>CAVUEK010000001.1:0-924141 GCA_963740495.1 uncultured delta proteobacterium
GCGGACAGAACCGCGGGGGCGTGCTCTTGTACGATCTCGAGTCGTTCACACCGTTGTGGAACCAGAGCGCGAGCGGTGATCACGTGCTTCAGTTCGCGTCGTTCAGCCCGGACAACGACACGCTCGCCGCCGTGTACGGCGACGACGCGCGCGGAGCCGACGGGATCCTGCTCTTCGACGTGACGTGCAGCGGAGCCGGCGGCGACTGCGGCATGCAGATCGGGAACATCCCCGTCGATGGCGTCGAAGCGAGCCACCCCTCCTGGGCGCCGGTCTCGGGCTCGCGCATCGCGTACACCGATGTCGGCCGCGACGGCACGTCCCAGCGCCCAGGCTGGGGTCAGATCGCGTACGTCGAGCAGACGGGCGGCACGTGGGGCTCGCCGCAGGTGCTCGTGCCGCGCGAAGACGGCGTGAGCACGTACAACCCCGACTGGGCGCCCGACGAATCGTTCCTCGTGTACAGCCGCTCCGTGTGCCCCGGCGGCGACGTGGGCAACCGCGACTGCAACGCCGACAGCGATCGTCCGCGACGATCTGGGCCGTACCGAGCGACGGCGGCACGCCGGTCCACCTCGCGAACGCGAGCACGCCGGGCGTCATGGACGAGGGTCGCGCGGAGCTCAACGATACGTTCCCGCGGCTCGCGCCCTTCGAGTTCGTGCTCGAGAGCGGCGACCTCGGCGATCGGCGGCTCATGTGGGTGAGCTTCGCGTCGACGCGCGCGTACGGACTGCGCACCGCACCTGGCGGCAACGACGAGAGCGGCGGCCGCGGCACCTATCTGTGGATGAGCGGCGTGCTGCCGGACTCCGTCGGCGGCGGCGTCGAAGACCCGAGCTTCGTCCCGTTCTGCCTCCCGTTCCAAGCGCTCGACACGTCGAACCACATCGCGGTCTGGACGACCGAGAGCGTCGGCGAGCTACCGCTCATGTGATGCGCGGCGGCGGAGCGCCCGGCGAATCGCGAGCGCGAGCCCGCCGAGCAGGAGCCAACCGAGGTGGCCGGGCTCGCGACCGTCACCCGACGCGGCCGAGCACGCGCCCGGCCCGCCCCGCAGATGGAGCCCCGAGCCGCCGTCGGCGGCGCCGGTCCCGCCGTCTTCGCCTGCGACTCCTCCGTCCGGCAGCGGCGCCGGCACGAGGTCGGGGAGCACCGGGTCGGTGCCCGCCATCGCCAGCGTCGGCGGCCCGGCGGCGCCGTCGCTGCACGCGACGTCGAGGTCGATTGCCTGCGCGTCGCTCGAGGTTCCCATCACGAAGACGAGCGCCGTCGTCGGCGTGACACCCTGGGCCATGAGGTCGGTGAGGGGCACCGCCCAATCGACGAAGAAGTCGGGATCGCCCCCGAAGCTCGACGCGAGCGCGCCTACGGCCGGGACACCGCGAGCGCTCGTGTCGCCAGCATAGGTCGACAAGAGACGCTCCGATGGGTCTGCCGGATCGTTCGGCATGCGCTGCATCGTGTTGAGCCGCAGCGTGACTTCGTCCGGATCCGCGATGCCGTCGACCGACAGAACGAGCTCGTAGCTCGTGGGATTCGGCGTCGGTGTCGAGCTCCACGCCCCACCCGAACGGACGAAACATCGCGCCCATGAGCGGGTCGGCGTCGACGCGCATCCGGAAGTAGAGGTACGTCGCGTCGACGAACGCATAGAGCGCCGGCTGCGACGAGTCGCCGACCACGTCCCGCTCGTCGATCGCCCCCGGCTGGTCCGCCACCGGATCGAACGACGGCACGTCGCCGCATCCCAGCACCTGCCACGCGTCGTCCGTGGGCCACGTCTGAGCGCTCGCCGTCGCGGGCGCGACCGACACGAGCGAGAGGATCAGGAGCGCGCGCATCGCTTCACCTCCCACGGATGTGGAACTCCACGCGCCGGTTGCGCCGGCGACCTTCGGGGGTCGCGTTGTTCGCGATGGGTCGCGTCTCGCCGCGTCCGACCGAGTCGATGCGGCTCTCGTCGACACCCTCGTGGACGATGAACTGACGCACGCTCTCCGCCCGCCGCCGCGAGAGCTCCATGTTGTAGTTGTCGTCCCCCTCGGAGTCGGTGTGACCCTCGACGCGGATCGCCATGTCGGGGTTCGCATCCATCACGCGCGCCACCTCGCGGAGCATGTCGTAGCTCGCGGGGAGGATCTCGTCGCTGTCCGTGCGGAACTGGACCGGATGGAACGTCGTGATTTGCGACCCCTCGATCCGGATCTGATCGGGGCAGCCGTCCTCGTCCGCGAGGCCGTTGAACGTCTCGGGCTCGATCGGGCATTGGTCCTCGTCGTCGAGGATACCGTCACCGTCGTTGTCCGGGTCGGGACAACCGTCGTCATCCTCGAATCCGTCGCGGTCCTCCGGGTCGAGCGGGCAGGCGTCGTCGTCGTCGAGCACGCCGTCGGCGTCCTCGTCGTTCGGCAACGGCTCGATGCGCGGACGACGCGGCTTCTGCCCGAAGCTCAACCCGACCCCGACGCGGAAGTCCGGGGCGCCCACCCCCGGGCCGATCCCCGTGCCGAGGAACCCGCTCAACCGGAGGTGCTCTCCGAACCAGTGCTCGACTCCGCCGCGCGCCTCGGCGGGAGTGCCGGCCGCAGAGAAGAAGTCCGCGACCGTCGTCGACATGCCGGCCTCGAGGAGGAGCGCCGTGGTCCACTCGGCGTCGAGCCCGATGCGCGCCGCCAAGCGAATGCCGAGCTCGTGGCCTCCGCGGTAGTCGACCGCCTGCTCGGCCTCGCGGACGAGGAACGAGACGTTGCCGACGAGGTCGACCGGCCCGATCCCGTACACGAACGCCAGCGTCGGGCGCACGCCGAAGCCGAACGCGAGCACGTTCCCCTCCTCGGACGTGGGAAGCAAGACGGGGACGTGCAACGCGATCGCGGCGCGCCAACTGAGCCGGATGCGATACGCGACGCTCAATGTCAGGTCGCCGAGCGCCGCGACGTTCGGGCGCGGGAGCATCGCGTCGTCCGCGGCCATGTCGTCGCCGCTTTGGAACGACACCGGCAGCGCGAGCCCGAATTCGAGGCCCTCCCACACGTCGATGCTCGCCACGAGGTCCATCGCGAAGAGGTGCTCGACGATCTCTCCGACCTCGTTGCCGCCATCGTCCGCGAGAACGACCGGATCGACCGCGTACGACAACCACAGGCCCACGTACGGGTAGAGCAAGCGGCGCCGCTCGGCGCCCTCGGTGCCGAGCACCCCGTCCTCGGACCCCGCGGCAGCGAAGCGCTGCCCACCGAGCCGCTGCGCGCTCGCGACGTGCGGCGCGAGCGCCGACAGCATCGTCGCGCTCACCAGCAAGAGTGTCTGGACGGCCGCCGCGCTCCGCGAAACGACGTTCATTCGGTCCTCCTTCGCGGATGGTGCACGAGCCCGCGCCACCAATCGAGCCTCTCGTCGAGCGTCACAGGCGCGTGAGCGCGAAGAGCATGTCCGGGTGAGGGCGCGCGACGAGCTCGCGTCCCGCGCGGTGCTCGGGCGATACGGCCTCGTCGCCTGCTTCGAGAGACGCCTCGACCGATTCTTGCGCCCCCGAGAACACGACGTAGCCCTTCCCGTCGATCCCGCGCGCGAGGTGAAGACCGACGAGCACGACGTCGGCGGTCTTGAGCGCCGCGTCCGCGGCGAGCAACGTCGCCGCGACGGTTCGCATCTCGAGCACTCCGAGCGAGCCGTCGACCGGCCCGGGCTGCACGCCGTCGAGGGCGGGGAGGATCGCGCCGTGAACGCCGGGCAGAAGGAGGGAGTCGATCGCGTCCGCGCCGGCAGCGTCGAGCGCGGCGTCGAGCGACTCCTTCGTCTCTTCCTCTGGACCGGCGAACACGAGGAGATACTTCCCCGGCGTCACCGGATCGGCGCGTAACATTCGCACTCGCGCGCGCTTCACGAGCGCGTCGGCGACGAAGAGCCCCCGCGCGATCGACCCGACCTCGAGGACGCCGAGCGCTGGCGGTGTCTCGCCATCGTGCATCAGTGTTCACGGGGGGCTTCGCCCCTCGTCGTTCCCCTCGGGTGCTCGCGCGGGCCTTTGGCCCGGCGCTGCGCGCCCGGGCTCGCTTCGCTCGCGAGAGCTCGCCTCGATCCGATCATCACACGATCCGGAAGTGATCTTTCAGGGTGCAGCGGCGCTCGCGGGTGAAGGTGCGGCAGGTGGTGAGGCCTTCACCGGTCGGCGAGGCGATCGTCCAGCTCGTGTAGCCCTCGCCGCCCGCGCCGATGCCGGCGAAGTTCGGCGCGTTCTTCACGAAGATGCTCGTGTTGATGACGCGCGCCATGCGGCTCAAGTTCTCGATGCTCGTCGAGTACATCACCGCCGTGTGCCCGTAGCCGTGCTCGACCCGCTTCGCACACTGGATCGCGCTCTCCACGTCCGGCTGACGCACGACGCCCACGATGGGCATGAGCATCTCGGTCTGCACGAAGGGGTGATCTTCCGGGACCTCGCAGAAGAGGAGCCTGAGGTCGTCGCCGCCCCGCTTGCCCGCGCCGCCGAGCAGGACGCCCGCGTTCTTGCCGACGAAGTCGCGGTTGATGTGCCCCTCCGAGTCGAGGAGCGTCGTCTCGAGCTTACGAACCTCGCTCGACGAGAGCTTGTGCGCGCCCCACTTCTCCATCTCGCGCACGAGCCGGTCGCAGACGTCTGCGACGGCGATGACTTCCTTCTCGTCCGTGCAGATGACGTTGTTGTCGAACGAGGCGCCCGCCACGACGCCGCGCGCCGCGCGCTCGATGTCCGCCGTCTCGTCGACGACGACCGGCGGATTGCCCGGGCCGGCGCTGATCGCGCGCTTGCCCGAGCGCATCGCCTCCTGCACCACGGCGCCGCCGCCCGTCACGACGACGAGCCTGATGCCCTTGTGCTTCATCAGGCTCTGCGCCGAGTCGATCGTCGGCTCGGCGAGACAGTTCAAGAGCTCGCCCGGCCCACCCGCAGAGCGGATCGCGTCGTTGAGCAGCGAGATGTACCAAGCGCTCGTACCGCGCGCGAGCGGGTGCACGTTGAAGACGACCGCGTTGCCGCCCGAGACCATCCCGATCGCGTTGTTGATGATCGTCTCGGTCGGGTTCGTGCACGGCGTGATCGAGCAGATCACGCCGAACGGCGCACGCTCGAGGAGCATCAGCCCGTCGTCGCCGCTCTGGGCGATCGGCTCGAGGAACTCGGGCCCGGGCGTCTTGGTGATCGCGACGCGGTTCTTGATCAGCTTGTCCTCGACGCGCCCGAGCTTCGTCTCGGTCACCGCGCGCTGGCTCATCTCGTCGAGGTGCGCGAGCGCGGCCTGCCGCATCGCGCGGACGACGTCGTAGCGCGTCGCGAGCGGCATCGCCTCGTACTGCTCGAACGCGCTGCGCGCCGTCGCCACCGCGGTGTCGAGGTCGGTGTGCACGCCCGGCCGGCGTCCGTGGACGTGCACCGCGGGCGCCGTCGCCTTCGGATGCGCCACGAACGACGACGCGGGGTGATCGGTCACGGCTTGACCGGCGCCCGCCGTGCTCTGCGCGGCCGGCGCCGCCGAGAGCGGCGGGACGACCGACCGGTTCGGCGCCATGCGGCTCGAGAGTCGCCCCACGACCGCGTCCACGATCGCGTCGAGCGTCGGCTCGTCGAGGCCCCCTGTCGGCATGCGCCTCATCGTCAGGCGTCCTTCTGGAAGTCGACGTGGCCGCCGGTCTCGACCGTGTCGACGATCGCCATCACCACCGCGTCGACCGGCCGGTCCTTCGTGAGCGCCGTCTGGCGCGCGCTCAATCCCGACGCGTAGAGCACGACCTCGCCGACGCCCGCCCCGACCGCGTCAGCGGCCACGAGCATCGAGCCTTGGGGCTTGCCGTCGAGGTCGCACTGCTTGAGGACGAGGAGCTTGAGACCCTCGAGCTCCTCTTCCTTGCGACTGGCGACGACGGTCCCGATGACGCGCGCCAGGAACATCTCAGGTCACTCCGTCTGCGGGGGACGCCCGAGCGGCAATGCCTCGTCGATGTTCGCGTGCGGGCGCGGAATGACGTGCACGCTCACGAGCTCGCCGACGCGCTCGGCTGCGCGTGCTCCCGCCTCGGTCGCGGCTTTCACCGCCGCGACGTCGCCGCGCACGACCGCGGTGACGTACCCGCCGCCGGTCTTCTCGTAGCTCACGAGCTCGACGCGCGCCGCCTTCACCATGGCGTCCGCCGCTTCGACCATGGCCACGAAGCCCTTCGTCTCGATCATTCCCAGTGCGTCTGCCATCGCTTGTCTTCTCTCCGTCTACCGCCGGCGCAGCGAGGCGCCTAGTGCTCTAGCGGTCGAGCTTCACTTCCACCTTGCGGCCCTCGATACCCTCGATCGCCTTGCGCGCGGCGTCCGCCGCCGCGTCGATCTCCGCCTCGGGCCCGCACATGTATAGGCGTCCGAACGCGCCGTACGGCTGGATGTTCACGAGGAACACGTTCGCGGCCTTCTCCGCCTCGTTCGCGGCGAACGACACGTAGCCCGCCGGATCGGTCTCCATCAGGAACAGCGACTGCCCCGGCAGGATCATCATCCCAGCGCTGTTCCGGTTGATGATCTGCGCCTGGTACGGCTCGATCGCGCGGATGATCTGGTGCGTCACCACGTTGGGCTTGATGCGCTCCTCTTCCTTGCACTCGAGCCCATCGAGGATCGCCTTGCCGGCGTCCATCACCTGGCCCTTGTCCTCGTGATGCACCTCGAGCAGACCGTACGCGCGCTCGACCACCTGAACCGCGGGCGTCACCTTCGTCGCCTTGAGCGCGGTGTCGGTCACGCGGTTGATCGCGATGCCGGGAGCGATCTCGACCCAGAGAGAAGCCTGGCCAGGAACGGGCAAGAACCCGCGCGCGGTCTTGCCGATGAAGCTCGCGAGCTGCGGCTGCAGGCTGTCGAGGAAGGTGTATGTGCGGAGCGTGACCATGGGGGAGCCTTCGGGCGCCGGAACGTAGCAAGGGTCGGGGCGTTAGGGAATGGCCATCCGCGGGACGCGGGCCGGCGGGCCCCCGCGTTGACACCGCCGGGCGCACGGGCTACCTCGCCCGTGCCATGTCGACCCCCCTTTCGGAGAGCCGCGACGCCTTGTCGGATCTCTCTCAGCGCCTCGAAGCGCTGGGGAGGTACCTTTGACATCGACGGGCTTCGCCACGAGGTCGATCGGCTCGAGTCGCTGACGGCGCGCGAGGGGTTCTGGGACGACCAGGAGCAGGCGCAGAAGATCCTGCGCGAGCGCGCCGCCGCGCAAGCCAAGGTGACCTCGTTCGACCAGCTCACCGCCGAGACGAAGGCGTCGGTCGAGCTCTTGGAGATGGCGAGCGCCGAGGGTGACGACGGCATGATCGACGAGGTCGCCTCACAGATCCCGGCGATCGAGGCGGGTGTTCGAGCGATGGAGGTGTCGCGGATGCTCTCCGGCAAGGAGGACCGCGCGGACGCCATCGTGACCATCCACCCGGGCGCGGGCGGCGTCGACGCTCAGGACTGGGCCGAGATGCTGATGCGGATGTACCTGCGCTGGGCGGAGCGAAAGGGCTACAAGACCGAGCTCGTGAACCACAACGCCGGGGACGAGGCCGGCATCAAGGACGTGTCCTTCATCGTCCACGGTGACAGCGCGTACGGGTTCCTCCGCGCCGAGGGGGGTGTGCACCGGCTCATCCGGATCAGCCCGTTCGACGCGAACGCGCGCCGGCACACGGCGTTCGCGGCGGTCTACGTCGTGCCCGACCTCGAAGAGGACGAGAGCGACATCGTCATCCGGCCCGAGGACCTCAAGACCGACACGTATCGGTCCGGTGGGGCGGGCGGCCAGCACGTCAACAAGACCGAGTCGGCCGTGCGCATCACCCACCTGCCGAGCGGGATCATCGTCGCTTGTCAGCAGGAGCGCTCGCAGCACAAGAACCGCTCGACCGCAATGAAGATGTTGCGCGGACGGTTGTACGAGCTCCGGAGGCGCGAGCGTGAGGCCGCCTTCGAGGAGGCGTTCGGCGGCGACAAGCAAGGCATCGCGTTCGGTTCCCAGGTGCGGACGTATACGCTACAGCCCTACACGATGGTCAAAGACGAGCGGACCGAGCACAAGGTGTCGAACGCGCAGGCGGTCCTCGACGGCGACCTCGACGCGTTCATCGAGGCGTACCTCCTCGCTGCCGCCGACAAGCGCGCCGAGCAGAAGAGCGACGCGGGGTCCGAGAGCGCGACGGAGAAGGCCTAGACGTGGCGTCCGAGGAAGACCTGATCGAGGCGCGGCGCGCGAACGCGCGTGCCGAGCTCGGCGACGACCGCGCAGGGTGGTATCCGAATTGGCTCCGCGTTCGCGACGACGACCAGGCGCGCCGCTCGCTTCTGCACGACGTCGCGCACGAGCCGGTCGCGGCGTGGAAGCACGAGGCGGACATCCGCGAAGACGATCCGCTTCACCCGGTCTACGGTCGCGTGATCGCGAAGCGGGGCCCCTTCCTCGTCCTTCAGACGCCCTACGGCGCCGTGCAGACGTACTTCTCGAAGGACGCACAGCAGCGCGACGGCCTCAAGGAGTCGCTCAAGCGCGTCGACCTCGGCGACCACGTGTTCGTCGAGGGCCGGAAGATGCAGACGCGGAGCGGCGACCGCGCGCTCTCGTGCCCCGGGCGCGAGCGGTTCCGCCACGTGTCGAAGGCGCTCCTGCCGCCGCCGGAGAAGTGGCACGGTCTGACCGACGTCGAGAAGCGCTACCGCGAGCGCTACGTGGACCTCTTCGCGAACCCCGACGTCGCGAAGGTGTTTCGAGCCCGCTCGCTCCTCGTGCGAGAGATCCGAAACCACCTCGACGCACGCGGGTTCCTCGAGGTCGAGACCCCGATGCTCCAGTCCGTACGAGGCGGCGCGACCGCGAAGCCCTTCACGACGCACCACAACGCGCTCGACATCGATCTGTTCTTGCGCATCGCGCCCGAGCTCTACCTCAAGCGCCTCCTCGTCGGCGGCTTCGACCGTGTGTACGAGATCGGCCGGAACTTCCGAAACGAAGGCATCAGCACGCGCCACAACCCCGAGTTCACGATGCTCGAGCACTACATGGCGTACGCCACGTACGAGGACCAGATGGACCTCACCGAGGGGCTCGTGCGTCACGTCGACGCGGCGCTCCGAGCGGCGCTGCCCGAGCTCGCCGAGGGCCGCTCGTTCGATCTCGGCGCGCCGTTCGCGCGCGTGCCGATGCGCCGGGCGATCGCCGACGCCCTCGAGCGGGCGGGCCAGGACGGCGTCCCCGAGACGCCGTGGGCCGGTGTGCTCTCCGGCTCCGCGGTCGGGTCCGACCCGAGCGCCGTCGCGTCCGCGTGCGAGACCGCCGCGTCGAGGCTGCCCGACGCCGACCGCAAGGCGCTCGCGAAGTGCGAGACCCACGGCGAGCGGATCTTCTTCCTCTTCGAGACCATCGCCGAGCCCGCGCTTCCCGCGCTCTACAAGACGGCCGACGGTGCCCGCTCCGTCCCGGTGTTCGTGACCGAGTTTCCCTTCGAGGTTTCCCCGCTCGCGCGCAAGAACGACGCGCACCCCGAGTGGGTCGACCGCTTCGAGCTCTTCGTCGACGGCCGCGAGCTCGCGAACGGGTTCAGCGAGCTGAACGACCCCGAGGATCAGGCCGAGCGCTTCCGCGCACAGCTCGACCTCCGCGCGAAGGGCGACGAGGAGACGATGGACTTCGACGCGGACTACGTGCGAGCGCTCTCCTACGGCATGCCGCCGGCCGCCGGCTGCGGGATCGGCATCGATCGGCTCGTGATGGCGCTCGTCTGTCAGCCGTCCATTCGCGACGTGATCCTCTTTCCGCTGCTTCGGCCCGAGGAGACGTGAGCGACGAGCCGGCGACACCCGCGCCGACCGGGCCGGAGACACCGGTGCCGACCACGCCCCCCGCGGCTCGCGCGCCGAGACCGGCCGGGCTCAGTCGCGAGGTCCGGCTCGGCCCGATCCCGGCCATCTACGGGATCGTCGTCACCCTCTACGCGATGGCCATCGTCGGCGCCTTCGCCGTCGCCGAGTGGATGCTCGCGAGCGGCAACGTCGCGGCCCTCGCCGCGGGGCTCGTCGCGCCGCTGGTCGGTGCCGGAACCGGGACGCTCGTGCTCGTCTTCGCCGTGCTCACGCTGTGGCGGGCGACGAGGCTTCAGCAGGGCACGCGAGGGCGCGCGCGGCTCTCCGTGATGGGCGTGTCGGGCCTGACCCACGCGCTCGCGTTCGGCGCCGCGTTCGCCGCGAGCCTCTTCCTCGCCGGTCGCGCGGCGCCCTCCCCGTTCGGCGGCCCCATCGATCCGCGGGAGCTCCTGCTCCCTCTATCGAGGCCAGCCGAGATCGGTCTCTACGTCGCGTCCGCGACGTTCGTGCTCACCTTGCTCGTGCTCCTGGGCAGCACGGCGTCGGCGTGGTTTCTCGCGCCGAACGGCTTCCGGCGCATGTTCTGGATCGTGGCCGATGGCCTGCTCGCCATGGCGTTCGTCCCCGTCGCTCTCGGTTTCGCGATCCTCCACGGTTGGCTCGAGTGGCACGACGCGGCCGGCACGGGCGGCGCAACGGCATCGCACGGCATCGCACCCGGCGTCGTCCATCACCTGCTCGGCATACGCGAGCCAGGCACGATCCCCCTCGACCTCCAGGGAGCGGCGCTCGTGGTGGCCGTTCTCTTCGCGATACGCGCGAGCGCGCGATTGCTCCCGCCCGCCCTCGGCGCGATCGAGCGCTTCGGCTTCTCGCCCCTCGTCGCCGCCCGACACCTCCGAGCGAAGAAGAGCAACTTCCTCACGGTCATCGGCGTTCTGTCCGTTCTCGCGGTCGCTCTCTCGAGCTGCGCACTGACGACGACGCTGTCGGTGATGGGTGGCTTCCGGAACGACCTCAAGCAGAAGATCCTCGGCAACAACGCTCACGTCGTCGTCGACGTCGAGCACGGGACGTTCGGCGACTGGCGCAGCGTCGTCCACACGGCGCGGACGACCCACGGCGTGCGCGGTGCGGCGCCGTACGTGAGCGGCGAGGTCATGGTCACGAGCGCGTCGAACCTCGCCGGCGCCGTGCTCCGCGGCATCGACCCGAGCCGAGCCTCGAACGTGATCGACCTCGAGCACAACCTCGTCCGAGGGCGGCTCGAGTACCTCGAGCACCCCGAGCGCCTGCTCGACCTGCCGCCCGACGAGGCGCTCGGGCCCTACCCGATGGACATTCCGACGCTCCACCTCGACGACGACGAGCAAGCGGGCCCCGCCCCCGACAATCCGAGCATCCTCGACCCGCTCCCCGACGATCCGACGAGCGACCAGCTCGTCGAGCTGCTCGGATCGCCGACGCCGATCGACGCACCACGAGAGGTGCTGCCCGGCATCATCGTGGGACAGGAGCTCGCACGCTCGCTCCGCCTCTACGTGGGCGACGAGGTCAACGTCGTATCTCCGCTCGGCGACCTCGGCCCCGCCGGTCCGATGCCGAAGAGCCGACCGTTCCGCGTCGCAGGCATCTTCTACAGCGGCATGTACGAGTACGACATGAAGTACACGTACGTCGTGCTCCAGACCGCGCAGCGGTTCCTGAACGTCGGCAACGAGATCAGTGGGGTCGAGGTGAAGGTCGCAGACGTCGAGCACGCCCCTGACGTCGCGGCGAGCTTGCGCCACACGCTCGCGGACGCGGGCCGCGACGAGCTCCGCGTCCAAGACTGGCAAGAGGTCAACAGCACCCTCTTCGGCGCGCTCGAGCTCGAGCGGCTCGCGATGTTCATCTTTCTCGGGATCGCCATCCTCGTCGCGGGCTTTTGCGTCTTCGGGACGCTGACGCTGATGGTCCAGGAGAAGTCGGGCGAGACGGGGATCCTGAAGGCGATGGGCGCGCGCGGCCGAGACGTGGTCTCGCTCTTCTTGCTCGAGGGCTTCCTGATCGGCATCCTCGGCGCGGCGCTCGGGCTCGGTCTGGGCTACGTCGCGTGCTTCGCTGCCGAGCACTTCGGCATTCGCATGAACCCCGAGGTCTACTACATCGACAAGCTGCCCGTGCACATCGACGCGTCGGAGTTCGGTCTCGTCGGGCTCGCATCCGTCGTCGTCTGCGTGGTGGCGACCATCTTTCCGGCCGTGCTCGCGAGCGAGGTCCGGCCGGTCGACGCGCTGAGGTACGAATGACGAGCCCGCTCGTCGTCGTCGAGGGTCTCACGAAGGTCTACGTCCACGGCGACAAGGACGTCGAGGTGCTCTCGGGCATCGATCTCCGGATCGAGAGCGGGGAGATGCTCTGCGTCGTGGGCAAGTCTGGAGCGGGCAAGAGCACGCTCCTGCATCTGCTCGGCACGCTCGACCTGCCGACCTCGGGTCGCATCGTCTACGAAGGCCGCGACGTGACGAGCTACTCGAGCGCCAAGCTCGCGGAGTTCAGGAACCAGACGATCGGCTTCGTCTTTCAGTTTCACCACCTCCTGCCCGAGTTCACCGCGCTCGAGAACGTCATGATGCCGGGCCTCATCCGCGGCGGAGCTTCGCGCAAGGAGCTCGCAGCGAACGCGCGCGCGCTCCTCGAAGAGGTCGGTCTGGCCCATCGGCTGACCCATCGCCCGGGCGAGCTCTCGGGGGGCGAGCAGCAGCGCGTGGCCCTCGCGCGCGCGCTCATCATGAAGCCGCGTCTGGTCCTCGCCGACGAGCCGACGGGCAACCTCGACACCCAGACCTCCGACGCCATCCACAAGCTCTTCTTCGAGCTCAACGAGCGGCGCGGCACGACGTTTCTCATCGTCACGCACAGCCGAGACCTCGCCGATCGCATGCCGCGCGTCGTTCACATGCGCGATGGACGGGTCGACCACGACGAGCGGCGGGCCAGAACCGCGACGATTTCCGGCGCGCAGCCGGCCCCCGACGGGCCCGGCGAGCCCCGGACGCGGCCGTCCGCGAGCCCGAGCCCGTCGCCGGCCGAGTCGTCGGGCGCTTGACCGGTCCCGAGCCAGGCGACTATAGCACGCGCCCCGACTGCCCGATGCGCCGATTCGCCACGAGATTCGCCGTCTTCTGCGCAGCGCTCGCGCTGGGCGCGACGACGACGCCGGCGAGCGCGCAGCCTGGACGCGGAGGGACGCCCCGACGCAGGCGTCGCGAGCGGCGGCGGAGCGAGCGAGGCCACCGAGAACAATCAGGGCGGCGCCACCGCCTCCGAGGACGAGAGCGACGACGAAGGCGAAGCGGAGGAGGGCGAGGGCGAAGGCGAGGGCGAAGACGAGGGCGAAGGCGAAGACGACGATGTCGGACCGACCTACGAGCCCGAGCACCGCGCCCCCGGTCCCGCGCACGATCTGCGACGGCGCGACGCATCCGGCGCATCCACGTCACGGGCGCGCGGCGCACCACAGAGGACGACGTGCTCGAGACGATGGGGTTGCGGCGTGGCGTCCCGTGCCGGGACACGGAGGTAGCGGCCGACGCACGCGCTCTGTGGGACCAGGGCTTCTTCGACGACATCGTGTTCGAGGCGCGGCAGACCGCGACGAGGTGATCGATCTCTACGTCACGGTCCGCGAGCGTCCGGCGATCGGCCGGATCGTGTTCGAGGGCAACGACGAGGTCGACGACGACGATCTCGACGAGAAGGTGACGCTCCGCGTGGGCGAGGTGCTCTCCGTCCCGGACGTCCGCGCCAGGTGACGAGCATCCGAGATCTCTACGCGGAAAAGGGCTACTTCCTCGCGCGCGTCGGTACGAGCTCCGGCAGATGCCGAACAACGAAGTCCAGGTGCAGTTCATCATCGTCGAGGGCGAAGAGGTCACGGTGAGGAGCATCCACTTCACCGGGAACCATCACATCCCGGGCACGAGATCTCACCGCGTTCATGCGGACGACCGAACGGGGTTCTTCTCGTTCATCTCGAGCAACGACTCGTTCAACCCGCGAGGACTTCGAGGAGGACGACGGACGCGTCCAGGCGATCTACTACGACCGCGGATACCTCGCGGTCTCGGTCGGCACACCGCGCATCGAGCTCACGCCCGATCGCCAGAGCATCGACATCACCGTCCCGATCGAGGAAGGCCCGCGCTTCCGCATCGGACGGCTTCGCATCACGGAGGTCGACGCCGACGGCAACGAGGTCGAGCCGCTCGGCGGGCGACGCGAGCTCCGCGAGATGATCGACGCGAGCCCGGGCGACTGGTTCAGCCGCAGCGTCGTCGCGCAGAACCTGCTCGACGTCACGCGGTACTACCGCGACCGCGGCTTCGCGCTGGTCGAGATGGTACCGCAGACCGACCTCGACATGGAGCGGCGCACCGTCAACGTCGTCATCCAGATCAAGCGCGGACCGCCCGTTCACATCGAGCGCATCAACATCCGCGGCAACACGAAGACCGCGGACTCGGTCATCCGCCGCGAGCTACAGATCGTCGAGGGCGAGCTCTACAACATGACCGAGGTCGAGCGCAGCAAGGCGCGCGTGACGGCGCTCGGCTACTTCGAGCGCGTCGACGTCACGGAAGAGGAAGGCTCGACCCCCGACCGCATCGTCATCAACTTCGAGGTCGCCGAGCGATCGACGGGGCACGTTCCAGATCGGCGCCGGCTTCTCGTCGATCGAGACGTTCATCTTCACCGCGCAGGTCCAGCAGAACAACCTCTTCGGCCGCGGCCAGTCGCTCGCGCTGCAGCTCCAGCTCTCGGGCATCAGGCAGCTCGGTCAGGTGCGGTTCGTCGAGCCGTACTTCTTCGGAACGCGGTGGAGCGGATCGCTCGAGGTCTTCAAGACAATCCGCCAGTTCAACGACTTCACGCAGGACTCGACCGGGGGCGGCGCTCGCGCATCGGCCATCCGCTCTTCACCGACAAGCTCGCCTGTTCCTCAACTACCGCGCCGAGTACGTCGACATCTCGTCGCGCACGGGCGGCCTCTTCGGCTCCGCGACGTCGGCGCCAGGGCCTCTCAGATCTTCGAGCGCGTGCCTCTCGCGAACCTCTTCCTCGACGGCCTGACGAGCTCGGTCCGGCTGTCGCTCAGCTGGGACTCGCGCGACAACCGCCTCTTCCCGAAGAACGGTGTGTTCGCGTCGTACTCGTTCGAGCTCGCCGACACGTTCACCGGCTCGCGAGAACGACTTCATGCGGCACCGCGCGTTCTTCGCGGCTTCTACAAGGAGCTCTTCGGTCCGTTCGTTCTCAAGCTCAACACAGAATGGGGCCTCATCACGAGCCGGCTCGATCAGGGCGTGCCGGTCTTCGAGCGCTTCTACCTCGGAGGCATCTTCACCATCCGCGGGTTCGGCCTGAACCGACTGGGGCCGAGGCTCGGCTTGTGTAGCAGACGAACCCGAACTGCGTCCCGAACTCCCAGGGCGTCGTCATCGGCGGCAACATGCAGTTCTTCTGGAACCTCGAGCTCGAGTTCGACATCATCGAAGCGGTCGGCATCAAGGGCGTCATCTTCACCGACGGAGGCAACGCCTGGAACACCGAGCAGGCGCTCTGCGGAGGCGGCGCCGCTACGCTCGGCGACGACACGACCGACCCCTGCAACCTGAACCCGTTCGCGCTCCGCTACTCGTGGGGCTTCGGCATCCGCTGGATCTCACCGCTCGGCCCGCTCCGCTTCGAATGGGGCATCCCCTTCGACCGTCGCGCCTACGAACGCGAGATCGATTTCCAGTTCACGATCGGCAACTTCTTCTGACAATCCGCCTGAATGGGAGCACGGTCCCGCCGTCCCACCTGGAGCTTGACCGACCACTTGGCACCGGGTAAGCCCCCGCCTCGACAGGAAAACCCGAGATGAAGCTCCAACGTCACGCCGTCACGCTGGTCGCCGCGCTGCTCTTGGCGTCCATCTCTCCCCGCGTGTTCGCCCAGGTGCGGATCGCGGTCGTGGACATGCAGCGCGCGCTCAACGAGACCGAGGACGGCCGGCGGGCGAAGGCACAGCTCAAGCGCCTCTTCAAGCGCCGCCAGCAGGCGCTCGACGACAAGCAGAACGAGCTCAAGAAGATGAAGGAGGACATCGAGCGGCAGCGCGACGTCCTCAGCCAGGACGCCCTCCAGAAGCGGGTCGAGGAGTACCAGAAAGCGTTCGTCGACCTGCAGACGACATACGTCGAGTACCAGCGCGAGCTCGCCCAGAAGGAGGCGCAGCTCACGAAAGGCATCCTCGAGCGCATGAGCAACATCCTCAGACGAATAGGACAAGCCGACGGGTACACTCTCATCGTCGAACGCAACGAGGGCGGCGTCATGTGGGTGCCGAACAACCTCGACGTCACCGACGATCTCATCCAGCGGTACAACCGCGGCGAGGGTCGCGAAGCCGCCGGCCACGACTCGGGTGGCGGCGGCGGCGGCGGCGCGCAGAGCACCAAACGGCGCTGAGCGGGCGATGAAGACGACGGGCACGCACCTCCTTCTGGAGTACGAGGGCTGCGACGCCGTCCGCCTCGACGACGCCGCGCACCTCGAGGCCGCGCTGCGCTCTGTCGCCGACGCCGCCGGCGCGACCGTCGTCGCGTCGATGCTCCACCCGTTCAGCCCCCGCGGCGTGAGCGGCGTCCTGGTCCTCGCCGAGTCGCACATCTCGATCCACACGTGGCCCGAAGAGCGCTACTGCGCGGTCGACTTCTACACCTGCGGCGAGGCGCACCCCGAGCGGGCAGACGCGATCCTGCGCGACGCGCTCGGCGCCGAGCGCTCCGAACGAATGGAGATCGCTCGCGGCGCTCGCGGCCTCGAGCGGTCGCTGCGCGTGATCGCACACCGCTCGTCGGGTGACGCCGCACGCGACGTCGGGAGTGATAGTCTCGCGCCCGCATGGACCTCGACATCCGTCGGATCCTCCAGATCCTCCCGCACCGCGCCCCGTTCCTGATGATCGACCGGGTCGTGGATCTGTCGCCGCGAAAGTCGGCGCGGGCGGTGAAGTGCGTCACGTACGACGAGCCGTTCTTCGCAGGCCACTTCCCCGGCGCTCCGGTCATGCCCGCCGTACTCATCCTCGAGTCGATGTCCCAGCTCGCGACGGTGCTCGCGTACGCGTCGGAGCCGTTCGATGCGTCTCAGAAGACGCTTCATTTCGTGGGGATCGAGAAAGCCAAGTTCCGCAAGCCCGTCACGCCGGGCGATCGCATGGAGCTCTCGGTCGAGGTCCTGACGCATCGCTCGAACATCTGGAAGACGGCCGCCGAGGCGCACGTCGACGGGGTCTTGGTCGCGTCCGCGGAGCTGCTCGCAGCGGTGGCCGACCGCGAGGATTGAGCCCGAGCCGCGACGGCCCGGTCTCTACGCCCGGGCGTGGTGGCCTTCGCGAGGCGCAGGCGCTACAACCGGCCGCCGAGATGGGCCGGCCGTTCAGCTCTCTTTTCCTCGTCGTCGCCGTGGGCGCATGGGCGTCGTCGCTCGCTCTGGTGGCGCGGGCGGACGAGCCGGAGCCGACCGCGGCGCGAGGGACCGAGCCGGCCGAGCCGGCCGAGCCGCCGCTCCTCGATTTGGCCGCGCTCTCCTATCGGGCCAGAGAGAGCTACCCGCGCCTTCGCGCGGCTCAGCACCGCGTCGCGGCCGCCGAAGCGCAGCTCGACGAGGCGATCATCTCCCCGTTCTTTCAATTCCAGGCGACCGTCGGGCTCACGGTCGCGCCCGAGGCACGCGGCACCTCCACGTTCAGCCCGGACGATCAGCTGCCCGTCGGAAACGCGTGGCGTCCGGTCGTGGTCGTGGGCGCGAGCGGATTCGTTCCGCTCTATACGTTCGGCAAGCTCGACGCGGCGCGCCGAGCCGCGCGAGCAGGCGTGACCGCCGCACAGGCCGAGCGCGGGCTCGCCCTCGGCCGGCTCGAGTACGACGTCCGGCGCGCGTACTACGGGCTGCAGCTCTCGCTCGACGTGCAGCAGATGATTGCCGAGGGGCAGACGCGTTTGCAGCAAGCGGCAACGCAGCTCGAAGACATGCTCGCCGCCGGGGACGACAACGTGAGCGACCAGGACCGCTACCGACTCGCGACGGCGCTGAGCGAGATTCGAGGCGCGCCGCTCCGAGGCGGTCCGGCTCGAACGAACCACGCGAGCGGCGCTCCGGGCCCTGACCGGCGTCGACGAGTTCCGCGTCCCGCAGTGCCCGCTGGCCCCGCTCGAGCTGCCCGAACGCCCGCTCGAGCACTACCGGACGCTCGCTCGCGAGTCGCGTCCCGAGATCACGCAGCTCGCCGCGGGCATCGACGCGCGTACCGCGGCGGTCGACGCGACCCGCGCCGCCTTCTATCCCGACATCGCGCTCACCGCGTCCGCGAGCTACAGCTACGGCCCGGGCATCGTCGACCAGACGAACCCATTCATCATCGATCAGGCGAACTACCAAGCGCTCGGGGCGGGGATCGTGGCGCGCTGGAGCTTCGACGTCTGGGGAAACCTCTACCGCGTCCGACGGGCCGAGGCCGAGCTCGCCGAGCTCCAGGCCCTCTCGGAAGAGGCGGAGCGCGGCATCGAGCTCGAGGTCGCCGACGCCTACGAAGCGCTGGCCGACGCCCGGCGCCGCGAGGACGCGTGGCGGGAGGGGCACCGTCAGGCGCGGCGTTGGTTCATCTCGGCGGCCGGGGCCTACGCGATCGGCGCCCTCGAGCCCCGGGACCTCATCGACGCCGTCCGCGCCTATTTCACCGCTCGTTTCAACCACTTGTCGGCGATCGGCGACCTGAACATCGGGATCGCGAACCTCGAGCGGGTGACCGGGACCCAACTGCTGCCGGCGGGTGGCTGGGAGGTCGGTTGCGAGGAATAATCCCCCGGGCCGGCCGTCCAAGCGGGGCCGTTTCGGAGAGACATACGTGATGAGCCAACGATTGCGGACCTTCGCTCTCTTCTTGTCGGCCCTCGCCGCGCTTTTCGTCTTCGCTCCTTTGAGCAGGGCGCAAGCGGGCCCGGCCGGAACCTACCTCGAGTCGCGCCATCAAGAGGTGAAGCGCATCCTCGCGCGCCCCGCTCGAAACGAGCGCGAGGAGGAGCGCAAGAACACGGAGGTGACGCGCATCATCTCCGGGTTGCTCGACTTCGAGTCGGTGTCGCGCCGAGCGCTCGGCGACCACTGGAACGAGCACAGCGCGACCGAGCGCCGCGAGTTCGTCACCCTCCTGCGCACGCTCGTCGAGCGCAGCTACCAGAGCCAGCTCCAGACGACCGAGGACTACGAGGTCCGATACGAGTCGGAGAGCCCGCACGGGGAGCTGATCGTCGTCGCGACCGTCGCGCGCTCGCGAGAGAACCGCCGCGCGCCCGAGATCGCGATCGAGTACCACATGCGCAGGACCGGCGAGACGTGGACGGTCGAGGACATCGTCACCGACGGCGTCAGCATGGTGAGCAACTACCAGAGCCAGTTCGACCGGATTATCCGGCGGGACGGCTGGAACGGCCTCATCGACCGCATGCGCAACCGCGCCGAGTCCGACGACGAGACGTGAGCGCGGACCGCGACGCGACCGAACCTGCAGATCAGGTTCCGCAGAGCCTCGGCGTCGTGCACGACCACTCGACGGTGGTCGAACTCGATCAGACCTCGCCGCTTGAGAATCGCCGAGGACGAGGGTCACCGTCTCCCGCGTGGAGCCGACGAAGCTCGAGATCTCGGCGTGCGTGAACTTCACGCCGATGAGATAGCCGCGCGACTCCGGCACCCCATGGCGCTCGGCGGCGTCGACGAGAAACTCGGCGACGCGCGACTCGACCGGCCGCGTGAGCAACGCTTCCATCCGCTGCTCGACGGCGAGCTTGTGCTCTCCGAACACCGCGAGCAGCCGCACCGCGAGGTCCGCGCGATCGGCGATGAGGTTGCGGAGCGTGCGGACGGGAAGCCGGAGCGCCTCCACGCGGTCGGCCGCGCGGGCCTCCGAGCGGAACGCCCCGTCGATGAGCGACTCTTCGCCGACGAGCTCCCCCGGCCCGCGGTACGCGAGCGTCAGCTCGCGGTCGGCCGGGCCGACTCGCATGACCCGCACCCTGCCCGTCCCGATGACGTGCAGATGCGCGGCCTGGTCCGTTTGCCGGTGAAGCGCGGCCCGCCGGTCGTAGAGGAGCACCCTACCGACGTCGAGCAGCATGTCGCGATCGTCGGCGCGGACGGTGCTGAGGATCGGAGAGCGGGACAGGATCCGCTCCCGCGTCTCCCGTGTGTCGAGATCTTCCCCCCGGCGTGCGCGATGAACCGTCATGATTCCCATTGCGATCATTGATGCATACCTCCCGGAGTCCCCGTAACATCCAGTTCTCGCCAAGAAGGATCGTTCTGTTGAAACTGTAACCTATCACCCCTGAGGGGTGATTGACGGTAAGTAGCATACCCGCTAGCGTGCGCGGTCCGAAATGCGACTTTACAGCGGGAAGGTCGGGCCCATCGCCGACGAGCTCGTCCGGACCCTGGTTCGTGACGGAGACATCGAAGTCGAGAGCGAGGACGAGGTCCGGCTCGACGTCGAGGCCGTTCTCAAGGAATTCCTGAGGCTAGACCGGGAGATTGCCGACGAGGCGAAGAACCGGATGGAGCAGCGGGGCCTCGGGTACTCGAACCTCGGACGCATCAAGTCCCAGGTCTCCAAAGAGCGGGGCACCCCCCCGGCCGAGGAGATCCTCCCCTACCTCCTCGACCAGATCCTGAACATGCTGTTCCACAGTGCAAAACGTCACCGAGATTCTATGCGGACGACGTCGCGCTCCGGACCAAGGCCACCCCGGTCTTGAAGCGGCACATGGACGTCGAGGGCGAGCTCGACAAGGAGGTTCGGTCGAAGATCAAGAACCTCCACGAGGGCACGGCTGCGTTCGAGATCGAGTACGCGCGCGTCATGGAGCAGATGAAGCGCAAGCGCGGGCTCGAGCGATTCCGCGGGTCGCCACGTGCGCTATGTAGTCACCGGAGGGGCCGGGTTCATCGGCTCGACCATCGTGCGCGCGCTCGTCGCCCGTGGTGATGCGGTCACCGTGGTCGACGACTTCTCGACCGGCCGCGAATCGAACCTCGAGGGCGTGAGCGGCGACCTCGAGGTGCTGCGCGGCGACGTCCGCGACGCGCGCGTCGTGGCGCGAGCCGTTCGCGGCGCCCAGGGCGTCGTGCACCAGGCGGCGGTCGCGTCCGTCCCGGCGTCGATCGCCGATCCGGTCACGTGCGACGAGGTCAACGTCGGCGGCACGGTGCGCCTGCTCGAGGAGGCGCGTCGAGCGGGTGTGCAACGCTTCGTCTTGGCGGCGTCCGCAGCGGCGTACGGTGACGAGCCGACGCTGCCGAAACGCGAGGAGATGCTGCCCCGTCCGCTCTCGCCCTACGCCGCGAGCAAGGTGGCCGCGGAGCACTACGTCGACGTCTACGCGACGCTCCACGGGATGCGCGCGGTCTCGCTCCGATACTTCAACGTCTACGGCCCGCGCCAGGATCCGAAGAGCCAGTACGCGGCCGCGATCCCTCTGTTCGTCGAGACGCTGCTCCGCGGCGCGGCTCCGCGGATCTTCGACGACGGTGAACAGACGCGCGACTTCTGCTACGTCGACGACGTGGTCGACGCGAACCTGCGCGCGCTCGCTTCGGACGAAGCTCGGGGTCAGGTCGTCAACGTCGCCGGCGGGACGCCCATCACGGTCAACGAGCTCGTGGCCGCGATTGGTCGGATCGTCGGGACGGACCTCACCCCGACGTACGCGCCGGCGCGACCCGGCGACATCAAGCACTCGGTAGCCGACGTGACGCGCGCGAAGTCGTTGCTCGGGTGGACCGCGCAAACGCCGCTCGACCGGGGGCTGCAAGCGACGGTGGCGTACTTTCGCGGAGCGGGGGCGTGACGCTCCGGAGCATGACGGGCTACGGCTCCGGCCGAGCCGACGTATCGGGCGGGCGCGTGACGGTCGAGGCGCGTGCGGTGAACCATCGTTTCCTCGACGTCCGCCTGCGGGCCCCGGTGGAGCTCTCGTCGTCTCGCGCTTCGCCGAGGAGCACGTCCGGGGCGGCTCGAGCGCGGCCGCATCGAGGTCGTGATGCGGCTCGAGGTGGCTGCCGCGACGGCGCCGGTGCTCGACGACGAGCGGGCGCGCCGAGCGTTCGCGGAGCTCGCCCGACTGCGCGACGAGCTCGCTCCCGGCGAGCCTCTGCCTCTGTCGCTCCTCGCTTCGTCCCGGATTTCTTCGCCGCGACGCAGAGATTCGACGCCGAGGCGACGCGCGAGGCCGTGGTCGCGGCGACGCGCGCCGCTTGCGACGAGCTCGACGAGATGCGCGTGCGTGAGGGCGCGGTGCTCGGACGCGACCTCCTCGAGCGGCTCGCTGCCATCCGCGAGCTGGCCACTGGTATCGACTCGCTCCATCCGGGCGCGATCGACACGTACCGCGAGCGCTTGCGCGAACGCGTCGCTCGCCTCCTCGCCGGCACCGACACGAAGCTCGACTCGGGACGCCTCGAGCAGGAGGTCGCGCTGCTCGCCGACCGTACCGACGTGACCGAAGAGCTCACGCGGCTCGGCAGCCACACGGAGCAGCTCGAACAGCTGCTTCACGACGGCGGCGGCGTCGGGCGACGGATCGATTTTCTGCTTCAGGAGATGAACCGCGAGGTGAACACGATTGGCGCGAAGGCCGCCGACGCGTCGATTGCCCGCGCGGTGGTCGACCTCAAGGCCGAGCTCGAGCGAATGCGAGAACAGGCGCAGAACGTCTCGTAGCGAGGCGGTTCCGCGGGGCTCCAACCTCTCGTGCGCTTTTGCTACGCTCGTCGCTCCCGTGGACGACCTTCTCCTGCTCATCATCAGCTCCCCGTCGGGCGCCGGCAAGACGACGCTCACGCACAAGCTGCTCGAGTCGTTCCCTGACCTCACGTTCTCGGTGAGCCACACGACGCGCACTCCGCGCGCCGGAGAGGTCGAGGGGCAGGACTATCACTTCGTCGACCGCCCCGGGTTCGAGAAGATGGTCGCGGAGGATTGCTTCGCCGAGTGGGCGCAGGTTCACGGCAACCTCTATGGCACGAGCCTCGGCGAGCTCGATCGAGCGCGGACGGACGGAAAGAAGGCGATCCTCTTCGACGTCGACTACCAGGGGGCGAGACAGATCAAGGCGCGACTACCGGACGCGGTCGGGGTCTTCATCTTGCCGCCGAGCATGGCGGAGCTGCGCCACAGGCTCGACGGACGTGGCCTCGACTCCGCGGAGACGATCGAGCGCCGCTACGACAAGGCTCGCCTCGAGATCGAGCACTACCTCTTCTTCGATTACCTCGTGATCAACGACAAGGTCGAGGAGGCCGCCGCCAAGCTTCGCGGCATCGTCTACGCGGAGCGCTCGCGACGCGAGCGCCTCGCCGAGCACGCCGAGAGCCTCCTTCGCACGGGCAAGGTGTAGACGCCGCCTCGCCCTGCTCGGCGCCGTCCTCGGGACCGCTCTCGTCGTCGCGACGCTCTCGCTGCCCGCATCCGCCACATCACAGGGCCCGAGAGCCGGCGGAATCGTGCTCGACCTCGCCACCGCGCAGGCGCCCGCGGTTCCGGACGGAGCCACGCTGGTCGTCGATGCCGACGACGACGACGAGAACGGCGAGGTCGACGCGCTCCAGACCGAGGGCATTCCCGAGGAAGACCTCGTCCCGCTGGTGATCGACGGGCGAGGAGGCGCGAGCGTGCGGGTGGAAGGCGGCGTGCGTCTGGTCCGAGCCGGACGACCGCTGGCGTCGCCGGCCACGCTCGGACGTCGGGAGCTGTCCGCCGGCACGTTCTTGCAGGGCGTCCACGCGTCGGCGGCCGCGGGCGACGCCGCGCTCGTCGTCGAGGCGGGAACGAGCACCATCCGCGTCCCGCTCACCGTCGTCGGCATCTCGTTTCTATCCGGCGACAACGAGCGCATCGACGCGCGAACGGACGCGCTCGGCGTCTCGCACGCGATCACCAACGACTCGACGCTGCCACGCGCGAGCGATTGGAGCGCGGGCAGCCGCGACGGAGACGACGTCCGCCTGGAGATCTTCGATCCACGGATCGCGGACGACACGATCACCGCAACGCTCGTGGACGAGCCCCGCGCGCAGTCGCGATCCTCGTCGTCACGCACGCTCACCCTCGCCCGACCCCGGGCGGACGCTCCCTTTCGTTCCGATTGGGTGCGCCTCGTCGGCGACGTGATGGATCAGGAGGCCCCTGGCGTGGGGGACCGAGTGCTCCGCGTCTCGCTCCGCTCGACCGTGCGGGCTCGGTACGCGACGCCGAGCGGCGAGGTCGAGCAGAGCCTCCGCGTCGGCCGGCCCGGCGACGAGGACGGCCCTCGCGCAGCGCGCAGCGCGCACCTCGCGATCCGCATCGTCCGGCACCGCCCGGGCGGCGTGCCGGCCGTCGGCGGCGACGAGGCTGGAGCGCTCCGCATCGCGCGAGACCAGGTCCGGATCGCGAACGAGATTCTGGCTCCAATGCTTCGTCGAGTTCGGACCGAGCCCCGACGCCGACGTCCGCGTGGTCGACCCTCCGCCGCCCGCGCTGCTCGCGATCGGAGACGGGTCCGGGCTGCCGGCGCGTGGGGACGGTGTCGTCCGGTTACGCGCCCAGGGACGCGCCATCCGCCCCGTGCCGACGCGGCCCGACGCGCCGCCGGTGCAGACCGCGCTCGACGTCGCCGAGGCCCTCGGCGCGCTCGGGCTCCGCGCGACCGTCACCGAGAACCCGCCCGCGGAGTTCGGCGCGGGGGCGAGCGCCGACGTCGTCGTCCGCGACGCGCGGGGGGCCCCCGTCCGACTCGAGCCCGACGGGGACGCGCCGCTGTCGTCCGACTCGAGACAAGATGCGCGGGTCGGGAGCGTGGATCTCAGCGACGGGCTCCTCGAGTTCGACAACATGACGGCCGCAGCCGGGACGCTCGAGGAGCGAACGATGTTGAAGGTCCTCATGGACTCGGACCCGTCGACGATTCGAGCTCTTCGTCGTGAACCGGTTCACGGCCGGGACGAGGCAAGGCGAAGCGTTCATCGAGGCCGACGGCAACGCGATCGTCAACGCCGTCGTGCTCGATCGAAACGGCGTGCGGCAGGAGCGCGAAGCGTGGACCCAGTCTCACGAGGTCGGTCACATCCTCCTCGACCAGCCGTTTCATCCCGACAACGTCGGGCCCGATCGGCCGTGGCTGCTCATGGACGCCGACAGCAGCCAGGGGCTCGTGACCGGCCCGAAGCGGATCTCGTGGGACGAGTGCTACCGCGTGCGCGAGCGCAGCGGCGTCCACGCGATCCCGCCGCTGCTCAGCCGCCTCGAAGCGCGTTCGACCACACCCGCGGGCCCGTTTCCGCCGTTCGACCCAGGCTACTCGCGCTGACGGGCGGTCGCGTCGAGCGGCTCGCGGCCCCGTCGTCCGAACGGGCACGGACGATCCGCTTGCCACGGCCGAACGTACGGTGGATAGAGTGACCCCGATGAAGGCCACAGGCACCGCGCGCGAGGGGCGGGAGATCCGCGCGATCCTGGGGGCTTGCCTCTTGGTCTTCGGCGTTGCCGTCGCGCCGGTGGCGCATACCGCCGCGCACGCCTGGCTCCCGCGTCACACGCACGAGGGCGCGGCGATCGTGGTCGAGCACTGCCACGCGGGCGCGTGCCACGTGCACGGCGCGCCGAGCGACCCGCGCCGCCCCGCGGCCCAGCCGATTCACGGCGCGCACAGCCTCCTTCACAACGGTGTCGCGGTCGAGACGCCGCTCCCGGGAGCGCCTGCGGTCCCGATGGCGATGCACGACGAGGTCCGCTACGCGTCGTTCGCGAAAGGCTCGCCCGCGCGACTCGCGACGCGCGACGCGCAGGCCCGCGGGCCGCCGCGCGCTTCCTCGCCTCGCTTCGAACCGCGCACCTGAGGTTCGCACCGCGACGCCGGGAGGCGTCGTCGGCCATCCCGACTCGCGCCCGCGATTGCTCGCGCGCGAGGTCACGCGGCGTCGTGCTCGCCACGCGTCGCCCTTTCCACGTCCTCGAAGAGGGCTCGTTGAGCTTCATTGGATTCGCATCGAACGCGGCGCTCGCGTTGGCGGCGCTCGCGTGCGTGCCCGCGGTGCACGCTCAGGATTCTCGTCCCACCCGAGCTTCGGGAGGCGCCGGACCTCGTTCGTCCCCCGGGCGCTTCGGACGGCGAGCTCGTCGTGCCGCTCCGCGTGACGGTCGCCGCCGATGGCTCCGTGAGCGCTGCCGAGCCGCTCGCGCCCGGCGCGACCGACCCGTCGGTGCAAGCGGCTGCCATCGCGTGGATGCGGAGCGCGCGCTTCACCCCCGCGACGTCCGATGGCGTCGCGGTCGCGGCCGTCGTGCGGTTCGACGCCCGCTTTCCCGACGCACCGAGAGACGCAGACGCGGGTGTCGATGCGGGCGCGGACGCGGACGCGGGATCGGAATCGGGATCGGAATCGGGATCGGAATCGGGATCGGGCTCGGAGTCGGAGTCGGAGTCGGGGTCGGACGCGGAGGCGGGATCGGAGTCGGGCACGGACACGCGCGGGGGCACGGATTCGGGCACGGATTCGGGCGCGGGCGCGGGCGCGGCGACGGCGCCCGCTCCGGATTTCTTCGCCGACGAGCCTGCGTTCGGCGCGACCGCGCAGATCCACGCGGGCGCCGGCGAGGGTCTGCGCGCGGCCGTGAGCGACCTCGAGCTCGACGTCGTCGCGCTGCGCGACGTGCCCCGCCGGTCGGCAGAAGAGCTGCTGACGCTCGTCCCCGGCGCGGTGCTCGTCAACCACTCGGGCATCGGGCACGCCTCGACGCTCTACCTCCGTGGCTTCGACGCCGGCGAAGGCCAGGACTTCGAGCTGCTCGTCGACGGGATCCCGCTCAACGAGGTCTCCAACCCGCACGGCCACGGATATGCCGACAGCCACTTCGTCCTGCCCGAGCTCGTGCGCACCGTGCGCGTCCTCGAAGGGCCGTTCGACGCGCGACAAGGCGACTTCGCCGTCGCGGGGACCGTCGAGAACCAACTCGGGCTCGAAGAGCGCGGCGTCACACTGCGCGGCGAGTACGGCTCGTTCGACGAGAAGCGCGTCGCCCTGCTCTGGGGCCCGGAGGGCACCGGACCGGGCACGTTCGTCGGCGTCGACGTGCGCGACGGCTCCGGGTTCGGTCCGAACCGCGCACACCGCGGCGCATCGCTCCTCGGGCAGTTCGAGCACAGCGAGGGCTCGCTGCGGTGGGCGCTGCTCGGCGCGGCGCACGCGCAGGAGTTCGACTCGGCCGGCGCGATCCGCGAGGACGACGTCGTCGCGCGGCGGCTCCCGTGCGACACGAGCGACGACGGACAGTTCTACTGCCTCTACGACCCGAACCAGGGCGGCTCCGCGTCGCGCGCCATCGCCGGCGGCCGGCTCGAGTGGAAGAAGCCGGGGCTCGTGCTCGGCCAGCAGCTCTACGTCTCGCTGCGACAGGACCGGTTCCGCGAGGACTTCACGGGCTTCCTGCTCGACCCGCGAGGCGACGGCCTCGACGAGCTCTACGACACGACGACCGTGGGCCTGCGCGGATTTCTCCGCGGCCGCACCGAGGCCTTCGGTCACGCGCAGCGGCTCGAGGTCGGGTACGTCGCGCGCCACGACGACGGCGAGACGCGGATGTGGCGGGTTCGTCGCGACGGGCGCGACCCGTACGCGGTCGTCTTCGACTCGAGCTTCGGCATCACGAACGTCGGCGTCTATGCGCTCGGGGAGCTGCGCGCGACGAGCTGGCTCGCCGTGCGCGCGGGGGTTCGCCTCGACGCGTTCGGCTACGCCATCGTCGACCACGACCGGCCGACGATGGACCGGACCGGCGAGCGGCTCGCCGACGAGGCCGTCGACGCGTTCGGCCTCGCGGTACAGCCGCGCGGCGCTGTCGTCGTCACGCTCGCGGACGGCCTCGACTGGGTGACGAGCGCCGGCGTCGGCACGCGCTCGAGCGACGCGATCGCGCTCTCGCAGGGGGAGAGCGCGCCGTTCGCGCGCGTCGTCGCGAGCGAGACCGGCCTCGCGCTCGCGAAAAACGACGGCGACGCGTGGAAGCTCGATGCGCGCGCGCTCGCGTACCAGACGTGGGTCGAGCAGGACCTCCTCTTCGACGCCGAGCGCGGCCGCAACGTGCCGGTCGGCGCCTCCAACCGCTACGGCGCGCTCGCGACCGCTCGCCTCGCGCTCGACGGTTGGCTCGACGCGATGGCGAGCTTCACCTGGGCCGAAGCGCACCTCCCGCCCGACGGCGCCTCGCCGTTCGATCTCGCCGCGGGGCCGAGCCTGCCGTTCGTTCCGCGGTTCGTGCTTCGCGTGGACGTCGCGGCGCGCCACGAGGTCGAGATCGCGGGCCAGACGTTCCGCGTCGCCGGCGGCGTCGGCGCGTCGTGGGTCGGACCGCGCCCGCTGCCGCTCGACCAGACGAGCAGCGACATCTTCGCGCTCGACCTCGGCGCACACGTCGGTTGGCGCTTCGTCGACGTCGGCATCTCGATGCAGAACGTGACCGACCAGCGCAACCGCCTGACGGAGCTCAGCTACGCGTCGGACTTCGATCCGAGCGAGCCCCCGTCGCTCCGCGCCGCACGACATTTCTCGGCGGGCCCGCCCCGCACGTTCCTCGTCACCTTGACCCTCCACGCCGACACGGCGTGGCTCACCGGAGCCAACCCATGAAACGCCTCGCGCTCGTCCTGTCCTCTCTCGTCGCACTGCTCGCGCTCGTGCCCATCCACGGGTGCGGGAGCGGCACCGCCGGCCGCTCGATCTTCCTCGAGGTCGCTGTCGAGTCGATCGCCGAGCCCGGCCGCGCGCTCGGCCAGTTCTCGACCGACACGGGTTGGGACGTCACGCTCGACGAGGCGCGCATCGCGATCGGCCCGATCTACGCGTACGCGCCGACCGACACGGCGATGGCGCGCCTCGGTCGGGCCCTGTCGCCCGTGGGCGTGGCGTACGCGCACGGCGGCGCGGACCCGTTCAACGGGCGCCACGTGCGCGCGGAGGTGCGCGACCAGATCGCGTTCGACGCCCTCTCGCCCGCGCCCGCGTCGTTCGGCGAGATCGACGGCGAGGCGGGGCTCGTCGACTCGTTGACGGTGGCGCTCGAAGCGCCCGAAGCGGCGAACGTCGACGCGATGCACGCGCACCACGCGTGGGTCTCCGGCACGGCCACGCAAGGCGCGATGACGGTTGCGTTCGAAGGAGGCGTGGACCTGCCCGAGGACGGTCTCATCCGACGCGTCGAGGGCATCCGCGTCGACGACGTGCTCGACGACGCAGTCACGCTCGTCGTCGGCACGCGTGTTCTCGAGTGGCTGCGCGACGCGCACTTCGACCGACTCACCGAGACCGCGCCGAGCGGTCGAATGCTGATCACCCCCGAGAGCCAGGTGCGAGGCGCCTTCTACCTCGGGATCCGGACGACGGCCGCATGGAGCGCCCGCGTCGAGGCCAGCGAAGGAGCGATGGGAGAATGAGAATGAACGACAAGACGATCCACGCAGTGCTCATCTTGACCGTCTGTGCGACCGCGTGCGGCGGAAGCGACGGCGTCGGCTCGGTCGAGGTCACGGCGAGCGGCGAACAGGCAGCGGTCTCCGGCTATCCGGTCGGCGACATCGCGTTCATCGACGGCTGGACGATGCAGATCACCAAGGTGCTCGTCTCGGTGAGCGACTTCAGCCTGGCGTCGCTCGACGGCGACGACGCGATGGTCTCGACCAATCCGGTCGTCGTCGATCTGCATCAGGGGGACCAGACGCTCTGGACGCTCGAGGGCGTGGGAGCGCGACGGTGGGACTCCGTGTCGTACCGCATGGCGCCGCCCACCGCCGAGTCACGCCTCGGGCCGGGCGTCATCCCGGCGGACGTCGACTCGATGATGGCCGCCGGCGTGCGCCTGCAGATCGAGGGCACCGCGACCGACGGCACCGCCACGGTGTCGTTCGACTTCCCGTTCACCGGCGCGATCGACAACCACCACTGCACGAACGGGATCGACGAGACCGACGGGATCATCGTACGCGACAACGCGAGGACCGAAGCCCAGGTCACCGTGCACCTCGACCACATGTTCTTCGACAGCTTCGCCGTCGACGGCGCGCCGCTCCGCTTCGAGCCGATGGCTGCGATGGCGACGTCGGGCACGCTCACGCTCGATGCGCTCGCGGGCCAGGAGCTCTCGGCGCCCGTGGACCGCGAGGGAGACCCGATCCTCGACGCCGCGGGGAACCCTCGTCTACGACCCCGGCCCGCTCTCGCTCCGGTCGAACGACCTCGAGCAGTACGTGCGCGCCGCGGCGACGACGATGGGCCACTTCAACGGCGAAGGACACTGCGAGTACCGCTTCTGACGGCTCAACGCATCGCCGCGAAGAACGCGGCCACGCTCTCGCGCTGCGCGTCCGCGCGCGCGGCGCAGAGCCGGATCGTCTCGACGGCGCTCGCGAGGTCTCGCGGGCCGCCCGGGAGGTGCTCGACGCGGGGCGCGAAGAACGCCTGCACCTCGTCGGCGCGCGCGACCGTGCAGAACGGCTCGGCGAGGCCCGGGAGGTTCGCTGTCCAGATCGACGCGCCGGCCATCGCCGCGATCTCGTCATAGCGCTCCGTCAGGAAGCGCCAGGCGTCGTCGCGCGTCCGCGCGTCGTCCATCTGCGCGTGAAGCGCGAGAAACCGCTCGTCGTTCCGAACGCTGGGATCGAGCGTGAGCTCGCGCGCGCGCGCGGCGAGCTCGGGCTCGCGAAACGATCCGAGCGCGATCAGGAGGTTCATCCGGAGGATCCCGTCCTCCGAGCCGCCGAGGCGCGCGAGCATCGCGTCGAAGAGCGCCGCGTCGCCGTCCTCGGCGGCGACCCGGAGCACCGTCCCGACGAGGTCCGGGGCGACCGCGTCGGCGTGGATCGCGTCGTCGCGCCCCATCCCGAGGTAACGCCGCGCACGCTGCGCGGCCTGACGTCGGACGGCCGGATCCATCGCGACGCGCGCGAGAAAGCCGATGACCTCGGCTCGGAGGACCCCGTCGTCGTCGGGCTCGTGAGCGCGCGGCTGAAAGCCGAGGCGCGTGAGCCGGTCGGCGTAGAGCCCGCGGGCCCAGCGCTGGAGCTTGGGCCTCGCGTCGTCGGCCACCACATAGTCGCTGACGAACCGCACGAGCGACATCGGCATCACGGCAACGTGGCGCGCGTCGTCGCGCGCGAGCGGCGCGAGCGCGGCGAGGACGTCGGCCGCAGGCGCGCGACCCGCGTCGAACGCGGCCTCGACGCTGTCCGCGAGAGACATGCGCTCGGGCACCGTGAGCTCGCCGAGCGCGTGGTCGCGCAGCGCCGCGAGCTGCTCCGGCGGGAGCGTCCAGCGATAGTACCCGGTCGCACCCGCGTTCGGGAGGATCCACTCCGGGCACGAGCCGCCGGGGAGTGGCACGGTTCCGGTGCGATCCGAGAGGAGCAGGCACGTCTTCGCGCGCGTATGGTCAGCCCCGTAGGCGATGCACACCGGAACGTTCCACGATCGGTCGGGGCTCGCCGTCGACCCGACGGGAACGTACCGAGATTGCGCGAGCGATACGGTGGCCGCACCGTCGGCCGCGCACTCGAGCCGAGCGTCGATCGTCGGGATGCCGGATTGGAGCAAGAACGATTGCAGGGCGGGCGTGAGATCCCGATGTGCGGCTTCGGAGAGCGCAGAGGCGAGATCGGCGGCCGTCGCGGTACCGAACGGCCGCGCGGAGAGGTAGCTCTGGATCGCCCGCTGAAAGTCGCGCTCGCCGAGCCATTGCTCGAACATCGAGAGGACCGCCATGCCCTTCGTGTACGTGATCCAGTCGAACGCGTTGTGGATGTCGTGCGTGCTCCCGATGGGCTGGCGGATGTAGCGGGCGCTCGCGAGGCTGTCGACGTCCATCGCCTCGAGGACCTGCTCTTCCTGGTCGCGATCGGTGTGCCAGTCGGGCTGCCAGCGGCCCGTCAGCTTCGTCTCCATCCAGCTGGCCATCGCCTCGTTGAGCCAGAGGTCATCCCACCACGCCATCGTCACGAGGTCGCCGAACCACATGTGCGAGAGCTCGTGCATGACGGTGTAGCCGAACCAGCGCTTCTGCTCGGTCGGCGCGGTCGCGGGATCGAGCAGCAGGATCGTGTCGGCGAACGTCACCGCGCCGGCGTTCTCCATCGCGCCGTCGAAGCCGGGGATCGCGATGATGTCGAGCTTGTCGTACGGGTACGAGATGCCGAAGTACTCCTCGAGGAGCGCGAGGATCTCGGGCGTGCTCTCGAGCGCGTGCGCGAGCTCGGCCCCGCGACCGGCGACCGCGACGCCGCGGAACGGGAGCGGCGTTCGTCGCACCGCGTTCGGCGGGATCGGCGGCGCTTCGACGACGTCGAGCGGCCCGACCGCCCACGCAATCAGATACGTCGGCAGCGGCCGCGTCGTCGCGAAGCGCACCGTCTTGGTGCCACCTCCCGTCGTCTCGCCCGTCTGCGCGGTGTTCGCGATCGCGCTGGCGGTCTCGGGCACGGTCAGCGACACCTCGAACGGCACCTTGATGCCGGGCTCGTCGAAGCACGGGAACACCGTCCGCGCTCCGAGCGGCTCCATCTGCGTGAACGCGTAGTCGTTGCCGGACGCCTCGACGTGGAAGAGACCTTCGTCGTCGCTGCGATACGGCGCCGTCCAAGCGATGCGGATCGTGGCGCTGCCGGGCCCGATCGGCTGTGGGAGCGTGATGCGCGCGGTCCCATCGTCGTCGGTCTGCTCGAAGCGGCCAGGCAGGGGCGCTGCGCCGTCGAGCGCGACCTCGACCTGTTGGATGGAGAGGTTCTTGCCGTGCAGCCAGATGACCTCACGCGCCTGTCCGAGGCGCACGTGGATCTGGACGCGGCCCGCGAAGGTCGGCTCGTTCGGCACGATGCGCATCTCGAGCGCGTAGCCGAGGGGAACGACGTCGGACGGAAGGCGGCCGTTGGTCGGCGCGGACGACCCCGAGCTCGTCGCGCCGCCGGTCTGGATCGACTGCGCGGGCGCCGGGCCGCATCCGGCGGTCGCCGCGAGAGCCAAGGTGAGGAGCAGTCTCGCTGTGGCGTTCATCGCGCCCTCATAGCAGAGGCGCCGGTCTCGTGTCTTGCCCCGGGCGGCGTCCTCGCGGTGGGGTGAATCGCGAGGGTCGGACTGGTAGCGTCCGCGGATGCGATCGGGGTGCATGGCTCTCGTGCTCGTGCTCGTGCTCGTGCTGGTGGGCGCGTGCAGCGGCGGCCGGTCGCAGAGCGCGCGCGGCGAGCGCGCCGCGGGCGAGCGGGCGAGCGCGCAGGCGCGGGCGGTGGAGCCAGAGCAGCCGCCGCGGGGAGGCGAGCCGAGCTGTGGCGTGCGCACGCAGCGAGCGCTCGACGCGCTCGCTGGCGCGGGCGAGCGCGCGTGCGCGTGGGACCACGAGTGCGCGCTCGTCGAGCCGAGCTGTCTCGGCGGCTGCGCGCGCGCGGTGCACGCGTCGGGCGTCGCGGCGGCGGTGGAGGCGAACGCGACGGCGGAGAGAGAGAGCTGCGCCGCCCTGCGCGGCGCGGGCTGCGAGCTCGTGGAGCGGCGATGCGCGACGCAATGGGCAGCCTGCGTCGACGGGGCGTGCACCGAGCTCACCGAGGAGGAGATCGCCGCGCGGTCGACGGCGGCCCCGCCGGTCCCGCCCCACAACCGCGCCGACCTCGCCGAGGCGCCGCCGCGCCCTCCGAGCGGCGACGCGGACGAGCGCGCGCGCCGGCTCTTCGATGCGATCGCGAGCGACGACCCGAGGCGCGCGGCGGACCTCTTCTTCCCGCGCGAGGCGTTCTTGCTCGTCAAGCGCATGAGCGACCCCGGCGCGTACTGGGATCGCTTGTTCGCGCACTACGAGCGAGACGTCCACGCGCTCCACGACGCGCTCCCCGACCTCGCGCGTGCGACGTTCGACCGGCTCGAGATCGTGCCGCGCGGCGGCTGGGTCGCGGTCGGCGAAGAGGCCAACGCCCTTCCCTACTGGGTCTCGCGGCACAGCGTTCTCCACTACACGGTCGACGGTGACCCGCGGAGCTTCGAGGTCCGCGTGCTCATCACCTGGGACGACCGCTGGTACGTCACGCACCTGAGCGAGTTTCGCTGACGTACCCTCCGGCTCCCGAGTTGGGGGTCAGAAGACGGCGCAGAGCGCCTCGGCGAGGGAGGTGACGGGCACGAGGTCGAGGGCGTCGCGCTCGGCGCTCGTGAGGCGCTCGGCGTTTCCTTTGGGGAGGACGACGCGGGAGTAGCCCATCTTCCTGGCCTCGGCGAGGCGGGGGGCGGGACGCGGGACGGCGCGGACCTCACCGGCGAGGCCGATCTCGCCGAAGGCGACGAGCTCGGGCGAGACGGGCTTTTCGCGGAGGCTCGAGACGACGGCGAGGGCGAGGCCGAGGTCGGTGGCGCGCTCGTCGACGCGCGCGCCGCCGGCGATGCTGACGAAGACGTCGCGGTCGAGGACGTGGACGTCGGCCTTGCGCTCGAGGACCGCGAGGAGGATGGCGAGGCGGCTCGCGTCGACGCCGGTCGCGACGCGGCGCGCGGCGCCGTAGACGGCAGGCGCGACGAGCGCCTGCACCTCGACGAGGAGCGGGCGGCTGCCCTCGGCGGTCGCGACGACGAGCGAGCCGGACGCGTCGCGCTTGCGCTCGGCGAGAAAGAGCGCGCTCGGGTCGGGCACCTCGCGCAAGCCCTCCTTGACCATCTCGAACACGCCGAGCTCGTTCGCGGGCCCGAACCGGTTCTTCGTGGCGCGAACGAGGCGGAACGCGTGCCCCGAGTCGCCCTCGAACGCGAGCACCGTGTCGACGATGTGCTCGAGCAGCTTCGGCCCGGCGAGCGCCCCGTCCTTGGTGACGTGCCCGATGAGGAACAGCGCGATCCCTTCGCGCTTGGCGACGTCGACGAGCCGCGCCGAGACCTCCCGGATCTGCGCGACGCTACCCGAGACCGACTCGAGATCCGCGCTCCGGACGGTCTGGATCGAGTCGAGCACGACGACGTCGGGCCGGAGCTTCGCGATCGCCGCCTCGACGTCCGCGAGATCGGTCGTCGCTTGCACGTGCACCCGCTCGATCCCCTCGGCCCCGAGCCTTCGCCCGCGCAGGGCGATCTGCGCCGCGCTCTCCTCCCCGGTCACGTAGAGCGCGACCCGTCCTTGCGCCGCGAGCGCCGCGAGCGCCTGCATGAGGAGCGTCGACTTGCCGATGCCCGGATCGCCGCCGAGCAGGACCACGCCTCCCGCGACGAGCCCGCCCCCGAGCGCGCGGTCGAGCTCGCCGATCCCGATCGGGATCCTCCGCGCGTCGTCCGCTTCGACGTCGGCGAGAAGCACGGGCGATGCGGTGCTCGCTCGCGCCGCCGCACCGCTCTTCGCGGCCGCCGGCCGCACGACCTCTTCGACGAGCGTGTTCCATTCCCCGCACGACGGACAGCGCCCGAGCCAGCGCGGGCTCGTCGCGCCGCACGCGTTGCACGCGTACACGGTCTTCGGCTTCGCCACGGCGCCGGTTATCGCACGGTCGCCGCCGGAAGTGTCGTCGCGCTCGCCGCGATCAGTACTGGACGCCGAGGACGAGCCTCAGGATCTGCGCGTTCGAGAGGTCCACGCCCGCGTGGTCGCGGTCGCCGGCCTTGTAGCCGAGGCCGCCGAACGGGAAGAGGATGCCGTACTGGAGCATGGCGTAGAACCCGTCGAGGATGTCGGGACCGTCCTCGCTCCGGTAGTAGAGCGACGCGTTGATCTCGAGACCGAGGTTGGGATCGTTGCCCCAGGTCTGGCGCGTCTCGGACGCGCGGCTGTAGATGAGGTCCGCGCGCGCGCCGAGGAGCTGGCCGAACGAGTTGCGGATGAAGTCGTAGCTCAAGCCGGGCTTGAAGTAGTACGCGCCCGAGATCTGGCTCAGGATGTTGCGGAACAAGATGAGGTCCACGCGGTACGCCGGGTTGAACCGGAACGTGCTGATCGTGCGGTCGGGCGCGGTCCCACCGGAGCTCTGCTGGACCGGAAGGCCGGAGTTGACCGCGAGCCCGTCGACGTCCGCGTCGCCGCTCGCGTAGCCCGTGTAGAACGAGATCCCGAGCTTGTCGTCGAGCAGGCGGTACTCGGCCTCGAGCGCCGAGCCGAACTGCAGGATCTGGTAGTCGTCTCGGACGTAGCTGTCGTTCTCGATGTTCTGGATGCTGCCCGCGATGAGCACCGCCTCGAGCTCGACGCGGAGCTTGGTCCAGAGGAACTGCACCCAGACGTCGGGGATGAACGCCTCGGCGCTGCGGCGAACGAAGAGGGGCTGAGGGGAGGTCTCCGCGGGAGGGCGCACGTAGGGATCGGCCACGCCCGCGGACGTCAGGTTCTGGTTCCGATAGACGAAGTACGCGCCGCCGTTCAGCACGAAGCCGCCCGTCTGCAGCCGCTCGTCCCGCTCCTCGTCGGAGAGCCGGTGCGCGACGGCGAAAACCCACTGGTTCACGTCATCGTTCTGGTCGACGTCGTAGTCGAGCTGCAGGAGGTCGAGGCGGTTCTGCTCGACGATGCCCTCCGACGGGAAGTCCCACGCGGCGACGAAGTAGAAGCCGAAGAGCTTCGTCAGCAACATGATCCGGTCGGCGTCGCTCTGCCAATCCTGGTCGATCCCGTCTCCGGCGTTCGCGAGGATGCCGAGGCCCCACTGCGAGCCCATCCGGCCGAAGCGGAGCTGGCCGAGGCCGCGGTTCGTCACCTCCGCCCACGCCCGCCGCGCGACGATCGAGTCGCTCAGCGAGTTCCTGTACACGGTCGGCGGCGCCTGCGTCGCCGCGAAGCTGTCGAGCGGCACGCGCGGGGTGCGCGGTTGGCGCTCGAAGACCGTGCCGGCCGAGCTCGGCTGCGTCACGAACCCGTCCGGCGTCGACCCGAGCACGAGGTTGTCGAACACGTCAATCTGCGCGTGCACCGACACGTCGTCGGAGAGCGCGATGCTCGGCTCGAGCCGGAGCCGCGTGTTCGCGAAGGCGAGCGTGCCCGACGAGTCGCACGGCGCGCTCGACATCGGGTCGCCGTCCCCGGTGCAGCCGCCCGCGACGGCGCCGCTCCGCGTCGGGGGCCGGAAGCGCGTGAACGGCAGGTCCTCTTCGAAACGACCGGCCGAGTTCTGCCCCCGCCCGAGGAAGAACGTGTCCCAGAGCTCGGGGCGCACGCGGAAGTAGCCGTGGAGCGTGAAGGTCGTCTGTGGCGCGGTCCAGCTCGCCTGCGTCGGATCGCTCGACCCGGGCGCGCCCTCTTCGAGGCGATCCAGCGCCTCGCCCGGATTGGGGAGGTCCTCGTCGCCCTGGGCTCCGTCGCCCTCGCTCTCGTGCCCCTCGCCCTCGGTGCCCTCGCCCGTCCCGAGCTCGATCGGCTCGAGGCTCGGCGGCCTGAGGCTCGGCTCCTCGCCCTCGTCGCCCTCTTCCTCGTCGCCCTCTCCGTCGTCGCCCGCGGGCGGCTGGGCCTGCTGAGGCGGCGGCTGGGGATGGGCCGGGGGCTGCTGCGGGTGCTGCGGGGCCTGAGCCCACGCGTGGACGGGCCAGGCGGCGACGCCTACGAGGCACGCGATCCGAACGAGTCGACGCATCGGCAGAATCTCCCCGCCCGCCCTACACCAGCGGGCGGCGGGTCCGTAACACGCGGAGAAACCACGGGTCAATTGCAACCGCGGCCCCTCGACCCTGACGCGGAGGCGGGTTTCGGGGTACGCAGTCGGCGTGACCGCGGCTCTATCGCTCGTCCCGCTCGGTGGCCTCGGCGAGATCGGGATGAACTGCCTCGCCGTCGAGCACGACGGCGCGATCGTCGTCATCGACTGCGGGGTGATGTTCCCCGACCGCGAGCTCGGCGTGGACGTGATCCACCCGGACTTCCGCTGGCTTCTCGAGCGGCGCGACCAGGTGCGGGCGATCCTCGTCACGCACGGCCACGAGGACCACATCGGCGCGCTTCCGTATCTGCTTCGCGAAGTGCAGGCGCCCGTGCACGCGCCGCCCTATGCGCTCGCCCTCGTCCGGGAGCGCCTCGAGGAGCACGACCTCCCGCGTGAGCCCGTTCTGCTGGCGACGCGCCCGGGCGCGCGCTTCTCCGCCGGGCCGTTCGACATCGAGCCCGTCCGGGTCACGCACTCGATCCCCGACGCGACCGCGCTCGTCATCCGCACCCCCGCCGGCATCCTCGTCCACACGGGCGACTTCAAGATCGATCCGCGCCCCGCCGACGGAGAGCGCTTCGACGAAGCGCGCCTCGGTGCCGTCGGCGACGAGGGCGTGCTGTGCCTCCTATCCGACTCGACCAACGCGTGGGCCGCGGGCGAGTCCGGCGCCGAGGCCGACGTCACAGAAGCGCTCGACGCGCTCGTCGCCGGCGCGGACGCGCGCGTCGTCGTGTCCATCTTCGCGTCGAACGTGCACCGCCTTCGCGCGCTCTTCGAGCTCGCGCGCCGCCACGGGCGCCGCGTGTGCCTCCTCGGCCGCTCGCTCACTCGCCACCTCGCCGTCGGCATCGAGACGGGCTACCTCGCCGACCCGGGCTCGCTCCTCGTGCACCCCGACGGGGCGCGGTCGGTGCCGCGACGCGAGCTCCTCGTCGTCGCGACCGGCACCCAGGGCGAGGCGCCCGCGGCGCTCGCGCGCCTCGCCGAAGGCAAGCACCCCGCGCTCGAGCTCGAGCCGGGCGACGAGGTGATCCTCTCCGCGCGCATCATCCCGGGCCACGAGCAGGGCGTGTACGCCGTCGTCAACGCGCTCGAGCGGCTCGGTGTGCGCACGCGCTTTCGCACGACCGACCCGGCGGTCCACGTGAGCGGGCACGCGCACGCCGAGGAGCAGCGCCGCATGCTCGAGCTCGTGCGCCCGCGGTTCTTCGTCCCGGTCCACGGGACGCTCATGCACCTCAAGCGCCACGCCGAGCTCGCGCGCGCGACCGGCGTCGAGGACGCGCTCGTGGTGGAGAACGGATCGATCGTCGGCGTCTCGGCGGACGGGCTGCGGGTGACCGGGCACGCGCCGTCGGGCCGCGTGCACGTCGACGCTGGCGAGGAGGTGCCCGACGACGTGCTCCGCGACCGCGCGAGGCTCGCGGAGCTCGGCATCGCCGTCGCCGTCGTGCTCGTGAGCGAGCGGGGCGAGCTCGATGGCGCGCCCGAGGTCGTGACGCGCGGCGTCGTGACCGAGGAGCGCGAGCCCGAGCTCGTCGCGGACGCGCGGACGTTCCTCGCCGACGAGATCGGCGACTGGCTCGCGCGCAAGCGCCGCGGCCGCGCCGAGGTCGACCCGATCGAGATCGAGGAGCGGACGCGGCGCGCGCTCAAGTGGTTCCTCGGCAAGCGCGTGGGACGGCGGCCCCTCACGTACGCCGTCGTGGTACGACCTCGAGCGAGATGACCGGCGCGACCCCATGCCCCGTGCTGCTCTTGGCGCTCGCTCTCGGGCTCGCCCTCGTCCTCGGCGGATGCGGCGGGGGCGGCGTGGAGCAGCCGGACCCGAACGAGCGCGCCGCCCTCGACGAGTGGGATCAGGACCCGGGTGACGCGGCCGGCACGCGGGAGCCCACGGCGAAGGAGCAGCAGGTGATCGACCAGCTCGTGCACGCCGCCGAGCACGTCCGCCACCTCGAGCTCGCCGAGCCGGTGCGCGTCGAGATCCACCAGCGCGAAGCGATCGTCCGGTACCTGACTACGCAGATGGAGGACGAGGATCTCGCGAAGTCGCGCGACCTCTACGTCGCGCTCGGGCTCCTGCCACCCGACATCGACATCCGCGAGCTCCTGCAGCGCGTGCTCGGCGAGCAGGTCGTCGGCTACTACGACGACGAGGCCGACCGCCTCGTCGTCCGCGACGACGTGATGCACGCGCTCACGCAGCGCCACGAGATCGGCGATGCGCACGTGACCCTCGTCCACGAGCTCGTCCACGCGCTCCAGGACCAGCGCCTCGGGCTGGGCCAGCGCTTCCACGACGACGACGCCGACACGGATCCGGCCGGCGCGTACCACGCGCTCGTCGAGGGCGACGCGACGCTCGCGATGATCGGCTTCATCTACGAGGGGATGGGTCGCCAGCTCTCGGAGCTGACCGCGCATCCCGAGATCATCCGCGAGAACATGGCCAACGCGACGCCGACGTCGGACATGGAGCTCGGCCAGGCGCCGCCGATCCTCCGCGTCACGCTCGTGTCGAGCTACCTCGACGGGATGCTCTTCGTCGCGGCGCTCCACCAGCACGGCGGATGGGCCGCGGTCGACGAGGCGCACCGCCATCCGCCGGACTCCGAGGAGCAGGTGCTTCACCCCGAGAAATTCTTCTCGCGCGAGCTCCCCGACCCGATCGCGATCCCCGAGCTCCCCGAGCTCGCGGCCGCCGGGCTCGAGTCGCTCGACGAGGACTCGCTCGGCGAGCTCGAGACGTCGGTCTACCTCGGGCAGCTCGCGCCCGACGGCGTGGACGCGCGCGCGGGCGCGGGCTGGAGCGGCGACCGCCTTCGGGTGTATCGCCCGCGAAACGGATCGCCCCTCGGCGCGGTCGTCTGGATCACGACATGGGACGACGAGAACGAGGCCCGCGAGGCGGAGGTGGCGGCGGCCGCCATCTCGGTGGCGGTCCCGCCCGCCGTCCGGCCCTCGTACCGTGTCCAACGGACCGGCCGCGCGGTGCTCATCATCCGAAACCTCGAGGCGGAGCTGCATCCGCCCGTCGTTCGGGCGTTCGAAGCGATCGCCCGCGCGCTGCCGCCCGCCCCGGCCCACGGCGCCTTGAGCCCGGCCGCGAGCACGTGGTAGACAACACCCGCTCACGCGCGGGAGGTGGTCCATGCTTCGCTCGATCCCGATCGTTGTCCTCTTGTCCGCGGCGATCGCCGCGGCGGGGTGTGGCGGCGACGACAGCGGCGTCAGCGCCGACGGCGGCGGAGGCGGAGGCGACTCCGGCGGTCGCGACGGAGGCGTCGCCTCGGACGGCGGCGGCGGCGGCACCGACGGGGGCGGCCTCGGCGACGACGGCGCGGTCGCGGCCGACGGAGCCGTGCGAACCGACGGCGGGGGCGGCGGCGGCTCGGGCGCGGTCGGCTCGGACTGCACCGGCGACGGCGACTGCGACTCGGGCCTCTCGTGCTTCACGAGCGTCGGGATGGGCTTCATCACCCTGCCGGGCGGCTACTGCTCGGCGTCGTGCACCGGCATGGGGATGTCGACGTGCCCGAGCGGCGCGGAGTGCGTCGGGAGCTTCGGGACCTTCTCGATGGGCTTCTGTGCGCAGACGTGCACGGACACCGGCGAGTGCCGGAGCGGTTACGAGTGCCGCACGCTCTTCGGCGGCGGTGGCGGCGGCGGTCAGACGACCTGCCTCCCGATGATGAGCTTCGCGTTCGACGGCGGGTTCGGCTTCGACGGCGGGTTCGGCTTCGACGGCGGGTTCTGACGTTGAGCGAGCACGGCCGCGCGTCCTGGGACGAGTACTTCATGAACATCGCGCGCGCGGTCGCGACGCGCGCGACCTGCGACCGCAAGCACGTCGGCGCCGTGATCGTCCGCGACAAGACCATCCTGTCGACCGGCTACAACGGCTCGGTCCGCGGCCTCCCGCACTGCGACGAGGACGGCCACATGATGGAGGACGGCCACTGCGTCCGCACGATCCACGCCGAGGCGAACGCGATCATCCAGGCCGCGAAGAACGGCACCGCGATCGACGGCTCGACGATCTACGTCACGGCCTCGCCCTGCTGGTCCTGCTTCAAGATGATCGCGAACTCCGGCATCACCCGCATCGTCTTCGGCGAGTTCTACCGCGACCAGCGCATCTTCGAGATCTCCCAGAACCTCGGCATCGAGCTCGTCGACCTCTCGGGCCAAGCCAAGGCCGCCGAGTAAGGCCGCCGAGCGGCTCCGAGCCCGGCGAACGGCCCCTCCTGATCTCGCCCCCCACCTTGACCCCGCGCCGCACGGGCGCTATTTCGGCTGGCCTTGCGGTTCCTTCGCGGTTTCCTCTGCCCTTTCGACCAGATCGCCGGCCGCTAGGCGCCGTGGCGCCCCCATTCATGGAGACTCGATGCAGTCCGAGGTGAGCGAGATCAGCCCGGTGTTGATGGAGGTCACCGTCCGCGTCCCCTGGGACCGCGTACAGAAGGACCTCGACCAGACCTACCGCGAGCTCGGCCGATCCGCGCGGGTGCGGGGGTTTCGCCCGGGCAAGGTGCCGCGGAACGTGCTGCAGCAGGTCTACGGCAAGCGCGTCGACGGCGAGGTCATGGCCCAGATCGTCGAGGCGGGGCTGCTCGCGGCGGTCCAGCAGCACGCGCTCGACATCGTCGCCGAGCCGAGCGTCGACGCGCCCGCGCTCGAGAAGGGCAAGGAGTACACGTTCAAGGCGAAGGTCGAGGTGCGGCCCAAGGTCGACGAGGTCGACACGTCCAAGCTCGAGATCGTCCGGCCGAGCGCCGAGGTCGACGGCGCCGCCATCGACCAGGAGATCGAGCGCCTCCGCCGCGAGCACGCCGCGGTTCGCGTCCCCGAGCCGATGCGGCCCGCCGTCGACGGCGACGAGCTCACCATCGACTACCGCGTCGAGATCGACGGCGAGGACAAGCCGGACATGGCGGCGGAGGGCCGTCCCGTCGAGCTCGGCGCCGACTCGCTCATCCCGGAGTTCGAGAGAGCGCTCGGCGGCGTGGTCCCCGGCGACACGCGGGACATCGAGGTCGCGTTCGCGGACGACCACAACCGCGAGGACCTCCGTGGCAAGAAGGCGGTCTTCCGCGTCCACGTGAAGGAGCTCCGGGAGAAGCTGCTGCCGGACGTGGACGACGAGCTCGCCAAGGACGTCGGCGACTATCAGACGCTGCTCGAGCTCCGCCTGAAGATCCGCGAGGAGCTCGAGACGATGGCGAAGCGCCGCGCGGAAGCGGAGCTCAAAGAAGCGCTCATCGACAAGCTCGTCGACACGAACGACGTACCGGCGCCGCCGTCGATGGTGCAAGCCGAGGAGCGCCGGGTGCTCACCGAGCTCATGCAGCTGTTCAAGATGACCGGAGGGGGGCCCGGCCTCGACCCCTCGATCCTCGGAAACATCCGCGAGCGGGCCGAGCGCAAGGTCAAGGCCGCCATCCTCCTCGGCGCCCTCGCTCGAAAGCAAGGCTTCGAGGTGACGCCCGCCGAAGTGGAGTCGCGGCTCGCCGAGATTGCCGAGACGAGCGGGAAGCATATCGCCAAGGTGCGTGTCGAATACCAGGGCGAGCGGGCGGCGGCGCTCGAGAGCCAACTCCTCGAAGAGAAGCTGATGGACTACCTCGGGCGGGAGGCTACGGATCCTGGACGCTCCCCCGGACGCGGGGGCTCGGCCCGCCGCTGGCGGATCCGACGAGAGCGCTGTTGACGCGGAGGCCGGCGGGACGAAGAGAGAGAAGAAGGCCACCGCGAAGTCGGCGAAGGCCCCTGCGAAGGCTCCCACGAAGAAAGCGGCGGCGAAGAAGGCACCGGTGAAGAAGGCGGCAGCGAAGAAGGGGAAGGGGAAAGAGTGATGGCGGATCGAGCGCACGGTGCGTTCATGCCGGTTCCGATTGTCGTCGAGACGACGCACCGAGGGGAGCGGAGCTGGGACATCTACAGCCGGCTCCTCAAGGACCGGATCGTCTTCCTCGGCACCGACGTCAACGACGACGTCGCCAACATCATCATCGCGCAGATGCTCTTTCTCGAGAGCGAGGACCCGGACAAGGAGATCACGCTCTACATCAACAGCCCCGGCGGCGTGATCACCGCGGGGCTGGCGATCTACGACACCATGCAGTACGTCCGCTGCCCGGTGTCGACGGTGTGCCTCGGGCAGGCCGCGTCCATGGCGGCGTGGCTCCTCGCGGCCGGCAGCCCGGGGATGCGCAAGGCCCTGCCGAACAGCCGGATCATGATCCACCAACCCCTCGCGGGCTACCGCGGCCAGGCGACGGATATCGAGATCCACGCGAAGGAGATCCTGAGCCTCCGCGAGCGGATGAACGAGATCATGGCCAAGCACACCGGCCAGACGGCCGACCAGATCAAGCTCGACACCGAGCGCGATCGGTTCCTGTCGGCCAGCGACTCGAAGGAGTACGGGATCATCGACGAGGTGATCGACCGAAAGAAGCTCGCCGGACCGCAGAAGGTCGCTCGGTGAGCCGCGCGGGTGCGCCGAGCCGCATCGGGCGCGGTGTCGAGTCCTTGCCGCGCGAGGACCCGGGCGCTAGAATCTTTCGTCACATCAGGCCGTTTTCTCTGGGCTTTCGGCTGAGGTAACGACGCGTGACGGTGGATCGGCGACGCGACGACGGACACGGCAACCTTCAGTGCTCGTTCTGCGGCAAATCGCAGAAGGAGGTGAAGAAGCTCATCGCCGGCCCGACCGTCTACATCTGCGACGAGTGCATCGGCCTCTGCAACGACATCATCGCGGAGGAGGTCGACCGCGAGGACTCGTTCTCGAGCGGCACGCCGCTGCCGAAGCCGGCCGAGATCAAGTCGATCCTCGACGAGTACGTCATCGGTCAGGAGCGCGCGAAGAAGGTCCTGTCGGTCGCCGTCCACAACCACTACAAGCGCATCGACTCGAAGCGTCGCGAGCGAGGACGTCGAGCTCCAGAAGTCGAACATCCTCCTGCTCGGCCCGACCGGCTCCGGCAAGACGCTCCTCGCGCAGACGCTCGCCCGCATCCTCAACGTCCCGTTCGCCATCGCCGACGCGACCACGCTGACCGAGGCCGGCTACGTCGGCGAGGACGTCGAGAACATCATCGTCCAGCTCCTCCAGAACGCGGACCACGACGTCGAGCGCGCTCAGCGCGGCATCGTCTACATCGACGAGATCGACAAGATCGCGCGCAAGGGCGACAACCCCTCGCATCACGCGCGACGTGAGCGGCGAGGGCGTGCAGCAGGCGCTCCTGAAGATCATCGAGGGCACGATCGCGAACGTCCCACCGAAGGGTGGCCGCAAGCACCCGCAGCAGGACTTTCTGCAGGTCGACACGACGCAACATCCTCTTCATCTGCGGCGGCGCGTTCGTCGGTCTCGACCAGATCATCGAGCGGCGCATCGGCGAAAAGACGCTCGGCTTCGGCGCCGACATCCCGTCGCAAGAAAGACAAGAAGCATCGGCGAGCTCCTCGAGCAGGTGCAGCCCGAGGATCTCCTTCAAGCGCCGGGCTCATCCCCGAGTTCATCGGCCGGCTGCCCGTGATCGCCACGCTGCACGAGCTCAACGAGGAGGCGCTCGTCGACATCCTGACGAAGCCGAAGAACGCGCTCGTGAAGCAGTACCAGAAGCTCTTCGAGATGGACGGCGTGAAGCTCAAGTTCACGCGCGACGCGCTCGAGGCTGTCTCGACCGAGGCGCTCAAGCGCAACGCCGGCGCCCGCGGCCTCCGCGCGATCCTCGAGAACGCGATGCTCGACATCATGTACGACGTGCCGTCGCGCGAGGGCATCAAGGAAGTCGACGTCAACGCCGACGTCATCGTGAAGAGCGACAAGCCGCTCATCGTGTACGAGAAAGAAGCGGAGCTGGCCTGAGCCGAAGGGAGTGACGGGAAGCCCGGCTCTCTGGCCGCGCTCTCTGTCGGGGATCGCATGTTCCTGCACAGAGAACGACAACGACCCGAAGGACCCGCGCAAGAGCCGCGTCCTGCCCCTCTTGCCGCTGCGGGACATCATCGTCTTCCCGCACATGGTCGTGCACGCTCTTCGTCGGGCGCGAGAAGAGCATCGACGCGCTCGAAGAGGCGATGAGCAACGACAAGGAGCTGCTCCTCGCCGCGCAGAAGAAGGCCAAGACCAACGATCCCGACGCCGGACGACATCTTCGGCGTCGGCACGCTCGGCACGATCATCCAGCTGCTGCGCCTGCCCGACGGCACGGTGAAGGTGCTCGTCGAGGGCCGCCGGCGCGCGCGCATCAAGCAGCTTCGTGCCGAACGAGGGGTTCTTCCTCTGCGAGGTCGAGCCTCGTCGAAGAGGTCACGACGCTCGACGGTCGAGCTCGAGGCGCTGATGCGCTCGGTGCAGTCGACGTTCGAGACGTACGTCAAGCTCAACAAGCGCATCCCGCCCGAGATGCTGATGAGGGTGCAGACGATCGACGATCCGTCGCGCCTCGCCGACACCATCGTCGCGCACCTCAGCTCGATCAAGCTCAACGACCGGCAGGAGATCCTGGAGACCACCGATCCCGCGCGAAGCGGCTCGAGCGGCTGTTCGAGCTGATGCAGGCCGAGATCGAGATCCTCCAGGTCGAGAAGAAGATCCGCTCCCGCGTCAAGAAGCAGATGGAGAAGACGCAGAAGGAGTACTACCTCAACGAGCAGATGCAGGCGATCCAGAAGGAGCTCGGCGAGCGCGACGAGTTCAAGAACGAGATCCAGGAGCTCGAGGAGAAGATCAAGACAAGGAGATCAGCGAAGGAGGCGCACGGCAAGATCAAGAAGGAGCTGAAGAAGCTCAAGATGATGCAGCCGATGAGCGCGGAGGCGACGGTCGTCCGCAACTACATCGACTGGGTGCTCGCGCTGCCGTGGGACGAGAAGAGCGAGGAGAACTTCGACATCGACGAGGCCGAGGCGATCCTCGACGAGGATCACTACGGCTTGAAGAAGGTGAAGGAGCGCATCCTCGAGTACCTCGCGGTGCAGGCGCTCGTCCGAAGCTCAAGGGGCCCGTGCTCTGCCTGGTCGGCCCGCCCGGCGTCGGCAAGACCTCGCTCGCGCAGTCGATCGCGCGCGCCACGGGGCGCAAGTTCGTGCGCCTGTCGCTCGGCGGCGTGCGCGACGAGGCCGAGATCCGCGGGCACCGGCGCACGTACATCGGCGCGCTGCCCGGGCGAGATCATCCAGTCGCTCCGCAAGGTCGGCACCAACAACCCCGTCTTCTTGCTCGACGAGGTCGACAAGATGTCGAGCGACTTCCGCGGCGATCCGGCCGCGGCGCTGCTCGAGGTGCTCGATCCGGAGCAGAACCACAGCTTCAACGATCACTACCTCGACCTCGACTACGACCTGTCGCGACGTCATGTTCATCACGACCGCGAACACGCTGAGCGGCATCCCGGTCCCGCTCCAGGACCGCATGGAGATCATCCAGCTCAGCGGCTACACCGAGTTCGAGAAGCTCAACATCGCCGTCCGCTACCTCGTCCCACGCCAGAAGAAAGAGGCCGGGCTCGAGGGTCGTCGACGTCGAGATCACGGAGAACGCGATCCGGACGATCATCCACCACTACACGAAGGAGAGCGGCGTCCGCTAGCCTCGAGCGCGAGATCGGCAGCGTCTGCCGCAAGATCGCGCGCCAGGTCGTCAAGGAGGGCAAGCGATCGGAAGCCTACCGCGTGCGCCGCCAAGGCGGTGCCGAAGTACCTCGGCGTGCCGAAGTATCGGACGGACAAGGCGCGCGGAGAACGACGAGGTCGGCCTGACCAACGGGCTCGCGTACACCGTCTTCGGCGGCACGACCCTCGACTGCGAGGTCACGGTCGTGTCCGGCAAGGGCAAGCTCGTGATCACGGGCCAGCTCGCGAAGGGCATGCAGGAGTCCGCGCAGGCCGCGATGAGCTACATCCGCTCGCGTCACAAGGCGCTCGGCCTCGACGAGGACTTCTACGAGAAGGTCGACGTCCACGTGCACTTCCCCGGTTACGACCCGAAGGACGGACCGAGCGCCGGGGTCACGATGGCCACGAGCATCGCGAGCGCGCTGCATCCGCATCCCCGTGCGCAAGAACGTCGCGATGACCGGCGAGATCACGCTGCGCGGGCGCGTGATGCCGATCGGCGGGCTCAAGGAAAAGATGCTCGCCGCTCACCGCGCTGGCATCGACACGGTGCTCGTCCCGCGCGAGAACCGGAAGGACCTACGCGAGATCCCGAAGCGCGTGCTCAGCGCAACGCGCGTGGTCCTCGTCGAGCACATGGACGAGGTGCTGCGCGAAGCGCTCGTGCTCTCCGACCCCGACTCCCTGTTCGGTACGCGCGTTCGCCCCATGGAGTATCGCTACGGCAAGCTCGTCGAGCCCGACGGCCAGCCGGCCGACGTGCCCGAGCCGAACGTCCCCGCTCCGGGCGCTCAGCAATAGCCTCGCCTCAGTAGTACGAAGGCGGCGGCCCGGGCTCGGCGCTCGGCGCCGTACCGCCCCCGCCTCCGATCCAGCCGGTGAGCGACACGATCAGGCTGATGTCGAAGCCCGCGCGCTGAAAGCCGCTGTTGTAGACGAAGCTCGCCCAGAGCTGTGGGCTGATGCTGAACGCGTCGACCGGGAAGATGTGCACCCCGCCGTACCCGCCCGCGAGCAGAACGGCCTGCGTGTCCACTCCGTCGGCGAAGTAGATCTCGGGACCGACCTGGAGGCCCGCGAATGGAACGATGTTCTCGGTCCCGAAGAGGATCTCGAAGTATGGGATGAGCGAGATGATCCCCGCGTCGATCCCGACCCCACCGGCGATGTTGCCCGTGTAACCGAACGCGGCGCGCCCACCGATGACGAACATGTCACCGAGCTCATAGCCGACGTTGACGCCGAGCCCGGTCGACAAGACGCCGATGTTGAACCCGGGGTCCCCGACGTCCGGATAGTCCGCGACCTCGAAGATGGTGAAGTCCGCGCCGAGCCGCAGCGCTCCGGGACCGTGCTGCGCATGCGCGACGGAGCGCGAACAGAGCACCGCGACGAAGAGCGAGGCTGCGACGGCAGACCTCCCGAAGAGCTTGCGCATGCAGCGACGATACACAGGGCCCCCGCGGCCGGCCAAGTTTCAGAGCGCGTCGAACCGCGTCACGTCCACGAGCCAGACGAGGTCGCCGTCGAGCTCCGCCCAACCGACGAAGTGCGGGCTGAGCACGCCGGCGAGGACGCGGGAGAGCTGTTGTGGCGCGCCGACCTCCGCGAGCCCGGCTTGCGCGCACGCGACGAAGCGGGCTACGCCCGCGCAGTCGAGCTCGACGAACACCTGCCCGGCGGAGTCGGGCTCGCCGTCGGGTGCGAGAGCGAGCAGCTCCGCATCGGGCCGCGTCGCGAGCACGCGCCGGACGCGCGCGTGCGGGACCGCGAAGCGAAAGCCTCCGTGGCGAAACGCGAACGCTTCCATCACCGGATGACGGTCGCGAGCCGGAGCAGGGCGGCGTCGAGCCTCGCCCCCTCCGCCTGCGCTGCGCGCACGTTGACGATGAGGCGCGGCGCCGAGCCGCCCCGCACGATGGCGACCGTGAGGCCGTCGCGGACGTGCTGCTCTCGGCTCGAGATGCTCAACAGGTGCGCCGCGTGCGTCGCCCCCGTCAGCTCTTCGATGTTGGGGTCGAAGCCCGGGCACACGTAGAGCGCGACCGCGCCGGACTCCCGGGCGGTGCTGATGAGCGATTCGGCGCCCGCGTACGCGTGCAGCACCGCATGCGCGCGCATCCCCGAGACCGCGACCGCGCGACCGAGCTGATTGACCGCGGAGACCACCTCGCCGCAATCGCCCGGCTGGCCGCCGTGGATGGCGAGGACCGTCAGGCGCCCGCTCGCGCGCGAGCGCAGGTTCCGGTCGTACGAGAGCACGCGCAGGATGAGCGCGGCTTCGGAGTTGGCCTGGGCCTCGGCCGTGGTGACGGCGAACGTCCCCGACACCGTCGCGGCGGCGACGAGGGTGAGCGAGGCGACGAGGAGGCGAAGGGCGGTCACGGCGGGCGGGGCTGCTCGGTGTTCGACGAAACTCGGGGGTCGCTGTTCACGCGGTTCGTAACCCCGCGTATTCAGGTGCGTTCTACGAGGCGTGCGACCGTGGAGACCAAGCTTTCTTCGAGGTGGATCTTCGGCACCACGGCATCCGCGCCCACCTCACGCCCGATTTCTACCAGCTCTCGTTCCGGCGCGCCGGAAACCAGGATGAGGCCCAGGTTGCGAAATCGAGGGTTGGAGCGAAAGAGCGCCACCAAGCGGTCGCCGCGAAGGGCGGGCATCTCCACGTCGACGACGACGACCGAGATGTTCTCCCGCACGATCGTGCGCGTCGCGCCGATGGGCGTGCTCTGCGCGCAGACGCGGTGGCCCGCATCGGTGAGGAGTCGCGTCATGACTTCGCGCGCCACGTCGTGATCATCGATCACGAGGACCGCGGAACCAGCGCGCCCTACCATCTACGCCTCCAACCTATGTGCTCGAAGCGTGACTCCCTCCGCGCTGATCGGACGATTGCACCCTGATTCGTGAGTGTCAATTACGCACCGATCCGGGCGCGCCCGACGAGAGCTCGGGCGATGTCGTTGGGGTCGAGAATGATCGCGGGACCTTGGGGCGATTCGAGCGTGCTGCCGGCACCGCCCCGAGCTTCCAACGCTTCGATACCGAACGTCGAGGTCGCAGGCAGCCCGATGAGCCCACGTTCAGTGTTGCAGACCACGATTCGATTGGGCGAGTGGGCCCGGTCGCGCGGCGGACGACCGAGGGGATTGTTCAGGACCGCGATGATCCTCCCTGCGTCCTGGACGACGCCCGCCAGCTGCGTGCCCGCCTCGGGGATGGGCGCCGGGGGCCGCCACGCGACCACGGAGTCGACGCGCCGCGCCTCGATGGCCCAACGGTCGCCCTCGAGCTCGAAGACGAGCATGTCGGTGAGGCGCACCGCTGCCCGCGTCCGCGTCTCCTCGACGCGCGCTTCGGGGGCGAACTCTCCGAGATTGTTCTCTCGCTCGCTCATCACCAGAAAGAGGGACTCTCGCACCCCGTCTCCTATAATCGGCGCTGGCGGGGCACGGCCTCGTACGAAGCGTCGTGCTTTTGACCGAAAACCTCAAGAACCTGCACCGCCCCGAGAGCCGATGACGGACAAGCTTCTTTCGATCCGCGGCAAGATCGCCCTGCTCACGTCGGTGATGATCATCCTGCTGGCCGGGCTCGACGCCTGGCTCATCCCCGAGCACTACGCCACCGCCGGGATGCGAGCGCTCACCGAGCGCTCCGCCGCCGAGGCCGCCCTCCTCGCGCAGAGCGTGGCGACCGCTCTCGAGTTCTCGCAGATCGACACCGCGGAAGAGATGCTGGAAGCGGGCCTCGCCGACGACCTCGTCGCGTGGGCCGCGGTCTACGGACCGGACGGGCAGAGGCTCGCGACGGTCGGCCCACACGGATTGCTCCCGCGCATTCGACCGAGAGAGGGGGTCGTCGACACGAACGCGTTCACGGTCGCCGCGGCCTCACCGGTTCAGCGGCAGGGGCAGCCGCTCGGCTTCGTCGTCGTGGCGCTGCGGACCGAACGGGTGCAGGTCGACGTCGCCGCGACCCGCGAGCTCATGCTGTGGCAAGCCGCGGGAGTCGTCGCCGTCGGAATCGCGTTGGCGGTCTTGCTGTCCGGTGGGATCGTGGGGCCGCTGCGACGCGTCACGTCGGCTGCGGCTCTCATCGCCGAAGGAGACGTCAGCCAAGACCTCGAGCCCGAGAGCACGCGGGACGAGGTGGGGGCGCTGTCGCGCGCGTTCGGGACGATGTCGAGACGCTTGCGGGAGCTCGTCGCCCAGATCGGCAACACGGCCGACGCCCTCTCCACGGCGGCAGCCGGGATGTTCTCGGAGGTTCGCGAGCAGGAGGCGCTCGCGACGCAACAGACGGCATCGCTCGAGGAGATCCAACGCACGCTCGAGACGCTCTCGACCGCGGCGGAACAGGTGGAGCGCGACGCGACGACCGTGCGCGACATCGCGCAGAAGAACCTCACGAGCTCTCAGCAGATTGCGGAGCGGACGCGCATGCTCAGCGCGCACTCCGACCGCATCGGCGAGATCCTGTCGCTGATCCAGGACATCGCGGACCGCTCGGATCTTCTCGCGCTCAACGCGGCGCTCGAGGGCACCAAGGCGGGTGAGGTGGGCCGCGGCTTCTCGCTCGTCGCCGCCGAGATGCGGCGGCTGTCGGAGCACGTCAAGGACTCGGTTCGCGACATCCGAAAGCTCGTCGCCGACATGCGCGACGCATCGCACGCTTCGGTCGTGGCGACCGAGGACGGCATTCGTCTCTCGGAGCAGACGTCGACGGCCGCGGTGAAGATCAGCGACGCGGTCGCGCGCCAGCGCGAAGGCACCGCTCAGGTCAAGTCGAGCGCCGACGAGATTGTCCGGGTCGTCAACGAGTCGCTCGACGGACGGGCGGAGACGACGAGCTCGGCGGAGGCGCTCCTACAGCTGTCGCAGGATCTCAAGGGCGCGGTCAGCGTGTTCCGGTTGAGCAACGCGGGGCCCCAAGGTGAGCGGCGGTCGTGACGATTCGATCGAGTCGTTCTGGCGTCGCGCGCCGGAGCGGGTTGCCGAGCTCACCGACCAGTGGCTCGGCGTCGAGAACGGCCGGATCGAGGAGCTGCCTCGGCTCCGGCGCACGCTGCACACGTTCAAGGGCGAAGCCCACATGCTCGGTCTCGAGGAGGCGGGCCGGCTCCTCGAGTCGTGCGAGAGCGTGGTCGACGCACTGCGCGCAGCCGCGGCGAGCCCGGATTCTCGCGGGTGACGCGTTGCTCGGCGGCTTCGAAGCGCTCGGGCTCCTCGCCTCGTCGCGCGACTCCGACGAGGCGCTCGACCTCCGCGAGGTGTTCGGGGCGCTCGAGGCCGCGCTCGTGGCCGTGAAGAACGCGCGCGGCTCGCGCCCGCCCGCCGCCCGCTCGGAGGCAACATCGGATGCCGCGCCGCCGGCGGCGAAGGCGCAGGCCCCTCCGCCCGAGGAGCGAACCGTCGCGGAGCACACCCAGCGGCACGAGCGGTCGCTGCCGATCGAGAGCGTCCAACCGCTGCTCTACGAGCTCCGGCGCCTTCACGCCGAGCAGGCGCTGCTCCTCCCCGAGCTCGCCGAGGTCCAGCGCCAGGTCCGCGCGCTCCTCGCCGAGATCCGTCCGGACGTATCGGCCGAGCTCTTGCGCGAGCGCATCGTGAAGACGCTCGGTTACGGGACCGAGATCGAGCGCCGGCTGAGCGCGCTCCGCGAGTCGTGGTCGGCAAACGAGTTCACGACGAGCCTCACGATCGAGCAGCTCGAGGATCTCGGCCATCGGGCGTCGCTCGTCTCGGTGGACGAGCTGGTCGCGCACGTGCACCGAATCGCGCGGAGCGCCGCTCGCACGCTCGGCAAGGAGGTCACGGTCGAGGTCACCGGCGACGCGCTCCTCGACGCCGCGGTGGAGAAGCGTCTCCGCCCTTGCCTCCTCCACCTCGTCCGCAACGCGGTCGATCACGGCATCGAGAGCGCGGAGAGCCGCGCGGCGCGACACAAGCCACCGCGCGGGCGGATCCACGTCGCCCTCGTGCAGGACGAGACCACGGTCCGAGCGATGGTCGAGGACGACGGCGGAGGGATCGACTTCGACGGCCTGCGTCGCAAGCTCGAGCAGAACGAGAACGCGCCGCGCGGGATGAGCGACGCCCAAGTCCTCGACCGCATCTTCGAGCACGGGGTCAGCGTTCGCGAGGTCGCGACGCAGATATCCGGGCGCGGTGTCGGCCTCGACGTCGTGGCGCGCGAGATCGCCGCGATCGGCGGATCGGTGGCGGTCGAGTCCACCGAAGGAGTCGGGGCGAGGTTTCTGCTCACGGTCCCGACGAAGCTCGAGGCGGACGTCGTCGTGCCGCTGCTCTCGCTCGGGCAGACGTACGCGGTGTCGGCGCGCTCCGTGGTGACCGTTCGCCGTGTCCAGGCCATGGAGGAGACCGCTCGCGGCCCGATGATGCGCGTCGGTGACGACGAGGGGGCGCTCGTGCCCGTGCACGCGCTCTCGGCGATTGTGCAAGGCCGCGGACGGAGCCGCATCGGCGACGTCGCCGTGGTGCTACGCCATCGCGCGGGCGACGTGGCGCTCACGCTCGACGCCGTGCAGAACCCGCGGCCGATCACGTTCCAGCGCACCGAAGAGCTCGCCTTTCGCTCTCCCATCGTTCGCGGCGTCGGCGTCCTTCCCGACGGGGGAACGATCCAGCTCCTCGACGTCGAAGCCATCCACGGCGTCACGAGCCGCTCGGACGTGATGCCGGTGGACGCTGCCTCCGGTGAGGCGCACGCGCTCGTCGTCGAGGACGCACCGGTGGCTCGCGAGCTCCTGGTCGGCCTCTTGCGCTCGTTCGGGCTGCGCGTGACCGAGGCCGTGGACGGCCGCGACGGGCTCGCGCGCGCTCTCTCCGACCGGCCGGATTCTGGTGCTGACCGACCTCGAGATGCCGTACCTCGACGGGCTCGCCCTCATCTCGAGGCTCCGCCACGAGCCCTCGACCGCCGGAGTCCCGATCGTCGTCTTGACCACCCGCTCTGACCCCGAGACCGAAGCACGCGCTCGGGCCCTCGGCGTGCGAGCGTTTCTCTCGAAGCACCGTTTCGTGGAAGATCGTCTTCGCGAGGTGGTGGAGGCCTGCCTCGAGAGACGCTGATCCCGAGCCCATGACCACTCGAGTCTTGATCGTCGACGACTCGGACATCGCCGCCGAGGTCGTCCGACGGGTCATCGACGCCGCACCGGACATGCGCGTCATCGGTCAGGTGCGCTCGGCCGACGAGGTGATCGCGAAGGCGCTCCATCGCTCTGCGGACGTCGTGCTGCTCGACCTCTGGATGCCCGGCAAGACGGGCTTGGCGGTCATTCGCCAGCTGTCGGACGAGCGTCCGGTGGTGGTCGTCAGCGATGTCGAGCACGACTCTCCGCTCGCACGCGAGGCCGTGGCCCAGGGTGCGCGGGCCTTCGTCTCGAAGAAGGACCTCTCCACCAAGGCCGGGGCGGTTCGAGTCCGAAGCGTCGTCCGGGCAGCCGGCCGCCGCGGGACCACGAGCGTGTTTCCGCCTGTCGTGGCGATCGTCGGATCGACGGGCGCGATGGAGCCGCTCGAGAAATTGCTCACCGGGCTGCCCGTCGCCGAGGCCGCCGTTCTCATCCTGCAGCACATGCCGAAAGGCCGCGAAGCGGGGTTCGCGCGCTGGATAAGGAGCATCGGCCACGACACCCGAGTCGTGACGACCGGAGACCCCCTCGAGATCGGCCGGGTCGCCGTGGCTCCCGCCGAAGGCCACCTCGTGGTACGCGGGGAGAGGTTGGCCATCACGTACGATCCTCCGGTCGAAGGTCACCGTCCGTCGGCGAGCGTGCTCCTGTCGTCGGCGGCGAGCCTCGGCTCGCGCTTGCTCGCGGTCGTCCTGAGCGGAATGGGTCGCGACGGAGCGTCCGCTGTCCCCGAGCTCCTCGCGCGTGGCGCCTCGTGCATGGCGCAGGCACCGGACGATTGCGTCGTCGGTTCGATGCCGCGCGCGGCGCTCGAGAAGTCGCCGCGCGTCCGCTCCGTGCCCGCCAAGGATCTGGGCATCCACGTCGCGCGCTGGATTGAGAGGACCACCCGTGCGTGATCCGGCGGTCGACCGGTTGCTCGCCCACGTGCTCGGCCCCGAGCTCGGGCACGTGCCCGCGTCGTGGCCAGGGAGCCTCGACCGCGTCGTCCGCAGAAACGCCCGCGAGGCCGGGCGCTCGGAGGAGCAGTGGCTCGCGGACGTGGCCGCGCGACGCGACCGGGCGATCATCGCCGAGCTCGTCGCCGCCGCGACCGTGCCCCACACGTCCTTCTTTCGGCACGCCGAGCAGATCGAGCACTTGGTGCAGCGCGTCCTGCCACCGATCGTTCAGCGGGGGATCGTGCCGAAGATCTGGTCCGCGGGCTGCGCGACGGGCGAAGAGCCGTACACGATCGTGCTGGCCGCGACCGATGCCGGCATCCCGGTGCGCGTGGTCGCAACCGACGTGAGCGAAGCGCACCTCGACGTCGCGCGGACGGGCGTGTACCCGGCGCGCGCGACGCGCGGCCTGCGCCATGCCGATCCCGTGCACGGTTGGAGCGCCCCGCCCGAGCTCGCACGCAGCATCCGCTTCGGCGCCGCGACGTTGATCGGGCCCGACCCGGCGCTTGGCGAGGGCCCGTTCGACGTCGTCTTCTGCCGCAACGTCCTCATCTACTTCGAGCCGCGCACCGCGATCGCAATCGCGACGAAGCTGCTCGCCGAGCTCAAGCCCGGTGGGGTCCTCGTCGTCGCGCCGACGGAGGTGGTCTTGCGCGCGCCGTGGCAGAGGGCGAGCCCCGACGCGCCGCTCGGCGTGTTCGCGCCCGGCCGGGCTTCGGTCGCGCCGGCGCGTTCACTCCGGCCCGCGCCGAGGGAGCCGGTGCCGTCCCTCGTGAGAGCGGCGCCGCTTCCACCGACGGCGGACGCGGAGCTCGAGCTGGCCGCACGCGCCCTCAGCTCGGGCGACCCCGAGGCCGCCGAGGCGGCTCTTCGGATGCTCCTCGACCGGGCGCCCGAGAACGCCACGGCGTGGTTCCTCCTCGGCGAAGCGCTCGCGGCGCGCGGAGAGACGTCGCAAGCGCAGACGGCCTTTCAGCGCGCTGCCCGCGCCGCCGACTCGAGCCTGCGCTCGGTCGACCATCAGACGCTCGCGCGCGCTGCGCTGCGGCGCGCCGAGATGCTGGCGACGATCAGAAGCTGAGGCGGACGCCGAGGCGAACGTTGAGCGGAGCTTGTCGCGAGGTAGCCTCGCCGTACGTGGGATTGACCTCGACTGGGTCCCCGTCGATCGTGCGGAGGTCCGCGAGCGGAGTCCCTTCGGGTGCGGGGCGCATGACGTTGCTCGTGTACTCCTCGTTCACCGAAGTGACCTCTTGGAAGTTGAAGAGGTTGAAGATGGTCGCGTTGAAGTTGAGCACGTACGTCCCGCCGAGCTTGATGTCGTAGCCGACGAAGAGATCGAACCGATGAACCCACGGGGTCTCGCCGCCCGCCCCTCGGGGCAGGATGAAGACCTCGTTCCGGCCGTAGAACTCGTGTCGGCCGAGGTAGTTGATCGGTTGACCGCTCTGCGACGTGTAGCGCAGGCCGATCGTCAGCCCGGAGAGCGTCGGCGTCAGACCGCCGAGCTCGTAGGAGCCGGCGATCTTGATCACGTGCGTGTGGTTGTTCGGCAGCAGCCCGTAGCGGTTCTCGACGAGCGAGACGAGGTCGTACTGGGAGCTGATGTTCGGATCGAGCTGGCCGTTGTCCGGTGAGTACAACCCGGCGTAGTTCCCGATGAGCCGGCTCAGGGTGTAGCTGGCGAGGAACTGGACGTGATCGCTGAGACGCCGGCGGGCGTCGATGACGAGCCCCTCGTAGAGCCGCGTCGGCTTCGGAAAGACCGTGTGGTTGGGATCGTACTCGCCGCCCACGCTGCACGCGTCGACGAGCGGATGCGCGGTAGATACTCCGCGACGTCGCAGTCGTTCTCACCCGGGTTCGCGATGAAGTAGCTGTTGCCGTCGTCGGGCGAGATGTCCTCGACCGCGCGCAAGAGGCGGCGCGCCACGCCGCTTACCCCAACGGTCAAGTTGTCGATGACCTCGTACTCCGCCCCGAGCACGAACTCGTCGTGGTACTGCCCCTGAAGCCCGTTGACGACCGGAGAGTTCTCGCCGCCGAGGACGCCGTACGGGTCGTACGTGCAGCCGTCGACCTCGGCGTACCACCGGGGACCGGGTTGCCGTCCTCGTCGAAGCAGATGAGCGCCGCCGTCGCGTCACCGGGATCGTCCGCGAATCGGATCGCCGTTCCCTCCGCGGAGAACGACCGCAGGTTGATATCCAGCGGGACCGACTCGTAGAACCAACCGTACGAGGCATAGATGCGGCTGCTTGCCCGACCCCCGTCGGATCGAAGGACGACGCCGAGGCGGGGCGCGAGTTCGTCCGCGATCGTGATGGGCGCCGAGCCCGCGGCGTCCTGGAAGCGACTCGAGGTCCCAGCGGAGGCCGCCACCGACGCTGAGATAGTCGTTGACCTGCCACGAGATCCTGCAGGAACGCGCTCGTCGTGAGCGTTCCGACGGTCGCGCTGAGCGGCTCGTTGCCGTCGGTGTCGAGCAACACCGTGTTCCCCATCGCGTCGACCCTGGCGAAGTAGTCGCGCTCGTTCGTGTACGGGTCGTCGACGGCGCTCGGTCCGAAGTCGAACCCGTGTAGCCGTTGCCCGAGTATCCGATCGTCTCGATAGTAGACCTTGTACTCGACCTCGAGCCCGTAGCGGATCTGGTGTGCTCCGCGAGCAGGTTGGTGAGCCTCACGCCGCCGGCCCAGCGCGTGAGCTCGTCGTCTGTACGGGAGCCCGTCCCGCCGCTGTGATAGTCGGTGACGAGGCAGTCGGTGAACGGCGTGTCGCGGTTCCGGCGGACAGTGCCCCGGCTCGAGGTCGTCGAGCGACCTGCTCGTAGAGGAACTCGCGCAGGGGCTCGTCGCTCTGTTCTCGACGACGTCGCGCTCGTGTGGATAGCCCGCGAACGCTTCCACGCGGAAGCGCCCCTCCGAGAACTGCCCGGCGTAAGTCAGCACCACGTTGTGCGAGCCGCCGCTGCGCTCGCCGTTGTAGTACCCGGGCGATCCGCTGACGCCCGTTCGCGAAGCGAATCGCCCCCGGGCCGCGGAGACGCCGAGGTCTCCTCCGGGTTGCCGAAGTACGCGAGCGAGATCCGGTGATCGGGCGTCGACCGCGAGCGTGAGCTTGCGCGGCGAGCAGATAGAAGCGGCGCGAGCGGTCGTGGTGCGAGCGCCCGACCTCGACGAGCCGCTCGAGCCCGGTCGCGGGATCGATGTCCGGCTCGCCGTCCGGCGTGCTCGAGAGCGTCGCGCCGTCCTCGTCCTGCTCGAGCTCGTCGACGCGCGTCCTGGTAGATGCGTGACACGTCGGTCAACATGAACTGCGGGTTGAACCCGCCGAAGAACCAGAGCCGCGTCTTCACGAGCGGCCCGCCGATGTCGAACCCGACATCCAGATCGAGCAGCAGAACGTCCGCGCGACGCGATCGCCTCGCCGGCGCGATGCAATCGGCCGCTCGTCGCGCGGAGAAACCCCGGCGACGCGTTGACGAACACGTCTCCGTGCAACTCGTTGCCGCCGCTCCGCAGGACGAGGTTGAAGATGCCGCCCGTCGAGCGGCCGAACTCGGGCATGATAGCCCGCCGCTCTTGATCTCGATCTCCTCGAAGAAGTCCGTGTTGATATCCGCGGCCGCCTGCCCGAACTGCACGTCGCCGTGTTGAGGCCCTCGATCATGTAGCGTTCTCGAGGCCGGTGCCGCCGAACACCGAGACGCCGGTCGGATCCTCAGTCGCGCCCGGCGTGTCGCTGCAGCACCTCGGTGTAGCGACGCCCCGACGGCGTCGAGCGGATCAGAATCGCGGTTCATGTTCGTGCCGGACTCGCGCAAGCCGCGGTCGAATCGGGCCTGTCTCGGGGGCGGGGACGACGATGCGCTCCGCGCGGATCGCGTTCGGAACGAGCTCGACCGTGACGGAGTCGTGCGCCCGAGCTCGACCGTCACCCCCGCGACGGTTCGCTCTCGGAAACCGTCGAGCTCGAAGACCAGCGTGTAGGTGCCGGGCGGGAGGAGCGGGATCTCGGAGCGACCGTTCTACTCGCAGAAGCCGAACTGATCGCCGAGCGCCGCTGGGCTCTGCGCCACGATGACGACGGTGCCGAGGCCCTCGTCGCTGGCCGCGTTCTGGATGCGCCCGCGGATCTCTCCTGTCGCCTGGGCGTGCGCGGTCTGACCCACGAACGCCGTGGAAAGGAGCGCTGCGGAGGAGCGATGCCGCCCGCGCCGACCATCGAGGCTCGGGCCCCGCCGAATTTCAAGTTCCATCCTCCCCACCCGTCTGGACCACGGCTCCGAGCGCCCGCGCCCCAGCTTCCCGCGCGGTGTCCATCACCGCCACCGACCATACCGCGCTAGGGGGTCTCCCCGGAAGAACACGATTCGCTCGGGCCGGTATCGGAGGCGCTCGCGGAGGGCCGACCGGAGCTCCTCGTCGTCCATCACCCTTCCATCGAGGAGTCCCTCCCCCTCTCGGGTGAGATCGATCACGATCTGCGCGTCTTCCGGCACCGCTTCTTCGGTGGCCCGCTCGTTGGTGGGAAGCGCCACGCCCAGCTGAGCGTCGAGCAGCGGCGCGACCAGCAAGAAGACGATCAGCAGGACCAAGACGACATCGACGAGCGGCGTCACGTTGATGCTCGACCGGAGCGGGATCCGCCGAAGCCCGAGCCGCATCGGCGCTCCGCTCCCTCGGGCCGCTGCGCGGCCGAATCGCCCGAGCCGAGACCTGCGCCCCGAAGCTCCTCGAAGACGCTCATCACGTCGCCGTAGCTGGCGTCGACGTCGCCGCGGAGCAGCACCTCTTGATGGTGGCGCGACGCGAGGGCAGCCCGGACCGCGGGCGCGATCGCGCCTCTCGGGAGCGGTGAGGAATCCGAGCTGCGCCGTCCCGTCGGCGGCGACCGTGAGGACGACCGCCGACTCGTGTGATGGGCTCGTTCGACGCGCCGTCGGTAGATGCACGTCGGCGCCACGCGCCAGCTGGGGCGCCACGACGAGAAAGATGATCAGGAGAACGAGGACGACGTCGACGAGCGGCGTGACGGTGATCTCGGAGACGAGCTTGCGCCGAGCGGGTGACTTCATCCGTTCCCGCTCTCGCGGCCCGAGTCGTCCGACGCAGTCCCCTGAGCCGACGGGGCGTCTGACGGCGCCGCGTCGCGCGGCGCGACCTCGGACGCGGACGACGCGCGCTTGCCCTCGACCCGACTTCTCGGCGGGCGCTTGGATGGTCGCTCTCGGGTCGGCCACCCGTCGCGGCGCATCGCATCGAGCACCGCGCTCGCGCCCGAAGCGAGCGCGGCCTCGACGGCCTCGACCTTCGACGAGAAGTAGTTGAAGAGCACGACGGCCGGAACCGCGACGAGGATGCCGAGCGCCGTCGCGACGAGCGCCTCGGCGATGCCGGCCGACACCGTCTCCATCCCGCCCGAGCCGGTGCGAGCAATCTCGGCGAACGAGTTGATGATGCCGACGACCGTCCCGAAGAGCCCGACGAACGGCGCCGTCGACCCGATGGTCGCGAGCGCGCCCAGGCCTCGTCGGAGCTCGGTCCCCTCCGCCACGATCGTGCGCTCGAGCGCCGCCTCCGCCGATTCGAGCGCGCTTCCCGGAATCCGGCGCTCGATCCTGCGCCTTCGTGTACGCGCCGAGGCCGGCGCCGATCACGCGCTCGAGCGGGCTCTGCGCATCGCCGAGCTTGGCCGCGGCCGCGAGATCGCCCGCGTCGAGCTTCGGCTGGAGCGCGGCCGCGTATCGGCCGGACCGGACACCGAACGCTCGCAGCGTCCGAAATCGCTCGATCGCGACGCCTAGCGCGATCACCGACATCACGAGCAGCAGCCCCACCACGAGCCGCGCCACGAGGCTCATGTGACTCCAGATATCGAGGAGCTCGAACTGCATCGCGTTCAGAGCTCGAAGCTGACGCGCTGGATGAGATAGATCGACACGGGCCGTCCTTGCACGATCGTGGGGCTGAACCGCCAGCGGCGAACCGTGCGTATCACCTGATCGTCGAGGAGGGGGATGCCCGTCAAGACCACAACGTCCCTGACGACGCCATCGGCGCCGATCTCGAATCCGCACGACGACGTCCCCTTGGACCCCCGCCTGGCGGGCCAGGCGCGTGTAGGTGGGGTCCACACCGGAGATGCGCCGCGGCCGCTGCATCCCCGCCGGGAGGTACATCGGGCGGACCCCACCCGACGTCCCCGCACCGTCGCCGTTGCCGGTGCCCGACCCCGCTCCGGTTCCGGTGCCGGGCCCCGTGCCGGTGCCGCTGCCCGTGCCCGTCCCGTTCCCGGCTGCCGGCGGCGGCTCGAGCGGCTGGAAGACGTCACCCGGGTCGAACTCGGGAACCTGCTCGGACGGGTCCTGGAACGTGAGGTGGTGTCGGGGGCGGGGCGGGACGGGCGGGGCGACCTCGTCCTGGGCCGGAGCGGGCGGCGCAGGGACGGCCGCGGCGCCACCTCCTCCGCCTGACGAGGGCTCGGACGGTTGGGTCGCGACCGGAGCGTCGAAGAACGTGAGGAGGACCGGAGCTTCCTCCAATCGGGCGCTCGCACCCAGCGAGATCGTGACCGCGCAGGCCAGGAGCGCCGCGTGCACCACCAACGAGGCGAGCAGGGCTCGACCGCGACGCGGTCGACCCTGAGAGATCGCGTGCAGGAGAGAGCCTTCGCTCGTGTCCGCGGGGCTCATGGTGGGTGGGACGATATCAACCCTCGACGGGGCACGGGAAGCTAGGACCCACCGCGCGGCGCGAACCGTGGCTCCGCGCTCAGGGCAGGAGCCGGTTCGTCCACCTCACGTCGAACGTGTCGTAGGAGCCCAGGTCGACGAACGTGGCGTTGTACTGGAAGCTCGCGGGGCCGGCCTGGAGCTCACCCACAGCGCCCGCGTCGCGAGCGAACGCGAAGTACGCTCCCGTCGACGCGTCGAACGCGAGCGAGCTGCCTTCTCCGGACGCGGACCATCCCATCGTCGGGCGGAGATTGGTCTGCGCGTACGCGATGTCGAAGAGCTTCTGCGAGTCGTTCTTGTTCTCGAGCGAGGCTTCGACCGTCCAGGTTCCGTCCGTGCGGAATCTCGTAGACAGCGTTCACCTCGAAATACGATTCGTCGGTCGTCTGCCACTCGTAGCCGATCTCGATCACGATCCGGTCGGCGTCGAGGATCCGAATGTTTCGGTCGGCCCAGTCGACGCTGTCGAGCGTGTACCACCGACCGCCGTACATCACGGCGAAGGGGGCTTGGAGGACCTGCTCCTCGAGCGCGTCTCCAGCCCCTCCGGCCAGCTCTTCGGCGGCGGACGACGAGAGATTCATCCAGGAGCTCGCCTGCCAGTTGTAGGCCTCGTCGAAGGTGAGAGCGAACCGGCCTGGCACGTCGACGTGGATGGTCGACTCGTCTGCGGTGACGGCCATCCGCGAGTTGGCGGGGAACCCCACCCGGCCACAGCCGAGGAGGGCGATCGACAGCATCGCCCACGCAAACCTCGCCACGCCCGATAGTGGCGACATCGGTGGGGTGGGTGTCAACGGGCCCATATGACACGCGTGCACACCTTGCCGCACATGAGACGCTTGAACGCGCCCAGCGCTGGGTTACGCTCGCGGCCGCTCGGGCGGGTAGCTCAGCGGTAGAGCGTCGGTCTTACACACCGAATGTCGCAGGTTCGAACCCTGTCCCGCCCACCGACGGATCCGCAGAGAGCGGGGGCGGCGACGCAACGTAGCCGGCGACCGCGTCGCGGAGCTGGTCGCCGTCGGTCGTGATGTACGTCGCCCAGCCGCGCGTCGTCTCCGAGCGTGTCGCGGCCCATCTCGTCGTCGAGCGCGAGCGGGTGAGCTTGTCGCGATCGGCCCCCCGTGTCTTGAATAGCGCCCCGATGCCGTGCCGCTTCTTCGTTCTCGTGCTCGCCGCGGCCATCTCGCTCACGAGCACCGTGCCGATCGCCGCGCCCACCGCGCGCGCGGAGGACGTCGAGCACCGCGCCGTGCCCGACCTCGACGGTCGGCCCGAGCCCGGTCCGAACGCAGGAGACGCGCTCCTGTGGATCCCACGGGTGATCTTCAGCCCGCTCTACCTCGTGTCCGAGTTCGTCCTCCGGCGTCCGCTCGGGTTCATCGTGACCGAGATCGAACGGGGCGAGGTGATCCAGGCGGTGCTCTCGTTCTTCACGTTCGGCCCGGAGCAGAACGTCGCCGTGCTGCCGACGGCGCTCATCGACTTCGGCTTCAGCCCGAGCGTCGGCATCTACACGTACTGGAACAAGTTCCTGTTCGACGAGAACCGGATCTCGCTACACGCGGCGCAGTGGGGCCTCGATTGGCTGTCGCTGACGGTGCACGACACGATCACGTTCGGGGACCTCGCCACGTTGGCGACGCGCTTCAAGGCCCTGCGCCGCCCGGACTACATCTACGCGGGCGTCGGGTACGACTCGACGGGCGTCGCGACCGACGCCGGCCTCGACACCTCCCGATACTCCGCTTCGTCGATCGAGGCGGGAGGCGAGCTCCTCTTCAAGCCGTGGCAGTCGACCTTCTTCGGCTACCAGGCCGAGTACGTGAGCCGTTCGTTCGAGGACGTCCCATGGGGCGACGACGAGCCGTCTGCGGGCGCGTTCGCGAGCGCGCTCGGCCAAGAGCTCCCGGACGGCTTCGTCTCTGGATACTCCGACCTGCGCCTCGGGATCCGCGGCGCGCTCGACACGCGCACCCCCGCCGCCGCGCCGCAGGGCGGCGTCCGGCTCGGAGGTCGGGTGATGCAGCACATCGGGCTCGGCGCGATCGCGCGCTCGAATTGGATCGAGTGGGCGGGCGACGCGACGATCGCGGTCGAGCTCTTCGGCGGACACCGCGTCCTCGGCGTGACGGGCGAGGTGGCGTTCGTCGAGCCCGTGGGCGACGCGGCGGTCCCGTTCACCGAGCTCGTCGACGCCGGCGGGGACGGGCCGCTCGCGGGGTTCCAGCCCGGCGTGCTCCGCGGGCAGAGCGCCGCGGTGCTCGCGATCCACTACACGTGGCCCGCCTGGGTGTTCATCGACGGGCGCATCCACTTCGAGATCGGAAACGTGTTCGGTCCGAACCTCGAGGGCTTCGAGCCGGAGCACCTGCGCATGTCGTTCGGGATCGGCCTCGAGCCCGAGCTGGCGGCCGCGGGCGACAGTCCATTCGAGCTGCTGTTCGCGGTCGGAACCGACACGTTCGAGCGGGGCGCCGACATCACGAGCTTCCGACTTCTGTTCGGCACGAGGAACCAGCTGTGAGCGCGTTCACGCGCATCGCCCTCGCTTCGATGCTCGCGACGTGCGCCGCGTGCGGCGCCGCGGCGACTCGGCCGTTCCCGCTCGCGGAGCCGATCTGGCGCGATCGCGACCAGAGGCCGTTCGCAGAGAAGCCGGAGGAGCTCTACACCGCGTGGATCTGGGACCAGGTCGACAACGTGGCGTTTCGCCAGCTCTCGGAGCTCTGGGCGATCCGCAAGGGGCGCGAGGCGTTGAACGTGAACTCGCTCGACGAGGTGCCCGACTCGAGCTGGTTCGAGAATCGCCTCGGCCGCCGGACGCTGACGCGCGACCAGGTCGCGCTCGGGGCGTGCGAGGGTGTCGACGAGCCCCCGAAGCCGTGGACGATCGTCAGAGGCAAGACCGGCGGCACGACGCCGGGTGTCAACATCGAAGCGGCGGACGGCCACACCTACGTGTTCAAGGTCGACTTCTGGCAGCCCGAGCGGAACACGGCGGCGGACAGCATCTCGACGCGCCTCCTCCACGCGCTCGGATACTCGACTCCGTGCAACATGGTCGTTCTCTTCGAGCCCGGTGACTTCGAGATCGCGCCCGACGCGCACACGAGCGGGCACGACCCGCGACCGTACACCGAAGACGACCTGCACGAGCTGCTCGCGTCGGCGGGGGTGGCGCCGGACGGGCGGCTCCGCGGGACGCTGAGCCGGTTCATCGACGGGCCGCCGCTCGGGGGATTCCAGTTCCTCGGCACGCGCGGCGACGATCCGAACGACGTCTTTCCGCACGAGCATCGTCGCGAGCTCCGAGGGATGTACGTGCTCTCCGCCTGGATGAACCACATCGACACGCGCGCCGAGAACAACTACGACGCGTGGATCGAGACCGAGGGCGGTGATGGCTACGTCCGTCACTACGTTCTCGACGCGGGCGACTCGTTCGGCATCGCGTGGCCCGAGTCGGCGGACATGTCCATGCGGTTCGGTCACGCGCACTACATCGACTTGCAGTTCATGACCGAGGACTTCCTCACGCTCGGCCTGTTCCCGCGCCCGTACCGCGACGTGACGAAGGGGCCCGCGTTCGAGGTCTTCGGGTACTACGACGTCGGTCGCTTCGTGCCGGACAGGTGGAGGAACGGCTACCCGAACGCCGCGTTCGAGCAGCACACCGAGCGCGACGCGGCGTGGATGGCGCGCCTGATCGCGCGCCTCGACGTACCTTCGCTGCGCGCGATCGTCGAGACCGGGCGCTTCTCGCGCGACCTCTACTCGCACGAGCTCGTACGCATCCTGCGCGGCCGCCAACGAAAGGTCCTCGAGCGCTATCTCACGAGGCTCTCGCCCCTCGCGGCGCCGGCGATCGAAGAGCGGGACGGCCGGCAGGAGCTCTGTCTCGACGACCTCGCCGTCGTCTCCGGCATCCGCTCGGCGTCGAGCCGTCACGCGCGGGCGACCTCGTTCTCGGGCTGGCCCCCCGGCCCGGGAGAGCCCGTGGATGCTCGGGTCGGCCCCGACGGCCGGGTGTGCGTAGCGCTCGCTCCTCCACAGGTCGGCCACCACGACCCGCCGCGCTACCTCATCGTCGACGTCGCGGTGTCGACGGCCGGGCGTGACACGCCCGGGCCCGCTCGGGTGCATCTCTATCAAGTTGGGCCCGAGCTCTTCCGGATCGTGGGCCTCGAGCGGCCCGAGGACGACGAGCCTCCCCACGCCTGAGCCGGCCGGACCTCGGGCGCTTCTTAATGTTGCGCTCCCGACCCTCGACCCCATAGTTACGCCTCGTTAGCCCGGCTCTCGATGATCCGTCCTCGGCCGCACGCCTTCCAGGTACTTCTGCTCGGCTCCGCGACGTTCGCGAGCGGCTGCCTGCCGTACCACGTGACCGAGCACCCCGCGTCGCCGATCGCAGCCCCCGCGGCGTTCGCATCCGGTGGGGACGAGGTCGCGGGCCAGGGGGGCGCGGGGGACGAGCGAGGCGTCGATGCCGACCCGTGGTGGCGGACCTTCGACGATCCCAGGCTCTCGGTCCTCTGCGATCGCGCGCTCGAGCAGAGCTTTCAGCTTCGCGCTGCGTGGGCGCGCGTCGAGCAGGCGCGGGCGCTCGCGGTGCAGGCCGGCGCGCCGCTCTGGCCGGAGGTCGGCGTGAGCGTGTCAGCCGGCCGACAGCGCTCGATCTTCGGCTCGTTCGGAGCGCAGGAGTTCAGCACGTTCGGCGCGTCGATCCCGGTCTCGTGGGAGCTCGATCTCTTCGATCGCATCGGCTCCCAGGCGGCGGCCGCGGAGCTGGACGCGCAGGCCGCGCGAGAAGACGCCGAGGCGCTCGCGATTCTCGATCACCGCCCAGGTCGCGGAGGCGTGGTTCGATCTCGTGGAGACGCGCGCGCAGAAGCAGCTGCTCGAAGAACAGCTCGAGACGAGCTCGACCTTCGCGGAGCTGACGCGTCTGCGATTCCAGACCGGCCAGGCGGCCGCCCTCGATGTCTATCAACAAGAGCAGAACGTGCTCGCCATCCGCGCGCGCATCGCGCTCCTCGAAGGGCAAGCGACGCTCGCGTCGAACCAGCTCATGGCGCTCGTCGGCTCGCCGCCGATGGGGATCATCGCGTACGGCCCGTCCGAGCTTCCGACTCCGGCGGAGCTCCCGCCGGTCGGGCTACCGGCGACCGTGCTCCAGCGAAGGCCCGACGTGCGCGCGGCCGAGCGGCGTGTCACCGCCGCCGACTACCGCGTGGGCTCCGCGATCGCGGCGCGCTTCCCGACGTTGAGGCTCACCGGTAGCATCGGGTTCGGAGCCCAGGATCTGTTGCGCCTGTTCGAAGACGTGGTGTGGAGCGTCGTCGGAAGCGTGAGCCAGAGCGTGATCGACGGGGGACGGCGCGGCGCCGAGGTCGACCGGAGCCGCGCGATCGTGCAGGAGCGTCTCGAACAGTACGGGCAGACGGTCGTCACGGCGCTCGTCGAAGTCGACAACGCGCTCGCGCTCGAGCGCGCGCAGCGCAGGAACATCGAGGAGCTCGAGCACCAGCTCGAGGTGCTCGATGACACGCTGACCGAGGCGCGCAATCGGTACCGCGCCGGGCTCAGCGACTTCCTCAACGTGCTGACCGCGCTCACCCAAAAGCAGCAGGCCGAGACCGGTCTGCTGCAAGCGCGCCGTGCGCTGGTCTCGAGCCGCGTTCAGCTTCATCGCGCGCTCGGGGGAAGCTGGACCGCCGCGCTCACGCCGCCCGAGCCGCGAGAGCTTCGCGAGGCCGACGAGCCGGCCGCAGACGATCGATGACCAGGTCTCGCCAGGCGCTGCTCGTCTTGCTCGGCCTCGCCCTCGTCGGAGCGGGCATCGGCGTACGGAGCTACTTCGTCGCGACCAAGCCCGAGCCGGAGCGGACCGAGCCGCCCGACCCGCGCACCCTCGTCGAGGTGATGGAAGCCGACGCCGCCGACCACCCCGTCGTCCTGACCGCGCGTGGCTCGGTCGTTCCCGCGCAGCGCGTCGTGCTCATCCCGCAGGTGAGCGGGCGCATCGTGTGGATGGCGGACGAGCTCGTGCCGGGAGGTCGGTTCCAGCGCGGGGAGACGCTCGTGCGGATCGACCCGAGCGACTATCAATCGATGGTCGAGCAGCGAGCCGCGGATCTGCAACGCGCGGAGCTGGACCGACAGGTCGAATCGGGGCGCGCGCAGGTCGCGGAGCGAGAGTGGCAGCTCTTCGACGACCACTCGACCGAGACGACCGACGAGGGCCGCGCGCTCGCGCTCAGACAACCGCACCTCGAGACCGCGGAGGTCACGGTGCGCGCTGCGGCGAGCGCAGTGCACAGGGCACAGCTCGATCTCAGCCGTACACGCCTCATCGCGCCCTTCAACGCCGTCGTGCAGGCGGAGAACGCGGACCTCGGGCAGGTCGTCGGCGCGACTTCGCAGGTCGCGACGCTCGTCGGAACCGACGCGTTCTGGGTTCAGGTGTCGGTGCCGGTGGAGTCGCTCTCGCACATCCGGGTGCCAGGCTACAACGCGACCGAGGGTGGTGCGGTTCGGGTCGTGTACGACGCGGGCGAGGAGACCGTGGAGCGAGAGGGGCGTGTGCTCCGTCTGTTCGGCGACCTCGATCCCGCCGGCCAGATGGCGCGCTTGCTCGTCGAGATCCGCGATCCGCTCGGCTTCGAGCGCGAAGAGCCGGGATTGCCTCTGCTCCTCGGCTCGTTCGTGCGCGTCGAGCTCGACGCGACGACGATCCGCAACGCGGTCGAGATCCCACGCACCGCGCTTCGCGACGGCAGTCGCGTCTGGCTCATGAGCCATCGCTCGACGCTCGTGATGCGGGACGTGGCGATCGCGTGGCGCCTCGAGGGCTCGGTGCTCGTCACGCGAGGCATCGAGCCGGGCGACCGCATCGTGACGAGCCGGATCCCGTCGCCCGTCGAGGGGATGCGCCTGCGAACGGAGGAATCGGCGATCCCAGAGGAGCATCCGAGGGCGCAGCGATGAGCGAGCCAAAGAGCGCGAGCAGCGCGGAGCCACCGCCCGAGCCGACGACGAAGGCCGACACGCGCATGCAGGGGCCGCTCGCGTGGATGGCGAGAAACTCGGTCGCGGCGAACCTCATCATGCTCTTCCTGCTCGTGACCGGGCTCCTCATGATGTTTCGCGTGAAGCAGGAGGTGTTCCCCGAGTTCGAGCTCGACCTCGTGCTCATCAACGTCCCGTACCCCGGCGCGAGCCCCGCCGAGGTCGAGCAGGGTGTCGTCCTCGCGGTCGAGGAGGCGATCCAGGGAGTCGACGACATCCAGGAAGTGCGGTCCTACGCGAGCGAGGGCGTCGCGGTCGTCGCGGTGGAGCTCCGCGCGAGCGCGAACAAGGATCGTGCGCTCGCAGACATCAAGTCGGCGGTCGACAGGATCACGTCGTTCCCGGAGGACATCGAGCGACCCGTGGTCTCGCTCGCCGAGAGCCGTCGTCAGGTGCTGAGCCTGGTCGTGTACGGCGACAAGTCCGAACGGGATCTGCGGGTCCTCGCGGAGCAGACGCGGGACGACCTCCTCGCGGATCCCGACGTCTCGTACGCCGAGCTCGCGGGCGTTCGCTCGTACGAGATCAGCGTCGAGGTACCTCAAGCGAGCCTGCGAGACCACGATCTCACGATCGACCAGATCGCCGCGCGCATTCGCCAGGCCTCGGTCGAGGTGCCGGGCGGGGGCGTCGAATCCCCCGGCGGCGAAGTGCTGCTGCGAACGACGGAACGACGGCGAACGGGCGACGAGTTCGGCGACATCGTGTTGACGAGCGACGCCGAGGGGAGCGAGGTCCGCGTTCGCGACATCGCGAACGTCGTCGACGGGTTCACCGAGACCGACCAGGAGGCCGACTTCGACGGGCACCCCGCTGCGCTCGTCCAAGTCTACCGCGTCGGCGACGAAGGCCCGATCGAGGTCTCCGACGCGGTCCACCGGTTCGTCGAAGAGAGCGAGAACCGGCTCCCACCGGGCGTCTCCTACGCGATCTGGTCCGACTCGTCCGAGATCTATCGCGACCGGATGAACCTCCTGCTCCGGAACATGACCATCGGGCTCGTGCTCGTCCTGTTCACGCTCGGTCTGTTCCTCGAGGTCCGTCTGGCGTTCTGGGTCACGATGGGAATCCCGGTCTCGTTCCTCGCGACGTTCCTCTTCATGCCGATGATCGACGTGTCGCTGAACATGATCAGCTTGTTCGCGTTCATCGTCACGCTCGGGATGGTGGTCGACGACGCGATAGTCATCGGCGAAGCGGTCTACAAGCACCGCCAGGACGGGCTCGGCTGGCTCCCGGCGGCGATCGCGGGCGTCCGCGAGGTCGCGGGCCCGGTCGTGTTCGCCATTCTGACGACGTGCATCGCGTTCGCCCCGATGCTGTTCGTGCCGGGCATCTCGGGGAAGTTCTTCCGCGTGATCCCCGCGGTCGTGATCATCGTGCTCTTGGTCTCGCTGTTCGAGTCGATCCTCGTCCTTCCGGCCCACCTCGCGCATCCCTCCCCGCGCCTCGGGAGGTTGCTCGCCTTCATCGACCGACCGCAGCAGCGGTTCAGCCGGGCATTCGAGCGTTTCATCGCCAACTACTACGTGCCGGCTCTGCGATGGGCGTCGCGGCACCGCTACCTCGTGCTCGCCGCGTGCGTCGGGCTCTTCATCGGAGTGACCGGTCTCACGGCCGGCGGCCGCCTCGCGTTCACGTTCCTCCCGAAGATCGAGAGCGACGTCGTCGCCGCGGAGATCACGATGCCGTTCGGGACGTCGGTCGAGGAGACGCGACGTGTGCGCGAACGCGTCGAACGAGCGCTCGAGGACGTGGTCTCCGAGTACGGCGACCGCCATCGGTACCTGCGCGGCGTGTACGCCGAGACCGGGAGCACCTCGACGCGCGGCTTCGGCGCCTCGACGACCGCGGGGAGCCACCTCGCGCAGGTCTCGGTCTACCTCGTGCCCATCGACCGGAGGCCGTTCTCGGGCGCCGAGCTGACGCGGCGCTGGCGAGAGCGAATCGGATCGGTCCCCGGCATCGAGTCGTTGACGTTCCAGTTCTCGACCGGGCCGAGCGACGGGAGCCCCATCGACATCGAGCTCAGCCACACGGACCTTCCGACGCTCGAGTCGGCAGCGGAGCGTCTCGCGGGCTCGATCCGCACGTACTCGGGCGTCGAAGACATCGACGACGGGTTCGGGCAAGGCAAGGAGCAGCTCGATTTTCGCATCCGGCCGGAGGCCCGCGCGCTCGGCCTCAGCGAGCTCGACGTCGCGCGCCAAGTGCGGAGCGCCTTCTTCGGCGCCGAGGCGGTGCGCCAGCAGCGAGGGCGCGACGAGGTGCGGACGTACGTCCGTCGTCCTCTCGCCGAGCGCACGTCGCTGTACGACGTCGAGCAGCTGATGATCCGGACGCCGCGTGGGGGCGAGCTCCCGCTGGCGCAGGCGGCGGAGATCGTGCGAGGACGCGCGTACACGCAGATCCAGCGCGTCGACCAGCGCCGGATCGTGCGCGTGACCGGCGATGTCGCGCGCGGGACGAACGCGACCGAGGTCGTCGGTGACATCGAGAAGAACGTGCTCCCGAGGCTACTCTCGGACTTCCCTGGTCTCCGCTATCGGCTCACCGGAGAGCAGAAGTCGCAAGCCGAGACGCTCGACGCGCTCGGCACGGGAGCGATCATCGCGATCATCGCGATGTTCGGCCTGCTCGCCGCCGCGTTTCGCAGTTACATCCAGCCCGTGATCATCATGAGCGCCATCCCGTTCGGGCTGATCGGCGCATACCTCGGCCACGTCCTGATGGGCTACGACCTCAGCCTGATGAGCGTGATGGGCATCGTCGCCCTCTCCGGCGTCGCCGTGAACGACTCGCTCGTCCTGGTCGACGCCGCCAACCGCTATCGCGCCGAGGGCCTCGAGCCGGCAGAAGCGATCGCTGCCGCGGGCGGGCGGAGGTTTCGCGCGATCCTCCTCACCTCGCTCACCACGTTCCTCGGCCTCGCACCGATGATCACCGAGACGTCGGTGCAGGCGCGCTTTCTCATCCCGATGGCCATCAGCCTGGGGTTCGGCGTCCTGTTCGCCACGATCATCACGCTCTTCCTCGTGCCGTCGCTGTATCTGATCGTCGAGGACGCGAAGCGCATCGTTGTGCGCACACCGGCGCGGGGCGCGCACGCAGCGGATGTAGAGAGCGCACCACCGGCGGAATGATCCGCGCTGTCTGACGCACGCTCGTCTCGATTTCGAGAATCTCGGCCCTTCGCTCGCATCGCTCGCGCGACGGCGCTAGGCTACGGGCATGGCTACCCGAAATGCATGTATTTGCTTGGCGATTCTCGTCGCCACTTCCGCGTGTGGAGGCGGCGACCCCGTCTCGCTCACCTTCGCTGCACAGATCGGAAACGATCCGTTCGTCTGCGGCAACACCTACCCGGGCGTGGGCACGACCGCGACCGAGCTGACCGTGTCCGACTTCCGTTTCTACATCCACGACGTTCGACTCGTGACCATGGACGGCACCGAGGTGCCGGTGAGCCTCGACGACGACGGCGCGTGGCAGAACGGCAGGGTCGCGCTCCTCGACTTCGAGGACGCCACATCGACGTGCGAAGGCGGCACGAGCGCGATGAACTCCGTCGTCAAGGGCAAGGTCGACGTCCCCGGACCGTACTCGGGCGTGCGCTTCGAGCTCGGCGTCCCGTTCGACCTCAACCACGCCGACGCCACCCTCGCGGGCTCGCCATTGAACCTCACGTCGATGTTCTGGGGATGGCAGGGCGGCTACAAGTTCCTGCGCACCGAAGGAACGAGCACGGGCCTTCCGGACGGCTGGCGCATCCACCTCGGCTCGACGGGCTGTGACGGCGATCTGAGCGGGGGCGTCACGATGTGCACGTATCCGAACGTCGCATCGATCGCGGTCGACGGCCCCGATCCCACCGCGAGCGTGATCGCCGCCGACCTCGCCGGGCTCCTCGAGGAGTCGGACATGGACGCGAACACACCGGACACCCCGCCGGGCTGCATGGCGACCGCGACCGACCCGGACTGCGTGCCCGTCTTTGCGGGCCTCGGGCTTCCGTTCGCGGGCGGCCCGGCCGAAGCGCAGCGTTTCTTCCGCATGGAGTGAGCCGTGCGACCGCGTAACGATGCTCTCATCGTCTTCGTGATCGCGAGCGCGATCCTCGGCGCGACCGGTTGCCCGAGCGAAGAGGCCGAGTGGCAATGGGACCTGCCCACCGGGTTCCCGTTGCCGCGCGTGCCCGCGGACAACCCGATGAGCCAGGCGAAGGTCGACCTGGGCCGGTTCCTCTTCTACGACACGAAGCTGAGCGACAACCAGACCGAGTCGTGCGCGACCTGCCACCAGCAGGAGTTCGCGTTCACCGACGGCATGTCGAACGCGATGGGCTCGACGGGGATGATGCACCCGCGGAGCTCGATGGCGCCTGTCGAACGTCGCGTATCAAGCGACGCTACGTGGGCCAACCCGGTCGTGTTCACGCTCGAGGCCCAGGCGCTCCTTCCGATGTTCGGCGACTCGCCGATCATCGAGCTCGGGCTCGGCGGCAAGGAGGACGAGCTGCTCGACGCGCTCCGCGCCGACGCCGACTACCCCGTGCGATTCGCGGAGGCGTTTCCCGACGATCCGGACCGATCACCGTGGCCAACGCCGTGCGCGCGATCGCGATCGTTCGAGCGCACGTTCGTCACGCGGCGACTCTCCCTACGACCGCTGGGTGGCGACGGCGAAGTGGCGGCGATGAGCGAGTCGGCGCTGCGCGGGATGTCGCTCTTCTTCTCGGAGCGATTCGAGTGCTTCCACTGCCACGGTGGCTTCAACTTCTCCGCGCGCGCAGATCACGCGGGCGTCGTCTTCGACGAGGCCGTGTTCTTCAACAACGGCCTGTACAACGTCGACGGGCGCGGCGCGTACCCGCCGGACAACAAGGGCCTCTTCGAGTTCACGGGAGACGCCGACGACAAGGGCCGCTTCAAGCCGCCGACGCTCCGCAACATCGAGCTGACGCGCGCCTTACATGCACGACGGCAGCATCGCGACGCTCGGCGAGGTGCTCGACACGTACGCCGCCGGCGGCCGCAACATGACGACCGGCCTGTACCTCGGCGACGGGCGCTAGAGCCCGTACAAGAGCATCTTCGTCCACGGCTTCACCATGTCGGCCCAGGGCAAGGACGACATGATCGCGTTCCTCCAGAGCCTGACTGATCGCGAGTTCGTCACGAGGGCCGACCTCGCCAGCCCGTTCTGAGGGCTCGGTGGGGCGCCCTCCCGCTCCTCGGTGCACCGGAGCAGGCGGGCGAGTATCCTTCTGCGCCATGGTCCGGCCGATCTCGACCGTCGCCCTACTCTTCGCACTGGGAGGCTGCGCGGTGGTTCCGCGCTATCAGCGCGAGGCGATCGCCGATCCCGCGATGGATCCGAGCGCTTCGCAGCTCGAAGCGCGCTCGCTGAACAAGCTTCACGATTCCCGCGAAGTGGCTGCCGGCGGTGATGGGCGGCCCGCGGGCGGCGGCTGCGCCTGCGGAAACTGAGATGCGCGCTCCCTCGACGCTCCACCGACGGATCATCTCGATCTTCGCGAGCGTCCTCGCGGTCACGCTCGGCGTCGTGATCGCTCCCGCGCGAGCGCAGGAAGGCGACTCCCACGACGAGTGGACGTTCGAGAACGTCCGGCTCCGCTTCGCCTTCTTCGAGCAAGAGGGCGCGGGCTACCAATCCCAGGACGCGCCCGACTCGCACCTACGCGGGGGCGAGCACGCGCTCATATTCCAGCCCGCGGGCGCCTTCCGCGTCCGCCAGAACGAGAACGTCACGCACGACGTCACGATCCCGATCGACATCGTCAGCGCCGCCTCACCGGACGCGATCGACGTCATGACGACCGCGTCGCGAGAGAACGAAGCGGGGAGCCTCGACGTCGTGAGCACCGTGCGGACGGCACCGAACGACCAGCTCGTGCTGCATTGGGGCGCGCACTTCGAGGAGTACTGGGGCACCGGTTTTCTCGGTGCCAGCTTCGCGCGGAGCTTCGCGGACGACAACGCGACCCTCCGCACCGGGGTCGAGGTCATCTACGACTCGTTCGACGCCATCACGTGGCAGGGGATCGACCCGGGGCCGGTCGAAAACCGGCTGACGGCGAGCCTGTCGTCCTCGCTCTCCCAGCTGCTCTCGCCCACCACGATCGTGAGCGGCACGTACACGTTCACCTCCCAAGTCGGGCGCCTCGAGACCACGTACAACTCGGTGCCGGTCGAGGGCGGAACGCGCGTCAGCGAGAAGTTCCCGCACACGCGGTCGCGCCACACGTTCGCGGCGGAGCTGCGTCAGGCCATTCCGCGAACGCACACCGTGCTCGGAGTGGGCTACCGGTTCTACGTCGACACGTTCGACGCGACCGCGCACACCGCCCAAGCGACGCTCACCCAGTATCTCGGCGACTTCTGGCTCAGCGGTCACTATCGCTTCCACCACCAGACCGCCCCGTGGTTCTGGACGGATCTCGTCGCATCGGACGCGCCCGCGTACGCACCGCGCACCGGCGACTCCGATCTCGAGACGCTCGACGCGCAAGAGGTTGGCCTCACGCTTCGATGGTTCTTCGACCGCAAAGGCGCGCTCTCCGCGACGGACAGCTTCATCCAGCTCGGCTACGTGTACTACTGGCGCTCGAACTCTCTCGATTCGCACATCGCGTCGATCGACTTCGGCTACGACTTCTGACCTTCACTTCTCCGTCATGTGGTGCGAGCCGTCCCAGTCGGCGGGCGGCGGCGAGCCCGCATACCGGCTCGCACGCTCCGCCATCACCGTGCTCGGGCCGTCCGCGCCCCCGAACGCCTCGCGCGCCTCCGCGAACGCGCGCGCCGCCTCTTGGAAGTCGCGCCTGCGGTACGAGTCGAGCGCGGCCCGGTACTTCGCGACGGCGGCGAGCTTCTCCTCGCTCACGTCCTCCGCCGCACCGACGAGCTCGTGGACGAGGACGGCGCGCGCCTTGCCCTTGACCGCGACCCAATCCACCGGCCGAAACACGAACGCTTCGCCCGCGGCCTGCACCGTCCGTTCCCCGCACAGGACTCGGGTGCCGTATGCCTTGTTGAGCCCCTCGAGCCGGCTGGCGAGGTTCACCGGATCGCCCATGGCCGTGTAGTTCATCCGCTCGCGCGCGCCGATGTTCCCGACGAGCGACTTGCCGGTGTTGATACCGATCCGCGTCACGAACCGCGGCCGCCCCTGCGCCTCCCACTCGCCCTGGAGCTTCTCGAGCGTTCGCCGCATCGCGATGGCGCCGCGGCACGCACGCGCGGCGTGATCTTCCTGCGACGTGGGCGCGCCCCAGAAGGCCATGATCGCGTCACCGATGAACTTGTCGACCGTTCCGCCGTGATCCCGGATGGCCGAGCTCATCGCCTCGAGGTAGTCGCCGAGGAGCGCGACGAGCTCGTCGGGCTCCATCGACTCGGCGACCGTGGTGAATCCCGCGATGTCGGAGAAGAGCGTCGTCAGCTCTGCTTGCTGCCCGCCGAGCTCCGCTTCGGTCCCGGTGCGCAGGAGCTCTCGAACGAGGTCGCGAGGCACGTAGCGGCCGAACGAGCGCAGGCTCGACTTCATGCTCTCCACCGCGTCGGACATCTCGTTCACCTCGCGAACGAACGAGCTCGCTGGGAGACGCCTCGTGCCGAGCTCGAACCGGCCGACGCGCGCGAGCTCGTCCGAGATCTCGCGCAGCGCACCCGACACTCGGCTCGAGAAGAAGGCGCCGGCGAGCACCGCCAGGAGAGCCGCCAGGAGCGCGATCAGCACGCCGTGCAGCGCTTGCTGGCGGACGTTGCCGAAGAAGTCCTCTGCGGGCACCACGACGAAGACGTACCAGGGGATCCCCGAGCCTGACGGAAACTCGCGGACCATCACGAGGTCGTCACCGGCCTCGAAGCTCGTCTCGGTGACGTTGCCGCGAGCAAACTCGTCCCAAGCCCCCGCGAGCATCGGATTGGGGTGAGACGCGGCGTCGGCGATGACGGTCTCGCCGTCGCGCTCGGCGGTGGTGTCCCCGTCCGGGTGGCCGACCACGAGGCCGGTGTGCGTCACGACGTAGACGCGCCCGTGCTTGCCGACGCGAAGCGTCGAGAGGAACTCGGAGAGCTCGCTCATCTCGTACTCGACCGCCCACACGCCTCTCACACCGCCGCCGCGGCGGTCCGGCGCGACGTACATGAAGCCCGGCGCGCCCACGGTCGCGAACAGGAACGGCTCGACCCAGGTCCCGCGCTCGGCGTGTGTCCCCACGTCGTACCACGGCCGCGTGCGGGGATTGTAGTCGCCGCGCGCTTCGTGGAGGCGCGTCCAATGCCCGCCCTCCCGAACGTACTCGAGGAGGCGGGTTCCCTCGTCGTCGATGGTGCGCACGTGCCCGACGAGCGTCCCCTCGGGGCGCCGTTGGACCGCCACGTACGTCCCGTCGGTCGACGCATGGGACGCCCAGGTGAACTCCGGGTTCGACGCCATCGCCGCCTCGAGGTAGTCGAGCAACGACAGCGGCTCTTCGACGTCGATCGAGCGCTCGCGGGCGAGGCGCTGCGTGAGCCGCACGTACGGGACAGCCGGCTCGAGGTAGCGCATCGTGCGTTGCGTCGTGCGGCGCGCGATTCGCTCGAGAGGTCGCTCCACATCGAGTCGATTCGACTCCGTCCAGCTCAGCCACGCGAGCAGGCCGACCGCGCCGGTCCCGCTCAGGATGAGCAGGATGACGACCGAGACCAGCGTCGGTCGGAGCGGCAGCCCGGCGCGCTTCGCCACGCCGGGAGGATACGCGACCCGGGTCGAGGCGGTCAGGCGTTGATGACGGTCGGTCGAGGCTGCCCGAGAGGAGCGCGGGCGAGCGCGGCAACCGGCTCGCTCTTGCGCCGGCTGAGCCGCCGCAACCAGAGGTCGCACATGACGACCCACGCGGCCAGGAGCAGAACGAACGGCCAGGTGGCGAGCGGCTCGTTCGCGCTCTCGCGCGTCAGACGCAGTGTGTCGCGCGGCAGGACATCCACGACGCCTCCACCGGCCCGGGCCATCTCGGCCAAGGCGCGCCCGTCCTGCCCGAACGCCGCGTTCTCGTCCGCTGCGCTGTCGTGCCCGATTGCCTCGGCGAGCAGCTGCCCGTGCTCGTCCCGGACGCGCGCCACGGCGAGCGGATCACCGCTGGCGCGGGCGCGGACACGGTACCGGCCGGGCGCGATGCGCTCGAGCTCGCCCTCGATCGGCTTGGTGTGCCCGTCTTCGGCGACCGAGAACATGTCGACCGACGACGGAGCGCTCGCCGCCTCGTCGGGCATCTCGATGGTCAGCGTCACCATGCGGTCGTCGATCGCGATGCGCGCATCGGCCATCGCAGGCGCGCGCTGGCGCATCGCGAAGCGCACCGTCTGACGCAGGAGCTGACCCGCGCCGGGCCATTCCCCCCACGCCGCGCTCCACCGGCCGGCGCCGTCGGTCGTGAACGCGACCACCGTGCCGAGCCCGTAGCGCCAGCTCGCGAGGACGGGGTGCCCGTCGGGCGTGACCAACATGGTGTCCGCGGTGGGGCGGCGCTCGGCCTCAACGTAGCCGTCGAGGGGCGGCGCGTTCTCGACGTCTACCCCGGTGAGGATCGAGTGCGAATCGCCGACCGACACTCGAGTCGGCTCTTCGTGGAAGTTGCTCCGCGCCGTCGCGCGCGTCTCCGCGACGAAGATCCGCCGCAGGTCCGTGCCGCGGCTCGTCAGGTAGAAGCGACCTCCCCCAGCCGCGGCGACGTCGCGGAGAAAGTCGACGTCGGTGTCGGTGGGCTCGCCGATCCCGACCACGCTCGTCGTGATGCCGGTCGCGCGCGCGATCCGCGCGAGGTCCACCGCGGACTCCACGGCGCTCGGGCACGGAGCGAAGGGGCACGCCCGAAACTGTTCCTCGCTGTCGGCCGAGTCGCTGAAGAGAATGACGTGACGGATGGGCTCGTGGGCCGTGTGAAGGATCGCGTACCCGTCGGTCAGCGCGGTGTATACGTAGATGCCACCGCCGCCGAGCCCCATCGCGCGAATGCGCTCTTGCTGAGCGATCACGTCGACCGCGGGCGCGAGCGGCGCGTACCACGTCGTCACCGTGTCGATGCTGGCGATCGCGACGCGATCGTCGGGGCGCACGGTCGACGCGGCGGCGAGCGACGCCTCGATGGCGAGCTCGAGCTTCGTGTGGCCTCCGACCATCGCGCCCATCGAGCCCGAACGATCGAGCAGCACCGCGAGCGCGACGTTCGGATCCTCGATGTCCCCACGGTCCTGGATGTCGATCGGCAGCATACGCGCGAGCGGCGCGCCGGCGTACTCCGGACCGAATCCGAACGCGCCACCGGTCGCGATGAGGCCGCCGCCGCGCTCGCGGACGAACTCGATGAGGGCGCGCTGGGCCGGTACGCTCAGGCCCGCCAAGAGCGTCACCTCGCCGTCGCGGGCGATGGGCAGGTCCGAGAGCACGACGAGCTCATATGCGGAGAGCATGGCGGAGTCCGGCTCGCGATTGCCGAGCGCGAGGAAGTCGACGTCGACCTCCGCCTTGCGGAGCGCGTCGACGATGAGCGAGGGCGGCTCGTCGCCGACCGAGATCACGAGAGCGCGCGGGTTGCCGCCCACGAGCACGGCCGCGCGCCGACGGTCGGTCGAAGCGCCGTCGGTCGGGTTGGTGAGCGCCGCGCTGTAGACGTGCACGCCGGCCCCGGCGTCCGCGTCGGACAACGTGGCCTCCCCCGTGCCGTCGGGACCGATCGGAACCATGTCCGAGCGGACATACTGTCCGTCGCGCACCCACTGAACCGGTGCGGTCGAGCTCGGCGGGCCGTGGACCGTCGCGGTCACTTCGACCGGCTCACCGGTCGACACGCGCTCTCGTGCGGCGTCGACCGACGCGAGCGTGATCTGCGACGGTGGAGCGGACACGCCCACGACGTCCACCTCGATGCCCTGCCCTCGCTGTCGTTGAACCTCCGACAGGACGTCGCCACGCGTCTCGCGCGCGTCCGTCAGTACCACGATCCGCCGGCCGCCGTGATCGGGCAGCAGCGCGCCCGCGAGTCGCACGCCCGCCGCCAGGTCGGTGCCGGGATACTCGCTCGGCGCGAGGAAGGGCTGCGCCGGAAGAGGCCGGCCGACGGGAACCCGAACGTCCGGAAACACTCCGGCGCTCACGACGCCGAGCTCGATGCCGGACGGATTGAGCATCTGGGCGCGGACGCGATCGGCCTCGCGGATCCGCGCCTCGGCTGCCGAGACACCCGCGGCGCCGACGCTCGGCGAGACGTCGACGACGAAGACGACCGCGCGACTCCCGTCCGGCACGCCGATCACCGGCGCGAACGGCGCGAGGAGCACGAGAACGACCGCGACGACGCGCAGGACGAGCGCCGCGCTCTCGTTGAGCCGACGACGCCCCTTCGCGCGCGCGTCCGCCGATCGCTTCGTCGCCTTCTCGTCCGGCGGCGTCCGTTCCGTGTTCCGTCATGCCCACCCCTTGCGGAAGAGCGCTGCCTCGAAGAGAAGCAGGAGCGCGGCGAGAACCGCGAGCCAGGCGGACGGCGGCGCGGAGAACCCGAGGTCCAGCACCGGGGCCGAGTCGTCGTCCGAGATCTCCTCCGCGGCGCGCATCTCGACCTCGTTGCGGGGTACGGTGACCGCGAGCGTGACGCCGTCCGCGTCGCGAAGCACCGCGAGCGAGTTCGCTACGAGCACCGGAAAGGCGACGCGAAGCACCAGATCGCTCTGGAGCGGGTCGATGCCGACGAACACCCAGCTCGATCGACCGGCGCCTCCGCTCGCGACGGTCGTGCCGCCGTCCAAGTCGACCAGGGCGTGCGCGCCGTCGGGGACGTCGATTGCGAGGGCGCGATCCACGCTGAGCCCGTCCAAGGCGACGCCGCGAACGAGCGCGTTTCTCTCTTCGACGGACCGTAGGCCCGTGTCCTCCGGAGCGACTTCGTGCGGTGCGTCGAACGGGAGCGCGCCCGTCGCCGTGCCGAGGTAGAGCGTCGGGGCATCGAGCCGCGTCGGCTCGCCCTCGCCGAGGACCACGACGACGTCTCCCTCCGCGAGCTCGTGCGCCGCGGCGTTCGGAGCGACCGGCCGAACCTCGCGGACCCCGGCCGACTGAAGCGCCGCGCGCGCGAAGAACGCCTGTGCAGACTCGGCATCGGAGGTCACGAGCAATGCCCTGGGCGGTAGCGGCGGGCGCGCGACGAGCGAGGCCGCGTCGTCGAGCGAGAGCGCGTCGTCGACACCATCTGTCGGCCGCACGTGCGCGACGAGCTCGGCGCTCGCGACGTGAACGCGGATGCGGACCTCCGCCTCCTCGTGAGGTAGAATCTGCACCCGCTGCCTCGCCAGCGCCGTGTCGTTGGCCCGCACCTCGACCTCGGCGCTGCGAGCGCGAGTGGACGACGTCGCGACTGCGATCATCACCTCGCGTTCGGACCCGTCCATCGCGTCGTCGGGCTGCCTCGCCGCGAATGCGGTGATGCCCACGTTGTCGCGCGCTCCCGCCACGCGGTGACGCACTACCGTGACACCCTCCGCAGTGCGGGCAGGCGCGCCGATCGACGCGCCGCCGTCGCTCACGACGATGACTCGCGCTCCCGACCACCCCGCGACGAGCTCGGCGCCGAGATCCACTGCGGCGCCGATGTCCGCCTCGCCCCGTTCGGCGGCGAGGGCGTCGGCCGCTTGGGTGAGCGCCGCGGGGTCGTCCGTCGGGCCGGCGAGGCAGGTCGGCGTCGGCCCCGCGGCGATGACGGTATAGAGGTCGTGCGGCCCGCGGGCGGCGAGCAGGCGCTTCACCACTTCGCGCGCGTCTTCTATCGGGCCGGCCCCGCTGTCGCCGTCGCCCATCGACGCCGACACGTCCACGACGATCGCGACCGCGATCCCGCGCGAGGTGGAGGTCGGCTCCGCAGCGGCGACGACGAGAAAGAGCACCGCGCCGAGGCACGCGAGCAGAGCGAGAAGACGCGTCAGGTGGCGAAAACGCCGCGTGCGCGAGCGGGCGAGCGCGACCTTGCGCCAGAGAACGGTCGACGGAACGCGGAGGATCTTCTGGCGGCGCCTGACGATGAACGCGAGGAGCACCGGGAAGAGCAGCCCGAGGCCGAGCAAGAGGAGCGGGGACGCGAGCGTCACGTGAGCGAGCCTCCGCGCAGGAACCCGACCGACAGCGCCTTGCCGACAATCGAATCGAACGGCTCACTCGTCGTCGTGTGGAGGAGCGGCGCGTCGAGCTCGGTCGCGAGGGCCTCGAGCTCGGCGTGATGCTCGGCGAGCGCCGCGCGATAGGCCGCGAGCGCACCCGCGGGCGGAAGCTCGATCAGCTCACCCGTCTCTTCGTCTTCGAGCTCGGCGCCGGCGAGGTCCGGCGGCTCGAGCTCGAACGGATCGAGAACCTCGACGAGCGCGACTTCGTGGCCTCGCGCGGCGAGCCCGCGCATCGCGTCGGCAGAGCCGTGCGGGTCGAGAAAGTCGCTGAGCACCACGCAGAGGCCGCGCCCCCCCACAGCCGCGGTGGCGGCACCCACCGCTCGGCCGAGGTCGGTCGTGCCGACCGGCGCGAGCGCATCGAGAGTCGCGAGGAGCTTCGCGAGCCCGGCGCGACCGCCGCTCGCGCGCAAGACCGACGTCGGCGCGCTCGAGATCCCGACGGCCGCGACGCGATCCTCGGCCGAGAGCGCGACCGCCGCGAGACCCGCTGCGATGCGAGACGCCTGGCGGAGCTTCGTCGGGGAGCCGTACGCCATCGACGCGCTCGTGTCGACGACGAGCACGAGCCGGAGCGGAGCCTCGTCCGCGACGACGCGTACGAGCAGACGTTCGAGCCTCGCATACGCGGACCACGCGATGCGTCGAGGGTCGTCCCCGGGCGAGTATGGGCGCGTGTCGATCGCCTCGACCCCGGAGCCGAGCCGACGCGTCCGGCGACGCCCGCGCCGCCGTGCTTCGGGAAGACGGCGCGCCAACATCGTCAGCTGAGCGAGTCGCGCGGCCATGTCCGGCGAGAGCAGCGGCTCGTCGGGGCCGGGCGCGCGGCTCGCTTGGGTAGCGGGGGGCTCCGCCCCCCGTCGGTCGCGACCCGCTTGCGCGGGTCGCTCCCTCGCCTCGGAGCCGCCGCCTTCGGCGTCGTCTCCTCGTGCGCCCCCCTCGCCGCTTCGCGGCGGGCTCGCTTCGCTCGCGGCGGGCTTGGCTCCACGTCGGCGTGTGTGCCGCTTGCGTCGCGGGTCGCTCCCTCGCCTCGGAGCCGCCGCCTTCGGCGTCGTCTCCTCGTGCGCCCCCCTCGCCGCTTCGCGGCGGGCTCGCTTCGCTCGCGGGGGGGGTCATTTGGGTGGCCGTGTGGTCATGGGCGGGCGGCGACGTGGGTCATCCCTCGACCGGGGTGGCTTCGAGGGCGCGGGCGACGAAGTGGTCGGCGGTCAGGCCGCGCGCTTCGGCTTCGAAGCCGAGGACGATGCGGTGGCGCAGCACGTCGGTCGCGACCGTGCGCACGTCGTCGACCGCGACCGCGGCGCGGCCGTCGAGGAGGCAGCGAACGCGCGCACACGCCATGAGGGACTGCGCAGCGCGCGGGCCGGCACCGTAGCGCACCTCCTTCGGCTCGTGCGTGGCGAGCACCAGCCGCGCCGCATACCGCTCGACGTGCGGGGCGGACGGGATCGAGCGCGCCACGCCCTGAACGTCGAGGAGCTGCTCGGGCGTCGTCACCGCGTCGGGGAGCGGCGGCTCCTCGGGGCGCGCGCCGATCGCGGTCAGCGCCTCGAGGCTCGGCATCCCGAGGACGAGCTTCACGAGGAAGCGGTCGAGCTGCGCCTCGGGCAGCGGGAACACGCCCTCCATCTCGATGGGGTTCTCGGTCGCGAGAACGAAGAACGGCCTCGGCAGCGGCCGTGGCTTGCCCTCCACGCTGACGGTGCGCTCCGCCATCGCCTCGAGCAGCGCGCTCTGAGTCTTTGGCGTCGCACGGTTGATCTCGTCCGCGAGCACGAGGTTCGCGAAGATCGGCCCCGGTCGGTACTCGAGGTCCTTGCCACCGGACGCGGTGTTGACGACCAGGCTCGTGCCGACGACGTCGCTCGGCATGAGGTCCGGCGTGAACTGGATCCGCGCGAAGCTCCCACCGACGAGCGTCGACAGCGTTCGCACGAGGTGGGTCTTCCCGAGCCCGGGCGCGCCTTCGAGCAGCACGTGGCCACCGGCGACGAGCGCCGTGACCACGCGCTCGACGACCGTGTCCTGGCCGATGATGATCGTGCGGATCCCCGCCATGAGCCCGTGCGCGACGGCAGCCGCGCGTGCGAGCCGCTGCTCGGTGATTCTCGTGCGGCCCGCTCGAGTCGGCGTCGCCGCGCTCATCCGTCACCACTTCCAGCTGTGCCTGCCTGATCATCGCGCTCTCCTATCGCTCGTGGTTTGCTGCGTCGTCGTCGCCGCCGGGGCGGATGAGCTCGAAGTAGCGCCGCACGGCGCCCCGCCGCCCGGCCGGCACCGCCTCGTCGTCGACGGCTTCTTCCGCCATCGCGTCGTACGCGGGGAACACGTCTCGGTACTCGCTCGTCGGCTCGCCGTTCTGGCCGAGCCCGCGCACCGCGGCCGCTGCGCGCTGCCCTTCACCCACGCGCGACGGCGCATGGAGACTCTCGTCCACGTCCATCCCGCCCCGAACGGCGCCCGGGTGATCCTCGATGTGACCGGGGCCGCGCGACACGTCGGCGCCACCCGGCTCACCCATCGCGGCGAGGCGCTCCGCCAGCGCGCGGCGCATCGCCGCGAGCTCCGACGCGGACGCGTCGCCCTCGCCCTCGCCCTCGCCCTCGCCCTCGCCCTCGCCCTCGCCCTCGCCCTCGCCCTCGCCCTCGCGACCGAGCATCGCGAGCTGGACGGCGCGCTCGAGCAGCCCGGACGCCTCGAGCAACCGCGCGATCGCCTCGGCCTCTCGCCCGGCCTCCGCGCGCGACGCTTCCATCCCGGCGACCTCGCGCGCCGCCTCTTCGAGCGCGCGCGACGCCTCTTCGCGCTCACCCCGCGACAGCTCCGCGGCGGCGCGCTCGAGCGACTCGGCCGCACGACGGGCGGCTTCGCTCTCCTCACCCTCCGACCGCTCGGCCTCGCGCCGCATCTCTTCGGCCGCGCGCGAGAGCCGCTCGAGCGTCCGCTCCCGCTCGGCGGCCGCCTCCTCGGGCGAAGACGGCGTCTCCCGCGTGCGCTCGGCCAAGAGCCGCAGCGACTCCTCCGCGCGCTCGCCTGGACGCGAGCCGCTCCTGGGCCGGCCCGACGACGGCGACGCTCCCTCCGAGAGCCGGCGGTCGAGATGGTCGAGCGCGCGCTCGAGCGCTTCGGCGCGGCGCGCGCTGTCTCGTCCGTCGCGGCCCAGCCGCGCGAGCTCCTCTAGAGCGCGCTGCCGGTCGCCTCGTCGCGCGGCCCGAGCCGCGGACCGCGCCCGATTCGTGAGCCGCTCCGCGCGCTCGGCTCGCTCGCTCCGCGAGCGCGGGCCCGGAACCGGCCGGCGCGCGCCGGGCCGCGCCCCGTTCGTGTCCTCGCGCAGCGACTGCTCGAGCCTGTCGGCCTGCGCTTCGAGCGCCGACGCCGCACCCGCCTCGAGCTCGGTCGGCGGGTCGAGAAGCGCGGCGACGAGCGTCGGATCGTAAGCGCCGACCGCCAGGCCGACGACGAGCGCGGGCAGGCAAATCGCGAGCGTTCGCGCTCCCGGTCGAAGCCGCGGGAGCGGAAACGCGCGCCTGACGTCGATGCGCGCCGCGACCACCTCGGCGCGCGAGCGTGCGAGCGATTCGAGAGCGCCTGCACGCCCATCGCGCTCGAACGCCCAACCGCTCGCGACCACCTCTCGGGTGCCCGCGGCGTCGTCGAGCGCCCGCGCCGCCCCGAGCGCGCCCGGGGCTCTCCGACGTCCGACCAGGAGCACCACCACCGCGGTCGCGAGCGCGACCGCGGCGGCCATCGCGGCGGCGGCGGCCACACCCGCCCACAACGGCGCCGCGTCTGGAAGCGGCCAGACGAGCGGCCTCGTCGCCCCGACCGCCAGCGCCCCGAGAGCGACCCAGAGACCACGGCGCCCGAGAAAGGCTCGGCCCGCAATCCGGCGCAGCCGGCGGCTCGCCCTCGTGACCGCCCGCGAAAGCTCGGTGCCCCTATCCCTCATTCGGCGTCCACCCTCCGGACTCCGTTGGACGCAACCGGAGTGCCACGCTTGGGACGCGCGAGACCCGCCGAAGTTCCGGGGAGATCGGCGGAGCTGGGTAAAGTCTTCGTGGGCGGCGCGACGCGGTGTCGTGGCGCGGGTGCCACTGTCGGGATCGGCCGCGCGTCGCCCTCATCCCCTGGATCTACGCAGCTTCGCTATCCTCTGTTCCCGTGAACACCCTCGCCAAGACCTTCTTCAAGGGCCTGCTCGTCGTCGTACCGCTCGTCTTCACCGTCTGGGCGGTCTACTGGGTCGTGAAGGTCATCGACGACGTCGTCGGTGCGCCCTTCCCGGGCCTGGGTCTCCTGATCACGTTGGCGGTGATCACGTTCGTCGGCATCCTCGCGTCGAACGTGGTCGGAGACCGTGTGATCGCGGCGCTCGAGAAGGGCATCGCACGGTTGCCCGTGGTCAAGCTCCTCTACTCGTCCGTGAAGGACCTCATGGGCGCGTTCGTCGGGGACAAGAAGAGCTTCGACCGTCCGGTGATGGTCCGGCTCAGCCCGGACGAGGCGATCAAGGCGCTCGGCTTCGTCACGTGCTCGCACTTCGACGACCCGAAGCTCGACGGTCACGTCGCGGTGTACCTGCCGCAGAGCTACAACTTCGCCGGAAACCTCGTCGTCGTGCCGCGCGAGCGCGTGGAGAGCATCGACGCGGACGGGGCGCAGTTCATGGCGTTCATCGTCTCGGGCGGCGTCGCGTCGATGCACGCGGCCTCCACCGTCATGGACGAGGAGCTCATCGCGAAGGTGCGCGCATCGGCAAGGTGAGCGAGCCCCCGCCCATCGCTCGAAGCGGACGCGCCCTCCGCGTGGTTCGGATCGTCTTCGCCGTCATCGGGCTCGGCATGCTCGTCGCGCTCGTGCGCGGGATCGGCATCGGCGAGCTCGGGCGCGCCGCGGCGCCGGCGCTTCCGCTTCTTCCATTCGTCGCGCTTCTCGAAGGAGTGCGCATCGGCTGCGACGCGCTCTCGACACGGCTCGTGCTCGGCGAGCGAGGGCGCGCGATCCCGACGACGTCGTTGTACGCAGCGCAGGTCGCGGCGCACGGCGTGATGAACGTGACCCCCGGCGGCCGAACCGCGAGCGAGGCGGTCAAGGCGTTGCTCCTCGCGCCGTGGGTCGGCGGCGCACCGGCCGCCGCGATGGGCGTCGCCAATCAGGCGAACGTGCTGCTCAGCTCGGCGCTGTTCTCCGCCATGTGCTTGGCCGGCGTGGGAGCGACGACGGACCCGGCCCTGCTCGCGATCGCTCTCGGCGCCCACGCCTCGATCCTCTTCCTCGCGGGCCTCGGGCTGCGCTTGCTCGCCACGAACCGACATGTCGCGGCGAAGGTCTCGGCGCTCCTGCCCAGGGCCGCCAACCCGCTCGCTCGCTTTCACGAGGCGTCTCGCGGCACGCGGTTGGTCGCGAGTGGACCTGTCGCGTCGATGCTCCTCGGCCGCGCCGTCCAGACGGTCGAGTACGCGATCCTCGCTCACGGCGTGGGGATCGCGATCGGCCCGCTCGAAGCGCTCGCCGTCCAGGGAGTGAACCTCGTCGCGGCGGTGCTCGCCACGATCGTTCCGGGGCAGATCGGCTCGAGCGAAGCCGCGTTCGCGCTCGCCGCCGGCACCCTCGGGACGACGGTCGCGCGCGCCACCTCGATCGCGCTCCTCGCGCACGTGACGCAGCTCGCGTGGGCGGCGGCGGGGCTCGTCGTCCTCGCGCTCTTCCGATCGAAAGCCAGGCGCGCCGCCTCGAGCTAGAGCGCCAATCCGTTTGAGTGGGCGCGACCGCGCTCTAGCGTTCGTCCGAGCGTCCGCAGTGCGGGTCCTGCCACGCCGGCGAGCGCTCGCCGAGGATCCGCAAGAAGCCATAGCGCCGACCGTGAAGGTCGCGATGTTCGATCCACTCGAGATCGAAGCTCGAGACGAAGCGCGGGCACGCGTTGTCCATCCCGCCGTACCCGGGCTCGCAGTACATGTCGCAGACGAAGATAGGCCGCGGCGCCCTGCGCAAGAGCGCGTCGGGATCGCGAAGCGCTTCGGCCGTCCGCATTCCGCGCCGTCCTGTCGTCGCCGAGATCACCGTCGGCTGCTCGCCGACGAACGGGGTATCCGCGGCGATCAGCGCACCGGCCCGCTCGGGCAGAAGAGCCTCGAGAATCTGGGACGCCGGCGTTCGCTCGCCGGGCGTGGTCGCGACGCTTCCCGCGACCGCGAGGCCGCTCGCGAGCAAGAGCCCGAACGCGGCAGCGCCGGACACCGACCAGCGCCTCGCCGACGTGCGTGAGATCACGCGCTCTACGAGGAGGGCGATCGAACAGACGGGCACGATGGACATCGCCATCGGAACGATGAGCAGCCGATCCATGAATCGGTCATAGAGGAAGGCGACCGCGGCGGTGCCCGCGGCGCCGGCGAAAAGGACGATCGCCACCGACGCGCGCTTGCTCGAAACGAGACCGGCCGCCCCGAGAGACGACAAGACCGCCGTCCACGCGACGTAGCTCGCTACCGACGGTGGGCGCGCCAGCTCCGCGAGCCCGACGCCGACGTTCGCCAGCGAGAGGAAGGGTCCGTTCGAGATCTCGCGATTGATCTCCCACATCGGTGCGATCATCCAGAGGCAAGCGGCCCCGAGCACGACGACGACGGAGCCGTCGCGAAGAGCCAAGCGCCATGGTTGAGCGAGCGCGACCGCGAGGAGCACGCCCACGATCACGATCGTCTCCGGCCGAATCGCGACTGCCACGACCAGGCCTGCGCACCCCGCCACCAGATACGCGGCGCGGCGTCTCTCGCACCAGCACGCGATCGACACGAGGGATGCGAGGACGAACGTCGTCGCGGGGACGTTCGTCTCGACCGTGCGCGACCATTCGACGTGAATGGGCAGCGTCGTCGCGACGAGCGCGGCGGCGACCGCGAGAGCGCTCCTTCGCGTGACGATCCAGGCGAGCGCCGCAGCGAGCCCGATCGCCACGGTCGCGAGGGAGAGGCACGCGCCGAACGCCACGCCCTCGGAACGCCCGAAGAGCGCGAACGCGACCGCGAGCACCGTCGGCCACCCGATGGACTTCGGATAGGCGCTGCACCGCTCGCCCCGCAGGGTCTCCTCGCATATCGAAGGGCTCCCGTGGTCGAGCAGCGAGGTCGCCGCCTCCTCGTACCACGGCTCGTCGACGTACATGACGTGGTGCGCCGGACGCTCGGCCCGGATCTCGAGCCCGCACACCGAGAGAACGGCGACGGCCGCCATCGCCCAGAGCGCGCTGCGCCTCTCGGGCGCCTTCCGAAGGCGTCCGAGACGTTCGGCCCCGGCCCGAACGAGCCCCGCGACGAGAATCAGCAGGCAGACGAGCACGGTGATGGCGGCGAGCACGTGGCGGAAGTGTATGCGTTCCTCCGCGACTTCGGCGCACCGCCGGCGCGCCGCGGGCTCGGCTTGACCATCGCCTGGGCTCGTTCTACCGCTCCCGCATGGCCCGTCTCAACGACGTCGAGATGCGCTCGATGCAATCGCCGTTTCGGCGTGTCCTACAAAGGCACATCGAGCTCCCCACCTTCGTCGCACTCCTCGAGCAGGCCGAGATCGATCTTCGTGGAAAACGGATCCTCGAGGTCGGGTGCGGCTCTGGCTTCGGCCTGTCCCTACTGCGTGATCGCTTCGAGCCGAGCCGGCTCGTCGGATTCGAATCTGATGCCGGAGCAGATCGAGCTCGCCCGCGCCCGCGACGTCGCGGGCGCGACGGTTCGCGTCGGTGACGTCCTCGCGATCGGCGATCCCGACGCCAGCTTCGACGCGGTCTTCGTCTTCGGCATCCTCCACCACGTTCCCGAGTGGCGTGAAGCGCAGCGCGAGATCGCGCGCGTGCTCGCCCCTGGCGGAGCGCTCCTGATCGAGGAGCTCGACGGCGACTTCGTCGACTTCGAGGATCGCTATCTCCATACCGAGCATCCGAAGGACGCGCGTTTCACCTGGAGCGACTTCCGCGAAGGACTGAACGACGCGGGGCTCGAGGTCCTGGCGGAGCGGCAAATCGTGATCCGAGGCGCGCGCTCGTTTCTCGCGCGCCGAGCCTGAGCGTTCACGAGAGAGCGAGCGCTGCCAGCGTCGTGACCATCGCGGAGCCGAGTGCGAGCGCGGTGCACACCAAGAGACGCGCGCGAACCAGGAGCGCGCGGGTCTCTCGTGCGCCCGCTCGGAGCGCACGAGCGCGAAGGGCGCGCGGGCCGAGCACGAAGCGGTGCCATACCGAGAGCATCGCGACGACGGCGGCGGTGCCGAACGCGAGAGCGGCCAGGTGACCCACATCCGACGTCGTGAAGCGCGGCGCAGTGAGGCCGTCCGACGCGACACCGCGCGCCGCGACGCCGAGCCACAGTGACAGCACCGTCACCGCGAGCAACGCACACGACAGAGCCCACGCACGCCGTGCCGCTCGGACACGCCGGCCGCTCCCGGTCACGGCCGCCCGAGAAGGGTCGAACGACCAGGCGCTCGCGACCTCCAACACCAGCCAAAGCCCCGCGACGACGACGGAAACCAGGGACATGTTCGACACCCATCGGGGATACCAAGGGGACGATTGCAGCGCGTGAGCGGCGATGATAACTCCCGGCGCTGCGCGCTGAAAAACCCGGCGCCGGACGCCGTCTTCGCTGTTGCCGGCCGTCCGCCCCGCTTCGTATGATCCGCGGATGCGGATCCTGCTCCTGACGTTCGCCGCGGTGCTCGGGATCTGGTCGCGCTCCGCCGCGCACGCCCAGGCGCGGGAGCAGACCGGCGTGACCGCGGAGACCGAAGCCCGCCCAGACGAGAGCGAGGCCGACTTCCGCGCGCGTGGTCTCTTCCTCGCGGGCCAGGCTGCGTACAATCGCGCGCAGTTCGAGGAAGCGCTGGGATACTTCGAGGGCGCGTACCAGATGAGCAACCGTCCCGAGCTCCTCTTCAACATCGGGCTGGCGGCGCAACGCGCAGGCCAACGCGACCGTGCGCTAGACGCGTTTCGTCAATACGTGCGAGAGGTGCCGGGAGCGACCAACCGTCCGGACGTCGAAGCGCGGATCGGCGAGCTCGAAGCGGCGAGCGCATCGAGCGATACGTCCGAAGCCGGGAACGGGCCGGGCGTCGTGCCGTGGATCGTGATCGGCGCGTCCGCTGCGGTCGCGATCGCGGGCGCCATCTTCGTCGGGATCGGCGTCTCGGACGTGAGCGCCGTCGAGGGTGCGCCCCGCGGAGCCGTCTGGGATGACTACCAGAGCCGGTACGATCGAGCGCCCGTGCTCACGACCGTCGGGTTCGTGATGCTCGGCGTCGGCGTGGCGGGCGCGGCGCTCGGCGTCGTCCTGTTCGCGACCTCGGGGTCGGACGACAGCACGACCGTGTCACTCGGCCCGGGCAGCCTGCGCGTCCGCGGCACGTTCTGAGGCGAGCCTTTCTGGCGTGACGAAGCGCCGTGGTCTACACCAAGAACCATGGGCTCGAAGCCGCGAAAACGCTCGGCGGTCGCGGCGCTCGTGCTCGTCGCCGCCGCATGCGGCCACCACGGCGACGACTTCGACGGCGGTCCGCCGACGCCCACAGGAGCGACGTGCCCCGACGGCGGTACCGCGCTCACCTACGACGAGTTCGGCCGACCGTTCTTCGACGACTACTGCCAGCGCTGTCACGCGTCGACCGTGACCGGCGGCGCGCGCATGGGCGCGCCGTCGACGCGCACCTACGACACGATCGACGACATTCGCATGCAGACGGCGGACATCGACGAGCGCTCCGCGGCCGGGCCAGCCGTGATCAACGGCGACATGCCGCGCGGCGAGCCGCGACCGACCGACGAGGAACGATTCGAGCTCGGCGAGTGGCTCGCGTGTGGCGCACCCTGATCAGCGCTCGTGGACTTGCAGTGCGAAGTGAGCTGGAGGTCCCTGGCTGTAGCGGCCGACCCAAATCGCGCTCGTCCCCGCAGTGAAGCGGCTGCGGACACGCGGCTGTCGGTTTCCGCCCGAGTCGTCGTCGCACGCGAAGCTGCCGTTCGGCATCTGCACGACGAGCGTGAGGTCTTCGTTCGAGCTCGTGGTGATCTCGGAATCACGCTGGCGGGTGAGCGTGACGCGGGCGTGCGGCGCCATCGGCACGAAACCACGACAGCTCGGCCCGGCTTGGTCGGCCGACACCATGTCCGTCGTGTCGCCTTCGAGGACGACCAGCCCGTGAACGTCGGCGTCCGCGAGCGCGCGAATGCTCGGGTCGGCAGAGGGCGCGAGGCCCGCGACCATCGGCCCGCCGGAGGGGGTCGTCGCGTAGGAGACCTGGAACGGGGCGGGCGCCGCCGACGTGTTCGATCTGCCGACCCACACCGCGTTCGCCCCCGCGGGCAGCGTCCCAGTGACCCGAGGGCTCAACGCTCCGCCCGAGTCGTCGTCGCACAGGAACTGTCCGCTCGCCGTGCGAACGACCAGTACGCTGTCGACGCTGCTGGTCGCGCCGATCACCATCGGCGACTCCGCCGCGGCGACGAGGATCAGGTCGGGAACGATCTGGATGTAGCCGCGACAGCCCACACCGAGGCTCGAGGCGTCGAGCGCGCCGGACAACGTTCCATTCAGCTGTCCGCTCGGCTGGGACGCGAGGTCGACCGTCCCAATCGCCGGCGGCCCTTGCGGCACGAGCCCGAGCACGTCCGGCATGGCCGCGAGCGGACGACCGCTCATGAGGAGCTGAAAGCCGGTCGTCGAGCCCGAGTCGAAGGACCCGACCCATACGCCCGTCCGACCTGGGGGCGCGCCGAAGCCGAGGTTCGCGTTGCGGCCGCCGCCGGAGTCGTCGTCACAGTGGAACCGGCCCTGCGCATCGCGGACGATCAGTGTCGTGTCGGACGAGCTGAGCGTCTGCAGCTGGACGAACATCGGGGAGGCGAGCTGAAGCACGACGGTCGGCGCGGTCTCGATGTACGCGTTGCACCCGGTGCCCGACGCGAACGTCGACGCGGACGTGCTCGCCTCGACCGAGCCCTGCAGCGTCGTGCCTTGGACGAGCTGGGCGGCCTGGAACACACCGAGCGCCGGCGAGTCGTCCACGTCAGGCTGATTGATGCTGCAGTCGCTGTCCGAGAACGAGGCGGCCATCGCGATCCCGACGGGGATGATCGTGGTGACGGTGATCATGCACCCGACGAACCGCGCGGACTTCCGGGCGCGCTCCGCCGCGGTGATCTGGACATCGCGGATCGCGAGCGCTCGTTGAATGCGCGCCTGAGGCGGCGGCTGCCACACCGGCGGCGGTGCCCAGCCTTGCGGTGTCTCCATCGCGAGCGTGCGCGCGTCCCGGACCTTGTTGACGGTCTCGCAGTAGCGGCACTTGACGAGACGGTCGGCGTTCTTGGCGTCGAGCGGGGCCCCGCAGCGTTCGCATTCGACGAGCACGCGGCGTCGATGGTAGCAGAGCCCGCGTCAGGCGTCCTCGCTGATCGCGGCGAGGTGGATCCGCGACTTGGCGAACCTCGCGGCCACCCCGACGATGCCTTGCGTCTGGGCGATGTGCTCGAGAACGGCGAGCGCCTGATCCATCGACAAGGGCGAAGCGCTCGGCAGCTCGAGCGCGCGGACCGCGGCGCGTACCTCATCGGTCGCCTTGTCGTCGCCGATCGACGCGCCCAGGAGCTTGGCGAGGCTGTCGATGTCGAACCTCATTCCGGAAACGCGAGCACGACGGTGGTCGTGTTGTGGAAACCCGAGAGGTCCCCAGCGTCGAGTGCGATCTCCCCGTACGTCTCGAATCCCGCCAGCGGCACCCCTCCGAGCGCATCCGATATCTCTGCTACGGCGCGATCGAACATCGCGTCCAAGATCAGGTTCCGGCAGATGCAGTCGAACACGATCGCGCCAGCTGGCTTCGCGCCGAGCTGTTCGCGCGCCCTCTCCGCCGCGGTCCGCGCGCTCGCGATCTGGCTCTGGGGCCCACTCTCGGTGATGCGGATCTTCGCTCCCTCGGGCACGGCGCACGCGAACCCCAGAGATCCGTCTGGGTTGCGGCTGAGCGGAGCCCGGATCTTGTACTCTGCGCCGCTGGCGAGGCCTGCCTCGTAACGCAGGAGAAACCCGCCCACCTCGTCGGGCGCGAGCGCCGCCGGATCGATCCCGATCTTCGCCGCCGCGCTTCGCGTCTCGTCGACCCACACGTCCCAGGCAGGCCGGCCGTCGACCTCGTACACGACAGCGCCGCTGGCTTTCGTCACGGAGAGCGTTCCGCTGATCGGCGTGTGGCCGTGACAGACCCCGACGCCGAGCGGCTTTTGCGAGAAGATGACGGCGATCACGATGGCGTCGTCGGCGACGCGGTCGCCGATGCTCACGGTGGTGCGTTTCATCTGGAGGTCATCGCCTGCGGCTCCACCGGCCAGACGGATGTCCGCACCGAGGTGCGACGCCGTCAGGAGCGTCGCCTCCTCACCCGTGCCCGCGAGCGGGTCGAGGAGGAGAAGCCCGGTTCGATGCGAGTGACCCGCGAGCGACATGGGCACCGATGAGAGCGCCGAGTGCACCGCGTTCTCCGGCTCCGAACCGAGGCCGACGCCCATGCCACCGCGGACGGCGAAGTCGCCGGCCACCGCGACGGCAGTCGTCGTGCCTTTCGCCACGCTCCGTTCGGTGAACTCACCCGCCGTCGAAGCACCGAGCACGACCGCCGAACGAAACTCGCTCGTCAAACGAGGCGCGAGCACCTCGAGCGGCTGCTTCGTGGACGCAAAAAACATCACCAGTACGGGATCAGCGCCACCGAGCCCGGCTCTGAGGTCCCGCGCCAGCAATCCCGCCGCAGCCTCCGCCTCCCCAGCGGCGACTGCCGTCGCGACCGTCGTCTTCATGTCAATCCTCCCTGCGCACGCCGATGCTACCCGAAAGCAGGCTCGAGGGGGGGAGCGGTGCCCACCCGCCTCCGGCTCAGCGCTCGACGAGACGGAGCCACCCGAAGCGCTCGGGGACGTGAAAGCTCGGCCGCTCCGTGTACGTGGGGTAGCGGGCGAGATAGGTCCGGTGCGAGCCGCTGCCCGCGATGCGGTAGAGCCCGACACGCCACTCGCCCGGCGAGAGGCGCGGTCCACCGAGCGCAGAGGCCGGGATGGCGAGCTCGACGACGAAGCGCTTCCGCGCCTCGTCGACCGTCGTCGCGCGCTCGAGCCCGCTCGACCACGACGCATCGCCTCGCGGTCGTCGATCGCGGTCGACGTCGAGGTCGAGGAAGTGACCGCGGGGCCCGACCTCAATCTCGCGGTAGGTGTTCGGCGAGCGCGGGGTCGGATCGAGGAACGCCTCGACGACGTCGAAGTCATAGAGGTGCTCGTCTTCGGTGTCAATCGGCGCCGCATCGTCCACGACGAGGGTCTCGTACGCGCAGTCGAACGCGAGGAACAGCGCATCGGGGGTCCAGAGCGCGCGGGCGATCGTCTCGGGCCCTGCCGCGCGTCCGTCCCAGTCGCGGTCGATCGGCACGGGCAAGGCGTCCCGCCACGCGGCCTCGTCGAGGCGGCCGTCGATGCTCGGCGGTGCAGAAGCTCGGCGAGCGGTGACGGCGTTCGCGATCCACGGAAGCTCCCCCATCGGGTCGGGCGGATGGCCGATCTCGAAGCCCGGGAACCCGCGGTAGTGCACGACGTGCGGGTGCGCGCGGAACGAGTCGTCGCCGATAATCCGAACGTGCCTGATCGCTTCGGTCGAGCCGTAGAAACGGCGAGCCGCCTCCTCGAGGATCGGGCTCGCGCGGTGATGGATCTCGCGCTCGAGGTCGGGGTTGTCGAGATACCCGAGAATCTCGGCTCCGACCGCGTCCGCGAGCACGGGGTTCGTCGAGCCGATCGCCCAGCCCTCGTCGAGCGGTTCGATCAGAGCGAAGCCGTCGCCCGCGACCGGAGGGATCCCGTCGATGAGCGCCGCGTCGGGGAGCTCGACCTCGAGGACGTCGACCAGCCGCTCCGCGAAGTGCTCGAGCGACTCGACGTAGAGCTCGCGATCGTCCACGTGGTCCTCGCGGAAGCGGCGCAACCACCCGTTGATCTCGCGGTGCATCGAGCCCGCGCTCGACCTGGGCGGTGTCGCGCCACGCATGACGATCACGCCCATCGCGTTCTTGATCGCGAGCGTCGTCACCGCGTAGCGATGCATCTTGAGGCGTGGGATCGTGATGTACAGGCCGTCGTGGAGATGGCGCGCGAGCACACGCGGCACCATCAGGTCGTCTCCGATCCGCACACCGCCCGGGTACGGCGCGGCGAGCACCGGTGACAGCGTTCCGTCGGGCCCGCGATCGTCCGATCCCGACGAAGGACACGCCCTCCTCCGCGACCAGTCGATCGAGCCCGGTAGCCCGCATCCAACGCTCTCGCTGCTCGTCACGCGACCAGATCTCGGTGATCGTGATCTCGCGGTGACCGCGCGCCTTCAGACAATCGATGACCCCGTGAAGGAACTCGATACCCGTCGTACGCAGCGCGAGCCCGTCGTCGATACCGTTGCGCAGTGAATCGATGCCCGCGAGGTTCGGCTTCAGGAGCACCGGCGTCTCGGGGGGCCGACGCGGCACCGTCTCCTCGCAGATGCGGCGTCCAGCCTCGCGCGGGTCGCGGCTCGCGATCACGTGTACCGGCGCATCGCGCTCGGCCCGGAGCCTCGCTCGATTGCGCGCGACGAGCGCGGGAACGCCGACCTCGTCACCTTCGACGACGGGGAGCCCTCGGGAACGGCCGCTTCGCGCTCGGCCTCGCTGGCGTGGGAGACGCGGTCTGGCGCCTCCGCTTCCAGCGGGGCTTCGTGGTGCGCCTCCGCTGTCGGCTCTGCGGGCGCGGGAGACGGGCCTGCTCCGCGGTCGTCACCACACGAGCCGCACGCGGGCACGAGCGTCGCGAGCACGAGTGTCAGCGTCGCGCGCACGAGCTCACGCGCCAGCGAAGCCGATCTTCCCGCGCACGGTGCTTCGCACCGCGTCACCGAAAGCACGCGCCTCGTCGAGGCGCGACGGTTCGAGCGGGCCGGCGAGCACGCCGCTGACGTTCGCCTCGAGCTCTTCGTACGAGGTGGGCCCCGTGAGCACGACGTCCACCCGCGGATGGCTCAGCACGAACCGGTAGCACTCCGGCCCCGTCATCGGGCCGAGCCCGGCAATCGGGCGGAGCAGCTGCCCCCAGCGGGTCGCCGTGTAGGCCACGACACCGGGCCGCTCGGCATCGAGCGAATCGAAGATCTCCGCCTCCGCTCCGCGGTGTGCCGCGTTGTATCGAATCATCAGGACGTCGAGGTCGAGCTCGTCGACGAGCAAACGCGCCATTTTCCGGTCGTGACACGGATCGCGAGCGCCGAGGCCTTACCCTCTTCCTTCAAACGCTGCATCGCCGGCCAGGTCTTCCCGGTGACGTACCAATGCGCCTGGACCCAGAACAGGTGGAACACGTCGATGCGGTCGACTCCGAGCGCCTTCGCGTTCTTCTTCCATTCTCTGTGCACGCTCCCGCCCGTGGGGATGCTCGCTCCCGCCGCGATCACGATGTCGTCGCGATGCCCGGCGCGCACGAGCCGCTTCACACCCTCGACCAGGCCCTTCATCCGAGTCGTGACGAAGAAGTAACGGATGCCGAGCTCGTGGAAGGCACGCTCGGTCGCGTCGGCGTCGATCCCGTACGAGCCCGCGAGCCCGAGGGCCGATACCGAAAGCCCCGTCGCACCCAGCTGTCGCTCCGGAAGGCCGCTCACGGCGGGATGATGCCACGGGTGGGGCGGGCTTGCGCAACATGAGCAACCCGCCTCGGCGGACGCTTCGTCCCTTGCGCGTGATGCGCACCGAACCGCCCGCGCACCGCCGGTTTTCGCTCGCCACGTCGTGGTCCGCGTCTTGCTCGTGCGACGCGCATGCGAACCTCCGCTGCACCTTCGCTCACCGTCCCGCTTCTCGCGCTCGCTGCAGCGTGCGCGCCCGCCTCGGACGCGGCGCTCGGATCGGGCGACGCCGCGGTCGAGGACGATGGGGCCGTTCCGCCCGTCGAGGCCGGCCCCGAGCCCGACGACGAAGGGGAGCCGTCCGCCTGGGCTGCAGAGCCGATCGACGTCGACGCCGATACGCCGCCTGCCGCGTTCGACGGCGCGTGCGTCGCACGGCCCGAGCCCGCGCCCGCCGCCGGTTGTCCGTACCCGCTCGAGGTCATCATATGGGCTTCGCATGCATGGACCCCAATCGCCGCCGCGTTCGCGGAGAACGAGAGCCCGTGCGCGGAGTACTGGGTGTCCGTGCCCGGTATCGCCGGCGAGAAAACGCGTCTACGCACGGCCGCGGCCGCGGACATCCGCGCGCGAAGCCCCCGCGTGCACGCGATGGCCGAGCTCCAATGGCACGCATGGAACGACTGGCGCGCAGCTCACGGGGTCTCCTGGCGCGAGGTCGGTCACGAGTTTCGTCGGCGCATGGCGGACGTCGGCTATTGCGTCGAGAGCGGCGACACCTGGGTGATCAACGAGGTGCCGACATCGGTCCGTACGAACACCAGCACACGCGCGGGCTTCGAGGACCTCGTCCTCGGGTTGTACGAGGGGGCGCCCGGGATGGAGGAATCGCGCGGCGCGGCGCTCGTCTGGAACATGGGCCACGCGACGCGGAACATGAGCCTGTACCGCCCGAGCTGGCGCGCGTGGCTCGCGGACACGCACTTCTGGGAGCGCATGAACCGAACCGTGCGGTTCTGGGGCCAGGAGGCCTACGTCGACCCGCGCTTCACGTGTGTGCCCGGCTCGACGCTCGACGCGCGCGCGGACCGCATCTCCGAATTCACGATGCACCCCGCGCGCCTCGCCGCCGCCGCGCCCGACGCCGCGCATGCCAACGCCGCCGAGATCTATTTCGGTCGCGCGTACTTTCCGCTTCTCAACGGCGTCTGGTGGTCGGCTCCCGAGAACGGCTACGGCGACACGCGCATGGCCGCGAGCGAGATGGCGGATCACGTGAGCGAACAGGTCTACGCGACACGGCGCTGGGCCGATTCGCACGCAACCCCGGATGGCCGGATCGGATTCGCGTACGCGAGCCGGCACGATCCGCCGGACTGGGACTTCCTCGCGGCCGAGATCGCGCGGGCGACGCGGAACGCGTACGGTCGCGGGAACGGGCCCGCGGCCGCGTGCTGGGCCGACGGCCGCAGGGCGCGATGCACGTGTAGCGTCCCCGGCGCGCAGTTCAACCCCGCCTGGTCGGTGTTCGGCTCGTGGTGATGTCGTGCGCCCGCACCGAGCGCGAGACCACGACGGCACGGGGCTTGCTCCCGCGCTGCGCCGATGCACCGGCGAGGCACAGCACGGCTCATGCTCGTGACGAGCCTCACGCTCTCCATCCCGAGCGGGTGCTTCGGAGACCACCTGACGGACGTGCCCACCGGCCCGTGGACGAGCTGCGAGCTCGCGCTCCGGCGCGCGTTCGAAGGCGACGAGTGCGCGTTCGACGCCGCGTGCGAAGAGGGGGATCCGTGCCGCGGATATCTCGTGCGGCTCTCGTGCGACAGCGGGCGGATCCGAGTCGGCGTCGAGAGCGACGACTGCGAGCCGATGCCGCCGCGCGATGACGTGTTGTGGGAGAGCGCAGAGGAGTACGTCGCGGGCGGCGGGCGTCCCGGCGAAGCGTGCACGAGCCCGATTCCGTTCGGCGGTCACATCGAGACGACGCGTTGCTGCTCGCGCGTGGTGGAGTGCCCGTACGCGCCGGCCGAGGTGACCAATCGATACGTGTGCTTTGGCGACTGCGCCGTGCCGTGGTGCGATGGCTATCAGGCGCCCGGCGCGCCGCTCTGCCGGAGCGCCGCGGACTGTCCCTCGGGCAGCCTCGGATGCTGGGTGCCGGACATCGCGCTCCCCGGATGCGCCGAGCGCTGCGAGGCGCCGCGGCACGCCTGCGACACCGACGCGGACTGCCCGACGGACGTGCGGCGGCTCATCTGCGCGAGCGGTCACGACGTGTGCTGTGAGACGTCGCGCCAATGCGTCATTCCGTGCACCGATGCGGTCGGTGGGTGCGACAATCCCACCGAGCGCTGTCGGAGCGACGGGCGTTGCGAGCCCATCCCGTGTGGCGACGGCTGGGCATGCCCGACGAGCGCGCGCTGCGAGCCCGGAGCGCCGGACGCGGACCTGCATGGCTGCGTGCGACGAGGGTGCACCGACGATCGGGAGTGCGACTGCGGCACGTGCGTCCACGGCCGATGCTTCGACGGGCCGGGCTTCTGTCTCTGACGCGCTCGTCGGCCGTCCGGTGGAAAGCCGCCCGCGTTCGGGGTAGGTATCCCGCGCCATGGACCACGAACCGCGCCCATCGCGCGAGCGCGCCGAGCCGACGCCGGAGCAACTGAACTTCGGCTGGCTCCTGCGGTTGCGGTGGGTGCTCGCCGGCGGGCAGCTCGCGGCGATCGCGATCGCGTCGGCGTGGACCGCCCTTCCCTGGCCGTGGCTCGTGGCGATCGTCGGCGTCTCGCTCGCGTCGAACGTCGTCGCGTCGTCGTGGGTCCGTCGCGGGCCCGACGTGACCGAGCGACACGTCGTCGCGCTCATGGCCCTCGACGTCGTCGTCTTGTCCGTGCTCCTTCGATTGACCGGCGGTCCGACCAACCCGTTCACGGCGCTCTACCTGGTGTACGTCGCCCTCGCGGCGGTCATCCTGCCGTTTCGCTGGACATGGCTGGTGGGTGCGCTCGCGATCGGTGGCTTCGGGTCGCTCTTCTGGGGGTCGGGATGGGCTCCGGCAGCGCATCACTCGCACGCGGCGCACGAGCACGCGATGCGCATGCACCTGGTCGGGATGTGGCTCGCGTTCGCGATCGCCGCGGGCTTCATCGTGTATTTCCTGAGCCGCGTGACGCGAGCGCTCGCCGAGCGCGAGGCTCAGCTCGCCCGAGCGCGCGAAGGCGCGGAGCGCAGCGCGCGGCTCGCCTCGCTCGCCACGCTCGCCGCGGGGGCGGCGCACGAGCTGTCGACCCCGCTCTCCACGATCGCCGTCGTCGCGAAGGAGCTCGAGCGAAAGCTGGCAAACGGTGCGGGGACGCTCGGGGACGACGCCGCGCTCATCCGGTCCGAAGTGCGATCGTTGCCGCGGCATCCTCGATCGCATGACCGTGGACGCCGGCAATCGCGACGGCGAAGCCCGGGAGGACGTCACGGTAGAGCAGATCATCGACGCGGCCCTCGATGGGCTCGACGATGCGGAACGGATCGAGGTCGACATCGACCAGGAGGCGAGGAAGCGGACGGTGCACACGGCCGCGAACGCGCTCGCTCGCGTCCTGCGCGAGATCCTGAGAAACGCGTCCGATGCGGCGCCGGGGCCCTCTGCCACGCGAGTCGAGGCCGGCGCGCGCGACGGCATCCTCTTCATCGTCGTGCGAGATCGCGGAGACGGGATGACTCCCGAACAGATCGCCCGCGCGGCGGAGCCGTTCTACACGACGAAGGAGCCAGGGGCAGGGATGGGCCTCGGTCTGTTCCTCGCCAGCGAGGTGCTCGCGAGGCTCGGTGGATTGCTCGAGATCGAGTCCGCGCCGGGAAACGGCACGGCGGTCCGTCTGACCCTTCCGGTCGGCGTCGAGACCGGGCCGGAGCTCGCTCGGGCGTCGTGACCACGCATCCCGACGAGCAACCCGCGTCCGTCCTCGTCGTCGACGACGACGACGTGTTCCGCACGCGAGTCGCGCGGCGCTCGCAGAGCGAGGATACGAAGTGGTGACGGCGAGCTCACTACGACGAGGCGATCGAGCTCGCGGCGCGCGAGTCCCCCGAGCTCGCGCTCGTCGACCTGCGGATGCCCGGGCGCTCGGGGCTCGAGCTGCTCCGGGCGCTCCTCGCGATCGATCCCTCGACGAAGGTCGTCGTGCTCACGGGCTACGGCAGCATCGCGACCGCGGTCGACGCCATGCGGCTCGGCGCCGTGCACTACCTGGCGAAGCCGGCCGACGTGGAGGAGATCCTCGCCGCGTTCCAACGAGGGGACGGCCCCGTCACCGTCGCCGCGGGCGAGGACATCGGCGCGCCTTCGCTCGCCCGGGCCGAGTGGGAGCACATCAATCGCGTCCTCGCCGACTGCGACGGCAACATCTCCGAGGCCGCGCGCCGTCTCAAGGTCCACCGCCGCTCGCTCCAGCGGAAGCTCCAGAAATACCCCCCGGCAGAGTGATCCTGCGACGTTTTGCCGCATGGACGGCGGCGCCGGTTGACGCTACCAGCGACCGGCGATGATCGGTCTGCGCGTCCTCTGCCCGGTGGCCGTCCTCGTCGGGGGCCTCGTCGTCGCGCCCTCCGCGGCGTCGGCGCATCACCACGGCGAGGACCTGGGTCGGGCCGGCCGACCGCGGCGCTCCTCGCTCGGGCTCGAGCTCGACATGGGGGGCTACGACCGAACGACGAGCAGCGGCTCCTTTCAGAGAACGACCCTGACCGTCGCCGCAGCGCTGCACCCGCGGATCGCGCTCGGGGCCCGCGCGGCCTTCGCGCACGTCGACGACTCGACGCTCGGCTCGCGCGCCGGTGTCGAGGCCGCGGAGGTCTCGGCAGAGGGGCTCGTCGTGCTCGAGAGACGCTACTCCATGCTCTGCGGCCTCGGCGTGGGTATCCCGGTTGGGGACACGCGGTCGGGGCTCGGCGACGGGCACTACGAGCTGTCCCCGTTCCTCGAGGCGGCCGTTTTTCTCGACGAGCGGCTGACGTTGACCGGTCGCGCGAGCTTCGCGCTCGCGCTCGCCGACGAGACGGTCGACGACGTCTCGTCGATCTACGACCGTCCGATCACGCTCGACGGCACGACGCCACTGACCCTCGAGACGGCGACGACGCACTCGCACCGCGGAGGCGTTCACGCGCACGAGGGCTCGCTGATCGATCCGCACACGGAGCGCGAGCTCGCGCTGGAGCTCGGCGCCTCGTACCTGGCCGGGCCGTTCTTCGTCGGCGGCGGAGCCGCGGTGACGCTTCTCGTCGGACAGCCGAGCGCGCTCGGCGACGTCGTCGCGCGCGCCGAGGCGGGGACGATGCTCGGCCACGTGCGGCTGTCCGCGGGCATCGACGTCCCGCTCGACAATCAACCGAGGTACGCGTGGCGCGCTCGAGTCGCGCTCGCGTGGCTCGAATCGAGCTCGCGTGCGACAATATGCCGCAGGCGAGCGCTGCGTTCATGCGCTAGTCCGTCAGGATGCTTGGAGGAAACATGCGTGCTCTGTTCGTCATCGGTATCGCCATCGCGTTCGTCTCTGCCTGCGGCGACGACTCGTCGTCCGGCATTCCCCAGTCGTGCCAGGACCTCATCAACGCGTGCCACGAGATCGACGAGGCCATGGGCGGATCGGACCCGATCATCCACATGTGCCACGAGACCGGTCACGACGATGGAACGGCGGCGGGCTGCGATCCCATCCGCGACATGTGCGTGATGCGCTGCGAAGCGGCCGCGGCCGACAGCGGCATGATGTCGATGACCGACGGCGGCGGCGGGGGCGACACCGACGGCGGCGGCGGGGGCGACACCGACGGCGGCGGCGGCGGCGGCGGCGACACCGACGGCGGCGGCGGTGGCGACACCGACGCCGGCGGGACCTGACGCGCGCGGCCGCTCAGGCGTCCGTCGACGCGCAGGGCTCGCCCGCCTCCGTGTAGCAGTCCGGCCCGATCCCGGCCGTCGACGGGCGGCAGGCACACGTGGGCGCGACCGTCGAGACGATGCAGCGCTTCCGCATCGGGATCCCGGCCGCGCAGGACTCCACGTACTCCGGCGCGGCGTCGTCACACACCGACGTTCCGGTGAGCGGGCACGTGGCAGCACCCGGGTACGAGCAGCCGGCGTGGCCCGCGACGACGACGCACGAGGGATTCGTCGCGCCGCATCGAACGTGCACTTCGTACCCCGTCGGATCACACACGACCGCGACATCCGGGGCATGTGTACACGTCTCGGTGAACGATTCCGGATCGCACGACGTCAGCGCAGCATCGACGCAGGTGAACGCGCCGTCTGCAATGCTCACGCAGACGTACCCGCCGCCGCACGGATCGCTCGTCCGAACCGCTTCGCTCTCGCATTGGTAGTACAGGTGATCGTCGTGGCACGAAGGAACGTATGTCGCTTCGTCACAGCTCGAAGCGCCCATCGGGACGCACGCGGCGCCGGTCTCGTCCGATAGCGCGCGACACTCTTCATCGGCGGCGCACGGCTCGCGCGCCTCCACGCCCGCGACGAGCCCATCGGGAGACGCGTAGAGCTCGCACGTGATCCGAGTGTTCGGACCGTCGCAGCGCGAGACATGCGACGGATCACACGGACCGAGGTCGGCGTCGGCGCACGCGGCACCACCGCCCGCGCTTCCCAGACAGCGTTGGCCCGAGGGGCACGGCACCGAGTGCACCGTGTCGCCGCCGCCGGCCGCGGCCAGGCAGCGAAGGATCCGGCTCGGGTCCTCGTCACAGGCTGCGTAGTACGACGCGGCGTCGCAGTCCGCCCGGGTGTCGATGAGCCCGGAGTCGGCGAGGTCGCCACCGCCGTCGGCGCGCAGCGCACCGTCGCCCGCCGGGCGGCCACCGTCGACGATCCGTTCGGTACCGCCGTCGACGCGCGCTCCATCACGCGCACCGGCGTCGCGCGGCCCGGCGCTCTCGTCCCCGCACGCTCCGCCGAGCGTCGCGCACGCGACGGCGGCGACGAGCCAAGAAGGTGTCTTCATGGCGCGATGCGTTGCGGACCTCGCTCCTTTCGTTCACGCGACTCGGATGCGATACACTCGACCGCGATGCGAAGCCCTTGGACCGCGATCGCCATGGTCGCGGGCGCGCTCGTGGCGACCGCTCGACCGACGCCGGCGCTGGCGGACATGCGCTATCTGACGCGTGATAGGGACACGCTCGTCTGCGTGGACGTCGGCTACGTGGACTGCTCGGTCGCGCTGTGCGACGAGGGGTGCGGGCAGCTCGGCGCGTGCGCGAGCGGCTGTCATTACGGGCCGCGGACCGCGGGATGTTGCGACGCCGACGACGACTGCACCATTTTCGACGTGGCAGGAGAGGTGTACACGGGCGGGTGCGAGCCGATCTCGGGGCTCAGCACGGCCGACGGAAGCCCCGTGCTCGGCGTCTGCACGTACGGCCCGGCTCCGGGCGCGACGTACTGCGGCGCGAGCGACGTGCTCGACATCTACACGTGCGTGATGCCAGGCAACGAGGATTGGGGCGCGGGCGACTGCGACGGGGACGGGCTGGACAACGCCGCCGATCCCGACCCGTGCACCGGGCTCGGCGCTCCGGACGGAGGGATGGGCTTCGACGACGGCGGCGCTGCCGACGCCGCCGCGCCGCTCGACGCGGGCGGGCCCGACGGGGCGACGCGCGATGCCTCGTCGGGAGCCGACTCCGGCTCGACGCGGCCCCCGGCGGGTGGTCCGGAGCTCGTCTTCCGCGGCGGCGGCGGGTGCGCCTGCCGCGCTGGCGACGGATTGGCACCTCGGCCGCTCGCGCTCGCGCTCGCTCTTGGCATCGCGGTCGCGGCTCGCCGACGTCGTTGACGTCGAATTCGATGCACGGCCGTGGTGTGGGCCGCCTCCAAGAAGGGAACCGCAAAGGAGGTTCCCCATGCGAGCAACCATCGCTTCTCTCCCGACCGTGCTCACCGCTCTCGCCATCACCGCGTGCAACGGCGGACCGTCGCCCGCGGACTTCGCCGGCACATACAACGTCACGTCCACGTACACGTCCAACTTCGAGGGCTCGACCGACACCTCGACCGAGTCGGGTCCGATGACCGTGACCGAGGGGAGCGTCTCGGACATCATCATCAACACACCGAGCTGCGCGCTCCCCGCGAACATCGTCGGCGACACCGGCATCCAAGTGCCCGCGACCCTCTGCACGGCGGTCCTCGACGGCGGCTCGCTACAGTGGACCGTGAGCGGCAGCGGCAACCTCGCCGACGCCTCGCTGAGCCTGAACCTGAGCGGTCCTGCCACCATCAGCTCCGGCGGCGTGTCCTACACCGGCACGGTGTCGCTCCAGATCGCCGGCACGCGTCTCTGAGCGACCCACACGCGGCTGCGCGGCGCACAGAGGCGCGCGAACCGCGCATCGCGCTCGACCGGAGGTCCGCTACACTCCGGTCGTCGTGCGGATCGCGAGTGAGCCCTTTGCCTGGTTTCTCGCCGCCGGGTGCGTCGCGTCAGGCGTGGCCGCGGCAGGTCACGTCGCCTCGGCGCCCGGCGAAGCGCTCGCTGCCCGCGGCGCGCTCGATGGGCCGGGGCCCGGACCGGCGATTGGGACGGGCTTGTTCGTCGTCTTCGCGGCGCTCGACATCGTCACGACCGGCCACGTGCGAGACGAAACGCAATCGCTCGCGCCCGACCCGATCGACGACGCTCGATACGCCCGCTGGCTCGAGGACTGGGAACGCTCGGAGCAGGTCACGCAGGAGATGCGCTCGCTCGCGGGCGACGCGTGCGCGGACGGTTCCGCGCGGGTAAGGCATCGATGCGTCGCCGATACGCTCGACGCAGAGATCGTGCGTCGCGTCGAGCTCCGGCGACGCTGGGACCTCGCGCTTCTCGCCAGCGGCGCTCCGTGGATGGCGGGGATCGTCTTGCTCGTCCGCTTTCGGCGTCATCGGAGGCGCGGGCTCCGCGGAGCCATCGCGCCCGAGGCATCCTGCGAGGACGGGTAGCGCGCGATCGTCGGGTCGGCTCGTGCGACCCGCTCAGCGATCCGGCGTGGTGCTGCGGCCGTCGGCGTGGATCGCGAAGCGGCCCTCGTCGCGTGCGTGGACCGGGCCGTCGTTGGGCCACGGCCAACCGCCGTACTCGGTGCGCTGGTAGTCGATGATGGCCTTTCGGATCTCGTCGCGCGTGCTCATCACGAACGGGCCGTACTGAACGACGGGCTCACCGATGGGCCGGCCCTGGAGGAGCAGGACCTCGGTCTCGGACGCACCGTTGTCGAGCGCGAGCTCCACGTCGGGACGGACGCGCACCGCGTGCGTCGGGCGCACCTCGCGCCCGGCGATGCGCACTTCGTCTCCGACGTGCACGTAGAGCGTGCGGTTCGTCCCCGAGCGCGCGGGCGGGAGCGTCCAGCGCGCACCTTTCGCCATGCGGATCGTCCAGATCGCGATGTCGGACTCGGGACGCGCCGCCCACGAGCTCGGCGGCGGCGCGGGCGCACGATGATCGCCGAGCACGCCCGCGACCACCGCGACCTCGGTCTCGCGGCCCTCTTCGTCGGTGAACATCGGCTTGGGGATGTCGCCGCTCCACAGCATCGTGAAGTACGGGTCGACGAGCTTGTCGGCGCGCGGCAGGTTCAGCCACACCTGGAAGAGCTCGGTCGGGTTCGGCGCGTCGCGCTCGACGAGCGGGAACATCTCCGAGTGGACGATGCCACCGCCGGCCGTCATCCACTGGCAATCGCCGTGGCCGAACCGCGCCGTCGCGCCGAGCGAGTCCGAGTGATCGATGAAGCCCTTGCGGGCGAGCGTCACCGTCTCGAACCCCCGGTGCGGGTGGCGCGGAAACCCCGGCACGACATCGCCGTGGTACATGTTCCAGCCGTCGCGCCGCTCGAAGTCCATGCCGATACGCCGGCCGGCGAGCGACGCAGCGGGGCCCATCCGCTCGTTCCCGTTCGGGTACGCATCGTCGTGATGCGCGCAGAAGAGGAACGGGTCGAACGTCACCCACGGAAAATCGAGCGGCAGCACGTCCAGTACGATCGGGTCGCTCACGGGAACCTCCAGCCGACAACGTGGAGCCGACCCGACGCGCCGTCGAGGGGTCAGCGAACGAGCCTGTACGCGTGGACTCTGGGCACGCCCCGGCGCTCCAACGAGAGGAAGACGGCGTCGGTGGCGCGAAGCTCCGAGAACGCAGAGATGGCACCGTCCGGCGAGCTGAGCTCGTGACCGTTGACGGAGAGGAGCGTGTCGCCGTTCTCGAGGCCGAGCCGCCCCAGCAACGAGTCCCGTCGGATGCCGTAGATACGGATCCCGACGACACGACCGTCGCGCTCGTGTGGCACGATGCGGGGGTTGGTCGCCAGCGGTGCCTGGTCGAGGACCCGCTCGACGAGCGACATGTCGACGTCCCAGGTGCTCGGGCTCGTGCGACGCACGTGGCGATCGAGGTCGGCGCTGGATGGTCGCGAGGACGGCTCGGCGCGGGTGACGGCGTCGCCATCCCGCATCATCGCCTCGATCCGGTCGAGCCGCGCCTCGACGGCGTCGATGCGCGGGGAGGTGTCGAGCACGACCGGCGGCGCGGCGAGCGCCAGAGGTGGTGTCGGTACCTGAGCCGCGCGGCTGACCCGGCCCGCGGCCCACGCGGTCAGCAGTGCCGACGCCACGAGCACGCTAGCCGCGAGCGTGCGCAGCCCGTAGCGCAGCGCGAGCGCGCGCAGGATGGGCCCGTCGCGCCGGCCCGCGCCGCTCGATCAATCGTCACCCTCGCGACCGAGCGCCGCGAGTTGATCGTCGATCACCGCGAGGTGAGCTCGCGCGCGGTCCGCGCGCTTCTCGACGCGCGCGAAGCACCGAAGCTCCCGCGTGAGCGCCTCGCGGCGCGCCACGAGGCTCTCGCGCAGGTCCCGGTACGGTCCGACAGAATGTCGCACCGGACCCGTACCCATTGACGACGTGTCGCAGCCGACGGCGTCGGCGCTCGCCACGTGCTCGATATCTCGTAGCTGGCTCATCGCCGTCGGGGCGATGCACGACGCGTGCCTCGCCTCCGACGCGCCCTCAGCAGCGATGCGTCAGGCAGCTCACGAGCTCGGGGCAAGCGCCGAGGAGGCAGGCGATGTCGCTGCCGCAACCGGAGCTCGCGATGCACGAGAGCGAGTCGAGCACCATCATGCGCGCGCTCGGGCACGCGCGCGCAGCGCGATCGACAGAGGAACCCTGGGTCAGCGCGACTCCCACATCGGGAGCGCGACCTCGGGTGCGCTCGGCAGGATGGCCGAGTCCGGATCGAAAAAGTCGCCACCGTAGAGCAACCGCCACGTGCCGCTCACGAGCGTGTAGCGAATCGTGTCGCCGTTCTCGGGGACGGCGGTCGCCGTGGCGCTCTCGCGTTCGGTCACGACGAAACCTTCCTCGGGTGCGAAGCCGCCGTCCGGCGAGCTGCCCGACCAGAGCTCGAATGCGAGTGGGATGGTCCGTCCGCACGACGCGCGTGCGGGCTCGCCCTCGCAGAACGTGACCTGCTCACGAGTCCACCCGCCCGCGTCCGAATCCTCGTAGTCGACGAAGTACGCCTTCGTCGTGATCGCACTGAGGGCTCGGCCTGCCGATGTCCACGTCGCGATGGAGGTGATCTCGGAGCCACCGGCCTCCGTCGCCCCGTACTCGACCATCTCGAGCGCGTGCACGACGACGATCTCGTCGCCCTCGCGGTGCGTGAGGTACCGCTGTGAGCCTCCCTCGAAATCGACCACGATCGATCTCCGGGTACCCTCCTCCTCGCAGAACACGTTCGGACCGAGCTCGAACGCGCAGGGGTTCTGCGCGGCGCGATCGCAGAGCGCCTGCAACGTACCGCGCGCCCCGAGGAGACCGAACCCATCATCCGGAAGCTCGGACGACTCGGGCGCGCAGCTCCCGACCACGTGGCTCTCCGCGCGAGCGGGCACTTCCACGCTCGGAGTCGCACTGTCCGCGGCCGCGATCGCGCGGCACGGGCTCTCTTGCGCCGCACCACACGCAAGCGCGAGCACAGCGAGCGGCATCAGTAGAGCGCCGACCTCTCCCCCAGCAGCCCATCCCAGGCCTCGCCCGACCGCGCGCCGAAGTTCGTGCTTCGTGTCCATGATTCGTTCGTCCCGCCAGCAGCGACCATGCCACACTGGGATGACTCAGCGATCTCGCATTTTCCGAAAGTGAGTCGCGGGCCATCATCCACGCAGGTGTGTGGATGTGCATACGATCGCGCGGTTGTGAAGAGCTCCCGCACGGAGGCGAACCATGAGCCCCGCCGCCGCCGTCTGGACACGTGAGCGTTGGTTTCCGGTTGTGCGAAGGCCAGGCGGCGGCGCTCGCGCGCGGACTCGCGGTCGGAAAGGGCTTGTTCGATCAGCGAACTGAGGAACGCCGACGTGGTGGGCGGATGGAAGGCGGCCAGCCTTTGGCTCACGAGGCGCCGCCCGCGCGAGTGGAATCCGGACGTCGTGCGGATCGCGGAGGAGAGCGTCGAGCTACTCTTGGCCGCGGTGGCGGCGGAGTTCGCCGATGATCCGGCGGTCCTCGAGCGGGTCATGCTGGCCGTGAGCGAGTTCCACGCGGTCCAGGCCGCGATGCCCGCCGGCAGCGCGGACGAGATCCAGGCCGCCCATCGCAGGGAGAGGACCGAAGCGCGGGGCCGGCGTCGGGAGCAGGACGAGGTCAGGCGTCGGGTCGAGGACGCCCGCAAGGCACCGCCCGCGCCCGTCCGCGGAAGCGACGAGCCCGAGAGCACGTTCGAGGCGCGCACGAAGTTGTGGGAGGAGCACTACGCCACGGCGCTCTCGGCTGAGAGCGCGCTTGAGCACCGCGACGCGAAGATCAGGATCGAGGGCTGAGCCGCCAGCCCTTGCGCGTTCCGATCGTCCGTGCGCAAGAAGGGGCGTGCCTACCACTCCGCGGTTCTTGGAGAACGGGCTAACCTGGACAGACACGATCGCGACGCTTGAGACGGTGACGCTGTCGGTGGCAGCGGGGAGCTCTGGGGAAGGACGAGGTGGTCGCCCTGTTCACGCTGTTCTGCCGCTGACCTATTTCGCGAGTTGCTCGAACACGTCGGCGTGTTCTTCCATCGCCGCAAGTCCAGCGCGGACGACGGAGGTCATGGGGACTCGGCCCTCGACCCGTGCCGCCTCAAGTTCCCGCCGGTCTTCTTCACTCACCCGGCTCTCGGGGAGTTCGGCCTTCGGGGGGTAGCTCTCCAACGGTCGGGGCATGGGTAGAATCTGACGCTTGAGTCATACCGAAACAAGGGCGCAATGCGAAGATTTCTCCCGTCTCCGACCCTCGAGAGACCCACCAGAGCCACTGAGAGAATGACACTACATGTCTGATTGCGCGTGCTTCTGGCGGGGTGGACGGGACTCGAACCCGCGGCCTCCGGCGTGACAGGCCGGCGTTATAACCAACTTAACTACCACCCCAGGGGGTCTTCCGCGGCCCCGGGTGGGGGGCTCTGGAGGACGGCTCCTTTAACCCGCGCCCGGGGTGCTGTCAAAGGGGGTGGGGGACGCTCTGGGCCGGCTCGATGGACTCGCGCGACCGAGGCAGGCAGGCTGGCTCACCGTGTTGCGGATTGCCGTGGCGACGACCGTCCTGCTGCTCGGCGCGAGCGCGCGCGCGCAAGACGTCTCGGCCGTGAGCGACTCGCGCCTCTGGGGAACCGACGACGATCCGACCGAGGCCGAGGGATGCATCGGGATCCTCGTCATCGACGCGTTCCCCGCGCTCGCCGAGTGGACGTGGTGGATTGGCGTCGGCGGGGGAGCGCGCGAGGTGGGGATTGTCGGTGAGCGCGGGCTCGTCGCGCTCGAGCTCGGGGGCGCGGTGACGTTCCCGTTCGCGACGGTCGGCCACCCGGGCTACGGCGGCCCGGTTCATCTGCGCGTTGGACCGTGGATCCAGGGCGAGACGGCGTTCGACGGCGTCCTCGGCGAGGGCGGTCTCGAGCTCCTGATCGGACAGGTCCGACACGCGCGCTGGGGAACGTTCGGCCTGCGGTTCGGCGGGGGGTACGGGATCGACGAGGTGGGCACATCGGCCCACCTCGCCGCGACGCTCTACTGGGGCGTGCACTCGGTGCCCGACCGCTACTGGCCGCGCGGCGCGTGCGACGACCCGCATCCGCGCGCGACGCACGCGTTCGCGACGGGCTTTCGGATCTTCGCGACCGGGCGGTGGCTCGCCGAGGATGGGCGAGGCTTCGCTCTCATCGCGGGCATCGAGATTGAGCCGACGTACCTCTTTCCGCCCTACTCTCTCGCGAAGCTCATCGGGTCGGGCCCGTGACGCGCGTCGGCGCGCCTCACGTGTCGGGGCAGCCGCTGCGGTCCGACGGGTAGTAGCGCACGGGCTTGTTGATCATGCAGTTCGACTCGTTCAAGCCGACGCCCGGATCGCTCGAACAGGAGAGCGTTCCGCCGACGTGGCCGGCGCCGCACGCGTCGCCCTCCTGAAAGTAGACGACCGATCCGGTGGCCGTGCTCGCCACGCAGCCGCGCTCGTCGCCTCCGTCCATCATGATCATGCACGCGACCGGGTACGGCGCCTCGGGCGGGCAGCTCGTCGTGATGCAGTCGCCGTCGAGGTCGAGCGTGAGGTTCACGATGTGCGAGCAGCCCTCGTCGACCGTTCCGTCACAGTCGTCGTCGACTCCGTCGTCGCACGCTTCGTCCGCGGGCGCCGTCGCACCCTCGCACCCGCTCCACGTGCCGAACTCGCCGTCGCCGACACAGCTCGAGAGGCCGGGCGCGCAGGGGCCGATGCCCCGGGTGAGCGAGCTGCCCGGGTAGCACTCGCGCGCGTCGCCGGGCGTACATCCGCAGCCCTCGTCGATCGTTCCGTCGGCGTCGGAGTCCGCGCCGTCGCAGGGCTCGCCCTCGCCGCCGGTCATGGTGCCGCCACCCGGGGTCGCGTCGGGCGTCGCTCCTCCGCCGTCGGTCGCGATCGGATCCCCTCCCGGGCCGGGCTCCGGTTCGCCCCCCCCGCCGCCACCGCCGCCTCCGCCGCCCGGTCCCGGGCTGCAAGCACCGAGGAGAACGAGCGTCCCCACGGCTCGAAGAGCCCTCATTCGCAGCATGACCATTCTCCCGAGCGCGTCCGAGGACGCGCGCTCTCCGCTTCCGACGCGAGCCGAGATAGCAGCCCGCGTGCCGGAATGGATGCGGACGGAAACGCTCGGGCTTTCGAGCCGGGTGGGGAGCATCGACCCCTATTTTCGATCATCGCCGCGCCTTTCTGACACGCTCTTCCCTGCTCGCTTCTTTGGCGCGTTCCGCGGTGGCGCCTCGGGCGAACGCTCGCCAGAGGACGAACGCGGTGAACAGAAAAGAGCTGTTCGCCGCGCCGAGAACGTAGAGCGTGTAGCGGTCGCCGACGATCGGGATCGTGATGAAGGCCAAGAGATACGACACGGCGACGATCCAGAACCATCGCTCGACAGAAACGGCGACCATCGTCGCGATCGCCGAGAACATGAGCGTCTGATTGTGGATGTGCTCCCACGGAGGCTGTCCGCGCGCGAGCGTGACGGCCGCGCCCACGACATTGAGCGTCATCGCCGAAAGGACCGCGGCGCCGATCATTCGGTTGATGTGCGTTCGAGTCATCGAGTCGCGCGCCCAGATCGCGAGCGCGACGACCACGGAGAGCAGCACCACCGGGACGAGCAGGCTTCGCCAGTCGTTCGCGAGCTCGATCTTGCCTGCGAGAATCAGCGAGTTCATCACGAAGGGAATGACCACCCAGAGCGCTCCCACGAGCGTGACGACGCGGAAGCGTGTGCGGCTCCCGCGCTGCAAGTCGTGGTCGGCATGGAGCCGCTCCAAGTCGGCCGCTCGCGCCTTCGCCGCGGCCCTCGCGGCTTCGATGCGCTCGACGAGCGCGCTCGGCGGATTCGGCGAGCTCCCAGAGCATCGCGTGCGCGGCCTCCGGATCGCCGCGCCGCAGGTGGAGCTCGGTCATGGTGACGACGAGATGCGTCACGCCTGCCAGGGACGCGCGATGGTGCGGCCATAGCTCGAGCGCGTCTCGAAATGCCGCGCGACACTCGATGAACGAGCGATGGATGGCTTGCTTCTCTTCGTCGCTGGGATCGTCGCTCGGGCCAGCCAGCGTGCGGAGCCGCTCGAGCTCTTGTTCGCCGCGCCGGGCCACGCGGTCGGCGTCACGACACCGGCGCTCCGCACGGAGCGCGTGACGCAGCTCGTCGACGCTCGCGAAGCGCTCGGCCGGGTCGCGCTTCATCGCGCGGACGATGATCGCGGCGAGCTCCACCGACACGCTGCTCGGCAGCTCCGGCTCGGAGAGCGCGATGGAGCCGACGATCTGGAGCAGCGTGTCACCGCGGTGCGGCGGCTCACCGGTCGCGATCTCGTGAAGAATCGAGCCGAGGAGGTAGACGTCGGTGCGCTCGGATGGCGTCGCGCCGCCGCCGAGCATCTCGGGCGCCATGTAGTGCGGCGTTCCCGCCATCACCGTCGCGTCGGCCGCGACCGGCAGCCGGCCCGAGGCGTCGTCGTGCGCCATGACGGCGAGGCCCCAATCGACGACGTAGACCTCGCCGAACGCGCCGATCATGACGTTCTCGGGCTTGAGGTCGCGGTGCAGCACACCGCGGCTGTGAGCGAAGCTCATCGCGTTGCACACCTGGAGCGCGACACCGATGTTCCACTCGAGGAGATCGTCGGTGCCGAAGCGCGTGGCGACCGCGGCGGCGTCGCCGATCAGCTCGGACCAAGGGACGCCGTCGATCTTCTTGAGGACGATGAGAGGCGTCCCGTCGGCGTCCGTCACGATGTCGTAGATGGGGACGACGTTCGGGTGGTCGAGATAGCCGGTCACCCACGCCTCGCGCAGGAGCCGTTCGGTGGAGCGCGGATCGCGGTTCTCCGGCTTGAGGCTCTTGACGGCGACCTCGCGGTCGAGCGCGCGCTGGCGGCCGAGCCGCACGACGCCCATCCCGCCTTCGCCGAGCGTGCCATGCAGCTCGACGCGCGGCGCCAGCGGTCGGCCCGGCGAGAGCAGCGCGAGGAGCGCGCCCGGGTCGGGCGTCGAGCTGCCTGGCGCGCTCGGGACGATCGTCGAGCCCGGATTGCGCGCGACCAGAGTCTCCTCGTGACCCGAGACCGTGAGGGAGGCGCGTACCGTCTCGAGCAGCGCGTTCACGTCCGCCACGCGATGAACGTAACCCACTCGGCCTTCGGCCGTCACCGAACGCGACGCGCCGCAGACACGGCGAGGAGGCCGGCGCGCGCCTTGTGGACCGTCTCCTCGTACTCGGCCTCGCGGATCGCTCGCCTTCGACGATGCCGGCGCCGGCCTGCAGGATGAGGTCCCCCCCCGCTGCCACGACCGTTCGGATCGCGATCGCGACGTCGAGGTTGCCGTCGAATCCGATGTAACCGACGGCGCCTCCATAGATGCCGCGGGGCTCGGGCTCGAGCTCCTCGATGATCTGCATCGCGCGCACCTTGGGCGCGCCCGTGAGCGTGCCCGCCGGGAACGCCGCGCGGAGCACGTCGAGCGCGTCCTTGCCGTCGTCGAGATCGCACACGACGTTCGAGACGATGTGCATGACGTGCGAGTAGCGCTCGATCGCCATGCGCTCGCTGAGGCGCACGCTGCCGGCGCGCGCGACGCGGCCGAGATCGTTCCGCCCGAGGTCGACGAGCATCACGTGCTCGGAGCGCTCTTTCGGATCGGCGAGCAGCTCGCTGCGCGATGGCGCGCGTCCTCCTCGGCGGTCGCGCCCGCGAGGGCGCGTACCGGCGATCGGGCGCACCTGCACGACGCCGTCTTCGACGCGCACGAGCGTCTCGGGGCTCGCGCCGGCGATCGTAGACCTCGGGGAAGCGGAGGAAGTACATGTAAGGCGACGGGTTGAGCACGCGCATCGCGCGGTAGACATCGAGCGGATCGGTCGCGCCCGCGGGCGCACGGAAGCGCTGCGAGAGAACGACCTGGAAGATGTCGCCCGCGCGGATGTGCTCCTGGGCGCGCTCGACGGCGGCGCGAAACCCGGCCTCGTCGAAGCTCGATGCGGGGAGCGGGCCGTGGTGCTCGGGATCGGGCGGCGCGAGGTCGGCGAGGCGAGCCGGAGCGCGGAGCTTCTCCTCGGCGCGGTCGAGCCGTTCGATGGCGCGCTCGTACGCGTCGCGCGCGTCGAGGCCGTCGCCGGTGCGGGCGAGCACGACGAGCCGGAGCGTCTGGCGGCGCGAGTCGAAGACGACCAGCGAGCCACCGAGCGCGAACGAGAAGTCGAAGTCAGTATCCGGCCAGGGACGCGCGGCAGCGGCGCCCCGACGGTCGGCTCGAAGCGCCGAACGGCGTCATACGACACGTAGCCGACGGCGCCGCCCCAGAAGCGAGGGAGCCAGTCGACGTGCGGTGCGCGGAAGCGCGCGAGCTCCTCGCGCAGGCGTTGCCACGGGTCGACCCCGTCATCGACCTCGAGCGCATCGCCGACGAGCACCTCGAGCGATCGCCCAAGCCGCGGACGAGCCGCTCCGGGCTCGAAGCCGACGAAGCTGTAGCGGGCCCACGTGTCGCCACCGACGACGCTCTCGAGCAGAAAGCTCCCCGGCGCGGTGCCGAGAGTCGCGAGCGCGGTCACGGGTGTGACCCGTCGGCGAGGAGCTCCCGCGTCACGGGGACGACCGTCGCTCCCTCGGCGAGGGCGCGAAAACCGCTCGGGATCCGGGCCGGGCGCGGCTCACGCGAGCGCCATCATATCGTCGGCATGGAGCGTTCGCAAAGCCGAGGAGAGCTGCCATGTCGCAACGAATCGCTCGCGAGCGTCGATCCCGAGATCGGTGACCTGATCGAACGGGAGAAGCGACGGCAGCACGACAAGGTCCGGCTCATCCCGAGCGAGAACTACGCGTGGCCCGGCGTGATGGAGGCGTGCGGCTCGGTCCTCGAACGAACAAGTACTCCGAGGGCTACGCGGACAAGCGCTACTACGAGGGCCAGCAGGTCGTCGACGCCGTCGAGACGCTCGCGGTGGAGCGCGTTGAAGTCGCTCTTCGGCGCGGCGCACGCGAACGTGCAGCCGTACTCCGGGTCGCCGGCGAACCTCGCGGTGTACTTCGCGTTCTGCAAGCCAGGCGACACGGTGATGGGGCTCGGGCCTGCCGAGCGGCGGGCACCTCACGCACGGCTGGAAGCGTGTCGATCACGGGCAAGTACTTCGACGCGCGTGCAGTACGGCGTGCGGCGCGACGATCACCGGATCGACTTCGACGAGGTCGCGCAAGCTCGCGCGCGAGCACAAGCCGAAGCTCCTGTGGTGCGGCGCGACGGCGTACTCGAGGGTGATCGACTACGCGAAGTTCGCGGAGATCGCGCGCGAGGTCGGGGCGATCCTCGTCGCAGACATCGCGCACATCTCGGGGCTCATCGCAGGCGGCGTGCACCCGTCGCCGGTCGGCATCGCGGAGGTGGTCACGTCGACGACGCACAAGACGTTCCGCGGACCGCGCGGCGGGATGATCCTCTGCGACGCAGAGCACGCGCAGGCGATCGACCGGGCGGTGTTCCCGGGGCTGCAGGGCGGGCCGCACAACGGGACGACCGCCGCCATCGCGGTGGCGGCGAAGCTCGCGGCGACGCGACGACTTCAAGGCGTACGCGCAGGAAGATCGTCGAGAACGCGAGGGCGATGTCCGAGACGCTGATGTCGCGCGGGATCCATCGCTCGTGACGGGCGGGACCGACAACCACCTGATCCTCTGCGACCTCACGCCGAAGGGCGTGCCGGGCAAGGTCGCTGCGCAGGCGCTCGACCGCGCCGGCATCGTCGGCAACTACAACTCGGTCCCGTTCGACACGCGAAAGCCGTTCGACCCGAGCGGAATGCGCCTCGGCACGCCGGCGATCACGAGCCGCGGCATGGGCGCGGCCGAGTGCCAGCGCATCGGACACTGGATCGCGGACATCGTCGAGGCCCCCGAGGACGAGGCGAGGATCGCGAGCGTCGCGGGCGATGTGAAGGCGATGTGCGACGGGTTCCCGGCTCCCGGCATCTCGCTCTGAGCGAGCGGCAGCTGCGAAGTTGCGAGTGGAGAGCCGTCTCCGCACGAAAGTTGACGAGGGGGGCGGGGCTGATCATCGTCGGCTCGGATGAGCGCGTTCGCGATCTGGGTCGTGCGGTTTGGGCTGCGTCTGGTGGAGCGGGCGCGACGCCTGGGGCGGCTCGCGGCCGCTCGCGGCTGGCCGATGTCGAGGAGCGTGATCGTCTGGGCTTGGCCGCACGCGCGGGCGGGGCTCGTTCCGGGGCTGGTCGCGACGGCGGCGGCGGGGGCGGTGCTGCTCGCGACGTCCGCGGGGGCGACGGTGCCGGGGCAGAAGACGGAGGCGGTCGAGGTGCGGGTGGCGGGAGCGGCCATGGACCTCGGCGGGGACCTCCGCGCCGAGGCGCTCGAGCTCGGGCGCGCGTGGGTGCGCGGGCGCCTCGCGCTCATCGGCCCGGACGGCCGGCGCATCGAGCGGTCGCGGTTGTGGTGGGGGGGACGTGGACGTCGACGAGCTGGTCCGGCTCGTCGCCACGGCGAAGGATCCAGGCTCGTCGATGCGCCGGATCCACGCGCGCGCGCACGCCGGGCAGCCGATCGACATCCCGTTGCCGCTCGCGTTCGATCACACGCACGCGCGCGAGGTCGTGACGGCGATGAAGGACGCGCTCGACCGGCGTCCGCGCGACGCGCGCATCGACACGGCGAGCCAGGCGGTCGTGCCGCACGAGGACGGCGTGGCGATCGACGTCTTCGGCACGGTGGAGGCCATGGAGGCGGCGATGCGGCGGGGAGCGACCGAGCTCCACGCGGTGGCGCGAAGACGACCGGCGCACCGTCGCACCGAAGACCTCGACGGTGTGTCGACGGACGCCGTCCTCGGGACGTTCGACACGCACTACGACGCGTCGGAGCACGGCGCCGACCGCGCTTTCAACCTGCGGGTCGCGGCGTCGAAGATTGACGGGCTCGTGCTTCTTCCGGGGGAGCGCTTCGACTTCAACGACGTCGTGGGCGAGCGGAACGAGGCGAACGGATTTCGCGTCGCGCCCGTCATCGCGGCGGGTGAGCTCGTCGACGGCATCGGCGGCGGGACGTGCCAGATCTCCGGAACGCTGCACGCGGCGGTGTTCTTCGCGGGTCTGCCGGTCGTCGAGCGGCGGCCGCACAGCCGGCCGAGCGCCTACATCAAGCTCGGCCTCGACGCCGCGGTGAGCTTCCCGTCGATTGACTTCGCGTTCGAGAACGACCGCGACCACCCGATCGTCATCGGGTTCACCGTGGACGGCGGCATCGCCCGGGCGACGATCTTCGGGCCGCGGCACGACCAGCAGGTCACGTTCGTCCGGCGCGTCGACGGGACGACGCCGTTCGAGGAGCGAACGATCGACGACCCCACCCTGCCGCGCGGCACGCGCGTGCTCGCGCAGCGCGGCATCCCCGGGTTCGAGATCACGAAGTGGCGGATCGTGCGCGACGCGCACACGACCCAAGCCGTGCGGGAGCGCTTCGAGGACGAGTACCCGCCGACGACGCAGATCTGGCGCGTCGGCACCGGGGGCACGGCGCCCGCGGGCTTCGTCGCGCCCGAGGGCGACCACCACCCGGAGTACACCGCGGACGAGTACTTCGAGATGACGATGGGCTTCGGGATCGACGGCGCGATCGAATCGCGCCGTGCGGGCCGTACCGGCGCGCCCGGATGGATCGCGCGCGAGGGCTACGCCGCGCCGGAGTGAGGCGCGGTCACGGCAGCATGCAGGCGACGTCGCACGGCGTCGTGTCGACACCGAGCTCCAGCCGCCACGGCGGACACGTCCCGCGCTCGATCACCCACAGATCCGCGGGTAGCGTCGCCGCCGGCGCGATCCCGAGACCGGCGAGGCACGATGTCGGCGGGTTGGCGCCGGCGCGCGTGCGGTAGCTCTGCGGCGCGTCGAACGCCTCGAGGCCCGTCGGAAGCGTCGCCGCGCACGCCTCGGCCGCGGATGCGTCGGTGGGAGCGAACGAGAGGATGACGTGGCTCGCGTCCATGCAGTTGTAGTCGCCCGGGTCCGCGGTCTCGACGACCTCCACGGTCGCGACTCCCGGCAGCGCGCGGTACGTGCAACCGCCACCTGCGCCGCCGACCACGGCGAACGGCTCGCACGCGAGGTTCACGGGCATCGGGGCGAGCTCGACCGCCGCGCTCATCACGGACACGGGGAACGTGCTGCTCGAGACCTGGACCGAGAGGGTCAGGCGCGTTCCGTCGAGCGCGTCCCATCCCAGCTGGTCGTCGAACGGGCCGGCGACGAGACGACCCGTCGGCTCCGCATACGCCGCGACGCGATCGCGCAGCTCCGGAAAGTCCACGACCTGGCCGAGGAGATCGGGCGCGGCGGGGTCGGCCGTGTGCGTGAGCACGACGTCGATCATCTCGCCTTCGGCCGCGTGCGACGGGTCGAGCACGACGAGCGGCTGGATCATCGTGCCGCCCTGCGGTCCCCAGACCCACGGGACGAGCGCACCATCCTCGATCACGACGGCCGGCGCGCCGCCGGGCGCTGCGACCTCGACGCCGAACGCGATCGGCTCGCAGTCGGTGCACGACGGTGCGTCCGTCGCCGAGGCGTCGGCGTCGACCGATCCGTCCGGAGCCCCTCCCGAGTCACCGCAGCCCACGAGCGCGAGCGCAAAAGAGAAGAGCGCGACGAGCATCCGCCGGCGGGCCATGGCGTGCATCATGGAAGAACGCACCCCTCGGTGCACGCGCTCGGGTCAGGGTCGGGGGTGTGGCGCAAGAGCCCCAAGCACGAAAGCCGCACGAGCATCATGAGCTTCGCATCGTTGCACGACCCAGGCCAGGGTCTGACGGCACACTTCGGCGCACATCGCCGCCAGGCGCGGTATGCTTCGAGCGCGTGAGCTCGCTGGCGAATCGGCGGATCGTGGTGGGGGTCGGCGGCGGCATCGCCGCGTACAAGGCGGTCCTGCTCGTGCGCGATCTCATCGGCCGCGGCGCGACCGTCCGCGTCGCGATGACGGACGCGGCGACGCGGTTCGTCGGACCGATCACGTTCGCCGGGATCACCGGGTCGGCGCCCGTCGTCGACCTGTGGGACGCGCAGCACGGCGGCGAGGTGCACGTCGAGCTCGGCGCCTGGGCCGACGCCATCGTCGTCGCGCCCGCGACGGAGAACCTCTTGGCGCGCGCAGCTCACGGCCTCGCCGACGACGTCGTGCTCGCGACGCTGGCGTGTGCACGTGGCGCGTGCCTGCTCGCACCGGGGATGCACACGCGCATGTGGGAGCGGCCCGCCACGAGGCGGGCGATCGCGCAGCTCGAGGCCGATGGATTCGTGATCGTGGCGCCGACGGTGGGCGCGCTCGCGAGCGGAGACGTCGGCGACGGCCGCATGGCGGAGCCGGCGGCGATCGCCGACGCGGTCGAGCGCGCGCTCGGCGGTGCGGGCAATCTCGCGGGCCGGCATCTCCTCGTCTCGGCCGGGCCCACGCACGAGGACCTCGATCCGGTCCGCTTCCTCGGCAACCGCTCGAGTGGGCGGATGGGCTACGCGCTCGCCGAGAGAGCGGCCAGACGCGGCGCTCACGTCGTGCTCGTGTCCGGACCGGTGCGACTCGCGCCGCCGGACGGCGTCGAGATCGTCGGCGTGAGGAGCGCGCGCGACATGCACGCGGCAATCCTGGCGCGCGCGGACAGCGCGGACGCGATCGTCATGGCCGCTGCGGTCGCGGACTACCGCCCCAAGGAACGCGCGCCAGACAAGATCAAGAAGAGCGAGGGCACGCTCGTCGTGACGCTAGAGAGGAACCCCGACATCCTCGCGGAGCTCGGAGAGCGCCGCCGCGGCTCGCGTCCGGTCCTCGTCGGCTTCGCGGTCGAGTCGAAGGACCTCGTCGCCGCCGCGCAGCACAAGCTCCAGCACAAGCACGTCGACCTCGTCGTGGCCAACCACGCGAGCGTCGGCTTCGGGGGCGACGACAACGAGGTCGTGCTCGTCTCCGCGAGCGGCGCGGAGCCGCTTCCACGGGCCACCAAGCAGGCAGTCGCGGATCGCGTGCTCGACCGCGTCCGCGACCTGCTGGCGGGCGGATAGGATCGACCGATCATGATGCAGGTCCCCCGCGTCGAACGAACCGACCCGCTCGTCGGCCAGACCCTCGAGGGTCGGTTTCACGTCGTGTCGCGGCTCGGAGAGGGGGGCATGAGCCAGGTCTACCGGGCTCGCCAGCTCGCAGGCGGGCCCGACGTCGCCGTCAAGGTGCTGAACGACGAGCTCATCCACGACCGGGGCCAGCGCGAGCGCTTCGAGCGCGAGGCGCGCGCGCTGTTCGGGCTCGAGCACCCGAACATCCTCCGCGTGTATGACTACGGCGTCGTTCACGGCCTGCCGTTCCTCGTGATGGAGCTGCTCGAAGGTCAGACCCTCGACACGTTGGTCGAGCACGGCCCGCTCGCCCCCGAGGACGCCGTCGCGATCGTCGCGCAGATCTTGACCGGGCTCTCGCACGCGCACGCGCAAGGCGTGCTCCACCGCGACATCAAGACCGAGAACGTCTACGTCGCGCTCGACCCGTCGGGGCGGCGCACCGCCAAGCTGCTCGATTTCGGGCTCGTGAAGTTCGTCGACGACGACCGCTGGGGCGCCGGCAAGCAGCTCACCGCGTTCGGCGAGGTCTTCGGGACGCCCGCGTACATGTCGCCCGAACAGTGCACGGGCGCGCCGGTCGACGCGTCGAGCGACGTCTACTCGGTCGGCGTCGTGCTCTACGAGCTGCTCACCGGGCAGTGGCCGTTCATGGAAGAGTCTCGGGTCGACATGATGCGCGCGCATCTGACGTTCCCGCCCCCACCGCTCGGCCAGGTCCGCCCGGGCATGATGCCGAGGCCCGAGCTCGAGACGCTCCTCGCGACCTCGCTCGCCAAGGACCGGGCCGCGCGCTACCCGGACGCCCGCGCGATGCTCGCCGCTCTGCGCGCGATCCCGCACCCTGTTGCGCAGGTCCCCGGCGTCACGCCGAGCATCCTCGCGCCGGGCCGCCCACAGTCGACCCCTGGCTACTCGTCGGGTGACGCCACCGACCCGCTGCTCATGATGCCCCAGCAGCGCTCGCTCGCCCCGTTCCTGATCGTCGGCGGCGCGGTCGCGCTCGGCCTGCTCATCGTCGCGGGCGCGCTGCTCTACCTCGTTCTGCAGTGATGCGCGTCAGCCGAGGACCGCCTCGGGGTCGCCGACGCCGCGCCGGAGCACCTCCGGCTCGCCGCGCGTGAGGTCGACGACCGTCGACGGCTCGAGGCCGCCCCAGCCCGCGTCGACGACGAGCGCGAGCCTACGAAACCTGTCGTCAATCTCGTCCGGGTCGTTGAGCGTCTCGCCGGAGTAGCTCGCGGACGTCGAGACGATGGGGTTGCCGAGCGCCGAGAGGAGCGCCTGCGCGACGGGGTGCGCTGGCACGCGGATGCCGACCGTCTTGCGCTTCATCATGAGGATCTTCGGCACCTCGCGCGTCGCTTCGAGGACGAACGTGAAGGGGCCGGGCGTACCGCGCTTCAGGATGCGGTAGGTGTGGTTGTCGACGATCGCGTAGCGGGCGATGTCGCTGAGGTCCGGGCACAGGAAAGCGAGCGGCTGATCGCGCGGCATGCCCTTGATCGCGTAGACCGCGTCGACCGCCTTCTTCTGATGGATGTCGCAGCCGATGCCGTACACCGTGTCCGTCGGGTACGCGATCACCTCACCGTGCCGAAGCGCCTCGACTGCGCGCTCGATCTTGCGCGGCTCGGGATGCTCGGGATTGACCGGAAGTCTCATGGGCGTCGCCGCGTCGGCGCCGGGCTCGGATCGAGCCGCACGAGCCCGCGCGTGGGCGCGCCCACGTACCGCCCGCGCCACGCTGCGTCAAGGCCTCAGGCGCGCGCGTGCACCATCTTGCGGATCGAGCCGTCCTCGAACACGACCGAGATCGCTCCCTCGGGCGTGATCTGTTCGACGCGGCCCACACCGAAGCGCGGATGCACGAAGTGATCGCCGAGCATGTAGATCCGCCGCATGTCGTACGGCTCGGCGCTCGCGCGTGCGCTCGCGATCTCGTCCGGAGCGAGGCTCGGCCGCGCCGGCTCCTTCTTCTTACGACCGCCCTTCGACGCGCGCTTGGGTCGCGCTTTCTTGCCGTCGCTGTCGCCGCCCCGCACGGGCGCCGGTAGCGCTGCCGTCTTTGCGAGGCTCTGCACCTTTCGTCGCGCCGCGGACAGCGTCGTCGAGCTCGCCTCGCACACCAGGACCTCTTCGACCACCGGCGAACGGCCCGCGGCGAAGCACTCCTCTTGGTATGCGGTCGCCGCCCGCACGATGACGGCTAGGCGCTCGTCGGCAGAGAGCTCGCCCGGCCCGCCGCCGAGCGCGGGGAACGCGACCCGAACGACGGTGCGCTTCGCGACGAAGTCGAGCACGGAGCGCACCGCCTTGGCGAGCGTCTCCCCGTCGGGCGCAGGCTCTCGAGCGGTTCCGGGCTCGGGTCCGCGCGTCGCCACCCACGCGAGAAAGTCGCAGTGCAGGCGCCCGGGATGCACTCGAGCCACGTCGAAGAGCGGCAGCTCGTCCACGCCGAGCTGCTTCAGCTCGACCTCGAGCGCCTGACCGAGGCCGTCTCCATACGCGATGTCGAGCTCACGGTCGGCGCCTGGGCCAGGCCATAACCGCATGTCCGCAGCGCCGTCGTGAACGATGGCGCCCACCCGGCGAGACGAGGGCACGTCATAGGGGGAGCTGTTGAGAAAGAGGATCTCCATGGGGGCGGCGAGTATAGCGGAAGCATGCCGCCGAGCGGGGCTTCCCCTCGCCCGCCGAATGCCTATCCTTGGGCCCCGTGAACGCCGTCCCCCAAGCCGACCCCCGCCCTCTCCTCGTCGTGACCGTGGTCCTCGACCAGTCCGCGCGCGCCGCCGCCGTGACGCGGAGCCACGGCGACGCGATGGAACGTGCAATCAACGCTTCGAACGGCCAGGACATCGCAGGGATGGAGCTCGCGGAGCTGAGCATCGCGCCGCTCGCGTTCGCGGCGCTGCGGCGCCACCTCACGATGCCCCCGAACACCGTGGCGCTCTACGACGTATTTCCGCTCGCGAGCCACCTCTCACCCGACCTGCGCCGCATCGCGGGACAGTTCCTCGCTGCCGAAGCGCTCTGGGCCCTCGAAGAGCAGGGCATGACCGACGGGGTGGCACCCGGAGAGCGCTTCGATCTGCCGAACGGTTGGACGAAGGATCCGAAAGGGATCCGCGACAAGCTCATCGAAGCTGGAGCGACCGCGCTCGCGCCCGAAGCGATCCAGACGTTCGCGCGCATCAAGCAGGCCTGGGACGCGGCGCTCTGACGAGCCAGGTCAGTTGAGCGAGTACGGCATCTCGAGGACGAACTCCGCGATGGCCGCGTCGAACATCGATCCGTCCTCGAGCTGCATCTGATACGTCCCGTGCATCGTCCCGCGCGGCGTGCGCAAGATGCAGCCGCTCGTGTACTGGAAGCCGTGCCCGGGCGCGAGCGTCGGCTCGTGACCGACGACACCAGGCCCGCGCACTTCTTCGACGTGCCCATCGCCGTGCGTGATGATCCAATGCCGCGTCCTGAGCTGCACGGTCCGCTCGCCGGTGTTCTCGATCTTGACCGTGTACGCGAACACGTAGCGCTGACTCGGCGGCGCGGATTGCTCCGGCAGATACTGGCTCTGCACGCTGACCCGCACCCCCTCGGTCTCGGCCACGGACTGTGTAGGGCTCGTCATGATTCGCCGCGAGAATACCCCCCGAACCCGCATGAGGTCACGACCCGACGGCAACCCCGTTCGACCGCCGGTCGATCGCCAGATGACTCCGGGTTTCCACACCTCGACGGTGTAGTAGCATCAGGAGAGGTCGTGCCGAGGTTTTCCATCGCTCTGACGCCGACGCTCCTCGCGCTGACGGCGTGCGCGAGCCCGACGACACAGATCGTGGTCGCGATCGACACCGATCTCTGTGTTCCCGCCGAGCTCGATCGAATCGAGATCGTCGCGACGCGCGGCGGCATGACGAGCGAGGTGGACCGCGATTTCGCAGCTCCGGGCCCCGGATTTCCGCTGACGGCGTCGTTCGTTCGGGACCCTGCGAACACCGGCCCGCTCGAGGTCACCGTGACGGGCTTTCTCGCGGGCTCCGTCGTCGTCGACCGGCGCGCGCGCGCCGAGTACGTTCTCGGCGAAGAACGCGTGCTCCGCATGGACCTGCTCCGCTCGTGCGTCGGTCGCTCGTGCCCGGGTGAGACCTGCACCTTCGGCGGATGCGGGAGCATCGACGCCGAGCTCCGATTGCTCACCGACGACGAGACCATGGGAACGGATGCCGGAGGTTGCACGCCGCCGGTCGACGGCGGAGGCATCGATGCCGGATGTGTGTGCCCGAGCGACGGCATCGATTGCACGATCGAACGCTGCGACGGGGCCTCGTGCCAGCATCTACCCGACGACTCGCTGTGTAGGGACCTCGCAGCCGGCCGCTGCGACCCCGCCGTGGGATGCGTGGGCTGCGACGCGCCCGGCGATTGGTGTGGCACCGAGTGCGGCTGCGACGACGACAATCCATGCACGGTCGGCGACCGGTGTGACCGCTCTGGCGAAGTGCCGACCTGCGCGAGCACGCCTCTGCCCGTGGGCGATGCGTGCCCGACCGGGCCGTGCCTCGACGGCACGTGCCAGGACATCGGCGGCGTTCGGCAGTGTCAGAGCGTGGCGCGGAGCTGCGACGATCCGGCCGACCCCTGCCACGAGCACGCGTGCGACCCCAAATCCGATAGCTGCGTCGTGGGCGACGCGCACGCGGACGGCTCCACGTGCAGCGATCCGTCCTGGGCCACATGCGTGACCGCGGGCGAGTGCGCGTCGGGAAGCTGCGCGCCGACGGAATACGGTCCGTGCTCCGTCGCCCAGCCGCGCTGTCAGATCGGCCACTGTGACCCGTCGTCGGGATGCTCGGTAGAATCGCTCGATTTCGTGCCCTGTCTCAGCGTGCGGGCGGGTTGCACGGCGTGCGAGTGCATGAGCGGTGTACCGTTGGATGTGTGCCCCACCTAGTCGTCATCCTGACGCTCCTCTCCACTGGCTGCGCCGCCGAGAAAACAGCGATGTGGGTCGCGGTCGACACCGACCTCTGCGTCGGTCCCGAGGTCGACGAGGTCTATGTGCACGTGACCGGGGCGGATCCGGTGTCGAGGCCGCTCGTCGGCCCGGAGGGGATCACGTTGCCGGCGCTCCTCGAGGTCGATCGCGTGACGGAGGCCACGCTGGTCGACGCCGAGGCCGAGCTTCGCCTCGAGGGCGCGGTCGTCGCGACGAGCACCGCGAGGGCTCTGTTCGTGCCCGGGCGAGCCGTGCTGCTTCGGATCTCGCTCTGGCGCCGATGCGACGGCGTGATGTGCGGCTCGGATGAGGCGTGCTCCGAGGACGGGTCCTGCGCGTCGGACCTCGCGTCGGATCTCCCCCATTCGCCGGTTATCCACCGCCGATCCCGAAGGACCCCTCCGCGTGCCCATGCGATGACGGCCTCGACTGCACCGACGACATCGGCACCGCCGGCGCGTGCACCCACGCCCCGGTGAACGCTCGCTGTACGCTCTCGAGCGGCGGCACGTGCGATCCCGACGTGGGATGTCGGTACCCGACGTGCGACGAGACAACCTGCCCTTCGTCGCCGTGCCGCACGGCGACGTGCGTCGACGGCGTGTGCTCCTACGTCGACTCCTGCGACGACGGCAACGCGTGCACCGACGATCGCTGCGCAGGCGACGTGTGCGTGCACACGAGCAACTGCATCGCCAGCGACCAGTGCGACGACCCGGAGTGCGTCGACGGCGAATGCGTTTCGCACGTCGCCGTCGGCAGAGCGTGCGTACCCGTCAACCGATGCGAGGGCACCCTCTACATCGACGATCCTCGGTGCGATGCCGCAGGAGCCTGCGTCGGCACACCGCGAAGCTGCGAGGACGGCGACCTCTGCACCATCAACCGGTGCGACGCCGGCGTGTGCTCCGTCGAGAGCACCCTCCCCGACGGCTCGCTCTGCGCGAGCTCGGGCACCCAGTGCGAGCAGGGCTATGGATGCCGCGGCGGCGTCTGCACACCTCACGTGATCGGAAACTGCCCGCCGGGATCGGTGATGTGCTGCACCCGTCACTTTCCGATCGACTGCGTCCCGAACGACGGCCGGTCGTGCCTCTGAGCCCGAGACCGGCCTGGGCCGCGGAGGGGATCGCTCGGATCGAGCCGCCCCGATGGCGTCTCTGTCGCCGAGACCGGCCCGCGCTCGTGCGTGGTCCCCGCCGTGGTCCCCTCGATCGCGCAACTGCTGGTGACCCCAACGAGACTCGAACTCGTGTTACTGGCGTGAGAGGCCAGTGTCCTAACCACTAGACGATGGGGCCTTTTTCGAACGGTGCTCGTCGCGGTTCGGGGACCAGGATTCGAACCTAGATAACCAGAACCAGAGTCTGGTGTCCTACCATTAGACGATCCCCGAGTGCCGGCGTACGCAGCCCGGCCGCCGGGCTGCGCTACTTAGCCTCGGGTCGGGGCCCTGTCAAGAACACATCGTCAATCATTCCGCGCGCACACGAGGCCCGCCGAGCGCGCGGATCTTGGCGCCGACGCGCGCGTCGGGCGGGGGCAGCGGGTAGCGGTCGAGCTCCGCCGGGGCGCACCAGACATGAGCGGCGACGCCGAGGTCGCGCACCTCGCCGCCGACCAGCGCGCACTCGTAGAAGAGGAGCAAGACGTCTTTCTCTTCGTACCGATGAAACGCCACGTCGAGGATGTCGTCGACGCGGACGTCGATCCCGCACTCCTCGTGGCACTCGCGCACGAGCGCGTGCTCGGGGTCCTCGCCCGGCTCGACCTTGCCGCCGGGCAGCTCCCAATACCCACCGAGGTGCGCGCCGGCGAGCCTCCGCGTGAGCAGCACCCGCCCGTCGCGCCAGAGCACGGCGGCCGCGACGATGACCGGCCGCGGCCCGGCCATCAGCGACCGACCGCGCGCTCGAGCTTGGCGTCCGCGATCTCGAGGTCGATGACGGCGTTGACGAGGTCGATCTGCGCGCGCGTGATGTCGGTCTGCGCGTCGATGACGTCGCGCAGCACCGCGGTCCCCGCGTCGAGCTCGGCTTGCCGCACGCGGTGTTGCTCGGTGGCCGCCATGACCGCGATCGCCGCCGCCTCGAGCGATGCGCGCGTCGAGCGGACCTGCTCGTACGCCTGCTCGACGTCGATGCGGATCGCGTCGCGGAGCGACTCGAGGTCCGCTTCGGCCTGGAGCGTCTCGGCGTCCGCCTGGTCGAGCTGAGCCTGCCCCATGAACGTGTCGTTCGGCGACCAGCTGAGCACCGCGCCGACGCTCCAGCTGCCGCGGAACTCCTGCACCGCCGGGATGATGCGCTGGTTCGGGTCCGAGTACTCCGCCGCCGCTTGCACCGCGATGTGAGGCCAGCGCGACCCCGCGCGCGCGCTCGCCAAGCGGTCGCGGGCGTGCGTCACGCGCTCGAGCGCTTCGAGCTCCGCCCGCTGGTCGAGCGCGCGCGCGACGAGATCCGCGAGCGGTGGCGGGTCGCCCGGGAGGTCGGCGCCGAGGTTCTCGCCGACGCGGAGGGGGCCCTCGCCCTGGGCGTGCATGAGCGTGCGGACGATGTGCGCCGTGACGTTCACCGCGCCCTCCGCGCGGGCGACGCCGACGCGCGCCGCCGCGTTCTGCGCCTGCACGCGCATGAGGTCGACGCGCGCCGCGACCCCGCCCTGGACGAGCGCGTCGACCTGCGTCTGGTTCGCCTCGGTCTGGGCGGCGGTCGCGCGCGCGACCGCGAGCGTCGCCTGGGCGCGGACGTGGTTGTAGTACGCCTCACGCGCCTGCATCGCGACGTTCGCTTGCTCCGCTTCGAGGCGCAGGCGCTCGGCGTCGGCGAACGCGTCGCTCGCCTCGTACGCGGGAAGGATCGAGAGGAAGAGGTCGGTGACGGGGTAGCTCAGCGTCGCGCGGAGCGACCAGTAGTCGAGGATGACCGGGAACGTGAAGCCGCCGCCCGAGCCGAAGGCGCCGACCACGCCGGCGAAGATCGTCCGAGCGGCTGGGTCGGTGACCATGTCGACCTGGTCGTTGATGAGGGCGAGCTGGTCGGGCGTCAGGAACCCGAGCGATGGTTGCTCGACGTCGCTCAGCCGCGTGTAGCCCGCGGACACCTCGAGCCGAGGAAGAACGGCCTGGAACGCCTGGCTGCGTGAGGCCTCCGCCGCCCGCACGCCGGCGCGCGAGCGCTCGATGCTCGGGGCGCTCTGGGCGGCGCGACGGGCCGCGATGTCGGCCGTGAGGCCGCCCTGCGTGACCAGCGGGGCGAACGTCTCGGCGTAGATGCCCGTGTCCACCTCGCCCACGCCCTGCACGGGCACGTCCTGCTCGGACGGGCCGGCAGGGGCGGGAGCCGGCTGAGCCGCCGCGGAGAGAGGAACCCCCAGGAAGAGGCCGATCAGGAGGGCCACGGAGTTTTTTATCATGCGTCTGATAATGGTCCAAGGGCCGCGGGTTTCAAGCCCGAAACGGCACCGATTTGACGGATCCGGGCCCCCGCACGTATAGCGAGGCGACCGGGTGTTGCACGGGGTTCTAGTCGCGTCCGGCGCAGGTGCCAATGACTGGAAAGCAGAAGGTAGCCGTCGTCGGAGCCACGGGCATGGTCGGCCAGGAGATGCTCCGGGTCCTGCACCAGCGCGGCTTCCCGGTCTCCCTGCTCGTCGCCGTCGCCTCGCCCCGGAGCGCCGGCAGAAAGCTACCGTTCGGCGACCGCGAGGTCGTCGTCCAAGCGCTCGAGCCCTCGGTGTTCGACGGCGTCGACTTCGCGCTCTTTTCCGCGGGGGCCTCGACCGCGCGGGAGCACGCGCCGGTCGCGGCGGCCGCCGGCGCGATCGTGATCGACAACTCGAGCGCGTTTCGCATGGACGACGACGTCCCGCTCGTCGTCCCCGAGTGCAACCCCGAGGCGGCGCGCGTGCGCCCGAGCGGGATCGTCGCGAACCCGAACTGCTCCACGATCCAGATGGTGGTCGCGCTCGCCCCGCTCCACCGCGAGGCTCGTCTTCGCCGCGTGGTCGTCTCGACCTACCAGGCGGTGAGCGGCGCCGGCGCGCGCGCCGTCGAGGCGCTCGATGCCCAGACGGCGCAGCTCGCGAAGGGGGCGACCGTCGAGCCAGGGGTGCTCGGGGGGCGGCTCGCGGGCAACCTCCTCATGCACTGGAAGCGGGACGTCGAGAGCGGCTACCAAGAAGAGGAGCTCAAGATGGTCCACGAGACGCGAAAGATCCTCGGCGATCCCGAGATCCGCGTGTCGCCGACCTGTGTGCGCGTCCCGGTCGCCGTCGGGCACAGCGAAGCGGTCGCGATCGAGACCGAGCGACCTCTCACGCCCGAGCGAGCGCGCGCTCTTCTCGAGGCCGCCCCGGGCGTCACCGTCGTCGACGACTTCGCGAACGGCGTGTACCCGACGCCGGCCGACGTCGCCGGGAAGGACGACGTGCTCGTGGGCCGCATCCGCCGAGACGTCGGCAACCCCGACGGCATCCTCCTCTGGATCGTCGGGGACAACCTCCGGAAAGGCGCCGCCCTCAACGCGGTGCAGATCGCGGAGATGCTGCTCTGACCGTTTGTCATCACCCGCTCCCGTGCGCCCGCAGGGCATGACAGAATGTCCAGAGATCCCTCTGTCGGGCCTGAATCCCTCGTGAATATCGAATGGACCGAGCATTGCTTGTGCAGCCTCCGAAGATGACCTCTCGCGCGTATCGCGGCGCGGCGACCGCCCTCGCCGTCCTCGCCGGCCTCGTGGTCCCAGCGCTCGCGTCGGCGCAGATGACGCTCGCCGTCACCGGCGTCGCGGGCCGCACGAACACGGCGATGCTCGACCTCGACACCCAACCGATCAACGCGGACGAGTGCGCCGGCAACGTCGACGTGACGTTGAGGTTCACGGGCGTGCCGACCGACAAGACGCTCCTCGACGTGTGGAGCGTCTCCGGCTCCACCGACTGCACCGACACCGCGGCCCGGACGCCGATGACGCGCACGTGCGACCCGGTCACCCTCTCGGTGCCGTCGCAGCTCCAGATCAACATGCGGAGCACGTTGGAGGTGACGTTTGGGGTCGCCGAGCTGGTCACGTGCGGCACCGGCGACTCGAGCCATCGGATCTACTTCCTCGCGGCGGACGGTACGGCGACCACCGAAGCCGTGACCGACTCCGCGTACTTCGTGCTGCGGGTCGACCAGACGCCGCCCGCGGCGCCGACGGAGGCGATGGGTCTGTCGGGCGACACGCAGGTCCGCGTGACCTGGACGGGGACCGACGACGGCGATCGGCAGGAGTACCGAGTCTACGGCGACGCCACGAGCACGGTGGGAGGCGCCGACTGCGATCCCTCCGCGAGCGTCTTCACCGAGGGCGAGCCCGTCCCCGACGGGGCCACGCTCCTCGCGACGACGATGGGCCCGAGCGCCACCGTCGACCCACGCGAGCTCGGCGCAGACATCGACACGGCGACCGCCATCGTGATCGTCGCGGTCGACCGTGCCGGCAACGAGAGCGTCGCGTCGAACGTGACGTGCATCTCGCGCGTGCCGACGACGGGGTTCTGCGACGAGTACGGCGACTGCAAGGGCTGCTCGGCGTCGGGCGGGCCGGGCACGCCACGCTCGGGCGGCTTCGGCGCCGTCGCGATCGGGCTCGCCATCGCGGCCGCGCGCCTGCGACGTCGCTCGAAGGGCGCTCGATGACGCGCGCGCTGCTCTTCTTCGGACCGCTCCTCGTCACCGCGCTCTTCCAGGGGACGGCGAGCGCGCAGTACTTCGACGACAACGACAACGGGATCCTCGAGGACCCGTCGTCGCCCGAGACGTTCGCGTTCGAGCTCCGCATCGGGCCGTACCAGCCGAGCTCGGGCGCCGCGTTCGACGAGTTCTTCGCGAACGACGACGGGCCGCTGCTCGCGCTGGAGTTCGACTTTCTCTTCCTCGAGCTCGAGGACTGGTTCGACGCGGGCATCGGCGCCGGCTTCGGCTGGGCCGAGTACACGGCAAGGCGCTCGACACCGCGGGCGCGCAGACCGGCGAGGAGACCACGCTCATGCTGTTCCCGATGCCGGCTGGCCGTGCTGCGCGTCGACGTGCTCGCGCGCCAGCTCGGCATCCCGTTTCTCGTGACCGGCAAGATCGGCGCGGACTTCGTCTTCTGGACATCGTCGACGGGCGACGTGACGACGCCCGGACGTGACGATCGGCCTGCGCTGGGCGGTGCAGCTCGCGCTCGAGCTCGACTTCTTCAGCCGCCGCGCGGCGCGCGCGCTCGACGAGGAGTGGGGCATCAACCACACGTTCGTCGTTCTTCGAGCTCTTCGGATCGACCGCCGGGACCACGCTTCCGGTGGGGCCGAAGAACGGCTTCGCGTGGACCGCGGGCCTCGGCTTCATCTTCTGACGCGCGCATGCAGGCGGCGTCCGGCTCGTCGTCGCCTACGACGGCACCGGCTTAGCGGGCTGGCAGAGCCAACGGCCAGCGCACCGTGCAAGGCGTGCTCGCGAGGCCGTCGAGTCGATGGCGGGCCAGCCGGTGCAGGTTCGCGGCGCGGGCCGCACCGACTCGGGCGTGCACGCGCTCGGTCAGGTCGCGGCGTTCGACAGCCAGCGCGGGCATCACGCCGGACGGCTGGCGCCGCGGGCTGAACGGCGCGCTCCCCGAGGACGTCGTCGTGCGCGACTGCCGCGCCGTGCCCGGCAGGGTGCGACCCGCGCTTCGACGCGCCGAAGAGAAGCTCTACCGATACCTGCTCCAGGCCGGCCGCACGCGCGACCCGCTCCTGCGACACCGCGCGTTCTACGTCAGGCCATCGCTCCTTCGCCCCCGAACGGCGCGCGGACGAGATCGCGGGGCGCGCGCTCGACCTCGCGTCGATGGACGCCGCAGCGCGCTGGCTCGTCGGCACGCACGACTTCCGCGCGTTCCGAGCCGCGGACGACGAGCGCGAGAACACGGTGCGGACGCTGACCTCGCGTCGCGCTGGTCCCCGGCCATGGGGGACGAGCCGGACTCCTCGCGATCGAGGTCCGCGGCACCGCGTTCCTCAAGCAGATGGTGCGGATCATCGTCGGAACGCTCCTCGAGGTCGGGCGCGGGCGAATGGACGCCGATGCGGTCCGGGGTCTGCTCGAGCGGAAGGAGCGCTCCGAGGCCGGCCCCACCGCGCCCGCGCATGGCCTCACCCTCGTCGAGATACGCCTGCGCGCGACGTCGGTCGAATGACGGCGCTGAGCGCGGTCATTCGAGCGCGCCCAGCGACGCGACGCTCTCGAGCGGCGGCATCGCGGCGAGCTCGCAGATGCGCGAGCGGACGTGGGCGACGAGCGGATCCATCGCAAGCGCCGCGACGGTCTCGGGAGGCACGGGCTCGCCGATGTGCACCTCGACCCGGCCCGGCCGGATCATGCGCCCGTGCTTTTTCAGGATCCGCGCGGTGCGACGGACTCCGACGGGAACGATCGGCACGCCGGCCTTCTTCGCCAGGTGAAAACCGCCCTTCTTGAGCTCCTTCACCGCTTCGACGTCCGTGCGCGTCCCCTCGGGAAAGATCACGATGCTCGCCCCACCGCGCACACGCGCCGCGGCGTCCTCGATCGCGCCGAGGGCTTCGCGGTGCCGCGTGCGATCGATGAACACGTGACCTCCCGCCTCCATGGCGCGCCCGAAGAGAGGGATCTCGCGCAGCTCCCTCTTGGCGAGAAACCCAGGCTGGATCGGCAGCGCGACGAAGAGCGCGATGATGTCGATGTGGCTCTGGTGGTTCGACATGAACACGTACGCGCCGTCGCGGTCCACGTGATCGGCGCCGAGCACCTCGACCTCCATGCCGATGCCGCGCGCCACCGTGCGCGCCCATGGCCCGGTCATCCGCCTCACGGCTTCGTCGTCTCCCGAGAGGACGCGTCCCATGGCGAGCGCGCTCTGCAGCGCGGTGAAACCGCTGACGAAGACGAACTTCCCCACACCGCCCGGAACCTGCACGGCCGCGTGTCTAGCATCTCGGGCCGGCCAGACAAACCGTCCGTACGGCGCCCTGGCACCGGGGCGGCTCCGGCAGTAAGGTTCGCGCCGTGTCGCGCCGGCTGGCAGCTCGCTCCATCGTCGTCGCCGTGGCGCTCGCGATCACGGGTGGCGCTTCGGCGCAGAACGCGCCCGACGGCGGGAGCCCGAGCACGCCGGAGGCGGCGCCCGCGGATGAGCCGCTTTCCCCGGACGACGCGCCCGCGGGCTCGGAGCATCCGGGCGCGGCCCAGGCCACGGCGCTCAAGATCGCCGTGGTGACGATCGGCGATCCCGACGACGCGCTGCGACACGCCGCGCGCGGGGTCGAGCGCTCGCTGGAAGAATCGGGTGAGCTCGTGCTGCCGGGCGATCCGGGGATCCGCGAAGCGCTCCTCGGCGAGCCGGGTCCGAGCGAGGACGACGGGCTCGCGACCGTGCGTCGCGACCGGCGGCGCCTCGGAGCCGATCCGACGAGCGACGCGCAGGTGCTCTCGGCGCTCGGTCGTCGCGTCGGAGCGATCGCCGTCGTGGCGGTGTCGCGCCGCGGAACCGACATCGAGGTCGTGGTCCTCGACGTGTCGACGGGGCGCTTCTACGACGACGAGGTGACGCTCCCGTCGGGCTCCGTCGTGAGCTTCGTGCGGGCGCGCGCTCGCGCCAGCGGGCGCCGGGTCGCAGGCGGCGCGGCGCCGGAGCCCGAGGCGGGCCCTCCGCCGTCGCATCGAGCGACGGGGGCCGACCATCCGCGTGCGCGGCCCGCCCCTCGCGAGCGAGAAGAGGAGGCCGCTGAGGACCACGAGGACCATCGCTCGTTCCTCGAGAAGGCTTGGCCCTACTTCGTCGCCGGAATTCTGCTCATCGGCGTGGTGACTTACGCGCTCGTGTCGACGGGCGCTGCCAGCCCCGCGTCGCCGGTGCTACGCTTCCAGCCGGGTGGGCGCTGAACGCTGGGCGTGGCTCTCGTGGATGCTGGTGGTGCTGGCGACGGCGCCGGTCCGTGCGCAGGATCGCATTCCGCGCGACATCTCCGGGTGGGAGCCGCCGGCAGAGCCCACGAGCGAGATCGAGCCCCGTCTTCCGACCCCGCCCGAGGGCTATGTGACCCAAGTCCGTGGCGGAACGGAGTGGACGTTCCCGGCATCGGCGACGTCGGTCGTGCACGACCTGCAGGCGACTCACGCCGACGCCTGGCAGCGCATCAGCGACGACCTCGGCGGCCCGGTGGACAATCGAGTCGTGATCCGCGTCGCGCTCGACCCGGAAGAGATGCGCGCGCTCGCCCCAATCGGGCATCCGCCGCCCGACTACGCGACCGGTGTCGCCTACCCCCACTTCGGCCTCATCCTCTTGTCTCTCGAGGCGCCCGACGCATGGGACCCACCGGACGCCTCGCGCGTGCTCACGCACGAGCTGAGCCACCTCGCGTTGCATCGCGCGGTCGATGGACGCTCCTTGCCGCGATGGTTCGTCGAGGGCATCGCCGTCTACCAGGCGGGTGAGAACAATCTCGCGCGCACGCGCACGCTCTGGCAAGCGGTCGTGGCCGGAAACGTCGTCCCGCTCGACCAGCTCGACGACCGCTTCCCGACGCACCCCCACCGCGTGAACGTCGCATACGCCGAGAGCGCCGACTTCGTCGCGCACCTTCGTAAGGACGACCCGACCGGCCGGCGCTTCCGCGCGTTGCTCGAGCACGTCCGCGACGGCGACTCGTTCGAGGATGCGACCTTTGCCGCGTATGGCGCGACGCTACCGACCCTGGAGCGGGAGTGGCGAGCGCGCCTCGAGGAGCGCTTCCAGACGGTGCCGCTCCTCGTCAGCGGAGGCGGTCTCTGGTTCCTCGCGTCGCTTCTGCTCGTCTTCGCGTACGTACGCCGCCGCCGTCAACACCGCGCGGCGCTCGCGCGCCTCGACGCCGAGGAGACGGCGGAACGGCGAGCGCTCGAGCGCGCCGAGCAAGCCGTCGCAGACGAGCTCGCACGCCGCGACGAGCCGCTGCTGGTCGTCCCCGCCGACCCTTCCCAGCGCGAGCCGGACATCCCGACGGTCGAGTACGAAGGCCGCAATCACACGCTTCACTGATCGCCGCCGGCCGGGCTCGGCGCGCCGGCGCTGGCGTCGATGATCTCTCGGGCCGCGCGAAGACACGAGCCGCACACGGTGCCGCGCGCGCTCGTCACCGCGGGCCGCTCGACCGAGGCGCGCTTCCCACAGAAGCTGCACTTCTTGCCGCGGCCTTTTTTCGCCCGGGCAAACGCGCCAGACTCACCCGACACGATCGCTTGCTCCGCGGCCGAGACACACCCGTCGCAGACGTAGACGTCGGGGCCCGCCAGGAGCTTTTCGAGCTCGCTCGGCGGCCGCTCGCAGAACGTGCAGACGGCATCCCGATCGGGCGCGCGCGTCCGCCACATCCGCTGCCACCAGCTCCCCCCCGCCGCGCTCACGATCTGCTGGACGCGTTGATGGCTCACCCCGAGAGCGTCGGCGATCTCCCGGAGAGATCCGCCTGCGAGGTGCAACCGCCGCACCGCGGTGTGGTAGTCGGCGCGAGCGAGGAGCGCCTCCTTGTCCGCCTCGCTGACCTTCGCGGCCAGAGCCTTCGCCTGAGAGAGGAGCTGGGTGTCGATGACCATGGGGACCTCCATCCCCGTCCGTCTATCATCACTAGACACATCTGTCTATGCTGACTAGACATTCAACGGAAGCGTCACCCGCACCTCGACGCCCGTACCGTCGGCCCGCGCCCGCACCTCGGCGTCACCCCCGTGCGCGCGGGCGAGGTCGCGGACGAGGGACAGGCCGATTCCCGTCCCCGGAACGTGGGAGGTGTCCTCGCGGACGACCCGGTGAAAGCGGTCGAACACGCGCTCTCGCTCGGACGCGGGGATGCCAGGCCCACGGTCGGCGACCGACAGCACGGCGACCTCGCCCTCCGTTCGGACGTCGATCTCGACGACGCCAGCCTCTGCACCTCGACCGTGCTTCGCGGCGTTCTCGAGCAGGTTCACGAGGATCTGCTCGACCGCCTGCGCGTCGAACGAGAGGACGACGGAGCGATTCGGGGCGGGCCCGGTCGCGTGAACGCTGCGCCGCTCGAGGAGCGGTGCTTGCTCGTCGAGGACGCGCCTCGCGAGCGCGGCGAGGTCGCCCTCCGAGAGGCGCAACGGTCGGCGCCCCTGCTCGATGCGCGAGAGCTCGAGAACGTTGTCGACGAGCCGTGAGAGCCGAACGCTCTCGCGTACGAGGTCGTCGTGCACGCGTTCGCGGCGGTCCTCTCCGACCATCCCGTCTCGAAGCATCTCGGCGTGCATGCGAATGGTGGTGAGAGGCGTTCGGAGCTCGTGTGACACGGCGGCGACGAAGTCGCTCTTCTGCTCCGACAGCGCCTCGGCTCGACGAGCGGTCCAATCGAGCAGCACAGCCACCAGCACGACCATCAGCAAGAGCCCGGCGAGCGCGCCCACCTGAAGCGCGAAGTCGGACTCGATCCGAGCCGTCGCGCGAACGACGGCCGCCTCGGGGTAGCACAGCTCGACACCGCGCACGATCGAGCTCGCCGGCCGGCGCACGCCGCACGCGACGTGCTCGTCCTCCTCGACCACCTGGGGCATGGCCTCCTCTTGCGCGTGCCGCCGGGCGACCTCGGTGATCCATCGGTGAACGTGCTCCCGGTCGAGGAGCACTCCCTGTACGACGGCCGCGCCCTCGTGCGAGACGAGGCGATGCAGCAACATGGCGTCGCGCACCTCGACGAACGCCATCGGTGTGTAGTCGACTTCGATCTCGTTCTGGGGGACGACGGGAAGAGGAGGCGACGTCGGCTCGTCGGCGGCCGGTCAATCGTTCGCTGGATGCCGCACTTGCGGGCGCTGCTGCCGACGCGGTTCTGTGCCTCCGTGCGCTCCGTCGGGAGGCTCGGGGTTTCCCTGGATCTCGTCCCACGAGACGACGTTGCGCCGCGTGAGCGGCACCGACCGTCCGCGCTGCTGGACGCGAAGATTGGCGAGCTCGTCCCCGCCTTGCGCAGCGTTGAGATCCTCGTAGACCGACTGGGCCCAAGGGTTGAGGCTCACGGTGAGCGGACCGGACGGTGCGAGCGCCTGGTTCGTGTTTCCCTGGAGCGCCGCCGGGACGTTACCCTCCCCGCGGCCCTCGGGGCTCGCCTCGTCGCGCACGGGACGCGGGCGCGGAGGGCGCGCTCGCGGTGGCTCTTCGCCGGTGGCGAGCGCGCCCGCCTCGTCGTTGGGCTGCCCGGACGGAACCGCAGGGACGAGACCCGAGCCCGCGTCGCCGCGCGCGAGCGCGCGAAGGCGCGCCAGGTCGTCGCTCCGCAGCGCCATGAGGACGCGTGCGCCGCGCGGCGGCTGTTCGGCATCAGGCTCGGGCGTGTACGGTGTCCGCACGGTGCCGTCCGGATCGATTTGGAAGTAACCGACGACGCGAGGATCGTCCGGTGCACGCGCGAGGGGAGAGACGGCGACCGGGTCGGCGACGGCGAGCACGTCCGGCGGTGAGTAGTAGTGGTTGTAGAGATAGAATGGCCGGCTGTCCTCACGGCGACGGAAGCTCTTCGAGGCCTTCATCGACCGCGGCACGCACCGCATCGGCGGCGCGCGCGAGCCGCGCGCGTTCCCCGCGCTCGAGCGCGTCGCTCTCCCGCGCCGTCGCACCGAGCCACCCCGCGCCGAGGAGAATGGTCGGAACGCCGAGGAGCAAGAGCAGCCCCAGCGTCGTTCGGCGCGTCCCCCGCGGCCGGCGCGCGCGACGAGCGGCGGCGTCGCGGCCCGGGACGGCGCTACCCTTGGATTGTGAAGCGATACCCACGCCCACGCACCGTCTCGATCCACGCTTCCGCGCCGGGAGCGACGCGGAGCTTGGCGCGCAGTTGCTGCACGTGAACGTCGACCGTCCGGGTCCGCACCGTTTCGTCGTTGTAGCCCCAGACGTCGACCAGGAGCTCCTCGCGCGTCACCGCCCGATGGGGCCGCGCAGCGAGGTGCTCGAGGAGCGAGCTCTCACGCGCCGTGAGCTTCAGCTGACCGTCCGCCCACGCGACCAGCAAGGCGTCGAAATCGATCGTGACGCCGCGGATCACGATGCGTCGAGGAACGTCGCTGGCCACGCGCGGCCGGCGAAGGAGGCCTCGTGCGCGAGCGACGAGCTCCCGAATCGCGAACGGTTTGGTGACGTAGTCGTCCGCTCCGGCCTCGAGCCCGGCGACGACGTCGTCCTCCGCGCCGCGGGCGGTGAGCACGAGCACCGGCGTGTCGTCTCCCCGACCTCGCATCTTCGCGAGCACGGAGAGCCCGTCGAGCCCCGGCAGCATCAGGTCTAGGACGACCAGGTCGTACGGAGGGTCGTCTTCGATCCGTCGTAGCGCCAGTGCACCGTCCGACACCGGGGTCGGGGTGAACCCGTTCTGGCGGAAGAGCTCCGTCAGGCCGGCCAGGATCGGCTCCTCGTCCTCGACGAGCAGGACCCGCGGACTCTCGACCTCGGCGGCCACGGCCTCCATCGTAATACAGTGACGCCGGGAGTCGGCCGGGGTTGTAAGAGATGGGTAAATGCCTGCGGCGCCCGACGCCCGACGAGGAGCTCAGCTGTCCGGCGTCACGAACACGGAGTCGACCTCGACCGCACCGGCTGCGGTCTCGACGGTCGACCGGACCTCGATGCCAGCGGCGTCGCGCGTCCCGTCACCGGACTCCACGCCGTAGACGCCCCAGCCGATCTGCCGCTCTGCGACGGTGATCCCGTCCTCGGGTCGTACGCCGCCTTTCGACTCTGCGAGCCCGACGACGCCGATGAGCCCGTCCTCGGCCGGATTCGGACGGCGCACGCACGCGGATGAACGCCACATCGTGTCTCCGCTGTATCCGGACGAGCGTCGTCTCGCGGAACGCGGCGCGGTCGCGCTCCCGCCGGGCGTCCTCTTCGGTGAACCGTGGATCGTCGTCGGCGATGGTGCTCAGGATCGCGCTTCGGGCGATCGCGTCGCGGACGTCGGCTTCGACGGCTTCGATGTCGCTCACTCGAGCGTCGTATCGTGCGCGAGCCTCGCCTCGAGAAGGCGCTGAAGGCGAGCACGCGGCGAGCGCCGAGAGGGCGAGCGCCGCGTGTGAGATCGACCGTCGCACGGGTCGCTCAGAGCCCAGCGAGCCAGTCGCTCGGCCGCTGCCGGCGTGTGAGCACGAGCCGCGCGGTCGGCACCGGAGGCGAGACCGCGAGCAGCCCGGTGCACTGAACGGGCTCGGCGCCATAGCGAAGGTACTGGTCGTCGACTTCCACCCAACCCGCATGGCTCGAGTCGATCGGGTAGTAATAGGTCTCGTCGACCGTCGAGTCGTACGCGCCGATCCCGCCCATCGCGAGATCGGACGCGGTGCCACATGCCGCTGTCCCGGACACGCGCGTCTCGAGTGGGGCCGACGCGCCGAGGTCGACGTAGAGGCGAAGCGTCGCGTACCCGGTTCCGCTCCACTCCGTGGAGATCGCGAACGGTTGCCCCGGCACGTACGGGATCTCGGTGACCTCGGTCCCGGGGGCCGTATAGGAGACGCCCTCCTCGAGGTAGAAGAGGTAGCCGCCGGTCCCGCAGATCACGACGCTGACGAGCAGGCAGCTCCCACAGGCCGCGGCGATGCAACCCGTCTTCGACTTCTTCTTCGGGGCCGGCGTCCCCGCCTGTCCCATCGCCGGAGCGGAGCTCATGCGCGCGCCTACCGCGAGGGCTTGCCCTCCGGGTGGACGGGGAACTTGGGCGTTCCGCTGCGGGTACGCGCCTTCTTGTGCTTGCGGCCGTTGGTCGCGAGCTTGCGACGGCGCCGCTTCTCGGTCTTCTGGGTGTTCGACGGCATGGCGAGGTCCTCGGTCGTGGGTCCGGGGCGGCTTGTAGCCCCCGAGCCCAGGGTCGTCAATCGGGCGTCATTCGGGCGTCCGGGCCCTGCGCCGGAAGGCCTCCGAGAGGCGCACCGTCGCGGGGCCCGGCCGTCCCTTCCCGACGCGCCGACCGTCGACCAGCACGACCGGAACGACCTCACGCAGCGTGCTGGTGATGAACACCTCGTCCGCGAGGTAGAGGTCATTCGGAAAGAGCACCGTCTCGTCCACGGGGATCCCGGCCGCGGCGGCGACGTCGAGGACCACGCCACGAGTGATGCCGGCGAGGATGCCCGCTTCGACTCGCGGCGTCCGAACGCGGCCCGAGGTCACGACGAACACGTTGCTGCTCGCTCCCTCGAGGACCTCTCCGCCCGGCCCGAGGAGGATCGCCTCGTAGCCACCACGCTGGCGCGCCTCGTGGACCGCGAGAAGGTTCGCGAGGTAGTTCGACGCTTTGGCCCCCGCTGCGCGGCCCTGCTCGGTGGGGCGAGCGGCGCGCACCGAGACCACCGCGACGCCGTCCTCGTAGAGCGCGTCGGGCTGCGGCGCGAGCGCCGCGACGATGACGACTCGGAGCGGGTCGCGCGCCGTGGTGGGATCGTAGTTCAGCGGCCCACTTCCGCGCGTCACGACGACGCGCACGTACGACTCGGCGTTCGCTGCGTCGGCGAGCGTCGCGAGCACCTCGCGCTCGAGCGTCTCGATCGGCACCGGCATGCGGATGAGCACGCGCGACCCGCTCTCGGCGAGGCGCGCGAGGTGAGCGTGGAGCGCGAACGGAACGCCGGCATAGGTGCGGATGACCTCGAAGACGCTGTCACCGTAGAGAAAGCCGCGATCGAGCACCGAGACCTTCGCATCGGCCTCGGCGTGGAGGACGCCGTCGATCGAGACTCTCGTCGCCACGCTACGCGAGGCCCGGTTACAGCGTTTCCATGAGCCCGCGCGCGGCCACGTGGCTCGAGTCCTCGGCGAGCGCGCGCTGCAACATCGACTTGGCCTTCGCCTTGTCACCCTGCTTCGCGCTGATGTCGCCGAGATAGAAGTAGACGTCTGCCTTGGTGATGCCCGCCTTCCCGTCGAGCTTCTGCAACAGAAGGGCCCGGAAGGCCTTGTGCGCACGATCCCAGTCGCCCTGCTGATGACAGAGCTTCCCCAGATCCCGCAGGATCTGGACGTTCGTGAGATCGATCTTGAACGCGTTGTCGTACGCGCCCAGCGCGCCCTGAACGTCGCCCTTCGCCTCGAGCGCCCTGCCCAGCCGGTGGTGGAATTGCAGCGACCTCCTTGACCCGGCGGTTCCCGTACGACTCGATGATCTTGCCGAGGACTGGGATCGCGTCCTCGGAACGTCCGGCCGCGATGTAGAGATCGCAGAGAGGAAGGAGCACGTCGCGATCCTCCGGAGTGATGCGCGACGCGCGCTCGAGCATCGTCGCCGCGGAGCCCGGATCGTCGAGCCTCTCTTCGTAAATGCTCGCGACACGCTTGAGGAGCGCCACCTTCGCGCTGTCCTCGACGAGCTCCGCCTCCTCCTCGACGAGCATCTGCGCGAGGTCGGGCCAGCGCTCGTGCGTCTCGAGGTGTGCCTTGAGCCGGTCGCGGGCGGGCTTGCTCGTCGGGTCGAGCGCGTATGCCGCGCGCAGAGCTCCCTCGGCGCGCGCCGGATCGCCGAGACGCGTCTCGGCGACGAGCGCGAGCTTGCCCGCGACCTCGATCGCTTCGTTCCCGGAGAGCGCACCGAGCATGCGCTCGAGGACCGATGCCACGTCCGGCCACGAGTCGGCGTCCTCGTGGAGCGCGAGCAACGCGCGAAGCGCTCCTTCGTGCCGCGAGTCCCGTTCGAGGATTCGCTCGTAACACGCGGTCGCCGCCTCACGGTCGCCTACGCGATCCGCTTGAATGCGCGCGAGACGCTCGAGCATGGCCACCTCGCGATCCGTCGCGCCGTCGTTCGCCGCGTCGGCCGCCCGCCGCTCGAGCAAACCGGTGAGCTCGTCCCAGCGCTCGTCCGCTTGAAGAAGCCTCTCCAGCTCGTCGAGCGCCTCCACGTTGCGCGGCTCCATCTCGAGGATCGCGCGCAGCTGCTCCATCGCCTCGTCGCGACGACCGAACCTCTGCTCGACGAGGCGTGCGATTCGGACCCGCGCCGCGATCTGCTCGCTCGTGCTCCGGGCGATCTCGAGGCGCCTCTCGAGGAGCTCCCCCAGCTCCTCCCATCGCGCTTCGGCTTCGAAGAGCCTCTCGAGAGCGTCCATCGCCTCGATGTCCGTCGGATCCTCGTCGAGCACGCCGCGATACGCATCGATCGCGTCGCCGGGTCTCGACAGGCGCTCGACGTGGACCTTCGCGAGCTGGTGCCGTAGCGCAAGCCGCGACCCGGGGTCGACCTCGACGTCGATCCGCCGCGTGAGAAGCACCGCGACCTCGCTCCAACGACCTTCGACGCTCCGGAGCTCCGAGAGCGACGCGAGCGCGTCCGCGTCGCCCGGGTCGATCTCGAGAATCGACTCGTAACAGCCGGCAGCCATGTCCTGCGTCGCCCAGCACGGAGGTCGCGAGACGCGCCGCTTCGCGGAGGCTTCTCCTTCCTCGCGTGCTCGTCGAGCTCGACCCGCGCCCACTCGCGGAGCGCTTTGACGAGCTCCGCCTCACGACCCGACTCGCGGAGAAGCGAGACGAGCGCTTCGTGAGCGTCCGGAGTCTCCGCGTCGAGATCGAGCGCCGCCCGCAGCCTGGCTTCGGCGGCGGCCGCATCGCCGAGCCGGTCGCGATACCAGCCTGCCGCGCGGACCTGAAGGTCGCGCAGTGCGGCGCTGTCGAGCGCGCCAACCTCCGCGACGCGCTCGACCATGCCGCGGAGCGACTCCCACGCGCCCGATGCGCCCGCGAGCCGCTCGACGTCGCCGAGAAGGACTTCGTCCCGAGGATCGAGCTCGAACGCCCCACGCAGCGACGCGAGCGCACGATCGAGGTTTTGGAGCTCGCTCTCCCAGATCGCCGCGACCTCGGTCAGGAGCCGGACTCGCTCGCCGTCCGAGCCCGCGAGACGAATGCGAATGTCGTAGAGACTCGCGATCTTCTCCATCGAGCCCGACTGCCGGTACACGTTGTCGAGCGCGTCGACGACCTCGAGCGCCAGCTCTTCGTGCTCCGCCAGGCGCTGCATCGACTCGAGCGCGACGGGGCTCTCCGGGTCGCGGTCGAGAACCTCTTGGTAGGCGTTGAACGCGCCGCGAAGATCGCCGAAGTGCTCCTCGCGCAGCGCGCCGAGCCGCGTCAGGAGCTCGTTCCGTTCGGAAGGCTCGGTGGTGACGCCGACGCGCCGGTCGAGCACGTCGCCGAGCTCGTTCCAGCGTTGCGTCTTGGTGTAGAGCCGATCGAGCGCCTCGAGCAGCTCGGGCTCGTCGCCGACCTGCTCCGCCGCGCGCGCGTACGCTTCGATCGCGCGCGTCGGGCTCTCGAGATCTTGCTCCGAGACCCGCGCCAAACGAACGTAGAGCCTGCGGGCGACGGATGGGTCGAGCGCCGAGGCCGCACGGGTGGCGAGCACGTCCGCGACGCGCTCCCATGCACGCATGCCCGCACCGACCCGCTCGAGCTCGTCCGCGGTCTCTACGTCCCCCGCGTCCTCGGCTAGCGCACGCGCCGAAGGCGTCGAACGCGGCTGAACGGTCCTCGCGGCCTCGCTCGTGAACCCCGGCGAGCTTGCGCAGCTGGACGCGCTTCTCGATCGGGTCGGTCGCGCCTTCGGCCTTTCGCTCGAGCAGTCGCGCGAGGTCGTCCCAGCGAGCGCCTTCTTCCAGCCTCGGCTCGACGATCTCTGCCGCTCGCTCGCGGTAGTCCTCGAGATTCGCGATGCGCAGGAGCGCCGAGATCGTGGGCTCGTTCGAGGAATCGAGATCGAGCACGGCCTGGTACGTCTCGAGCGCCTCGTGAACGTCGTCGAGCTCGCGCTCGAGAACCTCGCCCGCGCGGTGCATCAGCGCGACGCGCTCGTCGGTGGTTGCCGCCATCGCCGCCCGCACCCGCAGGCTGTCGAGGAGCTCTGGCCAGAGCGCCTGCCGCTCGTAGAGGCGCGCGAGCGAGTTGATCGCCACCTGGTTCTGAGGGTCGTCTTCGATGACGCGCCTGTACGCGTCGATGGCCTCGTCGGGCCGGCCGAGCTGCGTGTCGAGAAGCCCGCCGAGCCGCACCGAGAGCTCGACTCGCGCGTCGGCGTCCGTCTCGATCTCTGCGCGGCGGCGCACGATGTCGACGAGCTTCTGTGACTCGCCGGCTTGCCCATAGAGGCGATCGAGCGCCTCGAGGGCGATGTCGTCCGTGTCGTTCTCGGCGGAGGCCCGTTCGTATGCGGCGATGGCCGCGTCGCGATCGCCGATGAGCTCCTCGAGGACCGAACCGGCACGACGCAAGAGCTCACCGCGCTCCTGCGGATCGTAGCGCCTGTCCACCTTCCGCGACAGAACGTCAACGAGCCCGCGCCAGTCGCCGACCATCGTGTGCAGCGCTTCGAGCATGTCGAGCGGGCTCGTATCGTCGGGATCGCCGCTCGAGCAGGCGCTCGTAGGTAACGATCGCGGACCGAGGATCGCCGCGCTTCTCGTCGTGCACGCGTGCGAGCGTCGAGAGCATCGCGGAGACGACCGCTGGGTCGTCCGCTCGGGTGAGCGCCTCCTCGTACGCGTCGACGAGCGCGTCCCAGGCACCGAGCAGCCCCGCCAAGCGGTCGAGCTCCGCGCGGACGGCCTCGTCGTGTGGATCCTCGAGCAGCGCTCTCGCCCACGCGTGGAACGAGCGCCCACCATCGCGCCCGCGCTCCTCGTGGAGCCGCCCGATCTCGCCGAGCAGCCGCACGCGCTCGATCGGATCGTCCGCGAGCGGAACCTGAGCTTCCAGGATGACCACGAGCTTTCGCCACTCGTCCGCACCTCTATAGAGCGGCTCGAGGATCCGGGTGATGCGAAGGCGATCCTCGTCGGCGAGCACCATCTGTTCGAGCTTGGCGACGGTCGGCTCGTAGCCCGCATTGATCTGCGTGACCTCTTCGAAGACGTCGAGCGCGCCGGCGCGGTCTCCGAGACGGTCCGCGAGGACGACGCCGAGACGGTGGCGCAGGTCGACCTCGTCCGGCGTTCCCGCGGCCACATCGATTCGGTGGCGAAGGTGATCCGCGAGGTCCTCGAAGCTCCCTCTCGCACCGAGGAGACGGTCGAGCGCGTCGATCGAGCGCGCCTCTCGCCGGATCGATGCTCAGGATCTCCCGATACGATCTCGACCGAAGCGCTCGGGTCGTCGAGCTCCGCCTCGTGGATGCGGGCCATCTTGTGCAAGAGCTCGATGCGCTCCACGTCGCTCGTGGCGACGTCCACGCGCTCTCGGTAGAGCGACGCGAGCGCACGGTGCGCGCCCGTCCGTTGGTAGACAGACTCGAGCGACTCGAAGGCGAGCCGATCGGTCGGATCGAACGCGAGCGCGCGGCGGTACAGCCTCGCGGCAGCCTCGAGATCGCCCGTTTTCTCGTCGTGGATCCGCCCGGTGATGAAGGCGAGCTTCGCCGTCGCCGGTTCGTCGACCGTGATGTCCGCGAGCGCGTCTTCGTAGATCTCCGCGAGGCGAGGGTGCTTGTCGAGGTTCCTCGCGAGCCGCGTCAGCGTGTCCCACACCTCCTCGTCGGCCGGGTCCTCCCGGAAGAGCCGCGCGTACGTCTCGAGCGCGCCCTCGAGATCCTCGAGGTAGTCCTCGTGGATCTGTCCGAGGCGCCCGAGCAGCGCCTTGCGCTCGTCGAGGCCGCTCTCGGCGGACAGACGGCGCCTCGAGCGCTCCCGTCACGCGCGGCCAGTCCATCTTGGAGAGGAAGACGGGCTCGAGGATCTCGGCGACCGCGCCCTTGTGCTCGTCCCTCGCCATGAGCGCTTCGAGAGCGTCGATCGTCGGCTCGTGGCTCGTGTTCTGCGCGAGCCCCTCGCGGTAACAGTCGATCGCGCGGTAGGCGTCGCCGAGATGATTCTCGGCGACCTGGCCGAGACGGTAACGGATCTCCACCGCGTCACCCGACGCGTCCCCGAGGAGCGCGTCGAGCCGCCTCTCGAGGAGCGACGCCAAGTCGTCCCAGCGCTCCGCGCGCCGATAGAGACGCTCGAGCCCGTCGTACGCCTCCGGTCGGCCGTGCGCGTCGAGCACCTGCTCGTACGCATCGATGGCGTCGGGCACGTCGTCGAGCTTCGTCTCGCAGAGCTCGGCGCGCCGCAGGAGCAGTCGAACACGAATGTCGTCGTTCGCGGCGAGCTCCGTCTTGCGGCGAAGGATCGTCGAGCAAGCCGGCGTTGTCACCGGCGCGCTCGTGGAGCGCTTCGAGCGCATCGAGCGCCGCCTCGTGATCCGGTCGCTCTTCGAGAACCTTGCGGTAGCACTGGCGCGCGAGGTCGAGATCGTCGAGCTTCTCGCTGGCGATCCGCGCGACCGTGAGCATCACCTCCATCTGCAGCTCGGCGTCGAAGATGTCGGGCGCGATCTCGCGCAGCAGGCTCGCGTGCTCGCGGTCGAGCCCAGCGGCTTCGGCATGGCGCGCCAGCTCCGCGAGCATGTCCGCGAGATCCGGCTCGGAGAGACCGGCGCGAAGCGCCCGCCCCGCGAGCTCGAACGCTCGCGCAGGAGACTCGAGACCGACGTCGGCGACCTCCGCCGCGCGCCGAAGGGCGCGCAGCCTCTCGATGGGGTCGTCCGACTCCGCGAGGACTCCGAGCACTCGCAGCAGGCGCTCGTAGTCGGTAGAGCCCTCGAGGCGTGGCGACAGCACGCGGGCGGCGGCGATCCGCGCATCGTGCGAATCGCCGGCGAGAACCGTGTCGAGCGCGGCGAGCGCACCCGGGTGGTCGGGCTCGAGCGACAGCACCTCGGCGTATGCATCGATCGCGCGCTCGACCTCGGACGTCCGCTGGCGCATGAGCTCCGCCGCCTGGAAGCGGAGACGCGAGCGCTCGATCGGGTCCTCGGCGAGCTCGTAGTCCTGTTGCACGACCTCGAGGAGGTCGTCCCACTTCTCGGTGCGCTCGTAGAGACGCGCGAGCGCCGAGAGCGTCTCGCGATCTGGACCGAACCTCGCGACGACGTCGTTGTAGGCGACGATGGCGTTGTCGGGGTCGTCGAGGCGCTCTTCGTAGATGGAGCCGATGCGCCGCGCGATCTCGCGCTGTTCGGCATCGTCGAACGTCGCGCCCTCCCGCGTTTGCAGCACGCCGATGAGCCGCTGCCACTGCTCCTCCTTCTCGTAGAGGCGCTCGAGCGCGCGGAGCGCGTCGACGTCCGACGGGTCGATGTCGAGCCGCTCCCGATGCGCGACGATCGCGGCCTCGACGTCCCCGAGCGTGTCCTCGAGCAGGTCGGCGAGACGGACCAACAACGTGCGACGGATCTTCCTGGTCGTGCTCGAAGCGGATCTGCCGCCGCATGTCCTCGGCGAGCTCGCGATGCGCTCCGGCGGCGATGTGGATGCGCTCGAGCGCGCGCGACGCCGGGAGGACCACGTCGGGATTGTCCGCGTCGGCCGAGATGAGCCGTCGGTACGTGCGCTCCGCGGCCTCGCCATCATGCGAGGTCTCGTCGTAGAGCCGCGCCAGCTCGAGGAGCAGCTCGCTCTCGAGGTAGGTCTCCGAGACGGCTTCGAGCGCCTTTTCGAGCACCTCGGCCCGCTCGAGCTCGGAGCCGCGAAGCTGCGCCAGTCGCGCGAGCTCTTCGCGCGCGCGGCCGTCGGACGGGTCGGTCCGGACGGCGCGGGAGAGCGCCTCGAACGCGCGGTCCATGTCGTGGATCGTTCACCTCGGCGAGCTCGCCGATCCGGAGCAAGAGCCCGACGCGTGAGCCGGGATCGGCGACGTCCTCGAGCTGGACGTCGAGGATGCGCGCGAGCTCGGGATACGCGCCTTGCGCTTCGTAGAGCGGCTCGAGGATCGCGGCGACGCGCTGCCGCTGCGCGGGCTCGGCGATGAGGCGCTCGAGCGCTTCTTGGGAGCGGAGATGGGTCGGGCTTTCCTGCAGGACCGCCTCGTAGCAATCCACCGCGAGCACGGGCTCACCGAGCTTCGTCTCGTATAGCTGCGCGAGCTCGAAGGTGAGGTCGAGGCGGTCCTGCCCCTGTGCCTCGTCGAGATCCTGGCGCAACAGAGCGACGAGATCGCGCCACCGCTCGGTCCGCGCGGTAGAAGCGATCGAGCGCGCGACGGCTCGAGATGTGCCGCGGGTCGAGCTCGATCACGTCCTGATACGCGCGGATCGCGAGATCCGCGTCGTCGAGCAGCTCTTCGAAGAGGAAACAGACCTGGAGCAGGAGCTCGAGCTTTTGCTCGGCGTCGATCGTGTGGGCGATGCGGTTGCGGTAGAGGACCTGCAGCTCCCCCCAGCGCTCGGCATCGGTGTAGAGCTGCTTCAGCGCCTCGAACGCGTGATCGGAGAGCGGGTCCTCGTGGAGCACGCGACGGTGGAACGGCTCGGCGGCGCCGGGATTACCGAGGATCTCCTCGTGGATTCGCGCCGCGCGCGCTGCGAGGTCCGTGACGTCGCTCGCGCCGAGCGTCCCCGAGTCGATCGCCTTGGCGTACGCCGCGGCGAGCTCGGCGTGCTTGCCGGCGCGCTCGCCCGCATCGGCGAGCCGATCCCAGAGCTCGACGTCGCTCGGGCGATCCAGGAACGCCGCCTCGAGCGCGGCGTACGCTCCCTCGACATCGCCGAGCTCGCTCCCCGCCAGCTCGGCGAGACGCAGCCGCAACGCTCGCCGCTCGTCCTCGTCGCGCGTGGACTCGAGACGCTTCTCGAGCACGGTGGCGAGCTTCTGGAACGAGGCCTTCGACTCGTACGCGGACTCGAGCAGACGTCCGGCTGCGGTCGAGAGCTCGGGCGAGTCCTTCTCGAGCGTCTCGAGACCGTGGACCGCTCGCTCGTTGCCGGGAGCGATGCGCAACACGTCCGCATAAGCGTCGAGCGCGCCGCGCGAGTCGTCGAGCCGCGTGCGCAGGAGATCCCCGAGCCGCAGGACGAGCTCGATGCGGACTCCGTCCTCGACGGCTATCTCACGACGACGCCGGAGCACATCGGCGAGCTCGCTCGCCCGGTCGGCAGCGCTGTACAGGCGATCCAACGCGGCGAGCGCCGCGGGATCGTCCGGCTCGAGCGTGAGCAGGGCCTCGAAGCGGCTCGTGGCCGACGCCGCGTCGTCGAGGACGTCCTCTTCGAGCGACGCGAGCTCGCGCAGACACTCGACCTTCGTCGATGTGTCGCTCGCGTGCTCGATTCGGTGCTGGAAGAGGCGGCGCAGATCGGACGTGCGGTTCTCCGCGCGGTAGAGGCGATCGAGCACCTTGACCGCTTCGCGGTCGGTCGGATCGGCCTCGAGGATCGACTCGAGCTGCGTGATCGCGTCGCCCGAGCGCCCGAGCCGCTCCCCGGCCAGGCCCGCGAGCCGGCGACGGAGGCGGAGCCCTTCTTCCGCGGACGCGCTCGCGACGCGAGACTTGTAGAGCGCGGCGAGATCCTCCCATGCGCCCGCCGCCTCCGCGGACTCCTCGAGACCGGCGACCACCGCGGCGTCGCTTGGAGCGAGCGCGTACGCACGCGCTGCCCACCCGTAGGACGCTCGCGGATCGGACAGCCGCCTGAGCGTCAGCTGGCGCAGCTCTTCGACGAGCGCGAGCCAATCCGCGAGCTCGGTCCCCTCACCGAGGCTCGCGAGCAGGACCTCCTTCATCGACACGAGCCGAGCGAAGTTCTCGTCCTTCTCGTAGATGGGGGAGAGGGCGCGGGCGGCGCGCACGTTCATCGGATCGACCGAGAGGACCCGCTCGTAGTTACGGAATGCGCGGGTCGGCTCACCGATTCGGGTCTCGTAGACCTCGGCGGCGCGAAAGCTGAGCTGAGCCTTCAAGTGCGGATCTGCGGCCCGCTCGGCCGCGCTGCCGAGCACCTCGACGAGCCCCTCCCAGTCGTTCGTATCGGCATACAGCGCCTCGAGCCCCTCCCAGTCCTCTGCCCGGAGGAAGCTCTCGCGGAGCGTTCGCGTCGCACGGCCGTTCTTCGGGTCGAGCGCGAGCACACGCTGCCAGGCGCTGCCGCCGACGCCGGGTCGTCCAGATGCTCACCGTAGACGGCGCCTAGGCGAGTGAGGACGCGGATGCGTCCAGCGTCGTCCGCCTCGGCGGCGACGCGGCGCTCGAGGACCGACGCCAGCGTCGCCCAATCCTTCTCGCGCTCCGAGAGACGCTCGAGCGCGTCGAGAGCGCCCTCCGTCTCGGGCGCGAGCTCGACGACTTCCCTCCAGAGAGCGATCGCGTCCGCGTTCCTGTGAAGGCGCTCGCCTGCGAGCTTGGCGAGCTCGACCTTGTTGGCGAGCCGCGCGGCGGGATCGCTCGCCGAGATCCGCCTCCTTGCGCAGCACGTCGAAGAGCGAGCCCCACGCGCGCTTCTTCTCGTAGATCTCCTTGAGCTGCGAGAGGGCGCGGCGGTTCTCGGGGTCGATCGTCACGACCTCTTCGAGTGGGCGAGTCGCCTGGTTGTAGTTGGCGAAGCGCTCGATCCAGAGATCCGCGACGCGCACGTATAGCTCGACGCGCTTGTCCTTGTTGGTCTCGCTGTCGGCCTGCCGGGTGAGGACCTGGATGAGATCGCTCCACCGGCCCATCGCCTCGTACGTGCGACCGAGCGCTGCGAGCGCCTCGGCGTCGCTCGGGACGAGGAGGAGGATCGCGTTGTAGGTGTTGATCACCATCACGTCGAGCGAGAGCTGATCGCGGTAGATCGGCACCATCTCGCGCAGCAGCGCCACCTTTCGCTCCGTCTCCGATTCTGGGAGCGCGTCGATCTCCGTCCTTGATCAGCTCGACGAGCGCGTTCCACTTCTCGCCTCGACGATAGAGGTCGCGGAGCGCGATCTGCGCTTCGGCGTTGGTGCCGTCGAGGCGTTGGACCGCCTTCCATGCGTCGATCGCCCGCTCGACCGTGCTGTCATCGACTTGCGCCGCGTGCGCCACCTCGATCGCGAGCGCGAGCTTCTGCGACGAGTCCTTGGCGACGCGCTGTGCGTCACCGAGGATCGTGAGGAGCCGCGCGTCGTCCTTGTGACCGAGGTGCTCTCGGTAGAACGCGAGCATGCCGGGGTGAGCGGGATCGATCTTGCGCAGTCGGTTGAAATACGGCTCCGCCTGGTCAGGCGAGCTCCGGATGCGCCAGTGCACCATGCCGATCTGGAGGAGGATCCCCTGCTCGCTCTCGATCTTCTGACGGCTGCGCAGCGCGTCTTCGTACAGCGCGACGAGATGATCCCACTCCTCTCGCTCCGTGAAGTACTCGACGAGGAACCGCAGCGACTCCTCGTGGCCGGGTGAGAAGTCGAGGACGCGCTCGTAGCACGAGCCCGCACGATCGCGATCGCCGAGCCGCCGGGCGAACACGCGCCCAGCACGGAGATAGAGCTGGAGCTTCTCGTCTCGATTGCGCGCGTGATCCGCCGCGGCGACGAGCACGCTCGCGAGCTCGTCCCACCGCTCGCGAACGCGGAGCGTCTCGGCGAAGAGCCGCGCGGCCCGTGTGGACGCCGGATCGGCGTCGAGCGCGCGCGTGAAGAGCTTGTCGACTTCCTTGTCGCGACCGCGCTTCTTGTACTGCCAGATCAGCGCCGCAGCACGCGTCAGCAGCGACGTCTTGAGCGACGCGTCGGAGGCGTCGTCCGCCTCCTCCACGAACCGCCGCGCGATCTCCTTCCAGTTCGAGGCCGCCTGATCGACCTGCTCGATCGCCTCTTGGACCTCGTGGTCGTTCGGACGGAGCGCGAGCGCTCTGAGGTACGCTCCCTTCGCGCCTTCGTCGTCCAGCAGCTCCTCGTGCCGGATCCGGCCGAGCTCCTTGAAGAGCGCGGCCTCGAGGTCGGGGTCGTCGGAGATGAGCGGTGCTTCGAGCTCGATCAACCACGCAGCGGCGCGCAGCTCGCCACGCTGTTCGTGCTGCATTCGAGCCATCTCGAGGAGACGGACGGGCGACTCGCCCGGCGACTCGCCATTGCTGATGGCGGTGCGCAGCCCGTCGACCGCCTGCTGGTTGTCGGGGTCCTCTTGCAGGAGCCCGAGGTAGTTCGACACCGTCAGCGGAGCCATCGATTCTCCCGTTCCCGAGCTCGTTCGAGACGCCTGCGATCGCGTCCCGAACGCACCGGGTCGAAAAGCCGAATCCCCAAAGATTCTAGAAGTTAAGCGGTCTGCCCTTCAGGACGGGCGATGGTACCGGCGCGCCCCCCTGGCATCAAGGGTCTGAGCGCGGGCCCGAAGAGACCGCTTTCCTCCCGAAAGCACCGGGGATTTCAGCGGAGCGTCCTCGCGAGCTGCATCGCGATCTCTTTCAGGAGGGCCGGCGTCACGCGCTTCAGGATGGACGCGAGGTCGTTCTTCTCGTCCGGGCCCGGGAGCAACCCGTCGATCAGGCGACCTGCCGCGGCGTACGTCTCCCCGATGCGCGCGACGCGCGCCCCGAGCGCGTCCGCCTCGTCACCTCCCACCTCGCCGAGGCTCTTCGCGATGGCCGCGAGGTCGCGGCTCTTGTCGCGCAGCGTGTGGCTCAGATGACGCGCGAACGCGACGACGAGGACGTCGGGATAGTCACCGCTCAGCTCGTAGTGATCGCGCGCCGAGCCCGTGACGCGCACACGACGGACGATGCCGAGGCTCTCGAGCGCTCGCAGGTTCGAGAACACGTTGCTCTTCGAGCGACCGAGCTCTCCTGCGAGGTCGTCCATCGAGCGCGGCTCTTCCCAGAGATAGAGCGCGGCCACGCACTGCCCGCCGAGGCGCGTGACGTTGCGCCAGATCGCGCTGATCTCCGTACCGACGATGTCGACGAACGCGGCACGCTCGCGTCGTACGGCCTCCTTTCGCCGATCGGGCGCGCGTGTCGCACGTGTCGTCATGGCGTCAGGGCAGGAAGAGCAGCGCAGCTCCGGTCAGAGCGCCGAACGTGACCACGCCCACGCCCATGTGAATCGCCGCGAGCGCCTGCAGCGCGTCGTAGTCGTTCGCTCGGTCGAGACCGAACGCGTCGGCGTTCGCGAGGACGATGCCGAGCCCGAGCTGCGCCACCATTCCGATGAAGTGCACCCATCGGAGCGCCTTGTGCAGCCGCAGCCGCCCGGCGAAAGCGCTGTCGCCTTCGTCGAGGCCACCCGGGTCGGGCATGAGCAGCGAGAGGGTGAACGTCGACGAGTAGAGCGCGGTCGTGATGAGCGCAGACGTCAGATGGACCCAGGGCGTGCCCGTGCACTGCCCCTCGCCGAAGATGATCCCGTCACCAGACACGCACGGCGTGTCCTCGAGCGACGAGAACGGCCCGTAGAGGTTGTGCCACTGGATGAAGCCGAGCGTTAGCGTCACGCCCATCGCCGCCCAGGTCGCGATCCCGAGCGGCTTGTGGATGGCGCGGATGTCGGCGCGACGACGCATGATCGCCCCGTACTCTTCGAGCGAGGAGGACGATCCGGAGCCTCCGCCGGTCGCGGCCGGCGCGCTCGCCTCGTCGTCGCCCGCGCCGTCTGCTTCGACGTCGGCGACCTGAAGCGGAGGCAGCGCGACGTGCAGAACGGCCGGGCTCGCACCGACCGTCGACGGCGACAGAGCCGCCGACGGCGGCGTCAGCGACAGCCCGAAGACCGGGGTCGCGAACAACAGCGCTGCGAGAGTGCCCATCCCTCCTCCGAGTGGAAACGTCGCGATACTACTCGATGCGGAACGGAAACGCTCACGTTTCGCGCGCGACGGGCAGCCGTCACTGGCGCAGGGAGCGCACGCCGGCCTTGTGCACCTTGCCGGGCAGCTCGCGCCCGACGACCGCCTCGGCGACCTGTCCGGCGGCCCAGAGCTTCTCGAGATCGATGCCGGTCGAGATGCCCATGCCGTGCAGCGTGTAGACGAGGTCTTCGGTCGCGAGGTTCCCCGCCGCGCCGGGCGCGTACGGGCACCCTCCGAGACCACCCACGGACGCGTCGAACGTTCGAATGCCCATCTCGAGGCCCGTGACCACGTTCGCGAGAGCCGTACCCCGCGTGTCGTGTAGGTGCAGCGCGAGCTTCTCCGAGGGATGCTCCGCGAGAAACAGTCTGAGGATGTCGCGCGTCTGGACCGGCGTGCCGACGCCGATCGTGTCGCTCAGCGAGATCTGGTAACAGCCATCGCCCACGAGCTTGCGCGCGATCTCGAGCCCGCGTCGCGGATCGACGTCGCCCTCGTACGGACAGCCCCAGAGCGTCGAGATGTACCCGCGCACGCGGATGCCCGCCTCGACCGCCGGCTTCACGACGGCTTCGAATGCCTCGAGCGTCTCCCCGATGGTCTTGTTCACGTTCTTCTGGTTGTGCGTCTCGCTCGCGCTGATGAAGACACCAATCTCCGCGATACCGGCGCGCTTCGCGCGCTCGAGCCCGCGCGCGTTCGGACAGAGCGCAGCGTAGACGACCCCCTCGCGCTTCGGCACGAGGCGGACGACCTCCTCGGCGTCCGCGAGCTGCGGCACCCACTTCGGCGAGACGAAGCTCGAGATCTCGATGCGGGTCAGGCCCGCGTCGACGAGCGCCTCGATGAGGCGCACCTTGCGCGTCGTCGCGACGGTCACCGCCTCGTTCTGCAAGCCGTCGCGTGGAGACACCTCGTAGACGGACACGAGGTCGGGCAGATGCGCGAACAGCGAAGGCTCAGTGGGCGTGATCCACCCCCTCGAGCGCGTACGGGTCGACGATGCGGGCCAGGCCTTCCTCCCAGTGCGACGTGAGGAACTCGAGCCACGCGCGCGCAGCGACCGTGCTGCCGGGGGTGTTGCTGTGGGTCGCAGCGTCCACTCCACCGCTCCCGTTCGGAACGACGTCGAACTGCAAGAGACCCGCAGTCGCGGCACCGCCGGCGACGTTGCCTTCGAATCGGCGTCGTGGTCAGCTCGACGAGCCCCGGCACCGAGCGGAGCACCACCGGCGCGATCGGGATGTCGAGCGCCCGTGCCAGCGCATAGTTCGACGGGTTCGGCACGGTGTCGTCGTCGAGCGCTACGCCTTCGACGATGCTGGGCGGGGTCGCCGACGGATCGCCGCGGAGCCGATCGCGGAGCACGTGACCGGCGTAGCTCCCGCTGTCGCCACGATCGACGACCGTCTGCATGATGGGGAAGAAGCGATCCACGTCGCCGGCCGTCGTGCCGCGGGGCCGGAGCAGGACGATGAGCGTCCCGAAGAGGGAGCTGTCGCTGATGATCGACACGACGCGTGCGCCGGGGACCGCGAGCAAGCCGGCGTGGTACGCGTCCGTGAGCGCGAGAAGCTCGGGGCCCATGATGCCGCCGAGCGACGCACCGAGGTACGCGAGCCGTGTGCCGTCGAGGTCCGCCGAGCCGTCGCCGTCGACGTCGGGGCTCGACGTGAGGATCCGCGTGAGCTGGAGCTTGTCGTAGGTGCTCTGTCGGAAATTGTCGCGGAGGCGGAGCGCGTAGATGGCGCGCGTCTCGAGGTCGTCGCCGATCGCAAAGAAGTTCGTGACGACGATCAGCGTGCTCGCGCCCGGATCGGGGTTGGTCGGGTGCTCCCCGTGCATGAGCGCCGGGATGGCGACCGTCGCGATGCCCATCGGCGCGGCGAGCTCCGCGAGATCCGCGCCCTGCTCGCGCCCGGAGCCGAGCCCGTGACCGAAGAGGATCGTCGGGTACGGCGGCGTGCCCGAGAGCGGCAGGAACACCCGGACCGGAACCTGATACGAGGTGACGGGGCTCGACCGCAGCCAGGTCCTGTCGCACGACACCCTCCGCGTCGCGATAGTCGAACGCCGTGAACGTGGTGTCGCACTGGATGTACTGGGCCATCGGAACGCAGGTCGGCGTCTCGTCCCACGCGTAGTCGCGCGTGTCGATGTCGTCCGCGATCGCAATCGACTGGTCGACGGTCGACTGCGTCGGGAAGACGGTGAGCGCGACGAGATCGTCCGCGGACGCTATGGCGCCGAGCGTGGTGAGCGCCGCAATCGCGCGCGCTTCGTCCGCGTCCGGCGCCGAGAGCGCGGCCGCCATCGCCTCCGACGGCTCGAGACAGCCGCCAGCGGCCGCGGCGAGCCTGCGCGTCACGAACGCGGCCGCCCAACCCTTCGGGGGCAGCGGCGTCATCGGCTGAACGAGCGGCGTGCGGCCGTCGTCGGTGAACCGGACGAGCACCGGCCTGAGCTCCGGCTCGCCTGGCTCGAGCACGACGATGCCGATCCCCGCGTCGGGCGATGCCGTCGCGCTGCCGCTCGGCACCATCGCGTCGTCGAACGGCAGACCGTCGAACTGGAAGAACGCGTCCGCGTTGACGCCGAAACCGTCGAGGTCGGTGAGGTCCTCCGTGAGGACCGGCAGAAAGCCCGACGCGGTGGCGGCGAGCGCCGGATAGTCGGCGGCCTCGAGGACGAGTCGATGACCGGTCGGTGTCGTCGCATCGTCGACGACGATCGCGGGCTCGGGCCAGCGGGAGATTGTCCCGCTGGCGGGATCCCACGCGAGCGTGGTGCACGTCGGCCCTCCGTCGACGATGGGTGCCGCGTCCGCGTCGGGCACGCCAGCATCCGAGGGCGGGGCCACGTCGTCGTCACTGCCGCACCCGGCGAGCACGAGGAGAGCCAAGAGGGGAGCGACGAAGAGTGGAGCGACCGCCCGCATGAACCCTACCTTAGTGCATCGGAACCGATCTGCAGACGAGGCGTTTCCGCACCCCGCGGCACAATCTTGCACGCCGGCCGACGCCGAAGCCCTGGCGAACACGGGAGAATCGGGTCGCACCGACCGGCACGGCTCTTGTAGGGTAACGGGCGATGCGGTCCGCTCTCGGCGTCGTTCTGCTGTTCGGCCTCTCGATAGCGGGATGCTCGCACTCGCGCGAGCGCTCGGGGGACGCAGGCCCGACACCGGACGGCGGGGGCCGCGACGGCGGGGGTCGCGACGGGAGCCAGAGGACCGACGCGGGCTTCGGGTACTGCTCCGGCAACACGCCGAGCGACATCGACTGCCGCAACGACTCCGAGTGCGAGTGCGGCAACTGTCTCGTCGGCCCGATCTGCGCGGGCCCGGGATGCGCATCGTTCTGCGCGAGCGATGCAGACTGCGACGGAGGGATCTGCGTCGGCGGATGCTGCCCGTACTGCATCCCGCGGTGCCCCGAGACGGTGTGCGCGGAAGGAACGCGGTGCAACGACACGACCGGGCATTGCGATCTCATCCCATGCGACGAGAGCGGCGCGGCGTGCCCGACCAACACGCGGTGCACGCCGGGCAGCGCCGGCGACGGCTGCGTTCGCCTCACGTGCACCACCGACGCCGATTGCGATTGTGGAACGTGCGCCGAAGGACACTGCTGGGATCGCCCGGGACAATGCTGTCCCCCGCTCCCGGGCTAGCTTGGAAGGAGCTTCGATGACTCGTGATCCTCACTATCTCCGTGTAGCGCGCGCGCTGGCGCTCATCACCGGCCTCGCCGGCGTCGCGGTCGGCTGTGCGGGCGACCACTCCGCGACCGGCACCGACGGCTCCGTCGCGGACGCGTCCGACGTCGACTCGTCCATGGGCGGCGATTCGGGCGCCGGCGATGGCGGAGGCACCGACGCGGGCCCGGCGGGGGACGCTGGCAACGACGATGCCGGAGCGACCGATGGCGGGGCAATCGCCGATGGCGGCGTCGACTGTGACGCGTGCGTCTGCTTCTTCAACGTCGACGTCGATGCCGGGCTGCCGATGTGCGAGGGAGACGCGGTCCTCGAGTGCGGGTGCGCGGTGATCGGGCCGCTGTCGCCGCCCGATCTCCCCGTGTGAGACGCGCGTGCCGAAGCTCGTAGCCTCCCTCTCGGGCACGCCCCTCGAGGACGAGCTCGCGAGCGTGGAGAACGGGCTGGCACGAGTCGCCCCGTCCAATCTCACGTTCGACCCTTCCGCGCACGACCGGCGCGCGATCGAAACGCTTCGCGCCCAATGGCGGTTCCGAATGGAGTTCGAGCACCGTTCGAGCATGGTCTTCGCTCAGCTCGCGCAGCAGCTCTACGAGGCGAACGCCACAATCGACGCCAAGGTCGTGATGCTCCGGATGGCCCAGGACGAGCTCCGCCACACCCGGACCTGCGCACGCGTGCTCGAGGCGCTCGAGGCGGAGCCGGAGGTGACCGCGGAGCTCGCCGTCCAGCCGCTCGCACGCCACGGAAACGCGACGCCCGAGGAGCGCGCGTTGCGCAACGTCCTCTACACGACGAGCTGCTCCGAGCTCGTCGCGTGCGCACGCTTCGTCGCCACGCTCGACCGCACGACCGACCCCTACATGCGCGATGCCATGCGCCGGCTCCTCGCGGACGAGGTCTTGCACGGTCAGTTCGGCTTCCACTATCTCGAAGCCTGGCAACCGTGGCTCGAGGAAAACCCCGAAGTCCGCCGCTCGATAGAGCGCTACCTCGTCCATGCGTTCGCCGTCATCGAGGAGGAGCTCGCTCCCGAGCCGCCGTTCGCGCCAATCTCGGCGGAGGCGATGGCGCTCGGGGCCGACGACGAAGCGCTCGCGCGCGAAGTCTTCTACGAGACGATGAAAGGCGCCGTGGTGCCCGGCCTCGAGCGACTGGGCCTCGCGGCCGCGAACGCGTGGCGAGAACGCCGCCGCCTCGCGTGACCGCGCACCGTCTCAGAGCGAGTCGGTGCGCGTGAGCTCGCCGTCGACGCACTGGAAGCGGTGGATCACGACCTCCGGCGGAAACGGGACGGCGACGAGGAGCGCCTCTCCGGTCCACACGGCGCGGGCGCCCGCGGGAGCTATCTCCTCCGGCAGCACGGCCTCGATGCGAGACTCGGGCCCGCGGAGCTCGATCGTGACCACGTTCCCGCTCGCGGGGACGAGCTCGACGTTCGGCCGGACGCCGTCGCATCGCACGCGCCGCGTGACGTCGTCGAGCAGCGCGCGCTCTTGACCGACGTTCGCGTAGCGCACTGCGTCGACCCGATCATCTCTCCGGCCGAGCACCACGACCGCGCCCTCCCCGGCACGCGCGAGCCCGATCGGGGTGGCACCGACGAGCACCCGATCGGCCTCGGCGTACTGCGGCTCGAAGCGGATGCCGTACACGGTCGTCGCCGGGACGCCCTCGTCAATCGTGCAGAGCGCGTAGTACTGTGTGCCGTCGACCCACGCGTAGCCAGGGACGGGCCCGTCACAGACCTCGGGTATCGCGAGCGGCAAGCCACGACGACCGTCCGAGCCCGTGGATCCGCCGAGCCGCTCGTTCGCGACGTACACGCACCGATCCGTCCCGCCGTCGACGCACGGGCCCCGACCCGCGCGGTGAAACGCTGCCAGCGTACCGTCGTCGGATGCGGCGACCGCGACGACGCCGCGCACGATCCGTGGGCCGATCTCGGTCTCGCCGAGCTCGATCACGGGCGCGAACGTCTCGGCGCGATCGGAGCCGTGGCTCGCGCGCGCGTCGACTGCGAGTCGCCTGCGAACCGTCCACGCCACCCCCACGCGACCGCCGCCCGCCGCCGCAGCGACCTCGAGCACATAGGACGAGACAGCCTCCACGTCGTCCGGGTCGTCGATGCTCACGATCGTCTCGGCGCCGCGCGCGCCTCCGAGCGCGTCGAGCGGCTGCACGCGCAGGCCGCCTCCGTCGTCCGACGGTGGGCCGAAGAACAAGAGCGCGCCGTCGGTCGCGGCCACCGAATCGAACGCCGCCCTCGTCGCCGCGGGCTGCGGAGCCGCCACGGGCGGTCGCGCGACAATCTCGGGCGTTCCGCGATCCGGCAGCGCAGCCTCGCCTCCACACCGGCACGCGCCCGACGCGAGGAACAAAGCGACCGTACCTGCGCGGCGAACGTGACCAAAACCGTTGCGACGCATACGGTGAAGCATGGGCAGGTCATGGTGCCACATCGGAACGGCCTTGCTCGCAGCCACCGTGGTCGCCCTCGTCGCGCCGGGACGCGCGGCCGCCGGGCCGTGGACACCCGAGGCGGGTCACGGCTACGGGAAGATCTGGATCAAGTGGCTGCCGACGTTCGGCCTCTTCGACTACACGGATGGAGGCGGCGACACGCACGCGTACGCGGACTATCAGGAGATCTTTCTCGCGGCCTACGCGGAGGTCGGGCTCTACGACGAGGGCGACTTCGGGCTGGCTGCTACGCTCCACACGGACCTCCTTCGCGTCTTCGTCCTCGAGGACCCCCGAACGAGCACTCACTACGATCACGTCGCACCCGGCGACCCGGCGCTCGGGCTTCGGCTGCGCTTCCTGCGACGCGGTCGGTTCGTGATGGCGATCGAGGGGAGCGCACGCGCGCCGCTGGCTTCGGGCGACGTCGTGCAGGACGTCGTCGGCACCGACGCGGGGAACCCGATCATCGGTGGGTTGCGCGTGGGCGCAGGCGTCTGGGACCTCGCGGGCTCGCTCTCCGCCGGCTACGGCTTTGGGGTCTACTACGTCGCCGGTGGAGCGGGCTACGTCGGGCGCACCGGCGACTACGATCACGCCGTGACGTGGAGCCTCGAGGGCGGCGGATCCTTTCCGTCGGGCTTCTCCATCCGCGGCCGGCTGACCGGCTACCACTCGCTCGGCAACGGCGACCCCGCCCTGCTCCACTCGAGCCCGAGCGGCATCGGGAGCGGCACGAGCTACATGGGGTTCGCCGTCGAGACCGACTGGCGCGTCACGACGAGCCTGTACCTCGGGGTGACGATCGAAGGCGGCCTCTTCTACATCCGCCGACAGACGGGCGGGCCGGTCCTCTCCCTCTATGCAGCCGTCGCGATCTGATCGAGAAGTGGATCGTCTCGATCATCGTCCGGTAGTCGGTCTCCATCGCCGCGAACGCCGCCACCGTGTCGCCGTTGTCTGCGCGTTGCATGATGATCAGCGTCAGACCACCGGCGTATGGGTTCACGTCGTTCGGGACCAGCACGACGCGAAACGCGTACGTGCCCGGCGCCAAGAGCCCCATCTGCGCCGTCGTCACGAGGACATAGTCCTTGCGGGTGAACGACGTGTTGCGCGCAGCGTACGGAGACGCGTCGGTCGGTGTGAACGAGCTCCCGGCGGGCATCTGCCCGCGGAGGTTCTCGACGAGCTGGTCGATCAGGGTCGGGTCGATGACGCCGACCTGGTAGCCGATGCCGAACTGACCCGTCATGTTCCCGGCGGGGTCGTGGTCGTAGAACGTGACGTAGTTGTACGCAGCTGGCTGCTGCTCGGTGCAGAGCTCCGCCGTCTGCGTGGCAGGGTGCTGGAGGCGAAAGCTCGTGAGCGTCAGCATCGGATTGTACGGCGTGCAGTCGATGGTCTGCGCGTACTCGACGAATCCCGGGGGTACGGTGACCGACTCGCCACCGAGGACTCCTGCTTGGCTCGGCCCGTACGCGAAGTACGCCGCCACCCCGGCTCCGAGGCAGCAGCAGCTGCCGAGCACGAGCACGAGCCCACCCACGATGAAGACGGTTCGGTTGGATCCTTCGGCCAATGGTCCTCCGGACCGGCATGGTGCCGGAAAAGCCGGGGCGCCGCGATAGCGTCAGCGCACCGACCGGCTACGTGCCGAGCTCCCACTCCTTGCAGAAGACGATTCGGCCGTTGGGCCGGCTGTGAGCCCGGTGTGGAAGCGTCGGATATCCGTGGGAGCACGTCTCGGTCTCGACCGCGAAGTGCGCGCAGTCCTCGCACGCGTGCCGGAGCCCGAAGCGCTCGGCTTCCTCCGCCTCGGCCCGCGCGGCCGGGCCGACGGGCCCGGTCACGGCTCGATCTTCGCCACGCGACGCCCGTGGCGACCGCCTTCGAACTTCGCGTCGAGGAACGCTTCGAGGATGTCGCGCGCGAGACCTGACCCGACGACGCGTCCGCCGACGCAGAGCACGTTCGCGTCGTTGTGCTGGCGTGCCATCCGAGCGCTATACGTGTCGCTGCACACGACGGCACGGACGCCGGCGTGGCGATTCGCGCTCATGCTCATCCCGACGCCGGTCCCGCAGACGAGAAGCCCGAGCTCTGCTTCGCCCGCTGCGACCTTCGCCGCGACGACGTGCGCGAAGTCGGGGTAGTCCACCGAAGCATCGCCGTGCGTCCCGACGTCCTCGACCGCGGCACCTCGCTCGCGGAGCGCCGCGACGAGATCGTCCTTGAGCATGACGCCCGCATGATCCGCGCCGACGGCGACCCGCGTCGCCTCAGCCATGCTTCGCGAAGATGAGCGTGGCGTTCGTCCCGCCGAAGCCGAAGGAATTGCTCATCGCGAGCTCGATGCTGCGCCGGCGCGCCTCGTGAGGGACCAGATCGAGGCCTTCGCAGTCCGGCTCGGGGTCGTCGAGGTTGATCGTCGGCGGCGCGACGCCGTCGCGGATCGACAGCGCCGTGAGCACGCCCTCCAGACCTCCCGCGGCGCCGAGGAGGTGACCGTGCATGCTCTTCGTGCTCGAGACCCAGAGGCCCTTTTGCGCATGCGCTCCGAACACGTGGCGGATCGCCTTGATCTCCTGCATGTCGCCGGTCGGCGTCGAGGTGCCGTGCGCGTTGATGTAGTCGATGCTCCGACGCGTTCTTCTGCGCGTCGTCGAGCGCCATCCGCATGGCGCGCTGCGCGCCCTCACCCTCGGGCGCAGGCTGCGTGAGATGGAACGCGTCCGCGGTGGCGCCGTAGCCGAGGACCTCGGCATAGATCTTCGCGCCTCGCCGCATCGCCGTGTCGCGCTCCTCGAGCAGCATGATCGCAGCGCCTTCGGCGATCACGAACCCGTCGCGGCCGCGGTCGAACGGGCGGCTCGCCTTTTCGGGCTCGTCGTTGCGTGTCGAGAGCGCGCGCATGGCGGTGAACCCCGCGACGCCGAGCGGCGTCACCGACGCCTCTGCGCCGCCCGCCAACGCCGCGTCGATCACACCGCGCTGGATCCACTTGAACGCCTCGCCGATCGCGTGCGCGCCCGAAGAGCACGCGCTCGTCGTCGTGTAGCTCGGGCCCTTGAGCCCGAAGCGCATCGACACCTGGCCCGGGGCGAGGTTCGCGATCGCGGCGGGGATGAAGTACGGTGAGACGCGCCTCGGGCCCTTCTCGAAGAGGACCTGCGCGTTCTTCTCGATCTGCTCCATCGCGCAGATGCCGACGCCGACGAACGTCCCCGTGCGTTCCTTCTGAGCGTCGCTCGGCGTGTACGCCGAGTCGTCCATCGTCTGTTGCGCGGCGCCGACGGCGAGATGGATGAAGCGTCCCATCTCGCGCACGCGCTTCCTCTCGATGTAGCGCTCGGCGTCGAACTCGAGGCATTGCCCCGCGATCTTCGACGGGTGTTGGGACGCGTCGAACAGCGCGATCGGACGGATCCCGCTCCGCCCCGCGACCACGTTGTCCCACGTGGTTGCGAGATCGGGACCACAGGGGCTCACGGCCCCTACACCCGTGATCACGACGCGTCTCATCATTCAGCTCCGCCTGTCCGCGAGCGCGCCCGGTTCACTTCGCGCGTGATTCGACGTACTTGATGGCGTCACCGACCGTGCGAATCTTCTCGGTGTCCTCGTCGGGAATGTCGATCTCGAACTGCTCTTCGAATGCCAGCACGAGCTCGACGATCGCGAGCGAGTCCGCTCCGAGGTCGTCGATGAACGCTGACGTCTCGGTGATGCTCCCCTTGTCGACGTCGAGCTGCTGGCAGACGATTTCCTTGACCTTGTCGGCGATTTCCATCTGTCCGGTCTCCGAATCCTGGTGCTCCGTTGTTATACGTACATGCCGCCGTTGACGCGCAGCACTTGACCCGTGATGTAAGAAGCCTCGTCGCTCGCGAGGAAGAGAACCGAAGCTGCAACTTCCTCTGGTGTTCCGGTCCGACCGACCGGCGTCTGTTCGACGATGGTCTTCTTGGCCTCCTCAGGCAGACCAGCGGTCATGTCCGTGTCGATGAACCCCGGAGCGACCGCGTTCACAGTGATTCCGCGCGATGCGTACTCCCGAGCGAGGGTCTTGGTCAAGCCGATGAGCGCAGCCTTCGACGCCGAGTAGACGCTCTGGCCCGGGTTGCCGGACTCCGCCACGACGCTCGTGAGGTTCACGACCCGGCCGGTCCGCTTGCGCATCATCGTCCGGATCGCGGCTTTCGCGCACCAAAGAGCCCCCGCGACATTGGTCCGAAAGGTCTGCTCGAGCTCCTCGGGCTTGACCCGAATCAGGAGGTTGTCACGCGCGATCCCCGCGTTGTTCACGAGGATGTCGAGTCGCCCGGCGGACTTCACGATGGAGTCGAACGCCGCGTCGACCGCGTCCGGGTCGCCGACGTCGAACCGCTCGATCTGGGCCACGCCGCCCGCTGTCTCGACGAGCTTGGCCGTCTCGGCGGCAGCAGCCTCGTCCCCTCGAAAGTTCACGATCACACGGGCGCCCGCGCGACCGAGCGCGATGGAGCACGCGCGACCGATCCCGCGCGAACCGCCCGTGACCACCGCGACCTTTCCGTCGAGATCGAACACTCGTCCCCCTTCACGCACGCACGAGCGCGCTGCCCCACGCGATGCCGCCACCGAGCGCGCACATCAAGACCGTCTGACCCGGAGTGATCGCTTCGGCGCGGAGCGCCTCGTCGAGCGCGATCGGAACCGACGCGCTCGACGTGTTCCCGTAGCGATCGATGTTCAAGTAGAAGCGCTCCATCGGAATGCCACAGCGTTTCGACACTCCCTCGAGGATGCGGCTGTTCGCCTGGTGCGGAACGACCCAGTCGACGTCGCTCGGGGTCATTCGGTTGTGGTCGAGCGCGAACAGGCTCGCGGACGTGAGGTTCCTGACCGCGATCTTGAAGATGTCCTTGCCCACCATGTGGACGAAGTGCCGGCGCATCTCCACGGTCGCATGCGTCGCCGGCTCGCGCGTGCCGCCTGCGGGAATGCAGAGCGACTCCGCGAGCTCACCATCGCCGTACACGTGCGTGGAGAGGATCATGCTCGAGTCGCTCGGCTCGACCGCGCTCACGACCACCGCCCCGGCACCGTCACCGAACAAGACGCACGTCGTCCGGTCGCGAAAGTCGAGCACGCGCGACAGGAGCTCGACGCCGACCACGAGGACGTGGCGCGCGAGCCCGCTGCGCACGTAGGCGTCGGCGACCGACAGCCCGTAGATGAAACCCGCACACGCAGCACCGAGATCGAAGCCGGGGCAGTCCGAGCGCGCGCCGATCTTCTGCTGGACGAACATCGCGGTCGACGGAAGCGGCACGTCGGGCGTGACGGTCGCGACCACGATCAAGTCGAGATCGCGCGGGCCGATGCCGGCGGCCTCGATCGCGGCCCTCGACGCCGCCGACGCCATGTCGCTCGTGTTCTCACCGTCGCGCGCGTAGCGGCGCTCGCGGATGCCCGTGCGAGCGATGATCGACTCGTCCGAGGTCTCCACGAGCTTCTCGAGGTCGAGGTTGGTCACTACGTGCTCGGGCACGTAGCTCCCGGAGCCAGCGATCCGCGCACGAAGGCTCGTCACCCTTCGGCGTCCTCGGTGCCCTCGGTCACCTTCTTGCCCTTGTACTCGCCGCACGAAGGGCAGACGCGGTGCGGGACCATCATGTCGCCGCAGCTCGGGCACGGAACGAGGTTCGGTGCCGTGACCTTGTCGTGTTGCGCCCTGCGCTGGTCGCGCTTGGCGCGTGAGGTTCGTCGTTTCGGAACGGCCACGTCTCAATCCTTTCGGCTCTTCGAAGATTCGTCGCCGGCAGATGCCAATCGACCCGCGATCTCGCCGAGCGCGGCGAGGCGCGGGTCGCGCTCCTTGCCGAAGTCTGCCGGCGGTCGCACGTGCGCAGGCACGTCGATCCCGGGGCAGTCCTCGCGACAGAGGGGCTGCATCGGAACTTCGAGCAGAATGTGCTCGCGGACGACGTCATCGAGCTCGATCACGTCGCCGTCGAAGAACTCTCGGCTCAGCTCCTCGGGACTGAGCTCGTCCTCGTCGGGCGCGGGGCGCAGGTTCGCGCCGCGCGCGATGTACAGCGTGCCCACCTCGGCGTTCACGTCGACGGAGGCGTCCTCGAGACACCGCACGCACGCCGCGACGAGCTTCGCCTGGACGCTCCCGACGACGAGGATGTCGGCACCCTGGCGCTGGGCGAACAGGCGTGCGCGTGGCGCGGGGGCGTCGTCCACGGTGCGGAGCTCGCTCGACGCGAGCGCGGCCGCCATGAAGGACGCGGACAAGGGAAACTCGTACGCCTTGCCGTCGGCGTCGATGTCCTTTGCGTGGAGGACTAGCTCGGCCATGCGACGTGGACTCGGCGGATTTCCAGAAAGAAAACGGGCCATAGCGGCCCGCGGGACGCGCTACTATAGGGGCCGCGCCGGGCGAGTCAAGGACACACCCTGACGGCGGGGTCCCGCCCAGGACGGCGGGACGCGCTCAGCGGAGCAGGCCGGTCGCGTAGAGGGCCCAGGCCACGAGGCCGAGGGACCCCAGCAAGAAGGCCAGCGCGATCAGGCGTTTCCGGCGCCTCGCCCGGCTCCGGATGGCGGCGATCTCGCCGTCCACGTCCTCGAGGCTCGACACCGACGACTCGTTCTCCATCCCCAGACGCCGAGAGCCGCTCTGCTCGGCCCATCGGGCGGCCTTCTCGCGATCGACGAGCTGGCTGCCGAGGGTGGTCTCGCTCTGGAGCTCGCGAACCGTGAGGATCTCGCCCGTATCGTCTTCGCTCCCGATCAGCGCGCGACGGACCGCGAGGCGATCGTCGAAGTGCTTCTTCATGAAGCGCGACACCTGCGCCGCGCCGGCGGGGCGGCCGCCTCGGTAGAGGTACGACTCGAGCGCGTCGGCGACGGCGGCCGCGGTCGCCGTCCGGGCGGGCGGCTCGCGACGAAGCGCTCCCATGACGATCGCCTCGAGCTCCGGTGGGTACCCGGGCTCCTCGCGCGTCGGCAACGGGATCGCTCCGTCGACGACGTTGTGCGCGGTCTGCGCTGCGCTGTCCCCGCGAAAGAGTCGCTTCCCGAGCGTCGCCTCCCACAAGACGACGCCGAGCGCCCACACGTCGCATCGGCGGTCGACCTCCCCGCCGAGCAGCTGCTCGGGCGCGAGGTAGGCGATCTTTCCCTTCACCTCGCCGGCGCGCGTCGCGACCAGCCGTCCACGTGCGCGCGCAATCCCGAAGTCGACCACCTTGGTGACACCGTCGTAGAGCACGAGCAGGTTCTGAGGCGACACGTCCCGATGCACGATGCCGTAGCTCTTGCCCGACGCGTCGACGAGGTCGTGCGCCGCGTGGAGACCGCGCGCCGCATCGGCGAGGATGCGGGCGACGAGCCATCGCGGAGCTCCTTTGGGCGATCCCCAAGCACGCCGGAGCACCGACGACAGCGACTCGCCCTCGAGGTACTCCATCACGAGGTAGACGAGCCCCTCCTGCTCACCGTAGTCGAGGACCGAGCAGACGTTGGGGTGATCGATCCTCGCCGAGGTGCGCGCCTCGTCGAACAACATGTCGACGAAGCGCCGGTCCTCCACGTGCTGCGGATGGACGACCTTGATGGCGACCCAGCGTTCGAAACCGCGATCGCCTTCGAGCTGCGCCAGGTACACGGCCGCCATGCCGCCTTCGGCGAGCTTGTACCGGAGCCGGTACCGTCCGAGAGAGCGGCCTTCGAGGCCGGACGATGCAGCACCGGTCGCCACGTCCGGAGCTTAGTTCATTTCTTCGGTGGGATCCGCGACAGGCTCGAACGTGCCGTTTCGCAAACGGAATCGCGTCACCGCCGGAAGCGCGCGCGTTCCGTCGGCGCGCACCGCCGCGGGACCCGCGATGCGACGCACGATGAAGAAGCGAGCGTCGTCGGTGTCGAGAGGCCGTCCCGCCGCCTCGCGCGGCCACGCGAACACGCCGGACGTGGCGCCGACCGACTCGACGAACCTCGCGAGCGCCGGATCGCCCGCGTCGGCGCCTTCGAGGCCGGGTGCGATGCCGCCCGCGGGGGACGCCCAAGCGAGCACCGCGCGCGTCACGTGCGAAGGACGGTGGCCGAGGGTCTCTGCCCGCGCGACGAGGTCGGCAGCGCGGTAGCCACATGCCTCGTCCGTTCGGGCGTAGCGGCCCTCGGGCGCGCCCGCGACGGGCAAGAGCTCGGACGCGCCCACGACGACGCGCTCGATTCCGGCGACGTCAATCACGCGCTCGCGCGCGTCGTCGTCGAGCGCTCCGAACGCATCGCTCCATCGCGACGCGTCGTCGCGTCCGCCCGGGAGCGCGAGCACCGGCACCCCGAGGCCAGCGAATGCGACGAGCGCGGCGTCAATCTCCTCGCGCGCGTCACCGAGGTCTCCGAGGACGACGACAATCGTCGGCGGATCGGCGTGAACCGGGGCGAGCGCCGCATCGAGATCCGCCGGACCCGGCGCGGGGCCCCCGACGACCGCGACGTCGGGCGCGTCGGGCGCCGCGCCCACCGTGAGCGTGCGCCCTTCGATCGCGAGGTGGAGCGCGCCGACCGTCCACGCGCGAGCCGCGGGCGGATCCATCTCGAGGCAACGAACGAACGGATGCTCTCCGTCGACCCGCAGGCCAGCCGTCGCGCCACCGCATGCGTCGCACGCGCACGAATCGCCGCACGCCGCGAGCCACGCCACACACGCGAGGAGGACGAGCCCCGGCCGTTCGAACGAGGCGCGCATCAGAGCCCGAACGACCCCAGCCCGCCCGCGCGCTCGAGGGCGAGATACGCGACGGCGAGCAGCGATGCGAAGACGGATGCGACGACGGCGGCGCGCGCGGAGCGTTTCGCGGACCTCCTCGCGAGCGATTCTCCCGAGAGCGCGGCAGCCGCGAGCAGTGGAAGCGCGCCGAGGGCGAGCAGCCCGAAGCTGTCGGCCGTTCTCTCTGCGTAGAGCTCCGCGATCACCGCCGGCACCGCGACCGCGTAGAGCGCCGCGGCGACACGCATCGGGCGGAGCGCGCGGCGCGCGCCGTCGACGCCGGCCCGCCACGGACGCCCGACCGCGAAGAGGAGCGCGAGCGACGGCGCGAGGAGACCGAGCGCCACGATGCGCCCGACGCGGCGCCGCTCGAGCGCGCGGAGCTCATCGGTCTCGAACGCCTCGCCGAGACCGGCGCGCTCGAGCTCCGCGATGCCGCGCTGCGTCTCCCCCATCGCGGAGCGCGCCTCCGCGAGCCCGAGGGTGGCGATGGCGTTCTCGTGGGCCGAGACGCCGGGCTCGCGACGCAGCTCCTCGTAGACCGGGATCGCGCTCTCGGGATCGTGGAGGCGGCGAAACAGGCCCTCGGCCACGACGAAGAGCGCCTCGCGTCGCACGCGTCCGGCAGGCATCGCTCGTGCTCGTTCGTGGTCGCGGCGAAGAGTCGCCGCGTCGGCAGCGCCTCGGCGCATGCGCTCGAGGGTGGCGAGCGGCGCGTACCCCAAGCGTGGATCCCGACGCTCCTCGAGCCAGGTGAGGCGCGTCGCGGCGCGCGCGCCGAGGCGCGTCGCGGGCCCGAGCGCCGCCGCCTCGCGGTACGCAGCCTCGGCCGCCTCGAAGTCGAGGGCGCGCTCGGCCTCGCGACCGCGCGACAACCACTCGCCCACCGTCTCGGGGCCCTGGGCGAGCGCCGGCCACGCGCCCGACCAGAGCGCCGAAACGAGCAGCGTGACGAGCGTCCTTCGCACCGACCCCGGGGATAGTGGACAGCGAGCGATCGACGCAAGCCCGACGTGCCGGCCGAGACGGCGCGTGTTAGCTTTCCCCGCGCAGAGGTCGAGCTCCCATGATCACGATCATCCTCGTAGCAGCTGGCGTCGGAGTCGTCGCCGGTGGAGCTCTCGGGTGGAAGCTCGGGCGTGGCTACGAGCGCGTTCGGCCGGCCAAGAAGAAGGCCAAGGACGGTCGCAAGTCGAAATGAGCCGAGAGTTCTCCCGTTTTCGCGGAACGAAGAGCTACCTGACGAACGATGCGCTCGAGGCGGCCGTCGATTGCGCGCTCGCGCTCGAGCGGCCGCTGCTGGTGCGGGGCGAGCCCGGGCACCGGCAAGACCCTGCTCGCCGAGGCGATCGGCGAGGCGCTCGGGCTGCCGCTGCTCCGCTGGCACGTGAAGAGCACGACGCGCGCGCAGGACGGCCTCTACGTCTACGACACGGTCCAGCGCCTCTACGACTCGCGCTTCGGCGACGGAGACGTGAAGCGACATCCGGCGCTACATCAAGCTCGGGCCGCTCGGTCAGGCCTTTCGCGCGGACGCCGCGTCGTGCTTCTCATCGACGAGATCGACAAGGCCGACATCGAGTTCCCGAACGACCTGCTCCACGAGCTCGATCGCGATGCGGTTCGCGGTCGAGGAGACCGGCGAAGAGGTCGTCGCGAAGGAGCGGCCGGTCGTGGTGATCACGAGCAACAACGAGAAGGAGCTGCCCGACGCGTTCCTCCGCCGCTGCGTGTTCCACTTCATCGATTTCCCGACGCCCGAGCTGATGCGACAGATCGTCGAGGTGCATCATCCCGCGCTCGACGAGTCGCTCGTGCAGCAGGCGATCTCGGCGTTCTACGAGCTGCGCAACGATGAAGCGCCTGCGCAAGCGCCCGTCGACCAGCGAGCTGATCGACTGGATCGCGGTGCTGCGTGCGGCGGGAACCGCGGCGGTCGCGCTCGACGGAGCGATCCCGTTCCTCGGCACGCTGCTTGAAGAAGGAGCAGGATCTCGTCGCGCTCGCCGACCAGCTCGCGGGCGGCCGCAAGTGGCGGAGCTGAGGGCGCTCGCGAGGGCATTGAGGAGGACGCGATGTTCATCCCCTTCCTCTACGAGCTCCGAGCACGCGAGCGTTCGAGTCGGCACACAGGAGTCGCTCGCGCTGGCGCGCGCGCTCGCCGCGGGCCTGCACGACAGCTCGCTCGACGGCTTCTACCACGTGGCGCGCGCGCTCCTGCGTTCACGACGAGGCGCAAGCTCGACGCGTTCGACGAGGCGTTCCTCGCGCACTTCGAGGACGTCGAGTCGAAGGGTGTCGAGCTCGACGGAGGAGCTGCTCGAGTGGCTGCGGGACGCGCGCACGCGGATGGGCGAGCTCACGCCGAGAAGAGCGCGCGCTCGTCGAAGCAGCTCGACCTCGAAGAGCTGCGTCGGCTCTTCGAGGAGCGGCTCGCGCGAGCAGAACGAGCGCCACGACGGCGGCAACCGCTGGATCGGCACGGGCGGCACCTCGCCGTTCGGCACTCGGGCCGCGCGGCGCGCGGCGGGGATCCGCGTCGGCGGGCCCGGCGGCGTGCGGAGCGCGGTGAAGGTCGCCGACGCCCGGCTGTACCGCCCGTACCGCAACGACCTCATGCTCGACGTCCGGCAGATGTCAGGTCGCGCTGCGCAAGCTTCGCGGCTTCGCGCGCGAGGGCGCCGACGACGAGCTCGACCTCGACGAGACCATCGACGCGACCGCGCAAGAACGCGGGCGAGCTCGAGGTCGTGACGCGTCCGCCGCGCCGCCCGAGCACGCGCGTCGTGCTGCTGATGGACGTCGGGCGGCTCGATGGATCCCTACGCGCATCTCGTCGAGCGCCTCTTCACCGCGGCGAGCAAGTCGACGCACTTCAAGGAGCTCCGCACCTACTACTTCCACAACTGCGTCTACGGCACGCGTCTACCGGACCGAGCGGTTCGACGACCCCGTACGGGTCAGCGACCTGCTTCACGAGTGCGGGCGGCACTACAAGCTCATCCTCGTCGGCGACGCGCTCATGGCGCCGTACGAGCTCCTTCACGCCGGGGGATCGCTCGACCTCGGCGACGACGCCGGCGTGGAAGGCATCGCGTGGCTCGATGCGGCTCGCCTCGCACTTCGATCGCGCGGCGTGGCTCAACCCCGAGCCGGTCCAGTACTGGCAGGGAAACACGATCGATTACGTGCGGCAGGTGTTCCCGATGTTCGAGCTCACGCTCGATGGCCTCGGAGAAGCCGTCGGTCACCTCGTCAAGGGACCGGCGCGGCGCGTGCGCTGAGCTGCTCCTCCCGGCGCGACGGGCCGTCTAATTCTCGAAGCAGTAGAGGTGCGCCGAGGTCGCGCAGTAGTCGTCGTACGCCGATGTCCACATCGACAGATCGCCGACGCGCCCGGTCGTTCCGTACGAGCTCCCGCTCGAATCGGTCCAACCGACGCAATCGAGCTCCGATGTGCGCCCGCCCGGCGCCGTGCCCGTCCACGCCGGCTCACCGGCCTGGTCGAGGCCGTGCTCGTCGAGCGTGACCGGCATGACCGGCGTCGAGCCGAGGCTCGCGCAATCGAGAAGAATCAGGCGCCCGAGCACGTCGTACCAGGGGCCGACGTCGGGCACCCAATCGATGGCGTCGGCGCCGTCGCCCGAGACCCACGCGACCCACGTGCCGCCGAGACCCACTCGCGCCGCCGAGAGCTGGCACTCGTCGTCCGCGCCCGTCACACCACCGAAGTCGGGCAGATACGCGCCGTTGGTGACGAACACGCGCTTCGCGACGGCAGGCCCGGCGTCGCGGCCGCCACCGTCGAGACCGACCAATCCGTCGCGACCCCCGCCGTCTCCAGGGCGCACCGAGCCGTCGTCGTCACCGTCGGGGCCGCGGGTGCCACGACATCCCGCCGACGCGATCGCCACCGCGACGAGCCCGATCGCGGGCCACCGGTTCGCCGACATCCACGGAACATAGCGCAGCGCGGCATGGCCGGAAACTGGACCGCGCGCGCGACCTCGTGCGACGCAGGTGGGATGGGCCCCAAGGTCCCGCTCGCGCTTCGCTCGCTCCACGAGGCGCTCCGGCTCGCGGGGCAGCGCGACTTCGACGGCGACATCGTCATTCGCGAGCGCGACGGCGCGTCGCACCGCATCACGCTCCGCGGCGGCGTCATCGTCGCGGCGCGCGTGGCTGGGCGGTTCAATCCGCTCCTCGAGTCGATGAGGCGCACCGGAGCGCTCGCACCCGAAGGGTTCGTGCGCGCGCTCGAGGCCCTCGCCCGCTCCGAGCGAAGGAGCGGGCAACTGGCGATCGAGCGGGGTGGCGCGAGCGCGCGCTCGGTCCGCGAGGCTCTCGCGGCACAGCTGTCGGCGCGCTTGACGGAGATCCACCGGCGCGCTCTCGAGAACGGTCGCGAGACGTGGCTCGAGGCGCGAAGCGTCGCGGCGACCGAGGCCGCGGGCCGTGTCGAGGCCACGAGGGCACCGCGGGCGACCGCCCCGCCGCGCGCGACCCGGCCCGCGAGCGCGCCGAGCGTCCCGCCGGCGGCCCCCCTCTCCCTCGAGCAACGCCGCGCCCTGCGCCGCCTCGCGTTCATGCTCCACCCGGACCGACACGCGCACCTCCCCGAGCCGGAGCGAAACGCGCTCGAGCGCCGCCTGGCCGACGCGACCGCGCGGTTCCACGCTCGCTGACGGTCGCCGGCCCGCGCGACCTCGGCGAACCTACGAGCGCCGGGGCTCGCGACCTGATACACCGGCCGGACCGATGGTGGTCCTCGCCGCATTCGCCGCCGCGCTCGTCGCGGGAACGATCCACGTGATCACGGGGCCGGATCACCTCGCCGCGATCGCGCCGCTCGCGGCGCGAAGCAAGACCGGCGCGTGGCGGATCGGCGCGCGCTGGGGCCTCGGGCACGGCCTCGCGAGCGCGGCGCTCGGCGTCGTCGCGATCCTCGGTCGCGATCTCATCCCGTTCGACGAGCTCTCGCACGCCGGAGAGCGCGCGGTCGGTCTCGTGCTGGTCGTGATCGGCGTGGCCTCGCTGGTCGCCGTGGCCCGCTCGCGCGTCCACACGCACAAGCACGCGCACGGCGACGTCAGCCACACACACGTGCACGCGCACGCAGGCGGTCATCGCGTGCACCGGCACGGGTCCCACGATCACGCGCACTCCGCGCTCGGCATCGGAACGCTGCACGGCCTCGCCGGCGGCACACACCTGATCGGCGTGCTCCCCGCGCTCGGTCTCGATGCGGGCGCGGCGATCGCCTACCTCGCGGGCTTCGCCGCGAGCTCCGTCGTGGTCATGGCCGCGTGGGCAGCGAGCGCCGGGCTGGTCGCGGACAAGCTCGCCCGCGCCCCGCGGCTCCTCGAGGGCTTTCGCGCCTCGACCGCGGCCGCCGCCGTCGTGGTCGGCGCGTTCTGGCTCGTGAGCTGATCGCCGGGGGCCCCTCGTACACGTCGCGCTTCCCACCCACCCAAAACCACAGTCCTTGCAAGGGGAGGGTCCAGCGAGTAAGTAGCGACGCGCTACCCGCGCGCCGGTCGGACGCATCGACGCCGGCCACGACCGCCCCATGAAGACCTTGCGCGCCGTCAAGGGAATGAACGACATCCTCCCCGAGGAGGTGTCGCGCTGGCGTCGCATCGAGGAGACGTACCGGCGCATCACGCTCCAGTACGGGTTCGCCGAGGTTCGCACGCCGATCGTGGAGCCCACGGCGCTCTTCGTCCGTGGGGTCGGCGAGACGACCGACATCGTCGAGAAGGAGATGTACAGCTTCGTCGACAAGGGCGACGACTCACTGACGCTCCGGCCCGAGGGTACGGCCTCGGCGGTGCGGGCGTACATCGAGCACTCGGTCCACGCCCGGGAGGCCGTGTCGAAGTGGGTGTACGTCGGCCCGATGTATCGACGCGAGCGTCCCGCGAAGGGGCGGTACCGCCAGTTCCACCAGCTCGGCGCGGAGATCTTCGGGGACCCTGGCCCATACGCCGACGCGGAGCTGATCGAGATGCTCACTCGGTTCTTGCGCGAGCTCGGCGTCGAAGACGTGGAGGTGCTCGTGAGCTCGCTCGGCTCGGCAGAGACTCGGACGCGCTACCGGGAAGCGCTCGTCGCATACCTCACGCCGCATCGCGCGGGCCTGAGCGAGGACTCGCAGCGTCGGCTCACGACGAACCCGCTCCGCGTCGTCGATTCGAAGGCCGAGCAGGACCGGGCCATCGTCGCGGGCGCGCCGAGCGTGCTCGAGCTGCTCTCCGACGAGGACCGCGAGCACTTCGACGCCGTCCGCTCCGCGCTGATGGCGCTCGGAGTGAAATGCACGGTCGAGCCGACCATCGTGCGCGGGCTCGACTACTACTCTCGCACCTTGTTCGAGGTGAAAGGCCGCGGCGGCGAGCTCGGCGCACAGGACACGATCTGCGGCGGAGGGCGCTACGACGGCCTCGTCGCGGAGCTCGGCGGTCCCTCGACTCCCTCGATCGGCTTCGCGGTCGGGATCGAGCGCCTCTTGATGCTGATGCCGGAAGAAGCGCCCGCGCCGCGTGTCGACGCGTTCGTGGTCGTCGCATCCGACGCGCTCCGGATCGAAGCCCTGGGTCTCTTGCGCGATCTCCGAGACGGCGGGCTCGCGGTCGAGGCGGACCTCCGGGGCGGCTCGCTCAAGAGCCAAATGCGCCGCGCCGACAGGTCCGGCGCGCGGATCGCGCTCATCCTCGGCGAAGACGAGCACGCGCGCGGCGCGGTCACGATCCGCGACCTCGCGACGAGGGATCAAGCCGAGGTGGCGCGGCAGGGCGTCGTCGCACACGTCCGCGATCACGCGCGGGGGACGCGTTGAGGCGCGCGGTCGCGTGGCTCGCGTTCGCCGGCGCGCTCGCGATGCTCGCGGCGCCCCGGACCGTGCGGGCCCAAGCCGGAGGAGGCGGGCACCCGGACGCCGGTACGCCGCCATCCGCAGGCTCGGGCTCCGACGACGATACGGACTCCGACTCGGACGACGATACGGACTCCGACTCGGACGAATCGATGTTGCTCGAATGGGACGGGGACGGGGACTCGGGCGAAGGCGACACGGAGCCGGGTGGGGGCGATGCGACGCCGCCGGATCACGGGCCCGCGGCGAGCTCCGGCGGCCACGCCGAAGAAGAAGAGGAGGAAGAGGTCGAGACGCCCGCGACGGCGCCGGACGAAGAAGAAGCTCCCGACGCGGCGATGGGTGGCGGCACGACCCTCTTCGTTCCGAGCGACCGCGCGGCCGCGCCCGGTGATTCCACGCTGATCCTCCCTCCCCTCTTCCTCCATACGTGGCGCGGGCGAACGCGCACCACCGCGCTCTTTCCGTTCTTCTTCAACGAGAGCTCCCCCGAGGACGAACAGCTGCTCATCCTCCTCTATTACTACCGGCGCGGGCTCGAGCTGAACGCCGACGTGCTCTTTCCGCTCGTCTGGTCGTATCGCGGCGTCGACTGGACGACGTTCTCGATCCCGCCGTTCTACTACCACGACGATCCCGGAGGGCCCGAGCTCGGGCTCGCACCGCTCTTCTTCTACGGCCACAACGAGGACAACGAGTACGCCGTCATCCCGCCTCTACTGTCGTTCACGTACGCCGACGAGGACGAGGCGTATACCCTCGCGACGCTCTTCTGGCGCGTGCGGAGCGGTGACGCAGTCGACTTCGGGGTGTTCCCGCTCCTCTGGCGGTTCTCGGACGGCAACGACACCGACACAGATCTTCCCGCCGTTCTACTTCCGGTTCAGCAACGAGGAGGACGAGAGCGCGCTGACGGTCGTTCCGCCCGTCTATCACGAGGAGACGCCCGAGCACGTCTTCTACGGCGTCGCACCGCTCTTCCATCACTATCACGACGCCGAGGGCACTTCGCTGACGATCCCGCCGCTCCTGACCCACTACTCGCACTCCGGCAATTCGACGACGCTCGGGACGCCGCTCTTCCTCTGGCTCGACGAAGGCGACGACGAGACGCTGATCACCTGGCTCTACCAGCGACACCGTGGCGAGACCGAGCTCGACGCCGTCGCGCCGCTGTTCTTCAGCGTCCGCGACCCGCGCGACCGATCTTCGGCGCTCGTCATCCCGCCCATCCTCTGGGACTTCAACACGCCCGTCTCGACACAACTCGCGATCTTCCCGCTCTTCGGCTACTTCCAAGAGGAGGGTCTCTACGAGACGTGGGCGACGCCGCTCGCGGTGCACAGCTCGCGACGCGATCGGGATGCCGGTTTCACCTGGGTCGCGCCGACGTTCCAGTTCGGGCACGACGGTTCGAGCCACACGTTCAACCTCCACCCGCTCGTGTACTGGAACGAGACGTCGGACTACCACCACCATGTCCTCGCCCCGATCTGGTGGGACTTCGAATGGCGGTCCGACGACTACCGGGCGACCGTCGCGTTCCCCCTGTATTGGCGCTTCCGGAGCGGCGCGGAGACCAAGCAGGTGTTCTTGAACACCTACTATCGCGAGTACGAGGAGGACGGCGCGAGCGGGTGGGAGTTCCACTTCTTTCCGCTCTTCGCGTTCGGAAAGCCCCGTCCCGGCGACCACTGGTGGACGATCCTCTACGGCCTCGCCGGCTACAGGCGGCAGGGAAGCTACGCGCGCGCGCAGATCCTCTACATCCCGTTCCAGACCGACGGCCCGGATTGACTCGACGCGCAGGCCGCGCGGCCACGCGTTACATCCCCGGCGGTCGCTCGTCGTCGATCGGCTCGCCCCCGATCGGCTCGCCGCCGACGGGCTCGGTCACGCTCTCGATCGTCTCCGTGCGCAGCCCTGCAGGCAGGAAGTCGCCCGACGGGAACTCGACGAACAGGTAGTGGTATCCGTTCTCGGCAGGCTGCTCGCTCACCGAAGGCGTCACGTCGGCGCGCATCTCGAGGACGAACGCGAGGTCGTGACCGCGGCGCTCGATGCGCGCGCGGGACACGGGCGTATTGAAGTAGCGAGTCTCGAGCGGCCGGCGGTTGTTGCGCAGGTGCAGCTGCGTGTTTCGGAGCAGGATGACGACCCGGCCCTGCTCGCGTCGCATCTCGTGCGTGACAGGCTGGGTCGTCTGGACGAAGAAGCGCGACGCACCGTCCGGACGCTCCTGAAAGCCGGGCCACGTCATCAGCTGCGACGCGCCCGGCTGCGCGGGCGCCCGCGGCGGAAGGTTGCCGCTCCCCGGGGTGACCCCCGCGTAGCTCCCGACGGGGCGCGTCCGCTCCGCGTCCTGCGCGAACGCGAGGGCGGAGAGCGCGCCGACGGCGCAGAGAGCGAGGACGAGGCCGAGACGTCGCACGCGCTGATCGTAGCCGAGCCGCGCCGGGCGTCGCAAAAGAACGAACAAACAGGCGGTCCGTGACCAGCCCTCCCCCGCCCGCTCCGGGTACCATCGAGCCCCCGTGCGCTCCCCGATCGCCATCCTCTGCATCGCTTGGGCGGCCGTCTACGCGTACGTGGGCCTCTACTGCCTCCTGATCTGGGCCCGACGGCGCAGCTCCCGCGACTACCTGTGGTTCGGAGCGCTGACCGCCGCGCTCGCGGTCTACGACGTGGGCGGGGGCTTCCTCGCCGACGCGCCCGACGTGCACGCCGCGATGCCGGGCGTGACGCTCCGATTGGTCGGCTTCGCCTGGGCGCTGATGGCCCTGCCCTGCTTCGCGCACTCGCTGACCGGGATGCGCGTCAAGCCCGTGCTCCTCGCGGGCGGAGCGTTCGCCGTCGTCACCACGGTCGTGTCGAGCCTCGGCCTCGTCTACGACCCGAGCCGCCCGCTCCCGCCGCCCGCGTGGGGGTTCGCCGCCGCACCGGAGCTCCATCAGCCGTCGCTCACGCGCGTCGGCGCCGTGGTCATGATCGTCGGCTGGTGCTTCCTCGCGTGGACCCTCCTCGTGTTCTGGTCGCGCGCGCGCACCGAGCGCGCCGCGCGGATCATGCTCGCCGCGGGAATCGTGAACGTGCTCGCGGCCGCGCACGACGTCCTCGTGATCGTGGCGTCGCTTCGCTCGAATCTACCTCGTCGAGCACTCCGCGATGTTGAGCTGCGTCGCGATGATGGGTGTCGTGGTCGACCGGTACGAGCGCGCCGGGCAGGCGCTCGAAGAGAGAACGCAGCGGCTCCGCAAGAGCTACGAGGCGCTGCGCGACACGACGGACGAGCACGCCCAGACCGAGCACCTCGCCGTCGTTCGCGAGATCTCGGCGATCATCGCGCGACGCGTCGGGAGCCCGCTGACCGCCATCCGCGAGCGCTCGAGCGCCCTCCGCCAGCCCGATCTATCCGCCGAGGCCGAGGAGGGGCTCGTCCGCGGGATCGACGACGCGCTCGACCGGCTGAATCGGCTCGTCGTGGAGCTCCTGATGTTCCCGAAGGCGCTAGACCCGCAGATCGGCGACGTCGCGCTCGACGCGATCGTCGAGCGCGGGCTTCGACCGGCGAATCAGCGCAGCGGTCCGGCGGTGACGATCGAGCGCGACACGTCGGGTGGACCGCGGACGGTCCGCGGAGATCTCGAGCTGCTCGGGAGCGCGCTCGGGAACGTCGTCGAGAACGCGCTCGCGTCGATGCCCGACGGAGGTGTGCTCGCGGTCTCGACGGGTCACGGTGAGGTCGACGGCGTGCCCGCGCTCGTGCTCGAGGTTCGCGACACGGGCCCGTGGACCGAGCCCGCCGACGACAGCGGAGAGGCGTCCGTGCTCACCGCGAGCGCACGCGGCGCTGCGCTCCTCCTCGCGACCGCGGCTCGCATCGTCCGGGCGCATGGCGGGCGCGTCGAGGTGGTACACGCCGACGAAGGGACGACCGTGCAGCTAGTACTGCCGATCCGCGCGAGCGTGCGGCCACCGCGCCCCGAGGAGCGCACCTGAGTGTCGCCGATCGCCACACTCACGCTCGCCTGGGCGGCCGTCCATTGCTGGGTAGCCTTCCAGAACGCGGCGTTCTTCGCGCGCCGCCGCGCCGACCTCGAGTACCTCGCGTTCGCCGTGATGTCGGTCGGCTTCGCGCTCTACTCGGTCGGAGCCGCGATCATCACCGATTCGACGTCGTATGCCGTCGGAACGATCGGGGTGCGCATCGCGTACATCGGCGCTCCCGCCGCGTTCGGAGCGTTCGTCGCGTTCGGGCACCTGCTTCTCGGGCGCCCCCAGTCGCGCGTCGTGACGTGTGCGATCGCGTGGTCGGTCGTCGGCCTCGTTCTCGACGCCGGCGGTGTCTTCGCGGATCCGGACGATCCGGCGGCCGCGTCGGTCACGGGCGTCTCCCCGTACGTCGAGCCGCAGCTCTCCACGATCGCCGTCGTCTGGGTGGCGTGCGCATGCGCGTGCGTCGGCTACACGCTGTATCAGCTCGTGCTCGCGAGCCGTACCGACCCGGACGCGCGCGCTACGAGCGTCGCGGCGGCGCTCGGGGGTGCGGCTGCGGTGCACGACCTCGTCAACCATGTGCTCGGCCTCGGCACCCCCTACCTGCTCGAGCACGGCGCGATGCTCTCGTCGCTCACGCTCAGCCTGACGCTCACGCGCCGCTTCGTCGCGGTGGACGAAGAGCTGGAGGTACGGACGCGCGAGCTCGAGAGCGCGTACCGCGAGGTGTCGCGTGGGCGCGACGCGCGGGCCCGTCGCGAGCAGGTCCTCGCGGTGGGTGAGCTCGGAGCGGTCATCGCGCACGAGGTCCGAAACCCGCTGGCGGTCCTCAAGAACGCGGTGTCGGGCCTGCGGCGGTCGCGGCGGGGCCGCCCCGAGGATCGCGGGACCCTGCTCGCGATCGTCGAAGAAGAGACCGAGCGCCTCGATCTCCTCGCGGCGAGCCTGCTCGACTACACGCGTCCGATGGAGCCAGGCAGCGAAAGGATCGCTCCGCAGGCGCTGCTCGACGCAGCCGCCGCGTTCGTCGGCGACCGAGAGGGGATCGAGATCGCGGTCCACGTCGACCCAGGCGCGCCGTCGGTCCCGGGAGACGCAGAGCTCTTGTGCCGCGCGATGGTGAACCTCGTCGACAACGCGGTCCACGCGATGCCGGCGGGGGGGCGTCTCGCCCTGACCGCTTCCGCGGAGACGAACGGCGGGAAAGAGCGCCTCGTCGTATCCGTCGCCGACACCGGTGAGGGCATGGACACGCTCGCGAGAGAAAAAGCGCTCTCACCGTTCTTCACGACGCGGCCGTCCGGGATCGGGCTCGGCCTCGCGCTCGTCGAGCGCATCGTCCACGCGCATCGCGGGACCGTGCGGATCGAGAGCCGGTTCGGCGGGGGCACCACGGTCACGGTCGAGCTTCCCACGGGAACCGAGCCGAACAGCGATCCGTCGCGTGACGACTGAGCGCGGGGTCAGCCGAAGAAGATCGGGCTCGACCACGCCATCTCGCCGTCGACCTGCACCACGCGCGCGTAGACGTACGCCGCCTCGACGCGCGCATCGATCTCACCGCGCGTTCCGTCGAGCGTCCCTTCGGCGAGGACACCCGCGGGCCCGACGAGCTCGAACCGCGAGAGCTCCGCGGTCCCGAGAGCGACGGCGAGAGCGCGCGCCGGGCCTGCATCCGGAACCTCCGAGCCCATCGGCGCCTCGCCCGCGTGGAGGTCGAGGAGGATCTTCGCACCGCTCGTCGCGTAGCAGCGGCGCTCGCGGAGCGCGTCGAGGATCGCTTCGCGCGTGCGCTCGCTTCGCCTGCACGGCGGCGAGGCCGGTGCGGAACGGGTCGCGCTTGCGCGCGACGCCGTGATGAAACAAGCAGCCCGTGCCCATCGGAGGACGCGATGAAGCCGAAGCGATGCCCGCGCCGCAACACCGCATCGACCATCTGATCGCGAAGGTCGCCGCGCTGACCGAGCTCGTGCGCGAAGTGCTCGTAGCAGCCGTGGCACGAGCAGATCTCCCACACCGGCTGGACGCGCGGATCGTGCGCCTCCTCGTCGCGCCGGTCCAGCCCACGTGATGCGGCACGGCGAACGCCCCGGTCGCGCGCGGCGCTCGCGACCACATCGCTGCCTTCGGGAAGATCGTCGCGCGAGAGCACGCGCGTCCCGCGCCCGCTCGGGTAGACCACCTTGTGGCCCGGCCCCGGGTACATCTTGCCCGTCCACTCGTAGGCGAGGAGCGTCGCGAACTCTCCGGGCGCGTCGTGCCGGTCGCGCGACGCGACTCGAGATAGCGCCCACTCGCCCGGCCCGATCCGCTTTCCGAGGAACGACTCGTGATCGGTGAGCGCGCAGAAGTCGTCGCCGTAGACGTGGCGCGCGCGCAGGTACGGCTCGTCGCGCGGTACCGATCCCGTCGGAGTGCGCGCTGTGCTGGTGGATGTCGCCGAAGAGCGTGCGCGCGTCCCGTCAGCGCGCCGCGGGATCGCTCTTCGCGTTCGGTCGGCGGACGGCTCGGTCGGGCCCGCGCGCTCGGACCGCGACCGGCACGAGCTCCGGCGGCCCGGCCACTCGGCGCGACACACCGCTCGACGACGATGCCGCGCTTGTCGCGGCGCGCCGTCACGAGCCGATCCGTCAGCGAGAGCGTCGCGGCGACGCGGCGCCCGCGACAGCCCCAGCCGCCGTCGTCGAGCCCGACGCGCGGCCCGAAGCCGGCGCGAAGGAGGTCCTGCCGATAGAAGCGATGCGAGCCTCGACCGAACAGCGCGAGCGCGCCTGCCGGCACGGCGACGAGCGTCGGGAACTCGAAGCTCTGCTCCTCGCCTTCGCGGTCCCGGTCGCGATCGCGTCAGCGGCGGCGCCCGGCGACGTAGACCTCGCCGGCGCGCGCAACGAATCGCAGCGCGATCCACTTCGCGATGTCGGGCTCGCCCGAGTCCTCGCGCACGTTGTGATGGAACGCGACCCACGTCCCTTCGTCGGCGAGCGCGACGGCGGGGCGCTCGCGGTCCCGTTCGCTTCGAAGACGATGATCTCGTCGCCCGTCGGAAACGTCAGCACGACGCTCGAGCGATAGCCCTCCCGTCGGATCGCGACGCGGTGACCATCCCGCTCGCAGCGGTCTTCGTCGTCCGGATCGTCCGTCGCGCGCGGCGGGTCGCCGTGATCCAGCATCGGGATGTGCGGCGCGGCCGCTTCCTCGCGCGGCTCTCCCACGGTGGCGTCGGGCGCGACGGGAAATGACAGCACCCGCTCCCGATCGCCCTCCCACGCGATCACGTAGAGTCGCGGCACCCTCGCCCTCGGCGACGAGCCGCGGACAGCGGAGGTAGCGCTCCGCGGCTCTCGGGGGAGGATCACCGTCAGTTAGCGTAGCCGAGCGCGCGCAGCTGATCCCGCAACGTCTCGTCCACGTGAGCCGCTTCGTGCCCGAACGACAGGCCCGGGCCTTGCTCCGCGTCGAGCCAGTGGTGTCGGTCGGTCGCACCGAGCCACTGCCCGAGCATGATGCGGAGGTAGCGCATCGCGACCGGATGTTCGTGGCGGCTGACCTCGTGCGTCTCGCCCGGGTCGGCCTCGAGGTCCCAGAGCGACGCGTTGATGCCGCGGAGCTCGAGCTTGAACCGTCCCGCGCGAATGACCCGCCGGTCGTTCAGAAAGTCGCTGAACGCGACCGGCGGTCCGGGCGGCGCGCCGCCACGCGCGAGGTCGAGCAGGCTCGAGCCCTCGCTCGCAGGCAGGTCCGGGAGCTGCGCCGCCGCGAGCACCGTCGACGCGATGTCGACCGTGCTCACCGTGTCTTCGACCCGCGTCGCAGGGACGAGCCCGGGCATGTGGAGGATGAGCGGAACGTGCAGGAGCTCTTGATAGACGCTGTGCCCGTGCCCCCACGAGCCGTGGTCGTGAAACTCCTCGCCGTGATCGGCGCAGAGAACGAACATCGTGTCGTTCCACACGCCGAGGTCGCGAAGCCGTTGGATGAACCTCCCGAGCTCGCGATCGTGCTGGCTGATCTCGCCGTCGTGGAGCGCCTCGAGCCGGCGCTGATCGCCCGCGTCGAACGTGATAGAGCCGTTCTTCGCGCTCTCGAGGAGGTCCGGGGTCTGTCGCGGGGTGACCGCCCGCTGTAGTTGCTCGAGTCGTACATGCGCAGGAACTCGTCCGGCGGGTCGTAGGGTACGTGGGGATCGATGGTCTGCACGTACACGAAGAACCGCTGATCGCGGTTGTGCTCGATCCAATCCCCCGCTTCGGCGAAGACCGCGCTCGCGTCGGTGTTCTTCCCTTCGCGGATGAAGTTCGTGTAGTAGTCCCATCCCTGCGCGAAGCCGAACCGATCCGACACGTAGCCGTTCGCGATGAAGCTGGCGGTGCGGAGCCCGTTCGCATGAAACTGCTCGCTCAGCATGAGCACGTCGTCCGGGAGGCGCGACTCGCTCTCTTTCGTCCCGTGCGTCGACGGGTAGAGGCCCGTGAGCACCGACGCGACCGACGGCTTGGTCCAGTTCTCCGGCGCCTGCGCCGCGAGGAAGACAGCGCCGCTCTGTGCGAGTTGATCGATCACGGGCGTGCGCACACGCGTGCGGGGGTTGAACGGGCGGAGCTTGTCTGCGCGGAGCGTGTCGACGAGCAGCACGACGACGTTCTTCGCGAGCCGCGGCCCCTCGGGCACCTGCACCTCGGGCACGACGATGCGGGGCGTACCGAGCGCGACGCGCCCGCTGCCCTCGCCCGTGACGGCGAAGTCGAGGCGAACGATCGAGCCCACGAAGCGGCCGAGATCGATGCTGTGCTCGTCCCACGCGTCGTGCACGTCGCCCGAGTACACCTCGGCGCGCTCGCCGCCCTCGGGCGTGACGGCGATCGTCACGTGCGCTGGCGTCTCGCCCTCCGCTCCGAGCCCGAGGTCGAGCCTCGCCCCACGCGGAACGTCCACGTAGTACGTCACGCGCGTCGGCCTGCGGACGGCGATGGCACGCCGCGTCTCGCCCCCGATCGCCATCTCCTGCACGAGCTCGCCGTAGCGCGGTGGATGGTACTCGCCGCCCGGGATGGAGCTCCCCTCGACGATGCGCACCGACTCGACCGCGGCCGAAACGTCATTGCTCCCGACGCGCGCCGTCGCGCCGAACCGCAGGAGCAGGTAGTTCTCGCCGACCTGGACGTGCTCGGCCGGAATCGTGATGTCGTAGTCGCGAAGCTCGTCACCCTCTTCGAGCCGTACGAGCTCTTCGGCGTGACCGTTCGTGTAGAGGCTGAGGTTCCGGCTCCCGACGGCCTTCGCGCGGAAGCGCAGCGTGACGGGGCCGGCATGATCGACCTCGAAGAACATCCGCCCCGTGTCGCCGACGTAGCTGAACGTGGTGTCGCCCGACACCTCGTCGCTGATCCAGCCGCTCCGCCACTGCCCGACGGTGTACTTCATCCGCGCGGGCGTCCCGAAGTCGACGAACGTCCCATGATGGTCGACATCGGCGAGGTGCACGCGGTCGAGGAGGTCCATGTACACCCGCTCGCCCGAGCCACCGGACGGGGCCTCGGCCTCGTCGTCGTCACAGCCACCGCACAGAGCGAGAAGAGCCCCGAGGGCCAAGCACGTCCGAACCATCACGCCTCCCGTACCAGTGCGCATCCGTACAGCTCGCCGGTTAGCACGCCCATTCCGGAAGCGTCAAACAAACGGCGCCTCGCGCCGCGGGGGCCGAGGCGAGCCGCGGGGTCGTGGCGATCAGTCGGCGGGAACAATCAACGTCTGACCGCGCCGAATGAAGATGGGCCGGAAGCGCACCTCGTCGCCCACCTTGAAGTAGAGGTCGTGACGGCCTTCGGGGAGCGCGGCGCGCACCGGCGGGGGGCCGAGATCGCGGTCACCGATCGACACGCTCGGCTGCGGCGCGACCGACGAGCGCTCGACGACGAGCAGGCCCTGCTCGGGGCCGACGGTGAGCCCGGGACCGGCATCGACGTACGGCAGTCGCCGGCCGTAGGCGATCTCGTCGAGCGCCGGGCCCTGCCGCACGCGCACGACCTCGTCGGGCGACGGCGCCTTCTCGGTCTCCGCTCCGGTTCGCTCCATCGTCGTCTCGTCGTCCGCGGGCGCAGGCGCGGGCGCAGGTGCGGGCGCCGGCGTCTGGTCCGGGAGGAACGCACCCTGGACGAGCCGAACGCCGACGTAGCTCATCACGGCGAGCAGAACGAGCAAGAGAACCCAGCCGAGCGGGCTCGCCGACTCGTCCTCGTCCGGTCGCGCAGGCTCGCGGACCAGCATGGTCGGCGTGATCTCCTGCGTGACGGACGACGGATCCTCGGTGATCGCGGCTGCGTCTCGCATCGGCGTCGGGACGGCGGACGCGGCCGGCGCGGCCGGCGACGAGGACCGCGCGTCTTCCCCCTGCGCTTCGCGCGCGTCGTCAGCGGGCGGCGTCCTCGGCGCCGACGTCTCCTCCTCGAACGCCGACGCCTCGACGGTCTCGACGCAATCGACGACCGTCGGCTCGTCCATCCCGGTCTGCGACGGGCGCGTCAGCTCGAATGGCTCGGTGCCCTCCTCGGACACCGGTCCCGGCTCGTCCGCCGCGAACGGCGCATCGAGCTCCACCGACGGATGGCTCTCCTTGCGCTCGCGAGGCGGGCGCTCCGCGGACGGCGGTCGCATGGCGACGTCGGTCGGCTCGGTCGCCGCGTCGTAGTCGCCCTCGACCGTGACCGGCCCCTGGCTCGACAGCCAATCGAGCGCTTCATCGCGCTCGCGCGCCGCTCGCTCGACGTCCTCGGTCGGGCTCGCTCCGGCGCCGCGAACCGCCTCGCTCGGGAGCGACGCGTCGGGCTCGCCCGGCTCGTCGGCAGGGCCTGCGTCCGCTTCCGCGTCGGCGGCCTCCTCCTCTTCGTACGCCGACGGTGGAACCGACGAGCGCTCCGCCGGCAGGTCGCGGTTCGCGCGCCGGTCCTCGAGCGCGAGCGCGAGGCGGTCCTCACCGTCCGGCCCCGCGACGCTCGTGATCGCGCCGCGACGCGCCAGATCGATCAGCACCGACTCGAGCACCGCGGGCGCGACATCGCTCGAGACCAGGAGCTCGCGCGGGCTCTCACCAGCCGCGAGGCGATCGACGAGCCGGCGGACCGGGTCGGGCGAGGTGCGCAAGAAAGACGAGAGCACATCGTGCTCGAACCCGAGCTCGGCCGCCTGGCTCATCCCGCGCCCAGCGACCGCGTCGAGGATCGCGCCGAGCGTCTCGGTCCCATAGACGATCGTCTGCGCGAGCGACGTGTCGAACGTCGCTCGCACCGGAGCTTCGCTGTCGTCGACCGTGTAGCGACCGGTCGTGACGCCGAGGAGCTGAGGGAGCGCCTTGGGCCCGCGCGCGAACGACCCGTCGGTCGCGGTCCGCGTGAGATCCACGAGCCGGCCATCGCGCATGTCCACCTCGTAGAGGTTCCACGCATCGCGCACCGTGATGCGCGCGCCGGGTCGGATCTCGGCGACCGTGCGGAGCAGCGTCAGGATGCCGACGCCTTCGATCCGCCCGCGGTGCTCACCGCCCGCGCGGAGCTGCGCTTCGAGCCTCGCCCGCGGGCGCAGCACCTCGCGGACCCGCGCGAGGATCTTGCGCCGTTCCGGCTTCTTTTCGGAGGTAGCCGCGCGCGCCCGACGAGAGGTCCCGCATGCGCTGCAGGAAGTCTTCCTTCCACGAGAGCAGGATGACCGGGACGTCGGCGAGCGCCGGATCGCGCTCGAACGCGCGGCACAGCCCGAACCCGTCGAGCTCCGGCATGAGGATGTCGCTGATGACGACGTCCGGTCGTCGCCGGCGCGCCTCCCCTACGGCCTCACGCCCATCGGCAGCCTCGAAGACGCTCGCGCCCTCTTCGCGGAGCAGCCCGGCGAAGAACCAGACGACGGCGGGGTCGTCGTCCGCGACGATGATCCTGCGACCCTCGAGCGAAACGTCGGTACGGACGTCAGCGGCGGCGTCGTCGTCGTCGACGAGCGCCATCAACGCCGGACCGCCGCGTCGCGCGCTGTCGCGGAACCGAACCTTGCCGCCGCTCTCGCGCGCGACGTGCGCGCGCACCTTCGCGATCGCGGCCCACGCGGCCGCGAGCACTTCGGAACCGTCGCCGACCGGGATCCGCACGTCCTTGCCGGTCTCGACCGACTCCGCGATGCCCCGGCGGAGCTCGTCGCCGAGGCGGTCGGCGAGCTCCTTCAGCGTGAGGTCGCCCGACAGCGGACCGCCTTCGTCGGGCAAGCTCCCCGTGACGCGCGCGATCGTGCGCACGAGCGTGTCCGAGTCGAACGGCTTGCCGAGCGCCTCGTCGGCGCCGTCCTGGCCCACGGCGACGAGATCGTTCGCCGTGCCCTCCGGAAGGAGCAGCACCACGGGAACGAAGTCGGTGAGCGGATCGCTCCGCAGGCGCTCGATGAACTCGACGCCCGGTCGGCTGAGCACGCCGAGATCCGCGAGCACGACGTCGGGAGCGCTCGTCCGCGCGAGCCGCAGGGCCGCCTCCGGATCGCTCGCGGCGAGCAGCTCGAAGCGCTCGGCCGGGAGCGCCGCGCGGATCTTCGCCTGCCACTCCACGTTGTCGAGCACGAGGACGCTGAAGATCGTGTCGAGCGGTGCCGGACGGGGCGGCGGGCGGTCCGACGCGCGCGCCGCGGTGAAGCTCCCGGCGCGGCGCGCGGGGGAGAGGCTCGGCAACGGCGCCTCGGACGCGGGCGACATCCCCTGAAGTGTGCTCCTCTTCATCGCCGCGTGTGGAGGGCGGGCCGAGGGGCGCTCCGACCCGGCCGGGGGGCGCTCCGACGGAGCGCGCGGCGGGGGCGGGATCACCGGCGCCTCGAGCGTGCCCGGGGTCGTGGCGGCGTCCGGCGAGAGGAGCGAGCCCGCGGTGGACGGCGTGCCGACCGAGGGCGCGGCGTCGCCGAGCGCGGGCAGGGTCGCGGCGAGGGACGCGAGCGCGTCGATGTCGTTCTGGGCCAGCGGATCGCCGGTATCGCGGCTGTGGTCGAGCCGTTCGATCGACTCCTTCAAAGCGCCCGCGAGCGCCTCGATCCGAAACACCTGCGCGGATGCGTAGAGGGCGTGGAGACGGCGGCGCATCTCCTCGCGCGGCTTGTCGGCTTCGGGCGTCGCGGCGAGGAGCGCGACCGCACCGCGCAGCTCCCCGGCCTTCCGCGGGAGCGCCTCGACGAAGCGGGCGCGCGCGGTCCCGAGCGCGGTCTCCTCCTTCCGGGCCATCAGGGCCGGCATCGTAGCAGGTCGAGCCGGAGCACAGCATCGTTCTATGGGCCCGGCGCGCGGGCGCGGCGGAGCCCGGCGGCCCTCCCTCCCCGTGCTATGGAAGCGGCGCCATGCAGTTCGTCGACGAGGTCGAGATCGAGGTCCGCGCCGGGGACGGTGGGAACGGGTGCGTAGCGTTTCGCCGCGAGAAGTTCCTTCCGCTCGGCGGGCCGTCCGGCGGCGACGGCGGGCGCGGGGGCGACGTCGTGGTGCGCGTGGACATGGGGCTCGGCACGTTGATCGACCTCCGTTACCAGACCGTGATCGCCGCCAAGGCCGGCGAGGCGGGCCGGGGGCGCGACCAATACGGAAAGCACGCACATGACGTGACCGTCCGGGTGCCGCTCGGAACGCAGGTGTTCGACGCGGCGTCGAACGAGCTGCTCGCCGATCTCGACGCGGAGGAATCGGAGGTCGTGGTCGCGAAGGGCGGACGCGGCGGACGCGGCAACATCCGGTTCGCGACGCCGTATGATCGGGCGCCCCGCAAGGCCGAGGAAGGCGAGCGCGGCGAGCGTCGGCGGCTGCGTTTCGAGCTCAAGATGCTCGCGGACGTCGGCGTGATCGGCTACCCCAACGTCGGCAAGAGCACCTTCATCAGCGCGGTCTCGCGCGCGCGCCCGAAGATCGCCGACTACCCCTTCACGACGCTCGTGCCGAACCTCGGCGTGGTCTCGCTCGGGGACGAGCGCAGCTTCGTCGTCGCCGACATCCCGGGGATCATCGAGGGCGCGGCCGAAGGCGCCGGCCTCGGGCTCCGCTTTCTGAAGCACATCGAGCGCACCCGGGTGCTCCTTCATCTCGTGGCCCCCGATCCCGATCCCGAGCGCGAGCCCGTGCGCGACTACACGACGCTCCTCGCGGAGCTCGAGCGATTCGATGCCGACCTCGCGAAGCGGCCGGTGCTCGTCGCGATGAGCAAGGCCGACCTGCCCGACGCGCGCGACGCGTTCCCCGCGTTTCGCGACGCGATGAAAGAGCGAGGGCACGACGCGCTGCTCGTCAGCTCGGCGTCGCGCGAGGGGCTCGAGGAGCTCTTGCAGGCGATCGAGCGGATGCTCGCCGAGCACCCGAGCCGGCCGGCCCCCCGCAAGAACCCCCTGCCGATTCTGAGGGTGAGCGAACCTCGGCTGATCTCGGTGACTTGCAGCGGATGTACGCCGCGGCCAGAACAATCCGCCGAGCGGCCCGTCGAAGGCGGTCCACGCCTCGATATCCTCGGGACGGAGGAGGCTTCGCATGGGGCTCGCGCGAATCGCTGCATCGGTCGTCTTGTTGCTCTCGGCGTGCGGCGGCGACGACGACGCCACTCTCGACGCCTCGACCGGCTGCGGCGACGGCGTCGTCGGCAGCGACGAGGCGTGCGACGACGGCGACACGAACGTCGGGGACGGCTGCGCGACCGATTGCACGGTCGAGGACGGGTATGCGTGCACGGGCAGCCCGTCGGTGTGCTTGCGAACCGAGTGCACGGGCCACGCCGAGTGCGACGACGGTCTCTTCTGTAACGGCGCCGAGATGTGCACCGACGCGGGCTGCGTCGCCGGCACGCCGCCCGAGCTCGACGACGGCATCGACTGCACGCTCGATACGTGCGACGAGGACGGCGACGTCGTCCTGCACATACCGGACGCGGGCCTGTGCGACGACGGGATGTACTGCGACGGCATCGAGACGTGCGACGTCACGTCGGGCTGCGTCGCCGGCACGCCGCCCGTCCTCGACGACGGCGTCGATTGCACGGTCGACACGTGCGACGACGATGCCGACACCGTCGTGCACACGCCGGACGACTCGGTCTGTGACGACGGCGCGTTCTGCAATGGCGCCGAGGTCTGCGACGCAGTGGACGACTGCAGCCCGGGAACGCCGCCGGTCGTCGACGACGGCGTCGCGTGCACGACCGACAGCTGCGACGAGGCGCTCGACGCGGTCGTGAACGCGCCGGACGACGGGGCTTGCGACGACAGCGACGCCTGCACGACGGACGCCTGCACCGCGGGCGTGGGTTGCGCGCACCCGTTCACGTGCGCGTGCACGACGCCGGCCGACTGCGACGACTCGAACCCCTGCACGAACGACGCGTGCACCGCGGGGTCATGCGTGTACACGAACAACACGGCCTCGTGCGACGACGGGCTCTACTGCGACGGCGCCGACGTCTGTGCCGGAGGCGCGTGCACGCACGCGGGTGATCCCTGTGCGGGCGGCGCGGTGTGCGCCTCGACGTGCAACGAGACGGCAGACAACTGCTTCGCGGTATCGGGCGCGAGCTGCCCGAGCGACGGCAACCCGTGCACGACCGACGCATGCAACGGGACTGGCACTTGCGGGCACGCGCCCAACACGGCGTCGTGCAGCGACGGGCTCTACTGCAACGGCGTCGACGTCTGCGCGGGCGGTACATGCACGCACCCGGGCGACCCATGCGCGGCCGGCGCGGTGTGCGCCGACACCTGCAACGAGACCGCCGACAGCTGTGCGACGCCCTCCGGCGTCGGCTGCACGAGCGACAGCAACACGTGCACGACCGACGCGTGCAACGGCTCGGGCTCGTGCGCGCACACGCCGAACACGCTGCCGTGCGACGACGGGCTCTATTGCAACGGCGCGGACGCGTGCTCGGGCGGGTCGTGCGTCCACGCCGGCAACCCGTGCACGGGCGGCGCCGCATGCAACGATACGTGCAGCGAGGCCGCGGACAACTGCTACGCGCCGGCGGGCGCGATGTGCACGGACGACGGGATGGCGTGCACGACGGACGCCTGCAACGGAACGGGCACGTGCACTCACACGACGACGCCCGAGTCGGCGTGCGGCAACGCGACCGACGACGACTGCGACGGAATGACCGACTGCGCGGACAGCGACTGCGCGGGCGCCCCCTGCGGACCGGGCGGTGCGACGTGCTCGGGCTCGACCTGCACGTGCCCCGGCGGCGCCACCGAGACGATGTGCACGAACGCGAGCGACGACGACTGCGACGGCGCCGCAGACTGCGCCGACTCGGACTGCGCGAGCGCGGCGGCGTGCTCGTGCACACGCACGCGCTGCACGCCGGGCACGTGCTCCTCGGGGCTCACGTGCCTCGCGGGCACGTGCGGTCACGGCGGCACGTACGGCTGGGATCACGCGTGGGGGGCGGCGTCGAGCGACACGGCGTCGAGCGTCGTCGCGACCTCGGCGGGCTACTACGTCACGGGAAGCTTCTACGGGATGGTCGACTTCGGGGGCGGTACACGCACGGCCGCGGGGAGCGCCGACGGATACCTCGTCGCGCTGAACGCGGACGGAACCTATCGGTGGGATCGGACGTACGGCGGGACGCTCGCCGACGCGACTCAGGAGGCCGCGGCGGACGCGACCGGCAACGTGATCGTGGTGGGCTATCAGACCTCGAGCGGGTCGTTCCAGGACGGGACCGTCCGCAAGGTCGGCGCGTCCGGGACCGAGGCGTGGCTGCGCACGTACGGCACCGATGTGGTTCCGACCGCGGTCGCGGTGGACTCGACCGGGGCGATCACGGTGACGGGATATTTCAACGGAAGCGTCGACTTCGGCGGCGGCGTGCGCACGGCCGTCTCGGACCCGGACATCTTCGTGCTCGGCCTCACGAGCGCGGGCGCCCACAGCTGGGACCACACATTCGACGGCGGCGGCACGTTCGACGCCGGATACGCGGTCGCGGCCGACGCCGACGGCAACGTCTACGTGGGCGGCGTCTACGGCTCGCAGATCGACTTCGGCGGCGGGCCGACCGCGATGCGCTTCGGAGGCGCGTTCGTCGCGAGCTTCGATCGCGCCGGCGTGTACCGCTGGGACCGCGACTTCGGCGCGGGTCAGCCCGACGACGTCAGCGCGATCGCCGTCTCACAGCTCGGCGATGTCGTGGTGGCGGGGAGCTTCGGCTCGACGGTCGACTTCGGCGGCGGCCCGCGGAGCTCGTCCGGGTTCGTCGACGGCGTCGTGTGGGTGCTCGACACCGACGGCACATACCGGTGGGACCACGAGTACGGCGCGAGCACGAGCGATGACCGCGTCGACGGCATCGCCGTCGACTGCGCAGGCAACATCGTCGCGACGGGCATGTTCCAAGGCGCCGTCGACTTCGGCGGCGGCTCGCGGACCTCGAGCGGAGGGCGCGACGTGTTCGTGCTCTCGCTCGCGCGCTCCTCGACCTACCGGTGGGACCGCACCTTCGGCGGCACGGGCGCCGACCGAGGCAGCGACGCGGTGCTCACCTCGATGGGCCGCGTGGCCGTGACCGGCACGTTCTCGAGCACGGTCAACTTCGGCGGCGGAGGCAGGACGAGCGCCGGCCTGACCGACGGCTTCGTGCTCGAGCTCGCCGACTGATCGGCAGTCAGCTCTCGGTCCGTCGCGCGTCGAGGCGACCGAGCGCCCACGCCGCCGCGTCGCGCACGACGTCGGACGTGTCCGCCGTGGCGGCGTGCCGGAGCACGGGGAGATGCCGCGCGTCGCCGCGGTTCCCGAGCACGATGGCCGCGTTCCGCGCCATGCGCTCGCGCCGCGCGCGCTTCATCGGCGACGCGTGCGCCCACGCGGTGTACTCGGCGTCGTCCATGCGCAGGAGATCCTCGGCCGTGGCGTCGAGCCGCGCGCTCGCCGCGAACGGGTCGGTCGTGCTCTCGGCCGGCGGCGCCGCGCGGTTGAACGGGCAGACGTCCTGGCAGTCGTCGCAGCCGAACAGCCAGTCGTCGAGCAACGGACGGAGCGGCTCGTCGATCGGACCGTGATGCTCGATCGTGAGGTACGAGATGCAGCGCCGCGCGTCGAGCTCGCGCGGCCCGACGAACGCCGCGGTCGGACACGCGTCGAGGCAGAGCCGGCACGCGCCGCAGCGCTCCGCCATCGGCTCGTCCACGGGGAGCTCCGCGCTCGTCAGCACCGTCGAGAGAAACACTTGGCTCCCGATCCCCGGCACGATCAAGCAGCAGTTCTTCCCGATGAACCCCACGCCCGCGCGCTGCGCCCACGCGCGCTCGAGCACCGGGATCGCGTCGACCGATACACGCGCCTCGTGCCCTTCGCGCCGAAGCCAGCGCGCGAGCTTGTCGAGCCGCTTGCCGAGCACGTTGTGGTAGTCGCGCCCGCGCGCGTAGCGCGCTACGCGCCCTGGCGCGGGCCCGACCGCACCGTCGTCGCCGCGCCCGTACGGCGCGACGAGCACGACCACGCTCCGCACGGACGGCAGCATCCGTTCGTGTCGAGGATCGGCACGCACCTCGGCCGTCTCCTCGAGCCACCGCATCTGCCCGTGCCGGCCGGCCGCGAGCCACGCGCGAAGCCGCTCCGCTTCGGGCTCGAGCCGCTCTGCGCGCGCGACGCCGACCCGCGCGAAGCCGAGAGCCTCCGCGCGCCCCACGAGCTCGCGTTTGAGATTCTCGGCGCCGTCCATGCGATGATGGTCGCATGCTTCCTGCTCCTTCCCGTATGGCGCTCACCCTTCTGCCCTTGGTCGCCGCCGCCGCGCCCTCCCCCGCGCTGGCCCAGCGCACCATCAGCCACGACACGCTGAGCGGCGAGACCCCGACCGCGATCACGTGCGGCTTCTGCGCCGGCGAGAAGCTCGGCACGATCTTTCGCGAGCTCCCCTCGCCCGCGCACGGCCTCGACGCATCGGACTTTCCGATCATCGTCGACGCGCTCCAGATTGCCCTCGCGAGCGCCGAGGTGATTGGCACCGCCGGCTCGTACAGCTGCAGCGGCTCGACCGCGGGCGGCACCGCGCTCGTCGACGTCGAGGTCTACGCGGGCGAGACCCCGCCCACCGGCAGCATCCTCTCGATGCCCGAGGACGGGCCGTGGCCGGGCGAGGCGCTCGTCTACGAGGGCACCGAGATCCCCGTCGACCGGAGCATCGCCGACTCCCCCGGCTCGGCGAGCTACGACGTCCGCTTCAACCGCCTGCTGCTCGACGACGGCACCATGCCGATCATCGTCGATCCGCCGAACACCTACATCCGGGTCGTCCTCACACTGCTCGCCGGCACCAAGTTCGCGAGCCAGTCCTGCACCGACCTCGCCCAGGACCCCCCCGACGCCTTCCCCGTCCGCGACGACGACGGCGTCATCCAGAACGAGCGCTCCTTCATCTACGCCAACGGCACCGGCTGGCTCTGGAACGAAGGCCCCGCCGCCATCAACGGCGACTGGGCCATCCGCCTCGAGCTCACCGCCCTGGGCTCGGGCGGCGACGACGCCGGCGCAACGCCCCGCGACGCCGGCCCCCCCCGAGACGCCGGACCCGACGCCGCCCCCCCCGACGCCTCCCTCGACGCCGGCACCGGAGTGGGCGGAGGGGGATGTGGGTGCGGCGTGGTGGGCGGCAGCTCTCGGTTCGGCACGATCGCGCTGTGGGGGGTCGCCACCCTCACGCTGGCGTCACGCCGGCGCGGCGTCAGGCGATCGCGAGCGTCTAGATCCGTGTGCCCGTGACGGGCAACGACATCGTCGGGCAGTCGAGGCATCCGGAGCCCGTGTATGTCGTGCTGAACGTGCCCATGAAGGTGTCGTCGTCCACGAACGTGCCCTGAATCCGATAGGTCTCGCTGCACATGCCCGGCAGCGTCGTGCTCGCGTCGATGTCCGGACAGGCTGGTCCTGGATCGGCCATGGGCGGAACCGTCGCCGTACTGGACACGGTCCACCCCGTCACTTCGATGACGCCGGAGTCGAACGTGAATGTCACGTTGGTGAAGTTCCAGCTCACGAGCCCAAACGCACAGAACCCCATCGCACCTGGCAACCGGAAGTTGCCGCTGCACGTGGGCATCGTCGTCGGGCACATGCACTCGGGGCGAGATGTGTCGCACTCGAAGGAGCATCGATCCGCCGTCGCATCGCAGCGATCCATCGTGCAGTCGTTGGAGTCGTTGCAGACGCGCGGTCCATCGGGGGGGCCGCAGCCGAACTCGGGATCGCAGAGCTCCGTTCCGTTACAGAAGTTACCGTCGTCACAGTCGGCGTCGATGGTGCACGGCATCGGCGTGTAACAGCCGGAGGTCGAACTGCACCGCTCGCCCGTGCCACACATTTCGTCCATCGGAGTGTTGTGACAGGTCATGTCGGCCGCGCAGGTGTCGCGCGTGCACGGGATGCTGTCGTTGCACTCTGCATCGGACGCGCAGCCGGGCGGAACGATGCAGCCCATGCCGACGTCGCAGACCTCACCACTCGCGCACCGCTCGTTTACGCCAGTGTAGTTGCACACCCCGCCGACGCCGCAGGTCTCGAGCGTGCACGGAAACTCGTCCGCGCAGTCGGCGTCGCTCGAGCAGGAAGCCGAAGTGACGCAGCCACGACCAGGCTCACAGACCTCTCCCATCATGCAGAGCTCGTTCACGGCGACGTGTCGACACAGGTTGTCGACGCCGCAACTATCGCTGGTGCAAGGGAACGCATCGACGCAATCCGAGTCGGCCATGCACGACTCGCCCGCGTCCGGGCCCGAGCGCCCGCCCCCGGCGCAGGCCAGCGCGCCGATCGCCGCAAACGACGTGGCGATCGTGAGTCGGTTGCCATGACACCTTCTACGCATCACGCGCTCCCTTCACCTCCGGCGACCCACGATCGCGCCCGAGAGCGTTCCGCACATCCCACATCCGCCCGAATGAGTCGCGGTCCATGTACCGCGGAATCGCGCATCGCATTCGAAGTGCGCCATGATTCGAACGCTCGCACAACCGTCTGACCCGGACACGTCGAAGTCCGCGCCCGTCGGCGCCGGCGTCTGATGCAGAGCAAAACGACCCGCCGTCACGGTCAGTGTCCCCCCCGCGATCGAGAAGCTCGCCGAGTTGACCGTGTAGCTGTCGAACCCACCATCGCACGCCTGCCCCGGAAGCAGATCGAAACTGCCCCCGTAGTCCATCGTCGGATCGAAGGGATCGCACATCGGCCCGGCGTCGCTCGTGATCACGCCGCCGTCGCAACCCTCCGCGACCTCGTAGTGACACCCACCGATGCCGTCGTCGCAGCTGTCGATCGTGCAGGCGTTGCCGTCGTTGCAATCCACTGCGCGGTCCGGCACGCACATGTTGCGGATGCAATTCTCGGGACCGTTGCAGAAACGCCCGTCGTCGCAATCCACCGCCGTCTCGCAGGTGGTGCCGCTTCCGGTCACACACCCCCGTCCGACCACGCAGCGCTCTTCGGACGTGCACCGCGTGTCCTGCGGATCGTTGCGACAAACGTTCCCCACGACGCACTCGTCGATCGTGCACGGAAACCCGTCGTCACACTCGGTATCCGAAGTGCAGAGCGTCGGCCCCGAATCCAGCGCACCCCGAGAATCGAGCATCACATCGAACCCGATCCCGCCATCATCACCGACCGCGCCGCGCGCCGAGCACGACGCCGTCGCCGACGTGACGATGATAAGCAGGCCCCACGCGCGCCAAGACATCCGATCGAATGGTACCTCAGGTGCGAACGGCAGCGAAGAGTCTCGAGAAACCCGCGCGCTCGCGATCGATCCCTACCGTGCGATCACCCCGATGGCGTGATCGTCACGCGTCAGACAGATCTCGCGATGCGGCGGTGTCGGTCGACGTGAGGTTCTGAGCGACTCGGCTCGAGCGCGACTCCGCAACGGTGCGGCCTCGACTCAGCGTCGGACTTCGGTCGCGTCGGCAGCACGCCGCCCGGTCTCCCGTAGTTCGGAATGACGTCGCCGTTCTCGACATCGACGACCCGAGGCACGTCGTCGAGCGTCACCTCGTACGCCGGGTCGAACGACCAGAAGCACGGCGCGTGGAACCGCCGATACGCGCGCCGCGCCTCGCGCACCCGGACCGTGTCGCGCGCCGCTGACGACCCCAGCGTACGGCGGCTGCCTCATTCGGTCGGCGAGGCCGGCGGCGGAGCCACGTTGCCGTCGCCTCCGCTCGATGGCGCGCCGTCGCCGTCGCCGTCGCCATCACCGTCACCGCCCGAGCCGCCGCCGTCGCCGCTGCCGCGCTCGGGCAAGGTGCCCCACGTGGGGCGGGCATCCTGGGGCACGACGCCTCCGACCTCGAGGTCCTGCAGGCCGTGCGGGCCGGGCTGCGGTGTGCCGGGCGGGTGCGGGAGGATGTAGGGCTCCGCGTTGAAGGTGCCGCACTGGCGGGCGTTTCTGTAGAAGCCCCAGTGCATGTAGACCTTGCCGTCACCGCTCAGGATCGACGACGGCGCCTCGGGGTACGGCTGGGCGCGCATGACGGCCGTGAAGGCGCCGTGGTCGAACGGGAGAAAGCCGCTCGGCTTCACGACGCCGACGCGGTGCACGGTTCCGTCGCGGTTCAGGATGATCTCGAGGTCGGTCTCGAGCGTCGGGTCCGAGAACGGCGAGGTCGCGCCCGCGGGGAGCCCGGCGAGGAACCGGTACGCGAACTCGCGATGGATGCGCCGGTGCACCGCCGCGAGGTACTCGGCGAAGGGCGACGCGGCGGCGTTCAGCGCGGTCTGGTTTCCCGGCCGCACGTTCGGGACGAAGTTCTCGATCGCGGCGCGGAACTCGCGCCAGTCGCGCTCGCGGTTCGAGCCCGTCAGCCGCGACTGTCGCTCGCGCGAGCCACGCCTCGCGCTCGTCGCGGAGCTGCTCCTCGCCGTACGTCTCCTCGAACGCGGTCCACGAGACGCGCAGATCGCGCCCGTCGACGCCCATCCCGCGACCCATGCCGCGCTCGCCGACGCGCCCGCGCCCCTCGCGACCCGCCCGCGCGCCCGCGCCGCGCTCGCCGAGGCCCGCGCCCGCGACCATCCGCCCGCCGTCCGCACCCTCGCCCTCGCCCGCGGGCTCGGGCAACGACACGACGAACGTGCCGTTTCCGTCGTTCACCTCGACGAGACGCTGGCGCGTGCCTCCGCCGCTCGCGCGCGCGCCGCCCTGGTTGCCGGGCCGCGAATCGGCGCGCGACGGCCCGCTCTCCTCCTCGGCCGCGCCCTCCCGCGCCGTGTCGCCGCGCGCCCGCACGTTCGGCGGCGGCGTCACGTCGGCCTCCCGCGGGCGGTTCGCGTTCGCCTCGGCCTCGGTCGGCGTGCGCGCATCGCTTCCTTCCATCTCGCGCGCGTCGGCGACGTCTTCCTCCTCGGCGTTGCCCGTGTCGGCCACCTCGGAGTCGCTCGGCTGACCGGCTTCCTGCTCCTCGTCGTCGCGCGAGAAGTTCCGGAGCTGCGCGACGGTCTCCTCCTCGACGACGTTGTTCTCGCGCGCGACGAAGCGCGCGTCGGGCGGCGCCTCGGCGCTCGGGTCGTGGCTGCGCTGCTGGACGGCCTGCTTGTTCATCGCCTCGGGCGGCGGGTGCCGCTCGACCTCCGGGGTGACCGGCACGGTCTCGTGAACGACCGGTCGCTCCGGCTCGGGCGTCGGTGGCGTGTCCTCGTGGCGCGGCTCCTCGCGCGGTGGCTGGTCGCGCTCGTCGGTCTCGTCGCGCGTGCGATCCGCCGACGCGACGACGTCTCCCTCGTGCGGCTCGGACTCGTCGTCCTCGGGCTCGGTCGGCTCGGCCTCGTCGGTGATCTCGAGCTCGATCTCCGACGTCTCTGCGGCTTCCCGGCGCTGTTCGCGAAAGAGCTTCGCGAGCTCGTCGAGGCTCACGTACGCGTAGAGGTGTACGAGCAGCGACACGACGAGCGCGAGGCCGAAGACGAGCGCCGCAGGCTTTGCGAGGCGTCGCACGATGAGCGGCGGTGAGCCTCTCACACCTTTAGCTTCGGGCGGTCACGGGAGCAATCGCACGACGGACGCCGTGAACCCGGGTTCACTTGGTGGACCCGGGTTCACCCTGCAGCGGCTCCCCCTGCCGACAGGAGCCGAGGATTCGCGCTAGCGTACGCGGACCGTGGCGCCGCCGTGTACCTCGGCGTTTCCGCGCACTTCGGCGTTGCCGCGCCCTCGCGCGCGGCCGCGGCCCTGGACCGTGACCGTCGGGGGCGCGGGCGCGTTCACGCGCACGGTCGCCGCCGGCCGGGCCGGTGCGTTCACGCGGACGCTCGCCGCGGGGCGCGCGGGTGCGTTCACGCGCACCGTCGCAGCCGGCCGCGCAGGCGCGTAGACCTGGACCGTCGCGCGCGGGCGCGCCGGAGCATTGACGCGGACGGTCGCGCGCGGGCGGGCCGGAGCGTTGACCGTGACCGAGGCGCCACCGTGCGGATGCCAGCCGCCACCGACGTAGACATAGCCGGTCCCGCGGCGCTCCCAGCGGGGCTGGACGTACACGTACCCCACGCGCTGCTCGACGTAGTAGCCGTCGACCCAGACGTACTGGACACCGTTCCACTCGTAGTGGCCCTCGACCCAGACCGCGTTCTGGTACGGCTGCGGCGGCGGTGTCGAGACGACCACCTGCGGTTGCGGGGGCGCTTCGTAGACGACCGTTCCGGGCGTGTAGGACACCTGGGCGCTGTAGGCGACCCGGGCCGGGCGCGCGCGGACGTAGCAGCCGGAAAGCGCGACTGTCGCGGCGAGCACGGCACAAACGGTGAGAATGCGAGCCATCGAGGAGCCTCCGATCGGGACCTTGGGACAGGGACCAGAGTAAGCACGAAGCAACTTCAGTACCACCCGCGGTGCTGGGAGAGGGTCGACAGACCCCTCGGGGTCGTGGTTCTTGTCCTTCATATGGGCGACCAGCTCTTCGACGAGCCAGCTCTCGAAACGCTTCAACGGCACGCGTTCGACGAGGCGGCATTCCAGGCTCAGCGGAAACGCGTTCGAGCCGGGGGCGCCGCGCCCGAGCACAACCGCCTCCGCGGCGCGGTGGAGCCTCCCGCCGAAGGGGACGTGGTCGCGCTCGCGCCGGCCGGGAGCGAGGCGCGCGAGAAGCTCACGCGGTCGGGTCTCGACGCGATCGCGTCGGGGCGCGTCGGCGCGGTCGTCCTGGCAGGCGGGATGGCGACGCGCTTCGGCGGCGCGGTCAAGGCGGGCGTCGAAGCGGTGCTCGGCCGGACGTTCCTCGAGCTCAAGCTCGCGGACTTCGCCGGCGTCGCCGAGCGCGCGAAGGTCGCGCTTCCGGTCTACCTGATGACGAGCTTCGCGACCGACGGCGCGGTGCGCGAGATGGCGCGTACGCTCGCGAGCCCCGCGCTCGCGATCGAGTGCTTCGCGCAGAGCGTCTCGGTGCGCCTCACGCCCGAAGGCGACGTGTTCCGCGAGGACGACGGGGCGGTGTCGCTCTACGCGCCGGGGCACGGGGACCTCTTGACGTCGATCCGGCGCGCGGGCGTGCTGGGACGGTTTCGCGAGCAGGGCGGCGAGATCCTGTTCGTCTCGAACGTCGACAACCTCGGCGCGACGCTCGACCCCGCCGTGATCGGCGCGCATCTCGCGAGCGGTGCGAAGGTGACGGTGGAGTGCGCCGCGAAGGAGCCGAAGGACAAGGGCGGGGCGCCGGCGCGCGTCGACGGGCGCGTACAGATCGTCGAGTCGTTCCGGTTCCCGGAGGGCTTCGATCAAGACCGCATTCCGGTCTTCAACACGAACACGCTCGTGCTCGACGCCGAGGCGATCGATCGCGAGTTCGATCTCACCTGGTTCGCCGTCACGAAGTCGGTCGACGGGCGCGACGCGATCCAGCTCGAGCGCCTGGTCGGCGAGCTCACCGCGTTCCTGCCGTCCTCGTTCTTGCTCGTCGAGCGGACGGGGCCCGACGGGCGGTTTCTGCCGGTGAAGGACCCCGAGGAGCTCGAGCGTCGGCGCGCGGGCATCGTGGAGGCTCTCTCTGCGCGCGGCGTGCTCCCGGCCTGACGTGCCGGCGACGCGGAGGCGCGCCGTCGTGCGCTCGCTCGTGGCGCTCGTGGCGCTCGTGGCGCTCTCGATCGCGGCGTGCGACGAGGGGCCCGCGACCGGCGATCTGCCCTCGCTCGCGTGCGCGTTCACCGACGAGATCGCGATCGCCGAGACGAGCGGCGGCTTCGACGCGGTGGCGATCGCGGCGCGCGGGCACCGCGCGCTCGTCGCGTGGACCGCGCCGGACGGGACGTTCGCGCGGCCGATCGACGGTGCGGGGGCGGCGACAGACGAGCCGATTCGCGTCGCGCCGGCGTGTACCGCCGGCCTCGCGCTCGCGTCGCGGCCAGGCGGCGCGTGGCTCGCGTGCGGCACCTTGCCGATGCGGGAGGCTGACAAGCCCGGGGCGCTCGTCCTGTTCTCGCTCGCACTCGACGGACGCGTCGAGGGCCGCCACGCGATCGCCGCCCTCGGCGGCGGCAGCCGCGGCGTGAGCGTCGCCACCGACGGTCGGGGCGCGCTCGTCGCGTGGAACGACGGCGAGGCCAGGAGCGTCTCGGCGGCTCGTTTCGTCCGCGGTGAGCCGATCGAGCCGCGACGGATCTCGCGCGACGGCACCCTGCCCGGCCCGCCGTTCGCGCTCGTCGTCGACGGTCACGCGCTCGTCACGTGGGCCGAGAGCGCGACGACGGCGGCGGGGGTCACGGTCGGAGAGATCCTCGTCGACGACGGTCGCGGCGCGCCGCATCGCATCGCGAGCGTGCTCGCCGACGACGCACAGCCGCGTCTCGCGAACGTGCGCGGCCCGCTCCTCACCTACCGCGACGAGAACCCGGCGGGCTCGCGCGTCGCGCTCTATCTGCAGCCGCTCACGACAGACCTCGCGCGGCGCGGTGAGAGCGTGCGCGTCGGAAGAAGCGACGCGCCGTCTGGCGCGAGCGTCTTTCCGTGCGGGACCGGCGTCTACACGGTCGCCGCGCACGGCTACGGCACACACGAAGCCCTCGTGGGCGTCCGCAACTACGATCTCGATCTCGCGCCGCGCACCGGAGAGCGGCAGATCTACGTCGCCGAAGCGCGCTACGAGCACGGCGTCGGCGCGTGCCTCGACGGGGGCGCCGTGATCGTGGTGGCCGAGCGGGCCCCGTCGCCGAACGTCCCCGCCGAGCTCAAGACGACGACGCTCGACTGTCAGTGAACGAGCTGCCCGCCCTCGTAGCGGTAGCGCACGGCCCGATCGCGCCACGGCAGGAGCAGCGGCTCGACGCCGTCGCCCGTCCCATCGGCGAACGGCCAGCTCGACGCGTCCCAACCGCGCGCCGCGCCCGGGCGGATCTCGAGCGTCTCTCGGCCGCGGCCGGTGACGCGCACCTCGTTCGTCACGCTGTCGCCGTCGTGAGAGCGCGCGACCTCGACGATGAGCAGCCGCGCAAAGCCCGTCGGCCGGAACTGCTGCACCAACAGAAGCTCGCGCACGACATCGCCCGCCGTGCGCCGAATCGTGATGAGCACTTCGTCGCGCCCGTCGCCGGTGAGGTCCGCGCTCCTCACGGAGCGCACGTCCTCGGGAGCATCGACCGGGATCTGGAACGAGAAGAACGCTTGCCCGCGCCGGAACGACGGGCCGACGACGACGAGCGTCGTGCCGAACACGAGCAGGTCCTCCGGGTCGGGGCCTTCGGCGAGGTTCGCGGTGAAGTGGTGCGTGGGCCGCGCCTCCGCGGCGACACCGGCTCGACGCTTGTACGCAGCGACGAGCTCGGCGACGACCTCGCGCCTCGGACGGGCGCGCTGCTCCACGGGCGTTTCGGTGGCGTGCTCGGGCTCGGTCGCGCCCGAGCCGTACGGTTCGGGGTTGTCGCGCTCGGAGACGACGGCGAAGTGCTGCCCGTCCCATTGAAACGTGCGCGCGAGCACCGGGCCCCACGGCAAGAGGATCGGTTGGACACCGGTCGCGGTCGCCTCGCGGTACGAGCGCGGATCGATCCCGTCCGTCCGCCCCGCGATCTGCTCGACGAGCGCGGCGCCGCGCCGGCCGGGACGTACGCGCAGCGTGTCCTCGACGAAGCCGCCGCCGACCTCTTTGCGCACCTCGACCCCGAAGAGCGGCGCGATCCGCTGCGTCGCGAACGAGAGCGCCTGCCATAGATGGCGCGCGCCGAGATCGTTCGTCTGGCGGAGCGTCAAGAGCAGCTCGTCCTTGCCGTCGCCGGTGATGTCGCGGAGCTCCGCGCTCCGAACGTCGGGCCCGGTGGCGATAGGGAGCTCGAGGAAGTCGAACGCTTCACCGTCGCGGTAGCCCTCGCCCATGACGACGACGTAGGTCTCCACGACCACGACGCGTTCCCGTCGCGAGTCGCCCGCGACGTCGCCCCGCAGATCGAAGCGCGGGTGCGTTCCTGCGAGGTCGCGGCTCTCGAGGAAGCGCGCGAGCATGCCCGCCTCGCCGCCGCTCGCGACGACCGCGGGAAGCCGCTCTAGCGCGCGGGGATCCACACGCGTCGTCGCGAGGTCGCTCTCGACCTCCGGGCGCGCTTCGCTGTCGACATCGATCAATCGAAGCGCCACGCGGCCTTCCTGCCACGCGCTCGCGTTCGGGATCAGGTTCCACGGCACGAGCGCCTCGAGCACGTACCCCGGCCCGTCGCGGCGCGGCCCCTCCACGATCCGAATGCTCGCCGAACGCGTCGGACGACCGCCGACGGGCGCGACCCCGGCGGTCGCGCGCTGGCGCCCCTCGACGCCCGCCCACAGCCAGACGTCGACGGCGCGGTACGACCGCCCCGACGGCGTCGCGAACGTGAGGACGATCGCGTCCTCGTGCGCGCCGGGTGTCGCCGTTCGCACCATCCGCTCGTCCGCCACGTTCGCGGCGACGTAGAGCCCCGTTCGGTCCCAGCCGAGCGCGTAGCGAAGCGCGGCGTCGTCCCCGTTACCCAGCAGCCCGAACGAGATGCCGTGCCAATCGCCGAGCTGACCGTCGATCCGAATCGCGTTCGGCGCGAGCTCCTCGACGCGGATCCCGACCTGTGCGGCGGCGCTCTGTACGCCCGCGATCCAGCAAACGACGAGGGCGACCGTCCACCCCGAGAGCTCCGCCCAACGCATCGGGACGGATACGATACACGAATGCCGGCGCGAGCCCACGCGACGATTGGACGCCGCGGGCGCGTGAAAGTTCACTCGCCCGTACGCGCAGGCGTCGGGAGACGGATGCGCACCTTTCGCTCCTCGCCGTGGAGCGCGAGCTGCCCGCACGCCGCCGCGATCGCGTCGCCACGCTGCGTGCGGACGAAGCACGGTAGCCCGCGCGCTCTCAGGCGCTCCTGAAAGCGTTGGACGACGGGCTCGTCCGGCGGGCGGAGCGGACTGTCGGGCACCGGGTTCATGGGGATGAGGTTCACCTTCACCGGGACGCCGCGCAGGAGCTCGGCCATCGCGTCGGCTTCCCCGTCGCTGTCGTTCACGCCGCGGATCAGCGTGTACTCGATCGTGAAGCGGCGGCGGCGCGGGAGCGGATACCGAGCGAGCGCCGCGACGAGCTCTCCGAGCGGATGCTTGCGGTTGATCGGCATGATCTCGGAGCGCCGCGCGTCGTCGACGGCGTGGAGCGAGATCGCGAGCTGAACGGTGCCGGCGAAGTCGCGGCCGAGCCGGTCGATCTGCGGCACGAGCCCACTCGTCGAGACCGTGACGCGGCGCGTGCTCAGCCCGATGCCCTCGGGGTGGCTGAGGAGCACGAGCGCACGCGCGACGGCGTCGTAGTTGTGAAGCGGCTCGCCCATCCCCATGAAGACGACGTTGCGGAGCGCCTCGTCGGGGCCGAGAGCCGCGCGACCGAGGAGCACCTGAGCGACGATCTCCGCGGCGCCGAGGTGCCGCTTGAGCCCGGCGATGCCGGACGCGCAGAACACGCACCCCATCGCGCAGCCGACCTGCGACGAGATGCACTGCGTCACGCGCGAGCCCGGGACGCGGCCCGGCAGCACCTCGTCCGCCTCGTCCTCGCGATCCGGGTCGGCGTCGCGAAGCTGTGGGATGAGCACGCTCTCGACGTCGCGCCCGTCGGTGAAGCGGACGACGAGCTTTCGCGTGCGGTCGGCCGACTCGTGCACGTGGGCGACCGTTGCGGGCGGCGCGAGCCCCTCCTCCACGAGACCCGCGCGCAGGCGCTTCGGGAGGTCCGTCATGAGCTCCGGGTCCGTCACGCCGCGCAGGTGGATCCAGCGGAAGATCTGCCGTCCGCGGTAGCGCGGCTCGCCTCGCGCGACGAGCGCGGCCTCCCATTCCTCGGGCAATCGCTCGAGTGGGTGCGCGGGCGGCGCCGAGATCCTCGGGCACGACGGACATCGGCGTGTGATGTCAGACCGGCGAGGGCCGAGCAAGCCGCGCGCTCGATCAGCCCTCGGTGAGGAAGCGCTCGAGGATCGCGTACCCGGCGTAGAGCGTGGGTAGGTGCGTCCACTCGTTCTTCTGATGCGCCTGGGCCTGCGTGCCAGGACCGAAGTTGACGGCGGGGACGCCGATGGCGTCGAACCGCGCGACGTCGGTCCACGCTTGCTTCGTCTCGACGGCGACAGCGCCGGCGGCGGCGAGCTTCTTCACGAGCGGGTGGGCCGCGTGCGGATGTCCGGCCGGCGACAGATCCGTCGGCACGACCTCCGCCCGCTCGCCCACGATGCGCCGTAGATCCTCGACGGCATCTTCGGGCGTTCGGCCGGGCGCGAAGCGATAGTTGACGTTGACCTCGAACAGATCCGGCACGACGTTCCGCCCGCGCCCACCGCTCGCGAGCGTCGGTGTGATCACCTCGCGAAAGAGGTGACCGTCGAGCACGACATCGCGCGGCTCGCGGTCGCGGAGCTCGGCCAGCACGTCCGCCGACGCGAGGATCGCGTTCTTGCCCTGCCAGGGCCGTGCGCTGTGCGCCGTCTGCCCGTGAAAGCGGAGCGTCGCGTGCACCGAGCCGGTGCATCCGAGCTGGAGCTTGTTGTCGCTCGGCTCGAGGCAGATCGCGAGGTCGAGCGAGCGCAGCTCCTCGAAGCTCTCGAGGATCGGTCCGAGCACGTTCTCGTCGTACGGTCCTTCCTCGCGCTCGTAGAACACGCACGTGACGTCGTACGGAAGCGTCTCGCGGTCGAGCCGTTCGGCGAGCTCGATCATCACGGCGAGCCCCGACTTCATGTCGGCCGCGCCCGCGCCGTAGAGTCGATCGCCGTCGACGCGCGCAGGCCCGTCGTGCTCGGTCCGCACCGTGTCGAGGTGGCCGACGAGCCCGATCCGCGGCTTGCCCGCGCGCTCCGCCGCCCGAACGACGAGGCTGTGACGGAACCGGGTGACCGCGCGCTCGCCCAGCGTCGTGCGAAGGCGACGCTCGACGGCGTCGCAGAGCGCTCGCTCCTCGCCGATCGGGCTCGGCACGGCGGTGAGCGCGAGGAGCGTCGCCGAGAGGGCGTCGTTCGGGCTCGCGCTCATACCGCGACGTCGAAGTCCCGGAGCGCGCGGTTCAACGACACCTTCTTGTCGGTCGCTTCGGTGCGAAACCCGATGATGAGCGCCGCTGGGACGCCGTACTCGCCCGCGGGAAAGCGCTTCGTCCTCGTCCCCGGGATCACGACCGCGCGCGGCGGCACGAGCCCCGTCGTCTCGACGGGCCGCTCGCCCGTCACGTCGATGATCTTCGTGCTCGCCGTGAGCACGACGTTCGCGCCGAGCACCGCCTCGCGCCCGACGCGAACGCCCTCGACCACGATCGCGCGCGAGCCGACGAACGCGCCGTCCTCGACGATCACCGGGCGCGCCCCGGGCGGCTCGAGCACGCCGCCGATCCCGACGCCGCCGCTCAGATGGACGTGCTTGCCTATCTGAGCGCACGAGCCCACGGTCGCCCACGTATCGACCATCGAGCCTTCGCCCACCCACGCGCCGATGTTCACGTAGCCGGGCATCAGCACGACGCCGCGCTCGAGGTGCGCTCCGTAGCGGGCGACGCCGGGCGGAACCACGCGGACGCCCGCCTCGTCGAGGTTCTTCTTGAGCGGGATCTTGTCGTGGAACTCGAAGGGGCCGATCTCGATCCGCTCCATCTTCCGCACGCCGAAGTAGAGAAGGACGGCCCGCTTCACCCACGCGTGCACGTCCCACTCGCCCGACTCGTTCGGAGTCGCGACCCGAAGGGCACCGCGATCGAGCGCGTCGATCGTCTCCTCCACCGCGCGCCTGTGCGCCGTATCGGCGAGCAGCGCCCGATCGTCCCAGGCCTCGCCGATCAGCTTCTCGAGCGCCTCACCGGTCATGCGCCGCTCTATAGCACGAGCGCGGCGCATCCGAGATCGCTCGCGCGAGAGCACAGGTGGACGGCGGCGACGGTACGAACGGCCGCCGCCGTCCACCCGGAGCCGGCACGCACGGGCTCTCGCTCAGCTCTCGTCGAGCGTTCCGTGCCAGTAGACCCAGTTGGCCCACGCGTCAGGGATGCTGCACGCCGGGTCGATCCGGAACGCGATCACCGGAAGCCATGCCGGCTTCGCGGGCCGCGCCCGGAGCCGCATGCCCGCTTCCGCCGGGGTGCGGTCCGCCTTCGCTGCGTTGCACGCGGCGCAGGCCATCACGATGTTGTCCCAGGTCGTGCGTCCGCCGCGAGAGCGGGGCACGACGTGATCGTACGTGAGGCGCGAGAGCGGGTGCTTCACGCCGCAATACTGGCAGCGGAACCCGTCGCGCGTCGCGACGTTCATCCGCGACAGCTTCACGCCGTGCTTTCGACCGCGGAGCTTGCGAAGGAGGCGCACGACCGCGGGCATTCGGATCGCGATGCTTACCGAGCGGACCTCGTCCTCGTACTCCTCGACGACCTCCACCTTGCCCGCGAAGAGCAAGGTGATGGCGCGCTGCCACGAGACGATTCGGTGGGGTTGGTACCCCTGATCGAGAACCAGAGTTCGCATGACGTACACGCTCGGCGATCGAAGCGCATCGGCCAGAGACGATGTGTCGCGAGCGACCGATGTCAACTGTCGCGCTGCAAGAAAGGCACCACGGCGTCGACGAAGGGCCCGGTCGCGTCGACGTGAGCGAAGTGGGACGCGTTCTCGAGCCACACGAGCTCCGCGCTCGGCAGGAGGCGGGCGAGCTTCGAGCCGATCGCGGGCGGCACCATCGGGTCGCGCTCCGCGTAGACGAGCAGTAGAGGCACGGGAAAACGGTTGCCGACGCGCGCGAGCGTGCGCTCGAGCTCTCGCATCGACGTCGCGCGAAGGGTGTCCGCGAGGTAGCGGGCGAACGCGAGACGTCCGGCCGGCGTCATGAGCGGCGCAGCGTACTCCCGCGCCTCTTCGAGCGACTTGAGCGACTCGTCGTGGTAGTGGACGTTCCGGAACGCCCATCGGAGGGGATCGCGGCGCACGAGCCGGTCGAGCAGCAAGCGCGAGCCCGGAATCGAGAGCGCGATCTGGAGCGCCCACATGCGGGCCGTCGCGATGCCGGGCGAGTGCAGGTTGACGAGCCGCGACATCGCGTCGGGGCGCCGCAGCGCGAGGCGCATCGCCAGATATCCACCCATCGAGTTGCCGATGACCGGCGCGCCGACGACGCCGAGCTCGTGCATGAGATCGCCGATCAGATCGGCGATCTCGTCCGGCCCGTACGAGACGTCGGGCGCGTCGCTTCGCCCCGCTCCGGGCAGGTCGAACGCGATCACGTCGAATCGGTCCGCGAGCGCCGGCATGAGATAGCGAAACGAATAGCTCGACGTCATCAAGCCGTGCACGCAGACCAGTGGCGGGCCGTCACCGGTGCGTCGCACGTCGAGCTCGATCGCGCCGAAGTGGTCCGAACGAACCCGCACTCGGTCGCTCCGCAGCTCGAAGAACGGGTGCGCGATGCGCGGCTGCTCGGGCAGCTCTTCGAAGGCCATCTGTCGAAACGGCGAGCTCGTCACGATCCGTCATCTCCCGAGCAGTCGCTGCGCCTCTTGGCCGAGCCGTGCCGTGGCGAACACGACCAGCGCTCGGCGAAGCGAGTCCGGCTCGTCGCTCGCGGCGGCGCACGAGATGCCGAGCTCGTCGCGGCGCTCACAGCTGAGACCGTGCTCCGCGTCGGCTGCGGACAGGAGCGCGTTGACGTCGCGGGTAGACGCTGCGTCGATGCGGACCTCGGGCGGTGGGAACACGCGCTCGGCCGCGCTCGCGAGCGGATCGGCGAGGTATCGCCGCACGCGATCCCAGTCGACGCGCGCCGCCGGACCGAGCGCGCGCTCCACGTGGAGCCTGTCGTCCTCGATCTGGCCGTCGAGGTGGCCCCACGAGACCGCTTGACCGGCCGATCCGCCGAGCGGCACCACGAAGAACGAGACGCCCGCCGCCCCCCCGGCCACGTGATCGGACAGCGTCACGCCGAGCGCGCGCAGGCGATCGGTCGCGCCGACGCTCGCGACGCCGACGAGATACGTGTCGTCGCCGAGCTCGAGGTCGACCACGGGCGACTGCTCCGCGTCCCACTGGACGAGACCCCACGGCCGCACGTGGCCCGCCACCGCGACGTAGAGGGCGCCTTGAACGCCTCGCGACTCGAGTAGCGCCGAGATCGCCTCGGGGAGCGCCGCGAGCGGCAGCGTCGTCGGCGGCATGCGCTGAATGTGCGAGCGCTGAGACTGCACGCGACGGAGCAACGCGTCGGCCGCGATCCACGAGCCCTCGGCGAACGCGTAGTCCGTCCCGTCGGCGACGAGGCGCTCGAGCGCTACCGCGGCGCGCTGCGAAGCGCTCGCGTCGACGATCCCGTCCTCGACGAGCACGGGCGCGAGCTCGGACGCGGCGAGCCTCGCGAAGCCCTCCCGCCGGAGCTGCCGCCAGCTCTCCGCGTCCCCGAGCGCTCCGAGATCGGTCAACGCCGCCTCGGCGACGGCAATCGCGGCCCGCGGCTGCTCGAGCTCGCGTGAGAGCACCTCGAAGAGCGCTCGGCGCAGATCCGTCTGCGCCGGGTGCTCCGGGATGGCGCGCTCGAGCAAAGCGCGCAGCTGCTCGGCCGCGTGGGCACGCGCGTCCCCCGAGACGCTCTCGTCCATCCGCGCCGCCCAAAGAAGACGCTCGCGCTCGACGACCGCGAGGTTCGTCACGTCGACCGCCGTGACGTCGTGCGGCTCCGTGCGCTGCGCGCCGGCGACCTCGGCCGCGGTGATCACGGACACGTCCTGCCGCAGGAGGGCGAGGTCCTCCCAGGAGATGCGCATCTCGGTCACGCGAAGAGGCCCGTCGTGCGCGTCGTGAGTCACCTGGACGAGCCAACGCGATGCAAACTGTGCCACCGACGGTCGGAGCAGGTCGTCGACGTCGAGGTCACCGAACGGGAGGCCCTCGGTCGCAGCAGCGTCGGTCAGCGTGCGGCGGATCAGCCGCACCGAGGTTCCGTCGTCAGTCGCGACGACATCGCGAGCGCGCGCAACGTTCGGGTACCCCCCCATCCGCACCACGAGCCCGCGCTTCGAAGAGACCTCCAGCGCGTCCGGGCTCCGAAGCGCCAGGTCGAGGCAGCGCCTCTCCGTCCCCGGATCGGACCGGCGAGGCCAGCGACCCGACGTCACGCGAAGCGTTCGCTCGTCGTCGATCGACACGCGGACGTCCGGCGGATCGTCGTCGTCGACGGTTCCGAACGCGAACCGCAGCTGGGCGTTGCGGAGGAACCAATCGCGCACGGTCGGGGCGTCGGTCGAGGTGCGCACGAGCAGCACGGTCGTCGGATGGCTCCCGGGCTGCTCGTGCCGTGCCATCGCGAAGGCGACGACAGGCGCGCGCGGCAGCCACGCGAGCGGGTCGCCCTGGCTCGCCTGGGCGAACAGAGACCGCCGCGCCGCGGAGAGGAGCGAAGGGCGTCCGACCACGCACGCGTCCGCGCCGGTCGGCAACCGCGCGGCGAGCTGCGCTCCGACGTCGACCGTCGTCGGAGGAGCGCCTCGGGGGCGCGCCGCCACCCCTCCGCCGCATCCGAAGAGAGCGAGCCACGACGCGAGCACGACCGAGCGAACCACCGCTTGGATCGTAGCACCGCGACCGGCGCCACGCGCCCGACCGACTCAGGTCCCCATCTCGTAGCCGGGAAAGAAGTAGCTCACCTCGATCCGCGCGTTCTCGGCGGAGTCCGAGCCGTGGACCGCGTTCTCGCCGACGTTGTCACCGAACGCCTTGCGGATCGTCCCCGCGTCAGCCTTCGCCGGATCGGTCGCGCCCATGAGCTTGCGATACGCCGCGACCGCGTCCTCGCCTTCGAGCGCGGCTACCACGACCGGCCCGCGCGTCATGAAGTCGATGAGCTCGGAGAAGAACGACCGCTCGCGATGAACGGCGTAGAAGCCCTCCGCCTGAGGCCGGCTCAAGCGCACCATCTTCATCGCCTTGATGGTGAGCCCTGCCCCCTCGATCAGCGCGAAGATCGCGCCGATCTTCCGCTTCTCCACCGCGTCGGGCTTGATGATGCTGAGCGTCCTCTCGACCGCCATCGTGCTCTCCAGTCTTCCAAGTTCGATTCGAAGCCGCGCGTCGGATAGCGCGCCGGGGCCGGATCCGCAACGCTTTTCGCCCTCGGGCCGGTCGAGTTGGCCCAGGACGCGCGCGGAGCGCCTCACTTCACGCGGACGAGCTCGAGAGCCGACGCGGCTATCTAACGAAGCATCGCCTGGAGCGTCGTGCCCATGTCGCTCGGCGTGGGAGCGATCTTCACGCCCGCCTCTTCGAGCGCGCGGATCTTCTCCTTCGCGGTGCCCCTTCCGCCGCTGATGATCGCGCCGGCGTGGCCCATGCGCTTGCCGGGCGGCGCGGTCGTGCCGGCGATGAAGCCCGCGACGGGCTTACGGAAGTGCTTCTCGATGTACTCCGACGCGGCTTCCTCGGCGGTGCCGCCGATCTCGCCGATCAGGATGACGCCCATCGGTGCCGTCGTCTTCGTTGAAGAGGCGGAGCACGTCGACGAAGTCGGTCCCGTTGACCGGGTCGCCGCCGATGCCGACGCAGGTGCTCTGCCCGATCCCGAGCGCCGTGAGCTGCCCGACGGCCTCGTACGTGAGGTGCCCGCGCCGGCTGATGACGCCGACCCGGCCGGGCTTGTGGATGTGCCCGGGCATGATGCCGATCTTGCAGGCGCCCGGCGTGATCACGCCGGGGCAGTTCGGCCCGACGAGACGCGTCTTCGTCTGCGCGTCGAGGACGCGCCGGACGCGCGATCATGTCGCCGACGGGGATGCCCTCGGTGATCGCGACGACGAGAGCGCAACCCGCGTCGATCGCCTCGAGGATCGCGTCCGCGGCGAACGGCGGCGGCACGAAGATGCACGACGGCGTTCGCGCCCGTCTCGCTGCACGCGCGTCGACGACGGTGTCGAACACGGGCGACCTTGCCCTCGAACTTCTCGCCGCCGCGCCCGGGCGTCACGCCCGCGACGAGCGTTCGTGCCGTACTCGATGCATCTGCTTCGAGTGGAATGCCCCGGCGCTGCCGGTGATCCCCTGAACGAGGAGGCGCGTGCTCTTGTCGACGAGGATGGCCACGTCAGCCTCCCTTCTTCACGAGCTCGACGATCTTCTTCGCGCCGTCGGCCATCGTGGTCGCCGGCGTGAGCTTGAGCCCGCTCGACTCGAGGATCTTCTTGCCCTGCTCGACGTTCGTGCCCTCGAGCCGCACGACGAGCGGGACCGTCGAGGCCGAGCTCCTTCGCCGCCGCGACGACGCCGTTCGGCGATGACGTCGCACTGCATGATGCCGCCGAAGATGTTCACGAAGATCCCCTTCACGGCGTCGGACGTGAGGATGATCCGGAACGCCTTCGTGACCTGCTCCTGCGTCGCGCCGCCGCCGACGTCGAGGAAGTTCGCCGGCTCGCCGCCGTAGTGCTTGATGATGTCCATCGTGCTCATCGCGAGGCCCGCGCCGTTGACGAGGCAGCCGATGTTGCCCTCGAGCTGGACGTAGCTCAGGCCCGCTTCCTTCGCCTCGGTCTCGGTCGGCTCCTCCTCGGAGCGGTCGCGCAGCTCGTCCCACTCGGTGTGGCGGAAGCTCGGCGTTGTCGTCGAAGTTGATCTTCGCGTCGAGCGCGACCACGTCGCCGTCCTTCGTGACGACGAGCGGGTTGACCTCGCGCGAGCGAGCAGTCCTCCTTCTGAGAAGAGCGTCACGAGCTTCGCGAGCATCGCGGCGAACTCGCTTCTGGCCTTGCTTGTCCCGAGGCCGAGGCCGAACGCGAGCTGGCGCGCCTGGTACGCGGCAGAGCCCGACGACCGGGTCGATGTGGACCTTGTGGATCTTCTCCGGCCGCTTCTCGGCGACCTCCTCGATGTCCACTCCGCCTTCGGTCGACGCCATCACCGCGATGCGGCGCGACTCGCGGTCGACGACGAGCGCGAGGTAGAGCTCGCGCGCGATGTCGAGCGCCCTGCTCGACGAGCAGCCGCTGGACCTTCTTGCCCTCGGGGCCGGTCTGCTTCGTGACGAGCTGCATGCCGAGGAGCTCGCGCGCTGCCGACCTCGGCGGCGTCCGCCGCGCCCTTGACGACCTTGACGCCGCCGGCCTTGCCGCGACCGCCCGCGTGGATCTGCGCCTTGACGACGACGACCTGGCTCCCGGTCTCCGCGATGAGCTTCTTCGGCGGCCTCCCGAGCCTCGGTCGACTGTTGAACGCGGGGATGCCCGAGCGGGCACGGGATGCCGTACTTCCGATAGAGATCTCTTGGCCTGGTACTCGTGGATGTTCATGGCTTGTCCTCGCTTCGGGGTCCCCCCTCGCTCGCTACGCGAGCTCGGACCGCGCGCGCTGCGGATATACCATCCGCCCGCCCCCGCCCGTAGTCCTCCGGTTCAGAGCTTCTTCGCGGCTTCGACGAGCTCGCGGACGTGGCCCGCGCTCGCGTCGAGGAGCTTCTTCTCGTCGGCCGTGAGCGACACCTCGACGACCTTCTCGACGCCGCCCGCGCCGAGGACCACCGGCACACCCATGTAGAGGCCCTCGTGGCCGTACTGGCCGTCGAGCCACGCCGCGCACGGGAGCACCCGCTTCTGATCCTTCAGGTAGCTCTCGGCCATCGCGATCGCGCCCGCGGCCGGCGCGACGTACGCGCTCGTGCCCATGAGCTTGACGATCTCGCCGCCGCCGCCCTTCGTGCCGTTCGACGATCGCGGCGAGCGTCTCGTCGTCGAGGAGCTGCGTCACAGGAATGCCGTTCACGGTGCAGTAGCTCAGTCACGGGAACCATCGAGTCGCCGTGCCCGCCGAGCACCAGCGTGCTCGCGTCCTTCGGGCTCACACCGAGCGCGTCCGCGAGGAAGCAGGTCATGCGCGCGCTGTCGAGCGCGCCGGCCATGCCGACGACGCGCGCGTGCGGGAAGCCCGTCTGCTCGCGGAGCTCGTAGACCATCGCGTCGAGCGGGTTCGAGATCACGATGACGAACGCGTCGGGCGCGTTCTGCTTGATGCCCGCCGAGACCGCGCGGATGATCTTGAGGTTGATCGCGAGCAGGTCGTCGCGGCTCATGCCGGGCTTGCGCGGAACGCCTGCCGTGACGATGCAGACCGTCGGCGCCTGCGATGTCGGCGTAGTTCGACGTTCCGGTGATCTTCGCGTCGTAGCCGTCGAGCGCGCCCGCCTGCGAGATGTCGAGCGCTTTGCCCTTCGCGACGCCTTCCTTGTCCGGGATGTCGACAGGAGCACGTCGCCGAGCTCGCGACGTGCCGCGAGCACCGCCAGCTCGCCGCCGATGTTGCCTGCGCCGATGAGCGCGATCTTCTTTCGAGCGGTCCATTTCCAATCAGCTCCATGTGCTTGATGATCTCGCGTGCCGAACTCCGAGCACTTGATCTGCTTCGCGCCCTCCATGAGGCGGGCGAAGTCGTACGTGACCGTCTTGGCGGCGATCGCGCCGCTCGATCACCCTGGATGACGAGGTCCGCCGCCGCGGTCCCAGCCGAGATGGCGAAGCATCATCTCACCGCTCAAGATCACGGACGACGGGTTCACGACGTCCTTGCCCGCGTACTTCGGCGCGGTGCCGTGGGTCGCCTCGAAGATCGCGTGACCCGACACGTAGTTGATGTTGCCGCCGGGCGCGATGCCGATGCCGCCGACCTGCGCGGCGAGCGCGTCCGAGATGTAGTCGCCGTTCAGGTTGAGCGTCGCGATCACCTCGAACTCCTTCGGCCGCGTGAGCACCTGCTGGAGCGCGATGTCGGCGATGGCGTCCTTCACGAGCACCTTGCCGCTCTCGAGCGCGGCCGCTTGCTCGGCGTTCGCGGCGTCCTCGCCCTTCTCTTCTTTTGTCTTCTCCCACGTCGCCCACGTGTACGTGCGGTCGCCGAACTCGCGCTCCGCGAGCGCGTAGCCCCAGCTCCGGAACGCGCCCTCCGTGAACTTCATGATGTTGCCCTTGTGGACGAGCGTGACGCTCTTGCGCCCGCGCGTGAGCGCGTGCTCGATCGCGGCCCGCACCAGGCGCTCGGTCCCTTCACGCGACACCGGCTTGATGCCGATGCCCGTGCTCTCGGGAAAGCGGATCTTGGCGTAGCGCTTCGGGAACGTCTCCCTGAGGAACGCCAACACCTTCTCGGCGTCCTCGGTCCCCTGCTCGAACTCGATGCCGGCGTAGATGTCCTCCGTGTTCTCGCGGAAGATCACCATGTCGACGAGCTCGGGGCTCTTCACCGGCGAGGGCACGCCCGTGAACCAGCGCACCGGGCGCAGACACACGTAGAGGTCGAGCAGCTGACGGAGCGCGACGTTGAGCGAGCGGATCCCGCCGCCGATCGGCGTCGTCAACGGGCCCTTGATGCCGACGAGGTACTCGCGAAAGCCGACGACCGTCTCGTCGGGCAACCAGGTGTCGAAGCGGTCGTACGCCTTCTGACCCGCGTACACCTCCCACCACGCGATCTTCTTCTTCCCGCCGAACGCTTTGTCGACCGCGGCGTCGAGCACGCGCTGCGAAGCGCGCCAGATGTCGGGGCCCGTGCCGTCGCCCTCGATGAACGGGATGACCGGATCGTCGGGCACCGAGAGCTTGCCGTCCGCACCCATGCGGAGCGGAGTTCCATGCTCGGGAGGCGGAAACAGCGGATCGGCCATCGGGTTCGTGCTCCCTTCCGGAGGCGCAGGGGGGAGTGGCTTCTACCACAGGAGCACCCGGTTCGGGGAGTGGCGCGCCGCGAAAACCCGCTCTCCGCCACGACTTTCTCGTATCATCCCGCCGCACCGAGACCGCGCGTGAATACGAGAGCCGACGACGCCGTAGGAACCTCACTCGGAGGCACCATGTCTCGACGCCGCATCCATGCATCCGCTGCGCTCGCGCTCGCCCTCTCGCTCGCGGTCGGGCTCGGGCCCGGCGTGGCACGCGCCGAGAGCGGCGAGCTCAACCTCCACATCGACCTCGCGGGCGGCCTGCCGGTGATCGGCGACATGGTCGTCGCCGACCCGATGACGGGCGTGGCCCAGGTGCCGCCCGGCGTCTTCGGCACGCTCGGTCTCGATTGGCAGCTCGCGCAACCGTTCGCGCTCGAGCTCATCGGCGGCGGCGGCGCCGTGCTCGGCGGCTTCCCCGGCACGAACGACGACGTGACGCCGTACGTCACGGCAGCGCTCGGCGCGCGCCTGCGCTTCCTCGACAACTTCGAGGGCTACGCGAACGAGCCGGGCGGCGACTACGACGGCAACTTCTGGGTGAGCGCCCACCTCGGCTACCACCTCTTCGACGGCAGCCAGTTCGGCATCGACCTCGGCCTCGGGTACGAGTTCTCGGTGATCCGGCCGCTGTCGATCGGCCTCTTCGCGCGCGGCGCCCTGCTCATCGGCGGCGACCGTCCCGACGTCGACGCCATCGTCTACGGCGGGATCAGCTTCAGCATCGAGCTCGTCGGCGGCGTCGAAGCGCTCGACACCGACGGCGACGGCCTCGCCGACGAGAGGGAAGTCGCCGAGTACGGCACCGACCCGACCAACCCCGACACCGACGGCGACGGCCTCGGCGATGGGCTCGAGGTCCGAACCGACACGAGCCCGACCAACCCCGACACCGACGGCGACGGCGCGGGCGACGGCGTCGAGGACGCCAATCGCAACGGCGGCCTCGACCCGACCGAAGCCGACCCGCGGGTTCCCGACACCGACCACGGCGGCGTGCCCGACGGCTACGAGCTCGAGCACCACATGAACCCGCGCGATCCCGCCGACGACGACTCGGACCGCGACGGCGTGCTCGAGGATCGCGACCGCTGCCCGAACACGCCACAGGGCGAGCAGGTCGACGAGAACGGCTGCATCATCATGCGTGAGCGCATCACGCTCGACGGCGTCCAGTTCGCGTTCGACAGCGCGGAGATCCTTCCGGCGTCCGAAGACACGCTGCGACGAGGGCTCCAGATCCTGCTCGACAACCCCGAGGTTCACGTCGAGATCGGCGGTCACACCGACGATCAAGGGACGCGCGCGTACAACATGCGTCTCAGCCGAGAGCGCGCCGAGTCCGTGAAGACGTGGCTCGTCGAGCACGGCATCGACGCGAGCCGGCTCCGCACGCACGGCTACGGGCCGTCGCGGCCGGTCGCGAGCAACGAGACCGAGGAAGGCCGTGCGCAGAACCGCCGCATCGAGTTCGTTCAGGTAGAGTGACGCGATGACGAACCGGGTCCGAGCCGGCGTCGCGGTCGGCGTCGCCGCGCTTCTGGGCGTCGTGGCGTGGGTCGCATGGCCACGCGGCGGTGAGCCTTCGCATCACGCGGACGCAGGGCCGGCGGAGGCACCGCCCGGCGAAGGCGACGACAATCCGTTCGCGTCGTGGCTCGACGACCAGCCGCCGGGGCCCGACGAGCGACGCCCGCCCGACCGCGGAGCTCGCCAGCCGGACGAGGGCTCTCTGTCCGACGAGGAGCGGCAACGCCGCGGCTACGCGGCCGGCCGCGAGTGGCGGCGCGAGTGGGAGAGCATGAGCGACGAGGAGCGCGCGGCGCGCCGCGCCGAGTGGATGGCGCGCATGCGCTCGCGCGTCGAGATCGTGCCGCTCGGCCCGGACGAGCCGACGCTCGCTCCCGAGCAGGTCTTTCAGGCCCTCGGTCAGCATCGCGGCGAGATGCGCGACTGCATGCGCGAGGCCGGCGGCTTCCGAGCGATGGCGCAGGGAAGCGATCCGAGCCGCCGCCGCACGATGGGCTTCGACGTCGGGCCGGATGGGCGCGTCGCGCCGGGAACCGTCAGCTTCGATCCGCCGCTGCCCGATCCCGATCTCGCGCGGTGCTTCTCGACGGTGATCGAATCGGCGTCGCTCGGGAACGTCGGCGGGGACGGTGCGCGGGTCGATCTGCCGTTGCCGGGGCGCCGGCGGGGTCGGCGCAGCGCCGACGGTGGCGTCGGACGAGGGCCGCCACGCCCGCGGGAGCCGCAGGCGGGAGAAGCGCCGCGCGAGCCGCCCCGCGAGCCACGAGAGCCCCGCCCCCCTTCCACGGCTCCGTGAGCAAGCGTTGCGCTCTCTTTGGGGTCTGTGGGCCCCGTGCGGGCGTTCTCGCACACCCTGCGCCCATGGAATACGCAGTGATCGTCTGTAGGCATCCCTGGCCCGACGCTTGCGATGCACGAATGACGGGTTGCATACTCGGAAGCGGGTACGGATGGGACGACGTCCAGACGATCCTGGAGACAGCCTGCTCGATTGCACGAGCGGCGTCGCGTACGTCGAGTACGTGGTGCTGCTCGGGCTCGTGACCGTCATCGGCGCGGTCGCGGTCTATTCGATCGGCGCGCCACTGCTCCAGACGTTCAGGTACGCTCAGCTTCTCATCGCCCTGCCCATTCCGTAACCACCAGCAGGAGAGAAGCAGAAGATGGCCAAGCCCAAGAACGACCGGATCCTGAAGAAGAAGCGCCGCACGACCGGCTTGCTCGAGGACACTCGGGGCCTCACGACCGTCGAGTACATCATCATCCTCTGCCTCATCGCCGTCGTAGGCTTCGCGGTGTGGAAGAAGTTCGGTGAGACCGTCAAGACGAAGGTCAACGGTGCCGACACCGTGATGGGCGGCCTGCCCACGACGAGCTCGACGGGCGGCGGCGGCGGTTCCTGAGGCGGCGAGGGCCGCGCTCGGAGAGCGGAAGCCATGCAGGAAGTGCTCGTCGTGCACGGGTGCGCGCTCGTCATGACGGCCGTCGCTGCGGTGACGGACTTCCGGACGGGCCACATCCCGAACTGGCTGACGCTGCCCCCGATCGCGGCCGCGCCGATCGTGTTCGGATTCATCCACGGACGCGAGGGCTTCGTCGACTCCGCGCTCGGGATGGTGTTGGCCGGAGTCGCTCCTTTCATCTTGTTTCGCTTGAAGGCGATGGCCGGCGGAGACGTGAAGCTCTTCGCCGCCATCGGCGCCGTCACCGGAGGGGTCGCGCCGGGGTTCACGATGGGGATCGAAGTCGAGCTCTTGAGCGTCATCGTCGCGGCCGTCTACGCGCTCGGCCTCTTGGCGTGGAACGGGAAGCTCCTGCGCACCGTCGGCAACAGCTTCTTCGTGCTCGCGAACCCGGTGCTCCCCGACAAGTGGCGTCGCAAGATCTCGCCGGAGCTGATGAACAAGATCCGGCTGGGCGTCCCGATCTTCATAGGCACTGCGCTCGCCATCGCGAGCCATCATCCGATGCTGCTGATGCGATGACGAGAGACCACGCCGTAGTCCAGCACCAGAGCCTCCGACGCGACGTCGGAGGGGCGGCGTACGTCGAGTTCCTCATCGCGTTCATCCCGGTCTTCCTGATGTTCCTCGGGATGATCCAGGCGGCGCTCTTGTACGCCGCGAACCTGGTCGTCACGCACGCGGCCAACACCGCCGCGCGCGCCGCGGTCGTCGTGCTCCCGGACGATCCGTCGAAGTACGACGGCGAGGCGCAGAACTCGGTGGACTTCGGCGCGACGAGCTCGCGTGACGATCCGCTCAACGCGCTCCTCGACGAGCTGCACCTGCCGGTCAGCTTCACCGCGGCGGGCACGAGCGGCTCGAAGCGCCTCAACGCGATCCGCGCCGCCGCGTCAATCCCGCTCCTCGCCGTCTCGCCCTCGTACGAGCAGCTCATCGGCGACGCCGAGGTCTACAAGGCCATCGGCGGCAACCCCGCCGTCCGCGCGGCGACGGGCGCCGCGCTCTACAACCGCACCGCGGTCGCCGTGACGTTCCCGACGCGCCCGGGCTCGACCACGTACCGCACCACGTTCGGCGCGCACGAGGACATCACCGTGCGCGTCACGTACCTTTTCCACTGCGGCATCCCGCTCGCGAACCGTTACATGTGCGACGACTACGCGTCCCTCGCGACGGGCATCCCAATCGTGCAGCTCCGCGAGCTCCAGGACACCGCGTCGAGCGCGCGCGCGACGCCCGAGGACGTCCGGAACGCGCTCTCGCGCGTACGAACCGCGCAGGATCGGCTCGAGCGCGCCCAACCCGGACGCCACGAGCTCAACTCCGCGCAGACGCCGTGGCTCGCGTACCTCACGATCCTCACCGGCGCGCGGTTCTCGATCCTCCGAGCCGAGTCGACCCTCCGCAACCACGGCGCGGGCTACAGCTACTAGGTGCGACCATGATGGACCTGATCTTCAGCGACGGGCGCGACGACGAGACGAGGGACGGTCTCGTCGCCGATCAGCGCGGCGCGATCATGGTCATGGGCGTCTTCATGGCGGTCATCCTCGTCGGGATGATCTACTACCTCTCGGGCATCGGCGAGACGATCGTCTACCGCGAGCGCATGCAGGACGCGGCCGACGCGGGCGCGTTCGGCGCCGCGGTCATCCACGCGCGCGGGATGAACATCATCGCGCTCCTCAACATCATCATGGCCGCCGTGCTCGGCGTGCTCGTCGCGCTCAAGGTCCTCGAGGATCTCGCGCTCGCGGCGCTCACCGTCGCCACCGCGATCTGCGCCGGGTGCAGCTGTCCGGGCTGCTGCGTGTGCTGCCTCGCGTGCCCCTTCGTCCCGGTGCTCGACGCCGTCTACGAAGAGGCGAGCTCGGTGCGCGAGGCCGCCGAGCCGCCGATCGACGAGATCCTCCAGATCCTCCACATGGCGGAGGTCGGCGTGCGCGAGGGGTACCCGTACGCGGCGCAGGCCAAGGTGATCCAGTACGGACGCGACACGTACAACCGACCGACCCAGCTCGGCTTCATGTACCCGTTCTGGGGGAGCCTCCCGGTCGAGGACGACGACTCGGATCTCCTGTGTCGCAAGGCGGGCTACGAAGGTGGCCGGCTCGCGGTCCCGATCCCGGTCGTGCGGCGGTTCACGGCGATCGCGGTCTCCTTCCTCGCGCGGACCTTCTCGAGCCACTACTGCGGCGACACCGCGTACGCGCAGAAGGTGAAGGACGGCCTCGAGATGGGGGACGAGGACTTCCAAGTGCGGGCGTTCATGATAGGTGACCCGCCGTTCGAGCAGAACGAAGCGGGTGTCGCCGTCGCGAACTGGGGGCGCACCGAAGGCGGCGGCGTCTATCACTTACTGAACAACCTCGGTCGCGTCAGCTTCGCTCAAGCCGAGTTCTACTTCGACGGCACGAGCGATCGCGACGAGTGGATGTGGAACATGAAATGGAAGGCGCGCCTCCGGCGCTTCCGGCTTCCGGGCGGCGGGCTCGGCGGGATCAGCTCCGTCTGCAGCTCGGGCGCGTGCGGCGCGCTCACCGACATCATCGACCTCGACAACATCGTGGTGCACTGATGGAGTCGGCCGAGGCCTCGCGACGCGGACTGCTCGAGGACACGCGCGGCAACGCGACCGCCGAGGCCGTGATCCTGATCCCGTTCTTCATCCTCGTGTGGGGCTTCATCATCTGGGGGAGCCACGCCTACGAGCGAACCCTCGACGAGGGCGCCCTCGCGCGCGGTCACGCGTGGGCGAACGTCATGGACGCCTGCCCCAACAACTTCCCCGCCGGCACCCGCGTCACCGACGCGACGGACCCTCCGTTCGGCCCCGTCGGCGACGTGCTCTCGGCGATCGATTCGTTGATCTCCGCGCTGCCGCTCTTCGGCGACTACTGGCCGGGGTTCTTCCCCGACGAGCGCATGTACCATCGGCAAGCGGACATCCCGACCCCCCAGGTGATCGGCGGCGACACGCGCCGCATGGAGTACGACATCGTCCTCATGTGCAACGAGCGCGACCGAACGCCGAGCATGGACGAGATCGCGGATCGCGCTTACCTGTTGTGGGGCGGGTGACCATGAACGCTCCCCGCACATACAAGCTCGGCCCGCTCCACTACGCGAAGAAGTACGCGCCGAAGCTCCTGCGGCTCACGGCGTTCCTCGCGCTCCTCTACGCGGCTCTCATGGTCACGCTCGGCTACCGCGTGCGCGCGCAGGTCTCGGAGAGCTTCATGAGCATGGGCGCCGAGATGCTCACCTACGAAGGCGCCGACCACCAGAGCGCCCCGCGCACGCTCGAGCTCAACGGCCAAGCGATCAAGCTCGCGACCGGTCGTGCGCCGCACTCTCTCGCTCACGTCCTCGACTACTACGAGAGCCGCTGCATGCAGCGCGACGGGCGCTTCGCGGAGCAGATCGCCGAGATCACCGAGGGCGACCCGCAGTTCGTGCTCGAGCGCAGCCGCATGCTCGACCCGACGATGCGCGAGGAGGACGGCCACAAGGGCTTCGTCGCGTGCCTCGACACGTTGAGCGACGAGCGCCTCGAGGTCGAGGGCTTCGCGGAGCGTGCGCGGCGCTTCCAGAGCTCGCTCGACCTCAGCGACATCGGCGAGCTCCGCTACGTCTACGGCGAAGAGCACGACGGTCACACGTTCTTCGTCGCGTTCTGGGTCGAGGGGAGCTTCAAGGTCCTCGACATGTTCCCCACGGACCGCGACGTCCCGGGCCGCGACGTCGACGACGTTCCGCGGACCTCGTCGAGCCGCCGGATCCTGAGCGCGTGGGAAGAGGGTCACCCCGAGAGCGTGACCGCGTACGTGGACCCGGCGCGCGATGCGCACGCGCTGCTTCGTTATTACCGTCACGAGATGCCGCATCACGGCTGGGAAGAGCTGCCGCTCGATCGCGACATCTCCGGTCGGCTCGGGATCAGCGGCCCCCCCGACAACGTGCTCGTGTTCGAACAGGACGACCGGATGATCGGCGCCGTGTTCGGAACGAACGACGACGGAATGGGCACGACGACCATCCTCCAGCAAAGATGAAGCGCGCGCTCGCACTCGCGCTCGCGCTCGCGTCGGTCGCCGTGTCGGCGTGGGCCGTTGGGTGCGAGGACGACCCGGCCGCGAACCAACCGTTGCCGCCCCTCCGGAGCGGCCCGCCGCACCCGCGGTTCTCCCCGGGAAGCTCGGTCGGCTCGACCCCGGTGTTCACCAAGGTCCGCCCCGCCATCGTCGTCGAGCGGCGGATGCCGATCGAAGGCGCCTCGGGAGTGAGCGGCGGTGGAGCGTCGATCGCGCTTCCGCCTTCCTACCCGCGCGGGGACGTGATGAGCGCGGACGAGGCGCTCGCCGCGTCGCGCGACGCGATGCAGAACACCGGCACGACGCAGGCGTGCGAGCTCGCGTACGCCGCGGTCCAGGACGTGAGCCGCCAGTTCCACCAGAAGACGCCGGCGGCGCGCGACCACCTCGCGGCGCGCGCGTACTTCATGAGCACGTGCCGTCAGAAGTCCGAGATCGAGCAGTGGTGCCTGGTGCCTAGCTATCTCGCGCACCACGCGGACGAGTGCGACCGCCGCGCGCACACCCGCTTCGGGCGCGGGGCCGAGGGCTTCGATCCATCGTCGGCGCCGGGGGGCGAGGATCCGGACGAGGGCGCGACCGGTCCGAGCCAGGATGACCAGGAGCAGACGCCGGCCGCCGGACCGCGTAGGCTCGGTCCGAGCCCCGCTGTGGCGCCAGGCGTCGGCGAGGACGAGGACGAGAGAGGGGCCGGGGATCACGCCGAGAGCGCGCCCGGGCCTCATCGCGACGAAGGAGGGAGCACGCCGTGCTCGACCGGACACTGCCCGCACTGACGCTCGCGCTCGTTCTCGCCCTGACCGGAGCCGCATGCGGCGACGACAGCGGCGCGTCCGACATGGACGGTGGCGGTGGCGGAGGAGGCGGCGGCGTCGGCGCGCCGTGCTCGACCACGGCCGACTGTCGCGCCGGGCTCGAGTGCGAGGGCGGCACGTGCCAGGGAGCGGGGCTCGGCGGGGTCGGGGCGCCGTGCACGCTCACCGCCGAGTGCATGACGGACCTCTACTGCGACGACGACCGAAGGTGCGCGTCGGCCGGGACCGGCGACGACTTCGTGGCCTGCACGACGACCGCGGACTGCGCGCACGGCTACGTCTGTGCGCCCCAGCCGACGGGCGGCGACCGGTGCGTGCTCGCGGGGGATCGCGACCTCGGCGGAGCGTGCGCGCAGATCCAGGACTGTCTCGCGGGGCTCTACTGCAGCGAAGGAATGTGCGTGGACATCCCGCCGTTCGTCCGTCGCGACGCTGCGCCGCCCGATGCGGGGGGGCTCGACGGCGGCGGCGGGCGCATGTGCGTGCCGTCGAGCGGCGACTGCGACGATGGCAACGACTGCACGAACGACATGTGCATCGCGATGCACTGTCAGAACACGCTCTACGACGCGGACGAAGACGGGTACGCGAGCACGATCCTCGGGCCGTGCGGACTCGACTGCGCCGACGAGGATCCGACGGTCAACCCGGACCACACCGACTACGAGTCCACGCGGCACCGAGGCAATCCGCCGCTCGAGCCGCCGACGTACGACTGGAACTGCGACGGAGTCGAGGAGCTCGAGGAGAGCCGCATCGTTCCCGCCTGCGACAACGGTCTCGGCACCTGCGTCGCGGCAGAGGGCTGGGCCGGGCCGATGCCGCCCGCGTGCGGCACGATGGGCACGTGGCGACGTTGCACCGGCCCCGGCGACGGCTGCCGCCTCGAGACCGTCGAGACTCGAGCCCAACGCTGCCGCTGAACGCTTCCCTTCACGAAGGGTCGATGATGTACCATCCCCGCTCGTTTCTGGGCGGGGGGCCCGTGTCGCGACGCGGGCCCTGCAACATCACAGAGGAGAGGACATGAGGAACATTGGTGCCGTTCTGGTCGCCGCGGCTGCGAGCGCCTTGCTGTTCGGCTGCAGCCCCGACCCCGTCAACGAGACCCATCAGGGAACGCTGCAGGCTGGCGACACGACACACCCGGACGACGGATCGTTCTACGACGAGTACAAGTTCCGCGCGGGCGAGGGCTATCAAATCGTCGTCAACATGACGAGCACCGCCTTCGACTCGTTCCTGCACCTGCACGGGCCGAATGGCGGCACGGGCGAGGACTGGCAGAACGACGACGTGGCCGCGGGTACCCTCAACGCGCAGATCACGCTCTCCGCTCCGGTGAGCGGCGAGTACACGGTCTGGGCGAACTCCAGGAACCAGGGTGAGACCGGCGCATACACGCTCACGATCGTCACCACCAAGCCTTGAGAGCGCGGTGGCCGGGGCGGTCGGACGGGGCGCGACCCGCGTGAGCGCGGAATCCCCCGCCCCCGCCCCCCCTTTTGGGCCGGCCGGCCCAAGACCAGGATTCCCCCGTGAGCCCTCGCTCGCGGGCGTGCAATTCGATAGGATTCCGGCGAGATGAACAAGGCAGCGCTCCTGGCCGCGGCCGTCGCGGCGCTCATCGGCCTCGGCCTCCTCTGGCTGTACATGAAGCGGTTCGAGGAAGAGGCCTCGGGTGGAACCCCGGTCGCCGTCGTGATGGCGACCCAGGACATCCCGCTCGGCACGACCATCACGCAGGAGATGGTCGGCATCCGCAATCTGCCGTCGTCGTACGTCGAGGAGCGCCACATCCAGGCCGCCGACGCCCAGCGCATCATCGGCGTCCGGGTCAGCATGGGCGTCAAGGCGAACGAGTCCCTGCTCTGGACCGACCTCGCCACGACCGCTCAACAACGCCGCGACCTCTCGGGGCTCGTTCGGAACGGGATGCGCGCGGTGACCGTGCGGGCCGATCTCACGTCGAACTTCGGCGGGTTGCTCCGGCCGGGTGATCGCGTCGACGCGTTGCTGACGACCGTCCGGGGCGAGACGCGGGACACGGTGACGATCCCGCTGCTGCAGAACGTGCTGGTCCTCGCGGTCGGCGCAGACACCGGCGCGCAGGAGCTCCCCGGAAGACGCGAGGACCGCGAGCGGTTCAACGAGGTCACCGTCAGCGTGACGGTCGAGCAGGCACAGATCCTGACGTTCGCCCAGCAGGCCGGCACGCTCACGCTCATCCTGCGCAACCCGGACGACATCGCGATCCTGGAAGAGCTTCCCGAGACGACCGCGAGCGACATCATGGACGTCGAGCGACGCGTGCGGTTGCTGCACCGCGAGCGCACCCAGGAGACCGGGCCAACGATGCCCGTTCGGCTAGGTGGAGACAATCAATGACGAAGCAGATCGCGCTCGCGGTAGCCCTCGTGCTCACGCTCGCGACCACGGCGTACGCGCAGCGCATGCAGCGTCGCGAGCTCGAGCTGATGGTCGGTGAGCAGTCGTCGGTCCAGGCCGAGGGCGTCCAGAGCTACTCCGAGGGCGCGCCGGGCATCGTCGACGTGCGGGTGACGAGCGATGGAACGCAATTCGTCATCGTCGCGCTCCAGCCCGGCATCACGACGCTGCTCCTCATCTACGACGACCGGCAGGTGCAGTACCGGATCACGGTGCGCTCGGATCACGAAGAGAACGCGGGCGAGATCGGCGAGAAGGACAACATCCGGCTCGACTTCTACTTCGTCCAGCTCTCCGAGTCGTACGGGCACCAGATCGGCGTGGGTTGGCCGTCGAGCATCGGCGGCGGCGGCAGCTTCCGGTTCGCGTCCACGCTCGACCTGCTCGGCCCCGAGATCACGAACGCGACCGCTTCGCTGACGAACCAGCCGCTGCCGCGCCTCGACCTGCTCCAGTCGAGCGGCTGGGCGCGCATCATGCGGCAGGCGGCGCTGATCACCGCGAACGGGAACCAGGCGACGTTCGCGAGCGGCGAAGAGGTCAACGTGCAGATCGCGGGCGGGCTCACCGGCGAGCTCCGGACGATCAGCGTCGGCTCCACCATCGGAGTGACGCCGCGCTACGACCGCGAGACGGGGCGCATCGAGCTCCAGATCTCGGCGGAGGTGTCGAACCTCACCGAGGGGCGCGGCACCGGTGTCCCGGGGCGCACGGTCGCGAACATCGACACGCTCGTGAACCTCGAGATGGGGCAAGCGGTCGTGCTCGGGGGCCTGCTCGCCGAGTCTCAGGCGATGAGCCAGAGCGGCCTGCCCGGCCTGAGCCAGATCCCGATCCTCGGGATCTTCTTCGGAACGAACAACACGCAGCGCGAGTACACGCAGAACGTGCTCTTCATCGTTCCGTCGGTCGTCGACGTGGTGTCCCAGCAGGCCCGTCAGCGAATCGCGGACGCGGTCAACGTGTACTGGGATTACACTGGGGGTCTCCACGAGCTCCAGCTCCTCGACATGCCGGCGGGCACACCGACGGCGGCGCACCCGGACGCGAGGCAGAACGCGCCGGCTCAGCAACCTAGAGATGGCCACTAGCAGTCAACCTCAGACCATCTTTCTCGGCATAGAGACCGCCGACGGCGGCATGGAGCGCCTTCGCATCGACGAGGTCGGGCCGGTGTTCATCGGACGCGACCAGAGCTGCCACGTGGTTCTGCCCTCTCCGGAGGTGTCGCGACGCCACGTCGCGCTCAAGTCGGAAGGCGGCCGAGTGCGGCTCACGGACCGGAGCGCGAACGGAACGTTCGTGGGCGAGCAACGCAAGCGCGTCCACAACTCGACCGTCATCATCGGGCCCGGCGTGCCCTTCATGGTCGGGCCGTACAGGCTGCAGGTCCTGCCCGATCGCGATCGCGCGCGCGCGCGTGTGGCCGACGGTCCCATCGCGCAGCAGGCGTTCCCGGACGCCAACGACTTCGCGCCGAGCCCGGACGACGCGACGATCGCGCCGCAACCACACCATCACGCGATGGCGCCGCAGCCATTGCCACACGCGCACGCGCACGCCCACGCCCACGCACATCCCGAGCCGGCGCCGGATCCTCGGCAGGCTCGGCGCTCGCCGTCCGTTCATCCGGCGGGCTCGTTCGCCGACCGCATCCCTCAGCTCGCCGCGCGCTCGGGAAAATCGAGCGCGTATGGATCGAGCGGCACCGCTGCCGTGAGCGTCGAAGCGCGCCGCCGCATCCACCGGATGCTGCTCGACCACCTCGACCTCGCCGCGCTCGATCGCAACCGCGATGGACGAGCGGGCGCATGCGGCCGAAGGTGCGCGCCGCGCTGCCGGCAGCATCGTCGCGACAGGTCGGCGCGCGACCTGCCTGCCGCGACGCCGACATCGGCGCCGCTCATCGACGAGCTGACCGACGAGGCGCTCGGGCTGGGCCCGCTCGAGCAGCTCCTCGCCGACGAGGCGGTCACCGAGATCATGGTCGTCGATCCGACAGACCATCTTCGTCGAGCGCGCAGGGCGAGATCGAGCTGACCGACGCTCCGCTTCACCGACGACGAGGCCGTCCGCGCGGTGCATCGAGCGCATCGTCACGCCGCTCGGCCGGCGCATCGACGAGTCGACGCCGCTGGTCGACGCGCGCCTGCGCGACGGCTCGCGCGTCAACGCGGTCATCCGCGCCGCTCGCGCTCCGCGGCGCGTGCATCACGATCCGCAAGTTCTCGCAAGCACGCCGCTCACGCTCGACGACCTCATCAGGTTCGGCTCGCTCACCGAGCAGATGGCGCGCTTCCTGACGCGCTCGGTCGCCGCGCGCAAGAACATCCTCATCTCGGGCGGCACCGGCAGCGGCAAGACGACGCTCCTCAACGTGCTCTCGGCCGCGATCCCGCGCGGACGAGCGCATCGTCACGATCGAGGACGCGGCCGAGCTGCAGCTCGATGCAGCCGCACGTCGTGTCGCTCGAGGCGCGCCCGCCGAACATGGAGGGCAAGGGCGAGTATCACCATCCGCGACCTGGTCGAAGAACGCGCTGCGCATGCGCCCCGACCGCATCATCGTCGGCGAGTGCCGCGGCGGCGAGGCGCTCGACATGCTGCAGGCGATGAACACGGGCCACGACGGCTCGATGACGACGACCCACGCCAACAGCCCGCGCGAGGCGCTGGCGCGCCTCGAGACGCTGGTGCTCATGGCCGGCCTGGATCTGCCGTCGCGCGCGATCCGCGAGCAGATCGTCGCGACAGCATCCACCTGATCGTGCAGCAGACGCGCTTCTCCGACGGCACGCGCCGCATCACGAGCGATCAGCGAGGTGGTCGGCATCGACGACGACGGCGAGATCGAGTGCGCCGACATCTTCGACTTCGTGCGCACCGGGCACCGGCGCCGACGGCAAGGTGCTCGGCGAGTTCCGCGCGACCGGCTACCTGCCGTCGTTCCTCGACGAGTTCATCACGCACGGGCTGGTCGCTCGACGGCGAGTACCTCTGATCATGCGTGTCAGCAAAGAGCTCCTGGGTTACGGCGGGATCGTTCTCCTCGTGTTGGGCGTCGTCGTCGGTCTCACGATCTTGAGCCTCGACCCGAACAGCTTCATCCGGCGCCAGTGGGCGCGCTACGTCGCCGAGCTCGACAAGGAGATCCGCTTTCTCTTCTTGGAGACGACGGGAGCGAAGATCACGCGCAACCAGCTGCTGATCTCCGGCGTGCTGATGATCGTCGCGTTCGTCATCGAGGACGAGCTGCCTTTGTTTCTGCTGCCCATCATCGCGGTGCGCGCCGATGTATGTTCTGAAGCGTCGACACTGGCAGCGCGTGGAGGCGATCGAGCGACAGCTCGACTCGTGGCTCCTGCTTCTCGCGAACGCGCTCAAGGCGACGCCTTCGCTCGGCGAGGCCTCAAGAACAGCGCGCGGATCATTCGGGCGCCGATCCAACAGGAGCTCGATCTCGCTCATCAAGGAAGTGAACCTCGGCACGCCGCTCGACCAGGCGCGTCATCTCCGATGGGCGACCGCGTCGGCAGCCGAACCCTGAGCGGTGCGCTCGCGGCGATCCTGGTCGGCCGTCAGACCGGCGGCGATCTCCCTCGCATCCTCGAGGAGTCGGCCGCCACGCTGAGCGAGATGGAGCGGCTCGAAGGCGTCGTGCGGACGAAGACCGCCGAAGGAAAGAGCCAAGCGTGGGTGCTCGGCGCCATCCCGTTCGTCCTCATCGGCGCCATCCAGATGATCGATCCGATGTGGCTCGTGCCGCTCACGGAGACCTCGCTCGGGTACATCATCATCGTCGTCGCTCTGGTCCTCTGGCTCGCGGCCATCCTCGCCGCGCGCAAGATCCTCGCTGTGGACATCTGACGGGCTCGATCATGTTCGGACTTCAACTCCAGATCAGCGCGCTCGGCTACGGATCACTCGCCTTCATCGGCATCTCCGTGATGACGCTCGTGTACACGGCGCGGCAAGAGCCCGCCGACCGAGGCTCCGCAAGCGCGGCGGGCGCGGGCTCAAGCGCGCGCGCGCGCTCGCCGCAGGAGGCTCGTTCAAGACCGTCGAGCCGATGATGCGGCTCGTCGCGAGCTGGGTCGCGCCCGCTCCCGCTGCCCAAGATGCGCCGCGCGATCGATCAGCAGCTCGTCTGGGCCGGCGACTGGCTCGGCCTCACCGCGAACGAGTTCATCGGGCTCTCGGTGCTCTCCGGCGTGCTGTTTCTCGCGATCGGGCTCGTGTTCTGCGACGTGATGGTGCTCTCGCCCGCATTCGGCGTGTTCTTCGGCGGCGTCGGCGCGTTCTTTCCGTGGTTTCGCGTGACCGGCGAGACCGCCGATCGCTTCAAGGCGATCAGTCGCGGCCTGCCCACCGCGATCGATCTCGCGTCGCTCTGCATGGGCGCCGGCCTCGACTTTCCGGGCGCCATCCGCCAGGTCGTCGACAAAGCCGCCAAGAAGGACGACCCGCTCACCGAAGAGCTCGGTCGCATCCTGCAGGAGCTCGACCTCGGCCGGACGCGCCGTCAGGCGCTCGAGAACTTCGCCGATCGCGTCCCCACCGACGCGGTGAAGGATTTCGTCGGCACCGTCGTCCAGGCGGAGGAAAAGGGAAATCCCCTCGCCGAGGTGCTCCGGATTCAGGCCCGAATGGCGCGTCTCCGGCGTAGCATCATGGCCGAGGAGGCGGCCGCGAAGGCGGCGGTCCGACTGATGGGGCCTCTCGTGCTCCTCTTCGCAGCGATCATTCTGATCCTACTCGGTCCTTTCGTCATCCAGGGAATGCGGAGCGGCTTCTGATGGACGCGTGGGTGGTCGTCAGCCGGCCGGACGGTTCGTCCGAGCGGCATCGAATCGAAGGAGAGCAGGCCACGGTCGGGCGCTCGCCCACCGCTGGCGTCGCGCTCGTCAACGCCGAGGATCTCCAGCCCGAGCACCTCCTGCTCGCTCCCCGCCCCGACGGTTGCTGGGTCGCGATCGCCAAGGGCGCGCAGCCGGCGGCGACGGTGCGGGGTCGGATCATCGAGGGCGAGATGCTGCCCTGGGGCACCGAGGTCCAGGTCGGCGAGACCACGATCCGCATCACCGACAAGATGACGGACGACCGCAAGCCGGGCGACAAGGGTGTCAGCTCGCCCGTGCTCGTGATCGCGTTCGTCGCGATCCCGCTCGTCGGCTGGATGCTGCTCTCGGACGAAGAAGGCGACCTCCCGCTCGACCCCGGCGCGCCCGCTCCGGAGCTCTTCTCGGATATCGCGCCGTGCCCCGACCGAGGCGACGAGGCGCTCCATCGCGCGACCGAGGCCGCAGAGGCCGCGAGCCACAGGAGCGAGCGCTACCCGTTCGACGCGCAGGACGGCGTGCAAGCGGTCGAGCTCTACGCGGTCGCGCAGGCCTGCTACCAGACCGCCGGTCGAGCGAGCGACTCGCGACGGATCAGGCGCGACCGCGACGCGCTCGTGCGGCGCATCAACGAGGACTACCGCACGCACAGGCTGCGGCTCGAGCGCGCGTTGCTGCACGAGCACTTCCCCGACGCGCTCGTCGAAGCCAAGGAGCTGAATCAGCTCCTGCGCCACAAGGAGGGCGACCCGTACGCAGCGTGGCTCGAGCTGCTCGAGCGGCAGCTGCAGCTCCGCGTCGATCAAGCGCTCGCGGCGAGCCAGTGATGAGCGGGCACTCGCTCCGCGGCCTCGCCCTCTTCATCTGTGCCGTCGCTGCGACCGCGTGCGGAGGCGCGTCGACTCACGGCGACGAGCCGCCCCCGGCGGATCCCGTGCAGTCGGTCGAGGCGACGCAGCTCTTTCAGCGAGGTCTCGAGCTCGCACAGAGCGGCGACCTCCTGCGCGCCGAGCAGTACATCGGCGCCGCCGTGCTCCGTGGGTACCCGGAGGCGGACGCGCTGCCTGTCCTCATTCGCGTGTGCGTATCGGCGTCGCGTCTTCGGATCGCGATCGGCTACGCGGAGCCGTACCTCGCGCGCAATCCCGACGACTGGTCGCTACGGATGGTCGTCGCGTCCCTGTACCTCGGCCTCGACGACGCGGTGAAGGCGCGTCACGAGCTCGAGCAGGTCATCGGCGAGGTTCCCGACCAGCCCGAGCCCCACTACCTGATGGCTGTCCTGCTCCGCGACGAGGTGGGCGATCCGGACGGGGCCGCCGAGCACTTCCGGCGCTACCTCGCCCTCGCTCCGGACGGCACTCACGCGGCGGAGGTCACGCACGCGCTCGAGCGCATCCGAATCGTCATCCCGAACCCCCTCCCCGAGCCAAGCTCCGATGCCGACGGCTCGTCCGACGAAGAGGCGGCCCACGCCCAGACCGCGAGGGCGCCACGCAGCGCACCCGAGGAGCATGACCCGTGATCCCGCGCGAGGTATTCGAGCAGACGATCCTCTCGTTCTTCGAGCCGATCCGGCCGTTCCTCGACGACCCGACCGTGTCCGAGGTCATGATCAACGGCCCGCACGAGATCTGGGTCGAGCGCAAGGGTCGCATCTACAAGACCGACGCGCGCTTTGCCACGCACGAGGCGCTCGCGGCCGCGATCCGCAACCTCGCCCAGTTCGTCGGTCGCCACGTGGACGAGTTCAAGCCCATCCTCGAGGCGCGTCTTCCCGACGGGTCCCGCGTGGAGGCGATCCTGCCGCCGGCCGCGCCGGACGGACCGAGCATCGCGATTCGTCGTTTCTTCCGCGAGACGCTCACCGTCGACATGCTGATCAACTTCGGCTCGATCACGGGCGACGCCGCCGGTTGCCTGCAAGCGCTCGTCGGCGCGAAGCAGAACGTGATCGTCGCCGGCGGCACCGGGTCGGGCAAGACCTCGCTCCTCAACGTCCTGTCGTCGTTCATCGACGACGCCGAGCGGATCGTCGTCATCGAGGACTCCCGTGAGCTCCAGCTCCAGAAGCCGCACGTCGTGCAGCTCGAGGCGCGCCCCCCCGACGCCAAGGGCCGTGGTCACGTCTCGATCCGCGATCTCTTTCGCGCCACGCTCCGCATGCGCCCCGATCGAATCGTCGTGGGCGAGATCCGCGGCGGCGAGTCGCTCGACCTGGTACAGGCGATGACCTCGGGCCATGGCGGCTCGCTCTGCACCGTTCACGCGACGTACCCGATCGACACGATGAACCGGCTCGAGACGATGGCGCTGATGAGCGACGTCCAGATCCCGCTGTACGCGCTCCGCGCGCAGGTCGGCTCCGCCGTCGATCTGATCGTCCAGACCTCGCGGCTCCAGGACGGCTCGCGCTGCGTCACACACATCACACAGGTCGTGGGGTACGATCCGGACCGAGGCTACATGCTGGAGGACCTCTTCGTCCGGCGCTACCTCGGGCGCGAGCCGAGCGGACGCGTCGTCTCCGAGATGAAACCGACGGGCATCCTCCCGCGCGCCCTCGAGATGATCCGCGCGATGGGCATGGAGCTACCGCCCGTCATGTACGACGCCAACCAGCGCCTGCAGGCGGGATTGGAGCCGTGAGCGGCGCCCCCACCGGCGCGTGGGTGCGCGTGAGCCTGATCAACGGCGACTCGAAGAGCCGCGAGTGGATGGTCGACGCGCGCTCCATCGGCGCCCGCGTCGACGTCGGGAGCGGCCCCGACTGCGCGTGGAGCGTGCGCGCGCCGGGGATAGCGCCGCGTCACCTCGAGATGTACTGGGATGGCGAGGTGCTGTGGGTCGCGAACGCGGGAGGCACCTCGAGCGTCAAGGTCGACGGGCTCGTCGTCGACGACTGGTACGCGACGGGTCAGGGCTCGTCGATCGAGTTCGGGGCGGCGGCGATGCGCGTAGAGACCGGCGCGAGCCTGTCGATGCCGAGCGACGTCGCCAATCGCGTCACCACGCCGGACGAGGCTCCTCCGACCGTCGTCGCACGGCCCGGACACTTTCCTGATCCGTCGCTCGACGGGCCGACCGATCAGGTGATGGCGCCACCATCGGGCGAGAACCCGTTCCACGAGGCGAGGACGCAGCTCATGCCGGGCCGCGATCTTCCGGAGGGCCTGGACGACGCGCAGGCGGCGGCGACGCGCATCGCGGCGTTCGAAGCCCAGGTGTCGTCGCAGCCGCCGACGGCGCTGGTCGACGTCTCGGCTGCGATCGCGAGCCGTCCGGCGTCGTCGGGCGGCTCCCCCGGCCCCCGACCCGTCGCGCCGGCCGCGACCCAGCTCGTCTCGCTCCCCGAGGCCAGCGAGCCCAACCGCGGGCCACCGCCGCCTCGCTTCGGCGCGGCGGTCGCGCGCGAGACTCCCGCCCCGCCGCCGCGCGCGGCCCCGGTGCCCGACCCGGTCGCTCCTCCGAGCTCCACGCCGACACCCGCCGAGCCCGCGCCCACGCCGGCGGGACCGCGCTCGGAGCCCTTCATGGGCCCGCCGCCCGTCGAGCCCAAGACCAAGCGAAAGAAGGACCCGAACGCGCCGAAGCCGTCGCTGCCCCCGCGCACGTGGGCGCTCCTGATCGTCACGGTCGGTGCGCTCGTCGGCGTATTGTTCATGGGCTCGGGCGACGAAGAGGACGTGCCGGAGCCGCCTACGGCGCAGCAACCATCGACCGACCCGGTCGGCGACGAGACGCCCGGCATGGACCGCGACACCGACGTCTCGAGCCCGCCTGCGCATACGGGCACCCCCGAGGAGCACGTCGGCGAAGCGGACGCCACGGGCCCGACCGAGGTCGAGGGGCAGGAGGAAGAAGAGGAGGAGGACGGAATGACGGGGGCGCGCCGGGCAGCCGACGCGCTCTTCGCGGGGAGGCTCCGCGACGCGTACGATTCGATATCGGGCGCTCGCTCGCCGTCATCCCGAGCTGAGCACCTACGGAGAGATCGCGGACGTGCTCCGGCGCAAGATCCGAGAACAGTGCCGGGACGGGGTCGATCCCCAAGGTCGGCCGTGCGAGGCAGTCGAATGAAGATGGTCATGCTCAGCGGTCTCTCGCTCGCCGCACTGCTCGTCGCCTGCGAGGACCCGCCTCCGCCCCCGACGTTCCGCGTGTCGTTCACCGCGACGAGCGACAGCGAGCCGCTCGGTGGCGTGCGGGTCTCCGCGGACGGATCGCTGATCGGAGAGACGAACGACCGCGGCATGCTGCGGGTCGAGCTCACCGGGAGAGAGGGGCAGAACCTCGCGATCAGCGCCGACTGCCCCGAGGGCCACCGTGAGCCCGAGCAGCTGCCCGTCCTTACGCTGCGGAGCTTCCAGGGGCTCGACCCGGCCGCGCGAGAGCGCGGGATTGAGATGAGCATCTCCTGCCCGCCGACCGAACGGCTCGCGGCGGTCGTCATCCGCGCGCTCGCGAGCGTGTCGGGCTCCGCCGACCCGGTGCCCGTCGCCGACCTCCCCGTGATCATGCGCGGCCGCGAGGTGGCGCGAACGGATGCCGGAGGCGTCGCTCACTTGAGCTTCCGCATGCGCCCGAACAGCACCTTCCGGCTCCAGATGGACACGAGCGCGCGGGCGGACCTACGACCGCAGAGCCCCGGGAACACGTTCACCGTCCCCGACGCGAACGACGTGCTGCTCTACGATCAGCCGTTCGAGATGCGCCGGCGGCGGCGACCACCGCGGCGGCCACCCCCTCCCGCGCCCGAGGGCCCGCGGATCCCGACGCGGCTCAACTGATCCGCGAGACGGCGGCGTAGGAGCGGTCCCGATCCGCCTTGATGTCCGCGAAGAGCTGCTCCACGCACGCGACGCCGACGGTGCGGATGCGCTCGAGGTTCGCGTCGTGGACGCGCTCGTGCAGCGGGGGCCGCGCGGCGACCGAGAGCGCTTCGGGCGATAGCATCGACGGATCGACGAAGCCGGTGCCACCGTCGTCCGAACGACGAATGCGATCGAGGACGCTCTTGCGAACGAGCTGGATCGTCGGGTCGGGGCTGCGCCGCGTGAACGGGACGAGGCGCGCAGCGTCATCGAGGTCGGGCATCGCGCTCGGATGAAAAGCCGCCATCGCCATCGGGATGCTGCCGGGCGGCCGAGCCGCGGCGTCGGCGTCGCGAACGTGACGGACGAAGCGCTCCCACTCGAGCCGATCGATCCGAACGCGCGGATAGATGAGGAGGCCGACCTCGATCCGCGTGTCGTCCCCGATTTCACGGACGACCGACAACGCGCGCGCGACGTCTGCCGCCGGGTCGAGCACGACGTGCGGCCGAACCCGCCCCTCGCGGTCCGCGCGCTCGGCCCAGGGGCAGAGCCCGAGCGACTCGACCACCTCCACCTGATAGCGGCGGTAGATGCGCAGCGCTTCGCGCTCGAGCGCTCGGTCGGGGCCCACATCGGGAGCATACCGCTCGAGCGACGTCCCGCGTAGACGGGGTCACCAACGACGCGGGCTCGCCGTCAGCCGCGTGGATGATGGCGTTCGTGCATGCGGGCGAGGTGCTCCCCGGACACGTGGGTGTAGATCTGGGTCGTCGAGATGTCGGCGTGGCCGAGCATGGTCTGCACCGCGCGGAGGTCCGCGCCGCCGAGCAGGAGGTGCGTCGCGAAGGAATGCCGCAGCTTGTGCGGGCTGATGCCTTCGTGATGCCGGCGCGTGCCGCGTGGCGCCGCACGATCGCGAAGAACGCCTGGCGAGTCATGCGCCGGCCTCGCGCCGTCACGAACACCGCCCGCTCGGACGGATTGGCCCAGCGGCCTCGGGCCTCGGCCAGCCAGCGCCGCACGAGATCGACGGCGACCTCCCCGATCGGGACGAGGCGGCTCTTGCTTCCCTTGCCGAACGCGGCGACGAAGCCCGCTTCGAGGTTCACGTCGCCGAGCTCGAGCGTCACGAGCTCGCTGACGCGCAGACCGGCTGCATACATCGTCGTGAGCATCGCGGCGTCACGAAGGCCGAGCGGAGCGGCCACGTCCGGCGCGGCGAGGAGGCGTGCGACCTCGTCGCGCGTGAGCACGGACGGAAGGCGACGGGAGCGCTTGGGCGCGTCGACGAGCTCGGTGGGATCGCTCGTTCGGTGTCTCTCCGCGACGAGGTGCTTGAAGAGCCCGCGGAGGGAGCTCAGGTAGCGCGCCTGCGATCGCGCGCTCATGCCGGCGCGCGAGAGGCCGACGAGGAACGCGGCGATCGCACCGACGTCGACGTCCCGGAGCTCCAGGTGCTCTCGTTCCAGGAACGCGACGAAGCGAGCGAGATCGCGAGCGTACGCCTCGACCGTGGCCCGTCCGAGCCCGCGCTCCACCTCGAGGTGGACGATGTACGAGTCGACCAGCTGGTCCGATCCGCGAGCCACTTCTGGTGCGTACCACGGACGCGAGCGCGTTCAGAAATACTGATCGAAGCTGACCCACAGACCGACCGGCACGCGGGCGCTCCCGAGCTTGCCGTCGCTCCCCTCCCCGTTCGGATCGCGCGTGAGCGGGAATCCGACGTCGATTGACATGACCCCGGGCTGCACGCCGGCGTACGTGTAGTGGAACCGCAGACCGCCACCGACCTCGGCGCCGAGCTCGGCCGCGTCGGTCGCGATCTCGGACAGGACGACGCCCGCTCCGGCCCACAGAGCGAGCTGGATCTCCTGAGCCACGCGAGGTGCAGGACGTTGATTGAGAGATCCGACCACGGTGTGTATCTGTGCTCGGCGACGATGAAGCCCTTGCCGCGACCGACGACCTCGCTCGCGTCGAACCCGCGCATGAGGAAGCGACCGCCGAGCTGCTGGAGCTCGCCCGGAAGCGCGTCCCCGAACGTCCAACCGAGCTCGCCCACGACCAAGAGCGCATTGCGCAGGCCGAACCCGAACGTATGGCTGCCACGAAGTCTCACCGACGCCGTCACGCCGAGCGTCTCGTCGTCACGGACGATCCCGCCGAGCCGGAGCGAGAGACCGAGCGACGACCCTTCGCGCGGATCGTAGAAGTAGCTGCGAGTGTCGAAGCCGACCGATCCCGCGAGCGAGAGGCGCCACCCTCCGGTCTCGGTGCCGACGAACGCCTCGCGCACGCGATTGAAGTCGAGCCCGAAGCTCGCGTAGCCGATGCGGCTGTTGTTGTGGCGCTTGGGCCCGAGGCCGCGGAAGTACCCGATGGTGCCGCCGGTCGTCGAGCTCAGGTGCGCGAGCTGAAGCGTGAACCCTTCCTCGAGGTCGTACCGGCGCCGGAGCGCGAAGTCGATGAAGCCGTACACCTCGCCCTCGGACAGGGCGAGGTTCAGACCGAAGCCGCGGATGAGCGGGAGCCGCCAAGGTTGGCTCGTCGCGTCGTCGCCGCGCGGATGACCATCCGCGAGCGCCGGTGATTGCGGCAAGCGCTCGCGTGGATTGATTCGGACCTCGTCGATCTCCGCCGGTGTCGTGACGTCGACGACGCCGCGCTCACCTCGCCCGTCCCACACGCCGACCTCGACGTTCCCGTCCTCGTCCTCGACCTGCACCTCGACGGGCTCGATGCGCTCCGGTCCGTCGCGCTCCACCGTGACGTGGTGCACGTATCCGCCGCCGGGGCTCGGCTCGGAGGTGATCTCGCCGAGTCGGTAGTTCACTTCGCGATTGACCGCGTCGAGCCATCCGTCCACACGGCCGGCTGCGGGAGGATCGCCCGCCGCCACGGCGTCGCGCGCGGAGACACGACCCGCGAGGAGCGCGACAGAGAAACGATCGAACGCTTCTTCGTCGAGCACGTCGCGCGCGCTCTCGAGCACCCGCCGGCCCCGAGACATCGCGCGCCGTGCGCGGTCGGGATCGTCCCGAAACAAGTCGGGCTCGTCGATGACGCCGAAGAAGATCTCCACGAATTCGACCTGGGGCGCGTAGAGCAGCTGGTCGACCGCGGGGTGAAACGCGGCAAAGCCGATGAGATCGCCCGGCGTGCGCGCGTGACCGTGACGCCGCGCGTCGTCCACGTCGGTCAGGAGGACCGCGCGCAGGTCGTCCGCCCAACCCCGGTCGGCCGGTGGGTCTAGCCGCGTCGAGAGCGGCTCCACGAGGTGTCGGAAGAGGACGCGGCGAAAGGCCCGCTGGTGGAACTCGCGCGTGTCGTCGATCGGAAAGATCTCGTAGATGCGATCGGATGCGATCACGAGGCCGGGAACCGTGCCGGCGAGCTCGACGCGCAGCGGCAAGACCGCGACGGTGACGGGGCCGGCACGATGCGGCACGTCCGCCTGCCGGAGCGTGGCGAGCACGTCGCCGAGCGCCTCCCCCATGAGCGCGGGCACGTCGATCCGGACGATGTCGGCGAGCGCCGCGGCGCCGCGCGCCTCCGCCGGCGGCGGCGAATAGAACGGACGCGTGCCGAGGACGCGTAGGTCGAGCCCCGACACCGAGAGCCGTCGCTCGTAGAAGCGTGGCGCCAGGACGACGGGCACGAACGCGCCGCGCTGCGTCACGGTCGCCCCGGGCTCCACCCGACGATCGCCGACGAGGAGCTCGCCGTTCCCCTCGGTCTCGATGTGTACGCGGTGCGGCACGTCGAAGCGCGACGCGTCGCCGTCGACCACGAGCGGATACCAGGGAGCCACGAGCGAAATCACGTCGTTCGCGACGCCGAGGCGCCCGAAGCGATCCGGGAGCCTCTCGACGAAGCGCAGGCGGATCTGCACGGGGCGACGCGGACCTGGTGTGACGGGCACGACCAGGTCGGCGCCGGCGAAGTCGCGCCCGCGCAGCGTGCCGACCGCGTGACGTTCGACGCGTGGCGTCAATGTGGCGATCTCACCACCATCTTCGAGGCGCACGTCGGAGACGTCGATCCCGCCGAGGCTCACCTCGCCCGGAAACACCCAGCGCCCGCTCATCTGATCCATCGCGCTCGGCGCGACGGCCAGTCGATCGCCGTAGAGCCACAAGCGCACTTCGCGCTCGCCCTCGCCTACCCACACCTCGGTGTGCATCGCACCCGTGACGACGGCGTCGTCGACGTAGATGCGCGCGTTGACGGCGTACGAGATTGGCTCGGCGGCTCGCGCCGGCAGAGCGACTGCGACGACGACGACGAACGACGCGAACGCTCGCGCGAAGCGCGCGTCGGTTCGTTGCTGCACCAAAGGTGGCGTGCTACCTTCCAAACGATCCGAGTCGTCCTCATGACCGCGTTCGACATCGACCTCGGAGCACCGTTCGCGGTCGTCGTCATCGGGGGTCTCTCGGTGCTGATCGTTCGACTCGTCGCAGCACGTGCGCGACGGCGCGTCCAAGAGCGGACGCACGCGATATTGAAATCGTCGCGAGATGCATCCGGAAGCGCCGTCCGGTCGAGCGCGGCCCGCGTCGCGGGCGAGCCGGCCGGAGGATCGGGCGCGATGGAATGAGCGGGCGCTGGCGGGCGTCGCAACGAGGGAGAGGAGTAGTCGACGGAGGAGCTGAATGGGACGTCTCTTGGGATACATGGCGAATCGCGCCGACCGTCTACGCGACGCGCTCCATCAGGAGCGCGCGGTCATCGCGGTACCGCCGTCGGACAAACCCGCCGGATGGGGTATCGGGTTCTATCAAGGCGGCGAGGTGCTCCACAAGAAGCGCCCGTTGTTCGAAGGCGATCCCCTCGACTGGGAGCAGGTCGCGCGCGACGTCCGCTCCGATTGCGTGATCATCCACCTGCGCCACGCCACCGTCGGCGACTTCCGCTCGGAGAACACGCACCCGTTTCGCATGCGCAGCTGGTTGTTCGCGCACAACGGCACCATCCAGCGCTTCGACGCGATCAAGCCGCGCTTGCTCGAGACGATGCCGGACTTCATCCGCCGAAACGTGCGCGGCGACACCGACAGCGAGCACTTCTTCCACGTCGTGCTCTCGTTTCTTCACGACGCCGGGCAGCTCGAGCGACCTGACTCCGACTCGCGCGCGGTGCTCAGCGCGCTCCGCTCGACGATTCGCCTCGTCGACCGGCTGGCGAAGGAAGTGGGCGCCTCACCGGCGACGTTGAACTGCGTCCTCACGAACGGGCGTAACATGTACGCGGTACGCCGCGGCGCGCCGCTCATCTATTGCGAGCGCGCCGGCATACAAGACCCCGCCGGCGAGGACTCGGGCCCGACCGACCGTGCCGCATCGGTGCGTTACGTGATGGTGGCGAGCGACGGTGTCGGGGTGCCGCACGGTTGGACCGAGCTGCCCGAGGGCTCCGTGTGCGCGATTGATCGGGAGCTCGCCGTCACCGTTCACCCGCTGTGACCACGCGACGGGCGCTCGCGCTCGCCGCGGCTCTATGGATGGGCTGCGGAGGCGCCGGCGAGGTGCGCCCGGAGAGCGAGATGCGCTCGCCGCTCACCGACGCCGATCCGCCGGCCCACACACCGGCTCCCACCCCTGAAGCGCGAACCGGCGACGTCGCATCGCTCGCCGCGGCGGGCGGCTACGAGCAAGCGCGCTCGATGGCGCTGAGCCTCGTTGCCGCCGCCCGGGACGGAGACGAGGGAGCGCTCGTCGCGCTGCTCGACGAGCGGCTCGGGCGCGTGGTCCCGCATCTCGCCGGACCGAGCCGAGACCGCGCGCTCGTCGTGCGTCACGTGCTGTTCTCACCCGCACGCGGGGAGCTCGGACCGGACGTCCCGCTCGAGAACCTCGTGGACGAGGGCCGAGTCGAGGTCGCGCCGCTCTCGCGTTATCTCCACGGCCAGCCCATCCCCGCTGGCCTCCTCGGAACGGATCTCTTGGTGACGCTCCCGCTGACCGCGCAAGGCCGCCAGCAGCTCCGCGTTCTGTTCACCTGGCCGCTCGACGGCGCCGTGCTCGTTCGGCCGGGCCCTGAGCCGCGCATCGTCGGCCTGTAGCTCTTTCACGGCGCCGCCGCTCCGGCTTACGCTCTGCGCATGACGGAGGATGCGACCCTGATTCTTGTGCACCGCGCCGAACGAGGAGGCCGGGGCCGAGCTCGCGCGCGGCCTCGTGAGCGCCGGCCTCGCCGCGTGCGTCAACGTGCTTCCCGGCGTCCGCTCGATCTACGTGTGGCAGGAAGCGCTGCAGGACGACCACGAGGTGCAGCTCTTCATCAAGACGCGCCCGGAGCTCGCCGAGCGCGTGTCCTCCTGGCTCGAGGAGCACCATCCATACGAGGTCCCGGAGATCCTCTTCCTGCCCATCCGGGGCGGCTCCGGCGCGTATCTGGGCTGGCTCAGAGAGCAGACCGACTGAAACGACCGCGGCTCCCAAACCCGGGGTTGCCGATCCGGTATATGTGGATAGTTCCACTCATGGAGGATGACCATGGGTAGAACGCTCGCGATCGTGGCTGTCGGCATCTGGGTGAGCTCGCTCGGAGCGTGCGACCAACCGCTCCCGATGGTCGACATCGTGGGCGCGCCACCGCCGGCGCCCGACGTCTCCGCGCCCCCGGGCGCCGTCGCCCCGGCCCCGAGCCTGCCCGAGCGCACGGTCTCGGCGGGCGCCGTCGCCCGCGTGAACCACCCCCCTTCGGTCGATGCGATTCGAGCTCTCGACCACGGCGCCTCGACGTGGCGTCGACGTCTCCGCGACGGTCACCACCCGGGACCTCGACGGCGACCCCGTGACGCTCGAGTACGCGTGGCGGGTCGACGGCCTCGAAGCGTCGACCGACGCGACGCTGCCGGGTGACGCCTTCCATCGCGGGCAGCGGATTCGAGCTCGAGGTGACGCCGAGCGACGGCTCGGTCCGCGGCGAGACCGCGACCTCCGACGCGATGACGGTAGTGAACGCGCCGCCCTCGGTCGCGTCCGTGACCATCGGGCCGGACGCGCCGCTCGTCGGCTCGACGATCTCCGCCGTCATCGACGGGATCGCGGACCCGGATGGAGACGCGGTGCTGCTCGGCTACGCGTGGCTCGTGGGCGGCGCGTACGCGTCGACCGCGGAGACGCTCGACGGTGGCCTCACCTCGGAGGGCGACGCCATCCAGCTCTTTCTCACCTACGGCGACGGGCGCTCGGACGCGACGACGATCGGATCGAACGTGCTCGTCGCCGTCGCACCGAGCGTGCTCACCGCAGAAGTGACCCCCGCGGACCCCGACTCGAACCTCGACGACCTGGTCTGCGTCGTGACGAGCGCCGACAGCTCGCTCGATCCGGCCCGCGTCGTCTACACCGCCGCGTGGACGATCAACGGCATGGCATGGACCGGGCCCACCACGACCACCAGCTACGCGGCCGACACCATCCCAGCGGCGCTCGTTCGCCCGAGCGCGACCTACGAGTGCACGGTGACCGCGAGCGACGGAACCGGCTCCCTGCGCGCGGTCGCGAGCGTCGTCACGCGCCCCGTGCACGACCTCGTCGTCGACGGATCGGATCCGGCCCTCTCGTGCGGCTCGGTCTCCGGCTGCCTCGAGCTCACCGCCGGCAACTACGACTTCGCGGACGTCGCGGTCGTGAACGGCGGCGTCGTGCGGATCTCCGGTTTCGTCGTCCTGCGCGCACACACTCTCACCGTGGACGAGGAGTCCATCATCGACGGATACGGCGGCGGGGCCGCGCCCGCGCTGGGCGAACAGGGCGGTGGCTCGGGCGGCGGAGGCGCAGGCACCGACGGCGGTGCGGGCGGCGGCGGCTACGGTGGTGAGGGCGGTCTCGGAGGTTTCGGCCCGTCGGGCGCACCAGGCGCGGGAGGCGGCGCCAACGGCGACCCCACGTCGCTCGCACTTCGGATCGGAAGCGCCGGAGGAAGCGCGAGCAACGCGCTCGGCGGAGCGGGCGGCGCGGCGCTCTTCGTGAGCGCGCCGACGATCTCCATCCGAGGCTCGATCGACGTTCGGGGCGCGAGCGCGGACGAGCCGAGCATCGGCGCAGGCGGCGGCGGTGGCTCGGGCGGCGGCATTCTCCTGAGCGGAATCCAGGTCGACATCGGTGGCGCGCTCGTCGCGGATGGCGGGGCGGGCAGCGTCGGCGCGTCCGACGCGAGCCCGAGCGGCGGTGGTGGCGGCGGTGGCCGGATCGAGATCCTGAGCAGCGCGGGCGACCTCACCGGACGGATCTCGGTCCGCGGAGGCGCCGGCGGTCCACACGGCGAGGCTCGGGGCGCGACCGACGGCTCCGACGGATCGGCGAACGTCGTCGTGCGCTGACGCGCGCGCTACGCCTTGCCGACCGAGCGAACGTTGCTCCGCACCTCGAACACGCCGCGCTGCTTGGCAGCGGCGAGCACGCGCAGCGCTTCACGGTAGCCACGTGTGAGGAGCTTCCTCGCCTGCCAGCGGCTCGTGAACGGGATGCTCCCAAGGTCAGCCGAGACGTTCAGCACCGTCACGTGAGGGTAGAGGCGGTGAATGAGATCGATCCCGCGCTTCTCCTTCTCGGACAGGATGATGTTGAGCGACTGACGTGCGACCGCCGCGCCGCCCGAGTGAACGAGCGAGCGGTGACCCTTCCGCGTGACGTGAGGCCGGTAGACGTTCGAGATGACGACCACGTCAGCACCGGCTTCGACCGCGAGATCGATGCTCAACGTGCGAACGAGCTCCCCGTCCACGTAATAACGGTCGCCGATGCGGTACGGACGAAAGAGGACCGGCACACAGGACGACGCGGCGACGGCCTGGCTTATCGACACATCCTCTTCGTAACCCTTTCCGAAGATCACGCGACCGCGTCCGTCGGTGTCGCAGGCGGTGACGAGGAGCGTCCGATCGAGCTTGCGGAAGTCGTTGATCGGAAGGCGCGCGCGCAGGAACCGCTCGAACCTGTCGATGCTGAATACCCCGCTCGCCAGGTAACCGAGTGACCGCCACTGCTCTCCGTTCGGCAGACCGAGGAAGTGGCGACCGGCGAGCGGCGATGGGTCGCGGCGCCGGTAGAACGGTCGGAACCAATCGACCATCTCGTCCGGCGTGACGCCCTGTGCGAAGAACGCCCCCGCGATCGCGCCCGAAGAAGCCCCGACGAAGATGTCGGCGCTGACGCCTAGCTCCTCCATCGCCTTCATCACCCCGAGATGGGCGATGCCCTTCGCGGCCCCCCCGGACCCGATGTAGGCAATTCGCGGCTTCGACATCCGGGGCTCTGTCGGAAGTCTACTTCACGACGGGCCGTCGAGCAGAAAAAGACTCACTCGGGGTTGGTGCCGCCGCGAAGCACGCGGAGGTTCAGCTCGCCGAGATGCCGGCGCGCATCGGGCACGAGCGCGGATCTCGGCCACCTCCGGAGCAACGTGCGTAATGCGTTACGCGCCTCGTCGATCCGCTCGAGGTCTTCGTTGCACTCGCTGACGAGCCAAAGGGCGTCGTCTTGGAGCTCGCGGTCGATCGTCTGGTCGACGACGGCTTGAGCGAGCACGACGGCTTCGCTCTGGCGGCCGAGGCGGCGCAGCGCCTTGGCGAGGTTGTACTTCACCGCCGGGATGTGCGCGCCTTCGTCCTCGAGGTCGATCGCTTCCTGGAAGCTCTCGGCGGCCTCGGCGTAGCGGCCCGTTCGCATGTGGTCGAGCCCCTCCTGATACGACTGCACGCTGAGGTCGAGCTGGAAGCGATCGACCGTGTCGCGAAAGAACGCGGCCTCGGCGCGCGTGACCGGCACCTGTCGCATGGCTTCGTAGCCGTCGACGACCTCGCGCCGGCTCTGCTGCCGGATGAGCTCGTAGTACCTGTACGCTTCGGTCTCCGCACGCTCTGCTGCTCCGCGCGCTCGGTCTCCACGGAGAGCTCCCCCTGCAGGTCCCGAACTTGGTGATCGAGGTCTTCCTTCTCGGACTCGATCTCGCGGATGCGCGCGTCGGAGCCGAGCTTCAGCCCGACGAAGCAGAGCGTCGCGAAGAGGACATACGCGATGGCGCTGTTCCAATTGAAGCGACGCTCGTATCCGGCCTGCCGCTTCGCGATGGACTTGATGTCGGCCGCGAGCGAGTTGACGAGGTTGTTCGTCTTGATGTTGAGGCCGCGAGACTCGATGATCTCCTTCTTGATCTCGCGGATCTCCTCGTCGGCCTCGCGCATCGCCGGGGCGGATTAGCCCGGGATCGCCGTGATTTCAAGCCGGCCGCCTTGACGCGGGATCGGGCGCGGCCTAAAAGCGCCGCCGATGCGCGCCGTTCACCCCGCATGCCTCGCGCTCGCCGCCACGGCGGTGGGCTGCGCTCGCGGAGGGGATCACCGGCTCAGCGGGACGACGCTCGCGGACAGAGCGCAAGGCATCGCCCAGACGGAGTGGATCGAGGGGGACATGGTGCTCGTCACCGTGGAGCTCGACCACCTCCCGCCCCCCGCCACGCTCGGCGACGGCCTCACGACGTACGTCGCTTGGGCGGTGACCAGAGAGGGGGTAACGAAGAGTCGATCGTTCGACTACGATGCGCGTCGACGGACAGGACGAGCGTGGCTCGCGACGCCGTGGTCCCGTTTCGAGCTCCGCATCACGGCCGAGCCCGACGCGGGAGCTCACACGCCGGGGAACGAAGTCGTCGTCCGGCAAGCCATTCGACACGAGTAGAGGCCCATGTACGACACCTCCGACATCCGCAAGGGATTGAAGATCGTCCTCGACGGCAACCCGTACAACGTCATGGAGTTCCAGTTCGTCAAGCCCGGCAAGGGCCAGGCGTTCACGCGGACGAAGCTCAAGAACATGATCACCGGCGCCGTGATAGAGCGGACGTTCAAGACCGGTGAGAAGCTCGAGCAGGCCGACATGGAGACGAAGGAGATGCAGTACCTGTACGCCGGAGGGCGACCACTAGGTCTTCATGGACACGCGCACGTACGAGCAGATGACTCTCGGTGAGGAGAACATCGGGGACACGAAGCACTATCTCCTCGACGGCGTCACCGTCGAAGTCCTCATCTACAAGGGCCGCCCGATCGGCGTGACCCCGCCGACGTTCGTCGAGCTGACCGTCGTCGAGACCGAGCCAGGCTTCAAGGGCGACACGACGAGCAACGTGCAGAAGGCGGCCACGCTCGAGACGGGGCTCGTCGTGCAGGTCCCGCTGTTCGTCGAGCAGGGCGAGAAGCTGAAGATCGACACGCGCACCGCGACCTACGTCGAGCGCGTGAAGTAGAGCCTCTCCGGTCTCCATGAAGCCGGCCGCCGTCGTGCGCCATCTGCCCGCCGGGACCCGTGTCACCGTGGCGGGGCGGGTCGTCACGGGCCCCGCTGGTCACACGCACATCGAAGACGGCTCGGGCCGGATCGAGGTGAGGCTCGCCGTGGAGCCGCACCCGCCGATCGGGTCCTGGGTCGTCGTCGAGGGCGTCTTCGACGGATCGGCGCTCGACGCGGGCTCGGTGCGCGTCGAGACCGCACCGGCGCGAGCCTTCCCACGGCCGGATTCGGATTGGACGTGGCTCACGGCGGACGGTGGGCGACGCGCGGGTCTCCTTCGTCGACGGGCGGACGTGCTCGCGGCCGTGCGCGCCTTCTTCGACGAGCGCGGCTTCATCGAGGTGGAGACGCCGCTCGTCGTGCCGAAGCCCCGGCATCGAGCTCCATCTCGCCGCGTTCGAGGTCCACGGAATGGGCGAGCCGATGTGGCTCGGGACGAGCCCCGAGTACCACATGAAGCGCCTGCTCTGCGGAGGCGCGACGCGCATCTATCAGCTCGCGAAGTGCTTCCGGCGAGACGAGATCGGCGCTCACCACGAGCCGGAGTTCACGATGCTCGAGTGGTACCGAGCGTTCGCCGGGATCGGACGCGATCATGCGCGACACCGAAGAGCTCGTCAGCGACGTCGCTCGCGCCGTTCGCGACGGGGACGCGCGCGTGCGGACGCCGAGCGGAACGATCGACCTGTCGCCGCCGTGGGAGCGACTTCGCGTCGACGAGGCATTCCGGCGGCACGCCGGGCTCGAGCTCGACGCGATCCGTGACGACGAGGACGCGTTCTATCGGGCGTTCGTCGAGCGCGTCGAGCCGGTGCTCGGGCGCGAGCGTCCGGTCTTTCTCACGCACTGGCCGGCGCACGCCGCAGCGCTGGCACGGCTTCACCGGGACGACGCGCGGTTCGCCGACCGGGTCGAGGCGTTTGCCGGCGGGCTCGAGCTGTCGAACGGTTTCTCCGAGCTCACGAACGCCGACGAACAGCGCGCGCGCCTCGAAGCAGACGACCGCGAGCGCGTGGCGCGCGGCCTTCCTCGCTACCCGCTCGATGAGCGCTTCCTCGGCGCGCTCGAGGACGGCATCCCGCCGAGCGGCGGCAATGCGCTCGGCCTCGACCGGCTGGTCATGCTCGTGCTCGAGCTCGACCACATCGAGGACGCGGTCGCGTTCGGCTCACGGCGGCGGTGACTGCAAGTACCCGGGCGGCGGCTCGGGCACGCCCTGCCCGACTCGGAAGTTGTGCTCGGCCGCGTCCTGCTGCTCGCGCACGAGCTCGACGCCTTCGCGGTGTGCAGCGAGCTCGGCGAGCGCGCGTCGATAACGGCGGTCCGGATCGAGCCGGATCGCTGCGCGGAGCGCGTGCTCGGCGGCCCTGAAATGACGCTCCGGGTCGGTGAGCGTGGAGGGATCGAATCGCCGCGCCTGACCGAGGTCGTAGAGCACGCGCGCTCGCTCGCTCGGTTCGAGCGCGCGCACCGCGTCGCTGCGAACGGCGTGCTCGAGAGCACGCCGCCCGGCCGTCCACTCTCCACGCGCGATCGTGCGCACGGCTGCCTCGACCTCGGGAACGTCCACACCGTAGAGGACGACGCGAACGTTCTCGACTCTCTGGTCGACGAGCGGCAGGAGGCGGTCCACCAGCGCTGCCGTGGCCCGATGGCGCATCACGTCGTAGTCGCGGCCCTCCTCGTCCGCCTTCAGACGAAGGCGCTGCCGCAGCTGCGCCGTCGGCCCATCGTGCACCGTGAGCGTGAGAACCGCCCGCAGCGTCGGGACGTCGTAGACGTACGTTCGACGTCCGGCGTAACAGCCCGCCGACCCGCACACCGTCTCCGGCCGAGACGTCCAGCGCGAATCGGTCGACTCGTGGAAATCGATCTGCGTGATCACGACAATCGTCGCCGGCGGTATCCGTCCGGCGGTCCGGGCGGGCTCGAGCGAGTCGAGGTCGACGAAGCTGACCTCGACGCCGCCGAGCTCCGTGAGGTGCGCGCCGAGCGCCTCCGAGAGCGTCACCTCCTCGAGCAGATGACCGCGCGTCACCCAGACGCGCGGAAACGCTCGCAGCGGGACGACCGCGGGTCGGAGCACCCGCGCGCCGACCACGGTGCCCGATGCGCAACCGAGCACGCTGCACACGACGAGCCCGAGCGAGGCGAAACGCGTCATCGCGAGCCCGATTGCCACCCGAAGCCCCCTTGCTCCCGCCGTCGAGAGACTCTAGCAGTCCGTTGAAGAACCGAACGCGATGGCTGCTAGCCCACCTCGCGCTTCGCGTTCTGCCAGAGCGCGTCCAGCGCGTCCGGGGTCATCTCCGACAGAGCCGTGCCCGCGTCCCGTGCGGCCCGCTCGGTCGCCGTGAACCTCGCCGAGAATCGCGCGAGCGTACCGCGAAGCGCCGCTTCGGGATCGAGCCCCTGCTTGCGCGCGAAGCTCGCGAGGGCGAAGAGAACATCGCCGAGCTCCGACTCGACCGCGCCGCCGTCCCCGGACGCGAGCGCGCGATCCATTTCCGCGAGCTCTTCGTCGACCTTGCGCCGGGCGCCCGACGCGTCGGGCCAATCGTAGCCGACCGCGGACGCCTTCTCCCCGACGCGAACCGCGCGCAGCAGCGCCGGCAGCGCGACAGGCACGCCGTCGAGCGCGCCGCGGTCGCCCTTCTCGGCCTTCTTGATGCGCTCCCAGTTGCCGAGCGCGGCCGCCGCCGAGCTCGCGGTCTCTTCCCCGAAGACGTGCGGATGCCGGCGCACGAGCTTCTCGCAGATGCCGCTCACCACGTCGTCGGGACCGAACCAACCTTTGACGCGCGCGAGCTCGGCCTGAAAGACGATCTGCAGCAGCAGGTCCCCGAGCTCCTCGCGGAGCAGCTCGGGCGATCCCGCGTCGATCGCGTCGACGACCTCGTACGCCTCCTCGATCACGTACGCTCGAAGGGTCTCGAGCGTCTGCTCGCGGTCCCACGGGCAGCCGTCGGGCGCGAGGAGCGCCCGCATCACGGAAACGAGCTCGGGGAGCGTCTCGCCACGTTGATTCTCCATGGAACCAGGGGGGTTACCACGCATCGGAGGCAGCGCAACGGCGCGCCCCCCCCACGCGCTTCCACGGGAATCTTGCCCCATCCATTGCTGAACATCCTTCGGCGGGCCTGTGGTATACGGGTGCTCCCGTGAAGGGAAGGAGGGGCGGAACCCCATGCGACAAGCGAAATTCGGACTGATCGTGGCGCTCGTGGGCGCGTCGGTGGCGCTCTCTTCGAGCTGCGGCGGCGGCATCGGAGGACTGGGAGGCGGCGGCGGGCTCTCCGCGCAGTGCTCCGGCGACTTCGGCGCAAGCGCTTCGGCGCGCAAGCTCAATGCGTTCGTGGACGCGACGAACACGTTCGTCGACGCCGCGAACGACATCGCAGGCTCGCTCACCAACGCGTGCAAGGACATGGGCCACGAGCTCGGCCTGTCCGACGCGGACATGGCAGCTTCGGGTGACACGCCCGAGGTGAAGGCCGCGTGCGACGCGGTCACCGCGAAGATCCGCAGCGAGGTGCAGGACCTTCGCGCGTCGGCATCGCTCACCATCTCGGTCGTCGCCGAGCCGCCGGTGTGCGAGGTGTCGATGAGCGCGTCGGCCGATTGCTACGCCTCGTGCGAGGTCGACGTCGACCCGGGCGAGGTCAGCATGCAGTGCGACGGCGGCGAGTATCCGCGGCGGCTGCAGCGGCGAATGCCACGGCAGCTGCTCGGTCGACGCCAACGCGTCGTGCTCCGGCAAGTGCGAAGGCACCTGCTCGGCCGGCTGCACCGGAACGTGCCAGGGAACGTGCGACGGCACCTGCTCGGCGACCGGCGCGGACGGTCAGTGCAACGGACGCTGCAGCGGCGAGTGCCAGGGAACGTGCTCGGCGGGCTGCCAGGGCTCGTGCTCCGGCTCTTGCGTCGTCGAAGCGAGCGCTTCGTGCGAAGGCGAGTGCCGCGGCGAGTGCTCGGTCGAGTTCACCGAGCCGCGCTGCACGGGCGAGGTCAGGCCGCCGAGCGCGAGCGCGGACTGCCAGGCTTCGTGCCAGGCGAAGCTCGAGGCGACCGCGGAGTGCCGCCCGGGCCGCGTCGCGGTCAACATCAGCGGCAACGTCGGCGAGAACGTCTCGGACCGCGTCGGCCGGCTTCGTGCCGCGCTCGAGGCGGGGCTCCCCGCCATCACCGCGCTCAAGGGCAAGCTCGAGCGCCTCGGCGGGGCGGCTCAGGCGATGGTGGACACCGGCTCGCGCCTTCCGGACGCGGTCGCGGACCTCGGCCTGAACGCCGTGCAGTGCGCAGGCGCCGCAGCGGCCGCTCTTCCGGCGGCGACGGCGAACGTCAGCGTCAGCGTCGAGGTCTCGGCCTCGGTGAGCACGTCGGCGGGTTGATCCTCGAGTAGTAAACCGCGCGGGCCGCCGGAAGCTCCGGCGGCCCGTAGCGTTTAACGAGCATGGCAAGGGGCGAGCCGGCGAAGCGAGGGGAGCGAGGCCCGAGCCTCGCGATCGGAGCGTCGTTCCTCACGCTCGCTCTCGGCGCGCTCGTGCTGGTCCTGTTCGCGACGCGGGAGGAAGCTCCGCCACCGCCGCTGCCGCCGGCGCCCATGGCGCTCCTTCCGTTCGTCGGCGCCGACACCGCGCTCGGACCGCTCGGCACGCGCGCGTGCCGGGCGAGCGACACCGCGGCGATCGACCACGACCTCGAGGCGCGAGGCTACGTGGCCGCAGCGGGTTGGCGCGTGGAGACCGGGGCGCTGGTCGACTTCGACCTCGACGTCGCGGAGCTCGAAGACGCGTGCGGCGTCGTCGCGGTCTTCTCGCCGTCGTCCGGCCTCCGCGACGTGTCGACGGCCGGGGCCACGCCCGGCGTCTTCTCGTGCTCGGCCACGATCTCGACGGTGGCAGCGTGCGGCTCGACGCACGCTCACGTCGCCGCGAGCGGCTCGGTTCACGTCCGGACGTTCTTGATGCCCGGTGTGACGCCCGGCGACGTGGAGCGCTCGGGGCTTCCGGTCGAGGTCGCGCTCGCCCATGTGGAAGCAGAGGCGCTGCTCGCACCGAGCGGATGGACGGCGAGCGACGAGGTGGTCGTCGTTCCGTCCGGCGTGGCCGCGACCACGGGATCGGTTCTCGTCACGCCGCCGGCCGCCCCACGAAGCGGGTGCGTCGGTTGGGTCCTCGTGTCGGACACGATGAGCTCCTCGGCACCGGCGACGTGGTCCGCGACCGGCGGAGCGGCTCGGGACCTCTCGACGGACTCGGGGAACATGCGCACCACGCTCGGCGGCGCCTCGTGCACCGACACGAGCGGCGCCAGACTCGACACGTCGTTTGCACTCTCGCCTTGGGGACGTGTCGCGAATCGCCCGGTCTTCTTTCGCGCGTACACCCCGGCGCCGTTGTCGCCCGGCGCGCCACCGGCCGCGCGGATCCGCGGCGCGTTCGCGCTCCACGCGGTCGACGTCTCGGCGCTTCACCTCCCGGCAAGCACGCCCTGCACGCCCGCCCCGTGACAATCGCGGGACGCCGAGCGCGGCGCGCGCACGAGGCCTTGCAAGCCGGTTGACCTGCCCCGTCCCGGGAGGCATTTTTGCGGCCCCCATGCGGTACAAGAAGAGCGAGATCAGCGCGGCGCAGATCGTCCACGCGGCGATCCGAGTGCTCGCGCGGCAGGGGTACGCGCGGACCAGCCTGATGGACATCGCGCGCGAGGCGGGGATGAGCAAGGGCGCGGTCCACTACCATTTTCCGACCAAGGAGGCGCTCATTCAGGTCGTCCTCGAGACCGCGTGTGACGCGGTCGCCAAGCGGACGCTCGCCGCGTGGCGCTCGAGCGACAACCCCTTCGAGTCGATCCGTTCCTCGCTGATGGAGCTGTGGCAGGTTCGCGCCGAGCGCACCGACGAGGCGCTCGTGGTCGCCGATCTTCTGGCGCAGAGCCAGTACGACGAGGCGCTTCGCCCGAAGCTGGCGGCGTACTACCGGTACGCGGCAGCGCAGGTGACCGAGACGATCCTGCCGGCGCTCGAGGTGGCCGGGATCCGGTCGCGCGTGCCGGTGGAGGTCCTGCCGCGGCTGCTCCTCGGCCTGCTCGACGGCCTCGTGATGCAGGTCTTCGTCGAGCCCGACGTGCTCGACCCGTCGGTCGTCGTCGACGCGATGCAGACGATGGCGCAATCGCTCTTCGAGCTCCCCCTGGATCGAGGCACACCATGACGTTTCAGCGCATCATGGCGCAGAAGGGCGCGGTCCGCGTGCTCACCCACGCGGTCGAGACGGGGCGCCTCGCGAACGCGTACCTCTTCGAGGGGCCGAGCGGCGTCGGCAAGTCGATGGCTGCGGTCGCGCTCGCGCGCGCGGTGCTCTGCCCGACTCGGCCCGAGCAAGGCTGCGGCGAGTGCGACGTGTGTCGCCGCATCGGAAACGGGAATCACCCCGACCTGCGCTTCTTCCGCCCGCGCGAGGACGGCAACCGCAACATCCAAGTCGAGACGCTTCGGCAAGACATCCTGCCCGTCGCGCAGTTCGCGCCGTTCGAGGGCGAGCACGCCTTCCTCGTGTTCCCCGAGGCCGACGTGTCGTTCCCCGAGGTTCACCCGGAGTCCGCGAACGCGCTCTTGAAGACGCTCGAAGAGCCCAAGCGCGGCGTGACGTTCGTCCTCACGAGCGAGCGCCCAGAGCGCCTCTTGCCCACCATCCGCTCACGCTGCCAGTCGGTACGTTCTCGCGCTTGCCGCCGGGCCTCCTCGAGCGGATCCTCGAGTCCCACGGCGTGCCCGAGGACGCGCGCGGAGCGGCGGTCGCGCTCGCGGACGGCCGCGCGGACCGGGCCCTCGCGCTCGCGGCCGACGGCGCCGGAGAGGCGATCTTCGAGATGGCGCTCCGCATCGACCGCGGCGTCGAGAGCAAGAAGCCGGGCGCCCTCGTCGACATCGCGGAGGCGCTAGCGCGCAATGCGACGCTCGAGACGACGCTCGAGACGCTCGCTGCGCTCTATCGCGACATCGCGGCGGTCGGGCTGGGCCTCGCGGACGACTCGCTCGTCTTCCGGCATCGGGCGTCCGAGATCCGCGAGCGAGCCGACGGTCACCGACCCGGCGCGCGCCGCAGCGCGAGTCGAGCTCATCGTCGACACGGTCGATTGGTTCGAGCGCAACTCCAACCGTCAGATCGCGCTCGATGCGCTTCTTTTCCAGCTGAGAGACGCCCGATGAGGCCGTTCTACGTCACGACGCCCATCTACTACGTCAACGACAGGCCCCACATCGGCAGGCGTACTGCACCATCGCGGCCGACATGCTAGCTCGCTACCCGCGGATGCGCGGCCGCCCGACCCGGTTCCTCACGGGCACCGACGAGCACGGCCTCAAGGTCGAGCAGCGCGCGCGCGAGCTGGGCAAGGAGCCTCAGGCGTTCGTCGACGAGATGTCGCCGCCGTTCCGCGAGGCGTTCGAGCGAGATCGAGTTGCGCGTTCGACGACTACATCCGCACCACCGAGCAGCGCCACGAGGATCGCGTCCAGCGCCTGTGGCGAATGCTGCGCGAGCGCGGCGACATCTATCTCGGTGAGTACGAGGGTTGGTACTCGGTCGCCGACGAGGCGTTCGTCACCGAGAAGGAGCTCGAGGCGCTCGACGAGGTGACGCGCAGCAAGGTCATGCGGATGCGGGAGAAGAGCTACTTCTTCCGCCTGAGCCAGCTACACGGAGCGGCTCCTCGCGTTCTACGAGGCGAATCCGAAGTTCGTGCAGCCCGAAGGCGCTTCAACGAGGTGAAGTGCTTCGTCCGGAGCGGTCTCGAGATCTCGCCGTCTCGCGCACCACCTTCCGCTGGGGCGTGCCGGTGCCCGGCGATCCCGCGCACGTCATGTACGTGTGGCTCGACGCGCTCACCAACTACATCAGCGCGCTCGGCGGGCCGGCCGAGCGCGGCGAGTCGCCGCTCTTCGATCGGTTCTGGGCAAGCGAACGCCGACGAGGTGCACCTCGTCGGCAAGGACATCCTGCGCTTTCACGCGGTCTACTGGCCGGCGTTCCTGATGAGCGCGGGCATCGCGCCCCCGACGCAGGTGTGGGCGCACGGCTGGCTCACCGTCAACGGCGAGAAGATGAGCAAGCGGCTCGGCAACTTCATCCCGCCCGGGCCCGCTGGTCGCGAGCTTCGGCGCCGACGTGCGTTCGCTACTACCTGATGCGCGAGGTGGCGTTCGGTCAGGACGGCGACTTCAGCCACCAGAACCTGCTCGCCCGTTACCACGGCGAGCTCGGCAACGGCCTCGGCAACCTGCTCAACCGCATGGTCGCGTCGCATCGTGAAGAAGAACCTCGACGGTCGCGTGCCGCCCGTGGCGGCCTCGACCTCACGGACGACCGATCGCGCGCTCGTCGACGTCGCGCGCCGCGCCGCGGCCGCGGCGGCTGCGCACCTCGACGACATCGCGCCGCACCGCGCGCTCGAGGCGATGTGGGAGCTCGTCGCAGCGGCCAACAAGTACGTCGACTCAGACCGCGCCGTGGACGCTCGCGAAGAGCGAAGACCCGAAGCGCCTCGAGGTCGTGGCCTACACCGTGCTCGAGGCGCTGCGCTGGCTCGGCGTGATGCTCTGGCCGTTCATGCCGAGCAAGTGCGACGCGCTCCTCGCGCAGCTCGGGCTCCCGAAGTCGCTCCGACCGAGGGCGCCGACATCTGGCCCGCGGCGTGGGGCGGGCTGCCGGGCGGGACCGACACGAGCCCCGGCGAGGCGCTCTTTCCGCGCTTCGACGAGGCCCGCGAGGCGGCGATCCTCGAGCGCCTCGTCCCGCACGCCTCGGAAGCGAAGCGCCGCAGGCACCGGCCCCTCCGCCGGCGACCGAAGAAGCCGGCGCCTGCCGCCGCGCGACGGCGGCGCATCGCGTTCGACGATTCGTCAAGCTCGAGCTCCGCGTCGGCGTGGTCCGCGTGGCCGAGCGCGTGCCGAAGAGCGACAAGCTGCTGCGCCTCGAGGTCGATCTCGGCGAGCCCGAGCCGAGGCAGATCCTCGCCGGCATCGGCAAGCACTACGCGCCCGAGGCGCTCGTCGGAAGCCGGATCGTCGTCGTCGCGAACCTCGCCCCGCGCAAGATGATGGGGCTCGAGTCGCAAGGGATGGTCTTGCGCGCGAGCGACGCCGACGGGCTCAGCGTGCTTTGCACGGACCGCGACGTCGTGCCCGGCAGCGACGTGTCCTGAGCGCCAACGAGAACGGGCGCGCATCCCGTGGACGCGCGCCCGCTCGATGGGATCAGGATCTCGAGCTCAGAAGCAGCCGGGGTGACCGCTCCGCGGCAGCTCGACGAGCTGGCCGAGACGGCCCCGCAGCCAGTCGAGCCTCGCGAAGGGGTCGTACGGCCCCTGACGGCGAACGCTCGCGACACCAGAGGACACCTGGGCGAAGGGCGGCTGCGTCTCGATGACGCGCGGCGGCCGGATCGTGGGAGCCGGTGTCTCGACGGGCGGGTCCACGCCTTCCGGCGCGATGTCGTCGCCCGAGGTCGGCACGGCGGTCTCGAGGCGCCACGACGCGACGGCCGCCTCGTTCGCGCATCCGAGTGACTCACCGCTCGGCGAGACCCGCCACGCGACGGCGAGATCGTCGTAGAACCGGATCTGAACGGGGATCGCGATCGCCAGGTCCGGCACCTCGTCCGCCGTCATCGGCATCGAGGAGATGCTCGGGTCGATGTAGAACAGCTGGCTCTCGATGTCCGCCTTGTCGACCGTGACGAGGCCGGCTGAGGTGCCGTCCTCCGTCTGCATCGCACAGCCCGAAAGCGCGAGCACGGCCGACAGCAGGATGGTCCGGGTCGGTTTCGTCATCTCCACTCCCTCCTCTCTGAGTTCGTTCCCTGGTGAGCCCGTCCGTGAATGTCGGATGCTGCTGCCCGGCGGGTGCCCCGACCACAGCAACGAGCGTACCGACGAAAAGCGTTGGAGAAACGGCGCTCCGCGGAGGCATGATGGCACGGGGCAGGGGTGGTTCGTCAAACGCCTAACGGCGATTTCCGCACATCTCGCATGACGCGGTGCGGTAGCCGCGGAGCGGATGCGCGTCCAGCGTCGCCGCGGTATGGATCGGCCCCGATGTCACTGATCCCGCAGCTCGCGCCCACGTTCGAGGCGGCCCTGCGCGACCGCGCCGCTCGACGGGCGGAGGCCCGGCGGGCCGCGGCGGAGCGGCTCGGTCGAGCGCCGGAGGGGCGGGAGGCCGAGGCGGCAGACGCGCTCCGCTCGCTCGCCGACGACGCCAATCCGACCGTGCGCCGGGCCGCCCTCGTGTCCTTGGGGCGGGTGGGCGATCGCGACGCGACCGCGCTGGTGGCGGCGCGGATACAGGACGGCGACCCGCGCGTGAGGCAGGCCGCGGTGATCGCCGCTGGCGCGCTCGGCGGCGACGAGCTGCTCTCGGCGATCCGCACCGCGCTCGAGAGCCCGTTTCCGGACGTGCGCTTTCAGGCCGCGATGAGCTACGTCGAGGCCGGTGGCGAAGGCGCTCTCTCGGCGCTCACCCCGCTCCTCGACGACACGGACCCCGAGGTGCGCTCCCACGCGGCGGAGGCGCTCGGCGTCCTTTGCGACCCCGCTGCCGCCGACGCGCTCGCGGTTCTGCTCGACGATCCCAGCCCGCCGGCGCGCACCGAAGCCGCGCTCGCGCTCGCGCGGCTCCGAGACACGCGGGCGACGCGGGTTCTCCGCCACGCCGTACACCACCCCGACTGGGCGGTCGCGGCTGCGCTCGCGCTACGCGATCTCGGCGACGACGCGGCGCGGGACGATCTCGCGCGCGTCGCCGCAAAGAAGATCGTGTCGCCGATCCTGCTCGCCGCGGTGGGCGGGGCGCTCGCGCGTCTCGGCGACCCGCGTGGCGTCGAGGCCCTGCGGCGCGCGCTGTCGGCCTTCCGCCCATACGGTCGAAGCCTCGCGGCCGAGATCGCCGGCGACGAGCGGATCGTCGAGCTCGTTCCGGAGCTCGTCGCGCTGGCGAAGCGGCCGCGTGGAGCCGACCCGGTCATCCTGACGCGCGCGCTCTCCCAGCTCGCCAAGGTGAGCGACGCCGCGCGCGCGGCCCTCTCGACGCTCGCGACCGGCGACGGCGAGCCCGCACGCCTCGCGCGGGAGGCGCTCGCGGGATGAGCGGGCGGCCCGGGCTCGTCGACAGCCACTGCCACCTCGATTTCGATCGATTCGCAGAGGACTTCGACGCCGTGCTCTCTCGCGCTCGCGAGAACGACGTCGACTGGATGGTCACGATCGGGTGCGCTCGCGCGCTCGAAGACGCGGACGCCGCGCTCGCGGTGGCGCGTCGGTACACCGACCGCATGCGCGCCACCGTCGGCGTCCACCCTCACGACGCGAGCGTCGCGTCTCGGGCGCTGCTCGATCGGATCGAGCCGCGGTCGGCCGAGGACCCGCTCGTCGTCGCCGTGGGCGAGACGGGCCTCGACTTCCACTACGACCACTCGCCGCGCGATGCACAACGAGAGGCGTTTCGAGCGGAGATCGCGATCGCTCGCCGCACGAAGAAGCCCATCGTCGTGCACACGCGAAGCGCGCCGGAAGAGACGCTCGCGATCCTCCGCGAGGAGCGCGCATCCGACGTGGGCGGCGTGATCCACTGCTTCAGCGAGGACGCTCCGTTCGCGCGCGCCGCGCTCGACCTCGGTTTCGTCTGCTCGTTCAGCGGGCTCGTCACGTTCCCGCGCGGGACCGACGGCGTTCGGGCCGCGGCGAAGCAGCTGCCGATCGACGCGGTACTGGTCGAGACCGACGCGCCGTTCCTCGCGCCCGTCCCTCACCGCGGCAAGCGCAACGAGCCCGCGCACGTCGCACACACCGCGGCGTTTCTGGCTGGCCTCCGAGGAGACGACGAGGACGAGCTGCGCGCGGCGACGGCCACGAACGCGCGGCGCTTGTTCGGCTTCTGAGCTGGAGGCGTGCGAGGCGCGCCGTTTGACAGGGTCGCCCTCGCCTTGCGACGATCGGTCTTTCTCCGCTTCGCATGGAGGTCGACATGGCTCGGAACCTGATCGCGTTGAGCGCGTGCGCTGCGCTCGTGCTCGTGGGGTGTGGCGGCGACGACGATGGCCTGCCGGGCGTCGACGGAGGACCGGGCGTCGACTCGGGCCCTGGCACGGACTCCGGCCCCGGCACGGACTCGGGACCGGTCCTCGACTCGGGCCCGGGGGACGACGGCGGCGGCGTGATCACGTGCGGCGTCGGCCTCGTCGCGTGCGGAGCCGACTGCGTGGACGTCTCGAGCGATCCGGCGAACTGCGGCGAGTGCGGGACGGCCTGCGACGCCGCGAGCGGGCAGGTGTGCAGCCTCGGCGGGTGCGCGAACATGTGTGACATCGGGCTGACCGATTGCGGCGGCGCGTGCGTCGCCCTCGACAGCGACGCGCACTGCGGTGACTGCGACACCGTGTGCGCCGGGGGGCAGACCTGCGGGCGAGGCACCTGCGTGTGCACGCCCGGCACCATCGACTGCTCGGGCACCTGCGCGAACCTCCGCTCCGACCCCGCGAACTGCGGTGCGTGCGACAACGCATGCGACGCTGGCGAGGTCTGCGCGATGGGCGCGTGCATGGCGATGTGCCCGACCGGAGCGATGGATTGCGACGGCTCGTGCGTGGTGACGGACACCGACCCCGCGAACTGCGGGGGCTGCGGCACGGCGTGCGCGCGAGGTGAGGTGTGCCGAGGCGGATCCTGCGGCGGCTCGACGTGCCCGCGCGGTCAGACGAGCTGCGGCGACGCGTGCGTCTCGCTCCTGAGCGACCCGGCCAACTGCGGGCGCTGCGGCAACGCCTGCGATACCGACGAAGTGTGCGCGCGCGGAGCGTGCTCGGCGACGTGCCCGGCGCCCACCACCGACTGCGGTGGCAGGTGCACGCTCACGGCGACCGACAGGGCGAACTGCGGAGCCTGCGACAACGCGTGCGACGCGGACGAGATCTGCGTGGCAGGAGCGTGCCGCGCGTGCCCCGGGACGGCGACCGCGTGCGGCGACAGCTGCGTCAACACCAACAACGACGTCCGCAACTGCGGCGGCTGTGCCATGGCTTGCATGCGCGGGCAGCTCTGTCGTGCCGGAGCGTGTGTCAGCCCGTTCACGCCGTAGCGACGGCTAGGTCAGTACAGAAACAGCGCGCCGGCGGTGAGGCCCGCGGCGAACAGCAAGAGCCAGAGCGCGAGCTCGTCGGCGCGCGAGCGCGCGAGCGACGCGGGCGGCGCCAGTGGTGGAACCGAAGACACGCGCAGACCGGGAGGGAATCCCCGGAATGCTGGGCATCTCGTCATCCGCCGCGAGGGTGTGCGACTTCGGTCGATAGGAAAGCAAGACCTGCTCGAAATCGACCCGCTCCGACGGACGACGCTTCGCGTGCGCGGGAACCGGCGGCGGAACCGTGCATCGCTCCGGCGCGCCGCCGAGCTCGACGAGATCGTCGGTCAGGTCCGATAGGTCGTCCGCTGCCTCCGGGATCTTGCGGATCCCGCTCTCGTCGGGCGACGGCGCGTCGGTCGGCTCGGCTCTGCGAGGGCCCTCCGCCACGGCCGGCTCGGGCTCGGGCTCGGGATCCAACGGGATGATCTCGATCGCTTCCATCATGACCCCCACCGCCGAGAGAGCAGGTGGTGTGCCAACAGTCTCGTCGCGTTTTTCCGTTGGTTTCGGACGCACTGGCTGGCTGCTCGATTCCGCCGCTCGAATCGCCGAGGTGGCTCCTCGGTTGGCCGGGGTGGAACGCGTCATCTCAGGCGAAAACGCGGCGTCCTGGCGGCACGCGCGTTGCTCAGGGCCGCCCAGGAGTTGGCTCCCATGGCTTCGTTCGACCTAGATACCCCCCTCGGCCTGTTGGCCGTCCTGCGCCCCGATGCGCTTCACCGGCTGGAAGCTCTCGGCATCGACCTCAGCCTCGAGCACGACCGGACGCTCGCGGACGCGTGCGCGATGCGTGACGTCGAGGCGCGTTGGCTCTTGGCCGACCTGCTCGACGACGACCGCGAAGGCGTTCCGGGCCTCGATTGGTCCGTCGTCCGCTCCGCCCGAGCCGAGCGCATCGAGTGGCAACCGGCGGCGTATCTCTGACTCGACCGAGCCGTTCAGAGCCGCTCGAGCGCGAACAGCACCGTCGGCCCGTTCTTGGGCACGAACAAGCCGCCGCCGCACGCGACGAATGAGCGAGCGAGAAGCTCGCGGTAGAAGCTCGCGCTCCGCAGGTGAACGTCTCCGTCCGTCCGCTCGGTATCGCAGGCGTCGCGCCAGTCCTCGCACGTCAGCGCTTCGAGGTAGAGAGCGCCGCGGGTGAGGCGCGCGAGGTTCTCGATCGCCCGTTCGGCGTCGCGCGCGTCGAGGTACTGGAGCACGCCTTGGCAGATGACGAGGTCGGCCCCGCGACCGCGAAAATCGACCACCGAGCCGCGCTCCCAGCCGTAGCGCTCGCATGCGTGGGCGCTGAGCTCGACGCCGCGGTAGTCGATGTCCGGAAAGGCGCGCCGCAGGGGCGCACGCCAGCGTCCGAGCCCGCAACCGAGGTCGAGGGCAGAGGCGACGTCGACGTCGAGGTAGCGGAGGTAGCTCGCGACGAAGCGGACCAGCGACGCGACCTCCGCCCGGCCGGACACGCGGCGATGGAGATCCTGGTAATGCTCGTGGTAGTAGGCCTGATCGAAGCGCGCCGAGGGGTCCATGAGGGGGCGGGAGGGTACCAAATCCCGAGCCGGACCCAAGTCGGCGAAGCGCCTTGACAAGCTCCGTGCCGCTCGTACTCTTCGGCCCCTCGAAAGAGCAGGATTTTCCGATGAACACCAACCTCGGCCTCCTCGGGAGGAAGCTCGGCTGCACGCAGGTCTTCGGCGACGACGGCACGGTCGTCGGCGTGACGGTGGTCGAAGCCGGCCCGTGCGTCGTGCTCGCGAAGCGCGACGACGCAAAGCACGGCTACACGGCGCTGCAGCTCGGCTTCGGTGAGAAGCGAAAGAAGAACGTGAGGAAGCCCGAGGCGGGGCTTCTCGCGAAGCTCTCGCTCGAGACCGCGCCGAGCGTGGTGCGCGAGTTCCGCGTGCCCAAGGAGCTCGCCGACAAGGTCGAGGTCGGGCAGAAGCTCACCGCAGCCGACGTCTTCGCCGAAGGGCAGAAGGTGGACGTCAGCGGGATCTCGAAGGGCCGCGGGTTCACGGGCGTCATGCGTCGCCACAACTTCGCAGGCGCCGGGACGGACTCGCACGGCACGCACGAGTACCGGCGGCACGGCGGCTCGATCGGACAGAACATGACCCCGGGCCGCACGTTCCCGAACGTAGGCATGCCGGGACGTCACGGCGGCAAGCGCTCGACGGTGCTCGGGCTGACGGTCGCGAAGGTGCTCGCCGACGAGAACCTCGTCCTCATCGAGGGTGGCGTGCCCGGACCGCGGTCCGGCGTCGTCGCCATTCGCGGCGCCGTCAAGAGCAAGAGCTAGAGCACGGTCGCTTTGGGTAGGCGGCGGCAGGACGCGTACGGGAAACGCGCCCGGCGCGAAGGCTTTCCTGCGCGCTCGATCTACAAGCTCGAAGAGATCGATCGCAGGACGCGGATCCTGCGATCGGGGCACCGCGTGCTCGACCTCGGCGCCGCGCCCGGGTCGTGGACGATGTACGCCGCGCAGCGGGTCGGTCCGAAGGGTCGCGTCCTCGGCTTCGACCTCACACCCTTCGAGGGCACGCTCCCGCCGCACGCCGAGATCCGCGTCGCGGACGCGTTCGCGCTCGACATCGGCGAGCTCGGCGAGGCGCCGTTCGACGTCGTCTTGAGCGACATGGCACCGGCGACGACCGGTCAGAAGCACGCGGATCAGTACCGGAGCTACGAGCTCGCGATGCGCGCGCTCGCGATCGCGAAGACCGCGCTTCGGCCGGGCGGCTCGTTCGTCGCGAAGATCTTCCAGGGGGGAGAGTTCCCCGCCGCGCAGAAGGCGATGCGCGAAGCGTTCGAGAAGGTGCGCGTGATCCGGCCCGAGGCCGTGCGGACCGAGAGCTACGAGGTCTTCCTCGTCGGCCTCGGCCGGCGCTGACGCGCTGGCGCGTGGAAGCGCGCCGCTACCTTCCGCCGCGCCTCGCGTGCTCCATGCGCTCACGCGCTCTGTCGGCTTGGTCGCCGTGGGGCTCGAGCGCGAGGTAGCGCTGGTAGTGGCGGATGGCTTCGCGGTAGGCGCCGCGACCGGCCAGCATGTTCCCGAGGAGGTAGTGCGCCGTCGCGTAGCGGTCGTCGAGCGCGAGCGCACGGCCGAGGCTCGCTTCGGCGGCGTCGTGATCACCGGCTGCGAACTGGGCCAACGCGAGCTCCGAGAGGAGCGCGGGCGTCGGCTCGCCGCGCGCTTCAATCGCCAGCTCGAGCGCGCGCGCGGCCGGCCCGGGCTGACCGACGCGGCGCAGGCCGTTGCCCACGGCCTGCAATGCGGCAGCGTCGCCGCGCGCGAGCTCGAGCGCGCGTCGCAGCTCGACCGCTGCGTTGTCGGGGTCGCCCGCCTCGATGAGCGCGAGCCCGAAGTTGACGCGCGTATACGGATCGCGCGGCGCGAAGCGGACGGCGCGCCGGTACGCATCGATCGCCTGCCGCAGGTCGCCCGATTCCTCGAGAGCCATCGCGAGGTTCACGTGCGCGGACGCGTAGTCCGGTCTCGCCTGGATCGCGAGCCGGAGCTGCACCACCGCCTCGTCGTATCGCTGGCTCGCGCGAAGGAGCACACCGAGGTTGTTGAGCGCCTCCGGAAAATCCGGGTCGACGGCGAGCGCTCGACGGTACGCCTGCTCGGCGCCCTCCTCGTCGTGCTTCATCTCGAGCGCGAGCCCGAGGTCGAGAAGCGCGCGGACGTCCTCCGGGCTCTCGTCGAGCGCCTGCCGCAGAAGCGCCACCGCCTCGTCTGCGTGCTCTTCGAGCAACTGGGCCTCGGCCTGCGCCACCGCGTCGGACGCGGGCGGCTCCGCCTCCTGCGCCTGGCGCTCGCGCGCCTCGTCGGGAAAGAGCACCTCCTCGTCGCCGGTGCTCTGGTCGTCGTGCGCCGCGCCTGCGCCGGGCCCGGGGCATCCGCCCGTGAGCGCGAGGAGCGCGAGGTGCAGCGCGGCGATGCCGGCCCGTCGCATGGTCAACCGGCGTCGAGCTCCGCGTGGTACTCGGCCAGCGCTCGCTCGAGTGTCTTCTTTATCGTGTCGAGCCGTTCGCGCGATTTCACCTTTCCGCCGCCGTTCTCCTCGACGTAGAAGACGTCGGTCGCCCGCGCACCCTCGGTGCCGACCTTGGAGAGCGCGATGCCGAGGTGCAGATCCGACAGCGTCTTCGCGACGGCGTGAAGGAGACCGACGCGATCACGCGTGAACACATCGACGACGGTGAAGCGACCGGAGATGGCGTTGTCGACGACGACCTCCGTCCGCACGTCGGGCACACGACGCGTGGCCCACGCCGGCGCGCGCGGCAGCCGAGACAACAGCTGCTCGGCGTCGAGAGCACCCTCGGCGACCGCGCCGAGGTCACGCTCGATCCGCGCGCGCAGTGGCTCGTCGACGGGCTCGCTTCCCTGGGCGTCCCTTCGAACGTGGAACACGTCGAACGCTTCGTCCGTGGCAGCGCCGCGCGTTCCCGTCCCGTCGCGCCGCGGGCGCGTGTAGATCTGCGCCGCGACCACGCTGAGCCGGTGGCTCGCGAGCACCGCCGTGACGTCGGCGAGGAGCCGAGGACGGTCGTCGGTCGTGACGAGGAGCTCGCTCACGTCGGGGGTCGGCGCCGGCCCGCGCGCGACGTGCACCGTCCGCGGGCCGCGGCGCGCTGCAGCCCGAGCATGCTCGACAATCGTCTCGACGGCGTTCGCGAGGAAGTACCGGTCGGGCATGTCCCGCACGAACGCCTCGACCCCGTCACCGTCGGAGGCGCCGAAGAGCAATCTGACCTCGTCGCGGATCGACGACGCACGCCCCTGACGAACCGCACCGCCGTCGCCCTCGAAGTGCGCCGCCACCGCCAGGTACAGATCGTCGAGCATGCGAGCCTTCCAGGACGTCATCGCGGTCGGGTTGGTCGTGGAGAAATCGGCGACCGTCAGCAGGTAGAGGTCGCGCAGCCGTTCCGGGCTCCCAATCCGCGATGCGACCTCCGCGATCGTCTCCGGATCGCTCGTATCGCGACGCATCGCCCACAGGTAGAGGGAGAGGTGCTCTCGGACGAGCCAGACGACGTGTTCGACGTCGACACGAGACAACCCGAGGCGTTGGGCGGCGGGCTCCGCCATCTCTGCGCCCTTCTCGCTGTGGTTCTTGCCGCCGCGGGCCTTGCCGACGTCGTGCAGGAGCAGTCCGAGGTAGAGCGGCAGAGGCCGCGGCGCCTCCGCGATCAGCCGAGAGGGCAGCGGTAGCTCGGCACGCAGGTCCCCCCGCGCGAGCGCATGCAACCGATCGACGGCTGCTACCGAGTGAACGTCGACCGTGTACACGTGATAGACGTCGTGCTGCACACGCCCGGTGAGCGGCTCGAACTCCGGCACCATCGCCGTCATGAGCCCGACCTCGTGGAGCTCGGAGAGCATGCTCCGCGCGCGCAGTGGCGGGTCGGTCGCGCGGCACAGCAGCGCGAGGAAGAGCTTCTGTGCTTCGGGCGACGCGCGCAGACGCTCGCGCCACTCGGGCTCGGCGGCGATGCGCGCGATCGCGTCGCGCGCGAACGGGTACGGCGCGAGCCCGCGGCTAGCGACCTCGGTGTACAGCCGGAGGGCGAGCGCCGGATCGGTCTCGAGCTCCGCCGAGTGGCGGAGAGTCAGCTGGCCGTCGAAGATCATCGCGCCGTTGGCGAGATCCTCGGCCGCGGCCGGGCGCTTGCCCTTCGCGGGACGCGCGCGATCGAGCATCCGCTCGGCCGTCTGCGCGACGATGCGAGCATGCCGGTAGTACGCCTGCATGAACTGCTCGACCGCGAGCGTCGCGCCGTCCACGAACCCGAGCTCGCGCGCGAGCTCTTCCTGGTCGGGAAACGTCAGGCGGTCCTGACGCCGGCCCGCCCGCAGATGAAGCAGGTTGCGCACGCGCCACAACATCTCGCGCGCCGCGTTGAGCTCCTCGACCTCGCGGGGCCGGAGCGCGCCCGTTCGAACGTAGTCCTCGTCGCGCCGGACGACCCAGCGCGCCTTGGCCGCCCACTCGGCGACGTCGATGTCTCGCAGACCGCCGCGGCCGAGCTTCACGTCCGGCTCGAGGAGATAGAGCGAGCCGCCGAATCGCTCGTGCCGCCGCGTGGTGTCCTCTTCGAGCATCTCGAGGAACGCGCCGAGGTGCGGCTCGAACACCTGCCGCCGCGCGGCGCGGAACAGGTCGTCGACGATGCTCGCATCGCCCGCGACACACCGGAGGTCGAGGAGCGTCGTCGCCGTGCGCAGGTCGTCGCGCGCGAGCTTGAGGGTCTCGTCGGCGCTTCGAACCGCGTGACCGATCTCGAGACCGAGATCCCAGAGCGGGTAGAGCACCCCCTCGGCGACCTCGCGCACGTGCGGGTCGGTCGGGTCGTCGCAGAGGAAGAGGACGTCGACGTCGCTCTCGAGGCCGACGAGCCCTCGCCCGAATCCGCCGACCGCGACCAGCGCGAGCCGGCCTCGGGACACGAGCGCCCCGTTTGACGCAGCGCGGCAAGCGCAGCAGAGCGCCGACAGGAGCCCGTCGAGGCTCTTGGCGTGCTGGGCCGCGACCCTCGTTCCGGCTTCGCCCCCACGGATCGCCTCGACCAATTTTGCGCGGTATTGCGCGAGGTAATCACCGAGCGTGTCGCAGATACCGGGGGCGAGACGCCCGAGATCGATGCTCGGCGAGGGCGTCGACTCGGGCATGGCGCGGAGTATGGTTCGGGGCATGCGGAGCGGCAACAATCCACGCGAAATTCACTGGGATGGCGATGCCCCGAGCGCCCAGCGGGCGATGCCCTCCCCGATGCCTTCGGCGAGCGCCTGCCGATAGCGGTCGGTCGCGAGGGCATGGTTCTCCTCCTCTTGGTTGAGGAAGGACGCCTCGACCAGGACCGCCGGCATTCGGGCGCCGACGAGCACGTAGAACATCGCGCTCTTCACGCCCCGGTCGCGGAGGTCCGCGAGGACGCGGCGGCCGCCCGTGAGCGTGCCGTGCTGAACGAGCGTCGCGAGGCCGCGTGACGCTTCGACCTGCTCGCTCCTCTCGAGGCGCGCGAGCAGCCGCTCGAGCCCCGTCACCTCGGTCGGTCGGGTTCCGTTCTCGCGCGCGGCGAGCCGCAGCGCTTGGCTGTCGTCCGTGGTGTCGAGCACGAACGTCGTCACGCCGCCCCGGTCGACGGGGTCGTCCGCCGCGTTGAGGTGGATCGACACGAACGCGTCGGCGCGCACGGAGTTCGCGAACGCGACCCGTTCCTCCAGTGAGACCACCTCGTCGCGACGCCGCGTGAGGAGGACGCGCACACCCGGAAGTCGCTCGTGCAGGACCGCCTCGACTCGGCGCGCGATGTCGAGTGTGAGCACCGCCTCGGTGAGGCCCTCGTGCCGAGCGCCGAACTCGTTGCCGCCGTGCCCCGGGTCGATCACGACGACGCGAACGTCGCGATCCTCGGCGGCCGCGACGGGGCTCGCGCCACCGCGATCGAAGTCGACGACGACGCGGTAAGGGTCCGCGAGAAAGAAGAGGTGATAGTGCGCGTCCGGCTCGAGATCGAAGACGACCCGCGCCACGCCTCCCTCATGGGCTGCGACGCGAACGCGCACGAGACCGGCGCCAGCGGCCGCGCTCGATGCGGGCACCCCGTCCCCAATCGTCGTGCGCGCGAAGTCGATGTACGCGCGACGCGGCAGCGTTCCGTCCGCGGCGAGCTCCGCGCGCCGGAAGACCGCCACGTGATCGAAGCGCATCACGACCCGGACGACGTCGGTCGCCTCCTCGGTACCCGCACCGCCCGTAGCGTGGGTGGGCGCTCCGTAGACGGAGACCCCCTCGAGCGTCGCGTCCGACAGACCGCGAGCCTCCGCCCAGGCGGCCAACGACTCCTCGGGCGTGGACGCTCCCGTGTCGGCGCTCGCTCCCGGGTCGTCCCGGTCGGGATCCTCGTCGATGGCGGCGAGCTGCGCGCCCGGCGGTGCATACGGCTCGAGGACGGAGGTGATGCGTCTCGCTTCGGTGACGCAGTCGGCGTGCGATCCGCCATCGAACCGGCGCGCGGTCCGATACGCGACGGTGTAGGCAGCCTGTGGGTCGTCGAGCTCGCGCGCCAAGAGCCCCGCGAGCTCGTTCGCCGCCTCGCACGACCCGTCGAGCGACTTCTGGCGCGAGGCCTCTTCGAGCCGCAATCGGGCACGCTCGAGCCAGCCTTCGCCGGGCTCGCGCTGCGCGAGGACGGCGGCGATCTCGGCCGCCCGACGCGCAGCCGCGACTCCCTCGACGGTGCCCGCGCCGTCGTGAGCTGTCCCGGCGAGCGCGTCGTAGGCGGCCCGCGCGTCGTCGATCGCAGCGGCGCGGGGATCGAACCCCTCCTCCACCACGACGGGGGCCGGCGAGGGCGCCGGCGCGGTGGCATCGTCCCCGCAGCCGAGCGCGAGCAGCAGCGCGAGGCACGCCGCCGAGCCCTCGGGAAACCTGGTACGATGCGCCGGTTTCAACCCAGTGCTCCCACCTAGCATCGGGAGGTTACGTGAGCGAGACGCCCACATATCAGGATCGTCAGACCGGTCGGGTCTACCGCGACGCCGAAGACATGGTCAACGACTACATCCGACGGTTCGCCGAAGCGGTCGGAGTCGAGCTCGAGCCGCTCGACGAGGACGGGTACACCGACGTGCGCCGCGGCTCGGCGACCGTCGGCATCAACGTGCTCACCGAGCACGGGATCCTCCTGTTCCTGTCGCGGATCATGGACGTACCGTCGACGGACCGAGAGTCGTTCTATCGACGGCTGCTCGAGCTGAACTTCCTCGTGACGAGCGACGGAGCGTTCGCGATCGACAAGGACAAGAACGCCGTCTACCTCAGAGCGCTCCGCCGGCTCTCCGCGCTCGACTACGAGGAGTTCGAAGATCTTCTTCACACGATCGCCACGGTCGCGGACGAGTGGGACGATCGGCTGAGCGAGCTTTTCCCCCCGCAGGGCTGAGGTAGGTGTGCGTCACACCCACCTCGACCCAATGGCGTCTGGCTGGAAGGATGCGTGGGTGGTACCGTAGACTTCCACGTTCGGCATGAGCACCACCGCGCAGCAGGACGGAGTCGAAGAGCCGAAGGCCGAGGGCGGACAACCGGACGGTCCGAAGCCGGGAAACGGCAACGCGAACGGCAACGGGCACGGCGGCAACGGCGGTTTTTCCGCCGGCGGCCTGTCCGCGGAGGAAGCGGAGCGACTCTCGTCCCAGTTTCGTCCCTCGTGGGAGCCCGAGGACGCGGGCTGGTCGGCGGCCGCACCCGCTGTCGTTCCGCCGCCCGCGCCCGTGCCCGCCGCGGTCTCCGCTCCGCCAACCGAGCCCCAGCACGCGCCCGCGCCGCGGCCCGTCGCCGCCACGCCGCCGCCCGCGCGTGCCGCCGCGCCCGAGCCCGCTCTTGCACCTCGGCGCGCCGCGGCGTTCGACGCCGACGAGCCGGTGCTCCCGACGTCCAAGATGGGCCGCGGGACCATCGCGATGCTCGCGGTCGGAGCGGTCGCGCTGATCGCCGTGTTGGTCGGCTTGCTGTCGAGCGGGGGCGAGCCGGATCACGCCGCCGTGCGCGCCGCGTCCGAGCCGAGCGAGCAACCGACCCAAGAGGCGTCGCCCCAGGGCACCGAGGTCGCCGCGCCCACGCCCGCCCCGACGCCGGCGCCTGCGCCCGAAGAGGCGGCGCCGCCGAATCGAAGAAGCCGCCCCCGAAGAGCCGGAGCCGCCACCGCAGGTGACGATCCGCATCCACACGACGCCGGTCGACGCGCTGCTCTCCATCGATGGCCGGCGCGTCGACAACCCGTACGACGAGACGCTCGATCACGGCGACGCCACGCACAGCATCCTCGCGACCGCGACCGGGTACAGGAGCGCGCATCAGCTCGTGCGGTTCGACGAGGACGTGGATTCTGTCGCTCGACCTCGAGCGCGAGCCGGAGCGGACGCCCCCTCCCCGCGCGACGCATCGGCGCTCCGGCGCCACGATGCACACCCGGACGGCCACGATGCGCTCGACGATGCGCCGCGGGTCCGGGTTCGTCTCGACCAACCCGTATTGATCCAAGATGGGCGCCGGGTTTGCTACCCTCCGAGCCATGGAATTCCCGTGGCTCGAAAGCAGCGTGCCCGCGGCGCTCACGCGTACCTTCTCGAGGAAGAGCCGGAGCGCCTGGGCGCGCGAGGTGCGCGACCGCGCGGGCACGTTGATGCGACTCGGATACTCGCGAGAGGTCGCCGAGGCGCGATGCGCGCGGCGGCTCTCGTGGGAGCTCGGTCTCGACGGAACGTCGAAGACCGCGGGTGAGGTCGCGTCGATCGTCGCGTCGGTCTACGCGCGCGCGTGAGGGGAGCGACGCGCCTCGTCGTCGTGCATCGTTGGGGCGCACGCCCCGACGACGCGTTCTACCCGTGGCTGCGACGCGAGCTCGAGCGTCAGCGGCCACGAGCGTACGACGAGGTGCGCGTGCCCGCGTTCCCGTCCCCGAACGCGCCGACGATCGGTGAGTGGGTCGCGACGCTCGGAGACGTCGTCGGCAGGCCCACCAAGGCGCTCGAGCGAACGACGCTCGCAGGTCACAGCGTCGGGTGTCAGGCGATCTTGCGTTGGCTCGCCACGCTGCCCGCCGGCGCCCACGTCTCGCGCGCGCTGCTCGTCGCGCCGTGGTGGAGCGTCGATGCCCCGTGGCCCGCGATCCGTCCGTGGATCGACAGCCCGTTCGACGTCGCTCGCGCGAGGAGCGCAGCGCTCTCCATCGACGCGCTCTTCGGGACCGGCGACCCGTTCGTGGCCGATCAAGAGGCGAGCGCCGCGCTCTTCCGGGAGCGTCTCGCGGCCCGCACCGCGATCGTCGAGGGGGCCGGACACTTCGACGGCGAGCGCGAGCCGGCCGTGCTCGACGCGCTCCTCGACGGCCTTTCGCCCGCGCGTTGACCGTGCAGCGGCGCCGCCGTAGCCTCCCGCCCGATGGCGGGGCTGACCTATCGCGATGCGGGCGTCGACATCGACGCGGGCGATGCGCTCGTCGATCGCATTCGCCCGCTCGCGGCGCGGACGCGCACGAAGGAGGTGCTCACCGACATCGGCGGGTTCGCAGGGCTCTGCGCGGTCCCTGCGGGCATGCGCGATCCCGTGCTCGTCTCGGGCACCGACGGCGTAGGCACGAAGCTCGAGCTCGCGTTCGCGCTCGACGTGCACGACACGGTCGGCATCGACCTCGTGGCGATGTGCGTCAACGACGTCGTGACGACAGGCGCGCGGCCGCTCTTCTTCCTCGACTACTTCGCCACCGGCAAGCTCGACATCGATCGCGCCGAATCGGTCGTTCGCGGGATCGCGAGAGGCTGCGAGATCGCCGAGTGCGCGCTCCTCGGCGGTGAGACCGCGGAGCTCCCCGGCTTCTATGCCGAGGGCGAGTACGACCTCGCGGGATTCTGCGTCGGCGTCGTCGAGCGAGACGCCATCCTCGGACCCTCGCGCGTGCGAAGCGGGGATGTGTTGGTCGGGGTCGCGTCGAGCGGGCTCCACTCCAATGGTTACAGCCTCGCGCGCAAGGCGCTGCTCGAGCATCGCGGAATGAAGCTGGACGAGCATGTCGACGCGCTCGCGGGCACGCTCGGCGCGGCGCTGCTCTCACCGACGCGCATCTATGCCCGCGCCGTTTCGGCTGCGATCCGCGAGGGCGAGGTCCACGCGTTCTGTCACGTCACCGGCGGCGGGTTGCCCGGCAACTTGCCCCGCGTGATGCCGGACGGCCTGGGTGCGCGCGTCGACACGTCGAGGCTCGCGCGTCCTCCGATCTTCGATCTCGTCCGCGACGCGGGTGGCGTCGAGCTGGCCGAGATGCGCCGGACGTTCAACCTCGGCGTCGGCCTCGTCGCGGTGGTCCCGGAGCGCGACGCGAAGCGCGTGACGGACGCGCTCGTCGCGGCGGGGGAGCACGCAGCGATCCTCGGCAGCGTCGTGGACATGCCTGGCGCCGAAGACGAAGCGCGCGTCGTCTACGACGAGGGCTGAGCCGTGTCGCTCCGCCTCGTCGTCCTCGCCTCGGGCCACGGGTCGAACCTGGGTGCCCTGCTGCGCGCGATCGACGACGGGCGGTGCGCCGCCGAGGTCGCCGCCGTCGTGAGCGATCGCGAGGACGCAGGAGCGTTCGAGCTCGCGCGCGCACGCGGCATTCCCGAGCGGCACCTCGCGCTCTCGGCGCACGAATCCCGCGCGTCGTGGGACTCGGCGCTCGCATCCGCGGTCGACGCATTCGCGCCCGATCTCGTGGTTCTCGCCGGATTCATGAAGATCGTGGGCCCGAGCGTGCTAGCGCGCTTCGGCGGCCGCATCGTCAACGTTCACCCATCGCTCCTACCGAGCTTCCCCGGCAAGGACGGGCCCGCCCAAGCGCTCGCCGCCGGCGTTCGCGTCAGCGGATGCACCGTGCACCTCGTGGACGAAGGCGTGGACACCGGACCTATCCTCGCGCAGGGCGTCGTTCCGGTGCTGCCGGACGACGACCGCACGCGCCTCCACGCTCGAATCCAGACGGTCGAGCACCTGCTCCTCCCCGCCGTGGTGCACTGGATCGCGACGGGGGCCATCGAGCTCGGGCCGCCACTTCGCGTTCGCGACCTCCCGTTTCCGGAGGGGCTTTCGTTCACCGCCCCACTCGTCGAGCGAGACGTCCGGTGACGAGCTTCTACGACGTCGTCGTCCTCGGAGCTCGCCTCTCGACGCTAAGCGCCGCGGCTCTGCTCGCGAAGCGAGGGTTTCGCGTGCTCGTCCTCGGCGAGGGAGAGCCGGCCCCCACGTACGAAGTGGAAGACATCACCCTCCCGCGCGGCCCCTACACGTTTCTCGCGGCCCATTCTCCGGTCGCACGTCGGATCTTCTCGGAGCTCGCGCTGCACCCGACGTTTCGCCGGCGCGCCACGAGCCCGGACCCGGTGCTGCAGATCGCGATCCCGAAGCACCGCTTCGATCTTCCGGCATCGGACGAGGAGCTGGTTCGAGAGATCGAGCGGGAGTTCCCTGCCGTGAAGCGGCCGATCGAAGACTTTCATCGCGAGACGCTGCGCGCGTCGGACGAGCTCGACCGATTGTTCGAACGCGACCTCTCGTGGCCGCCGGCTACGTTCCTCGAACGGCGCGAGCTCGCACGGCTCGCCGCGCACCAGAGGTTCGACCGCGACGGTGGCGCGCGCGACCTGCTCGCGGAGCTTCCCGAGCAGCATCCGTTTCGGCTGGCGGTTCGCGCTCCGCTCGCGTTCGCGACGAACGCCGATCCCGAGCAGACGAATGCGCTCCGGACCACGCGCCTCTATGCGGCGCGGCTGCGCGGCGCCGCAGCGCTCGACGGTGGATGGGCGTGCCTTCGCGAGATGCTCGTCGAGAAAGTGCGTACGCATGGCGGAGAGGTGCGCGAGCGCGAGCACGCCAATCGCATCCACATCAACCGGCAGCGCGCCACCGGGGTTCGGCTCGCCGCGAGCGGTGACACGGCCGGCGCGTCGTTCGTCATCGCCGGAGGCGACATCGCCTCCACGCTCCGACTGCTGCCGGACCGGAGGCCCTTCGAAGAGGTCTTCGAGAGGCTCGGCGAGCCGCACCCGCGGTTCTTTCGCTACGTCGTGTCGGCGGTCATCGAGGAAGAGGGCGTCCCCGTCGGCATGGACCGCGAGGTCGTGCTCGTGCGGGATCAGAAGAAGCCGCTCTGGGGTGACAACCTCCTGCGCGTCGAACGCTTTCCGGCCGACGCCGCGGGCCGGGTCATCCTCACGAGCGAGGCCCTCCTTCCGCGCCGTGGGGTCGAGGAGGTCCCGGGCTATCTCGAGGCCGCTCGCGAGCGGATCCTCCGCTCGATCGAGGAGCTCGTTCCGTTCCTTCGGGAGCACCTCCTCTACGTCGACTCTCCGCACGACGGCCTCGACGCCGAGGCCCCGCGCGAGAAACGGCTGATCCCCCCTCTGGAGCCATGGACTCGCGGGCCCGAGCACATGCGCGCGGTCTACGGCTACCCGGTCACGACCGCGCTCGGCACCTGCGCCATGCCGGTGCGAACGCCGGTGAAGCGACTGCTCTTGTGCAACGACCAGGTCGTGCCGAGCCTCGGCGACGAGGGCGAGCTCCTCGCGGCGTGGTCCGCCGCACGAATCGTCACGCGGTCCGACCGCAAGAAAGAGTGGATGCGCCGCGGTCTCTGGACGAAAGTCGAGATATGATGCGGACATGGACACCGAGGAACGGCCCAGGATCACGCTTCAACAGCTCCTCCGTGTGATGATCGAGCGCGGCGCGTCCGACCTGCACGTCACCGCCGGATCGCCCCCCCAGCTCCGCCTCGACGGCGGCCTCGTGCCGCTGAAGACCGCGCCTCTCGGTCCGATCGAGACGAAGCAGCTCTGCTACTCCGTCCTCACCGAGGAGCAGAAGATCCGCTTCGAGAGGGAGAGCGAGCTCGACCTGTCGTTCGGTGTGAAGGGGCTCTCCCGGTTCCGCGCGAACATCTACATGCAGCGCGGCGCGGTCGCGGGCGCGTTCCGTGCCATCCCATTCCAGATCAAGACGTTCGAGGAGCTTCGCGTCGCGCCGATCGTCGAAGAGCTGTGCCACTTGCCGCGCGGGCTCGTGCTCGTGACCGGGCCGACGGGCTCCGGCAAGTCCACGACGCTGGCGGCGATGATCGACCGGATCAACTCCGAGACGCGGCAGCACATCATGACGATCGAGGATCCGATCGAGTTCCTCCATCCGAACAAGCTCTGCGTCGTGAACCAACGCGAGGTAGGGATGGACACCGAGAGCTTCTCGAAGGCTCTCAAGTACGTCCTGCGACAGGATCCGGACGTGGTGCTCGTCGGCGAGATGCGCGACCTCGAGACCATCGCGAGCGCGCTCACCATCTCCGAGACCGGTCACCTGGTCTTCGCCACCCTCCACACGAACGGCGCGATTCAGTCGATCAACCGCATCATCGACGTGTTTCCCCCACATCAGCAGCCACAGGTTCGCGCCCAGCTCTCGTTCGTCCTGCAGGCCGTGGTCAGCCAGATCCTCCTGCCGCGCGCCGATGGACCGGGCCGCGCGATGGCCTCCGAGATCATGATCCCCAACGCGGCGATCCGGAACCTGATCCGTGAGGACAAGGTGCACCAGATCTACTCTTCGATGCAGACGGGTCAGGGACGGAGCGGGATGCAGACGCTCAACCAGTCGCTCTTCATGCTCGTCAGCCAGGGCGTGGTCGCTCTCGAGGAGGCGCTTGGACGGTCCGCCGACCCGGTCGAGCTGCAGGGGATGCTCGAGCACGGCGGAGGCCGCGCGGCCGCGCTGCGGCGTTAGTCGCACACGAGCGCACGGAGCGCGCCCCGGCTGTCGTTCGCTTGACGGCCTGGGGAGCGCACGGTCATGCTTTCCGAGGGTTTTTCGTTGTTTCGCGGACTTCCACAGCTCGTTCCGGCTGGGATCATCGGGCTCCTGCTGGCCGCGGGACCGGCTCGCGCGCAAACCGACTCCGCGCGCGACGAGCCGAGCGCGGAGCAGCGTCGCGGCGCCGCCGAGGCGTACAACAGGGGAAGTGCGGCGTACCTGGCGGGCGACTTCGCGCAGGCGGCGACCTGGTTCGAGACGGCGCATCGGCTCGCGCCCGCCTCCCCCGCGCTCGTCCAAGCCGTCCGAGCCTACGACCGTGCCGGCAACGCGCTCCGCGCCGCCACGCTGTCACTTCGGCTCGAGACGCTCTACCCGGACGATCCCGACGCATCGGAGACGGCGAGGCGGGTCCTCGACGCGAGCTCCTCGCGCTTCTTCCGGGTCGATGTCGTCTGCGACGCATGCCACGTCGAGCTCGACGGAACGCTGCTCGAGCATCCCTCGTTCTTCGTCGAGCCGGGGACCGAGCACGACGTCGGCGCGCACTTCGACACGGGGGACGTGTCCGAGCGCGTCGTGGGTGAGGCGGGCGAGCGCCGCGAGGTCGCGTTCGAGGCGCCGCCGCCGTCGCCCGACGCGCCCCCGACGACCCTCCCCGACACCGCGGCCGGAGGCGGCGCGGAGCCCCACGGCCTGCCCCCGTTCGTCCTCATCGCCGGCGCCGTGCTCACGGCGGGGGCGGTCGGGGCGCTCGTGTGGAGCGGCGTGGACACGCTCTCCGGGGTCGACGCATACGAGGCGGATCCCACGACCGAAGCGCTCGCAGAGGGACAGGCCAAAGAGATCCGAACGAACGTGCTCATCGGCGTCACGGCGGCGTTCGCGGTCGCGACCGGTGTCATCGCGCTCTTCACGAACTTCGGCGGCGGGAGCGAGGACCTGCGCGCCGCGATCGGACCGTTGCCCGGCGGCGCGGCGGCTTTCGTAGAGGGACGCCTCTGATGGGCGCGGCGGAGGCGACCGACGCGGCCGCGACGCTCGCCGGCCGGCGGCTCGGGCGCTACGAGGTGCTCACGCAGCTCGCATCGGGCGGCATGGCGACGGTGTACGTCGCGCGGGCGCAGGGCGTCGCCGGCTTCGAGCGCCTCGTCGCGGTGAAGGTTCTGCACCCGCACCTCGCCCACGAAGAAGAGTTCATCACGATGTTTCTGGACGAGGCCCGCCTCGCTGCGCGCATTCGACATCCGAACGTCGTGCCGACGCTCGACATCAGCGACACGGAGGGCGCCGGGTACTTCCTCGTGATGGATTACGTCGAAGGCGATCACCTCGGCGCGATCCTCAGGGAGAGCGTGCGCGCTCGCGAGCGTATCCCTCCGCCCGTCGCGGTCCGAATCCTCGTCGACGCGCTCTCGGGCCTCGGCGCGGCGCACTCGCTCACCGACGAGGAGGGCGCGCCGCTCCAGCTCGTTCACCGCGACGTCTCACCACACAACATCATCGTCGGCACCGACGGCGTCGCGCGATTGACCGACTTCGGGGTCGCGAAGGCCGAAGTGCGCCTGTCCTCGACGCGTGAAGGGCAGTTCAAGGGCAAGCTCGGCTACATGGCGCCCGAGCACGCATCCACCGGCGACGCCGACCAGCGCTCGGACCTCTTCTCGATGGGCATCGTGCTCTGGGAGAGCCTCGCGGGACGTCGCCTGTTCCGAGGCGAGACGAACGCGGCGACGCTGCACAAGATCCTCGAGATGCCGATCCCGAAGCTCGCGGAGATCGACGCGGTCCTCGCTCCGTTCGACGGGGTCCTCTCTCGCGCGCTCGCGCGGCCCCCCGAGGAGCGGTACCAGAGCGCGGCGGACTTCGTGGACGCGCTCGAGGGGGCCGCCGTGACCGCGGGTGGGATGTCGAGCACGCGCGCCGTGTCGGCAATCGTTCAGCGTCACGCATCGGCGAAGCTCACCGAAGAACGAGCGCGCATCAAGCAAGCCATCGCGACCTACGGCGCGAGCTCGCTCGGCGAGTCTCCGCTTCCGCGTCCGGGCGACGGCTCCGGATCGGCTGCGTCGTTCCGCCGCTCGCGCCCGGAGGAGCCGAAGGAGAGCGAGACGATCGCAGCGCGACCGTCGACGTTGAGCTCGGTGACGTCATCGGTCCGCGGCCCGCGGCGCGCGTGGCTGCTCGTCATCGCGCTGATCCTCGTAGGCGCCGCGGGCGCGGGGCTCGCGCTGTACCTCGGTGCGCACGACGAGAGCCCCGAGCGGCCCGAGCTGCCGGGTGAGCCGACGACGGTGGCCGTGACGGCGGAGCCCGCGCCGTCCGAGCCGGTCGAGCCGGCGCCCGACGAGCCGCTCGAGACCGCTCCAGACGAGGGGACGCCGAGCCCGGAGCAGCGGGCCACCATGCGACATCGACACACCCCGCCCACCATGGGCGAGGGTGCGGCGAGCGGCGACGAAGGCGCGGAGCCTTCGATGGAGCCGGCGATGGTGACCCCACCGGCAAACGACCTCCTCGCGAACCCCTACACGCACTGACACGCGCGGAGCGGCTGACCGTTTCAGCCACGCGAGTCTTTGACCGTCAGGCTCGACGTCGACTACGATCGGGCGTTCGGCGACGGCCGGCCGGAGGACGATGGGAGAGTTCGTCTGGGAAGCGCGAGCCCGCACGGGCGAGATGCGCAAGGGAACGATGGAGGCGGAGACCGCCGAGATGGTGCAGACGCGCCTCCGCGCCCAGCAGCTCAATCCGACGAAGGTCAAGAAGAAGCCGAAAGAGATCAACATCTCGTTCGGCGCTCCCGTCAAGGCGAAGGAGCTCGTCATCTTCACGCGGCAGTTCGCGACGATGATCGATGCCGGTCTGCCGCTCGTGCAAGCGATCGACATCCTGGCGACCCAAGGCGACAACCCGCGCTTCACGAAGATCCTGCGAGAGGTCAAGAGTCACGTCGAGCAAGGCGCGACGTTCTCGGACGCCCTGTCGAGGCATCCGAAGGTGTTCGACACCCTCTTCGTCAACCTCGTCCACGCGGGCGAGATGGGCGGCATCCTCGACACGATCATGAATCGGCTCGCGGTCTACATCGAGAAGCGCGTGAAGCTGGCGCGACAGGTGCGGAGCGCGATGGTGTATCCGTCGGCGGTCGGCGGCGTCGCGATCATCGTGGTCTTCATCCTGCTGACGTTCGTCATTCCGGCGTTCCAGAAGATGTTCATGGACTTCGGCGGGCATGGATCGCTCCCGGCCTTGACTCTCTTCGTCATCGCGGTGAGCGAGGGGTTCGTCAGCAACCTCCTCTGGATCTTCCTCGGGACGGTCGCGCTCGTCAGCGGTCTCATCTACAGCTACCGCGTCCCGCCCGGCAAACGGTTCTGGCACAACCTCTTCCTGACGGCTCCGATCCTCGGGCCCGTGATGCGCAAGATCGCGGTGGCGCGGTTCACGCGCACTCTCGGGACGCTGCTCTCCTCGGGTGTCGCGATCCTCGAAGCGATGAACATCGTCGCGAAGGCAGCGGGCAACGTCATCATCGAGGAAGCGATCAACACGACCGCGGACAGAGTCCGCGAGGGCCGAAACATGGCGGATCCGCTCCTCGAGACCAAGGCGTTCCCGCCGATGGTCGTGCAGATGATCGGTGTCGGTGAACAGACCGGTGCGCTCGATCAGATGCTGAACAAGATCGCCGATTTCTACGAAGACGAGGTCGATGTCGCGGTCGCGGGCCTCACGTCGTTGCTGGAGCCGCTCATGATGGTCGTGATCGGCGGCATCGTGGGCTTCATCCTGATCGCGATGTATCTGCCGATCTTCGATCTCGCGAATCAGCTCCAAACGAGTTGACCACACCCGCGTCGCGCCTCTCGACGCCGCCGCCGCTCCCGACGGTCGAGGACGAGGGACGGATCATGCGCCGGCGCCTCCAGTGGCTGATGGGCGGCCGGCTCGTCGTCGCCGCGGTCCTGCTCGGGGGGACGCTCGCGGTCGCCGTGGCGGGAGACTCCGACTTCGGCAGCTTCACCGCGCAGCTCCTGCAGGTGCTCATCGCGGGCATCTTCGCGGCGTCGATCGCGTTCGCGTGGCAGCTCGGCCGGGGCGCCCGCGACACCGGTCTGGCGCGAGCCCAGGTGGCTTTCGACCTGATGGTCATCACGTGCCTCGTGTACGTCACGGGCGGCGTCGCGAGCGTCTTCACGTTCCTCTACGGTGTGACGATCCTGATGGCTGCGTTGCTGCTCGGTCCGGGGGCGGCCGGGACGACCTCCATCGTGGCGGTGGTCGCCTATGTCGCGCTCTCGGTCGGCCTCGCGAGCGGGGATCTCCCCTACCCGCCGGATCAGGACGAGGCTCGCTACCTCCGCGGCGTCGAGAACATCTCGTTCACCCTCCTCTCGACGACCGTCGGCCTCGCGCTCGTCGCCGTGCTCGCGGGGACGCTCGCCGAGCGTCTGCGGCGCGCCGGCGGCGCGCTCTTGCGAGCGACCGAGAGCGCGCGAAGCCTCGCACGCCTCAACGACGACATCGTGCGCTCGATCACGTCGGGCCTCGCGACGACGGATCTCGCCGGAACCATCGAGACGGTGAACCCGGCGGCGGCGGCGATGTTCGGCGCCACGGCCGACTCCCTCGTCGGCCGGCGCGTGTCGAGCCTGCTTCCGCTCGACGAAGCGGCAGGGGATGCGCATCGAGGCGAGGGCGAGGCCCATCGCGAGGACGGGACGGCCTTCCTCGTCGGTTGGAACGCGACTCGGCTGCTCGACGAAGGCGACGCGGTGATCGGCAAGGTCTACAGCTTTCAAGATCTGACCGAGATCGTGGAGCTCCGGCGCGCCAAGACGCACGCGGATCGCTTGGCCACGCTCGGACGGCTCGCCGCGGGGCTCGCGCACGAGATCCGCAACCCGCTCAGCTCCATCTCCGGGTCGGTGGAGCTCGTGCGGGAGAGCCAGGCGCTCGACGAAGAAGAGCGAAACCTTCTCGGCGTCGTGATCGGGGAGGTGGCGCGCCTCAACGATCTCGTGACGACGATGCTGCAAGTCGGGCGTCCGCGGGAGCCTCAGCGCGCAAAGCGAGACATTGCGGCGCTCGTGGCCGAGGTCGTCGAGATCGCGAAGCGGGGCCCCGCGAAGAACCGACGCGTGCGCATCGAGTGGGAGCGGCCCGAGCGGCCGGTCGAGGCGCAGGTCGACGGCGACCAGGTGCGACAGGTCGTGTGGAACCTCCTGAAGAACGCGATCGAGGCCTCGCCCACCGACAGCCGCGTCGACGTGCGTGTCGTCGGCGACGACGCGGGCGCGACCCTGGTCGAGATCCAGGATCAAGGCCAAGGCATCGCGGCGGACGAGCGCGCGCGACTCTTCGAGACGTTCTGGTCCGGTCGTGTCCACGGCGTCGGGCTCGGCTTGGCTCTCGTGAAGCAGATCGTGGACGCGCACCATGCGACGATCGACGTGGAGAGCGAGCCTGGAAAGGGCGCGACGTTCCGCGTCACGTTTCCCGCCGCAGCGTGACCGAGTTGGTCCCGCACGGTCGTGCGGCTATCATCGGAGGATGCAGACGACACGTTCGATCGCGGTCGGGCTCGCGTTGGTCCTCGCTTCGTGCTCGGGCGACGACACCGCCGCGGGCGATGGAGGTGGTGGCGGCCGGGACGGCGGTGCAGGCGGAGGGCGCGACGCGGGCGGAGGCGGAGGGCGCGACGGTGGCGGAGGCGGAGGACGCGACGGAGGACCGTTGCCGCCGACGGGCGATGGGTGCCCTGCGTCCCTGCCCGCCGAGTGGATCTTCTGCGAGGACTTCGAAGGCGGCGACTCGGCCCTGTCCGAGTTCGTCGAGCACAGCGACGCCTCGCACCTGCAGGTCGTCGACGACGCGAGCCACGCGCGGAGTGGGACGAGATCGCTCTACGTGCCCGCGGGCTCGGATGTCGGATACGAAGGCGGACAAGCCACCTGGTCCTCGTGGCCCACGGGCTACCAGGAGCTCCACCTGCGCGCATACGTCGAGCTCGCGTCAGACTTCGACTCGGCTCACCATTTTCCGCTCGCGATCTGGGGGTCGCGACAAGACGACATGTACTCGTCGTACGGGCTCGCCGGCTGTCGGCCGAACGGCTCGAACTTTTTCACGACGCAGCTCGACCTCACGCGCGACTTCGGCTCCACCGAAGCGCCGGGGCGATTCATGCTCTACACGTACTGGCCCGACATGATGTGCGACTCGGGCACGCACTGCGCGACGTACGCGGACCCGGTCGCGATCTGCGACAACTGCGCGACGCGCGGCGCCCCGTGCCTGAGCGGGCCCGAGTGCTGCTGGGGCGAGAACCTCGCGCAGCCCACGCCACTCATCCCGCCGCGCGGCGTCTACCAATGCCTCGAGATGTCGGCCCACCTCAACGATGTGGGCTCGAGCGACGGTTGGATCGCGTACTCCGTCGAGGGCACCGAGCGCTACCGACACGAGGACATGAACATCCGCACCGACGGCGTCCTCGAGCTGAGCACCGCCATCATCGGCATCTACAACGCCGGTGGCGACACCACCCAACCGAACCGCGCCTGGTTCGACGACATGGTCGTGTCGACCGCGCCGATCGGGTGCGATTGAATCTGCGAGGGCGGCGTAGCGGGCAGACGGAGGCCGCGCTACTTCAGGCCAGAGCGTCGGTGACGAGCTTCAGGATGCGGGGGTCGTAGAGCATCTCGTTGTGGGTGAGGTCGTCGATGCGGTGGACGACGGCGCCTTCGAGGGCTGCGGCGCTCTCCGGCGGGTAGCACATGCGGTCTTGGCCGGCGACGACGGCGATGTGGGGGATGTGGAGCGTGTCGGCGCAATCTCTGCGAAGGCGCTCGAGCACGGAGCTGTCGGGGCGCACGGTCGCGGCCTGCGAGCCGGGCGCGAAGCGCGCGGGGCGGGTGCCAGCGTGGGGCGTGGCGAGCGTGACGATGCGGTCGACGCGAGCAGAGCCGTGGTCGTGAAGGTATGTGCGGGCGACAATCCCGCCGAGTGAGTGCCCGACTAGCGACACGGAGGCGCCGCGCGGAGCGTGACGCTCGACGTGCGAGGCGAGCTTCTCCACGACGCGCGAGAACGGCAGGTGCGGCCCATACGTGAAGTCGAGCGTGGCGATGCCGAGATGCTTCTCCACGTGCGCCCGCATCGGGTCGAACACCGCGCCGGCCGCGAGATAGCCGTGGACGAAGACGGCCACGCGCGCGCCGGCGAGCGCGCGCGGTCGGCGAGCGAGCGCGCCCAGGATGAGGCGCCCCTGCAGGGCCAGGGCGCGAGCCTCCCGGCCGAAGATCGGGGCGCTACGCATCTCCGAGATGGTAGCGCGGAACCCAGCCCTCGGCTTGATACCACCGCAGTACCTCGCGAAATCCTTCGGCGAACGACGGGAAACGAGGTCTCCAGCCGAGGCTCCGGAGCTTTTCTGCCGACACGTCGAGGTCGTCGTAGAGGAGCGTGAGAGCTTCGCAATCGAGCCGCGGGCGAAGCGCGGACTTGAGACCGTGCCGCACCGTGACGAGACGCCACGCCGAGAGCGCCAGGGCGTCCGCAGCTTGATACGCCCCCGGAGCGCGGAAGAAGTGCCCCGACCGGTCGAGCAAGAAGCGAGGGAAGGCTCCGGTCGGGACGGAGCGCAGCTGGTACGCGTCGAACGTATCGGAGATGCGCTCCCCGAGCGACATGACGTCCCCGTCCGACACGTTGAACACCTGGTTCTCCGCGTCGTCTCGCTCGAGCACGAACAAGAGAGCCCGCGCCACATCCTCGGCGTGCACCATCGTGCCGAGCGGACCGCCGCGCGGTCGCGGCAGAATCGGAGTCGCGAGCCGGAGCATGGGCCCGATGGCGACGAGGCTCGCGGCGAAGTGCCGCCCGCGGCGGCCATAGAGCGGCGCGGCGCGCAGGACGGTCCACGTCGGGCCGTCGCCTCGCCCCCTGCCCTCGAGGTACGTCTCCGCGGCGCGCTTCGACATCCCGTGCACGCCGCGCGGCACGACCGCGGAGGTCTCGACCAGCGGACCGCGCTGCCCCTCCGCGTAGACCATCGCGGTCGACATGTGCACGAAGCGCGAGGCTCCGGCGTCGGTGGCCGCCTCGTAGAGCCGAGCGACCGCGTCCGCGTTCGTCCGCGTGAGCTCGCCTTCGTCAGCGGCGACGTCGAGCTGGGCCGCGGTATGCACGACGAAGTCGGCTCCGCGCACGAGCCGCCTCACGACCTCGGCGTCTCGAATGTCGCCCGAGCGCACCTCTCCGCGGACGGGAACGCGCACACCCCGCGGCCCGAGGTCCGAGGGCGATCACGCGGTAGCCCTTCGCTTCGGCCAGGCCGACGACGTAGTTTCCGACCGTGCCGGCCGCACCGGTGACGAGGACGGTCTTCACGGGGCCAGAATCCCTGTTCCGAGGCAATGGACCTTCATCATGCACGCCCTGCGAGGAGCTCGCGCAGTTTCTCGCCCGGATCGGGCGCCCGCATCAACCCCTCCCCCACGAGCACCGCGTCCGCGCGGCCGCGGGCGACGCGGGCGAGCTCGGCCGCCGTGCGGACGCCGCTCATGAGCACCGCGACCCGGTCGCGCGGAGCGGCCTCGAGCGCCCCGAGCGCGGCGTCCGCGTCGAGCGAGAACGTCGAGAGGTCCCGCGCGTTGACGCCGACAATCTCCGCGCCCGTGTCGACGGCTCGCTCGAGCTCCTCCGCGCTCGCCGCCTCGACGACCGGCGCCATGCCCGCCTCGCGGACCGCGCTCACGAGGCGGCCGAGCGCACGCGCGTCGAGCGCTCGAACGAGCAAGAGGACGAGCGACGCTCCGAGCGACCGCGCGAGAATCGACCTGTAGCTCGTCCAGGACGAACTCCTTGAAGAGCACCGGCACACGGACGGCGCCCGCGACCCGGCGAACGTCCAGAGGCGTGCCGCCGAACCCGGACGCGTCGGCCAACACGCTCACCGCCGCGGCGCCCGCCTGCACGTAGCGCCGCGCGATCCGGACCGCATCACCGGGCGCCCGCGCGCGGATCTCGCCGCCGCTCGGGCTCCGAAACTTCACCTCGGCGATCACGCGCAGCCCGGAGCCGTCGGGTCGCCTGAGCTGCTCGATCGCATCGTGAGCACGATCGCTCCCGTCGTCATCGAGCGCCCGCGGCCGTCGCGCGCGGCGCCGCTCGATCTCGCGACGCTTGCGCGCGAGGATCGGCTCGAGGTAGTCGCGGGTCGTCACCCAGCTCCCGCCCGTGCGACGTAGCGCTCGAGGACATCGCGCGCAGCGCCGGAGTCGAGGGCGCTCGTGACCCACTCGGCGGCGCGAGCGGCGTCCTGCTCCGCCCCCGCGGCGAGGAGCGCCGCTGCCGCGTTCAGCACGACGGTCACCCGCTGCGGAACGCGCTCGCCGTCGAGCACCCGCCTGAGGATGGCAGCGTTCTCGCGTGCGTCACCCCCGACGACCGCCTCGGGGCCCGACACCGCAAGCCCGAACGTGGCCGGCTCGACGGTGCGCTCCTCGACGACGCCGTCCGCCAGCACCGCGACCTTGGTCGGGCCGAGCGGCGAGACCTCGTCGAGCCCGCCGGCGCCGTGCACGACCCATGCGCCGCGCGCTCCGAGCCGTCCGAGGACCTCCGCGACCTGCCGCACACGCCCGGGATCGAAGACGCCGAGCAGCTGGTGCGTGGCCGACGCAGGGTTCGCGAGCGGTCCGAGCAAGTTGAAGAACGTCCGCAGGCCGAGCGCGCGCCGGACCGGCGCTGCATGTCGGAGCGCCCCGTGATGAGCCGGCGCGAACAGGAACGCGATGCCGACGTCGCGCAGCGACGAGATCGCATCGGCGGGCGCCACGTCGAGGCGCGCACCGAGCGCTTCGAGGACATCCGCGCTGCCGGAGCGCGACGAGACGGCGCGGTTGCCGTGCTTGGCGACCTTGACACCGCACGCCGCGACGACGAACGCAGCGGACGTCGAGACGTTGAACGTTCCCGCGCGATCCCCGCCGGTGCCGCACGTGTCGAGGAGCGGCTCGTGAGATGCCACGCCGAGATCGACCTGCGCGCACCGGCGACGCATCACGCGCGCGGCCGCGGCGAGCTCGTCGGCCGTCTCGCCCTTCATCCGCAGCGCGACCGCGAGGCCGGCGATCAGCGCATCGGCCGCGTCGCCCGCGAGGATCTCCTCCATGGCGGCGTCCATCACCTCCGCGGTGAGGTCTTCGCGCTCGACCACGCGGGTCAGTGCATCCGCGATCGCGCTCACGCTCGGCCCCGCGACGGAAGCATGGCGAGGAAGTGCTCGAGCAGCTCGTGCCCGTGCTCGGTGAGGAACGACTCCGGGTGGAACTGGACCCCGTGGATCGGAAGCGTCGCGTGCCTGAGCCCCATGATCTCGCCCTCGGCGGTCCACGCGTTGATGACGAGATCGTCCGGCACGCTTGCCCGATCGACCAGGAGCGAGTGGTAGCGCGTGGCCGTGAACGGGCTCGGCAGCGACGCCAGGACGCCCGTCCCGTCGTGCTCGATCGGCGAGGTACGCCCGTGCATCAATCGTTCGGCACGCACGATCTTCGCACCGAACGCAGCCGCGAGCGCTTGATGTCCCAGGCACACGCCGAGAATGGGCGCTCGCCCCGCGAATCGGCGCACGCACTCGAGCGTGATCCCGGCGGCGTCCGGCTCCCCCGGGCCCGGCGAGAGCAAGATGCCTTCGGGCTCTCTGGCGAGCAGCGCATCGACCTCCACGGCGTCGTTCCGATGCACCTCGACGATCGCATCGAGCTCGAGCAGGTATTGCACGAGGTTGTAGGTGAACGAATCGTAGTTGTCGACGACGACGATCATCGAGTCGGTGGCCTCGGCGCGCGCTTCGCCTTCGTGTCGGCCTCGGGTATGGGCCGAACCTCCTGCATCTGATGGTCGATGTCGAGCACCGCCTCGTCCGCGGCTCGGACCGCGGACATCGCGTCGACGAGCGCGAGGTCCTCCTCGCCGCCCTGCGCGAGCACGCCCTTCCACGTGTCGAGCGCGTCGATGCGCCGGCGATAGGCGTCGATCAGGCCTCGGCGAAAACGGCGGGCCTCGGGGGTCGTGACCCGCGTTCCCTCGAGCGCCTCGACCTGGCGCTCCGCGGCGGGGATCGCACCGGTCTCGAGAAGCTGCGCCGCCAGCACGGGGCGCTGCTGACGAATCGCGTCGTCCACGTCCTCGAGCGGCGTGAGCGCCGGGTCGTCCGTGATGACGCGCTGTAGCGCGCGCACCTCGGTGACGAGGTCGGGCGGCGGCGGCTCGTGCTCGCCGTCCTCGGCGCGGCCACCATCATGACCGCACGCGACGAGCGCACACGCGAACAGGGAGGCTCTCGCGAGTCCGCGCATCCCTCCCTCAGTCGTCCGTCGTGGCTCCGCCGACATAGCCGCGCTCGCGGAAGAACTTCTCGATGCGGAGGTTCACGAGATCCGGGTACTCGACCACGACGTAGTGGGTTCCGCCCGGAACGACCATGAGCTCCGCGCCACGGATTCTTCGCACCATCTCTTCGGCGGCGCGACGCGGCGTCATCACGTCGCGGTCGCCCGCGACGACGAGCGTCGGCACGTCCACGTCCGGCAACACGTCCCACGCGTCGTGGTCGCCGAGGAGCTCGAGCGTGCGGATGTACACGTCCATGTCGAGATCGGCGAAGGACACCGCGAGCTCGGACCACACCTCTTCGTCGAGCGTCGGGCTAGCGAGACCGATGCGCTTCGCCCACGTGACCGTCTCGGGCCAGCGAACGACCCTCTGCGTGAGCGACGTCGCGAGACCCGGTATCGCGCGCGCAGCGCGGATCAACGGCGGAAGGACGTGCTGCATCGCCGCGATGCCGAGCACCGACTCCCACGGACGCCCTGCGACGCCGTTGATCAGGACGAGCGCCGCGACGCGGTCGGGAGCTACACGAAAGAGCTCGAGCGCGAGCTGCACTCCCATCGACCAGCCGAAGATCGCCGTGCGCTCGACCTCCTCGGCGTCGAGCACCGCGAGAGCGTCTCGAACCTGGTCCTCGAGCCGTAGCGCGCCGGGGTCGGGTGGCGGTCCCGACCGATACAGGCCGCGGTAGTCCCACGAGATGAAGCGATAGCGGTCCTTGAGGTACCCGATCGGGTGTTTCCAGGCCTTCCAGCTCCCGCCGAGCCCGTTCGCCAGGAGGATGGGAAGCCCGTGACCGGTGACGTGATACGCGATCTCCGTCCCATCGAACGACGAGACCCTGCGCTCTTCGACCCGAATCGGCTTCACGAAGCCCGAAGTGTAGCGGACGCCGGAGTTTTCGGCTCCTTGACTCGCTGGCCGTCAGCCGGCTACTTTCCGGCCCCGACGGAAGCGCTTTCACCGCTTCGGTCACGAGGCCGTAGATGGCAGACGAAGCCAAGAAGCCCCGCAAAGTCAAGGACCTGAAAGCGCGCCTCGGACGCACCATCTCCCCGGGAGGAGCCGCGGCGCAGGGCGCCGTCGCGCCGCCGCCGGTGGTGGGCGCCAAGCCGGGAGGGGTCGTGCCGCCGCCGACGATGGGCGGCGCCGGTGTAGCGCCCCCAGGCCTCGGGGCTCGGGTCCCCTCGCCGCCGTTCGCCCAGCCGAAGAAGGCCGAGGCGGATCCGTTCGCCGCCAAGGCCGCGTCCGCGGGGCCTCAGGAGGTGCGCCTCGTCATCGACGAGAAGCCCGTCGACGACAAGGAAGTCGGTCGAGCGCGCCGCGGTCGCGTCTTTCTCCTCGTCGGCGTCGGCCTCGCGCTCGGCCTCTTGCTGGGCGTCGGCGCCGGCAACGGCCTGAAGGACCGCACCCTCTACAACCAGGCGGTCCGCGACGGCAAGGACATCTACCAGACCGTACGCGACGCGTCCGAGACGATCACGAAGGCGCAGCGGTTCATCGACGCGGCCGTCCACACCGCCCGTGGTGGTCAGGGCCACTCGCCCGCCGTCGACTATCAAGCGATCGAGGCGCTCCGCGCGCTCGAGAAGCCGCTCGAGGCGAACGCGTTCGCCCGCAAGAAATACGGCGCCTTCAACACGTCTACGGTCGACAAGCTCTTCGAGTACTACAACGACGTGAACCTTCTCTGGGACAAGCTCGGGCGCCTGGCGAACCGCACGCTTCCGGAGGCGCGGCGACATGCGCTCGACGAGTCTGCGGAGAGCACGCAGAACGTGACGACGCCGGTGGGGTGCGTGCCCGCGATGACGGACAACCAGCTGAGCTGCGGGCTCGTTTACGTCCGGGTCCCGGAGGATGGTGACGGCCTGCACGCGCTCGTGCGAACGCAGCTGCGCTCGAACCAGGAGTTCGAGAAGATCATCTTCACGGGCGCCGAGGACCAGACGCTGGCGGAGTCGCCCGACAACTACGTCGTCTTGGTCCACCCCGAGCACAGCATCGGCGTGCTCGGCCAGCAGGCGGGCGAGTTCGCGCAGTACTCGGCGGACCTCACCGAGATCAAGACTCTCGTCGACCACACGATGGAGATCCAGGGTCAGCTCGAGACCGAGCTCGGCGAGATCGCCCGGCTCGAGGAGCTCTGGGAACCGTTCTGACGCCGGGCGTGTTGCGCCCGAGCCGTCAGGTCGCCATCATCGAGCCACTCCCGTGCCGCGCTTCCGGCTTCGCTACCAGGCCACGGACCTCGAGCTGCCGGTAGGTGACTTCGTCATCGGTCGGAGCTCGTCCTGCAACCTCGCCCTCGACGATGCGCTCGTGTCGCGTCGCCACGCGACGATACACACCGCGCGCGAGAGCGTGACGGTCGAGGACCTCGGAAGCCGAAACGGAGTCCTGGTCAACGGCGAGAAGATCAAAGGAGTCGTGGCCGTGACGCACCTCGATCGCATCTCGATCGGAAGCCAGGATCTGGTGCTGCTCGAGGTGGGTCGCGGGCGAAAGGCGCCGCGGGACACCGGTGCATCGATCAAGTGTCGAACGTGCGGGAGCGTCGTGCCGCCCGAGGACTCGTTCTGTCGCGCGTGCGGGGCGCAGGTCGGCCCCGCCTCGATGCGAACCCTCGCCGGACAGACGGTGGAGATGAAGATCGTGGAGGACGCGGCCAATCCGGAGGACGTGACGAGACAAGCGACCGGCTTCAGCTTGCTCGCCGGCATCGCCGACAAGGCGCTCGCCCTCGGCCGCTACGACGAAGCGCACCGGATGCTCGAGAAGCACCTCGTCAAGCTCATCGACCGCGCGAACGCCGTGGAGAAGCCCAAGCTCGGCACGATCCACAAGGGCACGAGCTACGCGCTCAAGCTCGCGCGGGGCCTCGCGTCGCCGCGTTGGATCGACTGGGTCTTCCAGCTCTACACGGCGATGAAGAGCGTGCCGACGAGCGAGACCGTCGACGAGCTCCACGACATCGTTCGCGCGCTCGACTACGACAACGCGCGCGAGCTCCGCGCGTACTTGACCGTGATGCGACCGATGCGCGAGCGCTTGACGCCGTCCGAGCGCTTCGTGCTCCAGCGCCTCGAAGGGCTGGAGCGCGTCATCAGCGCATGAGCTTCTCGAGCCGGGCTAGGCCGGCGAGGTCGGACTTCGGGCCCGACTCACCGTTCTCTCGCCACCACAGGACGAAGCCTTCGACGAGCTCCGGGACCTGCGGCAGCGCCGTCAGGTCGATCTCCTCCAAGCGATCGATCACCGACGAGGACGGCATGAGCTTCTGGCTCGTGTGGACGGTCATGGCCCAGTCGACCCAATGTGGCTCGCCGAGGAGCTTGGCGAGCCGAAGCGCGAAGCCCGTGATCATCGCGACCTGCGCAGGGTCGAGCCGGTCTCCGACCTCGAGCCTCTCGTCCACTTCCTTCGCCGCACGCCGCATGAGCCGATCGGCCTCCGGGGATCGGCCCGACGCGATCGCACGTTCGATCACCTCGCCCAGAAGCTGAAACGTCCAGCTGCGGCGGGGCTCGACGACGAGCCCGCTGATCGTGTCCTCGTCTCGCGGCTCGATGTTGCCGCAGTGCGGACACTGCGGCGCGACCTCGGGGTACGGCGTTCCGCACTGCGAGCACACGCGCATGAAGCCCGTCGGCCGCGCGTCGCGCGCCTTGGCGTGGACGACCGAAAAGACCAGCTCCTGCGTCCCGAGGCGGATCCGGTCTCCGTCCTTCAGGGACTTCACCCCCTCGATCAGCCGCCCGTTCACCCGCACTCCGTTGCGACTTCCGAGGTCGCTGATCCGCGATCCCTCGCCGTCGATGTCGATCTGCGCGTGCTGGCGAGACACGAGCGGGTCCTCGATCGTGATCTGGCAGTCCGGGCTTCGCCCGAGGATCACCTCGGGACCGATCAGATCGAACTCTTGGAGCAAGAAACGAAGGCGGTAACGCGCCAAGTCGACCTCCGGTGTGCGTCCCCGGTTGCACAGAGCATATCAGACGAGGGCGGGCGTGGTCCGCGACGAACGACCGGAGGCCACCTCCGAGACCTGCGTGACTCGGGGCGGGTATTTCGGTTACCGTCGGAACGTGAGCGACGACGTGGTCGAGAGGGCGATCGACGACCTCGTCCGGCCCGTGGTCGAGGCCGACGGTGGTCGGATCGAGCTCGTCGAGGTCGCGGGCGACGTGATCACGGTCCACCTCTCGGGCGCGTGCGCGGGCTGCCCGGGCGCACCCTACACGCGCGCCGGGCTGATCGAGCCCGCGCTCGCCAAGGCGCTCGGGGCCGTCGTGCGCGTGAAGCTCACGTCCGGGCGCTGAGCGATCAGAGGTCGAGGCCGCGCAACGGGTCGTCGTCGACGCTCGCCATCGACGTCATCGACGAAGTGCTCGACGACGAGCCCGACGACGAAGACGAGCCCATGGTCGTGGTCGACATGCTCGCATCTTCGGGCGCATCCGTCCGACGCCGGATGCGACCGGTGATGCGGTCGACGATGTCTTGATTCGCCGTCGAGGCTTCCTCCCCCTCGACGACCACCGCGTCCACGAGCCCGTGGCCTTCCTCGTGCCGCGCGATCGTGTTCGCGCGCAGCTGGTCGAGCTGCCCGAGCGTGCTCTTGTCCTCGAACACGAGACAGTAGAAACCGTAGAAGCGGTTCTCGTCGATCGCGCGAAGGCGCGTCGACTCGTCCTGCCACTCGAGCCAATGCTTCTCCTCACCCCGCTCTGTGAGGTGGCCGTTGCGCTCGAGCGCCCGCCCGAACCGACCCTGTAGCGCGCCCGCGAACTGCTCGAACGTCTGACCGGCGAAGACGTCCGCGTCGAACGCCTTGTACCACTTCCACAGACGGTTCCTGATGAAGAAGTAGAAGTTCTGCGAGTTCTCGTCGCGCAGAACGAGCATCGCTTCGTTGTTGCCGTGCGTGAATTCGTCGCGAAGGAACGAGACGTCCCAGCCCGTCGTCTGCCCGCGGAAGATGACGTAGCTCCGCCGGATGGCCTGGATCTCCTCGTTCATGTCGTGACGCAGGCGATCCTCGAGCATCGCATCGCGCGCCTTGTTGATGCGAGGGTTGTAGCGCTCGCGGATCTTCGCGACGAAGTGGTTGTAGACCTCGTCACGCGTCATTCCCCAGTGGAGCTCGCCCAGCGCAGGACCGATCGCCTCGCTGCGCGGCGCCGACTGCTCGGTGCGCGGATGACGACGACGACGCCTCTGCGCGTCTGCGTCGTGCGCGAACGCCCCCCACATGAACCCCGTCAGCAAGACGCCGATGATGACCCGCTTCATCTCCTGGCCTCCGTTCCCCGAAAACCTCGTGGTTTCGAGGCTCCGAGAGCATACCGCCCCTGCACCCCGCTCTCAAGGTGATGGTGACGGTGGGTTTTGGACGTCTCGAGCCGAGCGAGATTCATCGGGGCGGCCCCCGCCGACCTCGAGATCGAGAAAGAGCAGGGTCCCGCCCGCGACCGCGGCCGGCATGAAGAGAAGGTTCAGGAAAGGGACGAACAGAAAGAGCCAGACCCCCGTGCCGAACCCGAACATGGGCAGGAAATTCTCGACGGCGAACCCGAACCGGTAGGCGACCCCGCGGTCGTGGCGGGAGGCAGGCCAGTCGACGTAGTCGATCGCGAAGTAGAGGGCGGTGAAGAGGAACCCGAAGACCGTGTAGGCGATCTGGCCGACCACCGGGACGAGCAGCGAAGCGACGAAGAGCGGTCCGAGCACGAGCACGAGCACGACCATCTTGAGGACCTCGAGAGCGACGGTCCGAACGGCGTCGCGCAAGACCGCGCGGAGCGAGAACGGCGGCCCGGGACGCCCGGTGACGATCCGCTCGACCTCCTCGCTGAGAGCATCGTTGAACGGAGCGGCGAAGATCGTCGTCAGCAGGTAGACCACGACGACACCGGCGGCGAAGGCCAGGATCGCCACGATGACCTCGACGAAGCCGTGTAGGAACAGGAGCACGGCCGTCCAGAAGCCCTCCCCGGTCGGCTCCTCCCAAACGAGGTTCACGAGCGCATCGTGGTAGTCCCACACGCCGCGCATGACGAGCAACAGCACGACGATCGTGATGACGATCGGGAAGACCCAGAATCGAGCCAACGACGGGTGCTGGAAGTAGACGAGCTTCATCCCGCGGAACGGGTACGTGAGCCCGCGCAGATACCCGACGACGACCTTCTTCGGCGCGGCGACGACCGTCGAGACGACGCCCCGCTTTTCGTCCGTCGAGTCGGCCATGCGCCAGATCTGCCAGAGAATCGTCGGCCGCGCACCCGATGGTGCTCAGCCGCCAGCCGCCGACGCCGGAACGAACGGCAGGATGGACTTCAGGTCGTCGTCGTTGAACCGGAGCATGGCGCCGAGGAAGAAGTCCGCCGAGTCGTTCAGCGCGTCGTCGACGCCCCCGAGGATCCACAGCCGACTCACGATCTCGTAGGCCACGCGGGTGCGGAGCCGCGGAAACGCGTCGTCACCGAAGGCGAAGAGGTCGAGGTTGACCTCGAGGTCGTCGTCGAAGAGGTGCAGGTCGAGCCCGACGCCACCGGTCGACTCCACGATGCCGAAGCGAAACGTCGCGAACGCGATCCGTTTGGCGAACTGGAGCGAGAAGCGAAACGCGTCGCTCGTCGTCACGCGCGTCTCGGTGTACGAGGCGGGCTCGCCGTCGGGCGGCGGGCTCCTCCGAACGGTCGTCTGCTCGAACTGTGTCAGACCGCGAGGGTCGTCGACGATCTGGATGAGGTAGTAGCGATCCTCTCGCGGCTGGATGCGAAGCGAGACGTAGTTCTTGAACGTGTTGGCGAGCAAGTTGTACTCGCTCCGCAGCTCCACGATCGTCTGCAAGCGCGAGATCGGCCCCACGATGTCCCCGACGCCTTCGGCGATGCCCTCCACCTCGTCGATGAGGTGCTCGTCGGACGTCAGCCGCCCGATCGTCCCCTCGCCCGCCGCCGTGCGCCCGGTGATCTCCTCGATGTCGTCCATCACCTCTTCGAGCTGATGGGCCGAGCGGTTGATGGACGCCACGGTGTCGTTGACGTTGCCGCCCGCCTCGGTGAGGCCTTCGCGATTTTGACCGATGATGTCCCGGACGTCGCTCGTCACGGTCTCGACGTTGTCGAGGATGCGCACGAGCTGCGGCCCCGCGACGTCGGTCGTCTCCTCGAGATTCCGCAGCGTCGCGGAGATGACCTCCTCGTTCTGCTGGATGGTCCGGTTCACCGCCTCGAGCGCTTCGCTGAGGTTTTGCAGGGCGCTCGCCATCTGGTCGCCGCCGGTCTGCGTCCCGAAGACGCGCTCCATCTGCGCGGCGATGCGCTGCACGGAGCGCGCGGTCTCGCCGACGCTTCGCATGATGTCGTCGGTGTCGGGCGCGCCTTCGACCACCTCGATGCGGTCGCCGTCGCCTAGCTCTGCGCGTCCCCGCGTGCCGGGCACGACGTGGAGGAGCGACTCCCCGAGGATCGACGCCGAGCGCTTGGTGACGAGGGCGTCGTCGTAGAGGTGCACCCCCTCGTCGATGTGGATGTCGACGCGCGCGCGCGACCCCCAGAGACGGATGTCCTCGATGTAGCCAACTTGAATACCCGCGATGACCACCCGAGACTTGGGGACGAGGCCCTGCGCGTCTCGGAACACGGCCCAGACCGTGTAGCCACCCTCGCCTCCCGCGGTCTCGTCCACCACCCGCCACACGCCGTAGGTCGCGGCGATGACGAGCACGACGAGGATGCCGACCTTGGCGGATCTCCAGGTGTCCCGCATGCGAAGCTCCACCGATCGTATCCGCAATCGGGTTTTCTGGCGAACGATGGGCCGAGGGGGCCGCCGCCCGGATCTCGATTGACCCGCGCCGCCTCCGTCGGGCAACCTGGGGCGGTGTCGTGCCCTCGGAACCGGCTGGGGCTGACCCTCGCTCTGCCCGTCCTCGCGCTTCTCGGTGCGTGCGGCACGATCGAGCGCGGCGACAACATCGTTCCACCGGACCTGGCCCTCGACGAGGACTTCTTCTACTGCCGGATCCAGCCGGAGGTGCTCACGCCTCAGACCTGCGCGTCCGGAGCCGCGGGCGAAGGCGGCGAGTGCCACAGCGCTCGCTCGGCGATGCGCCTGCAGGTCGCGGCCGAGAGCGACCCGCCGCCGACGTGCGACGGCAACATGGTGGTGAGCGGGGTCCCGCAGTCGTACATGGACAACTACACCGCGGCGCAGGCGTCGGTGCAGACAGACCCGCTCTCGAGCCCGTTCTACCGGCGCCCGACCGGCCTCGACTCGCACCCTCGCATGATCTTCCCCGAAGGAAGCCCCGAAGCGATGCTCATCGTGGAGTGGATCGGTTCGGGAGGACCCTAGCGCCAGTGACCAGCGGAAGCGGCAAGCGGATGCGCGACGGGCTCGCGCTGCTAGCCCTCTTGGGAACGATCCTCGGGGCGACCCCGGCGCGTGCGGACGACGAGCCCGAGCCGTTCGCACGCGTGATTGTCGACTCCACCGTCATCCGCAGCGGGCCGAGCTCGAGCTTCAACCGGGTGTACGTGGCCGAGCGCGGCGAGGTGTTTCGCATCCGCCAGCGGGCGACCCGCGGCGGTTTCTGGTTCCAGGTGGAGCTGCCCGACGGGACGCTCGGCTACATCCTCGGCGACACCGTCTACGTCCACGAGGTGAGCGACGAGGAGGCGAGCGGCGGGCGCTTCCTCCCCGCGATCTTCGCACCGCCGCCGTTGGCCACGGCGCTCGGGGAGATCGCCGTCGTCGGCGGCGTCATGGGACCGAGCTTCGGCTTCAACGGAAATGCGGGCGGGTTCATGACGATCCGGCCGACGTTCTACCTCGTCCCCGAGTTCGGGGTCGAGCTCGGGCTCGGGGCCTCCGTCTCCGAGGGCGGGCGGATCTTCATGGGCATGATCGGCGGGATCGTCAACGTGTTTCCCAACTCGCCCATCGTCCCGTACCTCGTCGTCGGAGGCGGGTACGGTCTCAGCGATCCGAACGCGGACACCTTCCTGCTGACCTCCGGGGACACGAGCATCGTCTACGGCGGCGGCGGGCTTCGCATCGGCTTCAAGTATCGCATCACGTTGCGCATCGAGGCGCGCGCGTACGCGTTCTTCCAGCCGGACCTCTACGTGCCTCAAGAGGAGCTGAGCGGCGGTGCAACGGTCTTTTTCTGAGCGGCTGTCGGTTCTCTTGGTCGTGCTCGCGATCGCGCTCGGCGCGGTGGGCTGCGTGACCGTGCGACCCGAGGAGAAGGAGTTCCTCGCGCAGCCGTCGATGACGTTCGGGGGCGACGGCGTCACGCGCAAGCAGGACGAGCACGTGTTCAGCAACCGCGAGGGCGCGTTCGGCGGCGGCAACGTCAGCGGAGGCGGCTGCGGATGCAACTGACGCGCGCACGGGCGCGGGTGGAGATGGGCCGCGGCTCGTTCGTGCTGCTCGTGCTCCTTCTCGCGCTCCCGGCGCCCGTGGCGCGGGCGCAGAGCACGTACGACCTCGGCGCGACCGCGTTCTACGAATCGGGCGGGCCACTCGACATGCTCGTCATCACTCCCACGACGGACGCGTTCGTCGACTTCGGGCCGGTCGGCGTGGGGCTCGGCTACGAAGCCGACATCGTCAGCGGCGCGTCGGTCGCGGTCGTCGACGCTCCAGCGCCCGCGGTCGACGTGATCTCCTCGGCGACGCACCTCGACGACGTTCGCCACACGGCCCGCGCCACGCTCGCGCTGCAAGGCGACACGACGTCGCTGCGGGGCACGTACAGCTATGGAACCGAGAGCGACTACCAGAGCAACGGCATGGCGCTCTCCGCCCGGGCCGAGATGTTCGAGCGCAACACGGCGTTCGAGCTGAGCTACGCCCGCGGCTGGGACCGCGTGTGCAACCTTCCCATCGGCGACAACCCCGACGCGGTCGACCGCCCGCGCATGGCGACCTCGGAGGGGTGCTTCACCGACAGCACCGACCGGGCCGCGATGGACCTGTCCATCCAGACGTTCCAGGGCGCCTGGACACAGGCGTGGACGCCCATCCTCACCACGCAGCTGCTTCTGACTGCACAGATCCTGAACGGCTACCAAGGCAACCCCTACCGCGCAGTCTGGCTGGGTCGCACGTCCGCCCAGGAGAACCATCCCGAGAACCGCGCGCGCTACGCGGTCGGGCTCGACACGCGGCTCTACCTCGAGCCTCTCGACGGAACTGTGATGATCTTCGTTCGCGGCTATCGCGACACGTGGGACATCCTCAGCGTGACCGGCGAGCTCGCGTACGAACAATCGCTGGGCGGCGACCTGCGCCTTCGCGTCCGCGGTCGCTACTACAACCAATCGGGCGCAACGTTCTACTCCGACGACTATCCGCGCTCCCCGCGAGGGCAGTACTTCACCGGCGACCGCGAGCTGTCCCCGATGACGAGCCTCACGCTGGGCGGACGCCTCGCGCTGTCGATCCCGCCGGGAGACGACGGCTCGGTCATCGGTTTCCTCTCGTCGCTCGACCTCGTCGGCAAGGCGGACGTGATGCTCTTCGAGTTTCCGGAGTTCCACTACGCGCGTGCGCCCGTGCCGAACACGACGGCGCTCGTGATCACCCTGAGCCTCGAGGCCGTCTTCTGATGCACCGGCTCCCGGGCGGGGCCCGCGCCGGGCGCGCGGGGGAGCCCCGCAGCACCGTGATGAGCGCGCTCTTGGGCCTCGCGCTCGCCGCGTCGACGATGGGCAGCACCGAGTGCAGTGGCTCTAACGACACCGGTGCGGTCGCGATCGTCCAGCCCGGCGAAGAAGAAGGCCCGCCGCCGCCCGCCGGCTCGACCTGCACGGGCGCATGCCCGCGGGAGCAAGTCTGCGTGGGCGGCGTCTGCCGCTACCTGCACGCGAGCGCCTCGGGCGAGCTCCTCGCGACGGGCGCCGCGGCTCAGCTCCAGGTCGGCGACGTCGATGGTGCGCTCGAGAGCTACGACCGCGCCGCCGAGGCCTATCGGTCGGCGAGCGCGGAGGTCCCGCCGGACGTGCTCTGCGGAGCTGCGTTGGCCGCGCTGCGGGCGGGCACGGAGCACGAGCAGCGGGAAGCCGCCGCGGCTCGTTGCGACGCGTGCTTTCGCGGCTCGCTCCCCGGCTACGCGATGCGGCGCGAGGTGCAATCCGCGCTCGCGCGGCTGCGGTTCGATGGGCTCGACGTGGGCGCGTTCGACGAAGCCGCGCCGCCAACACGCTTCTTCTCGCAGGAGCCCTCACGACCGACGACCGACGCGATCGAGATCGCGATCTCGTTCGGAGAGTCGGACGAAGCGGGCTTCGCCGAGCTGACCGAGCGACTGCGGGGCGACGCGAGCCAGCGCATCATCGGCGATTGCTTCGTCGAAGACTGGCAGCGCTCCCACGAACGCTCGCTTCACGCCGACCTCCTCCTGAAGCTCCGAACGCGACTCCGCGACATGGGCGACTACGACATCTTCGAGCCCGAGATCGAGATCGTCCCGGCGAGCGGAGCCGGCAGCCCGGAGGGGTTCGCGACGTGCGTGGCGACGGGACTGACCACGTCGACGGTCGAAGATCTTCCTCGGTTCCGGCGACAGATCTCGCCCTGGCAGGAACCGTTCGAGGTCGGCGTCCGTGTGCAGTGAGCGCAACGACTCGACTCAGATGCGACCGAGATCGTACTGAAGTGTGACGCCGGCGAGCACGGAGAACGAATCGCCGCGGAACGCGTGCTCGGTGTAGTAGCCCGCGCGGAGGAACGGGCTGAGCTCGAGCACCCCGCCCGACGGCTTCGGCCAGTACGCCATCACGAACAGGCCGAGCTGGTGCGCGTGGTAGCCGGAGGCCGGCACCAGACGGTAGCTGTCGAACCCGCCGTACCGCAGGGCGAGAGCGCGCGTGAGCGGCGTCTCGAGACCGAAGAACGCCTCGTTCGCGATCATCCAGTCCTCGCGAGCCAGCACCGCATCCCACCGCAGGTTGAGGTAGTACGGCGCCTCGCCGACGCGCCAATAGCCGACGGTCAGGATGCTGATGCCGATCGCGGCGAGCTTGGGCCCGAACGGGACGCGAAGGCGTAGCGTCCCAATGAAGTTCGCGTTCAGCCCGGTCGTCCCGCGGCCCTCCTCGCCCGGAAGGTCGTCCGCGGAGAAGCGCGCGTCGTATGCGCGCACGCCGTAGTAGCCGGCGCGGTCGAGGCCGAGTGGCCAGTAGGCGAGACCGGTGAGCTCGACCCGAAGCTGAAGCAGCGACAGAGGCGTGATCTGCGCGTACCCGCCGAGCTGCACGAACGCGGGCGAGAGCTCGTTCACTTCGCCGATCTCGACGTTCGTGTAATCGAAGAGGACGTTCGGAGTCGTGATCAGCGGAAAGCACGCGCCGAGCCGCAGCACGTCGAGGCCGCCCTCGGGGTTCGTCTGCGCGGCGAAGAGCTGGTGGAGCACCCAGCGCCGCTCGCCGGTTCCCACGCAATGTCTCGCCGGTGTGGACCGCCCGCGGTCGTCCGCGTGGACCGCCGACGAAGCACCGCCGCTCACGAGGACCAGAGCCGCGAGCGTCACGCCGAGGCGCACCATCGGGCGAGCATATCGAAGCTTGCTGCCGAGAGGTCGCCCGAGTAGCGTGCGCGGCGTGGATCCGGTCGTGGCCGCCGTGCTCGGCGCCGTTCAAGGAGTCACCGAGTTTCTCCCGGTGTCGAGCAGCGGCCACGTCGCGATGGTGGCCTCGATGCTCGGCGTCGACGACTTGCCGCTCGCGATGGTCGTCGTGGTCCACGCGGGCACGCTGCTCGCCACTCTCGTGGTCGTGGGGCCCGACCTTCTCGCTCTGTCGGCGGGGACGCTCCGCGGTCTCGCGCGTCCCAAGGAGCTCTTGGCGACCGAGCAGGGGCAGATCGCCGCGGGTGTGGTCGTCGCGACGCTCCCCACCGCGGTGATCGGCTTCGCGCTCGAGCACCGCGTCTCGGACTGGTCGCACGTTCCCTGGATCGTCGGCACGTGCTTTCTCGTGACGGCGGGCGTGGTGCTCGTGACGCGCGTCGCCGAGCGTGGGCACGCGGAGGTCTTGTCGCTCGGCCGATGCTTCCTCATCGGCCTCGCGCAGGGGGTGGCGGTGCTCCCCGGGGTGAGCCGGAGCGGAGCGACGATCGCGACCGCGATGCTGCTCGGGATGGCCCCCGCAGCGGCATTCCGCTTCTCGTTCCTGCTGTCGGTCCCGGTGATCCTGGGGGCGGTCGTTCTCGAGCTCCCGCACCTCGTCGGTGCTTCCCTCGCCGTTCCCGCGCTCATCGCGGGCTCGGTCGCGTTCGTCACCGGCTACGTGGCGCTCCGCATTCTTCGGTCGATCGTGATGCAGGGCCGGTTCTGGGTGTTCGCGATCTATCTCGTGCCTCTCGGCGTCGGTTTGATCGCGTGGGACCTCTTCGGCTAAGAAGGCGCCGATGGGATCGACTTGGGCGGTGATCATGGCCGGAGGCTCCGGCACGCGGTTCTGGCCCGCGTCGCGACGGACGCGACCGAAGCAGCTCTTGGCCCTCGCCGGCGACGAGCCGCTGCTGACCGCCACGTTGCGTCGCATCCGGCCGCTGGCCTCCGTCGAGCGCGTCTACGTGGTGACGAGCGAGCTCCTCGCGGCCGCGACGGCGGCGGCGGCGCCGGGCGCGCGCATTCTCGCGGAGCCGGTCGGTCGAAACACGGCGCCATGCATCGCGTGGGCGGCGGCGCACGTGCGACGCCAGGACCCCGAGGCCGTGCTCGCAGTCCTTCCAGCCGACCACCACATCGGCGACGAGCCGGCGTACGTCGCGACGCTCGAGCGAGCGATCGAGGCCGCGCGGGGCGGCGATCTCGTCACCGTGGGCATTCGGCCGACGCGCCCCGAGACGGGCTACGGCTACATCGAGGTCGGCGAGGAGCTCGGGGCGAACGTCCATCGGGCGCGCCGCTTCATCGAGAAGCCGGATCGAGCGCGCGCCGAACGGCTCGTCGCGTCGGGGAGCCACCTCTGGAACAGCGGCATGTTCTTCTTTCGCGCGGACGCGATCCTCGCGGCAGTCGATCGGCATCTTCCCGAGGTCGGTGAGGCCGTTCGCGCGTTCGACGCCGCGGCCGCCACCGGCGACGAGAGCGCGCAGGTCGCAGCGCTCTATCCAGGGCTCCCCGCGATCTCGATCGACCACGGCGTCATGGAGAAAGCGGAGCGCGTCGCGGTGGTCCCGGGCGACTTCGGCTGGAGCGATCTCGGGAGCTTCACGACGGCGTGGGAGCTCGCAGCAAAGGACGACGAGAGCAACGCCGTGCTCGCGGACGCGGTGCTCATCGACGTCGCGGGCACGTACGTGAGCGCCCCGGCCGGAAAGCTGGTCGCCCTCATCGGCGTCGACGACCTCGTCGTCGTCGACACGGAGGATGCGCTCCTCGTCGTTCCTCGCGATCGCGCGCAGGACGTGCGCGAAATCGTCCGTGTCTTGAGCGAGCGAGACGACCCCCGCTCGTGATGCGAGGCCAGGAGCCATCATGAACCCGCTGATCTTTCGCGAGTACGACATCCGCGGCGTGGCCGATCGCGACCTACCGGACGAGCTCGTCCGGGACCTCGGCCGCGCGGTCGGAACGTTCTTGGGCCGGCGCGGCCTCGCGCGCGCCGCGCTCGGCCGGGACTGCCGCCTGAGCTCCCCGCGCATGCACGCGGCGATGCGCGCCGGGCTCCTCGAGACGGGGCTCTCGCTCGTCGACATCGGCGTCGTCCCGACGCCGCTCATGTACTTCTCCGTGTGGCATCGCGACCTCGACGGTGGCGTGCAGATCACCGGGAGCCACAACCCGCCCGCCGACAACGGGTTCAAGATGATGGCCGGCAAGGGCACGCTCTCACGGCGAGGACATCCGCCGTCTGCGCGCGATGATCGAAGCGCGCGATTTCGATCTAGGGCGGCGCGGCGAGGTGGTCGAGATCGATCCGCTACCCTCGTACGTGGGCTACATGCGAGGCAACGTTCGGCTCGCGCGAACGGATCTTCGGTTCGCCGTCGACGCCGGCAACGGCGCGGGCGGCCCCGCCGCGGTCGCGGCGATGCACGCCGTCGGCCTGTCCCCAGTCGAGCTGCTCTGTCGATCCCGACGGTCGGTTCCCGGTCCATCATCCGGATCCGTCGATGCCCGAGAACCTCGAGCTGCTCCGCGCGCCGGGTCCTCGAAGACCACCTCGAGCTCGGGATCGCGTACGACGGCGACGCCGATCGCATCGGCGTCATCGACGCGCGAGGGGACGTGATGTGGGGTGACCGCCTGATGGTCGTCTTCTCGCGCGCGCTGCTCTCGCGATCGGCCCGGGCGCCGGTCCTCGGCGAGGTGAAGTGCTCCCAGACCCTCTACGACGACGTCGCGGCGCACGGCGGGCGCCCGATCCTGTGGAAGACGGGCCACTCGCTCATCAAGGCAGAAGATGAAGGAGGAGCACGCGCTGCTCGCGGGCGAGATGAGCGGCCACGTGTTCTTCGCGGACCGGTACTACGGGTTCGACGACGCGATCTACGCCTCGCTTCGGCTCCTCGAGATACTGGCGCGCGGAGGCCCGGCCCCTCCACGAGCTCGTCGCGGACCTGCCGCGCACGTACTCCACGCCGGAGATCCGAGTGCCGTGCGACGACGAGCGCAAGTTCGACGTCGTCGAGCCGCATCCTCGAGCGCTACCGCGCGACCCACTCCGTCGTCGACATCGACGGCGCGCGCATCCTGTTCGAGGGCGGCTGGGGGCTCGTCCGCGCGAGCAACACCCAGCCCGTCCTCGTCATGCGCTTCGAAGCCGACTCCGAGCCGCGACTCGCCGAGATCCGCGCCGACGTGGAGGGCGCCGTTCGCGAAGCGACCTGAGCGTTCAGCTCCCGAGCTCGGCGCCGAGTGTGAGCGCGCCGCCTACCGGGACGACGTCGAGCGGGCCGAAGCCGATCGGAAAGAGGACCTGTCCGCGAACGAGGAACCCGGACTCGTCGCGATACGAGAGTCCGATGTAGGGAACGCCGCCGTACGCGTCTGCGCTCAGGTTTCCGCTCGAGTCCGGCATCTCGACGCCGAACGCGGCGTTTCGCGCGTGGTTCTGTAGCGCACCGCCGACTTCCACGATCGTCGCGTCGGTAGCGTAGAAGTGGAGCGCGAACGCGACGTGAAAGAGCGGCACGACGTCGCTCCCATGGTCCGAATAGGCATACGCGCCCGTCGTCGTCTCGTAGTAGTACTCGGCCCACGGAATGGACGCGACCGTGAGCGACGCTCCGACGCCGATCCCGACGGGCGTACCCTCGAAGCGAGTTGCGTAGCTCAGCTCGGGCCCGGCCCCGAACACGACGCTCGCTCGCGGGCTCGGGACACCGTCGTACGTCGCGGTCGAGCCGCCGTAGAAGCCGAGATCGAAGTGCGTTCCGATCGCGAACCCGGGCGCGACGCGAAATCGCGCGTGGAGCTGGGCATCGGTCGTCGAGGCGTAGAGACCGGCGTCTCCGTTCTCCGGCGCCGCGTGGGTGTCGAGCTCGCTGACGGACATCGATCCGCCGACCTCCACGAGCCCCTCGACGGGAGTCGTCCGGATCGGCCTGACGACGGCGGGCGTCAGCGCGCTCCGCTGGACCGTAGCGGCGAAGCAACCGGTGGCGAGCGGCACCAAGAGCGAGAGGAGCGATGGAAGAGCGAAGCGGGTCATGTACTGGCCTCCGCGGCTCGAGAGAGCAGCCGTCGTGCCAGCGAAAAAGCCCTGTACAAGTGGCGGTGGCCGAGGGCAAGCGTGACTCCAGCACCACAGGTGAGCGAGTCGTGCCGCAGGCGAGTGGGCCCGCTCTACTCTTCTTCGGGGACGAGCGGCTCGAGCTCGACCTCGACGTTCGCCGTGCGCGTGCCTTCGGCCTCGATCCAGTCGCTCGGTCCGATGACGTGCCGCGCGGCCCGGTGATCCTCGGCCCAGATGAGAAGCTCGACGGGTCTGTCCGTTCGCTGGTTCTCGACGCGAACGCTCGGAGAGAACCCGATGAGAACGTAGACCTTCGCGCCAGGTGGCGAGGTGACGACGCGCACCCGGCCAATCTGTCCGGTCGCGGTTCCCATGTCGTGCGGAAGAAGGGTCTCGCCCAACGCGAGATCCTCCGGCGCGACGTCCTCCTGACCGCCCTGGACGGCGAGCTCGTAGAGCGGGCCGTCATCGGTGTCCTCCCACTCGGCGTCCGGCGGCACGACGGCGCGCGTCGGCCTCTTCCCGTCGACGATCACCACGAACTCTTGCGCGATGCCGACCGGGAGCTGCGGGGCCACCGCCGGCCCGCGTCCCACGAACATCAAGACCTGCGCCCGCGTCGGATCGACGTCGACGACCAGCTCGCCGTATCGCGCTGCGTGCTCGGCATCGAGCTCGGCCTGGTCGCGGTGCCGCTCCTCTTCGCGCCGCCGCTCCTCGCGATCTTCAGGCGTCTCGTTGCCGAGGAACCGGTCGATCGCGTCGGGCCGAAGAACCGCCACGGCACCGAGGAGCCCACCGCTCAGCACGACGAACACGATCGCATAGAGGAGCGCGTTCGACTTCTTCGCGCGCGTGATCTCGTCGAGGCTCGAGAGATCGATCTCACCACGTCGCCCGGCGGGTGCCATCGGATCGAATCCGTCGGGCGGGTCGACGCCGATGTGATGAGGCCGGATGCCCGCGGACGTCGGCACGTCGTCGGCCGGGGGAAGCTCGGCGGCGAGCTCGTCGAGGATCGAGTCCGCGCTCGGCACGTGCCGAGGCGGCCCGCCCAGCTCCGGAGGTGGCTCCGACTCGCCGCAATCCTTGACGAGCGTCTCCTGATTCTCGAACTCGTACTCGTCCGCTGGCGGGAGCACTGGCCCCCTCGGAGAGACCGGTCGGTCGAGCGTCGTCGAGAGCGAATCGTCCTCGCGGAGAAACGGCTCCGACTCGGGGTCGCGCTCACGCGAGATGGGAGCGGCCCCATACAACATCGGCGTCGGTCTCACCGGCCTCATCGGCCGGGCCGTCGCGCCGGGGGGCGCGGCGTGAACCGAAGACGGCCAGGCTTGCGGCGGCGGCTCGACCTCGACGAGCGGAGTGATCCGCTCTTCGTCTGGCACGCGCGGCGGCTTGGGGACGGTGCCTCCGACCAGCGCGTCGAGCGCGGCGTCGACGTCGTCGACCGGAGGTGGCGGCGGGAGGCTCGACTTCTTCACGTCACCGTCGCGCGCCGCTTCGCGCAGCATTCGAGACAAGACGCGCCGCGCGGCCGACCGGTTGAGCGGGACGAGGGATGCCTCGAGCTCGTCGCGAAGTCGCGCGAGGTCCCAGCGCCCGTCCGAAGGCCCGCGCTCGACGAGCTCGAGCAGCGTCGGCGGAACGCCCGGCCCGGCGGCGACGAGCAGGTGTGCGAGGACCTGCACGACCGATTGCGCCGCTTCTCCCGCGGAGCAGCTGTTCGGAGGTGCGAACACGGAGACCGATCCGTCGTCGCCGACACGGACGTCGCGCACCGAGATCCGCGCGGGGCCCGCGAGGACCGCCTCGCACGCCTCGAGCGCCACGAAGGCGCCGATCTCGAACGGGACGCGAGCCTTCTTGTGCTTGAGAACGCCGACGAGCTCTTCGACGCTGACGCCGAGAAGATCAGCCACGCGCGGTCCCTTCGGCGTCGGCGGCCGGCCGGACGCGCACGCCGTGCGCCGCGAGGTACGCCTTCACCTCGCGGATCGTATGGACGCCGTCGTGAAAGATCGAGGCTGCGAGCGCGGCGTCCGCGCCACCCTCGGCCAGCCCCGCGCGGACGTGATCGAGCGTTCCGACGCCCCCGGACGCGACCACGGGCACCGGAACCGCGTCCACGACGGCGCGTACCAGGCCGAGATCGTAGCCGTCCCGGGTTCCGTCGCGATCCATGCTCGTCAGCAATATCTCACCTGCCCCCGCCTTGGCTACCGTTTGCGCCCACTCGACCGCGTCGAGCCCGGTCGTTCGCCGGCCGCCGTGGGTCACCACCTCGTACCGATCGGGGCTCTGCGCGGTCGCGACACGCCGAGCGTCGATCGCGATCACGAGCACCTGCGAGCCCCACGCGGCGGCGACCTCGCCGACCAGATCGGGGCTCTCGACGGCGGCGGTGTTGATCGAGACCTTGTCGGCGCCCGCGGCGAGGAGGTCGCGGACGTCGTCCCGCGTTCGAGCTCCCCCGCCGACCGTGAGCGGGACGTCGACCTCGCGAGCCGTCCGCTCCACCACATCGAAGATCGTGCGCCTGCCTTCGTGGGACGCCGTGATGTCGAGAAACGTGATCTCGTCGGCGCCTCCCTCGGAGTAGCGCGCCGCCGCTTCCACGGGGTCGCCAGCGTCGCGAAGATCCACGAACGCGACGCCCTTCACGACCCTGCCGTCGCGCACGTCGAGACACGGGATGATGCGCTTCGCGAGCATCAGCCCTCGACCTGCGCCGCGGCGAGAGCCTCGACGTAGCTCATGCGCCCGTCGTAGAGCGCACGTCCGACCACGGCCTCGCGGATTCCGGCGAGCGCGAGGTCCCGGAGGTGCTCGGGGGCGCCCACACCGCCCGAAGCAATCACGGTAGCGAGAGCGAGCGCTCTCTGGAGCTCGCGCGTGCCGGCGACGTCCGGACCCTCTCCCGTCCCATCGCGTTCGATGCTGGTGTAGAGAAACCGCGTCACACCGTCGCCCTCGAGTCGGCGCGCCACGTCCACCACGCGCGCGCCCGATAGCTCGAGCCACCCTTCGACCGCGACCTCGCCGGCGCGTGCATCGAGCGCCACGACGAGCCGTGACGGATCCGACCGCGCGAGCGCGCGAACGAGCTCCGGAGCCTTGATCGCCGCGGTGCCGATCACGACCGTCGCCCCCGCATCGAGCCACCGCCGCGCGGACGGCTCGTCACGCACGCCGCCGCCTACCTGCACGGTCATGTCGACCGCCGCGAGGATCCGCTCCACGACCGCGACGTTCGCCGGCCGACCGTCGCGCGCACCGTCGAGGTCGACGACGTGAAGGCGTCTCGCGCCTTCGCCGTGAAATCGGCGCGCCGGCTCCACCGGGTCGTCGGCGTACACGGTGACGTCGTCGTAGCGGCCGCGACGGAGCCTCACCGCGCGACCGTCGAGAAGATCGATGGCGGGGACGACGTCCATCAGGCGCTCGCGAGGAACCGCGACAGGACCTCGATGCCCTGGGCAGCGCTCTTTTCGGGATGGAACTGACACGCGAACACCTGATCGCGAGCCACAGCGGCGCAGAACGGCTTGCCGTACTCCGCGCGAGCCGCGGTCGCCGAGCCGTCCGCGGGCACGCAGTGATAGGAGTGGACGAAGTAGAACCAGTCGCGCTCGGGGAGCCACGGGTGACCTGACTCGACCTCGTTCCAGCCCATGTGAGGCACCTTGAGGCGCTCCCCGGTCTCCGCATCGACGAGATCTGACGCGAATCTCTCGACTCGCCCTCGCAACCATCCGAGGCCGCGGGAGCCCTCCGCTTCTTCGCTCGTCTCGAACAGCATCTGCATGCCGAGGCAGATCCCGAAGTACGGCGCGCCTCGATCGAGCGCTTCGAGGATCGCCGGGCCCAACCCGGCCTCGAGCGCTCGCGCACAGTCGCGAAAGGCGCCCTGCCCGGGGACGACCAGCACGTCCGCACGGGCGACTTCGTCTGGAGCGCTCGTCAGCACCGCGGTCGCGCCGGCGCGATCGATCGCCCTCGCAACGCTTCCGATGTTTCCGAGCCCCAGATCCACGAGGGCGACCTCGCGCTTCATTCGCCCAGCGTGCCCTTCGTCGATGGGACGACCGTCGTCCGCGGATCGATCGTCACCGCAGCTCGCAGAGCGCGCGCGAACGACTTGAACGAGACCTCGATCACGTGGTGGAGGATGTGGCCGGACAGAAGGTGAAAGTGCAGGTTCGCCCGAGCCTCACGCGCAAACGCCTCGAAGAACACCTCGGCGAGCTCCGTGTCGAAGTCACCGATCCTCGACTTCGGGATCGGAGCTCGAAACACGAAGAACGGCCGCCCCGACAGGTCGAGCGCGCACGTCACGCACGCCTCGTCCATGGGAAGAGTCGCGGAGCCGTACCGCGCGATACCCTTCTTGTCACCGAGCGCCTCGGCGACCGCGCGCCCGAGCGCCATCCCGAGGTCCTCGGTCGTGTGATGACCGTCGACGTGGACGTCCCCTTCGGCGTCGACGTCGAGGTCGAACGAGCCATGCCGCGCGATCTGTTCGACCATGTGTGTGAGGAAGCCGATCGGCGTCTTGACGGAGCACACTCCGGTGCCGTCGAGGTCGACGCTCACCCGGACGCGCGTCTCCTTCGTCTGTCGTTCTACGGTCGCGCGGCGGCCCATCGCGACGGGATCGTAGCAGAGCCGCTCATTTCTTGTGCAGCTCTGCCTCGACCATCGACAGGCGCTGCTCGAGGAGCTGATTGCCGGGCTCGTGGCGAAGCGCGATCTGCAGGTTGAGCTTCGCGGTCTGCCAGTCCTTGTCGCGCATCGCTCGGTCGGCCTTCTGGAAGAACGGACGGGCCTTCGTCGACTGGATCGTGAGGATACCCGAGCCAGGCCGCTTCGACCGGCGGATGTCCTCCGAGCTCGCGTCGTAGCGGACCCGCCCGCGACGCAGCTGCTCGTCGTAGAGGCGACGCGACTCCGGATCGAGGAGCACGCGATACGCCTCCGCGCCGCGTCGGAAGATCTCGGATGCGCGATCGAGCTTCGCGTCCGGTCCTCCCACGTGGCGGTCCGGATGGAACTTCAGCGCGAACTTGTGAAACGCGTTGCGGATGGCATCGACGGTGGCGTTCTCCTCCACCCCGAGAAGCGTGTAGTAGTCGAGGAGCTCGAGCCGATCCGCCCTCTGCCCGCCACCCATGCGTAGAGACTACCGCATCCGCCCGCGGCAGTTGCAGCCGCTGCTCAGGCCTGGCGCCGGGCGAGCGCGGCCTGCCGGCGCTGCATGGCGCGGATCTCTTCCTCCGGCACACCCCCGACGAGGTTGATACGGACCGTCTGCTCCTTGCCGGTCTCGAGGTCCTTCGCTCGAACGGCGAGCGTCCCATCGGCGGCGATCTCGAACGTCACGCCGATCTGGATCTGTCCGCGGGGCGCGGGACGGATGCCGCTCAGCTCGATCTCTCCGAGACCCTCGTTCTCATCGAGCCGGCGGGACTCCCCTTGGTAGATGCGTACGCGAACCACCTCTTGGTCGTCGCGGGCGGTGGAGAACATCCGCGTCTGCTCCACCGGGATGGCGGAGTTGCGCCGGATCACCGACTCGCAGAACCCGCTCACGGTCTCGACGCCGAGCGTGTGCGGCGTGACGTCGAGCAAGAGCGGCATCTCCGGCTCCGGCATCGGAGGCGGCGCCACCTCGCCGCTCGGGCTCGCGTCGTGAAGGGCCTCGATCGGGGCGCCGCCGACGGCGATCGCGCCGAGGCTCCCGTCCGCGACGACGCGGTCCGGCGCGAACGCCGGGCCGCGCGGTAGCGGCTCGTGAACGACGGGGGCATCGCCGAACGTCGGTCGCTTGAGGCCTGCCCGAACCGCCTCCGACGGGGCGACCGCGAACGCGGGGCCCTCGAGCGTCGTCGCGCCGGGCGCGAAGCCGCGCGCGGCACCCGGAAGCGGGGGCGGTGGCGGCACGCGGGGCGCCTCCATGGGATGCGTCGCCCGGATCGGCTCCGCCGGATGAGAACCGACGACGTGCTGCGGCCGATCGGACGGCGGAACCGACTCGAGGACAATCGCCGTGTCCTCGTCCTCGAGGTAGCCCATCATGGGCGGCGGACCGACGGACGCGGGCCGATCCGGCCCGCGCTCGGCGCGAGACTTCGCCTTCTCGAGCTCGGCCGCCGTGATGCGCTTGAGCGACAGCTTTCCCACCGCCGCGCGATCGGCGGGCGCGGTGAGGGCGCGGCCTTGGATCCCGGCGCCTTGCGCCACGACCAAGTCCGGATCGATCCGTCGCAGCGGCTCGCGGCCGAAGTACTCGGTGACCATTCGCTGCACCAGCGGGATTCGTGTCGAGCCACCGACGAGGACGACGTTGTCGAGCTGCGTCGGGCGCACGCCCGCGACGCGCATGGCGTCCTCGCAGACGTCGAACGCTCTCGCGACGAGCGGGTGTGCCATGCGCTCGAGGGACTGACGCGTGAGGGCGAACGTCAGGTCGAGCGAGATGCCGCCGTCGCCGTACGCCAGCTCCTCGACGCGAAGCTGCACGTCCATCTCGGCCGAGAGCTGGCACTTCGCCCACTCCGCGGCGGCGCGCAGCCGCTCGTACGCCTGGGCGTCGTGGCGCGCGTCGTAGCGGTGGTGCTCGAGGAACGCGTCCGCCATCTGCTCCGCGATGAGCACATCGATGTCGTCGCCACCGAGGAACGTGTCACCCGCCGTCGCCAGCACCTCGAAGACGTCGCCCGAGAGCTCGAGGATCGTGATGTCGAACGTGCCGCCGCCCAGATCGAACACCGCAATCCGTTCGCGCGACCCGCGCCCGTAGCCGTATGCGAGCGCCGCAGCTGTCGGCTCGTTCAGAATGCGAACGACGTCGAGCCCCGCGACGCGCCCTGCGGCCTTCGTCGCAGAGCGTTGCAGCTCGTTGAAGTTCGCCGGGACCGTCACGACCGCGCGCGTGCAGGGCTCGCCGAGGTTGAGCTCGGCGACCGCGCGCACCTGACGCAAGACGAACGCGCTGATCTCGCTCAGCGTGTACGTCTCGTCGCGCGCTTCGACGAGCACGCCGCCTGTCGGTCCCTCGGCGAGAGTGAACGGGAAGCGCTCCTGCGCGGTCCGCACTTCGGGGCTTCGAAACGGCCGCCCGATGAGGCGCTTGACCGAGTACACGGTGTTGCGCGCATCGAGCAGTCGGCGCTCGCGAGCGACTCGGCCCACCAAGATGTCGCCCGACGGGTGGAAGCTCACCACCGAGGGGATGAGCTGGTAGCCCTCCGCGTCGGACAGCACCTGGGCGCGCTGCCCGTCCGCGATCGCGACGACCGAGTTGGTCGTTCCGAGATCGATACCGAGAACCGGGGCGGTCACTGGGTCCCCATGCTACCCGGTCGACCGTCAGCGTCCACGATCGTGCGTGCTTGCCCGCGCGCGTGGCCCGGCCGCCGAAAGGTGGGTGCTGTCCCTACTTGGGGGTGCGTAATTGAGGTGGCGCGTAGCGTGCTTCGCACCCATGATGAAGATCGATGGCACTCGACGGCGCGGCCGTTCTCGACTCCGTTCCAAGTCTACCCCGATGGCTCACGCGACCGTGCCGCGCCACCGCGACACCCCACGAGCAGAGAGACGTCACCGTCCACGGCCTCCGGCTTCGATACATCGACGTCGCGCCGAGCGGCGCCGAAGACGACGAACCGCTGCTCCTCGTCCACGGCCACTCCTCGCGTCTCGAGGAGTACGACGCGCTCGTCCCGCACGTCGCGCGGCGGCGGCGTGTGCTCGTGCCGGACCTGCCCGGCAGCGGCTACAGCGACAAGCCCGGCGACGCGCGCTACAGCCTGGCGCTCTTCGAGGACGCGCTTCTCGGTTTTCTCGACGCACAGGGCATCGAGCGATGTCACATCGGCGGCGGGAGCCTCGGCGGAAACCTCGTGCTCCGGCTCGCACATCGAGAGCCCGAGCGGTTCACGCGGCTCGCAGCATGGGCACCCGCGGGCTCGTGGGATCGCCTGCACGGCCTAGCGCTGGTCGCGCGGATCATGAAGCGGTTGCCGTTTCTGTTCTGGCCTGCGCTCTGGTCGCAGTCGAGGTTCTGGTACTCGCGGGATTGGGCGGGACGTCGCGCCGCGCTCGACGGCGCGTGGGCGTACTACAAAGAGGTGTACGGGCCCGGCTTCCACCGGATGTACTGGGAGATCGGCATCGAACAAGCGCTCACGACGCTCTTCGACCGCGCGCACCGGATCACGCACCCGACCTATCTGGCGTATGGCGAGCGAGACAAGGCGCTCGACATGGACGTCGGAGTGCAGAAGCTCGCGAAGATGCTTCCGAGCGTCCATCTGCGCATGTTCCCGCGAGCGCGGCACTCGCTCGCGAACGAAATCCCCGGGGCGCTCGGAGCCGAGGTCGACGCCTTCTTGGCGACAGGCCGCGTCGACGCTGCCCCGGAGCCCGAGGCAGCCGTCATTCCGCATCCAGCGGATCCGTCTCCTTCGCCCTGCTGACGAGCTGATCGAGCCTGAGGAGCGGCCAGCGAACGGCCGATGCGACGAGCTTCACCCAGCGCGCGTGTCGCAAGTCGTCGAGCCACGAGAAGATCACGGGCGTGGCGACGAGCGTGAGAACCAGCGAGAGCGTCTGACCACCGGCGATCACGGCGCCCATCGCGTGGCTCGTGCCCGAGCCCGCGCCCGTGGAGAGGAGGAGCGGCGTCATCCCGGCCACGAACGCGAGCGTCGTCATGAGGATCGGCCGGAGACGGTCGCGGTTGCCGACCATCACCGCGTCGGGTCGCGAGAGGCCGCGGCGCCGTAGGTCGAGCATGTGTGAGATCTGCAGGATGGCGTTCTTCTTCACGATGCCGAAGAGCACGAGGATGCCCAGCATCGAGTAGAGGTTGAGCGATTGCCCGAGGACGAGCACCGAGAAGATGGCGAACGGCAACGTGAGCGGCAGCGACGAGAGAATCGTGACCGGGTGGATCCAGCTCTCGAACTGCGCCGCGAGCACGAGGTACATGAACGTGAACGACAGGAGCACGGCGAACAGGAACGCGCGCAGCGACCGGCCGAGCTCGCGCGACCGCCCGTAGAGCTGGCCCGCGTACCCGGGCTCCATGTGGAGGTCGGTGCGAATGCGCTCGAGCGCGTCGATGATCGTCTGCTCGGACGCTCCAGGTAGTGTGTTGATGAAGATGGTCGCCTGGCGCTGCCGCGCATAGTGCTGAATCGACGCCGGCCCGGTCGACGGGACGATCTGCGCGACATCGGCGAGGCGCACGGTGGCGCCGGTCGCCGTCGGGATCGGGATCTGGCCAATCTCCTCGGGCCGGCTCCGGGCGTCCGCGAGCGCGCGCAGTCGGACGTCGTACCGCTCGCCCGCGTCGCTGAAGTCCGTCACCTCGAGGCCGCCGACCATGAGCCGCATCGCGTTGGCCACGTCCGCGACGGTCACGCCGAGGTCTGCGGCGCGGCGCCTGTCGAGCTGTACGTCGTACGCCGGGCGACCGGTGACGAGCGAGGTGCTCGCGTCCCCCACGCCTGGGAGACGGCGAACCTCCGTGAGCATCGACTGCACGTACTCGTCGAGCTTCACGATGTCGGGGCCCGAAAGGATGTATTGGACCGGCGCCGATTGCTGGCCCGAGCCGCCGAACGCGTTGACGGGGCTCAAGAGCACGTCGACGCCGTCGGGCGCGACCGCCGGCAGCACGTCGGCGCGAAGCCGGGCGATCATCGCCTCCTGCGACTCGTCGCGCTCGTCCGGCGGGACGAGCCGAACGTAGATCGACGCCTGATTCGCGCCGCGCCCGCTCAGGTCGCCTGCGGGCGCGCCCGTCGTCAACACGGTCTCGGCGACGCCGGCCTCGCGTCTCACCGCCCGGGCGACGCGGTCCCCGATGAGCTGGGTCTCGGCGAGCGACGTGCCTTCGGGCGCGCGAATGGTGATCTCGAACCGCGACTCGTCCTCGTTCGGGAGGAAGTTCTTCGCGACGACCTTCGACATCGGAACGATCGAGGCGATCGAGGCGACGAGCACGAGACCGACGACCCAACGACGTCGCATCGACCACGCGAGCAGACGAAGATAGAGCGCCTCGATCGACCGGTAGACGCGGCCGCTGCCGTCGTGTGCGCCCCCGACGTGACCCGCGATGTCCCGAACGCTGCGCTCGCGCCGCTGCCAAGCGAGATACGTCGCGCGCTCCTCGGCGCGATCCCCCGGAGGCGGATCGGCCCGGGTCAGCGCCTCTTCGCTCAGCTGATCGGCCGCGGCCTCGGGGTGCGCGGGCGCGGGACGGACCGCGGCTCTGCGGCCGCTTCGAGCCGGTCAGCCAGCGCGAGCAGAGCATCGGCGTCAGCGTGAACGAGACGAAGAGCGACACGATGATCGCGAACGCCATCGTGTAACCGAAGCTCGACATGAAGCGACCCACGATGCCGCTCATGAAGGCGATCGGCAGGAACACCGCGACCAGCGAGAGCGAGGTCGCGAGGACCGCCAGACCGATCTCACGCGTCGCGACGACCGCGGCGAGGCGAGGCGGGTACCCCTTTTCCTCGATGAAACGCACGATGTTCTCGAGCACCACGATCGCGTCGTCGATGACGATGCCGACAGACAAGCGTGAGCGCGAGCAACGTGATGATGTTGAGCGTGAGGCCTAGAGCGGCTATCAACGCGAACGTCGAGATGATCGAGATGGGGATCGCGAGGGCGGCGATGATGGTGGTGCGTCCGTTGCGGAGGAACAGGAACACGACGAACGCCGCGAGGAACGCGCCCGTGACGAGGTGCTCCTGAACCGAGTGGAGCGAGTTGGTGATGAACTCGCTCTCGTCTCGCACGATGTCGAGCCTGTACTCGACGGGATCTGGCCGCTCGATCTCGTCGATTCGCTCGCGGAGAGCCTGGATGACCGCGACGGTGTTCGATCCGGACTGCTTCCGGATGTTCAGGATCACCACGTTCTGGCCGTCGATGCTCGCGAGCGAGTCCGGCTCGACGGCCGAGTCGCTCACCTCCGCCACGTCCCCGACGCGGATCACGCGACCGTCCCTCGTGCCGATGGGAACGTTGGCGAACTCGGCCGGGTCGCGTATGCGACCGGCGACCCGGAGCTGCAGCGTGCGTCTGCCTGCCTCGACGCTCCCACCCGGGATCTCGACGTTCTCCGAAGCGAGCGCCCGCTGCACGTCGCGCGCGGTCATGCCGACGGCAGCAAGTCGCGCCGGGTCGGTGACGACCTCGATCTCGCGCTTGCGGCCACCGCTGATCGTGATCCCACCCACGCCGTCGAGCGACTCGATGCGCCGTCGAAGAATGCGGTCGGCGAAGTCCGTCGCTTCGCGCGCGCTCCTCCTCGTGCGCACCGCGACGAGCATGATGGGCGCAGCGTCGGGATCGATCCGTTCGACACGCGGCGGCTCCACGCCCTCGGGCAGCTGCGAGACCACGCGCGCGACTCGGTCGCGGACCTCTTCCGACGCTTCGCCGACGTCCTTCTCGAGCTCGAAGCGCGCCATCACGACGCTGAAGCCCTCGTAGGAGCTCGACGTGAGCTCGTCGAGGCCGGCGATGGAGTTGAGCTGCTCCTCTATGGGCTCGGTGACCTCGGTCTCGATCTGCTCCGGCGCGGCACCCGGGAGAACCGTGGTGATCGTGATCGCCGGAAAGTCAATCTTCGGGAACCTGTCGACGCCGAGCCCGGAGGCACCGGCGATGCCGAATACGACGAGCGTGAGGACCAGCACCCACGTGAACACGGGGCGCTCGACGCAGATCTTCGCGAGCCATTGCATGATCGCCTCGCTTCGCTACTCGCCGCTCGCGACGGTCACCGCTTGTCCGTCCGAGAGCTCGTCCAGATGATCGACGGCCACACGGTCGTGCGGCGACAGCCCATCGCCGACGATGATCTCTTCGTCGGATCGGTCGAGCACGGTGAGCAGCCGCTCCTCGATCGTGCCGTGGCTCACCACGAAGGCTCTGTCGACGCCCGCCTGCGTGTACACGGCCGCCGGAGGGACGACCGCCACGTCCTCGGTGGTGCCCGTCTCGAGGCGCGCGCGCGCGAAGAGCCCCGGCCTGAGGACGCGGTCGGGGTTCTCCACGACCGCCTCGACGGTGAGCGAACGCGTGTCGCGACTGACGGCCGCGCTCACGTATCGAACGGTGCCCTCGAACGTGCGATCCGGGATGGCGTCGACCTCGACGGCGATCGTCTGCCCCTGGTGCACGGCAGACAGCCGCTGTTGGGGCACATCGACCTCGATGCGGAGCGGATCCGTTCGAACGAGCGTCACCAGCGGCGTCTGCGGGGTGACGTACTCTCCGACCGAGACGAAGCGCTCCGCGATCTCCCCGTCGAACGGGGCACGGACGGTCGCCTCGGACGTCGCCGTCGTCGCCTGACCGAGCGCGGCGCGCGCGGCGGCGAGCGTGGATATGGACGCGCGGGCGCCGTTCAGCGCCGCCTGATACCGCTCGCGCGCGGACGCCGCCCGCGAACGGACCTCGTCGAGCGACTGCTGCGAGAGCACGCCGCGGCGCGCGAGCTCCTCGCTCCTCGCGAGGTTCGCGTCCGCGAGCTCCGAGTCGGAGCGCGCGGCGAGGACGTCCGGCATCTCTTCGGGTCGGGGCGGAGCGTCCGCGTCGCCGGCCATGCCGAGGTGTGCGCGTGCCTGATCGAGCTGTGCCCGAGCAGCATCGGCCTGGAGCCGGTAGTCGACGTCTCGCAGGCGGACCATCGGATCACCTTCGTGAACCACGCTGCCGCGCTCGACCAACACCTCTCGAACGCGGCCCGCGACGACCGAGGTGACGCGGGACTCCTCGTCGGCAAGGAGCGTCCCATCGAGCGCGAGCGAGACCGGACGCGTCCGACCCCGTACGGTGGCGACGTGGACAGCGACCGGCCCGCTCGGCGCCCCCGCTCCCTGCTCGGACGCGCCCGCCTGACCGCAACCGGCCAGGACGATGCACGCGAGCGCGAGCCCCGCGAGCACGCTCGAGCCGTCATTTCTTGCGAAGCGCCGCATGGCTCCTTCTCGCTTTCCGCCCGCTGTCATGGGCGATGACTCTCTTGGCGCCGCGCTTGCGCGCGGGGCGATGACGCTCGCTTCGGGCCCGCGGCCCGCCGACGCTCGGGCGCAGAAATCGAAGGAGCGTCTCGGGGCGTGGGAGGGTGAGGAGGTCCCCGAGCTTACCCGGCGCTCGGATCGACATCCCGCGGCCGACGCAGACCAGCGCGCCGGCGAGCTCCTCCGCCGGAACGCTCGCGTCGATGTCTCCGTCGCGTTGCCCGCGGCGGAATCCAGCGGATCACCTCGCGATGGACTCTGAGGAAGTGACCGTGGAGCTTCTCCTGCGTCGCGACCGGAAGCTCGCCCTGCATGCCCACCTGCAGGATGAGTCGGCGTGCGTCGACGTCTTCGCGCAGGCGCCGATACGAGCGCGTGAGCCAGTCGACGATCCGGTCGGTCGCTGTCGCTCCCGTCACCTCCATGTCGGCGGCAACGTGCTCCATCATCCGATCGGCGATCGCATCGAGCACCGCGTCCTTGCTCTGGAAGTAGTGGTAGACGAGACCGTGGCTGAGCCCCGCAGCGGCAGCGATCTCGGAGATCTTCGCGCGCGAGAAGCCCTTCGCGAGAAACACGGCGGTCGCCGCCACGAGGATCTCCTCGCGGCGGGCGTCACGTATCCGCTGGTTGTGCTTGGGCGACCGCGGCATCGGGATCGGGATCGGCTGGCTGTCCGCTTCCGCCGACTTCGGCATTGCGACGGGGGCTTGCAGATGATTGACTGACCAGTCAGTTAATAGCCGGCGCGACCCCCGCGTCAAGACCCAACCTCGACAAGGTGCTGCCGATGATGAAAGCGCTCGTCCCCGCCGCTCTCGCGGTGCTCCTCGGGGTCGTCCCCGAGCACGCGACCGCGCAACAACCGCTCTCGGAATTCCTCGCCGCCGCTGCGTCCGAGGCGCTCGACGTCCGCGAGGCGGAGGCATCGCTCTCGGCCGCGAGGTCACAGACCGACGAAGCGCGGGCGCGTCTCCTTCCGAGCGTCACGGGCACGCTCGGCTACCAACGCAACGACCCGAGCGTCGTGGTCGCGATCCCGACGGGCATGCTCGACGCCATGGGCATGCCGGTGACGCGCCAAGCGACAATCACTCCGCTCGATCAGACGAGCGCGCAAGCGACCGCGACCGTCCCGCTCCTCGATCTCGGAGCATGGACGAGCCTGTTCCAGAGCCGCGCATCCGCCGACGCGGTCGAGGCGCGAGCGGACCTCGCACGAGAGAGCGTCGCCGTGCGAGTGACCGAGCTCTACTATCAGCTCGTGGCGCAGCGCGCGCTCGTCCGCGTAGCAGACGAGAACCTCGAGACGGCCGACCGAATGAGAGAAGAGTCCGCAGCGCGCGTCGAAGTCGGGGCGTCGGCACAGCTCGAGCTCTCACGCGCGGAGGCGGAGCTGGCGCGCGCGCGCGGCGCGAAGGTCGCGGCCGAGCTCGCAGCAACGCTCGCCGCCCGCAATCTCGAGGACATCGCCGGTCTCGCACCGACCGACGAGCGCGTGGAGCTCGACTCGGATCTCGCGCCGGCCACGCCGCTCTCGCGGTTTCTCGGACACACGGCGGGGCTGCCCGCCGTGCGCGCCGCCGACGAGGAGCGGCGAGCGCTCGAGATCGGACGCAACGCCGCGTGGATGTCGCTCCTGCCGACGGTCTCGGCGAACGCTGCCGCGCGCTACAGCAACGGCGCGGGCTTCGGCCGACAGGACGTCTATTACGTCGGCGTCAGCGCGGCCTGGACCCTCGACTTCGCGAAGCCGGCCCGCATCGGCACCGCCAACGCACAGCTCGACGCCGCCGAGATTCGACGCGAGCGTGCGGCTCGAAGCGCCGAGACCGCGATCTTCGAAGCGTGGCAGCGCGTCCAGGCCACGCGAGCGAGCGCGGAATCGGCGCTGGCCGGCCTCGAAGCGAGCCGCCGAGCCGCGAGCGACGCCCGCGCTCGCTTCGAGACAGGCACCGCGACGCAGCTCGATCAGATCCAAGCGGAGCGCGACCTCTTCACGGCGGAGGTCGGCTACATCCAAGCGCTCGCGAGCCATCGCGTCGCGCGGGACGTCCTCGCCACGCTGAGCGGAGTCACGCCTTGACGCGTGGCGGCGCCGCGCCGCGCTCGATCTCGCTCACCGTCTGCGCGATCCAGCGACGCACCTGGCGCGGGAACGGCCACATCCACCCGTACGCCGGCCCCGTGAACTGCGACACGATGTACGCGTGCAGCGCCTCGTCGCGCGCGGCGTCGACTCCGCGCGCCTCCGCGGTCGCGCGGAGCGTCTCCGAGTACGCCTCCCACTCGAGGCGCGCGCGGCCGAGCGCGAGGCCGAGCGGCAGGATGGGCAAGAGGTAGAGGATGGTCATGAGCGGACGCCCGTATCGCCGGAATTGCCTGAGGTGCACGGCCTCGTGGCGTAGCGTCACGTACTTCGAGACGTCGTCGCGCTCGTCCCAGCTCTCGGGCACGTAGATCGTCGAGCCCATCGTCGTCACGTACCGCGACATGTAGGCGCTCTGGCCGCCGAGCGTCACGACGCGCAGCGCGCGATCCACGAGGCGCGAGAAGGCGTCGTCCTCTTTGTGAACGATGCGGAGCCGCGGAAACTCCTTCTCGAGCGCGGCCACGTACGCGTCGCTCCGCACCGGCCGCGATCAGTCGTCCGCTGGCGGCGGCTCGCTCGGCGGCGGGGGTCGGACCGTGTCGCCCGTCGGCTCGTCGCCCTCGGTGGCCACCGGCTCGACGTCGACGACGTGCTCGGTGTCGTTGAGCCGGATGATGCGGACTCCCTGCGCGTTGCGCCCCGTCTCGCGGATCTCGGAGACCCGCGTGCGGATCACCTGACCGCCGTCGGTGATCACCATGATCTGATCGTCGGGCCGCACGAGGCGAAGCTTGACGAGCGGGCCGTTACGCTCCGACGTCTCGAGCGCGATGATGCCGATCCCGCCGCGGTTCTGTGGCCGATAGTCGGCGACCGGGGTTCGCTTCCCGTACCCGTTCGCGCTGATCGTGAGCACCTGTTGGTCGGCGCTCTCGATCGCGTCCATGCCGATCACTCGGTCGCCCTCACGCAGCTCGATCCCCTTCACGCCGCGCGCGTCGCGACCCATGGGCCGAACGTCCGCGACGTCGAAGCGGATGCTCATCCCGTTCTGCGTGCCGATGATGACGTGTTGCTCGTCGGAGACGACGCGCGCGGTGAGGAGCTCGTCGCCTTCGGCGATCCCCACACCGATGATCCCCGTCTGACGAATGTTCCCGTACGCTGCGAGCGCCGTCCGCTTCACCGTGCCGTTCTTGGTGCACGTGATCAGGTAGCCGTCGTCCACGAGCTCCTTGATCGGCACGATCGCGGCGACACGGTCGTCGGCGTTCATGCCGACGAAGTTCACGATCGCACGACCGCGCGCCGTCCTCGAGCCCTCCGGGATCTCGTAGACCTTCTTGAGGTACGCGATTCCCTTGTCGCTGAGGTACAGCACGTGGGCGTGCGTGTTCGCGACGAAGATGTAACTGACGAAGTCTTCGTCGCGCGTGTCCATCGCGCGCGTGCCCTTGCCGCCGCGGCCCTGCTCGCGATACTCGCCGATCGGGCACGCGCTTGATGTAGCCCTGCGTGCGTCACGGTCACGACGACGTCCTCGTCGGCGATCAGAGTCCTCGATGGAGATGTCGCCCTCGGCCTGGACGATCTCGGTGCGCCGCGCGTCGCCGTAGCGCTCCTGGATCTCCTCGAGCTCGGTCCGGATCACCTCGAGCAGCAGGTTCTCGCTCGCGAGGATCGCTCGCAGGCGCGCGATCGATCTCGCAGAGCTCGCCGTACTCCGTCGCGAGCTTCTCGCGCTCGAGCCCAGTCAGGCGCGAGAGGCGCATCTCGAGGATCGCCTTGGCCTGCCGCTCGCTGAGGAGGTAGGTCGCCGTTCGCCTTCGCGCGCCGCTTGATCTCGTCCTCCGGCCGGCCCGCGCGCCGCACGAACTCTTCGAGCCCGCGCAGCGGGAGCTTCATGAGCGCCTCCGCGCCTCGTCGGGGTCCTTCGAGCTCGCGGATCGTGCTCGACGACGAGGTCGACCTCGGTGACCGCCATGCCGAGGCCTTCGACGAGCTCGCGCTCGGACTCGCGCTTGCTCGCAGCTCGAAGCGCGTGCGCCGCGTCACCACCTCGCGCCGGTGCTCGATGAAGTGCTCGAGCGCTGCCTTGAGGTCGAGGATCTTCGGGCTGCCCGCTGACGATCGCGAGGATGTTCACGCCGAACGTGCTCTGCAGCGCGGTCAGCTGGTAGAGTTGGTTGAGCACGATCTGCGCGAGCGCGTCGCGCTTGAGCTCGATGACGATGCGCATGCCGTCGCGATCGGACTCGTCGCGCAGGTCGCTGATGCCCTCGAGCCGCTTCTCGCGCACGAGCTCGGCGATCTTGCTTGAGCGTCTCGCCTTGTTCACCTGGTACGGGATCTCGGTGATGATCGATCTGCTCGCGGTCGTTCTTGCCCGGCATGCGGCTCGACGATGGCGCGCCCGCGCATCACGACGCGCCCGCGGCCGGTCGTGGTAGCGCCTGGCGGATGCCGCTCGTCCCGTAGATGAAGCCGGCGGTCGGGAAGTCGGGGCCCTTGACGCCGAGGCGCCCGCTCTCCGCGTCGTCGACCATCAGCTGCTCGATGCGCAGCGTCGGGGCTCTCGATGAGCCGGATCGTCGCGTCGATGATCTCGCGCAGGTTGTGCGGCGGCACGTTCGTCGCCATGCCGACCGCGATGCCGCCCGAGCCGTTGACCAGCAGGTTCGGGAAGCGGCTCGGCAAGACGAGCGGCTCGTGCTCGCGAGTCGTCGAAGTTCGGGACCGAAGTCGACGGTCTCCTTCTCGATGTCGGCGAGCAGCTCGGACGCGAGCCGCGACATCCGCACCTCGGTGTAGCGCATGGCCGCGGGCGGGTCGCCGTCGACGGACCCGAAGTTGCCTTGCCCGTCGACGAGCGGGTAGCGCAGCGAGAAGTCCTGCGCCATGCGGACGAGCGCGTCGTAGACCGCCGAGTCGCCGTGCGGGTGGTACTTGCCGAGGACGTCGCCGACGACGCGCGCGCTCTTCTTGTACGCCTGGTTCCAGCGGATGTTGCTGCTCGTGCATCGAGTAGAGGATCCGGCGGTGCACCGGCTTGAGCCCGTCGCGCGACATCGGGGATCGCGCGCCCGATGATCACGCTCATCGCGTAATCGAGGTACGAGCGGCGCATCTCGTCTTCGATGGTGACGGGCAGCTTCTGGGATTCGGCCATGCGTTCCTCTGCGCTCGCGGCTCTCCTCGCGGGGCCCGGCGCGTGCGGCGCCACCCCGCCCGAAACCTCGCCGTTTTGGGAGGTCCCCGAGCGCGGCGCACCTTATCACACGCGCGCGCGCGCGCACGCGCGCGAGGCGCCAGGCAATCGAGTTGACGGGCCCGCCAACGGGGTTGGCAGCTCTCGGATGACCGAGGTTGGAATCGCAGGGGGTTCGGGCCGACAGAGAGAGGCATCGTCCTTGCGTGATAGGCTCCGGCGTGTTGCGTCCGACCCGACTCTGTTGGCTCCCGGCGATGGCCCTCGCGGCCGTCGCGACCGCGTGCGCCACCCCGACCCTGCCCCTGCCTCCACCCGACGCGCTGACGATCAGCCCGCCCGACGTCGACGGCATCGTCACCGTCACCGGCGAGGTCCTGCCCGACGCGTACGTCTACTGCCTGAACCTGGACACCGAGATGGGCGTCTTCCTCCGGGCCGACGACACGGGGATGTTCACGATCCGAATCCCCGCCGAGTCAGGCCAGTACCTCAGCGTCTGGCAGGAGGCGCGCGCCCAGCGAGGACCGCCCGCCGACATCCGCGTGCCGTGACCGCTCCGCTTTTTTGACCCGCTGTAGTCTCGTGTCCTACATGGTGGGAGACTGTAGGAGGGCACCATGGAGACGGGCGGCATTCGGGACCTGGAGCGGCTCGAGGAACGGGACGACGAGGGGCCGGGGCGTCGTGTGGCGACGCTTCTGTTGGCCGCGCTCGCGACCGTCGGGCTCGTGTTCGCCATGGCGCTGTTGCTCGGGCGCGCGGAGCCCGTGGAGGCCTCGGCGGTCGAGGACCCGCTCGCGGCGTTCGACCTCCGCGAGGAGGCGGACGCGGTCGACCGCTCGGACGAGGACCGCGCGCCGCTCGAGGTGGACCGTGAGGCGCTCGCCTTTCCGGAGACGCTCGGCGCGTACGACAGCCGGCCCGAGGTCGAGGCCGCGCTCGCCGCCGCCGCGGCCGAGGTCGAGCATCCGGACCCCATCCCCGCCGGGATGGCGCTCGGCGATGCGGTGACGCGCGACACCATCGCGCCGGCACCGCCGACGCCGGTGGACGACAGCCTCCCGGACGTGCTGCCTGCGGGCTCGGTCGTCGGCTCTGGCCCCGAGGTGATCGAGCGCCACGCCAATCGGGACCCGCTCGTCGCCGCGGCCCTCCCCGCGCCGTCTTCGGCCGCTCCGGTCGCAGCGGGCCACGACGGCGAGTACACGGTGCAGGTCGTCAGCTATCAGAGCGCCGACGAGGCGGAGATGTTCGCGTCGGCTCTGCGCGAGCGGGGGCACTCGGCGTTCGTGATGTCCGCCGACATCCCGAACCGCGGCCGGTACTACCGCGTTCGGATCGGCCCGTTCGAGAACGCGCGCGAGGCCGAAGCATATCGGCACACGTTCGAGGCAGAGGAGCGGATGAGCACGATCGTCGTTCGCCAGCGAGAGTGAGCGTCGCTCTACTCGAGGACCGACCACGTCACGCCCGCGCGGAGCTCGAGGTGCACGTGATTCGAGTGGTGCTCGTCGTGATGCGGTGTGAGCACGACTTGAAAGAGATCGCGCTCGACGGCGGCGCACACGAGCTCGCGTAGCTCTCGCTGCGGCTCCGCCTCGCCTTCGTGAGGGCCGCACGGCGGCACGCCGTGCCGCTTGTCGGCCCAGTCGCGCTCCACCTCGAGCGAGTGCCCATCGTCGAAGTCGATGCTACCGACGTCGATCGCGAGACCGGTCGAGTGACCGCTCGCTTGCCCCGTCGACTCGACGACCGCGCCGGCGCGATAGATGGAGTAGTGGTCGACGGATCTCACGCCGTGCGCGCGGAGGATCTCGCTCCAGGCGAGGAGCGCCACCGCGAGGCGGCAGTCCATGATCTTCGAGCCGGGCGAGGCGGCGCCGAACGCTCGCGCGTCGCGCCCTCTGGCCGTGGTGGCGGACGTCGACGCCCCCGACAGGACCGTCGAGGCGGAGCGGCATCGCGACCCCGCGCGCGCCGTCCGCGTCGACGCGCTCGAAGCGAACGCCGTGCGCGCGCAGGAGCGTCTCGCAACGGCTCCGCGAGAGCTCCGCGATGGCGCGCCCCTCGGGGATCGCCGGCGCGCGATCGTGCGGGCGATGCCGGCGCGATCGGGCGGCGGCCCCCGAGGAGAGGCCTCCGCCCGCGGCCGCGGGTCTCGCGTCGGCGGACGTTTGCGCTCGGGCGGGCGCGGCGCCGAGCACGACGCCCAGCGAGAGCCCGACGACGAGACCGATTTTGGAGACTTCCCTCACCGTCGCTGCCACCTCTATCATCCCATCGACGATGGACGAGGCCACTCTCCACGCTCTTCTACAAAAAGGGCACCTTCACGGCGCGAGCGACGTGCTGTTCAAGGTGGGGCAGCCGCCTGCGTTCCGCGTCCACGGCGAGCTGCATTATCTGCAGGGCGAGAAGGTGACGCCCTCGCAGACGCAGGCGCTCGCGGAGATCGTCCTGAGCCGTGCTCGCTATGCCGGGACGGCGGAGGAGATCCTCCAGTACGACACGTCGTACGGCGTCGCCGGGCTCGGCCGCTATCGCGTCAACATCTACCGTCAGCGCGGCACCCTCGCGCTCGCCATGCGGTCGATCCCGCTCGAGATCCCGACGTTCGACGATCTCAGGCTTCCGCCGGTGGTGGAGACGCTCGCCGAGCTCGAGCGCGGGATGATCCTCGTGTGCGGCGCGGCCGGCAACGGCAAGAGCTCGACGCTCGCCGCGATGGTGGGCCACCTCAATCGCACACAGCGCATCCACATCGTCACGATCGAGGACCCGATCGAGTTCATCCACGCGGACAACCTCGCGTCGGTGTCGCAGCGCGAGATCGGGCTCGACTGCGAGAGCTTCGCGAAGGCGCTCCGAGCCGCGCTGCGACAGGATCCCGACGTGATCCTGGTCGGCGAGATCCGCGACGAAGAGACGATGGACATCGCGCTCAAGGCGAGCGAGACGGGACACCTGGTCCTGTCGACCCTTCACACGCCGGACGTGCAGCGCACCATCGGCCGTGTCGTCGCGCTCGCGGCGGGACAGACGCGCGACACCCACGAGGTGCGCGAGCGCTTCGCCGACAACCTTCGCGCCATCGTCGCTCAGCGGCTCTTGGCGCGCGCCGACGGCGAGGGCCTGGTGCTCGCCGCCGAGGTTCTCGTCGTCACGGGCACGGCGCGCGAGAGCATCCGCCGGCCCGACAACAACCTGCCCCTCAAGGACGTCATGGAGCGGGGGGTTCATCCGTACGGGATGCAGACGTTCGAGATGGCGCTTCGCGAGCTCGTGAAGAGCGCCGTCGTAGAGGTCGATGTGGCGCGCGCGGCGCTCGCATGACGCGTCCCATCCGGGCCGCGACGTTCCGCGGTCCAACGAGAGATACGAGGACAGCCGATGGCGCACCCCTGGCACGACCTTCCGAACGATCCCGACACCGCCGACCAGTACTTCAACGTCGTGATCGAGATCCCGCGTGGCTCGAAGGTGAAGTACGAGCTCGACAAGCCGACGGGCCTCTTGCGCGTCGACCGCGTGCTCTACAGCGCGGTGCACTATCCGGCCAACTACGGGTTCATCCCGCGTAGCTACTGGGACGACAACGATCCACTCGACGTGCTGGTGCTCGGGCAAGAGCCGGTCATTCCTCTCACCATCGTTCGCGCGCGCGCCATCGGCGCGTTCGAGATGTTCGACGAGGGCAAGAGCGACACGAAGATCATCGCGGTCCACGTCGACGATCCGGAGGTCGCCGACTACTCGGACGTGAGCCAGCTGCCGCGCCACAAGGCGCTCGAGATCCGGCGCTTCTTCAGCGACTACAAGGTCCTCGAGGACAAGAGCGTCGTGGTGGAACAGCTCAAGAGCAAGGACGAGGCGCTGGCCGCGGTGAAGAAGTCCTTCGAGCTCTATCGCAAGAACGAGACGCAGCTGCGCGGCTGGAAATGACTACCTGACGAGGTAGTTTCGCAGCGCCTCGCGGGCGAGGTAGCTCGCCTTGATGCGCCAGCGCGGAGTGTTCACGACGAGCGCGGCGACGGCGATGGTCGGCGCGTCGGCGGGGGCGAAGCCGACCCACCAGGTGTAGCCACGATACGGATCGGTACCGCTGAGCGTGCCGGTCTTGCCCGCGATGCGGACGCCCGGAATGAACGCATTGCCGGCGGGGTCGTGGAACGTTCGGCGTGCGGTGCCGTCGGTGACGGTGAGCTCCATCATCTCGCCGACCTCGCGCGCCGTGTGGCGCGAGATCACGGCGCGGAAGACCTCAGGCTCCTGCCGGAGCAGGACCTCACCGTCGGGCCCGAGCACGCGATCGATCATCGACGCGCGCGGCATCCTCCCGTCGTTCGCGAAGGTCGCCGCGATCAGCGCGGCGTGGAACGGCGACATGTGAACGTGCCAGAAGCCCGCGGCCGTGCGCGCGAACTCCAGCCGGTCTGCTTCGTGGTCGGGGATCTCCGCGGGGCTCGCGCGCGTCGGCACGTCGAACGGCAGGGTCTGACCGAACCCGAACGCGGAGGCGTACCGCTCGAGCGTAGGCGTGTCGAGGTTCCTATCGGCGAGCTTCGCCATCACGGCGTTGATCGATCCGCCGATCGCCTCGCCGAGCGTCGCGCAGTCGCGATCGGACGCGGCGTCCTCGAGGTGGCTCGCGACGATCGAGCTCGAGCCCCCGTGGTAGCACGTGCGCGCCTCGGTCGAGACCCCGCGGTCGAGGAGGGCCGCCGCGGTGACGATCTTGAACACCGACGCCGTAGGCGGCGTCGGGTCGAGCGCGAGGTCGCCCGCGTCCGGGTTCGCGCTCGAGTGGCTCACGTACGCGAGGACACGCCCGGTCGCAGGCTCGATCGCGACGAGCGCCGCGTACGGCACGTCGTTCGCCTCGAGCTCGTGGACCACGTGATCTTGGAGCGCCGGGTCGAGGGTGAGCACGGCGCGCCGTCCCGCGGCGAGCTCGGTCACGTAGTGGCCGTCCTCGAGCGTGTGGACGAGTGGGTCGAGACCCCTGACGAAGTCTCTATCGCCGCGCGTCGGGCGCGAGGGAGCGCCGCGGGCCGGCTCCGCGCTGGACGCGGACCCCTGCGCGCCGTCGTGACCGCCGTCGGCCGACAGCACCCCGACGCCCGCTCCCGCGAACGAGAGCGAAAGCAGGAGGGTCACCCAGAGACGGCGAGACCGCAGCATGCCCCGAACCTAACTACCCGAGCGGGCAGCCGCAAAAATTCAGCTCAACCCGCGGTCGCGACGCCCGTCGTCTCCGGGGCCGCCTCTGCTTCGGCCACCGCGGGCGCTCTCCATGTCCAGAAGCGACGCCGCACGTCGGCGGGCCGAACGCTGGCCCGGATCCCACGTAGGATGGGGGGAGACGCGAGGAACACCGTCAGACAGAGCGCCCCGCCGAGCTTCGCCACCCAGCTCTCCATCGGCGACGTGAGCACCACCGCCGTGGCTGCAGCGGCCGAGAGCAGGTGGAGCGCGAGGTACGCGCCGAGCTTTCGGCGCGCGCGGCCGAGCCACCGGGCGGGATCGAACGCGGCGACCAAGAGCGGGCGCGTGGTCGGATCCTCGCTCACCCAGACCTCGTCGCCTGCGCGGGCAAAGAGCTCGATTCGGGCGCGCGAGCCCCTTCGGCTTCTCCGCCTGCTCGAACGCCGCGTCGAAGTCGCCGTCGAACGCGCCCGCATCGACGTACGCCTCGTCCGAGAGCCAGACCCGAAGCGCCGCGCCCTGCTCGACCTCGAGCACGTCGGCGCCGACCTCGAGCGCACCGCCATGCACGCGCGTCGTGACCTTGCCGTGGCTCACGTCGATGCTGCGCGGCTCGCCGTCGAGCGCGCGCCCGCTCTGCTCCATCACGAGCGCGGCGAGAGCACCTCCGTCGCCGTCGCCGCGCGCCACCCGCCCGCGACGGGCGCGTCCGATCGCCCGGCGCAACGCTCCGAGATCGGCGAGCTCGAGCCACGCGTCGGCGGCGACGAGCACGACGCTCACGAAGAAGACGCCGAGCGCGATCGACCCCATGAGGTGCATGGACGACACGATCTCAGCCCCCGTGTGCCCCGCGCTCGAGCACGGGAGGCGCGACCGAGCCCTCCACGACGTACGCCGACGCCGGCAGACCGCGCGCCGGAGCGACGCCGCGGAGCTTTCCGAGCACGAACGTGCGGAACAGATACGCGACCATGCTCCGCTCGCTCAGCCGCGCGTCCATGCGCGGCACACACTTCGTCTCGTGCTCCTCGGCGAGCACCGACCAGTGCAAGTTCGGCTGGTTGTGATGGATCGTGTGGTAGCCGTTGTTGCACATGATCCAGTTGAAAGCGCGCCCGACGAAGTTGCGCGAGTGGTTCCACCTGCTCGTGGTGTCCGCGCCTTGGTGCTGCAAGAGGTTGATCCGGAGGATGCAGCGCGCTCCGTACAGCTGTGGGAGCACGACGAAGAAGAGCGCCGTCCAGAAGTCGAGCGCGAGCAGCACGCCGGTCAGTCCGAACGCGAACATCATCTCCGCGCCGTACTGGCGCCGGAACCGCGCGCGGCCCTTGCGCTTCGCCCAGCGGCTCACGCCGTCGAACGTCTCGGGGCCCGCGACGTTCGGGAAGTGAACGAGATTGAGGAGGTTCCAGCGGAAGCGGACGCCGTCGGGCGACGCCCAGTCCGGCTGCCCTTCGTCGTCGAACGTGTGATGCACGAGGTTGTGCGACGGAACGTTCGCGGACGCCGGGTAAAGATTCCCGAAGCTGAGCGTCCATCGCCAGAGCGCGTTCACGATGCGCGACTCGAACGGCAGCTTGTGCATCGTGTTGTGGATGACGACGGCGTTGAGGAAGCTGAGCCAGCACGCCGCGGCGAAGAACGCGACGTTGCGGCATGCGGGCACGAGGAACATGGCGGCCAAGAGGCCCATGTACACGGCGATGATCGCCACCTGGCGCACGTCGGCCGGGTGTTTGAGACCCAGGGCTCTCGCGACTACCGCCTTCAACGCATGCCTCCGGAGATCAGCCGCGCATCCGCTCGATCTTCGCGTCCACCTTCGCGGCGCGAGCGGCGTCGAGGCGGAGCGGGTTGAAGACCGTCACGTAGGCGTGGTGGTTCGCGTGCATGTAGGCCCCGAAGAGGAGCCGGTTGCCGAGCCAGAAGATACCCGTGTCGAGGTTCACCGGCTTGAGCTCGCCTTCGCCGAGCGCGTTGTGCGTCGCCCAGTTGAAGTGGGTGAGGTGAAGCACCCCGACGGCCAGCGCTGGGACGTAGACAGCGAAGAAGCCCACCGGTCCGAGCAGCGCGTACCAGAACACGAAGAGCATCGCGCCCGTGCCGATGCTGACCCACGTCTTGATGCGCTCGCGACGCCGGAGCGCGGGCGTATCACCCCAGATCTCGTGATACTGCTGGTGGAGATTCCGCTCGAGGTTGACGAGCATCTTCTCCCAGAAGAAGCGCCAGAACGAGCGGCCCACCGGGTGCGGGTCCTTCGTGAGGTCGTCCGAGAACATGTGGTGGCGGCGGTGGAGGATCTCCCACGACGCGTAGCGGGTGCCGACGATCACACCGAGGACTTCGCCGATCAGACGATTCAGGGCGCGCGGCCAGTTCTGATGCGCGCAGTTGTGAATGAAGGCGTTCGCGGTGAGCTGGACGTACGAGGCGCCGAGCGCGATCGGCAGAACGTGCCAGCCCCATTCGAGGCCCACGCCGTGCCAGCCGAGCGACCACATCAGCGCGATCGCGCCGGCGAAGAGCCCCGCCCACGTGAGGTCGTACTTGAAATAAAAGTACGCATCGCGAAGGAAATCCGCCGAAGGCTGGCGCAGAAAGAACGGCTTCTGCGAGCGCGCGCGCGGGAGCACGCCCGCCGTTTCGGCACTTCGGATCATGTCGCCCGATGCTGTCGGGTGTCCCAACGTCGTCCCTCCTCGGCGGCGGGACCCTAGCAAGTCGGAATTCCAACGGCAAACCGCGCGTCATCGGGACGTGTGGCTACACACGAGAAGCGGGTTACGCACCGCCCGAAACCACGGAGAAATCGAGCGGTTGCGGGCACTTCAACGGGTGGCGGCCGTGTTGTAGCCTCCGCCCCATGACGATCCCGGTGACCCTGGACTACGGGCTTTCGATGGCGGTCGGCCTCGGAGGACGGGAGGGGCTCGGCGACGAAGAGCTCGACGCCGAGGCGGCCGCGTTCGAGCGGGGAGCGCGGCGCGTGCTCGACGAGGCGCACGCCGGACGGCTCGGATTCGTCGGGCTGCCCGCGGACCGAGCGACCCTCGGCGCGATCGACGCGTTCGCCGCGTCGCTCGGAGAAGAGATCTCGGATGTCGTGCTTCTCGGTATCGGTGGCTCCTCGCTCGGTGCGCGCGCGGTCCTTCACGCGCTCGGCGGGCCGCCCGAGCTCGCGCCCGAAGGACGCCGCCGGCTTCACCTTCCCGACAACAGCGACCCGTGGCTGTTCGGCGCGCTCCTCGACCGGCTCGATCCGCGCGCCACGATCGCGATCGTGATCTCGAAGTCCGGCGGCACCGTCGAGACGGCCGCCCAGCTCCTCGTGATGCGAAGTTGGCTCGGCCGTGCGCTCGGCGACGAAGAGGCGCGCTCGCACCTCGTGCTCGTCACCGACCCGCACAAGGGATCGCTCCGCGAGCTCGCTGCTCGCGAGGGCATCGTGGCGTTCGACGTGCCCGCGAACGTCGGCGGCCGCTTCTCGGTGCTGAGCGCGGTGGGGCTGCTGCCGACACGGCTCGTCGGGCTCGACGCGGCGGGGATGTTGGACGGAGCCGCGCGGATGGCGGAGGCGTGCGGGCGAACGGAGCTCCGCGAGAACCCCGCCGGCCTGCTCGCGACCGTCCACGTCCTCCACCACCGGCTCCACGGACGCAACATGCACGTGCTCCTCCCTTACGCTGATGCGCTCCGACCGTTCGCCGCTTGGTACGTGCAGCTTTGGGCGGAGAGCCTCGGAAAGCGCGTCGACCGGCAGGGGCGCATCGTCGAGAGTGGGCCGACTCCGATCGCGGCGGTCGGCGCGACCGATCAGCACGCGCAGATGCAGCTGTTCATGGAGGGACCGCGCGACAAGATCGTGACGTTCATCGACGCGGGCGCGCCGGCCAAGGACGTCGAGGTGCCGGGCGAGCCGGGTGACCTCGCGTACCTCGGCGGCAAGACGCTCGGTCAGATCCTCGACGCGGAGCTCCGAGGGACGCGGCTCGCGCTCGCGCGGGACGGCCGACCGAGCATCACGCTGCGAATGGCACGCCTCGACGCGCAGTCGCTCGGGGCGCTCTTCTTCCTCTACGAAGCGGCGACGGCGTTCGCGGGCGAGCTCTACGGCATCGATGCGTTCGACCAGCCCGGAGTGGAGCTCGGGAAGCGCCTCGCATCGGGTTTGTTGGGTCGACCGGGCCTCGAGGAGGCGGGCGAGGAAGTCCGTCGCGCGGAGCAGGGCAGGCCCTCCGGATACCAGGTCTCCCACTGAGCTCCCGAAAAAGGATAGAATCCGCGTCATGTCCGAAGAGGACGCGACGACCAATCCGAACAAGACGGTCGTCACGGTCATCACTGCGCCTCCGCAGAAGAAAGACACGCGGGACGCGTGCCTCGTCGTGATCTACGGAGAGGACCTCGGACGGCGGATCCCCCTCGGAACCGAGCCGACGCACATCGGCCGGTCGTCGAAGTCCGACGTCCAGGTCGACCAGGAGAGCGTCTCCCGAAACCACTGCAAGATCTCCAACAACGGAAAGACGTACACGGTGCGCGACGTCGGCTCGACGAACGGCACGTACGTCAACGACGAGCTCGTCCAGGAGATCAACCTGCGCGACGGCGACCAGGTGAAGGTGGGCCGCACCATCCTGAAGTTCATCACCGGCGGGAACATCGAAGCGAGCTACCACGAAGAGATCTATCGCCTGATGACGGTGGACGGGCTCACCGAGGTCCACAACAAGCGGTACTTCCACGAGATGCTCGAGCGCGAGGCGTCGCGCTCGCAGCGCTACGAGCGGCAGTTCGCGATCATCCTGTTCGACATCGACCATTTCAAGAAGGTGAACGACACGTTCGGTCACCTCGCGGGCGACGCGGTGCTTCGGCAGCTCGGCGGGATCGTCAAGACACGCGTCCGGCGCGACGACACGATCGCCCGCATCGGCGGCGAGGAGTTCGGCGTGCTGCTCCCGGAGGTCGGGCTCGACGGCGGCGTCGAGGTCGCGCGCAAGCTCCGCGCCGCGGTCGAGGAGGCGAAGTTCGAGTTCGAGGGCCCCGTGATGGAAGTGACGATCAGCGCCGGCGTGGCCGAGTGGAAGCCCGGCATCGCCGACGCGCAGGAGCTGGTGAAAGTCGCCGACGAGAAGCTCTACGAGGCGAAGCGCACCGGCCGAAACCGCGTCTGCTTCTGAGCTCTGCGGCCAAGGCACGGTTCCTCGGAGACCTCGCGTGTCATTCGCTCGCACCGAGCGAGCGCGCGCGCTCGAGGAGCGAGCGGACCTCGGTCCGGACCGTGTCGTTCAGCCTGTTGACGAGGAGCGCGTCGTCCGCCGCCTCGGGCGGGTGCGACGAGACGTCGATCGGATCACCGAACACGACTCGGAACCGGACGGGGAGCGGGACGAGCCCGAACGGACCGAGCCACGGAAACGTCGGCGTGATCGGAAGGAATGGTATGCCGAGGAGGTCCTCGACGCCGCCGAGCTTGAAGAGGAGCGGCATCGCCTCCTCGGATCCGACGATCGCGGTCGGGATGATCGGGGTGGCCGTCCGGAGCGCGAGCTTCACGTAGCCGCCGCGGCCGAAGCGCTGAAGGCGGTAACGCTTGCCGAACGTCTTTCCGAGGCCTTTCTCGCCCTCGGGGAACACCGCGACGAGGCGCTCGTCGCGGAGGAGGCGCTCTGCGTTCTCCTGGCAAGCGCGCACACCGCCGATGCGATTCACGAACGCGCCGAGGAACGGCATGTGGAATATGAAGTCCTCGGTGAGCCACCGCAGGTCGTTGCGGGGATGCTCGAGACGGAGCGCAGTCTTGAGCATGATCGCGTCCCACGGCATCACGCCCGCGTGGTTGCAGACGAGCAGAGCGCGACCCGTGGTCGGGACGTTCTCGATGCCGAAGGTGCGCGCGCGGAACCATCGACGGTACAGGAGCTCGAACGCGCCCGAGAACCGGCTCTCGTAGGCAGGGTCGAGCCCGAAGTCGTCGACCTGCTCCGATCGGTTTCGCATCCCGACGCGGCCCCACACGCGCAGGTAGTAGTCGGAGGACAAGAGGTCGCGTGCGCCGTTGAGCAGCGGCTCGTCCGCGTCGTGCTCGGCGTCGGGCACGAGACGCGCCGCGATGCTCGTCAGCGCGGCGGCGGCGCGGCGACGCGCCGACTCGTTGCCGGAGGCGTCCGCCGCGTCGGATATCAACCGATCGAGCTCGCGCGAGATCTCGCCGATGCGCGCGCTCGCCGACGTCTCGGTCTCCACCGCTCTACGCGCGGCCTCCATCTCGGCGACCGCCGATGGCACGTCCTCGGCGACCACGGTCTCGAGCTCTTCGGCCTCGACGTGGACACCGGGGGTCAGAAGCGTCGACGCTGACGAGGACGCCGGTCGGCGTGCCGGGGCCGCACGACGCTTCGGACGCTTGGCGGGTAGCTCGAGCGGATCGACGCGCTTTCGCGGCGCACGCGCCGAAGGCCGCGACACCCTGCCCTTGCCGCGACGCGATCCTTCGGTCACCGCGCCTCCATGAGCAGCCGCGCCTCGCGCAAGCGCAGCGTCCCGCCGAAATCGAGCACGGCCTCGCGCGAGGTGAACGCGGGACGGAAGCCCATCTCGTCTCGCGCGCGCTCGCCGCTCGCGACGCAGAGGTACCGGAGGAACGCGACGAGCTCGGGCGGAGCCTCCGCGAGGCGCGCGGTCCAGAGGACGGACGCCCCGCGCCGCACGAGGAAGTACGGGACCGGCACCGCCGCGCGTCCTGCGAGCTTCGCCACGGTCGAGATCGGCAGTACCCCGTCGCCGACGACGTTGAACGTCCCCGCGACGTCGAGCGCGAGCACCCGCACGAACGCAGCGACCGCATCGAGCTCGTGCACGAACTGGACGAGCGGATCGAACCCCATCGCCGTCGGCACGAGGCGCCTGGACAGCCACCGCGTCACCCAGCTCTGAACCGTGGGACCGAGCACGGGCGCGAGGCGCAGGACCGTCACCGACGTGTCGCTCCGTTCGCGGGCGAAGCGTGCGACTTCGCGCTCGGCGTCGATCTTGTCGCTGAGGAACGCCGAGCCCGGCAGCCCGCGCAGCTCGTGCGACTCCGTCAAGAAGTTCGGATTGTCGGGCCGCGGCCCGTAGAGGAGCGTCTGCGAACGGACGACGAGCTTCCTCACGGGTCGCTGCCGGCACGCGTCGAGCACGTGCATCGTCCCGACGCTCTCGAGCTCGTGCGCGTGGGCGAGCGCACGGGTCGGGCTCTCGAGAAATGCGAGGTGCGCGAGGGCGTCCACCTCCTCGGCTTCGAGGATCTCAGCGACCCGCGCGTCGACGTGAGGCTGCGTGAGGTCGACCTTGTAGAACCGCGTCTTGACGCCCGCGGTGGGCGGGTTGCGCAGATCGATCACGACGATCCGCGAGACGGTCTCGTCCTCCTCGAGAACGCCCACGAGGTTGCGTCCGACGAACCCGTCCGCGCCCGTCACCGCGACGACGCGGCGGCGAAGCCGTGAGACGACCGCAGACGAGCGAGGACGGTGCATGGCGCGCGGAGCCTAAGAAAAGCGGGTCCCCAGGTCAAAGGCCCTGCGGGAGCGCCCGATCGGGGCTAGCCTCCGCGCGTGCCCGCGACCTCGGATCGGAAACGCACGTGGGTCGCGCTGGCCATCTGCGCGGGAGCGTACCTCTACGCATCGCCCTACTACCCGACCGTCAACAACCCGAACGAGAACGTCCGCTTCTACATGACGGCGGCGATCGTCGAGCTCGGAACGTACGAGATCGACCACATTCGGGAACGCTGGGGATGGGTGAACGACGCGGCCATCCATCACGGCCACGTCTTCAGCGTGAAGGCGCCCGGCACGAGCCTGCTCGGCGTGCCTGGCTACGCGGCCTACCTCGGGATCTGCTCCATCTCGGGCGCCGAGCCGGACCGCACGACGGCGCTGTTCGTGTGCCGCGTGACGGCGAGCGTGCTCCCCATGCTCGTCTTTCTCTTCTTCTTTCACGCTTGGCTCGGCCGCCAGACGCGCCACGCCACGCTTCGCGACACCACGTTCTTCGCGGTGGCGCTCGGCTCGCTGCTCTATGGCTATTCGCTCCTCTTCGTCAGCCACTCGCTGAGCGCTGCGTCGGCGTTCGGCGCGTTCATGATCCTCTTCGACGCGCGGCACGCGCCAGGCCAGGTGAAGAGGCGCACCGCATTTCTCGCCGGGCTCCTCACGGCGGGCGTGACCTTCTTCGAGTACCCGGGCCTCGTGGCGTCGGTGTGTCTCGCGGTCTACGCGGTCGTCGCGCTCCGCCCGCGCAAGCAGCTCGTCTTCTTCGTTCTCGGCGGGCTCTTGCCGACGCTCGCCGTCATGCACTTCCAGAACAGCGCCTTTCAAAACCCATTCACGCCCGGCCATCTCTTCGTGGAGAGCTCCGCTTTTCGCGCGGCCCACGAGGAAGGGCTCTACGGCGCCAACGGGTTCCACCCAGAAGCGGCGTTCGCGCTCCTGTTCGATCGCGGCTCGGGCCTCTTTCCGCTGACCCCGCTGTTCGCGTTCGCGTTCGTCGGGTTCCCGCGGCTCTTCACGGACAAGAAGCTCCGCGTCGACGCCTCGTTCGCGCTCGCGACGATCCTGCTGACGTACTTGCTCATCTGCCTGATGAACAACTGGCGCGGCGGCTGGACGATCGGGCCCCGCTACCTCGCGACGATCGTGCCTTTCGTCGCGTGGGCGGCGCTGCACGGGCTCGACGCGTTCGCGAGCAAGCTCGAGCGGATCGCATCGCTCGTCGCCGTCGGTTTCGCGGCGGGCTCCGTCGTCGCGTCGGGCATCCCTTCGGTCTACTACCCGCACATCCCGCCAGAGATCACCGTTCCGCTCTCCCAGCTCTTCGGAATCCTCATCCATCACGACTTCGCTCCACTGAACCTCCTCGGGCTCTTCGGCTCGTATGGAACGCATTCGATGATCCCCCTCTTCGTGCTCTGGACGTTCGCGCTGGCCTGGTGCGTGTGGCAGCGCGCGATTCCGATCGGGGAGCGCTTCGGTATCGCCGCGGGAGCCGCCCTCATCTGTGGTCTCGTCGTGGGGTCGCTCTTGCAGGCGCCGCCGCGCGACCGAACGGTGGCCGACGCCGTCGCGTTCGTCACGCGCACGTGGCACCCCGAAGGCCACGACGCCGCGGCCGTGCTCGAAGCGAAGATCGCCGGCTCGGGCGACGTCGTGCCGGCGGACTACGAGGCGCTCGCGGCGCTCTACCAGACCGAGGGTCGCGACCGCGAGGCGCGTAGCGCCATCCGGCGCGGCGAGCTCGCCGCCGAGCGCGCCCAGGTGGTCGAACGGCAGCGGTCGGGCAGCCGCTGAGCCCGCTCGCGAAGCGCGACGCCGCGCTCAGAAGCCGACGCGCTCGGCGATCCGGCGCGCCCGCAGACGGAGGAGGTCGCCGAACATCCGGGCCGCGTCGGTGACGGGCGAGACCTTCGAGTTCGGCGCGTGGTACCAGACCACCGGAACCTCGCGGACGTCGTACCCGCGCTCCTTCGCCAAGAGGAGCACCTCGACGTCGAACGCGAAGCCGTCGAGCGTCTGGCGCGAGAACAGGTCGTCGGCGGCCGCCCGCGTGAAGAGCTTGAAGCCGCATTGCGTGTCCCGGAACCCACCGAGCAGGAGCGTTCGCACGATCACGTTGAACGTGCGGCCCATGAGCTCTCGCGGCAGCGGCTGTCTCTGACGAATGTCGCTCGCCGCGAGGCCGCGGGAGCCGATCACCACGTCCGCTCCGCCTCGCGCGTGCCGGAGAAGCTTGTCGACCTCCTCGATCGGCGTGGCGAGGTCCGCGTCCATGAAGAGGACGTACCGTCCCTTCGAAGCGAGCACACCGGTCCGCACCGCGGCGCCCTTGCCGCGGTTCTCCGGCAGCCTCATCGCGCGAAGCAGAGGCTCGGTGCGCGCGAGGTCTTCGACGACCGACACCGTCTCGTCGCGCGAGCCGTCGTCGACCACGATCACCTCGAACGACGGCTGGTGCGTCCGGAGATAGTCGAGCGTGCGGATCAGCGTCACCGTGATCCGGCTCTCCTCGTTGTAGGCGGGGACGACGACGGAGAGCTCGACTGGGTCGCCCATCGGCTCGGTACCCTACCTCAGCTGTCGGGAGAGCGGGGTGGAACCGCCCTCCGCGAGTTCTGGCGGGCGCGAAGGGATCCCGGTACACCCGAGGCCGTGAGGGCACCGCTCGACCGGACGCGCGCGACCTCGGTCGCAGTCACGCTCGCGACGGTCCTCGCGGCAGGGGGCGAAGGCGTCGTCGCGGGGGCGCGCGCCGCGAGCGCGGAGATCGGTCCGCGAGGCATCCTCGGCGCGGCCGTCGGTGCGTTCGCCCTGGTCGCGGCGGCCGCGGCGCTACCGGCCGTCTCCGTGATCGCCCTCGCGCGCGCGCGCGGCGCAGAGCGCCTGGCCCGGGGCCTCGCGAGCGGGCTCGGCGGGAGGCACGCTCACGCGGGTGCCGCGATCCTCGTCGGGGCCGCGACCGCGGCCGCCGCCGTCGTCGTCGCGGCGCGCGCGGGCGGGTACCTGTCCCGTCTGATGACCGCGCCGTTCGCGGCCCTCGGTGAAGCGATGGTGTGCGCGGCGGCGATCGCGCTCGGCCTGCTCGTCGGCTCCACGCTCGGCGACCTCGTCGCGGCCGCGCTCACGCGCGTGGGCATCGGGCCCGGCCGGCTCGCCGCGCCGGCGGGTCTCGCCTTGCTCGCGGTGGCGACGGCGATCGCCGCGCGCTCGGGGCTGCCCGAGGAGTACGCGGTCGCGCCAGCGCTCGGCCTGGCCGGCCTCTCGGTCGGCGCGCTCGATCGTGCCCGCTCGCGCGCGCCTCTGCGCTGGCTGGGCCGGCCCGCGGTCGTGCTCGGGCTCGGCGCGCTCGGCGCGATCACCGCGTTCGCCGCGATCCCGCGGCTGCCGGTCGGTGCGCGCGCCACGATCGCGTACCGCACGCCGTTCGCCGGCCCGCTCCTCGAGCGAGCCTGGGCGCTGGTCGATCACGACGCGGACGGGTACTCGCCCATCCTCGGTGGCGGTGATTGCGACGACGCGCGCGCGGACGTCCATCCGACGGCGCCCGACGTGCCCGACGACGGCATCGATCAGGACTGCTCGGGCTTCGACGCGCACGCGTACGTCGCGCCGCCCGCACCTCCGTACGAGCTGCCGCGGTCTCTCGAGCCCCAGACCGGGATCGTGCTCGTCTTCTTCGACGCGCTACGCCCCGATCACCTCGGTTTCAACGGGTACGGGCGCAACACGTCCCCCAACCTCGACCGGTTCCGCGCCGGCGCGACGCTCTTCGAGCGCGCCTACACGCCTGCGCCGAGCACGCGTTTCGCGATGGCGGGGCTCTTCACCGGGCGCGACCCGAGGGAGCTCCCCCACACCGACCTCGGCGGCAACGAGATGCGGCTCGATCCCGACGCGACGACGATCGCAGAGATCCTCCGCGGGCGCGGCTTCGACACCACCGGCTACGCGATCTCCTACGTCGTTCACCACAACCCCGGCGCGGAGCAGGGATTCCGCGAATGGCGAACACCCTGGCCGGTCAACGATTGGGCTCGCTCGTACCGGACCGCCGCGCGTCAGACGACGGACGCGGCGCTCGCGAGCCTCGCGCACCAGCCGGCGGGCTCGCGATACTTTCTGTTCCTCCACTATCGCTGCACTCACGACCCGTACATGCGCTATCCGGAATGGGACTTCGGCGCCCGCCCGGTCGATCTGTACGACAGCTCGCTCGCCTACTGCGACTCACAGATCGAGCGCGTGATCGAAGCCCTCGACGCACGGACGGACCGCGACCACACGACCATCGTGATGCTGTCGGACCACGGCGAGCTCTTCGGCGAGCACGGTCTCACGAACCACGGCAACTCGCTCTTCGAGCCCGACGTGCGCGTGCTCTTGATGGCGCGCGTGCCGGGGATCCACGTCCGAACCGTCCACACGCCCGTGAGCCTGACCGACGTCGTGCCGACGCTTCTCGAGCTCGTCGGCGCGCGGCAGCCGGCGAACATGACGGGCCGAAGCCTGCTCGGCCCCATGATCGACGAGAGCCCCGGCCGCGCGCGCCCGCTGTTCATCTTCACGCGGCTCCTCCGTGGGAACGTGCAGTACCGGGCGAGCGGTGTCGTCGACTGGCCGTACAAGTTGATCCGCGACGAGCGCACCTCCGACTTCTCGCTCTACGACGTCGCGACGGAACCCGCAGAGACACACGACCTGTCGACCGAGCTCCCCGACGTACGCTCTCGGACGGCCGAGCTGCTCGAGAGCTACGACGCGCACGTCGCCGAAGTGCACCGATGAGCAGCGGTAGGGAAACCTCTCGATCGCGCGGTCACGTGCAATAGTTGCCACGGTCTCCCATGTCGCAGCGAAAAGAGAGCCTGCTCGCCCCGTCGCGGTTGCGGGAGCAGCTCGGCGTCGGCGCGATCGTCGCCGCGCTCGCCACCGTGGCCGAGGCGATCACCATCGCGTGCCGGAGCTCGACCGATCCGCCCGCGCCGGGTGAGCTCGTGCTCGCGATCGCGCATCTCGGCGCGATGATGCTGCCGATCGGGCTCGCGCTCGGCCTCGGGATGGGAGTCGCTCTCGCCTCGCTCGATGCGGCGCCGTTCAGCGCGCCGGTACTCGAGCGCTTCGCGTCGCGTCGTCGCCTCTTCCGCCGCGACCCGATCGCCTTTCGCGTCGGCGCCGGAGCTCTCGCGGGGATGCTCGCGCTGTTCGCGGTGCTACCGCGGCTCGCGAAGCACTTCGCCACGAGCTACCACGACGCGGATCTGGCGGCGTGGGCGATGACGGGCGCCGTCACGGCGACGGTGCTCGGCGGCGTCGTCGTCGCGGCGGTCGTGACACGCGCGAGCGCACCGCTGGCCACCGCGCTCGGGCGTCTCGCGTCGGCCGGCACCGCGGTGCTGCTCGCGCTCGCGGGCGCATGCGGCGGGCTTCTCGCGGCGTACGCGACGATCCCGCAGCTCTTCGAGGCGTACGATCCGGTGTCGCTCGCGTGGGCGCCGGGCATCGCGCTCTCGTGGCTCGCGACGACGGCACTCGTGCGACGTCGGGCTCGTCGCCACACGACCGGGAAGCGCCCGCTCGGAATCGCGCTCGTCGTCGCGATAGGAGTCGTCGGGCTCCTCGTGAGCGGCGCGACGTACGGTCGGCGGAATCGGGTGCGCGCGCTCGTCGAGCAGCGCTCGGTCGCGGGCCTCGTGCTGGTCCGACTCTGGGCAGGCGCGACGAACCGCGATCGAGACGGACACAGCTACGCGTTCGGCGGTGGCGACTGCGACGATTCGCGCGCGTGGGTGTACCCGGGCGCCCGGGACGTGCCCGGGGACGGGGTCGACGCGGACTGCTTCGACGGCGACGGCTCGCGCGATGTCGCGAACCTGAGCGATGGAGACTACGGTAGCGTCCCGTCGCAGCTCCACCGCCCGAACCTGCTGCTCGTCACGGTGGACGCGCTCCGCGCGAGCCACCTCGGTTGTTACGGTTACGAGCGCCCGACGTCGCCGACGATCGACGCGCTCGCCGCCGAGAGCGTCCGGTTCGAATCACGCGATGACGCAGTCGACGCGCTCGCTGAAGAGCTTCTCGGCGCTCTTCACGGGCTTCTATCCGTCGCAGATCGATTTCGGCCCGGAGCTGATGTTCCCCACGCTGCTCGACGACAACGTCACGATCGCGGAGACCCTCTCGAGGGCGGGCTACGAGACCGCCGCGGTCATCGGCAGTGACTACTTCAGCCGAGTCCGAGGCCTGATGCAGGGCTTCGACACCGTGTACCAGGACCCGGAGTGGAAGCCCGCGCGGTCGCGCGCGGTCGACGTCGCGCTGCCCCACCTGCAGCGGATGGCCGCGTCCGGGGCACCTTTCTTCCTCTGGGTGCACCTGATGAACGTGCACGCGCGCTACCTCCCCGACGGGCGACAATCGCGTTTCGGCGACGAGCTCGTCGACGCGTACGACGAGGAGATCGTCCTCGCCGACGAACAAATCGCGCGCCTCCTCCGGTCGCTCCGCAATCTCCACATCGAGGACGACACCGTCGTCGTCGTCGCGTCGGATCACGGCGAAGCGTTCAACGAGCACGGGACGTACTGGCACAGCTTCACGCTCTACGAAGAGGAGACGCGCGTCGTGCTGATCGTGCACGCGCCGGGCGCGACCCCGCGCGTCGTCGAATCGCCCGTGGCGCTGATCGACGTCGCGCCGACGCTGACGAACCTCGCGGGAGCTCCGTTCCCCGAGCCGACTCCGGCGCGAAGCCTCGTGCCGTACCTGACCGGGCGAGAGCGGCCCGACCCGAGCCGATACATCTTCGCGGAGATCGTCCCGGACGGCGACAACCCCGCGGACGTCAAGGCCGTGCGCCACGGCGACGAGAAGCTCATCTGGTGGGTGCGCGACGGCAGGTACCAGCTGTTCGACCTCGCGCGCGACCCGGGCGAGCGCGACGACCTCTCCGACGATCGGCGCGACGAGGCCGACGACCTGCTCGGAGTGCTGCGCGCGTGGGTCGCGAGCACGAACCGTCCGGAGAGCCGCTCCGAGGACTTCATCGCCGCCCATCGGCTCGCGCGCCCGCCGGCGAGCATGACCCGCCGCCTCGACCTGCGCTTTCCCGGCGAGCTCACCGTGCTCGGCTACGACCTGCCCCGCCGCACGCTCGCCCCGGGCGCGACCATCCCGCTCTCCTTCTACTACCGGGTCGACGGCGACATCGCGCGCGATCTCTTCTTCTACGTCGACATCGAGGGCCCGCCCGGCTTCCCCGAGATCCCCCACTTTCACGGCCGGCACTACCCGCTCGACGGGCGCTACCACACGAACGACTGGCAGCCGGGCGAGATCCTCCGCGATCCCGTTCGGATCAGGATCCCGCCGGACGTCCACCCTCCCCTTACCCTCAAGCTGACGTTCGCCGTCCTCGACGAGAACCGACGGCGCGTCGCGTTCGAGGGCCCGTCCGGTACGACGACGCAGATCGACCTCGACGAGATCGAGATCCGCGAGTGAGCGCCTAGATCGAATCGGCGACGGTCGCGCGGAGGCCGGGCGTCGTGTCGGGGCTCGACGAGAGAGCGCCCGGAACCGTGCCCGCGGCGCTGCGAAGGAGGATGCACCCGGCGCCGCCGCCGCCTCCACCGCCGTTCCCGCCGCCCGCGGTGTTGGAGCCGCCGTTCGCGCCGTCGAGCGGCGTTCCGCCTCCCGCTCCTCCCGCCGCTCCGTACGTCATCCCGCCGATACACGCGCGCCCGCTCGCGCCCGCCGCGGCAGACATCAGCGCGGTGCGCCCGTCCTCTCCGGCGACCGCGTTGCCGCGCCCGTTGCAGCCGGCCGCCCCGCCGCCACCACCTCCGTTCGCACGCGTCGCGCCACCGCTCACGGTGATCGCGGGCGCTTCGAGCAGGATCGCGCCGCCCGAGCCGGCGCCACCGCCGCTACCGATGTTGGCGTCGGTGAGCGTTCCGTCGCCGCCACCGCCACCGCCGCCACCGCCGGCGAGGATGGTGCCGAGGAGCGCGATGCGCCCGCGCGCGCTGATCTGCAGAGCGCCTCCGCCTGCCCCGCCGACGCCCGCGCTCTGTCCCGAGCCGCCGCGCCCACCCGCGTGCCCACCGCCGAGCGGTGCGAGGTCCGATGCGGCGCCCGCCGTCGTGCCGCCGGCTCCGCCCGCCGCCGTGCCACCGGTGCCACCCATGCCGCCGACCCCGCAGAGCCCGCCGCCGCCACCGCCGCCATCGTTGTACGTACTGTTGTGAGCGCCGTTGCCCCCGCGTCCCCCGGCGCCGACGGTGCTCGCGGCGCTGCTCTCCCCTCCGGCCCCCGGGACATCGCCCGTCGCCGAGACGTCGATCGTCCCCTCGATGCGCGCTGCGCCCTCGACGAGGATGACGAGCGGCCGAGAGCCCGTGACCTGGAGGGTCGCGGTCGAGTCGACCGTGAACGAGCTCGCGCGAACGACGCAGAGCTCGGGCCCACCCGTCTGTGGCACCGCGAGCGGCATCCCCGGCAGGGCGCTGCACGACGTCGTGCTCCACGTCGTGTCCGTCGCGACGTCGACGACGCCCGTGCTCGCGAAGAGCGAAGGGTCGACGTTCGACGGCACGAGCAGGAGGCAGTGCGCCCCGCCCGTCGTCGAACAGCCGAGCGCCGTGCACGCCGTCGAGACCCACGCGCCGCCCGTGCAGGTCTCGAAGATCTCCGCTCGTGCACCGAGTGGTCCCTTCGGCGCAGCCCGCGTCCGGCGGGCCTCCATCGGGGCCGCCGTCCATCCCGCCGGCGTCCATGCCGCCGGCGTCCATGCCGCCGCCGGCGTCCATGCCGCCGCCGGCGTCCATGCCGCCGCCGTCCAAGCCGCCGTCGTCGCGAGGAGCGTCGATGCCGCCGCCATCGGGTAGCGGGCCCGCGTCATGCCCGCCGCCGTCGCAATCGGGGCCTGCATCGTGGCCGGTCTCGCCGTCCACGCGGCTCGAGCCCGCATCACCGCCACCCGGCTCGACGTTCGTGTCGACGGAGCACGCCGCGACGAACACGAGAAACCAAGGGAAGGAGAGAAGCGCGAGGGTCCGCCCGAGCATTCCGCCGTCAGCATACCACCCGCCGCCGTGCGAGGCCGCGAACCTGGCGCCCGTTGGGCCCGGCCGTTACGCTCGCGGCCGCCGTGGAGACATCCCCACCGAGCCCCCGCGCTCGCGCCGCCTGCGCCGTCGTGGTGGGCGCCGCGGTGATCCTCGGTGGGGCCGCCCGCCTCGGCGCCGCGGACTGGGGCCTGCCCTATACCTTTCACCCCGACGAGAAGGGGTTCGTGGTCTGGGAGGCGGTCGCGATGGAGCATCGCGGGCTGACCGACGACGACTGGCGCCCACGCATCAACACCTACGGCCCACTCCTCTACGAGGTGGCCATCGGGGTGAAGTGGGCGCTCTTCGGAGGCCCCGCGGCCGCGAAGACGGTCGCGTCGCAGTACCCGGAATCCGTGGAGCTACGTCGTGCACGCGTTCGATCACCTCGGCGCCGCGGCGTTCCAGTGGCCGGTCTACTTCCAGGTGCTCAGGCTCCTGTCGGGCGCTCTCGGCACGCTCACGATCCTGTTGCTCGCGCTCGCCGTGTGGCGGCTCGAGGGCCCGCGCGCTGGCGCGTTCACCGCCGTCATGACGGCGGCCTGCGTCGGATGCCTCCAGGTGAGCCACTTCTACACGTCCGACGCGCTCGTCGTGTTCGAGCTCGCGCTGCTGATCCACGCGTGCGCGCGGCTCGCCACGGGCGGCGGTCTCGGTGCGTCGGCGTACGCCGGGCTCGCGCTCGGCCTGCTCGCGGCGACGAAGCTCCCCGGGCTCGTCGCGGCGCCCGCCGTCGTGCTCGCGATCGGTGCGCACGACGAGTTCCCCGCCGGAGCGACGCGCGAGATCGAGCTCGGGCGCATCGTCCGCCGCACGGCGCGCGCGCTCGTCTCACCTCGCTTCGCGGTCGTCCTGCTCGTCGGAGCGCTGGTGCTGCGCATCGTGCATCCGTGGCTCTTCACGGACACCCACGCGTACTTCTACGACGTGCCCCGCAACCGCAGCGGCATCTGGCACATCCGCGAGCACCTCCAACAGACCGAGTTCGACTTCTACGACTGGCGATTCACGTTCAACGACACGACGCCGTACCTCTATCAGCTCACCCACCCTCTGCCGTACGCGCTCGGCACGCCTGCGCTGGTTTGCTCCGGCGCGGCGCTCGCGAGCGGCTGCCTCCGCCTCCGCCCGCTCGACCGCATCGCGCTCGTCGTCGCCGTGCCGACGCTCTTGTTCGTTGGCGATTGGGGCGTGAAGACAATCCGCTACGTGATGCCGATGGTGCCGGGCCTGCTCGTCGCGCTCGGCCCGCTGCTCGCCCGCTGGACCGAGCCGCCGCGCCGGGGCCCGCGCCGGCGACGCATCGTGCGCCGAACGCTCGGCTGGCTCGTCGCGGGGTGGACGCTCGCGTACGGCGTGGCGTTCGCGTGGATGTTCTTCCAGCCCGACTCGCGCATGGCCGCCGCGCATTGGGTGGGAGCGCACGCCGCGCCGCGAGACGTCGTCGTCACGGGACCGGAGTCGGCGTACACGATCCCTCTCGGCACGAACGAGGACATGGTGGGCGTCGAGAAGAGCTTCCACCCCGACGTTCGGATCCGCGAGCTCTTCGCGGGCAATCCGTCGACGCGCGACCTCCCCGCCCACCTCGAGCGCACGCTCGACGGCGCCCGGTTCCTCGTGATGGACGACTTCTACCTGAGGCGCATGCAGCACCCGGCGTGCGCGGAGAAGGCACCGGCGCACCGCCGCTTCTACGAAGACCTCGTCGCCGGGCGGACACCGTTTCGGCGAGTCGCCGTCTTCCGCAGGCGACCGACGCTCGGCCCGTTCGCCTGGGACGAGAGCGACGACGAGATCCTCGCCGTGTGCTTCGACCACGTCGGCATCGAGATCTGGGAGCGGAACGAGCCTTGACGCGTGGCGAGGAAGCCTCGCCGCTCGCAGCCCTCTCGGGGCGGTGGCAGGTCGCGGCGGTGGCGTTCCTCGTCGCGCTCGCTCTCCTGCACGCCGAGATCACGGTGACGCGCCTCCTCGCGTACCAGTTCTTCTATCACTTCGTCTTCCTCGTGGTGTCGCTCGCGCAGCTCGGGCTCGCCGGCGCGGGCGCGTGGGTCTACGCCGCCGGCGAGCGACGCTGGCGGTCGCGCGACGTCGCCGCGCTGACGCTTCTGTCGTCGGTGGTGCCGCTCGTGTTCCTCGTCGCGTACGCGACGCTCGCTCCTGCGCACACGATCTCGCACGCGAAGGTCATCGGCAGCGAGGGCTATCCGTACCTCGCGACCCTCGCGATCCTGCTCGTCGCGCTGAATCTCTCCGGCGGGATGGTCCTCACGATCCTGTTCTCCACGTTTCGCGAGCGAATCGGCCGCCTCTACGCGGCCGACCTCTCCGGCGCGGCGGTCGGGTGCCTCGTGTCGGTAGGCCTCATGGCGGCGTTCGGTCCGATCCGCGCGCTCCTCGCGTCGAGCGCTTCGCTCGCGGTGGCGGCGATGCTCGCGCCCGCGCCCGCGGCGTCCAGCGGGCGCGCGCTGCTCGGGAGGGCACCCGCGGTCGCGGTCCTCGCCGTCGTCGCGCTCGCCTTCATCGACGCGGACGCGCTCGATCCGGTCCACCAGAACCCGCACGTCGCGGCCGCGGTAGTCCGCTCGGAGTGGGACCACATCGCGCGCGTGGACGCGGAAGCGCCCGGCGTCTACATCATCGACGGCGACGCGGCGACCAGCGTTGCGGGATGGGGCCCGATGCCGCCCGCGCCGGAGTACCTGCTCGTCGACCCGCATCCGCGGGTCGGGATCATCGGCGTCGGTGCCGGCTCACAGCTCCACGACGCGCTCGAGCACGACGCCGCGTCCGTGCTCGCGATCGACATCAACCGGATCATCCTCGACTGGGATCGCGGGGTGGACAGCCCGATCAACGGCGGGATCTTCCACGACCGGCGCGTCACGGTCGTGGCCGGCGAGGGACGTCACGCGATCCGCGGATCCGATCGCGACTTCGACGTCATCGTCATGCACGCGATCGATACGTGGACCGCCTCGAGCCAGGGCGCGTACAGCCTGACCGAGAACTTCCTCTACACGCGCGAGGCGTTTCGCGATTACCTCTCGAAGCTCCGACCGGACGGCGTGATCGGCGTCCGTCGCTGGCTCTTCTGGCCGCCTCGCGAGAACCTGCGCCTCTTCACGACGATCCTCGCCGCGCTGGAAGCTGAAGGCGTCGAGCATCCCGAAGATCACGTCGTCGTGCTCTCGCCGACGTTGGCTTTCCGCTCCGACACCTTCAAGGGCTGGGGCTACGTGCTCGTCGGCAAGCGCCCTTTCGACGCGGAGCGCCTCGCGCCGCTCGACGCGTTCGTCCGCGAAGCGCACTTTGCGTATCTCTATCGGCCCGGCGTGCTCGTCGACACACCGTTCACGGACTACGCGAGGAGCGACGACCGGTCCGCGTTCCTCGCCGACTACCCGTACGTCGTGACCCCGTCGAGCGACGCGAGCCCGTTCTTCTTCCAGTTCAGCCCGCCGTGGACGCGGTGGACGAACGAGCTGTCGGGCGCGATCTACGGGCAGAGCAGCGACGTGCTCGTCCTGTGCCTGCTGCTCAGCCTGGCGCTGGCAATCGCGATCCTCGGGGTGCCGCTGTTCCTCCGCCGCCGCGATGCGCGAGGCGATGCCACGCTCCTCCCCTCGCTCGCCTATTTCGCGTGCATCGGCCTGGGCTTCATGGCCCTCGAGCTCCCGGTCATCCAGATCATGACCCTGTTCCTCGGCCACCCGACCTATGCGCTCGCGGTCGTCCTGCTCGGTCTCCTCGCGGCCGCGGGCGGCGGCAGCGTGCTGATGGGTCGCGCGGCGACGGGCGCGGGACAGAAGGCTCTGCTCGCGGTCGTCGCGCTCGCCATCCTCTTCTCGGTCGCGCTCCTGCCCGCCGTTCACGCGCTCATCGATCTGCCCGACGCCGCGAGGTTCGCCCTCACCCTCCTCGTCGTCGTCAGCGTGGGCGTCCCGCTCGGGATGCCGTTCGTCGCCGGCATCCGACTGCTCGGTCCCGGGCGCCCGCACCGCGTCGCCTGGGCGTGGGCTGCGAACGGCGCCGCCGCGGTCGTCGGCACGTCGGTCCTGATGATCTTGATGGTCTACGTCGGGAGCACCGCCGCGCTCCTCGTCGGTGCCGGGTGCTACGCGATCGCGCTGGGCGCCCGCGCGAGGCTCGAGCGGCGCGCGATCACCAGCCCTGCAAGCCCTTCATGACGATCGCGATGACGGCTTGGCAGAGAGCGACGGCGAGCACGGGCAGGTCGGCCCGGCGATCCGTCGTGCCCGACGGGACGAGCCGAGAGACGTAGAGCGCCGCCGCGAGGCACACGAAGGGCACGAAGAAGATCCACATGCGCGCCACCTCGTTCGTCCCCTCTTTGGCACAGAGCGCGACGAAGTAGAGCACGAGCACCGCGCTGGCGGCATCCTCGAACGCGAACGCGCGACGCCGGATCAGCGCGACGGCCCCCGTGACCCCGCGCGCGACGAACGCGCAAAAGAGAGGGAGACCCGCGTAGAGGGCGAACTCGACCGCGCCGAGGAACCGCCACATCGTCGTCGGCACGCCGCGCTTCCACCAACGGTGCGTATCGAGCGCGACCTTCACGCGCTCCGAGAGATCGAACCCGAGAGCGACCTCGAGGGTGAAGAGCACCGCCACGAACCCAGCACACACCGCGAGCAGATGCCAACCGAGCCAGTACGAAGCGGCGCGCCAGCCCGAGCTCTTCACGCGGTCGTCGACGAGGACGAGCACGTAGATGCCCACGACGAGCCCGATCACCGGCAGCAGCGAGAACGACGCGTACAGACCGAGCGACAGCAGGGCTCCGGCCGCGACCGACGCGGTGTGGGAGCTCCTGCGGGCACCGTAGGCGGCGAGCGCGCACGCGCCCGTTCCGAGGATCGGAAAGAGCGAATCGTCGAGATGATAGGTGATGAGCAAGACCGAAGGGCACGTCACCCAGAAGACGGCCGCGTGGACGACCTCGGGTCGTCTGCCGAAGAGCGCGATGCCCAAGAGCACGAGCGGGACGACCGTGAGCGCCGCTCCGAGGGGCATCAGCACGGTGCTCACCGCCGCCGCCTCGGCGTGATCCGCGACGCGCGGGTCGGTGCGCGCGCTGTCGGCGAGCGGGGCCAGAAGCGCCTTGATGGGCTCCTGGTCCCCCAGCCAGATGAGGATCGCGTACGTCGCGTACGTGCCCGGCGGCTTCGTGTACGCGAAGCTTCCGAGCTTTCGGTCCCACGTCAGATCGTCGTAGTTCCGCAGCGTCTCGAGGAGGGTCCCGCGTCGCGACGCCGCGATGCGAAAGAACTCGGAGTGACCGAGCGCGTGGCGCTCCCAGAGCTCCGCCGTGCCGCCGGCGAGCGTGAGCCCGAGCTGGGCCGCGTATCCGCACGCGACGAGAAGCGCCGTGGCCGCGGCAAAACGGGCGCGTCGGCCCAGAGCGACGGCCGCGCCGAGGCCCAGGGGAAGCGCGAGCGCGAGCAGGACGGCGGCGAGCGGTGCGGCGATCCCCTTGTCGCGCGGCTGGTAGAACCACTGTGTGATGTCGCGCAGGCCCGGAAGCCCGAGGAGATAGAGCCCGACCGCGAGCCCCGTCAGCCCGAGCAGCGCTGCCCACGCGCCGCGTTTCACGGTTTTGCCTCGGGGGCCACCCCGCGCGGGTATACGCCGGTTGGGGGTGACGAGGGAAGCAAGTGACGCGAGATCGTCAGCGTTTCCCGGCACCTCGACGGAGCGACCCTCCGGCCACGTCGCTTGCACCGCAGAAACGAGGTGACTATGTTCGGCGGAGCGGCGGGCCTCTCGACCCACCCGAGGAACCCAATGGCGGAAGACGACGAAAACGCACCGGACACCCTCGAGGAACAGGAAGTGAAGTTCGACGAAGAGCTTCCCGTCCTCCCGATCCGGAACGCCGTGCTCTTTCCGGGCGCGGTCGCGCCGTTCGACGTGGGGCGCGAGAAGTCCGTCGCGCTCGTCGAGGACATCGAGAATCTGAGCCAGCCCGTGATCGCCATCTTCGCGCAGCGCGATCCGGCGACGGACGATCCCGGCCAGCCCGATCTCTATCCGGTGGGTGTCGCGGCGCGCGTCCTCAAGGCGCTCAAGCACTCGTCGGGCAACTACAGCCTGATTCTACAAGGGCTCGTCCGCGTCCGTATGGAGCACGTCGGCAAGCACGCGCCCTATCTGAAAGCGCGCGTCTCTCGTCTCGACGAGCCGAAGGCCGAGGACGTCGAGGCCGAAGCGCTCGCGATGAGCCTCCGCGACATCGCGAAGCAGGTCATCCAGCTGATGCCCGAGCTGCCGCGCGAAGCGAGCTCGCTCATCGACTCGATCCAGGAGCCCGGACAGCTCGCCGACCTCGTCGCAGCAAACCTGGACGCCCCCGTCGACGAGAAGGCGCAGCTCCTCGAGACGATCGATCCGAAGGAGCGCATCCGGAAGGTTCTTCGCCTGCTCACGCGGCAGCTCGAGATCCTCAAGATGCGCGAGCGCATCAACTCCCAGATCAAGGAGGAGATGGGCAAGAACCAGCGCGAGTACGTCCTTCGCCAACAGCTCAAGGCGATCAAGGAAGAGCTCGGCGAAGAGGACGGCGACCAAGGCGATCTCGACGCGCTCGAGGAGCGCATCACGAAGGCCGAGCCTCCCGGGCGAGGCCGAGAAGGTCGCGCGCAAGCAGCTCAAGCGGCTGCGCTCGATGCAGGTCGGGCTCGGCCGAGTACACGGTCGTGCGCACCTACATCGACTGGATCCTCGACATCCCGTGGCGGCAAGAGACGACCGACAACCTCGACATCGGCGAGGTGCGCAAGGTGCTCGACGAAGACCACTCGGGCCTCGAGAAGGTGAAGAAGCGCATCGTCGAGTACCTCGCGGTGCGCAAGCTGAAGAAGGACAAGAAGGGGCCGATCCTGTGCCTCATCGGACCGCCGGGCGTCGGCAAGACGTCGCTCGGCCGCTCGCGTGGCGCGCGCGCTCGGGCGGAAGTTCGTGCGCATCAGCGCTCGGCGGCGTGCACGACGAGGCGGCCATCCGCGGCCATCGGCGCACGTACGTCGGCGCGCTCCCCGGGCAGATCATCCAGGGCATGAAGAAGGGCGACGACCATCAACCCCGTCTTCATGCTCGACGAGATCGACAAGATCGGGCACGACTTCCGCGGCGATCCCGCCGCCGCGCTCCTCGAGGTGCTCGACCCCGAGCAGAACGACACGTTCTCCGATCACTACCTCGAGATCCCGTACGACCTCTCGAAGGTGATGTTCGTCGCGACCGCCAACGTCGGCGACACCATCCCGCCCCCGCTCCGCGACCGCATGGAGATCATCGAGATCCCCGGCTACACGCGCCAGGAGAAGCTCGACATCGCGCGCCACCACCTGCTGCCGAAGCAGCTCAGCGAGCACGGCATCGACGACACGAAGCTCGAGATCGGCGACGGCGCCATCGAGTCGATCATCGACCACTACACGCGCGAGGCGGGCGTTCGCTAACGCTCGAGCGGCAGATCGCGAGCGTCGATCCGCGGCGTCGCCGTCAAGGTGGCCGAGGGCGAGCCCGGGCCGTGGACGATGTCCGAAGACGAGGAGCACCTGCGCCCGTTCCTGGGCCCGCCCCGCTTCACGAGCGAGGTCGCCGAGCGCACCGAGGAGCCAGGCGTGGCGACGGGGCTCGCGTGGACCTCGCGTCGGCGGCGAGATCCTCTTCATCGAGGCGACGCGGATGCACGGCACGGGCAAGCTCCAGCTCACGGGCCAGCTCGGCGACGTCATGAAGGAGTCGGCGCAGGCCGCGCTCAGCTACGTGCGCACGCGCGCGAAGCAGTTCGGCATCCCGGAGGACTTCCTCGAGAAGAGCGACGTCCACATCCACATCCCCGCAGGCGGCATGCCGAAGGACGGCCCGAGCGCCGGCGTCACGATGATGACGCGCTCGTCTCGCTGCTCACCGGCATCCGCATCCGGCACGACGTCGCGATGACGGGCGAGATCACGCTCGCGCGGCCGCGTGCTGCCGGTCGGCGGCATCAAGGAGAAGGTGCTCGCCGCCCATCGCGCCGGCATCAAGCGCGTCATCCTTCCGGAGCGCAACTCGGCGGACCTCGAGGAGGTCCCGCAGGAGATCCGCGAGCACGCTCGAGTTCGTCCCCGTCACCAAGATGGACGAAGTCCTCGCCAACGCCCTCGAAGACCCCGACAAGCTCGAGCTCGTGCTCGCCGAGGGGAACAAGGGCGAAGCCCGCGAATCGGTCCAGCCGAGCGCTTGACCCGGTCCGTCAGCCGGTCCGTCGGCGGGTTCGTCGGCGGGTTCGTCAGAAGGCGCCGTCCGTGATCCACTCGGGATCGGCGGAGTCGGGCGTCGTGAGATTGCCCAGCACGCCTTCGTGCCCGTGCAGGGTGCGGTCGAGGACGATTTGGCCGCCCTCCTCGAGCGGCCAATACGCCTCGGTGCTCGGTGGGATGGGGAGAAGCCGCATCCGCATCGTCGCGAGGATTTGGGAGCCGGTCCGCGCGATGCGGAAGATCCGAACCTCGTCCACGTCTCCGTCGAGGCCCCCGATGACGAACGGCTGGTCGTTGAGCGCGTCGCCCAGCGTGTTGGGAGCCGTGCCCGAGGCGGTGAGCGCGCCATCGAGGTAGAGAGCGGTCCGGAGCGTTCCGGACGGCTCGACCTGCACGGTGTACGCGACGTGCGTCCAGCGGCCGAGCTCGATCGGAGCGCGCAGAAGCTCGGGGCCTGCCGAGGTCGCCCAACCGGCGACGACCTCCGAGCCCTCGATCGTGATCCGAAGGTGGTGCGGGCCGACGAGCTCGCCCTTTCGCGTGACCGGACCGTCTCCACGCGGCCGTACCCAGACCTCGATCGTCTGGTCGGTCGTGATGTCGAGGTTCAGCTCGGGCGCGACGATCACGCGGTCTCCGCGCGCGAAGCGAAGCGCCCGCGAGCGAGGCGGCCCGCCGTCGGGCCGACCCGCGTCGACTCGCGGCCCACCGTCGCGACGTCCGCCGTCCCGCCGCCCGGCGTCGAAGCCGGGACCGGCGTCGAAGCCGGGACCGGCGTCGAAGCCGGGGCCGCCGTCGAAGCCGGGGCCGCCGTCGAAGCCCGGGCCGCCGTCGAAGCCGGGGCCGCCGTCGAAGCCGGGGCCGCCGTCGAAGCCCGGCGCGTCGCGGCCGGCGCCGCCGTCGGTCGGAAACAGCCCGCTCGGCGCGTGGCTCTCGTAGCACCCGGCGAGGAGCACGGTGCACGCCGCGACCGTCGCGATGCGGAGCATGATCGCGGAGGGGTAGCACGGGGGTAGTGCAGGTGCCACGGACGCGAGGGGCGCTGTACATTCGCGCGCATGGACACACGCACCATCACCGTTCTCGGCGCGGGCTCGTGGGGCACCGCTCTCGCGAAGATGCTCTCGGACCAGGGTCACGTCGTCCGACTGTGGACGCGACGCGAGGAGCACGCGGAGGAGATGCGGCGGGCGCGACGGAACGAGCGCTACCTCGCGGGCTTCGAGCTGTGCGAGCGACTCGAGCCGACGTCGGACATCGCGCGTGCGCTCGATCGGACCGAGATGGTGCTCGCCGTCGTGCCGTCGCACGGCGTGCGCGAGATGCTGGTCGACGCGGCGCCGTTGTTCCCAGCGTCCGCCCCGATCTGCGCCGCCATCAAGGGCATCGAGAACGGAACGCTCAAGCTCGTCTCCGAGATTCTTCAAGAGCTCGTCGACGAAGCGCATCACCACCGGCTCACCTTCCTCGGTGGCCCGAGCTTCGCCAAGGAGGTCGCCGCGGCGCTGCCGACCGCCGTCGTGCGTCGCGGGCCACGACGAGGCCGTGACCGAAGAGGTACAGCACGTCTTCAATACCGACCGGTTTCGCGTGTATCGCACCGACGACGTCGTCGGCGTCGAGCTCGGCGGCGCGCTCAAGAACGTGATCGCGATCGCCGCCGGGATAGCCGACGGGCTCGGCTTCGGCCACAACACGCGCGCCGCACTCATCACGCGCGGGCTCGCCGAGATGGGACGGCTCGCCGCGAAACGAGGCGCGAACCCGCTCACGATCGCGGGCCTCGGCGGCGTCGGTGACCTCGTGCTCACCTGCACCGGCGATCTCAGCCGCAACCGCAGCGTCGGCCTCGCGCTCGGGCGCGGCCAGACGCTCTCCGACATCCTGGCGGGGATGAACATGGTCGCCGAAGGCGTGAAGACCGCGAAGAGCGCGTTCGAGCTCGCCGACCGCGAGGGCGTCGACATGCCGATCGTCGGCGAGGTCTACCGGGTCCTCTACGAGGACAAGCCGCCGCGCGAGGCGGTCGTGTCGCTGATGACGCGACCGCTCAAGCAAGAGCGGCGCTGAGGAGGCCCCGATTCGTGACCGCTGGCCCGCGGTGTGCCGGGCGACCGCTCGCCGCTTCGAGCCTGGCGTCCGCGCGGGACGCTCCGATCGTACGGAAGAACCGTCATCGCGGGCAAGACGACGTCCTGTCGCGGCTCCCAGATCGATGGAATGGACCCGCCGCGCGGGGGTCTGACCCTCCGGCGCGCGGCTGCTAGGCTTGGGCCCATCCATGACGCGCCTTCGCACTCGGCTCTTGTACCTGGTCCTCCTCCCCGCGATCGGCGTCGCGGCGGGGGTGCTCGCGTACTACAGCTGGCAGGCGGCGACCCAGTTCGCGCGGCTCGGCGAGGAGACGATCGCCGAGTCCACTCTGCTCATCGTGAGCGAAAAGGTGGACCGCGTGGAGTCGCAGCTCATCGCCGCAGACAACGCGACCTTCGGCATGCTCGACCTCGACGACCTTCCGGCGTTCGAGCGAGCTTGGCCGAGGATGGCGAGCGAGATCTCGCCGAGCGTGAAGGCTGCCCTCGTGCTCGACGACACCGGGAACGTTCTCTCGTACTCGATGCGAGGCACGGCAGACGAGAGACGCGAGTTCCTGAAGGTGTTCCTCGAGCGGATCATCGTCGACCTCGAGCTCGAGCGGCAACGCGTCGGGCGGCTGAAGCACCTGCACCAATCGTACGGCGAGCGGAACTACCTCATCTCGTACAAGACGTTCTCGCGCGACGATCGCCGTTACTACGCGATCGCCTACCACGACACCGATTGGATCGTGAACGAGCTGTTTCCGTCGTTGTTCGCGACAGAAGAGGGCAAGCGGCTCTACAACGTCGTCGACGAGAACAACCACCGGGTCTACGGGCCGAGCCTCGCGCGCGCCGGAGACTACCTCATGGGCCGCCGCTTTCCGACGACGCTCTACGGGTGGCGCCTGCAGGTCGCGCCGAAGCAAGCGCCCCAGCTGGATGCACAGTCACGCTCGCGCCGCGTCAACGAGGTCGCGCTCATCGCCGTGGCGCTGGCCATCATCCTCATCGGCGTCGGGTTCCTGATCTGGGCGGCCGACAAGGAACGTCGTCTGAACGCGCTCAAGGCCGAATTCGTCGCGAACGTGTCGCACGAGCTCAAGACACCCCTCTCGGTCGTACGCATGTTCGCCGAGATGCTCGCGAGCAAACGCGTGAAGAACGAGGAGAAGGAGGAGCAGTACCTCCAGCTCATCTGTCGTGAGTCCGAGCGCCTGAGCGCGCTCGTCGAGAACGTGCTCGACTTCGCCGCCCTCGAGCGCGGCAAGCGCGAGTACCAGCTTCGCGAGGGCGACCTCGCCGACGTCGTCACCCGCGCGGTCGAGACGTTCCGCTCACGCCTCGAGCCGAGCGGCCCCGAGATCGCCGTCGTCGCCTCGACGAGCTCCCGAAGGTGTCGCTCGACGAACAGGCCGTGCTCCTCGCCGTGATCAACCTGCTCGACAACGCGGTCAAGTACGGCGACGGGACTCGCATCGACCTCTGCGTGGATTCGACCGCCAAGGACGCTCGCGTCGTCGTCCGCGATCGCGGGCCCGGGATCGCGCGCGAAGACCTCAAGCGCGTCTTCGACCGCTTCTATCGCGCGCGGCGCAAGGTGCGCGACATCCGCGGCTCGGGCATCGGTCTCTCGCTCGTGAAGCACATCGCCGAAGCCCACGGCGGCCGCGCGTGGGCGGAGAACGCCGAGGACGGCGGCGCTCTCGTCGGGTTCACCATCCCGGTTCCCAAGCGCGCGACCGCCCCCGCGACGAGGCCCACGCCAGCTGCGGTCTGATATACGCTCGGCTCGATGGCGGCCGGCGACAATCAGACGATCCTCCTCGTCGAGGACGATCCGTCACTCGCGCTCGGGCTATGCGACGCGCTCGAGTTCGAAGGTTTCCGCGTCGTCCACACGAAGTCCGGCAAGGAGGGCATCGACAGCGCCACGAACGAGCACCCCGATTGCATCATTCTCGATCTGATGCTGCCCGACGTGAACGGCTATCAGGTGTGCGAGGAGGTCCGGAAGAGCGATCCGCGCGTGCCCATCATCATGCTCACGGCGCGGAGCGAGGAGGCGGACAAGATCCGCGGCCTCGACGTCGGCGCCGACGACTACGTCACCAAGCCGTTCTCGGTGGGCGAGCTCATCGCGCGCATCCGCGCGATCTTCCGGCGCGCCACGCGGATCAGCGGCGCCACCGGGGCGAGGCCCGTTCAAGGTCGGCGGGTGCATCGTCGACCCGGCGGCGCAGACGCTGACGCGCGGGCGCAAGACCGAACAGCTCTCGTTCTACGAGATGGAGCTCCTCAAGATGCTCTTGGAGCGCGCGGGGCAACCCGTGACGCGGGACGAGATCCTCGACAAGATCTGGGGCATCGAGGCCACGCCCCTCCAACCGCACGGTCGACAACTTCGTCGTGAAGCTCCGAAAGAAGATCGAGCCTCATCCAGACAAGCCGCAGCACATCCTCACGGTCTACGGCGTGGGCTACAAGCTCGTCCTGTGAGGCGCATCCGGCCGTTTTCCCGGTCGGCGATGCGGGCTAACATGCGCGCGATGGAGCGGTGCGTGCTCGGCCTCGTCCTCGCGTTCGCCGGTTGTCAGACCGGCGGCGGCATCGATGGGACCGCCCTCGCGGTGCGCGATCCCCAAGACCTCATCGACGACCTCGACCCGCCGGTGCTGCGGCTTCTCGTCATGCCCGGCGAGTCGTACGCGTGCGCGTCCGCCACCGGCTTGCTGAGCCCGAGCCCGCCCGACTCGCCCGACATCACCGACGCGGTCGTCGACCTCACGTTCGACGTGGCGAGCGCGATGACGATGGTGAACGTCAATCCAGGCACCTACACGATCCTCGTGCGGGGCAAGGGAATGGACGCGGTCACCGGCATCCCCAACCAGATCATCGCGAGCGGCTGCGCGACCGACACGATCAGCGACGGCGAGACGCGCGAGGTCGCGATCGAGCTCCATCCGGTGTTCGGAACCGGCGTCTGCGGCGACTCGGTGCTCAGCCCGGACGAGCAGTGCGAGGATGGGAACACCACCGCTGGCGACGGGTGCGACGCGACCTGCCGGAGCGAGCCCATCCTCGTCAGTCGCGCACCGAGCGCGACGAGCGCGGACACGGCGCCGGCGGCGGCGTGGGCGCCGGGCAGCCGGATCGCCGTCGCGTACGCGTCGGACTTTTCGGCGCTAGCTCCCGACATCGTCGCGATGTATCTGAGCGAGGACGGCACAATCATCTCGACGCCGACGGCGCTCGCCGTCGCGGGACCGGTCTCCGAGGAGCCAGGCATTCAGGCCGTGGCGTCGATCGCGGCGGGGGGTGGGCGGTTCGGCGTCGCGTACGGAGCGTTCCAATCGACGATGGGCGACATCCACGTACGCTTCCTCGACCAAGCCCGCGTCCCGGCCGGCGACGCGGTGACCGTGAACACGAACACCGCCGGCATGCAGACGAATCCGTCGATCGGTCTCATGCCCGACGGCGCCGCGCTCGTCGTGTTCGAGGACGCGAACTCGGCGACCGGGCTCTCGGGCCGCGCGTTCGCTGCCGGAGCGGCGACGCCCTCGGGCGCAGCGGAGACGCCGGTGGGGACCGGGTCGACCGGAGCCAGGGCCCCCGCCGTCGTCGGCACGATTCTCGGGGTTCCTCGTCGCCTTCGCGGCCGGTGGACACGTCCTCTACGAGCGGTTCGCGCCGGACGGGACGAGCATGGGGGCCGCGTCGCCGGCCGCCGAGGGCGCCGATGCGTCCGGCACGCAGGACCAGCCAGCGGTGGCCGCGCTCCCGGGCGGCGAAGCAATCGTCGTCTTCCACGACGACACGCGCGGCGTGCGCGCGCGCGTCTTCGACGCGTCGGGCGCCCCGACCGGCGGCGTGATCGACATCGCACCCTCCGGCGCGGGCGATCCCTCCGCAGGCGCAGGACGCGACCGTTTCGCCGTCGTCTGGACCGAGCTCGGAACGATCCGCGCGCGAATGATCGCCGTCGACGGCACCTACGCCCTCAATCGCGAGGCGCCTCCGTCGACCGACGACTTCGTCGTCGCGAGCGGGATGGTCACGGTGCCGAGCGTGGCGGCGGGCGGTACGACCGACCGCCCCGCGTTCATCGCGACCTGGCAGGAAACCTCGGGCGACGGGGGCGACATTCGCGGTCGCCTCTTCGCCCTGCCTTGAGCGACCGTGGGCGGCGCGTTCGCGTACACGTATCTCTACGGCGTCTGCTGCGCCGTCATCGGCGTGCTGTTTCTGATGGGATGGGGGCTCGTCTTGCTCGGGCGACGGAAGGAGCGGAAGAAACGCGAGCGCCTTGGCCGTCCTTGACCGGAGGTGCGTATCTGGCTAGAACCCTGACGGTTTTCAGCCCCGCACACGTCCGTTGTCCTCCGATTCACCCTCCACAGACAAGAACCAGAGCCGCGACCGGGGAAAGGCCGCCCGGGTCGGCCGCGCCATCGCCACGGGGCTCTTCTGGATCTCCGCGCTCTACCTCGCGGCCGTCGGCTTCTGGTCGATCCCTCGCCAGGTGTTCGGGCCGCAGGCGGCCGCGCAGGCCCCGGCGGACGACTGCGCCTCGGGCATCTCGTTGCTGCGGTCCGAGATGCACGCCCGCGCGGCCGAGTACGTCGCCGAAGGCGGGGTCGTCAATCTGGCGGAGGTGCGTCGTTGGCTCGAGAGCTGGGACCGGCGCCATGCCGCGCTCGCCCCGCTCTGCGACGGCGCCGGCAGCGAAGCCCACCGATTGCTCGGCGTGATGCGCCACCGTACCGAGGACGCGCTCCGCCGCCACGCCCGCGAACAAGCGCCGCTCGAGCGGGCGCTCGCGCGCGAGCTACGAACCCTCCCCTCCCCGAGACACGAACGACGATGAACACCACCATCTCCGAAGAGACCGCGGACCAAGCGCCGCCGAGCGTCACGTTCGACGCGATTCCACTTTCTCCCGACATCCGGCGCGCCGTCGATGCGCTCGGATGGGTCGTTCCCACACCGGTGCAGCTCGCGACGTGGGAGCCGGGCGTGGCGGGGCACGACCTCATCGTCCAGGCCCGCACGGGGACGGGCAAGACGGCAGCGTTCGGGCTCGTGCTGTCGATCGGCTGGTCAAGCCGGAGCCGCGAGTGCAGGCGCTCGTGCTCGCGCCGACGCGCGAGCTCGCGCTCCAGAGCGCGCGCGAGCTCGAGCGCATCGGCGAGCACCGCGGCGTCCGCACGACCGCCATCTACGGCGGCGCGCCGATGGAACGTCAGGTGCGCGAGCTCGCGCGACGGCGCGCAGATCGTGTCGGGCACGCCGGGCCGCGTGCTCGATCACCTCAGCCGCGGGCACGCTCGACCCGTCCGGCGATCCGCGTGCTCGTCCTCGACGAGGCCGACGAGATGCTCTCGATGGGCTTCGCCGAAGGAGCTCAACGCGATCCTCGAGCGGCTCCCCACGCGAGCGCCAGACGCTCTTCTTCTCCGCGACGGTCGGCAGCGACGTCGAGCGCATCGCGCAGCGCCACATGCGCAAGCCGCAGTTCATCTTCGCTCTCGAGCGACCAGGTCGGCGCGATCGACGTCGAGCCACTTCGTCTACTTCGTGCTCGGGGCGTGGACGGGCGCAGCGACCTCGTGCGCATCCTCGAGGTCGAGGAACCCCGAGAGCGCGATCGTCTTCTGCAACACGAAGGCCGAGACCGAGCAGCGTCGCCGCGCAGCTGCAGCAAGCGGCTTCAACGCCGACTGGCTCAACGGCGACCTGCCGCAGAGCGAGCGCGAGAAGGTGATGGCGCGCACGCGCGAGGGCAAGCTCCGCTACCTGGTCGCGACCGACGTCGCCGCGCGCGGCATCGACATCTCGCACCTCACGCACGTCATCAACTACACGTTCCCCGACGCGTCCGAGCAGTACATGCATCGCACGGGGCGCACGGGTCGCGCGGGCCGCACCGGGACCGCGATCTGGCTCGTGAGCCCGCGCGAGCTCGGCTCGATCTATTACCTGCGGCTCGGGTACAAGATCTTTCCGGTCGAGCGATCGCTGCCTACGCGCGGCGAGGCGCGCACGCGGGCCGAGGTGGATCGCGTCGCGCTCTTGGACGAGGCGTTCGCGGTCGAGAGCGAGGACGAGCTCGAGCGGGCGGTCGCGAGGCGGCTGCTCGCGCACCCGGCGGCCGAACGGCTCGTGGGCGGGCTCTTGCGGGCGTTCTTCGGCGGACGCGCGGACGTCGACGAGGAGGCCGCCGCGGCGCGTCGGTCTCGCGCCCCAGCACCGATCGCCTCGGCCGAGGAGGCCGAGCCCGTGCGCGAGGCGCGCGAAGCGACCGCGCCGCGACGTAGCCGGCGCCGCTCGCGCAGCGACGAGACGGCCGAGCCGCCCGCGCTCGAAGCGGTGCGAGACAAAGAGCCCGAGCGAGGGCGCGACTCGGACGACGCGGAGGACGAAGGCGAGGACGGGATGACCCGGCTCTTCGTGAACGTCGGGCGGCGCGACGGCCTGCGAGCGGGGGACATCGCGCGGCTGTTTCGCGAGGCGACCGACCTCACGCGCGCGGAGATCGGGCGGATCCGCGTGCGCGACAAGCACTCGTTCGTCGACGTCGCGCACGAGCGCGTGGACCAGGTTCTCTCGGCGCTACCGGGTCGGACCGTGCAGGATCGCGAGCTCGTCGTGGAGCGCGCCAAGGTGGGGAGCTGACGGCGCTCGCCAGAATCGCCGTCGCGGCGGTGTCGCTCGTCTGCGCCGTCGGCTGCAGCAGCGACGACGAGGATCACGGGGTGACTCCGGGCCGCGGGCTCGCCACGCCGACGACCGCGGCGCCGGTCGAGCGCGACCCGCGGACGGCGCGACGCCTGAGGGCTCAGGACCCGCAATCGCGGCCCGACCATCGAGTCATCGCCACGCCGTTACCCTCCGAACCGATCCACATCGTCGAGCGGGCCGAAGGAACCGAGCAAGGTCCCCAGCCGGAGCGACGCGACCCCGCCGCAGAGCTTCGCGCGATGGTCGGCGACCCTGCGAGCTGCCTCACGGACGCCGACCGCCAGCTCCAGCGCGACATCGCCTTCGACGTCACCGTCTCCGCGCTCGCGACCGGCACCCCGGCGAGCGCCGTCGTCTCGAGCGCCGGAGTATCTGACGAGGCACGAGCCTGCGTGCGCCGTCGCGTCCTCGGTTCGCACTTCGCGCCCTTCGACGCTCTGACCACGGTCCGAGCCTCGGTCGTGCTGCGTCGAGCCCCGCCGCCCGAGGCGCCGCCGGCGGCACCCGCCCACCAGACGCCAAACGCCGGCTAGAACTTGATGCCGTTGTCCATGCGGTGCTTGATCCAGCGGTAGGCCAGGACCGAGGTCGCGCCGATGCCGACGACCGTGAGCGGCAGGAAGCCCACCGTCGCGGTGGCGACGCCGGTCGCGATCGCGACGCCTCCCGTGAGCAGGCCGCGCTTGCGCGACTCTTTCACCACCTCGGACCGGGTCTTGTTCCCCTCTGCGGCCATGTTTCGAGGCTAGCACAGGGTGGCGTCGATGCTCGAGGGCGCTCTTGAACCCCCCGGGCCCCGGTGGGTACCCTCGGTCGATTCCATGCCCGTAGAGCCCGCTCAGGCGACCGCCAGGCGATCGGCCCCCGTGCTGCCACCGGGCCAGGTCGTCGGAGGGCGCTTTCAGGTCGAGGAGAAGGTCAGCGACGACGCGATCGGCACGGTCTTGCGCGCGCGCGACCAGAAGACGAAGCGACCCATCGCGTTGCGGGTGCTCGCGCCCGAGCTCACGACGAGCGAGCCGGCGTCGCGCGCGCTGCGGGACGAGTGCCGCGTGGCCGCGCAGCTCTCGCATCGCAACATCTCGCGACGTACGGCGTCGGCAGAGCCGCGCGGCGGGCGCGTTCGTCGCGTGCGAGTGGGTGGACGGTGTGCCGCTCGTGCAGGTGATGCTGCGCAGGCGCGCAAGGAGCAGCGCGGACCGACTCTCGCTTCGCGGCGCGTACAACGTCGTCGCGCACGTGTGCAAGGCGCTCGCGGCCGCGCACGGAGCGACGTGCCACGGCGCGCTGCGGCCGAGCATCGTGTGGGTCACCGAGCGGGCCGCGTGAAGGTCGGCGACTTCGGCGTCGCGCGCGCGGTGCTCGAGTCCGCGCGGCGCGGCCGCCCTCGGCGCCGACGGAGCAGGCGTTCCTCGCGCCCGAGGTGAAGGCGGCGCGGTGCCCGACGCGCGGTGCGACATCTTCGGCGTCGGCGCGCTCCTCTACGTGATGCTCACCGGGCGGTCGCCCGCCGAGGAGTTCGTCGCGCCGTCGCAGGCGCACCCGGACGCGACGCCCGCGGTCGACGCGGTGCTGATGCGCTGCCTCGCGGCGCGATCCCGCGGAGCGTTTCGGGACGCCGGACGAGGTGCGGAGGCGCTCGCGCCGCTCGTCGCGGACGCGCCGGAGGCCGCCGCGACAGGACTTCGGCGTCGAGGTCGACGTCGACATCGAGGTCGCCGCGGACGACGCACGCGCCGACGGTGCTCGAGCCGACGACAGGCCGAAGGCCGCCCGGCCCGCCCGGCGCGCCGAAGCGTCGGCTCGCGCGTCGTCCATCCACGAGCAGTTCCGGCCGTCGCTCGTCGGCGTCGCCGGTGCGCGCGCGACGCTTCCGTCAGTCGGGACGCGCCGCGCCGTCGCCGCGCCGGCGTCGAGCGCCGAGGTCGACCTCGAGCGCGCTCCTCGCGAAGATCACCGAGAACGACGCGCCGCGCTGGATGGTCGTCAAGGACAAGCTCGACCACGGTCCGTTCTCCGGCCGCGAGCTCGTGCAGTCGATCCTCAAGGGCGACGTGCTCGAGGATCACGGGCTCTTGAACATGGACACGGGCGAGCGCCGCAAGGTGAAGGGCTTCCCCGAGTTCACCGAGTTCGTCGAGCAGTTCAAGCTGCGAAGCGCGAGCGCCGAGCACAAGGCCGCGCTCGCGCGCTCCGCGAAGGTCGAGAAGGCGCGGGCGCCGGCGAAGTTCCTGCTCCTGCTCGGCGTGTTCGCCGTCGTCGGTGCTCGCGCGGCATCGTTCATCTTCGACGCGTCAAGACCGTGCAAGAGAGAACGTCTCCGACGCCGAGCTCGCCGACCTCTACGAGCGCGGAGAGATCCAGATCACGGGCACCGCGGGCATCCTGCCCGACCCCGCCGCGCGGCGACGGCGGCCACACGGCGGCGCGGCGGCGGCGGCGCGCGGCGGCTCGATGAGCTACGAGGACGCGATGAACCAGGCGGTCAACCTCGGCGACGTCTCCAGCGGCGGCGGCGAGCAGCGCACTCTCGCCGCCGGACGTCGCGGGCGTCATGAACCGCAACATCAACCGCCTCTTCTCGTGCGTCGGCCAAGAGCTCCGCGCGCGGCAGCCTCGGCAAGGTGCAGATCGATCTCGCGATCGCGGGCAGCGGCCAGGTGCTCGGCGCGAGCGTGAACACGGGGAGCCCGGCGGTTCCAGCTCGTGCATCTCGGGGCGCGTGCGCCGCATCCAGTTCCCCTCGTTCTCCGGCGCCTCGCATGGGCGCGCGCTACCGTTCAGCGTCGACTGAGCCATGCGGTCGCGGGGGCGGGCGAGGCGGACTCGCGCGGCGTTTTCCTGTCACTTCGCGACCATGCGCATCGGGGCTCGCCGAGCGCCGTCGTGCCCGCGGTCGCGGGTGCCACCGTCGCCGCGGGGCTCGACGAGAGCGACAGGCGAACGACGTCGTCGTCGCGCTCGACGCAGCAAGGGATCGGCGCCAGCAAGGAACGTGAGGAGGGCGCGCGCCGCGAGCGCGACGCTACCGCGTTCGACGTCTCGCCCGACGACGTTCCGCGCGCGCTCTCGGTCGCTGCGCGCGGCGACGCTCCCGAAGCGCGCGGAGCCGGGGCTCGCGGAGGTGTTCGGCGAGGGCGGGCTGGTCCCGACCGCGACCGAGGAGCGCGCGCGTTACGTCGCGGCGCTCGGCGGGGAGCTGGCGCCGATCGATCGAGTCGATCGACGGAGTGCTCGATGCGCGCGTGCACGTCGCGCTGCCCGAGTCGCGCGACTTCGCGCTCGACGAGGCGCGGCCGCGGCCCGCGCGCTCGGTGCTGATCAAGCACCGCGCCGGACGCGCGCCGTTCGACGAGCGGCGGTGCGCGCTCTCGTCGCAGGCGCGGTGCAGGGGATGCGACCGAGCGACGTCGCGGTCGTGACGTCGCGGCGCCCGCCGTGCGCGAGCGAGCGCCGCGGCACTGGTGCGCATCGGGCCCGATCGCGGTGACCCGCGGCTCCGCGCCCGCGCTCAAGGCGATCTGTCGGCGGCGGCATCGCGCTCGACGTGCTGCTCGCGCTCTGCCTCGTCTGATCCTGCTCATGCGACGCGACGCGCGCGCCGCAGCGTCGCCGGCGGCACCGAGCCGGCAGCGCGCCGCGCTGACCCGACCGGCGACCATCCGAGGAGGAACGCCCATGTCCAAGAAAGCGCTGGAAGCACGCGACGTACTACTTCGATCAAGCGCCGCGAAGCTCCTCGGCATGTCGACGCGACATCTGCGGCGCAGCTGAAGACGCCGCACCGGGAGGTGCGCGTCGAGTGCAACATCCGCCTCGACGACGGCGAGCGTCGGCACCTTCATCGGCTACCGCGTGCAGCACGACAACTCGCGCGGCCCGTTCAAGGGCGGCCTGCGCTACCACCCGGAGGTCGACGCCGACGAGGTGACCGCGCTCGCGACGCTGATGACCTGGAAGACCGCCGTCGTCGACGTCCCGTTCGGCGGCGCCAAGGGCGGCATCGCGTGCAACCCGCGCGAGCTCAGCAGGGCGAGCTCGAGCGCCTCACGCGCAAGTTCGTCGACGGCATCTACGACGTCATCGGCGACAAGACACGACATCCCCGCGCCCGACATGAACACCAACGCCCAGGTGATGGCGTGGATCTTCGACCAGTACATGCAAGTACCAGCGGCTACGCGCCCGGCGTCGTCACCGGCAAGCCGGTCGAGCATCGGCGGCTCGCTCGGGCGCGAGGCGGCGACCGGCCGCGGCGTGCGTCTTCGCGACCGAGGAGCTGCTCGGCGCGACCAAGGGCGAGCAGCTCGCGGGCAAGCGCATCGTCGTCCAGGGCTTCGGCAACGTCGGGCAGCTGGGCGGCGCGCATCTTCGGCGGGCACGGCGCGCAAGATCGTCGGCGATCGCCGACATCGCCGGCGGCGTACCGTCGAACAAGGACGGCGATCGACATCTCGAGGCCGCGACGGCGCACGTGCAGCGAGAAGCGCACGCTCGAGGGGTTCACGGGCGGCGACACGCGTCCCGAGTCGAGTCGCGCTGCTGACGGCCGACTGCGACATCCTCGTCCCGGCCGCGCTCGGCGGCGTCATCCACGAGGACAACGCGCAGCGAGGTGCGCGCCAAGATCGTCGTCGAGGGCGCGAACGGGCCGACGACGCCGGAGGCGGACGAGGTGTTGCATCGAGCGCGGCATCCACGTCGCTGCCCGACATCTACGCGAACGCCGGCGGCGTCACCGTCAGCTACTTCGAGTGGGCGCAGAACATGCAGCACTTCTACTGGTCGGAGGAGCGCGTCAACGACGAGCTCCGACGCGTCATGAAGGCGGCGTTCGCGAGCCTGCACGAGATACAGAAGCAGCACGGTACCGACATGCGCACGGCCGCGTTCGTGCTCGGGGTCGGGCGCGTGTTCGAAGCTACGCGGCTTCGCGGGCTCTAACAGTCCGGCTCAGCCGCCGTCGGGGCCGCCGTCCGTGCCCATGGGGCCGCCGTCCGTGCCCATGGGGCCGCCGTCCGTGCCCATGGGGCCGCCGTCCGTGCCCATGGGGCCGCCGTCCGTGCCCATGGGGCCGCCGTCCATGCCCATCGGGCCGCCGTCCACCCCAGGCGCGTCGGCCATGGGCGCGTCGACAGGCGCCCCGCCGTCCATCATGGGGGGCACCATACCCGCCTCGGCGAGCGCGCCGAGATCGGTCGTGCACATCCCCGCGATGCAGGCGAGGCCCTGGACGATGTCGCACTGCGAGGTCCTGAGGCAGGACTCGCCCGGCCCGCCCCGCGCCGACGCGTCCCCACAGGCGATGGTCACGGTCGCGACGGCGCAGGCGATGGAGACCCAGAGAGATCGCGAGCCCACGCGTCGAGAGTACGACGCCGGCCCGGCGCGGCGCAACGCCGACCCAAGGTTCGGGCCGGCCCTGGGTCCAACCCTCGCGGCCAGCCGAACCGCCCGTAAAGGCGGGTGTTTCTCCGGCTGGAGACCGTGTTCGCGTTTGACAAGCCAAAGACCCCCTTGCTAACGTTTCCCTTCACGGGAAGGTGCCCTTTTCCGCGGCGACCTCAGGTGTGAGCGTAGTGTCAGTATCCATGCGCCTCGTCGCGCCCACGGAGACCATCTAGATGGCCGAGCAGAAGGAATCGTCCGTTCTCTTCAACCTCAAGGAGCTGATGAACCTCGAGGAGGATCGGATTCCAGACAGAAGAGGACGAGCGTCAGCGCCGCGAAGAGGAAGAGCGCCAGCGCCGTGAGGCCGAAGAGCGCAGGCGCCGCGAGGAAGAAGAGGCGCGCGTTCGCGCGGCGGAGGACGCGCGGCTCGCCGAGCAGCGCCGGATCGAAGACGACGCGCTCCGCAAGCAGCGCGAGAAGGAAGAAGCGGACCTTCGGGTGCGGCTCGAGGCCGAGGGACGCGCGCGAGCGGAAGAACAAGAGCGGCTCCTCAAGCACGAGCGCGACATCCAGGCGCTGAAGTCGCAGGAGAAGAAGGGGATTCACCCCGGGATCATCGCAGGCATCGTCGTGCTGCTGTTGGGCGGCGTCGCTGGCGGTTACTTCGGTATCGTGGCGCCCATGATCGCGCACAACCAAGCGGTCGCGCGCGTCGCGCAGGAGCAGGCCGCGCAGGCGGCGCGCGAGCAGGAGCGGATCCGCGTCGAGGCCGCCGAGGCGGCGCAGCGCGCCGCAGCAGCGGCGGAGCAGGCGCGACAGGCCGAAGCCGCGGCCGCCGCGGCGCGACAGCAGCAAGCAGAGAACGATGACGGCGCGGATGTCGCGCGGCCGACGAATCGCCGTCGCCACGGCGGGATGGCCTCGGGCGGGGCGGCCGCGATGATGGGCGGCGGCACGTTCGACGACGACCCGCTGGCCGGCCTCGACGGTATTTGACCGCGGACCTCGCGGCGCGCGAGCGCCTGATCTTGCCGCTCGACGTGGCGGATCTCGCGAGCGCTCGGGCGTGGGTCGATCGCCTGCGCGGCGAGGTCGGCGTCTTCAAGGTGGGCCTCGAGCTCTTCACGGCCGCGGGGCCCGAGGCGGTTCGCGCCGTGCACGATGCGGGGGCGAGCGTCTTTCTCGACCTCAAGCTGCACGACATCCCCGCGACGGTGGCGCGCGCCGTCGAGTCGGCGGCGCGGCTCGGTGTGCGGTACCTGACCGTGCACGCGTCGAGCGGGCCGGCGTGCCTCGCGGCGGCCGCGACGGCGGCAAAGGGAAGCGCGACCGTACTCCTCGCGGTGACGGTCCTCACGAGCCTCGACGCGCTGGAGCTCGCGGCGATCGGCCTCGCCGGAACGCCGGCGAGCGCGGCGACGCGACTCGGCAGGCTCGCGCACGGAGCCGGCATCGAAGGGCTCGTCTGCTCGGCGCACGAGTGCCGCGATCTGCGGGAGGCCGTCGGCGAGCGCGTGCTCTTGGTCGTCCCAGGCGTGCGCCCACGCGGCGCCGATTCGGGGAATCGAACGGCGCGTCGCGACGCCCGCCGAGGCGATCGCGTCGGGGGCCGACCTCCTCGTCGTCGGTCGTCCGATCCGGGACGCGCAAGACCCGTGCACCGAGGCGCGCAGAGTCGTCGCCGAGATCGACGAGGCGCTGGAACGGCGTCCGTGACGCGGATCGTCGCCGGCGCGCGGGCAGTGGTGGAGGCGCTCCGCGGACGGCGAGGCGTGGCGATCGTGTACGTCGCGGAAGACGCGCGGCCGGACGCAACGGTCGAAACGGAATCGCGCCGGGCGAAGGTGCCGATCGAGACGCGGACGCGAGAGGAGATGGACCGGCTCGCGAACGGGGTGAGGCACCGAGGCGTGATCGCCATCGGCGGCGAGTACGTGTACGCGACGCTCGAAGAGATCCTGAACGGTGCGAGGCATCCTCCGCTCGTAGTGGCGCTCGACCAGGTGAGCGACCCGCACAATTTCGGCGCGATCGTCAGGAGCGCGGTCGCGTTCGGGGTCGACGGCGTCGTGACGCTCGAGAACCGCGCAGCGCCGGTGACGCCGGTCGTCGTCCGCGCTTCTGCGGGCGCGACGGAGCACGCGCACATCGCGCGCGTGACGAACCTCGCACGCGCGCTCGACACGATGCGAGACCGGGGTCTCGAGATCGTCGGCCTCGCGGGCGACGGGACGACCGAGCTCGGATCGCTGGGCGACGCCGCGGGCGGCCGCGTGGTCGTCGTCGGCTCGGAGGGCACGGGGCTCCGCCGCCTCACCCGCGAGCGCTGCGACGAGCTCGTACGAATCCCGATGTCCGGAGCGATCGGCTCGCTGAACGCGTCGGTCGCGGCGGGGATCGCGCTCTACGAAGCGGCGCGTCTCCGGCCCCGGTCTTGACGGGCCGTCACTCCGCGGCTTCGCGCTGTCTCTGCGCCTCGCGCGCTCGATCGAGAAGCGCCTCGAGGACCTTGCCCTCGAGGACCTCGGACTCGATGAGCGCTGCGGTGATGCGGTCGAGCGAGTCGCGGTTGTCACGGAGCAGCGAGATCGCGCGCGCGCGCGCCGACTCGACGATCGCGCGGACCTCGTCGTCGATCACGTCGCCGAGCCGTTGTCCGACGTCGCGAGCGAACCCGATGCCACCGTCACGCCCGCCGAGGAAGATCGGCTTGCGCTCGCTCGAGATCGACACCGGGCCTACCTTCTCGCTCATGCCGTAGTCGATGATCATGGCGCGAGCGATCTCGGTGGCACGCTGGAGGTCGTTCTGCGCACCCGTCGAGGGCTCGCCGAACACCAGCTCCTCGGCGGCGCGGCCACCGAGGAGCCCGACGAGCTTGGCCTCGATGTCGGTGCGGGTCATGAGGTACCGCTCCTCGGTCGGGAGCTGCATGGTGTAGCCGAGCGCCGCCATTCCGCGCGGGATGATCGAGATCTTGTGAATCGTCTCGTCACCGCTCGCGAGAAGGCCGGCGAGCGCGTGTCCCACCTCGTGGTACGCGACCCGCCGCTTCTCCTTGTCCGTGATGATCCGGCTCTTCTTCTCGAGCCCTGCGACGACGCGATCGATCGCGTCGGAGAAGCTCCGCCATCCCGACGGTCTCGTGGTCGTTGCGGGCGGCGAGAAGCGCCGCCTCGTTGATCAGGTTGGCGAGGTCGGCACCGGCGAAGCCCGGCGTTCGCGCGGCCACCAGCGCGAGGTCGGCGTCGTCGGCCAACTTCACTTGGCGCGCGTGGACGCGCAGGATCGCCTCGCGGCCGGCGCGATCGGGCCGGTCCACCAGCACCTGGCGGTCGAAGCGGCCCGGGCGAAGGAGCGCCGGATCGAGGATCTCGGGGCGGTTCGTCGCCGCCATGATGATCACGGAGTTGTGCGGCGCGAACCCGTCCATCTCCACGAGGAGCTGATTCAGCGTCTGTTCGCGCTCTTCGTTCGACCCCGGACCGGTCACCCCTCCGCGCGACCGCCCGAGCGCATCGAGCTCGTCGATGAACACGATGCACGGCGCGCTCTTCGCAGCCTGCTCGAAGAGGTCGCGCACTCGCGCCGCTCCGACGCCCACGAACATCTCGACGAACTCCGAGCCGCTGATCGAGATGAACGGCACGCGGGCCTCGCCCGCGACGGCACGTGCGAGCAGCGTCTTGCCCGTCCCCGGAGGCCCGACGAGAAGGACACCCTTCGGGATCTTCGCCCCGATGCGCTTGTACTTCTCGGGTCGGCTGAGAAACTCGATGATCTCGCGCAGCTCGACCTTCGCCTCCTCCACCCCCGCCACGTCGTCGAACGTGACGGAGACGTCGCTCTCCTGAAAGACCTTGCCGCGGCTCTTGCCGAACGCCAGCGCCCCGCCGGCCTGCGCCCCCATGCGCCGAAAGAGCCCGCCCCAGAGGACGAACATGAGGAGCAGCGAGCCTCCGAGATAGAGCAGCCATGGCCACTGCCCGGACCACTGAGAATCGGTGACGCCACGAAACGCGACGTGGTGCTCCTCGAGGAACGGGACGAGCCCGTCGTCGTCGATGCGTCCGGTCGTGAACACGCTCGGGCGGGCGTGAGCGTGGCTCCCCGCGGGCGGCGGCGGGGCGTGGCCTTCGAGGTAGCCACCGCGGATCTGATCGGGGGTGATCTGGACCCACTCGACTCGCCCCTCGTCGACGTACCTCTTCAGCTCGTCGTAGCGGATCGCGTCCTCGGCGCCGCCGACGAAGAACGTCTGTGCGATGCCGAGGACGATCAACCCGCCGAGCAGCGCGAACAACGGCCAGCGGCGTCGCGGTCCGCCGCCGTCGCCATCGGGGCCGGGGCCACCGGGCGGAGCGTCGGGAGGGGGGCGAGTCGGCGTGGCCACGGCGGCAAGCTAATCACGTCCAGCTCGCGATCCAAGCCGGGAGTCCCCTGCGAAGGCGCCGAATCCGTTGGATTTCCGGCCGCCCTTTCCGCTGGCGCGTGCGGTACGCCGCCCTGCTATCGTCCGCTGGCATGGCACGGACCGCCGCGGCGCTCGTCATCGGCAACGAGATCCTGACGGGCAAGATCGAGGAGAAGAACGTCGCGTTCCTGGCGAAGGAGCTCTTCGCGCTCGGCGTCCAGCTCCGGCGCGTCATCGTCTGCCCCGACGAGATCGACGTGATCGCGCGCGACCTCGACGCGCTCCGGACGGCGCATGACGTGGTGTTCACGAGCGGCGGCATCGGGCCGACGCACGACGACGTCACGCTCGAGGCGGTCGCGAAAGCGCTCGGCCGGCGCATCGTGCGCTCGGCGGAGATCGAGGCGATGATCCGGCGGCACTTCGGCGAACGGACGACGGAACAGCACCTGCGGATGGCGGACGTCCCGGAAGGCGCCGCGCTCGTGCGGAGCGGCGAGATGCCGTGGCCGACGGTCGAGATCGACAACGTCTACGTGTTCCCCGGAGTGCCGGAGGTGTTCCGGCTGAAGCTCCCCGTGCTGCGCGACCGGCTGCGCGCAGACGCGCCGTTCTTTTCGCGCGCGATCTACACGACCGCGGACGAGTTCGACATCGCGGCTTCCCTCGGCGAGGTCGCTCGGGCGCATCCGACGGTCGCCATCGGCAGCTACCTGCGTTGGAACGAGACCGACTACAAGGTGAAGCTCACGTTCGACGGCAGCGACGAAGCCGAAGTGGATCGCGCGTTCGAGCGGATGAGAGAGTCCATCGAGCCTGGCAAGCTGGTCCGAGCCGAGTAGTCGCCGAGCTCGGAATGCAAGAGCGTCCCGGCATCGAGCGGCCGCGATCAGGGTGGGATGGCCCGGAGGGACAAGCGGACGGTGGTGACGCCTTTCGGGAGCGCCAGCTCGACGTCGTGAGGGAAGTAACCCGGCGCGGTGACTGTGAGGAAGTGTCGGCCGGGGCGGAGCCGAGCCGGTTGATGGGCGAGGCGGCGCGCCGAAGAGACGTAGCGCTCGTCGACGTAGACGCTCGCGGTCGAGGGCTCGCAGAGGAGGCGCAGCTCGGCCGGAGCGCCGCCGGACTGCGTGCCTCCGCACGCCGCACAGAGGAGCGCGACGGCGAGCGCGGCGATCAGCTTGCCCACGGGACTCCCCGGAGGCGCGCAGCGGAGCGCAGGCGCCTCGCGTCGACCTCGACGACGACCATCGCACCGCCGTCGGCGCGACCGCGGACGCCGACCACGCGCGCAGCGTCGTCGAGCGCAGCGTGAACGCGGGCGGCGACGTCGGGTCGAGCGCGAACGCGCGCGAGGGCGTCGTCCACGTAGGCGTGAAGCGCCTCGCGGGCACGCGCCTCCCCGCGGCGGCGACCGGAGACGCGCGCCGCGGCGAGCCGCAACAGACGCGGGTCCGGCGTGCCGAGCGCGACACAAGCGACGATGTCGCGCTCGGCGTCGTACGCGGGCGAGCGCTCCGTCCACGGCACGTCGAACGGCGGGACGAGCGCGTGTGCGAGCGAGACCGCCGACAGACCCGAAACGACGACCAAGAGGGCCGCGGCGGCCCTCGTTCGGGGAGCCACCGGGCTCACTCCCACTCGATGGTGGCCGGCGGCTTCGACGAGATGTCGTAGACGACGCGGTTGACGCCGCGCACCTCGTTGATGATGCGCGACGACGCGCGCGCGAGCACCTCGTACGGGAGGCGCGCCCAGTCGGCGGTCATCCCGTCGCGCGAGCTGCACCGCGCGGAGCGCGACGACGTAGCTCGTACGTGCGCTCGTCGCCCATCACGCCGACGGTCCGCACGGGCAGGAGCACCGCAGAACGCCTGCCAGACCGTGTCGTAGAGCGCCGGCCGCGCGGATCTCGTCGATCGAGATGGCGTCGGCCTCGCGCAGGATGCGCGAGCTTCTCCTCGGTGATCTCGCCGAGGCAGCGGATCGGCGAGGCCCGGGCCGGGGAACGGGTGCCGCCAGAGCACGTGGCGCGGCATGCCGAGCGCCGTCGCCGACCTCGCGCACCTCGTCCTTGAAGAGCTCGCGCAGCGGCTCGACCAGCTCGAGCTTCATGTGCTCGGGCAGGCCGCCGACGTTGTGGTGGCTCTTGATGACGGCGCTCGGTCCCCTTGAACGAGACGCTCTCGATCACGTCCGGATAGAGCGTGCCCTGCACGAGGTGCCTGGCGCTCGGGGAGCTTGCGCCGCCTCCTCGTCGAAGACCTCGATGAAGACGCGCCCGATGATCTTCCGCTTCTGCTCCGGGTCCGTGACGCCGCGGAGCGCGCTCAGGAAGCGCTCGCGCCGCGTCGACGTGGACGAGCGTTGAGGTGGAAGTGATCGCGGAACATCCGCACGACCTCGCTCGCCTCGTCCTTCCGGAGCAGGCCGTTGTCGACGAAGATGCACGTCGAGCCGATCGCCGATCGCGCTGCGAGACGAGCATCGCCGCGACGGACGAGTCGACGCCGCCCGAGAGCCCGCAGACGCGCCGCGGCCTCGCCGACCTGCTCGCGGATGCGCTCGATCGCACTCCTCGATGAACGAGCCCGGCGGTCCAGTCGGGCGCGCAGCCCGGCGACGTGCGAAGAGGAACGCGTCGAGCATCTCGACGCCGCGCGGCGTGTGCGCGACCTCGGGGTGGAACTGCACGCCGTAGATCCGGCGCTCGACGGTCGGCCGATCGCGGCGAACGGCGTGCTGCGACGTGCGCGCGAGCGGCACGAAGCCCGGCGGGATGCGACTCGACGCGGTCGCCGTGGCTCATCCAGACGTCGATCGGCTCGTCGCCGCGGTCGAAGCCGCGAGGACGCCCTCCGGCCGACGACGACCTCGACCTGCGCGCGGCGCCGTACTCGCGCTGCGCTGCGCGGGCTCGACCTTGCCGCCGAGCAGGTGACACATGAGCTGCATGCCGTAGCAGATGCCGAGGATCGGCACGCCGAGCTCGAAGAGCGCCGCGGTCGACGCCGTGGGCGCGCCGTCGCCGAAGACGCTCGCCGGCCCGCCGGAGAGCACGATGGCGCCGCGGCGCCAGCGCGCGGACGTCGCTCGAGCGGGAGCGTGCAGGGGTGGATCTCGCAGTAGACGTGCTGCTCGCGGATGCGCCGCGCGATGAGCTGCGTGTACTGCGAGCCGAAGTCGAGGATGAGGACGAGCTGCCGATCCACGGCGGCCGGTCTATCACGCGGCCCGGCGAGCGTCTATCGCACGGCCGCGCCGCGGTCAGCGTTCGGCGCGGTAGTTCGGCGCCTCCTCGGTGACGACGACGTCGTGCACGTGGCTCTCGCGCAGGCCCTGCGCGCTCTGCGCACGAAGCGCGCGCTCGGTGCGCAGCTCCTCGATCGTCGCGGCAGCCCGTGTAGCCCATGCCGGCGCGCAGGCCGCCCACGAGCTGGTAGACGACGCTCGCGAGCGGGCCGCGGTACGGCACGCGCCCCTCGATGCCCTCGGGCACGAGCTTCTGCGCGTCCTCGACGTCGGCCTGCGCGTAGCGATCCTTGCGAGCCCTGGCGCATCGCGCCGAGCGAGCCCATCCCGCGGTAGCTCTTGTACGTGCGGCCCTGGATAGAGGACGAGCTCGCCCGGGCGACTCGTCGGTGCCCGCGAACAGCGAGCCGATCATCACGCGTGTGCGCGCCCGCGGCGATCGCCTTCACGACGTCGCCCGAGTACTTCACGCCGCCGTCGGCGATGATCGGCACGCCGTGCTTGGCGGCGACGCGCGCGCACTCGGTGATCGCGGTGATCTGCGGCACGCCGACGCCGGCGACGACGCGCGTCGTGCAGATCGAGCCCGGCCCGATGCCGACCTTGACCGCGTCGACGCCCGCCTCGATGAGCGCCGCGGCCGCCTCGGCGGTGGCGACGTTGCCGGCGACGAGCTGCACGCCCGGGTGCTCGTCCTTCGTGGCGCGCACCGCGTCGATGACGTCCCTTGCTGTGACCGTGCGCCGTGTCGACGACGAGCACGTCCACGCCGGCCTCGACGAGCGCGCGCACGCGCTCGCGCGCGATCGGGGCCGACGCCGACCGCGGCGCCGACGCGCAGCCGGCCGAGGTCGTCCTTGATCGCGTTCGGGTAGCGCTCGGCCTGAAGGAGGTCCTTGATCGTGATGAGGCCGACCAGCTCGCCGCCGTCGTCGACGACGAGGAGCTTCTCGATGCGGTGCTCGTGGAGCAGCTCCTTGGCGCGCGCCTGCGATCGACGCCGGGCGGCACGGTGACGAGCTCGCGCGTCATGAGCTGTCGACACGGGCTGCGAGAGGTTCTGCTCGAAGCGGATGTCGCGGCTCGTGCAGGATGCCGACCGGCCTTGCCGTCGACGACGGGCAGGCCCGAGATGTCGTGCGCCCGCATGAGCTGCGAGCGCCTCGTGGAGCGATTGGCTCGGCCGGACCGTCACCGGGTCGACCACCATCCCGCTCTCGGCGCGCTTGACCTTGAGGACCTCGCGCGCCTGCTCGTCGGGCGTCAGGTTCTTGTGGATGACGCCGAGCCCGCCCTCGCGCGCCATCGTCACCGCGGTGCGCCACTCGGTGACGGTGTCCATCGCGCGAGGAGACGATCGGAACGTGGAGCGAGAGCTTGCGCGTCAGGCGAGTGCGCGTGTCCGCGTCTCGCGGGAGGAAGTCGGCGTACCCGGGCACGAGCAGGACGTCGTCGAACGTCAGGGCTTCGTGCAGTCGGTCCTCGATCACGGCGTTCCTCCGGCCTCGATCGCGCGCGGGCCCCGAGCGCCCGCCGGGTTGGGCGCGGAGCCTAGCACACGGCGCGGGAAGGGCTCGGCACCGTGGCGCGTAGGCTCGCGGGTGATAGGGTGCGCTCCGTGAGCCAAGCCGGATATCCAGGGCCCGGCGCTCCCCCGGGCGGTTCTCCCCCTGCGACGGCGGGCCCGCCGGGGTCGCCGGTCGGCCCTCGGGCGCCCGGGCAGGGGTACGCCCCGCCTCCGCCCGCCTGGACACAGCACCCTCAGAACGCCGGGACCCCCACGTGGGCGCGCGGCCCAGGCTGGTTCGAGAACGTCCGCCTGAGCGGCTACGTGCCGACCGAGTACGAAAAGGAGCAAGCGTTCTACGCGCACATCCTCGCGGGGGCGGGCGCGTTCTTCACGTGCGGTCTCTTGCCACCCTTCGCGTGGCCGCTCCTCATCTTCGCGCTCGCGAAGGAGAGAGGGCCGTTCCTCGTCTACCACACCAACCAGGCGACGCTCTTTCAGGTCGGGCTCTACGCTCTCAACATCGGGATCTCGATCGTCGGCGCGGTGCTCGCGGTCGTGTGCATCGGCTACTTCCTGCTGATGCTCATCCCGATCGTCGCGCTCCTGGCGGCGATCTACCCGCTCATCCTCGCCTTCGGCGCCAAGAACGGCGAGTGGAACGAGTACCCGATCATCGGCCCGAAGATTCGAGCCGAGTGGAAACCGCTGCTGAGCTGAACGTGACGCCGCGCGCTCAGAGCTCGCCGGCAGCCGCTTCGACATCGGCGATCGCGTCGTCGAGCCCAGGAACCCACGAGATCGCGTCGACGTAATCGCGGGCGCGCTGTTCGAACGCGTTCGGCGGCCAGGGGTCGGCGCGATAGAGCTCGATCTCCACGTTCGCTGCGTCGACTTGATCGGCCGGCAGGTCGCGATAGCCGTCGGTCGGGTCGTAGGTCCAGCCGTAGCCCCAGCGCCACGGCGTCGGCAGCGCCGGCGTGCCACCGACGCGGACGCCGGCCCACATGAGGTTGCCGAACGTCGTCGACGCGGTCACCTCCGAGATGCACGCCGCGAGGCCGTCGTCGGCGTCGGCGCGGTCCTCGCGCGTCCCGCCTCGGTAGTAGGCGAAGTCGTGAGTGACGCAGCACTGCTGCCAGAGGGTCGCATCGGAGACCGTCCCGTCCGGGAACATGCTGCAGCCGTCCGTCGTGAACGGAGCGAGCTCGTCGACGGAATGCTCGACGCAGAGGAACGAGAACGCCGAGCACAGAGGACCGTCCGCCTTGCGATCGTTCAGGGCCTCGCAGCCCCCACCGTCGTAGAGGTCGAGCAGCTCGGCGGCCTGGTCGCGCTGCGCGGCTTGGCACGTGCCGAACGGGCTCTCGTCGAGCTCCGCCCCGCAGGTCACGAGCGCGGCGCTCGCGTCGTCGCAGACGGCTGACGAATCCGCCATGCCGTTGGTACAGCCAGCGAGCAAGCACGAACCGAGGGTCGCGACGAGCGCCCCGGAAGCTCTCCACCTCATGGGGGCGAAGGATAGCCGATGGGCGGCGTCTCGCCAGTCGGCAGTCGCAGCTCGAGCAGCCCCCGCCTCAGGGCACGATCGTGAAAGGCTCGCTCTCGGCCTCGGACCCGCCGCGAACGTCCACGCGGAAGCGGTTCGTTCCCGGCGCCGCGGGCAGAGTGACGTCGAGCGTCGCGGTCGTCGCGCTGTTCACTCGGACCGGGCGACCGCCGAAGAAGACGCGATCGTTTCGAGTGTTCGTCGAGAAGCCGTGCCCGTTGAGGAGCACGTGGCACCCCGGTCGGTAACACGCCGCCTCGACGTGCGTGACGCCGACGCCGGGCGGCATCTCGGTGATGGTCAGCGGCGTGGTCTCCGACGTGCGCCCGTCGGGCGACCGCACGACGAGCGGTCCGGTGACCGCACCCTGAGGAACGATTGCGCGAAGCTCGGTCGGGCTCATGACATCGGCGGACACCGCGCGGTCGCCGGCGAAGACGACGCGCGTGCCGCGGACGAAGCCCGAGCCCCGGATCGTCACCGCGGCGCCGACGAACGTCGACGTCGGCGCGATCGCCGTCGTCGCGAACGTGGAGAGCACCTGGAACGCGCCGTTCGATGCCGCCGCGCCTTGGAGACGGACGGCGACCGAGATCGGCGCCGTCGTCGCTCCGTCGGGCACGACCGCGACGATCTGCGCATCGCCGATTGAACGAATCGCCATCGGCCGCTCGCCGATGCGCACCGAGACGAGCGACGTCGTGGTACCGAATCGGGCTCCGTGAATCGTCACTGGCGTCCCGGGTGGTCCGCTCGTCGGCTCGAACGACGTGACGAGCGGCGGCACGGTGACCATGAACGGCGCGGACGTCGTCGCGTCGCCATTGTTAGGCACTCGAACTCGCAGCGGCCCGCTCGCGACGCGGGCGATGCGCACGTGGATCTCGGTCGTCGTCGAGCTCTGGACTTCGACGCGATTGCGACCGATGAACACCTCGTTCTCGGCGGGCGCGGGAGAGAAGCCTTCCCCGCGGATGACGACCTCGGTTCCCTCGGGGCCGCTCGTAGGCGCGAACGTGGCCACGCGAATGGGCGTGAGGACGGTGAAGTCCGCGCTCGACTCGACGGGCCCGACGCCGTTGATGGTCACCCCGAGCTTCCCGCTCGCGGCGCCCGTCGGGATCTGCACGTCGATCCGCGTGGGGGTGACGGCGCGAAGGGTCACGGGCGCGCCCCCGAGCGTCACGGCGACGACGCGCGGGTCGCGTCCGAAGTTCGCGCCGGAGATCGTCACGTTGTGCCCCGGCGATGCGGCTACCGGCGCGAACCCAGCGATCGCGGGCGTGTTCTGTACGAGGAACGGAAACGCGCTCTCCGCGCGGCCGCCTCCTCGAACATCGACCAGGATCGTACCGGACGCCGCGTCGCGTGGAAGCACGGCGTCGATGCGCGTCGCGCTGGCCGCGACGACGCGGAGCGGCCGGTGATTGATGAACACGCGGTTGTTGTTGCGGCGATCCGAGAACCCGCTGCCGACGATGGCGACGCGCGAGCTCGGTGGTCCCGCTCGCGGCTGGAGGTCGGTGACCGCGGTCGAGTCGCCGATCGTGAACGTGGGGCTCGCAGCCTCACCTGCCTGGTCGACCCGGAGGTGGAGCTCACCGCTCGTCGCTCCGGCGGGCACGACGAGGACGATCTCGGTCGGGGTCGTGCTTCGAACGACGACCGGCTGGTCGTTCAGCGTCACGTGCACGTCGGAGAGCCGAGTGGAGAAGCCCGACCCCGAGAGGGTGACCTCGGTGCCGGGGCTGCCCGACGCGGGTGTCATCGTCGCGATCACGGGCGCGGGCCGCGCGGCCGTCACGCGGAAGTAGGGACCGCGGAAATCGCCCCATCGTGTCCGCACGACGATGTTGCCGCTCTGGGCCCCCTCTGGAATGCGCACGACCCATCGCCCCGGATTGCGCTGCAGGGTCGGGAGCACCGTGTGTCCGAGCACGATCTGGCTCTGGGGGTGGATTCTGACGGCCGATGAGCTGCACCTCGATGCCCACCGGGCCGGACGCTGGCTCGAGACGCTCGATGACGGGCCGCGGCTGGGCCGCCGCCGCGACGGGGACAGCAGCGAGGACAAAAGCCGCGATGACGTACGCGAGCGTTGTCGGGGCGACACGCATGAGAGCTCCTTGGGCCCGGCAGCCTCGTCCAATCGACGGACCCCGTCAACGGTCGGGCAGCCGCGCCCACTCGGACGGATCCGGCCCGGACGGGATTCAAGCGCGCGCGCGGAGGGCTTGCGTTGCGGAGGGCAGAGCCCCCCGCAACCCAAGCTGCCCGGGCGCGCAGCGCCGGGCCGAAGGCCCGCGCGAGCACCCGTGGGGGGCGCACGAAGCGTCGTCGCCGCAGGCGTCGACGCTTCGGCGAGTGAGCGCGAAGCCCCTCGCAACCCAAGCTCGCCCGGGCGCGCAGCGCCGGGCCGAAGGCCCGCGCGAGCACCCGTGGGGGGGCGCACGAAGCGTCGTCGCCGCAGGCGTCGACGCTTCGGCGAGTGAGCGCCGCGCAACGCGCGGCGCGAACGACGGGGGGCAGAGCCCCCCGCAACCCAAGCTCGCCCGGGCGCGCAGCGCCGGGCCGAAGGCCCGCGCGAGCACCCGTGGGGGGCGCACGAAGCGTCGTCGCCGCAGGCGACGATGCTTCGGCGAGTGAGCGCCGCGCAACGCGCGGCGCGAACGACGGGGGGCGAAGCCCCCCGCAACCCAAGCTCGCCCGGGCGCGCAGCGCCGGGCCGAAGGCCCGCGCGAGCACCCGTGGGGGGCGCACGAAGCGTCGTCGCCGCAGGCGTCGACGCTTCGGCGAGTGAGCGCGAAGCCCCCCGCAACCCAAGCTCGCCCGGGCGCGCAGCGCCGGGCCGAAGGCCCGCGCGAGCACCCGTGGGGGGCGCACGAAGCGTCGTCGCCGCAGGCGACGATGCTTCGGCGAGTGAGCGCCGCGCAACGCGCGGCGCGAACGACGGGGGGCGAAGCCCCCCGAAAAGAAGTACCGTGCGCGGCATGAGCGGACCCAGAGTGGTGCGAGCGCCGCGCGGCAGCGAGCTCTCGTGCAAGGGCTGGCAGCAGGAGGCGGCGCTGCGCATGTTGATGAACAACCTCGATCCGGAGGTCGCGGAGCGCCCGGACGAGCTCGTCGTGTACGGCGGGACCGGCAAGGCCGCTCGCTCGTGGGACGCGTTCGACGGGATCGTCCGCGAGCTCCGTGCGCTCGAGGACGACGAGACTCTCCTCGTGCAGTCGGGCAAGGCCGTAGGAAAGCTCCGCACGCACGCGGACGCGCCGCGCGTCCTCATCGCGAACAGCCTCCTCGTCCCGGCCTGGGCCAACTGGGACGAGTTCCGGCGGCTCGAGGCGCTCGGGCTGACCATGTATGGCCAGATGACCGCGGGCTCGTGGATCTACATCGGCACGCAGGGGATCTTGCAGGGCACGTACGAGACGTTCGTCTCGGCGGCCGCGCGCCACTTCGGTGGGGATCTTCGGGGGCGCTGGATCCTGTCGGCAGGCCTCGGCGGCATGGGCGGGGCGCAGCCTCTCGCCGCGACGATGGCGGGCGCGTCCTTCTTGGGTGTCGAGGTCGACCCGGCACGGGTGAAGCGACGGCTCGAGACCCGGTACGTCGATCGCGCGACCGAGGATATCGACGAGGCGGTGCGCCTCGTGCGCGACGCGGCGGCGCGCGGCGACGCGCTCTCGGTCGCGCTGGTCGCCAACGCGGCGCACGTCTACCCCGAGCTCGTCCGGCGCGGAGTCACGCCAGACTTCGTGACGGAGCAGACGGCCGCGCACGACCCGCTCGTCGGCTACGTGCCTCCCGACACGACCCTGACGGCTGCCGACGAGCTCCGCGCGCGCGATCCCGAGGAGTACGTGCGGCGCGCGCGGGACGGCATGGCGGCCGAGGTGCGCGCGATGCTCGAGATGGTCCGACGGGGCGCGCACGCGTGCGACTACGGCAACAACATCCGCGAGCAGGCGCGGATCGCGGGGGTCCGCGAGGCGTTCGACATCCCGGGCTTCGTGCCGGCGTACGTGCGGCCCCTGTTCTGCGAGGGCAAAGGCCCGTTCCGGTGGGTCGCGCTGTCGGGCGACCCCGCCGACATTCACGTGACCGACCGCGTCGTGAAGGAGGTCATGCCGGACGATGCCGCGCTCCACCGTTGGATCGACATGGCGAAGGAGCGCGTGGCGTTCCAAGGGCTGCCCGCCCGGATCTGCTGGCTCGGGTATGGCGACCGGCACCGCGTCGGGCTCGCGTTCAACGAGCTCGTTCGGAGCGGGGAAGTGAAAGCGCCGATCGTGATCGGGCGCGATCACCTCGACGCCGGGTCGGTCGCGAGCCCGAACCGCGAGACCGAGGGCATGAAGGACGGCTCCGACGCGATCGCGGACTGGCCGATCTTGAACGCGCTCGTGAACACGGCTGCGGGCGCGACCTGGGTGAGCGTCCATCACGGGGGCGGGGTCGGCATCGGTTACTCGATCCACGCCGGCATGGTCGTCGTCGCGGACGGGACCGAAGCCGCGGCGCGGCGCCTCGAGCGAGTGCTGGTGACGGATCCAGGGATGGGTGTGATCCGGCACGCCGACGCTGGGTACGAATCGGCGCAGCGCACCGCACGCGAGCGCGGCGTGCACGCGGGCAGTGGATGACGGCACCGTTCGACCTCGTCGTCACGAACGCGCGTGTCGTGACCTGCGACGGGCCGGACGGAGCGCCGGCGGGCGCAAGGCTCGCCATCGTGGAGCGGGGGGCCGTCGCGATGCGTGAGGGCATGGTCGCGTACGTGGGGGAGAGCTCACCGGCGCTGGCCCGGGAGGCGGGAGAAGTGATCGATGCACGCGGCGGGGTCGTGCTGCCGGGCCTCGTCGATCCGCACACGCATCTGGTCTTCGCGGGGAGCCGTGTCGACGAATTCGCACGGCGGATGGCGGGGGAGGATTATCGGGCCATCGCGCAGGCGGGCGGCGGGATCGCCGCGACGGTGAAGGCGACCCGGGCGGCGAGCGACGAGGCGCTGTTCGACCTGGCGGCACGCCGTGCGCGCGCCATGCGCGCGCACGGGGTCACGTCCATCGAGGTGAAGAGCGGTTACGGGCTGACGCTCGATGACGAGCTGCGCCTCCTGCGGGTCGCGCGGCGACTCGAGGCGGACGGTGTCGCGAGGATCGGCGCCACGTTCCTCGGAGCGCACGCGATGCCGAGCGAGCGCGCGGGCGACCGAGCGGGCTACGTGTGCGAGATCGTCGAGCACATGATCCCGGCGGTCGCGCGCGAGCGGTTGGCCGATTCGGTCGACGCGTACATCGACGACGGCGCGTTCACACTCGCGGAAGGGCGCGCGGTGCTCGAGGCGGGCGCGCGCGCCGGGATGCGCGTGCGCGCGCACGTCGGGCAGTTCGCGGACCTCGGGGGGGCCGAGCTCGTGGCGGAGCTCGGGGGGCTCTCGGCGGATCACCTCGAGGAGGTGTCGGACGCGGGCACGAGGGCGCTCGCCGACGCCGGGGTGGTCGCCGTGCTCTTGCCGGGCGCGTGGAGGACGTTGCGGCAGAGCGCGCCGGATGCGGCACGGTTCCGCGCGGCGGGGGTGAGGCTCGCCGTGGGGACGGACCTGAATCCGGGGACGAGCCCGTGCACGGATTTGCCGCTCTGCGCAGCGCTCGCGGTGCGCGACGCAGGGATGACGCTCGAGGAAGCCGTGCTCGCGATCACGGTCGACGCAGCGCGGGCGGCGGGTCTCGACGATGTCGGGCGCATCCGGGTGGGTGCGCGTGCCGACGTCGCGGTATACGAGCACGACGACGCGCGCGCGGTCGCGTACGGGCTCGGTGACGTACGCCCCTGGCTCGTCGCCGCGATGGGCGCGGTCGTGCACCGGGCGGATCGCGACGACGCCGTGGTCTGGTAGGATTCCCGAGACCATGGACGTGGACATCGACTCGGCCTACGAGGCCTACGGCGCGCGGTTCGAGGACGCCTTCGGGGACAAGCCCGACGGCGCGTTCGTGAAGTTCGGAAAGCACATGGTGCGACGCCTCGACCGAGACGAGTTCCCCACGAGGCTCGAGCACTACCTGAAGATGCATCGCACGGCGAAGGAGATGCTCGCCGCAGGCTCCACGATCAACGACGCGATCGTCCTCGAGTTCGACGAAGCGTCGGCGTGGCTCGCCATCCGCGCGCCCGACATGCTCCGGATGTTCAACGGAGAGATCGGCGACCCGCGCGTCGCGACGGGTGAGAAGCGCTGAGGTGGAGGGCCGACGAACGTCCTCCGGCTCGCGTCGCATGATCGCGCGACGAGACGCCGTCCCAAGATCGGCTCAGTAGCTGCGCGGCAATCCGGCGAGGTCCATCGTGTCGAGGGCGTAGCGAATGAGCGCGCTCCGGGACATCTTGCGATGGCCTTTTCGCTTGAGGCGATCGACGGCGGCGTCGAGGCGAGCGAGGTCGTCGGTGTAGAGGGAGATGCAGATCACTTCGTAGTGGTCGGGCTTCGGCTTGCGTGCGCGCTTCCTGCTCGGCTTCGGTGCAACGTAGAAAGAGTCGCGGAGGACCTCGCGGACCTCGTCGCCGTCGAGGACCTCCTTCACTTCGCACCGCCGAGGACGACGGGGCCGGGTCGCGGACTGGCGTCCAGCACGATCGGCAGAGGCATCTCGGACGAGCGCGCCGGCGGGGGCATGCTCGAGGCGCGATCCCCCTCGCCTCTCAGTTTCCGCAGATGCGCGACGAGGGTGCGGTAGTCCTCGGCGCCGTGGCTCTCGGGAGCCAGCTCGAAGATCGTCTGCTTGGCACGCGGCGCTTCGCGGAGGCGTGTGTTGACACGCACGGGCGGCAGACAGCGTTCACCGAAGTGCTCACGAAGCGCGTCGACGGCCTCGCGCGCGATGCGATTGCGGACGTCGTAGAACGTGGGAAGGACGCCGAGCAGATCCGACCTCGTGCTTGAGCAGCTCGCGGACGTTCTTCAGCGTGCGGAGCACCTGCCGCACGCCGACGAGCGAGAGGTAGTCGCAGCTCACGGGGATGACGACGCTGTCGGCGTACACGAGGACGTTCTGGTTCATCAGCGAGAGCGCCGGCGCGCAGTCGATCACGACGACATCGTACCCGCGGACTCGGTCTCCGAGCCGCTCGCGCAGGATGCGATCTCGATTGGGCCGCTCGGCCAGGTAGAGCTCGGCTGCGGCGAGCATCTCGTTGGAGGTGAGCACGTCGAGGTTCTTGCGCACGGGGACCGCGCACGCCTCGGCCTCTGCGCCCGTGACGAGCACGTGGTAGAGCGTCCGCTCACCCCGGATGCCGAGCGACGCGCCGACGTTCCCCTGGCCGTCCGCGTCGACGAGGAGCACGCGGTCCCCCGCTTCGGCGAGCCCCGCGGCGACGTTCACGGCGGTGGTCGTCTTGCCGGTCCCGCCCTTGTGATTGAAGACGGCGATGCGGCTCGGGATGCGCCGGTGCCGCTTCGAGAGAGCAGGGCCGACCTGCCGGCAGCCGGGCGAACAGTAGTACGTCTGCCCCACGTCCTCGACCACGACTTGATAGGGATACTCGAGCTCGAAACTTCGCGCGCAGACGCTGCAGACGCACGCTTCCGCGCTCGCGAGCGCACGGCCGAGGCACGACTGCGAGCAGAAGTACGAGAAGCGCTCGCCGTCCTCGCGCACCTGGAACCGAAACCGCACCTCGAACTCGGTCCCACACGCGTCGCACTGCGATGTCGGTGCTCCCATACGGCCTCCTCGTCTCTCGGGTCACGAAGCGCTTAGCGAAGCGCTTCACGACCTCTTTGATCAGAGAGCGGGCGGGCCGTCAAAAAAAAGGCGCTATGAGCCGCTGCGGCGCGGCGCCTCGAGACCGGAGCCGTTCCGGAGGGCGAGGTGAGCCGTCGTCAACATCAGGAAGAAGATCGCTTGCGCCGGAACGAGCCCGACACAGCAGAGGAGCAGCCCTCCGATGATCACCAGCACACCGAGGATCGTGAGACCGAAGAGAGTGAGCCGCTGGCCGCGCACGATCTGCCACGAGCGTCGAAGACCCTCGATCGGACCGCAGTCGTCGTCGTAGACGAGCTCGTACTGCGCGAACGTGAAGCCGAGGCCGACGTAGACCATCGGAAACGCCACGAGGAGGCCGACGCCGGCCGCACCGCCGATCGCGACCCACGGCTCGTCGAGCGCGATGCCCACGCCGATCGGGATCCCGATGAGGAGCATGAACGGGAGGAGGATCCCGATGACGACGAGAATCTGCGCGATCCACTTGAGGATCTTGCCGACCTGCGAGAAGAGCTGCGCGACCTCCACCGTGCCGCCGGTGAGCGCGCCGTAGCACATGCGCAGGAACCCGAGCTGAAGGACTCCCTGAATCAGGTTCTGGACGAACGAGACGGACAGCGAGACACCGACGAGAGCCATCGGACGCGTCGCGAAGCCCACCTGCAGGACCTGGCTCAGCACCCCGAAGATCACGCTCACCCCGAAGAGCACCAGCGAGCCGAGCAGCAACGGCATCGCGTGGGTCTTCAGCGTCGTCCAAGAGTGCTCCAACACGGCGCCGACCGAGTACGTCGTGCGATCGAACGGGAACCCGTGAGCCCCGACGCGCTCACGGCAGGGAGGACAGAAGCGCGACGCACCCTCGTGCGAGCACGTTCGGCACATGTAGTTGCCACAACGCGCGCAGATCACGCCGGCCGGCTGATCGACGTGGATCGCGCAGAGGCCGCTGACGACGGGCGTCGCTGCGCTCGCCACCGGAGCGCCCTGCGGATCCCCTTCGAACGTATTCGACATTCCCGTCCTCCTGCGCCCGGGGGCGCGTGCTCACAGCGAAAGACCGAGCTCCACGAGCTCGCGCTCCGCGATCTTGGCCCAGCCGCCGTTTGCCTTCGGGCTCGCGGGGCTCGGGTGCAGGATGCTCCCGACGCGAGCCCCGACGCCGTCGAGCGCGATCCTGCACCGCTTCTCGGCGAACGCGCCGATACCGATCACCCACCGCGGATCGAGCAGAGCGATCGCCTCGCGGAGCGCGTCGTCGCACGCGGCCTCGAGCGGCTCCCGCTCCTCGCGCGGGAGCTTGTCGGGCGTTCGGTTCCGACCGGACTCCTCCATGAACGCGAGCGGGCACCAGTTCACGACGAAGAACCGCTCGAAGAACCGCTCCGGCACGCCGAACCGCTCCCTCGCCCAACCCCAGAACCGCGTTCCGCTCACCTCGGAGCGCCCGCACGCGAACCCGTCGACCGGCCGCTTCGGGTGCACGCGCTTCGGCCTGCGGACACGACCCTCGACACCGACGAACCCGCGCACGAGCGCGGGATCGCCGAACGGGACTCCCGTCTGGGCCATCCCGAACGGACCGGGGTTCATCCCGACGAACACCGCTTCCTTTCGTCCAGTCCCCCAGCGCGACAGGTAGCGCTCGTGCGGCTCCTGCGCGTAGTCGAGCGGATCGTAGACGTGCGTGACGGGCTCTTTGAACTCGAGCCGGTCGACGCGGCGCCGGAGCTCGCGGCTGACCTCGATCAACGTCACAGGTCGAGCTCTTCGGCGTTCGCCTTCGGCGCGTGCTCCATGATGAAGTGGAAGCGCGCCTGCGGATCTTTGCCCATGAGCTCGTTCAGGATGCGGTCGGTCTCGAGCTCGCCCTCGATCCGTACGCGGAGCGCGCGCCTGCGGCGCGGGTCGAGCGTGGTCTCCCAGAGCTCGTCCGCCGTCATCTCGCCGAGGCCCTTGAAGCGGCTGATCTCCGGCTTCACGTTGCCCGGAAGCCCGGCGAGGATCTTGTCGCGCTCGGCGTCGTCGAGTGCCCAGTGCGTGTCCGTGCCGCGTCGATGCGATAGAGCGGCGGCTGCGCGAGGTAGATGTTCCCCGCGCGGATGAGCCCGGGCAGGAGACGATAGAAGAAGGTCAGGAGCAGCGTGGCGATGTGATGACCATCGCTGTCGGCGTCCATCAGGAGAAAGATCTTCGCGTAGCGCAGCTTGCCCAGGTCGAAGCTCTTGCCGACACCGCAGCCGAGCGCGCTGACGACATCGGTGAGCTCCTTGTTGCCCATGACCTGCGCGCTGTTCGCGCGCTCGGCGTTCAGCACCTTGCCGCGCAGCGGGAGAATCGCCTGCGTGCGGCGGTCGCGACCTTGCTTCGCGTTGCCGCCGGCGCTGTCGCCCTCGACGAGGAAGATCTCGCTCTCGTCCGGGTCGGTGCTCGAGCAGTCCGCGAGCTTGCCGGGGAGGTTGAGCCGATGGCTGACGGCGCTCTTGCGCGTCACCTGCTGGCTCGCCGCCCGGCTCGCCTCGCGCGCCCGCGCCGCGAGGACGATGCGCGCGACGATCCCCTCGGCGACGGTCTTGTTGTCGTGGAGCCACTGCTCGAGCGCCGTGCCGATCACGCCGTCGACCTGGGCCGTCACCTCGGGGTTGTTGAGCCGGTCCTTCGTCTGCCCTTGGAACTGCGGCTCGGCCACGTACACGCTCAGGATCGCGACGATGCCCTCGCGGATGTCGTCCGCCGTGATCGTCACGCCCTTGGGCGCGAGCTTGTGTTGGTTCATGTAGTCGCGTATGGCCTTGCCGAGCGCCTGCTTCAGCCCACCTTCGTGCGTGCCGCCGTTGCCCGTCGGGATGCCGTTCGCGTAGGTCCGGACGAGCTCGTCCGGGGCCTCGGTCCACTCGAGCGCGACCTCCATCCGGATCGGCTCGTCCCGCTCTATGGTGAACGGCGCAGGCTGTATCGCCGGCTTGCCGCGCTCACCGACGAGCGCCGCGAGGTACTCGACGATCCCGTTCGGGTGGCACAGCTCCTCGCGCGTGCGGCTCTTCTGGTCCGAGAGCACGATCTTGAGCCCCTTGTGCAGATAGCTCTTCGCCTCGAGACGCTCCCGCACCACGCCGAGGTCGAACGCGAGCGACTTGCCGAAGATGTCGGGGTCGGGGCGGAAGTGGATCGTCGTTCCGCCGCCTCTTCCGCCTGCGCTCTTCTTGAGCTTCGTCCGGGCCTTTCCCCGCGCGAACGTCTGCGTGAAGGTGTAGCCGTCGCGTCGCACGGTCGCCGTGAGCTCCTCGCTCAGAGCGTTGACGACGCTCGATCCGACGCCGTGGAGCCCGCCGGCGACCTTGTAGCTCTCGCCACCGAACTTGCTGCCCGAGTGGAGCGTGCAGAGGATGAGCTCGAGCGCCGGTCGCTTGAACTTCGGGTGGACGTCGACGGGGATTCCCCGTCCGTTGTCGGTCACGCTCGCGCCCTTGTGGTCGGGTCGAGGGCGACCTCGACACGGTCCGCGTGACCGTTGATGGCCTCGTCGACGGCGTTGTCGACGATCTCCCAGAGCAGGTGGTGGAAGCCGCGTGCGTCCGTTCCGCCGATGTACATCGCGGGACGCTTGCGAACGGGCTCGAGACCCTCGAGGACCTCGACGTCCTTCGCGGTGTAGTCGGTCCGGGCCACGTCAGCTGTCCTCTTCCTCGGGAGTGGGGAAGCCCGGAAGCGTGGGCTCGCCCCAGACGACGCGCGTGAGCTTGCCGCGCTTGAACAGCGAGAAGCCCTTACCGGCGCGCGAGACGACCCCGTACTTGCGGGTCGAGACCTCGAACGTCTTTCCACTCTCCGCCTGTACGACGAGCATGTCCTCGTCGTCGCCGAGCACGGCCGCCCCGACGACCGCGTCGTCCTTCTGGAGCTTCATGAGCATCACGCCCTTGCCCGCTCCCGAAAGCAGCGTGACCTCGTCGACCGGGCAGATGAGCGCCCTGCCCTGCGCCGTAGCGCACGCGATGTGGTCGCCGGGCTCGCAGAACCCGACCATCACGACCTCGTCGCCCTGGTTCGGTTTCATGAACTTGCGCCCGACGCGCGTCGACGGCTCGCGGTGCGCGCGCAGCGAGAACCGCATCGTCGAGCCGCCGCGCGTGACCGCGATCGCGTGCGGCTCCTCGGGCTCCGATGCGCCTTCGGTCGCCGCAGGCACCTCGAGGAACCGGGGGTCGAACCCCATCATCGCGACGATGCGCTCGCCGTCACCGAGCTTGAAGAGCGTCTGCACGGGAACGCCGTAGCCCGTCGTCGCCGTGACGTCGTTGATGCGGCACACGTAGCACGCGCCGGGGCTCGAGAAGAACGCGAGCGACGACCGCGTCGAGCCCGCGACCACCTCGAAGACCTGATCGCCTTCGCGCACGCGAGTCGCGGAGACGTCCCGCACCTTTTGCTGCCGCTTCACCCACCCCTGGAGCGTGAGGACGACCATGGCGTCCTCCTCGACGATGAATGCATCGGCTGCGAATTCCGGCTCCTCGATCTCGCCGACCATCGCCGTGCGCCGCGCGTCCGGATAGGCTTCCTTGAGCTCGTGAAGCTCGGCGCGGACCAGGTTCCAGCGCTCGGCCTCGCTCTTGAGGAGCCGCTCGATGCGCTTGGCTTCCTTGCGCTTCGTCTCGAGCTCCTCCTCGATGAGCAGGATCTCGAGCTTCGCGAGGCGGTAGAGCTTGAGCTCGAGGATCGCGTCGACCTGGAGCTCGTCGAGCGTGAACCGCTTCATCAGCTTCTCGGCCGCGTCCTTCTTGCCCTCCGAGCGCCGGATGATGCGGATGGTCTCGTCGAGCGCGTCGAAGATCGCGGCGAAGCCCTCGAGCACGTGGATGCGCTCGCGGAGCTTGCTCGAGCTCGTGCTCGAGCCGCTTCGTCACGACGTCGAGCCGGAAGTCGAGGAAGTGGCGGAGCATCTCGACGAGCCCGAGCCGCCTCGGCGCCGCGATCTCCGGGTTCTCGGTGGGAACCAAGCAGGTCAGGTTGACCTGCACGTTCTGCTGGAGCGGCGTGTGCTTGAAGAGGTAGGCCATCGACGAGCTGCGGGTCGGCATCGCGCTTCACCTCGCAGACGATGCGACAGTCGTCGCGTGCTCTCGTCGCGCACGTCGACGCAGCATCGGGAGCTTCCTCGCGATGATCACCTCGGCGATCTTCTCCACGATCGTGCGCCGCTCGACGGCGTACGGGATCGATGTGAAGACGATCGCCGGGCTCTGCCCGCGCTTTCCGCCTTCCTCGAACTTCCACGTCCCGCGCAGCTTCAGCGAGCCCTGCCCGGTCGTGTACGCCTCTTCGATCTCGGTCTTCGGGCTGAGGAGCTCGCCGCCGGTCGGGAAGTCCGGCCCTCGACCTTGCGCAGGATGCGCTTCAGGCTGATCCCCGGCTCGTCGATCATCGCGATGCACGCGTCGACGACCTCGCCGAGGTTGTGGGGCGGGATGCTCGTCGCCATCCCGACCGCGATCCCGTAGGAGCCGTTGACGAGGAGGTTCGGAAAGCGCGCAGGCAGGACGATCGGCTCGAACCGCGTGCCGTCGTAGTTCGGGCGGAAGCCGACCGTTCGCTGGCCGAGCTCGGCCATGAGCTCGCCGGCCAGCTTGGTGAGCTTGGCCTCCGTGTAGCGCATGGCCGCGGGCGGGTCGCCGTCGGCGGAGCCGAAGTTGCCTCGGCCGTCGACGAGCGGCACGCGCATCGAGAAGGACTGCGCCATGCGCACGAGCGCGTCGTAGATGGCGGTGTCGCCGTGCGGATGGAACTTGCCCATGACGTCGCCGACGATCGCGGCGCTCTTTCGGTGCCGCGCGTCGGCGCGCAGAGAGAGCTCGTTCTGCATCGTGTAGAGGATGCGACGCTGCACCGGCTTCAGACCGTCGCGCACGTCGGGCAGCGCCCGCGACGTGATCACGCTCAGCGCGTAGTTGAGGTAGCGGCGCTGAGTCTCCTCGGCGAGCGAGGCGTTCTCGATCGACGCGACCGGCAGCTCGAGCTGGTCGGACTTCTTGGATCTCGACGTGCGCTTCTTTGCCATCGCCTGGACGAAGGTTCAGCCCAGGCGCGTGGTTAGCAGGGCCGGCTCGGATCGTCCAGCCTCGGGAGCGTCAGCCGCCGGTGCCGGTGCTGGGTCGCTGCTCCAGGAGCCCGAGGAGCTTGTACGCGCGCCGGTTGTCCGGCTCGATGACGAGCACCTGTTGGAGCGCGTCGCGCATCCCCTGCACGTTGCGTCGCTCGAAGAGCCGACCTGCGAGCAGGAACAACATCTCCATCGTGCCTTCGCAATCGCCGTTCTCCATGTGGAACTCGACGACTCGTCGGAGCAAGAGCACATCCTCTGGGAACTCGCGCACGAGCTCCTCGAGGCGCTGCCGGACCTGCTCGTGGTGGCCATATCGCACGAGCACCGCCATGTCGGAGAGCATGTTGTCGAGCTCCCCTGCCGGGATCTGCCCGTCCTCGACGCCCTCGCGAACGCCGTCGCTCGGCGTCACGTCGGCCGCGGAATCGTCCTCGTCGGTCTCGTAGGCGCCGCTCTTCACCTTGGTGAGCAGCACGACCTCCGCGGTCGGCTCCCGCTCCTCGTCCCGCATCCAGTCCGGAAGCGGCTTGCCCGGGGTCGTCTTTCGAACCGTCCCCGACCGGGTCATCGTCCGAGCTGGGCTCTCGCGACGCGCGTAGCTCTCCCGCCGAGCTCGCTCATCGGACGAAGGGATCGGCCTCGCCCCGTCGGACGAGCCGTGGTTGCGGACGAAAGCGTCGAAGATCTGCTCGGGATCCCCGTCCTCTTGGCCGAAAACGCGAGCCAACGCTACCTCCTCCTCGTACCCCGTCCGCGCGCCGAAAGATGACAGGGCTACCGCGCGAGCGCAAGCGACGTACGCCGACCGACGTGGTCGAGCGCCGGAAGACGTCACGGCATTCCGACGTGGGGCTCGAGGCGGGCCGAAAGCCGCTTGTCGGCGTCGGCGGTGAACGCAATCTGCCTCGAGACGTAGCCCGGCGCGCTGATGTCGAGGGTGTGAGCGGTGTCGCGCCGCAGCCGGAGCGGCAGGCTGCCGGCCGGGAGGCCGTCGAGCTTCACCTCGGCGCCGGGCGGCAGCTGCGTGAGCTCGATGACGACCCGCCCATCCGCGGAGACCGGCTCGGCCGGGCCCTCCCCCGTCGGCGACGGGTCGGGTGCGGTGCCGCCTCCGCCCCCTCCCACGTGAAGCGTGTCGTCGCTCCGCATCACGAATCGGAAGGCGAGGATGACGAGCGAGAACACGACGAGCGCCCCGACGAAGTACCAGAGGAGGGGCGACTTCTCGCGCGCTTGGGCCGGCGGACGAAACGAGCCCGACACCGGCGCGCGCATCCCCGATGTGCTGATCGAGGACGAGGAAGGGGAGAGCGAACGGCGGGGCGGGCGCGTCGAGTGGATGACCGACGTGTCGAGCTCGAGCTTCTCGTTCCCGTCCAATGCCACGTTGAGTGGATCGAGCGCGTCCGGCTCGTCGTGAGGCGGCGCGATCGACGTGACCGGCTTGACCTTCTTCATCCGGTGCGACGACCGGCTGATCACGAGCTCGCCGACCTCGACCGGCGCGGGCGCTGCGGCGACCGCCACACCACCGCCCCCGGACACGGGTGGCAGCGGGGACGGCGCGGCTCGGTCGGGCGGCGGCGGCGGTGAGGAGGCAATCGTACCGGTCGGCTTCTTCAGGGAGTCGCGCGTGTGCGCTTCGCGGAGGAGCCGGCTGAGCGCCCGCGCGGTGTCGGGGCGCGCGGTCTTTTCCTTCGAGAGACAGCGCAGGAGCACGCGCTCGACCTCGAGCCCGACGTCGGCGCCGCGTTGCCGCGGAGATGCGGGCGCATCGTTCAGGATGACGTGGATCAGCGCGTTGTAGTTCGTCGCGTCGAACGGCACGTCGCCGACGAGGCACTCGTACATCAACACACCCGCCGCGTAGATGTCGGCGCGGGCGTCGACATCGATGTCACCCATCGCCTGCTCGGGGGCCATGTAATGCGGCGTGCCGAGCACCGTCCCCGCGACGGTCAGCTGCTGCACGCGCTCGTCCGCTTTTTGTGAGATCCCGAAGTCCAGGATCTTCACGGTGTTCACGCCGCGCTTGCGCGGAACGACGAAGACGTTGTCCGGCTTGAGGTCGCGATGCACGACGCCGTGATCGTGCGCCGCCTGCAACGCGTCGAGCAGCTGCTCCATGATGCCGAGGGTCTCGTCGATCGGGAGCTTGCCCTTGGCGGCGATGCGAGCGCCCAAGCTGTACCCGGGCAGCAGCTCCATGACCAGAAACGGCGACCCGTCCTCGGTCTGATCGAGGTCGAGCACCTCCACGATCCCGGGATGATCGATCGCGCTCGCGGCGCGCGCTTCGCGTCCGAACCGCTGCACGACTCCGGTGTTCGCGAGGAACTGCTCGGCGAGGACCTTGATCGCGACCTTGCGGCCCGTCCGGACGTGCTCCGCCCGCCACACGGACCCCATCCCGCCTTCCCCGAGAAGGGATTCGATCCGGTACTTACCGAGAAGCGTGCGGCCGGTGAGTTCCTCCCCCATTCGCGCTCGCCCGTGGCACGGGTCCCCGGCCCGTGAAAGGCCGAATCATGCTAGGCGTCGCGGCCCCGAAACGCAATCGAGAGGACGCTCGAGCCGCGTCTCGTTCAGAACGGGTCCCAGCTCGCCCGAAAAACGGTGGCTTCATCCCCGACCGCGGCGGAGGCGGTCAGGTGCACGCGAAGGTCGCGCGCGCCGGCCTCGCGAAGCGCCCCGCTGAGGAGCCCCGCCGCGAAGGCCGCCATCTCGACCGTGGGCGCGCTCTCGTGGGTCAAGGCCAGCCGCAGCGCCCCATCGAGGACATCGAGGACGACCACCTCGCCGACACGGCTCACCCCGGCCCATATCTCCTCGAACCCCGCGACGACGTCCCGAACCTGGAGCGGGAGCGGCAGCGATGGGGCCAGCCGATGCACCCGCTCGCCGACGCTGATGCCGACGTCGGCGACGACCGCGAGCCGGCCGTCTCCCGCGATCACATCGGCGGTCGACAGGATCTGGCTGACGAGCGCCACCGGAACGCCCCGCTGCCGGTTGCGCTCGGTGTTGCCCGACCCCGGCAGGAGCTCTTCGACCTCGGGCACCGCCCGGACGAGCTCCGGCCACGCACCGCCGAGCCGTTTGTAGAGACCCTCGATCATGAGCAGCACGGACAACAGCTGGACCACGGCCTCCCCGGACGGCGCCTCCGGCATCGTCCCCGCACGGGTGATCCTCCGCTTGTGCCGTTGGACCAGGTAGTGAAGGTCGGCCGACAGACCGTCGGGCGACGCCGGGGGCACGCTCGTCGAGACCTCGCCTCCGGACACGAGCGACATCGTGTGGAGGAACGGGTCGGCGTCCCGAAAGCGCTCCTCGGCGCACGACGCGGTCGCCTGATCGATGATCCTCCAGACGACGTCGGGGAGGCCCGGACGCCCGTCGAGCGTTCCCGCAGACAGCGCGCGCAGGAGCGTGCCGGCACCGAACAGGTCGGCCGAGGCCGAATACGGGCCGCCTCGCACGACCTCGGCCGGCAGGTAGGGCGTCGGGGCGGGTCGGAGCGGAGGGCCGGCCTCTGCCTGCTCGGTCAGCAGCGTCGCGTCGTGGAAGCCGGCCAGCTTCACGAGATCCTCCCCGCGCGACTTCACCACCCAGATCGACTCGGGCCCGATCGCCCGATGGACGACGCGACCCGCGTGGACCGCGGCGAGCGCCTCGAGCAGCTGCGTCACGAGGGCGGTCGCGCGCTCAATCGGCACCCCGTCCGGCGACTCGGCGAGGACCTCGTCCATGCGCTGGCCTTCGAGAAGCTCGTAGACGATGAACGGCCGGCCGTCCTCGTCCGCGCCCGAATCGACGACGCTGCGGACATTTCGATGGGCGACCGACCCGGCCGCGCGTCCCTCGCGAGCGATCCTCGCGGCGAGCGGGCCGTCGGGCGGGGCGCCGGCAGCGAGGAGCTTGACGGCGACGGTGCGCTGAATCGCGGTGTGCGATGCGCGGTAGACGACGGCGTCCTCGGTGGCGGCAATCAGCGCCTCGAGCTGGAACCTCCCGTCGAGAAGCCGTCCGACGTCGTCCACGCGCTCGACCATATCAGACCGAGCTCACCCCGGACCGCAGGTCCCGCGCACGCAGCGCAAGAGCCCTGGGCATCCGTCGCCCACGCCGGCCGCGGAGCAGCACGGCTCGCCGGGGCCGCCGCAGTCCGCCTGGCACACGAGCCCGACGCACACGAGCTCGGCGCCCGTGGGATCGCAGGCCCCGCCGGCGCAGCACGGCTGCCGCTCGTGGCCGCACGCGAGGCACTTCCCACCGTCGGAGCACACGAGCCCGGGGCCGCACGGCGGACCGGCGCCGGCCGGACAACAGCCGTCGAGCTCCGTGCCGCACGCCGGGATCACCTGGCATGTCCCGCTCGAGAGCTCGCAGTAGACGCCGCCGTGATCGCAGGTGTTGCCGGGGCAGCAGGTCTCGCCGATGTTGCCGCAGTCCGCGCACGTTCCGCCCACGACGCAGGTCCCGTCCGGACAGACGACGTCTTCGCAGCCCTCGATCGGCATGCAAATCGCGTCCCGGCACTCGACACCGCTCCCCATGCAGACGCCGTTCGCGCAGCAACCCTGTCCCGGGCCGCCGCAGGGGATGCACGTCGCGCCGTCGCAGATGGTGCCCGGAGCCCCGCAGCTACCGGCGCAGCACGGCTCGCCCGCGGCCTGGCCGCACTCGACGCAGGCACCGGCCACGCAGGACGAGCCCGGGTTGCACGTCCCTCCCGCGCAGCACGGCCCGTCCATCGCGCCGCACGCGCCGCAACCGACGCCCTCCACACAGTCTGCGCACGGAGCTGGGCCGGCGTTCACACACGCACCGTCGACGCACGCGTCGGCGCCGTCGCAGAACGACCCGTCGTCGCACGGTCCGTCGACGGCGTCGTGCTGGCACGTCCCATCCAGGCAGACGTCCATCGTGCAGACATCACCGTCGTCGCAGTGCACGTCGTAGCGGCACTCGGCCGGGGGGGCGCTCGCGTAGCAGCGCTCGGCGACGCAGCGCCAACCGGTCGGACAGGCCGCATCCGAGGTGCACGCGTAGATCCCGTCGGTGAGCGCGGGGGTGCAGCCGACCAGGGCCGCGCCGAGCGAGAGAGCCGCGACGGCGCACGCGGGGATCGCCCGCCGGAACCTCAATCGGCCCTGCACGTCCCAACCGCTACGTTGCACGTCGCGGGAGGCATGCACGCGGGCGACGTCGCGCAACACGGTTGGCTCGGCCTGCCGCAGTCCTGACACATGCCACCGCTGCACCACGTCATGTCGTCGCACGCTGGATGCCCCGGTTCGCTGCAACACGGGGACCCGAGGGCACCACAGGGCTCGCACGTCAATTCGCCGCTCGCGTAGGGCCTGCACTCGAGACCTCCCATGCACGGTGTGGAGCCGCCGCAGCACATCTCGTGCATCTGTCCGCACCCCGGTCCCGCCGGGCAGCCGCCCAGGCCGCACTCTCCGGTCCTACACCGTGGCGCGGTGGGGCAGCACGGCCCTCCGCCGCCGCCGCACGGGATGCAGGCTCCGCCCGCGACGCAGACCTGCCCGTCCGGGCACGCGACCATCTCACACCCGGGCACGCTGTTGCACCGCGCGCCGTCGCACACGTAACCCCCGTCGCACCGTCCGAGAGCGCAGCACGGCTCGCCCGAATCCGCCGCACGGCATGCAATCTCCGGCGACGCAGACGATGCCCGGATCCCCCGGGCAGAGGTGACCTAGGCAGCAATGCCCTCCGACGCCGCCACAGGCGACGCATTGATCCCCGAAGCACGTCGTCGAGGGGTCCGAGCACAGGCCGTCGCAGCAGGGTTGGCCGGACCCACCGCATCCCGGACATCCCGCGGGCCCACAGCCCGCGCACGGGCTGTCGCCGGAGCTCGTGCACAGGCCGCCGACGCAGCGGTCCGCACCATTGCAGATGTCGCCATCGTCGCACTGCGTGCCGTCGGCCTCGGGCTCGTGCCCGCATCGGCCGTGATCGCAGTAGTCGAGCGTGCAGACGTCCGTGTCGTCGCAGTTGAGGTCGTTGAGGCACTCCACCGACGCCGGATCGGCGAAACAGCGACCGTCGACGCATTTCCATCCGTTCGGGCACGTCGCGTCGCTGACGCAGGCATAGGCACCGTCCACGAGGTCGGGCGTGCAGCCGGGCGCCGAGCCGAGCGCCGCGGCGCAAACCAGCGCGCGAAGACCGCGTCGCACGGTCAGAAGCTCCCGCGAACGCTGAGACCGGTCCCGGACGCGGCGACCTCGACCTCACCGCTCGGGCTCGTGAGCACGAGCACGAGACCCGTCGCGACGGCGGCGATCCCGACCCCGCCCGCGACGAGCCCGATCGTCGTCAGGACCGGAGCTCTGTCGTAGGCGGCTTGGAGGTCCACCCACGGGGTCCCCTCGTCCGCGTTCTCGACGGTCGACACGTCGGCCAGGCCGACCCCGAAGAGCACACCGCCCGCGACGAGCGCGACTCCGCCGCCGACGACGAGCGCCCATCCCGCGGTCCTCGCACCGCTTCCCCCCGTCGCGGCCTCCGCACGGGCGCGATCGGCGGCTTCGGACTCGCGCCGAGCGCGCTCGCGCGCCTCGTCGAGCTCCCGAGCGCGCGACTCGTCCTCCGCGACGGTCCGCCGCAGCGCCTCGATACGGCTCTCGACAATCGCGCGGTTCTGCGCGTCGCTCACCTCGGCTAGGTATCGCTCGAACGCGTCGAGCGCCTCGCGCTCGTGCCCCGCGTTGGCCGCCGAGAGGCCGACGTTGTAGAGGAGCGTGGCGCGACCGCTGAGCTCGTACGCGTGCCGAAAGTAGCCGTACGCGTCTTCGAAGCGGCCATCGTTGTACGCGGCCTCCCCCGCGGTGAAGAGCCCGCGCGCCTCCGCGTCCTCCGCGCTCTGCGGCTCCGGGGTCTCGGCCTGTTCGTCGTCTCGGCCGTCCGGCGCGTCCTGCGCGAGCGCGGTCCCGAGGGGCGTGACGAATGCCAGGGCTAAGAAGAAAACGCGAAGCACGCGAGGACAGTATAGCCGAGCCGATGGCGCCCGACATCTTCGGCGGCGCGTCAGATGCTCTCGCGCAGCTGATCCTCGGCCCAATCGAGCACGGCTTGGGTCTCGCCGTGCTCCGGGTCGGGATAGACGAGCGTCGCGACCGATTCGATCGCGCTGTCTCCGGCGCCGACGGCCACGAGCCGTTCGATGCGACCGATGAGCGGACCGAGCGAGACCGCGCGCATGCGCGGAAGGATCAGCGCGAAGCGGCGCTTGTAGAGGAACACCATGTCGGTCCGGCGGAGACGGTCGAGCACGGCGTCGAGCACGCTCTGGTAGAGCGCGGAGCTGTCGACGTTGTCCGCGAGCTTCGCGACGACGAGCGCGAACGGATCGCCGTAGCGATCGGCGAGCGCGCACTGCTCGCGCAAGCGCTTGCGAAAGTAGCGTCCTTCGAGGACCTCCACTTGATCGGAGCGCGGGCCGCGGCACGCGACCTGAAAGACGTCGTGCAGATCTTCGATCGACCACTCTCTACCGGGAGAGAGCTCGCGAACGGCTTCGGCGATCTGGCGCGCGAAGCGCTGCGCGATGACCGGATCGGCGCACAACGCCTCGAGGTCGCCGGACTTCACCGCATCCTCGGAATCCCCCCCGATGAGCCGCTTCGCAGCTTCGGTCACCGTGGTCATGCAACTCCTCGCGCCGCGGCTGATCGTACCACACGACGGCCCGCGCGCTCAAAACGACAGGCCCCGTGAGGAGAGCTACGCCTCGGCCTCCCCCACCCTTCCTCGGGCGGGTCCGCTGGTCACAGCCCTAGTCCGAGCGCGGAGAGTCGGGAGGCTCGACCGGGCGAAGAAGGTCCAGCGGACCGTGGCCACGGCCGAGCCCTGGCGCAGCCGCGATCGCTCGCCCGACCCAGGCCTTCGCGCCCGATGCAGCGTCGCGGAGGGAGGCACCCGCAGCGAGCCGTGCCGCGATCGCGGCGGAGAGCGCGCAGCCGGTTCCATGCGTCTGTGACGTGTCGATCCGCTCGCCGGTGAGGTCGATCGAGCCGGCGGCGTCGACGAGCACGTCGACGACCGGACCCGCGAGGTGACCGCCCGTGACGAGAACCGCGCTCGCCCCCATATCGAGGAGCGCGTGAGCGGCGACGCGCGCGGAGCTCACGTCCCGCACCGCGACACCGGCAAGCACCGTCGCCTCTTCGGCGTTCGGCGTGACGAGCGTCGCGAGCGGCAGGAGGTGCGCGCGCAACGCCTCGCGCGCGGCTTCGTCGACGAGCGGCGTGCCGTGCGTCGCGATCATGACCGGGTCGACGACCACGGGCACGTCCAGCCGCGAGAGCGCCGACGCGACGGCGTCGACGACCTGCGCCGAGCCGAGGGCGCCCGTCTTCACGGCGTTCGGCGGGATGTCATCGACGACCGCGCGAATCTGCTCGGCGACGAGGCCAGCGTCGAGAACCTCGACGCGCGACACCGAGACGGTGCTCTGGACGGTGACGAGGGTCACCACAGCCGCTCCATAGACGCGGTGCTGATGGAACACCTTGAGGTCGGCTTGCAGACCAGCTCCGCCCGACGGGTCGGAGCCTGCGATGGTGAGCGCCACGGGGATCACCGGACGAACGTACGCGGGTGGCGTGACCGGGGGAACCCGCTAGGCTGCGCGGCCCATGGCTCGGCCGACGAGAGCGTACGCCGCATGGGCGCTCGTGGCCGCGGGCCTCGCGGCGCTCGCGTGGGCTTCCTGCGGAGACGATGACGCCGTGACGCGCGATGCCGGCCACGGCGCGAGCGAGCCCGCGGCGGAGCCCGCGGCGGCCGAGCCCGAGGTCGAGACCGTCGAGCACGAGGTGGGAGACGGAGAGACGCTCTGGGACATCGCGCGCGCGTACGACGTGAGCGTCTCCGAGATCATGGAAGCGAACGATCTCCGGCCGCGGGACGTGAGGCGCCTATCGAAGGGGAGACGGCTCGTGATCCCCGGCGCGACCGAGCCGCACGAGGTCGAGACCGCCGCGCACCGCGCCGAAGCGCGCGACGAGCTACCACCGCTCGAGGACGGCGCATACCACTTCCTCGCCGACGGCGAGACGATCTGGGATCTCGCGCGGACGTACGACAAGAGCGTCGACGAGATCATGGAGCGCAACGGGCTCGAGGACGACGACGTGCGCTCGTTCCGCGCAGGGACGCCGGTGATCATCCCCGGCATACGCGCCGATCAGGTGCGCGCGAGCACGCCGCGGGAGGAGGCGCAGCGCGACGGCGTCGTGCACGAGGTCGCGCGCGGAGAGACGATCTGGGATCTGGCGCAGACGTTCTCGGTGAGCGTCTCCGAGCTGATGGCGGTCAACGGCTTGTCCGCCGAGCAGGCGACGGCGCTCCGCGAAGGCGCGCGCCTCTTCGTCCCCGGCGTGAGCGAGGATCGCGAGGGCCACGTCCGGTCCGAGCGCAGCGAGAGCCCGACCGAGCGGCGCGCGCGGCCGATCGCGACGAGGCTCGGGCTCGGGACGCGGCGCGCGGCGAGCGACCTCCTGCGCGGAGCGGTCTCGGCGGCGTGGATCCGCGCGGCCGGCGGGCGTCGCGATCGTCTGCCGGGCACGCTGCGGTGGCCCGTCACCAACGGTTGGTTCGTCCGCGGGTACGGCTCGGGCGAGGACGGGTACCATCTGGCGACCGACATCGCCGGGGAGATTGGCTGGAACGTCCGCGCGGCGGCGCCCGGCATCGTCGGGTACTCGGGCAACGAGGTGCGCGGGTACGGCAACATCGTGCTCGTCGTCCACCCAGGCGGATGGGTGACGATGTACGCGCACAACTCGGTGAACTTCGTCGTGGCGGGCGAGCGCGTCGCGCGCGGTGCGATCCTCGCGGAGCTCGGGAGCACCGGCATCAGCCGAGGACCGCACGTTCACTTCGAGCTCATCCACGCCGGCAAGAACTGCGATCCGTCCGCGCTCTTCCGGCCGGGGATCCGGCACCGTGATGGTCATCTCTCCCCGATCGACCCGCTCACGTGGATCCGCCCGGACCATCGACCGCGGGAGATCGCATGCGCCCCGCGACGCCGCTTCCCGAGGTCGCGTTGGGTCGTCAACGAGTGAGCCCGGAATTGACAGGACGTCGGCGGCCCGGTCTCCTCGGACGATGCGCGCGATGGCGGTGGACGCGTACGGTCCCTCGAGCGGGCTGAGAGAGGTCGAGCTTCCGCTGCCTCGGCCCGGCCTCGGCGAGGTGCGCGTGCGCGTTCACGCATCTGCGGTGAACGCGGCGGACGCGAAGGTGATCACGGGGGCGGTCAAGCTCCTGCACGCGGGGTCGTTCCCTCTCGTCGCCGGATACGACCTCTCGGGCGTGGTCGACGAGGTCGGCGAGGGCGTCGCCGATCTCGCGGTCGGCGACGCCGTCTTCGGCTTTCACGCGTACGACCGGAAGACGAAGCTCGGCGCGTTCGCGGAGCACACCGTGATTGGCGCCGACATGCTCGCGAAGAAGCCCGACAAGATCGATCACCGCACGGCGGCGGCGGCTGCCACGCCGGCGCTCACCGCGCTGCAGGTCTTCCGCGACAAGGCGCCGCTCTCGAGCGACGGGCGTGCCATGGTGATCGGAGCCGCCGGCGGCGTCGGCTCGGTCGCCGTCGGGATCGCGAAGCGCCTCGGCGCGCACGTGACGGCCGTGTGCAGCACGTACGCCGTCGACATGGTGCGCGGGCTCGGAGCCGACCGCGTCGTCGATCGCACGAAGGAGCGGTTCCTCGACGGCGAGGGAGGCTTCGACGTCGTGCTCGACACGCCCGCCACGTACTCGTTTGGCGCGTGCAGGCGTCTTCTCGCGCGCGGCGGCACGTACGTCACGCTCCTTCCCGTCGATCCGCTTCGTGGGCGGGCTCCTCTCGAGCTACTTCACCTCGAAGCGGTCCGCGTGGATCCTCGTCCGGCCGGTGCGCGAGGACCTCGAACGTGTCGGCAAGTGGCTCGCCGACGACCTCTCCGTCCCGATCCACGCGACGTACCCGATCCGCGACGTCGCCACGGCGCTCGACGCGATGCAGAAGGGCGGCACGCCCGGCCGGATCACGCTCGACGTCTACGACGGCTTCTGAGGTGATCAGTCGCGGCGGTACATCGTGACGACGCAGGCGCCGCCGAGGCCGAGGTTGTGCTGGAGGGCGACCTTGGCGCCCTCGACCTGGCGCTTGTCGGCCTGGCCGCGGAGCTGCCAGACGAGCTCGGTGCACTGGGCGAGGCCGGTGGCGCCGAGCGGGTGGCCCTTGGACAGCAGGCCGCCCGACGGGTTGGTGACGAACTTGCCGCCGTAGGTGTTGTCGCCGTCCCAGATGAACTTCTCGGCCTCGCCCTCCTTGCACAGGCCGAGCGCCTCGTAGGTGAGGATCTCGTTGGCGGTGAAGCAGTCGTGGAGCTCGACGACGTCGACGTCGTCGGGGCCGACGCCGGCCTGCTCGTAGACCTGGTTCGCGGCGGCCGCGGCCATGTCGTAGCCGACCATCTTGATCATGCTGTCGCTCCTCGAACGATCGACGGGAAGTCGGTCGTCATCGTCTGCGCGGCGATGTAGACCGGCTTCGGCGATGCCGTTCTTCTTCGCGAACTCGTCGGAGCAGACCACCGCCGCGGCGGCGCCGCAGGTCGGCGGGCAGCACTGGTAGCGGGTCAGCGGATCGAACACCTCGGGCGACGGCCAGGATCTCCTCGACGCGAGCAGCTCCTGGTGAACAGCGCGTACGGGTTGTTCGCGGCGTGCTTGCGCGCCTTCTCCGAGATCTTGCGCGAAGGTCTCGCGCTTGGTGCCGTACTTCCAGCGGTACTCGCGGCCGGCGCCGCCGAACATCTGCGCCGCGGGCGGCGCCTGGGTGAAGCCCTGCACCTCGTTCATCACGCCGGCGTGCTGGTCGAGCGGGTTGGTGCGGTCGGTCGCACTTGGAGCCGAGCGCGCCCTTCTCCATCTGCTCGAAGCCGACCGCGAGCACGCACTCGGCCATGCCGCCCTCGACCGCCTGGCGCGCCGAGCATCAGCGCGGTCGAGCCGGTCGAGCAGTTGTTGTTGACGTTGAAGACCGGGATGCCGGTCAGGCCGACCTCGTAGAGCGGCGCGCTGGCCGCAGGTCGAGTCGCCGAACACGTAGCCGGCGTAGGCCTGCTGGATCTCGTCGTAGTCGACGCCGGCGTCGGCGAGCGCGGCGCGCGCCGCGCCGGCCGCCATCACGTGGTAGTCGTCGCTCTCGCCGGGCTTGGCGAACTTGACCATCCCGACGCCGAGGACGTTCACTCTTGCTCATGGTCATGCTCCTGTGTTCCTTTCCGCGGATCAGGTCGGACTTCTGAAGAACTCGAGGCGCTGGGCGACGCGGACGTCGCCGTCGACGCGCAGCTTGCCGTGCTGGTAGAGCGCGCGCGCCGGCGCCTCGCCCTTCGCGAGCGCGCCCAGGTCCGCGTCGCGCGAGGGTGAGCGTGCGTCGGCCGCGGCCGCGCGCCGCTCTTGACCGAGCTCGGCGCCGTGCTTGAGATCGAGCGTCCACTGCGCTGGCCGGGTCGGTCACGACAGCTGGATGACCGCGCCGACCTCGCCCGTCCGAGGCTTGGGGCTATCGGCGAGCCGCTTCTGCCAGCGCCGCGATGATCGCCCGGCGGACTGCGCCGTCGGCGCGGCCGACGGCGCTCGGGGCCGCGCGCGGCCGCGACGCTTCGCGCCGCGCGCGCCGGCGCCGGCTGTCCGGCGCCGCGCGACTTCTGACCGTCGCCGCGCTCCGGATCGATCTTCTGAGGAACGACAGCTTCTGCGAGGCCATCACGTTGCCGCAGATCTTGAGCTTGCCGCCGAAGTAGAGCTTCTGCGGCGTCCGCCTTGCCGGCGCACCATCGCCGATGAAGTCGGCGTCGCGACAGCTCGAGCGTGCAGTCGGCCGTTGCCGCCTCGCCCGGCGCGACCGTGCCGCGCCGTTCTTGAGGTCGAGCGTCCAGGCGCTCGTCCGGGTCGGTGAGCTTGAACTGGTAGACCGTCGCCGATCTTCGTCGCGAGTCGCGGGTTGCGGCTCGACGTGGTCGCTGATCGCCGACGAAGACGTCGGCGCTGCTCGGCGCCGTCCGCGCCGGCGCGGCCGCCGGGCCGGCGTCGCCGCCGCGCCGCCGCCGCCGCGCCGCGCTCGCGCATCGCCTCGAGCACGCAGCTGCGGATCGAGCTTCTTGCAGGAACGTCGAGCTTCTGCGACGCCATCACGTTGCCGCTAGATCTTGAGCTTGCCGCCGAAGTAGAGCTTCTGCGGGTCGGCCTTGCCGGTGCACATGGCCATGAAGTCGGCGTCGGACAGCTCGAGCGTGCACTCGGGCTTGCCGTCGCGCCCTCGCCGACGCGCGCCGGCGCCGTTCTTGAGGTCGACCGTCCACAGCGCTGTCCGGGCTCGGTGAGCTTGAACTGGAAGACCATGCCGACCTTCGCCGACGCTCGGCGGTCGTCGCGCGACGTAGCGCGCCGATCGCGCGCGAAGATGTCGGCGCTGATCGGGCGTCGGCGCGCTGGCGCCGGCGGCCGGCCTGCTCGCCGCGGCCGCCTTCGGCTTCGCGGCTCGGCTTCGGGATCTCCTCGTAGAGCTCGATGGCGGCGTTCGAGATGCACGACCTCGTCGCGCTCCTTCACCTTGCAGCGGAAGACGATGCGCTGTCGCCGCTCCTTCCACATCTCGGTCACCAGCGTCTCGCCGGGGAACACGCTGTCGGCGAAGCGCACCTTGATGCTCTTGAAGTAGCGCGGGTCGCCGTCGGGCGCGAACGCCTTGATGACGTGCGCGGCGCCGCGTAGCCGAACGTGCACAGGCCGTGGAGGATCGGCCTGTCGAAGCCGAACGCCTTCGCGAAGCCGGGATCGGCGTGGAGCGGGTTCCAGTCGCCGCGACAGGCGGTAGAGGAGCGCCTGGTTGTCGTCGATCTTCTCCTCGACGACCGCGTCGGGCGCGCGCGTCGGGCGGCACGTTGACGTCCGCGCTCGGGCCGCGCTCGCCGCCCCAGCCGCCGGCGCCGCGCACGAACGTGGTGATCTCGTTGTACGACGAGCTCGCTCGCCGTTCTCGTCGTAGCGTCTTGATCTCGGTGACGACGAGCGCGTCCTTGCCCTTGTCGAAGATGTCCTTGACTTGCGCGCTTGTGCGTGAGCTTCGCGCTTGCGCGGCAGCGGGCGCTTGACCTCGGTGTACTGCTCGCCGTGGAGGATGCGGTCGAGGCCGTAGTTGAGCCCGGGCGCCTTCTTGCCGCTGCTTGGCCATGCTCGAGGATGCCGTTGATCGCCGGGACGACGCCGTAGCGTCGGCAGCGCGCTTGAAGCCCGTCGCCGTGCATCTCGTAGACGAGCGGAGGTCCTTCTCGTCGAGCGGGTCGTGCGCCGGCGCCGACGCCGAGCGCGTAGAGCGCGAGGTCGCGCTCGTCGTAGCGTCGTCGTGAACTCGCGGGAACTCGTAGCCGAGCGCGCGCGTCGACGTCGATGAACTCGTTGCCGCCCTTGCTCGGCCCGGCCTGGATGTTCGCCATGATCGGCGCCATCGACTGCGGTGATGTCGGCCGGGTGCGTCGGCTCTCGTCGAAGCCGGCGATGGCGCTTCCAGCTGCTCTGCGACGTCCTCGGGCGTGATCGCGCGGCCGAGCCGGAAGGTCTTGCCGGCGGCGCGCTCCCAGCGCAGCTTGCCGAAGAAGCCGCCGCCGACCTCGAAGAGGCCGCCGGTCTCCTCGCAGCCCTCGTGGCAGAGCCACGCGACGAGCGGCGATGACGTACTCGGGCTTGAGCGCGTCGATGAGCTCCTTCGGGCAGCACCGTCTCGGTCATGCGCGAGCCGGCGATCGGCGCGATCGTGTTGACGAGGATGTTCTTCTTGCGCGCCCTCGATCGCGAGCGTGTTCGACAGGCCGAGGAGGCCGAGCTTCGCCATCGCGTAGTTGGCCTGGCCGAAGTTGCCGTAGATGCCGGCGGCCGACGCGGTGATGACGATGCGGCCGTAGCCCTGCGTCGCGCATGTGCGGCCACGCGGCGTGGGTGACCCGGAAGCGCGCCGAGCACGTGGACGCGGTAGACGAGGTCCCAGTCCTCCTGCGGTCATCTTGTGGAACGAGACGTCGCGCAGGATGCCCGCGTTGTTGACGACGATGTCGATCCGGCCGAACGCGTCGAGCGCGCGTCTGGACGATCTCGTCGCCGTCCTCGACCGAGTCGTAGTTCGGCGACCGCCTCGCCGCCGGCCGCCTTGATCTCGGCGACGACCTTGTCGGCCGCCGCCGCGCTCTTGCCCTCGCCGTGCGACGCTGCCGCCGAGGTCGTTGACGACGACCTTGGCGCCGCGCGCGCGCGAGGAGCAGCGCGTGCGAGCGGCCGAGGCCGTTGCCGGCGCCCGTGACGATCGCGACCTTGCCGTCGAACCTCAGCTCGTTGCTCATCTCAGCTCCTCTTCAGCTTCAGCGTGCGGATCGCTGCCGTTTCGCGGGGTGAAATTTAGCGTGCGAAATATCCATCGCGCCCATGGCGGCGTCAACCCGACCCGAGCCGGCCGACGCGGAGGGTGGGGCCAGGCTCAGGTCGAGAGAAGAGCCCGAACGCGCGAGAGCAGGCGCTCCTCGCCCGGATTGACCTCGGCGCCGGCCCGCATGGCTTTTTCGAGCTCCTCGACCAGGCGAGCTCGGGTCGGCTCCGTGAGGGACGCGACCCGCTCTTCCACGGGGCTGTCGACGTCGATTCCCGAGAAGGCCCGCTTGCGTTCCTCCGGGCTCATCTCGAGGGTGTCCATCAGTCGGTCGAGGTGCTCGCGCTCGTCGTCGCCGAGGATGCCGTCGGAGATCAGCATCTGGCCGACGAGCTGAACGAGGGTGAGCCGGTCGTTCGCTTCCATCGGGCCGACTCTGCCCGACCCGGCCGCCGATGGGGAGCCCCCTCGATGGCGGCCGGGCGGATCTTCGGTATCCTGGGTCAGGCGGTGGTGATGCGGTCCCTGGTTCGGATGGCGGGAGCCCTGGCGCTCTGTGCCGGGTGCACGGGCGTCTTGAGCGACGTGGCTCCGCCCGCGAGCGACACGGACGGAGGGCCGATTGTCCTGTTCGATGGCTCGGCGATTGACCGCGCCATACCGCCTGGGACCGACGGAGGGCCGAGCCTCACCGACGGCGGGCCCCAACCGGACGGCGGCTCGGGCGGGATGGATGGCGGCGGCGGTGGGGGCACGGACGCGGGGAGCGGGTGCGGCTCGGGCCAGATGCTCTGCGGCGGTGCGTGCATCGACGTCGCGAGCGATGCTGCGAACTGCGGCGCGTGCGGGCGCAGATGCGCGACCGACGCGACGTGCACGGGCGGAGCGTGCACGGGCGGCGCCGGCTGCCCGCCCGCGCCGGCCGGCGCCACCGCGAACGCGGCGGCGGCGATCGATCTCACGAACGAGGTTCGAACGGCGATGGGCGTGCCGTGTCAGACCCAGGTGCTCACGATCAACACCGGCGCGCAGCGGCACTGCGAGTACTACGAAGCGAACTCGGGGATGTGCATCGCCGACCCGCACAGCGAGGTAGCCGGCTGCACCATGTACGTCGCCCACGACTTTTGGGACCGCATGTCGATGGCCGGCTACACCGGCTCGGCGGCGTTCGAAGACATGAACTTCGTCGGCGAGGGCCGCGCTGCGGTGCAGGGTTGGATTCGACTCGGTGTGGCATCGCACACCCGTGCTCAGCCCGTGGATCCGCGACTCGGGCTACGGCAACACGTCGCGCTGCGACACGACCGACTTCGGGCGCGGCGCATCGTCGCCGTCGAGCATCATCGCGACGTATCCGTACGGTGGACAGACGGGCGTCCCGCGCGACTTCGACGGACGTCGCGAAGGCCCGAGCCCGCCCGCGCCCTCGACCGGATGGCCGAGCGGCTATCCGATCACGATTTATCTGCAGGGCTCGGTCACATCGCACACGCTCCGCGTCGACGGAACCGCGACCGACATCGCGCACGTGTGGATCGGTCCGGGCGACACGCCCTTGCTGAGCACCGAGTACGTCATGTACGCGAACGACCCGCTCTCCACGCGAACGACGTATCGCGTCACCATCGTCGGAACGGGCACGAGCGGCGCCGTCACGATCGACTTCACGTTCACGACGAGCTGAGCCTGCCGTGGCCGGGCGTAGCCGAGACCTACGACTGTCCTCCGCAGGTGCGGCGCGCCACGTCGCGGAGCGGTATCGCTTCGGGCTCGGTGACGCCGTCGGGCAGGTAGCGCGCGGCGGCCGGGTCGATGTGAGCGATCTCGGCGGCGAGGACGAGCGCGGCGAGGTGGCTTCCGTGCGGCGACGCGTGATGGCCGTCGGTGTCGTGGAGCGAGAACGGCAGGCCCTCGTCGATGGCGAGCTGCCACGCGTCGCCGACGGGCGCGACGATTCCGCCAACGCACGCCGCGATGCCGTCGTACGCGGCGCGGACGGCCCGGGTCATCATCGCGGGTGAGCCCCCGGACCAGCTCTCGCGATATGCTGCGTGCCCCTTCGCGCGAGCCCAGGTCGCGTACCAGACGAGCTCGGCGCCGGCGGCGATCGCGCGCCGGCCGAGCTCGGGGGCGAAGCGATCGAATCGGGCGCGGTCGTGGAGAGGGCCGCCGCTCTGATCCTGGATGACCACGCGGTCGAGCCCACCGGCCTCGAGACGTCGGCGCGCGCCCGTCGAAGTGAAGTGGAGCTCGACGTTCGCGCCGCCCTCCGCGATCGTCTCGGCATCGAGGCGCACGCGGGCCTCCTCGGCGAGCGCGACGACCTGCGCGGGCACGTCGTTGTAGAACGTGTAGCTGTTGCCTATGAACAGGACGCGCATCCCCCACTGATCCTCGCGCCATGCTACGCCTCGGGACGATGGCGCCGAAGGGCATCGTCGTCGGTCCCGATCGGATCGCGCGCTGCGCGTGGGCAGGGGCGCATTCGGACTATCGCGACTACCACGACCTCGAGTGGGGACGCCCGGTGCGGGACGATGCGCGGCTCTTCGAGAAGATCTGCCTCGAGGGGTTTCAGTCGGGGCTGAGCTGGCTCACGATCCTGCGCAAGCGCGAGAGCTTTCGGCGCGCGTTCGCGGGCTTCGACGTCGACCGTGTCGCGCGGTTCGGCGCGAAGGACGTGCGACGGCTGCTCGGCGACGCCGGGATCGTGCGGCATCGCGGAAAGATCGAAGCGGCGGTCGAGAACGCGCGGCGCGCCTGCGAGCTCCGCGACGAGGTCGGCTCCCTCGCCGCCTTTTTCTGGCGCTTCGAGCCCGCGCCCGAGTCGCGGCCAGCGCGCATGACGCTCGCCGCGCTCCGTCGTCTGACGGAGTCCGACGAGTCTCGCGCGCTCGCGAAGGAGCTGAAACGCCGCGGATTCCGGTTCGTCGGCCCGACGACGTGCTACGCGTTCATGCAGGCGATGGGCCTCGTGAACGACCATCTCGAGGGGTGCGCGATCCGCGGCGAGACGGAGCGGGCGCGGGCGCGGTTTCGCCGGCCGCGCGTCCGGGCGGCGGGCCGAACCGGCCCGTTTCGCTCGCGGGGCGGAACGCGCGTATGATCGAGCGAGCGCGGGAGATCTTGCCATGTCGTACTGGAAGTCCTCTTGGGTCCTCGTATCGGTTCTGGTCGTCGGCGGGTGCAGCTGTGGGGACGGTGAGGCCCCGGGCGACGCTGGCGTGGACGGAGGCGGCGGGACCGACGGTCCGGCGATCGACGCGCCGTTCATCGGATGCGGCGACGGGCGCGTGTCCGCGAGCGAGGTCTGCGACGATGGCAACAACGTCGACGGCGACGGGTGCAGCGCGGACTGCTCGAGCGACGAGTCGTGTGGAAACTCGATCCTCGATGTCGCGGCGGGCGAGCTCTGCGACGACGGCAACACCGACGACGGAGACGGGTGCCGCGGCGATTGCCTCTCGGACTATCTCTGCGGCAACGGAGTGATCGACAGCATCGCCGAGGGCGGCACGGCCGACGAGGTGTGCGACGACGGGAACACAGTGAACGGCGACGGCTGCAGCGCCGGCTGCGACTCGGACGAGACGTGCGGCAACGGCATCATCGACCTCGGCGCAGGCGAAGTATGCGACGACGGCAACACGATGGACGGCGACGACTGTAGCGCCGACTGTTCGGTCAGTCTCCTGTGCGGGAACGGGACGCTGGACCGCACCCGAGGAGTGCGACGACGGCAACACGGCGAACGGCGACGGATGCAGCGGGAGGTGCTTCGTCGAGCGTTGCGGCAACGGGCGCGTCGACGCGGGCGAGGACTGCGACGACGGCAACACGGACGAACGGCGACGGCTGCGACAACGACTGCACGTTGACGTGACCGGACGCCGACTGCGCGGACGGCGAACGCGTGCAACGGCGACGAGAGGTGCGTGATGCCCGAGCACGAGCACGAGCCGTGCGTCGGCCGGCACGCCCCGGCCGGACGGGACGAGCTGCGGCGGCTCGCGTGATATGCACGGCGGCGTGTGCCGCGGCGCGGGGTGCGGCGACGGGACGGTGCGACGCCGGAAGCGAGCAGTGCGACGACGGCAACGCGGTCAACGGCGACGGCTGCGACGCCGACTGCACGTGGACGTGCACGAGCGAACGCCGACTGCGCGGACGGCAACACGTGCAACGGCGCCGAGACGCTGCGCGAGCCGCGAGCAGCCTCACGAGCCGCTGCGCAGATCGGCCGGCGCCCGCGACCGGAACGCCTGCGACCGCGACAGGAAACCCGATGACGCGAGACATCTGCCGGACGATGACGTGCGTCGCGTCGAGGTGCGGCGACGGGTACATCGACGCCGGGCGCGACGCCCGCCGAGCAGTGCGACGACGGCAACACCATGAACGGCGACGGCTGTAGCTCGACGTGCCAGACGGAGGCCGCGGTGGCGCCGACGGCGTTCCGCGTGACGACGATCTCGGCTCGTCTCGCCGCGCATCGTCGCCAGCATCCCACTCGGCGGCTGCCAAGACATCACGCAGAACTGCGCGAGATCTTCGGCTGCTCGTCACGGAGAGCTCGATACGCAGCTGCAGCACGTCCCACGCGATGGCGCGGGCGGCACTACAGCCTCCACATCGTCGAACCTCTTCCGGCCGCTCGACCCGGCGTCGGCGACGACGCCCGCGGAGCTGCACTGAACGCGATGTGCATGGAGGCGCCGACGCCGGACTCGTGCGGGCCCGATCCGATGCCCGACATCGATCATCGGCGACCGCGAACAATCAGTCGTCGGGCACGTGCTTCGCGCCGGTCGCGTCGGACGTGAACACGCGCGCCGGCACGCCGGCCGCGTACTCGCCGACCGTCGAACACCGTGAGCGCGCCGTGCTTCGTGACGGACGAGCTCCCGCTCACCGTGACCGTCGCCGGCATCGACATCCCGCTCCTGCGCGCGCGCGTCGCCGCGACGTACTCGGGCACGCCGGCACGACGCAGCTCGTCTCCGGCGTCGTCACCGGCTTCCTCAGCGAGACCGCCGCCGCGGACATGCGTGCTGCCCGCGACGCTCGCCGTCGTCGGCGGCGATCCGCTCTACATGCACCTCCAGGCCGGCAACCGAACCGACGACCAACTCGATGGGCATGACCGTCGCCGACGGCTGCAACATCGGCGGCGGAACCAGCGAGGACGACGCCGACACTAACGGCGCCACGCGCGGCTTCTGGTTCTTCCTGAACTTCAAGGCCCAGCTCATCACCTGGACCGGCCCCTGACCTGATCGAGCAGAAGAGCACATCGATGACCGCGCGCGCAGCGCGCGAGGGGGCGCACGAGGAGACGACGCCAAGGGCGTCCCGCGAGCGAAGCGAGCACGGGCGCGCAGCGCCGGGCCGAAGGCCCGCGCGAGCACCCGCGGGGGGCGCACGAAGCGTCGTCGCCGCAGGCGACGACGCTGAGGCGAGCGAGCGCCGCGCCCAGCGCGGCGCGAGCGACGGGGGGCGAAGCCCCCCGCACTCAAGCTCCCCCGGGCGCGCAGCGCCGGGCCGAAGGCCCGCGCGAGCACCCGCGGGGGGCGCACGAGGAGACGACGCCAAAGGCGTCCCGCGAGCCAAGCTCCCCCGGGCGCGCAGCGCCGGGCCGAAGGCCCGCGCGAGCACCCGCGGGGGGCGCACGAGGAGACGACGCCAAAGGCGTCCCGCGAGCCAAGCTCCCCCGGGCGCGCAGCGCCGGGCCGAAGGCCCGCGCGAGCACCCGCGGGGGGCGCACGAGGAGACGACGCCAAAGGCGTCCCGCGAGCGAAGCGAGCACGGGCGCGCAGCGCCGGGCCGAAGGCCCGCGCGAGCACCCGCGGGGGGCGCACGAGGAGACGACGCCAAAGGCGTCCCGCGAGCCAAGCTCCCCCGGGCGCGCAGCGCCGGGCCGAAGGCCCGCGCGAGCACCCGCGGGGGGCGCACGAGGAGACGACGCCAAAGGCGTCCCGCGAGCCAAGCTCCCCCGGGCGCGCAGCGCCGGGCCGAAGGCCCGCGCGAGCACCCGCGGGGGGCGCACGAAGCGTCGTCGCCGCAGGCGACGACGCTGAGGCCAGCGAGCGCCGCGCCCCGCGCGGCGCGGCAGCGAGGGGGCGAAGCCCCCCGCACTCAAGCTCCCCCGGGCGCGCAGCGCCGGGCCGAAGGCCCGCGCGAGCACCCGCGGGGGGCGCACGAAGCGTCGTCGCCGCAGGCGACGACGCTGAGGCGAGCGAGCGCCGCGCGCCGCGCGGCGCGAGCGACGGGGGGCGAAGCCCCCCGCACTCGAGCGCGAGCGACGGGGGGCGAAGCCCCCCGCACTCGAGCTCCCCCGGGCGCGCAGCGCCGGGCCGAAGGCCCGCGCGAGCACCCGCGGGGGGCGCACGAAGCGTCGTCGCCGCAGGCGACGACGCTGAGGCGAGCGAGCGCCGCGCTCCGCGCGGCGCGAGCGACGGGGGGCGAAGCCCCCCGCACTCGAGCGCGAAGCCCCCCGCACTCGAGCGCGAAGCCCCCCGCACTCGAGCGCGAAGCCCCCCGCACTCAAGGCGCGCCGGCGTCGATCCAGCGGACGATGCGGGCGCGCTCGTCGCACGGGGGGCGCGGCTCTTCGGGCGGCATGGCGTTGAGCTCGCCGACCATCTCGCGGATGACGTCGAGGTGATCGCGAACGGAGACCGGGTCGTCCCAGTTGCGACCGAGCGGGGCTCCGTGACGCGCGACGGTCGTCGTGAGCGTGGAGTTGTGGCAACGGGTGCACCACATGGCGAAGAAGCCCATCGCGTAGGTGTCCCAGGTGTCTCCGTCGATGGGGTCGCCGGGCATCGCGAGCAGCGTGTCGTGGACCGGGCAGCCACGCACGTTCCCGTCGGGCACCTCGCCGTCGGTGTGGCCGGCGTCCGGGAGCGCGCCGGAGTCGTCGCCACAGCTCGCGAGCATCGCTAGAGAGGCCGCCCCGGCGGCGAAGAAGCAAGCACGTGTCATCGTCGGACCTCCCGAGCCCTCACGTCCGGTATAACACGACGAGCTCAGCGGACGGTGTACGTGAGCGAGACGTTCCCGCACCCGAATGTCAGACCGCTCGTCGAGTACGAGTACGCATCGGCCACGACGTAGTACGTCCCCGGCTCGAGATGGAGCGTCAGACGGGAATGCCGCACCTGAAAGCCGTCGATGCACGCGCCGGTCACGTCCGACATCGCGCACGGGATGTCGTCGTTGCAAGCGAACTGGGAAGCCGCGTCGTCGCAGTCGCGCCGAATGTAGAGGACGGTGTCGATCGCTGCGTCGTCGTCGTCGCGTAGATCGAGCTGGATGTTCGACGCGTGCTCGATGTCGAGGCGATAGACCCTGTCCCCCGTGTTCGCGCGGAGGTCGACGAGGCACCCCTCGGCCGGCACGAACGTTCGAGCGTCGCGTTCGGCGCACAGATCGAACCGAACGACGCCGGGTGCGAGCGCCTCGACGCCCGGGCAGACCATCGCTCCACGACACGCGCGGGCGGCCGGATCGCAGCCTGTCGGGCACGTCATACGCGACTCCGTCCCCTCGGCGCTGCACGTCACGAGCTCGTCGCCGTCGCAGCTCACCGCGAAAGGCGTGCAGCCACCGCCACTGCATGCAGCTGCGCCGCTGCTCATTGCGCATACGCCACCGGTCGCGCTGCAGTCGGTGCGCCGAAGCGTTCCGCCGACGCACTGGACGAGCACGTTCCCCTCGCACACGGGGGGCTGCGCCTCACAACTGGGGGGCCCGCCGTCCACGCCACCCCCGTCCGGTCCGTCGCGGGCGTCGACGGCGCTGCCGTCGCGCAACACGATCCCCGAGTCTCGACCGCCGTCGGGGCCGCCTGGGTCGCCGCCGAGCCGACTCACATCCGGCGACACGATCGCGCTGCAGCCGGCGCTCATCGAGAGCGCGACCAGATAGACCAGCCCAAGCCTGACGCGATCGGACCTCACCGCGACCTCGTAAAGCCTAGCGGACGTTTGGGCCTCGAACAAACCGAGCCACGCACGATCCAGTCGCGAAGCACGGCGGATTTCACGACAGGAGCTCGACCAGCGCTCCCGCGAGGCTCTCGACATCGGCTCGCTCGTTGTAGATCTGCGCCGATACGCGAATGCACCGCCTGCCCGGACGCGGAAAGAGGAACACTGGCACCTCGATCCCGAACCGGTCGAAGAGGGCCGCTTGCAGCGGATCGCTCTCGACGTGCCCGCCCACGCCCTCGACCTCGGCGGGCAGTGGAAGGGCGACCAGCGCTCCGATCATCGCCTCGGGCACCGGAGCGTCGATCGCGAGGGCGTTGGCCAGGATCCTTCGCGCGTCGAGCGCGAGCGCGCGATTCCTCTCCCGAAGCGCGGCGAAGCCGCCCTCGAGCATGCCCGACATCGTGCGGATTGCCGTGGGCACGGCGAGCCAGCTCGTCGGATCGTCCGTTCCGCACCAGTCGAACTCGGCGTGGAGCGCGGACTTGTCGCCAGTGAACCCATAGCCGTGGCTGATGACGTTGGGGTGAAGGCCCTCTCGCCGGTCCGGTCGCACCCACAGCATGGCGGCGCCCTTCGGAGCACACACCCATTTGTGGAAGTTCGCCGTGTAGAACGAAGCGCCGATGCTCACCACGTCGAGGGGGACCATGCCAGGCGCGTGCGCGCCGTCCACGATCACCCGAACACCTCGCGCCTCGAGCTCCTCCGCGATCCTCTCGATGGGAAAGACGATCCCGGTCGGGCTCGTCACGTGGTCCACGAGGGCGAGTCGCGTCCGTTCGGTCACGCTCTCGAGGATTGGCACGATCGCCTCGTCCGGCCCGCCGATGGGGAAGGGAACGTCGGCGACCACGACCCGGGCGCCCACTCGGCCGGCGTAGTAGTCGAGCGCGTAACGACACGCGGCGTACGCGTGCGACGTCGTGAGCAGCTCGTCGCCGGGCTCGAGCCGGGCGCTCGCGACGACCGCGTTCACGCCGGCGGTCGCGTTGCGGACGAAGACGAAGTCCTCGGGCCGCGCGCCCACGAAGCGCGCCGCCTCCTCGCGCGCCGCGTCGAGCAGGCATGGCAGCTCGCGCATGAAGAACCGGACCGGCTCTGCCTCGAGGCGGGCGCGCAGCTCGGACTGCGCTGCGAGCACCTCGTGCGGGCACGCGCCGAACGAACCGTGGTTCAGAAAGACGATCGCCGGGTCGAGCGCGAAGCGCGAGCGGTGGGGAGAAGACACGCGGCGCCCGAATGATACATGTGCCGGCGGGAATGTAGGTGCGCCGCCGGCCGTACGACGTGCGTGACTCCATGGGCCTCGCGGAACGCCCTCGGGCCCGTCCGTGCCGCGGGTCTGGCCGCGATGATTCTCGGCGTGCGTGGCCGACGGCCGCTTCGCGCCCGACGGCGGCGCGCGCGCGGAGGCCGGCCCCGACGCGTCGGACGGTCCCCGGTGGAGCGCGCCGCGCCCCGATTCCGTGACGGGGCTGCGTCGGTGGTACCTCATCGGAAACGCGCTCGACCCCGGCGAGGACCAGCTGCGGTTGCGCGTCGACGATCCGGCTGTCGAGGAGCTTCGTGCCTCGCTGGACGGGTCGGACCTCGGCGCGCTCGCTCGCGACGCGTCCGGGCACGTCCTCGAAGCGGACATCGGTGATCTCCCGCCCGGCATCCACGAGCTCGCGCTCTTCGCGAACGACAGCACGACCCCCTGGACGACGATGACGTTCACCCGCTCGCATCCGCTCTACGTCGTCGTCTCGAACGATTGGGACACGTCCGACAATGCCGACAGCGTCATCTCGGATCAGGCCGCGCTACACACGCGGCACCCGCACCTCGTGATGACGCACCTCGTCGGACCGTACACGTTCACGGACGGCACGCTCCCGGCCGAGCGCTTGGACGCGCAGCTCGCGTGGCTCGAGCGAGCGCGCCACGACTGGGGCGACGAGGTGGGGCTCCACATCCACCCGTACTGCAACTTCGTCGACGTGACCGGCGTCACGTGCCGCACGTCGCCGACGTACGCGACGAGCTGGCGAGGTGTCGGTTACACCGTCCCGAGCACGGCGTACGAAGAGGACGAGTACCTCGCGATGCTCCGCGCCGCGGACGCGCTCTTCGAGGCGCACGGCCTCGGCAAGCCCACGGCGTTTCGGGCCGGAGGTTGGGCGGCCGACGAGCGCATCCTTCGCGCGCTCGCGACAGACGGCTTCCTCGTCGACTCGAGCGCGTGCAACTGGCGGAGGATGGAAGAGTGGCGCGACGTGCCCGGCGCCTCGCTCTACCCGCTCGCGATGTCGCTGTGGGGGCCGATCGACGACGTATCGCAGCCGTACTACCCAGGCGAGCACGACGCGGCGCGCGACGCCGCGCCGCACCTGTCCATCCTCGAGCTACCGGACAACGGCATCCTCGCCGACTACGTCAGCGCCGACGAGATGATCGAGATCCTCCGGTCGCTCTGGGACGGAGGAGCGCTCGACGAGCCACGCGCCCTCTCCATCGGCTATCACCCGGCGTCGCTCGACGCGTCGACGTGGACCCGCCTCGACGATACGTTCGACCGCATCGACGCGTCGCTCGCGGTCGAGGACGCGGGCCCGGTCGTGTACGCGCGCATGTCGGACATGACGCGCGTGTGGCCGCCCATCTGAGTCGAGCATGAGAAGGCGCACGCCGACGATGCGTGAGCTTTCGACCGCTTGGCTGGATGTACGAGAAGTGCACGGACTTTTCGGCGATGTGCGCTCGCCTTCGGCGCATCGAAGCGTAGACTCGCGCGTCATTCTCGGCGGGGTGGCCGTGCGCCACGTCCGGCTGGTGGGGAGGCTCGTATGACCACCGTGGAAACGCGCACCGAGCGCGAGACACCGCTCAGGGCGGCTCGCGAGCTGCTCGGGGACCGCTACGACGTGCGACGCGTGCTCGGCACGAGCCGCGCCTACCTCGGGTTCGAGACGGAGCAGGAGGGTCGTCGCGGCACGCTCATCGTTCTACCGATCGACTGCGAGGGCGACGACGACAAGGGCCAAGAGGTCGTGCGGCGGCTACGGGAGCTGCGCACGTTCGAGCACCCGTGGGTCGCATCCGTCCGCGACGCGGGCGTCCGCCACGGCGTGCCTCACGTCGAGGTCGCGCCCCACGACGGATGCACGCTGCGCGAAGAGATCCTTCGGGGGCCGGTTCGTCGCGAGCGCGCCCTCGGCATCGCGCTCGATCTGCTCGAAGCGCTCTCGGCTGCGCACGCACGCGGCATCACCCACGGCGAGCTCGGTCCGGACGACGTGGGGCTCGTCCGCGACGCGCACGGACAAGACCGCGTGCGGATCACGGGCATCGGCCTCGCCTCGATCGTGTCGGAGCACGAACCGCTCCCGTTGCGTACGGGCAAGGCCGACGAGCGCGACCGCTACGTGGCGCCCGAGGTGCTCGCGGGGGCGTTCTCCGACGGACGCGCCGACGTGTACTCGGTCGGCGCCATCTTGTACCGAATGATCACCGACGAGGTTCCGCCCCCACCGCCGGCCGTCGCGGCGTTCAGCGGCAACCCGCTCCTTCCGCCCGACCTCGAGCCGCTCTTCATGCGCGCGCTCGCCCCCGAGCCGTTCGACCGCTACGCGAGCGTCGAGGAGATGAGCGAGGAGATCCGGCACGCGCTCGGCGCGCACCGCGCCGCGCCGTCGCGCCCGATTCGAGTCCACGCCCCGAAAGCACGGGAGCGGCGATCGGTGGCACCCGCGATCGCGGGCGCGATCGCCGTCGGAGTCGGCGCAGCGATCGCGATCGCTGCCGTGGTGCTCCGAAGCGACGAGTCGACAGCGGACGCGCGCTCCCCCGAGATCCGCGCGCTCGCATCGAACGCCGAGCCAACGAACGGACCGACCACGCCGGATTCGGACGAGTCGGACAAGGCGCCCGCCGCATCCGCGAGCGCCGATGTCACGGCCCCACCGTCAGCCGTCGAGCCTCGTGCGCGAGACCGAGCGCCTTTGCCTCCCGTCCTCGCCGAGGCGCAGGCGCGGATTGATCGCGGCGAGCGTCTGACGCGCGGCGACGTCGCCCCGCTCTACGCGTACGCGCACGAGCACCCCGACGACGCGCGGCCGCAGGTGCTCCTCGGGCACGCGTTCGTCGACCTCGGCTGGCACACGGACGCGATCACGCGCTATCGCGCGGCGCACCGCATCCTCGGCGAGGCGCCGGCCGATCCGCTGGTGCTCGAGAACCTCGTCATGCTGACCTTCGTCGAGGGCGTCGCAGACGACGCGGCGAGCACGATCGCGGACGTGTATGGCGCGGCAGCGCGGCCGGCCGTCGAAGCCGCGATCGCCGCGGAGCCCGACGGGCGCACGCTCGCGCGCCTCCAAACGCTCGCCGCCCGCCTCTCCGCTCGCTAGCGGTCGATCGATCTCGATCCGAGGGACCGTCGACGCCGTATTGCAGTCGGGATAGCCTCCGATCGATGAAGGCACGCATCACGGCATCGCTCGTCTTGTTCGCTTGCTCGGCCTGCAACGGCGACGACGGGCCGCCGCCGCCGCCCGACGACGGGCTGCCGGCCGCGCCGGAGGCCGGAGAGTGGATCACGGTCGAGCCCGGAGGCGACACGATCTGCTCGACGGGCACGCCGTACCGTTTCTTCGTCCGGGGCGGGCGATCGGATCGCGTGATCATCGATTTCCGGGGCGGGGGCGCGTGTTGGAGCCTCGAGACGTGCGTGGCCCGGGACGCGCTCTTCACGCCGGAAGCCGGCACGCTCGACGGTTTCCTCGCGTTGATAGACGACGGCACGATCGGGGGATCTTCGACCCTGATCCCGCGACTCCGTTCGCGGATTGGACGATCGTGCACCTGCCGTACTGCACCGGCGACGTTCACTGGGGCAACGCCGTCGTCGAGTACCGGTCGGACATCACGATCCAGCACAAGGGCTTCGTCAACGCCTCGGCGGCGCTCTCGTGGGTCTACTCGCGGTACGCGAGCCCCGAGTCGGTCTTGGTCTCGGGCTGTAGCGCCGGCGCATACGGAGCGATCCTTCACTCGGCGTACATCGCCGATCACTACGCGGACGCGCACATCTCGGTGCTCGCGGACTCGGGCGCGGGGATCATCACGGACTCGTTCCTCGCCGAGAGCCTGCCGAACTGGGGAGCGCAGCCAAACCTGCCGCCGTTCGTCCCCGAGCTACAGCGACCGATCGAAGAGCTCACGCTCCCCGACGTCTACATTGGCATCGCCAACCACTTCCCGCAGCACCGCTTCGCTCAGACGGCAACGGAGTTCGACGCCGACCAGATCTTCTACTTCACGGCGATGGGCGGGATGGCGCAGGATTGGCCGCCGGCGTTTCGCGCGAGCCTCGACGAGATCCAGACCGCGGTGCCGAACTTCCGCTCGTACGTGCCACCCGGCTCCGTGCACTGCGCGACTCCGTACAGTTTCTTCTACGACCGGACGGTGAACGGGACGCGGCTGGCGGATTGGACCGAGCAGCTCGCCACGGGCACGACGGCGCCCGACAGCGTCGCCTGCGAAGGTGCGGACTGTTGCAACGATCCGATTTGCGACGCCTGCGTCGGCTCCGACGATCCGTGGTGCCACTTCTGCGACGACTGGCCGCCCGCCTGGAGCGAGTGCGCCACCCCGTGAGCACACCCTGAACGCGCGCACCGTGGGACCGGTTGCAACTTGCTGTACACAATGCCAGGTCCCGTGGTCCGATCGCGTTCGTGAACCTGCTCGAGCTCCTCGCGCACGTTCGAGAGCACTACGTCGACCGCCTGTCGGCGTGGCTCCACGAGGAGCAAGACGCGATTGGTGAGGCGGCCGTGCTCTCTGCGGACGGGACCGTCGCCCGAGAAGGGATCCTCGAGCTCGGCATGCGGGTCGACGGCGTGAGGCTGGTCGACGGCGAGCCAGACGAGACGGTCGAAGTGGACACCGAGACGTACGTGACGTTCGAGACCGTCACGTTCGAGTGGGACGGGATGTCGGTCGTGCTCGAGCCGTTCAAGTGGAACGCGATGTGGCTCGAGTTCGAGGGCGTCCCCGTGTCCGCGCCGTTCGATCCGATTGTCGAGTGGTTTCGCAAGTGGATGGACGAGGCCGACACGCATCGTCCGGACCCGGAGACACGGCTCCTCGGCGCGGTGCACTACCTGTCCGACCCGTCGCCCATCAAGAACGGGTGGCGCTTCCACTTCGACCTCGGCTCCGCGCCCGAAAACGCCGTGTCGGACCTGCTGGACGTCATCGCCGCGCTCGGGGCGAAACGCGCGCGGATCCGCGTGGCTGCGTGAGCCGTGTAACCGGCCCGCAGCGAGCGCGTACATTCGGTCGAGATGCGAAGAAGAAACTTCATCATGACCGTGTTGGCGGCTCCGGTCGGGGCTGCGTGTGGGCGCGCCGCGGAAGCGGGTGCTCAAGACGTGTCGTGGCCGGGCCCGACGCGACCGGTGTCGCGCGTCGGCGACACGCCGCCGCCGCTCGGTGAGCGGCTCGAGCTCTCTCGTGACGAGTGGAGGCGGCGGCTCACCCAAGAGCAGTTCCGCGTGCTTCGCGAGCAGGGAACCGAGCGCGCGTTCACGGGCGCGTACTGGGACGAGCACCGCTCGGGCACGTTCTACTGCGCCGGGTGCGGCGCACCGCTCTTCGCGTCGGCGGACAAGTTCGAGTCCGGGACGGGCTGGCCTTCGTTCACGAAGCCCATCGAGCGCGGTCGTGTCGCACAAGACGCGGACACCTCGCTCGGGATGATGCGCAACGAGGTCCACTGCGCCCGGTGCGGTGGGCACCTCGGGCACGTGTTCGACGACGGGCCCGAGCCGACGGGGCAGAGGTACTGCATCAACTCGGTCTCGCTCGAGTTCCGTCCGGCGCGGGGGTCGCGATGATGAGGGCCGCGTTGGTGGTGTCGGTCGCGCTCGCCTCGTGCAATCAGGGGCACGCGGCGTCGACGCCCGTCGAGGAGGAGCGGGCGCCGGCGGCGGGGACGAGCTCTGCGCCCGCGCCGGCGGCGGGTCGCAGTGAGGCCGTCTTCGCCGGCGGGTGCTTCTGGTGCATGGAGACGGCGTTCGAGGGCGTCGACGGGGTCGACTCGGTCACGTCGGGCTACTCGGGCGGCCACGAGGATCACCCCGACGTACGAGGAGGTCTCGTCCGGAACGACGGGGCACTTCGAGTCGGTCCGCGTCGTCTACGACCCGGCGCGGATTGGGTACGCCGCGCTCCTCGACATCTTCTGGCACAACGTCGATCCGACGCAGAGCGACGGGCAGTTCTGCGACATCGGATCGCAATACCGGAGCGTCATCTTCGTTCGCAACGACGAGGAGCGCCGATTGGCGGAAGAGAGCAAGCGACAGGTCGCGCAGCGGCTCGGCGCGACCATCGCGACACAGATCCTCGACGCGACGCCGTTCTGGGTCGCCGAGGACTATCACCAGGACTTCTTCCGGACGCATCCCGTTCGCTACACCACGTATCGCCGTGGGTGCGGACGTGACCGAAGGCTCGAAGAGGTCTGGGGCGACGACGCACCCTCTCACTGAACGGGGCCGGGCCGAGGCGGCGGGCCGCGACGCGCGTGGGAATCTTCGCGCTCGCACTCGCTTCGCGCGGACTGGCGCAGCGTCTCCCATGCTCCGCGATCGTCGTCGGTCCACGTCGCGGGGTCCGGCTTCTGGAAGACGAAGTCGTCGAGCGCGTCGAGCGCTCGGTTGATGTCGCGGATCCGGTCCGACGCGGATAGGCGCGCGTCGACCGTGTCTTGGTGTATCGGGCTCTCTGCCCCAGCGCCGGCGCTCGGCACGGGCGTGACGCCGCAGCCGATGTCGTTCGGTGTCTCGGCACAGCCGCGCGCGCCCGCGCCGGTGCGCCCCATCACCTCCGCATCGCCCGACCCGTCGGCGAGCTCGCCGACGGCGTACGCGCCCACCGCGATCGCACGGGCGATGTCCTCGCGCTGCGCCGCATCGTCGACGCTCGTCTCGAGCCCGCTGACGCGCGCGTCGCACAGGCCGTGGATCTCGCGGAGCTCCGTGCGGACGAAGTCGGACTCGAGCGGGCTCTCACCGCCCGGCGGTGGGCCTTCGTCCGGAGAGGCATGCGAGGGGGGGAGCTCGCGGGACGTGCACGACGCGAGAAGAATCGCGATCACCGCCGAGATCCGGAGACGCATCACGACCGTACCTTGCGTATCTTGCGAGCCATGGTCAACGGAGCGGCACGAGCGCGGGTGCGCCGCGTCACGAAGAGCGCGTTTCTCGTCGCGATGTCCGTGTTCTACGTCGCAGCCGGCCTGAACCATTTTCGGGATCCGGGCTTCTACCTCGGGATCGTGCCGCGGTGGCTTCCCTGGCCGGCAGGGCTGGTCCTCGCCTCGGGCATCGCCGAGATCGCGCTGGGCGTGCTCGTGCTGCCGCGCACGACTCGACGGCTCGCGGGCTTCGGGCTCGTCGCGCTTCTCGTCGCGATCTTTCCGGCGAACGTCCAGATGGCGATCGACGGCCACGCCGGGGTCCCCTCCTGGGCGCTGTGGCTGCGTCTCCCGCTCCAGGGCGTCCTCATCGCGTGGGCGCTCGTCATGACCCGGGAGGGTGTCGGAGCCGACACGCCGGCGCGCACGCGGTGACGCGGTCGCGCACCGGATCGGCGCGGAAACACGGGAGGAATCGCGTGGCGCGCCGACTGCAGCTCCCGCGTTCGTGCGACTGACCTCGATGCTCCTCACGCGACTCCTCTTCGGTGCCGTGGCGCTGCTGCTCGGAGCGACGATCGGTGCGAGCCTCTGGCTCTCTCGGCGCCCCTACACGTACCGCGCGCGGCGGAGCGACGCGGAGCACGCGCAGCGCTCGACGGCGGATTGCGCGCCCGGCAGCGACACCGACAGCCGCGACGACGAGGCGGCGCGCGAGGACATCGCGCTCGGGCTCGACGTACCGGAAGAGGAGCTCCCCGAGATTGTCGAGACGGAGCGGCACCCGACGCCGAGGCTGAGCGAGACCGAGAACTATCTGCTCATCGGCATCGATCACACGCACAGCGGCGGCTGGGGACGCGCGGACACGATCATCGTCGTGGTCTACGACGACGATTCCGAGCACGTCGGCCTCGTTTCGATCCCTCGCGACCTCTACGTGGACGTGCCCGGACATGGTCCGGCACGGATCAACGCCACGCTTCGGATAGCGACCCGGAACGAGCGCGATCCGCTCGAGCTCATGCGTGACGTCGTCTCGGAGACGCTCGCCATCCCCATCCAGCACGTCATCGTCGGCGACCTCGACGCGTTCGAGCAAACGATTGACCGTCTCGGTGGCGTCGACGTCGACGTCCCGTGCCCCATCATCGACAACTTCATCGACGAGCGTGAAGACAGCGGACGCCGCCTCCTCGACGTGGACGCGGGCCACCACCACTTCGACGGGCGCACCGCGGCGATGTACGTCCGCAGTCGCCACGGCCGATCCGACTGGGATTGCGCGCGCCGCCAGCAGGCCGTCCTCTTCGGCGTCCGCGACCGGGTCCGCGCGCTCGGCGCGACCGAGTGGATCCCGCTCCTCTCCGACGCGTTGGATCGCGGTGTCACCACCACCATGAGCCGGTTCGAGCTCATCACCCTCGCCCGCCGCCTCACGCGCGTCACCCCCGAGCACATGCACGGGATCCTCCTCGGCCGGCACGAGACCAGCGGCATCCACACCGCCGAAGGCCACTCCGTGCTCATCCCCGACTTCGACGCCATCGACGCCGCCCTGGCCCACCTCTTCGAAGCGCCCGCACCCGGCGTACAGCCCGAGCACCGCGCGTGCCCACCCGCCGACGTCGCGTTGCGCCGCTGAGCTGCGGGAACGGCTCGGCGCGAGTCGGCCGCGCGGAGGCAAGTCACCTCTGCATGTGTATCGCGATCTGTCGTTCGCGCGCGCCCGAGTCGAAGACGACGCGGCCGAAGGTCGCCATCTGGCGGGGATGCACGACGGGGGGAAGGTGCCAGCCGCGGTCGCGCGCGCGGTAGGCATCGAGGGCGAGCTCTGTGCAGTAGAAGCGCTCGTCGGTCTGCGCACCGACGGTACCAAGCCAGTCGTAGGCGGCGCCCACGCGCGTGCGCGCGCGGCGGACGGCCGCGTGCCCCTCCTCTTCGGTGTAATCGCGCGGGCGAATGATGAGGAGGCGGAACGCTTCGGCGACGAGGTCGTGCACCGGCGTTCTGTGGACGCCCTCGCCGCTCGCCTCGATCACCTCGTCCCGCTCTCGGTCGAACACGGCGGCGTGCGTGAGGGTGCCGGCGGTCGCCGCCGCGACGACTTGATCGCCCGGGTGCGTGCCGCGAACGACCAGCCAGTAACCGTCCTCCGCACGTTCATGGACGACGTCGAGCCACCGTTCGGTCACGCGCTCCGCGTCGTCGCCCGCGGGCGCGAGCTCGGGTCGTCCCGGGTACGCCGTGACGAAGACGACGGCGACGATCGCGATAGCGACACCGATGAGGGTCCACTTCGCTCGCTTGGTCAGCTTCGCCACGACCCGATGGTACCGCGGCGTCAGTCCGAGAGCGCACCGAACGGAGGCATGGCCGTCGACGCGTCGCGGAAGGCGTCGAGCGCTTCGCGCCGCGCCTCGAGCTCGTCGCGATAGAAATCGCTGAACACGCGCTCGGGGCTCGTCTGAACGAACGTCGGCGAGCGCTCGTGGCAGCCTGGGCAGCCGACGCGATCGATCGCGAGCCTCAAGCGCTCGCTTCGCGCCGCGAGCGACGTGTCGAGCCCCGAGAGGTCGAGCACCGGGCGCGTCGCGCCCTCGGTCGCGCGCGCCGACAGCGGCGCGAAGCGATCGGGGATCCGGACCGTGCGAGCCTCGACGCCGTCCGCTGCCGAAGCTAGCCACGCGAGAAAGTCATCGCGCAACGCTCCGGGAGCGTCGAGCGCCGCCACGTCGACCGTCTCGAACAGCGGTTGGTTCTCGAGAACGTGCGGCAGCTCGGCGCGCGTCGCGGTATCGGGGTTGTCGACCGGACGCCACTGTCGCCATTCCCACGTTCCGACGGTGCGCTCGAGCGACTCGGCGAGCAGGAAACGCTCGCGAACGAGAGACTCGGAGAGAATCGTGCGCGCCGCCGTCGCGAGCTCGCCCGGCGCGGTTGCCGCGAGCCACGCCCAGCGAAACGCGGTCTCTTCGCAGTGGCGCACGCCGAGCTCACTCACGTCGCCGGGGAGGCCTTGCGCGAAGAGAAAGAGGAAGTTCACGAAGGGAAACCGCGCATCGGTGACGTTGAAGGAGACCCGCAGCTCGCCGCAGTGCTCGTCGTTGCGGAGGTCGAGCCGGTTGTGCACCGCGGTGACGCGAAGCGGAAGCGCGTCGAGGTCCCACGCCGACGGATCGGCACCGAAGTCCTCGGCGAGCGAGCTCGCGAGCTCGACGAGCGCGGGTCGCTCCGAGTGCGGCGTGACTCCGAACGTCCGGAGGAAGCGGTCGAAGAGCCGCCCTCCGTGACCATCGTCCGACCACGCGCCGAGCACCCGCGCGAGACCGACGACGCTCGGATTGTCGACCACGTCGACATCGGTCCACGTCAGGCTGTGCGCGATGTCCGCGTCCGGTGGCACGACGCGCACCGCGATGTTCAATCGCACGCGATCGCCCGGCGCGCCCTCGATCACGATTGGTGCGAGCGGCGCGACGACCCGCCGCGAGCGAGCGAGAAAGCCGCCCGCGACGACATCGGTCGGCACGATCCACGGCGCGCTCACGGTCGGGCCGCCTTCGAGATCGACGGCCTCGAGACGAACGAGCAGGTCGCCTGGCGGAAGCCCGCCGACCTCGACGCGCGCCCCCGCGCCCGCCTCGATCGACGCGAGGACGGGCGACCCGTCGGGCGCCGGCTCGGCGAGCTCGAAGCGGAGGTCCGACGGGCCGCCATCGCTCGAGCGCCCATCGGACGACGCAGCCACCGGGCTCGCCTCCTCCCGCGTCGCACCCCGACGCGAGCGCGACGAGCCCGCCCAGCGCGAGCGCAGCGACGGCGACGGCGACGCACCGTGCGCGCATCAGCGCCTCGCGCGGCGACGTCGACCCACCGCGAGCACCCCGACGATGCCCACGAACGCGAGCCCCGAGAGCGCGCCCCGTTCGCCCACGGAGCAGCCACCCGAGCCACCCGGGTCGCCAGGATTGACAGGATCACCTCCATCGGCTCGCGCACGGCCGCCATCGGCCGAGCCACCACCGCCATCGTTGTTCGGCGAGCCGCCGTCGTGCCCGGGTCGCACGCCTCCATCGGACCGCGGGCTCGTCCCGCCATCGGTTCCAACGCCTCCGTCGGCCTCCATCGCGGGAGCGAACTCGCCGTAACGCGCGATGTTCGAGATCTTCACCTCGTCGATCGTCCCTTGGAACGACCCGAGGCCCGGCGGGCACGCGGGCGCGTCGACCATCCCGCCGATGCGAATCGGGTCGGACGAGCCGTCGAGCGTCGCGGGCGGGAACGTCGCCCGGTTCGTCTCTTCGCCGTCGACGTAGAACGCGAGCGTGCCGCTCGCGGCGTCGTAGACGAACGCAACGTGGCTGAACGTGCCGATCGGGATCGCGCGCCCCGAAAAGAGCGAGCGCGTCGCGCCGCCCGCGTGCACGCGGGCCTGGAACGATCCGTCCTCCTCGAACACCAGCGAGTACGCGCCGCGGTCGAAGTCGCCCTTGCCGAAGATGTAGCGGTAGTTGTTCTCACCGTCGCAGTCGGGTGAGGCCGCCGGCCGCACGTCCATCTCGACGGTGAGCTGGTTGACCGGGCTCGTGCTCGCAGACGTCGCGACCTCGATGCGACCCGTCCGGCCGTCGAAGACGACGGCCTTGCCGACGCTGCCGTTGTTGACCGCGGGCATGCTCGCGCCGCCGAGCAGGCGACCGGTGTTGAAGAAGCCGCTCGTGTCGGCCGTGTGCCCGAGGTCGAGCTCACCGGACGAGGTGACGAGCTCGTTCATGTGCCACACGGCCACGTATCGCCCATCGAGCCCGTCGTCGAAGACCAGCTCCGTGTAGTTGGACGTGTTGCTCCCGAAGAACGGCCACACGTCGATCCCGGGTGTCACGGGGATCTCCGCGAAGGTCCGCGGTCCGGGCGAGCTGAAGAACAGCCTCACGGAGTCCTCGCGCGACGGGTTCACCTCGCCGTCGATGTTCGCGAGGGCCCAGTTGGTCGGGTAACCGAGCACGCTGAGCGCGTTGCGGCGCGGGCCGCAGCCGGGCGGATCCTCCGTGGCGCGACACGGCATGTTGGCCGCGGTGAAGTTGATCGCCTCGCCGCTCGGAAAGATCCACGGGTACGCGCCGTGAATGCGGTCCGCATAGACCGAGCCGTCCGGGGCGCGGAGCGGGCTGTCCGCGAGGCGATAGGTGCCCGACAGATGCGAGTCGGCGTGCATCTGCGAGATGTCGCGGGGCGCCGACCAACCGGTCGCGGCGCAGGCGTTCGCGTTGTAGGAGTAGACGAGCGTGTCGATCGAACCGTCGTTCTCGCGAACGCCCTGATAGACGAGGAGGTGCCCGTCGCGGGTCACGGTCGGCTCGATCCCGCGGAGCGCGGTTCCGAGATACTCGAGGCCGGTCCGCCATTCGAACTGCTCGATCGTCGCGTCGCGCGTGTCGGGGTTGCGCACGCGAACGAACAGTCGGCGGCGACGCATTCGGTTGTCACCGCTCACTGCGTTCGAGTCGATGACCCAGACGTCGTAGCAAGCGAACGCACCGCCGGCGGCGGCCGCACCCGAGGCATCACACCGGTACGGCGTCGCGCTCGCGTCGGGCTCACAGATCGCGAGCGCGTTCTCCTCGTTGTCCGGCGTCTGGATGAGGAGCGGCGGCGTGAAGGCGTCCGAGACGTTCGGGAACCCGCTCGCGTCGCGAGTGATGCGCTCGGGGCGGAGCAGCCGCGCCTCCCAGCCGGGGCTCGTGCGGACGATGAAGAGGCGCCCGTCGAAGCTGACGTTGTGGCCGTTGCCGTCGAGCGGCGAGGTCACCGCGCGTGCGCCCTCGACGGCCGACGCCGTCGACGGCGCCGCAGCCACGCCACCGATCGCGCAGGCGATGAGCAGCGCACGGAACGTTCCATGCGCTCTTCGCCGGGGCTCTCGGACCTCGGCCGGCTGAGAAAGACGCCAATGGTTTGAAGGTAGGGAGGTCACGAGGCCAGCAACGTAGCAGCGCGCGTGCCCACGGTGATGGGTGCGAGAAGAGTCACGTGATCGCCGGGAGCTCATGGCGGGTCGACCAGATCCCTCGTGATGCGCGCAGCGTCGGGCGCGCCCGCGAGCGCCATCGCGAGCTCGAGCTCCGCGCGAAGGATCGACAACACGGCCTCCACACCCTCGGCGCCACCCGCCGCGAGGCCCCACAGGACCGGCCGGCCCACGAGGACGGCGCGCGCACCGAGCGCGAGCGCCTTGATCACGTCGGTCCCGCGCCGAACGCCTCCGTCGAGAAGGATCTCGAGACCGGTATCGGCGACCGCGTCTGCGATGCGGGGCAGCGCATCGATCGTCGCCGGCGACGTGTCGAGCTGCCGCGCACCGTGGTTCGACACGACGATCGCAGCGGCTCCCCACTGTGCGGCTCGCACCGCATCGTCCGCTCGAACGATGCCCTTGACGACGATCGGGAGCGACGTCACCGACCGGAGCCACTCGAGGTCGCGCCACTCGAGAGAGCGGTCAATCAGCGAGGCGAAGTACGCCGCGAGGCCCGACTCGCCTGCCGCCTCGGGAACGTCACCCATGCCCGCCGCAGTCATGTTGCTCACCGCGAGCCCGACCGGAAGGCGAAACCCGTTGCGCACGTCCCGCTCGCGTCGGCCGAGGAGCGGTGCGTCGACGGTGACGACGATCGCGCGCGCTCCCGCGCGCTCGACGCGCCGCACGAGTGCTTCGGTCGCGCCTCGATCGGAGTACACGTAGAGCTGAAACCAGACGCACCCGCCCCCTTCCGCGACGACCTCTTCGACGGGCGTGTTGCTGAGCGTGCTGAGGATCATGACCGTGTCGGCGCGGCGGGCGGCGCGCGCCGTCGCGCCCTCCGCCTCCTCGTGCGCGAGAGCGTGAAACGCGGTGGGCGCGACCAGGACAGGCATCGAGACGCGTTGCCCGAGGACCGTCGTCGCCGGGTCGATGCGCGAGACGTCCACCAGCACGCGATAGAACAGGCGAAGCCGGTCGAACGCAGCGCGGTTGTCCCGTAGCGTGATCTCGTCGGCGGCGCCGCTCGCGTAGTAATCCCACGCCATCTGCGGGACGCGCTGCTCCGCGATGCGCTCGAAGTCGAAGAGGCTGATGGCGCCTTCGATCACCGCGCCTCCGTATCGCGATTCCGGCGAAGCGTCCAACCGCGGCCGCTCCACGGTTCGCCGGATTTGCACGGCGCCACCACGTCGTGATTCCCTCCTCGCCTGGAGGCGCCCATGACCGCGCACGGAACCCCGCTGTGGCGCTCGCGTCGGCCCATGCAGTACGCCGCGGCGCTCGTCTGCTCGATCACGTTCTTTTCCGGCCCAGCGGCGACGACCGCGTCGGCTCAGGATCGACCACCCGCGACCCAGACCCCCGCGCCGAGCCCGACGGCCGACGCCGACACGCCATCCGAGCCGAATCTCGCGTCGCCCGACCGTGAGGAGGTCGCTCGGTCAATCCGCGTGCTCGGCAGGCGCGCCGACCGCGCCTCGGTCCGCGCGCTCCTCGAGCGCATTCGCGAGGGCCTGCCACCACGGCTGCTCGACGCGGCCGTGAGCGCGATCGCGGCCGTCCATCGCTCCGACGCGGCTCGTGCTCTCGGCGAGCTCGCATCGCATCGACGCGCCACCGTCCGCAGCGCCGTGGCGCGCGGTCTCGCGGAAATGAACGCCCCCGGCTCGCGCACGGTGCTCGTCCGTCTCCTCGACGACACGTCGTCCGAGGTCCGCGGCGCGGCGGCGACCGCGCTCGGCGCCACCAACGCACGCGCATCGATGCGCGATCTCGTCTCGGCCGCGAAGAGAGGGCTTCCCGAGGCGGTGGCAATCGTGGGCGCTCAGGCCAACGCCGGCGACGTGCGCCGCATCGCTCGAGAGCTCGACGCACCGGCGGTCGAGCCGCTCGGGCCCGCGCTCCATGCAATCGCGACTCGGGACGACGTTCCCGCGGCCGTACGCATCGCGCTCGTCGAGAAGCTGGTCGCGCTCCGCACGCCGGTGTCCAGACAGGTCCTCCGAGAGAATCGCAGCCGCGCTCCCGGAGGACGACCATGTCGCGGAAGCGGCGCGCGAGGGCGAGGCCGAAGACGAGAGCCCCGCGGCGCCCGCTGGGGAGGGCGCGGCGCCGCGACCGAGCCCGACGTCCGAAACGCACGCCGCGGCGGGGGGCTGAGCCGATGCGTCTCTCCATCCCCGTCGTGCTCCTCTGCTCGCTCGTCATCGCCCCCGCGCTCGGGGGCTGCGGAGGCAGCGCCTTCTCGGCGGCGTTCCCGGAGAACCAGGACCCGGAGATCACGCTCGTGCTTCGGGCGCTCGCATCGCCACCGCCGCGCGAGGAACGCCCCGTGATCGTCGGCGCGCGTCCGGGCGGCATCTTCGCGTGGGACCTCGCGGCGTCGCAGATGCTCTTCTCGATCGACACCGAGGCTCGGTCCGCTCCGCTCGTCGCAGGCAACGTCGTCGTCACCCAGGAAGCCGACGGGATCGTCGGCCGCGATCTCGCATCGGGCGAGCACCTGTTCACGCTCGACGACGACTGGACCCTCGTCGGCGCCGACGGCGACGGCGACCGGACGGTCATCTCGGCGTCGTGGGGGCCCCAGGCGAGCCCGCACGGGGTCGTAGTCCTCGCCCGCAACGGCTCGGTAGAGTGGTCTCACGAGCTGCAGATGCCCGCGGGAACCGCCGCGGTCTCGGGCGACATCGTGATCGTGCCGTGGGCCACGCAGCGCATCTCCTTCCTCGACGCGACGACGGGCGCCGAGCGCGCGCGGATGCGCATGGAGGACTGCGTCGTCGGCCACGCGCTCGTCGCCAAGGGCGGCGTGTTCGCGGGACAGCACGGGCTCGTGCGCCTGCAGCCCGGCGCCGAAGCGGGCGTGCGCTCTCGCGTCGCGTGGTGGGAGCCGCTCGGCAGACCCCTCCCCGGTCAGCCGCCGCTGCTGCTCGACGGCTACGCGCCCGCGCCGGCCCCCGACGCGGCGCAGTGGCGCGTGCGACAGCTCTTCCGGCCAGTGGTGGAGAACGACACCGTCACGCTCGACGGCGACGCGATCTACCTCCAGTTCTACAAGCTCTTGTTCGCGCTCGCGCCGAACGAGAACGAGGTGAAGTGGGTGTACAGGAGCGACGCTGACCTCGTCGGCGCGGCCGCGTCGGAGGGCGGGATCGTCGCGGTGGGACGGGACGGAAAGGCGATCTTCGTCGAGCCCGAGCAGGGCCGTCGCACGTGGGAGGTCTCGCTCGGCGTCGACGTGCTCGCGGCGTCGGTCCGACCCGGCGCGTGGGCTCCCGAGACCAGCGGCGAGCTCCCGGAGCCCGAGCCGCTCGCCGAGCAGCTCTTCGCGGCTGCGTCGCTGCACGATCCGCGGCTCGGCGGCGGTCGCGCGCTCGCCGTCACGTATCTCGCGCGCTTCCCGGACGAGGAGGTGACGGGACAGCTCGTCGACCTCTGCAGCGAGACGGACGCGCCCGAGCCGCTCCGGATCGCGGCTTGCACCGCGGTGGGAGAGCGAACGACGGGCCTCTCGTTCGTGCGCGACGCGCTCGAACGGCGCGCGTCGTTCCTCGCCGGGACGAGCGCGCCGCCCGTCGGTGCGCTCGCCAAGGCCGCCGCCGCGATGCACGCGCGCGCCACGGTCCCCGCGCTCGTCCGCCACCTCGAGGATCCTCTCACCCCGAGCGTCGAGCTCCCCGGCCTGCTCGAGGGGCTCGGCGGCCTCGGCGACCGCGCCTCCGCGACGGCGATCGAGCGCTTCTTGTCGCTCTATCACGCCGAGGACGGAGACCCGCACATGACCGAGGCGCTCGTCGCGGCAGAGCACGCGCTCGCTGCGGTTCGCCGCCGGGATGCGGTGCCGCTCCTGACCCACATCGCCGACGACACGCTCGCTACGGCGCCCGTGCGCGAAGGCGCTCGCGCGGCGATCGCTTGGCTCGACGCGCCGCCGCCGGCGGACGAGACCGCGCCCCCCGCTGAGCCCGTACCGCCGCCCGAAGAGACCGTCGACACTCGGCCCACGCGCATCACGCCCGCGATCACGGAGCAAGTCTTCCGGCCGGCGCTCCACCAGCTGCAGACGTGTCTCACCGACGAAGCGCGGACGGCGCGCGTGGCCATGGTCGTCGATCCGAGCGGAACGATCCGCGCGGTCGTGATCGGCCCCGACGCCGTCAGCGCCTGCATGGAGCCTCACGTCCGAGCCCTCACGTTCCCGGCGACGCGCATGACGGCGTCCGAGAGCGTGACGTACGTCGTGCGGCGCTGAGTCGATCCGCCCCGAAGAACGGCACGATAGGCGGGGCGAAGCGCCGCGGTAGGATGTCGCCGTGACGCTCGCTCCGCGACGCTATTGTCTGCTCGTCCTGGTCGCGCAGGCCGCTGCGTGCGATCGGCTCGCGTGCGGGACGCACGATTCTCGCTTCGGCCGAAGGAGACGGGTGGTCGGTTCACGTCGCGTGCAGCACCACGCCCAGCGTCGAGCTCGCCGGAGCCGGTCACGTCGGGTGCGTTCTCGAGTGGACCGCGAACGCCCGAGCCGGCGGCACGACCGTTCCGCTCCTCGTCGGCAGGAGCGAGAGCGAGGCCGCCGATTGCGAGGCGCTCGCCCGCGAGTGCGACTCCGAGAGCGCGACCATCGTGGAGCGCACCGAGCGCGGCGCGGAGGGCCAGGCGGGCGACACCGTCGTGCTCGTGAGCGCGTCCGGCCTCCGCCTGGGAGCGTATCTCCCGGCGAGCTCGCCACCGTTTCCGTGGTCCGGAGCGCTCGCGGAAGGAACGCCCGACGCCGCGCTGGCGTCGATGCCTTCGCTCGACGACGCGCTCGCGGCGCTTCTCCAAGGCGACGTCGAGGCACCGGCGCACGCTTTCGAAGCGCTCGACGCCGCGCGCGCTCGGCGACTGTCTCGGCCGCTGCTCGAGTCGCTTCGGCGCGGCGCGCCGATGCCCTCGATCGTCCTCGACCGCGCGGTCGAGACGCTCCACGACGAAGCGATCGTCGCCGTATATGACGGCGCGTTCCGTTCCGGCGATGCGGTGGCCGACGCCTCGGCTCGATACCTCGCCGACCACCCATCGCCCGCGTACGGAGCGCACCTCGTCGAAGACCTGCGCGAGTGCGACCTCGCCTGTAGCCCCGAGCGCATGGCCGCGCTCGCGCTCGTCGCGATCCGCCTCCCGCCCGACGAGAGCGTCCCGTACCTCGAGCGGTGGCTCGTCCCACCCGGCCCCGACGGCCGGCGCCCGGGCGCGACGGCGGACGTCGCGAACGTGAGCGACGCCGTCACCGCGTGGAAGCGCGCCGCCCGCGCTCTCCTCGACGTCAGGAGAACGGCGACGTGCCCTCGGATCCTCGCCGTGTTCACGAGGAGCGAGCACGCCCCGACGGTGTTCGAATCCGCCGCCGCGTCCCGACGTCGTCGCGCAGGCGTTCGGCGGCCTCGACGATTTCGCGCTCGACGCGGCGAGCCTTCTCTACCTCTGCGACGACGACGAAGTCCGCGCCGCGATGGTCGAAGTGGCGCGCGACGGGTCGCGCGACCGGGCGCTGCGTCAGATCGCGGTCTTGTGGCTCGTCGAGGTCGAGGACGACGACGCGCCGGAGCTGGCGAGCGAGTCCGGCCCTCTCGACGTGCGCCAGCGCCGGCGGATCGAGGGGCGCGGGTCGGGTGCGCACGTGACCGCCGCCGCGCGCTGAGGTGGTGATACCCTGGATTCCTTGCCTGGTTGGGTCAGGGCCGCCCTCAGCTACGTCGTCGCGCTCGTCGCGTTGCTCCCGGCGTGCGGCGGCGACGCCCCCGAGAACGGCGGCTCCGACGCCGGAACGAACGACGCGGCCACCGACGGCGGCACGCTCCCGTCCCCCGCCATGCCGCGCGAGGTAGCTCCCCCCGGGATCGCGCCCTGCCCTTTGGGCTGGACCGAGGTCGCTCTCGACGATCGGCTCTCGTATTGCGCGCCGTGGCCGGCGGACGAGCCCGCGTGTGGTGACGGCACGTACCGCTTTCCGGGTGATCCGGCGTGCGCGCCGCTAGGCCCCCCATGCGCGCCCGACGGGTGGCCGGCGAACGACGAGCCCGCGCCGACGATCTTCGTCCGCGCAGACGCCGATACGGGCGGTGACGGAACGCGCGCCCTGCCCTTCTCGTCCATCGCGGAGGCGCTCGCAGTCGCCGGGCCGGGCGACGTCATCGGCGTCGCGGTCGGCGAGTACGACGGCGAGGTGCGCATCCCCGAGGGCGTCACCGTCCGTGGCGCGTGCGTCGAGGGCACTCGGCTGATCGCGTCGGAGATGCATCGCGCGATCGTGGACACGATCGCACGTGACGCCGCGGTCCAGGACGTGACGATCGGACCTGGGTTCACCGGTCTACGCGCGGACGGCGAGGGCGAGCTCCTCGCGCGCAACGTCCACGTCGCTGGCGCGAGCACGTTCGGCGTGGTCGCGTATCAGGGCGCCGTCGTTCGGGCCGAGGCGCTCGTCGTGTCGGACGTGGTGCCTACGGCCGACGGCGACCTCGGCATGGGCATCATCGCCGACGAGAACGGCGTGGTGCACGTCGAGCGCGGGATCGTCGAGCGGTGCTCGTCGGCCGGAGCGCTCGTCCGCACTGCGGGAGCGTCGATCGATCTCGCCGACACGGTGATCCGCGACGTGGCCGCGGCCCCGGTAGAGCACCTGGGCGCCGGCATCGCCACCCAGGACAACGCGCACGTGACGTTCACCCGATCGCTCATCGAGCGAACGCTCAGCGCCGGTGTCTGGACGTCCAACGGGGCGAGCGTCGAGCTCGATCGGTCCCTCGTACGAGGGGTGGCGATCCCCGACTCGGGCGACACCGGGAATGCGGTCATGGCGTTCGCCGGCGGCACGCTCGCGCTACGTCGGACCGCGATCGCCGACGCCGAGCTCGCGCTCACCGTGTCGGTCGGATACCGGAGCGTGATCGAGGGCAGCGACGTCCTGCTCTTTCAGCCCGAGAGTGTCCTCGTTCACACGGCCGACCTTCGGCTCGGCTTGGCGGTCCAAGGCGCCGGCACGCTCGACGCCGAGCGGCTGGCCGTCGCGGACGCGTACGGGATCGCGGTCGGAGTGTCGGGCCCGGAGACGGCGCTCCGCGTGACGGACCTCTCCGCGGTGCGAACGCGCGCGATTCCGGACGTCCGCGTCGGAGGGCGCGCCCTACACTGCGATAGCGGCTCGTCCTGCTCGATCGACGGCATGCTGGCCGAGGACAGCGTCGAGGTGGGCCTCTTGGCCTCGGGTGCCGGCACGACGGCGCGGGTGAACGACGTCACGATCCGACGCACGATGAGCAACCCCTGGGACGGCAGCACCGGACGAGCCGTGAGCGCGCAGTTCGGCGCATTGGTCGACGTGACGCGTGCGCTCTTCGAGGACGAGCGTGAGGTGGCCGTCCTGTCGGCGGGAGAAGGCACGACGATCACGCTCACCGACACGACCGTGCGACACACGCTCCCGCGCGAGTGCGCGGAAACGACGTGCGCGGGATATGGCGGGGGCAGCGGGCTCGCCGCCGTGGACGGCGGTCGAATCGACCTCGCATCGTTTCTCGTCACCGACAGCGCGCTGGCCGGGCTCCAGATCGCGGAAGCGTCGACGATCACCGCGCGCGACGGTGTGGTCTCGCGGAACCTCGTCGGCGTGAACAATCAGAACCCGCTCCTCGACCTGGGCGCCCTCATGCAGAACGTGTACTTCATCGACAACGCGCAGAACCTCGACTCGAGCGCGCTACCCGTACCTGGGGACACGCTCTGACCGGATGACGCGTCGTGCCGAGCACCTTATCATCACGCGATGCTGGAGCTCTTCTTCCTCATGTGGTTCGGCAGGCGGCTCGCCGACCTGGCCACGCGCAAGGGCCGAACGAAGTGGTGGGCCGCGCTCGGCGTCGGGTTCTGGGTCGCGGGCGAGGTGACGGGTGTGATCGTCGGGAGCCTCCTCGGGCTCGACCTCGGCGCGTATGCGATCGCGCTGTTGTTCGCGATCTCGGGCGCCATCGCCGCGTGGTTCGTCGTCTCCGCACTACCACCCGGAGACGTCGTCCCCGAACAGTTCTGACCCGTCCGACCCGGTGCTCGAGACCATCTGGACGATCACCGCGATCCACACGATCGTACCGAGCGCGCCTATGGCGATCGCGATCAGGTCGACCTTGAGCCCACCCTTCGGCGCCGTTTTCGTGGCGATGCGGCCGAGGTCGAACGCGGCCATCGCGATGGCGAGAGGGGCTAGAGGCGCGCAACCGAGCCCGAGGAACGCGCAGATGCCGGAAGCGATGGCGACCCACGATCCGTAGTCGCCCCGCCGCACGCGCGAGACGCACCCGGCGCAGACCGCCCTGTCCTCGACGAGCCGATGGCAGTCGATGCACGCATAGCTCCCGCACCGCTCGCAGACGGCGACGGCCGGAAGCGCCGGGTGAACGGCGCAGCGCGCGCCCGCGAGCTCCGACGGACCGAAGGCGTCCATGACGAGACGAGAGTAGCACCGCGCAGCAGGACCCCGGGCGCGGTTCGCGCGTTTGGTCTAGCCTTCGCGCGATGCGATCCCGGAAGCTGGCTGTCATCGCCGTGGCGCTGTGGGCGTGCGGCGCACCGCCTGGGCGCGCCGACCGGGCGGCGGTGCGGTCCGATGCGAGCGAGGGCGCCGAGCGCGCGCCAGAGACCGCGCTCGATCCCACCTCGGCCGAGAGCGTCGCGTCGCACATGACGCTGCCCGAGGACGTGGAGAGCCGAAGAGCCGAGTACGCGAGCGCGATCGTTCGGGGCTGGGAGATCGTACGATCGTTCGCGGACGAGAACGGATGGGCGGCGCAGGCCGAGGCGCCGACGTTCGATCGGGTCGAGATCTTCTCGACGCGAGCGGACCTATGGAGCGCAGTGCTCGTGATCTACGACGCTCCTTCGGACACGCCCCTCCCCGGAACGGGCCCCGTCGCCGCCATCGAGGGCCGCATCCTCCTCTCCGTCACGGCCGAGGCGTACGCCCGTGCGCACCCAGTGTACGCGGAAGCGCCCGAGAGCCTCGCCCGCCTCTACGCTCACGAGATGATCCACCGGCTGCACGTGCGTCTGCTCGACGGAGACGACGACGCGATGGGCCCGCGCTGGTTCTACGAGGGCCTCGCCGTCCTCGGCTCGGGGCAGGACTTCGACATGGGGCACGTCGTGTACGAGAGCGCGGAGGAGGCGCTCGCGGGAGCGCGCGAGACGGCGGAGCCCACCCTCGCCTACCAGCGCTACGCCGCGACGCTTCGATACTTCCTGCGCCATCACGCGCTCGGCACGCTCGTCGAGCGTGCGGGTGACGACGGCTTCGAGGACTGGCTGAGTCGGACCTCGCCTGCGCCCTCGTCGCATTGAGCGGCGCGACCGCGCGATCGAGCGGCGGCGCGCGAAGGGCCGCCGCATCACCCCACCCTGACAGAACATGGAGCAGCCTACGCGACGTCGAGGAGCGTCACGATACGCGGAGCTGCTGCAGGACCCCCCGCGCTGCGAGCGTGTAGCCGAGCACGTACGCGAAGTCGATGACCGACTCGAGAGAGGTCTGCTCCAGCATCGAGAAGTAGCCGTAGAGGATGTCGCCGACCCACATCGCGACGAACCCGCCGATCAGCAGCGACCAAACCCAGAAAACCGATCCGCCGAGCAGGCGGAAGGCGATGCGCAAGAGGATCGCTGCGGGTACGAGCGCGACGAAGTCGAGGACGGGGTACGCGAGGTTGAGAGTCACCTCGAGCGCGCTGCCGCCCCCACCCAGGTAGGGGGACATGACGGCCAGGCTCGGCACCGATGCGCCGACCGCGACCGTGGCGCCGAGCACGCGCCGGCCGCGGCGCGAGCCGATGGGAAGACCGGATGCCACGTACGCGCGCAGCAGAGCGACGAATCCGACGATCATCGACAGGTACCCGGCGACGAAGAACGCATCGGCGATCGACGGGAACGGCGACTCGACGGAGAGGATCACTTGGTACACGGCGTAGTACGTCTGCGCGACCAGCCAGAGCAGGAGCCACGCGCTGACGAGACGCCACGCGAGGCGGGGCGCGCTGCCCGAGTCGAATCGCCCCGCCGCACGGCCCGCGGCAACGCCTCCCGTCGCGAGGGCGGCGAGCTTCGCGACGGCGCCGATCATCAGGAGCGCGTGAGCCCCGAGCAGCTCGTGGGACAGGTCGCCTCCGGCGAAGACGCCGAGCGGCAGGAAGATCAGAGCCATGACCGCGAGGTACACCGCGAGCCCCGCGTCGAGCGCGCGCCGACCCGTCACGACGCACCCCCCAATCGGTCGAGCGCGCGATAGAGCTCGTCGACGACGCTCGTCGCCCGCTCGCGCCCCACGAAGACGTGAAGGCCCGGCTTGATGAGCTGGATGACGGCCGCCACCTCCGCCTCGGTGACCTCGCGCTCCTCGATGCCGAGCTTCTCGAAGTGACCGCGCAGCGATGCACCGGCGAGGTTTCGCCCGATGTACGGCGAGAGCGCGTCTGCGAACGCACGCGCGATCTCGTTCCGCTTCGCCACGCTGGCGCGGATCGTATCCGACGGCGGCCCGGGCCCGGCCATGAAAATCCCGCGCGAGCCCCGGCCCCGCGGCGAGCCGCAAGGGCTACGTCACGTCTCGAGGTCCCACCAGGAGGCCAGCCAACGGAGCGGCTTGGCTTCGTCCATGTGGAGCCCATCGCTCAGCGCCACACCGAGGAGCGTGTCGTAGACCACGCGGCGCGCCCCCACACGCACAGCCGACTTGGCGAGCTCCTTCAGCTCTGCACGCGACGCGAAACGCGTCTTGGCACGCTCGACCGCGCCGTCGAAGCGCTCGTGACCGAGCGCGTCCCGAATGCTCGCGACGCGAGCGCTCTCACTCGCGCTGTACACGTCGTCCGCCTGCACGATCTCGCGGATGAGCCCGACCAGCACCACTTCCTCCTCCGGCGTCAGCTCGGCGATCTTCATCTGGCCTCCTGCGCGCGAGTGTAGCTCCGTTGCGCTCACCACGTGAGCAGGTGCGCCAGGGCGAACCCTGTCGCGGCGCACGCCGGGCCGAGCAACAGTATCGGCGACGCGTCGGTCGGGCCCGAGCGAGCCAAGATGCCGCCCATCATGCCGACGAGCAGCCCTGCCCAGGTCGCGAGCAGATGAAACCCAGGCCGCGGTCGCGACTCCGCCGCGGCCTCGAACGCGAGATACCCGACGATCGCGCCCGCCAGCGCACCGAGCGAGGCCACGCCGACCCGCGTGTTGGGTGTGGGCAAAGGATCGGAGAGCCCCGAGAGGCCGCTCGCGAGCATCATGCCCACGAGCGCGCCGGGCCACGTGCCCGCGGCTCCCCATCCCGCTTCTCGATCCCAATCGCCCGCCGCTGCGAGGCTCGCGAGCGGAAGCGCTCCCAAGACGGGAAGCCCGACCCCGAGCCCGAGCGCGACGGGTGCGACCCACATCGGCTCGTTGCCCGTCGACAGCCCCGCATCGACGACGAGCGCGGTCCCCCCGGTCGCGAGCACGAAGCCCGTCTCCGCGCCGAACGCGGCCCAGCCGCGAGTCGAGTCGTCGGCCCGAGCCGTCGTGACGTGAAAGAGAATGAGCAGCATTGTGCCAGCTGCGCGCACCGGCTCGGACGAAGCAGGATGCATGCCGTCGCACGCGCGCGTCACCCTGGGTTAGCATCCAATCCCATGGACCTCGCCCTCGTTGGACTCGTTCTCCCCAACGTGGAGAACCACTCGCTCGCGACCCTGAAGCACGCAGCGCACGACGCGGGGTACAGCTCCGTGCTCGTGCCGTTCTCGGGATGGGCGGACCTCGACACGGCCGTGCGTCGCGTTCTTCGGGAGCGCCCGCGGGTGTGCGGCGTGTCGATCCAGACGACCGAAGTGGCGCTCGCGGCGCTCACGTTCGCTCGCATGCTCCGTGCTCGTGGCTACACGGGACGGATCGTGTGCGGCGGACACTTCTCCACGCTGAACGCCGAGTCGATCCTCTCGTCGCGCGCCGGCGTCGACGCCGTCGTTCGCTTTGCCGGAGAGCGGGCGTTGGTCGGGCTCCTCGCCGACCCGAGCACGGACGAGCTCGCGCTGCTTCCGGGGATCGTGTGGAAGGATGACACCGGGGCGCTTCGCTACGGCAAAGACCCCCTCGCTCCCATCGCGGGGCGCGCGCCGGGCCCGCTGCCCGTTCACCTCGGATTTCCGGCGGCCGACCTCGTGGTGAGCCGCGGCTGCGAGCACAAGTGCGCCTATTGCTGCGTTGCCGGAGCGAGCGCCCTCGTCGCACGCGCAGGCGGCCAACGCTACGAGCGACGCGACGTCGGCGCGATCGCCGACGAGATCGCGGCGCTCTTTCACGACGAAGGCGCACGGATCTTCAACTTCATGGACGACAACGTGCTTCCCGCCGAGAAGCGCGAAGCGGCCGCCCTCGCGCGAGAGCTGCGCGCAGCGCTCGACTCGCGCGGCGTCGGCCGGATCGCGATCTCGATGCAGCTCCGCGCCGACGCCGTGGACGACAAGAGCGCTGAGGCGCTCGCGGAGCTCGGGCTCGTGCGCGCCTACGTCGGCGTCGACGGCTACTCGCGCGCGCAGCTGCGCAGGCTGGGACGCCGGGCCCCGCCTGACGCGGGCGCGCGGGCTCTCTCGCTCCTCGGAGCCAGGGGGGTGCTGTCGATCTGCAACGCGCTCCTGATAGGGCCGACGGTGCGCTTCGACGATCTCCGCGCCGAGCTCGACGGGCTCGCGCGGATCGAGCACGGGCCCGTCCACCTGTTGCCGATCGACGTCCGCGCCGGCACCCGCTACTTCGACGTGGCCGAGCGCCGAGGTCTGCTCGAAGGAAGCTTCCTGCTCCGGCGCTACCGTTTCGAAGATCCGCGGACGGAGCGGGTCGGACGGGCGATCGCCGCGATGCCCACGCGCCTCGAGGAGCGGTCGGTCCCGATCGGTCTCTACGACCTCGCCTACAACCTCGGGGTGGCGCGGAGGCTCGCGCCGGACGCCGGGCTCGACGACGTGATGCGCGTGTGGCACCGCGTCGCGTCGCAGTGGAACGCCGACCAGATCCGGTTCTTGCGCGCGGCGATCGATGCGTCGTCGGACGACGACTCCATCTCGACGCTCATCGAGCGGGAGCGGCCCGTCGTCGGCGCGCACGACGGCGCGCTGCTCGCCGAGTGCGACCGCGCCCTCGCTCGAGTGGAGCGCGAAGTCTCGCGCGCGCGCCGCGCATCGGTCCGGGCGCATCCGCGCGGGACGCTCCTGTCCGTCGTGGCGGCGTCGATGTCGCTCGTCGGCTGCTACCGATGGCACGGTCCCTCCGCCGACGCCGGTCGCGATGCGAGCGCCCGAGACGCGGGCCGGGACGCGCCCGTCGCCAGGGATGGCGGCGTCGACGCGCCGATGTGCCCGGACGACCGAGCACCTGCTGCGAGCCCCACCGACAACCCGTGCCTTCCGTTCTGCGCGGCGGCCCCGCGCCTCTCGCTCACGCTCGATCTCGACGGCGTGGTGGTGGGCATCGACCTCATCGAGGGGGATCTCCCGGACAATCTCCGGGTCTGCCTCGAGGACTTCTTCGACGGCGTTTGCTACCCATCGCTCGCTGGGAACACGTTCGAGGTCGGCGGCCACTGCTGGGTCGCGTGACGTCCGCACGCGTGACGAAGGCCGAGCTCAGCCGGCGATCGCGGCGAGATGCGGAAGGTCGAGCACCTCGAACCTCGACCGCAGCGACGCAACCGTCTCTCCGCGCTGCTCGACGTGCGCCTCGAGGATGGGCCCGAGCCATCCGGACGCGCCCGCGAGGTACGGCACCGATGCCGGGTCGAGGTCCATCAGACGCGTGCTCGTCGCGTCGACGGCGGTGACGTTCCGTCCCATCACGAGCGCGCCGAGCGCCTTCGGGCTTCCCATGATCGGGCCGTCACCTTCCATCCCCACGATTCCGTCGGCGATCGCGAGTGACGGCGCGACGGTGGCGACGATGTCGAGGATGGAGCGAGGGATCCCGACTTGGTGGAGCACGTTCTTCGGCCAGCCGTAGACGATCCCGGGCATGACACCGAAGAAATTCTTCATCGCACACGTGACGCCCGCCCAGTGGTGCGTCTTGATCTTCGGCAGTGACACGACGAAGTCGGCCTGAAGCAGCGTGCGCGGCAGAAAGAGGCTCGACAGGCCCGTCGTGCCACCGGCGTTCGGCACCTCGATCACCTCGTCGTGGTTCAGATCGACGAACCGCAGCCTAGCCTCCTCGAGAGCGCGACCCATCCCCGACTCGTCGAGCACGAGCAGCGAGTCGCGTCGATGACCCTGGCCCTCGGCGACGACGACCTCCGCCGCGCCGAGTGAGCGCATTACCTCCGCGACCGCGAGGACGACGGATGGATGCGTATTGATTTGCGGGCTGTCGGGGATCGTCTCGACGAGGTTCGGCTTGAGCAGCACGCGCTTGCCCGCGATGAGCCGCGCGTCGACGCCGAGCTCGCCGAGCCCGCGTCGCACCGCATCCTCGATGTCCGCGTCGTATCGAGGGACCGCCGCGACGAAGCAGGGCGCCCGTAGGCCGGCCTCGTCCGGCCCCACGAGCTCGGCGACACCGACGGCTGCGCCAGCCGCGGCCACGACGCCGCCTGCACGAAGGAGCGCACGCCGCGAGATGCGTCCTCGCTCGCTCACGTGTGCACCCGCGCTGCATCGCGCATCGCGCCCCCGCCGAGAGCAGCGAGGACGAGGAGCGCGTCGTGAACGGGATCGGGCGGGCGGTCGCGCGTCGCGGTCTCCTCGAGCCACGCGCCGGCGTCTTGCGGCACCTCGTTCCACAACGCGAGCCCGACGATCCCCCAACCGAGCGAGAGCGGCGCGCGCACCTCGGCGAGCGCGCTCGCGAGCCAGTCGACCGACCGCGAGACGGCGTCGTTTCGCTCGCCGCCGGCGAGCGCGGCGAGCGCTACGCCCGTCGTCGCGGGGAATGCGCGGAGCACGTGCTGGATCACGCGAGTGTTGCCGTAGTTCCATCCGCCGTCCGGAAGGCATCGGTCGGCGAGCAGCCGCGCTCCCTCGACGGCCCGGTCGTGATCGTCGAGGCCGCGCGAGCGCAGAGCGAGGAGCGCGTGCGCGGTCGGCTCCACCCACGAATGCGTCTCGGGCGCCCAGGACCACCCGACGAGGGTCTCGTCGTGACCGAAGAGGAGGGGCTCCTGCGCGTGCGCGAGCCCGTGCGCCGAAAGAAGCCATCGCTCGGCGCGCCCGCGGGCCTCGAGCGTCCGCTCGTCCGCGCGGGCCTCGAGCGCGAGGAGCGAGAGCGCGGTAGGCCAGCACGGCCCGTCGAGATCGCGATAGGGCGGCACGCCGCCATCGGCCCGCTGCACCGCGAGCAGCCACGCCAGGCACGGCTCCGCGTCGAGGCCCGCTGCGCCGAGCGCGAGCGCGCCGAGCGCCGTCGCCTCCGCAGCGCCGGTCTCGCGGTAGCCGTAGCCGAGCGATCCATCGCTGGCGCGACGCGCCAACAAGCGATCGAGCAGCGCGTCCATCCACGCCACGCCGAAAGGCTAGCAGGGTGTGCCCGATGGAGCGACGAAGGGCCAAGTACTCGGCACGGGGGATCCGAGGTACTAGCGCCGCGGCTCGGGACCGCCTACCGTTCGTGCCGTGAAGCTCGAAGGGGACGAAGACGGCATCGCCGTCCTCAAGGCGATGGCCGAGAAGAACAAAGAGGACTTGAAGTTCCTCGTGGGCGAGGCGCGCACGAACACGGATCACCGCGCAAAGTTCCGCGCGCCCGACGGACGCGCCTTCATGCTGCGCGTCGATCCGAAGACCGGCGCGCTCGTCGTGGAAAAGCTCGACCCGAGCTGACGCGGCGCTCAGATAGGCGGCGGCTCTTCCGCCGGCTCCTCCGTCGTCCCGGCCCCGTCGCCCTCGGCGGGTGGGTGCGCCGCAGGCGCGCTCGTATGACGGTGCTCGGGCTCGGGCGGCGGGCACCTGTACGATCGGCCGCGCCCGACGAAGTAGGGATCGGATGCGTCGCCGCGCTGCTCGGAGAAATCCAGCACGACGTGCGTGCCGCCCTGCTCGCCCGCCTTGTTGCGCATGAGGGTCTGGAGCTCTTCGGTCGAGTGGGCCCGCGCGCCGTCCGGTGCGATGCCGATCGGCACGTCGGCTACGAGTGAGCACCCCACGGGCATGTCGACCTGCGACACGTACTCCACTCTCATACCTTTGGCGGTGAGCACGGTCCCCGTCGCACAGCCGGTGGCCACCCCGAGGGCGACGATGGTGATGGCGTGAGCGATGTTCCTGCGCATCGGCCGTTTCTCCTTCTCGCGAGCCAACGAAATCGCGAGCCTATCAGGCTATGGGCATGGATGAGATCAAACATGAATGCCACGGACGCTCGCACGTCCGATAGGCTTCCCTCTTCGAGGAGGAGACCCATGCGCACTTCCGTCGTCCTCGCGCTCGGCGCGATCGTTCTCAGCACCGGGTGTATGGTCCGGGCACGCGGCAGCCTGCGTGCGACGACACCACCTCCCCCCCGAGCCCGCGTGACCGTGGTCGCGGAGGCACCGCCGCCCGAGGCACGCGCCACGGTGCAGGTGGCTTCGCCGCCTCCGCAGCAGACGGTCGTCGTCGCGGCGCCGCCTCCTCAACAGACGGTCGTGGTCGCGGCTCCGCCGCCTCAGCCCAACGCGACTGTCCGCGTCGTGGCGCCGCCCCCGCAGCCTCCTCCGCAGGCGACGGCGACGATTGTCATCGAGACCGAGCCACCGGCTCCCCGTGTCGAAGCTCAGCCGCCCCGCCCGTCCGTCGACGTGGTGTGGGTCCCCGGCTACTGGCGCTGGGACGGCCGTCGTCACGTGTGGGTCGCGGGCGTGTGGCAGCGACCGCCGGCCGCGGACCAGGACTGGGAGGCGGGGCGATGGGAGCGGCGCGGTCGCGGCTGGGTTTGGGTCGAGGGCCGCTGGGCGCGCCGAGCGGCGCGTCAGAACGCGCGCGAAGAACGCCACGATGCACGCGAGGAGCGCCACGATGCGCGCGTGGAGGCGCGTGAAGAGCGCCATGACGCGCGCGTGGAGCGGCGCGAGGACCGTCACGATCGACGCGAGGAGCGCCACGAAGAGCACGGCGGCATGATGAGGTGATGCGCCGGATCCTCCTCGCGCGCGAGCGGGGAGGATCCGCGTGTAGGCGCCTCGCCATCAGCTCGCCGCCGTGGCCGCCACGAACGCGTGGACCGCGTCGAGCCACGTGTCGGCGAGCGCGAGCGGATGGCGACGCGAGCGCGCGAGCGAGTGGTCGGCCCCGGGGATCTCGACGAGGGTCGCGCCGGGAACGCGCTCGAGGACCGCGCGCAGCGCTTCGCGATCGGCGAGGTCGTCTCTCTCTCCCTGGACGAAGAGCTGCGGGACGGGCACGTCGGCGAGGTGCGCAGCGCGAAGCTTCTCGGGCTTGCCGGGCGGATGGAGCGGGTAGCCGAGATAGAACGCGGCGCGCGCCTCCGGCGCGCGGCCCTCCGCGAGGAGCATCGAGGCCATGCGACCGCCCATGCTCTTTCCACCGATCACGACCGGACCGTGACCGCGCATCCGCGCGACGCGGTCGAGGACCGCACGCCACGTGGCGATGAGCCGCGGCGCGGGGTCGGGTGGCCGGCGCGATCCGTCGCGCTGTCGTGCCTCCATGTACGGGAAGTGGAAGCGAACCACGCACGCGCCGCGCTCGGCGAGCCCGCGGGCGGTCGCGCGCATGAACGGGCTCGTATAGGGCGCTCCTGCGCCGTGCGCCAGAACCACGAGCGGCCGGCCCGCGACCCGTCCGTCGCGAGCCCACGAGACGACGTGTCCATCGACCGCGAGCTCCGGCATGCGGCGAGCTTCGCATGCCTTCGACGGCGCGCGCATACTGAGCGCGTGCTGCGTACCGTGATCGTGAAGACCGGGACCACCCTCCCCGCGCTCCGAGCACGTCGGGGCGACTTCGAGGATTGGATCGCGTCCGGGCTCGGCGTCGAGCGTGGAGCGGTCGACGTCGTCGACGTCCAAGGTGGTGACGCGTGGCCGTCGCCTGCCGAGGTCGGATCGGTGATCGTGACCGGCTCCGCGGCGATGGTGACCGACCGAAAGGCGTGGAGCGTCGCCGCGGGCGAGTGGATCGCCGCGGCGATGAAGAGAGATCGTCCCGTTCTCGCGATCTGCTATGGCCATCAGCTCGTGGCCGACGCGCTCGGCGGCACCGTCGGCACGAATCCGCGTGGTCGCGAGATCGGCACGATCGAGGTCGAGCTCACCGCCGCGGCGAGCAGCGACCCCCTCTTCGAAGTGCTACCGTCGAGACCGCGCTTTCAAGCGACGCACCTCGAATCGGTGCTCGCTCTTCCCGACGGCGCACGGCTGCTCGCGTCGAGCGCGCTCGACCCGATCCAAGCCTACGCGGTCGGCGGGCGCGCGTGGTGCGTCCAGTTCCACCCCGAGCTCGATGCCGACGCGATCCGCGCGTACATCGAGGCGCGGCGCGCCGCCATCACGACTGAAGGCCTCGACCCAGACGCCCTTCTGCGCGCCGCCCACGATACCGGCGATGGCCGCGCGCTGCTCCGCCGCTTCGCCGAGATCTCACGCTGAGCGCGAGCGACGCGGCGCCGCACTCCCCGCCCAGGTGTGGACAACGTACACACATGGGGCAAGGCGACCCATTCCCCTGCGGCTGCGTCCGACGGCGATCCGCGACTTCACAGGAGCTCCACGCGACGCGGTTGCCGCACGCCTGCGGCACGGCGGTTGCTCGAGACGAGGTGCCGGCCACGTCGATGTCGCGTAGCAGTTCGCGCTGCGGCCGACAGACGAGGAGAGACCAACGATGACGAACCATCCGATGACGGTGCTGGTGACGGGCGCGACGGGACAACAAGGGGGCGCGGTGTCGCGAGCGCTCGCGCGCCGGGGCCACCGCGTCCGAGCGCTCACGCGCGACCCGGAGTCCGAGAGCGCGATGGAGCTGAAGCGGCACGGAGCCACCGTGCGAGGAGGTGATTTCGACGACATCGAATCGCTCAAAGACGCCATGACGGGCTGCGACGCGGCGTTCATCATGGGCACACCGTTCGAGCGCGGGCCGGACCTCGAGGAGCGCCAATCGAGAGCGGTCGCGCTCGCCGCAAACCGGGCTCGGATCGACCACGTCGTCTACAGCTCGGTATCGGGCGCGAATCGCAAGTCGGGCATTCCCCATTTCGAGAGCAAGTACCGGGTGGAGGAGTACCTCGCGACGCTCGACACGCCGTTCACGATCCTTCGGCCCGTGTTCTTCATGGAGAACCTCGTTTCGCGCTGGATCCTGCCGGCGCTTCGGGAGGGCACGCTCTCGCTCGGTCTGCCAGCATCGCGCAGCCTGCAGCTCGTCGCCGTCGACGACATCGGCGAAATGGTCGCACACGTCCTCGAGAATCGCGATTGGTTCACGGCGAAGCGCATCGACCTCGCGTCGGACGAGACCACGTGCCGTGACCTCGCAAAGATCCTCTCACGCACGAGCAAGCGGACCATTCGCTACGAGGAGACGGCGATCGAGAAGCTGCGGACGATGAGCGAGGACATGGCGCTCACCTTCGTGTGGCTGAACGGTGTCGGCTACGACGTCAACATCGAGCGGCTTCATCGAAACAACCCGGAGGTGCCGTGGCACCGATTCGAGGCCTGGTGCAAGAGCCGCGACTGGTCGATCCTCGGACCGGCGACGGACGCGTCGCGCTCCGAGACGTCGCGACGTCCGTCTCATCGTGCACCTCAACATTGAGGCGGCGGCGCGGAGCACCTTCGATGGCTCAGTGCCACGGTACGTCGAGCCCCGGGGTGTCGCCCGAGTAGCGTACGAGCGAGCCGCTCGACGCGACGTAGATGTCGTTGCAGTCGAGCGAGCCCGCACCGAACTCGACGTTCGCGGCGGCGGAGATGCCCATGCGTAGGGGCGTGGCTCCGGTTCCGTCGGCGTCGAGCAACAGCAGCCGGCCCCCGCCGTTATCTCCGATGTAGATGCGTCCGGTCGAGTCGAACGCGAGACCGTCGGGGCTGCCGAGGCTCATCGCGATCGTCTCCCGGTCGGTCTCCTGCCCGTCGGTGAGCGTCAGCGCGAGGAGCATTCCCGTCGCGTAGCTCTCGACGTACAGGCGGCCGTCGGGCCCGAACGCGAGCCCGTTCGGCTGATCGATCGGGCTCGTCGTGACCTGGAGCCGCATCTCCATCGACGGAACGCGGTAGACCTGGCCGCCGTTGAAGTCGGTGAAGTAGATCGCGCCGTCCGCCCCCATCGTGAGGCCGTTCGGAGCGCCCGCGCCGTGGAGCCACGTGGTGACCGAGGCGTCGCTCACCGCCACGGCGAAGATCGCGCCTGCCGTCGGCGAGCCGGCGAACAGCGTCGCGTTGGCAGGGTCGAGCGCGAGCCCCCAGACGGTGCCGGCCGTCGCACCGAGATTGGCCCAGTCGTCGACGGCCTCGTCACCGGGCACGAGCCGACCGACCGCGCGCGATTGGGAGTAGTAGATTCGTTCCGTCGCGGCCGACGACGAGGCCCTCGGTGCCCCGGATGCCCGAGACGTCGGGCTGCATCGAGCCGCAGCCGCTCATCGCGCCCGAGTCCAAGCTGGCGTCGTTCCCGCCGCCATCCGGAATCGGCCCCGAATCTGCGCCGCCGGAGTCGGTGGAACGCCCAGAGTCGGCCGAAGGTCCCGAGTCGATGGTCATCATGGAGGAGTCGTCGCCGCAGGCAGCCACGAGCGAGAGCGAGCAGCAGAGAATTCCGATGCGAGACATGTGCGCCACTTAGGCCAGCGTCCGAGGCCGAGTCAAGGTGGGGCGACGACGTCGCATCGCACCGCTGCTAGGATGCGGCGAATGCACGGGCGCATCCCCGACGGCCGGTTCCCGCTCGAAGCGCGCTTCACGAAGCCGTTCCAGAGCACGTGACCGCGGTCGCGCTCGCCATCTGGATCGTGCTGCAGGTCGCCGGATGCGATTGCGGTGGCGCGGCGGCGACCGACGACGGCGGACCTGCGGCGGATCCGTTTCACGGAGTGGCAGCGGTCGATCCTTCTGGCTGCGCACCTCACGTGCACCGCCTGGGCAACGGCGTGCAGCGCGGCGTCTGCTACGCGCACAGCTGGGGCGCTCACGGCGGAAGGGGCTACGGCACCGAGACGAGCCGGCGGTCGCGCGCGGAGCTCGCGGCGCTCGGAGTCGGCTGGCTCAGCCTCACGCCGTTCGCGTTCATGCGAGCGGTCGACTCACCCGAAGTGCGGGCGATCGGGGACTACCCCGGAGGGGAGAACGACGACGTCATGGCGCGCGAGATCGCTGCCGATCGCGAGGAGGGCTTCTCGATCCTGCTCAAGCCGCACATCTGGATCGAGGGCGGGCAGTACCTCGGAGACATCGAGATGCGAAGCGACGAGGACTGGCGTGCGTGGCTCGAGAGCTATTCGGAGATCGTCCTTCACTATGCGCACATGGCAGCCGAACGAGCGATTCCCATCCTGGCCGTCGGCGTCGAGCTGGATCACACGACGATGCGCTTCGAGCCCGCGTGGCGCGCGCTCATCGCCCGAGTTCGAGAGGTCTACGATGGCGAGCTGGTCTATTGCGCGAACTGGGACGACGTCGAGCGCGTCCCGATCTTCGACGCGGTCGACTACATCGGCGTGCAGTTCTATCCGCCGATTGCGAGCGCCACGGACACGAGCGACGCCACGCTCGGCGCCGAGCTCGGACGACGCTTCGACGCGCTCGCGCATCTGAGCGAGCGCACGGGCAAGCCCATCCTCCTGACCGAAGCCGGCTACCGCTCGGTTCACGGTGCGACGGTGGCACCGCACGTGTGGCCGGAGCACGACGACGGGGCGCGTGTGGACGAGGCGGAGCAAGCACGTGCCTATCGCGCGCTCATGAACGAGATCGCGCGCCGCGACTTCGTGCGCGGTGTGTACTTGTGGAAGTGGTTCACCGATCCGGACACGGACGAAGAGGGCCCGACGGGATTCTCGCCACGCGGCAAGTCGGCGGAAGCAGTCGTGCGTGCCGCGTACGGCGGTGCGTGCCCGAGCCCGGGCGGTTGAAGCCCCGATCCCGCCAGCCTTCGAGCGTGGCCGCCGCGTCATCTACCCGGATGCGTTCGACGACGAGCACCGATCGCACGCGGGCGGAAACGTTCTGGGTCAGGTCGGCCACGACGCCGCCGCTAGAGGCGTGAAGTCCAGCGTCGGAGTGCTATGTTGATGCTCGATGCGCTCGGCGCTCGTGCTTTGTCTTCTCGCCGCGTCCGCGTGTGACGATCCCTGCGTCGTCGGCGTCCCGGGCAGCGTGTGTGCGATCGCCGGCACCGGGGAATTCGGCTTCAACCGCGACGGGCTCCCGGCGGTCCAGAGCGACCTCTACCTCCCATCCGCGATTCGACGCGGGCCGGACGGTCGGCTCTACATCATGGACTTCAACAACCAGCGGCTGCGCGTCATCGACGAGGCCGGGTCGATGCAGACCGTCGTCGGCAACGGATTCCACGCGATCGCCGACACGACGCTCCTCGCCACCGACTCGCCGCTCGAGAACCCGATCGACTTCGACTTCATGCCCGACGGGCGGCTCGTGTTCGTGTCGTACCACGACCCGCGCGCTGATCGTGGTCGAAGACGATCAGTCGCTCACTGTCGTCGCCGGCACGGCGAGGTCGGTCGTCGCGGCGACGAGGGCGACGTCGAGTCGCCGCTCGTCGCGGAGTTCATCCAGCTCGACGGCATCGCGGTGACCGACGACGGCGACGATCTACGTCTCCGACAGCCTCGCGAACCGCGTGCGGATGATCCGCGACGACGTGATCACCACGGTCGCGGGGACCGGCGAGCAACGGCTACTCGGGCGACGGCGGGCCTGGCGACCGACGCGGAGCTCCACTGGCCGACCGCGCTGGCGCTCGATCTCGACGGCGGGCTGCTCATCGCCGAGCCGCGCAACCATGTCGTGCGCAAGCTCGCGCCCGACGGCACGATCGACGACGGTCGTCGGCAGCGGCGGCCGGGGCTTCGGCGGCGACGGCGGCCCCGCGACCGCCGCCGAGCTCGATCAGCCCAACGGCATCGCGTCGCGCCCGACGGCACGCTGTACATCGCCGACCGCGGCAACTTCCGCGTCCGCCGCGTCGCCCCGGACGGCGACCATCGACACCGTCGGCGGCGTCGGCGACGAGGGTGGTCGGGCGACGGCGGGCCCGCGCTCGAGGCGCGCTTCGGCTTCGTCGCGCGCGTCTCGCTCGACGGCGACGACCTGCTCGTCGCCGATCAGTCGAACGCGTGCGCGCGCCGGATCATCCTGCGCTGACCCGACACGGCTACGGCACCGAGCAGGTGCCGTCGTAGCCGTCGGGCGCGACGCCGCAGCCGGTGTGGCAGCGCGCGCATCGCGTCGGTCGTCCTCGAATGCGCCGCGTCGAGTCGACGCGCTGCCAGTCCCAGTCGAGCGTGTCGGGCGCGCTGCCGTCGGCGAGCTTGCGCATCACCGTCCACTGCGTGATGTCGCCCGCGCACGTCAGGTCGCCGAAGTCGTACTCTTCCTTGAGCACGACCGCGCCGACGGGGAACGGCGCCGTCGCGGTCCTGGTAGGGAGCGAGCGCTACCGGGTCGGCGAGCACGCGCACGTTGTTGAGGTCGTGGTCGCCGCTCTGCCGGCAAGGCCGCGAACCTCGGTGTAGGTCGACGCGTAGTCCGCGGGGAAGAACGGCTCGTCGCCGCCGTCGTCGTCGTCGCCGCGGCACGCCGAGCGCGCCGAGGCTGACCGCACGCGAGCACGCATGCCCGGCGATCGAGCCGCAGCGGTCGCTCAAGGCAGACAGCACCGAGCGGATCACGCTGTTGCCGGTGTCCGCGATGTTGAGCCGGCCGTCGGCGTACTCGATGCCGAACGGCAGGTTGAGCAGCGCCTCGTCGGCGGGGCCGCCGTCGCCGCTCGTAGCCCTTGTTGCCGCACACGCCGACCACCGTGTCGAGATCGTGCCCGTCGGGCTCGATCGCGCGGACGCAGTGGTTGCGGACGTCGGTGAAGTAGAGCGTGCCGTCGTCGCCGAGCGCGAGGTCGACCGGGTAGTTGAGGTCGCGCGTCGAGCGCCGGACCGCCGTCGCCGGAGTAGCCGCGTCTGCGGCACGCCGTCCACCGGCGGCTGCCCCGCGACGCGGTGCACGATGCCCTGCGGTGTCGATCATGCGGATGAGGTGGTTCGCCGGTGTCGGCGAAGTAGAGGTTGCCGTCGGGGTCGTAGACGATGCGGCCCGGCGGGCGTCGCCGACTGGCCGAACGGCTGCGACATCCGCATGTCGGTCGCCGGGACCGTCGTCGCCGGCATAGCCCGGCGTGCAGGGCTTGCTGCAGTACATCATCGGGTCGCCGCAGGTCCAACTTGCCCGACGGGCCCGTCGTCGCCGGCGCGGGCACTGCACCGGCTCGACACCGTCGGCGCACGGGCCCGGGCCCGCCGGGCGCGGGCGCGTCGATGACGCAGCGTCCGCGCATGAGGTGGATCGTCGCCTGGTCGCGTCGATGCGGCGCAGCACCTGGTTCGGCCTGGTCCATGATCACGAGGTCGCCCGCGGGTCGAGCGCGATGCTCGCCGGCAGGTCGAGCGACGCGGTGAGCGCCGGGCCCTCGTCGCCGAAGTAGGCGCGGCGTGCCGTCGCCGCAGCTGTCCGCGACCTCGCCCGTGTTGACGTCGACGATGCCGGACCTTGCTGTTGTGCCACGCGGCGATGATGATGTTCGTCGCCGGTCGCGTCGAAGATGATGTTGGTCGGGTGGTTGAAGTCGCCGTTCGCCGGGTCGTCGAGGCTGCCGCCGAGCTCGCCGCGGCCCGCGACCCACTCGCACCATGCCGTCGGCGCGTCGAGCTTGCGCAGGCGGTGGTTGTTCCAGTCGAGGATGTAGAGCGTGCCGTCGGGCGCGGTCAGCGTGTCCTGCGGCAGCGAGAAGCGCGCCTCGAGCGCGGGCAGCGCGGTCGTGTCGGCGTTGCGGTCGTAGCCGTTCTCGCCGCTGCCGGCGATCGTGCAGATGTTGCCGGGACTCGGTCGGGGTCGCAGCGGCTCTTCGCCGCAGCCGCTCGCACGCGGACGCGACCGGCGACGAGCGAGAGCCGAGCAAGGCAGCGTCGTGCTCGTGTTCATCGCGCCACCTTCACGATCCGGTAGTTGAGCGAGTCCATCACGTAGAGGTTGCCGTCGGGGTCGAACGCGACGCCGAACGGGCGGCGGAGCGTGCGTCTCGGTCGCCGGGCAGGCCCTCCTCGTCGTCGAGGCCGAGCTCTGCCGGTGCCGACGACGGTGCGGATGATCGCCGGTCGTCGAGATCGATCGCGCGCACGCGCGCCGTTGTCGGTGTCGGCGAAGTAGAGGTCGCCGTCGGGTCCGATCTCGAGGTCGCGCGGCGCGCTGCAGCTGCGGCGCTCGAGCGCCGGCCCGCCGTCGCCCGCGTAGCCCGGCGTCGCCGGTGCCGGCGAACGCGTCGACCGTGCCGCTCGCGAGATCGATCACGCGGATGCGGTGGTTCTCGGTGTCCGAGACGTAGAGCTTGCCCTCGTGGTGGACGATGCCGCCGCTCGGGTTCGGGTTCGAGCCGACGCGCCCACGAGAACTCGCGCCTCGGCCGCCGGGCCGCCGTCGCCGGCGTAGCCGAGCATGCCCGTCGCCCGCGATCGTGCGTGATCATGCCGTCGGCGGTCGATCATCCGGACGCGCTCGTTCTGCTGGTCGACGATGTAGAGGTTGCCCGCCTCGTCGTACGTGGCGTCGACGAGCTGCTTGAAGAGCGCGCTCGCGGCGCGGGCCGCCGTCGCCGGCGAAGCCGGCGCCGCCGCCGCACACCACCTGCACGAAGCCGGTCGTCGGATCGATCGTGAGGATCTTGTGGTTGTGCCACGCGACCAGCACGATCGTGCCGTCGGGCGCGAGCGAGCGAGGTTCGTCGGATGGTTGAGCTGCCAGTCCTCGCCCGGGCGCGCCCTCGGCGGTGATGCCGCCGAGCGGACCGTCGCCGGGGAAGATCGGATCGGTCCAGCCGACCACGCTCTCGACCGTGCCGTCGGGCAGCACGCGGCGGACCAGGTAGTTGTTGAAGTCGCGTGAACCACGGCGGTGCCGTCGGCGAGGAAGACAGGTCCTGCGACCTGGTTGACGCGCGTCTCGCAGGCGGTGCGGCCGTCGCCGTTGAAGCCCTCCTCGCCCTTGCGTGCCGAGCCACGTGCAGGCGTGGCCCGACTCGAGCTCGTCGCACGCGCGGTCGAGATCCGGCTCGTCGTGATCGCAGCCCGCCGCGAGCACGAGCGGCGAGGGCGCCACGCAGGTCGTTCGTGGAGCGTACCATCGTCTTCACAGTCCTTCGCCGGGCACGAGCGTGCCGCGATGAATCATCACGCCGTTGGTCAGCGGAGGCGTGAACGTCGCCGCCGACCGCCCACACGTCCGCCCTCGTCGTCGATCCAGACCGCCGTGCAGGTTCTCGCCGATCGGCAGGCCGTAGATCCTCGAGCCGTCCAGCCATCGGCATCGCGCGCGAGCACGGTGCCGAACGTCCCGACCGCGACGCCGGGATCGTCGGCGCGCCAGGCGACACGCCGGTGAGCCCGATCGGCGTCGGGCTGCGGCGTCACATTGCGCCACTCGTTGCCGCCGCAGCTCGACGATGATGCCGGTCGCGAGCCCGCCGACCGCGGCGTAGCGGTCGGCGTACCGTGCACCGTGAACAGCGACGAGCCGACGCCGGTGTCGGCGGGCATGAGCGCGCTGCCGTCCCAGTGCAGCGCGACGCCGTTGCTGCCGACGAGCCACGCGTCGTTCGCCGCGGTGCCGTACACCTTCCAGATCGCCGCGCTCGTCGGGATCGTCGGTCGGCAGCGAGGGCTCGTCGATCCACGCGTCGCCGACCAGCCGCCACGCGAAGCCGCCCGGTCGCGTCCGATGCGCCGCCGACCGCCCAGAGATCGTCTGGCGACGAGCCCCAGATTCCGAACACCGTGTTCGTGCCGGGCGTCGTCATCGCGTGTGAAAGTGCCGTCTTGCAGCGCGAACGATCACGCCGCCGTCGCCGCCGATGTAGATCGGCCCGCCCGCGAAGCCGAACACCCACCAGAAATCGCCCTGGGTCTGGCCGGTGGGCATGTGCGTCCAGCGGTCGCCGTCGAAGTGCAAGGACCGACGGGCCCGTTGCCGTCGGCGCGCGTCGGCACCGACCGACCAGACGTCGGTCGCGCTCGTGCCCCACACGGACAAGCAGCGCCCCGGGCAGCCCCTCCTGCACCACTGCCCAGTCGATGGCCGGCATCGTCCCCGCAGGCGCGCTCGCGCTCGCGACGAACGCGAGCACCACCAAGCAAGACCATTTCATGCGACGCATGATGACACGCGGACGCCCAAGCGTCGCGCGCCACGAGAGCGCGCGAGCACGCCGCAGCGCGGACGTGGATGCGGATGGCGAGACGCGGGTAATCGCCGGGTGCGGCGAGGTCTCACTCGGTCGGATCCTCGCTCGGTGGCGACGGTTCGGGGACGGGGGGCGGGTCGGGCGCGCGCTCGTCGCGGATGGCGACGCGGACGGTGATCTCGGTGCCGGGTGGGACGCGGACGCTCTGGGTGGTGCCGGGCGGATTGCCGAACGGGAGCAGGCGAAGCGTGTGCGGGCCTGCGGAGAGCTGCGCGGTGAGCGGGGTGCGACCGAGGTGGCGGTCGCCCTCGTAGACTTCGGACCAGCCGCCCGACGCCTCGATGCGCACCGAGCCGTTCATCGGCGTCGGCATCGCGAGCTCCGGGCTCGTGTCGTCGAGCGCGTCGTTCGGCGTCGACCGCGACGTGGTCGCGCCGGTGTGGACCTCGTGACGCGCGAAGCCGACCGTGGTCGTGGGCGCACCGTCGTCGTCCGGGCGACGCGCCGTGCTCGCCGGAGGCGTGACCCGAGGCGGGGGCTCGTTCGCTTCGGACGCCGTGTCTTCGGTGGGAGCCGGTTCGGGCGCAGTCGGCGCGGCGTGCTCGGCCTCTCGGGGCGTGAACGGCTCGACGGGCGCGCGCACCACGTCGCTCCGCCCGTTACCCTCGGCCAGGACTTCCCCGTTCGAGCCCGCGCCGTCCCCCATCCACGACTCGATCTGCCCCGAGCGCCACGCAAAGGCCGCGCCCGCGCCGAGGACGGCGAGCGCCACGACGAGGAGCCAGACGCCGCCCGAGCGCCCGCGGGATCGCACGCCGCGCTCGTCCTCGAACGAGAGCCGCGGCGCGCGCTCGGTCTCCGCATCCTCGACGAGGTCCGCCTCCGCGGTGAGCTCGAGGATCGCGCTCTCGGCCTCCTCGACGATGGCGAGCTGCCGATCGCGGGCGCCTGTGAACAGCTCGTCCATCCACTCGGCGAGCTCGGCGGCGTCCACGGCGTAGCCCGTGCGCGCGAGCCATCCGCGCAGGTCCTTTCCGAGCTCCCTCGCGGTCGCGTACCGCTCGCTCGGATCGCGCGAGAGCGCCTTGCGCGCGACGATCGCGAGCTCCATCGGCACCCACGGACGGCCGTCGGACGCGAGCGGGATCGGGTCCTCGAGGACCGCCATCGCGGAGGCGATGTTCCGTCGGGCGATCGAAGAGCCGGTCGAGCGTCAAGAGCTCCCACAAGCACACGCCGAGCGCCCAGACGTCGGCGCGCCGATCGACGCCGCCTGCTGCATCTGCTCCGGCGCCATGTAGGCGAACTTGCCCTTGAGCGATCCCGGTGTCGGTCGCGGGAGACGCGCTGCGCGCGCTTGCGCATGCCGAAGTCGACGACCTTCATCGTGCCGTCGTAGGTGACGAAGAGGTTCTGAGGCGACACGTCGCGGTGCACGACGCCGAGCGGCTCGCCGTTCTCGTCCGCGAGCTCGTGCGCCGCGTGCAGCCCCTCGGCAGCGTCCGCGACGATGCGCGCCGCGAACGCTCGGGAGCTCGCTCGAGCTGGGCCTGCCCGGCGCGGCTCGTCGCACGGCCTCGATGACGCGCGAGAGCGGCTCGCCGACGAGGTACTCCATCGCGAGGAAGTACGTGCCCTCGGCGCGGCCGAAGTCGAAGACGGCTGCAGACGTTCGCGGTGGTTCGATGCGCGAAGCGATGCGCGCCTCGTCGAGGAACATGTCGACGAAGGTCTGCTCGCTGGCGAGGTGCGGGTGGATCGACTTGAGCGCGACGAGCTTGGCGAAGCCCGCCTCGCCCTCGCTGCGCGCGAGGTGTACTCGCGCCATGCCGCCGACGCCGAGCTCGCGGCACAGGACGTAACGCCCGAAGCGCCGCCCGATGAGCCCATCGGCCGGTGTGTCCTCGAACGCAGACGAATCCGAAGCGCGCATTCCCCGACGCCGAGGCCTCCTGTGGGAGACCGGAAGAGAAAGACAGGGGGATCGTAGCACGCGAGGATCAGCGAGGCGGAAGCGCGGGACTCTACGCGGCCTTCACGCCGGCACGCTCGCAGCAGAGCTTGTGGATCTCGTGCTGGAGGTACTCTGCCCCATCGGGGCCGCAACGCTCCTCGAGGTCGTCCTCGAGCAGCAGCGGGATGTGATGCGGGCACATGCACGCGATGCGTCGGATGCTGTGCTCCGGCAGACCGGAGACGGCGATGCGGGCGGCTTCCTCGGGATCGCGGATGAGGTCGAGCGGCATGTCGTGGGGAGTACGCAAATGGCATACCTCTGCGCACTCACCGAAATCGCTACGCTTTCTTGCCCCGCATGCGCCATGTAGCCGCAGCCGAGCAACGGTGGCGCGGACGCGCGGACACGCTCGGCCGGGGTACTCGCCGCGTCGCGGACGACCTAGACTCCGCCCATGGCGATCCGCGACGGCTTTCACACGGTCACCCCGTACCTCACGACGCACGAGCTCGACCGCCTGCTCGCGTTCATGACGCGAGCTCTCGGCGCGGTGGAGACGTTCCGCGCGACCGGTGGCGGCGGCGGTCTGCACGTCGAGATGAAGATCGGCGACTCCATGATCATGGTCGGGGGCCTGACCAACCCGTCGAGCCCAGCCTCGACCGGGATGCTCTATCTCTATGTAGAGGACCCCGATGCGTGCTACGAGCGCGCGCTCTCAGCGGGCGCCGAGACGATCATGCCTCCGAGCACGACGCCGGACGGCGAGCGGCGGGCTGGGGTGAGCGACGCGACCGGAAACACGTGGTTCTTCGGGCGGGCCGCCGGCTGAGCCTCGCGAGCAGAGAAAAAGAGCGGCCGATGTCGATCCGCCGGTCTCCCGTTCGTCGCGCGGGTGAGACCCAACTCGGGAACGATGCCGGTGACGCCGGCACGACCCCGCATGCCACGAAGGAGAGAAGCCGATGCGATTCATGATGCTGGTGAAGGCCAACGAGAAGTCCGAGGCAGGCGTGCTGCCGACCGAGGAGATGCTCGCGGCGATGGCGAAGTACAACGAGGAGCTCGTGAAGGCCGGCGTGCTGCTCGAGCGGCGACGGGCTCGCAGGCGAGCTCGAAGGGCGCGCGCGTCCGTTCTCGAGCGCGGGAAGCCGCAGCGTGATCGACGGTCCGTTCACCGAGGCGAAGGAGCTGATCGCCGGCTACTGGATGATCCAGGTGAAGTCGAAGCGAGGAGGCGATCGAGTGGGCGAGGCGGGCCCCGATCGATGGACGGCGACTCGAGATCGAGGTGCGCCAGGTCTTCGAGCTCGAGGACTTCCCACGGGCGACGCCTCGACCACCACGCGCGGATCGGCGAGCAGGTCGCCGAGGGCTGACCCGCACACGGGCCTTGCGCTGACGCGCGGAGGTGCTCTGATCCTCGGCGGTGAGCACCTCCGACGCACGGCGGGCGATCGACGCGGTCTGTGCGGATCGAGTCGGCGCGGCTCGATCGCCGGCCTCGCCCGCATCGTGCGCGACGTCGGGCGTCGCCGAGGAGCTGGCGCAGGACGCGCTCGTCGCGGCGCTCGAGCAGTGGCCGGAGTCGGGCGTCCCGGACAACCCGGGCGCGTGGCTGATGGCCACGGCGAAGCACCGCGCGATCGACGTCGCTGCGCCGGGCACAACGCTCGAAGCGAAAGCACGAGGAGCTCGGGCGCGAGCTCGGAGCTCGCGCGAGATCGCAGGCGACGACGCAGCATCGACGACGCGGTCGACGACGACGTCGGCGACGATCTGCTGCGGCTCATGTTCACGTGCTGCCACCCCGTGCTCTCGACCGAGGCGCGCGTCGCGCTCACCCTGCGCCTGCTCGGCGGCCTGACGACCGACGAGATCGCGCGCGCGTTCCTCGTGCCCGAGCCGACGGTCGCGCAGCGGATCGTCCGCGCGAAGCGAACGCTCGCCGAGGCGCGCGTGCCGTTCGAGGTTCCGCGCGGGCGACGAGCTCGCGCGAGCGGCTCGCCGTCGGTGCTCGAGGTCGTCTACCTCGTGTTCAACGAGGGCTACGCCGCGACCGCGGGCGACGACTGGATGCGGCCGGCGCTCTGCGAGGACGCGCTGCGCCTCGGGCGCATCCTCGCCGAGCTCGCGCCCGGCGAGCCCGAGGTGCACGGCCTCGTCGCGCTGATGGAGATCCAGGCGTCGCGGCTCGGCGCGCGCGCGATCGGGCCGGACGGAGAGCCCATCCTGCTCCTCGACCAGGACCGGGCGCGGTGGGATCGGCTGCTCATCCGCCGCGGGCTCGCCGCGCTCGAGCGCGCCGAGGCGCTCGGCGGCGCGCCGCGGGCCGTACGCGCTCCAGGCGGCGATCGCCGCGTGCCACGCGCGCGCGCGCGCGCCGCGACGAGACCGACTGGCCGCGGATCGCGGCGCTCTACGACGCGCTCGCGCAGCTGCTGCCGTCGCCGGTCGTGGAGCTCAACCGCGCCGTCGCGGTCTCGATGGCGTTCGGGCCCGCAGCGGGGCTCGAGCTCGTCGACGCGCTGCTCGTCGGAGCCGGCGCTCGCGAGCTACCACCTGCTGCCGGCCGTGCGCGGCGACCTCCTCGCGAAGCTCGGCCGCTACGACGAGGCGCGCGCCGAGCTCGAGCGCGCCGCGGCGCTGACGCGCAACGCTCGCGAGCGCGAGCTCCTGCTCGCGCGAGCACAGGAGTGGCGCGCGCGATCGCTGCCCGTTCGGTGACGAAGCGCCATCGTGCGCGCGCACGCCGCGCGCGCGCCTCGGCCATTCCCATGACGGGCCGTCTTCGGTACGCTCGTCGGGCCCTACGAAGGAGGCACGCGTGAGCTCCGAATCGGCCATCAGCAAGTGGAAGACGCGCGAGCGCGGCATCTCCTGCCCGCGCTGCAACATGATGATGACGGAGATTCTCGTCGAGACCGCTCACATCGACGAATGCCCCAAGTGTCGGGGCCGCTTCTTCGACCAGGGCGAGATGTTCGCCGCGCTCGGAGCGACCGCAGACGGCTCGTACTGGGACAGGGACGAGACGGCGGGCCCCGTCCGCGAGGGCCACCTGAAGTGCCCGCGATGCAAGGGCGGCATGCTCGCTCAGGACATCTCGCACGAGAGCACCACGGTCGAGATCGACCGATGCAACGAGTGCACGGGTATATGGCTCGACGCAGGCGAGGCCGACAAGATCATGTCGATCGGCGCGGCGATGGCGGACGTGGTGAAGGCGGAGCAAGCGCGCGCGAAGGCGGATCTCGACGGGCTCGGAGACGTGGACTTCCGCTCGACGAACCTCCTATATCGGTTCCTCTCGCTCTTCAAGAAGAAGCCGGCGAGCTGACCTTCGCGCGCGTCAGCTGGCGAACCGGCTGAAGAAGTCCCACATCGCCTGGCTGCCGAAGTCGGGCCACTCGTGTCCCCCCGAGTGCTGGCAGTAGTGGACGGGCGTACCTTCGGCGCAGCCGTCATAGGCGACGCACGGATCGGGCGGCGTGGGCATGCTCGTGTCCGAGCACATCGCGCGGGCGCGGAAGTAGTCGCGGAACTCGACGCGGCCGGCCTCCAGCTCGCCTTCGCCGATCGTGATCCACGCCGCCGGCGTGCCGACGCAGTCGGCCTCGTCGAAGTAGATCACGGAGCCGCCGACGGCGATGGCGCGGATGTCCGTCCGCCTACAGCCGAGGACGCCGGAGAACGAGCCTCCGCCGCTGAACCCCATCGCGAAGATCGCGCCCTCGTTCACGCAGAGCTCGGTCTTCGCGCGGGTGATGACCTCTTCGAAGTAGCGGAGCTCGCTTTCGATGCGCGCCGGCCACGTGTCGGCCGGCATGTCGTAGTCGCGCCAGTTCCCGTCGATCGCCTCGGCGATGACGAGGATCGCGTGATCCGCGAGCACGCCACGAATGTTGCGCGTGCCGGACGTGTCGTCCCAGTACGAGGCGCTCCCTCCGTTGCCGTGAAGCGCGAGCACGAGCGGCCACGCACGGTCGCGAGTGTACGCGCTCGGGAGGCGGACGATGAAGCGGCGCGCGAGGCTCTCGAGGTCGAACGTGTTCTCCCCCTCCGGGAGCCCGTCACCGTCGGTGCACCCAGCGCTTTCGATCACGCCCGCGTCCGAGGTCCCGGGCCCCGCATCGATTCGGGCCCGCGTCGTGCACGCCGGCACCCGTGTCGCTGCCAGCATCGAGCGAGCCCGCGTCGCGCGCGCCCGCGCTGGCGTCGCCTGACGCATCGCCGGGGACGACATCGTCGCTGCACGCGAGGAACAGGACGAGGAAGAGCGCCGTCCCGCCGACGTGGCTGGATCGCATCCCGAGCACCACGCGGCGATCGTAACACGTGGGCCGCGGCGCGAGCCCGAGGACCGCTACTAGCGGCGCGAGCTCACCAGGGACGGGCCCTGCATCTCGTCGTCCCCTTCGAGATCTGCTTCTTCGGGCTCGCGAGAGGAGAGCCAGCACCGTCGCGCGACGGCGTAGAGCTCGTGCGCGACCCGCTCGCGCTCTTCGTGCGTGGGCGGGGGACCGCCGGAGCCGAACGCGCGAGTGGAGAGAGCGCGCGCCTCCGACAACGTCCCCGGCCACATCCCGGACGGGCGCCGACCGTCGCGCTGCAGCGTCTCGCGCACTTCGTCCACCCACGACTGTCCGAGGGAAGTCACGCGCTCATCGAGCGGCGTCGGGTGCAAAATCGGATCGGGTTGCGTCACGGCGAAGGGCGCTCGAGTGCACGTAGTCGTGCGACGACCCCGGCAGGGGCGTCTCGAGCGCGCTTCGTCCACTCGCGCGCTCAGTCGGACAGTCTCCCCTTCGGGGGGTGGGCGAAGGAGGACTGCCTCCAGGACTGAGAAGGCAAGATTCGCACGTCGCGTGCAGTCACGCAACTCGACTCACGCCCGCGGGTTGCGGAAACCCCTCGCGAGTGGAACCTTCCTCGTCGTGTTGCGAGACGAACACACGCGCAGTCTGTGGTCACGGAGCGACAAGCTGTCCCTCTCCGAGTCCGGGCGCGAGGCCGAAGCGGCGTACCGCTCGACCATCGTGGCGTCGCGTGAAGAGTCGGGCCGAGCGTCGTTCGATGCCGCACGCGCCGAGTGGGCAGCCAGCTTGTCGCTTCAACCCGACGACGGCGTGTATCTGGGCGAGCTCGTCGCGGGCCCCGTGGCGTTCTCGGTCGTGGTGGCGGCGCTCGACACGTGCGGAAAGTCCCGCGAGGACGCGACCGGCGCGTTCACGCGGCTCATCCGGGCGGGCCTGGTCGTCGTCGAGGGCTGAGAACGGCGCGCCCCTGCGCCGTCACTCGAACGTGCCCACGTACGCGTATGCGCGAGACTCGGCGCTTCCGTCCCGACCACCGAGACTGAAGAGCTGATCACCGGCGACGGGCGTCTGGTGGACGTGTCCGCGCCGCGTCGGGAGCGTGGTCGCGAGCTCGGTCCACTCGCCTATCGCGCCGTCGGACAGAAAGGGCGCGCTGCGAATCGTGTCGACGTAGCGGGCGTTCGCTTCGACACCACCGAGAACGTAGACGCAGCCGTTGCGCTCGATCGCGGAGTGCGTCGAGATCCAGAAGCTCATCGCGCCGGCCGGCGCCCACGCGCCGAGAGTCTCGTCGGCGTCGATGGGTGCGCGCGGATCGGCTCCATCGGCTCCCGTGGCGACGCTGCGGGATCGCCGACCAGCCCACCCACGACGTAGAGCGCGTCGTCGTGCACCACCACGGCGTGATGGCTGCGACGCTCGGGGAGCGGTGTCTGCATCGCCCAGTCCGACAGCTCGCCGTCCTCGCCTAGCGTGGCGCGCGCGACCGTGACGATGTTGTTCGAGCCGTCGAGGCCGCCGGCGATGAAGAGCGCGCGGCCGTGGACGCCGATCTGTACGTGGAACGCCGGCATGGGCAGGTCCGGGCCCGGGCTCCACGCATCGAACGTTCCGTCGGCGGCGGTGTGCGCGATCCACGTCGCGTTCGTGAACGGATAGCCGAAGCCCTGCGTGCGTCCCCCGGCGACGACCAGCGTGTCGCCGATCGCGCCGACGGCGGCGCCGGACGCACCGCCATCCGGGATCGGCGGGCCCGCGGTCCACGCGCCGGTCGTACCGTCCGTCTCGATCTTCGCGAACCAGACGTCGGCGAGCACGTCGCCGCCGCCCCAACCGCCGATCGCATAGAGGTAGCCGGATGCCGTGATGGCCGTTGCGTGGTGGTCGCGCCCGACCGGGAGATCGTCGAGCGCCGTCCAACGGATCGTGGAGTCACAGCTCGGAACGGCTGCGTCCTCTGCGTCGGGAGCGTCGACGACGTCCCGAGCGTCGGGCTCGTTTCCCGAATCGAGCGCCTCCGCACCTCCATCCGAGCCTGGGGGCGTGCTGGATCCACACGCCGTCACCATCGAAAGCGAAATCGCCAAGCGAGCTAGCATCGCGTCCTCCGACTCTGACGACACGACGTCCGCGAACGGGCGACGCGTGCGATGATGGGAGCTCACCGCAACTTGCATGCCACCCGGCGCATGGAGCCAAGCAGCTCGATCTGCAGGTCGCGCTGGCCGAGCGAGGACGATCCGTGCGAACCGCTTCGGCGAGCGTCAGCGCGCTGACGGTGCGAGGGTCACGGTGGCGGGCCGAGGACGAACACGGGGCTCGTCCGAATCGTCGGTGTCGCCGACGCCGAGTCGGCCCCACTGGTTGCGGCCCCAGCAGTAGAGCTGACCGGTCGCGCGGATCACGCAGCCGTGATCGGAGCCGTAATCGAGCTCGAGCGCGTCTGGGATCCCGAGGACGGAGGTTGCCGCGGTCGGGGCCGCGGTCGTCCCGTCACCGCGTTGCCCGAACTGGTTCCACCCCCAGCAGCGGATCGTCCCGTTGGCGAGGAGCGCGCAGCTCGTCCCGGAGCCGAGAGCGACGCGCACTGCGTCTACGATGCCGTCCACTGGAACCGGCACGGTGCTGTCGACGACGTCGGAAGGTTGCGCGAGCTGACCCCGCTCGTTCGTCCCCCAACAGAGGACGCTCCCCTCGAGCGTCACGACGCACGTGTGCTCGCTGCCCGCGTCGACATCACCGGCGCGGGCTCCGAGCGAGACCTCGCGCGGGCTGTCGGCCTGCGCGCGATCGCCGGTGCCGAGCTGTCCGGCGTCACCGGCGCCCCAACAATAGACGCTCCCGGAGACCTCCCTCGCGCACGTGTGGTCCTGTCCCGCCGATGCTTCGACGACCGACCCCAGACCGGCCACGCTCACGGGCGTCGTCGACAGCATGCCCCCGGGCCCGTCTCCGAGCTGGCCGTGATCGTCGTCGCCCCAACAGACGACGGAGCCCGAGTCGAGCACCGCGCAGGTGTGCCGGCCGCCAGCGGTGATGTTCGACACGTCCGACAACCCCTCGACGCGCGTCGGTCGTGCTCGATTCGACATCGTCCCGTCCCCGACCTGGCCTTCGGTGTTGTAGCCCCAGCACCACACCTCGCCGCTCGCGAGCGCGCAAGATTGGCTCCGCCAGTTTCCGTCGATGCCCCCGAGCGCGGAATCGCTGACGGCGAGATCGTTCGACACGAGAACCGGCTCGTCGCGTTCGAGGCCGCTCGTCCCGTCACCCACCTGGCCGTCCGAGTTGTAACCCCAACAGTACAGGCTGCCCCCGTACGCGTACGCACACGTGTGCGCGCGACCCGTGGCGACGACCGTCACGGCCGCGCTGTCGCACCGTCCGTCGGTACACGTGCCCGGCGGGCACTCCGTCGCGCCCATGATCGAGGCGAGCGGCACGACGATCTCGTCGTCGTCGACGGGCAGGTCCACCTCCGTGCACCCGGTCGCGATGACGCGACACGTTTCCGTCGATTCCGTCGGCCTCGAAGCCGTACCGACCGGGGCCGAGCAGGGGCGCCGCCTCCTCCGGCGGGCCGTCCCCCTCGATCTCGGCCTCGTAGAGCGCAGTCCTGCCGGCGCACCCCCCCTCGAGAATGCGCGCGCGCACGAGCACGGTCGCTTCGCCGTCAGCGCCGTCGTCGAAGCGAACCCGCCAGCTCGGCTCGTGAGGTCCCGTGCACGAACGATCATCGCGAGACAGAACGTGGACGTCGCGGCGCTCGGGGACATCGAGAATGGCATGCTACTGGCGCTCCTCGCCGATGGCCACGCCATCGATGCAGGAGCCCCGGCGCTCGCGGTATCCTCTCGAGCCCATGCGAGCCCGAGCGTTCATCGCCGTGATGTTCCTCTCGTTCGTGTCGCTCTCTGCCGCGGGCGCGCGCGCCCAGTCAGAAGGCGCCATCGACGAGGGTGTGCGGCTCTACGCCGAGGCCGACTTCGAAGGCGCCCTCACCGCGCTCGAGCGCGCCGAGCACGAGACGCTCGACCGTCGGGAGCTCCTGCGCCTGCTCGCCACGCGCGCGCTCGTCCGGTTCGCGCTCGGCGACTTCGACCGGCTCGATCGCGACCTGCTCGCCATCGTCTCGCTCGAGCCCGACTACAATCTCGGCGGTCGCGCGCCGCCGCCGCTCGCGAACGCGCTGTCGCGCGCGCGGGCCGGTGCCGGCGAGCCACTGTCGGTGCGGGCATTCGTCGAGACGACGCCGCGGGGCGTGCGCGTCACGGCCACGACGCACGGCGACCGGGCTGGGCTCGTCGACCACGTCGAGGTGTTCGCCCGCCCGGTCTCGCGAGCCGCGTACGCGCACGGCGAGCCGTCGGTCGAGCTCGTGGTCGCGCCGGAGAGCGAGATCGAGGTTCGCGCGGTGGCGACGGGGCCCGGAGGCGCGGTGCTCGCCACCGACGGAACGGAGGACGCGCCGAGGCGCGTGCGCGCACCCGAGCCGCTCCCGACGGCGGCTCCCCCACCGGACGGGCCGTCTGCAGGGGTATGGCTCGGGCTCGGGCTCGGCGTCGCCGCGGCGGCGGCCGCGGGGATCATCCTCGCGCTCGTGCTCGGAGGCTCGAACGAGACGCTGCCCAGAGGACCGTTCGTGGATCGATGACGCGTGTTCCGCGCACGCGTCGCATCAAGCGGCGGGAGCCCGACGATCCGTTCGACGGCATCGACGTCGAAGTCGAGATCGACGCACCCATCGTCGAGGCGGCGCCGCTCACCGCGACACCGCTCGGCACGAAGGTGGGCGCATACGATGTAGGCTTCGAGCTCGCGTCGGGTGGGATGGCGACCGTCTACCTCGCGTCGTTGCGGCGCGAAGGGGGCTTCGAGAAGGCGCTCGCGCTCAAGTGCATCCACCCTCACCTCTCGAAGGACCGTCGCTTCGTGCAGATGTTCCTCGACGAAGCCCGCATCGCATCGCGGATCAATCACCCGAACGTCGTCCAGATCTTCGACTTCGGCGAGGCGGACGGAGTGCACTACCTCGCGATGGAGTATCTCCTCGGCATGCCGCTCGGCTCGGTGCTCGCCCGCGTCGGGCGTGGCGGCGGGCAGACGGACGAATCGCGGGCGATGCTGATGCGCACGGCAGCCGACGCGTGCGAGGGCCTCCACGCGGTGCACGAGGCGCGAGGTCCCGACGGCCAACTGCTGGGCGCGGTTCACCGCGACGTGAGCCCGCAGAACGTCTTCGTCACGTTCGATGGAGCGGCGAAGATCGTCGACTTCGGGATCGCGCATGCGCGGGACAAGCTGAACCGAACCGAGACCGGCGAGCTGAAGGGGAACCTTCCGTACGTTGCGCCCGAACAGATCGCGGGCGCCGGCGTCGACCGGCGCACGGACGTCTGGTCGCTCGGGGTGATCCTCTGGGAGTCGCTCACGCTCGAGCGCCTCTTCCGTCGCGAGACGCCCGCCGAGACTCTGCACGCGGTTCTGACCGCGATGGTCCCACGGGCCGATGCCGTTCAGCCGGACACGCCGCGCGCCCTCGCGGATGTCGCCGCTCGCGCTCTATCTCGCGATCCGGAGGACCGCTACGCGACGGCGCGCGACATGGGCCAGGCGATCGCGGAGGCGATGCGGGCGGTCGGCGCGTGGCCGAGCCCGACCGACGTGGGCGCATGGCTCGAACGAGCGTTCCCGGGCGTGCAATCGCGTCGCCAGACGGAGCTCAGGAGAATGCACTCGGCCGTGGTGCGCCGGCCGGCGGCGCGACGTCGACGTCGCGCGCTCGCGGCGCTCGCGGGCGCGGTCGTGGTGATCGGCGCCGCGGCGGCCGCAGCCGTGCGGCTGACGGCCGAGCGCGAGGCCCGCGACGCGCCGACGGCGAGCGCGCCGGCGAGCGCGGGGCTCGCCGCGTCGGGACCGGTCACGGTCACGGGCGCGGGCGCGGGCACGGGCACGGGCACGGACACGGACACGGAATCGGGCACGGACACGGGCACGGGCACGGACACGGGCACGGAATCGGGCGCCGAGGCGGCGCCGGTGGCTCGGGTGCGCCACGGGGCACGTCGAGCGCGGCGCGAGGAGGTGCCCGCGGGAAGCGGGCAGCTCAGCATCGTGACGCCCGACGGGTGGGCCGAGGTTTGGCTGGGGGGCCGGAAGCTCGGCGTGACACCGTTGAGCACCGAGCTTCCGTCGGGCGCGCACGTGCTCGAGCTGAGACCCTTCGGGAGGCGGCCCGCCCGCCGAGTTCGCGTCGTCGTCGTGGCCGACGAGCGCGTGCGGCGGAGCGTGACGCTCGCGCGGTGATGCGCGGCGGCGACGCGCTACGGTTCGTCCATCAGCCCGTGCGCCCGGAGGAGCCGAAAGACGGACTTGCGATGCAGTCCCATGTGCGCGGCGATCGCGCCCACGTCCTCTCCGAAGCGGCGGAGGAGCGCCTCGAGATAGCGTCGCTCGAGCACCTCCATCCAGCAATCCCGTGCGCGCTTGATCGGAAGCTCCGAGTGGGTGTCGACAGTGCCGGAGCCGTCCGACGCCGACATCGGTGGCACCGATGGAGCGCGCCCGGTCATGCGCTCGGCGGTCTCGAACGAACCGGGCTCGAGGACCGATCCCTCGGCGAGCACGCACGCGCGCCGGATGACGTTTCGTAGCTCGCGAACGTTGCCCGGAAAATCGCGAGCCGTGAGCCACGCGACGGCGGCGTCCGAGATCGCACAGGCGCGGCCGCCCCCGGCCTGCGAGAGGAGGCGGTGCGCCAGCGGGCCGATGTCGCTGGGTCGTTCGCGCAGCGGAGGCAGCTCGACCACGATCTCCGCGAGGCGGTAGTAGAGATCCTCGCGGAACTCGCTGCCCGCTACGAGCGCCTCGAGATCGCGGTGCGTCGCGGCGATCACGCGAACGTCGACATCGAACGGAACTGGACGCTCCGAGCGGCACGACCTCGCGGCGCTCGAGGACACGCAGTAGCTTGGGCTGAAGGTCGAGTGGCAGCTCACCGATCTCGTCGAGGAAGACGGTCCCCTGGTGCGCTCGCTCGAACGCGCCCTTGCGACTCTTGTCCGCGCCCGTGAACGCACCTCGCTCGTGACCGAAGAGCTGCGACTCGACGAGGCTCCGGCTCAGCGCTCCACAGTCGACGACCACGAAGGGCCCGCTTCGCGAGCTCGCGTCGTGAACCGCGCGCGCAGCGAGGTCCTTCCCCGTCCCGGTCTCGCCCAGGATGAGAACGCCGAGGTCGGTCGGCGCAACGCGCTCGAGCATTCCGAACACGCCCTGCATGACGTCGCTCTCACCCACGAGCGCTCCGAACGACCGAGCGCTCGACGGCGGCACCGGCATCCACGAGCGCTGGCCCTCGAACACGATTCGGTCTCTCCCACGACGATGCGGGCGCCGGGCCTCACGTACGCCTCGACGACGTACACGCCCTCGACGGCGGTTCCGTTCGTCGAGGCGAGGTCGCGAACCACGTAGCGGCCCTCGTGCACCTTAATCTCGCAGTGGTGCCGGCTGACCGTGTCGTCAGAGAGGTGGAGGTGAGCGCCCTCGGCCGTGCCGATGCGAACGCTCGAGCCGGTGACCTCGCAGCGAGCACCTCGGTCTGGCCCCGCCACGACGGTGAGCGCCATTCAATCGACGGCGAGCCGAGGACCGTCCGCGGCTCGAGCGACGAGCATCCCGGACACGCAGCGCGTCGTGCGATCGTCCCAGCTCACGGATGCCGAGGAGGGTACCTCACACGCCCGGCTCGCGTCGCCATCGCGGATCGCGTGTATCATCGCGCGATGCGCTCGGTGGCGGTCTTCGGCGTGGCGTTCGTCTTGGTCTCGGCCTGCGGCGGCGACGATGCGACCGGCTCGGACGCGTCGTCCGCGCGCGACGGCGGCGGCTCCACCCGCGACGGTGGAGGCGGCGGAGCGGACAGCGGCGGCGGCGGCGCTACGCTCGCCGAACGCTACCCCGGTGACGTGGGCATCGACGGCGACGACGCGGTCCTCTTTCACGACGACTTCGAGGGCGGTTGGGGTCGATGGGACGCTCCGGCGAACGACACCCAGTATCTGCACATCGAGACGGACGGATCGATCGCGCACGCCGGCGAGCACTACCTCCGGTCGACCGTGACGCGCGACGACCTCCTCGCCGAGGAGTACATCTCCGCGTCACCGCGCTACACGTTCGATCGACGCGTGGACGAAGTCTACTGGCGGCTCCACGTGCGCTTCCCGGTGATCGCGCCGAACCCTCACCACTGGATCCGCATGGAAGCCGGGAACGAGAGCTACGGCTCGAGCGGCCTCGCCAACACCGTGCCCGCCGGCGACGAAGGTTTCTGGTTCGACTTCGACATCGACAACGACGACCTGTTCGACTTCTACGTCTACTGGTACGCGATGCGCTCCGGCCGCTGCAACGACGGCACCGCCGTGCCGGGGTGCGCTGGTGACCAGGGGACGACCTACCACTACGGAAACGTCTTCCAGCCGGCGGGTCAGACGGCGTTCGCTCGGGACGAGTGGCTCTGCATCGAGATCGGTGCGCACGCGAACACGGTCGGGGAGAGCGACGGCTGGCTCGAATTCTGCGTCGACGACGCGCTCGTGGGCCGATACGCGGCCGGTGAGCCCGACGGCACGTGGCTTCGAGACTCGTTCCACGAAGGCGGGTGCGCGTTCAGCGCATGCACGCCGCCCGTTCCGTTCGAGGGATTCGACTTTCGCACCGCCGCCGACGTGCAGTTCAAGCGCATCTTCCTCGACGCGTACTACGAGCGCGGCTCGTCCGACGCGAAGCGCATGGAGCTCGAGAGCCGCGGCCTCACCGTCTCGGACGAGCAGACCATCTACTACGACGACATCGTCGCCGCGACCGAGCGCATCGGCTGCAGGCGCTGACACCGGCCCGGCTCGTTCCGAGACGGCCGTGCACAACGACACGAAGAGACCGAGCCAGAGCGGGGCCCCGCGAGCCTGTCGATGGATCATGCAACGTGGAGTCCGGCGGCGCGCCGGAACTGGGACGACGAACGTCCGCCTGGGCTCAGCAGCCGTCGTACACGTACGAGGCGGAGCCGGGCCCGGTGAGGAGCAGGTCCCGCAGGACGATCGAGAGGTCCGGAAAGTCCCGGCAACCGGCGTCGAAGTCGCTGCGGCGGTACTCGATCACGAGACCTGGTCGCCGTACACGGCGGTGTAGTCGCCGCACTCGGAGTAGCGGTTGCACTCCTCGGCGACTGCGAAGTCCGTGCCCATCTCGGCGCGGCGGCCGAGGACCTCGGTCGAGTTCTTCTGGGCTATGGCGAGCGCTGCGGCCGTGTGCGCGCGCGGAGAGCAGCGTGCATGAACGCGACCGCGTCGTCTTCGGCTCACGAGGCCGCCGCGAGCGCGAGTACGTATCGAGGTTGTCGATCTCGACGGCGTCGAAGCCGTCGTCTCGCGCAACCGTCGATCCAGCCGCCCATCGATGGTGGCGAGCGCCTCGCGCTTCTCGGGGGTGGTGACGTCGAGGATGCATCTCGTCCCAGTCCGGGTCGATCACGGATCCCCGCTCGCGTCGCGAAGGAGTAGCTCCGGATGCTCCGTCAGCCAGAAGCTGCGCTCGTCCGACTGGGTCTGAAACCCGTTCACGTAGCAGATGTTGTAGATGCCCGGCGCCGGCGACGCGGTGCGATCGCGCGAGACGACGACGACGCCGGCAGGCGGGGTGTACGCCCCGCCGAGCTGGTAATCGAGCATGCCGTTCGCCGGCGGGAGCGCGATCGTTCCGCCGCCCCCGTCCTCACCCGCGCTCGCGTCCTCCGCGGCGGCGTCTCGGGCCGGCGCATCGCGCATGGCGCCGTCGACCGGCATCGCGCCGTCCCGCGTCGAGCCCCCGTCCGGTCCCGCGTCAAACGTCCCGTCGTCCCCTCCGCACGCCGCGAGCAAGCGCACGGCGATCGAAAGGATCGCGACTCGAGCCATGGAGAGAGCTTACTCGGAATCGCCGGTGGAGGGCGAGGCGCCCGACGAGCGCGGGCTCCGCGCCGCGTGGTCGCCGACGTACACGGTCGCGGTCGCCGACAGCCCGACGCGCAGGGGAACGTCGGGTTGGGAGCGCCAGGCGATGCGGACCGGCACGCGCTGGACGACCTTGACGAAGTTCCCGGTAGCGTTGTTCGAGGGCAGCACCGAGAAGCTCGCGCCCGTCCCCGCTGCGATGCTCTCGACGACGCCCTCGAAGGTCCGCCCTGGGTACGCGTCGACGTCAATCTCGGCGCGGTCGCCGGGGCGCATCTCGCCCACCTGGGTCTCCTTGAAGTTCGCGACGACGTACGTCTCGTCGGGCACCACCGTCGCGAGCGCCTGGCCCACCGAGACGATGCGCCCTGGCTCCGCGTCGAGGTTCGAGATCGTGCCGTCGAGCGGCGAGGTGATCTCGGCATGTGCGAGCGCGAGCTCTGCGAGGCTCAGCGCCGCCCGCGCTTGCTCGACGCGCGCCGTCGCGAGCTCCGTCGCGGCTCTGGCAGCGTCGACCTGCGCGTCGACGGGAGCGCTCTGCGCGAGGCGGCCTTCCGCCGCCGAGACCTGCGTCACCACCGAGCGCCGCTGCGCCTCGGCGCCTGAGACTCCGCTCCGTGCGCGGGCGAGCGCAGCCTGAGCGCTCTCGTTCGCGAGGCGTGCGTTGTCGACCTGGGACGTGGAGACCGCGCCGGCCGCAGAGAGCCTCTGCATGCGGTCGTAGTCGAGCTGAGCACGCTGCGCGTCGACCTGGGCACGGTCGAGCTCCGCGCGCGCCTGTGCGACGGAGTCGCTCGCACCGCTCGCGGCCACGCGCGCGCCGCTCACGGCCGCGCGCGCGGTCGTGAGCCCACCGGTCGCGTTGGCCTCGACAATCCTCTCCTGTGCCTCTGCAGCGTGGCGCTGCGCCTCGGCGCTCGCGAGCTCCGCGCGCGCCGAAGCGAGGCGCGCATCGAGATCCGACGTATCGAGGACCGCGATGACGTCGCCGGCGTGCACGCTCGTGTTGTCGTGGACGAGCACGCGCTCGATGGTGCCGGCGACGCGCGGCGCCACGGTCACGACACCGGCGTCGACCTCCGCATCGTCGGTGCTCTCCTGGCCGTGCGTCATCCACGCGTAGCCGCCAATCGCGAGCAGCAACGTCCCGACCACGCCGCCGAGAACGAGGAACGCGCGGCGGCCGCGGCTCGCCTTCGGCCTCGCATGGGGCTCGGGCGTGCTCGCTTCTGTCTTCAGCTCGGATGTCGGCGGCTCGTTCGGCGGGGCGACCTCGGCGACGGCCGGGCCCGTGGGCACCGCGCGTTCGGTGGGGATGCGTTCGGGTTTCATCGTTCAGACCTCGTGAACCTCGGCAGGAGCTGTTGGCTCGTCCTGCCGCAAAAAGAAGGCGAGCGGCATGACGACGAGAAAGAGGATCGCCAAGAGGACGAAGAGCCATTCGAACGAGAGCACCGCAGCCTGCTGCTGTGCCGTCCCGTCGAGGACGGCGACCGACGATGACGCCGCCGTCACGGGATCCATGCCCTGTGCGACGAGCCCGGCCGCGATGCGAGCGAGCCTGTCCTGCACCGCGGGGTCGGTCGACGAGAGGTGGGAGGCGAGGCCGGTCATCGCCACGGTCTGGTGGCTCGAGAGCACGGTGGCGAAGATGGCGAGCCCGATGGCGCCGCCGATCTGACGGATGAGCGAGTTGAGCCCCGTCGCGTCCGGAAGCTTGTGGCGCGGGATCCGTCGACAACGCGAGCGTCGTGAGCGGCACGAACAGGCACGAGAACCCCACGCCCTGCACGAGGATCGCCATGACGACGTCGTGAGGGCTCGAGTCGAGCGTGAGCGCGGAGAGCTGATACGACCCGAGCGAGACGAGGACGACTCCGAGCGCGATGATCGCGCGAGGCGACGTTCGGTTGTAGATGCGCCCGACGATCGGCGTCGCCACCATCATCACGAGGACGCGCGGCATGAGCGCGAGGCCGGACTGCATCGCGGTGAAGCCGAGCAGCTCCTGCATGAAGAGCGGCAAGAGGAACATGCTCGCCATCAGCATCGCGAACATCAGCCCGCCGATGACCGTCCCCGACGTGAACACCGGATCCTTGAAGAGCCGGAGGTTCACCGCGGGCAACGGCGTCGTGAGCTCGCGGATCACGAACGCCGCGAGCGCGACCGAGGCCGCGATGAAGCACGCGCACGATCGTGCGTCGACGCGAACCAGTCGTCGCGCTGCCCCTCCTCGAGGAAGTACTGGAGCGTGATGAGCCCGAACGCGAGGAGCCCGATGCCCGAGCCAGTCGACGTTCTTGCGCTGCGCCTCGGCGAGCTTCTGGTTCTTGGCGCGGATGTCCTCGTCCTCGTGCACGAAGCTCATCACCATGAAGAGGCCGAGCGCGCCGACCGGAAGGTTGATGAAGAAGATCCAGGACCAGTGCCAGTGGTCGACGATGTAGCCGCCGAGCGTCGGCCCCACCGCGGGGCCGAGCATGACGGCCATCCCGAAGACCGCCATCGCCATGCCCTGCTCCTGTGGCGGGAAGGTCTGCCGCAGGATCGCCTGCTCCGTGGGCTGGAGCGCGCCCGCGCCGAGGCCCTGGAGCACGCGGAAGATCACGAGCGAGACGAGCGAGCCCGCGAGACCGCAGAGCGCCGAGCCGACCAGGAACAGCACGAGCGAAGCCACGTAGACGCGCTTCTGGCCGAAGAGCCGCCCGAGGAACGCGGTGAGCGGCATGACCACGACGAGCGCGATCGCGTAGCCGGTGCTGATCCACGTGATCTCCTGGACGGTCGCGCCGACCGAGCCGCGGATGTGCGGCAGCGCGACGTTCACGATCGACGCGTCGATGGCCCCCATCAGCGTGCCGAACGTGATCGAGACCGTGACGAGCCACTTGTTCGTCTTCGGCCGAGCGACCGCCGCGATGGCCGTGCTCACGGCGCGCACTTTCCAGCGCCACGGAGAAAGAAGCGCGCCGCCGCCGCCGCGCGCGCGGCGAGCGGCTCCTGACGGCCGTGGAGCAGCGACTGCACGAGCAGGCCCCGCAGCATCCCGGTGAGGACGTCCGGATAGATCTCGGCGTCTTCGGTGGAGAGGACGCCCTCGTCGAGGCCGATGTCGACGAGGCGCGACACGCGCTCGGAGAGCATGCGCATCGCGGACCGCTTCGTCTCGCGCCGGCCGTGCGCGAGCTCGTCCTCGATCAGGAGTCGGAAGAGCGGGAGGTGCGCGTCGAAGTGGGCGAGCACCGCGCGGACGAAGGGCTCGAGCAGATCCTCGAAGGACGCGTGGCCAGCCCGCGCGAGGACCTCGTCGATCCGCGCGAGGAGCTCCTTTCGCTGCGCCTCGAGCAGGGCGTCGACGACGGCCTGCCGGTCGCCGACGTGGTTGTAGATGGTTCCGACGGAGACCCCGGCGCGCGCGGCTACGTCCTCCATCCTCGTGGAATGTAAGCCCTTTTCAGCCAGGAGCTCCTCCGCCGCGCGGAGGATGGCGCTCCGCGACACCTCGCGCAGGCGGAATTTGAGCGACTTGTCAGAATTTGAATCCTGATTCACCGCCGAGTCGTTGTAGGTCCGTGAACCGGAGGTGGCAAGCCTCCCGCCGCTCCCGAGCTAGAACGTCACGACCGAGCGGATCGACTCGCCTTGGTGCATGAGGTCGAACGCGTGGTTGATGTCCGCGAGGGGCATGGTGTGCGTGACGAGCGAGTCGACTTCGATCTTGCCGTCCATGTACCAGTCGACGAACGTCGGAAGCTCGGTGCGGCCGCGGACGCCGCCGAAGGCGCTGCCGCGCCAGACACGCCCGGTGACGAGCTGGAACGGCCGCGTCGCAATCTCCTGGCCCGAGCCGGCTACGCCGATGATGACCGACTCGCCCCACCCCTTGTGGCAGCACTCGAGAGCGACGCGCATCACCTCGACGTTCCCGATGCACTCGAAGGAGTAGTCCGCGCCGCCACCCGTGAGCTCGACGAGGTGTGACGCGAGGTCACCGGAGACGCTCCTCGGATCGACGAAGTGCGTCATCCCGAACCGCTCCCCCCACGACTTCTTCGTCGGATTCGTGTCGACGCCGACAATCATGCTCGCGCCCGAGAGCCGCGCACCCTGAATCACGCTCAGGCCGACCCCGCCGAGACCGAAGACGACCACGTTGGCGCCCGGCTCGACCTTTGCGGTCTTGATCACCGCGCCGAGGCCGGTCGTGACGCCGCAGCCGAGCAAGCAGACCTTGTCGAAGGGCGCGTCGCTCCGGATCTTCGCGAGCGAGATCTCCGGGAGCACCGTGTGCGACGCGAAGGTCGACGTTCCCATGAAGTGGTGGATCGTCTCCTTGCCGATGCGGAACCGGCTCGTGCCGTCGGGCATGACGCCTCTGCCCTGCGTCGCGCGCACGGCTTGGCAGAGGTTCGTCTTCTGGCTCAGGCAGTACGAGCACTGCCGGCACTCGGCGGTGTAGAGGGGGATCACGTGATCGCCCTTCGCGAGCGACGTCACGCCCTTGCCGACGTCGACGACGACGCCCGCTCCCTCGTGGCCGAGGATCGACGGGAAGATCCCTTCCGGATCCATCCCCGAGAGCGTGTACGCGTCGGTGTGACAGACGCCCGTCGCAACGATTTGCACGAGGACCTCGCCCTCACGCGGTCCCTCGAGCTCCACGTCTTCGATGCTGAGCGGCTTGCCCGCCGCGTGCGCCACCGCCGCCTTGATCTTCATGTCGCCTCCTCGGGAGACGGACGGTACCTGCCCGAGAGGAAAAGCTGAACATCAGAGCGTCGTGGCGAGCGCTGCGTACCCTTGCTGTCGCGCGAGGTCGCCCGGTGTCGCGCCGGCGCGATCGCGCACCTTCGTGCTCGCACCCACCGAGAGGAGGATCGACGCGACGTCCGCGAAGCCGTTGACCGCTGCGTAGTGGAGCGGAGTGCGATCGCCGTCGTCCGCGCGGTCGACGTCGGCGCCGAGGGAGAGAAGGTACCGGACCGCGTCGCCTCGATCGAACGCAGCGGCGTAGTGCAGCGGCGTGCGACCGTCGCCGTCGGGGTGGTTGGGGTCGTCGCCGTCGACGACCGCCGCCTTGATCGCGGCGAGATCCCCCGCTTCGGCGCCTCGATGGACCGCGATCACTCTCCGGCCGATGACCTCGAGCGAGCCCCCTGCTCCGATCACGAGAGAGCCGCCGACGATCTCGAGCTGCGCGAGGCGCATCGTCTCGATGACGACCTTCTCGTTGCAGTGCTCGCAGAAGCGCGCGGTGGGAGCCACGGTCGCGCCGCAGAACGGGCACGGGCGCGGGTCGCGATCCGGCCTTCCGATGACCACCTCGGCGCCGCCGCTGATCTTCATCCCGCCGCGCTCGGTCCGGCTCACGCCGTCGCCGAGCCCGAGATCCTCGAAGCCCGTCGTGCGCCCGCAGTACGGACAGATGCGTACGTTGTCCGCCGCCGGCGCTCCACACCCGTTGCACCGGAGGAAGTAGCGCGTCTTCGCCATGGGCCCGCATGGTAGCGGTTCCACGCCGAGGTCGCGCGACGTGCTACCGTCGGCGCCCACCGTGACCCCTGCGCCCTCGCTTCGCACCGAGATCGTCGCCGGCGTCACGACGTTCTTCACGATGGCGTACATCGTCGTCGTCAACCCGTCGATCCTCGCGACCGAAGGCACGGGCATGCCCTTCTCGGGCGTGCTCACCGCGACCGTCGTACTGGCGGCGAGCATGACCTTGCTGATGGGTCTCTACGCGAAGCTCCCCTTCGCCGTCGCGCCGGGGATGGGGATCAACGCGTTCTTCACCTTCACGGTGATCCTCGGAAAGGGAGTCCCGTGGCAGACGGCGCTCGGCATGGTGTTCTGGGCCGGGGTCGTGTTTCTGCTCGTCTCGGCGACGCCGCTCCGCGAGATGATCGTACGCGCGATCCCGACGTCGCTCCGCCACGCGGCAGGCGCTGGCATCGGCGTGTTTCTCACGTTCATCGGCCTGCGCAACGCTGGGCTCGTCGTCGCCGACCCGGTCACGTTCGTGCGCTTCGGCGAGCTCGGCGTTCACTCGCTGCTCGCGATCGCGGGTACCGCGATCATGGCGGTGCTCCTCTTGCGGAAGAGCCCGTTCGCGTTCCTCGCGGGGATCCTGATCGTGACGCTCGTCGCCTCGTTCCTCGGGGACGTGCGGGTGCCCGAGTCTTTGGTGGCAGCGCCGGACTTCGCGACGGTCACGCTCGCTCTCGACGTGCGCGGCGCGCTCGCGCTCACATACGTTCCGATCATCGTCTCGCTCCTCTTCACGGACCTCTTCGACTCGGTCTCGACGCTCATCGGCGTCTCGCAGGCGGGCGGGCTGCTCGACGCAGACGGCAACCCGAAGAACCTCCGCCAAGCGCTCGTCGTCGACGCGCTCGCGACCCTCGGCGGCGGGCTTCTCGGAACCTCCTCTGGCACCGCGTTCATCGAGAGCTCGGCGGGGATCGAGGTGGGCGGCCGCACGGGTCGGACGTCGGTCGTCACCGCGCTCTGCTTCGTTCCGTGCCTCTTCTTCGCGCCGGTCGCCGGGATGGTGCCGGCGTACGCGACCGCACCGGTCCTCGTGCTCGTCGGCGCGATGATGTTCCGGACGGTGTCGCGCCTCTCGCTCGAGCGTCTCGAGGACGCGATCCCGGTGTTTCTGACGATCGCGCTCATCCCGCTCACGTTCTCGATCACGCAGGGGATCTTGTGGGGGTTCGTCTCGCACGTCGGCTTGTACGTATTGGCCGGACGGCGCCGAGAGGTCGCGCCGATGATGTACGGTCTCGCCGCGGCATCGGTCGGCTTGCTCGCTCTCGAGAGCATGACCTGACGCTCGGCGGTAGCGTGGAGAGGCCCCGACCGAGCTCGTCTGGGTGTAGGATGACCCGCAGCCGGGAGGGCCGAATGCGAGCATCGTGGACGATGGCGTTGTTGACGACGCTGCTGGTCGCCGCGTGCGGCGACGACAGCGGGACGGGGGACGCAGACGCCGGCAGCGACGGTGGGCCCGGCGGCTTCTGCGGTACGCTCGCGGACTACGCGACGCGCTGCGGCGGCGGAGCGTGCACCGACGCGCTCATCACGGACTGCGACGCGTTTCTCGGCATCGTGAGCCCCGACCTCACGGCGTCGCTCGGCGCGTGCCTCGAAGCGAGCGGGCCGCTGACCGACTGTCTGTTCGATGCGCTCGGCTCCGTCTCGCCGCGCGACGCCCAGCGAGCGTTCGCGACCGCGTTCTGCGAGGGCTGCGTTTCGGTCGGCGCGTCCGCGTGCGAGTCGGCCTTCTTCGACGAGGAGTCGGGTGACACGGGCATCGCGGGGCTGCTGGTGCTCGGGCTCGGCGACGCGGTCGTCGAACGCATGACGGAGGAGTGCACGAGCGGGCTCACGTGCGCGCTCGAGATCCAGAGCTGCGCGCAACGCGTGATCGTGGAGTCGGGCTTGCCGGAGGAGACGGCGCGCTGCCTCGTCGACTCGATCGTGGGCGGCGACGGTTTCACGTCGACGTGCCCGAGCTCGGACGGTGGCGCGCACGACGGAGGCTCGACCCGCATGGACGGCGGCGGCTCGGGCGACGGAGGCTCGACGGATGGAGGCTCCCGCGACGGGGGCGTCGGCCCGACGGACGGCGGGATGCCGGGCACCTGCTCCCCGGGCGACCGCTCCGCGTACGAGCCGAACGAGACCCGAGCGGCGGCGCCGGTCCTCGGCGCGATTCCTCGGACCGCTCGTCCTATCCCACCGACACGATCCGCGCCGGCGCAGACGGTACGGCGGACTTCGATTGGTACACGTACACCATCAGCGACGACATCGGCGGCATCACAGAGCCGCGCGCAGACGTTCGCGGTGACGGTGCGCTACGGCTCTGCGCATACTGGGCCTGCTCGTCAGGAACGACCGACACGGTCAACTGCAACATGGGCACGACCAGCTCCGCCGATGGTCTCCGCGGGTGCTGTGTGAACGCACCCGGTACGGTGGACCTCGACATCGACTGCTCGGGCATCGACGACAGCGGCCACGTCTATCTGAACGTCACCACGACCGAGCCTGCGTGCGTCGGGTACGACCTCGATTGGGGAGACGACTGACCGGCGGCACGTCAGGGCTTCACGAACCGCAGGACGAACCGGTCGCTGTGACCACGACGCTCCCCCGCCGCGCCGGGTGAGGCGCTCCAATCGTGCGCGTCCTCCGGCGCCTCGAGAAAGCGTGCAGAGTCGTCGAGCCGGAAGCCGGCCGCTTCGACCTCCTGGACCACGACGTCGCGCTCGATCCGGTGAAGCGTCTGCGCGTCGGCGACGCCGTGGCCGGGGGCCGCGGCGTGATCGACGATGCCGTAGACGCCGCCGGGTCGAAGCGCGTCGAACACCGCGCGGTTCATGGCGGCACGGTCGGTCTCCATCCACACCGTGTCGTGGTACGCGAGGATGAAGAGCACCGCGTCGAGATCGCGCGCGTCTTCCGGCAAGGGATCGTCGAGCTCGCGATCGACCCGGACGACGTTGGCCATCACCGGCCGCGCCAGCCGTTCCGTCCACGGCCGCTCGGCGAAGCGCTCGAGCACGAACCGATTGTTCTCGGCGTATACGCGGCCGGTCGGTCCGACGACGCGCGCGAGGAGCTCGGACGTGGTGCCCATCCCGGCAAAGAGCTCCGCGACGCGCATGCCCTCCGCGATGCCGAAGAACGCGAGCCACGCCTCGGGCCGCCGGCCGGCGTCGAGCGCGCGATCCGCTTCGGGCCGGTCCGTCGAGGCCACGGCGGCCTCGACGCGCCGGCGGAGCGGCGACGGAGACGTCAGCCCGTCCAGCGCGGCGAGGACTTCGTCGACATGGACCGCGGGATCGACGTCGGGAAACGTTCGCGCGATCCGCCCGTCGGGCCCGATCACGAACGTGACGCGCGACGCCATCGTGTCGTGCACGAACGGGACCCCGTACGACCGCACCACGCGGGCGTCCGTGTCGGCGAGGATCGAGAAGGGCAGCTCGTGCTCTCGCGCGAACGCGCGGTGCGACTCGACGTCGTCCGTCGAGACGCCGTAGACGACGGCCCCCGCCGCCTGCAGGCGTGCCCACGCGTCCCGGAACGCGCAAGCCTCCGTGGTGCAGCCCGGAGTCGCGTCGCGTGGATAGAAGTAAGCACGACCGACCGCCCGCGATGCTCGGAGAGCGTCATCGGAGCGCCGTGCTGGTCGAGGAGACGGAAGTCGGGCGCACGCGCGCCCACCTCCGCGAGCGCGACGGGCGCCGCCTCGGGCGCCGCTCGGGGCACACCGCTCGCGGAGCGGGACGAGCCTTCGGTCCCAGGGCCGCCGCAAGCGGCCGAGGCGAGCACGAGAGCGAGGACCAAGAGAGCGATTCGCATGCGCGCGTGTGGCGTGACCGGGTCGCGATGTCAAGGCTCTCGGCGCGCGCCTCCACCGAGGAGCGACAGATGTCGCAGAGCTGGGTCCCCGCGGGCTCACCGGAAGCGTCCTCGGTCGGTTACGCGGTCATCGACCCGCGCGCCGGCTCGTTTCCTCGGAATGCGCGACGGCGCGATCGTCGGATGCGACGCTCGAACCGGTTCGCGATCCGATGTCAGGACGAGCCGCTGCGACGCTTGGCTTCGCGCGCGGCTCTCACGAGGCGGCGACGGCGCGCGCCGAGAAGCACCGCGACGAAGAATCAACGCGAGCGCGCCCCCGGCCCCGCCGGCTGGCGTCGCGCCGGGCGCGGAGCAGCCGCACCCGTCGTCCGACGAGGTCGTTCCGCCGGCGTCGGCCCCCGCGCGACCGCCGTCGGTTCCGCTCGGTCGCCCGCCGTCGGTCCCCGGAGGAGCCCCGCCGTCGAGCACGGGCGGTGGCTCACCGCTCACGAGCGGATGCGGGTACGCGTACGGGCGATACCACACCGTCCAGGTGTCGGTCGCAGAGCACCGATAGAGCGTCCCGTCCGGGCCGTCGTCGGTCGCGAAGTAGCCGACGCCCCCACCCTCTTCGAGGTCGTTGGTCGTGCACGTCGGCGGGCGGTTCGCGAGCGTCCCGAAGCCCATCCCGGTCGTCCCGTCGAACGGCGCCGTGGGCGAGCTCTGCTCGGACGCGGACACCGCGTTGTAGTAGTCGCGATCGGCCTTCAGGTGATCGTCGACGAGGGAGCCACCGCGCCCCACGGATTGCCGATCTCGAGGTCGATCTTGGCGCCCGTGTCGGACCACGCGTTGTTCCAGATGTACATGGGCATCAGGTTGCCGGCGAAGTCCCGGCCCGGCTGTCGCCAGCACGGATAGCCGAAATAGGTGCTCGCGGGCGTTCTGTTGCCGTCGATGGACTGGGTGCCGTCGCAGCGTCCGAGGCCGGTGTCGTACCCGGCGTCCTCGGGCGTGGCCGAGCGGTAGTGCGTCATCTCCATCGGGTCGCCGCTGTGACCCGTGAACGGGGTGAAGCGGTTGTTGAAGGAGATGAGCTCTCCCGAGCCTTGATGGTGGAAGAGTCGATAGCCGTCCTCGACCCCCTGCCCCGCGGTGCCGCCGTCGACTCGGAGCTCGTTGTCATAGAGCTCGAAGTTCTGTGGCCCACCGTTGTGCGGCACGCCGTGCGAGGTCACGAGGCAGTTCGTGCTCGAGTTGTGCCGCCAGACGAGCGCGGCTCCACCCCACGCGTCCATGCAGCCACGCCCGGCGTTGGTCATCGTCGAGATCTTCGATCGAGTTGTCTTCGATGAAGATGTTGTTCGCCGTCCCGATCGGCGAGGGCGGTGGCGAGTCATCGGTCGCGCCGATGGCCTGAAACAGCGTCACGCTCGCCGAGCTCGTCACCGTGTTGTGATCGATGACTCCGAAGTAGCTCGCGATGCCTTCGGTGTCTCCGAAGAACACCGCGACCGTGTCCTCGGCGAGGTCCGCGAACGCGTTGTGGTCGATCCGGATCTGCGACATCGTCCCGTTCCCATCGAGCCAGATCACGAACGACCCGCCGGTCGTATGAAAGGTGAGCCCGGAGATCCGGTACAGGTGGTCGTTGTCGCCGGAGAGGCTGTCGAGGAGGATCCCCGTGCCGTCGGCGGTGATCTCGCAGCCACCCATCGCGGCGCACATCAACGTCACTCCGCGATCGTTCGACAGCCGGACGGGGCTCGACCAGGTGCAGGCACCCGTCGGGACCATCACGGTGTCGCCATCCTGGGCGCCGTCGAGCGCGCTCTGTACGTCGCTCTGAGAGCACGACGCCGCGTCGACGGTGTCCGCCGAGGCAACGGACGGCGCGAAGGCGAGGAGCGCGAACGGGACCAAGATGTAGATCCCGCGGGGCGCGGGCTTTTCGAGGCGCGACATGGAGCGAGGATAACAGAGGACGAAGCCGCATCCGTCACCGGCGAAGCGGTATCCTCGCCCGATGCGGACGCTCGCGGCCATCATCCTGCTCTGCGCGGCGTGCGGCGCCGACGACGATGCGGCGAGCGACGGCGGCGCCGACGCGCGCGCGCACGATGGCGGGGCGACCGACGCGACGAACGACGCGCCGATCGCTGACGGATCGGCGCGCGATGCCGCCGAGGTCGACGCGGCCGAGGTCGACGCCGTCGTGCCCGACGCGCACGTCACGCCGGCCGGATCGGTGGTGACGACGTACGGCGCCGCGTGCGATGGCGTGACGGATGACACGGCCGCGATCCAGAGCGCGTTCGACGACGCGGGCTCGTGGACCGACGACACGCTCGTGTTCCCTCGCGGAGCCGTGTGTATCGTGTCGTCGACCGTGACGCTGGGCAGCAGCGGGTGGACCATCGAGGGTGAAGGGGCGACGCTCACCGCTGCCGACGGAATGCCCTGCAACACCGGCAGCGGCATCGTCCAGCTGGTCTCCGCGACCGACTTCACCGTTCACGACCTCGACACCGACGGAAACCGAGACGGACGCACGCCGGGAGAGTTTTTCGGCGGGCACAGCTGGAACATTCGCGGAGCCCAGAACGGAACGTTTCGGGACGTGGACTGGTACGACGGCTGCACCGACGACGTCCGGATCGCGTCGACGGACGCGACCGACACGGATCAGTACTCCAAGAGCTTGGTCTTCTCCGACTCGACCTTCGAGAACGCGTATCGCAACGACGTCTCCGTGATCGAGGGGTGGGACATCCGCTTCGAAGGGACCTGCTCGGGTGGGCTCGACGGGACGTGCACCTGCCGCATGACGAACGCGCACGGGACCTCCCCCGAGTGCGGCATCGACTGGGAGCCGAACTCCGGGAGCGCGCCACCCGGAGTCCAGAACGGCGTCGTCGACGGCTGCCTGTTCGAGGGCAACGCGCAGTGCGCGTGGGCCGCGACGAACATCGCCGGTACGCGCGACCTCGATCTCCGGAGCTCGATCGTTCGAAACAACGGAAGTGAGACCAGCGAGGTCGTGTCGAACAACGCGCTCGGGCTGCACGGGCGCGGGCTGATCGTCGAGAACAACTGGATCGGACAGCAGGCGGGCGCGCGATTCGGCGTGATCTACGTCGCCGGCGCAGGCGCGAGCGCAACCAGGACCACGGAGATCCGGAACAACTTCATCGACGGCACCCCTCCGATCGGTGCCACGAGCGGAAGCCGTCACGTCATCTGGTTCGGGAACTTCGGCGACGGCACCGCCCAGTTCCACGACAACACGCTCACCCGCATCGGGGTGCCGGCCTCGGGCGACTGGTGCAACCCCGGCCCATCCGGTGGGGCGACGACCACGCGGGACAACACCGTCGACGGAACGCTCCAGAGCCCGAACCCAGGTTGCCCATGACGCGCTTCGCGATCGCGTGGGCTGCGTGCGCGATCGCCGGTGCGGCGTGCGGAGGCGGCGAGCGCGCAGTCGACGAGGCTCCCGTGTCACCTTCGCATCCGAGCCCGCGAGACGAGGGCGCGCACCCGCCTGCGAGCACCCCCGCTCCCACGCCGACCGACACCGAACGCGTCGCGTTCCGAGACGGCGCACTGACGGACATGTACGCGCGAGCCCGCGCTTGCATCGAGCGGCGCGCGCCTCGGGACGTGTGGAGCCACCACGCTCCGGACGGTGTCGCGGGGGTCCGTGAGGAGCGGTGGTGCGCGCCCGACGGGCCCTGCGTCGTGGCCGGGACGTTCCCGCTCGGACAGAGCTCCTACCACCTCCGGACGCTCACCTCCGCGAGCGGTGAGACCGAGGAGGAGCGGCTCGAGCTCGTCGCGCACGGGACGTCCGTGGCAGGCTGGATCACCACGGTCTGGCTCCAGCCGTGGACCGGAGGGTTCTCGTTCAGCTTCACGCGTGGCGACGAGAGCTACACGATCACCGCCGAGCAGTGCGTCCCCGCGATGGACCGACAGCTCTGCGCGATGGCCGAGCCACCCGTCCATCCGGTTCGCGCATGGCACGAGCGTGAGGTGCGTGCCCACACGACCTCCGCGACGGCTCTACGCGACCGCGCTCTCGCCGCGCTCTCGCGCTTGCGCGCCGAGGTCGAGCGCGCCGTCGCAGCTCACTCGCTCACGACATGCCCCGACCCGAGCGCGCCCGACCGGTTCCAACCGATCGCGAGCGACGAGGGGACCGGGCTCGCCGACGCGTGCGCGCGCCGGCCGCTCACGCGCGCCGAGGAGCAGGCGGTGCTGCGCGATGCACACCGCGAGATCGCCGCGCGCGAGGCGCTGGTGCGCCGGCATCACGTGGAGTGGCACGCGGCGCTCACGAGTCTGTTTCCCTTCGACGAGTGCTGGCTCGGGAACGCTTCGGGCGCCGACATCCACGGCGCTCGCTGATCGGCTCCCGGCTCTCCACCGCACGTCTGCGCTCGCTGGCACACTCCGTGCCTGACCGGCGGGCGGAGCTTGCATGCGGATCAACTTGACACACCTCGCACCTCTTCTCTTGCTGTGCGCGTTCGCGAACGGCTGTGGGAGCAGTCACGGGCTGGACCACGACGGAGGGCTCGGCGCCGACGGCGGCGCCGGGACCGACGCAGGGCGAGTGATTCCTGACGGGGGATCTCCGCCGCCCGACGGCGACGTCGGGGGTGACGGCGGCGTTCGTGGGCCGTGTGATCCGGCTGACGCACGCGCGGCGACGTGCCCTGATGCTCTGTGCGACGGTCCGGGCTCGTGGCACTGGAACGGCGACCGCTGCTTTCTGATCGACTGCGGCGCGTGCGTTGGAGCCGACTGCGGCTCCGGCTACTCGAGCGAGGCCGACTGCGACGCAGCGCACTCCGACTGCGACGCAGCGCTCTGTAGCGGCACGGGGGGCCGGTGGCTCTTCTGGGCCGAGGAATGCGGGCACTACGTTTGTGGCGTCGCGCCGCCGGCGGACTGCCTCGTCGGCTCGCCCGTGTGCGATTGCGGGCCCGGGCGTGCGTTCGGTCCGGACGGTTGCGTCGCAGCGGACTGCGGCGATCCGCCGCCGCGCACGCGAGAGATGCTCTGCACGGGGACCGGAGGCACGTGGGACTCGATCTGCTGCGACACCGTGTGCGGCGAGTACTGCCCGGCGGCGTGCCTCGCTTCCGCGTGCAACTGCGGGCCGGGGCGGGTCTTCGACGACGAGCGCGGTTGCATCGCAGGAATCGAGTGCTTCGAGCGGCGAACCGGCCAGTCGTGCGACGGCGTCGCGGCGCGGTGCGAGGATGGAGCGATCTGCTGCCATCACTTCACCGGCGCCGGCGAGCACGGGCCTCCGACCTGTGAGATCCCGGTGTGCGACGGCGATCCCTTCATCGACGAGTGCGGTAACGACCTCCGCGCACCGTGACGCGCGCGCGGCTCAGCGAAGCGTGAGACGTCCGACCGTCGCGCCGTCTCGCGGTGCGACCTGGCTCCCGAGCGACAGGGCTCCGCTGAGGTTCTGGATCCGCACGCGACCACCGCCACCGCCGCCGCCGCCGCCCGAGTCCATTCCGTCCTCTCCCGGTTCGGCATCTCCGACGAGGTCCGAACCGTCGCCACCCGCGGGCACGACCGGGCCGCGCAATCCGCCGGGCGCCGGCACGACCTTCATCGTCCCATCCGCACCGGCGAGGCCCCCAGTCGTGCGCTCCGCGCCCGAACCGCCCCCACCTCCGCACGCTCCGACGAGACCGAGCACCTCGACGGTCGGCGCCTCGAGGACGATCGCTCCGCCGGAGCCTCCGCCGCTCCCAGCGCCGCCGCGGGTGCTCGCGGGCATCCCGCCGCCCCCGCCGCCGCCCCCGGCGTCGATCCGCCCGACCGACTCGATGCGAACGAGGTCACCTGCGGTGATCTGCAGCGCCCCGCCACCGGCACCGCCGGGATCCCCGAACAGGCCCCGACCGCCGGGGCCACCGCCGACGAGCGGCTCGAGCGTCGGATCACCGAACGTCGGCCCGCCGCCGCCGCCGAGCCCCGCCGCCCGCCCCGAGCCACCGGTCCCGCCCGGCGTGCCGTAGCCACCGCCCCCTCCACCGCCGCGCGCAGAGCCTCCGTTGCTGCCGTCTCGTCCCGAGACGCGGGCGAGCGTCCCCGGCCCGGCCACGTCCCCTCTCGCGCTGACCGAGATCTCACCCTCGACGATCACGCTGTCGGCAGCGAGGATCACCAACGCGCGAGCGCCCGTGGCGCGGAGCGTCGCGTCCAAGCCGATGTGAAGCGAGCGCACGGAGAAGACCCCGAGGGGCGCTCCCATGATGGCGGCCGGGGCGAGCTGCGCGTACGAGATGCCGGAGCGCGAGTCCATTCCCACGAGCGCCGGTCGGATCTCGCGGGACATGTCGTCCACGATGCGCCCGGTGTCGGTGTCCGCGGTCCACGTCGACCCGGCCGGCACTTCGATGTCATCGGCGCCCGAGTCGAGCGGCGCTCGATCGTGAACGTTGAGCGGATCGATCTCGTAGCACCGCGGAGCGCCGTCCATGCAACCCAAGCGGCACGGCGTCATGGCGATCGATGCACCCACGCATTCGTGCAGCATGCCGGCGATGCATCCGGTCGGCGCCCCGCAGCCCGAGTCGACCGGAAGCGCATCGGCGGGTGGTGCGTCGGCGAGCGGTGCGTCGAGCGGACCGCCGTCGAAATGAGCGTCGGAGACGGCGGCGTCGTCGGACTCGCAGTAGCCACCCTCCTCGCACGAGCTCGTGGCCGGACAGAGCGGACCGAGCACCGTGTAGACGGTGACCTCGAGCACGTCCGTCCCACCGGCGACGATCTCGAAATTGGTGCACCCCGACGCGACGACCGCGCACGTGTCGTTGAAGGCACGCGCGTAGAGTGAGTACCGGCCGGGCCCGACGTCGCCGATCTCCGTCGACGGCCCGTTCCGCCGCACCGAGCCTGCGCGGACGACGTCGAGCGGCGAGCCGCCCGTCGAGCTCTGCGCCGAGCACGGAGCGCGCGAGAGCGACAGCTCGATACGGACGCTGTCGTCGACGAGCTCGGGATCGCCGAAATGGACGAGGACGTCGTAGTGGCTCGAGGTGCACGCGGCGAGCGCGACGGGCACGAGGGCGAGGCTCCGCACACGCCCATCCTAGCCCAGCGGCGTTCGGGCGTGGGGAGGGCACCCGAGCGCCGGACCGCGGCGCAACCGGCTCCCCGACGACCCTCGATCCTACGCGCGGTTGCGGCGCGAGCGCGCTCGGAAGAGGATGCACGCGAGCGCCGCGAGGACGCCGAGCGGAGGGGCCGAGCCGCGCGGCGTGCCGGTCGAGCAGACGCATCCTCCGCCGCCGCGGAACGTGGACCCTGTCGCCGCGGACACCGTGCCTCCGTCCTCGCGGGCCGCACCGCCGTCGGGGCTCTCGCCACCGTCGTACGACACCGAGCCGTCGGGCATCGGCACGCCGCCGTCGTCGCCGTTGCAGTCCGCGGTGTCCGCGCCGATGCAGACCTCGTCGAACGTCGCCTCGGCCTGCGAGCCGATCGGAACGTAGATCTTCGACGACCCACCGACCTGCACGTGGGAGAGCCTGATCGACTCGGCCGGCGCCGCCGCGAACGTCACGTCCGGGATCATGACCTCGTTCGTGTCCCAACCTAGCGTGCACGAGCCCATCGAGGGCGTGCCGCTCCACGCGGCGTGCGCGGTGACTCGGTGCCAACCGGGCGTCGGGTCGATCGGGAGGCTGCAGACGATCGCGAACCGCTCGTTGTCGATCGTCTCGCGCTGGATGTCGAGCTGAGGGCCCCCGCCCGACTCGCGCAGGATCTCGAGGAGAAGACTGCAGTCTGGAGGATCGCAGTAGGCGCGAGCGATCTGGGCGAAGCCCTCGATGAATTCGCCGCCGGTGAAGTACACGGCGTCGAGCCGGAGCCAGAGCGAGATCGTGATCGCTTCGGGGCTCGGTATCCAGCCGCCTCCGAACGGGTAGAGCAGCGCCTCGTCGTAGTCGATGTAGTGGAAGTCGAGGCACGCTCCTGGGACGGGGCAGGCGGTGGAGACCTCGAGCGTCGTCGCGCCCGAGAACGCGATCGGGGTCGTCCCGCACATCCCGGCCGCGATGCACGCGGGGTCGAACCCGTCGAAGCTCTCCTCGTAGACGGGCTGCGCGCTCGCGTGCAGCGGCACGAAGAGGAGCAACAGAGCGGGGATGGCGCGAGCCGAACGCACGCGAGCGAGAGGCTAACACGAAGGGAGGTCGGGCGTGCGCAGCCCACTCTGCGCAGGCTCATTCCCGCTGATACAACTCTGCCGCCCAGATGCCCTCGAACGGCGCACCCGCGGAACGGTGCGCCAATCGGACGGCCTCGGCGTCGACCGCCTCGAAGTGACACACCATCCTGAGACGGTCGGTCGACAAGTAGCTCCGTTGCCATTCGACGTCGTACGACGCGAGGCACGGCTCCACGCGATCGGCGAGCTTGGCGTGCTCTTCGTCGGTCAACGGCTCCGAAAAGGCGAACTCTGCTATCACGTGGGCCATGGGCTCCTCCATCGAGCGGCGCGCGGAGACTACTCCGGGCGCGCCTCCAGCACGAGGTTGAACGGCGTCTGCGCCGCGCGGCGCATCCGCGCGAACCCGCCCCTCTCGACCACGACCCCTCGCAGCATGGCCTCTCCCGCTTGCGCGCCGAGCGCAGGACCGTTCTGCGACAGGGAGTGGGGCACGCACAACATCGTCGACGCCGAGTAGAACACTCGACCCACCGGGTTCAGGTTGTCCTCGAGGCGGTCGCTCGCGAACGGCTCCACGATCATCCACGCGCCGTCCTTCGCGAGCGTGCGCTTGGTGTGCCTGGCGGCGCCGTCAGGATCCTCGAAGTCGTGGAGGCAATCGAAGTGCGCGACCAAACCGTAGCCATCGCCCGGATAGGTCGTTGCGCCGGCAACCTCGAACGTCACCCGGTCCGCCACCCCGGCCGAGCTCGCGCGCTCGCGGGCGAGCTCAATCGAGCCTCGGTGAGAGTCGAAACCGAAAAAACGCGACTTGGGAAATGCTTGCGCCATGAGGATGGTCGATGCGCCGAGCCCGCATCCCACGTCGGCCACACGGATGCCGCTCCTGAGCTTGGCCTCCACCCCGTCGAGCGCCGGGATCCAAGACGTGATGAGGTTGGCGACGTACCCAGCGCGGAAGAATCGCTCGGTCCCTTCGAAGAGACACGGGTGCTGCTCACCCCAGGGGTGTCCGCTGCCCGAGAGGAACGCGTCGGCGATGTGCGGGATGCCGCTCCACATCGCTTGGGTGACCTGAAAGAGCCCCGGAACGAACGCGGGGCTGGCCGGGTCGGCGAGCGCGAGCGCCTGCTCGGGCGGCAGCGTGTAGCACTTCGTCTCGGCGTCGTAGCTCACGTAGCCGCCTGCGGCCTGCGCCGCGAGCCACTCGCGCACGTAGCGCTCGGACACGCCGGCTGCCTTTGCGATCTCCACGGACGTCACCGGCCCGCGCCCTTGCATGGCCGCGTAGAGCCCCAACCGGTCGCCCACGACGACCAGCGCCGCGCTCATCGCCGCGCCCACGTCGGTCACGACCCTGCCGAGAAACTCGTTCAACTTCGCTTCGTCGATCGTCATGTGTCCTCCACGGTCCATGCCTGCGAACGGAATCGCCGCAGCTCGCACGCCCACCCACGTTCTCGACCGCAGACGTTGGAGCGACCGTTGTACGAGGCGTGGAAAACGCTCACGCTCTCCACGTGCACGAAGAGCGCGTGGAAATCCGCGTGGTCGGGGAGCTCGAGGTGTTGCGCGACGGCCGGCCGGTGGCGCTGCCGGCGTCGAGAAAGACGCGCGCGCTGCTGGGACTCCTCGCAACGACTTCCCGGCCCCAGCTCCGCGAGCACATCTGCGAGCTGTTGTGGCCGCGGCCCGACGATCCACGCGCCGCGCTGCGGTGGAGCCTCACGAAGCTCCGCGGCGTGCTCGGGCCCACCGCGGCCGCGCGGCAGATCATCGCAGACCGTGACCACGTGGGCCTCCGGACCACGCGCGACGACTGCGACCTCACGGCGCTCCGCGACGAGGTCGGTGGGCCCGATGGCGTCGCGCGGGCGTCGACCGAGACGCTCAATCTCGCCGCGTCACGCTTCCGCGGCGAGCTGCTTCACGGCGACGACCTGCCCTCGTGCTTCGCGTTCTCCGAGTGGCTGCAGGCCGAGCGGGAAGCCGTGCGACGGTTGCGCGTGTCGATCCTCGGCGCGCTGGTCGAGCGCCTCGCTGCATCGCCGAACACTCGGGAGCGAGCCCTCGCCCACGCCCGCGCACGGGTGACCGCGGACCCGCTGAGCGAGGCGGCTCACATCGACGTGATCCGCGTGCTCACGGATCTCGGGCGGCGAAGAGAAGCGCAGCGGCAGTTCGAGACGTGCTGCCACATACTCGAGAGCGAGCTCGGCGCAGCGCCGTCTGCGGCGCTTCGGGCGGCTCGCGCGACAGGCGCGCCGCGGACGGCCGAGCTCGGCAGGGCCGAGGCGGGATCGATCCGATCGGCGGCGGAGAGCGTCGAGCTCGTCTCCGACCAGCGCTCGGCACCGCCGCCGCCGCCCCCGCTCTCGCCGATGATCGGGCGCCGCGACGAGCTCGCCGCGCTCGCCGCACTGATGACCGAGGCCCGCGAAGGGCGTGGGCCCGCCGCGCTGGTGGTCACGGGCGAGCCGGGAGTCGGCAAGACGCGCCTCCTCGAGGAAATAGAAGCGCTGGCCCGCTCGGCGGCGGCGACGGTGCTTCGGGGGCGAGCGTTCGAGGCGGAGGCGTCGAGGGCGTACGGGCCGTGGGTGGATCTCTTGCGAGAGGCGGGCGCGCGCTCTCTCGGTGACGGCGACCGGCATGCGGCGCTCGCGCCGCTCTTGCCTGAGCGGACCCTCGGGGCGTCGTACGACGATCGAGGCGATCGCGTGCGGCTGTTCGACGCGGTGGTCGGCTTTCTCGGTGAGCTGTCGCGCGACGCGTCGCCGCTGGTGTTCCTGCTCGACGATCTGCACTGGCTCGACGATGCGTCAGCGAGCCTGCTCCACTACGTTCTGAGAGCGTCGCAGCTGACGCACGTGCTCGTCGTGTGTGCGGCGCGGGGCGAGGAGCTCTTCGACAACCCGGCGTCGCTTCAAATCGTGCGCGCCTTGGCTCGAGCGCCGCGCGCCAAGCGGATCGACCTCGGACCGCTCGATGACGCCGACGTGGCTCTCCTGGCCAGCGCGGCCGACCCGGGAGTCGATGTCGCGCGCGTCGTCGCGGAAGCCGCCGGCAATCCTCTCTTCGCGCTCGAGGTCACGCGCGCTCTCGCGCGCGGCCAAGAGCTCGAACGCTCGCTCGAGCGCATCATCGACGATCGCCTCGCCCGCCTCGACGAGGCCGCGCGTGAGGTGCTGCCGTGGGCAGCCGCGCTCGGCGCGCGCTTCGACGCCGGCGTGCTCGCGAGAGCGACTGGGTTGGATGCGGGGCGGCTCCTTTCTTCGATCGCGACGCTGGAGCGGCGCGGTATCCTCCGCGCCGTATCGGCACGCGAGTACGACTTCCTGCACGATCTCGTTCGCGCGGCGGCGTACCGCCGGCTGGCGGGGCCGCGTCGGCGGCTGACGCACGCACATATCGCACGCGCGATGAGCGCCGTGCCCGACCCGGGCGGCCACCTGGCGAGCGAGGTCGCGCGGCACGCCTCGATGGGAGGCGAGGACGAGCTCGCAGCGCGTGCGTGTCTCGCTGCCGCCGAGCGCTGCGTCCGCCTATTTGCCGCGGACCGCGCCTCGGAGCTGGTGGATACGGGTATCCGTCATGCGGCGGCGCTGGCGCGCGAGGTCCGGTTGCCGCTGCAATCGGCGCTCGTCCGCGTCCGCGTCCTTTCGGGTGCGGCGCGCGGACGAGAAGATCCGACAGCGCGCGAGATCCTACAACTCACGGTCGAGGCGTCGGACGCCGGCCTTCCGACGGAGGTTGCGTCCGGTTTTCAGACCCTCTCGATCCTCCAACACGACGCCGGGGACTTCTCCGGGGCGCACACGAATACCCTGCGTGCTGCGGCGGCTGCCGGGTCGAGATCGGTCGACTCGACCGCACGCGCTCACCAGCAGGTCGACACCGCGCGTTGCCTCGCGATGATCGAACGCGACATGGATCGGGCTCGGAGCTTGGTGGAAGAAGCCGGGGTCGTCCTCGCCGATCGAGCCTTCGAGACACTGGGCTTCCAATGGGCTGCGGGTCTCGTCGCATGCTGGATCGGCGACGAGCAGAAAGGACGCGACGCGCTGGATCGAGCGCTGGTGATCGCGATACGGACCGAGGACCGATGGGCCGAATGCGAGTGCCGGATACGTCTCGTGAAGCTCGACCTCGAGGTCGGGCGCGCGCGGGCCGCCGCCGAGGGCGCGGCGGGGCTCCTTCCCGTCGCGCAGCGCATGCCGGAGGGTAGCGAGAGCACGGTAGCTCGCGCCCTCTGGGCGCTCGCTCTCCGGAGCTGCGGCGACGCGGACGGGCATGCCGTCGACGAGGCCATCGAGTCTCTTCGTCGCATCGATGCCAAAGGGATGCTCGCATACGTGCTCGCATGCGCCGCGCAGCAAGACGCGGACGCGGGGCTCGCCAATCGGGCCACCTCGCGCGCGAGGGAAGCCATCGCGCTCGCCGAGTCGGTAGAGCGCCGAAACGTCGTTGCGCTCGCTCGTGTCCTGCTCGCCCGCCTCGCGCTGGCGCGCGGCGACAGAGCCGATGCTCGTCGCGAGCTCGACCAGGTGAGGCCGGACATCGCGGTGTCGATGCGGGTGAGCGCAGGGGCACGACGCGCGTTCGAGGCGGTCGATGCTTCCGTCGGCGCGCACTGAGAGGCGAGCGGCTCCCCGATTCCAACGGTCGCTCCAACGCCCCAATCCACGCCCGAGCGGGAGGCTCGAAGGATGGAAAAAACCGTTCGCGTAACCCTCCCGACCCTCCTTCTCGCGCTGCCACTCGCGACCCATGGGTGTGGTGGCGCGGAGGCGACCGGCCACGCCGGAGCGGCGCGACCACGCGTGGTCGGAGGCGCCGTCACGGCAGCGATGGGATCTCCTCATCCGGGCGATCCCGCGCCCGATTTCGAGCTCACCGACCAGCGCGGAGCCAGCCTGCGCCTCTCGAGCCTGAGAGGCTCGATCGTCGTGCTCGCGTTCGGGACGTCGTGGTGCCCGTACTCGGCGGCGGAGCTCGGCAGCCTCCGGACCCTCGACGACCAGTACAGAGCGCGGAACGTGAACGTCGTGCTCGTCGACGTCGACGAGGCCGAGCCGGCCTATCGCAGCTACGTGGAGCGCGACCCCATCGCCTTTCCCGTCCTGCGCGATGAGGACGGGCGAGTGGCGCGAGCGTACGCTCCCCCGGGCGCACAGCCCGACCTCCACGATCGATCCCGCGTGCCGATCGGAGCGAGCCTGGTCATCGACCGGGACGGGACGATCCAACACTACTTGCTCGTGGACAGCGTGGCGTTCGACGCGGAGCTCGACGGCGCGCGTGAGATGGTCGATCGCCTGCTCGACGACGACGCCGATGGCGCGGTCGTGCCCGGTGCGGTCACACGCGCCATGGGCCCGCCCAACGTCGGCGACGTCGCTCCGGACCTCGAAGCCGTCGCGGACGATGGCTCGGCGTTTCGCAGCACGGCGCTCCGCGGGCACGTGGTGGTGCTCCATTTCGGCACTTCGTGGTGCCCGTTCTGCACCGAAGAGCTCCCGCACCTCCAGCGCCTGCAAGCGGATTATGCCGCGCGCGGCGTGCGCGTCGTCCTCGTCGACGTCCGCGAGGACCGGGACGCGTACCGCGAGTACGCTTCCCGCTTTCCGCTGACGCTCACGATGGTCCGCGACCCGGACGGATCCGCGGCGTCCCGCTTCGCGCCCCCGGGCGCGATGCCCGCGATCCGGGACCGTTCGCAGGTGCCCATCGCCTCGAACCTGGTGCTCGATCGCGACGGGCGCATCCGCTTCTTCACCCTCGTCGACACGGCGCGCTTCGACGCGCATCTGGTTCGGCTTCGGCGTGATCTGGACGCGGTCCTCGCCGAGGCCGAATGAGCGCCAGACGTCGTACCGTCGTCGCTGCATCGGGTGTCGTGCTCGCCATCACCATGTGCGTGGGCGAAGGTGCGGTCGCGCGGTCGCAGAGTCGACGCGACGCAGACGCTGACGACCCGGCATCTCGCGTCGTCCGGATCACGACACAGCCGCAATTCCAGGTCGCGGCTGGCGCGAGCACCGAGATCGTCCTCCGCGTTCGAGTCCGGCGCGGCTACCACATCCAGTCGAATCATCCGGACCGCCGCAACTACATCGCGACGACGGTGGCGCTCGCCCCAGACCCCGCCGCTCGTGCGCCAGTGACGTTCGGAGAGGCGGCGTTCCCGCCTCCGGTCGACTTCACGCTGGGCGACACGACGATCGCGACCTTCACCGGCGCGTTCGACGTCCGGATTCCGCTCCGCGTCGCGCCGTCGGCGCGCGCGGGCACATACGACGTCCGGGGCTCGATGCACTACCAGGCCTGCACGGCGACCACGTGCCTCTTTCCTCGCGACGAAAGCTTCGAGATCGTCTTGAGGGTCCGTAATGGAGCTGCGCTCGATCCACGTTCACCACGCGCCGCTCGTGTCGCGGTCGATGCCGAGCCGCTGCATCCGGTCGTATAGGCCCGAGCGGCTGATGCCGAGCTCCTTGGCGGCCCCCGCGACGCTGCCGGCGCGGGCGAGCGACCGCTCGATCAGCTTTCGCTCGACGGCCGCGAGCGCCTCGTGGAGCGCGCGAGGCTCGTCCCCGAGCGCGGCCCATTCGGGCGGCTCCGCGGGCGAGGATTGGTCGGCCTCTTCGCTGACGTGCGCGCGCCCGATCGTGCCGTCCGGACCGGCGGCGACGACGAGCCTCTCGACGATGTGCTTGAGCTGACGAGCGTTGCCCGGCAGAGACTGCCGCGCGAGGAGCGCGAGCGCCTCGCGCTGCATGCGCACGCGCGTCCCATAACGCGCGTTGGCCTCTTCGAGAAAGTGCAGCGCGAGCGGAGCGATGTCCTCCGTTCGCTCGCGTAGCGGTGGCACGTGCAGATGCATCACGTTGAGCCGATAGTAGAGGTCCTCGCGGAACGTTCGCTCGTGCACCATCTGCGCGAGGTCGCGGTTCGTCGCCGTCACGACGCGAACGTCGACCCTCTCGGGCTTGCTGTCGCCGAGGGCCAACACCTCGCCGTTCTCGAGGAAACGCAGGAGCGCCGGCTGCACGTCCATCGGCACTTCGCCGATCTCGTCGAGAAAGAGCGTGCCTCCCGAGGCGCTGCGGACGAGCCCGGGGTTGTCCCGGTCGGCGCCGGTGAACGAGCCGCGCCGGTGCCCGAAGAGCGTGCTCGCCACGAGCGTCGACGAGATCGACGCGCAGTTGACGGGCACGAACGGTCCGTCGGCGCGTGCGGACAGTCGGTGTGCAGCCTGCGCGACGAGCTCCTTGCCGACGCCGCTCTCCCCGGTCACGAGGAGAGGCAGCGTGCTCGCGCGGAGCCTCGCGAGCTGCGTGACGATCCGGCGCATCGGCGCGCTCGTGCCGACGAGCCCGAGCGCGCCGAGCGACGCGGCGGCGACGTTCGGGTCTCGCAGCCCGACGACGGCGCTGCTGGAGAGCCTGCGCGCGAGCGCGACGAGCACCTGCGCCTCGACCGTCTGCGGCCAGCGGTCGACCTCGACGACCGCTTCGCCGACCGGCACCGACTGACTCCCCGCCCTCGCCTTTCCGAGCTCTCCCACGCGGGCCGGAACGCCTATCGCCGACAGCGCGCTCGCCAGCGCGCGCGCCAGCGCCCCGCTCGACTCGCCGCTCTCGAGGAGCTCGAGCACGTTCGCGGCGAGCACGGTGCTGCGCGTGTTCGCGATGGGGAGCGGCGGCACGGCAGACGGCGTGCGGACGGCGCCGGCGACTTCCTCGATGAGCGCGTCGAACGCGTGGATCCCGAGCGTGTGGAGCTCGTTGCGCGCTCCCGAGAGCGACTCCGCGGCCTCGTCGCCGAGCGCGAGGGCCGCTTGCACCGCCGCGAGATGAAGGCGCGCCCGACCTGCGTGAGCGGGCGAGTCGGTCGCGAGCGACACCGCGCGCGAGCGTTCCAACAGCACGGCGGCCTCACCGAGATCTCCTCGCGCGGCGTCGAGACGACCTTGGACGCGCAAGCGATGCATCGTGACGAGGAGCGACGGCGTCCCGTCGGCGATCCGCGAGAGCTCGTCGAGCTCCGACTGCGCGGCGTCGAGGTCATCGCGCTCGATGTCGAGCTCCGCGAGCGCGAGCCTCGTCATGCGCTGGAGCGATCCGCGCTGCGTCTGCTCGGCGAGCGCGAGCGCGCGACGCAGACAGCTCTCCGCCTCGTCGAGCTTCCCGGTCGCCTCGACGGACCGCGCCATCAGGAGCAACGTCTCGCCGTGCAGGCTCGGATAGGTGGTGAGCTCGTCGACGGCGAGCGAATAGAGCTCGACCGCCTTGTCGAAACGACCCCTGAAGTGCTCGAGCTCTGCCACGGTCGCGTGATGGGTGCCGCGCTCGAACAGGTTGTGATAGCGGCGCGACTTTCGATCCCAATGGATCAGCACCTCCTCGGCCTCGGCGAGGTGACCCGATTGCACCAGCGTGTCGCCGAGGTTGTGGTGCAGCCGTCCGAGCCAGCGCTTGTTCTCGGTCAGCTTGGCATCGGCGAGCGCCGCGTGCCGGTGCTGCAGGCGCAGCTCGGGATCGCCCAGCTCGTTCGCGATGTTCGCGACGAGGTTGTGCGTGATGGCTCGCTCGAGCGGCCAGGGCTCGAGCTCTGCCAGAGCGTCGAGCGCCGCGCGGCGCGCGGCTTCGAGATCGGCGCGCTGGTAGAGGAGCTGCGCTCGCTCTCGTTGGACGAGCCCAGCGACCAGCGGATCGCTCCCGCCGACGAGCGCGCGAGCGGCCTGATCGATCGCGTCCTCGGCCATCTCCGGTTGGTGGATGAAGAGAAACGCCTCGGCGAGGCCGTGCCAGAGCCGCGGCACGAGCGGCTGCGCGTCGGCTGCTCCCTCGGTCGGCTCGTCGAGCCCCACGCGATAGCGAGCGATGGCCTGCGGGTAGTCGCCGAGCGCGAACGCGAGCCGCCCGTGCACGAGCCCGAGGAGCGCGCGCACGGCGGGGCCGAGCACGGCCTGCCGCTCGGGGCCCGTGTGGTGGCTGAGGCACGCGCGCGCGTCCTCGTACTCGACGAGGTGCACGTGAAGGTCGGCCTCGAACGCGTCGAGGACCGCCATCCCGCCCTCGTCGCGCGGCTCGGCGCGCCGGGCGCCGATCGCTCGGCGCGCCTCTCGATACGCGCCCGCCCGGATCGCGGACTCGATGTCGGCATCGAGCACGGCGCGATCTGTAGCACCCGCCGGGGGTGTCGGAAACGTGGACACCGTCCGCCCGACCGGACGGTCCACGGTCTCCACCGCGCGCTCGGGCCCCGCATTTCCGCGGAGAAGCTGCGTTTTTCGTCCTGGCTCACGCTTCGCAATGGGTCGTCCCCAGGAGGCCCAACGTGCATAGCCAACCCAAGCTTCGGTTCTTCATCACCCTCGTCGCGACCGCCCTCGTGCTCGGCGGCGCCAAGTGCGGGGAGGATCCGCCCGACGACGACTCAAAGACGCCGCTCGCCCGCGGCCGCGCCGTCGAGACCGACGGGGGGTGCGACACGGGCGTCGCGTCCGACGCGATCGCGCTCGTGCTCGAGTGGCTCGGCGGCAACGTCGACGCAGAGAGCTCCTGCGGTACGTACGAGCGCGAGATCGCGACCGGCGTGACGCTCGACGCCACCGATGTGCCCCTCGTGGGGTCGGGCTGGCCCGGCCTCGGCGGACGCGGCGAGGTGATGGCGGACGCCGCGGTCTGCATGCTGGCGGATCTCCGCCACGACCCCGGGATGTCGACGACGGTCACCTCGCCCACCGTGTGGACGGAGTTTGGTCCCGTGAGCGTGGAGCAGACGATCGGCTACCTCGACTGGGACCCCGCGGCGAAGCGGTTCGACGGCTACCAGAACGTCGCCGTGTGCTCGCCGGTGCTCGGCTGCCTCGACGCCACCCGCCAGGAGTTTCACGCGACGGTGCGCGAGAGCGACCCGGCGTACCCGGATGGGATCATGGTCGGCGACTACCCGGTCGACGGGTCGTACTCGGTCGACGTCACCGCCGAGGAGAGCGCGACGACATTCTCGGCGTCGCTGCCGCCGATCACCGTGGTCACGCCGTACGGGCCGATCGACGTCACGCCCGAGCTCGACTACGACACGAACCTCGACACCATCGCTACGCCGTTCGGCAGCAACGCCGACGCGTGGCACCAGATGTTCGGCGATTTCCGAACGGAGCTCGACGACGTCTATGGTCGCTCGAGCACGCCGCTCGTCTCCTCGCTCACGGGCGTGCAAGGCGGCTGGGCCAGCCAGCTCGGGCTCGGCGGTCGCGACGGCAGGCCGAGCGCGGAGCTCTGGGCGCTCGACACGACCCAGGCGTTTCCGCTCCGCCACGACCTCGACATGACTCTTGCGCGCAGCGCGTCCGAGCGCGCGTCGGTCGTCCACTTCGGCGCGGGTGTGAGCATCAAGTACGCGCCGCTCGACGTGCTCCCGTCGTCGCTCCTGTCGTCGCCGTTCGTCGTCGACTTCTACATCGAGGTCGAGCCTCGGCTCGACGCGTATTACGCATCGCAGCTCGAGCTCCTCTCTCGCGAAGGACACCGCATGCCGGGCGACGTCGGTGACGGCTTGACGAGCATGTCGGAGGTCTTCCTCGGTCACGGGGTGTCCGCAGCGGCCGAGGCGCACATCGACATCACGGTACACCTCGTCATCGACCTCGACCTGCCGCTCGTCGGCGGCAACATCGTCAACATCGACGAGAAGATCCCAATCGAGCTCGGAAGCGGACACGAGACCGCGTCGGGCCACACCGCGGTCGCCCGCAGCTCGAGCTACCCCCACTCCGTCCCGTCGCTCGACTACGTCGAGACGATCGGAAACGGCAGCGTCGACGAATCGAGCTTCCTCGACTCGTGCTTCGCCCAGGATCCGCCCCCGGCGCCGATCCCGGACCTGCACCACGACCCCGGCTCCGGCGACGCGATCGCGACCGGGCTCTACCCGTGCAACATCTGTGTCTACGAGCAAGGCGCGCCCGGCACGACGGCGTCGGCGCAGGCGCTCACGCTCTTTCCGTACAGCATGCCGAGCTGGCAGTGCCGCGCCGGCTCGAACGGATGCTTCGACCTGTGCCGCTTCGATCCGACCACCGAGCAGTTCGTGTCAATCGAGCAGTCCGCTCCCGAGGTCGTCGGCTCCTTCTGCCTGTACGATCCGCCCCGCTGACCGCTCGGTGACCTCGAAGGGGGGCCGTGCTACGCCGTCATCGTCGGATGGCGATGACGGCGTACGGGACGCGGCACGCGTGGCCGGCGACGGCGCTCGCCGCGCTCCTCGCGGCGACGTTCGCCGCGTGCGACCCAGGGGCGGGCGCCGAAGCCGATGGCGGGGTCGCGGCGGACTCGGGCGGGGCGCTCGACGCCGGCACGGACTCGGGGCCGGCCGCGCCACCGGAGCCCGCGTTCGCGCGAGACGCCGAAGGTGGCGTGGTGATCCTCCGCGGCACCAATGTCGAGGGCGCGTCGAAGTGGTCGCCCGAGTTCCTGCCGCCGACGTACGCGACCGCGGCCGACTTCGAGCGCCTCTCGCGAGAGCTCGGGATGAACGCGGTGCGGCTCTTGGTGTTCTGGGAGGCAGTCGAGCCTGCGCCCGACACGTACGACGACGCCTACCTCGCCGAAGTGCGCGCGCGGATCGAGGCGGCCCACGCAGCGGGCCTCAGCGTCGTCGTCGACATGCACCAAGATTTCTTCGGGCGAGGCTTCGACGGCGACGGCGCGCCGCGTTGGGCGTGCGACGAAACGCTCTACGCGAGCTACACGCCGCCGGCGCAGTGGTTCCTCGGCTACTTCGAGCCCGAGGTCGAGGAGTGCTTCGATCGGCTCTGGCTCGACGCCGACCTGCGCGCCCGATACGCGCGCATGTGGGCGCACGTCGCCGAGGCGCTCGCGGGCACGCCGGGTCTCTTCGCGTACGAGCTGATCAACGAGCCTTCGTGGGGCACGCTCGACGCGGGCGACTTCGAGCGCGACGCGCTGCCGGCCGCGTACGCGGAGTGGCTCGACGCGATCCGCGAGGTGGATCCGGCGCCGTACGTTCTGCTCGAGCCGGCGTCGACCGCGAACGTCGGCCTGCCGTCGCTCCTCGCGCCGCCCGACCGCGAGCGGCTGCTCTACGGACCGCACGTCTACCCGCCGAGCCTCGAGCTCGGCACCGGCTGGACGGGGACGCTCGACGCGGCGCTCGCGCTCACGGCGCGGATCACCACAGACGCGGCGCGCATGGCGCTCCCCGCCGTGGTCGGCGAGACCGGCGGTCGTGGAGACGTCCCCGGGATCGACGCCTTCCTCGACCAGGCGTACACGGCCTTCGACCGCGATCGGCTGTCCGCGATCCAGTGGGAGGGCGGCGCGGGCGACGAGAGCACGTACGCCCTGTTCGACGAGACCGGCGCGCCGAGCGCGATCGCCCGCGCGATCGCCCGCCCGCATCCGGCGCGCACCGCCGGCACGCCACTCGCCTGGTCCTGGGACGCGGTGGCGCGACGCTTCGAGCTCGACTGGGACGAGGACGACCTTGCCACGGGCGACACACGCATCACCCTCCCCGAGCTCGCCTTCCCCGACGGCGCCGACGCCGCGCTCGACGACGGCGGCGACACGCACGTCGACGGCGCGTCGCTCGTCATCCCGCGACGAGGCGGCGCGCGACACATCGTCGTCGTCGGCCGCTGAGGTGTCAGACTACCCGCCGAAAGGGAGGACCTCATGACGAAACCCATCTCCGTGATCACCAAGCTGCGGGACGCCGAAGAAGAGGAGTGGCTGTCGGGGGAGCACTTCGGCGGCTCCTTCAAGGTTCTCACGCCGACGATGCGCGAGCGCGGCGGCAGCCTCGGCGTCGCGTACAACCGGCTCCCGCCCGGCCGCGCCGGGTGCCCGTTTCACGCGCACCAGCGCGAGGACGAGGTCTTCTACGTGCTCTCTGGCACGGGAGTGCTGCGCTACGGCGACGACGTTCACGACATCGAAGAGGGCGACTGCATCGCGTGCCCCGCGGGCACCGGGGTAGCGCACCAGATCGCGAACACGTCGGACCAGGACCTCGTCTACCTCTCGATCGGCCCGCACGATCCCGACGAGGTCGCGATCTATCCGGACAGCGGGAAGATCATGGTGCGGAGCCTCCAGCGTGTGGGCTGGCTCGAGAACGTCCCGTACATGGAGAGCGAGGCCGAGCGCCCGAAGATCTTCGCGATGGCGGAGCGGACGAAGCGCTGAGCGCGATGCCCGTTAGCGCCCTCGACGTCGGCGTGGTCGGAGCGGGGACCGCGGGCGCCGCGGCGGCGCTCTTTCTCGCGCGAGCGGGGCATCGGGTACACATCTACGAGGCGGTGCCCGACCCTTCGCCGGTCGGCGCGGGGATCATGTTGCAGCCGTCGGGAATGGGCGTGCTGGCGGAGCTCGGCCTGCTGGGGGCCGTCCTCGACCGCGGGGCGCACGTGCAGCGGCTTCGGTGCGTGACCGAGCGGCGCCGCACAGTCATCGATCTCGCGTATACGGACTACCACGCGGGCGCGTTCGGGCTGGGCCTGCACCGCGGCGTGCTCTTCGACACGCTTCTCGGTACCGCGCGCACGACCGAGCGCATCGAGGTCCGCTGCGGGGTCCGGGTCGAGACGCTGACGAGCGTAGGCCGGCCTGCGCTCCACGATGCGGACGGCAACCGGATCGCCGAGCACGACCTCGTCGTCGTGGCGGACGGAGCGCGCTCCCAGCTTCGAAGCGACGCGCTCGCGCGGCGCGCGGCGCTCTACCCGTGGGGCGCGCTCTGGACCGTCGTGCCCGACCCCGAGCGTCTCTTCGACGGCGAGCTCTTTCAGGTCGTCTCGGGCACGCGCGAGATGCTCGGCTTTCTTCCGTCGGGCCTCGGACCGGACGTCGCGCAGAGCACGCCGCTCGTGAGCATCTTCTGGAGCGTGCACGCTGGTCGAGTCGACGCGTGGCGGAGCGCGGGGCTCTCCGCGTGGAAGACCCGAGTGTGCGTGCTCGAGCCTCGTGCCGAAGGCGTGCTCGGCGCGATCGAGGAGCGGGAGGAGCTCCTCCTCGCGCGCTACCACGACGTGGTTCTCTCGCGGTGGGACTCGCCCGACGGAGTCGTGTTCCTCGGCGACGCGGCGCACGCGACGAGCCCGCAGCTCGGCCAGGGCGCGAACCTCGCGCTCTGTGACGCGGCCGAGCTGGCTCGCGCGCTCGACGCCGAGACCACTCTCCGCGAGGCGCTCGCGCGCTACACCAGCGAACGGCGCGCGCACCTCGGGTACTACCAATGGGCCACGCGGTTTCTGACTCCGTTCTTCCAGTCGGACGCCGCGCCGCTCGGCTGGCTTCGCGACGCGTTCATGGGGCTCGCGTGCAAGCTGCCGTTCGTCCGCGAGAAGATGATCCGCACCATGTGCGGCCTCGAGCGCGGTGTCCTCTTCGGCGACCCGCTATCGCTCCCTCGGCTTCCGGCCTACCATCGAGGCGAATGAGCAGCATCACCGTTCGGCGGATGCGCTTCGCGCTCCCCGACGAGATCGAGACCGACTTCATCGCCGGCCAGCCGGAAGAGTCGATCTTCAACATCGCCGTCTCGCTGCTCCTTCCCTACATCGAGCCCTATCTCATCCGCACGATGCGCGCGGCGAAGAAGCAGGTGACCGACGCAGAGCTCGCCGAAGACCTCGACAAGTTCTGCGCGCAGGAGGGCCAGCACTACCGCGAGCACAAGCGGTTCAACGAATCGTTCCAGGGACGCGGCTACGACGGCCTCGCGGAGCTCGAGCACGCGGTCGAAGCGGACTACCAGCGATGGACCGCGACCAAGTCCGTGCGCTTCAACCTCGCCTACGCCGAGGGCTTCGAGGCGATGACGACGGTGATGGCGCACCTCGCGCTCGGGGACGACATGGCGCACTGGCACCCCGCCGCCCGGGACCTCTTCTCGTGGCACCTCATGGAGGAGATGGAGCATCGCCACGTGGCGTTCGAGGTGTACCAGCACGTGTGCGGTGACTACTTCTACAGGCTCGCGGTCGGCACGTTCGCACAGTGGCACCTCTTTCGCTTCGTCGACCGCGCGAGCAAGCACATGATGCGCGCGACCCCCGAGCTGGTGAAGAAGCACGGGAGCCGGCTCGATCACGCACGTCGGATGGCGCGCCTCTGGTGGCGGTTCTTCGCTCACATCCTCCCGGGCACGGCGAGGACGTGGTTGCCCTGGTACTCACCGCGACGCATCGGACCGCCTGCGGCGATGAGCTCTCTGAGAGAGCGCTACGACGCCATGGCGATGGCCGCCGCGAGCTCCGCTCGCGAGCCCAGCTCCGGCTGAGCTCGCGAAGCGCCGTGGCCGGCGAGGCTCATCGGCGCCGGACGCGGCTCGGTCGCGCCGGCGCGCCTCGGCGCGACTTGCGCGCGACGAAGAGAAAATCGCTCCCGCCCTTGCCGCCGGCGCTCCGGGCCGAGACCTTGCGCAGCTCGCAGTCGAGCCCTGCGCGGCGGAGGCGCCTCTCGTACGAGCGGCTCGGGTACGCGGACCAGACGACGAGCACGCCGCCGGGCGTGAGCGCACCAGCCATCCGGCGCGTGCCCGCCTCGTCGTAGAGCGTTGCGTTGCCCCGCGTCGTGAACGCGTGCGGTCCGTTGTCGACGTCCATCAAGATGACGTCCCAACCGCCTCTCTGGAATTGAACGCGCACGTCGCCCTCGAACACCGTCACGCGTCGATCCGAGAGCGCGTGGCCGGCGAGCGGCGCGAGCACGCCGCGGTTGTAGTGGACGAGCCGGGGCAGGAGCTCCGCGACCGTGATCCGCGCGTCGCGGTCGAAGGTGTCGAGCGCCGCGCGCAAGGTGTACCCGATGCCGAGGCCGCCCACGAGCACGCGCGGCGCGCGGCGCCCGCGCACCGCGTCATACGCGACTCCGGCCATCGCCTGCTCCGAGCCGAACGCCCCGCTCGACATGAGGAGCAGGTTCGCGACGCGGATGACGTAGTGCTCCCCCTCGCGCGCGAGCTCGATCGCCGACCCGTCCGGCGTCGTGCCTTGATCGATGACCTGCCGCGGCTTCACGGCGGCGGTGTAGCACCTCCCCTGCACCTGCGCCCGGAGACGGGCCGCCACCGACGATCTCGATGGGGAGCGAGCCGCTCAAGGCGGAGGCGGCGGCCGCGTGTAGCAGTAGCCTGGACCGGGCTCGCAACGGCCGTCGATACACGCGCCGCAGTCGCACTCCTCGTCAGCGCTGCAGGTGATCCCTTCGCACAGGTACCCCGCGGGCGTGGGATCGCACCGCTCGTTGAGCGGGCACGAGCCGGTCTCGAAACAGGTGCGCGCCCGGCACCCGTGCGCGTCGGGGACGATGTGCGGGTCGGGCGACGGATCGCAGACGTAGCCGGTCGGGCACGTGTACCCGTCGTCGCACGGCACACCGGCGCATCCGTGCTCGTCGGCCGCTTCCGCCGCCGCGTCGCAGCGAAAATCGGTCGCACACGTGTACTCGTCGGGGCAAGCGAGGCCCTCGCAGAGCCCGGAGGGCAAGCATCGCTCGCCGTCCTCGCAGTCACCGTCGCCGGTGCACGCGGTCGTACACGCGCGCGCGCCACATTCGGGCCTGGGGCTCGGCGCACATCGGACGAGCGACGGGTTGCTCGTGCAGTCCGTGTCGGTCGCGCACGCCGGAGGGGGCGCGGGCCCGCCGCACTGCGGCGGCGCGACGTAATCGGTCGGCGCGCAGAACGTGTCGCCGGGCCCCGAGGGAGCGCACGCGGTGCTCAGGCGACAGGGGACAGAGCCGGCGGGGGGCGGCGTGTAGCCCGGGCACTCGGGCGTCCACGCGGCGTCGAGCGCGACGCGCCCGTCGGTGGCACGCCCACCGTCGGTGCCGCTCCCGCCGTCGCCGCGCTCGGAGCTCCGGCCGCCACACGCAGAGACCGTGACGAAGAGCGCTACGAACGCGACACGAGCATCCGAACGTCGGGGAGAGCGATTCATCCGCACAAGGTATCGCGATCTCGGCGCGGATGGGGCTGCGCGCGGAGCGAGCGGGCGCGTGGAATGCGTGGACGGACTGATCGCGTACACGAGCGACCCGGATTGCCCGCCTTGCCGTGGTGCCGCACGGCGCCGTGATAACGGCCCGGTCGCTGAAACTCGGTGAGCCCACGGTTGTCCTTCGGGGGGAACGGCGGACCCAAGCTAGGCTCGGCCCGGCCCGCCGGTCGTTCTGGAGGAATCCGACATGCGGCGCCGACAGCGTCCTCGTTCGCTCTCTTGGGCCGTCGCCTCGGCCTTCATCCTGAGCTGCGGCTCGGACCACGCCGCCGGCGATCCGTCCGGGAGCCTCGCGCCGGCGGTCGCCGCCCTCGTCCCGGCGCCGATGCCGTCAGACGTGCCAGGCGCAGCCGAAGCGCTGCCCGAGCCCGAGGTCACGGGCGACCTCGAGCCGCTCACCGCGCGGATGGCGACGGTCCGGCTTCCGATCCCTCGGCTTCGCGCCGGTTCCTCGGCGCGGTTCACCTTCGCCGAGCGCCGGCGCGGCTGGTTCGCGCGCCTCCCCGAGTACACGGGCATGCGCCTCCTCACGCCGCTGTACTCGCACGGCAAGGTCTATCTCGGGGGCGGCTTCGAGAGCCATTCGTTCTACGCGCTCGACGCGCGGACGGGCGAGCTCGACTGGACCGCCGCGGCCGACGACGGCGGCCCGACCTCCGCCATCATCGAGAGCGACGAGGTCCTCTTCAACACGGAGAGCTGCACCCTCTTCGCGGTGGACGCGGAGACGGGGCGCTTGAAATGGAAGCATTGGCTTGGCGATCCGCTCATGGGTCAGCCCGCAGCTGCGAACGGCCGCGTGTTCAGCGGGCACATCCGCGACGGGGGCGGGTACGGCTTCACCGCGATGGACGTCCACGACGGGCACGTCCTCTGGACGCGCAGGATCTCGTCCGACGTGATGAACGCGCCGGTCCTCGACGACACGGATGTCTACTTCACGACCATGGACGGGACCGTCTACAGCTTCTCGCAGGAGCGGGGCGCGCCGCGGTTCCGCGCCCGGCTCCACGCGTCGAGCGCGCCGTGGCTCGATGGCGAGACCGTTCACGTCGCGCGACGCACGACCGTGCGTGGCGAGGACGGGCGCGCGACGCGTAGCGAGCAAACGGTGGTGCTCGCGAAGGCCGACGGATTGATCGTGCGCGAGCTCGACGCGGTCGAGGCCGCGTTCGTCGGCGCGCGACCGGACGCGGGCGGCACCGAGGAGGGATGGGTCTACGAGGGCTCGCGCCCGACGATCGTCTCCGGGCGCGCGTACCAGACCATCGGCAACGAGGTGCAAGCGCGCGACGCGGACACGGGCGAGCTGCTCTGGCGGCGTCGCTACACCGACCGCGCGCACGCGCGCCCCGCGAGCCCGCCCGCGATTGCGAGATTGGCGCTCGTCTTCGGCACACGCGACGGTGTGCTGTACGGCCTCGACATCGACACCGGGCTCACGACGTTCGCCTACGACGTCGGCGAGCCGATCGCCGCGCAACCGATCGTGGCGGGCGGATGGGTCTACGCCGCGACGACGCGCGGCGGGCTCGTCGCCCTCGAGGTGGCAGACCGCACGGTCGGTGGGTGGCACATGTGGGGCGGGAACGCCAAGCACGACGGCCCGTCCGACGAGGAGGTGCCGCCCGAAGAGAAGCACGACCCTACCGAGGGGGTGCTCGAGCTCGCCACGCCACCGAGAGACGGTGAGCTCGCGGGGTTTCCGCTCGTGTCGACGAGCGTGCGCGCGCGCGTGAACGGGTTCGCGACGCGGGTGGAGGTCGAGCAGACGTTCGAGAACCCATACGACCGGCCCGTGGAGGCCGTCTACCTCTTCCCGTTGCCCGAAGAGGCGGCGGTCGACGAGATGGAGCTCCGGACGGGCGACCGCGTCGTGCACGCGAACATCCGTCGCCGCGAGCAAGCGCGCGCCGAGTACCGAGCGGCGCGTGCCCGAGGCGTGCTCGCGTCTCTGCTCGAACAAGAGCGCGAGAACCTCTTCCGACAGTCGATCGCGAACATCGCGCCGGGCCATCGCGTGAGCGTCATCCTCAGGTACACGCACGTGCTGCCGTACGAAGACGGGCAATACCGCTTCGTCTTCCCGATGGTCGCGGGGCCGCGCTACACGCCCGCGAGCGCCGAGGACGATCCGCCGACGGCCGCACCCGTCGCCGCGGCGACGGGCGAGCGACGCGATCGCGTGCACGTCGAGATTGAGGCGGAGCTCGGCGGAGCGCTGCGCGACGTGTCGTCGCCGACGCACGAGATCGTGGTCGAGCGGCCGTCGAGCTCTACTGCATCGGTCCGTCTGCGCGAGGACGCGGTCCCCGATCGCGATCTCGACGTGCGCTTCGCGGTCGGCGGCGACGAGCCGGAGCTCTCGCTCCTCACGAGCCCGCCCGAGGGCGAGGAGCAGGGCTTCTTGACGCTCCTCGTCCACCCGAAGCTCGACGTGCCCGCGGACGAGGTCGCCGCGCGCGAGCTGGTTTTTCTCGTCGACACGTCGAGCTCGATGGCGGGGCGCCCGCTCGAGCTCGCGAAGGCGGCGATGCGCCGGGCGCTCGACGGCCTGCGTTCGACGGATACGTTCCGGCTCCTCCGGTTCAGCGACCGCGTCGGCGCGCTCGACGATGGCGCGCTCCCCGCGACGGCGCGGAACGTCGCCCGGGCCCACACCTACGTCGACCATCTCGAGGCGCTCGGCGCGACGGAGATGAAGCAGGGCATTCGCGCCGCGCTCGGCGCGCCTGCGGACCCCGACCGGATGCGCGTCGTGCTCCTCCTCACCGACGGCTACATCGGCAACGAGACCGAGATCTTCCGCGAGGTGAACGAGCGGCTCGGGCAGGCGCGCGTCTTCGCGTTCGGCGTGGGCGCGGCCGTCAACCGGTACCTCCTGACGCGCGTCGCCGAGGTCGGGCGCGGCGCCGTCGACGTCGTGACGCTCGACGAATCGCCCGAGGACGCGGCCGACCGATTTCACGCGCGCATCGCCACACCGTTCTTGACCGACGTGCAGGTCGACTGGGGCGATCTCCGGGTGTCGGGCGTCTACCCGCGGCGCGTGCCCGACCTCTTCGCCGACCGGCCGCTCGTCGTTCACGGCCGCTACGCGCGCGGTGGGCGCGGCACGATCACCGTGCGCGGACGGATCGCGGGCCGCGCGTTCGAGAAGACGCTCTCGATCCGCTTGCCGGGGAGCGGCGCGCCGCGCCCGGCGGTGGCGTCGCTGTGGGCGCGCACCCGGATCGGCGACCTGACGACGGCGATGGCGCTCGCGCCGTCGGACGCGCTTCGCGAGGAGGTGATCGAGCTCGGGCTCCGCCACCACCTGCTCACGGAATGGACCGCCTTCGTCGCGATCGACGAGAGCTCGGTGGTCGAGCCCGGCACCGGGATCACGGTGCAGCAGGCAGCGCTCCGGCCCGCCGGCGGCTTCTCTGGCCTCGGCGTCATGGGGACGGGGGTCGGCGGCGGCGGCAGTGGGTATGGGGTCGGCTACGGCACCTTCGGCGAGGGCTCGCTCCAGCTGGTCGAGCGCGCGACGAGCACGCCTTCGATCCGCGCGAGCCCCGCCCAGGTCGTGGGGGCGCTCTCGGCCGATACGATCCGGCGCGTCATCCGCGCCAACACCGCGAGCTTCCGCGCGGCCTACGAGCGCGCGCTCCGATCGCGGCCCGAGCTCGCGGGCCGCGTGACCCTCCTGCTCGTCATCGGGCCGGAAGGAACGGTCGTCACCGCGACGGTCTCGGAAGACGAGATCGGCGACGCCGAGCTCGCCGCCGCGCTCGTCGCGATCGCTAGGTCGCTCGTCTTTCCGGCCGTCGAGGGCGGCGGAACGGTGACAGTCTCGTATCCGTTGCGGTTCGCGGAAGGGCCCGACGAGCCGTCGCCGGACTGAGCTCGGTCTCCCAACGCGCAAACGCGGTTAAGGAGCGGGCGTCGTAGCTCGGCTACGCTCGATCCATGGGACGAGCGGGGACAGGTGTACACGCGCTGGCGCGCGGCAGCGCGCCGCGGCTCGTCGGGGTCGCGCTCCTATGCGGACTCGCGCCCGGCGTCGCGCACGCGCAGGTGTGGGTGGGTGACTTCGAGACCGGCGACCTCTCGCAGTTTTCCGGCTCGAACAACGCGACGGTCGGCGGGCGCGACTACATCCAGATCATCACCGATCCCGTCGCGGAGGGAGCCCACGCGGCGCGGATCGAGCTCCACGATGACGCGGGGGCGACGCTCCGGCGGGTCGAGCTCCAGCACGAGCCGGCAAGCGGCCGAACCGCGGACGGTCACACGCTCTTCTTCGCGTGGAGCTTCCTCGTCCCGGACACGCTTCCCACCGATCCGGCGCATGGGATCGGTTACTGGGAGTCGCGCAACAGCTGGCAGCAGACGCTCTCGTTCTCGCTCGCCGGCGAGGACCTGACGTTCACGACGCGCCACCCGGGCTACGTCGAGCAGTGGCGCGGAGTCGGTGCCGTGACCCCCGGCGTCTGGCATCGCATCGCGCTGCGCGTCCTGTGGTCGAGAACCGCGGGCGAGGTAGACCTCTACTTCGACGGCGAAAAGGTCGTCGACAGCGCGCCCGCGGAGACGCTCGGCGACGACAACCCGGTCTTCGTCCAGTTCGGCCTGATCCGCGACGCGATCGACATCATGAGCGTTCCGGTCATCCTCGTCGACGACGCCGTCGAAGGGGACACGCTCGCAGAGGTGGCGCCAGAGAGGCTGCCGGGCGCGGTCGCAGCGGGGGACGGCGGCGTCGCCGGTGCATCCGACGGCGGAGCCGCGATTGGATTGGACGGCGGTGCGGACGGCGACGATGGTGGGGCGAGCGTCCCGCCACGAGACGGCGGCGGAGGCGCGGCGGACGGGGCCGCGGAGACCGGGTCGGGCGACGGCGGTTGCGCGGTTGCACGCACACGCTCGGGCCCGCGATTGGTCGCAGGCCGTCTCCTCGCGAGCGGCCTGTGTCTCCTCGTCGTGCGCCGCGCACGCCGCGGGTGCGCGCTCAGTCCTCGAGCGCGCCAAAGATTTGTCGGAGCCGGACGACCTCGCCGCGCGCGCTCGGGCCCGTGATCCCGACGCGGAGCGAGATGTTGGTGCCGTCGCTGCCCCACGGCCACCAGAGGCCATATGCGAGCACACCGCGCACTTCGGGGAGCGCGTAGAGCACCTGGTCCGACCGCACGCCCCCGGTCGCCTCCGCGACCTCCACGACGAGCGGCGGTGCGGCCCGGAGCGACGCGCTCGTCCATTCTTCGGTGAAGAGAGAGACCGCGACGCGACGCGCCTCTTCGATGTGCAGGAGGTCGAAGGTCGACGCGACGCAATCGAGGCGCTTGTCCCAGCTCCAGCCGCGGGACACCCACGCACTGCGAAAGCGCGTCAGCCGTTCGAACAGAGAGTCGAGCTCGGAGGGCAAGAGCGCATTCTACGCCCGAGACCGCGAAACGGGGCAACGATTTCGGAGCCCGTGAGCCAGCCTGGGGTCACGGCGTGATTGTCGCGCCCGTGTCGACTACCTCGAAGTCGCTTCCATGCACGTCGCGAAGCCCGCTGATCACGTCGTCCATGAGGGGGTCCCATCGGTCGTCGCTGTCGCCGGTGAGGTACCAGTCGCTCCCATTGTCCGCGAGGATGAGGCCGTAGGTCTGCATCGCGCGGAGGATGACCTGCGCAGGTGCGGGCGCGCCGTCGACGGGGTAATCGCCGCGAAGCCGCACGCGCAGCCCCATCGGCGGCAGATCGGTCCCGCTCGTTCCGGCCTCGTGCGTCGCGGGTGGATGAACGCGTGCGCGGTCGAGCTCATGGTGAACCGGATCGCGTGGTGGATCTCGCCCGCGAGGACCTCTTCGACGCGCACGAGCCCGGGCAGGATCGGCAGGCCGGCCGCGTCGGCGCTCGTCCACCCGTCGGGGCGCAGCGCGTTCGTGTCGAGCGGGAAGATCGCGCCGTTCGCCGCGGTCCAACCGCCGCCCGAAAAGTTCTGCGCGTTGTAGAGCTCGTAGAGTGTGCAGTGATCGGCGCGCCTCCCGTGTCGAGGTAGAGCACGTGACGGTCGCTGCCGCTGACGACGCACCGGAGCCGCCCTCGATCGGCGCGGTGCCCGGGATCGGATAGCAGAAGTCACCGCCGCCGCCCGGGCACGCGAGCATGTCGCTCTCGTCGGGCCCCCATGACGTCGTCCACGTCATCGGCACCGCCGCCGCGCCGGTGCCCGTCGTCCACGGGATGCCGTAGTGATCGCTCGACCAGTTGCCCCAGTCAGGATGGAGCGCGCGCGTCGGGCTCATGTTGGCCAGGATCTGGGTCGCGCGCGGGTGGAGCGGCGAGCCCGAGACGTCCTGGTTCCACGGGTTGTCCGCGGGGAACACGCGGCAGCCCGCGATGAACCCGCTCATCGGCGGGCCGGCGTCGACGCCCGGGCCCGAGTCGACGCCCGGCCCGCCGTCGCGACCGGGCCCGCCGTCGACGCCCGGTCCGCCATCGCGGCGACCGCCCCCAGCGTCGCGCGCGGCTGCGCCGTCGACCGAGCCGTCGTCATCCCCACCGCAGCCGCCCATGCAGGTCGCGACCGCGAGCACGAGCACGAAGAAAAGACGCATCGCTTGCTCCTCCCGATCGAGGATACGCGCGATGGGCACGACCGTCAGCTCCTGCGGAACCACGCGAAGGGCGCGCGCGCGGAGAGCGCCGCCGACTTGGGTCTCGCGTCTCGGTGTGCGACCGTTGTCGGGTCGTGACGGAGGTTCACGAGCAGGCGGCTTCGGCCGAAGAGCGGAGTGAGAGCGGCGCGGATGTGGACGTCGAAGGGCGGGATCCGGACGCGGCGCCTCGGGGGCGGTTCGGGACGTTCGGCGGGGTCTTCACGCCGAGCATCCTGACGATCCTCGGCGTCGTGATGTACATGCGGCTCGGCTGGGTCACGGGTCAGGTGGGGCTCGCGTGGGCGCTCGCGATCGTGGTCGTGGCGCACCTCATCTCGTTCGCGACGGGGCTGAGCGTGTCGAGCATCGCGACGAACCGCACGGTCGGCGCGGGCGGCGCGTACTACATGATCAGCCGCTCGCTCGGCGCGCCTGCGGGGGCGGCGATCGGCATGCCGCTCTTCCTCGCGCAGGCGCTGAGCGTGACGTTCTACATCGTCGGCTTCGTCGAGACGCTCCAGCAGCTCGTGCCGTGGCTCACGGGCCCCTGGGCCATCGCCGCGGGGACGGTGATCAACGTCGGTATCACCGCGCTGTCGCTGAAGAGCGCCGAGCTCGCGATCAAGGCGCAGTACGTCGTGATGGCCGCGATCGTGGTATCGCTCGTCGGTTTCTTCACCGGACGCACGGAGGGCTACCCGGAGGCTGTAGAGTGGGTGAACCCCGAAGGGCTCGGCTTCGCGCACGTGTTCGCCGTCTTCTTCCCGGCGGTGACCGGGATCATGGCGGGCGTCAGCATGTCGGGCGATCTGAAGGATCCCCGCAAGAGCCTGCCTCGCGGCACGCTCGCGGCGATCCTCGTCGGCTTCCTGATCTACATGACCATCCCGGTCTGGCTCGCGATGAACTTCTCGAACCGGGAGATGGTCGACGAGCTCGACTCCGTGTTTCGCGTCGCGAGCGTGCCCGCGCTCATCTACGCGGGCGTATGGGGCGCGACGCTCTCGAGCGCGCTCGGCAGCATTCTCACCGCGCCGCGCACGCTGCAGGCGCTCGCGATGGACGGCCTCGCCCCACGGTTCTTCGCCCGGGGGTACGGTCCGGGGAACGAGCCTCGCGCGGGGACGATCCTCACGTTCGTGCTCGCACAGACCGGCATCGTGCTCGGCGATCTCGACGCGATCGCACCGGTGCTGACCATGTTCTTCCTCGCGACGTACGGCGTGACGAACCTCGCGTGCGGCCTCGAGAGGTGGGCGGCGAGCCCGAGCTTCCGGCCGACGTTCCGGGTCCCCGCCGTGATCAGCCTCGCGGGCGGGCTCGCGTGCTTCTACGTGATGAGCATGATCAACTTCGGCGCCATGGTCGTGGCGCTGCTGCTCTCGGGGCTCATCTTCGCGTGGGCGCAGCGCCGCGCGCTCGGCACGACGTACGGCGACGCGCGTCACGGGATGTGGTCCGCCCTCGTCCGAAGCGCCCTGCACCGCCTCCGGCGCGTGGAGTTCCACCCGCTCAACTGGCGACCGAACCTCATCATCCTCGGCGGCGACCCGAAGAAGCGCCCGCACCTCCTGCACCTCGGCGGCGCGATCGTCCAGGACCGGGGCATCGTCACGTACTTCTATCTCCTGAAGGGTCGCGTGTCCGCGCTCGCGAAGAAGCGTCATGCTCTGTTCGACGCCCTCGAGCCGACCTTCCGCGAGAAGTTCGCGAACATCTTCTACCGCGTCGACATCGTCGACGATATCTACCGCGGCACGGTCGACGTGGCGCAGAGCTACGGCGTCGGCAACTTCGAGTCGAACTCCGTGATGCTCGGGTGGCCGCGAAAGACCGAGGAGCGGGGCGAAGCGTACGTGCAGATGCTGCGCGACCTCGCGATGCTCGACCGCTCGCTCCTCGTGGTGCGGTATCACCCCGAGAAGAAGCTCGGCAGCGGCAACCGCATCCAGGTGTGGTGGGGTGGGCTCGAGCGCAACGGCGGCCTCATGCTGCTGCTCGCTTTTCTCCTCACCGCGCACTACCGCTGGCAGAACGCGCGGATCACCGTGCTCACCGTCGTCGACGACGACACGGAGCGCGAACGCGCGCGCTCGAGCCTCGCCGGGCTCCTCGCGCAAGCGCGCATCGGGGCAGAGGCGCGCGTCATCCTGAGACAGGGGCGTTCGATCGGCGACATCATGCACGTCGAGAGCGAGGACGCCGACCTCGCGATCGTCGGCTTCGTGCTGCCCGAGGCGGGGACGCCGACCGAGCCCTTCTTCGCTCGCATGAACAGCATCCTCGAAGAGCTGCCGACGACGATCCTCGTGCACAGTGCGCGGAGCTTCGAGGGCGAGCCGGTTCTGTTCGACGAGGCGAGCTCGTCCGCGTGAGCTCGCCCCTTCTCGGGCTCTAGTAACGAAGCAGGTCCCCGTGCCGATCCATGCCGAGCTGAGCCGATATGTGTCCCGAGCTCCGCGCCCATACCTGGAATCAGAATGATTCTCTGTGGCCCGCTTCCTGCGATGCATCCCCGACGGAGGCTTGACCATGACGACTCGCACGATCTCGCTCTTCGGGCTCATCGGCGCGCTCGGCGCGACACTGGCGCTCGCGGCCCTGTCCCCGGCTCCGGCGCACGCCTGCGGCGGCTTCTTCTGCAACAGCGCCCAGCCGGTCAACCAATCGGCCGAGCGCATCATCTTCTCGCAGGGCGACGACGGCACCGTCACCGCGGTGATCCAGATCCAGTACGCGGGCCCGTCGGAGCGGTTCGCTTGGGTGCTTCCGGTGACCGGCACGCCCGAGGTCGGCGTCTCGTCGAACGCCGCGTTCTCGCGGCTGCAGTCGCAGACGAACCCGTTCTACCAGCTCAACACGACGATCCTGGGCACGTGCGCGGACTCCGGGTTCCGGGGCGGCCCGTCGAGCGGAGGCGCGGACGCCGGCGCCGCGGTGCTCGACGGGGGCGAGAGCCCGCCCCCGGTCACCGTCGTCGACAGCGGCGCCGTCGGTCCGTACGACTACGTCGTCATCTCGGTCGACCCGAGCGCGCTCGACACCGCGGACGTTGCTGTCGAGTGGCTGGGCGACAACGGCTACGACGTCGGCAGCCTCGGCGGCGACGTGCTCCGTCCGTACCTCGACGCCGGAATGAACCTCCTCGCGTTCCGACTCACGAAAGGCAACGATGCCGGGTCGATCCGGCCCGTGCGCATCACGTTCGGCTCCGGGCTGCCTTCCATCCCGATCCGGCCGACCGCCGTCGCGGCCAACGACGACATGGGCATCATGGTGTGGGTCCTCGGCGCGCACCGCGCCATCCCGGCGAACTATCTCTCGCTCGAGCTGAACGACGCGCTGATCAACTGGATCAACCCGAGCCTCAACTACGACGACGTCGTCACGCGCGCCGCCAACGAAGCGGGCGGCCAAGGGTTCGTGACCGAGATGGCGGGCGCGACTGCGCCGCTCGCCGAGGGCATCTACTCTTCGTACGAGCGAGAGAGCTGGCGCTCCACGGCCTCGACCGATTGGACCAACCGCGAAGGGGAGCTCCTCGCGAACGTCACGGGTACCTACGGGTACTGGGACGGGATGCGCGACGTGATCGAGGCGACGCTCCCGACGCCGAGCGGCGTGACCGTCGACGAGCTGCTCTCGTGCGTCAGCTGCTACTACCCCTGGGACACGGCGGACATCGCCGGATTCGACCCGAGCGCGTTCCTCGCGTCGGTGGAGGAGAACGTGATCGCTCCCATGGAGGAGACAGCCGCGCTCTTCACCGACCGGCCGTACGTCACCCGCTTCTACACGACGATGTCCGCGCACGAGATGACGATGGACCCGCTCTTCGACTTCAATGGCGAGCTCGGCGACGTCAGCAACACGCACACGGCCGACCGCGTCGTGTACTGCTCTCCGCGCGTCACCCAGGCCGATGCGCCCTGGGTCGTCGAGCTCGAGGGCGGAAGCGTCTACGGGCGCGGCTCGACCTGGCCGTTCGACACGGCCGACGAAGACATGCCGGCGAACCGGCGCGTGCTGCGGGTCGGCACGACGGGCTCGGGCGAGGTGGTCGTCGACAACGGCGAGCAAATCGCCGGCGCGCTCGCCGCGCTCGAGGACAGCGTCCACGTCGATCGCGGCCTGTGCTCTGTCTCGTTCACCGAGAGCGCGGCTCCCCTCGGCGCGCTCGCCGTGCTCGGCGCCCTCTTCGCCGTCACGCGCCGTCGTCGACGGCGCGGCCACGCGCGGCGCGGCCGGCGGAGCTGACGTGGTCATGCGCGCACACCTCCGGAGCCTGCTACGCCTCGCGCTGATCGCGCTCGTCGTGAGCTCGGGCGGCGCGTGCGCCCGAGGGCCGGACGACGGCGGCGACGCGGTCGGCTCGCTCGAGCTCGGTACCGGGTCGTGGCGCTTCGAGCCGATCGTGGACGGCGATCACCTCGAGCTGATCCGCGGCTCCCAAGGTGGCTGGCACGTCTGGACGAGCCTCCGGACGACGAACATCGCGACCGATAGCTCGCTCCTCGTGCTCGACACCGAGCCGGCCGACGAGAGCCGACCGCCGACGCACACCGAGGTCATGGTCCACCTCGACCCGCCGAATCACGAGGGCCAGCGCGCGATCATCGGCTGGCCCAACCAGATCCTCGAGCCGAGCTGCCTCGTCGGCGAGATGCTCCACGTCCGAGCGCGCATGACCGACGACGACGGAGAAGAGCTCGTCAGCGAGCGGTGGTTCGTGCCGATGGGCGGCACCTACCCGCCGCCTCCGTGCGACACCGACTGAGCACCGGCCGGGTGTATGATGCCGGCCATCATGCGCCTCGAGCCCTGGCCGGAGCTTCCGTCACTCGCAAAATGGCAGGACACGCAAGAGACGCTGCACCGCTGGTCGCAGATCGTCGGCAAGATCCGGCTCGCGAAGACGCCGTGGCACAACCACTCGTGGCACGTTCCGCTCTACGTGACGTCGTCCGGCCTGACGACGTCGCCGATCCACGACGGGGCCCGAGCGTTCGAGATCGACTTCGACTTCGTCGACCATCGCCTTCGGATCGCGACGTCCGACGGGCAGCGGCGCTCGTTCGCGCTCGAGCCGATGTCGGTGGCGACGTTCTACGCGACGATCATCAGCGCGCTCGGTGATCTCGGCATCGAAGCGCGCATCTGGCCGATGCCCGTCGAGATCCCCGATCCGATCGAGCCGTTCGACGAGGACGCGAAGCACGCGAGCTACGATCGAGCAGCGGTCGCGCGGTTCTTTGGCGCGCTCGTGTCCATCCACCGCATCCTCGAGGACTTTCGCGCGCGCTTCATCGGCAAGGTGAGCCCCGTGCATTTCTTCTGGGGAGCGTTCGATCTCGCCGTGACGCGCTTCTCCGGGCGGGTCGCGCCGAAGCACCCCGGCGGCGCGCCGAACTGCGCGGACTGGGTCATGGTCGAGGCGTACTCGCACGAGGTGTCGAGCGCGGGGTTCTGGCCGGGCACGGCGTCGACGGGCCCGGCGTTCTACTCGTACGCCTACCCCGAGCCCGCGGGCTTCAGCGACCGCTCGATCCGACCGAGCGCGGGCCGGTACGACCCGGAGCTTCGCGAGTTCATCCTCCCGTACGACGCGGTCCGCACGGCCGCCGATCCCGACGCCGCGCTCCTCGACTTCTTGCAGAGCACGTACGAGGCAGCCGCCGACCTCGCCGCGTGGGATCGCGCGGCGCTCGAGCGCATCGGCGCAGAGGTCGGGCGGGCGCCCGGCGGCCCGGGCGCGCGCGCTACGTCAGGATCTCGCTGACCGCGGTGCTCGTCCGACGGCTCGCGAGGAAGCTGCCCCGGCTGTCGCTGGTCTCGCCCATCCCGAGCGCTTCGAGCGGAACGCCGACGGCGCGCACGGCGGTGAGCAGGGCGTTCGGCGCGTCGACGTTGCCCCCCGGGCTCGGATGGCGGAAGTGCATCCCACGGCGGATCCCTCCACCGGCGCCACCGACATAGATCAGCGGGTGATCGGTGTAGTTGTGCGCTCCCGCGTACGCGTGCTCAGAGGTGCCGAAGATCAGGGTGTTGTCGAGCGCGTTGCCGTCGAGCTCGGTCTTCTGGCGCAGGGCGTTCGCGAGCTCCGCGAGGCCCGTCATGATCAGCGTGACGATGCGCTCGAGATCGGGGTCGCGGGACGAGTCGTGCGTGATGTCGTCGTGGTGCGTCCCGGAGATGCCGAGCTCGGAGTAGACCCAGCCCGACTGGTTCGCGGACCACTCGTACGAAAAGACGCGCGTGATGTCGCACGCGAGCGCGAACGCGAGCAGCTCCGACATGAGCCGGCCCTTCTCGCGGAGCGCGGTCGGGTCGCCGGGCGTCATCGGCGCTTCGCACACGGGCCCTGTGGCGACGCCCTCCTGGACGCTCCGCTCGTAGTCCGCGATGCGAGCCTCGAGCTCGCGCAGGCCCGTCAGGTGGTCGTCGAGGCGCGCGCGATCCGCGCGGCCGAGCCGCGCTTGGAGCGAGCGCGCGTCGTCGACGACCGCGTCGAGCGCGCTCCGATCGAGCGTCGCGCGCAGTCGCGCGAGCGCGCCGTCGCGACCGCTCGTCGGCGGTGGGCCAAACGAGGTGCCGCCGCTGAAGAGGAGCGCGTAGAGCGAGCTCGGCCGCGTCTCGGGCGTGTTGTAGCTCGAGCCGCCGCGGTTCCACGAGCACTTGCCGAGGTAGAGATCGGGAGCCGCGAGCGCGACGTGCACCGAGTCGCGCGCCGCGAGCCCGGCGAACGCCTCGCGCACGAGGACATCGACGCTCGGCTCGGGCATCGACTGGCCGCGGTAGCCGGGACCCGCAGGGACCGAGTCGTCCCAGACGGTGTGGTGCGACGCCGAGAGGCTGATCCCGCGCGCGGGGATGTGGCCCGGGCTCGAGTCGCGGTGGTTGAATCCGGTCAGGAGCGTCACGTAGCTGCGAAGCGCCGGATCGACGTCCTGAAACGGTCGGAGCGAGGCGGGGAGCGCAAAGCTCGTGCCGGTGCTCGTCGGGATCCACGCGCTCGGCCGGACGCCGCCGCCCCAGTAGAACGTGCCGAAGCGGCGCGGGATGGGGCCGCCGTCCGCGAGCGCCGTCCCGTTCGTATCGACCATCGACTCGAGGAGGGGCAGGCCGAGGTTGATCGCGACGCCACCAGCGAGCGTTCCACGGAGGAAGCGCCGGCGGCCGAGGATCATCGGGGTCGCGTTTCGACGGTGCTTCTTCACGGCCGTCACTCCTCCTCGCTGAAGAACCGGAACCCCGGGCTCGTGACGACGGCCGTGACCGCGGCGCGGAACACGTTGCCGTCCGACGCGAGCGCGCGCCCGAGCGAGTCGACGAGCCCGCGCTCACCCTCGGTGGGGAAGTGGCCCATCGCCTCGGAGTAGAGTCGATACGCGACGCAGCGCGACGACCGCGGGTCGCTCTCGAGAAATCGAGCGAGGTCCTGCACGTCCGAGAAGTGCTCGCCCTCGAACTCGGTCGAGGTGTCGATCTCGTGCTCACCCTCCATGGTTCGGAACCGGCCAATCGCGTCGAAGCTCTCGAACGGCAGCCCGAGGGGATCGGACTGATCGTGGCATCCGGCGCAAACCGGGTTGCTTCGATGTTGCTCGAGGCGGTCGCGCGTCGAGAGCGTCGGGTCGGTCTCCTCGAGCGCCGGAATGTCGGCGGGAGGCGCCGGCACGGGCTCGCAGAGCACGTGAAGCCGCACGAAGACGCCGCGGTAGGTCGGCGACGTGCGGTTCGGCAGGGCGTTCGCGGCGAGGACCGCGACCGAGGTCAACACGCCCGATCGCTCCGGCCCGAGATCGACCGGCTCGAGCTCCGAGCCCGACACGTCGACTCCGTAGATCGCGCCGAGCGCCTCGTTCGCGTAGCCGGTGGTCCCGCTGAAGAGCTCGAGCACGCTCGCGTCGCGGTCTTCCACGTCGAGCACCATCCGCTCGAGCTCCCCCATCGCGGCGGCGACGACCTCGGGTGACCACTCCGGATAGAGGTCGGCATCCTTCACCGCGCTGGGCAACCGGTCTACCTTCCAGTTCTCCTCGAAGAAGCGCACAGCGAGCTCGCGCCCGCGCGGGCTTCGCAACATCCGGTCGACCTCGGCCTCGATGGCCGCGGTGTCGACGAGGTCACCGGCGATGCCCGCGTCGAGGAGCTCCTCGTCGGGCGTCGAGTCGAGCACGAAGTACGAGAGGCGGCTCGCCATCTCGACGCTCGTGTACCTGCGTGCGCTGGTCTCGGGATCGCGCTCGCCCTCCTGCGAGGCGTAGAGGAAGCTCGGCGAGTCGAGGAGCGCCGCGACGGCGTACTGCATGCCGAGCGCAACGGCGTCCTCCACACCGACCTCGGCGGCATCCGGATGCGTCTCTGCGGCCTCGACGATCGCGAGGTAGCGCGCGACCTCGGCGTCGCCGAGCGGCCGCCGGAAGAGCCGCCGGCCGAGCGACTCGATCGCGACGCGTACGCACGGATCGCTCGCCGACGTCGGCGCGCACCCGTCGAGCGCGTCGTAGTCGCCGCGCTGCTCGAAGAGGTGCGCCGCGATGGCGAGCGACGCCGCGTGGTAGACCTCGACGTCGCGAGCGCCGGGCGCGCTCGTCGCCGAGCCGAACGAGGCGAACTCCTCGCCCGTGGGATCGGCAGGCAGCGTGTCCGCGCTCGGCACGGCGCCGGCGCCGAACAGGTCTTCGATGGTGTTCCGGTACTGCTCCGACGTGAGCCGCCACATCGTGCGCGGCGCGGGCGTCACCTCGACGACCGCACCGGTCTGGTCGGTGATCGTGACGGGCCCCGAGGGCCCTCCGCCCGCGTCGCCGATCACGCCGTTGCACGCGGCGAGACACGCGAGGGCGAAGATGGCGGTCGGTCCGAGAACGAGTCGTCGCCAGGTCACCCGACCACGCAGGGCATTCCTCGTGCCGGGTATCCCGAGCCCGCATTCGCGTGTGATTCTCCGGCACGTGCGCCGGATCGGCAGCCTGCTTCGGGACACGGCACGTGCCGTGTCCCGTCACGTACTACGATCGGATCGCCACCGGGCCTTGGGAGGTCTGAAGGATCTGGGCAGCGTGCGGCTCGCGATCGCACGGCTGACCGCATCCGCGAGCCTCGCGACGAGGCGACCGAGCGGATCGAGGAGCCATTTCCTCGTTCGTGAGCTCGCCCCGACCGATGTCATCGCTCGCGACCTGGCGAAGTGGCTCTGGATCCACTCCTCCGCCTGGTCGACCACGTCCGCGTCGTCGAGCTCGACGAGCGCCTCGAGGTTCGCGAGCGAGAACGGGTCCAGGTTGAAGCTGCCGACGAGGAGCCGATGACCGTCGACGGTCGCAACCTTCGCGTGCAGCACCGAGCCGCTCCACTCGTGAATGTGAACACCGGCCGCGAGGAGCCGTCGATGCAGGCTCCTCGTCGCCGCCCGAGCGAATGGAACGTCGCTCCGCCCCGCGAGGAGCAAGCGCACCTGGACGCCGCGCCGCGCTGCCGCCGTGATGGCTCGCACCACGCCACGGTCCGGCAAGAAGTAGCCGTGGGCGACGTGAATGCGCTCTCTCGCGCTCGCAAAAGCGGAGAGATACCGCCGGCGCAGTCGCCAGCCTCCGCCGGGACCGCAGAGACGGATGTGGAGCGAGCCACTCGCCGCACCGTACGGCTCGTGCCGGATCGCATGGCCGAGCCGGGCGCACTGCGGCCCGCGGATCTCTAGCGCCAGGTCCGCCCATCCGAGGCGCAGCTCGTCATCCAGGTTCTCGTCGCCGATGTTGATCCCACCGACGAACGCCACTTCGTCGTCGACGAGGAGGAGCTTGCGATGGTTGCGACCCGCGCGTCCGATGAAGAGCGCCATCATGCGGTTGTGGATCCGCACTTTGCAGCCAGCGGCCCGTAGCACCGCGGCAACCGCGCGCCCGTCGCGCGCAGAGCCCCACCCGTCGATGACGACGTCTACCGTCACCCCCCGCTCCGCCGCCCGAGAGAGAGCGGCGACGAAGATCGCGCCAACCCCCGTGGCGGCGAACGCGTAGACCTCGAGGTGAATGGCTCGCCGCGCTCCTCCGATGGCCAGGAGCATCCGCGGGTACGCCTGCGCGCCGCCGTCGAGAAGCTCCACCGATTCGTCGGGGGCCGGCGAGCCCCCAACGTCCGCGATGTTCGTGTCCGTCGGACGCTCGCGAGGGCGGGTGAGCCGCAGCGAGGTCACGACGACCCCGGCTCGGGTAGATCAATCAACAGAATCTCGCTCTCCGCTCGCGCGGTGAGGGAGAGCGCACGTTCGCCGACGACGCCGACGCCGTCACCCGTGGCGAGCACGGCATCGCCGAACGTCAGCTCTCCGAGCACGACGTGGAGCCAGGCGCGGCGGCCCTCCGCAAGCTCGTGAACGACGTGCTGCCCGGGAAAGAGGAGGGACGAGCACACAGCCGCGTCGGCGTGGATACGGAGCGAGCCGCCTCGCCCGTCGGTACTGCTGATCACGCAGAGCAGCCCACGGCGCTGAGCAGCGCTGAAGCGCTTCTGCTCGTAGCTCCGCGGGAGCCCACGCTCCGAAGGGCGGAGCCAGATCTGAAAAAGGTGCGCCCACGCGGTCGACGAGGCGTTCGTCTCACAATGGCGACTCCTCGAGCCGGCGGTCAGACGCTGGAATTCGCCGGCCTGGACGACGCCCGAGAGGCCCATCGAGTCGTCGTACGCGATCGCGCCTTCGCGGACATACGTGATGATCTCGGCTTCGTGATGAGGCCGGCAGGGAACGCTCGCGCCGGGCGGGAGTCGGTGCTCGTCCAGAATCTCGACGGCGCCGAAGCCGTCGGCCAGAGGATCGTCTCGCCTGCGCGCGTCGAACGTGTGCGAGCACGTCCGCTTGCGCCGTTCGTCGCGGCGCCGCTCTTCGGACCTGCGGAGCGTTATCATCTACGCCATCAAATCTGACCGTGCTCGTCGAGCCAGTCGGAGCAGCTCGCGGATGCTGCCCGTCGCCAGCGCAACGCTGCTGTCCGCCGCGCCGTAGTAGAGGCGGAGCGTGTCGCCGTCCGTCGCCGATCGTGTAGCCGCAGGGAAAGACGACGTTGCCCACGTCGCCTCTGCGCTCGTACGCGGCCTCGCGGTCCGAAGATCCACGAGTCACCGCGGAGCGAGGCAGCGGTCCGGGCTCGTCGAGCGCGAACAGCGCAACGCCGAGGCGGTAGAGGCAGCCGGCCGCGGTGTGGCGGACGCCGTGGTAGAGCATCAGCCAGCCGCGCGGCGTCTCGATGAGCGGCGGCGACAGGCCGACCTTGTTGGCGTCCCACCAGGCGCCCTTGCGGGCCTGCAGCATCAGCTTGTGGCCTGCCCCAGTTCCGCAGGTCGGGCGAGAACGAGATCCAGACGTGCGCGCCCGAGTCGGCGATCGGGTCGGTGGATGAGCGCGAAGATGCCGTCGATGCGGCGCGGCAGCAGCGCGGCGTCCTTGTCGTCGGGCTGCATGACCAGCCCGAAGCGCTCGAAGCTGCGGAAGTCCTCGGTCAGCGCCAGCGCGACGCCCGGTCCGCCCCTGCCGAACGCGGTGTATGCGACCGCGTACTTCCCGAGCTCCTCGACGAAGGTGATGCGCGGGTCCTCGATGCCCCACAGCTCTTCGGGGTACCTCTCCGGGTCCGGGCGGAGCGTCGGCTCCGGGTCGATGACCCAGCCGTCGACGCCGTTCGCCGAGCGCGCCGCGCACAGGTGCGATGGCCGCGGCGGTCCTCGACCCGGCAGAGGAGCAGCGTCGTGCCCGTCCGGCAGCCGGGTGGCGCCCGGGTTGAAGACGGTATGGGCGGGGTACGGCCAGTCGGCCGCGGTGAGGATCGGGTTCGTCGCGTGGCGGTGGAAGAGCGTCTCGTAGCCGTGCAGCGAAGCGTCATGCGGCATCGTTCGCATCGACGCCGGATCGTCGGCCTCGGCTGCCGCGCGCATCTCGAGCAGCGCGAGAAGGAACGAGAGCGTCGACTCGGCGCCCTGGTTCTCGTTGAGCACGATCGGCGTGCAGCCCGTCGCGGCACCGCCGGTCGTGGCGTCGTAGAGCGGCTGCTGCAGCTGGTTCTGCCCGAGGAACCAGTCGAAGGCCCGCGCGCGCGCTCGAGCACCATGGCGATCGCCGGTCAGCACGCTCTGCGTCGAGACAGGCCGAGACCATCGCGCACGCCTCGACGGGCTGCTGATCGAACGACGCCTTGGTCGCCGCCTGCGCGCGTAGAAGCCGTTCGATGCCGATCGGCGCGAAGTAGCCGTCCTTCGTGCACTGCACGGCCGACCAGCCACTCGAGCGAGCGCAGCGCCGGCCGCCATCATCGTCGTCGCGCTCCATCCGACGCCGGCCGACACGAGCAGCGCCTGCGGCAACCGCGCGTTGCAGTAGGTCGACGCGGTCCTCGAACCACGGCCAGTCCGGCGGCTCGCGTGCGGAACAGGTCGAGCAGGCGCTCGGCCAGCGCCTGTCGCGGATCGCCTGGACCGCTGCTGTCGCCCTGGAACGCGCGCAGGTACTCGTCGATCCCGAGCAGCGCGTAGGCCCACGCGCGCGGGCTGGTGAAGCTCGGCACCGCGCGGCAGCGCGGCGTGGAAGAGGCGGCCGGCCGAGGCTGTGCCGCCCGGGATCGCGCGAGCGACCCGACGACGGTGCCGAGCGCCCACAGCGCGCGTCCGTGGCTGTCCTCGGAGCCGCAGTCCTCGGTCCAGTGCCGCGAGTAGGACATGAAGTTCCGGAAGCGCCCGCGCGTCGCGGTCGAACGCGTGGCGCACGAACGCGAGGTAGCGCGACGCGAGCGAGCGCGACCAGCCTCGCGTCGCTCGCTCCCCGCGTCCTCGAGCGAGCGCCGTCAAGAGCAGCGCGCGCGCGTTGTCGTCGAGGCAGTAGCCGTCGTCGTAGCGCGGGAACGTTGAACGTCGGCGTGCTGCAGAATGCCGGTGTCGTCGGTCATGGCGCGAGGTGCTCGAGGTTGAGCTCCGGCAGCTCGCGCCGGGCGCTCCGCCAGCGTCTCGCGCTGGAACGCCGTGCGCCGCCGCGTCGGCGTGCTCTTCGCGCGCGCGCTCGAAGCTCTCGAGATACGAGCGCGCGACCGCCGGCCAGAGCATGTCGCGACCGTAGCGCGCGGCGCGCTCGGCGAAGGGCGATCCGGCGCCTCGTCGTCGCCGAGGAGGCCGATCACCTCGCGGGCGATCGCCGCGCGGATCTCGCCACGGGACGAGGATCCCGCGACCCTCGGCGAGCAGCTCGCGGCGTACGAGTACGGCGTGGAGATCACGGCCCTGCCGGATCCGACCGCGTAGGCCAGGGTGCCCGAGGTGATCTGCTCCGGCTTGAGATACGGCGTGATGTAGATGTCGGCGGCCGAGAGGAACTCGGTGAGCTCGGCCTGGCTGACGAAGCGGTCGTGGAAGATCACGTTCGCGTCCACGCCGAGCGCGCTGGGCGCGGTCCTCGAGCATGAGCCGGTAGGTCTCGCCGTGCTCGCTCCTTGACGTGCGGATGCGTGGCGCCGAGCACGATGTAGACCGCTTCGGGGTGGCGCTCGAGGATCGCCGGCAGGGCGTCGATGACGTGCTCGATGCCCTTGTCGGGCGAGAGCAGGCCGAACGTGAGGATCACCGATCTTGCCCTCGACGCCGAGCTGGTCCTTGCTGGTCGCCGGTGAGCGGCACGCTCGGGGATCCCGTGGGGGATGACGTCGATCTTGCTCGTCCGGAACCCCGTGGACCTCGCGGAGGAGCGTGCGCCTCCCGCTCGCTCATCACGACCAGTCGCGCTCCGAGAGCGCGGTGAGCTCGTCCATGACGCGCCGCTGGGCGGGATTCGGCTCGGCGAGGATCGTGTGCAGCGTCGTCACGATCGGCATGCGCAGCTCGCGCAGCAGCGTCAGCACGTGGCTCCCGGCCTTGCCGCCGAAGATCCCGTACTCGTGCTGCACGGACAGCACGTCGACCGCGTTGCACGTTCAGGAAGTCGGCGGCGCGGCGGTACGAGCGCGATGTCGCGTCTCGGCGATCTCGAAGCGGACCGCGTCCGGGATAGGCGTGCCGCCTGCCGGCGTCGTTCATGGCGAGCACGAAGCAGTCGAGCTCCGGGCGCTCGACGTGCGATCGCCTCGGCTCAGGTCGGTCGTGAACGTGGCGATGCCGCACTGGCGCGGCAGGTGATTGCCGAGGATCGCGATCCGGTGGAGCTCGGATTGTCGGGTCGGAGACGTAGCGGGCCGCGCCGGAGCCCCGCGTGGAGTCGATTGGCTCCTCGATGGATGCGCGCGGAGCACCGGTTCGCTCGCCGTCTTCCCGGAGGCGGTCTGCGCGTCGCGCACGTTCGTCTTTTCCACGAAGCTCTCCCGTCGTTGGTGCGGCGTACGCCGCTCACGCTAGTCCGCGGGTGTGGGCTTCTGCATCAATCGAGCCAAGTCCTCCGGTCGGCTCTGCCCGAGCGTGGACCGATTCGTGCTTCGTCACCGCGTGGTGACAGCCTCGACGACGGTGATCGTTCGCAAGACGTTTCTCTTCGACGCAAACGATGCGGACGATCTCGTGCGACGAATCTCGGCTTTTCGGTCCGCCATCCGGACGGGCGGTGGAACGGTCCTGTCGGTCGAGCCTGCCACCGCGGCGCCTGGCCGCGGGGCCGCGCGGATGCGCTACGAAGTGCCGGCGCCGGGTACCGGGAACACAGGAACGGACGCGTGATCGCGCCGCGCCGCCTCCTGATCGCCAATGAGGATCAGCACCTCGGGTCGACGCTCGCGCTCGCCGTCGCGACCAAGCTTCGGGGGTGCGCGGTGGAGTGCGTCGGCAGCTTCGATGCGGCGCTCGAGTCCGTGGAGAGAAATCCGACGGGCGCCGTGCTCATCGACCTGTCGAGCGGCGGAAGGCACTGCCTCGACATGGTGCGCACGTTGCGCGCGAGGTCGGGCCTCAATCTCCTCATCATCGGAATGACGGGGGACGGCAGCGCCGACTACCGGCGACAGGTTCGCGCAGTCGGCGCGGATCACTGTCTTCCCAGCCCGTGCGACGCCGAATCGCTGGTCTTGTGCCTGGCGCGCCACACCACGCGGACGCCCGCCGCCGCCCCATAGGCGCATTTGCTCCACGATTCCATCGCGTGGCAGCTTCAATCGAATTGAAGTACTGTGTCCTTCATTCTGAATGACACGATCGCGATGCGAGCCGAGGACCTGGACCACAAGGAGCTCCTGGAGCTGGACCCCGAGGGGGGCGTGATCCGCTTCGCCGGGCAGCGCGCGCTGCTGCTCGACGCCGTCGCGATGGGGCTGCTGCGCAAGTACCTCGTCGAGAACTTCGGCCTCACGGCCGCGCGCACCGTGCTCACCCAGTTCGGCTTCGCGCACGGCTGGCGCATGGCCGAGGCGATGCAGGCCGAGTTCAAGTGGGACAGCGACGAGGACTGGCGGCGCGCGGGCACGCGCATCCACACGCTCGAGGGCCTCTTCCGCGTCGAGGCCGGGCAGCACGGACCCGCTCGTCCAAGGAGGGCGTCGATGCTCGTCGCCTCCTACGAGGCCGAGCAGCACCTGCTGCACTTCGGTCGCGCCGACGTGCCCGGTGTGCTGGACCATCTGCGGGCTCACCAGCGGCTACCTCAGCCGGACCGCGGGCAAGGAGATCTACGTGCTCGAGGATCGCTGCATGGGCAAGGGCGACGCGGCCTGCCACCTGCTCGGGCGCACGCGCGAGGAGTGGGGCGACGAGCGCGCCGAGGAGCTGCGCTTCTTCGAGCCGAAGCGCCTCGCAGAGTGCCTCGACGTCTCGCTGCAGCGCGTGACCGAGACCCTGAAGGCGGCCGAGCGCAAGCTCCGCGCGCACCGGCGCGCGCTGGTCCGCGTCGCGCCGCGACGTCGAGGAGCCGCTGGGGATCGTCGCCAAGAGCGCCGCGATGCGGCAGCTCGTGGACCTGGCGCGCCGCGTGGCCAAGGTCGACTCCACGGTGCTGATCACCGGCGAGAGCGGCGTCGGGCAAGGAGCGGATCGCGCGGCTCGTCCACGACGAGTCGACGCGCGCCGCGGGGCCGTTCATCGCGGTCAACTGCGGCGCCATCACCGAAACGCTGCTCGAGAGCGAGCTGTTCGGGCACGCGCGCGGCGCGTTCACCGGCGCCACGCACGACCGGCCCGGGCCTGTTCGAGGCGGCGAACGGCGGCACGCTGCTGCTCGACGAGGTCGGCGAGGTCTCGCCGGGCATGCAGGTCAAGCTGCTGCGCGCGCTCCAGGAGCGCGAGATCCGGCGCGTCGGCGAGAACAAGAGCCGGCAGGTCGACGTGCGCGTCGTGGCGGCGACCAACCGCGACCTCGCCCACGGCGGTCGCGGGCGGCGCGTTTCGCCAGGATCTCTACTACCGGCTCAAGGTCGTCGAGCTGCACGTGCCGCCGCTGCGCGAGCGCCGGGACGACATCCTGCCGCTCGCCCGCGTGCTGCTCGCCGACGCGGCGCTGCGGATGAAGCGCAAGATCGCCGGGTCTCGCGCCGCAGGCCGCCGATCAGCTGCTGCGCTACGACTGGCCGGGCAACGTGCGCGAGCTCGAGAACGCCATGGAGCGCGCGGTCGCGCTCGCGCGCGGGAGCCGCGTGGAGCTCGAGGATCTGCCCGAGGAGGTTCGCCAGGCGTCGCCCGAAGCCACTGGCCGTCGCACGGCGCGCGTCCGGCCGCTCGACGAGGTCGAGAAGGAGTACATCCTGGCCGTCGCTCGAGCTGAACGGCGGAAACCAGACCCGCACCGCCGAGCAGCTCCGGATCGGCTCGGCGACGCTCTACCGCAAGCTCAAGAGCTACGGCTCGAGACCGGGACGGCGCAGAGTCGCGACGGCCGATCGCTGAAGGCGAGACCGAGCAACGCCTTGCGGACGGATCACACCCAGATCACGCGCGTGAAGAGCGTGCGCGCGTCGTGCTCGACGAGGCGAAAGCCGGGCCTCGTATGCTCCACGGCGAACTCCTTCGGCTCGGGGCGGATCGCGAAGTACGTGGACGGCGTGAGGTGCACGGTGACGTCGCCCGCGCGCACCGTCCGCTCGACGTGGTAGTGGCCGACGAACACGTCGACCGGCTTGGCCGCCGCCTGGAGCACGCCGAGAACCCGTTCGTGGTTCGCGAGTGGGTAGTTCGCGTCCATGTACTGCACGCCGGCGAGCAAGGGCGGGTGGTGCATCCATACGATGGGACGATCGGAGCGCGCGAGACCCTCCTCGAGGTGCGCGAGCTGGTCGTCGGGGAGCACGCACGTCGAGGTGTCGAGGAAGATCTCCGTTCTGCCGTGCGACTCGCGCGTGAAGAACGCTCTTCCGCGAGCGCCCGGAGCGGCGCGCTCCCCCGAGCACGGCGTGCCGAAAGCAGCGAGCAGCATCGCGGTGTCGTCGTGGTTGCCGGGCATGACCACATAGGGAGTCCCGAGCGCGTCGAGCGTGGGCCGAAGCCACGCATATATGGATGGAGCGGGATCGCGATAGCAGAGGTCACCGCTGACGACGAGCTCGTCGACACGGAGCGCACGCACCGCGTCCAGCACGCGCGCGAGGTTCTCGCGGACATCCGCGCCGCGCGTGTCGACCCCGTCCTCTGCGATGTGAATGTCCGTGATCTGAGCGACGCGCCGCATCTACCGCCGTGCGACCCAATCTACCTCGTTCTCCGCTTCGACCGAGAGCCCTTCTTCGCGGGCGCGGCGCTCGAGCCACCTCGGGAAGACGCCCGGGGTGAGCAGCCGGCGACCGGGCGCATCGACGAAATGATCGCCGCCCGCGAAGCGGATGAGCCCGCCGTCGCGGAGCTCGATGCGAACGTCGAGGACGAAAGGCTCGAGCTCGCGGCGCGCGCGGCTCGTCGCGAAAGGAGCGCGGTGACGCACCCGGATCTTCGTCACCGCGCTCCAATCGAGCGGCTCCTCGGCGTCGTCGAGGAAGAGCGCCCCCGCGTCGTCGAACCGGTAGCGCGCGACGCGGCGCGGCCCCGCGACGGCATACAGGATCGCCACGAACACGACGAGCAACGCAGCCACGGGCGCCTCGAGCCCGAGCAACACGGCCACGAGGACGAGCGCGGCGATGTACGGCAAGAAGAGCATCGCGCGCCAGATGCGGACCGGCGTGACGGCGGGCCCGGGCGGCTCGAGCTCCGCCGCTTCGGCAGCGCCTTCGGCTTCGGCGGCGAGCACCGCGTCACGCTCCGCAAGCTCTTCCTCGTCCAGCGCCACGCGGGAAGTGTGCGGGTCGACGCCGCATCGGTCGAGCCGTTCCGTGGCGCGGTCAGGCAGCGGGTCGCAAGTCCGCGAGCTCTTCGCGGAGCTTCGAGAGCGCGCGCGATTCGAGCTGTCTCACGCGTTCCTTGCTCACCCGCATCTCCAACGCGAGCACCGCGAGCGTCACGGGCGCGTCGCTGAAGAGGCGCGCTTCGAGGATGCGTCGCTCCCGCTCGGAGAGCTTCTCGAGGGCGGCCCCGAGCCGTGCGCGGACCTGCCGCGCCTCGTCGCGGCGAGACGCCTCCTCCTCGGGCGTCGGCGAGCTGCTCCGGAAGCGCTCGACCGCCGGAGCCCGATCGAACGACGACCCATCGAGCGACAGGTCGCGCATCGCGAGCACCGGAAGGAGCTTGCGCGCGCGCTCCACGGGCATCCCGCTCGTCGCGGCCAGCTCCTCGGGCGTCTCGATCTCCACCTGACGAAATGCGCGAATGGCGCGCCTCTCCGTGTACGTGCTGCCGAGGCGCACGATGCGGTACGACCGCACTAGGTAGTCGGCCATCTCGGCGCGGATCCAGTACGCCGCGTACGTCGTCAGTCGGCACTCGCGGCCAGCCTCGAACTTCTCGGCGGCCTTCAAGAGGCCGATGCTCCCCTGTTGAACCAGATCCTCGAACGGAACCCCCCAGCGACGATACTGGTGCGCGACGCGCACCACGAACGGCAGGTTCGCCTCGACGAGCCGCCGCGCCGCGTCCGTGTCGCCCGCTCGCCAGGCGTGCGCGAGGCTCGCCTCTTCGTCGGGGTCGAGCTGTCTCATGCGAGCCCCGCGAACGACGGGACTTCCTTCGTCTCACCGTGCTTTCCCATGCGATCTCGATAGCAGAACGACCGTGAAGTTGTGTGAAGTCGCGTGAAGTGACGTGTCGGCTTCATCCATGACGTGCCAGCGCGCCCCGATGTGACGCGACGCGCACGCTCGCACGTGGCCACGACCGGGGATGGTCGGATCCGCCCACGGGTCGATGGGGTATCCTTCTGATGTGGGCACGGGGGTTCGCTCGGGGTGGATCGGATGCGCGATGGTCTTCACGGTCGCGTGTGGGGGTGGTGAGAGCCCGGGCCTCGATGCGGGTGCCGGAGCCGACGCGCGCGTCGCGATGGACGCACCGCCCTCGACGGACGGTGCGACCTCGCGCGACGCGGCGGCGAGCGACGCGGACGAGCCCGACGCCGGCGGCCCGGTCGACGGGTCGCGCCCACGCGTCGATGGGGGGACGCGCGTCGATGGGGGGACGCGCTCCGACGCAGGCACCGGGGACGGGTTCGACGTCGAGATCGTGATTTCGGGCCCGACGGGATCGCCAGCACCGGCCGAAGCGTTCGAGTGGAGCGGGCGCGTGATCGATCACGGGCCGGACGCGACGACCAGCACGATGGCGTTCATCCCGATCCCGACGGGGCTCACCATCGCGTTCTCGGACCACTGCAAAGTGATCCCGCGCGACTGGCACGTCGAGGCTCCGGTCGGCACCATCCACGGGGTGAGGTGTGTGCTCGGCGCGCTCGCCGCGGACGCGGAAGCGACCTTCGTGCTGCGCATCCTCGCATCGGCGCGCGGGACCTATTCCTCACATGCCGGCGCGCTCGGCTACCTCGGCACGGAGCTCGACTACGACAACAACTTCGCGGACGTCACGACGACCGTGGAGTGATCTCCTCGGAACCTCTCGATGACGCGAGCGGGCAAGGACGCGACGGAACGGAGCTTCCTCCACCGGATCGTGGAACCGACCGAGCCTCCAGCGTTCTACGGCGAGCATTGGGACCGCCGCCCGCTTCACGTTCGCGGCGCTGCGGGGCGATTCGACGACATCTACGACGAGGAGCGCTTCTGGCGCGGCGACGGCGTCGGCGTCGTCGAGGCCGCGTTCATCGGCGAGCCCGGCGATCAGGTCCAGACGCGGATCGCCCCGGCCGAGATGCGCGCGCAGTTCGAGGCCGGGCGCACGGTGTGCGCCGACGTGTCGCGCGAGCCATCGGTCGCCTGCGCGCTCGCCGACATCACACGGACGCTCATGCTGGTCGGAGAGCCGCCGTTCGCCAAGGTCTATGCGTCGCCCGACGACCGCGGCTTCGCTCTCCACACGGACGCACACCACGTGTTCGTCCTGCAACTGTCCGGGTCGAAGCGATGGTGGTTTTCGCGCGCTCCCGCGGCGATGGCCCCGCTCTGGGGGAGCCGTGTGGGGCCCAAGCGGGTCGCGATCGAGAACCGGGCCGATGTGACCTCGGTATGGCGCGACGACGGCGGCGAGCCGATCGTCGCCCCTTCTCTCGAAGAGCTCGAAGAGGTGCGCCTCGACGAGGGAGACGTTCTCTACCTGCCGCCGGGGACGTGGCACGTCGCCCGGGCGATCGGTCGGTCGCTGGCGCTGAGCGTGAGCCCGCCGCGCGCGCCCGTCGTGGACGTGCTCGTACGCCTCCTGCGCGAGGTGTTCGTCCTCGACTCTCGGTGGCGGCGCGACGTCCTCTGCTCTTTCACCGATGCGCTCGAGGACGGCGCGGGCTACGCCGGCGTCGCGGCCATGCTCGAGGACCGCCTCGACGCGCTACGGCGTTCGGTCTCGGCGCTCGACGCGCGCACGCTTCAACGGGTGTGGCTTCGAAGCGTGGAGCGTGAGCAGGCGCCCGTGCCCACTCCCGCGGACGAGCGCTGGATGGAGGCGCTCGATCCCGAGACGCTCCTCGAACGCACGCGCCCCGGTCCGCTTCCTCACATCGTGGCGCGCGACGAGGCGTCCGGCGCCGACATGCTCTTCTTCTTTCACGGAGGGTCCGAGTGGGCGTTTCCGGTCGAGGCGCTCGCGTTCGTGGAGCGGCTCTCGTCGGCCACCCGCTTCCTCGCGAAAGAGGCGCTCGACTGGGACACCCGGAATACGTGGGACGACGCGCGCGAGACCCTGGCCGAGCTCGCGCGCGCGGGAGTGATCCGGCGCGTGGGCTGAGCGTCGCGCTCAGCCGGTGAAGAGCGCTCCGATGTCGTGATCGATCTCGCCGAGCGGGCCGTCGGCTCCGGCGCCGTGCATCGCGGAGAGGATTGCGCTCGCGGGGTGTCCGCCGACCGCGCGGACGTGCCGCCCGGGCACGAGGCCGCCCGCACGGCCCGCGACGAGGACCGCCATGTTCTCGGTGGAGTGGGCCGAGTCTTCGTTTCCTCCTTCGGGGTCATGCCCGTGCCCCCCCTCGAACGCGAGAACGAGCGCCGTGTGATCGAGCACGGTCGTGCCGTCGGTCTCGGGAGTGTCGCGGAGCTTCTGGACGAGCCGAGCGAAGTGCTTGACGTGAAACGCCACGGAGTCCGCAACAGCCTCGTGGTTGGCCTGGTGCGTCAGCTCGTGCATGTCGCTCGACCAACCCGCGAGCTGGTACATGTTCATGTAGCACTTCCACTCCGTGAACAGCACCGAGGCAACGCGAGAGAGGTCGCACGTGAACGCCATGTGGATCAGGTCGCCGAGGATCTCGGCGCGGCGGTCTTCGTCGCTGTAGCCCTCGGTCGTGCTGTAGGGCTGGCCCGCGCCTTCGTACTCGATGATGGATCCGCCGATCGGAGGGTCGTCGCCGGGATGCTCGAGCAGCGCGCAGGCGCCGACCAGCGGGACATCCGCGTCGAGCCGGAGCTCGAGCGCGCGGACCGCCTCGAAGTGGCGATCCATTCGCTGTCGGTCCTCGACCCCGAGCCTCGGCAAGAGGTCGGAGGTGCTCTCGCGAACGAAGTCGAGCGCGCTGCGCCGCTGCCGGAGGAGGAGCCGAGCTCGTTGTTCTTCGGCCGGATCGGTCGGCGTGAAGCCCGTGAAGAGCGACTCGTACGCGAGGCGTGGGCTCACGATGGGATCGACCGCGTGCAGCGACCCGTCGGCGTCGCGTCGCCACGAGAGCTTGCCCGTATCCCCGCTGATGACCTCGCTGCGACCGACGTACGTGACGGGTTGCACTCTGTACGAGAGCGTGCGGAATCGCGTTCCGTCGGCGATCGCGTCCGCGACGATCTGATCGCAGGTGGGACCGCGCGGCCGCCCCGACCGGTCGTCGGGCCCGCGCATGCCCGAGACCTGCGGACCGACCGTGTTGTAGTGATAGAAGACGCTCCGGCCGCCCGGCGGGATCGCGCCGGCGTCGCCCCACGGCAGCGTGAGCCCCGTCACGACGGAGACATCGTCGCGTACGCCGAAGTCTTCGATTGGCTGAAGGGCGCGCTTGATGTCGTAGCCCGGGCCCTCGACGTCGGGCACGAGGAGCTGATCCTGCACGCGGCCACCGTCGGCGCCGGTCGAGACCCCGCCGAATCCGACGTAGAAGCGTGTCGGCGGCGCACTTCCGAGGTCGGCGGCGGCGCTCGCCCCGCCGAGGAGGCGGCTCGTCGACATCGCCTGAAGCGCAGGCAGCGCGACGGCGATGCCGCCCACCCCGCGCAAGAAGCTCCGCCGTGCGATTCTGAATCCCATGTCTCAGAGCCCTCCTGGCTCGCGACGGAACCGGAACGCATCCGACTCGACCAGCGCGAGGATGAGCTCGTCGAGCCGCACCGCACCGGAGCCGAAGACCTCGCCGAGGTGCGACATGAACTGCCCGTCGTTCGCGTCGAGCTCGTAGCGACCCATCGCGAATCGGTAGAGCTGCCGCTCTGCACACGCGCCGAGGCTGCCGCTCTCGACGAGGAGCTCTGCGAGCTCCCCCGGTCCGCGGAACGACCCCTGCTCGACGATCTCGCCTTCTCCGGTGATGGGGCACTCCGGATGATCCGGCTCGACCGTGCGAAAACGACCGAGCTGGTCGAACTGTTCGAGCCCGAAGCCGACCGGATCGATGAGCTGATGACAGCTCGCGCAGCCTCCGGTCCGATGAACGGCGAACCGGTCGGGCTTGCAGACCGCGCCGCCTTCTTCGGGCGGCGGTGCGTCGGTGTTCACGCCTGGCGGCGGATCGGGGATGGTCTGACACATCAAGCGGACGCGGACCTCACGCCCGCGCTGCGTGGGGCTCGTGTCTCCTGCTTTGGCGCCGAGCGCGAGGAACGAGCCGTGCGAGAGCGAGCCCTCGCCGGCCACTGTCGAGCCGTAGCTGACCCACCGCGGGCCGTCCGCAGCGGGCGCGGACAGGCCGTAGTGCTCGGCGAGCGCGTCGTCGATGAACGTCTCGTCGGACAGGAAGAGGTCCTGCCACGGGCGCCGCTCGTCGAACACGACGCGCTCGACGAGCGCTCGCGACTCGCGCCGCATCGCGCTGCGAGCGACGCGCGGGATGCGTGCAGAAGCGTTTCGTAGCCGAGCCACAGCGCGTGGAAGCGAGTCGAGCTGGCGTGCGCGCGCGCGGATCGTCGAGCATCCCGCAGCCGCCGCTCGCGCACGCCGTCCGCCGTGTCGAGCGCGCCGCGCTCGGCTCGATCGAGCAGCGTCGTCGTCCGGCATCGCGCCCCAGAGGAAGTAGCTCAGGCGCGACGCGATCTCGTACCCGTCGAGCGCGACGTTCGTGCTCGAGCCTGCGACGGGCGTGCCGATCTCGACGCTATAGAGGAAGCGCGGATCCTGCAGCATCGCGCGCGATCACGGTTGCGACCGCGACCCAGAAGTCGCCCGTCTCGACCGCGATGTCGAGCGCGCCCATGTATCGGTCGATCTGGGCCGTGTCGAGCGGTCGGCGAAATGCGCGGCGGCCGAACGACCGAATGAACGAGCGGAAGCAATCGGTGTCGTCCGGCCCCGACGGAGCGCATCCCGCGACGCGCTCCCTCGTCTCGGTGTCCGCCGCGACCGAGCGACCGATCTCCATGGCGAGGAGCTCGAGCCCTTCCGCGAGCGCGTCCGATGTCGTCTGGGTGGTGTAGTCGTTGTCGAACGGCGTCCGCACGTCTTCGGGCAAGAGCAATGCGCTCGGCGTGACGACGCTGCCGAAGAGGTCGCGTAGCGTCGCGTCGATCTCGTACGCGCTCGATCGGCGAAGGCCGCTCACCGAAACGAAGTCGGTGCGGCCCGGCGGCGTCGCTCCACCGCCACTGCGACCGGGGCCCTCCCCGGCATTACCGATGACCCCCGTGCACGCGGCAGCGGACACGCTCGACCACGCGATGAGCGCGCACACTGCGAGGCGCGCCGCGCGCTCCGGAGGACCCGATCGCATCTCGAGCGCCCGAAGGTGCATCGCCCGTGCCCGGTGGCGATGCGGAAAAGACCAACGCTCTCGGCGTCCCGAAGCGTCGGCGACTGGAGCAGCGCAGGCTCCGCTCGGAGCGCGGTGCGCTCCTCGTGTCGCCTGCGACGCCCGGGCAGGCCCGCTGACTTCAGCGTCCCACGGAGATCGTCCAGCGGCCGGGCACGAAGACCACGCCGCCGCGAGATGCGCGCCAGCTCGGCGGTTGCCAGGCGTGGCGAGCGCTCGGCGGAGGGCGCCACGCGCCGGGGACCCAGACGTGAGCCGCGCCGTTCCACTGACCCACCCTCGTCACGGAAGTGGAAAGACGACCGAGGCACCCGGCTGCTCGACGCTCGGGCTGCGCACGATCCCGAGGATGCCGACGCTCATGAGCGCGGCGCCGACGCCGAGGTTGATCGCGCCTCCGATCGTCAGGCCGTCTTCGTCGGTCGCGAGACCGACCGGCAAGAGGACGACGCCGACGACCGCCGCGATCGCGCCGCGTGAGGCGGAGGCCCACACCACGAGTCTACCAGCTCGCGGCGTCGTGTCGGATGATCTCGACCAGGATCGCGATCATGCAGAACATCGAGCAGTACCAGATCGGGCTGCGTAGACGGCTCCCCCGCGCGTACGCGATCGTGTAGACGACGCGAAGCGCGACGTAGAGGGCCGTGGCTGTGGCGGTGACGCGCGAGGTGGCACCGGTGACGTGCGCGATCAGAACGACGGTCGCGAACACGGGGAGCCACTCCAGAAAGTTCCGGTGCGCTCGCTCGACCCGCGCTACCCACTCCGGCGTCTCGGGGTGCGCGGCCCGATCGCCGAGCGCCCACGCGGCGCCGCCCGCCCTCATGCGAGGCACGTTGTGAAAGAGAGGAACGAACGCATAGACCAGGCACGTCGCGAGGAGCATGTACAAGTCGAACGTCATGGCGCGACGGACGATACACGCTCGCGGTCATGCCCGCTCAGACGGGTGGTACGGCCGCCGTCCATCGGTTCGTTCTTCCGGGCCGGTCGCACGCGAGGTGCACGGTGGCGGGACATCGAGTCGCTCGAGCCTGAGAAGTGGGCGGCGATCTGGGACGTGTCCGCGGAGCGGTACGCGTCGCGCGAGGACGTGCTCCGGGCGGCGAAGGGGATCGGCCGTCGGGAGGCGCAGGAGGCGATCTGCGCGCTCTTGCACGACGTCGCTGCCGCGGATGTCGTCGCGCCGGTCGAGACCTCGCTCCTCGATCATCTCGCTGGCGAGTGGGGCATCTCGATCTGAAGCAGTAGGGCCTCATCTCGGAAAGAGGCCCTGCAAGCCGTAGTAGCGAGCGACGCCGCAGATCGACGACTCGCAGGACTCTGTACCGTCCGGCATCCACGAGCAGTAGCCCGAAGCGCACTCGTAGCCCGAGTACGTGCAGGTCGAGCCCGGGAGGAGATTGCCCGCGGCGCACTGGCCCGTCGCGGGGCAGAAGCCCGACCGACAGTGCTGCGGGTAGTTGCACGAGGCGCCGATGTCACCGAGAGCGACGCAGAGCCCCGACTCGCATCGATAGCTCTCGCAATCGCTCGCTCTGTCGCAGAGGGCGCCGCCGGGGCGCTTCGCGCCGCAGATCCCCGACGTCGCATCGGGAGAGCTGCGCATGCACGGGAGGTCTTTCTGGCGGATGTCCCACGAGAACCGGACGGGCGCGTCGAGATCGGTGCAGACGTGATCGGTGTCGCACGTGCCGCCTACCCCCTCGAACTCGATGCAGCGGCGAGCGTCGCAGACGCCGTCCGCGCACTCGTCGATGTGGAAATACTGGGCGTACGCGTAGCCCGTCGTATCGGTGAACGCCGTGCACGCGTCACCCCCGTGCTTCGTGCCTTCGAGGACACCGCCGAACGTGTAGTAGTCGCGAATGGTCCACGGCTCGAGCGACCTCACGGAACACACGTTGGGTGCTTCGAGCGCCGCGATCATGCGCGAGGCCGCAGCGCCGTCGAACACGAGACGGCCGTCCGCGAGCGCCCGGCGGACGTCGGGCGTGAACAGGTCGAGCTCGCACGCGGAGCGGAACGTCATCGGACAGGTGCCGTCGGTGGTGAACGTGCATCCGCACTCGTCGAGCGCCGCGCAGAGCGACGCGCCGAGGTCGATGCAGAACGCGACGATGTCCGAGTCGAGCGGTGGGACGGCCGCGTCACCGCCGTCCGGCAGGTCCAGAGGGGTCACGTCGCGAAACGACGCGTCGAACGCGCCCGGACCGCCGTCGGCCGCGCTGCCGTCCGCGCCCGGGTCGACGCGCTCGGTGCAGCCGAAGGCCAGGAGGACGAGGCTGAGAGCCGCTCTCATGGGGCGTCTCCCTCAGCAAGGCCCGTGCGAGATCAGGCGAGCTGGAAAGACAGAGGAATTCGAGTCCGCCCGTGCGGGCGACCCGGCGACCATGTGCCACTTGGCGCCAATCACCCAAGCCAGGGAACGGTCAAGCCCGTGCGCCGGCTGCGGGCGAAGAGCCAGGTTCCAGAGACGCCACAGACGATCACGAGCCCGAGCACGCGGCCATCCGACAGGGTGACCGGGTGTTCTCGATCACGGTTCCACCGGTGCGTCTTCGGTCCAGTGGTCACCATGCGGACGCTAACTAGCATGCTAGGTTTCGCGGCATGGCTTCTCGAACGGCGACGTGTTTCGCGATCCTCTTCGCCTCGTTTCTCGAGACCGCGTGCGGAGGCGACGACGAGACGCCCGGACGCGACTCGGGCGTGACCGATGCCGGGTCGCGGCTCGACTCGTCGGTGCCCGAGAGAGACGCCGGGACCGGGTTGGACGCGTCGCCCGGGCTGGACGCGTCGCCCGACATGGACGGCGGGACGGTCGCGGACGGCGCGACGCCCGACGGCGGGACGGTCGCCGACGCGGGTGGGACCGACGGTGCAGCCTGCGGCGCGGTCGGCAGCGGGACGCCGGCGGAGATCGCGGCCACGCCGCGAGCCGACACCAACCTCGAGCAGCTCGCGCTGACGGTCAGCCCGGGCGTCACCGCCGACCAAGCGATCTACGACCGCGTCGTCACCGACGTGACCGCGATCCGAGCGGGCGATTCCGCGGTCGCGAGCATTCCCTACTTCGCCCCCGACGACGGACGCGCGCTGCTTCTCGGCGTGGACTCGGCGACGTACAGCGCGGTCGCGGCGGGGACGTACCACGAGTGGGATTGCCTCAACGCGCACTACGTCGACTTGGTCATCGAGCCGCTGAGCTTCGGCGACTACGTGATGCTCACGCTGAAGGGCATCTACGATTCTCGAGATCGTCGCCCCGGAGTACATGGCGCTCGCGGGGGTCACCTCGGCCGGACCGAACGGAAGAATCGGCGACGGCCCGACGATCTGCCTCGGCGTCACCGGCGACACCTACCACTACGTCTTCGACGCCGCGTCGGGCGACTGTCCGGCGGGCTGCATCTCGCACTCGTACCGCTACTACACGACGACTCCCTCCGGCACGCCAACGTACGTCGACGCCTGGGACAACTCCTCGGGCGTCACCCGCCCGTCGTGGGTCGACTACTGTTTCCCGTGACGCGCACGCCCGACCGGCGCCCTTCGCGGATGCCGGATTGGCACTTGGGCTACCTCGATCGCTGACACCACGTCGCGCGGGCGTCGCGAGCGCGCGCGAGCACACCGGGCGTGCCCGATTTCTGCGCGCGTGCGCGTTGGCACCGACGTTGCTCTCCGAGCTGCAACCACCAAGGAGGCTCGATGCAACGCATGCAGCTCATCTCTCTTCTCGTCGGTGTGATCGCGCTCGCAGGATCCATCGTCACGCCAACCCGCGCGCGGGCACAGACGTTCGAGCTCGAAGCGGCGTACGAGGAGTACGGCGCCGCGTTCCGCGCCGGCGTCGGTCTCGGAGACAGGCTCGTGCTGCAGATGGGCGCCGGCTTCACGTCGGTCCGTCAGTCCATCGACATCGCACCCGGCTTCGGTTTCGCCGGCTCGAGCTACAGCGCGATGGCGCTCGCGGTGCCACTCGACTTGAAGGTCTATCTCGCCGCGCCTAGCGCCGGTAGCGTCGTCCCGCTCGCACGGCTCGAGGTGCGCTACGAGCGCGGCGATTTCGAACAGAGCGATAGCAACGGCATCTATGCGGCGCTCCTGGTCGGCGCCGAGTACATGATCACCGAGGTGCTCGGCCTGGTCCTCGAAGGCGGCGTCGACTATGGAGTGGCCTGGGTCGACCCCCAGACCCCGGCGCTCGGCGGTCTGGGCGGGACCGACGGCCTCGGCGGGCTCGGCGGCTTCCCGGTCACGTCACAGACCGAAACGCTGCGCCTCCGCTGGCGCGCCGGCATCGTTCTGCGGATCTGAGCGCGGCAGCGCGACGGCGCGCGGGTCCACGACCGTTTGCGTGGCGAGGCATGGTGTGGAGTGCACCGAGCGGCTCAGCGATTGATCGCTTCGATCGCTCCGGACCACTCGTACGTTCCGTAGGGCTCGTAGCTCTGGAACAGCATCACTTCGTAGGTGCCCGTGCCATGGAGCGTGCAATCGACCTTGACGGGGCGCGTGCCGGAGATGGGGCACGCGGTACCGTGATCTCTCATCGAGCCGCGCGGGCGCACGTCGGCCATGAGGAACGCGCCGAGGGGGTTCGCCAGCTCGAGGCGCAGGCTGCCCGCCGTCGTCACCTGCGATCGATCGGGGCGGATCAACCGCAGGTGTGCCGCGTAGAACGACGGGCGCATGTTCGGCTGTCGATTGAACTCGCCGCGCGTGAGTGGCGCGTCGCGGAGCTGCCATCTCGGCTCGTCGGGGAAGTGGGAGACACCGAAGACCTCGGGAGGCGTCAGGAAGTAGAGGGTCGAGTACCGCTTGTCGAACCGGTTCCCCTCGACGCTGCCCGCGTTCCAGGTCGCGTCGAGGAGATACCAGCCGCCGTCGATTCGCACGGCGTTCCACGCGTGCCCGATACCGCTGAGCTCGCTCCCTTCGGTGCGCGAGTCGCCCGTCACGTAGACGATCTCTTCGCCCGCCGCTTCGCCGAGCGCACGCAGGAGATACGCGTAGCCCGCACAGACGGCCTTGCGCTCGCGAAAGACGCTCTCGGCGTCCTGCGGAGGATATTCGCCCGCTGCAAGGCTCACCGCATCGTACGCGATTCGGTCCGCGACCCAATCGTGCAGGGCCTTCACGCGCAGAAACGGATCGGGCTCGCGGTCTCGAATGTACTCCGCCACCGACGCGATGCTCGCCTCGACGGCGCGCGGCATCGTCTCGACGAGGGGATGGAGCTTCGTCTCGAACGGCCACGTCCGGGGCGGCGGCGTGGGCGCGGTCCCGCTGGGCGCCGAATCGCTCGCATCTGGCGTGGCCGAATCGGTGTCGCCGGTCGTCGCCGTCGCGTGGTCGGCGTCGTCTTCGTTCCGCTCGTCGTCACCCCGGCGAAGAGGGAGCCCCTCGTTCGGGACTGGCGGCGGCGCCTCACCATCGTCGTCAGCCGTCTCGTCGGCGAACGGGTTCTCGTGCGCCACCTCGTACAGCCACGCGAGCCCATCGGCCGTCGCGAGCACGCGGCGGCGCACCGCCTCCGCGCCGTCGTCGGTGCGCCCCTCGAGGAACCAGTCGCCGCGCGTCGAGAGCGCGGTGAAGATCGCTTCCGGCTGCGCCGCGAGAAACGCACCGAGGAGCACGAAGCTCAGGACGAACGTCCGAAGGATCACGCGATCCCAGAGTGTCAGGATGCGCGGTCTCGGCGTGTCCTTCCGCGAGCGTCTCCACGCAGCGATCCCCTCCCACGCGAACGGCCCGACGGGGAACAGAACCAGCCCCGCGACGACCGCGGCCCAGAGTGGACCGCCCGCGTACGTCGCGAGCGAGCTCCCCGCCCAGACGCCGAGCAGCGGGATCGCGATGATCACCAGCGTCGCGACGAGCTTGAAGAGGAGCGTCGCGAGCTGTCCAGACCATCGTCGCATGGCGCGGGCTCAGCCGCCGCTGGAGCGTCCGACGCAGGTGGCGGATTCGCACGCCGCACGCTCCTCGCGCGCCGGGAAGCTCACGCGACGGTCCCGCGCGGCGAGCTGGCTCGGTCGGGACGACACCCGGAGACGGTAACAGATTCGCGCCCAGGTCGGTGAACGGTCTGCGGACCCTGCTATCCTCTCTCGCCGTGCGAGCACCGACGAGCGACGAGACGAGCACCGACGACGGGATCGGAGGCATCGAGCGCGGAATCGACGCCGCCGATCCGTACGTCCGGCAAGCGCAGACGTTTCCGCAGCTCACGCCCGAGATGGTCGGGCGCATCGGCCGCTTCGGCACCGAGGCGCGGTTCAGCGAAGGGACGCTGGCCTTTCGCGAGGGCGACCGGAACGTCGACTTCTTCGTGGTGCTCGAGGGCGCGCTCGAAATCTTCACCGTCGACCCGGACGGGCTGCCGCACGTCGTCGTCATCCACCGAGAGCATCAGTTCACGGGCGATACCGACCTCTTCACCGACCGCCGCGTGCTCGTCAGCGGCCGCGCTCGCGCGGACACGCGCGTTCTTCGCGTCAGGCACGACGACGTTCGACGCGTCTTGTCGAGCGAGCCGGACATCGGCGAGATCATCACGCGCGCGTTCATCCTGCGACGCGTCGGGCTCATCCGTCACGCGGACGGCACCGCGGTCCTCGTCGGCCGGACCGGCTGCGCGGACACGCTCCGCATCGAGCGTTTTCTCTCCCACAACGGATACCCGCATCGACGCATCGACGTCGACGCCGATGGCGATCCAGACGGCGACTCGCTGCGCGCCTGGCTCGAGGTGACCAAGACGCCGCTTCCGGCCGTGATTCGTGCAGACCACCGCGTGCTGTCGAATCCCACGAACGCCGCGCTCGCCGACGAGCTCGGGCTCATGGGCGTCATCGACGCGACGCACACGTTCGACGTCGCGATCGTCGGCGCGGGGCCGGCGGGGCTCGCCGCCGCGGTCTACGCCGCGTCCGAGGGCCTCGACGTCGTCGTGATCGAAGGCCACGCCCCGGGAGGCCAGGCCGGCACGAGCTCGAAGATCGAGAATTACCTCGGCTTCCCGACGGGCATCTCCGGTCAGGCGCTCGCGGCGCGCGCGCAGATCCAAGCGCAGAAGTTTGGCGCGCGTTTCGCGATCTCGCGGCAGGCCGTGGGCGCCGATTGCGACGAGCCCGTGTTTCGCGTTCGGCTCGACGACGGCACCGTCGTCCCGACGCGCGCGATCGTGGCGGCGACGGGCGCTCGTTACCGGCGTCTGCCGCTCGAGAGCTTCTCCCGGTTCGAAGGCCAGGGCATCCACTTCGCCGCGACGGCCATGGAGGAGCAGCTCTGTGTGGATCAAGACGTCGCTGTGGTCGGCGGCGGAAACTCGGCGGGCCAGGCTGCGATGTTCCTCTCGCGCCGCTCGCGTCACGTCCATCTCGTCATTCGCGCCGCGGACCTCTCCGCGAGCATGTCGGACTACCTCGTACAACGGATCGAGGCATCGCCACGGATCACGCTACACGCGTGTACCGAGATCGTCGCCCTCGTCGGCGACGCGGTGCTCCGCGAGGTGAGCTGGCGCAACGTCCAGACCGGCGCGACCGAGACTCGTGCCATCGCGAACCTCTTCGTCATGATCGGCGCCGAGCCCAATACGGGTTGGCTCGCGGACTGCGTCGAGCTCGACGCCAAAGGATTCATCGTCACCAGCGGCGCCTCGTCGTACGCCACGAGCCGGCCAGGCATCTACGCGGTCGGCGACGTGCGCGCCGGATCCGTGAAGCGCGTCGCATCCGCGGTCGGCGAGGGATCGGTCGTCGTCCGCGCGATCCACGGCTACCTACACCCGCCGCTCGCCTGAGCGCGCGAGCGTAGGGCCATTTGCACCGGCTCTCCATCACTCGTCGCCCGCAGCCGACGTGATGTCGTCTTCGTCGTCGTACGTGCCGTTCGGGCCCGCCGAGCGGACGATGACATCGTCTCTCACGCGTCGCCCCGCTCCCGCGCGCGTTCGAGCCCGTCGAGGATCAGGTCCAGCCCGAACTCGAACTCGTTCGCGTACGAGTAGCCGGGCCGGAGCACGTGCTCCGTCGTGAGCTCGATGAGGTGCGGGTACGTCTCTCGGGGCATTCGCTCGAGCATCGCAGCCGCGACGCCCTCGAGCTCCTCGGTCGTGTCGAACGGCAAGCTCAGCTGCTGGAGCGCGAACCCGTAGATGTAGCTGTCGATCGCGGAATACGCGTGCGCCGTCAGCGCGATCGAGAACCCGCCCTCGCGGAGGACGCCGATCACGGCGTCGTGATGGGCGAGCGTCGCCGCGCCGGCGTTGCGGCGCGACTCCATGAGCCCCACGGACCACGGATGGCGCATCAGCGCCGCGCGCGCCGAGATCGCCCGCGCCCGCATCGCGGTCTTCCAGTCGACCCCGGTCGGGATCGCGATCTCGCCGAAGACGACATCGATCATGGCGTCGAGGATCTCGTCCTTGTTGGCGACGTGGTGGTAGAGCGACATCGCCTCGACGCCGAGCTTCTCGGCGAGCTTGCGCATGCTGAGCGCCGCGACGCCGCGCTCGTCGGCGAGGCGGACGGCCGTCGCGAGCACCCGCTCCTTGCTGAGCGGCGCCCGCCGGCTCCGTGCCGGCTCCGTCTTCGGCGACATTCGGCTCCCTTTCGCTTGACAGCCTTACGGAGTAAGTTTATACACCTTACATCGTAAGGACAAGCCCTCCGGGGCATGGAGGAGAACCCATGGAATCAGCCGCAAGCCCGAAGAAGATCTGCGTCGTCGGCGCGTCCGGAAAGCTCGGCCGCTACATGATCCAGCACGCCCTCGACCGCGGCTACGAGGTGGTCGGCGTCTGCCGGGAGCAGAGCGTCGGAAAAGCTCGCCGACGTCGCGGGCCGCATCACGATCGTCCCCGGCGCGACGAACGACCGCGACGCGATCGCCCGCGCCGTCGAGGGCTGCGACGGAGTGCTCACCGTGCTCGCCCCGTGGGGCGTCGAGCAGTACTCGACGACCACGGCGCAGGCCGTGCTCGACCTCGCCCCCGCGGGCGCGCGCCTCGTCTTCTCGTGCGGCTGGCACATCACCCGCGACGGCAAGGACGTCTACAGCTTGAAGCTCCGCACGATCGTCGCGCTCTTCGGCTTCGATCGCGCGGATCACGCGCCTCGCCGACCTCGACGACCAGGTCGAAGCCTGCCGCCGCATCTTCGAGAGCGACACGCGATGGACCGTCGTGCGCGGCAGCGACCTCGAGGAGGGCGAGAGCCAGGGCCTGCCCGTCTGGAGCCGCCACGTCGGCGACCCCATCCTCGCGAGCAACCGAACCCGCCGCATCGACTTCGCGCTCTTCATGGTCGACGCGCTCACGAACGACGCCGTCGTCCACGAAGCCCCGGCGATCGTCGGCTGCCAGACCCGCTCCGCGCTCGCCCACGCCCGAGACACCGGCGCCTCGATGATGCGGAGCGAAGCTCTGTGAGCCACACGCGCGAGAATGCCGGTACCCTTCGCGCATGCTCGCCCTCGTCCGTGGCGTCTCGCCTGCCTTCGCGCGCGCTCTCGCGATGGCGCCGCCGGACGAGCCGATCGACGTCGCGCGCGCCATCGAGCAGCACGGCGCATACGTCGCGCTGCTCGAGCGCCTCGGCGTGCGCGTCGTCGCGATCCCGGGGTCGCCGGATCATCCCGACTCTTGCTTCGTCGAGGACACGGCGGTCGTCGCCGGCGGGCTCGCGCTGATCGCGCGCCCCGGCGCGCCGTCCCGCCGAGGCGAGACGCCGCCCGTGCGAGACGAGCTGGCGAAGGTCCTGCCCGTCGCCGACATGCACGCCCCCTCCACGCTCGACGGCGGAGACTGCTTGCTCCTCGGCTCCCGCCTCTACGTCGGGATGACGACGCGGACCAACCGAGCGGGCGTCGAGAGCGCGCGCAGACTGTTGGCGCCGCGCGGCATCGAGGTCGTCGCCGTGCCGCTCGACCGCGGCCTGCACCTGAAGTCGGTGTGCTCACCGCTCGGCGGCGACACGGTCCTCGTCACCCGCGGCGCGCTTCCCGAGCGCACCTTCGGCGACGCGCGCGTCGTCTACGTGGAGCCCGAAGAGTCCGAGGCGAGCAACGCCGTCTGCCTCGGACGCGACGCGATCGTCGCATCCGGCCATCCTCGCGCCGCCGACGCCATCGCGCGTGCCGGCCTCACCCCCTACCCGATCGACACCGGCGAGCTGCGCAAGGCTGACGGCGCCCTCACCTGCCTTTCGATACTCGTCGGTCCGTGACGAGCGTGACGGGCGCCCCCTTGACGCCGATTTCGCCAAGCACCACACGCGTCCGGACAGGAGGCTCCATGTCGCTTCACGCCGAGGTCGTTCCCACCCTCACGCGGATCCTGAACGCCGTCGACAGCTGGATCGACAAGGCGCACGAGCACGCCGAGAAGAAGCGGTACGACCCGGCGGTCCTGCTCGAGCAGCGGCTCGCGCCCGACCAGTTTCCGCTCGTCCGCCAGATACAGGCGTTGTGCGATCATGCGAAGTTCGCCGTGGCGCGCACGGCTGGCAAGGAGCCGCCGTCACACCCCGACACCGAGAAGACGTGGGACGAGATCCGCGCGCGCATCGAGGCCACGCGCGCGTACGTCTCGAGCTTCGAGGAGCGCGACTTCGAGGGCGCCGAGGCACGCGTCGTCACGCTCCGCACGGTGCCCGGCAAGGGCATGCTCGCCGTCGACTACGCGCGCGAGATGGCGCTCCCGAACTTCTGGTTCCATGCGACGACCGCGTACGCGATCCTCCGCCACAACGGCGTCGACGTCGGAAAGCGCGACTTCCTCGGCAAGGTGAGCGTCCGCGACGTCTGACCGGCGGCCGGCCGTCCGGCCTCCGCCCTCGAACGTCATCGCGTCATCGCGCCTTCGCTCCCTTCGTTCGCTTCGCTCTTCGACATGGAGCCCGGTCTTGGGGCCGGCGCGAGACCCACGCAACGGACCCGGGGAAAGCTGAAATACCGCCGCGGTCACGCTCGTAGGGACGCATCAAAGGAGACTCCCACCGTGACCGAGCGAAACCCCGTCGTCGTCGTCCTGCTCAGCCTTCTCACCTTCTCGCTGTACGGATTCTACTGGCTCTACGCGACCACCAAGGAGCTCGCCGAGGAGACCGGCGACCCGCGGCTCGATCCCACCGTCGACCTCGTCCTCGCGGTCTGCACCCTCGGCTTGTGGGGCCTCTACGCCGCGTGGCGCAACGCCGACATCGCGCACCGCACCCTCGTCGCACGCGGTGTCCCGCACCAGGATCGGTCGGGCACGATCGCCGCGTTCGGAGTCGCCACCTACTTCGTCGGCCTCGCGTGGCTCGTCAGCATCGCGCTCCTCCAAGAGGACTACAACGCCCTCGCCCGCACGAGCGCACCGCGGCTGTCGCCCCCGACGGGCGTGCCGATGCCCGTCACGTATTGAGAGCCCCGGCGCGCCACGCGCGACGATGGACACACCTCGAATGCGGCTCGCCGGGGCGCCGAGATCGCCCGCCGTCGTTCGCGCGTGTCAGCGTGTCGCGTAGGTGCCGATGCTCGGCGATGGGCTGATCAGTCCGGTCGTGATGACCGCACCCGGTCGCAGGTTCAAACGAATGCGACCCGCGGCGCCTCCGCCGCCACCGTCACCCCAGAGGGTCGTCGCGGTGGCGACCGATCCGTTCACGGGGGCGAGCGCATCCGCACCGCCCGCGCCGCCAGCGCCAGCCATTCCCTCTCCAGCGCCACCCATGCCAAAGGATGTTCGTCCATCGGCGCCGTCCGTCCCGCCGGACCCGCCCGTCTGCGCTCCGCCTCCGCCTCCGCCGCCGTTGGCGACGATGGTCCCCTGGAACATCAAGGTGCCTGCCTCGACCAGGATCGCTCCGCCCGAGCCGCCGCCGCCGCCACCGGCACCTTCGAACGCCCCCGCGCCCGCCGGTCCGCCTTCGCCACCACCGCCACCCGAGCGCAGCGTCGCCGTCGAACGGAAGTCGAGGATGCCGCATGCGACCAGCTGTAGCGCCCCACCGCCGCCGCCGCCGAGCGCGGCGCTCGGCGTTCCACCCGGCGGGCTCCCATCGCCGCCCGAGGAGCCGCCGACGAGCGGGACGAGATCGGCCGCGCCATGTGCGTCGCCACCCGCGACGCCACCGCCACCGCCGCCGCTCGCGCCCGCGGTGGCGAATCCGCCACCGCCGCCGCCGTCTCCGACCTCACTCGCGGCCGTACCCTCGCCGTCGTCGACCGATCCCGCACCGGTGCTCGCGCCGACCGCGCTCGCGTCGATCGTGCCCTCGAGCTGCATGCGATTGGTCGCGACGATTGCGAGCGCGCGCGTCGCTCCGGCCGCCGTCCTCAGCACGGAGCCCTCACCGACGAAGACCATCGCGTACCTCTTGAGGCAGATCTCGGGACCGCCCGCTTGTGTGACGACCATGTCGCACTGCGCGTCGTCGCTCGTGTCGATGACGAGCGAAGCCCCGACGCCGAGCGAGAGATCCCTGCCGCTCGGCGTGGCGCAGATGTCGGCGGGAAGATTCGTCGGCTCGAGCGTCAGGCACTCGGTCCCGGCGCATCCGGCCCAACACGGAGTCACGCCGGCGACCATGCCCGACGCGTCGCAGTCGACGAGCGCGGAGACCGTGCCGTCGTCACTGCACGTGAGCGAGCTCGGAGGGCACAGGTAGCACGTGTCCGGGGTCGCCTCGTCGCACCCGAAGATGCAGTCCGGGTTCGAGCACGTCGGGCGCGCATCCGGTCCGCCATCCGTGATGGCACCGTCATCGCGCGGTGCGTCGGTGCCCGGCGCGTCGCTGAGCGGCGCGTCGCGCGGAGACCCGTCTAACGCCCCCGCGTCTACGCCACCGCCGTCGAGCCCGGAATCGTCATCACCGCCGCAGGCGACCAACACACACGAGACGAACAAGAAGAGCGTTCGGTACGCGGACATCCGGCTACCGTAACATCCCCGACGGTGCCGTTGGTCATCCGGTGCGGGTCAGATCCCGCGACCACGACGGGCGCCGGGATTGCGGTGGAGCGGACGCGGACTACGGCGGGCAGCGCGCCACGATGAGCGCGCGGCAGGTCGCGTGCGCCGCCACCGAGATGTCGTCCATGGTCGCGTGCGCCGGGCGCGTGCCGCATCCGGAGTCGAGGCACCCATAACCACACCCGAGGTGGCTGCCGGGGATGAAATCGCTCTCCAGCGCTTCGGCGACGAAGCGGTACGTCCCCGGGCCCGACCGCATGAGCAACGTCTGCGTCGTGCCACCTCCCATGCTGTCGACGAGGCACGTGCGCGTGCCGGGGTCCGCCTCGATCGTGGCGAGATCCGCGTCGTCGAAGCACGGGCAATCCTCGACGCACGTGGGCGCCGACCCGCTCCACTCGCCGCTCGCCTGGCACGTTCGCGCCGCGGCACCGCTCAGCGTGAAGCCCGCGTCGCAGCTGTACGTAGCCGTCGCGCCTCCCGACGTGCTGGGCGCGGCGACCGCGCCGTTCTCGGGAGCCGTGAGCGCGCCGCAATCGACCTGCGCGTCGGCCGTGCCGCCGTCAGTCGGTCCGCCATCGGTGGGCACCACCGTGCCCGGGGTCCACACGCCGTCGCAGCTCGCCTCGAGCATCGCGGGGTCGCCCGAGTAGTAGAACTCCTCCTGCTCGTTGAGCAGCCCCGAGAAGATGAGACATCGCCCGTAGAGCCCGTCGGTCGGACACCCGCACTCGCTGTACTCACCGGTCGGGCACGAGCTGCGGGGATCGTCCGATGCCCAGTACGACCCGAGGAACGCCAGGCACGTGTCGCCCATCCGACAGCTCCCGTGAGCCAGAGGCTCGCACTCGCCGCTGTCCATCGCGGCGTCCATGCCAGGGATCGCGCCATCCGCGCCACCTCCGCCGTCCACGCGGCCACCGCCGCCATCGGTCGACGTCATGGAGTCGTCAGAGCACGCGACGCACGCACAAAGAAGAACGGCGCAACGGAAGGTAGGCGTCATGGACGAAATACTACACCGGATGCATGGACGCGCTCGAGGCTACCCAGCTTCTCCCGAGGCTTCCACATCGCCGTCTGCCCACGCGGCGGTCTACGAGCTATCCTGCGCGCCCACCCGGAGGGCGTGATGGGAACGGTGTTGTCGGCGGTGCTTCCGAATCTCTCTCGCTTCGTCGACGAGCACGCGAGCCTCGAGCTCCGCGGGCTCGTCGAGAAGATCGCGATCTTCGACTGGTCGAGCCTCGATGGGGCGAGCGGTGACGCGGCAGCTCCGCGGTCGAAGCGAATCCTCACGGACCGGATGGGAAAGCACGCGCGCGCGAAGGTCGCGGCGGGCGAGTGGGCGCCGTTCGGCGTGGTCGGGCTCTCGGGCTGGACCTGGCGTGACACCGGCTCGGCCGACGACGGCGCGCGGGGGACGCTGCTGTTCGACCTCGCGTCGGGCTCCGGCGACGACTGCCCCATCTACTTCAGCCCGAGCGCCGACGAAGCGGTCCCGTCGAAGATCGCGAGCTCGGTGTCGGAGCTTCATCTGTGGCTCGACGAGGAAGAGCCGACGCGACCCGGTGTCGTGATCGAGCGGACGATCATCGTGACCGACGCCATGGTCGAAGAGCTCCCGCTTCCTCCGCCCCTGATCGTGGAAAAGCCGAGGCCACCCGCCAAGAAGAAGCCCGCAACCAAGAAGAAGCCCGCCGCCAAGAAGAAGCCCGCGACCAAGAAGAAGCCCGCGACCAAGAAGAAGCCCGCCGCCAAGAAGAAGCCCGCGACCAAGAAGAAGCCCGCCGCCAAGAAGAAGCCCGCCGCCAAGAAGAAGCCCGCGACCAAGAAGAAGCCCGCGGCCAAGAAGAAGCCCGCGACCAAGAAGAAGAAGAAGAACAAGAAGAAGAGGTAGGGCCGCTTTCTGCGCAGACAGTTCGGACGCTGCGCCTCCGGGGAGCGCTACCGTCGCCAGATGTCGAACCGCTCTTCCAGCTCGGCGATCGCCGCCGCGTCGTTCGCGTGCTCGGGAGGCAGCTTCACCATCGCCGCGAGGCAGCGATCGAAGCCGCCCGGCGTGAAGATCGTGAGCAGCTTGGCGCCGGCGTCGCTCGCGACCTCGTGCCAGAGGAGCGCAGGTACGATCACCGTGGTCCCCGTAGTGACCGTCACCGTCTCGTCGTCGAAGCGGAACTCGACCTCGCCGTCGAGCATGTAGAAGATCTCGACCATCTTCTTGTGCACGTGCCGGCTCAAGAGGAAGCCCGGCTTCAGCGTGTCCTCGACGAGCGTGACCCGCCCCTCGGTGACGGCGTCGGGCACTTTCACGAAGACGTGATCGAGCGACCACGGATAGTCCTGACCGGAACCGGGCGGAATCACGATGTGCCGTGCCATGCGTCGAGGTGTACCGGTTGGCCGGCTCGCGCGCGAGCCCCCTAGTCCGAGAAGAACCGCACCACTTCGCCGACGAACATGTCGGGCGCAGTGTTCATGGCGGCGTGGCGTTGACCGGGGAGCACAGCGACGCGGCTCGTCGGGATCGTGTCGGCGACGAGCGTCACGGCGGCCTCGAAGATCGTGGGGCTGTCGCCGCCGAGCAGGAGCAAGGTGGGGACGCGGGAGCGCGCGTGACGCTCGGGCTCGAAAGGGTACGCCTCGGAGAAGGTCATCTCGCGCGGGATGGTGTGGGCGGCGGCCACGCGGGCGGGCCAGTTCGGGAGCGAGCGGAGCATGTCGATCTCGGCGGGCGGGATGCACGCGACGTCGCGGAAGAACGTGAGCACCACGTCCTCGTGGCGGCCCCGGGCGAGCATCTCGTCCAACCTCTGGAGGAGCGCGGGCGGATAGAACGGCAGGCCGGTCGGGATCGGCGGCTCGTAGAGAACGAGCTTGAGGACGTTCGACGTCAGGAGGGACGCCCCGAGCGAGCACGCTGCACCATACGAATGCCCGAGGACGAGCACCGGCTCACCGGTTCGCTCGTGCACCGCGTCCACGACCGCGGCGACGTCCTCGAACTCGCGCTCGATCGCGTATGTCTCCGCGTCGCCGCTCGCCCCTCTTCCGCGCCAATCCATCGCGTGGACCGTGAAGCGCGTCTCGAGCGCGCCGGAGACGGGCGTCCACCGTGCGTGGTCGGCGGTCGTGCCATGCACGAGCACGAGCGCCGGCCCGCTCCCGCTCTCGAACCACGCGATCGACGTCCCATCATTCGAGCACACCGCGTTCATCGTCGCTCCCTGCCCTTCCCGGCCCGACAGTCCTCCCGAACGCGGCCGCGCGCAACGGATCGCGCGCGCTCTCTCGCGCCGAGATGGATTCGCGCCGGGCAGCGGCGTGTGCTAGGTGGCACGCCCGATGGACGCCGTGATATCGACCGTCGCGCCACGGGCTGGGAATCCGCCGGGGAAGGTGGGCCGACGGGCACCGTACCATCGCGTCGCGACGCGTGCTCGTGGACGGAGAGTGCGCCGCGGAGGGCTCTTGCGGATCTGCTTCGGTCTCGTCGCGGCGGCGCTGACGCTCGCCGCCTGCGCTCCCCTGCACCGAGTGTCGGTGCCCGACGGGGGCGTCGGCTCCGAGTTGGACGCAGCGCCGTCGCTCGATGCGTCGCTCGGGGACGCATCGCTGGCGGACGCGCCGCTGACGGACGCACCGCTGACGGACGCGCCGCGCGCCGACGCGCAGCAGACCGACGCCGGACACGATGCGGATGCGGGCGCGCCAGACGCGGGGTCGTGCGGCGCGCTCACACGCTGCGGCGATGCGTGTGTCGACACGAGCACTGACCCGCTCCACTGCGGCACGTGCGAGTCGTCCTGCCCGGTGGTGGCGACCCACGGCCTCGCCGTCTGCACTGGCGGCTCCTGCGGCGTCGAATGCGACGCGGGCTACGAGCCGTCCGGGAGCGCGTGCATCGACATCGACGAGTGTGCGCGCGGGCTCGACTCGTGCCCGTCGGGGATGTGCCGAAACACCTCCGGATCGTACCGGTGTCTCGTCGAGGTCACGTTCAATTACACCGGCGCCGCGCAGACTCTCAGCGTGCCGACGGGGGTGACGGAGATGACGGCGGTCGCTCTCGGCGCCCAAGGCGGATGCTCGATGGGAGGCCTCGGGGGCGAAGCGACCGCGACGTTTCCCGTCACACCCGGCGAGACGATCAGCGTGTACGTCGGCGGCGCCGGCGCGTGCGGCACTGCCGGGATGTTGCCTGGCGGATTCAACGGTGGCGGCGACAAGTACACCGACAGCGGCGACTTCTGGCTCGGTGCGAGTGGAGGTGGTGCGAGCGACGTCAGGCGCGGCGGAACGGCGCTTGCCAACCGCGTGATCGTCGCGGGGGGCGGCGGTGGTGCCGGATACGACGACGATGTCGCCGGCGGCGCTGCCGGCGGCGTGACCGGCAGCTCCGGTATGTACAGCTCGCTGACCGGGTGCATGGACTCACGCTGTCCGGGCAACGGCGGCGGCTCGAGCTCGGGTGGGACCGGCGGATACTGCCACGACATGTGCGTGGGCCTCGACGGAACGTTGGGACGAGGCGGTCGTGGTACGGGCTGCGCCGCGAGCGGCGGCGGTGGCGGCGGTGGCTACTACGGCGGCGGCGGCGGCGCGCACTGTCCCGGCGGCGGGGGATCCAGCCGCGCCGACTTCCCGGGCAACACCGCGACCTCGACGCGCGCGGGCATCAACGCCGGCACGGGCCGAGTGACGCTCCGCTACTGAGCATGAACATCATCCTCCGGGCATCGACCCGGCATGCTCGTGTGTGCGAGCGATACACGACCGCGCCCATGACGGCACGCGGTCGCATCTCGACGTCCACCGGTTGCGAACCGGCGCCGACATCGACTCGTTTCGCTCGTCCGCGCCCGACCGCGGTCTGCTGCGCCGGCCGTACGCCGGGGCAATGAAAATGGGGGCGTCGCCGATTTTACCTCGACATCCGTTCAGGTCGTGGCAGGGTCTAGCTTCTCGGTCGGGGAGCGACGGCGGATGGAGCGGGGGCTCGGGCAGCGGGGGGAGCGGAACGGCGAGGGGAGTCGCGCGGAGCTGGCGCGTCTCGACGAGCATCTGTTCACGCTCGCGCGCGGCAACGGGCGGGAGCGGCTGCGCATCGGACGGGTGCTCGCGGCGCTCGGCAGCGGCTTTCATGAGCTCGGTTTTTCGTCGCTCGGCGCCTATGCGCGCGAGCGCGCGTCGCGGAGCGGCGCATGGGCCGCGGAGTCGCGGCGGCTCTCGGCTCGCCTCGACGGGCTTCCCTTGTTGCGCGAGGCGCTCGAGTCGGGACGCATCGGCTGGAGCATGGCGGAGCTGTGCGCTCGGCAGGCGACTCCCGAGAATGAGGCGGAGGTTCTCGAGCTCGCACGTGGTCGCTCGGTGACCTCGATGCGCGCGCTCCTCCGGGAGCGGGCGGCGCAGGCCGGCGACGCGAGTTGGGCGTCCGGCTCCGTAGGGGATCGTGAGGACGACGAGGTGCGGCAGTCCACGCTCTCGCTGACGCTCCTCGCCGAGGACGCGTGGCTGCTGGAGGCGACCAAGTGGTTGGTGCGGCACATGGAGGGCGGTGCCAGCTCGTGGTTGGGGCCCGACGGATGGCTCGACGCGGTGTTGGCGGAGGGAGCGAACACGCTCATCGAGATGGGACACGCCCGCGACGAGGATCTCTTGCCCGCGGATGTCGTCGAGGCGCACGCGCGCTGGCTCGTGAGCGTCGAGGCCGGCCAAGCGCGCGCCGCACGCGCCGAGGTCGAAGCGGAGACGCGCCTGCCGCTCGATGCGGTCGCGAAGGGCGAGGCGCGCGAAGAGGAGACGCTGCCCAGCTCACCGCGCGCGCTCGATCGCATGATGCGCGACCTCTCCGCGGAGCTCGCGAGCCGAGAGCTCTTCTTCGGCCGCGTGCTCCGTCGCTTTTTCGACGCAGGCGGGTGGCAGCCGCTCGGTTACGCGACCGAGGCGCAGTATGCACGCGAGCGCCTCGGCATGTCGCGCTCGGCGATGCGTGCGAAGATGGCGCTCGCGCGGCGCGCCGGCGCGCTTCGCCCCGTCGAAGACGCAGTGCAGCGCGGCGTGCTCGGCACCGCGCACGCGACGCTCGTCGCGCGCGTCGCGACCCCCGACACGGCCGACGCGTGGGTCGCCCGCGCGCGCCGCCGCACGTACAGGCACCTCCGCGAGGAGGTCGAGATGGCGGAGCTCGTCGGGCGCATGACCGGCAGCCTCCCCGAGCCGCTCGATGCCGAGGACATCGCCGAGATGCAGCGCCTCGAGCGTGAGGTTCTCTCCGGCGAGCACGCCCGCGCGCTGATGGCGGCCGAGCCCAAAGAGACTTCCGAAGGTGGCGGGGCCGGCGCCGCGCCGGGGTCGGGGTCGGGGTCCGAGCCTGCGTCCGAGCCGGCGTCTGCGTCCGAGCCCGAGCCCCAGCCCGGGTCCGAGCCCGAGCCCGGGTCTGGGTCCGGGTCCGAGCCCGAGCCCGCCCGCGTCCGGGTCCGGGTCCGAGCCCGGGTCCGAGCCCGAGTCCGGGTCCGCGTCCGGGTCCGTGCCCGAGTCCGGATCCGCGTCCGCGTCCGTGCGCGAGTCCGGGTCCGCGTCCGCGTCCGTGCCCGAGTCCGGGTCCGAGCCCGAGCCCGAGCCCGGGTCCGGGTCCGAGCCCGGGTCCGGGTCCGAGCCCGAGCCCGAGCCCGGGTCCGGGTCCGAGCCCGCGTCCGGGTCCGCGTCCGCGTCCGGATCCGAGCGCGGGTCCGAGCCCGCTCCCGCCCCGGTCCGGATATCCGACCCAGCTTTCCGTTCGCTGGGCACGGTGCTCGTCCGCCTGCGCGTCAACGAAGACCTGGCGCTCTTCTACCGCCAGCTCGAGGAGCGCTATGCGCGCATCGGCAGCCCGTTCGGCCCGTTCGTTCGGTTCCTATGCCTGTCGTTCTTTCAAACGTGGCACACGAGCCTCGGCAAGAGCGATCGCTACGAGATGACGTACCGGCGCGACCTCTACCGCTGCACTTGCCCGGTGTGCGATTGCCGCGACGTCACGTGCCACCATATCGTACGCCGCAGCCAAGGCGGCACCGACGAGCTCTCGAACACCAACTCCCAGTGCCCGTTCTGCCATTTGGACGGCGAGCACGGCGGTCGGCTGCGGGTTCGCGGCAAGGCCCCCGACGAGCTCACCTGGTGGATCGGCCGCGTCCCCATCCTGCGGATCCGCGGCCGCGAGCTCGAGTGGGTCGCGTGAAGCTCGTTGCTCGACGCGTTCACGCGCGTCGCCACGAATGACGAACGCGACTCGACCCGCCACGTCTTCGACACTTTCTGGCCCGACTCGGACCGCTTCTGCGGCGTCGCGTCACGTTGCATCCTCTCGCAGACTGGGTGTTCGTGTCCGTCGAACCGGGCGACGACGGCTTCAGCGAGCCCGTCACCGCGTGGCGCCCGTACGAACAAGAGATTGTCATGGCAAACGTCGTCGCCGGCGAAGTCCGCCGCCTCGCCCACCACCGTTCGCGCGGGCTCGACAGCGGCTACTACGACCAGCCCCGCCTCTCCATCAGCTGGACCGGCGCCGCCGTCGCCCGGGCCTCCGACTTCGGCGTTCCCGACGTCGACGACATGGCCGTCTACACCGCGCGGCCCTGCGACTGAGCTGGCGATGAACGCGGGCTGGGGCTGGGGCTCGGGGCTCGGGGCTGCGGCTGGGGCTGCGGCTGGGGCTGCGGCTCGGGCTCGGGCTCGGCGCTCGAGCTCATCTGTGCGCGTCGCGAGCCTGCAACTGCTCATGCGCACCGGCGTCGCTCAGAGCGGCTCCATCGCCGTGCCGTCGTAGACCTCGTACGCGACGTACCACTCGGAGCCGAACCGCACCACGCCGTACGCCTGGACGTAGGTGTGCACCTCGCTCGGGGTCGCGACGATCGCCTCGAAGTCGTCCCCGGGCGTTCCCGAGCACGTCGCGAGGGTGCCGAGGCCCGACACGGAGACGCCGACCGGCGCACACCGAGGGCTCGATGCCGCCATGCGCCGCGCGAGCGCTGGCACCGGGCGCATCGCCGATTGGTCGGGCCATCCGACGATCTCGTCCGCGCCGCGCATCCCGAATTCCGGCGACGCACATCCGCGGAGCCCGTATGCCCGCGTCGTGTACTCGTAGTAGCCGTCCGAGGACGTGTCGCGAACGAGCATGTCTTCCTGCCAGACCACCCGGGCATCGCAGCGCACGCCGTGCGCATCGAGCGTCGCGACCGTTCGGAGCTCGGGGGCCGCACGACCGAGGCCCGCGCAATGACGCGTCTGCCCCACCGGGTCACCGCACATCTCGATTTCCCGCGCCGCTCCGAAGCCCGCGGAGGTGAGCCCTGACGGCGCGAGCACATACGCTTCGTCGTCCTCGTCCAAGACGACCGACCCGAACCACGCACTCGGCGTCGGCCTCCCCGAGGGGACGAGGTCGCGCGGCGGGGTGATCGTCCCCGTCGTCGGTTGCGGCGGAAGAACGCCCGCAACGCTGTCCACCACGGGATCGGTCGCCGCCGGTGGAAACGTCCGCCGCGCGGTCTGGGGTGGAGCCACCGGAGCCGCGGGCGGTCGTGGCGCTGTCGGGATCGGCTCGGGTACGCGGTCGTCCGGGCACCCGCTCGCCGCAAGAACGAAGCCGAGCACGGGCACGAGCACGAGCTCGAGCTTCACGCGAGCCCGCCCCAGCGTCCGCACGCTCGACATTCCCGCTGTGTATCACATCGGGTGGTGGTCCCGACCACGGCGTATCGCGTGATGCCGGACGCGACCAAGAAGTGAGCTCATCGCATCGCGTGCGCGGCACGGTCGCGCGCGTCCGCTCGCTAGCCGCTCACTCGGAAGCGACGCCGAGCGAGAGCGCGCCACAAGCCGGCTGGGCGAGCCGGGCGAGGTCCGCAGGCAGATCCGGGTCGCCGCAGTGCGCCTCGAGCGAGCGGCGCGCTGCGTCGTCACGCCCTAGCGAGAGGAGCGCGAGGCCCTCGAGCACGTCGATCTCGGCCGCGTCCACACTCGGCAAGATCGCGGAGAAGCGCGGAAGCGCCTCGCGCGCGAGCGCCGCGTGACGCGCGACGGTAGCCGCGTCGTGCGCGTCGAAGGCGCGCCGCGCCGCCCAGACGTGCAACCTCGGGTCGTTCGGAAAGCGCTCGAGCCATGCGTCGAGCCGCAAGAGGATGCCTTCGCGCGGCGGCACGCTCTCGATCGTCGCCCACTCGGCGTTCGAGACGAGCTCGCGGCGTAGCGCGATGCCCTGCGCTTGCGCGTCGAACGCGTCGGAGATGCCCGTGCGTCCTTCGTCCGTGAAGCGGGAGCCGTGGCGATCGAGCGCCGCGCGGCCTCGTGCGACGTGAAGCGCTGCCGCGTCGAGATCCCCGTCCCCGATTGCGACCTCGGCGGCTTGGAGCCGGATGCGCGGGTCGTCGGGGTACTCCGCGAGCAGGCGTTCGAGCGCGTCGCGCTCCGGCTCAGCGCCCGTCATGAGCTCGTTCGGCGCGAGCGCGCGCACCTCGGCACGCGCCTCGGGATACGCGACGAGCGTGACCGCCGCGAACGACGCCACCGCGGCGAGCCCGAACGCGCCCGTCACGACGAGCGGGAGCTTCTTCGTCCGTAGCCGCGCAAAGTCGCGGTCCCCCTCACGTGCGCGGCGCATCAGGGCGAGCAGGAGCGCGCCCGACACGGCACCAGCGATCGCGCCGCCGAGGTGGGCGCCGAGGTCGACCCGTTGCGCTCCGTGCTCGGCGAGCGGGATGAGAGACGGCACGAGCACGCGGAGCATCTGAAACTGCACCGGGCCCCGGCGTCCGAGCGGCAGCGTCTGCGCGACGAAGAGGCCCGTGGCGAACACACCCATGATCGCGCCCGATGCACCGACCGAGACGACGTCGCCCGGATTGAGCGCGAGCGAAATCAGCGATCCACCGAGCCCCCCCGCGAAGTACGTAGCGAGGAACCAGCGCGGACCGACGAGGCTCTCGACGACGAGGCCCGCGAGCACGAGCGCTATCGCGTTGAAGAGGATGTGCATGAAGTCCGCATGAAGGAACGTGCAGCTCACGAGCCGAAACCACTCGCCGTCTGCGACGCTCGATGGCAGGAGCCCGCCCATCGCGACGAGCGTGTCGACCGACGGCGACGATCCCTGACCGCCGAGGCCGAAGACGAGCTCCGCGACGTAGACGAGCGCGAGGGCGCCGAGAAGCGCCCACGTCGCACGCACCTTCGCCAGCGCGGGCATGTGGCGGTCCGCCTCGCTCGCAACGACGGGGGCGGACGGGTCGATCGTCGAGATGGCGAGCGTCTTCTCGAAGCGCCCCCAGAAGCGGCTGTACGCGAGCCGTGCCTCGATCGCTTCGTCCTCGCGGAGCCCGTCCGGGAGCGCGATGTCGAAGCGATTCGTCCGGCGTCCGAGCGCCCTGATCTCGGTCTCGATTGCGTGGGCGCCAGCGGCGACGTCGCGGTCCACGACGAAGCCGCTCGTGAACGAGCCCTCGTAGACCGGTTCGCCGTCGAGACGCACCGAGAGACGGGTGTCCATCGCGAACCACCCGGGCGGGTCCATTCGGATCCTGAGCTTCATGATCGTCCTCGCGAGCCCTCTACAGCAGGTGCTCCGAGGCTCATTAACACGGCCGGGGGGCCGAGCCGACCGAATCAGGGTACGTACCGCGCACCGTCGCCGAGCGCGATGCCGTGGGCGTCGTCACCGCCCCAGACGATCATCTCGGAGCCGGTCCATACGGCCGTGTGACTGGCGCGGGCGATGGGCGCGCCCGCTGTCGGCAGCGGCGTCCATGTGTCCGTCGTCGGATCGTACGCAGCACCCGTGTCGAAGAAGGTCGTGCCGTCGTGGCCGCCCCAGACGATCATCACCGAGCCGGTCCACACGGCGGTGTGATCGGTGCGCGCGCTCGGTGCACCCGACCTGCTCATCGCGCGCCAGCTGTCGGTCGCCGGATCGTAACGGGCGCCGTCTCCGAACGCAGCGCCGTCGGTGCCACCCCACACGATCATCTCCGACCCAGTCCACACCACCGCCTGGCTGGCGCGCGCCGCGGGCGCGCCCGTGGTGCTCATCGGGCTCCAGCGGTTGGTGACCGGGTCATAGCGCGCGCCGGTGCCGACGACGTGGAAGGCGTCGTCGCGTCCACCCCACACGATCATGATGGACCCCGTCCAGAGAGGTGTGGGCGACCTCATGCCGTCGGGCGCGCCGACCGACGTGACGCTGCGCCAGGCGTCGGCGCTCGGGTCGTAGCCGCCCCCATCGTACCGTGCGATGCTTCCCCTGCCTCCCCACACGATCATCTCTGTGCCGGTCCAGACGGCGCCGTGACGCGTCCGTGCGGACGGGGCTCCCGTCGTCGTGACGGCGGGCCACGTGTCGGTCGCGGGGTCGTAGCGCGCGCCGGTGTTGCGCTCGTACACGTAATACCCGCCCCAGAAGATCATCTCGGACCCGGTCCACACCGCGGAGCAGCCCGACGGCCCCGTGACGCTACGCATCGGCGTCCACGAATCGGTAGAGAGATCGTACAGCCCGCCCGAGCCGAGCGAGGCTCCCGAAGCGAGGCCTCCCCAGATGATCATCCGAGACCCCGTCCAAAACGCGAAGTGCGCGTATCGGGGGACGGGAGCACCGCTCGTCGACAGGTCGCCGATCCACCCGGTGCGGCACGCCGACCCGGCGCACCCGCCTGCGCACGTCGTGTCGGTACGCGCGTAGCTGCACACGCCCGCGGCGCAGCTACCCGTCCGCGCGAACGTGCGGAGCGTCGATGCGTCCACGCATCGCGGAGCGGGCGGGGCGTCGCAGGGCTCGTCGGTCTCGGGGTAGCTGCACGCGCCGTCATCGCAAGAGCCCGACGCCGCGTACGTGCGCCGCGTCCTCGCGTCCGCGCACGTGGGCTCGGGCGCCACATCGCATTCGACGCCGGCGCACGCGTCGCACTCCGGGCAGCTCGGGCACGCGATGTCCCGATACACGTAGTCGCACGTCCCGTCGGCGCTGTCGCACCGGCCGGCCACGTCGTACACGCGGTACGTGCTCGCGTCGATGCAGGAGGGAGGCGGCGCGGCCTCGCACGCGCGCATGGCGCTCTCGCACCCGGACGCCGTGCACGTGCCGTCGACGCACGGATCCGCGCTCGCGCAGGTCGTCCCGCTGCCCCAGTCGAGACATGCGTCGGCGTCGTGCTGGCCGCACTCGCGAAACGTGCTCCCGTCGCACGCGGTCTCGCCCGCGGTGCACTCGTCGACGCAATCCGCGCTGCAGCTGCCGAGCGAGCAGAACGGCGCCTCGTCGGGACAGCTCTCGGGCGCGCTCCACCCGAGGCACGCGCCGTCCTCGGTCGGGGCGCACGTCACCACCGCATCGCCGTCGCAGCGCGTCTCGCCCTCGACGCACTCCGCGTCGCCGCAGGCCGAGCTCACGAGCGTGACCTCGGCCGTGACGCGCTCGCCCGAGAGCGGGGTCACCTCGACGCTGCCGCTCGCGAAGATGCTCCCGTCGACGAGGCCCTCGACGACGATGACGCGGGGCGTGCCGGCCCACTCGTCGGGCACCCAGGCGTCGAGAGAGTGCGACGCATCGGTCTCTTCGGTGTCGGTGCCCATCGTGATCGAGAGCGAATCGATTCCCCACGCGTCGTCGTACGCGATCGAGAGCTCGACCACCGTCGGCGAGCTCGCGCACGACACGGCGCTGAGCGCGAGCGCGAGCACCACGAGCCGGCCGAGCCACGCGCGATCGCCGTCTTCTGTCGCAACCCTGCGCGTCATGGCCGGTACCTCGCTCCGTCGTTCAAATACACCGTGTCGGCGCGCGACCCGCCCCACACGATCAGCTCGGTGCCGGTCCATGTGGCCGTGTGCTGCTCGCGAGGTGACGGGGCACCCGAAGTGGGGAGCGCGGTCCATTCATCGGCCGCGGGGGAGTAGCGCGCTCCCGTGCCAAGCTCGACGCCGTCGAAGCCACCCCAGACGACCATCTCGGTTCCCGTCCACGTCGCGGTGTGGACGTATCTTCGAGAGGGCGCGCCCGTCATGGTGAGGCTCGTCCACGCGTCGGTCGCCGGCCGGTAACGAGCGCCGGTGTCGACTGGAATCGCCGTCCAGCCGCCGAAGAGGATCATCTCGGAGCCCGACCATACGGCGCTCAGATGAGATCGCCCCGACGGCGCGCCCGACGTGGGCAGGGCGGTCCAACGGTTCGAGCTCGGATCGTAGCGGCCGCCGGAGGCGACATCGCCGCCCGCGTTGAACCCACCCCACACGATCATCTCCGTGCCCGTCCACACCGCGATGCCGCGCGAGCAGCCCACCGGCGCACCGGATGTGGGCAGGGGAGTCCACGTATTCGTGCTCGGACGGTATCGACCGCCGGTCGCGACGTACGATCCGTCGTATCCCCCCCACACGATCATCTCGGTGCCCGTCCACACCCCGACGGGGCTGTTGCGCGCCGGCGGCGATCCCGTCACCGCGATCGGGGACCACCTGTCGGTCGAGGGATCGTAGCGGCCACCCGCGCCGAGCGCGCCGCCCCATACGAGCATCTCCGATCCCGTCCAGACCGCGACGTGGGTGCTCCGCACCGACGGCGCACCGACGTTGCTCATCGGCCTCCACGTGTCGGTCGCCGGGTCGTAGCGGCCCCCATTCGCGAGGTTCGCGCCGTCCCATCCACCCCACACGATCATCTCGGTGCCCGTCCACACGGCCGTGTGCCCGTCGCGGCCAAACGGCGCCCCGACGGTCGAGATCGGGCTCCATCCGTGCGTGACCGTGCACGCGCCGGCGCTGCAGCCACCCGGGCACGGTGTGTCGGTCGCGGCGTAGCTGCACGTTCCGCCCGAGCACGTTCCGCTGGACGCGAACGTCCGCACGCTCGAGCCGGCACACCGAGTCGCGGGCGGCCTGTTGCACGTCACGCCGGCGCACGCGTCGCACGCGGGGCACGCCGGGCAGGCGATGTCGTGGTGGGCGTAGGCGCACGAGCCGTCGACGCTGTTGCAGCTACCGATAGCGTCGTATGTGCGGTAGGTGCTCGCGTCGACGCACGTCGGAGACGGTGGGGCGTCACAGATGCGGGGTGCGCTCGTGCATCCGGTCGGGGTGCAGGAGCCCGCGAGGCACGGGTCCGACGGAGCGCAGGCGGTGCCGCTGCTCCAATCCAGGCACGGATCCCCGTCGAACTCGCCGCACTGGCGAAACGCGTCGCCGTCGCACGCAGCGTCGGTGCACTCGTCCGTGCACTCGTCGGTGCAGCTGCCCCCGCTGCAGCTCTGCCCGGTCGGGCACGGAACGGTCGGGCCCCAGTCGAGGCACCCGTCGCCGTTGCCGTCGGCGCACGTGACGACCCCCCCACCGCGACACGCGGTCGCGCCCGCAACGCACTCGTCGACGCAGTCGGTCGCGCAAGCGCCCGACGCACACGTCGCGCCGCTCGGACACGGCGTCGGCTCGCTCCACTCGAGACACTCGTCCGCGTCGAACTGCCCACAGAGGCGGTGGCCGCTGGGACCGTCGCAGCTCTGCTCGTCGCTCGTGCACTCGTCGACGCAGGTCGAGCCGCAGCGGCCCAGCGAGCAGAACGGCGCTTCTGGCGGGCACGCCGACGGAGCGCGCCACGCGAGACAGCCGTCGTCGCCGGCGACGCACGTCACGACCGAATCGCCACTGCAACGCGTCGCGCCTTCGGTGCACCACGCCCCGCAGCCGACGCGCGTGAGTGTGACCTCCACGGCCACGCGCCCGCCACGAAGCGGTGTCACCTCCGCGCTCCCCGCGGCGACGGGCGCCGTCCCCGAGATCCCGCGAACGACGAGCGTTTGCGCCCGGTCGGCCCACTCGTCCGGCACCCAGAGCTCGAGCGCGTGCGCCGCAACGGTCACCTCGCTCTCGGCGTTCAGCTCGAGCACGACGGCGTCGAGCGACCACGCGTCGTCGTAGACGAGCGACACGTCCACGACCGTCGGCGAGCTCCCGCACGACATGGCCAACGGGACCATCACGCACGAGGCGATGCAAAGGCTTCTGCGCAAGGTGCTCACCGCCGAGGGCTCATCGCCCGAACCTCACGCATCCGGCATCGCACGATGGCTGTGCGTCCGAGACGAGAACGCCGACGAGCGTCGCCAGGAGACCCGCGGCGACGACGCCGCCTACGACGGCCCAGAACGGCCACCGCGCGACGAGCGGACGGTCGCCCTCGGGCTCGGTCTGCGCCAGGCCGAGGTGGACACGCGCCGGCGCCGGGCCGTCAGCGCTCGCGGCGTCACCGCTCGTCGCCGCACCGCTCGTCTCCGGCCCGGTCGAAGACCCGCGATCCGGCGGCAGGGTGCGGCGAAGCTCCGCCCCCCGCGCGCGCGCCGTGTCGGCCATCGGCCCGTCGGGGTCTTCTCGAACGTAGCGCTCGTACAGATCGATCGCGCCCCGCGCGTCCCCGCTCTGCCTCGCACACTCGGCGATGTTGAAGAGGAAGAGAGGTCGCCGGCTGAGCTCGTATCCCCGCCGGAACGAAGCGCTCGCCTCGGCGTAGCGGCCAGCGTCAACGAGCCGTTGGCCCTCGGCGAAGCGCTCGCGCGCTTCGGCCTCCGGGTCGGACTGTGCTCGTGCGACGAGAGGGGCGGCGAAGGCGATACCCAGCAAGAGAACCATCAGGCGCACGATCATCGTAGGTCTCCGTGGTTCACGACGGCGCGCAGCGTCAGATCGAGCACGCGCGCATTCGGCACGCGACGCTCGCGGTCCTTTGCGAGCAACCAGAGGCACAGGTCCTCCGCGACGCTCGGAATGGCGTCGGGGAGCCCGCCGAGTCGCGCGACGCGCTTGCGCGGTGGCTCGACCACGGCGCGCTGGTGCATCGCCATGACCTCTGCGGCCGTGCCCTCGAAGGGAAGCGATCCGGTGAGCGCCCGGTACACGATCACGCCGAGCGCGTAGAAGTCCGCCCGAGCGTCGACGTCGCCAGCCGCCGCTTGCTCCGGCGCCATGTACGCCGCGCTTCCGACGACGGCGCCCTGCTCGGTGAGACGCTCGGCACCGAGGACGAGGGCGTGGCCGAGGTCGAGCAGCGTGGCTCCGACGACCCTGTTGGCGGGCAGCGCCACGTTCGCGGGCTTGAGGTCGCGGTGCACGAGGCCGGCCGCATGTACCGCCGCGAGCGCCTGCGTGATCGCGCGGGCGTGCCCGACGATGTCGACGAACGGCAGCGGCGCGCCGCCGAGCTCGTGCTCGAGGGTCGGTCCGTGGATCCACTCGCTCGTGAGGAACGGCGAGCCGTCGTCGAGCGCGCCGGACTCGACGAGCCGCGCCACGTGCGGGTCGTCGAGCTCGAGCTGCGCGTCGCGCTCGCGCGCGAAGCGCTCGTCGGCAGCGCGCGTGGCGCCGCGGAAGACCTTGACGGCGACGTCGCCGATGGGATTCAGCTGTCCGCGGTAGACCGTCGCGTGCGGGCTCTCCGCGACGCGCTCGACGATCCCGGTGCGCCCGACGCACGCGCCGGGTCCGATGTCGGTGGCCGCTCGGCGGCCGATGGGCACGACTGCGCTCGTCATGGCGCTCCTTGTGGGCCAAAGGGGTCGACGACGAGGACGTCGCTCGGCCGTTCGTGGGCAGGAGGCGACCGTCGTGGCTCGCTCGTCTCGCGCGGGGCCTCGCGATTGCCGGCGCGCGGTGTCGACGCGCGCGCGTGACGCGTCGAACGGCGCGGTGCCGGCGTCGGAGCGGAAGGGAGGGATGGAGTGGGATTGAGAGTCGGCGTCGGCGTGGGGGTCGAGCCCGGAGTCGGGCTCGGGCTCCGACCCGCGGTTGGGCTCGGAGTCGGAGTCTGTGTCGGAGTCGGAGTCTGTGCCCGAGTCGGAGTCTGTGCCCGAGTCGGAGCCTGTGCCCGAGTCGGAGTCTGTGCCCGGGTCGGCGTCGTGCCCGGGGCGACGTCTGTGCCCGGGGCGGCGTCTGTGCCCGGGGCGGCGTCTGTGCCCGGGGCGGCGTCTGTGCCCGGGGCGGCGTCTGTGCCCGGGGCGCGTGGACCGGGGACGGCGACGGGGCGGGGCGTGCGTCCGGCCGACGCGCGTCGCGCGAACCGCTCGTCGCGACGAGCACCGCGACGAGCGCGGCGAGCGCAACCACCCCGACCGCTCCGACCGCGAGCACCGGTCGAAGCGGCGAACGGAGGAAGAGCTTCGCGCCTGCCGTCGGCTCGACGCCACCGTCGCCCCCATCGATCGTCGTCGCCCGGCTCGGCCAGGCGTCGACAGCCGCGATCACCTCGTCCATCGAGCTCATGCGGTGCCCCGCATCGCGCTCGAGCATCCGCGCGAGCGTCGCCTCCACCACCGCGGGCACGCACACACCGGCGCTGCTCGGTGACGGCGCGTCCTCGCGCGTCTTGCGCGCTAGGAGCTCCTCAGTTCCCCTTCGAACGGCCCGCGCCCGGTGAGCATCTCGTAGATGGTCGCGCCGAGCGCATAGACGTCCGTCGCCGGCCCGACGCCCGCTCCGTAGATTTGCTCCGGCGCACAATACGCGGGCGTCCCCATGAAGTAGCCGACGCGCGTCTCCTTCACCGAACCAATCGCGCTCGCCACTTTGGCGATCCCGAAGTCGAGGACCTTCACCGACGTGCCGCCCGATGGCGTCCGGCACAGGAAGATGTTCTCCGGCTTGAGGTCGCGGTGGATGATCCCGGCCCCGTGCGCTTTCTTGAGCGCCGTCGCCGTCTGCTTCACGATCGGAACGATGTCCGCGACGTCCATCCGACCGACGCGCGCGATCCGCCGGTCGAGGCACTCCCCCTCGAGGAGCTCCATCACCGCGTACGCGCGCCCATCACGCAGCCGTCCGAAGTCGAAGTAGCGGGGGATGAGGTCGCTCTCGAGCGCAGCGCATGCGCGCGCCTCTTGCAGGAAGCGCTCCGCGACCTCGGAGCTCTGCGCGAACTCGGGCTTGAGCACCTTGATCGCGGCCTTGGTCCCAATCTCCGTGTGCTCGGCGCGGTAGACCGTGCCCACGCCGCCGATGCCGATGACCTCGGTGACGCGGTAGCTCCCGAGCTGTACCCCGACGAGGTCGACGGGCTCGGGGACGTCGAGCGACGCGGTGTCTCCGCTGCGTACGAGCTCGAGCAAGGCGAGCTCAATCTCGTGTGCGTCGTGCGGGCGGTCGTCGGGGTCGATCGCCAGGCAGCGCCGGACGAGGTCCTCGAGCGGCGCGGGAACCGCGACGCCGGGTGCCCGCTCCCGAAGCGATGCTGGCGGATCGTAGAGCTTGTTCGCGATGAGAGCGACGGGCGTCGACGCGGGGTGAGGCAGCTCTCCCGCCAACATCTCGAACGCGATGACGCCGAACGCGTAGACATCCGTCCGCCCGTCCAGTGGCTCGCCGCGGATACTGCTCGGGCGACATGTACGCCGGCGTCCCGAGCAGCGTCCCGGTCGTCGTCAGGCGCTGATCGTCCTCGAGGAAGCGCGACAGGCCGAAGTCGCAGAGCCTGACGATGTCGCTCCGCCCCGAGCGCGTCTCGAGGATGATGTTTCGCGGGGAGAGGTCGCGGTGGATGACGCGCTGTTCGTGCGCTGCGACGAGCGCGCGCGCGAGCTGAAGCAGAATGCTCGCGGCGCGCTGCCACGGCAGCGGGCCCCCGCCGAGGACCTCGGCGAGCGTCGGTCCGACGAGGCGGTCCATGACGAGGAACGGCAGCCCGAGCTCGCCGTCGCGCCCGAAGTCGGTGATGGGCACGACGTTCTCGTGCCGCAGGAGGCTCGCAATCTGCGCCTCCCGGAGAAAGCGCGAATCGTGTCCGGCCTCTCGCGCGAGGTCGGGGCGAAGGATCTTGATGGCGACCGGCTTGCCGAGCGTGTGGTGATGCCCTCCGAACACGAACGCGGCGCCGCCTGCGCCGAGGTGCTCGGTCGCGTCGTATCGGCCCCCGACCATGAACGACGACGCCACCATCGCACCGTCGCGGAAGCAGAACGGCCGATCGCCGACGGGCAGACCGCAGGTGGGGCACGAGGGGTGAGGCAGAGGGCTCACCGCAGCTCCGATGCGGGTTCGACTCGTCATCCGTTGGTCTCGCGGCGATGCCATTAGCAAGCTCCGGGCCCACCGGCGCCGTCGCGGAACCGCTGCGGGTCGATGCCCCACCTGCGGAACAGCCGGTAGAGGTGGTTGCGAGAGATCCCGAGGTCCTTGGCGGTCCTGCGCGCGTTGCCGCGGTTCTCGGTGAGCGCGTGGACGACGCGCGCCCGTCCCGCGGTCGCCCACGTGATCGGCCCGGGCGCATCGAGCGGCTGTGAGGGCTCGCGAACGCGGCGCGGCCGTGAGCGTTCGCGAACGCGGCTCGGCAAGCTCGCGAGCGAAATGCGATCGGCGTGCGCGAGCACCGCCGCGCGAAGGACGCTGTCGAGCTCGCGCACGTTCATCGGCCACTCGTAGAGCGCCATCGCTTCGAGCGCCTCGGGCTCGATCTCGGTGCTGGCGGCGAGGCCTGCGCGCCCGAGCAGATGACGGCAGAGCGCGCCGAGGTCTTCCATGCGGTCCCGGAGCGGGGGCAGGTGCACCTCGATCGCGGCGAGGCGCGCGTAGAGATCGCTCCGGAAGCGCTGGCTCAGGCTCTCGTCGGCGAGGTTCCGGTGCGTCGCGCTGACGATCCGCACGTCGACCGCGCCGCCGCTCTCCGCCCCGACGGGCCGGACCACGCGATCCTCGAGCACGCGAAGGAGCTTCGCCTGCGCCGCGAGCGGCAGATCACCGACCTCGTCGAGGAAGAGCGTGCCGCCCGCGGCTGCGTGGAAGAGGCCACGGCGGCTCGCGGCCGCGCCGGTGAACGCACCTCGGACGTGCCCGAAGAGCTCGCTCTCGACGAGCGTCTCGGGCAACGCGGCGCAGTTGAGCGGGATGAACGGCCCGCCACGCCGGCTCGCTTCGTGGAGAGCGCGCGCGACGAGCTCCTTGCCCGTGCCCGTCTCCCCGTGCACGAGCACGGCGAGCTCCGTAGGACCTACGAGCCCGATTTGCCGCCGCACGGGCGCGAGCGACACCCCGCCGACGAGCGCGCCGTCCGACGTCGCGTCACGCCACGCCTCGGTGAGGCGCACCGCGCGGAAGACCGCGCTTCCGATCCGGACGATCGCACCGTGATTCAACATCGACGATGCCACGCGCTCGCCGTCGACGAAGGTCCCGTTCGTGCTCTCGAGGTCCATGAGGAGCGCGCCCGCGGGCCCCCACTCGATGCGCGCGTGCACCCGCGACACCGCGGGCGAGTCGAGGACGACATCACAGGTCTCGTCGCGTCCGAGCGTGGTCGAGCGGCTCGACGGCTCGATCGCCTGCGCTGCACCGGCGAGCGGCAGAAGATGGAGCACCCCCACCTCGGATCGGGGGACCGAGACGCCGGCTAGCTCGGCGGTGGTGTCACCTCCGAGGACATGAGTGTCACGTGACATGCTGCGTCCGGTGACATCGGGCCCAGCCCTCGCCCGAACGGGTCATGCGCGCTCGACCTCGGCGGGTCGGTGGCTAGACCGCCGCGATTCGACTGCTGTTTCGCCGGCGGATCACTTCGCGTCGGCGGCCCGGCGCGGCCGGCGGACGTCGCTACTCTTCGAGCGTCCGGAGGCGCCGCCGTGTGCGGCGCTCGTGCGGGTTGCGCTGGAGCGCCTCGTGATAGCTGTCGACGGCGGAGGGCTCGTTCTCCTGCGCTTCCTCGACACGGCCGCGGTGGTAGTACGGATACGCGAGGAGCGGGGCGAGCTCAATCGCGTGCTCGGCCCACGCGCGCGCTTCGTCGTGGCGTCCCTGCGCCTCGAGGTTTCGCGCGAGCAGGCTCGCGGTTCCGGCGTGCTCGGGCCGCAGATGGTTCGCGCGCCGGAGCCACGCTTCGGCGGAATCGAGGTCGCCGCGCGCGTCGTACCGATAAGCCCTGGCGAGCGCCGCACGCGCACGACGAATGCGTCGCGGCCTCGCCGTGTGCGCGATCCACGACGGCGGCTCGCCGATGTGGAGGAGATCGTCGCCGGGCGACGCATGCGCTGCGACTCGCTCTCCGTTCGCCGCGTTCGAGGCCGGCGACCCGTCATCGTGCCCGCGAGCAGCGCCGTTCACTGCGACGGGCGCCGGAGCGCCTGCGGGCGCTGCGGCCGCCGAGGCCTCCGTGTCGGTCGCGTCGTCACCAGCGCTCATCACGACGATCGCGATCACGACCGGAACGAGCCCGAGGGCCACGCCGATCGCGACGATCTTCCACGTCGCACCGCGCGTGCGCGACCTCGGAGGGAGCGCAAGCTCGTCCGCGGGCGGATCGGCGAACATCGGAGGTGGCCGGACGCTCCCCGGCTCGAGCCGATCCGCCAAGTCGAAGGCGGGCTCGACCGGAGCCGCCGCGAGAGGCGGCGGTATCGAGGAGACGGAACCCACGCGCTCATCATGGATCGGGCGGTGCGTGCTGAAAATGTACGCATCGGGCCTACGTCTCCACACCGCGAGCGCTGCATCGAGGTCGACGCACGCCCCCGTGGGATCGCGGATGCGGTCGACCTCGCACGCGGGTCGCGATACCGTTCGCCCCGCGTGGCCTCACGCCGGACGGAAACGCTTCGGGAAGCGGCGGCGGCGCTCGACTCGGGGGACTTCCGCCGCGCGATCCAGCTCTCCGAGCAGGTTCGCTCGCTCGAACGCGTGTCCGGGGCGGAGCTCGTGCAGATCTTCGGGCTGCTCGGCCGCGCCTACGTGGGCTTGGGCGAGAACGAGACCGCGCTCTCCTACCTCCGGCGCGCCGATCGCGACACGCAGACGGTCGCGGCGACGCGACGCGCGTTCGAAGCCCTCGGCTACGAGGACGACCCGAGCTTCTTCGAGCAAGCCGACGCGCGTGCGAAGAAAAAGAGTGTGCGACGGCTGCTCCTGCTCGGCGCCGCGGTGGTGCTCGTCCCCGTCGTGCTCGTCTGCGGTGGCATCATCTACGTGATCGGTAGCGCGTACTCGACGGGCGCCGACATGAGCGCGGGGTACGCCCGAGCGGTGCAAGAAGGAGCGGCGCGGGGCCGCGCGGGAAACGTGGGCGACTGCGTCGGTCACGCGATGCACGAGATGGCGCAATGCGCGCCCGAGCTCGGGAGCACGACGCCGACTTCCGCCTGCATCGCGTACTCGGCGGGCTACGAGGCCTGCGTCGGATCGACCGAATGGCGCGAGTTTTGCGCGAGCGTGCCCCCGCCGGCCCTCCACGAAGACGGGGCCCGAAGCGACGGTCCGCAGCCGCTCGCGGACCCATGGGTCGAGGCAGAGTGCGAAAGGGGCGCAGCGCGCGCCGGTCTCACGGGCCAGGCGCTGAGCTCGTTTCAGCTCCTCTGTGACGGATTGCTCGGGGACCTCCCCGCGCAGTGCGCGACGCCGTCCCTTCGCCCGACGTTCGACGCCGAAGACGTGGCGCCATGATCGACTACTCGCGCCAGGAGACCGTGACGCAGACAGAAACCTGCGCCCGATGCATGGCTCGGACACGCGCGCGATCGCGCCCTCAATGCCCGGTCGCGGTGATCGTCAGCGTGCCGTCGTTGCCGTAGCTCGCGAGGGTGCGCCACGGGAACGGCGTCGTCGCGGCGGCGCTCCACCAGTTGCGATTCTCTTCACCTGGGTCGAGGCACTCCTCCAGGCAGAGCGGGCTCGTGCCCCGAACCATCTGCACGGCGACGAACAGCTCTTGTCCGGCGGCGACGACGACCGGCGACGGGAGCGTCACGTCGACCGCGCGGCTCGTGCCGTCCGCGGTCGGCGTCGAAGGCGCCGGCACGGCGACCGTCGTGCTGGTGGGCGTTCCGGGCGGCGTCGCCGAGGCCGAGCTGAACACCGATCACCTCGTGCGCCTGGTCGGCATCGCATTCGTCCGCCGCGTGCGGCAGAGCGTAGTGCACCGCCGTCACGGTGAACGGGAAGCGCGGCGGCGTGAGCCTCGCCGCGGCGTAGTGCCCGGCGTTCGCGACGTCCGCGAACGTGTAGCCGTCCATCTCGCAGACGCTCGTCGCGTTCGTGAGCGTCACATCGCCTCCGCCGTCGCCCACCGGGCCACCGTCCGGGGTCGGGCCCGCGTCGGGCGTCGGCCCGGCGTCCATGCCCCCCCCGTCGGTGAAGACCATGCCACCGTCGGTCCCCCGTCCAGCGTCGGTGGCGGTCCCGCCTCCGTCCGTTTCGGACGACGAATCGTCTCCCCCGCACCCAGAGAGTGCGACGACGATGGCAAGAACGACCTGAGCTTCACGCATCGGGCTCCTCCGCGCTCAACAGCTCGAGCGGCACGCGTTTCTGATCCTCGCCGAACGGACAGCACGCCTCGCCCGCCTCGCAGTCGTCGGCCGTGCGGCACGAGCGGTCGAAGCACGAAGCTTCCGTCGCACAGACCGATTGGATGCCATCGGTGCAGCACTGTGTGCCGTCGGTGCAGTCCTCTGGACCGGCGCAGCGCACGTTCGCGCACGCGCTCGCGGCGGTACATGTGTCGCCGCCCGGGCCCGTCGCGGCGCAACAGACCTCGCCGGACGCGCAGGTCGCGCCCCCGCACGTCGCGCCGCCACCCCCGTCGAGCGCCGCCGTCGCGTCGGCGCGGCCTGCGTCCGCGGCCGCACCGCCGTCCGTGCTGCTCGGGGCGTCGACACCGCCGCCCCCGTCCGATCCCGGGCCCGCATCCGACGGACGCCGTGAGTCTCCGCAGCCACCGAGAAATACGACGCAACCGACCATGAAGACACGAAAAAGCATGCGGCACGCTCCCATCGTCACGCCGCGCGGTCAAGCGGGTGCGCTTCGAGGATGCGCGAGACCAGGCGGCGCCAGTTCGTGCGTGCCCCGAGCGCGGAGATGATGGCGAACATGCCCCAGTACAGCCGGAAGCAGAGCAGATACGGCGGCGGGATCGAGAGCTTTCGGGCCTCTTCGTGATCGAGCAGCCAGAGCTTCACGTCGCGGAGCACCGCGTCGGCGTCGAACGCGAGCACTCGATCCTCGGCGACGCACTTCATGATGTTGTCGACGAGCGTGTCGTACGCCCATCGGAAGTCGAGCTCGTCCTCGGGGCGCGCGAGACCGAGGTCCAAGAGCGCGTTCCCGAAGCGCTCGTGGTCGCTCGAGAGGACGGCCTCTACGATCGACCGCCAGCCATGGCCCTCGTGCGGCTCCCATCGCTTCACGCTGCCGAAGTCGACGAAATGGATGACGCCGGGGGTGAAGAGCAGATTGCCCGGGTGCATGTCTGTGTTGAAAGCGCGCTCCATCATGCACGTCCGTATCGCGTACCGGACGAGCGTCTCGCCGGCGGCGTCCCGCTCGGCCTGGCCTCGATGCGCGCAGAACTCCGGGAACGTCTCGCCGAACACGCGCTCGCTCGTGAGCACGCGCTCCGCGGAGTGTGAGAGGAAGACGTCGGGCACGTGCATTGCGGGCTCGTCGCGGAGGAGGTGACGAAACGCGAGCTGGCTCGCGGCCTCCAGGCGGTAGTCGCACTCCTGCCGCATCTTGTGGCCCACCTCGCGCATGAGGCCGCTCACGTCCCATCGCGGCATGAGGCGGCGCAGGACGGGCGCGAGCACCTCGAGGTTGTCGAGATCGGCCTCTATTGTCTCCGGCATCCCCGGGTAGCGAACCTTGACGACGACCTGCGTCCCGTCGGGGAGCTCGGCTGCGTGCACCTGTCCGATGCTCCCGGTCGCGAGCGGACGCGCGTCGAAGCGTCGGAAGAGGTGCTCGATCGGCGCGCCGAGATCCTGCTCGACCGTGCCCACGATGTGCGATCCTTCCACGGCGGGCGCCGCGTCCTGCAGCGTCGAGAGCGCCGCGGCGGCTTCCTCCGGAAGCTCGAACCCATAGAAGCTCATGATCTGTCCGAGCTTCATCAGCGGCCCCTTGAGCCTGCCCATGTACTGCGCCGCGATCTCCCCGTACTCGGTCGCCGCTTGCCGGCGAAGCTCTTCGGAGTCGCCGCCGATCGCTCGGGCCGCGAGGTTCGAAGCGACGACCCGTGTCATCGACGCACCCATCAGAGACACGCTCGCGGTGCGCGCGAACCGCCCGATCGGCGGAGAGGCGCATGCTGCGGTGAAGCGAAAGTCGGACGCCGTGGGCACGTCGTCCTCGTCGCAGCTCGGCAAGTCGTCGAGCACCGAGAGCACGTCGTCGCTCGCATCCGAGGCGAGGCCGCAGCAGAGCGCCCGATAGCGCGTGAGCGGAAGCGGCACGAGCGCGCCTTGCTTCGCGCGGTGGAGCCAGCGCGCCGCGGACGCCCAGACGAGCAACTGGTCGTCGACGTGCGCGACCGACTCGACGTCCGCGAGCGCTCGGCCGAGCATCGCGACACGGCTCGGCACGTCGCCCCGCCCCGCGTAGCAGCGCTCGAGCGTCTGTGCGAACCGGAGCACCACCGGGTCGAGCGCGTGGGCGGCCGAGCGCCGGAGGCTCGCCGCCTTGGGCGGCGCCTTCATCCATCGCCGAACGCTCACCGCGCGCCTCCACAGAAAGAGCTGAAGCAGCCGCCGCGGCGCCCGCGCGTCGGGGCGAACGCGCAGAAGGCGTGCTTGTGGCTCGAGGCTCTTCGTCCGGACGCTCTCGACGCATGCGCGCTCCCACAGCAGCTCAGCGAACAGAGCGCTCTCTTCGTCGTCGATCGAGAGCGACTCGAGTACCTCCCAGGCTGCGTCGAGGCGACCGCCGAGCCGCAGGATCCTCGAGCGCGCGAGGCGCAGGGCAGCGATCGACGCGTCCGGTGCATCGGGCAGCTCGGCCTCGAGGAGCCTCGCCGCCGCGCCCTGCGCGAGCCCGAGCTCCATGCCGAGGGAGATGCGCGAGAGGAGCTCGTCGTACTCGGCGTCGGCGGGGGACGGCGCGGGGCTCGACCCGACGTGCCGGCGCGCGATCGCCGCGTGCCACTCCGCGCGCCACGCATCGCCGTCCTTCGCCTCGATACGACACATGAGCGCGTGCAGCTCAGCGTGGAGAAACGCTACGCGCGACGTCCGGGGTCGCACGCCGTGATCGCGGAGGATCGCGAGAGCGCGGCGGTGGAGGCGCGCCACGGTCGAACGATCGAGCACGCTCTCGCGTTGGTGGAGCTCGAGCGCGTGCAGGATGAGCAGGAACGCGTAGAGCGGGGCATACGGATGCGCCGAGCTCGACAGCGCGTCGCCGTCCCGCTCGAGCGCTCGAGCTCGGCGCGCCGCCGTACCTAGCTGACGCTCCGCGACGTAGCGGTCGACCCGCGCTCGATGGAGCTCGATCGCGGCGCGGCACCAGATCTGCTCGCGCTTGAAGCCGACGCCCGAGCGGTTCGCGCTCGGCAACGCCGCGAGCAGCTCCATCGCGGAGATGTCCGCGCCCGTCGCTTCGAGGTGCGCACCGTCAGCCACGGGGCCTGTAGGTGCACCTCGTATACCATGGCGCATGCACGATTTCCGTTGGATTCTGGGTCCCGCCGGGTCGGCGCCGGTGGCTGGGCGAGGAGCCGTCGGCGCACGCGGTGCGCTGGAGACCAGCCCGCAAGTGCCCGCCGCCCCAGCCGTTTCGAGGAATGTCAGCGCGGAGGGCTGCGGTCGCCCGCGGCTCGGCTAGCTCTAGCGCACCGCGAAGGCGGAACGGTGATACGGAGCAGCCTGGAGGAAGTCACATGAGCTCACCTACGGAGTCGAAACGCACCGCCCCGCCCGCGTTGCCTCACGGCGCGCTGCGCGAGGTGTTGCCGGGGATTCACTTCGTGACCGGCACCGTCCGCATGCCGGGGCCGCCGGTCCGATTCAGCCGCAACATGGTCGTGATTCGCGAGGGCGAGCGGCTCGTCCTCGTCAACAGCATCCGCTTGAGCGACGCCGGGCTCGCCGAGCTCGATGCGCTCGGCAAGGTTACGGACGTGATTCGGCTGGCCGCCAACCACGGGATGGACGATCCGTTCTACGCCGACCGATACCGCGCCCGCGTGTGGGCGCTCGCCGGCCAACGCTACACGGCCGGGTTCGACACGAAGAAGCGCGAGACGTACTTCGCGGCCGACGTCGAAGCGAGCGTGGAGACGGAGCTCCCTCTGGAAGGAGCACGCCTCTACGTCATTCATTCCGAGCCGCCCGAAGGCATCCTCTTCCTGTCGCGCAACGGTGGGGTCGCCATCGCGGGCGATGCGCTGCAGCACTGGCACGAGCCCGACGAGTACTTCAACTTCCTCGGCCGCGTGATGATGCGCGCGATGGGCTTCATGAAGCCCCACAACGTCGGCCCGGGCTGGCTGAAACAGTGCCGGCCGCCGAAGCCCGACCTCGAAGGGATCCTCGGCCTCGGCTTCGAGCACCTGCTCCCCGCGCACGGGGCGCCGGTCCTCGGCAACGCGCTCGAACAGTTCCGACCGGCGATCCAGCGCGTCACCTGACGCGCCGATGACACGAACGCAAAGGAGATGTGAACACGATGGACAAGCTCGCGAAGCCCCTCTGGTACGTCGGACTGACGGCCCTCGTCCTGCTGGGGATCAACACCGGCCTCGTCAAGCTCGGGATCGGACCGGCCGACGGCGTCGCCGCCGATGCGCGCATCTTCGCCGGCATCGGTTTCCCGAGCCTCGCGACGGCGCTCTTCGGCGCGCTCCAAGCGCTGCTCGCGCTCGGGCTCGTCGTTCGGCGGACGCGCTCGCTCTCGGCGATCGGTCTCGCCGCGACGTTCACTGTCGCGACGGGCGCGCTATTCGTCGACGGCACGATCGCGTTCGGCTTCGCGTCGATCCTCTTCATCGTGCTCGCGCTGGTGTTCGCGGCGTGGCCGACGGCGCCACGGCGCGCAGCGACGAGCGACGTGCAGGTAGCGAGCTCGCCGGGCTGAGCCCGGCGAGCGAACGAGCAAGCAAACGACCCAAAGGAGAATCGAAATGGAAAAGTTCCTCGTACTCTATCGTTCCAGCAAGTCCGCAGAGGAGCAGATGAGGGGCGCGACCCCCGAGCAGGCGAAGGCCGGCATGGACGCCTGGATGGCGTGGGGCAAGAAGCACGGTGGCTCGATCGTCGACATGGGCGCGCCGCTCGGCAGCTCCACGTTCGTCGCGGGCAAGGCCGTTCAGGACCACGTCGGCGGCTTCTCGCTCGTCCAGGCCGAGTCGCTCGACGCGGCCAAGAAGATCTTCGAAGCGCATCCGCACACCCAGGCCCCCGGCGCGTCGATCGAGATCCTCAAGTTCCTCTCGATGCCGAGCTGAGAGGCGCGCTCGCGAGCCTGCGTCGCCGTCGCGAACACGACGGCGGCGACGCGAGCTCTCCCGACCTTGATCTTCTTCGCGCCGGCGGTCCTGCCGGCTCAGCCGTGCGTCAGCACGTACGACAGGATGACGAAGAAGGCCACGGCGGCGAGTGTGATGTGAAAGGTGCGCGTAAAGAGCGCTTCGGCAGGCGGTAGGTGCGTCATCGGCGCCTCCTCTTCTTTTCTCTCGAGATCGAGGTACGCACGGGGCCGGCGCGGGCGCGGACAAAACACACGCAGCGCGTCGGGAGCGCCGGTGCGCTATCCTCGGACGCGTGTCGGACGACCCGGATCGCGAGTGCCGTCACCCGCCGGGCACGTACGTGCCGCTCGTGAACCGCAGCAAGTGCGAGGGGAAATCCGAGTGCGTCCCCGCCTGCCCCTACGACGTCTTCGAGGTGCGGCGCATCGACGACGGGGACTACGGAGCGCTCCCCTTCCTCGCGCGTCTGAAGGTCCGCGCCCACGGCATGAAGAGCGCCTACACCCCGCGCGCGAGCCTCTGCCGCGCGTGCGCGAAGTGCGTGACCGCTTGCCCCGAAAGAGCGATCACGCTTCGCCGTGTCGCGCCGCTCTGAACGCCGCGGCGGCGCACCCGCGCTCGACGTCATCCGTGCCCGTGCGATGCCACCCAGGCGGGCAGCGCTGTCGTCACGGCGCTCGACGATGGGTGGGAATCGCCTCGGGTGGAAGTCGCCGGGAAAGCCGGCGTGAACAGCAGAGGTACAGACGTTGCACCCGTACGACGCCGCGCGGCACACCCTGGCACCGAGGAAGCTCATGCACACGCACCCCCTTTCTTTTTCGCTGGTCTCGCTCGTCTCGATGGCCTCGCTCGTCACGGGCTGCGGCTCGTCCCACACGGGCGACGCAGGCTCGAGCGATGGCGGCGGGTACGACGGCGGGGGTGTCCGGGACTCGGGCGTCGCCGAGGACGGTGGCTCGGGCCCCGACGCCGGTGCACGCGAATGCGGCGACAGCAGCTGCGGCCCGGGCGAGATCTGCGTGACCGGGCGGTGCGCGGGGTGCTGCGACATCCCACCTTCCTGCATTCCGATCCCATCGGGCTGCAGCGGCGCGCTCGCGTGTGACTGCTTCGACACCGATCCCTGCGGCGCCTGCACGCAGTGCCTTTCGGTGACGCCCGACGAGATCACGTGCGGCAACTGCGCGTGCAAGTGCGCCGCGCCGTGGACGCCCATCGACACCCCGTCGGGACCGCGGCCCATCGCGGAGCTTCGCGAAGGCGACGTCGTCTACAGCGTGGATCACGGCGAGGTCGTCGCCGTGCCGATCGCGAGGACCGTGCACCGATCGGTCACGAACCACGCCGTCGTGCACATCACGCTCGCGAGCGGCGCCACCATGGACGTGAGCGGAAGTCACCCGACGGCCGACGGCCGACGGCTCGACGCGCTCGCACCGGGCGACTCGCTCGGGAGCGCGGAGATCACCTCGATCGAGACCGTCCCGTACGACGAGCCGTTCACGTACGACATCCTCCCGGCGTCCGACACCGGGGCCTACTTCGTCTCGGGCGCACCCATCGGAAGCACGCTCTTCGACGGGTGTCCCTGAAGGGTCCCTGAAGGGTCGGGCGGGAGCATCGTCCCGCGCCGCGGCGGGCCGAGGGGCCTCGTCCGGTACACTCTTGACGTGGCCGACGCGCACGGAACGATCAAGGGCACGTCGATCCAGCTCACCCTGGAGCTCGTTCGCAAGCGTCACGGCGACGACGGCGTCCGACGCGTGATCGAGGGTCTCCCCGCGCCCGTGCGCGAGATGCTTCCACCCGCGCTCGCGTTCCTTCCGGCGAGCACCTGGCCGTTCGAGCTCTGGGCCGAGCTCCTCGTTTCGGCGGAAGACGCGTTCGGCTCCATCGCGCGCGAATCCGCGCGCCTCGGGTACGCGGAGCTGCTCCGCACGGCGTATCGCAACTGGGTCCGACCGGGCGACCCGGCGGCGTCGATACGCAACATGCCGCACCTCTGGCGACAGGTCACTTCCGGGCTCGGTGACTACGAGGCAGTCGAGCGCGGCGCGAGCGAGCTACCCAGCATCCGAGTCCGCCTTCACGCGGTCGCGCCGCGATACCGCACGGTCACCGAGGAGCGGGTCGCGGGCACGCTCGAGGCCATGGTCGAGGCCGCCGGAGCGCGCGCGCGGGTCGAGCGGCATGCCGGCGCCGAATGGACGGAGTTCGTGATCGAGCTGGGCGTTCGAGGCTGAGCCGAGCTAGCGCGTTCACAGATCGAGCGCGAGCGCGAGCCGTACGGCGTCGACCGTGCCGCTGTAGCGGCCGGTCGGGCTCGGGTGGTTGAAGGCGGCGAGGGAGGGCTCGGCGACGGGGCGGTGGAGGCTCTCGGTCACGACGTGATCGACCAAGAAGGTGTGGTTGAGCTGGAGCGTGACGCTGAAGCTCTCGACGATGCGCCAGCGTGCGGCGACGCCGACCGAGATGCCGGCGAAGTCCATGTTGTTCGGCGTGAGCGCGAGATCGGGGACCGTGCTCGACTGGTAGACGCCGAGGAGCGCGAGCTCGAGCGTCGGGATCGGCGCGTACTCGACGCGCAGGCTCACGCGGTGACGGTTCAGGTACGCCTGCGGCTTGACCGCGTTCTCGACGTTCCCGGAGATCGCCTGGGTGACGTAGACGTCTCGGTTCGGGTCGGCCGACGTGTGCTCGAACTGATAGGCGAGCGCGAGCTCGAGCCCGTCGACAGGGCGCGCGGACACACCGGCGAGCACCACCATCGGCCGGTCGAGGGGGACCTCGAGCGTCCCGCCGAGCGCGGGCAGCGTCGCGCTCGGGAGCGTGTCCGCCACGAACTGTCGCGCCGCTTCGGGGTACTCCACCGAGAGACTTCCGTTGCCCTGGACCGAGACGCGACTGTGGACGCCGACGCCGAGCGAGACCTCGTCGATCGGACGCAGGAGCACGCCACCGATCGCGCCGACGCCGAAGCCATCCGCCGAGCCCGTGACGGGCGCGGCGAGATCAGGATCCGCATACGGGAACGGGCTGTCCACCGCGGTGCTGCCGATCGCGTGGTTGATCTCGGTGCCGAGGTCCTTGTCGACCTCGAGGCTCATGCGGCCGTACACGAGGTTCACGCCGACGCCGAGGCTGATCCAGGGAGCGGGCGTGAAGCTCACGGCGGGGACGAGCTCGATCTGGAGGATCGCGCCTTCGACCACGTAGTAGCGCGTGATCGCGCTCGCGCCTCCGTCGCGCGACCACTGACCGCCCTGGGTGCCGGGCACGCCGAGCGTGAGACCGACGCGCCAGTCCGGGTGAAGCGCGGAAGTGAATCCGCCGAGCGTGACGAGCGGCGCGAGCGGCGCCGAGCGCGTCGGCGCGCGGCCGTCGTCGGGCGCGTACTCGATGTCGATCATCGAGAGCGAGCCGGCGAGCTCGAGGTGGGTGCCTTCGCCGGCGGCCATCGATGCGGGGTTGATCCACGCGCTCGCGCCGTCGGCCTCGGTCGGTCCGGAGAAGCCCGTCCCGACCGCTTGCGCGAGGACGACCGACGGCGCCGCGGCGGCGAGAGCCACCCCGGCGACGAGCGCCGCGAGCATCGCGCGGGCGAGGCGGCGGAGCGATCGACGCGCGTGGAGCTCGGGCACGCTCCGGCTCCGAGCGCATGAACGGTGCCAAGCGGCGGCCGGCGAGATCAGGCGGGAATCCGACGGACCGCCCGGCCACCCGGGTGGCCGCGGCTCGAGCGGGCGCCGGGACGGAGCGTTCTTGCTAATTTTTTAGCATACTGCTAGGAACCTAGCACCATGACGAGAGGCAAGCCGAAAGAACGCGATCTGACGCGCCGTGAGCGCCAGATCATGGACGTCATCTACGAACGCGGCCGCGCGAGCGCGCAAGACGTGCGGGACGGGATCCCGGACGCCCCGAGCTACTCGGCCGTGCGGGCGCTCTTGCGCCTGCTCGAGGACAAGGGCCACGTGCGTCACGTGGAGGATGGGGCGCGGTACGTGTACGTGCCGACGACACCGCGGACGACGGCGGCGCGCTCGGCGCTCGATCGCGTGGTCTCGACGTTCTTCGCGGGTTCGGTCGAAGACACGGTCGCCACTTTGCTCGACGCGCGGAGCCGGGGCATGTCCGACGACGAGCTCGACCGCCTCGCTCGGCTCATCGACGACGCGCGGAAGGAGGGACGCTGATCATGCTGCTCATCGCTCTCAAGTGCTCGCTCGTGCTCGGCGTCGGGCTCTCTCTGGTGGCGCTCCTTCGCCGGCGCTCGGCGGCGCTCCGGCGCGGCGTGCTCGCGACCACCGTCGTCGGTGCGCTCGCGCTCCCCGTGCTCTCGGCCGCGCTGCCGACGTGGCGTGCGGTGGATTTCTCGGCGACCGACGCGCCGGCGCCGGAGCTGCCGCTCGAAGGGCGAACGCCCGCGTGGCGGGCGGTGTCGCCCGCCGACGCGCCCCGAGCGGCGACCGCCGCCCAGGCGGGGCCGAGCGACGCGCGCTCCACGAGCGAGCTCGTCGTCGCGCTCTTCGCAATGGCGTGGGCGGTCGGCGTCGTCGTGCTCGTCTCGCGTCTCGGCGCCGGCGCGCTCGTGACGCGCGGGGTCGTCCGCCGCGCGCGCGGCGATCGCGGCTGGGGCATGTCGCTGCGCGCGTGCCTCGGCGAGCAAGGCATGCGCCGCCGTGTCGAAGTTCGTCTGAGCGACGAGTGCGGCACACCGATGGTGACGGGCCTCGTGCGTCCGATGATTGTCGTGCCGCGCGCCATGGAGCAGAGCCCAGAGGTGCAGAGGCGGCTCGTGCTCTTGCACGAGCTCGCGCACGTCGCGACACACGACTGCTTGCTGCTGGTGCTCGGCCGGCTGATGTGCGCGCTTCACTGGCCGAGCCCGCTCGCATGGCTCGCGCTACGCGAGCTCCGCCGCCTCGACGAGGAAGCGGCGGACGACGCCGTCCTGCGCGCCGGCGTGCGCCCCTCGGACTACGCGGCGGGCCTCCTCGACGCGGCGCGCCGTGCTCGCCCCACGCACATGGCGGCCCTCGCGACGCTCCGTGCGATGGCGATGGCGATGGCGATGGCGATGGCGCGCCCGGCAACGCTAGAGCGACGCATCCGCGCGATCCTCTCCGCGAGCCGCCGCCGTGAGCCGCTCGGGCGGCGCGGCGCCGCGCTCGTCGGGGGCCTCGCGCTCGCGGCGGTCGCTCTCATCGCGTGTGTGGCGAGCGGTGACGCCGAGCCCGTCTCGCCGCTCGACGCCGACGCCCCGTTCGTGCGCCCCGAGATCGCGCGCGGTGACGGCGTCAATCCGCGCGTGCAGGCGCTCGTGGACGAGGAGGCGGAGCGCACGCGCGAGCTCACGCGCGCCGAGTCGGTCACCATCGTCGTCCTCGATCCGCGCAGCGGCCGCGTCCTCGGCGCGCACGACGCGGATCGCGTCCTCGTGCCCGGCTCGACGGTGAAGCCCTTCACGGTCGCCGCCGCGCTCGCTGCGGGCCTGCCCGAGGACGCGCGATTCGACTGCGAGCACGGCAGCTGGGATCACGGCGGGGCGGTCCTCGCGGACGCGGCGCCCTACGGCGAGCTCGACGTGGCGGAGATCCTCGTGCGCTCGTCGAACATCGGCATGGTGAAGATCGCCGAGCAGCTCGGTGGCTTCCCGCTCCACGATTTCTTCGCCCGCGCCGGCCTCGGCGAGGGCCTGCCGGCGCCGAGCTCCGACGCGCTCCTCGAAGCGCACGTGGCCACCGGCGAGGCGATCGCGACCACCCCACGCGAGCTCGCCACCGCGTACACCGCGCTCGCCGGCGACGGCGTCCGCGTCACACCCGACGGCGCGCGCGAGCGAGTCCTGCCGCCGGACGTCGCAGCGACGGTCCGCGCGATGATGGAGCGCGTCGTCACCGACGACGCCGGCACCGGCCGCCGCGCGCGCATCGACGGCCTTCGGATCGGCGGCAAGACCGGCACCGCGCACCTGCGAGACGACGAAACTGAAGACGAGCGTCCCCGCTACTACGCGAGCTTCGTGGGGCTCGTGCCGGCGGATCGGCCGGCGCTCGTCGTGCTCGTCGGCGTGATCGATCCGAGGGGCGACGTCGCCGGCGGCCAGGTCGCCGCGCCGGCGTTCGCGCGGCTCGTTCGCCGTGTGAGTGCGCTCGACTGACGCCGCCCGAGCGAAGCGCTACCGCCGGTCTCGCAGGCGCGCGCGCCGACGAGCGAGGACGAACAGGAACGCCAGCGCGAGGAGCGCGCTCGGGGGCACGCGCCGCGAGGCGCCGGCGCGGCAGCCACAGCCGCCGTCGTCGACCGATCCCGGCGCGCCGTCGGCGACGCCGCCGTCGGCGCCGGGGCCGCCCGGACCCCCGTCGACGCCGGGCCCGCCGGGCCCGCCGTCGCCGCCCGAGACGCCACCCGGGCTCGCCTCGACGATGACCGGAGCGGACTCGTCGCTCTCTTCTTCGCCGGGCGCCTGCGCGAACGCGGTCACCCGCTGACCGACGAACAGCCGCGGGATGCCCGTCACCGTCCATGCGCCGCCCGTGACGGTGGTCGTGCCGCGCTCGATGCCGTTGACGAGCGCGCGGATCGCGGTACCGTCGGCCTCCGTCGAGGTGCCCGAGACGGCCGTCTGCCCGGCGCGGAGCGGCGACGAGACGACCGGAGCGTCGCTGAACACGACGCCGACGCCGAGCCGCGTCGAGTCGAACGTCGCCGTCTCGTTCGCGCCGAACGCCGACAGGTACGTGTTCGTGTAGACGCCTGGAGGCGTGCTCGAGGGGATGTCGACATCGAACGCGAGCGTCGTCGCGCCGCCGGCAGCCGGACCGGGGACGGCGTTCCAGACGAATGTCGGCGGCGTCGAGACCGGATCGGCGAACGCCGCGCCGTCGACCTCGGTCGAGCCGGCGACGACCGTCCAGCCCGCGGGGAGCGTCTCGTGCACCTCGCCGTTGCCGGCGCTCGCCGTGCCGTCGTTCCGCATCGTGATCGTATACCGAGCGGTCCCACCGGGATCGAGCGTCCTCGGCTCGACGGTCTTGTCCTGGTGGATGAGCGCGACGGGCTGCGTCAGCGTGAACGCGACCGCGCGGTAGTTCGCGATCGTGTCGGAATTGTAGAACGCCTGGTTGAGCGTGACGGTGTTGCCCGCCTGGACGACGACCGTGAACTCGTGCTCCTCGCCCGGCGCGAGCGTCGCGATGGTGGGCCACGTGAGCACGTTGCCGGCGAGCGTCGGAGCTCCGACGGTAGCGTCGCCGGTCGCGGACACATACCGAGCGCCGTTGGCCGTGTCGATCTGATCGGTCACGACCACGTTCGTCTGCGGAATCCGCCGAGAGGTTGAGCACGCGGAGCGTGTACGTGAGCATGTCGCCGCGGTTCGCGAGCGGGCGGTCGACGCTCTTGCCGAAGTAGACGTCGATGTTCGTGCAGGTGGGCGCCGGCAGGAAGTACCGCCACGGGTTGTCCTTGCCGTCGCCACCGGTCGCGAAGTCCGGGAGCGACGCATCACCGCCGAACACCTCGGCACAGTTCACGTTGCCCAGCGTCGGATGGATCGGGACCTCGACGACGCGGAGCGAGATCTCCGCAAAGTACTCTTCGCCGACGATGAGCTCGCCGATCGCGTACCGCACCGCGTTCGCGTCCCGAGGCAGAGGCGAGTCGATCGTCACGTCTCTCCCGGCGGTGGTGGGCACGCCGAGCCGCGCCCCGACGCCCACTTCGGTCGCGGGGTCGCCGGTGCAGGTCTCGGAACCGGGATAGCTGATGCGCTGCCAAGGACCGATCGTCCCGGTGAAGACGGGATCGGTCGCGGGCGTCCCGGGCGACGCTTCGAAGTGATAGAAGGTGTCGGGGCCGGCGACCGGTGACCCGTACCGATACGCGGTGTTGCCCGTCCCGCGGTTCGGCGCTGCGTTGGTGCCGAACGCGTAGGCCTGATCGAGGTCCCACGCGTTGTGGGCGTAGAAGCCGGAGACGGCGCCGATGAGCTCGTTGAACTGTCCGGCACCGGTCGGGCTCTCCTCCATGAGTAGCCCGTTGGTCACGTCGAGGAGCGCGTCGCCCGGCACCTCCGCGGTGCGCGGATCGGTGGAGTAGAAGATCCCGGTGTCGCAGTACACCTGCGCGATCGCGCCCTCCTCGAGGCCGAGGGCGCTCCAGTTGTTCGCGCCGCGGCGACTCCAGCCGCTCGCCATCGGACCCGCGCGGCGTGGCGCCACCGTGTTGCCTTCGCGGTCCACCATGCGGACGCCGACGACCTCGGTGCCCGGCGGGACGTACTCGGTGATGAACCCGCCCCCACCGTAGATCCGCCCGTTGGGCACCGGCGTGAACGTGATGCGAAAGGTGATCACGTCGCCCGGCCGGAGCGCGCTGTGGATCGTCGGTCCGATGCCGCCGTCCATGCCCATGCCCCCGTCGGGGACGTCCATCGGATGCTCGCAGAACTCGTCGCCAGCGGTGCAGCTGTCGCACGGGTTCACCGGATCCACCCGACAATCGAGCACCTGGACCGTCTCGTCCGCGATGAACTTGGACGTGGCGACCTGCGCGACGCTGTCCGCCCGGACGCTCCCCGAACCGATGAGCCACCCGGCACCGAGCACCGCGATCACACGGCGTCCCACGAGCCACGCCCTGCGCACATTGTCGACCATCGAGACCTCCCGCGGAGCTGCATGCCCGGACCTGGGCAATTCCTTCGGTCACTCTACGAAATGTGCAGATCGCCGAGCAACTCATTCGCGGGGAAGCCCCAGGGCGGGGCGCAGCTTTTCTCGTAACGCCGGGTCGGCGCCACTCCTCCAAGCAGGCGAAGGGGAAGGAGCCTCGAATGAGCATCGACATCCTCAACGCGTTGCTGAGCGCGGAATACGCGGCGGTGAAAGCGTACGACGCGGGGGCCGGCATACTGTCCGCGCCGCCGAGCGGCGACCCGCTGGAGAGCTCGGCACCGACGGTGCTCGCGGTCGCCGCGCACTTTCAACAGCAGCATCGCGATCATGCAACACAGCTCGCGGCACGCGTCACGGCCGACGGGGGCACGCCCATCGACGAAGCGACGGTGAGCTTCACGCCCCCCGCCGATTTCACGCCGTCCGTCCTCAACGTGATCCGGCTCGCCGCCAACGCGGAGAAGGACGCAGCTGTCACGTACACGCAGGTGCTCGCCGAGGTCGACACCGAGACGCAAGCCTCGCTCGTCGCGTCGATAGGCGGCGTCGAGACGCAGCACTTCATCGTGCTCTCGCTGCTCGCACGCGGAGTCGTGCAGGCGACGGCGGACACGCAGGCGATGGCGATGGCGCTCACGCCGACCGCCTTCGTGCTCTCACCCGCGACGGGCGTCGACGGGCTGACGAGCGTTCCCGACTTCACCTACGAGAGCTGAAGGAGAGCCCATGAGCTACGTCATCACGAGACGCGGTCTGCTGCGTGCAGGTGTCATCGCAACCCCCGTGATCGTCCTCGGATGCGGTGACGACAGCGGCATCATGACGGACGCAGGACGTCTGGACGGGGGGCGATCGGACGGCGGCGGCTCGGCCGACGGCGGCGTCGACGCCGGCACGCAAGCGCCGGACGTCGTCTCGCTCAACGCGCTGCTCGCAGCCGAGTACGCCGCGGTGAAAGCGTACGACGCGGGCGCCGCGATCTTGATGGCGCCGCCATCGGGCGATCCCTTCGCCAGCCTCGCGCCGACCGCGCTCGAGGTCGCGGCGCGGTTCCAGTCGCAACACCGCGACCACGCCGACGTGCTCGCGAACGCGATCGCGAGCGGCCGCGGCACTCCGGTGGACGAAACGAGCGTCACGTTCACGCCGCCGACAGGCTTTTCCGCGTCCGTGCTGAACGTGCTCAAGCTCGCCTGCAACGCCGAGAAGGCCGCGTCGATCGCGTACAACCAGACGGTCGCGGCGCTCGTCGAGCCCGCGAACCGAGTGATGGCGTCCTCGATCGAAGGCGACGAGACGCAGCACTTCATCGTTCTCTACGCGCTCCTTCGTGGCGTGGCTGCCCCCGGGCCGAACATCGCGATGGTGGACCAGGTCGTGCCGACATCGTTCGTCACGTCCGTGATGAGCGAGCCTGGGCTCGACACCGTCGCGCCGCTCGCGTTCACCGCGTGACCGCTCTTCGGAGCGCGACCGCGGCGGTCGCGGCGCTCGTGGCGACGTGCGCCAGCTGCGGAACAAAGACGACAGCGCCGCTGGACGATGGTGGCGCTCTCGACGCTCCTACGGCGGGCGGATGCGCACCCGCGGACTACGTCGACGGGACCTCGCTCATCCAGTTCGGCGGCGAAGGGGGGAGCCCGCTCTTCATGTACAGCCCGCGCTGTCTCTCGGTGGCGCGTGGGACGACGGTGCGCTTCGCGGGCGACTTCTCGTTGCATCCGCTCTCCCCCGGCGTCGCTCCGGGTGACGACCCGGGCGACAACCCGATCCCGCGTACGGCAGTGGGGCACGCGATCGACGTGCCGTTCGGGAACGCCGGTGCGTTCCCGTACTTCTGCGAGCTCCACTACGCTGCGGGCATGCGCGGCACCGTTCGCGTTCTGCCCTGATCGGTTGGGCTCCTGCGGAGACGCGACCACGAATGTGACCAAGAGCGTGCCCTCTTCTCAGGACACCACTTTGAGGATGCGCGCTCTGAGCTCCGCCGGAACGTGATCGTTGTGGCTGTCGGGCGGCCAGTAGCCGAGGCTTCGCTCGCGCGGAGGGCCGGGCTCGGCGATCTCGAGGTGGAGGTAGTCCTCCTTGCACTTGCAGTCGTACGTGAGCGCGCAGGCCATGTACCGCTGCGGCCTGACACGGAGCTCGAAGGTCGGGTCGAGCACCGATCCCAGCTTCGCGCGCGGGAGATGTTGCCGGTAGCCCTGACAGGGGTAGACGTCGCCGGTCGACGCGATGTGGATGTAGTCGTGCCCGGCGGTGCACCTGAGGCCGAGCGGATTGATCATGGCAGCCACCGATACCGCGCCCATCAACTTGTTCTGCACGATGTCCGGCAGGTCGTCGGCGCCAGCCAAGGCCGGAAAGACGGGCTTCGGGCCATCGCCGAAGTTGATGCCGAGATTGATGTTGAGTCGGAGGCCGTGGAGGTCGCATTGACGGACCAGCTCCGCGACCATCTCCTCGTTGTCGTCGAACAACAGGGCGTTCACCACCACGTGCGCGCCCTGGTCGTGAGCGAAGCGAGCGTTGGCGATGTGCTTGTCGAGAGCGATCTCGGTGTAATGGAATGTCATCCAGAGCGAGAGCTTCTCGACGTCGGCTCCGTACTCACCGAGGAGCTTCGGCAGACGCGTCTTCACGAGCGAGCCGTTGGTCACGAGCTCCACGAAGCGAATGTTGGGCGACCTGGTGAGCCGCGCAGCCGCGCGCAGGAAGCTCTCCGACACGAACGGCTCCCCGAACGTCTGGAAGCGGAGCCCGACAGACCAATCATTCAACCGCTCGATCCAATCCACGATCTGGTGGAACCGCGCCTCGCTCTCGTCGGTCGCCCATAGCCGTGTCCGGGATCTGGAGCCACCGGTGTCGGGGTTGCCGCTGGAGCAGTACGGGCAATCGAAGTTGCACAAGGCGAGATCGCTGACGTACCAGACGTCGAGGCGATCGAGAGGCGGGTCCGTGCTCATCCTTCAGTGCGTCTCCGACCGTACCAAAAAAAGGCTCGCACCGCGAGCGGTGAGCCGTCAAGCCGAGCCGGGCTCGGGCTCACGCGTGTCGTCGAGCGCGCGGAGGAACTTCGTAGACAGCATCGTCGCTACGAGCACGATGATGCCGCAGCTAGCGGCGAGAATGCACAGGGCGAAGCCGCCCTCCATACCGGAGCCGATCGCGGTCGCGATGCCGTCGAGCCTGCCGAGGACCCATCCCGCCGCGTGGTCGGCGACGAAAGCCGACGAAAGGGTGACGATCGGCGTCAGCGCAATCAGGGCGGTCCTCTGAGCGGCAAAAACGCGCCCCCGAACCTCGGCGGGCACGCGCGACTGCCAGATCGTGGTCCCGATCGTGTCGCCGGCCGTCGACGCCGCACCGACGGCCAGGCTCGCGATCCCGTATCCCACGGGCGTGCGAAAGAGGGCGAACACGACCCCCGCGAGGCCCTGGACCATCCCCAGTGCGAGGAGAATGAACGACGTCGGACGAACGGACCGCCGCATCAGGAACAGCGATACGGCCATTCCGCCGACGATGCCGACGGAGGTGATGATGCCGAGCGCGGTGGGGTCGTCCGTCGTCAGGACCAACGGCCCGACGAGAACATTGCCGACTTCACTCGCCACTCCCATGATGATCGCGTACCCGAGCAATCGTCGAAGCGGTTCTCGTTCGCGAATCCATCGCCAGCCGACCGCGAAGCTCGACCAGACGGGCTGGGGTGGGGCCGTGCTGGTACCTTTCGGAAACGGCGTGCGCCAGATGACGAGGATGGTGAGCGCGTACGAAGCGACGTCGAAGAACACGATCCCGTCGAGACCCACGTGCGCGAGGGCGAGCGCGCCCAGCGATGGGGCGGCGAGGTGCGCGATGAACAGGACGAGCGCTCTGCGCGCGTTCGCGGCGAGCAGCTGATCGGGTAAGACGAGCGAAGGGATCACCGCAGGCCACGCGATCGAGGTGCCGCCCGAGGCGACGCCGTGGACGAAAACGATCGCGACGATGAGCCAGAGATTCGCAGGCGACGGAACCACGTGGAGGACGACGAGAATGAGCCCGCTCATCGCCGCTGCGATGGCGTCGAAGACGATCAGGAGACTCTTGTGGGAGCGCCTGTCGATCGTACCGCCGAGCGTCCCCATTCCGACGACGAGCCCGACCTGCCAAGCGGTCGCGTACGCTGCAAAGGCCGTCGCGGACCCGCTCTCCTCGAAGACGTGGACGCTGAGGGCGAACTGCAGGACCGCCATGCCGAGGAGCGAGACCGCGCTCGAGTCCACGATGCGCTTGAAGCGGCGGAATCCGTCCTCGGGCGGCGTCGTTTTGTCAGAGGTGCTCAGTCGACCCTCGACTCGCGAGATGCTGGCGCCTACCTGCCGAAAAAGCCTGGCAGGGTCGGCCGAGCGCGATGGTAGGGCAGGACCGCTCGGAGCGCGAGGGTCGAGTTGCGCCGACGACATGGAGCGCACCTACATAGGCAGCCCGGTGTCGGGATGAACGTCCAGCACGGTGATCACGCGGCCGGGGCTCCCGTCCGGAGCCGGATGCGTCGAAGGCGATGTAGCGCTCCGTCTGGCGGACCAGGCGGGATGCCTCGCGTCGATCTCGAATCGGGGTGATCCGCGTCGGCGTGCCGCCCTCCGGCAGGGACGACGAACAGCGCGTACCGACCATCGCTCACGTTTCCGCGGAGAGATTCGAAGACGATCAGGCGTTCCGTCCGGAGACCAATCGGGCGCTCGGCCCTGGCCGGGCTCGACGCGACGGAGCTCGCCGTCGAGCGAGCAGATCCAGATCCGATTCTTCTTTGGTCGTACGCGTCCGGGCGCGTGCAGGTGGCCGGCGAAGACGACGCGGTCACCGAGAGGTGAGAACGAAGGCTTGCCAGCGAAGATCTCGGCGGAGCTCGTGAGCGCACGACAAGAGCGCTCGACGAGATTGACCACGCGGAGCACGCCGCCGTGTGTCGGGTGGCGGAACGAGAACTGCGTCGCGACGAGCCTCTTGCCGTCGCCGGACCACGACGGGTAGAAGAGGGGTCCCGTCACGACCGAGAGCCCGCGTGCCTCGATGGGCTCCGTGCGCTCGGACGACCCGTCGAAGCAAGATAGCCGGGTGAATGCGGGTGCGACGCGGCTCTCGACACAGAAGGCGACTCGGATCATGTCGCGACGGCAGCTCGGGCGCGTCGAGCCTCGCGGAACCCGCGGTCCGAGCGGGGACGCGGCGTCGGGCGCGTCGACTCGAACGCGATGAAGGCGAAAGCCGGAGCCTCGGAGAAGAGCCGGCAAGAAGCGCGTGCGCCACGGCTCGGCTCCTCGCAACGGACATCGCGAAAAGATCACCTCGGCCCCACCCGGACCGAAGCAGGGCCACACATCGAGCGCGCCCTGGGTCAAAGACCTCAGCACGCCGTGTCAATCCATATTTATCGGAGGGTACCCGAGGCGCTCGAGCGTAGGGTTCGCCTTCCTGCCGAGGGTCGACTGCAATCCGGCAGGCCAGCGCTTCCACGCGGATTCAGACCGAATGATTCTTGCCGCCCGTCTTGATGATCTTGTTGTCACCCATCCCACGCAGTGCCTGAGAGCCGGCCGCCTCCAAGAGTCCTTCATGCCAAGGCTCGCCGACGAACCCGAACAGCTCTCGTCCCACTTCGAGCGGTCGTTCAACGAATTCTTCATACCGGAATAGAAAGCATCTGTCACGGTTTCTCTCGAAGAAGTTCATCGTGGACTCGTTGTTCGCGATCCATTCGTCGAGATACGTCTCCACATCGAGGCTCGTCCGTCCGTTGAGCGGCAATCCGTCGCTCATCGGAAATCGCGTCGCGCAAGACCAGGCCACGTCGAATCCGTGCCGGATCGCGTATACGAACTGCGCGCGGTAGTCGAACATGGCATCCAGGAGGTCCAATCGATGCGCCGCGAAGAGCTCCTTGCTCGCCCAGCGCGACTTGGACGTAGCCCGCGCATGATCGAGGTACGTCGCGTCGACTAGCTGACCGATGCGCCGCATGAAGGAGGGGAACGGGGTGTCCATCACCTCTTTCGTACGATGCGCCGCGCGCCAGAGGTCGTCACACGAAGCGAGCGCCCCCGCCAAGAACGCCTCTGGCGTCGACGAGACGTGCTCGCTCACGTTCAGCAAGTATGCGATCAGCGTCGTGCCAGACCGGCGGTTCCCGATGATGAAGATCGGTGCCGGTGAATACTCGTCCGCGGCGCCCAAAGGGCGGCGAAAGATCTCCGCCTCCGGTGCACGGTCGAGCGCGGCGATTCTTCCTTCGTCGACGAAGAAGTGGTCGACTGCCGCCTTGAGGTGAGACAGCGTTTGGAATTGTTCGTTCGCCGCATCGAGCGTGCTCTCGTCGGTCGAAGTCGCTTTGACCTTGCGACAGAACTCCTCGAGCCCGTCGAGAGCCGACAAGAGCGCTTCCGGCGAACGGATATCCATCGGGGGTTTCTCCTTGCGAGCAAGACAGTGCGCTCGTCCGAGGGTAACAAAGCGGCAATGGCGTCGCAAGGATGCCGAGGAGTTTCGCGGCGAGACAGCGGCGCGGTCGTGTGAATTGACCCGTGGCTCGACATGGGCTCGCGAAAGGAGGAGGTTGCCGCGTGATTCGCGGTGGCGTACTGTGCTCGAAGGAGCGCGCGCCGTGGCGAGTGAGACTCTTCGTGGGTGGGTGACCAATGCGGCCCTGTGGAGCGTCGAGACCCTGGCGAGCCCGTTGATCGGCAGGGTCGTCGAGAGTCGCTTCGGAGGCATCGCGGCGGACGGCACCGAGATCGTCGAGACCAGCGAGCTGAGCGAGAAGTTACTTCGCGATCTGTTCGAGAACCGCATCTCCGGGATTCGACTCTCCGGTTTTTGTTCTCCCGACGAGACACGGCCTGCGGTCGAGCGCATGCTCAGCGAGAAGTGGACCGCGCACAAGGTGTTCGATCGCAAGACGGGTAAGCCCGTCGAGACGGACGTCTTCACGGTCGGAAGGCCGTTCAACCACGTCCGATTGGGCATCGAGGACGCCGAGGCGTACTTCGCCAACGTCGTGCCCGAGATGAGGCGCCTGCGCGCGTACTTTCCGCAACGCGTTTCGCCGACCGATCGCCTGCGCGTCGAGCTCGACGAGCTGTGGCCTCACGGCGCGATGCTCGCGCTCGTGGACGGGCGGAAATCGTCGGCAGGACTCCCGCGAATCATGGAGGCCGCGCGGACGATGTCCGCCCCCGCGGGAATGGAGGGTGGCTGCCACGTCGACTCCGCCCCGCTCTTGAGCAACCGCGAGGGGCGCTTCAGCGCGAACATCTACCTGAAGGTTCCCGAACGGGGCGGCGAGCTCAAGGTGTGGAACATCAACATCCACACAGCGTGGGACCTCCTCCGGAACCGAACGGTGCTCGATTCGACTCGGACGCGAGGACGCGGAGAGCCACGAGGTCCTTCGCAACAAGCTGCCCCCTCCGATCGTGATCCGGCCCAAGGAGGGCGACCTCATCCTCATCAACACCGCGCGCCCGCACGCGGTTCGCGGTTTCGAGGAGGGTCATCGCGTCTCCCTCCAGACGTTCATCCGCTACCGAGCGGGTCGCCCTCTGCTTCTCGCGAGCTGAGCGCTCGCGAGGCCATCGCGTCGCGGATGAGCCGCGTTGCATCGTCTCGAGCCTCCGCTTGCGCGAAGACATCCGCCATCTGTCGCGTGCGTCGCGCGTACCACGGGTCCGACAGGAGCTGGTCGAGAGCGACCCCGATGTCGCTCACCCGGCTCGCCCGATAGTCGAGGCTCAGACCGAGACCGTGGTAAGCCACACGCGCGGCATTGCCCGGTTGCTCGCGGCCGACCGGGAAACAGAGCATCGGCACCGACGCCGTGATGCACTCCTTGACGGTGTTGAGCCCGGCATGGGTGATGACCACGTCGGCCACGGCGAGGACCGCGAGCTGCGGCACGCGCTCGTGGACTTCCACGTTGGGAGGGAATGGGGCGAGCGGGGAGACGTCGACGAACCGTCCGGTCGAAACGATGAGGTGCAGGCGCGGGCGCGCGCGAACGACCTCGAACATCTTCCGAAAGAACTCGAGCGGCCGTTTCATGATCCACGCCTGCGTGCCCATCGAGAGGTAGGCGACCTGGGAGCCTTCGGGGATGCGGCTCGTGTCGAACTCGGCCTGCGAGCGAGAGGGATTGATGAGCGCGTCGGTGTAGTGGACGTTCGGCGGCGGCGCGTGGGGGAAATCGAGCTCCCTGACACACGCGACGAGGTTCGGAAGCGTGCGGCTCATCGCTGCGAAGCTCTCGAGCCCGGAGCCGGGGATGAACCGCTCGATGATCTGCCGGTCGCTGAGGCCCCAGTACCGGGCGATGGCCGCCGCGAACGGCACCTGCCAACTGAACGGCATGAGGCCGAGACGAACCCGCATCCAATCCCACCAATCCATCAGCGAAAGGTGGCCATCCGCCCGCGGGAACCGACTGGTGCCGAGCGGCGGAAGCGCGTCGTCATAGGGGAAGAAGGTCGTGTGGACGAGCACCGCGGGAACGCGCAATCGGAGCGCCACGAGCGCGGCGACGGGCACGAGCCCGTCGGCGACGAAGACCCCCGGCTCTCTCTTCGCAATCTCTGGCAGAACCTCCTCGATTTCTTCGAACAACAATTGCGTACGCTTCACCTCGGCGATCGCGCCCTCTCGTTGCCCTGCGCGCCACGCACGCTTTTGCTTTTCGTGAAGACCCTCCGGATACGAGCGAGGCGCCACGGTCATGAATTCATGACCGTGCGCCTCGAATCACCGACCGGTCGTCGGCGACTCCGATGAAGAGCGGAGACACCGAGAGCTTGTCTCTGAGGCGATTCGCCAGCGTCATCATCGCCGCCTGGTGACCCGCTTCGTCGGGCATGACGATGAATAGGACCCGCTTCTGCGGCCTCATCGAGACACACTATCACGGCGATACACGACGTGTGCTACCGTCGACGCCTCGTGTCGCCCCTTCGCTTCTTCGGCTTTCCGTACGCTGGAGGGGGCGCGCACGTGCTGCTCGGGCTCGCGCGAGAGATGAAGGTGGCGAGCCTTCGACCCCTCGACTATGCGGGCCACGGGAAGCGAATGAGCGAGCCGCCGATGGTCGATCTGAACGCGATCGCGGACGACCTCCTCGAGGGACTTCGGCTTGAGATCGAGACCGAAGACTACGGCCTCTACGGTCACAGCATGGGAGCTCACGTGGCGGCGCTCTTCGGGCTCGCAGTGCAACGTCGCGGGCTTCGCACGCCGAAGGTCGCCGTGCTGACCGGCACGAGCGCTCCCACGCACCGCGACACATCGGGCGACTACCTGCTGCCCGATGACGCGTTCCTGTCGAAGCTGCGCGACATGGGCGCTCCGGCGGCGGCGGCGGTCGCGTCTCAGGAGCTCATGCAGCTCTTTCTCCCGATCCTGCGCATCGACTTTCGAGCCGTGGAGACGTACGCGTGGCCCGAGAAGGCGATGCTCAGCTTTCCGCTGGTCGCCGCACGCGGCGACGAAGACCAGACGGTCGATCCCGCGGCGTTCGAGGCGTGGCGCGGCGTCACATCGTGCGAAGCCGAGCTCCACGTGTTGCCCGGCCCGCACCTCTTTCCGTTCGATGGCTCTCGAGGCGCGGTCGCGGCGCTGCTCGATCGCGCAGCCGTTCGGTTCGGTCCGCGCTGAACGCGCGTTCGACCGAAGGCGTCAGAACGAGCAACCGGAGCAGATGCCGGACTGCCCGTTCCACGTCGGCTCGTTGAAGAACAGGAAGTACGCCCCGACCCCCGCGCCGGCGAGGACCGCGACGGTCGCCACCCAGAACCACGGCGACGCGAAGACGCTGCTTCCGTGCTCGTCTCGGACGTGCCGGATGGCCTCGCCGATGATCTCGGGCGAAGCGGCGTCACCGATCGCCGCCAATCGGTTTCCGTGCTCGTCGAGAACCTCGAGCGAGTACTCGGCCCAGCCCTCGTCCGAAAGGTGATCGAGATGCTGAACGACCTGGGGCGCGGCCGGCTCCTCGAGGACCTGAAACTCCCCCTCGCCGGCGACCCGGCTGCGGACGACGACCCGCGATGCCAACCGCGTCGGGTCGGTGAGCTTCACGATGATCGCCGACTGCGGCCGCGAGAGCGAGGTCTCCACCCCAAACCGTCGCGACAGCGCTCCGACCCGGCCCCGAGCTTCGAGGTACGGCGACCGGAGCTCGGGCGAGAGCTCGGTGACCTCGGCGCTGCTGTCGAGCATGAGCATGTGAACGAACTCGTCGCGAGCGGCGTCCGCGTTGCCGAGCGCGGCGTCGGACATGCCGAGCAGCTGATAGATCCGAACGACCTCGCGCCAATCGTGGCCGCCCTCTTCGAGCGCCTGTTGCGCGGCTTGTCTCACCGCTTCGAAGTCGATGTTGAGATACGCAGCTTCGGCTCGATCGAGCGCCGAATCACTCGCGGTCACCGCAGGTAGCGCCTCGTTGTCGTGGTCTTGGTCTTGGTCTTGGTCTTGGGCGTGCGCGTGCGTCGAAGCTCCGACGAGCAGAATGGCGATGAGCGGCGCACGCATCTCGCTCGCATCGTAGAGGGCGCGCGGAGCGGCGAGCAAGGACAAAAAAATGTGTGCTGCCACGCCAATCCAACCCATCTGCAGGAGCGCACCATAGCTCTTGAGAAGCGGAACCAGCCGGTGGTAGCCTTTGCGAGGCCATGCTCTGGGCGCGAACGTCGTCGTTTCTCGCGGTCCTTGGGGTCCTCGCGGGGTGCTCCGAGCAAGCCGTCATGCCCGACGCCGGGGCGGGCCCGTACGACTACGCCACGACGATCGACGAGCTGCCGCAACACCAATGGTCCGAGGTCGTCTCCGATGTCGGTGGGTGTGCGAGAGGCGGCGGATATTCGTTCTGGGTCTATCCCGCTGACACGTCACGCCTGCTCGTGGAGTTCTCCGGTGGGGGAGCGTGCTGGAACGAGGTCTTGTGCTCCGTCGCTGCCGGGGTGTTCGACGATTCGTTGGAGGACGATCGCCAGCGATTCGCGTCCGTGAGACCGCCGGGAATCACGAACCACTCGAACTCGCGAAACCCGTTCATCGAATGGACGCACGTCTTCGTACCGCAATGCACGGGCGACGTCTTCGTCGGTACGAAAGAGGTGACCTACGGCTCGACGACCATCCGCCATCTCGGAGCGATCAACGCGCGCTCCGTGGTGGATTGGATGGCGGCGTCCAATCTGCCCGTCGACGATTTGATCGTGAGCGGTTGTAGCGCCGGAGGCTACGGCGCGGCGTTCTGGAGCCCCACGATCTTCGACATGTACCCGGACGCGCGAATGTTGCAGCTGAACGACGCGGCCGCGGGTGTCATCGGCCCGAGCTTCCCCGGCATCAGCACGTGGACGGATGCTCCCCCTACCCCCGACTGGGTGACGCTCTCGCCGGACATCGGCTCGGCCCGCGATCTGCTCGTTGGGCTCTACTCCGCGACCGGGACCCAGTATCCCGACTCCATCCTCGCCCACTATTCGACGATTCGCGACCTCTCGCAGAACCAGTTCTATTCATTCAGCGGCGGTACGGACGACTTCCAGACCGTGCTGACCGACAATCTACGAAGCTACAGGGCAGCGGTTCCACATCATTTCGTGTACCTCTCCGACGGCTTCGACCACTGTGCCCTTCCCGACACGACGTTCTACTCCCAGCGCACACAAAACATCTTTTTCCGCGACTGGATGCAGGGGCTCGAGGAGGGAACGGTCATGGAGGACGTAGAGTGCGACGACTGTGGCCCGCTCTGACGCTCGCTTGGGTCGCCGCGTGCGCGTCCGAGACGCCGCGTGCGCAGCCTGAGCCGTTGAACCTGGTCGTCCTCGTCGAGGCCAACGTGGACCCCGCGGGGATGGAGGCCGCCGCAACCGTGGCGCGAGCGTCAGCTGAACGTCGCGGGGGGTATCCTCGGTCGACCGGTCGCCATCACGCTGTTCACCTTCACGCCCCGACTCGCTCAACGAGGCGATCGCGTATGCCTTCGACGACCAACAAGCCGCCGGCGTCGTCGGGCCGATCTTCCAGGGCAGCGCGGGGCTGTCCGTTCAACGGGTCGCGTTCGAGACGCAGACGCTCCACGTGCTGCCGTTCCACACGATCAACGACGCGCAGTATCACATCCAGCCGGACGACGACCGCTTCACGTACATGTTGGGGCCCCCGGCGTCGGACGGCAGCTGGGCGGCATTCCTCGAGCAAGCGAAGGCACGGCGCGGGTGCACCGACGTGGCCGTGATGAGCCACCCGGGTCAATACGCGCTGGTCTATTCACTCTTCCTCGACCCTGCGGCTGCACTGGCTGAGGTCACGTTGACCCCGTTCGAGACCACGCGCTTCGACGACGACACGTTCGTTCAGGGGGTGCAGGCCACGGCTCCGGCCTGCGTGCTCCTCCTTCAGGTCCCCGGACGTGGCCGCCGACTTCGTCAGAGCCTGGTTCGCGCAGCCTGCGCCGCCGCCCACGACGTTCCTCGGTCTGCACGAGGTCACGAGCGACCAGTTCCTCCGAGACCTCGGGCCCACCGCCGACGACTTCGCCGGCACGCTCGTCTTCAGCCTCATCCAGCCCACCCCAACGTCCACGCTCGAGGATTTTGGCAACGAGGTCAAAGCGGAGGCCACCGCCCTTTCGGACAGCGCGCTGGGCTATGCGGCCGGGGTCTACGATGGCTTGATGTTGATCGCCCTCGCCCTCGAGCGCGCCGGCGTGACGCGCGGGCCCGCGCTACCGAGCGCATTCGTCGAGAGCTCGCGTAGCGGGTCGTATGTGGGAGGCCCGCTCGACATGGGTGAGACGCTGTTCCATGTGCGCTCATCGCAAGATATCGACTACGACGGTGCCGTCGACGATCTGGACTTCGGCCCGAGACGGCTTTCCGCCCGACACGGAGGTTCACGCTGCTCGAGCTGGACGCCGACACGGGTTGGACCTTCGTGAGCGCTCTCGCCCCCGACACCCGATCCCCACCCCCGTAACGCGGATGCTGGTGGGAAGGATGCCGATCCTTCCCGACCACGGAAACGGTTGAACATGCCCCGACTCTCGACGTGTCTCCTGGGACTGGTCTCGTTGCTCGGCGCGTCCTGCGCCACCGAGGACGTGGCGGTGCAGCTGGACTTCGCGACCAACACGATCTTTCTCTACGCCGACACCATCGAGCTCAGCCTGCACGAGGTCCCGGATGGGATGACCCCGATCAACGCGTGCGAGGCCCGAAGCGCGGAGCTCCAGGGCGGTGGGTTCATGGTGCCGCCCGTCAGCCTGTACGGGCCGTACGGCGCGTGCGAGTTCTTCCATGGCGTCGAGCTCGGTGGGCTCCGGTCGTCCGAGACCCTGTTTCTCGCGGACGTTCGCGACGCCACGGGCCGGATCATCGCCCTCGGCTGCGAGCCCGAGACTCTGGTGGAGCTCCCTGCGTCGATGGACGAGGTACCGCGCATCACGATCCCGCTCCGCACGACGACCTATTACAACAACGAGGTGCAGATCAATCCTCCTGCGTTCGATTCGATCGAGTTGAAGTGCGGGATGTGAGCGCCGACGCGACGCTAGAACCCACGTTGCCCTGCGTTCTCGCGACCCGCGCGAGCAAGAACCCCGACCGGCCCTGTTACACGCGATGGCTCGAGGACGCGCCCGGGCCGACGTTCACGTACGCGGAGATGGAGCGTCGGGCGCGCCGGATCGCCGCCGAGCTGCTCGAGCACGTGAAGCCCGGGGATCGCGCCGTGTTGATCTACCCACCTGGCCTCGACTACGCGGCCGGGTTCTTCGGATGCCTGTGGGCCGGCGTCATCGCGGTCCCCGCGTACCCACCCGAGCCCAGTCGGCTCCAGCGGATGCTCCCGCGGCTCCTCGCGATCGTCCGGGACTGCGACGCGAGCATCGTCCTCGGCACGAGCGAGGTCGTCGCGATGGCGGGCATGCTCGGCTCCGTTTCTCCGGAGCTCGCGGCGAAGCGGTGGCTCGCCACCGACAATCTGTCGGATGAGCGGGCCTCGACGGACCCGTGGGCCCGACCGAGCGACATCGCGTTCCTCCAGTACACCTCGGGAAGCACGGGACAGCCGCGCGGTGTCGAGGTCACGCATCGAGCGCTGATGAGCAACCTCGCGCAAGCCACCCGTCACTTCGCCTTCACGAACGAGTCGAAGATGGTGTCGTGGCTGCCGCCCTATCACGACATGGGCCTGATCGGCGGGCTGCTCATCATGGTCTACGTCGGCGGCGCGGCCACGCTGCTCGCGCCGTTCGAGTTTCTCAGGAAGCCCATCTCGTGGCTGCGCGCGATCCACGAGGTCGGCGCCAACGTCACCGCAGGCTCGCCCAACTTCGGGTACGAGCTCTGCGTTCGCAAGACGACGCCCGAGCAACGGGCGGAGCTCGACCTCTCGGGATGGAGGCTCGCGTTCAACGGCGCCGAGCCCATTCGTCGCGAGGTCGTCGACCGCTTCGCCGATGCATTTCGGGTGAGCGGGTTCCGGCCCGAGGCGATGTTCCCGTGTTACGGGCTCGCGGAGGCCACGCTCATGGTGTCCGGCGGCCCGCCGCTTTCCGGGACGCGCTCGTTGAGAGTCGCCCGCGACGCGTTGGCGCGCGGTCGTATCGAAGTCGTGTCCCCTCCGGCGAGCGAGCCGAGCAACGCCATAGCCGAGATCGTGGCGTGCGGCGTCGTTCCGCACGACGTGACGCTCCGCATCGTCGATCCGGAGACGAGGACGCGGATGCCCACCGACGCCATCGGCGAGATATGGGTGCGGGGATCGAACGTCGCGGCGGGATACTGGAACCGCCCAGCCGACACGCTCGCGACGTTCGAGGCGCAGACCGCCGAGGGCGAAAGGCCGTTTCTCCGGACTGGGGACCTCGGGTTCGTCGCCGGCGAGCAGCTGTACGTCGTCGGTCGCGTCAAGGATCTCATCATCATCCGCGGACAGAACGTCTATCCACAGGACATCGAGACTCTGGTCGAAGAGAGCCACGTCGCGATCCGTCGCGGCTGCACCGCAGCGTTCTCGATCGACGACGACGGAAACGAATCGGTCTGCGTCGTGCTCGAGATCGACAGACGCGCGCTCGCGGGCGGCCGCTCCCCCGGCGAGCCCGATGCGGAGCGACGACAGAAGGAGGCGGCGCCCGCGCTCGCGGTCCCGAACGCACCCTTGGACGTCGACATCGTGGCGCGTGCCGTGCGGGCCGCCGTCGTCGACGGCCTCGGCGTCTTCCCACAGACGGTCGTGTTCCTGCCGCCTGGAGAGGCGCGAAAGACGAGCAGCGGCAAGATCCAACGCGCGGCCACGAAGAAGGCCTTGCTCGGAGGCGAGCTCACGATCATCCACCGCAGCGACGACGAGGTGTTCGCTGCTCTGCCGCCGTTGACTCGAGGCGACGCAGAGCGCGCGGACGACGCCTCACCCGATGTGGCCCGGCACCGGAAGAGCGCGTCCTCGCTCTGCTCGTTGCCGTCGCCCGACGACCGATCGTCGATCGGGAGATGCGCCTGTCCGAGCTCGGCCTCGACTCGATGCACGCGGTCGAGCTGAGCCATCGCATCGCCGTCGCCACCGGATTGGCGGTTGGCGAGGATCTCCTCTTGTCGGACCACACGGTCGGCCACCTCCTCGAACATCTCGGCCCACGAGCCGCGCGCGGGGAGCGGGTCTCGTCGCGTGCGCCCCCCGCCGAGCAGGCCGAGACCATCACCTCTAGGCTGTCCGCCAACCAGGAGACGCTCTGGTTGCCGCACCAGATCGATCCGGAGAGCCCCGCGGACAACCTCGCGTACGCCTTCCGTGCGAAGAACGAGCGCTTCGACGTCCCGGCGCTCGAGGCGGCGCTGCAGATGTTGGTGGAGCGCCACGAGAGCCTACGAACGACGTACTCGTCCGGTCCAGAAGGCTCGAGGCAGCACGTACACACGTGGACCAAGCTCGACTTCGATCTCATCGACGTCGCGGACGCCAGCGATTCCGCGATCCGCGAGATGGTCGCGACGCTCAGCCGTGAGCCCTTCGACCTCTCGCTCGGGCCGGTCGTGAGAGCGCGGTGTCTGCGGCGCAGCGACGAAGACGTGCTCTGGGTCGGCCTACATCACATCGCCGTGGATCTCTGGTCTCTACGCGTGCTCTTGGATGACCTCGAAACGTTCTACCTCGCGGCCAGACGAGCACGTCGTCCGACGCTCGCGCCCGTCACGCCGTACCGGGAGCTGGTGCGTCAGCAAGAGAGGCTTCTCGACTCGAGCGAGGGAGACGCGAGCTTCGAGTATTGGAAGGCGACGACCACGGACGCGCTCGCATCTCGTCTCCGCCTCCCCACGGATCGACCGCGCCCCAAGATTCGTTCGACTCGTGGCCGATCACAGTTGCACGACTTCCCGGCGTCCCTCCGCGGGCAGCTCCTGGACCTCGCCCGACAAGAGAGGGTCACGCTGGCCACCGTGTGCCTCAGTGCGTTTCAGGTGTTGCTCGCGCGCTACAGCGGCCAAGAGGACATCGCGCACGGGTACACGATGGCGGCGCGACCGTCGGCCTCGTTCACCGACACCGTCGGCTTCTTCGTCAACGTCGTCCCGCGCACCGTTCATCTCGCGGGCCTCGGGTCCTTTCGGGAGCTCTTGCGCAAGAACCACGAGACGTCGCTGCAGCACCTGCGCCACCAACACTTTCCCCTGCAGGAGACGATTCGTCGTCTCGGTATTCGCGGGGGTGGAGGTCGGGCGCCCGTCTTCGACACCGTGTTCGCCTTCGAGTCGCCGCCTCCCAATCGACACGAGCTGCTGGGGCGGGTCGGTATCGGCGCCGACGCGCGACTCTCGCTCGCGGGGATGGACCTCGAGATGATGCCGTTCGAGGCCGGCGGAGCGCAGTTCGACCTGAGCGTCTTCCTGGTGTCGGACAGCCGCGGGCTCGTCGGGCGTTTCGAGTATGCGACGGACCTCTACGACGAGACCACGATTCGGCGCCTCGTCGGTCGCTTCACGGCGCTCCTCGAGGACGCCGCCCGACATCCCGACGCGCCCCTCGACGAGCTCAGCGTCGCGATGCCGAACGACACCGGCATCGTCCGCGTCGTCGAGCCCGCGTCCCCGCCTGCTCCGGCACGCGCCAGCGCGACCGTCGTGAGCGAGCTCGAGCGGGCGGTCGACGCGAGCCCCGATCGAGTCGCGCTCGAGATGCGCGAGGCGCGGGTGACCTATCGAGAGCTCGACGAGAGCGCGAATCGAGTCGCCCGCCGCCTCGCGCGCGAGGGCGTCGGGCTCGGCGACATCGTCGCGATCTCGATGAGGCGTTCGCCCGACCTCTTGGCCGCGATGCTCGGCGTGATGAAGGCGGGCGCGGCCTATCTGCCGCTCGACCCGACGTTCCCCGCCGAGCGGCTCGCGTACATGGTCGCGCACAGCGGTGCGCGAATCGTGCTCGTCTCGAACGATGCCGACGCGTCGTTCGCTGACCAGGCCGTCCGGCTCTCGCCGGCCTCATGGGCGAGTGAGAGTCGCGAACGACCAGGCGTCGCCATCGAAGGGAACGCCGCGGCGTACGTGATGTACACGTCCGGCTCGACGGGACGACCCAAAGGCGTCGTCGTGCCTCACCAGGGCCTCGTCAATTTCTCCGCCGCCTTCCGCCACCTCGTTCCCATCCGCGATGACGACGTCGTCCTGGCTCTCACGACGGTCTCGTTCGACATCTCGTATCTCGAGCTCTTCGTTTCGCTTCACGCCGGTGGCCGCGTCGTGCTCGGCTCCGACGAGGACCGGCGGGACCCCGAAGCGATCTCGCAGCTCATCGAAGCGTTCGGCGTGACCGTCGTGCAGGCGACGCCCAGCACGTGGCGGATGCTGATCGACTGGGGATTCGCGCCCGGACACGCGGTGCGCGCCCTCTGTGGCGGCGAGGCGCTTCCTCAGGACCTCGCCGACGCGCTCCTCGAGCGTGTCTCTTCTCTACAGAATCTGTACGGACCTACGGAGGCTTCGGTCTGGACCTCGGCGAAGGTCCTCCGTCCGGGGGACCGCGTCGTACTGGCCAAGCCGATCACGGGAGTGACCCACCACGTCCTGGATCGGGCGATGCGTCCGGTACCGGTGGGACTTCCGGGCGAGCTCTACATCGGTGGCGTGTGTCTCGCGCACGGGTACCACGACGCACCACGGATCACCGCGGAGCGCTTTCTTCCGGCACCCAGTGCGCACGGCGGCGAGCGGCTGTATCGAACCGGCGACGTCGTTCGTGAGCTCGACAACGGCGACATGCAGTTTCTCGGCCGCGTCGATCATCAAGTGAAGATCCGAGGTCATCGGATCGAGCTCGGCGAGATCGAGTCGACGCTCCGCGCGAGCGATTCCGTCGCCGACGCGGTCGTCGTCGCGCGCGAGCCCAAACCCGACGCGCCTTCGGCGCTGGTCGCGTACGTGGTGCCGGCCGAGGACGCTCGAACGACCGCGGGTCACGCCTGGGGAAGCGTCTTCGACGAGGCGTACGCGAGCGAGCCGGACGCGGCATTCGGGATCTGGAAGAGCAGCTACACCCGCGAGGCGATACCGGAGCCGGAGATGCAGGCCTGGCTCGACGAGGCCGTGCATCGGATCCTGCGTTTGGAGCCGCGTCGCGTCCTCGAGGTCGGGTGCGGCACGGGCCTCGTCCTGAACAGGGTGGCCCCGCACGTGGAGCGCTACGTCGGGACCGACGTCTCGACCCGGGCGATCGAAGCGCTGCGCGAGAGCGTCGACGAACGGGGGATGGGACACGTCGATCTCCACGTGGGCGCGGCCCTCGACCTTTCCGCGGCAGCGGCGGACGGGCCGTACGACCTCATCGTAATGAACTCGGTGGTCCAGTACTTCACGTCGCGCGTCTATCTGGAACGCGCGCTCTCGGCTGCGTCCGAGCTACTCGCCCCGGAAGGCGCGATCTTCGTCGGCGACGTGAGGAGCCTCCCGCTCGCCTACGAGTTCGCGCTCGACATCGAACGGACGCGCGCGGGCGCCGCCCGGCAGGCCACGGACGTGCTCACCCGCGCGGAACATCGCGTCAGAGCGGAGCGCGAGCTCCTGGTCGCACCAGAGTTCTTCGACGCCTTCGTGGGAACGAGCCCGAAGCTCCGACGCTTGATCATGCAACCGAAGGGCTTCCCGTACACGAACGAGCTCAGCCTGTTTCGGTTCGACGTGACGATGTTCGCGGGCGGCCCGCCGAGCCCGCATCCGGTCACGGCGACCGAGACGGGCCCGGATGGTGACGAGCTCGCCGAGCTGGTGGTGGGCGGCGCTCGGCTCGTGCGTGGCTTGGTGCATCCGAGGCTCCGGGACCTGCTCGCTCAACGACACGCTCTCGAGGAGGCGGCGGCGCGCGCCCAGCCGCTGCCGGACCCGCCCCGGCCACCCTCGCACGGCACGACACCTGGCGAGGCGCTCCGCACCCTCCAAGATCTTGGGCTACCGGCCGAGCTGCTGCTCGGGTCGACATCGACGACCTACGAGGTGTACGCGGGCGGCGTGAGGGACGCCGCACGCCTCCCCGCGCCCATCGCCGAGGGTGCCGCGCTCACCAATCACCCCGAGATCGGCGCGATCCAACAGGCGCTCGTGCCCGCGCTCCGCAAGCGCATTCAGGCCGCGCTTCCGCCGTACATGATGCCGTCTGCGTTCGTCGTCCTGGACGCGCTTCCCCTGACACCCAACGGGAAGGTCGACCGGCAGCGTCTCCCTTCACCCGTCGAGCTACTCGGCGAGCGCGAGCACGTGGAGCCGCGCAACGAGCGCGAGCGCATCCTGGTCGACGTCGTCGGCTCGCTGCTCGGGCGGAGGCGCGTCAGCGTGACCGACGACTTCTTCGACTTGGGCGGCGACTCAATTGTCGCGATCCGCTTGGCCAACCATGCGAACGAGCGGGGCCTCTCGCTCCGACCGCGGGACGTGTTCTCGAGCCCGGTGATCGAGGACCTGGCGCGGCTGTCGGCCGAGGCGCTGGACTCCATCTACGAGGAAGGAGAGCGGGTCGAGCTGAGCGCGGCCCAAGCGTGGTTCCTCTCCCGCGCGGCATCCCGCGAGACGCGCCACGCTCGTCAGATCAGCTTGCGGTTTCGTTCCGGCGCGAGCGTCGACGTGATTCGAGCTGCCCTGGAACGAGTGCTCGGTCGTCACGATGCGTTGCGCGTCCGGCTGTCTGGCATGGCGGCAACCTACGGGACGGCCGCGAGCAGCTACTCCATCGAGCACGAGCGCGTCGACGGAGCGCTCGCCCGCGACGATCCGCGCGTCGCCGCCGCCAATCGCGAAGCGGCCGCCGGTCTCGACGTCGAGAACGGGCCGGTCGTACGCGCGGTCATCTTGTCGGCGACGAACGGCCCGCTGGTGCTGGTCGCAGCTCACCGAGCGATCGTCGACGGGATCAGCCTGCGAATCGTCGTCGAAGAGCTCGACGAGGCGTACGAGAGCCTCGCGCGTGGGCAGCAAGCGCCACGCCCGGAGAGGTCGGTCAGGTGGCGTACCTGGGTGGGCCTTCTCCATGAGTGGATCCACCGCGACGAGCTGGGCGCGGGCGCTCTGCATTGGTTGGAGGCGGCCCAGCTCTCGAAAGCGTTCGCCTTGCCGGCTTCCGAACGCGCCGACGACTCGGAGAGCTCGGTCGTCGTCTCGCTGGACGTCGAGGATACGACTGCATTGCTGCTCTCGGCGCCCCGAGCGTTCCGCAATCGGGTCGACGAGCTCGGTGATCGCGGGGATCGCGCGGGCGTTGTCGGGTCGGCGTGATGCGCGACATCTGCCCGTGTCGTTGCTCGCTCACGGCCGCGCGCTGGGCCTGGGAGGCATCGACGTGTCGGGAATGGTCGGCACGTTCGAGACCTATTTCCCCGTCGTCATCCCCGTCGAGGAGACGATCGAGGACCAGGTCGTAGCGGTGAAGGAGTGCATCCGGGGGACGCCGGGCGGGGGCGCGGAATTCGGGCTCCTCTCGGAGCTCTCGTCGGACGAGGGCCTGCGCAAGGTCTTGCGTACCGCGCCATCGATTCGGTTCACCTTCCTCGGCCGCGCCGAGCAGCTGTTCTCGGGCACCTCCTTCGCGATCGAGTCGGGGCCGTCGAGCGAGAGCGCGCTCCGCGACGAGCCGATCGACATCACGGCGGCGGTCATCGAGGGGAAGCTCGAGCTGCGATTGACGCACACTCCCAGATTCGACCCGTCGTTCGTGGAGACGCTCGCTCGCGATCTCCGACGATCGCTCGTCGAGGTCATTCGGTACTGCACGCGTCCGGGAGTCGGGCGGTTCACGCCCTCCGACTTCGCGCTCGTGTCGTCCCAATCGACGGAGGCGGTCACCCGGGCGTACCCGACGCTCACGGACATCTGGCCGCTTTCGCCACCGCAGCTCGGCATGCTCATCCATGCGCTCATCGAGCCTGCCATGTTCGTGCGGGTCTCCCGAGCCACGGTCCGGTCGTCGTTCGACATGGCCCGGCTCTCGGAAGCGCTCGACCAGGTGGTCGCGCGACACGACGCGCTCCGGGTCGCGCTCACGCGCCAGGGCGAAGCGCCTCACGTCCAAGCCCTTCTCGCCGAAGCCCGCGCTCCGCTCGACGTCCGCGACCTGCGCGGCCGAGGGGCGTCCGACGTCCAGCTCGAGCTTCGGAGGATCGCAGAGGAAAGCCGCACGCGAGGGTTCGAGCTCGACAGGGCACCGCTCATGCGCGTCACGGCGGCTCGCCTTCACGACGGCGCGTGGGAGCTGCAGCTGACGACCCACGGGCTCGTCGCGGATCGCGCGTCCGCGCAGCTGTTGCTCCAGGAGATCTGCACGGCGTACGCGGGAGAGCCGCTGGATCAGGACGCACCGTCGTTCCGCGAGCACCTCGAGTGGCTTCGTGACCACCCGGAAACCGACGACGAAGCGCTCGCCTGGCGTCGAGCTTTCGATTCCCACGCCCCCCGCCGCCTCTTCTCAGCCCCGCGCTTTGGCGGGGCTCTCGTCGAACGACAGGTCCGCCGAGTCGAAGGCGTCTCGTTGACTCGTGCAGCGCGACGAAAGCGAGTCACCGTCGACACCTTGGTCCACACCGCATTCGCGGTCGCGCTCGCTCGCATCACCGGAGAGAGCGACGTCATGTGGGGAGCGCACTTCGACACGCGCGCACCTCAGAGCCCGCTCCGCGAGGGAGCCGTCGGCGCGCTCTCCGGAGTGCTGCCGGCGCGAGCGCGCGTCTCGGGCTCTTCCGCTCGCACGCTCGCCGACGTGGACGACGTGCTCACGAGCCTCCTCGCTCGTCCTTGGCAAGCGCTCGCGCACGTTCAGAGGTGGCTGCATTCGCCTCCAGGTCGACCTCTGTTCGACGTGGTCGTCGACGTGGTCGAGGGAGACGCGCCAGCGCTCCCGACCTCTTCCGCCACGCCGTACCCCATTCACGTGACGGCGTTCGTGAGCGACGGATGCGCTCTCGACGCGAGCTACGATCCCACGCCGGCGACGAGCGAGGCCGTCGCCGAGCTCCTCGGCGCGGTCGAAGACGCGCTGCGCGTCGTGACGACCGCAGCCGATGTACCGATCTCGGTTCCCCGAGCGCGCGAGACGACGGCATCCGTCGGTCGCCGCATCGCGTCCGCCGGTCGCGCGACCGCTCGGGAGCCACGACGCGGCCATCTCGGAGATCGCGCGTGAGCTGCTCGGCATCGACCGAGATCGACGTGCAGAGGAGCCTCTACGAGCTCGGCGGCGACTCGACCGTAGCGCTCCAGCTGGTTCACGTCGTCGAGGCGCGGTTCGGAGCGCGGCTGCCGATGAGGGAGATCCTCTCGGGCCCTCCCCTCTTCGCGATCGCCGACCGCGTGAAGGAGCTGATCGAGGAATCGAAGGATCGCGGCAGCGACCCCGGCGTCGAAACCCCTCCGCTCACACGCACGAACAGGCAGCGGCCGATCCGACTCTCGTTCGCGCAGGAGAGGCTCTGGTTCCTCTGGAAGCTCCGCCCCGACGAGATCTCCTACCACATGCCCGCCGCCTACCGACTCCGGGGGCCCATCGACGTCGATGCCTTCTCGCGCGCGCTCAGCGAGCTCGTTCGGCGGCACGAAGTCTTGCGGACCGCGCTCGTGGACGGGCGCGAAGGTCCGCGGCAACGAATCGTCGAGGATGTCGTCGTTCCGCTACCGGTCGAGCAGTTGATCGGGACCGGCGATGACGGCCTCGAGCCCGCGATCGCGGAGCACCTCCGGAGCTTCGTGAGCCAGCCGTTCGTGTTGAGCGATCCGTTGAAGCTCCGCGCGAAGCTGCTTCGTCTCGCGCCGGAGGACCACGTGCTCCTCTTCGTGATGCACCACGTCGCGTCGGACGGGTGGTCGATCGGCGTGATGATGCGCGAGCTCACGGAGCTCTACGCCGCGTGCGTCGAGAAGCGCGAGGCGCGCCTCCCCGAGCTGGCCGTCCAGTACGCGGACTACGCCGAGTGGCAGCGAGGCTGGCTGCGTGACGCGGAGCTCGACCGACAGCTCGAGTTCTGGAGAGCGGAGCTCGAGGGAGCTCCCCCCATTCTCGAGCTACCGACCGACCGGACGAGGCCGAAGGTCAAACGCGATCGCGGTTCGGAGGTGAAGGTAGAGCTCTCCGCAGACGTCGGCGCGCGGATCGATCAGCTCGCTCGAGAAGAGGGCGCGACCCCGTTCATGGTGCTGCTCGCGGCGTACGGCGCGCTCCTCGGGATCTATGCCCGCTCCGAGGAGGTGACGATCGGGACGTTGGTCGCGAACCGGCCCGGCGCCGAGCTCGAAGGGCTCATCGGCTTCTTCACCAACACGCTCGCGTTGCGCGTGGGCACACCCGCGGGCGCGACGTTCCGCGAGCTCGTGCGCGGCGTGAAGGCGAGGACGCTCGGCGCCTACGATCACCAGGACCTGCCGTTCGAGAGGCTCGTGACCGACCTGAACGTCGAGCGCAATACCTCGGTCACGCCCGTGTTTCAGGTTCTGTTCCTGCTTCAGAACACACCCGAGAGCGCGTTCGAGCTACACGGTCTCGAGATCGAGCCGACGCAGGTGTCGGTCGGTGCGTCGCTGTTCGACCTCGAGCTCTCGCTGACACCGTCGGCCGACGGCAGCTACGTGGGCGGCCTGGTCTACGACGTCGCGCTCTTCGATCGCGAGACCGTGGAGCGGATGGCGGAGCAGTTCGTGCGCCTCGTGGAGGTCACCACGCAGAGCCCGGAGAAATCGGTCGCCGGGGTCGAGCTCGTCAGCGCGGCGGAAGCGCCGATGCTCGACGCGTGGACGCGAGCGCCCGCGCCGACGGTTCGAGACCTCACGTTGCACGAGGCGTTCGTGCGGCAACGGGCACGGGCTCCGCTCGCGACGGCGTTCGTGTCCGCAACGGGTGAGCGGATGACCTACGCGGACGTGGATGTCGCGTCGCAGCAGGTGGCCGCCGGGCTTCGAGCTCTTGGCGTGGCGGCTGAGACGCGTGTGGCGCTCTTGATGCCACGCACACCGGAGGCCGTGGTAGCGATGCTCGGAGCATCGAGGCTCGGCGCCTCGTTCGTCCCCGTGGATCCGGGTCTTCCGACGCGGCGGCAGCGGTACCTGATCGAACAGAGCAGCGCAGCGGTGGTGGTGGTGGATGAATCGGTCGACGGTACGCGTGGAGAGTGGGGCGTGCCGACGCTCCGGCTCGACGAGGTACGAACGAGACGGTCGCAGGCGGACCACGCCGACGCGGTCGTCCTTCCGTCGATGGAAGCCTACGTGATCTACACCTCGGGCTCGACGGGCCGCCCCAAGGGGGTGACGGTCCCGCAGTCGGCGGCGGCAACGCACAACGCCGCCGCGACGACGCTGTTTGCGCTCGGACCGACCGACCGGGTGGCACAGACCGCGAGCTTGTCCTTCGACGCATCGATTGAAGAGATCTTCCCGACGCTGCGCGCTGGTGGGACCGTCGTCTTCGTGAGCGACGAAGAGAGGACATCCGCGGAGCGGATGCTTGCGGTGGTCGAACGAGAAGGGATCACGGTACTCAACTTCACCACGGCTCTATGGGCGATGCTCACATATGAGCTCGACAAGCTCGGCTGTGGATGGCCCAAGAGCGTGCGGCTCGTGATCGTGGGCGGAGAAGAGGTGAAGCCCGAACCGCTCGACGTCTTCCGTCGTCGCAATGCATGCGAGTGGCTGAACACGTACGGGCCGACGGAGACCGCAATCACCGCGACGGCGTGGCGGGCGGGGACGAGCTCGGGGACCCGCCGCCTTCCCATCGGCCGGCCCATCGAAGGGTACCGGGCCTATCTCTTGGACGACGAGCTGCGCGCGACGCCGGTTGGCATCCCGAGCGACCTCTATATAGGAGGGGCCGGAGTGGCACGCGGCTACGTCGGTGCTCCCGGAATGACCGCGGAGCGATTCTGGCCGGACCCGTTCTCGCGTGACGGTGCCCGAATGTACAAGACGGGGGATATCGCGCGTTGGACGAGCACCGGTGAGCTCGAGTTCCTCGGACGCTCGGACGATCAGGTGAAGCTGCGTGGGTTCCGCGTGGAGCTCGGCGAGGTCGAGAGGACGCTCGAGTCCCTCGAGGGGGTGGAACGAGCGGTCTGTCTGCTGAAGGACACACCGAGCGGGCCGATCCTGGTTGCCCACGTCTCTCCGCAGATGGACACGACGGCGTTGCGCACGGAGCTCATGGCGAGGCTGCCGAGCTTCATGGTGCCGACCGCGATTGCCTCGCGAGCCGAGTGGCCGGTCGGAGCGACTGGAAAGGTGGACAAGAAGCGGCTCGGCCTCGAGGACGTCTTGACCCGCGCGGTCGATGAAGAGCCGCGGACCGAGACCGAGCGTGTGGTCGCGGAGCTCTACACGGAGCTCCTGGGAGTGGATCGCGTGCGCCGAGCGGACGACTTCTTCGCGCTCGGCGGGCACTCGCTGTTGGTGGTCCGGTTGGTCAATGCCATCCGCGCGGTTCTCGGCGTGGAGGTCGCGATCACGGAAGTCTTCGCCGCCAGCTCCGTATCGGCATTGAGCGCCGTCGTCGACGAGCTCACGCTCGCCGGGCTGGAGGACGACCCCGACGCCCTCGAGGCGTTGCTCGACGAGCAGACTGGTCGCGAGAGCTCGTGAGCGATCGCAAGCGCATCCGAGAGCGTCTCGCGAACCTAGACCCCGCGACCAGGCGCCGGCTGTTGGCCGAGGCGCGGTCGGCTCGCGAGGCCTCGAGGGGATCCCTCCGCTCGTGCGATCGCCGTCGCGAACGCACGCATCGGCGTCGTTCGCGCAGGAGCGGTTGTGGGTGCTGGACCGGTTGTCGCCCGAGAGCGCGGCGTACCACATGCCTGCGGCGCTGCGGGTGCGCGGGCCTCTGGACGTGGCAGCGCTGGGCGAGGCGCTGCGCGGGGTGGTGGAGCGGCACGAGGTGTCGAGGACGCGGCTCGTCGAGCGCGAGGGCGAGCTCGTGCAGGTGATCGAGGAGCTCGCCGAGGTGCCGCTCGAGGTGGAGGACCTGAGCGGGCTCGCCGAAGAGAAGCGCGAGCGGGAGGTGGCGGAGCGAGCGCAGAGCTTCGGGCGCGAGCGGTTCGAGCTGAGCGAGGCGTCAAGCTGCGGGCGAAGGTGCTGGTGCTCGGGCCCGAGGAGCACGTGCTCTTGTTCGTGATGCACCACGTCGCGTCGGACGGCTGGTCGATGGCGGTGCTGGTGCGGGAGGTGACCGAGCTCTACGCGGCACAAATGGAGCAGCGCGCGCCCGAGCTCGGCGAGCTGCCGGTCCAGTACGCGGACTACGCGGAGTGGCAGCGGGGGTGGCTCCGGGACCAAGAGCTCGAGCGGCAGCTCTCGTACTGGAAGAAGGAGCTCGAGGGAGCGCCGCCGGTGCTGGAGCTGCCGACGGACCGGCCGCGGCCCAAGCTCAAAGGAGATCAGGGCGGCGAGGTGAAGCTCGAGCTGTCGGCGGAGCTCGGCGCGAGCGTGGACGCGCTCGCACGAAAGGAGGGAGCGACGCCGTTCATGGTGCTGCTCTCGGCGTGGGCGGTGCTGCTGTCGAAGTACGCCAGGAGCGAGGACGTGGTGGTGGGCAGCCCGATCGCCAACCGGCGCAGCGCCGAGCTCGAGGGGCTGATCGGATTCTTCGTCAACACCCTTGCGCTGCGCGTGGACGTGAGCGGCCGGCCGACGTTTCGACAGCTCTTGAAGCGGGTCAAGGAGCGGACGCTCGGTGCGTACGAGCACCAGGACGTGCCGTTCGAGAAGCTCGTGGCGGAGCTCGACGTCGACCGCAACACGTCGGTGACGCCGCTGTTCCAGGCGATGTTCGCGCTCCAGAACACGCCTGCGGAGGCGCTGCGGCTCGGGGGCCTGACCCTCGAGCCGATGCAGCCCGCGTCGGTCGCGTCCAAGTTCGACCTCGAGCTGTCGCTCACGCCCGACGAGCGCGGAGGCTACGCGGGTAAGCTCGTCTACGACGCGGCGCTCTTCGAGCGCTCGACGATGGAGCGGATGGCCGGGGTGCTCGAGCAGGTGTTGAAGGAGGGGGTCGAGCGTCCGGACGTGCGAGTGAGCGACCTCGAGCTCATGGACGCGAAAGAGCGCCGCCGCGTGGTCGAGTCGCTCAACGAGACGCGGCACGAGGTGTACGGCGCAAAGACGCTCCACGGCTGGCTCGAGGAGACGGTGGACCGCGAGCCATCGCGAGCGGCGCTCACGGCGGAGGGTCGGACGCTGAGCTACCGGGAGCTCGACGAGCGAGCGAACGACGTGGCGTGGCGGTTGGTGCAGCAGGGAGTCGAGGTCGGAGAAGCGGTCGGGCTTCATGCCGAGAGATCGCTCGAGCTCGTGGTGGGGCTCTGGGGGATCTTGAAGTCGGGCGGCGCGTACGTGCCGCTCGATCCGACGCTGCCTCTCGAGCGTCTTCGCTATCAGTGCGAGACGGCGGGAGTGGTGCGCGTCGTGGCAAGCATGGAGCCCTCTCGGGAGCTGCTCGAGGGCAGGGAGCTCGTGCGCGTGGCGAGCGTGGCGGAGCTGTCGGTGCGCGCAGAGCGCGTGAGCGTGGAGGTGCCGCCCTCGAGCGCGGCGTACGTGCTCTACACGTCGGGCTCGACGGGTCGGCCCAAGGGCGTGGTCGTCCCACACGCCGGGCATCATCAATCGGCTCTGGTGGATGCAGAGCGCGCTCGGGCTGACGAAAGAGGACGTGGTCTTGCAGAAGACATCGTTCAGCTTTGACGCGTCGGTCTGGGAGCTGCTCTTGCCGTTGCTCGGTAGGAGCGCGCGAGGCGGTGGCGCGACCCGAGGGCCATCGAGAGCCAACGTACTTGTGTGAGTTGATCCGTCGCGAACGCGTCACCATCGCTGCAGTTCGTTCCCTCGATGGTGTCGCGCGTTCTTGGAGGAGCCGATGGCGCGCGGGATGGAGTCGGTGGTGCGCGTAGTGTCGAGTGGCGAGGCGCTGCTCGGCGATCAGGCGAAGCGGTTTGCGCGAGTAATGGGGCCGCAGACGGAGCTCTGGAATCTGTACGGTCCGACCGAGGCGTCGATCGAGGTCACCTATCACCGCGTGGGGCCCGGGGACGAGGCGAGAGCGGTGCCGATCGGCCGGCCGGTGTTCAACACGCAGATGTACGTGCTCGATGAAGAGCAGCGGCCGGTTCCGTCGGGGATGGTGGGAGAGCTGTACATCGGAGGGGTGCAGCTCGCGAGCGGGTACGCGTCGCGACCCGAGCTGACGGCGGAGCGGTTCGTGCCCGACCCGTACGGAGGCCGAGCGGGAGCCAGGCTCTACCGGACCGGAGACCTCGGTCGATGGAACGAAGAGGGTGAGCTCGAGTACCTCGGTCGAGCCGACACGCAGGTGAAGCTCCGCGGGTACCGGATCGAGCTCGGGGAGATCGAGACGCTGGTGCGCGAAGTGGAGGGCGTACGCGAGGCGGTGGTGGCGCTGCGCGAGGACGTACGGGGTGACCAGCGGCTCGTGGCGTACGTCGTGGGAGAGGAACGGCCCGAGACTCAGGCGGACCTTCGTGACGCGCTCTCGGTACGGTTGCCCGAGTACATGGTGCCGAGCGCGTGGGTGTGGCTCGACGCGCTGCCGCGGACCACGAGCGGCAAGGTGGACCGGCGCGCGCTGCCCGCGCCGGAGCTGAAGTCGACGGCGCAGTACGAGGAGCCGCGGACCGAGACCGAGCGCGTGGTGGTGGGGCTGTTCGAGAAGCTCCTCGGCGTAGAGCGTGTAGGCCGAAACGACGACTTCTTCGCGCTCGGGGGGCACTCGCTCTTGGCGGTGCGGCTCGTGTCTTTGCTGCGCGAGCGGTTCGGACGCGAGATGGCGCTGCGGGAGGTGTTCGAGGCGCGCGCGGTGTCGGAGCTCGCCCGATGCGTGGAGCGAGCGGAGGGCCCGACGTTGCCGCCGCTCGTGCGGCGCCGAGGGCGAGGGCCGGCGGCGGCGTCGTTCGCGCAGGAGCGGTTGTGGGTGTTGGACCGGTTGTCGCCCGAGAGCGCGGCGTACCACATGCCTGCGGCGCTGCGGGTGCGCGGGCCTCTGGACGTGGCAGCGCTGGGCGAGGCGCTGCGCGGGGTGGTGGAGCGGCACGAGGTGTCGAGGACGCGGCTCGTCGAGCGCGAGGGCGAGCTCGTGCAGGTGATCGAGGAGCTCGCCGAGGTGCCGCTCGAGGTGGAGGACCTGAGCGGGCTCGCCGAAGAGAAGCGCGAGCGGGAGGTGGCGGAGCGAGCGCAGAGCTTCGGGCGCGAGCGGTTCGAGCTGAGCGAGGCGCTCAAGCTGCGGGCGAAGGTGCTGGTGCTCGGGCCCGAGGAGCACGTGCTGTTGTTCGTGATGCACCACGTCGCGTCGGACGGCTGGTCGATGGCGGTGCTGGTGCGGGAGGTGACCGAGCTCTACGCGGCACAAATGGAGCAGCGCGCGCCCGAGCTCGGCGAGCTGCCGGTCCAGTACGCGGACTACGCGGAGTGGCAGCGGGGGTGGCTCCGGGACCAAGAGCTCGAGCGGCAGCTCTCGTACTGGAAGAAGGAGCTCGAGGGAGCGCCGCCGGTGCTGGAGCTGCCGACGGACCGGCCGCGGCCCAAGCTCAAAGGAGATCAGGGCGGCGAGGTGAAGCTCGAGCTGTCGGCGGAGCTCGGCGCGAGCGTGGACGCGCTCGCACGAAAGGAGGGAGCGACGCCGTTCATGGTGCTGCTCTCGGCGTGGGCGGTGCTGCTGTCGAAGTACGCCAGGAGCGAGGACGTGGTGGTGGGCAGCCCGATCGCCAACCGGCGCAGCGCCGAGCTCGAGGGGCTGATCGGATTCTTCGTCAACACGCTTGCGCTGCGCGTGGACGTGAGCGGCCGGCCGACGTTTCGACAGCTCTTGAAGCGGGTCAAGGAGCGGACGCTCGGTGCGTACGAGCACCAGGACGTGCCGTTCGAGAAGCTCGTGGCGGAGCTCGACGTCGACCGCAACACGTCGGTGACGCCGCTGTTCCAGGCGATGTTCGCGCTCCAGAACACGCCTGCGGAGGCGCTGCGGCTCGGGGGCCTGACCCTCGAGCCGATGCAGCCCGCGTCGGTCGCGTCCAAGTTCGACCTCGAGCTGTCGCTCACGCCCGACGAGCGCGGAGGCTACGCGGGTGAGCTCGTCTACGACGCGGAGCTCTTCGAGCGCTCGACGATGGAGCGGATGGCCGGGGTACTCGAGCGGTGTTCGGAGCGGGCGTCGAGCCGTCCGGACGTGCGTGTGAGCGACCTCGAGCTCATGGACGACGAGAGAGCGCCGCCGCGTGCGTCGAGTGGCGCTCAACGAGACGGCGGCACGAGGTGTACGGCGCAAAGACGCTCTCACGGCTGGCTCGAGCGAGACGGTGGACCGCGAGCCGTCGCGGCGGCGCTCCGGCGGCGGGTCGCCGACGCAGAGCTCCGGGCGCTGCGGCGACGCGAGCGCACGGCGTGGCGGGCGGTGGGCGTCGGGACCCGAGGTCGGACAGCGGTCGGGCTTCTGCAGGATCGCTCGAGCTCGTGGTGGCGCGCTCCTCGGGGTACTGCAAGGCGGGCGGCGCGTACGTGCCGCTCGACCCGACGCTACCTCCGAGCGTCTGCGCTATCAGTGCGAGACGCGCGGAGTGGTGCGCTCGTGGCACGCGTCGAGCGCCTCGGGAGCTGCTCGAGGGCAGGGAGCCGTGCGCGTGGGCGAGCTGAGCGGACGCTCGTCGGAGCGCGCAGAGCGCGCGGCGTGCGAGGCTGCCGCGCCTCGAGCGCGACGGGCGTACGTGCATCTACACGTCGGGCTCGACGGGCAAGCCCAAGGGCGTAGTGGTCACGCACGCGCAACGTGGTCGACGGCTGTGCGGCGACGCAGACGCGTCGACTCGGGTCCGGCGGACGTGTGGAGCTTCTTGCACAGATACGCGTTCGACTTCGACGTGTCGGTCTGGGAGATCTGGGGCGCGCTGCTCCACGGGGGCGCGCCTGCGTCGTGGTGCCGCGACCCGACGAGCCGCTCACCCAACGCTTCGTGCGCTGATCGCGCGAGCGCGTAACGTGTTGAGCCAGACGCCCTCGGCGTTCCTCGCAGCTGTCGGCGTACTGGAGGAGTGGACGCCGACGCGCTGGACTCGCGTGCGGCCGTCATGTCGGTGGCGAGGCGCTGCTCGAGCGCGCTCAGGCGCGCGGTTGCGCGCGTCATGGGGCCGCAGACGCGGCTCGTGAATCATGTACGGGATCACCGAGACGACGGTCCACGTGACCGAGCGCCCGCTGAGCCGGCGGACGACGGCGCGGTGCCGGCAGCGTGATCGGCGTCCCGATTGCAGACATGAGACGTACGTGCTCGACGAGAGCTGCGGCCGGTGCCGTCGGGCGTTCGCCGGAGAGATCGTACGTCGGCGGGGCGCGGCGTGAGCGCGCGGGTATCTGCGCGCGACCCGAGCTGACGGCGGAGCGCTTCGTGCCCGACCCGTTACGGGCGTGCGCCGGGCGCGCGGCTGTACCGGACCGGGCGACCTCGGCCGATGGCTGCCGAGCGGTGAGCTCGAGTACCTCGGACGAGTCGACCACCAGGTGCAAGCTCCGCGGGTTCCGGATCGAGCTCGGGGAGATCGAGACGCGCTGGTGGCGCGACCGGAGTGCGCGCGAGCGCGGCGGTCGCTGCGCGAGGACCGCCGCGGCGACAGCGGCTGGTGGCCTACGTCGTGCCGAGCCAGCGACGCCGCCGAGCTCACGGCCGAGCTTCGCGACGCGCTCTCGGCACGGCTGCCCGACTACATGGTGCCGAGCGCGTTCGTGTTGCTCGACGCGCTGCCGCTGACCGCGAGCGGCAAGGTCGACCGCCGCGCGCTGCCCGCGCCGGAGCTGAAGTCGACGCGCGTCGAGCACGAGGAGCCGCGCACCGAGACCGAGCGCGTGGTCGCCGCGTCTGTATCGCGAGCTCCTCGGCGTCGAGCGCGTCGGCCGAAACGACGACTTCTTCGCGCTCGGCGGGCACTCGCTCCTCGCGGTGCGGCTCGCTTCCCGCGCGCGCGAGCGGTTCGGACGCGAGCTGCCGCTGCGCGACGTGTTCGACGCGCCGACGGTATCGGCGCTGCTCGGCGAGGCTCGATGGAGCGAGCGAGAGCGCGCGCTTGCCGCCGCTCGTGCGACGCGCGCAGCGGCGCGGGCCCGCGCGCGCGTCGTTCGCGCAGGAGCGCCTGTGGGTGCTGGACCGATTGACGCCCGGGAGCTCGGCGTACCACATGCCACTGGCGCTCGGGTCGGCGGCCCGGTGGACGTCGACGCGTTGAGCGCGGCGCTCCGCGGCGTGGTGGAGCGCCACGAGGTGCTGCGGACGCGGCTCGTGGAGCGCGACGGGGAGCTCGTGCAGATGATCGAGGAGCGCGCCCGACGTGCGAGCTCGCGGTGGAAGACCTGAGCGCTCTTTCGGGCGCAGAGCGCGCGAGCGAGCGGTGAAGGAGCGAGCGGAGGGATTCTGGCGTGCACCGTTCGTGCTGAGCGAGGCGTCGAAGGTTCGCGCGAAGCTCCTGAAGCTCGGCGACGCCGAGTCGGTGCTCTTGTTCGTGATGCACCACGTGGCGTCGGACGGCTGGTCGATGGGCGTGCTGGTGCGCGAGCTGACGGAGCTCTACGCGGCGCACGTGGAGGGACGCGCGCTCGCGCTCGCTCCGCTGCCGGTGCAGTACGCGGACTACGCGGAGTGGCAGCGGGGGTGGCTTCGAGACGAGGTGCTCGAGCGGCAGCTCGCGTACTTTCGGAGCGCGCTCGAGGGCGCGCCGCCGGTGCTCGAGCTTCCGACGGACCGCCCGCGGCCGAAGATGAAGGGAGACCAGGGCGGCGAGGTGAAGCTCGCGCTGTCTCCGGAGCTCGGCCAAAAGGTGTCGGCGCTCGCGCACGAGCGAGGGGGCGACGCCGTTCATGGTGCTCCTGGCGGCGTACGCCGTGCTGCTCGGCAGGTACGCGCAGGAGCGAGGACGTGGTGATCGGCAGCCCGATCGCGAATCGGCGCAGCGCCGAGCTCGAGGGGCTGATCGGGTTCTTCGTCAACACGCTGGCGCTTCGCATCGAGGCGAAGGGCCGCGCGACGTTTCGGGAGGTGTTGAGCGGCGTCAAGGAGCGGACGCTCGGCGCGTTCGAGCACCAGGACGTGCCGTTCGAGAAGCTCGTGTCGGAGCTCGGCGTCGCGCGCGACACGTCGGTGACGCCGATCTTCCAGGTGATGTTCGCGCTCCAGAACGCCCCGGCGACGGCGCTCGACGTCGGCGGCTTGCGCTTGTCGCCGCTCGAGCGCCGAGATCGGTCGCCTCGCGGTTCGACCTCGAGCTGTCGCTCACGCCCGTCGGCCGACGGCGGCTACGAGGGCGCGCTCGTCTACGACGCGGCGCTCTTCGAGCGGGAGAGCGCGGAGCGGATGGCGCGTCGGTTCGAGCACGTTCTCCGCGAGGCGCTCGCGGACCCGGACGCGCGGACCAGCGACCTCGCGCTGATGGACGCTGTCGAGCGCGCGCACGTGGTCCGGGGGCTCAACGACACCGGGCACGAGGTGCGCGCGCCGAGCACGCTTCACGGATGGTTCGAGGCGGCGGTGGACGCCCGCGGGTCGGCGCCCGCGCTCACGGCGGAGGGCGTGACGCTGAGCTACGCGGAGCTCGATGCGCGCGCGAACGACGTGGCGTGGCGATTGGTGGCGGAGGGCGTGGAGATCGGCGAGGCGGTGGGGTTGTACGCCGAGAGGTCAGCGCAGCTCGTCGTGGGGCTGCTCGGGATAGTGAAGGCGGGGGGCGCGTACGTGCCGCTCGACCCATCGCTTCCTCTCGAGCGCCTGCAGCTACCAATGCGAGAGGGCGGGGGTGCGCCGCGTGGTCGTGGCGAACGGTGAGCCGGCCGCAGCGTTGGTCTCTGGGATGGGCGTCGTTCGCGTCGGAGCGGGGGAGCGCGCGGAGCGCGTGAGCGTCGAGGTGCCGTCGTCGAGCGCGGCGTACGTGCTCTTCACATCGGGCTCGACGGGCCGGCCCAAGGGCGTGGCGGTCCCGCACGCGGGGGTCGTTAACCGCCTCGAGTGGATGCAGAGCGCGCTCGGGCTGACGAAAGAGGACGCGGTCTTGCAAAAGACACCGTTCACGTTCGACGTGTCGGTGTGGGAGCTCTTGTGGCCGCTGCTCGTGGGCGCGCGGGAGGTGGTGGCGCGTCCCGAGGGCCACCGCGACCCGAAGTACCTGTGCGAGCTCATCAAGAGCGAGCGCGTGACGACGATGCACTTCGTCCCTTCGATGATGTCGGCGTTCTTGGAGGAGCCGGCGGCGTCGGGCCTGAGCTCGCTCGCGCGCGTGGTGACGAGCGGCGAGGCGCTGACGGGGGACCTCGCGGCGGCCTTCTCTCGGGTGATGGGGCCGAGCGTCGGGCTCTTCAACCTCTACGGCCCGACCGAGGCCTCCATCGACGTCACCTACCACCTCGTGGACGAGCGGGACGAGGCGAGAGCGGTCCCGATCGGACGGCCGGTGTTCAACACCCAGATGTACGTGCTCGATGAAGAGCACCGTCCGTTGCCGGTGGGGATGGTCGGTGAGCTCTACATCGGCGGAGTGCAGCTCGCGACCGGCTACGCGTCGCAGCCGGCGCTGACCGCGGAGCGCTTCGTGCCCGACCCCTACGGCCGCGCACCGGGAGCGCGGCTCTATCGGACGGGGGACCTCGGCCGATGGAACGAAGAGGGTGAGCTCGAGTACCTCGGTCGGACGGACACGCAGGTGAAGCTCCGCGGGTTTCGGATTCGAGCTCGGGGAGATCGAGACCGTGCTGCGCGAGCAAGAGGGCGTACGCGACGCGGCGGTGGCGCTGCGCGAGGACGCGCCCCACCCTGCGCGCCTGGTCGCCTACGTCGTGGGGCACGGGCCCGCGTCCGAGGAGCGCGTGCGGAGCGCGCTCGCCTCGCGCTTGCCCGAGTACATGGTGCCGAGCGCGTGGGTATGGCTCGACGCGCTGCCGCTCACCTCGAGCGGCAAGCTCGACCGGCGCGCGCTGCCCGCGCCGGAGCTCACCGTGTCGCGCTACGAGGCGCCGCGGACCGACGCCGAGCGCGTGCTCGCGGCCCTCTTCGAGAAGCTCCTCGGCGTCGAGCGGGTCGGCCGGAGCGACGACTTCTTCGCGCTCGGCGGAGACTCGATCATCGCGATTCAGCTCGTGAGCCGGGCGCGCGACGCGGGGGTGCTTGCTCGAGGTGCGCGACGTGTTCGCCCAGAGGACGGTGAGCGGCCTCGGGTCGCGCGCGCGCGTCGCCGAAGGTGTGGAGTGGGAGCAGGAAGAGCTCCATGGGCCGCTCGAGCTCTTGCCGATGCCGCGCTGGTACTTCGCGCAGGCGCGGGCGTCGGAGGGACACTTCAACCAGTCGGTGCTGCTCGGTGTCCGCGGCGAGCTCGACGTCGTGGCGCTCGGCCGGGCGTGGAGCGAGGTCACCCGGCACCACGACATGCTGCGCGCGAGGTTCTCGCGCGACGGATCCGAGGTGCGCGCCGCGTACGGTCCGGACGAGCCGCTCACGGTGGAGGAGTCGGACCTGCGCGCGTGCCCCGACGACTGGCGCGCGCGGCTCGAGCGCCGTGGGGCGGAGGCGCAGTCCACGCTGGATTTGACGGATGGCCCCGTGCAGCGGCTCGTGTGGTTCCGGCTCCCCGAGGAGGCTGGGGGAGATCGCGTGCTCTGGGTCATTCACCACGCGGTGGAAGACGCGGTGAGCCTGCGCATCGCGGTGGAGGACCTCGGCAAGGCGTACGAGCAGCTCGAGCGAGCAGAGGACGTCGCGCTCGCGCCCAAGACGGCGAGCGTGCGGCAGTACGTGGAGCGGCTCACGAGCTGGGCACGAAGCGAAGCGAGCGAGGACGAGCGCGCGCACTGGAGAGCGCAGGCGAGCGCGGACAGCGGTCGGTTGGGCTCGGGCGCTTCGAGCGGCGGACGGAGCGAGGAGCGCGAGGTCGCGCTCGACGAGGAGGAGACCAGAGCGCTCCTCCTCGAGTCTGCGCGAGCGTTCGGAGCCGCGGCGCAGGACGTGATCCTCGCGGCGCTCGCGCGCGTGCTCCGGCTCGCGACCGGTGCATCGTCGACGCGGATCTGGGTCGAGGGGCACGGCCGGTCCGGTCTCGCGGACGTCGACGTCTCGCGCACGGTGGGGTGGTTCACGGCGCTCCATCCTCAGGTGCTCGTGGACGAGGCCGAGTGGGACGCGGGGCGCCTCGTGGCGGAGACCAAAGAGCGCATCCGCGCGGTGCCGCGCGGGGGCGTGGGGTACGGCGCGCTGCGGTATCTGACGGGCGAGCGCGGAGCCGAGCTCGAGTGCGACGCGGAGATCGTGTTCAACTACCTCGGGCGAGTGGACGCCGGGGTGAGCGCGGCGGGAAGGTGGTGGCTCGCGGACGAGTCGGCGGGGCCCGCGGCGGCGGCGAGCGAGGCGCGTTGGAACCGCGCCGAAGTGAACGCCGCGATCGTCGGAGGTCGGCTCACGCTGAGCTGGTCACGCGCCGAGGGCGACGCCGAGCGGGTCGACGCGCTCTCTCGCGCGCACCTCGAGGAGCTGAGGAGGCTCATCGCGCACTGTAAGGAGACGAAAGAGCGCGTCTACACGCCGTCGGACTTCCCGCTGGCGAAGCTCCCGATCGCGGAGGTCGCGCAGGTGACGGCGGGGGTAGCGGGCCTCGAGAACCTCTATCCGCTGACGCCGATGCAGCAGGGTCTCTTGACCCATCGCCTGATCGATCGCGGCCGCGGCACGTACTTCCAGCAGCTGGTGTTCGAGCTCGACGAGACGGTGGACGTCGGCGCGATGCGCGCGGCGTGGCAGACGGTGGTCGCGCGACACGACCAACTGCGCGCCGAGATCGTCGAGACCTCCGCGGGGCCCTTGTGGAGGGTGAGAAGGGACGTCGAGGTCCCGTTCGAGGAACAAGACTGGAGCGAGGAGAGCGACGTCGATGGGCGGCTCGAGTCGTGGATGGCGGGCGACCGAGAGCGGGACCTCGACCTCGCGAGCGCGCCGCTGATGCGGGTGACGGCGATGCGCCTCGCGACGAACAAGACGCTCTGTGCCTGGAGCAACGACCACCTCGTCCTCGACGGCTGGTCGGCCTCGCGCCTCCTCGGCGAGCTCGTGGAGGAGCTGCGCGGCGGCTCCGCGCATGCGCACGAGCCCACAGCGCCCTTCTCGGAGCTCGTGCGATGGCTCGAGGAGCGAGACCCGGACGCGTCGCGGCGCTGGTGGAGGCGGCGTCTCGCCGGTGTAGCGCCGACGCGTCTGTCCTTGGAGCCGGGCGACGGGGACGGCCCGCGGTGGGTGAGCGGCAGCTTGGATGCGCGCGATGGGCTCGCCCGAGAGCGACTGACGCGCGAGCATGGCGTGACGCTCAGCACGGTGCTGCAGTGCGGTTGGGCGCTCGTTCTCAAGGCCCTGTCCCGGCAGGACCGCGTGGCGTACGGACAGACGGTGAGCGGTCGTCCGGCCGAGCTCGCGCGGCGCCGAGCAGATGGTCGGTCTGTTCATCCAGACGCTGCCGACGACGGTGCACGCGGGTGGCGGCCAGCGGATCGCACGCTATCTGAGCCGCACGAACGAGGAGCTGGCGGAGGAGCGCGAGCATCAATGGATCTCGCTCGCGGAGGTGCAGCGGTACGCAGCGATCGGGCCCGGCGAAGAGCTCTTCGACACGCTCTTCGTGCTGGAGAACTTCCCGGTCGGCGAGGCGCTCGAGAGCGGAGGCGGGCTCGGGAGCTCGCGAACGGTGCGCATCCGAGAGGCGACCGGGTATCGCCTCGCCGCGCAGTGGACCGATGCGCTGAGCCTGCGCCTCGAGTACGACGCTCGCCGCGTCAGCGCCGCCGACGCGGAGCGAGTCGCGCGATTGCACGAGCGCGCGGTGCGGCTCTTGTTGCACGCGCCGGCCGATGCGCACGTGTTCGAGCTCGACCCGCTCTTGGGGATCGCTGCGGGCACCACGTTCGAGGTGTTCCGCTTGGCGGGTGAGCATTGGGCCCGAGATGCGCTCGAGCGAGCGCTCGACGAAGCGGTGGCGCGCCGAGCGTGGCTGACGGGTCGGCTCGAAGAGCGAGACGGTGTGCTCACGCGCGTCCCGTGGGCAAGCGGCGTGCTCGTCGAGAGCGAAGACGAGAGCGGGTCTGGCGGCTCGTCCGAACCGCACGGGGAAGCGCTCGAGCGAGCTCGGCAGTGGGCGCGTCGGGCCTTCGACACGCCGCGCGACGGAAGGGTCCGAGCGCGCCTCGTTCGCACCTCCGACGACGAGCAGCTCTTGGTGCTGGCCGTGAACATCGACCACGCCGAGGTCGCGGTCCGCGCGCTCGCGCGCGAGGCGGCGATCCGCTGCGCCGCGCGGGCCGAGGGACGCACCGAGCGCGAGCTCGACGCGCTCCTCGCCTCGGTCGACGTCGACCTCGACGCAGCGCTCGACGGAGCGTCGCGAGCATGGTGGACGGCGGAGCTCGAGGGTGCGCCGCCCGCGCTCGACCTGCCGACCGACCGTCCGCGATTGCTCGCGAAGGGAGCCGAGCGCGAGGAGTGCGCGGTCGCGCTCTCGGCGGAGGTCGCTGAGCGCGTGGCCGAGCTCGCCCGCCGCGAGGAGTTGCCGCGCTCCGCCGTGCTCCTCGCCGGATGGTCGCTGCTCCTCGCGAGATACGCGCGTCGCGAGGACGTCGTGGTCGCATGCCCGGTCGCGCGCGTACCGCCCGAGCTCGAGGACCTCGCCGAGGCCTTCGCGAGCCTCGCTCCGGTGAGGGTCGACCTTCGCGGCCGTCCCACCTTTCGCGAGCTCGTCCGAAGGGTCGAGGAGCGCATCGTCGCGCTGCGCGAGCGCTCCGACGTCCCGCTCGCGACGCTGGCCTCGTGCCTCGGGCCGGAGCCCTCGACGACGCCGTGCTTTCAGTCCGTCTTGCGCGTGAGCGCGCTCTCGTCCTGGGAGCCCGAGGAGACGGCGCTCGCCACCTCCGAGGTCGACGTCGCGCTGACGCTCGTGCCCGCGGCCGACGGCGGCTACGAGGGCGCGCTCGTCTACGACGCGGCGCTCTTCGAGCGGGAGACCGCGGAGCGGATGGCGCGTCGGTTCGAGGGGGCGCTCGCTCATCTGGTGGAGCACGCGGACGACGCGATCGAGACGCTGGAGCTTGCAACGAGCGCGGAGCGTTCGGAGCGCGCGCGTTGGAGCGCGGGCGCTCCGGGCGTGCGCGGCGACGCGGTGGCGCGGATGGGGAGTGGGCGGCGAAGCCGCTCGACGCGCTGGTGCACGGGGAGCGGCGCGTCACGTACGCGGAGCTCTGGTCCGAGAGCGAGCGAGTCGCACGGGCGTTGTGCGGGCTCGGCGTGGAGCTCGAAGAGCGGGTGGTGGTGAGCGCTTCTGTGCCGATCGACTGGGTGACGGCGCTCTTGGGCGTGATGCGGGCGGGCGCGGTGGCGGTGGTCGTGGACGCGCATCAACCGGCGGAGCGGCTGCGCTTCGTTCGTGAGGACGCGGGCGCACGGCGGGTGTTGGTCTCGGCGGCGAGCGACGCGGCAGCGTGGGACGAAGCGGTGCCGCGGTGCACGTCGTGTCGGAGCTACGGAGCGACGAAGAGACACGAGCGCTCCCGAAGCGCGCCGAGCAGCAAGCGGCGTACGTGATCTACACCTCGGGCACGACCGGCCGGCCCAAGGGCGTGGAGGTGACGTACCGCGGTCTCCTCAACCTCGTCGAAGGTCAGCGCGAGCCGTTCGGGCTCGGCCAGGGCGTGCGCGTCTTGCAGTTCGCGTCTCCGAGCTTCGACGCGTCGATCTCGGAGGTGTTCACGACGCTCGGGCACGGCGGCACGCTCGTGCTCGCGAGCGAGCGTCAGCTCGGCGATGTGCTCGTGCGAGAGCTCGATGCGCAGGGGGTGTCGGTGGTGACGTTGCCGGCGTCCGCGCTGTCGGTGATGGACCCCGACGAGCTTCCGTCGCTCGGGACGATCGTGTCCGCCGGAGAAGCGCTCGGCGTGGACGTCGCGAGCCGATGGGCGGGCTCGAAGCGTCTGGTCAACGCGTACGGTCCGACCGAGTGCACGGTGTGCGTGTCGATGGCGGTCGTGAAGGCCCCGGTGGAGCGCGTGACGATCGGTACGCCGATGATGGGTGTCACGGCGTACGTGCTCGACGAGGGGCTTCGGCCCGCGGCGCCCGGGATGGTGGGACAGCTCTACGTCGGAGGGCTCGGGGTGGCGCGCGGGTACGTCGGGCGCGCGGCGGCGACCGCGGAGCGCTTCGTCCCCGACCCGTACGACGGCGCGCCGGGCGCACGGATGTACGACACCGGCGACCTCGTTCGCTGGACGTGGGACGGCGAGCTCGAGTACCTCGGCCGCGCCGACAGCCAGGTGAAGCTCCGGGGCTATCGCATCGAGCTCGGAGAGGTCGAGACCGCGATCCGCGAGGAGCCAGGCGTACGAGACGCGGCCGTGCTCTTGCGCGAGGACGCCGTCGGCGGCAAGCGGCTCGTCGGGTACGTGGTGGCGCCGGCGCTCGACGTCGACGCGCTCGGCGCCGCGCTCTCGCGCCGACTGCCCGAGTACATGGTTCCCACCGCATGGGTGCGGCTCGACGCGCTGCCGCTCACGTCGAGCGGCAAGCTCGACCGCCGCGCGCTGCCCGCGCACGACCCGACCTCGAGCGTCGCGTACGAGGCGCCGCGCACCGACACAGAACGCGCGTTGGCGGCGATCTACGAAGAGCTCCTCGGCGTCACTCGCGTCGGACGAAACGACGACTTCTTCGCGCTCGGCGGTCACTCGCTACTCGCGGTTCGGCTCGTGTCGCACGTCCGTGAGCACATCGGCGTGACGCTCCCCGTTCGCGTCGCTCTCGAAGCACCGGTCCTCTCGGATCTCGCCGACCGCATCGAGGGACACGCGCACCTCACGGCGCCCGCGCGCGCCACGACGTGGCTTCGCGCCGGCACTGGGCCTGCGTGGGTGCTCGCCCACTCGTTCGGTGGAACATCGGCGCCGTACGTGCATCTCGCCGCGCGCCTCGGACCGCGCCCAGTGGTGGCCGTCGTTCCACTCGACGCGGAGCGCGAGCCAGAGTCGGCCGACCGGCGCATCGACGACTATGTTCGGCAGCTCCTCGCGGACGTCGAGGAGGTTGGCGTGGTGGCAGGCTGGTCGGCCGGCGGGCTGCTCGCCCTCGCGATCGCGGCGAGAGCGTCCGCGCGAATCGATCGACCCATACCGGTGGTGCTCTTCGACAGCTTCCTCTCCGGGCTCGGCTCGGCGTGGTCGGAGCGCGACGCGCTCTTCGTCTGGGCGCTCGAGATGCTCGAGCACCACGGCCGACCGCGCGAGCTGCTCACCGAGGCGATGCGCGTCGCCGGGCCGCGCGCCCGAGATGCCTCTCGCGACGAAGTCCTCGCCTGGGCTCACCAAGCGCTCGGGGCACCGTCGGACCTGCGACTCGACGATCTGCGACTCGCGGCAGACCGGTACGTCCAGACCGCGCGCTGGATGAATGGGATCACGCCGGAACGCCACGCCGGACCGGTGCTGCTCGTCCGACCCGAAGGAAGCGCGGCCGCAGAGCACGACGACCGAGCCTGGGCCGCGGTGGCCCCCGATTGCACCATCGTGCGCGTGCCTGGCGACCACCACACGATGCTTCGACCTCCGGCCGTCGACGCGGTGGCTCGCGCCATCTCGGGGTGGCGTCCGCTCGGCTGATCGCGCTTCGCGCCGACTCTCAGGCGTCCGAGTCGAGGTCGAGAACGGGGATGTCCACGAGCCGCGTCAACACGGAGTGGAGGCGCACGGTACGATAGAGCTTGAACGTCCGGTCACCGAACGTGATGTCGTCGTTGTGCTGAACGAGCTGCTTCTCACCCGGAGCGAGCGCGCGGCCGTTGACGAGGGTGCCCGTCGTCGAGCCCACGTCGGTCAGCCGGAGCTGCTCGCTACGGATCTCGAACTTCGCGTGAATCTTGGAGATCGACTCGTGCGCGATGACGACGTCGTTGTAGGGAGCTCGACCGACGCTCACCACGCGATGGAGGAGCCGGAGTCGGCCGCGAAGGGAGACGACCTCGTAGTCTTTGAAGTTCGAGCCGGGGAGGCTGACCCCCGAGCCGGAGAGCCGGGTGTCGAGCGTCCACGACGCGTCGGGAGCGGTGGCCTGAGGCGGCACGACGAGGACGTGCTCTCCGATGTACGTCTCGAGGAAGTGCGGCGACTCACGCTGAGCGATTGGGATGAGATCCCGGATGCGTTTGACGGTGCTCGGCTCCACGGTGTCTCCGTCCACGTCAAGCCACGCAGGGGCCGAGCGTAGCCCGCGCGATCACTCCCCTGACCGCGGCTTCCGCTCGTCGATGTGCTTGCGGACACTCAGCGGACGCATGTCGGTCCAGTGCTCTTCGATGTAGTCCAGGCACTCGCTCTTCTTTCCTCGCTTGCCAACCTCCCGCCAACCGTTCGGGATATCGCGATCCGCAAACCAGATCGAGTACTGCTCCTCGTGATTGATCACCACGGTGTACTCTCGGTCGTCTTCTCGTTCGTCGGCCACTCGAATCTCCGTCGGTCGCCCTTCAGAAGGACCTGAAGAGCATGAGGTATGCGACACCAAGGATAGACACGAGGAGCGCCAGCACCAAGAGGGTCGACCAAACACGGGATCGCCGCGCAGGCTCGATCGCCGGAGATGCCGGCGGCTCCACTTCGTTGCTCGGCAGCCGCGGCGCCTTGGGGATCTGCGGTACGAGCTTGAGCTCTATCGGCCGGGGTGCGAGCCCGCTCTCACGACGCTCGTACTCGAACACACGAGAGCCCGACCGACGACAGACCTGCTTGAGCTCGCTGACGAGCTCGGCCGCCGTGCCGACGCGGAGCGCGGGCTCCTTGACGATGACGCGCGTGAAGAGCGCTTCGAGATCGGTGGTCGCCGAGTCGACGATCTCGGAGAGGCGCGGCGGAGCTCCGGCGGTGACCCGCTTTGCGCGCTCCACGTCGTCGGCGCCGTCGAACGGCGGGCTGCCCGTGAGGAGGAAGTAGAGGATGGCTCCCACGCCGTACACATCGGCTTCGGCTCCAGCGCTGCCACGTCCGATGAGCTCTGGCGCCATGAACGAGGGGTTGCCCACGATCTGGCTGCCTGACAGGAGCGAGACGAGTGGGGGCGTGACCTCGGCAGAGAGCGCGGCGAGGCCTACGTCGAGGATGAGCAGCTCTCCGAAGTCGGTCCGGAGCACGTTGGCCGGCGTGAGATGGCCGTGCGCGATGCCGCGCGCGTGCAGATCCGCGATCGTCTGTGCGAGCGACAGCGTGAGGTAGAGCGCGTCGACGATGTTGAGCGGGCCCGCATGGGCGATGTAGTCCTCGAGCGTCTCGCCCTCGAGCTCGTACGCGAGGTAGGGAAGCCCATCGACGGTCACGCTCGAGTCGACCACACGCGCGACGGAGCCCACGCCCGACATGCGCTCGTGGATCGCCTCCATCCGCGAGACGCTCGCCGCAGACGCGAATTCCGGGGGTAGGAACCGGACCAGGAGCCGCGCGCCGCGCAACCGCCGCGCGCTGAAGGATTCCAAGCCGTCGGCATCCGGCAGCCGATGGTCGATGACCGCGTCCCCCGCGATGAGCTCTCCGAGCCGAGGATCCGACCCCACGCGCCTCGAGGAAGGAGACGAGCTGCTGATGCTCACATTACTACGGTACCCCATTTTTCTGTGGCGGTCATAGCTCGCGCTCGGTTGACATTGCGGAGTACCCGATCGACGATCGCAGGCCGGTGTCCGTCACCAACCCGCAAACGTCTCCGTCCACGGCATCCGAGATGTCCGGGCTGAGCCAGAACTGCGGAAAGTACCGCCTTCTCGCGAAGCTCGGGCACGGCGGGATGGCCGAGGTGTTCCTCGGGGTCGCGTCCGGTCTCGGGGGCTTCACCAAGCTCTTGGTCGTCAAGAGAATCCACCCGCAGCTCATGGACGAGCCGGAGTTCTTGACGATGTTTCTCGACGAGGCGCGCCTCGCCGCTCGGCTGAGCCACCCGAACGTCGTTCACACGCTCGAGGTGAACCAGTCCGAGGACGGGCTGCCCTTCATCGCGATGGAGTATCTCGAGGGGCAGTCGCTCGATCGCGTGGTCCGTCAGGCGAGGCGGGACAGCGTCGAGGTCGCTCGCTCGTTCGGCCTCGGTGTGGTCGTGCGCGCGCTCGAAGGGCTGCACTACGCGCATACGCTCAAGGACTACGACGGGACACAGCTCCAGGTCGTCCACCGCGACATCTCGCCATCGAACCTCTTCATCACCTACCAGGGGGTGACGAAGGTCCTCGACTTCGGCATCGCGAAGGCGACGACTCAGATCGCCGAGACGCGGACCGGTCGTATCAAGGGCAAGATCTCCTACATGGCCCCCGAGCAGGCCAAAGGCCAGGCGGTCGACGCACGAGCCGACGTGTGGAGCATGGGCGTCGTCCTCTGGGAGATGCTCGCACAACGACGGCTCTTCAAGGACGAGAACGATCTTCTCGTCATGAATCGCGTCCTCAACGCCGACATCCCCGAGATTCGCGAGGTGTCGCCCGACTTGCCCGAGTCGCTTCACGAGATCGTGCACAAGGCGCTCACGGTCGACGTCAACGCGCGCTTCGCGTCCGCCGAGGAGATGCGCTTGGCGATCGAGGCCGCGGCGGCTGCCGATCCGCGCGTTCAGATCGACGGTCAATCCGTGGTCGCGGCGCAGATGGACAGTCTCTTCGCGGGGATTCGCGCGCGTCACGACGAGCGCATTCGCAGGACGCTCGAGGCCCACATCTCCGGTCGTGACAGCATCCCGTCGATGACGCCTTCTGCCCCGAGCGTCTCGGGTCAGCGCAGCCGAGAGGCATGGGAGAAAAGGACGGCGGTCGACGTCGTGTCGGGGTCGCACGCAGCTCGGGCCCGCTCCCGGTCGAACTGGATGAAAGTGGGAGTGCTCTTGGCGGTGTCGTGCACCGTCGTGATCTTCGGGCTCGTCGCGCGCTCGCTCCTCGGGGGCGAGCCGTCGAACGACGAGATCGCCACGATCGAGCACCCACAGCCAGATGTCGTGGCGCCACTCGAGGAGAGACCTGCTCGTCGCGACACTGCGCACGACACCGAGGCCCCCTCGGCGATGCCGCAGACACCGGCCGGCTCCGAACACGAGGGTAGCGCCGCGCAGACGCCAACACCGCCGACGGTAGCGACGATGTCGAACGAGGTGGCCGGCGCCGTACGTCGCAACACGCACCGACGCACCCCGGTGATGCGGCAGAGCACCGAGATGGACGAGCCCACGACGGCACCCGCGGAGGATCCGGATCCTGCTCCGCCGCCCGGCGACACCTCGACCGCAGCGCAGGGTCAGCTCAGCCTGGTGACGGCGCCGTGGTCGGAGGTCTATCTCGGTACAAGGCGCCTCGGCACCACACCCATCATGGGTGTCAGCCTTCCCGAGGGTGCGCACGTGCTCACGCTCAGAAACCCCGAAGAGCACATCGAGACTCGGTACACGGTGCACATTCGCGCGGGCGAGCATGCGCGTGTGCGGATCTCGCTTCGCTGACCCTAGCGCGAATCAATTCCGCAGGAGCAGCAGGTACGCGAGCACTACGAGCCCGATTCCGATTCCCGCCAACGCAGGCGCCCACAGGGAGGAGCCTGCGCCCGCCATCGCTCGTTCGAGGTTGTCGGTCGGCGGATCGGCCGGACGATCGGTGCCCCCGCTCGAGCTCTCGCCATCGACGTCGATGAGCAGACCGTGAATCGTCGTGGGCGCCTCGTCGTTGACCGTCTCGCGTGCTTCGGCGAGCTGGTGGCTCATCTCGGCCCGACGGGCGATAGGTGACAGATCCGCGACGAGAGTCCCCTTCTCCGGCGGATCGTCCGGATCGACCAGGGGGATCAGGTCTTCGGCGGTCTTGTTCCCCACCTCGATGATTATGTCGATCTGGACGCGCGCGCACAAGCGACGTTCACGGTCGAACGCACCGACTACGTGTCGGCACACCGGGGCACACTAGGACACCTGCACCGCGGAAGAGGGTCCGCTCACCAAGGACGATGGACGCCCTGTCACGGCCCACCCGGCGGACGATGTGCTGGATCTCGGCACGACCTCGATGCGATGATCGAGCGTGGCACGCGGCCTCGCGACACACCCGGCGCGCAGTGTCCTCGGGCGAGCACTCGTCGGTCTAGTCGGGTTGTCGGTCTACTACGCAGGGCTCGGAATCCCCATACCTTCGGTGCTGTTGCCGACGGCGCGTATTCCCCTCGAGGTCGCGGAGCCGTTCGACCAATGGCGCTTGCCGGGGGCTCTCAACCTCGGCCTCGTCCCGGCGTTCCTCGGGTTCGCCGTCGTGGAGCTCGTGGCCTCGGTGACGGCGCGCATCCGCGGTCGAACGACGATCGATCACAGGCGCCGGCGCCGTTGGTCGGTCGCCGCCACCGTCGTGCTGGCTGCACCGGTCGCGCTGCTGCGAGCCTACGCCCTGCGGGTGGAGTACGACTTTCCGACCGAGGCATCGCTGCTCGCACCGGCAGCGACCTTCTTTGCCGGCGCGATCCTCACCCTGCTCCTCGCGTGGCTCGTGTCTCGCTTCGGGCTCGGGACGGGCGTCGGGGTGCTACTGCTCTTCGGGACGTTCGACGATGCAGCGCGGCTCCTCGCGTCGCTCCGCGAGGCCGCGCTCTCTCTGTCTCATGCGGCGGCCGCAGCGACCGCGTGCGGCGCCGCCGCTCTCGTCGTGCTCGTCACGCTTCGCGTGCTCGCTCGCGGCGAGACCAACGGTACGAAGGTCGGCGCGGAAGCTCGACCGCGCGTTCCGGTCGCGGGGACGGTCCTCATGTGGATCGCCGTAGGGATCGTGGCCATGCCTCCCTGGCTCGAGAACCTCGAGATCCCGATCGGAGCGTGGCACGAGCCGGTCACCGTCCGGCCCGCGCTGTTCTTGGTGACCACGATCGCGCTCGCGGCGCTCCTCGCGGAGTGTGTGCTCCAACTGCGACGGCTCGGACCCCGACGCACGCGCGTGCCGGCGTGGCGCGACCGCGCCCTCAGTCACGCGTTCGTCGCCTTCGTGCTCGCGTGCGCGACGATCTCGGCGGGCTTCGGCGGCGTGGACCTGAGCCCGTTCGCGCTGACGCTCGCCGGCGCGACGTTCTTCGACGCCTGGTCGGACGCCGCGTTCCGGCTTCGCGTCACGCGACCGTCGAGGCTTCTCGTCTGTCACGGCCTCGAGGATGCGGATCGTGCCCGCGCGACGCTGCTCGAGCACGGAATCGACACGAGGATCCGGGGGTCGGCCTTGCGGACCCTGCTTCGAGGGACCGCGCACCTCGAGGAGCTCGAGATGCTCGTCGACGAAAAGGACGTCGTTCGAGCGCGCGCGGCGGTCGACGGGTCGGGGTCGTCCTCAGGCCCAGTCGTCGCTTCGTAACCGCGCGGCGGCGAGCCCGCTCGCGCGCCACGCGAGCGCCATGATCGTCAGGGTCGGATTCTTCTCGTTGACCGTCGGGAAGGAAGAGCTGTCGACGACGAGGAGGTTTCGGACCTCGTGGCTCCGATTCTCTCCGTCCAGCATGCTCGTGAGCGGATCCATCCCCATGCGGCATCCACCGGCCTGGTGAATCGCCGAGCCGGGCGGCGAGCAGACCTCCTCCCGAAGCGCGGCGCCCCCCAATCGGGCGATCTCGCGGGCGACCTCCTCCATTCGATCGCTCATGCGCACGTCGTCGTCGGAGTGACGACACTCGATTCGGGGGATCGGCAGGTGATTCGGCGCGTGCCGGCCCGTGAGCTCGACCCGGTTGGTCGCGGACGGAAGCATCTCCCCGAACCCCATGAGCGTCAGGGTCCACTCGAGCCCGGTTCGAGAGCCCGTCATGATCTGAAACTGATATCCGCCAAAGAGGCCCGCCGGAGAGGCGAACGGTCCATGGTCTCTGCGCGGAAAAAGCGCGACGTTCCGCTCGGGGCCCCAGTCCTGGTGCGGGCTCCCCTCGCCGGTGAGTCGCGTGCTCGAGGGCAGCGTGGCACGCGTCGTCACGAAGACGTGGTCCATCACGTACTTGCCGAGCGTCCCGGACGCGTTTCCGATGCCGTCCGGATAGCGCCTGGACGTCGAGCCGAGCAGCAGAACGCACGATTCGATGGCACCCGCGGCGACGACGACCGCGCTCGCGGGGATCGTGCGCTCGCGCCCCTCCAACGCGTCGAAGAACGTGACGCCCGAAGCGCGGTTCGTTCGCGGATCGAGCTCGACGTTCAATGCGATCGCATGCGGCACGAGAGAGAAGCGAAAGTCCCGCACGAGCCGCTGCTTGATCAGCTCGCTCCCCCACGCGTACTCGCCGTTCGCATAGCGCGGCGGGATGAGCTTGCCTCCCGCGCGCGCGACTCGGGGTGCGAGCCTCCGGTGAAACGCGGGCAGCGAGCTCCTCGGCAGAAAGTGGCCATCGGGCACCTCTGGCAAGCCCTCGGCGGTTCCGTCCACCGACAAGAGGCGTTCCATCCGCTCGTAGTGCGGGGCGAGATCGTCATAGCCGACGGGCCACGCGAGCTCGGGTGACAGCGCGGAGCCCGCCGTGAAGTCGGAGCGCGCAAACCGCAGGCAGTGCCGCCCCCACCGGGTGAGCTTTCCGCCGACGGTGCGGCAGCGCCACCACGCGAACGGGGCGTCCTCGGGTGTGTCGAAAGCCTCGAGCGCGACCGGGTCCAGGCTGAGGAACGACCCCGCTTCGAGCATGACGACGTCGACGCCGGCCGAGAGAAGCGACGCCGCGGACATCGACCCCGCGGCTCCGCTTCCGATCACGACGACGGGTCGCGAGCTCGAACGAAGGTGCTCGACGCCCCGCCACAGCGCGCCCCCGCAGACCGTCGTCCCGGTCAGTATCTCGAGAAATGCGCGACGAGACAGCAAGCTCACACCCTCGACACCGACCTAGCATACACCCCGTCCGGCGATCCAGCGTTGCAGCGCCGAGACCGCTTCCGGCGCGTTGCCGAAGCCCGTCAACGGCTGGACGGACTCTCCGTCGCGCGTTCGGTAGCGGATGGCGTGAACGCTCGTCTTGATCTCGGTGCCCTTGGTCGTCTGCTCGTGCGCGACGATGGAGGCTCGCTCGAAAGGGACGCACCGACCATGCGAGAGGATCAGCAGATGATCGCTGAGCAGGAGTGTGCCGAGCTCCATCCGAGCGACGGCGCGCATCGCGCGCCCCTGGTGGAGGTAGAGCGCGGTGCCCGTTCCGATCACGAACGCGGCGGTACAAGCGGCCCACGCCGGCCACTCGGCGTGTCCGTCGTCGAAGAGGTAGTACGTGTAGAGCGCGAGGCCGATCGAGCCGAACACCCCGACCGCCGGCACGGCGTCCGCGAGCGCGTCGCGCGCGTCGAGCCGGACCTCGTAGCCGTTGGCGAACCAAGAGCTGCCGTCGCTGAACCGTACACCGCCCGGGACGGGCACGACCTCGCCGCGGGTGTACTGGTCACGCAGCCGCGCGACCGTCTCGCGTAGCGGCTCCGGCAGGTCGCGTTCTCTCGTGACTTCCGGCATCGCCTTTCACTCCATCGAGTGCACGAACCGCGGCCCGTGCGCCTTGGTCGACAAAGAGCCAGAGCAGCATCGCTCCGCCGAGCCAACCTGAACGTCGGTCCACGTCCGAACGTAGCATGCGAGATCCACGTCCGGCTCGTCGAGCCTCGAAGACGACGCCGCACAGCAGCGCTTCGCTGCTATCCTTCCTCCCGTGTCGCGCCGACCGACCTCTCTCGCGGCGGTTCTGACCCGCGTCGGCCTCGGTCGCGCGCTCGTCGTGGTGGGAGCATGCGCGCTCGTCGGCTGCGCGCCCACGCTGCTCGACGGGCAGTTCCTCTGCTCGGATGGACACTGCCCCGACCGATTCGACTGCTGCCCGGATCAGGTCTGCCGCCGAAGCTGCGACCCGACGGTGGATGGCGGGGGCGGGCCGGACGCGTCGCGCCTCGACGGATCGACGATGGACGCGGGAGGCCGCGACGGAGCCGTGCCTGACGACGGCGGTACGCTCGCCGACGCGCCCGTGCCCGACAGCGGCGCAGACGCGGCACGCCTGAGCGTACCGTGCGGACCGTGCGAAGCCGACTCGGACTGCGCCGTCGGTATGCGGTGCGTTCAGCTAGCCGCCGCTGGCAACCCCACGCGGTGCCTGCTCTTCGTCGAGGCCGGCGGAAGTTGCCCGCGCCCATACCAGAGGGAGGCGACGACCGACAGCACTTCAGGCGTGCCCGGCAACTACTGCTTCCCGACCGCGTCAGCGTCTTGCGAGGCGATCCTGGCCGCGGGCTCGAGCTGCGCCGGCGCCGCAGAGTGCCCGGCGGACGCCGTCTGCGCGACGTTCGATCCGCCTAGCTGCACCTACGCGTGTGTCGCGGACTACGATTGCCCGGCGGACTACCTCTGCAACGCCAGCCACGTGTGTGAGCCGCTCTAGAGAAGAGCGTCGCCGACCAGCGCCGGCGATCCGGCGCTGACGAACCGGCGAAGAGCGTCCTCGCCGGCTAGTGGTGGTGGGCGTCCACATACGCGCGGATGGCGCTCGCTTTGAGCCGCACGGCCATGACGAGGTTGATCACGTGCTCGGACCGAAGCGTGTCGACGGCCCGATCGACGCAGCGAGTGTACGAGAGCAGCGATGCCGTGGTGTCGTAGCTGCAGGGGATCTCCGGCAGCGTCAGCTTCTCGCGGTGGAGGGCGTTGTAGAGACGGTTGCGCGTTCCGCCCGGCCACAGGATGTCGACCGTGCCCGTCGCGGCGTGCCCGAGCCCGAACGTCTGGGTGAGGCTGTCCTGCGAGAGGTGCGAGGAGCCGCCGAGCACGGGCGCCATCACGGTGCGACCGTGGTTCGGCGTGAAGAAGACGACCGCGCCGAGCGCGTCGCGATTGACCCGGGCACCTGGGACGATACCTACCGACCCGACGAGGCGGGCCTCGACCCATCGATTGTGGTTCATCGCCGAGCTCAGCTCGACCGAGAGCGAGCCGTCCGGATAGACCATGTCGGGGTCGGCCGAGAAGCGGCGGAAGATCTTCTCGGTCGGCGACTCCGCGCCCTGCTCGACCAGGCGGAACGTGAGGACCGCGTACGCGGTCGGGTCGAACGGCGAGTAGAACTGGATCTCGTTGTCGATCGCGCCGTACTGGAAGAGCGGGATCGGAGCCGGCACGTCGAAGTCCGAGACCGTGACGAGGTCGACGAACCCGTCGCCGTTCAGATCGCCTGCCGCGACGCCGGCGTCGTTCCGGCGAGCGTGGTTCGGTCGGAACGCCAACCGGTCGAGGCCGAAGTTCGCGTCGCCGTCGTTCAGGATCATCGTTCCGGGGTTCGAGCGGTCCACGTGGAACCAGAGGTCCATGCCGCCGTGGAACGTGATGTCCGTGTCGCCGTCGTTGTCGAAGTCACGGGCGCTCGTGCCCCAGCCGAACGGCATCACCTGGAGGTCACCCACGCCGGGGTCGGTGAACGTCTTGCCCGCTGCGCCGAGCAGCCAGCGCGAGGTCTCGTACCCCGGCACGACCGGAGCGCCGCCGAAGAGCTTGCCCCAGTCGCCGAAGGACGGGGAGAACACGTCCATGTACCCGTCGGAGTTGAAGTCGCCGAAGCTCAGCCCCATCCACGCGGACGGATGGTTCGTTCCGGCCTGGACGGTGCGATTCGTGAAGTGGCCAGTGCCGTCGTTGTCGAAGATCTGGAGGAAGCCGCGGTCGACGCCTCCGATGATCGCTGGCGGCAGGGCGCACTGGTCGTCTGCGGTGAAGATGTCGACGTCGCCGTCGAGATCGTAGTCGACCATTGCCACCGCCCAGGTGATGGTCGGCGCACCGGTCGCGAAGGGCGGCAGGCCACCCACGTCGTAGAGGCCGCTCGACGCGGAGACATCCGTGAAGACGCCGCCGCCCGCGTTGACGTAGAGCTCGTTGCGCTGGATGCCCGAGCCGAACGGATCCATGAAGCACGCGACCATGTTGGTCTGGTCCCACGCCCGGCCCACGACGAGGTCGACGAGCCCGTCGCCGTTGATGTCGCCGAACGCGCACGACGTACCGCCCGTGCCGTCGACGTTCGTGTGGCTCATCGCGCTGATGTCCTGGAACGTCCCGTTGCCGTTGTTGCGGAAGAGGTGCGAGCGTCCGAGATCCGCGACGACGAAGATGTCCTGGTCACCGTCGTTGTCGATGTCGGCGTAGCAGACGCCGGAGTTGTCCGTGTCGGTCGCGGCCACGCCCGCCTGGATCGCCCGATCCACGAAGCGCACGACGCCGTGCTGGGCGAGCTGGTTCTGATACAGGCTGTTCGGGGCGCCCGGACCGTTGGTCACGAAGACGTCCTCGTCGCCGTCGTTGTCGTAGTCGAGGATCGCGACGCCGGGCATGCCGCGCCACTGGAGCGGTGTCCCGAGGATGTCGGGGGAGCCCGTCCCGAAGAGATCGAGGAGCACCATCGGCGTGGTCCGCGACGCCTCACGCGCGGCCACCGCGATCGCGTTGCGCGCCGAGGGGACGCGTCGATAGTCACTGAGACCGCGGCTCGGATCGCTCGCGATGTCGACCAGCGTGATCGACCCATCGGCCTCGCCGAGGCGCGGCGGGGGATCGCCGAAGATCGGGAGACCGCTCGGCACGTGATCGGGGATCGTGCCGCTGAGGTCTGCCGCGGCGGGATCGGTGAGCGACTCGAGGAACGCGACGACGTGATCGACGTTCGAGACGTGGACGTTCGCCTGCGGCGTGATGCGCGGGATCACGTGCTCGCTGTTGTCGACCACGACGTCGGCGAGGAAGGACTCGCTCTCGTTCAGCTCACCCTCGACGTCGTACTCGAGGAGGCGCGCCGCGGGGTTGTCGTAGTGCTCGACGAAGTCGCGGAGCGTCAGGAACTCACCGTCGTGGCCGTACGGTCCGGTGAGGGTGAGGTTGACGAGCGGCGCCGTGCGGAAGGCGAAGAAGCCTTCGGGATTCTCGCCGGGGACGTCTGGCGGAGGCGGGTAGCCGAGATTGTCGACGCGGAATCGGTCTCGGAGCGACTGCCCGGTCCCCGCGCGCTTCAGGGGCCCGCTGATGCCTCCGAGCCCGAAGTCGTCGTTGTCGTAGGTGCCGTCGCCGACGCCCACCCCGAACTGCGCGAGGCCCGTGTTGTGCGTCTGGAAATCCGTGAGCAGCGGGCCGTTGTGGCAGGTCGCGCATCCCTCCGTGAAGAAGATGCGCGCACCATCGAGCTGGGCATTGGTCAGGGCGCCGTCGTCGCCTTCCAAGAAGCGCTCGAACGGGCTGCCGCGCGACTCGAAGGCACGGATCTCGAACGCAGCGATCGCGTTTGCGGCGTGCGCGAACGTCATGTCGTCGAAGCTCTGGCCCGGATAGGCCGCCTCGAACATGTCGCGGTACTCTGGATACTCACCGACGCGCGCCATCAGGCCGGCCCACACGGCTTGGCGCTCGAGGTCGCCGCGCAGCTCGTTGGCGCTCGGGTTGTTGGTGAATCGATGACCACGCATCTCGATGCGCTCGAGGACGGGCAGCATCGCTTGCGCGGCGACGACCCCGAACTCGAGCGTTTCGAACATGTCGTCCGACATGTCGATGCCCGCAGGGCTCGCGATGCCGTTCGGGCGGGTCCCACCGTGCTTGACGCGCGAGTCCCAGAACATCGTGTCGAACGCGTGGAGGTTGAAGAGCGGTTGCGTGCTGCGAGGGTGGATCATGCCTCCCCTGCGTTCGGAGCCCAGACCGCGGCCGCCGACACCGCCGCTCAGCGCTCGGTCGTCGTCGGTTCCGAGGGACGAGAAGTGGCATGTCATGCACGCGACGTCGTGGTTGCCGCTCAGAATCTTGTCGAACGCGAGCGCCTGACCGAGCACGAAGAGCTCGTCTGGCACCGATGGCGCGGGTGGGATTGGCGTCACCCCGTTGGCGGCCGCGAGCTCACGCACCTCGCTCGCGAGGTGGCGCGTGTGCAGGTCCTGGTTCGCCACTCCGACCTCGTCGGCCGACATGGCGCAACCAGATAGCTCCCCCACCACCACCAACACCGCAAGAAACCGTACCGACCAAATCGATTTGGCGCTCATCGGTTGCTCCCTCGCCCCACCCGAACGAACAGGGTCGTTCGAACCTAGACGAAGGCGTGTGCCGCGCGCGTCACCCCTAGGGGTAGTACGCGAAGGCGTACACTGTGCGCGCTAGAGACCCGCGGCGTCGTCCGGAAAGCGTCGTTTGAACTCTTCGAAGTACGCCTCGACGGTCTTCTTGTCCTTCGCGACGGGGCTGAGCGGCGGGATCTCGTGAGGGCTCGTGTCCATCGCGAGAATGCTGCACTCGGAGAGCCACGCCCACGTCGCGAGCAGACCCGCGAGGAGCTTGTCGTGCTCGGTGCCCACCCCGGCGATGCCGAACTCGAGCTCGTACATGCGGTGGGCGAGCTTCCTCGTCCGGTCGTACTCGGGGGCCGACAGGACCTCCTCGATCCGCGCCATCGCGGCGTCGTCGCGCTGCGTCTGCAGCCGCATCATCTCGACGTGGGTCAGCGGGCACATCAGGCCCTCGTCGCGAAAACGCACCATGTTGGCTGCCAGGCAGTGGCCGAGAGCGCAGAACCGGCACCCGTTCCACATCGCGGAGAGCGCGATGAGGAGCTGGCCATCGGCTTCTCCGAGCACCTTTTCCGCGTGCGGCCCGACATCGCCCAACAAGAGGAAGTAACGGAAGGCGTCCTTGGTGCCGAACTGGCGGATCAGCTTCGTCGCGAACGGAAGTGACGACCGCATCCGGCTGTACGTCGCGGCGTCGAAGAGGCTCGCGACGAGCCGCTGCGTGAGTGAGAGATTGGAGCGGTCGCGGTAGTCCTTCACGCCTTCTCCGTGACCCACGCGAGATAGCGTTCGAGCTTCATCGCGGTCCGCTTTTCTTCGCCTTCGAGCCAGGCGGCGGCCGATTCGTCGTCGCGGCAGACGCCCGCGCTATCGTCGTGGACCTCGCGCAACACCCAGAGAGCGGTCCCGCGGAACCGGGGCTTGTCGCTGATCCACGCCGTCCGCACGTGGTGCTCCATGAGCAGTCGCTGCACGTCCATCAAGCGCGTACGCCCCATGATCGTGCAGTTTTCGAGGCCGCGAAGGTCGACGGTGACCTTCTTCGTGAGCCCGAAGCGCACCGAGCGCAGCTCCGAGTGGAGTAGGTCTGCGTCCTCCTCGTCGAACTGCCCGGTCAGCGAGATCCGGACGACATCGCTGGTTCGCTCGATGCTGTGCTTCGCCATCGCGCCCGACGAGGCGCCACTGTACACGATCCGATGGCCCGCCCGCGACAAAGATTTGGCGTCGCAAGACACACGAGCGTCAGGACGATCCTGACACCACTTGGCGCATGTGCTGGTAGAGTCGGCCGACTCATGGAGCCCCTCGGGCGGATCCTGATCGTCGAGCCGGACCCCGTCGCCGCGGACGCGGTCTGGCGCCAGTGCACGCCGTTGCGACGCGCGAGCGTGCTGCGGTCCGCGCGCGAGGCGTTCGAGATCCTCGAGACGAAGCCGCGCCTCTGCGCGCTCATCAGCGAGCAGTCCTTGGTCGACGGCCCGAGCGTCGGCATGCTCCGGCGGTTTCGCGGGGAGTATCCGCTCCTACCGATGCTGCTCTTGACCGCCGAGTGCACCCCCCAAGTCATCAACCGCGCGCAGCTCTTGCGCGCGGAATTCGTGGCCAAGCCGGCGCGGCGACGCAACGTGAGGGCGTTTCTTCGACGCGCCGTGGCATTCGAGCGCGTCACCGACCACCGCGTCGCGCTCGTCGTCGAAGCGCGCGTTCAGAAACACTCGCTCTCGCCACGCGAGACCGACATCTTGGCGGCGGCCATCGCCGGAACGCGGCGGAACACGATCGCCGATCAGATCGGGACGACGGAGAACACGATCAAGTCGGTGGTCAAGAGCCTGCTCCGCAAGTGCGAGTCGGCGAGCCTCGCCGAGCTCGTGCGCTCGATCCTCGTCGAAGCGCTCGCGGGGAGCGAGTCTCGGGCTGGGCGACGTCGATCGCGAGTCCTCGCCGCCGCATCAGCCCTTCACCATCCCACCGCCGATGGCGGACGATCTCGAGCGGCCGAGCTGACCGAGCCCTGCCTCGCCAAGATGATCGAGACGAACGCGGAGACTGCGCGGCGGCGCGGCACGTCCTCGCGCTTCTCAGAACGAAGAGCTCCTCACCGCCGAGCGCGAAGCGCGTCGCGCGCGCGTCCGGATCCGCCTTTCCCCGTGCCCCGCGCCCCATGCTGCATGCGGTATGCTGCGCGAGGGGGCGGCGTGAGCAAAGCGGACCTCGTGGCGGTCGTGGAGGCCGCCTACCGGCTAGACGACGATGGCGACGCGTGGCTGGCCGACATCGTCGGCACGGCGCGACCCGTCCTCGATCGAGGCCACGGCGTCTACGCGTTCGAGTTCGACGCCTCGGAGCCGAGCAAGCTCGGCATCGGTCGCTTCGCGAGCTCTCTCGGCTCCACCGTGTCGCCGCGGCTCGTCGCTCGGTGGCACACACTCCTCGACCATCAGGCGATTTGGCGCATCTACCGTGGCCCTCGACGGAGCGTCGCCACGATCGGGGAGCGGCTCGAGCGGAAAGGCGACGACGACGTCAGCGTCGCGAACGACGCTATTATGGCGATGTGCCGGAAGGTCGGCGTCGCCGATCAGCTGACCGTTCGCGCGACCGATCCGAGCCATCACGGCCTCGCCATGTGCTCGCCGTTGCGCGCGCCGAGCGACGTCGGCCGCTTCGATCAGGCGCTGTGGCAACGCATCGCGACGCACGTCGTCGCAGGGTACCGCCTGCGCCGCGCGCTGAGCGCGCACGGCGAGGACGAGCTCGCGGCGCACGCGCTCCGGACGTCCGACGCGGTGCTCGATCCCGACGGACACTGCCGTTACGCCCAAGGCGACGCGCGAGCGCGCACCAACCGCGAGAAGCTGCGGCGCTTGGCACGCGCGATCGATCGTGCGCGAAGCCGCGACCGAAGCGACCCGGAAGAGGCGCTGCGCCTCTGGGAGGGCTTGTGCGCCGGCACGTGGTCGCTCGTCGAGTGCTTCGACACGGACGGACGACGGCTCGTCGTGGCGCGGCGAAACGCACCCGACAGCGCGGACCCGCGCGGGCTCTCGCCGAGGGAGCGGCAAGTGGCCTCGCTCGCGGCGCTCGGCCAGCGGAACAAGGAGATCGCCTACTGGCTCGGCCTCTCCATCTCGACCGTCGGGGCGTATCTGCGCTCGGCCATGCAGAAGCTCGGCCTCCGCTCGCGCGCGGCGCTCGTCCAGCACTTTCGAGGCTCGCCGGATACGTCCGGGCTCGACGCCTAGGAAGAACCGATTGACGAGCGAACATCCGCGACGGAAGCTCATCGTCGTGGTCGAGCGAGATCCCGAGAGCGTCCTCGCCAAGCGTCGGGACAGGGAGGAGACTGCCGCGATGCCCGCCGTGCCGGTGACGAGGACCTCCGTGAGCTTGCTCGCCGACCCGCGGCGGTCAATCACGAAGCCGTTTCTGCCCGGAGGCGGCGCGCGCTCGGAGGACGGACGCTCACGCGTCGAGCGGATCGTGGGCCGGGTGCTTCTGATGTCCGAGGCGGAGGTGGCGGCGACGTGGGCCTCGACGCGCGGGAATCGGTTCGCGGCGCGTCATGCCGACCTGCGATCGGTGTGCGAAGCGAGCTTCGACGAGGTGGCGGCGCCGCACGTCGCCGAGGCGGGCGCGCTCACCGTCGAGCGCCGATGGCTCCTCGGCGCCTACTTCGCGCACGAGTACACGTTCGAGGCCGCAGCGCTCACGAACCCTTCGATCGTGTCCGCGCCCGATCAGGAAGGCCTCGCGCCGGGTGAGCACCGATTCGTCTTGAGCCTGCGGGCCATCGGCGAGGGTCACATCTCCTCGATCCAGTTCCGATCGGGCGTCATCGATGCGAACGGACACATCGAGATGGACGCGCTCGGTCGGTACGCCCGCACCGCTCGGCACCAATCGCCGATGTACGACAAACACACGTTCCGCAGCAAGCTGATCGAGCTCCACGCACACGACGAGATCGCCGCCACGGTCCTCGGCTCGTTGGCGGACGAGTTCACGCTCGAAGAGCTCGAGGCCGTGATCCGCGGCGTCGACGAACGACACGGACCGAGCGCCGAGGCCACGCACGCCACCCGAACGATTCACTGGCTCGCGTCCTCGAACTACGGCTGCTCGTTCTCCGCGGACTCACCTCTCTCGGAGCGCATTCTCTTCCCGACCGGTCCAACCGAGAGCCACGGCATGGAGGACGCTCGCTTCGTTCGCTTCACCCGCGACGACGGAACGGTGACGTACTTCGCTCCGTATACGGCGTTCGACGGCTACGAGATCCTCCCGCAGCTGATCGAGACGGGTGACTTCGTGAGCTTCCGGATCGCGACGCTCAATGGCGCGTGCGCGAGGAACAAGGGGCTGGCGCTCTTTCCTCGCATGATCGATGGGCTCTACGTCGCACTGAGCCGGCTCGACAACGAGAACAACTTCCTGATGCGCTCGGACAACGTCCGCTTCTGGCACGCGAGCGAAAGGATCCAATCGCCCGAGCGCCCGTGGGAGATCACGCAGATCGGCAATTGCGGATCGCCGCTCGAGACCGAAGCCGGATGGCTCGTGATCACCCACGGCGTCGGGCCCATGCGCCAGTACGCCCTCGGGGCGATCCTGCTCGACAGGGCGGACCCCGCGCGCGTCATCGGTCACCTCCGCGAGCCCCTGCTCGAGCCCGCGAAGGACGAGCGCGACGGCTACGTCCCCAACGTCGTCTACTCGTGCGGCAGCATGATCTCGGGCGAGCTCTTGGTTCTGCCCTACGGATTCTCCGACGTCGGCACCCGGATCGCGACCGTGCGGCTCGAGGACCTCTTGGCGACGCTCACCGAGCCGCACCGATAGCGTCGCAGTAGCGCCGGTAGAGGCGCGGCAGCTCGGTGCCGGGCGCGGTGGAGCGCGCCGTCACTCCCACTGCGGGGAGACGGTGCTCGCACGAACCTCGACGGGTCGCATCGAGCACACATAGGCGAACACCGCCTCGGGATCGCCGTCTTCGAACGCCGTGTACACGGAGATCGCGTCGTCGCCGAGGGGCGCGGCCACGGCGTACCCGACGGCCGAGCAGTCGCTTGCGGCTCCCATCGAACCGGAGAGGTTCGTCCACACGATCTCGGCTGCGTCGGTGTCGGGGAGCGTGTGCCGAGCTATTTGATCGTTCTGCTCGTCGTGGCGGCCGGCGTCTCCCTGCGTACCGGCGTCATGGTACCCCGACGCGCGCGATCACGGTCGCGGCGATCGCGCGGCCAGAACGGAGGCTCCCGTTGATCCTGGGAACCGTCCCCGCGTCACGTTGGCGCGTGCGGGGCGTTCGCGATCTGGTCGGGGGGCGTGGCGGGCGGTGGGCGCCCGCGGGTGATCTCTGCGTCGGTGGGGGGTGGCACGGGGCGTGAACGTCTCGTGGGGGGAGCCTTCGCGTGCGGAGTGGAATCAGCAGTCTCGCATTCGTGCTCGCGGTGCTCGCTGCGTGCGCACCAAGCTCGCGCGACGAGGCGGGGCCCGAGCTAGAAGACGGGGGAGCGGCAGACGCGAGCGCGGCGCGACCGCCTGGCGGAGACGCGAGCACCTCTCCGCCGGACGCGGGCGAGCCACTTCCGCCGCTTCGCGACGACGCCATCGTGCCTTCGCTCGTGCTCCGCGAAGCGGCGCACCGGGCGACCGACGACGAAGTGCTCGCCGCAGCGTTCGCCGCGGACGGATACGCGCTCCCGGCCGAGGCCGAAGTGCTCGCCGCACGCGTCGTCGACGGGGTGTCGGGGCCCGCGTACGTGTACTTGGAGGCCGGCGGAGGCGGATTCGCGACGGGCGCGTTCTGGCCCGCGTCGACGGTGAAGCTCCTCGCGGTGCTCGGCGCGCTCGAGCACGTGAGCGAGCTCGGCTTCACCTCCGACGCGTTCGTGCGCTTCGACAGCGGCTTCGGCGACACGCTCGGCGCCATCATCGACCGCGCCATCCGCGTGAGCTCGAACGAGGACTACGATTGCAGCGTCCGCATCGCCGGCTTCGACCGGCTCAACGACGTCTTCCTCACGCCCGAGCGCGGGTTCGCGATCACCGTCATCCAACGCTCGTACGCGGGCTTCGGCGTGCGCGACGTTCCCGGCTTCACGCTCGACGAGGCCGGGCGGACGCACCACGTACCGGCGATGGTGAGCACGGCGCCGGACCGCTGTCCGCCGCGCGACGGCAACTGCACGGACCTCTTCGAGCTCACCGAAGGTCTGCGCCGCGTGATGCTTCGGAGCGAGATCCCGGCCGGCGAGCGCTTCCACGTCGCGGAGGCCGATCTCGCTCGCGTCGAGGACGCGCTCTGCGGCGCGACACCCTCGTTCTTCGCGGCGGGCGTCGAGCGCGCGCTCGGCCCCGGCGCGCGCGTCTGCCACAAGCCCGGCTGGGTCCCGGACATCGATTGCCTGGACCACGCGTTCATCGAGGATCCCGTGACGGGCGACCGCTACCTCCTCGCGGCATCCGTCCCAGAGACGACCGGCGGATCGAGCTGCCTACCGCTCTCGGCGATCGCCGAGCACGCGCTCCTCGCGCTCCGCGACGCGAGCGGTACACCGTTCCAGCGCGACGCGGGCGCCCCGATCGTCGTCGAGCTAGACGACCACGGCACCTCGGCCGACGGCACCCGCGACGTCGAGGTCACCCTGGACGCGCCCGGCGCCGACCACGTCGAGCTCTACCTCGACGCCTCTCCAATCGGCGCCGCCGACGGCGACGGCCCCCGGTTCTCGCTCCGACACGGCGTTCACGCGGGCGGCGACCGCCAGCTCGTCGTCGTCGCCACGCGCGACGCGACGCCCGTCGCCTATCGCGCGCTCACGGTCCGCATCGCGCCGCCCGAGTGAGCACGATGCCGCGCCGCCAGGCCTGCTCAGTCCGCGAGCTTCCGCAACGCGACTGCGTTCATGCAATAGCGGAGGCCGCTCGGCTCGGGGCCGTCGGGAAAGACGTGGCCGAGGTGCGCCTCGCAGACGTTGCACAGCGTCTCGACGCGCATCATCCCGAAGGTCTCGTCGAGGTGATAGGCGACCACATCGGGGCTGACCGGCTGCGTGAACGACGGCCAGCCGGTGCCCGACTCGAACTTGGTCGACGCGTCGAAGAGGAGCGTGTCGCAGCACACGCACGCGTACCGGCCGGGCTCGAAGAGCGAGCACATCTCGGAGCTGAACGCGCGCTCGGTCCCGTGCTCGCGCGTCACGTGGTACTCGGCCGGGCTGAGCTGCGCGCGCCACTCCTCGTCGGTCTTTCGAACCGTGCGAGGCGGCGGATGATCGCCGGTCTTCGCGAGCGAGACGACGTCGTCCCAGCGGAGCATCCCATCAATCCCGTCGCGGCGGCCGATCGGCGGCGATGGAGACCCGGAGCACGCTGCCATCGAGCTCCGCGCCCTCGAGCCCCTCGATCGCGCGAGCGGCCGCGTGACGACCCGCCATCTCCACGAACCCGAATTGCCGCGATTCACCCGTGTCGCGGTCTTTGATGACCACGGCGTCGTTCACGACGCCGAACTCGGCGAACGCCTTGCGGATCGTCTCGTCGGTCGTAGTGGAGCTCAGACCGCCGACGAAGAGCCGGACCGGGACCTGACCCGCGTCGCGTGGCTGGCTCGAGCGCTCCTCCATCATGCGCATCGCCTCCTCGCTCGAGACGAGCGGCCCCGTGATGGCCTCCGCCGTCGTGATCGGGATCCCATCCACGCCGCGTTCACGGCGGTTTTCCTTGCGCTCAGCCTTCTCGAGCCGCTTTCTCGCGCGCTCCGCCTCTCGCTGGCGCTTGCCTCCGGAGTAGCCTTTCTTCAATACCTGCCTCCATTCCTGTTCCCAAAGCGGCTTCAACGTACCCCGCCGACGACCCTCCGTATAGGGCATGCGTCACCCGGCGCCCAGCCTCACCGCCGGGCGGGCAAGAACCGGGGGGACGAGCCCGCGCGTGCCGCAGGCCTGGGGCGCGCCGGTCACCGCGCCACGAACGGACCTCACCCTCGAAGCGGCGCTCCCATCTACCGATCTCGAGGTCGCCCGTGGCGATCGACGACGAGCTCTGCGCGGAGCGGAGCGTGCTCTGGTGGCGGGACGCGCTCGTCGGGTTCGGAATCAACGACCCCCGCGCGTGACCCGTAGCTTTCCCGGCACGATCGCCTCGTGACTCGCTCAGCCCGCCGTGAGCCGGTGGACCGTCCGTGCTAAGAGGTCGCGCCGTGACGTCCGAGGGCTCAGTCCATCCCCCGCGCACCGAGCCGCCGCGACGTGGGCTCTCGACCGGCGTGATCATCGGCGGCTTCGTGCTCGCATTCGTCTCGTGCGCGTGCGGCTTCGGTGGTGGTCTGCTCGTGGGCTTTCTCGCGCACGGGGAGCGCACCGAGAGCGAGCCGGTGTCCCCTCGCGCCGTCGATTGGCCGGTCGCCCCCGCCGGGCCGGTCGACGACTTGCCGGCGGTCGATCGACACGTGCCTCGGCACAGCGCATCGTTGCTCGACGGCTGCACCGACGAGGATCTGCGGATGGTTCTCGTGTCGATCGACGCCGCCATCCAAATCGGGGCGCCCACCTACAATCACGGTGACTTCGCAGGCTGCTACGAGATCTACCGCACCACCGCCGAACAGATCGAGGCCCGCCTGAGCCCGCGGTGCACCGGCCCGGCCTCCGCGCTCGCCCAGGGCCGCGAACGGGCCGCCAGCCTCGGAGACAGCGCCGCTCGAGCCTGGGCCATGCGAGATGCGTTCGACGGCCTCATCGACGTGATCGAGAGCTCGCCCGGCGGGTAGCCGGCGAACGCGTCGCGCGTGGCGGCGAGCCCGATGTCGAGCCCGATTCTGGCTGACCGTCAGGCCGGGCAGGCGAGCGGTTCGTCGACGCACATCGTCGCGCCGTCGGCGACTTGGCAGCTGCCGTCCGGGCAGTCGGCTTGGCTGCGGCAGCTGTCGCCGTAGGCGCATTGCAGCGAGGGTTGGTTGCAGCAACCGTCGCGGTAGACCACGCAGTGACCGCCCGCCGATGCCGTGCAGTCGGCGTCGCTCCGGCAGCCGGCGAACATGCACGTCGCGACCGGACGGCCGAAGGCGCCCGCGGGTATGCACACGGTGCCCGCCGCGCAATCGCTGTCGGCGGTGCACGCGTCGCTCGCGCACACGTTGTGCTCGAGCATGACCGGACCGCCGCAGAACCCATCGATCGCCCCGAAATAGCACGCGCCCGTCGCACAGTCCGACGTGGAGCAACACTCGTCGATCGACGGAGTGGACGAACACTTCGTCGCCTCGTCCGGGATGAACGAGCACACCGAGATCCCGGGCCGGATCGCTTCGCACGTCTGCCCGCTCGGGCAGTCGGCGTCGGTCGCACACTCGCCGCTCGGTCGCCCGCCCCCGCCGCCGTCGCGCCCACCACCGCCGTCGCGCCCGCCACCGCCACCGCCGTCACGCACGCCTTCGCCGCCATCGCTTCCACCGCCATCACCGGCGGTGTGCGAGTCGCCGCAGGCGACGACGAGACCGAGCGACAAGACGAGACACGAGCGAAGCGCGATGGAAGTCATGCGCTCATCGTGCGCCACCCGGCGCCTTCGCTCAAGCTTGCGGGCGTTGTGCGGGGAGTGATCAACCCTCTAGGTAGCGCGCGAGCGGCGCCCAGTACGTGCTCTCCCAGCCTTCGTCCAACCAGGCGTAGCACTCGTCCGGTACCGCGAAATGATGAAACTCCATTCGGGTTCCTTCACCGGCCGGCTCTAGGCGCAGATCGATCACCGAGTAGTGCCCGTCCGGGAACGACTTGTGTGACCACGCCTGGATGATGCGGTGCCCGGGATGGAGGTGCAGCGTGTACCCGTAGTTCCGGTCGCCGCACGTCCGAAACCAGCCACCCTCCCGCGCGTCGATCTCGGCATCGTACGCGGTGAACTTCGCGTGCTCTGCCGCGTTCATGAACACGTCGTAAACGCGCTCGGTGGGCGCCGAGAACGTCCTCGTGTGACGCAGGGTCTTCATCTCCATGCGGGCCCGATTACCACGGCCGAGGCGTCTTGTCCTACCCGCCGGCGTCGTCACGAGTCACGATGCGGATGGGCTCAGATGTGCACGGCGAGCGAGACGGCGAACGCGACGGGAACGGTGCCTTGCGCGATGATGTCCTCGAACGCGCGGAACGCGTTGCTCGCGATGACGCGCAAGGTCGCGTCCACGGCGACCGAGAGGGCGGGCAGGAGAAAGAAGCGGGCGCCGAGCCCGAGCCGAGGCGCCGCGCTCGCGCCCGACGCCGAAATCTGCACGTCGCATCCGATCACCGCGTGGAGCGCGACCCGGACCGACGCCCGATAGGCGAGCTCGACGACCGGTGCGAGCTGAACGACGACCCTTCCGGCGCTCGGGAAGAAGCTCACATCCCTGAGCCCGACTCCGAAGACGGGGATCGGCAGCACGACGAAGTCGATGCCATAGAGGCCCCACGGCTGAAACCCGCCACCAACGCCCTCCACGAAGCCGAGCTGACCTCCGGCGCCGAACCGAAGCACGCGATGTTGCCACGGGTCGAGCGCTGTGTCGTCCGCACGCTCGGGACTGACTGCGGGTCTGGCTCGCTCGGCGGCGGCGGGCGGGGCGGCGGCGTCGGTCGCGTCCCCGCGCGCGCGCAGCAAGGCGAGCAAGTCGGTCGTCTGGTCCCTCGCGAGGTTGATCGTGATGACGGCGAGCGCGTGCGTGCGCTCGACGGGCGACTCGGGAAGCTCGAACGCGCGCCGGGCGCGCTGCCCGTCCGCGCGCGTGATCTCGATCTCCACGACCGACTCGACGACGAGGACGCGCACCGCGATCTCGCCCGGGCCTGCGGCGCTATCGACGCGCACGTCCATTCCGAGCTCGCTCGCGACCTCTGGCGCGATCGCCCGGAGCTCCTCGAGCGTCGCGCCCTCCTCGGCGATGAGGACGAGGCTCGGTGCGCGAGGTGCGTCTTGTGCGTTCGCCTTCGCCGCGAGGAGCCAGACGCACGCCACCAGCGTCGCAGCCCTCAAGGAGCCGCGTCCTCGAGCGCCTCGAGAAGAGACGCGGCTTCGCGCTGGCGATACCCGCCGAGGCTGCCCGCGGCGATCGGCTCGAGCGCGACGCGCGCCTCGGCCCTTCGCTCGGCGCGCACGAGCGCGATGGCTCGGTTCCAGCGAGCCTCCGGCACGTACCGGCCGCTCGGGAACGCGGCGAGATACGCATCCCATGCACGGATCGCCGCGGGCCAATCGTGCTCCGCGAAGTGGAGGCGGTCGGCGTCGTCGTACGCGCGCCGCTCGCCAGGATCGATCGGCGCCTCGACCTCTGACGGCACGACGTCGTCGGCGGCCGCGTGCCCGCCCGCTCTCTCGTCGCGATCGAGACGGACGGGCGGCGCGGGGATCGGCCTCGGGGCGGGCGACGGCGTGGGCGGGAGCGGCACGGTGGACGACGCCTCGTCTGGGGACACCGGTTCGGCGATCACGGGCGCTTCGTGAGACGGCCTCGGCTCGTCCGATCGCGTCGGTCGCGCGGTCGTCGCCGCGTCGTCGTCGTGGGCTGAACGCAACGCTCCAGACCAGACCGCCCACGCCGCCGATCCGCCGAATACGATTGCGGCGGCAGCGAGCGCGAGGACGAGGCGCGGGCGGCGCGATCGCCGACGTCCCGATTCGACCACGTGCTCTCGGGTGCGCGCGACCGTGTCGCGATCCGTGCCTGCCGTTTGGGCGCGCAGCGCGCGAGCGAATGGCTCGAGAGCGACCTCGTCATCGTCTTGGTGGCTCATGAGCGGGCCTCCATGTCAGCGTCGCGCAGGCACAGATGCGCGCGCAGCTTCCGCCGCGCGTGAAAGAGGCGCGTCCGCACGGTGCCTTCGGGCACGCCGAGGATCTCTGCCGCCTCGACCGAGCTTCGCTCTTCGATCGAGCAGAGCACGACGACGAGCCGCTGGTCGATCGTCAGCTTGGCGAGCGCTCGCTCGAGCATCTCGGCGAGGCGGTGGCGCTCGCCTTCTTCGTCCGGTTGACGCTCCGCCCGTCTCGCGGGCTCGTCGTGCATCCGTTCGAGCGCGCGCAAGCGCCTCGCGAGACCGCGGGCGTGGTGTCTGCCGTGATTGGCCGCGACGGAGAGGATGAACGTGCGCACGGAGCTTCGGCCTTCGAACCGCCGAAGGATCGGTGGAAGCGACACGAAGACGTCCTGGACGAGATCTTCGGCGGCAGCCTCGTTGCCGAGGAGCCGACGCGCGAACGCGCGGACCACCGCGTGATGGAGATCGTAGAGCGTTCCGAGCGCCTCGGCGTCGCCCGCAGCGACCCGCTCGACGAGATCTTCGGCGACGCGCGGCACGACGGCGAGCGATGCGCGTCTCCACACCACCACTTCCATGCGCTCGTCAGAGCTTCGTCGCAAGGCGACGGTCCCGTTCCAGGTCGCGACACGCGCCGGTGCATCGAAGATCCTCATCCGATGTGGAAGGTCATGACGAGGCCGATGGATAGCCAGACGGCGCCGACGGACAGCGCCTCCGTGGAGTTGAGAAAGTCGGTCAGCGCGACGTGGACGGCACCTTCGGCGCCGACCGAGAGCCAGTCGACGAGGAAGAAGCGGAAGCCGGCTCCGGTGTACACGGCGAGCCCGAAGTCCGTGCTCTGTGCGCCTCCCATGCGGACCTGCGTGGCGACACCGAGCTCGTAGTACGGCTCGAGATTGCCGTGACGGAACGCGAAGCCGACGAACGGCGTGGCGCCGAGCGCGAGACGCCCAGCGTTGAGCCTCGTGCCCCACGATGGCCCGAGCCGTCGCGCACCGATCGTGAGGAACCGGTTCAGGCGCAGCGACACGTCGACGCCGTACGTTCCGACGGCGTCGTAGTCACCGCGACCGTTCTCGTAGAGCGAGAGCAGACCGGAGACGCCGAGACCGAGCATCGGCGTGCTCGGTGGGTCCTCGGCGCGCGCGGTGCCCGAGAGGGAGCCGCCGAGCGCGAGCACCGTGGAAAAAGCGAGCGTTCGGTGAAGGAACATCGTCGATCTCGACCGTCCGTGCCCAGGACGCTCGAGACCGTTCACCAAGAAACGCCGAGTCGCCGCGATAGAGCGCGGCAGGCAAGCCCGCGCGCTCGAGTGCGCACGGCGCGGAAAGGTGAAAACGCTCGCTTGGCCACGTAGTCTCCGAGCCTGACCCGCCCCCTTTGGTCGCTCCTCCTGATCGCCCTGACCGCGTGCGCGTCCGCGGATGGCGGCGAGCCCAAGGAGGAGAGACTCGCGGTCGTTCCCGAGCCCGCGCCGGTCCCGCCGCGCCACGAGATCATCGCGCGCACGCGGCCGATCGATCGCTCGCGCTCGATGGACAGTTCGTCCGCGAGCCGCTCCCACTGGCGCCTGCTCGCTCTGCTCACGCCGTAGGTGCTGCCGACCTTCATCGCCACTCGCGCGGACCCGGGCCGCCCTCGGCCTGGTACTTCAGCGTCGGACGGATCCCCAGCGCCTGACACACATCTTCTTGATGCACGCGTGCGATCCATCCGGTGGTCTCGTCGCGTACGCGGTCGTAGCGCTCGACCGCGATCGCGACCTCGTCACCGAACGTCACGACCGCGGTCAGGGTGCGCAAGACCAGCCCGACCTCGGCGCGGGCCTTACCCGCTTCGACGGCGACGATCCACTGCCGGCTCACGCCCACGCGCGTCGCCAGCGACGCCTGATCGAGACCGAGCTGACCTGCCGCCGATCGCGAATGATCAGGCCGATGTCTCGTTGACGAGCGCCCGGATCTCATCGTTCACTGATACCTCGTGGATGCCGCCGTTCGACGACATCGGCCCCATCGAGCTCGCGCACTACAATCGCCCAGTGAACCTCCCGGACAAGCTCGCCGTTCACGGTGCGCTCGCCGCCGCGATCGGGGAGGCGCTCGAGACGATGGTGCGCGCGGCGAAGGATGCGGCGGCCGGCGCGACGCACGAGGAGAATCGCTCCGAGGGCAGCAAGGACATGCGCTCGACCGAGCAGAGCTACGTGGCGCGCGGGCAGGCGATGCGCGCCGAGGACCTCGCCGACGAGCTCGCGCGCTTCGAGGCGACGAAGCCCGTCGTGCTCGGCGCGGACGATCCGATCGCGGGCGGCGCCCTCGTGCACGTCGAGATCGAGCCCACAGACGGCGGCGACGCGCACGAAGAGCGCGTGCTCTTCGTGATCGGCCAAGGCGGTGGCACGGTGCTCGATGTCGGCGGCTGCCGGGTGACGGTGGTGACGCCGTCGTCGCCGATCGGGCGCGCGCTCGTCGGCAAACGGGCCGGCGACGACTTCGAGCTCGTCGTCCGCGGCGCGAGGCGCGAGGGCATCGTGGTCGGAGTGCGCTAGACGTGACGTCGGCGGGCACTTGCTCGCCGCGGGCGGCTACGCGCTCTCGGTCCGCGACCGTGATGCGGGGGGGGCGCCGTAGCGCATCACGACGTACCCGACGATCGTGCCGACCAGCGCGCCCGGAAGCATGATCTTCCAGTAGTAACTGACCTCACCGTACGTTGTCGCGTTGAGGTACGCGATCGGCGCCGTGATGACGAGCGCGACGGCCGTTCCGACCACGAGCCCCGCCACGCGCGAACGAAGCCTGCGCGCGATGACGCCGATGATGACGCCGGCGAGCAGACCCTTCACGGAGGAGCCCATGACGATGCCGGCGATCTGGTCGCTGACCTCGGGCGACGAAACGAGCGCGCTCAGGCCATCGAGCGCACCGAGCAAGACACCAGCGAGCAGACCCATGAGCGGACGGTTGAGCACGGGGAATCTCCTTTACGCGGGCCCCGAGTAGCCCGCACGGCTCCATTCAACCTTCGAGCTCGAGTCTTTCTCGATCCACGACGAATTTTCTCACCGCGCTCGGCAGAGGGCCACATTGCTGCGCCGGCCGGGCATCACGTACCATGATCCCTCGTGATTCCGGACGATCGTCTCGAAGGCGTGCGGTTTCAGACGACCCGCCGGTCCGCGTTGCTCGGCCTTCGGAGCCCGGACGAGAAGGAGCGCGAGAGGTCGTGGGACGCCATCGTCTCCGCGTACTGGAAGCCCGCCTACAAGCACGTGCGCCTCAAGTGGCGGCGCTCACCCGACGATGCGGCGGACCTCGTTCAAGGCTTCTTCGAGCGCGCGGTGGACCTCGCCATCTTCGACTCCTACGAACCGGACCGCGCGCGCTTTCGAACGTTCATCCGCCTCTGCCTCGATCGCTTCGTGTCGAACGAGCACAAGGCCGAGGGCCGGCTCAAGCGCGGTGGTAACGCGACGAAGGTGTCTCTCGATTTCGAGAGCGCGGAGAGGGAGGTCGCGCTCGTCGATCCCGAAGCGGACGTCGAGGAGGCGTTCGACCGCGAGTGGCGACGCGCCCTCTTCGAGTGGGGCGTCGAAGCCCTTCGCGCCGGCTGTGAGCGCAACGGCAAGGAGAGCGCGTACGAGATCTTCCGCAGCTACGACCTGACCGGCGGGCCGGACCGGCCGACGTATGACGCGATCGGGCGCGAGCTCGGCCTTCCCGTGACGACCGTCACGAACCAGTTGGCGTGGGCGCGTCGTGAGCTCAGGCGGCTCGTGCTCGAGCGTCTCGGGGAGATCACCGCGACTCACGAAGAGCAGAGGAGCGAGGCCGCGTACGTGACGGGCGAGGCGTGATGTTTCTCGCCGACGACATCGTCGCGCATCTGAGCGAGGTCGTCGGCGCCCCGCAGCTCGGCGGGACGAAATACCGCATCCTCGGGCCGCTCGGCCGCGGCGGCATGGCGACCGTCTATCGCGCCGAGGACGCGGCGCTCGGGCGCGAGGTCGCCGTGAAAGTCTCGCTCGAGCTCGGCTCGCCGGCGCTCGCAGCGAGGCTCGTGCGCGAGGCCGAGGTGATCGCTCGGCTCGAGCATCCGAGCATCGTGCCCGTCCACGACGTCGGCACGCTCCCGGACGGACGCGTCTTCTACGTCATGAAGCTCGTCCGCGGCGCCCGCCTCGACGCGTGGGCGCGTGCCGAGCCGCGGCTTCGTAGCCGGCTCCGGATGTTCCAGCGCGTGTGCGAAGCAATCGCGTTCGCCCATGCGCACGGCGTGCTGCACCGCGACATCAAGCCGGAGAACGTCATGGTCGGTGAGTTCGGCGAGGCGCTCGTGATGGACTGGGGCATCGCGAAGGAGCTCGGACGAGCCCCGCTCGACGAGTCCCTCGCCGGCGCCGCACCGGACGCGCTCGCCGACACGCTGCCAGCGACGAACGCCGCGACGGCACGCGGCGACGTGATGGGCACGCCGGCCTACATGGCGCCCGAGCAAGCGCGCGGTGACATCGATTCGCTCGACGCTCGAACCGACGTCTACGCGCTCGGGGGCATCCTCTATTACCTCCTCGCGCTCCGACCGCCCTTCTCCGGCTCGAACCTCCACGAGGTCCTCGCGAAGGTGCACGCCGAGATGCCGACCCCGCTCCGCGACGTCGACCGCGACATCCCACGCCCCCTCGCGGCGGCCTGCATGAAGGCCATGGCGAAGTCGCCCGATGATCGATACCCGACCGCGCTGGCACTCTCTTCCGATGTCGGGAGCTACCTCGATGAAGAGCCTCTGGCCGCCTACCGTGAGAATGCGCTCGAGCGCATCGCTCGCTTCACGTCCCGACATCGGACCATCCTGTCGCTCCTCGCCGCGTATCTCGTCTTGCGCGCGCTGCTCGCGCTCTTTCTGAATTGACGCGTGGCGGCGCGCGGTTCGGGCACGTGCACCGTCTTCTGTACGCGTCCTCAGCCCGCGCAGGCGCGCGCGGCGACCTCTTCGATGTACGGCGTCAAATCGTCGAGCGGCACGACGATGCCGCCGCCACCCGCTTCCACGCCGACGTCGGCCGGAGTGAGCCGGATCGCATCCGGCACGTCGTAGATGGCCGGCTGATCCCACTCGTCGATGGTGCCCGACTGGTCGGGGCCGAGGGTCGGCGGCGCGTTGGTGTTCCGGACCAGCGTTTGGATCGCGTCGTACGGCCCGTAGTCGAAGCAATCGCCGATGTACAAGACGGCGTAGGTCGTCCCGACGATCTCCGTCGAGTCGCTCCGGAGCCGTGTCATGGGGGCGGTATCGGTGAAGAGCGTGTCGCCGTCGAACACGTCCATCCGCCCTTCGATGACCTCCCCGAGCGACACGTTGCAATACCCGCCTCGACCGACCTCGGGGCCTCCGCTCGTGGGGCTCTCGAACCGATTGCCGATGTACAGATTGAGCCCACCGAAACGGTTGTTGAGCCCGCGCGCCCGCACCATGTGGTTGAACGCGATGACGCCGTAGGAGCTCTTCACGCCGATGCCCTCGTTGTCACCTCCGACATCGACGAGGTAGTTGTGGTGGATGCGCGCCTCCAGGCGCACCTGCGCCCGCCCGCTTGCCGTCGTCTGCCCGACGGCAATCACCTCGCCGTCCGTCGCGCAGCTCTCGGGGTTGAAGCCGATCTGATCGTGAATGTAGTTCCGGAAGACCTGCGGCCGCCACGCGCCGTCCATCCCGTCGGATCGCGGCGAGCGAATGTTGATGCCGCGCCGCGCCTCGCACATTCCGGTGCCGCCCCAGCGATACATCTCGTCGTACGCGACGATCGCGTCTTCGCCGAGCGAGATGGAGACGAGGCTCTCGCTGCCGAGATCGTGGATCCGCGAACGCAGAACGCGGTCCCGCGCGCCGTGGATCACGACGTTCGCGCCGTCGAAGTCGAGCCCATAGACGATCGCCTCGTCGCCTTCGAGCGTGTAGTTGCCGGCGATCCGCGGCATCGCATCGAGGTCGAGGTTCACCACCACGTCGCCCTCCCCGAGCGTGCGGGCCGCGCTGTAGGAGCTCCCGGTGAGAATGATGTGCTGCCCCGGGGCGCTCTCGGCCAAGCGCGCCGTCAGCTCGGCGTCGTTCGCGGCGGTCAAGGGTGCTCCGACCGACTCCGGGAGGAGCACGAACATCTCCGTGGGCGGGCCAGCATCGGGCTCGACGGCGCCGTCCTCTCCCGCGTCGCGCGCGCTCCCGTCCGACGCGTCGCGGGCGCTCCCGTCCGACGCGTCGCGCGCGCCGCCGTCCCACGCGCCCGCGTCCACTCCCATCATGGGAGGCGGGCGCACATCCTCGGAGGCGCAGGCAGCGAAGAGCGAACCGACGAACAGGGGAAGCGCAACTCGGTGAGGCATGTGACTGCCGCCATGGTAGCCGCTCCTCGCACGCCCAGCGAGGTCGGGCTCGACGGCCGAGGTGACGAGGTTCGCCCGTGCCGAGAGGTGTCCGCGTTCACTCGCTAGCGGTACGATGGCGACGTGCCGGGACGAGCCAGCGCTGCGCTCTTCGCGCTCGTGAGCGTCGCGGCGTGCGGGCGCATCGGGTACGACCCGCTCCTCGGGATCGACGGCGGGCTCGACGCGCGTGCGAGCCTCGACGCCGGCTCGCGCGACGGTCCATTCGATGGCGCCGCCGTGGATGCGCCGACGGACGGTGGGAGGTGTGTCGTACCCTGCGTTTGCAGCTCCGACCAGCGCCGCGTCACCAATGCCGCCGGAGGCTCGTACCAGCCCTCCATCGCCTTCGACGGCACGGCGTTCGGTGTGGTGTGGCGGGACAACCGCGCCGGAAGCGATGGCTACGACCTCTACTTCAACCGCGTCGATGAGCTCGGCGCTCCGCTCGGCATGGATGCTCTCGTCGTGAGCGCGCCCGGCGATGCAGGCTTCGCGTCGCTCGTGTGGAACGGCGCAGGTTACGGAGTGGCGTGGCAAGAGGGGCCAGCGGCCGGGGACACGCAGATCTACTTCGAGGCGTTGGACGGCGATGGCGTCCCGGCCGGCGTCGCCGTAGCCGTGACCACGACCATCGGCGCCTCCGCGCGGCCGACGCTCGCTTGGAACGGAACAGGCTACGGTGTCTCGTGGGACGACGCGCGCACCGGCGACACCGAGATCTACTTCGCGCGCCTCGGCCCCGCCGGTGGGCGGAATCGGCCCCGAGGTCCGCGTCACGAACGCAGCAGGGACCTCGCTCGGCCCGACGCTGGTATGGAACGGCAGCGGCTACGGGCTCGCGTGGGAGGACGATCGATCCGGCCGCTACGCCATCTACTTCACCACGCTCGACGCGAGCGGCGCGGTCGGCGGCGAAGCGCAGGTCACCAGCAGCCCGGGCGGCTCGCAGGCCGCGTCGCTCGTCTGGACCGGCGAGCGCTATGGGCTCGCGTACGACGACGATCGCGGCACCGGATGGGGCATCTTCGCCCAGCTGCTCGACGCGTCCGGCGCGCCAGACGGCGCGGAGATCCCGCTCACGTCGACCGATCGCAACGCGTTCTTGCCGTCGATCGTGTGGAATGGGCGCGACTTCGGCGTCAGCTGGCACGACGGCACCGCAGGCGCCGTAGAGATCTACTTCTCGTGGCTCGGTGCCGACGGCGTCCCGGTCCTCGCCGGTGGCTTTCCCGATCTCTCCGCCCAACGCATGACGAACACCGGCACCGTCTCCGACTGGTCGGCCACCGCGTGGGGCGCCGACCGCTTCGTCGTCGCGTGGGAGGACGATCGCGACGGACGCTTCGAGATCTACGCCGGCGGAGTGCTGTGCAGCGCGCCGTAGTGAAACAGCGAGCCCGAGCCGTGCGCCTCTTCGACGAACGCCCGCAACCCTTCGAGGTCGAGCTCGCCGCTTCCGTCGTCTGCGAGCCTCTCGCCATGCTCGTCCCACCCGCCGAAGCGAGCGGTCGAGTCACAGATCACGACGAAGAGCCCCATCGTGCATTCGGTTCCGCACGTCGCCGAGCCGCTTCATCGCAGCGGCGTATCACGGCCTCTGGCGGCGCACAATCGAGCGGCGGCGCGCGTAACGAGCGCGAGGCGGGTCGGCGGGTCCTCCGACGGTCGCGCCTTCCACGATGGCCTCAGCGCGCGAGCATCTTCTCCGCGAGCGTACGCACGAGCACGGGATAGGCCGTCTGCTTTGGGACGAGCTTGAGCTCGTGGGCGGGCGTGAGGCGGAGGACCTTCTGCACGAGCTCCGTCGTGAGCTTGGGGTTCGAGAGCAGCGCGCGGCGCACGATCGCGTCGCGTGTCCACAACGCGTTCGACACGATCAGCTCGATGAGCGGACGCGGAACGTTGCCCTTGCGGGCGATGCGAGCGATCTCGGGCACGGTGATGTGACGGTTGCAGAGCAGCTCTTGCCAGCTCGCGCGGTCTAGGAGGCGCTCGAGCGTCGTGCGAACGGTGAGGCTCGGGCTCGTGCGCGCGAGCTTCAGCTGCTCGTGCATCGAGAGCAGAGAGAGACGCTCGCGTGGCGAGACGGACCGCGCGGAGCCGCTTGCGTCCTCGGCGTCCGCGCCCGTGGCCGCGTCCGTGCCCGTGCCTGTCTCCGTGCCCGTGCCCGCGCCCGCGCCCGCGACGAGAGCCGTGAGTCGTTCCTCGAAGCCCGAATCGAGCAAGACGCGTACTCCGCCCTCGCGCGCCTGGTCCGCCTCGGAGGCGACGACCGTCGCGCCCACGGTGAGCGACGCTCCGTCGGGACCCACAATCACGAGCTCGCACGGTGCGAACGCGGGCAGTCCGCCCGCCCCGTGCACGAACGCGCCGCCACGGAGCCACTCGCGCTCGAGCGCCCGCTCGAGCATCACACGGTCGTCGAACCGGAGCTCGAGCCTCGGGCGCATCGAGCACCATGGTTCCAGGCCCGACGACAAAGCTCCACCATGGCGCTGCCATCGGGATCGCGCGGCCGATCGTGGTGGGCTCCGCGGCTCGAACCGTGTTACTCGATCTGTTCCCCATGGATGGCGTGGACCCCTACGAGCTGCTCATGCTCGAGGCCGCCGAGCGCGGCGGTCTGGGAGGTGTGGTTGCGCTCCTCTCGCCGCCGCGCATCCTCTGGGCGAATCCGGCGGCAGCATCGGTCTTCGGCGTCTCGCGCGAAGAGCTCCTCTTGTCGCAGCCGTTCGACTTCGTCGTTCCGGAGCAGCGGCCTCTGCTCGCGGAGCGGTTGCGGCGCCGCCTCGCGGGGGAGTCGCTGCCGCCCGCGACGTTCACCATCGCGCGTCCCGATGGCACGCGCATCGACATCACGTGCCAGATCGTCGATGTGACCCTGGAAAGGACGCGGGCGGCCGCGATCTTCATCGCAGAGGCGAGCGAGCGGCAAGCGGTCGACATCGGCGCGGACGCTCGCTATCGCGCGCTCGTCGACGCCGCGCCGGATGGCGTCGCCGTCACGCGCGGGGGGAATTTCCTGTACGCGAATGCGGCTGCTCTCGAGCTGCTCGGCTGCGAGTCGTTCGAGGAGCTGTCGAAGAAGAGCCTGGCCGATACGATGCCGCCCGAGGACGCGGCCGTGATGCGCGACCGCACCATGGCCATGCTACGAACGGGCGAGCGCTTTCCGCCGCGTGACTACGCCGTCGTGCGCCCGGGCCCGCGCAGGGTCGCGGAGATCAGCTCGATGGTCATCGACTTCGAGGGTGCTCCGGCCATCCTCGCATTCGCGCGCGACGTGACCGAGGCGCGCCGCGTGCAAGCCGATCTCGGGCGGGCGCATCGGCTGACCGCGCTCGGCACGCTCGTGGCCGGTGTCGCGCACGAGGTCAACAATCCGCTCGCGTATGCCAGCATGGCGACCGAGCTGCTCGAGCGGTTCCTCGACGAGGGCTGTCGCGACGTGAAGAGCGGCCGGGCCGCGCTCACGAACGTGTCGGCAGCGCTCGACCGCATCGCAGCGCTCGTTCGCGATCTGCGCGCGTCCGTGCGGCCTGACGTCTTGGAGGCCGTCGCGTTGCCGCTGTCCGAGATCCTGTCGTCGGCCCTGCGGATGACATCCTCTTCGATTCGCGATCGCGCGACGCTCGATGCGGACTTCGCTCAGCTTCCGTCGGTATCCGGCGTCCCCGGACGGCTGGAACAGGTCTTCGTCAACCTGTTGATCAACGCGACGCAATCGTTCGAGGGCGACGACGTCGCGCGCAACGTGGTTCGCGTACGTGCGACGCACGGGGCGGGCGAGCTGACGGTCGTCGTCGAGGACAACGGGCGGGGCATCGCGCCCGAGGACCTGCCGAAGGTCTTCGATCCGTTCTTCACCACGAAGGCGTCCGGGGAGGGGACCGGCCTCGGCCTGTCGATCAGCGACGCCACCGTGCGACAGAGCGGCGGGCGCATCGATGTTTCGAGCGTGCTCGGTGAGGGGACGCGCGTCACCGTCGCTCTCCCGGTCGCCACGGAGCGCCCGGCAGTGATGGTGGGCCAACCGGCGAGGCCGAGCAGCCAGCGGCGCCGCGTCCTCGTCGTCGACGACGAGCCTGCGATCGGGATGCTTCTCGACCGGATCCTCTCGCCCTCGCACGATCTCGTCGTCACGACGTGCGCGACGGAAGCGGAGGAGGTTCTCATGGACGAAGGCGCCGACTTCGACGTCGTTCTCTGCGACCTCACGATGCCGCGGCTCTCCGGCGCGGCGCTCTTCGCCCGGACCCGCGAGCGGCGACCCGACCTCGCGAGCCGCTTCGTGCTCATGAGCGGCGGGCTCTTCCAAGACGACGCGCTCGCGCGCGCGGGCGGAGCGGACCTGCCGCGGCTCGAGAAGCCGTTCACCGCCGCCGAGGTGTCGGCGCTCATCGAGCGCGTCGCAGCCGCGAACGATTGACGGGGACGCTCGTCTTCGTCTTCGTCATTCGCGCCGCGCGCCACCGGAGCACTGACGAAACTGAAGACGAGCGTCCCCTCTCACCAGGGGCGAGAGGAACGTGGCGCTGCTTTCGATGTCCAACGCCGCATGCTGGTGGTCACTGCGCTCTTCGCGGCCGTCCTCGTGTCCTGTGGGGTCGTCGACGGCTCGCCGCTGTCGCCGACGACACCGGAGGCGTCGTCGCAAGCGGTTGCCATCGTCCGCGGCGAGTACGAGGCGCCGCCCCCGGGGCGACTTGATCGCGGGCGGGGGGCTCATCGCGACGCGCGACCATGAGCTGCTCGTCGCGTCCGATCCGGATCGCGACCTCGTGTGGATCGTCGACGTCGAGACTGGGCGCGTGCGCCACCGCGTTCCGCTTCGCCGCGGGGACCGACCCGGCCGGCTCGCCGAGGACATCCAAGCTCGCGTGCACGTCGTGCTCCGCGGCGCTGGCGCCGTGGCGACGATCGACCTCCGGAGCGGGGAGCTGACCGCGCGCACCGACGCGTGCGCCGCTCCGCGCGGCATCGACGTGGACCGCGCGCGAGGCTTGCTTCGCGTCGCCTGCGAGGAGGGCTCGCTGGTGACGCTCTCGCTCGGTTCGCTCGAGGTCGTGCGGCGCGACGCGATCGGGCCGGACCTGCGCGACGTCGTGGTCGACACCCGAGGCCGCGTGCTGACCACGCGGTTTCGCTCGGCGGCGATGGATGTGCTCGACGCGTCGCTCGAGCCGATGTTCCAGAGGTCGCCGCCCGTGTTCACGCTGCCGCCGCCCGCCGACCCGGGCCCGCACCAACGCGAGCGAACGTACAGGCCGAACGTCGCCTGGAGCATGAAGCTCGACGCGTCGGACGGCGTGTGGCTCGCGCATCAGCGGGCCGCCGAGTTTCCGGTCGAGCGCAAGCTCGCTGAGGATGACGACACCCGAGAGCTCGCATCGGTGATCTCCTACGGCGGTCCCGTTCTCGTCGAGCGCTCGGCCCTCGGCGAAGGCTGCGTTCCAGGCGTACGCGATGGCGCTGGCCACTCCGAGCAACGCACGCTCCGCTACTGGGGTCGGCCGTCCTCCGACGACCCTCGGCACCCGCCGCATCTCGCGGGATCCCGCGCGTCTGGCCGTGGCACGCGGCGTGCTCCTCGACGTCCCATGTCCCCGCTCCCCCAACTCGCTTCCGTCTTGCTGCTCATGTCCGCCTGCGACGTCCCCACCGACGCGGGCGACCCCTGTGCCGAAGCGAGCGCGCACATCGCCGATTGCCTCGGCACGGGGGCCGCGACGTCGTCGGACGAGTGCGACGCGAGCACCGCCGAACAGGTCGCGGCGCTCTCGTGCGAAGACATCGCGGCGATTCCGCGAGGCGAGAAGGCCGACTACGACGACTACGTCCTTTGCCAGGTGGGCTTCGACTTCGCTTGCCACGCTTCGGTCCGCGTCGACGACGAGGACTGGTTCGGCTTCTCGCTTCGCGACGGCTACCCCGGCGAGCACGCGGAGCGCTGGTACACCGCGAGCGACAGCCGCGGATTCGTCGGTGGCCACTATCACGCCACCGCCGCCGGCTACGACGACGACTCCCCTCACGACGCCTCCGCCTGGGCGGAGTGGCGTCCCACGCTTCCTCGGTATGGCCTCTACCGCATCCGCGTGTCGGTCGCTCCCTCGAGCGACAACAGCCCCGACGCGATGTACCGAGTCAGCGGCGGCTCGGACGGCATCTGGGGCGAGTCCGGCGGCCTCTACGAAGTCCGCGTCGACCAACGCACCGCCGACGCCGACGGTTGGATATGGCTCGGCGAAGGCCTCAGCTTCCAGCTCGCCCCCGACCCCACGATCTCCGCTCATGCCCCGACACTCCCAGCCCGGCCTCCTCACAGCCGACGCGATGGAATTCATCCCCGCGGACGAGTGAGGGCGGGGACGCTCGTCTTCATCTTCGTCATTCGGGCGCCGCGCGCGGCGGAGGACCCTCCTCGCCACGTGCATGTCGGCGCTGTTCGCCGACCATGCTATCCGTACGACGCGAGCATGGTCATCGAGACGAACACCGGCTCCTGCACGCTGTGACCTCCGCCGACTGACGCTCGAGGCTCTTCGCTATTCGTCGGCCGGCCGGAGCTCCGCGAAGCGGCTCGGATCGATCCCGGCGACGAGCGCGTCGAGCGTGAGTGAATCGAACCGTGCGAGGTTCTTGCCCATCGTCACGGGTGCGAGCAGCAGCCCGCGGAAGCTGAGAAAGCCGAAGAGCAGGGTGACGAGCGTGTAGACGATCTGCGTGGGCCACGCGCGATCGACGCCGACGACCAACGCGGGAGAACGGATGACGGCCTCTCCCAGGAGGAGGCCCATGCGCGCCTCGAAGCGCACGATCTGCGACGCGCCCGAGAGACGCGCTCGATCGCCGTAGGCGATCTCCTCGCCCCCGGCGATCGCATCGCGATGCTCGGTCCACCACGGCTCGAACGACGAGCGCGCCGAAAAGAGCAGGCCGAGGAACGCCGCGAGCGACGCAAACCCCACGAGCGAGACGCCCACGAGGGTCATGTCCCCATCGCGCACCCCAGCCACGAAGAACCAGACGAACAGCGCCGTGTAGAGAAGGATCGCGAAGAGGGTCTTCATGCGCGACCGAGCTATCAGGCATGCAGTGGCACCGTCAACGGGGGGGGCCTAGCCATAGACCTCATGACACGCTCGGCCGAGCCCGAGCCCGAGCCCGCGGCGACGTTCCCGGGGAGCGTGGTGCCTACGGCGCGGGCGAGCTCGCGCAGGAGCGTTCCGGACCTCCGAGCACGACGAGCGCGACGCCGCCGGCGATGAGCGCCGCAACGAGGAGCGCCATGGCGACGCCGAGGCCGCGCTTCGCGCGCGGCGGCCGGCCGTCCGCGGTCGCGTGGGTCGCGCGCGCCCACACGTCGCCCGCCGACGACGCCTCGCCGATCCGCGCGACCGGCGGAGCCCGCAACGCACGCACCGCCGCCAACATCTCTCCCGCGTCGGCGAACCGCTCCTCCGGCTCCTTCGCGAGCGCGCGCTCGAAGAGCGTCGACAGCTCTTGGCTCGCGGCGACGTCGCTTCGCTTCTCGCGAAGCGTCGGGATCGGCGACGCGAGGTGCGCGTGCGCGATCTCGTACGGCTTGCCCGTGTACGGCGGGACGCCCGCGAGCATCTCGAAGAGGATCACGCCGACCGCGTAGACGTCCGTGCGAGCGTCCATCTCGTCGCCGACGGTCTGCTCGGGCGCCATGTACGCGGGCGTGCCGAACACCGACCCGGCCTTCGTCAGCACGGCCTCGGTCGACGATCGGGCGCCAGCCACCGACTTCGCGAGCCCGAAGTCGAGGACCCGGACGCGCACGTCCCCGTTCGCGTCCTCGAGGAACACGTTGGCGGGCTTGAGATCCCGGTGGACGAGCCCGCGAGCGTGCGCGAACGCCAGCCCCGAGAGCGCTTGCGACACGATCTCGATCGCCCGCGCCGGCGCGAGCGGGCCTTCCTGCGCGAGCCGCTCCTCGAGCGTCTGCCCGTGGAGCAGCTCCATGACGATGAACGGCGTCCCCGCCGAGACTCCGTAGTCCGTCACCCGCACGATGTTCGGGTGGGCGACCTCCGCGAGCGCCGTCGCCTCGCGCTCGAACCTCTGGCGCAGCGTCGCGTTCGCGGCGTGGTCGGGATGCAAGAGCTTGATCGCGACCTCCGCCCCGCTTCCGAGCTGCCGCGCCCGATACACGACACCCACGCCGCCGCTCCCGAGCACGCCGGCGATCTCGTACCGATCGGCGAGCACCTGGCCGATCCTCGGATCGACTCCGCTCACGCCCTCATCCGCTCCCCGACAGCACGGGCTGCACCGCGGTTCTCGCCACGCCCCATCGTAACGGAAATCGCGACAGGGAGCGGGAACGCTCGTCTTCATTTTCGTCGTTCGGGCGCCGCGTGCCACCGGAGCACTGACGAAACTGAAGACGAGCGTCCCCACATACACGTGCGGCCGATACCGAGAGCCCGCCCGGCCTGAGCGACCGGTCATGGGGAGCGCATCAAGACGGTGAGCGGAACAGAGCCGTGATGCGCGACTCGACGGCTTCGACGAATGGCTCCTCTAGCTCGGTCCGGCTCAGCCGCTCGCGAAGCGTGCCCTCGTCGACCATCGCATGGCTGACGAGCGCCTCGACGAATCGGCGGTCCTTGTCACGCCAGGCGACGAGCTTCGAGATCGCGAGGTCGTGCACCTCGAGGCACAAGCCTACTGCGCCTCGCGTGTTCGCGTTCTGGATCCGGACGAGGCGCGCTTGCCATCCCGCGGGAAGCGTCGCCGTCCGCTCACCGACTCCTTGCGCGTAGTACCCGTACGTGTCGTGAAACGGAGAGAGCTCTCCGATGCTTCCATCGATGAGGTCGGCGCGCTCCGAATGATTGCGCGGATACATGTCGGCTTCGTTCGAAGCGAGTAGCGCCTCCGGCGCCTCGGGGAACTGGCCGAGGATCGCCTGGCTGCCGATCACCACGATCTCGTCGTCGTCAGCGATGTCGGCGGCGGCACGGATCAAGTGTTCGAGCTCGTGCCGCCTCACGTGACGCCCTGTGATGCCGCCCGCGCCTCTCGCCACACGGCCCACCGCGCGCGCGCATCGAGCGCTCCGGCGAATGGGCTCACCTGCCGGAGCGCGCGCGCGTTGTCCGTGTCCTCGACGAGCACGCTCGATAGCTCGTCGGACGGCCGGGCCAATACCTCGGCCCACGCCTTCGCGTAGAAGACCGCGACCTCTCCCGTCTCCAGCCACCGGGCGACACGCGCCCGGGCCCGCGCGAGGATCGAAGGATCCTCCTCGAGGCGCGCAGCCACCGCGGCATGAAGCCGAATGCTGGTCAGCTCCGCGAGGCGATGTGGGTCCACACGCCGATCATACGAGCCAGACACACGGCGCTCAATGCCGCGATGTCGACGAGCGAGCGCAGATGCTGCGTCTGCTTTCGGAGGTCTGGCCGAGATGGCGTCCGGACGAGCTACGCGTCGCCCATCGCGCCGATCACGCGGCGAAGGCGGCGTCCAGCTTCGTCTGCGACGGGCGCGATGTCGGGGTTGTCGACGAAAGTGAACATCGCGCTCGGATCGAGGATCGAGACGGCGACAGCGCCCGATCCGGCGTCCTGCACGACCACGTTGCACGGCAGGAGAAGACCAATCTGGGGGTCGGCGTCGAGCGCGCGCTTCGCCAGCGTGGGGTTGCACGCGCCGAGGATGACGTACGGGCGATAGTCGACGTCGAGCTTCTTTCTCAACGTCGCTCGCACGTCGATCTGCGTGAGCACGCCGAAGCCCTCGGCGGCGAGCGCGTCCGTGACACGCTGGACGACATCCTCGAAAGCGACGCCGTGAACGGTCGTCCCGAACCCGTAGCGTGTCTCGTCCATGCTCACCCCGTGAAGATGTCCGTGCGGATCGGGTCGTCTGGAGCAACGTCGCGTTCAGGAGCTCTTTGCCTTCGCGCTCCATGTCGGCGCGAAGATGCGGCGCGAGGAGTTGAATGGAGCGAGCGAGGCGGCCTGCGCCTACACCGTTCTCGTCGATCGCGGCGAGGGCCATCTTGAGCTGATGCCGCTGCTTCTCGTGGTCGGCGACGAGCTCGTCGGCGCGTGCAGGACCGTAGGCGTCGGTCTCGCGAAGCGCCGGCGCCAGGATCGTGTCTTCCAGCTCGAGGTGGCGCACGAGTGTCTGATAGAGGTCCCGAGCCTGGGTCACGAGCTCGGGAACGGCGTCGGGCTCGTCCGCGAGGACGCGCGTGGCGAGCCGCTCCGCCGCGTCGAGCAGCTCGGCGACGATCGTGTGCTCGTCGAGGATCCGCTGGCGGACCTCGCTGGGAAGCGGCCCGGTCGCACGCGGCGCCGCGCCGAGCGCGAACATGCTCGCGAGCAGCGACAGCGCGTCGGTCGTGGTCCAGATCCCGACGACGTTTCCGCGCTCGACCACGATCGCGCAGCCCACCTTTCGGTCAGCCATCGTCCGCGCCACCGCGGCGACCGGCATCTCGGGGCCGACGATGTACGGCTCGGGCGTCATCGCCTCGTCCACGGTGGTTCGATCGGGATCGATCGAGCGAAGCGCGCAGATGAACGCGATGTCTCGCTGCGAGAGCACCCCGACGAGCGCGCCACCATCGAGCACCGGTAGGTGCCGCGCGCCGAGCTTGGCCATCCGTTCGCGCGCGGCGGCCAGCGTCTGATCGGCGCCGATCGTGTGCGGCAACGGCGTCATGTACTCCTGAATCGGCTTGTTCGGGCTCTTCATGGCGTTTCCCACGCACCGATGCGTCGATCCTCAGGTACGCGCCGTCCCCACCTCCGCAACGGTCGCCGGGACACGATCGGGCGGATGTGTGAGCATCGTCTCATGCAGCTCAGCGACGCGTCGGGCGTGATCGAGCTCGTTCGGTCCGATAGCCGTGTCTACGTCCACGAAGCGGCGATGGCCCCGCTCTCGCTTCTCGACGCGCTCCGCGCGCGCGCCGGCGAGCTCCACGACGTCGAGGTGATGCACCTCCACACCGAAGGGCCGGCGCCCCATCTCGATCCGGCCTGCGCTGGGCACCTCCGGCACAACGCGCTCTTCGTCGGGCCGAACGCCCGCGAGGCCGTCGCGGAGGGCCGCGCAGACTTCACGCCGGTGTTCCTCTCGGAGGTGCCCGAGCTGATCCGAGACGGCACGCTCGGGGTCGACGTCGCGCTGCTCCAGCTGTCGCCCCCGGACGCCCATGGCTACTGCTCTCTCGGGCTCTCGGTCGCCTGCGCGCGAGCCGCCGCCGACCACGCGAAGATCGTCCTCGCCGAGATCAACCCTCGCGTGCCCCGCACGCTCGGCGACTCCTCGCTGCACGTGAGCCGCATCACCCGCGCCGTCGAGATCGATCGGCCGCTCCCAGCGCACACGCCGGCCACCCTCGGTGACGTGGACCGAGCGATCGGTGCGCACGCCTCGAAGCTCGTCGCGAATGGCGCGACGATACAGGTCGGGATCGGCGGCGTGCCGGACGCGATCCTGCGCTGCCTCGGAGACCACGAGGACCTCGGCGTCCACACCGAGATGTTCAGCGAAGGGCTCGTCGAGCTGGTCCTCTCGGGCGCGATCACGAACGCGCGAAAGACCCGCTTCGAGCGCCGGGTCGTCACCTCGTTCGCGATGGGGAGCGAGCGGTTGCAGCGCTTCGTCGACAAGAACCCACTGGTCGAATTTCATCCGACGAGCGTCGTGAACGACGCAAACGAGATCCGGAAGCAACACTGCATGACCGCGATCAACGGGGCGATCGAGATCGACCTGACGGGCCAGGTGTGCGCGGACTCGATCGGCGAGCGCATCTTCAGCGGGATCGGCGGACAGATGGACTTCGTACAGGGGTCGCTGCACTCGCCGGGCGGCAAGGCGATCATCGCGCTTCCGTCCACCGCCCGCGGCGGCACCGTCTCGCGCATCGTGCCGCGCCTGTCCCCGGGCGCGGGCGTCGTGACGACGCGCGGCCACGTGCAGTGGATCGTCACCGAGCACGGCGCGGTCGATCTGCGCGGCCAGAGCCTGCGCCGGCGCGCTGAGCTGCTCGTCTCGATCGCGCATCCGGAGTTCCGGTCCGATCTCGAGGCCGCGGCGCGCGAGCGCAGGATCATCTGACACGGCTCAGCTCGCGCGCGGAGCGGTGCTCACCACCGCCGCAGGTGCGGAAGCTGGCGCCGCGACGTGAGCGCTTGCGGCCGGTTCGGAGCGCGTCAGACCGTCAGCCGATTCGATCAATCCCTGCAGCCGTTCTGCGAAGCGGGCGGCCGGTGCCCCATCGACGAGGTCGTGGTCCACCATGACCGAGAGCGAGAGCACCGACCGGAGAGCGATTCCGCCGCCGTGCGCCCACGGCTTTTCGACCACGCTGCCCACCACGAACAAGGCCGCGCGCGGGCCCGTCGAAAACGTGAACGCTCCGCCGGGAATCGACGCGAACTTGCCGACGCTGGTCACGAGCGTCGTGCCCGCGCGTGCTTTCACTCGAAAGGCGCTCCGAATGACCAGCCGCATCAACGCGACTCGCGCGAACGAAGGAAGCCACCGGATGGCGCGCATCGTCCGCCGCGCCCATCGGTCCTCGTCACTCGCCGCACCGAGCTCCTCGTGACGCGCGCGCGCCCCTTCGAGCTCGGCGAAGATCTGAAGCGCGCTCTTGTCCTGTGCTTGGCGGATGACGATCTCGCGAGGTGCCCGGCCGTCGTTCGTGCGCACCTCCACCGGCACGCTCACGTCGACGTCTTCGAAGCGGATCAAGCGCTTGCCGTGGCGAACCAGGTTCAAATCGAGGTTCTCCGCGATCGCGACGGCGATCGATCGCACGACGAACGCGAAGAGCGAGACCCGGTCGCCCCGGGAGCGACGCTCGGCGATCGCCGCCAGCGCTCTCGTGACGTCGAGCTCCAACATCGCCACCATCGGATGCCCGGCCGGAAGCGCCGCGAACGCGTCCATCGCCAGCTGTCGATCGAGAGATGGAATCACGACGGTGTAGCCTCGAGCCGGCTTTTCGACGCGCGCACGAACGCCGAGCCCGAAAATCGCCGCGCCGAGGGAGCCATACACGACGTGGAGCCATTGGACGTCGCGGAGCATGGCGACCTCCGCGAGGATGAACACCATGAGCGCACCGCCCGCGAGGAGCGGCGCGTCGATGGCGGCGCGCGCATTGCGCCAAACGAGCAGCGCGCAAGCGAGGTTCGTCCCACCCACGACCACCGCGAGCGCGAGCCCAGGAACGAGAAAGCTCGCGAACGGCGTGTGCTCGAGGATCTCGAGCGGTGGAAGGAGCTCGTTGCCGTTCCGAAAGACGACGAGCTCCACGCCCCCGCCGATGGCCGATAGCGCCGAAAACCCCGTAAGGGCGACGACGAGCCTGCGCATCGGCATGTCACCTCCTCGGGGCGTTCAGCCACGCCCAATCGCGGCCTGAAACGGAAGTAGCCCCGCATGGCGGGACGTCAACGAGGCCGGACGTGACCCGCCCCGACGTGAGCGACACCCGCGCGCACGGGCAGCGCTCGAGCGCGTCGCGCCCGAGCCGCTCAACGACCGAGGTAGTGTCGCCACGGGGCGAGGGCATGCGGAGCGCGTCAAGACCGTGAGCGGAACAGAGCCGTGATGCGCGACTCGACGGCTTCGACGAATGGCTCTTCTAGCTCGGTCCGGCGCAGCCGCTCGCGAAGCGTGCCCTCGTCGACCATCGAATGGCTGACGAGCGCCTCGATGAATCGGCGGTCCTTGTCACGCCAGGCGACGAGCTTCGAGATCGCGAGGTCGTGCACCTCGAGGCACAAGCCTACTGCGCCTCGCGTGTTCGCGTTCTGGATCCGGACCAGGCGCGCTTGCCATCCCGCGGGAAGCGTCGCCGTCCGCTCACCGACGCCTTGCGCGTAGTACCCGTATGTGTCGTGAAACGGAGAGAGCTCTCCGATGCTTCCATCGATGAGGTCGGCGCGCTCCGCATGATTGCGCGGATACATGTCGGCTTCGTTCGAAGCGAGCAGCGCCTCCGGCGCCTCGGGGAACTGGCCGAGGATCGCCTGGCTGCCGATCACCACGATCTCGTCGTCGTCAGCGATGTCGGCGGCGGCACGGATCAAGTGCTCGAGCTCGTGCCGCTTCACGTGACGCCCTGTGACGCCGCCCGCGCCTCTCGCCACACGGCCCACCGCGCACGCGCATCGAGCGCTCCGGCGAATGGGCTCACCTGCCGGAGCGCGCGCGCGTTGTCCGTGTCCTCCACGAGCACGCTCGATAGCTCGTCGGGCGGCCGGGCCAACACCTCGGCCCACGCCTTCGCGTAGAAAGCCGCGACCTCTCCCGTCTCCAGCCACCGGGCGACCCGCGCCCGGGCCCGCGCGAGGATCGAGGGATCCTCCGCGAGGCGCTCCGCCACCGCGGCATGAAGCCGAATGCTGGTCAGCTCCGCGAGGCGATGCGGATCCATATGCGGATCATACGAGCCAGACACACGGCGCTCAATGCCGCGATATCGCCGCACCGCCCGACGCGACAGCAGTAGCCGCTCACCCCATCGAGCGGCCCGCGCCGATCGCGCCGCGCGCAGTACGTGGTTCTCGGCGCGCTTGCAGCGAGGCGTTCCACGGTGTTGGTGCACTACCTCGACTCATTCGTAACAGGCGAGGATGCTCGTCGCGATCGCTTCGGTGCATGCGCCAGCCGTTTCGCAATCCGTGGCGGCTTCGATGCAGCTGCGGAGCGTCGAGAGCTGAGCCGGGGTGAGCGCGTAGAGCGGCGGCTCGGTCCGCGCAGCTTGGGTCGCCGCGGCCGGGCAGACCGTGCTCACGCGGGCGAGCACGGCGTCGATGTCCTCACTCGTGATGCCCGCATAGACCGCGTCGATACAGGTAGCGGCGCCTGACGGATCCGAGAAGGTGCGACAGCTCCCGGCGCTACTCATCGCCCGGAGGCAGTCGAGCCCGTCCGCGAACAGACCCGCGCGGCCGTCGGCAGAACAGCTGTCTCGGTACGCGCCCACGTGACACGTGCGATCACCGTCGCCCTCACACGTCGTCGCGAGCGACGCCGCGGCCGCCCGACAGCGCGCGACGTCGTCGCCCGCGCCGCCGTCGGTCCCACCAACGCCGCCATCGCCACCGCTCCCACCGTCTGTGCCACCGCCCCCAGCGTCCGCCTCCATTCGGTCGGGGTCACCGCATGCCAAAAGAGGAACCATCGTAGCCAAGCCAAGCGCGATCACGGTTCGAGTCATGTCGAGGACCTCTGTGTTGGAGCACCGGTGCGTTCACTCGCAGACGGGGTCGACCCAGTACCAAGCGCCGGGATCGGCGGGCGCGCAGTCGCGGCAATCGGCGATCCCGTCGGAATCGGTGTCGACATCGGCGTTGCCACAACCGCATTGGCCGGGAACCAGCTTGGCGCGGTCATCGGGGCAGCGGTCGATGCAGTCCGGAGTGCCGTCGGCGTCGCTGTCGACGTCGGCGACGCCGCATCCGCAAGCGCCCGGCGCCTCCGTCGGCGCACAACAGTCGAAGGCACCGTCACCGTCTGCGTCGATGTCCGCGTTGCCGCAGCCGCACGCTCCGGGCGCCATCTTGTCCGGGTCGTCCCAACAGAGGTCGTCGCAGTCGGAGGTGCTATCGCCGTCGCGGTCGCACGTCTCCGGCTGTGGAAACAGGTTCAGCCGGCCGGGGACACAGACGTCGCCATACCTCGGATCTTCTGGGCTATGGCCGGCGGCGTAGGCGGGCTCGACCGAGGTGATCTCGGGGTACGACGCGTATCGCCCGACGGCGTCCACGACCGGCTGCGCGGTCCCATCGACGTCGACCCCGACTTCGAAGGATGCGAAGGTCCCGATGCCGAGGAGGGTGCCGATGATCCTGTCGCCTTGCTCGGCGACGATCTCCTGGATCCGGGCGAGGCTCGTCGTGAGGAGATCGAACCCGATCTCGACGAAGCTCGCGCAGACCTCGTAGCAATTCGGTGGGTACACGACCCAGGGAGGCGGACCGCAGTCCGCCGGGCCCAGAGGTAGCGAGGTGACGAAGAACGGTTCCAGAGGCGACGTGAATTCCCGCCCGCCGTAGACCGCTCGAGCCCGCGTCAGCAGCGTGATCTCGGTCCCGGCGTCGTACACGAAATGGCCGGTGTAATTGGCGTCGTGTGGGGCCGGGTCGACACCGATGCCGTCGTCGTGAAGCTCGGCGAGAACAGATACGAGAGCGCCCTCGTCGTCGATCACGTCGACGAAGACGACGTCGACGGACGCCCCGAGCTCGAGGTCTGGGACGTACGCGGTCACGAGAACATCGGTCGGCCCACTCTCTAGGACAACTGCGTCCGGAAGGAAGAACGGCGCGCGCGGAAGGAGCACGACGTCGCACGACTCTGACGGCGTCGACGAAGTAGTCGGACACGGATCGCACGCATTGCCGAGACCGTCGGCGTCCACGTCGGCCTGCACCGGGTTGTACACGTCGGGGCAGTCGTCACATCCGTCCAGCAAGCCATCGCCGTCCGAGTCGATGCTCGCGCACGCGGTCGAGTCCTCGCCGTCGCAGACCGTCACTCCGCAGAGGTCGCCGGGCGACGCGATGTCACACGGTTCGCCGGGCGCGGGATCGAGGGGCACACCGCCGCCACATGAGTTGGGCGGAATCGCCGTCGCTCCCTGGGCTCCCATCACCGGATGGCGGCCCACCGTCGGTGGATGAAAGCCCACCGTCGGCGGGCGAACGCCCGGCGTCGTCCGTGGCGGGGCCGGCATCGTCCGAGCACCCCGCGAGAACGACCAATGCGAGGGCGCAGTACGAGCCGGCCGCAACGCCATGCGTCAGGCGCGCCAACCGTCCGTCGGATGTCGCGCCGGGCCCTTTCACGTGCAGACCCCGGCATCGCAGAAGCTCGCACCGAGACAATCGCCCACCATGCACGCTTGCCCGGAGGTCCGCCCGACGCATTGGTTGCCGAGGCAGTCCATCATCCCGCAACAATCGTCCTTGCTCTCGCAGTAGTCGGAGTCACGAGCGCAGCACGTCGGAGCGGCGTCCGCTGTGCCGACCGGCCCGCACGCGAGACCGAGCGCGCAGTCCCGCTCGGCGCAGTCGTCGCGCTCTCGTCCGCCGTCGGGCGGCTCACACGCACCTACGACGCAGATCGCGTCTCCGCAGCATTGGTCGTCGAACTCCGGACCGGAGCCACCGCAGAAGCCGCCCACGTCGTTGCACGTGCGGACGCAGGTCTGTTGTTCGTAATCCCAGACGGGGTCCGGCCGGTACTCGTCGGGGCACGAGTCGATCGCGTCGTCGTAGCAATCGCCGTCGCTGTCGGGTGCGCCGATGCCTACGGCAGCGAACGCGTCGAGGATGGACCCGCAGTCGCGATAGCTCATGCCGTACATGTTGCGGCGAGCGTACTTCCACGCGGCGAGCCGGATCGCGAGGCGCGCTCCGATGAACGTCGAGCCCGACGTCATGTACCAGGAGAGCGCGCGGAACCAGACCTGCTGGACCCTGTCGAAGCCGATGCCGCGGACCTCGACGCCACTGTACGGGTGTACGCCGCCTTCGGCGGCGAGGTACGCGGCGAGGCTCGGGATCGCGTTGTTCGCGTGGACTCCGCCGAAGTCCAGATTGTCGGGGTCCAGGTCCAGTTGGTCGACGTGGCTTGGCTGGTGGTAGTCACCAGGGTGTGCGGAATCGCGAATCGTACCGAGCGTGGAGTCTTCCGCGATCAGCCAGTCCTCGGAGTCGACCCCGTGCGCGAAGACGTCGGCCATCGACTCGTTGAGTGCGCCAGACTCCCCCTGATACACGAGGCCGGCGGTCGTCTGCACGACCGCGTGCGTGAATTCGTGTGCGACGACATCGTCGACGACGAGGCCGCGGCCAAACGTGAGGCTGTGACCGTCCCAGTGCGCGTTCGGAAAGTCCGAGCAGCTCGTGCACGCGAAGAGCACGTCGCAGAACTGCGTCGCGCCGCACGCGCGCCCGTCGGCCGTCAGCTGGCAGTAGCGCGCGTCGCCGTCATCGACGCAGCGTGCGGTGCCGCACGGATCGTCGAGTACTTGGCAATCGCCGTCCGTGTTGCACGGCAGGATGCTGGCCTCGGGATACGTGTAGTCGGTCGTGCTGATGATCGTGCCCCCCAAGCCGTCGTAGCTGTCTCGGAGGAACGTGCTCTTGTAGTACTGCCAGACCTGCCCTACGAGCTCATGAGCAGCCGTCGCATCGGCGGTCGGCGTCGTGCCCGGAAGCAGGCCCGACTCGAGGTACACGGGCTGCGTCGCCCCGCTTGCGCAGGAAGCCATGGTCGACGTCAAGCGATCGCGAGCCTCGAGTAGCGTGCTCGATCGCCACGGAAGGAGCTCGCCGTCATGAGCGTCGACGAAACGGACCGGCGCGTTTCCGCCCGCGCCCACGAGGTCGACGATCCAGACGAGCCGGCTCGGTCCGCGCGCGCCGCGGAGCATCGCCTCGTCGTAGATGGCGAGCGTGGCGTCCGTCGCCATCGTCCCGGGCTCTTGGGCCCGGGCGGATTGCATCGCCGCATCTCTATCCACGGTGGGATTCGGATCGACGTCGGGGTCCGAGGGCGTCTCGGCCATCACGATCGTCACGACGCCCGAATCGGCGACTTCGATGCGGATGCTGCTTCCATACACGGGGACGCCACCTACGACGCGGTCGAACGTGACCAGCGAGTCGCCCTCCTCTGGCGTCCCCAAAGGTCCACGGTCGATCGACCGCACGACCGTGTCGGCATCTGCGTCGTCGACGCCGAACGCTTCACCGTGCTCGTCGAGGAACCATCGAGCGCGCGACTCGGCATCGGCCGGGACCGACGCGGGCACCTCGACGCTGCCCGCGAAGGCGAGCGTCGTCCCTTCGCCGACGACCTCCATGTACGGCGGCTCGGTCGACGCGTCGCGCAGCCAATCCTGCGCCGCGGGAGCGGGGTCGGCTTGCGGCGCGTCGGACGGGATGCACGCACCGAGACCGAGGAGAGTCGTGAGTAGAACACCGAGAGCCCATCGTTGCGCTTTGTCCATCTTCCACCTCCCGCCGGGCCGATTCTCACGGACCGAAATTTTCATGCTCCGATGCGGCGTCACGGACGACCTCCGCCGCCCGCGCAGCGGTCGAGCCAGCCCGGGCCGTACGGATGGGCAGCGATCACCGGGAACGCATCGCTGTAGTCGAGGCCCGTGGACGAGCTCTGCACCCGATGGTTCCAGAAGAGGTACGAGTTGACGCATACGCCGGAGTCGTATGGATGGTCATCGTCGAAGTCGCCGAACGTGCCCGACACCGCGAAGTCGAAGATGCAGTCGAGCCCGCACCCCGGCACGTCGTAGCTGTCGTTCTGAGCGCTGTTCGACCGGCAACCGTCGTGTCGGGTGAGCACTTCGTAGGCGGCGTTGTTCGAGCCGAAGAGCGTTCGGTTGTTCGGCAGGAGGTCAGGCCCACCGAGGCACGCTTGGTTGTCGGGGATGGCGGCGATCGCGTCCGACACGTCGTGCAAGTACGACTGCCCCTCGGCGATGAAGTTCAGGAACATGATGCAGCGCGAGGTCTCGAAGACGTCGGTGCAGTGCTGCACCATGTGGATCAACGCATCACGGAAGGCTTCGGCGCTGTACGTTCCCTCCGGGGGGTCTTGGCTGTACCCGCTGTTGAAGCCGAGAGCGCTCTCTTGGAAGATGTAGCCCTCGACGCGCGGGTTGTCGTCGTAACGTGCGGCGAGCGCCGTGAGCATGTTCTCGAACGCGGCGACCACCACCTCATCCCACATGAAGCACGTGTAGTGCGTGCTGGACGCGTCGCTGCTCGAGTTCGCACCGGAGTGCTCGGCGCGCAGGTACTCGGGGCAGGGGTTCGCGCTCTCGGAGCTCGCATAGCTCCGGTACGTGACGAAGAGGAAGAGCTGACAGTCGGGGTTGCTCGAATCGAGCGATCGCGTCGAGGACCGCGTCGAACCCGCTGAAGTCGTAGACGCCCTCGGACGGCTCGACCTCGAACCACTCCTGCCGGAAGTTCACGCCGGTGACCCCGTCCTGCTCGCAGAGCGCCGCGGCATCCTCGGGCGTATCTGCTTCGCGCGTCGCGAAGTAGTGCCCATAGTTCGCCTTGAGCGTGCGCGTCGTCGTTCCACCGTCACACGACCCGCCCGTCGCGCAGCCCGTGCTGGTCGCGGCGTCCGCACCGCCATCGGCGACAGGCAGCACCGGCCCTCCGTCGGTGCTTCCATCGCCGAGGTGCCCCGAGGCGTCGACGTCCGGCGCACCTGGTGCCGGGGAGCCGCATCCGTCGAGCATCGCGATCGAAACGAGGATGCCGATTTGGTGGGCCGTCATCCAATCAGTCTACGGGCGATCGAATCAGCCAACCGTTACTCGCGCCGTGCGGTCGGACAGGCCCCTGTTCGCGAGAGAAAAGCGCCCGATCACATCGTCTGGCACCACCCGACGCGATGGCAGTAGCCGAAGTCACAGGCGACCGACGGGGCCGCGCAGTCAGTCGCGTGTTCACAGGAGCGACGCTCGCAGCAACCGGACGCCCCGCAGACTCTCTCTCGGGGCAGCGCTGCGAGCGCGAATGGCAAGAGCGCGACGATGGCACCGGCGATTCGGGAAGGACGAGGCATGTCGAGCGCTCCATGAAGTGGTGAGTCGGTGATTTGCAGGCGCAAGCGGAGACGACGACGACGAGCGAGAAACGGGCGCACGTCGACACCCGGATCTCGCGCATCCGGAAAGGGGGTCGCGCGCTCGCTCATGTACCGCGGGCAGAGCGAGCGTGGCGTTACTCGCGTCGTGCGGTCTCGTCGTCGGCGCGAGATCGGGCGGGCGAGAGCGCGGAAAAGACGGTCTCTTCAATCGAGAAGACGTGTTGCCGCCCGTCCCTGACGGCGTGCGCGACGCCCTCCTCCGCGAGCCGGCGCAGGGCGTCTTGAGTCGTTCGAAGCGGCAGCCCGAGCCCATCTGCGACTTGCTTCGCGCTCGACGGTCCGACGCGTGCGAGCAATTGGAGCAGCTCGGCGTCCGAGCGAGGCGCGCCCCGCGGGTCGACGATGACGACGGGCCCGTGAGGGACGAGCCGAACGACGTCGCCGTCCCGAACGAGCTCCGCGTGCGGCTCGAGGAGCTTCTTGACTCGATGAAAGAGCACGCGTCGCGCGCCACCGTGACGTCCGGCGTGATACGCGAAGCCGTAGACCTGTGAGAACAGCGCGTCTGCGTGAAGCCCGGCATCGCCAGCGAAGGCGAGCGCGCTCGCGACGGCGCCCGCACGCGGGTGCTCGGTAAAGCCGAGAACGGGAGCAGCGGCGAAATCGGGCAGTAACCACGACGTCCCAGGCGCGACGCGCCGCGTGGGCGTGCCGGGGGAGACGAGCACGAGCGCGGACGGGCGTGCGGGGTCGAGCGGATCGGGCAGCAGCGCGAGCAGGCCGCGCGGCGGATCGTCCTCGAGACCCATACGCCAGGCAGCCACTTCCGGCGCGCGCTCGTTCGGGATCCGCGCATCGAGGAGCGCGCCGAGCACTCGTACGTCGGTCGCCGTCGGAGCGAACCCATCGACCGTCGCGAAGAGACGACGCGTCGCGTCCTCGAGGTCCGCGAGCGTGGAGGCCGAAGCGCGGGACGGCGCGCGCCGAGCGCGTGCGACCAGGTCCGTCACGAGCGTGGCGGGCGGGCCGCCGAACGGACCGCCGGCGAGCACCTGCTCGAGCTCGGCCCACGCAGCGAGGCCACCGGCGTCGCTCGCGAGCAACGACTGCGCGATGAACGCGGCGAGGTGTGGGCTCCCGTCGAAGCGGCGCGCGCGGACGAGCACGAGCGCGGCGAACCGTTCGCTCAGCGCCGCGCCCTCCGCGCGCGCGCTTCGGTACGCTCGTCGCGCGCGGGCGAGGCCGTGCTCGACGTCGCCGAGCTCGAGGGACGCGAGCGCGTCGCACGCGATGAGCTCCGGGACGAGCCAAGCGACGTTCTCGGCGGCGCCCGACGCGAGGGAGGTCGGGAGCGCGCGCAAGAGCTCGAGCGCCGCATCGAAGCGGCCGACCGTGATCGCGTGCACGACCGCCGCCCAGTCTCGGCAAGCCGCGACGGGCAGAGAGTCCATCTCGCGGGGCAAGCGCGTGAGCGCCTCGTGAGCCGCCGTGACGGAGGGCCCGTCCATCTGAAAGAAACCGAGCCGGACGCGGAGCAGGCCCTCGACGACGCACCACGGCGGCCGCGTGGCCTCGGGCGCCGTCGGCGCGGGTCGGGTGTCGTCGCGGAGCGCGTCGAGCAGGCCGATGCTCGCGCGCCACGCCGGCTCCGCGTCGGCGAGCGCGGCGGCGCGCTCCGTCGAGACGAGGTCACCACCCGCGGCAGCGAGGATGGTCGTCGCAGCATCCATGGCGTTCCGCGCGACCCTTCGGTCGCGGGGTCAATCTATCACGCGGGCGCGCCGCCGCGGGCGTGCTCCGGGTGGTCAGGGTGGATCGACGCAGACCCGCGTAGGCACCTCGACGTCGACCGACTCGTCGGGCTCGCCGATCCCGAGGATGCTCCCCGCGTTCGATCCCCAGCAGTAGAGCGCCCCCCCGACCGCGATGGCGCAGGTGGCGTTCGATCCCGCCGAGACCGTCAGCCACGGGTCCGGCCCGAGGACCCGCGTCGGACGCAGCGTCGGGTTGGGCGCGCCCGCCACCCCGATGCGCCCGTCGGTGTTCTGACCCCAACAGTAGAGGGCTCGCGCCGCGTCGATGGCGCACGTGTGCACACCGCCGGCCGACACCTCTCGCCACTCACCGGCGTCGATGCGCATGGGAAGCGGCGCGTCGCCGCTCGTGGTGACCCCGTTGCCGAGACGCCCCTCGGTGAGGCTTCCCCAACAGTAGAGCCCATCGGCCGCGATGCCACAGGAGTGGTCGAACCCGCCGGCGACCGCGACGAAATCGAGCGACGACGCGCTCGCCGTCGGGGTCGTCACGGTCGGCCCCACCGCGCCGAGCGCGAGCTCGCCGTGCTCGTCGTCCCCCAACCCCACATCCCGCCCGTGCTCGTGAGCGCGAGGACGAAGAAGTGCCCGCCCGTGAGGCGCGTCCACCCGGCGCCCGTGAAACCGGGCTCGTCCGCCGGCGTCGTCGTCGTGTCGCGCCCGATGTGATCGGGCTTGCCCCAGCAATAGGTCTCGTCGCTCGTGGTGCGCGCGCAGGTAGCGAACTGCGACACGACGACCTGGTCCCAGCCGGCGCCGGTCGCGCCGGCGGGCACGGGCACCTCCTCCGGCGTGCTGGACCCGCTCGGGATGAACGGCGCCCGACCCCAGCAGTAGAGGTGCCCGTCGGACACCGCGCACGTCCGCGTGCGCCGAATCGACGTCTCGCCGAACGCTCCGACATACGCGGGACGCGTCTCACGCACACCGCCTACCGTCGGCTCGCACGCAGCTGCGGGCGTCGGCCCACCGATGCCGAGCTGCCCGCAGTCGTCGTTGCCCCAACACCACGTGTCGGCCTCCGACGAGGCGCACGCGTGCCGGTAGTACGCGGAGACGTGGTCGAATGCGACGGTCGGAACGCACGCGCCGCTCACGCACGCGTCGCCGCTGCAGGTGCACGACACGCATGTGCCGCCCTCCACGCCGCAGAGCGCGAGCTCGGCGCCGTCCCGACACGCATCGCTCGCGTCGTCCCAGCATCCGGTGCAACACGCGCCCGCGTGACACGCTCCCGATGGACACCCGGCTCCGTCGTCGGCCGGGACGCAGCTTCCGGCACCGAGTCGTTGGCACACGGGACAGCCTCCGTCGACGAGGCTCGTGTCCGCGTCCGTCGCGGCATCCTCGGGCCCTGCATCCGGCGCGCCGCCGTCGTCTGCACATGGAGCGGGGTCGCTCGGCGTTTCGCCGCCGGGTGTGCTCGACGCGACGCACGACGATGCACACGCCCCGGCGCGACAGGTCTCCTCGGGGAGGACGCACGCGTGATCCACGCACACGTCCTCGAGCACCAGCCTGAGCTCCCGCGCCTCTCCGGGCACGAACGACGTCCGGCCAGCGACCTCCGCGACGAGGGTCCGATCGGCGCGTCGGGCGATGGCCGTGACGACGAGCCCGCGCGCCGTGCCGCGACGCACCACGACCGGCCCCGCCGGCCACCCCGCTTCGCGCCCTGCCCCAATCGCGAGCTCGCGTGCGTACCGCTCGCCGCTTCCGTCATCGCTCACGACCTCAATCGCCAGCGTCGCCGTCTGACCCCGAACACCCGGCTCGGCGTCGATGCGGACGTGTACTGTCGTCGACGCATCGCCGCACGCGACCGAGAGCGCGCCGGCAAGCACGCCCGCCCATCGCGCGAGACTGCTCACCACGCGCCTCCCCTGCCCACGAGCAACGAAGCGCTTCCCCACACCGGATCGGACGGCTCGTTCGAATCGAGCACGGCGACCGTGACGATGGCAGCCGCAGCGCCCGCGACGAGGATGCCGAGCACGATGTAGAACGCAGGCCTCGAGAACAGGCCGCCGCCGTCTACCTCTTGTGCGCCCGTCGCCTGCTCGGAGCCCGGCCCAATCAACGGCGCGCGTTCGACCCGTGCGCCGCCGGCAAGCTCGAGGCGCAGCGCAACGTCGTGAGACTCGCCCTCGCCGACGACCACGACCGATTCGACAATCTCGCCCGACGGCGCGCGCGCCAGGACCACGTGTCGACCCGGATCGACGTCGACTTCGAACACGCCCGACGCGTCGACGTCGGACACGACCTCACCATCGAGCCGCACCGTCGTGCGCGGAGGCGCCTCCACACGACCGTGCAGCGTCGCCACGCGATCGCGGACGCGCGTGAGGAGCGCCTCGGCGCGCGTTCGAACCAACGACGACGGCGCGCCGCCACAGTCGCCCGCGACGAGCGCCATCGTCAGGCTGCGCGCAGCGACTGGACGCCCCGAAGCGTCGAGCTCAATCGCGAGGTTGAGCGCGGTCGAAGGCAACGGAAAGAGCGCCAGCGACCGCGTGTAGAAACGAGCGGCGTCGGCGGACCGACCCGCTTGCGCCGCCTCGTCGCCGCGGGCGAAGAGAGCTTGGGCTTCCTCGACCCGTGCATTGTCGGGGCCCTCCTCCGGCTCGACGGCGTCGCCGTGCGGAGACACCCCCCCTGTGCAATCGCGATGCTCGGCCAGAGGGTCGACGCTCCCAAGACCCACGCCAAGCCGACGACGCGCCAGGTCGGGCTCATTCACCGAACCCGACGCGTTCGACGTCGGCCGCGCGCGACCCCGTCATCGAGGCGCGGCGCCGAGCGCGCGCCCGCCGCGCGCGCGCTCCCAGAGAGTCAATCTCGCGCGGGTCGAGGTCGTGACCGGCATCGGCGCCGTCGGCGCCCTCGACGAGCCCGACCCGCGCCGGCGACGCCTCGGGCGGTCAATCGGGCTCGTCGGTCGTGCGTAGACCGTCCGCGACCGTCGGAGGAGGCGTCGCGGCGGTCGCGTCGCGCTTCGCGATCCAGAACGCGGCCCCCAGCCCGACAATCAGTGTGCCGAGCACCGCGAGCGCGACGAGCCCGCGCCGCGCACTCGATGCCGGTGCCCGCAGAGGTCTCGTCGTTGGCGTGTCCGCTTCGTCGGGCGCCGTGGGCACGCTGACCGGAAGCGACGCGATGGCCACACGAAGGCGCTCCTGCTGCTCCACTCGCAGCTCGTCCGCGAGCATGGCCACGTAGGGAACCAGCTCGACCGCGGGCGCGCGCACGAGCTCGTCGGCGAGACACCTCTCGAGCTGGTGGGCCACGGTAGCCGCGTTCGGTGGGCGATCCTCACGCTGCTTGGCCAAGAGCGCGAAGACCAGCTCCACGAGCGCGCTCGGCGCGTCTGGGCGGACGTCGCCGAGATCCGGCGGCGGCTCGTGAAGCGTGCGACGGATGCCCTGGTTGTCCTGCCCCGCGGGGTACAAGCGCGCTCCTGCCAACATCTCGTACAGCATGATCCCGAGCGCGAACAGGTCGGCCCGCTGATCGAACGGCTCGAACCGGAGCTGCTCGGGGGCCATGTACGACGTCTTGCCCTTGAGGACACCGCTCGCGGTGCTCGTTTCGCTGCCGATCACCTTGGCGATCCCGAAGTCGGTGATCGCGACGATCCCATTGTGTCCGATCAAGACGTTGTGCGGGGAGAGGTCACGGTGAACGAGCTGCAGCGGATCGCCGTCGTTGCGCCGTGTCTCGTGGATGGCGGAGAGGCCGCGGGCCACATCGATTCCGATGCGCAGCGCGATTTGGATGGGGATCTGCTCGCCTCGCGACACCGCGCGCCCGATGAGTTGGTTGAGCGGCAAGCCATGGACGTAGTCCATGACCAAAAAGGGCCCGTCATCGTCCTCGCCGGCGTCGAGCACGCTCACGACGTTCGGATGGCGAACGAGCGCAGAGAGCCGCGCCTCTTCCAAGAACATGGCCTGCAGCTCCGGCCGCCCTCGCAGATGCGCATGGATGCGCTTGATCGCGTAGAGCCGCTCGAAGCTCCCGTTCCGGCGCACCGCGACCGTCACGCGCCCCATCCCTCCGGCCGCCAGCTCGTACAAAGGGAGGTACGGCATGCCGGGCCGAATCTCACTTCCGCGCACGGTCGACATGCGGTCCTGGCTGAGCCTAGCACGGCGCCGTCAGAACGACCCCGATACCGAGAGCCCGCCCGGGGTGAGCGACACCCGCGCGCACGGACAGCGCTCGAGCGCGTCGCGGCGGGAGTGCGAGTCGACGTGGAGCCCGATCGCGATGGGGAGCGCGATGATCCCGATGCCGCCGACCACGCCGCCGAGCGCCCCGAGGAGCTCGAACGTCTTCAAGCCGCCGAGGTCGGGCCCGAGCAGCGGCTCGGGCGAATCGTCGAGTACCATGAACATCGCGGTGAGCTCGAGCACGGCGCTGACACCGAGGCCGATGGCCGACACGACGTAGAGAGCCGTGGCGACGTGCGCCTCGCGCTCGATCGACGCGCGGTCCGGCTCGGTCAACAAAGGTGGCGCGAGACTCTGCCGGCTGAACGACTCTCGTGGGGAGGCGAGCCCGGCCGCCGGGGTCTGGGCTTCGGCGGCCTCTGCCGCGCCGAGCAGAAGCGACGCGACGAGGGTGATCGAAGCCGTCGCTCGCGCGACGACGTGATGGTGTGAGGTCATGCGGCCACCATGAACGCTGGTGGGCGGCGCGCCGGGCCGGTGCGACGGGCGGCCCGATCCTTGCGACGAACGGACCGACCGAGCCGCGCGCACTGCCGTCGTCGAACGGTGTTCGACGAAAGCCGGCGCGTCGAAGGGGCAACGGGTGAGGCGGCCGGGTAGCAGCATCACATGCCGCACACACTTCGCCTCGGCGCACCGATCGTTCTCACCCTTCTCGCCGCTTGCGGCGGCGACGGCTCCGTCGACGTCGATGCGCGCGCCCCCACGCGCGACGCGAGCTCGGCCGACGGCGCGGCCGCTGTCGATGGGAGCGTCGCGACGCCCGACGGATTGGTCGGTCCCCCGGACGGTGGGCCCGACATCGACGGCGGGCCCGTGGATCGCGACGGCGATGGCTACACGGTCGCGGCGGGTGACTGCGACGACCTCGACCCGTCGGTGAACCCGGGCGCCGTCGAGATTCTGCGCGGACGGGATCGACCAAGACTGCCGCGACGGCGATCCCGAGTGCTCCGACGAAGACGCCGACGGCGACGGCTACTCCGTGAGCGACGGCGACTGTGACGATTGCGACGCGAACATCCACCCGGGCGCCGCCGAGATCCCTTACAACCGGCGCGACGACGACTGCGACTCTTCGACGCGCGACGACGATCTCGACGGCGACGGTCACCTCGCCCCGCCGACCGGCGCCGACTGCGATGACGCAAACCCGTTCGTGTACCCGGGCGCCGCCGAGCACTGCGGCGACGGCATCGACCAGGACTGCGACGGCGAAGACCTCGCCTGCACGCCCGTCGACGGTGACGGCGACGGTTACACCGTGGCCGCCGGCGATTGCGACGACAGAAACCCATCGATCCACCCGGGCGCGACAGAGGTCCCGTACAACGGGCTCGACGACGACTGCGACCCGCTCACGCGCGACGACGACCTCGACGGCGACGGGCACCGCGCGATCGCGACGGGCGGCGGCGATTGCGACGACACGAGCCCCAGCGTCTATCCGGGCGCGAGCGAGATCCCCTACGACGGCATCGACCAGGACTGCCGCGACGGCGACCTCGTCGACGTCGACGACGACGGTCACGACGCGAGCATGGTCGGAGGCGATGACTGCAACGATCACGACGCGGCGATCCATCCGGGAGCGATCGAGCGGCCGTACGACGGCACCGACCAGGACTGCGATGGGTCGGACATCGTGAGCCACGCGACCGTGCTGCGCCCGAACGGCTACTCCTACGGCGCGGCGATCGTCGGCGGCACCGAAGGGTTCATGGTCGCCTACCGCGATGACAGCACCAGCACGCACCGGCTCTACGCGCGCGCCGTGAGCCGCACGGGGGTCGCATCGCCTGCGGTCATGCTGCGCTCGTCGAGCAGCAACATCCTCGGGCCCGCGCTCGCGCGGCTCCGCAGCGGGCAGTACGTCCTCGCGTGGGGCGAGTCGCGGAGCTCGGACGGCGGCGTGACGATCCACGCGCTCACGATCGACCGGAGCGCCGCGGTGATCGCCGGCGGAACCACGCCGCTGGCGACCGTCGTCGGCCCGGGCCCCGATGTCGGCTTCGGGACACCGACGGGCGGGCTCGCGGCGATCGGCAACGGAAGCGGACAGGCGCTCGTCCACCATCAGGTGACGACCGCCGACGGTGCGGTCACGGACGGCTTCGTCCTCGTCTCGTCGACCAGCTTCACTACGGCACCGGCGAGCGGCGCATGCACCGGCGATGCGGCCGGCAATCTCATCGGCATCGCCGGGATCCTCGACGTGGACTACGACGTGCGCGGCTCGTCCTTCGTCGCGAGCTGCGGCGTCGGCGGGGAGCCCGTGGTCTACAATCTCTCGACCGCCGGTGTCGCCTCCGCGCCCTACGCGCTCGGGAGCTACTCGAGCACGAGCCCGCGAGCGGCGACGGCGTGGAACGGCTCGCGGTACCTCACGGTCCTCTCGCCCTGGATCAGCTCGACGTTCGGCGCGTCGATACAACGTTACGCCTCGCTCCCGCCGACCGGCCCGCGCGTCGACCTCGGTCCGAGCGGCTCGGGATCCTGGTTCGCGACCGACGTCGTGGCGGTCGGGTCCTCGTGGGCGCTCCTCTCGCAGGACCTCGCGTTCGGCAACGCCACACTGTCCGTCAGGTGGGTCGACTCGGCCGGCGCCGTCGGCCCGGCGATCCCGATTCACGCGCCCGGGCCGGGGATCGGCGCGAGCTGGGTCGTCGCCGCCTCGAGCGGCAGCGAGGCGTACGTCCTCGGCGGCGACTCGTCAGGGTTGATCGGGATCCTCGTCCGACCCTAGACGCACCGGCGTACTCTCCCCTACGAGCGCGCGAACGCGACGCGCTCGGGAGTGATATGGACGAACGACACGTCGTCGACCGGATCCTCGAAGCGGCGCGCGCGATCCTCGAGCGAGGCGATCTCTCGCAGCTCACGTTTCGGGCGGTCGCGCGCGAGGCGGAGATCAGCGTCGGCACGCTCGCGTACTACTTCGTGTCGCGAGCGGAGCTCCTCGAGGCACTGCTCGACCCTCATCACGACGCGTTCGCGAAGCGTGCCGCGCCGGTGCTCGGCCTCGAGCAGGGCGAGATCGGCGTGCACCTCGACGAGGTGCGCGCGCTCGTGCGATTTGCGTTCGAGAACCAGGCGAACGTCCGGCTGCGGCTGGCCACGTGGATGCAGAGCTGGGGGCTCCCGCCGGACCGCGCAGACGCCTCGTCCGCGCTGCTCGCAAAGGCGACCGAGAAGCTCCAGTCGAGCCGCTGGTCGCGTGAGGAGCGCCTCGTCGCGTTGCAGCTCCTCGTCTACGGCACACAGCACTTCGCCGCGCTCGCCCCCGACGAGCTCGCGCGCGTCACGACCCTCACGTCCGAAGAAGACGCGCGCGCCCTCGTAGAAGCGACCATCGAGCGCATCGTCGTCCGCGTCTTCTCCAATTCCCGAGACTAGCGACCAACGCCTCGCTCGCGGCTCAGCGGCCGCGACGTCGCCGGATCCGCAGTGCGATCAAGACGAGCGCGACGAGCCACGCATCGGCGTGGGTACCGGTCGGCGACGTGCTGCACCCGCCGCCACCGCCGCCCGAACCGGGCATCCAGTGGACTTCGTCGTTGTCTGGATTCGGGTCGACGGAAAAGGCGGCGGCCCCGTTGAGCGCGATGCGGGCGAACCCCATCTCCGATCCGGTGACGCCGGCGAGCGGAAAGCCGTTCGCGAGCAGCGTCGTCTCGCAGGAGATCTCGGTCGCGAAAGGCTCGGGCGGGCAGCCCTCGAGCTCCGCGTCAATCGCGTCGGTCGTGACGGTCACGGGAACGGAGGTGGCTTCGTCGAGGATCTCGAATTCGATGCGGAGACGGCCGCCTCCGAGGTCCACGGTCCGCACGCCCACGTCGGCCACCGTGGTGCCTTCGAGCGTGTGGGTGCTCGTGACGGGGTCGAGGTCGGTGCCCGTGTCGGTTTGAGCGCTCGCTCGCCAGCTCACGACGAGGCGGTCGTCCGCCACGCCGTCCCGCGGCAGGTTGACCTGAACGAACATCTGCAGAGGTCCGTCGTGGGTCAGCGGAAGCGTGGTCGAGTCGGCCTGGCTGCAGACGGCGCTGGTCGCGAGACCCGCGGCGTCGGTCTGAAAACCGCACACGTCGGCGCGCTCGGTCCCGCCGTCCAAGATGTAGACACGACGTCCGACGAGCGGCGAGGAGAAGCTCGCCTCGATCGTCCACGTGGGCGCGCTCGTCATGAGCTGGTCGAGCCCGAGCGTGGCGCTGCCAACGACGTGCGCGTCGAGCCCCGCGATCGAGCCGGGACGGTCTCGTCCCGAGAGTGAGATCTCCTCCGGTCGCAGGCACGCTCGGCACCGTGCACGCGAGCCCCGTCCTTTTCGATGACCTTTCCGCCTCGATCAGCGAGTCGACGTTCGAGGAACCGCCTGTATCGATCCCCGCCTGGACCACGATGTCGTCGTGCGCGAGCACCGAGATGTTCGTCGGCACGGCGTAGGTGCCGCCGCCGAGCGGCGTGCTCGACGTGAACAAGTCGGTCGAGCCGCTCTCGCCCACCGCTTGAACGACGCTCTCGACGTCGAAGCCACCACCACCGTCGTCGATCCAGCGCTGAGCAGCACGCGCGGGTCGCGCGAGCGAGCATCCGCGGACGGTCCCGAGCGCGCGCGGAGCGGACCCGCGGATCGCCTGGTGCTCTCGGAAAACGTCCCCTAAGCTGTCGCTCCGTTGGCGCGTTCCGCCGAGCTCCGTCACGCGACCCGTCGCTCGCTGCCTCTGTCGATTGCGGATGGCGCATTCCATGCGGTGATGCTCGGCACGAGCGAGAGCTGGCTCGGGGCGCTCGCGGTCGAGCTCGGCCACAGAGACGTGGCCCTCGCGCTGCTCGCGACCGTGCCGCTCTTGTGCGGCGCTCTCGCACAGCTCGCGAGCCCGCTGTTCGTGCGCGCGCTCGGCGGCGAGAAGCGGTGGGTGGTGGTCGGCGCGTTCCTTCAGGCGCTCGTCCACGTTGCGCTCCTCGCGATGGCGTGGACCGACAACCGCTCGCTCGGGCTCTTGCTGGCCGCGAAGATCGCGTACTGGGTGAGCGGCATGGCGACGGCGCCCGCGTGGAGCGCCTGGATGGCGAGGCTGTTGCCGCCGCGCATCCGTGCGCGCTATTTCGCGCGGCGCGCCTCGATCGCTCAGCTGTGTCTGCTCGTCTCGTTTCTCGCGAGCGGCTTCCTACTCGAGGCGTTCCGCGGACGCGGAGCGACGCTCACCGGCTTCACGGTGCTCTACGCCGCCGCGCTCATCGCGCGCCTCTCGAGCGCGGCGATGATCGCGCGCAAGTCGTACGTGGCGCCCGCGGTCCCCGCGCCGCAGAAGGCCGCGCTCGCACGCGCGGTTCGCGGCGGGCGCTGGCGGGTCGCGCTCTACGTCTCCGCTGTGCTCTTCGGCGCGCAGCTCGCCATCCCCTATTTCACGCCTTACATGCTGCGTACGCTCTCGATGTCGTTCACCGAGTTCGCGTGGCTCACCGCGATCAGCGTCGCCGCCAAGACGATCGCGTTCGCGGCGTGGCAGCGGGCGCCGCGCCGAGCGGCCTTCCGCACGCTCGTCGTGAGCGGCGCGGTGATGGCGCTCGGGCCGCTCCCATGGGCGTTCTTCACCTCGTTCGCGCCGCTCGCGGTAGCACAAGTCGTCGCAGGCATCGCCTGGGCGGGATACGAGCTCACGACGCTCGAGCTCTTGATGGGCGACGCTCCGGGCGACGCGATCGTCGAGTTCTACGCGCTCGCGAGCTCGCTCGCGGGCGCGACGCAGGTCGCGGGCGCGCTCCTCGGGGGCGTCGCGCTCCGGAGCGGCTGGCTCGACTTCCAGGGGGTCTTCATCGCGTCGACGATCGCCCGCGGCGCCGCGCTCGTTCTTCTGCTGCCCGTCTTGCCGCGTGAGCTCCATCCCGTGCGCGTCCTCACGCGTGTCATCGGCACGCGCCCGACCACGGGCGCCGTCCGCGCCCCCGTCATCGCCAATCGTGCACGCGCCCGCGCTCGTGCGTGATGACACTCACGCAAGAAAATTTTCGGAAAAGCCGGGTGATGCCGAGCGCGCTCGGGATTCGCGGTTGACGTGTGCGTCTGACGTGTGATCGTGGGTCCGACATTTTCGCCCCACTTGGTGGCGGATCGATGCTGCAGCCCCGATCCGTTCACCTCAACTCGCAGACGAGGAGCCGCTTGGGATGCAGATAGTCGTTCAGAAGTACGGAGGGTCGTCGGTAGCGACCCCAGAGTCGCTCAAGGGTGTTGCAGAGAGAGTTCGGAGAACACGGGAAGAGGGGAAATCGGTGGTGGTCGTCGTCTCCGCGATGGGCGGACAGACCGACCACCTGCTCGAGCTGGCACACGACGTGTCCGGGACGTTACCGGCGCGCGAGCTCGACATGCTCCTCTCGAGCGGCGAGCGCGTCTCGGCCGCGCTCCTCGCGATGGCGCTCGAAGATCTCGGCATACCGGCGCTCTCCCTGAGCGGGGAACAGTGCTCGATCGTCACCGATCGGATGCACGCCAACGCGACGATCGAGCACATTGAGGTCGGTCGCGTTCGCCGCGAGCTCGCCGACGGCAAGGTCGTCGTCGTCGCGGGGTTTCAGGGGATCACTCCGGAGGGCGAGGTCACGACGCTCGGTCGCGGCGGCTCGGACACGAGCGCGGTCGCGCTCGCCGCGGCGCTCGACGCGGTGCACTGCGAGATCTGCTCGGACGTCGACGGAGTCTACTCCGCGGACCCGCGCGTGGTCCCGACGGCGCGCCGGCTCGACTCGGTCTCGTACGAGGAGATGTGCGAGCTGTCCCGGCACGGCGCGCGCGTGCTGCACTCCCGTGCGGTGGAGCTCGCCTCGCGCGAGAACGTGTCGATCTGGGCGCGCTCGACGTTCGGCGGGGACGCCGCGACGGTGATCCACGGCGAGGCGTCGGGACCGGGCGTGTCCGGCGTGGCGGGCCGCACCGACGTGATCCGCGTCGCCGCGCTCGACCCGGCGGCGCTCCGGACGATGCCGGAGGCGGTCGGTGCAGCGCTCGGCGACGTCGACATCATTTGCGCCGCGGACGATCGTGCCGACGCGATCGTTGCGCTCGAGAACGTCCTCGATCCCGACGGTTTGCGCGACGCGATCGCCGATGCGTCGAGCGGGCGGCTCGCCGTCGTCGACCAGCTCGCTTCGGTTGCAGCCGTCGGTCGCGGGCTCGGCGCGCACCCCGATCTGCTCGCGCACGCGAAGCGGGTCCTCGCCGATGCCGGGATCCCGCTCACCTCGAGCTTCGTCTCGAGCGACGCGTTCGCGTGCATCGTGCCGCTCGACGCCATGGCCGAGGGGATGCGCCGCATACACGACGCGCTCATCGACATGGTGCCGGCGTGAGCGAGGCCGCGAGCCCTGAGGCGAGCCCGGCGGCGGAACGAGCACCGAAACGGATCACCGTCGAGCGTGCGTCGCCCGCCGACGCGCCCGCGGTTCATCGCATCGTCGTGGCCTCGGGCGTGCTCGATCCGTGCTCGGCGTACGCATACGTGCTCCTGTGCGACCGGTTCCGCGACACGTGCCTCGTCGCGCGCCAGCACAACGCGATCGTCGGTTTCGTCACTGCGTTCGTTCCGCCGCGCGACCCGGGCACGGTGTTCGTGTGGCAGATCGGCGTCGACGCACGCGCACGCGGGCAAGGCGTGGGCAGTCGCCTCCTCGACGCGCTGTTCGAGCAGCCGGCGTGTCGGGATGTGACGCACCTCGAGGCGACGGTCGCACCCTCGAACCGCGCTTCCGATCGACTCTTCCGCGCGCTCGCTCGACGCCGGCGCGCGAGCGTCGCCGTGCTCGCGGGCTACGGCCCGGAGCTCTTTCCCGATGCTCACGAGAGCGAGCCGCTCTATCGCATCGGCCCCCTTTCGACCAAGGAGGAGTGACCGTGGCTGACATGACCGCGTTCTCCGCGCACGAGTCCGAGGTGCGCAGCTACTGCCGCTCGTTTCCCGCCGTGTTCGTCGAGGCGCGAGGCGCGGAGCTCGTCGACGAGGAGGGCAACGAGTACATCGACTTCTTCGCCGGCGCCGGCGCGCTGAACTACGGGCACAACCACCCTCGTCTCAAGCGCGCGTTGCTCGGCTACCTCTCGAGCGACGCGCCCGTGCACATGCTCGACTTCGCGACAGGCGCCAAGCGCACGTTCCTCGAGCGGTTCTCGCGCGAGATCCTCGGCGCGCGCGGTCTCGACCATCGGGTCCAGTTCACGGGGCCAACCGGCACGAACTCCGTCGAGGCAGCGCTCAAGCTCGCCCGCAAGGTCACGGGCCGCTCCGGTATCGTGTCGTTCACGAACGCGTTCCACGGCATGACCGTCGGATCGCTCTCGGTGACGGGCAACGCGTTCAAGCGCGCGGGCGCCGGCGTACCGCTCGGGCACGCGACCTCGGTGCCGTACGATGGCTTCCTCGGCGACGGCGTGGACTCGCTCGACTACCTCGAGGCGATGATCGACGGCGGGTCGACCGGCCTCGACGCGCCCGCGGCGGTGATCGTCGAGACGGTCCAAGCCGAGGGCGGCGTGAACGTCGCCAGCACGGCATGGCTCCGTCGCCTCCGCGAGCTCACGCGGCGCCGCGGCATCCTGCTCGTGATCGACGACGTCCAGGTCGGCTGCGGGCGCACCGGTCGGTTCTTCTCGTTCGAAGAAGCCGGCATCGAGCCCGATCTCGTGTGCCTCTCGAAGTCGCTGAGCGGGTACGGGCTGCCGTTCGCACTGTTGCTCATCCGACCGGAGCTCGACGTGTGGGAGCCGGGTGAGCACAACGGTACGTTCCGCGGCTTCAACCCCGCCATGGTGACGGCGACGGCGGCGCTCGACTTCTGGACCGACGACGCGTTCGCGCGCAGCATCGGCGAGAAGGCCGCCGTCGTTCGCGCGCGCCTCTGCGCGATGCGAGGGTCGGGCGTCGTCGATGTGCGCGGACGCGGCCTCGTCCACGGCATCGAGCTCGCGCCCGGCCTCGCCCCTCGCGTGAGCGAAGAGGCCTTTCGTCACGGGGTCCTCGTCGAGACGGCAGGGCCCGACAACGAGGTCGTGAAGCTCTTGCCTCCCCTCACGATCGAGGAGGGCGTTCTCGCGCGGGGCCTCGACGTGCTCGAGCGCGCCGTCGCGCTCGTGACCAAGCGCGCGCGGCCGTCTTCGCGACCGCCGGCGGCACCGCATCAGGAGGCACAGTGATCGTTCGACGACTCCGCGAGATCGAGGGGACCGAGCGCGACGTCGACGCCGGGCCGTGGCAGAGCCGGCGCTTCTTGCTCGCGAGCGACGGGCTCGCGTTCGGGCTCCACGACACGCTCGTGCACGCCGGCGCCGAGCTCGAGATGTGTTACCTGCACCACGTCGAGGCCGTGTACTGCGTGGGCGGGCGCGGCTCCGTGCAGGCGCTCCCGGACGGTGAGCGTCACGTGATCGAGGACGGGACGATTCTACGTGCTCGACGGACACGAGCGCCACGTCGTCCGCGCCGAGACCGAACTGCGCTTGGTGTGCGTGTTCGACCCGCCGCTCACGGGGCGCGAGACACACGACGACGACGGCGCCTACCCTGCGTCGCCCGAGTCGGCAGCGGGCTCGACGCGGAGGGCGGTCCGGTGACCGGCGATCCGTATCCGTCGCGGACGGTTCCGCGGCCGATGTGGATCGATCGACGAGAGCCTACGGTGTGGGGGACGGCCGCGCGAGGTCCGCTGTCGCGGCGTGAGCTCGACGACTACGACCGCGACGGGCTCGCGTTCTTCCCGTCGCTCTTCGACACGGCGCTCGTCGGCGAGCTACGCGCCGAGCTCGACCGGCTCGTCGAGCAGGCGAGGTCGGGCGGCGGCGTCGTACGCGAGCCGAGCGGCCGGTCGGTGCGCTCGCTGTTCGCGGTGCACGAGACGAGCGCGATCGTCGCCCGCGTCGCTTCCCACCCCCACATCGTCGAGCGGGCCGAACAGATCCTCGGCGGTGCCGTCTACATCCACCAGTCGCGCGTGAACTACAAGCCCGCCTTCGACGGCGCCGGCTTCTACTGGCACTCCGACTTCGAGACGTGGCACCAGGAGGACGGCATTCCCGCGATGCGCGCGCTGAGCTGTTCGATCGCGGTCACCGACCCCCATCCCCACAACGGCGCATTGATGCTCGTCCCCGGCTCACACCGCACGTTCGTCGCGTGCGTCGGCGAGACGCCGCCCGATCACTACAAGGGCTCGCTCGTGCGCCAGGAGGTCGGTACGCCCGACCGCGCGAGCATCGCGTCCCTGGTGCGCGCGCGCGGAATCGAGGCGCCGCGCGGCCCCGCCGGGTCAGCGCTCTTCTTCGATTGCAACGTCTTGCACGGTTCCCACGACAACATCACGCCGTGGCCGCGCACCCATCTGTTTCTCGTCTTCAACAGCGAGGAGAACCGCCCCGTCGCGCCGTTCTCCGGACGGCCTCCGCGCCCAGGCTTCCTCGGGACGCGGGGATGACCGTCGTCATCCTCAGCTTCGCGGCGTTCCTGCTCGTCTTCACCGTGATCGGCATCCTGTCGTCGTTCCGACGCAAGGACACGACCGAGGATTACCTCGTGGCCGGACGCAACGTCGCACCATGGCTCGCCGCGCTCTCGGCGGTCGCGACGAACAACAGCGGCTTCATGTTCGTGGGCCTCATCGGCTACACGTACACCGACGGAATCGAGAGCGTCTGGATGATGGTCGGCTGGCTGCTCGGCGATCTCGTCGCCTGGCTGACGATCCACCGCCGCGTCCGCGAGCGCTCCGAGCGCGTGGACGTCGCGTCGGTTCCGAGCCTGCTCGGGACACGCATCGACGGCACGGTGCAGCGGCCGGTGGTCGTCGCGAGCGGCCTCCTCACGTTCGTCTTTCTCGGCGCCTACGCGGCGGCGCAGCTGAAAGCGGGGAGCATCGCGCTCGAGAGCCTGTTCGGCTGGCCCGAATGGGTGGGCGCGCTCGTCGGCGCCGTCATCGTCGCGGCGTACTGCTTCTCCGGCGGTCTGCGCGCGTCGATCTGGACCGACGCCGCGCAGTCCTTCGTCATGATCCTCGCGATGGGAATCCTGTTCGCGGCTGGCGTCGGCACCATCGGAGGCCCGGGCGCGCTCCTCTCCAACCTGCGCGCTCAGGATCCCACGCTGGTCGACCTCTTCCCCGACGGTCTGCGATTCGGGTTCCTGCCGTTCGTCCTCGGGATGGCGTTCGGCGGGTTCGGTGTCGTCGGCCAGCCGCACATCCTCATCCGCAACATGGCGATCAAGTCACCCGAGGACATCCCGCGCGCTGCCCGGACGTACTTCCTCTGGTTCGTCCCGTTCTTCGTGTTCGCGATCGCCGTCGGGCTCTACGCGCGCGCGATTCTGCCCGACCTCGGCGCCGCGTCCGCCGAGCGCGCGCTCCCCGAGATGTCGCGTGTGTTGCTGCCGGACTTTCTGGTGGGAATGACGCTCGCAGGGCTCTTCTCCGCGACGATGTCGACCGCGGACTCGCAGCTGCTCTCGTGCTCCGCGGCGGTCACGCAGGACGTCTTTCCGAGCTTGCGCAACTCGTACCGCGCGTCGAAGGCGGCGACGCTCGGTGTGACGGTCCTCGCGCTCGGGATCGCGCTCGGCTCGCCAGCCGGCGTCTTCGACCTCGTGCTCGTCGCGTGGTCGGTGCTCGGCGCCGGGCTCGGCCCCATCCTCGTCCTGCGCGTGCTCGGCCAGAAGCTCGAGACACCGCTGGCGCTCTCGATGATGATCGTCGGCGCCTCGGTCGTGATCATCTGGCAGCGCGCCGGCCTCGACGGCGACATCTTCAAGCTCTTGCCGGGCATGCTCGCCGCGTTCTCGATCTACGCGGTGTGGCGCGCCGCCATGACGCTTCGCGAGCCGAGCGCAGCCCGCCCCGCGAAGTGAGCGAGCCGGACGCGAGAACGCGAGAACGCGAGAACGCGAGCTGACGAAACCGACCACGAAGAACGTCCCCCTTGTTACTCTCTACGTCGCGTGACGAAGAGCGACCGATCCGACGACATCTCCGAGCTGTTCTCCGCGTTGGTGTCCTCGCGCGGCGGCCTTCGCGCCGGCGCGTACGTCCGCGTGTGGATCCGCGGCGAGCCCGACACAGGTAGAGCCGAGGTCGGCGTGTGGGATCTGTCGTTCGGGGCCGCGAACGCCGCCGAGCTGACGCTCGATGTCTGCGAGTGACCGAGTCGACCAGCGACGCGAGCTGATCATGGCGGAGCGAGGCCCGGGAGAGCACGCCCGGGCCTCGCTCCGCCACGGCCCTGGCAAGGGCCGCCAACGTGCATCACCTACGGCCGGATCGCGGCGACGTAGTCGACGAGGTTCTGGTCTCGTGCCGCGGCGTTCGTCGACCGACACACGAGCGCATAACGATACGGCGCGTCCGTCGGAACGTGGAAGTCGGCAAATACACCGGTGGGCATCAGCGGTCCGTGCGGCCCATACGTCACGTCGTCTGCGCTGGTGAACCAGACGATTGTCCGCCCCGTTCCACAGAGCGGATCCATGCACATGGTCCCGCACGCCGATGGGGACGCGCTCGCGACGACGAGCAGCTCCGAGAAGGCCTCGACGCTGCCGAAGTCGGCCTTCACGCACGCCGACACCGTCACGCCGTCGATCGACGTCGTCGAGGTGTCGTCAAAACGGGCCAAGCCCGCAGCGGCGCCACCTCGTGCGCGAATACCGTCCTCGTCACAGACCGTGGCTCCGCCTGCCACCGGACCCACACTGGCGCTGACCGGTGATTGCTCTGCCGGCGCCGGCGCGTCCGTGCGCGGACCATCGCCGGCCGCGTCGCTCGGCGCATCCAACGCACCGCCATCGCGATTCGCATCGGGCGGTGCACCACCGTCGTCCGACGCGATGAGCCGGTCGAGATCGTGTGAGCAGCCGAGCCCGCCCAGCGCGACCACCATGAGCAGCGAGCGGATCACAGCCGGCCTCGGACGAGGACGCCGCCCGGCCCAATCGCTACATCGACATCGACATCGCCGCCATCGTGACTGGTCGCGAGGTGGAGCGTCCACATCACGCCCGACGCGACACCGAGCACGATCGCAGAGATGGCAAAGATGTTCGTCAACGCGTCGAGCGTCGCCACGGACGAGTCATGCACGACGTCGGCAGGACATCCGCCGGGAAGGCACATCTCCTCGAGGCGCGAGTACTCGCCATTTGCCGCGACCCAAGCCGCGATCGACGCCGCGATGCTCGCAGCCGCGAGCCCGGCCGACGTCCATCCTAGAACCGGCAGCACGCTCGACGACGACGAGCCCGCGTCACCGCGATCGCGACCCGCCCCGGTGTGCTGGGCACCCGAGTGTTCGAGCTGCGCGATGCGGCCTTCGACCTCGCCGCGATTTTCGGCATCGGGCATCTCGTCGAGGTAGCTCCGGAATGCTGCTGCAGCTTCCGCGTCACGGCGCAAGCGATCCAGACAGACCGCGATGTTGAAGATCAGCTCGTGACGGCCACTGAGCTCGTGCGCGCGCGTGAAGTGCTCGAGCGCATCGTCGAACCGTCCGTGCGAGAACGCGGTACGACCCGCCTCGAAGAGGCTCCGGGCCTCCTCGTCGACGCCGTCGAGCGATTGCTGCAGCGTGACACCCGATGCCTGCTGCTCCTGGTCACGACTCTGAGCGTCCGCACGACCCGCGAGCGCGAGGAGTGATGCCATCACGACAGCGCCCGCATATCCCTTCGCCATGCGCCGCCCCGAACTTTCTCACGCCCGCTGGGACCGGGTCCAGGTGGGGATGCTCCTCGTCAACTTGGTCATTGGGCAACGGCCTGGCTTGGCCCGTAGCGCGCGGTCAGCCGCGCACGATGTGTAACCGCGCCTCTCCGAAGTCGTCGTCGACGAAGGCGTACCAGAGGAACCAATCGTCGTACGTGACGAGCTGGAACAGGCACCTCATCGGCCGTCCCTTCGAGTCGCGCTGATCCGCGTGGAGGTTCGCGCCCACCGGAACACCAAAGACCTTGTCGGCCCACGCGAGCGATCGCGCAGCACCGTACGTGCCCGCGTTCGGGTCGCTGTCGTCCGGAAAGTCCATGTCCCGAAGGACGCTGTCGTCGGCGCCCGGCTCGAACGTCATGAGCCGCACCGGATCGATTTCGACGTCGTCCTCGGGAAGCTCGAGGACGGCGTCGCACTCGCCGCGATGCAAGAGGATCGCGTGATAACGCGGGTCGAAGTAGTCGCCGTCGAGATCGGCGAACACCGAGACCAGGCTCACGTCGCCGAGGTCCACTTCGCCGCCAGCTCTCTTTCCGACGATCTGCAGAACGAATCGCATCGGGCGGTGCGGGCTTTCTGGCCACGGCGTCTCGGTGGACGGCGCGTTCGGCCGACCGCCGATGCGGCTCACGAGTGCGGAATCGGTTTGGTCTTCGGGTTGGTCTTGGCTCTTGCCGAGCCGGATCGCGTACCGCGGGACCGCGCGCGAGGGCGGCGGGATGTGGGCAGGCCTGGCCTCGGCAGCGTCGTCGTCGTCGTCGTCGTCGTGTTCGTCGTCGCTGGCGGCGTTGTCGTCGGCGGCGGCGTCCGCATCCTCATCCGCGGCCTCGGCGCCGCCGCCCGCGATGAGCGCTCGGAACGCCTCGTTCCCCCACAGCGCCTCGAGATCCGCATCGGTCTCGGGATGAGGGTTCTGCTTCTGGATCTCACCGCACCGAGCGAGCGCCGCGAGCGCAGCGTCCGCGTCGCCGGCGCGCGCGTGCACACACGCGAGGTTGTAGCAGATCGCGTCGCGTGCGCTCTGCCCGAGGTCCTTCGCGCGCGCTTCGACGTGTCGGACGAGCACTGCAACGTCGCCGTCGAGCACGATGCGCGCCGGGGCGCCTCTCAGCAGGGTGACGAGCGCCATGTTGACGTAGTGCCAGTGCGGCTCGTCCGAGCGTGTCGCGATCCGTCGATAGCACTCGAACGCGCGCAGCGGGTGGCTCTCCACGAGCTCCACGGCGAGCCGATCGATGCCGCCGGTCTGCGCCCAAGAGCTCTGTGCCTCTGCGTCCCGTTCGATCGCGTCGATCCGCTCGACGCAGCTGCCGAACGTCTCGTCGTCGCCGATCGCCGCCGCGCGACGGAGGATCTCCTCTTCGAACGTCATCTCCTTCGGCTTCGTCCGCCGCCGAATCGGCTCGGCGAGGATGGTCGTCGCGAGCTCGCGCACGCACCCCTTCCAGTCGCCGTCCGACGCGCCGCGAATCACCGCCAGCGCGAGCGCGAGTCGCTCGCTCGACACGCTCGCCACGCGCTCGCGGAGCGCGCCCGCGTCGCCCGCGACGAGCGCGTCGTGGATCGCGACGAGCGCCGACGCTTCCTCGCGGTCCGGGCCCGTGCGGTACGCGTCCTCGCCGTACTCGATCGCCACCACGACGGCGTCCTTGCCCGCAGCGCTCGGAGGAACCGACGCGTCGAGCGGGACGCCGCGTGCTTCGAGCCACGCGCGCACTTCGGCCCGCGTGCCGGGAACAGCCTCGAAGAACGAACCGCCCCTTTGGAAGCGCACTGCGAGCGCGACGTCGTCGTCGAACGCGCGCGCCCAGATCGCGTCCGTGGAGAGGTGATTCGCCGTCACCGCGGCCCGCGACCACCCCCCCGCACCGATGCCCTGACAGCCGTCGGCGCTGTCGACGACGGCGAGCCATCCGCTGCGCGCCGGATGCACCGCGACGCCGACCACCCGGTCCGGCTCGAAGCCCTCGACCGCGCGCGCGTTCTTCCGGCTCGGCTTTCCGTCCCCGCGCATCGCCGCGAGCACCGCGTTCGCGCTCACGCTCTTCCCTTCGGCGTAGAACACGGCGCCCCACGCGCCGGACGGTGCCGGAGCGCTCGTGGCGTCATCCGTCGGCGCGTAGCCCTTCCGGATCTTCGCCGCCACTAGAGCGTACGCGGCCGCCGCCGCTTCCCCCGGCGAAGCGAACGTCTTGGTCTGGCTCTGCCCCTTCGACCCGATCTTGCCGAACCGCACGGTGTACGAGGACCCGTCGACGGCGACCTCCCAGAACTTCGCCGACTTCGCGTCGCGGTACTCGAGATGGGATTTCATGGGCAGGCGCGAGAGCTCGGCAAGGGGCTGGAAGGATAGCGCCACCGTCGCTTCGCCGTGAAGCTGCCCGGAACGCGCCTCACCTAGTCCGCGCATCGCCGCGCCGGCTCACCGCACGTACGCGATCGCCGTGATCCATCCCGGCACGTCGAACGCGCTCTCGCGCGTGAGCGCGCCGGTCGAAAGGTCGAAGCGGCGAGACCGACCGTCGACCGCGACGACGAGGCTAGCGCCGTCGAAGCCGAGCGAGTACGGCGCCGCGTCGACGCCGCGCGCGAGCTCCGTCGTCTCGAGCGTGTCGGGATCCATGCGCACGATGCGATCGACGTCGTCGTTCACGAGGTAGTAGAGCGACCCGCCCGCGTACACGAGATCCTGCACGGAGCTCTCGCCGAACGTCGCGGTCGATAGCGACGTCCCGTCGCGTGCCACGTGGACGAGCGGCGCGAACGCGCCCGCGACAGCCGTGTACCAAAACGTTTCGCCGTCGGTCGCGATGCCCTCGGTCACGATCCCGCTCCACTCGGAGCGCACGTGCCCGTCGTCGGGATCGATCTCGCGAACGGCCGGCTCGACGTCGATTCCGCCCAACCAGAGCGAGCGACCGTCCCACGCGAGGGCGTGCGGCGACGTCACTCCCGCGGGCAGCGGAAGCTGCCGCACGATCTCCTCGGTGTCCCTCGTCGAACAGATAGAGCCCGGCCCCGAGCGGCGCATCCGACGGGTGCACGAGCACCCACAAAAGGAGCGACGGACCGGCATCAGTGCTCGCCGACGCGTCCGGGGACGCGCCCGCATCGAAAGAGCCGCCGAGCTCGTGCGCGCGGTAGCAGCCCGCGCCAAGGAAGGTGGCGAGGAGCACGAGCGCGCCGGCGCACAACCGCGGACCGCGGACCCGAAAGCCGACGGTCGAAGAGCCCAGCTGAGGTCGCCCCATCACACGGTGAAGCTACGGCACTCGGGCACGCTCGTCCCATGTCTCCCTGGCGAGCCAAGAAAGTGCCGGCGACCTCCCTCCGCAGGCGTGGAGGTACCTGCGCCCGCCACGCGCGCGTGCCCGAGCACCACCAACCTCATATTCCTCCGCAGCCACACGCTCATCACGCTCGGAGCGTTCGTGTTTCTGTTCGTGCGCGCGTTGACTCCTTCAGCGGCGGCGACGCATGGCGCCGGCGAGCAGCAGCACACCCAACGCGAGGACGGCGAGCGGGGGTCTGCCGGCGCCGACCGTGCAGCCGCAGCCACCGCCCGAGCCCGTCGAGCCGCCTCCGTCCGCGCCCGGGCCACCGCCGTCGGTGCGAGCGCCGCCGCCGTCGGCTCCGGAGCTGCCGCCGTCGGTGCCCGCGCCGCCGCCGTCCGCGCCGACGCCGCCATCGCCGCCCGTGCCCGGGTTCCCGAGCTCGTATGCGCCCACGTCGATCATCCCGATGCTCGTCCGCGTCACTACCATCATCGGGTGCGCGTACTCGAACGCGGGCACGAGCGACATCGCGCCGTCGCTGCCTGGGTCGACGCCCGCGTTCAGCGCGGCGCTGCCCGCCGCCAAGTGCCAGTCGTACCCGGCGCCGTCGACGAGCGACGCGTCGCTCGCCTCCATGAGGTTCCCCTCCATTCGCATCACGGTCCCGCCGCTGACCATCGTGCCTGTCCCGATGAAGAGGTTGTTCACGATGTCGAGCGCCACGGCGGCTTGCGCATCGATGAACGTGCCGCGGTCGAGCCGGTTCACGATCGTGTTGTTGACGATGAAGACGCGCTGCTCGGGCCACTGCATCCCGTCGCCGCCGATCGAGATCACGTTCGAATTGTTCGTCGTCGGGCTCTGCTCGATGAGGTTGCCGATCACGTAACCGGTGCCGCCCTCCGGAAGCTGTAGCTCGTAGCTCGCCGGGCCGTCCTCGGCGGTCAGCCTGTTGTACAGGATGAAGTTGTGCCGGGCGCGCGTCTTGACCAGGTGACCGCTGTCGCCGAGGCCGCTCGCCATCGAGTGCGACCAGTTGCCGCGAAACGTGAGGGTGTCGATCTCGCTGATGTAGATCTGGTGCGTGTAACCGACGTCGCCGCGCCCGTTGCCGACGAACTCGTTCTCCTCGATCAGCGCGACGTTGTCGCCGTGGTTGCCGCCGAGGATGCCGTTCTCGTTGTCCCGGAACACGCAATGGCGAACCGTGAGCATGCCGCCGCCTTGCCAGCGGACGCCCGCGCCGTTCTCGTCGGGCACCGAGGCCCCGACGAGCTCGAGGTTCTCGAGGGTCACGTCCGCGCCGTCGATGATGAAGATCCCCTTCCCGCCCTGCGCGGTGAGCGCGCGTCCTGTCATGTCGATCACCGGCCGGCCGCTCACGCCGCGGATCGTCAGGTCATTCTGCGTCCAGACGATCTCTTCGTTGTACGTGCCAGCCACGATCTCGACCGTGTCGCCGTCGCTCGCGGCGGCCGCCGCGGCGGCGATCGTCGTGTAGGTCTCGCCCGGGCCCACGCGAAGCTGAGCGCTCGCGAGCCCGGGCAGGAAGAGGACGAGACAGGGCAAGAGGATCCGCATGTCGCGACGATCTCACGCTCGACACGCGTTGCCAACGCACGCGCGGGCTTCGGGTCGATCACTATCCAGAAGCGATTCTGTGGCATCGTAGCCAGCCTCGGAGAGCGACCTTGGCGAAGCGACACGCACGAATGAACGTTCGAGTCGTCGACGGATTCGAGATCCGAACGATCGGAGCTCCGCCGCCGTCGATTCGCGACTTCTACCACGTGCTCCTCCGGCTCTCGTGGACGCGGACGCTGCTCGTACTCGCGGCCACGTACCTGGGCGTCAACGCCATCTTCGCGACCGTGTACTTCTCGATCGGCGGCATCGCACATGCGCGGCCGGGCTCATGGGCCGACGCGTTCTACTTCAGCGTCCAGACGATGGGCACGATCGGCTACGGCGCGATGTCGCCCGAGTCCGACGCCACGAATCTCGTCGTCGTGGCCGAGTCGACCGTCGGCCTCATGCTCGTCGCGCTCTTCACGGGCCTGCTGTTCGCGAAGTTCTCGCGCCCGAACGCGCGCCTCGCGTTCTCGCAGTTCGTCACCATCGGCCCGGTGGACGACGTCCCGACGCTGGCGATACGCATGGGCAACCAGCGATCCAACATCATCGCGGACACACGCTTCCGAGTCGTTCTCGTTCGCACCACGAAGACCAAAGAGGGAAACACGTTCTACCGAATGGTCGACGTGCCGCTCGCGCGAGACCACGCGGTCTCTCTCGCGCGCTCCTTCACGCTCTTCCACACCATCGACGAGTCGAGCCCTCTCTGGCAGGAGACGCCGGAGTCGCTCCGCGAGAAAGAAGCGGAGCTGCTCGTCAGCGTCTCCGGCATGGACGACACATGGAGGCAGACCGTCCACACGAGCCATAGATACGTCGACTCGGACGTCGTCTTCGGCGCCCGCCACAAGGACGTCATCACCGATGGCGGAACCTACTTCGAGCTCGACCTGACGAAGTTCGACGAGATTCGAGCCGACGAGCCCCACCGCGGACTTCCCCTATCCCGAGCCCGCGGCCGATTGGACGCCGCCTCGGGCCTGAGCGCGGTCCCCGTCGTCGGCAGAACCACGCCGAGCTCGTGCGCATCAGGTGCGCGGGCGGATCGTCACGCGGGTCGAGCCGTCGGGCGTGCCCGTCCAGTCGGGCGCGACCCCATGGCTCCACGGGGCCTCGAGCGACTGGCCGCTCGCGTGGGAGCGAATCCAGAGCTCGTGCGGAACGCCGCGCTCCATCGGGACCGTGACGTGTCCGTGCACCACGTTTGCGGTCGTGCCGCGGTAGAGCTCCGGCCCCCAGCGCGTCCACACTTCGACGATCGGTTGATCGCGGATCGCGCTGACGTCGGCGGTGACCGGGACGATCTCGTAGGACGCGAGCTCGAGGTCGATGGATCCGCCGCGCCGAGCCGCGGCGAGCCAGCGCTCCGTCGACGGCTCGGCTACACGTACGTAGCGGCCGGGCTCCTGTGGGTGCCAGTCGTCGAGACCACCCGGGACGATCTCGAACCGGTCCAACACCGCCCGCTCGAACGCGAAGCGACCCTGCGCGTCCGTGCGGGCTTCCAACGGACGTGGACCGCTGCCTTCGTACGCTGGGATCAGCAGCAGCGTTCGGTGGCCCGCCGGTCGACCGGCTTCGTCGAGGAGACGTCCGGCGACGACCACGCCGCGACGGAGCACCAACTCGACCGGCGCGTCCGGGATTGGACCTCCGACCATCCATCGCTCCCAGCCCATGTCGGTCCATTGAAGCCCGAACGCTTCATGGCGGGCGCTGATGTGCACGTTGGGCGAGGGCTGGACGTCCACGGCGAATTGTCCGCGCGCGTCGGCCCGTGCCGTCGCCTCCCCTCCGGTCTCGCCGAGGATTCGAACCGCCGCGTCGGGGACGGGCGCTCCGCTCTCGTCGACGACGCTGCCGCGCACCACCGCAGCACCGTACGCCACGCGAAGCACGTGCTCACGGCCGTCGGCCGCAATCGTCCGGTCGATGAAGCGGGCGCTCGCCGCGCCGACCTGGCCGGGCTCGGCGGCGAGCAAGCGCACCGCGCCCGCCGTGTCGGCCGCGAGCACCGGCGCCATTCCCATCGGGACGGCGGTCACGTGGTACGTGCCCGCCGCCACGCCGTTCGCGCGGAAGCGACCTTCGCCGTCGACGTCGCAGCGCACGAAGTACGGCCACGGGGCGCCGGCCTCGTCCGACTGCAACCAGACGTGCTGCATCGTGCTCTCGCGCTCCGAGACGCGTCCGCGAAGCTCGCTCGGCGCACCGAGCGCGATCCGCACTACGCCTTGCGGCGCCCCCTCGATCTCGCGCCGCGCGGCCGCCCGACCCGGCGCCCACGCGAGGACGATCCGGTCGTCTCCGATCGGCTCCTCGAGCGCGATGCGCCCGCTCGCATCGGCGGTGAGCGGCGCATCCGCGCTTCCCAGCGTGAGCGCGTAACCCTGATCGACGATCACCGCGCGGCCGCCGGCGACCGGCGCGCCCGCTTCGTCCACGAGATCGATCCCGAGCTCGTCCGAGGCGCCCCCACAGCTCTGGCGCAGGCGCGGGCGTGGGCGCAGCCGGTTCGGTCGCGCCACCGGACGACCGTGTGCCACATCCAGCGGCGAGAGCGACCGCGATCAATGCAGCCGTCGCCGCGTGGACCATCCGCACCATCGCCCTACCCTACGCCGACCCCGGGCCGCCGATTCCTCCCAGACGTCATCGGGATCGCGAACGACAGCGAGCCTTCGACGCGGACGGAACACCGCTACAGCCTTGGCCGAAGCGAGCAACCGGGTTATCCTTCGGCATGCGCTCGATCACGCTTTCGGTTCCCTTGCGGCCGCGTGCCTCATCGGCTGCGGCGGCGACGGGTCCACCGGGCCCGACGGCGGCACGACCCGCGACGGCGGCACGACCCGCGACGGCGAGGCGATCGTCGACGGCCCCGCCGGTCCCTACGTGCTCACCGGGACGGTGCAGAAGGGCCCGTTCATCCTCGGCTCATCGATCACCATCTCCATCCTCGGGCCCGACGGGAACGCGACGGGCATGACCGTGCCGACGAGCACGTCCGATGACTCCGGCTCCTTCTCGGCGACGCTCCCCATGCCTGCGCCGGTCGCATCGAGGGCCTCGGGTTCTACTACGACGAGCTCCACGACCGCATGAGCACCGCGAACCTGACGTTGCGCGCGTTGTTCGACGCGTCCGCGGGGCCGGGACCGGCGCACGTCAACCTCGTGACGCACCTGACGAACGCCCGCGCCCTGAACCTCATCCGCATGGCGGGCATGCCGATGGACGCGGCGGTCATGCAGGCGGAGACCGAGCTCGTGACCGCGCTCGGGGTCGGTCCCGATGGGTTCAGCCTCGGCGCGCTCGGAACGACCGTCGACGTCACCGGCGCAAACGAGCTGCGCAACAGCTACGGCCTCGCGCTCAGCGCGCTGTTCCTGCAGGCGGCGGAGACCGCCGCCGACGCGTCCGGCGGATCGATCGACGCGAGCTCCAGCGCCTGCTCAACGCGGTGGAGCAGGACCTCGCCGACGACGGAATGCTCACGACCACCGCCGCGACCGTCGCCGAGGACCTCCGGAGCGCCGAGGACATCCTTCCGTTCATCCGCGTGGACAACCACGTACGGGCGCGTCTCGCGTTCGTCGACCCGAGCCGCGACCTCGACGCCGACCCGCCGCCCGACATCAACACAATCATCGACTCCGATCGCGACGGCCTCGTCAACGCGAGCGACAACTGCCCGCTCACCGACAATCCGGGACAGGAGGACACCGGGGGGAGCGAGTACGGCGACGCCTGCGACGCGCACTTCGCCGATCTCGCGGCCGATCACTCGCCGGGCTACGTCTGCGGGGTGCACGCCGCCGGCAGCAACCGGCCCGAGGGCTCGATCGAGTGCTTCATTCCGACGGTCGAGGGCATCCCCGCGCCGCTCCAGCGCTACGCGCCCGATCCGGGCACCTCGCTGTTCGAGCAGGCGTGGGTCGCGGCCGGAAGGCCCACCGCCACCGCGATCACGATGGCGTACACGTACGCATGCATCCTCACGCCCGACGGCCACGCCCGCTGCTGGCACGGCACCACCGAGGTCACGGTCCCGGACCTCGTGTTCGCCGAGGTCCAGGCGAACTACGGGGGCTTCTGCGGACGCACCAACGCCCTCCTCAGCGACACGTTGCAGTGCTTCCGGCCAGGCTTCACCGGGCCGGCGATCAGCGGACGGTTCATCGACATGGGGACCGCCTGGTACGGCGGCAGCGCGAGTGGCCGACCCGTCGTTTGCGCGGTGGAGCAGACGACGCGCGCCCTTCGCTGCTGGAACGGCGACACGGGCGCCGAGCTGAGCTATCCCGCGGGCTGGCCGGCGACCGCTTCCCATGTCGACGACAGCTGCGTGATCCTCGACGACGGATCGATAGACTGGTTCCAGATCAACGCGGCCGGCACGGCCATCACCAGCGTCGCCGCCGCGCCGCTCGTCCACCCGCCCTACACGCAGGTTACCTGCAACCGAACGATCTGCGGGCTCACGGCTGACGGCGTCCCGGACTGCGGTGGCACGAGCGACATGACCTACATCCCGTACGGGACGTTCGTGCACATCGCGAATCGGCCGGAGCCGACCGGGACGCTGCCGGACGTGATCGCGTGCGGGCTCACCGACGAAGGCCGTGCCCGCTGCTTCGGCGAGAACGTGCTGCTCGAGCAGCTCTACACGCCCTGGTGACCCGGAGCCTCGGACATGTCGTCGGCGCAGATCGCGTACCCTCGCGCCGGGAGGATACATGGCGCGCACGACTCTGATCTTCTTGTTGACCCTCTCGGCGTGTGGAGGAAAGGACGGGGACACCGGACCGGCTGGGCCGATGGGAGACCGTGGTGAGATCGGTCCCATGGGCATGCCCGGCGCTGCGGGGCTCTCCTGCTGGGACGTGGACGAGAACGGCGCGTGCGACATCGCCTCGGAGGACACCGACGGGGACGGAGCGTGCACGACCGCCGACTGCCGCGTCGTCGCGGGACCGACCGGTATCGTCGACGTGCTCGATTTCGACAACTACACGCCGGACCTCGCCCTCGGTGGAGCGGTCCGGCGGGCATGCCTCACGAACATCCACGTCGCCGGAGCCGACGAGACGGCCATCATCAACATGTACGCGACCGCTCAGGCGCCGAACACCGACGCCGGGAACTTCCTCATCGGCGCGATCGCCGTCTCGAGCGATTCGGGCGGGACGTTCCCGGCCGCGGACCGCGGGAACAATCAGTTCGCCATCTATGTGGGCACGGGGCTCGGCGCGGTCGCGCACATCTCCGCGTCGCACCGCGTCGACATGGTGGAGGGTCTGACGTACGTGTTCGGATGGTCGCTCGGCGGCGGGACCAGCACGGCCAACGTCACCTGCTCCGGCAGCGCCACCATCGTGCGTCTCCCTTGAGGAGTGGGTGTCGCTGCAAGCACCCGCGCCGCCTCGAGCGCGCTTTCACCGGCGCTGCCGGCGCGATACGCTCCGCGCCGATGTGGAGATGGGCTCTCGCGATGTCGCTGGTGTCTGCCGGCTGCGTGGTCGAGGCACCAGCGCCGACGCGCGCCGCGATCGTGGGCGGGAGCCTCGACGCGACCGCGACCGCCGTCGTCGCGGTCCTCGACGCAGGCGGTTCCTTCTTCTGTAGCGGAGCGCTGATCGAGCCGCGCGTCGTGGTGACGGCGGCCCACTGCGTCGTCGACTCCGCCGCGACGGGCGGGTCCGTGTCCGCCGACACCAACGTCGTGACTCCGAGCGTCTCCGCCGCGGCCGTGTCCGAGGTGGTTTCCGACCCCGGGTACGACTCGACCGGGGCGTCGGCGGGGCACGACCTCGCGCTCGTGTTCCTCGACGGCGACGTTCCGGGTGCCGGCCCTCCGCTCGCGTGGGGTGACGCTCCAGTCGCTGCGGGCACCGCAGGCACGATCCTGGGTTACGGCGGAACGTCCCCGTCGAGCTCCGGCGCGGGGTCCCGCCGTTCGGGCACAGCGACCGTGTCAGCGGCCACTCCGGACGAGATCGATCTCGACCCGCCCAGCGCCGGCGCGCATCCCTGCGTCGGGGACAGCGGTGGTCCGCTCCTCGTCAGCGGCACGTCGACCTCGATGATCGCCGGCGTGCTGGCGCAATACGACGCCGCCACCTGCAGCGGGACGGCTCGCTACGCGCGCCTCTCCGCGAGCGCCGCGTTCATCGACGACACTTTGCGGGCGCATGGCCTCGGGGACGGCGGCGGCGATGCGGCGATCGCTGTTGACGCCGGAGCCATCGACGGTGCGGTGCTCGACGCGAGCGCGCCGAGCGACGCTGGGCTCGCCGACGGCGGAGCCACGGACGCCGGGCCCACGGACGCCGGGCGCGAGGACGCGAGCCCCGAACCGGTCCCCGACGCCGGAACGATGCCGGCGTCGGGCGGCTGCTGCGCGGTCGACGGCGAGCGCGGAGAGGACCGCGGCGCGCTCTGTGCGCTGCTAGCGTTGTGCGCGCTCGCTCGGAGGCGTCGGCGCGCCGTTCGCACACCGCCTCGAGCGTGACGAGCCCGATCCGGCTGTCGGCGTCGCACGGTATCCGAGCTGCGCGGGCGCATCGCATCACCGCGAGGGCGACCGCTTCTACCAGGTCGAGGAACGCGACATCAGCGCGGTCGTCGACGCGCGCTCGGGCGAGATCGAGTCGAGAAGCGGGCGTAGTCGAGGCTCGAGCGATAGTCCGCGCCACCCCGGGCGCTCGCTTCCACGGCGAGGTGCGCGGACGGAGGTGCGAAGCACATCGGGACCCGCATGTAGCTCGGGAGCGGAGCGGCAGCGCCAGTAGGCAGCGTGCGCGGTTGGTCCGTCGCGCAACGAAGGCCGGCAATCGGCGTCCCGTTCGCGTCGACTCGTGCGGGCTCACAACGCCAGGTGACGTCGATGGGCTCCGAGTACACGTCGGAGCAATCGAAGCGGATGACCGTCGCACGTCCGTCACGCCGCCGCGGCCCGCTCCAACGAACGTCAATCTCCGCTCGACGGTGGGGCGACGACGACGCTCCACGGCGCCGAATCGAGCGAGGCATCCCACGATTCGACCGAGCCCTCGATGTGGAGCACGGCTCGCGAACGACGTTCCGCCTCTAGCGTCACGACCACGTCGTAGCGGTCGATGTGGTAGTCCGTCATGGCCTGGAACCGGTGCTGGAACGACAGCGCCGCCGCACCGAGCACACGCGGTTGGGCGCTCGCCGACGGCGCACCCAGCAAGAGAACGACCAGGACGACGAGGAGACGGATCACGCGGTACAGTCTACGCCCGGCCGTTGCAACGCCTTCCCCACGACAATCGACCGGCGGAGTTGACCGCGGCCCACCCACCAGCCACGCTTCTACGCTTCGAGAGGTGTCGTCATGGCCAAGCCTTCGCTCGTCCTCTTTCTCTCTCTCCTGCTCGCCGCCTGCGCAACGCGGGGGGGCTCCCGCGGGCGTGACGGCGACGGTGGCTCCGGGCCGGCGTCCGACGGCGCCGCGGGCGGGCTCCGCGACGGCTGCGTGCCTTCCGAGGAGGCGACGCCCGAGACCTGCTCCGACGGCCTCGATAACAACTGCAATTTCCTCTACGACTGCTCCGACCCGTCGTGCTCCGGCGTCGGTGACTGCCCGCTCTGTGGTCACGTCGACACGCCCCTCGGCTCGCCGCTCGCCCTGCCCGACGGCGTGGGTAACATCACGTGCGCGTCCGACGCGGACTGCCCCGGCGCGCAGCATTGCTTCACCATCGATGGGCTCTTCGGGCCCTCGATGGAGTGTCGCGAGTCCTACCGGTCGACCCTCACCTTCATCGGCTTCGGCGGCGCGACCTTCAACTCCGTGAACGACATCACCTCGCTCTGCGTCACGATGGAGCACTCCTGGATCCGCGACCTCGAGATCACGCTCGAGGCGCCCAACGGCGCCAAGATCCGGCTGCAGCGCTTTCTTGGTCAGGAGGGCGGCGAGATCTACCTCGGTCACGCGAACGACTGCGACGACGACGGAACACCGTCGCCCGGGACCGGCGAGCGCTACTGCTGGACTCCCACCGCCACGCGCCCCGCGATGCTCGACTACGCCAATGGCGGCGGCGCGATGGACAGCACGCCCGACTGCTATGGCTTCGGCAACGTCGACATGATGCCGCCGGGCGACTACTCCGCCGCCGAAGACTGGTCCGCCTTCATCGGAGCGCCGCTCAACGGCGACTGGACGCTCTCGGTCACCGATCTCTGGCCGATCGACAACGGGTACATCTTCGACTGGTCGATCTCCTTCGATCCCACCACCGTCGAAGACTGCTCCTCGCCGCTCATCTGAGCGGGGCCCGGACGCGCCGCGAACGCCCGACGCGCCGCGCGTCGGAGCGCGTCAGACGGCGAGGCGCACGAGGATGAAGCGGCGGAGGGCGCGCGGGGCGGGGGTGATGCTCACGTGCGACGTGCCGTCGAGAAGTGACGCCGGCATCGGGAAGAGCAGATAGTCCTGTGGACCGGCGGACGCGCGGCGAGCCGGAACCTCGCGGGCGCCGGCGCGGCCGAAGAGGTCGTTGTCCCACGCGCGATCGAAGGCCTCGATCTCGTTCGGCGTGAGGCCTGCGTCGCGCATCGCCGCACGAATCGCAGCGAGCGCGCCCGTGACGTCGGTCTCGGTCGGCGGCGCGAGCGTCGCCGATGCGCCCATCGCCGGCGCGGCCACGACCGACACCCTCACGTCGCCGACGGCGTTCTGGACGTACAGGATCGGACCGGCGAAGTCCGCTGCACGCGCGTGCGTGACGACCAAATCGTTCCCGCTCTCGGCCACGTCGAACGGGAGCGTCGGGGGCGGACCGTTCGCGCGGTAGAAGAGGTGATTGTACGCGGCGTCTCCGAACGCGATGCAGCTCGCGTCAGCCGCCTCGTACGTCGCGACCTCGGCGGCCTCGCACTGGCCGTCCGACGTCTGACACGCGGGCATGTCGCGCGTCGGCGCGCCCGTGACGTGACAGCCCTCCGCGCGCACGCGGAGCGGACGCCACGCGAGCGACCGCGCGTCGGCGCCGACCTCGCCCGCCGGAAAATGCTCGACGAACGCGCCCGCCGGGACCGTGACCGTCACCTCGGCCTCGAGCGACTCCGTCGAGGGGTCGAGGTGGAAGTAGAGGACGGGCTTGCGCCGCGGCGCATCCCAGTTCGTCGGCCCTCCGGGCGGGCCGGCGAGGAGCGCCGCGGCCGTCGGCGCAACGTCGACGAGGCCCCACTCGTGCACGTCGAAGACGGGTGCCGCGGCCGCGGGCGCAAGCGACGGCGTCGGGGCCGGCGTGGGCTCGCCGGGGCTCGCGCCGCTACCGCCGACTGCTCCGCAGGCCGAGCACGCGCCGGATCCACCGAGCACCAGCACCGCGATCACGGCCTGGGTGCATCGAAGAGAGACCACGATATCGCGCATGGGACGTCCTTGTCGGTTCCTCGACGTACGGGACGGCTCGAAGATCTCGCAACAGTACCCGCATCGCGGCGAAACGGCAGTAGGCATCTCGCGCTCCTCGCAGCCCGAACCTCTCCAGGCGGATCCTCTGGACCCGGCCGATCCTGGCGGCGACGGCGCCGATCGCGATCGCGATCGCGATCGCAGCGGACCATGTAACGCGCGGCGCTTGGGCGTACTCTTTCGCCCATGAGAAACCAACCGCTCCGCGTCACCCTCGTCGGGCTCGTCGGATTGGTCGCGTCGTCGGGGATCGCGCGGGCCCAGGTGCCACCGGATGGCGCCGGCGAAGAAGCGACCGAAGAGACACCCGAACAGGCGACCGAGCAGGCCGCCGTCGCCACTCCCGAACAGCCGAGCGAACCGCGAGAGCTTGCAGCCGCGGCGGCCGCCGCCGCTCCCCGCCCCTGCGCCGAGCGCGCGCACGATCGCACCGCCGACTCGGTGGTCCGCGTGCGGAGCGGAGACCGCGAGGGTGTCGGCGTCTTGGCGGTCGACTCGAGCCACGTGGTGACCGCGCTGTGGATCGTCCGCGACGAACATCGATCGACGTGATCGACGGCGCGGGAAACGCTCGCGAGGGGCGCATCGTTCTCACGGCCGACGACGATGGCCTCGCGCTCGTGGAGCTCGGGGCGGCCCTTCCCGGACCGCCGCTGGAGCTCGCGAGCTGGGAGGACGTCCAGGTGGGACGTCGCGTCGTCGCGCTCGGAGTGCCCTCGCCGGGCACGACGTTCCCGTGGACCGCCAGCGAAGGCATCGTGAGCGCGCGCAGCGAGCGAGAGATCCAGACCGATGCGCACGTCACGGCCGGAGCCGGTAGCCCGCTCGTCGACTGCGCGGGTCGTGTCGTCGCGCTGGTCTTGCCCGCGCGCATGAGAGGCGACGTCGAGCGGATGGTCGCCGTGCCCGCGCTCGCCGACATCGCGTCGCGCAGCAATCGCGACGAAGGCTACGGCGGTCGTTGGGACCTCACGGGTGGATTGACGCTCGCGGGCGCCTACGAAGACCCCGAGTGGCTCTGGGGCGTCGGCGTCACGATGGGCCTCATCGGCCTCGACTCGTTCTTCCTCATCGGCCGGTTCCACTATCTGGGCTCGAGCGAGGACCCGACGGGCAGCGATGTCTTGTCGATCTCTCGAACCCGCATCCGCGGCGACGCCTACGTCGGCTGGCGTCAGATCGTCCGCCACCCGACGTTCGCGTGGTACTTCGAGCTCGGCCTCGGCGCGTCCGTCACGTGGGTCCACCAGACCGACCGAACCGCCGCCGTCGTCGACCCCGGAACCGGTCCCACAATCGAGTGGACCGACACCGACACCGAAGCCTGGTCCGTCCGCCCGATGGCGGTCGCCAGCATCCTCCGCGGCCCGCTCATCTTCTCCTACACCTTCGAGGTCGACATCGACCGCGAGCACGTCGTGCACCTGTTCAATCTCGGCGTGCGGTTCTAGGACGAAGCGCGGCACGAGCTTCCCCGATTCGGTCGTCCCGAGCGGCGACTTTCGACGCCGCGGTGGGCGCAGCGCTCGCCACAGATGCGCGGAGCGGAGATCAGCGGAGCGGGTGTGGTCGAGCGCGAGATCCGACCGTGGTCCCGCGGCCGCGAGATCCGACCGTGGTCGGGCGCGAGATCCGCACGCGAGATCCGACCGTGGTCGGGGCGCGAGATCCGCGATCCGACCGTGGTCAGATTCTAATGGCGCGAGATCCGACGGCGCGCGAGATCCGACCGTGGTCAGATTCTCGGGGAGAGCGGAGAGGGACATGGAATGGGGGGGGCTGGCGCGCGGCGAGTGGCGGCCGCGAGATCCCGTCGCGAGATCCGACCGTGGTCAGATTCTCGGGGAGAGCGGAGAGGGACATGGAATGGGGGGGTCTGGCGCGCGGCGAGTGGCGGCCGCGGGCCTGATCGCGCCGACTGCACCCGAGGGCGGGCCGAGTTCGCTTCCGAACCGCGCACGACGGGCGGACGAGTGCACCTCCGCACGCGCGCAAGACGGAGCGATGCGCGTCCGCGCGTAGCGCGGACGCGCATCGCTCCGACGCGCGGGGCTCACGGTGGGTCGGCGCACCGCGCGCGGTGGTGAACGCGCATCCACCACGTGCCGGCCGGGAAGATCACCTCTCGGTCTCCGGAGCGCCAGCAGCGGAGCGCGTCCGCGTACCGCCCGAGGAAGAACGCGCTCTCGGCGCACGCTCGCGCCGCGGCGACGAGGTCGCCGCCCGCGGCGAAGGTTGGGTTTCGGCTCCCGAAGCGCTCGGGGCTCGACGCGCGCGCCGTCACCGAGATGCGGGTCGCGCGGCGCGCGCCGAGAAACGACTTGCCGCGCGTGCGCGCTTCTTCGTGCGCCTTCTCGACGTGCCGCTCGACTGCGGCGCGAATGGCCGCTCGCGCTTCGTCTTCGGAGCCGCGCGCGGTGACGAGCGGCTCGGGCAGCGGGAACGCGAGCTCCGCGACAGCCGGCCAGCGCGGGTTGTCCGGGTCCAAGTAGTGCTGCGGGCGCTCGACCCTCACTACGCGGCCAGAGCCGATGTCGTCGACGCGCGTCGTCACGCCGGGCCAGTCGCCCGGGTAGCGCACCGCGAAGCACGCGACCGGGTTGGCGAGCGTGTAGCCGATCTTGTCCGCGATCGCCCCGGGCGTCACGAGCTCCACCCGACTCGTCTGCGACTTGTTGAACACCTCCTCGGGCCAGCCGCGATGACACTTGGTGACGTTGGCGAGCAAGCGATGAAGCTCGCGCGCGAAGCTCGGAAAGACGCCGCGAACATCGGTCATGACGATGTGCACGTGGTCTGACATCACCACGACGGCATGGATCAACACACCCTGCTCCGCGGCGACCACCGCGAGGAGGTAGAGAAAGATCCGCTGCATCGTCCGATCCGCGTCCGGACGCAACACGAAGTGCCGCCGCGTCACGCGTCGCGTGACGAGGTACGTCTTGTGAGGGAGCACCGACCGCGGACGAGACACGTCGGCCGAGCAGCGATGCGACCGTCGTGCCGGACTCCGGACGCGCTCCCGCTGCGCATTTTCGACGTCCAGCGCTGGCGGCCGCCGGCGGTCCGCCGGCGGTCCGCCGGCGTTACGCCAGCACGCCACGCTCATCCTGGGGCCCAGCCGCTCCGCGGACACACAAACGCCCGCCGAGGGTGACCAAGGCGGGCGTTATACAACCGTTGGTTGCGGGGGCCGGATTTGAACCGACGACCTTCGGGTTATGAGCCCGACGAGCTACCAGACTGCTCCACCCCGCGTCAGGGTGCCGGGACTATACTGCCGGCGCGGCGGGTGTCAAATGTGCGCAGGGGTTCGGAATCACTTTGATTTGCGGGGTCGGAAGGCGGCGGCGGGCGGCGGGGGGATCTCTTTTTGAAGACAGCTCCCGTACCCTCGTCCGAAGCGCGGGAGCTTTCATGAGAGCGACGTACATCCTCGGCCTCGGCCTCGGCATGGCGTGCGTGGGGCTGGCAGCGGCTTGCTCGTCCGAAGAGGTGTTGCCGGGCGCCGACGGCGGTGGGCCCGACGGGGGGGCGCGCACCGATGGCGGCGCGACGGACGGCGGCGGCGGCCCAGACGGCGACGCGTGCGTTCCGGAGTCGAGCTCGGAGCTCTGCGCGCGGCTCGGGACGAGCTGCGGCACGGTCGACGCGACGGACAACTGCGGCGCCTCGCGGAGCGAGTCGTGCGGCGCATGCGCCGCGCCCGAGACATGCGGCGGCGGCGGGTCCGCGAACGTGTGCGGTTGCACTCCCGAGAGCGACGCCGAGCTCTGCGCGCGCCTTGCCGCCGAGTGCGGGTCGCTCACGTCCGACGACAACTGCGGCGCGTCGCGCACGGTCGATTGCGGGACGTGCACGCCGGCCGACCTCTGCGGGAGCGGCGGCGTGCCGAACGTGTGCGGGGCGTGCACGCCCGAGACCGACGCGGCGTTCTGCGCGCGGCACGGAGCGACGTGCGACTCGCTCACGGCCGACGACAACTGCCTCGAGCCGCGCACGGTGGCGAGCTGCGGGAGCTGTGCGGCGCCCGAGACGTGCGGCGGATTCGGCACGCCGAACCAGTGCGGGTGCACACCCGAGACGTCCGCGGAGCTCTGCACGCGCCTCGGCGCTGCGTGCGGCATGCTCACCACGACGGACACGTGCGGGACGACGCGCACGACCAGCTGCGGCACGTGCCCGTTCCCGGGGACGTGCGGGGCGATGATGCCGAACCAGTGCGGCTGCCTCGCGGGCGGTGCCACGTGCACGGCGTCGGCGGCGGCTCGGTGCTGCGGAGGCGGCTGCGCGGGCGGGCACTGCTGCGCGAACGTGGGCGTGACGTGCGGATCGGGGCCCGACTGCTGCTCGGGCGACTGCAGCACGGGCATGTGCACCTGCCGAAACGGCGGCGACGCGTGCTCGACGAGCGCGCAGTGCTGCACCGGGTCCTGCACCACCGCGGGCGCGTGCTGCATCGCGAACCGCCAGTCGTGCTCCGGCGACACCGATTGCTGCAGCGGGTCGTGCCGGAGCAGCCGGTGCTGCACCGCGATCGGCGGCGGCTGCAGCGCGAGCGCCGACTGCTGCAACGCGACCTGCCTCGGAGGCATCTGCCGGGTCGGCCAGCTCGGGGCGCCGTGCGCCGCCGGCGCCGAGTGTGCGAACGGAGACTGCGCCGGCGGGATGTGCTCGTGCCACCCGGCAGGCGACAGCTGCACGACGAACGCCGAATGCTGCGGCGATTACCGCTGCCTCGGCGGCACGTGCACGTGCCGCGACATCGGCGACGCGTGTGGGAGCGGCGCGGACTGCTGCGGCAACGCGCTCTGCACCGGCGGGACCTGCACTTGCTACAACAACGGTAGCGGCGGCGCGCTCGGCTGCTCGTCCGGCTCCGACTGCTGTAGCCGGTACTGCCCTTACTCGGGCGCCGGGACGATCACGTGCTCGGCGCTCCCGTCGAGCTGCACGACCCCGGCCGGCTGCCCGTCGGTCAGCGATTGCATCGGCGGGCGTTGCTGCAACAACCGCGTCGGATCGGCGGGCTCGACGTGCGGCCCTGGCTGGCCGTGTTGCAGCGCCACCTGCGAGAACGGCTACTGCTGCCGCGGCCCCGGCCAGGGGTGCACGACCGCATCGGACTGCTGCAGCGGTGACATCTGCCGGTCGGGTACGTGCTGCCGCGTGGGCGGCCTCTCCTGCGTCATCGGCACCGAGTGCTGCAGCGGCACCTGCACCTCCGGGACCTGCTCCTGACGGGGTGGTCGCTTCCGGCCGCTCTGCCGAGCCGGCGCGAAGAAGCCGACCTGCCTCTTCGTGTGCGGCGACCGATCGGGTTAGGATCGCGCCCGATGCGGCTCGCCCTCTCGGCTTGGCTCGGCGTGCTCGCGGTCGCGATCGCGGTCGCGATCGCAGGACAAACGGCGACGGCCTCGGCGCAGGACGACATGACGCGCGAGGAGCGCGTCGCGGCGGCGCGCGAGGCGTACGACCTCGCGACGCAGAAGTACCGCGCGCACCAGTGGCGCGAGGCGGCCGAGCTCTACGAGCAAGCCGACATGCTCGTCCCGGCGGCGCTCGCCGCCACGCAGGCGATCCGCGCGTACCGTCGCGCCGGCGACGACCTCCGCGCCGCGACGATCGCGACCGGTCTCGTCGAGCGCGACGTCGCGAACCGGCGGCACGCCGACTTCGTGCCCGAGGTCGCCGAGCACGTCTTCAAGCTCCGGATCACCTGCGAGGACTGCACCGTGCAGGTCGACGGTACGCGCGAGCGCTTTCGGACGCTGTTCCTCGAGCCGGATCAACCGCACGTCGTGAGCGCGACGTTCCCGACGGGAACGCGCGAGGAGACGCTGCAGGGCGGCGCAGGCGAGGAGCGTGAGGTCGCGCTCCAAGCGCCGACGCGACAGGTCGCCGACGCCGGAGGCAGAGACGGCGGCGACGACGGGGCGCACGCGAGCGGCGGCCCGTTCGGCGGCGGAATCGACGGTGGCAGCGGCGGCGGCGGTCGCGATGGCGGCGGCGGCGGCCCGTCCGACGGCGGCGGCGGCATCTCCCCGATCTGGCTCATCATCGCGGGCGGGCTCACCGTCGTCGCGGGCGGGCTCTCGATCTGGTCGGGCATCGACGTGCTGACGCAGCGCTCGGCGTTCGACACGATGAAGACGATCGATCGGCTGAACGCCGGCAACGACGCCGAGCTCCGAACGAACATCTTCTACATCGCGACCGGCGGCCTCGCCGCGGTGACCGTTCTGTTGCTTCTCTTCACCGACTTCTCGGGCGGAGACGACGCGCACGAATCGCACCGCGCGCACGCGCTCCGGCTCGATGCCGCGCCGCTCGCCGAAGGCGGTGCGCTCGCGACGCTCTCGTCGAGCTTTTGACGGCGTCAGCAGGAGCCTTCCGGCTTGCACGCGCCCCCGCAGCACACGTAGCCCCTCGAGCACGCGAGCGGCGAGCCGACGCATGCGCCCGACATGCAGCGGTCGTAACGCGTGCACGGGTCGCCGTCGTCGCACATCGCAAGGCCCCCCGACATGTCCATGGGGCAGTCGGCGCTGAGCCCGCTGCAGACCAACGCTGGCTGACAAGCGCCTCCGGACGCTTGGCACTCGAAACCAGGAGGCCGTAGCGCGTCCGGAGGGCAGGCGGCGCTCGTGCCCGTGCACACCTCCGCGACGTCGCACGGACCCGCAAGGGATCGGCACGAGGTCCCTGCGACCGCCAGCACGTCGGGCGGGCATGTCGAGCGCACGCCGTCGCAGAATCTCTCGGACGTCGCAGGAGCCCGCCGCCGGTCTGCAGACCGTGCCGGCCATCGCCGGCCCGATCGAAACACACGTCGCCACGCCGGCCGTGCACACGATGCGGCCCGCGTCGCACGGGTCGGCGAGCCCGCACGGCATGCCGGCGACGCACGCGGCGCACGCGCCGAGCCCGTCGCAGTACCCCGTCGAGCACGGTGTCCCGGCGGCCGTGAGTTTGTCGGCGGGGCACGTGTCGCTCATCCCGTCGCACAGCTCGGGGATGTCGCACTCCGAGACCGCCGGCCGACACGGAGTCGCGACCCCCGCGCTCGAGACCCGGCAAATCGGCGACCCCGTCGAGCAGTGGATCGCCCCCGAAGCGCACTCCCCCTCGACGGGGCACGGCTCCCCCTCCGTGCACGCGACCCCGCCGTCCATCGAGTCTGCCGAGGGCCGGCACCCGGCAATCGGATCGCAGTACTCGCCCGCCGCGCACGCGCTCGCGACGTACGTCGTCAGGCACCGTCCCGCGTGGCACGCGGCGCCCGCGCATCTCGCGGGGGGCTCGGGGCAATCGCGGTCCCGCTCGCACATCGGCGGCCCGCATTCCTCCGACGTCTCCTCGTAGCAATCGGGCAGGACGCACGCGCCCCCGAGGCACTCGGTCGCGTTCGAATCCTCGCCCGGCGTCGGGCACGTGACACTGAGGCAGTCGCGCGTGATGGTCACCGTCACGCCGAGCGACGCGCCGCGGATCATCACGCGCACCGATCGCGTGACGACGCGCGCGCCCGACGCGTCGAAGAGGCGCAACGCGAGCGTGCCGGTCGTCGTCGGGAGCCCCTCGAACGTCGCGACGCGCTGCCCGCCCACGAAGTCCTCGTCTAGCGCCGCGTCGCGTGCGTCGATCGCCCCGGACCCGCCACCCTCGAGATCGAGCACGCTCTCGACGCGGGCGAACTCGACGCCCGGGACCAGATCCGTGCGGAGATCCACGAGCAACGTCGTGGTGCCGGCGTCACACGCACCGCTCATCGAGGCGAGCGCGATGAGCGTGGCTGCTCGAAGTCGCACGCCACGCGAGGGTAGCCGTAGCGCGCTCGCCATGAAAGCGCCTTCGAGAACCGCCCGCGTTCACCTCGGGCTCGCGTCAGGGCGTGCACTCGAGAGCGAACGCGCCGAGCGAATTGCCGTTCGACCACAGGAGCGTCTCCCCGAGGAGCGTGTCGCGGACGAGCGCGCCGTACGGCGCGTCGGCGCCGGTCTCGAGCGCGCCGATCCATCGCGGCGCGGCGAGGTCGGCGACGTCGGCGACGTGAACGCCCCCACCGCCGCCGACGAAGGCGAGGCCGTCGGCGATCACCACGCCGGTCGCGAAGCTGTCCGGAAGCTCGAGCGTGCCGAGCGTGCTCCCGTCGTCGAGATCGAGGACCTGAAGCACCGGCTCGCTTCCCACCGCGACCAGCGCGCCCCGGGCGATCGCGCCGCGCCGATGCAGCACCGAACGTCCCGCGAGGTCGAATTCCCGGAGGCTTCGCGGCGCCGTCGCGTCCGATACGTCGACGACGATCGCTCGATCGGGCGTCGAGCCGTCGGCGGACGCGACGAGGGCCGCGAGCCGCCCGCCGCCGAGGAATCGAGCACGCTCCCCGGGCGCCCGTCGAGCGGAAGCGAGCCGAGCCTCGTCGGCGCGCCGGGCGACGCGATGTCGTAGAGCGCGAGCTCCGCGCTCGCATCGTCGAGCAGGATCCCCATCCACAAGAGGTCCCCGCTCGCGCCGATGTCCGACACCGTCCCGTTCGTCTCGAGCAGCGCGACCGAGCGCGGAGCCGCGGGATCGGCGAGGTCGAGCACCTCGAGCGCCCAGCCGCCGACGAAGAGGTGGTTCTTCGCGATCGTCACGGCGCCCTCGGATGCGAGCCGCCCCTGTGGAACGGTGCCGACGACGGCGATCGCGTCGGGCCGAGAGATGTCGATCACCTCGATCTCGTAGGACGAGCGGTACGCGTAGTCGCCCTCGACGGCGAACGGGCCCTGGCAGAAGCACGGCCCGCCGGCCGTCGTGAGCGGCGCGCCGGTGCACGACTCGTGGTGAGGGGGTGGGCCCGCGTCGGGCGTCGTCGACGCGTCGGCGTCGCGGCCTCCGTCGCTCGCGACGCCGCCGTCCGCGCCGGGCAGGCCCGAGTCGGAGTCGCCGACGTGGCTCGCACCGCACGCGGTCGCGGCGCACAGGAGAAGGGAAGCGCACGAGAAGAGGGCCAAGAGGGATCGCATGCTCCCAAGATGACGCGGCCGAGCGAAAGGGGAAATTACGCTCTCTCAATCTGCGGCATAGACTGCGTCTATGGCTCGCCCCTCCCGCCGCGCCGGCTCGTCCCGTCGGGTCGAATGTCGAGCTCGCGGAGCTTCTGTTGGAGGCTCTGCCGCACCATCCCGATCGCCGCGGCCGTCCTCGACACGTTGCCGTCGTTCCGGCGGAGCGCTTCGAGCAGGTACGCGCGCTCGAAGTGGTCGACCGCGCGCTTCTTCGCCTCCGCGAACGGCACCGATGCTGGCCCGAGATCGTCGAGCGCGAAGCAGAGCGCGTTGCCATCGCCGCCCCTGTGCCCGCCGCCGCTCTCGCCGAGGTCGAGGTCCGTCTCCTCCACGACCTCGCCACTCGCGAGCACGCAGGCCCGCTCGATGACGTTTCGGAGCTCGCGTACGTTGCCCGGCCACGCGTGGCGCGCGAGGCGAGCGAGCGCCGCGTCGCTCAACGACCTGCGCCGCCCAGAGAGCCGCTCCGCCATCCGCTCGACGAAGCGCTCGACGAGCAGCGGTATGTCTTCTCGGCGCGCGCGGAGCGGCGGCAGCTCGCACTCGACGACGCGCAGGCGATAGTAGAGGTCCTGGCGGAAGCGCTGCGCTGCGACGTCGGCTTCGAGATCGCGATGCGTCGCCGCGACCACGCGCACGTCGATCGCGACGCTCGCGACACCTCCGACACGCTCGAGCGTTCGCTGCTCGAGCACGCGGAGCACCTTCGCCTGCGTCTCGAGCGGCATGTCTCCGATCTCGTCGAGGAAGATCGTCCCGCCATTCGCCGCCTCGAAGCGGCCGATCCGCCGAGCGTCCGCCCCGGTGAACGCCCCCTTCTCGTGCCCGAAGAGCTCGCTCTCGACGAGCTCGCGGCTGAACGCCGCGCAGTTGATCGCGACGAACGGCCGGCGCCGGCGCGAGCTCGCGGCGTGGAGCGCCTCGGCGACGAGCTCCTTGCCTGTCCCGCTCTCGCCTCGGATGAGCACGGTCAAGTCCGTCTCGGCGACCTTTCGCACCGTCTCGAACACCGCGTGCATCTTCGGCCCGGAGCCGACGAGCGCTCCGAACGCGTGGTCGCGCTCGATGCGCTCGAGCAGCATCCGGTGCTCGCGCGCGACGCGCGTCCGCTCGAGGGCGCGCGCGACCACGACGCGGATCTCGTCGTTGTCGAACGGCTTGGGGACGTAGTCTTCGGCGCCCGCCTTGATCGCCTGGACCGCGATCTTCTCGCTCCCGTGCGCGGTGATCATCACGACCGGCGCCTCGGCCCGCGACGCGCGCGCCCTGTCGAGCACGTCGAGCCCGCTCCCGCCCTTTCCGAGCGCGAGGTCGGTCAGCACGAGGTCGAAGCCCTGTGCATCGAGGAGCGCGAATGCCTCGGTCGCGCTCGTCGCGACCGTGACCTCGTAACCCGCTTTCTCGAGCAGACCGAGGAGCGCGAGCCCGATCGCGCGCTCGTCCTCGACCACGAGAACGCGCGCGCTCACGCGGCGCCCGCCCGAGGGAGCGTCACGATCATCTCGCAGCCTTCGACGAGCCCCGCGACCACCTCGATGCGCCCGCCATGCGCTTCGACGAGCTTCCTCGTGATCGCCAGCCCGAGGCCCGTGCCGCCCTCCTTGGTCGTGCGGAGCGGGTCGAACATCGCCTCGGCATCGGCGCCGTCGAGCCCGGTGCCGTTGTCTCTCACGCGGAGCCACATCTCGGTCCCCGCGAGGCTGTGCCCGGTCGCGATCGCGATCTCGGGGCTCTCGGGCGCCCGCTCCTCGATCGCGTCGAGAGCGTTCGTCACGAGGTTGATCACGACCCGCCGGAGCGCCTCGGCGTCGCCGCGCAGGCCGTCGTCCTCCGCGTGCTCTCGCTTCACGGCCACGCCGTCGAGCTTGTCGCGCAGGCTCGAGAGCGCGGAGTCGACGACGCTCGCGAGCCGCACATCGGTCATCGACAGCTCCTCGGCGCGCGCGTAGCGGAGCAGGCTCGCGATCGAGCGCTCCACGCGGTCGAGCTCCTCGACGGCGACCCTCGCGTACTCGACGTTCTTCTCCGAGCGCGGGTCCTCGCTGATCTGCTGGACGAGCGACTTGGCGGCGGTGATGGGGTTGCGGATCTCGTGCGCCACCGACGCCGACAGCCGGTGCATCGCGCGCGCGTGCTCCTCGCCGAGGCTTCGCCGCTCCGACACGACCGAGGTCGTCACCCGGCGCTCGATCTCGTCGGCGATGAAGCGCTCGCGGAGCTCGGGCCCGAGCACGAAGAAGTACCCGTGCGCCGCGACGAGCGTGCCCCACGCGAGCCCGACGATGAACGCGGGCAAGAACCCCGCGACCACGAGCAGGAACGGGACCATCCCGATGAAGACGAGCACGTGGCCGAGGAACGCGACGCGGTGATTCGCTCGCCTGCGCGCGGTCGCGAGCGCGGCGCTCTCGGGGCCCGCCTCTCGCGCTCGGCGTCGTCGCTTCTCACCCACGGCGAGCGCGATCATACGGAAGCATCGAGACGAGGAGAAGCGGCGCTCCGCCTCCGCGTCGCGACCGCCTCGAACTCGCGCTCGTAGTCGGGATGCGTCGTTCCCATGAGGCGGTCCCAGAACGTGAAGTACAGACCGAAGTTCGAGCGCACGCGCCGGTGGTGCATGTCGTGATGCGTCGTCGTCGTCAGGTGGCGTCCGAGCCAGTGCGTCGCGAAGCCGGACGGGAAGAGCTCGATCCCGAGGTGACCCTGGACGTTGCGGCCGATCATGTAGACCAGCCAGACGATCAGCGCGAGGGGGTGGAGCGGCATGAAGAGCGCGACGAACAGCACGAAGGTGCCGTGAACCGCGGCCTCCGCAGGAGCGAACGCGTACGCTGCCCACGGGGAAGGGTTCGTCGACAAGTGATGTACGCGGTGAACGTGCTTGTAGAGACGCGGATGGTGCATCGCGCGATGCGTCCAGTAGAAGTACGCATCGTGTAGAACGATGAGCGCGACGGCGGAAAAGACCAGGTAGAGCTCCCCGTGCTCGGCGACGTGCACGTAGAGGAGGAAGATGCCCGCGTGCGCACCGAAGAAGAGCGCGGTTCCGGCGAGCCCGAACACGGCGGCCGTCGAGATCGAGTAGAGCATCTCGCGCCGCAGGTGGCGCCGATCCGGGTACTCGGACTGGATGCGAAGCGCGCGGAAGCGCTCGCGCCCCCACACGAAGAAGACGAGGAACGCTGGCCCGGCGACGAGCGCGTAGCGCGCGAGGTTGTCGATCCACTCGAGCAAGGCGACGATGTGGACGGGCGTGTCACGGTCGAGGATGGCGTACATGGCGGGCGGCCATCGCAACCCACGTGCCACGCCTGCGCACGCGCCGGACCACGGCTTTTCGCGCGCGCGCCCCGCGTGACGTGCAGCGTGCCCGCTTCAGGTGCAGCGCGCTCGCTGCACCTCCGACCCCACGCGCAGGCTCACGGATAGGCCGGGGGCACACCCGGGTCCCGCCCCGTCGACACGTCCGAGCAGTCGGCTTCGAGCCCGTCGACGATGCGCATGCACTCGGTGTCCGAGATGTCTCCGTCGCCGAGCCGCGCGCAGTCGAGGCCCTCGATGCACGCGAAGAGCAGCGCGAGCTTCGCCTCGCAGTCGGCCGTGCCGGCGAACCCGCGCAGGTCGAGGCAATCCGACACGCAACCGGTCCGGTCGTGCGTCGGATTGCACGCGAGCAGGTGGTCGCACGCGGTGACACACTCGGAGACGAGGTCGACCGGAGCGACGCCGGCACCGCCGTCCCGGTCCCGACGACCCGCGTCGTCGCCCGGATCGGCTGCGTCGGGACGCGAGAGCGAGCCGTCTCGGAGCCCGACGAGCCCGTCGGTCGGCGTCGCGCCGTCGGTCACCGGTCCCCCGTCGCTCGAGTCGTCACCCGGAGGATGGCTGTCGGTGCACGCAGCCGAATGGACGAAGCAGACGAAGAAGAGCGCGAGGGTCGGTCGCATCGGCACCCACCTTTCGTCGGCGTACGTGCGCGCCGCCGCGCCCGGCGTCACACAAAAGAATCGTGCACCGGTCGCGAGCGCTCTCTCAGCAGGCGGTGCTCGCCTCGCAGGCCGCGCTCCACGCGCACGAAGAGAGGCAGAACTGCCAGCCCATGCCGTTCGCATCGCCAGCTGGCGGCGGGCTCGTACAGCAACGGTAGTTGTTGCCTTCGGGACCGCTCGTGCCCGGACGGATGCGCAAGCATCCGGTCGGCGTTCGCGGCTCGCACGCGCCCCACTCGCACGACGCGCTGCACGTCTCCTGTCCGCACGAGTCGCCGTTCGTGCAGTTGCGCGCCGCGCCCGGGATGCACGTGCCGGTGCTCCCCGTGCACGCCCCGAACCCGCCGTACGGTCCCCACGTGCAGTCCGACTGGCACATGCGCGTACGCGTGTGCGTCCCGCCGCACATGCACGAGGCGCTGTCGGCGCCGGTCGCGCCCGGCGTGCACTCGCACCCTCCGCCGCCGTCGCTCCGGCCTCCGTCGGGCAGGCTCATCCCGCCGTCGAGCGCGCCTCCCGCGTCCGATCGCCCGCCTCCGTCGCCGCTCGGCCGGCCCGCGTCGGCCGGCGGCGCTCCCGAGTCGAGCAGCGCGATCCGCCCGTCCTCGCTGCCCGCGCCGCCATCCCCTCGCCCGCTCGGGTCGGTGTCGCCCTGCGCGCACCCCACGAGGGCTCCGGCGAGCACGACGAACGACCAGCGGCGGGGCCGACCGGCCCCACGAGACATCGACGAATTCACGGTTTCTCCGCTCCTGCTCTCTGGGTCGGATAGCTTTGCAGGTCCCGGACCAAGGCGAAAGCCGGGCTCGAGGGTCCCATCGGGCACGTGACGGGAGGCCCCGCGGATGCGAGCATTCGTGATCGAGGTGCCAGGCGTGGACGAAAGGCGGGTCGCGTGACCGGGGCGAGCTCCCGCCGCTCGCGCATGGACCCGTACATCGGCGAGGTCGTCGGTGGGCGGTACCAGCTCCTGCATCGACTCGCGTCCGGGGGCATGGGCGCGGTCTACATCGGGCGCGGCGTGGGCGCCGGCGGCTTCGAGCGGCGCTTCGCGGTCAAGCTCCTGCACCCCCACCTCGCCGAGCACGAGAAGTTCGTCGCGATGTTCCTCGACGAGGCGCGGCTCGCGGCGCGCATCCATCACCCGAACGTCGTCCCGACGCTCGACGTGTTCGAGGAGGAGGGCGACCACTTCCTCGTCATGGACTACGTCGACGGCCTCGACGCTCGGCCGGCTGATCCACGAGGCGCTCAAGCAAAGGCAGAGATCCCGGCGCCCGTCGTGCTTCGCATCACGCTCGACGCGCTCGCCGGGCTCGTCGCGGCCCACGAGCTCAAGGACAAGGAGGGCCGGCCGCTCAACCTCGTCCATCGCGACATCTCGCCGCAGAACATCCTCGTCGGCGCCGACGGGATCTCGCGCCTCACCGACTTCGGCGTCGCGAAGGCCGCCAACCAGCTGCACGTGACCCAGGGCGCGGAGTTCAAGGGCAAGCTGGCCTACGCGGCGCCCGAGCAGATCGAGAAGTCGGTCGTCGAGCAACGCTCGGACGTCTTCGCGATCGCCGTGGTCGCGTGGGAGGCGCTCGCGCAGCGCCGCCTCTTCAAGGCCGAGGACAAGATGGCGATCCGCCGGATGGTGCTCGCAGGCGAGTACCCCGCGCTCTCGAGCGCCGAGCCGGAGCTCGCCGCGTTCGACGACGTCATCGCACGCGCGATGGCGCCAGAGGTCGAGAACCGCACGCGGAGCGCGCGCCTGCTCGCGGACGAGCTCGAAGCGGCGTCGCCCGTGATCGCGACGCCCGCGCAGGTCGCGAAGTGGGTGCGCGCGATCGGCGTCGAGCCGCTGTCGGAGCGCGAAAAAGAGATCCGCGCGGCCGAGTCGCAGGTCCCCTACCCCGAGACGACCGGCGGCTCGGGTGCGTCGGGGAGGAGCTCGGGCCCTGCGTATACGGCCGCGGCGTCGACGGGCGGTCCCGAGACGAGCGAGGTCGTCCCCGCCGGCGCGACGCTCCCGACGGCCGCGGGCACGCCCGCCTCGCTCCGCCCGAGCCCGCCCGAGGATCCCTGGACGGGCCTCGTGCCGCTGAGCTCGCCGCACGCCGTCGGGCCCGCGCCTTCGGGCCCCGTGCTCCCGCCGCGGTTCGACACGATGTCCGACGCGCCGACCACCGAGATCGCGCCGCGCCGGATGCTGCCGTTCGTCCTCATCGCGTGCGCGGTCCTCGCCGCGGCGATCGGCGTCGCGATCTTCCTCGTGACCAACGCGAACCGCACCGCGCCGGCGCCCATGCCGGAGCAACGGGTCCGCGTCCTCTCGGACCCGGGTGACGAGCCCGGGACCGAGCCGCCGGCAGGAGCGCACGTCGTCGAGCCGACCCCGCCGGTGCCGACGCCGATGCCGGCGACGAGGCCGACGCCGGCACCCACCGCGCCCACGATGGCGTTCGCCCACGAGCCCGCGCCCGCCACGATCGAAGACGAGGATCCGAGCGGGACGTCGATGCGCGCGCCCCACGGCACGCACATGCGCACCTCGATGGACAGCGAAGAAGACGTCCCCGAGAATCCCTACCAGAACTTGTGAGCGAGACCTTGGGTCGGATCGCGGCTCTCTTGATCGGCTTTTCCGTAGCCCTCGCCGGTTGCGACGTGTTCCCGTCGGAGCTCACGTGCGCACGCGACTCCGAGTGCGTGCGCCAGGGCGTGACGGGATCGTGTCGGATGGGCGGCTGCGCGTTCCTCGACACGCACTGTCCGAGCGCGCTTCGCTTCGACTCGACGGCGCCCGGCGGGCGCGGCGGCGACTGCGTGCCCGACGACATGTCCGGAACGGACGGCGGGCGCACGGACAGCGGCTCAGGGATGAACGCCTGCGGCGGTGACACCGAGCTCGACGGCGAGCCCGGCGACGCGTGCGGCCGGTGCGAGCTCGGCACGTGGCAGTGCGACGGCCCGTTCGCGGTCGTGTGCATCGGCGAGCCCGGCGTGTCGACGAACGTGACGAGCATGGGCTTGACCGACGCGCCCGGCGGCTGCGACTCGGTCACGCAACCGCTCCGCGCGATCGACGGGGACCTCTCGACGAGCTGGATCGGACCGCCGGCCGGGGGCGGCATGGCGACGCGCTTCGATTGGCTCGCCGTCGAGGACTTCTGCATCGCCAGCATCGTCGTGAACGGCAACGCGCTCAATGCGAACCCGACCTACCAGACCGATCACGGCTTCGGCCGTGTCGAGATCCAGGTGCTCGACGCGCGGAACAACTTCGTCGACGGCACCGCTCTCGACCTCCCGGGCACCCCCGACCCGATGGTGACGTTCACGCCGAACGTCGTCGGTCGCACGGTGCGGTTGCTGTTCACGGGCCCCGAGTCGGGTACGTGCAGCGGCTTCAGCGAGATCGTCGTGACCGCGATGCGCTAGAACGGTCGCCGGTCGCGCTCTTCGCGAGGTACTTCTTCTTCAGCTTCTCGACCTCGCGCCCCGTGAGCGGCCTGTGCTCTCCCGGTGCGAGCCCGCTGATGCCGATACCTGCGAACTCGGTCCGCGAGAGCCGCTGGACGCGCCGGCCCACCGCCTCGAGCATCCTGTGGATCTGCCGGTTCTTCCCCTCGATCAGCGTGACCTCGAGCCACGTGTGCCGCGGCTCCTCGCGGAGCACGAAGAGCTCGGCTTTCTTCGTCCGGTATCCGTCGTCGAGCCGAACGCCGTTGCGGAGCGCGTCGAGCTCGCGCACGTCGAGGTGCCCCCTGACTTTCACGACGTATTTCTTCGGGACGGCGCGCGCGGGCACGAGGAGCGCCTCTGCGAGCGCGCCGTCGTTCGTGACGAGGAGCGCGCCGCTCGTGTGGTAGTCGAGCCGCCCGATCGGAAAGACCCGCTCGGCGATGCCGTGTAGGAGCTCCTTGACCGTGTCCCGGCCCTCGGGATCGCGCAGCGTGCTCACGACCGCGCGCGGCTTGTTCAGCACGTGGTAGACGAGAGGCTCGGCGACGACGCGCTTGCCGTCGACCTCGATCTTGTCGTTTCGCGCGTCGGCCTTCGTCCCGAGCTCGCGGACGATGCGTCCGTTCACGCGTACGCGTCCCTCCGTGACGAGCTTCTCTGCCGCGCGGCGGGAAGCGACGCCCGCCGACGCTAGAATCTTCTGAAGCCGCTCTTGCAGCGTCGATTCCGTCGGCGCGGAGGTGTCTCCCGAGGAGGTGTCGCCGTACTCGTCCGAATTCTGATCTGCTGCCTGCTCCTCCGCGAGCGCCTGCGCCGCACGTTCGTCCGCGGCGTGGCGTAGCGCCTCGTCGCGGTCCCAGTGATCGACGCGCCCGTCTCCGTCGACGTCGTTGCCCATGCGAACCATCCGACCGCCCTCGTAGTACTCCCAGCGGTCCGGCTGCCAGTGATCGGCGGTGCTCCGCCCGGTCATGTCGCGCTCCGCGCGCACAGGCGCGCCGTTCTCGTAGAAGATCTTCGTGTCGACGTGTCCGTTGTGGCTCGTGTCCTGCTCGATGCGGACGATGCGGCCGCCTTCGAAGTAGATGATCTCGTCCATCTGGCCGTCCATGTCGCGGTCCGCCTCTTCGCGGAGCGGACGACCCTCGTCCGAGTAGTACCGGACGACGTCCTTGACGCCGTCACCGTTCAGATCCGCCTCGCGGCAGATGAGGACGAGCCGCACGGCCGGCGGATCGCCGACGCGCAGGAAGACCTTGCGGACGTCCGGGTACTCGTCGCCGCTCGTGTCGTACTCGCTGACCTCGTGGATGCGCTCGTCGGCCTCGCACCGCGCCGCGTCGTCGGGCCGAAGCGTGCCTCCGGCCATCTGGCGGGAGCGCTCGCCCTCGCCCATGCCCTCCGGACGCTCTTGACGCGGGATGCCGCCGCCGCAAGCCGCGAGCGCTAGCAGAGCGCCGAGCGTGCACACGTTCTTCATGGGCTGCCTTCCTGTGTCGCCGCGTCCGGCGAGACATCGCTCGTTCCCGACCAGGGCTCGTCCCCGTTTCCGGTGCCGGCGTCCTCGGTTCCTTCGCCGGAGCCCTCGGCCGGAGCCGCGGGCGGTGGCGCTGCGTGCTGCTGTTGCTCCGCTTGCTCCGCGAGCGGACGACCGTCGCAGCTCACCGGCTCGTCGACGGGCCCCGCCTCGCTCGCGGCGATCTCCTCGGAGCGGTCGGGCCTGCCGTCGCCGTCGGTGTCGTAGCGCACCTCGGTCAGGCGGCCCGCGTCGAAGATCTCCCACTTCTCGGGGCGACCGTCGTTGTTGTCGTCGTACCGCGCCTCCGCGAGCAGGCCGTTGTGGTACTGCTCCCAGGTGTCGGCCTCGCCGCCGTGCCGTCGGTCGCGCTCGGTCCGCTCGACCAACCCATGCGAGCACCACATCCAGGTGTCGATGTGGTTGTCGAAGTTCGTGTCGAGCTCCTTGCGGACGAGCTGGTCGCCTTCGTAGTACGAGATCTGGTCGATGCGCCCGTCGAAGTCGAAGTCGTGCTCCTCGCGGATCGGGTGCACGCCGTCGGGCCCGTAGAACCGCGTGATGTCGACGCGCCCGTCGAAGTTCATGTCGATCTGCGAGCACAGGCGCCGCGTGCCGTCGTAGTGGTGACGGATGTCGGGCTGACCGTCGTTGTTGACGTCGATCTCCTGCGCCTGCCCGGTGCACTGGCGCCGAACGCTCTCGTCGCCGCGCGAGCCCTCGAGCATGGTGCCGCTATCGTCACCACCACCCCCGCAGCCCCCGGCCACGAGACCGAGCGCGAGGAGCGCGCTCGCGAAATTTCGCTGGGATCCCATACCCCTCCTGGACAGCCGACAGCGGAGCATACTGCCCGCGACCGCGGGGTCGCAAGGCGAGCCGATTATCCTTTTGACAGTATGTATGTGGCCATGTAGGTTCACGCCGCGCTCGACCCCGATCCGGCCCCACGGAGACCGCCATGGCGCGCAAGAAGATCAGCACCACCATCTACATCACGCCGGAACAAAACGAGAAGCTGAAGCTCCTCCACGAGCGGACCAAGGTGCCTGTCGCCGTCTACATAAGAGAGGGGATCGACCTCGTGCTCGAGCGGCACGAGGACGACCTGCCCGGCCAACTCACACTGGATACATCCGGGAAGAAGCGGCAGAGCGGGTAGCTTGGACATCTCTCGGATTCGGAACTTCTCCATCATCGCGCACATCGACCACGGCAAGAGCACGCTGGCCGATCGGATCCTGGAGAAGACGGGCGCGCTCTCGCAGCGTGAGGCGCGCGAGCAGTTCCTCGACAAGATGGACCTCGAGCGCGAGCGCGGGATCACCATCAAGGCGCAGACGGTGCGCCTCAAGTATCGCGCGGGAGACGGCGAGGAGTATCAGCTGCAGCTCATCGACACGCCCGGGCACGTCGACTTCAGCTACGAGGTGAGCCGGTCGCTCCAGGCGTGCGAGGGCGCGCTGCTCGTCGTGGACGCGACGCAAGGGGTCGAGGCGCAGACGCTCGCGAACGTGTACCTCGCCATCGAGAACGATCTCGAGATCATCCCGGTGTTCAACAAGATCGACCTGCCGAGCGCCGACGTCGACGCGACGCGGCAGGAGGTCGTCGACGTCGTCGGTCTCGACTGCAGCGAGATCTTTCCGGTGAGCGCCAAGACGGGCGATGGCGTGGAAGACCTGCTCGAAGCGATCGTTCGGCGCATCCCGCCGCCGAAGACGGACCGGAACGAGACTCTCCGCGCGCTGGTCTTCGACTCCTGGTACGACGCGTACCGCGGCGCGATGGTGATGGTGCGCGTCGTCGACGGCACGCTGTCGAAGTCGGCCAGCGGATCCGGATGATGGCATCGAAGGCGGACTACGAGGTGACCGAGCTCGGGGTCTTCTCGCCCTTCCCGGTCGCGGTGGACGCGCTCGGCCCGGGCGAGGTCGGCTACGTCGCGGCGAGCATCAAGTCGATCCACGACACCCGCGTCGGCGACACGGTGACCGACGCGCGCAAGCCGACGACGTCACCCCTGCCCGGCTTCAAGGAAGTGAAGCCGATGGTCTTCTGCGGGATCTTCCCGACCGAGCAGCGACCAGTACGGCGAGCTGCGCGACGCGCTCGACAAGCTCCACCTCAACGACAGCGCGTTCGTGTTCGAGCCCGAGACGTCCGAGGCGCTCGGGTTCGGCTTCCGATGCGGGTTCCTCGGCCTGCTGCACATGGACGTCGTCCAGGAGCGGCTCGAGCGCGAGTACAATCTCGAGCTGATCACGACGGCGCCGAGCGTCGTCTATCGCGTGTTCACGCACGACGGCGAACAGGTCGAGGTCGAGAACCCGTCCCGACTGCCCGAGGTCGGCAAGATCGAGCACATCGAAGAGCCGTACTTTCGGGTGCACGTCCACGTGCCGGCGCAGTACGTCGGCGCCGTGCTCAAGCTCTGCGAGGACCGGCGCGGCGAGCAGCAAGGCATCAACTACGCGACGACGACCCGCGTCATCATCACGTACGACCTGCCGCTCGGCGAGATCCTCTTCGACTTCTACGACAAGCTGAAGAGCGCGACGCGAGGCTACGCGTCGATGGACTACGAGCTCATCGGATACCGCCCGAACAAGCTCGTCCGCCTCGACATGCTGCTCAACGGCGACAAGGTCGACGCTCTGAGCGCCATCGTGCACAAGGACAAGGCTTACCACCTCGGGCGCGCGCTCGCGGAGAAGCTCCGCGGCATCGTGCCGCGCCAACAGTACGAGGTCGCCATCCAGGCAGCCATCGGCAGCAAGGTCATCGCGCGCGAGACGGTCCGGGCGCTTCGCAAGGACGTGACCGCGAAGTGCTACGGCGGCGACGTCAGCCGCAAGCGCAAGCTCCTCGAGAAGCAGAAAGAGGGCAAGCGCCGCATGAAGTCGGTCGGGCGCGTGGAGATCCCGCAGGAAGCGTTCCACGCCATCTTGAAGGTGGAGTGACGAGGGCTCGGGGCGCCGCCTACGCGCGGCGGTACCTGCGCGCGATCTCGACGTAGTGCGCCGACGACTCGAGGATCGACGTGCGCTCTTCGTCCGTGAGCTCCCGGATCACGCGGGCCGGGCGCCCGAGCGCGAGCACTCCCGGCGGGATCTTCGCGCTCGTCGTGACGAGCGAGCCCGCCCCGAGGATCACGTCGGAGCCGATCTCGGCGGCGTCCATGACGATCGAGCCCATCCCGACGACGACGCGGTCGCAGACGGTGCAACCGTGGAGGATCACCATGTGGCCGACCGTCACGTCGTCGCCGACGGTCGTCGGCGCCCAGCCCTCGGTCGCGTGCACGACGCTGTTGTCCTGCACCGAGCTCCGCGCGCCGATCGTGATCGGCTGGACGTCGCCGCGGAGGACGGCGCCGAACCAGATGCTCGACTCGGCTCCGATCGCGACGTCGCCGATCAGCGACACGTTCGGCGAGACGTACGCGTCGTCGGCGACGGCGGGGCGCGCGTCGCCGTAGGCGTGAACGAGGGGCCGGCTCACGTGGGCGCCTGCTCGTCGGCGGGTGGCGGGGTCGGTTGGGCCGTGCGAAGCCCGACGCGCACGCCCGCGCCCGCGAGGGCCCCGAGCACGTCTGCGCACAGGTCGAAGACGTCCGCCGTGCGGCCGGGCACGAACGCTTGGTGGAGCTCGTCGAGCAACCCCCACGCGGCGGTCACGAGGACGGCGATGAAGAAGCTCTTCAGCGTCGGCTGGTCGGGCCACGAGCGGAGCACCGCGTGCGTCAGCAAGAGCGCGAGCCCCGAGTACTCGAAGAAGTGGACGATCTTGTCGGTGTACGGAAACTCGGCGTTCAACGCGATGTGGAGCGACATCGACGAAAGCGCCCAGATGACCGCCATGTAGAGGACCGACGGGGCCCACGCGAGGAGCCGCGCGCGCACTCTCGGCGCCGCGCTCACGCGCCCTCCGTCGCGGGAACGACGTCGAGCCGGACGCGGGTCTTCGCCGAAGACGCCGCGTCCGGACGCGCGCCGTCCATCGACGCGAGCAGGCTGTGATCGTTCGCGTGGTCGACGGTCGCCTCGACGATGCGACCGGTCGGATCGACGCCGCGCGGCGCCAGCAGGTGGACGATCTCGTTGCGCTCGGAGCGGCCCGTGTGCCGCGCCTCGTCGCCACGGCTCGGACCTTCGACGAGCACGCGGACACGGGCGCCGACGAGGCCGCCGAGATGCGCACGCTGTCGTTCGGCCACGACCTCGAAGAAACGCGCGAGCCGCGTGTCCTTGTCGACCTCCGGCACGTCGTCCTCGAGGCGAAGCGAGGGTGTGTTCGGGCGCGGCGAGTACTTGAAGCCGAACGCGGCGACGAAGCCGGCGGCGCGGACGAGCGAGAGCGTGTCCTCGAAGTCGGCCTCGGTCTCGCCCGGGAAGCCGACGATCACGTCCGTCGAGAACGTGACGGCCGGACGCGCGCGCCGGAGCGCCTCGAGGCGGTCGAGATAGAGCGCACGCGTGTAGCGCCGGAGCATGCGCTTGAGGACGCGGTCCGAGCCCGATTGAACCGGAAGGTGCACGTGCGACGCGAGCACCTCGAGAATCCGCGTGGGCGCGGACGAGCTCGGGCGTGACGTGCCGCGGGTGAGGCGACGTGTAGCGGAGCCTCGCGAGGTCGGGCACCTCGGCCGCGATCCGGCGAAGTAGCTCCGGAAATCGGCTCGTCGACGCGTACCGGGTCGGGAGCTCCGCGTCCGCGCGCGGCGGCTCGTCGATGCGCTGCGCGTCGGGCGGGTGCCAGGAATTGACGGTCTGCCCGAGGAGCGTCACCTCACGAACCCCCGAGCGGACGAGCGAGGCGACCTCGGCGACGAATCTCGTCGGCCGGCCGGTAGCGCTCGGCCCCGCGGGTGCTCGGCACGACACAGTAGGTGCACCGCTCGTCGCAACCCTTCATCACGGTCACGTAGGCCGTGACCGCGGGGGCCGTCGGGCGCGGGCTCGCTACGAGGAACTGGGGGTCGTCGAGGTCGAAGACCGTCCGCGCGACGGGCGGCGCGCCGGCGGCCGCCGCGTCGACGAGGGCGGGGAGCTCGGCGATGTTGTCGGGCCCGAGGACGACGTCGACGTGGCGCGCCCGGCGGAGCAACCGCTCGCCCTCCTGCTGCGCGACGCAACCGGCGACGACGAGGACGGTCCCGGGCCGCGCCTCTTTCCACGGGCGGAGCCGCCCGAGCAGGCTCATCAGCTTGTGCTCCGCCTTCTCGCGGATGGAGCAGGTGTTCACGACCACGAGGTCCGCGAGCGCTCCCTCGTCGGTCGGCGCCCACCCCCGCGCCGAGAGAACGTCCTCGATGCGCAGCGAATCGTGCGCGTTCATCTGGCAGCCGAAGGTCTGGACGAGGTAGCGCTTCATGGCCCGGCGGCCGGCATCCTGGTTCGGAGACGGGGACCACGCAAGGGCGGGCTCACCGTGGCTCGACCAGGCGGTCGACGGCCACCCGCAGCGTCCGGAGGTCGCTCACGGGTAGCGCCTCGTCGACGTGGGGCAGGTAGGCGTCCATCGCGCTGTCGCCGAAGCCCCAGCTCGCCCGGGGCTCGGGGTCGAGCCAGAGGACGCGAGCCGCGCGGCGCGCGATGCGGTCGAGCGCGGGGACGTTCGGGTCGAGATAGTTCGTGCGACGCGTCCCCGACGATGACGACGGTGGTCTTTCGGTCGACGGCGCTCCGAAGTCGCGAGTCGAAGATGCCGAGGGCCTTGCCGTAGTCGCTGCCGCTCGTGACGCGGAGCGCGGCGCCGCCATAGACGAGGTCGATCGCGCGCTCGACGGGTGCTTCTCGAAGAGCTCGGTCGTCTCGCCGAGCTCGCTCACGAACGCGAACGTGCGCGTTCGGCGGAAGACCTCCTGCACCGCCCAGGTGAGGATCAGGAGAAAGCGCGCCGAAAAGCGGACGGAGTCGGACACGTCGCACAGCACGACGAGCTTCGGCCGGTCCTCACGACGGCGGCGCGTCACCGGTCGAAACGGGATGCCGGCGGTGCGGTGCGCGAGGCGAAGCGTGCGGCGGACGTCGAGCTTGCCGCGACGGCGGCGCTTGCGGCGGACCGCGAGCCGACCGCGGAGCCGCTCGGCGAGCCGCCGAACCTGCCGCTCGACGTCGCGCACGTCGTCCGGCCTGAGGTCGGTGAAGCGCTTCTCTTCGAGGAGGCGCCGCCGGAACATGTCGCGCGCGAGCGCATTGCGGCGCGCGAGCTCCGCGTCGACGACCGCGCGAGCGCGTGCCCGCAGGCGGTCGAGGCGCGCGTCGAGCGCCTGGACGATCGCCTCGGCGCGCGCGCTGGGGATCGCTTCGGCGAGGCGAGCGCCGAGCTCTGGCAGCGCGGCGCGCATCGCGTCGGCGCCGACGGCCTCGAGGACGCGCTGAGTGAAGTAACCAATCTGCATCCCGCTCCGCATGTCGGCGACGCCCACGGCTTCGGCCGCGTCGCGGAGCCAGCGGTCGAGCGAAGCGCCGCCCATCGCGACCGCGGACAAGCCCGGCGCGCTCGACGCGGCGCCGGCCCGTCGGGCCGCATCGATCGCGGCGAGGAGCTTCTCGAGCTCCTCGTCCGAGATCGGCTCGCCGTCACCCGCGTCACGAACCGCGCCCGTCGAGGTGCCGAGCCCGACGTCGAAGAAGGCCTCGAACGTGCGATCGAACGCGTCGCGCTGCTCTTCGTCTTTCACGACGACAGCGCGGAGCGCGATCTTCAAGTCGTCGCGCCGCGCGAGAGTCGCCGCCATCGCCGCGCGACGCGCGTCGATCGCCTCGACGGGAGAGACAGGGATCCCCGCGCGCCGGCAGACCGACAGGAACTCCGTGAGGACCGAGTCGAACGCGCTCAGGGTGTCGGCTCGTCGAGAAGCGCGGGGATCATGTCCACGAGGTGGCGCATCCGCGGGCCGTTCACTCCGACGAAGACCTCGCGCACCTTGCCGTCGCGTCCGACGACCACGAGCATCGGGACCGAGCTCACCCCGAAGCGCAACGACGTGGGGCCTTGGTCACGCGCGATCGTGTAGCCCACGGGGCGCGAGCGCAGATGGCGCTCGATCGTCCCGCGCGGCTCTGCGCTGATGCCGACCACGCTCAGGCCGCGGTCGTGGTACTGGGTGCTCAACGCGTCGAGGATGGGCATGATCGCCTGGCACGGGCCGCACCACGTCGCCCAGAAGTCGAGGATCACGACGCGCCCCGAGAGCTGGGAGAGATCGGCCGGATCGGGGCCCTGCAGGCGGTCCGCCGTGAGAACCGGCGGCGCGACGCCGACCGAGACGCGGCCCGCCGAGCCGTGAACGACCGCCGGGCCCGGCGGCGGGGCGTGCGGCGGCGCGGCAGCGGCGGTCGCGGCGAAGAACAACGCCAGCACCACTGTCGACCACGCGACGAGCCTTCGTGAGCGAGGAACGAAACGGCCGAGGAGGGGCGTCGCCAACTCGGTAAGGTTAGCCTCTCGCGAGCACCGCCGCCAGCTCACACCGTGCTACACCGTGGACGTGCGCCGGCCCGGTCCCGTGACGCTGCTCCTCGTCGTGATCGCCGCCCTCTCGAGCCTCGGATTCGAGTGGGAGGGCCGGCTCGAGCGGCTGCGACGCGATCTCGAGCACGGAGACGCAGCGCGACGGCGCGAAGTGGTGCGCCTGCTCGCGAGCTACCCGGCGCGCGAGGTGAGCGAGCCGATCCTCGCCGCGCTCGACGACTCCGACGCGGGCGTGCGGGCCGAAGCAGCCGAAGCGGCGGGGCGCGTGCGGCTGCGCGAAGCGGTGCCGCACCTGCTCGACTGGCTCGACGACTCGGACGCGGATCTGCGCGCGAGCGCGGTACGCGCCCTCGGATTCAATCGGCGAGCCCCGCGCGGTCACGCCGCTCGTTCGCGCGCTCGGCGACTCGAACGCGGACGTGCGACGCGCCGCCGTACGCTCGCTCGCCGCGATCGACACTCCCGACGTGCTCGTGCCGCTGCTGGGCCGGCTCGACGACACGACGGGCGACGTACGCGTCGAAGCAGCGCAGTCGCTCGGCGCGATCGGCAATCCGCAAGCCGTCGTACCGCTCGTCGGCCGGACGCGCGACGATGCGCCGGAGGTGCGCATCGCCGCGTACGCCGCGCTCGGCGACATCGGTGATCCGCGCGCGCTGCCCGCGCTCTTGCAGGGCATTCGCGACGATGTCCTCGACGCTCGGCTCGCCGCGATCACCGCGCTCGGACGGCTCGGCGCGGAGGATGCGGTCGCCCCGCTCGACGCGCTGACGCTCGAGCCCGAGCCGCGGACCGCGCGCGCCTCGGTCGCGGCGCTCGCCTCGATCCCGGGCGACGAGGCGACGCACGCGCTCGTCGAGGCGCTCGCGCGCCACGCGACGCGCGGCCTCGCGGGCGACGGCCTCTTCGCGCGGGCGCAGAGGCTCGCGAGCCGTGGCGACGACGCGCTCGCGACGTACGTGCTCGGGCTCTTGCGCGAGCTCGCGCGCGCGAGCGGTACGGCCACCGCGAACGTTCTCGCGGAGGTCGTGTCGCGAATCCTCGAGGCGTACCCGGTGCCGGCCGCCGCGGACCCGCTCGTCGAGGGCGTGCGCGACGGTTGGGCCACCCAGAGCGTCCTCCTCGTGGCCCTCGCGGCGACGGGGTCCGAGGAGGCGCTCGTGCCCGTTCTCTCGCAGCTCCGCTCCGACGAGCCCGACGTACAAGAAGCCGCGGTGCGCGCGCTCGAGATCTACTTCGAATCGGGCGGCGCCTGACGGCCGTGCGGCGGACCCGTTGCTCTTCGCGCTCGGGCGGGTCGCTCGGAGCCTCCGCGTGCGCGTCGTTCGGCTCCTCGGGCGCGTCCGCGCGGCGCGCGCGCTCCCCCTGCTTCGCCCGCTGCTCGACCACCGCGATCCCGCGCTTCGCCGCGCGACGGTCCAGGCGATCGGCGCCATCGGAGACCCGGGCGGCGCGGCGATCCTGATCGACCTGCTCGACGACCGCGACGCGGAAACGCGCTTCGAGGCCGCGCGCGCGCTCGGCGCGGCGGCTTCGCGAGACACCGTTCGCACGCTCACCGAGCGCCTCGTGAGCGAGCGCCCACTCGACCGACACGCCGTGGCGCTCGCGCTCGGCGACGCGCTCGCGCGCCTCGGCGGCGAGCTCCCCGGCCCTTCGAAGGCACGCGCTCGCGAGGCGCTCGCGGCCACCGCGCGGGGCGTGGACGACGCGCTCGCGGCACGCGCCATCGACGCGCTCGGCCGTTGGGCCGACCCGAGCGTCGCGCCCATTCTGGTCGAGATGCTCGGCCACACCTCCCCCGGGCGCCGCGCGTCGGCGGCGCTCGCCCTCGGCGAGGTCGACACCGACGCGGCGCGGCGCGCGTTGCGCGAGCTCCTCGCGACGCGCGAGCTTCCGCTTCGAACCGCGGCGCTCGCCGCGCTCGGCGAGATTGGCGACGCGAGCGACGCCGCGCGCATTCTCTCGAGCGCAAACGCCGAGCCCTGGCCCGCGAAGGGTGCGGCGAGCTTCGCCCTCGTCCGGCTCGCGCGGCGCGGAGCGCTCACGGCATCGGATGAGACGCGACGAACGCTCTGCACGCTCGCGGCGTCACATGGTCCGTACGTACGCGCGAACGCGGCCGTCGCGCTCGCCGCGCTCGGCGCGCCGGAGTGCCCCGACGGCGTCGATCCACAGAGCTTCATGGAGAACCGGCACGCGCCGTCCGTCCAGGCGGCCGGCGCGACCTGGCTCGCGGCCGCCGCGGCCGCCGGGACCACCGACCCGGACGCCGCACGCGAGGCGCTCGTCCGTTGCGCGGACGAAGCGATCTCCGCCGAGGTACGCCACACGTGCGAGGACGCGCGCCTGCCCCCGCTCGACGACGAAGCCGACGTGTACGCGTGGTCCACCGACGGCCGCGAGCTCCTCCGCGACCATTTGGTCGCCCTCCGCCTGGCCGACCGGTCCGTGTGGATTGCGCGGACCGACGCCAACGGCCACCTGCGCCTGCGCCACGCCCCCCGCGGCCGTCTCGTGCTCGACGACCCGGCGACCGTGAATCTCGAGCCGTAGCGCTGACCAGCTCGGGCACGCGCATGGCCGCGAGCACGGCGGGCCAGCATTAACACTTCTTCACGCTCCGCCCCGAACCCCCGACACACGCAACCCCCAGGTTCTTTGCCAGGAGGTCGATTGACCATGTTCGGATTTTTTTTCGGGGCACTCTGTCTGATCGGGCTCATCAGCGTGATCCGGCGCGGGCGGCGCGGCTATTACGGTCGCGGATGCCACGGCGGGCGGCGCGGGTGGGGTCACCACGGCCACGCGCGCGGTCGAGGCCGCGGGCACGGCGGTGGAATGCTGTATGGGCTCTTCGAGCGGCTCGACACCACGCCGGGCCAGGAGAAGGCGATTCGCGAAGCCGTCGACGAGCTCGTCGGCGCGGCGCGTGAGATGAAGGGAGAGGCAAAGACGAGCGCGGGTGACATCGCGCGCGTCATCCGAGAGCAGGAGTTCGACGTCGAAGCGCTCGGGACGGCGTTCTCGCGCCAGGACGACAAGCTTCGCGAGCTGCAAAAGGCGTTCGCGGGCGCGCTCGCGCGCATCCACGACGCGCTCGACGACGAGCAGCGCAAGCGGCTGGCCGGCTTGCTCGAGTCGGTGTCGGGCGGCGGCTTCGGTGGTTGGGGCCCGTATCGAGGGTGGGTGTGACATGAGGAGGATCATCATGAGACGGGTCTTGATCGCGCTGCTAGCGACCGGAACGGTGGTCGGGTTCGGAGGCGGCGCGCTCAGCGTGATGCACCGCGCCGGATCCTGCGGCCGTCACGACGAGGCTGCGCGAGACCTCGCGCGTGTCTGCGTCGACGCAGCGTTCGACGCGAGAGACGGCGACTCGAGCGCTCTCGCGGACGAACGTGACGCGCCCCGAGGGTGGGGCCGCGACGGAATGATCGCGGAGGCGCGCCGCCTTTGTGCAGCGGAGGGGGCGCGACGGCGGAGGTGAGCCCGGCGCCGGCATTGTGGGCTACCCTCTGCACGCGATGATTCGCGTTCTGCTGATCGACGACGACAGGCGTCTCAACGAGCTCCTCGGGACCTACCTCGTCCAGAACGGATTGCATCTGGACTGGGCGTCGGATGGTCCCGCGGGGCTCGCCGCGCTTTCGCGCGGCGGTCACGACGTCGTTCTGCTCGACGTGATGATGCCCGGCATCGACGGGCTCGAGATGCTGCGGCGCATCCGGCAGAAGAGCGCGGTGCCGGTGATCATGCTCACCGCGCGCGGCGACGAAGCCGACCGTGTGGTGGGCCTCGAGCTCGGCGCGGACGACTACGTCGCCAAGCCGTTCAGCCCGCGCGAGCTGCTCGCGCGGCATCCGCGCCGTCCTCCGGCGCGCGCAGCCCGACGCGACGGGCGAGCGGCTGTCGGCCGGCGGCGTCGTCGTCGAGGTCGGCTCGCGCGTCGTCACGGTGGAAGGCGAGCCGGTGGACCTCACGGGCATCGAGTTCGACATCCTCGTCGCGCTGCTCCGCCGCGCCGGCCGCGTCGTTCCTCGCACTTCGCTCCTCGAAGAGGCCGGGCGAGACGACGTCGTCGTGGGCGAGCGCACCGTCGACGTGCACATCTCGAAGCTCAGGAAGAAGCTCCGTGACGACTCACGCTCGCCCCGGCTGATCCGCACGGTTCGTGGCGTCGGCTACGTGCTCGCGCGAGACGGTGCATGAGACCGAGACACCGCGGCTGGCATCATCATCACCACCACGCGCGGTGGCACAGGAGCCCCGTTCGCTTCGTCCGATCGCGCCTCCGGCGGCGACTGTTCGTGTGGTTCGGCGTATCGATCCTGCTCTCCGGCATGGCCGCCGGGGCGATCGCGTGGTCGACCTCGTCGAGGAGCGACTGGCACCGTCAGGTCGAGAGCGTCGAAGGGTTCGTCGGCCGGCGCTTCGCCGAGGTGTGGGACGATCCCGCGCGCCGCGACACGCTCGCGCGCGAGTTCCCGCGCGAGCTGAGCATGAACGTGACGCTCGTCGACGCTCGGGGCGACGTGCTGGCCTCCTTCGACGATCGATGCGATCGTCCGGACGCGCGCGCCCCGGTCTTCCGCGACGGCCGGCGCGTCGGCGAGGCCCGCCTCTGCTACCGCGACACGTCGCACAGAGGCCCGTTCTCGTTCTTCGCGGCGCTCGCCGGCTTCGGGCTCGTCCTGTGGATGGCGGCCGGGTTCGTGTCGCGCCGGCTCACGCGCCCGCTCGACCAGCTCGTCACGGTCGCGCGCGACATCGGCGACGGCAAGCTGTCGGCGCGCATGAAGCTCGGGCGCCACACGACCGGCGAGCTCCACGAGCTCGCGGTCGCGATAAACGAGATGGCGGCGCGCATCCAGAAACAGCTCGAGGATCAGAAGAGCTCCTCGCCGCCGTGTCGCACGAGATCCGCACACCGCTCGGCCATGCACGCGTGCTCCTCGAGATGGCGCGAGACGGCGGCACCGACGCGAAGGTCGTGTGACGAGCTCGAGCGCGAGGTCCTGGAGGTCGACACGCTGGTCGATCAGCTCCTCGCGAGCTCGCGCCTCGAGTTCGACGCGATCGACGCGCGCCCGCTCGACCTCGCCGGCGTCGCGCGCACCGCGCTCGAGCGGGCCGGGCTCGATCCGTCGCTCCTCGTCGTCGAGGGCGACCCGGCTCTGCTGCGCATCGAGGCCGATCCGACGCTCTTGTCCCGCGCGCTCGGAAACCTCATCGACAACGCGAAGCGCCACGCCGGCGACGTCGCGCAGGTCCGTGTCCGGCGCGAGGGCCCGATGGCGATCGTCGAGGTCGAGGACGAGGGGCCCGGGCTCGCGCCCGAGGATCTCGAGCGCGTCTTCGACCGCTTCTATCGCGGCGAGCGACGCGCCGGCGCCAAGCGGGCTCGCTCGGCCTCGGCCTCTCGCTGGTGCGCCGGATCGCGCGGGCCCACGGAGGCGACGCGTTCGCGAAGAACCGCGAGGGCGGTGGCGCGTCGGTGGGGCTGACGCTCTCTGCTTGACCGCCTCTGTGGGGCCGTGTGAGCCTCCGCAGCATTCACGGCGGGGGGCGGGTCGCGGCGAAGGCGCCCGCACACTACGGAAGAGGAAGCGGATGAAGCTCGCGACATACCTCGGTCTCGTTTCGTTTCTCGCGCTGGCGACGGCGGCGTGCGGTGGTGGCAGCGGTGAAGAAGGCGGCGAAGGCGGCGAAGGCGGCACGTCCGGCGGCGAGGTCCCCGCGCAGTACGCCGGGCCCATCCAATCCGAGGACACCGCCCACGGCGAGCAGGTCTTTCAGCAGGCGTGCGCCCCGTGCCACGACAGCGGTCCCGACCTCCACGACGTGGGCCTCTCGGCCGGCCGCATCCGGCAGCAGATCCGCGAAGGCGGGGGCAACATGCCCGCGATCAACGCGACGCGGTTGAGCGACGAGGACGTCGAGGCGGTGCTCGCGTACCTCGTCACGATCAACGCGGCGACGACCTGACCTCGCTCGGGCCTTCGCCCGCGTCAGTCCTCTCCGGCGCCAGGCTCGACCGTGAAGTCGGGGTGGGAGAACCGCTGGCGCCGCAGGTACGCGGTGACCATGTCGATGTCGTGCGCCGACAGCTGGTCGGCGAACGACGGCATGTCGTTGAGCTCGCCATACTGCGTCTCGACGTCGGGGTGCGTGATCTGTTGCCGTATCCACCCGCGCGAGCCCCATCGCGTGAGGTTCGGTCCGCCGAGCCCGAGGTAGTCACCGTCGTCGCCGAACACGTGGCAGTTCATGCACTTCGTGCTCATCTGGACGCGGCCGCGCTCGACGAGCTCCGCGTCGACATCGTCGGGATCCTGCGGCTCGCGGCCGCGCGAGAAGAGCAGCTCGGCGGCGGCGCGCAGCGCGTCCTCGCCGAGGCGCGTCTGTGACGGCATGTCCTCTTCGAGCTCGGCCGCGCCGAAGAAATGGTCGTCCTGCGGCGCGTTCGTGAGCGCCAAGACCCAATCGCGAGAGCCGAAGCCGGTGTGGTCCGGCGCCTTTCGCTCGCCTTTTTCCTCGAGGACGTGGCAGCTGACGCAGTATTGCGCGTAGACCTCGCGGCCACGCGTCATCGGGTCGTTGTCGAGCATCACGAGCGGACCACCCGGCGGGATCCCGCTCCTCGCGAGCTGGATGGCCCGTGCGGCGCGCGCGTCGGCGTCGGCGCGTGCTTCGACGTAGTCGTCGTCCGCCACGTCGTGCGAGTGGCTCGACCAGGCGATCCCGCCGAGGCCGGCCCCGATCACGCCGAGCGGTGCGACCCACGCGAGCCGCGCGAGCGGACTTGTCAGGCGGCCGCGGTCGAGAAGCGGCAACGCCGCGAGGAAGCCGACGATGACGCCCGGAACGACCATCGTCGCGACCATCTCGAGCGAGCCCGGCAGCAGCTTGCGGAGCGCGAAGAGCGGCAGGATGAACCACTCGGGTCGCGCGGGATAATCGCGTGCCGCGTCCGCCGGAGCTTCGAGCGAAGCGCCGCCACCGACCATGCTCGTGACGACGAGGACACCGACGAGCACGAGCGCCGCAAACGCGACGTCTCGCGCCCACTGCTTCGGGAACCAGCGCGCCCGCGCGCCCGCCCCCGCGCTCGCCCAGGAAGGGGCGCCCCAGCCGTGCCTCCGGCGGATCGCGACGCCGAGCGCCGTCACGAACGCGATGGCGACGGGGAGGAGCACGACGTGGATCGTGAACAGCCGCGTGAGCGTGCTCTGACCGAGCGTCGGGCCTCCCGCGACGATCTCGGTAGATCTTGTCGCCGATGCCCGGCACGGACGCCGCGATGTTCAGCTCGACGAAGAGCGCCCAGTACGACTGCTGGTCCCACGGAAGGCGCAGCCCGCTGATCAGCGCGCCGAGCACGAGGTGAAAGAGGACGATCAGGAGCCAGAACGCGCCCTCTCTCGGCTTCTTGTACGCGCCGTACCACACCACCTGCGCGAGGTGCAGCGCGAGCACGATCAGAGATCGCCTGCCCGCCCCACGAGTGAAGACCGCGGACGAGCCATCCGTTCGTCACCACGTGCTGGATGTAGAAGACGCTCGACCATGCGCCATCGACGTGCGGCGTGTAATCGAACATCAGGAACGTGCCGGTCACTGCCTGTACGAGCAGCAAGAGAACGAGCGCGTTGCCGACGAAGTGCCCGAAGCGCGCGCCGCCTTCGATCTCCTCGTCGAACGCCGCGCGCAGGAGGCGCCCGAAGCCGAAGCGATCTTCGACGAAGCCGAGGAGCCGCTTCATCTAGCCGATCTCGATCTGTTCTTCGTTCTGGGTGCGGAACCGCTTGAACCGCACCTCGACCAGCCCGTCACGGATCCGCGCTTCGAGCGGATCCATCGCGCGTGGCGAGGGACCGTCTTGCACACTGCCGTCGCGCGAGAAGGAGCTGTCGTGGCAGGGGCAGCGGAACTTGTCGTGGCCGGGGTCGAACCCGATCCGGCAGCCGAGGTGCGGGCACTCCGCCGTGAGCGCGAGCAGCGAGCCGTCGTCGCGCTTCTGGAGCCACACCGTGCCGAGCTGAGTCCGCGGCGTCCGGGTCCACGCGTCCACCTTCTCGCCGATCACCGGCATCGCGACGGGGCGGTCGTCACGGAGGAAGCTCTCCTCGCCGAGCGGAACGAAGTCGTCGCTGCGCCGCCGCGGGCGGAGCAACGGGTCGAGCACGGTCGAGAGCCCCGGAACGAACGCGAGCGCCGAGATCGCGGCGACGCCCGCGCCGACCATCCATCCGAGGAGCTTCGTCTTCCTTCCGTCGCGTCGCTCATCTCTCCTCCATGGCGTTCATGGCCTGCCGCACGGCGACGGTCGCGGGTGCTGTACGGCCGGCGGGGCCGGAGCGTACCATGCCGCCATGCGATCAACCGTGCTCGTCCTCGCCTCCACCGTCGGCGTCTCGCTCCTCGTCGCGTGCGGCGGCGGGACGCCCACCGACGAGACCGAAGGGACCGACGAGACCAGCGGCGGAGAGCGGGACGTCGCCGTCGCCGACGCCGGCACGAACGACCCCTGCGCCCCTTCCGCGGAAGTCCCGTGCACCGACGCGAACGGCGACGGCGCCGACGCGGTTACCGAGGACGGTACCGAGGACGGTACCGAAGACGGCACCGAGGACGGCGCCGAAGACGGTACCGAGGACGGCACCGAAGCCGACCCACAGGTCGTGTGGCGACGGAGCGTCGCGCGCGGGCGTGCCGCGTTCAATCACACGTGCGACACGTGTCACCCCGGCGGTGAGGAAGACATCGGGCCGAACATCCGCCGAATCGGGTGGAACGTGACGCGGATGACGCGCCAGATCCGCCACGGCGGCGGGCGCATGCGCCCCATCTCGCAGGCGCGGCTCCCCGACGAGCGGATCGACGACCTCATGGCGTTCCTGTCTACGATGGGGACCGTCCGGGGCGTCGAGCGTCCGGAGTGACCTCGGCGCGCGACGGGCGGTAGGTCCAGCCGAGCGGCGTGTCGAACGTCGCCTCGCGGATCGCGCGGTGGATCGGCGATGCGCCTAGACAGCGCTCGCGCGACCAGTCCGGGGGCCCGTGGTCAGCGGCGCGCACGAGCACGCGCTCGGCGCGCACGCGAGCGCGCTCCGCGGCCTGCCGGCGACCGCTCCGGGCGGCGCAGATCGCGCGCATCCACGCGACCTCGAGGCCCGACCCGAAGAGGCCGTAGCAAGGCGACGGATGCTTGTCGACGGAGCGCGCGAGGTCGATCTCGCGACGCATCGTCTCGAAGTCTCCGTGCGCGTCGGCGATCATCGCCGCGCTCGCGTGGTAGCGAAATCGATCGTGCCTGCCGGACGTGTCGAGCGCGCGAACCTCGGCGAGCGCGCGATCGGCGAGGTGGAGCTCGCCGGGTCGCATCGCATAGAGGCGCGCGATCAGGGCGAGTGGCTGGTGCGCGACATTGGTCCCGCCGCGCGCGCGCGCGATTCCGAGCGCCTCCTCGGCGAGCCTGAGCGCCGCGTCGAGGTCGCCCTCGAGCGCGGTCAGCTCGGCGAGGTTCGAGAGCGCCGGCACCCACGTGAGCGACTGGCGATCCTTCGCGCTCGACAGGACCGCCTCGAGCTCGCGCCGGCCGCCCTCGAAGTCGCCCCACGACGAGAGGACCGCGCCGAGGTTGTTCCTCGAGACGAGCCCCGCGACGGTCCCTCCGTATCGCTCCTTGAGCACGATCGACCGCTCGAGCGCCGGGATCGCGTCGTTCGCGCGGCCGAGCCGGTACGCGCTCGTCGCCGCGTTGTTGAGCGCCTTCGCCTCGAGCTCGGGGCTGCCCGCGCGGCGCGCCATCTTCACCGCGCGCATGAACGTCCGGAGGGACGCGGCGAACGCCCCCATCTCTCGCTCCGTGTTGCCGAGCGCGCGAAGCGCCTCGGACTCGAGCCCGGGGTCGCCCGATCCGCGGGCGAGCGCGGCCGCCCCCTTCGCGAGCCCGCGTGCCTCGCGAAAATCCCCTCGGTGGAGCGCGCAGATACACGCGCCGACGCGTGCGCGGATCTCGAGCTCGGGGCGACCGGCGCTCGCCGCGGTCCGCGCCGCATGCTCGTAGCTCCGGCTCGCGTCGGAGAGCGAGCCGAAGCTCTGCGCGAGATCGGCCGACGCGAGGTGGACCTCGGTCTCGAGCGTGTCGTCGGCGAGCGCGCGGGCGCGCCGGCGCGCCCGGCCGAGCGCGCGCTCCGCCGCCTCCACCTCGCCGTCGTCCGCGAGGATCGTCGCCCGCCGAACCTCGACCTCGGCGGCGAGCGTCCGCATGGACGCGTCCTTCGCGACCGCCAGCCGCTCGAAGGCAGCGCGCGCGTCGGCGCGCTGGCCTCCGCGGCGCGCGAGGTCGTGGATCCGCAGGAGAAGCCGCGCGGGAGGACGGCCCTCGTACGCATCGTTCGCGTAGCGCGAGAGGAGGCGCGCGGCCCCGGCGGGCTGACCCGCGAGCTCGGCGGCGACGACCGCCTGGTCGAGGAGCCGCGCCGCGGCCTGGGGGCTCCGGCCGAGCAGGCTGTGAGCGACGGCGCTCCCGAGCGCGTGGAAGTCCTTTCCGTTCGCGCGTGCTTCGAGCACCCGAGAGGAGCGCTCGTGCATCGCCAGCACGGTACCGGCGTCGGCCGTCCCGAGGCACGCGTCCGCGAAGCGGTCGTGGATGTCGTACGTCGCCGGTGCCTTCGTGCCGACCTCCTCTACGATTCCGGCGCGTGCGGCCGCGGCGAACGCCTCGGCGAGGTCGCCCGGATCGAGGTCCGCCACCGTGGCAAGCTCTGCGGCCGTCGCGGGGATCCCGAGCACGGCCAGCGCATCGGCGAGCGCTTGGGCGGGAGGCGCGAGCGCGCGCACGCGCGCCGACAGAAGCTCGTCGAGCGAGCCCACATCGAGCGGCGCCGCCACGCGCCAGCGCAATCCGTCGTGAACGAGCGCGCCTCGATCGATCGCGTGTCGGACGGCCTCCTGAACGAAGAGCGCCGTGCACGCTCCCCGCGCGAACGCTTCGCCGAGCGGTGTGCCGACGAGGAGATTGGCCTCACCGAACATCGACGCGACGAGCTCCTTGGCATCGGCGGGCGAGAGCGGCCCGAGATTCGACTCGAGTCGCCCCCGACAGCGCGAGGAAGCGATCTGCGGCCGGTCCAGGCCGCGCGGTGACGACGAGCGCCGCCGCGCGGCCGCGCGCACGCAGCCGTTCGCCCAGAGACGCGAGCGAATGGACCGTCTCCTCGCTCGCGTGGTGCAGGTCTTCGACGACGAGCGCGCCCGACCGTTTCGCGAGGCGCGTCTCGATCACCCAGGCGAGCGCGTCGAGCCGCGCACGCATGCCGCTCTCGGGATCCACCTCGGGCGCGAAGCGCTCCCGCCGCCGTCGAAGCTCCGGCACGACGCGCGCGAGCTCGAATCGGTGGTCCTCGGGGAGCGCCGCGCGCACATCTGGCAGGAGCACGACTCGGGCGAGACGCTCGAGGAGCGCGCGGTCGGCCCGCGAGCGTGGAAGCTCTACCGCGATCCACGCATGCCCCGCGAGCTGCAGCCGATGCCCCGCCTCGCGGACGAGCCGCGACTTTCCCGTGCCACCCTCCCCCACGACGAGAACGCTCGCGGCCGACGCGACGGTGGCGACGATGGCCTCGATGGGCGCGGCGGCACCGACGTGTCGTCCGGAGAGCGCGTAGCTCGCGCGCGTCTCCTCGGTCTCGAGCTCGAGCGGCACCGAGGTCGCGCGGGACAAGTCGTGAAGCACCGCTCGGGCGGACATCGGCCGATCCGCGGGGTCTTTCGCCATGAGGCGCGCGACGAGATCGGCGACCGGCTTCGCGAGAACGCTCACCGGGATCGGGGGGGGCGCGGTGTCGAGCTGCTGGCGCATCACTTCGATGGGCTTTCCGCGAAAAGGCAGCCGGCCCGTCGCGAGGCGATAGAGCGTGACGCCCACCGCGTAGAGGTCCGTTCGAGCGTCGGCGATGCCGCCGAGCACCACCTCCGGCGCGACGAACGCAGGTGTGCCGACGACGTTCCCCGAATCGACGCGACCGAGGGCCCGCGCCAAGCCGAAGTCCAGCAACGTCACGTGGTCACACGCCGGATCGACGATCACGTTGGACGGCTTGACGTCGCGGTGGAGCACGCCGCGCGAGTGCAAGTACGCGAGAGCGCGGCAGAGCTGCGCGAGCAGCTTCACCATGCGAGGATCCGTGACCGCCAGCGCGATCCGGTCGAGCGAGACGCCCTCGACGAGGTCCTGCGTGAAGAACGCGATCTCGTCGCTCGCGTGACCGAAGTCGTGGACGGACGCCAGGTGCGGGTGTCTCAACCGTGCGAGGATCGCGAACTCGGCGCGCAGCGCCTTCTCGTGCTCGCGCGTGCGAGCGCCGAGCCTGTGCAGCTTGAGCGCGCGCGTCGTCCCGGGCCGGAGCGTGTCGTCGACGGCATAGACCTCGCCGAACCCGCCGCGGCCGAGGAGCCTCTGGACGACGAAGCGGCCCGCGATCCGTTCGCCCGGAGCGAGCCCGGGCGGCCCCGACCAGCTGCCCGCGTCGGGCTCGTGAGCCGTGGGGGACCCGGTCTTTACGGTCGGGGCCTCGACCAGCGTCTCCGCGTCGTCCGGCGGAGCAAGCGCGCCTCGCCGCTCACCTTTCATCTCGGCGCACCACGGACCATCGTACCAGCCGGGCGCGCAGGTCCGCGCCCGCGCCGCCCTCGAGGCCCCGGACGGCTTTGATTCGACTCGACTTTCCTCGACCGAGTACAGTGCCGTCGTGCATTCCCGGTCCTCGCTCGCGGGGTTTTTCGTCCTCGTCTTGGCGGCGGCCACCGGTTGCGCCGAGATCCCCGAGGACCGTTACGGCGTCTCGCGCGTGCGGATCGAGGGTACCGACCAGATGGACGACCGCGCGCTCGCGGCGTGCCTCGCCACGCGCGAACGCCCCTCGCTTCGCCTCGACCTCGGCCGCGCGCCCGACCCCGAGTGCGGCGTGCCCCCGTTCGACACGAACCGCGTGTCGCTCCGGTTCTGGCGTTGGCCGTGGACCGACTGGCCGCTGTTCGATCGCGCGGTCTTCGAGCGCGATACCGAGCGCGTCGAGCGCTGGTATCGCGCGCGCGGCTTCTACGACGCGCGCGTCGTCAGCTCGTCGGTCTCGCCCCCCGAAGCCAACATGAGCCAGTACGAGCTCGAGCAGCAGGAGCTCGAGCCGTGCACCGAAGACTGCACCGTCGAGGTCCAGATCCAGGTGACCGAGGGCGAGCCGGTGCTCGTCCACGACATCGAGATCGCCGGCATCGACGGGCTCGACGAGGACGTGCGCGACGAGGTGCGCGACGCGCTCCTCTCGAGCCGGGCGACCGTTTCGACGAAGCGCTCTACGACGCGACCAAAGACGCGATCACGACCGCGCTCGCGAACGGCTCGTACGCGCACGCGCGCGTCCATGGCACCGTCTCGATCGACACGCACGCGCACACCGCGGACATCGCGATCGACGTGGATGCCGGTCCCGAGTGCGTGTTCGGCGACATCACCGTCATCGACAACGGCGAGCTGCCAGCGCACACGATCGCGGCCGCGGCACTGATCAACCCCGGGGACCCGTTCAGCCAGACCGCGATCGCGGACGCGCAGCGCGCCATCTCCGCGCTCGGCGCGTTCTCCTCGGTCGTGGTGACGCCACGGATCCCCGAGAGTCGGGACGATACGGTGATCCCGCTGCTCGTGAGCGCCACACCCGGCCGGCTCTTTCGGTGGGGCGTCGGCGTGGGCATCCAAGCGGGCGTGCAGACCTACCTCGGCGATGTGGAGAGCGTCCCGCTCTGGGACGTCCATCTGCTTGCCCTGCTCGAGTTCCGGAACTTCCTCGGCGGTCTCCGGCGCCTGCGCATCGACGACCGTCCACGCATCATCTTCTCCGGCGGCACGAGCGGGTTCCCGGGGTTCGAACGCGTCGACCCGGGCAACACCGCACGGATCGAGTTTCGCCAGCCTTCGTTCCTCGAGCCGCGCACGACGCTCACGCTCGGCGGCAACTGGGATCTCGGACCGGACCCCTACCAGGGGTTCTTCCGTCACGACATCGACGCGTTCGTGGGCCCGGAGCGGAGCTTCTTCGACAGCCGCCTCTTGCTCGCGCTGCGGTTTCGCTACAACGTGTTCTTCCCGATCTCCAACGGACCCGGCGAAACGGCCCCACCATCGCAGTACCAGCTCCCCTTCTTCGAGCTCTTCGGCCGGCTCGACCTCCGCGATCAGCCCAAGAGCCCCCGTGCCGGGATCTATCTGCAGCTCGGCGTCCAGGAAGGCGGATACGGAATTCCGGCGTCGTGGAAGTACATTCGATTGACTCCCGAGATACGCGGCTACGTCCCGCTGCCGTTGGGCTTGGTGCTCGCAGCGCGGTTCGCGATCGGAGCGACCTTCATCGAGGACCCCGACCCGGAGCTCGACCCGACGAGCCAGCGGCTCGGGCCGCAGCGGTTCCGGTTGCGCGGCGGCGGCGCGACCAGCGACCGCGGCTACCTCCCGGGCCTGCTCGGCGACGGTCTCGACGGCGGCCTCCGGCGCTGGGAGGCGTCGCTCGAGCTCCGGATCCCGCTCACGGAGAGCTTCGGTCTCGTGCTCTTCAGCGACGCGGGTGACGTGCACGCGGGCCGCCCTACGGGAGATCCGTACGGCGAGGAGGCGCCGCGTTTCCGCTTCGACTGGCCGCACCTGAGCGTCGGCTTCGGGCTCAGGTACCTCACCATCATCGGGCCGCTGCGCTTCGACATGGGCTTTCAGGTGCCCGAGGCGCAGGTGCTCGGGCAACCGGACTCGGTCAGCGGTCGTGGCTCGGACAACCCCACGTCGCAGGTCGACCTCGGCTTCGTGAAGTTCGCGGGCGCGGTGCACCTCACGATCGGAGAGGCGTTCTGATCCGGCGTCGCATCGGCACCGAGATCTCGCGCCTCGTGCGCGGCGTGGCGTCGCGGCTCGGTTGGCTCGTCATCTGCCTCTTCGCCCTCGCCGTGAGCATCGCCTATCACTTCGACCATCCGCTCACGAGGACCGTCGCGGCTCAGTTTCTCACCGACTTCGTCAGCGGAGAGATCCGAGGCTCGCTCGAGATCGGACGCATCGACGTCATGACGGCCGACCGCATCGTCGTGCACGACGCGCGCCTCTACGACCCCTACGGTCGCCTCGTGATCTCGGGCGACGAGATCGTGATCGTCCCGGACCTCGACGCCGCGTTCGCCGGAGAGCTCCACTTTCGTTCGGCGCGGCTCCACGGAGGCGAGGTCGTCCTCGCCGAGGGCGACAATCAGGTCCCGACCCTCATCGAAGCCTTCGGCGCCTCACGACCGTCGCACGGAGGGGGGCCGAGCTTGCACGCGACAATCGAAGGGATCCACGTCGAAGACGTCCTCGTCCGCGGCGAGCTCCTCGGGCTCGAAGGCCTCCGCGTCGAAGGGCTCGAGGCCGACGGGCGGATCGAGGCGCTCAGGAACGGCCAGGTCGAGATCCGGATCGGCTCGGCGAGGACGACGGTCACGCGGCCCTTCCCGTTCGTCGGGCACGTCGACACCGTCGAAGCCCGGATCCACACCGACCCGCGCATCGGGATCGAGCTGACCACCCACGGCCGCGTCGAGCGCGAGGACGGCCCGACGGATGTCGTCGGCGTACACCTCGTGTATCGACGGCCCGAGGGCGCGCCGGACGACGCACCGCAAGAGCTCGAGCTCGTCGTCGAGGCCGACCCGGGGGACGCGCGGCTCCTGCAGGAGCTCGGTTTCGACTGGGCGGAGTCGTTGCGCGGCAGCCTGACGGGAACGTTTCGATTGGCGGGCGACCCCTCGGCCGACCTCGACCTCTCGTTCGACGCCGACACCGACGGCGGTCCCGTGCACGTCGCCGGGCAGATCCTCGGCGAGGGAGGCGTGGAGATCGAAGGGTCGACGACGGGGGTGGACCTCGCTCGGATCGTCGACGGCGCGCCGCCGATCCACGTCGCCGGTGAGGCGCGGATGACGGTCGCCGCCGCAGACGCCGAGGAGGCGCCGGCTCTTCACCTCGACCTCCAACCGTTCGTCTACGATCGCTGGGCGGTGCCCGCGCTCAGCGTCGACGGCACGCTCGAAGACGGCTACGTGGCGATCGACCAGGTGGACGCGCCCTACTCCGGTGGCCACCTCCACGGACACGGCGAGGTCGGGTTCGACGGCCGGGTGGACCTCGCCGTGCGCGGCTCGATCCCCGAGATGTCGCGCGACCCGAACATCCGGCGTGTTCTGCCGGACGCACACGGCTCGGTGACCATCGACGCGCGCCTCCGGACGTTCGGCGAGGAGCGCGCTGGCCTCGATTTCAACGGAACAATCACGCTCCGCCACGTGCGCTACGGACCGCTAGAAGCGGAGACTCTCCGCCTGTCGGGCAGGGCGCGAGGCTCGATGGAGCGTCCGCGCGTGGCGCTCGCGGTCGACGGCACCGGCGTGGCCGTCTCCGAGTACCCGCTCGGCACCGCGCACATGCGGCTCGACGGGGGCCCCTCGCAGTACGCCGTCTCGGGGTCCCTCGCGACCGCGACCGATCGGATCGTCGTGGACGCGAACGTCGGCTACGACGGCAGGCGATTCACGGTCGACACGGACCAGCTCGAGTACGCGTTCCGCGGGGAGGTGTGGCGCGGAGGCGCGACGCACGTCGTGCTCGATCCCGATCACACGCTCGACGTCGAACGGTTCGTGCTCGCGAGCGGCTCACAACGCCTCGAGGCGTGGGGCCGCTGGGGCTTCGACGGCCCCGAGAACGTGGAGCTCCTGCTCCAGGACTTCGACGTCACGGCTCTTCGCGCGATCGTCGGCCCCGCGGTCCCCGACATCGCGGGTCGTGCCGACAGCCACGTCGTCATCACGGGCGACATCGCCCGACCGAACCTGCTCGTCGAGGGAGCGCTGCGCGGTGGCCGCATCCAGGGGATCGACGACATCAACGCGTTCTACGTCGCACAGTACACCGAGGACGGGAACCTCACGTACGACGCGCAGGTGGACCTCGGCGACCGCGGCAGCACCGAGATCCAGGGGACGGGCCTGCTCGACACCAGCATCCCGAACCCGTTCGACGCCCTCGAGGGCGGCATCTACGACGCGACGATCCAGCTCGAGGGGCTCGAGCTCGACATCGTGCGCCGCGCGGTGGGCGAGTCGCTGGCCAACGCGGACGGTCGAGTCACGGGGCAGGTCCACGTCTCGGGGCCGACGTTCGCCCCCACGATCGACGCCGACCTCACGGTCCCGGACTTCAGCCTCGCCCCGCTCCCACCGCTCGACCTCACGACACACGTCGCGTACGAGAACGGCGTCTTCGACGGCCGCGTGACGACGAGCGACGACCGCGGCCCGCTCTTCGAGGCCGAGGGCATGGTGCTCATCGACTTCGTGCAGCTCCTCACGAACCCGAGCGAAGCGCTCGAGACCCTGGACACGCTGCCGTGGCGCCTCTCGACGCGGCTCGAGTCGCGGCGGCTCGACGCGTTTCCCGACGCGCTCCAAGGCTTCGTCCCGGATGGCCTCGGCCCGCTCCGCGTCGCCGTCACCGCGACGATGGCGGGCGGTGGCTTCCCGACCCGCGGGTACGTGTTCGCGGACGCGACGTGGGAGGGGCCGCTCGAGGATCCTCTCTGCGAAGGCAGCGTGGGAACGCGCATGCAGGTCGACGCCGAGAATCCTCGAGGATCAGACGACGCTCGAGGCGCGCGTGTTCGCCGGGCCCGACGCCCTCGCGACGATCCGAGCGTCCGCACCGGTGCCGGTTCAATCGTGGATCGCCGGAACCGAGCCCATCCGGCTCGTGCCCACGAGCGTCGACGTGCTGATGCAGAACGCTCCAGCCGAGCGCATCCCAGGCCTCTGCCAGTATGCGAACGGACCTGTCACGGCAGCGCTCGAGGCGCGCGACCTCTTCACCGGCTCGCCTCACGCGAGGGTCGAGGCGCACACCGCGTCGATGAAGCTCGTCGACACCCAGCCCATCCGAGGCGACCTCACGGGCACGATCGACACCGAGACCGCCGCTCTCGACGCTACGATCGGCTGGTGGAGCGGCGAGCGGGCGACGATCGCCGCCCGCGTCCCCGTGCACTGGAGCGCGGACGACATCCTGCCGACGCTCTCCGACGAATCGCTCGCCGTCTCCGCGGACTTCGAGTCGGCGCCTCTCGGGCCGTTCATCACGTGGCTGCCCGAGATCGGGTTCGCCGCGGGCCACCTCACGGGTCAGCTCGACGCCACGGGCTCGCTCGCCGAGCTCGACGTCCGCGGCGGTCTCGAGCTCGAAGACGGCTACGTCGAGGTCGAGTCTCTCGGGCAGCACCTCAGCGACGTGAACGGGCGCATCGCGTTCAACGGGAACTGGATCGAGCTCGACGACGTCCACGCGCAAGACGGAGACGGCTCGATACGGCTCGACGGCGGCGTGGGGCTCGACGGCTGGTTCCCGTCCCGCGTGCGCATCGCGGTTCACGGAAACGAATTCCCCGTGCGCTCCGAGGGCTCCATCCTCGCCGAGCTCACCGGCAACGCCGCGATCGAGGGGACTCTCTCCCCCGAGCGCGCCGACCTCTCGGTGACCGTGCGAAGCCTGGCCATTCAGCTCCCCGAGGACGCGGCGCAATCGGTCCAGGAGCTCGCCCCGCACCCCGACATCCACGTCGCCGGCGTGGAGTCGAGCACGCCGGACGAGGAGATCTACCCGATCGTGATCCAAATCGATGCCTCGAGCCCGTTCTGGGTGCGTCGAGCCGACTTCGCGACGCAGATCTCGGCGAACCTCCGCGCGGAGTACCAGGACCCGGACATCCTGGTCTCGGGTGGCGTCGAGATCCGCCGGGGCTTCTTCGAGGTCTTCGGAAAGCGCTTCGAGATCGACCGCGGCACGATGAACTTCAACGGCGATCGGCGGATCGATCCCGACGTCAGCCTCGTCGCGACCCACTCGATGCGCTCACCGCCCGGGACGACCGTGACCGTGACGGTGAGCGGGAGGCTCTCGTCACCCGAGATCGAGTTCCGCAGCAACCACCGCGAGTGCGACGAGCGCGCGGAGATCATCGCCATGCTTGTCAGCGGGCGATGCGGCGCCCCGACGGACACCGCTCTTCAGGAGCTCGACGCGTACGAGCAGGCGTCGAGCTTCCTGGCGGGGATCGCCGCAGGCGTCCTCACCCTCACCGCGCGCAAGGAGCTCGGGAGCCTCCTGCCGGTGATCGTCATCGAGAGCGGCGACCAGGCGTTCCAGAGCGCCCGGATCCGCGCCGGCTTCCAGGCGAACGACTACATCCCCGAGTTCCTCCGCAACATCGTCCACGGCGCGTACGTCGAGGGCATCTTCACCGCCGGCAGCAGCGGAGCTGGCTCGACCGACAGCTCGCTCCTTCCCGGCGTGCTCCTCGAGCTCACGTTCCCCCATTCCATCGTCACGACCGGCGAGTTCACGCCGCCCGGCAACTGGAGCGCCGACATCACGCTCGAGCCGTGAGGGCGCGTGACAGGCCGGAAAGGATCGGGTGTTCTGCCCGACGGGGGCGTGAGGTGGTGAACCGGCCGGGCCGCGTGCTACAGGTGCAGCGTGAACGGCAGAACGCTCTTCGGGACAGACGGGGTGCGCGGGCTCGCCAATGCGGGCGTGATGACGCCCGGAGATCGCGTTCCGGATCGGCGCCGCGGTCACACTGAGGTCTCGCAGCGCGGCGTCCGCGCCCGCCGCGCGTGGTCATCGGCAAGGACACGCGCCTCTCCGGGTACCTCTTCGAGACGGCGATCGCGTCCGGCGTCTGCGCGATGGGCGGCCGGGTCATGCTCTCGGGGCCCCTCCCGACGCCGGCCATCGCCCACCTCACGACGAGCATGCGCGCCGACGTCGGGGTCGTCATCAGCGCATCCCACAACCCGTACGAGGACAACGGGATCAAGATCTTCGGCGCCGGACGGATTCAAGCTTCCCGACGACGGCGGAGCTCGAGCTCGAACGGCTCATCGCCGGCCCCGTGCTCGACCAGTGCCGCCCGACGGGCACGCGGGTCGGGCGCGCCGAACGGCTCGACGACGCGCCCGGGCCGATACGTCGCGTTCGTCAAGCCGACGTTTCCGGCCGACCTCACGCTCGACGGCGTGCGCATCGTCGTCGACGCCGCGCACGGCGCGGCCTACCGCGTCGCGCCGCTCGTCTTCTCCGAGCTCGGCGCCGAGGTGTTCGCGATCGGGATCAAGCCGAACGGGCAAGAACATCAATCACAAGTCGGGCGCGCTTCACCCCGACCACTGCGCGCGCGAGGTGCGCCGCCACCGCGCGGACCTCGGCATCGCGCTCGACGGAGACGCCGACCGCGTCATCGTCATCGACGACCGCGGCAACGAGGTCGACGGCGACGTCGTGATGGCGCTCTGCGCGACGCGCATGATCCGAGCCCGGCGCGCTCAAGAAGCGAACGCTCGTGGCGACGGTGATGGCAACCTCGGGCTCGAGCACGCGATCGAGCGCGAGCGGCGGCAAGGTCGTCCGCACGGCGGTCGGGGACCGATACGTCGTCGAGGCGATGCGCACGCGCGGCTTCAACTTCGGCGGCGAGCAGTCCGGCCACATGGTGTTCCTCGATCACGCGACGACGGGCGACGGGCTCGTCGCCGCGCTGCAGCTCCTCGGCATCGTGCTGCGCGAGGACAGGCCGCTCTCCGAGCTCGCATCGGGCGCGATGGACCGCGTGCCGCAGGTGCTCGTCAACGTCGTCGCTCACCGAACGCCGGCCGCTCGACGAGATGCCGCGGACCAGCGCGCGATCGCGAGCGCGGAGAAGAAGCTCGGCAAGGGCGGACGCGTGCTCGTGCGTTGGAGCGGAACCGAGCCGAAGCTCCGCGTGATGGTGGAGGGCCCGTCGAAGGGACGCATCGAGAGCCTCGCGAACGCGATCGTCGAAGAGGCGAAGCGCGACGTCGTCTGACGGCTCAGGGTGACGGCGACGGCGGCGGCACGTAGCCTCGGCCGAGCGTGACGAGCGCCTCCTCGGGGTCGATCGTCACGACCTCGACGCCCGCCGGCAGGCCGCGGATCTCGGATCGGCAGCGGGCTCGTCATCCCCGGAGACAGGCTGTCGTGCGACGAATCGACCCAGGGGACGACGCGGGCGGCCTCGAGGGTGCCCATCACGTTCGGCGGCCCGCGCAGGACCACGTCGGCCGTGGCCGGGCGCACGCGCGCCGGCGGGCCCACCGTGTCAATCTCGAGCTCGGTGTAGACGCGCTGCTGCATCTCGGGAACGACCTGGAAGCGCACGGTGACGGTCATCTCGCCGCGATGGTTCGAGTGCGGTGGAAGCCGCTCGAACCGCACCGTGCGCTCGTAGCTGCCGGCGGCGAGCCCGCTCACCTGGATCGGCTCGGTGCGGATGGTCGTGAGGGCGTCGATCTCCGTCTGCGCGCCCTCGACGACGGCGACGCGCGGCTCGACCGTCACCGGTCTCTCGACCGCGAGGCCGGGCCCGGGATCGCCGCGGATCTGCGCCTCGACCGGCAGCTCTCGCTCGATGCGGTCGACCCACGTGAGCGGAATCGACGCGGGAGCCATCTGGACGATGTTGATCCCCGCCGGGATGTCGAACGACGCGGGCTCGAAGTAGTAGTACCTGAGGCCGGGCTCGCTGAGGTCGATCTGAACCGGCTCCATCTCCTCGCGGCGGATCGAATTGAGGAGGGAGCGGCTGCCCTGCAGCGTGATCTTCACCCGGTCCGGGATCTCGCTGATCAGCATGCGGCCCGAGTCGCTCGGCGGCAGGATGGCCACGACGTCGACGAATATCGAGCGCTGCGCGTTCTCCGCGCCGTGGACGAGCAGGAACAGGATGATCGCCGCGACGAGAGAGAAGAGCTTGAGGCCCACGTTCGCGGTGAATGCGCCGCGCACGACCTCGAGGAGCATCGCGCCGAAGCCGCCCCTCACGTCTCTTCGGCTTTCTCGACGCGCTTCGACGCAAGAGCCGTCGGCGACGGCGGCGGCTCACTCACGCGGGGGCGCTCTTCGGATCGTGTCTTCGGCAAAGGCTCCTTCGGGGCCGTGGTCTTCTGAGCCCGGAAGAAGAGCCCGAGCAGAGCCTCGCGAAGCGATGCAGCGTCGAGGTCCCGGATGATGTTGCCGTTCACGCACAAGCTGATCGAGCCGCGCTCTTCCGAGACCGCGACGACGACGGCGTCGGTCTCCTCGGTGATCCCGATCGCGGCGCGGTGCCGGGTGCCGAGACTCCGGTCGAATCTTGGGGCTCGCCGTGAGCGGAAGGAACGCTCCCGCCTGTGCGATGCGCCCCTCGCGGATGATGACCGCGCCATCGTGCATCGGGTTCTCGTAGCTCGGAACGAACACGCTGAAGAGGAGCTCCTTGCTGACCGCGGCGTCGAGCTCGGTGCCGGGCTCGATGAACTCCTCGAGGGACGCGCCACGCTCGAACACGATGAGCGCGCCGACGCGCTTCTGCGCGAGGTTCGAGCACGCCTTGATCACCTCTTCGAACACGTGGGTCTCGCGCGCCGACGTGCTCGCGCGCCAGAGCGGGCCGCGCCCGACGCGCATCAACGCGCGCCTGATGTCGCTCTGGAAGATGACCACGATGATCAGCACGAGATACGTGACGACCGCGTCGAGGATCGACCAGACCGTCACGAGGCCGAGCCTCCTCGCGAGCTCGTAGATGAGGAAGACGAACGCGAGCCCGATGCCCATCTGCATCGCCCGCGTGCCGCGCACGAGCAAGAGGACCCGGTAGATGAGGAGCGCTACGAGCCCGATGTCCGCGAGGTCGAGCACGACACCCCACGCCGGTCTCGAGAAGAACGCGCCGAGCCCGTCGAGGATCGAGTCGATCACGCTCGGCTCTCCCGCGTCTCGACCGTTCGTGGGACTGCACCGCGCCGCGCGCCCGCGATCGCCTCGGCGAGAAGGACCGCCTGGCGCATCGCGGCGACGTCGTGGACTCGCACGGCGTGCGCGCCTCCGAGCACCGCCGCCGTGACCGTCGCCGCAGAACCGCCCGTCCTCTCTCGGGGTGGCGGGAGGCTCCCGTCGAGCGTCCGCGCGTGCTCGGCGATGAACGACTTTCGCGACGATCCGACGAGCACTCGCATGCCCGTCGCCACGAGCGCGGACACGTTCGCGACGAGCTCGAGCGACTGCCGCGCCGTCTTCGCGAACCCGATGCCCGGATCGATCCGAGATCCTCGAGCGCGGAACGCCCGCGCGGACCGCCCGGTCGACGGCGGGCTCGAGCTCCGCGATCACGTCGGTCACGACGTCGTCATAGCGCGTTCGGGCGGGCGTGACCTCACCTTTGCCGCGGTTGTGCATGAGCACGACCTCGGCGCCGCTCGCCGCCACGGCGTCGAGCAACGCCGGGTCCGCGCCGGCGCTCACGTCGTTCACGACCGCGGCGCCCGCCTCGATGCAGCGTCGCGCGACCTCGCCCTCGACCGTGTCGACCGACACGCGCGCCCGAGGTCGCCGACCAGCCGTTCGACGACGGGCAGGACGCGCGCGAGCTCCTCCTCGACCGAGACCGGCGCCGCCCCGTCTCCGTACGTCTTGCCCTTCGGCCGGCACGACTCGCCGCCGACGTCGATCACGCTCCCGCGACCAGTCCGCTGAGCATGCGCCACGCCGCGATGGCCTCCACCGCGCTGAACGTCCGGACGTGACGCAGGTCACCCCGCGCCGCCATCAGCTGAACGAGTGCGGGGGTGACGTTCAGCACGCCTCCCGCGCACGGTCGCCCCGCACGCCTCGCCCCACGTCGATCAGCTCCCCTGAGGCACCTCGCGGGGGCGCGGCTCGAAAGACCTCGGAGCCCTATCGCCGACGGTACCTTGCGCGGTCGGGCTGGAAGATGGAGCTCTTGCGCTCTTCTTCTCGGCGTACGTCTCGGATAAGCCGGACGCGCTCGCGCTCGGGAAGGGGCCGTGCCCTCCATGATCGCGTCGATCTCCTCGTGTCGAGCGTCTCGCGCTCGAGCAGCGCGTTCGCGATGCCGTCGAGCTTGTCCGGGTGCGCGTCGATGATCTCGCGCGCGCGCCCGTACTGCTCGGTGATGATGCGCCGTACCTCCTCGTCGATCTCCTTCGCGGTCTGCTCGGAGTAGTCCTTGCTGGCGGCGGCGCCGGCCCGAGGAAGAGCGGCGCTCGTCCTCGCTCGCCGTAGCGCGAGCGGCCCGAGCTTCTCGCTCATGCCCCACTCGGTGACCATGGCGCGCGCGAGCTGCGTCGCCTTGCGGATGTCGTCCGACGGCGCCGGTCGTGAGCTGCCCGAACTTGAGCTCCTCGGCGATGCGCCCGCCGAGCGCCATCGCGATGCGGTCGAGGCTCCACTCCTTCGAGTGGCCGAGGCGGTCCTCCTCGGGCAGCGGCATCGTGACGCCGAGCGCCGGACCGCGCGGGATGATCGTGACCTTGTGGACCGGGTCGTGGTTCGGGAGCAGCTCGCGCGACGAGCGTGTGCCCGGCCTCGTGCCACGCCGTGGTCTTCTTCTCGTGCTCGCTGATGACCATCGAGCGGCGCTCGGTGCCCATCAGGACCTTGTCCTTGGCCATCTCGAAGTCGACCATCGAGACGAGTCCTTGTCCTGGCGCGCCGCGAGCAGCGCCGCCTCGTTGACGAGGTTCTCGAGGTCGGCGCCCGAGAAGCCGGGCGTGCCGCGCGCGATGATCTCGAGGTCGACGTCCGGCGCGAGCGGGACCTTCTTCGGTGTGGACCGTGAGGATGCCCTCGCGGCCCGCGCACGTCCGGGCGCGGCACGATGATGCGCCGGTCGAAGCGGCCGGGCGCAGGATCGCCGGGTCGAGGACGTCGGGGCGGTTGGTCGCCGCGATGATGATGACGCCCTCGTTCGACTCGAAGCCGTCCATCTCGACGAGGAGCTGGTTGAGCGTCTGCTCGCGCTCGTCGTGACCGCCGCCGAGGCCCGCGCCGCGGTGGCGGCCGACCGCGTCAATCTCGTCGATGAAGATGATGCAGGGCGCGTGCTTCTTGCCCTGCTCGAAGAGGTCGCGCACGCGGCGACGCGCCGACGCCGACGAACATCTCGACGAAGTCCGAGCCGGAGATGGAGAAGAACGGGACGCCCGCCTCGCCCGCGATGGCGCGCGCGAGCAGCGTCTTGCCGGTGCCGGGCGGGCCGATCATGAGCACGCCCTTCGGGATGCGCCCGCCGAGCCGCTGGAACTTCTTCGGGTCCTTGAGGAACGCGATGATCTCTTCGAACTCGTCCTTGGCCTCGTCGATGCCGGCGACGTCGGCGAACGTGACCTTGTTCTGCGACTCGTTGAGCAGCTGCGCGCGGCGACTTGCCGAAGCTCATCGCCTTGCCGCCCGCCCGCCTGGAGCTGCCGCATGAAGAGGAAGAACATGCCGAGCAGGAAGCACCATCGGCAGCCACGTGATGAGCACGCTCGTCCAGAGGCCCGTTCTGATCCTCCGGCTGGTATCTCGACCTTCACGTCGTGATCGATGAGCTCCTGCGACAGCTGCTCGCCGACGACGCCGATCGGTGACGCGCTGTCTCGCGGCGCCCGTCCTGCTCGGCGGCGACACAGAACGTGATACTCGGCGCTGTTGTCGTGCGGGCTTGATGTCGACCGGCTCGACGTGACCTGCTGCGGAGTCGGTGACGAAGTCGCTGAACGCGACCGTCCTCGGCTGCTCGCCTTCCGCCACCAGGTTGTAGATGGCGACGAACATCAGGATGAGCAGCACCCAGAGGAGCAGGGTCTTGTGGCTTTGCTTCACTTTCCCGCTTCGTGGGCGCACGACGTCGGCGTCCTGCGCGGCGTGAGGGCGACACCTCTAGCTAGCATACGGTATCAGGGCCTTCAATAATCTTGGGCCTTTGTGGTATTTCCGCCAGCCCCGCTCCGCGTGCGCTCGTCGCGGGGCGGGCCGACGAGCAGCGCTCCCCCTTCGACGCGCGCCGAGAGCCCCGCGGAGAGGCGGACCTCGCCCCGCCCGAACAGAGCGCGCTCGACCGCCTCGACGTGCTTTCGCGATGGAGAACGCCCCTCATTTCGCGCGAGAAAGAGCCTCACCGCGGCGCGGCGCGCGGCGGGCTCCGCCGCGACGAGCAGAGCCCGGTCCACGACGCCCTCGCCTCGGCCGGCGGCCTCGAGGAGGCGGCGACCTTCCTCCGGATGACGCGGCGCGCGGCGCGAGCATCGTCCGCGACGCGCGCGAGGTGATCGACGACGCGGGGATCCTCGCCGACGAGCATCGGCAAAATCGTGTGACGAACCCGTGACCGAAAGTACTTCGCGTCGCGGTTCGAGGGGTCTTCGACGTGCGAGAGACCGGCGTGCGCGAGGTGGGCGAGCACGTCGCTCCGCCGCGCGTCGATGAGGGGGCGGATCACCCCATCGCGCCGGCGGGGCGCGGAATCCCGGAGAGCCCGTCGATCGACGCGCCGCGAAGGAGCCGCGTGAGCACGGTCTCCGCCTGATCGTCGCGCGTGTGCCCGACCGCAATCCGCCGCGCGCCTTCGGCCTTCGCGAGCTCCTGGAGCGCGCCGTAGCGCGCCTCGCGGGCGCGGGCCTGGGGCGACGTCCCGGCTTCGACCGACACTCGGAGCGCCCGAAACGGGAGCGATAGCCGCGCCGCGAGCGCCGCGACGCCCTCGACCTCGGCGCGCGCCTCGGGGCGGATCCCGTGATCGACCGAGGCGACGAGGAGCGTGACGCCTAGATCGGACGCGAGGCGGCCAAGGACATCGACCAGCGCGACGGAATCGGGCCCACCGGAGCACGCCACGACGACGTGATCACCGGGAGCGAGGAGGCGCCGCTCCGCGACGGTGCGCCGGACGAGGCTCGGAAGCACGTAGATGAAACGTGGGGCCGGCGAGGCCCCACCGCAAGCACCCGAGCGCCGAGCCACTCGCCCCCAGCGCGTGCTATAATCTGGCTCCGATGCTCCGGCTCACGGCGCGCTGGGCAATCGTCGCGACCGCGGTGCTCCTCGTGGGCGCCACGCCCGGGTTCCGCGGATGCGGCGAAGGGCCGGTCGGCGACGAGGACGGACGGCCCCTGCCCCCGGGCACGTCCGACTGCGTGACGGACTCGGACTGTGGAATGGCCGACTGCGCGCTCTACCGGTGCGTCCTGAACGAGTGCGTCGAGGTCGACTCGACAATCGACCTCGACGGCGACGGGCACGCGCCGCCGCCGTGCGGCGACGACTGCGACGACAGCGCGAACGACGTCTACGCGGGCGCGTTCGAGGCGTGCGACGGGACCGACAACGACTGCGACGGAACGATCGACGAGGACGCGCCGCGGCTCGACACGGTCTACGCGCTCAGCCTCGGCGACGCGGATTCGCAGGTCGTGCCGTGGGGCGACGACTTTCTCGTGACCTACTCGACCCGCTCGGCAATCTGGGGGATCCCGGTGGCGGTCTCGGGCGCGGCGAGCGCACCGCTCGAGCTGTTCCGCTTGTCGATGGGCTCGATGTTCGTTCGGCGCTCGGTGGTCGCGCGCGACGATGGTCGCATCCTGCTCGTCGCGGCGACCGACACCGGCGTCACCCAGCGCCTCGTCATCGAGCGCGGTGCGGACGGGAGCCCGTCCGTCGTCGAGGCGGCTCGCGTGATCGCGGCTCCGTCGTCGCTCTCGGCGCTCGAGGTCATCCCGTTCGGCGACGGGTGGGCCATCGGGTACGAGGGCTCGACGCCCACGGGCCCGGCGCGCGTCGTGACGGTCGACCCCGACGATGCGCCGGTCGTCTCGTTCCCGGCCGACACCGGGTTCGCGCCCTTCGTCCTCGCGACCGACGGCGCGCACCTCGTGATCACCGACCCCGCCGCCGCGATCCGGTTCTTCGACCCGGATGGCACCGAAGTCGCGAACCTCCCGTTCGAGCCGCTGCGGTCAATCCCGCTCCCGCTCGCGTCGTCCGCGGGCGCCGTCGTGGCGATCACGGCGGACTCGTTCGACTTCACCCTCAGCTACCTGGACGTGTCGGGCCCGGGCTCGCCGGTGCCGGTTCCGTTCGGGTCCGCGGGCGACGACGTCGGCGTCCTCACCGTCGGCAATCTCGTGCTCGTCGAGCGGCACGGCATCGAGGGCCTGCGCATCTTCCCGCTCCTGCCAGACCTCGCGACGCGCGCGGGCACCGCGCTCGTGCTCGGCCCCTCGGGCGACCAACCGCGCATGAGCGCGGTCACGAACAATCGAGGCGTCGGTGTGCTAGCCGCGCAGGCCACGACCGCGTACCTCGGCGTGCTCGCCGCGTGCGGTCGCTGATCCAGAGCGCCCGCGCGCGACCGTCGCTCCTCGCCGGAGCCGTCGTCATCGCGTCGTCGCTGGCGGGCCCGTCCTGCACGTGCAGCCACGACGACGTCGTGTGCTCGATCAGCGCCACCGACATGGCGACCGGAGTGACCGTCGAAGGCATCGCGCGCGACCCGTCGGGATCGCGAGACGCCGAAGAACGCCTACGCGCCGAAGCCCGAATCCGACGCCTGCGCTCACCTCACGGAGCGCGTGAGCCACGACGCCGCCTACCGCGCCTCGTGCGAGTCCGGCACCCCCGCCGTCCGCTTCGGCCAACCCGTCTGCTCCACCCGCCGCTGGCAGTCCTCCCCCCTGGACGGCCTGGGCGGCTTTCATTGAGGGGACGGTTCTCGACACCCACCCCGAGGACGTGCTCCGCCGAGCGATCTCACGCGTCGAGCACCTCGCGCACCTTTCGGAGCAACGCCTCCGACGAGAATGGCTTCGCGATGAACGGACGCCCCTCTTCGAGCACCGCGTGGCGCGTCGCTTCGTCCTCGGTGTAGCCCGACATGAAGAGCACGCGCATCTCGGGCTGAGCCGGGGCGAGGCGCTCGGCCAGGTCTCGCCCACTGATGCGCGGCATGACGAGGTCCGTGATCATCAGGTGGATCCCGCCCTCGTGGTTTTCGACCGCGAGGAGCGCATCGCCTCCGTGCGACGCCTCGATCACCCGATACCCGTGCTTGCGCATCGTCCGGCAGACCGCCCTGCGAACGAGCTCCTCGTCCTCCACGACGAGCACGATCTCGCCGCCCTCGAGCGACTGCGGGCGCGCGCTATCGCCTCGGCGCGGCGACACCGCCTCGTCCACTCGCGGGAGGTAGATGTCGAACCTCGTACCTCGACCCGGCTCGCTATCCACGCGGATGTAGCCCCCTGACTGCTTGACGATCCCGAACACGGTCGAGAGGCCGAGACCGGTCCCCTTGTCCGCGCTCTTTGTGGTGAAGAACGGCTCGAAGATGTGCTCACGCGTCTGCGCGTCCATGCCCGTGCCCGTGTCCGCCATCGAGAGCGAGACGTAGCGCCCCGGCGGGATGTCGTTCAGCTCGTCCTCGGCCACCGTGCTGTCGAGCTGGACGTTCTTCGTCTCGAGCAGCAGCTTGCCCCCGCCGGGCATCGCGTCTCTGGCGTTGACGGCGAGGTTGATCAAGACCTGCTCGAGGTGGGTGACGTCGACTTCACGGTACCGAGGTCCTCCGCGAGGTCCGAGACGAGCTGGACGTCCTCGCCGATCAAGCGGTGCAGGAGCTTCTCGACCTCGACCACCGTGTCGTTGAGCTTGACGACGCGCAGGTCCTGCATCTGCTTGCGGCTGAACGCGAGGAGCTGCGAAGTGAGCCGCGCCGCGCGGTCCGCTGCATCCACGATGGCCGCCACGTCCTCGCGCGCCGGATCCGACGGATGGAATTGCTCGTCCAGGAACCCGGCATAGCTCTGGATCACGGTGAGCACGTTGTTGAAGTCGTGCGCGACGCCGCCCGCGAGCCGTCCGACGGCTTCGAGGCGTTGCGAGGCGCGCATCTGCTCTTCCATCTTGCGGCGCTCGTCGAGCGCGACGACTCGCTTGCTGACGTCCTCGAACAAGACGGCGACGAGGCGCCCACCCAAGGGGACCGTTCGGACTTCGTAGACGGATCTGCGAACGCGCTGGTCGCCGTACTGGATGTCGGGAAGGTGTCGACCGACGCCCAGCCGAACAGTCTCGACGCAGAGGCTCGGCACCGTGGTCTCGAGGAGCATCGGGAACATGTCGCGAACCGTCCGGCCGAGGTGCTCGGTGCCTACCCCGGAGATCACCTGCGTCGCCGGATTCTGCGAGAGCACGCGAAGCGAGCCGGGATCGTTCTCGTCCTCGAGCCGGCAGACGACGATCCCGATCGGCATCTGGTCGACGACGCGCCGGTGGAGCTCGAGCTCCCGCATGAGCGCGGCTTTCTCGGTCGCGTTTCGAATCGCGCGCTCGAGGACGCTCGTCGTCAGCTCGGCCTTGGCGAGGTAGTCGTGCGCGCCACCGCGCAACGATTCGACGACGACGCCCGGCTCGCCGGCGTCGGTCAACATCACGACTCCGACCTGCGCCGCCAGGAACTCGGGCAGCCACGCGAGCCCATCCTTGTCCGGCAACCGGTAGTCGAGAAGAACGCACGCCGGGTCGGCCTGGCGGCAGAGCGCGATGCCCTCGGCCCCGGTCGCGGCGCCGATGCACCGATACCGGTGGCCGAGAAGGCGTTGTGCGGCCTCGCGGTCCACGGGGTTGTCGTCGACGACGAGAACGACCGTCACGAGGATCTCCCCGCGGGGAGCTCCACGATCCTGCCGTACGCGTCGAGCATCTCGGCGAGCCGCTGGAACCCGCCGCCGAGGTCGCCCTTCACGATGTAGCCCGCGACGTGGTGTGCGTAGCATGCGAGCTTGTCCTCGTCGCGCTTCGACGTGGTGAGCGCGAAGACGACCAAGTCGCTCAGCGCTTCGTCGGCACGAATCGCCGCCAACATCTCGACGCCGTTCATCCGAGGAAGGTTCAGGTCCAATAGGACGACGTACGGCTTCGGCACGCTGCCCGCGCGCAGGAGCTCGAGCCCCGCGCGGCCGTCGCTCGCCACGTGGATTCGCCGACGAGCGGCGCCTTGTCGAACGCGCGCCGGATGGCCTCGACGTCGACGTCGTTGTCCTCCACCAGGATCAAGTTCACGTGTTTCTTCGGTGTCATCTCGTCATCTCGTCATCGGGCAAAGAGCTTGGGCCACGTGAAAGAGAAGGTCGCCCCGCCTCCGGGATCGCCCGCCGACTCGAGCCAGACGCGCCCTCCGTGGGCCTCGACCACTCGCTTGACGAGCGCGAGGCCCACGCCGGTTCCTTCGACCTCGTCGCGTGGCTTGAGCGTCTGGAACATCGCGAACGCACGCGCGTGGAGGTCGGACCGATCCCCGGCCCGTCATCGGCCACGGCGATCTCGATCATCTCCCCGGCGTTTCGCACCGTCACGGTGACCCGCCCATCGGGCCGGTCGTGATGCTTTATCGCGTTGCCGACGAGGTTGCGGAGCACCTGTTCGAGGGGCGGCTTCGGCGTGCGTATGGTCGCCACATCGTCCCCGACCGCGAAGGTGCAGCGAAGCTTCGCGCCGAGGAAATCGACCACGTCTTCGACGACCTCTTTCACGTCCACGACCTCGGGAGATGCGAAGACTCGGCCCGCCCGGGAGTACTCGGAGGATACGCTCGAGCAGCGTCTCCATCCGGCGGAATCCGGCCCTGGAGCGTTTGGAGGTGCCGCTTGGACGCTTCGGGGAGCGCGTCGCCCACGTCCTCGACAATCCACTGCGCGAGGTTGTCGACGTCGCGCAGAGGCGCCCGGAGGTCGTGAGAGGCGACGTACGCGAACTCGTCGAGGTCGCGGTTCGAGCGCTCGAGCTCGGCGTTTGCGCGCTCGAGCTCGACCGCCTTGTCGTGAAGCTGTGCCTCCGCGCGCCGGCGTGCGCTGATGTCGATGATCGACGCCAGAGCGCAGGGACCCTCGGTCGTGTCAATCATGCTGAGGCCGACCTCGACGGGCAGCTCCGTCCCGTCCTTGCGCCGGCCGTGCAAATCCCGTCCTGCGCCCATCGAGCGCGCCTCGGGCGCAGCGAAGTAGCCGTCCACGTGGTGAACGTGCTCGGCGCGCGCCCCCAGCGGCACGAGCATGTCGACCCGCTCGCCGAGCAGCTCGTCGCGGGAATATCCGAAGAGCTCCTCGACGCGCCGGTTGACGAGGATCATCCGCCGCTCGCGGTCGCAAATCAGCATCGCGTTCGGCGCGGCCTCGACCGCGAGGCGAAACCTCGACTCCCCACCCTCCTCGGATCGCATGTCACCGGCCCCCAGCGATGCTTACGTCACGTCACGTAGGCACGCATCGTGACACGCCAAGCCCGAGCCCGGCTACCGGGTCACCGCGGTGGCTCGATGGGGGCGACGGGAGGCTCCGGCGCGGCCGTGCTCGGCTCGGGCAGCGATTCCTCCGGAACCTCGTCGACCACGTGCTCGAGCCGGTCGCCCGCCCACGCGAACAGGTCCTGTCGACCGCCGGGCTGACGCACGAGCAGCGGGTACCAGCCCGGTGGTGAGTCGCCGTGCCGGCGCGTCACTCTCACCATGATCGTCGCGCGCCGCCCGCTCGGGAGCGTCTCGCTCGTCGGGTAACGCGCCTCGAAGACGGGATTCGGATCACCGACGAGAAACGCGGTCCACATCTCCTGACCACGCGGGTCGGGCGCAGGCGTCGGCCGCCACGACGCGAGCACGAGCGTCTCGCCGCCCGCGTCGGCGGTCTCGGTCAAGAATCACGTCGACGACGTGCCCGGTCACGGAGATCGTCCCGCGCAACGTGACCCTGCACGCGGCGTCATGCTCGTACACCAGCACGTACGAGCGAACGCGCTCCGGGTCGCGCGCGACCGCGATGAACGCGTCGTAGCCCGCCACGTCCGCGCGGATCCGCGCGCGGCCCAAGAGGAGGTCCCCGGCGAGCGCGCGCCGCGCGTCCTCGGGCGCCGCGCGCAGGAGCTCCTCGGTCGGCGGCACGCACCCGCCGTCGCGAACGAGAAACCGCGCCGCGGACCAACCGGCGTCGTGGCTCGTCGCGACGACGTAGCTCCACGTCCCGCTCCCGCCGAGCGTCGACGCCGCGCCGTCGACGACGCCGCCGTGGATCGCGACGACAATCGCGCCGCGCGGCAGCGTGCGCAGGAGCTCGCCCTCGACGCCCGGCTGCCGCCGCAGATTGAGCGACGCGGTCGTCTGGACGACCTCGACCGAGAGCGCGCCGTCGAGCGCGCCTGCGAACGGGACCGGCTCGGCGTCGAAGCGGGCGGCGAGCTCGCGGAGCGCCGCCGGGTGCATGCCTTCTGGCGAGATGACCGACCACGCGTTGCCTTCACGAACGACGCGCAGCTCGTGGCGCGGGGAGCTCGCCGGCAGCGCCTCGATGCGCATGGCGAGCTCGCCCAGTGATCCCGGCCCTCCGACACGCGAGGGCGGCGCCGCGAGCGGCACGGCGTCGACCGGCTCGGGATCGGGCAAAGCGCTTGCGCCGTCGCCGCCGTCCAACGCGCCTCCCCAATGGAGCCAGGCCCCACCGATGGCGACGCCTGCGACGAGACCGATCGCGAGGGCGCGACCGAAGCCGGACCGCGCGGGCACGACCGGCGCGGGCGGCCGGTCGGTCGGCAGCGTCTGCGCGCGGCCCATGTCGGAGCTTCCGCGTGAGCTCGGCATCGTGTCGGCGCCGCTGAGGCGCGGCGTCGCCCGCAAGCTCTCGGTGCCTCGCTTCGCGACCTCGAGCGCGGCCCGCATGGCGCGCGCATCGTCGAATCGCGCCGACGGATCGCGCGCGAGCGCGCGGTGCACGACCGCGGGGAGCGCGGCCGGCAGGTCGGGGCGGAGCGAAGCAATCGGTGTCGGGTCGTCCGCGACCACCGCGGCGATGACGGCCGACGCGCTCGGCCCGTCGAACGGACGCCGTCCCGCGAGGCCCTCGTAGAGGATCACGCCCATGCTGAACAGGTCCGAGCGCGCGTCGATGCGCTTGGCGCTCCGCACCTGCTCCGGAGACGCGTAGTACGGCGTGCCGATGAACTGGTGAGTCTGCGTGAGGCTCGGGAGCGCTTCGCCCGTCGCGGCCGTCTCCGCGACGGCGCGCGAGAGCCCGAAGTCGAGGAGCTTCACCACCGTGCGCCGCCCGTCCCGCGCGAGGAACAGATTCCCCGGCTTGAGGTCGCGGTGAACGATCCCCGCGGCATGGACCGCCGCGAGCCCGTCGAGCGCGTCCGCGAGGTGGCCGACGAGCTCGTGCACCGTCGGCGGCGGCAGCTCCTCGAGCCGCTCCTCGAGGCTCTGGCCCTCGAGCAGCTCCATGGCGAGGTACGGATGGTCGTCGCTCACGCCGTAGCCTCGAACCTCGACGACGTGCGGATGGCGGATCGACGCCGCGAAGCGCGCCTCGCGCCGGAAGCGCTCGAGCGCGCGCTCGCTCGAGACCTCGGCGCGCACGACCTTGACCGCCACCTCGACGCCGTCCGATTCGAGGTCCTCGGCGCGGAAGACCATCCCCATCCCGCCCGAGCCGATGCGCTCGACCAAGCGGAATCGGTCGCCGAGCACGGCACCGGGCTCGAGGGTCACGGGCGCTACGGTAGCAGCCCGGAGACATGCCCGCGCTCAGAGCGGGGGACGGCGATACACTCGCGCGCGCATGCCGGGCGACGCGTCGAGCTCGGCGGCGCCGAGCGGATTGCCGGGCCCGTAGCCCGGGCTGTCCGCCCAGAGAAACACGAAGTAGTGGCGGCCGTCCTCGAACACACCGCCCGTCCCTATCGCGCTCGACGTCATCGGCCCGTGCACCATCACCGGGGGCTGGTCGTACGAGTCGGGGTGCACGGTCACGGTGACGGGGGAAGGCCACGCGTCCCAGTAGAGCTCGAGCGAGATGAGGCGCCCGGTCGGCTCGCCCGGCGGATCGTCCGCCGGCGGCGCGTCCGGCGGATCGTCCGCCTGTGGCGGCGCGGGCTCGGTGGCGGGCGGAGGCTCCGCCGCCGGCGGCTCGCCGCCTTCGCCGAGCACGGTCGCAATCCACGGCCCGAGCGCGCCGACGGTGGTCGAGACCATCGACACGCTCGTGCTGCAGTCGCCGAAGATGCCCGAGTGCACCGCGACCAGCACGTCGGTGCCGGCCGCCATGAGCGCGCCGCCGCTGTCGCCGCTGCAGATGCCTCCGTCGACGCCGTGCCCGTAGAGACGGTCCGTTCGGACGGAGTCGACGCATTGCGCGGCGCTCTTTCGCTCCCACGTGTACCCGTCGCTGCGATCGCCGCCGCCGGTCACGCGGCCGTAGCCGACCGACACGTAGCCGCACCCGCTCGCTGCCGTCCCGAGCCGCGCCGGCGCGACGCCGGCGATGTCCGCGTCGAGGACGAGCAGCGCGGCGTCACCGTAGTAGTACGGCGCGTCGGTGTAGTCGGGGTGCACCTCGACGCGCGCGACGTGATGGAGCTCGCCCAATCCCACGGGCCCGAGCCCGAGCCACAGGTCGGGCGCGGCGAACGGCGCGTGCGAGATGCAGTGCGCCGCGGTGATCGCGACGTTCGGGCGCACGAGCGTCGCCCCACACCATTCGTACGTCGGCGCCCCGCCGCTCGGCCCGACCATCGTGTACCCGACGGCGGCGTACCCGGTCTCCGCGCGTCCCCCGACAATCGCCTCGGACGATGTCCGTGTATCGGGCAGCGGCGACGACGCGTCGATCTGGGCCGCACAGCCCGTGGCGAGGACGATGAGGAGCGACGGCAGATGGCGCGGCATCCCCGTCGAGAGAGCAACCGGTGTTCCGTCGAGGAGCCGCGCGATCGCGGACGCGAGTCCGCGCCGGATGCCGAGCGAGCGGGCGAAAACGCGCGCCCGCGCGCGCCGCCGATCAGAAGCCGGGCGCCGTGCTCGTGCTGCTCAGAACACGCCCGAGACCACCGGGACGTGCACCTCTTCGCGCTGCTCGCCGCCGAAGCGCGCGAGCTCTTCCTCGGTGTAGGTCGGGCGAACGGAGACCGCGGGAACGCCGAGATCGAGGCGGCCGCCGTCGAGATGCAAGAGACCCGCGCCCGCGAGCGCACGGTCGCGCGCGCGACGCGACGACGTGTCGCCGCCGGCTGGAGCCGCTGCGGGCTCCTCGTCGCCGAACTCTTGGTCGTAGTTCGCGTCCTGATCCTGTTGCTGCGTGTCGGGGCCCGGGTCGTACGCGGTGAACGCCAGCGTCGCGACGAGGGTCGGTAAGATCAGGCCCATCCCGATCGCCAGGAACGCGACCGAGAGCTCCACGTTGTTCGGCTGATCGAACGCGAAGTAGCCGCCGACCGCGCCGCCAGCGCCGCCGATGAGCGGAAACACGATGAACGCCCAGAGCTCGTGGAGCCCGACCGCGGCGGGGATGAAGAAGCCGAGCTCGGCGCCGACGAGGCCGAGACCGACCGCGCCTTTCGCGCCCGACTCGATCTGGACCGGCGTCGTCTGCGCGGCCGCAGAGACGGGCTCGATCACCGCGCCGCCGAGGACCAAAACCGCCGCGATCACTGCCGCATGGCCGAGTCTCTGAATGGACAAGCCCTCTCCTCCGGGTGGGAACGGCAGAACCTTACACAGCCAGCCTTGGACCGGCAACCGTGGGGTGCCGGGCCCGACCGGGGGATTCACGCCGGCTTGACCCCGAGGCCCCCGAGGATTTACTTAGCATGCGAAAATCTGGACCCCGAAATGAACGATCCGGGCCGAACCAGCACGAAACAGGACGTCGACCGCATCGTCGAGGCGGTCATCTACCTCTACACCGAGAGCCGCCGGGCGACGAAAGAGGTCGCGCGGCGCTACGGCCTGACGGGTCCCCAGGTCACCGCCATCAAGCTCCTCGAGGCGCTCGGCGACCTGAGCCTGTCCGCGCTCTCCGAACGGATGAGCGCGAAGAACTCGACGATCACCGGCATCGTCGACCGGATGGAGCGCGACGGGCTCGTGACGCGGGAGCGGAGCGACGCGGACCGGCGCGTGGTCCTCATCGGGCTCACCGAGCACGGGCGCGGCCTCGCAGCGGAGATCCCGGTCGAGCCGATGCAGATGTTCGCGAACGCACTGCGCGCGCTGTCGCGCGAGGAGCGGGACGATCTCAGGCGCATCCTACGCAAGCTGACGGACGTCGTCGCGCGCGACGTCGAGAACGCAGCTGTCGAAAGTGGAGGCTGATCGATGGGCATCGAAGACAAGGTCGTCCTGACGTGCGCGCTCACCGGCGTGCTCGCGAACCGCAAGCAGTGCGCGGCGATCCCGTACACGCCGGTCGAGATCGCGGAGGAAGCGAAGCGCGCCTACGACGCCGGCGCGACCGTCGTCCACATCCACGCGCGCAACGACGACGGCTCGCCGACGTTCGAGCCCGCGGTGTTCGCGCGGATCAAGGACGAGATCCGAGCGCGCTGCCCGATCATCCTGAACTTCTCTACCGGCACGATTCTCGACGACGTGAGCCAGCAGGTCCGCTACATCGAGGAGAGCCGCCCCGAGATCGCCGCGCTCAACATGGGCACGATGAACTACTCGAAGTACTCGCGGAGCCGCAAAGAATTCGTCTTCGACATGGTCTTCCCGAACACCTACGGAAAGATCACGAAGCTGCTCGACGCGATGAACCGCGCGGGCGTCAAGGCGGAGCTCGAGTGCTTCGACACGGGCCACACGCACGGGACGTGGCCGCTCTTCGACAAGGGCGCGCTCCGAGCGCCCGTGCAGTTCAGCTTCATCGTCAACGTTCTCGGCGGGATCCCGCCCGAGGTCGAGTCGCTCCAGCTACAGCGGCAGATCGCCGGAAACGTGGCACCCGCCGGCGGCTGGGACTGGGAGGTCATCGGCATCAGCCACTGCCACTGGCGGATGCTCGCTAGCGCGCTCGTGCTCGGCGGCAACATCCGTACGGGCCTCGAGGATCATCTGTATCTGCCGAGCGGCGAGATGGCGACGTCGAACGGCGAGATGGTCGGCGCCGCGGTCTCGCTCATCCGGCATACCGGCCGCGAGCCGGCCACGGTCGAGGAGGCGCGCAAGCTCCTCAAGCTCGACGCTCTCGACGCGGGCCGCGCCGCCGCACGCGAGGTCGGGCACGCGAGCGCCGGAGCGCACTGATGGAGGCACGCGGCTACCGGACGATCCGCACGTCGGTCGATGGTGCGGTCGCGACGGTCGCGCTCGCGATCCCCGAGCGGAAGAACCCGCTCGGTCCGCTCATGGTCAACGAGCTCCTCTGGGCGCTCGAAGACGCGAAGAACGACCCCGAGGTGCGGGTCGTCGTCCTCACGGGAGAGGGCGACGCGTTCAGCGCGGGCGGCGACCTCAAGCAGATGTCGGGCGGTGACGGGCCGACGCTCGAGCCGAAGGGCGACTTCGTCGATCTGCTCGTCGCGTTCACCCGGCTCGGCAAGCCCACGGTCGCACGCGTGAACGGATACGCCATGGGAGGCGGGCTCGGCCTCGTGGCGTCGTGCGACTTCGCGGTCGCCAAGGAGAGCGCGACGCTCGGGACGCCAGAGATCGAGCGGGGGCTCTTCCCGATGATGATCATGGCGGTGCTCGCGCGCGTCATGCCCCGACGGCGGCTGCTCTCGATGATGCTGCTCGGCGAGAAGCTCGGGGCGCGAGAGGCCCTCGACGCGGGGATCCTCTCGCACGTCGTCCCGGACGACGCGCTCGACGACGAGGTCCGTCGGCTGGCGGCGGCGCTCGCCACGCAGAGCCCGACGGCGCTCCGGATGGGCCTCGCCGCATATCACCGTCAGGCGGACCTCGCGCTCGACGAAGCGCTCCCGTTCCTGCGCGACCAGCTCTTCGCGATGCTCGGCACCGAGGACGCGCAGGAGGGCCTCCGCGCATTCCTCGAGAAGCGCGCACCGGTGTGGACTGGGCGCTGACGGCTCTCGCCCCTCGCCAGCCCGCGACACATCAGCCCGCGACGATGAGCGCGAGACGCGCGACGACGAGGTACGCGCCGACCAGGCCGGCGCCGTAGCCGACGACCCGCTCGAGCGAGCGTGCACGGACGACGCGAGCGGCCATGGTCAGAAGGGCGAGCCCGACGACGACGAACGCGAGCTGGCCAATCTCGACACCGACGTTGAACGAGAAGAGCGCTTCGGCGAGCGCGCCGCGCGGAAGGCCGGTCTCGCGGAGCGCGCCCGCGAAGCCGAAGCCGTGGAGCAGCCCGAAGCCGAACGCGACGAGCCACACACGGCGCACGGGCTCGGGATCGACCGTGCGGCCACCGGCCGCGACCTCCCGCGCCGCGACCACGATGCTGAGCGCGATCGCCGCCTCGACCGACGCGCTCGGGAGACGCGCGACGTCGAGCGCCGAGAGCGCGAGCGTGACGCTGTGCGCGAGGGTGAACGCCGTGACGGCGACGGCGATGCGCCCGAGCTTCGCGCGAAAGCTCGCGCTGCCGTCCGCACGCCACGCGAGCAACAGGAGGCACGCGAGAAAGAGCAGGTGATCGTACCCGGACGCGATGTGCTCTACACCGAGGCGCGCATACTCGGCGAAGACGTTGCCCTCGCCGGCGCTCGGCACGACGAAGCGAGGGTGCTCGGGTCGGACGACCGTGGTCGAGACGCGGCGAGGCGTGTCGATGCGGACGAGCGCATCGGTCGTCGTCCGGTCCAGCCCGTCGAGCGCGATCTCGCGCCCCGAGAGCGTCGAGCGACACCGGACGACTCTCCTTTCGATCCGCGCGTCGGGCGTGCGCCGCACGGCACGCGTCTCGACGTCGCGACAGTCGTCGGGCAGGGCGAGCGCGACGTCGAGCGCCTGGCCGTCCCGCGCGGGCACCTTGATCGCGACTTCGAACGTTCCGTCCGGCCGCGCGACGAGCTCCACGTAGACGGGGCGCAGCTCGTGGGCGCGCGCCGGCGTCGCGAACGCGAACGCCGCGAGCGCCACGGCGACCGAGACGAGCCCCGTCGCGCGACCCGTCATCGACCCTCGGGCCACTCGATCTCGACCGTGTAGCGCGAGCGCATGCTCCGATAGGCGCGCGCGTCGGCGGCGGCGACGCGGGCGTCGACCAGGTCGTCGCGCACGCGCGCGCGGATGTCGGCGAGCAAAGGAACGCTGGGCGGGGTGCGCTCCGTGACGAGCACCGCGTGAAACCCGAACGCCGACTCGACGGGACCGCCCCAGCGGCCGGGCGACAGGCCGAAGACGCCGTCTGCGAACCCGTCACCGAGCACGGCGGCAATCTCGTCGCGGCTCTTGCCCGTGAAGCTCCGGGCGAGCGGGAACGGGTCGCCCTCCGCCGCTGGACGGTCCGGTGCCGGGTCGACACCCGAGAGCCGGTCGACGAGCGAAGCGGCGTCGGCTTCCGCGCGCGACCCGCGCGCATCCCGCCCGAAGAACACGTGCGTGAACGTGACCCGCGCCGGAACGCGGTAGCGATCCGGGTGCGCGGCCAGCTCGGCCTCGAGCTCCGCGTCGGTGGGCTCCTCCACGACCGCGACGTCGCGCGCGAGGAATTCCATCTTCTGCACGAGCCGGCGGCGAACGATCGCGTCGCCGTCGTCGAGCCCGAGCGCGACCGCCTCCCGATAGAGCACCTCCTCGCGGACGGAGCCCTCCACCACCGCCTCGAGCTCTGCGTGGGTCGGTTCGCGGCCCGACCGCGCAGCGAAGAGCTCCACCAACCGGCTCACGTCGGCCGCTGTGATCGCGATCGGTGGTGGCCCGCCCGAGCCTCGAGCGCCGCTGGCGATCTGCTCGATGGCGAAGATCAGCGAGCCCGCGACGAGGAAGTGGACGTAGGGCTCGCGAAGGAGGCTTCGAACGCTGACTCGGGACATCGGCTCTCCAGCCGCGCGGGGCGCGCGGCGATGGGATGGTAGGCGATGCGCGGGGAGCCCGCTCCGTTCCGCGCACGGAGCGGGGAGCGTTCCCCGCGCCGCGCCGACCGCGATTTCAGCGCCGCGAGAAGCCTGAAGCGACCTGGTGTGGTCCCTGCATCGCACCGAAATGAGCGGAGGTGTGGAATGAAGAATCGGGGAGCGTGGGCGGCGCTTTGCGTCGCGGCGGTAGGTCTTTCTGCGTGCGCAGCGGACATCGACCCTGGCTCGAGCGACCTGGTCGTCACGACGCAGGTGCGCTTCGACTTCACCGTCGTCGCTGACCGGGAGCTCTTCGTCGAGAACGACATACGACACGTCGGCTCGGTCGGGCCGTACGCCGTCTACGAAGTCACGGGCCTCGACCCGCGCCTCGACGGCCCACGGATCCGCTTCGACCGCGCGGCGGGCGGGCTCTTGATGCTCTGCGGCGCGGCGGGGTACTTTGCGCCGCAGGGCGCCAGCGCCGAGGACACGCACCTCACCTTGCTCGGCGGCATGGACGGCGACACCGAGCTGACCCACTCGACGATGCAGGCGCTCACGTATGACGACTGCTCACAGCCCGAGGACTCGTTCACCGATCGGCCTGCGTCCGAGGACACGCCGCAGACGACCGAGCTCTTCCTGACCCAGGGCGAGCGGATCGTGCTCCGGCTCTCCCCGGCGCCCGCGATCGGGAGTCGCGTCCTCGTCCGCATGCTGTCCGTGGCGGAGCCCGAGCGCGATCACAACGACTCGCACGTCACGCCGGCGGTCTGCTGCGACGGCGACCTCTGCGTGCTCGAATGACCTGAGCAGCCGATGCGCGCGCCCTCCCCCATCGCGCTCGTCCTTTCGTTCGTCTTCGGTTGCTCCGGCGTGAGCGTGGACGAGACGGCGACCGTCTCCACGCAACCCGGCGAAGACGGCGTGCGGCTCGCAGCGCTCGACGGCTGCTGCGCCATCCTCGGCGTCGCGCCCGCACGCGGCCAGATCGACGTGTTCACCCCGCGCGCGCGAGAGATCGGCTCGTTCACGTCCGGCAGCGCTTCGCCCCGCGACGTCCTCGTTGCCAGCGTCGGCGGGCGGCCGGCGCTCCTCGTGCGGGGCGAAGAGCGCGAGGTCTCGCTCATCACGAACGATCTCGTCGATCCCCATCGGCTCAGGCGACCCAACCCGATCTACGGAGGCGACAACGTCGCCGCGATCGCGGTCGGCGATCTCGACGGCGACGGCATGGACGAGCTAGTCGTCGCCGACGGAGGACGTGTCCGATACGTGAACGGGCTCGAGCAGGCGCTCTTCGTCGATCCCGAGCACGTGCCGGATCTCGACGTGTCGGATCTCCCGAACGGGGCGGAGGTCTCCGCCATGGCGGTCGCCGACATCACCGGCGACGGCCAGCCAGACGTCGTCGGCGCGCTGCGCTCGCAGACCGCCGCGCGCGTCTGGGACGCACCTGGGTACGACCGCTCGAACGAGTCGCGCACCTTCGACCTCGATCTCGGCGGGACCGCCCTCGAGCTCGTCGCGACCCGCTGCGACGGAGGCGCAGTCTTCGCCCGGCTCGAGGACGGGCACGTGGTCCGGGTCCACGGCGCGCTCGCGACGGACGCGACCGAGGAGCTGCCGGTCATGCCGAATGCGATCAGGCTCGTCACGTCGAGCGACGCCTTGGCGATCGTTCACGACGACGGCACCGTCGAGATCCTCGACGCCTGTGGACGCGAGGGCGGAGCGGTCGACACCGGCAGCGCCATCCTCGACCTCGCGATCACGCGACGGCTCCCGGGCGGTCGCCGCATGGCGGTGCTTCGCGACGACGGCCAGACCATCGCGCTCTACGACGTCGGAGCCGGCTTCTGAGCGCTCTGCGCTGGCCGCGCAGTGAATACCGAGGGCCCGATCGCGTCCTGAGACGCATCTCGCCCCCGCGAACGATCCTCTTCGCCGTCGGTCTCGCTTCGGCGGCCTGCGGCGCCACGACGCCGGCCGTTGGCCGGACCGGGCCCCGCGCCGGTGGGCCGAGCGACCGTGCCCAGAGCGCGGACGACCGCGTCGGCCCGCCCTGCTCTCTCGAGACCGCGCCCGACCTCGCAGGCCGAGCGCCCGAAGTGCCGGCGCTCGTCGACCCCGAAGCCGATCCGTGCGCCGGCGTGCACGACGGCGCGTGCGCGCCGATGTCGCGCGAGGGCGCCCCGTCGCCCCGCATCGACGAAGCGATCGTGTGGACCGGGAGCGAGCTCCTCGTATGGGGCGGATGCGCGAACGTCGGCGGCGAGTACCGCCTCGTCGCCGACGGCGGGCGCTACGACCCGGAGACCGATCGCTGGCGTCCGATCACGCGCCTGCACGCGCCGTCGCCGCGGGCGCGCCCTCTCGCGCTGTTCACGAGCGCGGGCCTCCTCGTTTGGGGCGGCGAAGGGCATCGCGACGGAGCGATCTGGGACCCCGCGACCAACACATGGCGCGCGCTGCCGGCCCTCGAGCGCCTGCCTCCGCCGGTGATGCCGCGCGCGCGCGCGCTGACGATCGGTGACCGCGTCTTGCTCTGGCCGGATCGGAGCGACGTTCCGGTGCCGATCACGGCGCCCGGCTTCACGCTCGATCCGACGAGCGGACGCGTCGAGCCGATCGCATCAGCGCCTGTTCGCGTCGAGCTGCCCGCGATCGGGATCGGGCCGAGCTCGATCCTCGTCTTCGGCGGCTACGAAGAGTCGCCGGCTCATCCGTCGCGTGCCGGATCCCTCTACGCCGCGGCCGACAACGCGTGGCACCCGGTCGCCGCGAACCACGCGCCGAGCGCGCGCTACGGCGCGAGCGCGTTCTTCGACGCGCCCGCGTTCGTCGTTCGGGCCGGCATGCGAAACGGCGCGGCGCTACCCATCGGCGACGGCGCGGCGTACGAGCCCGCCACCGGCGCGTGGCGAGCGCTCGACCCGGGGCTCTCGAGCGCGCGGCCCGCCTCGAGCGACGGCTCGCGTCGCGTTCCGTTCGACTATGGAGGGCACTACGTGCTCGGCCCCGACTTCCTGGATCTGTTCTCGATCGCCGGGTACGGCTCCACCGTTCGCGGCCCCGACCCCGGAGGCGTCCCGCGCGACCTCGCGCTCGACGACCGCGGCGCGACGAGCACGGTCGTGATCGGCCGCATCGGCGGCGCCCTGTGGGTCGCGACGCGCGACCTGACTCGAACCTGGCGCATGCCCGACTCCGGCGCCTGGGAGCCCGTCCGCGACGCGCTCGCCCCCGCGTCCATGGCCGGTCGCTCGTGGCGCGTGGTCTGGACCGGCACCCGCCTCCTCGCGTGGGGAGGCCTCCGCGAGACCGGAAGCGAGCCCTACGACTGCTCTGCCCCATGCCCCGAGGGCGCCCCCTGCGCGGAACAGATCTGCACCCGCCGCACCTGGGCCCACCACCTCGACGGCCTCGTCTACACCCCTCCCCCGCGCTGAACGCGGACGCTTCGCGACGTGGCGCGAACGATCCGCGCGTCTGTGGCGACCTCGCCCAACCTCGTCTCGCGCGGCGGGTGCCGCACGGCCCGTGCTCTCACCCGATCGACACGACGCGCATCTCGACGGCGTCGCCGCCGAGCCAGGAGTCGAGGCGGATGTGGCCGAGCGCGTCGACCGTCTGCGGAAGCGTCGCGGCGAGGTGACCGAGCTCGCGGCCGAAGCCGCGCATCCGGACCGGGCCGATGCGCAGGACGAGCTTGAGATGTGCGCCGTCCTCGCCGACGGCCTGGGCGCGCTCGACCCGCGCAGCCGGCGCAACGTAGAGAGGCTCGGCGTTTCGCTCGCCCACCGGCTCGAGCATGAGCACCTCCTGCGACCGCGGTGGCGCGAAGACGAGACCGTCGAGCGCGACGTCGGCCATGGGCGTGGGGACGCCCGGAGCGCTCTCGAGCATCGACTTGCTGGCGTCGAAGAACCCGGCTCGAAACGCCTCGAGGCGCTCCCGTCGGAGCGTGAGCCCGGCCGCCGCGTCGTGACCACCGAACGCGACGAGCTCGCTCCGAGCACGCGAGATGGCGCCGTGAAGCCGAAAGCCCGGCGTCGCCCGCCCGCTCCCATGCCCCACGCCCGACTCGAGCGCGATCACGATCGCCGGGACGCCGAGCGCGTCGACGAGTCGAGCGGCGCTGATCCCCACGACGCCACGATTCCATCCTTCGCCCGCCACGACGACGCCCGCCTCGGGCGTAGGTCCGTAGACTTCCCGCGCCTGCGCCAGCGCCTCCTCGGTGACGCGGCGCTCGACCTGCTTGCGCTCCTCGTTGATCTGCTCGATGCGCGCCGCGAGCCCGCGTGCGGTCTCCACGTTCGTCGAGCGCAAGAGCTCGAGCGTGATCGTCGGATCGCCGAGGCGACCCGCGGCGTTCAGCCTCGGGGCGAGCCGAAACGCGACGTCGGCGGCGCCCATCGTCCCGAGCACTTTCGCCGTCTCGCACAGCGCGCGGACACCTGGACGGCTCCACAGGGGCTCCGACAATCGTACGAGGCCCGCTCGGACGAGGCGCCGGTTGTCGCCGTCGAGCGGCGCGACGTCGGCGATCGTTCCGAGCGCGACGAGGTCGAGCCACTCCTTGAGGTCGATCTTCGCGTCGAGCGCCGTACGGAGCGCGGCGCCGATCGAGAACGCGAGCCCGGCGCTCGCGAGGCCCTTGTACGGGAAGCCGCACTCGGGGCGATGCGGATTGAAGAACGCGAGGGCGGGCAGCGGCTCGGCCGGGACGAGGTGGTGATCGATGACGACGACGTCCACTCCGCGCGCCTTCGCCTCCTCGATGCGCTCGTGATCGCTCGAGCCGCAGTCGCACGTGACGACGAGCGTCGCGCTGGTGTCGAGACAGCGCGCGAGCGCAGCGTCGCTGAAGCCGTAGCCGCCGTCGTACCGATTCGCGACGAGCGCGCGAACGTCGCCGCCGACCGCCTCGAGGACGTCGGAGAGGATCGTCGCGCTCGTCGTCCCGTCGACGTCGTAGTCGCCGAAGACGGCGACCTTCTCGCGCGCCCGCACCGCGCGAGCGAGGCGCTCGGTCGCCGTCGGCGCGCCCGGCCATCGCCTCGGGGCTCGTCAGGCCCGAGAGCTTGGGAAGCAGGAACTCGCGCACCGCCGCCGGCTCCGTGAGACCGCGATGCAAGAGCACCTGCGCCGTCGTCGCACCAACGTCGCACGCCCGTCCGAGCTCTCGCGCGGCGTCGGGGTCCTGTGGCCGGAGCGCGTACGCAGGGCTCCGGCCCGCGGTCACCTTCGCGCTCGACTGAAGAACCGGCGATCCATCCACTCGGTGATGGGCGCAGCGATGTAGATCGACGAGTAGGTGCCGATCACGATGCCGATGAAGAGCGCGAACGCGAAGTCGTTGATCAGCGGCGTGCCCCAGAAGAAGAACGCGAGGAGCGAGAGGAGCGTCGTGCCGCGACGTGATGATGGTGCGGACGAGCGTCTGCGACGTGCTGATGTTGATGAGGTCGGTAGAGGCTCTTCTCGCGCATGCCGCTGCCATGTTCTCGCGGATGCGGTCGTAGACGACGATGGTGTCGTTGATCGAGTAACCGACGATGGTCAGCAGCGCCGCGACGTCGCCAGGTTCACCTCCTTCTGGAGAATACCAGGATGCCGAGCGTGACGATCGACGTCGTGCGCCCAGCGCGATGACGCCGCCGGGCGCGAACCGCAGATCGAAGCGGAACGCGACGTAGACCATGATGAACGCGATCGCGTAGAGCAGCGACTTGATGGCCGCGTCGCGCAGCTGCTTGCCCGCCTTGGGGCCGACCCACTCGACGCGCCGCGGCGTCTCCGGGCGCGCGGTCGCCGAGCGTCTCGCTTGAGCCGCGCGCACGATCTCGTCGCCGACACCGACGAGCTGCGCCTCGTACCGGTTGTCGTCTGGCGGCCGAACTGGGTTGACGCGAGCGCACGCGCGACGCCGACGCTCTCGAGCGCGCCTGCTGAGCGCGTCGGGATCGGCGGGCGCCGAAGCTGGAAGCAGACCTTGTCGCCGCCCGGCGAGAACCGTCGCACTTCACGCGCGACGTGCGCCGAGCGCCGCGCGCGAGCCGCGTCGTGCATCTCGGTCTTCTGCGACTCGGCGAGCAGCGCCGACACCTCGTCGAACGCGGACGATGTACTCGTTGGCCGTGCCCTCGACCGCGACGACGTCGGGCCGGCGGTAGCCGAGCTGCTCGAGCGTCGATCGGAGCTCGCGCGGCGGGCACTCGGCCGTTGAACCGAGCTGCAGCTCGGTGCCGCCGGCGAAGTCGATGCCGTAGTTCGGCCCCGGATAGAACAGCGAGCACCAGGCTCGCGAGCACGAGCGAGGCCCGATCCGAGCACGACGTGGCCTGCGCCAGCGCCATGAAGTCGACGAACGTCCCCGGCTTGAAGAACTCCATGGCTCAGCCCACCCTCAGGCGCTGCACCCGCAGGCCGCGAACGACCCAGTCGAGCAGGACCCGCGAGCAGAAGACGCCCGTGAAGAGCGACGTGCGGATGCCGATCATCAGCGTCACGGCGAAGCCCTTCATCGGGCCCGGTTCCGTACTGGTAGAGGACGACGCCGGCGATGAATGTCGTGATCTGGCTGTCGAAGATCGACCAGAACGCGCGCGAGAAGCCCTGCTCGACCGCGGCGCGCGGCGACTTGCCGGCGCGCAGCTCCTCGCGGATGCGCTCGTTGATCAGCACGTTCGCGTCGACCGCCATACCTACCGTCAGCGCGATGCCCGCGATGCCCGGTAACGTCAGGGTCGCTTCGAAGAAGGCGAGGACCGCCAGGAGCAACAGGATGTTGAGGACCACCATCACGTCCGCGACGAGACCGGCGACCTCGTAGTAGACGAGCATGAACAGGAGCACGAGCGCGACGCCGGCGACCGCGGCCTATCCGCGCCTTGTCGCACCGAGTCGCGGCCGAGCGTCGGGCCGATGAGCTGCTCGTTCGACGGCCGGATCGGCGCAGGCAGCGCGCCGGCCTTGAGCACGATCGACGAGCTGGTTCGCCTCGTTCGAGCAGCTCGTTGTGGTCGCGGAAGCCGCCGAGCGTGATCTGACAGCGGCCGCCGCATGATGCGCGTCTGGATGACGGGCGCCGACTCGACGCACGTTGTCGAGCACGATCGCCATGCGGCGTTTGACGTTGGCCCGCGTCATGCCGCCCGAACACGTCCTGCGCCGTCGCTGGTTGAAGTTGAGCGCGACGTACGGGCTTGCTGTCCTTCTGAGAGTCGGTCGCGACGTACGCGTCGTCGACGTCCTCGCCCGTGACCTCGGCGTGCTCGAAGAGGAGCCACGTGCGCCACGGCGTACTCGTGCGCTGGGCGGCGCTCGTCCTCGTCGGTGACGCCGTCGAAGCGACCGAGCGCCACTTCGCGACCCTTCGGGCAGGTCGAGCTGTCGAGGTAGTCGTGCAGTTTTGCGCGACGCATGATCGCCCCACGCCACGAGCATCTCCGTGCGCGGCCGCGGGCCGACTCGCCCGCGTACCCGGGCTCGGACTGCTTGAGCTCGATGCCTTCGGGCAGCCCGCTGTTCGACGAAGAAGTCCGTCTCGTCGTCCACGATCGGAACTCGAGGCGCGCCGTCCGGCTGATGACGGCGCGGATGCGATCGAACGCCGCTTGGTCGGCGCCGGGGATCTCGACGATGATGTCGGTCCCCCGGCCGATGACCGTCATCTCGCGGACCTGCATCTCGTCGACGCGGTTGTTGATCGTCTTGACCGCCTGCTCCACGGCGGTGTCGCGCAGCTGCATCGAGGCGCTCCTCGCGGATCGTCGACGTCACGCGCGACCCCTCGCGAGACACCTCGCGCAGGTCCGGGAAGTTCGCGCGGAGCCAGTCGCGCCTCAGCGTCGACGTCGTCCGCGTCGTGAAACGTCCATGCGGATGCGCTGATCTCCGACACGCATGATGCGCACGCGGCTGGCGGATCTGCTTCGATCTGCTCACGCGACGCCTGCTCTCGCTGCCTCGTCGATCACGCCGAGCACTTCGCCGAACTGCTTGAGCAGCCGGTCGGCCTCTCGGTCGCGGCGGTCCGGATCGCGTCGTCGACCTCGACCTCGTACATCAGCCGCAGCCCGCCCTGAATGTCGAGCCCGGGGCTGATGCGCCCCTGGAACGTCTGTCTTCGACCCAGCGGGGCGGCCCACCCACTGCTCGAGGCTCGGCCAGAGCGCGAACCACGCCGTGACGGCGAGCGACGAGCAGGAGCGACGAACCGGAGTACCAAGCCTGTCCATGCGTTCAGCTCTTCTCGCGGCACCGTCGTCGTCGTCGTCGTCCCGTGCACCGCGCTTCTTGCCCTCGTCCTTCTCGGGCTCGCCTGCGCGGGCGGACGGCGTTCGAGGCCGGGGATGTGCGAGCGCAGCACGTTGATCTTGGTCTTGTCGGCGATCATCAACGTCGCGTCGCGCTCGTTGATGTCGGAGATCTCGCCGAGGATGCCGCCCGAGGTGCGGACTTTGTCGCCCTTGCGCAAGCGCCTTGAGCATCGAGTCGCGCTTCGCGCTGGCGCTTCTGCTGCGGGCGGATGAGCAGGAAGTAGAAGAGGACGAACATCACGGCGATCAGGCCGATCTGCTGGACGCCGCAACCGGAGGGAGCGGCCTGCGCATCGCCGCCACCCGTCGCTTCCGGTTGGAACCAGTGGAGGAGGTCGAAGACGATGGAGAGCAACGTGCCTTGGGGGCTCGAGGAAGGGGAATTGATCGCGCGCTGACGCGAACGCCCGCACGAAGCGCGGCGGGCCGAAAAAGCCGCGCTGTACTAGCCCATGGCCCCCCCTCCGTCAACCGTGGCAGGATGGCGCCGCGTGGGGGCGCGCGCCCCCTTCCGTGTCCCATGAGGCTCCCGACCGAGACCGCCGACGAGGTCCTTCGCGCCCTCGAGCGTGACGGGGGCCCTCATCCGCCGCCCGGCGCCCGCGAGCTCGTCGAGAGCATCGCGGCGCACGCGGAGAGCTTGCTCGTCCTGCTCGTCCGCGACCCGTCAATCGTGCGCGACGTGCTCGCGCGGCCTCTCGAGCATGGGGACGACGCCGCGAGCTACGCGCGCGCGTTCGCCGCGAGCACCTCGGCGCTCGGCGACGGCGACGAGCTCCGCCGCGCGCTCCGCAGGCTCCGGCATCGCGCGGTCGTGCGGATCGCGGCGCGCGAGATCTCGAGCCTCGCCGACATCGATGCGACGAGCGCCGAGCTCGCGTGGCTCGCGGACGCCGCGGTGGACGCCGCGATCGCCGCCTGCCGCCGGACCGTCGTCGCCGAGCACGGAGAGGCGCTCGACGCGCACGGCCGGCGCGTCCCGTTCGTCGCGATCGGGATGGGCAAGCTCGGCGGCGAGGAGCTCAACATCGGGAGCGACATCGACGTCTGCTTCTTCTACGGCACCGACGATGCGACGGTCGGCTCGGGAGACGGTGCGCTCGACGTGCACGAGCTCTTCGCGAAGGTCGCGGCGCGCACCGCGCGCGCGCTCGGCGACGTCACCGAAGACGGGTTCGTTTTTCGCGTCGACCTCCGGCTCCGACCGGAGGGCGCGCGCGGCCCGCTCGTCAACTCGCTCGCCGGCGCGGAGCGGTACTACGAGACGTTCGGCCGGACGTGGGAGCGCGCTGCGCTCGTTCGGGCGCGGCCCATCGGCGGCGACCTCGAGCTCGGCGAACGGATCTGCTCGACGCCCTCCGGCCCTTCGTATATCGACGCGCGGTCGACCCGCGCATCGGTCACGAGATGGCGGCGATGCTCGAACGGACGCGGCGCGAGCTCGACGTCGACGAGGAGCGCGACGTGAAGCTCGGGCGTGGCGGTATCCGCGAAGCCGAGTTCTTCGTGCAGACGCTCCAGCTCGTCTGGGGAGGCCGCCACCCGGAGCTACAAGTGCGTGGAACCGCACTCGCCGCGCGTCGATTGCTCGCGACCGGTCTCATCAGCGAGCGCGAGAGCCGCACGTTCGAAGCCGATTGGGCGCTCCTCCGGCGCGTCGAACATCGCGCGCAGCTCGTCGCGGGGTATCAGACGCACGCGATCCCGGAGGCGGGTGAGACGCGGGAGCGCTTCGCGCGCTCGCTCGGGCTCGCGGACGCGCACGCGCTCGAGGCGGAGCTCGCCGCGGCTCGCGGGCGGCTCGCGGCGCTCTTCGCTTCGCTGCTCGTCGGAGATGCGTCTCCGCCGAAAGAGCTCGCGCGCCTCGCGGACCGGGTCGCCGACGGCGCGACCGCAGCCGAGATCCGCGACGACCTCGCGCGAGCTCTCTTCGTGGACGATCCGGACGAGGCGGCGACGCACCTCGTCCGCCTCGGGCGCAGGCCCACCGCGCCCCTCGGCCCGCTCTCGCGCGAGGCGCATCCGGAGCTCGGCACGCTCCTCCTCGCCGAGGCGCGCGACTCCGCGAGCCCGGACCTCGCGCTGCGCCACCTCGCCGACTTCTTCTCGCGGCTGCACGGCCCCTGGGGCTACACGCGAGTGCTCGCCGAGACGCCGCGGCTCGCGCGCCGAGTGATCGGCCTCTTCGGGGCCAGCCCGACGCTGTCGAGCACGCTCGTCGCGAACCCCGAGCTCTTCGGCGAGGTGCTGCTCGTGCGCACGCCGCCGACCGAAGCCGAGATCGCGGAGACGCACGCGCGCCTGGGCGAGCGGCTCCGCGGCGAGCCCCTCTCGCCCGAGGGCGCCGTGGAGGCCCTTCGCAGGTTGCAGCGGGAGACGACCCTGTCGATCGGGCTCTTCTCGGTCACGGGCGAGCTCGAGCTCGACGAGCACGGCCGGCTCCTCGCTGCGCTCGCCGAGGAGCAGATCCGGCTCGCGCTCGACATCGCGACGCGCGACGCGCAGCAGCGATTCGGGCGGGCATCCGCGGAGCCCGGCGAGCCCGCGCCGGGCATGGTCGTCATCGGGCTCGGCAAGCTCGGCGGGCGCGAGCTCGAGCTCGGCGCGGATCTCGACCTCCTCTTCCTCTACCGAACCGACGGCGAGACCGTGGGCTCGCCCGACGGCCGCACGACGACGCACGCGGAGCTCTACACGCGCATCGCGCAGCGCGTCATGCGGATCCTCTCCGAGCCGTCCCCCGCGGGGCGCGGGTACACGACCGACACGCGGCTTCGACCGAGCGGCTCGCACGGTCTGCTCGTCGTCTCGCTCGCGGGCTTCGACCGTTATCACGAGGCGCCGGCGGACGAGGCCCACGGCGGCGAACCGCGCACCCGAACCGCGGCGCACGCCGCCGCGTGGGAGCGCCAGGCCCTCGTCCGCGCGCGGCCGGTCGCGGGCGAGCCGGCGCTCGCGCGCGAGGTCTCGGCGCGGCTCACCGCCATCGCGTACGAGCGACGAGCCCCGCCCGCGCGCGAGGTCGCGCGGATGCGGCGCCGCATGGAGGTCGAGCTTGCCGGCGAACGGCGCGGTCGATACCATGCCAAGCTCGGCTACGGCGGGCTCACGGACGTCGAGTTCATCGTGCAGTGGCTGCAGATGCGTCACGGAGACGACGGCGTCGTACGAACTCCTGGAACGTGGGAAGCCCTCGGCGCGCTCCGCCGGCGCGGTCACGTCGATGCGAGCGACGGCGAGACGCTCGCGCTCGGTTTTCAGCTCGCGCGCGGGAGCATTCACGCCCTGCGTCTCCTCGACGAGACCGAGGAGCCGATTCTCTACGAAGGAAGCCGCGCAGCCGAGCGCGTCGCTCGCAACCTCGGGCTCAGAGACCGCGACGGTGAGAGCGCAGCGGACGTCTTGTTCACGACGTGGCGCAGAACGGCGACTGCGGTCCGCGCGGTCTTCGAGCGCGTCGTCGCCGAGGTCGGCACCGAGCCTCCTTGGGGCCGCGCATGAGCCCCATCACGGTGCTCGTCGTCCACCCCGAGCCCATCGTCGCGGGCCGCATCGCCGAAGCTCTCACGGCCACAGGACACGATGTCGTGCTCGTGCCGGACGGCGAGCGAGCGATCAATCGGTTCATCCAGCGACCGACCGAGGCGCTCGTCGTCGAGATGGTGCTCCCTGGGAGAGACGGGGCGACGACGGTCGAGTCGATACGGTGGGCGCCTGGAGGTGACCGCGTCGCGGTCATCCTGCTCGGCTCGCGCGGCTCCGATCCGCGCGAGCTCGAGGAGCACGGGCGGCGCGTGCACGCGCTCGCGGTGCTATCGGGGCCCGCCGAGCCGCCGGCAATCTGCTCGCTCGTCACGGGCGTCGCGCCGCCGGACCCGACGCGCGTCGCGGTCGCGTCGCGCGTGAGCGGCGGACTGCTCCGCGACGCGCGCGCCCCGACGTGGGCGGACGTGACGACGCGACCGGGAGACGCCGAGCGGTTCGCACAGGAGTCCTCGACGGCGGTGCCGCTCTACCGAGCCGCGGACGAGGAGCTGACCGGGTCGTGGGAGGTCGGCGACGACCCCACGGCCGAGCGCGAGGGCCGCGACGTCGAGCGCGTCACGACCGGCACTCGCACGACGCAGGACGAGATGGAGGGCGACCTCGTCGACATGCCCTTCCCCCGCCTCCTCCACTATCTCGCGGAGCGACGCGAAACGGGCGCGCTCGTCGTGACCTCGCTCCAGGATCAGCGTCGCACCACGACCGACCAACCTCCGAAGAAGGTCGTCTTCTTCCGAACGGGCGTCCCGATCTACGTCCAGTCGAACCTCGTCCAGGAGTGCCTCGGGCAGGTGCTCGCGCGCGGCGGGCACATATCGCAGGAGGTGCTCGCCGAGTCCGTCGACCGGATGCGGCGCGGCGAGGGACGTCAGGGGGGCGTGCTGCTCGCGATGCGCGCGATCGGCCCGCACGAGCTTCGGGACGCGCTCGAGGATCAGCTTCGCGTCAAGCTGTTCGACCTCTTCGCGTGGAGCGAAGGCCACTATCGCTTCCGGTCGAACGAGCCGGCACCACGGGAGACGGTGACGCTCGAGATGAGCCTTCCAGCGATCGTGTGGAAGGGCGTGGTGCACCGGATCCCGCCGCAACGGCTTCTCGATCTTCTGGCGCCCGAGCTCGGGAGCTACGTCGTCCCCGAGCACAAGCAGCTCGGACGGTTCCTGCGGGTCGAGATGCCGGTCGAGGCGCGGCGGTTGCTGCACAGCCTCGATGGATCGAAGCGGCTGGCCGAGGTCCTCACCGAGGCCGGCAATCGTCCCGGCGCCGCCGCACAGCTCGTCTATGCGCTCTCCTGCGTCGACGCGGTCACGTTCGCGGACGAGCCTCACATGGTGGGCCCGCTTCGCGAGGACGCCGAGCCGGAGGGGAGCCACGTCACGCACAGCATCGCGGTGCTGCGCGAAGAGCTGACGCGGCTCGGACGGCTCCTTCGCGAAGAGCGCTACTCCGAAGCGCTCGGGATCGTGCCGGGCGACGTGGAGGGCGCGGCACGCACCGCGATCCGCTTGCGCTCGCGCTACCAACCCGCCACCGAGCCCGGAAACGCGCCACGCGACCTCCGAGCGCTCGCGTACGAGGTGTGCGCGCGGCTCGTCCACGCGCAGGAGGCGCTCAGCGTCGGCGGTGTGGGCCGCGATGGGCTCGCGCTCGCGCGCAACGCGTTCGGCGACGTCCCGACGCGCGATGAGCGGTCGAAGAAAGACGCGAACGCCGCACGGGGCGAGCCGCCGGACGAGGCGTCCGACGAGTCCGTGGACGCAGCGCCACCGAGGACCCGCACCGTCGCGCAGCCGCGCATCACCCAACCGGCGCGGCCACAGAAGGGTGTGAAGAAGACGAAGAAGAAGAAGCGAGAGCGAGAGAGAGAGCGCGCGCCGGCGACGCCGGAGCTTCTGCACGTGGACGACGGGCCGTCACGCGACGCGGTCGTTCCGAGCGTATACGACGAGATCACGAAGGACGCTCCGCCCGATGACGGCGAGTCCACCATCGAAGAGCCGCGAGAGTCGGTGCTCGCGCTCGTGCGCGAAGCGAAACGTCTCTCGCTCGGACCGAGCTTCGAAGATACGACCGCGCCCGACCAGGCGCCCGACCAAGCGCCCGAGATCCCCGCGCCGTCGCTCGACGAGCAGGTAGAGCGCCTCTACCAGGCCGAGCGTCACTTCCGGCGCGGCGAGCGCGCGCTGATGCGGGCGAGACCGGAGGAAGCGGTCGAAGCGTTCACGCGCGCGGTCGAGCTCTGCCCTGACGAGGGAGAGTTCGTCGCGCACCTCGGGTACGCGCGCTACCAGGCCGCGAACGGCGACGACGACGCGACGACCCGGGCGCTCGCCGAGCTCGCGCGCGGCGCGGAGCTCGCTCCGAAGCTCGATCTCGCTCACCTCTTGCGCGCTCGTGTGCTCGCACACCGCGGCGAGGTCGCTGCGGCACGCGACTCGTACGGCCTCGCGCTCTCCGCGAACCCCGACTGCACGGAGGCGCTCGACGGCCTCCGGCGCCTCCCCTCGTCCTGAACCGCGAGGGCCGTGCGGGCGCTCCTGGCCGGGAGCGCGCCTTGGGTGCTATATGCGCCGGGGGCTCGAACGGATGTCGGGATCGGAGGCGCGCAATGGTGGATAAGGTCCAGAAGATCTGGCTCGACGGCGCGCTCGTCGACTGGGACAAGGCGAACGTCCACATCCTGACTCACACGCTCCACTACGGCTTGGGCGCCTTCGAGGGCATCCGCTGCTACGCGCTCGACGACGGACGGAGCGCGGTGTTTCGGCTGCGGGAGCACGTGAAGCGCCTCTTCGACTCGGCTCACATCGCGACGATCCCGATGGACGGCTTCAGCGTCGACCAGGTCGTCGAGGCGTCGCTCGAGCTCGTCCGCGTGAACGGGCTCGCGGAGTGCTACCTCCGGCCGCTCGCGTTCCTCGGCGACGGGACCATGGGGCTCGCCGCTCGCAACAACCGGACGAGGCTCGCGATCGTCGCGTGGAAGTGGGGCGCCTACCTCGGGGAAGAGGCGCTCGAGAAGGGGATACGCGCGAAGGTCAGCTCGTTCAGCCGACCAGGCGTCAACGTGCTCATGGCCAAGGGCAAGATCGTCGGCCACTACGTGAACTCCATCCTCGCCAAGCGCGAGGCTCTCTCCGCGGGCTACGAGGAGGCGATCCTTCTCGACGGCCAGGGCTACGTGACCGAGGCCTCGGGCGAGAACGTGTTCGTCGTGCGCGGCGGCAAGGTCGCGACCCCGCCCTACGGCGCGGCGATCCTCGGCGGGATCACGCGGGACACCGTGCTCACCCTGCTGCACGAGATGGGCCTCGAGGTCGTCGAGCGTCCGATCGCCCGCGACGAGCTCTACATCGCGGACGAGGTGTTCCTCTGCGGCACGGCCGCGGAGATCACCCCGGTGCGCGAGGTCGACGATCGCAGGGTGTCCGCGGGCGGGCGCGGCCCGGTGACCAAGCGGATCCAGGACCGCTACTTCCAGGTCGTCCGCGGCACCGAGGTGCCGCACCCGGAGTGGCTGAGCGTCGTCTGAGCTCGCTCTGACGAGAGGCGACGCGCGGTCAGTCTTCGATGACCTGGCGGAGGTAGAGGAAGCGGATGCACTGGGGGCACTGCATGACTTCCTGCGCCGTGTGGAGCTCGTTGAAGAACTGCGGCGGGAGCTGCACGCGGCAACCGCGGCACGTCGCGTCGACGACCTCGGCGACGGCGTTGCCGCGCTTCTCCCGGATCCGCTCGTAGCGGCGCACGAGCGCCGCCCCGACCTTCGCGGCGATCGCCTCGCGGCCCTCGGTCACGCGCGCCCGCTCGGCGAGCAGCTCCTCCACGCGGACCTTCGCCAGCGCGTCCTCTTCCTCGTACATCGTCCGGAATTCGCCGAGCTTCGCCTCTCGCTCGCCGAGCGACGCCTTCTTCTGCTCGATCGCCTCCGCGAGCCGCAGCTGCTCGTCCTCGCGCTCCTTGATGGTGCGGCGGACCGCCTCCATCTCGCGCTCGGCGGCCTCCGCCTCGCGAGCGTTGCGCGCCTTGGCGCCCTTGGTCTTGGCGCGCGTCAGCTGGTCGGTGCTGCCGCCGATCTGCTCGTCGTACGCGCGGGCGAGCTCCTCGGCCTCCACGAGCTCGCGCCGCTCCCCATCGAGGAGCCCCTCGAGCCGCTCGAGGTCGGCCCGCGTCTCGGCTACGCGCTGCGGGAGCTCTCGAAGCTCCTTGTCGATTCCGCTCGCCGAGTCGTCAATCTCGGAGAGCCTGACCAGCGCCCTGAGCTGCTCGCGCACCCGTCGTCGCCTCCTGGGGACGTGCCGTTTAGCCCGCCGAGGCGCGGAACGCAAGCGCTCTCGTTCGGAAGGCGCGCCCGGGCCGCGTGCGCGCCTCGACCAGGTCGGGGGGCGGAGGGCCCCCGAACGAAACGGTGGGCCCACCAGGACTCGAACCTGGAACGGCCCGGTTATGAGCCGGGAGCTCTGACCGATTGAGCTATGGGCCCGTCGGGCCGAGGCCCGTCCGGAGCCGCTTATTAACACCGTGCGGCCCCTGTTGCACGAGCGGCGGCGCCGATGGCACCGTGGAGCTGGGTGGTTCGCCTTCTCGGCGCGGCGCTTTTCCTCTCCGCGTGCTCGGTGGGCGCCGATCCGTCGGACGGATCCGTCGGGTTCGACGTGACCGGCGCGGATCGCTCCTCGGGCTGCACGACGGATCGCGAGTGCGACGACCACGTCGCGTGCACCATCGATCACTGCGTCGATGGAGCGTGCGTCCCGGCTCCGTGCGCCGGGTGCTGCGACGACGGCCTGACGTGCGTCCCGGGGTTCGGCTGCCGAGAAGCTCCCGCCCCGTGCACCGAGGACGCGGAGTGCGCCGACGAGGTCAGGTGCACGCTCGACTACTGCCGCGACGCCACGGTCTGCGCGCACGACCCCGAGGAGGGGCTCTGCGCCGGCGGCGAGATTCTGCCTTCCCGCCGTCGGGTGCATCCCCGAGCCGCCCTCGAGCTGCGAGACGCCGGCCGACTGCGAGTCCTCCGCGTTCTGCGTCGGCGAATGGAGCTGTCAGCCCGAGTTCGGCTGCCAATTCGTGTCCCTACGCGATTGTGACGACGGCGACGACTGCACGGTCGACTCCTGCGACGAGAGCGCGGACGCGTGCGTCCACGAGCCGCGCGACGACGACGGCGACGGATACGCGAGCGAGCTCTGCGGCGGGGACGACTGCGACGACACCGACGCGGATGTGAGCCCGGGCGCGACCGAGATTTGTGAGGGCAGCCGGGACGAGAACTGCGACGGCGTGGTCGACGAGGGGTGCTGCGAAGGCGCCATGCCGTGCCCGACATCGTGCGGAAGCACCGGGACGACGCGCTGTGACCCCGACGGCACGCTCCATTGCGACCCGCCCACCGAGGTGTGCAACGGAGCCGACGACGACTGCGACGGTACGCCCGACGACGGCTTCACGTGCGTGCGCGGGCGGAGCGAAGCGTGCACCTCGAGCTGCGGCTCGACCGGCTCGCGCACGTGCGACGACACCTGCGGCTGGGGGACGTGTGCGCCGCCCGCGGAGACCTGCAACGGCGTCGACGACGACTGCGACGGCACGCGCGACAACGGCTTCGCGTGCCGCGCCGGCTCTTCGTCGTCGTGCCCGACGGCCTGCGGGTCGACGGGCACGCGCGCGTGTCTCGGAGACTGCACGTTTGATCTATGCGCGCCGCCCGCGGAGACCTGCAACGGCGTCGACGACGACTGCGACGGAACCTGCGACGACGGCTTCACGTGCTGCCAGGGCACGACGCGCCCGTGCAACGCGCTCGGCTTCTACGCGGGCACGGCGACGTGCCGGAGCTCGTGCGCCTCGTGGAACACCTCGAGCTGCACGAACTGCGGCAACGGCGCGATCGACTCGGGCGAAGTGTGCGACGGCACGCAGCTCGGAGGAGCGAGCTGCACGAGCATCGGCATGGGCTTCGGGAGCGGCACCCTTCACTGTGCGGCCGGTTGCGTATACGACACCAGCTCGTGCTCCCGGTGCGGCAATGGCACCGTCGATTCCGGAGAGGACTGCGACGGGAGCGCTCTCGGGGGTGCGTCGTGCACCACCGTCCCGGGAGGATTCGTCGGCGGAACACTGCGCTGCAACGCAAGCTGCCACTACGACACGTCGATGTGCACCGCCTTCGACCCGACCGGCATGTACACCGTCACGCCCGCGCCCACGTACATGTGCGCGTTCGTCTTCGGTGGTTACCTCGTGAGCTTCAACGGCGGCACGATGAGCTTCTCCCTGGCGGGCACGACGATGACCCTCACCACGACCGGGCTCCCGTGCTCACCGAGGGGCGCGTTCAACCCGTCGACCCGCGCGTTCAGCCTCACGTGCACGGCGCCGGGCACCTGCGCCGAGACCTACGCGCTGACGGGCTCGTTCACGACGTCGAACACGTGGACGGGAACCTTCACCGCGAGCTACGCGGGCAGCTGCCTCGATTGCACGTCCCAATCGTGGTCCGTGACGGGGATGCGCTGAGCTAGTTGTCGATGAAGCTGCGGAGCTGCTTCGAGCGGCTCGGGTGGCGGAGCTTGCGCAGAGCCTTCGCCTCGATCTGGCGGATGCGCTCGCGGGTGACCTCGAAGTCCTGACCGACCTCTTCGAGGGTGTGGTCGCTCTTTTCGCCGATGCCGAAGCGCATGCGAAGGACCTTCTCCTCGCGCGGCGTGAGCGTCTTCAAGACGCGGCGCGTCTGCGCCTCGAGGTTTCCGTTGATCACCGCCTCGATCGGCGAGGTGACCGACTTGTCCTCTATGAAGTCGCCGAGGTGCGAGTCCTCTTCCTCGCCGATCGGCGTCTCGAGCGAGATGGGCTCCTTCGCGATCTTGAGGACCTTGCGGACCTTGTCGAGCGGCATCTCCATCTTCTCGGCGATCTCCTCGGGCGTGGGCTCGCGGCCGAGCTCCTGCACGAGATAGCGCGAGGTCCGGATGAGCTTGTTGATCGTCTCGATCATGTGGACCGGGATGCGGATCGTCCGCGCCTGGTCCGCGATCGCTCGCGTGATGGCCTGGCGGATCCACCAGGTCGCGTACGTCGAGAACTTGTAGCCGCGGCGGTACTCGAACTTGTCGACCGCCTTCATCAAGCCGATGTTCCCCTCCTGGATGAGGTCGAGGAACTGCAGCCCGCGGTTCGTGTACTTCTTCGCGATCGAGACGACGAGCCGAAGGTTCGCCTCCACGAGCTCCGCCTTCGCGCGCTCCGCCTGCCGCTCGCCCTGATGCTGCAGGCGATACGTCTCGCGCAGCACCTCGATCGGCTGGCCCATGTCCTCTTCGACGCGCTTCGACTGCTTCTGCGCCTCGCGGATCGTCTCGTCCGCCATCTTGAGCGTCTCGACGCTCACGCCGAACTTCTTCTGGATCTTCTTCTCGATGGCCTTGTTGACCAACATCTCGCGGATCGACTTCTTGATGTCGCGGTGGCTCATGCCGCCGCTGCGCTGCTCCGCGTCGAGCACCGCGCTCTCCGCGCGCTCGATCCGCCGGACGTAGCCCTTGATCCGGGCGACGACCTTGTCGATCTGCTTCTTCGAGAGCCGAACCTCGCGAAGCACCGAGATGCGCTCCTTGCGGTTCTTCTCGAGCTGGTTCTTGTGGGCGCGCTTCGTCCGCTCGCTCATCCGCTTGCCCGACTCGAGCTCCGACCGGATCTTCGCGTTCTGCTGCTCGAGCCGCTTGACCTTGTCGATGAGACGGATGACGCGCTGCTTGATCGCCTCTTCGTCGATCTCTTCCTCGGTCTCGACGTTGTCGAGATCCTTGACGACGTCCTTGACCCGGAGCTTGCTCTTCTTGAGGCTCTCCCCGATCTCGATGATCTCCGCGACGCCGACGCGCGAGTTGAGGATGACCTCGAACACGCGGTTCTCGCCGTCCTCGATGCGCTTGGCGATCTCGACCTCGCCCTCGCGCGTGAGCAACGAGACCGAGCCCATCTTGCGCAGGTACATGCGGACGGGATCGTTCGACTTGGTCTGGTAGCCGTCGTCCATCGCCGCCGGCGGGACCGAGGGCGTCTTCGCCGCCTTCTGCTCCTCCTGCACGCGGCGGGAGGTCCGGACCTGCTCGATCGTTCCTCCGTCGCTCTTCTTGATCTTGCGTACCTGCGCGCCCTGGTCCCCGACGTCGATGCCGTGGTCGCCGAGCAGCATCATCAGGTCGTCGATCTGCTCCGACGTCACCATCTCGGGCGGAAGCGCGTCGTTCACCTCGTCGTACGTGAGGAACCCCTTGGCTCGCCCACGGTCGAGGAGCATCTGGATCTCTTTGCGCTCGCGGCCCTTCTTGCCGTTGAGCCCGTGGCTCAGGCCGGTCCCGTTCGCCTTCGCGACACGGGCTACGGCCGGACGCGGCGCCTTGCCGCCGCCGCCGTTCCGCGCGGGCTTCTGCGCCTTGTGGGACTTCCCGTTACGCGCGATTTCCTTCTCGGACATCTTCACCTCTTGGTGGTCGTCTTGTGCGCCCGGAGCTCGTGAGCCCGGCGGTTTAGCTCGTCCCGCGCGCGACTCAAGTCCGTCGCGCGCACCTCGTCCCCCTCACGACGTGCCTCCCTGATGCGGTCCTCGTAGACCGCCGCCTCCCGTCGGATCCTCTCGACCTGGAGCCGCGGAATACCATCGCGGAGGGCGCTCATGGCAACCCCCGCATCGTATTTTTGTATCGCCAACCGACCATCGAGCCAGGAGCGCGCAGGGTTTTCCGCCACCGCGGCCAAAAGCGACGTCGCGTCGAGCACCCCGCGCTGCACCATCAATCCCGCCGCGGTGTGAAAGATGGCCCGAAGTTCGCGGCTCGTCAAAAGCTCCTCAAGAGTTCCCGCCTCTTCCGAGCCAAAGAGCTCGGGATTGTCGAGAATTGCCCCGATTAGCTCGCTTTCCAGCACGGGCAGAGCTGTACCGCGAGACGGGCCGTGGCGCGAGCCGGCCGGTGCCGCTCGGGGACGGACCGCCCGCGGCCGAGCGCCACGAAGGCCCCGTCGGAGCTGCTCCCGCACCACGTCGAGGTCCGAGACCCCGAACTTGCGCGCCACTCGCTCGACGTAGAGGCGGCGCTCGACGGGGTTGTCCACCGTCGCGAGGAGCGCCGCGAGCCCGCCGATGGCGGTCCCGGTCGCGGCGGGATCGCCCGCGGAGTCGGCCGCCGCATCGTCGATCAGGTGCTCGATGATGCCCGCCGCCGAGTCCACGAGCTTGCGGAGCGCGTCGGCGCCCCGCTCGCGCAGGAACGTGTCGGGGTCGTCCTTGGGCGGGAGCGTCACCACCTTGGTCGCGAGCCCGATCGTCGAAAGGAGCGGCGCAGCGGCGCGGACGGCTTTTCTGCCCGCCGCGTCCCCGTCGAAGAGCAGGACCACGCGCTCGGCGAAGCGCTTGAGGAGGCGCGCGTGCGCCTCGGTGAGCGCGGTGCCCATCGGCGCCACCGCGTTCGCGAAGCCCGCTTGGTGAAGCGCGAGCAGGTCGAAGTTCCCCTCGCAGACGAGCACCCAGCCCTCGCGGCGCACGGTGACCCGGCCTTCGTGCAGACCGAAGAGCACCTCGCCCTTCTTGTAGAGCGGACCTTCGGGGCTGTTGATGTACTTCGCACCGGCTTCGGTGCGGCTCTCGAGCGGCTCGTCCTCGGGCGGGTCGAGCACCCGCCCGCTGAACGCGACGATGCGCCCTTGGATGTTCGTCACCGGGAACATCAGCCGGTGACGGAACCGATCGTAGTGCCCGTCACCCTGCTTGCGCGGAAGGAGCAGCCCGAGCTCTTCGGCGTCGCGCGCTGCGACCTCTTTTTCGCGAAGATAGCGGCCGAGCGCATCCCACCCATGAGGCGCGTAGCCGAGGCGGAAGTCCTTCGCGGTCTCGCTCTTGATGCCCCGCCGCTCGAGCTCCTCGCGCGCCATCCGGCCGAGCGGGTGCTCGGCGAGCATCTTCACGTAGAACCCCGCCGCGAGCTCCATCGTCGACACGAGCTGCTCGTTGCGCGCGCGCGCTCGCTTGTGCTCCGCCTCTTCCTTGGCGTCGAGCTCCGGCAGCTCGACGCCTGCGCGCTCGGCGAGCATCCGCGCCACCTCTGGAAACGGCCGCCCTTCGAGCTTCATCAAGAACGAGAGCGCGTCGCCCGACGTCTGGCATCCGAAGCAGTGATAGAACTGCCGCGTCGGGTGAACGTAGAACGACGGCGTCTTCTCGGAGTGGAACGGGCAGAGCCCCTTGAAGCTCGCGCCGACGCGCTTCAGCGGAACGTACTCCTGGATGAGCGCGACGATATCCGTCCGCTCACGGATCTCGCCGATCTTCGCGTCCGGAATCACTAGAAGCCCACCCCCACACCGCGCTCGAGGCGCCGCAGTGTATGTGCCGCCGCCCGACGGTCAAGCGCGCGTCGCGTGTGGCCGGCTCAGAGGGGCGAGGGTCGATGCGGTCAGAGCGTCAGGGTGAGCCCGAGCCGGACCGCGTTCGCGTCCCCCGTGTAGGTGCCCAAGGGGCTCGGGTGATTGAACGCCGCGAGCGAGTGCTCGGCGACCGGGCGGTGGAGGCTCTCATCGATGTCGCGCTCGCCGAGGAAGGTGTGGCAGTACTGGACGAGCACCGAGAAGTGCTCGGCGAGCTGCCATCGGACGGCGAAGCCGAGGTCGAAGCGCTGGAAGTCGAGGTTGTTCGGCGCCATCGTGAGGTCGGGGATCGCGTTGGTCTGGATCGCGCCCACGACGGCGAGGAGCAGGCTCGGGGTGGGCGCGTACGCGACGCGCGCGCTCACGCGGTGCCGATCCGTGTACGCCTGAGGCTTGACGGTGTTCTCGATCACGCTCGAGCTCGCCTCGGTGATGGTGACGTTGAGGTTCGGGAGCGTGGAGTTCTGATCGAACTGGTACTGAAGCCCGAGCTCGAGCTGCGGCACCGGGCGCGCCGAGAGCCCGGCGACGATCACCATCGGCCGGTCGAGCCCGACGTGGAACCGCCCGTCGAGGTCGGGGAGCTCGGCGCTCGGGAGCGTGTCGTGGACGAACTGCCGAACCGTCTCGGGGTAGTCGACCGACAAGCTGCCGGCGGCATCGATGGAGACGGGGCTGTGGATTGAGACGCCGAGCGACAGCTCCTCCAGCGGGCGGAGGTAGATCCCACCGATCGCGCCGATGCCGACGCCGTCGGCGGAGGCCGTGACGGGCGCGGCGAGGCTCGGATCGGCGTACGGGAACGGGCTGTCGATCGCCGTGCTCCCGAGCGTCTGGTTCAGCGCGGTCCCGAGGTCCTTGTCGAACTCCATCTCGAGAGAGCCATAGACGAGCTCGGCGCCTGCGCCGACGCTGATCCACGGCGCGGGCGACCAGCTGACGGCGGGCGTGAGCGAGAGCTGGAAGATCGCGCCGTCGACCATGAAGTAGCGGGTGATCCCCGCCGCACCGCCGTCGCGCGCCCACTTTCCGCCCTGCGTTCCCGGGACGCCGAACGTCAGCCCGACGCGCCAGTCCGGGTGGATCGCGGCGGTGTAACCGCCCGCGGTGAGGATCGGGGTGAGCGGGTGCGACTCGCTCGCCGCAGCTCCGCTCGCGGGTGCGTAGGTCAGATCGATCGCGGTCACCCCGCCGACGAGCTCGAGGTGCGTGTCGTCGCCGGCGGCCATCGCAGCCGGGTTCACCCACGCCGACGCGGCGTCTGCCGTGGTCGGGCCCGAGAACGCGGTGCCCATCGCCTGCGCCGAGACGCTCTGGGGCGCGGCCGCGAGCGCGACCGTGAAGAGCGCGACCAGAGCGGCTAGACGCGACGGCGTGACCACACGACACCTCCAAAGAGAGCGACGAGGAACGCGAAGAGCGGCGCCGGAGCGCCCGACGAGCCGGCGGACGCCGAGCAGCCGCTCGCGAGGCTCGGGTGAAGCGCGAAGCCGAACGTGTGGGAGGTCAGGTTGCCCGCCTCGTCGCGCACGACGAGCTCGAGCTCGTAGAGGCGGCCCACGTCGAGCGTGTCGGTCGAGATCTCGAGCACGCCTCGGTCGGGTGCGAAGGGTGCGTCTTGGACGACCGTGAGCGCGCCGTCGTCGGCGACGGATCGAAGCTCCCAATGGCTCGCGATCGGGCCCCCGCGGTCGTCCGACGCGCGCCACGCCACGCGCACGGCCGAGTCGAGCACGATCGCGCTCGGCGCCTCGGTGATGTCGAGCACGGGCGGCGTCGCGTCGACGGTGAAGAGGTGCTGGACGGGCGTGAGGTCGACGTTGTCCGCGAGGTCCACCGCGGCGACCTCGAGGAGGTGATCGCCGTCCGTCGCGTCGAACCGGATCTGCCGGATGCTCGTCGCTTCGCCGTCGCGGAGCGGCTGGCCGTCCACCCACGCGCGGTAGCGCAGGAGCGACGCGGGCGTGTCGCCGTCGACGCCCGAGGCGGTGAAGCTGGCGGTGCCGGCCGGGAGGAGCGTGGGCGGATCCTCGAGGGTCGTCTCGGGGGCGTTGCGGTCGCTCGCGCTCGGCGTGAAGAGGTCGACGCCCACGCGAGCCCATCCGCCCCGCGCCTCGAGCGCGCGGACGTACGCGAACGTGCCGGCGACCGGCAGCACGGCAGGCGCGATCGGCAAGCCCGACACGCGCTCGGCGAGCATCGGCATGACGGTGCCCTGCACGAACGCCCGGAGCCGGGCCCCGTCGACCGTGAGCTCGCTGTTCTCGCCTGCGAGCTCGACGCGATCGATCGTGAAGCTCTGCACGTCGAGGGTGAGAGCGCCGGCCGATGCGTCGACCGCGACGCCCGCGGCCATCGATCCGTCGGCGCGGAGGTCGATCGTCGACGCCTCGCCGCCCGGCGGATGGACGCGGACCTGCACGTGAAGCCCCTGGAGCGTGATGTCGGCGACGTTCGGCGCGATGCGCCCGAACCGCGCGGCGAGCGGTCGCTCGATGTCGAAGGAGACGTCGAGCCGCGTGTCCGCGGGCAGGCCGATCTGCTGCGCCGCGCCCGCTCCGCCGAGCACGATCGATTGGCTCTGGTCCGCGAGCATCCGGCTGATGAGACCGCCGCGCCACGCATCGTAGAGCACCTCGGTGACGAGGCGGTCCGACGCCGCGAGCTGGAACATGCCGACCATGTCGCGCGGCAGCGCTTCGCCGTCGGGGTCCGAGACGGGCGGCGGCGCGCCCGCGTGGAGCGCGGGCCCGTCCCAGGTGATGTGCGCACCGCCGATCGCGGTGATGCCGAGCATCGCGCTGAGGTCGAGGCTGTCGAGCCAGCCTTCGATCGTGAGATCGTCGCGGTGCACGGTGAGGCCGACGGTCTCGCCGAACGCTTGACCGATCGCGGCGGCGACCTGCTCGTCCGCCATCGCCTCGAGCCGCGGGACCAGGAGGTCGAGCGCCCAGCTCTCGAACGCGTTGAAGAGCCACGTCGCGACGTCGCCGATCGCGCAGCTCTCGGATCGAACGTCCAGGTCCTCGGGCGCGAGGTCGATCTGCACGTCGACGCCGTGGAACGCGACGCCGCCTTCGGGCGCGGAGCCCGCCGCGAGCTCGACGGTCACGCCGAGGTTCCGGATGCTCGCGCTCACGTCGCAGACGGCGTGGCCAAAGCACGCGTACGGGTTCTCGAGCGTCACCGGCGTGGCGACGTCGACGTCAATCGTCGCGCCGAGCACGATGCGACCATCCTCGGTGCGCAGGTCGATGTCCTTCCAACCGATGTGAACCGGCGTGTTCGGAATGCTCGCAGAGATGACGCTCGAGCCCGGGCACTCGTAGAGCACTCGGTCCATGGTCGGGACCACGAAGTCGGACGGCACGCGGTCGAGAGCGACCGCCGTCAGCGTGTCCATGCCGGACGGGGTCACCCGGACGCCGAAGCTCTGGGCCTCCGCGGTGAGCGGGAGCGAGAGCGGGAGCGACAGCACACACAGGAGGATGAGCGGGGCGCGCATCACCGCGCTGAGCGCACGAATGGTGCCAGGCGCCACCCCTCGGAATCGAAGCGGAATCCAGAGAGCGCGCCGGCCACCCGAGTGGCCGGTGGCTGCCGGTTTCTGGGTATGCTCTGGCCCGATGAGCCAGAAGGCGATCGGGCGTGAGATCGCGCTCGTCTACGTCGGGATCGCCGCGGCGACCTTCGTGGCGACGCGGCTTCGCGACGTCGAGCCGGCGGCGGACTACGTCCAGCTGGCCGTCGGAGCGATCTTTCTCCTGACGGCGATGAAGCTCGCGCAGCGCGAGCCCGACGGAGCGAGCCGCTTCGGGATCGGGCTCGCGGGGCTCCTCGCGCCACCGGACGACGAGGACTCGAGCTGGCTCGGGCTCCGCGAGCTCGCGCGCACGCTCTTGCGAGGGCTTCCGTCCGCGGCGCGCGAGCTCGGCGTGGCCCTCACGATGGCCGCGGTCGTCTTCCCTCCGTTCGTGATCGGCTTCGCCGCGTATTATCGGCCGCTCGGCTCGTTCGTTCCGATGTGGCCCGGGGGCGACGACGCTGCCCCGGCCGGCCCCGCCGACGCTGCGGCGTTCGCGCTCGCGCAGGTGCTCGTGGTCGCGCTCCCGGAGGAAGCGCTCTTTCGCGGCTACTTCCAGACGCGCCTCACCGATCTGTGGCCGCCGGCGACGCGGATCCTCGGGGTCGACGTATCGATCCGCGCGGTGCTCGCGCAGGCCGCGCTCTTCGCGGTCGTTCACTACATCGTCGACTTTTCGCCCGAGAAGCTCGCGGTCTTCTTCCCCGCGCTGCTCTTCGCCTGGCTCCGGGCGTGGCGCGGGGGCATCGGCTCGTCGCTCCTCTTCCACGCCCTCAGCAACGTGCTCGCCGACGTGCTCACCAAGAGCTGGCTTTGACATGCCGATCCAAGGACCTCGGGTATGATGCGCGGCGTGCAAACCCAGATCTCCGTGAGGGAGCTGCCGCCGCCGCGCGGCGTGGTGGAGCGGGTGGTGACGCTCGCGATCGAGGAGGACCTCGGCCGCGGCGACGTGACGACCGAGGCGTGCGTGCCACCGAGCGTTCGGGGCGAGGCGATCGTGCGGGCCCGCAAGGATCTCGTCCTCAGCGGGCTCGACCTGATCCGCGAGGTGTACCGGCAGGTCGACCCCGACGTGGAGGTGCACGATCGGACGCGCGACGGTGAACGCGTCGCCGCGGGCGGCGAGGTGATGCAGATCACGGGACGCGCACAGAGCATCCTCGGCGGCGAGCGGGTCGCGCTCAACTTCGCGCAGCGCATGAGCGGCATCGCGACGCTCACGCGCAAGTACGTCGACATGCTCCCCGCGGGCTCGCGGACGCGCATCGTCGACACGCGCAAGACGACCCCGGGGCTTCGCGCGCTCGAGCGCTACGCCGTTCGCTGCGGCGGCGCGCACAACCACCGCGAGGATCTCTCGTCGGCGGTGCTCATCAAGGACAACCACATCGCGGCCGCCGGCGGCGTCGGCAGTGCGGTCGAGCGCGCGCGACGGCACGCGCCCCACACGAGCCGGATCGAGTGCGAGGTCGAGTCGAAGGAACAGCTCGAAGAAGCGCTCGCTGCCGGCGCGGAGGTGGTGCTGCTCGACAATTTCCCCGACGAGGTGCTCCGCGAGCTCGTCGCGATCGTCGAACGGGCGCGCGCTCGTCGAGGTGTCGGGGGGCGTGCGGCTCGAGCGCGTCGCTGCGATCGCGGCCGCCGGCGTCGACATCATCAGCGTCGGCGCCCTCACGCACTGCGCGCCCGCGGCCGACCTCGCCCTCGACTGGCTGCACCAAGCGTGAGCCCGCGATGGGGCTGAACGTCGAGCGCGTGCGCGAGCGGCTCGCCACGAAGCACCTCGGCCGATCGATCGACGCGAGGAAGGAGACCCGCTCGACGAACGACGACGCGCGCGCGGCCGCGAGCAGCGGTGCGCCTCATGGGCACGTCGTCGTCGCGGATCGGCAGACCGATGGACGAGGCTCCCGCGGGCGTCGCTGGTCGTCGCCGGGCGGGACCGACCTCTACGCCTCCATGGTCCTCCGCTTGCCGCTCGAGCCGCGCGAGCTTCCGCTCGTGACGCTCGCGATCGGGCTCGCCGTGGCGCGCGTGATCGACGCGACGGCACCCGGCGAGCGCGTCGAGATCAAGTGGCCGAACGACGTGCGCGTCGGCGGACGCAAGCTCGCGGGGATCCTCGTCGAGACGACGACGACCGGAGCCACCGTCGATGCGCTCGTCGCCGGCATCGGCGTCAACGTCAACCGCGTCGGATTCGAAGCCGACCTCGAAGACACCGCGACCTCGCTCGCGCTCGTCGTCGGCCACGCGCAGGATCGCGAGGCGCTCCTCGCCGCGCTGCTCGGCGAGATCGAAGAGTGCCTCGAGACGCTGGTGGCGGACGGACGCGAGTCGGTCGTCTTCGAGGTCGAGCGCCGCATGGCGTTCCGTCGCGAGCGCGTCCGCTGCGGCGGCGTCGAGGGCACGCTCGAAGGCCTCGACGCGAGTGGCGCGCTCCGGATCCGGGCCCGCGACGGCGTGAAGACCGTCCTCGCCGGGACGCTCGAGCGGGTCAGCGAAGGATGAGGTGGCGGCGATGGCGGCGACGCACCGCGGCGCGCCATCCGTACGGAGGGGGCGGCGGTTGTACGATGATCGCCGGGCGGCGCGGCATCGACAGCGGCGGGGTGACGACGCGGTAGTAGCGGCCCTGCACGATCGTCGACGGCGTCGGCGTGGTGACCACGGCGGTCGCGTTGCCGGGCCCGCCGGTGACGGTCGGGTCGTAGACGAGGGCCTGTCCCGGCTGCGGATTCGGCGGCAGCCGGTAGAAGTACCAGTGGCCCATGTGCTGAACCCAGTAGCCCGCCACGCGCTGCCCCGGCGCCGGCGCCCGAATCGTGACGATGGGGCCCTGTGCGCCGGCAACGACCGCGCCTCCGCCCTCGGCTGACAGCTCGGGCGGGGGCTCGGCGTCCTCGGGAGCGGCTGGCGGGTCCGCCTCGGCGAGCTCCGGAGGCGGCGGTGCGACGTCTTCGATCGCGGGCGGAGCGGCGATGTCGGGCGGGGGTGCGCTCGCGGCCGGGCCCGGCGAGAGCTGCGCGAACACCTCGGTCACCCACACGCCGCCCTCCACGCGAAGGACGCTCAGCCCGACGTGCGTGAACGCCGGCGACATCATGTTCGCCTTGTGTGGTGCGCTCTCCTCGAGCGCCGCCTGCGCGGCCGACGCATCGGTGTTCACCGCGACGTTCTCGCCGATCTCGAGCGCTTCGACGCCGGCCGCGCTCACCCGGTCGGCCGGGGTTCCGGTCCGCGGTGAGACGTGCTCGAGCATCCGGTTCCACGCCATGTCCGCGGAGTGGGTGCGCGCGGCGGCGTCGAGCCGCGCGTCCCGGGCGAGCGGAGCGAGCCCGGCCTCGGCGCGGAGCGCGTTCGTCCGCGCGAGCATCGCGGCCTCCCCATCGGGGTCCGCGTCCTGCGCGGACGCCACCGAGGAAGCGGCGAGGGCGGCCATCCCGAGCGCAACGAGGAGGGGTGAGACTCGCACGAGCGATGGCGTAGCAATGCACGGGCCATGGCTCGACCCCCACGGGATCTCCAGCGATTTGCCCTCCCACCGAGAACCCGCGTTCACGTATGGACGAGCCCGATCGCGCCGGGGTTGCACGTCGGGCCCGGCCAGCACATGAGGTCCGGATGACGACGGACGAGATCGAGCGCGAGGCGGCGGCGCTGACCGGGAGCGCCGGAGTCCGAATCCTCGACGACCTGGCCGTCATCGATGTCGCGGGCGACGACAGCCGGAGCTGGCTCAACGGCCAGCTCACGAACGACGTCCGTGGAACGACGGCCGGAGATGCGGTCTACGCGCTCGCGGTGAGCGTCAAGGGACGGATCATGGCGGACGCGTGGGTGCTCGACCGGGGACAGGACGCGTTCTTTCTGCTGGTCCCGCGCGGCACGTGCGAGCGGCTCCTCGAGAGCTTCGATGCGCAGATCATCATGGAGGACGTCGAGGTGCGCGTGCGCGACGAGCTCGCCGTGGTCACCGTGCAAGGCCCGCGCTCGGCCGCGGTGGTCGCGACCGCGGGAGACGCGGCGGTTCCGGCGTGGCCTTGCGATCGGCTCGGCGTGGGGGGCCGCGACGTGGTCGTCGAGCGGGCCGGTGTGAGCGCCGCGCTCGAGGCCTTCGTCGAGGCGGCGGCCGGCGAAGGGGGCATGCGGGTGTCGGAGCCCGGCTGGGAGCTCGCGCGGCTCAGGCTCTCGGTGCCGCGCTTCGGACGCGACTTCGACGAGCGGACCTACCCCCAAGAGGCGGGGCTCGAGGCGCGCGCGGTGTCCTTCCAGAAGGGCTGCTACCTCGGACAGGAGGTCGTCTGCATGCTCGAGAACCGCGGCCAGATCAAGCGCAGGCTCGTGTCGCTGTCGATGCCCGCGCGCGCGACGAGCGCGCCTGACGCGGTGCTCGTCGCCGACGGCAAGGACGTCGGGCGGCTCACGTCGCTCGCGCTCGACCCGAAGGGCGGCGTCGTGCGCGGCGCTCGGCTACGTCAAGCGCGCGTTCGCCGAGCCCGGCACGGCGCTCGACGCCGCGGGCGAAGCGGTCGAGGTCGTCGCGGTCGTCCAGTGACGCCCGCGGTGCGCCTCACGGCGAGAGCGACGAGCCGCCGTCGACGACGATCTCCTGACCGGTGACGAAGCCGGCTCGCGCGAGGTAGACGACCGCACCCGCGACGTCCTCGGGACGGCCGATGCGTCCGAGCGCCGTTCGGGCGGCGAGCCGGGCGATGTCCGCCGGGCCGAGATCGACGGGCGGCAACACGGTCCCCGGGGCGACGGCGTTCACTCGGACGCCGGGCGCGAGCTCGACGGCGAGCGCGCGCACGAGGGTCCGGAGCGCGCCCTTCGAGAGGAGATAGGGCAGGTAGCCGCGCGTGGGTCGCGAGATCGCGGCGTCGGTGATGACGACGATCGATCCGCTGCCCGCGCGGAGCAGCGGCGCAGCCGCGCGCGCGAGCCAGAGCGGCGCCTCGGTGTCGAGCTCGAACGCGCGACGCACGTGCGAGGGCTCGATCGCATCGAGCCCGACCGCCTCGTACGCGCCGGCGGACGCGACGAGCAGGTGGAGCCCGTGCCCGAGCGCCGCGACCTCGCCGACGAGGGACGCGCACGCGCTGGGATCGCGAAGATCCGCACGGTGGGTCGTGGCGTGACCGCCCGCGGCGCGGACCGCGTCGGCGGTCTCGCGCGCGCCTTCGGCGCTCGCGTGATGATGGATGGCGACGCGCATGCCCGCGGCACCGAGCGCTCGGGCGATGGCGCTGCCGACCCGCGCGCCCCCACCGGTGACGAGCGCGGTTTGGTCGCGTAGGTTCATCGCGTCGATTTGATAGCTGGCCAGCGGCGGGTCGGCAGCTTATATTCCGTTACGTCTGGTGCGGAGCTCGTGTATGGAGCGCCGAGACATCCCCCGAGGAGCCCATCCGTCATGATCACGCTCACCGACAAGGCCGCCGAAAAGGTCAAGGAAATCCGGGAAGCGGAGAACCTGGGAAGCCAGGGTCTTCGCGTGCGGGTGCTCGGCGGGGGCTGCTCCGGGTTCAGCTACGACCTGTTCTTCGAGGAGGAGACGACCGACCTCGACCAGGTGTTCGAGTCCCACGGGATCCCGCTCTACATCGACATGATGAGCTACCAGTACCTCGAGGGGACCGAGATCGACTACGTCGAGGGCCTGCACGGCGCGGGGTTCAAGTTCAGCAACCCGAGCGCGAAATCCACCTGCGGCTGCGGCTCGAGCTTCTCGACGTAACCTTCGGCTCGCTGACGCATCTGCACGTCGTGATCGAGACCGGGGGGTTGACTCGTCTCGATATAGACGTTACGTAACGTAAGCTATTCGAGGAGGACCCCGTGGCCACCTACGATCGCGACCCCGAGATCTCTCGCTACATAGAGAAAGTCCGCGAGATCCCAAAGCTTTCTCGCGAGGCTGAGCACGACCTGGCCGTGAAGGCGCAGGCGGGCGACGCGGCCGCTGCAGACGACCTCGTGCGGGCGAACCTGCGCTACGGCGTCGCCGTCGCGCTTCAGTACCGCCGCTACGGCATCAAGCTCGCCGACCTGATCGCGGAGGGAAACGTCGGTCTGATGATGGCCGTCCGCAAGTTCGACCCGGAGCGCGGCACGCGCTTCGTCACCTATGCCGGCTACTGGATCCGCGCGTACATCCTCGACTGCGTCGTCCGCTCGACGAGCCTCGTCGGGGCGGGCTCGGGCCCGCTGCGCTCGAAGCTCTTCTTCCGCCTTCGCCGCGAGCGAGCCCGCGTCGGCAACCTCGAGGCCGATCCCGTCGAGAGGACGCGGATGCTCGCCGAGCGGTTCGGCGTCACGCCCGAGAAGATGCGGATGATGATGCGCCGGCTCGAGAGCCGCGACGTCTCGCTCGACCAGACCGTCTACGACGACAGCGGCGTGCCGCTGGTCGAGACGATGCCCGGCCCGGACGCCGACCAGGAGACCACCGTCGCGCTGGCCGAGCGCAAGCGCCTGATCGACACGCGGCTCAAGGCGGCGATCGACGCGCTCGACCGGCGCGAGCGCTACATCGTCGAGCAGCGATTCCTCGGCGCCGACGAGCGATCGCTCGCCGCGATCGGTCGCGAGCTCGGCGTCAGCCGCGAGCGCGCCCGCCAGCTCGAAGCACGCGCCAAGCGCAAGCTCGCCGAGCAGCTCGACGACCTCCGCGACCTCGCCGTCGCCTGACCGATCACATGCAGTCGGTGTACACGGTGTGGCCGTGCATGCTGCTGGAGGTCGGACACCAGCTCGACAGGGTTCCCGAGGTGCAGATCGCGATCACGCTGCCGACGCCGGTCTGGCAGCCGCTCCCGCCGCTGAAACAGGCGGCATGGGGCGTTCCGCAGACCGCGTTGACGTCCTGGGTGTAGAGCACGAACGCGCGCGTGCCGCTCGTACAGGCCGGCAACGTGGCACAGGTGTCCGCGACGCACGATCCACCGCCGCACACACCACCCGTGCACGACGTACCGTCCGTGTCGCGTGTGCACGTGCGGCTATCCGGCGTCGAGACGGAGCCGCATGCCCCGCTCATGCAGATCGGTGCCGTGCACGTGCGCGACTGCGAGCCGCTCTCATCGCACGTGCTCGAGAAGCCGCCGCACGCTCCGTAGCCTCCACACGTGATCGTCCCGCAGCTCGTCCCATCGCTCGCGCTCGCGTCGCCCGGGCACGCCGCGCTCGATCCCGTGCACGTCTCGGCGACGTCGCATCCCCCCGCCGACGCCCGGCACACGAACGACGCCGACCGGTACGCGTCGCCCGGGCACGCCGCGCTCGATCCCGTGCACGTCTCGGCGACGTCGCATCCCCCCGCAGCGGCGCGGCAACCGGTCGAGCTCGACGCGAACGCGTCGGCGGGGCAATCGCCGCTCGATCCCGTGCACGTCTCGCTCACGTCGCAGACGCCGTCAGCGGGTCGGCAGACCGTGTCCGCGGGCAGTGGCGAGCAGCTTCCGAGCGAGCCGGCTTGGTCGCATGCCTCGCACAGACCGTCGCACGCGCGCTCGCAGCAGACGCCGTCGCTGCACGTCGCGCCGCTCGCGCAGTCCTCGGTGGTCGTGCAGGGATCGCCGAGCGCTCCGCCCGACCCCGCGTCCGGGGTCGCCTCGCCCGAGTCTACGTCCGCGCCCGCGTCGAGCGGAGAGCCCGCGTCGGACGCGCCTCCGTCATCGGGCGTCGTTCCGGCGTCGCTCGCGGCAGCGTCGAGCGACGCACCGCTGTCCGTGGAGCCGGAGTCGGCGAGCGCGACGCACAGCCCGTCGGCGCAGATCGCAGAGGGCGCGCAGTCCTCGGGGCCCGTGCACTCGACGGGGGAGCCGCCACCGCCACCACACGCGAAGGCGAAGGCCAGCGTGCCGAGCAGAGCGACGGGCAGCGCGCGAACGAGGAACGAACGATTCGGTGTGTACATCATTCCTTCGAAGTAACATGGCGGAATGTAGCTCGTTCGGCGGAACGTCCCGCGGGGACTGAAACGTGTTCAGTCTCATGCACCTTCGAGACCTCGCCGCCCTCCTCGTCTCGGGGCCGCCTGCGCCCGAGGCGTGACCGGCGCACGGATTCCGAGGCGCGAGCGGGTCCCGACCCTCCGGCTCCGACGGGACGGACATTTCGGCGCGGAACGGGCATCATGGGTGCCCCGATGGCCGAAGAGCGGAAGGACTCGACGATGGACGTCGAGCTCGAAGAGCTCGAGGACACGTCAGGAAAGCAGCCCACCGATGGGCCGAGCAAGCAGGCGCCTCCCGCGCCCCCCTCCCGCGCCCTGCGCAGGCGGCCGCCCGGCGAGACCACCATGCGGGGCCTGCTCGACGAGCTCGAGCAGCAGGTCGACGACATCGCGGTCGAGGTGAAAGACCCGGCCGCGCGTCCCGCCGCGCCGCCGTCCGCACCCGGGCCCCGTCCCCGCGTCCCGTCCAAGCCGCCCCCGGTCCGGGTCCCCTCGCAGCCCCCACCGACGCCCCCGGCGTCCGGCGCGAGGCCGCCGGCCGCAGCGGCGCCCCCGCCAGCCCAACGCGCCGGCCTGCCCCACGCGCCTCCCAAGCCCTACGCGGCCCCGCCGGTCCGCCCGCCCGGCCGCGCGAACGCGCCGGCTTTTCCCGCCGTCGAGATCACGGAGGAGATCGAGATCGACGAAGCGGGCCCGGGCGGCTCGGTCGTCGAGGTCACGGGGCCCGCCCCCACGCCCGAAGCGTTCCTCGAGCACGCCCGCGCGCTCGTCGAGGCGTGCGAGCACGAGCTCGCGAAGAACCCCTCTCCGCTCAAGTCGGCGCGCCTCCACTACGAGATGGCGCGCCTCTACGAACATCCGCTCGACGATCTGCGCCGAGCGGCCGCGCATTATCAAGAAGCGCTGTCGCGCTCGCCCGAGCACGTTCCGACGATCCGTGGTGCCCGGCGCGTGCTCTTCGCGCGCAAGGGCTACCAGAGCGCGGTTCCTCTGTTCGACGCCGAAGCACGCCTCACGTCCGACCCGAGGCGCAAGGCCACGCTCTATTATCAGAAGGGCCGCGTGCTCGAGGACGTGCTCGGCGCGAAGGAAGAAGCGAAGAAGGCGTACGCGACCGCGCTGGAGCTCGACCGGAGCAATCCCGCGATCCTCAAGGCGATGGCCCAGAGCGAGCTCGCGACCGAGCAGTGGGCTGCGCTCGCGCGCACGTACGAGCGCGAGGCGAACGCCGTCAGCAAGGACCCGAAGCAGCGAGCCGCGTTGATCGTCCAGCGCGCGCGGCTCCTCGAGCGCAGGCGCGGCGAGATCGACGGCGCGATCGAGCTCTACGAGACGGCGCTCCGGCTCGACCCGGACGCGCCGGGCGCGCTCGCCGCGCTCAAGCGCCTCCACTATTCGCTTCGTCGTTTCCGCGATCTCATCCGCGTGCTCGAGCTCGAGGCGAGCCACACGACCGATCCGGCGGTGCGCGCGATGGCGCTCTACCGCATCGGGAGGTTGCACGCCGAGCGGCTCGGCAACCAGAACGAGGCGCTCACTGCGCTCGAGCGCGCGCTGAACGAGGCGCCGGACGACCCGCTCGTGCTCGGCGAGCTGAGCCGCTCGTACGAAGCGGCCGAGCGCTGGGACGCCCTGGTGAAGGTGCTCGAGCGCCTGGTCGACTCCGCGACCGAGACCGACGAGCGCATGGGGATGCTCTCTCGCATCGCGGAGATCTACGAAGAGCACCTCGACGAGGGAGAGCGGGCGATCCAGCACTACGACGCCGCGCTACGCCTCTCTCCGACGTACGTCCCGGCGCTGCAAGCCCTGGGCAAGCTCTACCGCGCGCAAGGCGACTTTCCAGCGCTCGTTCGGATGTACCTCGCCGAGGCCGAGGCCGCCGAGGATCCGAAGCGGCGCGCCGCCGCGTACGCCCGCGTCGGGGAGATCTTCGAAGAGCACCTGGAGAAGCCCGACGAGGCCGCGGAGCACCACGCCAAAGCGCTGAGCCAGGTTCCAGGCTATCCCGCGTCGTTCAAGGCGCTCTCGCGTCTCTTCGCCGACGCCGGACGGTGGCGCGAGCTCGTCGAGCTCTACGAGCGCGCGATCGACCAGGCGCCCGACGCGCACCGCGCGATCACCTACATGATGAAGATCGGCTCGATCTTCGAGGATGCGCTCGGGGAGCACGCGCACGCCGCCCACGTGTACAGGCGGGTGCTCGAGCTCGACTCCGACCACCTCGGCGCGATCCACTCGCTCCAGCGCTCGACCGAGCGGGCACGCCGCTGGGCGGAGCTCGTCGAGGCCATCGAGCTGGAGGCGGAGAAGACGAAGGAGGAAGCGCAGATCGTCGCGCTGTTCCATCGCGCGGGCGAGGTCCTCGACGAGCACCTGAGCGATCGCGACGCGGCGTTGATCCGATTCCGTAAGGCGCTCGGGATCGACCCTCGGTACGTTCCCGCGCTGATCGAGCCTGGGTCGCATCTACTACCGGACGGGACGCTGGGACGACTTGCTCGACATGTACAAGCGGGAGCTCGAGCTGACGCCGCGCGGGCCCGCGGCGGTCGCGCTCCTGCACAAGATGGGGCGGCTCGCGGAGGAGCGGATCGGTCGCGACGAGGACGCCGTCACGTTCTACCGGCGCGGCCTCGAGATCGATCCGCGCCACGGACCGACGCTGCGCGCCCTGTCCGCGAAGCTCCGCGAACGGGGCGAGTTCGAGGAGCTCGTGAAGGCGCTCGAGCACGAGCTCTCCGGCCAGACCGAGCCCGAGCCCCGCGCGCGGACGGCATATCGCGTCGGCGAGCTCTACGAAGAGCGGCTCGGGCGTTCTGATCGCGCTCTCGCCGCGTACGAGCAGGCGCTCAAGGCGGTCCCCGGGTATCGGCCGGCGCTCGACGCGATGGTGCGCCTGCGCGCCGACCGCAAGGCGTGGCCGAAGCTCGTCGAAGACCTCGAGCGCGAGGCCACCAGCACACCGGACCCCGCTCTCGCGATCAGCGCGCTGATGCGGGAAGGAGACGTGTGGGCCGAGGAGCTCGGCGAGCCGCGCCGGGCGATCGCGTGCTTCGAGCGCGTGCTGTCGACCGATCCCGGCCACATCGGCGCGCTCCTCGCGCTCGAGCCGCTCTACCGCAAGGTCGGAGCGTGGGAGGAGCTCGCCCGCGCATACGAATCGCAGGCACACGTCCTGCTCGATCCGGGCGCGCGCGTGGCTGCTCTCCGCGAGCTGACCCGCCTCCACGAGCACCGCGGCGCGGCAACGCGCGGCGACCCGAGATACGGCTACGCCGCGATCCTGGAGTCGATCCCCGACGACCCGCACGCGCTCTCCGCCCTCGAGGCGATCGCGCTCGAGCGACGTGATCGGCAGCTGCTGATGGACGTCGACCGCCGCCTCGCGGAGAGCCCGGACCGCGCGATTCGGAGCGCGTACCTGACACGCCTCGGCGAGTCGCTCGAGGCGAGCGGGCACCCCGACGCGATCGACGCGTACCGCGCGGCGCTCGACGCGGACCCGGAGTGCCTGGGTGCGACGCGCGGCCTCGCACGGCTCGCGGAGCTGACCGGCGATCCCGCGGTCCTCGCCGAGGCGGCGCGGCGCGAGGCGGATGTGGCGACGGACGGCGAGGTCGCCGCGCGCCTGCTCGTCCGCAGCGCGAAGGTGCGCGTCGAAAGGCTCGGCGACGAGGAGGGCGCGCAGAAGGACCTCGAGCGCGCGCTCGAGCTCTCGCCCGGACAAGCCGAGGCCGCCGACCTGCTCTCGAACATGCTGCTGTCGCGTGGACAGGCAGCCCGGCTCGCGGACCTCCTCGGCAGAGCCGCGAGCTCGGCGAGCGCGCCCGAGCGAGTGGCCGCGCTGTGGAACCGCGTGGCCGAGATCCAGGCGGCGTCTCTCGACAACGTGCCCGGCGCGATCAGCTCGCTCAACCGCGTGCTCCGAACGGCCCCGAACCACGTGGGCACGCTCCGGAAGCTCGCCGAGCTCTATGGACACGACGGCCAGTGGACCGAAGCGGTCAATCTCCTGTCGCGCGTCGTCCAGCTCGCACCCGATCGCGAGGTCTTGCGGGACGCGCACCTCGCGCTCGCCGCGATCTGGGGGGAGCGTCTCGGGGAGGCATCGCGCGCGCTCGTGAGCCTACAAGCCGTTCTCGCGCTCGACGCGACGAACCGAGAGGCGCTGCGGCGGCTTAGCGAGCTCCAGGAGCGCGAAGGGAAGATCGACGCCGCGGCCGAGACGGCGCATCGGCTCGTCGACGCGAGCCGCGAGCCGGAAGAGCGCGCCGAGGCGCTCCTTCACCTCGCGTCGATCGAGGGCAAGCGCGGAGACCCCGGCGCGGAAGCGAGCGCGCTCATCGAGGCCATCGCGCTCGAAGGTCCGGCGAGCGAGAGCGCGCTGACGCTGAAGAGCCTGCTGCAGACGGCGAGCGACTGGGAGGCCTACGCCGAGGCGATCGGCCGCTACCTCGCCCGCGCGAGCGGGGCGAAGGAGAGCACCACCTCGGTGTATCTCGAGCTCGCGCGCGTACGGCAGGATCACCTGCGGCAGCCCCAGCGCGCCGTCGAGGTGCTCGTCGCCGGGATCGACGATCCCAATGCCGACGGGTCGGCGCTTCGGACCGAGCTCGCGGTGCGGCTGCGGATGGCGGGCCGGCACGACCAGGCGATCGAGCAGCTCCGCGTGCTCGTCCAGACCGACCTCGTCCGCCCCGAGAGCTGGCGCGACCTCGCGCGCAATTTCGACGCGCAGGGAAAGCGCGCGGAGGCGCGCCTCGCGCTGATGCCGCTCGTCGTGCTCGGCCAGGCGAGCGACGCCGAGCTCGCTCATCTCGCGGCGAACCCGCCACGTCCGGTCGCGGCGCGCGCCGGGACGCTCCCCGGCGACGTCGTCCGCGCCCTCACGCCGCACGGGCCTGGCGAGGACGCCGCGGCCGAGCTCCTCGACACGCTCGGGCCGGGGTTGCCGAAGCTCTTCCCGGCGGACCTCGACGCGTACGGCCTGGGGTCGCGCGACCGCGTCACGAGTCGGCAGGGGCACCCGCTCCGCGCGCTCGCCGATCGGATCGCGAGCGTGCTCGGCGTAGCCGAGATCGATCTCTTCGTGCATCGCGTGAGGAGCCGCGGAATGGCGCTCGAGCTCGGCAATCCGCCCGCGCTGCTCGTGCCCGCGTCGGTCGGCGAGCTCCCCGAGTCGCAGCAGGTGTTCTTGATCGCGCGTCCGATCGTGGCGACCGCCATCGGGCTTCCGGCGGTCGAGAAGCTCACGCCCCGCGAGCTCGAAGTGTTGCTCGCGTCGGCGTGCCGGAGCCTCGTCCCGGGGTACGGGTCCGGGTTGACGAGCGAGGACTACCTGAACGACCAGGCGAAGAAGATCCATCGTGCGCTCCCCCGCAGGTCTCGCAAGGCGCTCGAGGCCGTCGCGACGCGCTACGTCGAGGCGCCGCGGGTCGACTTCGTGCGATGGACCGCCGGTGTCACACGCGCGAATCAAGCGATCGCGGCGATGCTGTCGGACGACCTCGGCGCGTGCATCGAGGTGATGCGCCGCACCGAGCGCGACCTCGCCGGCCTCGAGGGCGCGGTCCTCGTCCGCGCGTCGAGCGCGATCCGCGATCTGCTTCGCTTCTGGGTGAGCAATCCGGCCCTCGAGCTCCGCCGACGCATCGGAATGGTGGAGTCGCCTCCTGGACGGGCGTGACGGGCGGCGCACGAGTCCTCATCGTCGACGACAGCCCGACCGTGCGACGGGTCGTCCGGCGCACCCTCGAGGGCGCGGGGTTCGACCCGCTCGAGGCGAAAGACGGGCGCGAAGGCCTCGAGCAAGCGCAGCGTCACACTCCCGATCTGGTTCTCACCGATCAATTCATGCCTGGCATGGACGGCATCGCGCTGTGCAAGGCGCTCCGCGGCGTCAAGAACCTCGCGCACGTGCCCGTCGTCCTCATGAGCGCCAAGGCCGAGACGATCGCGGAGAGCTTCCTTCGCGAGACCGGGGCGCTCGACGCGATCGCGAAGCCGTTCGGGCCCGAGGCGCTCTTGGCCGTCACGGTGCACGCGCTCGAGCGCGCGCGCGACTCGACGCGGGCGCTCGCGCTGGCGCGGCCGCCGACGCGGGACACGCTCGAGGAACCGACCGCGCCGGACGCCGACGGCGACGCCGCGCAGCGAGCGGCCGGCCGGCTCGGTGAAGCGCTTCGGCCAATCCTCGCCGCGCTCGGTGATCGCGCGGCAGAGCACGCCGACGCAGAGCTCACCCAGGCGATCCTCGACGCGGTCGGGCCGAGCGGCCTGTCGACGCTGGCCAACGACCTCGCGGAGCTGCTCTCGAGCGAAGGGGGCGTTTCGTTTCGTGGGCGGGTCGAGCACGTCTCGCTCGGCGAGATCCTCCAGATGCTCCACCATCAGCGCCAGACCGGAGTCCTCGAGGTCCGCCGTGGCGAGCGATCGGTCGCGATCTGCATGCGCGAAGGCCTGCTCGACCTCGCGCTCGGACGTGGGAGCGACGAGGAGCTCCGCCTCGGACGCTACCTCCTCGACGAGGAGCTCATCGAGCGCGACGAGCTCGAGACGCTGCTCCGCAGCCGGCCGAGCGGCAGGCATCTCCTCGGCGCTCAGCTCGTGAAGCTCGGTTACATCAGCGCAGACGATCTCCGACAGGCGCTCGTTCGGCAGTCGAGCGAGCTGATCTACGAGGCGCTGCGCTGGCAGCGCGGCGCGTTCGACTTCGATCGCTTCGCGACGCGGCCCGAGGCGGCGGACGCGCGGCTGGGCCTGCCGATCGCCGCGATCCTCATGGAGGGTCTCCGGCGTGTCGACGAGTGGCGCCTGATCGAGGAGCAGATCCGAAGCTTCGACGTGGTCCCGATGCTGCGGCTCGACGCACTGGCGTCGATCGACGCGGGTGGAATGTCCCGGGAGGAGCGCGCCGTCGTCGACGCGATCGACGGAGAGCGGACGATCCGCGACATCGTCCACGACACGAAGCTGAGCTCGTTCGACACGTGCAAGGTCCTCTTTCGGCTCTTCGCGAGCGGCCTCGTCGTCGAACGGACGCGTGGAAGCTGATCAGCTCATGAAGCGCGCGCGCCGGAGCGCTTCGAATGCGCTCTCGAGCCGCTCGGCCTCCGAGCGAGCATGGCTCGCGGCCCGAGCGTCGAGCGGCACGAAGCGCAGCTCGCCCTCCCGAGTGAAGTACGAGCAGCAGGTCGACGAGCGATTGCCGCGCATCATGTGGAGCACCTGCTCGAGCAGCGGCCGCGCTGCATCGGGGCTCGGTCTCGTCGCGATCTCGATCCGGTCGGCGTCGATCTCGACCGCGGCGTCGGCGAGGAGACCCGGCGCGATCCCGAAGAGCCTCCGGACCACGGTGTCGTGAGCTGCGCGCTCACCCGCGTCGGCGTGCGCGAGCGCGAGGCTCACCCAGGCGCCGATGCGCGTCGGGTCGACCTCGCACGCATGGAGCAGATCCGCGAGCGCACCCGCGGTGTCGCCGGTCACGCGCTTGGCATCGCCGCGGTACGCGTAGAGCGTGGGGCCGGGGCCGAGCTCTTCATCGGCGTGGGCCTCCCACAGCTCGAGCGCGCCGCGAGCGCTCCCCTCGAAGAGTCGAACGGCTCCCTGACCGATGAACGCCCATCGCGGCGGCGTGCTCGACATGCCGATCGCGTGCTCGAAGTCGGCGCGCGCGTCCGCCCAGCGGCCGGCCCAGAGCGCGAGCTCCCCGCGATAGCAAAACGGCTGGGGCGACTCGGGGAAGGCGCGGATGACGGCGTCGAACCGCGCGCGAACACGCTCGACGCTCTCGAAGCGGATTCTCCCGAGCGTGAAGAGCGCCGCCGCCCGCGAGTCCGGTTCTACCGCGAGCGGCGCGAGTCGGCCGTCCGCGCCCACGGTCGTCGCGAACTGGGAGCGGTTGCCGCAGAGACGCGCACGCGCGCGCTCGAGGCGATCGGCGAATCCCTCCGGGCTCTCGGGTGCGGCGCTGGCGTCCCGCGGGCACAGTCGATTCGAGACAGTCGCGCACGCTCTCTAGGCTGCCCGGCGGGAAGGAGCGCGCTCGGCCGGCGCGCGCGAGAAACGCGAATCGAAGGAGCTGCGCGGCCAGATACGCCGAGGACGTCGGAACGAGGCGCTCCGCGACGGCGACGTCGTCGAGCGCGGCCGCGGCGTTCGAGCGCCGCAGCCACGCTTCGGCGCGGAGCAGACGGGGCTCGGGCTCGTCGGGCCGGAGCTCGATCGCGCGATCGAGATCGCGGACGGCTTCGTTGGGATCACCGGCGAGCGCGCTCACGCCGCCGCGCACGAGCAACGCGACCCAGTCGCTGGGGTCGCGGGCGAGCGCGTCTTCGGCGTGCCGTCCGGCCCGCGCGTAGTCACCGCGAAAGAGCGCCAACCGACCGAGCTCGGCGTGGGCGGAGGCGAGATCCGGGTCGAGGCTCGCGGCGCGACCGAGCGCTTCCTCGAGTCGCTCGACCGCGCCGAGGTCTGCGAGACGGCGACCCACGCGGACGAGCGTCGCGGCACGTGTGCTCGCATCGTTCGCCATGCGCTCGAGCGCAGAGACCGCCTCGCTTCGCGCGCCGGCGCGTGCGAGGACCTCGGCTTGCCAGAGCGAGAGCTCCTCGTTCGGCGGCGCGAGCACGAGCGCGGCTCCCGCGTGCGCGACCGCGCGCTCGAGGTCGCGAATCGAGGCTGCGCATTCGGCGGCCGCGACGTGCCTCCCGAAACGCGGCTCGTCCTCGAGCGCGAGCGCGAGCGCGTCGAGGGCCTCGCGGTATCGACCGAGCCGACGCCCAATCTCGAACCGAACGTCGAGCGCTCCGGCTCGACGCGGCCCGGGCGGAAGCTCCAGAGCGAGCGCGCCGAGAGCGTCCATCGCGAGTGGACCGTCGCCCGCGAGAAACGAGAGGCGGGCGGCGGCGATCCGGACGCTCACGGAGCGCGGCGCGGCCGCGAGCGCGGCATCGGTCTCGGACCTCGCGTCGCGCAATCGGCCGGCGCGTACGTGTTCGAGCGCGAGGGAGAGCCGCTCGAGCGGAGCCACCGCGTCAGAACGCGATCTCTACGCCGGCGTTCAGATCGATGTCGAAGAGGAACACCGGGAAGAGGAACTCGAGATCCGGTTGGAAGAAGAGACCGACGTTGCGCATGAAGCGGTATCCGACCGTGCCGCCGAAGTGGATGCCGTTGTACCCGGAGATGACGAACGGCGCTTCGGCCCCGTTCTGCGGCGGCTGCGCCTGGATCTGACCGTAGGTCGTCCCGACGTGCACCGACGCATTGAGGCCTTCCTCGGCCGGCTCGGTGAGCAGGAAGAGAACGCGCAGACCGATCAGGAACGACGCGAGATCGCCGCGTCCCGAGTTCGGCTGAAATCGGAACATGAGCGCGACGCCGAGCCGCTCGTAGAACGGCATCCACAGGCCGACGTCGGCGCGGATCGCGAACGCGGGGACGAGGCCGGCCGTCGTCACCGAGACGCAGTACAGGTCGGAGTCGAGGTTGCAGTTGCCCGTCCCGCCCGACGTGTACCCTTGGGTCTCGCCCGTCACCGGGCCGCCGTCGGCCTGCATCCCCGGTGACACGTACGGCAGCCCCAGCGCGCCCGCGAGGTGGATGAAGAAGTGCGGCATCTCGCCGCCACCTCCCCCGCCGCCACCGCCGCCGCCGCCGTGGTCTTCACCGGCGACGCAGAAATTGTCCTGGCAGCTCAGGCCCGAGCTGCACTCGGCATCGGAGAGACAGGTGTCTCCCATCCCGCCGCTCCCGCCGCCCGCGCTGCATCCGGGCATGCCGGGCGGGCACTCGGCGTCGCCGCATTGGGTCGGCGGCGAGCGCCCGGGGAGCGCGGGCGCCGACGTCGTCCGCTCGGAGACGATCGGGACGACCACCGGCTGTTCGGCGGTTCCGGCGAAGCCGAGCGGAGAGCCGTCGTCGCCGAACGCGACGATGTAGTAGCTGATGCTGGGCTCGAAGACGTCGGCGCACGGGATCTCGAGACCGAAGCCGCCCGGCATGTGTGTCATCTCGACGCGGCGGAAGTCCCGCATGCCGAGGCCCTTGTAGTAGAGGTACACGTTCGCGACGCTCGCGTCGTCGGGTACGTCGATCCAGACCGGCACCGCCGTCTGCTTGAGCTGCTCGGGGACCGGCGTGTGTGGGATGTTCCCGGCGGGCGTACCGCCGCCGCCGCCGCCGCCGCCGCCGCCGCCGCCACCGCCACCGCCGCCGCCGCCGCCGCCGCCGCCACCGCCGCCGCCGCCGGCGCGCGTCCGCGCGAGATTGAAGACGGTTTGGATGTCCGGCGATGCGGTCAGCGGATCGAGCTGCACGTCCGGATCGGCGTGAAGCGCGTTCTCGAAGTGCGAGAGGCCCGCGGCGTTGTCGCCGAGACCACCGACCGCGACGACACCCAGGTTGATGTACGTTCGTGCGAGCGCCGAGCCTTCGATCCCCGAGCGCCGTGCGATCTGGAGCGCCTGGTGGAGCTTCGCGTCGGCCTGCTCAATCTCGAGGTTGTTGTAGGCATCCATCGCCTGACGGTTGAGGTCGAGCACCTGCTGCAACGGTCGCTGCGCATGCGCGAGCCGGGGCGCGACCGTCACGCAGCCGAGCAGGACGAGGAGCACCGTGATTGCACGCATCATGACAACATCCTCGATCTCACGGGGTCTGACCCTGCTGCACCTGCTGAGCCGCCGCGTCCGTCCGGATGAACTCGACGCGGCGGTTCGCCGCTCGGCCCGAGGACGTGCGGTTCGAGTCGATCGGCCTCGCCTCGCCGTAGCCTCGCGAGGTCATGCGGTTCGCGGGGATACCCTGCTGGACGAGGTACTCGCGCACCGCGTCCGCGCGCTGCTGCGAGAGGCGCTCGTTGTACGCGTCGTTGCCCCGGCTGTCGGTGTGGCCCTGGATCTCGATCGTGATGTCGGGGAAGTCGCGCATGACTTGAGACACGGTGTTCAAGATCGGGAACGAGACGGGCCGGATCGCGGCGCGGTCGAACTCGAAGAAGATCTTCTGATGGATCCGGATCGAGGTCGAGGTGACCTCGACGTCCTGGTAGACGCGCGGGCAGCCCTGTTCTTCTCGAGGCCCGGGCTCGTTCGGGCACCGGTCCGTCACGTCGGTGAGCGAGTCGCCGTCGTTGTCGAGGTCTGGACAGCCGTCGGTGTCCTGGAACCCGTCCGGATCCTCGGGGTCGTTCGCGCAGCGGTCGGCCTCGTCGAGGATGCCATCGAGGTCGTTGTCGGGCTCGGGGCAGCCGTCCGTGTCGAGATAGCCATCCGCGTCCTCGGGCTCGAGCACGCACGCGTCGCGCGAGTCGGGGATGCCGTCGCCGTCCGAGTCCTGATCCTCGGGGCACCCGTCCTCGTCCTCGAACCCGTCGTGATCCTCGGGATCATCCGGGCACTCGTCGTCGGGATCGAGGATGCCGTCCCCGTCGCGGTCGCCCGGGCGCGGACGCTGCTGCACCACCACGCCGCGCGGGGCGCAGCGCTCGGGCGGGCTCAGCCGAAACGCCGCACGCGCGTTGGGCTCGGCGAGCGTGAAGTGCTCCTGCGCGCGGACGGGATCGCCCTGCGCCAGCTCGACGCGCGCGAACTCGAGGTTCGCCTCGGCGAGCGCGAGCTCACGCGGAGCGCACTGGTACGCGCCGTTGCGACGCGCTTGATCGAGCACGTCCTGGACGCCGACGATCTTGCCGGAGATCGCCGTGCCCTCCGCGCAGCCCGCGAAACAGAGGACGACGCACGCCAGGATCCCGATGCGGGGGGCGCCGCCCCCGGTTCGCGACGCGTCCATCTAGCGACCCGTCTCCCGCAGATGCCGGCGGGCGAGGTCACGCGCCTTGACGGCGTTCTCCTCGGCGACGCTCGCGAAGTGGATCGCGTCCTGGTAGTTCGCCTCGGCGGCTTCCTCACGCGCCTTCTGCAGGTGCGACTCCGCGAGGTAGTACTCGTACGGCGCTTGCGTCGGAGCACCGACGGCGCGCGCTTCCTCGACGGCGCCGGCCGCGCCCGAGATGTTGACGAGGTACAGCGCCGGTCCGCAGGCCGAAAGAGCCACGGCGAGAACCAGTCCGGAAAACGCCCGAAGCCACGCGAGTCGCAAAGGGGGAGATCTCCGCTGTCCCGAACCCCCGCGAGATTGCGGGAGAATCGCCGCGACGCTAACAAGGCCCGACAACCGCGTCAACAACGGCGGGCTCAGCCCCGGCGGCTCCCAATCCAGAGCCGTCCGAGCATGAAAATGGCGCCTAGGGCGAGGACCCCCACCATCGCGAGCGTGCCGTGGAGCAACGTGCCTTGGCCGTAGGGCACCAAACCGAAGCCGCCCCGGTACTGCGTGAACGTACCGACGAGCGCCAGCCGGTCGGACGCGAGCGGCACCACCGCGCCCGAGGCAGCCACGAAGAGCAGGACGGCGCCGACGCCGAGCGAGTCGCGCTGGGCGCGAACGAGCGCCGCTCCGAGGGCGAACCCCGAGGCTCCGAGGAGCACCTGGACGGCGAACCCCACCATCGCGAGCGCCGATGGGATGCGGCGGACGTCAATCATGTAGAGGACGAACCAGTCGCCGTGAAACGCGTAGAAATAGATCGAGACCGGTACGAGCACGAACGCGGCGAACGACAGCCACGCGATGAAGCTCTGCGTCAGGAGCGCGGGCCGCGGCGAGACGCGGAGCTCGGCCCGCCCTGCCAGGGCCGCCGCGAGCCCGGAGGCGATCGCGAGCGCGAGGAGCGTCGGCAAAGGCATCGCGGGGCGAGTGTACCGCAGGGGAGCGTGGTAGCGGAGACTTCGGCAGACCGCTTCGGGCTCAGCGAGTCATCCCGACAGCGCCTTCGTCGTAGGCGTCGACGTTCGACGCTTGCGTGAGGATGTCGACGTTGACCGCGGCGTCGAGCTCGCGGCCGGTGATGGAGCCGTGACACCCGGCGCAGAGCCCGTTGAAGAAGTTGCGCCGCAACGACTGATTGGAGTGCTCACCCGGGATAGAACTGCATCTGCTCGCGCTGGATCATCTCTCCCGTGAACACGCCCGGCCATCGAACATCCGCGCATTGCCGCCGCCGTCCGTGGCACGCAAGAGGAGAGGCGCTCCACCGTTGACGCGAATCCGCGCCGAGCCGTCCGCGTCGACCGCGTGTCCAGCCACGCCACTCGAAGTTACGATAGAACGACCCGAACGCGTCGTCCGCGTCGAAGTCTGTCGAGCCGGCGGGCGGCGGCGATCGTCTTCGTAGCACGTCGAAGCCACCGATCGTCGAGATCGATCGGACGGCCGGTGCGCGTGTTCGCGAAGAGGAGCGTCGCGAGCAGCGGGAAGTCCTGCACGAGGACCTCGGCGTCGTTCTCGCTCGGGCGACGACCGACGTGTGCGCCGTTCGGCCTCGTCGATCGCGTGAAGCGAACACGCCGTGGTTCGGGCGGGCGTAGACCGCGACGGCGTCGACGTCCGCGCGCCCTGCCACGCCGCCGACAGCGACGCATGCGCGCCGCTGTTCGCGTCGAGCTCGCACAGTCGAGAAGTCGAACGCTCCGCCCGTGAGGCTCGTGGCGCTCGGTGTCGCACGAGACGAGCACTCGACCGCTCGGGAGCGGCGCCGGCGAGCGGAACGCGCCGGACAGCCCGCCGAACGCGCCCGGCGCGGGGAAGTCGAGCGACGAGATGTAGAAGCGGTCCGCGGGATCGCGATCGTCCTGGTCGGGCCCGATCGACCGGTTCACGATCGCGATGCCGCCGCGCGCCATCGGTCGACATCGAGCGGCGCGGCGACGAACGCGAGGTTGCGGTTCGGCAGCTCGACGATCTCGGTCGCCGAGCGCGAAGCCGACGCTCTGTCGTTGCGCGAAGAGCGGATGGTAGTCGCCGCCGTCGAGGTTCTGGCGCCGGCCCGCGAGCTGGTGGAACTCGGTCTCGCGCTTCTCGGCGGTGAAGATCAGCGCGACCGTCGGCCATGAAGCTCGGGCGCGAGCTCTTGGTTCGAGCAGGAACGTCAGCTGCGGACGCGTCGCCGCCGGCGTCGCAGCACGTAGAGGTTCGCGTTCGGCTGCATGCGCGGCGGGCGTGCGCGTCGGGCCGCTGTACGGGAAGTCGCCCATGATGTTGCCGCGCGTCGAGGCGAACACGAGGCGGCCGTCGGGCGCGTACGCGGGGTCGAAGATCGTGCGTGAGGATCCCGTTCTCGCGTGCTCGCTGCCGCGGGCCCGGGATGTCGCTCAGCACGCACTCCGACCCGTCCGCGGCCATCTCAGTAGATGCCGAAGCGGCTGCGCCGCTCCACGTCCGCGCCGCGAACGCGATGCGCGTCGCCGTCCCACGAGACGGCGGGCGGCGCATGTCCGCCGTCGCGCTGTCGAGCGACCGCAGCCGCCGAGCAGCTCGCGCTCGCCGCTCGAGCGTCAGCGCGCCCGTCCGCGTCGATCGTCGCGGTCGCGCACATCAGATCTCGGCGCCGCCGCGGTACGTGTCGAAGTCCAGCGGATGTCGCCCGATGCCCGGCGGACGCGAGACCCAGACGACGCCTCATCGATCGGTGTCCGGGCAGGAGCTCGCCGCTCGCGATCGCCGCGTCCCGCTCGATCTGGTGCCAGCGCAGCGAGCACGCAGTACGCGGGGATCGTGTCGAGGTCGCCGGTGTCCGCGTCGACGCCCGCGCAATCGTCGCGGTCAGCCGCGTTGGCGCGCCGCCCGATCACGCCGAAGTCCTCGAAGAGCGAGCCGCCGCGGTGCGCGATGCCCGACGCGCCCAGCGACGCGCGTCGCCGTGTAAGAGGTTCTTCGCGATGATGCGGCTGTCGTTCGGGGTCGGGCGACTCGATCGCGAGCAGGAGTCGAGCACATCGCGTAGTTTCGCTACGGTCGCGATGCGCGAGAAGGTGCCCTGCGCAGCCGCCGCGCAGCCGGAGGTCGTGGAACATCGCGGCCGAGTGGCAGTTGAGGAACATGCAGCCCTTGCGCACGAGCACCGGCTGCACGCGGTTCGCGAAGAAGCGCAGCCCCTCCTCGACGGTAGCCGTGACGCACCAGATCGCCGCCGGCACGCGTGCGACGAGGTCTCTGGCCCAGCGCGCGCAGCGTCTGGTAGCGCCGTCCTCGACGCCGCGCGAAGACGTCGCCGCCCTCGTGAACGACGCCGCCGCGCGTCGGCTCGAGAGCGGGCGGCGCAGGAGTCTCGGAGGTCGACACCGGCTCGCTGAGGTGCGCGACCGCGACGAAGTAGTTCCAGCGCAGCTCCTCTCCGTCGTCGCCGCACGTGAGGATAGAAGTCGGCGATCGCGCGAGCCGTGGCAGCCGCGCGCCGGCGCACGGTCTCGCGCAGCACGGGCTGCACGGCCGACGTGAACGCCGAGACGCGGCGTCCGCGTCGGCGGCGAGACGCACCGGGATGAACCGGGTGCGGAGCCGACGCCGCTGCGACGCAGCTCCCGCTGGTTCTCGGACAGCGTCCGTCGGCACGCCGGTGCGCTGGAAGCCGCTGTCGATCCACTGCTTGAGCTCCGCGTAGCCGGGCGAGCCGAGCGCGAGGTGCGCCACCGGCGTTGTGGCGGATGTCGGTCGTGACGGTGACGAAGCGCGCGTCGGGCCGCGTCGCGTCCGGCGCGATCGAACGTCTCGACGCGGACGTCGACATCGGGCCGCCGCCCTTGAGCGAGCAGCAACCCGACCGGGTACGGCCCGTAGGGCGGGAGCACGTCGTCGCGGCGCATGAGCGCGTCGTAGCTCGACAGGTCGAGGTTGCCGATCGCGCCCCCGCGGTCGCTCGCGAGGTGGCAGCCGGTGGTCTGCTGGACGCATCCGAACTCGAGGATCGGCGCGATGCGCTCGTCGAAGTACGAAGACGCCGGAGCCGGCTCTTCGTCGCACGCGCTTCCGAGGGAGAAGAGCGCGAGGACGAGGCCGGCTCCGGCTGCTCGTGAGAGAGGCGTTGACGACGTCATGGCCCCTCTACCGTACCATCAACTCACATGCGGCGAGCGACGCGAATCGCGTCGAGCACGTTGGACACGGTCTCCACGTCGGCCGCTTCGGTCAGGGCCCGCGACGCTTCCGCGCCACCGATCCGACCGAGCGCCCACGCCGCGTTGCGGCGAACGTTGCGATCCTCGTCACCTCGAAGGAGGGCTGCCAGAGCGGGAGCCGCGTCCGCGATGCGGAGCTGTCCCACTCGAAGCACGGCTTCGCGCCGAACGTGCGAGTCGGTGTCATTCAAGAGACCGACGAGCGCGTCGTACTGGCGGAAGAAGTTCAGGATGCGTCACCTGCTCGACCGCGGCCAACCGGACGGCCGGTTCGGAGTCGCGCATGGCGGCTGCGATCGGCATCTGGCTGTCCACGTGGTTCAGGCGACCGATTCCGCGCACCGCCGCCTCGCGAACGCCGGCGTCGGTGTCACCCGAAGCGGCCGTCGTGAGCGGCGCGAGCGAAGCTGCGGTGAGGAACTCACCGAGCGCCGCGGCTGCCCGCGCGCGGCGCACGGGGTCGGCATCGGACTGTAGCGTCTGCTTGAAGAAGGCAAACGCCAGTTGGCGGCGAAGGGCCGTTGACGCAGCCACCACGCTCCGAACTCGCGAACTCGGGCGTTGTCGTCCGAGAGCACGCGCCTCATGAGCAGGGGGACGCAGTCGTAGCACTCCACCATCTGTCCGTACTCGAGAGTCCCCATCAAGCGCTGCGATGTGCCGTGCTCGATGGCGCTCTGTAGCGCAGCCAGGGATGGCGCTTGCGTGTTGATGCTGCATTCGCCGCGCGCGCGGTCGAACGTGCGGCACGTGCTCTCGGGCTGCGCCGACGCGGTCGTGGCGAACGTGCCGAGGAGCAGGATGGCCGGGATTAGCTTTTTCATGGCTTCCTCCTTCTCCTTCTCTAGTACGCGATGGATCCGCCGGTGACGTTCTGGCGCGACCAGTACTGGCCACCCAGGTCCGCCATGCGGATGAGCATCATGCGTTCGTCGCGGGTCAGGTCGACGCCCACATCCTCCGGATGCGGAGCGCTGCTGAATGCCCAGCTCGTCGCGTCGTCCGCGCTCTGCGCGTTGACCCTCGATGAGGCGGCTGGTGCGCGCGGAGGCCGGCTCGACCCAGATGATGGGCGGCACGTCGCCCGTCACCATCGAGTCACCCATCATCGCGGACGGGTAGAGCAGCGAGACGTACGACGCCGGGTACGAGACGACCTCGCGCTCGTAATAGGTCGTCGATCGGCGCGATCGGACAGGTCGAGGTACGGGATCGTGTAGGTCAGCATCTCGCCCGTCTTCGGTCGTGACGGTGACCATGTAGAGCGGCCCGCGAAGGGGTCGCCCGCGCCACCCGAGTGGCAGCTCACGCACTTCGCGTTGAAGAGGTCCTGCACGTTGGTCGCGCTCGGCGCGCCGTACCACGGCAGCTCCGTGCGCTCCGCGATCGGCTTGACGAAGTCCTGCGCGCCCGCCTGCTGCGCGAGGGTCGTCGGGCCCATGCGCGGGAGGATCGTGTCCGCGCGGCCCTCGTGGCAGCCGCCGCAGCGACGGTTCTCGCCCGGCATCGCCTGGATCCAGAGCAGCTGATTGCGGATCGCCAGGCCGAAGCGATCGATCGGCTGCAGGTGGTACGGCAGGTACGGGGGCACTGCGCCTCCCACGAGCCGTCGGCGTAGACGTTCGCCTCGCCGAGGATGGCGGCGCCCTCGTGCATCGTCAGACCGAACTGGCCGATGCCGCCGCCGATCTCCGAGGAGAAGCCCTCGATGATGCGCACGCGCGTCGCCGATGCCGAGCGCCTCGTCAGCGACTTGCCGTCGAGCGACGCGCCCCGCACGTTCTCGTCGAGCGACGTACGCGTGACGTCGACCGAGCCGAGGATCGCCGGCGTGTTGCGATCCGGCGCCGCCTCGAGCACGCCCGGGTGCACCGGCGGGACGTCGCGCGCGACGGCCGGGATCGCGTAGAGGTCCCACATGTTCGGATCGTCGTAGACGAGCGTGCGCTCGCGCGTCTCGGGGTCCCACAGGTAGATGCCGAAGTTCGGCGCCGTGCCCGCGAGCTCGTTGCGGTCGTTCACGTCGCCGTTCGCCCACGACACGAGGAGCTGGTTCGTGTCGCGGCGGAGCGGGCGCGGGTCGCGGTAGCGACCGACGCCGCTCGGCGGGCTCTCGCGCCGGTCGGGACCGCGGGGGTGAGGATGTCGAAGCGCGCGTGCTGCTCGTCGAGGCGATCCGCGCGGTGCTCGTGCGCGAGCGCGCGTCGACTGGACGAGCGCGCCCGCCTGGAACGTGCCCTCGCGGTTCGTGCCGATGCCGACGAACACGCCCGGCTGAACCTCGGGACGTCGACGATAGCTGTTGAACGGCTTGCCGAACTGACCGGCGATCGCGATCATTTCGAGCAGTCCGGGTTCATCGTGGAAGAGCTTGAGGTCGTTGACGTGGCGCCGAGGTGCTCCCACCGCGAGAAGCCGATGCGGCCGTCGCTCATGAGGAACGGATCGGCCGTCGTGCGAGAGGTTCTGCGAGCAGAGCCGGCGATCCGCGTCGCCAGCGGTGATCGTGATCGTCGCGAGCTGCGAGACGACGCGTGACTGTGGTTGTACTCGTCGGCGCGCGTGCCCATGCCGTGTAGGGCTCGTTCGTGACGAACACGATGCGATCGCCTGGCGACGTAAGATCGGCATCACGTCGTTGCTCGGCGCCGAACGTCAGCTGGCGGATGCCGCCGTGCCGTCGATGTTGCGCGATCCAGATGTGATACAGTTCGTCGCCCGCGTGCCGCATCGAGAAGACGACCTGCTTCGCGTCGAACGAGACGTCGAGGCCGGAGATGTCGACGCCCGTCGAACGACTCGGTCAGATCGCGGAATTGGCCGTCAGGCGTCGGCGGCTGCGAGCACGTAGACGCCGCCGCCCGGCACGTAGCGGTGGTAGTCGAACACGTTGCCCATCCCGCCTAGCTCATGGCTACCGTCCGGGTTGATGAAAGCGCGCTTGGCAAATACCAGCGGCTTGCACACCCGGGAGGAGGCTCTCGCCGCTCGTCCCACCGTCGGAGCCGCATGCAGCGCCGACGAGGGCTAGCGTGAGAACCACGACACCACAGGTCCTTTTCATCTCTTGCCTCCCTCGGAAACTGACAGTTCGATGCTTCTGCATCGGATGCCGAGAGTGCAACGCCCGATCCAGGGGGTGCGACATCACCCTACTATCTGAAATTGCAGGATTCGGGGGTGGCTCGGACTTCCCGAAGCGAATGTCGTGGGGGAGGCGCCCCCCTCGCCCCGCAGGGGGCGTGGTCGCGAGCCCCAAGCTGCGAAGCGCACGTTGGCGCACATCTGGGCCCCCGACCGTCTCGGGTGCGGCATACTCGACGGGGATGAAGCGGTGGCTGTCCGCAGCGCTCCTCGACCGGCGGGGCCGTGGCCCTCGGCGCAGCGCTGACGCAGCGGAAGTGGAGGCGGCGGCTTCCTCGCGAGCCTCGAGGATCCGTTCAGAACGCCCTCGAGTCGGGGAGCCTCGGGCGTCGCGCTCGGCTTCGTGCTTCCTCGCCGGCATCGCCACGTCGCTCACGCCGTGCGTGTATCCGATGATCGCGATCACGGTCAGCGTCTTCGGCGCGCGCCAGGCCGAGACCCGCGCGCAGGGCGCGCTGCTCTCGACGCTCTTCGTGCTCGGCATCGCGACGCTCTTCACGCCGCTCGGCCTCGTCGCCGCGCTGACGGGCGGCGTCTTCGGCTCGGCGCTCTCGAGCCCGTGGGTGCTCGCGGGGCTCGCGCTGCTCTTCGTGGCGCTCGCGCTCTCGATGTTCGGCGCGTTCGAGCTGGACCTCCCGCCGCGCTCCAGAACAGGCTCGCGCAGGTCGGCGGCGTGGGCTACAAGGGCGCGTTCGCGCTCGGCTTCGTGAGCGGCGCTCATCGCCGCGCCGTGCACCGGGCCGGTGCTCGCGTTCCTGCTTGACGTGGATCGCGCACGAGCGGCAACGTCGCGTTCGGCGGCGCTCGCGCTCTTCGTCGTACTCGCTCGGCCTCGGGCTGCTGTTCTGGGTCGTCGGCACGTTCGCCGTCAGCCTGCCGAAGCGGGGCGTTGGCTCGAGTGGGTCAAGAGCGCGTTCGGCATCGTCATGCTCGTGATGGCGGTCTACTACGTGCGGGACATCTTGCCTTCGAGCGGCCGAGCGAGCGGACGCTGGCGCTCGCGATCGTCGCGGGCGCGCCTCGCTCTTCGTCGGCGTCGGCGCTCGGCGCGGTGCACCTGAGCTACCACGACTCCACGTGGCTCACCCGCGCGCGCAAGAGGCCGGGATCGCCGCGCGCCACCGTCGGGGCATCGTCCTGCGGCCTCCTCTGGATGGAGGCACTGCCGCCCGGAGCCCGAGATCGAGTGGCTCGAGGACTACGAGCAGGCGCGAGAGCTCGCGCGCACGACGAGCAACCGCCCGATGCTGGTCGACTTCGGGGCGTCGTGGTGCGGCGCGTGCGGCGAGCTCGACCGGCACACGTTCAGCGATCCGCGCGTCGTCGCGGCCGCGCGAGGCCTCGGCGTCGTGCCCGTGCGCATCGACCTCTCGCCGGGCTCGGACAGCCCCGAGAAGCGTGCCATCCTCTCGTCGTACAAGCAGCGGGGGCTGCCGCTCGTCGTGGTGCACGGGCGCAACGGGCGCGAGGTCGCCCGCGTGACGAGCTTCGTCGAGCCCGATCGGTTCCTCCAGATCCTGGGGAGCGTCGACTGAGCGGCTCCGCGCACCGCGTGGAGGGAACGCTTCTTGCTGCGCAGAGCCCGATGACGCGAAGGCACACCCTGACGCAGATCTTGCTGCTGGCGACCCCGCTCGCGCTCACGCTCGCGGTAGCGTGCGGCGACGACGACGGGCGGATGATGTTCGACCCGTCCGTCGAGATCGGAGCGGGCGACATCGGCACGTTCGACGCCATCTCGGACGGGGACACGTTGTTTCTCGTGAGGGGCCCGCAAGGCGGGCAGCACGTGTGGATCGCGCTTCGCGCCACGAACCTCGACACGTCCCCTGCGCTCATCCAGCTCCTCGTCGAGCGCGAGCGCGACATGTACGCGGCGTCGATCCCGTTCCAGGTCCGGCTCACGTTCAGCGACGCGGTGCTGCCGCGCGCCGAGTACACGCAGATCAGCGGGCTCGCGCTCATGATCCCCGACCCCACGGACGTCCTCGGTGAGGACATCATCATCCACGCGCGCGTGAGCGAGAACGTCTCGGGCGGCGCGAGCGCGGAGTCCGAGGTGCGCGTCCACATCGATTGGGACGCGGACGCGATGGTTCCGCGGGGCGACGGAGGCCCTCCGCCGGACGGCCCGGCGCCGCTCGACCCGCCTGATGCCGGCGTGCTGGACGATGCAGGCGTCCCCGTCCCGATGGACGCGGGCTGAGGCCTCATGACCGCACGCGAAAAGAGCCACTGGGGATGGGGGTGGGCGGACAAGCTCCCGGATCTCGCGACGCGTCAGGCTCTCGCCACGCAGGTGTCGGCGCTGCTCGGGTTCGAGGGGCTCGAGGCGCGCGAGCCGGTCCCGCTCGACGCGGTCGAGGTCGCGAGGGCGCGCGTGTCGCCGCCGGCGTCGCTCGCCGCGTTCGTCACCGACGCGCCGCGTGGCGCGGATCCGGCACGCGTACGGCCGCGGCGTACCGCGATCTCGTGCGCGGCTTCGCGGGCGACTTCCGGCCGCGCCCGATCTGGTCGCGCGCCGCGCGACGAGGACGACGTGCGCGCGTCGCTCGACTGGGCGTCGAGCGCGCGTGTCGCCGTGGTCCCGTTCGGCGGCGGGACCAGCGTGGTCGGCGGCGTCGAAGCCGCGCGTCGCGGCGACGTCACACGGCGTCGTCGTCGCTCGACACCGCGCGCGCTGCGGGCGTGCTCGAGGTCGACGCGCTGTCGCGCCGTCGGCGCGCATCCAGGCCGGCACGCTCGGGCCCGCGCTCGAGGCCGCGCTCGGCGCAGCACGGGCTGACGCTGCGCCACTTCCCGCAGTCGTTCGAGCTCTCGACGCTCGGCGGCTGGCTCGCGACGCGCGCGGGCGGGCACTTCGCGACGCTCTACACGCACATCGACGATCTCGTGCAGTCGATCCGGATGGTCACGCCGCGCGGGACGTGTCGAGTCGCGGCGGCTGCCGGGCTCGGGCGCGGGGCCGAGCCCCGACAGGCTGGTGCTCGGCTCCGAGGGCACGCTCGGCGTCATCACCGAGGCGTGGATGCGCGTGCGACCGCGGCCGCGCGTTGCGCGCGAGCGCGAGCGTGCAGTTCGCGAGCTTCGACGCGGCCGTCGACGCGGTCGCGCGCGCTCGCGCAGTCGGGGCTCTACCCCGACGAACTGCCGGCTGCTCGACGCGCGCGAGGCGAAGCTGCAACTGCGTCGCGAGCGACGGCTCGAGCGTGCTCGTGGTCGGCGTTCGAGTCGGCCGACCACGCGCTCGAGCCGTGGATGGCGCGCGCGCTCGAGCTCGCGCGCGATCACGGCGGGACGCTGCGAGGGCGGCGCGACGTAGTCGTCGGGAGAGCGCGCGGGCGACGACGGCGCGGCCGGATCGTGGAAGCGGGCGTTCTTCGACGCGCCGTACCTGCAGAACGCGCTGGTGACGCTCGGCGTCATGGCGGACACGTTCGAGACGGCGTGCACCTGGGACCGGTTCGACGCGCTCCACGCCGCCGTGGTCGGCAGGAGGTCCGCGGCGCGCCATGAACGAGGCGTGCGGCGGCGGCTCGATGACGTGCCGGTTCACCCACGTCTATCCCGACGGCCCCGCGCCGTACTACACGTTCCTCGCGCCCGCGCGCACGCGGCGCCGAGCTCGAGCAGTGGGCGGCGATCAAGCGCGCCGCGAGCGACGCGCTGCTCGCCGCACGGCGCGACGATCACGCACCACCACGCGGTCGGTCGCTTGCACCGCCCGTGGTACGAGCGCGAGCGCCCCGCGCTCTTCGGCGACGCGCTGCGCGCGGTCGAAGCGCACGCTCGATCCCGCCGGCGTGCTCAATCCCGGTTGCTCGTTCTAGGACGCGAGCAACCCTCGACCGCGACGCTCGAAAAAGACGGCCTCCTGGTCCGGTCTCTGGTCGGTCCGTATACTCGAGGAGCCATGAGCGATGCGTCCGCCGCCCTGCGTGCCTCGGAGCTCGACGCGCACTCCGCGCGGGACAATCGAATCCTCGTCGGCGGAGTCACGTGGGAACAGTACGAGGCGCTGTCCGAGATCCTCGCCGACAGGCCCGGTCTCCGACTCACGTACGTCGAAGGGACGCTCGAGCTGATGAGCCCGTCGCGTCCGCACGAGCGCCAGAAATCCATGCTCGGCCGCCTCCTCGAGACGTGGGCCGTCGAGACCCGCACACCCTTGGCAGCGTACGGCTCTGCGACGTACAGGAAGCGGGCGAACGAGCGTGGCGCCGAGCCGGACGAGTGCTACGTCGTCGGTCGCTCCCTCGACGACGACCGTGAAGACGATCGCCCCGATCTGGTCGTGGAGGTGATCTGGACGCACGGCGGGTTGGACAAGCTCGACGTCTACAGCGGCCTTCGGGTGCCGGAGCTCTGGCTCTTTCGAGGGGGCCGAATCGAAGTGTACCGCCTACGCGGGTCGGCGTACGAACGGTGCACGCGGAGCGAGCTCCTGCCCGCGCTCGACCTCGAGCTGCTCGGCCGGTTCGTCGATCGACGCGATCAGACCGAAGCGGTCATCGAGTACCAAGGAGCGCTCCTCGGTACCGCCGAACGCTGATCGGGATCAGCGCGCCAAGTCATCGAGGAGCGCGGCGAGCCGGTCTCGCTCCTCGCGGCGCAGGCTCACGAGCCGCGCTCGGACGTCGAAGCGGCCGTCGGCGCGACGCTTCGAGCCGAGGCACTTGCCGGCGAGCGCGAGCGTGCCGTCGGGCGTGGCCACTTCGATCGCGATCGGGGCGCCGGGCGCGAACGCACGCGCGGAGACGAGCGCGACGCGCTCGCCGTCGAGCGCGGACACCTCCGCGTCCGAGCCGTCGCCGAGACGCGCGGCGAGCGTCACTTGCCTCGCCCGCGCTGCACGGCCGCGCGCGCCTCCCGCATGTCGGCCTTCTTTCGCAGGTCGTGCCGGCGGTCGCCGACGTCCTTGCTCTTCGCGAGACCGAGCTCGACCTTCGCCCACCCGTTCTTGAAGTAGGCGCGGATCGGGACGAGCGTGTAGCCGCGGATCGCGACCTTGCCCTGCAGCCGCTCGATCTCGTGCTTCTTGGCGAGCAGCCGGCGCACGCGCTTCAGCTCGTGCCCGAACGCTCCCGCCTGCGCGTACGGACCGACGTACATGTTGTGGAGGAAGAGCTGACCGTTCGAGACGGCCGCGTACGCACCCTCGAGATCGGCGTGCTTGCCACGCATGCTCTTCACCTCCGAGCCCGTGAGCTCCATGCCGCACTCGAGCCGCTCCTCGATGACGTAACGCTTCGTGGCGTTGGGGTTGCTGCACACGAGCAGCTCGCCGGGAGACGCTCCCTTCTTGCTCTTTGCGGCCATGTTCGGGTCTCGGGTCGAGCCGCCGGGGTAGCACGGGCTACTCGAGCGTCCAACCGCGGCCGATCGCGGCGCGCGCGGCCGCGACCGTGCGCGCCATCTCCTCGGTGAGCACGAGGCCGCGGAGCGCCTCGTCGAACGCGACGGTCTGGGCGACGACCAATCCGCCCGTCTCGCGGGCGATGGCGGCGAGCTCGACCGCGAAGCGATACGCGGTCTCGAGATCGTGCGCGACGCGCGCCGACGCGACCGCTTCGCGCCGCGCCGAGCGCTCGCGATCCCAGAACGCGCGATACGAGGCCGGCGGCGCGGGCGCGTATCCCGACCCGCGCACGACGAGCGGCACGCGCACCGTCGGAGGGGCGCCCCGCGCGAGCGCGGGCTCGCGGACCACGGCGATCAGCTCGGCTCGTGCGTCGCCCCCGACGTCCGCGACCGACTCGACGCACGAGCCCTCGCCGAGCGGTCCGAGCTCGACGGGCACCGCGAGGAGCGACCCATCGCGCTCGACGCGCGCGAGCGAGAGACACGTCCGCCCGCGCGCGGGCTCGACCGTGGAGAAGACGAGCTCCGGCCGACCGTCGCCGTCGAGGTCTCGGTCGAGGCTCGGCGTCGCGACGAGGGAGACCGGCGCCGTCGGGTCGTCGACGTCGACGTCCCCCACGATGCCGCGCGACGTCACGACCCGGATCGCCGTGCGTCCGCTCTCGTCGCGCGCCCCCAACGCGACGAACCCCTCGCCCTCGACGCGCGCGACCACCTCGAGCCCTGCGCGCCCGAGACCGGCAACGACCTCGCGCGTCTCGGCCCGCGGGTCGACGCCGACGCGGATCGCGGCGATGTCCTGTTCGAGGTGCGGATCTGTTCCTGCCCCGCCACAAGCGGCGATCGCGAGCAAGAAGGCCGGCCACGAGCGCATCGAAAGATCCTTACCCCATCTCCGTCGCTCGCGTTCCAGAGGTACCGTTCATAGCTGTCGTCGCATCCGACGAGGCCGCCGCAACCCGCGAGAAGGAAGGCGCGGCCCCGCGGGACGAGAAGACGCGACGTCTCTTCCGCGTCATCGGCACCCCCCGCGCAACGACTGTGAAAAAATCGCACAGCGTGGGGGGGGGCGCCTGTCAAACTCCTACGCCAAGCCAAATCCGCGCTGGTCGTCGAGTCGCGCGGTTCAGCTCTTCGGCGCCAGGTCGTGCCGGCGTGCCCATTCTCGACATCTCGTCGGACGTGCATGCCCGTAGCATTTCATCCGCGCACGCGGCGACGCCGATCACCGTCATTTCGCGCCTCGACGAGCTGATAGTCTCGTCGGTCGTGAGGCGTCGACCCCGCATCGCCATCGGCCGAGTCAATCAGGAGACGAACGCGCTGTCGCCGCTCGACACGGAGCTCGCGGACTTCGAGCGGACGCACTTCCTCACGGGCGATGCGGTGCTCGACGTTCTTGCGCCGCGGGCGCACGAGGTGCCGGGGATCTTCCGGAACGCGGAGCTCAGCGGCTTCGCGCGCGCGGCGCGGAAGCTCGACGCGGAGCTCGTGCCGCTCGTTTCGGCGTGGGCCATCCCCGGAGGTCCGCTGTCGCGCGCGTGCTTCGAGTCGATCGTCGGCTCGCTGACCGAGCGGATCCGTCGCGCGCTTCCGCTCGACGCCGTCTATCTCGCGCTCCACGGCGCGATGGGCGTGCGAGGGCTGCGCGATCCCGAGGGCGAGATCCTCCGCGCGGTGCGCGACGTCGTGGGCCCCGACATGCCGGTCGCCGCCACGTACGACCTCCACGGCAACATGACGCGCGCGCGCATCGAGCGTGCGACGTTTCATTGCGCCTACCTGACGAACCCTCACCGCGACCATGCCAGGACCGGCGCGCGCGCCGCTCGGCTCCTCGGCGCGACGCTCGACGGGCGGATCCGTCCGGTCACGGCGTGGCGAAGCTTGCCGATGATCCTCGGCGGAGGCGTGCAGCTCGACTTCTGGCCGCCGCTGCGCTCGGTGTATGCGGAGATGCGCGCGCTCCGTCGAGACCGCCGGGTGCTCGACACGAGCCTCTTCACGGTCCACCCGTGGAACGACGACCCCGAGCTCGGTTGGAGCGTCGTCGTGCACGCCGACGGCGACGAAGCGCTCGCCGATCGCGCCGCCGAGAAGCTCGCCGACTTGTGCTGGTCGATGCGCGGCGAGCTCCCCCTCGCTTCCCAGGCCCCGAGGAAGCGATCGAGTCGATCCGCCGATCGCGCGTCGCGAGGAGGCTCGGCTGCGTCGTCGTCTCGGACGCGTCCGACGTCACCAGCGCGGGAGCGACGGGGGAAAACGTCGCCCTGCTCTCGGCGCTGCTCGAGGACGCGACCGACCTGACGTCGTACGTCGCGGTGCGCGCGCCGAGAGCGGTCGTCGAGCTCGCGTCGGTGGCGAGGGGTGACGACGTCTCGGTGGACGTCGGCGGCGTCCTCGATCCACGCTTCCCGGAGACCGTGACGATCCGCGGCACGGTCGAGCGCGTCGTCCCCGATGGGCCGTTCGGCCGCACGATCGTCGTGCGCATGGGTCGGTCGGCGGTCGTGATGACGGACCGCGCCCCGCTCGTCATCCAGCCCTCGTTCTACAAGGCCCTCGGGCTGAGCCTCTGGGACGCGGACGTCGTGGTGGTGAAGAACTTCTTCCCGTTCCTCCTCTACTTTCTGCCCTACGCACGAAAGTACATGTACGTGAAGACGCGCGGTCTGACCGACTGGGACGCCGCATACGGCCTCGACTTCGCCGGCCCCGTCCACCCACGCGATCGCGTCGACGACTGGCACGAGGCCGACCGCCGGCGCCGCGCGACCTGAGCCGTCGTCGCTACTCGCCGACCGCGGCGGCGAGCGAGAGCGTGCACACCTCGCTGGCACCGGCGTCGCGAAGAGAACGCGCGCACTCGGCCAGGGTAGAGCCCGTCGTGCGCACGTCGTCGACGACGAGGATGCGAAGGGCCTCGGCGCTGCGGGCCACGAATGCGCCACGCACGTTCTCGACGCGTCGCATCGCGTCGAGACCCGCCTGCGGCGGCGTCGGGCGGACGCGCCGGAGGATCCGGACGTCGAGGGGCACGCCGAGCGCACGCGACAGCGGTCGAGCGATCAACGCCGCCTGGTTGAAGCCGCGCTCGACGAGACGCGTTCGGTGTAGCGGTACCGGAACGACGCGGTCGCACCGCCCGGAGTACGCGCTCGCCGCCGTCGCGAGGAGCGCACCGAGCGGCGCCGCGAGGTCGCCCCGGGCCGCGTACTTGAAACGACGGATGCCGTCGGCGAGAGGACCGCCGTACGCGAAGACGGACGCAGCCAGCGCCGGCGGGCGAAGCGCGGGCGGTGGCTCGTCGAGGAGCACGACGCATGCTCCGCAGAAGCGCTCCTCGTCGTCCGCGAGGGCGTCATCACAGCCGACGCACCGAACGGGCGCCACGGTGTCGGCGAGGGCTCTGGCGATGGCGACGAGCGAGCGCACCGGCCCTTGTCGGCCGCGCCCGGGAGCGGTTTCCCGGGACGTTGCCCCTGGGCTCGCCGTACTCTACGGTTCGCGCCGTGCCGCTCATCGAGCTCGACGGGGTGGAGAAGCGCTACGGCGAGCTTCGCGCCCTCCGCAGCCTGACGCTGACGCTCGAGGAGGGCCGCATCGGTCTGCTCGGACCGAACGGCGCCGGCAAGAGCACGATGCTCAAGTGCCTGCTCGGCCTCCTTCGCCCGGAGCACGGGAGCGCGAAGGTGTTCGACGTGGACGTGGCTCACGATCCGTTCTCGGTGCGGTCGCGCATCGGGTACATGCCCGAGGGCGACTCGGTCATGCCCGAGATGACGGCGCTCCAATTCGTGACGTTCGCCGGGGAGCTCTGCGGCCTGCCGCGGGCCGAGTCGACCGGACGGGCACACCAAGTGCTCCACTACGTCGGCCTCGGCGAGGCCCGCTACCGGCGGCTCGGGTCGTTCTCGACCGGAATGAAACAGCGCGCGCGGCTCGCGCAGGCGCTCGTCGGCGATCCGAAGCTCCTGCTCCTGGACGAGCCGACGAGCGGGCTCGACCCGCGCGGCCGCGACGAGATGCTCGCGCTCATTCTCGACATCCCGAAGCGGACGGGGTCGAGCGTCATCCTGTCGACGCACATCCTTCCGGACGTCGAGAAGACGTGCGACCAAGTCGATCGTCCTCGCCGGAGGTGAAGTGCTCTACGCCGGCGAGCTCGAGCCGCTCCTCCGCCCGGAGAAGAACGCGTACGAGGTGCGCACCAAGGGCGACCCCGACGCCCTCAAGCAGCCGCTCGAGCTCGCGAAGTGCGTCGTCACGAAGCAGGGCACGACGCTCGAGGTCCGCCTGCCGGACGGGAAGGACGCGCGCTTCATCCTCGAGGTAGCCGTCGATGCGGGTCAACAGGTGCGGCACCTCGCACCGCTGACCCAGACGCTCGAGCGCGCCTTCATGAAGACGCTCGAGCAGGCGGGGCGCGCGGCGCCCGAGGGCTGAGCAGACATGCCGTACCGCGACTCGCCGGATGTCCTCCTCGCGCGCATCGAGAGCCTCGAACGAATGCTGCGGGACACCGAGGAGGAGCTCCACGAGGTGCGGGGCCGTCACACGCGCGCGATGGCAGTGCTGCGCATCATCGCTCACAGCAAGCTGCTCGAGTCGGTGCTCGAGGCCACGAAGGTGTCGCGAGACGAGCTCGCCCGCCTCGCAGGTGAGCGGCCCTCGGCTGTTCCACCGGCCGACACGGCGCCCCGAGACGTCCCGACCGATGAACGGAAGACGTCTCCGAAGCGGCGCGCCGTCCGGCGGTCGTCGAAGAAGCCGGGCCCCAAGAGCCGGCGACCGAGCCGGCGCTCGGGGAGGCCCAAGGGCGACGGGGTCTACGTCGTGGTCGATCCGGCGCGCAAGAAGTAGACGGCGGGCTCCACGACCGGTCAGAGCGAGAGGTCGAGCGTCGCCGGCTCGGGCACCGCGCGCTCCGCCGTGTCGACGTTGATGTCGTTGTTCTCGTACGACACCGATCCGGTCACGCGACCGATGTCGTAGCCCGCGACCTCGACGCAAGCGCCGACCGCGGCCCCCCGCACGACCCCGTCGCTCACGTCGAGCTCGGCGTCGTGCGCGATCTGCAGACCGCAGAGCGGCGCCCCGTCGATGAGGAAGCCCGAGAGCGCGCCGCGTGCGGCGCTGGTCACGCCGACCGCGATCCCACCGGGCGCGGTCGAGCACCCCGACTCGGCGCACGAGCGCGCCCGCGTGCCGAGGATCGCCACGTCCGACATCGACAGGTCCGAGCCCTCGCCGATGGCGAGAACCGCGATCTCGGTCGCCCGCTCGATCCGCGACCGCTGTACCGCGACGTGCGCGCCGTACTGGATCTCGATCGCGCGCCCGTAGAGCCCGTCGCCCTGCTCCGCCGAATCGAGGATCGCGAGATCCTCGAACGCGACGTCGGTTCCGTCGTGCGCGGCGAGGATCGCGTCTCCTCGCACTCCGGTCAGCGACACGCGGCGAACGGTACCGTGTGCTCCCGTGTCGAGCGCCATCCCGTAGCCCGCGTCGGCCCCGTCGTCGTTCGCGCGGACGAGCGTGAAGTCCTCGACGTCGAGCGCGGGGCCCACGCCCTCGGGCATCCCGAAACCGCCCACACCCGAAGCGAACAACCCCGCGTTGCGACCGTCCACGACCAGCGCTCGCCGCAGGGTCACGACGGCCTCCGTCGTGCCGACGAACGCGACGCCGAGGCCGATGTGCTCGCTGCCGAAGTCGCGCACGACGACGTCGGTGAGCGTGTTCGTCGAGCCAGCGAGCGCCGCCGACGCGTACGCGCCGACGTGAGCGAAGCGGACACGCTCGAGCTCGATGCGGGCCCCGTCCGCCGAGATGAGCCCGAGATCGGGCGTCGCTTCGGCTCCGGCGGAACGATCGCCCACGACCAGGCTGTCCTCGAGCCGAACGAGGGCACCCGCTGCGAGCGCGACGCCCGGCGAGCCGCGCGGGCGGACGAGGAGCGACGCGCGCAACGTGATCGTCGCGCCGTTCTGCGCGAGGAGGGCCCGCGGCAGCTCGTCCGCGATCCCGACGTCCGAGATCGCCGCGTCGTCCGCCACGAACACGCCGCCCGACGAGAGCGCCGCGACGGCCGAGCCGTCACAGTCGGCGATCTGGAGCGACGCGACCGTGGCGGCGGCGTCGCGGTCGAGCGCGAGCGCCGCCGCGCTCGCCCTACCCTCGCCGACCCGCGTGTGAATCAGCGCGATGCGCGACCCGCCGAGCCCGCCGCCGGGCCGCACGTAGATCGCGCCACCGGTCGCCCCGTCGACGATCGTGTCCGTCATCCGGACGTCCGCGCCTACCTCGACGCCGACGAGCGGCGCGACGGGCGCGACCGTGACGCGCGAGACCGACGCCTCGGGCTCGCCCATGCGCACTGCGGGCAGCGTCGAGCTCGCGCTCGGAACGATCCGGGTCTCCGCAGCGCATGCCCCGACGAGCGTCACACCTCTGAAGAGGTCGACCCGCTCGTCGTAGTCGCCTTTGCCCACCACGATCAACGTCCCCGGTGTGCTGACGATCGTCGCGGCCGCTATCGTGCCGTACGGATGCACCATCGATCCGTCGCCGCCGAGCGCTCCCTGCCGCACGTAGAGGACGCGCGACGCTTCGGGCAGCGTCGATTGATCCGGAAACGGTCCGGCCGGGCAGTCTGCGCCGAGCGGGGTGCATGCGCTCGAGCCAGCGAAGAGCGCCGTGCCCGGCGGGCACGCCGACGGCGCGTCGAGCACCGCGAGCGCGGGCGGCTCGCACTCGTCGATCCCATCGGGGGAAGCGACGGTGGCCCATCCGCTCGGGCACGGAGTGAGCGTCGGGAGCGCGGGCGGGGTCACGTCGCCGGGAACCGGCATGTCGGACGACGCATCGGCCGCTCCCGCATCGGGCGCGGGCAATGCGTCGTCGCCGCCGCACGCGGCGAGCACGAGGAGCGCGAGCGAGCACGACGCGAGCCTCGCCATCTCACTCCGGCAGGCAGTCCTGATAGCGCTCGCCGCAGATCATGAGCACCTCGTCGGTGACGCACGCGTCGAACGCGTCCTCCTCCGCACCGCAGCTGCCCCGGACACACGCGTCCGACGGATCGCCCGGGCACCGCTCGCGGATGCAGTCCGTGTAGCAGCTCCAGACTTCCTGGCACCCGTTGCGGTTCACGCACGAGATGAGGTCGAGATCGATGCAGCGGCGACACGTGGCGTCCGTGACGGCGTCGATGCAGGCGCCCACGCAATCGGATCCGCCTCCGCTCGACGCACACGCACCGACGCAATCGCGGAGGCTCGTCGGGCACGGGCGACCTTCATACGGCGTGATGACCACGGGGGCGCACATCGGACCGCCGTCAGCCGGCGCAGCGTCCGGCGCGGGAGCGTCAGGCGGCGCCGCTCCGTCGGGGTCACCACCGTCACCGCCGGTCCCGCCGTCGATGGAAGGCGGTCCACCCGGGTCTCCGCAGGCAGCAGCGGTCAGGAGCAGGGAAATCACCAGGCAAGACGGGCCCGCGCGCATGATGGCGCGTGGTCTGTCTCAATCCCGGGCCCCGGTCCAGCCGAGCGCCGCGCAGCCGAGGCGCACTTTTTTTCGAGCGCGGTCGGCCCGGCGCGGAACCTGCCTGGGGGTCCGTTGTCAGTAGACCCAAGAACGGAGCGAAGGGAGACCCGGACGGCCGAGAGCCCCGCCACGGCGGGGACACCAGGCCGGAGAAATGCGGGCCCCGCGCTTCGGGACAGGCGCCGAGACCGGCGCCCGCGCGGGTCCTCAATCCGAGCGCCGGCCCAGCTACGCCCGAGGAGGCACACGACATGGAAGAGGAGAAGGCAACGTACACGATGGTCGCGAGCGGTCCGGCCGTGCCGGCCGAAGAGGTCGAGCGCGCGGAGCAGGCGGTCGAGGTCGTGGTGATGTGGGGCGACCAGGCGCTCCACGTGGCGCACCTCGCGCCGCCGCGGCCGTTCGTGATCGGCGAGCGCCGCATCGACGGTAGCGCGACCGATTGGCTCGTCGGCGCCGAGACGCTCGGAGCCGAATCGCTCCCAATCGTGCTCGACGGCGGCGCGGGCCCCGTGGTCGTAATCCCGGACGGCGCGAGCCTGAGCGTCACGATCGACGGCGCGACCCGCAATCTCGCCGCGCTCGAGGTTGCCGGTCTCCTCACACCGTGCGCGGAGCTCGCCGGGGCGCGGCAGTACGCGCTCCCCGCGACCGCTAGCGCGCGGATCGAGCACCGCGGGCTCACGTTCATCGTGCGCGCCGGCGCAGCGGGCAAGAGCATCGGCACGAGCCTTCAGGCGATGCTGATGGCGGCCGACCCGACGCACCTCAAGTACATCGGGGGGGCGCTCGTGTTCGTGGCGGCGCTGCTCTGCCTGATGCAGCTCCTGCCGCCTGCGGGCGCCGGCCTCAGCATCGACGCGCTCTCCGCCACGTCGCGGATCGTCGACTACCTCGAGACCGCGCCCGAGACGATGGACGAAGAGGAAGCGGTCTGGCTCGACGAGAGCGGCCCGACGGGTGGCGACGGCCAGCGCGCCGCCGAGGCCGAGGGACAGATGGGCGACGAGTCGAGCCCCGTCACGCACCGCCGCTCGGCGATCCCGGGCCCCGCGGACAACACCGACCGCCGCATGGCGAACCGCGCGGCACAGGAGGAGGCGGCGCGCAACGTCGAGACGATCGGCGTCATCGCGCAGATGGCCGGCGCCTGGAATCAGCCGACGTCCCCGTTCGGCGCCGCGACGGCGCTCGGCTCCGATCCGACCGCGGCTCTCGGCTCGCTGCTCGCGGATCAGATCGGCAACGACTTCGGTCGCTACGGGCTCGGGATGCGCGGTACCGGCCGCGGCGCGGGCGGCGACGGCCGCGGCACGTACGGCCTCGGCAGGCTCGGCACGATCGGCGACGGCGCAGGCTGCGACACGGAGCACTGCACGAGCGGGTACGGGCGCAACGTCGGGCTCGGCGCTCACCGCGAGTCGCACGTGCCCGGCCCGATCACGAGCGGACCGGTCGACGTCGCGGGCTCGCTCTCTCGCGAGGTGATCCGCCGCGTCGTCGCGCGCCACCACAACGAGGTGCGCTACTGCTACGAGCAGGCGCTTCGAAACGAGCCCGACATGGAAGGGCGCGTGACGGTGTCGTGGGTCATCCAGGGGAACGGCGCGGTGATGTCCTCGGTGGTCGTGCCGTCTCGGACGAACATGAGCGGTGGTGACGTGCCCGGTTGCGTCGCGCAGGCGGTGCGGCGCTGGACGTTCCCCGCGCCCGAGAACGGCGGTGTCGTGTCGGTCACGTATCCGTTCCTGTTCTCGACGGCGGACTGAGCCTGTCTCGCTGACCGTGACGCAAAGGCCTCGGCTCGCGCCGGGGCCTTTGCGTTTCTCGTCGGGCCTGGTCGGCCTCACGCGGATCAGGTGCGGCCTGTGGCATGATGCGCGCGTGCGGTCGACCGAGCTCGCGCCCCTCGCGCTCTTCGCGCTCATCGCAATCCCCGCGTGCGGCGGCGGCGACGACGCGATGGACGCCGGCCCCGTCGAGCCGGCCTCGACGGAACACTGCGACTACGCGCCTCTGCCGCCGACGGCGAACGCGGGCGGGACGGTGACCGCCGCGCCGCTCGAGGCCGGGGCCGCGGAGGGCATCATCCACCTGCCGGTCGGATCGGCCCTCGCCGCGTACACGGCGCGCGCCGACTTCATGGGCTCGGTGCACCCGGTCGATCGGCGGTACGACGGAGATCGCGGGGTCGTTCAAGCCGTCGGTCGGCGTCGAGACGTACCCCCGCGTCCGCGCGCTCGCCCTCACCGCGGGCGACGAGACGGTCGTGATCCTCCGCGCGGACCTCGCGCTCGCCGACGACGCAATCACACACACGGTCGCCGAGCGCCTCGGCCCGTCATTCGCAGGCAAGGTGATCTTCGCGACGAGCCACTCGCACTCGTCGTGGGGTCACTACACGTCGAGCTCTCCGCTCCAGATCGGGCTCGGCCGGCGGCGCGACCTCACGACGAGCCGCCTCGTCGAAGACCTCGTCACGGTGGCCGAGGAGGCGCTCGCCGCTCGCGAGCCCGCGCGCATCGGGTGGAGCCACGACGGCGCATTCGACCCGGATGACCTCGTGAGCCGCGACCGCCGGCCCGAGAACGACGACCTGCCCGGCGGCGCAGCGCGCAAGGATCACGATCTGTACGTCGTTCGCGTGGACGCGGCCGACGGCCGTCCGATCGCCGTCCTGCCCGTCTTCGGCGTGCACGGGACGGTGCTCGACGCGGACAACCCGCTCGCGTCGACGGACGCGCCGGGCGCGATCACGCGCGCGGTCGAGGAGTCCTTCGACTCCGAGGTCGTCGTGATGCACCTGCAGGGCGCCGCTGGCGACGTGTCGCCGGCGGGCACCGGCGGCATCGCGTGCTCGGGCGACGCACCTTGCTACCAGTTCGCGCGGAGCGAGACGGTCGGCGCGTACGCCCGAGACGCAATCCTCTCCGCGTGGGACAGCGCGGCCGCGAGCGAGACCGACACCGTCGAGCTCGAGATGGTGACGCGCTCGATCCCGCTCGGCCCCGACTGGCGCACGTTCACGGTGCGGAGCGGCGCTCTCGCATACGCGCCGTTCGATCGCGCGCGCGAGCCCGACCACCAGATCTTCGGGTCTGACGGGTCGGTGCTCTCGCCGATCGACGAATTCTCGGCGCCGCTCGGCGCGGGCCTCTGCGGCGACGACACGCGCGCGCTCTTTCCGATGGGCCAGCTCCTCGGCACCGAGGACCTCGTGCCGTACAGGAGCTGCGTGAGCGTCGATGTTGCAACGGACGCGCTCGGCGCCGTGATGGATCTGCCGTTCGAGCCGATGCCCGCGTGCGCGTCGACGCGGACGACGGTGAGCGCGCTGCGCATCGGAGAGGTCCTGCTCGTCACGATACCTGGGGAGCCGACGACGCTTCTCGCGGACTGGCTCCGGGCCGAGTCGCCCGTCGCGCCCGACAGAACGGTCGTGGTCGGCTACGCGCAAGGGCACATCGGTTACGTGCTCACTCCCGAGGACTGGCTGCGCGGCGGCTACGAGCCCTCGATCGACCTCTGGGGGCCGCTCGAAGGCCAGTACGTCGCCGAGCGCGCGCTCGAGATGATGGAGCTCGCGACGACGCTCGAGCGCGAGGACGCGGGCGCCGGAGGCGCAGATCGAACGTGCCGGCGCCGCGCGGCTCCGAGCTGCCCGCGCCCGATCCCGCTCCGCTCGCCGGGACGATCCCGAGCGGGGTGCCGGCCCTGGTCTACGTGCGAGGCGGCGTCGCACCTGCGGTCGCCCAACCCAGGGCGTCGGTCCCGCGCCTCGAGAGCGCGCGCTTCGTGTGGATCGGGGAGGACCCGCTCGACGGCACGCCGCTCGTCACGCTCGAGCGCGAAGCGACCGACGGAGCCGGCGACTTCGCCGCCGTCACGCGCCGCTCCGGTCGGCCAGTCGAGGACGCGGACCTGCTCCTCACGCACACGCCCGACCCGCTCGTACGCGTCGGGAGCGATCCCCGCACGCACTACTGGGCGGTCGAGTGGCAAGCCGTGACGCCGTTCGGTGCGAGCGGGATGGACGCGCTTTTGGATCGCGCCGGCGTGCCGCTCGGCCGGTATCGCTTCCACGTCGCGGGCACGGGCTACGCGATCGACAGCGAGCCGTTCGAGGTCGCGCCAGGCGCGCTCGAAGTGACCGCCTCGCGTGCCGGCGCGATCGCGGTCACCGCCGGCTATCACGCAGCCGACGGGTACCGCCTGCTCGACCTCGAGGCGCTCTCGAACGAGCGCGTACCGCTCCGCGACGCGACCGTGACGGTGACGTTGATCCTCTCGGACACATCGGAGCGCGACATCGCGGACGTCGCGCTCGACGCGGACGGCTCCGCCTCCGTCGACGCAGGAGCGGACGCGGCCACGGTCGAGCGCGTGCGCGTCACGGACCGGTTCGGCAACACCGGCGAATCCGCCGTCGAGTGAGGAGTGTGCCCTAGAACCGGAGCGCCGCAGCGACAGCACCCTGCGTACCGGGGATCGGATCCTGCACTGCTCGAGGACGTGGCGCGCGAGCTCGGGGTGGCGCGCGAGCACGTCATCCCGTGGGGGCGAGGCGCCGCGAAGATCGAGCTCGCTGCGCTCGACCGAGCGCCCTCCCGGACGACGGGGAAGCTCGTCGCCGTGAGCGCGGTGACGCCGACGCGGGCTGGCGAAGGGAAGACGACGGTGAGCGTCGGGCTCGCAATGGGCCTCCGGCGGCTCGGGACGCGCGCGGTGGTCGCGCTGCGGGAGCCGTCGCTCGGCCCGGTCTTCGGGATGAAGGGAGGCGGCACGGGAGGCGGGCGAGCGCAGAATCGAGCCGGCGGACCGGATCAACCTCCGAAGCGGTCACCTGACGGTAAGACCTCGCTCTGCCCCATCTTGAAATCCAGAGGGGAGGCCGAGCAGCGGCCGCGGATGCCGTCTATGAGGAGGCGGGCCTCGGCCCGAAGGACGTCGACGTCGTCGAGCTCCACGACTGCTTCACGGCGAACGAGATCCTCACGTACGAGGCGCTCGGGCTCACCGGCGAGGGCGAAGCCGAGAAGCTCATCGAGGACGGCGACAACACCTACGGCGGCAAGTGGGTGACGAACCCGTCCGGCGGCCTGCTCTCGAAGGGCCATCCGCTCGGCGCGACGGGCCTCGCTCAGTGCACCGAGCTCGTGTGGCAGCTCCGCGGCCAGGCCGACAAGCGCCAGGTCGAAGGCGCGCGCGTCGGCCTGCAGCACAACCTCGGCCTCGGAGGCGCCTGCGTCATCACGGTGTACAGGCGGGACTGACGTCGAGCTCCGAGAATCGGGTCGACGAGCCGCCATGCGCGTGGCTCGTTGACCCGATTCGAACCGCGGCGCGCCCGAAAGCATCGTGCGGAGCGAACTGGCGCGCGGCTCGGGGGACTGGCTCACCAGCACGCTGTCGCGGTGCGTCGGGGTCACGCTGAGCCTCGTCATGCTCGCCGCGCTCGCGAGCGGGTGTAGCGCGCGTCGCGAGGGACGGAGCGGGAGCGCGGACGGGAGCGCGCTGCCCGGCGGCGACGGCGGCGCGCCCGACGTCGGCGACGGTGCGCTCGGCGACGGCGGCCCGGGTACCGAGACATCGGACGGCGGCGGCGAGCCTGGATGCGGCGAGAGCGGTGAGCCGTGTTGTCCGGATCTCGGGTGCGCCGATGGCCTCGTCTGCGGCGCGGGCATCGGAATGGATCTGTGCATGCGCCCGTGCACGCCGACGGCATGCGCGTACGGAGACGAAGCCGGTGTGTGCGTCGGCCTCGTCACCCCCGGCGGGATCGTCGGAGCGTGTCGGGCCGCGGACGAAACGCGCCGCTACGAGACATCGTGCGCTCGCTGGAACGCTGGCTGCGCGACCTCGTACGGCGTGAGCGAGCCGACGATCTGCGCGCCCAGCCCGTTCACCGAGGCAGCGGAGATCTGCCTCGAGATCTGCGTCATCCCGGACGGCGAGTGCTCGACCGGCAGCTTCTGCCTCCCGTGGGCCTCGACCGAGGCGGGCGGCGTCTGCGCCCCGGCCAGCTGAGCTCGGTCACGCGAACGATGTCTCGCATACGCCTTCGAGCGGCACGGCGCTTGCTGTCACGCGCGTGCCTCATCACCAGGTGGCACCCAATGGCACGACGCGATCGATGCGCCGCGGCGTTCTTCGCTGCTGCGCTGCTCCCAGGTTGCTTCCTCTTTCACGGCCATGACGCCGCGCCGGGCCCGGTCCCCGTGGCGGACGCGGGCGTGCCGCTGGTCGATGCTGCCGTGCCTCCGCCGCCTCCGTCCATGACGGTGCCCGAGCCTCGCGACGTCTGCGCGCCGATGGCGGCAGCGACCGACTTCTGCGGCCCCGACTGCGAGTCCGGCGCTCCGCGGTTCGTCTTCGACGGCTATCGCTGCGTGCACACCGATGCGTGCCGCTGTGCCGGGGCCGACTGCGCGCGGGCGTGGACGACGCTCGACGCGTGTCTCGCGGCGACCGATGCGTGTGACTCGGTGATGTGCCGCGCGACCGGCGGCTACTGGCTGCCGGAGCTCGAGTACTGCGGGCCGCACGAGTGCAGTGGCTTACCCGCCCCGCGGATCTGCGAGTCGCCTGGCCCCGCCTGCAACTGCGGCGTGCAGCGCTACTTCGTCCCCGGCGAAGGCTGCATCCTCGAAGACGAGCTCTGTGAGCCGACGGACGAGGAGCAGCGTTGCGTCGCGTCCGGCGGATTGTGGGGCTGCGACGGTGACCCGTCGCCGAGCTGCATCTGCGAGTGCGCGCGCGGACGCCGCTTCGAGCCCGACTTCGGCTGCGTACCGGACTGGCCCGACGACTGTGGCGAGCGGTTCTGTCCGCTCCCCGACGGCGCGCCGTGTGATCCCAGAGCACCGGCATGCGGTGACGAGGAGATCTGTTGCGGTTGGGGTCGCATCGGACCGAGCTGCGGCTCGCCGATCTGCGACAGCCCATTCGGTGATGGCCCCTGCGTCGCGATCGAGTAGAGCCTCAGAGCCCGTCGTAGACGTCGACCACGATCCGCCCGCGCACGACCGGGCGCGCGCGTCAATGACGCGGTCCGCCGAACGGATACGCCGAACAGCGCGCCGTCGTAGGCAAGCCGTGCGCGTAGCTCGAACGGCAGCGTCAGGACGTACTGACGTAGCGGCGTCGTCGGAGGCAGCACGTGGTCCGCGAGATTCGCCGCCGTCGCAGCCATCCGTCGGCCGCAACACGAGGGGCACCACGCGCGGCCCTTACATGCAAAGGGCACGAGCAACATCTCTCCGCACGTGGGGCTCTGGGCGTACGCCTGCTGCGACTCCGACAGCGCCTGCTGGTCGCGCTCGATCACAACCTTCTGGCGGTCCAGCTCGGCCCGGAGCTTCTGGATTTCCTGGCGCTGCTGGTCGGTCGCCTGCCTGTCCTGCTCGATCGACTTCTGCAGATCGCTTAATTTGCGCTGGCGATCGTCAAACCCCGCGACCGCCTGCTCCCACTCCTGCTGCTGCTGGTCGGACCTGCGGCCTGGTGTTTCTCTGGCTGGCGATGATCGGCATCCCGATCATCATGGCTTGGCTTCTATTGGCGGGAGGACAGGTCGACCTCACGTTGCTCGGCGCCAAGATCGGTCGCGTGCCGTCCGCGGCCGTCGTACCGCTTTGTCTGCCCCTGCTTGCCCTGGCGATCTGGCAATATTGGGTCCTGACCCGCGCCGACATCCGCAGGCTCTTCGGTCTGGGGCATTGACGGCAGCCGCGCCGCGACGGGCGTTGCCCCGTCCGCCATAGCGTCGGCAGGGGGTCAGGCCTTGCCGGCAACGGGCCGCTGAACCGTGGTCGACTTGGCGGACTCGGGGACGATCTTCCGCACGTCGGCGGCGGCCACCGACATCTTCGTGCCGTCGATCTCGGCCCCGGTCCACGGCAGCAGCGACCAGGCGTTCATGTAGTGATTCACAAGCACCCGGCGGTAACCTTCCTCGCGATCCTCGAGATGGCGAAGATGCGGTTGATGCGCATCTACCAGCTCGAGCCACGCGCCGGCATCCACATCGAGTATCGCGTTTCCGAAGCAGAGGAGGGCGCGGGTCTCGACGAGGCAGCCCTGAGCCAAGAAACGCCACCTTCCGAGGACAACTGAATCCATGACCGAGATCGCAGACGACGTGGAGACCGAGAGCCCGACGCAGAAGCTCGACGAGAAGGAGCTCTGCTCCATCGTCGAGAGCCTCGTCTTCGTTTCGGACCAGCCCGTGCCGACGAAGCGGCTCGCGCGCGCGGCCCGCGTCCGGATGGCCGACGTAAAAAAAGGCGCTCGAGAAGCTCGTCGCGGATTACGAGGGTCACGGTATCGAGCTCGTCGAGGTCGGCAACGGCTGGCAGTTCCGGTCGGCGGCGAAGAACGCGGATCTCGTGCGAGCTTTCATCGCGCAGCGACCGGTACGTCTGACGCGCGCGCAGCTCGAGACCCTCGCGATCGTCGCCTACCGCCAGCCCGTCACGCGGCCGGAGATGGAGGAGATCCGCGGCGTCGACTCGGGCTCGGCGCTTCGCGTGCTGATCGACCGCGGGCTCTTGAAGATCCTCGGGCGCAAGGAAGAGGAGCCCGGGCGCCCGCTGCTCTATGGGAACCTCGGGCGCGGATGTGTTGTGTTGCCGGCTCCCGTGGTGTTTTGCCCAGGCGATATGCGCATGTAGTCGCTTGTCGTCCACAAAACCGCTGTAATTGCAACACTCCGTGGTTGGGCACGCTTGGCGCATTGCGTCGCTGTCGAGGCGCACATGGGCAACTACACATCCCTGTCGGACTTTGCTGCTTCTTCATGGGCGTCGCGTCGGCGCCGGCCAGCCAACACGAGAGAGAGCACCGAGGCGACGATCGACGAGAGCCCCTATCTCTGCCCACGATGCGAGGAGGGGTACGCGTTCCCGAGCGCGTGCGCGCGCTGTGGTGAGCCGACCGTCGACCGACGCCGCGTACTACCGCTTCCAAAGCCGGTCGACTCGCGAGGAAGCCTCGCAAGAGACGGCGCGTTCGCCGGCATCATCTTCTTCGGCCTCGTGGCGATCTTGCCTGCCATCTACGTCGTGCTCCGCCAGGTCGACCGTCTGGGCGGCTCCGCAGACCCGTCGACGCTCGCGACGTTCTTCGCGCTCGGAACCGGCCTCGTCGCCACGCTCGCCGCTCCCGCGCTGATCCGCCGGGCGAGCGCTGCCCTGCGCCGCCGCGCGGACCTGCGCGATGCACGCCGTACGCAGGCCGCGCTCGCTGCCCACCCGGCGATCGACACGCGCGCGCTGCCGGAAGAGACGACGGGCAACGGGATCCGCCTGCGAGGGACCGTTCGCTTCGAGCCCGATGATCATCGCGTGCGCGTGCGCGTCGCCGACGAGCACGGAAGCGTCGTTCTGCCTCGGCACGGCGACTACCGCGCATACGACGCGGCAACGCTCGCGCGCTTGGAAGCGCTCGAGGACGGCGATGAAGTCGAGCTCGTGGCACACGGGCTCATGCACGCCGTCGCGGCCGAGTCGTACAGGAATGAGGGCCACGAGTTCATCGTCGACGGCGAGCACCCGATCCACGTATGGGTCGAGCGCAGGCGAGCGACATGAAAGCGAGCCGCGCCACGGCGGCGACCGCGGTCTTCGTCGCCAAGTCGATCGCCACGGCGCTCATCGTCGCGATCCCGCTTCTCGGTGTGTGGGCCGGCAGCTCGCTCGCGCGCTACGAGGACGGTCCGCTCTGGGTCGCCCTCGTCGCGGGCCTCGTCGCGTTCCCCGTCGCGCCGCTCACTTGGGAGGCGTATGCACGCTGGCGCCGTAGCCGTAGGCCCAAGGCCAGGCCGCCGATCCTCACGACGTGGGACCGCCTCATCGTTCGCACGTTCGTGATCAACGCACTGCTCGTCGGCGCGCTCGCGGGCTGGCCCACGGCGACCTTCAACGCCCTCTCCACGCGCGGCGATTGGTTCCTTGAGGACAACCACGGCGAGACTGCGGAGTCCGTCCGCACCGGTTTGCTCTCCACGGCCGACGGGCTCGCGTTCCTCTACGAAGCCGCGCACGAGAACCAGTTCGCCGACGACGCACCGAGCGAGGACGAAGACGTGCGCGTAGGTGAAACGATCGGGGGGTCCTGGCGCCGGCGGTGCGGTGGAGGCGCTGTTTTGGGCGGTTCAGGTCGGTGGGAGCCCTCGCGGGACGGGTCGGAACGCACTGGCGGGGCACTGCCGTGAGGGAAGAGGTGGCCTCGGTGCATCCGGCGGCGCTCGTGGTAGAGCGTGCCGAGCTCCGGCCGGCGGCGGGCATACGCCTCCGTCCGCCGCGCGTCTGCACGCGGAGTCCCCGCTGCCGAAGAAGGCACGCGGCCTCATCGGTGGCTGTCGTCCACCGTTGCGTGCCGGCCGATAGATCACGCGCTGCGAAGTGTGGGCTCGAGCTCGCCCTCACCGCCGAGGTCGAGCCCTTTTAGCTCTCGATCACAGCAAGAGATGCCGCGCTCTCTCGGCCCCGGACGAGCGGGCCACCTGTGGTAGCTTCCGTGCCGTGACGAGCCATTCGACCAGCCCGCCGGCGGTGCACCGGGCCTTCCCGTTCGCACGCTCACCCGCCTGCTCGACCTCGAGGCGCTCTCGAACGAGCGCGTACCGCTCCGCGACGCGACCGTGACGGTGACGTTGATCCTCTCGGACACATCGGAGCGCGACATCGCGGACGTCGCGCTCGACGCGGACGGCTCCGCCTCCGTCGACGCGGGAGCGGACGCGGCCACGGTCGAGCGCGTGCGCGTCACCGACCGATTCGGCAACACCGGCGAATCCGCCGTCGAGTGAGGAGTGTGCCCTAGAACCGGAGCGCCGCAGCGACAGCACCCTGCGTACCGGGGATCGGATCCTGCACTCCCGGATCGATCGACAGAACGACGATGACCGTGGCGGCCGCCGCGACCGCGACGACGCCGACAATCGTCCAGAACCACCAGCGCGAGAAGACCGATTGGTGCTCCGCCTCGTCGACGCGCTGCTCGAGCGCGAGCCTGGCAGCGGCGGCTTGCTGCTCCTCGCGCTCGTGCGCCGCGATCGCCTCGCGGAGCGCATGGATGCGCGGCTCGACGGTGTCTCGGTGCGGGCTGTTGGGCTCGGCATCCAGATAGCGCTCGAACGCGTCGAGCGCCTGCTGGTCGTGTCGGAGGCGGTCCGCCGCGAGGCCCACGTTGTAGAGGAGGCGTGGGCGCTGGCTCAGCTCGTACGCGCGGCTGAAGTGCTCGAGCGCGCGCTCGAAATCGCCGGCCTCGAACGCGACGCTGCCCGCTTCGAAGAGGGCGCGCGCCTCGGCGTCCGCGAGGTCCACGGTGGCGTCGGAGGGCTCGGTGTCGGGCGGCGGCGCGACCTCGTCTTCCGTCCGCTCCTGGCCGCGCGCGACGGAGGCGGCGCTCAGCACCGCGAAGACTGCGACGGCGACCTTCGCCCTCGGCACCGAGCGGGCCCTCACGGACAATCCCTCCAGATCTGATAGAGGTCGGGGCCGCCCATGCCGCCCGGCCGGTCGGAGTTGAAGAAGAGCTCCATCCCGTCCGCGCTCAGCGCCGGGTCCGAGTCGTCGTTGATCGTGTTCAGGTCGGGCACCGGGAACGGCGCGCCGAACGGGTCGCTGACGCTCTCCCTCGTGGCGAAGTAGATGTCGGGCTGCGAGGCGCCCTCGCGATGGAAGTAGATGCCGCGCCCGTCCGCGGTGAGCGCCGCGTACCCAGCGGACTCTGCGCCGCGCAAGCCCGAGAGCAGCATCGGGGGGCCGAACGCCGCGCCGACCTCGCTCCGTTCGAGCACGTAGAGGTCGCGCATGCTCGGCGGTCCTGCGCCCACCGAGAAGAACAGGCCGTCCGGCGTGATGGTCGCCCCGCTCGGAGCCGCGAGCGACGCGAGCTCGGGCATGTCCATCACCATCGAGAACGGATCAGAGAGCGTGGAACGCCGTGCGACCTTCACGATCGCCGTCGGGATTTCGTCGAAGTAGAGCGTCAGTCCGTCGGCGGAGATCTGAGGCTCCGAGTAGCTCGATGGAAAACCGGATACGCGAAGCGGTGCCGGGGGATCGAACGGCACGCCGCGGTACGAACGCGTCGCTACCCAGAATCCCGAGCGGCATCCCCGCGCGGCTCGTCGCGAAGTAGATCGTCGTCGCGTCGTTCGAGAGACTGGCGCAGCAGTCGATGTTCGGCCCGTTGAGCTCGTCCACCCTGCGGAGGTCGTGGTACGTGCAGTCGAGCCCCGTGACCGGCCCGGCGTCTGGGCCTCCGTCGTGGCCCATGCCCGCGTCGCGGTCGCACCGCGGACGTCCACCGTCGAGCGACTCGAAGTCACACGGATCGACCGTGGCCGGTACGCAGAGGCCGAGCTGATCGCACGTCTCGTCGAGGTCGCAGGGCACGTCCCGGCACGCGTCCCAGAGATAGAGCGGGAACCGGAGCGTCTGCCCTTCGAGGAAACCGCCGATTACGCGCGCGCGCGCGAGCGCGGTGCCGCCGACACGCGCCTCGGCCGTCACCTCGAACGTACGCGTCGGGTCGTTCTCGAGCGGCACGACCCCCACGCGGATGGGCCACTCGACGTCCGGCGCGGCGAGGTCGAACTCGCGCAGGTACCGCTGCTCGCGTCCCGCCGCCGTTCCGCCGAACACCTCGACCACGACCGTGTCCGCGGCAGCGACGATCCCGTCGTCACCTACGACCTCGACGATCACCTCCGTGCGCGCGGCGGGGTCGCGACACGCAGCGACGAGCGCCCAGAGGAGGATCCACGTGGTCTTCACACCGGCCCGCATCGCGCGAGCGCGACTCTACCACTTTGGGAAAGCCGATGGACCGCGCCTGCACACCGCCTGGGGAGTGATAAGCTGCCGCGTCTCTCGACACGAAGGAGGGGGATCGTGCGTTGGCTAGCGGTGGTGCTCTCGGGGCTCACGTGGGCGTGCGGAGGGGCCGCGACTACGCCGGCGACCCACGACCACGCCGACGTCGTGGCGAATGGCGACTCCGGCGGCGACGCGCCGAGCGAGCCCGCGCGCCCACTGTCCGACGAAGAGGCCGCGCGCGCGCAGGCGCAAGCGATGAGCACGCACGTCCGCGCGCAGAACGCGCAAGACCAATGCGACTCGGGCGACGATCGGATGTGCGCGCGAGCGCGCCAGCTCTTCCAAGTCGCGGGGACGACCTGGGGATCGCTCGTCGAGGGCCGCGTGGGGGACCCGGGGGTGGCGGAGTGGGCTTCGATGCAGGCCGAGGCGTTGTCTCGCGTCGGCAGCTACGACCGCGCCGCCGACGCGGCGGAGCGCTCGATCGCGGCCGAGGGCCCGCCGGATCTGCGTGCTCGCGCAGCTCGATCGCTCGTGGCTGCCCGTCAGGCGGCGCTCCGCGACGCTGGCGTGGCGGTGCGCGACGCTCCGCCCGAGCCGAGCGGGGACCCGCCGGCCGCACGGCCGATCGACATGCCGGCTCCCGTGCGTGCGCTCTACGACGCGCGGGCACGCTACGTCGAGGTCGTGGCCGACGAGGAGGACGCGGACCAGGCGAAGCGCCGATACGCTCTCGACAATGCCGTGCTGTTGCATCGCTACGGCCGCTGGGACGAAGCGCGCACCGCGCTCACGGCGCTCTTCGACGCGGGCTGCGCCGGAGAGACGGCGTGGGACGGCGGCGCGACCGCGTGGCGCGCGCTCAGGACGATCGCGCTCGCCCTCGGCCGGTACGACACGCTGCTCGCCCTCGGGCGCGAGGTCACCGAGCGCGGGTGCACGTTCGGGACCGACGAGGCGCCGGCGTGCGGCGGCGAGCTCGAGGATCCGCGGTGCATCGCCCGGACGGACGCGGTGTCGGGCGCGCTCCGCGGAGGGACCGTGCTGGCCCAGCGCGCGGAGCACGCCCGCGGCGCCGAGCGCGCGCGCTGGGCGGGACGCGCGGGCCAGACGTTCCTCGAAGCGCTCGAGCTCGAGGGCGAGGGTGAGCTCGGGCCGCTCGGACGGGTGACCGCGCTGACGAGCGCGGGGGACGCGTTCCGCATGGCGGGCGACGCGGCCCGCGCGGCCGAGGTCGACCAGCGGATCCTCCACGAGGTCGCGCCCGCACGGTTCGAGGAGGTCGATCGCCCCGCCGCCGTCCACGCGCTCGGCTCTGCCGTGGCGCGCAGCCTCTTGGCGGCAGGTGCCGCGCACGACAACGAACAGATCGTGAGCCTCGCACGCCGTCTCACCACGGACGAGCTCGACATACCGGCGCTCGCGGACGCCCGGCTCGGGGCCCGACGGATGCTGGCCGATGCGCTCGTCGCGCTCGGGCGCCACCGGGACGCCGCGTCCGCGTTCACGGAGCTGGCCGAAGCGACGACGGACCCGGCCCAACGTCGCGACGCGACGCTCTCGGCCGCGCTCGAGCTCATCGCAGCGAACGACTGCCGGCGCGCGATGCCCGCGCTCCGCGCGTTCGCCGACGAGCACCGAGCCGAGACCGGCGCGCGCGACGGTGTCGTGCGCGCGCTCCATCACGTCGCCGAGTGCCAGCGTCACAACGCGCGAGCGTACATCCCGGCGCTCGAGGCGATCGTCGCCGCCGCCGACCAGACGACGGGCGACATGGGGGCAGACGCGGCGAACGCGGCCGCGGAGGCCGCGTACGTGCTCATCGATCGCGAGTTCGCGGATCTCTCGCGCATCCACGTGTCGGTTCCGCGCGGCGACACGATCGAAGCGCTCTCGGACGCGCTTCGGGCGGAGCTCGAGGAGCCGCTCGCCGACGTGCGCGATCTCGCCGAATCGTACGCGCGCGTCGAGCGATTCAACGCGGCGCGCTGGATCGCGACGGCGCGCCTGCGGAGCGGGCAGGTGTTCGACGCTCTGGTCGCCGCGGTGCTCGCCGCGCACTGGGAGATCCCCGACGACCTCGCCGCGCAACATCGCACGTTGACGCGGGAGAGCTACGATCAGCTCCGCGGTATCACCGCGTCGCGCGCGGCGGAGATCCTCGAGGCGCAGGCGTCGCCGATCCGTTGCCGCGCCGCGAGCCAGTACTTCCGCGCCACGCGCGTCGCCGGCCTGCGCGGCGCAGATACCGACGAGGTCCGCGCAGCGCGCGAGCACCTTCGAACGATCGGCGACGCCGTCGTGACGCGGTGTCGTGCGGCCAACCCGGGCCTCTTCCGGTGAGCGCTTCGAAAAACGCGCTCATGATCCTGCTCGTGCTCGGCGGATGCGGCGGCGACGACGACGCGAGCGCACGGGACGACGGCGGTGGGCTCGTCGACGCCTCGCCGGATGGGCCCGGCCCGGCGGACGGTGGTGCGGACGCAGGTACCGACGAACGGTGCTCCGCGTCCGCGCTCGAAGAGCCGGCCACTTCGACCACGTTCTTCGTCGCGATCGACGAGCCGGGAGCCGACGACGACGCGTGCGACGGCCGCGCAGCGTCCGACGAGGGCGGTGGCCGCTGCCCGTTCCGGACTCTCGCGTCGACGGCGCTCACGACGATCCTGACCACCCAGTCGAACGTTCGCGTCGAGGTGCGGAGCGGCACGTACGTGCTCGACGCGCCCGACGGTCTCCACCTGAACGGAACCGGGGCGTCTGCCGACGAGCCCGTCGTGCTCTCGGCGTTTCCGGGCGAGCACCCGGTGATCGACGTCGCGCGCCCCGACGGCGCCGGCTGCACCGTCCCGATGACGCCGGGCTGCGTTCGCGAAGCGATCGTGCTCTCGGGCTCGTACACGGTCGTGCAGGGCCTCACGATCCAGAACGGCCTGGCGTACCACCTCGAGGTGCGGAGCGGCTCGAACCATCGCATCCGCTGCAACCTCTTTCAGGAGACGGTCGCATTCGACATGCGCAGCGACATGATCAAGCTCGTGCCAGGCGCCACCGACATCGAGATCGTCGACAACGAGATGCGTCGATTCCGCTCGCAGGCGATCGACATCACGGGCGCCGTTCGCGTGCTCGTACAGGGCAACGAGCTCCACGACCCCGTCGACGCCGACGCCGGCGCGACGGGCTGCAAGCTCGGTTGCGCGGACGTCACGATCCGCGACAACCTCGTCCACGACTTCGGCAGCGCCGCGAGCGCGCACGTGTTCGCGATGGGCGGGACCGGAGCCACGTACCCGGGCGACGCCCTCGCCTACCGCGTGCACGTCGAGGACAATCACGTCTGGAACGTCGCCGGGATCCTCGCGCAGCTCGAGTCGTGCCAGGACTGCGTGGTTCGTGGGAACGACGCGTGGGACATCGGCGGCGGCGTTCGGTTCCACATGGCGGACGACATGGTGCGCGCGAGCTGCGGAGTCGACGGGGGCTGCCTTCCAACACGAAACGCGAGCATCCACGACAACCGCTTCCGAAACCTCCGAGGCAACGCCGGTGCGATGCGCGACACGTTCGTCGTCGTCGAGCAGGGCGAGGGCGAGGGTCTCGACATGGGAGAGAACCTCTACTGCTCGCCCGCCGCCGAGGACGCGCGGTTCGGCTGGGAAGGCTCCGTCGTCGGGTTCTCCGAGTGGACCGCGCTCGCGATGACCGACACGACCTCGACGCCCAGCGCGATCGCCGACTCGGCGTGCGCGTTCTGAGACGTCTCCCTACGTCGTCGTCATCGTCATCGTCGTCGTCGCGCACGACGTCGGTCCCCCCCGAGGGCCCGGCACCGTGCGGCAGCTCGCGTGAGCGCGGCGCGACGCCGAGGCGGAGCCCCGCGAAGAGAGACAGCAGCAGGCCCGCGGCCATCACCCAGACGCCGACGTTCGGCGTCACCGAGATGTCGATGCCCCAATGCTCGCGCTGCATCTCCGCGCCCAAGAGGATTCTATGGAGCGTGATGCCGAGCGAGGTCATCCCGAGGAGCCCGAGGACCGGGACGGCCACACGCGCTCCGCGCATCGAGCGCAGAGACCGCCGCCGATAGAGCACCGAGAGGAACGCGACCGCCACGAGCGGCACGGCGACCAGGTTCGGTGCCACGCGAAACGCGACATCGACACCGCTGGCGGTCCTCGGCGAGTCCTCGACCGTCGTCACCATCGGCAGCGCGAAGCCGACGAGGATCAGCACGACCGCGAGCGCGAGCCAGCCCCGCCCGAAGCGCGCGTCGTGGATGGGTAGCTGCGCTTCGTCCTTCGGCACCGCTCGCTTCTGGACGGGCAGCGCATCGAACGGAACGAGCGCGAGCTCGTGATCGGGGCACGTCGTCTCGCCCTCGAAGCACTCGCGGCAAAAAGGGCAGAACAGGAGCGGCGATTCGTCGGGCGGCTCGGACACGGGGAAGCCCTGGGATACGACGGCGGGAGCGCCCATGCCACGACGGACAGCCCCGACAGCGCTGGGTTCCCTGTGCTATGAGGCTCTGGATGGAAGGTCATCAAGCCAACAAGCCCTCCTTCACGATCAAGGCGGACGACGAGGTCGCGAAGGGCCGATTCGCGAACGTCGCTCAGGTCGGCAGCACCCACGATGCGTTCGTCCTCGATTTCGCGTTCGTCCAGGGCCCCGCCGGATGGCTGCTCGCGCGCCTCCTGATGTCCCCGTCCCACGCCAAGCGCTTTCACCACGTCCTCGGAGAGCAGATCGCCCGCTACGAGGAGCGGTTCGGGCGCGTCGACCCCGGCCCCACCCTGCAGTGACGGCTGGGACCGAGGCCCAGGTGCTGGCCCAACCCCTCCGTTCGTGGTAACCGGGCCCCGCCGCGGAGCGGACCATGAAAACGCGCGGGATCACGAAGCACGACTTCGACTACGTGGTGTCGGTCCTCGACCAATGGTGGGGCGGTCCGTCCGGGGAGCGCGCGCACCCGGTCTTCTTCTACGAGCTCGGCAAGGACGCGATCATCGCCGAGGAGGACGGGAGCGTCTGCGGCTTCCTCCTCGGGTTCGTGGCCCCGACCACACCGCCGACGGGCTACGTCCACCTCGTCGGCATCGATCCCGACTACCGGCGGCGGGGCGTTGGAAAAGCGCTCTACGAACAGTTCTCGGAGCGATGCCGCGAGGCGGGCGCGACCCGCATCCGCGCGATCACCACGGTGGGCAACGAGGGCTCGGTCCAGTTCCACGAGGCGCTGGGGTTCTCCGTCGAAGAGGTCGAGGACTACGCCGGCCCCAAGCGCCCCCGGATCGTGTTCACGAAGGCGCTTTGATGCCGTCCAGAGCCTGGGTATCATGGGCGCCCCCCAACGAAACCAGGGAGCGCGACGATCCATGACTTATTCGGGAGCGACCCAAGCGCGTTCGGCGCGCGAGGCGCTGGGCAAGGCGCTCGAAGCCTTGCAACACGACTCGAACATCCCCGAGGACGTCCTGGCGGTGGCGCAGAACATCGCCATGGCGGTCGGCGCGCTGTTCGAGGCCGAGCGGGCCTCGTCCGAGCCGGACGGCAAGTCGAGCGTCAAGAGCGCGCTCGGCTCGCTCAGCCAGACGCTCGCGTTGCTCCAAGACGTGCGCGCCGAGCATCGCGGCATCGCGCTCGCGACCGAGACGATCGCGAAGTCCATGAGCCAGCTCTACCCGCTCACGACCGTACCTTCGAAGGCTCCATCGGCTCGACCGTCCGCGGGAGCGATCAGCCCCGTCTCCGTTCCGCAGCCCGCGCGGGTACCGTCCGAGGCGGCCGCCACGGCACCGATGACGCCACAACAGCAGCAGGCGGCGGCCCAAGCGTCGGCGGGGGTGATCCCGCACACGAACATGCACATGCCGACGAGCGCCGACCAGGTCGGTGAGGTCGCCGGTTACCGCGACGTGCAAGCGCGACAGCACGTCGAGGCGAACATCGGCGCGACGACCGAGTCGAACTTCTACGTCGGCTTCTCGGGAGAGATCGCCGAGGGAGGCGTCTTCCTCGCGACGTACGAGACGTTCCCGCGTGGCACGGCGATGCACGTGCTCGTCACCCTTCCGGGCGGCTTCGAGATGAAGGTGAATGGCCGAGTGCGCTTCGTGCGCGACCCGCTCGATTTCTCGGCGGAGTCCGAGCCCGGGATGGGGATCCAGTTCGAGGAGCTTCCGGGCGAGAGCCGGGAGCTCATCCTGCGGTTCATCCGCAAGCGCGCCCCGATCTTCTACGATGACTGACCGTACGTAACTCACGCGCCAAATTGGGCACGAGGGAGCTACTCGAGACCGCCGTCCTCGCCGCTCGCGCGTCGCGCGAGCAGCTCGCCACGGCGATGGCCACGCTCCAAGCGACCGAGCCCGTCCCACGTGACGCGCGCGAGGTCGCAGAGCGCGTGGCGATCGTGGTCCAGCACCTCTTCGCGGCCGAGGCGCGCGAGGTGGACGCCGTGCTCTCGACGCTCGGAGAGGCGCGTCACCTTCTGCTCTCCCTCGTCGAGGACCTGCACGAGCGAGAGCCGCTCGACCGTTCGCTCCACGACGCGGCGGTGGTGCTCGCGGCGAGCCTGCGGATCCTCCACCCCGCGCGAGGCGAGCTCGAGCGGGCGCTCGAGCGCGAGAACGCCGACGCCAAAGAGCCGGTGATCCCTCTCGCGCGCACGCGGTCGCGACGCGAGCCGGAGCGACGCGACCAGAGCCGCATCCCGGTCGAAGCGGTCGTCGGCTTCCAGACCGACACGAACTTCTTCACGGGCTTCAGCGGAGACGTCTCCGACGGCGGGCTGTTCGTCGCGACGTGGAACGTCCAACCGGTCGGCACCGACGTCGAGCTCTCGTTCGTGTTGCCGAGCGGCCGCCAGGTCAACGCGCAGGGCAAGGTTGCGTGGATCCGCGAGCCTCCGGTGTCGCTCGAAGCCGAGTACCACCCCGGAATGGGAGTGAAGCTCGAGTGGATCTCGGATCACGACCGAGCAGCCGTCGCCGAGTTCGTCCGGAGCCGCGCGCCAATTTTTCACGACGAGTGACGGCTCCGCCCGAAGCTTCCTGCCCGGGGCGTCGGCGCCTGGTGGTATGGTTCCCGGGTGTTCCTCCGCAAGGCGGCGCTCCGACCCGTCCCCAAGTACGCGATCGTCGACGAGGCGGCGGTGGAGGCCGTCGAGCAGGGCCTCGACGACCAGGAAGAGCAGCTTCAGGAAGCACTCGACGCGGGGTATCGGCTGCTCGACCGCAAGCAGCCGATCTTGGCGAAGTGGCTCGCCGAGGAGGTGTCTCACCAGAAGGACGAGCTCGCTCAATCGCTCGGCTACTTCCTGGCGGTCACGGTGTTCCAGGCGTTCCACGAGGCGTTTCCCGCGCGGCTCGGTGCGGTGGACGAGCGCGCGTTGCAGATCGCGCTCGAGACGCTCGAGGCCGACGAGGAGATCCGCGCCGCGGACCCGATCGAGGTGCTCGACAGCGACGATGTCGTCGCGATGGGCCAGCCGGTCGTCCTGTCGTACGTGCAACACCACATCGGTGAAGCGCTCGAGCAGGCTGGCGAAGAAGCGAACCTCGAGGATCTCAATCGCATCTACCGAGCGATCCTCGTCGAAGTGATCGCGCTGAGCCACGCCGTCGGCCCGCCCAGCGGAACGACGAGCGAAGCGCTGGCTTGATCTCGCGGCGGGCTCGCTTGGTTGCGGGGGGCTTCGCCCCCCGTCGTTCGCGGCGCGCGACCGCGCGCCGCTCTCTCGCCTCGGAGACGACGCCTTTGGCGTCGTCTCCTCGTGCGCCCCCGTCGCCGCTTCGCGGCGGGCTCGCTTCGCGTTGCGGGGGGCTTCGCCCCCCGTCGTTCGCGGCGCGCGACCGCGCGCCGCTCTCTCGCCTCGGAGACGACGCCTTTGGCGTCGTCTCCTCGTGCGCCCCCTCGCCGCATTCGCGGCGGGCTCGCTTGGTTGCGGGGGGCTTCGCCCCCCGTCGTTCGCGGCGCGCGACCGCGCGCCGCTCTCTCGCCTCGGAGACGACGCCTTTGGCGTCGTCTCCTCGTGCGCCCCCGTCGCCGCTTCGCGGCGGGCTCGCGGGCTTCTTTCTCCGAGCCGGGCCTGGATCACGCGCCGCGCTCGCGGTCGTCTCGCTGGCGTCGCTCCGCTTCGACGACTTCGTCGACCACCTCGCGCGGCGCGACGGACGCGTCGACGCGCACGCGCGGACCGGCGGGGCCCGCGGCGCGCATCTCGCGGAAGACGTAGTGCACGATGCCCTCCGGGTCGACCTCGACCGACACGTGCGATCCGTCGGCCATCCGCGACAGCGCGTCGTCGGCCTCGCGCATGCCGACGCCGAGGCCGCGCGCGACCTCGGTCGCGGTGAGATCGCCGTCGCTCTTCTCGGCGAGCTCGAGGATCGACAGCTCCTGCGCGGTGCTCTCGTGCTTGTCCGCGTCGGACGACGCGCGCGATGCGGCGCGCAGCCCGAGCACGCCGAGGCCCGTCCAGAGGCCGCCCATCGCCGCCGCGGCGGCGATGCCCGCGAGCCCCGGGATGAACACCGCGAGCACGGTCGCCGCGAAGATCCCGACGCCGATCGCGCCCACCCCGAAGAAACGAAGCGCGCCCGACTTCCCGCGCGCGGCGACCGCCCGCACCGGCGGCAGGCTCGTGCCCGCGCGGCGCGCAGCCGGGCCGAGCGGCGCGAGGCTCAGCCGCGGAAGCGCGGTCGGGCCCGCGAGGATCGTGGTACCGGGCTTCACCTCGCGCGGCGCGTTGCACGCGGCGCAGACGTACGACCCGCCGAGCGCAGGAAAGACGCCGGCGTGCGCCCAGCAGCTCGGGCAGCGGTTGTCGTCACCAAAGACGCGGCCACACGCGGGGCAGCGGACCGCGTCTTTCGGGAGCGCGCTCCCGCATGCGGGGCACGTCTCGGGCGCGTCGTCCATCGCCCGGCGCCGACTACCTCACGAGGACGGCGGTCGCGGCAATCGAGACGGGCTGCGCCGTAGCCTGTGCGCCTTCCTCGCGGAGGTGGTCGCGCGTCGCGTCGTCGAGCTCGTGGACCTCGACGGTGCCCTCGACCGTGGCGGGCCGACCTGCGACGTCGCGCGGGAGAAAGAAGCTGTGCCCCGCCATCGGGACCCGGACCGCGGGGCCGTCGTCCGCGGTGGGCCGGAGCTCCATCCAGCAACCCATGCGCTGGCACACCTGCGAGATGACCCCCTCGGTCTTGACGGTCTGCCCGGCGAACCGAGCCGGAGCGTCAATCACGGTCGCGAGCGGCGTCACCTCGCGCGCCGCGTCCATCTCCGAGCCGAAGAGGCGCGATCCGTCCCCGTTCTCGCGAATCGGCCGCGGGCCACGCTCGGCCTCGCGCGCATGAAGAGCGTGCTCGTCCTCGGCGGGCGGCGCCACGGCCGCGGTCTCTTCGGCGCTCGCCGCGCTCTCGGGATCTGCCTGCGCGTCGCCTTGGTTGCACGCTCCGAGCGCGAGCGCGGACACGACGAGGAGGGGGGGATCGCTTGCTTCATGGTTGGCTCCGGCCGCGGCTCACGCGTCCTCGTCGAGGAGCTTCGACATCGAGGCTTCGTCCGCGGGCGTGAAAGGGTACTGATCGAACTCGGCCGACGTGACCCAGCGGTAGTCGTGCACCGCTTTGCAGACCAGCTCCGGCGTCCGGAGCGTGCACTCGTAGAGGTGGAGGTCGACCGTGTAGTGCTCGTAGGGGTGGCTCACGAAGGAGATGAGCTGACCCACTTCGACCCCGACGTCGAGCCGATGGCGCATCTCGCGAGCGAGCGCGTCGGAGTCGCTCTCGCCATCCTCGACCCGCCCGCCCGGAAACTCCCACATCATCGGCAGGACGGCGTTCGGTCGGCGCTGGGTGATGAGGTATCGACCGTCCCGCTCGACCACGGCGGCGACGACCCGAATCGTCTTTCTGGAGCCTCCGGACACGGGCGGCGGGTATACCACCTTTGCTGCCGAATGCCGCGCCCCCCCGACCCGAAGCCCGTGCGTATCCTCTTTCTAGGACTGCCTCTGGGCGCGTTGGCGCTCCGTCGCGCTCGGATGCCGCCCGTCGGGGTCGGTCTCTCCTATGCGGGCTCGCCCGGGACCCGCCGGGTGCGGCGGACGCTCGGCACCGAGGGGGCGCTCGTGATGGGCTGGCCCGACCTCGGCGACCGCGAGGTCGTGCGCGCCGTCTCGTCGCTCCGCCCCGACGCGGTGCTCTCTTGGTTCTGGCCGCGCAAGCTCCCTTCCGCGATCCTGTCGCTTCCGCCTCGGGGCGCCTTCAACCTTCACCCGTCGCTCCTGCCCCGCTGGCGCGGCGCCGACCCGACGTTCTGGGCGCTCCGCAACGGCGACGAGACCACCGGCGTCACGCTCCACCGGATGGTCGCCGCGTACGATGCGGGACCAATCGTCGCGCAGCGCGAGGTCGCGATCTCGAAGCGCGACGACGCGTGGTCGCTCGCCGACCGATTGAAGCGGCCTGGGCTCGAGCTCCTCGTCCAGTGCGCCGAGCGCCTCGCGCGCGGCGAAGCGCTCGACGGAGCACCGCAGGACGAAGCGCGTGCGACGAGCGCGCCGCTTCCGACAGCCGAGGATCTCGCCGTCGATTGGCGCGGCCGAGCCGCCGACGTCATCGCGCTCGTGCGCGCGTGCGGCCGGCGGCGCGGCGCGCGCGCGCTGCTCGGCGAGCGCGAGGTCGAGATCGTGGACGCGGAGCGCTGGGACGCACCGATGCCGCGTGCGCTCGAGCCAGCCGAGGCGCTGGTCGTGGCCGGCGGCCTCGCGGTTCGCTGCGCGGAGGGCGCCGTGCTCCTTCGCGCGGTGAGGGACGCGGACGGCCTCGTTCACGAAGGCAGAGCCCTCGAGCGGCTCGTCCGCCGCTGACGCTCGCTACGCGTCGTACGCGCCGACGATGTCCTTCGGCGGGCGCTCGACCGCGAGGACCGAGCTCGTCACGAGGTCCCTCCCCGCCGCCTGGAAGAACAGCGAGTCGCCGACCTTCGGCATGCCCTCGCCGGGGATGACGCCGCCGTCCCGGTTGAACCGGATCGACCCCGAGACCCGGCTGCGGAGCGCGAGATGGGCGCGAAGCCACTCCCCGCTCCGGCAATCCCGCACCCCGACGCACTCGTCCTTGCGAACGTGGTACTCCGTGTTGCGCGTGACGAAGACCCTGTGGATCCGCCGAATCCTTGCCCGTGTAGAAGCTCATCGCGACCTCCGAGGGCTCGACCCTACATGTCCTACATGTCCGCACCAAAAAAGTGACCGACCGACCGCTGCTCCTCCGCCCCGACAACTTCACGCCGACGGCCCGGACCCCGTGGGGCGGGACGCGCATCGTATCGAAGTACAAGCGAGACGTGCTCGGCAGCGCTCCGCCGGGCGACGTGGTGGTGGGCGAGTCGTGGGAGCTGTCCGTCGAGCCCGACTTCCCGTCGCGAGTCGAGCCGGACGGCACGCTCCTCGCGGACGCGCTCGGCGGGGCGACGACCTCGTTGCTCGTGAAGCTCCTCGACGCCGCGGAGGATCTCTCCGTCCAGATCCACCCGGGCGACGAGTACGACGGGCTCGGACCGAGCGAGAGCGGCAAGCCGGAGAGCTGGTACGTGCTCGACGCCAATCCGGGCGCCGGCATCTATTTCGGTCTGCGAGACGGAGCGACCGAGGAGCGCATGGAGCACGCGTGCCGCGGCGCGGGCGGCGAAGATGTCCGCTCGCTCCTGTTCTTCGTGCCCGTCGCGCCCGGGGATTTCTTCGTCGTCGCAGCGGGGACCCCTCACGCGGTCGGCGCCGGTCTGACGCTCGTCGAGCCCCAGCGCGTCTCGCCTGGCAAGCGCGGGGTGACGTATCGGTACTGGGACTGGGGGCGCCGGTACGGCCCCGGGGGCGAGCGCAATCCGGCGGGCGCGCCTCGCGCGCTACACCTCGAGGAGGCCCTCGCGGTGACCGCGTGGTCCGCTCCGCGAGAGGAGGCGCTCCTTCGGGGGACCCGGCACCGCGCCGGGGTGCCCGACCGCCACGCCCCGGCCCGTCGCGAGGCGCTCTCGGGGGCGGGCGGTCCGGTGTCGAGCCCCGCGCTCGAGGTCTCGCGCCTCATCGGGACGGGGACGCTCGAATCTCGGCCCCGCCGCGACGCTTCGCGGCATCACCGTCGTCGAAGGCGCGATCACGCTCGAAGCGAACGGCACGTCGGTGGTGGTCGGGACGGGCCGGACGGCGGCCCTCCCGAGGGGCCTCACCGACGTCCATTGCCAACTCGACGCCGCGCACGCGCTTCTGACCGCGACGGGTTGACGCAAAAGCCCGTGTGATGGAGATTGCCGCGGGCTCTTTCCCCGGGCTTACTTCGCGCGATGGCCGATCGACAACGGCGCGGCGAGAACGTGTCGCCGCGCGTCTCCATCATCATCCCGATCTACAACGAAGAGGCGATCCTCCATTCGGCGGTCGTCGACCTTCTCGATCGGCTCTCGGAGTTCGACTGGCCGTACGAGCTGGTGCTCGCCGAGAACGGCTCGCGGGACGAGACCGTGGCCGTCGCCGAAGGGCTGGCGGAGCGATTCCCGCGGTACGGACGTTCAGCCTGGGCGAGCCGAACTACGGCAAGGCGCTCCAGCGGGGGATCCTGGAAGCGCGCGGCGAGTTCGTGATCTGCGACGAGATCGATCTGTGCGACATGGATTTCTATCATCGCGCGATGGACATCCTCGAGACAACCAGGCGGACCTGATCGTCGGCTCGAAGCTCATCGCGGGCGCGAGCGACGAGCGACCGTTCACGCGGCATGCCGCCAGCTCGTCATCAACGGGATGCTCCGAGTCTCGCTCGGATTCCGGGGAACGGACACGCACGGGCTCAAGGCGTTCCGCCGCGCGGCGCTGACGGAGGTCGCTCGGGCGTGCCTCGTCGACAAGGACCTGTTCGCGTAGGAGTTCGTCATCCGCGCCGAGCGGCGCCGGCGTGCGCATCAAGGAGATCCCGGTTCGCGTGCTCGAGAAGCGGCTCCCGTCGATCCATCTGTTCCGGCGCGTCCCCAACGTGCTCAAGGACCTCGCGCGGCTCTTCTAGCCATCCGGATGCAGGGAGATGAGCGGGCCGCGGCTCGCCGCCATGTCCGTCGATCTCGACGAGATCGACTGCTACACCGCGATCCACGGGCTGCCGCGCCCGGAGGGGGAGACCGCGCGCGCGATCTATCGCCGCCGTTCCGCGGCTCGAAGGGATCTTCGCCGACGAGGGCATCCGAGCGACCTTCTTCGCGATCGGCCGGAACCTCCAGACGACGAGGACCGCGCGGTGATCCGCGGCCTCTCGAGGCGGGCCACGAGATCGCGAACCACTCGCTCGGTCACCTATACGACCTCACGCGGCGCGGCGACGTGACCATCGTCGAGAGATCGAGGGGGCATCGACGCGATCGAGGCGCACCGGCGTCCGGCCGCGCGGGTTCCGCGCTCCGGGCTACACGATGAGCGACGCGGTCTTCGACGCGCTCGGGTGCTCGGCGTCGCGTGGGACTCGAGCGTGTTCGCGTGCCCCGCGTACTACGTGGCGAAGCTCGCGGCGCTCTCGTGGATCGCGGCTCGCGGGCGAGCAGCCGGAGCATCGTCGGCGATCCGCGCGTCCTTCGCGCGCCTGCCGATCCATACCGCGTGGGCAGGCCCTACACGCCGCCGCGGTGCGGGACTCTCGAGATGCCGATCGGGGTGACGCGCGACGCCACCTGGCGGCTGCCGTACATCGGGACGTACGTGGTGCTGGCGGGGAGCGGATGGCGAGGCGGCTCACGCGCATACGTCGGCCGGCCGCTCGTCAACCTCGAGCTGCACGGGATCGATCAGCGCGACGCCGAAGCGGACGGGCTCGCGTTCCTCGCTCCTCACCAGATGGACCTCCGGCGGTCCGCGCAGCGCAGAAAGAGGCAGCGCTCCGCGTGGCGATCGACGAGCTCCGGCGCGCGGGATATTCGTTCGTCACGCTGAGCGAGGCCGCCGGGGCGCTGGGCTGACCGCGGGCCTCACTCCCTCTCGAGGCGCGCGGCGAGCGCGGCGTACGGCGTGGCGGCAGAGAAGGGGCGGACGCCCGTGATCATCTCGTAGAGGACGAGCCCGAGCGCGTAGATGTCGGTCCGAGCGTCCACTTCGTCGAGAGGCGGACCTCACGACGGGACCGCTCGATCGCGCGCGCGTCGCTCCGCTCTTCGAGATCGAGGAGCTTCAGCGCGACGATCTCGCCGAGCGCCTCGTCACGGACGCGATACACCGCGCCCATCCCGCCCCGGCCGAGCACACCGAGGACCGTGTATCGATCGGCGAAACGAAGACCTGTCTCGAGCTCCGACGACTGACCGGCCTTCACGCGCCCAGTGTAACGGTTTGCCAACCAGCGGTGTCGCGAGACTCGACGGCGGCGACCGCGAGCCGATCGGCGCGCTCGTTGAGCTCGTGGCCCATGTGGCCGCGAACGTGGAAGAGCTGGGCGTCTTCGAGCTTGGAGAGCGCGTCTCGGACGCGCGCGACGAGCTCCTTGTTCGCCTTGGCTTTCCAGCCCTTCGTGAGAACGCCGATCGCGTAGCTGCTGTCGGTGTAGAGGTGCATCGGCCGCGTGGGATCCTCCATCGCCTCGGCCGCGCGCAGGATCGCCGTCAGCTCGGCGATGTTGTTCGTCGCCTCCCCGAGGTACTCGCTCAGCTCGCGGCGCGTCTCACCCGCGATCACGACGACACCGATGCCGGCTGGGCCGGGGTTGCCGCTACAGGCTCCGTCCGCGTAGACGAGCACCTCGCCCGCGGTCGGCGCGGTCGGCGTATCAGGGGGCACCGTCTTTCGCTTCTTCTTCGCGTCCGGCTCTACCCCGTCGACGCAGTGATCGTCCGGAAAATCTCGGCGCCCTCGATGGGCTCGAGGTTGCGCGCTCCCGCCTTGTACGCTCGCGCGTCGGCCGGCTTGTAACGGATCTCGACACGCCCTCCTTCGACGCGGAGCGCGCCGTCTTCGGCGACGCGGGCAAGAACGCGGTCGCCGCGGAGCATCATGGGACGCCAGGGCACGAAACGCCGTCTAACACGAACCCGCCGCGAGCGTCAGGTGGGCTCGCGCTCGACGAGATCAATCCGGCAGCGCGGTCGGGGCCGAGCGACGCGGCGGCGGGCACGGCGAGAGGTCGAGCCGCACGTCCGACCGCGCGGGAACACGCACGTTCTCTCGGGTCTCACCACAGCTCGTGACGACGCGCACCGAGTGCCGGCCCGGATCGAGCCACAGCCCGACGATGGGCGTGAGCCCCACGTTGCGACCGTCGACGAACACGTGCCCCTCGGGGCGTGCGCGCACGCTGAGCCGGCCGCGCGGCCCCTCCTCGATCGCCGGGGGCGGCGGCGCGGGCGGCGGCCGTGGGGGACACGCCCGCGCCGCGATTCCTCGAACGAGACGAGCGCGAAGGCGAGAACCGCGACGAACGCCAGGACCTGTGACCGCATCGAGACCCGACCCCGCGACGGGGCCATTCCTTTGGAACGAGGGTAGCCGATGCGGGCTATCCTCGCCCGCGCCATGGCCGCAGCGCCGCCGAAAAAGACGAAGGGGGTCGCGTACGACGACGTCGACCCGGGGTACTTCGAGCAGCGAGGGCTCCGCCGGCACGCGCGCGTCTGGTCGCTCTGGGCGCTCGGCGTCGGCGCCGTGATCTCGGGGGACTTCTTCGGCTGGCAGTACGGGCTTCGCGACGGCGGGTTCGGCGGTCTGCTGATCGCGACGGCGATCATCACGGTCATGTATCTCGGCCTGTGCTTCAGCATCGCGGAGATGTCGCCAGCGCTTCCGCACGCCGGAGGCGCGTACAGCTTCGCGCGATCGGCGATGGGACCGTGGGGCGCGTACGTGACCGGTCTCGCGGAGAACATGGAGTACATCCTCACGCCGGCGGTGATCGTCGTGGGCATCGGGAGCTACCTCGGCGCGATCTTCGGAACGGGCGAAGCGTGGGAGCCCGCGTGGTGGGCGCTCTGCTATGCGGTGTTCGTCGGGCTCAATGTCTGGGGCGTCGAGGCGTCGTTCAAGCTGACCGTCGTGATCACGTTCGCGGCGCTCGGGATCCTCGCGGTGTTCTGGGTGGGCGCGATCCCTCACTTCGACCTCGCGCGGTTCGCGCTCGACGTGCCGCCCGAAGCGGGGGGAGCGTTTGGCTGCCGAAGGGCGCGATGGGGGTGCTCGCGGCGTTGCCGTTCGCGATCTGGTTCTACCTGGCGATCGAGGAGCTGCCACTCGCGGCGGAGGAGGCTCACGACCCGAAGCGCGACATGCCGCGCGGGATCCTCTACGGGTTGCTCACGCTGGTCGCCGCAGCGTTCCTCACGCTCTTCCTCAACAGCGGCATCGCCCCCGGCGCGAAGGAGCTCGGCGGCAGGGACGAGCCGCTGCTCGAGGGCTTGAAGACCATCTTCGGCGACGGCGTGGGGGCGAAGGCGCTGGCCCTCGTCGCGGTGACCGGTCTCGCGGCGAGCTTCCACACGATCATCTATGCGTGCGGGAGACAGATCTTCTCGCTTTCGCGCGCGGGCTACTTCCCTCGCTGGCTCTCGGTCACGCACGCGACGCGACGCACGCCGCACGTCGCGCTCGTGACGGGCGCCGCGCTCGGCTACGGGGTCGCGCTCGCGATCCACTTGCTCGGGCAAGAGAGCCCGGTGGGCGCGGTCCTCCTCAACATGGCCGTGTTCGGCGCGGTGCTCAGCTACATGCTCCAGATGGCGTCGTACGTGCTGCTGCGCATTCGCCGGCCCCACATGGAGCGGCCTTACAGGAGCCCATTCGGGATACCGGGTGCTGTCGCAGCGTTCTCGATCGCCCTCGTGACACTGGTGACGCTCTTCGTCGTCGACCCCACCTATCGCCGCATCGTCATCGCGGCCGCGATCTGGTACGCGCTCGGCCTCCTCTACTTCGCGATCTGGGCGAGGCGGCGTCTCGTCGTCGCTCCCGAAGAGGAGTTCGCGATGCGCGCGGACGTCACCGCCTCCTGAACTCGTAGTCGACGGTGGCCGAAGGGTCGGGGCCGGCGGGATCCACGCGCTCTGGAAGAAGGAAACGCGCGATGCATTCGTCGAGCCCTTGGACGCGAGGATCGACGCCGACCGCGTGCACGCGCGCCGGGCGGCCGTCCACGACGTCGAACCCCACCGTGATCCTCCAGGGCATCGGGATGACGTGTGCTGCCGGCAAGAATTGAATGCAGCGCTTGAAGCCGGCGGAATCACGCGCGTAGTCGACCAACCTGACGTAGGCGTTGTGCCAGGTGTACGAGGGCGTCGCGATCTCGATGTTCTGGAAGTCGGGCGCCTCGCCGGCATGCGCCAGGCCGGGATCCGAAGGCTGCGTCGACCGGGAGCCTCCACCACGCGAGCCAGCGCGGTGCACGCGAGCGGGCCCGGGGTCGCCGGGATCCGGCTCGGGCTCGGGCGCGGGCGCGGGCGCGGGCGTGGGCGCGAGCGGCTCCGCGCGAGGTTGCATCGGGACGACGACCTCGGGTGTCGTGCTGGCGAGCGGTGTCGTCGGCTCGGTCGGCGCGAGCGTGGCCCCGTGGGGCGACGCGACCCACGTCCAGACGACAATCGCGCCGACGAGCGCCGCCGCGCCCGCGACAATCACGACGAGCAGTGCCGGACCGGAGCGTCGGCGCGTGGGAGCGGGCTCACGCACGCTCGCGGCGTTCGCACCGGCCGATGCGCTCGCAGGTCGCGCGGCGTGGCTCGGAGCCGAGCGCACGACAGGAGATGATGCCCCCGCGACCGACGCGAACGCCCCCGCTCCGCTCGGGTCGATGCCCGAGTCCGCTGGCACGAGCTTGGAGAGCGCGGTCTCCATCGAGCGAGCCTCGGCCCGGAGCTGATCGAGCGGCGACGGCGGGACCCACCCGAGCGTAGCCGGCGGAGGCCTCCTCGTGGCGGAGGTCACCGCGCTCGCCAGCGCCTCGTCCATCGCTGCCGCCGTGTCGAAGCGCGCTTCGGGCTCGACCGAGAGCGCGCGATGGACGACACGCGCGATGGGCTCGATACCGCGGACGCGCGATTCGAGCCGCGGGATGTCGCCCGCGAGCAGGCGGGGCACGACCTCGACCCAAGACCGCCCCGCGAACGGCCACGAGCCGGCGAGGCACGCATAGAGGAGCGCGCCGGCCGCCCAGAGATCGGCGCGCGGGTCGATCGGGCGGCCCGCTGCCTGCTCCGGCGCCATGTAGGCGGGCGTTCCGACGATCTGCCCCGTTCGGGTGAGCTTCGTGTACCCGTCGGTCTCGACGAGGTGCGCGACGCCGAAGTCGACGAGCTTCACGCGCTCGTCCTCGACGAGCATCACGTTCTGCGGCTTGAGATCGCGGTGAACGACGCCGACGGAGTGAACGGCGGAGAGCGCGGCGAGGATCTGACGAGCGATCGCCACGGCGCGATCCACGCTCAGCGCTCCTTCGGATCGGAGGAGGTCGGACAACGGCACGCCGTCGAGGAGCTCCATCGCGAAGTAGGGAACGCGGAGGTGCTGATCGTATCCAACGTCGAGCACGCTCACGATGTGCGGGTGCGCGAGGTGCGTCGCGATCCGCGCCTCGCGCTCGAATCGAACGAGGTGGCGGTGCTCGCGCGCGAGCGCCGGGTGTAGAACCTTGACCGCGCACGTGCGCCCCGTGGCGGTGTCGACGGCGCGATGAACGCTGCCCATGCCGCCTCGTCCGAGACGCGGCCCGAGCGAGTAGCGTTCGCGGTCGAGCGAGGTGCCCTCCAGGCTGACGTCCTCGTCGCGCATGCTCAAGCCACGGCTGCGCGAAACGCGGCCGCGAGCGCGCGGGGATCGTCGTACCGCGCCTCGCGCGTCGTCCCCATCGCCTTCATCACGACCTCGGCGATAGCCGTGCCGAGCGCGGGCGCAGCCTCTCCGAGCGGTGTGTGCTTGCCCATCACGATGTCGAACATCAGCTTGCCCGGATTGCGCTCTGTGAACGGCTGGCGGCCGGACAAGGCCTCGTAGAGGATCACGCCGAGCGCATACGTGTCGACACGCCCATCGAGCTCGGTGTCGCCCGTCAGCAGCTCGGGCGCCATGTACGCGGGAGTGCCGATGACCTCCCCGGTTTTGGTCAGGCGGTCGAGCCCGGTGACCTTCGAGAGCCCGAAGTCGACGAGCTTCACGCCCACGCCGTCACGCGTCAGGAAGATGTTGCCCGGCTTGAGGTCACCGTGAACGACCCCGTGCTCGTGAACGGCGGCGAGCGCGTCGCAGATCCCGTCGAGGATCGGCACGAGCGCGGACGGCGCGAGCGTCTTTTCGCGCTGCATCGCCTCGAGCAGTGTCTCGCCGCGCAGGAGCTCCATCGCCGTCCACGATCGGCCCGCCTCGTCGGTCCCGACCCCGAGGAGACGGACGATGCCCGGATGCTCGAGGGCGGTCAGGATGGACGACTCGCGCCGGAAGCGGCGGTGGATGTCTGGATCGGCGAAATACTCGGGGTGGAGCACCTTCACCGCGACCGCTTCACCGGTGACCGCGTCCTCTGCCTCGAAGACGGCGCCCATGCCACCGACGGCGAGCTGAGCCGCCAGCCGAAAACGGCCGCCGACCACCGCCCCGACGGACGGTAGCGACGGTCGGTCGTCCGCTTTCCTCGGGCTCGTCATCCCCGCTCGGATGATTCGCGCCCTCGTCCCCGGGGTCAAGACAACGGCGGAATCGGCTACTCTGCGCCGACGCGTGACCCGCTTCGCCCGCGAGTATCGGCGAGTCGCACGGTCGTTGAGCCGGGTGGACCTCGTGCGCCGTTCGATGAGCCTCGTCCTGACCGAGGATGACATCCACCCGGGACGCCAAGACGACGACCGACGGTTCCTCGACTACTACAGCGACGAAGGGCTCGCCCTCGCGCTCGAGCGCTACGGGTTCACACGGGCCGTGGAGGAGCGCGGATTCCGAGACATGGAGCTCGAGACGCGCTCCGGCGACGACCGACACACGTTGGTGATCAGCGCATTGCCCGAAGGCGACGAGGAGCGATGCGTCCTGGTCGAGCTCGTCGTGCGTCGCGATCTCCTGAAGGCCACCCCGGGCCCGGGCCTGCCCACGCTTCCGGATGGTCTCGAAACGCTGACGATCGACTGGCTGATGATGGAGAGCCCGCGCGCGTCCTTCACCGAGGCGCGCCCGCGTCTCCCGGGACAAGAGGCTCCAGGCCTCGGCCTCGCGGAGCGCGTGCTCGAGATGTTGTACCGCGCGACCGAGCGGCTCAATCTCGCGACGCTCGTGACGGTGCCCGACCATTTTCACAACGCCCATCTCTACGCACGGGAGCTTCCGTTCTTCGACCCGTGGTACGCGGGTCAGCTCCGCGCGCTCGAGCGCTTGCTGCTCGAAGACAACGCGCTCTCGCTCGCTCAAGCATCCTGGGCGGTGGAGTGGGGCCACGTCCGGAGAGCCGACGGACGCGTCTTCACGTGGCACGGTCAGCTGATGGCATGGCCGCACGCCCCCGCGATTCGGGAGTACTTCGCACATCCCACCTGGGCGGCCGAAGTCGACGACGCCGCGCGGCACAACCGGCACGAGCTCGATCGAGCCGAGTTCGACGCTCGATGGGCGCGCGAATCTCCTCGGCTCACGCACTGAAGCGAGCGAGCGGGGGCGCTCGCCGCACGATCAGCCGACCTCGCCGGGTCGCAGCGTCTTGCGCTTCGTCTGAAACGTCTGGTCCACCGCGTCGCGCGCACGCACGCCCAATCGCATCTCTCGGCGCGCGCGCCCCGAGGCGTGGTAGCACACCGCCGCCGCGATCTCGTCGCCCGGGACGGGCACCGTGAGCAGTCGATCGATCCACGCGTGCGCCGACAGCGCCGGCGCGCGCGCCGGGCTCGCGAGAACGACGAACGGCGGCTGTCTCTCTCCGAGCTCCGTCCATGGATCGTCGAGCAGCGCACGCGCGATGCGCCCGTCGCCGGCGGCGTCGACGAGGATCACGTCGATCGCGTGCGACCGGCACAGGACGCCAGCAGCGGGGACATCGGCAGCTTCGAGCGCTGTCATGCCATGGAGCGAGAGCAGCTCCGCGAGAAGCCCGCGGACGAGATCGTCCCCGCTCAACACGAGCGCGTGCTTGGGCATCGTGGTCACCGACAGGCCCCGGGGCGCAGCTCTACCACAGCCACCGCGATGCGCCACGAGCCAGCGCGGTCCGTCGAGAAAACGACGAGAATCCGCCGCGATCGAGCGCGCGCTCGGAACGGGAGTGCGACATGGACGCTCTCGAGCTCCCGTGCCAGAACAGTGCCCCGATGAGCCAGAGGAAGAGCCTGGTCGCGCTCTTCGCGCTGCTCGCCGCGGTGGCGGGCGCCGCGTACTTCTTGCGCGGTGACGAACGCCCCCACCTCCCCGGCTCCCCGCTCGAACAAGCACCCGCAACGGCGACCGCGATCGCGTGGGTGGACGTGCCGACGCTCTTCGCATCTCGCCCGTGGGCGCGGCTCGTCACGGCGCGTGGCCTCGACCGACCGCTGCACCACCTGGCGGACGCGTGCGACTCCAGCCCGATCGATCGCGTTCGCGAGCTGACGGCGTTTGCGACGGGCGAAGCGCCCGGCCACCTCGAGAAGGTCGGGTTCGTCGCACGCGGCGATCTGGGCGGCTCCGAGATGGAGGCGTGCCTGCAGTCGATCGTCGCAGACGATGGGGGCGGGCTCACTCGGACCGAGGTTGGCGACGAGCCGGCGCTCGCGGGCCGCGGGGACTCGCGCCTGGTGATGGTCGGAGACGAGGGCGTCGTGATCGCCGATCGCGAGACCATCCGAGGGCTGCTCGCCGCGTTCCGCGGCGACGGCCGGAGCGCAGGCGACGACCCGGTTCTGACCGAGCTGTGGTCGAGCATCCGCTCGCCGACCGCTGACGCAATCTTCGTCGCTCACGTGCCCGAGGGTTGGCGGGGCGCGCTCTCGGAGGCCCTGCGCGAGAATCGTGGGCGGCGATCCTGGTGCGCTCGCGCGCGTTCGAGCGGTCGGCGCCGCGGCGCGGCTCACGCGCGGGCTCGCGATCGACATCGCGCTGGCCATGCGCGACGAGCAGGACGCTGACGCGGCGACCACCGCGCTCGGAGCGATCCTCGACGCGAGCGTCGCGCGCGCAGAGACCCGGTACGGCCCGCTCGCGGCGCTCTTGCGGTCCATGTCGGTCCGACGTGACGGAGGCCACGTCGTGCTCCGCCTCGAGCTCTCGTCCGGCGAGCTCGAGCGCGCCCTCGACCTCATCGAGGTCGCGTTCTTCGATGACGACGAGGAAGGAACGGCGCCGGCGCCCGAGCCCGCGCCCGAGCCCGAGCCGGACGAGATCATCCATCCGCACCCGGACCCGCGAACGATACCGTGAACGACAGCGCCGAGTGGTATCGTGACCGCGTCGGATGGACCGCATCACGTTCGGGATCGGGCCGGTCGCGCTGGGCGAGGGCGGAACGCACGTGCGAGAGCGCTTCGCCAAGCTCCTCGCGGCCGCGCTCGACATGCGCGTCACCCTGATCACCGCGCGAAGCTATCAGCGGTTGCTCTCGCGTTGCATCGCCGCAGAGGTCGATGTGGCGTGGCTGCCACCTGCGCTCTACGCCCGCGTCGACGACCAGGTCGACGGCACGCGGCTGTTGCTCGGGAGTGAGCGTGCGCGTCCTGGACCCTACCGCGGCGCTCTCTTCGTCCGCGAGGACAGCGAGGTTCGGTCGGTCGGCAATCTGGCGGGCAAGAGCGTCGCGTGGGTCGACCCCGTGTCGAGCGCTGGATACCTCTTCCCGCGCTTCGCGCTCCTCGAAAAGAGGATCCAGCCGGACACGCTCTTCGCGGAAGAACGATTCCTGCGAAGTCACGAGTCCGTCGTTCGTGCCGTCGCGGACGAGGTGGTCGACGTCGGCGCTACGTATGTACACCTCGACGGCCCGAGCCCGTCGGCGTCGATGCTCGCCTCTGGGTTCACGGACTTCGGAGAGCCGATGCGAATCGTGCTCACCAGCCGCACGATCCCCGTCGACGTCGTGGCCGGGATGGGGCTCGAGGAGAAGCTCGAGGCGCACGTCGTCAGAGGCCTCTCTCGCATGCACGAGCAAGCCGGTGCAACCGCTACCCTCGGCGACTTGCTCCAAATCCGGCGCTTCGTTCCCGCCGATCCGCGCGACTACGACGTCGTCCGCGCTGCGCTCAACGTCGCGCACCTGCCCATCCTCGGAAGGTGAGCGCGTCCCCGCGGACGTTCTACGCCAACCGGCTGCGCACGGCGTCGAGGAACCGGTCCGCCTCCCGCGCGTCGACGCCGTCGACCCGGACGCGGCGGTTCGGAAGAGCGACGAAGTCGACGGCGACTCGGCCATGGCGCCCGGGGACGATCACATCGATGGCGAGGTCGAGGCCGGCGCCGCCGAGGATCGCGAGAGCTGCGATGACGAGGAGGAACGTCTCGCCGCTCCGCACCGCGTCGAAGACGAACAGACCGCCGGCGAGGACGCCCGTCGAGAGCGAGAGGGCGCCGACGAGGAGGGGCAGCATCGGGTAGCGGACCCGCCGCGCGAGCGAGCCGAGCGCCGCCGACGTGAACGTCTCGTCACGCTCGCGGACCGTTCGGCCGAGCAGCTCGGCCCTCGCCCGAACGCGGATACCTCCGGGGACCAGCTCTACCTCCGCGACGCGGCGGAATCCGAGAAGGGCTCCGACGCCGCGAAGCGCCCACCCGATCATGGCGACGCCAGACGCGAGGCGCAGCGCTTCGACGACGGGGCCACGGCGCGGGCGCGCGACGCGCCCGCGGAGCAGGGCCGTCACGCCCGCGGGCTTCTCCGAGCCCGGCGGGCCGCCGCCGGCATCCCCGCGATGAAACGCCGCCAGCGCGCGCACCGCGGGATCGCGCGCGTGCTCGGCCACGCGCCCGAGCGCCTGCCGCGCCGAAGCGCACTCGGACGATGCGAGCGCGGCGACACGCGCCAGAGCTCGCGCGACCCCGTCGATTCGCACACCCTCGCGGCGCGATTCGACGCACGCGTCTGCGACGGCTTCCCACACGCGGTCGCGCGCCCCATCGCCGAGGACACGGTCGACGAATGCGTAGATCGCGTAGGGCGACGCGAGCTCGAGCCAGTCGGCATGCCGCACGAAGCGGGCGAGGTCCGAGGCCGCGGTCTCCTTCACCCCGTCGTTCTGCTCGAGCCCGAGCACCCCGAGCGCCCCGACGAGCGCGAGCTCGAGCGGCGTCTGTGGGCCGCGCTCGAGCACGCCGAGCAGGTTCCCGATCTCGGTCTCGGCCCTCTCACGCGTGACGGCGTGCTCCTCCGCGCGGGAGGAGACGTACTCCTTGCCCGCGAAGACGACGCGACCCTCGGCCTGCCGTGAGAGAACGTCGAGCGCGAGCGCGCCGAGCGCGGCTCGGTCCGCGTGCGCGCGAACCACGTCGCTCGCGCGCCGAACATCGTCTGCCGTGATTCTCGCCTCGACGCCCATCTCGGAGAGCTCGTCAGCCTTCCTCCCGCATCTTCTGCTTCAGCGCAGCGAGCTCGCGGTCGATCCGCGCCTCGAGCGCTTCGGTCTCGCTGCTCGCGATGGCCGGTGCGCTCGCGCGCGACGGCGCCTCGCGCGAGACTCTCTCGAAGCCGCGCGGCAGCCCGCGCCGCGGCGCGTCCGACGCCCGCGAGCGCCACTCTCTCCATGCCTCGTTGACCCGCGCCGCGACCCGCGAGGCGCCTTCTGCCATCCCGAGAGCCTCCACCGCTTCGCGCGCTCGGGCCAGCGCACCGGCGTCGAGGGCACCGTCGAGGGCGACCGCGAGCGTGGCGACCGCATCGGCGGCGTCGGCCGCACCCGAAGCCTCGAGCGTCTCGACGATCGCCCGGTCGCTCCGACCTGGTGGCAGTACGACCAGCGGAGCGCCGACCGCGAGAGCGCGCGCGACCTCCGGACCGCGCGCGCGAACGAGCGCGATGTCGGCGAGCTGATGGTGGCGCACCTCGGAGGCGTCCTCTGCGAACATCCACGCCTCGATGCCGTGTATCGGGACGAGGCGCCGCACCGTCTCCGCCGCCTCGGCGTCGTCGCCGACGTCGAACACGAACCCGACGCCGTCTCGAACGAGCCCGAGCTGCACGAACAGCATCTCGGCACCGTGTACGTCGAAGGTACCGGACGAGACGAGCACGATCGGCAAGGTCTCGGGCACGCCGAGCTCGCGCCGCAACGCGGCACGGTCAGCGGCAGGGGCATATCCGCGCGGCGCGACCGGACCGCCCACGTCCACGCGATCCCGAGGCACACCGAGCCGCGCGGCGAGCGGCACGAGCTGCTCGTGCGCGACGACCACGCGGTCGGCATCGGCGAGCTCGGGCCCGAAACCGAGATCGAGCCCCGGCGCCACCGCGACGCAAAACCGCGCGCCAGCCTCGCGCGCGCGCTCGAGGGAGCCGGAGTCGAGCACGACCGCGACGTCGGCCGCGTGCAGCACGTCGTCCCGGTCGGCGCGCGCGGAATCCGCGATCCGAGCGCGCGTCGGCGTCCTCGGACTCCAAGGCCTCGGCGATCGCGGCGGTCACCTGGGCCGCGCGCCGGTCCGCGCGCCCGTCGAGGACCACGATCCGCGTCGGTCGGCCTTCAGTCATCGGACGGCTCCTCGCTCACCCGCGGCGGGTCGCGGGGCTCTTCCGGGGCTAGAGGCTCGCTCGGCTCGTCGGGCTCTTTCGGGTCGGCGGTGATGCGGCGGAGCGCGTCGCTCAGGTCGCCCGGCGCTTCGTCGACGATGGTGTCCTTGGCGCGCGCGGTCTGTGGCGAGTCGGGCAAGCCCTCGTCGTGGAGCACGCCCGCGAGGAATGGCTCCACGTCGGCCGCGAATGACGCAGCGGGAGCGCCGCGGAGGTAGAGCTCGCTCCTCCGATACCAAGAGAGCGCACGCACGACGAAGATCTTCGAGACCGCTGCGGCGGGGAGCGCGAGCAAGACACCGAAGAAGCCGAACAGCTCACCACCGACCATGAGAGCGAGCAGGACCCAGACCGCGCCGAGCCCGACCTTGTCGCCGACGATCTTCGGCGTGATGACGAAGCCCTCGAGCGCTTGCACGACGGCGTACACGACGACGACCCAGGCGACCTGCCCCCACCCTTGGAAGTCGAGAAAGCACATCAGGAGCGCGAGCCCGAGGGCGGTGGCACCGCCGATGTACGGAATGAACGCCACGAGACCGGCCACCAGACCGATGACGACCGCGAGGCGGACGCCGACGATCGAGTACCCGACCCCGTAGAGGACCGCGAGGATCAGCATCACGATCAGCTGTCCGCGCATGAACTGGCCGAGCACCTGATCGGACTCGCGCGCGACGTCCACGACGAAGGGCCGAACGCGATGAGGAACGAGGTCGCGGATCGCGGCGGTCATGCGGTCGAAGTCGTAGAGCAGGTAGAACGACAGGACGGGCACGACCAGGAGGCTCGCCGCCGCCCCGACGATCGACGCGGTCCCGCCCGCCACCCAACCGAGCACCGCACCCACAGGCCCTGCCGCGCGCGATGCGACGTCGCCCGGGTCCGTTCCGAGCTCGTCGAGGATCTCGCCGATCGAGTGCGGGACGGGGATGCCCCGATCGACGAGCCACGGCTCCCACTCGCGGACGAGGCCGTCGAGCTTGGCGGGGAGCTCGCCCGCAAACTCGACCACGTCCCGTGCGACGGCGGGAACGACGAGCGCCACGAAGAGCCCGAGCGCACCGAGCGCGACCGTGAGAACGATGACGATGCCCGCCGCGCGCGGCAGCTTCATCGCTTCGAAACGGTCGACGACCGGATCGAGCATGTACGCGATGAGTAGCGCGAAGAAGACAGGCGTGAGCACGCCTCGGAGCAACCAGACCAGCCACCCTGCGAGAAGCAGCGCGACCGTGACCAGAAGCACCGCGACCGTGACCACGACCCAGCGTGGAAACGTCGAGACATTCCCCTCGTCCACGCGCGCGTTTTACCACGGACTCTCGGTCAGCGGATCGCCGCCCCCGTTGCGCCCTACCCTCGGCGCACGATCTTCCTGTAGAACGACGGTCGAGAAGAGACCAGAGGCCCATGCTGCGCATCGACTTCTACGTTCAACACCTCGTGCGGCACCAGGCGGACGCCGTCGTGCTGTCCTCCAACCAGCCCGTGCGGTTTTCCTTCGCGACGGGTGACCGCCAGAGCAAGTCTCCGGTCGAGCACGCACAGATCGTGCAGCTCATCGAAGAATCGGCGCCTCCGCGCGTGCTCGATCAGCTCCGCAGCGAGGGGCGAGCACGCTTCGGGCATTCGGGCGCCGGCATGGACGTGACGGTGGACGTGGCGTCGCGCGGCTCGAGCGACTGGACCGTCCGGATCTCGCCCGGCTCCGCGGCGCTCGACGAGGTGCTCCAGATCGACCTCGGCTCACCGGGCGACAGCGTCGAGGTCGAGCGCCCGATCGGCGGTGTGATGGCGGGCGCGGCCGAGCCCGTGATGGTGCGGATGACCCCGCGCGTGCAGCAGAGCGTCCGGCCGCCGCCCGTCGAGGCGGTCAAGGGAGAGCCGGCCCTGAACCGGTTCCTCAGGATGATGGTGAAGGCTGGCGCGAGCGACCTCCACCTCTCGTCCGGGGTGGTGCCGATGTGGCGGCTCCATGGCGAGATGCAACAGCTCGAGGGATTCTCGGCGTTCGACTCCGCAGAGCTCGGTCGCCTGCTCCGAGAGATCGTCCCCGACAGGAACAAGGAGCAGTTCGACGAGGGGTGGGACACCGACTTCGCGCACACGATCGAGGGGGTCGCTCGCTTTCGCGCGAACTACTTCGTCGACCGGCGAGGGCTCGGCGCAGTGTTTCGCCAGATCCCGTTCGAGATCCTGACCTGGAAGCAGCTCGGGCTCCCGCAGAGCGTGCTGGACCTGTGCTGGCTCTCGAAAGGGCTCGTTCTCGTGACGGGGCCTACGGGCAGCGGCAAGTCGACCACGCTCGCCGCGCTGATCGACTTCATCAACGACAACCGCACCGACCATTTGATCACGATCGAGGATCCGATCGAGTTCGTGCACCAAACAAGAAGTGCCTCGTGAATCAGCGCGAGGTCGGCTCGCACACCAAGAGCTTCAAGGCGGCGCTGCGCGCCGCGCTCCGCGAGGATCCGGACATCGTGCTCGTCGGCGAGATGCGCGACCTCGAGACCATCGCGATCGCGATCGAGACGGCGGAGACGGGCCACCTCGTCTTCGGCACGCTTCACACGACGAGCGCGAAGAGCACGGTCGATCGGATCATCGATCAGTTCCCTACCGACCAGCAGGAGCAGGTCCGAGTCATGCTGTCGGAGTCGCTCCGCGGCGTCGTCGCGCAGAGTGCTCTGCAAGAAGAAGGGCGGCGGCCGCGTCGCCGCGCACGAGATCCTCATCGGCACACCAGCCGTCGCGAACCTCATCCGCGAAGGCAAGACCTTCCAGATCACGAGCGTCATGCAGACCGGGCGCAAGATCGGCATGCAGACGATGAACGAGCACCTGGTCACCCTCGTGAAGCAGGGCCTCGTCGAGCCCGAAGAGGCCTACATCCAAGCCAACGACAAGTCGGCGATCCGTGACGCGTTCCAGAGCAGCGGGATCCAGGTGCGCCTCTGATACCATGGCGCGGTGCGCATCGCGCTCGTCGTTCTCCTCGTCCATGCGTGTGGCGGCGAGCCGACACCTCCCACCCCCGACGGCGGCACGGCGACGGACGCTCCCCCGGACGCGCGAGCGTTCGAGCCGTCGACGCCCGCTGCGCCCGCGCCTCCCTCGTTTCGTCCGTGCCCTTCGGGTTGGCGCGAGGTCGACATCGAAGGCATCGCGGCGTGCGATCCGTGGCCGGCGAGCGGACGACGCGAGTGCCCACCCGGCGAAGCGCACCTCCCGGGCGAGCCCGACTGCACGACGCTCGGGCGCGCGTGCCCGGACGGCGACTTCGCCGAGGATCTCCCCGCGTCCGGCGTGGTCTACGTCCTCGCGTCCGCTCCAGCGGGGGGTGACGGCTCCGACGCCGCGCCTTTCGCGACGCTCGCGGAGGGGATCGCGGCCGCGCTTCCGGGTGACGTCGTCGCGATCGGCAAGGGCGAGTACGTCGAGCGAGCGCGGATCGACGGTGACGTCGATCTTCGCGGCGCATGCAGCAGAGAGACGCGCATCGAGAGACCGGCCGGCGCGCCCACCGTGGTCACGCTCGCGACCGGCTCGCACCTCGTCCTCGAGGACCTGACCGTCGGGTCGAGGAGCCCCGCCGACAACCTCGTCGTCGCGAGCGGCGCTGACATCGTCCTTCGCGGAGTGCGCGTCCTCGGCGGGAGCGTCCAGCTCAGCTCCGGCTCGATAGACGCGGACGGCATCGAGGTCGCGGGCACGAGCTCCGCGCTCGAAGCCGCGAATCTCTCCGACAGCGGGTGCCGCGGTGACGATCCGGCACGCGTACCTCCACGACCTCGCGTACTGGGGGATCTACGCGACATCCGCCGCCGGCTACAGCGTGGAAGACGTCGCGATCGTCCGGTCGGCGGAAGCGGGCCTCGGCGTGTCGGCCGGAGCTCCCGGGACCGTGCGTCGCGCCTACTTCGAGGACAACGGCGAGTCAGCGCTCCACCTGTCCGCGCCCGGCGTCACCATCGAGGACGTCGTCGTCCGGACGCCGCGCGCGAGCGCCGATTCGCCGACCGCGGGCTTTGGGATCGAGTCGTTCGGCGCCGACCTGACCGCTCGGCGAGTGCTCATCGAGCGGGCGCCGTCCGGAGGGGATCATCGCGGGCGACTCGAGCCACCTCGTGCTCGAGGACCTCTTCGTTCGCGACTCCTCGGACGTTCCTCTCCCTCTGGCGTACGGACGCGGCATCGAAGCCGCGGGCGGCACCGTCGTGATGCTCTCGCGCGCGCGCTTCGTTCGGTCGCGCGACATGGCCCTCTTCGTGTACGGGCCAGGAGCACGAATCGAAGGCGGCGATGTCGTCGTGCGCGACGTCGAGTCCAACCTCTCGGGCGTGTTCGGACGCGCGATTCACGCGCAGCAGAGCGCCGCGGTCGCGCTCGAGCGGGTCGAGCTCGGAAACTGTCGCGAGGCCACCGTGACGGCGTCGGGCGCTGGCACGTCGATCACGCTTGCGGACGCGACAATCGAAGCGACGCGGCCGAGGGCATGCGCAGCGGACACGTGCCCGTCGGCGGGCGCCGGGATCGGGGTCTCGAGCCAGCACGAGGCGTCGATCGATCTTCAGCGCTTCCGGATCGCCGACCACGCGCTTTGCGGGGTCCAGCTCTCGCAGGGCGGCCAGGTCGATCTCGACGACGGCGTCGTCGAGCACAATCCAGTGGGAGCGAACGTGCAGACCGACGCTTTCGACGTGGCGCGGCTGACGCGTCGCGTCGTGTACCGTGACAACGGAATGAACCTCGACTCGACCGAGCTCGTCGTTCCGGACTCTTCGCCCCCTGGCACGTGATCACTGCGATATGACGGGCGTCATGCGAGTGACGCGTCCGCGATTCCGTGCGCATCACGAGGTAGACTAGAGAACGAGTTCGTGAGAGGCATCTCGACGTGATGAGCAACGCCCCTGCGAAGCCGCCGGGGAGGATGTCCTTCGTCCTGACGGAGGCGCTCGACGCGGTCGCGTCGCGTGACGTTCGGGAGCGCATCCTCGATCGCGCCCTCGCGGTGCACGGCAGCGAGACCGTGCCCGAGGGAGGCGCCGGCCTGCGCGATTTCGTCGACCGGGCGCTGCGCGCCGCGATCGTGAGCTGCCTCGGGGACGCGACCGCCGATCACGTGCTCGCGGACATCGAGCCGATCGTCCAGATGGCCGAGATCGACGAGGCGATCAGCGAGGTGCGGCCGGTGAACGGCACGTGGGATCCGACGCGATCCGATCGGCCGACCGCCCCCGCGCCCGAGGGCTTCGACGCGTTCGACGTCCACGTTCCGCGACGTGCCGATGCGATCTCCGCTCGGGCGCGAGCTCGGCACGCTCCCACCGGCGCCCGCGTCCGGCGTGCTCGAGCTCGAAGAGGTCGACCTCGGCGAAGATCGACCCCACAGCGACGCTCCGGAGTTCCCGGATGTGGCCGACCTGGCGCTCACGCCCGGTCCGATCGGCCCGGTCGTCCTCGCTTCCTCGGACCCGGAAGCAGCGATCGCCGTGCGTGCGTGGTTCGAGCGCTCCACGTCGGTCGAGGTCACCGAGGACGCGCTCGAGCTGCTCGACCGGCTGTCCACGGGAGCGATCCCGTCGATCATCATCCTCGACTGTCGAGTGACCGACATCGGTGCCGCGACGGTCGCCTCGCTCGTCGTCGACCAAGAGGTCGCGCCCTTGCTCGTCGTCTGGGGATTGACCCCCGACCTCGAGGAGGAGATCGCGCTCGCCGGCGAGGACGTCCGCTGTTTGCCGGTCGCGGGCGACGCTTCCGCCGAGGATCTCGCGAAGAGGTGCCTCGCGGCGGTGTGATGGGCTGACGCACACGGGATCCGCTCGGAGATCGGGATCGGGGATCGGGATCGGGGACGGGCCAGCGCGGTCACGCGGATCGCGCGAGCCAAGTCTCGAGATAGCTTCTACCGCACGCCGTGCAGCACGGGGCTCGCGGCGGCGAGGCGGGTCGTCATGACGGCGACGGCTTCGGGGCTCGAGTCGACGAGGACGGCGTCGCGGCCGAGCTCGTGTGCGGCGACGCCGAGGGTGCCGCTGCCGGCGAAGAAGTCGAGCAAACGGTCGCCGGGGCTCGAGTGCACGCGCACGATGCGCCGCACGATCCCGAGCGGCTTCTGGGTCGGGTAGCCCGTTCGCTCTTTTCCGGTCGGGCTCACGATCGTGTGCCACCAGGTGTCGGTCGGGGTCTTGCCTCGCGCGGCCTTCTCGGGCCCGACGAGGCCGGGCGCCATGTACGGGATGCGATCGATCGCGTCGTGATGGAAGGTGTAGCGCTCGGGATCGACCGTGTAGAAGAGGATGTTGTCGTGCTTCGGCGCCCAGCGCTTCTTCGTGCGCGCGCCGTAGTCGTACGCCCAGATGATCTCGTTCTGGAAGCTCGCGCGGCCGAAGATCTCGTCGAGCAGCACCTTGACGTAGTGAACCTCGCGACAGTCGAGGTGGACGAAGAGGCTGCCGTCGGGCGCGAGGACCCGGCGCGCCTCGCGTAGGCGCGGCTCGAGAAACGCGAGGTAGTCGTCGTGACGGTCCGCGAACGCGCTCGCGCCGAGCCGCTCCGTCCGGTAGCGGCGCCCCTGAAACCCCGTGCGGTCGCCCTCGGGGTCGCGTACGGTCCGCAGGCGCTCCCGCCGCTGGGCCTTGCCCGTGTTGAAGGGCGGATCGATGTAGACGAGCGCGAAGCTCTCCGCGGGAAGAGCTCCGAGGACATCGAGGTTGTCGCCCAGGTGGATTTCGATCATCGCGCGCAAGAGAGAGTACCCGAGCCCGACCTGTCGAGGCGCCCTTGGGTGACCTACGCGCTGCTCGGGTCGATCGCCATCGTCTACGCGGTCCAGAACGCCGCGGGGTGGAACGGACAGGATCCGTTCCTCGACATACGCATGGGCGCGAACCTCCCGATGCTCGTTCGCGCGGGCCAGTGGGACCGGCTCGTCACCGCGAACTTCATGCACGCGCTCGGCGTGTACCACCTGCACTTCTTGCTCAACAGCATGGGCCTCTGGTCGCTCGGGACCGCGATGGAGGCGCTCCTCGGCCGCGCGCGCTACTTCGTCATCTACGCGGTCTCCTGTCTCGGCGGCGCCGTCGCCTCGATGCTCGCCAACCGGTACGTGCCCTCGCTCGGCGCCTCGACCGGGATCGTCGGCCTCTTCGCCGCGATCGGCTGGGTGCTCTTTCGTTTCCGAAACGAGCTGCCTCCGCAGATGCGCGGCGCGATCCGCCAGTGGGTCGTCCTGCTCCTCTTGAACGTCGTGCTCTGGGTCGCGCTGAGCGATATCCCGATCGACCACTACGGGCACGCGGGTGGCTTCGTCGCAGGCGGGCTCGCGACCGTGTTGCTCACCGCGGGCTGGCCGCCGTTCGCGCGCGGCCGCGTGCGCGAGCGCGCCGTCGGCGCCCTCGCGATCGGCTTCGCGATCGTGTTCGCGTGCGGGCTCGCGACGAGCGGGGCGCGCTACGTCGCGTCGACGAGCGGCGACCGGCGCGTCGAGCTCGAGCTGCTCCGCGCGGCGCGCGCGCGATCGTCGTCGACCTCGGAGGAGCTCAATTTCTGGGCGTGGGTCACGGCGATCGATCCCCACGCGAACGGCGCGATGGTGCGCGTCGCGGAGCGTACGGCGGAGGAGGCGCTCGAGCGGCTACCCGACGACGCGCCCCCCGACGCGCGCAGCGCGATCGTCGACACCCTCGCCACCCTAGAGTTCCGAGCCGGCGACCTCGACGAAGCGATCCGCCTCGAGCGCGAGGCAATCGCGGCCGACCCGAGCCCGACCTATCTGAGCCAGCTCGCGCGTTTCCTCCGCGCGCGCGTCGATAGCGACGGGCCGATCGAGACGCCCGCAGGAGCCACGCCCGACGTGCACATCACCTATGAGGAGCACTCGAAGTCCGGTCGCCCCGAGCACGTCGTCACGGTCCGAGGCGACGCTCCGCGCGGCTACGAGGCGTACGCCCTGGCGCTACACGGCGACGAGCTTGCGGGCGTCGTGTACGTGACCGCGGGCCCGCGCCACGCGGGCTCCGGCCGCCACGCCACCGACGCGTGGCCCGAGGGCACACGGCTCGCGATGGCCCTGGTCGACGGCGCGCCGACGCCCGAGCCCGACGGCGACAGGCGCGTCGTCGTCAGCCGGATCGACCCCGAGGTGGCTGGGTACCCGGGTTTGGTGCCTCGATGAGCCGCCTCTGGCCGAATCGCCGTCCCATGGCCAACGAACGTGCGCGAATCGGTAGGGCCGACTACGATCCCCAACGATGGACGATGAGCGGGCCAAGCGGCCGCCGTACCTGATCGTCGAGCCCGACATCGAGCTCGCGCGGGCGCTGACGCTCAAGCTCGGTCGCCACGCGCCGACGGTCCTCTGCAACAGCGTGGCCGAAGCACGCATCGCGATCTACGACCGGGACAAGTGGTCGGGGCTCGTCACCGAGCTTCGGCTGCCCGACGGCGGTGGGCTCGAGCTCCTCGACGAGATGCGCAGGCGCCAGCCGGAGCTGACCGCGCTGCTCTTGAGCCGCCTGCACGACCCATCCCTCGTGTCCGACGAGCCGACCGAGCGAACGCTCCTCGCGCCGAAGCCGCCTCCGGGCGCCGCCCTCTCGGCGTTCCTCGTGCGAAGCCTCGGCATCACGCGGCCGGTGAGCAGCCTGCCACCTCTGGCCAAGCGGACACCTCCACCGGGCGCACACCGCCCTCCCCCCGGCGCCGAGGACCGCGACCGCTTCCTCGCACGCGCGCGCGTCGTCCGCGCCGAAGCGGAGCGCGCGCGGCTCACGTCGCGCGAGCAACAGGTGGTCGGCCTGTTCGTCGAAGGCCGCTCGCCCGACGAGACGCTCACGCAGCTCCACATGCAGCCCGCCGAGTACGACGAGGTCGTGGCGAGCATCCTGTCGAAGACGGGCGCCCACAACATGGGCCAGCTCGCGCTCCGCCTCGTGAAGGAAGCGATGAGCGAGGTCTGATGGGACCGCCGGAGCCCGCGCCGCCGTTCGCCTCCGCCGACGATGCCGCCGCCTCGCTCGACCGCGCGGACTACATCGCCGATCGCGACGTCGCGGTCGTCGCCTACCTCGCCGGCGCCCTCGGCAAGCCGCTCCTGCTCGAGGGGCCCGCAGGCGTCGGAAAGACGGAGCTCGCCAAGGCGGTCGCGCGGGCGAGCAACCGCGAGCTTCTACGGCTCCAGTGCTACGAAGGCCTCGACGAAGCGCGCGCGATCTACGAGTGGGAGTACGGCAAGCAGATGTTGTACACCCAACTCGTGCGCGACGCGCTCCGCGATCTCGTGAGCGGCGCGCACGACGTTCCCGAAGCGGTAGAGCGCGTCGCCGCGCAAGAGTCTGCCTTCTTCCACGAGCGATTCCTGCTCGCGCGGCCGCTGCTCGCCGCCGTCACGAGCGCGACCCCGGTCGTGCTGCTCGTCGACGAGGTCGACCGGAGCGACCCCGAGTTCGAGGCGCTCCTGCTCGAGGTGCTGAGCGACTTCCAGGTCACGATCCCCGAGCTCGGCACGCGCCGCGCGGAAGTCCTGCCCTACGTCGTGTTGACGAGCAATGCGACCCGCGAGATGACCGAGGCGCTCCGCCGCCGGTGCTTGCATCTCTTTCTCGACTACCCGTCCGCCGAGCGAGAGACCGAGATCGTGCGGCGCCACGTGCCCGAGGCGTCCGCGGAGCTGACCCGGCAGATCGTCGCCGTGGCGCAGGCGACGCGAGCCCTCGACCTGAGGAAGACCCCCAGCGTCGCCGAGGTCATCGACTGGTCGCGAGCGCTCGTCCTGCTCGGTGCCTCGGATCTCGAGCCGGAGCTCGTTCGCGAGACGCTCGGTGTACTGAGCAAGCACCGAGAAGACCACGAGGCGATCCTGCGCGCGGCGACCGCCGCGATGACCAATCAGCGGAAGCGCACCTCGACCGATTCGTAGCCCAGCGCCTGGACGAGCGTGCGGACGGTCGCGGCGGTGTTCGCACGTGCCCGGTCGAGGAGCCCCGCCTCCACGGCGCTCTCTTCCAGAGTTCGCTCCGCCTCCTGACGAGCACGCGTCTCGAGCGTCTCGCTCCGCTCGGCGAGCAGACCCGTGTCGCGCGAGTGAACGTACGTGTGCTCGTTGTCGAGCCGCGTGACGAGCACGCGTGGCGCCGGGAGCGTGACGGTCGCGGTGTGCGTCTCCGAATCCACGACGACGTCGTCGTCGGAAGATTCCGCGAGGTCCACGCCGGCGATCACGTCGCCGGCCGCGACGAGCAAGAGCGCGTCCTCGGACTCGACGAGGCCGAACAGCCGCGACTGCCGGTCGCGAAGATCGATGACGCGCTCCATGTGGAACTCGGCGCTCTCGAGGCGCGCGAGGTCGCGCACGGCGACGACGACGTTGGGGGTCGGCCGCACGACCGTCACCGTGTCGGGCTCGTCGTCGTCCGGGCGCGACGCCAGGAAGACGGCGCACGTCCCGAGGAGACCCCCGAGGAGGAGCGCGCCGACCGCGACCGCGACGAGCACCCAAGCGCGCGAGGGAGCTCCGCTCCCCGTGCCGGCGGCGCCGCCCGTCTCGCGGCTCGTCACGTGGAGGGCTCCTCGCTCGCCCGATCGCCCTCGACGGGGGCATCCTCCATCAGCGCTCGGACGAGCGTGGCATCGTCGAGACGGTCGGCCCCCTCCTCCGGCGCCGGCTTGTCGCGCTGTGGGCGCTGCCACGGCCAGACGGGGCCGCGGTTCCAACATCCCGCCGCGCGCTCCTCCTCGGTGCAGAGCACGCGCACGTGGAAGTGGTCGGCGTGCGGGTTTCCGGTCGACGGCTGGTGCAGCACCCAGCTCGCGCGGAAGATGGCGCGCGGGTCCGGCTCGTGGATGGCCGCGTACTCGAGCAGCCTCTGCTTCACGCCGTGCGAGCAGAAGATCCACTGGACCGCCGCCTCGGGGTCGAGGAGGAGCGTCCGGACGAGGTGCCAGTTGCGCGCCACGTCGAAGAAGAAGAGCTCGTTCGACGGAGCGAGCCCTTCCGGCGTCGTCGTCTCGCGCGCCGCACCGAAGCGATCGAACGCGAGCCACCCCCGGCCCCGCGAAGCGCGGCCCGTGGCGTCGACGACGTAGAAGATGACGTCGGCGTCCCTCCCCGACCGGTGGCTTCCGTGACGCGAGTGCCGGCCACCTCCGCGCGCCGAGATGTCGCCGATCCGCAGCGGGGGGCTGCCCGGGATGTCGTGCGCAACGCTCGCGGCCGCGCGCGTGATCGCAGAGATGAGCTGCGGCGTCCCGTAGCGCGTGTCCTCGCCCGGCCGCGCGCGCACCCATCCGTCGCCCGAGTCCGGAAGCGAGACACCCCGGACGAGGATCCCGGACGCCGTCTGGCCGAACGTCCAGGTGCCGTCGCTCTCCGGAGCGAACGCGATGCACCCGCTGCCGGCGAGAGCGACGAGGAGCGCGAGCGGAAGAACGTGACGCGACGCCATCCCGATGGGGGAGACTACCCCGGAAGCGTCGCGGACGCGGCCCGGAGGTGCTTCGAGCCGCCGGCCACGACGCTCCTTACGACGCTCCTTGACTCGGGCGGCCCTAGCCGTACCTTCCGCGCCAAGTGGCGATGCGGGGTAACGGCAGAGGGCCCATGGACCAGTTCACGGCCCACCTGGATCGGGGTTGGGATCTCGTCTCGCGCGGGGATCTCGCCGGAGCGCTCCTCTCCGCTCAGAAGGGCCTCGAGCTCGACGCCGAGTCGCCCGAGGCCCACAACCTCATCGGTTACATCCACGCTGCGGAGGGAAACCCCGAGCTGGCGCTCGATCACTATCGACAGGCGATCGCGGCCGACGACACGTTCGTCGAGGCGATGCTCAACGCGGCCGAGGTGCTGATGCACCCGATGGGCGACTACGCCGAGGCGCTCGAGCTCATCGAGGACGCGATCGACTTCATGGAGGACGACGAGGAGCTCGCCGACGCCATGCTGCTCAAGGTCGACGCGTACCTCGGGATGGGCGACCCGGACAGCGCCGCGCGGGTCGAGCGCCGCGCTGCCTACGGGACCGTTCGACAACGCAGGTCTCGAGGTCCTCGTCGGCCGGGCGAAGCTCGAGACCGGCGACCTCGAGGGAGCCGCCCCCCACATCGTCGCCGCGGTCGCGCGCGACCCGGACAACGCCGAGGCGCAGTACTATCACGGGCTCCTCCTCGAATCGCGCGACGACCACCACGGGGCGACCGTCGCGTTCCTGAAATGTCGCGAGCTCGAGCTTCGCGCGCCGCGGGCGCCCTGGTCGCTTCCCTCCGATCGAATTCGAGCGGCGGGTCGAGACGGCCATCCATCGCCTCGAGCCGTCGCTGCGTGAGGCGCTCGACGGAGCGCTCGTGATTGTCGTCGACATGCCTGGCGCCGAGGTCGTCGCCGATACCGTCGACCCGCGAATACCCGTCCTCTTGGACTTCGCGACGGACGAGAAAGACGTGGTTCGCGTCTCGCGTGTCTACGTCTATCAGCGGAACGTGGAACGTCTCGCACCAGGCGCGATCGAGATCGAAGACGAGATCGTGCGCGCGCTCGAGCGGGAGCTGGGCGCCGCGCTGCCGGAGCTCGAAGTCGCGGCCGGAGCCGGCGACGACCGCGAGGACGCCCCCCGCCGGGATTGACGCCGCGCGGGCTCGGACCTTCGCGGAGGGCAGTGCGCCCCATGGCTGACCACGGTTCGAAGAAGGTCGTTCTCCTTGCGCTCGCGGCGAACTTCGGGATCGCGACGGCGAAGTTCGTCGCGTTCGCGTTGTCGGGCTCGTCCGCGATGCTGGCGGAGGCGATCCACTCCCTCGCGGACACGGGCAATCAACTCTTGCTCCTGCTCGGGATCCGCCGCGCCGCGAAACCGCCCGACCGGCGGCATCCGTTCGGCTACAAGATGGAGAGCTACTTCTGGAGCTTCATCGTCGCGATCCTCTTGTTCTCGCTCGGTGGGCTCTTCGCGTTCTACGAGGGCCTCCACAAGCTCCACGAGATCAGGGCCGCGCTCCGTGCCGGGCACGACGTCAGCATGCAGGAACCGGCGGTCGCGATAGCCGTGCTCGTCGTGAGCATCGCGCTCGAGGGTTGGTCCTGGACCGCAGCGACCCGAGAGGTCAATCGCCATCGCGGCGAGCAGGGCCTCATCGCGTTCATCGAGGCCTCGAAGTCGACCGAGATCATCGTGATCTGGATGGAGGACACCGGCGCGCTGATCGGGCTCGTGCTCGCGCTCGCCGGAATCGGCCTCGTCCTCGTCACGGGCAATCCCTTCTTCGACGTCTACTCGACGTTCGCGATCGGCGTGCTTCTCGTGCTGATCGCGTTCTTCGTCGCGCGTGAAACGAAGTCGCTGCTCATCGGCGAGGGTGCGAGCGAGGAGAGCCAGCGACAAATCTCCGAGGTGGTCGAGTCCCACGAGGGCGTCAAGCGGCTCGTGTCCATGCGAACGATGCAGCTGGGCGAGGACGAGCTCGTCGTCGCGCTCAAGGTGCACTGGGACGGAACGCTCACGGCCGACGAAGTCGCGCGCCGAACCAACGAGCTCGAGACCCGCATCCGCGCCGCCGTCCCACTCGCTCGCTACCTCTTCGTCGAGCCCGACGTCTACGACCCGGCCCGCGCGGCGGAGTGAGCGGGCCCTACTCGTCCCGGAGAGCCGCGTCGGCGCCTCCCGCTCCCATCCACACGGCACGGAAGTCGTCCGGCACCTCCGCGCGGAGCTCGAGGGTTCCGCCACCGCCGGCGACGTCGGGAAGCTTCAGCCAGACGCAGTGAAGCATCACGCGACGCGCGGTCACGACGCAACCGTCTCTGCGCACGGCGCGAGGCGCTCCCCCGTAGCGCACGTCGCCGAGCAACGGGCAGCCGGCGTCCGCGGCGTGGACGCGGAGCTGATGCGTCCGGCCGGTTCGCGGACGCAGGCCGAGGAGCACGGCCGCGGGCGCCGTCGCCCGCACCTCGTAGTCGGTGACGGCCTTGCGTCGCGCGGTCGCGCTGGCGCCTGGAGCGACGGCTCGCCGGAGGCGCCGGTCGGTCGCGTGGAGCGCGATGTCGCGGTCCCATGTTCCTCGCGCGGGCTCGGGCGCGACGGACGCGAGGCCGAGATAGAGCCGGCCGTACGTTCCCGCGCGACGAGCGGAGAGGAGGGCCTTGTTCGCGTCGCGCGTGCGCGCGAACGTCACGAGCCCCGTCACCTCCGCGTCGAGGCGCGACGTCGGATGGAGCGCGGGCGCGGTCGGATTGAGCCGTCCGACGAGCTCTACCAGCGAAGGGCCGCGGCCCGGAGAGGTCGTCGAGAGCCCCGCCGGCTTGGTGACGACGAGGAGCGCGTCGTCGCGATGAACGACCGAGATGTTCGGCTCAGTCGCCAACGTCCTCACCGAGGATCTCGACGGTCCCGGCGTCACCGTCGACCGCGAGACGATCGCCCGTGCGGATGACGCGTGTGCCCGCCTTGACGTTGACGACCGCGGGGACGCCGTACTCCCGAGCGACGATCGCCGCGTGGCTCAGCGGACCGCCGAGGTCGGTGACGACGGCTGCGACCAGCGTGAACAGCGGTGTCCAGCCTACGTCCGCGTAAGGCGCGACGAGGATCTCGCCTGCGCGGAGCTCTGCCGCGTCGGACGGCGACGTGAGGACACGCGCGACGCCCTGCACGCGCCCGGAGCTCGCCGGCAAGCCTTCGAGCGCGTTCGTCGCGGGTGGCGCGGGCTCGCTCTCGGGTGGATAGCCGACGAACGTGTCGGGTGGATCCGGCAGCCGGCGGTCTCGCTCGTGTTGTTGGCGGCGCTGGCGGACGAGCGAGGCGACCGTGCGCGCGTCTCCCTTGAGGAGCGCGTGGAGCTCTTCGATCGTCAGGAAGAACGCCGCGTCGGGACCGACGTGCGGTTCTCGCGATGCCATTCGCCGGGAGGCGTCGAGCACGACGTCGCGGAACATCCCCAGCACCTCGGTCACGTGCGCGCGCAGCCGCTCTCGAACGCGCATGTAGCGCTGGACGAGCGCGAGGAGGTGTCGCACCGCGGCACGCACGGGCGCGGGAAGCAAGCGCTCGAGCTCCCGAGCGGCCGACTCGCGGACCGCGCGCTGGCGTCGTTCGACCTGCACCGGGGTCTCCGCGTCGCCCTCTCGAAGCAGATGAGCGCGGATCGTCACGAGCAGGAGCGTCGGATCCTCGCGCCAGCGGGGCGTCGCTATCTCGGCCTCGCGCGCGCCACGGAACCCGTACGCCTCGATGAAACGCTCGAGCGCGCGGCGCGTGGGCCCCGCGGGCAAGTCGCCGATGCGCAACCGCGCCGGATCGCTGCCGAGGATCGCCTCTCGCGCACCCGGCTCGCCGCGCGCCATCTCCGCGATGTGCCAGAGCGCGAGGCCGGGCGCCGCGCTCTCGACGTCGGCGAGCCCCGTCAGCAGCGCGCGCTCGATGCGGTCCGCGTTTCGCTTGGCGACCAGCCCGAGCACGCTCCGCAGCGTGACGACGCTCGCGAGGAGGTTCCCGTACGAGCTGAGCATGATCGCGCCCGACCGGTCGAGCAGATCCTCGATGTCGCGAAGCGTCTTGCCGAGAGCGATGGGCGAGAGGATGCGCAAGTCGACGGCGCGGTAGCGCTCGCGCTCCTCCTCGAAGTACGCCTCGAACTCCTCGACCCTCGCCGTGAGGCGGAAGTTCTCCCGGGCGAAGCGGGTGATCGTCACGGGAAGGCGCACGAAGAAGCCGAGCGAGCCGCGGTCCTCCGCCTCGGCCTCGAGGCGCGCGACCTCGCCGCCTCCGCCGAGCGAGAGCAGCGTGCGCGGTCGGAGGCCCGGAACCTGCGTCGAGATCGCCACGAACTCGGTGAGGTTCAGATAGATGCGACCGCGGAAATTGCCGACGAGCTCCGCGTCGCGCGGGACACGGCAGCCGAGCGCCCCGAAGGCGCGCCGGAACCCGAGCTCGCTGAACCCGGAGAGCACGGACCAGGTGAACGGCGTCGCCACCCCAGGGAGCGCTTCGCCGACGTTCACGTTGGACCAGACGATGCGCGAGCGATCGGCCGGCTTGCCGCGCGAGCGCCGCGGATGAAATCCGGGGGAGAGAGTGCTGATCGGGCGGCTCTGAAGGAGGTAGATCGTGCCGGACGCGATCGCGAACTCCACGTCTTGCGGCGCGCCGAATTGCGTCTCGACACGGCGTCCGAGCGCGGCCAGCTCCGTGAGCAGGCCGTCGCTGATCGTGGCCGCCGAGCGCGCCGGCTCGCCGAGCGTCTCTTCGCGCAAGCCGCCGTCGGGCCCGATGACGATCCGCGTGCTCTTGTCGCCGACCGACCGGTCGCGGAGCGCCAACGTCGCCTTGTCGATGCGGTACGTGTCCGGCGACACCTTGCCGTCGACGATGCTCGGGCCGAGCCCCCACGCCGCGTTGACGACCATCTCTCCGCCGTCCCCGGTGAGCGGGTTCACGGTGAAGAGCACGCCGCTCACGTCGGCGGGAACCATCGCCTGAACGACGACACCCATCGCCGCGTCGCCGCCGCGACGCACTCCGCGGAGGTACGCGACGACGCGTCTCTCGAACAGGCTCGCCCAGCAAGAGCGGACGGCGTCGCGGAGCGCATCCTTGGTTCGCACGTCGAGGTACGTCTCGTGGAGGCCAGCTGCGGAGGTCACGACGTCGTCTTCGCGGGTCGACGAGGAGCGCACCGCCAACGATCGGACGCCCGCGTGACCGAGATCGTCGCGCACACGATCGAGATCCTTTTCGAGCGCGGTCCCGAGCGGCGCCCGTCGAACCTTCTCCGCGATCGCAGCGAGCCGGCGCTCGTCCGTCTCGCCACGCTGGACGAGGCTGGCGAGCGACTCGTCGTCGCCGAGGATCCGTGCCAGCGCGTCACGCGACACCTCGCCGCTCAACGCGTACGCCGCGGGCACGGGGAAGCCCGCGCGGGCCAGCGCAGCGAGGTTCTGCGCCTTGCCGCCGTACTCCCGCGCGCGGCGCGGGACGAGCGATTCGACGCGGCGAAAGAGGCGGCCGGAGCTCATCGGGCCCGGCATCTTACCAGTGCCAACGGCCATTTTCGTGTTGCAAGGCGGGACTCGGCTCGTTTGCGGCCCAGGCGCACGGCTCCTATGCTCCCCTCGGGTGCAAGGGTGGGCTCGAGCCGCGTTCGCGATCGCTGTCGTCGGCATCGCCTCGTTCGGCTGTGCGACGGGCGGACGTCCGGGCCCGCCTCGGTTCGATGGCGGTGGGCTCGACGCACACCTCTCGCTCGACGCCGCCGGCCGAGACGGAGCGCGGCCGGCGCCCGACGCCGCCGGGCTCGACTCGGGAGATGTCCTCGACGCGACCGTCGCTGCAGACGCGGGCGCGCTCGACGGCGGGCGCGACGGCGGCCAGCTCGACGCCGGGATGCCCGACGCCGGCCACGATTCGGGGCCGCCGGGCTGCACGTCAGCGGCCGCGTGCAGCGACGGGATCGCCTGCAACGGCGTCGAGCGCTGCACGGCCGGCACCTGCACGCCTGGGGTCGCCGTCGTCTGTGACGACGGGATCTCCTGCACCGTCGACACGTGCAACGAACCGTCGGGCACGTGCTCGTTCACGCCGAGCGCCGCGCTCTGCGGAAGCGGCATGAGCTGCGACCCCGGCCGCGGTTGCGTGAGCTCGTGCACCGAGTCGCCGTGCCGGCTCGTCGCGCCGCAGTGCGGCTGCCCGTCGGCGCAGGCATGCGTCCTCGACGGGACGGGCGCGCGATTCTGCGCCACGGCGGGGGCGGCCATGACGGGTCAGTCCTGCACGGGCGTCGCCGGCTGCCGCGCCGGCGACCTCTGCATCAACATCGCGGCCCCCGGCACGACGAACGTGTGCTCGCACTTTTGTTCGTCCGACGCCGACTGTTCGGGTGGGCTCTGTCTCATCACCCTCGACGATGGGAGCGGCGGCGCGCTCCCGGGGGTGACGCTGTGCACCCACGTGTGCGACCCGGTCACGCAAACCGGGTGCCCCGCCGCGGCGTACTGCGGGGTGTTCCAGGAGACGACCGGCGCGATGCGGCCGCTCACGGATTGCGCGACCCCCGTGGGGACCGGCGGGCAGGGCGCGACGTGCTTCGACGACACGGACTGCAGAGCTGGATTCGGCTGCGTCGGCGGCGCCTGCCTCCACTGGTGCCGCTACCCCGCGGGGACCGGATGCACGGGCGGCCTCATCTGTTACGGCTTCTCGACGCCGATCATCATCCGCGGCCAGCAGTACGGCGTCTGCGACATCTGACAGCTCAACCGAGCGCGCGCTCGATCAGCCAGACGCCGGCGAGAAGAGCGATGAGGACCGATCCGCCGCGGACGACGATCCGCTCGTATCCGTCGTAGCGCGCGAGCCAACCGAGAGGGAACAGGATGAGCGCGACGAACGTGAGCTGGGCGAGCTCGATGCCGACGTTGAACGAGAAGAGCGCGAGGACGCGCTGGCCGCGGGGGAGGCCCTGCTCGGCGAGGACGGCGGAAAAGCCGAAGCCGTGGATCAGCCCGAACCCCGCGGCGAGCCAGTGCATCTTGGACCGCGCGCTCGGTCTCACGACGTTGACGAGCGCGACGACGACGATCGACGCCGCGATGAGGCTCTCGACGAGCCGGGACGGCAGCACGACGACTTCGAGCGCGGCGGCCGCGAGCGTGACGCTGTGGCCGAGCGTGAACGCGGTCACGATGACCGCGATGTCGCGGAGCGCGCGTCGCCGTCCCTCGCGTGCCGCAACCAGGCCTGCCGCCAGCACGAGCGACAAGAGAAACAGGATGTGGTCATAGCCGGTCGCGAGGTGGAGCGCGCCCTCCTCGATGTACGTGAGCGCGAGCGTCACCGCCCCCGGCGCCTCCGAGAGCTCGGTCTCCTGCCGGCCGCGCCGGAGGATCCGCGCGTCGGTCTCGCCCGAGAAGAGGACGCGCACGAACGCCTCGTGCTGTGGGTCGTCCGCGAACACCGTGTCGTCGCGGAGGACCACGTCGGTCGCGCCCGATGCGCACGCCCACGTGACCTCGAACCGCGCGAAACGGCGCGCGTCGCGCGAGACGAACGCGACGAAGGCGACGGTCGACGCGCAGCGCTCGCCCCCGTCCCGCAGCGTGATCCCATCCGAGATGAACCGCTCCATCGCGCCGCGATGTCTGCGGAGCTCGGTCTCGTCGGGCTCCTCGCCCATCCGGAGCTCCATCGAGAGGTCCACGGTGTCGACGAGGATCTCCGCGGCGGCCCCGTCCTCGGTGCGCTCGACGTGGATGAACTTGGTGCTCCCGAGGTGCGCCTGCGCAGTTCCGGCCCAGAAGCACAAAAGAACGATGAGGATTCCGGCGATGGCGGTGCCGCGCCGCATGGGGCCTTCCATACCAGAGCCTGAAAGCCCGGGCACCCGGCCATGGACTACGGCGAGCCGGAGCACTACAAGAAGCGCGTCGGATGCACATCGACGACGATCACTTTCACGACGAGTGCGGGGTCTTCGGGGTCTTCGGGGCCGAAGAGGCCGCGAACCTCACGTATCTCGGCCTCCACGCGCTCCAGCATCGCGGCCAGGAGTCCGCCGGTATCGTCAGCACCGATGGCTCGCGGCTGTACGCCCATCGCGCGCTCGGCCTCGTCCAGGAGGTATTCGACGCCGCCACGATCGAACGCCTTCGGGGCGACCGCGCCATCGGACACGTGCGGTACTCGACCGCCGGCGAGTCGGACCTGAAAAATGCGCAGCCGATCGCCGTCGACTACGCACACGGCTCGATCGCGCTCGGGCACAACGGCAACCTGACCAACGCGGAGGAGCTCCGCGCGCGGCTCGAGTCCGAGGGCAGCATATTCGCGACCACGAGCGACACCGAAGTGCTCGTCCACCTCATCGCGCGCTCCAAGGGCGCGACGACGGTCGAGCGCGTCGCCGAGGCGCTCGCCCAGGTTCGCGGCGCGTACTCGATGGTGTTTCTCACGAACGAGGAGCTCATCGCCGCGCGCGACCCCCACGGGTTTCGCCCGCTCTGCCTCGGCACCATGAAGGAGGCGCATCTCGTCGCATCGGAGCCGCCCGCCTTCGATCTGATGGGGGGCTCGTGGCAAAGGGACATCGAGCCCGGCGAGATGGTCGTCATCAACAAGTTCGGGACGAACAGCCTGAAGCCGTTCCCCGCGGCCGACCCGAAGATGTGCATCTTCGAGTACGTCTACTTCGCGCGCCCCGACGCCGTGCTCGGCGGCGTCAGCGTCTACGAAGCGCGCAAGCGCCTCGGGAGAAAGCTCGCCGAAGAGACGCCCACCGACTGCGACGTCGTCATCCCGGTCCCGGACAGCGGCGTCGCTGGAGCGCTCGGCTTCGCAGAGGCAGTCCGCCGCCCGTTCGAGCTCGGCCTCATCCGCAGCCACTACGTCGGGCGCACGTTCATCGAGCCCCAGCAGTCGATCCGCCACTTCGGCGTCCGTCTGAAGCTCCATCCGGTGCGACACATCCTCGAGGGCAAGCGTGTCGCCGTGATCGACGACTCGATCGTGCGCGGCACGACGAGCCGAAAGATCGTCCGGATGCTGCGCGATGCGGGCGCGAAGGAGGTGCACCTGCGGATCAGCGTCGCCTCCGACTCGCTGGCCGTGTTTCTACGGCATCGACACGCCGTCGCGCGGCGAGCTCATCGCTGCCTCGCACACCGAAGGCGAGATCGCGCGCTACCTCGGCGCCGACTCGCTCGGCTACATCTCAGATCGAAGGGCTCCACGCTGCGATCGGCGGCGGCGGCTACTGCGACGCGTGCTTCAGCGGGAGCTACCCGGTCGCGTTCCAAGAGAGCGACGGGCGCGCGAAGCGCCAGCTCAAGCTGCTCGGCGTCTGATTCAGGCGTCGGCGAGGAGCGCCGGCGCGAGCGCCGAGATGAGCCGCGAGCGAAACGCGTCGTCGACGGCGAGGTCCTGGCGCACCTCGAGCTCGAGCGCGCGGCAACCGTGCCGAGCCGCGTGCTGAACGGCCGAGAACGCGAGCCCGTGCTTGCCGGAGTACGGCTCGTTCAGCGCGACCTCGAGCCCGGCGTGCGCGAGCGCGTCGTGCGCGCGGCGCGCCAGCTGCTCTTCGGCGTCGAAGAGGACTCCGACCTCGAGGTGCCGCGGCTCTCCCTCGTAGACCGGCGTGAACGAGTGGATCGCGAAGACGACGCGGGCGCTCGACTCCACGATCGCCGCATCCACCGCGTCGTGGTAGGGCCGATAGAGCTGCTCGATCCGGCGCGTGCGATCGGCGTCGTCGGCCGCGCGGTTCATCGCCACCTCGCGACCTTCCGCGCGCGTGCGGAAGAGCTCCGGATGGCCGGGCGGCCGGTTCGGGTCGACGAGGAGGCGCGTGAACCGAGCCAGCACTGCGCGCGCGTCCCAGGCCGCCGCGAGGTCGCGCGTGAGATCCGCGGCGCCGAGATCGCATGCCCAGTGCGTGCCGCGGAGCCACGAGTCCTCGTCGAGCCAATGCCACGGAGAGGGTACGTGCTCCGACGCGTGCTCACACGTGAGGAGCAGCGGGGCATCCCCTCTGCCCGCGACGAGGGTCTCGTGAGCCGGTTCGATCCGTGTTCGCAAGCTCGCTCCGAGAATAGCCGAGAACGGGTCGGAAGCCGCGTGACGACAGCGCGGCTGCCGCAAACGGTCGACTTCGCACCTCCCGGGCCCGTATCCTCGACCGATGCGACGCCTCGTCTGCGCGACCCTGCTTCTGTCGCTCTCGTGCGGCGGAGGGGATGACGGCTCGAGCGACGCCGGCCCCCTCGACGCGGGCGCGGTGGACGCGGGACCGTTCGACGCGAGCTTCGACGCCGGGACGGACGCCGGCCCGCTTCTCGTCTGTCCGGCCGCGCTCCCGGCGGAGGGAGACCCCTGCACGGGCGAGGGCTTGCTCCGCTGCTACTACGAGCTCTGCCCCGAGGGTCTCTATCGCGCCGAGTGCGGCCCGCTCGGCTACGAGCTCCTGATGGACCCGTGCTCCGAGTACGACTGCGAGGGCACGACCTGCCAGGGCGACGAGCTCTGCCTGATCCACCAGGGCGGAGAGCTCGGTGTCGATTGCGCCGACAACCCGTGCGGCGCGGGCGCCATCGACGAGGCGTGCGCCTGCACGCTCTGCGCGTCCGGAACGACCTGCACTCTCACGGGGACGACGGTCACCTGCCAAGAGGTGTGCGACCCCGGCCCGTGTGCGTGACGCGAGGCGAGATGATCAGAACTCGGGGTGGTCGCTGTGCTGGCCGAAGACCTCGCGCAGCACGTCGCAGATCTCCTGCTCGGTCGCGTAGACCTTGGCCGCGTCGATGATCGGCGGCATCAGGTTCCGTCGCTCTGCGCAGCGTCCCGCACGGCCGCGAGGGCGGTCGTCACGGCGGCGGCGTCCCGCTCGGCCTTCAGGCGCCCCAGCGCCGCGACCTGCTCCCGCTGGACGGTCTCGTCGATCTTGAGGAGCGGGATGCGCGACTCCCCGTCCGTCGCACGTACTCGTTGACGCCGACGACGATGCGCTCGCCGCGCGTCGACCTGCTGCTGCAACCGATACGCCGATCGCGGCGATCTCGCGCTGCGGGTAGCCGTGCTCCACGGCCTCGACCATCCCGCCGATCTCGTCGATCTTCTCGGATGTAGTCGAGCGCCTCGGCCTCGAGGCGGTTCGGTCAGCCACTCGACGTAGTAGCTGCCGCCGAGCGGGTCGATCGTGCTCGCGACGCCGATCTCCTCCGCGATGATCTGCTGCGTGCGCAGCGCGATGGTCACCGCCTCCTCCGTCGGCAGCGCGTAGGTCTCGTCGAGCGAGTTCGTGTGCAGCGACTGCGTGCCGCCGAGCACGGCCGCGAGCGCCTGGAGCGCGACGCGCGCCACGTTGTTGTGCGGCTGCTGCGCGGTGAGCGAGACGCCCGCCGTCTGCGCGTGCGTCCGGAGCATCATCGAGCGCTCGTCGCTGCGCGCCGAAGCGCTCTTTCATGAAGCGCGCCCACATGCGACGCGCCGCGCGGAGCTTCGCGATCTCCTCGAAGAAGTCGTTGTGGACGTCGAAGAAGAAGGAGAGCCGCGGCGCGAAATCGTCGACGTCGAGCCCGCGCTCGACGGCACCACTCGACGTAGGCGAGCCCGTCGGCGAGCGTGAACGCGAGCTCCTGCGCGGCCGTCGCGCCCGCCTCGCGGATGTGGTAGCCGCTGATCGACACCGAGTTCCAGCGCGGCATCTCTCGCCGCGCAGAACTCGATCATGTCGGTGACGATCCGCATCGCGGGCCGCGGCGGAACCACCCACGCGTGCTGCGCGATGAACTCCTTGAGGCAGTCGTTCTGGACCGTGCCGCCGATGCTGTCGCGCGCGGGATGCCGCGACTGGTCGGCGAGCGCGACGTAGAAAGACGAGCAGCACGATCGCCGGCCCGTTGATCGTCATCGACGTCGTGACTCGATCGAGCGGGATGCCGTCGAACGAGCACCTCCATGTCGCGCAGCGTGTCGACCGCGACGCCGCACATCCCGACCTCCCCGAGCGAGCGCGGCGAGTCGGAGTCGTAGCCCATGAGCGTCGGAAAATCGAAGGCGGTGGAGAGGCCGGTCTGCCCCTGCGCGAGGAGATAGCGGAAGCGCTCGTTCGTCTGCTCGCGGCGTGCCGAAGCCGGCGAACATCCGCATCGTCCAGAGGCGGCCGCGGTACATGGTCGGCTGGACGCCGCGCGTGAACGGGTACTCGCCCGGAAAGCCGAGGTCGCGCATGTAGTCGACGTCGCACGTCGGCGGGCGTCGCGAGCGTCCGGAACTTCGATGTCGCCGAGCGTCGCGAACCTCGCTTTGCGAAGCGGCATCCGCGATGCGGCTTCGGCGACCGGTCCGTTCTCCCACGCACGACGCGCGCGCCGCACCTCGGCGAGCCCGGCGTCGCCGAGCGCCATGTCGCCTCCTGCCGAGAACCGATCCTCTTCGAACGTCGTCTTCGCCATGTTGTACCCCGGTCGACCCGGCCGGACGGGCCCGGGGCTCAGTCCGAGCCGTCGCCCTCCTCGGATCGTAGCACCTGCCCGTCGAGCGTCTGTAGGAGCCCCTGAACCTCGAGCCGCGGCTCGATCTCCGGGTTGGTCTCGAGGAACCGGCCGAGATAGTCGTGCGCCTCCGCGCGGTCCCCACGCTGGAAGTGCGCGAGCCCGAGGAGGTAGAGCGCGTCCGCGTCGCGCTCGTCTCGATCGAGGACCTGTCGGCCCATCCGGATCGCCCGATCGAGCTCGCCCATCATGCGCAGAACGTGGCCCGCGCCGACGATCGCGCCGAGGTACTCGGGCTTCTTCTCGAGCGCGGTCACGTACGCCTTGAGCGCCTGCTGCCACTTCTGCTGGTGAAAGCGAACGCTACCGAGGAAGTAGAGCGCGTACTCGTTGTCCGGATCCGCGAGGACGACGCGCTCGAGCTCGAGCGCGGCCTCGTCGTAGTCACCCTCGCGAAGGAGCTCTGCGCCCTCTTGGGCAGACTCCCAGCGCGCCGCATCGCGATTGTCCATCGCGCGTCGAGCTAGCGACCGAAGTTGATCGAGCCCGGGCGGCCTCGTCCCCGCGGAGGGACCTGCGCACCGAGGAAGCTCAGCCCGACCGCGAGCCAGACGAGCGCTCCGCCGAGGAGGATCGCACCGCTCAGGCTCGGCCGGTCGTAGACCCATGCGGTGACGCCCGCGGCCGCGCCCGTGAGGACGGGAACCGCCACGACCAGACCTAGCCGGACCCTGTGCCGGCGCTCGTACACGCGTCGCTCGGCCTCGAGGAGCGCCTTGTCCTCGCGGCGCTCTTTCTTCGCCGCTCGCTTGGCCTTGCCCATGATCGGCCGCCAGCATAGCAAAACGACGGCGTCGTGCACGCGAGGAAGCGCCTCCCACGGGGCGCCGCGGTCAGGCACGGGCTACCATCCCCGGCACCCGTGCGCACCGACCTCACGCTGCTCTGCCCGACATGTGCCGTGAGGCTGCCGCGCGTGACGGCCTGCCCGCGCTGCGGTCGCACGCGGCTGTTCGACCTCAGGACGACGAGCGGTCGCGCGAACGCGCTCGTGGCGCTCGCGAAACGATTGAAGGGCGGGCCGTCGCGGCTCGAGAAGGCCGCGATCAGCTGGGGAAAGTGGATCATCGTCGTGCCGACCCTCGCGGCGAGCTTCGTCACCTACGTGCTGACCGGCTCGGGCAGCGCCGCGTTCGCAGCCGCGGCGCTCGCGTTCCTCGGCCTCTGGGCGCTCGCCCTCACGTGCTTCGCCGTCTATGGCCTCGTGGGCCTGCTGTACGCGATCGCGCGGTTCATCGCGATGCTCTTCGGCGCGCCGGGCCCCCGCGATCCCGATTGCGAGCTGCCGCGCCTTCTCCTCGCAGAGCCGTCGACGGTCGAAGCGTCACAGGACCGCTTCGTCGGCCGCGTGCGCTTGCTCGAACCGACGAGCTCGCCGCTCGCGCGGCGCGCGTGCGCGGCGTACCGGGTCGTGGGCGAGGGGCCGCTTGGGCCGGTCGACGACGGCGGAGGGACGACGTTCGACATCGTCGGGGACGGAGAGACCGCGCGCGTGGTGCTCGGGTCGGCCACCCTCGACATTCCCGTGTCCAGCGCGCCCGTCACGGTGCGCCCGGACGACGAGCTGACCCGATTCCTCGAACAGCGCGGCATCTTTCCCGAGCGCGGCCCGGTCCGGCTCGCGGAGGGCGTCGTCGAAGAGGGCGACCGAGTCGAGGTCGTCGGTCGGCCCCGCCGCATGGTGGCGTCGGACGGCTACAGAGGCCAAAAGGAGCTCCGGGTGTTCACCGAAGGGCAGGACGTTCCCCTCCTCGTGCGCAAGCTCGGCGGCGCTCCCTCGCCCGGGCCCACATCCGTGGCCGAGTCCGACGAAAAATGATACGGAGATGCCGATGACCTGGACGCTGCACCGCAAGCTCGTCAACAAGAGTGTCAAGTCGAAGGACGGCATGATCGTGGGCGCGATCGACCAGCTCGAGATCGACGTCGCTACCTGGCAGATCAAGGCGCTCAAGATGGAAGCGAGCCGCGCGCTGCTCGAACGCCTCGATCTCGACGAGCCCTCCGTCACCGGCGGCCGCACCGTGTACGTCGACACGATGGACGTCGCCAGCGTGGACGAAGACCACGTCCACCTGAAGATCGACGCCGTCGATCTCGCCAAGCTCCGCTGGCATCGCACCAGCGTCATCTGACACGAGTCGTTCCGGTGACGATCAGTCCCGGAGCACGCTCCTCGCGATCACGAGCCGCTGCACTTCGCTCGTGCCTTCGTAGATCTGCGTGACACGGGCGTCGCGGAAGTGGCGTTCGGCGGCGAGCTCGCGCGTGTAGCCATACCCACCGTGGATCTGGACCGCGCGGTTCACGACGCGCCACGCCGCCTCCGATCCGTAGAGCTTCGCCATCGACGCCCATCGGCTGAACGGGACGCCGCGCTCCTTCGCGTCCGCGGCGCGCATCAGCAAGAGCAGCGCGGCGTCGAGGTCCTTGCGCGAGTCCGCGATCATCCATTGGATCGCCTGGAACTCCGCGATGGGCCGACCGAACTGGCTACGCTCCTTCGCGTAGCGAACCGCCTCCTCGAGCGCGCCCTCCGCGATGCCGATCGACTGGGAGCCTATCCCGAGCCGCCCGCCGTCGAGCGCCATCATCGCGATCCTGAACCCCTCGCCCAGCTCGCCGAGCAGCGCCCCCGCCGGAACGCGGACGCCTTCGAGCGTGAGCGAGCAGGTGTGCGAGCCGCGCAGGCCCATCTTGTCTTCGTGCCCCGCGATCGAGAGCCCGTCGTGGATGGTCCTCCACAGGAAGCACGAGATCCCCTTGGTCCCGCTCCCCGCCCGTGCGAGCCCACAGCACGATCACCCCCGAGACGTCCGCGTGGCTGATCGACTGCTTGGTCCCGTCGATGACGAAGTCGCTGCCGTCGCGCCGCGCGACCGTGCGCATGCCCCCCGGATCGCTCCCCGCGCCGACCTCGCTCAGCGCGAACGCGCCGACGGTGTCGCCGCTCGTGAGCCGCGGCACGCATCGCCGCTTCTGCTCGTCGGTCCCAAAGGCGGAGACGACCTCCGCGACCATGTTCGTCACCGCCATCGTCACCGCGGTCGACGGCGCAACCGCGCGCGACCTCTGTCAGCGCGAGCACGTACGCGACGGCGCCCGCCGCCGCAGCCGCCGAGGCTCTCGGGGACGTTCACGCCCATGAGCCCGAGCCGAGCGAGGGCTCCGAGGACGTCCGCGGGGATCGCCTCCTCGCGTTCGATGCGCGCTGCGATCGGCGCGAGGCGGTCGCGCGAGAACGCGCGCGCGGTGCTCTGCACCATCCGCTGCGCTTCGTTCGGCGAGAAGTCCATCGTCGCTTCGCGAGCCCCGGCTACTGGAGGAGGAACGTCACCTTCGCGGGGTACGAGCCCGGATCGGGCATCTCCCACGCGCGTACCGCGTCCGAGACGCAGTCGAGCGACTCGGCCATCGCCTGGTCCGGCACCGACGCGCCCGCTGCGAGCACGGCGCCGCCCGGCGCGACGTACGCCGTCACCGAGACCGGCCCCCGCGCGCGGCAGTCCGCGAGCACGCTCGCGGCCGCGCGACGCGACGAGTCGCCGTCGGTCGGCCTCCCAGTTGAACGGCGGCCGCACGTCACGCGGCGGGTCGAACTCGGATCGGCCACGTGAACTCCGCCTCACCACCGCGCGGCCGCGGGAAAGCGCGTCGAGCCCGCGACGTCGAGGAGGCAACGCTCGGTCTGCGCGGTCGCCTATCGTCGACTCGCGCGGATAGACCCACGCGCACGCTACCGTCGACCGCCACGCGGAACGCGAACTGCGACGCGCCCTCCCACGATGCTCGAGATGCTCCGTAGCGGTCCGAGAAGCAGCGCGCGAAGCGCGGCATGCGCGGCTGGAGGCTGCCTTGCACCTCGTCGGACGAGAGGCGTGCCCATCAGACCCTTCGACCGACAAGCCGTCGTCGGCTTCGTGCTCGCGGCTCTGCTCCGCCCGTCGATCGCTCGTCCACGACGGTCTCGTTCTCTTCGCTTCCGCCGCCGCAACCAGACGCCGGCGGCAGCACCAACACGCCCGAGCGCGACGCAGAACCACGACGTTCTCATGAACGGCTCCATCAGTCTCGTAGAGCGTGCGCCGCGATCACGATCCGCATGATCTCGCTCGTGCCCTCGTAGATCTCGGTGATCCGCGCGTCGCGATAGTGGCGCTCCACGTCGAACTCGTGCGAGTAGCCGTAGCCGCCGTGGATCTGGAGCGCCTTGTGCGTCACACGCGTGGCCATCTCGGACGCGAAGAGCTTCGCGATCGCCGACTCGTTCGTGTGTCGCGCTACCTTGGCGTCCTTCAGGTACGCTGCGCGCAGGACGAGCAGGCGCGCCGCGTCGATCTCGGTCGCCATGTCGGCGAGCATGAACTGGATCGCCTGCTTGTCGGCGATCGGCTCGCCGAACGCCTTGCGCTCCTTCGACGTAGGCGAGCGCCTTCTCGTACGCCGCCCGCGCGATGCCGAGCGCCTGCGCGGCGATGCCGATCCGGCCGCCGTCGAGCGTTCGCCATCGCGATCTTGAAGCCGCCGTTCGGCTCGCCGAGCGACGTTCGCCTCGGGCACGCGGCAGTCCTCGAAGAACACCGTGCACGAGTGCGCCGCGTGGATGCCGAGCTTCTCGTCGGGCTCCTGCGGCGTGAACCCGGGAGTGCCGCGCTCGACACATGAACGCGGTCATGCCCTTCGCGCCCTCGGCGCGGTCGCTCGCGGCGAAGACGATCGATCACGTCCGCGTGCGGCCCGTTCGTGATCCAGTTCTTGGACCCGTTGAGGACCCAGCAGTCGCCCTTCTGCGCCGCGACGGTCGTTCCATGTGCTGCCGCGTCCGAGCCGCTCGATCGGCTCGGTGAGCCCGAAGCAGCCGAGCTTCTGGCCCGACGCGAGCGGCGCGAGGATACCGCTTCTTCTGCTCGTCGTTGCCGAAGCGAAGGATCGGGTCGCAGACGAGCGAGTTGTTCACGCTCATGATCACGCCGACCGACGCACACGCGCGCGCTGATCTCCTCCATCGCGAGCGCGTAGGCGACGTTGTCGGCGACCGGCGCCGCCGTGCTCGCTCGGCACGGCCACGCCCATGAGCCCGAGCTCGCCGAGGCGCGCGACGAGCGCCTCGGGCCAGCGCCCGTGTGGTCGAGCTCGCGGGCCGCTCGGCGCGACCTCGCGCGCGGCGAAGTCGCGCGCCGCCTGCTGGATCATGCGTCTGCTCTTCGGTCGGCGACAGGTCCATGGTCGGCCGAACATACGGGCGCAAACCCCGGCCCTCGCGCAACGCGAGCCCCGTCGCCCGTCGACTTCGCTCGCTCGCCGCCGTCGGCCACGAGGACTGCCCCGTGACGAAACGGGCCAGCGGCGGAGACCAGAAACAACGCGGGGCCGACCATCTCGCTCTGGGGCCGCCGCCCGGCGCATCGGGAGTTCGCGAGATAGCTTGGCGCGCGCGTCCACGGAGAGCTCGAGCCGTCATGTCGGTCGTGACAAGCCTGGCGCGAGCCCGTTCACTCGGATTGGTCCCGCGCCCACTCGATCGCGAGCACTTTCACGGCGTGCGCGAGCGCCGCCTTGGCCATCCCGTACGCGAGCGTTCCCGCTGCACCGCCGAGACCCCAGACGCTCGTCACGAGCAGGATCGCGCCGCCGCCACGCGCTCTCATCTGAGCCGCCGCGCGTTGAGCGGCGAGCACGCCGCCGAGCACGTGGACGTCGATCATCGAGCGGATCTCGTCCGCGGTCACCTCCGCGGCCGGCGCACCGTTCGCGAAGCCCGCACAATGGACGAGCACGTCGACGCCGCCGAGCTTCGCGGCGACCTCGTCGAACAGGCGGCCGACGTCGTCGGCCGAGGCCACGTCGCATGCGATCCCGAGGCCGCGCACGCCGAGATGCGCGATCTCCCCGGCGGTCGTCGCGCACGCCCCGCCGTCGCGAGACGCGACCGCGACGTGAGCACCGGCCTGCGCGAGCCCGAGCGCGATCGCCCGCCCGATGCCCCGCGAGCCGCCGGTCACGACCGCGACTTTCCCATCGAGCCGGAGCTGGTCCCCGATCGCCATGGCCGACGACCCTAACACGCGCGAATCCGGCCTGCGGCGTAGAACATCGGCCGCGCTCACGCGTATTACCGTGCGTGCCGATCCGTCCCGCCGCGCTCATGGTGCTCGCGTTCTCCGTCGCGACGGCGCCATCGTCCGCGGCGAGAGCCGACGTTCGGGTCGTGGCCCGATGGGGAGACGACACGTCGCTCCGACCGGGCCCCGTCCAGGCCCGCGTCGGCGAGACCGTCGAGCTGCACGTGCTCGTCGATGGCGCCGAGCCGCCACACGATGCGCGCGTCCGCTTCGTCGAGATCGCGCCGCGCATGGAGCACGTCGAGCTCCCGCCCCCCAACGACGGCATCGCGCAGTACAGCAACAGCGTCCTGTTCGGCCCCGACCACGGGCGCTGGATCGGCCGTGACACGATTCGAGTACGAGGCGCGGACGGCGCACGACACCCGGGTGCTCGTCGTCGATCGCGCGCCGCCGTCCACGACGCCCCGCGAGGGGGCCGGAACGCGATGGTGGAGCGCCGAGATCACCCTCGCCGACGGTCGTGTCCTTCGCGCGCCCGGCCTCGACTCGGTAGCCCCGTCCTTCCGACCGCTCGGCCGTGCCGTGATGCGCGTCAGCTTCCGCGCGGACGACACGTACCTCGGGTGGCTGTCCACCTACTTCGGCGTCCCCGACGTGTTCGGCTCCACCGGCGGGGAGGCCGACAGCTACGCGGGCGCCGACTGCGCCGACGTTCTCGTCGGTGCCTTGCGCGCTTCCGGGCGTCACGACGTCCGCTACACCTCGGTCGAAGGGATTCTCGCAGTTCGCCGACGCCCTGACCGGCGCGCTGCTCCTCGGCGAGGACGGGGTGCTCCGCGACTCGACCGGTGCCCCCGTGCACGTCGCTTGGGGCCGCGACGTCCTACCAGGCGACCTCCTCGCGATCGATTACGTCGACGCTGCCGCCGAGCTGCCGCGCGCGTGGGACCACATCGGCGCGCTCGCTGGCGACTCGACGAGCGCGCCCGACGGCGCGCTCGACGGTGCCGACCGCCTCTGGCACATGACACCGCGCGGGCTCGCCGAGACCTCGCTCGCGGGCGAGGCGCCAATCCGCGTGCGAATCTTTCGATTTCGCGATCAGTTGTCGCGGAGCGCTGCGCGGGCGCGGCGAGCGTACGGCCCCTCGGGCTCGAGCTCCATGTAGCGCTGGTACGCGGCGCGCGCTTCCGGCGCGTTCTCACCGCTCAGCGCCTCGCCGAGGAAGAACCATGCCTCGGGATCGACCGTCGGGATCTCGACGGCCGCGCGCAATGCCTCGCGCGCTTCGGCCTTGCCATCGCGTCCCGAGAGCAAGTGAGCGCGCCCCTCGAGGACGAGCGCCCGCGCGCTGAGGAGCGGCGGGCGGATGCGCTGCGAGAGAGCGTGCTTCGCATCGGCGACGAATTCGAGCGCGTCGCGCGCTCGCTCGGCGCGCACCGCGATGCGCGCCTTTCCGAGCATCGCCTCCGGCAGGCCGCCATCGATGTCGAGCGCGCGCGAGTACTGCGTCGCCGCGGCTTCCGTCTCGCTCGCCTCGAAGAGCGCGTCGCCATAGAGCGCGACGACGTCGGCCGGCGGGCTCTCCCCCTCCGCGAGCGGCCGGATCGCGGAGATCGCGTTCCCAGCGTTGTGCTTCGCGAGCTCGAGGATCGCCTTGGCGATCCTCGCGGCCGCGCGCTCGGCGTCCTCGGTGCGAACGCTCTCCATCTGCACCGTGGCGTCGTCGAGCCGGCCGAGCCCCACCAGCGCTTCGACGCGCCCGAGCCGTCCCATGAGCGCGATGGAAGCGCCGGCCGAGAGCCCGCCTTGCCGCGCGAGCTCCTGATAGATCGTGTCGGCCTCCTCGTACTTGCCCGTGTCGAGGAGCAGCCGCCCGAGCGCGAGCTGTGCGTCGGTGTGCGTCGGGACGAGCTCGACGGCGCGCCGCAGGCTGTGCTCGGCCTCGTCGGCGTCGCCTGCCAAACGACGCGCCCGTCCGAGCAGATAGTGCGCGTCGGCATCGTCGGGTGAGGCTTGAACGAGCCGCTCGAGCGCGTCGACCGCGATCCGCGGATCGTGCATCGCGAGGCCGACCTCGCCGAGCGCGAGCGCCGCGTCCGGATCGCCGGGCGCGTCCCGCACGAGGTCTCGCGCGGCACCCACCATCTCGCTCGCGCGCCCGAGGGCCACCCGCGTTCGGATGAGCAGCGCCTTCACCTCGACGATCGGCTCGTCGGGGTTCGACTCGTCGTACGCCTGGAGCGCCTGCTCGGCCGCGTGGAGCGCGTCCTCGCCACCGACCACGAGCGCTCCGCGCGCGCTCATGCGGAGCACGTCGGGATCGTCCATCGACATCGTGGCGAGCGTCCGGAGCGCGCGCACACCGTCGCGTCGCTGGAGGAAGATCCCCGCGAGGAGCTTCCGGAAGTCCGTGTTCGTGGGCGCTCCTCGCACCGCTTCGGTCGCTGCGGTCTGCGCGCGGTTCAAGAGCCCGACCGACTGCGCCTCGCTCGCCACGAGCGCGAGCAGGCGCGGCTCGGTCGCGCCGCCCTGTGCCGCCTGGTCGACCGCCTCGGTCGCCGCGTCGGACTCGCCCTTTCGGCGGAGCAGCCGCGCGCGCGTGAGGGCGGCGAGCACGCGATCGGTCGCGGCGCCGTGCGAATCGATCCGCTCGGCCAACGCGTCGAGCCGCCCGATCCCGGCGTCCGGGTCGGTCTCGTCCGCGGTCAGGAACGTGCGCCACAGCGTCGCCCGAAGGTGATCGCCGTCGTCGGCGAGCACCGCGTCGATGAGCTCGAGGGCGGTGTCCCGCTGCCCGTCGTCGGCCCGCGCCTCGGCGAGCGCCATCACCGCCGCCACGAGCTTCGGCTCCTGTCGAACCGCGGTCTCGAGGTGCTCGAGCGAGCCCTCTGCGCCGATCCGTTGCTCGACGCGACCGGCCATGTAGTTCACCGCCGGATCCTCGGCGCCCTCCGCGAGCGCCTGCGTGACGCTCTCGCGCGCGGCGTCCATGTCGCCTTCGCCCGCAGCGAGCACCGCGATCGCCGCCTTGATGCGGGCCTCATCGACGCCGGAGTGCTCGGCGCGCTCGATCGAGGGCCGGAGATAGCCGGGGTCGAACGTCCCGTCCTCGAGCGCGCGTTGCGCGTGCACGAGCAGCATGATCGCGGGGCCTTCCGGGTCGTGCGCGTCGAGGTCGCGCGCCTGGACGAGCTTGCGCTCGGCGTCGACGAGATCCTCGTGGTCACCGGCCAGCGCCTGCGCACGCGCCTCCGCGACGAGCGCCGCGGCTTGCGCCCGCCGCTGCTCGAGCCACTTCTCCCAGCCGAAGTAGCCGCCGACCGCGAGCGCCAGCGCCACGATCCACGCGGCCGTGAGGACGGGCCAGATCCGGGTGCCGATGCGACCCTTGCGCACCTCCTTGCGGCCGGCCCACTCGGTCGACTGACCCGTCGGAGCTTCGAAGATGCCTTCTCGTTGGAGCATCTTGAGAATGCCGTCGACGTTCTCGGTCTGTCCGTACGCGGTGCCCCCGACCGCGTCAGGAGCGGGCAGAGGCACCGCCTCGTGGTCCCGCCTCGGTGCCGGCATGCCGTCGTCGCCGTCGTCGTAGAGCGACGGCGCAGGTCGATATGGCTCGGGCGCGGGCGGCGCAGGCGAGTGTGCGCGGGGCGGGGGCGGCGCGTCGTAGGCGGCCGCCTTGTACGGCTCGGGCCGCGTCGCCGGCTGCTCGCGATACGCGGGCTGCGCGTGCGCGTGGGGCTGGACGGCGGGTCGGGCCGGCACCGTCGGCGCCCGCGGCGGAAACCCGGCGGCGGCGACGGGCGGCGGGAACATCGGCGCGGGCGCCTTCCTCTGCGGAACCGTGTTGGTCGGCGCGTCCCCGAACGGGTCGGGGCCGAAGGGCTCGTCCACTCCGCCGGGCGGCCCGAGGCCCGCGGTCGTCCGCTTCTTGGTCCGGAACGGCGCGGGCACGGGGGCGGCAGTCTGCGGGCGCTCGACGTTGGTGTCCGCGTCCGCGCCGGGCAGCACGACGCGACCTTGGGCGTCCACCTGGACCACCGCGGTCGGAAGGTCCTCGTCGTCCGAGGCCACGTCGTCGGGACGCAGCGCTCGGGCCGCGACGCTCGTCGGCTGATCTTCGCCACCCTCGGCGATCTCGATTCGCGACAGGCGCTCTGCGCGGCCGACGAGCAGCCGGATCTCGCGGTCCTGCGGGTCGAGCGCGGCGGCGCGCTCGAGCACCTTGACGGCGCGCGCCGGATCGCCGCGCTTGAGGAGCACCTCGCCGAGCCAGCGGAAGGGCTCCTTGCTGTTGGGCGCGTACCGCGCCGCCTTGAGGAGCGCCGCCTGAGAACGGATCAGATTGCTCTCGCGCAGCCACGCCCGGCCCTCCACGATCAAGAGGTCCGGATCGTCGGGAGACATGGCGAGGCCGCTCGTCGCGACCTCCAGCGCTTCGGTCGGGCGACCGGCGTCGAGGAGGTCCCGGGCCAGGCGACTGGCGGGCTCGGAATCGGATTGGTTCCGGTAGCGGAGCAGCCGAGCGTCGAGGTTCACCGCCGAAATGGGGCCTCCCGCATTCTCCACGCGAGGCATCCTATCAGAACCGCCCGTGGTTTTGGGGGGT
>CAVUEK010000002.1:0-412599 GCA_963740495.1 uncultured delta proteobacterium
GTCGCCGCCGAATCCGTGATGTCGACGTTCGGAATGTCGAGCGTCGCCACCGAGTGGGTGCCTTCGCGCGGTCCCCGTGATCGTGACGTCCTCGGCGCGGAACACACTGACGTTGACGAACCCGCGCGACGGGCTCGTGAGGTTGGGGCTCGTGCGAACCGTCTCCGACGCCGCGAACGAGAGGACGAACCGTCCCGAGTCGGCCGGTCGGCTTCCGAGGTCCGCGCACGTGGGCTCCGTGGTCGGCGGCGGGGTGGAATCGACGGCGCCGACATCAGGCACGAAGTCGACGTCGCGAAGCCGCCGCGAGGGCGTCTCGATGCTGCTGCGCGATCCGGAACTCGCCGTCCTTGCCTTCGGCGATGACGCGCACCACTCCGCCGCCCTCGGGATCGTCGTAGTGGAACGGCACCCGGAACGGTGTCGAGGAGCCCGGACGCTCGCGCTCCTGCGCGACCATGTTGTCCACCATGCGGAAGACGTTCTGCTGAAACTGATCGCCCGCCACATACAACGCGGGGGCGCGCGCAACCGGGATGCGCTCGCCGGAGAGGGTGACGACCTCGAAAGCGACGTTCACCATCTCGTCTGCGACGTCCGGAGTGACGGTCAACCGCAGCCAGTTGTGCGGAACGAGCTGAAAGTCGTGAAAGTTCTGTGCGGCTCCGGTCGTCGTGCCGTAGGCGCGGTGAGAGAAGAAGCCGAACTCGTCGCGGCTGAGCGCGAAGTAGACCGTGCCCGCAATCTTCTCCCACGGGTCGCCGGCGAACGCCGGCGTGTTGACCAAGCCCGCCTCGAGGCTCGTGCGCGGGTTCTCCGTGGAGAACGTGGTCGAGATCGCGCGCGTGTCCTCGTCGTACGCGACCGAGATCTCGAGGAAGCCACCGTTCGCCGAGACCGTCTGGTACGCGAGGTACCAGTCGTGCATGCCGTCCTCATCGAACGCGGCGACCTCGGCGGTGCGGGCGAGCGCCGCGCGGACCGTCTCAAATAGAAATCGACCCGTACTCGAACGACGCGGGCACGCGAAGCACAGTACGGCGGTCCGACGTGGCAGCGGGCACCATGTCGAGCTCGACGACGACTTGCTCGTCCGTGCGCGCGTCGGGTGTCACGCCGAGGAGAAGACCTGACTGCAGCTCGAAGTCGCGGTGGAAGCGACCTGCGCGCGCGTCGTGGCCGAGAGATCGGTGAGAGGAGCTCGAGCACGTCCGCCTCGGTGGCGACCTCCCGCGTCACCGACAGACCCACGAATTCGATCGGATTGGAGCGCGGCGTGGAGCAGGACGTCGTCGGTGGTGTCCTCGGGCGGCGGCGTCTTTGCGCCATCGCACGCCGTCGAGACCACGAGGACCAGCGCCAAGCCTAGCGCGCGAACGGATCGCCGAGCTGTCATCACGCCTCCACCCCTTCGCCTGCCGGGACGAAGGACCGCGCACCCGATGAAGCCGGTAAGCTGGGCCGCATGGCGGTCGCTGTATGTGAGGCAACTCACCCGTGCGCGAGCCGGGGGGAGAACCTCCATGCTCCGCGACGCGAAGCGTGCCGCGGAATCTCGGTCGCGACCCTCGCTGCGGTCGCAATCTCGCTCGTGCCGCGCGGCGCGTCCGCGAACGCCGTCCCGGCCAATCACGGATGCATGGGCCGCTGGATCGGCAGCGGGCGCAACACCGGATTCACGACCTCGTGGACGATCGATCTGACGCTGACCGCGTCGCCGTCGGGCGGCCGCTGCGGAACGATCGAGTACACGAACCCGGTCTGCGGTGGAACGCTCGAAGACTGCAATCTCGTAGGCGACGACATCCACACGCGCGAGTCGTACAGCCACAGCGAGGGCGACTGCGCGCCGCCGGGCCGCGTGATCATCCGGTGCGAGGGCGGCCAGATACCGCTATCCTGGATCGGCTGGGAGCGCGTCGACACGATCTGCACCGGCCGCCCGGTTGGACGCCCGCTCCCGCTCCGACGGGAGCGCCCGACGGGACGAGACGCGCGGACGGGACGCCGCCGTCCGAGCCGGGACAGCCACCCACGCCGTCCACGGGCTCCGCCGATCCCGTCCACGTCGAGGATCCTGTTTTCCCGTCGCCCGCTCCGCCCGGCGGGTCGACGGGAGGTTGCTCGTCAGCGTGCGCGGTCTCGGGCGCGCGATCGTGTCGAGCTGCCACACACGCTCTCCTGTGCGTCGCCGGTATCGCGGTCATGGCCGCGAGGCGACGCCGCAGGCACGGAAGGTGCACTCGGGAAGCGTGGAGGTCGCCATGGCAACCGCGCGGCCGATCACGAGACGTCAGGCGTTCATAGCGCACGCTCTCGGGCCACCGAGGCGACACGTCCTCTTGGCCGAGGACGATCCCGACATGCGAAACCTCGAGGTCTCGCAGCTTCTCGACGACGGCTACGAGGTGACGGCGTGCTCCGACGGCGGCCAGTTGCTCGACTTCGTGCGCGCGCGGATCGCCGACCAACCACCGTCGGACGTGCCCGACCTGATCGTGACGGACGTTGCGGATGCCGTGTTGGACCGGGGCAGACGCGCTCGAGCTGGTGCGGCTCCAAGGCTGGAGGATTCCGGTCATTCTGGTGACGGCTTTCCACGACGAGGCCACGATACGCACCGCGCGCAAGCACGATGCGTGGGTGCTCGACAAGCCGTTCGACCTCGAGGTCTTGAGCGCGGCCGCGTTCGAAGCGCTCTCGCGGCGCGAGTCGGCGTCCCAGCCAGAGTACGGGCCCGCGTCCTTCGCTCTCGCGCGGAGCGCGACATGATCGCGCGCCCATTTCGCCCCGATGTGGGGCGCCCTGGGACGCCGGCAACGCGCGTTCGCGTGCTCGTCGCGGAGGACGACGACGAGCTGCGCAGCCTGCTCTCTGAAGTCCTCGTCTCGCGCGGCTACGACGTCGTCGAGATCGCATCCGGCTCGGAGCTCGAGTCGTTCATCGACGATTGCGTCCTCCTCGACGTCCCACGACCGCGCGTGCACTTCGTGGTCTCCGACATCCAGATGCCCGGTGCCGACGGGCTCAGCGCGCTGGCCCACGGAAGAGATGTCGGCTGGGAGCTCCCCACGCTGATCATCTCGGCGTTCGGCAACGACGATACCGAGGCGCGGGCGCTCGAGCTCGGGGCGTGTGCGTACCTCTCGAAGCCGGTCGACTTCGACCAGCTCGTGAGCATTCTTCGCGAGGCGACCCAATTGTCGCGCTAGCGGTGCCGCTTTCCGTTGCCGTCGTCGACCGGCCCGTAGCGCTCGAGCTTCCGGTAGAGCGTCTTGCGGTCGAGGCCGAGGACTCGCGCGGCGAGCGTACTTGTTGCCGCCGATCGCTTCGAGGACGCGCAGGATGTAGCGGCGCTCGACCTCCTCCAGCGGCACCAGCTCGGCCGGGTCGTCGCTCGGCGAGCACGATCGCGACGGCCGGTGCGCGTCGCGGATCGCTCTCGGGCAGGTCCTCGACGGCGATCTCGTCGTAGCGGGCCAGCGCCACGGCGCGCTCGATGCAGTTCTGCAGCTCGCGCACGTTGCCCGGCCAGGCGTAGGCCAGCAGCCGCTCGGCCGCCGCCGGCGAGATGCCCGCGCACCGGCTTGCTCGGGCCGCGGCGCGAGCTGCTCGAGGAAGTGCTGGGCGAGGAGCAGGACGTCGCTGCCGCGGGCGCGCAGCGGCGGCAGCGTCGATCTGGATGACGTTGAGGCGGTAGAAGAGATCTCGCGGAAGCGGCCCTCCTCGACCGCGCGTCTCGAGGTCGCGGTTGGTGGCGGCGATGATCGCGCGCGTCGAACGGGCACCTCCTCGCTCGCCGCCGACCGGGCGGACCTCGCGCTCCTGGAGCGCCCGCAGCAGCTTGGGCTGCAGCCGAGCGGCAGCTCGCCGATCTCGTCGAGGAACAGCGTGCCGCCGCTGGCCTGCGCGAACAGGCCCGTCCCGGGCGGTGCGGGCGTCGGTGAACGCGCCGCGGTCGTGGCCGAAGAGCTCGCTCTCGAGCAGCGTCTCGGGCAGCGCGGCGCAGTTGATCGCGACGAACGGGCCGTCGCGCCGGCCGCTGCGCCGGTGGAGGGCGCGCGCGACCAGCTCCTTGCCCGTGCCGCTCTCGCCGGTGACCAGCACCGACGCGTCCGAGTCGGCCGATGCGCTCGAGCAGGTCGAAGACCCGCGCATCGCCGGGCTCTCGCCGAGCATGCTCGTCGAGCCGCCGCGACCTGCGCGACGACGTCGCTCGAGGCGCTCGCACCTCCTGCGCGCAGGCGCGCGGTGCTGCACCGCGCGCTCGAGCGCGATGCGCGAGCGCGTCGAGCTCGAACGGCTTGGTGACGAAGTCGTAGGCGCCGGCGCGGATCGCCGCGACCGCGGTGTCCATGCTGCCGAACGCGGTGATCACGATCACCGGGACGTCGGGTCGCTCGGCCACGATCCGCTCGCACAGCTCGATGCCCGTCCATCCCGCGCATCCGGAGGTCGGTGACGACGACGTCGAAGTCCGCTCGACTGCAGGGCGTCGAGCGCCGCGGCCGCGGCGTGACGCGAGGTCGACGTCGAAGCCGCGCGGCGACAGGTCGCGTTCGAGCATCTCGCACATGTGCGTGGTCGTCGTCGACGACCAGGACGCGACCGTTCATGTCGGCCTCCGTCCTCGGGCAGGTAGATCGTGAACGCGGCTCCCCTGACCCGGCGCGCTCTCGACGTCGATCCAGCCGCCGTGCTCGCGCACGATGCCGTAGGCGACGGACAGCCCGAGCCCGGTGCCCTCGCCGACGTCCTTGGTGGTGAAGAACGGCTCGAAGACGCGCGCGACTGTCGGACGGCGATGCCCATGCCCGTCGAGTCCTCCGACGCGACAGGCGACGCACGCGAGCCTCGGCATCGCCGCGCCGGGCGGCGGCCGCCGCGCGTCCTGCTGAGCTGCGACGCGTCGAGCGTGTCCGCCCTCGGGCATCGCCTGCGATGGCGTTGACGATGAGGTTGGTCATCACTTGCTGGATCTGGGCCGCATCGACCCGCGGCGGCACCGGCGCCCTCCGGCGATCCAGCTGCCACGACCGCTTGCTTGCGAGCCAGCGGCGCGAGCATGCGCGACGGTCTGCCGCGCGACGACGGCGCACGTCGTCGGCGATCCGTTGCGGCCGCGGCGCGGCCGCGCGAAGTCGAGCAGCTGGCGGATGATCTGCGTCATGCGCTCGGCCTGGCTGCCGATGACGAGGCGTGCTGCTGGTGGCGCCGCCGCGCCGCCGTCGTGGTCCTCGGCGATGAGCTGCGCGTGCCCGACGACCACGTTGAGCGGCGTGCCGAGCTCGTGGGCGATGCCCGGAGGCGAGCGTGCCGACGGTGCGTCAGCCGGTCGGCGTGGCGCAGCTGCTCGATCGCGGCGATGCGCGCCTCGGTCTCCGCTTCGAGATGCCCCCGCGATTCCTCCAATCGGTCACACATTCGATCCATCTCGTGGGCGAGCTGCCCGAGCTCGTCCCTCGTCGACATCGACAGGCGCTGACTGAGGTCACCGCGCCCGATCGTGCGTGCCTGGTCCACCAACCGCCGAATCGGCCGACCGATTCCGAGCCCGAGCATCAAAGCCAAGAGCGCGCACAAGAGCACCAGAGTGACCAGTGAGACCACCGCCTGCACGATGCCCCGCTCGACGTACGCCTGCTCCTCGCCCAGCGTGTCGGCGATTCCGATTGCTCCGATTCGGTTGGATGGGCCGCGGACCGGCACGTACGTGTAGATGGCCCCGGGGTCGTCGCCGACGTGGACGACGACCGATTGGCCGCGCCGGAGCGGGCGGAGCGCCGCGGCCGGCGCGACGGGCTCGTACTGCTCCTCGCCCGTCGGTGCCAACCACACCCAACGGACGAGCACTTGACCCTCGTGCTCGGTCGCATGCGCGACGAGACCGAGCGCCTCGCGCTCGCCCTCGGTGCGCCAGGTCTGCTCCACCGCGTGCGCGAGCGCGCGCCCGAAGAATCGACCGTCCCGCGCGATGTCTTGCTCGAAGAAGTCGCGGTCGCGCTTGACGCGAATGAACGAGCTCACGCCGTGCACGATCACGATCGCGACGACGATGGCGAGAATGAACCTGCGTGCGAGTCTCACTTGCCCTCGCTTTTCCGCCCGATGCGTTTTGGGACACGATGGGGCGGAATGGAACGCGGAGTGGGCTCGAGCGGTGAACGAGAGGGCGCGTTCACCCCCGCGTGGCGAACACCCGAGGGGCTCGGCTCATTCAGTCTCCCCCACCGAGATCGACGAACGGATCGTCGAGATCGAACTCGGCGAGCTGTTCTCGACAGTCCCGACAGAACAAGACCGTGTCATCCGCATTCGCGGGAGCGAGATCCGCCGCGCTGTGGCACGCAGCGCACACGGTCGCCTCGGCGAGACATCGGTGCGTCAGGACTTCGACGATCGCTGTCGTTGGCTCCATGCCGACCTCCGACCTGAAGACAGCAATCAACGTGCCGCATCCCGACGACGTGCGTGCTAGTGCGGTGCAGACTGATCTGTGCAGCCGGTCTGTTCGGTGATCACGAACTCGACGCGGCGGTTCGCGGCACGGCCGGCCGAAGTCGCGTTGGTGTCGATCGGGCGCGACTCGCCAAACCCTTGCGAGGTGAGGCGCTCGGGCGCGATCCCCGCCTGGACCAAGTACTCGCGCACGGCGGCGGCGCGTCGCGTCGAGAGGTCCATGTTGTAGGCGTCGCTCGCGCGCGAGTCCGTGTGCCCCTCGACGCTGACGTGCCGGATGTCGGGACGGGCTCCGAGGACGGCGGCGACCTGATTCAGGAGGTCGTACGAACGCTCCCTTATCACGGCGCGGTTCGTCTCGAAGTAGATCGTGTCGCGGATCTCGGATCGCCTGGCAGGTGACCTCGACGAGCCCGTGGTCGGGACAGCCGTCGTCGTCCTCGAAGCCGTTGACCGTCTCGGGCTCGTTCGGGCAGTGGTCGTTCACGTCGAGGATGTGGTCCTGGTCGTTGTCGGGATCGGGGCAGCCGTCCTCGTCCTCGAACCCGTCGCGATCCTCGGGCTCGGTCGGGACATCGATCGACCGGATCGAGCAGGCCGTCGCCGTCGGTGTCTCGTTCGGGACAGCCGTCGTCGTCCTCGACGCCGTTCATGTCCTCGGGGTCGTTGGGGCACTGGTCGGGGTCGTCGAGGATGCCGTCCTGATCGTTGTCGGGATCGGGGCAGCCGTCCTCGTCCTCGAATCCGTCGCGGTCCTCCGCGTCGTTCGGGCACTGGTCGGGGTCGTCGAGGATGCCGTCCTGATCGTTGTCGGGGTCGGGGCAGCCGTTCTCGTCCTCGAACCTGTCGATGTCCTCCGGCACGAGTGGACACTCGTCGGACGTCGTCGGGGATGCCGTCCTGATCGTTGTCGAGATCCGGGCACCCGTTCTCGTCCTCGAAGTCGTCGAAGTCCTCCGGCTCGTCGGGACACTCGTCATCGGCGTTGAGGATGCCGTCGTGGTCGCGATCGGCGTTTGGCGTCTGCAGCCAGCTCGCGCCGGCGAGGACCCGGTAGTCGGGTGCGCCGAAGCCCTGAAAGAGGCCGACGCCGCCGCCGACCTGGATCTGGAGCTGCTCGATGGGCAGCACCCGGATCGTCATGTCGATCTCGAGCGGGATCTCCTCGGGGCCGATGTCGTCCGCGGTGACCGAGAGCGAGCCGCGCACCTCGGGGACGACGTGTACGTACCGCGTCTTGAACGTCGCAGCGAGGCCCCAATCGAACGTGCCGCCGACGCCGAGGCCGGCGATCTCGGTCTCGCGCCGAAACGTGTAGCCGAGGTTCAGCGAGACGCGGTGACCCGGCACCGACACGCCGTCGAGGACGAGCTTCGGCGAGAACCGCCAGTCGTCCCCTTGGTAGCGGGAGTCGTCGCCCGTCGGAAAGAGACCTTCGAGGACGAGGGCGAACGCCGCGCCGCTCGGAGACTCCTCGGAGTACGACCGCGCGACCTGGAGCTTCACGGCGAGGCGCGCGTCGCCCACCCCGCCGCCGGCGTTGGAGGCGTCGACGTCGAAGTTCGGGATCGTCGGGATCGTGTCGCCGGACTGCAGGAGGATGAAAGGGATGTCCGCGCCGATCTCGAGGAAGTCGAAGAGCCCGACGCCGCCGATGATGTGAAGCGAGCTCTGCTCGCCGACGATTGCGTAGAGTCGGTCGGAGTCGGCGTTACGAACGACGAGCGGGTTGGCTTCGTAGTGCCAGAGGAGCCCCACTTCGAACGACGCATCGGGCAGCACGTCCGCCGACCACATGCCGGCCGGATTGCTCCTCTGCGTCGGCGACGGATGGAAGAACTGCGGATCGAACCGTTCCTGAGCCGACACCGGCGGCGCCGCGTAGAGCGCGTTGGCGAAGAGCACCGCGGTGGTCACCGCGGCGCGAGCGAGCCCGTGGCCGCTCATCGGGGCTTCCTCGCGCGCCGCAACGCCATGAAGAAGAACAGCGCCACGATGGCGAGCCACGGCGGCTCGCCGCGCGCGCCGCTCGCGCCGCACGTGAAGGCGCCGCCACCCGTGATGAGGCCGGGCAAGGGATCGTCGACCGGGTCGCGCGGGTTCGAGCCGCGTGCGACCTCGGTCCCGTCGGACAAGCCGCCGTCGTCCGAGTCGGGATCGTACGGATCGGTGTCCGCGCAGCCCGTGCAGTCGGGCGCGAAGTCCTCGCAGATGTCCCGGCACATGATCGGGCAGGTCATGGTGTCGGGGATCTCGCAAACGTTGAGGAGCCCGTCGTCGTCGATGTCGTCGTCGCACACGTCGCCGAGGCCGTCGCGATCGAGGTCGGTTTGGTCGGGATCGGGGATGTCGGGGCAGTCGTCGACCTCGTCGGGGATGCCGTCGCCGTCTCGGTCCGGCTCGGGGCAGCCGTCCATGTCCATGTACCCGTTCACGGTCTCGGCCTCCCACGGGCACGCGTCCACGCCGTCGAGGCACATGATCGTCGGTACCATCGACCGGAGGGTGCAGTCGTCGTCGGAGTCCTGTTCGAGGTAGTTCGGGATGCCGTCGCCGTCCGCGTCGTCGTTCGTCGCGTCGCCGTCGCCGTTCGCGTCCTCGTCACACGTCAGTAGCCCATCGCCGTCGTCGTCGACGTCCAGGTAGTTGTTCGCCCCGTCGTCGTCGGTGTCGTCGTTCGTCGGGTCGCCATCCCCGTTCGGATCCTCGTCGATCGTCGGGACGCAGTCGCCGTCGTCGTTCGGATCGCGCGCGTCGACCATGCCGTCGGCGTCCGTGTCGATCCCGGGCATGCCGCCTCGGGTCTCGACGAAGTCGTTCACCGAGTCGTGATCGGTGTCCGGATCCATGAAGTCCGTGCCGGTCGTGCACCGCTCGATGTAGTCCGTCAGCCCTTCGCCGTCGGTGTCGAGCGTTCCGTCGACGGAGTGGATCACGATCGTCGTGCTCAGCGCCTCGTCCAGCCACGTGTACGTGTCGAGGTACGCCTCGTTGCCTTTGCCGTTGCCGGCACCCCCGACCGAGACGAAGTCGCCCCACGCACGCGAGTTCGCGTCCGCCCGGATCACCGTCTCACCGAGCGGCACGGGCGGGTCGGAGGGGTCTCCCGAATTCAGGCCCGCCGCGCCCGACGACTCCGCCGCGATGAAGCGAAACGGCGCGGGCATCGTGACGGCGTTCATCTGTACGAGCGCGTCGTTCCAGTACATCGCGAGCGGCGTGCGACTGTCGTCGCGCCGGACCTGGAACATGCGAAGCCCGAGGAAGCTCGTCTCGATGTCGCGCCCTACGTAGTGGAATTCGCCGACGGTCACGCTCACCCGGCACTCGTGATCGCCGATCTCGAACGGAACGCCGTTGTTGTCGAGCCCGTCGAACGGCACGCGATTCAGCCCCATGGTCGCGTGGCCGAGGATCAGGAAGTCGCCGTCGTCGACGACGTCGAAGTTGCCGTCTCGGTCGAGGTCGCAGACGATGTGGTACGAGCCGTCTACGTTCGTCGTGAACGAGAACTCGCCCATCGTCGTCCCCGGGACGAACTCGTCGCACGTGTCGACGCCGCCCGAGGTCTCGAGCCCTCCACGGAAACGGAAGTCGCTCACCGTCGGCGTGAGGAACGTGTAGCTCGCGTCGTCCGGCGGGTTCAGATAGATCTGGTACTCGTTCGCCGCGCTGTTGCCGGTCTCGGGAACGCTTCGCCCCGCGTTGGGCCCGCGGACCCCAGTGCTGTTGCCCTGGATCTCGAAGATGAAGCCCGCGAGACCGTCGGTGCGCAGCTCCATCACCGAGAAGCTCTCGTCGTCGCCGCCGGGCACCCTCGCGTAGAAGCTCGCGTTCGTCGACGCGCTGCGGTCGAACGCGCCCGTGTTGAACGCCCACGCGTACGACCAGATGCGGCCGGGCCGCGGCGCGCCCGACACCGAGAGGGTCACGTCCCACGCGACGATCGTGCTCCTGATGATGTTGCCTGCGGTGTCGGAGTCGTACTGGTCCTCGACGAGGTCGAGCTTGTACGCCCCGTTCATCGTCGGCGTGATCGACGCGCCGGACGCGAACCGTCCGACCAGGGTGCCGGCCGGATCGAAGACGTCGACGCTGCCCTTACCCGTCCAGACGAACGTGTCGGTTCGGAAGTCGAGCACATCGACGAAGATGTCGGTGACCTCGCGGAGCGCCTGTGACGTGTCGAGCTCGACTCCGAGCGAACCTTCGGCGCTGGCGGGCCCCGCGAGGAGGAGCGACGCCGCGGTCGCGCCGATCGAGACGACCGTCGCGCGAAGCGCGGCCCGAACGGAGCTGCTCCGGCTCATCGTCGACCTCCAAGAAAGCAAGGCGCCCTGCTGCGCCCACCACGAGGATACACCGGAACGGGATCGCTCGCGCGGGCGTCGCGTCTGGCACAATCGATGCGCGATGGAGCGGAGCTACGATGACACCGCGTCGCTTCCGACGCCCAGCGGGATCGTCGCGATCCCGCCGGTGCCGTTCGGCAAGTACACGCTCGTGGCGCGGATCGGGCGCGGTGGCATGGCGGACATCCTCTTGGCGATCGCCGCCGGGCCGTCCGGCTTTCGTAAGCTCGTAGTCATCAAGCGTCTGCGCGACGCCTACGAGGACGTGAAGCCGCTCGTCGAGGGCTTCGTCGACGAGGCACGGCTCGGAGCGCGCCTGGAGCATCCGAACGTCGTGCACACGCTCGATCACGGCACGATTCACCGCCAACACTACATGGCGATGGAGTTCCTCGAGGGGCAGACGTTCGCGCGCGTAGCTCGGCGCATGACCCGGGACGGGCGCGAGATGCCGTTCCCGTTCCTGTTCCAGATCGCCATCGACGTGCTCGATGCGCTCCACTACGCGCACGAGCTGTGCGACTTCGACGGCACGCCCCTCGGCGTCGTTCATCGGGACGTCTCTCCGGCGAACGTGATGATCACGTATCACGGCACCGTGAAGCTTCTCGACTTCGGCGTGGCGAAGTCCGGCACACAGATGTCGGACACCGATCCCGAGGTGCGCAAGGGCAAGTTCGCGTACCTGTCGCCGGAGCAGATCGAGGGGACGGTGGATCGTCGATCCGATCTGTTCTCGCTCGGGGTGATCCTGTGGGAGGCGGTCGCGGGCAAGCGGCTCTTCTTCGGGTCGGACCCCGCGCAGACCATCAAGCGAGTCACGGAGCTCCCTGTCCCGGCCCTCTCGACCGTCGTCGAGCGCGCCGTGCCGAAGGCCTTCGACGCCGTGGTCAAGAAGGCGCTTCATCGGGACCCCGCGCGGCGGTTTCAGTCCGCAGCAGACATGCGCGAAGCGATCGAGCGCATCGCGACGGACGAAGAGATCGCCCTCTCGCGTCGCGCGGTGGCGGAGCTGATGGTCGGTACGTTTGCCGACCTGCGCGACGCTCACACGAACGACATCCGCCGCGCCGTCGAAGCCGGCCTCGAGACCGCGACGGCACGATTCGAGGTGCTCACCGGCATCGGCGCGAAGGTCGAGCTCGTCGACGACATCGAGGGCGTGCCTCCCGCGCCGCCGCCGCCGCCACCGCCGGCCAAGCGGAAAAAAGCGCGGAGCGACGTGACGCAGGAGCTCCTCGACTCGGACATCGTCTTCGCGGAGGACGCGGCCGCCCTCGGACGCGGGATCTCGCGTCGTACGATCGCGATCGGCGCGGGTGGGGCGGCCGTGCTCGTGCTGCTCCTCGTGGGTCTCATCGTCGCCTCGGCGGGTGGCCACGAGCCCGAGGGTGCGAGCGAGCTCGCACCGCCTCGCGCGACGACGCCCCCTTCGAACGAGCCCCGCCCGCGCGCGCACGCACCCGCGCCCACGCCGGCACCGCCCGCCCCCGAGCTCGCGCCCCCGCCCTTCGATGCCGACGCGTTCGACCGCCTCCGCGCCGAGGCTCGGGGGCATTTCGCCGCCGGGCGATTCGAAGAGGCCGCGCACGCGTACGAGGCGGCGACGCTCATGAACCCGGCCCACCCGGGGTCGTTCGCCGGCCTCGGCGCGTCTCGGCTCGAGCTCGGCGAAGTGGAGGGTGGCATCGCGGCGTACGAAGAGGCGGTGCGCCTCGACCCGCTCCACTCCGGCTATCGCGCCGCGCTCGGCCGCGCGTACCTGGCGGCCGGCCGGACCGAGCTCGCGGCCCACGAGTACCGCGAAGCCTTGCGTCTCGACGAGAACAACGGTGCCGCCCGGGACGCGCTCCGCGAGCTGGGCGAGCAGCCGTGACGGCTCGTGCACCAACCGCTCGCTGAGGCACGTCGTCACCACCTCGGCGCGCGCGCTGTCCAGGGTTTGGGCGTCGCCGCGGTGAGGTCGCCACGGTTTTCGGCGTGATCTCGGGGCCTGGCGGTGGTGGCACGTTCCGTGGTTGATCGTCGCGCGTGCGACGAATCGTCCTCCTCCTCGCTGCCTGTGGTCCGCTGGTCGCCTGTGCGGCCGAGGTCTTGCCGAGCGACGGCGACGTCGGTGCCGCCACCGAAGAGCTCCGGGTCTGTGCGGACGGGGACACCGTCCGCGGCATCGACGTCTCGCACTGGCAGGGCGCCATCGATTGGGGCTCGGTCGCCGGCGCCGGCATCCGGTTCGCGTTCATCCGCGTGAGCGACGGGACCGGCACGATGGACGACCAGTTCCATCGCAACTGGCCCGAGGCGCGCCGCGTCGGGATCCTCCGCGGCGTCTACCAGTACTTCCGCCCGAACCAGGACCCGATCGCCCAGGCGGACCTCTTGGTCCGCGAGATGGGCGCGCTCGAGACCGACGATCTCCCTCCCGTGATCGACGTCGAAGCGACCGGGAGCCGCTCGCCGTCCGAGGTCGCAGCCGCCGTCCGCGCGTGGGTCGACCACGTGGCCGCGGCGACCGGCAGGCGACCGATCGTCTACACGGGCCGCTACTTCTGGCAGGACAGCGTCGGCAACGCGGAGATGCCGGACACGCCGCTCTGGGTCGCGAACTGGGGGGTATCGTGTCCGGATCTGCCGGCGGCGTGGTCCGGTTGGCGGTTCTGGCAGGAGAGCTCGACGGGGAGCGTCGCGGGCATCTCCGGCAACGTGGACATGGACCGGTTCAACGGGAACATGGACGCGCTCCACGCGTTCGGCGCGCCGCGTTGCACGCCGCACTGCGACGGCGATGTGATGGTCGCGGACGACTGCGGTCGCGGAGACTGTTCCGTGTTCGGCTCCCGCTGCGTCGACGACGCGGCGGGGCTCAGGTGCGCGTTCGCGTTCTGCCCGAGCACGGGCGAGGCCGACGTGTGCGTCGACGACACGACGCTCGGCCACTGCACGGACGGGGCGGTCGAGACCTCGGACTGCGCAGCTGACGCGGGCGTCTGCTCGATCGCGGGACGCGACGCGATGGCGGCTCATTGCGTCTCGGCGCTCTGCGTCGCGTCGGCCGAGGAGCTTCCCGTCGCGCACTCGGATTGCGTCCCCGAGCAGGCGAGCGTCATTCACTGCGACGCCGACGGGCGCTCCGAGCTCGAGCCGTGCGCGGAGGGCACCGAGTGCTCGCTCGCCGGTGGCACGGCGCACTGCGCAGCGCCGGGCGAAGACCCGCCCGACCCGGACATGCCCATGGGCGGATGCCCGGGCGGCGAGTGCATGGGCGGCGAGGGCGTTCTCCACGGCGGATGCAGCGTCACGGCGGCGTCGAGCGGAGGTTCGTTCGCGCCGCTCGGCGTGGCGGTCGGCGTCGTTCTCGCGCTCCTCGGCGCCCGTCGCCGGCGCTCCCGCCGCGGTGGCTCGAGGACGCGCTGACCAGACAGGTTATGGTTGTCCACGGACCGGACCTCGTCTAGGTTGCCGCGCATGAGCTCACCGCAGGACGCGCCGGCCCGGCGCAGGCAGAAGGCGAAGAGGACCAAGAAGCTCGCGGCCTGGCGCGCGAAGCAAGCCGCGAAGCCCGCGGGCAAGAAGAAGGCAGCGCCCAAGCCCGCTGCCGCGAAGCCCGCCGCCGCGAAGCCCGCCGCCCCGTGAACGCGCCGCTCGGGCTGCGGTCCGCTCGCTACTCTCCGTCCCAGTAGTCGATGCTCATCTCCTGCCGTCCGATGAAGCGCATCATCCCCGGCTTCCCGTCCGGCCCGGGCGGCGTCTCGTGCATGACGCCCATCTTCTTCGAGTCCGGGTACTCCACGATCTCGGGCGACTGCTTCGTGCTGACCGCGAGGTAGCGCATCTCCTTCGTCCCCGTGTTCACGATTTGGTGCGCCGTCTCCGGTCCGCCCGGAGGACAGGCGATCACGTCGCCCGTCTTGATCGGATAGCGCTCCGTGCCGATGCGCACCTCGCCCTCACCCTCGAGCACGAAGAACATCTCCTCGTTCACGTGGTGGTTGTGGGATGGGAACGCGCGCTTGCCCGGTGGAACGCGCGTCACGTTGTATCCGAGCTTCCTCGCGCCGATCTTCGACCCGATGAACGCCATCTGGCCTTCGAACTTCTCGCCATGGCGCATCTCACGCCCGAACTCCGCGCTCGCCACGTTCATGATCGGATGAGTCATCGTCGTTCTCCTTTCAGAGAGGCCACCACCCACGCTTCTTCTTGCGAAGCTACCTCCTCTTCCGCGCCCTCGGCATCAAGTACGGTGACTCCGGGCCCCTCGTCAATCTCGTCGACTGGTCCTCCGGCCAGCGCCGCCCGCCGCCCACCCGCCGGGCGCTGCGCTTCCGTGCCATACTCCCCGTATGAGCACCGGCGCGCGCGATGTCGCCGGGCGGTTCCCGCGGGCACCGACGGCCGAGGAGTGGGACGCGATGTCGCCCGGGGAGCGGGCGCGCGTGGTCGAAGCCCTTCCGGCCGCCCTGACGGACACCGAGGCCTCCCCGCCGGAGGGCGACGCGCATTACGACGCGAAGAACGACGCGAGGGAAACGCTGCGCGAATGGTTCCGCCGCGTCGGGCGATCGGTGTACGTGGCGGCGGAGCTGACCGTCTACTATCCAGGCGAGGCGCGCTTCGCGCCGGACGTGCTCGCGGTGCGCGACGTACCCGTGCGGGAGCGGACGAAGTGGGTGGTGAGCTCCGAAGGGAAGGGGCTCGACTGGGTGCTCGAGGTGCACTTCGGTGGCGACCGCAGGAAGGACGCGGAGACGAACGTCACGCGCTACGCGCGGCTCGGGATCCCCGAGTACTTCGTGTTCGACGGCGGGCGCCAGCGCCTCGTCGCGTACCGGCTGCCGTCCGCCGGCGCCGCGGCCTATGTGCCGATCGTTCCGCAGGTCGGCCGGTACCCGAGCGCTGTGCTCGGCCTCGAGCTCGTCGTCGAGGGAGGGCGTTTGCGCTTCTATCACGCGAGCGCCGAGCTGCTCGCGCCGCGCGACCTCGCCGAAAAGCTCGGCCATCTCGTCGAAGAAATCACCGCGGAACGCGACGCCGAGGCCGAGCGCGCCCGCGCCGAGGCCGAGCGCGCCCGCGCCGAGGCCGAGCGCGCGGACGCGGCCGAGTCCGAGCTCGCGCGGCTGCGCGACGAGCTCGAGAAGCTGCGCAATGGTTGATGGGGTCGACCCGCGGGCTGCTGCGTCCCCGCCGGCGGCGCGTGCACCGCGTGCTCGGACGTCCGAGCGCGAATACTACCCTCGCTTCGCCCGCCACGCGGCGAGCCGAGCGGTGGCGCGCTCGCGGGCGCTCGGGCGCTCGGCGGCGATGAGCGTGCTCCACGCGACCGACTGGAGCTGGCGCGCTTCGACGAACGGCGCGAGCGCGCGCTCGTCGATGTCGGGAGCCGCCGCGCGGAGCGTGGCCTCCCCCGCTTCGTCGCGGGTGCCCGTGAGGCGCGCGCTCGCGACGAGGCACGCGTAGTCCCACTCGAGCGGCGCCGAGCACGCGTCCTCGAAGTCGTTCCATATGGGCCCGTCCGGCGTGCGCAGCACGTTCGAGAGGTGTGCGTCGCCGTGCACCGCCTGCTCGGGCAGGTCGAGGCCGGCGATGCGCCGCTCGATCTCGTAGAACGCGCCGCGCAGCTCGCGGACGACGAGGGCGGGCGCGAGCCGGCGAGCGTCGAGCGCGTCGCAGAATCGGGATCACCTCGCGAAGCGCGCCGAGCCGCTCGAGCGGGCCCTTCCACCGCGCGAGCGCCGCGTGAACCTCGCGCAGCCGCGCGCCCGCGAGCCCGGGGTCGATCGGGCGCGACGCGTCGTGGTCGAGCTCGCGCCAGAAGGTCATGGAGTAGCCCGACATCCGGTGCGGGCCGGGCGGCGGAGAGGAGCTCGGCGTCGCTGCGGGCGCGCGAGAGCGCTCGAGGTACTGCGCGAGGACGACGTCGTGCGAGAGCGCGAGCTCTGGGTCGCCGCGGACGAGCGTCGTCGCGGCGGCGATCCGCGCGACGACGCGCGCTGGCCCGAGCCTGACGATCACGTTCGCACCGTCGGCCAACACCTCTGGCGAAGTGACCGTGACGCCGAGGGCCATGGCGACCTCGACCGCAGCCTGTACGTCGGGCCGTGAGGCGTCGTCGTCTCGGGCTTCCATGCGTCGAACGAGCATGGCACGCGCTCGGAGGGGGGGCTCCGACGATTTCCGCGGGCGGGGTACTCTCTCCCCGTGCACTCCCTCGATGTCCGGGTCGCGGCGTCTCTTCTGACGGCGTCCCTCCTTCTCTCTCTTGCTTGCGGCGACGACGACATGTCGCTTCCGGACGGAGGCGACGCGGGCACGTCCGACGCGTCGACCGACGCCGGACCGCCCAATCCGGCGCCGCCCGCGCCGCTCGACCAGGTCGCGCAGACGGCGCGCTACACGATCCCCGAGCTCGGCGAGCAGGCGTACATCGTACGAACGGAGATGGACGTGCCGCACGTCTACGCGAAGGACCGCCTCGACGCGATGCGCGTGTTCGGGTTCGCGATGGCGAAGGATCGTTTCTTCCAGATGGACCTCACGAGCCGCCTCTCCGAGGGTCGGCTCAGCGAGCTGCTCGGCGACGCGGCGCTCTCGTCCGACATCGAGAACCGGATGATCGGCGCCACGTACATGACCGACGTCTACCTCGCGGGGCTCTCCGACGAAGAGGGCGCGGAGCTCGACGCGTTCGCCGAAGGCGTCAACGCGTACATCGCAGCCGTGGCGTCGGGCGCTGCGCCGCCGCCCGCGGAGCTCGCGCTCGCTGCGATCTTCTTCGGCGTCCACTCGCCCGTCGACCTCATGGAGCCTTGGGATCGACGCGACGTGGCGGCGACGGGCGCGACCGTGCTCTACGGGACGAGCTTCGAGACCGGCGACCAGGGCCGCTCGGCCGCGCTCGCGGGCGTGGACACGCTCTTCGCCGGCTATCCGAACGAGGACCTGCGCCGCGCAGGTCTCGCGAAAGAGATCATGAGCCAGTACGCGACGCCGAGAGACTCGACGTCGGCCGCGGGTTGGGGCCTCGACACGGCGGGCTCGACGCCGTCGGCCATCGTCGGTCCACGACCGGGTCGAACGCTGCACACGGGCGCGACCCTGCCCGAGCACGGGGTGCTCGAGAGGTTGGGCCGCCGGCTCGACGAGGTGAAGTCGCGGTTCCCGCGCGATCCGGACGAGGGCTACGGCTCGAACGAGTGGGCCGTCATGGGGAGCGCGACGACGACTGGTGAGTCGCTGCTCTGCGGCGACGGGCACCTTCAGCTGAGCTCGCCCGCGCTCTTCTGGCAGATGGGGATCGACACCGTGCTGATGGGCGGAGCCGAGGGCGAGGACACGCGCCTCCTCGGCGCGACGATCGCCGGCCTTCCGTTGATGGGCGTCGGGACGAACGGGCACGTCGCGTGGACGCAGACGGCGTACTTCGCCGACGTGACCGATTGGTACACCGAGGAGCTCGTGCTCGGGAGCGACGGAGTGCCCGAGTCGAGCATGTTCGGCGGCACGGCGCATCCGCTCACGCGCGTGGACGAAGCGATCGTCATCGCCGATCGCGAGGTGCTCGGGAGCGTCGGCCGCACGGAGATGATCCCGCGCTTCACGACGTTCGACGGGCGGTGGATCACGTCGATCGAGGGGCGGACGGTGACCGAGGACGAGCCGCTCGGGCCCGGGGAAGCGCGGATCAACGTCATGGGCGACCTGATCGTGCCGGGCGACGTCGACGGCGACGGCAAGGTGAGCGCAGTGAGCTTCTACTACGGGCCGTTCGACGGCGGGACGCTCCTGCGCGCCTTCCGCGAGTTCTCCATGGCCGACACGGTCGAGGACTTCCGTCAGGCGATGCGGCACTTCATCGGCTACGGGGGGAGCATGGCGGCCGCGGACAGCGAGGGCTCCGTGCTCTACAGCGCGTATCACGCGGTGCCGTGCCGCGACTACCTGCCGCGCGACTCCTCGAACGTGTGGATCGACGGCGCGGACCCGCGGCGGCTCATCGACGGGACAGAGTACGGTGCGTGGCACATCCCGCTCGACGCCGACGGTCGCGTCGACGAAGCGGCAGCTGCGAGCGGCGGCCCGACGGCGTGCGCGGTCCCGTTCGATCAGTGGCCGCAGGCGCTGAACCCTGCGAGGCAGTACATCCACAATGCGAACAACGACCCCGGCAACATCACCACCGACAACGACCTCTTCGACGATCCGTATTACATCGGCGGTCCGTGGATCGAGGGGTACCGCGCGGCGCGGATCGAGCAGCGCTTGCAGGAAGCGATCGCGGCGCACACCGCAGACGTCGACGAGATGGCGGACATCCAGGCCGATCATCACTCGAACCTCGGCGAGGAGTGGGCGGCGATCCTGCTCGAGTCGATCGAAGCCGCGCGAACGGCCGCGGCCGGGACGCCCGCTTCGGGCTCGCCGGAGGAGCGGATGGCGGCGCGGTGGACCGCGGCGCAGGCGGACTACGTCGAGGTCGAGCGCCGGATCCACGACTGGATGGACGCAGGGTTCCCGACGCCGTCGGGTGTCGAGACGTTCTACTCCCCGGTGGTCGCCGGCGACCACGAGAACGCCATCGCGACGAGCATCTTCCATTCGTGGTTCGCGACGTACGTGAAAGACGTGCTCGACGACGAGCACATCCCGGGCGACCTATCGCCGGCCGTCACGGGCGACACGTTCCGGACGCAGACGATCACGCTGCTCGTCCACGGCCGCGGCGCGACGAACCCGCTCGATCTCGGCTCGTTCGACCCGACGACCAACGAGAGCGCGTTCTTCGACGACGTGACGACCCCGGAGGTCGAGTCGAGCCAGGAGATCGGGCTTCGCGCGCTCGACGAGGCGCTCGCGTTCCTGCGCTCGGATCCGACCGAGCCCGGCAAGGGAGGCTTCGGCTCGGACGACTTCGACGACTGGGTGTGGGGCTTGCGTCACATGGTGCGGTTCGACTCGTTGCTCGCGGACTTCATCGGCGACGACCCGTCGCTCGGCTTTCTCGTCGACATGTTCTCGATCACGCCGGAGCGGATCCCGCTCGCGGACGACATCGCGATGACGGACCCGCGCTTCGGCCTGCCCCACTTCCCGCGGCCGGCCAATCACCTCGACATCGACGCTGCGAACCCGGGGCTCGATACGAACGACTGGAGCCACGGCTCGGGCCCGGTGTTCCGGATGGTCGTCGCGCTCGGGCCCGACGGAGTCCACGGTCAGAACATCATCCCCGGCGGCCAGTCGGGCCTCCCTTCGAGCCCCCACTTCGACGATCAGGTCCGCCTCTGGCTCGCGAACGAGACGCTGCCGATGCGCTACTTGCCCGACGAAGTCGTCGCGGGCGCGAGCGGGCTCGAGCGCTTCGCGCCGCGGTGAGGCCCCTCGCAGCGTCGATCAGTGGTTCTGCAAGAGCGCCGGGACGACGCCGGCGCAGCACATCACCATGAAGATGAAGAGCGCGATGAAGATGCCGATCACCCGGCTCCCGGCCGCGGCGCCTCCCACGCCGGTCTGCCGGCGGACGATGCCCATCGGGCCGCCGGCCATGGCGGCGTTCAGCCCGGCGACGCTCCCGCCGTCGCGCTCGCTCTGCTTGTCGACGATCACGGCCTGCGGGATGAGCTGATCGGTCTCGGGCGTCATGCCGGCCGGGGCGCGCTTGACGGCGGTGCCGATCGCGATGATCTCGACCATGCCCGAGCCGAGCTCGCGGATCTGCAAGCGGTTGCCGATGACCCGCTCGGCGCCGAGCTGCTGCGCTTCGCGACGGATGAGCTCGAGGCAGTTCTCGCGCGCGGAGTAGATGAGCTGCGTGACCTCGGTGAGCTCGCCGCGTGAGACGCTGCGGAAGAGCGCGCCGATCCCAGCGGCGACGCCGAGCGAGTACACGCTCGTCGCCATCACGAGCTGGTGCGGGACCCACCCCATCTTGGCGAGGTTCCAGAGCTCCTCGCCGCTGAGCTCGCTCGTCGCGACGCGGTCCTCCGAGACGGGGCCCGGGCTGAGCGCACGGTGAAACGATGCGGTCCCCGTCAGCAGGAGCTCGACCGTGCCGGGCCCGTACGGCAGCATCTCGACCTTCACGTCGACGACGGCGTTCGCGCCGGCTGCCGCGGCTTCCTCGCGCAAGCGCCGCAGCGCGGTGTGCCGGATGTCGTTGTACATCGACGAGAACTCCTTCACCTCGCCCTTCTTGAGCGTGCGGAAGGAGCCCGCGATGCCGCGCCCGACGCCGAGCGCGTAGGCGATGTTGCCCATCACGAACTTCACGGGGTGGTAGCCGGCGTCGAGGTGGCAGTAGAGCTCGATGCCGCTCGCCGCCGTCGAGAAGAAGTGACCCGTCGGCTGCTGCGACTGGACCCCGGTCCCCTGCGCGAGGAACTCCGTGAAGCCCGCGAGCGTGCCGAGCTTCGTCTCGACGCCGGTGATCCCCTGAGCGCCGTGCCGCTGGGCTTCCTCCTCCATCCGCCGGATCGCCGCGTGGCGCCCGTCGCTGATGAGCTGCGTGACCTGCGTGATCTCGCCGCCCGAGAGCGATCGGCCGATCGCGCCGAGGGCGCCTCCGAGGCCCATCGCGTAGACGCTGTTGCCGACGGTGATCTCGGCGGGCGCGAGGCCCTTGAGCGCCAGGCAGTAGATCTCGTTCCCGCTCATTCCGCTGATGAACACGTGGCCTCCCGGGTTGGCGGCATCATGCACGCGGCCGGCGTCGAGAGGAAGGTCGTTGCAGGTCGGACACGTCCAACGTTGCGGACGGGTGCCCCGTCGGGCGATGATGGGAGAGCCCCGAGGAGGTCTCATGCGGTGGATGTGCTCGTCAGTGTGCTCGCTCTTCCTGGTGAGCTTCCTCGCATGCTCGACCGACGAGACGGTCGGAAGGGGTGACGGCGGCGTCGGGGCGAGCTGCGCGTCCGACGACGATTGCCTGGCGGGCCTCGTGTGCGAGGCGGGCGTGTGCTCGCTCGCCGACGGCGGTGGCGGCGGCATGGACGGCGGCGGTAGCGGCGACGGCGGCGACCGGGTCGACGGCGGCGGCGTGCCGAGGGACTGCGCGGGTGGTTGCGCAGCCGGTGAGGTGTGCCTCGGCGGACGATGCCAAGCGGATCCGTGCGACGGCGAGACGTGCGCCGACGGCACGGAGTGCCTCGCGCGCTGCGTGCCCGTGGCGGATCCGTGTGCGGACGTGACCTGTGCGGGGATGGAGACGTGCTACGGCGGTGCGTGTGTAGCCGGGTGCTTCCCACCGACGGCCTGTGAGGGCGTCACCTGCGACGAGGGCGAGCACTGCGAGCCGTCGAGCGGTCGCTGCGAGATGACCGACGCGTGTGACGCCACGTGTCCGACCGGCTCGGTGTGCGACCTCTCGTGCGTGTCGCCGAGCGCGTGCGTCGACGTGACGTGCGACGCAGGCGAGCGCTGCGTCGGTGGACGCTGCGTCGTCGATCGTTGCGCCGACGTCGAGTGCAGCGGGACGTCGGTCTGCATCAACGGGTCGTGCGTCGACACGTGCGACTGCGGCGGCAGCTGCCCCGTGGGCTCGCGATGCGAGGTCGGCTACTGCGCGTGCGTGCCCGACTGCCCGCCCGCCGCGCTCTGCGGCGAGCCCAACGGCTGCGGCTCGACGTGTCGCGGGCCATGCCCGCCGGGCCTCATGTGCAGCCTGATCGCCGGCAGCTACGGCTGCGAGTGCGAGCCGAGCTGCCCGCCGAGCGCCGTGTGCGGCGCGCCCGACGGCTGCGGCGGGATGTGCACGGGGAGCTGCCCGACGGGCGAGGTCTGCTACGACGGTGCCTGCTGCGTACCCGATTGCTCGTCCGCCATCACCTGCGGTGATCCGGGTGGATGCGGAACGACCTGCCCCGGGACCTGCCCCGACCCCGGTCGCATCTGCACGCTCGTAGCGGGCGTCTACGGTTGCGCGTGTGTACCGAGCTGCCCGCCGGGGGTGGCATGCGGGACACCGGACGGCTGCGGTGGGACGTGCGACGGGCCTTGCGCGGCGAGCGACGAGTTCTGCGCCGCGAGCGGCGGCGGGTACGCGTGCCGATGCGCGCCCGATTGCCCCCCGAGCGCCGTCTGCGGTCAACCGGACGGTTGCGGCGGCTTCTGCGACGTGCCGTGCAGCGGTGGCGACGTGTGCACGTCTACCGGGTGCTGCGCGCCGGCGTGCCCGCCCGGCGCGACGTGCGGCGCGTCGGACTCGTGCGGTGGAGCGTGCCCGGGCACGTGCCCGTCGGGCGAGACCTGCAACGGAAGTGGGCGAGAGTACCGGTGCAGCTGCGTCCCATCGTGCCCACCGAGCGCAACATGCGGCGCGCCGAACGGATGCGGCGGGCTCTGCAGCGGGCGCTGTCCGGCGGGCGAGTTCTGCGACCACGGATCGTGCGCGCCCGACCCGTGCTCTCCGGCTTGCGGCTGCGGGCAGGTGTGCACGGGCGGACGCTGCGTCGCGCTCTGCGGCGCGGGCGAGACCCTGTGCGCGTGCAACGACTGCTGCTCCTCCGGCGAGAGCTGCATAGCGGGCAGGTGCATGGCCGGGCCGGGGTGAGGCGCGATCGTTGAGCGGACCCGGGAGAAGCCGCGCTCCGGCGTCGAGCTGGCTCGCGCTCGCGCTCGCGAGCGTGTGGCTCGTGCCCGCGTGCAGTGACGATTCGGCAGCAGACGCCGACGCGGGGATCACGACCGACGGTGCGCTCGGCGACGGCGCGCCGTCCGACGCGGCCGACGGCGCGCTCGGCGACGGCTCGGCATCGGACGGTGGCGAGCTCGGCGCTCCGCTCTCCGGGGTCGTCGACGTGTCGGTCGGCGGGTCGCACGTCTGTGCGCTTCACGCGGACGGCACGGTCTCGTGCTGGGGAAGCAACCAGACGGGCCAGCTCGGCGACGGGACGACCCTCAGCCGCGCGCTCGCCGCGCCCACCGCCGCTCTACCGGAGGCCGCGGTCGCTCTGACCGCAGGTGGCTACCACGCGTGCGCGCTGCTCGCCTCGAGCGCGTACTCGTGCTGGGGATACAACGGCTCGGGTCAGTTCGGAGCGCCCAACCCGCCGGCTGCGGCCGAGCCGATCCCCGCGCGCGGAATGATCCTCGCGCTCGACGCGGGGCGCGAGCACTCCTGCGAAGTGCGCTCGAACCAGACGGTGTTCTGCGCCGGAGACAACGCCTTCGGCCAGCTCGGCGACGGGACGATGACGGACCGCGATCGCTGGACCCGCATGACCGGATTGGGGTCGACTTCGGCCGTGAGCGCGGGCGTGACGCACACGTGTTTCGTTCACCACGGTGGGCAGGTGTCGTGCGCGGGCTTGAACGCGCGAGGACAGCTCGGAACGGGCGACCGCATCAGCCACCCGACGCCGACCGCGGTCGTCGGGCTCACCGATGCCGTCACGATTGCGACCGGTGAGGTCCACACGTGCGTCACGCGCGCGACGGGCGGCGTGAGCTGTTGGGGGTGGAACCGCGTCGGACAGGTCGGTCAAGAAGCTCACGGTGTGCTCGCGATGCCGGCCGACGTCGAAGGCGTGACCGGCGCCACGCGCGTCGCGGGCAAGGGCGAGCACACCTGCGCGCTCCTCGACGGCGGGACCGTCCTCTGTTGGGGCAGGAACGACACGGGGCAGCTCGGCGACGGCACGGCCGAGGCACGGTCCACGCCGATGCCGGTCACCGGTCTCGACGACGCGATCGCGATCTCTGCGAGCCGCGACTCGTCCTGCGCGGTTCGCGCGGACGGCACCGTCGTGTGCTGGGGAAAGAACCAGCGCGGTCAGCTCGGCGACGGCACCACCGAGGACAGCCTCGTGCCGGTGCTCGTGCGCCGCGTCGAGTGAGCCCGACCAACGTCAACGGACGTCGTAGACGTGTACGGCGTCGCCGGTGAAGAGCGGCACGAGCAGGCGTCGTGGAGGGCGCGACTCCCCGTGCAGCGTATCGGCGCACGTAGTGAATCGTCGGTCACAATGGCCACGCGCTCGGGGACCGTCGTCGGTGCGCCGCATGGCAGGGTCTCTCGGGTACGTGTTTTCCGATTCGACCTCCATGACCCCACATCACCCGACCGAAGTGAGGCAGATGATGCGATTTCTGTAGCAGCGCTGCAGGCGGGAGAGTAGTTCTGAATCCGTCGCGTCACAGGGAGGGGTCATGTCATGCCGAGAAGCTACGCAAAGGCAGGCAGGCAGGCAGGCAGGCAGGCAGCTTCTAGCGATCCTGATAGCCGCCGCTGCTGAGCTCATCATCGGAGGCTCCACCGTCAGAGCGGACGACCTCGCGTACCAGCCCGACTTCGGGCGGCGGATGGCGGTTGCCGATCGCTCGACGGCCACCGGGCTCCAACCGCGCGTGTTCATGGTCACGCGCGGCGGATACTTCGTGAGCAGGGTCCCCGACATGCCGATCGGCGGTTGGAACTACGTTGCGAGTGGGCCGGGATTCGACTCGGGAGTCGACGTGGTCAGCTGGAACGATGGCGTTCAGCGCATCAGGATCTTCACTGCGGAAGGTGGCACGGTGAAGATGTACAACGCCGATGGTGACAATCCGTTCCCCGGAGTCACGACGCTCACGCAACCGCCGACCACGTTCACCGCGACCGACGTTGCATCCGTGGCCTGGTACTCCGGGGGCCCCGTCCAGTGGGCAACGCTTGCGATGTCCGACGCGGGGTCGGTCTGCATCTGGGAGGGGACCGCGACGACGAACGCGCTCATCGGGTGCTCCGCGCCCAACATCGCGACGCTCGCGAACCGCGACATCGACGGTGTCGCGGTCGGGACGACCCCGAGCTTTGCGTTTCAGCTCGGAGGCGTCTACGCCGGTCACCTGGGATTCATGCGGCGTGACAGTGCCGGGAACTGGCAGCTCTGGGACAAGGGCGCGCCACCCGGGCTCTCGACCATCGGCTCGAGCGTGGAGATGTGGGTGAGCCCGACGAGCTCGACGGCCGCAGAGATTGCGGTCGTCGGCGCGAACGGCGCGCCGTACACGGTTCGGGTGCGCGCATCGACCGGCGTGACACTCAGCTGGCAGACACTTCCGGCGATGCCCGGTGGTGTGACAGCGGACAAGACGCTGCGGACGGCGCTCGCGCACACCAGGTACGGAACGGGCGGCGCGGCCCGCAACGTCCTCTACGTCTTGGGCGCCGACAGCAGGTTGTATCGACTTCAGACGAACAACAGCACCGGCAGCTGGGGCACGTGGCTCTCCGGCACGATGGGCACCGCCGCGAAGCCGCCCGACGAGGCGTGGCTCGGGAACGCCGTCGCGGCCGAGGTCGGCGGCGTCCCCGTGCTCTACGGCGTCGGCGGTGTCTTCGTCCTCTTCGCGAGCGGATCCACGATGCAGGAGTTTCGGGAGACGGGCTTCCGCGACCATGTGCGGTGGGCTGGCTTCGGGCCCTCCGAGATCACGGTCGGGGATCTCGGCGGCGGCAGCACCGGCTACGCCACCGAGAGCACGGTCTCGCTCGAGGCGATCTACGGGCTGGAACGTGTCAACGAGTTTGAGACAGTGCGCATGAGAAATCTATGTTGCGACCGCGTGCTCGAGAGGCAGGCTGCGTAGGACGATGGCGTCGCGGTCGATGGTCGTCGAGGCGTCGCCGCAGATGCTGATGACGCCGGCGTTGAGAGGGTTGATGTGCACGGCCGCCGGTGGTCGCGGGACGCGAGGGGCGCCGTGAGGGAAGCGCTCGGGGTGCGCTGCGTACGCGGCGTCGAGCGCACGCTGTCGCTCGGCGGCCACGAGCTCCACGCGTCCGTGGAACACGTCGCTCGGCGTGAAGAGCGCGAGGCCCGAGTGATGGTGGTCTTCGTTGTGCCAGCCGAAGAAGTCTTGCAGCCAACCGCGGCCGTGAAGCTCGCCGTCGAAGCGCCCCGGGTAGTCGGGCTGGTACTTCATGGTCTTGAACTGCGACTCGCTGAACGGGTTGTCGTCCGAGATGTGCGGCCTCGAGAAGCTGCGCGACGCACCGAGCGACGCGAGGAGCTGCGCGAGCGTGTCGCTCTTCATCGCGGAGCCGCGGTCCATGTGCACGGTGAGCACGCCCGGCTCGACGCCGTGCCGCGCGACGGTCTCGGCGAAGAGCTGCGCCGCGAGGTGCTTGCACTCCTTGGTCGCGAGCATCCAGCCGACGACGTAGCGGCTGAACAAGTCGATGATGACGTACGCCATCAAGAACACGCCGCGCTGCATCGTCGCGAGCTTCGTGATGTCCCACGTCCAGACTTGATTCGGCGCAGCTGCGGTCAGCGACGGCTTCGCGTGCACCTGCGCAGGCCGCTGATTTCTGCGCTCGCACAGCTCGCCCGCGGCAGCGAGCACGCGGTACATCGTGCGAATCGAGGCGAGGTAGATGCCGCGCCCGAGCAGCGTCGCGTAGACCTCGGTCGGCGGCTGGTCGACGAACTCGCGCTCGTGCATCGTGTCGAGGATGAGCTGCCGCTCGGTCTCCGCGAGGCGACGCGGGCTCGGCGCACGCGCTCGCTCGAGCCGCGGCGCCGGCGGCTGCCGGTCGCGGTAGAGCGACGCGCGGCTCACGCACAGCGCGGTGCACGCGACGCTGAGCGCGACCACCGCCACGTCTCGCTGTCTCGACGAGGGTCACGAGCTCTCCTCGTCGAGCTCGGGTAGCGCGATGCCCAGCACCTCGTGCGCTTTTTTTTGGAGCGCGATGACCGCGTCCGCGACCTGGAGCTTGCGCCGTAGCTTCGCGTTCTCCTTCTCGAGCGCGAGCACCGTGCGGTCCTTCTCGTCGAGCTTCGGCTTGCGGCCCGGCTTCTGCGGCGCGAGGCCGGCTTCTCCGCGCGCCCCGAGCTGCTGGCGCCACGCCGAGAGGTGCGAGCTGTAGATGCCCTCCTTGCGCAGCAGCTGCCTCGAGCGCCCCGCGTTCGCCGCTCGCGACCGCGGCCTTCGCGGCCTTCACGATGCGCAGCTTCTCCGACGCGGAGTACTTCTTCCGCTTCTTCTTCGGAACGGACTCCAGCGAGGCACCGTTCAGACCGGACGCGGCGTCGTGCTCGCGGGGCTCGTCGCCGGGTGAAAGGTCAGGACCAGGAACATGGAACGGCTTCGGCATGTCGGGGGACCCATTCTCCGCCCATCGGTACAGAGATATCGAGAGGAGCTGTCTCATCCGACGTTGGCACAGAGGGGGCTGGCGACCGCCGTCCGCAAGGACAGTCTGCCGTGGACTGTCGCGTTGACCGAGACGGTCTCGGGCGGAGACTTCTGGTCGACGGACGCCGTCCTGCCCGTCGCCAATGGGTGGTCGGGGATTTACCCGAGCCTCGGCGACTCGTTCACTGCGATCACGCCATATTGGTACCAGGGACCCCTCGACTACCACCACCTGGTCATCGAGGCACCCGTGTCCGACGATCCGCCGGGTCCCGCGTGCACGCTCGTCGACAGCGGCAATCGACGGCTCCTCTACCGCCGCGGTGATTTCGCCGACGTCTCGACGTCCAAGACGATCGACGGCTCGACCCTCTTCGAGGTGGCTCATGCGGAGCTCGACCACGGCACGCTGGCCCTGACCGAGGACTCGGGCGCAACGACGGCGCACGTCGTCTACTGGCGTATTGGTGATGGCCAGACGTTCCACTGGTGGCACAACGATGTCCTGGGGACGGGCGGCGTCACCCTGACCGTTCCGCCACCCGGTTTCAGCATCCCCGCCCAACCCGCGGGGGTGTTCTCGGACGCTGGTAACAACGCCTATGCGTGGGCCGCTCTCTTGCCACCGACACTGTGCCGATTGTCGCCACCCCCTGCGCCGGGCGCCTGCGCCGACATGCCGGGCGCGATCAACGTGTCGCCGCCGCCGTGGTCGCAGGACGTCCTTTTTCCGGCCGTCGGCAGCCCGGACCCCTATGCGACCTGCAGTGGATCGCGGTGCTTCGACACGCAGGAGCCGTTCGACATCGTCGCGAGCGCAACCGTGGCGAATCGACTGTATGCGGTTTATCAGGGTGAAGACGCGCAGGTGATACCGCATCGATCGTCGGTGTACTTCACGTGGCGGCTCGAGACAAACCCCGTGTCCGTCTGGGCTGCGACGGTTCGCGTCAACACGCGAGTGTTCGGCGACAATCGCGAGTTCATCGATCCGTCGATCACGGCGAGCAGCGACGGCACCCTCGTGGTGACGTACTCGGCGGCGGATAACCCGGAGCCGGGCCTCGTGGATCAGTACATCGCCTATTCGATCGACAACGGCGCCACCTGGACCGAGCACAAGATCGCCGTCGCGTGGGATCCGAACGAGCTTCCGTTCCACTGTTCGCGGCCCACCGGGTTTGGCCCCGGGAAGTTCTTCTTGGGCGAGTATCGCGATGGCCATCGGTTCGGCGCCCGCGCGTACAACACGCATCACCTGAGCGCATCCGGTCATACGGTTCTCACCGGCCACTGGTCCAGCCGTTGGTCGGTCTACCCGTACTGAAAGCGAGCATGTCCATGTCGCCTCACAGCATCGTTCTCGTCGCTCTCGGATCGACGCTTCTCGCCTGTAACGGCGATGCTGCGCCGGACGCGTCGGAGCGCGTGGACGCTCCCGCACACCCGGACGCACCGCCCGTCGACGCGCCCCGGCCGGAGGACTGCCGCGGACGATGGCTCGACGGCCGTTGTATCCTCGTGACGCCGGACGACCAGGACGCCGACGGGTACACCCGCGACGTCGACTGCGACGACATGAACTTCGCGGCGCATCCGGGAGGCATCGAGTTCCCGTGCAATGGGATCGACGAGGACTGCGACGGGTCGGACCTGTGCCCGCGTGATCAGGATGGCGACGGGTTCGGCGAAGACCAGGATTGCGATGACCTGGACGCGAGCCGCTACCCCGGCGCTCCCGAAATCCCGTGCAACGGTATCGACGAGTCGTGCAGCGGCTGTGACGGATGCACAATCGATAACGACGGTGATCGGTACGGAACGACGCCGTGTGGCGGCGGCGATTGCGACGACGACAATCCCGATGTCTATCCCGGTCACCCCGAGGTGTTCTGCGACGGCATCGACCAAGACTGCGACGGCGTCGACTGTTGTACACAGGACGAGGACATGGACGGGTACGTGTGCCGCGACGACTGCAACGACCGCAATCAGCTGATGTACCCGGGCGCGGCGCCGCCGGTCAGTTGCCCGGCGGGCCCTGTCGACAACGACTGCAGCGGCGTGACGGAGCGGGACGAGCTCGACTGCTACAGCAGCTTCTGATGCGCGCCCACCTCCTCGCCGCGATCGCGGCGGCGGGCGCGCTCGGGTGCGGCTCGCGGACGCCGCTCGATGTCGACGAGACCCCATGCATCGTGGCCCCGGCGACGCTCGAGGTGGAGCTCGAGGTCGGCGACGGCGCAGCGGACGTGGCGTTCGTCGTCGACGTGACCGCGAGCATGGGCGAGGAGATCGCGGCGCTCCAGACAGCGTTCGGCGAGACCGTCGTTCCGGCGGTGCTCGAAGCGGTGCCGGACGCGACGTTCTCGGTCTCGGCGTTCACGGACTTTCCGTTTCCACCCTACGGGAGCGAGCGCGACGTGCTCTTCGAGATGCTGACGCCCCAGACGCCGGACGTCGCCGTCGCGGCCGAAGCGTTCGGCGCGCTCACGATGGGCCTCGGCGGCGACGGGCCCGAAGCGCACGTCGAGGCGCTGTACCAAGTGGCGACCGGGACGGGGCGGACCTTCTATCCGGGACACATTCCGCCGGCGGCGTGTCCCGAGGGCACGGACGGCTGCGTATGCTTTCGACGGGACGCGCGCCGCGTCGTCGTCCTCGTCACGGACGCGGCGATGCACAGCGGCCCAGGTGGCGACTATGCCTACGATGCGACGTCGGACTCGCCCGACTATGCGCAAGCGCTGGCTGCGCTCCGGGCCGCGTCGATTCGCGCGGCCGGCGTCTGGTCCGGTCTGCCCGAGGGGCCGGGCCGCGCGCACCTCGTGACGCTCGCGCGCGACACGGGCGCGCTCTCGCCGGCCGGCGAGCCGCTCGTCATCGACGTCGGCCGCGACGGTGACGGGATTGAGACGCGCGTCGCCGGCCCGCTCTCCGAGATGCTCGGTCGGCTCGCCGAGCGCGTCGAGCTCGTCGTCGAGGACGTGCCGGGCGACGCGGTGGATGCGCGGCCCGCTGTCGTGAGCGTCGAGGCCGTCGCGGCGGAGCCGCCGTCGGCCGGCGCGCCGAGCGGCTCGGGCTTCAGCGCGGTGCGCTTCGGCGCGACGCTTCGTTTCAGGCTCGCGCTCGACCCGGCGGCGGTGGGTCTAGCCGCGTCGGGCGAGCGCTTGGCGCTCCATCTCCGCCTCGTCACTCCCGAGGGCGAGACCGTCGGCGAGCGACCGTTCGTCGAGGACATCTGCGCCGAGGGGTCGTGAGCGCCTGGGCCCGACCAACGTCAACGGACGTCGTAGACGTGTACGGCGTCGCCGGTGAAGAGCGGCACGAGCAGGCGGTGACGTTGGGCGTCGTAGCCGATATCGGCGGGGGAGGTCGCGCCCTCCACGACGAGCGTGAACTCGCCGCCGGGACGCCCTCGGTAGACGCCGGACGCCTCCCAGCTCGAGACGAGGAGCGAGCCGTCGGCGAGCGGGACGATGCCGTCGAGCTGTCCCTGCGGCAACGCGTGCGCGTCGGCTTTCTGGCCGTCGGTGAGCCGGTAGAGCTCGCCGGTGCCTAAGGTCACGACGAAGAGCGCGTCGCCGACGACGCAGAGGCCGTTCGGGTGGCCGAGCCCGGCGTCTCGGGCGAGCGGGACGGGCGGCTGTCCGAGCGCGACGCGATAGATCGCGTCCGTCCCGGACGGTGCGAAGCCGCCCTCGCCGGGCTCGAGACCGCTGTCCGACACGTAGACCGTTCCGTCGGGCCCCGCTGCGACGTCGTTCAGGAACGTGGCGCCCTCGATCGCGATCTCGCCGGCGGGCGCGCCGGTCGCGCGATCGAACACGCGCACCGTGTCGATGTCGGCGACGAAGAGGTGATCGCCGGCGATCGCCATGCCCTTGGGGGCATTCAGCGTGACGCCGTCCGCGGCGCCGTCGATGAACCGGAGGCTCTCTACGGAACCATCGGGCGACAGCGCCGCGATGAAACCGTTGTCGTCCTTCGCGAAGGGCGAGCCGTCGATGTTGCTGACGAGGTACCGGTCGGACGCCGCGTCCCACAGGACGCTTTCGGGTGTGGCGAGGCCCTCGTACGTCAGCACCGTGGGCGTCGCGGTAGGCGCGGGCGGGGTCGTCGGTGTCGGTGTTGGTGTCGGATCGGGCGGAGGCGCGTGGTCCTGGTTGCTACCGCACGCCGCGAGCGCGAGCATCGGCGCGAGCGCGAACATCGAAGTCATCGTTCCCATGGCTCGGTGCTCCTTCACTCGGCTGGGCACTCGCGCCGGCGGACGCCGTGGAGGAACGCGTCGCGATCGTGATCCTGAGCGCGCGCGAGGTCCTGCCGCATCCCAGGGCGCATGACGGTGACCGCGGTCGGCGTGCCCTCGTCTCCATACACGGTCACCTCTTCGTCGGTGGACGAGTACGTGCATCGAGCCGGGTCGCGATCACATCGGTCCGGGGGCCGGGCCGCCGCCGAAGGGACGCGCTCCGCGTACGCGGCCGCGGCTTCGTCTCCACACAGATGTTGCGAGAGCGCATCGGGGACGAGCCCGGTCTCTGAGCTCACGAACACGGAGAACGCAGCGGGCGGGCTGGTGTCGGCGTCGGTCAGCGTCCGGTATAGCGCGCACACGCCCTCGCCTGCGTGCGTGAACGCGCGCGCGACCGCGCTGTCGCTCGTCGGAGCGCGATGCTCGTAGTGCGCGATCGTGTCGAGCCAGATCGTGTCTCCTTCGCCTCGCCGGAAGTAGAAGACGTAGCCCCCGTCGCTGCCCTGGAGCACGCACCGATGGAGATTGCGATCGCAGCTGAACCTGTCGTCGACGCCCATGAGAAACCCGAGCCCTGGGCTCGACGAGAGCCGATCCATGTCGCAGTAGTGCGCGACTCCGGCGTCGCGCGGGTCGAGCACACCGACTCCGAAGTCGGGTTCGATGAACCTGCGGAAGACCGACATGTCCGTCGAGGCCGCGAAGAGTGTTTCGCGGAGCTCGTCGGCCGTGGTCGCGGTGACGGGCTCGGGCGGCGGGGGCGCGGGCGGCGGCTCTACCGCGGCGGTGGGCGGGGTCTCGGGCGGGCTCGGGGGAGCCTCCTCGCTCGCCGTGGCGGTCTCCGCGGGAGGTGTCTCGGCGACCGGCAGGGCGGGCGTGGTGGGTGGTGTCTCGCGGCGCTCGCTCGTCGTGCCGCCACACGCGACGAGCGCCACGGTCGCGAGGATGGTCGCGAAACGGTGGCGGAGGTTCGTCATGGGCCGAGAGGGTACCGAAGTCTCTACATCCCCGACAGGCACGCGATGAACGCGTCCTGCTCGGTCATGCAGGGAGCGACGACGGGCATGCCCGACGCATCGCACGTGACCGCCTGACCCATGCTGCAGCTCTGGAGGGCGTCGAACTCGCTGCCGCAGCTGCCGCCGAGGAGCATCTCGCAGTCCGACACGCACATCGCCATCGACCGAGGACCCATGCTGCAGCTCGCGGCGAGCGTGGCGGCGCAACCCGTCTGGCAGACCGTGGCACCGCCCGAGTCGCTCCCGCCGCCGCCGGAGTCGCTCACCGACCCGCCGTCGGTTGCCGAGCCATCGTCGTCGCCCCCACAACCGGCGGCCACGCACATCGTCACCGCCAACCCGAGAATGCCGAGTGCTTGCATCCGCGCAGCATACGAACAATCGCAGTAGACTCCAACGGATATGACGCGGGCCTGGGCCGGTCTGGTTGTGGTCGCGGCGACCGCCGCGTGTGGAGCGCGCACGGAGCTCGCGGTGGATCGGTGCGCCGACGGCGGCATGCGGGCGTGTGAGACCGCATGCGGAGCGGGCGAGCAGTCGTGCGCCGACGGCGCATGGCAACCCTGCGTCGTGGCTCCGATCGATCTCCCATGCGAGGACGAGTGTGGCTCGGGGACACAGCGCTGCGAGGACGGCGTCCTCGCCGAGTGCGTCGTTCCCGTCGCCGAGCGGCCGTGCGCCACCGCGTGCGGTGAAGGTGTCGAGGTCTGCGAGGACGGCGCGTGGGGGCGTTGCAGCGCGAGCCGGCCGCGACCACCCGTTCTCACCGTGATCGTCCGCGACTTTCATGACAGCCATCCGGACTTCGAGGCGGCGATCGGCGACGACCGCGGCATCGTCGCGCCTTTGCTCGGCCTCGACGACGAGCCGGTCTACGCGGGCCCGACGCCCACCACTCACGGCCGCGTGGCGTTCGATCAGTGGTACCACGACGTCGACGGAGTGAACCTCTCGACCTCGATCGACCTCACGCTCGCGCCCACGGACGATGATCCGCCTCTATTCGTCCATGACGACCTCGAGTTCTTTCCCATCGATCGCCGCCTCTTCGGAAACGAAGGTCGCGAGCACAACTTTCACTTCACGCTCGAGGCGCGAACGGAGTTCGTCTACGCCGGCGGGGAGATCTTCAGGTTCCGCGGCGACGACGACGTGTTCGTCTTCATCGCGGGACAGCTGGTCATCGATCTCGGTGGAGTGCACTCGGCCGAAGAGGAGACCGTCGAGCTCGACGCGGTCGCGAGCACGCTCGGCCTCGTCGTCGGCGAGCGCTACCCGAATCCACCTCTTCTTCGCCGAGCGGCACACCGACGCGTCGACGTTCACGGTGGAGACGACGGTCGCCGACTCGTTCCGCTGCGAGTGATCGCGCGGTTCGGGCTCAGCCTCGGGAGCTCTCGCGCCAGGCCCGCGCGAAGCCTCCGCTCGCGAGGAACCGCGGAAACGTGATCCATTGCTCCGCGAAGATGCGGCCGACGACGTCGAGCGGGCCCTCGAACGGGGCCGGCGGCTCTCGCTCGAGGCGGTGGCCTCTGCCTTGAAGCGCCATGGCGAGCGGCATCGCGATGCCGCCGAGCATCAGCCACGGCGAGATCAGCCAGCCGAGCGCGAGCGCCAGCGTCCCCGCGCAGAAGAAGGGCCACGTCGTGACGTGGATGACGAGGTTGCGCCGGTCCCTGTGCGCGCTCGGATACGCCTGCCACTGCCATGCGAGGAGCGGTTGTTCGCGCATCGACCCGCCTAGAGACAGAGGACCACGTACGCACCCTCGGGGAGCGTCGCCGTCGGGCCGGCGTCGCATCGTTCGCCTGCGCCGCCGCAGTACGCGTCCACGTGGGCTCTGCACTCGTCCGCGCCCATCGGATCGAGACGCGGTTCGCACGTCGGGTCCGCGAGGCGCGGGAACACGCACACCTCGGTCATCAGCTGGCAGTAGAGCGGGCCGCAGTCGAACGTCCCCGGTGGAGGACCGCCGTCGGTGCGCGGGCCCGCGTCGGATTCCGCCGCCGCCGCCGCCACATCCGGCGAGCGACGATGAGCAGAGACGACGCGAGGATCGACGAGATGGGCGGAGCTCCGCATGCCGCGAGTCTACACCGCGGGCCGGTCGTGGACCTCGCGACGGGCATCCCCCGGCCGCTTGTCAATCCGCCGCCGAAGGCGTAAGCCTTGAGTGCGACGACGCACCGCCTCGGGTGGAGCGCCGCCCTAGAGGACCCGGCTCCGTGGCTTTCCGCGCGCCGGGGATCCGCGCTGCGCTTGCCTTTGGCGATCCGATGAGCACCGAGATCGAAGTTCCAGAACCACCATCCACCGCGTGGCCGTTTCCGGAGGAGCTTCGCCGTCCGCACAAGGCCGTCGCGCGCTACCTCCGTCGCATCCGGTCGCTCTTCGGCGGTGACGACGCCTACGCGCTCTTGCTCGCCGCCATCGTCGGCACGGCCACGGGCCTCGGCGCGCTCGGATTTCGCCGACTCGTCCAGGAGGTGACGCACCTCTCGTTCGGGAATGCGTCCGTGCTGGCGGGCGCAGCCGCGCTCCCGTGGCCGGTTCGGCTCATGCTCCCGGTGGCTGGAATGGTCGCTGCGTGGGCGCTGACCCGTTGGCTCGCGCGCGAGGCGATCGGCCACGGCGTCCCCGAGGTGATGGAGGCGGTCTCGCTCCGCGCGGGGCGCATCCGCCCGCGCGTCGTGCTCGTGAAGGCCGCAGCCTCGGCGATGACGATCGGAACGGGCGGGTCGGTAGGTCGCGAAGGACCGATCGTTCAGATCGGCTCCGGCATCGGCTCGACTCTCGCGCAGGCGCTCGGTCTCGACACGCGCCGCACGAAGCTGTTCGTCGCGTGCGGCGCAGCGGCCGGGATCGCCGCCACGTTCAACGCACCGATCGCGGGTGTCATTTTTTCGGTCGAGATCATCCTCGGCTCGGCATCGATCAAGACGTTCAGTCCGATCGTCGTCTCGGCCGTCATGGCGACCGCGGTGTCGCGATGGTTTCTCGGCTCGGATGCCGCGTTCGCCGTGCCGACCTACTCGCTCGAGAGCCCCGGCGAGCTGCTCGACTACGTCGCGCTCGGCTTCGTCGCCGGCGTGATGGGTGTCGGGTTCGTACGTGGCCTCTACGGCATCGAGGACTTCTTCAAGAGACTGCCCGGTCCCGCGATCGTCGCCCCGATCGTCGGCGGCCTCCTCGTGGGCGCGATCGGGCTCGCCATGCCCGCCGTCTACGGCCTCGGCTACGACGCGATCGAGCGCGAGCTCCACGGGCAGATGGTCTTCGGCGTCCTTCTCGGCATGCTCGTCGCGAAGATGCTCGCCACGAGCATCACGCTCGCCGGTGGTGGGTCGGGCGGCGTCTTCGCGCCATCCCTCTTCATCGGCGCGACGCTCGGCGGCATCGCGGGGATCGCGGCGAACCAGGCGAACCTCTGGCCGACCGCATCGCCAGGGGCATACGCGCTCGTGGGGATGGCGGCCGTCGTCGCGGCGACCACGCACGCGCCCTTGACGGCCGTGATCATCATCTTCGAGCTCACCGGAAGCTACGAGATCATCTTGCCGCTGATGCTCGCGAGCATCATCGCGTCCGTCGTCTCCGTGCTCCTGCAGCGCGATTCGATCTACACGCTCAAGCTCGCGCGTCGCGGGACGCACATCGGCGCCTCGACGGAGGCCACTGCCATTCGAGGAACGCCCGTCCTCGACATCATGGCGGTCGTGGAATCGACCATGCACCCGAGCTTACCGTTCGACCGCGTCGTCGCGCGCGTCGTCGAGCACCACGCGGTCTACCACTATGTAGTCGACGACGATGGGCGACTCGTCGGCACCATCTCGCTGGTCGACGTGAAGAACCTCCTCGGCGTCGCGGAGCTACGTCACGTGGCCAACGCTCACGACATCATGTCGCCCGTGGATCTGACGGTCGGGACGGGCGACACCATCTCGGAGTGTCTCGAGCAATTCTCGGAGACCGAGAACCTGACCGAGCTCCCCGTCGTCGATTCGGACGGTGTCCTCCGCGGCGTGATCCGGCGGCGCGACATCCTCGGCCTCTACAATCGAAAGCTGCTCCAGACCCAGGACCTCGGGATGATGTTCGTCACGAAGGACAGCGGCGCGGAGCGGCGCGACTACATGGAGCTTCCGTCGGGGTACGGCGTCGAGGGTGTGCTCGTCCCGACGGCATTCGTCGGAAAGACGCTCGCGGAGCTCGACCTGCGCAAGGAGCACGAGCTTCTCGTCGTGGGAATCCGCCGCAGGGACAATGGCGGGGTGGTATGCGCCGCGCCCGACCCGCACGCCCCGCTCGAAGAGGGCACGGTGCTCGTCGTCGAGGGGCCGAAGGATCGGCTGGCGTGGATCGCCGGCTTGTGACCCCAGCCAACGTCACAGAGCGCCTCGGAGATGACCGAGGACGAGCAGGTGCGCCGCCAAGTCGGTCGCCGACGCGTTCGAGCTCGACACCGTCGAGTCCGCGCTCGTCCCGCTGAGCTCGAGGTCGCCGATGCGCCGGCGCTCCGAGACGAACCTGTCGTCGTAGAAAGCGCGCGGCGCGCGCTCGCGAAGCGTTCGCACGAGCGTATCGAAGTTCTGCATCGCGATCGGTCCGCGGAGCTGACCGAGGCCGTCGTAACGCAGGCCGTGCTCGGCGAGCAGCACGGGTCGCTGCCGCTCCGCGAGTGTCGTCGTCCCGCTCCGGTGGGCATCGGGCACCTCCTCCCCGCGCCGGAAGACGTAGAGCACTTGCTCGCGCTCGTGCGCCTTTTCGTGCTTCTCGATCGTCTCGGTCTTGGTGAAGCTGACGCCGCCGGTGAGCGCGGCGCGCCCGATGCTCAGCTTCCGCTCCGTCGACGTGGAGCGCTGCTCCGTCGCTCGGTCGTGCACTGCGCGAACGAGCGCGAGCATGTCGTCCCAGGGCACCTCGAAAGCCGCGTTCGCGACCTCGGCGACGAGCGCGTCCTCCTCGAGTCGGAACGTGCGCGGAGCGATCATCGCGTCCGACGGGACGACGGACGACATGTCACAGCCGACCGCGCCGTGTCCTCGATCGCGCAGAAACGCCACGAGCCCGCGCGCCTCGTCGGCGTCCGAGAACGTCCGGATGATCACCGGCGCGCGGCCCGCGAGCTTCATCCGCGCGTCGTACAGACCGAGCCCGAGCCTCTGTGCGAGCGGTGCGATCTCCCCCTCGAGCGGCGCTCCCCAGCGGGTGACGGCGACGACGTATCGGGGGCCTTCGCTCATCGATCGCTCACCCCGAGAGCGGCACGACCTTCGGCTTGCGCGCCTTGCGCACTCGCTGCGGCACGAGCTCGCGCATCGACTCGAGCTTGCCGAAGCAGAGCAGCCGGTCGCCCCCGAGGAGCTCCCGCGTCGGCTTCGGGTTCGGGATGACGCCGGCGTCGCGGTTGAGCGTGAGGACGTTGATGTCGCGGTCGCGCAAGCCCGACTCCGCGATCGTCTTTCCGCAGTACTCGGAGCCTTCGGGGATGTGGAGCTCGGCGACGCCGTAACCTCTGCTGACCGTCAGCCTCTGCCGGATGTCGAGCTCGGGAAAGCTCACCTGCGCGGAGAGGTAGTCGATCACCGCGCCGGCGACGTCGAGCTTCGTCGCGCCTTCGATGCCCTCGAGCCCGGGCGAGGAGTTCACCTCCATGACCTGCGGACCGTCGTCCGCTTCGAGCATGTCGACGCCCGCGACGCGTAGCCCGAGGATCTGCGCGCAACGAACCGCCGTCTGGCGGTATCGCTCGTCGAGCTCGACGAGCTCCGCCTGACCGCCGCGGTGGACGTTGCTGCGAAACTCCTGTCCTTGGGCGACACGGCGCATGGCAGCGACGACGTGGTCGCCTACGACGAACGCACGGATGTCCCTTCCGCGGCTCTCCGCGACGAACTTCTGCACGAGCACGTTCTGCCGCGTGCTCTGGAGCGTCTCGATGATCGCCTCGGCGACCTTCTCGCTCTCGGCGAGGATCACGCCCACGCCCTGGGTGCCTTCGAGGAGCTTGATGACGACGGGTGCGCCCCCGATGCGCTCGATCGCGGGAAGCACGTCGCTCCGGTTGCGGACGAACGTCGTCTTCGGGATGCCTACCTGATGCCGGCTCAGGATCTGGAGCGAGCGGAGCTTGTCGCGCGAGTTGCCGATCCCCGCGGACGAATTCGCGCAGAACACGTCCATCTGCTCGAACTGGCGCACGACCGCGGTTCCGAAGTACGTGATCGACGCCCCGATCCGAGGCAGCACGGCGTCGTACGTGCTGAGACGATGCGAGCGGTAGTGGAGCGACGGGTCACCGGCCTTGAGGTCGATCCCGAACCGGAGCGTGTTGAGGACGCGAACGTCGTGCCCCCGCGCCCTCGCGGCTTCCCGGAGCCGGCGGGTGCTGTAGCACTTCGTATTGCACGACAAGATCGCGAGCTTCATCGCGACCGAGAATACCACGCGAGCGCGACGCTCTCAGACGCCGCTCGACAGGACACACCCTGCTCAAATGAGAAGGATCGGCTCGAGGTCGAGGCCCCCTGGATACGCGTACGACGTGTGCCTCCCGAGGCCGTAGACGAGCGCGCCGAAGCGCGCGGCGGACTCGAGGTGGTGCGAGCCGCCCATCAGCGGGAACGTCCCGACCTGTTGCTCCCCGACCGTCGTCCACTCACCGTCGAGCAGCTCACCGTCGAGCCGAACCTCCGCTCCCGCCGGACGGATCACGACGACGAAGGATTGGCCCGGCGGATCGCCGGGGAACGACGGCACGACGTCGTAGCTGGTCGGCGTGACGAAGAGGTAGTCGTCTCGATATTGCTCGACCGGTGGGAGCGTCAGCATCGCCGGGTCGCCGCGACGCGCTTCGCTCTCGACTCCGTCCGCGAGCTGGCCGACGAGGTACTCGCCCGCGAGCACGCCCGTGGAAGCGGAAATGCGGTGCGGCTCTCGGATGACGAGCTCGCGCACATCTCCGTCATCGAGCGTGAATGTGGACACGTCGCCGACCGGCGGCTCGATCGCGACGGTCGTCCCGTCGACGACGCCCACCACGCGGAGGAGGCTCATCTCGGGCGCGCTCGGCAAGAGCGTGTCGACGAGTGGCGTCGCGACCATCTCGCGCCCGAGCGTCGTGGCCGGCGGAACCTGTGTCTCGAGGTGGTCGCACGCCCAGACGTCGTACGGAACGAACGCGCAGACGTGACCGCCGAAGACGGCGATCGGAGCCGACGAATCAATCCGCGTTCCGGTGAGGTCGTACTCGCGCTCGGAGCAGAGCTCGTCGGCCTGAAGCCCGGTCGCGCTCGGTTCGACGTGGCGGTATCCGGGCCGCGTCGGGTCGCATCGGGGCGGCGGCGGATCCATCAGCACGACGACCTCGCCGCGCGCGATGCTGAAGCGCAGCTCTTCGCCCGCCTCGACCGCGCCGAAGCGACCGTCCGGAGCTGCAGCGATGGGAGCGGTCGGAACGACCGTGACCTCGGTCGGCTCCTCGGTCGTGCCGATCACCGCGAGGTAGCCCGGGTGAGCGTTCACGATCGGGCCCGCGATGCGCGGGTCATCCCATTGCATCGACTGAGGCTGGAACGTGAGGCCACGGTAGCGATCGCCGAGCGCGTGCACCGGCAGGAGGAGCGAAGCGTCGTTCGAGTACGAGTACCGGGCGGGCTCTTCGGGTGTCGGCGCGGTCGAGTAGTCGAACGGGTTGAACTGGTAGACGACCACCGGCCGATCGGACTCGATCTCGTACGCGCCGCCGGGGACGACGAGGCTCGTCCAGCTCGGCTCGGGCTCACCAGGCCCGCCTCCGACGTTCGCGACACCGCTGCTCAGCTCGGCGATCCACGGCAGGACAATCGACTCCGCCGTGTTGGGCAGAACGTCGGCCGTGGCCACCACGGTGCCCGAGCGCTTCGCGGTGACGCGAGCGCTCTCGGCGCCGGCGTTCGCCACGACGATGCGAAAGTCGAAGAGCTCGTGCAGGTGTGGAGAGGGATCGTTCGGCAGCGGTGCGGCCCAATAGCGGCAGCCGATGTACGACCCCTCGGCGGCGGCGCGTGCGCACGGATCGTCGGCGACACAGCCGAGGTTCGGGTCGCACAGCTCGGCGCACGCCTCGGGCTCGGTGAGCCACGTACCGTCCGCGGAGCACTCGCTCGGCGCGTTCCCGATGCACGTCCGCGCGCCGGCGCGGCACGGCGGCGCGGGCGCGCCGTCGTCCGCCGCCTCGGCCACGCCCGCGTCTCCGGGGCCGACCCGTTCGCGCGGCCCGCCGCACGCGCACCACGAAAGAGCCAGAGCCACCGCGAATCCCGACTGCGTCACCGCTCGCATCTTTGCCTCCGCCCTCGATTGTCGGGCGAAGGGCCGGGGGACGCCGCTTAGGTGCTCTTAAAAGGACCGCCGCGCAGCCGGTCCGAGCCTCAGGCGCAGCGGATCGTGACCTGGTGCGTGTGCCCGTCGCTGCCGCCGGGCGTCGAGCCGACCATCACGGTCGTGTGCGACTGCAGCTGCGAGAACTGGGCCGAGGTCACCGTCACGCTGTGCGTGTGAGCGGCCGAGCCCATGATGTCGTAGGTCTGCTGGGCGCCGGAGGATACGTCGCCAGAGGAGATCGACATCGAGTGACCGTGGTTCGAGGCGATCGTCGGGGTCGGGTTGCACATCCCGCCGCCGCCGCCGTCGTGCCCGGTGCTCGAGCTGTCGTCGCCACCACACGCGGCCAAGAGGCCGGAGCTCGCCGCGAGCGCGAGCAGGATGTCGAGAAATTGTCGTCGTGTTTGCACGTTCGATTCCTCCCGAGCGCGATGTTACGCGCCGCGCGGTTGCCCTTGCAACGTCCACCGTCCACCGGGATCGAGTACAGTTCGTCGCGGATGAGCTCGAGCACGTGGGACTACGTGACCGCGTTGAGCGGGGCGGTGGTGCGCCTCGGCGGCGGCTATCTGACCCGCGTAGCACAGCTCGGGGCGAGGCCGGAGCAGCTGCTCGTGCTCTACGACTTCGAGGCGTGCCCGTTCTGCCGGAAGGTGCGCGAGGCGTTGTCCGAGCTCGACCTCGAGGCGCTCGTGCGTCCGTGCCCGAGGGGAGGCAAACGCTTTCGCACCGAGGTCGTCGAGCGCGGCGGGAAGAGCCGTTTCCCGTGGCTCGTCGATCCGAGCCACGACGTCGAGATGTACGAGTCGGCGGACATCGTCCGCTACCTGTTCCGAACGTACGGGGACGGCCGCTCTCCGATCGCGCTCGCGCTCGGGCCGCTGAACACGATGTCGTCGTCGGTGGCGTCGCTCGTCCGCGCGGGGCACGGTCGGCGAGCCCGCCCATCGAAGGCTCCCGCCGAGCCGCTTCATCTCTACGGCTTCGAGGCGTCTCCGTACTGCCGCATCGCGCGCGAGACGCTCTGTGAGCTCGAGCTCTCCTACGTCGTCCACAACGTCGCGAAGAGGAGCCCGTCACGCGACGCGTTCGTCGCGCGTAGCGGCAAGATGCAGGTACCGTGGCTCCACGACCCGAACACCGGCGTATCGATGTTCGAGTCCGCGGATATCGTCGCCTACCTGAACGAGACGTACGCGATCTGACGCGCGCGCGTCAGGATCCGGCGTTCGCGGTCATCCGCCGAAGAACGTCGTGAGCAGGCCGGCGATGCCGAGGAAGAGCGCGGCGAGGGAGTCGCCAGCGATGAGGCCGCCGCCGACGAGGGAGGTCGTGCTCATGTCTTCGGGGACACCGCTGGCCGCGCCTTCGGTCGTCGCCTTCTTCTTCGGCAACGAATTCGATCAACGACGACAAGACGCCGCCGCCGCCGAACCAGAGCGACGTCGGCAGGTTCACGAAGCCGCCGAACGACGACGCGTAGGGGCTCGGCAAGACGATCGCGTCGATGACGAAGTCGGCGGCCTTCCACTCGCGCGACGTCTTCACTCGCTCGGCGTAGCGCGCGTTGGCCTTCAGAACCTTCCGCAAGAGCTCGGTGACGAACCCGATGCCGAGCCCGATGTAGAGCGCCGTGTACGTGTGTGCCTTCGGGTGGGTGATGCTGCTCAGCGCGCCGACGAACTTGTAGGTCATCGCCGCTTGCCACTGCGACTGTCGCCGGCCTCGGGGTTGGCGACCGTGTTCACCTCGAGCACGGGGTACGCGCTCATGAAGAGCTTCGCCATGACCACGGCGAGGACCGCGCCCATCGTGATGCCGATCACCTGGTAGCGGAACTGCACGATCGCGGTTCGTGCCGAGGCGCCATCCCGTGCGAGCGGTCCTGCTGCATGTCGCAGCCCACGCGCGGTCGCGACGAGCAGGATGGACGCCGCCATGAGCCCGACTCCGGCATCGCGGAGGCCGAGCGCGGCCATGAGCAGCACGCTGACGACGAACGCCGACGAGATCGGGTTCGAGTCCGTGATGCCGAGCGAGATGCCGTTGACGATCACGAAGACGAAGACGAGAGCGACGGCGAAGATCAGGAAGCCGACCGGCGACGTGCAGCACGCTCGAGCCCGACGATCGACGATCGCCCGCGTCCCCAGAAGACGACCCACGCGACGAGGCGGCGAGGCTTGGCGGCTTCCAGTCTTCCTCGGGGCTCGCTGCGGCTGCGCCCTTGCGCTCTTGCGATGCGCCGAGACGCCTTCACGCCTGATCAGCGAAGAGGTCGACGATGGCGGCGCCCATGATCATGCCGAGCGCGATGAGGAAGCCGATCTTGCGGAACGGATCGCCCGGCGTCGAGCCAGCCGATCGACACGAAGCTACGGGCGTGAGCGCTCGGCCGATCAGCGCCGCACGACGATGGCCGGGACGCCGATGCGCGCGCCGACGACCATGCCCGCGCCGAGCGTCGACGTGCTGACAGCCCGATGGCGCCGAGCACGGCGATCTTCGACGCCGCGATCCCGCCGAGCGAACCCGAGCGCCGTGCCGCCGCCGAGCTGCGCCGACCGAGCGCTTGAGGAGGCGCTTATCGGTGAGCGCGCGGAGGATGTTCGCGACCGCGAGGCCCGACGGGTACGTGAGCTGCAGCCGGTCGACGAGGATCGGCGTGTAGAGCATGCCGACGCCGACGCCGAACATGCCGATGCAGAGGAAGTAGAGCGACGAGCTGCCAGGCGGGCGGCTGCGGGCAGGCCGAGCCAGACCATCGCCTGGATGAGCACGCGCCATCCCGCCCATGCTCGCGACGGACGCCGCCATCGTCTGCATGTAGTTCGCGCCGTGCTTGCCTTCGGCGCCGTAGCCGTAGCGTCACGACGCTGCCGAGGATGCCGGCGAGCACCTGGCCGCCGACGAAGAAGCCGAGGCTAGAAGTTCATGTACGCCGCGGTGACGCCGCCGAGCGGCCCGAACACGAGCGCCGCGATGGCGATCATGAGCGCGTGGTACTTCCACGAGCCGAGCGGGGGCAGCCACGCCTTCTTGCCCACCCCGTGATCGACGGGCGCGGTTCCGTTGCTCATGAGGCGGCGATATACACCTTCGCGTCGATTTAGTCTTGCGCGCCGAGGACGGTCGCGTGTCGAGATCGCGCGCTTTTTCGCGTTCGTCGTGTTGGAAAATTCCTGTACGCGGCACGTGGTGTCGTACGCGGACGCGATCCTCTATTCTGCGGGGCCAGGAGGAGAACCATGGAACGTCTCCATCTCCATCTCTCGATCGCGCTCGCGCTGGCCCTCGGGGCAGTCGGGTGCGGAAACCAAAACGAAGAGACGTCGGGCGGCACGCCCAGCGCCGAGAGCCAAGCGGAGCCCGCGTCCGCACAGGGCGTCGCGGCCGAGCTGCCACCGATCACGCTCGCTTCGATCGCATCGCGCATCGGAGGCGCTCGCGTGCTCGCTGGCCGGTTCGGCGTCGAGCTGCTGCCGCAAGCGTCCGGTCAGATCAAGCTCGTGTTGTCGAAGGGCGACGGGTCCGCGGTCGAAGACGCGAACGTGACCGTCGCGATGCAGGGGGCCGACGGCCAACAGCACGACGTCTCGCTCGCGTGGGACGCTGGCGCGGCCGCGTATGTGGGCACGATGCCCGGCGGTCCGCCGCACTCGGGGCCCTGCCGCGTCTCGGTCACCGCTGGAGGGGCGACCGGTGAAGCGCAGATCCCGACGATCGCGGTTGCGCCCGAGCCGCTCTACGGCGGGCAGGTCCTCGTCCTCGGCGACCTCGCGGCCGAGGTGAAGCCCGAAGCGGACGGCACCGTGCTCGTGACGGCGATTGGACCGAGCGGCGTCGTCGACGGCAGCGCAGGCGTCGACTTCCAGGCGAGCGTGAAGGGCTCCGACGGAGCGACTCACGACGTGTCTCTCGTGTGGGACGCGCCCAGCCTCGCGTTCGTCGGAGCGCTGCCGGAGGGCGTCGCGCTCGCGACCGGCGAGCTCGCGCTCCACGCGACGGTCGGCGGAGTCGAGCACGTGGCCGGCATTCCGACCCTCGCCGTGAAGGCGCCTGCGTACGACGGTGACGTCATCGCGGTCGCCGACATGAACGTCGAGGTCGTTCCTGCCGGAGCCGGCGGGCTCGACCTCTACGTGAGCGACGCGACCGGGGCTGCCGTCACGGGGGCCGCGGAGGTGACGCTCGAGCTGCCGGGCCTACCAGCGCCGGTTCCCGTCACGTGGGACGCCGCTGCCGGTCGTTACCACGCCGACATCGCGGCGGACGTCGACGTCAGCACGGCGCCGGTCTGCGTGCGTGTCGTTCACCAGGGCAGGGCGCGCCGCGGCGGGATCGCCGTCGCTGCCGGTCGCGCGCTCGGCGTCGGCTGGCGTGCACGTCTGTCGGCCGGAGCGGGTGGGGCGATCCCGCCCGGTCACGCGCCGCGACTCGTCGCGAGCAACGACCTTCGCGCGCGCATCGCGGCGCGTGGTGGCGCGACCGCGGCGGTCGACGTCGGCGCGATGGGTGTTCACGGGCGCGGCAATGCAGCGAGCGTGATGGTGACCGCGCCGTCGGCGATGGTCGACATCCGCGGCACGGGTGCAGCGGCCACCGTGGAGGTCCACGGAGCTGCCGCGACCGCGCAAGCGCAAGCCGCGGCGGCACACGCGGCCGCGGAGGAGGCGCGCTTGCGCGCCGAGGCTGCGCGCATGGTCACCGTGTCGGTGATGGCGCCGCCGCCACCCTCGGTCATGGTCTCCGCAGGCGCGTCGGCGGGCGGGAGCACGACCGCGATGAGCACGACGGGCACCTCGGGCGCGAGCGTCATGGGCGGCGCGAGCGTCATGCTCGGGTTCTGACCGCCGGACGCTGCGATCGAAACGCGCCCGTTGCGGGATGCACGCAACGGGCGCGCGGGAGGACCGGATGACCGACGGTTGCGAGCACATCGCGGCGCTGACGGAGCTCAAGCGAGCGAAGGAGCGAGTGTGCGAGGCGTGCGTTCCGCTCGGGGCATCGTGGGTCCATCTGCGCACGTGCCAGACGTGCGGGGCGACACTGTGCTGCGACTCGTCGCCGAACCAGCACGCCAGTCACCACGCGCGCGCGAAGGGGCATCCGGTCGTCGTGTCGTCGGAGCCCGGGGAAGACTGGCTCTGGTGCTACGTCGACGAGGTCTTCGTCGACTGATCGGGCGCGCGACCGGTCAGATGAGGATCGGGTCGACGAAGCACTCGATCGTCGTCTCGATTCGGAAGTTGCTCGCTTGGGTGTGCCGCTCGGCGTGGAAGATGTCCATGTGATAGCGGCCACCGGGCGTGAGGCCCAAGCGTGTCGAGATCGACCGTCCGTTCGTGGGCGCCGTGCACTCCACCGAGGTCGATCGCGAGCTGTCCATCGATGAAGAGCCACAGGTCGTCGTCGCCGCGGAACGTGAACGTTTCGCCGCCCTCGTAGACGAAGCCGGTGTGGATCTCGGTCGTGAAGTGGAAGTTGCGCTCGACACCTTCGTGATCCAGGCCCGAGTTGCCGAAGCCCATGTCCGTCGACCGGGAAGAAGTGATCGTTGTCGTAGACGAAGTGGCCCGGGGTCTCTTCGGTGAGCGGCAGCGTGATGTCGAACGGCATGTTCACGCCGTCGATGGTTCGATACCACTGATGGAACGTGTCCTCGTTGTCGATGCCGCCCACGTGCTCGAGCCGTGCGCGTAGACGGGCTTGCGCTCGGAGTCGAGGTGGTCATCACGAGCCCCTCGACGAGCCCCGGGTTCTCGTCCTCGAAGTCGGGGTGCGAGACGTCGAAGTCGCGCACGACCGCGGCAATCGTTCCGCACTCGAGGCCGCCGTCGCCGAAGCCGCCGCCGCCGCCGTCGCGACCAAGAGCGCCGTCGCGCGGCGCCGCCCCGTCGCGGTCGCCTGCGCCGCCGTCACCTGTCGAAGCCGTTCCGGAGCAGTCGCAGCCTGTCTGTCCCGTCAGGGAGAGCACGCATGCGACCGTCCACGCCATGGTTCGCTGCATGGCCTCATCATATGGGATCCCGAGCGTGGCGACGAATCAATCGCCGACCGGCAGCCAGCCGCTCTACTGCACGTCGACGTCGATGATCGCGTTGACGAGGGTCACGATCGAGTCGACGGCCTCGGTCGCGTCGCTCTGATTCTCGATGCGGTCGCTGCCCTCGGGGAAGAGCTCGCGCACCGTGTATGTCGCGCCGGACACCTGCACTCGGACGTATCCGTTCTGTGAGCCCTCGGCGAACGGACCGAGGTCCGTTCGCGACGTGCCCGCCGCCGCGACCGCGGACGCGTCGGTCACGAGCTGGGCGAGCTGTGCGGCCGTGAGCGCGTCGCTCGCCGCGAGCTCGCGGTTCGGCGGGCAACACGTCTGCTCCTCGTGCAGGACGGTCCCCTCGTCGTAGATGGTCAAGTAGCTCCGCGTGATCTGGTTGCCGATGTCGAGGTCGAGCAGGACGTTGTTCGGGAGCGCACCGTCGAGCGAGCCGGCGTCGCTCTCGCCGGCATCTGTCGCTCCGGAGTCGGCCACCCCGGAATCGATCCGGCCGCCTCCGTCCGCGCCTCCGTCGGTGGGGCCTGCATCGTCGCCGCAGGCCGCTGCAACCACCAGGACTGCCGACACGAATCGCGTCATGTGACCTCCATGGAAGAAAGCACCTCTGGCGTGAGTCGCGCCGGGCGCACTGTCAAGCAAGCCGGGGGCCGCCGGCGTCTCAGGTCTCCAACGCGGAGATCCCGTCGCCGACGCGCCCCTCGTCGTAGCCGAACTCGGTGAGCGGCAGACCAGCGCCGCGGAGCGCGGTGAGGAGCGCCTTCGAGACGTTCTCGGACGACGCCGACCGGTAGTGCACCCCACCCACGAGGCGTCCTCCGCCCTTGCCCGCGATCACGATCGGGAAGTCGTTCACAGAGTGAACGTTGCCCTCGGTGTGCTCGGTCGTGCACAGGATGGAGCAATGGTCGAGCAGGTTCCCGTCACCCTCCGGTGTCGCGTGGAGGCGCTCGAGGAGGTATGCGAACTGCTCCATCGTGAAGACGGTGCAGTGATGGATGGTCTCCATGTCGCCGTCGTGCGCCGTGGGATGCACCGCCCTCGTCGCGCCCACCTGCCAGATCCGCACGTAGCTACCGCATTGCGAGAACGTGACGTGAAACGCTCGTGTCATGTCGCACGCGAGCGCGGTCACGAGGAGATCCGACATCACGCGGTTCTTCTCCTCCAGCAGCTCGTCGGGCTGCTCGGGGACGTCGGTCGGGCTCGTCCCCGGGTCGCATACCCGGTCGGGCACGGCGGTCGAGGTCAGGCGCGTCTCGAGCGCGCGGATGCTGTCGAGGTGCTGCGCGAGGCGCTCCCTATCGGTCGCGCCGACGCGCATTTGGAGCGCGCGCGCTTGCTCGGTGATCGCGTCGAGGACGCTCGCGCGCGCGAGGTCTCGCGGCGACGGGCCGGTCGGCGCGGGAGGGCCACCGCCGAAGAGCCGCGCGAACACGGCGGACGGCGAGCGCTCGACTTGGATCGGCGCGTTCGGGCCGCTGTGCGTCGCGTGCGTGAAGTTGTCGCCCTCGTCCGTGTCGTGAAAGCTCGAGATGCCGATCTCGAGCGACCGAAACGGCGTCGTCCCCTCGAACGCGAGCGCCGCGACCTGGTCGACGCTCGGATGGTCCACCGTCGAAGCGATCGTGTCGCGGACGTCCGCGATCTTTCGAAAGCGCCCGCCCGTCAGGATCGCTGCAGAGCCGGAGTGATGCGGATGAAACGGCGTCTTCACCTCGCAGCCGCTGACGACGCTCACCCAATCGCGGACAGCCGCGAGCGGCATGAGCTCGGCGCCGGGAGCCCAGCCCGTCCCCGTCGCCGCTGGCACCCAATCCGCGATGCGTACTCCTCCGCCGAAGAACCAAACGCCGAAGCGCACCGGAAGCGGCGCCCCGTCCGCGTGCGCCGTTCCGTTGTCGTCGAGCATGATGTTCAGCGCGGGCAGTCCGATGGCGACGGCGGCGCCGCCGAGCGCGCCTCTAAGGATCGTGCGCCGGCTCAAGCGCCTCATGGCGATACCCCTCCGTCTTCGGGTGGAGCGGGGAAACGGAAGTCGTCGCTGAGCGCGACTTCGAGGACGAGGTCCCAGAAGTGCGAGCCGGACGCGGTGACCCGGGTGGTGATGGCCTCGAACTCGGGCTCGCGGTCCCCGGTCTCGACCCGACCTGACCCGAACCGATAGAGCTGCCTCGCGAAGCACGCGGCGACACCGGGATTCGCTCGCAACACCTGTCCGAGCTCACGCGCTCCTTCGAACGGAACGCCGTCGACGTCCGAATGCGCATCGATGAGCGCGTCACCGTCCATCGTGCGGAACGCGCCGATCGCGTCGAAGTTCTCCAGGCCGAGGCCGAGCGGATCCATGCGAACGTGGCACCCGGCGCACAGCGGCTCCGTTCGATGGCGCTCCAGGCGTTGGCGCATCGTCTGCCCCGGCATCGCTGCGGGGACGGTCGTGACCACCCCCGGAGGAGGCGGCGGAATGTCCTCGCAGAGCAGGCCCGTCCTCACGAACTTCCCGCGGCGCGTGGGCGAGGTCAGATCGCGATGGGCCAGGTGCGCCAACATCCCGGCCGTGCCCATGATGCCTCCGCGCATGGAGGCCTCGGGGAGCGTCACCGGAACGAAATCCGCCGCGGTCGCGCCCGCCGCGTCGACGCCGTAGAGACGAGCGAGCTCGTCGTTCACGTACGTCGTCCGCGTGTCGAGGAGCGTGCGAAAGTCCGCGCTCGCATCGAGGGCCGTGTGCGTGATCATGAGCTCGACCTCGGTGCGCATCGCGGGCCCGAGGGTGCTCGTCACCTCGGGGAAGAGCGCGGGATCTTTGTCGAGCATCTCGAGCTCACCGAGGTCGAAGAGCTCTCGGAAGAAAGCGAGGAAGGTTCGCTGCGCGCGGTCGGACGCGAGCATGCGGCGAGCTTGTGCCTCGAGGCCCTCGCGCGTCACCAGCTCGCCGCGCTCCCCCGCGGTCAAGAGCTCCTCGTCGGGCGTCGTTTGCCACAGGAAGTAGCTCAGCCGCGACGCCATCTCGAGGCTCGTGTAGCGATATCCGTCGGGTCGCGTCGGATCGGGCTCGCCGTGCTCGACGCGGAAGAGGAAGTATGGCGATTGCAGGAGCGCCGAGACCGCGTACGTGAGCCCCTGCCACACGTCACCCTCGAAGAAGATCCGCGGTGCTCTGCACGACGCTCACGATGCCGAGGACCTCGTCGTCGCCGAGCGGCCTTCGCCACGCGCGGCGGCCCATCCGCGCGATGAAGTCCCGTACGCATGCATCGGTAGGCGCAGTGGGAGTGCACCCGACGAAGCTCTCCCAATCGGGCGAGCTCTCGAGCACCTGCTCCGCGACCGAGAGCGCGGCCGTCTCGTACTGCTCGAGCGCTCGTGGCGAGATGGTCAGCTCCGACGAGGCCACGCTCGTGAAGCCGAAGTAGCGCGTGTCCGGGTCGAGGTCCGTCGGGACGGTCTCGAGGCCAGGAAAGATGTCGCGTACGGTGTTCTGGTACTCGGTGACCGTGAGGCGATGCAGAGTGGGAACGGCCGAGTCGACGAACCCCGCAGCCCCGCGTCGGGGGGGGGTACCATCGCCCGGGGACGCGCCCCCGGCGTCGCCGATCACCCCTGTGCACGATACCGTCACCAAGAGAATCGATGCGGCGAGCGGCGCCCCCGAGGCTCCAGCACGAAGCATGGAGCGCTCTCGGCTCCGAAGAGACGTGCTGGGCACGCCTCCAGAGAGGGAGCTCGCGTTCGCCCTCATCGTTTGGGGACTTGTACGCAACGGACGTTCCAACCTGGCTGGAGTCATCTTCGCGGGCCACCCGACGAGGTTCCTTCGCGACTGGGCAGGCAGGAAGCTCGGGCGCGTCGTCGCCGTAGCCCGAGTGTCCGACGTCCCTTCGGAAAGAGAGGAGCTCGCATGAGCCAGGCCATCGTCAACGTGTCGAGTGCACTAGCGGGAGGGGATTCTACGAGCCTTGGTCCGAGATGGACCGCCCGCGCATCGCGGAGCTCTTTGCGAAGGTTGGCTTCGGGCTCGATCATCAGGCCGGCGAGCGGCTCATCGGGATCGCCGACGCATCCGCCCTGGTCACGTGGGTCACGGTCGTGACCGACCAGCGGGTCGTGAGCCTCTACGAGGACAAGACCGTCGAGGTCCCGCTCGCGACGCTACGAGCCGTCCGCGTGAAGATGGGCGTGCTCAGCCGTACGCTCGTCGTCACCACCGACCAGGGCGAGCGCGAGATCGACCCCGCAGAGTTCGGGCCGCTCCATCGATTCCTCGAAGCAGTCTGCACGGTGCCGTTCGCACAGCGGGCATCCGCGAGCCCTCTCTGTGAACCGTCGGACGCCGATCCTGCGGGAGCGCGCTTCGCAGAAGCGGCGCTCTACGCTCCCGACGACGCGGCGAGCCGAAGCTACGCCTATCTCGAAGCGGCTGTCGCGAAGTGCATCATGCCGGTCGCTGTCGCGCGCGATTTCGTCGCTCGGACGACCCTCCACCACCGCAACGTCCACGCGGGCCGTGGCGTCGTCGCGGGCCGCCTGGTCAGCCCGGTGTCGGCGAACGACCTCTCGAACCTGATGGTCCATCTCTTCGGCAACCCGGGCCACGTCTCCGAGGTCCCCGTTCGGACGCTGACGCTCGGCTCGCGCATCCGGCCGCTCGAGCGGACCACCGGCTTTCTCGGCTGGGCGGAGCAGAAGCTCTCGCCTCCGCCACCGTTCGGCACGTTCAATTTCGCGGTCGCCGACACACCGCCGTTCACGAGCTTCCGCCTCCAGACGCGCGAGGGCCGCCCGGTGGCACACGAGGACCACTGGCTCGTTCACGACGTCGACCTACGCCTGCTCGAGCTCGAGCAAGAGGTCCTCGGCCGCCGCCTCGCGTGCGGCTGGAACGACCGCACTCCGGAGCTGCTCGCGTTCGAGCCGACACGGATCGCCGCCGCGTTCCAGCGCGCGCTCGCCTGAGCAGGCTCAGCCGCCGTACTCTTGGGGCTCGTCTCGATACGGGTCCGGCGGGACGTTCAGGACCGTCGTGCCGAAGTGCTCGAGCAGCCAACGCAGGACGTCGCGCAGCGAGATGACGTGCAACGGTGCGCCGTGCTCGTCGACGATCGGGACGTGACGAAAACGGCCCACGTGCATCTTGTTCATCAAGAACACGAGCGGGTCTTTCGCCTGCAGCGTCTCGGGGCTCGGCGTCATGATCTCCGTGACCGCCCGGCGCAGGATCGCGGGGTCGGCGCCGGCCACGCGGTAGAGGACGTCGCGCTCCGTCACGATCCCGACCAGCTTCGGGCCGTCGCGGACGAGCAGGGACCCGAATCGCCGTTCCTGCATCGTGCGCACCGCGTCCGCGACGCTCGCCTGCGCCTCGATGAAGACCGCGGGCTTCGTGCAGAGCACCTCGATGGGCTCGTTCAAGACGTCCGCCCGAATCACGGGCGGTTCGGACGCTCGCTCCTCCATGATGGCGAGCTCTTCGTCGATGCTGTCGCTCATGAGAACCCCCCGACCAGCCGAGACCGCGGCCGGATCGCGGGGACACCGTAACACGCCGAGGAGCGGCTGGCGTCAGAACAGGGGCCCTCGGGCCGAGGATTCCTCGCGGCCGAAGACGTCGATGTCGTCGATGCCCATCGCGCGGAGGAAAGTCATCAGCAGCCGCTGGTGCGGCGGAGATCCCGAGACCTCGACGTATTGACCGGTGGGGAACGCGCCGCCGGCGTTGCCGGCGACGATGAACGGCATGTTCACCTTGTCGTGAGTCTTCCCGTAGCCATTGTCCGACGCGTACCAGAGGACGCTGTTGTCGAGCGCGGTCCCGTCACCGTCCGGAATCGCGTCCAGCGCGGCGGCGAGGTATGCGAACTGCTCGAAGTTCCAGCGATCGATCACTTGGAGCTTCTCGCTGAAGTTCTCCACGCCTCGTTGCGTTCCGTGGCTCACGTTGTGGTGGCTCGCCTCGATGGGGCGTCGCACGCCGCCGGCGTCTTCCCACTGTAGCCAGGTCATCGGCGCGCCCCCCGAGCCGCCGAGGGAGAGGGAGAGCGTGAAGACTCGGGTCAGATCCAGCTCGACCGCGAGCGCGACGAGATCCATGTGCAGGCGAAGCAGCTCCGGGAAATTCTCGTCGCTGTTCGGCACGGTCGGGTCGTCGAACTGCGAACGCACCGCGGAACAGCGCTCGGCCGTGAGCCCGCCGACCGCGACGGTCTCGTCCAGGCGCCGTTCGACGCTGCGGATTCCGTCCTGCATGCGCTCGAGCTTCGCGCGCTCCCCCGCGTTCATCCCGTACGCGGTGGTCATCGCATGGGTCTGTGCGAGAACCGCGTCGAGCACGCTCCTTCTCCGGAACCGTGCGCGCTCGAAATCCGCGCTCGCGGCGTCGCCTCCGCACGAGTCGTCGACGAGATGGCGGAACAACCTGTCGTACGCGGTATACGGGCTCTGGATGTAGTCGCGGTAGCTGCCGTCTTCGTGGAACGAGATGTACTTGGAGATTCGGTTGACCTCTAGCCGTGTGCCGAGGACGAGCAGCGGCTCGGGCGTGTCACCGCCAATCCGTCGGGACAGGAGACCGTCGAGCGACTCGCCGTGCGCGAACGTGTCCGCGACGTCGGTGCTTCGAAGGTAGTCGCCTGTCAGGATCGCGACACTCCCCGCGTCGTGCGAGTCTCCAGGCCCGCGATCGATCTCGATGCCCTTCGGGATCAGGATCTTCGCGAGGTGTGGCTCGAGCGCCTCGAGGCTCGTGCCGCGGACCGAGTAGCTCCCCGAGGAGTGCCGTCCTGGCTCGCCGACGGGCCAGAAGACGTCGGGGCGAACCCCGCTCGACGAGAAGAACGTGATGAAGCGCTTGGGCCCTGTCGGCGCTTGCCCGAGGCCGCGCGTCGCCCGAAGCACGGGGTACGCGAGCAGAGCTGCCGGACCCCATCGGAGGAACAAATCGCGGCGGGTCGTTCTCATGGCTCGCTCCTCGTCCGCTGCCGGAACGATGGAGAGAGCACGATGTCCTCCACCAGGCGGCGAATGTCGCGTCGATCTCGGAAGCTCGCGAACGCCGCGCGAAGCGTCGGGTCGTCCCCGTCGGCCTCGCGTCGCCCGAACACGTAGCGGAACGCCTGACGGACGAAGCACTGATGGACCTCGGGGCTCTCGGCGAGGTGCTCGAAGAGCTCCGGTGCATCTCTGAACGGCTCTCCGGTCATCTGTGTGCCGGTGAGCGCGCCGCTCGGATCGATCGCGGACCCGTTCTCGGTCGTGCGGAAACGCCCAATCGCGTCGTAGCTCTCCATCGCGAACGCCGGCGGATGAAGCACGCGGTGGCACGTGCCGCACGGCTCCATCGATTCGAGGGTCTCGAGCCTGTCCCGTGTCGTCGCCGTCTCGTCGGTGATGTCGTCGAGGTTCGGGATCACGATGTCGGGCGGTGGCTCGAGCTCACGGCAGAGGAGACGGCGCAGCAGCACCTTGCCGCGGTAGACGACGCCGGTGAGGGTCGGCTCCGACATGGCCGAGATGACGGACGCTTGCGTGAAGAGCCCGCGCCGCTCGCCGCTCGGAAGCGGGGTGAGCGCGTCGGGATCGACGGTCGTCGCGTCGAGCCCGTAGAGCTCTGCCAAGCGCGCGTCGACGAACGACTCCTGCATCGTGAGCAGCGCGCCGAAGTCTGCGTCGCGCTCGGTCAAGACGTGGTCCACGAAGCGGCTCGTCTCGGCGATCATCGACGCGCGGAGCTCGGGCCCGAACTCGGGGAACAGGTCCGTGTTCTTCTCCATCGTCTCGAGCCCGGTGAGCCCGGCCCATTCGAGCACGAGCTCCCGCATCCCGACCGTCCCGCGTGGATCGGCGAGCAGCCGCTCGACCTCGCTCCGGTAGACCTCGTCGTCGAGCAGCAATCCGTCCGCCGCTCGGTCGAGGAGCTCTGCGTCGGGAGGCCCATTCCAGAGCGTCAGCGCGAGCGCTTCGGCGAGCTCGTCGGCGGAGAGCGTCACGACGCCCGTCGCCGGGTCGTCCGGCGGCCCGAGCTCGGTTCGGAAGAGCGTCTTCGGCGCGATCAACACCGCGGTCACTACCGCGCGCAGCGACTCCGCGCGGCTCAGCTCGGCGCGGAGCGTGTCGAAGAGAGCGAGGTACGTCTCGCGGTCGTAGGCGTGCGTGCGCTGTACGACCGGCAAGAGATCGTCCAGGAACGCGCCGAGACACGCGCGGTCGAGCGCCCCGACGTCGCACGTCAGCCGGCTCTCGAGGTACGGAGCATGTGCGTCCACCAGCGCGCTCACCTGTTCCTCGAGCGTCGCGAAGAGCACGTCGTCGACGGGGCTCGCGTCGTGGTTCGGAAAACCCTCGGACTTGGTGAACGCGAACCCTTCGATCTCGACGGGCTCTCCCAGCGCCGCTTCCAGGACTCGGCGGTACTGCGTGGGCGACACCCTCCACAGCCGAGCGTCGCCGGGCTCGAGGTGCGCTCCCCGAAACGGTTGATACGTCCCGTCGTCCGGGACGAGCTCCGGGCCGCCGGAGGCGGACGGATCCGAATCACTCCCGAGCAACCGACCAGCAATCCTAGCGCCACCCCGATCCGCATGTGCTCAACGTACCGGTCCTCGGCCCGACCCTCCGCTTAGCTCGTCTTGCCATCGATTACGGGCCTGATCTCCGCTGGTTGCGAGGATGCCCTCGGCGGCGCCGGACGTGGTCTAATCCCGCGGGGCAAGAGGGACGGGACCCATGAATCGACGATCCTCTCAGGCGATGTTCGCGGCGTTCGCGCTGGTCGCGCTCTGCCCGGTGCGGGCGCTCGCTTTCTGCGGCTTCTACGTCGGCGGCGCCGACAGCGAGATCTTCAACAACGCGACGATGGTCGTCCTCATGCGCTCTGGCCAGACGACCGTGCTCTCGATGCAGAACGACTACCAAGGTCCGCCCGCGGACTTCGCGATGGTCGTCCCGGTGCCCACCGTGCTTCGCGAGGAGAACGTGAAGACGCTCCCGCGGGACGTGTTCGAGCGCGTCGACCAGCTCGCGGCGCCGCGGCTCGTCGAGTATTGGGAGCAGGATCCCTGCGACCAGCGGATCGGTCTCGGCGAGCTCGGGACGATCGGGCACGGCGGGGGCTACGGCACCGGATCCGGCTACGGGAGCGGCGGAGGCGGCTTCGAGCACGTCCACGTCGAAGCGGAGTTCGCGGTGGGCGAGTACGACATCGTGATCCTGAGCGCGGACGACTCGGCCGCTCTCGATGCGTGGTTGCGCGAGCACCACTACGGGATCCCGGACGGAGCGGGAGAGGCGCTCCGCCCGTACGTCGAGGCGGGGATGAAGTTCTTCGTCGCCAAGGTGGACGTGTCCAAGGTCCACTTCGAGAGCGGGCGCGCCGTGCTCTCGCCGCTGCGCGTCCACTACCAGAGCGACGAGCTGACTCTGCCCGTGAGGCTCGGGATGCTGAACTCCTCCGGCACCCAGGACCTCATCGTCCACGTGCTCGCGCGCGACCGCAGGTACGAGCTCGCGAACTACCCGAACGTCACCATTCCCACGAACCTCGACGTTTCGGAGGACGCGCGGGGTCGCTTCGGCGAATTCTACGCGGCGCTCTTCGACCAGACCGTCGCCGCGCACGCCGGCGCCGTGGTGACGGAGTATGCGTGGCAGGCGTCGTCGTGCAATCCGTGCCCCGGGCCGGTGCTCTCCGAGGCGGATCTGATGACGTTGGGAGCGGACGTCGAAGCCGCCGGGTCGGACGCGCCGATCGTGCGAGCACGCGTGAGCAACACGGTGTCGCGCGCGGACGGCCCGCTCGCGACGGAGGTCGTCCGGCGCGTGCTGCGGCGCCACATCAACGAGGCGCGCTTCTGTCACGAGCAGAACCTCGCTGGTCATCCCGCAGCGGAGGCCGTAGGCGATCTCGTCGTGCGCGCGTCGATCGGCCCCGACGGAACCGTGGGCGCAGTCGAGATCGTCTCCGGGCTCGCGGACGAGCCATTTCGCACGTGCATGACCAACGCCGTCCGGCGATGGGCCTTTCCGACCGGGGACGAGCCCACGAGCGTGGAGCTCGACTTCGGCTTCGCGCCCGACTTCACGGTGGGCTCGCCCGGCCTCGACTCGTTCGTCCTCACACGGCTGCACTACCGCTATCGCAAGGGCGCGCTCGAAGACGACCTCGTGTTCCGCGTCGCGCCGCCCATCACGGGCGGCCGCGAGGTTCGGGCCGAGGACGGGAAGCTCGAGGAGACCGCGACCGAGTCGAGCGTCAACAACTTCCAGGGTCGCTACGCAATCCGTCACCCGTGGGAGGGCCCGATCGAGTGCGAGAGCCCGGTGCGAGGCATCTGGGGCGGCCCGCCTTCGGGGGAGGCGCCCGCGACGCTGGCCGCGACGAACACCGCGATGGCTCCGCGAGGAAACCTGACCCTCGCGAGCTTCGTACAGGGCGAGATCCCCGGGCTCGACCTGGCCGCGCGCGTCGCAGAAGCTCGAGCGCCGGTCGCTCCGACCGGCACGACGGGGGCCGCGAGCTCGAACGCCTCGGGGTCATCGGGTGGCTGCGGGAGTTGCGCCGCCACGCCGGCTCGCGGTTTGCCGGTCGGCGCGCTCTTCGCGTGCGTCGGCGTCGTCGGGCTCGCGCTCGCGCGCGCGCGCCGCCGGCGCTGACGGCTCGCGCTACGTGAGCGCGACCCAGACGCTCTTCAGCTGGGTGACCTCGTCGAGGACCGCCCGGCCATTCTCGCGGCCGAAACCGGACTGCTTCATCCCGCCGTAGGGGCTCGCGGCGTCGAAGCGGTTGTACGTGTTGATCCACACCGTCCCTGCGCGGAGCCGCGCGGCGAGCGAGTGGGCGCGCGCGATGTCGCGCGTCCAGACGCCGGCGGCGAGACCGTACTCGGTCGCGTCGGCGATGCGTGCCGCGTCCTCGACGTCGTCGAACGGGAGCACCGAGAGCACGGGCCCGAAGATCTCTTCACGGGCGATCGCCATCTCCTCCGTGACACCGGAGAACACCGTCGGGTCGACGAAGTAGCCCGGGCCCTCGCGCGTGCCACCGACCTCGTGACGCGCTCCTTCCGCGCGGCCGCGGTCGATGTAGCCTGCGACGCGCGAGAGATGCTCGGCCGAGACGAGCGGGCCCATCTGCGTCTTCGGATCGAGGGGGTCGCCGGGCGCCAGCTTGGTCGCGCCCGCCCGCACAATCTCGAGGACCCGGTCGTGCGCCGAGCGCTCGACCAGCAGTCGGCTCCCCGCCGTGCACAGCTCGCCTTGGTTGTAGAACGCTGCGCCGACGGCGGCTCTGGCCGCCGTCTCGACGTCCGCGTCGGCGAAGATGATGTTCGGGCTCTTGCCGCCGAGCTCGAGCGAGACCTTCTTCAGCGTGCCCGCCGCCGCTCGCATGATGATGCGACCGGTGTCGGTGCCGCCGGTGAACGAGATCTTCGCGACGCCGGGGTGCTCGACGAGCGCAGCGCCCGCCTCTTCGCCGAGCCCCGTGACGACGTTCAGCGCGCCCTTCGGCAGACCGGCCTCGGCGAGAATCTTCGCGAGCGCGATCGTCGTCAGGCTCGCTTCCTCGGGTGGCTTGATGACGACCGTGTTGCCGGTCGTGAGCGCCGGAGCGATCTTGCGCGCGGCGAGCAGCAGGGGGAAGTTCCAAGGGATGATCGCGCCGATGACGCCGAGCGGCTCGCGAAGCGTGTAGCTCAAGAAGGGCCCGCGCACCGGGATCGTCTCGCCGCCGAGCTTCGTCGCCCAGCCGGAGTAGTAGAAGAACGTGTCGGCGGTGCGCGGCACGTCGATCGCCCTGGCATTCGCGATCGGCTTGCCCGTGTCGACCGTCTCGAGGCGCGCGAGCTCTTCGAGGCGCTCCATCACCAGCTCGCCGGCCTTCCACAGGATGCGCGCGCGCTCGTTCGGGTCGGTCGCCGCCCAGCCGGGGAAGGCGCGCTTCGCCGACTCCACCGCGTCCTCGACGTCCTCGCGCCGGCCGCGCGCGAGCGTCGTCAGCGTCTCGCCCGTCGCGGGGTTCTTCGTGTCAATCGCCTCGCCCGCGCGAGAGTCGGAGTCGGCATTGTCGATGAAGAGCTTGGCCGGGGCGATCATCGGGTGGTTCCTTTCGGTGGCTCTGCGAGGCTGGGGCGGAGCGCGCTCGATGGCAAGGTCTGCTTCGGCGAGCGCCCCGTCAGCCGGGTGAAGAGCTGGTACCCGATGTAACGGAACGGCTCGGGCGGGATGTACGTGAGGCGTTGCTGCAGGAAAGGCATGCCTCGCCAGCGCTCGGCGTCGCCGCTGTAGAGGTCGCGGATGACGCGGCCCGCGAGGTTCGCCAGCGTGATCCCGTGCCCGCTGTACCCGAGCGCGTAGTAGACGTTTCGAGCGCGCCCCCGGACGCCCATCGTGCACACGCGGCTCAGCGTGAGTGCCACCGGACCGGTCCAGCGATGCGCGATCGGGACGTCGCTCGCGCCCGGCAGGTAGCGGAGGAGCGTCTCGTGGACCGCGTCGAACGACCGCTCGGCGGAGCCACCGAACGTGGGACGGTTCGCCCAGCGGTATCCGTACGCGGCGTTGCTCCCGCCGCCGAAGACGATGCGCCCGTCGTGGGTCATCGACGAGTACGAGAGCCGGTCGAGGTCGTCGCTCCAGCCCGCGACGCTTCCCCAGCCGCGCGCTCTCCAGGCATCGGCCGAGAGAGGCTCGGTCGCGATCACGTGCGAGTGGAGCGCACAGACGCTCGACGAGAAGTAGCCCATCGCCGGCGTGTACGCGTTGGTCGCGAGCACGATCGCTTTCGCTCGCACCACTCCGGCGCGCGTGGTCAGCACGACCGTCTGCCCCTCCTCGATGCGGAGAACCGGAGTCTGCTCGTACACGCCGACGCCGAGCCGGAGCAGCACGGGCCGCATGCCGCGGACGAGCGCGGCGCCGTCGAGCCGTCCGGCGGTCGGATCGAGGACGGCTCCGAGGGCTCCTTCGACGCGGAGTATCTCCGGGAGCTCTCGCTCGCCGAGCCAGACGAGCGGGACGCCGACGGCCCGGAGCTGCTCCACCTCGCGCGCCGCATCTTCGGCGTGCTTCGCACGCGTGACCACCTCCAGCGCGCCGTCTCGGCTCACGCCGACCGAGAGGTCGTGCTCGCGAACGAACCCTTCGATGATCGACATCCCCTCCTGGGTGGCGTCGAAGATCTCCTTCGCGTGCGAGGGGTCTTCGGGGTGCACGCCCGCGACCCAGTTGAGCATCAGCCCGCCGTTCCGCCCGCTGCCGCCGTTCGCGAGCGCGCGCGCTTCGAGGAGCACGATTCGCTTCTCCGGAAAGCGCTCGGCCAGGTGGTAGGCGGTCGAGACACCCGTGAAGCCTCCGCCGATGATCGCGACGTCGGCCGAGATGTCCGCCGCGAGCGCCGGAAGCGGTTCGTAAGGCGGCTTGTCGGCGAGCCAGACCGATCGGTTCTCGTCGGGCTCGAAGCGAGCGGTGCGGATCACGAGAGGCTCTTGACCGCATCCTCCAGCACGTCCATCGCCTCGGCAGCGTGTCGCGGCGTGAAGACGAGCGCCGGGCGGAAGCGGATGCTGCGCTCGCCCGAGCCGCCGGCCTCGACCCCTCGCGCGCGGAGCGCATTCACGAGCGCGACCTGCGTCGCGGCGTCGCGGGCGTCGATGGCCGCGAACGTACCGCGGCCGCGTGCGGAGGAGAGCATGGATGGGTGCCGCGACGCGAGCTCGGCGAGGCTGGACACGAGGTAGTCGCCGGTGATGCGCGTGCTCTCGACGAGCCGATCGCGCTCGATGATCTCGAGGATCACCCCGAGCTCCGCCGCGCGGAAGGGGTCGCCGAGGTACGTGTTGAAGATTCGGAGCGGCTCCGCAGGGTGCATGTCCTCGCGGCAGAAGTAGCCGCCGAGCTGCATCTTCTTCGAGAACGTCACCGCGTCGGGCGGCTCGGGCAGATCCCAGGCCTCGTGCGCCCAGAACGTGCCGGTCCCGCCGCCGCCGGTCTGGACCTCGTCGATGATGAGCGCGATCCCCCGCTCGCTCGTGAGCGCGCGGAGCTCCCGGAAGAACGCGGCGCTCGCGTGTCGGTCACCGCCCTCTCCCTGGATGGGCTCGACGATCACCGCGGCGACGTTCCCGTCGTGGTCGTCGCAGATCGCCCGCACCGCTTCGAGCGCGCGCGTCTCTTCGCGAGCGTTGTGCTCCGAATGCTCGTCGAGCGGGTAGCGAAGCGCGGGGAACGGCGCGACCGGCCACGGAAACGCCGGGATGTCGAGCTTGTGCATCGGCTTGCTCCGCGTGAGCGAGAGCGAGCCGAACGCCCGTCCGTGAAAGCCTCCCATGAACGAGAGGCCCACCATCGAGTTGGCCGACGCCTGCGCGTTCGTCATGCACGATGCGAGCTCGTCGGCGCTCGGCGCCGCGCCGCCTCGACGCCGTCGCGCATGTCGCACGAACGCCGCCTTCATCGCGTTCTCGACCGCCTCGGTGCCGGAGGTGACCGTCGTCACGCGTGTCAGCCCGCGCGGCGCGACCTTCATCAGCGAGCTCTCGATGAAGTCGACCCACTCGGGTGGCGGCGAGATGCCGAGCGCAGGGCGAAAGCCCGCGACCCAGTCGAAGCGGCCGTTCTCGTAGGCGGCGAGCAGGTCGGGGTGGTTGTAGCCGATGGGCACGCTCGCGATGTGACCGTAGACGTCGAGGATGACGTTGCCGTCGACGTCGACGATGTAGTTCCCGCGGCTCTTCTTCGCGTCCTGGTAGAAATGGACGGTTCGCGCGTCCTGATACTTACCGTGGCGGGCGCGCAGCGCCTCGGACGACGGGCCGGGGATCTTGGTGCGAACGGAGATCCGCTCGGCCTCGCCCGCGATCGCGGGGGCGGGTGCGCTCGGGATGGGCTCGTTTGCCATGGTGGCCTCCGGTGATCTGCGCTGCTCGGCATGGAGCGGCAGGACTCTCTCTCTCGACAGTGGCTCGAGCCGCGCCGTTTCGCTCGCGTCTCGCGGAAGGGGCAACAAGGGTACGACGTCCCGGCCCCACCTGTGGAGCGCGTCGAGCGCCCGAGCACGGGGGCCGGCGAGGTGCTCCTCGCGGCAATGCGCGGCGAACACGCCGTCGTAGAGGTGAGCGATGACGGCCTCTGCGAGCGCGGTCGGGAGCGACGACTCCGGCTCGTGCCCGACGCGTCGGACGACGGCCAGCAGCGGGAGCGGCCGAGGCGTCGCGCCGATGAGCGACGGGTCGCGAAAGTCCGGCTGCGCATAGGGCAGCGCGCTCGGATCGATCACGGAAAAGCCTGCGCGCCCATATGCGACGAGCCTGACGATGCTCGCCGGGTCCGTCGTCGAGGCCGGCTCCATCTCCGCCGCCAGAACGAGCTCCCCCGACGAGCCCTCCGGCCCGAGCTCGGCTAGCGCGCGCCGGCCGAGCGTCGCAGCGACCGCGCGCATGACCTCGGAGAGCCCGCGGCGTCGATACGCCGGGAGCACCAGCACGTGCGCGAGATAGACGACCGCGATCCGGCGCTCTGGATCGACGATGACGTGGCAGTCGCGGACCGCCGCGAGGTCGTCACTCGGTGTGGTCGCTTCAATCAGGTGATGACACGTCCAGAGGCCGCTCCCGACCTGCGACCACGCACCCGTCGCGTCGCGCGCCACCCACGCCTCGAAGACGCTCCGCCGCTCGAGCTCGCCCCGTACGCCGAACTCGCGATCGAGCGCCTCGAACGCGCGCGCGAACTCGGGCCCGTCCGAGCGTGTGATGCGGCCGAGCCGCGGAACACTCGTGAGGTCGCCGCGCGAGAGGTCGCGGACGTCGATGGCGATGCGCGTGACACCCGCCCGGGAAGCGCTTCCGCTCATGCAGACATCTCGCGCGCCACCTCGTGAAAGATGGAGAGCGCGTCGTCCACGTGCGCCTTGGTCGTGATGAGATGCGGGCGCAGGCGCACCGAGCGCGTTCCGGTGTACGTCGCGAACACGCCCTTGCTGGAGGGCACGCGCGAGGAAGTCGTCGCGCGCCGCCGGCGTCGGGAGGTCGAACGCCGAGCAGGAAGCCACGCCCGCGCGCCTCGGTCACGAGCCTCGGATAGCTCGCGGCGAGCTCCTCGAGGCCCGCGAGAAAGTGCGCGCCCGTCGTGCGCACGTTGTCGAGCAGCTTCGTCGGCCTGATCGTCTCGAGCGTCGCGAGCGACCAGCACGGCGCGCGCCCGGTCGCCGTTGCGGGTCTGGTACATGCGCCCGAACTGCGTGATCACGTAGGCCGGGTGCGGCGAAGAAGCCGCCCATCTGCATCTTCTTGCCGAACGTCACGAGATCAGGCGGCTCGGGCAGGTCGAACTGCTGTGTGCGCCCACAGCGTGCCGGTGATGCCCGACGCCGGTCTGCACCTCGTCGAGGATGAGCGCCGCGCCGGCGTCGCGCGCGAGCCGCTGCACGCCGCGGAAGAACGCCGGGCTGGCGTGGCGATCGCCGCCCTCGCTCTGGATGGGCTCGATCGAGGATCGGCCGCCACCTTCCCGCGTGGGCGTCGAGCACGCGCTCGAGCTCGCGCGAGCGACCGCCGCCTCGGCGCGTGCGTTCTCTTCGGCATGCGCGATCGAGCGGAAATCGATTCGCGGGGAACGGCGCCCATCGGCCAAGGAAACGCCGGCAGGTCGGCCTTGTGGATCGGCTTGCTAGTGCGTCGCGGAGAGCGGTCCGAGCCCGCGGCCGTGGAATCGCGCCCGACGAAGGCGACCACGACGGCGTCGGTGCCCGCGTTGTCGAGGATGGCCTGCTGCTCGGCCTCGGGCAGCTCGAGCGGATCGACCGGCCGTCCGTCCGCGCGCGCGTCGCCTCTCGCCGTGGACGATGAACGCGGCCTTGATCGCCGCCTCGACGCCTTCGCCGCCGGCGTCGACGCAGAACATCTTCGCCATGCCGGCGGGCGCGAAGCGCTCTCCACCGCGTCCGAGAAGTCGAGCCAGCCGGCGTGTCGTCACGAACGGCGTCGAGGTCGGGTTCACGGCGGCGCGCGCGAACGCGTCGCTCTGCGCGACGGCGAGCAGGCGCGGGTGGTTGTAGCCGAGCGCGCCGAGGGCGAAGTTCGCGAACAGGTCGAGCAGGACGTTGCCGTCCACGTCGACCATGAAGCAGCCGCGGCTCTTGGCGTCGTCGATGACGAGCGAGCGATAGATCGACTGCATGTCGAAGCGGCCGCGAGCGAGCTCCTCGCGGGTGCGCGGCCCGGGCACAGCGGTGCGGAATCGTTCTCTTCAGCGGTTCGTCGGCCATCGGCTCTCCCCCGGCTTTTGCGAGCCAGAGATGCCACGAACGACCGCTCGGGTCACCCCAATCTTCGTCAGGGGCAGCTGCCGGTCGGCGCGTAGCCGCCCGGAGTGCTCTGGCAGGAGCCGGCTTCAGCGCCGCATTGGTAGCACGTCCGTCCGACGTCGCTCGGGTCGTCGCAGAGCGCGGTCGTCTGCGGAATGGTGAACCATACGAAGCCCGACCACTCGACCGAGCCGTCGCCATCGATGTCGTAGCGCACGTTTCTGCAGTAGTGCGCCCCGTCGGACGCGTACGTCGTCGTGCACGCCGTTGCCGCGACGCAGCATCGCGGTCCCGCCGCGCCGCAGACGGAGAATGCGACCACCGGCGACGCGACGCCGCCCGCGTTCACGACCTCCAGCTCGCCGGTTCCGCCGGTGCCACCGAACACGCTCGGTGGGAATCTGGACGTTGATCTGCGTCGCGGACTCGAACCAGAAGTGCGACCCCGCGGCGACGGTGGTGAAGCTTCCGCCCGCGCGGCGGATGTGCACGCTGTTTCCCGCGGGCGAGAACGTTCCATAGATCGAGAGGATGCTGTCGGGCGAGATGTCCGGGGCCGCGACCGACCCGTCGACGACGCCGCCCGGGCTCACCGCGGGGCGGCACGCGCCCGACTGACACGTGCCCCCGGTGCACGCCGTGCCTTCGTGAATCGGCGCGCAGGTGCCGCCGCATCCGTTCGGTCCGCCGCCACAACCCGTCGACGGGCAAGACGGTGTGCACGTGCTAGCGCTGCAGAGCCCAGCACGGCACGTGCCTCCGGGGCAGACCACCCCGTCTGGGAAGCGTCCGTCGGACGGACACGCTTCGCCGAACCCGGAGCAGAACTCGGGCGGGTCGCAGCTCGCGTCGATGCTCGCCCGGCAGCTCGTGCCCGCGGGTGAGAAGCGGCATCCTGCGCAGCACGCGCCGCCGTCGCACTGCTCGCCGGGCTCGACCACCCCGTTCCCACACACGCTGGTGACGCACGCGCCCGCGACGCATTGACCTCCTCCGCACGCGGTCGTGTCCGGTGCGTGTCTGTCGGGTGGGCAACCGGGCTCGCCCGAGCACGACTCGGGGACATCACACGCAGGCTCCGCAGACGGCCGGCACACCGCGCCCGTCGCGATGCGACAGTCGGTGCCGCAGCATGCGCCGCCGTCACAATCCTCACCGAGATCGATCACGCCGTTGCCGCAGTCGCCGGCCGCGGCGGCCTCGGGGATGAACGCCTGGCTGTTCGAGTCGATGCCGTCGCCGCGGGTCACGAAGACCAGCGTCGGCGCGTCCGCGACCAGGACACTCGGGAGCTGGAACCGGATCTCCCCGGCCATCTCGGACCACCCGGGCGCACCCTCGCGTAGCTCGAACTGCGTTCCGGCCTGCGCCAAGTGCACGATCGAGCCACCGTCCGCGGACCAGAGGTCGCTGCCACGCACGAGCAGCGTTCCTCCGACGCGCACCGGGCTGCCCTCGTCGGCGGCGTTCGCGACGCCGCCCGCGAAGACGAGCGGGCAGTCTTCGAACGTAGGCCGCCCCTCGACGCTTCCCGTGGCGTAGAACGCGTTCAGGACGCGTCCCGGCAGGCGCACGCGTCCCGCCGCGTCGTAGAGGCCGAAGCCCGTCGCGAGCTCGGTTGGGCTCTGGAGGTTGTCGATGACCTGCCAGTAGATCGCGTACGAGACGCCCCACTCGAGCGCCGCCTGGATCGTGAGAGCGACCCGCTCGGCCACGTCGCACTCCCCGAACTCCGAGCCCTCACGCGGAAAGCCGAACTCGCCCACAATCATCTGGTGCCGTTCGAGCGTCGGTCGCGCAGAACGCGCGAGCGCGTACGCTTGGTCGAGCGCCGTCCGCAACGTCGTGGCGAGCTCGGCTCGCGGCGCGTTGATCGCCTCGTACGAGGAGTACGAGTAGTAGTCGACGGCGACGCGGGGCGCGATCGACGAGATCACGCACGGAACCTCGCCGCCGCAGTCGAGGACGCGGTTGAACTCGAGCCCCGAGTAGAATCGCGCGGTGGCGTCGGGCACGGCGTCGCGCGCCTGTGCGACGCCCTCGGCGCGCGCCTCAATCCAACGACGGAAGCCGTCGACGGCGCCCGGATCGCCTCCCACCAGACGAAGCGCGTTGTCGCCCTCCCAGTTGAGAACGATGAACGTCTTGTCGGGGTAGGTGCGCAGCAGGTGCTCGCCCATGTCCGCGACCTCTCGATCTCGTCGTCGCGCTCCGCGTCGTCGTAACCGTCGGCCCACGCGTTCACGAGGTCTGCGGACGAGTACACGGTCAGGAGAAACGTGTCGGTCGCCGGATCGGAGAAGAGCTCTCGGTACGCGGGGCTCTCGGCGACCTCGACGAGCGTGCGCGCGCCCGGCGCGGCCGGCCCGTACGGGTCCTCGGGGGAGACGACGATGCGCTGCGTCATCGCCCCCATGCCGCGGATGAGCCCCGCCCCCCAGTTCAATCGATCGGGCGTCCCGGGATATGCCGAGTAGTCGGGGTTCCAGTGGTAGATGCCGACGCGCGCCCGGACGTCCTCCGACATCACGGGAGAGGGGACGATGCTCACCCTCCCTGTGCTGTCGTCCGTCGGCGCGCAGGCGCCTAGCAAGGTGACGATGATGGGCAGGGCGCAGAGTGGTCGATGGTGCATGTGCGTGTGTGTACGGTAGCACCGGCGCTCCGGATCGATGAGATCGCTAAGCGTCGCTAAGGCGTTGCAAGTCAGGGACGCGGCCGATGCGATCGCGGGCAAGAAGAACCCATGAGCGGATGGGCGCGCCCGGATGCGAATCGGGTCAATCCGGCGCCCGCTGATACCTGATGGGGGCCCGGTTGACTTCGAACGCGAGCCTTCCGAGAGTGAATCGTGCTCATCGCCGCCGCCGTCTGCTTCGCCCTCCACGCGCTCGTCGCGATGGTCGACGGGGCGTACTTTCATCTCGTCAAGTACAAGCTCCACACGCGGCCCGAGTCCATCGTCGAGCACTTCACTCACACTCTGCGCGCGGCGACGATGACGATCGCGGCGATCCTGTTCTTCGCGATCAACGCCGGCGGTCTCCTGCTCTGGGCGGGCTTCGCGCTCATCGCCGTCGACCTCGCCGTCGAGACCTGGGACGTGCTCATCGAGAAGAAGAGCCGCGCGAGCCTCGGTGGCCTCTCCTCCGCGGAGTACCTCTCGCATGCACACGCGATCCTTCTATACGCCGCTTCGTACGCGCTCGTCCTCGCCGCGAAGCCGCCGGGCGCGTTCTCGACCGACGCGCCGCTCATCCTGTCCGAGGCGTACCCGGCCCCGATCACCTGGCTCGGCTGGGCCGTCGGAATCGGTGCGTTCCTGAGCACCATCCAGCACGTCGTCTACCTGCACCCGCGGTTCCGCGTGCAGAGCGCGAAGTGAGCGTCACTCGCCTGGGAGCTCGCCGGAGCGGCGCTCGAGCGTCGCCACCGCGTCGCGCTCGCGATGTCGGCGCACACCCCTGGATCGACTCACGGTTTCATGCCGAGCTCGGCGCTCGGTTCGCGTCGGCCCATCGAGCCGGGGGCCAAGAGATGTGATTTCGATCGTTGACTCATCGTAACCTCGCTCGCTATGGGCTAGCGTCGAGAGCCCGAATCTGAGAGCCTCCTAGCATGGGAGTGGGGGCGCAGGATCGCGGGCAAGCGCTTCGCGACAAGATCCGCGCCCGCTGGTGTGACAGCGCTCCCGACGTCATCGAGGTCTCGATGTACGGCTACATGGACGGCCTCGCGATCGGCCACATGCTGGACGAGGTGCGGACGCTCGCGGCGAGCCGACCCGCGCGCGCGATCATCTTCGACGCGACGCCGATCAGCGGTTTCAGCCCGGACGTGCGCCAGCCCGGGGTCCGGTTGCTCGGGTTCCTCCGCGAGAGTGGCGTGCCGAAAGCGTTCGCGCTCGGCGCGAATCCGGCAGTGAGAATGATGGCGTTCGCGATCGCGTTCGCTGCGCGGCTGCCGCTCGAGTTCGTGAAGGACCGCCACGAAGCGCTGTCGCGCATCGCGGAGCTGGACCTCTGAGCGGTCGGCGGCGCGAGCCATTCAGCGAGTGTCTTCCGGCTCGGGCTCCGGGTCGACGATGGTCGAGGGAGCCAGGTGCGGCGGAAGTGTGCACGCGAGGGCCCATTGCACGCTTTGGCCGAGGGGCTCCGCGTCGGTCGGATCGGGCTGCTCTCGGAGAATCGCGGCCAGAGCGCGCAGCAACGCGCGCGCGTCGGGAAATCGGTCCGCTGGGTCTCGTTCGAGCGCGCGGTGCACCGTCGCGAGCAGCGCTGGTGGCAGATCGTCGCGAACGTCCGACAGCGGTCGAGCGATCCCCGCTCTCACGTTCTTCAGCACCTCCGCGTCGGTGTCGCCGCGGAAGAGGCGCTTGCCGGCGAGCGACTCCCACAGCACGATCCCGAGGCAATAGACGTCGTTCGAAGCCGAGATCGGGGCGCCTGCGAGCCGCTCTGGCGGCGTGTAGGCGAGCTTTCCTTTGAACGTCCCCGGCCGTGTTCGCCAGAGTCGGTCGCGCGCGTGCGCCAGGCCGAAGTCCACGAGCTTCACGACACCATTCCTGCCGACGAGCACGTTCGAAGGGCTCACGTCTCGGTGAACGACCGGCGAGAGCCTGCCGCGCTCGTCGACTCGCTCGTGCGCCGCCGCGAGAGCTCGTGCGACCTCGATGCCGATCGCGGCGACGTACGGCCACGGCGTCAGCTCGTTCGTGGCCCTGTGAGCGTTGACCCAATGTGTGAGGCTCAACCCGTCGACCCACTCCATGACGATGTAGTGGCTGCCGTGTTGGTCGGACCCGAAGTCGTGGACTTGGGCGATGTTCGGGTGCTGTAGCGCCGACACCACGCGAGCCTCTTCGACGAACATGCGGGCGAACTGGTCGTCGCTCCCGTACTCGGGAAGCACGCGCTTGATCGCGACGGTCTTCGTGAACCCGCTCGAGCCGTGCGTGCGAGCGCGCCAGACCGTCGCCATCCCGCCGCGCCCGATGAGCCCCAGGATCTCGTACTTGCCCGCGATCCATTCGCCGCCGGCCACTCCCCGAAGCATACCCCGGACGGGTCGTCGGCGGTTGGCGCTACACTTGCGCGTCCACCGCGAGGAGACGAAGCTGCCTCTCATGGTGCGGGTGCGGGTCACATGACGCTTCGTTTCGAGCCGCTCGAGACGCGCTTCGCGGCGGGAGCCGAGCCCTTTCGTGTTCGCGGGCTCGCGTACGTGGGCGCGCTCGAGTACGTGGACAAGCGCTTCCCTGGGGGCCGTGCACGGATCGGCGAGCTGCTCGGCGACAGCGACCGGGACGCGAGGTACTTCAATCAGCTGTTCCTCGTCGCCGGTCACTACGACATCTCACCGCTCGTTCGCCTGTACGTGGCCCTCGCGGAGCACGTCGGACAGACGCCGGCCACGTTCGTGGCGAAGCGGGGGCGCAAGAGCGCCGCCGGGGTGGTTCGCGGCCTCTGGAAGACGGTGCTCAAGACGAGCTCGCCCGAGGCGATGGCGGAGCGGGTTCACTTCGCGTTCAACCGTTACTTCGAGCCGACCGCCGCCGAGTCTCTGTCGGTGACGAAGGGCCGGTTCGAGGGCGAGCTCCGCGAGATGCCTGCGCCGATGTCGGGCTTCTTTGCCGCGAGCACGGACGGCTTCGTCGTGGCGGCGCTCGAGCTCGCCGGTGGGCACGAAGTGCGCATGGATTGGTCCGAGCCCCGCACGGACGGAGCGCTCGCCGGCGTTCCGCTCGAGCGCGTGCGGTTCACGGCGTCGTGGCGCGCGTCGTGAGACGAGTCGGCCACCGACAACGACGGCGACGGGCTCTACGACGCGGCCGATCCCGGATGCGAGAGCGCGGTGGACGACCGCGAGTGATCAGGGCCCGCCCGCGAGCGTGACGAGCCCGATCGCCGTCTTGCGGCAGAAGATGCGGTAGGCGTACTGGGCTCCGGGCACGAGGCCCGTGAGCGCGACGCTCTGCGATTGGCCGCCGGCATCGGCCGTGGTTCGCGTGATCGACTCCGCATCCGACCAAGTGCTCGCCCAGCTTCCGGTCCACGGCGCGACGTCGACGGTGCAGCTCTCGGTCGTCGGCGCGTGGTACGCGATGGTGAGCCCGTCCGCGCCTCCCGTGACCGTCACGGGACCGACGAGACCCTGTGCATCGCTCAGCGCAGCAGGGTCCGCCCCCTTCCCCGCATACGCGGCGAGCGGAACGAACGTGCCCGGCTCGAAGACGAGCCCGAGCCGCGTCGCGAGCGAGTCGTCGCACGGGCTCGCGCTCGACCCGATCCACGTGAACGGCAGGTCGAGGATCTTGTCCATGCTCTCGAGCGACGAGCGGCAATGGGTCACGGCCGGGTCGGTGCTGACGAGCGCCATGTCGTACGACGCGGCGTTGCTCGCGACGAGGCCCGGGATGGCGATGTTGCCGCTCCACTCGGACGTGTGGCCGACGTCGGTCTCGGTTCCGCGCCAGAAGATCTCCTGAAACGCCGCGTACCCCCCCGACTCGGTCAAGGGAGGCAGCTCGCCACCGGGGGGCAACGTCGCGACGCCGAGGCGGTTCGTGTTGTCGCCCTGGCTGAGGACGAAGACGTTGTCGCGCACGCGGACGCCCGAGCCGCGCGTCCCGCCCACCTCGAGGACGCGACAGTTCACGCATCGATCGGGAGCGTACGTGTTGCGCTCGATGACGAAGTCGCTGAGGCCGGGACCGATGCTCACCATCTGCCCTGACGAGTTGCCGGCCGCACCGGTGTATCGCACCGAGTCGATGTGGCTGATGAGGTTGCCCGCGAAGCGAAGCTTCTCGGTGAGAAGGTAGCGCTTGTCCGCGGTCCGGATGCCCAGGTCGGTCGCCACCTGCAGTACGGTCGCGCCGTGATCGAAGACGTTGTCGTCTATCGCGATGTTGTTGTACCCGTTGTCGAACGCCGAGCGCGAGCCGTTCAGTGAGAGCTCGATGGCCGGTTGGGTCTGTTGGAAGTTCGAGAGCCAGCCGCGGAAGTGGTTCGCGCTGATCGAGGTACGCGACCCCGCGGACTTGAGCTCGATCGGGAAGCTCGCGTGGAAATAATGCCCCCGCCACTGCTCGGTGCCTCGCGTCGTCCAGTCGGGCTTCCAGAGATAGTTTCGCGTGATGGAGAGATCGTCGACGTGTGTGTCGGGGCCGCTGTGGTCGTCGTCGGCGAACAGGAAGGTCTGTGGCCACAGGTGGTTGTCGTCGATGGCGAGGTCTTCGGCGCCGTTGAGCTGGAACGCGGGGGCCTGATAGAGGCCGTGGACCCGCTCGTTGCGATCGTTCACGGGGTTCACGCGCTGCCACATGCAGTGCTCGATGTAGCTGTTGACGAGCGATACGTGCTGACTGTTGACGAAGCTCGCCCAGCTCTGGGAGAGCCACGGCATGCACGAGAGCGAGACCACGCGGTCGAGCACGACGTCCTCGACCGAGGTCGCGCGAGCGCCGGCGTCGAGCGCGACGATGCGGCCCAGGCTCTCCATGTCCCAGAAGAGGTATCCGCCGGAGACGCCGCTCGTCGGCGCGGTCTCGAGGAGGCGGAGCGTGTCGGCATCGACGGGCTCGACGTTGAACGCGCGCGGCGCGTAGCCGCCGAGCGCGTCCGTGTTGGTGCGGAAGATGGAGACCGCGCGGTGCCGGTGCACCGTCCCACCGGCGACCCCCGAGCAGTCGCTCGCGCTGCCGTCTCGCGAGAGCACGAGCACGCTGCCGGATACGCTCGCGTTCCAAAGTCCGTCGCACGTCGCTCTCGTCGTGCCCGCGACGTGAACGACCGTGTCGTTCTCGATCTGATACTCGGCGGGCGTGCCCGCGACCGTGAGCGTGCCGGCCGAGCCCGCGGTGATCGTCATGTCGGGAAAGCTCGGGATGCCGTGGCCGTGGATCGTGATGCACTGGCTCCCGCCGCAGTCCGACCAGCCCTCGATCGGCAGCGCGACGAACCGCCGGACGCTCCCGCAGTCGCCCGAGCAGCTCGAGCCCGTCAGATCGACGAGCGTTCCGCCGAAGCATCCCTTGTTCGTCACGCCCGTGAAGAGCTGGAACGTCGTCGGAGTGACGTTGCACGCGTGCATCGGACCGTACCCGCCGCGCACCTGTGTCCCTCCGAGGTCGACCACGACGACCTCTCCGGAGCCGTGGCCGGAGAGCGCTCCCTGCTGCAGGAGCCCGACCGTCGACGGAACGGTGATCGTGTCGGTCGCGACGTCGACGCCGGAGATGGCGACCGTGACGGGTGCGAGAGACGGCGAGTCGAGCGCCGGAGGCCCGAGGCTGACGTTCTCGAAGTAGTATCCGCGCGCGTCGTCGTCCGCCGTGACGAGCTCGGTCTGATAGCCCCACTGCCCCATCTCGGCCCACGTGAGGATCGCGAGGTACGGCAGGTACGTGCGGTCGGTCATCGCGCCTGGCGGCGGGAGCAGGCGCGGGTCCGCGCTCGATCGAACGATCACCCAGCCGCCGTTCGGGATCGACGTCAGTCGAAACCCCCGCGTGCCGCACGGCACGCCCGCTGGCAGCACGAGCTCCACGACGTCGCCGTCGCCGGCGTCGGCCTCGGCGTCGGCCTTCTTCTCGACGAGGTCGCTGCAGTCGGGCGCCACGACGTAGCTCGCACCGGTCACGGTGGGTGGCGTGCTTCGGCCGGTGTGCACTGGGGCGTCGGGCGTCGGATCGAGATCTTCGCTGTCCGTGTGGAGCTTCGGAACCTCGCCGGCAGCGCCACAGTCGCAGCCAGAAGAGCCCGAGCCGTCGTCGCCAAAGAACGTGGCGTCGGCGGTCGTGCAGCTCGTGCACGCGCGTGAGCACCGGAGGAGCGCCGACCACGACGTCTTGGTCGGGTCCGACGTCTGGGGCCCGATGTACACGTCGGTGTCCGGAGGTAGTCCGTACATCGCGCACTCGCGAAGGCCGCCGTTGTCGCTCTCGGCCGCGATCTGCTGCGTACGTCGATCGAGCGATGCGGCGTCGTAGTCGTAGAAGCACCGAACCGCGTCGTCGGCAATGACCGGCGAGATCGTGAACCGCAGCGCCGCGGCGCGGTCGCGCGTCTCGCACGTGAGGTTCGAGATCGTTCCCTGCGCGCGTACCGAACCGTCGAAGACCAGAACGAAGAGCAGGGATGCAATGATGGCGGTGAGCGCCCGCACGCGGCTCATCGCCTCGGAACTCCCGCGGTCGTGAGGCACGCGTCGCCGACTGCCCGCTCGGTCGGGTCCGTCAGCTCCTCGGGGTCCGCCTGCGCGGCCTCTTCGTATGATGCGAGCAGCGACGCGCAGTCCGTCGTCGTGATGCCGCCGCTACCGGCGCCGTCGACTCCCGCCCCGTCGCGGTCGGTCGCGTCACCGGAGTCGGTGTCCGACGACGAGCCACATCCGGCCCACGCGGTGCCGAAGACCAACGCGCCGCACAGAAACAGAGAAGGGAACGCGTACCCGAGGGGCCTGCGCATGATGCTGCCTCCTCCCCGCACCGAGCACGGTAGTGGGTTTCCCGTAGGTTCGCAAACGAGGGCGCGACGCGGCTGGCCCGACCCTCTACTCCCAGTACGCGCCGACGTGGAACGTGCGCTCGTCGGGAAGATCCGACGGCAGCGTGAGGTGCTCGATCTCGACGCGGTACTCGCCCTTTTGCCAGCCGTCGATTCTCGAACTGGCCGGGCTGCATGAACTCACCCTCGAGCGAGGCGAACAGCTCGGGCTCGGCGCCGATGTAGGGCCGGAGCCACTCGGCCCGCATCGTGATCGAGTCGGTCTCGAAGTCTCCGTCCTCGGTGATGACCGTGATCTCCGCCGGCTCGCCGTCGGGCTGGATCACGTGGATCCGCGCGAGGTCGAGCGAGGACTCGTAGCCCAGCGCCCCGAGGTGCGCGCGCGCCGCGTCCCGCGTCGGGTAATCGGTCGCGATCGAGAGCACGATGTTGCAGCGATCGAGGAACCCCTCGTCGCACGTGAACCGCATCGCAGCCGTCGGCGCCTCCGAGGAGACCGTCACGGCGGCGAGCGAGCCGCCGTCGTCCTTGCCGGCCGCGTTCGCGAGCGTGACGACGCCGTCGTCCGCCGGAGCTGCACAGGCGGACGCGACAATCACGAGAGGAAGGAGGGTGACAGAGGGGGCGCGCATGGGGGAGCTCCGTTCGCGCCGGTCCAGAGCACGGCGTGTGCCATCGCGAAACGAGTGGATTGTCCGCGCGATGGAGGCACCCGCGGAATCCTCGATCAGCCGGCTGGCCAGGTAGCCATCGGCCCGTTCTCTCAATGAAGACGGAGCGAGATCGCTGGCACGGAGGATGCCCATCCGTGCGCCGATGTCTTGGCGGGGCCTCGCTCCTTCCCTCCTCGTTCTTTGGACCGGTTGTGCGGCCCAGAGCGTTCCGTCGCCCCATCGCGCGCCCGACCCCGAGGTCGCCGAGGTCTTCCATCATCCGCCTCGCGACCCCGATGGCGAGGAGCGGCAGCCCGTCGCGGCCATCGAGATCCACGCGCTCGATTTATGGGCGATGCCGCTCGCCGGCGGCTTCGACCTCTCGGTCCGCAGCGACGGAGCCGACGTGGCCGTGGTCGGTGACAACCCCGTCGTCGTTCCTCTCTACGACGCCGCCCGATACACGGTCGGCCTCACGGCGCTCCATCATGATCCGCTCACCGTCGATCTCGTCTTCGACGGTGGCGACGGCGCGGGGAGCGTGCACACCGAAGGTGGCGACCCGATGGCGGGCGTGGCGATCGCACACGACGTCGCGGAGGTCGACGGGCGCGAGGTCTGGGTCCACCGCGTCTACCTCGGTCTGCGGCATCGTTGGTTCTCGGCCAGCGGTCCGCCGGCGAGGCACGAGAACGATGTCGAGCTCCTCGTCGGCGGCCAAGAAGCGTGGGGTCGCGTCAGCGAGGACCTGTCGGTCGCGAGCGACACGATTCTGCTCTCGACGTGGTGGTGGGAGTCGACGTTCGAGCTCGTACGGTCGGAGCGGACCACGACGCTCGCGGAACGGCGCGCGAACACGATCCTCGAGACCCTGAGACGGAGCCCCGCGCTCAAGCGCGTCATCGTCGGGCAGTTCCTCGGACAGGACGGGCTGCTCACGTGGCTCAACACCGACGCCGATCTTCGAACGCACGGACCCTCCGCGACCGACTCCTTCGAGCTGATGGGTCAAGCCAACGAGACGCGCGGCCGATTCTGGTTCGAGGTCACGCCGTTCTCGTTTCTCGACCGCATCGTCGAGCGCGTACCGAACGGGGCGAGCCCGAGCTTCGAGCCCGTCGACGAGATCCTTTCCGACGTTCCGCCTCACGAGGTCGACCTCACGGCGTGGCCCGTGGACGTCGATGTCGAGCACGCGAGCTACCACCAGAAGTTCATCGTGATCGACGACGACGTCGCGTACGTCGGCGGCGCGAACCTTCGACGCACCGACTGGGACACGTCCGAGCATCTCGTCTACGACCCGAGACGCATGAGCATCGACGCGACCGACGCCGAGCGCGCCGCCGTCGTCGCGCACACGCGCTTGCCAGACGACGGGCCGAGGCGCGACTACATGGTTCGGATCGACGGCCCCGCCGCTCGCGACGTCTCGGACGTGTTCCGGCGTCGCTGGGACTTCTTGCTCGCATCGCACGTCCAGTACTCGGAGAACGCCACGTCCTTCACCGTCGGGCGCGATCCGCCTCGGATGGGCTCGGGCGTCGACGTGCAGATCACGACGACGCTCCCTGCGCCCTTCGACGAGCATTCGATCGCGGAGAGCTGGTTCAACGCGATCGGCAACGCCGAGCGCTACATCTACATCGAGGATCAGTACTTCCGCATCCCGATGCTCGTCGACACGATCATCGAGCGGATGCACGAGATGCCGGACTTGCGCCTCGTCATCGTCACCAAACCGGTCGACGAGTGGCTCGACCCCGGGTGCTACTGGACCTATCGAACCGCCGCCGACCTCCAGGCGCGCTTCCCCGACCGCATCCTCTTGCTCCAGCTCCGGAGCTTCGCGACGTCGATCGGCTTCGGCATCGACGAGACGGACGAGCGATTCACGGACATCGACACTCATTCGAAGATCCTGATTGTCGACGACGTCTTCATGAGCGTCGGCTCCGCCAACGCGAACAACCGCGGCATCGTCTACGAGGGCGAGATGAACGCGGCGATCGTCGACGAGGCCTGGGTCCGCGCGGCCCGCCGTCGCATCCTCGCGAACCTGCTGCCGCCGGGGACGATCGTGAGTGACGATCCCGGCGAGTGGTACGGGGCGCTCGAGCGCGCCGCGACCTGGAATCAGTACGTCGTAGATCAATGGGCGAGGGAAGGGGGAGACCTCGATCTCGACGGCGCACCGCTCCCCGCGCGATTCGTGCCGAGCGGCTTCGTCTATCCCCTCGCGTTCCGCGACCCCGCGGAGTGCCTCATCGAGGGCATCGGGCCCGACATGATGTGAGCGCGACCCGTCGTGTGAGCGCGAGCGTCGCGAGCGCTACGATCTTCACCCCGCCGGTCCGCTCGGCGGCACCCACCCCGAGAGGTCGAACGGCGCCCGGTCGGCGAGCACGCCGTCCCACCACCCGAAGGTCATCCCCACCAGGTGGTCGAGCTCGCGCGTCTCGCCCGTGGGCACGAGGTCGACCTCGGGCATGCAGTACGCGGCCAGCTCGCTCGCCTGGAGCATGTGGCGAACACCGTCGGAGAACCCTTCGCCCGCGTAGACGACGAACGCGGGGATGTGCATCGCGCGAAGGTCGTCGAGCGTGTACGGGATCTTCTCGTCGACCGTGCCGGCAGTGCCCTGGTACTTGCACTCCACGGCCATCGCCTTCGCGAGCTTCTCGTGATGGCAGAACACGTCGACGCGGCGGTTCTTGCCGATGATGCTCTTTCCGAGCGAGACCTCGCGGTAGATCACGAGCCCGCGCGGACCGTAGTTCCTCGTCAGATAGGCCGCGATCAGGTTCGCGTACTCGGTCCCCGTCATCGTCCCTCCCCAAGAGCTGAGAGCTATAGCTCGAGGCCGAGCTGGTCGGTCGGCGTCGTCGCGGCGCTCGGCGACTCGAGCTGCACGCTCGCCCCGAGCTCGACGAGGCGGTCGCGACAGATGCTCGATCGCTTCGTTGCAGGTGTCGTTGCCCATGAAGCGCCGCCCGAGCCGGAGCGCCGCGACGCCCGTGCCTCCCGCTCCGACGAACGGGTCGACCACCAGGTCCCCGTCGTTGGTGCTCTGGCGGATGAGCACCTCGGAGATCTCCGCCGGCTTCTCCGTGGGGTAGCCCTGGTGGATGCGCGTCGCCTGGATGACGTCCGGCACCCCGAGGTCGTTCAGCTTCCGCTTTCCCTTCTCGAAGAACAGGATGAACTCGTACCGCGCGCGGTAGTGGTAGCCCATCCCGATCTTCAGCTTGTCCCAGACGAGCGGCTTCCAGAACCGAAACCCCACGCTCTCCGCGACCGGCTTCACGACGAACATCGTCTCCGGATCGCAGAACAAGTAGAAGTGCGTGTGCTTCTTGAGCACGCGGTACACCTCCGACAACAGCTCCTCGAACCTCGCGTTGGGAAAGATCTCGAACCAATCGTTGCTCGAGGCCTTGCTGTGCTTGAGCCGAGTGGTCGTCCCCTTCGCGCGATGCTTCTCGAGCGACTCGTAGGGTGGATCGGTGACGATCAGATCGACGCTCCCGGTCGCGATCCGCCGGAGGTACTCCACGGCGTCGATGGAGCTCAAGACGACGCTTTGAGATGTCGACATCGAAAGGGCCTACCTTACCTGAACAGAATTGCAGTCGCAAGGCGCTCGCGGAGCTACGGGGCGCACGCCTTTCCCCCCAGACGCGTGTCGCCGCGCCCGACTGACAGCCGGCTCGACGGCCATCACCGCAGCCGGTTCTTGGTCGACGTCACCGGCACTCGATGAGCGCGGGCACTGGATACGTGCGGCACTGGTTGGCGTCGCGGATGCCGCACGCGACGCCTGCGTTGGTTCCGTCACCCGTCATGCCTGCATCGTTGCCGCCCCAGCAGAAGAGTGCGCCATCTGCGCCGAGCATGCAGGCGTCGACGGCACCTGCCGCGCCGACCGTCACGCCGCTGAGCGACGACACCATCGCCGGCAGCGGCCGGTCGGTCGCCGACCCGTCGCCCAGCTGGCCGAACGCGTTGCTCCCCCAGCACCACACGGCACCGCCGATGGTGATCGCGCATGTGAAGTAATCGCCGCACGCGACGTGCGCAACGTCCGTGGGAGCCGCCAGTTGGACCGGCGCGTCGCGACGCGTCGTGGTTCCGTCACCGACCGAGCCGGCGTTGTTGAACCCCCAGCACCAGAGGGTCCCCGCGCGATCGATCGCGCATATCTGCTCGTTGCCGACGGAGATCTCCGCGACATCGGCGAGGCCTTCGACGAGCGTCGGCGTCATCGACCACGTGCCCCCCCAACACCAAACCGTCCCGTCCACGGCGAGAGCGCACGTCTGAAAGCCACGCGTCGCGACGGCAGCGATCGGCGGGAGACCCGGTACCGGCATGGGCTCGGAGCGGTCGGTCGTGGTGCCATCGCCGAGCTGCCCGCGGCTGTTGTCCCCCCAACACGACAGCGCACCGCCCGCTACGACGGCGCAGGTCTGTGAGCCACCGGCCGCGACCTGCGATACGGCTTCGAGGGAAGCGACGGGTGCCGCGTGATCGTGTGGATCGAGGGTGCCGTCTCCGAGCTGACCAGCGGCGTTCGAGCCCCAGCACCATGCTCGGCCGTCGGTTCGAAGCGCGCATGTATGATGGTCACCGCACGCGACTTCGAGCACCCCATCCGGCTCGCGAACGGTGGGCTCCCAAATGTTGAGAGCAAGAAACCCGGAAGCGCCAAATGCGTTGTCGCCCCAGCACAGGACTCGCTGGTCGTCGGTTGCGGCGCACGTGTGGCTGCCCCCGGCAGCGAGCTGAACGATGCACGCGTGCGTCACACCGCCCGCGTCCGGCGCTACGCCGTCGGGACGCCCGCCACCTCCGTCCGAGGCGCGCGAGTCGCCCGAGCACGCCGCACCGGCCATCGCTCCGCTGACGAGGAGCCAGGCGAGGAGCTGCGCGAGAGATTCGATGACGCATTTCCAACCGTAGCCACGTCGCGCCGCCAAGTCGAGCACGGGAGCCGACGTCGAGGTTCACGATGATGCCGGGCTACCAGCCGCTGAGCACCAACCGATTGGGCTCAGTGCCTGCGGCGGCGGACCAAGACTCGCCGCCGGACGCGGCGTCGGGGCGCGGGGTGATGCTCGGGCTGCTGCTCCACGACGACGCGGCGCCGTCGCACGCGCCGACGCCTCACGCGGCGTTGCGCCAACGCGGAGAGCGGCACGGCGAAGAGCACCGGCAAGAGGCAGCAGATCCCGAGGAACGTGCGTCGACTGGCCATGACCGGATCGTAACAGCTTCGCGTCGATCATCGAGCGCTCCGTCGCGCTCGTGTCGGGTCGTGTAGGAACTGGTCGCTACCCGCGGCGCCGCACGTCTTTCACCGTTGCGCGCTACGAACGACGACACATGGTGCCGGCCCCGCGCGCGTGCTCGTGCACACGCCGGTCAGGCCATGCACTCCTCTCTCTCCGAGCTGATCTCCGAGGTCCTCTACCTGCCGCCGACGTCCATCGCGTACGCCGTCAGCCGCAGGCTCGCCCAGATGTTTCCGGACCATGCGATCCTCGAGACCGACGCGTGGGCGTTCGACGTCGCGGCGTTCGCGAAGGCGGGGCGTTGCACCACGACGGTGTCGCGCGCCGTTCATCCCGAGATCGAGACCGAGTGGCACGGACCCGACGAGCCCGAATCCGACGAGCCCGCGGCTCGTCCAAGGGTGGCGCGCCGTCGCCTGGAACGGGCACCTCGTCGAGGTCCTCACGCTCGAGTGGTCGGCCGGGTGCACCGAGAATCGTCATTGGGTCGTCGCACGAACCGATGCCGTCGCGCAGGCGTTCTTCGAGGCCGTCTGCGCCTTCAACCACGAGGTGCGCGGTGAGGTGCTCGTGTTCGCCGGTGGCTTCTGGCGCAAGAGCGAGCCTCTCTACCGCGACATCCAGCGAGCGAGCTTCGATTCGCTCGTCCTCGCCGGCGACCTCGCCGCGCGGCTGCGTCGCGATTTCGCTGCGTGGCTCGGTGCGCGCTCGCTCTACGAGGAGCACGGCGTGCCGTGGAAGCGCGGCGTCCTGTTCCTCGGGCCGCCGGGAAACGGCAAGAGCCACTGCATCAAGGCCCTCGTCAACGAGCTCGGCCTTCCGTGTCTCTACGTGCGGAGCTTCGCCTCGCGGAGCGCGACCGAGCACGATTGCATCGGGGACGTCTTCGCGCGCGCTCGCAAGACGGCTCCGTGCATGCTCGTCCTCGAGGACATCGACGCGCTCGTGACGGGGAAGAACCGTTCGCTCTTCCTCAACGAGCTCGACGGTTTCGCGTCGAACACGGGCCTTCTCACGGTGGCGACGACGAACCATCCCGAGCGCCTCGATCCGGCGATCCTGGAGCGCCCGAGCCGCTTCGACCGCAAGTACACCTTCGAGCCGCCCGCTCTCGCCGAGCGCACACGCTATCTCGCGCTGATGAACGAGCGCCTCGGTTCCGCGATGCGTCTCGGCGCTGGCGACATCGAACGCCTCGCCGAGATCACCAGCGGGCTCTCGTTCGCGTATCTCCAGGAGCTGCTCGTGTCGTCGATGGTCCGCTGGGTGTCCGAGGGCGCGGCGGGCCGCCTCGCCGACCTCGCGCTCCCGCAGGCGGACGCGCTCCGCGCGCAGATGTCCGCGCGGCCGGACGAGCTGCCGGGAGGCGATGCCCTCGTCGCCGAAGGCAAGGCCATCGAGAGCTGCTGAGGCCGCGCCCGCGATTCGCGTGCGCGCGTGCTCGCCTCGTCAATCGTCTCGATGTTCACGCGCGTACGCCCCCGTTCGCGGAGGGTATCTCGGGGCGAGGGCGTGAATCGACCAAGAAAAGGTGGTTGGGCGCACGTTCTAATGGGGCCGCGGAGGCGTGTCTCTCTACAACCGGCACGCGAGGAAGCAGCCGCTCTTGTCGCAGCGGTCGCTGCACGTGGTCGTCTCTGGACAGTCGCAGTCGCTCGCGCAGTGGCGCTCGCACGTGTAGCCGAGTCGAAAGCCGATGTCCTCGGTGCACGCCCAGCCGGTGGGGCACGCCGTCGGGTCCGGCGTGCCGAGCGGCTCCTCGCACATCCGCCCGCTCGCGCTCGGGTCGATGCTCGGGCGAGTGCACGCTCCGCCGTCGGTCGGCGCGGGCCCACCGTCGTTTGCGGTCGCGCCGTCGCCGGGCGTCGCGTCGCCCGGGCTCGCGCCGTCGGTCGGCGCTCCGCCGTCGTGCACTGCGGCGCCGTCGCGTACCGCGGCGCCGTCGAGCCCGCCGCCGTCTCGCGCCGAGGCATCGAGCCCGCCTGCGTCCGTCCTCGCGTCCGAGTGGTGTCCGCACGCGAGCAACGACACCGTACCGAGGATGAATGTCATGCGATGAAAGCTCATCTCCGGAGTGTAGCCGCCGCCGAGCAACTCGCCATCTCGACGAGGTGGGCCGGCCGGTGGCGCATGCCCGCGGTGTATCCTGAGCGGCCCATGGGCACCCGCCAGCAATCGCGGCCCGACGAGTCGGGCAAGAAGAGCTACGTGACGGCGGAGGGGTATCGCCGGCTCGAAGAGGAGGCGCATCGGCTGTGGAACGTGGAGCGTCCGAAGATCGCGAAGGCCGTCCAAGTCGCGGCGGCCGAGGGCGACCGCTCCGAGAACGCCGAGTACCTCTACTCGAAACGGAAGCTCGCGGAGATCGATCGCCGGCTGCGCTTCCTCGGCAAGCGGCTCGACGCGCTCACGATCGTGAGCGAGCCACCGCCGGCCGACGGGCGGGTCTACTTCGGCAGCTTCGTGACGCTCGCCGACGAGAGCGATCGCGAAGTGACCTATCGCATCGTCGGTCCTGACGAGACGGACGCGGAGCGCGGCTTCATCAGCCTCGACTCACCCGTCGCGCGGGCGGTCCTCGGCAAGGAGCAGGGCGACGACGTCGTCGTCCGGCGCCCCAAGGGCGCCGTGCGCTACGAGATCGTCTCGGTGTCGAGCACGGCTCCACCCTCGAAGCTCCCGCTCGACTGACCGTCTGCGAGACGTCGGGAGAGGGCCCGGTGTGCCCCAGCGGGGCGAAGGGGTCGTACCATCGACTCGGTGCGGACGGACCTGACTCGGCTCTGCGATTCATGTCGGCTGCGGATCGCCGCTTCGCGCCTGCGGTGCCCGCGCTGCGGCGGCGACGTCCACGCAATTCGCGGCCTCGGAAGCCTCGTGTTTCGCCGCGGCACCTCCGTTCTCGGGCGGATCGGGAACGCGATCGTGTACGGATCCCTCCCGCTGTTCGCGGCCGCAGGCGCGCTCCTCCTCGGGCGATTGGAGTGGGATCGCATCGACGACATGGCGCCGATGATCATCACCGTCGCCGCACTGGGGCTCCTCGGCGTGCTCGCCGGCGTGACGGCCTGGATGATCCTCTGGCTCATCGTCGGGCCGCCTTCGCTCGCGATCGCCGACCGGATTCGCCGTCGGGGCGAGACCGTGGACGTGGAACGGTCATCGCCGCCCGAAACGGGCGCCGACGCGCTGGTTGGACGGATCCGAGACGGATCGGCACCGCTGTTCTCGCCGATCGCCAACACCCCGTGCGTCGCCTTCCGGGTGGTCGGGCAGATCGGCCCGTGGGCGATCGACGACGGCGAGGCCGTCACGTTCGAGCTCGATCTCGAGCCGGAGGAGCGCGTGCGGGTCGTCCCAACACCGGCGCTGATCGCGATCGATGTGGGCGTGACCGCACGCGTGGACCATGACGCGCTCGAGCGCCTCGAGCGATTCCTGGTGATGCGCGGGATCCGCATCGAAGCGGGGACCGTGCACCTCGCGGAGTCCGTGCTCTGTCCGTTCGATTCCGTGTGCGTCGACGGCGACGTCGGAGATCGTTCGGGACCTGCGGCAGGAGGCCGTGGGCTTTCGCGACGCCCCATCGATTCGATGCGTCCTGGGCTCCGCCGCACGGCCGGTCGTGATCCGAAGCGGCGACGCGGCGTAGCGTCGAGCTGAGCTATCCTCGATCCTCGCGATGGAACACAAGAGCTGGATCCGTCGGCTCACCTCGTGGCTCGGCGGTGATGGCGGCTCGCGACGGCCGGTGGAATCCGATCGACGTGGGCGAGCCGCGGCTGTGCGCCTGCGCGTGCCACAGGTCGGGAGATCCCGGCGGCGCATGCGCGGCCCTGCTGTCGCGCGTGCGAGCGGTGCGGCCGGCTGTACGCGGGCGGCCTCGTGGCGCACCGGGCGGTGTGCGACGCCTGACCTGGCTGCGCGGCACCGTGCGCTGCGCCGCGCCGCGCGTCCGCTTCGCTGAAGCTCGAGCCTCGCTCGAAGATCGTCACGCGCGAACGAAGGCGGTACGATTCTCGGATGATGCGCGCTCCTCACCGAAGCCTCGCCGCATGGTCGCTCCTCGTCCTCGGGTTGGCGGCATCGAGCTGTAAGGGTGGCGAGCCGGACCTCCTCGTGGAGCTTCGGACCGATCTCGAGCCCGGGTACGAGTTCACGCGAGTCCGCACGGAGCTCACGGGCGAAGGCGGCGGCACGCGGACGAGCGACGTCGACGCCGACCCGGGCGCGAGCTACTTCGTCGGCCAGCGCGTCGCGGAGTTCGCCGCGGTCGAACGGGGGAGCCAGCTCGTCCGAGTGCAGGCGCTCGGAGCCGGAGACCGCGTGGTCGCGGAGCGCACGGTCCGCGTCCGCATCGAGGAGACGTCCGCGATCGTCGTGCTGATCACGCGCGACTGCAGCGGAGTCTCGTGCCCGCTCAGCGGGGATGATCCGGTCGCGACCTCCTGCCTCGGGGGCATGTGCGCGAGCCCGGACTGCGTCGTCGGTGACGAGCCCGGCTGTGCGCCGCCCGAGTGCGCGACCGACGGCGAGTGCATCGATGCCGCCGCGTGCGCGATCCCGCACTGCGAGCTCGGCATCTGCGTCTACGAGGCGCGTGCGGACCGCTGTGGATTGATGGAGCGGTGCGCGATCGCGACGGGATGCGTACCGGTCGCGGCGGGCGACGGCGGCATCGACGCGGGCGTCGACGGCGGAGCGCGCGATGCGGGTCGTGACGGCGCGACGACCGACGGCGGCCCTCCGGACGCGGGCGTGGACGCCGGCCCGCTTCCCGAGTGCTACGCCGGCGCCCGCGCGGTCGCGTTCTGTTACACGGGCGGCGTGCAGATGTTCACCGTTCCTGCGGGCGTCACGACGGTCTCCGTCAAGCTCTGGGGCGCCGGCACCGCGGGCTCCTTGTCGGCTTTCGGCGGCTCGGGCGGGTACGCCGCGCACCCGGCGCTCACGGTCACGCCCGGCGAGGTGCTCGAGGTCGTCGTCGGCGGGCCCGGTGGCTGCGGGCCTGGAGACATCCCCGCGACGTTCGGCGGCGGAGGACGCGGGAGCGATCATCCGACGTTCGGATGGTCGAGCAGCGGCGGCGGTCGCTCGGCGCTGCGGCGTGCGGGCAGCGACATCATCACCGCCGGCGGCGGTGGCGGCGTCGGCTACTACACGGTGACCGGGCACGGAGGTCACGGGTGCGCGGGCGAAGGAGGCGCAGGCGGCGACGCCGGCCTCGGGGCGTCGGACGCGCCTGGGGGAAGCGGCGGCGGCACCGCTTCGGGTGGAGCCGGTGGACCGTCGCCCGTGCTCGTCGGGCACGCGGGCACGCTGGAGCGCGGAGGCGACGGCTTCGTGCGCTTCGACGATTCGGGTGGCCAAGCCACCTCCGGCGGAGGGGGCGGCGGGCACTACGGCGGCGGAAGCGGCGGCTGGCAGCTGAGCCTGATCTCCGGAGCGGGCGGCGGGGGTAGCTGCTCGGTTCCGTCGGGAGGGACGTACGACGGCGGCGGCGACGGTGTCGCCGGTGGCTCGAGCGATCCCGACTACCTCGCGCCCACCGGGATCGGCGGCGCCGGCGGCGCGATCTGCAACAACACCGATGTCGAGTACGGCGCTCCGGGCCGTGTCGTCATCCGTTGGTAGCGCACACGCAAGCTGCATCTGGAATGGAGCGGTGTGGCTGCGATTCTTGCGGACGCAACGAATACGCGATCTGCATGTTCGCGCTCTCGTGACTCGTCGGTCGGCTGCAAGAATCGCAGCCATGAGCCGATCCTGCCGCGAGAAGACCCCATGAGTTTCGCGGCGCTCGGCAGGACGAAGCCTGGAGCGGCACGAGCCCTGCTACGTCGAGGGTCGTGCTCGACCGGCGGACGGAATCGCGTTCAGGAGGTCTCACATGACACATTACGAAGACGTGCTCGCTCGCGCCGACATCGACGCCGACACCACGTTCCCCACGCTCGCTCCGTCGACACGGGCTCGTTCCCGTCTCGGGCTCGAGATCGCGAGCGCGAGCGATCGCGGCCGCGTTCTCGAGCGCAACGACGATCACTTTCTCGTCGCCGAGATCGGCCGATTCATCCGTGTGGAGGGCACGAACCTGTCCGATCGCCGCCTGCGGCCCGAGACGCGGATGCCCGAGGCGACGTTGCTCGCCGTGGCGGATGGCATCGGCGGGCACGGTCATGGCGATCTCGCGAGCGCGCTCGCTCTCGACACGATCGCCGGCGACCTGCTCCCGTTCATGCCGGAGCTCGCCGCCCACGAGGAACAGGCCAAGCACACGTTGCGCGACGTGTTGATGCATGCCGCGGCGGACGCTCAACGCCGATTGATGGAGGCGGTCGCGCGCAAGCACGTCGTGGGAAGGACTCCCGGGACGACGCTCACCGCGGCATTGGTGCGCGGCCGTACAGCGCTCATCGTGCACATCGGCGACAGCCGCGCGTACCTCGTTCGCGGTGGTCGTCTCGAGCGGCTCACCCGCGACCACACGGCCGGCCAAGCCGTCCGCGACATCGGATCGACCGCGGCTCCGATGCTCGACGCCATGTTGCTGAACGCGATCGGTGGCGACACGAGGCCGCCCGTGCCCGACAACTACGAGACGGACCTCGAGCTGAACGACGTGCTCCTGCTCGTGACCGACGGCGTGACGCGCTACGTCTCGGACGAGGAGATAGGCCAGATCGCCTCGGCGGAGGGGCCCGCGGTGACCACGGACCGGCTGCTCGCCATGGCGCTCGAACGCGGCGGCGAGGACAACGCGACGGTGATCGCCGTTCGGTTCCGAGGCGCCTAGGAGCTCGTACGGCTGGACGTGTCGCTCGGGATCTCGTTCCCTTCGCCGGTGATCGGGCGCCGCTCGACGGCCCGAAGCGAGTCGATCACGTGGAGCACCTCTTCGACGTGCACGGCGGGATCGACGTCGGGAAAGACGCGGACGACGACGCCGCTCGGGTCGAGCACGAACGTGACGCGATCGGCGATTCCGAACGTGGTCGACACGCCGTACGCCGCGAGGATGTGGCCGTCGGTGTCCGCGATCAGGGGGAACTGGAGCGAGTGCTCGCGCGCGAACGCGGCGTGGGACGCGACCGAGTCGCGTGAGACGCCGACGACGACGGCTCCGGCCGACTCGAGGCGATCCCATGCGTCGCGGAACGCGCAAGCCTCGTGCGTGCAGCCCGGCGTCCCGTCGCGCGGGTAGAAGTAGAGGACGACGATCTTGCCACGGTAGTCTCGGAGGCTACGCGCGCGGCCGTCCTGGTCCGGACCTTCGAAGTCCGGCGCGCGCTCGTGAACGCGGACGAGCTCGTCACGTGTCGCTCCCGACGAGGTGGCGCCGCCGCACGCGGTGCCGCTCGACAGCGCGAGGGCGATCGCAATCACCAATTCTACCAGCTCGCACCGGCAGCGCACGCTCGTGGTTACCGCATCGGGCGCGGGCCCGCTAGCGCTCGTTCGTCCCGCTTGCCCAGGTCGCGCGGTCGCCCGTGTCGTAGATGACGAGGTTGCCGTCGCTCTGGAGGAGCAGGCGACTGCCCGGGTGGCCCGCGGTCTGTGAGTCCCACGCCGGATGACCGCCTGCGTCGTACGCGACGAGGTTGCCGTCGGCCTGCATCACGAGGACGCCCGGCGTGTGCATGCGATCGCTCGCCCAGCGCACCGCGTCCCCGGGGCCGTACAGGACGACGTTGCCGTCGCCCTGGTAGAAGAGCCGATAGCGCCCGTCGTTCGATTCGATGTGCGCGTTCGGAGCGAGGCTCTGGTCCGCATGGAGCGTGTCGGCGACGCTCGGAGGCGGTACGTCGGGAGGCGGCTCGCCGGGGGGCGGCTCACCGGGTGGCGGCTCGCCGGGTGGCGGCTCGCCGGGGGGTGGCTCGCCCGGAGGCGGCTCGTCCGGCGGCGGTGGATCCTCATCCGGAATGGGCGCGTAGGCGCTCGCGGCGATGACCTCGCGGTACGCGTCGAACGACGGCGTCGTCGCGCCGCCTTCGCCGTCGAGCAGGCCCCAGCCGATCCCGTGCGAGTCGTACCAGAAGGTCTTCTGCCAGTACGGCCGGCTCTGCATCGCGGCCATCATGTCGCGCAGGTAGCGCGCCTGCGTCGAGCGCGAGAAGCGCGGTGCGTCCCAACCGGTCTCGGTAATCCAGAACGGCTTGTCGCCGTAGCCGCGCGACGCGATGAAGTCGTGCGTGCGCTCGATCTCGCGCACGCGGCCGCTCGGGGTGTCGCCGCCGTCGTATTGATGCTGCGTGATGATGTCGAGGAGCGGGCCGGCCGCGCTCAGAATCGGGCCCAACCAATCGTTGCGCGCGTTTCCGGCGCTCGACAGGTCGGGACCGCACGTGCGCATCTCGGGCGCTTCTTCTTTGATCGCGCGGAGCGACGGCACGAGGATGTCGTCGATGTATTGGCTCCGCGAGCCTGCCCAGAACTGGCTCAGGTTCGGCTCGTTCCAGATGCCGATGCAATCCACCTGCCCGCGGTATCGACGGACGACCTCGCGCACGTACGAAACGAAGCGCGACGGATCGCGAGGCGGCGCGGCCGTGCTCGACGAGCCCGACGCCCACGACGGCGTGTACGAGACCACGAGGTCGACGAACGCGCCGCGCGCTTTCAACGCCGAGACGACGCGATCGGTCTCGTCGAAGACGAGCTCACCGTCGCGCGGCTCGTTCAGGCTCCACTCCGCGTCGACGCGAAACGATCCGATGCCGATGTCGGCGAACCGGTCGAGCATCTGGTTCTGAGCGAGGTGCGCGTTCAGACCGAACGGGTTGGTCTCGGGGGACGCGATGCGGAGCTCGCGCGGTCTGGAACGCTGGGTCGCATCGTCGGAGCCGGTGTTCGCGGCGCAGCCGGCGACGAGAAGCAAGAGCGCGGGGGCGAAGCGGTGGGGACGCATGCGCACGACCTGAGCAAGGCGCGTACCGAGCCGAGTCCCCAATGAATCCGCGGCTGCACCACGCGTCTGGAGCGAACGATGCGCCGGGAGGTGAGGTCAACGTTCACCGAGCCCGACGTCGCACGTCTCCGCATTGCAGCACGCGTCGCGATCACAGCGGATCGACGAATCCGAGGCCCGCGCCCCGGTCGCGCAAGAGCTACGCGCTCGCGCGCAAACCTTGCCGAGCCGGGCCGGCGCGGGGCGTGCGCACAGGCACGTTTCGGGGCGCCACGGCGTCCCGGCACGGTGCCTGCTCCTGCACGCGACATGCGGACGGCGGGGACGTGGGCGCGATCGAAGGGACGGGGCATGAAGCGGTCGGTGATGCTCTCGATCGCGATCGCGTCGCTCGCCGCGTGCTCGGGCACCGAGACGCTTCCGCCGGGCGTGGACGGTGGCGCGCGCGGATCGGATGGCCGTGTGCCGCCGCCGCCCACAGACGGCAGCACCGCGCTTCCCGACCGGACGATCGTCGGTTGGGACGGCGACGTGGATTGTCGCGACGGGGTCGGGGACGGGGTCGTCGCCGGCGAGCTCTCGATCGATCCGCCGACGCTCGAGAACCTCGGGTTCGTGTGGCGCGTCGCGTGCGACGACAACCACACGTCGGTGGTTCACGTTCGCTTTCGCGCCTCGGGTGACGCCGAGTGGCGCGACGCGATGCCGCTCTTCCACCTCGAGAACCGCACGTTCGCGTGGTCGTCCGCGTCGGACGAGGGCGCGGCCGCGCCCTACGCGCTCGGGAACGTGCACGCCGGGAGCATCTTCGACCTCACGGCGGACACGACGTACGAGGTCGAGCTGACGCTCTCGGACGACGACGGCGGCGGCGAGCGACAGACGCTCTTCGTCCGCACGCGTCGAGAGCCTGTCGAGTCGGCGGCGGGCCGGCGTCTCTTCGCGGTCCCCGGGTCCGGCGGCGGCACAGGCTCGGCGTCCGACCCGTTCCGCGGTCTTCGCGCCGCAGCGGACGCGGCGATGCCGGGCGACGTGATCACGCTCCGCGACGGGACGTACACCGAGGGCGCGACGTTCACGCGCGACGGCACCGAGGACGCGCCGATCGTGTTCCGCGGCGAGAACCGGAGCACGGTCGTCCTCGACGCGGCCGGGACGAGCGACTGGTTCCTCGTGTTCGACGACCGCGCGTACAACCATCTCGAGAACGTCACACTCGTCCACGCGAGGAGGTCGCTCCGCGCGGACCGATCGGTCGGGATGGTGATCCGCGACACCGTGATGCGGGACTTCCCGATCGGCGCAGAAGGCGACAAGACGCTCGGGCCGAGGCTCGCCCACGCCTCGAACGCGTACGTCTGCGACAACGAATTCCTCGGTCCCGAGCCGGGTCTCGACCGCGACCGCGCGGGCTACGGCCCGTCGTACGACATCGAGCTCGGCGGCTCCGGCAACGTCGTCTGCCACAACCTGATGACGCACTGGTGGGACGCGATCACGACCTCCGACCACTGCTACACGGACAAGGACTGCTACGCGAACGACATCTACAACAACCTGATCCTGTACAGCATCGACGACGACATCGAGATGGATGGCAACACGCGCAACTCGCGCTGCATGCGCAACCGGCTCGGGAGCAGCTTCGACGGCATCAGCGTACAGCCCGCGTTCGGAGGGCCCATCTACCTCATCCGAAACCAGATCTTCTCGAGCCAGCGCTCGCCGCTGAAATTCAACCCGGCGTACGGCGGCCAGGACGGGAGCTCCGGTATCGTGGCCCTGCACAACTCGATCGCGAACTACGATCGGGGCATCCACGGCGGCACGTGGTCGAACGTGTACTTCCGCAACAACATCGTCTACGCGACGACCGGGTACGGCGTGAACGACACGATCATGGACGAGATCGATCGCGGCTTCGACTTCGACTACGACTCGTACCGTTTCTCGGGCGTCATGTTCCGGCTCGCGTTCCGGGACTCGGACGGGACGACGGTCTCGTACCACGACCCCGCGGAGGCGTGCAGCCGGATGGGGAGCGAGTGCAACGGCCGCACGTTCACGTCGCGCGCCGAGGAGTGGGTGAACGTCCCCGAGCCCACCGAGGGCGCCGGCGCCGCGACGGTCGCGTTCGAGCCGGACGCGTGGGACTTCACGCTCGCCCCGGCGGCCGAAGCGATCGACAGCGCGCTCGTCATCCCGAACATCGACGACGACTACGTCGGCGCGGGCCCCGACCGCGGCGCCCTCGAGCGCGGCGCCCCGCCGCCGGTGGTCGGCCCGCGCCGCTGACGAGCGTCGCCTCACGGCTGGGGGTCGTTGCCGAACCACGCGACCGCGCAGCCGTCGTCCATCGCCGCGCCCAGCGCGCGCGCGAGCCGGGGGGGCGTCGTGGTGATCGCCGCCTCAGCTCACCTTGCGCTCGAGCTCCGCGAGCCGCTGTTCGTGATCGTCGACGCGGTGTCGGAGCGCGAGGTCGTCGCGCAGGAGATCGCGGACGTCGGTCACCGCTCTCGCAACGGCGACGAGCTCGCTCGCGAGCCGGACCTCGGTCTCCGTCTGTCGACGCTCGAGCGCAGAGAGACGTTCGTTCGTCGTACGAACTTCGTCGCGGATCTGGATGAGGACCCGTGTGCTCAGGCTCGGCCCGCCGCGCTTCTTGGAAGCCATGGCTCCTCCATTCTGCGTCGATCGACCGAAGCCGTCCACGCGAGCCTCAACTACGGCCGCACGGCGGACCGCGTCTTCTACTACGCGATGGAATTCCTCGACGGGATGAACCTCGAAGAGCTCGTCGGTGCGACTGGACCGCTCGCGCCTGCGCGCGTGGTACGTCGTGCGGAGGATGCTTTGGTACGCCATGCTCAGCGGTCGCCGTGCCGTTTGCGGTGACGGCTCGGGTGGGTAGACTTGGGAGTACGTGTTGCGGATGCTTTGCCAGAGCGTTCTGCTGGCGAGGGTGAACGCGTGGAGCTCGAACGCATGGCCGGTGATGGCGCGAACAGAGAACCGTGTCTCCGGCTCGTCGGCCAGCAGGAAGGTCTGGATGCCCGTTCGCGATGGCGGATTCCGGTCGCGGTGCTGCTCTTTCTCGTTCCCTTTCTCGCGATGTTTGTCGTGTTCCCCGTGCTCCCCAATCGCATTCTCACCTCGCACGGCTTTGGTGACGTGCTCGGTATCGTCCTCATCGCCGGCGGCGTCGCGGTCGCGTGGGTCGGCGTCAACGCGATCTTCGGGCCGGGCATGGAGCCGCCCGTGCTCGAGTATCGAGAAGATCACGTGCGCTACACGCTGCCCCGCGCGAAGGGCGCCACGCCGACGACCATCGAGTTCGACAACCGAGCGCTGACTCACGTGCGCTCGACTCTCGGCACGCACGTCGTCGCCGATGCGCAGGGCACCGAGCACACTCTGTATCGTTATTACGGCGCGACCGCCGAGGTGCCGGGCCGCCGCATTGCGCTCGAGCTCCAAGGAGACCGCTTTCGTATTCTGGGTGCTCGGCGTCGGCGTGGTCTGAGCGTGGCTCCTCATTCAACGCCGGCGGTAGTGCATGGCCACCGCGCCGTTGCGGAGCGGCTTCGCCGAGAGCAGCTTGAGCTGGCGCGTGCCGGGCAGCCCGCCCTGGTACAGCGTCGGGCCGTGGCCGGCAATGCTGGGATGGACGAGCAGCTCGTACTTGTCAATCAGGTCCAGCCGGTCGAGCTCGGTCGCGAGCTTGCCGCTGCCGAGGAGCACCCCGGCCGGGGTCGCGTCCTTGAGCTTCTGCACGCCTTCGCGCAGATCTCCATTCTGCGTCGATCGACCGAAGCCGTCCACGCGAGCCTCCTTCTCGACGCAATAGCGGCGACGTTGCGCGCCCGAGAGCAGACGTCGTACGGGCTCGAGGCGCTCAGCGCATGGCACAACCGCTCGTGCTCGGTGTAGGATTGGCCCCGTCGCACCCATGAGGGGGCGCTGGGGTTCTCACGACGATGGGCTCGGGCGACCACGGGGAAGGCGCAACCCGCAGGCACGGAGACACTCCGCCGCTCGACGAATCGCCCCGCGCGGCGATCCTCGTCGCGCACGACACCGAGGAAGGACGAGCGCTCCTCCAGGAGCGCATACGTCTCTTCGCACGTGTCGTGATGTACGTCGGGCTCGGCTTCGACACTCTGGCGAACGGCCTCGCGCTCGCTTCAGGCCGGCCGATCTCCGAGCTGGCGATGCTGCCCGGCAACATCGCCCACTTCGTCTTGCTCATGGTCCTCGCCACCATCGCGATCTCGTTCCGCCATGTGAAAGTCCCGTCGAACGCGCTGCCATGGGTCGACGGGGCGACCTCGCTCGTCATCGGAGCGCTGCAGTCCGTGATGGGCGTGTACTCGCCGCAAGCCGCGCACCCCGCGCTCCAAGGACCGCACGTCACGGCGGCGAGCGCGATGCCGCTCGTCGCGGCGACGCTGTCGGTCGTCGTGCTCCGCGGAATCATCGTACCGAGCTCTGCGCGGCGCACGCTCATCGTGAGCGTCGTCTCGTGCATGCCGGTCCTCGTCGCCGCTCACGTCATCCACGTGCGCTACCACGTCGGCGGGCTCGGAGAAACTACCGCGCAACAGACGTTCGGCGCCGCGATCTGGCTGATCTGCACCGTCGCGCTCGCGACGACGGCGTCCGCCGTCATCTACACGCTCCAGGCGCGCGTGCGCGACGCGATGCAGCTCGGGCAGTACACGCTCGAGGAGAAGCTCGGCGAGGGCGGGATGGGCGTCGTCTACCGCGCCCGGCACGCGCTCCTGCGGCGACCTACGGCGGTGAAGCTGCTCCGACCAGACCGCACCGGCGAGGGCAGTCTCGCCCGCTTCGAGCGGAGGTGCGGCTGACGAGCCGCCTCACGCACCTCAACACGGTCGCGATCTACGACTACGGCCGCACGGCGGACCGCGTCTTCTACTACGCGATGGAATTCCTCGACGGGATGAACCTCGAAGAGCTCGTCGGTGCGACTGGACCGCTCGCGCCTGCGCGCGTGGTCCACATCCTCAGGCAAGTATCGGGCGCGCTCGCGGAAGCACACGGCGTCGGCCTCATCCATCGGGACGTCAAGCCGGCCAACATCATCTTGTGCGAGCGCGGCGGTGTGCCGGACATCGCCAAGGTGGTCGACTTCGGCCTCGCACGCGAGGTCGTGCGCGAGGAGGGAGAGACCGCGCTGACCGCGAGCAACGTCAACACGCTGCTAGGGACGCCGCTCTATCTCTCGCCCGAGGCGATCGCGGACCCCGAGAGCGTCGACGGGCGAAGCGATCTCTACGCACTGGGTGCGGTCGGCTACTTTCTCCTGACCGGAAAGACGTTGTTCGAAGCCAAGTCGATCATGGAGCTCTGCGGACATCACCTTCACTCTCGTCCGATCCCGCCGTCTGTGCGTGGTGGGCGCGACATCCCGCGCGACCTCGAAGAGCTGGTGCTCCGATGCGTCGAGAAGGACCCGGCGGCGCGACCCGTGAGCGCGGCCGCATTCCGCGCGTCGCTGCTCGACCTGCGTGACGTCGAGTGGAGCGAGGCGGATGCACGGAAGAGCTGGACCGCCCTTCGCGACGCCCTCCGCGCGTCCGAAGCGACCGAGCGAGCGGTGAACCCTCACACGATGACGATCGACGTGAGGCGTTGGACGAAGCCGTCGAAGCCGTCGTCCCGCATGAGCTGAAGCGCGGGGGCCAAAGTCGAGGACTAGGGCGAGCGCGCCCACACGGGCGCAGCATCGGACATGCGCGCGTAGACGATCGGGACGAGGTCGTCGGCCGCGAGCGACGCATCGACGTGCGCGAGCGCCGCAAGAAGCTCCCCCCGATCGTGCGCGACATGGAGCGCGCGATCGGCCGCGGCACGAGCGGCGCGACGCCGTTGCGCGAGCTCCTGCGGCAGGTCGCGCTCGCGCTAATCACCAGCCGAGCAGTCCGACGTCGGGCGGGCCGTGGAGCACGGGACCCTCGTAGCCCATCGTGACGAGCTCGAGCGTGTTTCCGAAGGGAATCGGCGAAGTAGACCGACGCGTGTCCGGGCGGGCCGAGGCGGCGCGGGCCATCAATCGGCACGCGCGCCTCGCGCAGGCGGAGCGCGAAGACGTCGAGCTCCTAGGCGTAGACGCGCATCGCGAGGTGCGGGTGCGGCGGAGGCGTCGGCTTGGCGCGGTTGCGCTCGAGAAAGAGGTGCACTTCGGGGCCGTCGCGGAAGCGGACGGCGAGGTGCAGCGGGCCGTTGTCGGCGTCGGCTTCGGCGGCGCGCTGCGGGCCGCACCTCGAGGAAGCGCTCGCGGTGCATCTTGCGCAACAGCGTCGCACCGAGCAGCTCCACGTAGAAGCGCTCGGCCGCGTCGAGGTCGTGGACGGGAAGGGTGATGTGGTCGAAGCCGTCGAGGCCGGGAGGGGTGTCGGTCATGCAGAGTCGATAGCCTCGCGATGACGTCATCGGAAGTGATATGTGATGATATCTGATATGCGTGACGTGAATCTATCCGAGGTGGACCTCAACCTTCTCCACGTGCTCGCCGTCGTGCTCGAGGAGCGCAGCGCGACGCGGGCTGCGCGCCGGCTCCACGTCACTCAGTCGGCGGTGAGCAACGCGCTGCGCAGGGCCCGGGAGCTCTTCGGCGATCCGCTCGCCGTGCGCCGGCGCTACGGGCTCGATCCGACCCCGCGTGCGCTCGCGCTCTTGCCCTCGCTGCGCGCTTGGACCGAAGGGACGCAGCGCTTGCTCTCGCAGGAGCCCGAGCTCGACCCCGCGCGCACCACGCGCACGTTTCGGATCGCCTGCTCGGATGCTGTCGCGATCGCGCTCCTGCGCCCGGTCTCGAGGCTGCTCGGCGAGCGCGCGCCTGCTGCTCGGCTCCGACTGCTCACGCTCGATCGCCTGATCGCCGAGGACGGCCTCGCGCGCGGAGAGGTCGATCTCTCGATCGGCATCCAGCCGGTCCTGCCCGCCGAGCACGAGACGGAGCTGGTCTATCGCGACCCGATGGAGTGCACCGTCCGGCGCGGGCACCCGAGGGTGCGGCGCAAGCTCGGGCTCGACGCCTTCGCGTCGCTGCCGCACGTGGACATCGCGCTCTTCGACGTCGTCGACGACAGGTCGATCGCGCGCTCGCCGACACGGGCGCGTCCGGACCGTGAAGATCGCGCTTGCCCACTTCGCGTCGGTGCCGCTCGCGGTCGTCGAGACGGACTGCGTCGCCACGCTCTCGAGCCGCCTCGCGCGGACGTTCGCGCAGCAATTCCCGCTGGTCGTGCTCAGGCCTCCGGTCGCGCTCGCCCCGCTCGAGATCCGTCAGGTCTGGCATCGCCGCTCGGACGCCGACGGTGCCGTGCGCTTCCTGCGCCGCGTCGTCCTCGACGCCGCGCGCGCGCGCGAGCCCGCCCGCCGCTCGCGGCGTTAGGTGGTACAGCGCGAGCGCTGCGGGCCCACTTCGGTGCAGGCGCGCAAGCCCAACGACCGCCGTCTCCTCGAGGTGGGTGGGCAGACGTGGGAGTACGTCCGCACGTCGCGCCGGGTCGCGTTTCGGCAGATGGTCGAGGAACTCGCGCGGGCGCGCGTGGTCTGACGTCGGCGAGGCGCACGACCAACGGGCGCATCATGCAGCGGAGCTCGCGCTCTTGACGGCGCTCCGAGACCTCAGCCCGTCGCTCGCGCTCGGGCTCGAGATGGTGCAGAAGCCATTTCAGGCGGGGCTCGACGCGTGGGTCGCGGGGGAGCTCGACGAGGCGGCGCTGCGCGACGCAATCGAGTGGGACGAGCTCGACCTCGCGGATGCTCGGGATCCCGAACCGCGCCGCACGCCGTGGCGCAGCCCCCGCGCGCGTCGTGCTGCCCGGCGAGCCGTCGGACGACGACACTTCCGGTGAGCCGCGCGCAGCCGTCTACGTCTGGGCGCCGTGCGCTGCGCTCGGATCCGAAGTCACCGTGTCCGAAGCTCCTCGGCGCGAGGCGGCTCCGGCTTCGTTGACACCCCAATGGCCGCCGCTAGACTCGCGGCCATGGTCGCCCAGTGGCTCTCGTTCCTCTTCGCGTGCGCCTTCGCTTGTGGTTGCAGTGGAAAGAAGGACGAGTGCGAGCGAGCCCGCACGTTCTATTTCGCCGAGGTGTCGTGGCAAGGCGCTCCGCGACAAGACGACATGTCGCCGCCGGCACAAGCCGAGAACTGGCGTTGGCGAGCCGACCGCGCGTCGGAGCGATCGTCGGCCGCGAGCGCCCTGGAGCTCTCCGACTCCGACCTCACCGCACTTCGGACCGACCTGGCGGCGCACTATTCCACGCTCGCTCGAGAGGCCACGCTGACCGCATCGGCATGGGACGCTGCGGACGACGCGGCCATGCGAGCTCACTCCGCAGCGTTCGACGCCGAGCTGAATCGCTCCGACGCGCTCTTCGCTCGACTCGACACCACCTGCCGCTGAGGCGCCTACGGCCGGAATGATGGCTGGCGCCGGCGGTGGTGCGAGCCCCGGAGCAACCCCCGCGACGCCGGACGATACCCGCCGACACTCAGAACGATCCGGCATGCCCGCGCTCCCATCGGACGACACGATCATGGAAGGGGAGCTCGTGCCCGCTTTCGGTGGGCCGCCACGGCTACCCCGCGCGACCGGGGTTGACGCCTCCAGAAACATATCATATATGAGATATATGAAACCCGAAGGCACCATCACCTCGCTCCGCCTGCGCGACCAGGCGGACCTGCTCGCCGCCCTGGGCCACCCGATTCGCCTCCAGATCGTGTCTGCCCTCGCGGGCGTGAAGGAGCGCGCGGCGGGCAGCGTCGTCGCCGAGCTCGGCCTGCCGCAGCCGATGGTGTCGCGGCATCTCGGCATCCTGCGGCGCGCCGGCGTCGTCTACGCGGTGCGCGACGGCCGCCAGCGCGAGTACCGCCTCGCACGACCCGAGGTGAAGCAGATCGTCCGAATGTTGGAACGCGCCACGAAGGAGCATGCCGCATGATCGACACCGCGAACGACGACGACTTCGACAGCAAGGTGCACGGCGCGTCAGGCGTCGTGTTGGTGGATTTCACGGCGGAGTACTGCCCGCCGTGCCGCCTGCAGGCGCGCGTGCTCGAGCGCTTCGCCGAGGCGCACCCCGACGTTCGCGTCATCGCCGTCGACGTCGAGCGCGCCCCGCGCATCGCGTCGACCTACGGAGTTCGCGCGATGCCGACGCTGCTCGTCTTCGAGGACGGCGCGCTCAAGCGCTCCGCCGTCGGATTGCAGAGCGACGCGCGGGTCGCCGGTCTGATCACCGGCGGCTAGACGGGCGCCACGCCTCCGCCGCGGCGTTGTCGCGCGTCTCGGCGCACCTGCATGGTGGCCGCAGCAAGGGGCTCGCGGAGATCGACAGCGCGCCGGAAGAGTGGCGCAGTGGGATCACGATCGTCGCGTCGCACGTGCGCTACGAGACTGCGGCGCGCGTGTACGCGCACATCGACTGCCCCGGTCACGCGGACTTCATCAACGACCGTTACGTCGACGGTTCGTGCCATCGGTAGCAACCCGAAACGAGACACAGCAGCATCGCGGCGAGCCCCACTGCATCACACAGCAACAACCGTAGCCGGTTAGCGCGTCGCGCAGGTGTCCAACACGTACCCGGGGGAGAAGTGGCACGTGCTCGCGCCCACCAGGCCCTCGGCCGAGGGCGTCGCGGGCCGGGTCCGCAGCGCGTCACACTCGCCCTCGTACCTGTACGCCTCTCGGAGCCGGCCGTTTTCCGTCACCGAAGCGAGACGGCCTTCCTCATCATATGCGTACTCGAACACCTGCGCTTCCTCGCCCGCCGCGCGCGCCGTCGCGCGCGAGGCTCGGACGACTCGCTCGCCGTCGTACTCCCAGGCGTCGATGGTCGGCGCCTCGCTTCCGCTCGGATCGCTGTGCTCGGCGCGCACGAGGCGCCCATCCGCATCGTAGACGAAGAAGATCCGCTGCGTCGCACCGCACACGCGCTCGCGCGTACAGCTCATGTGCACCATGCGGACGATTCGCCCGCTGCTGTCGTGCTCGATCGTCCGATACCACGGATAGTCGGCGTCACGCTCCACGCGCACGAGCTGCTCCCCGTCGTAGAGGAAGCGCGTCGTTCCATTGCTCCCATGCAGTGCCGCGAGCCGCCCGCCCTCGCCGTACGAATAGGAGAGGTCGTTGCTCTCGCGGGTCCGCACCGACCATGACCCATCGACGAGATTCTCCGTTCGCTTCGCGAGGTCCCACTCGGTGAGCCTTCCCTCCTCGTCGTGTTGCACGCGCACGTACGTCATCTCGCGGAGCGGCGGCGTGTCGCAGCCCTCCTCGCTGCCGCACGGGAAGCTCTCGGCCTCGATCGCTTCGTGCAGCTCGATCGCGCGGAGCGACCCGGCCTCGTCGTAGTCGAAGCGCTCCCAACCGACACCGTGGTAGCGGAGGCGCGTCGTTCCGGCGAGCACGCGCCCGTCAGCCGCGTGATGGTGCTCGAGCTCCCAGCTACCCGTCGCGTCCGAGCGCTCGATCACGACCCGGCACGCGCTGCCCTCGGGCGGGCCCGGCCACGGGCGGACCTCCGGCAGCGACGCGGCACACGCCCCCGTGGCGAGCGCAGCGAGGAGCGCTAGGAGCCCAGCCGGCAGGGATCGATCCACCACCGCAACATACCGCGCGCGATGGTGGGCTCTTTAGCGCAGCGCGCTTCCGACGAGCGCCCCCGCGCCGAAGTACGCGCCGCTCTCGCTTCGGAGGCGCTCGCGTCCCCTTAAGGGCTCTTAACGGACGCTCTCGAGCAGTGACACGGCTCGACGCCAATGGACGAGGTCGCGACGGCGATCCGACGCTGGACGGATCCCGCGGCTCGGCAGGGCGTCTCCGTGGCAGAGCTCGCTCCCGCCGGTCGCGTGCCGCCGCTGCTCTTCTTCGTGCGAAGGAACGCGTCGTGGCTCGCGCTGGCGGCGGCGCTCGGCGTGATCGGCGTCGTCGGCATGCTCGCGAGAGATCGCTTCGGCGACCATATCTCCACCGAGGCGCGCGCCAAGCGCGAGATCGAACGGCCTGCCTTGCGGGCGACCGTGGAGATCCCCGGTCCCGCCGAAGAGAGCCCTACGCTGCTCGTCCCCTTCGACGCACCCGTGCTGACTACCGCGCCCGCGACGGAAGACCCGCACGCGGCAGACGAGGCCGACCCGGGCGGTTCGGGAGCCCGAGCGATGCGCGCTCGTCGTCCGGTGACGCCGGGCGGCGCTTCGAGCCAGATGTACTCTCACGACCCCGTGCGCCGAGCTGCTCCGCGACCAGCGAGCGCACCTCCTCGCACGCCGGTCATCGCGGATCCGTTCGAGTAGCCGATGTCGAGCATTCGAACCGGGCTCATCGCCGTGCTCCTCGCCACCGGGCTCTGGTGCGCCGCGGCGGCGTTCGTTCCGCTCGCGTCCGCGCAAGGGACGGCGAGCGACGAGGGTGACGCCATCGCGCGCGCACGCGCGCACTTCCTGCGAGGGCGCGAGCTGGTCGACCAGCACGAGTACCGAGCGGCGTACGAGCAATTCCAGGCGGGGTACGAGCTCAGCGAGAGACCGCTGTTCGTCTTCAACATGGCCGAGTGCGCGCGCGAAGGCGGAGCGGCGGCCTCGGCGCGACGACACTACGTGCGCTATCTCGAGCTCGAGCCGGACGGCTCGATGTCGGAGCTCGCGCACCGACGGCTCGAAGAGCTCGACGCGCCACCGCCCGAGGTCGTGCCGACGTCGCGCGCCGAGCCCGCGCGCATGGCGTTCGACGTGGGCGAGACCGCGCCCGAACCGGCCGCGGGCCCGACGGTCGACGTGACCGCGGCGCCCGCCGACGCGGCCCGGACCGCGGAGGCGCGCCGGATGCCCTGGCAGGGGTGGTGGTTCTGGACCATCGTCGGCGTGGGTCTCTTGGCCGTCGCGATCGCGACGACCACGGGCGTCGTGGTCGCGAACGGCAACGGGGGCCCCGAGTGCGGCGCGATGTGCGCGGACTTCCGATGACGATGTGCCGCAACACCACATTCCGCGCACCCGGAAGCGATCGACCCGCGAAGCCGTCGTGGACGCGGTCTCATCTCGCACGGGCTTCGGCCGGCGCGGTCCTCGTGACGTGGCTCGCGAGCTGCAACGGTGGGGCGCCGACGGCCATTCGGCTCGAGGTTCTCTACGACGACGAGTGGTCTCTCAGCACGTTCTCGGTCGAGGCCGATGGCGCGTCGCGCGAGCTCACGGCCGCGCACGAGGTCCTCCTGCTCGTGCCCGACGTCTGGGCGGGCGCCGAGGTCGACATCGCGCTCGACGGTCTGCGGGGCGACGAGCCGTACGCGCACGGTGAGACGAGCGTGACCCCGGAGCTCGGCGACGAAGTGCAGGGCACGCTCACGCTCACCCTCGCAGCGGCACCCTGCGAAGCGTCGTGTGCCGAGGGCTCGATGCGATGCGACGGCGACGGTACGGTGCTATGCGAACGGCGCGGCGGCGACGCGTGCACGGAGTGGAGCGCGCCGACCCCGTGTCCGGCCGACGCTCCCTATTGCTCGCTCGGCGCGTGTACCACCACGTGCACCGACGAGTGCGTAGAGGCGGAGTCTCGGTGCTCGGGGCCGGACGAGGTGATCGTCTGCGGGAGCTCGGACAGCGACGAGTGCCTCGACTGGTCGGCGCCGGTCCACTGTGCAGGTGGCGAGGTCTGCACCGACGGCGCGTGCTCGCCCGTCGACGACTGCGCCGGCACGCTCGCCTGTGACACACCGCCGCCACCCGTCTGCGACGACGCCACCACCTTGCGCACGTTCCTCCCGACGGGCACGTGCTCGGGGGGGGTCTGCGCCTATCCGTCGTCCACGAGGCGGTGCCCCGGGGGATGCAGCGCCGGCGCCTGCAGCCCGATGTGCACTCCATCGGCGTGGTCCTCGACCACCGTCGACACGTTGGGCCCCTTCGGAGACTCCTATCCGGGCACCTCGATCGCCGTCGACGGCTCGGACGGCGTGCATGTCGGTTACTTCGATCCGAGCGCGGGCGACCTCCGCTATGCATACGCGCCGTCCGGGGGTAGCTGGTCCATCACCGTCGTCGACTCCGCGGGAGTGGTCGGTGAGTTCCCCGCGCTCGCGCTCGATGGCGCGGGTGGCGTGCACATCAGCTACTACGACCGCACCCATCAAGACCTGAAGTACGCGTACAAGCCGTCGGGTGGCGCATGGTCGACCACCACCATCGACTCTGCGGGCAACGTGGGTTGGTACTCGTCTGTCGCGGTCGACGCCTCTCGCGGCGTGCACATCACCTACTTCGACTACACGCGCGTCGGCCTCAAGTACGCCTATCAGCCGTCCGGCGGCGGCTGGTCCACGACCACCGTCGATTCGGCCGAGGTCGGGACGTCCACCTGGGTCGCGGTCGATGACGCAGGCAACGTGCACGTCAGCTACTACGACCTTCTCAACGAGGATCTGAAGTACGCATACAAGCCGTCCGGCGGCAGCTGGTCCGCGACGACGGTCGATTCCGCGGGCACCGTCGGCGGTCACACCGCAATCGCGGTCGACGCGATGCACGGTGTGCACATCAGCTACTACGACTTCACCAACGGCAATCTCAAGTATGCGCATCGGTCGTTCGCCGGGAGCTGGTCCACGACCACGATCGACTCCGCGGGCTCCGTCGGTTCGTTCACCTCAATCGCCGTCGACGGCTCACGCGGCGTACACATCGCGTATCACGACGCCACCAACGGCGACCTCAAGTACGCGTACAAGCCCTCGACCGGTAGCTGGTCCACCACCACGGTGGACTCGACGGACTATGTCGGCGTGGAGACATCGATCGCGCTCGACCGCTCCTCTGGGATTCACATCAGCCACTACGACTACACGCACGGCGCTCTGCGATACTCGACGCGCCGGACGTGCCCTTGAGCGCCTCGGGCGGGGTCGCTCGAACGTCGCCGTGACCGCGCTGCGGCGAGGTAGGATGCATCCCCGGCTGGGGCCTGGCCGGAATCCGAAGGAGATTGGGATGCGAGAACACTGGGCGATCTTGGCGTGGACGGCGGCGGTCGGTGTTGGGCTCCTCTGCTCGAGCGGTGCGCGGGCGGAGTGCGCAGGGCAGAGCCCGTCGTGGACGAGCTCGCCGGATCAGGAAAGCGTCGAGAGCTGCATCGCGTCCGCCGCGGATGGCGACACGATCGCCGTCTCGGAAGGCGCCGCGACGTGGACAGGGCGGATAGCGATCGCGGACAAGGGCGTCGTCCTCCTCGGAGCCGGCGCGGGGCGAACCGTGATCACGTCGGGTGGATTCACTCTCACGAGCTCCGCGTCGCGTATCAGCGGCTTCACCTTCGAGTGGAGCAGCAACGAGTACACGTGGGTGATCGAGGGTAGCCTCGGCTTCCGCATCGACCACAACGCGATCGTGTACCCGAGCGCGAGCGACATGCTCCTGAGCTACGGGCAGTCGGGCCACCCGGTCGAGGGCCTCGTCGACAACAACGACATCACCTACGGCCGCATCCTGTATTACGGGGACAACAATGGAGAGACCGCCGGCAACAATCGATGGGCGGAGCCGTTGGACCTGGGAACCGAGCACTTCCTCTTCATCGAGGACAACACCATCTCGTGGCCGGACGGCAGCTCGGGCGGCTACCTCAACCACCTCGACGGGAACTGGGGCTGCCGTTACGTCGAGCGATTCAACACGATCCTCAACGGGCGGACCGAAGCACACTCGCTCCAGGGCGACGACGAGAGGGGGTGCCGCGCCTGGGAGATCTACGAGAACACGCTCACCAACAACGGCGACCCGTCGTTCCGCCAATGGTTCATTCGCGGTGGTACGGGTGTCATCTTCCACGAGAGCTCGGACGGAGCCGCCACGAATCGATCGATCTCGATCGACAACGCGCGGTCGTTCGAGGTCTCGATCGAGAGTCAGCTGCCCACGTTCGGCATGTGCGACGGCTCGAGCTTCATCGATCAGAACGTCGCCGGCGGCCAAGGCTACCGTTGCCGCGATCAGATCGGCGCCTCGACCGACGCGAGCGAGTGGGCGTCCGACTATGAGGCTCCGGCACCAGAACAAGCGTTTCAGCCCGCGTACATCTTTCGGAACACCGATCCCTCGGGCGAGATCCCGGTGACCATCAACTGCGACGACAGCGGGATCCCATGCGACATCCAGTCGACGCGTCACATCGTCGAGGGTCGCGACTACTACACGTATCGAGAGGGTTTCGACGGAACGGCCGGCGTGGGGGAGGGGACGCTCGCGGAGCGGCCGGCCACGTGCACGCCCGGTGTCGGTTACTGGGTCACGGACGAAGGCGAGTGGAACAGCAGAAATCCCGGCGCCGACGGTCGGCTCTACGTGTGCAGCGCAGCGAACACGTGGTCGCTCTACTACACGCCGTACGCCTATCCTCACCCGCTCCAAGGTGCCGTCGGGCCGGGCGGACCGAGCGTCGACGGTGGGACCTCGGCTGACGCGGGCGCAGCTGGCGGCGGGGACGACGCTGGGTGTGGGTGTCGGGCCAGCTCGACATCGACGCCCTCGAGACCGTGGATCGCCGTCGTCGTCCTGGGGGCGATCGGAGTCGCCGTCAGGCGCCGTCGCTCCCGCTGATGGAACGGGCCAGGTCTCAAGGGCCGCAAGGAAAGGCTTGGGGGCGCGCTTGCTCGAGCCTCACGCGGTACTCGCGGAGCATGATCATCGTGTGGTCGTCTCCGTCGAATCCCCAGATGCGGCCGTCGACGTGGACCACGTTGTCGGGCTGGGCGAGCTCCGCTCCCATGCCGTGGCCGCCGGGTATGCCGACCAGCATCGGAACGGCTGACGACCACACGCCGGCGAGATCTGCGCAGCGGTCGACGTCGACGCTCACGAGCCGGCTTCGAGTCCGCCAGCCGCTCGGCTCGGCCGCAGGGTCGGCCGCTCCAGGCGCCGAGGTCACCTCGCCGCCGAATCCTCGGAGCTTGAACGACACGCGACAGCCGACGAACGCGGCGAACCGCTGCTCGAGCCCTTCGCGTCGCGGCTCCAAGAACGCGACGAGCTCGTCGAAGCTCCGACCGACGTCGCAATCCCGAGGGGGGCTCGCCGCGACGCCGGCCGGTCGCTCCTCGCCCTCGTGCGCCGGACGGCCCGGGATCTCGCGTCACTCCACAGCCTGCGAACGCCCACGCGAACGCACACGCCCGTACGGCGACGACGATCGTCCTCGAGAGGCTCATGCCCACACGCTTCGACGCCGTCGGTCCTCCGAATGTTCCGCGCCCGACATCGCGCTAGGGACGGGGACGCTCGTCTTCATTTTCGTCATCCGGTGGGCAGTCCCGCGAAACGACGAAAATGAAGACGAGCGTCCCCACGTCGTCGCCCTTCTGCGCCAAGACCGACGCTGACCGCGCCGCCCTCCAGGAGTTCGAAGACGAGGTCATCGACCGCCTCTCCGTCCTCAACGCGGCGCGGGCGCGCGAGCAGGAGCGCATCGGGCTCGGTAAGAAGAAGGTCAAGGGCAAGAGGGACGCGAAGAAGGGGAGCTCCCGGCCCGCGAAGAGCGATTCCCGCCAGCAGACCCTCGGGCTGGAGGAGGACGGCCGGTGACCGCAATCTCGCCGCTGAATCCACCCAGGATCGAGGCGATCGTCAGTTGCGACGGCCGGCCATCGTCTACTAGATGTCTCCGGCCGCTTGCGGGCGGTACGATTCCCCTTCTTCGTCATGGGAGGAGAGCGATGACGCAGCTCCTGCTCGATGCCCAGCGAGCTCCGATCGAGGTTGACCTGCCTGTGCCGCCGAAGGAGGCGCAGGGCACGATCGTGGATCATGTCGCGCGCGAGACCGCCAAGCTCGACCTCGGAGAGGCGGCATGGTGACGCGCGTACAGGTCGAGCCGAAGGTTCTTCGGTGGGCATCCGAGCGCTCTCGGATCGACGAGGAGGAGTTGAGAGTGCGCTTTCCGCAAGTCGATGCGTGGGAGCGCGGAGACAAGCTGCCGACGCTCAAACAGCTCGAAGCGTTCGCCAAAGCCACGCGCACGCCCCTTGGCTACTTCTTCCTGCCAGAGCCTCCCATCGAACGGCTTCCGATTCAGGACTTCCGCACGGTGAAGAGAGATGTTGCTCGGCCCAGCGCGGATCTACTCGACACGATCTACGCCATGCAGCGCCGACAGGACTGGCTGCGCGAGGAGCGGCGCGAAGGTGAAGTCGAGCCGTTGGAGCTCGTTGGCAGTGCGCGCCTCGACGACGAGCCCGAGGCCATTGGTCGCGAGATGCGCCGAGTCGTCGGGCTCGACGACGGCTGGGCTGCCGAGGTGAGGACCTGGACGGACGCGGTCAGCGAGCTGCGACGCCGCACCGAGAAGCTCGGCGTGATCGCGGTCATCAACGGCGTCGTCGGCAACAACACCTCCCGCAGGCTGGATGTGGACGAGTTCCGCGGTTTTGCCCTCACGGACTCCTACGCGCCGCTCATCTTCGTGAACGGCGCCGACGCGAAGTCGGCGCAAATGTTCACGCTCGCCCACGAGCTGGCGCACGTTTGGCTCGGACCCGACGGCGAAGGACTCTCCGGCTTCGAAGGCATCTTCCCCGGCGGCCAGCGCGTCGAGAGGTTCTGCGACCACGCTGCGGCTGAGTTTCTCGTGCCGGCCGACGAGCTCCGGCGAGAGTGGCCAAGAGTCAAGCACGCGGGCGATGCCTTCGAGCGCCTGGCTCGGCACTTCAAGGTGAGCCCCATCGTGGCGGGGCGCCGCGCGATGGACCTGCGGCTCGTTGGGCGCGATGCGTTCTTTGCGTTCTACGAGGACTACACGCGGCGAGAACGCGGCCGGGCGACGACGACCGGTGGCGACTTCTACAACACGCAGAACTCCCGCGTTGGCCAGAGCTTTGCGCTCGCCGTGATGCGCGCCGCGCTCGAGGGTCGGTTGAGCTTCAAGGAGGCGTACGACCTCACCGGCCTACGTGGCGGCGCCTTCCAAGAGTACAGCCGTCGCCTCGGCGTGCCGCTGCCATGAAGAAGCCCGCGGTCTACGCGCTGGACTCGGATGTCTTCATCGCTGCGAAGAACGCGTACTACGCCTTCGATATCTGTCCTGGGTTCTGGGACGCGATCCTCCAGGCCCACGCGGACGACCGGGTGCGTAGCATCGATCGCGTCAAGGCCGAACTGCTCGCGGGTCAGCCGAACGAAGACCTCGTTGCGTGGGTGAAGCGGAGTGTCCCTGCCGGTTTCTTTCACGGCACGCATCCGAAGCACGTGCTCGACGCCTACGGCGAGATTGCGCTCTGGGTCCAACGCAGCACCCAGTATTACGACCGCGCCAAGGCGAAGTTCGCGACGGAGGCCGATGGCTGGCTCGTCGCCTATTCCATGGTTCACGGCACGACCGTCGTGACCAACGAACAGCCAAGGCCCGACTCCCGCAACCGAGTGCTGCTGCCCGACGTGTGCGCGCAGTTCGATGTGCCCTCCAAGGACACCTTCACCATGCTGAGGAGTCTGAGCGTCCGGTTCGACCTTCGGGCAAAGGGGTCGAAATGAGCGATCTCACCAGCTCTCGTCAGCGCCCGCCCGGCCGCTGCGTCGCCTCCCCCTCGGGCAGCGGGCCGGTTCGAGCGCCGGCGAGGTCCGCGCTCTCGAGGTTCGTCCGGGTCAGCGTCGCTCCGCGCAGGTCGGCGTCTCGTGCATCCGCTCCCGTCTCTTCGATGGCGTCCTTGGTCGTGCTCATCTACGCGGTGACGGCTTGCGGCGGCGACGATTGGCCCTCCGGCGACTGCGGCATGTGTCTTCCGCTCGGCGCTGCCTGCACGGACACGGGAACGCCGTGCTGCGCACCAAACGGATGTGCCGCGACAACGTGTGCGGCACCGCGCGTCGACGGTGGTGGTGTCGATGCCGGTGGTGTCGACGGCGGAGACTTCGACGGCGGCCCCGGGCTCGACGCATCGGTGTCGGCGTGCCCGACCGAACCACCCACCGACATGTCCTCATGCTCCGACGAGGGTACGTGGTGCGTGTGGCTTCGCTGCGCAGCCGAGGGCGAGGTGACTGCGGCGTGCACATCAGCCGCCTGGAGCGTGAGCACCATGGCCTGTGCGATGCACGACTGCGAGGGCATGGCGTGCGCAGGCGACGAACTCTGCGTTCAGCGAATCGGCGGCGCATTTCTCGTCGAGTGCGGCGCGAACCCGTGCGGCGACGGCCCCGTCACGGCCGAGTGCGCCTGCTCGATCTGCGGCGATTTCGAGTGCAACGTCAGCGGGACGACCGTGATGTGCAACACGTGCCCGAGCGGTCTCTGCCCGTGAGCCGCCTCTTCCTGCTGCTGTCGGTCGCCGCGTGCGGGAGCGATGCGACGCCGACGGCACACTCGTGTTCGCCGAGAGCTTCGGGACCAAGATCGACGAGCCGCTCCAGCGCAAGAACCGCGGGACCGAGTCGGCGGTGCTCCACGAGCAGATGATTGTCGTGTCGGAGACGCGCACCGGGACCCACGGAACCACAAACCAGACGATCATCGCCCTGCGGGGAGACGGCACCGCCGTCGTGCAGCAAGGCGGCGCGCGCCCGTCGAGGAGGACGGACGCTCTCAGGGAACGTCGAGGACCGTCCTGGCCGCGTGCTCGTGGCCGGGCTCACCCGCGAACGGACAGAGGTTCGCTTCGATCTCGGCGCGGTCGAGCCACACCGCGCGCGGGGCCCGTGCGACGTAGGCGTCGATCGTCTGCCCGATGTGCGGTGAGGCGGGGTGGATCGTCTCGTCGATCTGACCGAACGGGGGCATGATCCACACCTCGAAGCCCCGGTCCGAGAACGAGGTGATCTGGAGCAGCGCCGAGCCGACGCGCGGTTGGCTCGGATCGGCGCGCCCGGTCGCGGCGTCGCCGACGTACGCCGAGGGCAGCACCGTGACGAGGCGGCCGACCGCCATCCCGTGGAGCCCGACCTCGCGCCCGCCGACCACGACGTAGTTCAAGTGACCCCATGGGACGCGGAGCGGATCGGCGACCTGTGCCCCATACGTCGCGCGCATGAACGGTGCGATCGCGTCGCGAAACACCGTGCCCGCGAGCGTGTCGAGCTGCGCGCGGCTCAAGCAGGAGCCGGCCGTCGGGTACGCGAGCGTCGGGACCGCCGTCTCGAGCAACGCCGCGATCGTCGCGGCCTCGGAGTCAGGCGTCGCCTCGTAGCCCGTGTCCTCCCAGGCGATCAGCGTCTCGAGCAAGCGCCCACCATCGCCCCATTCGACGACGGGATCGACGCCGAGCGCATCGACGCCGCACGCCGCGGCGCGCGCGAGCTCCGGAACGAGCGGGACGCGCAGATCGGTCATGACGCGAACGACGCCGCCCCTGTCGAGGTCGACCGCATCGTGGACGAGCTCGTAGATACGCTCCTCACGATTCGTCGGGCCGCTCGCGCGCTCTAGCGTCACCGGCAGGTCGCCGAACTGACCGTTCGGATCCGTACCGAAGTTGGGATTGCCGTTGCAGTTGACGAAGAAGTCGCCGTCCGGATCGACGACGTGCGGGAGCTCGGGAGGGACGCCGTCGATGTTGTGCCAGCGACCAGCGGACAGGTCGCTCCAGTCACGGCTGGACGTCCAGCCGTCGATCCTCGGATCGTCGCTCGAGACCGGCGCCGTCCAATCGAGGGAGTCGTCGAGCACGGGCGCCGTCGTGCCGAGCAGCGCGCCGAGGTGGTGGTCGCGATCGGCGAACGCGCGGTATTGGGCGTCCTCGGGCGGCGTGGGACCCGAGAAGAGCTGCAGATAGTCCACGGTCGAGGTGACGAACGCGGCGCGCGCGCGCACGTCGACCGATGCGATGTCGGCCGCCGCGAAGAGCTGTGTCGAGACGACCGTGTCGGGGTGCCCGTCCGCGTCCGCGTCAGCGCCGAACGACGAGACGGGTCCGAAGCGCGAGGCATACATCCACACCGCCGTGTGTGCGAGCGGGAGGCATCGCATGCCGAGCGCGGTGTACGTTCCCCCGTCGGATAGCTCGTATGCAGGCGCTGCGTCGCAGGCGCCCTCGGGGGCGTGCTCACCGACGTACCGCAGGTTGGCGACGACGCGGACGCCGGGCGTCGTTCCGGCGCGCGTGCAGCCGAACCCCACCGCCTCGTTCGAACCACAGCCCATCACGCCGAGCGCGAAGTTGCCGAAGACGTCGAAACCATCGACCGACAGGTGCGCGTAGCGTTGGGAGGGTTGGAGTGGACTGTGAGGGTCTTTGACGACGAACGTGGTTTGCCCCGCCGTGCGCGCGCCGCTGATCACGAGCTGGTTCGAGCCGCCGCCCGCTGTGGAGCCGCGCGTCGTCTCGGAGAGCGCGTGCTGGGCGCGGTAGTAGAGGAGCGCGGTCGCGACCATCCGGCCGGTCGGCGGATCGTCGGGAACAAACGTCGCAGGTGGCGCGCTCAGCCGGCGGAAGAACGCGGCGAGCCCGGCGGCGTACGCTTCGAGCCACGCGCGAGTCTCCGGCGAGAGCGCATCGTAGTGTGTGTCGACCGCGTCGGAGAGGCCGTAGGCGTGGACGAACACGTCGGCGTCCGTGCACATCGCGCCGCACGCGACCCCGAGCCGACCCGAGGCATCTCCACTGCCGACATAGAGCAATTCCAGTGATCGCGCGCCGAGGTCCTCGCCGTCCGTCCATCCGAGCGCGTACGCGGCCCCAGTGCGCGTCGAGGAGAAGACGTGCGGTATCCCGTACGCATCGCGGAGGATCGTCACCGCGTCCGCGCCGCCCGCGTCGGGTCCGCCGTCCGTCTCCGGAGCGCCTGCGTCGGCTGGCCCCGTGGGCCCGCCGCACGCGGCGACAACGAGCATCGATCCCGCGATCACGCGTAGCCGCACGTCTCTTCGTCTCGCATGGCGGTGCTCCGCGCCCGACATCACAACGGCGCGCCCCTCGCTGGGCGCGCTGTGCTTCCGCACGATCATCGCGATCAACTCCACGGCAGCCGAACTTGCGAGGAAAGGCGGCGCGTCGCAACCCCACTTCGTGTTGCGGGCCCTCTTGCCGTTCACGCGGAAAGGGGGCTGAGTCTACCTTTCGATCACGAGCGTCTACGCACCTCTCGAGAAGCAAAGACGAGCTCCCGTCGCGTGGTTACGCGATGGTAACGGTCGTGGTAGCGGTCCATGCGATGCAGATGAAAAAGATGAGCGCTGTGATTCTCTTCGTGGCGTTGGTGGTCACGGCGTGCGGAGGTGACGCGACGCCGACGGGCACGGTCGTCCTGGACGAGAGCTTCGAGGCGGACGCCGACGGGCCGCTCGACGGCACCGAGCAGAGCGAGCACGAGCTCACGCTCGTAGGCGGCGCGAGGGTGTCGGTCGCTCTCAGCGTCGGCCGGACAGCGCGCGGGCGCTACGTTCGACACGCGAGTGTCACGGTGACCGATGCTTCTGGCGCTCAGATCTCGGCAACGCTTCTCGGCGACCCGGTGAACCGCGGGACCGAGTCCACGGTGCTTCACGAGCGAATGATCCGCGTGAGGGAAGCGCGCACCGGGCTCACCGGTCGCAGCTCCAACGAGACGAACATCGCCGTGCGGGGCGACGGCACCGCCGTCGTGCAGTGACGGCGTCGCACCGGTCTCGGGCGATCTTCCAGGTCGCGAAGCGGACGCCGGGGGAGTCGCGCATCGATGTCCTCTTCAAGCCCGCGCACTACATCGAGGTGCTCCACCGCGTTCCCTCGCTCGTCGTGCACGAGACCCGGCCCGAGGACTGGCCGGCGGGCCACGCCGTTTTGCGGCCGGAGGTCGTCGGCCCGAGTGACACGATCTACAAGCTTGCGTGGCGCGGAGGGACGGGATGCATCGTCGCCGGAGCATTCGCATGGCACGAAGATGACGGCGACTACTCCACTCCCAGCTACTTCGAGGGGCGCGCGTGGCTGGAGCGGAGCGGACCGTGAGAGTGCGGATCGGATGAAACTCCCGAACGGCGGTCGCGCGGTCGTCGACATAGGCAAGCTCCGTGATTATTGCCTGAGCCGGTCGCATCCCCGTGGGAAGAACAAGGCGCGCGTGTTCGAGGCGCGGCTCGTGCTGACCGTCGACGATGCGGAGGACCTGCGAGCCGCGCTGCTCGACGCTGCGGCAAGCAGCGACGACGCCGTGCCTGGTCGGCGCGATCGGTTCGGCGTACGGTACGTGGTAGACTTCGAATTCGTGGGCCCCAAGGGCCGCGGCCGCATCCGGAGCGGCTGGATAGTTCTCGCGGGCGAAGACTTCCCGCGGCTCATCACCGCCTACGTGCTCTGAGGTAAGAGAATGTTTGCTGTCCTCGATGTCGTTGCCCTACTCGAAGATGTGCCTGACGAGAAGCTCGTTCGAGGGCAGGTGGGAACCATCGTCGAAGAGCTGGCGGACGACCATTATGAGGTCGAGTTCAGCGACGACGAGGGTCGAACCTACGCGCAGGCGCCGCTCCGCGCCGACCAGCTCCTGCGGCTTCACCATCGTCGAGTGGAGGCCGCCTGACCGGGACGCGGGTGCGGCTTGTTACGGCGGATCCGCGATGCTCGTGATCTCGGTTGGTCGAGGGGTGGAGGCGCCGGGAGTCGGTTCGAAGCGGAAAGGTGCACCGAGAGGTGCAGCTTTCCGCGAGACAGACGACCAAGTGATGGCCTTCCTGCTTCAGCAGGAAGGCATGGGTGGAGGCGCCGGGAGTCGGTTCGAAGCGGAAAGGTGCACCGAGAGGTGCAGCTTTCCGCGAGACAGACGAGCGGCGGCCGGGGAGCGGGCCGAAGGCCCGCGACCATGGGTGGAGGCGCCGGGAGTCGGTTCGAAGCGGAAAGGTGCACCGAGAGGTGCAGCTTTCCGCGAGACAGACGACCAAGTGATGGCCTTCCTGCTTCAGCAGGAAGGCATGGGTGGAGGCGCCGGGAGTCGAACCCGGGTCCGAGAACGGTCCACGTCAGCTTCTACGTACGTAGTCGGTGGTTTGTCGTCGCGATCGATTGCGCCCAACCGACAGGCTCGCGCGATCGCCATCGAGTCGTTTTGGTTCGCCGTTCGCGCGACCCGCTACGCGACAGCTAGTCCGTAAAATGACGCCTCGGCAGGGGCACGGACAGGCACCCTGCTTCGACGGCCCTCAAACCTGCTGTTTAGGCAGCGAGAGCGAGCGCGTTGTCGTTCGCACTTGTGACGTCCCTGGGGTATTTGCGCCGTCCCAAGGCCGGCGTGCACGCTACCGAGCGCTTCAACGTCCTCGTCGAAACCGTTTCGCCCCCTTGTCAAAGACCCGAGATCGGCTTCGACCATAGCCACGAACGGGGGCGGACGCCAGGCAGCCACCGCCGCGGGCGGCTGCTATGCTTTCGGGGTGTTGCGTGGATGTGCGGCCGGGATCGCCGCGGTTGCTCTCGTCGGGGGGCTCGCCGGGTGCGGGCTGCTTCTCGATCCGGATTCCGCCGGCGCAGACCGACGGTGACCGCGACGGCGGCGCGGGGGGCATGGATGGCGGCGACACGGACGCCGGCGACACGGACGGCGGCTCCCCAGACCGCCCGCCGATGGAGTGCACGTCGGACGACGAGTGCGACAACGGTCTCGTGTGCGACGGGGTCGAGGTGTGCTACCGCGGCCTCTGCACGGCCGGGACGCCGAGAGCGTGCATCGACGACGGCATCGACTGCACGGTCGAGAGCTGCGGCGACATGGCCGGCGGATGCAGGTCCGTGCCGGACGACACGCTCTGCGAGAGCGGCGGGTGCTCGGTGGCACGATGCGATCCAGGTCAGGGTGGGTGCGTGCTCGATACGGATGACTCGCTCTGCGACGACGGCATCGCGTGCACGATCGATACCTGCGGCGGGCTCTCGTGCGATCACACGCCCGACACCTCCGCGTGCACCGACGGCGAGTACTGCGATCCGATCACGGGATGTACGCCGTTGCCTAACTGTACGGTGTCAGGCGACTGTCCGACGCGCCCGTGCAACTACGCTACGTGCGCGAGCAACAACTGCAGGTACACGCCGATCCCCGCCGACTCGACGTGCACGAGCGCAGACGCTTGTGTGCCGGCGACGTGCGTGGCGGGCGCTTGCGTGCTCGGGCCGCGTGTGGCGTGTGCAGCGCTCGACCCGACGCTCTGCACGCGCGAGGTGTGCCAGCGCAGCTCCGACGGCAGCGTCGCTTGCGCGACGGTGGATCGGGACGGAGCGGCGTGCGATCCGCAGCCGGACCGGTGCACGCCGGGCACGTGCAACCACACGACCTGCGTGCAGCCCGCGCGCTGTGTCTCCACGGACCCGTGCCAGACGCTCGGGTGTGTGGGCGGCACGTGCACGCTCACCGGCGCGGCCGATTGTGGGCCCAACTCGTTCTGCGACGGCACGAGCGGGCTCCCGCTCTGCAGGTGCTTTCCCGGCTGGTCGGACTGCATGGTGCCACTCGGCTGCGAGTGCCCGTCCGTTCCGCTCTGTCCGCCCGGCCGCGCCGACTGCGACGCGGACGCGACCTGCGAATGCGACCTCAGCACGAGCTTCTGCGTGCCCATCTCGGACGGTGGGGCGACGTGCCAACTCCGCCGGCCGTGTGCGGGCTGCGGTGGCGGAGAGTCGTGCTGCGCGTGCACGGGCATGTGCTACTCGCCGGCGTGCGCCAGCTGCTGTGCGTTCTGCACGTGAGCGAAAGATCGCGTACCCTCGCGCGCGTGCCGCTCGACGACACGTGGACGGGATGGCTCCGCACGGCGATGGCCGATCTCGTCCAACGCTGCGGACCGGAGTGGCTCGTCGCGGCGCCGATCTTCCTGCCGACGGATGAGCACTTTCCGGACGTGCTCGAGCCGGGCGCGGTGGGTGTGCGCACGCTCGTCCGACGGATGCTCTCGCACGCCGGGATGGGGTGGCTCGCCGTGGACCTCGCGGTCGTCGACGAGAAGGCTCACGTTCCACCGCGCTCGCCCGTCGAGCTCGTCGCGGTCGAAGAGGGGCGCGTGCTGTTCGACATGCACGAGGAGCGCGATCGCGTCGAGCTGCTCGGCTTCCTCTGCTTCGAGACGGGGCATGCGTTTCGCGCGAGCCGCCGGCTCGATGAGCTCAGCACGCCGTACCGAGACCGCATCTCCGAGGATCCGGAGGTGATCGATCAGCTCGCTGCCGTGACGGCCGTCTACCTCGGCTTCGGCGTGCTCGCGGCGAACGCCGCGCACACGTACACCTCGGGAGGCAAGCTCGAGGGCAACTGGGCGTACACGTACTGGAAGCACAGCTTCGCAGGCGCGCTTCCGTTCGACGCGATCGCGTGGGTGCTCGCGCTGCAGACCGTCGTTCGCGCGTCGAGCGACGTCGAGCTCGCGCGCGTTCGGGGCGCGCTCCGGCCGAACGCCAAGAAGGCGTTCGACGTCGCGCGTCGGGAGCTCGCGGGCACGCGGGACGCGCTCCGCGAGGAGCTCGGACTTCCCTGCGACGACGCGTGGCCGGTCGAGCGCACGGCGAACCTCGCCCCGCTTCCGTTGGACGCGGCGGACGAGGCGCTCGCGCGCGCCGAGATCGCGGAGGGAGAGGCGCTGGCGGTGCTCGAACGGGAGGACATCGCGCGGCGATTGGTCTATCGCGTGCCCGAGCGTCGGTTGGGCAAGGCGGCGTTCGTGGGCAGCTTGTCGTCGTTCGCGGTCTTCTTCGGCACGGTTCTGGGGACCGGAAGCGCGGCGGCGGGCCTCGGGGTCGCAGCCGCGGTGTTGCTCTCGACGGGCTTCATCGTGGCGATGGGTCTCGCGTTTCGTTGTTCGGATGGAGACTGTCGCGCGGTGATCCCCGAGGACGCCGAGCGGTGCCCACGCTGCGGCGCTCGCGTCGGCGGCGAGGCTGCGTCGCGAGCCGATGCGTTGGACCTGCCGAGCTACGACGACGAGGGTTAGCTCGGCGGTCGGACGAGCGACTCGACAACACTTCTTCACAACTCGCGGACTTTCGGTGGGGCCCGGGGGTACTTATGAGCCCATCATGACCACCACCAAGTTGGGCTCGCGCTCGACCGCGGAAGAAGCTCTCTCGGGCGTCTCGCTCCGCGGCAAGAGGGCGATCGTGACGGGCGCGAGCTCCGGGCTCGGCGTCGAGACGGCGCGCGTGCTCGCGCTCGCCGGCGCGGACGTGACGATGGCCTGTAGGAACGCGAAAACGGGCCGTGAGACGGCCGCTCGGTTGCGCGAGACGCTCCACGACGGAGCGGGCGCGCTTCACGTCGAGTCGCTCGACCTCGCGGACCTCCGATCGGTGAACGCGTTCGCCGAGGGCCAGAGCGACGCGGCGGTGCCGCTCGACCTCTTGGTCAACAATGCCGGTGTCATGGCGACGCCGCTCGAGCAGACGGCGCAGGGGATGGAGCTGCAGCTCGGGACGAACCACATGGGCCACGTCCATCTCACGCTCTCGCTCCTGCCGCTGCTCGAGGCGGCCGAGTCGGCGCGGGTGGTCACGGTGTCGAGCGGTCTTCACACGCGCGGGCGCGGCGCGCGCCTCCTCGAGACGCTCGAGAACGATCCGCGCTACGAACGGCGCAAGTACTCGCGGTTCGACGCGTACGGCGACTCCAAGCTCGCGAACGTGCTCTTCACCCGGGCGCTCGCGAAGCGGCTGCCGCGCTCGGTCGAGACATTCGCGCTCCATCCGGGCGTGATCGCGACGAACCTGTCGCGGAGCATGGGCTTCTCGGGCGTGCTCTTCAGGCTGCTCGGCGGTCCGTTCATGAAGTCGATCCCAGAGGGCGCCGCGACGCAGGTGTACGCCGCGACGTCTTCCGAGCTCGATGGCCAGTCGGGAGCCTATCTCTCCGACTGCGCGGTCGCGCGACCGTCGAGCGACGCGCTCGACGACGAGCTCGCGGCGCGGGTGTGGGAGCGGACCGAGGATCGCATCGCGCGCGCCTCGGCTTGACGCGCCGTCTTCGCCGCGCTGAGCTTCGCCGCATGCAGATCGCCCGCACGCCCGAAGCGCGGTTCGAGGGGCTCGTCGACTACCCGTTCGAGCCGCACTACGTCGAGGTCGGCGACGATCCTGTCCGCGTGCACTACGTCGACGAGGGGCCGCGCGACGGCGCCGTGGTGTTGATGCTGCACGGCGAGCCGACGTGGTCGTACCTGTACCGCCACATGATCGCGGACGTCGTGCGCGAGGGATGTCGCGCGATCGCGCCAGACCTCGTCGGCTTCGGAAAGAGCGACAAGCCGACGCGCGCGAGCGACTACTCGTTCGCCAGCCACGTCGGCTGGATGAGCGCGTTCCTCGAGCAGCTCGACCTCTCGGGCATCACGCTCTTCGGGCAGGACTGGGGCTCGCTGATCGGGCTCCGGCTGGTCGGCGAGCACGAGGAGCGCTTCGCGCGCGTCGTCATCGGCAACGGGATGCTACCGACCGGCGACCGGCGCGTCCCCGCGGCGTTCCACGCGTGGCGGCTCTTCGCGGCGCGGAGCCCGTGGTTCCCGATCGGCCGTATCGTCGCGTTCGGAACGAAGCGAAAGCTCTCGGTCGAGGAGCGGCGCGCGTACGACGCGCCGTTTCCGAGCGCGGAGCACCTCGCGGGCGCGCGTGCGTTTCCCGCGCTCGTCCCGACGCGGCCCGACGACCCCGCGAGCGAGGCGAACCGCCGCGCGTGGGAGGTCCTCGAGAAGTGGGAGAAGCCGTTTCTCACTCTCTTCGGCGACGGCGATCCGATCATGCGCGGCGCCGACCATTTCATGCAGAAGCGCATCCCCGGCTGCGAAGGCCAGCCGCACCAGACGCTTCACGGAAACCACTTCATCCAGGAGGACGCGCCGCACGAGCTTGCTCGCGCGATCGTGAATCTCGTGAAGCGCGGCTGACGCTCACCGCGGGACGCGAGCGCGCCCACGAGGCCTTGAGGTGCGAGGTTCGAGCACGTAGGCTCGAACGATGACGAGCTTCGGCGTCGCACTGTTGGCTTCTTCGGCTCTGCTCTTCGCGTGCGGCGACGACTCCACGCCGCCTCCCGACGGAGGACGCGGCATCGACGGCGGTACCGGAGGCCGGGACGGCGGCGGTCCGCTCGATGGACGCGTCGCCGACACGGGCACCGCTACGGACGGCGCGACCGACGTCGACGCGGGCCCACCACCGGAGCTCGAGGGCTTCGGGTCGGACACTCCCGGCGGTGACGGCATGCCGATGTTCCACGTCACGACGCTGAACCGCTCGGGCACGGGCTCGCTCGCGGACGGTCTCTCCGAGGACGGGCGCTACATCGTCTTCGACGTCGCTGGCTCGATCGACGTGCCGGACAACATCAACGTGACCGGCCGCTCGTTCATCACGATCGACGGCAGGACCGCGCCGGATTCCGGGAATCACGCTCGTCAACGGCGGGCTCATCCTCGAAGACGACACGCACGACGTCATCGTGCGCAACATTCGAGTGCGCGACGCCGGCGACGACGGCTTTCGCGTGTTCAGCTCCCACGACATCGTCTTCGACCACTGCTCGTCCGCGAACAACGGCGACGGCAACCTCGACATCACCGAGGACTCGCACGACGTGACCGTCCAGTACTGCCTTCTCGGCCCCGCGCTCTCCGGCGTCATGCTGATCGCGTTCGGCGCACACGACATCTCGATCCACCACAACCTCTTCAGCAGCCAGCAGCCCTCCGGCGTCGGTGAACGGAACCCGCTCGTCCACGCTGCGCCGGCGACGTCCGCGGTCTCGTATCTCATGGCCGACTTTCGCAACAACCTCGTCTGGGGCTGGGGCCGCGACATGGGCGCGAGCTACGGCTACGGTTCGGGGATCGACCACGGCGGCACCGCGAACGTCGTCGGCAACTTCTACGAGACCACGGGCTCTCTCACCGACCTCGCGATCGAGCTCGATCACGAGAGCAGTGGTGCCTCGGTCTACGCGGCCGACAACGTCAGCGGCAACGGCGTGGACCTGAGCGGCAAGGGCAACCGCGCGACCGAGTTTCCCGCGGCGCCCGTCGCGATCGCGGACGCGTGTGCCGCGGCGGCGCAGGTGCTGGCGTCGGCCGGCGTTCGGCCGCTCGACGCGGTCGACGACGCGATGGCGTCGCGGGTCTCGCTCGAGCACTGTCCCTAGCACCTCGCCAGACGGGATCCGATCGGCGCCTCGACGCCGGATGCACCCGCCTGCGGCGGTGCGGCTCCTCGAGATATCGTTCAGATGGGAGCGTTTGCGCGGCGCCGTGCCCTCGGACACGCTGGGTCCGATCGTGGGCTCGCGGCGCATCCTCGTGACGGTCGGTTGTCTGGCGGCGGGGGTCGTGGTCGGGTACGTGCTCGGCGGGGTCGCGCCGCGCGATCGGCTCGCGGAGCGGGAGGCGGAGGTCGCACGGCTCGAGCGCGAGCTCGCCGAGGCGCGGCCGGGCGAATGGCGATCGCCCGTCCCGGGCATCGACCGCATCCTGCGCGCTCCCGCCGAAGCTGACGGCCGGGAGCGGGCGAGCGAGCGCGCCGACGAGCAGGGTGAGCGCGACGAGCGCGACCAAGCCGCGGTCGGCCCCGACGGCGGCGTCGGCGAGATGCGCTGGCAGCGTCGCTGGCGAGAGCGCGGCGAGGCCGAGAGCGCGGACGAGCGCCTCGACGGGTTTCACCGCATCGCGTCGCTCCAGCATGTCCGCCGCGCGCAGTCGCTCGCCGCGCTCACCGAGCAAGCCCACCTGAGCGACCAGGAGCAGCGTGAGGTCGAAGACGCGCTCGCGACGATGAACGACGCGCTCGCGGAGCACGGCGAAGAGCTCGTCTTCCTCGCGTTCGACGACCAGCCTCCCGAGGCGCGCGACCTCCTCGGCGTGACGCACGACGTGACGGGCATCCTCTACGACGCGCAGCTGCGGCTCGAGGAGATCGTCGGTGAGGACCGGATGCACGAGGTCGAGCCGTCGGCGATCCAGATCTGGAACCACGTGGACCTGCGCCGCCTCGAGCCGGCGGCGCGTGCGGCCGCCGATCGGCTCCGATGACGATGCTCCGCGACGCGCTCGTCGTGGCGGGATTCGATCTCGGCGAGTCGCTGCGCTCGCGCAAGGTCATCGTCCTCGTAGTGCTGTACGTGCTCGGGTCCGTCGGGGCGACGCTGATCTTCACCGAAGCGCTCTCGAGCATCGAGACCGAGCTCGCGGCGTCGCTCCTCGTCGCGCGGACCGACACGCCGGGCAGCTTGACGCAAGCGCTGATGGAGAGCCCCGAGCTCCTCGGCATCGTCAGGCGGCTCGTCCACGACGCGGACCTCGCGGCAGTGCTCGTGCGGGTTCCACCGATCGCGCTCCTCTATGGTTGGGTTGCGCTGTCGTTCGCGCCCGTATTCGTGGTCATGACGTCGAGCGACGCGATCGCCTCGGAGGTCGCGAGCGGGTCGGTGCGCTACGCGCTCGTCCGTGCCGACCGCGCAGCGTGGGCGCTCGGAAAGCTCGTCGGCCAGGCCGCGATGCTCGCGACGGGGATCGCGCTCGGCGGCGTCGCGGCGTTCGTCACCGGCTGGATCGAGCTCGCGAGCTTCGACGCGACCGCGACCGCGCTCTACATCCTCCGCTACGCCGCGACCGCGTTCTTCTTCGCGTTCGCGCACCTCGGCCTCGCGCTCGGCGTCTCGCAGCTCACTCGGTCGATCCCGTGGTCGCGCGCGCTCGGGCTCATCGCGCTCGCGACCGTGTACGGCGGGTACGGCTGGCTCTCGCGCGACCGCGTGCGCAACGCGGCGCCCGGGCTCGTCGACTCCCTGCGCGAGCTGTTCCCCGCGGCACACAGGCTCGATCTCTGGCGCCCCAACGCGGCGGACTTTCTGCCGGCGGTCGCCATTCTCGTCGCGATGGGCCTCGCGTTCTTCGTCGGCGGGCACCTCGTGTTCGCGCGGAGGGACGCGTGATCGCGCTTCGGCTGACGAACGTGAAGAAGCGCTTCGGCAAGACCGTTGCGCTCGACGGGCTCGACCTCGAGGTCCCGTCGGGGAGCGTCTTCGGGCTGGTGGGGCCGAACGGCGCGGGCAAGACGACGGCGTTCGGCATCGTCTCGGGCGCGGTCCGACCCGACGCGGGCGCCGTCGACGTGCTCGGCGGCGGTCCCTTCGACGCGGCAAAGCACAAGGGGCGCGTCTCGGTCGTTCCGCAAGACTGCGAGCTCAATCCGCACTCGACCGCGCGCGAGCTCCTCGTGTTCTTCGCGCGCCTTCAAGGCATGACCCGCGCGGGGGCGCGTCGCGAGGCCGCTCGCCTCCTCGATGTCGTCGAGCTCGCCGACCGCGGCGACGTGCGTGTTCGCAAGCTCAGCCACGGGATGCGACGTCGGCTCGCCGTCGCGCAGGCGCTCCTCGGCGAGCCCGCTCTCGTCTTGCTCGACGAGCCGACCGGCGGGCTCGATCCGCACCTCGTCGTCGAGATGCGCTCGCTCCTCCGCGCGCAGCGCGGCGCGCGCACGGTGATCGTCAGCACGCACATCCTCACCGACATCGAGTCGACGTGCGATCACGTCGCGTTCGTCGAGGCGGGCCGCGCCGTCGCAAGTGGCCCGCTCGCCGAGGTCATGAGCTCGCAAGGCCTCGTCCGGCTTCGCCTCGCCTCGCCCCTCAATCTCGCCTCCGTCGCCGAGGTGCTCGAGGGCCGCGACCCGCGCGTCGGCGAGGGGGAGCTCGTCTTCTCGCTTCGCGACGGCGAAGATCCGGCGGCCGCCAACGCCGCGATCCTCCCCGCCCTCCTCGAGCGCGGCGTGAGGATCCTCGAGGTCCGCGTGGGCCGGACCCTCGAAGACGCCTACCTCGACTCGCGGTCGGCGCGCGGCGTCAAGGAGTGAGCGTGAGGGAGAGCGAATAGTTGCCGTTCACCACGCCGCCGCTCACGCCGCCCGCACCGTACACCCGCGCGTAGTAGTTTCCGTTCTGTGACGCGGTCACCGTCACCGCCTCGCCGTCGGCGGTCGAGGCGCTCTGGCCGAGCAGCGTCGTCGCGTCCGACGCATAGACGTCGAGATCGGAATCGCCCTCGGCCTCGACGAAGAAGATCCGCACGACCAGCTGCTCTCCGACGCGCACGGACACGGGGAACCAATCCTCGTCGCCCGAGCAGATCGAGAGAAAGTCGTAGCGCCCGGTCGCGACCAAGAGGAGGCCGTCCGGCGAGTCGTTCGGCTCGAACGCGTCGCGGGGACAACCGCCCGGCGCACAATCGGGGTCGCTCCCGTCGGCCAGCCCGTCGCAGTCGTCGTCGACCCCGTTCGAGCAGCTCTCCGGCGGCGGGCTCGTGCACACCGACGCGGGCTCGCCGTTGCAGAGCCGCACGTCGGTCGGGCTCGCGGACGGGTCGTAGCGGATCGACGCCTCGACCGGGTCCGACTGCAGCCCGGCGGAGTTGATCGATCGCGTCGAGAGGTCGTACACGCCCGCGGCACCGAGCGGAACGTCCACGCAGAAATCGCCGGGCCCCGATACGGTCGTCGCGGCCGGGTTCGTCCCGCCTTGGACGACGACGCGTCGCGCGTCGGGCGCCGTGCCGTGGAGCGTCACGACGGGATAGGGCGTCGTCGCTGGCAGAGGATCGACCGTGGGCGGCGGTGGCGGCGCCGTCACGCCACCGTCCTCGGGAAAGAACCCGCTGTCCGGGCGAGAGAGGGTCGGAGTCGTGCAACCGACGAGCAGCGCTGCGCCGAGCGCGAGACGCAATCTCGGCGTCAAGGCCCGGTGACCGTCGCCGACAGCACGTAGTCGTTCACGGCGCCCCCGACGCCGAAGACGCGCGCGTAGTGGCGGCCGTCTTGGGTCGCCGTGATCGTGACGCTCTCGTCGTCGGTGCTCGAGTGGCTCTGGCCGAGCAAGGTCGTGCCGTCGGGGCCGTAGACGTCGAGGTCGAGGTCGCCGCTCGAGCTCACGAACAAGATGCGCGCGACGAGCTGCTGGCCGGTGCGCACGAAGAGCGGATGCCAGTCCTCGTCGCCCGCACAGAATCGCGAGCCCGTCGTAGCGGCCCGGCGTGATCAGCGGCGCCGACGGCGAGCCGTTCGGCTCGAGCGCGTCCATCGCGCACTCGGAACAATCCGGATCGCGCGCATCGGGCAAGCCGTCGCAGTCGTCGTCGCGGACGTTCGTGCAGTCCTCGGGGACGCCCATGCAGCCCGCGGGGTCGCTCCCATCGCAGAGGCTCGCGCCCGAGATCGGGCTCGACGCGGGGTCGTAGCGCGTCGAGGCTTCCGCTCGCTCGAGCGACTCGAGGCCCGCGGCGTCGATGGAGCGTGCGTTGAACACGTAGTCGCCCGGCGCGTCGAGGGGCAGGTCGACGCAGAACGTCCCGTCCGGAAGCACGGTCGCGGCCGCGGGGTTCGGACCGCCCTCGACGACGACGCGCCGGGCGTCCGGCGCTCGTCCGCGGAGCGTGGCGACCGGGTAGGGCGCCGCGACCGGCAACGGCTCGAGCACGGGCGCGAGAGGGGGCTCGACGTCTCCTCCATCGACGGGGAGAAAACCGCTGTCGGGGTGGATCACCGTCGGCGTCGTGCACGCGAGGAGCATCAGCGCGATCGCCGGAGCGAGCGCGGCGCTCGCCCGCGCGCTCATTCCCCGGCGCACGGCGACATGTAGCACGCCGCCTGCGGGAGGTTGCTCTGCGGGAACGGCGGGCAGGAGCGACCTTCGGCGAGATCCGGCGACCACGTCCAGTCTTCGAGCTCGAGATCGCCGATCACGGAGGCGGCGCCGCACTGGTTGTAGGTTACCACGCCCGCACGCCGGATCAGACGGGTGGTCTGCCGATAGAAGACGCCGTAGAGGCGCGCGATGACGAGCGCGTTGAAGCTTCGCGATACGGTATCGCTCGAGCTCACGGTCATGGCGAGCGCGCCGCCCTCGCCGCCGCCGACGGTCTCGGTGTCGCTCACCTGCTCGGTGGTCGTGGTCGAAGCGTCCAGGCCCTGCGAGTAGTCCGAGCTCGAGGTCTGCGAGTGGGAGCGGTCGCCGCCGATTCCCGCCGAGATCTTCTGCGAGAACCCGAGGCTCACGAGCTCGCTCACGCCGATGGTCTGGCTCGCGCCGAACTCCGCGCCGAGGTTCCAGCTGAAGCTCTGGCCGTCCGTGGTCGCGAAGCCGACGCCGTTGCGCTCGTTCAGCCCAATCGTGTCGCTCGTACCTTCGCTCACCATGTGGGAGTCCATCCAGTGCTGGTTCCAGTTGAACTCGATGCGCCGGTCACGGGTCTCGGTGTTGGTCTCCGAGTAGTTGACCTGCCGGCCGACCTCGCCGCCGGGGATGCAGCCGCTCACCGGAACGGGCGGGAGCAGCTCGGCCACGATGACGTTGCCGTTGTAGTAGACCTCAATCGGCCGGTGCACGGTGAGCGAGAACACGCTCTGGTGCGAGCGACCGGTGTTGTCGACGGCCTGAACGCTGACGGCGAGGCCGTAGGAGAGCCGGTCCCGCGGCACGACTGGCAGGGTGAGCTCGAGATCGTTGCCGGCGGAGTCGACCGGTCCGGTCGCGATGTGCCGCACCGCGATCGGCGGCTCGTCGAGGCCGGGCGCCGTGAGCGTGTAGGTGAAGCTCGTCGGCGTGAAGCCGAGCGCCTCGACCGTCAGGCGGTAGGGCGCGCCGCCGAGCGCGCGGCGGATCGGGCCGGCGCACGAGGCCGCGATCGGCTGGAACTCGCGCACGCGGATCGACGGCTCGACCTCGAACGTCATCGGCGTGGGCTCGAGGTCTTCGGCGAGCACCTCGCCGCGATCGTCCTCGATGATCGTGCCGATGGTGCCCTCGAAGCGGCCGAGCTCGCTCCCGCTCGAGCCGAACGGCACGGCGTACGGACCGAACGTGTTCCAGAGCGCGGTGCCCTGGTCGATCACGCGAACGGGGACCTCGAGGTGCACCGGCTCGACGCTGTCGCCGGTGTCGAACGTGCCGTCGAGAACGATGTGCATCGACGAGTCGCCGGTGACCGGAAAGCCCGTGCCGTAGACCTCGACGAGCGAGCCGAGGCTCGCGCCGTACGCCGAGAGGGCGGCCACGTGTGCGGCCTCGAGCGGTACGTCGGTGGGGTCGACCCCGGCATCGTTCGAGGCGCACCCGAAGAGGGCCAGCCCGAGGGTGGCGGCGGTGGCGGCGGCGTAGCGAAACGAGAGGAGGTCGATTCGTTCGGTCGTCATGTTCGGCACCTCGGTGGGCGCCGTAAGAGCACCCCGCGTGCCACCCGTCCAGTGTGACGGAAGGCCGGTCAGCTCACCCAAATCCATCGTGATGACGGAGCATTGGGGAGGCCGGGGGGCGGTGGCTGGCGTGGCCGGAGCCCGGCGCCGCTAGCCGCCAGTAGACGACCGGTCCGTGACCCCCTCTGGGAAGGGATCGCTCGCAATTGGGTCAGTGCTCGGCGCCGATTCGCTCGCTCGCTCGTAGGCGCACGCTTCGTGCAAGGCCGGCGCGACCACGCCATGCGAGGTCGTCTGCCATCGTCGCGTCATCGAGACGTGCGCGCGCTGCCCGCGCTCTGTGCGCTCGCTGCGCTCGTCGGCGCGTCCGCGTCCCTCACGAGCCGTGTGGCGCGCGCTCAAGTCGGCGACGCGGGCGATGTCGGCGACGGAGACGTCGGCGCCGGAGACGTCGGCGCGGAAGAGGCCGGCGACGTCGAGCCCGAGCCGCTCGGGCCGGTGCGCCCTCCCACGCGAGAGTGGGAGCAGATCCTCGCGGCCCCGCGCATCGGCGACAGGCTCTCCGCGGTCGGCGTCGATCCCGCGAACCCCGATCACATCTTCGTCGGAACCGAAGAGGGGACGATCATCCGTACGCGGGACGGTGGGCTCACCTGGCAAGAGCACCCCCTCACGCCGTTCAACGTGCTCGCGAGGAGCGTCGGCGTGCGCAGTGGGCTGTCACCGCATCGGCCGCCGCTCGGGTTCGACAACGCCCCGAACATCGACGTCGGCATGCTCTCGACGCCGCTCCCGATCGATCACCGCGCGCGCTCGATCGCGAACGACGACGACTACCACCCCGGGCCCGAGCTTCCGTACGACGTCCTCATCCCGCCCACGATGCTCTACGCGGCGATCCATCCGCGCCACGACGAGACGATCAGCGTCGAGCGCGTCTCGGTGTGCCCGGGCGGACGCTACTCGCTCCTCGTCGCGACGACGCGCGAGGTCTACGGCTCGGACGACGACGGCGAGACGTTCGTGCGTCTGTTCACCGGCTCGAACGCCGCGCCGTTCATCGTCGGTGGCGGGCTCCCGCAGGTCACCGCCGTCGTGTGCTCGCCGGTCGATCCGGAGGACATCGTCGTCGCGACCTCACGCGGCGTGATGCGCTCGCAGGACGGCGGCCTGACGTTCCACGAGAACATCACCGGAGCGACCGCGGGCATCACGACCGCGGTCGCGTGGGACGAAGCGGGTGCGGAGGTGTCCGACCACCCCGCGCTCCTGGTCGCGATGGGCACGCTCCTCTTCGCGGGCGACCCGGACAGCCAGGCGGGCATCAGCTACGTCTACCCGGACTGGAACAACATCGGGATGGCGCCGTACCTCCCGATCAACTGGGTCGCGACCACGCGCTCCGCGCAGATCTGGCTCGGCACGATGGAGGGCATCCGCGCGTCCCTCGACGGCGGTGTGACGTGGATGCGGACCGGCGGCCCGCTCTTCATGGGGCAGAACGTCAACCAGATCGTCGCCGGCTTCGGTCACGACGGGCGCGAGCGCATCGCGGCCGTCATGGGCCACGCGATCTACACGACCGAGGACTCGGGCACGACGTGGGATCCGTACTTCATCGGCATGAGCCGGCGGACGATCCGCCAGGCCGCTGCCGCGGGCATCGACGAGGACACCGGAGAAGGGATTCTGGGTCGTGCTCACGACCGGCGAGCTCTGGCGGACCTCGCTCGAGAGCCCACCGCCCGAATTCGATGCGCGGCCGCTCCGCGAGTGGGCCCGGCGCAAGCTCCGCCGCACGCCACCGCTCGCCGATGTGCTCGATGCCGCGCTCGAGGACGTCGAGCTGACGGCCGACGACATCGACGGCGTCTTCGACGCGGCGTCGAACCGCGCGTTCGTCCCCATCATCACCGTCGAGCTCGGCTGGGGGACTCACGCGGAGGCCGCAGCCGGGCTCTGGACGGGAAGCCGCGTGCTCGACACGGGCCGCGAGGACAGCTCGCCGGGCTGGTCGATCGTCGGGACGGCCACGTGGGCGCTCCCCGACTTCTGGTGGCCGAACAACATCGAGTGGCCGAAGTCCGAGATGTACGAGCTGCAGAAGCAGGTCTCGTTCGTTGTCGAGGACGCGTGGATGGAGCGGCGCCTGCACCTCGAACGACTCGCGCACGAGGCGATCGTCGACGAGGCGCAGGGACAGATTTTGCGCGAGCGCATCGATGCGCTCGAGGCGGTGATCCAACAGTGGTTGCCGAGACCGTTCGAGGAGATCTAGGCGGGCGCGTCCCGCAGACGGAGGCCGTGATGTCGAGGAACGAGAAGTGGTGGGTCGCGACGTGCGCCGCATTGTGCGTCGCGTTCGCCGGGCTCGGGCGCGCGCACGCGCAAGACGAACAAGACGCCGAAGCGGCGGCGCGCGCTCAGCAGGCCGCGCAGGTGATGGCCGAGATGCGCAGCAGCTGGGCCAACGAGCCTTCCGCGGCGGAGGTCGTGCAGGCGGCGCTGCGTCATTTCCGCGTCGAGCGGTCCGACCTCGATGGGCTGCGTCGAGACGCGCGCCTCCGAGCGCTGCTGCCGACGTTCGGCGGGGACTACACGTATCACGACAACCGCTACGCATCCTTCGAGGCGCAGAACCCGACGCCGCTCAACATCGACCAGAACTCGAACTCGCTCGTCAACGGCGTGACCGCGCGCGTGCAGTGGGATCCGCGCGAGCTCGTCTTCAACGGCGACCAGGTCAACGTGTACGGCCTCGTCGGCGTGCAGCGAGACCTGATGCTCGAGGTGCTTCGCGCGTACTTCGCCCGCCGTCAGCTCGTGCTGACCGTCGCGCTGCGGCCGCCCGAGGACCCGATCGCGCTCGTCTCGCTCTCGCTCCGCATCGAGGAGTTCACGGCCGTGCTCGACATGCTCACGGGCGGCTGGTTCACCGACACGGCGAACGAGCGCGCCCGCGGCCGGCGGCGGGCTGCGCGAGCGGATTGGTGACCCACGTCCTCGACGGCGGGGTGGCGGCTCGGCTGGCCGCTCGGCGGTGCGGCGGAGGCTCGCGCCTTCGCCATGCCGCGCCGCAAATCCCCAACGGCTGCGCTGGCGCGCCCGTGGCCCGCTTCGTGCTCGGGCGTGTCCCATGATGCGGGGTGCGGCCATCGCCTGCTGTCTCGTCGCGGCTACCTGGCTCGCGCCCGGCGCGAGCCTGGCGCAGTGGGGGCCGCGCGCGGGCGCGCAAGGCGGATGGTCGCGCTTCAGCGGGCAGAACCGCTTTCAGCAGCAGCAATCGTCGCGCACGCTCGCGGGCCGCAACAACAACGCCCTGAACCGCGGACGGGTCGTCGGAGCCCTACCGCGCAACGCGAACGCGCTCGGCCGCGGGGCGACCCGGGTCGGGCTCGGCCGCAACGGCCTCGGGCGCAACGGCGCACAGGGAATGGATGGGCGGCGGGGCGGGCGAATCTCGACCGCGCGCACGGCGGCGAATCGACCGAACGGCGCGCGCGGGCTCGCCGCGACGAGCACGGCGCGGCAGGCCGCGGTCGAAGCCGAAGAGCATTCGTTCGACGATCGTGACGACGCGCTCGGCGGTTCCCACGAGAGCTTCTCGGGTGCGGAGGCCGGCGCCGATGCGTTCGACGCCCCCGAGGGGGATCACCTCGATCTCGGCGACGCCGAAGCCCTCGAACGGCAGACGGTCGACGACGCCTCGGCGCCCCGCTCGCACGGGGTCTTCGACGGCGGACGGCCCCACGCCGTCGCCGTGGTGCAGGAGGCCTGGCAGCGCGTCCGCGCCTCGGACCCGACGGTCACCGTCCGGCCCGGGCGGAGCGACGGATCGACGGTCTATCGGGTCCCGCTGAACCGGGACATCGGCTTCATCGGCGGCGCTCGCGGCGCCATGCAGGGCAACCCGCGCTCGAACGTCGTCGAGCTCGTGGTGCGTCGCGGGCGGCTCGTGACCGCATACCCGGTCGCGGCGCGCCGCGGCGTGCTCTCGACGGGGAGCTGGCGCGCCGGGATCCAGACGCGGCAAGCCCTCGTCCCGGCGCCCCGTCCCGGGATCCCCAGGGGTGCGACCGCCGCGATTGTCAGCCAGCGCCGCGGGGCCGAGGTCTACACGGTCCGCGAGTCGAGCGGCAGGACGCAACGCTTCGCGTTCGCGCCGCCCCGCACCGACCCGGCGCCGCTCCACGTCGAGACCGAGCACGGGAACATGGACGTTCGCGTCGTCGCGTTCGACATCGACGGGACTCTGGTCGACACACGCCAGACGATCGCGGACGGCATCCGCGCGGGCCTCGAGTCGATCGGGGCCCCGGTCGACGAGGCGTTCGTGACCGAGCAGACGCGCGGAAAGCCGTACTCCGAGGTCGGACATACCGCCGTCGAGCAATTCCACTCGGTCCTCGCGGCGCGCGAGCCGGGAGGCGAGCTCAGCGCGGCCCGCGTGGCGCAGCTGCAGGAGACGTTCGTCGCGCGCGCCCGCGAGGTGACCGAGCGCTCGGAACAGGCCGGAAACGCGCGCGCCTATCCGGGCGCCCAGGCGCTCCTCGCGGAGCTCCGCCAGCGCGGCGTGCGGGTCGTCGCCGTGACGTCCCGGCCGACCGACAGCGCGCTCGCGCTCCTGCGGCAAGCCGGCCTCGCGCGGCACTTCGAGGTGGTCGTCGGGCGTCAGGAGCGGTCGGTGAACGCGAGCCCGGTCGTCGCGATCCGAGGCCAGATCGTCCCCGGCAGGGTGATGGACGCGAAGCCAGCGCCGTCGAGCCTGCTCTTCGCCCTCAGGCTGCTCGGCCGGGGTGCGCACCCGAGCCAGACGGCGTTCGTCGGCGACATGCACACCGACCTTCGCAGCGCCGACGGCGCGGGCGCGATCCCGATCGCGATCTCCCACGGGATGGACACGGCCGAGACGCTTCGCGGAGAGCACCCCATGGCGATCGTCGCAGACGTCGCCGGCCTCCGCGCGACCCTCGGCCTGAACGGCCGGCCCTCCGAGATCACCGCCCCGCCGTCGAGCGGAAACACCGCCTCCGCGCCCTGAGGCGATCGGCGGCGACTCCAGCCGCCGGGACGCAGCTGCAGGAGCCGGGCAGGATGCCCACCCCCGCGATAACACTCGGGATCTCCGGCGGCTCGAGGTCCCGGTTCGTGGCCCGCTTCGTGCTCCAGGCCCCTCCGACTCTTTTTTGCGGGAGAAGAGCCTGTGCGAACCAACAACAACATACTGGCGCTTCTAGCGGTCGTGGCGGCCATGTTGGTCGCCCCCGTCGCACAGGGGCAGTACGGCGGCAGCAACGGCGGCTCGGGCCGCGGCTTCACGCCCGGTGGGGGAGCGAGCTACCGCGCCCTGCAGCAGCAAGCCGCGACCCAGCGCGCGCTGAACCGCTCGAGCATCACGCGAAACAACGGCGGCCGGTTCGACCCGTCGGGGCAATCGGGCGCGCTGGTGCGCAACGGCCTTCCCTCGCGCCGCGGCACCAACGCGGTCGGCCGCACGCAGACGAACGTCGCCCAGACCCGAAATACGGCGAGCGAGCGCAGCATCCAGCGCAACAACGCCGCCGCCACCGCGTCGCGCACGCTGCGCGCCGCAGGGAGCGGCCGTTGGACGCTCGGCTCGGGACCGCAGGCGCTCGCGCTCAACCGGACCTCGGTGCGCAACGTGCTCGAGGGCGCGCAGGACGACGAGGCCGCCGAGCGCGCGCACGGTGTGTTCGACTCGGGCCGGCGCGGCGCGCTCGGCGTCGTCGGCGAAGCCTGGCAGCGCGCGCAGCGAGGCGGGGCCGGCGTGGCCGTGACCCGCGGTCGCAACGGCTCGCTCGTCTACACGGTCGCGATGGGGCGCCGCGTCGGGTACATCGGCGGGCGCGACGGCGCGCGGATGGGCCGGCCCGAGGCGCAGGCGGTCCGTCTCGTCGTCCGCAACGGCACGCTGCTCACCGCCTACCCGCACAACGAGGGTGGGGCGCACGACGCGCCCGGCGGAGCCGGCACCGAGCGCGGCGGCGCGCACGGCTCGGCGTTCGACATGGACATGGGTGAGGAGCACGGCGGCGGTCACGCCGACTTCGGCGGCGATCACGGCGGCCTCGACGACGCGCACGGCATCGGCGGGCCGCGAATGGACGCGCTCACCGACACGACGCCCGCGACTCTCGACTTCGACGATCGGTCGATGCACCTCCTCGACCGTCAGCTCGCCGACGACACGAGCCTCGACCGGATGCACGGCGTCTTCGACGGAGGCCGCGAAGGTGCGCTCGGCGCGGTGCACGAAGCCTGGGATCGCGTGAGATTGGGCGACCAGAGCGTGTCGACGCGACCCGGTCGCAGCGAAGGGTCGACCGTCTACCGCGTGCCGATGGGGCGCGAGGTCGGGTTCGTGGGCGGAGCGCGCGGCGCGCAGCTCGGCAATCCGCGGGCGAACGTCGTGGAGCTCGTCGTCCGCCGCGGCCGGCTGATGACCGCTTACCCGGTCGCGAATCAGCGAGGCTCGACGGTCGGCGGGACGAGCGGCGCGAACACGGTGCTCGGTCGAGGCGCGATCGCCACGGCCAACGGTCGGACGGCCGCTCTGAACGCCGGACGCCAGCAACAGCAAGGTGCGCTGGCTCGGACGAACGCGGGTCGCACGAACGCGAACGTCACTGCGAGCGCGACGGAGGGCGAGGGTGGAGTGCACGGTGATCTCGACATCACCGAGCGCGCGATGGGCGGGGTCATGGCCCGCACCGTCGACAACCCCGAGGCGGATCGCTTCCACACGGTCTTCGCCGGGGGCCGCGATGGCGCGGTCGCGACGATCAACGAGGCCTGGGACAAGGTTCGCTCTGGCTCCGGCGAGTTCGAAGAGCGGCCGGGTCGCGAGGCGGGCACGACCGTCTACCGCGTGGACCTCGGGCGCGACGTAGGGTTCGTCGGCGGTCGCGAGGGCCGCGAGCAGGGAAATCCGACGGCGAACGGCGTGGATCTCGTCGTTCGCGGCCGCCAGCTGATCGCCGCATACCCCATCCGCCAGACGCAGGTGATGGGGGAGCGCCTGCGCCTCGAAGCGCGGACGCTCCGTATCCCGAGCCGCCCCGCGACCGGTCATGAGCTCGTCACCGGCCGCTCCGAGGAACGCGCGCATCCCGAGCGCCAGCTCACCGTGGCGCAGCTGCGTGACAGGCTGATCAGCCGGGCGCGCGACTCGAGCAACCGCCCGATCCAACCGGCGCGCGCCGAGGGTGGCGCGCAGCACCTCGCGTACGTGGGCCTGCCGAGCGACGAGGACGGGGACACGGGCAGCAACAACAACGATCGCCTGATCGTCTCCCGCGACAGCGTCATCTCGTACAACGCCGAGCGGCGCGTCCTGAACTGGGAGGCGTGGACGATGTCGGAGGACCGGTTCGGCGACGCGCCGCGCACCGATGCGGTCCGCACGAACGGCACCGCCTGGGAGCGGGCGCGCGTTCAGGGGCTCGATCCGCGCCTGCCGCGTGACACGCCCCAGGCCGACAACGACGACTACTCGCGCTCGGGCTACCACCGTGGCCACATCCGCGACTCGGGCGCTTTCACCGCGACGACCGCCATGAACGCACGGACGTACACGCTCACGAACGCCGTGCCGCAGTCGCCAGGATCGAACCTCGGCGCATGGAACGGCTTCGAGAACTACCTCCGGCACATCGTGCGCGAGGGGAACGTGATCAACGTCGTCTCCGGGCCGCTGTTCCGGGGTCAGCCCCAGACGATCGGCCAGAATCGCGTCGCCGTGCCGACGGCGCTCTGGAAGATCGCGATCATCAACCCGCGGGGCACGGCGCCCGGGACCATCAACGCGAACACGCGGATCATCTCGGCCATCTTCCCGAACACGCACGCGGAAGCGCATCGCGACCAGAGCTGGACCGACTTCCGCACGACCCCTCGCATCATCGAGCGGCAGACGGGGCTTCGATTCTTCACGAACATGCCACAGAATACGGCTGAGCACCTGAGGGACACTCAGGACCACGAGAACGTGCCGGAGGAGCTGCGGTTGTTGCGGAGCCACGGCAACACCGTCAACGCCCAGCCTGGGAGGTAGTCGTCATGTTCGTGCGGGGTGTTGCGGGTCTCGTTTGGGGCGTGATCGCCCTCGCCGGCTGCGGCGACCCGACGGTCGTCCCTCCCATGACGGATGGTGGGATGCGCCCGGACCGCGGTCCAATCGGGCCGTGCGAGGTGCCGCTCGTCGAGTGCGACGGCGAGTGCGTCGACACGCGCTCGAGCGGGTGGCACTGCGGCGCGTGCGGTCATCCGTGCGCCGCGGGCACCGTGTGTCAGAGCGGCGCGTGCGGAACGGGCTGCGATCCCGGCCTGACGGAGTGCGGCGCCTCGTGCGTCGACACGATGACCGACACGGCCAACTGCGGCGACTGCGACCAAGCGTGCGCGCCGGGCTCGCTCTGCATGTCCGGCCGATGCATGTGCCCGGATGGCTTCATCTCGTGCGGCGACAGCTGCGTCGACCCGGACACCGACCCCATGAACTGCGGTCTCTGCGGCCGGACGTGCGACGCGGAGCAGCGCTGCAACGAAGGGTCGTGCGTGTGCTCCGGCGCCGAGCGCGAGACCGAGTGCACCGACGGTGAGGACGACGACTGCGACGGCATGATCGACTGCGCGGATCCGGACTGCGCGGGGACGACCCGCGGATGCATGGGGATCTGTGGAATGGCGACCGAGACCTGCCAGATGGACGGCACGTGGGGCATGTGCATGGGCGGCGACGGGTCGGCCGAGATCTGCGGTGACGGCATCGATCAGGACTGCGACGGGAGCGATCTCCGCATGCCGGACGCGTACGAGCCGAACGACACGTGCGATTCGTGCGTGTTCGCGACGTTCGACCTCGATCCCGACGTGACGATCACGGGGAGCTTCGACAGCGTCGCCGACCGGGCGGACTGCTACGAGTTCGATGTCCTCGACAACGTGTCGATCTTCACGCTCGAGACGATCGAGATCGAGCTGACCGACATCCCGATCGGGCACGACTACGACGTCTACCTCTACCGGAACTACGCCGACTGCAATGCCAACGCGCCGCTCGCGAGCGGCGTTCGCAGCGGGAACGCGCCCGAGCGGATCACCTGGATCGAGAGGGACGTGACGACCGACACGGGTACGTACTACGTGAAGGTCGTGCCGTTCGCGGGCCACTCGTGCACGTCGCACTACACGCTGCACTTCAACGGACTGAACTGAGCGTCACGCCCTTCGCGAGTCGACGAGGCGCCACGTCTCGTCGAGCCACTCGAGAAGATCCCATTCCGAGTCCACGATCGTCCCGTCCGTCGCGATCTCGTAGAGCAGCTCGTAGATGAGCTCTCTCGCGTCGATGCGATGGAGGCTCCGCGCTGCGGCTTCCATCACGGAGTCGACGCTCGGGAGGGTCCGCGTCGCTTCCTGCCAGATCGCCTCCCAACCGTCCTCGTCGAGCGAGAGGCGCCGCGCGAGGTCCGCAGCCATCCTCGACTTCGTCTCCGTGATCGTCCCATCCGCCTTGATCATCTCGCGCACCGCAGCCGCGAGGACGAGGAGCTCTTCGCGCGTGAGCTCGACGGTCGGCGCGTCGGACATCGCGCGAGGATAGCCGAGTCCGGGCGCGCTTGGCGCGCGCGTGACGCGGGGTCGCGAGGTCAGGCGGCGTCGCGGCCCGCCCGGAGGGCCGCCGCTGCCCGGAGGAAATCGGAGTAGCCGTAGAACCCGAGCGTTTCCGAGGAGAGCGAACGGGTGCGGCGGACGATCTCGTCGACGAGCGCGTGGGCGCGCTCGCGTGGTTGGCCCTTCGCGGCGCTCGCGAGCGCGAGGAGCGCCTCCGCATAGTACCGGTCGTTCCAGACGTCGAACGCGGGCGCGGCCGCGATCACTTCGAGCACCTTCGGGAGCGTGGCGAGGGCCCTCGACCCGAGCTTCGAGATCGACTCGGCGGCTTGCGACGATACGGCCTGCTCACCGTACCCGCGCTCGCCGTCGGCGTCGTACCACGTGCCCGTGGGCAGCGGCGGGTGAAGAGCGCCGATCAACGCTTCGCACACCCGGTCGAGATTGACGGTCGCGCGTCCGAGCGCCTCGGCGCACGCCTTCTGGCCGCGCCACTCCTCCGTGTGCGCGAGGCCGTGGACGAGAGCGTTCACCACCTCTGGAGCGTCGACCGGCACGACCTCGATCCGCATGAAGAGATCGATCGGGTGCTCGCCTGCGTCGAAGCGCGCGAGCGTGTCCTCGACGCGCTTCACCCACGACGCCGCGTCCGGGCGCGGGACCGGCGGGCCGTGGAGCTTCGGCGTTCCCTTCGGTCGCGTTTGGTTGAAACGCGCGAGAAAATCGTCGCACGAGTACAGCCAGAGCGCGGAGTCGTGGTCGGGGTCGATTGCGAGCGCCGCGCGCGCGAGCCTCTCGGCTCCGAGGATCTCGGCCTTCGCCGCGGAGTGCCACGAGCCATGGAACATGCACGCGTGGTGGGCGAGCGACGCGAGCGTGTCCGCATCGCGCACGAGCACGCACAGCGCGTCTGCGAGCACGAGGAGCTCTCGGCCCGTGTAGTGACTCTCGAGGAGCCCCTTCCAGAGCGTCGACAGGAGCTCCGCGACGCGGTCCGCCGCCGCGGGCGCGAGCGTGACCTCCGGCACGCGGAAGCGCTCGAGCAGCGCGACGACGTAGCGTGCAGCGTCATCTTCGGGGTGGGACTCGAGGTGCGACCTCGCCGTCTGGATGGACGCTGCGACCTGTCTCCGAAATTCGCTCTTCTTCATGCCTCGAGCGGGAGCACGAGTCGTGCCACCGAGTAACGTCTCGGGAAACGCGTGGGATGCACCACGATGGCGCCCCAGGTACAGTCCCCGGCTCCGAGGTGAGACATGTCGAGGGGACTCTTCGCTCTGTTCGGGTCGTTTTTCTTGCTCGCTTGCGCGCAATCCTTGCCTCCGGTGGATCGCGTGCAGCCGAGCGCGCTCGAGAAGTCGGTCTTCGCCGGCGAGTGGTACTACCTGCAGACGGTCATCGACACGCCGCTACACGATCGGCTTCACGTTCGTCGGCGAGCAGAGCGTGCTCGAGAAGATCGCGTGGGAGATCGAGGAGCACTACCTCATCGCGCGCCGCAGCTACGAGTGGATCGCCGGGCGCGAGGGCCGGCGGCATCAGCGGGCGACGCGACCGAGACGGCGCGCCGATCGCGATGTACGCGATCGAGAGCCACTTCGACATCCGCCGCCAGTACAACCCGACGACCGGCGAGGAGCTCAACGTCATCGTGGAGAACACGACGGACCGGCCCTGGACGAGCGGCGAGTTCATGCGCGTCGACTGGTCGCAGCAACCTCGTCACCGACAGCGAACTTCTTGCTCTCGCGCGCGTCTTCAACGGCATCCAGACCGAGCCGGTCGCGTACTACGTCGAGGACCCGAGCGATCCCGACGCGCCGCAGTTCGAGAAGGACCCGGACGACCGGCGCAGGTCGGGTACATCGACATCGTCAACAAGGTGTTCGTCCAGCCCGACGACGGTCGACCATCGACGGGCTGGGGCGACGTGCCCGTCTGCTTCCTCGCCTACCACGAGCCACCTCGACTGCGCGCCGAGCGAGATCACGGTCCGCCACTCGTTCCTGCGCGTCGACGACCGCGACTACCAGCCGCTCGACTACACGGGCGACCGGATGGAGACGCTTCGGCTACTTCGTGACGCGAGCGGCCCGGCTACGACCCGCACTACGGCGTCGTCGAGCCCGGCGCGCTACCGCTTCGCGAACCGCACAACCTCTGGCAGGCGAGCCACCGCCGCGACGCCGACGACGAACGAGCCCGTCGCGTGCACGCACCGAACGCGCGAGTGCGACGACGGACGCGGCTCGGTGTGCGATCTCGATCTCGCGAAGCGCGCGCGCGCACGCGAGCCGGGCGACGTGCACGATCCCGTACCGCGATCGCGACGGTGAGGCCGATCGCGTACTACGTCTCCGAAGAACTTCCCCGACGATCTCTTCGCGGACGCGCAGTACCTGATCGACGAGTGGAACGAGCGCGCTTCGTCGACACGGTCGCGTCGCTCCGCGAGAACGAGTGCCTCTCGCACGGCGGCGACGCGGCGGCCTGCGCGCCCGAGCGCGACGCGCGAGGACGGGGCAGCGCGTCGTTCGTCGCTCTGCCACAACCCGGTGCACCGACGGGCGATCCCGACGCGTGCGGCGAGCGCGGCACCACCGCGCGGATCGGCGACCTGCGCTACAACATGCTCGGCTGGGTCCACGACCCGCAGCCCGGCGAACCCGCTCGGCTACGGCCCGGCGCCGCCGACCCCGAGACCGGCGAGATCGATCCAGGCGAACGCGTTCATCTACGGCGCCGGGGTCGAGAGCTCGCGTCGTACGCGCGCGACATCGTGGCGCTGCTCAACGGCGACCTCGACGAGGAGTCGACTCACGAGCGGCGATCGAACGTCGAGGAGTGGGCCGCGAGCGTCGTCGCGCCGCGCGCGAGCGACGGCACGCGGTCGACGTGACCGGCGATCGACGCGGCGCGCCTCGACGCGGCGATGGACTTCCGCTGGGCGCGCCCCGGCGCGGACGACGCGGCGGCGCGGCGCGGCCAGCCGCGGAGCCGCGCGCGAGATGCGTCGAGCGCATGCAGCGGCCGCGCGGGCGCATCGCGGCGCGGGCGGCTACGGCCGCGGCGGCGCGACGCGCGGCGCGGCGCGCCTGCGCGCGCTCGCGGGCACGCCGCTCGAGCAGGCGCTCTCCGGCGACGCGATGCGGCTCGCCGCGGGCATCGACCCGCGCGCTGCCCGTCGACGACCACTCGCTCGAGGCGGCGTCGCCGCTCCGCGGGATGAGCCTCCGCGCCTCACGCGCCGATGGAGAACGTGCGCAAGCGGCTGCACGCGCGGGGCGCGTGCATGCTCGGCGCGCGAGTTCGCGGACGAGGGCCTGCTCGGGCCTCGCGCGCGCCATCCAGCGACGCCGCGACCGCCGGCGACGGCACGATGGAGTGGTACGGGCAGACGTACCAGCTGCGCGCCGAGGACGGCGCGATCGACTACGAGGCGGTGCGCGACATGCTGCGCCACCCGATCTTCGAGGCGGCGCGCGCGCACGAGGTCGGCCACACGCTGGGCCTCCGCCACAACTTCAGCGGCAGCTACGACGCGCTGAACTACCACTCCGGAGTACTGGGCGCTGCGCGACGACGGCACATGCGCGCCGCGCGCGTGGGACCCGATGACCGACGCCGAGATCGACGGCCGCATCCGCGAGTACCAGTACTCGACGGTGATGGACTACGGGAACAACTTCGTCGTCACCGACGCCGCGGGCATCGGCCACTACGACCACGCCGCGATCAAGATGGGCTACGGCGACCTCGTCGAGGTGTTCACGCGACGCGCGACCGACCCGGCCGAGATCGCGTGGGTCTACTTCGATGCAGCGCTGCGGCTGGCTCGGTTGGCTCGATGAAGACTTCGTCCTTCGACGGACGGCGAACCCGCGTATCCTGATACACCGATCTGCCCGCGCTCGCTCGGGGGCGGCGTCGGGCGCATGCAGCGAGCGCGCGGACGTGCCGTACACGAGCCTCGCGCCGAGCGCAGCTCGCGCGCGAGGGCATCGACGACCCGCTCGTCGACGCCGCGCGGCCGTCCGGCGGTGCCGTACCGCTTCTGCAGCGACGAGCAGAGCGATCTCGTTGCCCGACTGCATGCTCTACGACGCGGGCGCGGACGCGTACGAGACGGTGCAGAGGATCATCGACACGTACTGGGACTACTACCTCTTCGCCGCGTTCCGGCGCGAGCGGCTCGGCTTCGAGCGTCGGCCCGTACTGCTGAGCGCGATCTTCTGGCGGCTACTTCATCAAGCTGCGTCTACACGAACCAGGATCTACGTCTTCGACCGCGCGCTTCCTCGACGGACGCGTTCGGCGGGCGATCCGTCGTTCGACGAGTTCTACGATCGCGCAGGACGGCGATGGGCTCGTGGACGGCCGGTGTCGGCGCGGCGTTCTCGCTCTTCACGCGGGTCGTCGCGACGCCCAGCCGGGCGACTACGTCGAGTACGACGTCGGCGACGGGACGACGGCGTTCTACATCGACGACTACTACGAGCCCGAGGCGAACGTCGCGCTCGGCGATCGGGCGCGTACTTCGAGACGACGTGGAACTTCGACGAGCCGGCTACTACTGGTTCGACCAGCTCGAGCGGGTCGGCTTCTTCTACGACAAGATCCTCGCGCTCGAGGCGCTGACCGATCCGCAAGACGTACTTCGTCGGCCAAGACGAAGCGACCGACGTGCGCGGCTTCTCGATCAACTTCCAGACGACGTTCCCCGAGGCGACGACGGGTCTGCTCGCCGGCCTGCTCGCCGACGACTGGGGGAGCTTCGCGCCGCGGCCCGACGGCGCCGGCGGGCTCACCTATCCGACGATCGCGCAGCTCGGCACGGGCAACGCGCCCGGCGTGCCCTTCGATCCGTCGACCGGGTTCTCGACACAGATCTACGGCGCTCTCTTCGGGATGCTGTACGTCCCGCTGAGCTACGACCACACGTTCCTCGAGATGTCTCGCATCTGGGTCGAAGGTGGCGCGGAGGGCGTCGCGATACCCGCGGGCGAGCGCGTCGAGCTCGTCGACCCGTTCACCTCCGTTCGCTACTACGCGGCGTCGTATCCGGACGCGCGCGGCCGCGAGCAGGGAGTCGGCGCCCGCATGCTCCTTCACGCCGCGGCGCTCGAGGCGGAGGGCTCGTACTACGAGCTCGACCAGTTCATGGACGTCGTGAACCTGATGCGCACGCTCAGCTGGGAGTACGGCTTCGGCGTCTGAGAGCGCTCATGACTCCACAAAGACCTCTCCACGGAGTGATGGACCTCGGGCCCGCGACACGGCGGTGGGCTTCGTTGGTCGCGGCGACTCTTCTCGGCACGTTCTTCGCGCTCCCCCTGTGGGCAGCGGCTCAAGACGCGCAACCGCCGCCTCGCGCGACGGCGCCGGGGAGCGAGGAGCGCGAAGGGCTTCGCTACGATCTCGAGACAGGCCGATGGGTGGCGGACGTGCAGGAGCTCCCATGGCGGAACTCGCTCTTCGTGTGGGACCACTCGGTGACGACGTGGACGTTCGATCCGAACGCCGCGCTCTCCTACGACCCGACGTACTCGCAGACGTTCAGCCTGCGCCCACGCTGGTACCTCGCAGAGTCGATCAGCCTCAGGCTCCGCGAGGACCTCGCGATCGAGCTCACGGACAGCGACGAGACGACCCGGAATCACGACCCGGTCTTCTCGGACCTCGAGCTCGCGATCGTGAACAGCACGCTCGTCACGCTACCCGGGGAGATCGCGATCGGCGCGGGCGTGACGGCGTTCGCCCCGATCTCGATCGAGAGCCGCAATGCGAACCTCGTCCTCGGGCTCGAAGGCTACGTGTCGGCGACGCGGGTGATCACCGAGGTCCTCTCGGGCCTGACGGTGGAGGCGTACGGGGGCCTCCGCTACAACTTCCACTCGAAGAACGTGCCGACGACCGAGAGCGACATCTATCGCGTCCCCTTCACTGCGAGCGCTGCAGCGCACGAGCCGCTCGACCAGCTCGGTGCGCCCTCGACGTCGATCCTCGTCGGCACGCTCGGCCTCTCGCTCAGCCTCGCGTTGAACGACTACGTGTCGCTCGGCGTCGACTACGAAGGCCAATGGGCGCACGGGCGTCCGCTCGCCGTCGCGTGCACGTCGCCCGAGACCGTGATCGTCGCCGACTCGGAGCAGCTCTGCCTCGCGGACGCGAGCGCGACGAAGCTCCGCGCGACCACGTACCTCGCGCTCGGCGTCGGGGTGACGCCGCTCTCGTGGCTCTACCTCTGGGGTGGGATCGTGAGCTCCACGTCGCAGCTCGCTCCCGACGGCAGCTACTACAACCCGTTCGACAACCCTTCTACGTCGGTCTCGATCACCGCGATCTTCACGCTCGACGAGGCGTACACCGAGATCGTCCGCGCGCTGGGGCCCTCGAGCGCGCCGTGACGACGGCGACGACGCTCTTCTTTCTTCTCGTCGTGGCCAGCGCGGTCGCGATGCTCGCGCGCCGGCTGGCCCTGCCGTACACCGTGGCGCTCGTCCTCGCGGGCCTCGGGCTCGGCGTGATCGAGCACAAGATCTCCTTCGTCGACCTCGACACGATCCGCCTCACGCCGGAGCTCCTCTTCACGCTGTTCTTGCCTGCGCTTCTGTTCGAGGCGGCCTTCCACCTGAGCTGGCCGAAGTTCAAGGCCAACCTCCGAGCGATCCTCCTCCTCGCCGTCCCAGGCGTCATCGTCGCGATAGCCATCGGTGGCGTTCTCGCCTTCTGGCTCGAGCCGCTCGCCCGCGCGCGTCTTCCCCTGATGGTGTCGTTCCTGTTCGTTGCGATGCTCGCCGCGACCGATCCCGTGAGCGTCGTCGCGCTCTTCAAGGAGCTCGGCGTCCCCAAGCGCCTCGCGGTGCTGATGGAGGGCGAGTCGCTCCTGAACGACGGGGTCGCCGTCGTCGCGTTCATCGTTCTCGGCGCCGCGCTCGGCGTGGGCGAGGTCCACCAGCAGGTGAGCGCGATGTGGGTCGCGCGCTTCCTCCTGTGGGAGATCGTCGTCGGCATCGGCATCGGTACGTTGGTTGGCCTCGCGGTGTCGTACGTGACCACGCTCGTGAGCGATCACCTCGTCGAGATCATGCTCACGACCATCGCCGCGTTCGGGAGCTACCTGCTCGCCGTCGCCGCGCACTCTTCACCCGTGCTCGCCGTCGTGGCGGCCGGTATGGCGACGGGGAACGTGGGCGCACGGTACGGGCTCACCCCGACGAACCGGATCGCCGTCGAGAGCTTCTGGGAGTACGCCGTCTTCGCCGCGAACAGCTTCGTCTTCTTGCTTCTCGGCAAGGAGATCGATCTGTGGCGGATGCTCGGGCACTGGCTTCCCATCGTCATCGCGTGGCTCGCGCTGACGCTCGCGCGCGCGGTCGTCATCGCGATCGTCGAGCGTCTCCTGTCGCGAAGCCGCGAGAGGATCCCGCCTCGGTGGGCGGCCGTGCTCTTGTGGGGTGGCCTTCGAGGGAGCCTCTCGATGGTGCTCGCGCTGAGCTTGCCGGAGTCGTTCGAGCAGCGCGAGCTCCTCCTGGACCTCGTCTTCGGTGTGGTCCTCGTGTCGATCCTCGTCCAGGGTCTGACGATGAGCCCGCTGCTCCGGTGGGCAGGCGCGATCGACGGTGGCTCGAGCCATCGCGACTACATGCGCCTCCGGGGACGTCTGCGTGCGACGCGCGCCGCGCTGCGCAGTCTCGACGACTCGCTCGCCCGCGCCGAGATCCACCAGTCGACGTACGATCGCTTGCGCGCGACGATGAGCGGCCGCGAGGCCACGCTCGAAGAGGAGATCGAGAGCCTCACGCCCTCCGCCGACGCGCTCGGAAGCGAAGAGGTCGAGCGCACCACCGAGCGGCTGCTCGAGGTGGAACGGGCGGCGGTTCAAGAAGCCACGAGGCTCGGGCTCATCACCGCGGACGTGTCGAAAGAACTCCTCGAAGAGATCATGGAGCGCGAGATCGAGGCGGAGCACGGAGCGCCCAGCAAGAAGGCGCTCTCGCCTCCGTCGGAGGCATCCTGAGCATCACGCCGGGCTGGGTCGCCCGAATCGCTTCGCTCCCCGCTCCTTGGCGCGGCGCGCTTCTTCCTCGCGCGTTCGAGGCGGGGCGGTCGTTTCGAGGCTGTGCACGAGGTCGCGCGTCGCCATGGCGATCTGCTCGACGGCCTCGTCGAACCTGGGCTGGTTCGCTTTCGACGGTTTGCGTGTGCCGCTCACCTTTCGAACGTATTGGAGCGCCGCGGCGCGGATCTCGTCCTCGGTAGCGGGAGGCTCGAAGTTGAAGAGCACGCGGATGTTCCTGCACATGGCGGGAAGGTAACGGCAGGCGGGTGCACGTGCAAAGCGATCGGCCGTTCGGGCGTTGACGCGGTGCTTGCCGCGAGCCTACGCTCGATGGACGGCGGGAGGCCGGCGCGCGGATGGATGAGGCGCTGCAGGGAACGAGGGTCGCGGAGGTCGCCGCCGAACGTGGTCTCGAGCTCATACGCCGCATCGGCGCCGGCGGAATGGGTGAGGTGTACCTGGCGCGACGCCGCGGAGCGGCCGGTTTCGAGCGACAGGTCGTCCTGAAGCGCCTCGCACCGACGCTGACGAACGATCCCGAGTTCGCCCAAGCGCTCGTCAAGGAGGCGAACATCATGGTTCGCCTGAGCCACCCGAACGTGGTGCAGGCGCAGGACCTCATCTTCGACGGCGACGAGTACCTCATGGTGCTCGAGTACGTCGACGGGCCGAGCTTGCGGCGGATCCTGTCGCACGTCGTGAAGGCGGGCGAGCACCTGCCGCTGGGGTTCGTGCTCGCGTGCGCTCGCGACATCCTCCGCGCGCTCGAGTACGCCCACGACATCGTCGACGACTCGGACCAGCGGCGGCCCGTCGTGCATTGCGACGTCACGCCCGAGAACGTGCTCGTCTCGCGGCACGGCGAAGTGAAGCTCACCGACTTCGGGATTGCGCGCGTGATGCACACGACGGCGCTCACCGGCGAGGGACAGATCCGGGGCAAGTTCCGCTACGTCGCTCCCGAGCAGGTGGAGGGCAAGCGCATCGCGCCGCCCGCCGACGTCTACGCCGTCGGGCTCGTCCTGTACGAGATGCTCGCGCTCACGGCCGCGCGTCGGAGCCAAGACACCGTCGGACTGATCGCGGAGGCGCTGCGCTCGACGCCGATCACGCTCCCGGACGAGGTGCGCGGCCTCGATCCGGCGTTGCACGCGGACGTCGATGCGCTCGTCCGCGAAGCCACCGCCCCCGACGCCGAGAGCCGGCCGAAGGCGGCCGAGCTCGCGCGCAAGATTGAGCGTCTCGCGACCAAGGCGGACCTCGACCTCGCCGGCTCGCGCGCGGTCGCCCCGTATGTCCGGGAGCTCCTGACGCGGCCGAGCCTCGCGGTGCACGACCGCGTGAGCCGAACCAACTCTCCGGCCACCTCGCCCTCGCGACCCAGCGGAACGGGAAGCAAGGTGACCCAGCCCGCCAACAAGCCCAAGATCCTCATCGTCGACGACAGCGAGATCGTGCGCGAGCTCCTCAAGCGGGCGATCACTCGGTTCGGTTTCCAGGTCGAAGCGGTCGAGAGCGGCGGCGAGGCGCTGGACTGGCTCGCGGAGAACGAGTGCGACGCGATCCTCGTCGACTTGAACATGCCCGACCTGAGCGGTCTCGAGCTGACGTCGTTCGTGCGCAGCAATCCGGCGCTGACGCATCTCCCGATCATCCTTCTCACGAGCGAGACCGACTCCGCGCGCGCCGTCACCGGGCTCGGGATCGGCGCTGACGACTTCGTGAGAAAAGGCGTGAGCGAGGCCGAGATTGCCGCCCGCGTTCACGCGGTTCTGCGCCGGTCGCGCGTGCCGCCCGGACGTCGCTGAGACATCGCTCAGCCGGCGCGATGCACGTCGAGCACCGCCTCGATGACACGGTCCTGCTCTGGGAACGACAGCGATGGGTAGAGCGGGAGCGAGAGCGTCCGGTCGCCGATCGACTCCGCGATCGGAAAGCGGCCGCGGTCGAGACCGAGACGCTCCTTGTAATAGGTGAGGAGGTGGATCGCGCGGTAGTTCACAGCGGTGCCGATCCCTCGCGCGTTCAAGCCCGCGAGGTACGCGTCACGCCTGCCGTCGGGCGCCCAGAGCGTGAAGAGATGGCGAGCGCTCGTCGCGCCCGGGACCACACCGGGAAAATCGAGCCCGTCGACGTTCGCGAACGCCGCCTCGTACCGAGCCGCGAGCGCCTCGCGCTTCTCGCGCATCTCCTCGATGCGCGCGAGCTGGGGCCGAAGCATCGCGGCCTGTAGGTTCGTCATGTTGTACTTGTAGCCGAGCGCGAGCATGTCCCAGTGACGGTAGCTTCCCGAGCTGCGATCGGCGGCGGCTGCCGACATGCCGTGCTGTGAGAGGAGCCGAGCGCGATCGAGGCGCTCGCCCGAGCGGGTGGCGAACGCTCCTCCCTCTCCGCTCGTGATGTTCTTGGTGGCGTAGAAGCTGAACGCCGCAGCGTCGCCGAGGTGGCCGGCGCGGTGGCCGTCACGAATGGCTTCGATCGCGTGCGCCGCGTCCTCGACGAGGGAGGCGCCGGACGCGTCGCAGATCGCGCGGAGGCGAGCAACGTCCGCGAGCTGCCCGTAGAGGTGGACCGCGAGGACAGCCTTGGTCCGCGGCGTCATGGCCGCCTCGACGGCTCCGGGATCGATGAGGCCCGTGCGTGGCTCCACGTCCGCGAATATCGGCGTCGCACCGGCGTGAAGGATCACGTTGGCGGACGCGATGAACGTGAGCGGTGTCGTCACCACGTCGTCGCCGGGGCGTACGTCGCACGCGAGGAGCGAGAGGTGAAGAGCCGCCGTGCACGAGCTCGTGCCCAGCGTTCGGACGCCGTTGCCGAGGTGAGCCGAGAGCTCGCGCTCGAACGTCTCGACGACGGCGCCGCGGGTCAGCAACGGGCCCCGCATCGCGTCGGCGACGGCGGCGATCTCTTCGTCCCCGACGGAGTGCCGGAAGAATTCGACCCCGCTGTGCCTCTGTTCACTCACAAGAGACGTCCGTCCAGCAACACGTCGTCGAGCGTCTGCTTCGCCTCGATCAGGTACCGATAGTAGTCCACCGTTCGCGTCGTGAGGCCCGTCGGGACCGCTTCCTCGCGAAGCGCTGCGAGGACTTCCGCGATGCCGTGCTCGGGTGTCATCGTCGGCGCGAAGCCGAGCTCTCGCGCCGCGCGATCGAACCGGACGCGATAGCTTCGCTCGTCCGGATCCTCGGGGACCGTGATCAGCGCCGTCCCCGGAACCTGGTCTTGGACCATGCGCGCGACCCGGCTCACTCGGTGATTGTGATCGGTCGAGCCGATGTTGAAGACTCGGCCCGATACCGTCTCCGCGGGGGCGCTGGCCAAGAGGGCGAGGCCGCGCGCGGCGTCGTGCACGTGGATGAGCGGCCGCCACTGGTTGCCGCCGCCGAGCACGAAGATCTCCCGCTTCTGGACCGCCATCAACGTCATGACGTTGATGATCAGATTCGAACCGCATTCGCGGCGAGAGGCCGTGAAGCGTCCCGAACCGCGCGACGGTGGGCTCGAACGCGGCACCGGACTCTGCGAGGACTCGGTCCTCCATCGTCACCTTCGACTCCGCGTAGGCGCTCCGCGGCGCCCGCGGCGAGTCCTCGTCGAAGAGCGCGTCACCCCCAGCACCGTAGACGCTGCACGACGACGGATAGACGTACCTCCGGACCCTGGCGCGCCTAGCCGCGGTCAGCAGCTTCGACGCGCCGCGGACGTTGATCTCCGTCGTGAGCGCTTGGTCCAGCGCACAGCTCGGGTCGTTCGAGAGGCCGGCGAGATCGAAGACGGTGTCGATCCCGTCGAGGTGCTCGGGCGTGACGTCTCGGATGTCGGCGCGAACGATCTCGATCCCGTCTCGGTGCGCGAGGCTCGAGACAGGCGCGCGCCCGAAGAAAAATCGGTCGAGGATGCGAACGCGCGTGCCCTGGTCGAGCAGCAGGCGGGTGAGCACCGTGCCGACGTAGCCAGCTCCGCCGGTCACGAGAGCCTTGTCGGGAGCGTCAGCCGACATCGCGCGAGGACTCGTCTTCGACGATGTAGAGCGGACGGTGCTTCGCTTCGTGGAAGAGGCGGCCGATGTACTTGCCGAGAATGCCGAGGAACATCATCTGGATCCCAAAGACGAGCAAGACGACACCGAACATGGAGACCCAGCCTTGCGCGTAGACGTCGAAGAAGACGCGCCGCGCCGAGATGTACGCGAGGAACGAGAGCGCGAGCGTCGACAACGAGAGGCCCGCGCCGATCGCCAGCGTGAGCGGTCTGTCGGAGAACGCGGTGATGGCCGTCGTCGCAAGCTCGATCTTTCGCCACATCCCGTACTTGGTCTTGCCGTGAAGGCGAGGGCGGTGCGGGATCGAGATCGTGGAGCGCGGTAGACCGATCCACATGAAGATGCCCTCGATGAACTTCTGCCGCTCGGGGAAGCGCTGGAACTCGGCGAGGAAGCGCCGACTGAAGATGCGCATGCTCCCGATGTTCCTCGGGATGTCGAAGCCGCTCAGATAGCGGATCGACGTCCAGAACAGGCGCGACAAGACGCGTGTCAGCAACGGATCGTCGCGGTCCTGCCGGATGCCGTAGACGACGTCGTAGCCCTTCTCGAGCTCCGCGACGAACAGAGGCAAGGCGTCGGGCGGATCCTGGAGGTCCGCATCCATGAGCACGATCCGCGACCCGCGGACGGCGTCGAGACCGGCGCAGATCGCGATCTGCTGCCCGAAGTTGCGAGAGAGACGCACGAAGCGGACGCGCTCGTCGGTCTCACAGATCGTTCGGAGCAGCGCATAGCTGCCGTCGGTCGAGCCGTCGTCGACGAGGACCAGCTCCCAGCTCCGGCCCGTCGCGTCGGCGCTCTCCGTGATCGCGTCGACGAGCGGCCGCAGGCACTCCGCCTCGTTGAAGCACGGAACGACGATGGAGAGCTCGGTCTCCGGCACGGGCGAACGGTATCACGGCGCCGGTTCGAGTCGGCGGCGTCCTCGTGTAGCATGCCGCCCACCACCACGGGCAACATGCGCGCACCTCGAGCTCTCGTCACCGGTGTCGGTTCGAACATCGGCCAAGGCGTCGCCAAGGCGCTTCGCGCCGCGTTCCCGGACGCGTTCATCGCCGGCACCGACCGGGAGGCCCTCGCCGCCGGCTTCTTCGCGCTCGATCGAGGGCGCGCGCTTCCGTCGTCCGAGCACGAAACGTACGTCGACCGCGTCGTCGAAGCGTGCGTCGAGGATGGCATCGAGATCGTGCTCGTAGGTTCCCACGGCGAGCTCGGTCCCCTCGCGCGAGCGCGCGACGCGATCCAAGAGCGCTCGGGAGCGCTGGTCTTGGTGAGCGCGGCGGCTCGGGTGGAGCGGTGCGTCGACAAGCACGCGCTGGTCGAGCACCTGCGCGCGAGTGGACTCGCTCACCCGCGCTCCACCGTCGATGCGAGTGAGCGAGGGCTCCATGAGCTCGCGGGCGAGGTCGGTTTCCCGCTCGTCGTCAAGCCGCGGCGGGGTCAGGGGAGCCACGACGTGCGCGTCGTCGCGGATCGCGACCAGCTCGCGCGTGCGGTCGCGGGCACGCGCGATCCCATCGTCCAGGAGCACCTCGGCTCGCCGGACGAGGAGCACACGGTCGCGGTGCTCTGCGATCGGCACGGCAAGGCCGGCGCGGTCACGGCGATGAGACGCACGCTCCTCGCGGGCACGACCGTCGTCGCGGAGACCGGCCGCTTCGAAGGCGTGGAGAGCGAGGCGGTGCGCGTCGCCGAGAGCCTCGACCTGGTCGGCCCGGTGAACGTCCAGCTACGCACGACCGAGCGTGGGCCGGTGACGTTCGAGGTGAATCCGCGCTTCTCCGGGACGACCGGGATGCGCGCGCTCGCCGGTTGGAACGACGTCGCCGCGGCCGTCCGCCACTTCCTCGACGACGAACCGATCCACCTCGCGCCGCCGCGCGCCGGACGCGTGGTCCGCTACTACGACGAGGCGTTCTTGCCGGCGGCCTGGGTCGCGCGCTGCGCTTCCGGGGGCGGCTTCGTGCGCGCCGACGACGACGAGCCGGTCGAGGTCCTCAGGCTCTTCGACAGTCCTCATGCCTGAGACCGCAACCGAGACGAGCCCACCGAGCCCGCCGCGACCGCGTCTTTCGGGCTTTCGCCTCGACGCGCTGCTCTTCGGCGTCTTCCTGCTCTTCGTCTTCTACCGGCTCGACGACCTCTTCAACTACGGCGCGCGATTCGGTCCGGGCCTCACGTACATCAGCCGCGAGGAGCTCTCGTTCTGGATCGGCCATCTGCTCCTCGTCCTGCCCGGCGGTCTTCTGATTCGGGCTGAGCGTGGCGAGGCCGCTCACGGGGGTCGTCCGCCGCGTGGTCGCGAGGGTCGATTGGCTCGGGCCTCGAAGCTGGACGGTCGCGGCCGGCGCGTTCGCGATCCTCGTCGTCGTCCTGGCTCACGTCGGCCGCCGGCTCTTTCTCTACGACCTCCCGGTCACGGACGACGAGAACTCGGTGCTCTTCAGCGCCCGAATGGTCGCGCACGGGGAGCTCAGCGTCCCGCTTCTCCGCCCTCTCGGCGCGTTCACCGATCTCTTCACCTACGTGAAGGACGGGCGCATCTCGTCGATCGACTTTCCGGGTGGCATCTTCTTTCGCGCGGCGAGCCTCGTCACCGGTCTCGATGCGATGCTGTATGCCCTCCTGGCGGGTGTGTCCGCGATCGCCGTCGCCGCGGCCGCCCGCCGCCTCACCGACGCGCGCGGCGCCGTGCTCGCCGCGATCCTGTGGCTCTTTTCTCCGATGGTCCTCGCCTTGTCCACGACGACCCACGCGCACGTGGTGTCGCGCGGGTTCCTCGCGCTCGCGATCTATTGCGCGACGCGCGTCCTTGTGCCGCGCGACAAAGAGCGCCCGAGCCTCGCGGCCGCCGGTCTCGGCTTCTTCACCGGCGCGGCGTTCCTGACACGACCGATCGAGATCGGCATGCTGCTCGCGCCACTCGGGGTGTTCTTCGCCTGGAAGGCGATACGTGGCGCGCCCGGGTACCGGCGATACGTGCTGCTCGCGATCGCGGGGCTGGTCCCGGCGCTCGTCGTCTTCGGTTGGTACAACCACGAGACGACCGGCTACATCTTCGTCCAGGCTCGCTTCGGTCCGGGGATCCAGAGCGCCTACGGAGCGCCCGAAGAGCTCGGGTTGTGGGACCGTATCCCGATCAACTTCGCGTTCGAGACGCTGATGCTGTGCGTCTGGTTCCTCGGACCCCTCGGCATCGCCCTGGCCACGCTCGGAGTGACGCGAAGAGAGCCGCTATCCGTCGTGCTCGCGTGCGGCGTCGGGCTCGATCTGTGCGTCGCGCTCGCGCACCAGTACACGGGCGTCCATGTCGTCGGCCCGATCCACTTCTCGGAGACCGCGGTGCCGCTCACGTTGCTCGCGGTGCTCGGGGCGCGGCGCGTGCTGGTGCGCCTCGGCGAGCTCGGGATCGCGAGAGCGGCGCCGGCGTTCGCCCTGGTAACGACGATCGCGCTCGGTTACGGCGTGTTCGACACCTACCACGCGCGCACGCTGCGAGCGCAGGCGGAGGCGCAGCGCCAACCCTACGACGCGATCGAGCAACAGGGCATACACCACGCGGTCATTCTCGTCGGCGCGCTCGGAGAGTTCTATCTCCGCGACCGTACGGGCTCCTGGGTCCTGCAGTTCCCGCACCCCGACCCGTACTTCCGCGACGACATCGTCTATGCGCGCCGCACCGCCGACGTCGCTGCGCTCCGCGAGCGCTTCCCGGATCGAGCCATCTATCGCATGCTCTACGACCCACGCTCGATGTCGCTCTCGATAGACGAAGTCCCCGGTCCGTGATTGACCCCGAGAGCTCGAAGACGTCGCCCATCTGCCCGCTGTGCGGCGCGACCCGCTCGCGCGTCGTGTACGACCTCCGCGGCGTTCGGCAACCGACGAGAGTGCCGGGCACGATTCGTCGCTGCCGCGACTGCGGCATGTGGTGGAAGCACGTCGCCAGCGGGATCGACGTGACCGCGGGGTACGGCGATCGCTACGCCGCCGTCGCGACGGCGGGCGACTATCTCGATGGCGCGGCCGCCGGCGAGCTCTTCCGCGGTGTACTGTCGCGGATCCGCCGTTCGGACGACGAGCCCATGAGGCTCCTCGACGTCGGCGCCGGCGTCGGGAGCCTCGTCGCTGTCGCGCGCGAGATGGGCTTCGACGCGGAGGGTCTCGAGCTGAGCCCACGGCTCGCCGAGGCCGCTCGTGCGCGCGGCCTGTTGGTGCGCACCGGCCGCGCCGAAGATCTCGACGCGACCGAGGCGTACGACGTCGTCACGCTCATGGATTTCCTCGAGCACGTCACAGATCCGCTCCCTCTTCTGGGGCGCGTCCGGGCGAGCCTCCGGCCCGGCGGGCAGATCGTCGTCTACACTCCGAACCACGCGGCCGCGATCGTGCTCGCCGCGAGGGCTCTCGCGGGGTTGGGCGTCGACTTCGCCGTGCGAGAGATCTTCGGCCAGAACCACGTCGCGTTCTTCGACGACCGAACGCTGCGCGCCGCGCTCTCGCGGAGCGGCTTCGCGGTCCGATTCGATGTGGCGCTTCCCCTACGACGCCCGGCGTCCGGGCCAAGCGATGACTCCCGCTCGGCTCGCAGCCGTGAGCGCGATCGAGGCGCTCGGCCGCCCGCTCGGCCGGGTCTTCCGGATGGTAGCCTTCGGCTGGAAACGCTCCGCCTGACCCTTCCGTGGAGACGGCTCGCCGATGTCGCTCACGATCGCGCCCTCCGTTCGCCACGACGCCGACGCCTTTCCGTTCGACCCCGTCGTCGCGGAGGTGATCTGGCGGATGGAGGACAGACACTTCTGGCACGCTGCGCGCAACGCGTGGATCGAGGCGGCGCTGCTCGCTCATGGCGTTCCGCCGCCGGCGAGAGTGCTCGAGATCGGGTGCGGCAGCGGCGCCGTCGCGCGTCACCTGGCGCGCGCCGGCTACGCCGTGACCGGCGTCGACACCTGCGTCGAGCTGCTCGAGAAGGCCGAGGCGCGATGTCCGTCGAGCGAGTTCTTCGCGGCGGAGGTCGGTGCGCTCGGCCCAGAGCACGACGGACGTTACGAGGCGGTCGGGCTCTTCGATGTGCTCGAGCACATCGAGGCTCCGGCGCGCTTGCTCGTCGAGGCGTGTACCCGTCTTCGGCCCGGTGGTCTCGTGCTCGCGACGGTCCCGGCGGTCCGCTCGCTCCGCTCGGTCTTCGACGACCTCGCAGGGCACAAGCGTCGCTACGAGGTCGGTGAGCTCGGCGCGCTCTTCCGGGACGCGGAGCTCGTGCACGTGCACGAGCACGGCATCTTTCGGGCGAGCCTCCCCGCGCTCCGCGCCGCGCGCGCGCTCCGGCCGAGACTCCGCGCGCGAGACCTGACCGAGGAACGGCGTCGCGCGTTGCTCGCGCGCGATTTTCGCGTCCCTTCGTGGCCGCTGAACCGGGCGATGGCGCTCCTCTGCCGCGCCGAGCTCGCTCTCGGGCTCGAGCGCGCACGCGGTCGTCGCGGGGCGAGCCTCCTCGCGGTCGGCTTCGCGGGCGACGGCGGTCACGAGTGAGCGAGATCCGGACCGGGCTCCGGGGGCTCCTGCGAGGTCCCCGGCTCTACGACGCTCTTTCGCGCCTCGTCGGCGAGCACCGCGTGAAGACGGAGCTCGTGACGCGCTACGCGCGCGTCTCCAGAGGCGACCGCGTGCTCGACATCGGATGCGGGACCGGGCGGACGCTCGCTTACCTGCCGGAGGTCGACTATCTCGGCTTCGACCCGAGCGCGGCGTACATCGAAGCGGCCCGTCGCAGCTACGGCGATCGCGGAACGTTCGTCTGCGCCGGCGTGCACGACGTGCGGCTCGAAGACTTTCCGCGAGCGGACGTGGCGCTGGCTGTCGCGGTGCTGCATCACCTCGACGACGACGCGGCCAGCCGCCTCTTCCAGCTCGCGTCCTCGCGCCTCGTCCCAGGCGGGCGCCTCGTGACGCTCGACGCGGTCATCGCGCCGGCACAGAGTCGCGTGGCTCGCTTCCTCATCGACCGCGACCGTGGCCGGAACGTGCGCACCGAGGACGGGTACGCCGCTCTCGCGCGGCGCGTCTTTCCACACGTGCAGTCCGCGGTTCGCCACGACATGCTCCGCGTGCCGTACACCCACGTCATCCTCACGTGTCGACCGTGACCGAGCCGATAGCCATCGATCACTACTTCGGCGCCCTCGCGCCGCTCCTCGGCGTCGACCGGACGGCGCTCGACACGTACTCGCGAGACCTCGACGCTCACGTCGACTTCTTCGACGCGCTCGCCCTCGTGACACGAGGCGTTCCCGAGTTCGCCGCGGCGACGCTCGCGCGTGCGCGCGATTTTCGAGCGTACCGTGGGCTCCTCTACGTCGCGACGCGGGCGCGACGGCCCGCGGTCGTCGTCGAGACCGGCGTGCTGAACGGGTTCGGCAGCGCCTTCATCCTGCTCGCGATGGCGGACAACGGGGCGGGCAAGCTCGTCTCGATCGACAGGCCACCGACCGAGGAGCGCGTGCTCGCGCAGGGCACGACGCGGCTTCCGGCGACGAAGGCCCCCGGGTGGGCCATCCCCGACGCGCTCCGCGAGCGTCACCTGCTCCGCCTCGGCGACGCGAGGGATCTCCTGCCCGGCGTGCTCCGAGAGCTCGGGTCGATCGATGCGTTCGTTCACGACAGCGATCACGCCTACGATCACGTCCTGTTCGAGCTCGGGATCGCGCACCGGCACCTCCGTCCCGGCGGCCTGTTGATCGTCGACAACGTGGAACAGAGCTCCGCGTTCGCCGACTTTGCGCGCGAGGTCGGAGAGCCCACCGCCACGATCGCGTCGTTCGACTCCGAGGACCGCGTCTGGAAGACGGGCCTCCTCGTCCGATCGGCGACCTGGTAGCACGGCCAGGTCCCGCGGCCTCTCGCGGCCGGCGCCCGATCGTGGTGTAGTGGCAAAAATGTGGCAGTTCGATGGCTCTCGTGCGCTCGCCGCGGCGCTCGTACTGATCGCCGCGTGCTCGTCGGGTGACGATCTCGGGCCGGACGGGTCCGCCGACGCCGCGCTCGCCGATTCGGCCGTCATTGTCGACGCCCCCGCGCTCGACTCGGGCGGCGCCGACGCGTCCACCGCGCTCGATGCATCGGCAGGAGACGCCACCGCCGGCACCTCGACGCTGGCCGAGCATCGCGACCGTCTGCTCGCGACCCTGCCGGCGACGACCTGCGAGTCCTGGGCGTCGTTCGACACGAGCCAACGCGCCGTCTTCCTCACGCTCACCCATCGGCTGTTCATCTCTGCGGCCCCGGACGGGCTCCCGATGTTGGCGCACATCACCCGCGTCTACCTCGTGCTCGGCGGCGGCTCGGACGGCAGCTCCTGCGGCGGCGCCGAGAACAATCGGCTCTTCCTCTCGATGGACGAGTACCTATGGCAGCTGATGGGACAGACGTGGGACGGGGCTTCGGTGCTCGAGGACGGAGGTGGGGGCACCTTCGTTCACACGCGCGACCTCGCCGGACCGCACTCTCCCTTCGACGCGAGCATCGAGAGCGATGACGGCCTTCGCTGCGCGCTCCTCATCGAGCTCTCGGGCTCGCGTCCGCCGACGGCCCAGGCGCACTTCTTCCTCGAAGGCTCCGCGGTGCGCGTGGAGCGGGGGTCCGGCATCTCGCTTCCTTTGGACCCGTACATGCTCGAGCTCGACCAGGACTACGACTGTACCCACCGCTCGAACCCGACGTGCAGCGACTTCGAGCACCGGTACGAGACCAACTACGGCGACTTCGAGTGCGATTGGGTGCCCGCGGCCTGCGTTCCGACGGCGCCCGGCGGCTGCTATCGAGACGTCGAGCCGCCCTGAGCTCTTCCCTCCGGCCGCATCGTCGAGCTCACCGGTTTGCTGCGGCGGCCGCATCGATCGCCTCGGCCGTCAGCCCGTCGCCGGCGTGGCGCGCGAGCAGCACTTCCCGCACGTCCGGGCGGATCTCGTGGCGCGCGCGAGCGAGGTCGAGGATCGCCGCGACGCGCTCCTGGGGCACCTGTGACGCCAGGTAGCGCTCGAGCGGCTCGAGCCCGAGCGCGGCGTCCTGGTCCGGGGGCAGCCGCGCGCGCGCGCGCCGGAGCGCGTCGAGCGCGTCTCGATCGTCGTGGATGAGGATGCTCGCGACGTGCGCGAAGAGCTCGCCGTCGAATGTCGCGAACGTTCCGCGCCCGTTCGCGAAACGGAGAAGGCGCCGGTGGATGGCGGCGAGGGCCGCGTGCACGTCGTAGCGTTCCATCGCTTCGATGACGGTGACGACGATCGCTACGTCCGAATGAGCCGTGAGCCGTTCGAGCGCGGCCGCGTGGCTCTCGGGATCGGAGGACACGGCGGCCATCACGAGGTACTGCTGATCGCTGTGCGAGGAGTCGAGGGGGATGGCGTCGAGCGCCGCGTCGGTCGCCGCGTCGAGGCGCGCCGCCACCTCCGGCTCGTCGATCCCGACGGCCGCGATTCGATAGTACGCATCGCTTCGCACCATCGCGTCGGTCGCGTTCTCGAAGACGTCGAAGAGCGCCTCGACCGCTGCCGCACGCGTCGACACGGGACCGAGCCGGGCCACCAGCGACGCCGCGGCCGTGCGCGCACGAGGGTCGCGCGAGCGATGAGCGATGCGCGCGAGAACGTCGAAGTCCGGCGGGAGAGGGCCGAGGTGCTCGATTTGTTGCGCGACGCCCTCGAACGAGCTCTGGCCGGCCGAGCAACCGAGCGCTTCCCGGAGGATGCGCCGCTGCACGCCGCCGAGCTCGGCCGTGCGGGCGAGCGCGGGGCTCTCCACGCGCCAGTCGGTGGCACAGATGAGCCGCGGAAGGATCCCGATCAGCGCGTCCTCGGGCATCGTTCGGAGCGAGAGGGCGTACGCGGCCTCTTCGAGGCCCTTTCGGTCGAGCATCGGCACGAACGACGCATCGAGGTGGGGGACGAGCAAGTGCGCGAGCAGCCTCGCCACGACGCAGTCGCGATCGTCTCGGCGATAGTCGTCGAGGAGGGTCTCGCCGCGCGGGATGGCACGTAGCCGCGCGAGGAGCTCCGCTTGCAACGCGCCCGACCAGGGCTCGACCGGACCGCGCAGATAGAGATCGAGCATCGCCTCGAACCGCTCGACGAGGAGCGTGTGCGCGACGTGGTCGACGCTCGCGTAGAGATCGAGCTCGTCGGAGATCGGTTGCCAGTGCTCGGTGCTCACGTGGAACGTCGAGCCGGAGAGCCCCGCGATCTCGATCGTTCGCTCCGGCATGTGGCTCGCATAGCCGCCGCCGCCGAAGCCCGAGGTCCGGTCTCTCAGCGTCTGTGTCGAGCCCAGCATGTAGAACGCGGCGCGCGCGAACGCGTCGACCTCGTCGCGCGGCAGAGCGGCCCGGTGCACTCCGTCGGACGCGATCAGCTCGCCTCGTGCGCCTTCAGGCGTGCGCTCGATGCGCACGGCCACGTGTGTCTCGACCTCCGAGATGAACTTCGCGTGATAGAGGATCTCGTACCGCGCCGGCAGGTGGGACGGTCCCCGCGGAACGGTCAGGCGCCAGGCCTCGCGGTGGTGGTTCGTCCGCACCCGCTCGAACGCAGCCACGGCCTCACGGCGTGCCGTGCCGTCGGCGCCGGCTTGCGCCGCCGCCGTCGCCGGCGCTCCCGCGAGCGCCACGCCGAGCGCCATCCCCGCGGCGAGGAGCCCGAGATTCACCGTGGTGGGCGTGATCTTCAACGACCTCATGATAGCTGGACCGCGGAGGAGCCGCCGGGTTCCCGGCGCTCGGTGAGACCAACCGTGCTCAGCGTCTGCGGGGAGACCGCGGCTCGCGCCGGGCGGCGTCGCCGCCACCTCCTTTCGTGGTAGGGTGCCGGACCCTTTCTTCACGAGGTGATTCGATGGACCGTGCACGCATCGCTCTCGCGCTCGGCGCGACCCTTGTCCTCAGCCCGTTGGTCGCGTGCGGCGGGGACGACGACCGAACCGGCACCGACGCGGGCCCCGGCACCGACGCGGGCCCCGGCACCGACGCGGGCCCCGGCACCGACGCGGGCCCCGGCACCGACTCGGGCCCCGGCACCGACTCGGGCCCCGGCACCGACTCGGGCCCCGGTGACGGCGGCAGCGGGACCGCGGCGCCGATCGAGATCATGGAGACCTGCCCCGCGTTCGCCGCGTGCGGCGGCGACCTCACCGGGACCTGGCGCTACACGGGGACGTGCGTGACGTACGCGGACATCCAAGCGCTCTTCGGCAGCGCATGCCCGACGGCGGAGTTCCTCTCCGGCATGGGCACCGTCGACGGGACGGTCACGTTCGACTCCACCATGGTGTCGCGCGACGTGACGCTCTACGTCGACATCAACGTCCACGTACCGTCGAGCTGCACGATGGGCTTCGGCTGCGGGCTCGTCGGACCCGTCATCGAGGCGACCGCGATGGTCGACTCCGCGGACTGCACGGACGCGACGGACGGGTGCGACTGCCACATCACCAACACCGCGATCACGAACGAGAACGACGCTTACACGTCGAACGGCACGTACTTCGAGAACTCGCGCACGATGCGGCGCTGGGAGTACTGCGTCGAGGGAAGCGATCTCGGCATTCACGGAGATCGCCGGCGGTGGCGGTGGCGACCCGACCGAGCCCGGCATCCAGTACCTCGCGACCGAATTGTGAGCCACCGCGCGGTCTTCGGTCTTCTCGGGCTCGTGGCCGCGTGCGGCGGTGGCGGCGGCGCGTCGCCGCCGCCCGAGAGCGAGGGTCCGCCGCCCGATCCCGACGACCCGGCGTATGCGGCGCGCTTCGACGCGACGACCGATCCGCGCGTGAGCACCTCCCGCGGCCAGGCGGGTGGGCTCGTCGTCCTCTGGCCGCGCGTCGTGCTCGGGCCCGAGGCCGACGGCGGCGAGGCGCTGATGGTGCAGAACCACCTGCGCGCGATCGCCGAGCACGTCGTCGACTCGACGCTTCTCGACGTGCGGCCCGAGCCCGAGCGCGCGTGCCCGCAGGGTGGGTGCGAGGCGGCTTCGTTCGGCGCCGTCCTTCTGGCGCGAGAAGGCGGCTGCGCGGTCGTCGCCATGGTGAGCCGGCCGGGCCCGACACCGGCGATGCTCGTCCCGTGGGCGGCCGACGTGGATCTGCGAGATCACATGGTCCCGTTTCGTGAGCCGGCGGAGCAGCACATTCGCGTGACCGAGTTCGTCCCGTGCACGGATTTGGCGACGGCGCTGGACGCCGCAGAGCCCGACGTCGAGCAAGCGCTGCGCGAAACGCTCGAGTGACGCGCGCCCGCGAAGGAGATCAGTCCGCGGCGCGGCCCTGACGCAGCCGGTCGATCGCGACGGCCACCACGATGATGGCGCCGATGAGGATCTCCTGGACGTAGTTCGGGACGTCGGCGAGCGTGCAACCGTTCGCGAGCACTGCCATCAAGAGCGCTCCGATCAGCGAGCCGAGGATCGAGCCCTGGCCGCCGGCGAGGCTGCCCCCGCCGATGACGACGGCGGCGATGATGTCGAGCTCCTTGCCGATCGCGACGGTCGGGTCGCCGACGGTGAGGCGGGCGAGCTGAGCGACGCCGGCGAGCCCCGCGAACGTGCCCGACAGCACGTAGAGGGCGATCTTCACCCGCGGCACGCGAATGCCCGAGAGGCGCGCCGTCGCCTCGTTCGAGCCGACCGCGAACGTGTGCGTCCCGAGCACGGTGCGACGGAGCGCGTACGCCATGACCACCGCGAGGATGATCGTCACCCAGACGCCCGGAGCGACCAGGAGCCAGCGCGGCTCCGGCGTCTTCGACATCAGATCGCCCAGCCACTCCGCGGGGGCGTCGACCTTTTGCTCGTCTCCGAGCCACTTTGCGACGCCGCGTGCGACGAGCATCGTGCCGAGCGTCACGATGAAAGGCACGACGCGAAGGCTCGTGATGAGAGCGCCGTTGACGTAGCCGACCGCGGTCCCGGCCAGCACTCCGCCTGCCAAGGCGATCGCGGGCGGCGATCCGTCGCGCAACAAGATCGCGCTCACGACCGACGCGAGGGCGATCACCGAGCCGACGCTGAGATCGATGCCGCCGCCGACGATCACCCACGTCATCCCGATCGCGCCGAGGGCCACGATGACGGTCTGGGTCACGACGGTCTTCAGGTTGTAGAGGCTGAGGAAGCTCCCCGGCTCGATCGCCGCGAAGAGCGCCACGACCAACACGAGCCCGATGAACGGACCGAGCAGACCGAGCGTCCGTCGCCAGCGGTCGCGTCCATCGCGCGCGTCGTGTGCGTCCGTCACTCGGCGCTCTCCCCGCGCGTCGCTTCGTCGAGGATGTCGCGCTCGGTCCACTCGCTCGCCGCGCGCGCGCTCCCGAGCACGCCGCGATGCATGACGGCAATCCGGTCGCAGACGCCGAGCAGCTCGGGCACGTACGAGCTCACGAACAGGATCGCCTTGCCTCGAGCGGCGAGCTCGCCGACGAGCGCGTAGATCTCCGCCTTGCTCCCGACGTCGACGCCGCGGGTCGGCTCGTCGAGCATGAGGACGTCGGCCTCGTGGTGGAGGAGCCGCGCGATCGCGACCTTCTGCTGGTTGCCGCCGCTCAGCTCACCGGCTCGTTGCGCCACGTCCCGGCACTTGATCCCGACCTCTGCCGCGAGCGCCGCGGCTCGCGCATCGCGGGCGTGCCGGTCGAGCAGGCCCCATCGAGCGTACGGCGCGAGCTTCGACAGCGTGACGTTCTCGGCGATGCTCATCCCGAGCGCCAGCCCCTCCTGCTTTCGGTCCTCGGACAACAAGGCGACGCCCTGCCCGAGGCGCTCGTGCGGTGAGCGCCCGTGGTCGGCGACGCCCGCGACCTTCACGTGGCCTCGCCGGATCGGATCGAGCCCGAACGTCGCGCGCAGCATCTCGGTCCTGCCCGCGCCGACGAGCCCCGCGATCCCGAGGATCTCCCCCCGGTGGAGAGTGAGGCTCGCGGAGGTCGGCGCTGGCACCCCGGCGAGATCCCACAGCTCGAGAACCGGCTCGCCGATCTCGTGCTGGACCCGCGGAAAGATCTCGTCGACCGCACGACCGACCATCCGCTCGATGAGCGACGCCGGGCTCGCGCTCGCGACGTCGCCCGAACCGACCGTGCGCCCGTCGCGCAGGACCGTGTACCGGTCGGCAATCTTCATCACCTCTTCGAGAAAGTGGCTGATGTAGATGACCGACACGCCCCGCTCTTTCAACCGGCGGATCGCGTCGAAGAGGCGCTCCGCGTCGGCGTGCGAGAGCGAGCTCGTCGGCTCGTCCATGACGACGACGCGTGCGTCGCCGACGAGCGCTTTGGCGATCTCGACGACCTGCCGCGCACCTGGACCGAGCGCGAGGACGCGCTGCTCGGGGTCGATGTCGTCGCGTCCGAGCAGCGCCAATGCCTCACGAACGCGGGGCCGAGCCGCTTCGCGGCGGACGATGCCGAAGCGGCGTTCCTCGCGCCCCAGCATGACGTTGTCTTCGACCGAGAGGTGCGGCGCGAGATTCAGCTCCTGATAAATCATCGCGACGCCGCTCTGCCGCGCATCGAGCGGCCCGGCGGGCGCGAACGCAGCTCCGCCGAGCTCCATGCGACCCGCGTCCGGCGCGACCGCCCCGGAGAGCACCTTCATGAGCGTGCTCTTGCCCGCGCCGTTCTCGCCGACGAGCGCATGGACTTCATCTGTCTCTATCTCGAGGTCGACGCCTGCGAGCGCGACCACCGCGCCGTAGCGTTTCTCCACACCGCGCATTCGGAGCAGCGGGGCAGCGCTCATGTGGCGTCACGAGCCATCGCCGAGCCATCGGCTGAGGTCCGGTGCCAGGAGCTCGTGTACCTCGGGCTCGTTCATGTTCTCGGCGGTCACGAGGCGCACGCCCGTGTCGATGCGACCCTCCACGTGCTCGCCCCGGATGTGCGCGAGCACGGTGCGAACGCCGAGGTCTCCCATCCGAAACGGGTTCTGCACGACGAGACCTTGAACGTGGCCGCCTTCGAGCGCCTCGACGAGCTGCGTGCTCGCGTCGAAGCCGACGAGCTTGATCTCGCCCGCCTTGTTCGCGTCGCGAAGCGCTCGGAGCATTCCGAACGTGGTCGACTCGTTCGGCGTGAAGATCGCGTCCACGTCGGGAAAGCTCACGAGGAGGCGCTCTCCCGTCGCGTACGCCGTCTCGGTCGTCGCGCCGCCGTATTGGTTCGTCGAGACGAGCTCGATGCCCGGGAACTCGTGCTCCATCACCTCGAGGAAGCCTGTCTCTCGGTTCGTCGTGCTCGCCGAGCCCTCCTGGTAACGCATGAGGAGCGCCTTGCCGCTTCCGCCGAGGAGCTCGCCGAGCCGCCGCGCTCCAATCCGACCACCCTCGACGTTGTCGGTGGCGACGAACGATACGCGGTCCTGCCAATGGAGATCCGAGTCGATGATCACGACCGGGATCCCTTCGCGCGCCGCGTCGCGTGCGGGCGGGACGAGCGCGGTGTCGTCGAGCGGAGCGAGGACGATGCCGGCGACGCCGCGGCTCACCATGTCCTCGACGACGCGCACCTGCTCGGCCCGATCGTCCTCCCGGAGCGGACCCTGCCAGAGGATCTCGCAGCCGAGCTCCCGGCTCGCCGAGACGGCGCCCGCGTGCACCGACTTCCAGAACTCGTGCGTCGTGCCCTTGGGGATCACCGCGATGACGAGCGGCTCGTCGGTCGATGCGCCCTCCTGGCCCTCGTGCCCGTGGCAATCACAGGCCGAAAAGCCCAGCGACATCGCTAGAATACACGTGACCGTGAGCGCTTTCGCCATGGGGTGATCCCTCGCTGGGCGGGAGCTTATAGGATGGGCGCCCGCCGGGGGAACAGTCCCTCGGGACACGGAGGAACGACATGAAGCCGAAGATCGCCTTGTTCTGGCCTGGCGACGGCCGCGACAAACCGAACGAGCTCGCGCTTCCGAACGTGCGCGAAGCGACGGCGCAGCTCGAGCGAGCGGTGCGCAAGCTCGGACGGGAGCCGTACCTCGTCGAAGGGTTCCTCTCGAAGCCGCATCACGCGATCGAGCGTCTCGGCCCCATCGACGATCCCATGATCGGCGTGTGCGTCCACTGGCTCTACGGGCCGCACACGACCGACGGCGTCGTCGGCAAGGACAACCCGCTCCTCTTGGCGAGCAACTTCTCGGGGCGCTGGCCGGGGCTCGTCGGCCTGCTCAACACGGGCGCGTGCCTCGAGAGCCTGGACCGCGAGCACTCTCGCATCTGGACCGACGCCCCGGACTTCTCGAGCGACGAGACCTTCATGGCGCGCCTCGACGAGTGGTGCACGACCGGCCGCATCCGGTACGACGAGAACGCCATCGCGTACCATGCGCCGATCTCGGAGGCGGCGTCGCAGATCGCGCGCGAGGTCGCGGCCGGGCTCCGCGAGCGCCGCGCGCTGATCCTGATGCTCGGCGACACGTCGATGGGCATGATCAACGGGTACTTCGGACCGCGGCTGCTCAACCGCCACGGCTTCACCGAGCACAAGATCGACCAGGCCTGGATCATCGATCGCGGGCGCAGTGTGCCCGACGCGCGCATCGACGAGGCGTTCCACTTCGTCCGAGAAGCGGGCGTCGCGTTCCACTGGGGCGAGCCGGGGGCGCTCGACTTCGACGAGCGCGCGACGAAAGAACAGCTGCGCGACTACCTCGTCGTGAACGACCTCGTCGACGAGTACGCGGCGGACTGTATCGGCTGGCAGTACCAGCTCGGCCTCATCCCGCTGCGGCCGCCGAGCGACTTCGCCGAGGGTCTGCTCAACTCGACGTGCCGGCCCGAGACGAACGGCGACACGATCGCGTGCGCCACCGAGGCCGACCAGGGCAACGTCGTGCCCATGGAGATGATGAAGCGGCTGCTCGAGAAAAAGGGCCTGCACCAGGCGGTGATGTTCCACGACGTCCGCTGGGGCGGCGAGCACGACGGGCGCTTCCTCTGGGTGCTGCTCAACTCGGGATCGTGCGGCGCCTACGCGTTCAACCACGACCCGGACTCGCTCCTCGGCGTGCACAGCTACCGCCAGCCGTCGCTCTACTTCCCGACGCCGGGAGGGACGTTCGCGGGCGAGAGCCTGCCCGGCGAGATGACGTGGGCCCGCGCGTACATTCGAGGTGGCCGCCTGCAGATGGACATCGGCCGCGGCGAGGTCGTGAAGCTGCCGGCCGCGACGCGCGACGCGTGGTGGGAAGGCACGACGCGCGAATGGCCGTTCATGGCGGCGGACATGGGCATCGGCCGCGACACCCTGATGGCGCACTACCTCTCGAACCACGTCGCCGTGGCGTACGGCGACGTGTTCGAGGAGATGGTCGCGCTCTCCCACGAGCTCGGATTCCGTGTGCGGGTCCTCGCAGACCGAAAGTGAGCTCGGGGTGAGCGACCGATTCTATCTCGGCATCGACGTGGGGACCGGCAGCGCGCGCGCCGGCGTGTTCGACGCCGGCGGTCGTTGCCGCGGCACGGGCAGCCGCGACATCACGACGTGGCGCCCGGAGGAAGACTTCGTCGAGCAGAGCTCGGACGACATCTGGCGTGCGTGCGGCGAAGCGGTCCGCGGCGCGCTCGACGTCGCGGGCCTCTCGGGTGAAGAGGTGCGCGGCATCGGCTTCGACGCGACGTGCTCGCTCGTCGCGCTCGACCAGAACGACGGCCCCGTGAGCGTGAGCCCGACGGGCGAGGACGAGCAGAACGTCGTCGTGTGGATGGACCATCGCGCGATCCCACAGGCGGACCGCATCAACGCCGGCCGGCATCGTGTGCTCGACTACGTGGGTGGCGTGATCTCTCCGGAGATGGAGACGCCGAAGCTCTTGTGGCTGAAGGAGAGCTTGCCCTCGACGTGGGGCCGCGTCGCGAGGTTCTTCGACCTGCCCGACTACCTCGTCTACCGCGCGACGGGCGACGAGACACGGTCTCTGTGCACGACCGTGTGCAAGTGGACCTACCTCGGCCACGAGGGTGAGGGTGGCCGGTGGGACGAGGAGTACTTCCGCGCGATCGGTCTCGGGGACCTCGCGGACGAAGGTTTCCGCCGCGTCGGCACGCGTGTCCGGCCGATGGGCGAGAGAGCCGGTGGCGTGAGCGCGCGCGCCGCCAAGGAGCTCGGGCTTCGGGAGGGAACGCCGGTCGGCGTCTCGATCATCGATGCGCACGCCGGTGGGCTCGGGCTGCTCGGCGCCGCGATCGACGAGCAGCTTCCGGACGCGGACGATCTCGAGCGACGGCTCGCGCTCATCGGCGGCACGTCGAGCTGTCACATGGCGGTGAGCCGCGAGGCGAAGTTCGTCGACGGGGTGTGGGGCCCGTACTTTTCGGCGATGGTGCCCGGCTTCTGGCTGACCGAGGGAGGGCAGTCGGCGACGGGCGCGCTCATCGACCACGTCATCGAGTCGCACGCTCGCGCGCGCGAGCTCCACGCCGAAGCAGGCCGCCGCGGGACGACCGTCTACGCGCTCCTCGACGAGCGCCTCGACGCGCTCGCCCTCGGAATGCCGTACGCGGCGAAGCTCACCGAGGAGCTCCACGTGCTCCCGTACTTTCACGGCAACCGGAGCCCTCGCGCCAATCCTACGCTGCGAGGCGCGGTGAGCGGGCTCAAGCTCTCCGACACGGTCGATTCGCTCGCGCTCGTCTACCTCGCGACCATCCAAGCGATCGCGCACGGCACCCGGCACATCGTCGACGCCATGAACGCCGCGGGTCATCGTGTCGACACGCTCATGGCGACGCGGAGGCGATGCCAAGAACCCGGTGTTCATCCGCGAGCACGCCGACGCGACCGGTTGCCGCATCGTCCTTCCGCGCGAGTCCGAGGCCGTCTTGCTGGGCTCGGCGATCCTCGGCGCGGTGGCGTCCGGCGATCGATCGAGCGTGCTCGACGCGATGGGCTCGATGAGCGCCGCGGGCGGCATCGTCGAGCCCGGTGGCGAAGATGTGCTCGCGTACCACGAGAAGAAGCATCGCGTGTTCCATCGCATGTACGACGACCAGATGGCCTACCGCGCGACGATGCGCGGCTGATCGCTCAGCTCTTGCTGCCCCAGGGCAATCTCTCGAGGAGGCGATCCGCTCGGTCGCGCAGCGCATCGTCGAGGGCGCCCCGCGCCGCGTCGCGGAGCGCTCTCGCGAGCTCGCGCGCCGTCTCGAAGCAATCTTCGGGCTCTTTGGCGAGCGCGATCGCGAGGACATCCTCGACGTCGTCCGGCACCGAGACCACGCTGCTCGGTCGCGGTGGCTGCTGGTGTGTCACGGCGTACAGGATCTCGGGCGACGAGTCGCCTCCGAACGGGGGCCGTCCCGTGAGCGCGCGGTACGCGACGACGCCGAGCGCGAAGATGTCCGTACGGTGTGTGACCTCGCCGCCCAGCGCTTGCTCGGGCGCCATGTAGCCGGGGGTGCCGACGATCTGGCCCGCGGTCAGCGTGCCCCGTGGTCGCTCAGCTTCGAGACTCCGAAGTCGAGGATCTTCCACACCTTCGAGCCGTCCTCGGCGACCGCTCGAAAGAGGTTTCGCGGCTTGATGTCGCGATGGACGATGCCGGCGGCGACGGCGGCTTCGAGGCCCACCGCGACATCGCGCACGAGCTTCACCACCCGCTTGAGCGGAATCCGCCGCTTGTCCCTCAGGATCTCGGCGAGGTCCTCTCCCTCGAGCCGCTCCATGGCGATGTACGGCACGCCGGCCTCGAGCCCGCCGACCTCGAGGACACGCACGACGTTCGGGGCGTCGAGCGACGAGACGACGGTCGCCTCGCGCATGAATCGGCGCACGAGCGACGGGTTGCCGAGCGCGCGCGAGTGCATGAGCTTCACGGCCGCCCGCTCGCCCGTGTCGCGGTGCGTCGCTTCGTAGACGTCGCCCATGCCGCCCCGGCCGAGGACGGCGCCGAGCCGGAACGAGCCGACATCCTGGTCGGTGTACCGGCCGAGCCCGCCGACGCGCAGGGCCTCCTCGAGCTCCTGTCGCGCTTCGACCAGGAGGGCCTCGCGCTGTGCGAGCGCGCGCGTGGCCTTGTCGCGCTCTTCGAGGGCGCGCAGCGTGACGGCGCGCGAGGCCCGCCCGAGCACGTACGCGGCGACGTAGAAGGACTCGACCGCAATCACAATCGTCACCTGCTCGAGCCAACCGAGGTGCGCGCTCGCCACGATCCCGCGGTCGGGAAGCCAGCCGGCCCCGACGCCGACGGCCAGCACGGCGTAGCAGAGGCTCGCGACGACGCAGACGAGCAGCGTTCCGATCCGGCTCTTCGACGGCGCGTAGACGACCACACCGAACATCGTCGTCACGACGGCCGGCGAGTACACGCCGAACGAGTACACCACCACCGTCGTCCCGACGACGCACACGATCGCGAGCGCGGTGATGCGCGTCTCGGTGTATGCGACCGGGTCGCGGATGGCGATGCGCATCGCGGCGGTGGGCACGACCACGGCCACGATCGCGACGATCGCGACGTGGCGCGCGACCGGGTCCATGTCGATGATCCACCCGACCCAGAAGCCCATGAACGCGCCGATCGAGACGATCACGACGAGGAAGATCCGCATGCGCGCGATCTCCTGCTCCCACAATGCGGCGTCCGGAGAGACCAGCGTCGCGCCGGTGATGCGGCTCGCCGCCGTCCGCCCGGTGCCCAACGTCGTCCCGGCCTGGCTAGCGCCGGTCGAGCTCCGCTCCGCCCCCGTACCGAACGCCGACGAGCGCGAGTGTCGCTGCACGACCGTCTCGGCCTCGTGGGCGTCCGAAGCGTCCGACCCACCGCTCGGCTGGGTCTCCGCGTCCTCGGGATGGCGCCGTTCGGTCATGTCTGCTCGCGCCTGCGCTCCCCTCAGCTGACGAGGGACCGCACAATCCCAAAGAGAGAGAACAGCTCCGACGGAGCGACCTCTTCGCGAAGCATGCCCTCGATCAGCCGCCGGACGCGAGCGCTCTTCTGGGCTCGCCGCGTCACGAGGTCCACGACGAAGGGGTGGTTCACCCACCGCTGCGCGGAGCGGTACTGCCCGAAGCGCTCCTGGAAAGAGGCGCGCTCCATCGCTTCTGCGTACGCGCCGAGGGTCCCCGCGTCGAAACGGCCCTTGGCGAGCGCCTTCATCGCGGCTCGCGCGGCGAGCTGCCCGGAGACCATCGCCTTGCCGATGCCCTCTCCGCTCAGCGAGTACGTCGTGCCAATCGCCTCGCCGGTCACCATGAGCCCGTCCGCGATCTCGGTCAATCCTTCGAGCGAGCATCGGAGCGGCGCGCCTTCGAGGCGCCCGATGGGCTCTGCGCCCGCCATCAGCGCACGCACCTCTCGGCACTCGGCGACGAACCAATCGAGCAGGCGTCGCAGGTTCTCGGGCGGGCGTCCGTGCTCGAGGAACACGCCGCAACCGACGTTGGCCTCGGTCGGGCCCATCGGGAACACCCAGCCGTACCCGGGCATCACGGGGCGTTCGTACGAGATGACGAGCTCGGTCGGGTCGAGGTTCGGGATCCGGTAATAACCGCGGATCGCGAGGGCGCTCGGCGTCGAGCGGCGGCAGACTCCGAACGCGTCGAGCATCTTGCTCGCCGCGCCGGTCGCGAGGATCGTGACGGGAGCGCGGATCTCGCTCGGCCGTCCGTCGATCTCGACGGCGGCGCCCGCCACCGCGCCTCGGTCGTCGCGGATCGGTCCGGTCACCCGCGCGCCCTCGCGGAGCGTCGCGCCATGCTCGACGGCCGCGCTCGCGAGGATCTCGTCGAAGCGCTCCCGGCGGATCGTGACGAGCGGAGCCGTGAGACGCACGGAGTGGCCGCCCGGCGACGTGACACGTACCGCCTCCGGCGTGTGGCCAGCGGCGCGCACGCGCTCGAGCAGGCCGACCTCGTCGAGGAGCGCGAGGCTGTCGGGGATGAGCGCGTCGCCGCAGACTTTGTCGCGCGGAAAGCGGCGCTGCTCGACGAGCGCGACGCGCGCGCCTTCGCGCGCGAGCGTGAGAGCGGCAATCGAGCCTGCGGGCCCGGCACCCGCCACGACGACGTCGAACGCGTCGGACATGCCCTCATCCGAGCCCGGATCGCGGGCGGCGTCAAACCGGCTCGAAGACCCCTACGTCCGAGAGAGACGCGCTCCCGAACAGAGCTTCGCCGGTCACGCCGGCCCGTGCGCGGGCCCACTCGGCGAGGACCGAGCGGTGATCGGTCGTGACCCTGAGGTCGCCCGGCTCTTCGAGGTCGTCTGGACGAAGGCCGGGAAAGTCACCCGCGACTCGACCGCCGCGCACGCCGGCCCCGAGCGCGAAAAGAACCGACCCGCGGCCGTGGTCGGTGCCGAGCGACACGTTCTGACGTACGCGCCGCCCGAACTCCGTCACGACGATCACGGTGACGTCGCGGCCGTCGCGCCCGAGATCGCAAAAGAACTCAGATAGGCCCAGGCCGAGCACACGTGCGCGCTCTTCGAGCGTCTCGTCTTCGACGAAGTGCGTGTCCCACCCGTCGAGATCTACGCACGCGACGCGCACCCCCACGCGGGCGCGCACGAGCCGCGCGAGCTCCGCGAGCCGTCGCCCGAAGTCGTCGTCCGGGTAGGTGGCTCCGTTCGCGGGTGTGGGGGCCCCGGTGAGAGACTCGAGCCGGCGCATGGTCTCGAGCGCGTCGCGTCCCGAGAGAGAGAGAGAGAGCATCGTCACCGGCGTACAGCGCTCCGAGCGCCGTCATGAACGCGCGATCGTCGACGCCGAGCCGATGCTCCGAGGCCGACTCGAGCACCGCCACGCCGGGCGCGCCGCGCAGCGACTCGGGCACGGCGTGACCTAGCGCGACGGTCGAGAGCCCGGACGTGGTCGCTCCTCCGTTGGCCCGGGCGTGAAGGAACCGCGCGAGCCAACCGCTTCCTTCGTCTCCGCCGTGCTCCATCCGGTCTTGCGCCTCGAAGTGCGACCGCGTCGCGTCATCGCTTCCGACCGCGTGTACAATCGCGAGCTCGCCCTCGCGGTACGACGGATGGAGCGGCGCCAGGGCAGGGTGGAGGCCGAAGCGATGGTCGAGCGCGAGGAGGCGCTGCTCGCGATCGACCGTGCAATCATCGGGCGCCGCGAGCGCCAGCGACGGGCGGAGGCGCCGGAGCTCGTCGTCCGCGTGGGGTTGAACGAGCGCGAGACCGTCCGCGCCACCGCGGAGGAAGACGAGCACGAGCACGGCATCGTCGTGTGCGCCCGCGGCCGGAGGTAGCCGGAGAAAGCGCCGCCGTCCATGGACCGCGCTCAGCACGTCGACGCCGCCGGGCTCGAGAGGGCGAGCGCGAGACCGCGCGCGCGGGTCGGGCGGGTCGAGTGGGACGAGTAGCTGGCGAGAGAGCTGCGCTCGTTCGGTGTGGGCGAGCGGCCGACGAGGTGCGCGAGAAGGCGCGCGCCCGCGGGCTCGCGCGGGTCGCCGAGGCGCGCGACGAGGCAATCGAGGTCCACTTCGGTGTCGTCCAACCCGCCATCGGCGAGCGCGAGCGCGAATCGAAAGCGAGCGAGCATCGTCCCGAGCCAGGCCTCGCCACGGCGCGGAGAGCCGTCCGGGGTCGGGTGCTGGTACGGCGCGTGGCCCATCGCGGCGAGGTGCTCTTCGATCGAATCCGCGCGCATGTGTCTCGGCGCCGAGCGCGCGAAGAGCGGACACGACGAAGCGGAACGGTCGCTTCACCCGCGCCGGCGCCGACAGAATCTCGTCGGACCGAAGCACCAGACGGACTACGTCGCGGATCGAACCGTGCGTCGCGCGGAACGATTCGGCGGCGTTCTCGACCAGAATCGGGCGGCGGGTCGTCGGCGACGTAGTAGCCCACGATGGCCCGCGCCACGTGCCGGCTCGCCGACGGCTGCTCCACGATTGCGTCGAGGAGGGCGTCGAGAATCGTGCTCGCCTCCGCCAGCAGCGATGCGGCGGCCGAGGACGCGCTTCTCGCCGTCGTCGTGCCGCGACGGATCGAACGCGACGCTGCCAGGGGCACCGCGCTCGTGAACGACCCAGCCCGTGAGGCAGCGCGCCGCCTCCATCACGTCGCGCTGCGTATAGCCGCCGTCCACGCCGAGCGTGTGGAGCTCGAGGAGCTCGCGTGCGTAGTTCTCGTTGGGGATGTCGCCGGGGTGACACACGCGATTTTCGCGGCCGTCGAGATAGACGAGCATCGCGGGCGAGAGGGCGGTCGCGCGGACGAGATCGCGAAACGAGCCCAACACGTGCGGCCGGATGGCGTCGCGGACGTGGATCACCTCGAGGTGGCGGCACAGCGACTTCCCGATCGCGACGTGAAAATGGTCCGACCAGAGCTCGACCAGCGTCTCCTCTATCTGCCGCTTCGAGTACACCGCTCGAAGGACGGTGAACGCGACGAGCTGCTGCTCGACCTCTTCGGGGCGGAGCTCGAACGCCAGATCGGACGGGGCGCCGACCGCGTCGATGAATGCCGTGCGCATGTCCGCGGGCGTGTCGTCGATCGCGCTCGGTGTGAGCTGCTCGTCGATCCACGCGTCCTCGCCGATCGCTTCCACCCGTGCGACGTCGCCCGGGTACGGACCGAACGCGGCGCGGTCGAGGAGCCGCCGCGCGCGCGGGACCGCGCGAGCCGTGGGAACGGCGACCGCGTCGGGGAGATCGTCGCCCGTCAAACGCGCGACGCGACCGAGGAGGCGATCGCATCCGTCGAGCGCGATCGCGAGCGACGCGGCTGCGCCGCCGCGCGCGAGGAGCTCACGCCGCCGCATCGGGCTCGAGCTCGCTCGGACGGCGCGCGAAGAGTGGCCCGATCGCCGATTGTACGGCTGCGCCGATACCGCCGAAGAGCGCGACCGGGAGAAGGACGAGCCACCCGACGAGCGGTAGGAGGAACGCGAGCTCGAGGGCGACGCCGCCCTTGAGGACGCGCATCCACTCGCGTCCCTCGTCGCGGGGCGACGCGAGGCCTTCACCGACGAGCGATGCGAGCCCGCTCGCGCCCGACACGGCGACGCCGAGTGCCGACACGAGGACGACCGTCCCGGCGAGGCGCGCGATGCCCGGCCCGAGAGAGAGCAAGAGGAGCGCGATCACGGTCGCGAGGCCGCCGAGCACGCCTCCGACCAGGACGGTGATCACGGGCCTCTGTCGCCAGCGTGCGTGGGCGCGCGCGACGAAGCGTGGGGCGAGGGCGCGAAGGGACAGAAACCAACCCGTCAGCGCGACGAGCAGCGCGACGACGAGCGTCGAGAAGAAGACGGTGCTTCCGAGATACGGCACGGGGACCTCCGGGTGGTACCGGAGGTTCCTACGCGCGAGGCCGCTCCGTATTTCGGCGCGCCTCGACGAGGCCCTCGCGCGCCTTTCGCCGCACGTCCTCGGTGATGCGCATCGAGCAGAACTTCGGCCCGCACATCGAGCAGAAGTGCGCGGACTTCGCGGGATCGGCCGGCAGCGTCTCGTCGTGGTAGGCGCGGGCCGTGTCCGGGTCGAGCGAGAGCTCGAACTGGTCCTCCCAGCGAAACTCGAATCGAGCCTTCGAGAGCGCGTCGTCGCGGACGCGCGCGTGGGGATGACCCTTGGCGAGGTCGGCTGCGTGCGCGGCGATCTTGTAGGCGATGACGCCTTGCTTGACGTCGTCGAGGTTCGGCAAGCCTAGGTGCTCCTTCGGCGTGACATAGCAGAGCATCGCCGTGCCGAGCGCGCCGATCGTCGCCGCGCCGATCGCCGAGGTGATGTGGTCGTATCCGGGCGCGATGTCGGTCGTGAGCGGGCCGAGCGTGTAGAACGGCGCGTCGTGACACCATTCGCGCTCGAGCCGCACGTTCTCTCCGATGGCGTCGAGCGGAACGTGGCCCGGGCCCTCGATCATGACCTGCACGTCGTGCGCCCACGCACGCGTCGTCAGCTCGCCGAGCGTTCGGAGCTCCGCGAACTGCGCCTCGTCGTTCGCATCGGCGATCGAGCCCGGTCGGAGCCCGTCCCCGAGCGAGAACGACACGTCGTGCGCGGCGAAGATCTCACAGAGCTCGTCGAAGTGCGTGTAGAGGAAGCTCTCCTCGCGGTGTGCGAGGCACCACGCGGCCATGATCGCGCCGCCGCGGCTCACGATCCCCGTCACGCGCTCGGCGGTCAGCGGCACGTAGCGCAAGAGCACGCCCGCGTGCACGGTCATGTAGTCGACGCCTTGCCGCGCTTGGGCGAGCACGGTCTCGCGGTAGATATCCCACGTGAGATCTTCGGGGCGTCCGCCCACCCGCTCCAGTGCCTCGTAGATCGGCACCGTCCCGACCGGCACCGCCGATCCGCGAAGGATGTGCTCGCGCGTCTCGTGGATTCGGGGGCCTGTCGAGAGATCCATCACGGTGTCGGCGCCCCACTTCGTCGCCCACCGGAGCTTGTCGACCTCCTCCGCGATCGAAGACGTCACCGCGGACGTCCCGATGTTCGCGTTCACCTTCGTGAGGAAGCGCCGGCCGATGATCATCGGCTCGCTCTCGGGGTGGCTCAGGTTCGCCGGTAGGATGGCGCGACCTCGCGCGATCTCGTCGCGCACGAGCTCGGGCGACGCGCCCTCGCGGATCGCGACGAACTCCATCTCGGGCGTGATCTCGCCGCGCCGCGCCCAAGCACGCTGGGTGCCGCCGCCTCGCGCGTCGATCCACGCGCGCCGCAACGGCGGGAGCGATCGCTCGCGCTCGCGCTCGGGCCCACTCGTGTCGTAGAGGCGGACCGGCTCGTTCGGGACCGGGCCGTCGGGCCCCGGCGAGTCGTGTAGCCGCACCTCGCAGAAGGGAACCCGCACGTCCGAGCGCTCGCTCTCGACGTAGATCTTGCGACGCTGGCTCATCCTCATCTCCCTTCGCCGGCATGACCCGGATCAGGTTCGGCGGTCGGCGCCCGATTGGCGCCCTCTCAGCCCGGAGGCTCCCGCGTGAACGGTTGGTTGGCGCGGAGCATGCCACGCCCCCTGACGAAACGACAGTCACCCGGGCGCGCATGTGACGAAACGTCTCCTCGCGCGCCGTTCGAGCACCGTTTCTCCGTCGAGCTCACGCGCGACGCCGCGGCACGAACTTTGATGTGGGTCTCCCCGGAGGTGCTTCATGCGAGCACGACAAGCGCGCCGAACGCGGCGTGGACAGCGAGGGTTTACGCTCGTCGAGATGATGATTGTCGTGATGATCATGGCGCTCATAGCGACGGCGGTCGGAATGGCGGTCATGCACGCGTGGGAGGTGGCGCAGATCAAAGAGACCCGTAGCGACGCAGCTGGCCTGATGTCCTCCGGAGACATGTTCAGGCTCGAGCACGGGAGCGGTTCGTGCCCGACGGTCGATGATTTCTTGGCCGCGGGGGTTGTCGATGCGAGGCGCCGCAGCGCCGACGCGTGGGATCGGCCGTTTCGCGTCGACTGCGAGCCGCGCGGTCTCATCGTCCGCTCGGCTGGACCCGACGGGCTCTTCGACGACGAGGACGACGTGACGTCCGTGGACAGGCCGTGACTACTGCGCCGGCGCGGGCGTGGCGGGCGGCGGCGGGGGTGGGCCCGCGAGCAGCTCGCGCACCTCCACGAAGCGCTCGTTCGGGACGGTGATCGCCAGGTCGTAGAGCGCGATTCGCCAGACCCCGTCGTCTCCGCGAAGCATCACGCCGCTCCCGCGGCACGGGCCGAGGTTCTCCGTCGCGAGGTCCTCATCGAACCAGGCGACGTCGCCGCCCGGGCCCACCGCGACGTTGCGGCGCATCGAGCGAAAGCTCCACGCGTGACCCTGCGCGAAGTACGGGTGCGCGTACGCGCGAAACGCGGCGAGCTCCCAACGCTCGCTCGCGTCGGTCCCGAGAAAGACGCCGTGCGGCGCGAAGTGCGAGAAGTATCGCTCCTCGTCCGCGGATGCCGCCGCGGCGTGCCAGTCGTCGAGGACCGCTCCGACCTCGCGCGCGACGGCGGCCGCATCGACCGGCGGTGCTCCTTCTGGCACCGAGCGACCCGCGCCCGTCGCGCCGCCGCCGCAGCCCGCGCCGAGAACACCCAAGACGAGCATCGTCCGAAGGGCTCGCATGCGGATTCATACCCGTCGTGGAGGTCGCGGATCACGTCGGCGCCGCTCGGCTTCCGCCGCGCGATACGCCTCGATGTACGCGGCCCGGGTCACGGGTTGAAGACGAGCCCGAACATCGGGTCGTAGCGAACGAATGCGTAATCTCGGATACCAATCTCGAAGCCGACGGGTCGAAAGAAGATCCCGAAGACGCCTCGGCCGAAGAGCAGCTTGATGTCGAAGTCGTACGACATGTGAAAAAATGGGAGCGGGTCGTTGCCGGGCGCGGTGTAGCCGCCCACGGCAAACCCCGGCACCGTGCCGCTCGGGGTCAGTACCAGGTCGACCTTGCGCGAGCGAAGCACGACGATGTCGAAGCCCCACCGCGGCGCGAACGTGAAGAGGTACGCACCGTTCAGGAACGACTGGCTGAACGCGAGCGCGATGAAGAACCCGCGCGGGCGCTTCGTGAAGTGCCAGCCGAAGTCCTCTTCGACTCGGAGCTGCGTCGGCCAGTTGTCAATCTCGATCCCTCCGCCTGCGGCCAGATCGACGAAAAACCCGCCCTGCGCCTCGGCCTGTCGAGGCACCGCGGCGTGTGCGAGCGCGAGGGTGGCGGCGGCGACGGCCACCGCGCCCGCACGTCGCGCGCTCTGTTCCACGTGATCATCGGGCCTCCTTCGGCGCGCCACCGTACCGCAGGACAGCAGTCGCTGTCGCCGATCTCTCCGGCGCCGGCGGGGGCGTTCTGCCCGACGCGTTCTCGCTCTCCGCGGCAGGCGCGCTGCTCCGGGTCGGCGCCACCGTAGCTGAACGGCCGCTCCTCTGCTCGCGCGCTTCGGGGCCGTGCTATCGGTGGGTATCCATGTCCCCTCGTCGTCGTTCCGGCGGCTCGGTGGCAGACGGCGGCGGTGCGCGATCATCGCCGGACGCGCAGGCGGAGCTCTGGCGCGCGATCTACGACGCGACGCCCGACATGATCTTCCTGATCGGCAGCGACGGCCGCGTCGTCGATGCGAACGAGCACGCGCGGGTACGCACGGGCCTCGCGGTCGACGCGATGCGCTCGCGCATGTTCGCGTCCCTCCTCTCGTCGGTGCCCTCGGGCTCGGTGGACGCGGTCGACCGGTGCATCGCCGGTGAGGATCGGGACTTCGAGGCCGCGCTCGGCGATGCGACGGCCCGGGCCGTCCCGGTCGACGTGCGCCTGCGCCGCCTCTCGTGGGCGCCTGCGACGGAGGGCACGCCGCGGATCCTCGCGCTCGTGCGCGACCTGACGGCGCAGCGGCGCGCAGAGCGCGAACAAGTGCGCGTGGAGAAGCTCAGCGCGCTGTCGATCCTCGCTGGCGGCATCGCGCACGACTTCAACAACCTCCTCACCGGCATCCTGGCCAACGTCTCCTACATGCGCGCGCTGGCGAAGGAGCCAAAGCTCGCGAGCTCCCTCGCGGACGCCGAGGGCGCCACCGAGCGCGCCGCCGCGCTGACCCGCGAGCTCGCGGCGTTCGCACGCGGCGGCGAGCCCGTTCACCGCGCCGTCGCGCTCGCGCCGCTCGTCGACGAGGCGGCTCGGTTCGCGCTCCGCGGCTCGCCGGTCGCGCTCGTGCTCTCCATGGTCGACGATCTGTGGACCGTCGACGCCGATCCAGCGCGGCTCGCGCGCGTGTTTCAGAACCTCGCGATCAACGCGGTTCAGGCGATGCGTTCAGGTGGGACCCTCCGCGTCGCGGCCGTCAACCGCGTGATCGGTCCGACGGAGGCGCCGCCAATCCCCGCCGGGGCGTACGTGCACATACGCGTCGCCGACGAAGGGCCGGGCATATCCGAAGAGCTCCTCGATCGCGTGTTCGAATCCGTACTTCACGACGAAGCCGGAGGGCACCGGTCTCGGGCTCGCCGTGTCGGCGTCGGTCGTTCGAGCGCACGGTGGCCACATCCGGGTCGGCGCAGCGGAAGGTGGCGGCGCGGAGTTCGAGATCTTCCTACCGCGCGGTCGCGTGTCGTCGCGTCCTCCCATTCGACGACCGGAGCGCCCAGTCTCGACGCCCGCCGGGAGGATCCTGATGATGGACGACGAGCCGCTCTTGCGATCGGTGGTGTCGCGGGTGCTCGGAGGCGCGGGGCACACGGTCGAGGCCGCATGCGACGGTGCCGAGTGTGTGGAGATGGCGCGGGCCGCATCCGCGCGCGGGCGTCCGTTCCACCTCTTCTTGCTCGACCTCACCATCCCGGGCGGGCTCGGGGGCCGCGAGATTGTCGGGGAGCTACGAGCGATTGAGCCGGGCGCCAGGATTGTCGCGACGAGTGGCTACGACGCGGCCGCGAGCGAAGGCGCCGAGGAGTTCGACGCCTTCATCCCGAAGCCGTACGTCGCCGACGCGCTGATCGCGAGGATTGCGGAGCTGCTCGGCGAGCTCAGTTCCCCGTCGACAGAACCGTGAAGAACGCGCCGTCCCCGCGGCGAACGCGCAGGAGCGCGCTCCCGTCGTGCAAGGCGGCTCCGACATCGTTCGGAGCGGACGCGCGGTGCCATTGGCCTCGACGATGACGTCGCCTGGTTGAAGCCCGGCGCGCTCGCTCGGGCTGCCCGGTTGGACGGCGGTGACGAGCACGCCGTGCTGGATGCCGAGCTGCCGTGCGTGCGCCGCATCGAGCTGGGACAACGAGAGCCCTGGCGTCAGAGGCGTCGGCGCAGAGTGCGCGTGCGCCGGCGCGACGCGACCGACCTGATCTCCCGTCGGGCGCTCGCCGGTCCTGACCGCGACGGTCCGCCGCCGGCCGTCGCGCACGACCTCGAGGTGGACCGTCTCGCCGACGCCGTGTCGGAGGACCCGCCGCAGGAGATCGCGGCTCTCTCCGACCTGGTCGCCGTCGATTCGACACGATGATGTCGCCGTCCTGTATGCCGCCCCGAGCCGCGGGCCCGCCTGGCAGGACCGACGACACGAGCGCGCCGCGCGCCACCCCAGCTCCGTTCGATCCGAGCGCGCCGGCCAGCTCTGGGGTCAGCTCCTGGAACGTGACGCCGATCCACGCGCGCTGGACGCTCCCATGATCGATGATTTGGTCGGCCACTTGGCGCGCGATGTCGGCGGGCACGGCGAACCCGATACCGGTGCCGCGTCCCGCGATCATCGTGTTGATGCCGATGACGTCTCCGTCGAGGTTCACGAGCGGCCCACCGGAGTTGCCGGGGTTGATCATCGCGTCCGTCTGGACGTAGTCCTCGATCTCTGCCGCCCCGAGCCCGGCGCGACCGAGCGCGCTCACGACGCCGGCCGTGACCGTGTAGTCGAGCCCGAGCGGTGAGCCGATCGCGATCGCCCACTCCCCGACGCGTACGTCGTCGGCGTGCGCGAAGCGAGCCGTGGGGAGCCCGGTGGCGTCGATGTGGACGACCGCGAGGTCGCTCGCGGGATCGGTGCCGACGACGGTCCCGGTGAAGTGGCGACCGTCGGGCAACACGGCTTCGATGCGCTGCGTGTTGTCGACGACGTGGTTGTTCGTGAGGATGTAGCCGTCTTGCCGGATGATGATCCCCGAGCCTTCGCCGTGCGCGATCGGCGGCTCCATCTGCTGGGGTTGTCCGAACGGGCCAAAGAAGCGGAACGGCATCTCCTGGGCCGCCATCCGCGCCTCCACCCGGAGCGACACGACCGACGGCGAGACGCGTCGCGCGACCTCGACGAACGCTTCGCCGAGCTGGCGCGCGCCGGCCAGCGGGGCCGAGTCCGCCTGCGGTGGAGCGGTCGGGGTCGCGGTGGCCCCAGCCGTCGTCTGCGCCTCGGGCGGGTTGGCGTGGGCCGGCGCGGTCGAGCCGCATGCAGCGGCAATCACGATGGCGGCGACGAGCGCGGCGGCCGCGCCGCGCAGGGTGAGCTCGAGCACGGCTCGAAGTCAATCGGACATCCGCACCTCCAAAAGGGGGTCAAAGACGTCCCTTGAACCCCGTCCGGGCGTCATCTGTTCCCGGCGGCGGGGGCCCGGTCCCCCGCACGCGCTCTAGCGAACGACGCTGACGTTGAAATCCGGCGTCTTCACGGCCCCGAACATCCGCAGCCAGAGCAAGAGGTAGGCCTCGGTGCCCCGCGCGGTGGTGATGTCGCCGAGGTCGAGGACGTCCTTCCAGCCGAACCAGCCCCGGAGCACCTCGGTCACCCGGCCCTTCGCCTCGGCGTCGTTGCCCGAGACGAACACGGTGTGGGTGCCCGCGACGCGGCTCGGCTCGACCATGATCGCGCAGTTGATGGTGTTGAGCGTCTTGACGACCTTCGCGGTCGGGTGAGCGCGCTGGACGCGCTCTCCGAGCGAGTCGTCGTTGGCGACGAAGAGCGTCGGCGGCATTCCCTTCGAGAAATCGAGCGGGTTCGAGATGTCGACGACGATCTTTCCGTCGAGGTTCTTCTCCCCTGCCGCCGCGAGCGCGTCGAGCGTGCCCACGCCGTTCGTGCACACGAAGACCATCTCGCCGAACGACGCGGCGTCCGCGAACGTCCCTTCGGATGCGTTCGCTCCCGCGCCGCGGGCCCACTCGACGGCCTTCTCGTTGCCCTTCGACCGAGAATCCCATTCGTACCTCGTGTCCCAGCGCGACGAGCTTCGTGGCGATCGTCTTGCCGACCATTCCGGTTCCGAGCACGGCGAGCTTCATGTGCGTTCCTCCCTCGTTTGGCTTCCCCGGCGCGCGCGAAGCGCGCCGGGGGGCTCTCATAGTGCTCTCGCGTCTTCAGAGCAAGACTCGCCGCCCGAGCCGGAGCCGATCGAGCGCCGCGGCGACCTCGGCCGGGCCCACGTCCCGGAAGACGACGGGCGCCGGCGCGCCGAGCCCGCTCGCCTCGTCGAAGCGCATCGCGCGCGCCCGGACGCCGCGCTCGCGAAGCTCCTCCGACAGCCAGCGGACCCTCTCTGCCTCATCCGTCGCGCGCAGCGCGTCGAGATGCTCCGCCACGATCGCCGCGACACGTGCGTCGATACGCTGTTTGTCGAGCTGCGTAGCGGCGGCGCCAGCGATGAGCGGTACGAGCACGTCGGCCGCGTTGAGGGGGAGGTAGGTTCCGTCCGTCGCACGCGCGATGGTTCGATAGACCTCCACCCCTCCGGCGTAGTGGGAGAGGTTTGGCAAGCAGCCCACCGCATAGACGGCGATGCCCATCTCGCGAAGGCTCTCGGCTTGGGTGTACCAGTGGTTGCCGCAGGGGCAGCCCTCCGGGAACCCGTCGTTGTGGCGGTCGACCCCGTGAGGTGGCGCGTCGCCGAACCACACGACCGCTCGTGCAGCGTCCCGCCGCCAGTCGAGCCGAACGACGTCGAACAGCCCGTCGGTGACCGACTCGGGGCCGTCGCCGCCGCCGGACGCGGACATCGCATTCACGGCCCGGCTCACGGTGTCGAAGTCGTCCGTGAACGGCAGCACCTTGCTCGCGTACGTACCGTCCTGTGGTGGATGGTCTCGGTACGTGACGAGCGCGATGCGGAGGCTCTTGCAGAGCGGTGATCGCTTCACCGCGGAGAGGAGCTCGAGCAAGCGGCTCTGCACCTGCATGATGTACGGGCCCATGCTCCCGGTCTCGTCGACGAGAAACACGAGATCGAGCTCACCGCTCGCCCGGCCTTCGAGCCACGTGAGCTCGTCCTCCGGGTACGGCTCGGAGCCGGGCGCTTCGATCGGTATCTGCCCGCCTCGGGCTCGTCGTCCTGCCTGCGCGACCAGCACGTCCGACCGCTCCGAGCTGACGCCTCCTTCGCGCATCGGCGACACGAGCCGCGCCTCCTCGTCGGCGTCGGTGCCGCCGAAGTATCGGCTGATCACCATGCCGGCCTTCGTGAGCGCGCCGATCGCCTTTTCCGCGGGCGCGCGGTGCGCGCCGGCCGCGGGTGCCAGGCGCGGCCTCGAGGGGCTCGCCGGGGGCATCCCTCCCGCCGCTGCGCCAGCGGGAGCGCTCATCACGGGAGGCGGCGCGCCCTCCATCGCGAGCATCCCGGGCTCGAGCAAGCCGTCGGCCGCGCCATCTCCTTTGGCGTGCGCCGGGCTCGCCGCGTGAGCCGGATCATCGTCATCGCGAGGATCACCTGCGGTCGGGTCACGGCGGTCGTCGGCGACGAGCGACGTGTAGCGGCTCACGAGCGAGTGCGCGAGCGCGAGCGAGGTGACCTCGTTCTCGACCGCGCTCGCCTCGGAAGGCTCGCGCTCGAGGCGCTCCATCAGGTCCTCGATGCGTGCGCGCGCCCAGAGGCGCTCGATCGCGACCGGCGCGTCGCTCGCCGTTGCCGTCGGAGCAGGGAGATCGATCGCCAGCTCCTGGCGGAACGGTCGGCCGTCGGCGGTCGCGCCCGTGATGACGAGCGTGCTCGGGCCCGTGCCCTCGAAACGCCCGAAGACCGCGACCGGCTCGCCGCCGTAGAGGTCGGGGATCCGTCCCGGGCTCACATCGGTCGTCGACGCGCCGTTCCACGCCACCGAGAGCCCCGTCAGCACCGGACCGCCCTCGCGGATGCGCCGCGCGAAGCGGACGAGCACCGGCTCGATGTCCTCTTTCTCACCCACGACGTCGCTCGCGCCGCTGCACGCTCGCGCGAGGCGCCGCACGAGGCGGCGGTCGACGGTCGCGCCGACACCGAGCACGAAGAGGCGGCGGCTGCCGAGCAGCTCGGTCGCACGGCGCACGAGCCGGCCCTCGTTTCCGACCGCAGCGTCCGTCACGAGCACGATGACCGGCGTCCGCCCGTCGCGCACGGGAAGCTTCGCGGCCGCTTCGAGCGCGCGCTCGATCTCGCTGCCGCCGCGCGGCTCGAGCTCGCCGAGGAACGCGTCGATCCGATCCTTCACCTCGGGCGCGAGCGCGATGAAGCCCGTGCCCACGCCGTCGAACACGCTTCTCGCGTGATCGAACGCGAGCACCTGAACGGCGTCGCTCTCGGGAAGCGAGTCGAGGAGCGCGCGCACCGCGCGCCGTGCCTGCGGCAGCGCGTCACCCCGCATCGACGCGGAGCGGTCCACGAGGATCACGACGTCGCGCGGGCGCGACGCGCGCGTGATCCTGCCCTCGGTGCTCGGCGCGAGGATCGCGGCGCAGTACGTACACGGCACGGCCGGACCGATGCCGGGGACGTCGCGGATCGCCGACATGTCGGTCACTAGGCCCCCGCAGTTGCCGCACGTGAGCGCCTTCAAGTCCGATGCGCCGCCGCGCGGCCTCGTCTGTTCGAGCCCTTCGGCCGGAGGCGTGACCATGACGAGGAACGTCCCGCGCGCGTCGGCCTTCGAGCCGGCGCGTCGCTCCGCGCGATGCGTCTGGACGATCGGTCGAACCCCGCGATCCGACGCGCGGTACGACAACGCGAAATCGCGGTTCGCGATTGACGTGGCCCGGCGGAGCGTCACGCGCCGGCCGCCGTCCGCGAGAGTCTCGACGTCGACCGAGTGCGACGTGCACCGGAGCTTTTCGATCGCCGCTTCGTCCGCGTGGACGTCGAGCACGAGCTCCACGTCGCCCGGGCGCTCGTGCGTCGGAACACGGAGGCGCGAGATCGCGCTCGGCGACTCCCCGGGCTCGAGCGCGCGATACCGCTCGGGCGCGACCATCGGGAAGACGAATCTCCACTCGCCATCGTCGAACCCGAGCAGCTGCTGGTAGCCGAGAACGACGTCAATCGTCGCACCGGGAGGGACGTTCGCGACCGAGAGGGTGAACAGGGTCGGCGCGTCCTCTTCGAGGAGCGTCGCGGCACGACCCGCCGCGAGGGCTCTCTCGTAGGCGGCGCGAGCCTTCGCGCGCTCTTCAATCTTTCCCCGCACGACGCGGTCCGCGATGTGGAACTCCATCGTGTGGACCGCCGCTCCATCGGGGAGCGGGAACGAGTAGACCGCTTCGATCTGCTCTTTCGAGTCGTTCGCGAAGCGTTGTCGGATCGTCACGTCGGCGATCGGGCCTACGAGCGTGCCCTCGACCCGTGTGCGCTCGAGGGGCAGCTCGTGCCCGTCGCGTGTCGCCATCGCTCCCTGACGAATCCGCTTCGGATCGCTCATCCGAGCCCTCTCTGGTCTGCACCCGTGCGGGCGCTCGTGAATGCCGGTGTCGAGTGTCATGGACTTCGCCTCCTCGGGATAGATCGGCGAACGGCAGCCGGGGGCGTCACGCGGCGCGAAAGAAAGACCGTGTGCGTGGCGCGATCATTGGGCTTTCGAGGAATCTTTCGCTCGCCCGTGACGCCACAGGCGGTTCGCTCGTCTGCCTTTCACCTGGAGCTCTCGCCGAGCGGCCCGCCTCGGGGAGTAGACTCCACCGCGATGGAACGGCGGACGACGGGCTGGGTCGCACGGAGCGCGGCGCTCCTCGTCGTCTTCGCGATCGCCGTCTATGCATTCCAGCTCGGCGTGGACGTGTCGGATCGTCCCGGGCTCCCGGGCGAGAGCGTGCTCACGCACGTCTATTACGCGCTCGGTCTGTTCGTTCTCGGCGGGCTCGACCTCGGCACGCCGTTCGGCGGTCCGTTGCACGCGCGCGCTCTGCTGTGGATCGCGTATTTCGTCGCGCCGCTCATCACGACGAGCGCCGTCGTCGAAGCGGGGCTCCGGATCGTCGGAGCGGGATGGATCGATCGCATCGGGCTGCGCGGCCACGTGGTGGTCGTCGGGATGGGCCGGCTCGGAACCCGTTTTGTCGCCGCTCTGCGGGAGCGCGAGCCGGGCCGCATCGTCGTCGCCGTCGATCGCGACGTCGGCCAGGCGAGCGTGGTCGCCGCCCGCCGGCGCTTCGGCGTGCGTGCGATCGCGGGTGACGTGCGCGTGCGCGGCCTCATCGACACGCTCTCGCTCGACAGCGCGAAGGCCGTGGCGGTCCTGACCGACGACGATCTGTTGAATCTCGAGCTGGCGTTTCGGATCGCGCGCGAGCACCCCGCGTTGCCCGTCGTCGCCCACGTCACCGACATCGGGATGCAGCGCGTCGTCGCGGAGGTGAGGAGCGAGGACCCGCGGGAGAGCGTGCGGGTGTTCAACGCCCATCGTGTAGCGGCGCGACACCTCTACGAGAACCATCTGCGCGCTCATTTCGCACGGACGACTCCGCGCGACATGGTCGTCATCGCCGGGTTCGGGCGGTTCGGGCAGACGATCCTCGAGTTCCTCGAGAAGCAGGCGCACGGCGAGCTGAGCCGGATCGTCGTGGTCGACCGCGCCTCGGCGTCGAAGGTGCGCATGTTCCGCGAGCAGGTCCGCACCGACGCACCGTGCCAGACGGCTCCGGTCGATGGCGACGTGGCCGACCCGCAGACCTGGGACGACGTCGTCGCGGCGCTCGGTGAGCTCGACCCGTGCCCCGTCGTCGTGGTCGGCTGCGACGACGACCACGTGAACATCCGAGCGGCGATGCACCTGCGCAAGCGATGGCCCGACGCCCAGATCTTCGTTCGGTGCCAGAGCGAGTCGTCCTTCACGGAGGAGCTGTCCGTTCGGTACGGCTTCACCGTCCTCGCCGTCGACGACATGCTCGACGAGGCGCTTCTCGAAGCGCAAAAGGGTTGGTTCGACGCGGGCTCGTGAGCGAGAAGCGCGCTGTCGCTCGCCGCCCACGCGCTGTCGTCTTTGGCCTGCACCTCTCGCGTCGAAGCCCCGGAAATCCCGGGCCGCCGCGTGGGCACGCCGCTTGCGCAGCGCCGCTTCATGAACCCTTCGAGCTGGCTCGCTTCACCGATCGCGCTCCTCGTCCTCGCCGGCTGCGGCGGTGCGGTCACCGCCCCTCCGATGGCTCTTCGGGAGGTCGTCCTCTACCGAAACGGCGTCGGCTACTTCGCTCGCGAAGGCAGCGTCGGCAGCGGGCCCGTCCGACTCCGGCTCCGCGCCCGCGAGCTCGACGACGTCCTCTCGACGCTGGCCGTGGTCGACCGGTCGCGCCGCGCGGCCGACGCCCCGGCCCCGACGGCCGTGGTGCCGCGGCCGGGCTCCGATGGCGACGACCCCGAGGCCGAGCGCACGCTCGAGATCGACGTCGGTGGTGACGCGCACCGAGACCTCCTCCTCGCATGGTCCACCCAGACGTCCGCGTGGAGGACCTCGTATCGGGTCGTGATGCCGGAGGGGCGTGGCGCGGGCCGCGCGCTCGTGCAGGGATGGGCCATCGTCGACAACACGACGGCCGAGGACTGGCGCGACGTGCGGCTCACGCTCGCGAGCGACGCTCCGTTCACGTACTCGGTCGACATGCGGACACCGAGGACCGTGGCGCGACCCGACGCGACGTCGATGTTCGCTGCGCACGCTGCGACGAGCGTCGTCGGGCCGGACGTCGCATGGGGGCGAGCCACCGCCGATACGGACCACGACGGGATCCCGGACGAGATCGACATGTGCCCGACCGATCCGGAGCTCTACAACGGCCAGGAGGACATGGACGGTTGCCCGGACATGGGCTCGGTGCGGATCGAATCGGGCGAGCTCCAGATCCTCGAGCGGGTCCTCTTCGCCGACGGCTCCGCGAGCTTGCCTGACGCGGCGCGCACGATGCTCGACGCCGTCGCGGCGAGCATCGCGGCGAGCCCGACGATCGGTCGGGTCGAGGTGCAGGGCCACGCGGACCACGGCGAGCACGATCCGTACTCGCTCGCCGCAGAGCGCGCCGGCGCCGTTCGCGCTGCGCTCGTCGAGCGGGGAGTGCCCGACGCGAGGTTGGTCGTCAGGGTGTTCGGCGATGCGCGGCCCATGTCGCCGCCCGGCAGCGCTTCCGTGAGCATGAATCGCCGCGTGGACTTCTCGATCGCGGGCGCCGCAGAGATGACCGACGCGGCGCGAGCGAGGAGCGTCACGTCCGAGGACCTGCAGCGGACCGTCGGTCACGCGTCGGACGCGCGCGCGGCGTCGTCAGGGACCCGATACGTCGTATCGCGCCCGGTCTCGGTGCCGGCTGGGCAGTCCGCGATGGTCGCGATGATCAACGTCGAGCTCGAGGGCGAGAGCGTCCTCCTCTACCGGCCGGACCCGCGGGTCGAGGGAACCGCCGTCCATCCGATGCACGCCGCGCGGCTGCGAAACGACACGGGCCTCGATCTCGTCCCCGGCCCCATCGCGCTCTATGGCGAGGGAAGCCTCGTCGGACAGGGTGCGCTCGAGGAGCTGCCCGTCGGGCAGAGTGTGGTCGTGCCGTACGGCGTGGACGCGTCGACCCGCGTCGAGTCGAGCGCGTCGAGCGCGACGCGCCCGCTCCTCATGGTGAGCCTCGCGCGCGGCGTGCTCGCGGTCGAGAACGTGAGCTCTCGTGTGACGCGATACGAAGTCGACGCAGGTCGCGAGGCGCCGGCGCGCCTCGTCGTGCGTCACGAGCGCGCCCTTGGCTACGAGCCGGTCGGGCTACCACCCGAGAGCGAGCGAGGCGAGGGCACGTTGCTCGTGCCGCTCCCGCTCGAGCGCGGCCAAAGGAGCGTCCTCGAGGTCACGGAGGAGCGCGTCGTGCCCGCCAGCGTTCCCTTGCTCGAGGACCTCTCCACCGACGTGCGCCCTTACCTCGACGGCGCGGAGCTCGAGCCCGACGAGCGCTCGCGGATCGACGCGGTCCTCGCGGACCGGCGAGCTCTTCGCGAGCTCGGCGAGCAGCTCCGCTTGCTCCACGACCGGCTCGGTGAGGCGGGCTCGCGCGTCGCCACGCTTCGGTCGACCGTCGGCTCGCTCGCCGAGGGCGGCGCGTCGCTCGCGCCGACACGGCGACGCCTCGCACGCGAGCTCGAGCAGGCCGTCAGCGATTCGGAGGCGCTCTCCGCCGATCTCGCGACCCTCCGCGCAAACGAAGCAGCTGCGCGAGAGCGCCTCCGCGCCGCGTTCGAAGAGCTCGCGATCGACTGACCCGAACGCCTGGTGAGGGATCGATGGGTCGAGGGGCGGCGGGTCGATATCTCACGCGAGCGTGAGCGGACGCGTGCCTTCGAGGCCGAACGTGGTGGCCGGCACGCCGGCGGCGTTCAGCATCGCGAGGTACAGGTTCGCGACCGGCTCGTCCCCCGAGAACACGATGTGACGACCGGCGTCGTGCACGCCGCCGCCGCGACCTCCGAGGAAGAGCGGCAGGTTCGTGTGCCTGTGCACCGAGCCGCTCTGCTGTGGGGTCAGGGTCGCATCACCCGACGCATGTCCGGTGCCGTCGAGCCCGCCGCCGAACAGGACGAGGCTGTTGTCGAGGAGCGTCGCACCCCCGGCTTCGGTCACGCCTTGGAGCCGACCGAGCAAGCTGCCGAACGACGTGAGCTGCCACCGATTGATCTCTTCGATCTGTGCGACGTCGCTCGCGCCCGAATCGAGATGCGAGATCGAGTGGTGGTCGCTGTTGATCGCGTTGCCGCCGACCGAGAGGAAGTCGAAGACGGTCGACTGCGGTTGGAGCATGAGCGTCACGACGCGCGTCCGATCGCACTGGAACGCCAGCGAGATGACATCGTAGAAGAGCTCGGTCCGTTCGCGGAAGTCGCTCGTGTCGGGCGGCGCGCTTCCGGGATCGCAGGCAAGAGCCCCGTCGTTCTCGAGCCGCACCTCGAGCTGGCGTACGGACGTGAGGTACTCGTCGAGCTTGACGCGATCGCGGGCGCCGAGCAGCCGCTCGAGCCGTGCCTTGTCATCCATGCAGTAGTCGAGGACGCTCTGCTCGAGACGCTGACGGCGCTCGGCCTCCGCCCGCGTGGCCGTGGGATCGAGGCCGGCGAAGAGGCGCTGAAACGTGGCTCGCGGGCTCGTCTCCTTCGGCAACGGAGAGGTCTCGTTCGCCCAAGCGATGGCGGACTGGTACACGGGCGAGTAGCCCGAGTCGCCGCCGTAGCTGCCCGAGCGCGTCGCCAGCTCGAGAGACGGGACCGAGGGCGTGAATTCGCGAAGCGTGCTCGCCGCGACCTGGTCGACGGAGATCCCGTTCTGAATGTCGTCCCCATCGGTCTTTCGCAGACGCGCGCCCGTGAGGAACGTTCCGACGTCGCGCGCGTGGTCGCCGGGGCCGTCGTCCGAGCGGGTGCCGTCAGGGTACGTGTACGAGCCGCCGCCGGGCTTGTTGCTCAATCCCGTCAATATGGAGAACTGGTCCCGCATCCCCGCGATGGGCTCGACGAGCGATGGCATGGTGTAGCCGCGACCCTCGTCCGCGGGCTTGAGGTGCGTGCGGATCATCCCGTTCGGCACGTGGATGAACACCAGCCTGACGGGCGACTCTCCGGCGGCCTTCGCGCGCGGCATCATGCGCGTGCTCGGAATCATCGCCTCGAGGTAGGGGAGCGCGACGGTCGCGGCCGCGCCACCGAGGAACGCGCGTCGCCCGATGTGCCAGCTCTTCGTCTTCATCACGGCGCCTCCGCACGTCCGCCCGTGGAGCGGAACGTGTCCGCGAGGACGGTCTGAACGATGATCTCCCGGAGCGAAAGGCCTCGATCCGCCGCTCGCGTCACGATGTCGTCGATGAAGCAACGGTCCGGGTCGTCCATGCTGCGACCGATCGCGTACGTCACGATCTTCTCGGTCACGCAGTTGGTGTAACGCTCGTCCTCGTCGAGGATGTCGGAGAGCTCCGCGACCCCCTCGAACGCACGGCCGTCGGGGAGCTGACCGCTCGCGTCGATCTCCTGCCCGTTGTCTTCGGTCCGGAACGCGCCGATCGGGTCGTAGTTCTCGAGCGCGAGCCCGAGCGGGTCGATCGAGTCGTGGCAGACCGCGCACTCGGCCCGCGCGCGATGGCGCGCGAGCTTCTCTCGAATCGTGAGCGCTTCGGTCTCGGGTGTATCGGCGAACACGGCGACGTCCGGCGGGGGATCGGGAGGCGGTTCGCACAGGAGCTCGTCGAGCACCCACTTCCCTCGCTTCACGGGCGACGTCGTGTCTGGGTGTGACGTCACCGTGAGGATGCTCGCCTGCGTGAGGAGGCCGCCGCGAGGCAGGCCGTCGAGGCTGACCCGAACGAAATCGGGGCCCGTCACCCCGTCGATCCCATAGTGGCGCGCGAGCCTCTCGTTCACGAACGTGTAGTCCGCGGTGAGGACGCGCGCGAGCGGGGCGTTCGTCTCGACGATGTCTTTCATGAAGAGGATCGTCTCGGTCTGCATCGCGTCGCGGAGCTCGTCGTCGAAGTCGGGGTAGAGCCCCGGGTCCGGTGTGGCGTACTCGAGCTGGCGGAGACGCAGCCACTGTCCCGCGAAGCTCACGTAGAAGGCATCGGCCTTCGGGTCGGCGAGCATTCGATCGACCTGGGCCCGCAGCTCGTCGTCGTCCTGCAGTCGGCCGGCGTCCGCGACGTCGAACAGCTCGTCGTCCGGCATGCTCGACCAGATGAAGTAGCTGAGCCTCGACGCGAGCTCGTAGTCGTCGAGCCGCTGAGGCTCGGCGCTGCCGCTTCCGAGCTCGACGCGGTAGAGGAAGCTCGGCGAGAGGAGCATCGCGCGCATCGTCAGCGCGATCGCGTCGTCCCAGCTCTCGTCCTCGGCGCGCGCGCCGTCGTAGATCGCGACGAGCCGGTCGACCTCCTCGTCGAGCAACGGATGTCGATACGCGCGCTCGCCGAATCGCGCGACGAAATCGCGCGCACACGCGTCGTCGCCCATCGCTCCGCGGTCGCACGCCATGTAGAGGGTTCTGGCGCTCGAGCTCGGGGCGATCGCCTCTTCGGCGAGCGCCCGCGCGGCAGCGTCGTACTTCTCCATCTGGAGGTTGCCGAGCGTCAGGACCGCGCCGTTGTTGTCGAAGCCGTCCCCGGACTCGTTGTCGTCCGGAAAAGCAGACGCCGGCGTCATCGTGGTCCCGAGCAGGTCGCGGACGGTGTTGTCGTACTCGACGCGATTGAGGCGTCGGAGCGTCACGCTTCCTGGCTCGCGCGGCGCGACAGAGCAGTACGCCGGGTCGCTCGGGTCGACCCGGGGCGCTTCCCCCGGGCGCGCTCCCGCATCACCGATCAGACCATTGCAACCGCCCGCGAGAAGCAGCGGCACGAACAGCCGGACGGTGGACGGGGTGGTGGGGAGCATGCCCCCCTCTTCGAGCACGAAGCGGGCCGGGTTTCAGCCGCTCATCCGCCTGAAATCAGCGCGTGTTTTCGGCGGTGCCGTCGCGGGAGCGGAGCATGCTCCGCTCCGGAACCGCTCAGGCTCCGCCGTAGCCGTCCAAGATGTCAGCGAGCAGCACCTCGCCCAGGCGCCGGTATCCGCGGGCGCTGAAGTGGATGTGATCGTCGCGGGCGAGCGGGGGCTCGGTCGCGACCCAACGCATCATCGACATGCGGCCGCCCATGAATGCGATCGTGTCGAAGAACGCGCAGCCGTGCCGCAGGGCGATGTCGCGCGAGACGCGCGCGATCGACGAGGTCCGCGCTCGATGCTCCCACCCCTCGTCTCGCTCGAGCGGCTTGTCGGCGGGCCCCATCACGAGGCAGGAGGCGCCCGGCACGGCGCGCATCACCCGGACGAGCGAGCGTTCGGCGTCGCGCGCGTAGTCGTTGATCGGCTGCGCGAAGTCGTTCCCTTCGTTGCCCCCATAGAAGAAGACGACGAGGTCTGGATGCCGGTGCGCGAGATGGTCGGAGAACACGGGCTCGAGCCACTTCAGCTGGTTGCGCGCCCGCGAGCCGCTCAGCGCGGCGTTGTCGACGACGACGCCGGGCGTCGTTCGGTCGAACGTGACGCCGTAGACTCGGACGGACGCCCCCGGACGCGCGCGGAGCTCCACCGTGTGGCTCGTGTCGGGGACCTCGAAGAGCGCGTATCCCGCGCGAGGCGACTCCGCGGCCGTCTCGACGACGCCCATCGCCTCTCCGTCGATCGTGACGTCGAGCTCGCCGCCCTCGGGCCTCGCTTCGTACATCACCTCGATGCGGCTGGCTCGCGACCCGACACCCTCTTCGGCCGTCGCGATGCGCGCGACCGCCTCGCGGCCGCCCGAGTCGAACACGATCCCGGCGAGCCCGTACTCGTCCGGGTCACCGCGCTCGACGCCGAGCCGCACGCGCTCCCACTCCGCGCCCTCGGCGACGTCGACGCCCTGCTGCCAGTACGGCCACTCGGTGCTCGGCCACGCCAAGAGCGTGAAACCGCGACCGCCGTCGCCGAAGCGTGCCTGGAGCTGCTCCCGCAGGACGGCCGGGAAGTGATCGCACGCCGTGTGCGACGCGCCGTAGAGAAGCACGCGAGCTTGTCCTTCGTGGCGAGCCGCACGATCGAGCGCCGCGTGAAACGAGTCGAGCGCGCGACCCGACGGGTCCTCGAACGCCACGTCGACGCCGAGCCCTTCGGGCGGCGCTGGCTCGGGGGCCGCGCTGTCGTCGTCGCCGTGTGTCGCCGGGGCCGACGCCGCGCCGGTCGACCGCGCGGGCCGGCCGCCGATCGCGCGAACGATCGCCCACGCGCCCGCCACGCCCGCGACCGCGAAGAGCACGAGGAGCGTCACGCTGCGGCGTCCGCGCCGCTCGCCGAACGCTCGCCACGCGAACGCGAGGAGCGCGCCCATGAAGGCGAGCGACGCGGCGGGCATGCCGCGGCCGTCCGGGCTCGCCTCGCACCGGCTGCAACCCGAGCCATGAGCGACGAGCGTCGGCGATCCAGCGTCGGCCGACACACCCCCGTCGACACCGGCCCCCCCGTCGGCGACGCCTCCGTCCGTGACGATGTCGCTCTCGAGATAGTCGGGTGTTCCGTCTCCATCGGTGTCCACGGGCGTGCACGCGCTCGCGCCGGCCTCGACCGCGTCCGAGAGCCCGTCGCCGTCGGAGTCGAGATCGTTCCACGCGGGGTATCCGTCGCCGTCCGGATCGGGATCGCCGAGCGCTTCGGCGTCGCTCCTCTCGACGTCGCTCGGGATCCCGTCGCCGTCGGGATCGGAGCTGACCACGTCGAGCAGGTGATAGCCCTCGATCGCCGAGGGCGTCACCGCGAGCGTTGCGTCGGGCTCGTCGCCGTACTGGAAGCGAACCGTGAGCCGGTAGTCGGTTCCCGCGCCCTCTGGTAGGCCGAAGTGGACAAGCGGCGGCGACTGCGTTCCGTGACCCTCGCCGCCGTTCACCTCGCGCACGCCGCTCGACCAACCGTCGCCGCCGTCCTCGACGAGGTCGAGCACGGCGCCGACGTCGTCGCGCAGGACGGGCGCTTCGCAGGTGCCGAGGTTCGCGCGAACGCGGACGAACAGGTACCCGCCGCCGCCCGTCCCCTCGTTGTGGAGGACGGCGTTCGGGCCGGCCATGCGCGCCGTCACGGCGCCACTCGTCGCGTCGTACGTCACGGTCCCGAGCTGGTTCAGAAAGACGTCGAGCCGGCCGTCGCGGTCGTAGTCGGCGAGCACGACCCCTTCGCCATCGCCCGTGCCGTACGTTCCCGCCGCGAGCGTGAACGTCGGCGTGCCGTCGACGATGTCGTTCAGGTAGAGCGCGTCCGCGCCCGCCTGCGACAGGTAGATGTCGAGGTCGCCGTCGTCGTCGACGTCGCCGCACGCGACGCCGTCGACGTTCGTCACGGTCGGCACGAACGAGTCGAGCTGAGCGAAGGTCTTGGTTCGCGAGCCCTGTTGAATCCACAGCCGGTCGGCGTCGGGACCGTCACCATCCGTGTAGAAGAAGTCGAAGTCACCGTCCGCGTCGATGTCGCAGAAGACGACGCCGCCCTTGTTGTCGTTCGGCGCGTCGATACGAGGCGCATCGAGCGCCGTGAACGTCCCGTCCCCGTCGTTCACATACATCTCCGGGAGCACGTCCGCCCGGTGGAACACGTCGACGAAGCCGTCCACGTCGAAGTCGGTCACGGCGATGTAGTCGGCGTTCACGCGTGTGCCCGCGCGACCGTTCGCGAGACCGATCGGGCCGGGATCGATCGCCTCGAAGTCTTGGCCGGTTTCGTCGTTGCGAAAGATCGTGAGGTCGCTGTCGTTCTCGGCGATGAGGTCGAGGATGCCGTCGTTGTCGTAGTCGAGGATGCCGACGCCTTCGGTGTTCATGTCGGTGACGATGACCGCGCCAGCCTCGGCCGCGACGGTCGTCCACCAGGATGGCGTCCCGGCGTCGGTGCCGAACCGGAAGGGGACGTCAGCGTCCGGACCGCGATTGAGGAACACCTCGAGCCGTTGGTTCCCGTCGCGGACGAAGTCGGTCAAGCCATCGCCGTCGAGATCCGCCGCGACCGCCGAGCGCTCCGCCACGTGGGTGAGCAGCCACGGCGCGTTCGTCTCGGTCACGTCCACGTACGTGCCGTCGGGTTGGCTGAAGAAGAGCCGGCTCTCCATCAGCCCGTTCATCATCACGTCGAGCTGGTCGTCGTCGTTGAAGAGCCCGAGAACGAGCCCGCCGTCCTTGGTGCCCCCGAAGCGGAGGCCGACATCGCTCGCCACGTCGCTGAACGGCTGCGCGCGGGCCGCCTGCGGCGAAACGACACTGCCGAGCGCGAGGACCGCGACGGGCAGAGCGCGCGAGATGGCGGCCACGGTCGAATCGTACCGCGCGCCGCCCGTCCCGCGCGAGCGAACGGGGGTTTCGGCCGGCGCCGAGCTGACGCACCATGCGGCCGATGAGACGAATTCTCGCGGTGCTGGTCCTGACGGCGGGCCTCGCGGCGTCTTTGGCGGGGACGGTGGCCGCCCAGAGCGGGGCGGCGCCGCCGCCCGCCGGCGTCGCGCGGGCGCGCGCAGGGTCGAGCGCCCGCGCCGCGCTTCGTCGCTCTCGACGCGAGGATCCGGAGGCGTGGGAGGCGCTCCGAAGGAGGGCTCGCGCCGCGCTCTGGGCCGAGATACGGCGCGCGCTCGGGACGCCCGCGGCCAATCCGGCCGCCCTCGACGACGCGCTTCGGAGCGAGCTTCGTGCCCATGCGCGTCGAGCGGCTCGGTTGGAGCGCATTCGCGACGTGGCCGAGGATCACGGCGACGAAGAGTCCCTGCATCGAGCCGACGCGCTGCTCGGTCGCGAGGACGCCCGGCATCGGGTCGCGCTCGCCGGCCTCGGTCTCGAGGTGGCGGTCGAGCCGGAGGCGGGAGTCGCGACGACGACGGCGGAGACACCCGTCCAGAGCGGTAGCGCCGGTGCATCAGGGGTCGCGGCCGACCGCGCGGCGCGCGCGCTCGGCCCGGCGGCGGGAGCGATCCGCGCCGCGGCCGAGGCGGCGGAGCAGCGCCGGAGGGAAGAGGCCCAATGAGAGCGCGGGCGCTGCCGGGTCTCGTGCTCGTGCTCTCGTTGGGCGCGTGCAAGTGCAGCGGCTCGCACGATACGAACGAGCCCGAGCCGAGGCAGGGCGCGAGCGAGACGACCGAGCCCGCCGACGAGAACGCGCCCGACGAGCAGACCGTCCCCATCCCGGAGGACTTCGCCGACGAAGCGGAGGGCGAGATCGACGTCGACAACTACCGAAGCGAGCTCGACGCGATCGCGCGCGAGCTCGACGACGATGCGCCGCCGAGCTCGCACGGCGAAGGCGAGGCGCCGTGAGGATCTCGTCCGAATCGATCATCGCCCACCCGCGCGACGTCGTGTTCGCGGCATATCGCGACCGGCTGCCCGAGATCGCGAAGTACATCCCCGACGTTCGAGAGATTCGCGTCGAGTCGCGAACGGACGATGGCGACGTCGCGACGCTGCACAACGTGTGGGTCGCCGATCGCGAGCTCCCGGCGTTCGCGCGCGCGTTCGTCGAGCCCGAGATGCTCGAGTGGGACGACCACGCGAAGTGGCACGCCCGCGACCACGCCGTCGACTGGAACATGAAGACGCACGTCTTTCGCGAGAACGTGCGCTGCAGCGGCCGAAACCGGTTCGCCGCCGAGGGTGACCAGACCAAGCTGATCATCGACGGCGATCTCGCGATCGACCTCTCGGAGATCCCCGGCGTGCCGCGCATCGTCGCGGGCGCCGTCCGACCGAAGCTCGAGAAGTTCATCGTCGGCCTCATCGCGCCGAACCTCGAGCGAACCGCGCAGGCGGTGCAGGCGTTTCTCGACGATGAGCTCGGGTAGCCGCCGCGCGCTCGTGGTCTCGTTGGCGCTCGCGCTCGGCCCGGCGTGCACGTGCCACGACGCGACCGAGCCCGGCGCTTCCGGACCTCGCGGGCTGCGCGCCGAGCCGACCGAGCGCGCGCCGGCCCCGACACCGCCGGTCACGCTCGAAGGGACGTACTCGGACGCCGGTCGGCTCGACGCGCCGCGCGCGCACTTCGCCGAGGCACACGCCGGCGACCGCGCCCTCCTCGTGGGTGGTCGTGCGACCGACGATCGCCCTGTGCCTGTTGCGCTCGACCTCGGCACGCTCCGTGCGGAGCCCGTGATCTCGGCGCCCCGCGTCGACGCCGCGGCGGTGGCGCCGCTCGACGGCGGACGCTTCGCGATCGTCGGCGGGAATTGCGGACGGAGCCGACGCACCCTCGAGCGCCGTGTGGATCGTGTCCGCCGACGCGCACGCGGCGCGCGCCGGGGAGCTTCTCGGCCCGCGATCGCACCACGCGGCCGTCGCGCTCGCGGACGGCAGGGTCCTCGTCCTCGGGGGTCGCGCGTCGGCGTCCGATGCAGCGCCGTACCTCGATTCGACCGAGCTCTGGGATCCGTCGAGCCGCGAGAGCGCGCCCGGGCCGGCCCTTCGCGTCCCGCGCGCCGCGCCGATCGCGTTTCGGGTCGGCGACGGTGTCGTCGTGCTCGGCGGAGACGACAACCGCGCGTGGTTTCGCGGCGAGACGAGCGAGCACGCGACGACCGCCGAGCTCGTCGACCCCGCCGCAGGCTCGCGAGCGCTCGACGTCCCCGAGGACGTCTACGACGCGCGGTCCGTGCCCCTCGACGCCAGCCACACGCTCGTCGTCGCGATGGGCCGCGATCACGAGGTGGCGTGGGTCTACGACGCGGGGCGACACGCGTTCGAAGAGGTCGCCGCGCCCGCGATCCGGCGGCGTGACTTCGCGGTCGCGCCGCTCGGAGACGGTCGCGTCGTCGTCACCGGCGGCACGCAGCCGAGCGTCGCGGGCTTCCGGTCGACCGTGCTCGGCGACGTGGAGGTGCGGAGCGCGGACGGGCGTTGGGGCAGGGGCCCGGACATGCCGGTCGCGCGGATGGGCCACGCCGCGCTCGTGCGAGCGCCGGGGGCGCCGCTGATCTTCCTCGGCGGCACCGGTCCGATGGGGCTGCCCGTGCTCGACATCACGGCCTTCGCACCGCGCTGAGCGACGGGGGCGCCCCGATTCTGGAATCGGCGTCGCTCGGTCATATTGGACGGGCCACACACCCTGGACGCACTCCGAGCGACGCTGATTTCAGATCTGCGTGGGTGTGTTTCACTTCTGAAAGGCAGGACCCGTGGGAAAAGCCGCCAGGGGTGATTCGGGCCTTTCACAAGCGAAGTAGCACACCGGGAATTGCTGGGGTTTATCCCTGGCACGGGGATCGCTAACGTCATTTACTCGCGGCGACTTGGAGAAGGCGTTCCCCCCTCGCCCCCCCAGGCCGTCGCAAACTACCCTGCGGCCCGTCTCACCCCCGAGGCGGGCCGCACCTTTTTCTGCAGCGGGCTCGTCCCGACGGTGCTCCGCGGCCGAGCGCGGGGCGTCACTTGATGACGCGGAGATAGGACGGGAGCGCGCGCTTCGTGGTGCCGGGCTTGCCCTCGGATCCGGCGCCGCCGGGCAGCGAGCGCAGCTTCGGGGGCCGCGCCGGAGCGACCGGATCCCGGCGGGTGGCGCTCCGCGCGAGGGCCGGCGAGCCGCGCTTTCCGCGGGCAGGGCGGTCCTCGTCCTCGTCGCGCCGCTCGCGTCGCTGGCGCATGGCCTCGCGCTCGACCTCGGCGGCGATCTCGGCCGGCAAATCCTCCGGCCACACCGTGCCTTCGCCGTCCTCGGCGACCACGCCGAACACGGCCGCCCAGGGCACGAAGCACCGGAACGGGGACCGTTGAAACGAGAGCGTCCCCCGGATCCCGTCGCCGTCGACGGAGAGGTCGACGATGGGCACCGGCAGATCCAGCCCGATCTGGAGCACGATCTGCGACTGTCCCGCGAGATGCCCGGGAACCTGGGTTCCCTCGACGCGCGGGTCGAGGTGCACGAAGACGCTTCCGCGGGTCAAGAGAACCCCGACGACGTCACGCTTCGAAGCCCGCCGCGGTCGATCGGTCACCCGTTTTTCATACCTCTTTTTTCGCCGGCGTGCTCGGTGGGGCGGGCGTGGTCAGCGGTTGCGGATCTGTCCCGGCGGCGGCTTCAGCCCGTACTTCTCCATCTTGTAGATGAGCGCGCGGCGGCTGATGCCGAGGCGTTTCGCGGCGTGCGTCTGGTTGTGGTTGGCGTCGGCGAGCGCCTTGACGATCGCGTCGCGCTCGACCGAGTCGACGTGCTCGCGCAGCCGCCCGTCGCCGGCCGCGCGGCAGCACGTCGCTCGGCAGGTGCTCGGCGAGGATCTCGCCGCCGTCCGCGAGCCGCACCGCGCGCTCCATCGCGTTGCGCAGCTCGAGCACGTTGCCCGGCCACGGATAGCTCCGCAGCCGGGCGAGCGCGCCGGGCGAGAAGCGCACCGGCTCGCGCGCCCCGTACTCCTGCGCGAAGCGCTCGGCGAGCGGGACGATGTCCTCGGGACGAGTCGCGAAGCGGCGGCAGAGATCGACCGACGCTCGAGAGCCGTTCGTGCAGGACCGCGTCGAACGCGCCGCGCTCGCACGAGCCCGCCGAGCGCGCGATGCGTCGTCGCGACGACGCGGACGTCGTCGGCCGTCCTCGAGCAACTCGCGCGAGCGCGTCCTGCGCCCTCCGGCGAGAGTCGCCGATCTCGTCGAGGAGCAGCGTGCCGCCGCTCGCGCCCGCGCGGCCGCACCCTCGGGCCCGTCGCCGAGCAGCGTTCGCTCGTCCGCTCTCGCCGAGCGACGCGCATGGCACGACGACGAACGGCGCGTCCCGGCGCGTGCTCGCGCGCGTGGAGCGCGCGCGCGAAGACAGCCCTTGCCGCTCGACGCCTCCCCCGTGACGAGCACGCGCGATCGACTGGTCCGCGAGCGCCGCGAGCTCCTCGAGCACGGCCTTGCTCGCCTCGTCGAACGCGTGCCGGCGCGACTCGCGCCCGGCACCGATTGCCTTCGGCGGCGCGCGATCGCGCGTGGGCTCGCCGGTGGCGCGCGCGGTAGCGAGCGCGCCCGCGCGGCGCGCAGGAGCCGCTCGGCGTTGTCGCCGTGCTCCGGGCGCGACGGCGAGACCGACCGACCGCACCGGTCGCGCCCGCCTCGTTCACGAGGAGCCGCAGACCACGCGTTCGCGACATCTCGCCCGGCGTGTCGGGCAACAGGATCTCGAGCTCGTCGTGCGCGTAGGTCCCGAGGACGTCGCCCGCGCGGAACGACGAGAGCGCGTGGGCGGCGATCTCGGCCGCCTTCGCCCGGCTGCGCCTGGATCATCGCGAGCGACGTCGAACGGCCGGCGCGCGTGGCGCGCGCGACCTCTTCGTAGAGCCGCTCGCGAAACTCGTGGTGCGTGAGCGCGCGCCGGCCCCCAGCCGACGGCGGCACCGCGACGCCGACGACGAGCTGTACCGACCCGACCGCCACCTCGTCGCCCGGCTTGAGCTCCGCCGACTCCTCGAGGCGCTTGCCGTTGAGGAACGTCCGGGGCGTCTCCGCGTCGGGTCGGGAGCAGACCGCGCCGTCCCAGCGGAGGACGGAAGTGAATGGCGGCGAGGTCGTCGGAGTCGAGCACGGATGCCGGCGCTCGCGCCGCTTCCGACCTCGATGTCCTCGCCCTTGGGGATGTCGACGACCCAGCTGCGCTCGCCGAGCTGGATCGCCACGAACGGGGCTCTCGGCTCGATGGGGCCGTCTGTCGCCCGGATGCTCCGTCCCGTTTCGACCGTAGGCGCCCGAGTATGCCTCGGGCCCGCACAGGGCAAGGGAGACACCGACGGTGATCACGACGATCACCGTATTCCGCGATTTTCGGAGCACGGGCCGGATCCACCGTTCGCGGGGACTCAGCGCTGGTACCCTCGCGGCCGCATGGCGATCGCCCCGCGCTCGGCGCAGGAGCTGCTCCGAGACACGCGCGTCCTCGAACGATCTCTCCCGGCGGACTGCAGCACCTCGCGGACACCTCGGAGCTGCGCAAAGCGGCTCGCGGCGCCCCCCTCTTCAGCGAGGGCCAGACGGCGGAGGGGCTCTTCGTCGTGCGCACCGGCGAGGTGAAGCTGGTCGAAGAGCGGCAAGGACGGCCGCGAGCAGATCCTGTACCTCGCGCGGCCGGGCCGTCCGATCGTCGAGGGCATTCGCTTCGACGGCGGACGAACTACCCGGCGAGCGCCATCGCCATGCGCGCGGCGAGCGCCGTGCTCATCCCGAACGAGTCCTCGCCTCCGCGGGTGAGAAGCGTCCGGCGATCCTGCGCACGCTCGTCGACCTGCGCGCTCGGCGCGAGGACCGCAACCTCGCGCTGGTCAGCGATCTCGTCCCTCCGCACGGTGCCGGCGAGACTGGCCTCGTTCCTCTGCACGCTCGTCGCACGCCGCCCAGCGCGCGGCGAGGACGCGCGAAACCTCGTGCGGGACCTCACGACCGAGACGGTCGCGGGACGGCTCGGAACGGTGCGCGAAGAGATCTCCCGCGGCCTCGCGTATCTCGAGCGCGAGGGCGCGCTCAAGGTCAGCCCGGATCTGATCGAGGTCGTGAACGTCGAGCGCCTCGAGGAGATCGCGTTCGGCTCGAAGAAGGGCTGACTTCGACGCATCGCTGCTCGCCGGCGGTGTACGATGGACGAGTGAGTCGTTGGTGGGCGTCTCTCGCAGTGCTGCTCGCCGGGTGCCAGGCGAGCGGAGGGGCGCTCATCGTCAGCCTCAAGACCGACTACGCCCCGGCGACCGAGTTCGCCGCGGTCCGCGTCGAGCTGTTCGAGGTGCTGCCGATCGACCCCGACACGTCGCGACCCCGCATCGAGGAGGCGCCTGCGTTGACCTCGGCCGATTTCATCGCGGGTCACACGGTCGCCGAGTTCGCGGGGGTCGCCGAGAGAGACATCGCCGTGCGCGTAGCGTTGCTCGATGTGAGCGGTGCGGAGATCGCGTCGCGCGTCGTGCTCGTGAGCATGCACGGTCAGTACGGGCTGACTGTGTTGGTCACGCGCGACTGCCGCGGCGTGTCCTGCCCGGCCCCGACCGACGACCCGACCTTCTCCGCGTGCCTGGGTGGCCGCTGCGTCGATCCACACTGCGGACCGGAGAGCCCCGAGGCGTGCGGCGTGCGCGCCTGCTCCTCGGGCGCGGACTGCGGTGCGGTGGCCGAGTGCGCGTCGGTCGAGTGCCTCGCGGACGTCGGCGCGTGCTTGTTCGTTCCACACGACGATCTCTGCAGGAGCGGCGAGCGATGCGACGTCGCGGGCGGATGTCGATCGCGGACGTGCACCGGCGGCCCGGAGAGCTGCAATGGTGACGACGACGACTGCGACGGAGCGTTCGACGAGACCTTCGATCTCGATACCGACGCGGGCAACTGCGGTGCGTGCGGTCGATCGTGCGCGGCGCCGTACGCGACCGTCGCGTGCAGCGGCGGAGCGTGCGTCATCCAAGCGTGCGACGCAGGGCGGGCGGACTGCGACGAAAGGGCCGACACCGGGTGCGAGACGAGCCTCGCGAGCGCCGCGAGCTGCGGCGCGTGCACGACCGTCTGCTCCGGTGCGACACCGCTCTGCGCGAGAGCCGCGGGGGGCGGTTTCGAGTGCGTGTCGGGCTGCCTGCCCCCGACGCCGGACGCGTGCGCGGGTGCCTGCGTCGACACGTCCACGGATCCGGCGCACTGCGGCGGGTGCGGCATTCCGTGCACGAGCGGCGTCTGCCTGGATCGAGTCTGCCGGATGCCGTCGTGCACCGACGACGTGCGGAACGGAGCCGAGACCGACGTCGACTGCGGCGGTGGCACCTGCCCGCGCTGCCTCGTGGGTAGCGCTTGCGCGGCGCCGTCCGACTGCACGACGGCGCTCTGCGTGGGGTCGCGCTGCGCGGCGCGTCCCCTCGGCGGCGAGTGCACGGGCGATGGTGACTGCGCCTCGGGCACCTCGTGCGCCGATGGAGTGTGCTGCGTGCCGCGGTCGGGCCCGACCGACGTGTGGACGCGTCTCGCTGCGATGCCGACGCTTCGCTACTATCCGGCCGCGGTCACACTGAACGGACAGATCTACGTGCTCGGCGGGATCTGGTACGTCGAGGGCGCCGGCTCCGGAGCGGTCGCCGCGAACGAGCGATACGACCCGACCTCGGGGGCGTGGACGATCCTGGCGCCCATGCCGGCAGCGCGCTCGAACGTGATCGCCGCTTCCGCTGCCGGTCACGTACACGTGTTCTCGGGCACCGACCACTGGGACTACGATCCGGCGCTGAATGCGTGGACGATCCGCGCGTCGCTTCCGTCCGCCGTCGCCGCCGGCGGCGCGGCGACCGTCGGAGGTCTGGTCCACATCTACTTCGGGACCTCGCAGCTCGTCTATGACCCGACCATCGATTCGTACACGCCCGGCGCGTCGCCGCCCTCCGCGCTCGGCTCGGGGATCGTCGCCGAGGTGAGCGGTCGCGTGTACCTCGTCAACCCGGCGACGCGGGTCGTGCTCGAGCACGACGTCGTAGCGGACACGTACACCATGCGCTCCCCGATGCCGACGGCGCGCTCCGTCCTGACCGGAAGTTGGCACGCGGTAGCCGGCGGTCGCATCCATGTCGTCGGAGGCGGGGCCTCCGCGGCCGGTTACTACGAGCCGGCCACGGATTCGTGGGGCAGCGGTGCAAACGGGATCGCTCCCGTGCGCGACGCGGCAGCGTCGACCGCGCTCTGCGGTCGCGTCTATCTCGCGGGCGGCTCGAACCCCGGCGTCGCGTACACGCTGTTCGACGCCTACGACATTCCCTGATCGGGTCAGCCCTTCACGCCGCCGGCGGTGAGCCCGCCGACGAGGTGGCGCTGCAGCCGATAGAAGAGCGCCATCACCGGGACGGAGACGAGGATCGCGCCGGCCGCGAAGAGGCCCCACTGCGCGACTCGTACTCGCCGACGTAGCGCTGGAGCACGACCGGGAGCGTGAACGTCTCCTCGCGCGTCGAGGAACGTCGCGGCGAGGATGAACTCGTTCCACGCGGTCATGAACGCGAAGAGGGCGGTGACGGCGAGCGCCGGGCGCGCGGCGGGCAGAACGACGCGCACGAACGCGCCGAAGCGCGTCGCGCCGTCGACCATCGCTGCCTCCTCGAGGTCGCGCGGGATCGCCGTCGAAGGCGCCGCGCAGCTGGAAGATCGCGAACGGCACGGCGGTGGTCGCGTAGACGAGGACGAGCCCGATGCGCGTGTCGAGCAGGCCCAGCGCGTCGAGGAGGAGGTAGAGCGGGGATCGCCGCCGCGACGGCCGGGAACATCTGCGTCGCGAGCAGCGCCGCGCATGGCCGCGCTTCTTGCCGACGAACTCGAAGCGGCGCGAGCGCGTACGCGGCGGGCGTCGCGATCGCGATGGCGACGAGCGCCGTGACCGCGCGAGACGAGGAGCGAGTTCGCGAGCTGGACGCCCGAAGAGCCAGCGTGCCGTCCGCCGCGTCGTTCCAGCCCGCGACGCGCGCCGAAGTTCGCGAGCGAGGGCGCGCGTCGGGAGCGGGAGCGCGCGCGCGACTCGGGCGCGTCGCCCGGCGAGAGCGCGAGTCGCGACGACCCAGAGCACCGGATAGAGCGCGAACGCGACCGCGCGCGACGAGCAACGCCGCGTGCACCGCGCGCTCGACGAGCGAGCGACGAGCGCTGTCGCAGTCTGGCCTCGCCCATCCCGTCGAGCCGCTTCGTCGCCGCGGCGCGTCGCCAAGAGGAGGATGCCGAAGATGAGGACGGCGTACGCCGCGGCGTAGCCGTACTGGCGGCCGCGCGTGAACGCCCAGCGGTACGCCTCGCTGACGAGGATCTCCGTCGAGCCGTCGGGCTCGCCGCCGCGACACGAGGAAGACGACGTTGAACATGTTGAACGTCCACATCGCGCCCATCGCGACGGCCGGCGCGAGCGACGGGCGAAGCATCGGCAGCGTGACGAGCGGAAGCGCTGCCAGCGCGTCGCGCCGTCGACCGCGGCCGCCTCGTAGACGTCGCTGCGGGATCGCGGCGAGCGCGCCGAGCGTCACCACCATCATGAACGGGAAGCCGAGCCACACGTTGGTCGCGACGTTCGCCGAGAACGCCGTCGACGAAGCTGCGCGAACCACGCTCACGGGCTCGACGCCGAGCGCCGTCGAGGATCGCGTTCACCGCGCCGAACTGCCGGTGGAACATGCCCTTCCAGGAGAGCGCGGTGACGTAGTTCGGCACGGCCCACGGCAGGATCAGCAGCACGCGGTACGCGCCGCGCAGAGCGCAGCGCAGGCCGGCGCAGCACGAGCGCGAGCGCGACGCCGATGCACGACGTGCAGCGCGACGTTCGCGACCGTCCAGAGCGACCGTCACGAGCAGCACGAGCCAGAACGAGCCGCTGCCGAGGAGCGCGCCGCCGCGCGCCGTCAGGATGTCGAGGTAGTTCGCGAGCCCGACGTAGTGCAGGTCCGTGCCGCGGCCGGCGAAGAACGACGTCGCCGCGCGCCGACGAGCGAGCGGCAGCGACGACGAGCAGCGCCGATCGCGATCGCCGCGTGCGCGACGTACTCGTACGCGGGCAGCGAGCGCCGCAGCTCGCGCGGAACCGCGGGCTGCGCGCGCGCGCGCGCACGCAGCGAGCGCGACGCCGCGAAGAGCGCGAGCCCGAGCGCGACGAGCGCGAGCGTCGGGCTGCGCGCGGCGGCGGCGGCGGCCGCGTCGACTCGTCGAAGCGGCGCGCGCCTCCGGCGAGCGCGTCTTCTGGTCGGCGCGTCGCCGCGCATGACCTTGCGGAGCGCCTGCTCGCGCCGGCTCCCACGCGAGCGCATGTGCGGGTGCGGTCGGCATGGGGATGGCGCGGCTCGGCGGCGCGTCGGAACGTCGTCGAGCAGCGCGGTCGCTCGCGATGCTCGGGATCGCTCCACGCGCTGCGCGACGCGACGACCTGCCCGCGCGCTGTGGCGCGGATGCGCGCGCCCTCGCGGCCCGGCGAGGAAGCGCGCGAAGCGCGCGCGCGAGCTCGGGGTGTCGCGCGTCGCGGCGCGACGATACGCGCCTCCACCGTGAGCGAACGGCACCATCGGCGCGCCCGCCGGCGCCTCGACGCGCGGCAGTGGCACGACGTGCCAGCGAAGCGCACGGCCGGCGAGATCCGGCGCGAGCCACGGGCCGCTGATCGCGGTCGCCGCGCGCCCGACGCGAAGAGCTGCCTGACGAGCATCGCCGCTCGGCTCCTCGGGACGACGTGCTCGTGCGTGAGGCGTCGCGAGCAGCGAGACGCGTCTGCTCGGCCGCGGCGCCCGTCGAACGCGTAGCTCCCGTCGCGCGTCGATGAGCGCGCCGCCGAACGCGTGAAGGAGCGCCGCGTCGAAGTACGAGCTCTCCGCCTCGAACGCGAGCGGGAAGACGTCCGTCGCGGCAGGCGCCCGTCGGAGCGCCTGCGATCGCGTCGAGCGTCTCGGGGGCTCGTGCACGAGCGTCAAGGTTCACGAAGAGCGCGGCGCACTTGCGCGCGAGCGGCAGCCCGTAGAGCGCGCCGTCGATCGTGAGCGCGCTCGAGGTGGCGCGGATCGAGATCGAGACGCTCAGCTCGAGGCCCACGCGCCCGATCGGCGCTGACGCAGAGTCGCGCGCGTGGTACGTCGGCGAGGCGCTCGTGCGCGTCGATGAACACGTCGGGGCCGTGGCCGCGTCGGGATCGCCGCTCTCGAGCTTCGGCGCGATACGCGCCGAACGCGCTCGCGACGAGCACGTCGACGTGGACGCTCGGTGATCGTGCTCGAAGCGCGTCACGGCGGCCGCGAGGCGCCGCGTCCTCGGCGCCGCTGTACGCGTGCCACAGCACGATCGTCGCGCTCCTGTGCCGCGACCGCGACGCGCCGCAGAGCGACGCGCCCAGCGATGCGATCCCGAGGAGCGCAGTACGAACGACGAGTCGTCTCGCGAGCGCCCGTTCGCCTCAGCCGCTCAGCGCGCGGTCCGAGCCGGGCTCGAACAGGTGTACGGCGCCGTCGGTCGCGTCGAGCGCGAGACGTCGCCGGCGCGACCGAGCCGGCGCGCTCGCCTTCGACGCGCGCCACGAACGGCGCCTCGCCGACGTGACCGTGCGCGTACGCCTCGAACCCCATCGTCTCGACGACGTCGACGTCGAGCGCGATGCGCGGCCGCGGCTCTGCGCCGGGAACGACGTCGTGCGGCCGGATCCCGACGACCACCGCGCGCCTTCGCGTCGAGCGCCTCGCGTCGGGCAGGTCGCGAGCCCCTCCGCGCGCAGCGCGCCCGTCGCTGCGCGACGCGGCGTCGACGAAGTTCATCGCCGGGCTGCCCATGAACGACGCGACGAAGCGCGATGCGCGGGCGCGCGATAGACCTCGAGCGGCGGCCCCACCTGCTCGACCGGCCCGCGGCAGCACGACGAGCCGTCCGCGAGCGTCATCGCCTCGACCTGGTCGTGCGTGACGTAGATCGATCGTCGCGCCGAGGTCCGCGTGCAGGCGCTTGATCTCGACGCGCACCTCCGCGCGCAGCGCCGCGTCGAGGTTCGAGAGCGGCTCGTCGAAGAGGAAGACGCGTTCGGGCGCCGCGCGATGCGCGCGGCCCATCGCGACGCGTTGGCGCTGCCCGCCGGAGAGCTGCCTCGGGAACCGTTCGAGCAGCGCGCTCGAGACCGAGCATGCGGCTCACCTCGGCGATGCGTTCGCTGTCGATTTCGCGCTGTCGCGCCGCGAAGCTTGAGCCCGAACGCGAGGTTGTCGCGCACGGTCATGTGCGGATAGAGCGCGTAGCTCTGGAAGACCATCGCGATGTCACGCTCGCGCGGCGGAAGTCCATCACGTCTCGGCCGCCGATCTCCACCGTGCCCGCGTCGGGCGCCTCGAGCCCTGCGATCGTCCGCAGCAGCGTGCTCTTGCCGCATCCGGTCGGCCCGACGAGCACGACGAGCGAGCCGTCGGGGATCTCGAGATCGATGCCGCGGAGGATCGGGCTACCCCCGAGCTTCTTCTCGATCCCACGGAGCGTGACGCCGGCCATCATCACACCCCGTAGTGGGCGATCGCGGGGCCGAGCGACGTCACGACCACGTGCGACACCGAGCCGTGGCGCGGTGTAGCGACGGCGGCCCGGCCAGGTCGGAGGATCTCCATGGCGAGGCCGCTCACGGCCTCCGCGTCGACGACGACTCCGACGTGCCCGCCGCGGTGCCGTTCGGCGAGCGCGTGCATCGCGGGCTCGAGTGGCGCTCCACCAATCGGCTCGTCCTCGACCGCCACGCGGCTCCGCGTCGCTACGATCGCCGCCGCGTTCCGGTAGACCGGCTCGCGCGCCGCGTACACGGCATCGAGCGCGTTGTACGCGCTGGCGAGCCGCTCGAACGCGAGCGTCGGCCCTCCCGCGCGCAGGCGCCCCCCCGGGGGCGGCTCGCTCCTGTCCACGGCGCCGTCGTGCGCCATCAACGAGACGACCGCGTCTCCCTTGTGGCGGCGCGCGGTCGCCCAGGGCCCGAGCGTCGCGAGGTGCGACGTGTCGTTCCAGCGCTCGAGCGCGATCGCGTCGCCGTCGATGCAAAACGTCGAGACGCCGGTGTTCGAGACGCGGCCGAGCGGCGAGGGGTGGCGCTCGCGGATGCCGAGCACGTCGGCGAAGAGCGCGCGGAATACTCCTCCGTGACATACGACGGCGACGTGCCTGCGTTCCTCACGCCGCGCGCGCTCGAGGAGCTCGAGGAACGCGGCGCTCGCGCGCTCGTGCACGTCGAGCCACGACTCGCCCCCGCCGATGGCCACGTCGAGCCGTCCTTGGCCGAGCGCGACAATCTCGTCCCGAAACTCGTCGTGGACCTCGTCGTACGTGAGCCCTTCCCACGCACCGACGTCGACCTCGCGGAAACGCGGCTCGAGGACGACGTCCTCTCCTAGAGCTCGCGCCGTCTCGAGCGCACGGGAGAGATCCGAGCTCACGACGAGATCGAACGGGTCCGGCCGAAACCGCTCGGCGAGCGCATGCGCCTGTCGCACCCCGTCGCGGCTGAGGGGCGAGTCCCCCTGGCCCTGCCACCGCCCCTCGACGTTCGAGACGGACTCGCCGTGCCGCACGAAGCTGACGTGGAGCAAGGTCGCTACTTCTTCTTCGAGGGGCGCTGCTCGGGGGGGACGAACGCGAGCTCTTTGCGCGGCGTGACGACGTCGTCGATGATGCCGTACTCCTTGCCCTCGAGCGCGCTCATGAAGCGGTCGCGCTCCGTGTCCTCCTGGATCCGCGCCGCCGTCTGCCCGGTGTGCTCTGCGAGGATCGAGTTGAGCCGTTCGCGCAGGAAGAGGATCTCCCTCGCGTGGATCTCGATGTCGGACGCCTGCCCGCGAAAGCCACCGGCCGGCTGGTGGATCATGATGCGGCTGTGAGGCAAGGCCTTGCGCAAGCCCTTCGTTCCGGCTGCGAGGAGCACGGCGCCCATCGACGCGGCCTGGCCCAAGCAAACGGTCGCCACCGGGCATCGGACGTACTGCATCGTGTCGTAGATCGCGAGCGCAGCCGTCACGACCCCGCCGGGGCTGTTCAGATAGAGCGTGACCTCCTTTTCGGGGTCCTCGCTCTCGAGGAAGAGCAGCTGCGCGATGACGACGTTGGCGATGTCGTCGTCAATCGGGGTGCCGAGAAAGACGATGCGGTCCTTGAGCAGGCGGCTGTAGATATCCCAGCTGCGCTCCCCGCGGTGGGTCGTCTCCACGACGCTCGGGTAGATGTTCAGGCGCGGATCGTCGTCCTTCATGAGGGCACGGAGCATAGCCTGGATCACGGCTCCTTGCCTGCTACATCTCGGGGTCATGGCGCGCTCCGGGCTCTTCGTCTCGCTGGTCGTCTCGTGCGTCGCGAGCCCCACCGCGCTCGCGCAGCCGACCGCCGAGAGATCGTTCGAGCGTCTGATCACGGGCAACGGGCACTTCGTCGCGAGCTACGACCGCTCGAGCCGTCGCATCGACACCTTCCTCGAGCACCCCTACCGCTTCGCGACGCCCCGCGATGACCCGCCCGACCTCTGCCGCACCGCGGACGAGTCGCGGGACCTCGCGTTCGATGCGTACTTCGGCGTGCGCGGTGGTGGAGCGGGCGAGTGGCTGGGTGATGCCCCCCTCGACGAGGCGGGCTACCTGCCGGGCACGAACGTCATCCGCGCGGTGCAGCACACCGGGCCCGATCGGTCTCTTCGCGCCGAGACGTGGTACTTCGCGCCGACCGAGCTCGACGAGCCGGCGTTGGTGATGGTCGCCGAGATCGAGAACGTCGGCGCGAGCGCGATCGACACGTCCGTGTACGCGCTCATGAACTTCCATCTCGGCGCCGCGAGCGGTGGGCGGGAGCCGAGCGCGGACGGCGAGGAAGCCTCGTGGGACGCGGCCCGATCGGCGCTCTACGAGTACGGGCCGAGCCAGGGGACGATCGCGTACGTAGCGCTCACGCCCGTCGCGCGCGTCAGCACGGCGACGGGGTCGGCCTCGGCGTACGAACGGCTCCAGGCAGGGGCCGACATCGACGACGTTCGCAGCACCTCGGCGCCGGAGAACGATCTCGCGCCGGGGCTCGAGGCGGGCGAGATCGCGCTCGCTCCAGGGGAGCGCGTGTCGATGGCCGTCGCGGTCGTGTGGGCGCTCGACGAGGACGCGGGCCCCGACGTCGACGCGGTGCGCGCGTGGGCCGCGGGCCGCGCGCCGCGCGCGCTCGTCGATGCGGAGGTCGCTTCGTGGGACGCGTGGCAGACCGAGCCTCCGGCAGGCGTCGAGGGCGCGCGCCGCGATCTTTGGCGGCAAGCGGCCGCGATCCTCCGCATGGGGCAGGTCCGCGAGGCCGGGCCCGGTCGCGGCCAGATCCTCGCGAGCCTCCCGCCGGGGCTCGGCAACCCGGACGCGCAGTGGAACATCGCGTGGGTGCGCGACATGGCGTACGCCGTCGTCGGTCTCGCGCGCGCCGGGCACCTCGACGAGGCGCGTGCCGCGCTCGAGTTCGAGCTCGCCGCCCCGCGCGGCCGGCACGAGGCCGAGGTCGGGATGCCGTACCGAATCTCGGTGACGCGCTACTTCGGCGACGGGCAGGAAGACAGCGACTGCAACGCGGACGGGCCGAACGTGGAATTCGACGGCTTCGGGCTCTTCCTCTGGTCGCTCGGGGAGTACCTCCGCGCCGGCGGCGACCGCGCCGTCCTCGACGCGCACTGGGACGTCGTGTCGGGCGAGATCGCCGACGTGCTCGTCTCGCTGGTCGACGACAGCGGGGTGATCGCGCCCGACTCGTCGATCTGGGAGGTGCACTGGAACGGCAAGCAGCGCCGGTTCACGTACACGTCGCTCGCCGCCGTGCGCGGTCTCTGCGATGCGGCGGAGCTCGCGGAGCTCGAGGGCGACGCCGACGCGTCCGGTCGATACCGGGCGACCGCCGAGGGGATACGCAACCGCGCTTCTCTCGCGACACCTCGACCGCCGGGGCGCGCTCGCACAGAGCGCGGAGGATCTCATCGCGGGGCACAACTACATCGACGCCGCCACCGTGGAGGCGATCGACTGGGGGATCGTCGACCCTCTGGGACGCACCGCGCGGGCGACGCTCGACGCGTTGCTCGACAACCTCACGGTGCAGACCGGCGTCGGCCTGATGCGCAACGACGACGGCGGTTGGTACGACTCGCAGGAGTGGGTGTTCGTCGACCTTCGGCTCGTGCCGGCGCTCGAGGCGGCGGGCAGGGGCGAACGGGCACAGGACATCGAGAGCTGGGTCGAAGCGCAGGCGCTCGCCAACGACATGCAGCTCTCGGAGCTCCACGACGCGGCGACCGGCGCGTACGCCGGCTCGATCCCGATGGTGGGGTTCGGCGCGGGCGCGTACCTGGTCGCGCTCTCCGGCGCCGGCGTCGCCGAGCCCGCGTGCGGAGCGTATGCGGAGGAGCCCGGCAGCCGAGATGACGACGGGGGCGTCCGGGACGCGAGCGCGGGAGGCGACGGCGGGCTCGTCGCGTGCGACGCGGACGACCCGGCGTGCAGCACGGCTGCTTGCGAGTGCCGCGCCGCTGCGGGTCGGGGCAGAGGACCGGTCGGCTCAGCCCTCGCGGCCGGGGTGCTCCTCGTCGCGATGGTCGTCCTCCGGCGAAGGGGGCGCGTGTGACCCCGAGAGCGCTCTTCGTCGCTTTTCTATTGGGCTCGGCCCTCGGCGCGTGCGGCGGCGACGACTCGCCGTCCGACGCCGGGATCGACGGCGCGCCCCGCGGTGACGGGGCGGTCCCGTTCGGCCTCTGTCGCGTCGCGCTCACCTATCGCGCGACCGACAGCACGCCCGTCGTTCACGTCGCGGGCTCGTGGAACCGCTTCGACCCCGCCGCCGACGCGCTCGCGGACGACGGGACCGGCACGTACGTGGCGGAGCTCGACCTCGCGCCAGGCATCTACCCGTACAAGCTCGTCGTCGAAGGCGATGGTCGCGAGCCGTGGCGGCTCGACCCGGCGAACCACTACCGCGCGTACGCCGACGGGATCGAGAACTCGGGCCTGCGCGTCCCGAACTGCTTCGTACCGGCCCTCGACGTCGAATCGGCCGCCGGCAGTCGGGTGTCGGCGGGCGACGGTCGCATCGACGCGACGCTCCACTACGATCTACGGCGCGCCGGCGTCCTGGCGAGCGTCCGCGGCGAGCTTCGGAGCGGGCGTACGACGCGTCAGCTCGACGCGTCCGAGCTCTCCGTCGTGGGCGACGAGATCACCGTGCACGTCGCGGGGCTCGCCGACGGCAAGCACACGGTCGCGTCGTCGCCACCGACTCGAACGGCGACGAGACCGAGCCCCTGCTCCTGCCGTTCTGGATCGGGCGACGAGTTCGACTGGCGCGACGCGCTCATCTACATGGTGATGACCGATCGCTTCGCGAACGGCGATCCGTGCGAACGACGGCGCCGCTCGCGGGGCGCGAGCCCCGGCGCCGACTTCCGCGGCGGCGACCTCGCGGGGCGTCGACCCAGGCGATCCGCGACGGCTACGCTCGACGAGCTCGGCGTCCGCGCGCTGTGGCTGACGCCCGTTCAACACGAACCCGGACGGCGTCTACGGCGACGCGACGGCGTGCACAGCGTCACCGGCTACCACGGCTACTGGCCGGTCGAGCCGCGCGAGGTCGACCCGCGCCTCGGCGGCGAGGCCGCGCTCGACGAGCTCGTCGCGACGGCGCACGCGCACGGCATCCGCGATCCTGATGGACTTCGTCATCAACCACGTGCACGAGGACCACGCGTACTGTCGCGAGCACCCGACGTGGTTCAACGACGGTTGCATCTGCGGCACGGCCGGTTGCGACTGGACCGCGCGACGGCTCGACTGCCTCTTTCGCGACTACCTGCCCGACATCGACTGGACCAACGCGACGCGAGCGAGCAGTTCATCGCGGACGCGCATGTGCTGGCTCGAGCGCTTCGACCTCGACGGCCTGCGCGTCGACGCGGTGAAGCACGTCGTGGACGGCGCGATCTTCGATCTCGGCGACACGCGTCCGCGAGCGATTCGAGACGGCGGGCACGCACTACTTCTTGATCGGGCGAGACCGCGATGGGTTGGGAACGACGTCGGGCCCCACCGAAGGCGGCAACCCCGAGAACTACGGCACCATCTCCCAGCTACATCGGCCGTGGGGTCTCGACGGCCAGTTCGACTTCGTCCTCTACCACGCGACTGCGCTACCGGGTCTTCGCCGACGACGACCACGGGCATGCTGCACGTCGACTACTGGACGCAGCGCGAGCCTGGAGCAGTATCCGGCCGGCGCGATCATGACGCCGTACATCGGCAGTCCACGACACGCAGCGCTTCATGTCGCTCGACTACGCGCATCCGGGCACGTCGCGAGCAACAAGTGGGACGAGCGGCTGCCGGCCGCAGCCAGACCGGCGACGAGCCGTACGACCGCGCTGCGCGTCGCGCTCGCGTGGCTGCTCGCGTGCCCGGCGCGCCGCTCCTCTACTACGGCGACGAGTACGGCGAGTACGGCGGCGCCGATCCCGACAACCGCCACATGATGCGCTTCGGGGCGGCGCTCTCCGTTCGCGAGGCGCGACAGCTCGAGCGTGTCCGCCGCCTCGGTCGCGCGCGTCGCGACCTCGTGGGGATCCGGCGTGGCTCCTACAGGCCGCTCGTGGTGACCGACGACCTGTGGTCGGTCGCCCGCGGTGAAGGCGACGACCTCGTGATCGTCGTCGTCAATCGCGGTGGCGCGCCGGTGACCGAGACGATACCGATCCCGGCCGAGGTCGCCCCCGAAGGCCGCGCGTTCAGCGACGCGCTCGAGAGCGGCGTCACGGCGGTCGTCGAGCGCGCGGCGATTCGAGTGTCGCTTCCGGCGCGCTCGGCGCTCTACCTGCACTGAGCGAGCGCCGGCTCGCGACCGCCTCGCCCGCCGCCCGGTCCTAATTCTCGTCGGCGTTGGCGCGCAGCGTGTCGACGGTCTTCGCGATGCGCCGAGCGCGCGTCTCGGGCTTCTTCGCCTCGATGACGTGCTTGACGTGCTCGCGCTTGTGCGCCGGCGAGAGCGCCTCGAACGCGGTCTTCGCCGCCTTGCTCTTCGCGAGCGCCTTCGCGAGGTCGGGCGGGACCACGTCGGTCGGCAGCGGCTCGTCGTCGATCTCGATCGTGACGTCGACGCGCGCGCCGGGCTTCACGCCGGCCTTCGCGAGCGTCGCCTTGTGCACGCCCATGTGAAAGATGCCACCGTACTTCATGAGCGAGCTCCGGTACGGCACTCCGTTCACGGTGCCGCGGACCCGCACGCCGTAGCGAAGGCCCGCCGCGGCCGCCTTCTTCTCGGGGACCACGACGTAGTGGCCGCCGTGCGGGACGGGCTCGAGCGTGGCGCGGAAGCGCTCCATCGGCCGATGGTGTAGCAACCCCTCGGCCCCGGTCCAGGCGAGGCGAAAACCTCACGTGATATCCCGCGCTTGCGCGCTCGTCTCCCGGGGTGTGCCCCGGCCGCAGATCGAACGCGGCGTTCACGCGTCGTTAGCTCCCCATCCGCGGCCGACGGTCGCGTGCTCTCGGGGAGGGATCACTCATGCGTATCGGACTCACACTCGTCGCCTCGGTCGCTGCGCTCGTCGCCTTCGGATGCGGCGCGAGCACGCCCGCGGCCGAAGGGACCACGACCGCCATGCGCGTCGTGCTCGAAGGCAGCGACACGGGAGCCACCGTCTCGAGCGTCTCGTCCGGCTGGCTCTCGGGCTCGCCGCTGCAGACGCGCGTGCTCGTCGGCGCCGACGGCGAGACGTACGTCGGCGTCTGGCTCGACGCGCCCACGGAGGTCGGCGCGTCGGAGCGTGCGCCCATGGCGCTCTCGCTCGTCGTCGACACGTCCGGCTCGATGGAGGGCGACAAGATCGAGCACGCGCGCATGGCCGCGTCGAGCATGGTCGAGAGCCTGCGAGACGGCGACATCGTGTCGGTGTACGCGTTCGAGAATGGCGTGACGGAGATCGCGCCCGCGACGGTCGTCGGGCCCGGTACGCGGAGCGAGCTCATTCAACGCGTGTCGATGCTTCGGGCCATGGGAGGCACGAACATGTACGGCGGGATCATGGCGGGCGAGGCAGAGCTCGCACAGACGCCTGCGACTCACCCGATCCGCCGCCTGGTCATCGTCTCGGACGGTCGCGCCAACGTCGGACCGGCCGACGCGTACTCGCTCGGCGTGCTCGCGGCGCAGGGCACCGAGCATGGCGTCTCGATCTCGGCGATCGGCGTGGGACTCGACTACGACGAGCAGACGCTCGCGTCGCTGGCGGTCCAGAGCTCCGGGCGCCTCTACCACCTCGAACAGCCCGAGCAGATGGCGATCATCCTGCAGCAGGAGCTCGAGCTCCTGCAGCAGACGGTGGCGACCAACGCGGTGATCGAGATCGTTCCGGCGAACGGAGTGCAGATCCTCGGCGTCGACTCGATCGGCGGCGCGATCGAGAACGGCAGGCTCCGCGTCCCGGTCGGCACGGTGTACGCTGGCCAGGAGCGCGAGGTCCTCTTCCGCGCTCACATCGACACGAGCCGTCCGGGTGCCGCGTCCATCGGAACCGCTCGCCTGGTGTTCGACGACCCCGCCGCTCGCGAAGAGCGCGTGCAGAGCCTGCCGCTCGACTACGAAGTCACCTCGGACGCGGCCCTCGCCGAGCGCAGCAGCGCGCCGCGCGTCGCCGCCATGGTCGCGAGCCAGCGCGCGACCGAGGCGCAGCTGCAGGCGTCGCAGCTCCTGAACGAGGGCAACGCCGAGGAAGCCGCGCGCAGGCTCGACTACGCCGCGCAGGTCGTCACCACCGCGGCCGAGGCCGCTCCCTCGTCGCCCGTCGCGAACCGACTGCGGGAGCGTGCGAGTGGCCTGCGCTCCGGCGCCGGCCGCGCTCGCAGTGCCGACTCGCCCGCCGCGACGCGCGCGACTGCGCTCGAGCAGACGGACGCCGCCTACGGCGCGGCGGGCTACTGACCGGCCGGCGCGGTCCGGTCTCGGCCTGCGCGCTCCGGGTACCGGCGCGACGGCGCGTGTGCGAACCTGATGACGTCGATGAATGGCGCCCCGACACGGGTTCTCGTTGGCATCGTGCTCGCTTCGGCGTCCTGCGGAAGCCACGACGCGCGCCCCGAGCCGTCGGCTTCCGCGAGCCGCGAACGCACGCCGCCCGCGGAGCCGTCCGAGCCCGCGACGATCGAGTGGCCGGAGGAGCCCGCCGCCGCGCTCGAGCTCGTCGAGCGCATGAGCTCGTTCTGCCGGGGTACGGACGATTGCGATGCGTACGAGAGGCCGGACGCGTATCCAAATCGCGTCGCCGCGGGCGAGACCGCCGGGTGGATCACGTCGCACCGCGAGCAGCTGACGGCGCTCGGGGTCGAGGCCGTCTGGAACGCCGGCCTCGGTCGCTACCTGACGGTCGCGGAGGACGACGTTCGCACGATCGTGGGCGGTCAATTCTCGCCCGACCACCTCGGCCCCGAGGTCCACGCGGCCATCCTCGCCCGCGCGGACGCGCACGCGCTGCTCTACATCAGCGTCCTCTTGCACCGGGTCGTCGGCGAGTCCCCGGATTCCGGCGATGCTCTCGAGCCTGCACGTCGCGCACCTGCTCACGCTCCTCGAGAGCGACGAGCCCGCGGCGGCCCGGGAGGCCGCGCGCCTGCTCCACGACACCTACTCGACCGCCACCGCCGCGGCGACCGCGGCTCCGCCGGCCGACGATCCGGCCGAGCTCGACCGGCTGCGCCAACAGCTCGCGGAGCTGAACCCGCTTCGCAACCCACACACGGTCGCCGCGCGCTCGCAGGCATCACATGCCCGAGAGCCGTTCCGGACGACGCTGCAGCTCATGCGGCCGCACTCCGCGCGCGGCTCGACGATCGGTGCGTACGTGGAGGCGCGCGAAGAGCCTCCGGACACTGCGGACGCGCTCCGCTACGGCGCAGCGGTCCCCGAGACGCGCACGCCGGACGATCTCCTCGGCGTGGTGATAGGCGCCCCCGTCGTCCGTGAAGGAGACACGCCGATCGGTCTCGGCGACGGATCGGATCGACCGCGCCGCGCGTTCGCGATCCCACGTCCGCCGCGCGGCGATGCCCTCACGCTGCTCACCGTGGTCGACGGCGACATCACCCGGATCACCCCGCTCGCGCCGTGTGCGACCGCGCCGGCGACGCCATGTGCGCCCGAGACGACCGTCCCGGCCGATCTCGTCCTCGTCCTTCCGGCGGAAGACGTCGCGCGCACCCACCTCGCCGTCGGATGGCGCTTCGTGATCGATCCTTAGCTCGCACGATCCGAGCCCGCACCACGCTGCCGCGGCGGCTTCTCGGCGAACAACACCAACAGCGCCGGCAAGAGCGTGAGCTCGGAGATCACCGCGGCGACGATCGTGACCGCGCTGAGCTCACCGAAGAGGCGGATCGGTGGGAAGCCGCTCGTCAGCAACGCGGTGAAGCCGAGTAGGAGCGCGCCGGCGCCGAGCGCGATCGGACGGCCGCTTCCGTGGATCGCGCGACGGACGATGGCGTCCGGCGTCCCTCCGCGGGCGCGCTCCTCGCGGTACCGAGCGAGGACGTGGATCGTGCCGTCGACCGCGAGCCCCACGCCGATGGCGAAGACGATGATCGTGGAGGCGTGCAGAGGGATGCCGCGGATCGCCATCCACGCGATCGTGACGCACAGCGGGACGAGGTTCGGTGGCAGGCCGATCAGCGCGAGCCGCGGGCTCCGGAGCGCCAGCGCGAGCATCGCGAAGATGACCACGATCGCGAGCGCGAGGCTCGTCGCGAGATCGCGGACGAGCCGCCCGAGGCCGCGCGAGGCGACGTACGCCTCGCCGCCGATGAAACCGCGCGTTCCGGGCATCGTACGGAGCCGCGCTTCGATGCGGTCGATGAGATCGTTGAGCGGTCCCACGCCGGCGTCCGCGACGCGAACCTCGACGCGGGCGCGGCCGCCGTCGGGCGTGACCCAGCGCCGAAGCGGATCGATTCCGTCGGCGCCGATGAGGCGTGAGAGCGCCGCCGTCCTCGCGTCGGTCGCCAGCGCGTCGCTCGCCCCGGCGTCCCGCGTGACGAGCGCCCACGTGGAGCGATAGACGTCGGCGGCGCTCGTCACGGCGAGGACGTCGGGCTCGCTGGCGAGGCGCTCCTCGAGCTCGGCTACGGAACGGAGCCCTCGGGCCGTCGTGAACGTGCCTGGACGCGATTCGAGCGCGACGTCGAGCACGCGGACGCCGTGGAGATTCCGCTCCAACGCGCGCGTCGTCTGCGCCGCGCCGGACCCAGCGTCGAGCTGGTCGAGCAAGCCCGAGTCGGTTCGAAGGCCGAGAGCGAACGACGCGCACGCCACGCCGGCGAGGAGGCCGAACGCCGCGATGGCTCGCGGCCGACCGAGACAGAGCGCGGCCACGCGGTCGATGCCGCGGTCGAGAAGCCGCGCGTGGGTGTCTGCGGCACGCGACCGCACCGGAGCTCCGCGGAACCAGGGGAGGGCGGATGGGATGAAGAGAATGGTGATCAGGTATGCAGCCATGACGGCGGCCGCCGCGGTCAGTCCGAAGTGCCGCAGGACGGGTGTTCCGCTCACCGCGAGCGATCCGAACCCCGCGGCGGTGGTCGCGGATGTGAGAAAGCACGCGACGGCCATGTGCCGGAGCGTTCGCCGGCTCGCTTCGAGCCTGTCGTGCCCGGCTGCGCGCTCTTCGTCGTAGCGCGCGACCAGAAAGACCGCGTCCCCGAGCCCGATCGTCACCAGCAACGGCGGTACGACGTTCGTGAGCAGCGTGATGGGCTCGCCGACCGCCGCCATGCCGCCCATCGCGATGGCCATGGTCATGCCGACGGCGGCCATGGGGAGCAGGACGCCGCGGAGCGACCGAAAGCCGACGAGCAGCATGAGCACGCTCCCGACGCACGCGAACGCGATGAGGGACTCGCGATCTCTGCGGAGCGCGCGCGACAGCTCGATGCGGACGGATGGCAAGCCTCCGAGCGAAGCGGTGATGCCGCGCGGCGGTGGCGAGCCGGCGAGGTACCGCTCGAGGTCTGCGACGGCGGCTCCCGCTTCGGCGTCGTCGCGTAGATCCATTGCGACGACGGCCAGTCGCCCGTCCGGGGCGACGAGTCGCGTCACGGCGGGATCGTGGGCCGCGAGCCGTTCACGCAGGACGTCTGGGGAGCGAGGATCGATCGCGCCGTTCTCCGCGAGTGGCGTCACCACGATGCGCGCCCCTTCGTGAAGCTCTGCCAGGCTGACGAGCCCGTTCGGAAAGCGCACGGGGTCCGAGGCGGCGAGCGCAGCGAGTGTCTCGCCGGACGCGTCGAGGTCGGGCGCGACGTCGAGCGCGCTCGGGTCGCGCTCGATCGCGTCGAGATCGGCCGCGGTATCGTCCTCGGCGACGTGGTGGGGAACCGGCGTGACGGTCGGACCGTTCACACGTATCGACCACGGTTGCGAGAAGGCGAAGCGCGCCGTCGCGTCGAGCCAGGCGAGCGTGTCGCGCGAGAGCACGTCGTTGCCGCGCGCGACGACCAGCAGAGGCTCGTCCTTCGGGCCGAACCACTCGGCGAGGCGCGCGTCACGCCTCGCCGCGCTCTCCTGTTCGGCGACGAGGTCCGCCGGGGAGAGCTCGACGCGGAGCTCGGGCACGCGCACGACGAACGCGATTGTCGTCGCGGCGAGCGCGAGCTGGACGAGCCAGCGCCGCTCGACGACGAGCGACGCCACGCGCGAAAGCAGCGTGGCGAGACGGCGCATGGGGCCCGGACTGTACCCGCATCGACCGGTTCGGGTCGCGGCGCGTCGTGCCTGCTATCCTCGGCCCCTGTGAGCCTTCCCGCGACACGGGCCATGATCGCCGAGCTGGTGGGCACACCGTCGATATCGAGCGTCGAGCCCGAGCTCGACACGAGCAATCGCGGCGTGGTCGACCTCGTCGCGGCGTGGGCGGAGTCCGCCGCGATGAGCGTGGAGGTCCGCGACGTCCCGAGTCGCCCTGGCAAGCACAACGTGCTCGCGCGCCTCGGCGGCGAGGGGCCGGCAGCCTTGCTGCTCGCGGGTCACACGGACACGGTGCCGTACGACGACGGAGCGTGGAGCAGCGATCCGTTCGCGGTGACGGAACGAGACGGACAGCTCTACGGCCTCGGCACGGCCGACATGAAGTCGTTTCTGGCGCTCGCCCTCGAGGCCATCGCCTCGTTCGAGCCGCGGTCGTTCCGACGGCCCATCGTCCTGCTCGGGACCGCCGACGAAGAGTCGTCGATGAGCGGCGCCCGCGCGCTCGTCGACGCGGGAGAGCCGCTCGCGGAGCGCGCGATCCTCGGCGAGCCGACGAGCCTCGTGCCGATCCGCGCGCACAAGGGGATCCTGATGGAGCGCGTGCGGCTCGTCGGTCGGTCCGGTCACTCGAGCGATCCGAGCCTCGGTGTCAGCGCGCTCGACGGTATGCACGCCGTGATCGGTCGCCTGCTCGACTACCGCGCGCGCCTCGCGCTCCGACGCGACCCCGAGTTCGACGTCCCGTACCCGACGCTCAACCTGGGACGCGTTCACGGGGGCGACGCGCCCAATCGCATCTGCGCCACGTGCGAGCTGTCGCTCGACGTACGGCTTCTGCCCGGGATGTCGCTCGACGAGACGCACGCGGAGATCGATCGCGAGGTCCGCGACGCGGTGAGAGCGAGCGGCCTCGCGCTCGAGGTCGACACCGCGCCGCTCTTCGACGGCGTGCCTGCGTATGCGGCCGACGCGCGCTCCCTGTGGGTGCGAGAGCTCGAGCAGGAGACGGGCGCGACCGCCGGCACCGTCGCGTTCGGCACCGAGGCGCCTTTCCTCCGCGCGCTCGGCGTCGAGACGGTCGTCCTCGGGCCCGGGAGCATCGACGTGGCGCACAAGCCCGACGAGCACGTCCCGGTCGCGTCGCTCGCCAAGACCGTCGAGCTCCTGCGGCACCTCGTGCAGAGACACTGCGTGAGCCCATGAGCGGGGAGGACCCGGTGATCCCGGACCGGTTCGTCGAGCTCTTTCGCAGCTCCGCGCCATACATCCACGCGCATCGTGGCCGGACGTTCGTGCTCGCGTTCGGCGGTGAAGCGGTGGGGAGCCCGGGATTTCGCGACCTGGTTCACGACATCGCGCTCATCGCCGCGCTAGGCGTGCGTGTCGTCGTCGTTCACGGCGCGCGACCTCAGATCGACGCTCACGCCAAACAGCGTGGTGCGAAGCCCGCGTACATCGGCGGGCGGCGCGTCACCGACGCCGCGACGATGCGAGACGTGCAGGCGGCGGTCGGCAGCATTCGGGTCGAGATCGAGGCGCGTCTCTCGATGGGCGTGCCGAGCTCGCCGATGGGGGGCGCGCGCATCCGCGTCGCGAGCGGCAACTTCGTCGTCGCGAGGCCCATCGGTGTCGTCGACGGCGTCGACCACGGTTACGCGGGGGTCGTACGTCGCGTAGATGCCGAAGCGATCCGTCAACGGTTGGACTCGGGCGCGATCGTGTTGCTGTCACCGATCGGTTACTCGGTGACCGGCGAGGCGTTCAACGTCTCGGCGCACGAGGTCGCTGCCTCGAGCGCGATCGCGCTCGAGGCAGACAAGCTCGTCGCTCTCGTGGAGGGCCGCGTCACCGACGCGAAGCGCCGACCGCTTCACGAGCTGACGCCGGACGAGGCCGAAACGTTGCTCGAGCGTTCGAAGGCGGCGGACTGGCGTCGTCACCTCGAAGCGGCCGTTCGCGCGTGTCGAGGTGGTGTCCGACGTGCCCACCTCGTCGACCGCAAGGTCCACGGCGGCCTCCTCCTCGAGCTGTTCACTCGAGACGGTGTCGGGACGATGATCACGGCGGAGACATATCGGGACGTGAGGTCGGCCGAGCTCCGCGACCTCGGAGGGATCCTGGAGCTCGTCGAGCCGCTAGCGGACGAGGGCGTGCTCGTGCGTCGTCCGAGAGAGCTCGTCGAGAACGAGATCGAGCGGTTCTGCGTCGTCGAGCGGGACGGGCTCGTCACCGCGTGCGCGGCGTTCTACCCGTACCCCGACGAGCGCATCGCGGAGATCGCGTGCGTCGCGGTCCATCCGCGATACCGCGAGACGGGGCAAGGCGACAAGCTGATCGCGTTTCTCGAGCGGCGCGCGCGCGAGCAGGGCGTCGACCGGCTCTTCGTCCTGAGCACGCGAGCCACGCACTGGTTTCGCGAGCGCGGGTTCGAGCCGGGACGGCGCGCCGACCTTCCGAAGTCGAAGCGCGCGAAGCTCGACAAGGCGCGCGGCTCGAAGGTGATGCTCAAGCGCGTGCGGCCCGACCGACGCTGATCGCCACGGTGGTGATGTTGTCCCGGGCGTCCGCGTACCACGCCTCGCTCACGAGCGCCGCGGCGGCGAGCTCGATGGGAGCTGCTCCGAGAATGGACGCGATGCGACGCGGCGAGACGATCGACGAGAGCCCGTCGCTGCAGAGCAGAAACCGGTCGCCGGGCCTGGCGTCGACGACGCGAAGGTCGTGGCCGGGCGCTCCGCTCCCGAGCGCGCGCGTGAGGAGGTGCGCGTTCGCCTTCGTGTGCGCGCCGACGCCAGCAGCTTCGAGCTCCGCGACGAGCGAGTGGTCGCGGGTGAGCTGCTCGAGGCGACCAGCGCGCAGGCGGTAGGCGCGGCTGTCGCCGACGTGCCCGACCACGACGCGACCTTCCCCCGTGAAGCGCAGGGCGACCAAGGTGGTGCGGCCGGTCGGCAGCGCACCGACGGCGCGATGGGCGAGACGAAACGCGAGATCGAGCCTCGCCTCGGAGATGTCGGGCGGATCGATCTCGGTCGTCGACGACGGCGTGTAGAAGCGCGCGAGGCGTTCGATCGCGAGACGGCTCGCAGTTTCGCCGCCCTCGTGGCCACCGACGCCGTCCGCGACGGCGTACACGCCGTGCGCCGCGTCGATGAGGTATGCGTCCTCGTTTCGGGAGCGCCGGCCGCTGTCCGTGGCCGTGCTCGCGCGGAGCTCGAACAGATGCATGGACGGGCCATGAGCGAAGCGCGTGCCAGGCCGGGAACCCGCGTTTTCGCGTCGGGGGCTTCCGGAGTTGAAATGGGGGCCGCGGCTCGGATTTCAGAATTGAACCCACCCGACGATGGCTCCCGACGTGCTCCGGGTGGAAGGCGGCCACGCCACCGTGGACGGCGCGCGCCGCGAAAAACGTCGTGTCTTCCGGGCACGGGCTCCTGGCATGGTCATGGCAAAGCGCAGGTATGGCCCGTGTTTTCGTCGGGCGATCGCTTGGCTCGCTCGTGCGGTGAGCCGAGGGGAGGACCTCGCACGAGCCCGCGCGTTGGCGCGGATGCGGAGGCCGCTCACGTCGAGGAGGGCGTGGGCGGCCTTCGTGTTTCCGATCGTGTTTCTGAGCGTGTTTCCGCGACCGAGTGCTAGAACCGGCGCGCCGTGCCGATAGCCACGACACCGCGCGCGCGCCTCGCGAGATGGCTCGTCGACGATCGCATCGTCACCGCCGTCATCGTGCTGAACGCCCTCGTGCAGTTCCTGCGCGCATACGATCGTTGGGAGAACCACGGGCTCCTCTTCGCGATCGACTACGCATGCACCGTCTTCTTCGTCGTCGAGCTCGTGGCGAAGGTCGGTCTGGAAGGATTCCCGACCTATTGGCGGAGCGGCCTCAACAAGTTCGACTTCATCATCGTCGTCGCGTCGGCGCCTCACCTCCTCACGCCGTTCGTCGATGTACGGGATCTCGCGCTCCTGCTCCTCTTGCGCATGGTCCGCCTCGTGCGCGTGCTGCGCCTGCTCGAGTTCATTCCTGGGCGAGACAGGCTCCTCACCGGGGCGATCCAGGCGCTGCGCGCGTCGGTCGGGCTCTTCTTCGCGCTCCTCGTCTACAACTTCATGCTCGGTCTCACGGCTTGTTACCTGTTTCGCGAGACGGGCTCGCCCTACTTCGCGGATCCGATCACGGCGATGTACTCGATGTTCAAGGTCTTCACCATCGAGGGTTGGTACGACATCCCCGAGTCGGTCGCGCTCGACGCGTCGAACGGCATGGGGATCATCGTACGTTGCTTCTTCATCTTTTCGGTCCTGACCGGAGGGATACTCGGGATCTCGCTCGCGAACGCCGTGTTCGTCGATCGCATGGTCGCCGACAACAACGACGAGCTCGAGCGTCTCGTCGGCCACATCCATTCGGCGTTCGAGGACTCACGCGACAAGACCAACGTCGACCTGGCGCGGATCTACGCGATGCTCGCCGTCATCGAGTCGCGCCTCGCCGACCTCGACCGCGCTGGCGCGAAGGGCCCCGACGCGCCGCCGGAAGCGAGCTCGGACGGCGGCGAGCCCGGGCGCGAGCCCGAGCGCTGAGCCGGTCGCGCCCGGGCCTCCGAGCTACGAACACGCGCCGTGGAGCATCTCCGTACGATCCCCGAGGCCCTCGAGCGAGCCACGAGACGCGTCGGCTACGGGCTCACCTTCGTCGGCGACGACATGCCCGCTGGAGCGAGCCTCGTCATGCGCCGAACGAGCCCGCGCGCTGCGCGAGCGCATGCATGCGCGCTATCCGCTCGTCGAGCGGCGGATGCGAGCGGAAGAGCGCCGCGAGCCCGGTGGCCCGACCGCCACGGATCCCGAACGCGCGCATCGACTCGGGGAGCGCGCCGGGCTCGTGAGCGATCTTGAGGCGCTCGAGCGCGGCCGCCATCTTGTCGGGGCCCGCGAGGAACGCAGATCCCTCGTCGGCGCGGAGCTCGCGCTGCCTGCTGAACCACATGACGATGATCGTCGCGAGGATCCCGAGCGCGATCTGCATCACGATGACCGTGATCCAATAGCCAGGTCCGGAGAAGCCGCGCCGCCGCTGGCCGCGGCTCAGCCACGAGTCCACGACGAAGCCGATCGCCCGCGACGCGAAGATGACGAACGTGTTGAGCGTGCCCTGGAGCAGCGTGAGCGTGACCATGTCGCCGTTCGCGACGTGCGAGATCTCGTGCGCGAGCACGCCCTCGATCTGGTCCCGATTCATCTTGCTCAGGAGGCCCGTGCTCACGGCGACGAGGGCGTTGTTTCGATTCGCTCCGGTCGCGAACGCGTTCATGTCATCGGACGGGTAGAGCGCGAGCTCGGGCGGGCGGATGCCGGCCCGCTCCGCCTGCGAGCGCACGGTCTCGAGGAGCCACGCCTCGTCTTCGTTGCGAGCGTGCGGGATGATCTGCGCCTTCGTCGACCACATCGCGATGCTCTTCGACATGAAGAGCGAGATGAACGCGCCGCCGAAGCCCCAGACGGCGGCGATGATGAGGAGCTCGACCCAACGTCCGTTCTCGCCGAACGCTCCGAGGACCCCCGTCGCCGAAAGGACCGAGAGCAGAATGCCCAGCACGATCATCACGGCGAGGTTCGTGAGGAGGAAGAGGACGACGCGCTTTCCCATCGCTGCCTCGATGCGCTCTCCCCACGGGTCAGTCAAGGGGGGTGCGCTGGCGAGCCGCGAGACCCCGAGCTAACCTTCGGCCATGACTTCACATCGAACCTTGGGCCTTTGCATCTTCTTCTCGTTGACGCTCGGTCTGGCCGGCTGCGGTGACGACAGCGGCGTCGGCACCGACGGTGGCGGTGGCGGAACCGACGGCGGCGGCGGCGGGACCGATGGTGGCGGTGGCGGCACCGACGGCGGTGGCGGCGGCGTCGACGGCGGCGGCGGCGGGACCGACGGTGGCGGCGGCGATGTCGACGGCGGCGGCGGAGACACCGACGGCGGTGCCGGGATGGAGTGCAGCGCGTTCCCGACATTCGAGCGCGGCTGCAGTGCCGGGGGGAACTGCGTGATCGGGTATCACCAGCTCGACTGCTGCGGCTCGCTCCGCGCGATCGGCATCAACCACTCGGACCGTGACGCGTTCGACACGGCCGAGACGGCGTGCGAGGCCACGTACCCCGAGTGCGACTGCGCGGCGCAACCGACCGAGGCGGACGACGGCTCCACGGGGACGGGCGACGCGACCGTCGACTGCGTTTCGGGGACGTGCACGACCTCGTACCCGAGCACATGAGCGCGATGTCCAACGTCGCCCTTCACGTCATGCTCTCTCTCGTCGTCGTCGCCGGTTGCGGAGGCGACGACGATGGCGTCGGCAGTGACGCTGGCGGTCTGCGAGATGCGACCGTCTCCGATGGTGGCGGCGGGCTGGACGCGCCCGCGACGATCGACGGAGGCGCGACCGGCGAGGACGCTGCGGCGCCCGACGGCGGCGTTGCGGCGGACGACGGCGGCAGCACGGGGGACGGCGGCGGCAGCACGGGGGACGACGGTGGCACCGCTCCCGACGCCATGAGCATGGGCGTGGCGTGTTTCCCCGATCCGCCGATCGCCCGCGGCTGCGGCGCGGCAGGCGACTGCATCGTGGTGCTGCACCAGATCGATTGTTGCGGGACCTTTCGGGCGATCGGCATCGCCGGCTCCGACCGCGATCGCTTCGACGACGAGGAGGCGCTCTGTGAAGCGTCGTATCCCCGCTGCCGCTGCGCCGCTCGCCCGACCGAGGCCGACGACGGCTCGACCGGCTCGGCCGAGCCGAACGTCGACTGCAGAGCGGGCGTCTGCACGTCGTCGTTTCTCTGAATCGCCTGGCGGCTGCGCGGCCCTCACGGCATGATCCGCAGATGGGGTTTCGCGACGATCGCGAGGCGCTTCGCGAACGGGCTCACGCGTTGCAGCAGGAGGTCGAGCTGCTGCGCGAGGAGCTCGAGGAGGCGGAGCGCAGGGAAGGCGAGCACGAGCACCGCGCGAACGCGGAGGCGAAGGAGCTCCATCGCCTGCGGGTCCGCGTCCGCGAGCTCGACGCTGGGGTGCATGACGAGGAGAGCGCTGCGGCCCCGACCCCGGTCGCCTCTGGAAAGTTGTTCGCGGTCGTCCTGACCTTCGCCGCGATCGCGATCGCGTTCGCCGTCGGCGGTTTGGCGCCCGGGACGTTCGTGGGCGTCATCCTGTGCGGCTTGCTCCTGCTCATCGTGACGCTCTGAGCTCGCCTTCCGCCACGGGCCCGCGCGCGATCTGCCGACCGCGTGTGCCGCGGTGCTCGGCACGTCCAGGCAGTGACCGACCGCGAGCCGAACGACGAACCCGAGCGTTCCGTCCCGCGATCGCCCGACCTCGCGAGGCACTCCTTCCTCTGACACACTCCCCCGGATGCGCCTCGATCCCCCGGTCATCGCCCCAGCATTCGAAGTCGACGGCGTCCGCGGCGAGCCGGTCTCGCTCGCGCGCTTCGCGAATCAGCGCGTCTGGCTCGTGCTGTCGCGGTACGCCGCGTGCCCATTCTGCTCGCTACGCCTCGACCGCCTGATCCAGCAATGGAAGGCGATCGCCGAGACCGGCGTCCAGCTCGTGGTCGTCTTCCCATCGCCCGTCGATCGGATCGAGAAGTACGTGATGCGCTACGAGCCGCCGTTCATCGTCGCAGCCGATCCCGAGGAGCGCATCTTCGGGCTCTACGGCAGCGAGACGAGCTGGTTCGGCGAGCTCCGCACGGCGGTCAACGTGCCGAAGGCCATCGGAGCGCTCGTTCACGCGCCGAACAACCCCTTCGCGGTGGATGGACCGATCCACCGAATGCCCGCCGAGTTCCTCATCGACGCATCCGGGCGGCTCGTCCGCGCCCACTACGGCCGCACGCTCGACGACGGGTTCCCGATCGACGAGGTCATTCGTTGGGCCACGGGGAGCGAAGCGGCCTAGCCGAAGATCAGACGCCTTCCACGTACTGCGCTTCGGGGACGAGGATCATCGCGCCGAGAGGGGCGACGCGGAGGTTGAGCGTGCCGGTGGCAGTCACGGTCTGGCGATCGCCGCTGAGCACGTCGACGAGCACCGAGCCCGCCGGCGCGCCGACGATCATCGAGTCCCCGCCGAAGCTCGTCGCGCTGGTCTCGGACGGATGTCGGCCCTGCGTGTTGATGACGACGAGCGCGTAGTCGCCCTCGGGTGTCGTCCGCTCGAACGCGACGATGCCCGCGTCCTGCTCGTCGCCGACGCGCGGAGTCGTCCATCTGAGGACGAAGTCACCGCGCCGAAGCGCCGCGTACGTCCTTCGGATGTGGATGAGCCGGGACGTCCACTCGAAGGTCTCGCCGTCGGTGCGGTAGCCGCTCCACCAGAGCGGCTCGCGGTTCGAGGGATCGTTGCCGCCCGCGTAGTCCTGCTCGGTGCCGTAGTACACGCAGGGGATCCCGTCCTCGGTGAGGAGGTACGCGAGCGCCGCGTGGAGCCGCGCGGTGTCGCCCGGCGCCGAATAGAGGAAGCGCGGCACGTCGTGGTTGTCGATGAAGTTCACGAGCGCCTGCGCCGGCGGGATGCCGATCCCCATCGGCTGCGGCACGGCTCCGTAGTTCGCCGCGCGGGCCGTGTAGAGCGTCTCGATCTTCTCGGTCGGACCCTCGCGCAGGAACACGTCGTCGAAGACCTGGTACTTCTGCGGGAAGTAGAAGACCGAGTCGATCTGTCCGGGCGCGGTGTAGCTGCCGACCAGAACGTCGTCGCCGTCGAACGCCTCGCCGAACATCAGGAACCGGTCCTTGCCGGCCGCGTGGAGCCTCTGGCGAACCCCCGCGGCGAAGACCTCCCAGAACTCGTGCTCGACGTGCTTGAGCGTGTCGATGCGGAACCCGTCGAGGTCGAGCGAGAGCACCCAATCCGAGAACACGCGAACGAGCTCCGAGCGCACCTCGGGATTTTCCGTGCGGATGTCCTTGAGGCCGCCCGGGAAGTCGCCGTAGACGACCTGCTCGCGGTCGTTCCAGTCGACGACGCGCCCCCGCCGGTTGTACGCGTCGGCGCGCTGGAAGATCGGCGGGTTCGGCGCCACGCGGAAGATCTCCGGCATGTCGAAGAACCGGATCGGCGCGAGCCCCGACTCGCCGAGCGACGTGAACGACTGGATGCCGCGCGGGTCGTAGTCGGGGTCGTACTCCGTCGTGTGCGTGACCGGGCTCCGCGTTCGATCGCTCGACGGGTTGCCCGGGTCGAGCGGCAGGCCGCCGGCGACGTTCTCGTCGGGCTGCCCGTTCATGTTGATGTCGTAATAGAACGCCTGGCCGAGGTGGTTCGTGACGATGTCGAGGATCACCTCGATGCCGCGCTCGTGGCACGCGTTGACCATGCGCCGCAGCGTCGCGAGGTCGCCGAAGTGCGGGTTGAGGCGCTCGAGGTCGATCTGCCAGTACCCGTGGTAGCCGTCGACGCCCGCGTCCGAATCGACGTTCATCACGATCGGGCTGATCCAGATCGCCGTGACGCCGAGCGCCTCGACGTAGTCGAGGTGATCGATCACGCCCTGCCAGTCGCCGCCCTGGTAGCGCGCGAGCGATCCGGTGCGGTCGACGCGGTAGTCGTTGCTCGGATCGCCGTTCGCGAAGCGGTCCGTGATGAGCTGGTAGACGACCTCGTCGCGCCAGTCGTCGACGTGCGTCGCGATGTGCGGCTCGCGCACGTCGTCGAGCTCGCCCGCCACGCAGCCGGCGAGCGAGACGAGCACGCCCGCCGCTACTGCGCTTGCGGTCCCGAGTAGCTGACCGTGTCGATCCACCATTCCGCTCCTATCCCGAGGAAGTGCTCGACGTCGCGCTGCGAGCGCGGGTCGAGCGGATTGTAGAGGGCGCGCGCACCTTCGTCGCGGAACGTCGCCGCGTAGATGAGCCTGAGGTGCGGTCGCGTGTAGGTACCGCGACCGAACGGCGAGACGAACGGCATGATCCCGAGCTTCCACACCGAGCCTCCGACGCCGTTGCCGGTCCGCTCGTCGAGCGCCGTCGTCTGGAGCGCTTGATACGAGAGGTCGAGCGCCACGCCGAGCCAGTCGAGAATGTAGAAGTGCGGCCGGAGATCGATCGCGCCCTCGGCGAGGAGGGAGCGCTCGAGGAGGCTCGGGTCGGCGTCTCGAAAGTGGCGGTAGTACGCGCCGGCCTGGATGCCGAGGAACGCGACCTCGTAGTTGAGCGAGACCGCGAGCAGGGTCTCCTCGGCGCGGCCCGTGTCGATCACCGTCCCGGTCCGAAACGGCACGCCGAACGGATCGTATGCGCCGAGCCCGCGGGCGTAGCGGAAGAACACGTTCGCGAAGGCGCGGTTCTCGACGATCCATCCGCCCACCTGCGCGCCGAGCACGTACCCGTCGTCCGCGGGCAGGTGCACGACCACGTCGCTGTCGTCGCGGCGGTCGCCGGCCGCCATCTCGTGGAGCTCGCCGTAGAGCGTCGCCTTGATGCCGACGTCGCCGCGGCCGAGCGGAAAGCCCGTGAGCTTGAGCGCGGTCACGATGCGCGGCCGGTCGAGCAGAAACACCTCGTCCGGCACGAACCCGTCCACGGGCAAGACGTCGACGATCTGCGTCTGGAACGGATCGTTCGGCCGCGTGAAGCCGACCGCGAGGCGTGCATCGAGGTACTCGTGCTCGAAGCCCGCACCGCCCCCGACCGCGTTGAGGTTGTCGAGCGGCCACGTGTCGAGCAGGTACACGTCGTCTCCGCGCCACATGCGCGACCCCGCCCACAACGAGAGACCCTCGACCCCCACGTTCCCGAGCTCGAGGAAGAGATTGCGGATCGCGAAGCTCTCCGCGAAGTCGCCATCGAAGTGGAAGAGCGGGCCATTCACCGCGAGCGTCGCGACGATCTTGCTCGTCATCCACGGCAGCGTGTCCTCGCGCCGGAGCTCGAGCTCGAAGTACGTCCCTTCGTCGATCCGCGGCGCCCGCGAGACGATGTTCGCGTCGGCGCCGGTCCCGCCGCGAAGATCGCTCGCCGCCACGACCCGCCCGTACGTTCCGAAGCCGAAGCCGCTCAGAAAGTCGCCCGCCTCGTCCCCCGAGTCGCCGTCGCTGACGGCGCCGTGACCGTCGCCGCTCCCTTCGGTGTCGGCGCTCGTGCTCGCGTCGGGCGCGTCGCGCCCGGGCGTCTCGGCGCCGGCGCGTCCGGCGTTCGCTGCGTCGCCGTCGGCGGGGGACGGCGTCGGCGTCGGCTCCGGTTCGTCTTCGACGGGGAGTCTGTCGGTGCCCCACGCATCTCCCTCGTCGGCCGTCCCCGCGTCCGGCGGAGCATCCTCGAGCCCAGCGTCCGGCGGTTGGGCGCGCACGTGCGCTGGTGTCGCCGCCGCCGCGGCGACGAGCCCCGCGCAGACGAGCGCGAACGCGCGCGCATCAGCGCGCCGGCGCGCACGCGGCGGCTCGGGGTCGATCACGGCGCGGGACCTTAGCCGATCCCCTCACCCCGGCAAGGTCAGCAAACGGTGCCGGCCGGGAGGCGAATCCACCCGGAGCCGCGACATATCATGCATGTCTCGGACGGCGCGCAGCCGGTCGCGCGGCAGTCGTCCGCGGTCGTCGCGCACTCGCCTTCGCTCGCGTAGTCGGTGCCCGCAGCCGCCGCCTCACACGAATTGCCGTACGTGTTTCCGTCGCATCCACACACCGGGATGAACACATCCGGGCACGCGAACGGAATGTCGCGGCACGTGTACGGGCCGCCGCACGCGTAGTCGACGTCGTAGTCGCAGTACTTGTCCGCTCCGCACTCGCATCCGGCGCCCGCGTCGTCGCAGGAGAGCGTTCCGCACGTGCAGCTCCCACCCGCGACCCATGTACATCCCGGCGGAGGCGCCGGGCACGGGATCGGGAGACAGCCGTCGGTGCCCGAGCTGCCCGCATCGCTCGGTCCGCCACCGCCGTCCGCGTCGCCCGCGTCGCCCCGTGCGCCGCCGTCTTCCGAGCCGCCCGCATCGTCCGCGCGCGCCGCGTCCCGAGCGCCAGCGTCCCGAGCCCCCGAGTCCGTTCCTCGACCGCCGTCGACGTCGCCACCCCCGTCGGCGGGCGGACCGGTTCGACCGTCGCCGCACCCGAGGGCCACGACGCACAGGACCGGCGCGAGGCGCCGGGTCGAGAAGACGGTCAAGTAACTGATATAACTCATGAAATACTCCAGGTCGGGGAAGCGTTCTACGGCCGTGCTCAGCCAGCATAGCGCCGGCCCGTGGGCGAGGCTGCTCGCCCGAAAAATCCGTGCTAGGCCCAACCGCTTATGACCGCGGTACCCGTCGCGCACGCGGATCACCTCGAATCGGTGCGCCGATTCATGGACGAGGAGATCCCTTTCAACCGGGAGCTCGGTATGCGCGTCGTCGAGCTCGTGCGCGCCGCCAGCGTGGGGGAGTCGTGAGAACCGAGGGCCGAAGAGAGACGGAGCAAATCCGCGATCCCGAGCTCGACCGGATCACCGGCGAAGAGGAGAAGGTCTTGCGTCGTGTGTCTCGCGCGCTCGAAGCGCGCAGGACGGACCGGCGCGAGACGACGACCACCGACTACGACGCCGAGCTCATCGCGCTGCGCGATCAGATCAACGAGGCGCGGCTCGAGGACGTGCCGCCGCTGATCGAGGAGATGGAGCGGCTTCAGCAGGTGGCGGCGCGGCGCGCGCAGGTGACCGAAGGCGTACGTCGATGCGGCGTCGCCGTACTTCGGCCGGCTCGTGCTCGAGGAGGGCGAGCGGAAGCGCGAGGTGCTGATCGGTCGCTGCGACGTACCTCGACCCCAAGACGGGCATTCGCATCGTCGACTGGCGCGACGCGCCGGTGAGCCGCCTCTACTACCGCTACGAAGAGGGCGACGACTACGAGGAGAACTTCGGCGGTCGTGAGGTCGCAGGGCGACGTTCTGACGCGCCGGAGCGCTCGCGATCGCGGGCGGCGAGCTGCGCCGAATCGGCGCGCCGCAGGGCACGTTCTTCCGCGAGCCGAGGGGCGCTGGCGGCGCGCCGCGGAGGCCGCGGCACGTCTCGCCGGCGGGCAGGGCGCAGCGATGCGTCCGGAGGCACATCACAAGCCCGGGCAAGCTCGGCGTCGGTCAGCGACGTCGCGGTCGCGACGACAAGCACCTGCCCGAGATCGCGGCGCTCATCGATCCGCGCCAGTTCGAGCTGATCACGCGCGCCGAGCTCGGGCCTCGTCGTCATCCAGGGCGGCGCCGGCAGCGGCAAGACGACCATCGGCCTGCACCGGCTCGCGTACCTCGCGTTCCAGGAGCCGAAGCGGTTTCGCGCCGACAAGATGCTCGTCGATGGTCTTCAACGACGCGCTCGCGCGCTACATCTCGCGCGTGCTGCCGGCGCTCGGCGTCGCCGGGCGTGCTCGTCACGACGTACGAGCGATGGGCGCATCAAGCCTCCGGGTCACGCACCTCGATGCGCTTCCGAAAGAGTACGAGGACGACACGCCGGCGGTGGTCGTGCGCCTCAAGAAGAGCCCGGCGATGCTCCGCATCCTCGACGAGCACGTGGAGAGGCTCGCGGGGCGCGTCGAGAGCGCGGTGTCTCTCGCGCTCGACCAGAACGAGGGCAGCGCGGCGGCGCAGAGAGCGTGGCAGTCGAGCGCGCGGCTGCCCCTCGCGCACCGGCTCGAGGTGCTTGAAGAAAGCGGTGAGCGACCCCAAAGGCGAGGGCAAGAGCCTTTCGCTCGCGGCTCGCCACGCGCTCGAGCGTGTGATCGACGAGCAGCGCAAGCCCGCGCGCGACGTCGTGGGCGCGTGGGCCGAGGTCCTGACCGATCGCGGGTTGCTCGAGGACGGCCTCGCCCGACACGCCCCCGGTGTGTTCGACGCCGCGGATCTGCGCGACATCGTGGGCTGGTGTGCCCGCAAGTGTGCCCATGTCATCGCGTTCCGCGAGGCCGAGCTCGACGGGGAGCGCGTCTCGAACGGCCGCGACGAGGACACCGGACCGCGCGATACGCGATCGCGCGACGCGCGCGACGAGCGGGACGCCCGCAGCGAGCGCGAGGAGCAGGACGATCGACGATCACAGCCGCGGCATCGATGGCGTCGAGGAAGCGGAGCGCGTCGCCCTCGACCGGGAGGACGACACGCTGCTCTTGCGGCTGGTTCAGAAGATGCGTGGAGGGCTCGGCAGAAAGCGCGACGTCCTCGAGTACGAGCACGTGTTCGTCGACGAGGCGCAGGACCTGAGCCCGGTCGAGCTCGCGGTGGTGCTCGACACCGTGTCGAAGAGCCAGAGCATCACGCTCGCGGGCGACGTGGCGCAGCGCCTGCACATGGACAACGGCTTCAGCGATTGGCGCGGCGTGCTCCGAGACCTTCGCCTCGACGCACGTGGAGGTCGAGCCGCTGCGGCTCAGCTACCGCTCGACGCACGAGATCATCGAGTTCGCTGCCGACGTGCTCGGGCCGCTCCGCAACGAGGAGGAGGGTCGCGCCACGAGGCACGGCGCGCCGGTCGAGCTCTTTCGGTTCGCGCACACCGGCGACGCGGTGGGCTTTCTCGGCGAGGCGCTGCGCGACCTGGTGCGAGCGGAGCCGCGCGCGTCGATCGCGGTCATCGCGCGCTACCCCGAGCAGGCGGACCTCTACTTCCGCGGGCTTCGCACGGCCGAGGTGCCGAACTTGCGCCGGATCGCCGACCAGGATTTTCCGTTCAAGCCGGGCGTCGACGTCACCGACGTTCGCCAGGTCAAGGGCCTCGAGTTCGACTACGTCGTGCTGCTCGAGGCCGCCGCCGCCTCGTACCCCGAGGACGACGAGTCGCGGCACCTGCTGCACATCGCCGCGACGCGCGCAGCTCACCAGCTCTGGGTGACGACGACGGGTGAGCCGTCGACGCTCGTCCCGAGCGCTCTGCGCGACCGCGGTTATTGAATCGCGCTACGCTCTGGGGATGGGTCGCGGCCACGCCGCTCGAGCCTCGATCGCGCTCTCGGTGCTCGCGTGCCTGCTCGCGTGCGATGCCGGCACCGAGCACGCGCTCTGGATCGAGGTGGCGGCGCCATCACCGGTCGCCGTGCTGAGCGTTTCCGTCGAGCCGGCCGGGCGAGAGGCAGCGTCGAGCGAGATCATCCTCGGCGGTCGGACGCCGACCGCGGCGGCGCCCGCGCGCGTCGCGGTGTCGTTCGACGCGCCGACGATGGCGCGCGTGTACATCGTCGCGTTCGGCGACGACGGCAGCACCGCGGCGGCGGGTCGTTGCTACTCGGTCGACGGCATCGTGCGCGACTCGGTTCTCCTCGTCGCGCTGGGGGACGACGTAGACCACGACGGGTGGAGCGCGTCGGGAGCCGTAGCGTGCCTCTCCATCGACGGCAGTCCGTGCGCGTCGTTCGAGTGCGCCGCCCAGTTCGTCGACTGCGACGACGCGGACGAGACGGTCCACCCGGTGCAGCTCGAGGTGTGCGGCGGCGATTCTCGATTGCGATGGAGTGCCCGGGCCGTGCGCGGACGCGGACGGCGACGGGTCCCTGCAATGCCCAGTCGGGGATCCGGAAGCGACGGGGTGCGACTGCGACGACGGCGACGCCGATCGCCACCCGGGCGCGGCCGAGATTCTGCGGCGACCGCATCGACCAGGACTGCGACGGGCTCGACGGCGCGTGCGACGCGGACATGGACGGATCGCCGGCGGACGTCGACTGCGACGACGCGGAATCCGACGCGCGCACCGAGCCTGCCCGAGGTCTGCACGACCAGCGGGGACCCCGTCGACGAGGACTGCGACAGCTTCGTCGACGAAGGGACGTGCGCGCCGAACGACAACGACGGTGACGGCGCGACCGGGGACGTCGATTGTGACGACTGCAATCCGGCGATCCGCCCAGGCGCTCGGGACCGATGTGGCGACGGGGTGGACCAGGACTGCGACGGCTCGGATCCGCCCTGCCTCGCCGACGCGGACGGGGACGGGTACCTCGCCGCCGCGTCGGGCGGCGACGACTGCAACGACTCCGACGCGCGGGTTCACCCGGGCGCGATCGAGAACTGCATGACCCCGGAGAGCGAGCGGTGCACGGTGAACGAGAGCTGTGCGGCCGATACCGACGGCGACCATTGGCTCGAGCCTCCGCCCTGCGAGGGCAACCCGATGGTGTCGCCGGATGCCGTCGAGGTCTGCAACGGCATCGACGACGACTGCGACTCGGTCGTGGACGAGGTCTTCGCTGCCGGTGAAGGCTGCGTGGCGACGGGGCCGGGAACGCGCGAGACGATCTCGTTCTCGGACGATACCGAGAACTGCGGCGGGTGCGGCATCACGTGCGCCGGGCCCACGCGTCGAGCGGACCGCTGCGACGCTGGGGCGTGCTCGTGCAGCGCTTCGAGCGACGGTGCTCCGTGCGCGGACACCGAGCGATGTTGCACGGCTGCGGACGGCGGTCAGAGTGGCTGTTTCGATCTCGAGGTCGAGCCTGGACGCGTGCGGCGCATGCGATCGCGCCTGCAACGACGATCCGTCACAGCCGGTCGCGGACCGATGCGACGCAGGGACCTGCGTCTGTGGCGACGGGGGCGCCTGCACGGTGGTCGGGACGGCGTGCTGCGCTCGTCGGAGCGGCACCGACGGGTGCGTCGACGTTCGATCCAGCGCGTTCCATTGCGGTGGATGTGACGTCACGTGTCGATTCGGAGAGACCTGTGTCGACGGCATGTGCACGTGCGGGGATACGTCGGCGTTCGGTCCCGTCTGCGGCGAGGGGCAGAAATGCTGCCCCAATGGCACGTGCAAGAACTGGAACCATCCGTGTTGAAGCTCGACGCGCCCGACCTTCGCGTCGAGCGCATCCTTCTCGAGGACGACGACGTGCTCGCGGTCGACAAACCGGCCGGCGTCGCGTGCTTGCCCGGCGGAGGCTCGGAGGATGGAGCGGATCTTCGCGCGCGTGCCGAGCGTCACCTCGCGGCCCGTGACGGCCTCGACGTGGACCGTCTGCGCCTGAAGGCCCCCGAGACGATCGACCGGGACGTATCGGGCGTCGTGCTCTTCGCGCGCACGGCCGAGGCGAGCTCGGCGCTCGGTTGCGCGGGGGAAGCCGGAAGCATCGAGCGGGCGTGGATCGCGGTCGTCACGGGCGTGCCGCCGGCGCGACGCGAGCTCGCCGCGCCCCCGCACAAGAAGCGGGGCCGCGGAGCCGGACGCATCGCGATTCAAACCCTCGCGCGCGGTCAGCGGACGGCGCTCGTCGAGGTGCAGGTGTTGGAAGGGCGGCCCGGTCAGATCCGCGCGGCGCTCGCCCGCGCGGGGCTCGTCGTCGTCGGCGACGTCGAGCACGGAGCCGAGGAAGCCGCGCGGCTTCACCTCGCGTCGCATCGCGTCTCGTTCCCGCATCCGCGCACCGGGGCCCGTTTCGCGGTCGACGCTCCGGTTCCGGTGGCGATGCGAGCGGCTCTCGAGGGGCCTGGGACGCTCGACCGGCACGGCCTCCGCGCCCTGCTGCGAGACGCGATCGACGCCCGTCACGATCTCCTCGGGCGAGCGACGGCCGCTCGACCGACGACCGCGTTTCGTCTGCTCAACGCGACCGGTGACGGCGTTCCCGGTGTGGCGGTCGACGTCTACGGGGATCACCTCGTCGTTCACTTCTACGCGGACGAGCTCACGTCGAGAGAGGACGACGTCCTCGACGCGCTCGCCGAGCTCGAGCCGGCGGGCATCTACGTCAAGCGGCGGCCGAAACAGGCCAACGAGCTGGTCGACACACGCACCGATCATCTCGCGCCGCCGCGGGCCGTGCGCGGCGCCGACGCGCCGGAGCCGGTGGTCGTGCTCGAAGACGGCGTCCCCTTCCGAGCTCGCCTCGGCGACGGGCTGTCGACGGGGATCTTCCTCGATCAGCGCGAGAACCGCCGGCGGGTGCACGATTGGTCCGACGATGCCGAGGTATTGAATCTCTTCGCCTACGAAGGCGCCTTCACGGTGGCTGCGGCGGCCGGGTCCGCGAAGCGGACCGTGAGCGTCGACGTCTCTCGAGCCGCGCTCGAGGCGCTCGCTCGAAACCTCGAGGACGCCGGCCACGCCGGTCCGGCGCACACGACGGTGAAGGGTGACGCGCTCGAAGTGCTGGAGCGGCTCCACGCGCACGGTGAGCGATTCGACCTGGTCATCGCCGACCCTCCGACATACTCGACGACGAAGCGCGCCCGCTGGACGTCGGGACGCGACTGGGAGCGGCTCGCGCTGGCGTGCTTTCTCGTGCTGCGCCCGGGCGGTCGGCTGCTCGCGTGCTCGAACGACCGCCGCCTCGGATCCGAGGCGCTCCGGGCTCACCTCGAAGCCGGCGCTCGCGCGGCGGGGATTGCTCTCGCGGCAGTGCGGAGCTACCGACCGCCGGTCGACTTTCCCAAGCCGTCCGGAGCGGGCCCGCGCCTCGAGACGGTCGTGGTCGAGCTCCGCGGCTGAGGGTCAGCTCCGCGCGATCGCCCGGAGCGCCTTTGGAGGGAAGAGCGCGGCGAGCGCACAGCCGCCGGGCACCGGCTCGCCGACGAGGTGCGCGATTGCCCCCTTCTTCAGCGGAAAGAGCTGCCCGCTCGCCGGGTCGCCGAGCAGCAGCAGCGCGATCAGCTCACCCATCCAGGGCTCGTGGCCGACGAGCGCGACGACGTCGCCCTCGATCTGTCGCAAGAGCTCGGGCCCGGGTGTCTTCGCGAGCGCCTCGGTCTCGACGCGCTCGCCCCCGACGCGCTCGACCAGCAGCTCCGCGGTCTGCCGGGCGCGCACCCAAGGGCTGTGCAACGCGCGGTCGAGATCGACGCCGAGCTTCGTGAGACCCTTCGCGGCTCGGCCGAATCGCTCGCGCCCTTCGTCGCTGAGCGGTCTCGCGTGGTCGAGCGACTCGTCTCCCCGCGGCACCGCGATGGCGTGACGGACGATGTAGATGTCCATGCCGCGGGAGAGCACACCCACATCGGGGCACCCGTCAAGCCGGATCCGAGCTTGACCGCCGGCCCCCCCAATGGTTGATAGGCGTCGCCATGAAGGTCGGCATTCCGAGGGAGATCCACCCCGGCGAGCGGCGGGTCGCGGCTACCCCGGAATCGGTGGGAAAGCTCGAGAAGCTCGGGTTCGTGGTCCAGGTCGAGGGTGGTGCCGGCGCGGGCGCCGGGATCGACGACGCCGCCTACGAAGCCGCAGGGGCCGAGATTGCGCCGAGCGCGAGCGCGCTGCTCTCCTCGTCGGACCTGGTCTTGAAGGTGAGGCCTCCGACGGACGAAGAGGTCGCGTCGATGCGCGACGGATTCGACGCTCGTATGCTTCGTCTGGCCTGCGCAGAGCCCGAAGCTCCTCGCGAAGCTCGCGGAGCGAAACATCACGACGCTCGCGATGGACTGCGTTCCGCGCATCACGCGGGCGCAAAAGCTCGACGCGCTGCAGCTCGATGGCGAACATCGCGGGCTACCGCGCGATCGTCGAGGCTGCCAACGCTTTCGGGCGCTTCTTCACGGGGCAGATCACCGCCGCCGGGAAGGTCCCGCCGGCGAAGGTGCTCGTCATCGGCGCCGGCGTCGCGGGCCTCGCTGCCGTGGGCGCCGCGCGCGGGCTCGGGCGCGGTCGTGCGGGCGTTCGACACGCGGCCTGCGGTGAAGGAGCAGGTGCTGTCGATGGGCGCCGAGTTCCTCGAGCTCGACTTCGAAGAGGAAGGCGAGGGCGTCGGCGGTTACGCGAAGGTGATGAGCGAAGCGTTCATCGCCGCCGAGATGGAGCTGTTTCGCCGCCAGGCCAAAGAGGTCGACATCATCGTCACGACCGCGCTGATCCCCGGCAAGACCGCGCCGACGCTCATCACGAAGGAGATGGTCGAGTCGATGGCGAAGGGGTCCATCATCGTCGATCTCGCCGCGGAACAGGGCGGCAACTGCGCTCTCACGAAGCCGGGCGAGCGAGTCGAGCACGAGGGCGTGATCGATCCTCGGATACCTCGACCTGCCGAGCCGGATGGCGTCGCAGTCCTCGAGCGCTCTACGCCAACAACCTCTACCACCTCCTGCACGACATGGGCGGCGCCGAGGGATGGCACGTCGACCGCGACGACGAGGTCGTTCGCGGCGCGCTCGTGACGCACGCCGGATCGGTCACGTGGCCGCCGCCGAAGCCGTCCTCTCCGCCCGGGCCGCCACCCGACGTCAAGGCGAAGAGCGCGCCGTCGTTGCCTGCGACGCGCAAGACGCACCAAAAGGGCGTGGAGCGCGGGCAGAAGGGTCGCGACCTGCGCGGCCCGATCGCGATCTTCGCCGCCGCGGTCGCGATGACCGGCATCGGCTGGTATGCGCCGGATGGGTTCCTCGCTCACCTCACGGTGTTCGTGCTCGCGTGCTTCATCGGCTGGCAGGTGATCTGGAACGTCACGCCGGCGCTTCACACGCCGCTGATGAGCGTCACCAACGCGATCAGCGGCATCATCCTCGTCGGCGGCGTGCTTCATCAGCACGCGGGCACCGAGCTGTCTCCCGCCGGGATCCTCGGAGCGATCGCGATCCTGATCGCGACGATCAACGTCGCGGGCGGATTCCTCGTGACACAGCGGATGCTCAGGATGTTTCGACGGGAGTCGAGGTAGCGCGTGACGGAGAGCCTCCTCACCGTCGCCTATCTCGTCGCCGGCGTCCTCTTCATCCTGAGCCTCGGCGGGCTCTCCGCGCAGGAGACGGCGAAGCGGGGCAACATGTACGGGATCGTCGGGATGGTGATCGCGATCGCCGCGACGACCCTCACCCCGGTCGTGACCGGTTACGAGAGCCTCTCCGCTGCGGTGATCGTCGGGGCGGCCATCGGTGCAACCGTCGCAGCGCGCGTCGTCATGGAGGCGATGCCGCAGCTCGTCGCCGCGCTCCACAGCTTCGTCGGCGCCGCGGCCGTCCTCGTCGGCTTCGCGGGGCTCATCGAGCCGCACACGACCCTCGTCGGAGCCGCCATGGTGGTGCATCGGCTCGAGGTGTTCGTCGGGGTGTTCGTCGGGGCGATCACGTTCACGGGCTCGGTCGTCGCGTTCGGCAAGCTCCAGGGCGGCGCGCTCGCCAAGATCGTTCCGCTCTTCCGCAGCAAGCCGCTGCTTCTGCCGGGCCGTCACGTCTTCAACCTCACCGCGTGTCTCGTGTCGCTCTGGCTCACCTGGCGAGGCATCGCGCACCCCGAGACCGGCGTCGAATCGCTGATCTGACGTGACCGCCATCGCCGGGGTTCTCGGCGTACACCTCGTGGTCGCGATCGGCGGCGCCGACATGCCCGTCGTCGTCTCGATGCTCAACAGCTACTCGGGTTGGGCGGCCGCCGCCGCCGGATTCATGCTCGAGAACGATCTCCTGATCGTGACCGGGGCGCTCGTAGGCTCGAGCGGCGCGATCCTCAGCTTCATCATGTGCCGCGCGATGAACCGGTCGATCTGGAACGTCATCTTCGGCGGTTTCGGTACCGAGGAGGGTGCCGCGCCCTCGGCCGGTGCGATCCAGGGCACGGTCACCGAGTCGTCGTGCCCGAGTGCGTCGAGCTGCTCAAGGAGGCGCGCAACATCGTCATCGTTCCGGGGTATGGGATGGCGGTCGCGCGCGCGCAGGGCTCGATCTACGAGATCACGCGCAGGCTCCGCGAGCAGGGTGCGAACGTACGGTTCGCGATCCATCCCGTCGCCGGCCGGCTGCCGGGGCACATGAACGTGCTCTTGGCGGAGGCGAACGTGCCGTACGACATCGTGCTCGAGATGGACGAGATCAACGACGACCTCAAGGACACGGACGTCGTGCTCGTGGTCGGCGCGAACGACATCGTGAACCCGAGCGCGCTCGAGGATCCGGGGAGCCCCATCGCGGGGATGCCGGTGCTCGAGGTCTGGAACGCGGGGACGGTCGTCGTGATGAAACGCTCGATGGCATCTGGCTACGCCGGTGTCGAGAATCCACTCTTCTTCAAGCCCAACACCAGGATGCTGTTCGGGGACGCGAAGAAGAACGTCGACGCGATCCTCGGGCAGCTCTGAGGAATTCGGCTCGTCCCGGCACGTAGGCTCGGCACCCGAGGTTCCCATGCGCTTTGCTCTTGCTCTGGCTCTGGTCGCCGCGTTCGCCACCCCGGCGAGCGCGCAGATCGTGATCGGCCCGTACTCGTTCCCCGACGAGACTCCGTTCGCCGACACCGCGGTGTTCGTGAGCGGGACGCCGAGCCTCTACCCGACCGGCGTTCCGACGAGCGTCGCGGACGCGCTGACCGGGTACTCGCCCGGCAAGGCCACGGTGAACATGGGGCTCTCTTGCTCGACGCCCGACATCGCCGAGCTCGGGTTCACCGACGTTCGCGCGATCAATCGACCGGGCGCGGACCTCGTCGTCTTCGACTCGCGCTTCTCGACCGACGACTACGAGATCGCCGTCCGCCCGATGGGCGGTGCGTTCACCGCGTACCGCCTCTACCTCGCCACCGCCCAGCGATCGACGGGGGCTTCCGGACCGCCGGGCTCGACGCTCTGGGGCAACGATGTGGACCTCAGCGACTTCGGGCTGGCCGCGGGGACGGTCGTCGACGCGGTCCGCGTCAAGGGCGACTGCGCGACCAACCCCAATCCCTCTCCCGAGCTCGACCTCACGATGGCTGCCGTGCTCAACGAGAGCCTCGGCTGCACGAGCGCCGCCGAGTGTGATGACGGCGACGAGTGCACGAGCGACGCCTGCAGCGCGCGCGCGTGCACGCACGCGTCCGAGCCCGAGGGGACACCGTGCACTCTGGGTGTGTGCGACGGTGCCGCAATCCCGTCGTGCGTCGAGTGCACGATGGACGCTGACTGCCCGAGCGAACGGCCGCGATGCGACACGAGCGCGTTCGCGTGCGTCCTGTGCCTCGACGATGCCGACTGCGACGACTCCAGCGAGTGCACCGAGACGCGGTGCGTCGACGCCGCGTGCGAGACGTCGCCCCTCCCTTCGGGCACGCCTTGCACCGACGGCGTCTGCAACGGCAGCGCCTCGATGCCGCTCTGCGCCCAGTGCCTGAGCGACGCGGACTGCGGCGAGATCGGCGGGATCTGCGGGCCGCTCGGGACGTGCGTCGAGTGCGTCTCCGACAGCCAGTGCGACGACCGGGACGCGTGCACGGTCGACACCTGCGACGAGACCGGTCTGTGCGCCTTCGCGCTCACCCCGGGTTGCCGGCCGGACGCCGGGCCTGCCGACGCGGGCGCGTCGGACGGGGGCATCGGGGCCGCGGACGGGGGTCTCGTCGGGCAATCCGGCTCGCGCCGGGGCGGCTGCGGGTGCGCGGCCGCTGGAGCGCCCGCGAGCTCCTCCGGATGGCTCGGCCTCCTGCTCGGCCTCGGCTTCCTGGGGGCCCTCTCGCGCCGGCGTGGCCTCGGCCCGTGAGACTCCCCCCGGTCTCCGGTTGCAGCCGGGCCGAACCGATGTAATATCCGATTCGAGAGGCACTTCTCACAGCCCGGTCCAGCCAGACGTCAAGGTCGACCGCGCGGTGCCACCCGCTCGAGCCCTCCGGGGAGGGGGCGTTCGCGCCGATTCGAGGGGAGGCGCCGGCCACGCCGGCGAAGAGAGCCGTAGACGCGGGACGAGCCTTCGAAGAGGCCCACTTCGGCCTCTCGGGGCAGCCCGCCGGAGCCGTACTCGAACATGGCCGAGAGCCCGCTTTCAGAGACCTTCACCGACGACGGGGAGCACGAGACCGACGAGCCCGACGAGCTCGCGGACAAGCCCCCGATCAGCCAATTCGCTGCGCGTCTTTCGGACCGGGCAATCCAGCGGATCACCGGCGGCAACGCGTTCCTGCGAGGGCGCATCTACGCTCGGCGGAGCGCGGTGGACGCCCTCGAGGCGGATGGCCACGAGGCCACGGCGCAGATCCTCGTGCGCAACGCCGAGGAGCCCTACAAGATCGGAGTCGAGGTCGACGACGCCCAGAAGATCACCTCGAGCTGCACCTGCCCCGGCTGGCGCGGTCCCACCGGTCACTGCAAGCACGTAGCGGCGCTCCTCGTGGCGCTCCGCGATCGGGAGCGCCCCCCCCGCGCCAAGCTGCCCGACCCGAACCGCAAGAAGAACGGCGCACCCCCTCTGCACGTGCCCCAGACGGTCTCGGTCGGCGGCAAGCGCCGCCGGTCGCGGCGGCGGCGGCGCGGGGCAGGCTCGAACCTCGAGACCCCGGTCTCGAAGATCGAGGTGCTCTCGGCGCGCGAGCTCCCGGGCGCCGCGCCTGCGCCGACCCACGACCGGGGCAGCCTCGACACCTGGCTGCCGTCCGGCGCGATCGGCAAGCCGTACGAGTTCGAGTACCGCCTCGCCGTTCGTGCGGCGTCGATCGCGGTGACGCCCGTGCTCGCAGGGACGCGGTCGGCGGTCCCGATCGTCGAGACCCTGGCGGGCTTCAACCTCGTCTCGGCGCACGAGCGGCCGACCTTCCGGGCGCTCGCTCGGCACACTCGCGCGGGCAGCCCGCGACCGCAGAGCTTCGCGGCGAGGACGCCGCCGAGCTGCTCTCGGTTCTGCGCGGCCGCCGCGTCCTGCTCGAGCCCGCCTCGATGGAGCTGCGCTTCGCCGACGAGCCGCTCGCGCCCGAGGGTCGAGCTCGATCTCGCCAATGACGAGGCCGTGCGCGTGCGCGTCGTGTTCGAGTCAGCGGCAGCCGGCGGTTCCCGCTGTCGAGCGGCGCGTGGTTCGAGGGCACGCCGGGCTGGCACATCGACATGATCGAGGGCGTCGCTCGTCCGGTGGCCGACTCCGTCACTCCCGCGTGGCTCCAGCGGCTCTACCGCTCGCCCGCGCTCATCCATCCGATCGAGCGATCTGCCGCGCCTCTTGACCGAGTTCATCCCGCGCGTCGCGGCGTCGCTCGGCGCCGAGCTGCCCGACCTCAGCTCCGTCGCCGACCTCGTCGATGCGCATCCCGAGATCCAGCTCCGCGTCGATGGCGACATCGTCGAAGCGCACGCGCGCGTCAAGGTCCTCTACGGCGATGAGGAGATGCCGCGTGCCGCCTGCGGGCTTCCCGATCGCCGCTCGCCTTCCTGCCGCCGGTGCGGCGCGAGCGGCCGACCGCGCGTCGTTCGGCGCGACGTCGGCGCGGAGATGTCGGCGGTGCAGGAGCTGATGAACCTCGGCTTCGAGGTCGGACGAGCCCGGAGACGGCTCTGGTCGCCCGCGGGCGACGCCGCGATCGAGTTCTGGACCGAAGGCATCGGCTCGCTCCCCGAGACGTGGGATCGCTTCATCCCGGACGATCCTCGTCGACGTGACGATCCGCAACGACTCGGTCGCGCCGCAGATGCGCGTCTCGAGCGGCGTCGACTGGCTGAGCCTCGACATGACGTTCGACGCCGAGGGCGTCGCGGTCGACGAGGACGAGCTGCGGACGTGCCTCGAGAACGGGCCGGCGGCTCGTGCAAGCTCAAGGACGGCAGCTACGCGCCCGTCGATCCGGAGCGACGTCGGCGAAGTCCTCGAGCGCATGGCGGAGATCTACGCGACGTAGCGGGCCAGCACAAGAAGCTGCCGCTGTCGCAGGCGGGTCGCGTTCAGGACCTGCTCGCGGCTCGTCGTCGAGCGGACGAACGTCGCGCCCGACGGCGAAGCGAGCTCTTCGACAAGCTCGCCGACATCGGCGAGATCGAGGCCGATTCCGAAGCCGCGCTACGCTCAAGGCCGACGCTTCGCGACTACCAGAAGCGCGGCTTCTCGTGGCTCGTCTTCCTCGCACGACCTCGCGACGGGCGGCATCCTCGCCGACGACATGGGCCTCGGCAAGACGCTGCAGGCGATCGCGCTCTTGCTCTGGGCGAAGTCGAAGGAGCAAGAAGCGAAGCTCAGCCTGGTCGTCGCGCCGACCTCGGTCGTGCCGAACTGGCAGCGCGAGATCGAGAAGTTCGCGCCGACGCTCGAGACGCGTCGTCTGGCAGGGGCCGGACCGGTTCGACCAGCAGCGGACGAGCTCGAGGACGCCGACGTGATGATCACGAGCTACGCGCTCCTTCGCCGCGACGAGGAGCTTCCTGCAGGGGCTCGACTTCCGCTACGTGATCCTCGACGAGGCGCAGCACATCAAGAACCCGCTCAGCGCGACCGCGCGCGCGGCGAAGAAGCTCAAGAGCGAGCGCCGGCTCGCGCTGACGGGCACGCCGATCGAGAACCGGCTCAGCGAGATCTGGTCGATCTTCGACTTCGTCTCGCCGGGTCTGCTCGGCGATCTCAAGACGTTCGAGGAGACGCTCGCGCGCCCGATCGATCGCGGGGACGAGGAGACGGCCGAGAAGCTGCGCGCGACGATCCACCCGTTCGTCATGCGGCGGACGAAGGCCGAGGTCGCGCCCGAGCTGCCCGGCGAAGATCGAGCAGGAGATCGTCGTCCCGCTCGCCGACGAGCAGCCGAAGCTCTACAAGCAGATCCTGCGAGCAGGTCCGCGAGAGCGTGCATGAGCGAGGTCGAGAAGCAGGGCATCGCGAAGGCGCAGATCCAGATCCTCGCGGCGCTCACCCGGCTGCGGCAGGTCGCGTGCGATCCGCGGCTGATGAAGCTCGAGGGCGAGTGGGACGACGACGAGAGCGGCAAGCTCAACGCGCTGCGCGAGATCGTGCAGGAGGCGGTCGCGGGCGGTCACCGCGTGCTCGTGTTCAGCCAGTTCGTCGAGATGCTGAAGCTCATCCGCGAGGTGCTCGACGAGGACAAGATCAAGTACGAGTACCTCGACGGCTCGACGAAGGACCGGCATCGAGCGCGTCGACCGGTTCAACGACGGACGAGACGCTACGATGCGTTCCTCATCTCGCTCAAGGCGGGCGGCACCGGCCTCAACCTCACCGGCGCCGACACGGTCATCCACTTCGATCCGTGGTGGAACCCGGCGGTCGAGGATCAGGCGACCGACCGCGCGCACCGCATCGGTCAGACGAAGGTCGTCACGGTCTACAGGCTCATCGCGCGCGGGCACGGTCGAGGAGAAGATCCTCCAGCTCTCCGCGAAGAAGCGCGAGCTCGTCTCGAACGTCCTCTCGAGCGAAGGGCAGCCCGCTCAAGGGGCTCACCAAGAGCGACATCGACGATCTCTTCAGCGACTGAGTGGGCTCTGCTCGATGCCCGCGGCGCGGCGGAGCTCGAGGCACTGGTGCGAGCCCTTGTCGAACTCGCGGCACGTGGTCCCGCGGATCGCGTAGATCGAGCACGCGTTCTCGTTCTCGGTCGTCCCGAGGTGCACGCACGCTCCGTTCGTGCGCGTCGCGAACGCGACCAGTCCGAAGTGGCCGGGTTGGATCGCGCCGGCGACGTCCTCGCGGCCGAGCGCTCGCCATCGCACGAGGTCGGCCTCGGGGACCAGGATGCGGCCGTCGTGGCCGCTCCGGCAGCACGCGCCGCATGCGAGACAGTCGAGCGTGGTCGGATCGACCTCGATCGCGCCACCGCTCACGGGGACGCATCCTCGCAGATGAACGGTCTGTCGACGTTGCAGGCTTGATCGTTCCAGAGGCCGACCGAGCCCGACGCTTCGACGCAGTTCTCCTCGCAGAGCCAGCAGCCGCCTCCGTTGTTGGGCTCGCCCGCGGACCACGACGCGAAGGCTCCGAGCGCCGATCCGTCCGCCCAGACCCACGTGCCCTCGCGCGACCGATCGTTCAGCCCGATCCACCATGGGCCCGAGAGGGTCGCGGTCGCGACGCTCATCACGTGCCCGTTCTCGTCGAGCGTGTCGAGCGTGACCAGCTCCGCGCCAATCCCGCGGCACGAGTCGCGAGCGCCAATCCACGACTGCAGGTCGTTCGTGCAGAAGTAGTAGACGTGCCCGCCATAAGTGTCGGCGGTGCACGCGCACCCGGCGCCGTCGTCGGCGATGCCGGAGCAATCCTCGTCGCGCCCGTCGCAGGTCTCGGTGGCGCCGGGGTGGACGTCGGGGTCGCCGTCGTCGCAGTCGCCGCCCATCGTCGCGAGCCCTTCGGGAAGCGGATCGCACACGTGCGTCGTCGCGGCCCCGGGCCCGTATCCATCGCCGTCGCCGTCGGGCCACGCCGGCGTGCCGTCCACCGGATCCTCGTCGACGTTCCCGTCGCAGTCGTCGTCCTCCCCGTTGCAGGTCTCGTGTGTGTTGTCCGTGAAGTCGTCGCAGACGAGCGCCCCCGCCACGCACTGGAGCGTCCCTTCGGCGCAGAGGTCGGTGTCGGCTTCCGAGTCGCACGGCGCGCCGAGCATCGGCTCGTCGGCACCGTCGGCGGTTGCGGGATCGCAGTCGTTGTCGGCGCGATCGCAGAGCTCGGGCCCCGGCCGGGTGCAATCCACCATCACGGGGCGGTCGGCCCCCGCGCCGCCATCGTCCCCGACCGCCCCGCTCGCTCCGGAGACGCCCGTGTCGAGGGAGCAGGACGCGCAGAACAGCAGGATGCAAACGGGCGGGCCCGCGAGAGAAGCTGGAGGACCCACCGCGGCGCGGGCACGAGGAGACACGACAACTCCATTTCTACGCGGATCTCGGGCGACGGTCGAGACGAGCCTCGAAAGGCCGGCTTCCATTCGCTATCCTTCGCGCGCGCACGCCATGGCCGACCCGCCCGTCATCGAATTCTTCTTCGACATCGCCTCCGCCTATTCGTACCTGGCGGCGACCCAGGTCGACGCCCTGTCGGAGCGGACCGGTGCGGTGGTGCGGTGGCGGCCCTTCCTGCTCGGAGCGGTGCTCAAGGCCACCGGAAACGAGATGCCGGCGCGCGTCCCCAAAAAGGCGATGTACATGCTCGCCGACATCGGGCGGTGGGCTGACGAGTACCGGATCCCGCTCGTGTTTCCGAAGACCTTCCCGATCAACTCGCTCGCCACTCAGCGCGCGCTCGTCGCCGTGGCGGAGGAGCATCCGGATCGCGTTCGCGACTTCGCGTGTGCTCTCTTCCGTGCGTACTGGGCCGACGGGCGCGAGGTGACGACACCGGAGGCGATCGCGGCCATCGCGAACGAGGTCGGGCTCGACGGAGCGTCGGTCGCCGCGGCGTCGAGCGATCAGCGCATCAAGGACCGGCTCCGCGAGTGGACGGACGAGGCGGTCGCGCGCGGCGCGTTCGGCTCACCCACGTTCTTCGTCGGCGACGATCTCTTCTGGGGTAACGATCGCCTGCCCCACGTCGAGCGACGGGTGAAGGGGTGAAAGATTCGGCGATCGTCGTGTGTTGGGTGCGAGCGGACCACGGGCTTCGATGAAATATCTCTGCGTACATTGCGATCACCGATTCGATCAGGAGGGCGAAGGCCGGCCGCGCCGCTGCCCGAACTGCATGCGCACGGGCGGCATCGAGCCCGCGAGCCAGAAGGCGACCACGAGCGCCGCGGAGCCTCGCCCGCGCTGGGTCACTTGGGGCGCGGTCGCCGCCATCGTCGCGGTCATCGCGGGCGGTTACGTCTACTGGGTGCGCGAGACGCCGGACGACGTCGGCGACGAAGTGCCCATGCGGCCGCTCGACAGGTCGGAGCTCCGCGGGCACGTGCGCCGCGTCGGCGCCGACGTTCCCGACGACATGCTCGCGCTCTTCGACGCGGACGACGCTCTCGAAGAGCTCGGCGAGCGTGCCGATGGCGGTTCCACGGTCGAGCGCGCGCGCCGCGTCGTCGCCGCGATCCGTGCGCGCGCGAGCAAGCGCGCGTTCGTCGCGTGGTCGACCAGCACGCCCCGCGACACGGAGGTGAAGACCGCGGCCCGAGCGTGGCAGGCGATGCAACACGACGGCGCGGCGGAGCGCCTCTACTCGCTCGAGGTCGCTCTCGTCGCCGCTTCGGCGCTCCGCTCCGCGGGCGTCGACGCCATGCTCGCCGAGGTCTACTCGTTCCCGAACGACCGCAGCCCGCCCGACCCGTCGGGCCACCTCGGCTATTACGCGATCGCGGTCTACCCGGAGACCGTCGGTCAGGGCACGCCCACGGTCCTCGACCCCTATGGCGGGCGGGGCAGCGCGCCGGGCGAGGACGACTATCGCGTCCTCGACGACGTCGCCGTGCTCGGTGCGTTCGTGAACCATCGAGCGGTCTATCAGCTCGTCCACGAGGGCCAGTCCGAGCAGGCGTTCGACTCGAGCGAGTCGGCGCTCAAGCTCAATCGGCGCGGGCCGAGCATACGCTCTGCGCGGGGCGCGATCCTGCTCGTCTCGGGCGGATCCGAGCAGGGGCTCTCCGAGCTCGAGGCGGCGGCGCAGCTCCGGCGCGACGCCCCTCGCCTCAACAACCTCGCCGGCGTGGCGCTCGCGCAGCAGGACTACGAGACGGCGTCGCGTGAGGTCGCGCAAGCGCTCGAGCTCCATCCCGACTTCGCGGGCGCGCACGCGACTCTCGCTGCGGTGCACCTCGCGAACGGAGAGAACGATCTCGCGCAACACGAGCTCGAGACCGCGCAAGGGCTCGACGCCGAGCTGCCGATGCTCCCGATGCTCTGGGCGAACTACTACATGGCGACGCACGACCCCGACCGCGCCGCCGCGAGCGCGACCGAGGCGATCGAGCGACGGCCGCACGACTGGCAGACGCGGTTCAGCGCAGCGCAGGTGTTCCGCGCGACGGCGCGCTACGACGACATGCGCAGGCAAGCCCACGCGGTGATGGACATGGTGGCCGCGGATCAGCGCGAGGCGGTGCGTCAGCTCATCGAGCGAATGCTCGGCCCGACCGCGCTCGAGGAGCCTCTCGAAGACGAAGCGCTGGGCGACGAGGAGGACGAGGCGGGCTCCGACTTGCCCTCGGCGGCGTTCCAGCTCGAAGGCGGCGACCTGCTCGGCGGTAATGGCGTCGATCTGGGCGGCGGCGGCGGTCCGTCGCTCGGGGTGTCGGACGGTGAGGGCTTGCCAAATCCCGACGACCCATCGAGACTTCGGCTCGGCGGCGAGGGTACCGAGCTTCATCTCGACCTCCAGGAGTGACCACGGAGGAGGGGCGCGTGGCGGATCCGAACGACAACCTCGGAGCAGGTGGCGGCATCCCGCCGCTGCAACCGCTCGGCGGTCCATCGCTCGACGCGGAAGAGAAGGCGATGAAGTCCGGCAAGGGCCGGATGCTCGCCGCCATGATCCTCGCGGTGGTCGCTGCCGTCGCGGGCGTCGGGCTATGGGTGATGAGCGGCGGCGAGAACGAGCAGTACGGGACGCTCGGACGCAACATCAACGGGCTTCGCGGGCAGTACTTCGATGCGTTCTGGGCGTGCGCGATCAGGCCGGATGACCCGCGAGAGATCCACGACAACGCCGCACTCTCGGCGAAGATCCACGAGCGCGCCACGCAAGCCAAGGCGAGATACGCTCGTCACTTGCGCGACGAGTGCATGCCGATGCTGACGGAGCTCCACCCTGCGCTCGAGATCCTGATCCCGCCCGATGACCTCGCACCCAACGTCCGCGAGCTCTCGGACACGGTCGAGCAGCTACAGAGCGCGACGAGCGCGTACGCCGCGTACGTGGACGGGCTCGGCGACGAGCCGTACGACGCGGAGAGCCAGGAAGCACGCGACCACGTGACGGCGATGACCCGCGCTTGGTACGACTACCGCCGCATACACGGCGAGCTGAACGATGCGATCGCGGTGAAGCTCGACCGCTGACGAGCCCGCGAAATCGCCATCACGGCGCGTCGCACGGAAAGAACGCTTGCACCGTGCTGTCGGGCATCTCGGTGAGCTCCTCGCACGCGGCGCCGTCGAGCTCGATGCGCGTCGCGTCGACGGGGCGGTAGCCGTCGGGATCGTCGCAGACGAGCGGGCGATCGTTGAGGAGGACCATCCCGGCGCACGCTCGTTCGGGGTCGACCGAGCGGCCGAGCGTGAGGACGCACGCGACCTCGGTTCGGACGATGTCGTCGAGCGCGGTGCGCAGGGCTCTCACGTCTCGCGCTTCCCAGAACCGCGCTGGCGCATCGCCGGCGAGGCGTCCCGCTCCTGCGTTCGCCATGTCCTGGAGGTGACGCCGCGACAGCTCCTCGTCCGCGAGCGAGATGACGAACGTGCGGACGCCGGCGTCGAACGCGCGCCGCGCGGCGTCGATCGCTTCTTCTTGGCCGTTCTGCGGGTCGAGCTCCTCGCATCGGTCGGGCTCGCCGTCGGTCGCGAGCACGAAGATGGTCGGGCCTTCGGCCGGAGAGAAAGAGCCGGCGAGCCGGGCGCGAGTCTCGTCGATGGCATCACCGGTCGGCGTGTCCTCGATGGGCACCGCGTCCGCGTACGTCGCTCGGATGCGATCGAGGTTGTCGAGCGCCGGCGAGACGGTGGTGAGCAGCGGGCACGCGCCGATGGGAGGCCCGCCGTCGTTGCCCAGCGCCGAGCGCGCGGAGTACAGCGAGAGACCGAACCGGATCCGTGCGTCGAGTCGCGTGACGATCCCGTCGGATCCGATGAGCGAGCGCCGCAGGAGCTCCCAGCGCGTGAGCCCGTCGCTCGTCGGCGTGTCCATGCTGGCCGACTGATCGACCAACACGATGACGGTGGGCGTGACGCGTAGCTCGATCGCCTCGAGCGGGCACGCGTCGGAACCGCTCTCGAGACGCGGCGCTCCCGCGTCGCGCCCACCGTCGAGGCTCGCGTCCATGCCGTGCGCGGGCGCGTCGACCGAGAGGCCCGTGCGCGCGCCGCACGCGACGAGCGCGACCGAGAGAGCGAGCGGCGCCACGGCGCGCATGGCGGGACCGTAGCATCGGTGGCCCCAGGACGAGCCATGAGACCTCGGATGCCGCGGCTCCAGGCGCCCATCAGCTGTTTTCCCGCGCCCCTGCCCGCACCTCCGCCGAAATCCTGGGGCCGGCTCGCGCGTCTCAGTCATGAGCTTGCGAAGCAGTGCCCAAAAATCCTACGATATCGGTCGGAGGTCAGGCTTGAACGTCCCGCACGGCGCGGACGAACGCATCGGCCAGGTCATCGCAGATCGATACCGTCTGCAACGCAAGCTGGGCGGTGGCTCGATGGGGGACGTGTACGAAGCGGTGCACACGTTCACGCGCAAGCACGTCGCCATCAAGCTCCTCCATCCGGACGTGACCACCGCCCCGAACGCGGCCGGGAGGTTTCTGCGAGAGGCTCGGGCCGCGTCCGACATCGGACACCCGTCGATCGTCGACGTGCTGGACGCCGGCCAAGACTCGGATGGCTCGTTCTACCTCGTGCTCACCCTCCTCGAGGGCGAGGACTTGTCGCATGCGATCCTACGCGGTGACCTCACGCAGAACGAGATCGTGGAGATCACGATCCAACTCCTCGACGGGCTCGAGGCCGCGCACTCGCGCGGTATCGTCCATCGCGACGTCAAGCCCGAGAACGTGTTCCTCACCCGCGACGAGAAGGGCGACCTCCGGATCAAGATCCTCGATTTCGGGATCGCGAAGCCGCTCGATCCGTCGCTGCGTCTGGCAGAGACACAGAAGGGCGTGATCATCGGCACGCCATTCTACATGAGCCCGGAGCAGGCTCTCGGCGACTCGATCGACCATCGGTCCGATCTCTGGTCCGCGGGCGCCGTGCTGTACCACATGCTGACGAGGCAGCCGCCGTTCGACGCCGAGTCCTACACGAGGCTCGCGATCGAGATCGTCGGGACTCCGCACGTTCCGGTCACGAAGCGTTTGGGGGCGTGTCCTCCCTGGCTCTCCGACGTCGTCGATCGCGCTCTCAAGAAGAAGGCCGGCGAGCGCTGGCAGTCCGCGACGCAGATGGCCGGGGCGCTCCGATCGCGCGGCGAAGGTCCCAAGCTCGCGCTCGACTGGAGCGAGGACGAGAACCGAACGATCCGGACGCCGTCACCTTTCGGCGAGGCGCGTGACAGCCTGGAGCCGCCCCCGGTGCTCAGCGGGTCGCGGCCCGGCAAGGGCAGCTGGGACGAGCGCTCGGCGACGGCGTCCCCGAGCGGCTCGTTCTCGGTCGACCTGACCTCGTCTGTCGTGGAGACGTCACCGTCGATGCCCGCGGCGCTCGAGCCGCAGCCGCCACGCCGAGCCGAGCCCTCCTCACCCGCGATCTTCGCTCCCGCGCCACCTCCCGCATCACGCAACGAGCCGTGGCCGGCGCCGCAGACGCGCGGCGCCGCGACGGCGGTGGGCTCTCACCGCCGTAGCATGCTGATCGCGCTCCTCGTCGGAGGGACGCTGATCGCGCTCTTGCTCGGCGGGCTGCTCGCCTACCTCGTCACCTGAGCCTCAGAAGCAGAGCATGGCGCAGCTCGTCGCGCCGGTACGGTTGCACGCCTCGCCGGAGGTCGGCGGGCGCCGCGACTCCCACGTCCCCGACGCGAGGTCGAGCGCCCAGACGTCGTTGATGTTCCCGCAGTCCGTCTTGCCGAAGAGCACGTAGCCGGTCGTGTCGCTCTGCGCGGCGACGAAGGAGTGGCGACGCTCGGGGGTGTAGATGCCGGCTTCGGGGATCGTGAAGTCGGGCGGGAAGTCGCACATGCCGATTGGGGTGCCGTTGAGCGCGTCACCGGGTCGGAGAATGCTCCACGCGTCGGCGCCGAACGCGTACGCCTGAACGTCGTTGCTGTTGCCGAGGTTCGTGGAGTCGTGCCCGCCGAACATCACGATTCGGTCGTTCGCCGCGTCGGAGAAGATCCGCGCACCGAACCGCGTCGGCGGTGAGTCCGAGCCGCCTCCGCGGACCATCGCCCAGGTGTCGGTCGCGAGAATCGAACGCCCAGACGTCGTTCGTGTAGCTCGACGCGTCGAATCCCCCCGCGCCGCCGAAGATCACCATCCTGCCGTCGTGAACGACAGCCCCGTGGTAGAGGCGCGGCGGCGGGCCACCCGTCGTGTCGATCTCGGACCATGCGAGCGTCCCGAGGTCGAGCGCGTACATGTCGCCGAGCCCGTTGAACCCGCCCGAGTCGCCGCCGTGGACGAGGATCCAATCCTTGGCCTCGTCATAGACCATCGCGGGGAAGGCGCGCACCGACGGCGACGCCCCGGAAGTCACGAGCTCTTCCCACGTGTCGGTGGCGAGATCGAGCGCCCAGACGTCGTTGAAGAGCGTCGCGCCGGCGAATGGGTCGCCCTGCTGGCCGCCGAAGACGATCATCCGCTGGCGCATTCCGTCGAACGCGGTCGCGTGGCGCGAGCGTGCGGGCGGGCTGCTGGCCGGTGAGATGCGCTCCCAGTTGTTGCAGTCGAGGTGGAACGCCCAGAGCTCGTCGGTCTGCGTGTAGCGTGGCGAGCACATGACGGGCGCCGACGTGTTGCCGCCGAACACCACGATGCGGTCGCGCACCGGGTCGAAGACACCAGACACCTCACCGCGCGGGCCGGGAGCGTCCGTGGGGCGGGTCGCACACTCGGCGGGGCCGGCGTCCGGGCCGCCGTCCGCGCTCATCGCTCCGTCGGTCATGGGGCCCGAGTCGGGCACGGTCATGTCGTCGTCACCGCCACCGCAAGCCGGCGTCGCGACGAGAAGAAGCAAGATCGAGATCGCACGCATCGGATTCTCCGGCCCAGAACAGCGAAGGCGGGAACATAGAATGGACACCTGCTAAGGTCCAGCCGTGGCCGTCCCGACGCGTTGGCTCTGGCTCGTCGCGCTCGCGCTCGCCGGCTGCGCGGACGCCGGCGGGGCGACCGATGCCGGCGGCGACCCCGACGGGTACGCCCCAGGGACCGATCCGCACGTCGTGCTCGGCACCGGCGGCTCGGCGTTCGTCGACATTCCGCCGTCTGGCGCCACGCTCGAGCTCGTCCACGGACCGCAGGGCGGATGGCACCTCGAGGTGAGCGCGCGCCTCTACGGCCTGACGATCGACGGCCTGCTCCTCGGCTATCGGACCGAGCGCGACGGCACGGTCGTCAGCATGCCGACCGAGTACACGCTCGAGCGCTTTCGCGTCGTGCCCGAGGGTGATCACTACCTGCGCGCGGGTGATCGGGTCATCTTCGATATCGCCGACGGATCCGAGGTCGTCGGCGCGACCGTCGACGTCATCGTCACCGCGACACCGACGGACGGAGATCCGGTCACGGATCGTCGGACGGTCACCGTGGTGGACGAGATCGAGTAGCCGGCGCCGCGTGCGTCACTCGCACGTCGGACGCTGCGTGGCGCTCGCGTCGGGGCGAAGCTCGAGCGGAAGCACCGCGTCGACGACGCCCGCGGGGCTCGGCGGCGTGAACGCGGTCGCGCGCGCAGCCTCGAGAAGGCAGGAGCGGAGCCTCGGGTCGCGGATGGGGTCCTCGACGAGGCACGCGTTCGCCATCGCCCCGTCCGGGCCGATCCGCATCGCCAGGACGACGCGGCCTCCCGCCGCCGCGCGCCCCTGTGCGCTCTCGAGGCAGGCCGTCGCGCCGTCGCGGAGCGGCCCGAGCGCGCTCACAATCGCCTGCGCCGACAGCTGGCCGAGCTCCGTGTCGGGGACGTCGGGAAGACCGTTCGGACAGAGCCCCACGCCGTCGTCGGCGACCGGCGACGGCGACGGAAGCCGCACGTCGGGAGCGAGCGTGACCGCCAACGCGACCGCCGCTCGCGCGCTCGCGAGCGCGGCGAGCACCGTGCGCAGATCCGAGAGCGCCACACCGGCCTCGCTCGCCACCACGACGAGGCCGGCCCCGCCGAGCGCCGCCGCGCGCTCCGCCGCGTGCGCGAGCGACAACGGTCCCTCGCGGGCGCCCGACGGGCCGATCGGACGGATGCTGAGGCCGCGGTCGGTGACGATCCATGCCACGGCCGAGCCCGTGGTCGGTGGTGGGGTGGTCGTGAAGACCACGGCGGCCAGGTCGCCCTCGGCGCCGAGCTGCCCCCACCGCGAGAGCACACGCACCGAGCGCGTCGTCTCCAAGCGCTCGTCGAGGTCGGCCGGCGCTTCCGGAAGCGGATGGAGCGCGACCGCGAGGTCCGCCTCGAGCCGGTACGGGCCGGCGCCGCCGAGCAGGCACCCCGCCGCCGCATCTCCTTCGCTCCGGTCGTCGAGGCCGCGGGCCAGCGCGACGAGGTCTCCGAACGTCGCGGTGATGCCGAGCGCGCGAGACGCGGGAGCTTGGTCCGCGTCGCCCGCCCCGTGTGCCGCGTCCGGCTCGCGGTCGTCGGGGTGCTCGACGACGGTCTCTTTGCCGCCGCACGCGGCGAGGAGGACGGCCAGGGCGAAGAGCGACGAACGACGCGGCATCGTGCGATGCTTACACGCTCGGGGGCGGTCGGGCGAAGCCCATTTTCGCCGGCCGATGGTGCCTACCTCTCGTGGGTCGAAGATGACCGTGCCCTCCGTACGCCGCCTCCTCATCCAAGCCTATCTCCCGTTGCTCGTCCTCGGGATTGCCATCGTCGTCTCCACGATCGTCCTTCTGCAGAAGAACGCGGTGGTGGCTGGAGAGCTCATCGATGCGGTCCCGCCCTCCGAGCTCGCCCAGACGCGCGCGCTCGTCGACGAGGTTGCCGCTGGCCGCGTGCTCTCCGCCGGGCTGACCCTCGTGGCTCTCGCGCTCGGGCTCGCGGCCGTCCTTCACGCGCAGCGCGTCATCTCGCGACGCGTGGGGCGGATCGTCGAGTACGCCGAGAGGCTCGGCGCCGGCGAGACGGTAGAGCCGCTCGCGCAGAGCGCGAGAGACGTCCTCGGCGATCTCGAGCAGCAGCTCGGCCACGTCGCCGAGCGCCTCGCCGAGAGCCGCGCCGCTCTGCGGGCCGACGCCGAACAGCAGCATCTGCACTCCCAGGTTCAACACGCGCTCGCGCTCGCCGACCGCGAGGACGAGACGCTCGACATCGCGACTCGCGCCCTCGAGCGCCTGGCACCGGGCAGGCCGGCGGAGCTCCTCATCGCCGACGCGTCCGAGGCGCATCTGCGCTCGCAGGCCAGCACGCGGGGCGTCGATGGGCCGCTCTGCCCCGTGCGAGCACCCGCCGATTGCCACGCGATGCGAGGTGGCCAGGCGCTCGTCTTCCACGATCCGGAGGCAATCGATGCGTGCCCGCGCTTGCGCGGGCGACCGCACGGCGACACTGGCGCCGCGTGCGTGCCGCTCGTCGTGCTCGGTCGCGCGGTCGGAGTGCTCCACGTCACGAGCCCGACCGGCGCGACGTTCCCGCCCAGCATGATCGACGGGATCCAATCCCTCGCGAATCACGTCGGCGCGCGCACGACGATGCTCCGGGCGCTCGCCACCTCTCGACTGCAGGCGCTGACCGACCCGCTCACCGGCCTCGGCAATCGCCGCCAGCTCCACTTCGACGCGCCGGAGCTCGTCGCACGTTCGGATCGAGGCACGCTCGTCGTGGCCGACCTCGATCACTTCAAGAAGCTGAACGACACGTTCGGGCACGACGCGGGGGACCGAGCGTTGCGCGTCTTCGCGCAGGTCCTCCGGAAGATCCTCCGACCGAGCGACCTCGTCGCGCGGCACGGGGGCGAGGAGTTCGCGATCGTGCTTCCCGAGTGCAGTCCGGACGACGCGCTCGTCGTTCTCGAGCGGATCCGCGCGACGCTCTCGGAGACGGTCGACCGCGACGACGGGCCTGCCTTCACCGTGAGCATGGGATGCGCCGGTTGGCCCGAGCACGGCGCCATGCTCGAAGAGCTCCTGAGCACCGCCGACGCCGCGCTCTACGAGGCCAAGGCCGAAGGCCGAGACCGGGTGGTCTTCGCGCCGGCGGCGCGTGCCCCGACGCCCGGCTGACGCGTCGAAAAGTTGCCGGCCCGCTCCGAGTATGCCTAGGCATGGGCATGCGCAGGTGGACCGCCGTGAGCATCGCCGCCGTTCTCGGTGCGTTCGTGGCCCAGGGGGCCGCGGCGCGTCCGCGAGACGTCGATCGTAACGTCTCTCGCCCGACCGACAAGGAGAACGAGCCGACCCGGCCGCCCGATCGGGGCCGCGCGACGGAGCGGCAGGGCCCGAAGGTCGACGCGCGAAAGACGCGCGACGAGCGCGACGCCGAGCTCTACCGTGGACCAGGCGCGCGTCCGATCCCGCGGAGCAGCCGGTCGATCGGGCTGCCCTACCGCGGGCGACTGCGCGACGGGGTGCGCGTCCGGGCGAACGATTACCTGCGGTTCACGGGCGAGTACGCGTCGAGCGACAACGTCTACGGCACGTGGGAGCTCGTGCAGCTCGTCGAACGCGCCGCGTATCGCGTCCATCAGCGCGCTCCTGGCGCAAAGCTCTCGATCGGCGAGCTCAGCGCGGCGCGTGGCGGCGACGTCCCGGGGCACTCCTCGCACGAGAACGGCCGTGACGCGGACCTCTCGTTCTACATGCTCGACGCGCGAGGGCGGCCCGTGGAGCCGTTCGGCTTCGCCGAAATTCGGCGCGGACGGCATGGGGCGCGGCGCGAACGCGGGGCTTCGGTTCGACGATCGGCGCAACTACGAGCTCGTCGCGAAGCTCGTCACCGACGGCGACGCGCGCGTGCAGTACATCTTCGTCGCCAACACGCTCAAGCGCCGGCTGCTCGCCGAGGCCGAGCGCAGGCATGCGCCGCGGGTGATCGTCGAGCGGATGGAGCAGGTGCTGATCCAGCCGGCCGGCGGCAACCCGCACCGGAACCACTTCCACGTCCGCATCTACTGCCCGCCCGCCGACCGCCCGGCCTGCCAGGACCGGCCGCCGTTCCACGCGTGGTATCCCGGCCGGCCGCCGATCCCGGCGATGCTGCGCGATCTCGGCGTCGTGCCCGAGCAAGGGTGAATGCCGGGTGGACCCGACCGTCTTTCGGGTCAGGTTTGGCGTCAGTGACTTCGCTTGTCTCGACACGGTGCGGCGCCCTCTGGGCTCTCGCGCTGGCCGTGGTCGCCGCGACGCTCACGAGCGCGTACGCGCCCGTGACCGCGGAGGCCCAGATGAGCCTCGCGCGGCAGCCGCTCAGCGCCGCCGAGCGTTCGCGCCTCTCGCGCGGTGAGCTCGTCGTGCGGGCGACGAGCGAGCGGCGGGGCAGCCTCTCGCTGATGGGCGGGGTGAGCTTCCAGGTCATCGACGCGGCGCCCGACTCCGTCTGGACCGCGCTCGCCGACGTGCGCCAGTGGCGCCGCATGCTCCCACAGGTGTCCGAGAGCCGCGAGGTCGGCCACGCGGGCAACGCCCGGACAATCTATCTGCGCCAGGGCTCCGGCGCGGTGAGCGCGGCGTACTACCTGACGGCGCAGTACCAGGAGGGCACGCACGATGTCGTGTTCATGCTGGACGCGAACCGGCACAACGACATCCGCGCCGCGTGGGGCTTCCTCTCGATCCGCGAGTGGGCCGGCGGTCAGACCATCGTCACGTACGGCGTGATGGCGGACCTCGGCGCAGGCCTCATCGGCAATCTCGTGGGGAGCGCCGTGCAGGAGTGGATGCTCAAGGTGCCCTGGACGATGAAGCAGCACCTCGAGGCGCTCATGCGCCGCGGCGTCGCGCACGCGGACCCGTCCCGCGGCTGACACCCGGGTCAAGAGGAGGAGCGCAGCGACGAAAGGACGCTCGCGAGGTCACCCGGCACGGGCGATTCCGCGACGAGGCCATCGAGCGAGATGCGCGCCGCGTGGAGGAACGGTCAATCGAGACCGTGTTTCTCCTCGAGGTGGCGATTGGACGGTGCGTGGCCGTAGCGAGCGTCGCCGAGCACGGGGTGTCCGAGCGACGCGAGGTGTCGGCGGAATCTGGTGCGTGCGGCCGGTGTCGATGCGGACCTCGAGGAGCGACTGGCCGCCGACCACGTCGAGGCGGCGATACCGCGTCCGCGCGGCGCGGCTCGACCGACCGTCCGCGAGGGCCCGGTTCACGACGCCCTTCTTGCGGGTGATGCCGCGGCAGAGCGCGAGGTAAATCTTCTCGGTGTCGGGGCTCGCGAGCGCTTCCCCGAGGCGCTTCGCCGCTGCGGACGACGTCGCGAAGATACAGACGCCGCTCGTGCCGGCGTCGAGCCGATGGACGGGCGCGGCGCTCGCGAGGCCGGAGAGCGCGCGGACGCGCTCGAGGAGCGAGACGACGCCCGGCACGTCGCCGTGAGGCGTGACCGGCTCGTGGGGAGGCTTGTCGACGACGACGGCATCGGGCGTGCGCACGAGGATCGTGGGAGCGGGGGCGCGGTCCGTTCGAGGATGACGAGGGACTCCACCTCGTTCGAGAGCGGGATGATGTCGAGCGGCTCGAGCGACGCAGCGCCGAGGCCGAGGCGGGCGAGGTGATCGAGGTCCCGCGCGAGCGTCGTGGGCTCGCAGGACACGTACGCGACGACGCGTGGCGCGAGCCGGGCGACCGCGCGGCGGACGGCGGGGGAGAGGCCGCGGCGCGGCGGATCGAGAACGACCAGCGCCGGGGCTTCGGAGCGTTCGGCGGAATCGAGGAGCCGCTCGGCGGCGTCGCCCGGGCGCGCCTCGACCGCGAGGCCGGCGCGCCTCCCGGCTTCGGCGCCCCGCTCGACCGCCGGCGCGAACGAGTCCACGAGGAGGACGCGCGCGCCGTCTCGTGCGAGCGCGAGGCCAATCGCCCCGGCGCCCGCGTACGCGTCGACGACGCTCGCGCCGTCGAGCGACACGCCTCGCGTCGCGAGCGCGTCGGCGATGCGTCGGACGAGCCAATCGCTCTGACCGCGGTGCGCCTGCGCGAAGCCGCCGGGCACGGCGGGGACGTCGATCCGCGCGCCGGACGGGGAGCGATGAGCGTCGGGCAGGGCGGGGGGTCCGAGGATCACCTCGGGGGCGCCGCCGAGCACGCGCGGCGGAGCTCGGCGCGCGGCGGCTCACGGCGACCGTGGCGACCTCGGGGCACGCGCGCACGAGCGCTTCGGCGGCATTCCTGATCGACGCATTCGCGCCGCCACCCTCCTCGAGGACGAGCGTGACGAGCACCCGCGCCGTCGCCCCGTCGCGCGCCTCGCGGACGTCGACGGCGTGGAGCCAGGGCCACGGGGGCCCCGCGTCGCGCGCGAGCGTCCGAACCGCCTCGACGGCACGCGCGAGCGCAGGCGTCAGGACGCGGCAGGACGGGATGTCGACGACGCGGTGGTCTCCGGCGCGGAGAAGAGCCCGACGCGGCCTGTTTCGACGACGAGCTTGGCCCGAGCGCGGTACGCGACGTAGGGCTCGGCGGCCGCGACCTCGGGCGCGGAGAGCTCCGCGAGAGCCGGGTAGCGCGCGATGCAGCCGGCGACGCTCGCGCGCTTTCGCGCGAGCTGCTCCTCGTACGTGAGGTGGATGGCCGGGCAGCCCGCGCACGGCTGCCGCGTCGCACACAGTCGACGCGGCCATCGTTCACCGGACGGGCCCGCGCCGACCGCCGCGCCGAGCAGCGCGCGCCAGAGCTCCACGCGCCCGTCCTTCGTCTCCGCGCTGAAGCCCAGCGCGCGCCGCCCTGCGTGCCGCGCGATCTCCGCGAGCGCGGGCTTGCGCTTGCTGGCCGGGAGCTTGTCGAGCTTGGTCGCGACCAGGATCGCGACGCGCGTCGAGCTGCTCGATCAGCTCGACGAGCTCGAGGTCGTCGTCCTCCGCGCCGCGGCGCGCGTCCACGATCACGACGATCGCGCGCACGCTCCTGCGCGTGTGCAGGAACGCGTCGACGAGCTCACCCCACGCGGCGCGCTCCTTCTTGCTGCGCTTCGCGTAGCCGTAGCCGGGCAGATCGATGAGATCGAGCGTCGCGGTGCGCTCGCCCTCGGCGGTCGGCGCGAGCGCCGCCGGCGCGAGCTCGCCGCGCAGCTTGACTCGGAACAGGTTCACGGCGCGCGTCGCGCCCGGCGTCGAGCTCGTGCGGACGAGGTTTCGCCGGGCGACGAGCGCGTTGATCAGGCTCGATTTGCCCACGTTGGAGCGCCCGGCGAACGCCACCTCCGCGAACGTCGAGCCCGGGAGCGATCGCGCGTCGTGCGCGGCGCCCACGAAGCTCGCGTCCAGGATCACGATCGGCTCGCGCTGCTCGCTCGCGGCGGCAGCGCACGGACCGTCACGCCGCTCGCGCATCCGGCGTCGGCCGCGCAGCGCGATGCGTCGCGAGCGCGGTCTATCGTCGCTCGCGCGCCGCGTCGCCGCCGGCGCAGCGCCGCCGCGAGCGTCTGCGAGCTCGGGCGCGCGCAGCACGCGCGCCGCGATCAGGAAGACGACGCTCCCGGCGACGATCGCCGCGATGAAGACGGCGACGTTGCGCGGAGTCGTTGCCGCCGCGCTCCCAGCGGCCGAGCGCACGCGATCCCGCGCGCCGCCGCGCCCATCCCGACGCTCGCCGACGCCGACGCGCAGCGAGCTCGTCACGACCTCGCGCAGCCCGAGGCGGCCCGCGCGCCGCCGCAGGAAGACGAGCAGCGTCACGAGCTGCGCCACCGCCGCCGCGCTGATCGCCGCCGCGATCCCCGCGTGCTGCATCGGCGCCCATCAGCGAGGCCCGCGACGCACACGAAGAACGACCAGGTTCACCGCGCTGCAGATCACCGGCGTCCGCGTGTCGTTGTACGCGTGGAACATCGGCACCACGGTGCGCACCGCCGCCACCGACCAGATCCCCGCCGACTGCCACGCGAGCGAGCGCGCCGTCTCGTGCACGTGCGCCGCGTCGAACTCGCCGCGCCCGAAGAGCACGACGACCGTCGGCTCCGCGAGCAGCACGAGCAGCACCGTCGCCGGGACCGCGACGAACAGGTTCAGCCGCAGCGCGAACGCGAACAGGCTCCGCATCGCCTCCTCGTCGCCACGACTGCGCGTCTGCGCGAGCGCTCGGCAGCGACGCGGACGCGATCGCGAGCGCGAACAGGCCCTGCGGGATCTCCACGATGCGCTGCCCGTAGTAGAGGAAGCTCTGCGAGCCCTCCGGCAGGTACGACGCGAAGAGGCGCGAGAGCATCACGTTGACCTGGTAGATGCCGAGCCCGACGAGGAGCGGGACGAGCAGTCGCAACGCCTTGCGCACGTCCGGATCGCGCAGGTCGAGCGCCGGCCAGTCGAGCAGCCCGAGCGCGACGCAGCGCGCGGCAGCTGCGCGAGCACCTGCAAGAGCGCCGCCGACGAGCGCGCCGATCGCGAGCGCGCCGATCGCGTCGAGCCCGAGCGCCGATCGACAGACGGCACGAGCGCGAACGCGGCGGCGATGATCGCGACGTTGAGCAGCCCCGGCGCGAACGCAGGCACGACGAAGCGCTTGAGCGCGTTGAGCGCGCCCATCCCGAGCGCGGCGAGCCCCATGAAGAAGATGTACGGAAAGACGATGCGCGTGAGCAGCACGGTCGTCGTCGATCTTCGCCGGGTCGCTCGCGTAGCCCCGCCGCGTACAGCGTCACGAGCCAGCGGCGCGATCGCGATCGCCGAGCGAGCGTCACGGCCGCGAGCACCACGAGCATCGCGCCCGACAGCCGCTCGTAGAACGACGCGCGCGCGCTCCTAGCCCTCCTTCTCGCGCACCTCCGAGAACACCGGCACGAACGCGCCGGACACCGCACCCTCGCCGAGCAGCACGCGCAGCGCGTTCGGGATCGTGAACGCCACGAAGAACGCGTCGGTCGCGGCGACGGGGAACGTCGCGGCGATGACCGCGTCGCGAACCGCGCCGAGGACGCGCGAGGCGAGCGTCCCAACGACGACGATCCCCGCGCGTCGCGCGATCGACGCGCGCTCCTCGTCGCGATCGGGCACGGGCCGAGTATCGCGCGTGCCCATGCGCGAGCAAGAAAGCTGGGGACCGGCCGAACATTCCCCCAACCCGCCCCCGGTCGCGCCTTCAAGCCTCGCGCGGCGGCTGCTCGTTCGCCCAGCTGGCGGCCAGCGCGAGGGTGCGGGCGTGGTCCGGGATGGCCTCGAGGAAGCTCTTGCGCCATGCCGGATCCGAGATCCGCCCCGCCCGCTCGAGGATCCGCGTCCGCGCCTCCTCGATCGACGCGCTCGCGTCGGCGAAGCGGCCCCGGGCTCGCAGGGCCTCGGCGTGCGCCAGCCGGGCGGCGGCCTCCCCCTCTTCCACCCGATCCACCTCGTCGAGAAGCGCCCGCCCGGTCTCCGCGGTCGAGACCGCGCGGTCGAGGTCTCCCGAGACGAGCTCTGCCCGCGAGAGGCAGGCGTACGCGAGCGGCGCGAGGAGCGGCAAGTCGTCGAGCCGCTCGCGCGCGGCGGCCGCCTCGCGCAGGGCGTCCGCGCTCTTCCCGCGCGAGGTGGATCTCCGCGAGGTACGCGCGGGCGCAGCCTGCGATGCGGCGCGAGCCCACGCGCTCGAGCGCTTCGATGGCGCGGGTCTCCACTGCGAGCGCCTCGTCGAGACGCCCCGCCCTCAGCAGCACGCGGCCGAGACTGTGCCGCGCCGTCGCCGCGACGCCGTCGAGCCCGCGGCTGTCGGCCATCGAGATCGTCTCTTCGAGAGCGACCGCCGCGTCCTCGTTCCGCCCGAGCTCGAGGTACGCGAAGCCGAGGTTGGACGAGGCGTTGGCGGCGCTCCGTTGATTGCCGGCGCGCGCACTCAGCTCACGCGCATGCAGGAGCTCGTTTGCATACCCTTCGAGGTCGCCGCTGACGAGCCGGCCTCGCGCCCATGCCTCGTGGAGCGGCGCCGCGACGGCGGGGTCGGTGGCCGCGAGCCGACGCGCGTCGTCGGAGATGGCGCCGAGCAGCCGCTCGGCGAGATTGGGCCGCGACATCAGGAAGAGGTGCGTGGCGATCCGCGCGAGCGAGACGACGCGTGTCTCGATCGCGTCCGGCTCGGGAGCCGCGTCGAGAGCGACCTCGGCGATCGACGCGAGCAGCGCGCCGTCCGCGAGGCCGATTCCGCGGCGCCTGCGCGCCATCGCGCCGACGTGTACCACGGGGACGAGCCCGGCGCGAGAAGGCGCATCGCGCTTGCGGCTGCGCTCGAAGCGCGATTGTTCTCGCCGCGCCAGAGCGCGATGTCCGCCTCGACGACGTGCAGCGCCGCGGTCACTCGGCGGGCCGGGCTCGCGGCAAAACCGCGCGCGACAGAGTGCGCGGCCGCAGCGAGGTCGCTCGCCTCCATCGCGCGCTCCGCCGCGCCGAGCCACGCCTCGGCGGCGAGCTCGCCCAAGCCGGCGCGCTCCCTGTGCTCCGCGAGGACGCGCGGGTCTCGCTCACCGGCGCGCTCGAGCCACTCCGCCGCGAGCCGATGACCGAGCGCACGGTCCTCGTCGGTCGAGAGCAGGTACGCCGCCTCGCGCACGAGCGCCTGCCGGAACGCGAGCTTCGTCTCGCCCGCGAACCGCGAGCGCGAGCGCGGGACGAGGAGCTCGCGCCCGCAGAGCTCCTCGATCGCGCGCGCCGGGTCTCGATCGTCTCGGCGCCGAGCAGCTGTGCGATCCCGCCTGCCCACGCCGAGTCGCCGAAGATGCTGGCTGCGCGCAAGGCGCGGCGGAGCGCGGGGTCGAGCGACTCGAGCCGTCGCTGAACGAGCGCGACCAGGCTCGGGGAAGGGCGCTCGCACCGCCTCCGGCTCGGCTCCTCACGAGCTCCTCGAGGAAGAACGGATTGCCCTCCGACTGCTCGACGAGGAGCGCGACGCTCTCGTCGGGCGCATCCGCTCCGAGCGCCGCACGAGCGAGCGCGGTCGTCGCCCGTCGGCCGAGCGGCGGCAGCGCGATACGCGTGACCGGGCGCGCCGCCCAGAGCGATGGGAACGTCCGATCCACTTCGGGGCGAGCGAAGCAAATGACCGCGAGCGGAAGCTCGCGGAGCCGGTCGAGGAGATGATCGAGCGCCTGAACCGTGGGGAGGTCGCCGAGATGGAGGTCGTCCACGACGAGGAGCAGCGGACCGTCCGCGCACCGCGCGCTGACGAGCGCCTCGATCGAATCGCGGACGAGGTCGCCCATGAGGGTCGGATTGCGGCGTGCCGCCCGGAGCTCGCCGAGCTCGGCGTCGTCGCGGGGCATGCCGAGCATGGCGCCGAGGAACGCCGCGACTCGGCTCGGGTCGGCGAGCGGGAGCACGCTCACGAAGTTGGCGATTGCTCGGCGCTCCTCCGTCGGCGACAGGCCTCGCGCGACACCCGCCGCCCTCCGGACGATGTCCGCCATGAGCGACAGGGGGGACGTGGTCGCGAGCGCGTCGCCCCGGCCGCGCCAGATCGTCCCGGCGTCGCCCCGCGCCTGGATCGCTTCGACGAGCTCGTGGCGCAGGCGCGTCTTGCCGAGGCCCGTGCCCCCGACCACGACCGCGGCGCTCGCGGTGTGCTCTTCGCGCGTCGCGTCCCATATGGAGAGGAGCATGCGGAGCTCGCGCTCGCGCCCCACGAACGGCGTCGCGCGACCTCCGAGAGTGCGCGCGAGCTCGGCCTCCGAGCGCTCGCCGACGAGGAAGAGAGATCCGTCGCGCTCTTCGACGGCGAACGCGGAGCCGAGCATTCCGCGGGTCACGTGGTCGACGACGACGTCGCGCACGCCGTGAGCGGCGAGCGCCGCGACGCGGTCGACGACCCGGCCCACGGGCAGCCGCGCCCCGAGCTCCGCGAGCCCCGTGCCGAGCACGACGGGTGGCTCGGGGCTGAGAGCGCGCAGCGCTAGCGCGCACCGCGCGGCGCGCGCGGCGTGGTCCATGGGGTCGCCGCCACCGACGAGAATGCACACGCGGGTGCCGTCGACGAGGTGGACCAGCCGTCCACCCGCGCTCGCGGCTGCCTCCGCCATCGCCGTGCCGTCGATCGGCACGCTCGCTTCTCGCACCGCCGTCGACTCCATGTCGAGACGCTCGACGTGCGGGCCCGCGACCACGACGATGCTCACGAGGTGGCGCTCCGCCGAGGTCAAAGCGTCGTGCGCTGCCGCGCCGGGAGGTCGCGACGAGACGGGGGCCACGGCGGCACCGGTGGAGATCGCGTCGAGCGCGCGGGCGACGGCGGCGCCGTCGCCGGGCCGTCCGCCGGGGTCTTTTCGCAGCATCACCGCGACCAGGGCGTCGAGCCCGGCGGAGACCCCGTCGGTCACCTCGGAGAGACGCGGCGCGTCCTCGAACAGGATCTTCATGAGCACCGCCGGGAGCGAGCTCGCCGCGAACGCAGGCAGCCCCGACACGCACTCGAAGAGCACGCAACCGAGCGCGAACACGTCGGCGCGCGGGTCGACGGAGTCTCCACGCGCTTGCTCGGGAGACATGTACCCCGGGGTTCCGACGAGCATCCCATCCTGGGTCAGCGGCCGTTGCGCGCTCCATCGCGCGACTCCGAAGTCGAGGAGCTTGGCGCGGCCGGGATCCGCGTCGACGAGAAAGATGTTCGACGGCTTCACGTCGCGGTGGACGACGAGAGCTCGGTGCCCCGCGCCGAGAGCGTCCGCGACGGTACGCCCGAGCGCGATGGTCTCGTCGACGGCCATCGCGCCACGGCCGAGACGGGCGAGCAGTGTCTCGCCCACGAGCCACTCCATCGCGATGTAGCGCGAGCCCTCCGCCTCACCGCTCTCGACGAAGCGCACGATCCCAGGATGGTCGAGCTGCGCGAGGAGCTCGGCTTCTCGCTCGAAGCGCGACACGATGCGCCGGTTGTCGCCGCCGACGACCTTTAGCGCGACGGCCGCGCCCGAGGTCCGGTCCGTCGCGCGAAAGAGGAGATTCTCGCCCTGGCTGTGCACGAGCGACTTCACCTCGAAGCGGTCGGCGACGACGGTGCCGGGCTTCACGGACGCACCGGGATCGAGATTCGATAGTGGCGGTCGCGTGGGCCGGCGAGAAACTGAGGCACGATGTTCATGTAGACACAGGCTGCGACGTCGCGGGGGCAGGCCAGGCACTGGAGGCGCGTCGAGCTGTCGGCGTCCGCGTCGATGGTCACGGTGAGCCGCCGCATGCCCTCGTAGGCGGCGCGCTGCCCGCAGATGTTCTCCAACGATTCGCGAACGGCGCGTACGCGTTGATCGTCGTCACGCTGGAGCCACGACGGCAACGCGGGCCCACCCGAACGCGCGGGCGACGGCCGCTCTCGGACCTCTGCGTGCGCGGAGCCCGCGTCGCGAACGAGGCCGGCGTCGCGGACGAGGCCGGCGTCGGGAGGGAGGTCGGGGACGAGGGGCGTCGCGAGCGCGGGCGCCACCACGTCGCCGCCGCTCGCAGTCACGGGCGAAACGACGGGCGTCGCGTCTGCGACGGGCTCTCTCGTCGTCGCGACGAGCCAGCCCGCCCCGGATGCGACGAGCACGACGGCGCCGAGGCCGAGAGCCGGAGCGAGAGAGCGGCGCGCCTGCCGCGATGCGCCGGTCGATTCGCTCGGCGGCCGTCGAAGCGCGAGAGCGAGCGCGTCGAACGCCCTCCTCGCGTCGGGAAACCGCGCGGCCGGCTCTCGTTCGAGGCACCGCGCGAGCCACGCGTCGAAACCGGCCGGCGGGGCCGGTGCGCCGAGCGCCCGGGCGCGGACCGACGCGGGCTCGATCGGATCGACCACGATCTCGGCGAGCAAGGCCTGCATCGAAGCGCCGTGTGCGTTCGCCGCGCGCCAATAATGCCGTCCGGTGAGGACGTAGAACGCGAGGAGGCCGAGCGACCAGACGTCGCTCGCGGCGCTGACGGTTCCGGTCCCCGTCTGCTCGGGCGCCATCCACAGCGGTGTGCCGACGCTCGCCGTCTCGGGAGACGTGGCCCGCAGCTCATGCACGAGCTTCGCCAACCCGAAGTCGAGGATCTTGGCCGACTCGCCGTCGTCCGAGCCCACGCGGTGGGTCGACGCGATGAACACGTTCTCCGGCTTGAGATCGCGATGGACGACGCCGGCGTCGTGCGCGGCGCCGAGCGCGTGGCAGAGCTCGCGGAAGAGCTCGAGCGCTTCGTCCGTCGGGAGCGCGCCGCGCCGGTCGATGCGCGCGGCGAGGGTCTCCCCTTCGAGCAGCTCCATCGCGAGCCACGGCATGCCCGAGGTCGTGTCGACCCCTGCGCCGATCACCTCGACGACGTGGTCGCTCGCGATGTTCGCGCCGACCTTGGCTTCGGCGAGGAAGCGGTCGAATGCTCGTTCGTCGGCGACGAGCAGCGGGTGCATGACCTTGAGGGCTCGTCGCTTTCCCGTCGAGAGCTGCTCCACCTCGTACACCACGCCCATGCCGCCCTTGCCGAGCGTGCCGAGCACACGAAAATCGCCGCCGACGATCGCGCCGGGCGAGAGCGCACCGAGCCCGACCCCCGTCACGCTACCAATCCAACACGACCTTGCCGCTCTCCCCGGAGCGCATGGCCGCGAAGGCTTCCTCGTATTGATCGACGTGAAAGTGGTGCGTGAGGATCGGCGAGACGTCGAGACCGCTCTGGAGCATCGAGATCATCTTGTACCAGGTCTCGAACATCTCGCGGCCGTAGATGCCCTTGAGCACGAGGCCCTTGAAGATGACCTGGTTCCAGTCGATCGCGACCTCGCCTCGGCGGGATGCCCAGGATCGCGACGCGCCCGCCGTGGTTCATGTTCGCGAGCAGGTCTCGGAACGCGCGTGCGTTGCCGCTCATCTCGAGGCCGACGTCGAAGCCCTCGGTCATGCCGAGCCTCTTCATCGCATCGGCGATCGAGTCGCGCGTGCGCGTCGAGCGCGCGGCTCGCGCCCATCTTGCGCGCCAGCTCGAGCCGGTAGGGGTTCACGTCGGTGATGACAACGTGGCGCGCGCCGACAGTGCTGCGCGATCGCCGCAGCCATGCAGCCGATCGGGCCTGCGCCGGTGATCGAGCACGTCCTCCCCCACGAGGTCGAAGCTGAGCGCGGTGTGCGTGGCGTTGCCGAGCGGATCGAGGAAGGACGCGATGTCGTCGGGGATGTTGTCCGGTAGCTTGAACGCGTTGCGCTGCGGGGATGACGATGTACTCTGCGAAGCAGCCCGGGCGTGCACGCCGACGCCGATCGTGTTGCGGCACAGGTGCCGCTTTCCCGCGCGGCAGTTGCGGCAGTGGCCGCACGTGATGTGGCCCTCGCCGCTGACCCGGTCGCCCACGGCGAAGCCGGCGCACGTGGCTGCCGACGTCGACTACCTCGCCCGCGAACTCGTGGCCGATCGTCATCGGCACCGGGATGGTCGTCTGCGCCCACTCGTCCCAGTTGTAGATGTGGATGTCCGTGCCGCAGATCGCCGTCTTGTGGATCCGGATCTTGACGTCGTTCGGCCCGACCTCCGGCTCGGGCTGCTCGTCGAGCCAGATGCCGAGCTCCCGCTTCGCCTTGACGAGAGCCTTCAACGAGATCACCCCTATCGCTCGGCCGACCTTCGCGAACGCGGCGACCGCGCGATCGATCTGGGTGTCGTCGTGCGCCGCGGACATCTGCGCTCGGATCCGCGCTTCGCCCTTCGGGACGACGGGGTAGCTGAAACCGACCACGTAGACCCCCTCTTCGAGCATGGCGTCCGCCATCCGTCCCGCGAGCTTGGCGTCTCCGAACATCACTGGGATGATCGGATGCTCACCCGGCAAGAGGCGGAAGCCGAGCTTCGTCATCCCCGCGCGGAACCGCGTCGCGTTGTGACGCAGCTTCACGCGCAGGTCGTCGCTCTCTTCGAGCATGTCGAGCACCTCGAGCGACGTCGCCGCGATCACGGGTGCGAGCGTGTTGCTGAAGAGGTACGGACGACTCCGCTGCCGCAGGATGTCCACGATCTCCCTGCGCGCCGCCGTGTAGCCGCCGCTCGCGCCGCCGAGCGCCTTGCCCAGCGTCCCGGTGACGACATCGACCCTCCCGACGACCCCGCAGTGCTCGGGCGTGCCGCGCCCCTTCTCGCCGATGAAACCGACGGCATGCGAGTCGTCGACCATCGTCAGAGCGTCGTACCGGTCGGCGAGATCGCAGATGGCGCCGAGGTTCGCGAGGTAGCCGTCCATCGAGAACACGCCGTCGGTCGCGATCAGGATGTGTCGCGCGCCGTTCGCGCGCGCCTCCACGAGCTTCGCCTCGAGGTCTTTCATGTCGTTGTTGGCGTAGCGGTACCGCTGGGCCTTGCAGAGCCGAACCCCGTCGATGATCGACGCGTGGTTGAGCGCGTCGCTCACGACGGCATCCTCCTGCCCGAGGATCGTCTCGAAGAGCCCGCCGTTCGCATCCCAGCAGCTCGAGTAGAGAATGCAGTCCTCGGTCCCGAGGAACGACGCGATCCGGCGCTCGAGCGACTTGTGGACGTCTTGCGTTCCGCAGATGAAGCGCACCGACGCCATGCCATAGCCATGCTCGGAGAGAGCGCGGCGAGCAGCCTCGACCAAGCGCGGATGGCTCGCGAGCCCGAGGTAGTTGTTGGCGCAGAAGTTCAGGACCTCGCTCGAATCAGCCTGGCCCTGCTGGCCGCCGCCGACACGGATCGCGGCGCCCTGCGGCGTCACGATGACGCGCTCGCTCTTGAAGAGACCGGCCTCTCTCATCGACGCGGTCTCGTTCGCCAGGTGCTCGAGGATCTTCCGGTCCAATGCGCTTCTCCATTCTAGTGCGGCGGGGCCATGCGCGCGGCCCGCGAATCATAGGGCCCGCGTAGCACGGCCGGCAACGGAGGCCTGCGGCACAGCGTGCGCTTGCGCCCGGGGTGGACGGGGCGTAGACGCGACCGCGGTGGGCCTCGCCATACGACCGCTGCTCAGGAAGGTCGAAGACGCCGCTCGGGGTCGACCGCGCGCGAAGCCCCGAGGCTCGGGGCCCGAGGCCGTGGACGCTTGGATACGCGACTCGATCGCCGGGCGTCTCGCGCCGGCGCTCGCCGTCGGCGTGTTCAATCGCGACCGGGTGCTGCACGTGCGCGGCTACGGGGACGCCGGCGCGGGCTCCACGCCCCGCCCCTGCGGTGCTGCGACGCCGTTTCGCTGGTTCTCGGTGACCAAGGTCCTGACGGCGACGTGCGTGATGGCGCTCGTCGAGCGTGGCGCGCTCTCGCTCGAAGACCGGGTCGCGGATCGGCTCGGGTGGTTCACACGCGTCGATCCGAACGGGCACGCGCGGATCGCGGACCTCGTCGCGCACACGAGCGGCCTCGGCAATCCCGCGCCGTTTCGTTGGGGGCGCCCGGTCGAAGCCAGCGGTTGGGACGTCGAGGCGGAGGTGCGTACCGCGGTCGAACGGCGCGGCGCGATCCGCGAGCGCTCGTTCGGCAAGTACCGATACACGAACCTCGGTTATCTGGTGCTCGGCGAGGTCGTTCGTAGCGTCACCGGCTGGTCGCTCGAGGACGTGGCGCGCGACGAAGTGCTCTCGCCGCTCGGCATGCAGAGCGCCCGCTTCGGCCCCGATCCCAATCGACCGTACGACACAGCCCCGCCGCACGAACCGGTCTGGCACCCACGGCCGTGGATCTTCGCCGGCGGCGCGGGCAGCGTTCGCCGCTTCCTCGACGGCAAGAACAAGGCGTTCCTGCGGGTTCACCCCTTCAAGCTCCTCGGGACCGCATTCGGTGATCTCGTCGCGTCCGTGGACGACGTCGCGCGTTTCGGCCGAGCGCACCTCTGCGACGGTCGGCTCGATGGCGTCCGCGTGCTTCGCGCCTCGTCGGCGCGTGCGATGCGCGAGCGCGCTCTCGGCTGGCAGCGGGGCCGCGATGCGCGCGGTGAGATCGTCCTGCACACGGGGAGCGGCATCGGCTATCGAAGCGAGCTCCGGCTCCATCCAGGCCTAGGCCTCGGCGTGGCCGTGGTGGCCAACGCCGGTCACCTGGCCACGGGCCCCGTCGTCGACGCGCTGTTCGACGCGTTCTCGGTCCCGCGATGAAGAGCTCGGAGGAGGGCTACGAAGCCGTTCTCGGCGTCGACCTCGCGGAGCGACTGCTCGACGCTCCGCCCGACGTCCAGGAGCTCGTCGTCTACCTCGTCTCGCCGAGCGCACGGGAGCGCGTTCGCGGGCTCGACCTCGTCGGTACGGGTTGGTCCGGACGTGACGTGACCGCGGCCGGCGTCTACGCGGTACCGTTTCTCGTGAAGCTCGCGGGCGCACGCGTCTTCCCGGATGCGTCCGCGTTGCTCCGCCGTGTCGCGGCGAACGTCGCCGCCGTCGACGATCCACCCCGTTCGATGGCGCGTCGCACGACGGGGAAGAGCGGCGCGAGAGAAGCGTGGCGGGCGCTCGGCGAGGCGCTGCCCGCCTTCGTGCGGCTCGCGCGCGAGTCGAGAGAATCCCGAGGCCGCGCGCACGGCGGCGTGCATCGCGGCCCGCTTTCCTCGCGCCAATCGCGACGTCGAGCCGCTTCTCTACGCGCTCCTCAGCGGCGCTCCCACGGCCGACGAGCGCGCGCGCCTCCTCTACGCGCTCGCCCGCATCCAGTCCGAGAGAGGCGCGACGCTTCACGCGCGAATCGACAGGGCGCTCGACCGAGACCCACCCGAGCCCGAGACGGTCGCGGCAATCCTCGCGCTCTCGAGCGACGAGCGGCATGCGGCGCGCGTCAGACGCGCGCTCGATCGAGTCTCGCGCGCACGCGAGCTCCTCGGTTCGCTACCGGATCCGCGCGGCTTCGGCCGACTGCTCGAGCCGGGGGCGCTCGATCATCTGATGACGTAGGCCCAGAAGAAGCACATCTCGTCGTCGAAGCCCGTGCCGAAGTAGACGGTGTGGTCGGTCGTGTTGTTGAAGTCGCACGTCAGGAGGAGCCCGTCGCCGGGTGCGAACGTCAGCGGGGGATCGAAGATATCGAGCGGCGGATCGGCCCAGCTCGTCGAGCGGTGAAGGAGCTCGATGGGCTCGGTCGCCGAGTGCGCGCGCTCGAGCGTCGCGAGCTCGCCGAGCTGATGGGTGTGCGAGGTCAGGCCGAAGACGCGGTACGACGGGTCAATCGGGTGAAAGCATGTCTCGGTCGTCGTCGTGCGCGGAGGTAGCTCGAGCGTCAGGTCCCCGGTGAAGAGGAGCTCGACGACATCGAGCGAGTCATCGGCGGCGACGAAGTCGAAGTCGACGGTGCCGGTCACGTCGATCGGATCGGGGCTCACGTAGTTGATGAAGTGGATCTCGATGCCGATCGTCTGATGCGCGGCGAACGGGTAGCCCGCTCCGGCCGGGTACTGGAGCGAGGCCTCGGGCTGCTGCGCGATGAAGATCGACTGCCCGATGCCGTGCTCGAACGAGCCGCACGCGCGCGGCGTCGGGTCGGGCGAGCCCGTCAGGTGGTACACGATCATGTGGTGGCTGCCGGGGCTCAGGTGCGTTCGAACCCCTCGCACCATCACGGGCGCGTCGTTCCCCAGATCGAAGCTCGCGCAGAGGACTCGCTCGGTTCCTTCCGGCGTGTTGAACGGCCCGACCGTGAGCGAGAGCGTCTCGATCGCCTCTCCGCCATCCACGCCGCCACCGCCGTCGTCGCCGCGGGCCGCGTCACCGGCGCGCGCGTCCCGGTCGGTGCCGCCACCGTCCGGCGTCGCTCCACCGCCTCCACACGCCACCGCGAGACACACCGCCATACCCGACAGCGACCAACGCCGAGCACCACCCATGAGCGAAAGGCTAGCACGCGCCCGGCGTTCGGCGCCGCCGTGGTAGCCTGCGTTTCCGCACGCGCTGCCCGTCCGGCGCGAAGGAGGTGGAATCGTGGCGAATCACGTGGCCGTCCTGGTTCCCGGAGACGGGATCGGGCCCGAGGTCGCCCGCGCGGTCGAGCGGGTCCTCGCCGAGGCCGGCGCGCCAATCGAGTGGGAGCGCCACGCCGCGGGCGTCGCCGCGCTCGACGCCGGCCTCGACGTGCTCCCTGACGCGACCGTGCGCGCCATCGCTGCGCACGGCGTCGCCTTGAAGGGCCCGTGCACGACCCCGGTCGGCAAGGGCTTCACCTCCGTGAACGTTCAGCTACGCAAGAAGCTCGAGCTCTACGCGTGCGGTGCGTCCGATTCGGAACCTCGCCGGGGTGCCGACGCGATTCTCGGGGGTCGACCTCGTCATCGTTCGCGAGAACACCGAGGGTCTCTACAGCGGGATCGAGAACGAGGTCAGCGCCGGGCGTGGTCACGAGCCTAAAGGTCGCGACCGAGAAGGGCTGCTCCCGCATCGCACGCTTCGCGTTCGACTACGCGCGCGACCGCGGGCGCTCGCGCGTCACGGTGTTCCACAAGGCGAACATCATGAAGCTCACGGACGGCATGTTCCTGCGCATCGCGGGAGAGACCGCGGAGGGCTACCCTGGCATTCGACTACGATGAGCTGATCATCGACGCCGGGTGCATGCGACTCGTGCAGGATCCGACGCGCTTCGACGTGCTCCTGCTCGAGAACCTCTATGGCGACGTGGTCAGCGACCTTTGCGCCGCGTTCGTCGGCGGTCTTGGCGTGGTGCCCGGCGCGAACATCGGCGACGAGAGCGCCGTGTTCGAGGCCGTGCACGGATCCGCTCCGGACATCGCAGGCAAGGGCGTCGCGAATCCTCTGGCGTTCCTGATGAGCGCCGTGATGATGCTCAACTACCTTTCGGACAAGCGGGGGGATGCCGCGTGTGGGGACGCCGCCGAGCGGATCAAGACCGCCTACGATCGGGCGCTCGCGGACGGGGAGAAGACCCGCGACCTCGGGGGGACGCTCGGAACGGACGGCTTCGTGGACGCCGTCATCGCCCGGCTGCGCTGACCCCGCCGTCCACCGCGCTCGTCGCATCCGCCTCGGGCGCGGTGAACCCGCGCCGATACCACCCATAGAGCACGGCGAGCCACACGGCGCCGAGCGTCCAACCGCCGAGCACGTCGGTCGGGTAGTGCACGCCGAGGTAGACGCGCGACGTGCCCACGACCCCGACCGCGATCGCTGCGATCGCCGCCGCCCGCCATTGCCATTCGTGCCGAAGCTGGCGAACGACGAGCGCGAGGCCCACGAAGAAGCAAAACGTCGCGGTCGCGTGGCCGCTCGGAAACGACCAGCCGCCAGGAAAGTACACCGGGGCGACGCTCGGCCGCGGCCGTGCGGTCAGCGCCTTGAGCCCGAGGTGGATCCCCGCCGCGCCCAGCATCGCGAGCGCGACGAAGACCGCGGAGCGTCGGGAGATGCGCGCCAGAAAAGCGACCGCGACCACGGTCAGCACCGTCATCGCCCACGCGTCCCCGAGCTGGGTGACGAACATGACGCTCGCGTCGAGCCAAGGCGCCCGCTCGTCGCGCAGCGTCGCGAGGAGGAACGCGTCGGGCCCCGCCGGTCCGCCGTCGCGGACGGCGCCGGTGAGCCCGGCGTAGGCGAGGAGCGCGACCCCGGCCAGCGTCCAGCGCACCCAGGGGGGGGTCCTCGTCTTCGGCGGCCTCACGCGGACAGCGTACGGCGCCTGGGCGGGGTCGCCAGCCCGGGCGCCTTCCTCCATCACTTCTGGGCGATCCGGCGCCTCGGGGCTCGCGCTTGACACCCCGCCGGCCGATGGTAGAACGGCGCGCTCGCCCGTACTGCTCGTAGATTCGGAGATTTCCCGTGGCAAATCACGCATCGGCCAAGAAGCGTATCCGCCAGACCGCGAAGCGGACCGTTCGCAACAAGGCCGTCCGCACGACCGTTCGGACGCTGGTGAAGCGCGTCCGCACCGCCATCGCCGAGGGCGACAAGACCCAGGCCTCGAAGGCTCTCGCCGTCGCGGTCCGTCGGATCGACATGGCGGTCTCGAAGGGCGTCTACCACCGCAAGACCGGCTCGCGGTACATCTCGCGCCTCTCGAGCCAGGTCGCCGCGCTCTAGAACGCGGCGCTCCCCGACTAGGGGCGGAGCGGCGGGATCGCAATCTCTTTGGGTACGCCGTCGCTGCAGAGCGCGACAATCGTCTCTTCGAGGACGAGCTCGCCCTTGCGCTTGGCGCCCTTCATCGCGAGGTCTGCGCGCGAGAGCGCGCGAAAGGCGTGCTCGAGGTCCTTCATGGCGAACCGGCGGGCCGCGGTGGTGAGGTCGCGCGCCTTGAACGGCGGCGCGCCGGCCCGCTTGGCGGCCTCGGGGCCATCCAATCCCGACGCGAGCGCCTCTCGCATGCGCGCGACCATTCGCAGCTGACGCGCGACCATCGCGAGGATCCGGAGCGGCGGCTCGCGGTCGGCCAGCAGCAATCCGGCGGCCCTCGCGGCCTTCCCGAGGTCCCGCGCGCTCACCGCATCGACGAGCGCCCAGATCGACTCGGTGCGAACGCGCGTGACACACGCTTCGACCGATGCGAGATCGATGGGCGCGCCCTCGCCGACGAAGAGCGACAACCGCTCGACCGCGTCGTCCGCGGCGGCGAGGTCCACCCCCACGGCGTCTGCGAGAGCGTCCGCCGCTCGCGCGTCGAGGGCGTGACCGCGCGCCTTCGCTTCGGTCGCGAGGAAGCGCCGCATGTCGCCCGGCCGAAACGGCTGCGCTTCGACCAAGAATCCGAGCTTCTTCGCCTGCTTCGCGAACCGACTGCGCCCGTCGAGCTTCGGCGCCGTCATCACGACAGAGCTCGATGGCGATGGATCCTCGAGGTACGCGACGAGCGAGTCGAGCTCGGTCGGCGTCATCGCGTGCGCGTCGCGCAGCAGTACGAATCGGGCCTTCGCCATCATCGGGAGCGTTCGCGCCGCGCCGGCCACGACCCGCGCCTCGAGGCCCTTGCCGTGGAACACCTCGTCGTTGAGCCCGGTGGGACCTTCGCCGACCGTCGCCTGGCGCAGGGCGCGGATCGCCCGCTCGACGAGGAACCGCTCCTCTCCGACGATCACCCACACGCCCTCGGGCTTGCCCGCGGCGGCTCGCTCCAGCGCTTCGGCGACGTCCATCGGGCCGGATGGTTCGCCAAAGCACCGTCGCTTTCAACCCGATTCGGTCGTGGCCGTGCCGAGCGCGTCCCTCCCCGTGCCGGTGCTTTCGTGCTCTCCTACGCGCATGAAGGGGGCGATGGTAGGAGGCGGGCCGACCGGGCTCGTGAACGGCTCACCGATCGAAGACGCGGTCGAGCGCAGCGAGCATCGCGCGCGTGTGCTCTCGCTGCGCAAAGGTGCGGGGATCGGCGTGGTCGCGTGGCCGTCGTTCGCCATCGCGGACTGGTTCATCGTCGAGCTCATCGAGCCGGGTCGCGTCTGGTACTACGCGACGATCCGCGTGGTCGGGATGGCGCTGCTCGTCGCGAGCTATCTGTTCTTGCGCAGGCGTCCCGTACCGTCACCGGCGGCGGTGGGCGCGCTCGACGTGGTCGTCACGACGTCTCTGTCGGTTCTCGTCACGTTCCAGTGCCTCGAGTTCCGCGGGATCGTGAGCCCACTCGTGCTCGGCGTCGTGACCGTGCTCGTCTGCCGGAGCGCGGTCCTCTCGGAGCACTGGCGGCGCGGCCTGCTTCCGATAGGGACCGCCGCGATCGCGCACCCCGCGCTGCTCTCCGCGTTCGCACTGTTCGATCCGTCGGTCGCCGCGCAGTTCCGGGACCCCGCGACGCTCGCGATGTTCGGGCTCCATCAGAGCTTTCTCTTCGGGATCGTCGGCCTGATCGTCGCCGGCGGGCACGCGGTCTGGGGCCTTCGCCGGCAGGTGTTCGAAGCGCGGAGCCTCGGCCGCTACAAGCTCGAGCAGCGCATCGGCGAGGGCGGCATGGGCGAGGTGTGGCGAGCGCACCATCGCTTCATGAAGCGCGACGTCGCCGTCAAGATCCTCCGGCACCGACAAGAGCGCCGACAGCCGCGCCGTCGACCGGTTCGAGCGCGAGGTGCGAGCGACCGCGGAGCTCACGCATCCCAACACGGTCCGCGTCTTCGACTACGGCGTGACGGACGACGGGCGTCTGGTACTACGCGATGGAGCTGCTCGAGGGCGCCGACCTCGGCCGCGTGCTCGAGGCCGAGGGCGCGCTTGTCCACGGCGCGTGCCGTCAGGCTCGTCGTGCAAGCCGCGCAGGCGCTCGCCGAGGCGCACGGGCGCGGCATCGTGCATCGGGACATGAAGCCCGAGAACCTCTTCATCACCTCGGTCGAGGGCGCGCCGGAGCTCGTGAAGGTGCTCGACTTCGGGCTCGCGAAGGTCGCGCGGCAGGCGCTCGGTCCGGACCTCACACAGGAGAGCTTCGCGATGGGCACCCCGAGCTACATGTCGCCGGAGGTGATCCAGTCCAAGGAAGCGGACGCGCGCTCGGACGTCTACGCTCTCGGCGGCGTGCTCTACCACCTACTCGCTGGAGAGCCTCCGTTCCGTCGGCCCGAGATACGCGACATCCTGCTCGCGCATCTTCGCGAGGCTCCGGTGGCCCCCTCGGCGAAGATCGGCCGACCGCTGCCGCCCGATCTCGAGCGCGTCGTCCTGCGCTGCCTCGACAAGGACCCCGACAAGCGTTTCCCGACGGCGGCTGCCCTCGCGGAAGCGCTGCTCGCATGCGATTCTCGAGGTGGCGCCGCGCGCCAGCGCTCCGCACGACGACTCGGTGACCGAGATCTTCTGACCGACCCGAGGCGCCGCCGCGCGGCGCCCGGCTCAGCGCGCCTCTTCGTCGCTGAAGTCGACCTGGCCCGTCCGGCCGATCACTTCACCGCGAAGCTCGAAGTTCAGATGCCCGACCTCTTCGCGGCGGACCGTCACGACGATCTCCATTCGGTGGTTCGGTTGGAACCCGTCGTGGCGCGTGTGCCCCCGGTCGAGGTTGAGCCGTTGGACGAACGTCTTCTGCGAGCGGTCGTTCACGAACGTGCTCATGTCCGTGATGAACCGCCGCGCGCCGTCCTCCACGTCGTAGAAGAGGACGTGAAACTCGAGATCACCCGGCGCGCGGTTGAACGCCGTGATCATGTCGCCGATCCACTTGCGCTCGGCGACGGGGTCCGCGGTCGTCTCTTGGATCCGTCGCGCGTTGGCGCGGCGCGCGAACCCGAGCAGACCGCGCTCGGTGAGACCATGCGGGATCCGCTGCTGCACGATGTAGATCTGGGCGCGCAGCCGGCCCTGACCCTCCGCCGAGGGGGGGATCGCGATCGCGACCAACGCGGCGGTCAGGGCGAGCGCGGTCGCGAGAGGGAGGAGGGTACGCGGCGCCTGCATAGTCTCGTCTCCTTCCAGGGCAGGTCGGAAAACCCGAACGAATCCGCTCGTCCGAGAGGGCCCCTACCTTAACAGATCGACCGCGTCGGGTCGACGCCGAGCCGAGCCCGACATGGACGCGTCGGTCGGGTCGGTATTCAACCCCCCCGACGCGCCCGGAAATGGACCGAAAATTTGGCCCACGCGCACCGAGCTTGTACCTCCGAAGGAGGCGGAGGAGTCGGGATGAGCGCGGTCGCGAGCGGGGTATCGAGCATCATCGCGCAGGCGCGCCGGGCAGCGCAGAGGCGGTCCCAGAGGACCTCGACCGCGCACCTCTTGCTGGTGCTGTTGCAGTCGGCGCACGAGACGGCCGGGCTGCTCTGTCGCCACGGGGTTCGGGAAGGCGACCTCCTGTCCGCGCTCAAGGTCGTCGACGACGAGCCGGGCAGCGCATTCGAGGTCACGGTCGAGCGTGCCCACAAGATCGCGCTCGGGCTCGGCGAGCCGACCGCGCGGCCGATTCACCTTCTCATGTCGCTGGTGCGCGATCCGCGGACGGCCGGCTATCGCTGCCTCGACCACGTCGGCGCGGGCGCGGCGCGAGTTCGGCGCGACGTCGATGCGTTGCTCGGCGTCGGGAGCCCCGCCGAGCCGAGCGAGCCGAGCGATGGCTCGCGCGCGAAGAAGCGTTCGCACGGGCTCGGCCCGACGCGCGCGCCTTCGTCGGAAGCTCGCCGCCCGAGGCGAAACACGGGCCGCCCGAGCGCCCGCGCGCGCTCGGCGGAGCTCGTGCGCGAAGCGCACCTTCGCGGCGAGACCGGAGAGGGCGCGGTCGAGGCGCCGCCCTCGTGCGAGCCTGCGCCGCCGTCGCCGAGCGCCGCTCCGCCCGCGGGAGACGCTCCGAGGAAGCCCGACCTGGGAGCGTTCGAGCTCGACCCTCGGGCGTTTCCGCGCTCATGTCGGTCGGGCGCAACCTCACGCTCCTCGCGCCGAGGAGGAGATCGACCCGGTCGTCGGGCGCGACGCGGAGATCGAGCAGCTGCTCGACGTGCTCGCCGCGGCGCAGGGCGAACAATCCGATCCTGGTCGGGCCGCCGCGGCGTCGGGAAGACGGCGATCGTGCGAGGGCCTCGCGCGCACGCTCGCGTCGCGGGACGACGGGGCGTGCGCGGGCGGCGCTCGAAGGCGCATGCTCGTCGAGGTGTCGGCGGGGAGCCTCGTGTCGGGCACGGGCGTGCGCGGCGCGCTCGCGGAGAAGATGCGCGATTGCGCGAGGAGATCGAAGCCGAGTCGGCGGGGCGGGTGCTCCTCTTCCTCGACGAGATCCACGCGGTGCTCGGCGGCTCGGACGGGCCCGACGACATCGCCCACGAGCTCAAGGCGTCGCTCGCGCGCGGCGAGCTGCCGTGCATCGGCGCGACGACCGACGCCGAGTACCGGCGTGTGCTTCGAGCGCGACGCCGCGCTCGCGCGGCGCTTCTCGACGATCGACGTGCGCGGAGCCGTCGCCGGAGGAGGCGCTCGAGATCCTCGACGGCGTCGCGCCGCGCTACGAGGATCACCACGGCGTCGCGTACGCGCCGGAGGCGCTGCGCGCGGCCGTGGAGCTCTCGGTTCGGTACGTCACCGACCGCGCAGCTGCCCGACAAGGCGATCGGCGTGATGGATCTCGCGGCGCGCGCGGGCGCGCCGGCGCGGTGCGACGATCGTCGACGTGGAGGTGCCGGATGTCGCGGAGGTCATCGCGGAGCTGGCGCGACGTGCCGATCGAGCGGCTGCTCGATGCGCGACGCCGAGCGACTGCTTCGCGCTCGAGGCGCACCTGGCCGAGCGCATCGTCGGGCAGCGCGACGCCGCTCGCGCGCATCGCGGACGCGCTCGCGCAAGGGCGCCGCCGGGTTCCGCGGCGGCGGCCGCTCGGCACGTTCCTCCTGCTCGGTCCGACCGGCGTCGGCAAGACCGAGACGGCGAAGGCGATCGCCGAGGTCGCTCTTCTCCGCCGGAGCGCGATGACGCGCTCGACATGAGCGAGCTCAGCGAGGCGCACGCGGTCGCGCGCCTGCTCGGTGCGCCGCCGGGCTACGTGGGCCACGAGGACGGCGGGCAGCTCACCGAGGCGGTGCGCCGCCGCCCGTACCAGCTGCTCCTGCTCGACGAGATCGAGAAGGCGCACCGCGAGGTGCTGCTCGCGCTCCTGCCGCTCCTCGACGAGGGCCGCCTCACCGACGCGCGCGGGCGCACCGTGGACTTCACGCAACACCGTCGTCGTCATGACCTCGAACCTCGGCGCAGGCCCGACGCGCGCGAGCGCGGGCGCGAATCGGCTTCGGCGACGCGGGACGGCGCCGGCGCTGGCGACGCGCGCGAGCGCGCAGCGGGCGCTCGAGCGCCGCGCGCGCGGCGCTCCCGCCCGAGCTGTGGAACCGCATCGACGAGCCGTTGTACTTCGCGCCGCTCGAGCGCGACGAGATGTGAGGAGATCGCGCGCCGCATGCTCGAGCGCCGTCGCGTCCGGGCTCGCAGAGGCAGCGCGGGTCGTGCGCCTCGTCGAGGCGAGCGCGCTCGTCGGCGCTCGTCGCTGCCGGCGGCTTCGATCCTGCGCTCGGCGCGCGCCCGATGCGGCGCACCATCGGCCGCCTCGTCGAGTCGCCGCTCGCTGCGAAGATCCTCGCTGGAGAGCTCGAAGAGGGTGACGAGGTGGTCCTTCGCGGCGACGGCGATCGCATCGAGATGGAGCGCATCGCTGCCGTGGACGCGGCCGAGTAGTCGGGTCGCGCTAGCGGCTGACGCTCACGCTGGTCTCGGCGGCGATCGAGAGGTCGCCCGAGACGCGCACACGATAGGTCTGGGTAGGGTCGAGGTCCCAGAGCGTCGCTGTGCCGCTCCACGTGCCGCTCCCGTTCGGTGTGGGGAAGGTCCATCCCACGCGCTCGCCGTTCGGGGCGTAGACGTCGGCGGACAGCCACTCGCTGCCGAGGGCGTCCTCCGGGAGCGCGCAATCGAGCGCGACGCCGAGCGCTAGGCTGCACGTCGCCGCGCCCTCGGGGCACGTGACCGTCGCGTTCGTGATCTCGAGATGCGCGGGGTCCTGGCAGTAGGTCCGGAGCGAGCCCGGAGCATGCACGAGCTCGGCGAGCCCGCCCGTGCAGGCGTACGGCGTCACGATGTCGGCGAGGAGCGAGAAGAAGCCGCCGACGCCTTCGCGGTTGCCGCGGCCCGTCGTGAGGCGCCAGACGGCGCCGACCGAGGCCGCGCACAGGCGCAGCACTTGGCCTACGGTGAGCTCGCGCGCCTCGCGGCACGCGTTCGGTGCTTCGTCCGCGCCGTCGGCCTTGCCTTCGTCCGTCGCGAGCGCGTCGCTGTCGCGCACCGCTTCGTCGAGGAGGTCTCCAATCTCGTCGAGCGAGCCGTCGTCCGGCGACGAGATGACCTCGCCGCTCATCGCGAGCCCGATCGGGGTGAGCGCGCGGCCGTCGCGGTCGACCTCGAGCCAGATCGAGTCGCCTTCGTCCCGGAACGAGAGACGGTCCTCGTGCTGGCCTGCGGCGTCGGTGCCGACCCAGGTCATGGTCGCGCCTTCGGTGTACACGTCCCAATAGGCAGCGCCTTCGGCGCCGTCGGCCTTCGACGAGGTGGAAGGCACGCGTGCGAGCGCCTCGCCCGACGAGCCGTCGGGGGCGCCTACGGCGCAGGCCGCGCCGACGAGCGCCAACAGGACTCCAACCGTCACGGGTGTGCGGACCATGGTCGACCTCCGGGCGGGCCCATGAGCAACGAGTGGGCCAGGACCCGGCACCGAGAATCACGTCACAATCCCTCCGCCAGCCGGCGCCTCGGCGCCTCGGGCTGGCTTCCACGCTGTCCGTCAGCCGCTTGCGCACCCTCGGGCGCGCGTGTCACAAGGACCGACCGTGCCGGTCGGGACCGTCGAAGCCGCCTCGGGGGGAGAGCTGCCACGCGCCTTCGGGCGCTACGTCCTGTTCGATCACATCGGGCGTGGGGGGATGGCCGACATCTACCTCGCCAGCAGTCGCGACCAGCTCGGTGGAGCGCGGCAGGTGGTGCTCAAGCAGATCCTGCCGCACCTCGCGCGCGACGAGGGCTTCAGCCGGATGCTCGTCGCCGAAGCCAAGCTCGCTGCACGGCTCCGCCACGCGAACGTCGTGCAGGTGATCGATCTCGGTCGCGAGAGCGAGCGGCTCTTCCTCGCGATGGAGTACGTCGAAGGGTTCGATCTCGACAAGCTGCTCCGACGACTCTCGAAAGCGCGTATCGGGCTTCCGGCGGACTTCGCGCTCTTCATCGTGAGCGAGACGCTCCGGGCGCTCGACTATGCGCACCGCGCTCGCGGCGACGACGGCGCGAGGCTCGGGATAGTGCATCGCGACGTCTCGCCGTCGAACGTGCTCGTGTCGTTCGAGGGAGAGGTCAAGCTCTGCGACTTCGGGATCGCTCGGGCGTTCGACGCGCCCGACGAAGACGCGCCCGACGAAGAGCGCGTCGCGCACACGCGCCTCGCAGGCAAGAGCGCGTACATGGCGCCCGAGCACGCGCGCGGTGACGACATCGACGCGCGCGCGGACCTGTTCGCTGCCGGGATCCTGTTGTGGGAGCTCGCCGCAGGCCGGCGGCTCTACAAGGGCACCGAGGAAGAGATGCTCGCGCTCGCGCGCGCGGGGCGCGTCCCAGCGCTCCCGCGGGGCAGGCTCCCCGAGCAGGACGCCCTCGAGGCGGTGCTCGCCCGGGCTTTGGCAGAGGACCGCGACGCTCGATTTCCCACCGCGAAGTCGTTTCTCGACGCTCTGGAGCAGTACGCCGGGACGACGGATCTGCACGCGTCGCAGCTGCGCTTCGGGTCGTTCCTGACGGAACACTTCGCCGAGGAGATCGTGAAGGCACGCCGCGCGCGCGAGAAGCACGCGGAGTACCTCCTGGAGCGCGACCCGACCGGGAGCTCCGTGCGGCCGATCGTGGAGCGCGCGCCCGACGCTGCCGCGCCCGCCCCCGCGCCCGCGCCAAGAGCCACCGCCGAGCCCGCCCGCGCATCGACGCCCGACGGTGCCGTCGTCTCGGGGTCGACCGCGCCGGCCGTGGAGCCGGCGGGCGAGCGGGCTTCTGTGCCAGACCCGATCTCGGTCGCGGACACCGCTCCGCGTCCTTCGCTCCCGCCGCCCCGCTCGCCGACGGCGTTCTACGTGGTCGTGCTCGTCGTGCTCGTCGCGCTCGCCGTGGGGCTCGTCGCGGCGCTCCTCACGATGTGAGCGTCACCCGGGCGCTCAGCGCCGACTCTCCACCGCGATGTCCACGGCGCGCGCGGTGACGGCCATCTCGGTGAGCGTCGGGTTCTGCCAGCCGGACGACGGCCAGCACGCGCCGTCGGTGACGAAGAGGTTCGGCACGTCCCACAGCGCGCAGTCCGGGCCGACCACCGAGTCGCGCGGCGAGTCTCCCATGCGCGCGCCGCCCATCTCGTGGACGAAGAGGCCGGGCGTGGAGACCTTCCACTCGCTCTCCATCTCTCGCAGGTAACGGCCGCCCCCCGGGCTGGTGACCCACTCGGTGATGTCCGCGATCTCGCCTCCGGCGGACTCGATCATCTCGATCGCTGCGAGGCGTGCGGCCCTGGCGACCTTGATGTCGTTCTCCTTCCACTCGCAGTCGATCCGAACGGACGGGATCCCCCACGCGTCCTTCAGCTCGGGGTCGATCTCGACGCGGTTGTCGAAGTGCGGGAGCACCTCGCCCCGCGTGCAGAGGAAACCGAACGCCTCGCCGGAGACCTTTCGCAGCACGTTCGGGACGTTGATCCGATCGATCCCGCCCCACATGCCGTACCCGCGAAGGTGGTCCGAGTCGTTCCGGCCGACGTTCTGGAAGCGCGGCACCATGATCGCGTCGCTCCCGAGCAGCGGGTGCCGGCCGGGGCTCGGCTCGAGATCCGGCAGCTGGAAGTAGAGGTTTCCGGCGATGTGGTCCATCAAGTAGCGACCGAGGATGCCGGACGACGCGCCGATCCCGTCCGGATGGTCGTGCGTCGCCGAGTTGAGGAGGAGCCTCACCGTCTCGATCGTGGAGGCGCAGAGAAAGACGAGCTGGCCGTACACGGCGTGAAGCGTCTTCGTCGCCGCGTCGATGTACTCGACCCCGCGCGCTGCGGTCCCGTTCGCGTGCATGAGGATGCGGCTGACGACCGCGCCGCTCCGAATCTCGGTTCGGCCTGTCTTGACCGCGTCCTCGAGCGTCGTCGAGACGTTCGAGAGCTTCGAGTGCGTCTGCCCCTTGCGTGGCGTCCGGCCTTCGGCAAGACCGCGCGACACGATGATCCTGCGCTCGGGGAACTCGTTCTCGACGCGGCGCCGAAAGATTCGCTCGGAGCGCGTCAATCGCTTGGCGGCGACGAACTTCCCGTCGGGCACCTGCGGCAGCCCGTCCGCGTTGCCGTGCACGCCGAGGTACGACTCGAGGCGGTCGTAGTAAGGCGCGAGGTCCGCGTAGCGGATCGGCCAGTTGGCGCCCTCGCCGTCCTGGTCCCTGGCGCGGAGCTCGAAGTCCGACATCCGTGGCGTCACCCCGTCCCAGACGAGCGTGCGCCCCCCTATCACCCGGCCGCGGATCCACCGGAACGGAGCACCGTTCGGGGTGCTGTAGGGGTTGTCGACGTCGTCGACGAAGAAGTTCGGATTCGTCGTCCAGTACGTGGCGTGGAGCGACTGAACGGTCTGGCGCCGCGTGACCGTCCGGCGGAACACCTGCTTCGCCGTGTTCACGAACGGGTTGCCGTACCCCCCGAGCGCGTCGACCGGCATGCCGGCCTCGAGCACGAGGACGCGGAGGCCGTGCTCGGCGAGGTGTTTCGCTGCGACGCCACCCGTCGCGCCCGAGCCCACGACAATCGCGTCCCAGTCGTTGTCTTCGGCGCTCACGTCGTGGCGCTCTCGGCGTGCGCGGCGACGTCCCAGCCGCTCTCGAGCCAGCGGATCTCGTCCACGCTGAGCGCGATCTCGAGCGCGCGGAGGTTCTCACGCATGTTGCGACCGCTGCTGACGCCGACGACGGGGTAGACCGGGAACGGATGCGAGACCAGATACGCGAGCGCGATCGCCGCGCACGACGCGCCGCGCCTCTTGGCGAGCTCCTCGGCGCGCGCACGACGCTCCACGTTGAGCCGCTGCGCGAACGGGTTGCGCGTGAAGCGACCACCGTGGGATCCCGAAGAGAGAAAGCCCTGGCCGAGCGGGCAATAGGCGAACGTGGGAAGCTCGGCCCGAGCGTACTTTCGGCGCTCGTAGCGTCGCTTGCGCCCCGAGATGCTGTGACACCCTGCCCAAGGAGAGCTACGCCACTCGGCGAGCGAGAACTGCGGGCTGCTGGCGTGCACCACCGATCGCGTTGAAGCGGCTTCGAGCTCCCGGATGCGATCGAACGTCCAGTTGGAGACGCCGGTGAAGCGCGTCTTGCCCGCGTCCCGCAAGCTCGAGAGCACGACGCCCAAACGGTCGAGGTCGGCGTCGTCGCGATCGCGATGCAGCATGTACATGTCGACGCGGTCGGTCCCGAGGCTCGAGAGCGTCGCTTCGAGGTCGCGTTGCAGCGAGACGGCGTCCAAGCGGTCCGGCGCGACGAGGGGAAGAGGGTGCCCGCCCTTGGTGATCAGGAAGAGCTCGTCGCGAACGCCCGTGTGCCGGAGCCACTCGCCGACGACGCGCTCCGTGCCGCCGGCCCGATACGACCGAGCCATGTCGAGCGTGCGGCATCCCGCGTCGAACACCTCGTCGAGGAGCCGAAACGCGCGCTGGCGCTCCCTCCATCCGAACACGCCCGTCGGGTCGATGCTCCCGATCGAGGACGTCCCGAGCGCGAGCGACGGCAGTGGCTGCCCGTCCGCGGTGGTGATCGGATCGACGCGATCGTCCTCAGCCTGAGCGGGTGCATCCATTTCGTTCGTCGATCGTGGCTCGCTCGGGTTCTGACCGGCCCGGACGGGGTCGGTGAGGGGCCACTCTGGTAGCACGAATCCGGCGGGGCCACACGCCGCGGCCGATCGAGTCAACGCCTCGGAGGAGAAGCCTTCGTGAATTCCTCGATCGTCGCGTACTCGTCGTGCTCGTGGACGAATCCTGTCGCGTCGCGGAACGCCTTTGCGTCGATGACGATCGGGTACTTGATGTGATCGATCGCCCCGCGCGCGAGCGACGGAAGCCCGAAGCGGCCGAGAGCGAAGGCGAGGAGCGGCTCCGGGACGTGGATCGCTCGTCGCCCGGTCTCGCGAATGATCACGCTGAGCGGGAGCGGAGGGGGACCGGCTACGTTGTAGACGCCGCGCAGCTTCGCCTCGAGCGTCGTCGCGACGGCGGCGGCGACGTCGCTCGTGTGCATGAACTGAAAGAGCGGATCGAAGCCGAGCACCATCGGGACTCGCGGGCCCGAGAGATACGCCGCGAGCGTGCCGTGACGCTCCGGCCCGAGCGTGTAGCAAACGCGCAGGACCGAGGTCGCGATCTTCGGGTGCCGCCAGAGCGCCGATCCGGCGAAGAGGTCGGCGGCGACGAGATCCGCGAGCTCGGGATACGCCTCGAGGGCCATCGGGGGCTCGTCTTCGGTGTGATAGAGCGGAGCGTCCGGCGCGGCGCCGTAGAACGTGTGGCGCCCGACGAAGATCGCTCGATCCACCCCGTATCGGTTGCAGTGCTCGAAGATCGCGCGCGTGCCGCCGAGGTTGATCCGAAAGCGGTCCTCATCGCTCGTCATCTTGAGATGGGAGACGGTCGCCATGTGGATGACGGCGTCGAGCTTGCCGGTCCGAAACACGTCCTCCGCCGCCCGCTTGCGAATGTCGGCTTCGTGCATCTGCACGCCGTCCGGAGCGTTGCGCCACGGCCTCCTGTCGATACCGATCACGCGGTGCTTGCGCGCGAGCAGCTCCCGCGCGACCAGCTGGCCCATCTTTCCGGCGACGCCCGTGACGAGCACCTTCATCGCGCGCTCCGCCCTTCTTCGATGAGGCTCGCGATGCGCGCCTTCACGCGGTCGACCATCGCGCCGATGACGCCGTCGTCCTCCGCGCCCGTTCCCTCGAGCTGCATCGGCTCGCCGAAATGAACCGAGACCGAAACGGGCAGAGGAGCGGCGATGAGGTACGGCGTGACTGGAATGTACGGGACGCCGAAGAGCTTTCCGATCCCCTCGAGGTTCGCGATCGTGGGAACCGCCTCGCCGCCGCCGAGGAACGCGAACGGGACGATCGGCGTGTTCGTCTGCAGCGCGAGCCGAACGAAGCCGGTTCCGAAGCGGATGAGCGAGTAGCGCTCGCGAAAGAGCTTGGCGGTGCCGTGAGCGCCCTCGGGGAACACCATGACCAGCCGGTCGTCGTCGAGGAGGCGCACCGCGTGCTCGGGCAGACCCGTGAACTGACCCGTCTTGCCCGTCCAGTAGCCCGCGAACGGGATCTGGATGAGGAACTTGTCGGCCATCCCCTGTGCGAGGCGGGGCGGGTCCATCTCGAAGAAGCACGCCGCGATCACCATCCCTCCGTCGATCGCGTAGCCGCCCGTGTGGTTGCCGACGAGCATCGCGCGCCCACGCGTAGGCACGTTCGAGAGCCCGTACACGCGCGCGCGAAAGTACCGCTTGTAGAACCAGCCGAGCATCGACATGAAGTAGAAGAGGTGCTTCTTGGAGATCCCGTACGGATCGATGCCGCTCTTGTTGAACGGAATCTCGAGGTCCCGAAGCCGCGACTTCACTTCCGCGTTGATCTGCGCGTCCATCCCCTCTCGTCTTTCTTCGATCCCCCAAGAGCCCGACGCACCGCTCGCGCGCGCGCCGGAGAGAGCCCCGCTGCGAGAGCGCTCTCCAAGATCACTCGGGAGACCGCATCGTACGCCGAAAGGGTGCGCGGGTGAGCTTCGAGCGCACGCCGATGCGCTTCGACCGTCGAATCGTCACCTCGGCGGATCGGCCCCGTCAGCGCCTCCGGGACGCCGACGTGCTTCACGTTCTGTGCGACGGTAGAGAGCAGGCCGGCGACCGCGCGTGCGGCTTCGGGCCGGTCGAGGCCGAGCCGCTCGAGGAGCGAGACCCCGACGTCCGCGAGGGCCGCCGCGCCGTTCGCGACGAGCGCCGCGCCGGCGTGGTACGCGGGGCCGTGCACCGTGCGTGCTACGACACGCATTCCGAGCGCTCGCGCGATGGCGCGCGCTGCCGCGACGGCACGCGCATCGCCGCTCACGACGAGCGTCGCACCGTCGAGCCGAGGCGGGCGCGCGGCGCTCGCGAACGAGGCGAGTGGGTGTGCGACGCCGACCGCGGCGCCGCGCTCGGCGCAGGCGGCGAGCTCGTCCTCCGTGCGCGCGCCCGCGACGTGAAGCACCACCGAGCCGGGGCGTAGCGCCGGCGCGATCTTCGCCGCGACCGTGCGGATCACGGCATCTGGAACGGCGAGCACGATCGTATCGGCGGCGCCGACCGCGCGTGCTCCGGGAGCGCGTCCGGCCACGAGCCGCGCCTCGATGCCCGATCGCGCGAGCGAGCGGGCGAGAGTCTTGCCGACCCGCCCACGCCCGACCACGGCGACCTTCATTCGCTCGGCTCCGAACCGTAGAGACGATGCTGCTCGATGTACGCGAGCACCCGATGCGGTACGAGCCCCGTCACGTCGTCGCGCCGCGCGAGGCGCGCCCGAATCTCGGTCGAGCTCACCGGCGGCAGCTCGACCGCCGGTCCTCGCTCGGCAGGCGCACCGTAGCCGCAGCGTCCGACCACGAGCAGCGGCGCGATCTCGGCGACGAGATCGAAGCGGTGCCACTTGTCGACCTCTGCGAGGATGTCCGCCCCGACGAGCAAGCGAAAGCGAGCGCCGGGGGATCGCTTCTGAAGCTCTTCGAGCGTCGTGAGCGTATAGCTCGTTCCCCCGAGCTCCTCCTCGACTCGCGAGACGCTCGTTCGCGCCAGGTCGCTCATGGCGAGCCGGCACATCTCGACGCGATGCTCGAACGAGGCGCCGCTCTCCTTCCCCAGCGCGTGACGGTGCGTGGGAACGACGAGGACATGCTCGATCGGCTCGGTCGCGAGGACATACGCGACGGCGAGGACGTGGGAGACGTGAGGCGGATTGAACGACCCACCGAAGAACGCGATGGTCCCATCGGCGGGGGGCGCGCTCACGAAGACACCATCATCTTCGCCCCCACGCGGCCGGCGAGCTGTTCACGCAAGATCGGAACGCCCTCGGTCGAGAACACCCCGAGCACGATTGCATCTCCATCGTCTTCGAGAACGCCCACGCTTCGCTTTCGGAGCGGACCGGGTGAGAAGAAGTAGCGCGGCCCGAATCGACGGAACAGCAGCTCGTCGGACTTGCCGTACACGACGAAGAACGAGTTCGCGATGTCCTCTTCGACGAGCACGGCCTTGTCCCACACGAGCGTCACGATGCGGCCGCCGATGAGCTCGATCCCCCGGGCGGGCGGCTGCGGGAGCCGCCGAACGGCAGTGACGCGCTCGGCCGCTCTGTCCGAGGCGAGCAGCGCATCGAGTGCCAGAGGGTCGCCTTCGGGCGCGTCGCGCGCGGCGCGATCGAGGAATGCGTCGAGGGTCGGCGAGCCGCCCACCGACTCCTCCGCCCACGCTTGGGTCACACGCACTATCGCATCGTCGGGGCCGAGATACACGACGAGCTCGGCGCCCACGTCGCCGAGCATGAAGTCGACCGCCTCTCGGAGCAGCTCTTCGTCACCGCCAGCCTCTCCCAGGAGCCCGATCTTCACGTCGCCTCGCTCAGCCGCGGTCCGCGCCCGTTCGTCGCCGCGCTTCGAAGTGCGCGTCGCCGATCGCGAACACGAACAGGTCCTGTGCCTCCGGGACTCGCCGGATCGCCTCGAACCGCGCGCGTGTCGCCATGGCGTCGAGGCCGTCGATGCCTGCGAGCCTGAGCAACGCGGATACGCCCGACGGCAGTGATCCCGTCGCGAGCAGCGCCACGCGATCGCCGAGCTCGCACGCGAGGAGGCCGAGGCGGGCCGGATCGAACCCATGTGCTCCAGCCATCTCGATGACCAGAGGCGCGAGCTCGTCGCGCATCTTGCGCGGGATCGCCTTTCCGATCCGCTTCGACATCGCTTCGAGCTGGCCCGGGTCGAGGCCCGGCGGCGCGTAGTTGGCGTCGTACGAGCGCACGAGGCCGGCGACCGCGAGCGCGAGGTCGCGGGGCTGCGAGCGTGCGGCGACGGCGAGGTGAGACTTCGCGATCTTCGCCGCGCGCGCGAGGAGGAAGCGTCGCTCCCGCTCGTCACACGAGCCGAGCAGCTCGTGACCGATCAGGACCGAGAACGGGCTCAACGACAGAGGCACACAGACGCGTGGCGCGTGCGACGTCACCCACAGCTGCAGCTCCCCCACTCCGAACATGTGTGAGACGTCGCGGCCTGGACCGAGGAACGTGTTGTCGCGACCCGATGCGCGCTCGGCTCGCACGGCCTTCGGGTCGAACGGGAGCGCCTTCTCGAATGCTTCGGTGGCGAGCTCGAAGAGCGTCCGAGCGGCGCGAGGGATCGTCTGCGAGCCGACGAGCTCGTCGAGCTCGGGGTCCGCCGCCCGAGTGCCGGCGCCTGGGACGCCACCGAACGCGTCGATGAGGCTCTGCGTCTCTTCCGCGCGGATCGCGAGCGCGAACGCCGCGGAGGCGCAGACGCGAGCCGCGTCCATGTACCCACGCCAGCGCAGCACCTCGACCAGGCCCGGCCATGCCGCCGCGTCGGTCGCGTCGGTCTGGATCGCGTGCCGGAAGTCGGTGACGGCCCGGTTCAAGTGCATCGAGAGCGCCTGAGGAGCGTTCTGGCGCTGGTAGAGCTCGGCCATCGCGCGCAGGACCACCAGGTCGACAGGGTTGTTCCGACGCGTCTGTTCCAGAACGCCTTCCGCGCTCCTGAGGTCGCCGCGCCGTTCGAGCGCATTGGCCAGGCGCAGACGGTGATCGCGGTTCTTGTCCGGGTCGAGCTCGTTCTTCGCGAGCAGGTCGTACATCTCCGCCGCGCGCTCGACGTCGTTCTCCTGTTCGTACAGGCTCGCGAGCCGCTCCATCGCGTCCACGTCGGTCGGCACGAGCTTGAGGACGCGCTTGAACGCAGCCTCCGCTCGCCGCGGGTCGGGCATGTGCCGGTCGTAGATGTCGCCGAGCGTCGAGAAGACCCACTTCAGCTCTTCGCGGTCCTTGCGAAGCCGCGCGATCCGAATGAGCGCCTCGGCTGCAGCTCGGTAGTCCTCGTCCTCGAGGCTCAGCTCGGCGAGCTTGTGCAGCGCCTCGGCGTTGTCGCCTTCGAGCGCCAGCGCCGAGCGGAGCGCTTCCTTCGCGCCGCGCTTGTCCGCGAGCTCCTCGCGGAGCACGGCCAGCTGTGCGTGGAGCTCCGCCAGCACGGGCACGTCGCCGCCCGCAGCGATGCGACGCTCGGTCAGCTCGGCGAGCCCGCGCTTGTCGCCCCGGGTCTCGAGGAGCGCGCGCGTCCGACCGAAGACGTCCATGAACGTGACGTCGGCTTCTGACGCGAACGTGAACGCGCGAAGCGCGCGGTCCGCGTCGCCGAGCTTCTCCAACGCGAGCACACCTGCGCTGTGAAAGCTCGCGGCGCGACCCGCCGGAACGTTCGAAGCGCGCGCGGCGATCTCGAACGCCTCGACCGCGCCGAGGACGTCCCCCCGTCCTGGCGGAGCTCGCCGAGAAGCTGCGCCGCGCCGGCGTGCGAAGGCGCGGCCTCCACAGCGCGCGCCAGCGGCTCGATGGCCTCCGCTCCACGCCCGAGCGCGCGGAGCGCCTCCGCCGCGCGCACTGTCGACTCGGCGTGCTCCATGGCGCCCGCGACGCGCGCCGCGATCTGCGAGCAGTGCCTTCGCTTCGCGCTCGGCGTCGTGGCGCGCTCGCGCTGCGGCGAGCGCGCGACGCGCGAGCCAGGAGATCCGGCGTGCCGCGGTCGAGCGCGTCGAGCATGGCCGCATCGGCGGCGTCTCCGGTAGCGTCGGGCGGCGCGAGCGTGACGCGCGCGTGGAGCCGGGCATGCGGGACGACGTCTGTGAGTCGTCGGGCAGGTGCTTGACGAGCGCGTGCTCGACCGGCCCTAGATCCTCGTTGCGCGCGTGGTCCATGAAGTAGCGCTCGAGAGTTCGGAGCGACGGGAGGTGGCCGGGCGCGACCTCGAGGATCGACTGGAGCGAGAGCACGGCGCTCGACGGGTCGTCTCGGTCGTAGAGATCGAGATCGGCGAGCTGCTGGAGCGCCTGGACGCGCACCTCGTCGTTCGGAGCCGACTTCACGGCCTCGAAACGGCGTGACGCGACTCGCGAGACCTCTCCGGCTGCCAGCTCCGCGAGATCCATCCCGCGCTGGGCCAGCGGATCGGACTCGCGCCGCTCGAGCACGGCACGGAAGAGCGCAGCGGCTCGCGCCGGGCTGCCGGAGTGGTAGTGAATCGCGGCCGCGCGAACGAGCGCGGACCGCTGGATGTCCGGCGGCGCATCGGTCGCGCTCGCCTCGAGCATGTCCGCCTGAGCGGTCGGCTCCGCGCTCCCGCCGAGACGAAGCACCAGCTCGAGAAGGATCGCGTCGTTCGGACACGCGTCGCGCGCCTTCTCGAGGAGCGCGCCGGCGGCTTCGGGGGAGTCGGCAGCGCGAATCAGCGCCGCGCGGATCCAGCGGCCCGCGGCCTCCACGGGATCCTCCGCCCGCTCGGCGAGCATGCGGTCATTCTCGGCGAGCGCATCGGTGGAGCCCATCGCACGAGCCATCGGCTCGAGCGACCACGCCGCCGGCTCGTAGCCCGGCACGATTCTCGAGCGCCTGCTCGTACGCCGGCTTCGACGGTGCGCGCGCCATCTCCATGAGTCGCCCGGCGAACGTCGCGGCAAACGCCGCGCGCTCTCCTGTCGCCGCGGAGGCCTCTTCGAGCCACACCACCGCCGCTTCCGATGCGGACCGAGATTCGAGCACCGACGCGAGCGCGCGCAGCACCGTCGTATCCGCCGGCACCGTCTCGCGTGCCTCCCGGAGGATCGTCTCCGCGACGACATCGTTGCCGCGACGCCGCGCTTCGCGCGCCAGCGCCATCAGCGCGCCCACTCGCTGCTCGCCGGTCGACCGCTCGATCTGCCGCCGGAGGCCCATCAGGATGCCGTCGTCGTGGGCGGTGGTGGCGGCGACGTCGAGAGAGACGACGTCCGCTGCGACGCTGCCGTCTTCTTCGTCCTGCGCCTCTCGGAGCGCGGCCTGCTCCTCGGCGAGCGCGTTCGGGGCTCGCGCGAGCTTCGCCGCGGCGACGATCGCCGTTCCGCCGGCCATGCCGCCGCCGAGCGCGCGCGCGAGCCGAGCGGTGTCGCCTGCCCGCCGCGCGAAGAGCTCGCGCGACACCCGAACGATCGCGAGCGTCGAGTCCGCGACGGCCGCATCTCGGAGCGCTGCATCGGCGGCGTCGAGGTCGCCCGCGTCCGCGCGGAGCTCCGCGAGCGTCACGAGCGCGAGGGCTCGCTCCGTCCCACCAGCTGCGGCCGCCCACGCTTCGACGAACTGCATGGTCGCTTCGGCGTCCTCGGCGTCGAGCGCCGCCGTCGCGCGCGCGCGGAGCGCGGGGACGCTGCGCGCGTCGAAGAGCAGGGCCGCGCCGTCCGCGGGTCGGCCCGCACCGAGGTGCACCGCTCGCGCAGCCGCGCGCCGGAACGCATCGCCGACCGGATCGTCCTTGAGCCGTTCGCCCAGCCGCGCGGACGCCACCACCGCGCCGTCGAGGTTGCCGTTCGCCCGCTCGGAGCGTGCCAGACCGAGGACGACGTCCACCGCTCCGGGGTCCGCCTCGATTGCGGCGGTATACGCCTCGTGCGCCTTGTCGTTCCGACCCATGCGCTCGGCACCGTGCCCGACGATCGACAGGAGCGCGCCCTTGGCTCGGCCGTCGGGCCACGCCTCGACAGCGCGCTCGATCGCGGCGAACGCTTCGGCGTCGCGACCGGCGCGGAACGCCGCGTCTGCGAGCAGCATGGCGGCCGACGGTGACGTGCGCTTGAGGCCGAGCGCGGTGCGTGCGCTCTTCATGGCCGAGTCCGCATCGCCGAGCCCCGTCAGCTGAACCTCCGCGAGCAACGTGAGCGCGGCCGCGCGCTCGTCTGGCGAGAGAGGCAGCTTCCCCTCGGCCTCGAGGAGCTCCGCCGCTTCGGCCCACGAGCCCGACGCGATCGCGGTGCGCCGCCGCGCTCGAAGCGCGGTGAGGTCGCTCGGGTCGGCGTCGTGCGCCTCGTGATAGAGCTCCGAGGCCTGGTTCGATTCGCCCAGCTGCTCACAGATCTCGGCGGTCGCGACGAGCAATCGCGCGCGCGTGCTGCCCTTCGACGTCGCGGCGAGGCTGACGAGCAGCTCGCGGCGCGCGCGGAGCGCGTCCGGCCCGACGAGGGGGAAGTCCTCCTCGCGCGGCTTTCGATATCGCACCGTGCGTGCGGCCGTGCGCGCGCCGGCGTCTTGTTCCGGGATGACGCTGGGCGTCGCCGGCCGGTCACCGAGCTCCGGCGCGACGCCGAGCTGCGTCATCTCGTCGAGGCCGTCGTCATCGAGGTAGGGATGCTCGCCGTCGTCCCCGCCGATCATGTCGAGCTCGGCGCCGTCCGTTTCCTCGAACGACAGATCCGGCTCGTCGTCGTCGACCTCGGCGAGGATCGGCTCGTCGTCGTCGGCCTCGGCGAGGATCGGCTCCTCCGCGACGGGCGGTGGGGGCGGCTTCTTCTTCAGCGGCGGTGGCCCCTTCTTCAGGGGCGGCGGCACGGCAGGCGGCTTCGCGACGCGGGACGGCTCGGGCACCGGGGGCTCCGGCGGCAGATTCACCACGGGGGTCGGCCGGTCGAGCGGGCTCAGATTGGCCAGGTTGGCGACCGGCGTGAGCTCGTCGTGCTCTTCGACGCCCTCGGTGCGCGCCGGGCGCTTGGGACCTCCGAGGGGGCGCCGCGCCTTTGGCAGGACGCCACCGGGGGGCGGCGGGGGTGGCTTGTAGATCGGGCCGCGACCGTCGGCTCTGGCCGGTGGCGGCACCGGTGGCATGAGCCCGATGCCGGGCTGAGTTCGCTGCGGGCCCGCCCAAGGCGACGGGACGGCCGGGCGTTTCGGCTCGCCCGCCGGGTCCGGCAGCAGCGGCTCGGTGAGCTTCGTCAGGTCGGGCCCCGGACCGATGCGCGTGGGCTGCTCCTCGTCGACCGGGATGAGGCCGCCGAACGGATCCTCGGACAGCGCCTCGCTTCCGGCGCCCGACGCCGTCGTCGTGTCGTCGAGCCCATCGAGGAGGCTGTCGAGGTCGAGCTCGATCCCGCCGGGTGGGGGGCTCGTCGGTTTCGTGTTCTCGGTGCCCTCGGCGTCGCGGAGCGTCGCATCGAGCTCGGTCGGCGGATCGCTGAGCTTCGTGGGCGCGTCCTCGTCGTCATCGAAGATGCTGATCTCGCCCGGAGAGCTCGCGCGTCCCTCGATGGGGCTCTCGCCGGCCGTCGTGGGCTCGCCGTCGAGGGGGAGCTCCTCGCTCGGCGGGCGGTAGAGCGGTCGCGGCGGCGCGGGCGCCACGACGGGAGGCGGCTTCTGCGCTTCGCTCGCGCTCGCGCTCGCGCCGTCATTCTCGCTCTCGCGCAGCGTCGTGTCGCGCTCGAGCTCGGCTTCCCACTCGCGCAGCGCGTCGTCCCAGTTGAGATCGTCGTCCAAGTCGAGCTCGAGCCCAGGCTTGTCGTTCTCGTCGCTCACTTCGCGAGCCCCAGCGCGCGCCGCACCACGCGCGCTTCTTCCGCGACCCAGAACATCAACAGATCGCGCGCCTCGGGTGAGGCGGCGACCGCGTCCGCGTCGAACTGGCCTCCGAGCACCGCGCCGAGCGCCACGCGTATGTCGCTCGACGCGACGAGGCCGCCCCGCAGCGCGGTTCGGAGCGCGGCGCGACAGTAGTCGGGAAAGCTCGCTCCGCCATCCTTCACCACGCTCACGACCTCGGGAACGCCCTTGCGCGCGCGCCGCGGAAGCGCGCGGGCGAGAGCGCGCGTGAGCTCGTCGAGCCCCGAGCGTCCGGCGCCTCCCGCCAGCGGGGCCTCGCCGGCCGCCGCGACTGCGAACAGGAGCGTCGCCGCGTCTTCGGGGCGACGCTGCACGAACGGAAGCGTTCCTTCGGTGAGCGCGGTCGCCAGCTGGCCCACGAGGAAACGCTGCGCAGGCGTCGGCTCGGCAGCGAAGCCCGTGCCCACGATCCACGTGGGCCCCTTCTTGCCCGGCATCGCCGCGACGGCGCCGGGCTCGGGCCCGCCGACGTAGAGGTCGACGACCGACGATCCGAACGCGTTGACCCAGCTCGAGAGCGCATCGCGCTGCGCGCTCGACTGCTTGGGGCTCACGAGCTCGGGCTTGCCGACACCGAAGGTCGCCGGCTCGAGCCGATCCATCGCGGTCACCGACTCCCACACGAGACGGGCGAGGGCCGCAGGCGGCCCGTCCGCGCCCGGCGCGCGAAGCGCCGCGAGCGCGGCCGCGTCGAGGGAGGCTCGCGGCGCGCGCGCCTCCGAGCTCGCGAGCGTCGCCAGCGCGGCAGCCTCTTCGGAGTCCGCGTGGCCGAGCGCCGCGAGCGCGCCGAGCGCCCGGTACTCGAGGTCCTTGTCGTCCCGGAACGTGGCAGCGCGATAGAGCTTGCGCAGCGTCGACGCGTTGGTCGCCGACTCGACGAGCTCGCCTCGCACCGCCGCCTCGAACGACTGTGAGAGCTGCATGCGCTCCACGGGATCCACCAGGAGGTGCGCGAGCGCCTCGGCGGCCGTGAGGTCGGTGGGCGCAGCCTCGAGCGCCCGGCGAAACTCCATGATCGATCCCGGCAGCTCCCCGACGTGATTGCGAAGGAGCTCACCCGCGCGCCGATGGTGCGCGGCCTGCTCGGGACCTGCGCCGGCGGCGTGCGCGGCGCGACGCAGCTCCGCCACCGCGCGCTCGTACCGGCCCGCTCGCTCGGCGACGCCGGCCATCCGCGCATAGAGCGCCGAGTCTCCGAGGCCCATCGCGACGAGCGCATCGAGCTCTTCGAGGGCCCCGTCGGGATCGTTCAGGCGCTTCTCGAGGAAGTCCGACGCGCCGAGATGAGCGAGGCGCTTCTGCGCCGCCGGCACGTCGGCGGCAGCGAGCGCACGCAGCGTCTCGACCGCCTCGGCCCAGCGCTCGAGCGAGACCATGACCTCGACCTGAAGCGCGAGCCCGCCGACGTGATCCGACTCGAGCATGTGGAGGTTCTCGAGGGCGGCGAGCGCCCCGTCGCGATCACCCTGGCTCCGGTAGAGCCGCGCCAGCTCGTAGTAGTGCTTCGCGAGCTCGGCCGGATCGTCGATGGCGTCGATGCGCTTGTTGACGAGCTCGATGAGCCCTTCGGTGTCGCCTCGCTCGGCGAGCAGATTGTGGAGCCGACCGAACCCGATCGGGCGCGTCACGTCGACGTCGACGCACATCCGGAGCCGCTTCTCCGCCTCGGCGTCCTTGCCGAGCTCGTCCATCAAGCACGCCGCCGCCTCCTCGAGCAGCATCGCCCGGAACTCGCCCTCGGCGTGCTTCGCGAGCTCGTCGCACGCGCGAACGACCTCCTCGAATCGAGCCTCGTGACGCGCGGCGACGCGCAGCGCCTCCCACGACGCGAGGTCCGTCGGGTCGTGTCCGAGCATGCGACGCAGCACGCGCACCGACTCCTCGGTACGGCCCGCCATCAGGAGCGCCCGACCGACCGCGGCTTCGAGCGCCGCGGGCCGCGCCTTTCCCGAGTGCAGGAGCCGAGCGGAAAGCGCGTCGACGCGGGCCTCGGGGTCGTCGCCGGGCGCGAGGGTCTCGTCGAGCGCGACGCCGGCTGCGGGCGCGTCGGGCGCTGTGGCGTGGATCTCCTGAGCCAAGAGGAACGCGTCGTCGAACGCGTCGGGCCCCTGCGACACGATCTTCGCGCGCATGGCCGCGAGCAGTAGCTCCGCTCCGGCCTCGGGGTCTTCGGCGGCCGAGGCGAGCGAGACCCACGCGTCCGCGCGCTTGGTGGCGAGGTCCGGCTCGCCTCCGGCCAGGCGCATGCGCGTGACCGCACAGACGACGTCGTCGGGGACGAGCTCGGTGAGCCGCTCGGCAGCGCTTGCAGCGGCTTCTTTGCTGCCGTTCTTCTGGAGCGCCTCGCCGAGCACGCCGCGAAGGACACCGATGCGGACCGGCTCGCTCGCGCCGGCGGCGAGGCGCTGGTACGCCTCGATCCGCGCGATGGGGTCGACGTCTTTTCCGGGCAGGAGCGCGAGCCCGACCGCCGCCGCGGACCCCCACACCTCGCTCGGGAGCGCGGCGCGGTACGGTGACTCCGCGAGCTCCGGCTTCTTCGCCACGAAGTCGTAGTGCTCGGCGAGCTCGATCGTGGCGCGCCCCGGCTCTCCCGCAGCGAGCTCGCGCTCGGAGAGGGCCTCGCGCGAGCGCAGGAGGAGCGATTCGTTCTTCGTGCGCTCTGCGAGGCGCGACAGAGCCAGAAGTGGAGAGATCGCCGTCGGATCCCGATCCGCAGCTTGCTCGTAGGTCGTCGCGGCGAGCGCCGCGTCACCCGTCGCCTCGGCGGCCGCGCCCGCGAGCAGCAGGCTCATCTCGGCGGCGCGCGCGCCTTCCTGCGCTTCGGCCGCTTCCCTGAGCAGCGCGACCGCTTCGCCCGCTTCCCCGCGCGAGAGGAGCACCTCTTCGAGAAGCGAGACGGCGTACCTCTGGCCCGGCGAGCGCGAGAGCGCCTTTCGCAGAAGCTCGGTCGCGCGGTCCTCGGCGCCCGCGTGGATGAGCGCGCGAGCGGCTGCCGCGAGGTGCGCGCCCGCGACGGCGTCGTCGGTGACGCGATCGGCGAGCACCTCGTGGGCGCGCGCGAGCAGCTCGACGTTTCCCGCGCGCGCCGCCTGCACGCGCGCGAGATCCGGCGCCCAGCGCGCACAGCTCTCGGTCTCGATCGCTTCTTCGAGCACCGCGTCGGCCGCGTGCTCGTCGCCCAGACGGTTGCGAAGGATGGAGTGGAGCTCGAACCAGACGACGCTCTGCTCCTCGGGATCGATGGGCAAGAAACGCAGAACGCGGAGCGCGTCGCGTGCGGCTTCCCACGCGCCGTGGCGCATCGCCGCGCCGTAGAGCTCGCGCAGGATGGGCGACTTGTCCTCGGTGAGCGAGATCGCGCGATCGTAGAGAGGGCGGGCGCGGGCGAAGTCGCCGAGGAGCTCTGCGGCGATCTGCGCGGCGCGGAAGAGCGCCTGCACGCGTCCTTCGACCGGGACCTCTTCTCGTGCCGCGCGCGCCTCGAGGCGGGCGATGCGCTCGGCGTGCTCCGAGCCGTCGAGGAGGAGGTCGTCGAGCATCGCGGCCGCGGCAGCGGAGCCGGGGTCGGCTTCGATCGCAGCGGCGAGCGCGGCGTGTGCGCCGGCGACGTCGTTCGCCGCGCGAGCGATCTCGGCGAGCCTGAAGTGGATCGACGCCGCGAAGCGTCCCGTGACCCCGTTCGAGAGGAGCCAGCGCGCTTCTTCGATCGCCAACGCGGTCTGCCCCGCGAGGTCGCACGCCAGCATCCGCTCCTGATGCAGCAGCATGTCGTCCGGGCGGATCGCGATGGCCTGCGCGAGCGTCTGTGCCGCGCCCGCAGGATCGCCGTGCCGATTCATCCGCAGCCGTGCGGCCTCGTGCAAGAGCGCGGCCGCCTCGCCCGCGGCCCGCGCCTCGTCCGCGAAGCGCTTGACGGAGAAGGCTCCGGACGCCTGGCCCCGGTCTTCACCCCGCGCTTCGGCGAGCGCCAGCATGGCCCGCCCCTCGAGCGCCGGGACGAGGTTGTCCGTGCGGTCGTGGAGGCGCGCCATCCGCTCCATCTGCTCGAGCGCGCGGTATCGGCCTCGGGGCAGGCTGCCGGCGGTGCGCATGAGCTCGAAGGCGCCGTCGAGGTCGCCCGCGCCCGCGCGCTCCCACGCCAGCTCGGTGTAGAGGAGGCTCTTCAGCACCGGGTCGTGGGTGTGCTCGGCACGCGCTTCGAGCGCGCCCCGGATCATTCCGGTGTCGGACGCCGCGCGCGCGTCTCGCTCGAGCATCAACGCGGCCGACAGCGACGTCGGGTCGGTGTCGAGCGCCCGAGCGAGCAACGCCAGCGCATCGGCGCCATTGCCCTCGCGGTCTGCGGCGAGCCCCGCGCGGTCGATGATCGCGGACGCGCGATCGTGGACGTGCGGCGCCGACCGCGCTTCGGCCTCGTAAAGGCGCGCCAGGTTCGCGAACGCGCGGCGGCGCTCGAAGATCCGGAGCAGAGCGAAGAGCGGCGGGCGAAACGTCGGGTCGAGGTTGAAGGCCGTGAGGTACTCCTTCACGGCGCCCGCGTCGTTCTTCAGGTGACACTCGGCGACCACGCCGAGCTCGTGGTGCAGCGCCGACTGGACGTGCGCGTCGCTCGCCGCTTCGATCTCGGCCCGGAGAGACGCGATCCGAGCCTCGGCGGCGTCGCGGGATAGACGGTGCGGGGATACGACGTTCGGCGGCTCGGGCGAGGTCATCGGGGAAGTTGTGTGCGCGTGTGGGCGCGTCCCGCGAGGGGTGACTATACCGGGGCTCGGCCCCGCTTTGAACCCCAGAGATCCGGATTTCCGACGTGGTCGCGGAGGTTTGGAGCCGTGGGCGGCGCGCCTATTCGCCCGGCTCGGCCGCCATCAGGCACTCCGGGGAGATCGGAAACACCCGGTCGGCCCCGAAGCTCACCTGGATCAGCCCATCCTCGGTGGTTCCGAGCACTTCCCCCGTCATCATGCGGGCGTAGGCGGGCAGCGTGTGGGGACAATCCGCCCGCACCTTCACTCGAGCACCGACCTCCCACGCCTGGTCCACGCTGGCCGATCATCCCTCGCGCGGCCCCACCGGGTCACCTTTCGGGCCGCCTCGCGAGAGCGGGCCGCCTCGCGCGAGCCGGCCGCCTTGCGAGGACGAGCGGTCGGATACAGGCTCGCGGCCCGATGGCAGCCCCCACGATCGAGCTCGGAACCGCCTTCTCGCTCGACGATCTCGCCGCCCTCGCCGATGGCGACGCCCACCTCGCCTTCTCCGCTCCCGCCCGCTCTGCCGTCGCCCGCGCCCACGCGTTCGTCGACCAGCTCGGGCGCGCTGGCGACGACGCGCCGAACGTCTACGGCGTCAACACCGGCTTCGGCGCGCTCGCCGAGACGCGCATCGAGGCCGCGCAGATGCGCGCGCTCCAGCGCAACCTCGTCCGCAGCCACGCGTGCGGCGTCGGCCCGTCGCTCCGACGCGCGTGCCGTGCGCGCGATGATCGCGCTGCGCGCGCAGGTCGCTCGCGCTCGGCCACTCCGGCGTACGCGAGCGCCTGATCGAGGCGCTCGTCGAGCTGCTCCACGCCGGCGTGCGTCCCGCGCATCCCGGCGCAGGGCTCGGTCGGCGCGTCCGGCGATCTCGCGCCGCTCGCGCACCTGGCGCTCGTGCTCATCGGCGAGGGCGAGGCGCGACGTATCGCGGCGAGCCGATGCCGGACGCCGAGGCGCTCGCGCGCGCGGGCCTCGCGCCGGTCGAGCTGAGGCGAAGGAGGGGCTCGCGCTCATCAACGGTACGCAGATGATGGTCGCGGTCGGCGGGCTCGCGGTGCTCGAGGCGGACGCGGCTCGCGGTCGCGGCGGATCTCGTCGGCGCGATGTCGCTCGAGGCGCTCAAGGGCTCGAAGCGCCCGTTCGACGCGCGCATCCAGCGACGCGCGTCCGCACCCGGGCCAGGCCGCGAGCGCGGCGAACCTGCGCGCGCTGCTCGCCGACAGCGAGATCATGGAGAGCCACCGAGACTGCAAGAAGGTGCAGGACCCGTACTCGCTCCGCTGCATGCCGCAGGTGCACGGCGCGACGCGCGACGTCGCTCGCGTTCGCGCGCGCGGTGCTCGAGCGCGAGATCGCGTCGGCGACCGACAACCCGCTGCTCTTCTTCGCCGACGGACGGGAGCGCCGAGGTCATGAGCGGAGGCAACTTCCACGGGCAGCCGGTCGCCCTCGCGCTCGACGCCGCGGCGATGGCCGTCGCGGAGCTCGCGAACGTGAGCGAGCGCCGCGTCGAGCAGCTCGTGAACCCGGCGATGTCGAGCGGGCTGCCGCCGTTCCTCGCGCCGCGGACCGGGCTCGACTCCGGCTTCATGATGGCGCAGGTCACCGCGGCCGCGCTCGTCAGCGAGAACAAGGTGCTCTGCCACCCGTCGAGCGTGGACTCGATCCCGTCGTCCGCGGGCAAGGAGGACCACGTCTCGATGGGCAGCATCTCGGCGCGCAAGCTCGCGGACGTCGTCACGAACGTGCGCCGCGTGCTCGCGATCGAGGTGCTCGTCGCGGCGCAGGGGCTCGACCTGCGCGCGCCGCTCCGGCCCGCACGCGGTGTCGCCGCCGCTCACGCGGTCCTCCGCGATCGCGTGCCGACGCTCGTCGAGGATCGCCCACTCTATCGCGACATCGAGACGGTCGAGGAGCTCGTCCGCGCGGGCACGCTCGTCGAGGCCGCGGCAGCGGTCGTCGGCGAGCTCGCGTAGCTCGACGACCTACTCGAGGTCGTCGGGGGGCGGGGGTAGAAGCGAGCCCGTGATCTCTTCCCACGTCGGGATCACGTAGCCTGGCGACACCGTGACGATGTGCAAGCGGAGCACGACGCGCGTCACCGCGCTCGTCCGGGAGAAGCTCCCCGCGCGCTTGGTCTTGCCAGGGAGCTCGAAGACCGCCTCGGTGCCCGGGCGCGGGAAGGGATAGCTCAGCTCGATGCGCTCGCCTTCGCGGTGCTGGCCGCCGACGAGGCGCATGCCGAGGAACGGGTGGTCGGTGACGACGTCGCGCGACGCGCGGTCGACGACCTCGATGCACTGCATGATCGAGTCGAGCGTGTAGATGCGGTTGCGCGTCCAGATCTCGACGGTGCGCCAGGGCCGGTCCGTGCTCGGCGCGGGCCCGTGCTCGTGGACGACCTCGACCTCGAGCACCGGCGTGCCGCGCGGCTTGGCTCGCGGGGATGGCGGCTCGCTCGGTCGACCGGCCGGGCGCGGCTGCGCCGCGGCCGCGTCGGCGCTGGCGTCGACCGGGAGCGAGTCCTCTTCCCCCGCGAGCTTCGGCGGCATGAGGTCGACGTCCGTGTCGGACGAGCGCGCTGCGGGGCGGGACCCGAGCGGCGCGAACCCCGGCTGCGTGTTCGCCCGTCCCTTCTTGGCCTCGTCACCCATCGGCCCCGAGAGGCTACCCCGGAACGCCCGCGAGGCGGGAGGCCGGATGCGCGCACGACGCGAGCGCGCGCGAGACCGCCCGAAGCGCGTCCTCGAGCCGGCGTTCACCCTTGCCGGAGAGCTCGCGCACGCTTCTGGATCGCGCCCACCTTCGCCGCACGGCGAGCACCCCGCGCTCGCTCACCGAGTCCCGGGGCCCCGGCCAGAGCCCCGCGTCCGCGAGCGCGTTCAGCGGCACAGCCGGTGTCGCTTCCGCCTCGCTGTCGTGCGCGGATCTCGGGGACGCGAGGCGCGCCGCTTCGACGGCCCTGGCGGAGCGCCGGCGCCGACGGCCAAAACGAGACCGCCCGCCGCGCGGGGCGCGGCGGGCGGATCGGTGTCTTCGAGCTCGGGTCAGCTCAGGTGCCGGGCGGCGTGAGGCCGCTGCAGTCGTAGAACATCATCGCGCAGTTGAGGTCGCACGAGTTCATGCCCGCGCGGCACATGTCGCACTCCTCGGAGTCGCCGGGGAGACACGGGGCGAGACAGTTGTCCGCCGAGCACGCGACCGTCGCGCCGTAGCAGGTCGCGCAGCCTTCCGAGAAAGCGTCCTCGGTCATCGTGCGAACACAACCGGAGACGCACGCCGCGAAGCCGGCGCTACCGAGCATGGTGATGCAGGTACCGCGAGCGCAGGCGCCCGCGATGTCCGATGCCGTCTGATCCATCGTCACGCCGTAGTCCGCGCGCTCGAACGCGGCCATGTCCTCGGTGCTCGAGCAGTTGTCGGTGCCGGTGTAGTAGTCGTCTGCGGTGCGGCACATCATGCCGCCGCCGTCGGTTCCGCCGCCGCCGCCGTCGGTCCCGCCGCCGCCGCCGTCGGTTCCGCCGCCGCCGCCGTCGGTCCCGCCGCCGCCGCCGTCGGTTCCGGTCATGCCGCTGTCGTCGCCGCAGCCGGCGAACGCAGCGAGCGAGCCTGCGAGAAAGAGAACGAACAAGGAACGATTGGTAAGAAGTGTCGGATTCATCGAGTCCTCCGTGCGCGTACTATAGCCGGTTGACCTCGGACGCGCTCGTTACGGTCCGGCGGTGGGCGCACCCCGACCGCTGCCGCTGGTTACTCGAAATCGTAGGAGAAGTCTACATAGATGCCGCTCAGCTCGATCACGTACTTTCCGGGGGCGCCGCAGAACTGGCAGGACGGCATCTGCATCGCGACCTGCTCCGGCGTCACCGTCGCCGAGCCTCGGCGGTAGGCATAGGCGAGGTTGACCTCCCACGGACCGTTGTCGAAGCCGACGCCCACCGTGCCGACGAACGTCGGGCCGGGCGGCGTCCCGAACGCCGTCGGGTAGATCGGGTTCGCTGTCGTGTCGTCGTACACGAAGCCGAGGCGCGGCGTCAGGATCGCCGAGTCTTCGGAGTCGGTGAGGTGGATGTCGTACTCGGCGCCGATCCGAAAGGTCATCGCATCGCGCCAGTCGAAGACGTTCGACACACACAGGGGCATGCCCGTCGCCTCCGGCACGCCGCAGACCGGGCGCTCGGTGTTCTGGCTGTTGAACGCGTACTCGACGTCGACGGCGAGCCCGAAATCTGCGTAGTCGCCGCGGATGCCCCAGATGAGGCGGCTCGGAAGCGTGAACGTGGTGTGGATGTTGTGCGCGGCGAGGTTGAGCACGGTGCCGTCCGCCGCGTTGATGTCGGTGTCGGTGCGATGGCGATACGAGATCCCGAGCTTCACGTACTCGGGCGCGGCCCACTGGAGGCCGAGCTTGAAGCCGGTGTAGCTCCAGCCGTTCGCGGCAAAGTCGACGAGCTTCATGTCGTCGCTCGGGTTCGGGTCGATCTCGCGGGCGAGGTCGACGAACTGCGCGCGCCAGCTCCCGCCGAGCGTGAACGTCCCGACGGGCGTGTTCGATAGATCTAGCGCGATGCCGGGCGAAGCCTCGAGGAACACGAGCGTGGTCGCGTCGTGGGTCTCGACTCCCGCTGCGGTGTAGTCGTACGCGCCGCCCGCCGAGGCGACGGGGTACACCGCGCCCCCGACGACCATCCCGAACGTCATCTCGTCGCCGAGGTCGAGGTCGAAGAGCCGCGCCCCGCCGCCGACGAGGCCGAACGGCGCGAACGTGGTGTTCGAGCCGATGCCCGCGAGGCTCGGATCGCCGTTCGGCGATCCGTGAATGCTCCCGACGAGCAGCGTGATGTCGAGCATCACGTCCGCGACGCGGATGTTCCCGAGGCCCGCCGGGTTGTGGAAGAGGGCCGAGCCGTCGCTCACGTAGGCGTTGGCCGTGCCGCCCATGCCCATGTGGCGCGCGGAGTAGAGCATCGGCGTGTCGAACCCGCCCGCGTGCGCCTGCCCGGCCGCGACAAAGATCCCCGCGGCGACCGCGAGCGCTCCGAAAAGTCCCCTCATCTCGTGCTCCTCCGCCCGTCTCACCGCGGGCTCGTCGCGCTACGTAGCACCCGCCTCTCGGCGAGTCCAAGCGGGGTTTCGCCGCGATCCCGAACGTTTGGCAGGCGTCAGGCGAGCGGATCGCCTCGCGTGGACGCGCTCGTCGTGGACCACGCTCCAAAACATGCGCGGTACGGCCGAGCGCCTCGTGCCCGCAGGCCGTGGCGGCGGCGTGCGCCTCGAGCGGGCGGCTCCGGCTCGGTGCCGAAGCTACACCTCGTCGAACTGGCCGCGCCGGTCGAGGGCTTGGAGGATGAGCTCGACGGCGTCGTCGATGCTCGTGCGATCGAGGGCGACGGTGACGTCGGGGGAGGGTGGCGGCTCGAAGCCGGTGAAGTCGGCGTCGGGGCGGCGTTCGCGGCAGAGATCTTCGGACGTGTTGACGTAGACGTGGAGGAAGCGCTCGGGGCCCACGCGCGACCTGACCTGCTCGCGCTCGTCGCGCGTGTAGCTCTTGAAGGCGCAGATGGTGATGAGCCCGGCGTCGGTCGCGATCTTCGCGCTCGAGATCATCGTCCGGAGGTCCTCGCCGACGGGCGTGACGACGGTCGCCGTGCGCTCGAGAATCGAACAGGCGCCGCTCGAGCGCGTACGCGAGCGTCCATCGGCCCGAGCCGGGCAGGCCGGTGAGCCACACGGTCGAGCCCTTCTGGCCCATCCGCTCGCGCCGCTCGCGCGGGCTAACCTCGGTCTTGGGCTCGAGCGCGGAGCCGGCGCGGAGCTCGCGGAGGGCGCGGTCGAGGTTCTGTTCGGGCTCGTCGGCGAGGATCATCCCGACGCCGACGGTGTTGTTCGTGAGCGAGTCGACCAGGACGAACGCGCCGGTCGTGCGGTTCTTCGTGTAGGGGTCGAAGTAGAGGGCGCGGTGGCAGGTGACGTGCACCTTGCCGATGTCGTTCAGCGCGAGGCCCTCGGCGGGGAGCTCCTCGAGCGTGTCCATGTCCTTCTTCCAGTGGATGCGCTCGATCTGGGCGCGCACGAGCTGGGTCGTGTGCTTGATCAGGTACGTCTTCTGCGTGTCGAGCTCGCGCTCGCTCATCCAGACGATGTGCGCGTCGAAGACGCGGCTCACGTTCGGGAGGTTGTCGGGGTGGACGAGCATGTCGCCGCGGCTGATGTCGATCTCGTCCTCGAGCCGGACCACGACCGCCTGCGGGCTGAACGCGGTCGCGAGCTCGCCGTCGAACGAGTCGATGACCTTGACGCGCGAGCGCTTGCCCGACGGGAGCGCGATGACGTCGTCCCCCCGCGCGACCTCGCCGGCCGCGACCTCGCCCGCGAAGCCCCGGTAGGTCAGGTTCGGGCGGAGCACGTACTGGACCGGGAACCGGAAGTCCTCGAGGTTCCGGTCGCTCGAGATCGGTACCGTCTCGAGGTACTCGAGCACCGAGCCCCCCTCGTGCCACGGCGTGCTCGTCGTGTCCTTCGCGACGATGTTCGTGCCCTTGAGCGCGCTGATCGGGAAGAACGTGACGTCCTTGAAGCCGAGCGGGCGCGCGAAGTCGGAGAACGTCTTCTCGATGCCCGCGTAGACCGCGCGGTCGTACCCGACGAGATCCATCTTGTTCACGCACACGGCGAGATGCGGGATCCCGAGGAGCGACGCGATGTACGCGTGCCGCCGCGATTGCTGGAGCACGCCGAGCCGCGCGTCGATCAGGATGAGCGCCACGTTCGCCGTCGAGGCCCCCGTGACCATGTTCCGCGTGTACTGAACGTGGCCCGGCGTGTCGGCGATGATGAACTTGCGCGCTTCGGTCGCGAAGTAACGGTACGCGACGTCGATCGTGATCCCCTGCTCGCGCTCCGCAGCGAGGCCGTCTGTGAAGAGCGAGAAGTCGATCTCCTCGCCCTCCATGGCCGTCGCGCGCCGCACGGCCTCGAGCTGATCCTCGTAGACCATCCCCGTGTCGTGGAGGAGCCGGCCGATCAACGTCGACTTGCCGTCGTCGACCGAGCCGACGCAGACGAACCGAAGGAGCTCCTTCTCCTGGTAGCGCTGGAGGTACGCTTCGACGTCCTTGCGGACGAGATCGCGCTCGCTGCCCACTAGAAGTAGCCCTCGCGCTTCTTCGCTTCCATCGAACCGTCCTGATCGAAGTCGATGAGCCGCCCCTGGCGCTCGCTCCACTTCGTGAGGAGCATCTCCTGAATCACCTTCGGCACCGTGTCCGCGTCGGACTCGATCGCGCCGCTCAGCGGGTAGCAGCCGAGCGTCCGGAAGCGCACGCGCTTCATCTGGGGCTCCTCGCCCTTCTCGAGGCGCATCCGCTCGTCGTCGACCATGATCCACGTGCCCTCGCGCTTCACGACGGGGCGCTCCTTCGCGAAGTAGAGCGGGACGACCGGGATGCTCTCGAGCCAGACGTAGAGCCACACGTCGAGCTCGGTCCAGTTCGAGAGCGGAAACACTCGCACGCTCTCGCCCTTGTTGATCCGGCCGTTGTAGAGGTTCCAGAGCTCGGGCCGCTGGTTCTTCGGGTCCCATTGCTGGAAGCGATCGCGGAAGGAGTAGATGCGCTCCTTCGCGCGAGACCGCTCCTCGTCGCGGCGCGCCCCGCCGAACGCGCAATCGAAGCCGTGCTTGGTGAGCGCCTGTCGCAGCGCCTCCGTCTTCATCACGGTCGTGTACTTGTTGCTGCCGTGGTCGAACGGGTTGATGTTCTGCGCGACTCCGTCACGGTTCACGTGCTCGATGAGCTCCATGCCGTGCTTCTTCACGAAGCGATCGCGGAACTCGATCATCTCGCGGAACTTCCACGTCGTGTTGACGTGCAAGAGCGGGAATGGAAGCGGCGCCGGATGGAACGCCTTCTGCGCCAGGTGCACCATCACGGACGAGTCCTTGCCGATGCTGTACAGCATGACCGGGTCGTCGAACTCGGCGGCGGCCTCGCGCAAGACGTAGATGCTCTCGGCCTCGAGCTGGCGGAGGTGGGAGAGCGTCTTTTCGGCGAGGTTCGGCATCTCGGGCTGTCGAGAGGGGCTATCGCTTAGCGCTTCGACGCCATGATTTCAACGGGAAGCTACCCTCCGTTGCGCCTCGGCCCCTTCCCGTTTCAACGTCTCGGCCCATGAGCACCCGGACGACCCGCAGGCGCTTCCTCGGCACCGCGCTCTGTACCGTGTGCGGCGCGCCGCTCCTCGACGCGTGCGACTGCGGAGCCCCGGACCGCGCGCTCTCGCCGCCGGGCCAGGCGCCTCACGCGGCGGGCGCCGAGCACGGCCTCGTGCTCGCGGCCACCTGGGAGTGGGGCCAGACCGTGTGCGAGCGCGCGGCGCGCGCTTTTCGCGAGTCTCGGTCGGTGCTCGACGCCGTCGAGCTCGGGATCGAGGCCGTCGAGCTCGACCCCGCCGTCCTCACCGTCGGCGTCGGCGGCATGCCGAACGAGGCGGGCGTGATCCAGCTCGACGCGATGATCGATGAAGGGCTCGACGCTCGATGCCGGCGCGGTCGGCTGCCTCGAAGAGGTCGCGACGCCAATCCGCGTCGCGCGGCGGGTGATGGAGCGGACGCGTCACGTCTATCTCGTCGGCGCCGGCGCGAAGGCGTTCGCGGTAGAGCAAGGCTTCGAGACGCGCGACCTCGCGACCGACGAGTCGCGCCGCCGCTTCGAGGAGTTTCGCGCGACGGGTCAACACCCGTTCAGGGTGGGAGGCGCGGCCGACCACGACACCGTCGGGACGGTCGGCGTCGGACCCGACGGCGAGGTGGTCGTCGGCGTCAGCACCTCGGGGCTCGCGTGGAAGCTGCCCGGGCGCGTCGGCGACTCGCCCATCGTGGGCGCCGGCGGCTACGCGGACGCGGAGGCGGGCGCGGCGTGCGCGACGGGTGTGGGCGAAGAGGTCATCCGGACCTGCGGCTCGTTCGCGGTCGTCGAGCGAATGCGCGCGGGCGTCGAGCCCAGAGAGGCCGCCGCCGAGGTGCTCCGGTCGCTCGTGCGGAGGCGGGGGGATCGCCTGGGCGACGGCCAGGTGGCCTATGTCGCCCTCCGTCGCGATGGCGCGATAGGCGCGGCAGCGCTACAGCCTGGCTTCGAAATGTTCGTCCGGAGGGACGGGCGCACCGAGCGCGTGGAAGTCGCGCCGATCTCGTGAGGCTCGCATGGCACAAGAGCGATCGTTCTCGGAGCTGTTCGAACGGTGGGGCAAGGGTGGGCTCATCGTCGCATTCATCGCGTTGCTCATCGTGGGCTTCCAGGCCCCGTCGGCGCGACCGATCGTCGCGACCATCGTCGTGCTCGGCGTCCCGCTCATCCTCGCGGCGCTCGCGTTCCAACGCCTGCGCGACGCGGGCAATCTCCTGCCGTGGGCCTGGGCGATCGTCGGGGTCGCGACCTGCGCCGCGTCGGACGTCGCATCGGCGCACTCGCTCTTTCCCGACCCGCCCATCGACGAGGTCACGCTCTCGGGCGACTCGGCCGACATCACGATCCCCGACGATCGGAAGCCCTTCGTGCTCGATGTCCACGGTCGCATCGCGGGGCGAGAGCGCGAGAACGGCGCCGCGACCTACACGCTCGAGATCGAGCGTGGGCACGCGCGACGCGAGATCCACGGCACCCTCCGCCGCGAGGTTCACACGATGCGCGCTCGTCGCGGTCCTCCGACCACGGCGATCGCCCGTCACGAGACGGCCCACCACGACCTCGCGCTCGACGGCCACGGCGCGGCGACGTTGACCGTCCTGCGCGTGAACGGCCTGCGCGACACGCTCCGAGTGACCGTACACGGACCGTGGATGATCGGTAGCGTGTGGATCGGCGTCTTCGCGGTGCTCGGCCTCGTCATCCTGCTGCTCGAGGTCGCCGCGACGCGCGCGCACGTGTGGACGCCGCTGCTCGGCATCGCCGCGGCCTCGCTCGTGCTCGGCCACTACGTCGCGTTTCGCTACGACGTCGACGAGCCGATGGTGACGACGATCGGCGGGCTCGCCACGGCGGCCGGCGCTGGGATCGTCGGCTCGGGCGTCGGCGCCGTCGTGGGTGCGCTGGTCCGGCGTTTCTCGTCACAGAACGTCGACGCGCAGCCTGCGACCGCGAGCGCGAGCGCGACCGCGACGGCCAAGGCAGCGCCAGCCGCGGCGCGCAGGGGCTCGACGCGGAAGAAGAAGTGACGCGCGTCGCGATCAGTGCGTCTCCTCGGGGGCTCGCGCCTCGAGCGAGCGGGCGAGCGCATCCGAGTCGCGCACGAAGCGCTGCCAAGCTTCGGTGACGAGCGTCGCGAGCTCCGCGACCGCGTCCGCGATCTCGTCCGCGCTACGGTCGAGGAAAGCGCGCTGCGCGCGCCGGAGCTGCGCGTCGAGCGGGGCGGCGATCTGCTTCACGTGACCGCGGCCGAGCTGGACGCCGATGTCGTACGCGATCTCGCGGAGCTCGTCGGGCGAGTCGATCTCGGCGAGGTCGAGCTCGTGGTAGTTGTCCGCCCAGCCGTGGATCCAGAAGCTCTTCCCGTCGAAGCGCATGTGCCCGAGGTACGGGTAGGGCTCGTAAGCGATGCGCGCCTGCCCCAAGAGAACGCGGAACGGGTCCATGTTCTCCGCGTTTCGGATGCACCTTATCCCGCTGAGATCGCGCACCTCCTTCGCCTCGAGGATCACGTCGTCGTCCGGTGACGCCGTCGGGCCCTCGACGCGCATCAGGTACTTCTCGTCGAGCGCGCTGCCGATGCCGAGCGCGTGCGTCGTGACGCTCTTGATCCTGAAGAACTCGGCGCCGAGGTCCGGCTCCTGCTCGAGCATCGTGTCGAGGTACTCGTGCGCCGCCGCTTCGAACCGCTCGCGGCGCTCGTCGGGCAGCGGGATGGTGATCTCCTCCACCCAGTGCATGAACGCCGCACGATCGTTCGAGAACCCGTCCCGGATGTGGCGCGCGAGCGCTGGCTCGGGCGCCTCGAGCTCCGGATCGTCGAGCGCGCCGCGGTAGCCGCGTAGGATCTCGTCGAGCAGCTCGCGCTCGCTCCCCTCCCAGCCGCGCGCCTGACACGCGAGGCGCACCGAGGTGCCGAGCCGGACGAGATCGATCACGCTCGGACCGGTCGACGAGTCGTCGTAGTCGCTGAGGCCGCGTCCGAACGTCGTGACCACGTACTGCTCGAGGTGGGCGTCGCCGTGGAGGTTCACCGTCGGCACGTCTCCGAGCGAGCCCTGAAAGCGTTCGCAGACCTGATCCGAGAACGCGACGTTGATGAAACGGTAGTAGCCGTGGGCGCTCCCGCGGATGCGCTCGAGGAGGCGCGGGTTGGACCGAAAGTCGTACGAGGACGGGGAGACGTAGAGCGGGTTCTCGGCCGGCGTCTCGGGCGGAACGCTCGGCGGCTCCGGGGCCGCGGCGGGCTCGCTGCACGTGCAGCCCGCGAGGACGAGCGCGATCACCGCGACCTCTGAGGAGACTCGAGCCATCGAGCGCAAGAGGGTAGCAGAGCGCCCCTATGGCTCGACGACCGCGCTCGCGACGGGCTCGCCGCGATGCACGAGGATGCCGCGATCGAACGGTGCCGCCGCGATGTGGCCGCCCACCGCCCACTCGCCGCCGTCCGGATCCACCCAGGCCGCGTGATAGTCCTCGCGCGTCGGCGGAACGTCGAGGACCTCCGCCCACGCCCCGCCGGTGCGCACCCAGATCGCGCCGCCCGTGCCGACCGTGATGGCATCGCCGTCTGGCCGAACGAAGACGCCGTTGAGCTGTTCGATGCCTGGCGGCGTCGCGTCGATGGCCGTCTCGCTCGAGAGGTCGACGACGTATCCACCGCTCGTACCGCCGACGGCGAGCACGTCGGATGCGTTTCCGTGAACGGTCAGCAGGCGATTGGCGGTCGGGATCGCGGTGAAGCCCGCTCCCGAGCGGTGCATGGCGAACGAGCCGAGACCGACGACGTAGAGGTCGTCGCTCGCACGGCCCCAGACCTTGAAGAGCGGGCGCGCGAGCGCCTCGGCCGGCGCGTCCGTGACCGGCGTCCACGACGTTCCGTCCCAGCGGTCCAACACCGCGACGTTCGTTCGTACGTCGCCGCCGACGGCCCACGCGTCGGCCGGCGCGAGCCCGATGATGCCGAAGATGGTCGACGCGGAGGCGCCGGGCAGCGTACCGGGCTCGAAGGCATCCGTGGACCGCGTGTAGCGGACGACGAGCCCGTTCGTGCCCGACATCCAGATCGTGTCGCCAGCGCCCGACACCCACCAGAGATCGCCGCTCGCGCCCGTCGCGCGGCGCGTCCACGCGGACCCGTCGTAGTGGAGAACGAGCGGCCCCGATCCGTCGTCGGCGCCGACCGCCCACACGTCGGTCGCGCTCGTTCCCCAGATCGAGAAGAGCGCCGAGTCGAGGTTCTCGAGCACGACCTCGAACGAACGGACGGGGGGCGGCTCCGACGCGCAGCCCGCGAGAGGGCTTGCCATGGCCAGCGCCAGTCGAAGCTCTACGGCGCCACGTCGCACGCGCGGAACGTGACGCCTCGCCCGTCCGCGGTCAACGCTCCAGCACGGGACCTTCCCGCGCGTTTCGGCGCTATCATCGGGCTCGGTGCGATCCGTGATCGCCAGCCTCGGGCTCATCGGTGTCGCGTGCTCCGCGAACATTCCGGACGCGACGTTCCGTTGCGACGAGGGTCAGAGGTGCCCGCCGGGCATGACGTGCGTCGCGGGGCTGTGCTCGCGGCCGAGCGCGGCGGACGCCGGCGAGATCGAGTGCGCGAGCGCGGCCGATTGCGACGACGCGATCCCTTGCACGGTGGACTTCTGCGACGTCACGCGGCTGTGTGCGCACTTTCCACAGCACGCGGAGTGCGACGACGGCATCGATTGCACCGTCGATTCGTGCAGCACGGGCGTCGGATGCGTCAACTCACCGGTCGACACCGACTGCCCGAGCGGCGACGAGAGCCCGTGCGCGGTCGCGCGCTGCGAGGTCGGCACGGGGTGCGTCGTGAGCGCCGACGCGTCGCTGTGCGACGACGGAGTCGGCTGCACGGTCGACGGTTGCGACCCCCATGTCGGTTGCAGTCACGCGCCCGACTCCGGACGCTGCACGTCCGGTACGAGCGGCGTCTGCACGGCGACCGGATGCCAGTACGACTCGTGCGACGCCGGCAGCTGCGCGAGCACCGCGTGCACGATCCGGCGCTGCGCGGGCACGGTGTGCGAGGAGACCGCAGCCGATTGCCACGACGACGCAAACCCGTGCACGCGGACGGTGTGCATGGAGCCGGGCGGTTGCACGCAGATGCAGCTGACCGGCGCCTCCTGCGACGACGGCGATCCGTGCACGGTCGGCGACCGCTGCTCGAACGGAATGTGCGCGGGGGACCCGATGCCGTGCCCGCCCTGTCAGAGCTGTGCGTCGGGCGGCGGCTCCTGCGCGCCCGATACCGACCTGGACGGCACGACGTGCGGAGCTCGCGACGCGAGCACGGACCCGGTGTGCTGCGCGGGGGCGTGCGTCAATCTGCTCCAGACCTCGCATTGCGGCATGTGCGATGGGCTCTGCCGCGGCGCCGCGTGCATCGTCGACGACGTCGGAGCTGCGCTGTGCAGCTGCGGCTCGGATCTCGAGTGCCCGTTCGGTACGGTGTGCTCGACGGGCCGCTGCCAATGCCAGAACGACTTCTCCTGTCCGACCGGACGGCGGTGCCTGCCGGGGAGCACCGGGATCATGGCGTGTCGCTGATCGAGCGCATCGGCTGCCGCGAGATGGTGCTCGCAGCTGCGCTCGCCCTCGGCTGCGGCGACCCGGTCGCGCCGCCGCCGCCGCCCGAGCCGGTCGACGTGCGCGTCCACGCCATCGACCCGGCCGCGCCGACCCTCGTGCTCGGTTGCAAGGTCGTGGTCGACCGGCTCGATGGCCCCGATCCGACATGGGGCGTGATGACCGGTTTCCCGGAGCACATCGGGGAGTGGCGTGGCGCGACGCTGCTCGAAGGGAGCACCGCGCTCGCGAGCACGTGCGACCTCGTGGTGCCGCTCGTGCCCGGGCGCTACGCGCTCACCGTGGCCAACGGCCCCGAGCGCGAGTCGGCGCGGACGGAGATCGACGTGCTCCCGGACGGTGTGCCCGTCGTCGAGGTCGAGCTGCCGCGCGCGGTCGACTCGAGCGGTTGGGCCTGCGGCGATCTCCACGTGCACAGCGCGCCGAGCGTCGACAGCGACGTGCCGCTCGATCAGCGGCTGGTGTCCGCGGTCGCCGAGGGTCTCGACCTGATGGCGCCGACCGATCACGACGCGCTCGTCGACTGGCGGCCCGCGCTCGCGGCCACCGAGCTCGAGGGGCGAATCGCCATCCTTCCGGGCAACGAGATCAGCCCAGGTGTCGGCGACGCGGAGTGGAAGGGGCACTTCGGCGTCGTCGGTGTGCCCGAGGACATCGTGCTTCCCGAGGACATGCCGCACCTCGGAATGACCGTCGATGCGATCCTCCACGCCGCGCGGATGCGCGCCCCCGACGCGCTCATCTCGATCAACCACCCGCGCTCTTCGCCGTGGGTCGGCTACTTCACGATCATCGACTTCGATCCGGCGGCCGGCACGGGCCGAGCGGGCATGCTCGCGGCCGACTTCGATCTGTTCGAGGTCTGGAACGGGCACGTGCTCGACAACGGCGCGGACGCGGTCGAGGTGGAGACGCTGCTCGATGATTGGTACGCGCTCCTCCGCGGCGGCAGGCACGTGGTCGCGACCGGCGCGAGCGACACGCATCGGCTGGCACGAACGCCGGTCGGCTCCCCTCGCACGTGCGTCCGCGTCGCCGTCGACGAGCCCGGACGCCTCACTCCGGAGGCGTACCTCGAGGGGCTTCGTGCCGGCGATGCGTTTGCGACGAGCGGGCCGTTCGTCGACCTCACGGTCCAGGGCCAGGGCCTCGGCGCGGTCGTGACGCCGGATGCGAGCGGCGAGGTCGACGTGGTCGCTCACGTGCAGGCTCCGGCGTGGGTCTCGGTCGATCGGGTGACGGTCGTCGTGAACGGCGACGACGAGCGCGTCCTCACGGTGAGCGAGCTGCCCGGCAACGCGATGACGCGCCTCGCCATCGCCGAGGACGCGTTCGTGCTCGTCCGCGTCGAAGGCGACACGCCGCTCGGCGTCCCGGCCGGAGCGCCGCTTCTGCCGATGCGCTCGCTCGCGTTCACGAACCCCGTCTGGGTCGACGCCGACGGTGATGGATTGATCCGCATCCCGGAGCGCCCCTCGCCGTGACGCGTCGTCGGCGCGCGCCGCGGCCGCGTGCTATATCCATCGCCATGGAAGAGCCGCGCACGTTCGAGGAGTTCTGGCCGTACTACGTCTCGCAGCACTTGAACCCGACGTGCCGGACGTTGCACGTCGTCGGGACGAGCATCGCGCTCGCGCACGCCGCGGTCGGCCCGCTCTTTCCGCCGGCCTTCCTCGCAGCGCCCGTCTGGGGCTACGGGCTCGCGTGGATCGGCCACTACGGCTTCGAGAAGAACCGGCCGGCGACGTTCGGCTCGTGGCAGCACGCGAAGTGGTCGCTTCGCGGCGACTTCCGAATGCTCAAGCTCACGCTCCTCGGCCGGATGGAGCCGGAGCTCCAAAGAGCGCGGGAGCTCTACAGCGAAGAGGGCGGGCCCGACCGCGCTCGGCCGAGCAACGGCGCCGGGACGATTGAGGCTTGATTGGGCAGGCCGCGAGGCTCAGCGCGCCTTTCGGAACGAGCCCACGTCGAGACCGCGATGACCGTGATGACGGCCGTGACGGCGATGACGATCGCTTCGCCCGAGCCCACCATCACGCGCTCACGATCCGGCAGGCGATCTCCGCGAGGAGCTTCACCGCCTCGCCGTACATGCCCGCGTCGGCGGAGCTCGCGTTGCCGTCGAGGCTCCGCTTGTAGACGCCCTGCGCGATGGCGGCGAGCCGGAAGAGGCTGAACGCCTTGTGGTACGGGAAGTCGTCGGGGCGCTCGCCCGTTCGGCCGACGAGGGCGCAGTATCGCGCGACGAGCTCGGTCTCGGACGGGATGCCGGTCGCCTCGAAGTCCACGCCGGCGAGACCGCCCACGCGCGGCAGCACGACGTCGTAGAGCATGCAGACGTACGCGAGGTCCGAGAGCGGATGCCCGAGCGTCGAGAGCTCCCAATCGATCACCGCGAGCACACGCGGTTCCGTCGGATGGAAGATCAGGTTGTCGAGGCGGAAGTCGCCGTGGACGAGCGTGGTCTCGTCGGCGGCTGGCACGTGCTCGGGGAGCCACGCGATCAATCGGTTCATTTCGTCGATCGCGCGCGTCTCGCTCGCGCGGTACTGCTCGGTCCAGCGAGCGACCTGCCGCGCCACGTACCCGCCGCGCTTTCCGTAATCGCCGAGCCCGACCGCGTCGACGTCCACGCGATGGATGGCCGAGAGCACGCGGAGCGCTTCGGCGTAGACGGCGCGCCGGCTCTCGCGGTCGAGCTCGGGGAGCTGGACGTTCCAGAAGATGCGACCCTCGACGTGGTCCATCACGAAGAACGGCGTCCCGATCACGCTCGGGTCTTCACATAGCCCGCGCGTGCGCGGAACGGGCACGTCGGTCCCGGCGAGCGCCGTCATCACGCGGTGCTCGCGCTCCACCGCGTGCGCGGACGGAAGGAGCTTGCCGGGCGGCTTCTTGCGGAGCGCATACCGCCCGCTGCTCGCGCCGATGAAGTACGTCGGGTTCGATTGACCGCCCTTGAACTGGCGAACGACCATCGGCCCCTCGAACCCTTCGACGTGCTCACCGAGCCAACGCTCGAGCGCGACCTCGTCGAAGCGATGCGCCTCGCGCACCTCTCGGGCGTTCGCCGGCGGTTCGGGCAGCGCGGTCACGTCGTCGACCAACCGCCGTCGACGACGACGACCTCGCCGCTCACGTACGCGGCGTCGTCGCTCGCGAGGTAGAGCGCCGCGCCGGCCACGTCGCTAGGCTGACCCACCCTCTTCACGCCGCAGCGCTGAAGCACCATGTCGCGGATGGCCGGGTTCGACGTGAGCGCCGCGCTGAACTTCGTGTCGATGAGCCCGGGCGCGATCGCGTTCACGCGGATGCCGCTCGGGCCGAGCTCGAACGCGAGCGTTCGCGTCATGGAGACGACCGCGGCCTTCGTCATGCCGTACGCACCCTGGAGCGGAGCGGCCATCAGACCGAGCACGCTCGACACGTTGACGATGGAGCCGCCTGCGCCTCGCGCGAGGAGATGCTTCGCGACGGCGCGCGCTGCGGCGAAGTACCCGCGCACGTTCACCTCGAACGTCTTGTCGAACGCGCCCCAATCGGTGTCGACGAGCGAGCCGAAGAACGGATTGGTCGCGGCGTTGTTCACGAGGACATCCACGCGCCCGTACGTCTCGACCGTCTTGTCGACGAGAGCGTCGACCTCGTCGGGCTTGCCGGTGTGGCACGCGACGGCGAGCGCGCTCGCGCCCGACTCGCGGATCGAGGCCGCGACCGCCTCGAGCCCGTCGATCTTGCGCGAGGCCAGCACGACGGTCGCGCCTTCGGCCGCGAACCGCCGGGCCACCGCCTCGCCGATGCCGCGGCTCGCGCCCGTCACGATCGCGATCTTTTCGGCGAGCCTTCCCGTGGTCGTCGTCATGGCCGCGGAGAATAGCGCACGGACGCCTGCCCGGGGCTGGCCTCGGGGCTCGTCCGGCCTCATGAAGCAGGCATGGCGAGGTGGGCTCCGCTCGTGTTTCTCCTCGTCGCCGCGACCATCTGGGCGCTCGCCCACGTCTACGTCGGGCGCCGCGTCGTTCGCCCGCTTCACCTGTCGCCGCGCCGCCGCCGGGCCGTCGGGTGGACGTTCGCCGTCCTCTGGGCGAGCGGCGTGGTCACGTTCGTCGTCGCGTTCTCGCTGCCGAGCATGCCGTGGCTCGAGCCGTTCCAGTGGGTGTCGTTCCTCTACATGGGCGTCTTCTCGATCCTCTTCGCGCTCGTCGCCGCGCGCGACCTCGCGCTCGGAGTCTTCGCGCTCGTCCGTCTCGCCGCGCGCCGGCCGCGTCCGGATGCTCCGAGCCTCGCTCGCAGGCGCTTCCTCACGAACGCGACCAACGCCGCGGCCGCGGGCGTGAGCGGGGTCCTGTCGGCGTGGGGCGTGCGCGAGGCGATCCGAGTGCCCGAGGTCGCTCGCGTGGACGTCCCGATCGCGGGTCTGCCGCCGGGCCTCGACGGGTACCGCATCGCGCAGATCTCGGACATCCACATCGGCCCGACCATCAAGAACGGCTGGGTGCGCGAGGTCGTCGACCGGACGAACGCGCTCCGCGCGGACCTCGTCGCCGTGACCGGAGATCTCGTCGACGGGTCGGTGCCGAACATCGGTGCCGACGTCGCGCCAATCGGCGACCTCCGCGCGCGCGACGGCGTGTACTTCGTGACGGGCAACCACGAGTACTACTCGGGCGTCCTCGAGTGGTGCGAAGAGGTCGCGCGGCTCGGCCTGACGGTGCTCGTGAACGAGCACCGCGTGCTCGACCGCGACGGAGCGTCGATCGTCGTGGCCGGAGTGACCGATTTCCGCGCCGGCAATGCAATCCCCGGTCACGCGTCGAGCCCGGAGAAGGCGTTTCGCGATGCGCCCGCGGCGGATTTCCGGCTCCTGCTCGCGCACCAGCCTCGGAGCATCTTCGAAGGGGCGCGCGCCGGCGCCGACCTCCAGCTCTCGGGGCACACCCACGACGGTCAGTTCTTCCCGTGGAACCTCTTCGTCGGTCTCACGCAGCCCTACGTCGCGGGGCTCGATCGGCTCGGCTCGACGTGGATCTACGTGAGCCGCGGGACGGGCTACTGGGGCCCGCCGCTCCGAGGCGGGGTTCCGTCGGAGATCACGCTCCTCACGCTGCGCGCTGCGTGATAGAGACGCGAGGCGTGGCGGACGTGAAGCGGGTGTGCGTGTTCTGCGGCTCGAGCAGCCGCGCGGGCGCGCCGTACCTCGACGCCGCGCGCTCGATCGCGCGCGAGCTCGCGCGAGCAGGCCTCGGCGTCGTGTACGGCGGTGCGAAGGTCGGCCTCATGGGCGCGGTCGCCGACGAGGCCCTCGCGCACGGCGCCGACGTGCTCGGCGTCATCCCGAAGCACCTCGTCGACCGGGAGGTCGCGCACGACGGGCTGACCGAGCTCTTCGTCGTCGAGTCGATGCACGTTCGCAAGGCGAAGATGCACGAGCTCTCGGATGCCTTCGTCGCGCTTCCGGGCGGCCTCGGCACGCTCGAGGAGCTCTTCGAGATCGCGACGTGGGGCCAGCTCGGCCTGCACCGAAAGCCGATTCGCGGTCCTCGACGTCGCGGGGTTCTTCCGCGGCCTGCGCGGCTTCCTCGACCACGCGCTCGACGAAGGGCTGCTCGCGCCCGAGCACCGCGAGCTCATCGCGTTCGAGGACGACCCTGCGCGGCTCGTCGCGCACCTTCGCGCTCACGAGCCGCCTCGCTTCGACTCGCTCATCGGGCGCGAGCAGACCTGAGCCCCGGCCGCGCCCGGCGTCGCCTCAATCGTGCGCCTCGAGCCAACGCTCGATGACGGGCCACACCTCGTCGGGCGCGTTCTTGCCGACGAGCAGGTCGAAGTGCCCGTACTCCTCGGCGTGGCCGTGCGCGCGGCCGAAGATCTCGACGCGGCTCGCCGCGTGCCGGAAGGCGCGTCCCGTCTTGTGAGCCGCCTCGGGCGGGCACTGCCGGTCCACGCTTCCCGCGAGCGAGAGGAGCGGAAGCTCTGCGCGCGACAGCGTCTCGAGGTAGCGCGTGCGTCGGTCGGCGCTCGCGAGGCCGCCGGGCTCGAACGCGGTCGCGAGCTGAACGAGCACGCCGGTCGACACCGTGTGAAAGCACGTCGCGGCCATGCGGCGCCACAACACCGGGTCGATGTTCGGCCCCCACACGTTGAGCTCGTCGAGCCGGCTCATGCGCCCGCGGAGCGCGACGGGTGAGCCGAGCGCGAACGCGAGCCCGACGGGGATCGCCGGCACGACCCTCGCGACGGGCGTGAGCGGCGTGACGGCGCGGAACCAGCTCGTCGTCTCGGAGTAGTCGAGGCTCGAGCCCACCGCGATGCCGGAGCGCAGCGCGGCGCCTCCGCGCGCCGCGTGCGCGAAGAGCAGGATGCCGCCCATGCTGTGCCCGACGAAGTGCACGCCGGGCGCGCCGGTGATCTCGCGCGCGCGGGCGAGCGCTGCGGGGACGTCCTTCTGCAGGTGGTCGTCGAGCGTCCAGCTCCACGGCGAGGTCGGCGGCCACGGGCGCTCGCTCCGGCCGTGCCCCCGCAGCTCGATGATGAGCACGTCCCAGCCAAGTGACGCGAGCCGGCGCGCGACCGAGCGCCCGGGGGCGTCCCACGTCCGCCGGTTCGCCGCGAGGCCCGGGCACAGGACGACGGGGTGCGTCCGGCGAGGACGCGTGAAGCGCGGCAAGTACCGCGACAGAGCGATGCGAAACCCGTCGCTCGTCAGCGCGTGCCAGACCTCGTCGGCGCCGTCGTCTGCGAGGTTCTTCGAGCGCAGCCACGCATAGGCCGCCGCGAGCGTTGCCATCGGAGCGGAGCCTACTCGGTTCGCGCTCGGGGTGCGTGCTACCTTCCGCCGCCGTGGTAGAGGCCCGACCGCGCGACCGTCGTCTCAATCGCACAGGCCTCCTTCGCGCGCTCGGACCGGGGGTGCTCTTCACCGGAGCGGCGGTCGGGGTCTCGCACCTCGTGCAGTCGACGAGGGCCGGCGCGCTCTACGGGTTCGGTCTCGTCGGCGTCGTCGTGCTCGCGAACGTCGCGAAGTACACGTCGTTCCGCTTCGGACCGATGTACGCGGTCGCCACGGGGACCTCTCTCCTCGAAGGCTACCGGCGCCAGGGACGCTGGGCGCTCGCGCTCTACGCCGTCCTCACGGTCGGCACGATGTTCACCGTTCAGGCCGCGGTCACGTTGATGACCGCGGGCCTCCTCAAGACGATACTCGGCGTATCGACCTCGCCGGTCGTGCTCTCGGTCGTCCTCGTCGGCCTGTGCGCGGGCATCCTCGCAGCGGGCCGGTACAAGTGGCTCGACCTCGTCTCGAAGGGCGTCGTCGCGTTGCTCGCGATCTCGACCGTCGTGGCGGCGGCGCTCGCGATCCCCGCGATCGACTTCGGCCGGGTGCCCATCTTGCCGGACGCCTCGGCGCTCGAGCCGCGCTCGATCTTCTTCATCGCTGGGCTCGTCGGCTGGATGCCGTCGGCGATCGATGTGGCGGTCTGGCAGTCGCTGTGGACGCTCGCACGCGAGCGCGACACGAAGCATCGCGCCTCGATGCGCGAGTCGATGTTCGACTTCCACCTCGGGTACGTTGGCACCGCGTTCCTCGCGCTCTGCTTCGTCGTGCTCGGAGCCGCCGTCATGTACGGCCGGGGCGTTCCGCTCGAGCAGGGCGCGGGCGCGTTCGCGGCGCAGGTCGTCGACCTCTACGCGGCGACGCTGGGCGAGGCGAGCCGGCCGGTCATCGGCGTGTGCGCGTTCGCGACGATGTTCTCGACGACTCTCACGGTCGTCGACGGGTTCCCACGCGCGCTCTCGGTGCTCGTCGCGCGCCTTCGCAGCGCCGAAGAGCCGGGCTCGCTCGAGGCGGACGAGGGGGTCACCGGTCGCGTCTATTGGGCGAGCGTCGTCGTCATCGGCGTGGGCTCGGTCGCGATCCTCGCGCTCTTCGTCCGGAGCCTCCTCGACATGGTCGATTCTCGCGACGACGCTCTCGTTCCTCACCGCACCGTTCCTCGCCTGGCTCAACCACCGCGCCGTGCTAGGTCCCGAGGTCCCCGAGGCGGCGCGGCCTGCGCGATGGTTGATCGTCGGGAGCTGGACCTCGATTCTCGCGCTCGGCGGATTCGCGCTCACCTACCTCGTCCTCCGCTTCGCTCCCTGACTCGAAGGCACGGCTCTGGACATCCTCCTCCCCACGCTCGGCATCCTGTTCGGGTTCGCAGCCCTCGTCTGGGGCGCCGATCGCTTCGTCGACGGGTCGGCCGCGACCGCGCGGCACCTCGGCGTCTCGCCGTTGGTGATCGGGCTCACGGTCGTCGGCTTCGGGACGAGCGCTCCCGAGATGCTCGTGAGCAGCATCGCCGCGTATCAGGGCGCGGGCAGCCTCGCGATCGGCAACGCGATCGGCTCGAACATCACGAACGTCGCGCTCGTCATCGGCGTCTCGGCTTGCGTGACGCCGCTGACCGTCCACTCGGAGATCCTCTCGCGCCAGCTCCCGCTGCTCTTCTTGACGATGTGCTTGGCGCTAGCGCTGATGCTCGACGGAGAGCTCGGCCGGAATCGACGGAGCGATCCTCCTGACGGGCCTCGTCTTGCTCATCGCGTGGATCGCCGGCGAGGGGATGCGCGAGCGCGCGCGCGGCAAGAAGGACGCGCTCGAGGCCGAGTTCGCCGAGGAGATCCCCTCGAACGTGAGCTTGCCGAAGGCCCTCGTATGGCTCGTGCTCGGGCTCGCGGTGCTGCTCGGCAGCGCGAGGCTCGTCGTGTGGGGGGCGGTCGAGCTCGCGCAGGAGTTCGGCGTCTCGGAGCTCGTGATCGGGCTGACGGTCGTTGCGCTCGGCACGAGCCTTCCCGAGCTCGCAGCGTCGGTGGTGAGCGCGGTGAAGAAGGAGCACGACATCGCGATCGGCAACGTGGTGGGCTCGAACATGTTCAACCTGCTCGGCGTCCTCGCCCTCCCAGGCGCGATCCGCCCCGGACCGGTCGACCACGCGGTCCTCACGCGCGACATGCCTTGGATGTTCGGCGTGACCGCGCTCCTGTTCGTCACCGCCCGTGGCTTCGCCGTGCGGAGCAAGCTCACGCGCCTCAACGGGGCCGTCCTCGTCCTCGCATACGTCGCCTACATCGGCTGGCTGCTCGTCCAGACATCCGGTATTCGGTGGTGACGCTGCGCCCGCCGGCCGTTACGCTGCGCGAGCGATGGCGACCCGAGCCGTCCTCTCCCTGATCGTCCTGTTCGCCGCGGCCTGCGGGGACGATGCTGGGCACGGTGCGCACGCCGGCCACGCCGTCGAGCCCGAGCCCGAGCCCGAGCCCGAGCCCGAGCCCGAGGGCGATCCGCTTCCCGAGCGCGCCCCAGCGATCGTCGGCGGCGGCGCGCACGCGTGCGCGCTCGACGCGTCGGGAGCGATCCGCTGCTGGGGGGAAGGGCGGTTCGGCCAGCTCGCCGATCCCGCGCGAGCCCCCACGTTCAACGACCACGACGCGGAGCCGTTCACGGTCGCGGGGATCCCCGATCCCGTCGCGATCGCGGCGGGCGCGTTCCACACGTGCGTCCTCTGTGCCGACGCGTCGGTTCGCTGCTTCGGGCACGACGGTTGGGGCCAGACGAGCGGCGCACCCGCAGACGATGCGCGCGCGCCGGTCGTCGTCGCGGGTCTCGAGCGGCCGGTCGAGCTCGCGCTCGGACGCCAGCACACGTGTGCGCGCCTCTCCGACCGCACCGTCCGCTGCTTCGGCGACAACGAATGGGGCCAGCTCGGCGACGGCACCGTCGACGCTCGGCGCGGGCCGACGGCCGTGCACGATCTCGCCGACGCCGTCGCGCTCGCTGCGGGACGCGACTTCACGTGCGCGCTCCGGGACGGCGGCGGCGTCGTGTGCTGGGGCGCATCGATCGACGGAGAGATGGGCCCGGGCCACGAGCTCGTCGCGGCCATGCGCGCGCCCGCGCCGGTCGCGATCGCCGACGCCGGCGAAGGCATACGCGCGCTCAGCGCCGGAGACACCCACACGTGCGCGCTGCTCGCGTCGGGTCACGTCCGGTGCTGGGGCGGGAACGACGCGGGCCAGCTCGGCGCGCCGCCGGGCCCGAGCGGCATGGGCGGCCCGGCCGACGTCGAAGGGCTCCAGCACGTCGCCGAGATCGCGGCCGGCAGCAGCTTCACCTGCGCGCGGCTCGAGTCGGGTGCGGTGCGCTGCTGGGGCGCGAACGCGTTCGCGCAGCTCGGCGGCGGCGACGACGAGCCCCGCGTCGGTGTCGTCGACGTGACCGGCCTCGACGACGCGACGGCTCTCGGCGCCGGCTCGCGCTTCGCGTGCGCGCTGCGCCGCGCCGGAGGCGCGCTCTGCTGGGGCGCGAACGACCGCGCGGAGCTCGGCGACGGCACCACCGAGAAGCGCGACGCCCCGGTGGCGGTCCACGGCCTTTGAGCTAGGTTGGGCGCGTGTTCACGGGGATCGTCGAGGAGATGGGGCGCGTGGCCGCGGTCGAGCGGCGCGAGGGTGCGATGCTGCTCGAGGTCGCGTGCGAGCGGGCGCGCGAAGGGGTCCGCGTCGGCGACAGCGTGGCGGTCAACGGCGTCTGCCTCACCGTCGTGGCGACCGACGGCGTAGCGCTCGCGTTCGAGGCGGTGCCCGAGACGCTCCGCCGGTCGAACCTCGGGGCGCTCGACGTCGGGAGCTCGGTGAACCTCGAGCGCGCGGTCGGTGGCGAACGCACCTTCGGCGGCCACTATGTGCAGGGTCACGTCGACGGCGTCGCGACGCTCGTCGATGTCGCGGAGGACGGCGAGGCGCGCACGGTTCGCTTCGAGGTGAAAGAAGAGCTCGCGCGCTACCTCGTCCCGAAGGGCTTCGTCTGCGTCGACGGAGCGAGCCTGACGATCGTCGACGCCGACGAGCGCTCGTTCACCGTCACGCTCGTCCCCCACACCCAGCGCGCCGTCGTCCTCGGCGCCCGCGACCCTGGCTACGTCGCCAACATCGAGGTCGACGTGCTCGGCAAGTACGTCGAGCGCCTCCTCGACGCCCGCTTCGACGCCCGCTTTGCCGCCCTGGAAGCCCGCATCGCGAAGCTCGAGCACGATTGATCGGCGACGGCTCTCCAACATCCGTTCCGCCTGGATGCGCGACGGTCCGCTGCGTTAGCATGCGTGCCATGCGTGCCCTGTCGCGAGAGGAGGCAGCGTCGCTCGTCCGCTTCGGCCCCGTCCCGAACCAACGCGTCTGGCTCGTGTTGGTCGCGGCGTTCGTGTCGGTGGGCCTCGTGCTCGCGCTCGCGTTCGTCCTGGACACGGGCGCCGTGATGCCTCTCGCCGGTCCTGCCGTGCTCGTCGCGGCCGGCCTCTACTTCGTTGGGCCGCTCTTGCGCATGCAGCGCATGCGCTTCGTCATTCGAAACGGAACGCGCATCCGCGGCCGCGTCGTCAGCATGCGGCGCGTCGGCTCGGTCGGCGCCGTCCCGACGAGCCCGCTGCTCGAGCTCACCGTCGCGCTCACCACGGCCGAGGGCCAGGCCTTCGAGGGCACCATGCTCATGTCCGGCAGCCGCGACCCGCGCCTGAACGAGACGGTCGTTGGCCGCGAGCGATGGTTCTACTTTCACCCCCGGCACCCGCGCATGGCCGTCCCCGAAGAAGAGTGGCGGCTGACGTCCTCGCTGTAGAGCGAGCGTCGTCGACGCTCACCGAGTCGGCCAGCCGAGCCACGCCGTGCAGATCTCGGCGGCGTCGGCGGCGCCCGCGTCGGTGAGGAGCGTGAGGAAGCGCTGCGGTGGCGTGCCGTCCTCGTCGTAGACGAGCTCGAGCAGGTCGGCGGCGACATCGTCGAGGTTCTGCTCGTTCGAGCTGCCACGTGCGATGCTCTGGTCAATCGCGTCCCAGAAGCCGGGGCCGATGGTCGCGAAGTGCGCTTCGGCGTCGGGGTCGCCGTGGTCCACGAGGCTCCGCTGCGCAGCGAGGAGCGTGAGCTCCGGCGCGCCCGCGGCCGAGCCCGCGCGTCCGTCGGGCCGCGTGCGGGGAGGGCGCGCGGGAGAGCGCGGCTCCGGTTCTGCGCCCGCGTCGACGCCGGCCTCGTGAAGCGCCCGCTCCGCGTAGAACGCGGCCAGGCTCGTCGATGCCCACGAGGGCACGCGCCGCCCCGCGAGGACGCGGAGCCACGCGCTCGCGAACGCGAGGCTCATCGCGTGCGCCCCCTCGGCGGTCGGCTCGCCTTCGGGATGGCTCATCACGATGACGTCGCTCCCCGCGACCGTCGCCGTGGGCTCGCCGACGGCGCGCCCGAGCAGGAACACAATCACCTCGCGCGGCGCGTGCCCGCGCGTGATGCGGGCGAGGAAGTCGAGCGCGAGGCCGGGGGCGATGCCGGTGACCTCCATCTCGGTGTCCGTGACGAAGCGGATCCTCGTCGCCCCGTCCGACGTGCTCGCCTCGTGGAGCGCGCCGAGGCCGAAGACGACGTCCCCGAGCTCGTTCGGCATCGGGAGCGTGAGGTTCTCCTGCGACGTGCCGGCGAGGGCATGGTACGCGGCCACACCGGCCGGCGGGCGGAGATCGAGCGTCGCGCGCTCGTCCATGCTCGACGGAACGAGCAGCGCAGCTGCGGCGGGGACGAGCCAGTACGCGGGGCTCTCGCTCCTCACGGCGGTTCGGCTCCGCGGGTCGTAGCCGGCGTCGGGGATCCGCGCGAACGCGACGCGCCAGTGGAGCACGTTGCAGCGGGGCGGAAGCGTCCAGCCGTTCGCTCCGGCCGTCAGCGGCTCGTGATCGCACTCGACGTCGCGAATGGCGAGCCGGCGCGCGTCGCGACCGGCGGCGCGCGGAAGATCGGCGGTCACGACGCCGCTCGAGGGAGCGACGTACAGGGTCACGTCGAGGAGCGAGCCGTCCTCCGGCACGAGCCGGACGGCGAAGCGTCCCGGGGGGCGGATGTCGACGCCGGGATCCACGTTGCTCCCGCGCTCACCTGCCGTCGTCGCCCCCGCTCCCTCGGCTCCGCCGCACCCGCTTCCGACAGCGAGAGCGACGGCCAGAGCGAGCCCCATCGCCACGATCGTCCGCACCATAGGGCCCGAGGTATACCAGGATCGCGACGCGCACGATGCGCTACCCTGTCCGTCGCGATGGTGGAAGCGTCCGAGCAGCTCAACATCCTCGTGATCGACGACGACGAGGCGATGCGCCGCCTCCTCGTCGACATCATCGCCAAGCGCGAGCACCAGGTGGTCGTCGCGGAGTCCGCGGAGAAGGGCCTCGCGCTGCTGCCGTTCTGGTCGTTTCACATCGCGTTCATCGACCACAACCTGCCAGGTATGGAAGGCCTCCTGCTCGGTGAGTACCTCCGCCGCAGCAACCCCGACATGACGATCGCGATGGTCACGGGCACCGACGACCCGCGCGTCGAGAAGCAGAGCCGCGCGCTCTCGCTCACGTTCATCCCGAAGCCGTTCACCGTCGAAGTGATCCTCGCCGTCGTCGACGACTACGTCGAGATGGCGCGCGAGCGCGAAGAAGCGCGCCGTCGCGGCGAGGCGCGTGACTTCGAGCCGCCGATCGCGCGCTTCATCGACGAGATCCCCGACACCTACGGCATCCCGAAGGTACCGTCTCGCCTTCACGATCGCCTCGTCGAGACGCTCAAGCGCTCGCTCCACAACCTCGCGTCCGCAGCGCGCTACACCGAGCGCGACCGCGTCCTCGCCCTGTCCGGCCTCCTCGCCGCGAGCGTCCTCGGCGTGGACCTGCCCCGCGCCTCGAGCGGACGCACGCTCTACGAAGAGTACGACCACCTCATGCGCGAACGGGGCCGCCGCCCCGAGTTCGAGCTCGCCCGCCGCCCGAGCCAGCCACCCTCGGCGCGCTGAGGGCAGAGCTCGGGATCGGTGAGCGTCTTTCGCATGCGCGTCCGGAGGCCCTCGACGCCGTATCGGTCCTCGTAACCGATGATCTCGTAGCCTCGGGCGAGGTAGAACGGGCGGTTGTCCGGCATCGCGGAGCGCGCGTCGGCCCGGACCTCGAAGAGCCCGAGCGAGCGGGCGTGCGCTTCGAGCCAGTCGACCATGGCGAGACCGTAGCCGTGACCGCGCGCCCCGGGGTGGACCGCGAGGCGTGCGTACGCGAGGAAGCCGGCGTCGCAATCCACGGCGAAGCGTGCCGAGCCAATCGGGCGGCCGCCGGCGAGCGCGAGGATCGCGCCGCCCCGCGCCACCGCGGCGCGGATGTCGTCGAGCGTCTCGAGGAGCGCGCTCGAGGGGTAGCCGGTCGCGGCCGTCTCGGTGAACGCGGCGCGCAGGATCGCGAGCACGACGTGGAGCTCCTCCGGCGCGGCTTCGCGGATCTCTGGCGGTCCCTCATCGGGCTCGGATCGCATCACGCTGGCCGGCGTCGCACGAGCACGCGGCGGGTGATCTCGAGCACCTTCGCGTCGATGCGCGCTTCCTTCGTCTTGCCTCGCTCCTCGTCGAACAGATCGGCCCCGCGTTCGTCGAGCGCGTCCGGCCGCTCGTTTTTCACGCCGACGAGGCGAAAGGCGACCTCGCCGTAGCGCTCGTCCACCTCGCGCGTCGCGAGCACCTTCGACGCGGCGAAGAGCGTGTCGCCCGCGACGACACCGCTCGGGTGCGCGCCGTCGTCCCAGCCGAGGTCCCAGACCGCGTTGCCCGTCGTGTCGCGGCTCGCGAGGCTCGCCACGAGCCCGAGGACGAGCCCGCCGTAGACGACACGCGTCCCCGCGAAGCTCTTGCCCTCCCGGCAGTAGACCTCGTCGAAGTGAATCGGGTGGCTGTTTCGGAGCAGCAGCGTGAGCTGCATGTGCTCGCTCTCGCCGACGGTCTTTCCGACCTGGTGAAAGAAGACGTCTCCGGTCGTGAAGTCCTCGAAGAAGCCGGCGAAGCCGCGACCTCGCGTCACGGCGGGCGCGCTCTCTCGAAGCTCCGGTGGAAGACGCGGGAGGTCGACGGCGTCCGTGACGCGCGACGCGACGGGTGTCACCGGACGTCCGTCGACGTGGCCCGCGCGGACGAGCGCCTTTCGCTCGAACACGCACACGACGGTCCCCTCGTGCTTGGCGACGACGGTGCGAACGTGCACGACACCCTTGTCGCCTCCGCTGGCGGCCTTCATGTCGAGCACCGTCGACCACGCGTGCACGGTGTCGCCGGGGAAGCACGCGTTCGGGAAGCGGACGTCGAGGTAGGCGAGGTGGGCGATCGCTTGCTCGCTCACGTCGTGAACGGAGAACGACAGGCCGAGGTTGAGGAGCAGCAGTGGGTGGAGCGGCCAATCGCGAAAGCCGAGCTCCTTCGCGTACGCAGCCGACGCGAACGTCGGCGTGGCGTCGAGGAACGAGGCCGCGAACAGAGCCGTCATTCCTGCGTCGGTCGTGACCTCCCATGGATGCTGGTAAGTGGCGCCGACCTCGAAATCGTCGAGCTTGCGCCCGTAGAGCAGCCGGCGAACCGTCACGGCTCTGCTCCGCGGTCGAGCAGTCGGCGCGCGACGACGTGCGCCTGGATCTCGTTCGCACCCTCGAAGATCGAGAGGACGCGAGCGTCCACGAGGAGGCGTGAGGCCACGTACTCGGTCGCGTAGCCGTTGCCGCCGTGGATCTGCACGTTCGCGTCGGCCGACTCCCAGGCGGCGCGCGTCGCGAGGAGCTTCGCCATCCCAGCCTCGAGATCGCACCGGTCGCCCGAGTCCTTGCGCCGCGCCGCGTGGAAGGCGAGCTGCCGCGCGGCCTGCGTGCGCGCGATCATCCGCCCGATCTTCCGCGCGACCCGCGGGAACTCGAAGATCGGCCGCCCGAACTGGAGCCGCTCGATCGCATAGCGCATCGCGTCCTCGAGCGCGGCTTGCGCGATGCCGACGCCGCGCGCCGCGGTCTGGATGCGCGCGCTCTCGAACGTACGCATGAGCTGCTTGAAGCCCGCGCCTTCCTCGCCGCCGAGGAGGCCGCTCCCGTCGACACGGAACCCGTCGAACGAGAGCTCGTACTCCTTCATCCCGCGATAGCCGAGCACCTCTATCTCGGTGCCGGTCAGGCCCGCGTCCACGAATTCGGCCTCGCCCGGGCCCGGCTCGAGCCGCGTCTTCTCGGCGAGGAACATCGACAGGCCGCCGTACCCGTCGTCCGACGCGCTCGTCCGTGCGAGCAGCGTCATCAGAATCCGCGCGCACCGCGTGCGTGATCCACGTCTTCTGTCCGTAGATGCGGTAGCTGCCGTCGTCCTGACGCGAGGCGCGCGACCCGATGTGCGCGAGGTCCGATCCGTGGTTCGGCTCGGTGAAGACCGCGGTCGGGAGCACTTCGCCCGCCGCGATCGCGGGCAACCACCGCGCCCGCTGTGCGTCGGTGCCGCCCCCGAGGATGAGCTCGGCCGCGATCTCCGCGCGCGTCCCGAGGCTGCCCACGGCGATGTAGCCGCGGCTCAGCTCCTCGGTGACGACGCACATCTCCACCTTGCCGAGCCCCAGGCCGCCGTGCGCCTCGGGGATCGTGAGGCCGAACACGCCGAGCTCGCCGACGCGCGCAACGAGCTCCATCGGAACGAGCACGTCGCGCCGGTGGACGTCTTGCGCGATGGGCGCGACCTCCGCGTCCGAGAATCGCCGGAACTGGCGGCGCATCTCGTCCACGGCCTCGTCGCCGACGCCCGCGTCGCCGAAACCGCAATCGCGCGCCGCGTGTGCCAGCGCGACGAGCGCGTCGCCGCTTCCGTGCTCGCGTGTGAAGCGCACAATCGTGGGGTCGAGCAACGTGTCCTCGAAGTCCGCGCGGTCGAGGCCGAGGTCTCCCGGCCCCACGTGCTCGCACGGTCCGAGGTCGATGCCGCCCGCGAGCGAGCGGGCGACCTCGGCGACGTACGCGCGCGCAATCGCGGTCTCGTGCTCGCCCGCCACGCGCTCGGACCAGCGCGCGAGCTGACGGCAGGCCTCGAGCTCCGTCGCGAGGTACGCGAGGCCGTGGCCTGCGAGCTGATGGCGCTCGAGGAGCACTGCGTCGGGCCGGTCACCGTCGAGCACCCGGCTCCTCACCGCGGAGAGAGCGCGCTCGTAGAGCCCCTCGATGGCATCGACCGTCCGCTTCATCACGACAGAACGTGTAGCACGTGCCGCGGGATCAGACGCCCACGACGTTCGCGCGGCCTCTCGGCGCGAGGGTCTCGGCGAGCGAGGTGAGGCCCGGCGCGGGCGCACCGACGAGGCACGCGACCGTGCCGTGAAGCCGGTTCTGGCTCATGAGCTCGTGCGCCTCGGGGATCTCGTCCCACGTGAAGACACGGGTGAGCACCGGGCGCACGAGGCCGCTCTCGACGAGGCGGTTCGCGCGGTTCGCCTCTCCTGCGTCGGCGAAGTGAGAGCCGATGATGCTCTTCTGGTGCATCCAGAGGTGCCGCACGTCGAACGAGAGATCGAACCCCGTCGTCGCGCCGCATATCACGATCCGACCGAAGCGGTTCGCGAGGAACACGCTCGCTGGGAACGTCGCGCGGCCCACGTGCTCGAAGACGACGTCGGGACCTTTCTTCTCGCCCAGGAGATCCCAGATCGCGCGCCCGAAGCGCTTCACGTCGGCGCGCCACGCGCGCTCGGTCTCGTCGGTCCGCTCGACGGGGTACTGGATGTTCGGAAACTCGCGGCGATCGATGACGCCGAAGGCGCCGAGCTCGCGCGCGAGCTCTGCCTTGTCGTCGCTCGAGACGACCGCGATCGCGCGCGCCCCCGCCAGCTTCGCTAGCTGGATCGCGAAGACGCCGAGCCCGCCGCCGCCGCCCCAGACGAGGACGTCTTCCCCGGCGCGGAGCGCCGCACGATCCATGAGCATGCGATACGCGGTGAAGTACGTGAGGCCGTAGCTCGCCGCCTCCTCCCACGTGAGGCTCACGGGCTTCCGCAAGAGCTGCTGCGCCTGCGCGCGCGCGACCTGCGCGAAGGAACCGTCGGGCGTCTCGTATCCCCAGATGCGCTGCGTGCGGCACGCGAGCGGTCGACCGCCGTTGCAGTGCTCGCACTGGCCGCACGTCTGGTTGCAGTGGAGCACGACCTCGTCGCCGACGCTCCATCCGGTCACCCCGGGCCCGATCTTCCACACCACGCCCGACGCGTCGGAGCCTGCGATGTGAAAAGGCTGCCCATGCACGGTCGTCACGTCGACGGGCGCGCCACGGCCCGCCCAGACGCCGTTGTAGTTCACGCCTGCAGCCATCACCCAGACGAGCACCTCTCCGTGGCGCGGCTCCCACGTCTCAATCGTTTCGGCGACGAACGACGTCCTCGGCTCCCCGAACCGCTCCGGCCGGATCACGTACGCGTGCATCCGGTCGGGGACGACGCCGAGCGGTGGCGCCGAGCCGATCCTCACCGTGTCGGGGCTGGTCTCGACCGCGTGCAGGTGGCTCGTCGTCTCTAGTGCAGCGCTTTTCATCATTTCGTCTCCTTGCCCGTCATGGATGGACCGGGCTAAGAACCGGAAGCACGTGAGGCTCACTGGAGTGAGAGAGACGAATCGACCCTGGATCATGCGCACCTACGCGGGGCACTCGAGCGCCCGTGCGTCGAACGAGCTCTTCCGCACGAACCTCGCGAAGGGCCAGACGGGCCTGAGCGTCGCGTTCGATCTCCCGACGCAGACCGGATACGACCCGGACGATCCGCTCGCGCGGGGCGAAGTGGGCAAGGTCGGCGTACCGGTCGCGCATCTCGGCCACATGCGCGCGCTCTTCGACGCGATCCCGCTCGATCGCTCGAACACGTCGATGACGATCAACGCGACGGCGCCGTGGCTGCTCGCCCTCTACCTGGCGCTCGCCGAAGAGCGGGGTGACGCGTTCGAGTCGCTCGCCGGCACCACGCAGAACGACGTCCTCAAGGAGTACCTCTCGAGGGGCACGTACATCTTCCCGCCGGCGGCGTCCCTCCGCCTCATGACCGACGTGGTCACGTACACGGTCGCGCGCGTCCCGCGGTGGAACCCGATCAACATCTGCAGTTACCACCTGCAAGAGGCGGGCGCGACGCCCGTGCAGGAGGTCGCGTACGCCCTCTCGAACGCGATCGCGGTCCTCGACGCCGTACGAGCGACCGGTCGCGTCGACGCCGCCGGGTTCGCGGACGTGGTCGGCCGCGTCTCGTTCTTCGTGAACGCCGGCATCCGCTTCGTCGAAGAGCTCTGCAAGATGCGCGCGTTCGTCGAGCTCTGGGACCACGTGACGCTCGAGCGGTACGGCATCGAGGATCCGAAGCTCCGACGGTTCCGCTACGGCGTGCAGGTCAACTCTCTCGGCCTCACCGAGCAGCAGCCCGAGAACAACATCGTCCGCATCGTCCTCGAGATGCTGGCGGTGACTCTCTCTCGCGACGCGCGCGCGCGTGCCGTCCAGCTCCCCGCGTGGAACGAAGCGCTCGGCCTGCCGCGGCCGTGGGACCAGCAGTGGAGCCTTCGCGCTCAGCAGATCCTCGCGTACGAGAGCGACCTCCTCGATCACGACAATCTCTTCGCCGGAAATGGCGTCGTGGAAGACCGGACGCGCGCTCTCGTCGAAGCGGCCTGGGCGGAGGTCGGCGAGGTGCTCGGACGCGGTGGCGCCGTCGCCGCGATCGAGAGCGGCTACATCAAGGAGCGGCTCGTCGAGGAGAACGCGAAGCGCCTTCGCAGAATCGAGAGCGGCGAGCAAGTCGTCGTCGGAGTGAACCGTTTCGTCGAGAGCGAGCCGTCGCCGCTGACGGCGAGCATGGACGACGCGATCGTCGTGATCGACGAATCGGTGGAGGTGGACCTCGCGCGCGACATCGAGGAGTGGCGTCGCGGGCGCGACGCGTCGGCCGTCGTTCGCTCGCTCGACGAGCTCCGCCGGACGGTCGAAGCGGGCGACGACGTCGTGCCGGTGTCGATCGCGGCGGCGCGCGCCGGCGTCACGACCGGAGAGTGGGCGGGCGCGTTGCGCGACGTGCTCGGTGAGTACCGGGCGCCGACGGGGGTCTCGGGCGCTCGCGTCATGGCGAGGGGTCGTGGCGCGGAGGTCGTCCGCCTTCGCGCGCGCGTCGACGCGCTCGCGAAGGCGCTCGGACGCCGGCCTCGGCTCCTCGTCGGAAAGCCCGGGCTCGACGGACACTCGAACGGCGCCGAGCAGAATCGCCCTCGAGGCGCGTGACGCCGGGTTCGACGTCGTCTACGAAGGCATCCGCGTCACGCCGGAGCAGCTCGCGGCCGCCGCGCTCGAGGAGGGTGTTCACCTCGTCGGGCTGAGCATCCTCAGCGGCTCGCACCTCGCGCTCGTTCCCGACGTGCTCGAGCGAATGCGCGCCGCCGGGATCGGTCGCGTCCCGGTCGTCGTCGGCGGCATCATCCCGGACGCCGACGCCGAGCGGCTGCGCGCGGCGGGCGTCGCCCGCGTGTTCACTCCGAAGGACTTCGAGCTCGACGCGATCATGGGCGAGCTCGTCGACCTCGTGGAGCAGGCGGAGCCTACGCCGCATGAGTGACCTCCGCGCGCTCGCGGGCGCGGTCCGCGCTCGCGACAAGATCGCCGTGTCGCGCGCGTTGAACCTCGTCGAGGATCGCCGCGCCGAAGCTCGCACCGAGGTAGCCGGTCTGCTCGACGAGCTGTCGCGCGCCACCGACGGCGCCGTCGGGCACCGTGTCGGGATCACGGGACCGCCGGGCGTCGGCAAGAGCACGCTCGCGGCGGCGGTCGCGCGCGAGGAGCGCGCTCGCGGGCGCACGGTCGGCGTCGTCGCCGTCAATCCGTCGAGCCTGCGCTCTGGTGGGGCGCTGCTCGGCGACCGCGCGCGCATGTCGCTCGACCCGAAGGACCCGGGTGTGTTCGTCCGCAGCCTGGCGACGGGAGGCGAGACGGGCGGCCTCGCGTGGGCTGCGAACGCCGCCGTTCGCGTCCTCGGTGCGGCGTTCGACGTGGTGCTCGTGGAGACGACGGGCGTCGGTCAGAGCGAGACCGACGTCGTCCACGTCGCCGACACCGTGGTGCTCGTGGTCCAGCCCGGATCGGGGGACACGCTCCAGTTCTTGAAAGCCGGCATCATGGAGGTGCCCGACCTCGTGATCGTGAACAAGGCCGACCTCGGGGAGATCGCCGTGCGCGCCCGCGCAGAATCTCGTGACCGCGCTCGGCGCGCTCGCGAGCGCGGGGGCGAGCGAGGGTCGAGCGCCGGTGCTCTCGACGAGCGCCACCCACGGCCGTGGGATCCTCGAGCTCGTCGATGCGCTCGACGAGCACCGCCGCGCGCTCGGCGACGGGGGCGTTCGGGCGCGCCGGCGCGAGGGCGCGATCGCGTGGGCGCTCTCGACGTTCGCTCGGCGAGCGGGTCAGGACGGCATCGAGCGGCTCGGGGGGCCCGTCGGGGCTCGCGAGCGCGTGGAAGCGGCGCTCGACCGCGGCCAGAGCAGCCTCGGCGCGGTCGAGTCGCTCGTCGCCGGTCTTCAGAGGACGTGAGCCGCTCACCTGTCCAGTCTCCACGCGGTCCCGATCTTTACTGCTCGTCTTTACATCTTCACTCTGACGCGGTGCGTAAGTTACTGTTGCCGCCCGTAACGCACCTGGCAAGAGCCAAAAACGATTGACATGAAGATTACATGTTGCTCAACAAGTCAAACGCTTGTAAAGCGATCGCGTGACCGAGGGGGCCCGCGGACAACACACGCGAATGGGGCAGAGGCTGCGCGAGCTCCGGCTCGAGCGGGGGCTCCAGCAGGGTGAGGTCGCGCGACGCCTCGCGATCTCGCCCGCCTACCTGAGCCTGATCGAGAAGGGGAAGCGGACCGTCCAGCTGCCGTTGCTCTTCAAGGCGCTCGAGCTCTACGGCGTCACGATGGAAGAGTTGATGGCGAGCGTCGGCGAGCGTCACGCGGACGACGGCCTCGCGCGCCTGCTGGACGAGCCGCTGCTTCGCTCCTTGAACCTGAGCGAGGAGGACGTCGCGAGCCTCGGCTCGGAGCCGAAGATCGTCACGACCATCACGGCGCTCTTCAACCTCTACAAGACGACGCGGAGCCAGCTCGACAACGTGCTCGAGGGGCTCGCGCAGCGTGAGGCGGAGGGCAAAGGTGCGGGCGACGAGGCGCTCCGCTTCGAGATGAGCCCGTTCGACGAGGTGATCGACTTCCTCGAGGAGAACGCGAACTGGTTCCCTGCGCTCGAGGAGAGAGCCGACAAGCTCCGCGCCGACTACGGGCTCGGGCGGCGAATCACGAGCGACGCGCTCGCGACCATGCTCCGAGACAAGCTCGACGTCGACGTCCGCGTGGTGAAGGCGGACGACGCGAGCTCGGTCGTGCGCCGTTGGGACAAAGACCACGGCGTGCTCACGCTCTCGAACGAGATGGGAGAGCAGCGAACGAAGTTCCAGCTAGCCCACGCGATCGGCTTGCGCCTCCTCGACGCCGAGCGTCTTCACGACGCCATCGCGTCGGCGTACTCGGCGCGTCATGCCGAGACGCGAAAGCTCGTGAAGATCCATCTCGCGAACTACTTCGCGGGTGCGCTGCTCCTGCCCTACGAGGACTTCTACGACGAGGTGCGCCGCACCCGGTACGACATCGAGCTGCTCACGTCGATCTTCGACTCGAGCTACGAGACCGTGGCGCACCGGGTGTGCAACCTCGGTGACCCGAGCCGTCGCGGCCTCCCGTTCTACTTCCTGCGCGTCGACGTCGCGGGCAACATCTCGAAGCGCTACTCGGCCGTGGACCTGAAGTTTCCCTATGGGGGCGGGAGCTGCCCGAAGAGCGCGGTCCACATGGCGTTCCTCTCGCCCAACGTGCTGCAGCGCCGCTACGAGACCTATCCTGACGGCACCTCGTTCTTCGTCTTCGCCAAGGTCGCCGCGGAGACCAAGAAGGGGTCGCTCGAGCGCGGGACCGTCTACTCGATCGGGCTCGGCACCTATGCCGACAACGCCCGTCACCTCGCGTACGCCGACGACATGCCCTTCGCCGATCCGAAGAAGATGGCGATCCCCGTCGGCGTCACGTGCCGCTTCTGCGAGCGAACCGACTGCAACCAGCGCGCCGCCCCGAGCTACAAGTTCGCGTTCCGCGTCGACGAGTACACCAAGAAGGACAACTTCTTCTCCCCGCTCGTCTCGGGGGACGAGCGGGCGGACGTCTCCGTCGCGGCGCGCGAGCCTCGCAAATGAGCGCCGCGGCGCGCCGCGGCGCGCCACCGGCTCACCTGACCGGTCGATGGCCGCGGACGCCGGTGAGGCGGGTGGTGTCCACGCGCAGGACGAGCAAGAGAGTCCAGAGCCGCCGACACGTCTCGTGATCGGCGCCCAGGGGCTCGCAGAGCTTCTCCAGGGTCTTCGCTGCGTCGTCGTGCGCGAGCTTCTTGCCCATGTCCAGCGCCTCGAGCCGGGCCGAGCCCATGCCGTGCTCGGCCTTGTCAATCTGGCGCACGATGTCCACGTACTCGGTCACATGAGAGGAGAGGGCGCTCCTCGAGACGACGCAGCTCCCGAGGGGCTCGCCGCCTTTGCCGACGAGATCGAGCGTGCTCGCTTGCGCGCTCACGGTGACCAGCAACCTCGCCGCGTCGGGCGCGAACGACAGCTCGTCGGCGTGTGCGAGCATGTCCCGAATCGCGGACGTCCATTCGGCGCGCCGCGCCTCCTCCGCGTCTGCCCAGGTCCGCTCGTCGATGACGACGTCGCTCAGCATGGTCCCAGGATAAGGGCACAGGAACGGACGAGTCGACCGCCTCGGGCCCAGGCGATACTCGCCGCTGTCCGTCGCCGTCCGTTCGTCGAGCGCGTATCGTCTCCTCGTGCGCGACGACGATCACGCGGCGAGCGAGCACGACGAGCTCGTCGCGCGGAACGAAGAGCTCGAAGCGATCTTCCGAGCGTTGCCGGACCTGCTGTTCGAGGTCGCACCCGACGGAGCGATCGTTCGCTATCGCGCCGGTCGCGCCGCCGATCTCTACGCGGCGCCTGAGGAGTTCCTGGGCAAGCGGATGGTCGACGTCCTCCCCGAGGTTCCCGCACAGATCATCCTCCGCGCGCTCGACCGCAGCCACGCCGGCGAGCCACTCGTCTGCGTCGAGTACGACCTCGAGCTGCCGGGCGGCGCCAAGCGGTTCGAGGCCCGCATCGTTCCCGTCGCCGAAGGTAACGCCATCATCATCGCGCGTGACGTCACCGAGCAGCGGCTCGCTCACGAGGAGCGCCGCCGGCTCGACCGCAAGCTGGAAGAGGCGCAGCGGCTCGAGAGCCTCGGCGTGCTCGCGGGAGGCATCGCCCACGACTTCAACAACCTCATCACGGCGATCCTCGCCGGCGCCGAGCTCGTCGGTCGCCACGCGCCTCCGGGCTCGTCGGCGCATGCACCGCTCGAGATCGTGCGCCAGGCGGCGCGGCGGGCCGCAGAGCTCAGCAAGCAGCTCCTCGCGTACGCCGGCAAGGGCCGCTTCGAGATGCAACACGTCGAGGTGGGTGCGCTCGTCCTCGAGACGACGCCGTTGTTCGACACCGCAGCGTCGAAGAGCGTTCGCATCGAGCTCGACCTCGCACCGGATGCTCCGACGGTTCACGCGGACGTTGCGCAGATACGGCAGGTCGTGATGAATCTCATCACGAACGCGTCCGACGCGTACGCCGGAGGTACGGGAGTCATCCGCATTCGGACGAGGCGCGTGCAGCCGGTCACCGCATCGGATGCGCCGTCGGGCGACGCTCCCGAGCTGTTCGTCGAGCTCGAGGTCGCCGACGACGGCTGCGGCATGGACGAAGAGACGCGGCAGCGGATGTTCGAGCCGTTCTTCAGCACCAAGGGGGTCGGTCGCGGCCTCGGGCTGGCCGCGGTCGTGGGGATCGTAGGTGCGCACGACGGCATGGTCGAGGTTCGGAGCGAGCCCGGACGCGGCACGCGCGCTCGAATCCTGCTACCGGCCTCCGACCGCCCGGCGACGACGTTGGACCAGAGCACGGAGATCCCCGTCGGCGCGATCGGCCCAGGCTCGGTGCTCGTCGTCGACGACGAGCCGGGTGTGCGCGAGGTGACGGCGCGCATCCTCGAAGAGGCGGGTCTCGTCGTCTACACCGCCGCCGACGGTCGCGAGGCGGTCGAGGTCTTCGCGCGGCATCGCGGCATCGAAGGCGGCATCGAACGCGGCATCGAACGCGGCATCGAACGCGGCATCGAACGCGGCATCGAACGCGGCATCGACCTCGTCGTCGTCGATTCGACGATGCCGCGCTTGGCCGGCTACGAGACCGTCGTCGCTCTGCGACGCATCGACCAGCACGTGCCCGTCGTGCTCATGAGCGGCTACGACGAGGTCGACGCTCGTCGCCGCCTGGAGGGCATCGAGGCGCGCCCCTTCTTTCTCCAGAAGCCGTTCGGAGCTTCGGCGCTCTTGTCGGTGGTACGGAGCGCCCTCGCGGTGCGAGAGCCACGGCCCACGTGATCAACTCCGCGTGAGCGGCGCCTCCGCGCCGTCGGAGCAGGCCTCCGGCGACACGTGCATGTGGAGCGGTCGTGGAGCCGACGAGGGCTCGTGCAGCCGGGCCCTTCGGGGAACGATCTCCACCCCATGTGGCTCGGCCGCGACTCGGTCGAGCTCGATCGCGCACAGCGAGGCGTCACGTCCGAACTGACGACTGCGGATGGCGGCGTCGAGGCACCGGCGAAAGGCGTCACGCGCGCCGCCCCGCAGCCGTTCGATGGGTGCCGCGCGCCAATCGGCGCGCGCGACGAGCGTCTCTCGCTCGGTCTCGACGCGAACCTCCGGCAGCGGCGCTCGCCGGAACGACTCCATCATCTCGTGGTACATCTCGCCCGTTCGAGCTTCGGCCGCGACGCGGAACCGCGTGGAGCCGAGCTCGGCCACGCGCACGTACGCCGCTTCGGCGCTCGCGAGCGCTCTCGCCTTCTGGACCACCCACGGCCGCAGGCGCCGCGCGACCCAACGTTGGACGTCTACTGGCGTCCCGTCGCCGGCGTATCCAGGCGCGTCGATCTCGTGGAAGTGCTCGTAGCGCAGCTCGGCGAGGTGATAGCCAGCCTCCGCCACCGCGTCGAGCGCGCGGGCGAAGTCCGCTCCCGATCCGTCGCCCTCGGGATCGATCGCGAGCGCGACCTCGTCACCTCGACCGCGCCGCCACTCGAGCAGCGCTCTCCGGAAGGAGCGCGACGCACGATTGCGCTCGCCCGCGGTCCACTCCGCGCGCCCGCGCTCGACCCACGCCCGCACCGCTTCTGCGGGCCGCACGTGGCGCGCGAACCTCTGCGTGTGCCGCCGGTAGTGCGCGATGGCCTCGTCGTTCCGGTGCTCCTCGAGGAGAAAGCGCCCAGCCTCGAGGCTGACCCGCGCGGCGTCCGCGATCCGAGTCTCGCCGTAGGTGTCGACGTAGACGTCGGCGAGCTCGACCGCACGATTGATGTCGCCCAGCGCATGGCGGAACGCGATCGCTCTCTCGAGCGCTCGCGGCGCGTCGGGGCAGGTGCCGAGCGCCCGCTCCGCTGCCGAGCACTCCGCTCCGTCGGCCTCGGGCGCGTGGAGCGCGAAGGCTTCGTAGTAGTCGGCGGCGCTCGCGAAATCCGCGGTCACCTGCCGGCGCGCTCCGAGAAGGAAGAGAACGTCCGACACCGTGCCCTCGCGCCCGACGGCCTCACCGATCGAGCCGTCGAGCCGATCGACCGTGCACGGGACGCGGTCGAGCTCCGGGCGCAACCCCGGCGGCAGGTTCGTGAGCGGTGTCGGCGGGACCGGGGGTGGTGCGGGGAAGAGGTCGAGATCGTCCCGGGATGGGACGGGCGCTCGGCGTCGTGGCGCGCGAGGCCCGACGCGGGGCTCGGCCGGACTGGAGAGCGCGGGCTCCACGCTCGCGGTCTCCGCCGCCGCGCGCGGGATCGCGAGCCGTGAGCTCACGATGGACCCGCCGCGCGGACGGTAGGCCGGAGGTACGTCCAGTGGAAGCGCGAGGAACGCGAGCGCACTTGCGATCATCGAGATGCTCATCGTCACCGAGACACCGACGATGCGCGCGCGCATTGAACGAAGGTGACACCGGCGCTGGTGGCTGTCGAGACGCGGAGCGCTCGAGATCTTCGTTTTCACTCTCCTGGTCGAGTCACCCAAGGTCACGCCGGTCCGGGTGTCTCCACGTTCTCACCCTCGGGCGGAGCGCGAGGGTGTGGTGCGTCCTCGCGGGAGACGCATCATGGCCGGGCTCTACGCGCTCATCGCTTCGTCGAGCGGCGCCATCACCGAGAGGTGTCTTCCGCCGCCCATCAGCTCGCGAAGGCGCTCCTCGAAGAAGAACTCCGTCTTGCCGAACGCCGGACGGAGCTGGTCGAGCCACGTCGCCGTCTCGTCGTACGCAGCGAAGAAGACGCGATCGACCCACTCGAGCTCACGCGCTTGGATCAGCTTGAGCACGAACACCCGCTCGCCGTTCACTTCGGCGATGCCGTCCACGAGGACCTTGCCTGCCGTGGTGCTCATCGACGGCCCGCGCACCGTTCGTCCGAGGCCGCTCACGCGCCGCCTCGCCTCGCTGAAGATCGAGAACGCGCGAGAGAGCGGGACGGCGAAGTAGCCGCGAGCGCCCGTGTCGCGTTCCACGAACATGTAGTACGGGACGGTGCCGAGCTTGACCTCGGTGTTCCAGAGCTCGGCCCACACGTCGGCATCGTCGTTGACATGCCTGATGAGGGGCGCCTGGCATCGCACGACGGCGCCGGACGCGCGGATGCGCTCGACGGCGGTACGGGCGATGGCACCCTCGAGCTCGCGGGGGTGGCTGTAATGGGCCATCAGCGCCAGCGTCTTTCCGCTTCCGGCTACGCGCTCGAACAGTCGGAGGAGGTCGTCCGCGTCGTCGTCGGTGACGTAGCGGTGCGGCCAGTACGCGACCGACTTCGTCCCGACGCGAATGCTCGTGAGGTGCTCGATGGAGAGCAGCGGCTCGATGTATCGCGCGAGCACTTTCGCCTTCATCACCATCGGATCGCCACCGGTGAAGAGCACGCTGCGGACCTCGTCGTGACGAGCGACGTATCGCGCGAGCAGCTCGGGCTCGTTGCTCGCGAATCGCAGGCCTTCGAGGCCCGCGAACTGCGCCCAGCGAAAACAGTACGAGCAGTACGCGTGGCACGTCTGGCCCGGCGTCGGGAAGAAGAGCACGGTCTCGCGATACTTGTGCTGCATCCCGGGGAGCGGCACGCCGTCGACCATCGGGACGTTGAGGCTCGTCTGGCCCGCAGGGTGCGGGTTGAGTCGGAGCTGGATCGCGCGCGCGGCCGCCCGAAGCTCGGGCTTGCCAACACCGCGACGAACGAGATCGAGCATCGTCGCGAGATCCGGTTCGGCGAGCATCCCGGGCTGCGGAAACGTCAGCTGGAAGATCGGGTCGTTCGGGATCGCGTTCCAGTCGATCAGCTCGTCGCACACGTACTCGTTCACGCGGAAAGGGAGCACCGCGCTCACGGCCTTCATCGCATCCACACGATCACGATCGAGATGCGCGACCTGCGGTATGCGCTCGAGCCGTTCGCTCGTGTAGATCTTCAGCTTGTGCGGCTCTCGAACGTGACCTCCGTCCATCTCACCTCCAGGCGCACGTTGGGCGCGGGCCCCGACGGACGTGGAGCGCTCGCCGCGGCGTGCTCTCTCCGCATCCTGCTCGTTGGTTTATGTCGGGCGACCCGAAGGCCACACCGACCCTCCCACCATAGGTCGTATGTGCGCGATCCACAAGAGGATCACGCGAATCGGCGCGGTCAGGCCGGCGACGCGTCTTCGAACTTCTTCGCCGCGCCGTCGCGTCCGATCGCGCGGTAGGCCAACGCGAGCGCGCACAGAGCCGCTGCTTCGCCCTGCATGTTGCCCGTCTCGCGCGTCGCGCGGAGCGCGCGCAGTGCACACCGAATCGCTTCGACCGGTCTCTCCGCCGCGAGGAGAACGACGGCGCGAGCGATCTCGGCGCGCGGTCCGCGCGCGCCGACGTACGGGTCGCTCGCGCTGCCGAGCGAGGAGAACGCGCCTGCGACGTCGCTGCGCCCGAGTGATGCCAGCGCTCGGATGCGCTCCGCCGCCTCTCGATCTCGTCCCTCCGCGATCGCGATGTCGATCGCGCGGTCGACCGCTTCCCAATCGCGATCGCGCAGCGCAGCGACCGCCATCTCTCGCACGCTGCGCTCCCCGGTCGCTTTCTCCGTGCCGCCATGGCGAGCGACGACCGTCTCGGGTGGGGGCGGGCTCGAGTCCCGTCCGGTCGCGTCGCTCACGCTTCGGCTCAACATCGTCGCGGCCGCGCGCGTGCGCGGCGACGAATCGAACTGCACCGCGGCGGCTGCGAGCCTCACCGCCGCCCGAGGGAACCCGTGCAGCGCAGCGGCGCGCCCCGCCTCGATGAGCGCGCGAGCACCCTCGGCTTCCTGCCCACCCTCGGCGAGGTAGAACCCGACGGTCGCCTTCTCGAATTCCGCGTCCTCGCCGGCGCTCGCCTGCATCGTCTGCGCGATGAATCGGTAGAGCTCGCCGAGCCTCGACGGCGGCATCGTCTGGACGACGACCGCGCGTAGCATCGTCGATGTCGCCGCGAGCGGCTCCTCCGGCGAGAGGAGCGACTCCGTGACCAGGCGCTCGATCCCTTCGGCGAGCTCCTCCGGAGAGATACCGTCCGCGGTCGCGACGACGCGCGACAGCTCGCTCGGTGAGCCGCTCGGCGCCGCGCACACCGCCTCGAGGATCCGGCGCGGCGTGGGCTCGAGCGACGCGATGCGCTCGTCGAGCAACGATTCGACGGGGATGCCGCTCACCCCACCGCGCGGGCCGACGCGAAAGCGAAACCTCCCGTCGTCCCACACGAGGTCGCCCGCGGCGATGAGCGTTCGAGCCGCTTCGACGACCCCGAGCGGCGTGTCGCCACCGAGCACGGCGACCCGACGGGTCACGTCCTCGGCGGTGAGCGGGCCGAGTATCGCTTGCGCGATCTCCTTGCCGTCGGGCGTCCGAAGGAGCGGGAGCACGATCTCTTCGAGACCGCCGCGGTTGAGGAGCGGCTTCGGCGGTCGTGCGTCGAGCGGCAGCCGCCCGATGAACAAGGCGTCCGGCCCGTCCTTGGCGAGAGCGTCCGCGAGCACTCCCACGGTGGCCGGATCCACCGCGTTGAGCGGATCGGCGACGACCCAGGGGCGCTTGCCGCCGCTACCGTGATGCGAGAGCAGCGCGCGAACGGCCGCGACCGCCGCGAGGCGATCGACGGGGGCACCACGCGCGATCGCGGCGAGCGTGGCCGGAGCGTCGCCGCCGAGCATCGCCACCGCGGGCCCGACGCCTTCGCGAGTCTTCCACCGTCGAGTCAGCGCGTAGCGCAAGCTGCCGAGCGGCTCGAGCACGCCCGGAACGGGCTCGAGCGTGAGCACGAGCGGAGGATCGTGGTGGCGCGCGAACGCGTCGATCCATTCGCTCGCGCCGGCGCCGATGGGGCCGCGGAGCACGACGATGTGCTGGCCTCGGGCGCGGCCGAGCTCGTCGAGGCGGTGGAGGGTGTCTCGGATCTCCGCCGGCAGCACGGGCGCGCGAAGGTTCTCGATCGCGGGGCGACAATCCGCGCGACGTGGATGCGCGCGATCGAGCGCGTGGCCTCGGAGGGAGCCTGCGCCGGCGCCGACCTGGCGTCCGAACAGGTATCGCGTTTCGGCGAGCGTGCGGGCTGCGGGGTCGAGCACGAGCTCACCCGCGCGCGCTCGATTCGCGAGAAGCTGGGCGCGATCGATCGCCGCGCCGATTCGGAAGCGTCCGCCACGTCCATCGTCCGACGCCGCGACGGCACCGCATGCGGCGCCGATGCAGATCTTCAGCGGCGGCTCGAGTCGCTCGGCCTCGTCGAGAAGGCGGAGCGACGCTTCGACGCCCTCGGCGAGATCAATCACGTCGAGCTCCGCGGCGACCGCCGTTCCGAGCATCGATGTCTCGATCGCGCGCGCGGCTCGGAGCTCCTCCGCGACCTTGCGTGACCACGACGCGAGAAACTCGGCGTCCTCTTGTTCGTCGCGCGACGATGGGACCCGCCGGTGCCAGAAGACGAGCCGATCGGCCATGCTGCGGGCTTAGCCCAGCTTGGCTTTGAGAGCGGCGAGCTCGTCCTCGACTTGATCGTTCTTCGTGCCCTTCTCGAGCGCGCGGAACCTCGCTTCGACCTCGGCACGCTTCGGATCGTCGAGAACGTCGGCGGCCTCGACCTCGGCCTCGAGCTGATCGATACGGCCCGTCATCCGGTCGAGCTCGTCGAGCGCCTCGGACCGAAAGCGACCGCCTCCGCCACCAGCTGTATCGGACGGCGTCTCGCGCGCGCGCCGCACCTGGGCTGCGAGCGTCCCCTTCTTCGACTTGAGCTCGTCGATCTTCCGCTCGATACCGTCGAGCGTCGACTTCATCTCGTCCGCCGAGCTCTCGGCGTCCGCCGCCTGCTTGCGCACGTCTTCCGCGAGCGTCTTCGCGCGGCCCTTGCGTCGGAGCGCCTCGCGCGCGAGGTCTTCGTCGCCCTGTCGGAGCGCGAGCACGGCCTTGTTCTCCCAGCTGTCGACCTCTTCCTCGTGCTCCTTGGCCTTCTTCACCAGCCGCTTCGCGGTCCCGAGCGTCGCGAGCAGATCCTTCTTCGCCTTCTTCACCTCCGACTCCATGTCCGAGATGGTCTGGCCGATGAGCTTCTCCGGATCCTCCGCCTTGTCGACGAGGGAGTTGAGGTTGCTCTTGATCACACGATTCATGCGGCTGAAGATGCCCATCGCGATCCTCCGGAACGCTCGCTCGATGCGAGGTTTCCACGGGCGACGGACCTTGTAAAGACGTCGCCGCGCGCGCGTGTAGAGAGCAGTGGAGATGTCCGGTCATTCGAAGACGACGCGACCGAACCAATCGGGGACGTGGAAATCGCCCACGAGGGGCGGCGACCATCCCACGCCGAGCTGTCCTTGCTCGCGCGCGTCGAGAACGTAGAGCGCGATGCGCCACGTGTCGCCCGACGCCGGTCCGTGGGCACTCGCTCCGCCGAGCGCGAGCGAGCTCCACGGGATCGCCAGCTCGACCGTGTACCCGTCGTCGGCTTCGTCGTCGTCGACGACTCCCCGCGCGTCGACGCCCGCGACGAGCCCGCTCTGCCACGCGACGTGACCGACGGGCGCGGGCTGTCGAGGAGAGTCGAACCACGTGTCGAAGATGCGCCCGGAGGGCGACACCTGGAGCTCGAAGTATCGAGCGCCGTCACCGTCGGGGTCGATCATGAGCTCGACGACGTCCTCGTCCCAGAGGTGCGCGTCGCGGCCGTCCATCCCACAGACGAGGAAAGGGTCGTCGACCTCGAACGCCACGTAGAGGCGCGTGTCGTCGCGGAGCATTCGCGCTCGGCTCTCCGGGCCCGACTCGGAACCGTCGAGGGTGCCGACGAAGCGCTCGGTTCGTGGCGCCGATCCCCAATCCGCCTCGTCGAGATGGCCGTCGAGCGCAATCGCGCCCGTCGTCCGCGGCACGCGGAGCTCCGGTATCTCCGTTCTCGGCGGCGCGTGACACGCGCCGCACCCGCACAGCTGTGCGATCACGAGCACACGAGCGAACGAGCCGAGCGCGCCCTGCACGACGGCACGATACCCATTCCCACGCGTGCCGCCAGCTGGTAGAGCAGGAGACCATGCCCAAGGGCGCGCATCTGCTCGTCACCGGTGGCGCCGGGTTCATCGGGACCGCGCTCACGCGCCGGCTCGCCGACGAGAACCGGATCCGGATCTTCGACAACCTCCGACGCAACGCGCTCGCGACCGCCGGATTGGACACGCATCCGAACGTCGAGGTCGTCGTCGGTGACGTGCGCGACGCCGCGGCGCTCTCTGCGGCCGCCGAAGGCGTGACGCACGTCGTGCACATGGCGTCGATCGCCGGAGTCGACACGGTGCTCGCCAACCCGGTGCTCACGATGGAGGTGTCCATCGAGGGCACGATGAACGCGCTTCGCGCCGCCAAGCAGGCACCCAGCGTGCGGCGCTTCATCGACTTCTCGACGAGCGAAGTCTTCGGCAGCTATGCGTTCCGCGTGCGCGAGGCCGACGTGACGAGCCTCGGTGCCGTCGGCGAGGCGCGTTGGACCTACGCCGTCTCGAAGCTCGCGACCGAGCACCTCGCGCACAACTACTTCAAGCAGTACGGCCTCCCGACGTGCTCCATCCGACCGTTCAACATCTACGGGCCGGGGCAGGTGGGGGAGGGGGCCGTGCATGCGTTCGTTACGCGCGCTCTCGGGAACGAGCCGATATCGATCCACAACGAGGGAGATCGAATCCGGTCCTGGTGCTACATCGACGACATCGTCGACGGCATCTTGCTGTGCCTCGACCGCGACGAGGCGGTCGGCCACTCCTTCAACATCGGCAACCCGCGCTCGACGATCACCATCTACCAGCTCGCGCGCCTCGTGGTCCGGCTCACGGGCAGCACCTCCGAGCTCCGCTTCGTCGAGTGGGGCTTCCCGGACGTGGAGCTCCGCATCCCCGACGTCCGGAAGGCCGAGCAGCTCCTCGACTTCCGGGCGCGGACCGACCTGGAGGACGGTCTGACCCGCACGATCGAGTGGTATCGCGCCCGTATCGCTTGACCCGGGGGCGCGCCGACGAAATCCTTCGCAGTCCATGCTCGAGACGCCCCGCTTCATCCCGCTCGACGCCGTTCGGGCGGACGGCTGGTTCGAGCGTCTCGCGCACGACAACTCCACCTTCCGCCAGCTCTGTGAAGTGGTCGGCGAGCGGTTCGTCGCATTCTCCGTCCTCGCCGGCGTTCGCATCACGGCCATCTCGGTCAATCGAAGAGCCCGCGATGCTTCGCTCGTCGACTTCGTGCTCGGCGACGGAGACGACGAGCAGAGGTTGCCGCTCGTCGAATTCCGCAGACGTCTCGCGCTCGCTCTGCTCTCGGAGGAGCCACCTCCGCCTGCGGTCGAGGATCCGGCGTCCCTCGACTCGGAGGCGATCCAAGAGCTGATCGGCTTCCGCTACGTGCTCCTCGCACCGCTCTTCGGCGTTCGTCTCGAGGCGCTGGTCATCGACGAGGACTCGAGCGTCCGTGTCGCGGTTCGCATCGGCGAGGACGAAGAGGTGCTTCGCATCGAGGTGCTGCGTGAGGTCCTCCGAGAGCGCGTGAGGGCGGAGGCGGATCGCTCGTCCACGGGCTCACCGTTCTCGATCAATCTCGGCCTCGTTCCGGAGGCCGAGGCGGCCCTCGACGACGCCAACTACGGACGCGCGATCGAGCTGCTCGGCGCGTGGCCCGGCCCACTCTCGATACTTCTGCGCACCGCCGAAGGGCAGCGCCTCTCGCCGGAGGTTCGCGCGACGCTGGCGCGCAGCCTCGGGCTCCTCGGCACGGCCTACGCGCGCACGGGCCGTGCCGAGTGGGCGGAGGAGGTGCTGCGCCTCGGCATCCAGTGGGGGCAGGACGGGCCCGCCGTCGGCGACCTGTTCCGCCGGATGGGCGAGAGCTGCGCCGAGAACGACCGTCACGGCGAAGCCATCGGGCTATTGAGGCGCGCGCTGACGCTCGGTGCGCCGCCGAGGGACGTGTTGCCTCTGCTCGCGCGCTCGTACGCGGAGCGGGACAAGTGGGTCGCGTGCGCGCTCTGCGCGGAGGAGGCGATCGCGCTCGGTGCGGAGCGAGACGAGGCCCCGGAGCAAGGGCACGACGCCGCACGGCCCACGCTCGGCGAGCTGCTCGAACGTGCGGAGGCCGTGCTCGGTGATGCGTGGCGCGCGTTTCGCGAGCGCGTGCCCGCGTCCAAGCCCAAGAGCGACACGATCCCGGTCCCGTCGGGCGAGGATTCGTGAAGAAGGCTCTCGGGCGCGGCGGCGCGAGGCCCCGAGGGCGGTCGAAGACGCCGCGGTTCGACGTCCGCTTCGAAGCGGGCCACGGTCTGCTACGTCTCGCGCGGCCGCTCGACGCCGGCGTTGCGACGTTCGAGACGCTCGAGCTGTCGCTCGGTCGCATCGCTTTTCCGATCGACCTGACCGATGGGCCCGCGCGATTTCGCACGCGACGAACGCGGGTACGCCGGGCGACGGCACGCGTCGAGCCGCGTCGTGTGGTCGACGCGGCCGCCGCTCGCGGCGTCAGGCTCGTCATCGGCGAGGATCTCGGGGCGGGGGTGGTTCGTCTCGCCGTTCGCGACGAGTTCGGCGTCATCGGAGTCGATCTCGTGCCGATCACCGACGGTACCGATCTCCTGTTCGCGCCGATCGAGATCCGCTCGGTCCTCGATGGGCCCGCGACGCCGCTACATCGCGCGCTCGTCGCGGCGCGGTCGCTGGGCTTGACCGTCGACGACGCGAGCTTCGTGCTCCGGCTCGCACGCCCATTTCGCGTTCTCTTCGCTGGCGCGCTCGTGCGAGCGGGCTACAGGTTGCCGGACGAGCGTGGCGTCGAGATCGCGCCGCCGCGCATCGTCGACGGGACCGTGGTGCTCGAGCTCGGCGCGCACCTCGTCGCCGAGCCCGGCGACGCGATCCTCGACGCGGAGGAAGCCGCGCGCGCTCGGGCGCCGATCTTCGCGCGTCTCGCCGAGGCCGATGTCGATGGCGCGCTCGTCGCGGCCGAAGCGCTCCGCGACAAGATCCGAGGCCGACCTGGCGCGAGCGAACGAGAGCGCGAGGTCGCGGACGCGGCGCGCCTCTCGGTGATGGCGGAGGTGCCGGGCCTCGAGCGGGAGGTGCTGGGCGCCCTCGAAGGTCGCGAAGACCCGCTGTCGGTGTGTGCGTCGATCCGGTTGGCGCTCCGGGTGAACGACTTCGACCGAGCCCAACGCGCGGCGGAGCTCGCGCTGCGCGTGGAGCCGATCGCCGAGCTCGCGGCCGAGGCCGTGGTCGCGCTCGCCCGCCGCATGCCGCGCGCCGACGCGGCCCGGGCGCTCGAGCTCGTCTCGCGGGCGGCTTCCCGAAAGCCGGACGACGCCGAGCTCGCGCTCGAGCGCGTCGAGCTCGCGCGCCTCGCCGCGGACACGGAGGCACTTCGGCTCGCTGCACAGAAGGCGCTCGCGGCGCCGCTCGCCGGACGGGAGCGCGCGCGCATCGCCGTCGCCGCGGCCAGCGCGTTCGACCGTCTCGGCGCGCCCGAGGAAGCCGAGGAGGCGTACCGCGAAGCGCTCTTCGCCGCGCCCGACGATCCGGCCGCTCTCCAAGGCCTCGCCGGTCTCTTCGCCGCGCGCGGCGACCGCGCCGCAGCCGTCTCGCGCCTCGATCGGGCGGCTCGCAGCGCGCGCGACGGCGGTGACCCGGTACGTGCGGCGCTCGCGCTCCACCGCGCGTCCGCGCTTCTCGTCGGCGCGGGACGTCTGGCGGCCGCCGAGGCGCGTCTCGAGCGGGCGGCCGAGCTCCAGCCGTCGGACCCCGCGCTCGCGTGCGCGCTCGCGCGCGTGAGGATCACCCTCGGTGATGCCGGCGCTGTCGGAGCGGCCTACGGTCGGCTGCTCACGCACAGGAGCGGCGGCGCGGCGCTCGAGCACGCGCTCGTCGAAGCGGCGTGCTACCACCTCGACGAGCGCGAGGATTGCGACGCCGCGCGACCGTTCGTAGAGGCGCTCGAACGACGCGCGCCAAACGACGCGCGCTTGGGCCCGCTGCGCCATCGTCTGTACGGCGGCGACGCGCCGCCGCGCGCGGCGAGCGCGGCGAGCGCGATGAGCACGACGAGCCAGCCGCCGAGCGCGTCCGATTCCGCCGCCGAGGCTTCCGCGCCCGCGGTCGACGCCCACGCGCGGACGGAGCTCGTCGCGCTGGCGGACCTCGACACCGATCCGGGCGAGGCGCCTCGGAGCGCGCCCGAGCGCGCCCGCGAACGATACGAGCTGTTCTCGCGCACGGGGCGCCGTGCGGAGGCGGCGCTCGCGCTCGCCGAGCACGGTGCGGCGCTGCGCGACACCGCGACGCTCCGAGCCGCGGTGGACCTCGCGGAGGCCGCGGGCGATGAGCAGCTCACGCTCCGCGTGATCGATCTCGTGCTCGAGGTCGTCGGCGACGGGCCCGCTCGCGACGCGCTCCTGCGCCGGCGCGCTCGGATCGAGGCGCCGAAATGATCCGCGCACTCTCTGCATTCGCTCTTTCGCTCGCCGTTGCCGGCTGCGGCTTTCGGACCGGGCTGTCGGTCGCGCCGCCGCCGAGCGACGGCGGTGCCGCTCGGGACGCGGCCGCTCCGGACTCGGGGCGACCGGACGGCGGCTCGCGGGACGCCGGCCGAGACGGGGGCGCGCGTGACGCCGGCCCCGTCGTCGAGTGCCGCGCCGATCGCGAGTGCGCGGACGGTTCGTCGTGCGTCGCGGACAGCGCGCGCGCCGGCGAGGATCTCGAGCCGATGCCGCTCCTGTGCGGCGCGCTCGCCCGCGGCGCAGCCGATCGATCGTTCTGCGACGATGCGGCCGAGTGCGCGCGCGGGCTCTGCCTGCTGGCCGGGACCTGCGTCGAGCCCTGCATCGACGACTCCGACTGCGAGGGCGATGACGGGGGCCCGCGCGTCTGTCTCGACGTGTACGCGCGCACCGGGCCGACCGCGCTCCAACCGTTCCGCGGTTGCGTGCACCTCCACGACGCGCCGCCCGACGTGACCGTCGCGGGGCCCTCGATGATCGGCTCCGTGAGCCCGCTCACCACGAGCTCGCTCGAGCTCCCTCCGCCGACGAGTCGAACGACGTACGTGGTCGCGCTCGACACCGATGTCCTCTGGCAAGCGACCCGCCTCGCTACCAACGATCGACGTCCGATCGTCCTCTTCGACCTCGAAGCCGCGATCGACCCGTTCGGTACGCCGCCTCGCAACACCGTCCAGCTCACGAGCCAGACGTCCGGAGTCCTCGTTCCGAACGGAACACGCTCGGTGCTCTCCGACGCCGGGTACGTGCTGGACGTCGAAGCGGGCGGCACCGCGAACGTGAGCCTCCTTCGCTTCAATCGCGATCGCGTCGCGTCCATCCTCGACGTCGACATCTACACCGTCGTCTCGGGGGGCCGCTCGGACGCGCAGCTCGACACGGCGGTCCGCGCAGCGCTCGGCGTGCTCTCGCTCGAGCTCGGTGAGGTGCGACATCATCGCGTCGTCGGCGGGCTCCGCTCGCGCTTCGGCTTCATCGAGGCGGGGCCGGACGAGGACCTTCCCAATCTCGACAACCTGTTCCGCCTCTCCGCCGGTGCAGGCCGTCCGTCGATCGGCATCTTCTTCGTCGGTGGCCTCGGCGACATCGCCGCCGGGATCGCGGGCGGCGTCCCCGGACCGCCGGGGATGCAAGGGACCGGCTCGTCCGGCATCGCCATCGCGGGCGACACGTTCGATCCCGGCATCTCGGAGAGACTCGAGACCGCAATCGCGCACGAGCTCGGCCACTTCTTCGGCCTCTTCCACACGAGCGAGCTGAGCGGGATCGTGGTCGAGCCGCTCGACGACACGCCCGAGTGCCGGCTCGAATCGCGACACCGACGGCGATGGAAACCTCCTCCCGTTCGAGTGCACCGGCGCCGGCGCCGACAACCTGATGTTCTGGGCGGGCACGGCTCGAACGCTCAGCGCGGGCCAGCGGCGCATCATTCGGCGGTCTCACGTTCTTCAGTAGCACCGAGCCGGGCGTATCATCGATCCGATGTCGCGCCTGGCCCCGCGTGCGCTCGTCCTGCTCGCCCTCGTGGCGTGCGGCGACGACGACGCGCCGAGCCGATTCGATGGCGGGCATCCGCCTCGGCTCTCGTGCGATGCGCCCGTCGCCTCGGGATCGTGTCGCTCGGATGCGGACTGCGGCTCGGGCTCCGCGTGCGTCCTCGACGCGACCGCCGCCGCGGACGATCTCGCGCCCCCGACGCTCGCCTGCGGCGCGCTCGGTCCTGGCGCTGCCGACGGCGAAGCCTGCGAGACGGGCACCGAGTGCGCGCGCGGGATCTGCGCTCTCTCCGGAACGTGCCTCGAGCCGTGCGCGGCCGACGATGATTGTGTCGAGGACGACCGATGCGCGCCCGCGTACGCGCGCACCGCGTCCGATGCGCTCCAACCGTTGCTCGCGTGCACGGCGCGCGCCGTCGCGCTCCCCGACGTAGTGGTCGCGAGACACCCGGTGGGCGGAGCGCTCGACGCAGCCGGTCGGTTGCGCGTCGACCTCGACCTGCTCGGCTCGCGCGGGCTCGCGATCCTCGTGCCCGCATGCGACGTCGACGCGTTGGCCGTCGGGCTCGAGACGCGCGACGCGCCGCCGGCGACGCTCTTCGACTACGGGGCGATGCTCGCCGGCGAGCGGCAATCGAACCCGGTCAAGGATCGCGTTCGGCCGATCACCGTCCTGGTGCCGAACGCGCCGACGGGCCCGACCTCGGCGCTCGGGTACGCGCTGAGCGTGCAGACCGAGGGTACGGGCGAGGGCGAGCTGATCCTCGAGACGCGATCCGGGCTCGGGACGTCGCTCGATCTCGACCTCTACTACGCGGGCACGTTCGCGCCCGAAGGCGACCACGGCCCGCCGACGCTCGCCGCTGCGCTCGCCGACGCGGGGACGCTGCTCGCACCCGCCGGCATCGTCATCGGTGACGTTCGGCAGCACGCGATCGTCGGTGCGCTCGGCGACGAGCTCGCGCTCGTGCGGACCGGGCTTCGGCCCGGCGAGGAGAACGAGCTCGCGCCGCTCTTCGCGACCAGCGCTGGGACGCGCCGGCCGACGGTGCCCATCTACTTCGTGCAGGTGGTCGACGGTGCGCTCGGGCGCTCCGGCGGGGTGCCGGCGCCGTGGGGGGTGTTCGGAACGGAGGGCTCGGGGATCGCGATCGGCGTCGACGCCGTGGGCGCGGCGGAGCTCGGCCGCGTCATCGCTCACGAGATCGGCCACTTTCTCGGCCTCTTTCACACGACCGAAGCCGACGGCGCGGTGTTCGAGCCCATCTCGGACACGCCCGAGTGCCCGCTCGACCGCGACGCGAACCGAGACCTCGTCCTGGACGCCGAGGAGTGCGCGGGCGACGGCGGAGACAACCTCATGTTCTGGTCCGCGACCGCCGGCGACGTCCTGACCCCGGGGCAGCGCGAGGTGCTCTCGGGCGCCTTCCTGCTGCGCTGAAACGACGCGCACCGGCTCCGAAATTCAGTCGTGATCCCGCAGACGCTCCCGGGGTATCCTCCCGATCCCGGTGCGGCCGGGAGGGCGAGGAGCGAGGACGAACGCATGGCTGACGACGCGCTCAAGGAGGCGATCGCGAACGCGCGCGCCAATCCGTCGGACGAAGACGCGTGGGACGCGGTCGAAGAAGTCGCCGCGGACACGCAGAGCCCCGAAGGCGTCGCCGAGCTCTACCGCGAGGTCATCTCCGGCGACATCGGCCCCGAGCTCGCCACCTCGCTCGGCCGCCGCGCGGTGTCGTTTCTCGAGGAGTGGTTCGGCGAGGACTCGACGTTCCTCGTCGACATCCTCTCCCAGGTGCTCGGGCACGATCCGTCGGCGGACTGGGCGTTCTCCCGGCTCACCGTCGTGCACACCGCGGCCGGTCGGTTCGACGATCTGCTCGCGCTCTACGATCGCGCGCTCGAAGCGACCGAGGACGACCACCGCCGCGCAGACATGCTCGACGAGGCCGCCAACGTCGCGAAGGACTTCGCGGGCGACTCGCTCAGGGCCATCCAGTACATGCGACGGCTGCTCCCGCTCCGCCCGAAGGACAAGAGCCTCGCTTCGTCGCTCGAGCGCCTTCTGGAGAAAGAGAGCCAGTGGCAGGACCTGATCGATCTGTGGACGGGGCGGATCGGTACGCTGAAGAAGAAGGCCGACGTTCACGCGATGCGCGAGCGCATCGCGACGTGCTACCTCGATCGGCTCGAGCGACCCGCCGACGCGCTCGCGGAGGTGAAGCGCCTGCTCGACGAGGGCGGCGGCGGCGACGGCGCCCTCTCGCTGCTCGAGCGCATCTCGAGCGACGACGCGGCTCCGGGCGACGTGCGACGCGATGCTCTCGAGCTCCTCAAGGCGCGCTATCGCGCCGCCGATCGGGCGACCGACGTCGTCCGCATCCTCGGTAGCGCGCTCGAGCTCGCCGACCGACAGGATGCGGTCGGGCTCCACCGCGAAGCGGCCGAGCAGCTCGCGGCCCAGGGCAAGCTCGAAGAGTCGTTCGGTCACTGGACGGAGGTGCTCCGCCTCGACCCGGCCGCGCGCGACGCGCGCGACGCGCTGCGCGGCTCGGCAGAGCGGCTCGGCGCGCACGAGCGCTTCGCTGCCGCGCTGGTGAGCGCCGCCGACGCTTGCCAGGACGGGTTCACTCGCATCGGCCTTCGCGTCGAGGCAGCCGACGTGCGCCGCGCCGCCGTCGGAGACGTCGAGGGAGCGATCGCGCTCTATCAGCAGGTGCTGTCCGAGGACGACGTCGAGCGCTCCGTCGTGCTCAAGGTCGCGCGTGGCGTCGACGGGCTGCTCGCCGAGGCCGGACGCCCGGCGGAGCGCATCGCGGTGCTCGAACGGCTCGCTTCCAACGAGCCCGAGACGGCAGACCGCCGCACCGCGGTGGGCCAGCTCGCCCGAGTGCACGACGAGCTCGGCGACGTGGAGGCGGCGCTCGCCGCCTGGGCGCGTCGCGCCGCTGAAGACGAGCGAGACCTCGAGGCGCTCGACGAGACGATCCTCATCCTCGAGCGCGAGGAGCGCTGGCCCGATCTCGTCGCTACCCTTCGCAAGCGCGCTGAAGTCGCCGCGTCCCCGCTGCGGCGTCGCGCGGACCTCGTGCGGATCGCGCACGTCCAAAACGAGAGCCTCGGCTCGGTGGACGACGCGATCACGACGTGGAGCTCGGTCGCCGACGAGTTCGGCGAGAGCCCGGAGACCGTCGATGCGCTCGCCGACCTCCTCTCGAAAGCGGAGCGCTGGAACGACGTCTCGGAGCTGCTCGGTCGCGCCGCCGACCGGGAGGCCGACCACGTCGCGAGCATCTACGCTCGGATCGGGGACGTGCAGCGCGAGCAGCTCGACGAGCTCGCGTTCGCGACCGAGTCGTACGCGAGCGCGCTCCGGATCGATCCGGGGTACGAGCCGGCGCGTGACGGGCTTGCCGCTCTGCTCGAGGTGCCCGATTGTCGGGGGCCCGCCGCCGAGTCGCTCGCGATGGCGTACGGCTCGACGGACGAGTGGAGCCTGAAGATCGAGGTGCTCGAGCATCGGCTCGCCTCCGTGCCCGACGACGGGAGCCGCGTGCGCTTGCTCCGCGAGGCAGCGCAGCTGCAGGAGCATCGCGCCGAGGACCTGCGCGCCGCGCTCGGGTCGATGCGGCGCGCGATGGCGCTCGCTCCCGAGATGCGCGACATCGAGGCGGACGTCTTTCGGCTCGCCGAAGCGACGTCGGATTGGTCGGCCGCCATCGACGCGATCCGCGCAGCGGTATCGGCGCTCGGCGAGGACGCGCCCCGCGCGCGTTACCTGCGCAACTGGGAGGGAAAGCTCGTCGAGACGCACCTCGGCGACCCCGAAGCCGCGCTCGCCGCGTACTCGAAGGTGTTCGACGGCGAGCCGTCGCGCGCCGAGAACGCCGTGTCGGTCGTCCGTACCGCAGGTGCCGCGGCGCTATGGTCCGAGCTCGCCGATGCGCTGGTGCGCTCGACCGCAGCCGCGCGCGAGGTCGTCCCATCCGTGGTCGAGATGGTCGAGACGGTGGCCGTGGAGCGAGGCGCGTGGGACGAGGTCACGAACGCGGTCGAACGCGCGCTCGCGTCGTCCGAGGATCTCACACCGGGGCTCGGTCGCGAGCTCGAGACGATCCTCGCGCACTGGCATGCGGAGCGACGGTCCGATCCGGATGCCGCGCAGGCAGCGCTCGCCCGCGCGGTGGCGCGCGAAGACACGCACGTGCCGACGCTCGTCGAGCTCTCCGCGCTGCAGCGGCGCGCGCCCGGCCGCGCGCTCTACGCGACGCTGGTGCGCCTGGCGGACCTCCTCGACGACGACCTCGACCCGCTCCACGAAGCGACACGCGTCGCGTTCGAGGCGCTCGGCGACGACGAGCTCGGGCGCACGACGGCGGAGCGCCTCTATCGCGAGGCGAGCCGCCTCTGGAGGCGCAACGCGACCCTCCGTGGACAGCAAGCACCCGAAGCATGCACGCGTTGGGCGATCGCGCGGCTCGTCGCCGTTCACGAGCAAGCGAACGATCCGAAACGCGCCGTAGCGCTCCTCTCGGATGCCGCGCTCTTGCCGGTTCCTGCGGAGACTTCGCTCGAGTGGCGGCGGAGCGCGGCGCGCATCGCGGCGGCGTCGGGCGACGCTGCGCGAGCGATCGTGCTCTATCGCGGCATCCTCGACGAGACGCCAGACGACACCGAGGTGCTCGGCGCGCTCGCCGATCTCTGCATGTCCGCCGACCGGCTCCCGGAGCGCATGTCCCTGCTGTCGCACGAGCTGTCCCTCACCGAGGATCCGGAGCGACGGCTCACGATTCGGCTCGAGCTCGCGAACCTCGTCGGCGAGCTCGAGCGGCGCGGCGGGCGGGTCGAGTCTCTGCTCGCGAACCTCGAAGAGTCACCGGGGCACGAGCCGACCATCGATGCGATCGTGGAGGTCCTCGAGCTCGCTGGGCGACACGCGCAGCTCGCCGACGTGCTGGCCGGCCAGGCGCGAGCGCTCGAGGCCGCCGGCGAGCCGAAGCGGGCAGCTCGGCTGTGGAGCAAGGTGGCTTCGATCTTCGAGCACGAGGTGAACGACACGGACCGCGCCGTCGACGCGCACCGGCGCGTCGTCGAGCTCGCCGCGACCATCGAATCTCTCGAGGCGCTCGCGCGGCTTCACGAGGCGCGAGGCGAGCACGCGGCAGCCGCGCAGTGGCTCGATCGACGGCTCGCCGTGGCGGAGGACGACGAGAGGCCGGACATCGCGGTCCGCCTGGCGAATGCCCATCTCGGCGCCGGCCAACCCGAGCGCGCCATCACGGTGCTCGAGCGCGCTCTCGAACAGGTGCCCGAGCGCGCCGACGTCCGCGAGATGCTCGCGACCCAGTACCGCGTGGCGCACGCGGACGAGCGGCTCGCGGCGCTCCTCACGGCCGCGGCACCGCACATCGACGACGACGCGACGCTCCTCGCGTACGCGCGCGAGGCGGCCGACATCTTCGAACGGCGCGGAGAGCCCGGACGGGGCATCCCGATCCTCGAGCGCGCGGCGCAGGTCGCGCCCAAGGATCGCCGAGATCCGGACGCGGCTCGCGGAGGGCTTGCGCGAGGCCGGCCGCCTCGACGAAGCGCGGGCCATCTACGAGGCGGTCGTCGAGTCGTACGGCCGGCGACGCAACGCGGACCGCGCTGCGGCGCATCACGAGCTCGCCCGTGTCATCCGCGCCCAGGGCGACATGGACGCGGCGCTAGAGCAGCTCGAGCTCGCGTCCCAGATGGACGTGTCGAGCCCGATCATCCTCCGGTCGCTCGGCGCGTTGGCGCACGAGGCCGGCGACCCGGATCGCGCCGAGCGAGCGTATCGCGCGCTTCTCCTCATCGTCCGGCGTCAGAAGCCCGAGGAGATCAGGGTGGGCGCGAGCGAGGTGCAGTACGAGCTCGGGAGGATCGCCCGTGGTCGCGACGACGAGGAGCAAGCCGAGGAGCTCTTCGAGTCGGCGCTGGAGACCGCGGCGACGAGCGACGTCGAAGCGCTCGGGCTCGCCCAGGCGCTCGTGTCGCATGGGGACGCGGAGCTCGCCCTTCGGGCGCTCGAGAGCCGCCTCGACGCCGCGGAAGGAGACGAGTCGCGCTCGGCCGTCGAGCGCGCGATTGGGCGCCTTCTCGACCAGAGCCTCGAGCGCGGCGCGGATGGGCTCGCGCACTACCTGCGGGCGCTCGGGCACGCTCCGCTCCACGCGGACCTTCACCTCGACACGCGAGACCTCGCGCGCCGCATCGGCAAGTCCGATTCGTATGCCGACGCGCTCGAGAAGCTCGTGAAGGCGAACGACGGTGATGCCGAAGCGCAATCGGATCTCTCGATGCGGCTCGGCGTCGTGGTCGAGGAGGATCTCGAGAAGCACAAGCGAGCTCGCAAGCACTACAAGCGTGTCGAGGATCTGGGCGTGCGGCTCGCGGACGCCTGGACAGCGCTCGCTCGGGTGTCCGCCGCGCTCGGTGATGCCGACGAGGAGATGCGCGCTCTCGGTCTGCTCGTCGACGCGCCCGAAGGGGCGGTCACGCAGACGGCACGCGCCGACGCCCTCTTCAGGCTCGCCGAGGTTCGGCTGGGCTCCGACGAGCATCGCGACGAGGGCGTCGAGACGTTGTCTCGCGCGCTCGCGCGCGACCCGCGCAACACCGCCGCCGCCGAGATGCTGCGCGAGGTCACCGACCGCGTGAGTGGTCACGCGGGGATGCTCGCGCTCTACGAGCGCGTCGCACGCGCGGCGGGCGACGCCGATCTCCTGCTCGACGTCCTCGAGAAACGGGCGGCGCGCGAGGACGCGACCCTCGGCGAGGTGCGCGAGGGCGTGGAGCTCGCGACCGAGCACGAGCGTTTCGACCGCGCCGAGCGCCTGCTCGAGCGCGCGGTCGAGATCGCCGAGCGCTCCGAGGCGGGCCTCGCCGGCGCGATCTGGGTGCCGCTCGAGCTCGCCGCGCGGCGCAAGGCGGCGGGCGACGTCGCGGGTGCCGTGCGTTGGCTCGAGACGGCAGCCGGAGTCGCGGACGAGGAGCGCTCGTTCGAGCTCCGCATTCAGGCCGCGACGCTCGCCACTCACGACGACTCGAGCCTCGACATCGCAGCGGGCACGCTCGAACGATTGCTCGAGCGCGATCCGAACGACCGGCGCGTGTGGGAGCCGCTTCTCGACGTTCACCGGCGCCGCGGAGCCGAGGATCGGTTGACGGACTTGGTCAACCAGATCGTGGACGCGTCCCTCGATCCCGCGACGCGAAACGTGGCGAGGATGCAGCGCGCTCTCTTCCTGCTCGCGGAGGAGGGGCGTGAGCCCGACGCCGCGGACGCGCTCCGCGCGATCCTCGAGGAAGACCCCGAGCACAAGGCGGCCGGCGGCATGCTCGCCGATCTCTTCGAGCGGACCGGCTACGACGAAGATCTGGTCGATCTGTTGTCCCGACAGCTCGACATCGCCCGCGACAATCAGGACCTCGAGCAGATCAGGGACGTCGCGCTCAAGCTCGGGGGCATCCTCGAAAAGGTGCGACGCGAGGACGCGATGGACGTCTACAGGCGCGCGCTCGACTGGCTACCCGAGGATCGCCGGCTCGCCCAGGCGCTGCTCGCGCTCCTCGGCCCCGAGGACGACCCGCGCGAGCGCATCGAGGTGCTCGAGCGCTTGCTCGCGACCGAGACGGGCGCAGGCGCGGCAAAGCTCTCGCTCGAGCTCGCCGCGGAGTGGGAGCGCCTCGACGAGCCCGACGGCATGCAGCGCGCGCTCGAGCTCGGCTACCGCGGGTGCCCCGAGGACGATGCCATCCGGGAGCGTCTGGAGGCTTGGTATCGCGAGCGCGATCTCTGGGAGCCGCTCGCTCGCTTCATGCGAAGCGAAGCGACCCGCATCGCGGACCCGCGCGGGTCGCTGCCGCTCTTTCGCGATGCTGCAGCGCTCTACCGGGACACGCTCGGCGATCCCCGAGCGGTCGCTACGACGCTCGCCGAGGCGCGCGACATCGCGCCCGACGACATACAGCTCCTCGCGGAGCTCCTCGAGGCGCGCGGTGCCGCGGGCGAGACCGAGCTCGCGCTCGCCGAGGTGGGCGAGGCGCTCGAGTCGGGCGCGGGCGGCCGGGATGGCCGCGTGACTCTCTTGCGGACGCGCGCTTCGATCCTCACCGCGCGCGACGACACCGACGCGGCGATCGCGGATCTCGAAGAGGCGTATCAGCTCGCCGGGCCCGACGTCGGGAGCGATCTCGTCGAAGCGCTCCGCGAGCGACGCGTCGAGGCCGCGCGCACGGGCGACATGGACACCGAGCGCGGCGCGTCACTCCGCCTGGTCGCGGTGCTCGGCGAGCTCGGCGCGACGGAAGAGGCGCGCGACATCCTGGCGGGTTGGGTCGAGCGCGCGCCGACCGACGTCGAGGCGCTGCGTACGCTTCGGGACGTCGACGGCGCGATCGGCCGCTTCGAGGATCTGGCGCTCACGCTCGAGCGCCTCGTCGCGGTCGAGTCGGACGACGAGCAGATCGACTCCGCGCTGCGTCTGGCCGACGCGTGGACGCGCGCGGGCGATCCGGGGCGCGCTCGCCCGGGGCTCGAGCACGTCGCTCGCGTCCAATCTCACAGCGTCGTGATCCGCGATCGGCTCCGCGAGCTCTACGAGGCCGCCGGCGCGCATCACGAGCTCGGCCAGCTCCTTCTCGTCGACGCAGACGCGACGAGCTCGAGCGACGAGCGATACGAGCTCCTGAGGAGAGCCGGGGACATGTTTCTCCGCGCCGGGGACCCGGGTGCGGCCGTCGGACCGCTCGAGGCCGCGGTGCAGATCCGGCCCGAGGATCATCCGGCGCTCGTGCTGCTGGTCGACTGCTACATCGCCGCGGAACGCTACCCCGAAGCGGGGCAGCTCCTCGAGCAAGCCATCGCCGGGCACACCCGACGACGCTCACCCGAGCTCGCCGAGCTCCAACAGCGCATGGCGCGCCTGGCCGCTGCGGCCGGCGATCCGGGCCTACAGCTCCAATGGCTCAACGCGGCCATGGACAGCGACAAGTCGAACGGTCACATCGCCGCGGAGCTCGCCCAGCTCGCGATGCAGCTCGGCAATCACGACACCGCGCTCAACGCGCTTCGCGTGGTCACGCTCAACAAGACCGACGGCCCGATGAGCCGAGCGATGGCGTTCCTACTCCAGGCCCGCATCGCGCACGAGCGCGGCGAGGAGCGCCGAGCTCTCCTCTGGGCGCGCAAGGCGAGGAGCGAGGATCCCGCGCTCACGGAGGCGGAGGAGTTCTTGCGACAAATCGGCGACGCATGAGGCGTCTGGCCCCGTGTGTGCTCGCCTGTCTCCTCGCGACGGGCTGCTCGCTGGTCTTCCCCGACTCGAAGTACAAGGCCGCGAGCGTCGCACCCCCGTTCGACGGGGGCCCCGTCGACGGCGCACCGGCCGACGGCGCTTCGCTCGACGCGCCCGCCCCCGACGCGAGCGTGGAGACCGACGCGGGTGGACGGGACGCGGGCGCCTCGGACGCGGGCGCTGCGGACGCCGGTGCTGCCGACGCGGGCTCGCCCGACGCAAGCTCGCTCGAAGACGCCGGGATGGGGGACGTATGAGGACGCGCGCGAGATGGGTGCTGCTCTCGTTCGTCCTGGTCTCACGCCCGGCATCGCTCGCGCTCGCTCAAGACGGGCCAGGGGACGGGGACGTCTCGGCGCCGGACCAACCAGAAGCGGGCGGGACCGATGCCGCGGGGGAGGCCCCGACCGACACGCTCGACCCCGAAGCTCGCCGGCGCGCGGAGCTCCACCTCGCGTCCGCGCGCGAGAACGTTCGGGCCGGCCATGCGGAGCGCGCGATCGGAGACTTCACGTCCGCGTACGAGATCACCCACGACCCCGCGATCCTCCTCGAGGTCGCGAGCGTGCAGGAGGAGCTCCTGCAGCTTCCGCAAGCACTCTCGGCGTACGAGGCATTTCTCGCCACCGACAGCACCGACGCCGCGCTGCGGGCGCGCGCCGAGAGCCGCGCCGCGCTGCTGCGACAGCGCATCCACGCGATCCAGGGAAACCCGCGGCGCCCTCCGCGAGAGCATGAAGGCACGGGGGACGAAGAGCCCGACGAGCCTGCGCGCGAGCTCTACGATCCGACCGGGCGCATCGTCGCGCACGCGATACTGTTCGGGCTCTCCGGCGCCGCTCTCGTCACCGCGTTCGTCTTCGGTGGGCTCACGCTGGCCGAAGACGGGAGCCTCTCGAGCGGATGCGGTGCCACCCTGTCGTGCCACGACGCGGACCTCGAGGATCTGCACACCTACAGGCTCACGACCGACATCGCGTTCTTCGCGAGCCTCATCACGTTCCTCGGCGGCGTCCTCTTCGTCTTGACCGCGCCGGATCACGACGAGGACGAGCCGGCGGCCGCCGAGACCGAGGCGAGTGTGTCGGTCGCGCCTTGGCTCGACCCCCGCGGAGGCGGCGGCGCGGCAGCGGTGATAACCTTCTGAGGATGCACCTCAGCGCAGCGCGCTTCTGGGCTCCGCTCGGGCTCGCGCTCGTCGCGTGCACGCCCGATCCTCCCGAGGGGACGTTCGTGTGTAGCGACGCGTCGGACTGTCCCGAAGGCTTCGTCTGCCGGCTCGACGGAATGTGTTGGCGGACGCCCGAGGAAGGCGTCGATGCCGGTCGGCTCGACGGCGGACGGGCGGACGCCGCGCCGATCGACGCGACCGTCCCCGACGCGCGCGTACCGGACGCGACGCTCGACGCGGGGCCGGGCGATGCCGGATGTATGGGCATGACCGCGTTCGACGTGGCGGCCGACGCGCTGACCGTCATCGAGTATCCAACGCAGTCGCACGGGACCGAGCGGATCCTGAACATCAACGTGACGCTCGGGCCCATCGTGCTCGAGGTGTCTCCGGCGGCGGACGTGAGCACCGCGTCGAGCCTGACGCTGCGGCTCTACGGCGTGACGTGCTCGGTCGCGTGCGGGGGAACGGATCACCGGTGCGACACGCACCTGCGTGAGCCCGGGACGATGCGCCTGTACGCGCTCCGCCGGCGCTTCCAGGAGCCGAGCGCCACGTTCGGGCAGTCGCAGAGCGGCATGCCCTGGACGATCGGGGAGGGCGGCTCGGAGCGGGGTCCCCTCCTCGCCACGGCGAGCTTCGGTCTGGACGACGACTACGTCGACTTCGAGATCCCCGCCGGCGCGACCGGCACCGTCTCGATGATCGGCACCATGGCGTTCCTCGTCGACGCGGATCCGGGCAATCCCGGGGTCTACGTCGCGCGGGCACACGAGGCCTCCGGACCGGACAGCGCGTGCCCGGGCGAGTCTCCCCTGCCGCTCCTCATCGCGCACACGTGTCCCTGACGGTCTAGAACAGCGTGCAGTACTCCGCTTCCGCGAATTCGGCGATCGCGTCGGCCATGTCGAGCGAGCCGGCGCGAACGTCGCGGATGCTCCACGCGCGGCCGCCCGTCGCGGCGGGGATCGAGCCCATGCCCATGTAGCTCTCGTGGAACCCCTGTCCGACGTTCGGGCTCGTGCCCGCGCCGCACCACTCCCCCGCGCCGGGCGCGGCGAACGTCCCCACGCGGGCCTCCGCGGTGACGAGCGCCGCCACCGTCTCGGCGTACGTGTGTTGCACCGGGATGCCGCCGCTGCCGAGGATGTTCGGGCTCAACGTCGCCGGTCGCTCCGCGAACGTGTCGTCCGTCGCGTGGATGACGATGTGGGTCGCACCGGGGCGCCACGGACATTCCGTCGCTGCGGCGTAGAGCGCGTCGAGCGAGTTCTCCGCACAGTCGCTGTTCATGTTGCCGCCTGCGGGCTGCTCGTTCGACGTCGTGAAGTCTCGCCAGCGCGCGAACTCGACCTGCATCTCGCCGATCGACGCGAAGCTCGAGCAGCCACCCACGGCGATCACGTTGTCGACGAAGACGATCAGCCCGAACCGCGTGTTCGAGGTCAGCGCCGACGCGGCAGCCCAGATGCTGTCCATCCCGGTTCGCACGCGCTCGATCTCGTCGCGCATCGACGTCGAGACGTCAATCACGAACACGATGTCGAGCGGATCGGAGCACGCCGGCGGAGCACCGTCGGTCGAAGCTCCGCCGTCGGGCGTGCTCGTCCCGCCGTCGGTTCCTGCCGCCGCACACCACGGGTGCACCGTGCAGGCGGGATCCTGGCAATCGACGAGCCCGTCACCGTCGTCGTCCCTGCCGTTGCTGCAGGCATCGGCGCTCGACTCTCCTGCGCCCCCGCCGCCGTCCCGCGTCGAGCAGCCGCCCCCGATCGCGACTGCGATCACCAAGAGCCATGCGCTTCCCCTCGCCATGGGGCGAAGTATCCCACGCGATCGCGCCCGCTTGCATCCTCTGGGCGCCTTTACACCCACGCGCTGGGGGCCTAGCCTGTGGGCCTTACATGTCGGGCTACATACTGGCGATCGACCAGGGCACGACCGGGTCGACGGCGGTGATCCTGTCCGCTGACGGACGGGTTCTCGGCCGTGCGAACCGCGAGTTCCCACAGCACTACCCGAAGCCCGGGTGGGTGGAGCACGACGTCGAGGAGATCTGGGCGAGCATCCTCGACGCGCTGACGGACGCGTTCGCTCGAGCGGGCGTCGCGCCGGCCGACTGCGCCGGGATCGGGATCACGAACCAGCGCGAGACGACCGTCCTCTGGGAGCGCGCGAGCGGCGAAGCGATCCATCACGCGATCGTCTGGCAGGACCGGCGCACCGCCGATCGATGCAAGGCGCTCGAGGACGCCGGGCACGGGGCGCTCTTCCGTGGTCGGACCGGGCTCGTGCTCGACCCGTACTTCAGCGGCACCAAGGTCGAGCGCCTCCTCGACGACATCGGGGGTGCGCGTGCACGCGCCGAAGCGGGGGAGCTCGCGTTCGGCACGATCGATTCGTGGCTCGTGTGGCGCCTGTCCGGCGGCGAGGCTCACATCACCGACGTGACGAACGCGTCGCGCACGCTCCTCTACGACATCCATCGCGAGCGTTGGGACGAAGAGCTCGCCGGGCTTCTTCGCGTTCCGAGCTCGTTGCTTCCGGAGGTCCGGAGCTGCTCGGAGGTGTACGCCCGAACGAAGGGAGTCCCGGGGCTTCCGGACGGGATCCCGATCGCCGGGATCGCAGGCGACCAGCAGGCGGCCCTCTTCGGTCAGACCTGCTTCGAGGTCGGCGATGCCAAATGCACGTACGGAACCGGCGCCTTCATCCTGATGAACACGGGCTCGGACGCCGTGACGAGCGACCACGGCCTCCTGACGACCATCGCGTGGCGCCTCGGCGATCGCACGACCTATGCGCTCGAAGGAAGCGCGTTCATCGCGGGCGCCGCGGTCCAGTGGCTCCGGGACGGTCTCGGCATCATCCGCTCCGCGTCCGAGGTCGAGGCCCTGGCGCGTCAGGTCGACTCCAGCGGTGACGTCGTGTTCGTCCCGGCCCTCACCGGTCTCGGTGCACCGCACTGGGATCCGCACGCGCGCGGGCTCATCACGGGCCTCACTCGCGACACGACGGCGGCGCACCTCGCGCGGGCGACGCTCGAGGGCGTGGCCTTTCAAATCGCCGATCTCGCCGGAGCCATGGAGGCGGACTCGAAGAAGCGCCTCGGGCGCTTGCGGGTGGACGGTGGCGCCTCCATGAACGCACTGATGATGCAGTTCCAGGCGGACTTGCTCGGCGCTCCGGTCGACCGCCCCGAGGTCGTCGAGACGACGGCGCTCGGTGCGGCGTACCTCGCCGGCCTCGCGGTAGGAATATTCCCGGATCTGGGTGCGGTTGTGAGAGCGCACCACATCGACGCGACGTTCGAGCCGCGCATGGGGCAGCCCGAGGTGGAGGCTCACTCGAAACGCTGGCGACGTGCCGTTGCGCTGGCGCGTACGGGGACCAACTAGGAAGTAGTCAGAAAAAAGGAACATGACCCGAATCGTCGAGAAGAAGTCCGGTGGGCCCGTCGCGGAAGGTCGCGAGGTGCCGCTCGCATGGGAAGCCCTCGAGGACGCGTTCGAGAACAACGCGCCGGAGGTGCACAGCTACCTGCACATGGAGACGGGCGAGGTCATCCGCATCGTCGACGGCATCGCCGATCCGGCGATGCACGCGCGCGTGATGAGCGATCCGCAGTACCTGCGGATCGACCCGGTGTCCTCGCGCGAGCAGTACCGCTGGATGGAGCGGTTCATCGTGTCCGTCGAAGAGGGCGAGCTTCGCCGCAAGCTCACCCAAGCGATCGACGGCAAGGGCGCGTTCCGCCGTTTCAAGGACGTGCTCATGAGCTTTCCGGTGGATCGAGAGCGGTGGTTCACGTTTCGATCCGAGAGGCTGCGGTCCTGCATGGAAGCGTGGCTGACTGCTCACGGTCTCCGCGCCGTCGAGCGGCCCAAGTGGCGGGTCCCGAGCGCGGAAGAGGTGAAACCGCAAGTGGAGCAAGCCGAGCTCGAACGTCCGGGTCGCAAGTCGCGCGCGCAGATCGCAGAGGCGCAACGGAAGAAGTTGCACGAGTTGATCGATCTCCTGCCGGCGCGCGAGCTCGACGCCGCCGTCGCGTTCCTCGAGTTCTTGCGCGAGCGCAAGCACATCCCCCGTCCACGCGCCAAGCCGGCAGACGGCGGTGGCCCCGAAGGCGAGGCCGCCTCTGCGCCGAGCGCGAGCGCGCCGGCGGACGAACCGACGGGGGACGAGCCGTCCGCGGACGAGCCGCAAGAAGCCGCCAACGGCTGAGACGTTCGCGCTCGTCCCGATCGACTTCCCCGCTCGCGGGCCCTAAGATTCGGTCGTGATGCGCGCTTGTGCGTTGTCGATCATCTGGTTGTCGGCATCCGTGGCGAGCGCCGACGCTCCGATCGTCGCTGGGGGCGTGCGGGCGGACGGCATCGCCGCCATCGTGGGAGGCGAGGCACCCGGGCCCGGAGTCGAGCTGGTCCTGCGGACCGACGTGTCGCTGCGCGCCCGGATCACGATGACGGGTCGGCTCGGCCGGCCGGCGTCGAGCGTTCCCCTGCCGCGCGAGCTCTTCATATCGACGCTCGAGCAGTTGATCGGCGAGGCGTTGATCGCGCGTGAGGCCGAGCGCGTCCGCGTCACGCCGCCGAGCGATCAAGACGTCGCGCGCGAGCAGGAGCGCCTCGTAGAAGAGGCGGGCGGCCTGCCGAATCTGCGCGAGCTCGTGCGCAGGCTCGGAGCGACGATGGCCGAGGTGGATCTCATCGCGAGGCGCCGCGCCCTCGTCGCGTCGTTCCTGCAAGCGAACCTCGAGGGGACGGCGGTCGTGACCGACGGCGAGGTCGACCGCGCGTACGCCGAGGGCGATCATCCGTTCGTCGATCGCCCGCTCGAAGAGGTCCGCGAGCCGCTTCGGCTCTGGCTCGCGCGCCGCGCGATCGATCACGCCGTCGCGCGGTGGGTCGGCGTGCTCCGCGCGCGCACCCCCGTCGTGCTGCTCGTGAACGCAGGGGCGTCGTCCGGCGCGCCGGCTCCGGCTCCCGAGCCCGCGGCGCACGAGCCGTCCCCGCCCTCGGCGTCCGGCCCGGTGCCTCCGCCTCCGCTCGAAGCAGAGCCATGATCGACGCGCGGCCACCCTTGGTCACCCGCGCCAACGCGTCGGACGTCACCCCGGTCGCGCGGATCGCGCGCCAGTGCTTCTTGCGTCCTTGGGATGAGGGCGTGTTCCGCGAAGAGCTCGAGCGCGAATTCGCGAACCTCCTCGTGCTGCGGCCCGCCCGCAGCATGGAGCCGGTCGCATTCGTCAGCTTCTGGGTCGTCCGCGACGAAGTGCACGTGCTCGCGTTGGCCACCGCCCCCGCGTGCCGCCGGCGGGGCTACGCGCGAGCGCTGCTCACGTCTGCTCTCGCAGAAGGGCGCGCGCTCGGTGCGCGATACGCGAGCCTCGAGGTGCGGACCGACAACGCGGCGGCGCGTGGCCTGTACGAGCAGCTCGGCTTCCAGATCGTCGGGACGCGCCACGGCTACTACGTCGAGGACCGAGCGGACGCGGACGTCATGTTGCTCGGCATGCCTCGCCACGAACAGCGCGCCGTCTGAGCGCTCTTCAGCGCGAGGTCAGAAGGACCGTCAGCACGAGCGTGAGGGCCGCCGCGAAGAGCACACCGGCGGTGACGCCGAGCACGCGATAGCCCCGCTCCGCACCGAGGCGATCGGCGAGCCACATCCCGGAGAAGAACCCCGCGACCACGAGCGCGAACGTCGTGGGGACGATCGGCCATGCTTCGCCGACGACGATGAAGATGCCGTAGTTGAGGAGCAGCCCGAGCGAGCCTCCCGCGAGCCACCCGAACACGGTGGTCATCCGCTTTCGCGTCGAGCCCGCTTCGCCTTCCGTTTCGATCATCTCGGCCGGACGATAGCGCCGCCGCGAGGTTGTGCGATCCCGCTCGACGGGTCATCATGAAAACACTCGGTTTTCATGGCGACGTCCGTCCAAGCCGGCTCACTCGGGAGCTACGAGGTCGTCCGCAAGCTCGGTGCAGGGGGCATGGCCGAGGTGTTCTTGGCGTCGCAGCACATGACCGCCGACGTCCGGCGCACCGTGGTGATCAAGGCGATGCTGCCCCACCTCGCCGACGACGAGCACTTCGTCAACATGTTCCTGCGAGAGGCGCGCGTCGCCGCGCTGCTCTCGCATCCGAACATCGTCCACATCCACGACGTGTCGGTGATCGACGGTCGGCCGTGCATCATCATGGAGTTCCTGCGCGGGCGAGACCTCTGGCACCTCCTGCGCCGATGCGCGGAGCGCGGCCAGAGGCTCACGCCAGAAGCGGCGGTCGCGATCGTGGCGCAGGCGTCGACCGGTCTCGATTACGCGCACCGCAAACGGGACGAGACCGGCCGGCGTCTCGACCTCGTGCACCGCGACATCTCGCCGCACAACCTCTTCGTCTCGCGCGAAGGCCACGTGCGCGTGCTCGACTTCGGCATCGCCAAGAGCCGCTACCAGCAGCAACGGACGCAGTCGGGCGTGCTCAAGGGGAAGCTGCCGTACATGGCGCCCGAGCAGGCGCGCTCTCAGGACATCGACGGACGCGCCGATCAATTCGCCCTCGGGGTGATCCTCTGGGAGGCGCTCGCGATCCGGCGCTTGTTTGCTCGTGACGATCCGTTCCAGACCATGAACGCGCTCTTCAACATGGAGGTCCCGAGGCCCTCCACGGCGGCGTCGGGTGTCCCCGAAGCGCTCGACGCGATCTGCCTTCGCGCCCTCGAGCGCGACGCGGAGAGGCGCTATCCGAGCTGCGCCGATTTCGCCGACGCGCTCCGGAGCTGGCTCCGGGCGACGGGCGCGAAGGACGAGCTCCATCTCATCGCGGAGGCTCTCGAGCGCGCGATCCCGTCCTCCGAGGATCCGGCATTCTATGGATTGGATTGCGTCGGGAGCACGTCGACGATGGTGCGGCTGCCCGAGGGCGGCGCGTTCGACGACCTCGAAGAGGAAGAGACGTTGCTCCACTCGCACGAGGAGGGCACCCCGTCGCACAGCGGTATCGCGCCCGCACCGCGGCCCCCCGCGATCTCGGTCGCGCCCACCCAGATCGCCCGGACGCCTGCTCCGACCCCTGCGCCGCGGCCGAGCGGGACTGCCTTTCTACACGAGCTGCGCACCGCATCTCTCCAGAAGATGGGGCCCAAAGGAACGATCCTCGCCGTGGTCGCGCTGGCCGTCTGCGTGGCGCTCGCCGTCGGAGCGGGCGTGGCGCTCGCGCTGCTCGGCGGAGGATCGCGCGGCACGGCGAGCCAGCCACCCGCGGACGTGAGCGGAGACGAGACGCCGTCCGAGCCGACCACCGCCGTCGTCGAGCCCGCCGCACCGCAGGCCATCCAGATCCGCTTCGAGCGCGTCCCACCGGACGTCGTGATCGAAGTGAACGGCGCGAGGCTCGAAGGCACGACGCTCCAGACCATCGCGAGCGACGAGCTCCGCGCGATTCGGGCGGTGCGCGACGGCCGCGAGGTCTGGCGGTACGACGGCGTCTTCCGGGAGTCGACCGACGTCAGCCTGCCGCCGCTGCCCGAGGCGCCCCCGGAGCAGCCCGAGCCCGCCGCGGTACACGTTCGCCCCGCGACTCATGCTGTCCGTCCTCACGGTGAGCCGACGCATCCCGCACAGGACGACAACGCCACGATGCGGCCGGCCGACATGCGCCTCGGGGACGAGATCCAACTCGATTATCCGTGAACGGCCTGCGCACGAGAATGCGACGTGCCGTGACGCGGATCGCGACCGCGTGCGTGCTGTCGTCATGGGCGTGCGCATCCTCGGTGGGGCCGAGCGGGCGTGGGCTCGGAGACGGACCGTTCAATCGGACCGAGGTGGAGATGTGCACCACCCAGACGACCGCGCTCGCCGTCAAGACCACGCACGGCGGGCGGATGACGGTGCGGCTCGACGGAGGATGCTCGGGCGTGGCGGCGTGCACCTCGACCGACGAGCTCGCCCCGGGCGCCTGGGTGACGATCCGGATCGCAGGCCGTGATCTCTCGATCCCTGGATGCGAGATCGACGCGCTGGGTGCGTCGGCGCTCGAGGTCACGTTTCGACCCGACGAGGGCAGCGACGAGGCGTACTCGATACCCTTGCGCGGCGGGTGCCTCGACGCGGGCGCCGGTGGATGCGTGCGCGATGCCGGCAGCCCGCTCGACGCACGGCCGACGCCGACGGGCGACGCGGCGGTCGGCCCCGACGGTGGCTGATCGGGTATCCTCGCGCCCAAGGTGGGCTTCGTTCGTTCGTTCCTTCTCCTCGTCGTCGTGCTCGCGGTGCTCGTGCCGGCGCGGGTCGAGGCCCAGCGCCAGCGCCGTCCGCCGAGCCATCCCCACGCCGATACCGACACGCAGGAAGCCGATTCGGAGAGCGACGAAGCGCGCGCCCGCCGCCACTTCGAGACGGGCGCGTCGCTCTACGTCGAGGGGAACTACGAGGGCGCGCTCGCCGCCTTCGACGAGTCGTATCGGATCCGGCAGATCCCCGTCGTCCTCTTCAATCTCGCGCAGACCTATCGTCGTCTCTATCGCTACGAAGAAGCGATCGAAGCGTACCGCCGCTACCTCCGCACCGCGGAGAACCTCCCGACGGCCGACGCCACCGCTGTGCGCGCGACGATCACCGAGCTGTCGCGCGCGCTCGCGCCCGTCACGATCACGACCGACGTTCCGAACGCGGAGGTGCGCGTGGACGACCGGATCGTCGGCACGACACCCCTCGACGGTCCACTCGCGCTCGCGGCTGGGACCAGACACGTCGAAGCCAGCCTCGACGGCCACGTCACCGTGCGCGAGGACGTGACGGTCGTCGGTGGTGAAGCGCTCACCGTTCGTCTCCGTCTCCCGCCCGCGGACACCGCCGGCACGCTTCGCGTTCGGGCGAACGTGGACGGCTCCGCGGTGCGCATCGACGGCGTCGCGGTCGGCATCGCGCCGGTCGAGCGGCGCCTCGGGAGCGGCGGCCATCAAGTCGAGGTCGCGGCGGACGGATTCGAGCCGTACAGAAACGAGATCGTCCTCGCGCCGCGACAGGAGCGCGACCTCTTCGTGGAGCTCGGCCAAGAGCGCGCGCTGTTCGAGCGGTGGTGGTTCTGGGCGGCGGCCGGCGGTGCGGTCGTGGTCATCGCCGCCATCGTGATCGCCGCGCTCGCCACGGGCGGACAGGCCGACCCGATACCGGGCACGCTCGGAACCGTGACCGCGCTCGTCGGGCCGTGAGATGCGAATCGCCTCCATCCCGTGGCTCGCGTTCCTCCTGGCGAGCTGTGGTGGTGACCCGACGGAAGATCTTCGTGTGCTACGGCGCCGACCCTGCGCTCGTCGCGGCGGGAGCGACGTTGAACGTCCGGGTCGTGCCATTCGAAGGGGGGGTGCCGCTGGTCGACGGGCTCGTTCCCGCGGGAGCGAGCCAGGGCTTCGTCCAGAGCCGATACGAGGGCATCGACGTCACGCTCACCGCGGCATCGGCGGGCGCGACGGTGATCGAGCGCGCGCGAGCGCGCTTCGTCGCCGGCCGGATCGTGGACGTCTCGCTGTTCGCTCGGACGAGCTGTGTGGGAGTCCCTTGTGGGCTCGACGAGACCTGCGTCGGTGGTGCGTGCGCTCCGGCCGAGGTCCCCGCGGAGTGCCTGCCCGAGCACGGGTCGGGCTCCGGGCGCTCCTGCGACGCCCGCACCGAGTCGGGCTGCGCGCTCGGGCCCCCCGACGGGGGTTGACCCGAACCGCCCAAGGACGGCCCCGATCGGGAGGTCCGAGGGAAGGGCGCTCGCGTGGGACCCTCACCCCATCCGTGCTATTTTCCCGCCTCGCCCCACCCCCGAGGTCCAAGGTGTCCGACGAAGAGAACGCGAAGAACGACCGCGCCGAGAGCGCAGCGGGAGCGAATAGCGACGTGGACGAGGACGCCCTGGCCAACCTGGTCGCCCCATCCATCCCGCCGCCGAGCGACGACGAGGCCGGCTCGGACGACGATGCGGTCCTCGATCTCGCGGCGCTCGCATCGTCGATGGCGCCTCCGGCGAACGACGAAGCGAAGGACGAGCCCGAGCGAGCGTCCGCGCCGACCGCCGCGGCGGCTGCGAGGAAAGCCGCCGCTGATGCCGATGACGACGACGACGCGGTCGAGCCGGCGAAGGCTGCGCCCTCGCGCGGGGAGCGCGGGCGCACCGAGCCCGCGGCTCGCGAGCGCGCGGCCGCGCGCCCGGTCGCGGCCGAGCCCGCGCCCGCGCGCGGCAGCAACATGTGGGTCGGCGTCATCGTCGGAATCGCGGCCGCGGCGGTCGTCTTCTGGTTCGTCACGAATCACGACGAGGCCGCGCCGGCGAGCGGTGAGATCGCGTCGGCGCCTCCGACGTCGGTCGAGGCGCGCGTCGACGAAGAGGAGGTCGGCGAAGCCGTGGAGCCCGCGGCGATCGATCCGGTGCCGTCCACGCCGACCGGCATGGGAGCCGACGCGGTCGAAGGGGCCAGCGCGGACGAGGCCGGCGCCATGGCGGAAGCGCTTCCCGAGGCGAGCCCGGAGCGTCCTCGCGCGGGTCGCGTGGGCGCCGCGCACGCCGCGAGCGCGGCGGCGATGACCTCGACGGCGGAAGAGAGCCCGACGGCCGCCTCGAGCGCGGGTAGCGCGGCCCACGAGACGGCGCCGACGCCCAGCATGGCCACGGAGGCGGCGCCACCAGCGGAGGGCGGCGGCCTCGACAACGTCCTCGACAGAGCGCTCGGAGGTCGTCCGAGCGAGGGCGGGACGCGCACGGTGCCGACCGCGACGATGGAGGAAGCGGCTGCGCCGCCCCCTCGAGCGCGGCGATGTCGGACAGCCCGACGCGAGCTGACGTCGCGCGAACGCTCGGCCATCTTCTGCCGCAGATCCGCCAGTGCGCGGGCGATCAGGTCGGGGCCGCGAACACCACCAGTCATGGTTCGAAACGATGGCTCGGTCGTAGCGTCTCCATCGGCGGCCATCCGTTCGGCGGCACGCCGCAGGGCGCGTGCATGGAGGGCGTCATTCGGACGGCTCAGTTCTCGCCGTTCCGCCAGACCACGTCCGGATCACGTATCCGTTCGCCATCCGCGCGGTCGACTAGCGGCGCTCTCGCGAGGAGTAGTGCTCGCGCGACGCCGGCGCGGTAAGCTTCGCGCCCCATGCGCGCGCGCCCAGCTCTCGTCGTCGCGTCGTTGGTCCTCGCCGCGTGCTCCGGCGGCGCCGCTTCGCTCAGGCCGGTGCCGATCCCGAGCGCTGCGGGCGCGCGAGAGGCGGCGGTGCGGAGCGTCGGCGAGAAGGTGCACGCTGCGCTCGTGCGGGGTGCGCCCGAGGAGCTGCTCGTCGACGATTTCTCGCTGCGCTCGCTCGTCGACTCCGAATCGGCGACGCGCTACGGCGCGCTCCGAGCCGGGATCGGCGCGCGACTGTCGGAGATCGACACGGGGCTCTTCAGCGACACCCGGTTCGGTGGTGCGTGCCTTCAGGGAGCGCGGCTCGAGGCGCCGGGCGGCGTCGTCGGGCTCGTCCGCGACGGCTGGGTCTTCGATCGCATCCTCGTGATGGGGCTCCAGCCCGGAGGGCGGCGCATCGGCGCGTGGGTCGAGGGTGTCTTCGTCGACACCAACGAGGGGTTCGTCGCGCTCGACCTCAGCCAGGTGGAGAGCCCACGCTGGGAGCATGCCGATCTGGATCTCGCCACGTGCGATATGGAGGTGGGGATCCGGTGACCACTATATGTAGTGGTTGTCAGGGTCTGAGACATACTGTCGCTCGCTGAAAGCGTTGCACGAGCGATGCCGGAGTGGTAGCAGGGGCGTGGGCCTCGGGGAGATCGCCTGGGCCGGCGTGCGATCCGCCCAGCCGGCCCGGCTCGAAGGACAGCGGTCAGGATGAAGATCAAGAAGCTCGATATCAGCGGGTTCAAGTCGTTCGTGGACCGGACCCGGTCTACTTCGATCACGACGTCATCGGCATCGTCGGACCGAACGGCTGCGGCAAGTCGAACATCGTCGACGCCATCCGCTGGGTGCATGGGCGAGCAGAGCGCGAAGCACCTGCGCGGCAAGTCGATGGAGGACGTCATCTTCAACGGCTCCGAGCGCGCGGCCCGCACTGCTCGCCGAGGTCACGCTCACGTTCGACAACACCGACGGCGCTCGACGCCGCCCGAGTACCAGCGACTACGCCGAGATCACCGTCACGCGGCGGCTCGATCGCGACGGGACGAGCGAGTACCTCATCAACAAGACGCCGGTCCGCCTGCTGGACGTGACCGAACCTCTTCCTCGGCACCGGCGTCGGCACGCAAGGCGTACTCGATCATCGAGCAGGGGCGCATCGGGCTACATCGTCTCGCGAAGCCCGAGGATCGCCGCCACCTCATCGAGGAGGCGGCGGGCATCACCAAGTTCAAGGCCAAGAAGCAGGCCGCCGAGCGCAAGATGGAGCAGACGCGGCAGAACCTGCTGCGCGTCGGCGACATCGTCGCGGAGATCGAGCGCAGCGCTCGCGTCGCTGAAGCGGCAGGCGCAGAAGGCCGAGCGCTACAAGCGTACCGCGGCGAGATGCGCGACCTCGAGCTTCACGTCGCGTCGCACCGCTGGCTCGAGCTGACCGCGACGCAGCGCGTGCTCGAGCGGCGAGCTCGACGAGGCGACGGCGACCGCCGACGAGGGCGCGCGCGACGGCCCTGCGCGTTCGCGAGGCGGAGCTCGAGGCCGAGCGGCTCGACGCTCGCGCGAGGTCGAGGCCGGGTCGAGGGGCGCAGACGCGCTGCGTACGAGCTCGACAACGCGGTGCGCGCTCCTCGAGAGCCAGATCGCGCGCCACATCGAGCAGATCGAGGCGCTCCGGCGAGTCGCGAGCGTCAGGCGGAGAGCGAGCTCGGCGAGATCGACGGCGCAGCGCGCGACGCTCGCGAGCGAGCGCGAGGCGCTCGCGGCCGCGCTCGAGGACCTCGAGTCGCGGGCGCACGAGGCTGCGCGCGCGTTCGATGCCGAGTCGGAGGAGCTCGAGCGGCGGCGCTCCGCGTCCGCCGAGGCCGAGCGCGTCGTCGAGCAGGCGCGCGCTCGCGTCGGCGAGGCCGACACGCGCATCGCGCGGGCCGAGGCGGTCGTTCGAGGGTTCGAGCGGCGTCGCGACGAGGGCGCAGTCCCGGGTGGCGAAGCTCCACGCCGACCGAGCAGCCGTCGAGCGCGACGCGGTCGAGCGCCAGCAGGAGGTCGACGCGCTCGTCGGCGCGGCTCGAGGCGCTTCGGGGTCGGGCACTCCGAGACCGACACGCGGAGGAGCAGATCGCAGCTCGAGCTCGCGGATCTGCGCGAGCAGATCAAGGCGAGCGACGAGATCGCTCGGAGCGCCTGCGCGAGACGGTGGCGGCCAGAAGCGTTCGCGGCTGCACTCGCTCTCCGAGACACAGCGCGCTTCGAGGGCGTCGGCGCCGGCGTGCGGGCGCTGATGACGCGATACGCGGCGCGCGCCGGCTCGGGCGTCCTCGGGCTGCTCGCCGACCGGGTCGAGCAGCCGCCGGAGCTCACGCGCGCGCTCGCGGCCGCCCTCGGGGAGCGTCTGTCCGTGGGTCGTCGTCGAGGACGCGGCCGCGGGTCGCCGTGCGCTCGACTTCCTCGCGCGGCGCGAGGAGGCGGGCCGCGCGACGGTGGTGCCGCGGCGCGCCGATCGCGACGCCGAGGTCCCCGCGGCGCTCCCCGTGGACGAGGGTGTCCTCGGGGCGCTCGCCGATCTGGTCGGGCTCGCGCCGGAGGACGACAGCGCTCGTCGCGGCACCTCGCTCGACCGCGTGGTCGTCGTCCGCGATCGCGAGTCGGCGCGAGCGGATCGCCGCCCGCGGGGCACACGGGCGGCCTCGTCCTCGTGACCCTCGACGGCGAGCTGGTCGCGACCGATGGACGCCGCTTCGGTGGCGCCGGCGAGGACGCCGCCGCGCACCTGCTCGACCTCGAGCGCGAGATCCGGGAGCTCGCACGTGTCGGTCGAGTCGCGCGAGGGCGAGCTCGCGCGCGCGGTCGCTCGTCACGGCGAGCTCCGGACGGGCATCGCGAGCCGACAGGCGGCTCTCGACGCCGCCCGCAGTGAAGCGCACGGGGCGGAGCTGTGCGATCGTCCGGACCGAGAAGGACATCAAGGGCGCCGAGACGGCCGTGCTCGGGGCACGCCGCCGTGCGGAGGAGCTCGGCGAGGAGGCGGCGGAGCTCGAGCGCGCGCTCGCTCGGGCCGACGTCGAAGCGGCGGAAGCGCGGGCGGAGATCGACGCGGCCCGCGGCGCACGGCGTGAGGCCGAGAGCTCCTCGTCGCTGGCGGCAGAAGCGCTCGAGCGCAAGCGCGCTGCGGAGCAGGAGCACGCGGCCCTCGTGACGGAGGTGCGCGTCCGCGCGGCGCAGGCACGCGAGCGGGCCGAGAGCGACCGCGCTGCGATGGAGCGCTTGGTGCGGTCGCTCGACGAGCTCGACGGGAGGCAGGGCCGCGTTCGCTCGGATCTCTCGGAGGCGGCGCGGGCGCAAGGCAAGCTGATGGGCGAGGTGGTCCGGACGCGCGAGACGCTGTCCGCGACCGTCAGCGAAGCGATGGACGCGCACGAGCGGCTCGCCGTGGCGCGGGCCCGCTTCGACGACGCGCGCGCGGCCCTGGCCGGCCAGGAGGCCACGCTGCGAGAGCTCCGCCTCGGGATCGAGGAGATGACCGCGCGATCGAGCGAGCTCATGCTCCGCGAGCGCGAGATCGCGCTCGAGCTCGAGCATCTCATCGAGCAGATCGCGCAGCGCCACCGACTCGACATTCGACGGGTGCTCGGCGACTTTCATGCGCGCGAGATCCCCGACGCGTCGGTGCGCGACCGCATCGACGAGCTCATGCGTCTCATCGAGCGCATGGGCGAGATCAACCTGACCGCGATCGACGAGTACGAGGAGAAGTCGAAGCGCTACGAGTTCCTCACGTCGCAGCGCAAGGACCTCGAGGATGCCCTCACGCAGCTCGACCGCGCGATCCGACAGATGAACCGTGAGAGCCGTCGCCTCTTCAAGGAGGCGTTCCATGGCATCAACGAGCGCTTCAAGCTCGTCTTCCCGATGATGTTCGGCGGGGGGCGCGCGGAGCTGCGGCTCACGAGCCCGGACGACCTGCTCGAGTCCGGGGTCGACATCATCGCGCAGCCGCCGGGTAAGCGCCTCGGATCGCTCGAGCTGATGAGCGGTGGCGAGAAGGCGCTCACCGCCGTCTCGCTCATCTTCGCCATCTTCCAGTACAAGCCGAGCCCCGTTCTGTCTGCTCGACGAGGTCGACGCGCCGCTCGACGAGGCGAACATCGGCCGGTTCTCGGACGCCGTTCGGCAGATGACGGATCGGAGCGCAGTTCATCATCATCACGCACGCCAAGCGCACCATGGAGGCGGCGGACATCCTGTACGGCGTGACGATGGAGCAGCCCGGCGTCTCGAAGCTCGTGGCGGTAGAGCTCACCGGCGAGCGACGTCGGGAGCGCGGCCTCGACCGTGACGTAGCCGTCGCCTGACCCCTCGGGCCGGAATCACCCGAGGTCGTCGCCGAGACTGGCGCGGGTCGCGCTCGAGAGCTCGGCCGCTGCGGCGTAGCGCGGGTGGTCGACCACGATCCGCGCGGCGACGCTACGGTCGCGCATCCGTGCGGCGAGCGGGAGGGCCACGGGAAACCGCACATAGTTGACGGCCGGCAGTCGGCCCGGCTCCTCACCCGGGAGCGGCAGGAAGCGCGCCGAAGCGCGCTCGTCCCCCACCTCCAGGTGAACGTGGGAGGGCAGGGTGGCGAGCGCGGCCAGCGCTGTGCTCCGCTCGTCCTTGTCGTCGTACTCGATGAACAGCGTCGCGCTGAGCTCGCCATCGTCCGGGAGCAGCTCGTCGTACGTCTCGATCTCGTGCGCGATGCCCTTCTCGCTCGTGATGCGCTCGGTCCGCAGCATCTCCTGGATCTGGAAGAGCACGGTGTCGCGGTTCTCGAACACGAGCGTCATGTGATCCCCGACGGCGACCCGTCGGTGACGCTTGAGCTCGATGATGCGCGCACGGAAGCGCTCGCGGATCGCTTCGTACTGGCCGAGGTCGAGGATCTCCGCACGGTCGATGCGCTTCATTCGCGCGTCTCCTCCATCTCTTTGGCCGCGACGGGCCCGATCGAGAGCGCCTCGTCCCGCACGGCCGGTAGACCGTACGCCTCGTTCAAGAGCTCGATCGGATGGACGGCCATGCACCCGAGCTCCTGCTCGAGCCGAAGGCCCGACAACGGGCAATCGGTCGCGACGACGTCGAAGCCGCCTCCTCGCATCTCGCCGACGAGCCGCTCCGCGTAGGCCCGCCCGAGCTCGTAGTGCTCCGCTTTCATGCCCCAGGTGCCGTCGACGGCGCTGCACTCCTCGATGATCGCGATCTCGGTCCCGGGGACCTTCCGGAGGACTCGCTGCGCCGGAAAGCCGATCTTCTGCGCGCGGAGGTGACACGGCGCGTGGTAGCCCACGCGGCCGAGCGAGCGGGTGAACTCGAGGTCGAGCTCGTCGCTCTTGAGAAGATTCGAGGAGGTACTCCATGAGGTCGAACGTCGCGAACGCGACGAGGCGTGCCTCGTCGGTACCGAGCAGCTCCGGGTACTCCTTGCGGAGCACGTAGCTGCAGGTCGGCCCCGGAACGATGATGGGTCGTCCGGCGCGCGCGTGCGGAAAGAGAGCGGCGACGTTCCTCTCGGCCTTCTTCTTGGCGGACGCGATGTCGCCACCGTCGAGGTTCGGCATGCCGCAGCACGTCTGCTCGCCGGGCAGCTCCACCGCGAGCCCGTTTCGCTCGAGCACCTGGATCGCGGCGACGCCGGCGGTCGGCAGGTTGAAGCTCACGGTACATGTCGCGAAGAGCGCGACGGAACCGCGCTCGCCCGCCTCGGGCCGCGGCTCGTGATCCGCGTGCCACGCGAAGAGCGACTTCGGTGCGAAAGGCGGGATGTTGAACTCCGCGCTGATCCCGGTCGCCGCCTCCTGCACCTTGCGGAGCAGGCGCTGCTTCGAGACGAGGTTCGACATGCGCGCAGCCGCCCCGCCGGCGAGCCGGCCGAGGAGCTGCGGCTCACCGAGGACGCGGTCCTCGAGCGCCACTCCGTCGCGCGCCGCGCGCTGTGCCTTGTGCCGGAGCATCAAGCGCGGGAAGTCGATGGCCCACGCGTGCCCGTCGTCCTTGGTGTACGGGCACTTGAAGTAACAGATCTTGCACTGGTAGCAGAGGTCGTTGACCGCGGCGAAGTCGCGGTCGTCCAGCGCCGCCACCCCATCGCGGCCTCTCGCGTCGTACCCGTCGACGCGCGCGAACAGCTCCGGGAACGACGGGCAGTAGCCGACGCACATGCGACAGCTGTGACAGACGCCGAAGACACGGCGCAGCTCCTCCTCGAGGTCGCGCTCGTCCCAATAGCGCGCGTCGTTCGGGTCGGTGGCCGGCGATTCGAGCGGGCGCATGGGATGGCTCGGGGGGTCTGCCTCTCGGAGAAGCGACCCCCGACCCGGCATCCGCCTCTACTTCATCTCGTCGAGGGCCTTTTGGAAGCGCCCCGCGTGCGACTTCTCGGCCTTCGCGAGCGTCTCGAACCACTCTGCGATGTCGCTGAAGCCCTCGTCGCGCGCCGCCTTCGCCATCGACGGGTACATCTCGGTGTACTCGTACGTCTCGCCCGCGACGGCTGCCGCGAGGTTCAGCTCGGTCGGTCCAATCGGCTTGCCGGTCGCCGGGTCGCCCACCTTCTTCAGGTAGTCGAGGTGACCGTGAGCGTGACCTGTCTCACCATCCGCGGTGTCCTTGAAGAGGCCGGCGACGTCCGGGTAGCCCTCGATGTCCGCGACCTTTGCGAAGTAGAGGTACCGCCGATTCGCCTGGGACTCGCCCGCGAAGGCGTCTTTCAGGTTCTGCTCGGTCTTGCTGCCTTTCAAGTTCGCCATGCCGATGGTCTCCTTGTCCGCCCGAGGGGTATCGGCCCGACCCCACTTCCTGTCAAGGCTCCCCGTGACGCGGCGTCCTCCGGACGCATCCGTAGTCGCGCGCTCGCGCGTCGAGATGACCGTCGCCCCGGTGGTGTCGCCCGAGACAGGAATCGCGGTCCTCGGCGCGTTCTGAGCCGCCCTACACGCCTCACCGAGCCTCACACAGAGGGTTGACGCGGGCTACGGCCGCTCGGGATCCTGAGCGTCTCGCCGTGGCCAAGGACACGAAATTCGGGATGTTCGGGGGCGTCTTCACGCCCTCGCTCCTGACGATCCTGGGCGTGATCATGTATCTCCGCCTGCCCTGGGTCATGGGCCAGGCGGGGCTGTGGACGGGGCTCGGGATCATCCTGGTCGCGCACGTCGTCTCGATCGCGACCGGGCTCTCGATCTCGTCGATCGCGACGGACAAGAAGGTCGGGACCGGCGGAGCGTACTACATCGTCTCGCGCAGCCTCGGGCTGCCCATCGGCGGGACGCTCGGCCTCGCGCTCTTCCTCGGTCTCGCGTTCAGCATCAGCTTCTACATCATCGGGTTCTGCGAGAGCTGCCTAGCGGTCCTCCACATCGACCCGACTCCGGACGCCATCCGAATCGCGGGCACGATCACGCTCGTCGTCCTCACGGTCATCACGCTCATCAGCACGGCGCTCGCGATCAAGACCCAGTACGTGATCCTGGGAGCGATCGCGCTCTCGCTCGTCTCGATCTTCCTCGGCTCTCCGGACGTTCCCCCGGAGCACGTTCACACGGCGATGCGGGAGGATGCTCCGTCGCTCGCGGTTCTCTTCAGTATCTTCTTCCCGGCGGTCACGGGCTTCACCGCCGGCGTGAACATGTCGGGGGATCTGCGCGACCCGAAGGGAGCGATCCCGAGCGGGACGATGCTGTCGATCGCCGCCGGGCTCGTCGTGTACGTCGCGCTCGGGGTGTTTCTCGCGTACCGCGTGCCGGCGGACGACCTCGTCGGGAACTACAACATCCTCTACGACATCGCGCTGTTCCCGCCGGCGGTCGTCGCCGGGATCTGGGGCGCGACGCTCTCGTCGGCGCTCGGGTGCATCCTGGGCGCGCCGCGCATCCTTCAGGCGACCGCCGTCGACGGCATCGTCCCGAGGGTCTTCGCCAAGGGTGTCGGCAAGGCGAACGAGCCGCGCAACGCGCTCGTCCTCGCGTTCGCGATCGGCCTCGGGGGGATCCTCATCGCGAAGCTCGACGCGATCGCCGGCATCGTGTCGATGGTGTTCCTCACGACGTACGGGTTCTTCAACCTCTGCTGCGCGATCGAGTCGTGGGTGAGCCCGGACTTCCGCCCGACGTTCCGGATCCCTCGCTTCGTGTCGATCCTCGGAGCGGCGACGAGCATCCTCTTGATGATCCAGCTCGACATGCTCGCGATGACGGCTGCCACGCTGGTCATGGGCGGGCTCTATGCGTACCTGCAGCGACGCCAGCTTCGTCTCGAGTCCGGTGACGCGTGGGAGGGGGTCTGGACGTCGGTCGTACGCGCCGGTCTCTACAGGCTCCGAACCAGCGAGCGACAGCAGCGCAATTGGCGCCCGAACATCCTCGTCTTCGCGCGGCATGGAGCGGACGACCGAGGGGCGCTGCGGCGTCTCGCGACGACGCTGATCTCGGGCAACGGGATGGCGACCGAGCTCGAGGTCTACGAGCCCGGGAGCGAGCCGTCGAAAGCCGGCGTCGAAGACGACGACCCGGGCGAGGTGGGGTTCTTTCGGCGCGAGCTCGAGGCCGAGGATTTCTTCGGGGCCGCGGCGACGGTCGTACAGCACCACGGGTTCGGGACGCTCGAGCCGAATGCGGTCCTGCTCGACTGGAACGCCGTCAGCGCCGGGGTGCCCGGCGCGAGAAAGCTCTTCGAGCGCCTCGCGCGCCGCGACCTCAACCTCCTCCTGTTCGCACCCGATCCGGACCTACCGCCCGCGCAGGGTGGTAAGCGCATCGACGTGTGGTGGCGGCCGGGTGCCGGCAACCTACCGCTGTGCGTCTCGCTCGTGCGCTTCGTGACGCGCGCGGCGGAGTGGCGCAACGCCGACGTTCGGTTTCTGCTTCTCGCGGACGAGCACACGAGCGGAGACTATCTGCGCGCCGAGACCTATCGGTTCCTCGACGATCGGCGCGTCGGTGGCTCCGTGCGCGTCGTGAACAGCGCTAGCGGTGGCGACGATTTCGACGACCGCGTCCGCGGGGAGTCCGCCGACGCGGAGCTCGTGATCGTCGGTCTACCCGAGCTCGCCAACCCGAAGAGTGGACAGAGCACGTTCGACGATGCGTTCTTCGAGCGACTCGACCGGCTTCAGCGCGACGTGGGAAACGTCCTCTACTTCCGCGCCGAGGCGGCGTTCGAGCCGGTGCTGCGCGTCGGGCGCGCGGCCGAGCCGACCGGGGAGATCCCGCCCGAGGGCGCCGAGGCCCTCGAGCAGAGGCCGCTCACGCTGCCCGAGCCCCCAGCGCTCGCGTCGGCCGCCCAGCTCTTCTCGGACCATCACGACGAGCTCGCTCGCGAGCTCGACAAGCGCGGCATCACCCCGCTCTACGAGCGGAACCTCGCGCTCGTCGCGGAGCTCCGTAGCCTCCTCGAGAAGAACTTCGACACGCTGAAAAAGCGCCTCGCCGGTGCGAATGTCGGAAAGCACGAGAACGTGGTGAACCGGGTGCAGAGCGCGTTCCTGCTGGACGCCGAGCGCGTCCTCGCGGTCCATCGGGAGGAGGCGTTGCCCGATCAGCGAAGCCGCCTCGCAGCGCGAGCCGATGCGTTTCTGTTCGACGGCGCGTTCCGACCTGCGGTGCGCTTGCGCGTCTCGCGCCCGAAGGCCGACTTCGAGGCGAAGCCGCGTGACGACGCGCACGTGCGCGCGTTCAAGCAGCGACAGCGCATCCTCGGCATGCTCACGAGGGCGTACGGATACACGATCGAGATCGAGCCTCTCGTGCGGTTCTACCGCGCGCGCGTAGCAGAGGAGGTGCTGCTCGCGACGCTCTCGCGGTTCGCGACGGACAGCCATGCGGTGTGCGTGCAGGTCGGCAAGCTGCTGAACTCGTCGAAGACGAGCCTCGCGTTGCTCGGTGAGCGCTTCGAAGACGAGGCGTCGGTGGAAGGGTTCGTCGAGAAGCAGCGAGCCGCGGCGCTCGCTCGCGTCGACGAGCTGCGCGTCGACCTCGAGGAGAGGCGGTCGCGGGCCAAGCGGGCGCTCTTCGCCGCCGTTCGGGTGCTCGCGCAGCGATACGCCGACGATCTCGACCGTCTCGATCTCGCGCGCGTTCAGAAGCGCGAGCGTCGCATCCAGGCCTCGGATCGCGAGAGCCAGCTCCGTATCGCCGAGCTGCCGGACGAGTGGCTGACGGCGCAGTCGATGCTCGTGGAGCGCGCCGAGATCGGGTTGAAGGTCTCGACGTTCCAGCACCGGTTGGCCACGATCGTGCACCGCGCCCGAGAGGACGTTCGGCACGATCTCGAGTGCGGTGTCTTGTCGATGCTCGTCAAGATCGAGGCTGCGCTCGAGCGATGGCGCGGAGCGGGCGCGAAGGGCCGGCCGACCGTCGCCGCCGACCTCGAGCAGCGGTTCGATCCCAAGCCCATCGTGGAGCGGTTCGTTCGGGAGACGACGACGCTCTCGGCCGGGCTTCCCGACACGACCACCACGCTGAGCGACGAGTCGATCCGCGAGCTCGCGCTCGGTCGCTGCGAGGAGCTCCAGACGCGTCGGATCTCGGCGCGCGGTGTTGCCGAGCTCTTGATGGAGACGGAGCTCGTGAGCCACGTGCAGCGCGAGCTCGAGGCGGTGCCGCTCGTCGAGGAGCGCGCTGCGTCCGTCGCGCGGGACGTCGTCCGCCTCGTGGGGTTCAACCTCGGCGAGGCCGCCGAGCTCGAGGAGGAAGGCGCGGAGTCGCAGATGCGGTCGGTCGTCGACACCGCGCTCGAGCGCCTCGGCGCCGAGATCCGGGAGCTAGGGGCCCTCGGGCCGCGCCTCGACGCGGTCTTCGTGGAGCGGCTCGAGCGCCTGATCGACGGCACCGATCCGTACGAGCTGACGCGTTCGAGCGACAAGCTGACGCGCGAGCTCCGCAAGGTCGGCGGCAAGAAGGCGATACGCGGCATTCGAGGTCGAGCGGGGGAGCTCGTGGCGCGGATGCGCGAGCTCATGGTGTACCTCTTGTACCGAAGGAGCGTCGGGCTCCTCTATGCGCGCCGGCTCGAGGGCCGCGCGACCTCCCGCGGGCCCACGGTCGACCGCTTGACGAGCTTCGTGAGCGGCGGGCGCCCGAGGCCGGAGGTGATCGAGGCCTTGCCGTTCTTCTATCGCCAGCTCTTTCTCGGGCAGAGCGCCGTCCACAAGAGCTTCTGGGTGGAGCGCCCGGACGAGCTCCGCAAGGCGCGAGAGGCGATCGCGCGTCACGACGCCGGGGCACACGGTGCGATCCTCGTGACGGGCGAGCGGCTCTCGGGCAAGAGCGCGTTGCTCCATCGCATCTCGCAGCAAGCGCTCGGCGGCCGGTCGGTCCATTGGGTGCACTCGCTTCCGGCGGGCTCCGCGTCGCCGGCGGACCTCGTGCGGTCGCTGCGCGAGGCGACGCGGCTCGACGGCGACGTGAACCGAGTCCTCTCTGCAGCTCCCCGACCGATCGGTCGTGGTCATCGACGATCTCGAGCTCTGGTGGGAGCGGAGCGCGAGCGGTCTCGCGGCTCTCGACGTCGTCTTCGACGCGATCGAGCGTCACGGGGATCGCCTGCTCTTCCTGCTCGGGGTGGCCACGAACGCATACCGCCTGATCGACCGACTGCGCCCGTTCACGGACAAGGCCATCTCGATCATCGAGTGCGGGCCCGTGAGCGCCGAAGACCTGAAGTCGATCGTCGAGCTCCGGCACGGAACCGCAGGGATGAAGCTCGAGCTCGACGGCAAGGTCGAGGAGGACATCGGCCAGTGGTCGCTCGCACGGCTCTACTCGAAGCACTTCGACTACGCGGGGGGCTGCGTCGGGTCGGCGCTGCGCGCGTGGGTGTCGAGCATCAAGGAGGTCCGCGACAAGACGCTCGTCATCGAGCCGCCGGAGCCACGCCACTGGGAGGTGCTCGACGAGCTCGCGGTCGAGCACAAGGCTCTCCTGATCTCGCTCGCGCTCCACAAGCGGCGCTCGCGGGACGGGCTCGCGCGCGTCACCGGGCTCGATCGCCCATCGCTCGAGCGCGACGTGTCGGCGCTGCGCCGAGCCGGCCTCGTGCTCGAGGATCGTGACGGCAGCGTGCAGATCGATCCGTTCCTCCACCACGCGGTGACCGACCGCTTCGTTCGCGGAGGGCTCCTGTCGTGACGAACGTCGTCGTCGATGTCTTCTGGCTCGGGCTCGCGGGTATCGCGGTATACGTGCTCTTGCGCGTCCTCGGCTGGGCGCTCGCGGTGCTCCCGGTGAGCCAACGAACGCTGGAGCTCTCCGAGCGCGCGTGGCCGGTCGTCGCGAGCGTGGGAATCGTCGCGTACGTGCTTTTCGCCGTTGGCGTCCTGCTCGAACGTGATCCGAGGCTCGGCCCGCTCACGGGCGCGATCGTGCTCGCCGTCCTCGTGGTGCTCTCCTGGGGCGTGCTCCGTGACGCGGTAACCGGCGTCTACCTGCGCGCCGGTCGCGCCTGCAGCGTCGGCGACTTCGTGCGGATCGACGACGTCGAGGGTCGGGTGGAGCGGCTCGGATGGCGCGCCATCGTGGTCATCACCGCGTCGGACAACGAAGCGATCGTTCCCTACTCGCGCGCGGTCAGGGCGGCGATCCTGAGGACGAAGGAGCGAGCGCCGACGTACCCGCACGCGTTTCGGGTGCCCGTCCCGAAGGAGCGCAAGGTCGGCGCCGTGAAAGAGGAGATCCGGCGCGCGGCGCTGCTCAGCCACTGGTCCTCCGTCGTGCGCGAGCCGGTCGTGGAGCTCGGGGACGAAGAGACGCTCGAGGTCACGGTCTTCGCGCTCGACCCCGAGCGCGGTTACGAGATCGAGGCTGCCGTGAGGCGCGCGCTCGACGGCCGTCCCTCGGCGGTGCGGGAGAGCGCTGCGGCCGTCGCGCCCCGCTCGACGCTGTTCAAGACGTGACCCTTGCGCCCGGCGGCGGACAGCTCCACCGTGTCCGCGTGACGCGTTTCGACGAGATCGGCGGCGAGCCCGTTCTACGAGGGATCATCGACGACTTCGTCGACCGGGTCTTCGACGACCTCATGATCGGCTTCATCTTCCAACGCGCGAGCCGGGAGCGCATCAAGCGGCACGAGTACGAGCACGCCGCCGCGTGGCTCGGCGCGGACGTGGAGTACACCGGCCGGCCTCTCGACGTCGCGCACGCGCCGCATCGCATCCTCGGGGGCCAGTTCCTCCGGCGGAAAGAGATCCTGCGCCAGGTGCTCGTCGCGCATCGCGTACCGGACGCCATCGTCACGGAGTGGCTCGCGCACACCGAGTCCCTGCGCGCGCTCGTCACGAAGGACGCCGGCGGCGAGTGTACGGACTGAGCTTCCGAAGCCGGTCCGGTCTCCCCCGACGGCAATCCTAGGAGGCGTGCCATGCCGAGACGACGTGATGTCGGGGGAGACCGAACCGGTCGGGTGGCGTGACCACCCGAAGCCAAGTCAGTCGCGTCGATTTGTGCTTCGCCTCAGCCGCGCTGCGAAGGTCCTCCCCTCCGCTCAGACGTGCATGCCTGGAACGCACACGTGCTGGCAAGGGCTCGCCCGCACTTCGCGCAAATAAGATGTTTCACGCGCGGCCCGCCATGTGTTGCACGCGCGTGCGCGCGATCCGAAACGCGAGTCGTTTCGATCCATTGGCGCGTGTGACGCCGCCGGCGTATCGACGGCGATCCGTCGCGCGGAAGGCCTCTCAGGAGAATTTCGCTGCGCTGAAAGCGTCGCTTTCCGATCGCGAGCCGCGCTCGGATCAGCCCGTGTGACGAAGGCCCGCCGCGATCCCTTGAACGGCGACGCGCGCGACGCGATCCCACGCAGCGCTCTCGTCACCGCTCGTGTCGCGGCTCTTCCGGATCGCCGCGATCTGGAGCCAGCTCAGCGGATCGACGTACGGATTGCGCAGCCGGATGGACATGCGCAGCACGGGCTCACGCTCCAGGAGCTCGCGCTGGCCCGTGAGCGACAGAACGTGACGTACGGTCAGGTCGTGCTCGCGCCGGATCTTCGCGTACACGCGCTCGCCGAGCGCCGGGTCGGCCGTGAGCGAAGCGTAGCGGCGCGCGATCTCGAGATCGGCCTTCGCGAGCGTCATCTCGACGTTCGCGACGAGGTCGGGGAAGAAGGGCGATTCGGCGTACAGGCGCACGAGCGCCGCGCGCTCGCTCGAGAGCGCTTCGAGCGCGCTCCCGACGCCGAACCATCCGGTGAGCACGTGCCGCGACTGGCTCCACGAGAACACCCATGGGATCGCGCGGAGATCGGCGAGCCCGACCGCACCGGATCGACGCTTTGCGGGCCGGCTCGCGATGTTCAGGGCCGCGATCGAGCGAACGGCGTCGCCTCGCGAAAGTAGACGACGAGCTCGGGGTCGTCGACGAGCGCGCGATACGAAGCGAGGCTGCGCTCGGCGAGGCGTCCGAGCAGCTCGGCCTCGCGGTCGGGACGAGGCGGCGGCGCCGCGCGCGCCTCGTGACGCGCGACGAGCGCGGCGCCGAGCGTCTGCTCGAGGTAGCGTGCCGCGAGGTCCGGGCTCGCGAAGTTGTACGCACGCATCTCGCCCTGTTCGGTGATCTTCATCCGTCCGCTGAACGCTTCCCTCGGCAGCGCAGCGATCGCGCGATGCGTCGGCCCGCCGCCGCGGCTCACCGAGCCTCCGCGACCGTGGAAGATCCGAAGCGCGATGCCGTGCTCGGCACACGCGCGCGCCGCGGCTCGCTGCGCGTCCGCGATGCGGACCCGGCTCGCCAGGATGCCTCCCTGCTTCATCGAGTCGGAGTAGCCGACCAGCAGCTCTTGCAGGTCTCCGCGGCCCCGGAGGTGCGCTCGATACCGCTCGTCCGTGAAGAGCTCGCGCAGCAAGGGCTCGGCGCGCTCGAGATCGTCGGGGGTCTCGAGCAGCGGCGCGATGTCGAGACGCGACGCGCACCCGTGGAGCTCCGCGAGCGCGAGGACTTCCAGCACGTCGGCGCCGCTCTGGGTCATCGATATCACGTAGGTGTGAAGCGCTTCGGGGCCGAACCTCGCCTGCGCGCGCGCGACGGTCGAGAAGAGCCCGAGCAGCCGGACCGCCTCGGCCGAGATCGACGCGCCGCGATCGGGCAGGGACAGTCGCTCGAGCGCGCGACGGCGCTCGCCCGGATCCGCCTCGGCGTAGCCGGGGTCAGAGAGCAGCTCGGCGACCACCCGACGGTGAACCTGGCTGTCCTCTCGCACGTCGAGGCTCGCGAGGTGAAAGCCGAAGACCCGCACGCGATAGCAGAGCTCGAGCAGCCGATCGTCGGGCAGGGCCTCGGCGTGAGCGGCCTGCAGCACGCTTCGAACCGCCCCGAGGTCGTCGAGCAGCTCGGCAGGCTGTGATAGGCACCCGATGAGAACGCGCGCGTGCGCTCGATCCTCGCACGCATGTACGTGAGGAGCCGCCGTATCGGCTCGTCCGGGTTGCGGCGTTCCGCTTCGCGCGCGACCTCGGGCACCGCGGCCGCGGCACGGCGAAGAGCGGCATCGAGCGTCGGGCTCTCGGGCAAGCGCTCGAGCGTGGCAGCGAGCGGATCGACCAGCTCTTCGAGGTCGTGCTCATAGCGCTCCAGGATGATGTGGCGATGGAGCTCGAGCGTTCGCTCGGTGACCGCGTCCGTGACGAACGGGTTGCCGTCGCGGTCGCTGCCCATCCACGACCCGAACGAGATGCAGTCCGGGAGAGACGCCGGGTCGAGCCGGCCCGAGCCGTGGTCGAGCCCGAACGCAATCCGCCGGTACACACGAGGGATCTGACTCCAGCAGGACGTTGCGTAGATAGAAGAGGCCGGCCTTCACCTCCTCGAGCACTTCCGGCCTCTCACGACGCTCCGCGGCGTGCTCCCAGAGAGCCTCCACCGCCGCGCGCAGCCGCCGGTCCTCGCCCCGCCCCTCCGCAGGCACGAGCTCCTGTCGGTCGCGCGCCCCGAGGCTCGCGCGCACGTTGGCGAGCAAGCGCTCCGTGGTCCGACGGCGCGCCTCGGTCGGATGCGCGGTGAGCACGAAACCGACCTTCACCTCCGCGAGCGTGGCGAGAACGTCCGCGTCCTCGGCGCCCCGCTCTCGAAGAAGGGAGATCGCCGCCGGCAGCGACTCCGCGACGCCGGCGCCCCGAGTCTCGATCTCTCGCCGCCGGAGCTCGCGCGCGCGCTGCTCGTCCTCGGCGAGGTTCACGAGCTGAAAGTAGAGAGTGAATGCCCGCACGACCTCGAGCGCCTCGTGCGGGCTCAGCCGGCTCGCAATCTCGTCGAGGCGTCGGCGCGCCCCTTCGCCGGCTTCCGCGTCCTGCTCACGCGCCTCCTTCGCGGCCGTCCGCATCGCTTCGACCGTCTCGAACAGCGCTTCGCCACCGTGCGCGCGAAGCACGTGACCGAGCGTGTCGCCGACGAGCCGGACGTCGTCCGAGAGGGTGCGTGTCATGCTGGCGGACTACCAGCGCGAGAGCGCCGGCTCAAGCGCTCACGTAGGGCGCGATCTCGACCGCGACCGGCTCCACTTTCCAGATGTCCTCCGCGTACTCGCGGATCGTGCGGTCGCTCGAGAAGCGGCCCGTATGGCGAGGTTGTGGACGACTGCTTCGCGACCAACGCGTCGCGGTCGCGGTAGGCCAGCTCGACGTGCTCTTGGCACGCGACGTAGGCGTCGAAGTCGGCGCACACCAGGAACGGGTCGTGCTCTCCACATGTCCGTTACGACCGCCTCGAAGCGCTTGGGGTCGTCGGGGCTGAAGAAGCCCGAGCCGATGAGCTCGAGCGCCTCGGCAGGCGCGGCGCTTCGCTCGATGTATCGGCCGGGTCGGTAGCCTCGCTTGCACGTCGCCTCGACCTCCTCGGCGTCAAGGCCGAAGAGGAAGAAGTTGTCGCTCTCCGACCGCCTCGCGGATCTCGATGTTCGCGCCGTCGAGCGTGCCCACCGTGAGCGCGCCGTTCATGGCGAACTTCATGTTCCCGGTGCCCGGACGCCTCCTTGCCCGCCGTGCGAGATCTGCTCGGACACGTCGGTGGCGGGGATCATCCGCTCGGCCAGCGAGACGCCGTAGTTGGCCACGAACACCACGTTGAGCCGGTCGCGGACCGCGCGGATCCGCGTTGATCGTGTCGGCGACGTCGTTGATGAGCTTGATGTGCAGCTTGGCGCATGCGGTAGCCGGGCGCCGCCTTGCCCGCCGAAGACGAACGTCCGCGGGACGACGTCGCGTCCCGGGTCGGCCTTGAGCCGTCCTGGTACAGCGACACGATGTGCAGGCAGTTGAGCAGCTGCCGCTTGTACTCGTGGATGCGCTTGACCTGCACGTCGAACATCGAGTCCGGATCGACTCGACGCGGTTGCGCTCGTTCGACGAGTACGCGCGCGAGGTCGCACCTTGTTCGTGCGCTTGATCGCCCGGAGCTCCGCGTGCGAACTCGCCGGTCGTCCGCGAAGCGCGCAGGAGCTGTTCGAGCCGCGACAGGTCGGTCACCCAGCCGTCGCCGATGCGCTTGGTGATCGCGGCGGCAAGCCGCGGGTTCGCCAGCAGCAGCCAGCGCCGCGGCGTGACGCCGTTGGTCTTGTTGTTGAAGCGCTCGGGCCACATCTCGGCGAAGTCGGGGAAGCAGGTGCTCTTGCAGGAGCTTCGAGTGGAGCTCCGCGACGCCGTTGACGCTGTGGGAGCCGACCACGGCGAGGTGGGCCATGCGGATCTGCCTCTCCGGGCCCTCCTCGATGATCGACATGCGTGCGCTGACGCTCCGTCGTCGGTCGGCGCGTGGATCTGCACCTCGCGCAGGAAGCGCCGATTGATCTCGTGGATGATCTGCAGGTGGCGCGGCAGCATTCGCTCGAACATCGCGACCGGCCAGCGCTCGAGCGCCTCGGGCAAGAGCGTGTGGTTGGTGTACGCGATGGTCGCCCGCGTGATGTCCCACGCTCGCTCCCACGGCGATGCTCTCGACGTCGACCAGCACGCGCATGAGCTCGGCGACCGCGATCGCCGGGTGCGTGTCGTTGAGCTGGATCGCCACCTTGTCGGGGAGCGCTCGAAGTCGCGATGGCCTTCTTGAAGCGCCGCATGATGTCGTTGATCGAGCAGGCGACGAAGAAGTACTGCTGCTTGAGCCGCAGCTCCTTGCCCTCGCGGGACTCGTCGTTCGGATAGAGCACCTTGGAGATGGTCTCGCTGTGGGCCTTCTCCTCGACCGCGCGCCGGTAGTCGCCGTCGTTGAACACCTCGAGGTCGAACTCTTGCGAAGCCCGCGCCGACCACAGCCGCAGGGTGTTGACGGTGTTGGTCGCGTATCCGGCAATCGGCATGTCGTACGGCACGCCGAGCACGGTCTGTCCGTCGACCCAGTGGGCGCGGTAGCGCCCGCGGTCGTCCGTCGAGTCGATGACACGCCCGTAGAAGCTGACGGGGACCGTCTTGTCCCGACGCGGCATCTCCCACGGGTTCCCGTCGAGGAGCCACGCGTCGCCTCGCTCGACCTGCCAGCCGTCGCGGATGTGCTGCTCGAAGATGCCGAACTCGTAGCGGATGCCGTAGCCGATGCCCGCGAGCCCGAGCGTCGCCATCGAGTCGAGGAAGCACGCGGCGAGCCGCCCGAGGCCGCCGTTGCCGAGCCCGGGGTCCGCTTCCTCGTCGGCGAGCTGGTCGAGCGTCGAGCCCGTGCTTCTGCAAGAGCTCCTCGGCCATGTCGTGGATGCCGAGGCTGAGCAGGTTCGCGCCCAGCGCGCGGCCGAGCAGGAACTCCGCGCAGAGGTAGTAGACCCGCTTGACGTCTTGCTCGTAGTACGTGCGCTGCGTCGCCTGCCAGCGCTGCGCCAGCCGATCGCGCACCGCATGCGCGACCGCGTCGTACACGTCGATCAGGCCGGCCGAGCGCTCGTCCTTGCCGCACGTGTAGTAGAGGTGATCGAGCACCGCGCGCTCGAGCGTCACCGGGTGCATCCCGGTGCGGTCGTCCTCGACGCGGATCTGGACCTTTCGTTCCTCGAACATGGCGCCGGAAGGTAGCAGGTTCCGGCCGCGCGGGCTGGCCGACCCCGCCGCGCTGCGTCATCCTCCGGGCATGTCGCGTACTTGCGCGCTCTGGGCTGCGCTCGCGCTCTTCGTCGTTCTTGCGCCGAGCTGCACCGACGACTGCGACCGCGCGATCGAAGTGCTCGACCGGCAGTGCGGCATCGTCGTCGACCGCGACCCGGGCGAGGCGTGTGAGGGCGAGATGAGCGTCGTCTCGAGATGCATCATCGATTTCCCGTACGACGCTTGCGACTACTACTACGACCCTGTCGCCGAAGCGGACAACCCGTTCGCTCGATGCGCGTTCGCCGAGTAGTCGCTCAGTCGCCTTCGCAGGTGCGGAGCCCGATCAACCGTACGAGAGCGCCGGTCGCAGGGCGGAGGTCGGCCTGGCAGATCGACTGTACCGTCGCGTTCGGTGCGAGCGCTCGCGCGGCACGGACGAGGCGGCGCGGTGGGTTCGCGACACCGCGATCGGGCACGTCGCACGAAGGCACGAGGCTCGTGTCGTCGTCCGGATCGACCGTGTACACCATGCGCGGGTCGTCGAGGATCCGCGTGTAGAGCGGATCCTCGTCGCTCACGAGGTCGACGGGCACGCCGGCGATGACCGCGAGCGCGAGCCGGTCGAGTGGACCGCGGCGAAGCGCTGCTATCCCGTCGAGGAACCGATCGATGGGGTAGAGCGCCTCGTCCTCGTAGAGGTAGCAGCGGAGGTTCGGGTGCTCTGGATAGCGCTCGCTCTCGGGCTGGAAGAGCTCCGTGTCGTGCGTGCTGCAGTCGTCCTCGTCGGAGACGATCACGATCGCGAGGAACGAGCCGTCGCGGAGAAATCCGGCGTTGATGCCGTCGCCATGGCCGACGGTGTCGCCTTCGAAGCGGAGCGCGGACGTCGCGGGCGTGAGCGCCTTGAGCGCCGCCTCGAGGGGTTGCTCGAGGCCGCATCCCGTGTCGCCGACGGCGATGATGCACGCGAGGTCATCGACGAATCGGTCCTCTTCGTCGGCCGAGCCAGCGTACGTGAGGAAGCGCGGGAAGCGTCGCAGGCACGAGAAGTCCCGCGGGTTGCCGACGTTGCGGAGCACCGCGTCGTCGCCGCGCCGCCTCTCGCACGAGCCAATCGGAGCGCCGCCCGCGCCGAGGTCCGTCGTGACCACGCCCATGTGGAGGTTCGCGATCGGGTTCCAGTCCGGAACACCGTCCCCGTCGATGTCCGGTGGCCTGACGAGCGCCTCGACGAGGCGCGGCATCTCCGCCGCGAGCGACTCCTGCTCCTCTTCCATCGACTGGCTGTTGTCGATGACGAAGAGCACGTCGACCGGATCGTCGATCGCGCACCGCCCCGGCATCGACGCATCGGGCAACGCCGCGTCCACGCCACCGTCCGGCCCCGAGTCCGGCACGAGCAAACCGGTCTTGGCGCCGCACGAGGCCGTCGCGATGGCGAGCGGCAGGAGGACGAAAGCAGCGCCGCGACGCATGGCCTGACGATAGCAGCTGAACGTGGGGGTCGCTCGCCGGCTCGCTCGTGTACTCGCGGTGTGCGAAGATGGTGTCTCGGCGGCGTGCCATGTCGACTCGCCTCCGATTCCGGCGTCTGCCGGAGCAGGAGGATCCCATGGGTGACAAGTCGCCGAAGCAGAAGAACAAGAAGGCCCAGCAGAAGCAGACCAAGGTCGACGACAAGGGCCGGTCGAAGGCTGCCGCCGAGGCGGCGCGCGCCGTCATCAAGCCGCTCAAGAAATAGCGCGAGCTTCCCGCCAATCGTCTACTCGGCGCCGACGATCGGGACGAGCGCGTTCTCGTGCGCTTCGGCGAGCTCCGCCACGGGCACGTCGCCGTAGCCTTCGAGCGAGAGCGCGTCGCCGCCGACCGCGCCGAGCGGGGTGTACGGGACGCGGTGCTCGGCGCAGAGCTTCTGCACCGTCGCGACGTGGGTCGGGAGGAAGCTCACGACGACTCGGCTCGGATCCTCGCCGAACATCACTGCTTCGGTCGTGAGGGCGTCGGCGCCGGGAAGGCGGAGCCGCGCGCCGACGCGCCCGGCGATGCACGACTCGGCGACACAGACCGCGAGGCCACCGTCGCTCACGTCGTGGGCGCTCTCGAGCACACGGCCGCGCGCCAGCGCGAGCACGGCGTGCTGGAGCGCGACCTCGGCCGCGAGGTCGATCCGCGGCGCCTCGCCCGTCACGCGGCCGGTGCGTCGGGTGAGCCACTCCGAGCCGCCGAGGTGCCCGCGTCCGGGCTTGCCGAGGAGCGCGACGACCGCGCCGTCGCTCGCGAACGCGAGGCCGAGCCGGTCGTCGGCCGACGCGAGCTGGCCGACGATCGCGACGGTCGGCGTCGGCAGGATCGGGCGCCCGTCGGTCTCGTTGTAGAGGCTCACGTTGCCGCTCACGACGGGAACGCGACAGCGCCTGGCACGCCTCGGCGATGCCGTCGATGGCGCGCGCGAAGCGCCACATCGTGTCCGGCTTCTCCGGGCTGCCGAAGTTCAGGCAGTCGGTGAGCCCGAGCGGCTCGGCGCCCGCGCAGACGACGTTGCGCGCGCACTCGGCGACGGCCATCGCAGCGCCGTGGAACGGATCGAGCTGGACGTGGCGGCCGTTGCAGTCGACCGAGATGGCGAGGAGCTTCTCGATCGTGCGCGCGGCCATCGGCGTCGCAGAGGACGCGCACCACCGCCGCGTCCGACTCGCCGGGGCGGATCACCGTCCCGGCGCGCACGATGTGATCGTACTGGCGCCAGATCCACGCGCGGCTCCCGAGGTTCGGCGAGCCGACCATCGCGACGAGCTCCGTCGCCGGGATCGGTGACGACCGAGCGGGAAGGGCCGAGGCCCACGGCGGTCATCTCCGCGGTCGGCTCGCCTCGCCCGCGCGGCTCTTCGCATCGGTCGCATCGTACTTCGGCGCCGCGTCGGTGAGCGCTGCGATGGGGATGATCGACGACGACGACGGGATCGCGCGCATCGGCGCTTCGTCGTCGAGCGGGTCGTAGCCCGGCGTCGCCTTGCACGACGAAGCGCCCCGTGTCGGTGACGCGCCCGACGACGGCGGCGTCGAGGTCCCACTTCGCGCAGATCGCGAAGACCTCGCTCTTCGCGTCCCGCCTTGGCGACCATGAGCATGCGCTCCTGCGACTCGGACAGGAGCATCTCGTACGGCGAGAGGCTGCCGCGTGCGCCGCGGGATGGCGTCGAGGTCGAGCTCGAGCCCGGTGCCGGCGCGGCCCGCCATCTCGACGGACGACGAGGTGAGCCCGGCCGCGCCCATGTCCTGCACGCCCTCGAGGCAGCCGCTCGCGAAGATCTCGAGGCAGCCTCGAGGAGGAGCTTCTCGATGAACGGGTCGCCGACCTGCACGGTCGGGAGCTTCTTGTCGCTCGCGTCGTCGAGAACTCGGCGGACGCCATCGTCGCGCCGTGGATGCCGTCGCGGCCGGTCCGCGCGCCGACGTAGAGGACGGGGTTGCCGACGCCGCGCGGCGCGGCCGAAGAAGAGATCCGTCGTGCGCGCGACGCCGACGGTGAACGCGTTGACGAGGATGTTGCCGTCGTAGCTCGCGTCGAACTGCAGCTCGCCGCCGACGGTCGGGACGCCGATGCAGTTGCCATAGCCGCCGATGCCCGCGACCACGCCGCGCAGGAGCTCGCGGCGTGCGGGGGTGATCCGGGCGTCCGAAGCGCAGCGAGTCGAGGGACGCGACGGGCCGCGCGCCCATCGTGAAGACGTCGCGCAGGATGCCGCCGACGCCCGTCGCCGCGCCCTGGTACGGCTCGATGAACGACGGGTGGTTGTGCGACTCCATCTTGAAGACCGCGCAGAAGCCGTCGCCGATGTCGACCGCGCCTGCGTTCTCGCCAGGCCCCTGGACGACGCGCGGGCCCTCGGTGGGCAGCCGCGCGAGGTGCACGCGCGACGACTTGTACGAGCAGTGCTCCGACCACATCACGCTGAAGACGCCGAGCTCGGCGTACGTCGGCGCGCGGCCGAGCGTCTCGAGCAGCGCAGCTTCCACTCCTCGTCGGACGAGCGCGCCATCTCGCGCGCGGGCGCGGGCGACGCGTCGGGCTCGCCGCGCGAGACGCCCAGAGGCGCGCCGCCGTCAGCGCTCGCTCGCGCGCGCGCCTGCCGAGGTGCGCGCGAAGCGACGTGGAAGAGCCGGAGCCCGTCGTCGTTCCCGAGGACGGCTTCGCTCGCGCGCTCGGGGTGCGGCATCATCCCGAGCACGCTGCGGCGCTCGGTCGTAGATGCCCGCGACGTTCGCGATCGAGCCGTTCGGCGTTCGTCGGGAACGCCGTCGTCGACGCGCCCGTCGGCGCGCGCAGTAGCGAAGCGACCACGGCCCTTCGCCTTCGAGCCGCGCGCGCGTCCCTTCGTCGCAGTGATAGCGGCCGTCCGCGTGCGCGATCGGTAGCGCGGAGCACCGTGCCCTTCGCGAGCGCGCTGCGTGAACGCGCCCTTCGCCGTCGACCGCGGACGAGGACGTCGCGGCACTCGAAGCGCAGGTGCGCGGTTGCGTGCGAGCGCGCCCGGCAGGAGGCCGCAGCTCCGTCGAGGATCTGGAAGCCGTTGCAGATGCCGAGGATGGGCGCGCCGCGTTTCGCGAACGCGCGGAGCGCCGGCACGATCGGGCTGAAGCACGCGATCGCGCCGGGGCGCAGGTAGTCGCCGTGCGAGAAGCCACCGGGCAGGATCGACCGCGTCCGCGCCGCCGAGCGACGTCTCCTTGTGGAACACGTAGCGCGCGTCCGCGCCGAGCACGTCGCGCGCGGCGTGGAGCGAGTCCCAATCCGCGTTCGAGCCTGGAAACCGTACGACCGCGACCTTCAACGCCATTCCTCCGTCGTGATGATGCGGGGGCTCCCGCGGGCGGGCCGGGAGCATACCCTGAATCCCGCCCTTCTTTGACCGTCCGTCCTCTTGGAGCCAGCATGTCCACGATGGCGAAAACCCGCGTCCCTGCGCTCGCCACGGCCCGCCGCGCGCCGGCCTCCGTCGCGCTCTTCGGGCTCTTGGCGCTCTGTTCCGTGCCGGCGATCGCGTCCGCCGACGCTCGGCCCACCTCGCTCGACACGATCGGCGCCGTCCAGCGGGCCTGCCGGCGGTCGGCCGACGGGGCCCGCCCAGAGCTCTACGCGATCGCGGTCCCCGCCGGTGCGTGGCGCTTCGGTCGGTACGCCGCCGACGACGGCTTCCTCGCGGTCGACACCCGGCACAACCTCCGCGCGCTCGACGGTGCCGTCGAGATCTTCCCCGCGCACCTCGAGCCGATGGGCGTCATCTCTCAGGCCTCGGGCGTCCGCCGCCTGCGCGCTGCTGCACCTCGCTCCGAGCTTCACGTCGGTTTCTTCCTCTCGTTCGACGACCCCGACGAACGCGCTTGCCTCGTTCGACCTGCGGTCGGCGTCACGACGGTGCGCGTCGACGTCGCGTACCTCGAGGTCGTGGGAGCCGACGGTGGCGTGATCGCGCGGCAGGACACGGACAGGCTCCGCGCGTGGCTCGACGATGCCGAGCTCGACGGCGTCGCAGGCAGCGGACCGCGCGGCGCTCCGGCGCCGCGTCGCGGACCGACGGCGCCGGTGTCGCGCCCGAAGCGTGGCAACAGGCGCTCGCCGCGGCGGGCCGCGGTACGCTCGGCACCGCGCTCGGACGATGTCACGCGGCCGGTCTCCAGCGCGGCTCGGTGCCGGACGGCCGCGTCGTCGTGCGCATGACGGTCGATGCGCGCTCGGGAACGGTGCGCACGTCGGAGGTCGAGCTCTCGAGCGTCGGCGACGACGAGGAGGCCGAGTGCATCGCGCGCGCGATGTCGCACGTGAGCCTACCTTCGGACTCGGGCTTCGGCTCGAGCGTGACGATCAGCGTGCCGGTTCGCCTCGCGAACTGAGCCGCTCCATCAGCTCGGGTTGGCGAGGCGGCGGAGGTCCGTCACGTGGCGGTCGGCGATGGGGACGATCTGACGCACGAGCGATCGGAACGTGCGCCGATCGAAGTTCGAGTCGGTGTGCATCACCATCGAGAGCCGGACCTCGCCGTCGGCCTGGTTCCATTCGAGCTTGCCGACGAGGAGGAGCCAGTTGAGCTCCATCAACCGCCGAAGGACCGCCGGCGTCGTCTCGGCGTCCGGGGGTGCGGTCACGAGGTTGCCCACGTACATGTAGATCGTGTCCGTCTCGTCGCTGTAGACGAGGCTGACCGTCATCTCTTCCTGCGAGCCCCGTGCGCGTTGATGAAACGCGCACGAGCCCCGTGTCTCGTTGTGAGCCTCGCACGCGTGCGGGATGCCGAGCGCGTCGAGCTCGGTGTCGATCGCAGCGAGGTAGCGCGGCTCGTGCGCGGGAGCCGTGGGCGTGGCGTGCGGGGTCCCCGCGGGGGCCGGCGTTCCGGCCGGAGGCGTGGGCTGCGCCGAGGCGCCGGCCGCGAAAGCGAGGTGGGCGAGCAGGGTCGCGGCGAGGGCGGGAAGGGGGCGCATGGGACCTCCGAAGAGACCCGCTACCGCGCTCACCGAACGATGTCCAGCGCGCCGTTGCCGAAGTCGTTCGGGGCATCGTCCGAAGGCATGAGCCTCATGAAGACGGTGCCGAGGCACGTCGCCTGCCGAACCGGCCCGAAGTTTCGGCTGTCGTCGGCGGTGTGGTCGCGATTGTCGCCGAGGAGAAACACCTCGCCGTCGGAAATCGTCTGCTCGCGCAGGACGAGCTGCCGACCGGCGCGCACCATCATCGGGTGCTCGTGGCTCCCGAGCTTCTCCGTGCCGATCTGCATCGTGTCCACGCGGCCGAGGAGCGGATCGCGGAACTCGATCTGCTCTCCCCAGTCGACGTCGGGCCGGCTTCCGTCGATGTCGAGCTGCCCTCGAAAGGCGCGGATGGTCATGCCGCCCAACCCCACGACCCGGCCCATCACGAGGTCGCTGGGATCGCGTGGGTTCGCGCAGACGGCGATGTCGCCGACGTCGAGATCGTCGCCTCGCCACACGACGACTTGGTCGCCGGCCTGCAGGGTCGGAGCCATCCCGTAGTGGCCGACGATCGCGACGTTCACGAAGAAGATCTGCAAGACCACGCTGACGGCGAGGCCGATCGCGAGGACGACGCCCGCGACCTTCAAGAGCCCCTTGAGGAACTTTCCCACCGTCCGGCCATTGTGATCAGAGCGGCCGCGCCACGTCCAGTGCGAGAAGCAGCTCGGCCATGCTCGTAGAGGGGTCGCGCGCTCCCGAGATGGCGCGCCGGACGGCGACGCCCGCGGCGCCCGCGGTGAGCGCGAGCGGGATCGTGATCGCGTCGATTCCTCCGAGCGCGAGCACCGGGATCCCGACGCCGGATGTCGCGGCGCGGAAGCCCGCGGCGCCGAGCGACGGGCCCTTCCCCGGAACGTCGAGGAACGGCGCGAGGACGACGAAGTCGGCCCCCGACGCTGCGGCGCTCGCGACGCCGACGCGATCGTGTCGGCTCGCGCCGACCAAGGCGCCCTCGGCGAGGCGCGCGCGCGCGACCTCGGGGGCAACGCTCGACTCGCGCAGATGCACGCCATCGGCCCCGACGCACGATGCCACGTCGACGTCGTCGCTCACGAGCACACGTGCACCGCGGGGGCGCGCCACGTCGATGACCTGCTCGGCGAGCCGTCCGAGCGCACGCGCATCGAGCGAGGCGTCCCGAACGAGAACGCCGACCCGGCCCGGCGGCGCTCCCTCGAGCGCGCGCGCAATCGTCTCGACGACGCCGCGCGCCCACGAAGGATCCGTCACGAGATACAGATCGAAAGGAGCCCGCGTGCGAGCCGTGTTTGGCGAAGGCGCCCCGGGCTCAGGAGGCACGCCCGGGCTCGATCACGCCATCGAGTGGGCTCGACGCGTTCGCGTGCAGGCGCCTCGGGATCCGACCTGCCAGGAACGCCTCGCGCCCCGCCTCGACGGCGAGCCGCATCGCTCGCGCCATCCGGACCGGGTCGCGAGCGCCGGCGATCGCGGTGTTCATCAGCACTCCGTCGCAGCCGAGCTCCATCGCGACGCTCGCGTCCGATGCGGTACCGACACCCGCGTCGACGATCACCGGCACACGAACCGCCTCGCGCACGAGCAGGAGGTTCTCGCGGTTTCGGATGCCGAGCCCGCTGCCGATCGGCGCGGCGAGCGGCATCACCGCCGAGCACCCCGCGTCTTCGAGCTTCCTGCAGAGCACCGGGTCGTCGGTACAGTAGGGAAGGACCGCGAACCCTTCGGCGACGAGCGTCCGCGCGGCGGCCAGCGTCGCCTCGACGTCGGGGAAGAGCGTCTCGTCGTCGCCGATCACCTCGAGCTTCACGAGCTCCGTTCCGAGAAGCTCGCGCGCGAGGCGTGCCGTCCGCACGGCATCGTCGGCGCTGAAGCAACCCGCGGTGTTGGGGAGGAGCGTCCGTTCGTCCTCGCGGAGGCGTCCGATGAGGGACGCTCCGCCGCTCGCCGACAGATCGACGCGCCGCACGGCGACCGTCACCACCTCGGCGCCGGACTCGCGAATGGCGCAGAGTGCCACCTCGTCGTCCGCGTACTTGCCCGTCCCCACGAAGAGCCTCGAGCGGAACGTCCGTGCACCGAGTCGAAGCGTGTCGCTCATCTCAGCCTCCGCCCACGAAGTGCACGATCTCGATCGCGTCTCCGCCACAGAGTCGGGTCGACCCGTGCTCCGCCCGCGGCACGATCTCGCGGTTTCGTTCCACCGCGACGAGCGCGCCGCCGAGCCCGAGCGCATGGAGGAGATCCGAGACCGTCGTGGACTCGTCGACCTCCTTCTGCTCGCCGTTGACGCTGACGTTCATCGCGCGTCACGTTAGCAGTCCGTTGAGGAACGGCACGCGATGGATTCGCGAGCGCAACGGCGTCGAATCGGTGGTGGGCGGGGACGACGAAATGCTGGAGCATTTTGGAGGAGCGAACGCCGGCGAGGCGGCGTCGTCCCGCCGCGAAGGCGCGCGAAGCGGTTCTTCAACGGGCTGCTAGGCCTGCGCTCGGGGGCCCGCAAGCCACGAGAGCGCCGTCTCGGAGGAGAAATCGCTCCTCGACGAGAGCATCCGTCACGGTGCCGTCGTGGGACGCGAGCACGAGCGCCATCCCGCTCGCCTCGACGGCCTCGCGCACGGCTTCGACGGCGTCGGCACGGCGGTCGGCGTCGAGCGCGGTGAACGGCTCGTCGAGCAAGAGCAAGCGCGGGCGGAGGAGCAGAGCGCGCGCGATGGCGACGCGCTGGCGCTCCCCGCCCGAGAGGTTGCGCGGGCGTCGTCCGAGGAGCGCTCCAATCTCGAGGCGCTCGACGATGCTCGCGGTGCTCGTCGGGTCCGCGCCGCCATAGGCGAGGTTCGCCGCGACATCGAGGTGTGGAAACAGCAACGAGTCCTGCGGGACGAAGCCGACCCGGCGTCGCCATGGCGGGACGCTCACGCCGCGCTCGCTGTCGAGCCAGACGTCGTCGGCTAGCGCGACCCGACCGCGTGCACGGTGCTCGACGCCGGCGAGGATCCGGAGCGTCGTCGACTTGCCTGCGCCGGAGGGCCCGGCGATGGCGATGCGCTGGGCTCGCGTGTCGATGGCGACGTCCAGCCGGAGCGTGCCCAGCTCGATCGAGAACGCGCACGCCAGCGTCGCGCTCGTCATTCACGCTCTCCCAGGCGCCGGCGCTGATATCGCGAGAGCGTCTCGTACGCGACGAGCGCGGCGAACGTGAGGCCGATGCTCGCCCACGCGAGCGTAGAGGCGCCGTGCTCGCCGCCGGAGGATTCGAGGAGCGAATAGACCGCGAGGGCGATCGTGCGCGTCCGGCCCTCCATGTTGCCGGCGAGCACGATCGTCGCGCCGAACTCGCCGAGAGCGCGCGCGAAGGCCAGCACCGCGCCGGCGGCGATGCCGGGTAGCGCGAGCGGAAGCGTCACGCGCACGAACGTGCGCCATGGCGTCATGCCGAGCGTGTAGCTGAGCTCCTCGTAACGCCGGTCGACCGCTTCGAATGCGTTGCGTGCGGCGACGACGTACAGGGGGAAGCCGACGACGAGGGCCGCGAGCACCGCAGCGCCGAGCGTGAACGGGATCTCGAGGAACCCGAGGGGGCCGCCGCGCCCGAAGATCGAGAGGAGCACGAGCCCCGTCACGACCGGCGGCAGTACCAACGGCGCGAGCAGCACGACGCCGAGCGCGGCGCGCCCCGGAAAGCGGACGCGAGCGAGGAGCCAGCCGAACGCGACCGCGGGCGGAAGCCCGAGCAGCGCGGCGAGGAGCGCGACCGACAGCGACAGTCGCACCGCGGCGACGAGCTCGGGCTCCGGCATGTTCGCGTCAGTCTCCGGGCGGCCCGAAGCCCGCGCGTTCGAAGATCGCGCGCGCGTCCGGCGAGCTCGAGAACTCGAGGAACCGCCCGGCGCGGTCGGCGCTCGTCGAGCCGCGTACGATGGCGGCCGGGTACTCGATCGGTGCGTGTAGCGCGTCGTCGATCTCGAACGCGATGCGCACGCGCGGCTCGACCGCGGCGTCGGTGCGGTAGACGACGCCCGCGTCCACCTCTCCCTCCGCTACCCACGCGAGCGTCGCGCGCACCGAGCCGCCGCGCACGATGCGATCGCCGAGCGCCTCGGCGATCCCCGCGCGCGCTAGCGCGCTGTCCGCGTACCGCCCGGCCGGCACGCTCTCGCCCGCGAGCGCGATCCGTCGCACGTCGGGAGAAGCGAGGTCGCCGATCTCGCGTGGCGTGCCCACGGCGTCGGCGGGCACGACGACGACGAGCGAGCCCGTCGCGAGGACGCGCTCGGACTCCGGGACGAGCAGATCCCGCTCCCGCGCCCATGTCATCCACTCGGCGTCCGCCGAGACGAGCACGTCGGCCGGAGCCCCGCGCTCAATCTGACGCGCGAGACGGTTGCTCGCGTCGAACGACATCTCCACCTCGCCTGGGTCGGTCCGTCGAAACGCGGTCACGACGTCGCCAAGCACGTCCGTGAGGCTCGCGGCCGCCCAGACGCGCATCGGCGGCGCGCCGCCCTCGTCGCACGCGGTGGCGAGCAGGAGCATCGGCACGAGGGCCGCGAGCGGGCGTCGCATGGGGCTACTCCATCGGCCAGGCGTCGCATGGTGTCAAGCGCGGCCGCACGGCCGGCAGCGTGAAGAGGTCGCCGCTTCGGCGTAGGCTACGAACGTGGGCCTCGCGCACACCGCAGGTTTGCTCGCCGTGCTCGTTGCGAGCACGGGCTGCGCCGCGGACGTCGGGACGGCCACGCCGCGCGATCCATTCATCGCGCTCGCGCGCGACCTCGACGGCTTCCGATCGTGGCCAAACATCTTCCTCGAGGAGCCGTTCACGCTCGACGGCGGGCACCGCGTCGGCACGTCGCACGTGTTCGTGAACGGCGAGGTGCCGCCGGACGGGCAGCCCTTCGCGCTCGGAACAATCCTCGTCAAGACGGTCGAGGATGGCGACCCGTCGACGTGGGAGATCCACGCGATGGTGAAGCGCGGCGGCGGTTACAACGCGGCCGGCGCCATCGATTGGGAGTGGCTCGACGTCGCGCTCACGGACGCGGGCGAACCAATCATCGCGTGGCGGGGCGAAGGGAGCGCGGCCGATCCCGGTGCCTACGTGACGGCGTCCGGCGAGAACATCCCGTGCAACTCGTGCCACGTGTACGCGATGCGCCGCGATTACGCGTTCAGTCGGCTGCTCCTGCGCGACGCGGGGCTCTGAGGCATGCTTCGCGCGATGCGCACGCGCAGAGCCCCGTGTCGGCTCGCGGCTCTCGTGGCGCTCTGTCTCGCGGCGTGCGGCGACGACTCCACGACGCCGACGCCGCCCCCGCAGCCCGCCCCCGCGCCACCGGAGCGGGCGCCCGAAGGCGTGGCTCCCGGCGCCCCCGATCCGACGGACCTTCGGGCGGCGGACGTGAGGGCGTTGCTCGACGCATGGCTCGCCGCGCAGAACGCGGGCGACCTCGAGGCGTACTCCGCGCTCTACGCCGAGCGCTTCGAGGGCATCAAGCGCTCCGGCGAGCGCACCTATCGTCTCGACCGGGCGGGCTGGCTCGCCGATCGGAGGCGAATGTTCGCTCGACCGCAGGTCGTCAGCGCAGACTCGATCGCGATCGGCACGGGCCCGCGCTCTGCGGTCGTCTCGTTCGAGCAAACGTGGTCGGCGGCGACGTACCGCGACGTCGGGCAAAAGACGCTCGTCGTCGTCGAGGAGCAGGGCGCGCTGCGGATCGCGCGCGAGGAGATGCTGAGCTCACGGGAGCTCGCTTCGGGCCCGGAGGCGGTGCTCGATCCACGGCGCTTCATGCTCGTGCTCGACGCCGGGGGGCCGAGCGGCGTCGTCGCGCCCGGCGCGGTCGCGGACGCCGAGCGGGGCGTCATCGAGCTGCGCAGGCGGAGCAATCCGTCGATCGCGTCGCGCCGCGCTCGCGAGGAGCGCCTGCCGGAGGCGATGCGTGTCACGGGCCGCGAGTACGCGCTCCTCTCGCCGACGGGCGTCGAGTGCGCGGCGCGCGTGATCGGCGTCGCCGCGGTGCGGCGAGTCGTGCCCCATTTCGGAACGGTGCAGTACTGGAACGGCGAGCTCGGCGACCCTCCACGCACCGAGCCGCAGATCGCGGCGGACGTGTGGGACCTCGGCGCCTCGGGCGCGATCGTCGCTGCCTCGTTCGACGCGCCGGAGGCGTGCGCGGCGGAGCCGCTCGTCCTCGCGGTGCCGACCGACGTCGCGACGCCGCCGCTGTTCACGCCTCGACCGGCCGACGATGCGCTCGTGCGCCGCGCGATCGCGGCGTTTCGCGCGTTTCCCGCGTGGCGCGCGGTGCAGAGCGACTACGCGACGTACTCGGGGCACGGCGCGTGGCACGAGCACGGCGGCGCGCATCCAGAGGTCTATGCGTGGGTAGAGCCGCGGTCGGGACGCACGTTCGTCTCCGTGTACGCGCGCATCGTCTCTGGCTGCGCCGAGTTCAACGGTGCTTTGTGGGGTTTCTTCGAAGACGTGGACGGCCGGCTCGTTCCGCGCGTCGACCCGAGCGCGCCAGGTGCGTTCGAGCCGAAGGCCGTGGTCGACATCGACGGCGACGGTACGGTCGAAGTGATCGTGCCGGACGGTCTGCTCGCGCGCGGGGCCGACGGAAACCTCGTGCCCGTGCTCGACGTCACGCCGCCGTACTTCGATTGCGACTGTTGACCGAGGGCGGACGGATCACGGAAGCCGCGGGATCCCGAGCGCGTCGGCGCCTTCGCCCATCGCCTCGACGAGCGATCCCGGCGTCGCGGGATCGCTCTCGCGGGCGAGCAGGGCGAAGAGCATGCCGTACGGCGTCGCGAGATCGGCCGAGGAGGGCTCGTCCGGATTCCAATCGGCCGGGACCGCCGGAACGGCGTCGCCGGCGATCGACGCATAGTGGTCTGCGACGCGCTCGAAGCCATCGTGGATCCTCGTATCCAAGGCTGGGCCGCCCGGTTCGTCGTCGAGCCACGGCGCGAACGCCTCGTAGATGCGCCGCCCGCCTTCGAGGTTCGCGCGCATGTCCTCGAGCGTGTGCTGTGCGTAGCGCGACTCGTCCTCCCCGGTCGCGGCCAGCAGGACCTTCTCGTGCTGCTCCCGCAGCGAGCCGATGACGCCTCGAAACGCCGACTGCGTGTCGAGCGCGAGCGGCGCGAAGTCGTGCTGCATGCGCTCGAAGTCGTCGACGAGGCGCTGGCAGAGCTCGTCTCGAAAGGCGCGCGCTTCGTCTTCGTTCTCCGGGAATCGCGCGGGCTCGTAGCCCGCCAGCGCCGACTCGAACGCGACCACGGCCGCCGGATGCGAGTCGGACCAGAGGATGCGCTCGATGGCGTGCACGCCCGTCACGCCGACGCCGTCGAAGAGGTCGTCGTCGGGCGCCGCCTCGATGAAGCTGTCGTAGCGCGCGTCGGTCGACACGTCGATCATCGGAAAGAGGATCGCGATCGCGCCTTCGATGTGCTCGTACGACGCGCGTGCGCGGCCCCACGCGCCGCGCATCGCGGTCACCGCGGCCGCGTCGTCGGTCGCGTTCCATCCGTCGGCGTCGGGCTCTGGCGCAGCGCTCTTCAGCTCCACGGCCGCGTCCGCGAGCAGCACGAGCTCGTCGTCGATGTAGCTCTTGACGCCGAGCAGCGCATCGGTCTGGGGATCGCTCTCTCCGCAGCCGCCGAGCGCGACGCCGGCGGCTGCGACGAGGACGAGCAGGATCGTGCGCGCGAACGGTTCCATGAGCCTCACAGGTGGGAGACGAACCGGACCACGGCGTCGCGGTCCTCGCTCGAGAGCGCCCCGAACGCGGCGGCCGCGGCGCTCGCCTCGGAGCCATCCCCGCCGTGCATCTCGATGGCGTCGGCGATCGTCCGCGCGCGCCCGTCGTGGAGGTAGCTCGGCAAGAAGCGAAGCCCGACGAGCGGGGCCGTCTTCCATTCGCGCCCGTCCGCGCTCCCCTCGACGAGGCCATCCGCGAGCGCGGGCCCCATGTCGTGGACGAGGACGTCCGTGTAGAGCGGTGCGTCGATGCCGGCGAGCTCGGCGATCGGGTAGTCCGCACGGGTGCGGAGCGAGGGCACGTGGCACGTCGCGCATCCGATCTCGCCGAAGAGCCGCTCCCCGTCCGGGTCGAGGTCGCGCCGCTCGGGGAGCCGGAGAAGCCGGACGTAGTCGGCGACGAGGCCGACCGTATCCGCGTCGACGTCCACGCCGAGCAGCTCGTCGTCGTCGAGACCCTCCGGGTTCGGAAGCTCCGACGGGCGGAGCGCAGAGGTGATCCCCATGTCGCCCTGGTACGCGTCCGCGACGAACTCGTCCACGGTCGCGATGCGGCCCTTCAGACCGAACCGACCGACGAGCCCCATCGACCCCGGGCCATACGCGTGGAACCGGTGGTCGTCGGTCGCTTCGGACTGCCACGCGACCCGGTTGACCCGCCCGCTCACCCCGTCGTCGCGCGCCGCCTGCTCCGCCTCGACGCGCGCGATCTCGCTCTCGTCGATCGCTTCGAGATAGCCGCGCGCGAACACGGCCGGTCCGAACCTCCGGGTGACGAGCACGTTCGGCTCGTCCGGAGCGCGGATCGGCTCCGTAGCGCCGGCCGCGAGCAGCGGGCGCTCGGTGTGTCCGAAGGGCAGGGCGCTCTGGTCGGCGGACGGCGTGACTCCGTCGGCGTCCACCGCGACCATCTTCGTCACGGCGCCGGGACCCCGAGCGTCGTCCGCGTGGCACGACGAGCACGACTGCCTGATGTAGAGGGGCCCGAGGCCCGTCGCGTCGCGAAACACGGTCTCGAAGAGCGCGTCGCCCGCGCAGAAGCGCTCCATCCAATCGTCGCTGAGCCCTTCGATCGGAACGTCGCTGGGATCCTCGCCCACCACGGTGATCCCCGCGAGCGGATCGCTCGCACAACCTGCGGCGAGCGCGGCGCAGGCCGTGGCGAGGAGCGGGCCCAGGCAGCCGACCGCTCGGGGGAGGGCAGTCATCGGCCAGAGCCTACCGCGCGCGGGCTTGACACGCGGGGGCTCTTCGAGTAACTGATATTGAAAGTTATTATCAAGAGGATCGAGAGCACGTGCCCCCGCCCGACGGATCCATGACCGTACGCGCGCCGACCGAGCGAGCCGCGGCGACCTCCGTCGCCTCGCGGGCCCTCTCGACGGTCGGCGTTGGCGAGACGGCGACCGTCGTGCGCGTGCGATGCGCGCGGCGAGTCGCGGTTCGGCTCCTCGAGATGGGGCTTCTGCCCGGTACGCGGGTGACGATCCTGCGCGTCGCGCCCCTCGGCGATCCCATCGAGCTTCGCGTGCGCGGCTACGCGCTCTCGATCCGCTGCGCCGAGGCGGACGCGATCGACGTCGCGGAGAGCGAGCCGTGACCGAGCCGCTGGCGCCGGCCGGAGCGCCCCATACCGCCACGGGCGATGCCGGAGCGCGGCGGACGCGCACGATCCTGCTCGCGGGAAACCCGAACTCCGGCAAGACGACCGTCTTCAACGCGGTCACCGGCGCACGCGCGAAGGTCGGGAACTACCCGGGTGTCACCGTCGATCGCCGCGTGGCCATGCTGACGCTCCCGGGTGGCGGACGCGCCGAGCTCGTCGACCTCCCCGGCACGTACAGCTTGAGCGCGCGATCGATGGAAGAGGAGGTGGCGGTCGACGCGGTGCTCGGGCGGCGCGGGCAGCCGCCGGACGTCGTCGTGATCGCCGTCGACGCCACCGCGCTCGCGCGCGGGCTCTATCTCGCCATCCAGATCGCCGAGACGGGCGTCCCGTTCGTCGTCGGCCTCACGATGATGGACGAAGCGCGTTCTCTTGGCGTCGCGATCGACGAGGCGAAGCTCGGCGAAGAGCTCGGCGCGGAGTGCGTCCCGCTCGTCGCGTCGCGCGGCGAGGGGCTCGACGCGCTCCTTCGCGCGGCCGAGCGGGCTCTCGACGAGGCGACCGACGAGCCACGCGGCGGCCTCGTCCTCGACGCGGTGCTCGAGCGCGACGTCGAGGAGGTCGCTCGTGTGATCGACGGATTGCGCGGCCGGCGCGACGAGGCGGCTCGGCGCGCGTGGGCCCTGTGGGCGCTCTTGAGCCTCGGCGACGACGAGCTCTCGGACGTGCCCGATGAGCTTCGCGCGGCCGTCACGAGGGTGCGCGAGCGAGCGGCCGACGAAGAGCGCGACATCGACCTCGAGATCGTCGCGCTGCGCTACGCGCGCGTGGACGCGGTCATGACCAGCGCGGTCACCGACGCGCGCACGGGAACGGCGGCGCGGTCGCTCACCGATCGCATCGACGGCGTGCTGCTCCATCCGATCGCGGGACTCGTCGTCTTCGCGGCGGTGATGGCGCTCGTCTTCGAGAGCCTCTTCGCGTGGTCCGACCCCATGATCGATCTCATCGGGACCGGCATCTCGGGGATGCAAGACGCGCTCGCTTCGGTTCTGCCGGCAGGCCCGTTCGAGAGTCTCCTCGTCGACGGCGTCGTCGCGGGCGTCGGCAACGTCGTCGTCTTCGTTCCGCAGATCGCGCTCCTGTTCTTTTTCATCGGGGTGCTCGAGGACTCGGGTTATCTCGCTCGCGTCGCGTTCGCGCTCGATCGCCTGATGGGAGGCGTGGGTCTCCACGGCAAGGCGTTCGTGCCCATGCTCTCCGGATTCGCGTGCGCGATCCCTGCGGTCATGGCGACGCGAACGATCGAGAGCCGGCGCGACCGGCTCATCACGATGCTCGTCATCCCCCTCACCTCGTGCAGCGCACGGCTCCCGATCTACGTCCTCGTGATCGCCGCCGTCTTCACACCGGGGGTCGGCCCGCTCGTCCTGTTCTCGATGTATGCGCTCTCGGTGGTCGCCGCGCTCGGCGCCGCGAGCGTCCTGCGCCGCACGGTGCTCGCGGGACCCAAGCCCGCGCTCGTTCTCGAGCTACCGCCCTATCGGATGCCGATCGTCCGCAACCTGATCGTGGGAACGTGGGAGCGCGTGCGCACGTTCCTCGTCGACGCCGGAACGGTCATCCTCGCGCTCACGATCGTCCTCTGGGCGCTCCTCAGCTACCCGAAGAGCGGGGACGTCACGGCGGAGTACGACGCGAGGCGCGCGGAGGTCGCGCGGACCTCGGCGTCGGCTGATGTCGCCGAAGCGCGCGTCGCCGAGCTCGACGGCGAGGAGGTGGCCGAACAGCTCCGATACTCGGCGGCCGGTCGCCTCGGGCGCGCGCTCGAGCCCGTGCTCGAGCCGCTCGGCTTCGACTGGCGCATCGGCATCGGCATCCTGGGCGCGTTCGCTGCGCGCGAGGTGTTCGTCTCTACGCTCGGGATCGTGTTCGGCATCGAGAACGCCGACGAGGAGAGCCAGAGCCTGCGCGCGTCCCTCCACGAGGCGAGCTGGCCGGATGGCCGGCCGCTCGTCACGCCGCTCGCGGGCGTCTCGTTGATGGTGTTCTTCGTCCTCGCGTGCCAATGCATGAGCACCGTCGCTGTCGTGCGAAAGGAGTCGCGGTCTTGGCGGTGGCCTGCCTTCCTCGTCACCTACATGAGCGTGCTCGCCTACGCCGCCTCGTTCCTCGTCTTCCAAGTCGGTAGTCTGCTCGGGTGGGGAACGTCCTGAGCTGGCAGAGCATCGCGGCCGGTGCAGCGGTCCTCCTCGCGATCGGCTACCTCGTCTGGAAGCTCGGTCTCGAGGGCCGCGGCGGCAAACGGAAAAAGCGCGGGCCCGATGTCCCCACGGGCCGGCTCGTCCGCAAGAAGAAGTGATCGGTCAGCAGCCCGGCGCCCGGCGGCCCATCGCGCGAAGCGCGGCCCGGAGGTTCTGCATGCGGCCGGGCCGGCACTCGACGCGGCCGCTCGCCGCGCGTGCGCGGCAGCAGCGCGAGACCTCGTCGACCTGCTCGGCGTAGGCTTCGTCCCCGTCGGCTTTGTCGACGAACGTCTCGTAGTAATCGAGCGCGACCTCGAGCTCGCCGGCGTCGCCGCCTAGGTGATCCTGGTGGAGGATGCCGAGGTTGAACCACGCCTCCGGACGCTCGGAGTCGACGGCGCGGGCGGCCATGTAGAGCCTCTCGGCCTCGTCGAGGCGACCGAGCCCGCGCAGCGCGACGCCGCGACCGATGAGCGCGTCGTAGTCGCGCTCGCGCACGCGGAGCGCTTCGCGGAATGCGCGTTCGGCGTCCTCGTAGCTGCGGAAGCTCAGCGTGATCTGCCCGTAGTTCATCCACGCTTCGAACAGGTCCGGGTCGAGCGTGAAGGCGTGCTCGAAGCGACCGAG
>CAVUEK010000003.1:0-120757 GCA_963740495.1 uncultured delta proteobacterium
GAGAGGGCGAGGACCCCCCGGAGGCGGGGGGGACCGGGCCCGCCGCCGCGGCGCCCGCGCCTCTCGAGCTCGAGCCCGGCACGCGCCTCGTTCAGAGCCGGCCCGCCGCGTTCGACATCCCGGACGGCGCGCCGTCGGCCGCCGTCCACGTCCCCGACGCGCTCGATCCCGCGCGGCCGGTCGAGCTCGTCGTGTTCTTCCACGGTTGGACGGGGTGTGTCGTGTCGCTGGTCTCGCACGGGCCGAGCCCGTGCATCGCCGGCGCACGCCCGCGCGAGGGCTGGGACCTCGCCGCGGTGCACGATCGCGCCGGCCGCAACAGCGTCCTCGTGGTCCCGCAGCTCGCCTGGCTCGCGCGCGACTCGAGCCCGGGGCGCTTCCGCGAGCCAGGCGCGTTCGCGCGCTTTCTCGCCGCCGCGCTCGACGAGGGCGGCGGCCCGCCGCTCGACCGCGTCGATTCGGTCACGCTCGTCGCGCACAGCGCCGGCTACGAGACACTGCTCGCGGTCCTCGCCGACGACGCGCTCTCTGGCCTCGTGCGCCGGGTCGTCCTGCTCGACGCGCTCTACGCGGGCCACGACGCGGTCGCCGAGTGGGTGGCCGCGGACTCGGCGCACGTCGCGGTGAGCGTGTACACGGGGAATCGATCCACGTACGAGGAGAGTCAGGCGCTCGCGCAGCAGGCGCGCGCGGCGCTCGGCGACGGCGAGGTCGCCGTCGAGCCCGACGACCTCCGCGCGGCAATCGCCGAAAATCGGGTCGTCGTGGCGCGAACGACCCATCCGCACGGCGCGATCCCCCGGCTCGACCTCGCGGATCTGCTCGGCGCGCTTCGGTGATGCGTGTGGTCCTTGCAACCGCGGTCGCGCTGCGGTAGACGCGGCGCGGGCGCATGCGACTCACCGACATCATCACGCTCGACCGGGTGACGACGTCGCTCCCGCCCGGTAACAAGGACGAGGTCCTTCGGGTCCTCGCCGGCCTGTTCACCGATCTGCCCGTCGACGACGTCTACCGGGTCTTCCGCGAGCGCGAAGCGCTGGCCAGCACCGGGATCGGCTCGGGCGTCGCCGTGCCCCACGGAAGGCTCGCCGCCGCCGACCGGATGCAGGCAGGCCTCGCGATCAACCACGAGGGCATCGAGTTCGATTGCGTCGACGGAAAGCCCGCACGCATCTTCATCGCGCTCGTCGCCCCCACGCACCACGGCGGCGACCACCTCAAGGCGCTCGCTCGCATCTCGAAGCTCCTCCGCGACGAAGGCCTGCGCACGCGCCTCGCGAGCGCGGAGACGCCCGAAGAGGCGCTCGACGCGCTCGCGCGCGCGGACTCGGCTGCCTGAGCCGTGGCTCAGGCCCGCGCTCGGCTCAGCTCTCGCCGCGCCGGTTCGTCGTGGCCTCCGCCGCCGCGGTGACCTCCGCCATCGACTCGCGATGACGGCGGCCCTTGGTGACGCTGGCCTTCTTCTCCCTCACCTGCCGGTCGATCTTGTCCATCACGAGATCGATGGACGCGTACATGTCCTCCGATTGCTCGTGCCCGGCGTAGCGATGTCCGTCTGCCGTGATGCTCACGTCGATCTTGTGCAGGTGCCTCTCGAGCGAGATCGTCACCTCGGCATCGAGAGGCGCCCGTAGGTATTTCTGCACCTTCGCGATTTTCTCCGTCGCATAGTTCTTGATCCCCTCTGACGAGTCGACATTGCGAAACGTGAACGCAATCCGCATCAACTCCCTCCGACTGGTTCAGAAGTACTGCTTGCGCTTCGATGAGCTCAGGATGCCGAGCATCTCGCGATATTTCGCGACGGTGCGTCGAGCGATCTTGATGTCCGTCTGCGCGAGGATCTCGACGATCTTCTGATCGCTGTGGGGGTTCTTCGGTGTCCTCCTCGCCGATGATCTTCTTGATCGCCTGCTTCACCGCTTCGGACGCGATGTCGTCTTGCGCTCTCGCGCCGGATGGCGCTGTTGAAGAAGTACTTGAGCTCGAACAAGCCGCGCGGCGTGTGCACGTACTTGTTGCTCGTCACGCGGCTGATCGTGCTCTCGTGCATGCCGACCGTCTCGGCCACGTCGCGCAGGATCATCGGCTTGAGGAACTCGATGCCGCGTCGAAGAACTCCCGCTGCTTCTCGACGATGCACTCGGTGACCTTCACGATGGTCTTGCGGCGCTGGTCGATGCTGCGGATGAGCCACTGCGCGGTGCGCAGCTTGTTCTGGATGTACTCCTTCGCTTCCTTGTTGTCGGCCATCGCCGCCCGGTAGAAGCCGCTGATCTTGAGCTTCGGCATGCCGTCGTCGTTCGCGACGACGAAGTACTTGTCGCCGACCTTGTGCACGTAGACGTCGGGGACGATGTAGCGCGGCTCTTCGGTCATGAAGTTGCGACCGGGCCGCGGCTCGAGCTCGGCGATGACCTGCGCGACGTCGTAGACCTCCTCGACCGGGACGTCGAGGTCGCGCGCGATCGCCGCGTAGTTTCGCTTCTCGAGGTTGTGCAGGTGCTCCTCGAGGATGCGGATCACGAGATCGTCCATCCCGAAGTGCTCCGCCTGGAGCTTCAAGCACTCGCGCAGCGACCGCGACCCGACCGCGACCGGATCGAAGCGCTGGAACATCTTGAGGACCTCCTCGGCGTCCTCCGCGTTCAGCTGCGCCTCGGCCGCGAGCCTTGGGACCACCTCGTCCTCGGGAACGTCGTCGAGCTTGAGGTAACCGTCGTCGTCGAGGTTTCCGATCACGAGCGCGAGAAAGCGCTGCTCGTCCTCGACGAACTCGCCCATCTGGAGCTGCCAGAGAAGATGCGCGGTGAGGTCGTCGGCGCGGCTGTACGTCGATTCGATGCCCGGGAGCTCGTCGTCGCCGCCGCCGCCACGGAACGACGGGATCGGCGCCTGCAGGGCGTGGTTCTCGAGGTAGCGCTCCCAGTCGAACTCCTCGGTCTTCTTCTCGTCATCCTTGGTCTTTTGGGCCTCGGCGCGGTCGTCCTGGGCCTCGGCCCGGTCGATGGTCGAGGCGTCGACCACCGCGACCTCCTTCGGCTGCTCGCGGTCGGTCGAGCCGACCTCGGCCACGTCCTCGAGCATCGGATTTTCGAGCATCTCCTCGCGGACGAGGTCGACGAGCTCCATCCGAGACATCTGGAGCAGCTTGATGGCCTGCTGCAGCTGGGGGGTCATGACCAGCTGCTGGGTCAGGCGTAGCTGCTGCTTTATCTCCATCTCGCTCGAGTATACGCGCCGATGACCGGGTCAGGAACGACTTTATGCAATCGGCGGGCCGGCTGCGTCGGGGAACCCCCGGCCGATGAGCGACGCCAGAACCTCGCGAAGCGCTCGCAGCGGCGCGTACACCCGGTTGCGCGTGGTCTCCCGCTCTCGACGGGCGGCGGACACCGCAAGGACGCGATCCGCCTCGAGCGAGGCGACGAGCTCGGAGAGCGCATCGGTGAGCGGGGGCTCGAGCTCCGCCCGAGGATTGGCCGCCGCCACCCGCAGGGCGTCGGCGAGCGCCGCGACCTCGAGGGTGGCGCTCGGCAGGACGTCGGAGAAGAAGCGGCGGAGCGCGCCGCCGCGCAGGAGCCCACGCTGGAACCCGACATAGAGCGAGAGGGCGCGCATCACCGCGGCGCGCACGCGCCGGTCGAGCTCGTCGTCCGACGTCCCGAGCGGGGCGATCGGTCCCGCGAGCGTCCCGCGGACACGCGGCACGAGCCTCGCCACCAGATCGTCCGCGGCCTGCCCGAGGCGGAGCTCGAGCGCCTCGGCGAGAAACGCACGGTCCTCGGGATCGGCGCCGTGGCGCGCGAAGCGGCTGCGGCGCGGGCGGACGAACGCGAGGACCTCCTCGCCCGCCTGCTGGAACGCGACGTCGAGGTCGGCGCCCAGATGCGTGACGACGGAGTCGACTGCGGCGTCGAGCTTGCGCGCCGCGTCGCGCAGCGGCGTCTCCATCGCTTCGAGCGCCGCGATGCGCGCGTCGTGACGGCCGACCGCGCGCGTCTCGGTCTCGAGCGCCGCGTCGAGGATCTCGAGCAGCCGTCCCGCGCACGCGCCGCGCTTCAGCTCGCGCGAGCGAGAGAAGACGTCGCGCTCGAGCCGCTCGAGCAGCGCCACGAACCCGCTCGACACGTAAGCGGCCTCGTCGCCACCGAGGCGTGCGCGGAGGGCCGCGCGTGCAGCGATGGCGATCGGGCCCCCGAGCGCGCCGAGCTCGCGTCGGAGGACGCGCACGACCTCCTCGAGCTCGTCCCGCTTGAGACGGTCGACCTTGTTGAGCACCGGGACGACGACGCGACCACGCGCACGCAACTGAGCGAGCACACGCGCCTCGGTTGCCTTGCCGGCCTGAGCCGCGTCGAAGATCCAAAGCACCGCGTCGGCGCGACGCGCCGCCTCCTTGGCGAGCCGCTCGTGCGTCCGGATCGAGCGCGTTCGTGCCGGGCGTGTCGAGGATCCACACGCGCTCGAGCGTCTCGGACGGCAGCACGATCTCGACGTGATCGACGCCCGCCGCGCGCGTCCGCGCCGTCCGTGAGCAGGCGCTTCAGGTCGTCGTAGTCGCCCTCGCGCGTCGTCCCGTCCGCGCGGACCACCCGTACCCGGCGCTCGGCTCCGCCGCGCAGAACGTTGAGCGTCGCCGTCGTCGGCACGACGCCGGTCGGCGCGACATCGGCGCCGACGAACGCGTTGATGAACGTGCTCTTGCCCGCGTTGAACTCGCCGAGCACGGCGACAGCAGCGGCCGGTCGAGCTCGTCGCGCAGCCGGCCGGCCGCGCGCTCGGCGTCGACGAGCTCCCGCTCGCTCGCGAAGCGCTCGACCGCGTCGATGGCGGCGGCGAGGTCGACCTCGCCCTCGCGCCCGCGCCAGAGCGCGTGGAGCGCGTCGCGCCGGAGCGCATCGGCGAGCGCGCGGTCCGTCGATGCGAACGCCACCTTCGCCTCGATCTCGGCCCAGCGGTCGAGCAAGCCGAGCGCTGCGCGGGCGTCGCCCGCGTCGAGCGCGATGCGCGCCGCCGCCAGGATCAGCCGCGGCTCGGACACCGCGTCGGTGTCCTCGACCGCGAGGGAACGCGCCGTCTCGAGCTCGTTGCGCGCGAGCGCGGCCCACGCGCGCGCGGCGCGCGCTGCCGGGTCGTTCGGGACGCGAGCGTCGAGCGCGTCGGCGCGCCGGACGAGCTCGGGCGCATCCTCGACGGGCGCGATGCGCGCCGCGGCGCGGAGGAGGTCGACGTCGCCGCCCTTCGCCGCCGCCGCCGTCGCGAGCGCGTCGGTGGCCTCCCCGGCGCGACCGGTCGAGAGCACGATCTCCGCGAGCAACGCGAGCGCGTCGGCGCCGGCTCCCCGCGCGACCGCGCGGCGCGACCGCTCTTCGGCCGCGTCGATGAGGCCCGCCGCGAAGTCCCGGCGGGCGAGCGCGAGCAGGGCGCGGTTGCTCCCGGCGCGAGCGCCGCGCTCGAGCCACGGCCGCGCCATCTCGGCCGCGCCGATCCGATCGAGCGCGACGCCGAGCCGCGTCGCTCCCGCGTCGTCGATGTCGTCGTGCGCGATCGCCATCGCGATCGCGCGGGCCGTCGCGTGGCGGCCCGAGTCGACGAGCGCCTCGACGAGCTCGGCGCGGAGCGCGACGCGGTCGGGCGCGAGCGTGAGCGCCTTCTTCAGCTCGCGCGCAGCGCGGTCGGGTCGGCCGCGCAGCCGCTCGGCGCGCGCGCGCAGCACGCACGCGTCCGCGAGCACCAGCGGTCGGTCCGCTCCGATGCGCGCGCCCGCGGCGCGCGCGGCGTCGGCCGCGCGTATCGCGTCGCCCATCGCGAGCGAGAGGCGCGCGTCGAACATCGCGACGTCGGGGTCATCCGGCTCGATCTCGCGCGCGCGGGCGAGCGCTCGAAGCGCCTCATCGAGCTCACCGAGCTTCTCGTGCGCTTGTGCGAGACCGACCGCGGCGCGAGCGAGCGTGTCGCGCTCGCGGAGCACGTCCTCGAACAGCGCGATCGCGCCTCGCGCGTCGCCGGCCTCGAGCGCGTCCTCGGCAGCCTCGAGGCGGTCGCGAACGCTCTCGGGGAGCAGGAGAACGTCGTCGATGAAGCGCCCGAGCCGGTCGATGAGGGACATCCAGGCCGAGAGCGTAATCGACGGCGGGGCCCGCGGCATGAATCCCTTTCCCTGCGGCCTCGCCCTTCCCTATCCTCGTGGCGTGGCGACCACCGAGAGCGGCCGACCGGGCGAGCGTGTACCGCTCGTCGCCGTGGCCGACGACGACCGTGTGACGCGCGAGTACGTCGCAGGCCTGCTCAAGGGTCACGGCTATTCGGTCGAGACGCTCTCGAACGGCCAACAGGCGATCGATCGCGTCAACCAGGGCGGCGTCGACCTCGTCCTGCTCGACATCATCATGCCGGGTCTGTCCGGGCTCGACTGCTGCCGGCTCATCAAGACGATGACGCAGGAGTCGTTCCTGCCGGTCGTCCTCGTGACGGCCAAGACCGACACCGACAGCCGCGTCGAGGGTCTGCGCATCGGGGCGGACGACTACGTCTGCAAGCCGTTCGACGAGCGCGAGCTGCTCGCGCGCGTGCAGGGCATGCTCCGCATCAAGCGCCTTCACGACGACGTCCAGACGGCCAAGGACAGACTCGACAAGCTCGCCGTCCAGGACGAGCTCACCGGCCTCTACAACTACCGCTACCTCCACACACGCCTCGCCGAGGAGTTCAAGCGCGCCGAGCGTTATCGCGATCCGCTCGCGTGCGCGATGGTGGACATCGACAACTTCAAGTCGTTCAACGACGAGCACGGCCACGACGTCGGCGACAAGCGTCCTCGCCGAGGTGGCGCAGCGGCTGCGCACGGCCGTGCGCGAGATCGACGTCGTCGCGCGCTACGGTGGCGAAGAGTTTCTCCTGGTCCTTCCGAGCACGCACTTCTCCGGCGCGCTCACGGTCGCCGACCGCGTGTGGCGCGCCGTGAGCGCCGTCCCGGTCCGCCACGACGCGGGCGAGCATCAGGTCACGATCTCGGTCGGCGTGGCGCTCTACCCGAGCCGCGACGTCCGGAACAAGGACCAGCTGCTCAAGGCCTCCGACAAGGCCCTCTATCAAGCCAAGGCGGACGGTCGAAATCGCATCTGCGTGTTCCAGCACCAAGGCTACATCTACAAACCCGAGCTTCGGTCCGACGGATGACTCGAACAATCGTCTCCTTCAGCATGGCGCTCACCCTGGCCCTCTCGGCGTGCGGCAGCGAGCCACACGTGGTGCGCGAGCCGCCGCCCCCCATCGCGATCCCCGACAACGCGCAGCTCGCCGACCCCGTCGCGCTCGGAGACGAAGCGACGCGCGGGAGCCTCCCGCCCGCCGCGGGCTTCGTGCTCGGGCCGTTCGAGGACGGGCCGACGTTCGCGGACGCGCAGCCGGGCGTCGCGTGGTGGATGAGCCGCGAGGGCAAGCTCGTCGCGTTCTATCGATTCTCACAGCCGCCGACGATCGCCGCCGACGGCGTGACGTCGAGGCGTCCGACGCTCGAGGTCTTCGACCGCCGAACGGGCGACATCGAGAACTACGACGAGCTCGTCGCGGCCGACCCGCTCGGGCGCATGGCCGTGTTTCGCGAGTCGTCGCACCTGTGGCTCCTCGACGAGAGCTCGCGCCAGCGCGTCGACCTCGCGTCGCGCGACTCCGCGGACGTGACCGCCGACGCGAACGCGTGCATGGCGCCTCGGCAGGCGAGCTTCGAGCCACTCGGGCGCTTCTTCGCGTACCTTCGCACCGGGCCCGACCGCATCGTCGTCCGCGATCTCGAGACGCGCGACGAGCTCGAGGTGGAGGCGCCGCGCGGTCGGATCTGGCGTGCGGTGCCGTCGTCGCTCGAGGAATGGGTCCTGATGCGCATCGTCCCCGGAGACGACGCAGACGAACCGGAGTTTCCCGTCCGGACGGGCTGCGACTGCACCTATTGCGAACGGCTGGCGCGCACGCCGCGCACCCCCGGCGAGCCGCGCGGCGCAGAGGTCAGCTCGTGGCTGATCGGCCCCGACGGACGCATCCCGCTCGAGGGTAACGCGGACGCGATCCCGCTCGGCCCGCGCGCCGTCGGCTATCCCGAGACCCGCGAGATCCGCCGCCCCGAGGGCGGCGCGTATCCGCTGCCGGAGGGCTGCAGCGACCCCGCGTTCGTGCGCGGCGTCCCCGTCGCGCTCCTCGTGTGCGCCGAGCACAGCATGCTCCTCTACCCGTCGGAGCTCCTCGAACAGCCCGCGGCCGAAGAGCCAGCGCCGAGGCGTCGGCACGGACGCCGGGCGCCGCCGCCGCCGCCGCCCGCCGAGCCCAAGACGATCGCGCTCACCGACTACGTCATTCCGCTCCCCGTGTCGCTGCCGATGAAGGACTCCGAGGGACATCGCTGGATCGCGGTGCTCGTCGACCGACACCTCGCGCGCCTGCGGCTCGAGGACGGCCGGCTCGAGGTGGGACCGCCCGCGACGAGCATCGCCGATCGCCACTCGAGCGGGTGGGTGCTGGCGATGACGCCGACCGGCGTAGCGGCGCTTCACGTCGGCGACGGGCGCGTGCGCACGCTCGACGGAGACGGCTTGTCGAGCCCCGCGGACCTCGCCGTGCGCACGCGCACCGGATCGATCGTCCTCGAGCCCGAGCGCGGGCGCGCGTTCCGGACGGAGCACCCGGCGCACCTCTTCACGAGCCAGGCATGCACCCTTCAGCCGGATCGCTCCGCGGAGAACGGGCTCGAGACGGGCCCCTGGCGGTTGCGATGCCCGGCGGGCCCGACCAACTGACGCACGTGATTCGGATTGCCCTCCTCCTCGCTTGGCTCGTCGTCGGCTCCACGGGCTGCGCGACGACCAAGCCGTGGGAGCGCGAGAACCTGGCGCGCGAAGAGATGAGCCTCGACGGCGACGCGGGTCGAGAGCGACTGCGTCACCACGTGCTCTCCACGCGTGAAGGCGCTGTCGGGTCTCTGGGCGGCGGTGGGGGCGGATGCGGTTGCAACTGAACGGCGCGCGCCGGACGTCGGCGCTCGTCGCGGTCGCGGTCGCGATGATTGCGAGCCGCGCAGCCGCGCAACCGACCGACCCGTGGCAGCTCTCGCTCGACACGCTGCTCTACACGGATGACGACGCCGTGCAGGTGCTCACGCCGCAGCTCGGCGCGCGCTATCGCTTCGACGACGAAGGGAGCGAGGTCTCGGCGGCGGCGTCGGTCGACATCGTGAGCGCGGCGTCGGTCGACGTCGTGTCGCACGCGACGCGGCGCTTCTCGGAGGCGCGCACCGAGGCGCACCTCGAGGGCGCGCTCGCCGTCGACGGCGTCGTCCCGTCGCTCGCGTACCGCGGATTGTTCGAGCCCGACTACGTCTCGAACGGCGGGCGGGTCGGCGTGACCGCGCGGCTCGGCACTCCGGACAGCGTCCTCGGCGCGGGCTACGGCCTGACGGGCGATCGGATCGGGCGCACGGGGACGCCGTCGGACGTGTTCTCGGCGACGCTCCTCTCGCATGCCGCCGACGTGTCGCTCACGCAGGTGCTCGGGCCGAGCACGCTCGCGCGAGCAGGCTATGTGCTCACGATCCAAGATGGGTACATGGAGAAGCCGTATCGGTACGTCCCGCTCTTCACAGCGGACGGCGTCGCCGCCGCGGCGGCGGACGGGGTCGCGCTAAGCCTCGACTCGTTCGACCGGTACCGGTTGCCGGCGCGGCCGCCCGAGTCGGTGCCCGACACGCGCGTGCGACACGCGATCGTCGTCGAGCTCCTGCAGTGGGTCGATGGGATCTCGAGCGCGATCCGGCTCGGCTATCAGCTCTACTTCGACGACTGGGCCGTGACGGCGCACGTGGTCGAGCCCGCCATCGACGCGCGCGTCTCGGATCGCGTGCGGCTGCACGTCGGCGCGCGCTTCTACTACCAGTCGGCCGCGTACTTCTACCGGGAGACGTACGTCGTGAGCCAGCCGGACGCGATCCCGACGTGGCGCACGGTCGACCGCGACCTCTCGACGTACGTCGCGGGCTCTCTCGGCGTGCGCCTCGAGTGGCAGCTCGCGCCGGTGACGCTCTACGGCGACGCGACGGGAACGTACACCCGCTATCTCGACTTCCTCTTTCGCGATCACCTCTTCGCGATCGTGGCGATCGTCGGCGCGAGGCTCGACCTGTGAGCGGGCTCGTTCGCGTCGCGGCGTTCGCGGTGCTCGCAGCCGGCTGCATCGGGAGGAGCCCCGAGCAGGAGGAGCGAGCCGCGCTCGGGCCGTACGAGGACGGCGACGAGTTCCATCGGCCGGGGCAGCCGTGCCTCACGTGCCATCGCGAGGGCTACTCCCCGGGCGGGGCTCGGTTCCTCATCGCGGGGACCGTGTACCTGCGCCCGAACGACGCGAGCGGCATCCGAGACATCGAGGTCGTGATCCTCGACGGGCTCGACCGCGAGATCGTCGCCACGACGAACCAGGTCGGAACCTTCTTCGTCCAGCGCGGCGGAGAGCGCCGGAGCGGTGGAGTCGGCGTCGCGTTCGATCCCGCGCCTCCGTACCGCGTCAGCGTCCGCCGCCCGGGCGGTACCGAGCAGGTGATGCAGAGCCTCGTCTGGCGCGACGGAAGCTGCGCCGGTTGTCACTCGCTCGACGGGCCGAACGAGACGTCGGCGGGTCGCGTCTACCTCATGGAGGCGATGTGATCCGCAGCGCGCCGACCGCCGCCGTGACCGCGCTCGCGCTCGCGCTCGCCGCAACCGCCGCGCTCGCCTCGGCGTGCGGGCCCGCCGGCCAGGGCGAGCTCGTCGTCCCCGCGACGCTCGACGTGGCGACGTACGAGAACGAGGTCCACCCGTACCTCGAGCGCCGCTGCGCCACCCTCGACTGTCACGGCGACCCCGGCCGCCCGCTCCGCCTCTACGCAGAGACCGGCCTCCGCGCCGTCGGCCGCGACCGCTCCCTGCCGCTCGACGCGGACGAGATCGCCCAGAACATCGCCGCGATCGTCGAGCTCGATCCCTCGGCCGACCCCGACCACCACATCCTCGTCCTGAAGCCCCTCGCGCCCGACGCCGGCGGCATGGAGCACGTCGGCGACACCATCTGGGCCGCGCGAAGCGACCCCGGCTACGTCTGCCTTCGCGAATGGCTCGCCCACCGCGGCACCGCCACGTCCTGCACCGACGCCTTCACCGCCCTGCCCTTCTGACGGGCTCAATGGTCGTAGGGCTCGCCGCGCAAGATCGTGAAGGCTCGATAAATCTGCTCGAGGAGGACGAGGCGGACGAGGCGGTGCGGGAGGGTCATCGGGCCGAGGCTGAGGCGCGAGTCGGCGGCTCGCGAGACGGTCTTGGGCAGGCCGTACGCGCCGCCGATCAAGAAGGCGAGCGCGCCGCGGCCGGAGCCCTCGGCGCGGGCGACGAGGGTCGACAGGCCGGCGCTCGAGAGGGCCTCGCCGTCGATCTCGAGGGCGACGACGCGCGCGCGCTCGGGGATCGCTCGCCGAAAGCGTGCCTCGACGTGCTCGGCGCTGCCGTCCTTGAGCTCGACCTCCTCGTAGCGCGCGTAGCGGCCGATGCGCGCCGCGTAGTCGTCGATCACCTCGCGCAGCGCGCGCTCCTTCACCTTCCCCACGGCGACGACGACGACACGAAGCGAGCCCGCCATCCGGGCTCAGGCCGAGGCGGCTTCCTCGACCTCCACCCGCGCCGCGTCGATCCACAGCGACTCGACGTCGTAGTAACCGCGCGTGTCCTCGTGGAACACGTGCACGATCACGTCGCCGAAGTCCATGAGCACCCACGTGCCTTGAGGGAGGCCCTCGACGCCGATCGCGCGCACGTCGAGCTTCTTCTTCAGGTGCTCTTCGATGCCGCGCGCGATCGCGTTCACCTGGCGATCGCTCCGCCCGCTCATCACGACCACGTAGTCCGCATAGTCCACCTTGCCGCGAACGTCGATGATCTCGACCGCGAGAGCCTTCTTCTCGAGGCCCGCTTCGGCGACGGCGATGGCGGCGGCTCTCGCCGCGCTCTCCGCCTTCGCGCGGTCCCTCCTCTTGGCCCGGCTCTTCTTCGGCTTCTTGGTGCTTCGGCTCGTCGCAGTCTTCTTCGCGCTCAAATCGTCGCTCCCTGTTTGCGTCCGCAGCAGCTGACTAACCCCTCGTTTGCCCGTCGCCGCACGCGATCCACTTCTCGGCGCACAGCTCCGCGAGCCCCATGGGCCCGTACACGTGCAGCTTCGTCGTAGAGATGCCGATCTCGGCACCGAGCCCGAGCTCGCCGCCGTCGTTGAAACGCGTGGACGCGTTGACGGCCACGAAGCTCGCGTCGACCTCCCGCTGCCAGCGTCGCGCGCGCTCCCAGCTCCGCGTCACGATCGCTTCGCTGTGATGCGTCCCGTGCATCGCCACGTGCGCGAGCGCTCCATCGATGCCGTCGACGACGCGGATCGAGAGCACCAGGTCGAGGTACTCCGTGTCCCAATCCGCTTCCGTCGCCTCGGCAACGCGAGAGTCGATCTTCCTCGTCGCCGCGTCGCCGCGCATCTCCACTCCCTCGGCCGCGAGCGCCGCGACCACCCGCGGCAAGAGCTCGTGCGCACACGCCGCGTCGACGAGGAGCGTCTCCATCGCGTTGCACACGCCCGGCCGGCGCACCTTCGCATCGATCGCGATCGCGATCGCCATGTCGAGGTCCGCTTCGCCGTCCACGTACACGTGGCAGACGCCCTTGTAGTGCCGTATCACCGGCACGCGCGCGTTCTCCGCCACGAAACGGATGAGCGCCTCGCCGCCACGCGGCACGACGACGTCGACGAGCCCGTCGAGCCCGACGAGAGCGAGCGTCGCCTCGCGGTCCGTCGTCGGGAGCAGGACGACCGACGCCGCCGGCAGGCCCTCGGCGTCGAGCGCCGCCGCGAAGACGCGCGCGATCGCCTGGTTGGTCCGGAACGCCTCCGACCCACCGCGCAGGATCGCCGCGTTGCCGCTCTTGAGGCACAGGGCCGCCGCATCCGCCGTCACGTTCGGCCGCGATTCGTAGATCATCGCGACGACGCCGAGCGGTACCTTCATTCGCCCGACCTCGAGGCCGTTCGCGAGACGCCGCACGTCGCGCACCGCTCCCACCGGATCGGGAAGCGAGGCGATCGCCAGCACGGCGTTCGCCACCCCGGCGAGGCGCTCCTCGTTCAGCGTGAGGCGGTCGACGAGCGCCGCCGAGAGCCCGCTCGCTCTCGCAGCGTCGACGTCCGCGCGGTTGGCGTCGAGGATGCTCGAGCGCGCCCCGCCCGCGAGGTCCGCGGCGACGCGCGCGAGGACGGCGTCCTTCTTCGCGGTCGGCAGCGACGCGAGTGATCGCGATGCCGCCTTCGCCTGTTCGGCCAAGTCGGCGACGAGGGCGCGGATATTCGCCTCGCTCACTGCCCCGAATCTACCACACGAGACGGCGCCCATCACACGACAACCATGTCGTCCCGATGCACGACTTCGTCCCCGCCGTACCTTCCGATCCGGAGCTCGATCTCGTTCGTGCGCGCGCCCGCGAGCCGCGCGACGTCGCGCGTCGAGTAGCGCGCGAGCCCGCGGCCCACCTCCTTGCCATCGGGCCCGACGATCTGAACGGCGTCCCCCGGCTCGAAGTCCCCCCGCACCCCGACCACCCCCGCAGGCAGGAGACTCCGCTTCTGCGTCGCCACCGCCGCCGCCGCGCCCGCGTCGACGACGATCGCTCCGCGCGGCTTGAGCGTGAACGCGATCCAGTGCTTGCGGCTCGCGAGCCGGCTCCCGTGCGGCAAGAACAGCGTGCCGACATCCTCGCCGGCGAGAGTGCGCGCGAGGACCGCGTCGTCGCGAGCATCCGCGATCACGACCGGCACCCCACGCCGTGTCGCGCGCTGCGCGGCGTCGACCTTCGATCCCATGCCGCCGACGCCGAGGTCGCTGGTGACGGGACGGACGAGCTCCTCCGCCGCCGCCGCGTCCTCGACCACCGAAACGCGCCTGCCCGCGTCGTCGAGCAAGCCCTCGACGTCGGTCAAGAGCACGAGGAGGTCCGCCCCGACCAGCGTCGCCACCATCGCCGCCAGCTGGTCGTTGTCCCCGAACCGGATCTCCTCCACCGCCACCGTGTCGTTCTCGTTGATCACCGGCAGCGCGCCAAGCTCGAGCAACGCATCGATGGCGGCGCGCGCGTTGAGGTACCGGTCGCGATCGGCGAGATCCGCGTGCGTGAGGAGCACCTGCGCGACAGCGACACCGTGCGGCTCGAACGCGGTCTCCCAAGCGCGCACGAGCGAGCTCTGCCCCGCCGCGGCCGCCGCTTGGAGCTTCGAGATGGAGCGCGGCCTGCCCTCGAGCCCGAGGCGCGCGACTCCGAGCGCGATCGCGCCCGACGAGACGAGGACGCAGGTCCGTTCGGAGGCGCGCGCGCCTGCGATCTCGGACGCGATCTCGGAGAAGCGGCCGCCGTTCTGCGTCAGCGAGCGGCTACCGATCTTGACGACGACGCGCCGCGCGTCGCGGAGGCCTGACCTCGGGTCGCTCATGCGCCCCCGTCCTCGCCTCGCGCCTTGGCCGCGTCGAACGCGTCAATCAGCTGCGCGCGCGCCCCCGCGGGCGACCGCGCCACCGCGTCGAGCAGCACGTCGGCGAACCGCTCCGCCGGCGTGCGGTCCTCCTGGTCGGCCGTACCCACGCTCCTCACGGCATCGCCGAGCGTGCGCGCAATCGAGCCCGGCGTCGCTCGCAACACGGCGAGGGCTCCTTCGACCTCGGCCGAGGACGCCGCGCGCTGGATGCGGCGCGCTTCGTCGGCGCCGATGGGCGCATGCGCCGGGCGCGCGTCGCTGGCGAGGTGGTGGTCGAGCAGAACGGCGATCGCCCACGTCGACAGCGCATCGTCCAAGCGCGACGCTATGCGCAGCGGCGCCGTCGCGCGCGCGAGGACCTTGCCGAGGAGCCGCGCGCTGCCGTTCGCGCGCGGGGGCGCGTGCGACAGGATCGATCGCGCCTCGCGGGTCAGCCGGACGCCACGACGCGCGGACACCCTGCGGATCGCGGCGCCGCGCGCTAGCGCGCCGAGCGCGCGGTCGAGCCCGAGGATCGGGACCGCCGACGCGAGCCCCGACGCCGCGGCGTAGACGCCGAGGCTCGGCGCGAGATCGACATCGGGCTCGGAATCGGGATCCGCCATCGCGCCGAGTCTACTGGAACAGCGACATGTAGCGCTCGAGCAGTACGTTCCCGAAGAAGAGGAACTCGAGCGCGCCGAGCGCCAGGAAGGGGCCGTACGGCACCTTCACCTGCCCGATCGGGCCGGCCTGGCCTGCCCGGCCTGCCGCGCCGTCCTGGTCGCCGGCCGCGCCCGCGCCCTGCGCGGAGGCTTCCTCGTCCTCTTCGTCGTCCTCGTCCTCCTCGTCCTCGTCGTGCGCCGAGCGCGCGTCCGCCGCGACGGGCGTGATCCGCCGCCCCGTCGCGATCATCACGACCGCCACCGCGAGCCCCTGGAACGCGCCGAGCACGAGCGAGACGAGCGCGCCCTGCCAGCCGAGGAACGCGCCGATCATGAACAGCAGCTTCGCGTCGCCCTCCCCCATGCCGCGGCGTCCGACGAGCCGCTCGTACGCCCAGACGAAGATGAGCTGGACGAGGAGAAAGCCGCCGCCCGCGCCGAGCGCAGCGTCGAGCGCGCCGGGCTCCTGGCGCATCCCCACCGTCACGAGACCGAGCGCGCCGAGCGGCAGCGAGACCTCGTCCGGGATCTCCATGAACTCGAGATCGACGAAGCTCGCGATCAAGAGCCCGCCTGCGAACGCGAAGTAGACGACCGCTTCGATCGCCGACCCGGCGAGCGGCGCATCGTCGGCCGCGTGCACGGCGAACCGCTCGACGAGCGCCACACAGAGGAGCGCGCTCGCGAGCTCCACGATCGGATAGCGCACCGAGATCCGCGCGCCGCAGCACTCGGCCTTCCCCCGCAGCACGAGCCAGCCGAAGATGGGCACGTTGCGCGCCGCCGCGATCGGCTTGCCGCACGCCGGGCAATGGCTCGGCGGTGAGACGACGCTCATGTCGCGCGGCCAGCGGTAGATCGCGACGTTGAAGAAGCTCCCCCACACGGCGCCGAACACGAACGCCGACGCACGCCAGACCCACGGATCGATGTCGCTCGCGAGCATCGGCTCTACCGTGCTCCCTCTCTACACCGTTTTTCGCCGCGTCGCCTTCTTCGCGGAGCGCGACGCCTCACGCGTCACTCGACGCGGATGATCCTGTGCACCATGACGGTGCCGCCCGGCGCCACGAGCGCTCGGCTCGGCGGGCGCTCTCGTCGCTGGTCGAGCACCGTGGCGGCCGCGTGCTCGAACGGGTTCGGCGCGGCGGCGGACGCGGGCGCGGCAGCGCCGGACGCGGACGCCGGCGGCGCGGCAGGCGGCAACGTGCGCGACGCCTCTTCCTCCTCGTCGAGCGCAGACCCGACGACCGTCGTGTCGTCGTCCACCCACTCCGACGCGAGCTCCACCTCGACCTCGTCGAGGACGACCGGGCCGTCGTCGAGCGACGGCGCCATCCGGTCGAGGATCTCGCTCGCGCTCGGCGGCTCGCGCGCGGGCCCGCGCGCCTCGAGGCGCGCCGGCTCGCCGAGCGTGTCCTCGGGAGCGCGCATCGCGTCGAGCTCGCGCATCTGGCTCACGTCGACCTCGGCGGTCGGCGGGTCGGGATCGAGCCCTGCGGGCTCGGGCGCGCTCGCGATCGGCCCCGCGCCGTCCGCGGGAGCATCCATGGGCGCGCCGCGCGCCGCCATCTCGCGGATCTCGTCGAGGCGCGTCTGATAGCGAACGCGCTTCGGGTTGAGCGCTACGAGCCGCTCGTAGATCGTGATCGCCCGCTCGATGAAGCCCTGCTTCAACATGAGCTCGGCCATCTGATCCGGATCGCCAATCTCGGTCGACACGTCCTCCCAGTCCGAGCTCGTTGGCGGCGTCGCCGCCCCGCCGGACCATCTCCCCTCGCCGGTGATCCGCCCTCCCGTGCTCTTCTTGAGCAGCTCGGGTGAGGTGATCGGCTTCTTCTTCGGGATCACCTCGCGCGTCTCTTCGTCGAGCGCCTTCTCGAGCAGCCGCGGGTCCGTGCGGCCGAGGCGCGCGCTCGGACGCGGACGCGGCCGCGGCGCCGGGGTGCGCTGCGCCGCGGGACCGGGCTCCGCGCGACCCGGCTCGGCACGACCAGGCTCCGCCGGACCGGGCGTCCGCTCCTTCGACCGCTCGACGTCGTTCGTGAACGACGAGGGATCGACGCGACGCGTCGGCTCGGCATAGAGAGGCGAGCTTCGGACCGGCGCGCGGTGCAGCTCGGACGCCTCCGGATCGGTGTGCTCGGTCCGCGTCGTCGGCACGTCCGGCCTCGCGGTCGCCGCGAGCTGAGGGTTTCGCACGTACGTGGGCTGAGGCGGCTCCATCGACGGCGAGAATCTCCGCGCCGAGCGCTTTCTGAACGATCAACACGTCTTCGAGGTGACCGTGAACGACCGGGTCCATCGGCGCGTCCAGCAGGAGCTTGCGGAAGATGCGCTCGGCGACGTCGAGGTTGCCCATCCTGAGCTGGAAGAGCCCGATGTGCGCGCCCGTCATCGGCTGCGTTCGCATCGCGCTCGCGTCGACGTCGGTCGAGACCGTGGCCATCGCCTCGACCAGCCGCCCGAGCGCGACCACGACCGCCTGCGCGTCGAGATCTCCCGTGTTCGCCGCCGCGTAGCTGCGCGCCGCGTGGAGCGCGCCCTTGAGGTCGCTCGCCTGGAGCGACGGCTCGAGCGCGGCGCCGACCGCCGTCTTGCCGCGAAACTCCCGCGGCGCACGCGCCGACGGCGCCGACTCCATCAAGAGCGTCGACAAGAGCTCGTGACGCCGGCGCGCCCAACCCGGCATCAGCCCCCCGCGCGCGACGCGTTGGTCGAGCGTCGTGAGCGCGACCGCCGCCCCCCCGTTCAGGATCTGCTGGTCGAGCGCGGCGAGCTCGGCGTCGGCCTCGTCCGGCGACGGCGCGAGCAGCTCTTCGAGCACGTCTGCGCGCCGCATCCCCTCGGGCGTCGACGCGAGCCCCGCGCCGTAGAGCACCGCGAGCGCTTCGACCAGCCACCCGCGTCGCGCGTACGCTTCGACGATCCGCACGTCGAGATCGATGTCCGGGCCGTACACCGACGCGTCGGGGCGCGCTTCGACCGCGCGAAGGAGCGCCGCGCACGCGCGCTCGCCGGGGTCGCGACCGACCGCGGCGCGAAGGAGCGACATCGCGTGATCGCGCGCACCTAGCTTGAGGAGCACGCGCGCGACGTGGTCCGTCGGGGGGAGATCGGCGTAATCGTGCGGGTTCACCGTGCGCCCAAGTCGCGTCGGACGAGAGCCCGACGGTATCACAGCCCGAGGTCGCGGCGGACGGTGCGGCCCGCTGCGCGCGCGCGCCAAAGGGCGGCTCGAACGCGGTCGCGGGGCTACGCCGCGCTGCCGTCGTTCGCGGTCGCGCGCGCGGGCTCGCCCATCGGGAGGGGCCGAAACCAGCGGATCATCAGCCACACGTTGACGAGAACGAAGAGGAGGCACAGCGCCGAGAGCGCGAGCGCCCACGCGTAGCTTCCGGGCGGCTCGTCCGCGAGCACGAGGAAGGACTCGCTCGAGACCGGCATGTCCATCGCCCCGTCGAGATACGAGCGCACGTTGCCGAAGCGCCCCGCGAGCTGACCGAACGTGACGAGGCGACCCACGTACTCGCGGCGGGAGAGCATCCGCTCGTCGTCCGGACCGTCGATCGGGATCTGCACGAAGACCGTGCGCTGTCCGGCGAGCGGGAACACGGCATAGGTCGAGCCGCCGATGATGCGCGTGTACCGCACGGTGCCCGACGCCATCGGCACGCCCGCGACGCGGACGTACGTGTTCGGCTGGAGCACCGCGGGATCGACGCCGCCGACGTCGCCGAGATCAATCACGCGGCCGTCGGCGAAGAAGTACGCGACGTCCTTTCGAAGCGACGCCGCGAGCCCGAGCGACGCCGCGACCGTGAGCGCCATCAACGTGATCGCGACGAGCCTGCGCGCCCGGGGAGGAGGCGGCAGCGCCTCGAGCTCCGGATCCACGTCCGGCGCCGGCTCGTGGTCGGGGCCGGGGTCGGGCGGCACCGAATCCTCACGCTTTTCGGAGCTGGTCACGCTAGCTATGACACCCCTCGGCCAGAAAGGTTCGGGGAGCATAGCGCGGTTCTGGGCGGTCTGCGGGCCGCCTCGCCCGCGGGGTCAGGACCGGCGGACGGCCCGGAGCTTGTCGAGAAGCCGAGGCGTCGGCCACGACTCGAAGCGAGTCCGGTAATCCGCGTCCTTGCTGCGGTTTTCGGCCGCGAGGATCGCGTCGATGAGCTTGGCGCGCGACCCGAACTCGCTCTTCACGGCCGTCAGGGCGTCGTGGAGGCGAAGGAGCTTCCGGTTCGACACGCGATCGAGGCCCTTGTCCTCGTTCAGCCGGTCGACCCAGAGGTCGTCCTTGGCGAGCTTCTTCAGCGCCGCGACGAGGCCCGCCTTGTCCTCGAATCGCTCCGCGACCGTTTGCTGGGGCGACTTCTTCATGTGCGATCTCCAGGCCGGCGCAGGGGCCCGGCGAAGGGCGCGGCATGTATCACGGGGTCTTGGGCCGCGCAACCGGGAGCGCGCTCTCACGCGGGCGTAGGCGGGCCTTCCCTTCGCGTCCCCCCGCCTATAAGAAGTGACCTCGCCCAACGTCCGATGCCCGCCGAGTTCGTCCACCTCCACGCGCACACCCAGTTCTCGATGCTCGATGGGGCGATCCGCCTGAAGGGCCTCGTCCGTCGGGTCGCGGACATGGGGATGGGAGCGATCGCGCTCACCGACCACGCGAACATGTTCGGCGCGGTCCAGCACCACACGGCGTGCAAGGCCGCGGGCATCCAGCCGATCCTCGGCTGCGAGGTCAACCTCGTCGCAGGCGCGCGGGGCGACGAGGCGATCCGCGACGCGCATCACCTCGTGCTGCTCGCGTCGACGCAGGAGGGCTACCAGAACATCGTCCGCATCGTCAGCCGCGGCTGGGTGGAAGGGCTCGTCCGCGGCGTCCCGCGCGTCGACTTCGAGGTGCTGCGCGAGAACGCGCGCGGCGTCGTGTGTCTGAGCGCGTGCATGGGCGGGTACCTGGCGCAGGAGATCCTCCAGCGCGGCCCGGGCGCGGGGCGAAGCGCGATGGCGGCGCTTCGCGACTCGTTCGAGCCGGGGCACTTCTTCGTCGAGCTCCAGGACCACGGCTTCCCGGAGCAGGGGCCGCTCAACGAGATCCTCGTCGAGCTCGCGCGCGATCTCGCGCTGCCGATCGTGGCGTACGAACGACTGTCACTACCTCGACGCGGGAGACGCGCGCGCGCAGCTCGTGCTCCAGTGCATCGCGGCCGGCCGGACGCTCGAAGAGATGGAGCGCTCCACCACGGCTCCGAACGAGATCTACCTGAAGACGCCCGAGGAGATGGCCGCGCGGTTCCGCCACCTGCCCGAGGCGCTCTCGAACACGCTGCGCGTCGCCGAGATGTGCGGCGGCCGCGTCGAACCCGCTCGCGAAGCCGATGCTGCCGCGCGTTCGCGGTGCCCGCGGGCACGACCGAGGCGGACGTACTTCGGCGAGCTCTCGCGGCGCAGGGGCTCGAGCAGCGCTTCGACGAGATCGCAGGCGCTCGGCACGCAGATCGACCGTGCCGTGTACCGCGATGCGGCTCGAGATCGAGCTCGACGTCATCGTCGTCGATGGGCTTCCCCGGGTACTTCCTCATCGTCTGGGACTTCATCGGCTGGGCGAAGGAGCACGGCGTGCCGGTCGGTCCGGGCCGCGGCTCGGGCGCGGGCTCGCTCGTCGCGTACGCGCTGCGGCATCACCGACCTCGATCCGATTCCGTACGGGCTGCTCTTCGAGCGCTTCCTCAACCCGGAGCGCGTGTCGATGCCGGACTTCGACGTCGACTTCTGCATGGACGGCGCGCGACCGCGTCATCGAGTACGTGCGCGACAAGTACGGCGCGCGCGAGCGTCGGTCAGATCGCGACGTTCCACCTGCTCAAGAGCCGGAGCGTCGTGCGCGACGTCGGGCGCGTGCATGGGGATGAGCGCCGGCCGACGCCGGCCGCATCGCGACGCTCGTCCCCGAGCCCGTGCAGGGCAAGAGCGTACACGATCACGGAGGCGCTCGAGCAAGAGCCGCGGCTCAAGGCGCAGTACGACGACGAGCCGCCGATCCGAGACCTCCTCGACACCGCGATCACGCTCGAGGGCCTGACGCGCCACGCGGGCATGCACGCCGCGGGCGTCGTCATCAGCGAAGGGCCGCTCTGGGATCACGTCCCGGTGTTCTGCCCCGAGCCCGGCACGTTACGTCACGCAGTACTACAAGGACGACGTCGAGGCGGCCGGCCTCGTGAAGTTCGACTTCCTCGGCCTGCAAGACGCTCACCGTCATCGACATCGCGACGCGCCTCATCAACAAGCGGCCCGATCGCGACGAGCGAGCCCGTTCCGCATCGACCGGATCCCGATGGACGACGCGGCGACCTTCGCGCTCCTGCAGTCGGGCGAGACGACGGACGTCTTTCAGCTCGAGTCGAGCGGCATGCAGCAGCTCTTCAAGGAGCTGCGGCCCGACTGCTTCGAGGACATCGTCGCCGCCGTCGCGCTCTATCGTCCGGGCCCGCTCGGCTCCGGGCATGGTCGAGGACTTCGTCCAGCGCAAGCACGGCCGCGTGAAGGTCGCGTACCTGCACCGCTAGCCTCGAGCACATCCTCGAGGCCACGTACGGCGTCATCGTCTACCAGGAGCAGGTCATGCAGATCGCCCAGCGACATGGCGGGCTACACGCTCGGCGGCGCCGATCTGCTGCGCCGCGCGATGGGCAAGAAGAAGGCCGAGGAGATGGCCAAGCAGAAGGCCACCTTCGTCGAAGGCGCGCATCGCGAAGGGCTATGTCGCACGACGACGCCGAGCAGCGTCTTCGAGCTGATCGAGTACTTCGCCGGCTACGGCTTCAACAAGTCGCACAGCGCCGCGTACGCGCTCATCACGTACCAAACCGCGTATCTGAAGGCGCACTTCCCGGTGGAGTTCGTGTGCGCGACGCTGACGCGCCGACAAGGACAAGATCGAGAAGGTGGTGCGCACCGTCGCCGAGGCGCGCGCCATGGGGATCACGGTGCTGCCGCCCGACGTCAACGAGTCGGAGATCGACTTCACGGTCGTCTACGAGCCGGACGAGACCGGCAAGATCAAGCCGCCCAAGGGCAAGCCGGTCTGCGCGCGCGGCAAGGTGCGCGATCCGATGCAGCCGCGGATTCGGTTCGGGCTCGGCGGGATCCGCGGCGTCGGCGAGCACGCGCTCGAGGCGATCTTCGAGGAGCGCGACGGTGGTGACGAGGGCGGTGGCAAGCGGCCGTTCGTCGATCTGTTCGACTTCTGCGGGCGCGTCGACCCGCGGCGCGTGAACAAGGACGTGTGCGAGGCGCTCGTTCAGTGCGGCGCGATTCGACGCCGTGCACGAGCCGCTCGGCGTCGACCGCGCACGGGCGAGCAGCGCCATCGAGAGCGCGATCGAGCGTGGGAAGAAGCTCGCGGCCGAGCGTTCGAGCGGTCAGACGAGCCTCTTCGATCTCATGGGAGCCGGCGACGCGAAGGCGACGCAGGCGATGAGCCATCCCGGCGGCACGTTCCCGCGCGTCGAGCCGTGGGACACGCGCGAGCTCCTCGCACGCGAGAAGCAGGCGCTCGGGTTCTACGTGTCGGGCCATCCGCTCGACCGGTACGCGTCGGAGCTCCGTCGGCTTTGCAACGCGAGCACGCAGTCGCTCGCGGAGATGCCCGACGGGACGAGCGTCGTCGTCGGCGGCTCGGTCGAGGGGTATCGCGAGCGAACGACGAAGATGGGCCGGCGCATCGCGTTCTTCTCGCTCGAGGACCCGATCGGCCGCGTCGAGGTGATTGTCCGGCCGCGCATCCTCGAGAGCCAGGGCCTGCGCGACGTCCTCTCGAGCGGCGAGCCCGTGCTCGTCTCGGGCGTCGTCCAGTTCGAGCAGGATCGCGGCAGCGAGGAGGCGGCGGTCGAGGCCAAGATCGTGCTCGAGTCGGTCGAGCCCCTCGCCGAGACGCTCAAGAAGAAGACCACCTCGGTTCGCGTGCGCGTCTTCGTCGATCGCGTCGACCGCGTGCGCCTCGAGGCGCTCCGCAACACGCTCATGCAGCACCCGGGCGGCTGTCCCGTCAGCCTCGAGCTCGCGTCGCGCACGAACTGGGTGGTGGCGCTCCCGGCGACGGGCATCTCGGTCGACCCGTGCGACGCGCTCCTCGCGAGCCTCGAGAGGCTCTTCGGCGAAAAGGTGTGCGAGCTCCGGTGACGGCGGTCTCGCCGCCCGCGTCCGAAGCGGCGCTGCTCGACCGCGCGCGCCGGATCGCGGGGGCCTCGCTCGGCAGCGTCGCGAGCGCGTGCGGCGCGACGCTCCCCGAGACGACCGAGCGAAAGAAGGGCGCGGTCGGAGAGCTCGTCGAGGTCGCGCTCGGCGCGGACGCGGGCTCGCGCGACGTCCCCGACTTCGTCGCGCTCGGCGTCGAGCTCAAGACGATCCCCGTGGACCGCGCGGGCAAGCCGCGCGAGTCGACGTTCGTGTGCTCGATCCCGCTCGCATCGATCGCCGACACCTCGTGGCCCGAGAGCCGCGTGCGCCGCAAGCTCGCGCGGGTCCTCTTCGTGCCGATCGAGGCCGAGCCGGAGCATCCCGCTCGCGGATCGGCGCGTCGGGAGCGCGTTCGTCTGGTCGCCGAGCGCCGACGAGGACGCCGCGCTCCGCGCCGACTGGGAAGAGCTCGTCGACCTCGTGGCGGGCGGCCACGTCGAAGCGATCACGGCGCACGTGGGCCGCCACTTGCAGGTGCGCCCGAAGGCCGCGGACTCGCGAGCTCGCACGCTCGCGTTCGACGCGGAGGGCGCGCCCGTGCTCGTCGGCCCGCGCGGCTTCTACCTGCGTGCTTCTTTCACGCGCGTGCTCGTCGAGCGCGCCCTCGCGTCGCCCCTCGCGACGGAGCGGGGCTCGGGCGCGTGACGACCACCGAGATCGGCGCGCGCGGCGACGCGCTCCGCGCGATGGCGCAGCGCTGGAGCGCGCGCGACCCGAGCTTCGACGCCAAGGAAGCGAGCCGCCTCCGCCGCGACGCCGTCGCGCTCTGCCACGCGCGGTACCGCGCGCACATCCCGGCGTACCGCCGCCTCGCGGACGAGTGCGACGTCGGCGACGGCGCGCCGTTCGCCGACATCGCGGCGTGCTGCGCGGTGCCCGACGCGTGGTTCAAGTCGTACGACGCGGAGTGCCTCGACGCGGGCGAGTTCGGCGCGATGAACGCATGGCTCCGCGACGTCTCGGCGGTGAGCCCGCCGGCGCGCGCAGACCGTGCGACCGGCGTCGACGACTGGCTTCGAGCGCCTCGCGAGCGAGCGCATCGAGGTGCTCTACTCGAGCGGCACGAGCGGCAAGCTCAGCTTCGTCCCGCGCGACGAGGCGACGTGGCTCGCGTACCGCGCGAACGGCCCATCGTACCTGATGCAGCGCGTGATCGAGCTCGACCTCGACTTCTCGCGCATGGACGGCGTCGTGCTCGGGTTCCGCGGCGGCCGCATGGGGATCCAGCGCGCCGGCGTCGAGCTCTCGCGCTTCCTCGTTCGGATGACGTACCTCTACGACGCCGACGTGAGCGCCGACGCGCTTCGTTCGGCGCTGCGACCGTCGAGCGCGATCGCGACGGCGCATGGCGGCGAGGAGACCGCACCCGCCGAGCGCGCCGCCCGCCTCACCGGAAGCGACGACGAACGCCGTGTCGCATACGCGCGCATCCTCGACGCGCTCGCCTGCGCGACGCGCGAGGACCGCGCCGTCTACCTCTTCGGCGCGCCCTACCAGGTGAACGAGCTCGCGAGCGCCGCGCGCGAAGCGGGCCTCCCGCCGCTCTCGGCGCGCTCGGTCGTGAACCTCGGCGGCGGCTGGAAGAGCTTCGAGGGGACGCGCGTCGACGCGGCCGCGCTCGCCGAGCGCATCGAGCGCGATCTCGGCGTGCCGCGCGCGCGCCAGCTCGAGGCGTACGCGATGGTCGAGCTCGACTCGCCGCTCATGCGCTGCACCGAAGGCCGCTACCACGTCCCTCCCCTCCTCGAGCCCGTGCTCTTCGACGAATCGCTCGCGCCGCTCCCGGACGACTGCGAGGCAGCCGCCACGTTCGGCTTCCTCAATCCGACGGCGGAGAGCTACCCGGGCTTCCTCGTCACGGGCGACCGCCTTCGTCTCGCGCGACAGACGTGCCCATGCGGGCTCGTCGGCCCGACCGTGCTCGGCGACGTGCGCCGCGCGCCAGGCCGCGAGGTGCGTGGATGCGGCGGCATCCTCGCGACGGTGCGCGCGTGAGCGTCGCGGAGCGGATCGCGCGCGAGGAGCTCCTCGTCGCGGGCCCGCTCGTGCGCGTCCCATTCCTCGTGCGCGGCGAGCTCGTCGCTCCGCCCGCGATCGATCGCGAGACCGCCCTCGGGCGCCTCGGCGACGAGGACTACGCGCGCGCTGCCGACCTCGGTGTGCAGCTCCTCCGCGAGCGCCTCGTCGACCGCCGCACGATGGAGCCCGCCCTCGCGCACCGCGTGCTCGTCATGCCCGACGTCGACGGATCGGCGCTCCTGCCGGCCGACCCCGGCACGACGCGAGAAGCGCTCGCGGCCATTCCGTTCGCTTCGGTCGCCGACTGGCTCGACGCCGCGGGCGAGCGGCTCGCCCCCGGCTCGGCGCTCGGCGGGCGTCTCGCCGACGTCGTGCGCGCGACGAGCGACCTCCCTGACGCGTTCCTCGACGTCGCCCTCGGCATCGTCTCGGCGATGTTCCGGCGCGACGCCGTGCGCGAGACGGTCGACCGCGAGCTCGCGCTCGGCGCGGTGCCCGGCGCGACGCTCCTCGACGCGTGGATCGATCCGGGCGCGCCCGCGTTCTCGGGCGCGACCGCGATGCTCCCCGGCGCCGATCCCTCGCCGCCCGCGCCGCGCGTCCGCGCGTTCCCGACGCTCCAGCTCCACGTCACCGCCGGCAACGCGCCCGTCGTCGCGCCGACGAGCGCGCTCCGCATGCTCGCGACCAAGAGCGCCGGCGTCGTGAAGCTCCCGAGCGGCGCGGTCCCCGCCGGCGCCGCGCTCGCGGTCGCGCTCGCCGCCGCAGCCGAGGGCCGCCCGGAGATCGCGCCCGCGCTCCGCGCGACGAGCCTCGTCTACTTTCGCGGGGGCGACGAGCGCGTCGAGCGGCCGCTCTTCGATCCGCGCGCGGTCAATCGCGTCGTCGTCTGGGGCGCGCCCGACGCGGTCGAGCGCGTCGGCGCGCTCGCTGGCGCGCGCGGCATCCGGACGGTCGTCTTCGAGCCGCGCTACGGCGTGAGCCTCGTCGGCCAGGAAGCCCTCGCCGACGAGAGCGCGCTCGCCACCGCCGCGGCGCGCGCGGCCGCGGACACGCTCGTCTGGAACCAGCGCGCATGCATCGCGTCGTGGGTCCACTACGTCGAGGCCGACGCCCCGGACGCCCGCCGCTACGCGCTCGCGCTCCGCGACGCGCTCGCGCGCGCGGACGCGGTCGCTCCGTCCGCGCCCTCGCACGACGGCCTCGGCGCCGTCCGGCGCCTCCGGCGAGGCGCGCTCGTCGGCGCCGAGTGGCTCACGGTCGGCGATCCGCGAAGGCCGCGGGCCGCGGTCGTCCTCGTCCCGGGCGCGTTCGATCTCGCAGAACACCCGCTCTCGCGCGTGGCAATCGTGCGCCCCGTCGCGCACCTCGAGGACGTCGTCGCGCTCGCCCACCGCGGCGTCTCGACCGCCGGCGTCTTTCCCGAGCCACGGAGGCTCGCGCTCCGCGACGCGCTCGCCGCGCGCGGCGTCTCGAACGTCGTCCCTCTCGGCTCGGCCGAGCGCGGCTTCGTCGGCATGCCTCACGACGGGATGCGCGTGCTCTGTCAGCTCGTCGACTGGGTCGACGGCTGAGCCGGTCGACCGCAGGAGCCACCGGCCCGCTCAGATGATGAGCGTCGAGTCGCCGAGCTCGTGCGCGAGATACCCGCGATCGAGCGCGCAGGCGTGCGCGCGGTCGAGCAGCATAGGCTCCGCGAACGCGTCCATCAGCGCGCGATGGCTCTCGCCGGGCGCGTGCACGCCCGTGAGGAGCGCGTCGACGACGCGGGGCACGAAGCCGCGCGCGATGCGCAGGTCGGTCGTCCCTTCGCCCGGCGAGAGCGTGCCCCCGCCCGACGCCGCGGCGCCTTCGAGCGCGCGCACGACCGTCGTCCCCACCGCGACGACTCGACCGCCGCGCGCCACGCGCATCACCGATCGCGTCACGGCGCGCGCCGGGATGCGGTAGCGCTCGGCGAGCGGGAGCTGCGCGTCGATCGCCGCGTCGCCCGTCGCCGAGAGCCCCGCCGCGTGCGTGAGCGCCGCGAGCCCGACCCCCGCGCGGCGCAGCGACAGGAGCAGCTCCACGTGAGCGGGCGCCCCGCCGACGGCATCTCGACCGCCCAGGGCTCGCCCGCGTACGGCGGTCTGGACCGACCAAGCGGCAGCCGCTGCGGGAGGTACGCGTACTGGACGGGCCGCCCGATCGCGTAGATCGCCTGCAGAGCGCCGCGCCCGCGCGGTCGAACTCGACGTCGACGCGGCGCGGCGAGAGCGCGCTCACCCGAACGACGCGCGCTCGCGAGCCCGCCCGCGAGCTCGAGCGTCGCCGACGCGGAGCGCCGCCGGCGACGGGCGCACGTCGGTGGCGTGCGCCAGTCGCCCTCGCCGAAGAGCACCGCCGCGAGCCGCGAGCCGCCGCTCGCCGCGGCCGCCCGCGAGCCCGAGCAGCCGCAGCTCGACCTCGCGCCCGCGCGCGCGCGCGCCGGGAGCGACGCCGGCAGCGTCGCCGCGTCGTTCACGACCAGCACGTCGCCCGCGCGGAGGAACGCGCCGGAGATCCTCGACGCGCCGCGTCGAGCACACGCCGCCGCACGCGGTCGACGACGAGCATCCGCTCGCTCCCCGGCACCGCGGCCGGCGCCACCGCCGCGCGGAGCCCGCCCGAGCTCGCCCCCGCGCTCGCTCCCGAGCCCGCGCCCGCGCCCGCCGCGACATCCGTCGGCTCGAGCGCGCCCGCCGTGGGCGAGCGCCGCGCGCGCGCGCCGTCCACGCGTCGCAGCGGCCGCCTCACGACCGCGCCTCCCACTGCGACGCGACGACGCGCAGCCCGCTCCGCTGCTCGCGCGCGACGATGTCCGCGATCGTCCGCGCGACCGCCTCGGGCCGCGCGAGGTCGCGGGTCGGCGTCGGGGATCGCCGTCCGCGTGCATCGCGCGTGTCCATCTCGCCGGGATCGACGACGAGGAACGCGCACGCCCGGTCCCGTCGAGCTCCGCCGCCCAGACGCGCGCCAGGTGATCGAGCGCCGCCTTCGACGCGCCGTACGCGCCCCACGCGCGGGTACGCCTCGACCGCCGCGTCGGAGCTGACGTGCACGATCACGGCCCGCCGCCGCGCAGCGATCATCGCGCCGACGAGCGCGCTTGCGTGAGCCGGAACGGCCCGACCACGTTCACCTCGAGCACGCGCTCGACCGCGTCCGCGCACTCCATGTCGACGAGCAGCGCGCAGCGGCACCGGGCCGAGCGTGCTCGCGTTGTGGACGAGCACGTCGATCGGCCCGACGAGCGCCGCCGCCGGCCCGGCGATCGACGCGGCCGCGTCGTCGTCGCCGACGTCCGCGACGATCGCGTGCGCATCGCCGCCGCGCCGCCTTCACAGCCGCGACGGCCTCGTCGAGCGCGCTCGCGCCCGCGCGCGACCAGCACGACGCGCGCCCCCTGCGCGCCGCGAGCTCTTCGCCGAGCGCCGGCCGAGCCCGCGGCTCCCACCCGTGACCAGAACCGTGCGTCCTCGAACGTCCATGGAGCACCTCCCGTACGGGTTGGAGTAGGTCGTCCCAGGCTGCATCGCCCGGTCCTGTCCAGCGCGTTGGCAGAAGTCCCTCCCGATGACAGCCCGCGCCGGAGCACGCCGAGAGGAAGAACGGGCGGCCTCGCGGCCGTACGGTCGGGACATGATCGACGGAGGCGACTCTCGGGGCGGGCCCGCGCCGACCCGGGCCGTCGAGGTGCCGGCCCCGGTCCCGACGGCAGACGCCGTGCGCGCCTTCTACCGGCGCGTCCGCGCGCGAGCGGCGTCGCTGCTCGCGATCTCGCCGGCGGGCGGCTATCGCCTCTTCCTCGGCCGCGACGATCTCGCGACCGTGATCGCGGAACGGCGGATCGCGCGCGACGGCTTCGCCGTGGTCGGCCGCCACCCGCGATGTCACCTCTGCCTCGCGGACGATGCGGGGATCTCGCTTCGGCACCTCTTCGTGCGTCCGGCGATCGCGACCGACGGCGCGAGGACGCTGCGCGTGCTCGACCTCGGCGCGAGCCTCGCGTTTCGGCTCCTCGACGAGCGGCCGCGACGCGCCCTCGTCACGACCGGATCGCTCGCGCTCCGCGTCGGGCGTTATGCCCTGCTCGCGCTGCCCGAGGGAGCGCCGCCGCCGTCCGAGCTACCCGATCCCGTGGTCGTCGACGCACCGGCGGGCTCGCCCGCCCCGGACGCGGCGCCGGTCGACGCGAGCTCGCCGTCGAGAGCGACCCCGACCCTCGTGACCGTCACGCCTCGGCCATCCGGCCTTCGCCGAGGCCACGTCGTCGAGGACGCCGCCGGGATCCTCGTCGCGTCGCGCGGTGATCGCGAGGCGCACGCGGTCGTCGGGCACCGCGATCTCGAGCGGGGCCTGCTCGTGGGCCGCCTCCCGCGCTGCGTCGAGGGGGGCATGCCCGAGAATCCTCGATTCCGACGTCAGCCGCGTGCACCTGATGCTCCTTCGCGAGGGCGGGCGGACGCGCGCGTTCGATTCTCGCGTCGCTGAACGGGACCTGGGTCACGGGGCGACGGGTCGACCAGGTGGACCTGGACGAGGACGTGCAGCTGGGTCTCGGCGCGACCCGCGTGCAGATCGGCTGGCGACAGTGGCCCCCGGCGTAGCCCGCGGGCCCGGGGGGTAGTCCGAGGTGCGACATCCGTGTCGCAGGTGCGCCAGAAGATGACGCAGAGCGTCACGATCGTGACGCCGCGTGGTCGGGCGGATCAGGCGGCGACGCGGGCGTCGGGGCGGTGCGCGACGTGGACGCCGGTGCCGCCGAGGAGCATCTGGACGGTGCTCGCGAGCGCGGCCATCGAGAAGCGGTCGTTCCCGGCGTCCTCGAGCAGGACGTGACCGCCGCCGTGACGGCCCATTTCCTGTGCGATCGCGCGGATAGCGAGCGAGCGGGCGGCGACCATGTCGCGGTCCGAGCGGCCTCCGCCGACGAGCACGGCCCGGGAGGGCGCAGCGCCGTTGCTGGCCAGATCGGCGACGCGAGCGCGGACGCGGAGGGCGAACCTCGCTGCGGTCTCACCGGAATCCTGCTGCAAGACCACCACGTTCGCGCCCTCTCTCTGAAGCCGCTCCACCCAGGCCGCCCAGGCGCTGCCGCGCTCGGCGATGATCATGGAGGTGGGGTGCGAGGGGGTCATGGGGGTTCCGCGGTGACTCTTAGCAATGCGCGTGCCAATACCGACAATCCGCCGGAGAGAGTGTTCCCGGTTGGACGAGAAAACGTCCAACCGGGGTCAGAACCGGGGCCGGGAGGGAGGTGGCCACCGAACCGACACCCTCTTGGACGGGACAGCGGCCGGTTCAATCCACTCCGATCGAACCAACCGGCGTTCACGGACCGTGGTTGACGAGGCACACCCTCATTGCTACGGGACCACGCTCCCGCCGCGCCGGGTCGTTAGCTCAGTTGGCAGAGCAGTGGGCTTTTAACCCATCGGTCGCAGGTTCGAATCCTGCACGACCCACCCGAGTCCTCGGACGCTTCGGATCCGGCATACTCTGGAGCGTGACTCGCGGAGGATGGGGCACGTCGCGTGCGCTCCTCGTCGTCGGCGCGGTGCTTTTCTTCGGGTGCGGCCGACTGGGGTACGGGCTCGGGGACGCGGACGGCGGTCGCGGTGGGATGGACGCCGCGACGGCCGACAGCGGCGGCGGCGGTGGTGGCACCGACGGCGGCAGCGGCGACGGCAGCACGTCGGCGGGACGATGCGGCGACGGCGTCGTCGGTCCGGGCGAGCAGTGCGACGAGCCCGACGACGTGAACGGCGACGGGTGCGACACCGATTGCACCTTCAGCTGCGAGTCCACGGACGCGTGCGACGACGGCCTCGCGTGCAACGGAGTCGAGGTGTGCGACCCGACGGCGCACCGGTGCGCGCTCGGCACTCCGCTCGCGGACGGAACGGCCTGCGGTGCCGGCGTCGAGTGTCGCTCGGGGATGTGCGTCACCGACAGCTGCGGCGACGGGACCATCGATCCCGGCGAAGACTGCGACGACATGAACGTCGTCGACGGCGACGGGTGCGACACCGACTGCACGTGGAGCTGCACGGTAAGTGCCGACTGCAACGACGGGCGCGACTGCAACGGGAGAGAGCGCTGCACCGCGGCGACGCACACGTGTGGGCCCGGCGCGGAGCCGGCGGACTACACCACGTGCGAGCGCGACGCGAACCCCGCCACGTTCGAGCTGTGCGTGGGCGGAGTATGCATCGCGAGCGAGTGCGGGGACGGGTTCACCGACACGCGCCACGAGGAGTGCGACGACCACAACGGCATCAACGGCGACGGCTGCGAGAACGAATGCCGGTTCAGCTGCCACAACGTCGAAGACTGTCGCGACGGCATGCCGTGCAACGGCGACGAGACCTGCGACACGGGCCCGCACGTCTGCCGCGCCGGCGCGCCTCCCGCGAACGGCTCGCCATGCCCAGGCGGCATGTGCATGGGCGGCGTCTGCGTGCACGACGACGGCGGCACCGCCCTGCCCGCCGACGCCGGAACGAGCTCCTGAGCGTGCTCAGCGCCGGCAGGGACCGCTGCTCGCCGGTCGCTCGAGGCCCCATTCGCGAGCATCCGCGCGCGCGAGGTCCAACATCGGCGAGCTCGGGTTGCACTCGATGAAGGTATAGATGAGGCGCGCGGCGTCCGGGCGAGTGCGCGGATCGTCGAGAAGAAGCCGCGCCTCCTCCGAGAACCCGGGGTAGAGCGACGGGCCGAGCGTCCGCGCCCGTGCGAACATCCGGCGCGCCGTCGGGACGTCGCCGAGAAACCACTGATACGCCGTCGCCGCATACAGGTAGGCGATCGGCTCGAGGTACTCCTCGGCGAGGACGAGATTGAGACGGATAATCTCGCGCGCCACACGACGCATCCGTGCGGCGTCACCCGAGGTCCTGGCCTCGGTCGCTTCGACGAAGAGGCGGTCCTGCTCGATGACGGTGCGATCGCGCCGGCTGGGCGCGCGGTCGAGGAGCGCGTTCCCCTGCCGGACGGCCTCGAACGCTTCGTCGTTCTTGCCGCCGAAGCTGAGCGCGCAGGCGAGGTTGCCATAGGCGGCCGCAAACTCGGGATCGGCGGCGAGCACCTGTCGCGTGCGCTCCTCGCACTCCTGATAGCGGCCGAGAGCGCAGAACTGGACCGCCTCGAGATAGTGCTCGTGCGCCTCGAACGGGACGTCACGCTCGGACACGGTCGCGTCGAGCTCGTCCTCGAGAGCGGCGATGCCCCAATGGCGAGCGAGCGCGTGCGCGATGGCCTCGCCGAGCCGCGCGGGCCCGCCCGCGTCGAGGTCCGCGACCGAGAGGTGCTCGCGCGGGAGCGACGCTCCGGTGCTCGGGTCCGACGTCGCGAAGACGTGCACGGCGATCGAGAGCTCGTCGCCGTCCTGGCCGATCGCGAGCGACGCGACGGTATCGGCCTGGAGGTGCTGCGCGATGTCGATCGCACCGAGCTCGTCGGGGACGGACGCGGCGTCGCCGAGCATCTGGATGCGCGCGTTGAGGACGCCCGCCGAGCTCACCGGACGAAAGTCCGCGTAGTGATCCACCTCTTCGACGATCCGCGTCGCGAGGGTCCACGCGCGAGCACCGTCGACGATGGCGCCGGGGTCGCACGTCGCGAGCACTGCGAGCCGATGGTGACCGGCCGGCGCGCCGGGCATCGAGTCGGCGAAGATCGGCATCGAGCTCTCGTGTGCGCCCGCGGTGGCATCGTCGGACGAGGCGCGCTCGGGACCGTGGCTCGCAGAGACCGCGATCCCGACGACGAGCGCCGACCCGACGACGACGAGCACGGCTGCACCGATCGCGACGGCTCGGCGCCCCGCGCCCCGCGGGAGAGGGCCGCTCACCCCGGGCGGCGCCGGAGTCCTGACCGCGATCGCCGCCGGCGCACGACCGGCCGCCGACGTCGACGCGACGGTGCGCGCGAGCGGGTCGGCCACGGTGCTCATCGCTTCGCGCAGGCCGGCGGTGAGCTCGCCGAGGGTCGACCGCCAATCGCGGTCGCGAGACAGGGCTCGCGCGAGGACTGCGTCGAGCGCGGCGGGGAGCTCGGGCCGGAGCGCGCTCGGCGGGGGCGGTTCTTCGGTCAGGATCTTCGCGATGAGCGCGTTGTAGTTGTCCGCGACGAACGGAGGGCGGCCGGTGACCGCCGTGTAGAGCGCGGCAGCGAGGCCGTAGACGTCGGCGCGCGCGTCCACGTCCTTTTCGCCGCGAGCCTGCTCGGGCGACATGTAGATGGGCGTGCCGACGACGCTCCCCGTTCGCGTCGTGCTCAGGCTCTCGCCGCTGGTCAGCTTGGAGATGCCGAAGTCGACGACCTTCGTGATCGGCGGCTCGCCGCCCTCGGCGGCGGCGAGGAAGAGGTTCTCGGGCTTGACGTCGCGGTGCACGATCCCAGCGCGATGCGCGGCAGCGAGGCCCGACGCCGCTTCGACGCCGAGCCGGACGACGTCGCTCACGGGGAGCGGACCGTCGCGATCGACGAAGGCCGCGAGCGACTCGCCGCGGAGCAGCTCCATCACGATGTACGGAACCTCGCCGTGCACGCCCGCGTCATAGATGTCGACGACGTTCGCGTGGCGCACGCGACCGCCGGCGTGCGCCTCCTGCCGAAAGCGCTCCCACGAGTCGCTGTCCGAGATGCGCGTCCCGAGCAGCACCTTCACGGCGACGTGACGCCCGGTCCCGAGGTTCTTGGCCTCGTACACCGAGCCCATGCCGCCGGACCCGAGGCGACGGAGGATCTCAATCTTTCCTTCGATGCGCTCGCCGACGCGAAGCTCCCCGTCGTCCTCGGTCATGGACGCCGCATTGTAGTCGAGCCGAGCGCCGAACGGGCGCCTCGTGACATCCGCCGCCGTTCGGGAGCACGTGCGGCGCGCGTGCGACAGCGCGGCTGCCCCGCGAGCGCGCTACACTCGGAGGACGAGCGCGAATGGCGGTCCACCTCACGGAGCATCGATCCGGGTTCGGCCCGGGCGTCACCGAGATCACGCGTCTCGACGAGCGCGAGGACGAGACGGGGATCGCGTTCGCGATCGTCAAGCTGACGGCGGGGGACGAGCTCGAGCTCGTGACAGAGCGCGAGACGGCGTGGTTGCTGATGGACGGCGTGCTCGACGTCCGCGCTGGCGACGCCAGCGCGCGGTGGGCGCGCGCGTCGCTCTTCGACGAGCTCCCGAGCGCGCTCCACGCCGGCGCCGGCGCCGCGGTCGCGATGCACGCGGTCACGCCGGCCGAGCTCGCGCGCTACGAGACCGCGAGCGCGCGCCCGTTCGCGTCGAAGCTCTACGCGCCCGAGGACGTGCGCGACGAGCACCGCGGCAAGGGACAGGTGAGGGACGCGAGCTATCGGTTCGTCCGGACGATCTTCGACGCGACGAACGCGGACCCGGCGGGCGAGCTCGTGCTCGGCGAGGTGATCACGATGCCGGGCCGCTGGTCGAGCTACCCGCCGCACCATCACCGCCAGCCCGAGATCTACCACTACCGCTTCACGCGACCCGAGGGCTACGGGCACGCCGAGCTCGGCGAGAGCGTGCGGAAGGTGCGGCAAAACGACACGATCAAGATCTTCCACCCGAACGATCACGCGCAGGTCGCTGCCCCGGGCTACGGGATGTACTACAGTTGGGTCATACGACACCTGCCGGGCGATCCGTACGATCGGCCGGAGTTCGCCGCCGAGCACGCGTGGGTCATGGAGGCGGACGCGAAGGCCTGGTGGCCGGAGGGCGTCGAGTAGATCGCGAGGCTCGGAGGTTGAGTCGCCATCGTTCGCTGTTGCACCAGATGACCGTCGAGACGCCGACGGAATTCTGGAACGACAGCTGCGAGGTGCGATCGCTCGCGCGCGCGATCGAGAACGGGGCGACGGGGGCGACGAGCAACCCGGTGATCGTCATGGCGGCGATGGAGGCGGATCGCGCGGAGTGGGACGAGGTCACGCGGAAGCTGATCGCCGACCACCCGACCGACACGGAGGTCGACGTCGCGTGGAGGCTCGTCGACGAGGCGGCGCGACGGGGCGCGGCGCTGCTCCTTCCCGTGTTCGAGGCGAAGCGCGGGACCGCCGGGCGGCTCTCGGTGCAGACGAGCCCGCAGCTCTACCGGAGCGCCGAGCGCATGGTGGAGCAGGGCATGCGGTTCGCCGCGCTCGCGCCGAACATCGCGGTGAAGATCCCGGCCGTCGCCGCCGGGATGGTCGCGATCGAGGAGCTGACGGCGCGCGGCGTCGTCATCAACGCGACCGTGTCGTACTCGGTCACGCAAGCGGTCGAGGCGGCGGAGGCCGTCGAGCGCGGGCTCGCGAGGCTCGCGCGCGGCGTCGACCGCGAGCGGGTGACGCCGTGGATCACGATCATGGTCGGCCGGATCGACGATCACCTGCGCGACCTCGTCGACGCCGGCGGGACGGGCGTCGAGCGCGAGCTCGTCCGGCACGCGTCGATCGCGATCATGCGGCGCGCGTACCGCATCTTTCGCGCGCGCGGCTACCGCGCGAAGCTCCTCGCCGCCGCGATGCGGAGCCACCACCACTGGTCCGAATTCATCGGCGGTGAGCTCGTCGTCACGATCCCGCCCGACTGGCAGGACAAGTTCGAGGCGTCGGGCGTCGAGGTGCGCTCGCGCATCGACGACGAGGTCGATCCCGCGATCGTCGAGGAGCTCCGGCGGATCCCCGACTTCGTCCGCGCGTACGAGGAGAACGCGATGACGCACGCCGAGCTCGAGACGTTCGGCGCGAGCGTAAAGACGCTCCGCCAGTTCATCGGCGGCTACGAGAAGCTCCTGCACTACGTGCGCGACGCGATGCTGCCGCCGCCATGAGCACCGTTCGGCTCACGATGGCGCAGGCGCTCGTTCGGTACGTGGCCGCGCAGCGCGTCGAGCACGAGGGCCGCGAGGTCCCGCTCTTCGGCGGCGTCTTCGCGATCTTCGGGCACGGCAACGTCGCGGGGCTCGGCGAGGCGCTCTCGTCGATGCGCGCCGAGCTCCCGACGTTTCGCGCGCACAACGAGCAGTCGATGGCGCACACGGCGATCGCGTTCGCGAAGGCGAGCGGGCGCCGCCGCATGATGGCGTGCACGACGTCTATCGGCCCGGGCGCGACGAACCTCGTCACCGCCGCGGCGGTCGCACACGTGAACCGGCTGCCGGTGCTGCTCCTGCCGGGCGACGTCTTCGCGAGCCGCCGCCCCGACCCCGTGCTCCAGCAGCTCGAGGACTTCGACGACCCGACCCTCAGCGTGAACGACTGCCTGCGGCCCGTGTCCCGGTACTGGGACCGGATCATGCGCCCCGAGCAGCTCCTCGCGTCGCTTCCGGCGGCGCTCGACGTGCTCACCGATCCGGCGCGCTGCGGACCGGCGACGCTCGCGCTCCCGCAGGACGTTCAGACGTTCGCGCACGACTACCCGACGAGCTTCTTCGCGCCCCGCGTGCACCGCGCGCGGCGCCCGCGGCCGAGCGCCGGCGAGCTCGCCACCGCGGCCGAGATCCTCGCGCGGGCAAAGCGCCCGTTGATCGTCGCGGGCGGCGGCGTGCACTACGCGCGCGCATGCGCGGAGCTCGCCGCGTTCGCGACGCGGCACGCGATCCCGGTGGCCGAGACGCAGGCCGGCAAGAGCGCGCTCCCGTTCGCGCACCCGCTCGCCGTCGGCGGCATCGGCGTCACCGGCACCGCGGCCGCGAACGCGCTCGCCACCGACGCCGACGTCGTCCTCGCGATCGGGACGCGCCTCTCCGACTTCACGACCGCCTCGCGCACGCTCTTTCGCGCGGACGCGACGCTCGTCGCGCTCAACGTCGCCGCGTTCGACGCGGAAAAGCACGGCGCGGTCCCGCTCGTCGCGGACGCGCGCGAAGGGCTCGTCGCGCTCGGCGAGGCGCTCGGCTCGAGCTCCGCGCCCGCGAGCCACGCCGACCGCGCGCGCGCGCTCGTCGCCGAGTGGAACGCCGCCGTCGACGAGGTGCGCGCGCCGCGCCCTCTGGCGATCCCGTCCGACGCGGAGGTCCTCGGCGTCGTCGAAGCGCAGGCGACACCGAACGACGTCGTCGTCTGCGCCGCGGGCGGCCTCCCCGGCGAGCTCCACAAGCTCTGGCGATGCAAGGCCCCCGGCGACTACCACCTCGAGTACGGCTACTCGTGCATGGGCTACGAGATCGCGGGCGGGCTCGGCGTGAAGATGGCGCGCCCCGACGCGCACGTGGTCGTCGTCGTCGGCGACGGAAGCTACCTGATGCTCAACACCGCGATCGCCGAGTCGGTGATGCTCGGCCAGAAGATCGTCGTCGTCGTCTTCGACAACCGCGGCTTCGGGTGCATCGGGCGCCTGCAGCGCGCGTGCGGTGGCGCGCCGTTCAACAACCTCTTCCGCGACGTCGCTCCCGAGGCACCGCGCGTCGACTTCGCCGCGCACGCCGCTGCGCTCGGCGCCCGAGCCGAGCTCGTCCCGGACCTCGACGCGCTCCGAGAGGCGCTCGCGCGCGCTCGGGCGTCGCGCGACACGCACGTGATCGTGATCGAGACCGATCCCGACGCGAGCACCTCCATCGGAGGCGCGTGGTGGGACGTCGCCGTCCCCGAGGTCTCGGAGCGCGACGAGGTCCGCGCCGCGCGGCGCGACTACGAAGACCACGTCCGGAAGCGAGACGGCTGAGGAAGAACGACACAGTGCGGATCGGAGTGAACCCCCTCATCTGGATGAACGACGACGCCCCCGAGCTCGGCGCCGGCATCACGCTCGAGCGCTGCCTCGCCGAGGCGCGCGCCGCCGGCTTCTCCGGCATCGAGCTCGGCCGCCGCTTTCCGCGCACCGCAGAAGAGCTCGCGCCGCTCCTCGGCCGACACGGCCTCGCGCTCGTCTCCGGCTGGTACAGCGCGCGCCTCCTCGAGCGCGGCGTCGAGCGCGAGCTGGAGCACCTCCGCGATCACGTCGCGCTCCTGCGCGCGATGAAGTGCACGACGCTCATCTTCGGCGACGTCAGCGGCGCGGTTCACCGCGAGCCGCGCCCGATCTCCGAGCGTCCGATGCTCGACGTGCGCACGTGGAAGCGCTTCGCGAAGGCGCTCGACGCGGTCGCGCGCCAGCTCCGCGACGAAGGCGTGCAGATGGCCTATCACCACCACGTCGGCACGTTCGTCGAGACGCCGGACGAGATTGCGAGCCTGATGGACGACACCTCGCCCGCGGTCGGCTTGCTCCTCGACACGGGCCACCTCGCGTGGGGCGCGCGCGGCGACGACGACGCCCTTCCGCTCGTCATCGCGAGCTTCGCCGATCGCATCGTGCACGTACACCTGAAGGACCTGCGCCGCGAGGTGCTCGCGCGCGCGCTCACGATGGACCTCCCGTTCCTCCAAGCCGTGCCGCAGGGGATCTTCACCGTCCCGGGCGACGGCGATCTCGACCTCGCCCCCGTCGTCGAGACGCTCGCTCGGCGCGCGTACACGGGCTGGATCGTCGTCGAGGCGGAGCAGGACCCGGCGCGGGCGGACCCGCTCACGTACGCGACCCTCGGATTCGCCCACACGAAACGCCTCGTCTCGCGGTATGCTCCCGCTCGCAACACGGGTTGATCGGGGAGGAACAAGCTCATGGCGCTTCGTTGGCTACTCTCGGTGGCGGCAGTTCTCTGGCTCGTCGGGTGCGGCAGTCATCCGGTCGAGTCGTACTCGGACAAGGTGCGCGCCGCCGTCGAGACGGTGTGCGACTGCGAGAGCATCCGCACGACGGCGACCGCGGCCGAGTGCGTCGCCAACGCGGGCCTCGCGAGCGAAGAGGCCGTGCAGTGCGCGAAGGACGTCTACGATTGGCACGAGGACGTCGCGAAGCGATCGGTCGAGTGCGCGAACGACGCCGCCGAGCACCTGAAGAGCTGCGTCGAGCGCGCGACCTGCAATGCGGCCGCGGCGCTCGCGTGCTCGAACACGTTCGACGACGAAGCCGGCGCGTGCCCACCGCTCCCAGGGGACGTGCTCGCCGAGCTCGCCGCCTGCGGTTACACGACCTGAGCTCAGGCGGCTGCGCCCTCGCCTGCTCCCGCGCCCGCGTGGCGAGCCGATCCGTCACCGGCCGAGAGACGCGCGGGTGACTTTCCGACGGGCTTCGGCCCGCGGAGGTACGACCAGATCGCGCCGAAGCGGCTCGCCTTCACGTCCGGGTCGAGCCCGAGCCCGAGCCGGCGGATCTGCGCCTGGTAGAAGCCGCCCTGGATGAGCGAGTCGAGCGTCGGGAGGCCGGTCGCGAGCGCCATCGGCGTCGCGGCGTCGGCGGAGCCGTCGAGGAGCCTCGCCGGAAGATCGGGCTCGACCGCGAGCGGGCGCGCGAGCCCGACGACGTCGAGCGCGCCCGACGCGAGCGCGTCGTTCATGCCGGCCGCGGTGCGAAAGCCGCCCGTCACCATGATCGGCGCGCGCGTGAGCGCGCGAACGCGCTCGGCGTAGTCGAGGAAGAACGCCTCGCGCTTCTTCGAGCTCTCCTTCACGGGCGTCGTCTCCGAGAACATCACCGCGGACTCGTACGTGCCGCCCGAGACCTCGAGCAGATCGATCCCCTCGGCGTCGAGCGCCTCGACGACCGCCATCGACTCGCGCTCGTCGAAGCCGCCGCGCTGAAAGTCGGCCGAGTTGAGCTTCACCGCGACGGGGTAGTCGCGCCCGACCGCCGCGCGCACGGCGCGCACGACCTCGATGAGAAACCGCCGCCGCCTGTCCGCGCTCCCGCCCCACGCGTCGTCGCGCAGGTTCGTGAGCGGCGAGAGGAACTGGCTCACGAGGTAGCCGTGCGCCGCGTGCACCTGCACGCCCGTGAAGCCCGCCTCCTTGACGAGCGCCGCCGAGCGCGCGAACCCGTCGACGATCTCGTGGATCTCGCGCTCCTCGAGCGGACGCGGCGCGGCGAACGTGCCGTAGACCCCGCGCATCGCGACGTTCGACGCCGAGACCGGCTGCTTCGTGACCCAGCGCGGCGCCTGGCGACCGGCGTGGTTGATCTGCACCCACGCGTGGTTGCCCGCCGCCGTCGAGGCGCGCGCCCACGCGCGGAGCGCGTCCTTCGGCGTCGAGCCGTCGACGTGGACGTTGCCCGTCTCGCCGATCGCGTCGGGCGCGACGTAGACGTTGCCCGTGATCAGCAGCCCCGCGCCGCCGAGCGACCAGCGCTCGTAGAGCGTGAAGTGCGCGTGGTTCGGCGCGCCGTCCGGGACGGCGAGCCGCTCGCTCATCGCGGACTTGGCGAGGCGGTTCGGGAGCACGGCTCCACACGGCAGCGTGAGCGGTTCGGCGAAGAGCGGTGTCATCGTGCATCTCCTTCTACGGTCGTCGTTCCGATGCGGCGCGCGAGACGGCGCGCGGCGGCGATCGCGAGCTCGCGATCGGTCTTGGTGAGCGCGCCGACGTTGGCGCGCCCGCTGAGCGCGAGCGACACGAGCCCGTGGAGGCCCGCGAAGAAGATCCGCGCGTCGAGATCCGGCTCGTCCGAGCCCGCCGCGGCGACGAGCATCGTCAGCGCGGACCAGAGCGCGGAGCCGGGGAGCGTCCCGACGAACGCACCCTGCTTTCGGAGCGCGGCCCAGTCGTAGCGGCGCTCGAGCATCACGGAGTAGAGCGCGGGGCTCTGCAGGCCGAACGCGACGAACGACTCGGCGACATCGGCGAGATCGCCACCCGACTCGAGCACGCCCTGAAGTCGCCGCCCGAGATCGACGAAGCCCGCCTGCGAGACCGCGTGGAGGAACCCGTCGAGCGAGCCCCAGTGATGATAGAGCACCGACGTCGTCTTGCCGACGAACGCGCCGAGCTCGCGCGTGGTGAGCGAGTCCGCGCGGAGCGTGCCCTTCGCGAGCGCGCGATGGACGCGGGCGACGGCGTCCTCTTGGACGGAGGGGGCGGCGGTGGTGGTGGTCGTGGAGGGCGACATAACGTTGTTATGCTCTAGCATGACACTGTTACGTGAGCCACGCTGGGATCTTCCCCCGCCCTGATATTCTTCCCCGGAGGGAGGGCTCGGGATGCGAGACCACGTGGGAATCGGCGTTCTCTTCGCCGTCGGGCTCCTCGCCGCCTGCGGCGGCGACGACAGCGCGGTCGACGCCGGCCGCGACGGCGGGGGCGGCGGTGGCATGGACGGAGGCGGCGGCGGCATCGACGGCGGCCCGCGCCCGGACGCGCCCGGCACCGACGGCGGCCGCGTCGAGCTACCGGACGCCGCCGTCACCGACGTCGGCTCGTGCGAGCAGAGCGACGTCCAAGCGGCCATAGACGCTGCCGCCAACGGGGACATCGTGCGCCTCCCCGGCGGCGCCTCGTGCAGCTGCGCGTGGAGCGGCGACGTCACCATCCCGAGCGACAAGGGCATCACGCTCGACGGCAACGGCTGCACGATCGACGGCGCGATCGCGCTCGCCGCGAACGACACCACGAGCTCGCGCATCACGCGCTTCACCTTCACCGCGCCCGACGCCATCGGCACCTCGGGCGACACCGGCAGCGCTCCCTACCGCATCGACCACAACGAATTCGTCTCGCACGACGGCGGCAGGACCCTCCTCGACGTCGGCTCCGGCAACGCGCCCGGCCTCGTCGACAACAACACCTTCGAGTGCCCGCGCAACTGCGAGATCATCCACAACTGGGGCATGGGCGCGAGCGACGACTCCGGCTGGCACGACGACGTCACCCCCGGCGGCCCAGGCGCCGTCTACATCGAAGACAACCAGTTCACCAACAACGACCCCGAATTCGGCACCGCCGACCCCGCCTACTTCTGGGGCAGCTCCTCCGTCCAGGCGTACTACGGAGCGCGCACCGTCTTCCGCTACAACCATCTCTTGATGAGCCAGATCGACCAACACGGCACCGCCGGCATGATCGGCGCGCGATGGTGGGAGATCTACGAGAACACCTTCGACACCGGCGTCCCCCACGCCAGCCAGTGCTGCTTCATCACCCTGCGCGCCGGCAGCGGCGTCGTCTGGAACAACCACCACACGGGCGGCGCCAACAACGGCGACAGCATCGACCTCTACGAAGAAGACACCGGCTACCCCGCCGACTACCAAATCGGCCGCGGCCGCGACCAATCGAGCGACCCCGCCTACCTGTGGGGCAACGACGCCTTCTTCAGCATCGGCAGCCAGACCCCCGCGATGGTCCAGGAAGACCGCGACTACTTCTTGATGGAGAAGCCGGGGTACGTGCCGTTTGCGTACCCGTACCCGCTGTCGGCGGTGGGGCTGCCGGATCCCTGAGGAAGGCGCTCAGCCTCGGGCGATCGCCAGTCGACGGGGCCATCAAAGAGCTCCTTCCCGCGGGGTGGATGTGTCCATGCCGAGGAAGACGCGCAGCTTCCCTGCGGAACTGACGGGCGCAATCGAGGTCGTTGCCGACGCGCACACCCAGTGCTACGCGGGCCCGATGGGAATCACCGCGTTCTTCTACGCAGCAAAGGGCCAGGTCGACGACGTCGAGGCGGCGCTCCGCGACATCTTCCCCGACGTGGTCGGCGAGCTGACCGGTCGGGCGCGCGCCGAAGGGAGCGCCGTCGAGTCGAATCTACGAGAACGGCGACGGCGTCGAGCTCGTCCTCTGGCAGGACGGCGCGTTCACGGGGTTCGCCGAGAGCGAGCTGTGCCTGTTCGAGGACGACGCGCTCGTGACGCTGAGCAAGCGTTTCGGCACCGTCCTCGCCGCCTGCATCGGCGACCAAGGCGGAAGTTACATCCTCGACGTCTACCGAGACGGCCAGCTCGTCCGCTCGCTCAACAACGAAGCACCCGCGCGCGGCACCCCGCTCCCCGAAGAGAAGGGCATCGACGTCACGGACTTCACCGACGAGCACGTCCTCGAGATTCTGGAAAGCCTTCGGCCTCAGCGACTACTACGACGGCGTCCCGCCGTTCCGGGTGCTCGCGCCGGAGTGAGGCCGCCCCGCCACGGCGCGTCAGCGGCCGGACCCCCGCCAGCCTTGCCCCGCCGCCCCCCATGCGTTACATCGCGCCTCCAACTCGCGGCCCACCCCCGCGATTGGGTACGCTTCGTCCTAGTCCCCATCGTCTAGCCCGGCCCAGGACACCGGCCTTTCACGCCGGCGACGCGGGTTCAAATCCCGCTGGGGACGCTACAATCGCTAGCTCGCGACGCACGGGACCAGAGGAATGCGGGTCCGAGAAATCACGAGAGCCGAGTTCGATCGACTTGCAGTCGAGCGCGTCCCGTTGGCCGATCTTCTCTACGAGGAGAAACGTTGGTTTGTCGCGGACGACGGGGCCGCGCTCGCCGTCGTGCTTTTCCAGAAGATTGGAAGTGCCTGGCAGTGGTTGGTTCTCAAAAAGGACGGCGCTAGCTACCGCGTCGCCGAGCAGCACGACGTCGCGTCCGAGGAGCTTGCAATCCACGCAGCTAGGGACTCGCTGCTCAGGGACGGCCGGTCGGACTGACGTTTCGAGCTTCGGGTTACGAGAACGCACCCGAGTTCCTTCTCTTGCTTGGTTGCCTCGCTGTGGCAATGCTTTGGCCACACGCATGGCCACGGCGCGTTCACCATGCACAGTGACACCCGAACCGGGTCAACTCCAGCTCGAAGCCTCACGCGAGATCTTCGCCGCGCGTGACGACGGGCAATCGTCAGCCTAAACCCGCTCCGATCCGCTCGACGGCCTCTCACCTCCGCGGCGCGCATCCGCTCGCCGGCCACCTGTCAGACAACGATCACCGTGTTTTCTCGGGTGAACGACCTGCCCGAGAACGCCGGTATCGAGAAGAAGCCTCACGTCCGCGAATCGGTCGAGCTACCACCGCGCAACGAGAGTGGCGCCAGGTCCTCGACATCCCAATCGGGCTCGTCGTCGACGGCCTCGCCCATCCATCGTTCAATCATCTCGCGCACACGCGCCGCCCGCTCGACGCCTTCATCGTCGGCGGGGCTCGCTGCCGCGTGGTTTGACCGGGTAGCCACCATGGGGATCCTAGCACGCACCATCGGATGAATACGTCGGGCCTTGAAATCACGACGCTTCCCGAACCGCGGTTCTAAAATCGTCCCATTGGGGACGCCAACGACACCGGCCTACGGAAGCTTGCGTGGGTCTTGATGGACGCATCGTGCTGCCGACTTCACCGAGATCGAATCTCCCGTGCCATGCTCGAAGCAGCGGTCGGCTTCCGGGCGGACGTGGTCGATGGCCGATTCGTCATCGACGCGCGCCACCAAGGCTCGCGTTGGGAAGTCACGCTGATCTCGCTCGCGAGCCATCGCGAGCAACGCGTCACGCAGAGCGACATGAACGTAGATGCGACGATTCCGCCATGCGACAACTTCTCGCCCTGGCTCGCCTCCAAGCGCAGTCGCTCCGTCGATGACGTCTGCCCATCGTGTTCGACGGCGGTCTTCGCGATGATCGCGCCGCCCAAGCCATCGACGTAGCCGGTCGAATCGGCGGAATGTCGAGGAGCTGGTCTCCGGTGCGCGGGCGATGGGATGGGGACGCTCCTCGCGGTGGCCTCGACCGGTCAACGCAACGTCGGGCCAGTCTCTTGAAACGACGAAAATGAAGACGAGCGTCCCCAACCTCGTCCCGCCCGGAGTACAATTGCCAGTGTCGAGCTACGTCCGGCGGGCGGAAGAGCTCTCCCTTCTCGCGTCCGAGGCCGAGGGTTGGCAGGCGCGCGCGCCTGCTCTCGCCGCGTGGGGCGATGCGGCTCGGCACGCGGGGCGCATCGCGGAGAGCGAAGAGGCGTTTCGCGCGCTCCAGGCCGAAGCGGTGGCGGCGAGCGACGCGCGCGCGCTCGTCATTGCGCGCATCGGGCTCGCAAACGTCCATTGCGCGAGGTCGAACTGGGACGAGGCGATCTACAGAGCTCGAGCCGATCGTCGAGGAGAGCGGCGGCGCGGCCGACCGGCGCCTGACCGCGCGGGCGCGCTCCGTGCTCGCCTCGGCGTGTTTCAACCGCGGTGAGATCGAGCGCGCAGACGAGCTTCTCAAAGCCGCGCTCGTCACAGGGCGCGAATACGAAGACTCGTCGATCCTCGTCCCCGTGCTCGTGAGCGAGGGAGTCGTCGGTCTCTCCCGCGCAGAGCTGCCCGAAGCATACGCGCGGCTCACGGAGGGGCTCGGCCATGCGGAGCGGGCGGGCAACACGCACTGGGCCGCGATGGCGCGCTCGTACCTCGCGATCCACGCGCAACTCGCGGACCGCCCAGAGGAGGCGGAGGCCCTCTACGATCAGAGCGCGAAGGAGCTCCGCGCGCTTCATCTTCGGCGCGCTCTCGGCTTGTGCGAGCTCGCGCGCGCGACGCTTTGGATTTCTACGGGGCGGTGGACGGAGGCGCGCGCGGCGCTCGAAGCCGCGGTGTCGGGGCTCTCGGCGACATGCCCCGACTACGAGGCCGCATGGCAAGTCGGGCTCGCGCTGTGCGACCTCGCTTCGGGCGACATCGACGGCTATCGGCAGCGCGTCGACTACGCTGCGACGCTCGCCGACGCGGCACCGGCGCGCGCGCCGCTCGTGGCCGCCGCGCGCGCGCTCGACCGGGATCGGGTGGCGCCGGAGCCGGTCCCGGTGCCGGGCTCGATCGAGCTTTCGTTGATCGGGCGTGCGTGCGCCGATTCGCGGGTCGCGCTGTCGCGCCGACGCTGGTGATCGAGCTCGATGGGAGCAGGTTTCGCGTCCCCGCCTCCACGAGCGTGGTCGAGCTGTCGGGGCGCGCCAACCTCAAGCGATTGCTGCTGGCGCTCGCCGAGCACCACGAACGAGAGCGGGGCGGAGGGATTCCCGATTCCGACCTCGTCGCGCTCGTCTGGCCGGGCGAGCGCCTCGTGGCGCGCGCGGCAACGAACCGCCTACACAATGCGCTTTCCAGCCTGCGCCGCCTCGGGCTCAAAGACTGGATCGAGCGGAGCAATGCGGGGTATCGCCTGCGTTCCGACCTCGTCGTTCGGTTTGCAGAGGGAATTAAACGCGTTAAGAGGGAGCCGCGGGAAACTCGCGCCATGAAGCTCTCTTCGTATGGACTCCTCCTCGCGGCGCTCGTCGGTTGCGGCTCGTCGAGCGAGCGAGTCGAGGACGCAAGTGTTCCCGGGGACACGGGAACGGACGGCGTCGACGCAGGCGTCATCGAGGTGCATGCGCGCTGCACCCTGACGCAATCGGCGCAGACCCTCCCCACCGAACAGCTCGCCGCGGCCGCGACGGAGGATGCGTTCTTCATCGGAGACCGGCAGGGGCTCTGGCGCGGGATCTCGGCCTCCGACCGCATGGTCCGCGTGACCACGGTGCCGCGCCCCGACCTCTCCGTCACCTCGATTGCAGCGCTCGACGATGGGCGGATTTTCGTCGCTACGGGCTCGGGCCCGGTCTTCGAGTCGGACAGCGGCGGCGACGCTTGGATTGAGCGACCATACGAGCGCGAAGGCGAGGTGGTGCTCGGCCTCCGCTCGGACGGGGTGCGGCTCGTGGGCGTCGTCGGCGATCCCTCGTTCCCCAGTGCCTACGTCGAGCTCGACGGCGACGGTCGCTGGGTACCGTTCGAGGCGTCGCCCCCGCCCCCCGGCTGCACCTTGATCGGTTTCGATGGCGACGGCCTCGCGTGCAGTGGCGGACGCACAGACGGTGTCTACCGCTTGGCGACGGGCGCGCCGGCCTGGGAGCCGATCCCCGGTCTCGTCGAGTGGGGCTATTACTCGTTCGCGCGAATGGGTGACGTGCGGCTCACCACGAGCGCCTCGGGTATTCGTGTCGAGGGCTCGAGCGGCTGGGATCTCGTCGTCGATCGACCCATGTCCGTCTTCGTCCTCGACGTGGGCTCGGAGGGCGTCCTCGCAGTCGACTCGGACGCCTCCTTCGCGTCGCCGGACGGAGTGACCTTCACGGCTCTCGGCGCCGGGCCGGGTATCAGCGGCCCGGTGGAGCTGTCACGCGCGGGCGATCGCGTCGCGGTTCACTCCGGGGGGAGCGCTCGTTTGAGCGACGATGGAGGTGCGAGCTTCGTCGAGCCGCCGGTCGTCTCCGAGTCTCTCTCTGGCGTCGCCCTTCGCGACGGAGCGCGCTACGCGATCGACTATGGGTCGTCCAGGTTGCTCGCCGAGCGTGGGGGCGTGTGGTCGCTCGTCGAGTGGCGCGACCCCTACGTCGGGGGCTTCGTCGTCGTGGAAGACGGTGCGTGGGGGTGCAACTACGAGGGCTGCGCCCACCGCAGCCACGAGGGCGTCTTCGGACCGCTGCTCCCCTACCCGGACGACACGTTCGGGGGTTGGGGTGTAGCCGCGTTCTCCACGAGCTACGGGTTGTTCATCGTTCCGAACGGTGGCGGGCTCTCCGGATGTGGCGGGCCGGTTCGCCCCGGGCCGATGCGCCTTTCGACCGATTCATCCGGTTCGGCGACGTGGACCGATGCATCGGTGGGGATCCCTCGCAGCCCCGCGACCGGCGCGTGCGCTCGGTACGAGGCGATCGTCGAGATGGCGGAGCTGAACGGCGTCCTCTACGCGACGACGAGCCCAGACACATACGCGTCCGGCGCGGAGCACGTCGTGCTCGCGTCGACCGACGGCGGACAGAGCTGGACCGAGGTCCTCCGCGACGACTCGATGCTCACAGCTGCGGAGTCGAACGGCGTCTCGTTCGCCCTCCTCGAAAACCGAGGCGTCGTCGTGTTGGAAGACGTCGGCGCGTTCCGCCCGGTCGCCGCGCAGCCACCCGGCACCATCACCGACCTCGTCACCTTCGAAGGCTACCTGGTCGCGAGCACCCTCGCGTGGGACGGCACCCCATCGGTGTGGATCAGCGGCGACGGTGGACGGAGCTTCCGGCCGCTCGAGGCGGACGGCGCGAGCAACCTCGGCCCAATCGCGGCGCTCGACGCCCGTGGCCCACGCCTCGGGCTCGCGTCGAGGACGAGCGGCCTCTGGGAAGCGACGGATTGCTTCGGGCGCTGAGGCGCGGGGGGAGATCCGACCAAGGGTCTGCCATCGGCAGATGCGCTCGTCGAGACTCGGGACCGACGTCGCCGTCGACCGGCCAAGAGCGTGCGGCGCGAGCCCCTCCTCACATCGGCAGCCGCGCGCGAAATCGGCTCCGCACGTGGTCGCTTCAACACGCGCGGGCGCGATCCCGGCTTCGTTTCGACATCGACGGGCGCGATCCGCGTCCGAACGCCGCGCCGCTCCTCGAATATGCACTGGCATGTCCTTCGTCGCGTCGCCGCCGACCTCGATGCCGAATCCTCGCCGGTACCCGGATCGAATTTCGGGTCGGGGGCACTAGAGCGCTGACCAGAAACCCTACGCGATGGATCTCGGAGCGCGCCGTGCTTGGATTCGGCGTCCGCGCGACGACGCCATGCCGTCGCATGGTGCAAGAGCGGGGTTGCCGGGCGGCACGAACTACCCCGCCAGGCACCACCAGGAGGTTTCCGCGTTACGCCTCGTTCAGCTGATGCGTCCTCCTCCTGCGTATTTCGCTCAACGTGAACACTCGATCCGCGGCATCGTGATCAGCTGATCCGAGCGTTCGTGATCACGAGCCGGTGACGAGGGGCGTCTGGTTCGAGTCTGTGGTGGTTCCCTCCGAAGTCGGCGAAGCATGACGGAGCATGTGGCGGTCGTCGAGGCGCGTCGGAAATCGGCGAGCCGGTGTCGGTCGCCGCGGCCTCCCCCAAGCGCCAGTGCATGACGAGCACGCTCTCAGTTCGACGACCCGCTCTCCTTGCGCCGGGCCGGCGCCGGCGACCTCGGGCGGCGCGACGGGCCCTTGAGCTCGATGCGGTGCGCGTTGTGGACGAGCCGGTCGAGGATGGCGTCGGCGATCGTCGGATCGCCGATCCACTCGTGCCAGTGCTTCACGTTCATCTGGCTCGTGACGACGGTGCTGCGCTGTGCGTACCGATCGTCGAGGACCTCCAGCAGGTCTTGGCGACTCGCTTCCTTGAGGCCGCTGCCCATCCCGAGGTCGTCGATGATGAGCAGATCGGTCTTGGCGAGCTTCGCGAGGAGGCGATGGTAGGTGCCCTCGGCCTTCGCGAGCGTGAGCTCCTCGAGCAGCCTCGGCAGGCGGCGGTACGCCGTGCGCAGGCCGCGCCGACACGCGAGCTGGCCGAGCGCGCAGCACAGGTAGCTCTTGCCGACTCCGGTCGCGCCCGTGATCAGCACGTTGAGGTGATCGGAGAGCCACTGCGCCGAAGCGAGCTGGCGCCACAGCGCGCTTTCGAGACCGCGTTTGCCGGATGTCTCGACGTCCTCGATGCATGCGTTCGGCAGCCGCAGCTGCGCGTCCTCGAGCAACCGCGTGAGGCGCCGGTTGTGCCGCGCGAGGTGCTCGGCGTCGACGAGCATGCCGAAGCGATCGTCGAAGCCGAGACGCGCGAGCTTCGCGTCCTTTTGTTGTTCCTGCCACGCGAGCGCCATCGCGCCGAGCCGCAGGCTGTAGAGTTTCTGGACCGTCTGTTCGTTCAGCATCGTATCGTTCACCTTCCGTCAGTTGATGTAGTACTCGCCGCCCCGCACGTTGCCGTGCTGGATCGGCGCACGCTCTTGCTGCTCGTCGCCGGGAATCGGCTGCTCGTCGAACCGCAGCTTCAGAATCCGCTCGACGTTGCGGTACGAGCGGCCGCCGCATCGAAGAGAGCGCTCGCATGCGCGCTCGAGACGCTCGGGACCGTACTTGTCGCAGAGCTCGCGCAGCCCCCACGCCGACTTCCACGCTTGCTCGCGGTGGAAGTTCGAGGACAGGATCGCTCGCGTCATCGCTTCGGCTTGCGGTCCGACCGACGCGGCCCAGCTGCACAGCCGCTCCGGATCCTTCTCCGCCCACCACCGGTGCTTCGGGTGTCGGTGCGCCGGGTCCGTGGTGTGGCCGCCGACGACGTCGCTGCGCGGATGCGCCGCGACGCGGCGGTTCTTGTGGAAGAGCTCGATTGTCGTCGCCGTCGCGCGCGCCTCGATCTCCTCGAAAGCCAACACCCACGGCATCGAGTAGAAGTGCCCGCCGACGTTCGCGTGATAGTCGCCCTCGACGCGCGCGCTCGACCACTCGCCAGGCTCGAAGCGATCCGCCGGCAACGGGCGAAGCGCGGGCCGCTCGACGCGCTCGAAGAGCTCGCGCCGGCTCAGCCCGCCGTACTTCTTCATCGGCCGGTTGTTCAGATCATCGCGCAGCTCTCGTATCCGCTCGTTCAACGCCTCGAGCGAGAAGAAACGCTCGTTGCGAAGCCGCGCCAGGATCCACCGCTGCGCGACCTGCACGCCGACCTCGACCTTCGCCTTGTCCCTCGCCTTGCCTGGACGCGCGGGCACGACCGCCATCGCGTAGTGCCGCCCGAGCTCGGCGAAGGTCTTCTGCACGCCAGGCTCGTACGGGCTCGACTCCGTCACCGCGGCCTTGTGCTGATCGGGCACCGTCATCTCCGGCACCCCGTCGATGAACTCGAGCGCATGCACGTTCGCGCCGACCCAATCCTCCACGCGCGTCGTCGCCGTCGCTTCGGCGTGCGTGAAGTTCGACGCACCGAGCACGGCAACGAACAGCTCCACCTCCACGCGCGCGCCCGTCGTCGGGTCGATAATCCACGGCTTCTTCCCCGAGAAGTCCGTGAACAGTTTCTCGCCGGCCTTGTGCTGCTGGCGCATCACGAGCCCCTGCCGGCCGTGCCACCGGCGGTACACGTCGCAGAACGCCGTATAGCGGTACCCCGTCGGATGCCGTTCGAGATACTCCAGGTGCAACAGCTCGAGCGTCACCCCCGGCTTCTTCAGTTCCATGTGCAAGTACAGCGGGTCCGGCTTCGGTCGCTCCTCGCGCGCGCTCATCCTCGGCCCGTACAAGAGCTGCTCGAGCTCCTCATCGCTGTGCTGCTCGACCAGCTCCCAGCTCAGCCCGCGCACCTTCGCGCGCGTGACCGTCCCCGAGACGATGCCCGTGCTCACGCCGAGCGCGCGCGACACCTCGCGCACGCTCCGCCGCTGCACCCACCGCAGCCTCAGCACCTCACGGATCTTCCTCATCGGTAGTCGCTCCTTGCTCATCGCAGACCTCCTTCGAAGTCCGCGGCATGATCGAAGCGACGCCCTACGTCACCGTCTCACCCGTGATCCGCGGCCGCCGTTCACGGGCCGCGATCTCGGTGTTCACGTTCCCCGATCCCGGTGTTCACGAGCCCGATCTCGATGTTCACGATGCCCGATCCGAGCGTTCACGACCCCGATCTCGCCGTTCACGACGGCGATCTCGGCGTTCACGAACGCCCGATCCGGGTGTTCACGATGGCGCGATCTCGGTGTTCACGATCGAGCGAGATCCGCACTCCTCCAGGCTTCCAGGCGCACGAGACGTGCGTCCCCGCTCGCGTGCGTCCGCGGCTGATATGATCGCCGCATGAGGCGCAGTCTGACGTTCTTCGTCGTCATCACCAGCTTCGTGGGGCTCGCGGCCTGCGCAGGAGACGATTCCCGCGCCGGGAGCGACGGCGGAGCCGACGGTGGTGTCGACGGTGCCGTCGCCACAGGGGACGGTGGTGGAACGGGCTTCCCGTCGCTACCGACCACTCCGGTCGCGGAGGGTGACTTCGCCGCGGTGACGGCGCGCGCCTGGTGCGAGTACCAGGGATACTGCAATTGCCTCGACGATCAGCCGACGGTCGCGGCGTGCACGGACTACTGGGTCGACCGATTCGGGACCTATTCAGAGATGTCGCGCGACATGGGCCTGACCTACGACGCGGCCTGCGTGGATCGCTTCTTCCGCGAGCTCGAAGCACGCCAGTGCGGAGAGAACGTCGCGTGGTCCTATCAGGACGCGTTTCGATGCACCTGCGCCGCCTACCACGGAAGCATCGCCGAAGGAGAGGCGTGCGCGCCGATCGGCATCGACGGGTTCACGCAGTGCGCGCAAGGCCTCCGTTGCGACGGGACCTGCGTGAGCTCGTGCCACAACCGGGTGGCGCCGGGACGAGCGTGCGATCCCACGGGTGTGGGCGCGGTGTGTATTCCGCCCGCGGGCCTGTGCATGGACGGCACCTGCACGGCGCTCCCCGGCGTCGGCGAACCGTGCTCGAGCTTGGAATGTGACGGCGAGGATGCGTACTGCGACAGCGAGACGCGCACGTGCGTCGCGAACGCGCCACGCGGAGCGGCCTGCGAGGACAGCGGCGAGTGCGACACTCGGAACTGCCAAGATGGCGTTTGCGTGTCGTCGTGCCCGTTCTGGCCGTTCTTGGGCGGTGGATGACGCTCGATGGGTGCCACGACGGTGGTTGGTGAGTCGCGAGTGAGCGCATGAAGCACTACCACGGCACACGGCTCGACCTCGCACGCGGCGAAGCGATCGCGCCGAGCGATGGCTTCGTCCATTTCTCCGCGGAGTTGGACGGGGCGATCTGGGCGGCGGAGCTCTCGGAGGGCGACGGCGCGCCGCGCGTGTACGAGGTGGCGGTCACGGGAACGCCCGAGGACGCGACGCAGCACGCCGACTACGCGGCGCGGCCGCATCCGGCGATGTCGTGGCGTTCGCGCGGACGGGTCACGGTCGTCGACGAGGTCACGGTGTGGAGCCACTATCACGGCACGCGCGCGCAGCTCCACAGAGGTGATCTGATCGAGCCGGGTCACGCCGCGAACTTCGGGCCGACGCCTCGCCTCGCGAACTTCGTGTACTTCACTCGCACGCTCGACGCGGCGATCTGGGGGGCGGAGCTCGCGGCAGGCGACGGGAAGGGACGGATCTATGTCGTCGAGCCGACGGGCGAGATCGAGGACGACCCGAACCTCACGAACCAGCGGTTCCGGGGCAACCCGACGAAGTCGTTTCGCTCGCGCTCACCGCTCTGCGTCGTGCGCGAGCTCGAGGCGTGGACGGGGCATGCGCCCGAAGCTATACGCGCGATGAAGCGGGGTCTCTCGCGCCTGGATCGAGAGCGCGTCGAACCGGACGACGGGTGAGCTGAGAGCTCCGCGGGGACGCGCGTCGCTCAGAACGCCTGTGTGAATCCGACGTGGACGCCGCCCGCGGTGGGCGCGGCTTGGACGGCGAAGCTGCGCACGTGCTCGGCGTAGGCGCGGCCGCGGCGTTGGTTGATGAAGTCGACGACGAGGAGCGGGTCGTCGTCTTGGAGCACGAGGGGGATTGCCACGCCATCGAACGAAGGGCGCAGCGTAGCCTAGTCGGCGGCCGACATGGACCGGGCCGTCCGCCCCCGATGCTTTCTCGAATGCGTGCGCTCGACGCGGCCGCTCGATGGGCGGATATTGCGGCGCACGGATGGAACCGATGACCCAGCGAGCTCTTCTTCTCTCCCCCGCGTCGTGCTTGCTCTTGCTGCTCACGCAGTGCGCGATGACACACGGACACGATGCCGGGACGGAGCGTGACGGAGGGTCGGGCGCCGATGGCGGCACGTGCCCTTCGTTGCCTTGTCCCTACGGCGGAGCCTGCGGCGTGACGTACGTCGACTGTAGCGGAGGCGCGCCGACGTGCCGCACGCGACCGGCCGCAGCGGGGACGGTGTGCCGCGAGGCCATATCCGAGTGCGACGCCACCGAGACGTGCGACGGTGTGTCGACGACGTGCCCCATCGACATGCTCGCGCCGGTCGGCACGCCGTGCGAGACGGGAGAGTGCGGCGTCTGCGGGTCGTGCGTGTTCGACCCCTGCATCGAGGGCGCGCTCTGCGACACGGGAGACCCCTGCCGGATCGGCAACGTCGACTGCTCGGAGTGTGTCCCGATGTGCCGTGCCGTCGGCCCACAGCCGGCGGGCACCGCGTGTGACGACGGGGACGCGTGCACCGCGGACGACGCATGCAATGGAGCCGGTCGATGCGTCGGCGCTCCGGCGTGCCCGTAGCGCGTGCGGGATGGGGACGCTCGTCTTCATTTTCTTCATCCGATGGGCCGTCTCGTGAAACGACGAAAATGAAGACGAGCGTCCCCTCCCACGCATCGTGTCTCATCGCGCTCGCAAGTCCCACGACACACTCAGTCGTCCGCCAGCTCCTGCGACGCGGACGTCGGCGATCTCCCACGCATCCCCGGAGGTGCTCCTGTCCGTGACGCGCGATATCGTGGCGGCGCCGCTCGCGACCGTGATCTGCACCGTCACGGCGGGGGAGCTCTCTCCGCCCGGGCGGCGGTAGTCGAGCGCCAGCGCGTAGTCGCCGTCGGGAAGGGCCCCGCCCGGAGGGAGGCAGAGCGCGCCCACGCAGCCGTCGGTCGCCCCCGCCGGGACGGTGCCGATCACCACCGGCGGCTCGATACCATTACTGAACGCGGTATGAACGAAGAAGCGAGGCTCTGCGCCCGCCGGACTGCCGAGCCACAAGGCGTTGATTCGATCGCTCACGAGGTCGGCGTCAGGCGTGCTGCAAACGCTCACCCCGGCGCAGTCGAAATCGTCGCAGTCCACGTACATGTCGCCGTCGTTGGAGCAGCCGTCGCTGCACGCGGCATCGGTGTTCTCGCTGCCGCTCGCGCAGCTGCCGCAGACCGCGAGCCCCCTGCAGTCGTAGTCGTCGCAATCGACGTATGCGTCTCCATCGTTGGAGCAACCGTCCGCACACGCGGCCGGTGTGTCCTCCGGACCGCTGCGGCATCCGCCGGAGTCCGCGGTCGATGCTGCGTCATCCAGATCCCCGGCATCGCTGCCCGAGTCGCCCGAACGCGCGTCAGCATCAGGCACCGCCGCGCCGCCATCGGTCGTGGGAGTCGGCTCGGTGTGCGGTCGGCTGGGGCTGTCGCACCCCGCTGCGCCGAGGGCGATAGAGAGCACGCAGACACCTAGCTCGAAGGAAAGCCGCACGGAGCCACTTCCAGTCATCGTACGCCGATCAGGAGGAAAGCTCCCCCGCGCTCCTCGGTCACTGGATGGGTGAACGGTAGTCGAGAGCGGTTTGGCGCCGATGCAGCACAGTGTCACTCGAGGCGGAGCTCGGCCGCTCGACGCGCGAGCCCGAGGAGCTCCGCACGTCGGCCGTCGCTGTCGCGGCCCAGGCCCGAGCGAGCGAGCTCGACCACCTGGGGGTAGCTCGCGTCGCCCGCGTGCTCGGAGCGCCGGAGGAGCATGCCGAACGACGCCACCGCCGCCGCGAACCGGAAGTCGTCGGTCGCATCGGTGTAGCGCGCGCCGCGGTCGGTGATCGACGTGCTGAGGAGGCGGCTCGTCTCGCCCTCGGGCTGCTTGTATCGGAGGCTGACCGCGCCGAGCCGTCCGGGTCGCGCGCCCGTGCGCGGGACGATCTCGTAGAGGGCGGTGACGGTGTGCCCGGCGCCGATCTCGCCCGCGTCGCGCGTGTCGTCGTCGAAGTCGCGGTGCGCGAGACGGCGGTTCTCGTAGCCGATCAGGCGGAACGACTCGACCTGGTCTCGATCGAATTCGACCTGGATCTTCACGTCCTTCGCGATCGTCACGAGCGTGCTCGTGCCTTGCTCGACGAGCACCCGCTGCGCCTCTTCGAGCGAGTCGATGTACGCGTAGTTGCCGTTGCCGCGGTCGGCGAGCTGCTCGAGGAGCGCATCTTGATAGTTGCCTTGGCCGAAACCGAGGACGGTGAGGAACACGCCGGAGCGCGCCTTCTCCTCGACCAGCTGGATCAGGTCGCTCTGGCTCGTGAGGCCGACGTTGAAGTCGCCGTCGGTCGCGAGGATGACGCGGTTCACGCCGCCTCGGACGAAGTTGTCCGCGGCGATCGAGTACGCGAGATGGATGCCCTCGCCGCCGTTGGTCGAGCCGCCGGCGTAGAGCCGCTCGAGCGCGCTCGTGATCACCGCGGTGCGGTCGCCGCGCGTGGGCGGCAGGACGAGGCCCGACGCGCCGGCGTAGACGACGATCGAGATCCGGTCGTCGGCGTCGAGCTGCTCGACGAGCATCGACAGCCCACGAACGAGCAGCGGCAGCTTGTTCTCGTCCTGCATCGAGCCCGAGACGTCGATCAGGAAGACGAGGTTGCTCGCGCGGCGGTCGTGCATCGCGAGCGCGCGGCCCCGGAGCCCGATGCGCAGGAGCCGATGGTCCGCGTTCCACGGAGCCGACGCGACCTCGGTCGTCACCGAGAACGGATGCTCGCCGCGCGGCTCTGGGTAGTCGTACCCGAAGTAGTTGACCAGCTCTTCGATGCGCACCGCGCCCTGGGGCGGGCGCTGACCCTGCTCGAGGAAGCGGCGCACCATCGAGTACGACGCGGTGTCGACGTCGATCGAGAACGTCGAGCGCGGGTCGATGGCCGCACGCGTGTACCCCTGCTCTTCGGTGATCGCGTACGACTCGCGATTGGGCGTCGGGCTCTCGGTGCCCGCGTAGCCGAGCACCCCGAGCTGGCGCTCGAGCCGCGAATCGAATCCCGGGCTGCGTCTCGCCCAGTTCTGCGAGCTCGTCGTCGGGCTCCGGCGCCGTCTCCGCGGGCCCGTACCCGCGCTGGAGCACGTGCTCCGCGGCGGCGTTCGCCTCATCGGCCGGCGTCGTGGCGGTCACGTACCCCGCGAAATCGCCCTCGTGGTCGCCGCTGGTCACCGACACGACCGCGAGCAGCGCCGCAGCCGCGGCGAGCCCGGTTCCCGCGAGCGCGGCCACCTTGAACGGAAACGGAATCACCTTGCCCTTCGGCGCGTGCTTCGGCACCTCCGGGAACACCCCTTCGATCACCGCGCGCTGCGGAGCGCTCAGCTCGTCGGGCGACTCCGCCGCGAGCTCCTCCGTCAGAAACGTCGCAGCGTGCCGGATCTCGTCGACCTCGGCGCGCAACGCGTCGTCCGCTGCGAGCGCCGCTTCGACCGCGCTCCTCTCGTCTCCTTCGAGCTCACCCAGCGCATATGCCGTGAGCCGCGGATCGTCGCGATGGATGTTCATGACATGCTCCTGACTTCTCGAGGCTGTTGCGCTGCGGACGACCGCGCGAGCTGCTCGCGCACGTGCGCGAGCGCCTTGTGTAGGATGAAGCCGACGTTGGTCACCGTGAGCTCGGTGACCTCGGCGATCTCTTTGTAGCTGAGGCCGCCCGCGAACCGCAGGCGCACGACTTCCCGTTGACGCTCATCGAGCCCTTGGAGCACGCGTGACAGCCTCGTCATCGCGCGCTTGCGCTCCAGCGTCGCTTCGGGCCCCGCGCTCTCGTCCGCGAGCGCATCGGTCCCAGTGGCGTTCTGCATTCGTTTGCTCCTCCGGCGGGTGTCGAGCGCACGGTTGCGACAGACGACGAACAGCCACGGCCCCACCCGACCCTCGAGCTCGGCGGGGTCCTGCTTGCACAGCTCCAGGAACCCTTCCTGCACGATGTCCCGGGCGAGGTCGCCACCGACGAGGCTCGTGACGTAGCGAAGGAGCGGTCGCTCGTATCGCGACAACGCCTCCATCACCCACGCACGGTCCGAGTCTGCAGTCACTCCACGCGCTCCTACCCTGAGAACGCAGCCGGGAGGAATTTCTAGAGATTCTTTTTCGGACAGGCCATCGGTGTCCAACCGCGGGCGTGGGAGAGCGCGGCCGTGATCGCGGCAAAATCGCGTCGCTCGGCTAGGGCTCGCGCAACGGTCATCGGTTCGATCGTACTGACGACCGAATACGCGTCGAGACGGGTCGTGGCAGCCCTGGGAAAGACGGTGAGCTCGACTGGGCCACCACGAGGCGGCTGACCCACGACCACCGCCATGAAATGATGAAGGCTGTCCCCGCCGTGCCTCGCGATGCCGTCGCTCTCTCGCGGTCACGGACGAACGCGAAACTGACGAAAATGAAGACGAGCGTCCCCGCTCGCGTTGCTACTCGGCGACGAGCTGCTCGAGCTGGTAGGTCTGCCAGAGTAGGCGTTGCTCGGCTTCGATGAGCGCCAGGCGGATCCTTCTGTACTGGATGGTGGAGGTGCCGAGCGTCAGGATGAATGCCGCCGCCAGCATGCCGAGCGTCGGCGCGGCAGCGTGCTCGAAGAGCGTGGGCAGCACGTGCATGACGCCGTCCGAGAATGCGTACGACGGCGGGAGCACACCGGCGGCCTCCAGCGCGAGCGGTGCGGCGACCGGAAGCAGGCCGATGATGAAGGGCGTCCACTTGATGTCCCGGAGAAGGGCGGCGTTGGGCATCATCGCCGCGGTTATCATGGGAACGCAGATGAGTGGGCCGGCCAAGGCGCTCGTGGTCGCGATCAAGACGGCGCACGCCAACATCACCGCGATCACCAAGCCGAGCCTGACTCGCTCCAAACGCGGCAAGACGAACGAGAGGCCGATCAGCAGGGTCGACGACACCGCGAGCGCCGCCAGCCATCCCGGTGCGCGCACGCCGCTCCAGAGCGCGAACGGCACGAACGCCAGGAAGCACGCGAAGACGATCGGGAGCAAGCGCATGCTGACGCGTAGCCGCGCGTCATCTCGCTGCTCGGATCGGCGCATCACTTCGAGCGGCATCGCTCCGGTCGGGGCCGTCATCAGCGTGACCAGCGTCTCGCGTGCAGCCCGCGAGCCGGGATCGAACGCGAGCGCTCGGCCCACGGCGCGCATGGCATCGGACCGGCGGCCCTCTTCTCCGGCTTCGACGCGGAGGCAGAGGCGGCGCGCGTCGTCGAGATGCTGCGCCGCGGCCCGCGCCCGCACGTCGGAGTCCCGCTCGCCGTCGAGGTATCGCTCGACCGCGTCACGCAGCAGCTCGGCGCTCCCGATACGCTCCCCCGGGCTCACGCGCGTCGCCTCGGCGACGAGCGACAGTAGCTCGGGCGCGACGTCCCACGGTGCCTCTCCGGTCCACGCCAATGGATCGACTCCCCGCATCGACGCGACCAGCCGCGATTGATGGTCGCCTCGAAACAACCGGTCGAGCGTGACGATCTCGAAGAGGATCGCGCCGAGGGCAAAGACGTCGGACGGGGGGCCGACGCTGTCGAAGTTGATCTGTTCGGGTGCCATGTACCCGGGCGTCCCGAGCAGGTCGATCGTCTCGGTCCCGTCTCCGCTCGCAACGACCGCGTCGGGCAACGCGTCGTCGCCGCCCTCGACCTTCGCGATGCCCCAATCGATGACGTAGACCTCGCCGTGACGTCCGAGCATCACGTTCGAAGGCTTGAGATCTCGATGCACGACGCCCTGCTCGTGCGCGCTCTGAAGCGCGCTGCAGAGCTGTGAGAACGCGGTGAGCAGCCGTCGCAGGTTCCAGTCGCCCGCTGTCTCGCCCTTGCGCAGCCTCGCGATCACTTCGGCCAGCGACGATCCGCCGATGCGCTTCATCGTGAGGTACGCGCCCTCGGGGCCTTCGACGAAGTCGTAGACGGGGACGATCGCCGGGTGCTCGAGGATGGCCTGAATACGCGCCTCGCGGACGAACCGCGCGCGCATCTTCTCGTTCTTGCGAGCCCCGTCGTTCATTCGCTTGAGAGCGACCGTTCGACCGAGCACGCGGTCGCGTGCCGCGACGACCTCTCCCATCCCGCCGCGCCCGATGACTTCACCCGCTTCGTAGCGGCCCGGCGGTAGGTCCACGGCGCTGCCGCGGCCGCCGCCCGCCCGGAACTGCACGCCCTCGACGGTGTCGTCGTCCTCTTTGTCGTCCATGGCGATCCAGCATGTTCGACCAAGCACGCCACGAACGCCACGCCCACGAACTGGGTACGAGCGGGCCCGCGGGTGTCGAGGCGCTCAGGACGTGGATGGAGGACGATGGCTTCGCGCCGCTGCCCCCCGTCGTCCCGCTCGAGCTCGAGGCTCAGGCTCGTAGATGCCGTGCAGAGGCACGGGCAGCGCGAGCGCGCTCATCCATCGCGGTGACGAGCGGAGCTCTACCGCGATGGTCGTCGGGCGCGGCGACGTGCTCTCTCTCGTCGAAGCGCATCCGCCCGGAGAGTGCACGGAGCAGAGGCGACGCACCGCGCGGCACTCGAGCCCTCGACGCGAAGGTGCGCCCTACTGGGGCAGAACCGACATCCCGAGGTCGGAGCCTGCCAACACGACGCCGGCTGCGAGGCTCAGGATGAGCAAAGCGGCACCGCTCCACGTCGCCCAGTGCACGCGCCGCAGCGTGTAGAGGTCGTGACCGACGATTGCGCCGAGCAGGAGCAACAGGACGACGGGCACGAGCGGTCCCAAGTCGCCGCCGAGCCCGGGCCATCGCGGAGATCCGCGCGATCGCCGGAGGAAGGATGCACAGCGACGCGAACAGCATCAGTCGCTTGTGGACGTCGCCGCGGTTTCTCATGAGCGCGGCCCATCCAACGAGGACGGAGAAGACCGTGAGGCTCGACAGGTTTCCCCAGAGCGCGGTTGCGGCGAGGCCGCGCAACGGGGTCTCTGTGCCGAGGCCCATGAGCGCGCTCAATGCGACGTCCGACTCCGTGGGCGCGCGCATGACGCGATCCGCGATTCCCAGGGTCACGATCGTGCCTGCCACGACGACGCCGACACCGACACAGACGCCGACGATCCCCAGTCGGCGATGCGTCGCGACGCGCCCGCCGCGGATCAGCGTGGCCTGCACGACCACGAGAGCAAACCACCCCGTCATCAGCGCGCCGTGCAGGTAGAGCAGCGGCGAGATCGGCGACACGTCGAACGCCGCACGCAGGTAGAGCGTGGGGCCGAACCCCAAGAGAACGATCGCGAGAATCGCCCCCGAGATCGCGACGAAGAAGCGCCGGGACGGGCGACCGGCCGAGGCCCCCATCACGCTTCCCCGCGTCCGCCGAAGATCCTCGCCCACGCGTCGACGTCGCGTACGACGCCTCGCGCGAGCGCCGCTCTCCAATTGTCGAAAGTATTTCCCATGATTCAGACCGAGAACGTAGACGCCGAGCCCGAATGTGTCGACCGCTCGCGCGGCGTGAACGTGCGACCGCCATCGGTCGGCCCACTCGACACGCACGAGGCACCGTGATAGCGAGCGCCGCTCCGAGCATGTTTGCGCTCGGCGAGAGGCAACCATGCGTTTCATCGTCGTGCTCGGGCTCGTCGTGTCCTCTGGCGTCGGGTGGCTCGGATGACGACGCACCCTCCGATGGCGGTCGGTTGGACGGTTCGGTTCCGCCGGATGCACCCGGCGCGGATGCGTCGGACGGGTCGGTCACGCTCGACGGCGGCGAGCCGGATGGCGCGGTCGAGACCTGTTCAGCACAGGACGAGCTCTGCGCCGACGACTCGTGGTCCAACGAGCTCTTCGTGTGCGACCCGACCTCCGGCACGTGTCGGGCGTATTGCGCGCTCGATGACGCCGCGTCGGTCTGTCCAGTGGGGAGCCTTTGCTTGCCGCTCGCGACGCCCGGCGCTCTCGACGGTTCGTGCGTACCGGGCGATTGCAACGATGCGTGCTTCGATCCGGACAGCTGCCCGGGTGATGCGTTCACGTGCGACGACGGCGCTGGGACATGCATGCCGGCTGCCAATGGCGCGAGCTTTTGCGCTGCGGCCGGCTCGCAGGCGGCCGGCGAGCGCTGCGACCCGGATTCGATCGACGCCGACGAGACCTGCGTGCCGGGGGCAATGTGCTTCGATCACCGTTGCGTTTTCCCCTGCGCGTACGACTCGGCGACGCCCAGCCGGGGCTGCACGAGCGGTGAGTGCGTCCCCGTGTTCGATCAGTCGGGCGACAACCGACCGGGCATCTGCGGCGCCTCGTGCGGGGAGTTCTCCACCGGCGAGTGCGGAACGGACGCGCACTGCGAGCCCGCGATCGGTCGGTACACGCCGGACGTGAGGGCCTGGGTCTGCGTCGACGCGCTCGCGGGTGTCCCCGAGGTCGACGTAGGCGAGCCCTGCGATATCGATTCGAGCGACGGGCTCGACGTCCAGTGCGCAGAGGGTCTCGTGTGCGAACGGCCATTCGCGAGCGATGCGACGGGCACTTGCGTACAGCGATGTGATTTCACGCTGAGCGTCTCCGGCGGTTCGGCTGCGTGCCCGGCAGCGATGCGGTGCGCGCCGGTTCTCGCAACACTCGGTCACTGCTTGCCGAGCTGCACGCCGTTCTTTCCCGGCACGCCGTATTCGACCGGTGACGTGTCGAATGACCGGTGGCGGCACGGCCGGGCACTACTTCGCGTGCCTTCCGTTCCTGACGGGCTCCAACGAGACGATCGTGGAAGACCCGGGCCTGCCCGACGTGGAGGCATGCTGCTTGCCCCGCGCGACGACGACCGGTGACTTCGGCGCCGGCTGCTCCTCGGACGACGACTGCAATCCGGATGCGTTCTGCGTCGCGCGCGGCCCGGGCGGACCGCTGTGCACGAAGCTCTGCGTTCCGTTCTCCGGGAGCGCGGCGAGCGACTGTCGAGCGGGGGAGGTGTGCCTGAACGGCGCGCGCCAGGAGACGGGTTTCTGCGTCGCACCAGAGGTGGCGGCGGCGGAGGGTGCGCCCTGCGACGCGAGCGAGGCGGGGCGACCGTGCGCTGACGACGACACCGTGTGCCTCGACCTCGGCGACGGCCCCGCGTGCGCGAGGGTGTGCAAGCGCGACTTGAACGACAGCACCGGGGCGAACCCAGGCTGCCCGCTGCTCTCGCTCGCCGTCGACCCGGATCAGCTGCCGCGCACGTGTCGTACGGACGTCACGTTCGCCGCGCCGAACCCGCCGTGGCTCTCGGCGTGCGGCTTCGCTCCCTAGGCCCGCGTCCGTCGGCGCCCACCGGACGGCAACTGTGGGCCGGGCCGCTAGCGCGCTCGGCGGCGGGCTCTCGCGGGAGCGCTGATCAGCGTCTCCACGCGTCCGAAGCCGGCGATGCGCTCGTTGTCGCGGAAGTGGCGGTAGCGGTTGCGGCGGACGTGACCGCTCACGTTGCCCTCGACGGTGTAGAGCGTGTCGCCGTCGACGTGGTGGACGATCGCGCTGTGGCCCCACCTCGGCGTGAGCACGCGGACGTAGTCACCGGGTCGCGGCGTGTACTGCTCGAACTCGGCCGAGCCGCGCGCGATCCATCCGTGGCGTGACTCGTACCACTGCTCGATGGCGGCGTTCGTGCGCAAGAGCCAGCCTCCGTCGTAACCGCCGGTGAAGGGGACGCCCGCGACGCGATACACCCACGAGACGAAGTCGCTGCACCATGGCGTGCCGTCGCTGACGACCTCGCCGAACCGCACCGGCGCCGTGGGCCGATCGAGCCCGACCTCACCGGCACTGCGCCCGTCCTCCGAGAGCGCGATGTCCGCGACACGCACCCCGACGTCCGGGAGCCAGCGCATGTCGGCTCGCTCCGGGTGTCGGCGGCACCGGTGGCCGACCGCCTCGTAGCCGGCGTCGCAGAGACAATAGGCCTCCGACACCTCGGAGAAACAGGCACCGTGACCGCTACACGTCACCCCCGCGCACGGGTCCTGCGCCCGCGCCGCTGCGGGGGCCAAGAGCCCGGCGGCGAGGAGAGCGGCAAGAAGGAAAAGCACCGAGCGTGTCGACGGCCGAGAGAACCCGACGATCTGCGGGCCCGCGTCCCTCGCTCGCGCTCAGGAGCACGCGGTCGCGCTGCACGTCGTCGGGCACGGCTCGCTGACCCAGACGTGGCTGACGGGATCGCAGGTGACGCGGTAGCCCTCGCCGCACCACGCCGGCTCGCCCGGATCGCACGAGATCCCATGGTGGCATGCGCCGCCCACGCACGGCTCGTGAATGAACGTGAGGTGGTCGGGCACGTCCGCGACGACGGTGCACGTCGATTCCGCCATGACCCAGCGCCCGTCGCCTTGATCCACGCAGCTGCGAAGAGTCGCGTCGGGCGGCGAGGACGAGCACGTGCCCGGTGCGCCTGGCGGCGAGCACGGAACGACCTCGCTCGCCGGAACGCAGTCGTAATCTCCTGCACCGTCGACGACGCAGTTCGTGGCCTCGCCGCTCGGCAGGTCGGGGCACACGTCGGTGTACACGTAGCCGCCCCGCAAGATCTCGATCGTTCGATCGTCGCGACAGCGAAGGGCGATGTAGAGCAGCGACGCCACCGCACCGGGCGCCGCCTCGACCGCATCCGCGCCGAGACACAGCGCCTCCCCTTCTCGACCGGCGACGCGGTCCGGGAAACACGATTGGCCAGGTATCGTGCAGCGCTCGCGGACGAGGAGCCCGCCCCGACACGTCTGCACCAGCGACCCGGAGCACACCGGGATCGTCGACGGTGCGCACGGCACCGCCTCAGGCGCCGTGCACGTCGACGAGCTGCCCGTGGTGACGCACACCGCGTCGTCGTAGCCCAACCGCTCGCGACAATCGGTGACGAGGCGCTGCCCATAGTTGCCGACGCCCTCCTCGTACACCTGTAGACACGACGTGAGCACGGTGCCCTCACACGACGCCGCCTCGGCGGGATCCGTCGGGTCGCACAGAACCTCGCTGGGTGTGAAGCAGCCTCGTCCAAGCTCGCCCGTGACCCAATCCGTGAAGACCTCGCACCGGTTCGGCGGGAGACAACCGATCATCTCGCAGTGCGTATCGGCGTCGCCCGCGCCACTGTCCCCGAGCGCGCCATCGAGGCTCGCCCGAGCATCCGGCCGCGCGCCGTCCGGTGTCGATGCCTCCGCGCTCGGCCCGTCCATCGGCCCGCCATCTCTCGGCGTCGAGCCGTCCGGTTCATCGGCCGTCGGGCATCCCACGAAGAGGACACCGAGGAGCGCAGCGCACGTCGAGCACGTCCAGCGTCCGTGACCGCGACCGCGTTCCACACCACGAGCATGCGCGCCGGCACAATCGGGCGCTAGCGTTGGCAGAACGTATCGGCGCGGTGAAGACACGCCACGACGCGGAGGTACTGATGCTTCGGGGGACGGTCCTCTCGTTCTCCTCAGCCGACCCGGCCACCGCCCGGTGAGAACGAGGAGGACCGTCCGGTCAGCTCCCGTCCGGGCAGACGTGCGAGAGAGAAAGGCCGATGGCGTCGTCTCGGCCGACACGGGCCGACTGCACGATGACGAAGCCCGTGTCCGTCGCGACCATGTCGAGCGTGTCGTCCCTTCCGAGGAACTCGCCCCCAGCGACGTGTCGGTCCATGTCGAGCCGCTCGCCATGGCTGTCGAAGCGCGCGAAATACGTCGACACGGATCCTGTGCGATCGTCGCGCCAGGCGACGCCGATCTCTCCGCGAGGCGAACGGGCCGCGACGATGCCCTGAGTCCACGCCGGGGTCGTCACCGGGGCGCGGTCTCGGAACACACCCAGCTCGTCGAAGCGCGCCCGCTCGATCGGACGGCTTGGCATCGTGCTGTCCGCATAGAACACGATCGCGCCTTCGCTGCCCCCAGCGACCGCCGGCCCGAACGAGATCCCGCCGAATCCGCTCTCCCCGCAGCACAGGCGCGTGGCATCGCTCGCGCGGGCGCCGTCGGGATCGAGCTGGACGAACTGGACCGCGTCGTCGGTCCCGCCGGTGACGACCGCCACGCCCGCACGTGTTGCGACGGCCTGCGGCAGACCGGCGCCATCGACGATGGGCGCTTCCGACATGACCCGCCCCTCGCGATCGGTGACCGTCGCCCACGTCCGGCGCGTATCGCGAGGGACCGCGTCATCGCTCGAGACGACCAAGTCGCCGGACGCGAGCGGCAGCACCGCGTGCTCGCCGCGATGCCACGTGACGCGCATCGCATCGCTCAGCATCGCGCCTTCGCGGTCGACGCGACGCAACAAGATACCTCCCGACGGATCGGCGTGGCTGATCGTGAACGAGCCATCGGCGAAGTGAATCGTCGCGAGCCCCGCGCTCGCGGTCACGACCCTTCCGAGCGCGACGAGATCGCTTCGGCGCGCGAGGCTCCGGTCGAACCACGCGTAGTAGAGCGTCGGCGTTTCCCCATCGATCCACACCACGCCGTAACCCGTCCCGTCATACGCGACTCGCGGTTGTAGCGCGATCCCGGCGGCGACGAACGTCGCAGAGAGCGGCCTGCAGCGAGGCGCGGACGCGTCGCCGGCCCACCCGTCGGCGACACCGGCCTCCGCGCCGCGCGCGCCATCCCGGCCGCTCGCGTCGATGATGCCGGCGTCGGACGCAGCATCCGAACCGCCGTGCGCGAGAGCGCAGGCCGCCATCATCGGAAAGAGCCCGAGGACATCGAGTCGGCGCAAGGACAGCGAACGCATCGGAGCGGCTCCTCGCGTCATGATTCCAGCGCGCCGCGCAGAGCGCGCATCGAAAACCACGCCCGACGCCGAAAGATCGACACCTGAGCCACCTGAGCCGGTTTACGGCGGCAACGTGACTTCGGGGACGGTCCTCCTCGTTCTCCTCACCCGACCCGGCCACCGCCCGGTGAGAACGAGGAGGACCGTCCCTCTTCTTCGGTCGTGAAGATGAGGAGGACCGTCCCCCGTCCCGATGTCGTGCGAGACTGCACGCGTGAGAGATCCGTACGCGGTGCTCGCGGAGCGTCTCGAGGACGGGGCCGAGGTGACGCGCCGGTGGTCGCTCTCGGGTGGGGTGTCTGCGAGCGTCGAGGGGCTGGAGCTCGCGCTGCCGGACGGAGGGGCGCGTCGCGTGGTGGTGCGGCGTCATGGCACGGCGGACTGGAAGCCGACTCACGCGGACGTCACGGCGACGGAGTTTGCGCTGCTGCGCGCGTTGGACGCGCTCGGGATGTGCGTGCCGTCGCCGATCCTGCTCGATACGTCCTCGGGGTTGCTCGGGTCGCCCTATCTGGTGACGTCGTTCGTCGAGGGCAGCGCGGAGGTGGAGGAGAGCCGGCAGCCGGAAGCGCTGCGACAGATGGCCGAGGTCCTCGCGCGCCTGCACGCGCTCGACGTCGAGCGCGTCGCGCCGCCTGCGCTGGCGCGCTTGGATGACGCGTACACGTGCGCGCTGCGCTGGCTCGGCGAGAAGACGCCGGCCACCGAGTCGCTGCGCGCCGCGCTCGCCGAGGGCGCACGCGGTGCCGAGCGGAACACGTCCACGCTCGTGCATAACGACTTCGGGCCGCGGAACATCCTCTGGAAGGACCACGCGATCGCGGCGATCATCGATTGGGAGGACGCGGCCGTCGGCGATCCGCTCGCCGACCTCGCCGGTTGTCGGATGGAGCTGCTCTGGCGATGGGGCGCGGAGGCGATGGAGTCGTTCACGGAGCACTATCTGTCCCTGACCGGAGTCGATGCCTTCGACCTCTGCGCATGGGAGATCTGCTGCGCCGCGGCCGCTGCCGCGTTCATGGGTAGCTGGGGCCTCGATCCGAGCATCGAGGGCCGGATGCGCGACCAAGCGGGCGCGGTCATGGCCCGCGCGAGCAAGCAGATCGTCGCGCGGGCGGGCTGACACGCGATGGAGGAGAACGTGGGTCCCGCCCATTCACTTTCCTCCGCGGATGAAATCTATTGCCGCGCCGCACGTCTAGAACGCCCCATGCGTGCCTTCGCGGCTTTCGTCCTCGTCTTCGTGCTCGTCTTGGTCACCGGTTGCGGTGGGTCGCAGGGCCCGCGTGCGGCGGGGCCTCCTCCGGCGGCGCCACGCCCCCCGGCCTGGCTCGTGCCCGGGCGCGCCGCGAGGGTCGTCGCCAGGGATGACCCCGAGCCACGCCGCGCGAGCGGCTTCGCCGTGATCGACCTGGCTGCGAACCGCATCTTTCTGCCCGGAGCCGACGGTCACGTCTGCGCGCGGGAGCTGCGAACCGGCGCGGTCGTGTTCGACTCGGCGGAGGTGGGCGCGCCGTTCGCGCTGTTGCCGGGCGGGGCGCTCGCCGTCTACGCGGCCGACGAGCGCGTCGTGCTCCTCGATCGAGACGATGGAACGCGGCTGTTCGCGTCCGACCCAATCGCGCTCCCGGACGTCGATGCGCTCGTGCGCGTCGCGCTCGTCCACGGCGCGCTCGAGCTCGCGTGGAGCCGCACCACGTCGCCAGGGCTCGCGTGCTGCAACGGCGGCACTCCGACGACGACGCGCGGTGGCGAGACAATCGCGCTCGACTCGGGCGTCGTGACCGAGCACGAGCGCACCACGAGCGAGGGGATGGGCCCCTTCGCCCACGTCGAGCCTCCGCCCGACGACGTCGTGCTCGCGGTCACGCTCGGTACGCCCGATTGGACGCGTGGGAGCCCGGCGCCCGTGACGCGCACGCTCGAGGTGACCGCTGACGGCGCGACGTGGACGTTTGCGCTGCCGCCGGGTCTGATGGAAGCGCCGCGGCCCAATCCGCGGCCGTAACAGTCACTCGGGTGTGAGGCACGTGAACGGCAGCGATCCCTGACGAGAGCTCCAACGTGGAACCCGCTTCCTGTGTCGGTGTCCCACACGCATGGATGATGACAAGAGACGCATGGTGCGCGCGGTGCTCGCGGGCGTCGTCACGCTGCTCGGCGGCTGCGCAGGTTCGGCTGACCCGAGCGACGTCTTGGGGAGCGAGCCGGCGCCGGTCGGACCGGTGTTCGAAGCGACGGCGCTGCCAGCGTCCCCGGTGCCGGCAGCGACGAGCGACCCCAAGCCAATCGAGGAAGCTGGCGAGACCGTATGCGGCGCGTCCACGTGCGGTTCGTGCAGTGGCGAGGCCAGCTGCGGCGGGGGCACGCGCGGTGGCGTCGTGAAGAAGTAGCTCGGGCGCAGCCCCGCCTCGTTCGGGGCCGTCTGGTTGTGCTCCTCGCGCGCGACGCCGTCGGCCGTCACGCACACGACCTCCTCGGGATACTCGATGGGGGTCAGCCTGGGTGGCGCCTGCTCGGCGACGTGGAGGCCGACCTCGGGATCTCCAACGCGCGCGGCTACCCAGTCGGGTAACGCGTGGACCGTCTCGATGGGAACCTCGAGGTCACGCGCGGTCGTCGCGTCCGCGGCGAGGTCGAACGTGTCGAGAAGCTCGCGCGCGTCGCCCGCGACGCGCGCGTAGTGCGCCACGAAGAGGTGGAGAAACCGCGACCGGATCCGCATGCTTCGGCAGGATCCGATGGTAACCCGCCCCCGCTCGATCTGATGTAACGACCACATCGTTCTGATGGATCGCGGGCGCGTAGGGCGAGCGCGTGGTGTGCGAGCTCGCGTGACCACACTCGATTGTGGCGCGGCACGAGAGTCGCACTACGCGCCAGCCATGACGACCCGATCCTGGATTCATTCTTCCCGCGCCGCCTTCGGCGTCCTGGTCTCGTTGCTCGCGATGGCGTGCGGCGGCGACGACTCTGCCACCGCGGACGGAAGCACGTCGGGCGATGGCGCGCCTCCGACCGACGGTCGCGCTTCCGACGGGGCGACGCTCGACCCGCGGGACGGTAGCACCATCGTTCCCGGCAGCCCGGTGACGCTCGGGGCCGCGGGCGGCTTCGCGATCCTCGCCAAGACGGGGATCTCCACGGTGCCGACCTCCGCCATCACCGGAGACATCGCGGTCAGCCCGGCTGCCGCGACGTTCGTCACCGGGTTCGGGTTGACCGCCGACGCCTCGAACGAGTTCTCCACCTCGACGCAGGTCACCGGACGCGTCTACGCGGCCGACTTCGCACCGCCCACGCCGGCGAACATGACCGCCGCGATCGGTGCCATGGAGCTCGCGTTCACGGATGCGGCGGGGCGAGCTCCCGACGTCACCGAGCTCGGTGCGGGAGACATCGGAGGGATGACACTCGACGCCGGCACCTACGCGTGGGGAACCGGGCTATTGATTCCGACCGACGTCACGCTCGACGGCAGCGCCACCGACGTGTGGATCTTCCAGATCGCCGGTGACCTCACCATGAGCAGCGGTGCCCGGGTCGTGCTCTCTGGAGGCGCCTTGCCCGCGAACATCTTCTGGCAGGTCGCCGGTCTCGTGGACGTCGGCACGACCGCACACTGCGAGGGTGTCGTCCTCAGCATGACGTCGGTCACGCTCCGCACCGGCGCGTCGGTCAACGGCAGGATTCTGGCGCAGACCGCGGTGGACATCGACGGGAGCACCATCGTGGCGCCGTGAGCACGAGGCTTGCTCCCACGCACCAAACCATTCGACGAGAAAGAGAAAGAGATCGTGACCAATTTGAAAGATTCGAGCGAGCACAGGCCTGAACAACGCCAAAGAAGGAATGAGCGGGGCGGCGAAGAAGCTCCGCGAGGCCGGAGAGGACGGCAAGAAGGCTCTGAAGGGGGCCGCCACCACTGCGAAGAACCTCGCGACCAAAGCATCCAACGAGGTGAAGAGCACGGTCCAAGGGGCGCGCGACCGGGCCGAGCATTCGAAACACGACGTCGGTGACGCGGTGAAGCACGCGGCGCACGACGTGGGCGACGCGGTCAAGCGCGCGACCCACGTCACGAAGGATGCGTTCAGAGATGCGAAGGCCAAGCAGTCGGACACTCCCAAGAAGGTGTGAACATGTCGATCATCGCGTGGATATTTCTCGGAATCATCTCCGGCTTCATCGCGAGCAAGCTCGTCGGTGGCAGCGGCAAGGGGCTCGTCATCGACCTCGTGCTGGGCGTGCTCGGTGCGTTCGTTGGAGGCTGGGCGTTCCATTTCGTCGGCGAGACGGGTGTGACGGGCTTCAATCTCTGGAGCATCTTCGTCGCGGTCGTCGGGTCGGCTCTCGTGCTGGGCATCTACCACGCGTTCGCGGAACGTCGCGCGCGCACGTGAGTCGGGACCGCTTCTGCCGCTTCCGCTTCGTGGGCTCTCAGGAGCACGAGGTCGCGCTGCACGTCGTCGGGCGAGGCTCGCTGACCCACACGTGGCTCACGGGTCGCAGGTGACGCGGTAGCCTGCCGCGCACCATGCAGGCGCGCCCGGCTCGCACAAGAAGCCGTGGTGACATGCGCCGTCCACGCACGGCTCGTGAATGAACGTGAGGTGGTCGGGCAGGTCCGCGACGATCGAGCAACGCGCTTCCGCGACGACCCCGGTCACGTCCGCGCCGGTCGTCGGGGTAAACGTGCAGCTCAAGTCGATGTCGTCCCCTTTGCCGCGGTTCGAGCCGAGCATGTACGTCCCCGCCTCCGTGAACGTCGCATCAGGACACGTCCCGGCACCACCCACGGCGCACGCACGATAGTCGGCTCGAAACCGCTCCCACGCAGGCGCGTCCACGACCGGGCACTCCGCATCGAAGTCGAACGAGTCGGCGCAGTGCGCGAGCGCCTCCATGTCGTACGCCGGGAGCGCTTCGTTGCACGCCGTAACGATATCGAAGCCGCGGACGTAGCAAGCCAACCTCGCCATGGCCGTGGGATTGTCGTCGATGGCCATCGCACGGCAGTCCTGAGAGCTTCGATCACCGATCGCCGAGACGTAGGTCGCGACGCAGGTCGGAACATCGCGGTAGCCGACCGCTTCGGCGTAGCATTCACAGTACGTGAGCACGTTTCGATGCGCGGCCTCGTAGCGAGCGAGCAAGTCGTCGCCAGATGAAAGCTTGCTGATGGGACGCTACACTCTCCCGTTGGTGCTCCGGTCGAAGCCCCACTGCGTTTCGCTCGCATGGAATGTCATGGCGCTCGCGCTCGTGGCGTCCGCGTGCACCGACGGGGGGTCGTCGGGCGGGCCGGACGCGACGACGCCGGACGCGAGGAGCGAAGATGCGCCGGCGGCCGACGCGAGAGCGTCGGATGGGCGAGCCGACGACGCCCCGAGCGCTCCGACCGATGCACCGGTGGGGAGCGCGGAATGGCCGAACGAGCCGGCCGGGTTCACGGTGATGACGGACCAGCCGCTCGAAGATTCCGGATCGGGCGGCTGGATGCTGACGCTGCGCAGCAGCGACGTCACGGTCGTGAGCGACGCGACCGGCCCGCGCTCGCCGCCAAGCGTCCTGCGCTTCGATTACCCGTCAGGCTTCCCAGGCGGCTCGGAGCCTGGGACCGAGTGGTATGCGTTCGGCGGCCGGCGCGAGCTCTACATCGGCTTCTGGTGGAGGCCGAGCGATCCGTGGCAAGGCCACGGCAGCGGCGTCAACAAGATCACCTTCCTCTGGGCGATCGACGGCGGCGGCAGCTTCACCGGCAACGTCATCATGAACATGCGCGGTCCGGAGCCCTACAGGCTCGAAGCGGTCCTCGAGATGTCGACGAGCAACGGGCATCTCCCGGCGAGCTGGGGCGACGATCCCGGCCCGCGCAACCTCTCGGGCAACGTGAGCGACGGGGAGATCTCCCTCGGCGAGTGGCATCTGGTCGAGATCTACTTTCGACAGAGCACGAGCGACGCGTCGATGGACGGAATCCTGCGATGGTGGCTCGACGGCGAGCTCGTCGGAGATCACGACACCGTGAACTACGTCGCCGACGACTTCCGCCATTTCGAGCTGGCGCCCACGTGGGGAGGAACCGGCGAAGCGAAGACGCAGGACGACTTCTACTGGTTCGACCACGTGCGCATCAGTGCGCCCTGATCCACGCGCGTAATCCGCCCTCTGGGCAGAGGTGCACGAGAGCGCGGCTGACATGCGGTTCGGGCGGCGGCTCGAGGCACCGATCCAACCCGTCCTGGACTGGACCGAACGGACCAACGGACGTGCCGCGAGTAGCCCATTCACCGCTCCCCCGGCCTACGGTGCCGCGATGAAGATGTGATCGATTTCGTAGTACGAGTCGACGGTCTTCACCATCCCGCCGCCGCCGAAGTACCCATCGATCTGCAGCGTCGAGAACGGTCCCGTCAACGGCGCGTCGGAGTGGTCCGTGCGCAGCACCCCGTCCAGCCAGATCTTCACCGTCCCTGGGTCCCCCGCCACGAGCAGCACTTCCAGTTGATGCCAGATCCCCAGGGTCGGCATGGTCGAGATCGTCGGATCGTATGCTTGCCCGATCTCCTCGTCCGATGCCCGCAGGAATTCCGAGTTGTGGCTCGCCTGCAGCAGGAAGGCTTGCGTATGGCCCGTCTGGTCCAGTCGCATGTGCTTCGTGCTGATCGGATGGAACTCGAAGGTCGGGTCCCACTTGATCCACTCCGAAATGTAGACCTCGTGAAGATCGGGCAGCGGGCGGCCGATGGCACCAAAATCGGTGCCGCTGCCCGATCCCGGGACCCCGCCGCCGTAACTGCCCGCCGGCATGTTGAGCCTCCAGACGCTGGCTGGAGATCCCGGCGCGGTGGCATCGGTGGTTTGCTCCCAGTGGCTGCCGGAGCCCCAGTCGTCATAGATGACCGACCAGGTATTCCCCAACCCCGCTAGGTACCGCTCACCGGTCCCACCAGGAACGGCCTGGCTCATGTCCAGCTCGGAGATCACCTGGACGTAGCTCGGCGGCCGGTTGGGGTAGGATGCATCCGGCGCCGATGCATCCGACGCCGACGCATCCGGCCGCGACGCGTCCGGACCTGATGCATCCGGCCGCGACCCATCCGGCCCTGAGGCATCCGCCCCCGACGCATCGGGCCTCGATGCATCCGCCCCGGATTCATCCGGCCCCGATGCTCCGCACGCGAGAGAAATCGCTCCGATGACGAGCGCGAGTGAGCGCACGAGACATCGACCGGGCGAGCGCTTTCCACACGCAAAGACCGAGCTCGAGAACGACCGCATGGAGGGGTCGTCCGTCATGGCGACGATGATGACCTACCTGCTGGTCGGGGTCATGCGCGTGCGTGAAATACTCAGAGGGCTCACACTTGGCAACACGACCGCGATCCACCCGGAGACCCGGCGTCAGAACGTGATGACGTCGCCGCTGATCGCGACTCGAACGGCGGATGGAGGCGGCGCAGAGCGGGCGCCCCGCGTCGGTACCATTCTACAGAGGAGTGGTAGGCTCGTGGGCCCATGAAGCTCGCCGAAGCCCTGCTCCTCCGCGCCGATGTCCAGAAGAAGATCGCCTCGCTCCGCGAGCGCGTGGTCGCGAACGCCGTCGTTCAAGAAGGCGACGAGCCGCACGAAGACCCATCCAAGCTCATGAACGAAGCGGTCGGCGCGATGGAGGAGCTCGAGGAGCTCGTCGCGCGCATCAACCGCACGAACCTCGAGACGAAGCTCGTCGATGGCCGCACGCTCACGCGCGCGATCGCCAAGCGCGACACGCTCGTCCAGCACCACGCGCTCGTGCAGGCCGCGATCGCTGGCAGCCGCAAAGAGCCAGAGCGCTACAGCGTCCGCGAGATCAAGTGGGTCGCGACGCTCAAGATCGGCAAGCTACAAAAGCAGGCGGACGACCTCGCGAAGAAGATCCGCGAGCTCAACGCGAAGATCCAGGAGGTGAACTGGCAGACCGATCTCGTCGACTGAAGGAGGGGCTCCGGGTGAGCGTGGGGCCCCGGCATGCGGGCCGGGGGGCCGTAAACATACCGGGCCGCATCCACGCGCAGCGGGCAGCGCAACCAAGTCACACCGATTGCCCAGCACCCCTGTTTCTTCACCGCGCAACGCGCACTCCTCAGCACCGCACGCTGACGGAGCTCCTCCTCCAGTCGACGAGCCCAATTTTCGCGAATCAGAGCGACGCGTCCGCCCCTCCGGAGTGCCCAAAGACGTGTAGGCTTTCGGAATGCTCAAGCACGTCTTGTTGCTGGTGGGGCTCGCCGGCGCGGCCGCGTGCGGCGACGCTGGAGGGGAGCCGGACGTGGATTCTGGCGCTCCTGCTTGCGCGCGCGACCTCGACTGCGCAGATGGCGTCTTCTGCAACGGCGTGGAGCGTTGCGCGACGGGCGTGGGTGGGGGGGCCGTGTGCGTCGCTGCGACCGAGCCGCGTTGCCTAGCCGGACAGTCGTGCGACGAGGCGGGATCGCGTTGTGTCACCGACTGCTCGGTCGTTGGCGACGCCGACGGCGATGGTCACGACGCGCCCGAGTGTGGGGGCGACGACTGCGATGACGCCGACGCCAACCGCTTCCGCGGAAACCCCGAGATCTGCGACCTGGAGGACCACGACGAGGACTGCGATCCCACCACGTTCGGCTCTCGAGACAGCGACATGGACGGGCACATCGACTCGCGGTGCTGCAACCTCGACGCGGACACTACGCATTGCGGCGACGATTGCGACGACGGGCGCCCGGACGTCTATCCGGGCCTCGTCGAGGTGTGTGACGGTCGTGACAACGACTGCGATTTCATGACGGATGAGGGCGTGCTCCGCCACTTCTACCCCGACGCGGATCTGGACGGTTACGGCGATGCCACCGCGATCCCCGAGGATGCTTGCGAGGCTCCGGGGGGCAACTCGGTCGAGGACGCGACCGATTGCGACGACACCGACCCCGACATCAACGTGAACGGCACCGAGATCTGCGGCGGGGCCGACGAGGACTGTGACGGCGCCGTCGACGAGGCGGCCGCGGCAGACGCGTGGTGCGCGTCGCTCCCGCACGCCACTGCAGGAACTTGCACCGGAGGCGCTTGTTCGCTGACGTGCGCGGCCAACTTCGACGACTGTGAGCCCGGCGCAGACGGGTGCGAGAGCGATCTGCGCACGAGCACTGCGCACTGCGGCGCGTGTGGCACATCGTGCCCCGGCGCCGCGGCGAGCTGCGTCGCGCGCGCGTGCGACACGCTGCGCGACGTCGCGGCGGGTGGGCGTCACGCGTGCGCCGTCCGCACGGGCGGGCGCGTCGCGTGCTGGGGCGAGAACGCCGCCGGGCAGCTCGGCGACGGGACGACGATGCGCCGCGGCGCGCCGGTGCTGGTTCAAGGTCTGACGGACGCCCGACGTGTCGTCGCCGGCGCCGCTCACACCTGTGCGGTCCGCTGCGGCGGGGCAGATCGTGTGCTGGGGAGCCAACGCATCCGGACGGATCGGAGACGGGACGACGACCATGCGGCTCGTGCCTGGGCTCGACGTGAGCGGTCTGTCGGCGATGGTCGGCGATTCGGACCCGATCGCGCTCGGCGGCGCGCACGGGTGCGCGGCACCGCTCGACGATGCGGTGTTCTGTTGGGGTGCGAACGACCAGGGTCAGATGGGCGACGGGTCGACCACGAACCGCCTCACGGCCGTACGACCGTTCGACCCAGGAGGCTCGACCTTGGTGGTGTCCGTCGCCGCGGGTCAGGGTCACACCTGCGCCGCGACCGTCATGCCCTACGGGGTCTCGTGTTGGGGCGACAACATGTACGGACAGCTCGGGGACGGGACGACGACGAACCGGCACACACCGGTCGGCACCGGCGCTGTTGGCACGGGCGCAGTCGCCGTCGCCGCAGGGAGCCTGCACACGTGCGCGCTCACCGGCCTCAACCTCGTGTACTGCTGGGGGAGCAACAGCCAGGGCCAGCTCGGCAACAACTCGACGACCGCGAGCAGCAGCCCGGTCCAGGTCATGGGCGTCACGAATGCGGTCCAGGTCGGGGCCGGCGGCACACACTCGTGTGCGCGCCGATCCAGTGGCGTGGTGAGCTGCTGGGGCAGCAACTTCTTCGGCGAGCTCGGCAACGGCTCGACGACGCGAAGCCTCCTCCCGGTCGACGTGATGGGGCTGACCGGGCCTCAGAGCATCTCGGTCGGCGACGACCTGACCTGCGCCCGCACGTCCGCTGGCGCGGTGCTCTGCTGGGGCTACGGCACGATGACACGCGCGACCGAAGTGACGGGGATCTGACCACCACACGTTCGCTGCGAGCACGCCGGTGCGTCAACTGCGCCGCCTGCGCTCAACGATCGGCCGTCACGTGGAGCTCGTCGATCTCGAGCTCGATGTAGGCGTACGGTCCCTCCGCTGGATGCCAGAGCGCTTCACCCGAGCCAGCGAGCCGCATCGGTCCGAACGCACGCACGCCGCGCATGGGCGTCGACCAGCGCAGCTTCTCGAATACGCCGCCGCCGACGGAGCACGAGCAATCGTCAGAGACGAAGTCGACGAGCATGTCGTCGTCGCCGAACACCAGCTCGGCCGAGACCGTGTGAGCCGCGTTCGTGAACGTCGCGCGGGCGCGCCGATCGTCGATCGACTGCCACCGGATCTCCGCATCCACGAGCCTGCCGGGCGCGAAGATGCAGATGTCGTTTAGCAGGGTGACGGTCTCGCTCTCGGTCATCACGGCACCGTCCTCGTGAACGACGCGCACGACGCCGAAAAGACGAGCCTCCATCGTCGCCCGACCATCGACGTACTCGTGGAGCACCTGGGTGGGCAACCCCTTCATCGTCGCGTCCATGAAGAAGAGTCGCGCGCGCGGTTCGTCGAGAAAGTTCGTCTGGATCGCCTCGAACGGCATCCACGCCGCGGCCGGCCCGCGCCGAATCCGCCCGTGCCACCGAGCCTCGAAGCGCGAAGGCAGCGGTAGCATCGCCACCTCGCTCGCCCGGAGGTAGCGACGGACAGGCGCGGGCAGACGCGCGAGAGCCGTCTCGATGGAGCCGACGGCCGAGCTACGACGCACCCGGGCCAACTCCTCCGCGAGGACCCGCCGAAATTTGCGACGGAGAGTCATACCGTACGTGTACGCACGCCACCCCCGAGAGCGAGGCGATTCGGCCCGACGTCAGAGTCGGCCGAGCTCGGCGGTTTCAGCCACCGTCGCCGGGCGCCACGTCGTCGAGCACGCTCAAGACGCCCTCGACGAGGAGGACGATGCTCGCGGTGTCGATCCTCGGCCGGTGGGATCTCGAACTGAACCCACGCACGGTCGTTGACGAGCTCGCACATCTTGACTGGCTGGTCGCGTACGAGCGCGTCGAGGCGCTCTTGGGCGGGGCCGAGCTCGGGCGCCGGAATGCGGGTCGGTGATATCTCGATGACGACGGGGCCCACCTCCGGAATCAGCGACGAGACTCGGAAGGTCCTGCCCGCCCGCGTGCCTTCACAGGCCAGACCGAGCTCGGCCTTGACGAGGCGCGCGCCGAGCCGAGCGGCCGTGACGCGCATCGTCTCGTCGAAGCCTGCGAGCACCGCGCCGGCGGCCTCACCCGCGGTCGCCGCGGGCGCCGTCCGATAACCCGCTTCTGTCTCGGTCGCCACCGATGCGGGGTCGTACCCGAGATCGCCGTCGAGCGCGTGCGCGAGCCGGAGGAGCGGCGGGACGAGCCGCCGGACCTCGTCCGGCCGGATCCAGTTGAAGTCGCGTGTCGTTCCCTGACGCGGGCTGCACATGATCCGATCACCAACGAGCGCGAAGCATGCGAGCGTTCGTGCATGCTCGCGGAGAAACGAGCGGAGCGCGTCGACCGCACGCGGATCGTGGCTCCCCGACTTCTCGAGCGCTTCGTCGATCCGTGCGTCGACGTGCTTGAAATCCCTCCCCGGCCCCCAGCGGCCGGAGCCCAAGGAGAGCTGGATCGTCGTGTACGTCCTCAACCGGATCTCAATCCGCTCCTGTTCGTCGGGCTTGATGTCCACGCGATAGCCATCGACGTCGGCGGTCAACGTTCCGATGTACATGAACCCATCTCCGGGAGTGAACCGCAGCCCGAAGTCGCTCATCGCGGCGAGCTCCCGCCGGCCGCGAGCGCGGATGTAGGTCGGACGCACGAACACGAACAAGAACACCGCCGTCAAGACGCTGATGATGATCGGTAGCTCGAGCTGGGCGGCATCCACGGGTCGGGTCGTCCTTCGCGCCGGGCGCGGACGGAGCATACGGAGAATGGGGACGCTCGTCTTCCGTGCCGTCATTTCCCGATGAGCAGCGACCGGACTTCGGCGAGCAGGCGCTCCAGGTCGGTCTTGCCTCGCTGGGCGAACCGACATCGCTCGGTCGGTGTCGTCGACCAGATGGAACCGACGGTCGACGAATCGAGAGATGCTGTGGGCGCTAACGCCCGGTATCCAGCTGCGGGGCCGTCGCCGCGCGTCATTGTCTGTCGCGCGCAGGTCGAGGGAAGTTGCGGCGAACTGACGAAGTCGAAGACGAGCGTCCCCGCATCGCCGGCGAGCAACGCTTGCGCGCCTCCTGCCACGCTGGCACGCGACGAGCGTCAGCGCGGCGGGAATCCTGGGGTCGCGTGCGGCACGGGAATCGCTTCCCTGGCGGGCGGTGTTCCGTCCGCTGGCCGCTCTTACGTGCTTCTTCACGATGGCTCTCCTGTCGGGGACGGCCTCGCTCGCGCGCGCGCAAGGCGCGCTTCCGACGCAGCTCGCGCGTGAGCTCATCACACGCGGCGTGCCTCCCGAGGCGATGGACGATGCGCGTGCGGTGCTGAGCGCGCGGTACGTTGGCGGGTTTCACTACGGGTTCGCGGGCCTGCCGTTGGGCGAGATCACGGGTTTGCGAAACCTGCTGCGTTCGTTGCCGGCGGCGGCGCGTGTTCCGGTGCTCCGGCTGCTCGCGGCGCGTGCGACGCCGGCCGGGCGCGTCTATGCGCTCGCGGCGTTGGAGGGAGTGGCGCGGCCGGTATTCGAACAGCTATCCGCGCGCTACATTCGCTCGACCGCGCGCGTCGAGATCGCCAACGACGGCTGCATGCAGTGGGACGATTGGGCAGAGCTCGGGGTCCTGGTCGATGCGCGGCGTGCACACCGCACGGGCGTGCCTTTCGACGTCGCGTCCGGGCGGCTCTGGGAGTTGCTCCTGGCGTGCGACGATCCCGAATCGGTGCTCTGTTCGAGCGGAGGATTCGGGCCGCAGCCGATCAGCCGACACCCGCCGCCGTCACCACCCGAGGCGGTTCGAAACTACGCAGCGCCCGAGCAGGACCCGTACTCGCAGCTCGGGCCCGACGTGATCGACATCGTGACCGCGCCCGGCCGCGTCGAAGTCGCATGGCTGCGAGCGCCGACCGAGCGATCACCGGGCCGGCGGATCGCCGGGCTCGCGGTGCGCGAGCGGCCGCGTACGCTCGCAGACGACGACGCCCGCGCCGCAGCTACGATGCTCGTGAACGCCCACAGCTACAGCGCGGTCAGCGCAGACGGCTGCGCGGCCGAGCGCGCGAGCTGGCTCGGCCTGCGCTTCGCGCGAGGCGACGACGTCGTCGAGCTCGCGACGGGCCTCGACTGCAACTCGGTCGCCTGGGTCGCGATCGTCGACGGCCGGCGCATCGTGTGGAACACCACGTTCGAGCCCGACGCGGGTCGCGTCCTCGAGCGCATCGGGCACGTCGGAGAGAGGTCCGCGCGCTAGGCCGGCGGCGAGAGAATGGGGACGCTCGTCTTCAGTGCCGTCATTTCCCGATGAGCAGCGACCGGACTTCGGCGAGCAGGCGCTCCAGGTCGGTCTTGCCTCGCTGGGCGAACCGACATCGCTCGGTCGGTGTCGTCGACCAGATGGAACCGACGGTCGACGAATCGAGAGATGCTGTGGGCGCTAACGCCCGGTATCCAGCTGCGGGGCCGTCGCCGCGCGTCATTGTCTGTCGCGCGCAGGTCGAGGGAAGTTGCGGCGAACTGACGAAATCGAAGACGAGCGTCCCCGCCGTCCCGGAGCTCGTGGAGGAGGCCACGGTGCGCGTTCTACGGCCTCGAGCCTCTACTCTTCGGCACCGAGTGCGTGATGTTGTACCTCACCGCCGCGCGGAGCAGCGCGACGAGCGCGATCCTGTCGATCTCGTCACCCTCGCGGAAGTCGATCGCGCGCCACTTGTTCCCTCCGAGCATCGAGTTGAAGAGCTTCTTCGGATCGGGGAGCTGGGCCCCGTGATGGAACGTGAGCTTCACCGTGTTCTTGTGGGCGTTGGCGAGCGCGTACATCCCGTCGTGCGACCAGACGGGGCTCCCCATCCACTTCCAGTCTTCGACCACAGCGGGGTCGACCTCGCGGATGAGGGCGCGGATCTCGGCCAACCGCTCTCCTCTCCAGTCGCCGAGCTCTGCGATTCTCGCGTCGAGCCGCGTCGACGCGCCCGTTGCCGCGCGCGCAGACGTCTTGGCGGTCTTCTTCGTCGCGGTCTTCTTCGTCGCGGTCTTCTTCGTCGCGGTCTTCTTCGTCGCGGTCTTCTTCGTCGCGGTGGCGTTCTTCTTCGACATGCCGGCCATCGTGCTCCCTCCCGGGCTGCGGTCACTTTCCTCGCGAAACCACTTGCTCCAGCTCATTGGAACCTCCGGTGCCTCCGAGTCCCTTCGTACCGCACGTCGACTGCCGTCGCTTCTCCGAAACTGCGATCGTGATCCGCGCGGCGATTACGCCGCCTCGCCGTCGGGGCTGCACACGACCACGACGTAGCCGTCCGGATCGCGCAGCCAGAGCTCGCGGTGGCCCGGCCTCGGGTTGGTGATCGGGCCTTCGATGATCTCGGCGCCGAGCACTTTGGCCCGCGCGACGCTCGCGTCGAAGTCGTCGAGCTCGAACCACACGAGCACGCCGTGGCCCGGCGGCGCGCGGTCGGCGTCGACGAGGTTCGGGTGGTCCTCGGCGTCCCAAGCGTGCAACTGGAGCACGAGCTCGGAGCCGACACAGATGCGATCGTACAGATCCGCGTGGTCCGACTTCACCGTCACGGAGGTCGACTCGCCGTCGAGCAGCTCGCAGTAAAAGCGGCTGCTCGCCACGACGTCGCGCACCGCGAGCAGAGGCTGGGGCCGAACGGAGGCCCTTCGTTCGTTGCGTGACGTTCCCATCGTGACTCCTTCGTCGGCGCTCTAGGTAGCGAAGCGATCCTCAGCCCGGCCCGTCCGGCAACCGCTTCACGCCTTCGATGTTGTCTTCCCAGGCCGCACGGCTCTCGCAGTAGATGTGCGCGGTCGGCTGCAGGTGCGCAGCGTCGTCGACGCCGCCCGCGGGCAGAACGATCCGGCCGTTCGCGTCCTGGCGCGGCATCGGGCTGCCGCACGTCTTGCAGAAGACGCGCTTCTTTCGGGTTCCCTCGAGCGCGAACCGCGAGAGGTTGTCCTCACCGCGCTCCCAGGCGAGCTCGCCCGAGCGGAAGAACGCGTTCGCCGCGTGGAGCGTGCCCGTCTCCTTGCGGCAACGGCTGCAGTGGCAGAGATACATCGCCACCGGCGCCTCGGCGCGGATGCGATAGCGCACTGCCCCGCACAAGCACTCGCCTCGATATTCTTCCATGGCCTGCCTCTCGCGCGCGAGGCTACCGCGGCGGAGCATCCATGTCAGCGACACCCGTTTCTATCCGCCTTCGACGATCCGGAGCAGCGGCTCGATGAAGAGCGGCGAGGGAAGGATGAGGCACGCGATCGTCCACACGTGACGGAACGGCCTCCTCCAGCGCCGGACGCCGAGGCGTCGCTCCGCGCCGACGAGCGCTCCCTCGACGAGAAAGAACGAGCCCATCGACGCGCCCGCCGAGAGGTCGAGCGGGACGAACGCCGTCCAGAAGTGGAGCAGCGCGCTCGCGGCGAACGCGGCGGCGATGGCGAGCCGCGGACGCCGGCGGCGGACGAGGGGCAGCTGGATGTTGCGTCCGAGCCACTCCGAGATGGTGAGGTTCCAGTGTCGCGACCAGAACGCGCCGACGCTGTCCGCGAGGATCGGCGCGCGGAGCTGGGTCGGGATGGCCTTGCCGCCGAGGACGTAGATCTCGGTGAGCGTTCGACCCGCGAGGTCGTGTGCGCCGTACATGCCGACGACGCCGCCGAGCCACCGGATGGGGAGCGACGCGGGCGCGGCGAGCGCCGGCGCGACCGCGAGCGCGACGTAAAAGCCGCCGGCGGCGAGCGCGAGATACCCGAGCGCCGCGGCGATCTCGCCGATGCGGACGCGCGCTGCGGTCGGCGTGACCCGCCGGACGTCGAAGATCGCCGTGAGCAACCAGAGCCGCGTGCGGAGCGGCCAGACACGGCGGTCGCGCGCGAGATCGATCGGTCGCATGAACGCGACGACCGTGCCGAGCAAGAGCACGAACCGAACGAGCGTGTGCTCCTCGGGCACGATGAACGGGACGGCGAGATTGAGCGTTCCGAGCGCGATCCCGAGCGCGGCGCGCGGCCGGGTCGAACCGGCGACGAGCGCGATGACGACGGACATCGCGGTGTGGAGCCCGAAGGCGGCGCCGATGCGGATGAGGTCGCGTTCGTCCACGCCGTGCCCGATCGAGGCTACGGCCTCGCCCCGCTCCGGGGAAGAGGCGCGAGCGGTCACACACGCATGCATGCATCGCGACGTGGCCGAGGCCGATGGGCGGCTGGTACGGAGCGACGCTCGCGATCCACCTCCCCGACTGGGCACGCGTGCTCGACGGCGTGCTCAGCATGGGCACTGTCATGTCGGCGCGAATGCTTCCGTCTCCAGGTGTACTCCACCACCGGCTCCTCGAATCGGGGTGGTCGTCGCGCGCCGCCATCTGGACGCTCCTCGGCAACGGATGTTGCGTCCGGAGATCCCGCGTCGGCCGCGCTCGAGTCACTCGAATCGATCGCACCGTGGGAAAGCGCACAGCCGGCGATCACGACCAAGTAGAAGGAAGCAACACGCATGGCAGCTCTATCCCGGAAGCCCCGCGGTGGCGCTCGCCAAGAATCGCCTCCACGGGAGCGAAAATCGCGCCCACGCCGCCGAAGTTCTCGCCGACCGTCGAGCAGCGGGCACTTCCGAGTACCATGCCCGCGCGATGACGACGCCGCGGCCCGCGCTCCGGTATCTCGGGAAGATGCTGGTCGCGTCCGGCAAGCGTGCGACCAAGGGCGAAGGCGCGTGGCTCGGCTACACCGAAGCCGGCGTCATCCTCCGCGTCGCCGGCGCCGAGGACGCGCCCTACCCGGTGCTCGCCGTCTCGCTCTGGCGGCTCGTCGATCACCTCGCGGAGACGATGCAGGTCATCGAGCGGTACGCGATGTCACTCCCGCCCGACACGCGGATCACGTTCGACGCGCGCCCGAAGGAGGCGATCGCCGCGCGCGACTGCGGCTTCGAGCCCGGCGAATTCTACTGTGCAGCGATCTCGGTGACCCGCGTCGACGCGCCGTCGACCGCGGTCATCGATTTCCACACCGCGCTGCCCGACGGGTACATCAGCTTCCGCACCACGCTCGACGCCGGCCGGCCCGGACCGATCACCGCGGTCTTCTCCTGAGCGCGAGCGCCGTCGATGGACTCGACGTCGGCGTTGCGAGCTCGGCGTTTGAGCTCGCAACCCGAGCGGTCTCCTACAAACGTAGGAGGGCGATGCGATGGCCGTCCGATATCGTGTCACCCCATGACCCCCCTGCGGCACGCATTCTTCTGCTCGCTTCTCCTGGCGCTCCTCGCGTTCCCCCCGCGTGCGGCGGAGACGACGACGCCGGCGTGGACTCGGGCCCGGGCGTGGACTCGGGCCCCGGCACCGACTCCGGACCAGGCCTCGATTCGGGCCTCGGCACCGACTCCGGACCCGGCGTCGACGGCGGCATGACGAGCGACGGCGGAGCGAGCGGAGCCATGACCGTGACCACGGTCATGGACACGGGCAGCATTCCCATCTGGGACGCGGTGGCGATCGCGCTCGCGCCCGACGGGACGCCCCACATCTTCTACGGCGGCGACCGAACGGTCGGCACCTTCCACGCCGAGCCGGACGGATCGGGCGGATTCACGACCGAGACCGTGTCGAGCACCGCCACCTCCGTGCTATCGGCAGCCGTCGACTCGACGGGTGCGCCCCACGTGGCCGCGGCGACCGCCCTCGGGCTCGAGTACTCGACGAAGAGCGGCGGTGCGTGGACCACGGTGACGCGCACCGGGAACCTGGTGGCGATGGCGCTCGGGCCGAGCGATTCGGTCCACGTCGCGTTCAACGCGACGCACCTCTCGTACGGCCTCTTCAATGGCACGGACTTCGACGTCGACGACCTCACCCCGGGCGTCTTCGCCGGAGCGAACCACTACCTCGACATCGGCGTCGCCGATGACGGCACCGTCCACGTCCTGGCATCCGGAAGCCGCGCGAGCGCGACCGAGCTCATCCACTTCTCGGGAACGGCCGGCGCGTTCGCCGACGAGACGCTGCCCGTGGACACGACGCTCGGTGCGCACCTCGCGATGGACATCGACTCCAGCGGCGAGCCGCGCGCCGGGGCGGTCGGTCTGACGTCGATGAACGTCGAGTACGCCGTGCACGCCGCTTCGGGATGGACCGTGAGCGAGGTCGCGATGGCCTCGAACGTCCGCAACCTCGCGTTCGGCCTCGCCGGCGACGACACGCCGCGCTTCGCCGTCGTCTGCCGCGGCTGCGGCGGCACAGGCGACCAGGTGATCGCGATCCGCCCGATGGGCACCGGCTACGAGCAGGTTCCGGTGGCGGGCAACGCCGTGCTGCCCGTGGCGATGGCCGTCGCGGCGGACGGAACGTCGCACATCGTCTTCACGGTGCAAGAGTCGGTGACGCCGGCCGGCGGCGGCCCACCGCGGGTCGACGAGCTCGTGCAGTACGCGACCGTGGCACCCTAGCTTCGGAGGCCTCGATGTACTCGCGCGCGCCCCTCTCGGTACTTCTGCTCGCAACCGCGCTCGTCGCCTGCGAGGGCGACGACACGACCGCTCCACCAGATGCCGGCACGTCCATCGACAGCGGCGGCACCGACGGCGGCCCGACCCCGGGCGACAACCCCGCGTTCGAGGTCACGTCGCCGGATGGAACTGCAACGCTGAGCGTCCCGGCCGGCGCATTGCCGCTCGGCGTCGACCCGAACGAGGTGTCGATCCGCGCGCTCACCGAGTCGAGCGTGACCACGGATCCGCCGCTCGAGCTGTTCGCGGCGTACGAGCTCTCCCCGGATGGCCTCGTCTTTTCCACGCCCCTCGTGCTCAGGATCCACCGTGCCGTCTCGGACGGGGCATTGATCGCTTTCCTCAACTCCCCGTCGAGCGGCACCTTGGAAATGCCCCCGTCAGCGTCGCGTCCCGAGGAGGCGACGTCTCGGGCGGCAACCCCACCGAGCCTCTCCTCGTCGCGACACCGTGAGACAATGCCGAGTGCGTGTCGTGCACGTGTGCGCGCGACGGCAGGATCGAAGAGGCGGCCGACCGACCGACCCATCTTCGGCAGCCGCGCAGGATCACGCCAGCTCGCACGGAGTGGAAATCCGCGGCGGGCGACCTCCCAGCAACCCCGATAATCTCTGCCATCGCTCGCAGAGCGGCGCTCGATAACTCCGCCGCCACCACGAGCGCGTCGCGAGATCGCTGTCGAACGAGCTCGGCATCTGTGTTGCACAGCTCGGCGTCACGCGCCTCCGAGGTGCGGCGCCGCGGCCTCCATCGCGTGGCGCGGGAACCGCTCGAAAGGAGCTGCGGGATGGAAAAGCATCACTTCGTTTCACTGTTCGCCATCGTGTTCGTTCTCGCGTGCGGCAACGACGAGACGAGCGGCGCTGGCGGCACCGACCTCGGCGGACCGGACAGCCTCGTCGGGTATCGCTGGACCTCCGATCCCATGAACGCCGCCGGCATCGACTTCGTCCTCGACTTCGCGTTCGACGAGCGAACCGTGACCGCGACGAACACGTGCAACGGAGCTCTCTCGGCGACGACGCAGGCGCCCGTTCGCTACCGCTACACGGCGAACGTGCCGACCGCGGGCCATGCGGAGAGCTCGGGTGGCGGCGCGACGTGCTACGTCGACGTCGCGGCGGGCACGTTCGACTTCGAGATTGTCGACGGTCGGTTGCACTTGACCTACGGCGATGAGACTGTCGACTTCGCGCCGATGGGCAGCGTCGCGGGCCTGTACGGCACGTGGGTCGCCGACGCGCCTGGCGTCGGCACGCTCATCTGGTCGATGGGCGGCGGTCGCATTCTGGCCACCGCCGAGTGCGACGGAGGACTGACCGCGACGACCGAGGTCCCAGCGACGTTCACGAACAGCCTCGAGATCACCGACGCTGCCTCGAACACCGTCACGGACGACTACGGGCTCGAGTGCACCGTCGGGATCTCGCGCGACACGCTCACGTACCGGTTCGAAGACGGCACGCTCGTCATGACGAGCAGCACCGGAGACACGATCCGCTTCGCGCGCGACTGAGCGTGCAAGACGGTCGCGGGTCCGCGACGCCCTCGCGGGGCAAGGCCGGTTTTCGCCTCGCGGCCCGGCTAGCCCCGCTGCCACAACGTGGCACGGAAGCGTGCGAGACCGTCACGGAGCCTGCACCGCCGAAGGAAAGCCGTGGGCAAATCGTGGTGCGAGGCGGCGGCACGGAGCTTGCGTTCGTGGCCCACGTGCCCTGCCGGTCCCCGCTCGTCCTTGCCGCTCTCGCGTGGATCATCTCCCTCGCAGGGTGTGGCCCGACCTCCGGGGGATGGTCGACGACGCGGGCGCAGCCGGCGACCGTGACGGCGGGGCGGCGCGCGACGGGGGGGATGCGACGGAGCCCGCGCTTCGCGTCCTCTTCATCGGCAACAGCTACACGAGCGTCAACGACCTTCCGAGCGTGATCGCGCGCCTCGGCGAGTCGGCCGATCCGCCGCAGCGCTTCGACGTCGCGCAGTACACGCCCGGCGGACAGACCTGGGAAGGGCACGACGCCGACCCGGCCGTGGACGCCCTCATCCGAGAGGGATGGGACTTCGTGGTCCTTCAGGATCAGAGCCAACAGCCGTGGTGGGGCCCGCCGCTCGAGGCCAAGCCCGCGCTGCTCTCGCTCGACGCGAAGATCCGAGCCGCTTCGGCGCAGACGGTGCTGTACATGACGTGGGCGCGTCAGGGCGACAACTTCTACCAGGACATGCTCGTCGACAGTTACTACGTGCAGGCGGGAGAGGCGGTCGACGCGCGCGTCGCTCCGGTCGGACGCGCGTGGGAGCGCGCGCTGCGCGACCCGTCCATGACGCTGCACGCCGACGACGGCTCGCACCCGAACGCGCGCGGGACCTACTTGGCCGCGTGCGTGCTCTACGCGACGATCACCGAACGGAGCCCGATCGGCCTCGGCGACGGTGGCCTCGACGTGAGCGCAGGCGACGCCGAGACCCTGCAACGCGCCGCCTCGGACGCGATCGCGGCGCGACAAAGACCCGCTCCGCCGCTCCTCGGGAGCTGGCCGCTCTCGAGCGAGCGGTCGGGAAACGACCTCATCCCGAGCGCCGAGCTCGCGCTGGGCGATACCGTGGGCCCTGATGGCGGCCCTTCGTCGGCGACGTCGTTCTCTCCGGGCCGATACGCGGCGGTCCCGTACTTCGCCGGCCTCGACGCGGCGAACGTCACCATCACCTTCGAGGCGTACCGCGCGGATTGGTCCGAGCCGACCGAGCAACGCGAGAGCTTGCTCGACCGGGACGAGATCTACGCGATCCACCTCGAGGGAACCACGCTGACCGCGACCGTGTTCGCTCCGCCCGTCGATGGCGCTCCGGCCGCCCTTCCCGGAGATCCCCACCGGCGATCCCCGTACGACCACCGGATCCACCGCCGTCGACCGAGCTCGCGTACGCCACCCTCGGGCTCGCTCCCGGTTGGCATCGCATCGCGCTCACGGACGACGGCGTCGTCGACGCGCTCTGGGTCGACGGCAGCGAAGTCGCGTCGGCGCCCGTGGCCGGGCCTCTCGCGTGCGCCGACTCGGGTCCCGGCTGCAACCTCGGCATCGCGCTGGGAGTCGACGGCGCCTCGACCCATTGGATCGCCGCCTCGCAGTTCCCGTTCACGGGCGCGCTCGCCGACCTCCGGATCTACGCGACCGCGCTCGGCGCCGAACAGATCCAGGCGCTGTAGCGTCCGCGTCGGTCAATGCCGAGATGACGTCACCACGCACTCGGTGAATCCGGAGTCGACCGTCCGGGCGAAGAGGCCGCAGCCTCCGGCGTCTCCGAGCACGCAGGTAGGCCACTCGTCGGCGCACGCGCCATGGGGCCAACCGCCGTCGCGCGAGCTCCCGTCGAGCGAGCTCCCGCCGGGCGAGCTCCCGTCGCGCTCCGTGTGAATCGCACCATCGGTCGCGCTCGCCGAGCCCGCGTCGAGCGCGGTGCCGGGTCGCCCGGCGAGCCGAAGTCCGCATCGCCATGCGACGCGAAGCACGCGCCGAGCAGGCAGCTCCACAGCATCAGACCGGTGCGCGTCACGCCTCTCAGGATACTCCACGCGTCGCAGGCTGGCGCGCCACCGACATCGCGATCGACTACCTCGACCGTCGTCGTCTACGCGCGCGCGTGGGCGCGGCGAGCGCGTCGCGGAGGAGCGTTCGGAGCTCGTCGATCAAGAGGCGCACGACCGGTCGCATCGGCGCGCCGGCTCGGGTGAAGGCGCGAAGGACGAACGGGCTCCGGCGCGGGAGCCCGGCGAGCGAGCGCAGGCGGCCGTCCTCGAGCTGCGATCGCACCGAGATGACGGGGAAGTAGCCTAGGCCCGCGCCCTCCTCCGCGAGGCGCACGCCCATCTGGAGGAGCTCGATCGTCGCGACGATCGCGCGAGGCCACTCGTTCTCGGGGAACTGGTCGAGCACCGGCGCGTGCTCGAACCCGAGAAACCGCGGCACGATCGACGGGTAACGAAGGAGGTCCTTCGCGACGACGCGCTTCTTCGCATGGAGCGGGTGCGCGCGGCCGCAGACGAGCACGCCGTCGCATCGGCCGATCTCGTGCGCGTCCACGCCGTCGCCGGCGTTGCCCCCGATCGTGAGACCGACCTCGATGCGCCCCTCGCGGAGCGCGTTGCACATCGCCTCGGGCACCATCTCGTGCACGCTCGGCCGGAGGCGGGGGTGCGCGCGCAGGAGACCTGCCAAAGCGCGCGGCAAGAGCTCCATCGAGAGCACCTCCATCGCCGCCACCCGAAGCTCGCCTTCGATCGGCGCTTCGGCGCCGTCGAGATCGGCACGAAGCGACGCGAGCTCGGCGAAGATGCGCTCGCATCGCGCGAGGAGCTGCTTGCCCGCCGGGGTCAGCGCGACCCGTCGCGTCGTCCGTTCGAACACCCGCACGCCGAGCTCGTCCTCGAGCTTGCGCACGGACTTGCTCACCGCGGGCGCGGTCACGCCCGAGAGACGCGCACCGCGAGAGAAGCTCGCCGTGACGGCGACGTTCGCGAAATGGCGCAGGTCCGTCAGCTCCATATCATGTCCTCGCAAGCATCAACGTGATGAGAACTATTCACTGGATGTACACGATAACGCGCGGCACGTTGAGGCGCATGGAGAACCGACTCGTTTTTTTCGTAGCCGTGATGGCGATGGGCGGATGCGGTACGAGCGTGCGCGTGCCCGACGCCGCGCTCATGGACGCGGGCCCGCGCGAAGCGGAGGCGGTGCCGTCGGGGGACGCAGGCTTCACCGACGCCGACGCGCGCGCCGACGCCGGAGCGGGCGCGTGCCCCGAAGGCCTCGCGGAAGACGGCGTGTGGTGCGTCGGGTGGCGCGCCGCGGCGGGTCCTCAGGCGTGCATCGACGGAGCGTCCGAGCTCGTGCGGAGCACGGTCGTCCCCGCAGGCGAGACGCTCGGCCTGCTCGCGATTCGATGCCCCGACGAGCCGCTCCAGCTCTACGTGCCGGGCGGCGACATCTGGTTCCGCCGACGCGAGGGCACGACCACGCCCGTCCCGAGCGTCGACTCTCCTGCGCCGCCCTTCGACTACCCCCCCATCGTCGCCGCGGGCGTGCTGCCCGACGGGACCGAGGTCGCCGTCGCGGGCTCGCTCTTCGCGACCGGTCCGTTCGTCACCCTGATCGCCGACCCGGGCGCCCCCGCGTGGCACGCGTCGATCGAAGCCCCGTGGATGAGCTACCAGAACGCCGGCGCCCTCGACGACGACGATCTCCCTCTTCGCGAACGACGTCTACGCATGGCTGTTCGTGCGCGTCGCGCGCTGATTCCCCCGCGCGCCGCGCGTGCCTACAATGCGTCGATGCGCAGGACGCTCATCTCGGTCGCCGTGCTGGTCGCCGCGTGCGGACATGGCTCCGAGCCCGTCGCCGCGCCACCGGCTCCGACGACGCCTGCGCCCGAGCCCGCGCTTGCACCCGCGACCGCGCCGGGCGCCGGTGGATGGGGACGTCCGGGCACGGAGGCGTGCGCATGCGCGTTCGCGTCGCTCGACGCGCTCTGCGCGAGCTTGAGAGAGAGCTACACCGCGTACAGCGCCTCCTGGGTGAGCGAGGGGTGCGGGCGCGGCCGGCGGCAGACGTCGTCGGGCGCGTTCGCGGAGGTCTTGGCCGTCGCGGTGCGCGTGGGCTACGACCAGCCCGAGGACGGCACGCTCGTCGAGCGGCCGCTGCTCGAGACCACGGTGCGCGAGCCCGCGTCGGCCGGATCGGCGACGCCGTACTACGTGCTCGCCGCGCGCGTCGGCGAGCGGTGGTTTCCGCTCGAGCTCGACGCCGGTAGCACCGACGACGCGAGCTCGGGCGTGCCGTTCGAGTGGAGCCTCGATCCGTCGGGCGACCTCGTGACGTGGACGAGCACGGAGGGCGGCGGGGATCGCACGGATCCGACGGGTTATGGGCGGGTGGAGCGGACCGTCGTCGGCGTCGACCAAGGCACGCCGAAGATTGTCGCGCAGGCGGTCGTCGAGAGCTGGCGAAGCGACGTCGACCTCCCGTGCACGCGCGCGTGCAACACCGGCCCGACCCCGCCGCCCTACCCGGGGTGCGAGCGGCGCTGCGCGACGATCACCCGCACGACGCGCGCGTGGGAGCGACGCGGCGCGGCGTTCGTGATCGGGGCGACCGAGGTGCGCGTCGAGGGGCGGCCCGGCGACGCCAGCCCGTACGATCCGGCGAGACCCGAGGAGACGAAGCGGCTCGACGCGCCCGACGAATGGCTGGGCGTCTGCGGGTTCACGCCGATCGTTCACGCCGTCGCGCCGGCCGAGCTGCCGAGCGACCCCGAGTTCGTCGCCGCGCGCGAGCGGGCAGCGGAAGCGATGCGTCACGGGCGCTGGGCGAGCGTGGCGGGCGCGCGTGCGGCGGCTGGCGGCGCGGAGCGCAACGCGGTCGTCGAGATCTACGGCAACTCCGGCAGCGGATGCGGGGGCGGGGGCTGCACGGCCGGCGTCCAGCTCCGAACCATCGACGGCTCGATGCCCGAGCAGGGCGTGAGCTACTTCTACGCGGACGACGACCGCGGCCCAGGCTGCGACCCGCGCACGCTCCCGACCGGCGAGGGCTCGACGTTCGTCGAGGTCGCGCCGGTGGCGTCCGACGACAGCATTCGCTGCGGCTTCACCGGCTACGACGGTACGACGCGACGGTCGTGGGTCGTGCTCCGCGTGTTCGTCCCTTCGCGATGACTTCTGGGTCGCACCTCGATCGCTGCGCGCGCGGAGGTCGGTCCGCGACTCACCACAGCGTATAGATGAACGGCGCCGACGCTTGCGCGCCGAAGATGACGACGCCGAGGAGGCCGAGCACGAGGATCAACGGAACGATCCAGTAGATCTTGTTCTCGCGCGCGAACCCGAGGATGTTCCGGATGAGCTTGCCGGTGTGACGGAGCCGCCCCATCGGCGGGACGATAGCACCGCTCGCGGTCTTGCTCGAACGTGGCACCTCTCTCGCGCCGCTCAGGCGAGGAGCTGCGAGATCGGTCCCGTGTTGAACGCGGGGTCGCCGAACGTCGAGCGGTCATCGCCCATCGCGTGGAACAGCGTGACGAGCAGGTCGTTGTTCGCGCGGCCGGAGTCGCCGCTGCGCAGGTCGACGAGACCACGCGGGCGCAGCGCGCCGCCGCAGCGTCCGGCGAGGACGTAGGGGACGTCCGTGCGCTGGTGCGTAGAGGTCTTGGCCTGCTCGTGCATCCAGACGACGGCGCAGTTGTCGAGCAGCGTGCCGTCGCCTTCGGGGACCGACGCGAGCTCACCGAGGAGCGCGGCGTATTGCTCGGCGAAGAAGCGCGAGATCGTCGTCTGCCGCGCGTTGCGATCCGAGTGCGAGTTCTCGTGGATGTACGCGTGCCAGCCGCCGTCGAGGTTCATGCCGAGGCTCGACCAGCGCTCGTCTCCCTTCGTCAGCTGAAAGATCGCGACGCGCGTGAGGTCACAGCGCAGCGCCATCGCGAGCAGGCGCCGCTGCGCTTCCATCGTGAGCTCGACGTTTCTCTCGTCGCTGTGATCGAAGCGGTCGCCGATCATCGGCACTTCACAGGCCGCACCGGTCGCGCCGAGCGTGGAGGAGAGCTCGGAGATCGCGTTCAGGTGCGCGCAGAAGCCTTCGCGATGCTCGCTCCCGAGGCGTCGCGCGACGTCGTCGACGTCCTCGCGAACGACGTCGAGGATGCTCTGCCGGCGGCGCGCCACCGCTGCGAACGCGTCCTCTCCGAGCGCGAACCGCTCGAAGAGCCGCGTGTGCATCACGAACGGATCGTTGTCCGGCCAGAAGACCTCACCCGACGAGCGAAAGCTGACCGGGTTGGCTCCGCCGCGCGGAGCGAGAACGCCGAAGTGCAGCGACGGGTAGAGCGTCTCGCCGCGGAACCGGTCGGCGAGGACCTGGTCGATCGTCGTTCCCTCGAGCGACCAGTCGTAACACCGGCTCTCGTTGCTGCTCGAGCAACCGGCGAGCCGGCCGCCTTGTCCGCGCTGCGTCGCGGCCATCAGGTTCGGAAAGTCGGGCTGGTGATCGGGCGGGATCGGCGACTGTCGAGCGGTAGCGTGGTCGATGCCTCGAAGGACCGAGAGCTCCGAGGCGAACGGCGCGAGCGGCTCGAGGATGCGGCTCGAGGTCGGGTCGGACCCGGACGGCCAGAAGTCGTCGAGCGTCGTCCCGTTCTTGACGATGAAGAACACGATGCGCTTGGGCGGAGCGTCGGCGAACACGCTCGTGGGCCGGAGAAACGGCAGCGCGGCGGCCGCGGCGCCCACTCCTCTGAGAAAGCGACGTCGCGAGTGCTTCGATCTCGTCATCGGCAGACCTCCTCCGTCGTCGGCGGGCTCACGGCGCGGTATCGGAACGCATCGCTCGTGACGATGCCGAGAATGAGCTCCTCGATGCGATGACCGGACCGCTCGAAGCGCTGAAAAACCGACACCCTCGAGCATGCGTCGAGGTCTTCGAGCGTGCGGCCGAGCGCATAGGCTAGCCAACTCTCGACGTAGCAGCCCCGCACCTTCTCGCTCCCCGCGAACAGCCGACCGATGTCGGTCGCTCCGTCGACGACGCCGCTCGCATCGCCCGCATCGATGAGCTCGCCCGACGCGTCGATGGGCGTACCGTCTTCGTTGTCAGTGTGGAAGCGTCCGAGGTTGTCATAGTGCGACCACGCGAAGCCGATCGGATCCATGAGCCGGTGGCACGAGCCGCATGCCGGATCCGCCTCGTGAAGCGCGGCGATCTCGCGCGCTGACAGCGTGGGATCGCTCTGGAGCTCGGGCACGTTCGGCGGCGGCGGCGGCAGCCCTTCACAGAGCAAGCGCGCGCGGATCATGTGGCCGAGCGGTACGGGGCGAAGTCGCTCGGTGCGATTGTGCGTCGCGACGAAGAGCGGCTGCGTCAAGATCCCCGAACGCTCTTCGGGATCGAGATCGACGCGCGTCAGGCCGCTCGGCCGCGTGGCGAGGCCATAGACGTCCGCGACCGCCGCGTCCGCGTACGTCCACGACGCGGTGAGGAGGTCGTCGAACGTCCCTTCGCGCGCCACGTGGACGACGAACGCCTCGGTCTCGTCGAGCATCGACTGGTAGAGCTCGGGATCGATCCCCGGGGGGCTCGACCAGTGCTCGCCGTCGCCGGTCCGAAGCCAGAGCCAAGACAGGTGGAAGTCGACGAGCGCGCGCTCGGCCTTCGGGTCCGCGAGCATCTCGCGCGCGACCTCTTCGATCCCTTCGACGGTATCGAGCCGGCCGGCGGCGGCCGCCTCGAGGAGCTCGGCGCTCGGCGTCGACTGGTGCAAGAAGTGAGAGAGCCGCGACGCGAGCTCGTAGCCGTTGAGCAAGACCGGTCCTTCCGCGCTCTCTGCGACCGCCTCCTCGCCACGCACGAGGAACGAGGGCGACTGCAGCATGGCTTCGACCAGGAGCGACTTGCTCCCGGCCACGTCGAGATCGAGCTCGTCGCGGCCGACGAAGAAGAGCCCCTCGTAGCGCGCGGCCTCTTCGTCGCGCAGCGGCCGCCGGAACATTCGGAGCCCGAGCGCCGATACGGCGTCGGACGCGCAGCCGTCGGCGGCACACGAGCTGATCGCGCCGGTGTCGATCACGGGCGCGAGCGCTGCGGCGACCTCGGAGTAGCGCGTGACCGACTGCGATTCGTTCGGCGCGCCCGCGTTCCCCGGAAAGCCGCCGATGCTGCCGTCGACCGGGAGCTGGTCGGTCGGCGCCTGCGCGCCGAAGAGGTCGAGAACCGTGAACGCGTACTGGCGCCGCGTGACGCGAAGAAGCGGCGCGGCGCCGACGCTCGGAGGCCGGCCCTCGCACGTCTCGGGCGTGACCGATGCACCGAGCCCATGTTCGTGCGCGCCCTCGGGAACGTCGCCGATCGAGCCGGTACACGAACAGAGCAGGAGCGCGGCGACGGGGGAGACGGGTCGGCGGGAGCGCATGCACGAGGGGAGTGCAGCGCACATGCCAGCGGCGAACCGAGGAGATTCGCGAGCCTGGCGTGGGCGCGGGTAACCCGGCGCGCGACGGGTAGCACGCGATGTTACTCAGGGCGCGACGGCGATCGGGCCGCCGAGCGCGGTGTCCGGCGAGCCTTGGCTCGTCGCGACGAGCACGCCGACGATGACGGCGGCGGCGACCACGAGGACCCCGCCGCCGATCGCGAGCCAGACGCCCACCGAAGGACCGTCGGCTCCCTCGCGATTGCGCGGCGATGGCTCGACCACGGCCGGCCCTGCGCCGCCCGCGACGGTGCCGCTCGCCGGTGGGACCGTCGCGACGCGCGGCGGCGGTGCGCTGCTCAGCGGGGCGTCGGCGCTCCCGGCGGCCGCGACCACCGCACCACCCGGACCGATTGCCTCCGCGAAGTACTCGACGCTCGACGCGTCGGCCGTCATGAGCTGCACGCGGCCGTCGCCCAACGCGTAGTCGCGCCCGACCAAACGCGCGCCGACGCGAATCCGCCGCACGAGACCGCCCGGATCGCCGTCGCTCACGGCCCGAACGGTGACGACGCCGACATCCCAGCTCGCGACGGCGAGCAGCTCGAGCGGCCGTGCCGTCGCGACGATCGCGCTCCATCGCGCCACGACCTCCGGCGGCGCGGCGGCCGGCAGCGAGCGCGCAGGCTCGAGCGCGGCGAGGCCGGCGAGGTCCCGCTCCATCGCGTCCACGCGCCCCATCGCGGCGAGCACGATCGCGCGGCTCTCGAGGAGCACGGCCAGATCCGCTCGCGAGAGATCGTCTCCCGCCTCCGCGCGCGCAAACGCGGCCAGCGCCTCGTCGAAGCGCGCCAATCCGATCAGGCGGACGCCCTCGTCGACGTCGTCGTCCGCGTGCGCGGTGGTCGCGACCGACGCCACCACGACGAGAGCGAGCAGTCCGAGCGTACGTCGCACCACGCGAGACAGCGTACCAGCATCACGGATGGCGAAGGGAGATCGCCGTCGTGCGCCCAGGCTGAACCCGCACTGGGACGCGTCGCGTGGAGCCGTCATCGAACGTGACGCGGAGCAAGTGGCGCCCCGAGGGCACGTGCCGCGCGAACGGCGTCCGGCCGAGGTCGCGGCCGCCGAGCCGCACCTGCGCCCATCCGTGCATGCCCTCGACGGCTACGCGAAGCTCTCCTTGTCCACGGGCTGCGGTCGCGGTCACGGTTTCCTCGGGCTCCGCGCGCTGCTCATCCGCGGGCTGCTCGGTCGCGTCGCTTCCCGTCGCCACCACGGGATGCGGCCCAGCGACGGCTGGCGCGCCGTCGTCCGACGCCGCGGCTTCGCCCTCGGCGTGCGCTCGTGCCCCGTTCGACGGCGCGTCGGCTCGAGAGCCCGTCGCAACGGGCTCGGACACGGGCGCGCGGCCCATGTGCTCGTCGCCGTCGGCCGGTGTGGAGGATCCGGAGGCGAGCAGGCCACCGGCGAACGCCGCCGCGAGCGCCGTGACGCCCGCACCGACGACGAGCGCCTTCATCGCGCGCCGGCGCCCCTGCTCGCGACGCGCGAGCTCGTCCGCGATGCGGCTCGCCTCTTGTACGAGGGCGCGCATCTTCGCGCGGCCGTCCGGAAAGAGCGTGTCCATGAACGCCGACAGCTCCGGCCGGGTCGCGATCCCGTCCCGCGCCGCATCGGAGAGCGCCACGGAGAACGCCAGCGTCGAGCCGAGGCGATTGGCCGGCGCGCGGGTGAGCGCCTTGGCGAGCACATCGGACACCGCGGTCGGAACGTCCGCGCGGATCGTGTCGACGCGCGGGACGTCGTCGTTGATGACGGCGAAGAGCGTCTCGGCTGTGTTGGCCCGATGAAAGAGGCGGCGCCCCGCGAACGTCTCCCAAGCGACCACGCCGAGCGACCAGACGTCGGCGCGACGATCGATCGGCTGACCTCGGATTTGCTCGGGCGCCACGTAGGCGAGGTGGCCCTTGATCACGCCGGTCGAGGTCCGCGTCAGCCGGTGCTCCGCGTGCGCGACACCGAGATCGAGAAGCTTCGTCGTGCCGTCGAACGTCACGAAGAGGTTCTGAGGCGCGACGTCGCGGTGCACGACGTTGAGCGGAAGACCGTCGATGCCCGTCGCCTCGTGCACGGCGTGTAGCCCCTCCGCTGCGTCAACGAGCAAGCGTGCGGCGACGCGACGCCATCCCCGCGTGTCGAAGATCGAGTGTCCCTCCTCGTTCGACATGATGGCGCGCTTGATGACGCTCGAGAGCGGTTCGCCCTCGAGGAGCTCCATGGCGATGTAGAGACCGTCACGGCCATCGCCGAAGTCGAAGACCTGGCAGACGTTGGGGTGATCGATACGAGAGGCCAGGCGCGCTTCGTCGAGGAACATCTGGATCGACTCTCGATCCCTCGCCATGTGCTGATGGACGCGCTTGAGCGCGACCATCTTGCGGAACCCGCCGGGCGCGTCGCGCCGGGCGATGTAGACGGTAGCCATCCCGCCTGACGCCAGCTCGAACGCCACCCGGTAGCGGTCGCGCGTCGACGAGGTGGAGGCGCCCCACCGTTTTCGCGCCGTGGTGGTCGGCGATGGTGCGAACGTCTCGATGGCCGGCGCGGCCTGAGGGTTCCCCTCGCGCTCAGTCGCGTCGGCCGCCTCGAGCGCGTCGATTCGTCGCGTCACCTGGGCGCGATCCTATCAGGTGCGTTTGATGCCGTACTGCTTGAGCAAGCGGAAGAACGACTTGCGGTGCACCCCGATCTTCTCGGCCGCGACGCCCGGATCGGCGCCCCAGGCATCGACGACGCGGGCGAGGTAGGCCGACTCGAGCATCTCGAGCCACCTCGTGCGCGCATCCTTGAGCGAGAGATCGACGCGGATCGGGATGCGCAGGTCGGCATCCGAAGCCGGGGTGGCCACCGCGACGGCCGGAGTCGACGTCGCGAGCGCGCGCGCGTCGATGAGGGAGCTCGGGGCGAGCGCAGCTGCGCGGCGAAGCACGTTGCGAAGCTCGCGGACGTTGCCCGGCCATGCCCGCGCTTCGAGCGCCGCGAGCGCGTCGGGCGCGAGCGTCGCCCCGCCGCCGAGGTCCGCGAGGATTCGCGCGCCGAGCACGCGGATGTCCTCGGGGCGCTCGCGGAGCGGCGGCAACGCCACCGCGACCTCCGCGAGGCGGTAGAAGAGATCCTCGCGGAAGCCGCCCTCCTCGACCATCGCCGCGAGATCGCGGTGCGTCGCAGCGAGCACGCGGACATCGACGGGGATGTGCTTGGCGCTGCCGAGCGGGCACACCTCGCGCCGCTCGAGGACGCGCAGCAGCTTTGGTTGTAGCTCGAGCGGCAGATCGCCAATCTCGTCGAGGAAGACCGTGCCGCCCGAAGCCGTCTCGAAACAGCCGGCGTGGCGCTTCTCGGCGCCCGTGAACGCGCCGCGCTCGTGACCGAAGAGCTGCGACTCGACGAGGCCCTCGGTGAGCGCGCCGCAGTCGACGACGACGAACGGTGACCCGCTGCGGCGGCTGGCAGCGTGGATGGAGCGCGCCGCGAGCTCCTTGCCTGTCCCGGTCTCGCCCGTGATGAGGCACGTGAGCTCCGTCGCCGCGACGCGCGCGAGCATCGCGAACGTGGCGCGCATCGCGTCGGACGATCCGACGAGATGACCGAACGCCTCGTCGACGGTGGGCTCGACGGCGAGCCACGTCCGCGTCGCGTCGAAGAGGAGGTCGACCGCTCCGAGGCGCAAGCGGGCGCCGGGGTCGAGGAACGCCTCGACGACGCGCACGCCGTCGACGCGCGTGCCGTTGGTCGATTCGAGGTCGCGGACGCGATAGCCCTCTCCGCGGCTCTCGAGGACGCAGTGATGGCTGCTCACGGTCGAGTCGGAGAGGACCACGTCGTTGTTGCTGGCGGCGCCGATGGAGACGTGCGGAGCGTCGATCTCGAAGACGGCTGCGGTCCCCGTGGTCGTGAGCTCCGTGAGGCGAAACTGCGAGAGCGTGAACCCCACGGCGCCCGCGCCAGGCGTGTAGCGCTCCGTCTCGTACCCGTCCGACACGGCCCGACCATACACGCGTCGGTCGTGAGCGACGAGACCCGTGATAGCATCCGTCCATGTCGCCGCGTCACGCGACCTCGCTCGTGCTCACGTGCGCGATGGTCGTCGGCTGCACGCCCACGCGCAGCACGGACTTTCGGGTGGAGCTGCCGGACCAGGCGACGCTGGACGCGACCGCGGCCATCGAGGTGACGATCCAGCGGGGCACCTGCGCGGTGCCGGGCGAGGTGGTCTACGCGCACACATTCGCTCCCGACCGCATGGGCGCCACACCGTCGAACCTGGTCGCCGGCACGTACGCGTTCGAAGCGGTCGCGCGCGACTCCACCTGCGGCATCCTCGCCGACGGTTGTCAGACCGTGGAGCTGCCGCTCCCCGAGGGCGATGCGTTGACGTTGATGCTCGAGTCGGCGTCGACTCCGGGCCCCGGCTGCGAGGCCTCCGCGTGTACGTGCGGCGGCTGCAACTGCACGGGGGACAGCTGCGACCTGCCGTGCGCGACCGACGTGCCGGGCGCGCTCGACTTCGCGGTGGGCTCGCATCACGCATGCGCGATCCTCGCGGGCGGCGTCCTCACGTGTTGGGGCAATGGGCGCGGCTACTCGCTCGGAGTGCCCAGCGAGGCCTCGGTGTACGCGCCCGAAACGATTGTGCCGGACCCCGCGGGCGACGGTGAGACCCCACTCGACGGGTTCACTCGAGATCTACGCCGGAGGTCGCGGCGCCGACGCCTCGGTGATGGCCACAGCGACGACGTGCGGCGTGCGAGGCGACACCGAGCTGTGGTGTTGGGGCGAGAACCTAAAGGGCCAGCTCGCACGTCCCGGGGCGAGCCCACAGAATCTTCCCGAGCGCGTCATGGGCCTACCCGAAGGCGCCGCGATCGTCGACGTCGCGATCGGTCACGAGCACACGTGCGCTGCGCTCGATAGCGGGAGAGCGTACTGCTGGGGGCTCAACGACGACGGTCAGCTCGGCGACGGTACACAGAGGTCGCGGTACCAGCCCAACAACGTCGACAACCTGACCGGCATCGTGCGCATCTCCGCCGGCAGGGCGACGACGTGCGCGGTGACCAGCGGAGGAGAGCTCCACTGTTGGGGCCTCAACGACGTCGGGCAGGCCGGCACCGGCGCGACCTCCGAGCGGTACGTGCTGCCGCATCGCGTCGCCGACTGGACCGACGCCGTCGACGTCGCGTGCTTCAACGACCACGTCTGCGCGCGACGCCGGAGCGGCAGCCTATATTGTTGGGGCTTCGACGGGCACGGCGAGGTGGGCAACGGTCCCGGGTACGACGACGAGCGCGCACCGGTGGAGATCCTCCCGTCAGGCGTCGTGGACGTCGACGTGGGGCTGGCCTTCACCTGCGCGTTGACCGATCGCTCGGAGGTCCTGTGTTGGGGCTCCAACTGGGCCGGCCAAGTCGGCGTTGCGACGATGTCGGCCGTGCCGGAGCCTGTGCTTCAGGACACCAGCGTGATCGCGGATCCCATCGTGCAGATCGACGTCGGATCGGCCCATGCCTGCGTGCGGTCCGAAGGCGCGACGTCGCGGGTCTGGTGCTGGGGAACGAACCAAGGCGGTAGCCTCGGGCGCGGCGACGACACGTTGGCGACGGACGCGCACCCGGGCATGGTCGTCGGTTTGCTCGACCCGGGCTGATCAGCGCGTCCTGCCCGCCGCCGGATCGCCGTTGCGATCACCCGTGAAGCTCGATGTTGTTCGAGGGCGTCGGTGCGAACCGGAAATCGACATCGCCGCGTCCGTCGGAGCGGCCACCGAGGCGTCGCGTCCTGCGTCGCTGCCCGCATCGGACGGCGCGCCGCGCTCGTGCGCGAGAGAGCAGCCCAAGAGCGCGAAGAGCAGGACGCCGAGCACGACCGCTGGGTGCACCACGCGCTCGTCGATGCTCGCCGGCGAAGTCACGACCGAGCATAGCTCGCCTTGCCTCGCGGTCGGCACGAGCTCTGCATCGAGCGCGAAGCGGCCTCTGACGTTGCGCGGAGCGTCATCGCGGCGTGCGCTCTTCCGTCACGCGCGCCCGCGCGTCCTCGCCGAACCATCGATACGAGTTGAAGATCACGTACGCGGCGGCGAGCACGAGGACGACACAGCCGAGGACCCGCGCACGCCGCCAGCGGGGCGAGAGGATGGACACGGAGATGGGTGTGCCTCGGCTCGCGGGACGCGTCAATCGCCGAGACGCCCGCGATCGCGTCGCGGGACCACGGTTCTTCCCCGGACGAGAGCCCCACGGCGAGAGCGCCACGCCCGTCCTACGCGACCGCCCCGGCGATCTTGTCGAGCAGCGACGCGAGCTGCTGGCGGATCGCGTGCGCTTGGCGCTCGAGCTCGGCGAAGCGCTCCTCCTTGGCGTCGACGCTGAGCACCCGCGCCTCGTCGATCGCCGCCCCCATGCGATCCCGGACCTTGCGCATCGCCTCCTTCGCCTCGCCGTCGCCGCGCTCGTGAGCCGACGCGAGCGCCGCGCCCACGCTCGACGCGGTCTCGGCGAGCAGCCCGAACCGACGCTCGAGCGCCTCGTACGCCGCGCGACGCCCGACGAGCCGCTCTTCGTGCGTGCTCAGCGCGGCGGCGGACGCGTTCTGTCGTTGGCGCATGTCGTCCACGGCGGTCGCGAGCGCACCGAGGTGCGCGAGAAAGTCACGGTGGCCCGCCTCCGCCTCCGCGAGCAGCTCGGCGGCGCGGGCGAGATCCCTCTGGCTCGTGAGCTCGACCTTCGAAGACCGCGACGTCGCCGTCTCGATCACCTCGAGCGCGGCCGCGAGGTCCCGCGCCGCCTCGACCACCTTCGCATCGGCCCGTTTCTGCTTGCTCATGCGACGCGCCGACTCTATCGCCGATCCTCGCCGAACCATCCATACGAGTTGAAGATCACCTACGCCCGCGCTGGCGGACCTCGACGGCACGTGGGCTTCCGAGCATCCGAGGTCCGTCGAAACGATGGTCACCTGCGTCGTTTCGATGGATGCCGCCCGTCTGGAGGGCAAAAACACGTCTGGTTTCAGCCCCGGGACTTGGCGCGGCCCATGCGTTGGTGGGGTGCGTGCTCGCCGATTTCATCACCGCCAATAGAGACGAGATCATCGCTCGCACGCGCGCACGTGCCGTTTCGCGCCCCTCACCCAGAGGGAGCACGCTCGGCCTCACTCACGGGATCCCGACGTTCCTCGAGCAGTTGACTCGGATGCTGCGCAGCACGGGGAGCGAGCTCGTCGACGAACATCAGCTCGTCGCGAGCGCGCGCATTCACGGGCAAGACCTGCTTCGCATGGGCCTCACGATCGCGCAGGTCGTTCACGATTACGGAGACGTCTGTCAGGTGGTCACCGACCTCGCGGTCGAGGAGAACGCGGAGATCGGCGCCGCGGAGTTCGGAGCCCTCAATCTCTGTCTCGACAACGCGATCGCGGAAGCCGTGACGGAATACGCGTCCATGAGCGAGCGTGCCATCTCCGATCGGGGGACGGAGCGTCTCGGGACCTTCGCTCACGAGCTTCGCAATCTTCTCAACACCGCAACGTTGACGTTCGAGAGCATCAAGAGCGGCCGCGTTGCCATCGGCGGGAGCACTTCCATCGTACATGGCCGGTCCCTGGCCAGTCTGCGCGCCCTCGTGGACCGGTCGCTCGCCAGCGTTCGCCTCGGCAGCGGGATCGAGCGTCTCGAGCCCATCGACATCGATGCCGCCGAGCTCGTCGGACAGATCGAGATCGGTGCCATGCTTCATGCACAGGCGCGCGATATCGAGCTCGTCATCGGCCCGGTGGACTCCGGCGTGACCATTCGGGGCGACAGCCAGATCCTGACGGCCGCGCTCTCGAATCTGATCGACAACGCGTTCAAGTTCTCGCCCCCGCAGAGCCGCATCACGTTGACGACGCGGGTGACCGCTGATCACGTCGCCTTCGAGGTCGAGGACCAGTGCGGCGGCCTTCCCCCCGGCGACACCGAGACCTTGTTCCGCCCGTTCAACCATCGAGAAGCCGGCCCACGGGGCGTCGGGCTCGGTCTCTCCATCGCGCGCCAGGCCGCTCGAGCCCATTCCGGCGACGTTCGAGCTCGGAATCGGCCCGGCATCGGATGCGTATTCAGCCTCGAGCTGCCGCGGACGACCACCGTCGTGAAGCGCTGATCCGAGGCGCCACGCCCCACATGGGGCGTCGTTGCACGAAGCGGCCACGTGGCGGTGGGTCGTTTGGCGAAAACCGTCGCTGGCGACGTCGTGTGTCGCTCTCGCTCGACGATGGCTCGCTCTGTGCACCCCCCGTACACCGCAGCAGAGCCGGGCCCGTGGCGGCGACATCGTGGAGGATGAAATGGCGGCGCACATCGCTCAGAGAACCTTTCGCGTCGACGAAGAAGCGCGAGATCGTCGAGTCCCCCCAGGCGCCACGGAGTCGTCGTCGGGAGTCCGCCACGTGAGTACCCACGCGCTCGCGCCGCGTCGCTTGTTGATCGTCGGTGGCAACCACGAGCTCACGTCCGCCATTGCGCGGGCGGTCGTCGGCCAGCTTCGCGCCTGCACGGTCGAGTGCGCCAGCAGCTTCGAGGCGGGCCTCGAGTCCCTGGCGATGCATCCGACCGACGTGGTGATCATCGACCTGTCGATGAGGGGACCGTCCGCCGAGCACGCGGTGCGGGCACTACGCGCATCGAACCACGGCGCGAAGCTCCACATCATCGGCATGACCGGAGAGCAAGGCGCGGATCACCAGAGCCGGCTGCGCGAGTCCGGCGCCGACCACTGTCTGGGTGGACCGTGGGATGCCGAAACGCTCGTGCGATGCCTCGGTCGTCTCGCGAGGTCACGACTCGCGGGCCCCCGCGATGCTTTCGCGAGGTAGATACGACGCGCGCCGTCTCGGAATCACCAATGGGAGAACTGGAGCGAACGAGATGACACCAGGCCAGTCGGTCGACGGTTGGTATGTCATCCAGCGCATCATCGGGGAAGGCGCCGGGTCAGTGGTCTACGAAGCAACCGACGAAGTCATCGACGAGACCGTCGCCATCAAGGTGCTCCAGTCGAAGGATCCGGGTCTCCGGGCACGCTTCGAGCTCGAAGGGCGCATCCTTCACCGACTACACGATCCGCGCGTGCCCTCGACGTACGTCATCGGCGACCTCCCGGACGGCTCACCGTACATCGTCATGGAGCGCGTGACCGAGACGCTGGCCGATCGTCTCGACGGCGCGGCGCTCCGGTTCGACGACATCTTCGAGATCGGACGCCAGCTTCTCGAGGCATGCACGTGCATCCACGCTCAGGGCATCGTCCATCGAGACATCAAACCCTCGAACATCGGGCTGACCGAAGGCAAAGACGGCACGCTATCCCTCAAGCTCTTCGACTTCGGCGTGTGTTTCGTGCTGGGCACGGGGCAGGGAAGGAACGCGCAGCACGAGGCGCTCATCGGAACCCCGGAGTACATGGCCCCAGAACAGATCCGCATGACCGCCGTGGACCAGAGGACCGACCTCTACGCGGTGGGAGTGGTTCTCTACGAGTGCATCACGCGTAGGATGCCGTTTCGCGGCGGGACCCTCGAGGACATCGTCGCCGCGGTGCTGCGGGACCCGGTCCTCTCTCCGGCTGCGATTCGCAACGAGTGCTCGCCTGCGCTCGAACGCGTCGTGCTCCGCGCCATCTCGCGCCCCCCGAGCAGGCGATTTCAAACGGCCGCCGAGATGACGAAGGCGCTCGCATCCGCCAAGCGAATGCTGTCGGGGAGCTACCTCGTCTCCGACAGCGTCTTCGAGCCGCCCCCGAGCTCCCGCAGCGCAGACGACGCGACGACCGTGCACCCGCTCATCCGGAAGAAGGTCGCGGCGGCGCTCGGTTGAAGGCGGATTGGATTGGGTGAGGGCGTGGCCCATCGGCGACGCCCTCGGCGAACCTCAGTCGCTGGGAACGAGGCGCCGCGCTCGGCACAACCGCTCGACATCGTCGACGACGGCTTGCAGATCGTCGGCGTTGAAACACGGAGCGCGAGCGTGCTCGAGCGAGTCCACCAGCACTTCGGCTCCATCGGTCACGACTCGGATGACTTCGTCCTCGGACATCTCGGAGACCAGAGATGCGGCCCATGCGTGTGTGTCACTCATGGCCTCCGGTGATGCACGACGCGGGCCGCTCGGGCTTGGCCTCGACCATGCGCGCGTCACCACGTCACGTGTTCGTCATGCGCCGTACAGGCGCGCCGCTCATCCCTATCTTGAGAGAACCGCTTCGTCGTGATGGGCCATACACACGTTCCCGTCATCGTCCCCATGAACGATCAGCTCACCTACGTGAATCTCGGCGGGTGGGCCGTCGACGAGCTCGATGAGCCCGCTCTTCCGGCCTCACTCACGCACCTGGTGCTGAGGCTCGTCGATGGTGAGATGTGCGCCGAGCTCCTGCGCTGGAGCCCCGAAGCGGCAAGACCCGTCGTCGTTCCAAGCTGACCGAGCGGGAGGCGCTGTGACGACCTCAGCGACGCGCGTCGAGTGGGGCGCAACCTCGCACGTGAGGCGAGCCCGTCCTTCATGCCGACGAGATCCATCGCAACGCCTTCGGAGGCGCCGACTGCTGCCTGCTCATCGACTGGCACGCGATGTGCGTAGGAACGGTGGCGAAGGACAACTTCGGTGGCATCAGAATCAGGGTTGGTGAGCGCGCACTACGGCAAGCTTCGGCTCGTCATCCGCGCGGCCGACAGCATGGCGATCGTGATCGCGATGTGGGCGGCGTTGGTGGTGTACGACCAACCGTGGTCCGAGCAGTACGCGCTCGCGGCGGCGCTCGCGGTGATCTTGTTCCAGGCCGTGGGCGATTCGGTCGGGATGAGCCGGCCGTTCCGCAGCACGCCGATGCGCCGCCAGGTCGCGACTCTCCTCATCACGTGGTCGCTCGTGGTTCCGCTCCTCCTCGTGCCGGCTTTCTTCATGAAGGTCTCCGAGGACTTTTCGCGTGTCGCCGTGCTGCTCTGGTTCGCCTTCGCGCCGGTCACGTTGCTCTCGTGGCGAACCTCGATGCGTCTCGTCCTGCAAGAGATGCGCGCCCGCGGGCGCAATACGCGCACCGTGGCGATCGTAGGCGCGACGAACGCCGGCGTGCGCATCGCGCATGAAGTGCTGGCGAACCCGTGGTTCGGCCTACGCATCATCGGTTTCTTCGACGACCGCAGCTGGGAGAGGGTCGCTGAGCGCATCGGCGACGACGGGACGGTTGCGGCGGTCGAAGGGCTCGGAGAGATCCGTGGCAACTTCGACGACGTAGTGGGATCCGCGAAGCGCGGCGAAGTCGACACCATCTACGTCGCCCTGCCGCTCCGCGCCGAATATCGCATCCGCGAGCTCCTGGCGCGTCTCGCGGACACGACGGCGTCCGTGCACGTCGTCACGGACCTACTGCTCTCGGATCTCCTTCAGGCCGGGTACTCGACCGTCGGCGATGTTCCGGTCATGAGCGTGTACGAGACGCCCTTCCATGGCGTCAACAGCTGGCTGAAGCGCACCGAGGACGTCGTGCTCGGGACGGCCATCCTCACACTGATCGCCATCCCCATGGCGATCATCGCAGCCGCGATCAAGCTCACGTCGAAGGGAAGCATTCTCTTCAGGCAGACGCGCTACGGCCTGAACGGGCATCCCTTTCGGGTCCTCAAGTTCCGCACGATGACGGTCAGTGACGATGGAGCGAGTGTTTCGCAGGCGACTCAGGACGATCCGCGGATGACGCCGCTAGGCGCGTTCCTCCGCCGCACGTCGCTCGACGAGCTCCCGCAGTTCCTGAACGTGCTCACCGGCGAGATGTCGATCGTCGGTCCGCGGCCGCACGCGGTCGCACACAACGAGATCTACCGCTCACAGATCCCAGGTTACATGCTCCGGCACAAGGTGAAGCCCGGCATCACCGGCTGGGCTCAGGTCAACGGTTGGCGCGGCGAGACCGACACGCTCGACATGATGGCCAAGCGCGTCGACCACGACCTCTCTTACATCCGCCGCTGGGACCTCTGGCTCGATCTCGCGATCATCTTCCTCACCGTTTTCGGTCGTGAAGTGCACCGCAACGCACACTGACTGAAGACAGAGCGCGTCTCCGAGAACGCCAAAGGGCCACGCGTGTGGCATCGCGCCGCACTCCGGCAGCGCGCTCGGCCCACCGATGTTCGCCGAACGGGGTCGGATCCCGGCGGGCACGCTTGGTGCACGGAGCGTTGCCTCGCTACGAAATGAGGAGGATCGATGAAACGAACTACGTGGATGGCAGCAGTGATGATCGGGCTTTGCGGCGCCAGCTTCGGATGCGGCGCGCCAGAGGCGAGCAACACCCGAACGACCGCCGCGATCCGAGGCGCGGACGAGGTCGGAGCGGGGGAGCAGCCGCAGGCGGCGTACCACCTGCAGCTCGCCCGCGATCAGGTGGGAACCGCGACGCGGATGAAGGCGGACGGTGACGCCGAGGGGGCCGAGCGCATGCTGCGGCGCGCGCAGGCAGACGCCGAGCTGGCGATCGCCCTCGCAGCAGAGTCTCGGGACCGCGAGGACGCGGAGGCGCTCAGCCAACACATCGAGGACATGAGCCACAGCCAGCTCTGAGCACCGCCCCGCGAGGGCACCCCATCGAATTCGAAACCCAAAGGAATCACACGATGCACTACGCAACGAAAACCATTCTGGGCACATGTGTGCTCGCGCTCGCCGGTCTAGGCTGCGGCGCTGCCGCGCCACCGCCCGAGATCGCCAGCGCACAGCGCGAGCTCACCCTCGCGCACGACGGAGAAGCGGGACGGCGCGTGCCCGCCGAGCTACTCGTCGCGGAGCGCACGCTCCGCGCAGCAGAGCGCGCCCAGCGCGATCACCCGAGAACGACACAGGCACGCGACCTCGCGTACATCTCCCATCGGCAGACCCTCATCGCCGAGGCCCACGCGCGGAGCATCGGCATCGGGGAGGCCACCGGCGAGGAGCAGGATGCCTACCAGGCTGGGCTCGAGAGCTCCAATCGTGACGCTCGCGCGGAACGGGCGACCGATCGGGCGGCCATCGCGAGCTCGCGAGATCTCGCATTCCAACAGAATCGAACGATCGCGCAACAGCGCGACGACATCGAGGACGCGGAGATGGCGCGCGACACCGCGGATGCGAGCGCAGCTGACGCGATGCGGCGTCTCGACGACCTCGCGGCCGTGCAGGTGCTGCCAGACCGGACCACGATCACCATCCTCGGCTCGGTCCTCTTCCGCAGCGGCGGATCGACGCTCCTCGCGGGCGCGTCGGGCCGGCTGATCGCGGTGGCGGACGCCTTGAGCTCGCAGCCGAGCCGCGAGATCACCATCGAGGGCTTCACGGACTCGCGAGGCTCCGAGAGCTCGAACGAGACGCTTTCGCTGGCGCGTGCGGAGTCGGTCCGCACTTTCTTGGTGGGCCACGGTGTCGAGTCCGATCGTGTCCGTGCCGTCGGCATCGGCGAGGCACGGCCCGTCGGCGACAACGCGACCTCCGAGGGCCGCGCGAACAACCGTCGTGTCGAGATCGTGCTCGGCCCGCTTCCTCGCGAAGTCAGCATGCGCTGAGACCGCGACGCGTACGCCCGCTTCGCGCCGTTCGATGGCGAGGCGGGCGGCGCGCGGCGAGCGCACGCGCTCGATGATCTGTCGGTGGCACGAGGTTCGCAGCTCCCGGCACATGACATCACGTTCGCGTCCTCGAGCATTTCTGGCGGGAGTCGTCCGCGTCGGTCGTTCCAAGTGGGGGCGGCGGTCGGCCAAGATCGCCGCGGCCACGATCATCATCATCGTCGGGATCGCCGTCGGGCTCAGGTTCTTCGTCGATTCGACCTCGGGGCGGGAGCTCATCGCTCGGCAGCTCGAAAGCATGGTGTCCGACCAGATCGCCGGGCGGATGCGAATCGGACACATCGATCGAGTCTCTGTCGACCACGTGGTTGCGCGCGACATCCTTTTCTCGTCGCCCCGAGGCGACGTCGTGCTCCGCGTCCGATGGGCCAATCTCGACATTCGGCTGTTCGACCTCCTCCGCGGGCACATCGCGACGTCTCGCGCCCGCCTCCGCGGCGGGACCGTCTACCTCGAAACGGACCCGCGTGGGAGCTTGGGCCTCGACCAGGCCTTCCGAGCGCGGCGCGGAGGTTCCTCGGGGACGACGACGGTCGACTTCGACCAACTCCACGTCTCGGGAATCGAGCTTCGAGCTCGCATGAGCGGCATGCCGGATACTCGCGTGACCCATGTGAGCGGCATCGTGCGCGTGTGGACTCGGGCGGCGGGCGCGAAGGCCCAGCTCCGTGTGACCCGAGTCACGGGGCACGTCCACGTCGCCTCGCCCATCCCCATCGCGATGGTTCTCGGACGGGGGACGTTTCGTTACGACGAAGCGCGGATAGAGCGCACTCGGCTCGATGTTCACGGCACGATGGGCGGCTCACCCGTTCGACTCGAGGCCACGGTGGAGCTCCATGACGAGGAGCGCCTCCTCGTGGCCCAGCTGACCGTGGACGGCGTTGGGGGATGGATTCGGAGCTCGCCGCTGATCACGCAGGCGACGCTCGCCGACATCTTCTCGCCGAGCTTCGATCTGCGCGTGCAGACCACCGACTGACACGATGTACGACCCTGAAAGGCGCGCAGGTCCGCGATCGCTTCCCCCGAGCTCAGCGCGCTTGGCTGGAGGCGCGCGCCGTTTGGGGAGCGCGATCGACCCCTTTCGCGTGCTGCGGCTCCTCCAGCGCGCGAAGCTGTGGCTCGCTGGGGCGCTCTTGCTCGGGACCGTGGCAGGCTACGCAGCCGGGAAGTGGCTGCTTCCCCAAAGCTACGTTGCCGTCGCGAGCCTCCTCTACGAAGGGATGCCCCAGGTCGAGGGGATCACGAGCGTCGCCGAGAGCGAACTTCCGACGATGCGCGATTCGGTGAAGCTACCCGTGAACCTCGCTGCGGTACGCGAGCGCGTCGGATACAACGGGCCGCTCGACGAGCTCGGTGCGCTCATCGAGGTCAGGGTCGCGAACGCAAGCAACGTGATGAACATCGTCGCGGAAGCGCGTACCGCGGAGCGCGCCGCGAATCTCGCGAACGCGATGGTCGACGTCTACGTAGATCACCGCGTTGCACTCGAGCGGACGCGCCTCGAAGAGTACGTCGAGCAGGTCGAGTCCGACATCGAAGCCGCCCGCGCGGCACTCGAGCCTTCGCGCGCGGCGTACGACACCTTCCGGGCGACACACGGATTCGGAGACTTCGACCTCGAGCAACAGCAAGCCATCCGGGCGGCGGCGGCGCTTCGTGCCCAATCGGACATGGCTAGGGCCGACGGCGAAGCCGAGGACGCTCGCACGCACGAGCTACTGTCGGCTGCGAGGCATCAACGACGCTCGATCGTCACCGAGACGCAAGCGTCGCCCAATCGGGTCGCCCTCGCGCAAGCACGGGTCGAGCTCGCGCAGGTGTCGTCCCGATTGACCGACGCCCATCCGCGCGTCCAAGCGCTCCGACAGCGTGTCGCAACGCTAGAGCGGCAGGCGGCGGGCTCGCGCGCGACGGTCACGGACCGGATCGTCACGGCGAGCCCGGGCTTCGAGGCGCTGGAAGGAAGCGCTTCGAGCTCGGCCGCGAGCCGGCAAGCAGCGCGACAGCGTGAGGCAGCGCTCCGCGAGCTGACCCACTCCGCCGAGCAGCGCATCGCAGAGCTCAACGAGATCGAAGGAGAGGCGAGCGCGCTTCTCGCTTCGGTGAGCGCCGGCGAAGCGCATGTCGCGACGTTGGCAGGTCGCCGGCGCGCCCTGCTCGATCTCGTCGACTCGCCCTCTACGGGCTTCCGCATCGTCTCGCGCGCGGTCCCGCCCGAAGCGGCGATGCCGTTGAGCACACGGTATGTCACGGCATTCGCCACCCCCGTGCTGGCGGCCCTCATCGTTCTCGCCGTGTTCATCTGGCGCGAGCTCCGGGGGTTCAGGATCGTGACGGCGCGGGAAGTCGGCTTTTGGGGCCGCGGCGCCGTCGTCGGCGCGACGACCTGGCCCGCGGACCGGCCGGCAATCTACGAGCTCGTCGCGGAGCTCGACGACTTCTTGCCGGACTCGCGTGGGTCCACGCTGGTCGTAGGTGCAACGAACGCCGAGTCGCGCGTCGCGACGCAGCTCGCGGGCAGGATGCGCGCCGAGTGGGCGGTCGATTCGACGGCGGCGGTCGGCGCACCGCCGATCGAGGTCCGCGGCGGAGCCACGTCGCTCGCGGTCCGCGGCGCCGAGCCGGAGGCCCTCGCCCTCTACTCTGGGAGCACGGAGATCGTGGTCGAGCCCTACCGAGGGCCCGACTCCGGGCCGCGTCTCCGCCGTGCGGTCCGGTTGGCCGATCGTGTGCTCGTCGTCATTCCATCCGGGAAGTACACCGCCTTCGATCTGTCCCAAGTGCGCGAAAGGCTCGGTCGTGAGCACGGGGTCGCCTTCATCGTCGTGGACCTTCCGGAGGATCTCTCGGGCCTTCCTGATCGCGCCGGAGACGTCGCCGAGTTCTGGCTCAGCCCTCCCAGGACGAGCGGCGATAGTTGACGCGGCGCAGACCGAGCGCTTCGCCGAACGAAGCGAGACGTTTTGCTACACACCGAGGCGAAACGCTGCACTCGAGCGGAGCCGGAAACGCGGTTTCGCGCCTTTCTCTCACGGATCGATTCCTGCTGAGCGGAACGAGCCCGCTTCGTGGGGGCAAGGAGAAGAGCATGCGAATCGAACACATCATGACCAAGCCCGTGGTGACCTGCCGGGCGGAAGATGATCTCGACTCTGCCGCGAGGCTCATGTGGGAGCACGATGTCGGCGCGCTCCCCGTGGTGAGCCAAGACGGCAAGTTGTGCGGGATGATCACCGACCGCGACATCTGCATGGCCGCGTACACACAGGGACGCGCGCTCGACACCATTCCCGTGCGGTGCGCGATGGCCACGCAGGTACACGCGTGCGTGGCGGAAAGACTGATGAGCGAGCACCAGGTTCATCGCGTCCCGATCGTCGACGAAGACGATGCGCCGATCGGGTTGCTGTCGCTCAACGACATCGCGCGAAGCGCGAAGGCGGGGGAAAAGGCAGGAGCGGAGCGCGCGATTCTCGACACGCTGGCTGCGATCTGTCAGCCCCGACAGGAGGCCAACGCGAGCTCCTCGCGCGAGGAACCGTCGCGACGCGCGGTGGCCTGAGACCGAGGCCGAGCGCCCCGGCGGCCGAGCGGTCGCCGGGGGCCGCGACGAAGCGAACTGCGCACGAAGGAGAATTTTCCAATGGACAGCGTCAACGTCACGAGGCGATTCGAGATGACTGGACGTGACGAGACGGCCCTGGTCGGTCGAATCGACGAGCTCCGGCGTGCGGTCCGGGTGCGCGATGGCCACATCCTCGACATCCGATGGTCCCGTGACGCCAAGACGGGGGTCCATCGGGCGTCGATCCTCTACGAGCTGCCTCTCGAGCGATTTCTCGCGAGCGCCGAATGACCCGGCGCATCAGAACCCGGGATCGCGAAAAGCCGCCGTTGCCTCCGTGTTCGGATCCGTGAAACGACGGTGTCCTCGGTTGGCGTCCCGCGCGAGCCCATCGGCCTTCGCGTCGACAGTGATGGCGCGTTCTCCTTCCCCCGAATCGAAGGGCACGGTTGCATGTGCACCCATGAGAGCCGTCGCGGAGTCCGAGCCCAAACCTTTGGACGAGCTCGCTTCGCCCAATCCCTCTCGTGTTTCGGGACCTCGCGTGAGCAGCGTCGCACCGACGATCGTCAACCACAGGATGCATCCGATCGCCACACTCACCCCGTGGCGAAACGGCAACGCACGCACGCGTGGAGCGAGCGTCGGCTCGCCCGTTCGCCGGGCGGACGCCAGCGTCGGCGGAGGAGAAGCGACCGCCGCCGGCGGGGTCGCGCCTCGCTCCGCCGCCAGCGGGCCGACCCGCTTGTCGGCCCAATCCGCTACGGTCTCGGCGCTCTCCCGAATCGCCGCGTCCAACGCTTCGCGCAGCTCGTCTGCGGTCTGATACCGCCTCTCGCGGTCGCGTGCCATCGCGCGGCCCACGACCCTCGACAGCGGTTCGCCGAGATCCGGCCGGATCGCGCTCATCGCCGGAGCGGCGTGCCCCAGGATGACCTTCACCATCAAGTCGCCTGGGTTCTCGTCCTCGAAAGGGAGCACGCCTGTGAGGCCCTCGTAGACGAACACACCCATGCTGTAGATGTCGGTCCTGAGGTCGACGTCCGAGAGCCCGCGCGCTTGCTCCGGAGACATGTACTCGGGCGTGCCCAACACCGTTCCTGCACGCGTGAGGCGCAGAGGTCGGACGTCGTCGCCGCCGAGCGCGCGAGAGATCCCGAAGTCGATGAGCTTCGGATAGACCGCATCGTGACCGTCCTCTACGAGGACGACGTTCTCGGGCTTGAGAATCGCGATGGACGATGCCCAGCGCGTGGACCGCGGCCAGGCCCCGGAGCATCGATGCGACGATCGAAAGGAGCTCGGTGGCTAGGAGAGCCTCGCCCTCGTTGACTCGATCGTGGACGCTCACTCCTTCGAGCAGCTCCATGACGATGAAAGCTTGGCCGTCGTCGGTCAGTCCAAAGTCGATCGTGTCGACCACGAAGCGGTGGCGGATCGAGGCGGCGAGGCGCGCTTCTCGCAGGAATCGCTCCCGATCCCGCGGTCCCGTGCTCGTGTCCGGCGCCAGGAACTTCACGGCGACCGGGCGGCTCAGGTCCATGTGGACGGCACGCCAGATGGTGGCCATTCCCCCGCGGGCGATCTCCTCTTCGAGGCGGTATTTGCCGCCGATGACCGCGCCGAACGCTAGCGCTGCACCATCCATCACGGCTCCGTGACGACGCCCGCGGCGTCCAGACGGAAGCCCTCGTCACCCGATGCAGGCACGGCGTGCCTCACGGGCCGCCCTCCATGTGAGGGGCGGGCGCGATCCGGCTTGGCGTGCTGCCTCCGAGCGCGAGCAGGAGCACCGCCGCGACGGTACCTACGACGACTGAGCCGATGCCCGCCCACAGCCACCATTCGTGGAGCACGCTGCCCGATCCTTCGCCGGCCGCGGACGCGTCGGCGTCGGCGTCGAGCGCCGTAGCTTCGCGGTGTGTCGTCGCTCTTTCGGACGCCGTCCCGCGATCGCGCCTGGGGACCGCTGCGAGGAGAGCGAGCTTCGGGCTCATCTCGTCGAGAAGCGACTGCGCGCGAGCTCGCGCGTCTGGGCTCGCGGCCCGATCCCGGACCACCCCCTGCATCAACGCGACGGCGCTGACGACGCGGCCGTCGTGGGCGAGCGCGAGCGCCAGGTTGTACCTGATCTCTCCCGTCGACCGCCGCACGAGCGCCTGCCGGAAGAGCTGCGCGGCTTCGGCCCAGTCCTGCCGATCCATCCGCTCGAGACCCCGCACGAAGAGCTCACGCGCCTCGGCCGTTCGGTCGACAGGCGCGTCTTGCGCAGCCGCCCCCATTGCGAACGCGCCACAGAGAGCGATCGCGAGAGCTCGGACGCGCCATCGAGTGAGCATCGTATCGGTCGCTGCACCGTCCGCGCCAGCGCTCCGGCACGTTCGAATTTCGAGCGGTGGTGGGCGGTCTTGCCGCACTCGCGCGGACCCTCTGCGCCGATCCGTGGCGAAACGCCACGATGCGGGAGTCGAGACGACACCCCTCACATTTCGCTCGTCCCCCGGAGCCGAGATCTCCGTGGCCCGAGCCATGCAAACCCGTGCCCTGTGATGGTGCCGTACCGCCTGCTGATCGCCAACGACGACCCGGTCCTCCGGACGATGCTCGCCCGCGCAGTCGCCAAGAAGCTGCGCGGCTGCGCGATCGAATGTGTGGGTAGCTTCGAGGCGGCGCTCTTGTCTCGCCGGCCCGTGCGATGCCGAAAAGCTCGTCCAATGCCTCGCGCACATCGCGACGCCGGGAGGAATGCGCCGCTTCGTCGAATATCGCCACGACCAGATCGCCCAACTCGGCCGTCTCGTTGTGATGCTGCGTCATGGTGACCTCCAGCATGGAAACGCGGCATCGTTCACGCCAGAGCGTCTCTGGAGGTTTGGTACGCGATCTGCACGTGCTGAGCTCATGCCGATGATCGAAATTGCGCTCTTCGCGCTCGTGATGCTCTTCGCGCTCGCCATCGGCGCTGCCATTCCGGCACTCCTCGAGCTCCGACTCACGCTGAAGACGGCCCGTGAGGAGCTCCAGAAGGGGGCGGCGCGAGCGGGACCGCTCCTCAGCGAGATCGAACGAACGACGGCGGCGCTCCAGAACATCGGGAATGCGGCACGCCTCGCGTCGTCGGTCGGGCACGCGGTCGGCCCAGCCGTCGCCGCATTCATCACGACGTGGCGCGAGGCTCGGCCTGCCGAGGGTGGGCCCCCCGACCCGAGCTTCGATACACCAAATGAAATCCGGGAATCATCCCGAGGAAACGGAAAGGCAGCCAACCATGAGTGAAAACAACAGCAGCTTCGGCGGCGGGCACATCATCGCCGCATTTCTCGGTGGAGCGGCAGCCGGAGCGGTGGTCGCGCTCCTCACCTCGCCGCGATCGGGCGGCGAGAATCGAAAGGCCATCCAAGGCTATCTCGCGGAGCAGACGCACGTGGCAGGAAGGCTTCCAACCGCCGTGCAAGCGGCATCCAGCGCCGCGAAGAATGCGTTCAGCGAGTCCATGGAGCACCAGTCGTAGCGCCGCACTGGTGAAAAGCGCCACACCCGGCTCAGAGCACTCGCACGACGCCGCCGAGCAGATACCCGTCTTCGGTCGTGATGATGCGCTTGGGTGTGGCGGGTTGGTCTTCGAGCTCCTCGCGAAGTGCGCGGACAGCGACCTGGAGGCGGCTGTCGTGCTCGAGGGGATGGTAGGCTGTCTCGCCCCAGCCCCCGAGAACGAGCTGCTCCTTCGTGGCGGAGCCTCCGCCCGAGACGATTGCCTGGAGAAGCCGCCAACCAACCGGCTTGCGTGCCGGCGGTCCTCTGCGTGTCCGAGCTCGGCCTCAACTCGGACGCGCACCATCTGTCGGATCTCGGGATCCTCGTCGCGGGTCAGGCCGGCGGCGCATTCCGGACGGGGCAGTACATCGACCATCTCGCCGAGCACCGAGGGCGCCGAGCCCGGTCGCACCCTCGGGCCGCGCCGCGTGAAGAGGTCACGGATGCTTCGAGGCGGCTCGATACATGCAGAGAGCGGCTCCATCGATCGCGGTTTCGAACCGCGAAGGAGAGCCACGCCATCTCTTGCTCGTTCTGGTCTTCGGGGTCCACTTCGCGCGGCGACGCGCGCGCTTACGCGACGCTGCATGCGGTGTGCCGATGAGCCGTCCCCGCGGACACCGGGTGCCGCGACGGGAGCGGCCACCGCGGTAGGCCTGATCGCGCACCAGGTCGCGGGCAAGGCGGTGCGTGATGCGCTGTTCCTTTCGAGCTTCCCGGCTTCGTCGCTGCCCGTGGTCATGGCGGCGTCCGCAGCGCTCTCGTTGGTCGCGATCCTTTGGTTGTCGCGGTCGATGGCGCATCGCTCGCCCACCACGCTCTTGCCCATTCTCTTCGCAGCGAGCGCGCTCGGGCTCGTGATGGAATGGGGCCTCGGGCTCGTCGCGCCGCGCGCGTCCGCCGTCGCCGTCTACGTGCACACGACCGTATTCGGCGCCGCGCTCATCTCCGCCTTCTGGTCGCTCGTCAACGAACGCTTCGACCCACACACGGCGAAGCGCGCGGTCGCCTGGATCGCGGCAGGCGGATCGCTCGGTGGCGTGCTCGGGGCGCTCGCTGCCTGGCGGGGCGCGTCCCTCGTCGAGCTGCCAGCGCTGGTTCTCTTCCTCGCCGCGCTCCATGCCGCCTGTGTCGCAGGAACGCTTCTGATGCGCGCCCCGACCACGCCGCGGTCGATCGCCGTCACGGCGCCGGTCGCAACCGTCCAGGCAGGCTCCACGTTCAGGCTCCTCCGGACCACGCCCATGCTCCGTCAGCTCGGTCTCCTCGTGATGCTCGGGGCGACCACGTCCGCGATCCTCGACTACGTCTTCAGCTCGCGCGCGGCGGAGGCCTTCGGCAGCGGGCCCCGCCTGCTCGCATTCTTCGGCATCTTTTGGCTCGGCGTGAGCGTGGTGTCGTTCGTCCTGCAGCTCACACTCGGCCGACTCGCCATCAAGCGTCTCGGTCTCGCGACGACCATCGCCGTACTTCCCGCGATCATCTTCCTCGGCGCGGTGTTCGCCATCCTCGTGCCGGGCCTGACCAGCACGGCGATCCTCCGCGGCACCGAGGCGACGCACCGCAACACGCTCTTCCGCTCTGCATACGAGATCCTCTACACGCCCCTCACCACCGGCCTCAAGCGCACGACGAAGGCCCTCATCGACGTCGGTTTCGACCGATTCGGGACCGTGCTCGGGAGCGGTCTCGCGCTCTTGGCCGTGGCGCTCTGGGCGAGCGAGGCTCGGCCTGTTCTCCTCACGGCGCTGATCGTGCTCGCGGCCGCGACCATGCCCGTGGCTTGGCGCCTGCACCGCGCGTACGTCGGGGCGCTCGAGCAGGAGCTGCGCGACGGCGCGAAGGGTCTCGATCTTCCGTCGATCCGCGAGGCCACGGGCCGAACGACGCGGGAGCGCGACGAGCTCATCGTCCGGGTCGAGGAGCTCCGACCAGGCGGACTTGCCGAGCGCTCCTGGACCGACACCGCGGCGCCCGGCCCGGCGAGCGAGGCGCTCCGAGATCCAAGCCGGCTGATCGAGCAGGGTCGCGAGCTGCTATCGGGCGACGTCGGCCGCACGAAGCGCGCGCTCGCCGCTTGGCCGGGGTCGAGCAAGCCGGTCGCGGACTTTGCCATAGCGCTTCTGACGCACCCGGAGCTCTATCGCGATGCCGCGGATGCGCTGCGACGCGTGGCAGACCTCGTGACCGGACAGCTCATCGACTCGCTGCTCGATCCTGCGATGGACTTCGTCGTTCGCCGGAGGATCCCCGCGATTCTCGCAGCCGCCGCGTCACAGCGCGCTGCCGACGGGCTCGTCGCGGGGATCCGCGACGAGCGCTTCGAGGTCCGGTACGCCTGCGGCCGTGCGCTCTCGGGAATCACGCGAGCGAACGCTCGAATCGTCGTTCCGCGAGAGTCGATCCTGGCGGCGATTCTCTACGAGAGGGGGAAGAGCGCGCCCGCCGAAGGGTTCGACGATGAGCTCGGCGAGGAGGACCCCGATGCGGTCTCGCGGATGCTCGTTCGCGATTGCGTCGATCGGAGCCTCGAGCACGTGTTCACGATCCTCTCGCTGCACCTCGAGCGCGAGCCGCTGCGCATGGCATTCCGTGCCCTTCATCACGAAGACCCGCGCCATCGCGGCACGGCCCTCGAGTACCTCCACACCGTGCTGCCAAGCGAAGATCCGCGAGGCGGTGTGGCCGCTACTGGGTGAGACCGGCCCTCTGCCCGAGACTCGGTCCGCGGTCGACATACTCGCCGACCTGGTTCTCGCCACATCGAATCTGCCACCAGCGGACAGTGAGCTGCGCGCGCCGCTCCGCTCCTGACCGTCGCGCCTCGTCGGCACGCATTCTGCAGAGCCTGCGACACCATGAGCACGAAGAACATCGACATGAGGATCGACGCCGCCTCCGGCAAGGCCAAGAACCTCGCGGCCAAGGCGAACGCCAAGGTCGAAGAGCTCGGCGACAAGGTCACCGAGGTGACGAACGAAGCGGGAGCCCGCGCCGAGCGAGCTGCCAAGAAGGGGGAGCGTCGGCTCGGAGAGCGTGTGGAGAAGGCGGGCCACGCCGTGGAGAAGATGGCATCGAAGGTGACTACCGCCGCGCGGGAGACTGCGCAGAAGGTGATCCACGGAGCGAAGGAGGTGCTGACCACGGCCGAGCACCGTCTCGACGGGAAACCATGATGATACGAATGAATAGGACCTGGTTGATTGGCGCAGTCCTCGTCGCGGGATGTACCGACGCGTCCCCGGCGACGGTCGACGGAGCGCGATGGTCGGATGGGGGGATGATCGATCCTCTCTCGGATGGCATGGTCGCCGACCGAGCCCTTCTCGATGCAGCGGTCGTCGACGCGGGCCGCTTCGACGCCGGTCCGATCGAGATGATCACGGTCACTGGCGTGATCGAGGGCGAGGATACCGGTACGGGTGCGCCCCTGATTGAAGGCGCTCGCGTCGCGATTCTCTTTCCGAACGGCTTCGAGCTCGCGTTCACGACGACCGCTGCCGACGGTTCCTATACCGTCACGTCCGCAGCCGGGATGCTGATGCTGCTGCGCGTGGGGCCAGTCGCCGATTACCTCGGGGTCGTTCGCGGCGAGGTCGCGAGCCCGTCGGACTACGAGGCTTACGGGCTTCGGCTCGCTCGTCGCGATCGCGTCGAAGCTGCGGTGACCATGTCCGGGTCGGTGTTCGATCCTGCGCTGGGCTACCTCGTGGCCGGCTACAACCCAGTCTCGGTCGATGCGGGCGGTGAAGGCGCGACGCTCGACACCGTCACACACGACCCCGCATTCGTCCTCTACCCGGGCGGGCTCACGGTCACCAACGTGCTCCCTCGCATCTGCGTGGGCGGCGAGACCCCCATCGCCGATGGCTGCGCGCTCACTGGGCGCAACAACCAGATTACGTTCCCCAATATCGCCGGCACGCCCGCGACCCTCGGCATCATCCAACCGACGGGCGGCACGTGCGTGGAGCGATTCGGGATCCCTTCGTGGCCCGTCTTCCCGGACACGCTCATCGCCGTCAACGTCGACTGCACGCCGAGCTGACGGGAAACAGGCGCGACGGCGCCGCGCGGGGCTAACGGACGAGCTGGTCGTCGTCGCCGATGACGACGTCGGTCGCCTCGTCGTCGATCTCGACGATCTGCTCCACGATCGTGCTCGGGCCTGCGCGCGGGAGCCTTGGTGGGAGGCCGTGGAGCACGGCTTCGAGGTCCATCTCGTCGGAAGGAGTGAGGTGCTGGAAACGAAGGCCCATGCCGAACCCGAAGCCGTTCGCGTCGACGCGCGCGACCTCTGCGACGACGTCGAGCATGCGACCTGTGCGTGGAAGCCGGACGTGCACCGTCACCAGCACCCCCACTTCGAGCGGCGTCTCGAGGGCAACCCAGAGCCCGCGCGCCGAAAGATCGGTCGCAACGCCGTCGACGGTGC
>CAVUEK010000004.1:0-206376 GCA_963740495.1 uncultured delta proteobacterium
GTTTGTGAGTAGGGACCCGCCCGCTAGCGATGTACTCGAGCCGCCCGAGACGTTCGCGCAATACGTGTTTGCGGCGGGCAATCCGTTCGTGTTCGTGGATCCCACGGGGCGGTTCAGCCTTCCTGAACTAAACGCAGCGCAGGTTGCGCTGGTGGCGCTCGGAGCTACGGCCCTCACACTCTACGCATTGACCCAGGCGAGGGCGATGCGAGGCGAGGCTTCCGCCGATTTTGCGTCACCACTGCGGATCTTCGACCCGCAACCGCTGGTACTGCGCGCCGTTGGCCTGATCGGGTTGTGGATCGTGCTGGCGAAGGGCGGCAAGCAGAACGTCAAAGACACGGAAGTCGAGGAAGACGCCCGTGAACTTATCTCGCGCGCCCTCGCCGAGACGGGCCGGCGGCTTACGATCTGCGAGGCTCTCGAGGTCTTGCTAGAATCGGCGCGGCGCGCCGGGGACACGGAAATGAAGAGGAGGATCGAAAAGACTCAAAAAGCGTTCGACTGCCGCGGCCGAGGCCGCGAGTAGCACGATGACAAGCTCGAAGCCCGACGAGGTGCGTGATCTTCTGGCTCGGGCCATCGCGCTCGAAGACGACGAGGAGGCCCAACACGATGTCATCCGGAGGCTACATCGCGGGCCGGCGGCCGAGACCTACACCGAATGCTTGCGGTTGCTGGCGGGAGTTCCGACCGAACGTGTCGTCGCGTGCGCCGTGCTCGCGCAGCTCCGGACCGCCGACAGTGACTATCGGCGGAAGGTCACAACAGATCTGAAGGCGCAGCTGGCTCACGAGTCGACATCGGTCGTGGCTGCGGCGATCTACGCCTTCTCGCACCTCGGTGTGGAGGCCGTCGTACCCGAGCTCATCGCGCTCTCGAGCGCTGCGGACGATGGTGTTCGCCTCGCCGTGGCCACGGCGCTCGCACGAGCCCGAGATGCGAAGACCCGGGACGCACTGGTGCGGCTATCGATGGACGTCGACGACGACGTTCGAAACTGGGCGACTTTTAGCCTCGGAGTCCAGCGCAATGACGATGACACGTCCGTTCGTGAGGCGCTGAAACAGCGACTATTGGACTCGAACATTGAGACACGCCACGAAGCGATTCTCGGGCTCGCGATCAGAGACGACCCATCCGCGGCGTACGGCATCACGGCCGAGCTCGCGGCGCGGCGTGTTTCTTCTCCGTTGTTGGAGGCCGTCGAGCTTCGAGCAGATCCGCGGTGGCTGCCGTCGCTCTGTGCGCTTCACGAGGAGCGGCCGGATTGGTACGCGCTCACCAAGGCGGTAGAAGCATGCGAGCGCGCGAGGCCGAGCACGACCGCGTAGCACGCGGGAGAACGCGGCGCCGACCCGCTTCACCACCGGAGAAGGCATCGACACGCGAAGGTATGGCGAAGGTCATGGAGTCGAGGGCGGCGTCCGCGCGAGGCACAGGACCTGACGACGCCATGCACGGCCTTCCACGCAGACAGACTTTCCCGGCGGGACGTCCGCATCGACGAGCTACTTCGGGACGACGCTCGTCGACGACGCATCGTCGTACCCGCTCACGACGCGAGACGAGGGAGGCCGGGAGCGCACGTATGGCTACGACGCCGAGCTCGGGCTTGCGCACCGCGACGTTCCTCGGAGGCGGGGCGCCGTTCGGGTACGACTACGGTTCGGTCCCGCTCGGCGACGTCGCGTTTGGCGCGGGCTCGGACGAGGTGTCGCTCGAGCTTCGCGACGCGGGACGGATGGCCTACCGCTACGCGTCGAGCGCGACCGACCGACCGGCAGACCCGGTGCCCGAGCTCGCGGCGTTCGGCCACCGCCTCTCGCGCGTCACGACGCCGGGCGGCGACGCGACCGAGCAGCTCTTCGATGGACAAGGGCGGATCCGCGAAGTGCATCACGCGGACGCGACGACCGAGACGTTCGAGTACGGCCTCGACGGGCGGCTCGACCGCCGCGTGCTCGGAGACGGGACCGAGCTCGACTACGTGATCGACACCGCCGGGCGCGAGCTGTCGCGCACGTCGTCGACCGGGCACAGCCGGAGCTTCACCTACGGGCCGGGCGACCGCATCGAGACCGCGACCGGACCGACGGGCACCGTCACCCTGTCGTACGACGCGGCCGGGAGGCTCGAGCGCACGGCGAGCCCGGTCGGTGCCGTCGAGTACGGCTACGACCTCGCGAACCGCGTCGAGCGGGTGACCGTGGAAGTCGGGCGCGGCGTACGAGACGAGCTACGAGCACGACGGCGAAGGCGCGATCACCCGGATGGTCGACCCGCTCGGCGGCGAGACGACGTTCGTGAGAGACCTCGCCGGCCGGCTCGAGAGCCGGACGCTCCCGAACGGCGTCGTCACGCGATGGACGTATGACGCGCGCGATCGCGTGACGAGCATCGTCCACGAGCATGTGGCGACGAGCACGGTGCTGGCGTCGCGGAGCTACACGCGCGCCGAGGGTGGCGAGCCGGAGCGCATCGAGCGCGAGGACGGGAGCTACGTCGTGCTCGGCTACGACGGCGCGCTCAGGCTCACGAGCGAAGAGCGGTTCGATGGGACGGGCGTCTTGCGCGGGGAGACGGCGTACACGTTCGACGCGGATGGGAACCGCGAGACCGTGACGCGAGATGGCGTGCTCGAGACGTACGTGACGAGCGCGGCGGCACACCTCGACGAGATCGTCTCGGGTGGCTCGACCGTGGCGAGCTTTGCGTACGACGGAGCCGGGCGGACGACGTCGATCGTGCGCGGGCTCGAGTCGCTCGCGCTCGGGTTCGATCCGGACGGCAACGTCACGAGCATCGAGCGCGGCGGCGCGCCGTGGGCGAGCTACGCGTTCGACGCGCTCGGGCGGAGGGAGCGTGTCGAGCACGCGGGCGTGACGCGGAGCTATCTGTGGGCGCCGGCGCGTGGGAGCGGGCTCGAGTCGATCCATGCGGTCGCGGACGAGACCGGGGCGCCCGTCGCTGTGTACGTGTACGCGGACGACGACCGGCCGTTGATGCGGATCGTCCCGTCGACGGGTGAGACGTTCTACTACTTGGAGGACGCGCAGGGCTCGACGATCGCGCTCGCGGACGAGACGGGCGCGGCCGTCGCGACGTTCGAGTATGACCCGTTCGGCGAGGTGCGCGTCGCGAGCGGGCCGGCCGCGGTGCTGCCGAGTGAGACGCTCGGCGACTTCCGGCTGCACGGGATGTGGATGGATGTCACCGGGCTCTACTTCGTGCGGGCGCGGACGTACGACGCGGAGACGGGGAGGTTCGTGAGCAGGGATCCCGCTCAGGGTTGCTGCTCGAGCCGGAGACCCTCATGGGTCGTACACGTTTGCCGCGGGCAATCCGCTCGTGTTCGTCGACCCGACCGGGCGTCAAACGATCCTCGGCTTCTCGGTCGCCCAGGCCGCAGGCGCTGCGTTGGCTGCGATAGCCGTCGCGGGCTTCGCGCTTGCGCAGGCCGAGCGACTACGCGGAGAAACGACCGCAGACCCTCTGGCTCCGTCGAGGCTATTCGACCCGCGGCCGCTAATCGAGCGACTGATAGCGCTCGCGATTGCGATTGGCGCTGGGGGCGCGACCACGGGCGGAACACGCGACGGCGATGTCTGTCACTTGGACCGCGAGCTCGTTAGCCTGGGAGACGAACCCGGCGCAGGTCAACGCTACTGCGAGTACCAATGCGTCCGGAGGTGTTGCGAGCGGCCGTGACGGGTCCCACTCCGCACGGGATCGGCGGAGCCCGGGGCCCGGGTCGTGGTTGTCGGAAAGAGGCGCGTGGGGCGAGAGCCGGGTGACGATCCGGTCTGCGCGCATGGGAGGGCACGGAGCTGGAGGCTCCGTCCCTCGGCCGGACCGCGCTGCGCGTACTAAGGCGCGGCACCGACGATCGACACGATCGCCGGTCTGAGTCGGTCCGTCCAGATCTCGACGAAGGTCGCTGCGCGCCGCGGGAGCGGTGCAGGGATACGAGCTGATGTGCAGACGTTGTGGCGGGGGCTTCGTGCGCTGCCCGCCTTGCTACCGAGGCGAGGTGTATTGCTCTGCGGGCTGCGCGGCGGCCGAGCGCGCCGAGCGGATGCGACAGTACGACGCCCGCTACCGCGGGGGATTCAGCGCGCGGATGAAGCACGCGGCGCGAAACCGTGCGCTTCGGGCGCGCAAGAAATCAGCACGAGATCGAGACCGATCATGCTCTTCCGCTCGAGCGCCGATCGCGCATCGTAGCGCGCACGTGATCGACGGCGGCGCGAGCCGGCCCGCGGTCGCGGCGGAGCACGACGATGACCGAATCGATCTGGATGGGGCTCGAGCCGAGCGCGACGAGCACGCGGGTGCTCGCGATGCGCAGCGCGAGCGAGACGATCCTCAAGGCGCATCTGTCGCTACAGCCTTCGAGCCCGCACGCGGTCGTGTCGCTGATGGAGGCGCTCGCGCTGTGGGAGGGGCGACAGGTGCGCGCTGCGCTCGTTGTGGCCGACGACTCGAGCTCGTTGTCGACCTCGGTCTATCGCGACGCCTTCGCGATCCACGGCGAGTCGAGCGCGCTGTACGAGCTCGAGTGGGTGCCGCGCGCCGCCGCTCGCGCGCGCCGCCGGCGTGACGGGCTCGACGGGCTCGGTGACTTCCGCGAGCTCGAGCGGCTGCTCGTGACGGCAGTCGCGCGATGAGCAGCAAGGTGGACGATGAGCGCACGGCCGAGGTCCTGCGGCTGCGCTACGTGGAGGGTCTGGGGATCCGCAAGATCGCGGCGCGCATGAAGATGGCGCGCAAGACCGTGCGCCGGCTGCTCGGACAAGCGCGCACGCCGCCGCCCGCGGCACGCACGCCCCGCACGTCCATCCTCGCTCCCTTCGAGCAGGTCATCCGCGACGAGCTCGCGCGCGCGCCCGACCTGAGCGTGCCGGCGATGCTCGAGCGGCTGCGTCCGCTCGGCTACACCGGCGGGCAGACGGTACTGCGCGAGCGCATGCGCCTCATGCGCCCCAAGCCATCGATCGCGGTGTATTCGCGCTTCGAGCTGCGCCCCGCCGAGCGGCTCGAAGTCGACTGGGCGGACATGGGCTTCTGGCTGCCCGGCGTCGCACGCCGCGTCTCGGCTTTCGTCGCGGTGCTCGCGTACTCGCGGATGCTCTACCTCGAGTTCGCGCTCAGCCAACAGATGGGCAGCTTCCTGCGCTGCATGGAGCGCTCGCTCGGTTTCTTCGCCGGGCGCACCGCCGTCGACGTCTTCGACAACATGAAGACCGTCGTGCTCGGGCGCACAGCCGCCGGGCCCATCTACCATCCACGCTTCGTCGAGTACGCGCGCATCCGCGGCTTCGCGATCTCGGCCACCGCTCCCAGGCAGCCCACGGGCAAGCCCTTCGTCGAGCGCGGCATCGGCTTCGTGCGCACGCGCTTTTGCCCGGGCCGCCGCTTCGCCGATCTCGATCACCTCAGGCTCGAGGCTGGTGTGTGGCGCGACCGCTTCGCCAACGGGCGCGAGCACGAGACGACGGGCAAGATCCCCGCGCTCGTCTACGAGCACGAGGAGAAGCACGTGCTCGCGCCGCTCGTCGAGCGGCCCTTCGACACCGACGACACGCTCTCGACCGGCGTCGGGCGCACGCACCGCGTGCACTTCGACCGCAACGACTACACGGTGCCCTGGCGTCTCGCGGGCCAGACCGTCCTGGTGCGTGCCGACGACTCGGATGTGCGCGTCGTGCTCGGGCCCAAAGAAGTCGCGCGTCACCCGCGCTCGTGGCAGATCCGCGTCGACGTCCGCGACCCCACGCACGAGCACGGCATGCGCGAGCACGGCGCTCGCCGCCACGCGGGCGTCTTGCCCGACGCGCTCGAGCCGCTCGCCGAGCGCGGCCGGCGCTACTTCGCTCTGCTCGCCGCGACGCGCCGCTCGATCCGGCACGAGACCGTCCGCCTCGTGTGGCTCGTCGAGCTCTTCGGCGCAAGTGCGACCGCCGACGCGATGGACGAGGTGATGCGCACGGGCCACGTCGGCGCCGATTACGTCGAGTACGTGCTGCGCCACAAGCGCAGGCTCGTGCCCGGACCGCCTCCTCTACGACTCGGCGACGCCGCGCTCGACGCGCTGTCGGCACCCGAGCCCGACCTCGGCGTCTACGACGCCATCGCCGCGCACCGCACGCGCGACCCGGGCGAGCCGCCCGTCACACCGGAAGAGAGCGAATGAAGTACGAAGACCGGCTGTCGCTGACGGTCGACAAGATGCGTTGGCTGAGACTGCCCGGCATGGCGCGCAGCCTCGGCCCGCTCCTCGAGCGCGCCAAAGAGGACAACCTCGGCGCGCTCGACGTCGTCGATGCGCTCTGCGACGACGAGCGCACGAGCCGCATTCAAAGCGCCATCGTGCGCCGGGTGCGCGCGGCGCGCTTCCCCGAGATCAACACCGTCGACGGCTTCGATTTCGACTTCGACCCCCACCGAAAGAAGCTCCGTGCCCGCTACCTCGCGCTGCACGAGCTCGACTTCATCGAGCGCGGCCTCAACCCGATCTTCGTCGGCGCGCCCGGCACGGGCAAGACCTTCCTCGCGCGGGCGCTCGCATACCGTGCGTGTCAGGCCACGCGCCGCGTCGTCGTCACCACCGCCGCGCGCATGCTCAACGAGCTCGCCGGCGCCGAGATCCACGGACACCTCGAGCGCGCTCTCCGGCGCTTCACCGCCGCCTCGCTGCTCGTCGTCGAGGACTTTGCCGTCCTCGAGATGGACGCCGCGCAGGCCAAGCTCGCCTTCCAGGTCATGAGCGAGCGCTACGACCACCGGCGCTCCACCGTCGTCACCACCAACCGGCCCTTCAAGGACTGGACCAAAGTCTTCCCCGACCCGCTCAGCGCGCAGATCATCGCCGAGAGGCTCACCGAGCGCAGCGAAGTCTTCGACCTCTTGCACGCAAGGAGCTACCGCGACCCGCGCACCGCAAAGAAATGACCGAACCGAACCGGCGGGACAAGAGCCCGGTCGCGCGGCACCGCCGCGCGCGTCTCTCGCGACGCTCACGCACCGCTCCATCTCATGCCCGAGCGGTGGGCTCCAGGGTACCGCTCACGCCGCTCCAAGTGGGACCCTTCGAGACCGCTCGCGACAGACGGGCCGCTACGTGCTTCCGGTCGCGGAGAGCCTCCCGTGCATCACACCGATTACGTAATTTATCGATGATGACCATGACCGCGGAAGAGGTGGAGACGTCGTGCCCGCATGCTAAGGAATCTTGGTGAGCGCGAAATCTCCGTATAGCGCTGTGGCCGCTGCACCGCGGGCGCTGCTCGAGGAACTTGGGGTTGTTCCTCTGCCTGCGCGCGGTAGCACGTTCAACGTGTTCTGCCTCTGGGACATCGGGGACACGCAGCGCCGACGCGACACGGAGGCAAGGCTCTCTGTGTACTTCCCCGAGGTCACGAGCTACGTGTTCATACAACCCATCGGACCGGATGGGCCTGCGTGGATTCGACGGGCCATGGACTTGATCTACGAAGCGCAAGAAGCGCAAGCGGTCACATCACCGCACGCGGTGTCATGCAGTTTCTGTAACCGGAGTAAGGATGAAACAAGACTAGTCGCAGGAAGCAGCGCGGTCGTATGTGCGCTATGTGCGCGCTCGCTACGGGAGCTGGCCAAGGCAGAGCCGACCGTTTGCGACTTTTGCACGGCCGGCGAACGATCCGAATGGATGGTCTCGAGAAACGGACACTGCATCTGTTCGGCCTGCCTCGATTTGGTCGATCACATCCTCTCGGCAGAGTCGACAGAGACTTGATCAAGAGGATCAAGAGGTGTAGCCGGGTGCAGCTCACGGCCTGATCACGCAGCATGACGGGTCGCGTGTAGCGAGATGGCGATCTGTCCATGGCGATCTGTCGTCGGAGCGGCGATCGGCGATCTGTCCATCGGCGAGGCGAGGCGAGGCGATCTTGCCGAGGCGATCTGTCCAGGCGATCTGTCCCCAGGCGATCTGTCCTCCCCAGGCGATCTGTCCCCCAGGCGATCTGTCCCCCAGGCGATCTGTCCGAGGTGCGAGACCGAAACGGAGCGCGCCCGGCTCCCCCGGCTCCCCAGGAACGCCCCGCCAACCCCGTCCACGCTCCGAGGCCGCCCACTCGCGCGTCCGAAGCGCCTCCGCACCGCTCGCCCGACGCGCTCGGCGCGAAAATTCGCGACGCGAGACGCACGGGCGCGCCGCCCGAGCCGGTGTCGAGCGGCGCGTGCCCTGGTGGGCGGTCTGTGTTCAGACAGGTGGGTCGGCGTTCTTTCGCGAAGGGCGGCCGCGGCGGCGGTCGCGAAGGACGACCATGCGACGCGCGGCGGTCTTGTCGACGGGGACGCGGCGATCGAATCGGTGGCGGACGGCGACGGACGCCGGCGGGCCGTCTCCCTCGTCCGCGCCGGCGGTGACGCTCACCGGCAGCGCGTCGCTCAGGTCGCAGAGGCTCTCTTCGAGGATCTGCTCGGCTTCGTCGCGAAAGGCCTGCTCGACCTGATCGATGAGCTCGTGCGAGATCGCGGTGATGGTTTCGGGCGCCGGAGAGACGCGTTCGAGCTCGTCGCACACCTCCGTGAAGAGCGGTCCGGGGCGAGTGACGGTCGCGTCGGTCGGCGGCGCGGGCTCGACGGGGGCGCGATGGACGACGCTCCACTCGTACGTGCCGAACGGGAAGCGCTGCGAGCTGTCGCCATCACGTCTCGCGCGGCGCACGTTCTCGTGCGTCACGCGAAACCACGTCGTCTCCTCGGCGCAGCGGACTTCCTGCTCTGCCGCGACGATGCCGCGAGCACCGACACGGAAGGTCGGTACGGGCTCGCCGCCGCGCTCGCGGAGCGTCCGAGGCTCGCTCCACGGGTGGAGGCGCGTGATGCGCTTGACCCCTGCCACCGGACGCGTGCGCCTGGATCGAAGAGCGCGCGCACCGGCGTCGGCGAGCCGACGCATGTGATGGACCAGCGCGTCGAGGTCGCCCCCGAACGCCGCGTAGAGAAGCGGCGGGGGCGTGATCTCGAGCCGCAGCGCCTCGGGCCGCCCGTCGTCGAAGTAGACCGAAGGTCGCTCGACCTCGAGGTAGCCCGTCTTCCACAGGCCGAAGTCGAACGCGTAATCGGGCATGTCGCTCGGCTTCTCGACGAGACCCGCCGCGACGCAGTTGAGCTGCTCGTAGACGAGGTGGCTCGCCTGCGCCGCGGCGTCGATCAGGCGTAGGTAGTGCGGACCGCGCCCGTCCCACAGCTCGCGTGGCGCGTCGTAGCGCTCGCGCGCGAGCAGCGTGCTCAGCGCGCAGCTCATGTCGACGTGCACCCGCCGCATGAACTCGGGGAGGTTGTTGCGGCTCGGCGTCACGTTCAGGTGGTGGTGCGTGATGACCAGCATCCCGTGATGAACCGCGACGTCGGTCGAGCGCTGCGCGTCGGCCAGCGCGTACAGCCAGATGTTCTTCACCTCCCTTTGCCATGGACCGACGAACGCCTTGCGGAACGCCGTCCGCCGCGTCACCGCCGTCGTCGCTCCTCGGACGATGATCCGAGCCGCCGTCATCGGGCACGAGCAGAGCGAACCCCGTGCCGATGCTCCGATGCCCTCGCGCCACGGCTTTCCCGATCTCCGCAAGCGGCGGCCGCCGGCGGTTCGCCGGCGGTCCGCCACCAGGACGCCACTTCGCGCTACGATGCTCGGCGGATTTCCTAGGACGGCGGAGGGATCCTCTGGTGGGGCCACTTCGCGCTACGATGCTCGGCGGATTTCCTAGGACGGCGGAGGGATCCTCTGGTGGGGAGGGATCCTCTGGTGGGGATCCTCTGGTGGGGAGGGATCCTCTGGTGCGACCGGCGACATTGGCCCGCGCGCTCTCGCGACCCGCTACGCGCTCTTCCTCGTGGGAGTCGACGCGATCGCCTTGCCGACTTCGCGACGGCTGGCGCCGAGCTTCAGAAGCGACCGGATCATGAGGTCGATGGAAACGCTCGGGTCACCTGCCTCCATCTTCGCTACGCGCGACTGACTGGAGCCGAGCAGGCTCGCCACGCGCTCCTGGGTGTGCCCGAGCGACGCTCGGCGCTTTCCGAAGAGCCGCGCGAGCGAGAGGCGCATCTCGACGTAAGCCGCCTCCTCGTCCGAGAGACCAACGAAATCCTGCGCGGACCCTACGGACCATCCTGCTGCCTCGAGTTTGCGCTTCCTCTTCGGATCCATGCTCACTCCTTCACGACATCGTCGTACATGCGCAGACGGCGCTTCGCCTTGTCGATGACGGCCGTCGGCGTCTTCTGCGTCTTCTTCGCAAATACTTCGGCGATGAGGATCGCGTCGAGATCGACGCGGTACACGATACGCAGGTCTTGCGAGCTCCACCGTCGCCGATGCGAAGCTCGTGGCACCGTGCTCCGATGCCGGGCATCGGCCTAGAGTCTGGCAGTCCAAGAGTCTCACCCCGTTGCAGCCTCCGCCGGAGCCATCCGGCTCGTCGGCGCCCCTCGTCGGAGAACGGAGGACTCTTGACCTCGCCTCTCAGCCACACGAGGGGCTTGTCCTTCATGCTCAGACGAACTATGTCAGGATTGACATGATCTGCAACGCCTCCCTCCGGGCGGCGCCGTCGTCAGCCGCTGCGCGAAGAGCTGCCTCTAGTGCCTCGAGCTCCACGACGATCGTCGTACACATGCTTGAGCTCCTGAGCTTGGAGGCGTCATGGCTATCTTGACGCTCTCGGCGGCCGACAAGTACGTGAAGGCTTTCCAAAGCTGGCCAGTTATCTCCCTCAACGGACGCCGGGACGAGCGTCTCCTCGAACGCATGGCCGTGGAGGGGGTGTATGAGCCCGCTGTGGGTCCGCAGTCGGCTTGGTTGTCTGCGACGAAGGCGGACTTGCGTGAAGCGGACCCGCGCGTCATCGCCTCCACGGAGCACGAGGGGCGCCTCGGGGGAGCGCAAGGCACGCTTCGAGGAGCTCACGGCCGGCGGCGCGATGGATCGCGCCGTCTACGCCGCCGCCGCCGAGCAGCGATTCGTTCGCGGCGTTGACAATCGCGTCGACTTCTTGTTCCACGATGTCGCCTCGGACGATCTCGATGCGCGTGCGGGACATGCCCGCGATGAGAGTCTCCACCAGAATTCGCTCGCTCTCTGCAGCGGCACCGTCGGAGCTCACGCTGTCGCCCGTCGGCTCACAGCCCCGCGTCTCGGAGATACCGCACGAGCTCGACGTAGAAGTCGAGGTAGTCGAAGTCGTTGCCGAGGCCGGGGCCGTCGCCGAGGAGCTGGCCGACCTCGTCGAGGTGGTCGGCGGGGACGCAGCCGAGGAAGGCTCCGTGCTCGGCGTCCTCGACGCGGACGAGGCCGTCGTTCGGGTGGGGGTCGAGGAGCGTGCCGCCGATGAGCCCGCTCGTCAGCGAGAGGAGCGGGTCGATCGGGTCGCGGTCGCGCGACCAGCGCGAGATGAACGGCGGCGCGGCCGCGCGGCTGCACTCCGGGCCCCAGGCGAGCGCCGAGACGCCTGCGATCGACCGGTACGCCACGCCCGGCGCGTCCGGGTACGCAGCGTCGAACGCCGCGACGCCGTCGGTCGAGAACTGCTCGAGCGCCGCGAAGACGCTCGTCTCGTCGCCGACCTCGTCGTAGAGCGGCGCGCCGACGAGGCGGACGAGCGCGTCGAGGAAGGCGCGCGTGCGCTCCCCGGCGGCGAGGTCGAGCGCCGTGTCGGCGACGGGCGAGCCGCCGTGCGGCGTCGCGATCGTGACGACCGCCGCGACGCGTTCCGGGTGATCGTGCGCGACGACGCGCGCGTCGAGGCCGCCTTGTGAGTGGCCGACGATCACGACCTTGGCGTGACCGGTCGAGGCGAGGATCTCGTCGATCCGGTCGGAGAGCTCGGCGCCGCGCACCGCCGACGAGTTGAACGGGTCGACCGCGGGCGTGAAGACGAGCGTCTCGCCTTCCTCTTCGAGGCGCGCGCGGACGCCGTAGAAGTAGTCGAGGAAGCCCGCGCCGGCGAAGTCGTCGAAGCCGAAGAACCCGTGGGCGAGCACGATCGGGTAGGGCGGCCCGAGGAGCGGACCGGCGTCCGTGCCCGAGCGGCCGCCGTCGCGCGGTGCGCCGGCGTCCGAGGGCGCGCCACCGCCGTCGACGGGCGTCGCGTCGCCCGAGACGGCGCCGTCCTCGCCGAGCACGCCGTCGCTCCCACCGCACGCCGCAACGACGACGACGGCCGCGAGCCACACCGCGCGCTTCGCCGCCCGCTCGCAGTCGCCGACCGACACGCTCCGATGATACGCGCTCCTCAGCCGACTCGCGCCCCGGCCCGCCGTCGCTATCCCAATCGAGCGGTGGCCAGAGTACGATGCCGCCATGAAGCCTCGCGGGCGCCGCGCAGCGCAGCCGTACCTGCCGATGGGCGAGGTCGTCGGCACGCGCTACCGCGTGCTCGCGACGCTCGACGCGACGGGCATGAGCCACGTGTTCGAGGCGCGCGACGAGGAGACGCGCCAGCTCGTCGCGCTCACCGTGGTCGCGCCTCCGGGTGGCATCTCGCGACCAGAAGAGCTCGAGCGCGAGGCCGAGGCGCTCCGTTCGGTGCGCCACCCGCACGTGGCGCGAACGCACTCGCTCGTGAAGCTCGAGCACGAGCGCGCGTACTTCGTGTCCGAGCTCGTCAACGGAGTGGACCTCGAGCACGCGCTCTCGGTCCTCGGCCAGCTCGCGCCTGCACAGGTCGCGGTCTTGCTCACCGGCGTCGGACGCGGCCTCGACGCTCTTCACGAGGTGTCCGTGGTCCACCGCCGGCTGACGCTCCGAAAGCTCGTCCTCAGGCGCGTCGAGGGCGACGGCATCGGGATCACGATCACCGGCGCCGGTGCGGGCGCTCTCGTCTCGCCTTCCGCGGACCCATCGCGGGCGACGGCGCAGGCCGACCTCACGACCGTCACGACGATCGCGCCCGAGGTCGTCGAGGGCAACACGAGCACCGATCACCGGGTCGACGTGTACGCGCTCGCCTCGATCGCGTTCGAGCTGCTCGCAGGACGTCCGGTGTTTCAGGACGACAATCCGATCGGATTGCTCGCGCGCAAGGCCGCGACCGACGCGCCGCTGCTGCGGGAGGTGGCGCGCGTCCCGGTCCCGCCCGCTTTCGAGAGCATCGTCGCACGCGGCCTCGCACGCGACCCGGACCTGCGTCCGCAGACCGCGGGCGAGCTCGTGTTCGAGCTGCGCCGCTGCGCGGAGGTCGGCGGTCCGTCGAGCTTCGAGTTCAGCACCTGGCTCGTCGAGACCCTCGGTCGCGTGCTCGGCGATCGGAACGACGACATCGACACGAACAAGCCCGACTGAGCGCGGCGCGCGTCAGGCGCGGGCTCACGAGCCCTCGGCCTCGGCCCGGCCGCGGACGGCGATCGTCACGTGGCCGTCGTCCTCCAGCAGCCGCGCGTCCACTCCGAACACCTCTCGCATCATCGTGCGGGAGAGGACGTCGCGCGCAGGGCCGGACGAGTGCAAGCGACCGCGGTCGAGCACGACCACTCGATCGGCGAACCGCGCCGCCGCTCCGAGGTCATGCAGCGCGACGAGGACCGCACCGCCGCCGCGCGCGTGACGCTCGAGGAGCTCGAGCAGCTCGAACGCGTGCAGGAGGTCGAGGCTCGCGCTCGGCTCGTCGAGCACGAGGAGCGGCGCGGCTTGGGCGATCGCACGCGCGAGCATCACGCGTTGGCGTTCGCCGCCCGAGAGCTCGACGACGCTGCGCTCCGCCATCTCGGCGACGCGCGTGGCGCCGAGCGCGTCGTCGATCGCGCGGCGGTCGTCCGCGCCGAGCGGGCGGAAGCGGCCGAGGTGAGGGGTGCGGCCCATCGCCACCACCTCGCGCACGCTGAACTCGAACTCGAGCGGTGCGCTCTGCGGGAGGAACGCGGCGCGGCGCGCGACCTCGCGCCGCGTGAGGGACTCGAGCTCGGCGCCCGAGAGCGCGATCGTCCCGCCCGCGAGCGGGAGCGCGCCGACGGCGGCGCGCAGGAGCGTGCTCTTGCCGGCTCCGTTCGGGCCGACGATCGCGACCACCTCTCCGGGCGCCACCTCGAGCGAGACCTCGAAGAGCACGCGCCGCGCGCCATACGCGACCGACGCCGCGCGAACCGCGAGCATCGGGGAGCCGTCGCGTGTCACGCGCGCTCCTCGCGCATCCGCCTGCGCACGAGCAGAAACAAGAAGAACGGTCCGCCGGTCGCGGCCGTCACGACGCCGAGCCGCAGGTCGGTCGCCGGAAGCGCCCGGCACAGCGCGTCCGCCCACACGAGGAAGACCGCACCAGCGACGAACGACGCCGGCACGAGCCGCGCGTGCGACGGGCCGGTCACGAGCCGCACGGCGTGCGGCACCATGAGCCCGACGAACCCGATCACACCCGTGACCGCCACCGTCGCGGCCGTGACGAGGCTCGCGAGCAGGAGCAGCGTTCGCTTGACGCGAGGCACGTCGACGCCGACAGCCATCGCGTTCTCCTCGCCGAGCAAGAGCGCGTCGAGGTCGCGCGCGTATGCCGCGAGCCAGATCGAGCCGCCGAGCGCGATCGGTGTCGCCATCGCGAGATGCGGCCACGTGCGCCCCTCGAGGCCGCCCATCAGCCAGCGAAGCATCTCGCTCCCGACCTCCCAGTCGGCGAGCGAGAGCGACAGCACGAGCGAGGTCATCGCGCCGGCGATGCCCCCGACGGCGATGCCCGATAGAAGAAGCGTCGTGACGGGCGTTCGCCCGCGCGAGGTGCTGAGCGCGTACACGGCGCCCGCACACCCGAGCGCGCCGATGAACGCACAGAGCGGAACGGCGACGAACGCCGCCGCGGCTGCGCCCGCATAGAGCGCCACGACCGCGCCGAGCGCGGCGCCCGACGAGATGCCGAGGATCCCCGGGTCGGCCATGGGGTTGCGAAAGAGCGCCTGCATGGCCGCGCCGGCCGTCGCGAGCGCCGCTCCCGTCAGCGCGGCCAATAGAACGCGCGGGAGACGCACGCTCAGGACGACGGCACGCTCCCACGGCACCGCTTCGTCGTCCCCGCCGACGATGGCGTGGAGAACGATCGATGCCGTGCGTCCGAGCGGAAGCCAAGCGCCGCCGAGGGCGGTCGCCGCGACGATGGAGAGCGCGAGGACGATCGCGAACAGCAGCGGAATGCGCGCGTTCTTCACGGTTCGAACCGCTCGGGGTGGAGCACTTCGCCGAGAGCGCGCGCGCCATTCACGGCGTACTGCGACGCGCTGAGCATCACGCGCGGCGGCAACGTGTGGACGCGATGCTCCCGCACGGCGCGCAGCTCCCGGAAGCGCGGATCCTCCGCGAAGCTCGGCGCGGACAGGAGGTGCTCTGCACGACCGTCTGCGACGTACTGCACGTCGACGACGACGTCGGGGTCGAGCTCGAGGAGACGCTCCGTCGACAGTACGGCGTGCCCGACGATGCCGGCCTCGCGCGCGGCGTTGCGCCCACCGGCAGCATCGACGAGATTGTCGAACACCGTCCCCCCGCCGGCGGTGTACCCGGCGCGGTCGTGGAGGAGCACGCGCGGGCGCGCCGCACCGCGCACACGCTCGCGCACCGCGTCGAGACTGGCGCGCATGCGACGGACGATTCCGCCGGCCGCTCGCGCCTCGCCGACGATCCGCCCGGCGAGCTCGACGCTCCGCTCGACCGACGCGAGGCTCGTGATCGCGGGCATTCGCACGATCGGTACACCGGCGCGCGCGAGCAGGGACGTCGATTCGGGGCGCACGTACGGGCTCGTGAAGACGACGTCGGGTGTCAGCGCGAGGATGGTCTCGGGATCTCCGCGCACCCGCCGTCGCACCCGCGCTGCGACGTCGCGTACGTTCGAGGCGGCAGGGTCATCGGCGAACGTGCTCAGTGCGACCAGGCGATCCGGCGGGACGAGGGCGAGCAGGATCTCGTCGGTCTGGAGCGTCGCGGACACGATCCGCCGAATGCGCGCCGGAGACGGCACCTGCGCGTCCGCCGCACCCGGTCCGCCGCTCGACGTCGCACGCGCGGCGAGCGCCGACGCACCGAGGAGCGCCGCGACACCGAAGACTGAAAGAGCGCTGCCGTCGGCCCGCATCGGGCGTTCGTTAGCAGAAAAGTTGACCGGGGATCGAGCTGGCCGGGAAATCGCCCCATGCGACGCAAGAAAACCTTGATCGCGGTGGCCTTGGCCGCGGTCGTCTCCGCGGCCTTCTCTCTGTTCGCCGTCCGACGCTCGGAAGAGGCCGACGCGCTCGTGGAAGGCGCGAAGCAGAGGCTCGGAGCCTCTCTGGCGGAGGCCCCCGAGCTCGACCGCCTCCAGGCGTCGACCGCCGCGAGCATGCTCGAGCGCGCCCGTGGCCTCGGCCGAACCGACCGAGAGCTCGAGGGACTCGAGCGCTACGCCGCCGCGCTCACCGAGCTCGCGAGGGGCGATCTCATCCGCGCCGAGGGTGAGCTCTCCGGCGCTCGCGCTCGGCTCGGACGCACGCCGGACATCAGGGTCCTCGCCGCCGAGATCGCTCGGCGTCGCGCCGACGTGGCGACCGCGCGGCTCGAGGTCGAAGCTGCGCTCGAAGAAGCTCCGGACGATGCGCGCGCGTTGCTCTTGCACGCGGACCTCGCGCTCGATCGAGATGACCCGCGCGAAGCGCTCGACGATCTCACGCGGCTCGTGGCGATCGAGCCCAACGCCGCGGTGGTGCGCTCGCGTCTCGCGCTGGCGCTCGAGGGCGCCGGTCGCACCGAGGAAGCGGAGACCGCGCTTCGCGCGGCGATCCGCCTCGACGCGGACAGCCCCGACGCGTGGATCAACCTCGGGCGTGTGCTGCGGGTCGAGGGCAGGCACGCCGAGGCGCGCGACGCGTTCGATCGCGCGCTCGAGCTCTCGGCGGGCGACGCGGACGCGCTCCTCGGTCGCGGGCTGGCCCGCGCTGCGGTCGGTGACGTCGCGGGGGGCGAGTCGGACTTTCGGCGCGCGGCGGAGCTCGCTCCGAACGACGGCGAGGCGCTCCTCGCGCTCGGCGACTTGAAGCGCGACCTCGGCGCGCTCGACGAGGCGCTCGCCGCCTACCGCGAAGCGCTCGCGCGCGCGCCCGAGGACTCCGCGGCGTGGCTGAAGCTCGGAAACGCGCTCGTTCTCGGCTCGCAGCCGGTCCTCGCGGCGCGCGCCTTCCGGGCCGCGCTCGAGCGCTCGCCGGACCTCGCCGCTGCGCACAATGGGCTCGGCGCCGCGTTGATGCGGACGGGCGACACGGACGGCGCCGCCCTCGCGCTCTCGCGCGCGGCGGAGCTCGACGAGCACGACGCGAATCCGCTCCTCAACCTCGCCGTGCTCCGGCAGCGTGCCGGCGACGCCGAAGGTGCGCGTCGCGCCTACACGCGCGCGCTCGAGCGCGATCCCGATCTTCCGCCGACGCTCCACGCGCTCCTCGATTAATCCGTCGTACCGCCTGCCTCGTAGATGTGAGGACGACAGGGGAGGGGCACCTCGCGCCCACGCGAACGGCGCGGACGACCCCATGCACCTCTCGATGCTACGCTCCGGCGCGATGAGCGGCCGTGTCTACGAGGCGACGCGAACGCGCGTGTTTCCCGCGCCGCGCGCGCCCGTATGGGCGCTCGTCGCGGACACGAACCGCTGGGACCGCGCCAACGGCCTCAAGGCCGGCCGGTATGCCTGGCGCGAGATCGACGGAGCCCGCTGCCGAACGGCGAGCGCGACCGAGCTCGGCTTCGCGCTCGAGTGGATCGAGCCGCCGTATCGGTGGGTCGAGGGGCGCTTCGTCCACGGCGAGCGAACGTTCCTCAAGGGCCCGCTTCACACGGGAGGCTTTCGCGCCCGGCTCCGGGACGTCGAAGGCGGGACCGAAGTGACAGCGACCTCGTACGTGACCGGCACGGGCGCCCTCGGCCTGTTCGCGGGCACGATCATGAAGACCAGGTTCGGCCGCTCGCTCGACAGGTATCTCGACAGCATCGACAACGTGCTCGGGCGCGCAACGCTCGAGGACGACACGACCCAGCCGGCGGTGATGCAGGTGCAGCGCGCGCTCATGTCCACGTACGACACGGTCGCGAGCGGCGCACGCACGCCACCCGACCTCGACGCTCTCGAGCGGCGGGCACGAACCCTCGGTGAGGTCGGGGTCGGCGCGGAGCTCGTCGAGCGCATCGTGGGCTTTCTTCGCGATCGACCCGACGATGAGGTCGCGCAGATCCGACCGTTCGAGCTGGCTCGCGTGTGGGAGACCGATCGCCGCGAGACCCTCGCCGCGTTCCTTCACGCGACCGTCGCGGGGCTCACCGAGCTCAAGTGGCAGATCAACTGCCCCGTCTGTCGCGTCTCCGCGAGCGTGGTCGCGTCCCTCGACGCGGTCGGTCGCGACGTGCACTGCGACGCCTGCAACATCGGCTACGATCTCGACTTCGGCAAGCACGTCGAGGCCGTCTTCCAGTCGAGCCCGGCCGTCCGGCGCGTTCAAGCCTCGGTCTACTGCGCGTCGAGCCCGTCGTTTCTGCCGCACGTGCTCGCGCAGCTCACCGTCGCGCCCGGCGAGGTCCTGAGCGAGGTCGCGGACCTGCCCAGGGGCGCGATGCATCTGCGCATCCTCGGCGCGCCGATCGCGGACGACATCGAGATCGACGAGCCCGGGAGCGACCTCGACGTCGTCATCGACGCCGACACGCTGCGCACGGAGTCGACGCCCATGAACGGCGAGGACCCGTGCATCGAGATTCGCGAACGAGAGCGACGAGCCCGTCACGGTTCTCGTCGAGCGGGCAGGCTGGAACGCCGATGCGGTCCTCGGCTCCGTGGTCGCGTCGTTCCCCGAGTTCGTCGACCTCTTCGCGGCCGAGGCTCCGGCCGCCGGGCTCGATCTCTCGATCGGCCGGATGACGCTCCTCTTCTCCGATCTCACCGGGTCGACCGCGCTCTACGAGCGCATCGGCGACGCCAAGGCCTTCGCGATGGTCGAGGAGCACTTCCGGCTCATGGACCGCATCGTCCGCGAGAGCGGTGGCGCGATCGTGAAGACGATGGGCGACGCCGTGATGGCGTCGTTCGGTGCGCCTGCGGACGGCGTGCGCGCCGCGCTCGCGATGGCTCGCGAGAACCGTCAGGCCTTCGGCGTGCACGGCCTCGCGGTGCGCATCGGGGTGCACTCGGGGCCGTGCCTCGGGGTCCGCGCGAACGATTGGCTCGACTTCTTCGGGACGACCGTGAACGTCGCGGCGCGGCTCGAGGGCAAGGCGAAGGCCGGGCAGGTCGTCGTGATGGCGGAGCTCGCGAAGGAGACCGACATCGCGCCGCTCCTCGAGCGCTATCCGCAGGAGAGCTTCGAGGCTGACCTCAAGGGCATCACGGAGCGACAGCAGCTCGTCGCGATCACCGCCGACGGCCCGCCCCCTCTGTGAGCCTCGGCTCAGCCGCCGGTCGCGCTGGCCTCGACGCTCGCGGACGCGCTCACCGAGACGTCGATCTTCGCCGCTGCCGCTATCTCGACGTCGACGGCTTCGGCGACGCACGCGGCCGCCGTGAGCCCGGCCGAAGCCGCGCCGCGGACGGCGCCGCTCAGGCTGTTCCCGAACCTCGTCGCGGCATCGGCGATGCCGGCGGCGCGCTCGGCCGCCGCCAAGAGGCGCGGCAGGTTGGCCGCGAGCGTGTCGGCGAGCGCCGTCAGCATCTCGCCCGCGTCGGCGGCGCCCGTGTAGGTCACGAAGACCCGAGGCTCGGTGCACGTGGCGTTGGCCGACACGTCCGCGTCGCACGATGCCTGGCAGTCCGCGTCCGCCATGACCATGACGTCGCCGCCTTCACACCGCGGCGCGACGAAGTCGACCGAGCACATCCCCGTGCACGTGCCCTCGCAGCTTCCGGTCACGTCAGCGGTGCACGAGCCCATGCACGTCCCCGTGCACGAGCCGCGGCACTCCGCATCGACCATCGCGTCGCAGGTCCCGCGGCACGTCCCGTCGCACGACCCCATGCAGTTGCCGTCGCCGTCCATCGCCGCGCAGGTTCCTTCGCACTGCCCCGTGCAGCTCCCCGTGCAGCTCCCTCGAATCGTCGCGTCGCACGTCCCGTTGCACGACCCCTCGCACGAGCCCTCGCAGTCGACCGTTCCCTCGAGCGTGCACGAGCCCATGCACTCGGCCATGCACTCGCCCGCGAGCATTCCGCCAGAGCAGGTCGGCGGCGTCGCGCTCGCGTCGAAGCTGGCGTCGCACTCCGCGACGCAGTCCGCGTACGCGTCGACGCTCACCGTGCAGACCGCCGGCTCGACGTCGACGGTCAGCGTGACCATCGCGTTCGCAGCGAGAACCGCGTCGATCGCGCTCGACGCGTTCATGCACGCGGTGTCCACATCCGTCGCGGACGCCCCGCCGAGGTCCGTCGAGATGCCGTTGCACGCGCCGAGCACGTCGGACTCGATCGCGTTCGCCGCGACGTTGAGCTCGGCCGTCGCTTCGAGCAGCGAGTCGATCTCGGCATCGCCAAAGTTGGACGTGAACGTCCGGTTGAAGTCCAAGCTGCACGTCCCCGGCGTCGTCCCGTCCTCGGGGCAGCCCGCGAGCGTCAGCGACGCGCCGAGCGCGACCGCGACCATAGCCCAACTCTTGCGTCCCACGTGCTCCTCCTCGGCCTTGCCGAACCGAGGACTATCATGTGGGACGATCGCCGTCAGCCGCCGGCCGACTCTTTGGACGCTCGACCGAGCGCCTCGTCGACGATCGGTCCGAGCTCACCGCTCGTGTACATGTCGCGCACGATGTCGCACCCGCCGACGAACTTGCCGCCGACGTAGAGCTGCGGGATTGTCGGCCAATTCGCGAACTCCTTGATGCCCTGTCGGATCTCGGCGTCTTCGAGCACGTTCACCGACTCGAAGTCGGCCTCGAGCCGCCGCATCACCTCGACGACCGTCGCGGAGAAGCCGCATTGCGGGAACGTCTTCGTCCCCTTCATGAAGAGCACGATCGGGTGCCCGTCGATGATCGTCTGGATGCGTTCCTTCGTCGCTGTGTCCATCGTTACCTCGTGAGGCTTCCGCCTCGCTTCTTCCAAGCTTCGGGCGTGTACGTCGAGAGCGCGAGCGCGTGCACCGCGCCTGCCATCAGGTCGCCCAGCGCGCCATACACCAGGCGGTGCTGCTCGACCCGCGAGACCCCTTCGAACGCCGCCGAGACGATGACGGCCTGATAGTGGTCGCGCGACCCCGTCAGGTCCTCGATCGAGACGTGGGTCACCCCCGGGATCTGCTCCCGGATTCGCGCTTCGAGGATCTCCGCTTCCACCATGGATCCCCCAATGAATCGTGTCCCTTCCCCCTCGTGTCAAGCCGGCCGAGGTCCGGGTCGACCGGGTCAGATGCGGATCTGCTTGAGGCGGTGGTTCACGTCCCGCGCGAGGATCAGCTCCTGGTCGCGGGGCAGGGCCGTGGTCGCGCTGAAGAGCGCGAACGCGACGAGCTCGTGGAGCGCCTGATGGAGGGCCTCGAGCGGTCGGTCGTGCTCCACGCCCCGGAGCGCCTTCACGACGGTCTCGATGTCGATGCTCCCGTCCTCGCCGACGGTGCGGCCGAAGTACGGCCCGTAGCCGCTCCCCTGGATCCACGCAGAGAGCGTCTTGCGGGTCCGGTCGATCCCTCCGTAGGTGGCCACGGCCACGAAGATGTCGCGGAGCACCGCGTTGAACGCTCGGACGAGCTCGCGGACGGCGTCGTCGCTGAACCTCGCGCTCTGATGGAGCTCGATCTGGCCGACCGAGAGCAGGTGGTAGATCGTCTTCGTCGTCAGGAACTCGCCGAGCCCGGTCTCCCGCGCGATCTCCTCGATCGTGCGCGATCCGTCGCAGTACGAGAGGACGGTCATCGACGTCGCGTCGAGCGATCGCCGATGCACGCCGGCCTTCACCTCCGGGCACATGTCGTCGTTCGGGATGCGCTCGCGGAAGAGCGCCATCTCGTCGATGCGCTGAACGCCCTCCATCAGGAGCGGCTGCACGGGCATGTGCACCGTGTGGGCCGGCGGAGGCGATGTGTCGTCGGGCGTACAGAACGCGTACGTGCCGTCCTCGACGAGCAACGTGCCGAAGAAGATCTGCTCGACCTGTTTCTGGAGCGCCGCGAAGAGCTGCTCCTGCGAGAGGATCCCGCGCTCCACGACCAGCTGGCCGAACCGCTTCTCCGGCCCGATCTCTCGCAGCATGTCGTCGAGCGTCACCCGGTCGACGATCCCCTGCCGGTAGAGCACCTCGCCGAGCAGGTCGTCCGAGTGATCGCTCGCCGCATATTTCACCGCGCCCTGATCGAAGAGCAGCGTTCGCATCGTCCCGTCCACGGCGTGCACCCCAGCTCGCCGCGCCACCCGGAGTTCGCGATGACGTTGATCATCTCGAGCATCGTCATCCGCCCGGTGATCTCGCCCGCCATCAGCACACGAACGCCCGGCGCTGCCGCGCGCTTCTCGTCCTCGCCGTCCTCGAATAGGCGGCGCAGCATGAGCATTCCCGGCGTGTCCACCGTGAGGACGTATCGGCCCGAGCGATCCCGAAGACGTCGCTCGGCGCCGCGCGTCGCCGCGCGGACCGAGCCGTCCTTCCCGATCACGATCAGGTCGGTCGGTTCCGCCACTCGGCGATCCTAAGCCATCCGGCGCCGAGCGGGCCAGTCTGCGGACGAGGCGTGCTACAAGTCGTGCCGTGAGCGCGCTGTTCCGGCCCGACGGGACGCGGTGGGATCGCCGCTCCCTCCTTCACGAGGCGTCCAATGCGGATCGAGCCCGCATCATGCGGGACGGCACGATGCCCGCTTTCGAGTCCCTCGCTGGCCGCGAGTTCGCCGGCGTGAACACGCTCCGCGTGACGCGGCTCGTGGGCATCCGAAAGTTCATCAAGGGCTTCTACGCGGGGCCGGCGCGCACCACGGGCGGCCCCGAGCCCTTCATCCAGGGCTACAACATCGTCGTCCAGCAGAACGGCGACGACGAGCCCCACCTGGCCCGACCGAGCGCCGAGCGGCCGAAGCGTCACGGGTTCTATCGCGTCCACCGCGTGCGGCCCGCCGACACCGACTCGATCTACGCGAATGCGTTGCTCCTCGACTACTCGCTCGGCGGCAACCCCTGGTACGACCCATCGAAGGTCTTGCGCGACTATCTCGTGCAGGTGTACCCGGACGACCCCGAGCTGCTCTTGGGGCACGCCTTCGTCGCGCTGCTCGGCGTGAGATTGGCCATGAGCTTCTTCGTCTTGTCGCGGCGGAACGAGCACACGTACACCGGCGGGTGACGGGCCGTCTTGGCCAGGAGGACCGATGGGGAAGGTAGCGTTCGTCTTTCCGGGCCAGGGCTCGCAGCAGGTGGGCATGGGCAAGGACGCGTACGACGCGTCCGAGGCCGCGCGCGCCGTCTTCGACTCCGCGGACGAGGCGCTCGGGGAATCGCTCTCGCGGCTCTGTTTCGAGGGGCCGGAGGGGGACCTGGTGCTCACCGCGAACACTCAGCCCGCCGTGCTGACGACGTCGATCGCGCTCTTGCTCGGCCTCGAAGAGGCGCCCGACGTGACCGCCGGTCACAGCCTCGGCGAGTACTCCGCCCACGTCTGCGCTGGGACGCTCACCTTCGACGACGCCGTGCGGCTCGTGCGCGTCCGCGGCACGTACATGCAGCAAGCCGTGCCCGTGGGCGAGGGCGCGATGGCGGCGGCGCTCCGCATCGACGCGAACGACGTCGAGCGCATCTGTCGCGAGACCGAAGGGTGCGTCGAGCCCGTGAACTACAACTCGCCCGGGCAGATCGTGATCGCCGGCGCCGCCGGGCCGGTCGGGGTGGCGAGCGAGGCGATCAAGGCCGCGGGCGGTCGGGCGATGCCGCTGCCGGTGAGCGCCCCGTTTCACTCGAGCCTCATGCGGCCCGCCGAAGAGCGCCTCGCGCCGCACCTCGAAGAGGCGCGCATGGTCGATCCGACCGTCCCCGTGTACGTGAACGTCGACGGCGCACCCGTCACCGACGCGGCGAGCGCGCGGAGAGCGCTGCGCGAGCAGGTGAGCCGACCGGTGCGCTGGCAGCAGAGCATCGAGCGAATGCTCGCCGACGGCGTCACGCTCTTCGTCGAGATCGGGCCTGGCCGTGTGCTCACCGGGCTCGTCGGCCGAATCTCGAAGGATGTTGGGAAAATCAACGTCCAGGGCCCGGCCGATTGGGCTCCGGCGCGCGAGGCGATCGCGAGCGCTCGCGGCTGACGCTCGTCGAGCGGTTGACCCTACCGCGAAATCGTGTAGAAAACGCGCGCTCGCGCGCGGCCCCTCGCACACAAGGACCACCAGAATGACGGCAGAACTGATCTACGCCGCCCCTGTCGCCGGCGTGCTCGCGCTCCTGTTCGCCTACACGAGGGCGGCGTGGGTCAAGCGCCAGGACGCCGGCACCGACGTGATGAAGGAGATCGCGTCGCGCATCCAGGAGGGCGCGATGGCGTTCCTCGCGCGCGAGTATAGGGTGCTCGGGTTCTTCGTCGTCGTCGTCGCGGGGCTCCTCGCGCTCGCGAACATGAGCGGTGACGTCCAGGCGAACGGCGCGAAGGCGAGCCCCATCATCGCGCTGTCGTTCATCGCCGGGGCGGTATGCTCCGGGCTCGCGGGCTACTTCGGCATGCGCGTCGCGACCAACGCGAACGTCCGCACCACCGCAGCCGCCCGCACCGGGCTCCCCGCCGCGCTCGCCGTCGCGTTCTCCGGCGGCTCCGTCATGGGGATGAGCGTCGTCGGTCTCGGCCTCGTCGGCCTCGGCGGGCTCTACGTCATCTACACGATGAGCGTGTTCCAGGGCGACCTCTACACGACGGTCAGCGTGCTCACCGGCTTCTCGATGGGCGCGTCTTCGATCGCGCTCTTCGCTCGCGTCGGTGGCGGAATCTACACGAAGGCGGCCGACGTCGGCGCCGACCTCGTCGGCAAGATCGAGAGCGGCCTACCCGAGGACGATCCCCGAAACCCCGCCGTCATCGCGGACAACGTCGGCGACAATGTCGGCGACGTCGCGGGCATGGGCGCCGACCTCTTCGAGTCGTACATCGGCGCGATCGTCGGCACGATGGTCCTCGGCCTCGGGCTGAGCGCGACGCAGAGCGGCGACGTCGGGCCCGTCCTCATGCCGCTCGTCATCGCGGGCGCCGGGGTGATCGCGTCGATCGTGGGCACGTTCTTCGTGCGCACCAAGGAAGGCGGCAACCCGCAGCTCGCGCTCGACAGCGGAGCGTTCGGCGCCGCGGGCGTGATGGCGATCGCGACGTTCGGCATCGCGAAGCTCATGTGGCCGGAGTACGGGACGACCGTGATCGGCTCGACGACGGGCGAGCTCGTCGAGTGGTACCACGTCGGGATCGCGACGGTCATCGGCCTCGCGACCGGCGTCGCGATCGGAATGATCACCTCGTACTACTGCTCGATGGAGAAGCCGCCGGTCGACAGCATCGCAGAGCAGTCGAAGACCGGTCACGCCACGAACATCATCGCAGGCCTCGGTATCGGCATGCAGTCGACCGCGCTCCCGATCCTGTGCATCGCGCTCGGCGTCGTCGCCGCCGCGCACTTCGCCGGGCTCTACGGCGTCGCCATCGCCGCGCTCGGGATGCTCTCGACCGACCGGCATCCAGCTCGCCGTCGACGCGTACGGACCGATCGCGGACAACGCGGGCGGCATCGCGGAGATGAGCCACCAGGACGCCTCGGTCCGCGAGCGCACCGACAAGCTCGACGCGGTCGGCAACACGACCGCCGCGATCGGCAAGGGCTTCGCGATCGGCTCGGCCGCGATGACCGCGCTCGCGCTCTTCGCGGCGTTCGCGCAGCAGGCGCGCATCACGGCGATCGACATCTCGAAGCCCGTCGTCATGGCGGGCCTCTTCATCGGCGGGATGCTCCCGTTCCTCTTCTCGTCCATGGCGATGCACGCCGTCGGCGAGGCCGCGATGGAGATGATCGAAGAGGTTCGGCGGCAGTTCCGCGAGATCGAGGGCCTGCTCGAGGGCAAGGCCGCTCCCGACACGGCGCGTTGCGTGGACATCTCGACCGCGGCGCGCTCAAGCGGATGATCCTTCCCGGCGCGCTCGCCATCGTGACTCCCGTCGTCGTCGGCTTCGGCGGAAACCTCCTCGGTCACAACATGGGCGCCGAGGCGCTCGGCGGCGTGCTCGCCGGCACGCTCATCTCGGGCGTGCTGCTCGCGATCTTCATGTCGAACGCCGGCGGCGCGTGGGACAACGCGAAGAAGTCGTTCGAGGGCGGCGGCTACAAGATGAAGGACGGCTCGGTGCACCCGAAGGGCTCTGACGCGCACAAGGCCGCCGTCGTCGGCGACACCGTCGGCGATCCGTTCAAGGACACGGCCGGCCCCTCGCTCAACATCCTCGTCAAGCTGATGAGCGTCGTCGCGCTCGTCATCGCTCCGTTGATCGCGAACTGACGCGTCGCGCCCGCGCTCGACGCCGGCGCCGCGCGAACGCCGCGAACGCGACGCCGAGCGTGGCGAGCCACGCGCCCGTCGTCGGCGTGCGCGCGCCGCCGGCCCGACACACGCATCCGCCCATTCCGCGGTACGTCGATCCCGGATCGCCCCTCGGCGAAGCGTCGGCGCCCGCGTGGCCGCCGTCCTGACCGTTCGTTCCCGCATCGTCCGGGCCGGCATCCGAGCCCGCATCCGCTGGGGCCGGCCCGGCGTCCGCGGGTTCGGCCGGCGTCCCGCCGTCCGGCTCCGGGCAGCCCGTCGGCGTCGCGTTGTCATCGCAGGGGCAGGGGTCCATGGCGTTCGGGACGGTGTCGCCGTCGCAGTCGCCTTCGTCCCAGAGCGCGGTCGAGCCGCCTTCGGGCGGCGTGAAGCACGCGTCCACGGCGAGGCCCAGGCACTGGTAGACGCAGACGCTGATGCTGAGCCCAGGTACCGCGGAGCACGCGGCCGGATGCGCGCCGCTCGCGAGCGTCGGGCAATCGTCGATGGTGTTGCAGCAGAACGAGTCGGTGGGCTCCCCGCAGAAACGCTCGCCCCGCATGACGTCCAAGCAGTCTCCGGTGGTGCACCCACCGTCACAGAAAGTCACGGTCGCGCAGCGCAGCGCCCCGCCCGACGTCGTCAAGATGGCGGGCTCGGCACGCGCCGGGGTCGCGAGCGTGAGCGCGGACAACAGAGCCGTCGAACAACACACCGCGAGGCGACGGCCGAGAGCCGCGCGGCGTCTCACATCAAGACAAGTCATCCATCCATCATGCAGGCGCGTGGGCGCCGCGCAATGTAGGCCGGTGGCCTACCTGCCGGGTCAGGTCCGACAGTCCGGACAGAGACCGTAGAGCTCGTGCCGGTGCCGCGTGAGCGCGAAGCCGTGCTTCTTCGCGAGGTCCTCTTGAAGCTGCTCGATCCGGTCGTCCTCGAACTCCACGATGCGCCCGCACTCGGTACAGATGAGGTGATCGTGATGCTCGTCCTCGTGGGCGACCTCGTAGCGCGACACCCCGTCGCCGAACCGTCGCTCGCTGGCGAGCCCCGAGTCGCGGAGCAGCTTCAGCGTTCGATACACCGTGGCGTACCCGACCTTCGGATCGCGGCGGCGAACCTTGCCCCACAGGTCCTCGATCGACAGGTGACCGTCGGACTTCAGGAACACGTCGGTGACGAGCCTTCGTTGTGCGGTCGAGCGCAGCCCATGCCGGTCCATGTACGCCGCGAGCCGCGACTTCAGGCTCGTCATCTCCGTCTTCTCGCCGACTGCGCTCATGGCTCGTGGCCCCCCTGGCAGGACTGGCGAAGCGCCGCGGGGGACGCCGCACACGATCCCCGCCGTGTGTAGGATACCGTGACTTCGATGTCGACCCCCGACGAAGAGGACGGTCCCGGCGGCGACGAGCCTCCTCCTCCGAGGACGTGGCTCGAGCGCGCCGCCCTCTTCGTCGTTCCGATGTCCGTCGCCGTCGTGTTCGTCACCGTCTTCGCGCTCGAGACGGCGTCGCCTGCTCCGGACCTGCAGCTCCTCACGCCCGGTGGCGCGCTTCCGGGTCGAACCATGGCCGTCCGCGCGTTCCTCTTCGAGCAGACACCGCTCGAGGGTGTGGGCGTTCGCAGCGTCGCCACGCGCGTCGCGTGGAGGCTCGAGGACGCGGACGGGCGCGTGGCCGCACGCGGGAGGCTCCTGCCGTCCCCGCCCGGCGCACACACCCCGGAGGCGGCGGAGGTGGGCACAGCGGTCGCTCCGTTCTTCGGCATGGAGGGTGTCGTCGACGTACCCTCGCGGTCCGGCGAGTACACGTTGAAGGCGCGCGCAGCGCTCGCCGATGGAACGCTCGCGCGCTGCCAGGCACCGATCCAGGTCCGCGCCGATCCTCGGACGCCCGAGCCGATCGGCTTTCCGATGCACCGGCTGCAGCAGTACGCGCTCGGAGCGATCGAGCCGGTCGGACTCGGGCCCGTACCCTCCGCGCTCGAGCTCCGCGTCCGAGGCGGACGCTGCATCCTCGGCGAGCGCTGCACCGGTCTCGTCTGGGTCGGCTCGCCGCCGGCGGAGGTGCGCGTCGAGCCCGTGAGCGGCGTCGGCGCCGTGGGCGCGGTCGAGCCCGCGGGCTCGACCGACGGGATCGTCCGCGTCGAGATGCCCATCGACGCTCCGGAAGCGGAGGTCGACGTCGTCGCGTCGCGCGACGGCGCGGATGTCGCGCGAAGGCGCGTGCACCTTCCCGTCCTTCTAGGGAGCTTCTCGCTGGACGTGTCGCACGCGATCTCGGCATCGCCGCGCGTCGAGGCAACGCGCGCGCCCGCGCCAGCGTTCATCGTCGACGCATACCGCGAGCGGCGCTGGGAGCGGACGGGGTCGGTCGCGCGCACGAGCGACGCGCACGAGCTACCGACGGGCGATCTCAATCCCGGGCTCTGGCGGATCCAGGTTCGGACCGACCCATACGGCGCAGACTCCGCGGCGGTTCGGTTCGTGTCGATCGATCCTTCGCCGGCCCGAGCGCTCCGCGCGATCCGCGCACGGCTCGTAGCCGAGGGCGCCGACGATCCGTTCACCCGCGGCATTCCCCACGCGGGGCTCGACCGCGAGCGCGAGGCGGAGTTCGCTCTCGCGCCGCTCGAGATGGACTTCGTCCCCGCACCCATCGCGATGAGCGGACGCATGCAGTCGACGAGCGTGCTCGACGAGAACCGCGTTCGAGCGCGATGGATCGCGGGGCTGTCGATCCTCGCCGTCGGCGTCTTCGTGGTCGGCTTCATGCTGCGGCGCGGGCTGGCCGCCGCCGCGCAGGCGCGCGAGCTGCTCGCCGCGGCCGGGGATCGGGGTGCCACCGGAGCGCGACGCGTCATCGCGATGACGCTGACCGTGCTCGGGATCACCCTGGTGGTCGGGCTGGCGTTCGTCGCGGCGATGATCCTGCTCCTCGCGCGCGGGTGAGCTGGGCCGCATTGCAGATGACGGGGAGGGGGCTTAGATTGCGCCGGAATTCGCCCCCCGCGGGGGGCTGGAGCCCCGAATGCTCGACTTCTTCCGGAAGGTCTTCGGCACCAAACACGAGCGCGAGATCAAGCGGATGCGACCGCGCATCTCCGCGATCGGCGACCTCGAGCCGAAGATGCAGAAGCTCTCGGACGCGGAGCTCAAGGCGAAGACCGCCGAATTCCGGGAGAAGCTCGACGACGGGCGCGACGCTCGACGACATCTTGATCCAGGCGTTCGCCGTAGCGCGCGAGGCCGGCAAGCGCGCCCTCGGGATGCGCCACTACGACGTGCAGCTCATCGGCGGCATCGTGCTTCACGACGGCAAGATCGCCGAGATGAAGACCGGCGAAGGCAAGACGCTCGTCGCGACGTTGCCCTGCTACCTCAACGCGCTCGAGCGGCAAGGGCGTCCACCTCGTCACCGTGAACGACTACCTCGCCACGCCGCGACGCCGAGTGGATGGGGAAGCTCTACATCTTCCTGGGTCTCACGACCGGCGTCATCCATCACTCGCAGGCGAACGCCGAGAAGAAGCGCGCCTATCGCGTGCGACATCACGTACGGGCAGAACAACGAGTTCGGCTTCGACTACCTGCGCGACAACATGAAGTTCAGCATCTACGACTACGCGCAGCGCGAGCTGAGCTACGCGATCGTCGACGAGGTCGACTCGATCCTCGTCGACGAGGCGCGCACGCCGCTCATCATCAGCGGGCCAGGTCGAGACCGCGAGCGAGAAGTACCGCCAGATCAGCGACGTCATCCCGCGCCTCCGCAAGGAGGAGCACTACGAGGTCGACGAGAAGGCGCGGTCCGCCACGTTGACCGAAGAGGGCATGGAGGCGGTTCACCAGCTGCTCGTGCCGCGGGGGCTCTCTCGGCGAGCAGCGACGGCGGCCAGAACCTCTACGACCCGATCAACCTCCAGACGCTACACATCCTGCAGCAGTGCCTTCGCGCCCACGCGCTCTACAAGAAGGATCAGCAGTACATGGTCACGGACGACGGGCAGCGTCCTCATCATCGACGAGTTCACCGGGCGCGACGCTCCCCGGGCGCCGCTGGTCCGACGGGCTGCACCAGGCGGTCGAGGCGAAGGAGCACGTCCGGATCCAGGACGAGAACAGCACGCTCGCGACCATCTCGTTCCAGAACCTCTTCCGGCTCTACAAGAAGCTCTGCGGCATGACCGGCACCGCCGACACCGAGGCGGCCGAGTTCCACAAGACCTACAAGCTCGACGTCGTCGTCATCCCGACGAACAAGCCCGTCGCCCGCCTCGACCACGAGGACCTCGTCTACAAGACCGAGCGCGAGAAGTTTCTGGCGATCGCCGACGAGATCGCCGAGTGCAGCGAGCGAGGTCAGCCCGTCCTCGTCGGCACGACGAGCGTCGAGAAGTCCGACGCGCTCTCGCGCCTCCTCGAGAAGAAGGGCATTGCGCTCCACGTCCTCAACGCGAAGCAGCACGAGCGCGAGGCGTACGTCGTCGCCCAGGCCGGCCGAAAGGGCTCGGTCACGGTCGCGACCAACATGGCCGGTCGCGGCACCGACATCGTCCTCGGCGGCAACCCCGAGATGCTCGCGCGGAACGACGTCCTGAAACGGCACGCAGACGAGCGCGCGGCAGCGGAGGCCGCTCGAGCGGCTGCGATCGAGGCCGGTGAGGACGAGGAGAGCCTTCCGCCGCTTCCCGAGATCGACATCGAGGCGGAGGTGAAGGAGGCCACGCGTCAATACGAAGCGCGTTCGCTCGCCGAGCGCGACGAGGTGGTCGACGCGGGCGGGCTCTACATCCTCGGCACCGAGCGCCACGAGTCGCGGCGCATCGACAACCAGCTGCGCGGCCGGTCGGGCCGTCAGGGCGACCCCGGTAAGAGCGCGCTTCTATCCTGTCCTCGAAGACGACCTCATGCGCATCTTCGCCGGCGAGCGCGTCCAGGCGATGATGGACCGCCTCGGGATGGAGGAGGGCGTCCCCATCGAGCACAAGTGGGTCACGCGCGCGGTCGAGAACGCTCAGAAGAAGGTCGAGGAGCGCAACTTCGACATCCGCAAGAACCTCCTCGAGTACGACGACGTGATGAACCAGCAGCGCAAGAGCATCTACACGCTCCGCCGCCAGGTGCTCGACGGTCAGTACCGAACCGTTCCCACCGAAGACGAGCAGAAGAAGGGCAAGCAGCCGGAGCCGATCGTCTCGACCATCGACGAGAAGCTCGCCGAGCTCGCCAAGCCGCTCATCGTGCAGATGGTGAAGCACCACGGCTCGCCGCTGCCCGGAGCCGAGGCTTCACCCGAAGAGGTGCAGTCCTACCGCGACGCCGCCGCGAAGAGGGACATCCACGCCCTCGAGTCGCTCCGGTACCAGCCGCTCGAGCGCGACATCTACACGTGGTTCGGCGCGCAGGTCGACCTCCGCAGGCTCAAGGACGATCCGCCGCGCGCGCTCGAGGTCATCGAGCGCGACGTCGGTATGAGCCTGTCCGAGCAGATGCGAGCGGCTGCTCGACCTCGTCGACGGGATTGTCTCGACGATGATCGAGCACGCGTGCCCGGCCAACAAGCACTACGAGGACTGGGACCTCGAGGGGCTCTCGAAGGCGTACGAGGCGCAGTTCGGGATCGAGTGCACCGGCGTCTCGGGCTTCAGCGATCGACTGGACCTCGCCGAGAAGCTCTTCGCCGACGCGAACGGCGTCCTCACGCGCAAGCTCGCCGACATCGGGCCCCTCAACTACCTCCGGTTCTTCCGCAACGTCTACATGCAGGAGATCGACCGGCAGTGGATCCAGCACCTCTCCGCGATGGACCATCTGCGCGACGGCATCGGCCTGCGCGGCTACGGCCAGCGCGACCCGAAGCGCGAGTACAAGCGCGAGGGCTATGAGCTCTTCCTACAGATGATGCAGAGCATCGAGGGCTCCGTAGCGGCGCTTCTATTCCGCGCGCAGCGCGTCCAGGAGGAGGACCTGCGCCGCCAGGAGGCCGACCGCAAACAGACCGCCGAAGCGCGCCTCCGCGGCATGCGCGCGAGCCACGCCGAAGCCGCGCCCGGTCGCGCGGGCGCACCGAGCCCCCCCGGCGAAGCCCCCGCCGGCGGCCCCGCCTCCGGTCCGAATCGCCGCCAGCGCCGCCGCATGGCAGCCAAAGGCGCCCAAGACACCGCCGCCCCCCCGGCGGCCGAAGCCCAACCCCACACCGTCGTCCGCGACCGCCCCAAGGTCGGCCGCAACGATCCCTGCTGGTGCGGCAGCGGCAAGAAATACAAGAACTGCCACTACCGCGAAGACCAAGCCGCCGCCGTTTGACCCGGGGCGCGGCTCCACTCGCCACCTGCGCCCGCCGCGGCCTCAGACGACGAGCTCGCGCACCCGCCCCGCGTCCTCCCGATCGCGCGCGACCGTCACGTGGGCCGTCCGCCCCGCGTCCTCCACGACGATCGACACGCGCGACTCCTCGCCGAGCCACGGGATCATGCACAGCCCCGCCGCCGTCCGCTGGTCGAACGTCCGCCGCCGTCCCGACGGGTGAAACGTCGTCGACAGCCTCACCGTCTCCACCGGCGTCCCGCACGCCCGCGCCACGCGCAGCATCACGGGCTCCGGCGGAGCCGCGCGAAAGAGCGACCTGAGCCAGCGCACCACGCTCCGTGAGTGGCGTGCCCGCGGATCCGCGTTCAGCCCTCCCCGGAAATTCCGCGTCGCGCGCCCCGTCCCGTACCCTCGACCCGTGCGCGCGCTCCTCCTCGGCACGCTCGTCCTCACGGCCTCCGTCGCGCACGCCGACGACCGCACGCCCCGGCTCGCTCGCACCGACGACGCCGCCGCCGCCGACGACGCCGCCGCCGCCGTCGACGACGCCGCCGACGGCGCCGACGCAGACGACGCTCCCTGCGCGCGCGACGAATCGCTCGAGCACGCCGCGGCGACGCTGCTCGCACGCCCCGCGCACCCATCCCCCGCGGAGCTCGAGCTCGCGGCGCGCGACGCCGGCTCGACCGCGCCCGCGTTCCACGCGCTCTACGTCCCCGCGCGCGGTGCCCGCGCGCGCGTCCTCGCGTGGCTCGCGTCGCTTCGCGCGCGCGCCTCCGCGCCGCTCCGCTGCGGCGGCGCGACCGCGGGTCCGCGACGCCTCATCGTCGCCGCGGCACAGGCCGCCGAGCTCTCGCTCGGCGCCGGCACCGTCAGCGCCGCGCTCGCGCCCGGCTTCGATCACCCGATGCTCGTCGTCCGCGACGCGCACGGCGACCTCCACCGCATCGTCGTCGAGCTCGACGAGCTCGCCCGCGGCGTGGCGCTCCCCGAGACGGTCGAGGACGGGCCCGCGCTCGTTCAGCTCGTCGCCGAAGGTCCATCCGGCCCCACCCCGGCCGCCGAGGTCGTCGTCAACGGCAGCGCCGACGAGCTCCGCCGGCCCGCGGCGACGACCGACGATCCCCGCGCGCGCCTCCGCGCGCTCAGACGCGACCGCGGCGCGGGCGCGCTTCGCCCGAACCGCCTCCTCGCCGACGAGGCCGCGAGCCATGCACGCGCCGTCTGCGCTTCGGCGCGCGTCGCGCACGAGCTCACGCCAGGCGCCGACCCGACCGCGCGCCTCCGCGCTCACGGCATCGAGGCGCGCGTCGTCGGGGAAGCCGTCGCGCGCGGCGTGACCGTCGCCGACGCGCTCGACGCGCTCGAGGCGAGCCCGTCGCACCTCATGACGCTCGTCGACCGGCGCTTCACCGACGCCGGCCTCGGCGTCGCCGACGACGGCAGAGGCAGCTCCTGCGTGGTCGTACTCCTCGCGGCATGGCCGCGGTTCGTCGGTCGAGCCACGCCCGCGAGCCCGTGATATCGTCGCCGCCGATGCGGACTGTCGGCGACCTCCGAGCGCTCGCGGACCAGAAGCTCTTCGGCGGCGATCACCCGGGCGCGCTCCACGCGTACGCGGCGATGGTTCGCCTGCAACCGAACAACCTCGACGCGCGCCTGCGCACCGCCGACGCGCTGCTCGCGCTGGGCGAGGTACAACGCGCCGCCGTCGTCTACACGACGCTCGCGCGCCACGCGTCTCACGCGGGCTATCCCCTCCGCGCGCTCGTGTGCCTCAAGATCCTCTCGGCGCTCGAGCCGCAGCTCGGCGCGCTCCTCGGCGGCCTCGCCGAGCTCTACAACCACGGAAGCGAGCGCCTCGGCCGCGCCGTGCGCATCTCACCGGGCGATCCCGAGCAGATCCTTCCCGACGGCCTCGACCTCTCGCACCCGCCGCCGCAGGAGCAGCTCGTCGACGTCGCCGCGCAGCTCGCCGGCGATCTCGGCCAGATCGCCGCGTACCCGGAGAAGCTCCCACCCATCCCGCTGTTCAGCGAGCTACCCGCCGACGCGTTCGCACACGTCCTCGAGTCGCTCAAGCTCGTCCGAACGCGCCCAGGCGAGGCGATCATCACGCAAGGCGATCCCGGTCAGTCGTTCTTCATCCTCGCCCGCGGGTCGGTTCGCGTCTCCCGCATCGACGAGAGCGGCGCGGAGCAAGTGCTCGCGACGCTGCACGACGGCTCGATCTTCGGCGAGATGGCGCTCGTCAGCGCGCAGCCGCGCTCCGCGACGGTGCTCGCCGAGACCGACTGCGACCTGCTCGAGTTCGACCGCCAGGCGCTCGCTGCCGTCGCGCGCGACGTCGCGGTCATCGCGAAGGCGCTCGACAAGTTCACCCGCGAGCGCTTGCTCGCGAACCTCCTCTCCACGGCCGCGCTCTTTCGTCCCCTCGACCGCAAGCAGCGCCTCGACCTGATGCGCCGCTTCAGCGCGCACGACGTCCCGGCAGGCGCGCGAATCATCGAGGAAGGTCAGCCGGGCGCCGGCCTCTACGTCGTTCTCAACGGAGAGATGGACGTCTCGAAGGTCGACGGCGAGGAAAAGGTGCTCCTCGCGACGCTCAAGCCCGGCGACGTCTTCGGAGAGATCCTCTCCTCAACGACCAGCCGACGACCGCGAGCGTCACCGCCGCCTCGAACGCCACCGTGATGTTCCTCGCGCGCGAGATCTTCCAGAAGCTCATCGCCGCCGTGCCGGCCATCCGTGCGTACGTCGAGGGCCTCGGCGAAGAGCGCCTCATGGACACGCGCATCCTCCTCTCCGCCGGGCCCGCCGACGACCTCGACGCCGACGACCTCGTCATGATCTGAGGGGGTCTTGGTGCGGGGGGGGTTTGGTGCGGGGGGGGTTTGGTGCGGGGGGGGTTTGGTGCGGGGGGCTCCGCCCCCCGTCGCTCGCACCGCGCTTCGCGCGGCGCGCGCTCGCCTCGGAGACGCCGCCTTCGGCGACGTCTCCTCGTGCGCCCCCCGACGGGTGCTCGCCCGGGCCGTCGGCCCGGCGCTGCGCGCCCGGGCTCGCTACGCTCGCTTCGCGCGGCGCGCGCTCGCCTCGGAGACGCCGCCTTCGGCGACGTCTCCTCGTGCGCCCCCCGACGGGTGCTCGCGCGGGCCGTCGGCCCGGCGCTGCGCGCCCGGGCTCGCACCGCTCGCCGCGTGCGTTCGCTCGCTCGTGTCGCGCAATTGAGCTGTAAAGTCGCGGCGGCTCGTCGCGCCGGGGCTTCCCAAGGGTCGGGCTCGGACTTACGTCGAACCCAAGCGCGATCGTTTCGCCCCGCTCCCCAGCCGCTGCTACGTTTTCTACGTGAGCTCCAACGTCAAGAAGGTCCTCCTCGGCGTCATCGCCCTCTTCGTGGTGGCGCTGTTCGTCCTCTCCGTCGATGTGCGGACGGACAACGACCCCGCCGACGAGTTCCGTCGTGCTCTCCCCAGACCCGCTGACCGGGGCGATCCTCGTCGACCTCGACGACGACGCTGGCGATGGCGATGTCTCTCGTGTCGCACGGGAGCTCGATGCCGCGATCGCGCCCTTCGACTGGCCCGCCGGGCCCGAAGCGCTCGGCGCGGAGATCTCCGATCCCGCGAACCTCTACCGGCTCACCCCGCCCGCGAGCGAGGTCGCCGACGTGCTCGCCGCGCTGCGCGCGGACCCGGACGTCGAGGCGGTCGAGGTCGAGCGCGAGTGGTCGATCCCCCAGAGCGAGCGCAGCGTCGGGCTCGACGCGCTCACCGCCACCGACGCGACGACCGACTCGACGGTCGACTCATCGGCGCGCGGGCCGTTCCGCCCGAACGACCCCTACTACAAGCACCAGTGGCACCTCGACCAGATCCAGATGCCCGCCGCCTGGACGCGCACCCGCGGTCGCGGCGTCATCGTCGCCGTCCTCGACACCGGCGTGCTCTACCGGAGCGAGGGTCGGTTCCGTCAGGCGCCCGACCTCGCCGACACGCGCTTCGTCGAGGGCTTCGACGCCATCTCGCGCGACGGCACGCCCGACGACGAGCACGGCCACGGCACACACGTGGCGGGCACGATCGCTCAGTCGACGAACAACGGGATCGGCGTCGCGGGCGTCGCGCCCGAAGCGGCGATCATGCCGGTGCGCGTCCTCGACGCGAACGGCTCGGGAGGGTGGGGCGGCCTCGCCGCGGGGATCCGCTGGGCCGCGGACCACGACGCGGACGTGATCAACATGTCCCTCGGCGGCGGCATGCCGTCCCAGGTCGTCCGCAAGGCGATCGAGTACGCGCACGAGCGCGGCGTCGTGATCGTGGCCGCCGCCGGCAACGCTTCGCGCGCGCGCGTCGAGTACCCCGGCGCGTACCCGCACGTGATCTCCGTCGGCGCCGTGCGCTTCGACGAGACGCTCTCGTTCTACAGCTCGTACGGCCGCGGGCTCGACGTCGTCGCGCCGGGCGGCGATCTCCGGGTCGACCAGAACGGCGACGGAATGCCCGACGGCGTGCTGCAGAACACGATGCTCCGCGGTCGCCCGGACCAGCACGACTACGTGGCATGGCAGGGCACATCGATGGCCACGCCCCACGTCGCGGGCGCCGCGGCGCTCCTCCGCGCGGCCGGCGTTCGAGACCCGGACACCATCGAGCGCATCCTGAAGGAGAGCGCGAAGTCCAAGAGGGACATCCGCCGCTACGGCTCCGGCCTCATCCAGGTCGACTCCGCCCTCGCGATGGCCGAGAACGGCCTCGGCGGGCTGCGGGGGCTCGCCGCGCTCTTCGTCGGCCTGCTCGCCTTCGCGGGGCTGCGCCGGCGCGGCAAGCTCGGGGTCGGCGTCCCGAGCGCCCTCGCCGTCGCGTTCGTTCTCGCGGGCGGCCTCGGCCTCGTGCCCTTCCACCTGGCGGGCCTCGGCGGTGGCGAAGCCCTCGCCGCGGAGGGGCTCCCAGGCGTGCTCGCGGAGCTCTCCGGCGGCTATCTCGCCCCGGTCGTCCTCAGCGCGCTCATCCCGTTCGGCCTCGCTGCGCTCTTGCTCGGCGCCCGTCGCGCGCTCCCGGTCGTCGTCGGGTCCGCCGTCGCGTTCTCCGCGTGGATGCTCGTCGAGGCGCTGCTACCGACCGCGCACGTTTCGCTCCTGCCGGCGTGGGCGGTGGGCCCGTGGCTACTCGTCCAAGCGGGCATCGCTGCCATACTGGCCCGCGTGGCCGCAACCCGCGCGAATTGACGGACGATTCGGCAGAGCGGCCCGCAAATGCCGCCGCCGGGGCCTCTCGAGCATGACAGGGATGTCATGGATCCCAACTCGAGTGGCCACTGCCGCGCGGCCCGTCGGATTGCCGCACCCTGGCGGGAGCTCAACGATCTCTTGCGGTTGAGCGGCTGTCACGAGCGGCGGCGTCGCGTCTGACGAGTTGGCACCGCCGTTGCTTCGTGGTCTGCCAAGGGAGAGGTCAGGGCGACGCGCCCTCGACTCCCGTCTAGCTTCTTCTTTCCTCTTCGCTCACCTCAGCCCGTCTGCTTGCCCGGCATGGTCGGCTGTCAGGTGCGCTCGTCGGCTTCGCTTTCCAACGCTTCGCTTCGATTTCAGCTTCTTCTTCTTCCCTGTTCTTGCTTAGCCCGGCTTCCCCCGGGCTCCTTCTCAGGGCGCGACGAAGCGATCGCGCCGCTACTTCTCGATTGTAGTCCCGCGCTTCGATGATGCCACGCCCGTGCAACGAACGGGCGTGGCTTTTCATTTCTGGCCTCGGTTTCCGGCTCCGCTCCCCGGCCCGCCCGGCGCGGGCCCCTCGGGATGTTGTGACGGCGTGCGGCCGGGGGCTATTCTCGGGCGCGATGGAACCGGGAGCGCCCTTCTTTCTGATGCTCGTCCTCGCTGCTGCGGCTCTGGGTTGCGGCGGAGTGGCCGACGACCTCACCCGCGCCGAGAGCGCGTACGACCAAGCGCAGTACGACACGGCCGAAGTGTGGCTGCTCGATCTCGATCGCAGCGTCGCGTCCATGGACGTGGGCCAGCGCGCTCGGTACTTCTACGTGCGCGGCATGACGTCGTACCGCCTCGGTCAGCGCGACGATGCGCTGCACTTTCTCGCGCTCGCGCGCGAAGAGGCAGGCAACGAGCAAGCGTCCGCATTGCCCGAGCAACAGCGCCGCACGATGGAGCGCGCCCTCACGGAGCTCACGCCGACGGAGGCCGCTAGCTTTCACGCGCGCGAGGCGACCGCAGAGAACGCCTCCGGCGAAGAGTCACCCGCTTCTAACTGACTCGGCCGAGCTGCAATAGCGCGTCCTTCGCAGCGAGCTTTTCCTTCTTCAGACGTTGCCGTTCCACGTCCTCTGCAGTGCTCAGGTGCAGACGCGAGTCCAGCTCGGTCACGCGTTCCTTCAGCTCCAGATGCTTACGCTGCAGTCGTTCGACGTGCTTCTGCATGTCGACCGGTCGGGACTTGCGCATGGAACCTCCCTCGGGCTGCGGTTGCTCGTCACGTCAAGCAAGCGAGAAGGAGGGGGCGCGAACGGCCCCCGATCGCATCGACTTTATGCCCACGAAAGGACGAGATCAACGCGAGACGAGCGACCGAATGAATGTGCTCGCTGGCTCGATGGTTGCTACGTGCGAGCACGCCGTGGTTGCCAACGCTGTCGGTGCATGAATACTCCGCCGTCAAACGGGTCGCACCCCGAAGGAGCCACGGAATGAGCGCTGAAAGCCCCGCGAAGTTGCCCCGCCCGCTCTGGCTCGCAGCCGTCGCCGCCGTGCTCGCGCTCGCTGTCGCGATCGCGATACCCCCCGAGTCGGGACACGCGCAGCAGCAGCCCGACGCGGCGACGGTCGCCGGCGCGGTCCAAGCGTTCTACAACCAGACCAAGGGCGTCCGCGCTCGCTTCTACCAGACGCACTACCTGCGGGTGTACGGGCGCTACGACCGCTCCCACGGAACCGTGGTCTTCGCGAAGCCCGGAAAGATGCGCTGGGACTACGACGCGCCGAACGGCAAGATCGTCGCGAGCAACGGCAGCGAGCTGACCGTCATCGACCCCCCGGCCGGCGACGACCGCGGCCAGTGCATCCAGAGCCCGCTCGCGGACGATCAGCTCCCGGCCGCGTTCTCGTTCCTCACGGGGACGGGTCGCCTCGAGGAGGACTTCACGTTCCGGCTCCTCGACGCCGCGCGGCAGGGCTACGCGGACGGTTACGTTCTCGAGCTCCGCCCGCGCGTGCCGAGCCCGCACTACGAGCGCATCCTCTTCTACATCCTGCGCCGCGACGGCCGTCCGACGGGCGTCGTGCGCCGAGTGCTCATCGTCGACGCGTCCGGCGACCGCAATCGGTTCGACTTCAGCGAGATGGAGTGGAACCCGAGCACGAGCGCTTCGACGTTCCGCGCGAGCCCGCCTTCGGGCGTACGCTGTGTGCACCCATAGCGCGCGCTGAGCACACGCGTCAGACGAGCAACGACGCGATCCGCGGAGCGATCTCCGGCCACGTGTGGGCGCGCGCGGCGCGAGCCGCCGACCGTCCGAGCCGCTTGCGGAGCTTCGCGTCGGCGGCGAGCCGCGACACCGCGCCCGCGATCGCGGACGGCTCGCCGGGCGGGACGATCAGCGCCGATCTTTCGTGCGTCGCGATCGAGGCCACGCCCCCCGTGCGCGTCGCGACGATCGGCACTCCGCACGCCATCGCCTCGAGGAGCGCCGTGGGCACTCCCTCCTCTCGCCCGGAGCCGAGCGGCCGCGACGGCAGAAGGAATGCGTCCGTCGCCGCGAAGAGATCGCGCTTCTCGGCACCGCTCACCACGCCGACGAACCGCACGCGCGCTTCGCGCGCGCGCGCGAGCTCTTCGAGCCGAGCCCGCATCGGTCCCTCGCCCGCGATCACGAGCTCGACGTTCGCGTTCTTCTTCCGCATCTCGGCCGCGGCCACGATCGCGTCGTCGAATCCCTTGATCGGAACGAGCCGGCCGAGCGCGAGGAGCGTGTGGGCGTCGAGCCCGAGCGCGCGCCGGAGCTCGTCGCGCTTCGCGCTGGGGCGGCCGGGCGGCTCGATCCCCATCGGGCTCACGTGGCACCTCGGAGCGGTCTCGACGCGCCGCGCCGGCGAAAGGAGCGCGAGGAACCGGTCGCGGTGATCGCCTGAGACGAACAGAAGCGCGCGCGCTCCGCGCGCGACGCGCGACGCGATCGCGCGGCCGCCCGGCAAGCGCTCGAGCGCGAAGATGTCCGCGCCGTGCGTGACGGCCAGGTGCGGCATGTCCCCGGGGAGGATCGCGCCCGCGAGCCCAGCGGGGATCGCCCAATGGCTCACGACCGCGTCCCATCGCGCAGCGCGGGCGCGGGCGGCGAGCGCGAGCGCCGGGCCGAACGTCACGGCGCCGATCCACGCGGCTCCGCCGGCGCGGAGGTTGTCCGGCACGCCCGCGCCGTAGAACGTGCGCTCGAGCGATCGAGGGCGGGCGTACGGCACCCAGCGCACCTCGACGCCGGGCCACGACGGCGGTCGCGCTCCCACGTCCGGCTCGGGCGCGAGCACCTCCACCGAATGGCCGAGGCGCGTCAAGGCGCGCGCGAACCCGAGGACGAACGCGCCGGCGGGATCGCGCTCGTGGCGCGGAAAGCTCGTCGTGAGGAGGCCGACCCTCACGAGCGCGCGCGGCCGGTTCGCGGTCCCGACGCGCGTGGACGCGCGATCGTGGCCCAGAGCGACGCCCAAGCGCTCTTCGTGGCGCGGGCCAGCCGACGCATGGCGACCCGCGCGAGCACGCGCGCGATCATCGTCACCACATCGCGCGCTCGGAGCCCGCTCGCCTCGCCCGCGTAGACGGGACGCACGGTGACGTCGCGCACGACGAGCCCGGCTTCGGCAGCCAGACCGAGCAGATCGTTCGGGTAACCGTAGCGCGGCCAGAGCGCAGCGAGATCGAGCCGCGTCGCCGCTCGGTGGGAGAGCGCGGTGAATCCGCACTGCGAATCGTTCACCGCGAGGCCCGTCGCGACTCGCGTGAGCCACGTGAAGAGGCGACCGCCTGCGTAGCGCGCGAGCGGAAAGATCTCCGCTGCGTTCGGCCACGCAAACCGATCGCCCTTCGCGTAGTCGGCGCCTCGATCGGTGACGGCGAGCACGACCGTGGAGAGGTCGTCAGGATGCATCTGACCGTCGCCCGCCATGACCGCGGCGACGTCCGTGCCCTCTGCGAACGCGAGCTGATAGCCCGTCGCGATCGACGCGCCTACCCCACGGTTCGTCGCGTGACGGAAGACGACGACGCGCCGATCCACCTGCCCGACCCATTCGGCGATCTCGGCGGTGCCGTCGGTGCTCGCGTCGTCCACGACCACGATGCGGTCGACGAACGCGGGCATCGAGCGCAGTGTTTGCTCGATGTGCTCCGACTCGTCGAACGCCGGTACGACGACGGTGATGCGTGCCCCGCTCAGCATGGCGCGCGATGCTTAACAGAGGTCGTGCCCCTCGACAAGCCGTCCTCGGTGCGATCAGACGTAGCCGTCTTTGCCCTCGTTGCGAGGGACCGGCTTGGCGAACCGGTTTCCGAGCGCAAAAGCGCCGAGGAAGACCCAGCTCGCGGTGAAGAGCCCGAAGCCGACGGCGTAGATCACGGCACGCTTGGCGATCCTCACGGCTCCACCACGTCGATCGCCTTTGCAGCGGCCCGCGCCACCCCGCGCGCGACGCCGAGCACGGCGCTCTGCCAGACGGGGACCTCGGTGTTCGGCTTGGGCATGAACGCGTCGATGCTGAACCCGTGGATCTTGCGGACGAGCTCTGGTTCCACGTAGACGCCGCGGCCGGCCTTTCGCTCGGAGCCGTCGCGGCTGAACTTGCCCATGCGCATCGCGATGTCCACCTGCACTCGCAGACCGCTTCGCGTCGCCTCGTTCGCATCGAGGCCGAGCTTCGTGAAGTCGTCGAGGAGCAACATCGTGTCCCAGAAGAGAAGCGAGTAGATCCGCGCCTGGAAGAAGTTCAGCCTCGCCACGTCCGCGAGGCTCATCTCGGGAAGGAGCCGAGGCAAGTAGTTGATCCCGAGCCCGACGTGCCGCGCCTCGTCCTTCTCGAAGTACGGCATCAGATCGCTCAAGACCGGCTCGACGCGCGCCTTGGCGACCATCTTGAAGAGCGCGAGCGCCGTGTTCTCGACGAGAAGCTGCATGCCGACGAGCTTGTAGGTGAGGTTCTCGGTCGCGAGGATCTCCCGGAGCACGAGCCGCGCGAACGGATCGAGCGCCGGGACCGGGACCCCGAGCTCGCGGAGATAGTCGCGCATCACGTAGAAATGCCGCGCCTCGTCGAACGTCTGGCTCGTCGCGGCCATCTTCGCCTCGACGTCCTCGATCCGCTCGGCGAGCTCCGCCGAGACGATCCACGCGGCGAGCTCACCCCACAGGATGATCGAGAAGACCTTCGCGAGAGCTTCCTTCTTGTCGTCCTCGAGGTGGATGCCCCCGTGCCGCTCGATGCACTCTGCGAGGACCGCTTTGCCGTCCCAGGCCCGCTGCTGCGCGATGTGGTAGATGCTCTCGAGCTTCTTCGTCTTGCTCTCCGCCGCGTCCACGACGTCGAGCAGCGAATAGTTCGGGAACCGGTCCGCTCGCTTCTGCCGACTGCTGGCGAAGAGGCCCATGCGCTCCTCCGATCCTAGCAGAGCTTCCCGGCGCTCACTCGACGGTCACGGTCTTGGCGAGGTTGCGGGGCTGGTCGACGTCCGTGCCCTTGAAATCCGCGACGTAATAGGCGTAGAGCTGGAGCGGCAAGACCGTCAGGAACGGCGTGAGAAGCTCGTCCACCCGCGGGATCTCGACGACCTCGTGGCAGGTCGCGGCCACCTCTTCGTCCCCCTCGGTCGCGATCGCGATCACCTGTGCCTCGCGAGCCTTCGCCTCTTGCACGTTCCCGAGCGACTTGTCGTACGTCGAGTCTCGCGGGACGAGCACGATCACGGGCACGTTCTCGTCGATCAACGCGATCGGTCCGTGCTTCATCTCACCCGCCGCGTAGCCCTCCGCGTGCACGTACGAGATCTCCTTGAGCTTGAGCGCGCCCTCGAGCGCCATCGCGTAGCTCAGGCCCCGCCCGAGGAAGAGCACGTCCCGCGCGTGCCCGTGGCGCCGTGCGAGGTTCGCGACGAGCTGCCGCGTCCCGTGCAGCACGTCCTGCATGGAGCTCGGCATCCGCGCGAGCGCTTCGACGATCCCGCGCGCGTCCTCGGGCGAGAGCGTGCCGCGCGCCCGGCCGAGCCACACGCTCAGCATCAGCAGGTTCGCGAGCTGCGCCGTGAAGCACTTCGTCGAAGCCACGCCGATCTCCGGTCCTGCGTGCGTGTAGAACGTCGCGTCGCTCATCCGCGGAATCGCGCTCCCGATCACGTTCGCGATCGCGAGGATCTTCGCTCCGCGCGCCTTCGCCTCTCGCGCCGCCTCGAGCGTGTCGAGCGTCTCGCCCGATTGGCTCACCGCGACGACGAGATCCCCCTCGCCCACGATGGGCTTGCGCCCGCGGAACTCGCTCGCGAGCTCGACCGTCGCCGGCACGCCCGCGATCCGCTCGAGCCAATAGCGCCCCGCGATCGTCGCGTGGTGGCTCGTGCCGCACGCGAGCAGGCAGACGCGCCGCACGGCGCGCGCGTCCGCCTCCGTCAGCCCCACCTCGTGCCCGTGGATCGTGCCGCCTTCGCGGTCGAGGCGACCTCGCAGCGTGTCCTCCATCGCGCGGGGCTGCTCGAAGATCTCCTTCAGCATGAAGTGCTTGTAGCCGGCCTTCTCGGCCATCACCGGCGACCAGTCGATGTGCTGAACCGCTCGCTCGACGGGCGTGCCATCGAGGCGCGTCGTGCGCGCGCCGCCGCGGCTCAGCACCGCGAGGTCGCCGTCCTCGAGAAAGATCATCTCGCGCGTGTAGGGGAGCAGCGCCGGGATGTCGCTTCCGCAGAACGTCGCCCCCGCAGAGAGCCCGATGACGAGCGGCGAAGAGCTCTTCGCGACGACGATCGTCTCGGGCTCCGCCGTCGACACGACGGCGATCGCATACGCGCCCTCCACTTCGGCGAGCGCTCGCCGAACGGCTTCTTCGAGGCCCTGCCCGTCGCGCATCTGCACGCTGACGAGGTGCGCGATGATCTCCGTGTCGGTGTCGCTGACGATCTTCTCGCCGCGCTCGAGCAACCGCTTCCGAAGCGAGAGATGATTCTCGATGATCCCGTTGTGGACCACCGCGACGCCGCCCGCGACGTGGGGATGCGCGTTCACTTCCGACGGTCGCCCGTGAGTCGCCCACCGCGTGTGCCCCACCCCGGTGCTCCCCGCGAGGGGGTGCTCGCCGAGCGCCTTCTCGAGGTTGCCGAGCTTGCCGACGGCGCGAACCACTCCCACGCGACCGTCCGCGAGCACCGCCAGCCCGGCGGAGTCGTAACCGCGGTACTCGAGACGCTTGAGCCCGTCCAGGAGGATGGGCGCGCAGTCTTCCGAGCCTACGTAGCCGACGATTCCGCACATGGGGCAGAAGCTAGCAGGAACGCCCGAGCCAGCCACAATCCGTGGCGGCCCGGGGCATCTGCGTTCACTGGGTCTGCTCGAGCCTCTGCGTCTCGTGGCCCGCGGTGTCGTAGACGGTGACCGGCCCGTAGCGGCGGAGGTCCGCGACGATGTCGGCCGCCTTGCCCACCACGACCACGAGCATGTCGTCGGGGTGGACGTATTGGCGCGCAGCCGCGAGCGCCTGATCCGGCGTCACCGCGCGGATCGCGCTCCTGTAGCCGTCCCAGTAGTCATCCGGAAGCCCGATACACCCGGAGGTCCGCGACGAGGTACGCGATCTTCCCCGGCGTGTCGATGTCGAGTGGGAACCGGTCGCTCAGATACCGCTTCGCGTCCCCGAGCTCGTCCGGAGGGGCCGGCTCCGCGACGATGCGGTCGAGGTGCTCGAAGAACCCGCTCATCGCCTGGCCGGTCACCTCGTTGCGCACGGACGCGTATGCCGAGAACGGCGCGACCTTCACCGCCTCGCCGACGCGGCTGTACGCGCCATAGGTCAGGCTCCGCCGCTCGCGAAGGTCCATGAAGAGCCGTGAGGCGGCCGAGCCGCCGAGCACCTGGTTCGCGACGCGCAGCGGCACGTAGTCGGGGCTCGAGCGCTCGAGCGCCAGGTTGCCGACGTAGATCACCGACTGGACCGACTCCGGCCGATCGACGAGGACGATCTCGCGCGCGGTTCGCGCCGGCGGATCCGCGTACGTCGGTTCCGGCACCTCCCCGCGCCGCCAGCGCGCGAATGCACGCGCTGCCGATCGCTGGACGTCGTCACCGTTCACCGCGCCGACCGCGACGAGGCACGGCATTGTTCGGCACGAAGTAGCGCTGATGCCAGCGAGTGAGATCCGTCCGCCTCATGTGCTCGAGCGCGGTCGTCGTCGTGTCGATGTGCGCGTACGGATGCTCGCCGTAGAGGTAACGGTAGAACTCGCGCGACGCGAGGTAGCTCGGGTCGTTCTCGTCGAGCGCCAGCCTGCCGAGCTCGCGACGCTTGAGCTTGCGCAGCTCGGCCTCCGAGAACGCGGGGTTGGTGGCAACGTCGGCGAGGATGTCCATCGCCTCGTCGAGCTGGTCGGCCAGCGCGCGCATGCCGATGTAGACGTTCTCTTCGTCGTCGTCGACCCAGAGATCGGCGCCGAGGAACTCCACCTGCTCCGCGAGCTGCGCGCTCGAACGCGTGCGCGTGCCTTCTTTCAGCATCTCGCCGACGACATGCGCGAGCCCGGGAAGGTCCGCCGGATCGGTCTCGCCCCCGCTCTTGATGACGAGGCGCAGGTACACGATCGGGAGCTGATCCCAACGGACCGTGTTCACTTCGAGGCCCGATTCGGTCGTAGCGCGCGCTATCGGTGGGAACGAGACGTCGCGTGCGGTGCCGGATGCCGGCGGCTGTTCACGAGCCTGCTCACCTCCGCCACCCGCTTCACCGTTGCCGTGCGTCTCCTCGTGGGTCTCCCCGGTCGTGCTTCCGCATCCCGCGATCGCCAACGACGCGATCCCGAAGAGCGCGATCGATTTCGCGTGCGCGCTCATCGGGCACCTCCTTCGGTGCCCTGCTCGCCCGCGGACCCTGGCACCACGTCCAACACGGTGCGGTTCGTCGCGTCGAAGTACTGTTGCGCGACCCGCTGCACGTCGCCGCGGTCACGCTGGTGTAGCGGGCGAGCTCGTCACGCAAGAGCCGCGCATCGCCCCAGTACATCTCGAACTCCGCGAGGTGCATGGCTCGCGACAGGTTCGACTGCATGCCGAATATGAACTGCGAGCGCACGCGGTTCTTCGCCTTCTGCAGCTCGCGCTCCGTGATGCCGCGTCGCGCGATGCTCGTGATCTCGTCGAAGATGATCTGCCGCGCGGCCGTTCCCTGCCTACCGGCCGCGACGACTGCCCACACCGACAAGAGGTCGGGCCCGCGCCGGTCGTCCGTCGAGACCTCGATCGACTGGAGCAGCTCGCGCTCCTTCACGAGCTTCTGATAGAGGCGCGACGACTCGCCGTCGCCGAGCACGATCGCGAGGAGCTCGAGCGGGTAGTGGTCGTCGGAGCGCGTCTCTGGGATGTGATACGCGATGTGAAATGCCGGGAGCTCCGCGAGCGGGTCGATCATCGTGTCGGTGCGCTCGCCCGTCTGCTCTCGGATGTCCTCCGGCGCGTACGCCGGGACGTCGCGGCGCGGGATCGAGCCGAAGTACCGCCGCACCATCGCGAGCGCCTCCGTCGGGTCGAAGTCGCCGGCGATCGCCACGACCGCGTTGTTCGGTGCGTAGTGCTGCCCCCAGAACTCCTGCACCGCAGCGAGAGGCGCGTTCTCGAGATCGGCCACCTCGCCGATCGTGGAGTGCGCGTATGGCCAATAATCACCGAACGCGAGCTCGTTGAGCCGGAGAGAGCTCATCATGTACGGCTGGTTCTCGTAGCTCTGCCGGCGCTCCTCCATGACGGTCTGGCGCTGGTTCTCGAAGTTCTCCGCGTTCACCGCGAGCGAGCGCATGCGGTCGGCCTCGAGCCAGAGACCGAGGGCGAGCTCGTTCGACGGGAGCGTCTCGAAGTAGTTCGTCCGGTCGTGGTTCGTCGTGCCGTTGAGCGAGCCTCCACGGTTCATGATGAGCTGGAAGTGCTCGCCCTTCGCGACGTTCGCCGAGCCCTGGAACATCATGTGCTCGAAGAGGTGCGCGAACCCGGAGCGCCCGCGCACCTCGTTCCGCGAGCCCACGTCGTAGTAGATGGTCACGGCGACGGTCGGGATCGTGCGATCCGCGCTCAGCACCACGCGGAGCCCGTTGTCGAGACGCGCCTGCTGGATCGGGAGCGAGCTGAGCGCCATCGCTTCGGGCGGCGGCGGCGCGATGCCTTCGGCTCCTCCGCCCGTAGGCTCGGGCTGCGCCAGCGCGCTGGCGGGGACCGCGCCGGCTGCCAGCAAGAACGTGCCCAGGATCGCTCGTCTCATGGCTCCTCCAGTCTCACGATGAACGCCCCTCACCGCGGGGTCATTCGCATACCACTCCGGGCCGGCCGAGGTCCACGGCGGCCGCCCCCTCGGAGGTCGGTTCTGGTCGCGGCGGCCTCGGTTGACGGCCTCGGGAACGGCATGCAGACTCGCCGGTCCCCATGACGGCGGCGATCTTGAGCATCGGGACGGAGCTCGCTCGAGGCGAGCTCGTGAACTCGAACGCCGCTTGGCTCGGCGAGCAGCTCGCCGCGCTCGGGTTCACCGTCCTCGAGCACGTCACCGTCGACGACGACGACGACCGAATCGTCGGCGCCATCCAGCGGCTCGGCCGTTCGTCCGAGGTCGTCGTCGCGACCGGCGGCCTCGGTCCGACGAGCGACGACCGGACGACCGCGGCGGCCGCGCGGGCCCTCGGCGTCGATCTCGTGCGCGACGAGGCTTCGCTCGAGCGGATCCGCCGCCGCTTCGAGTCGCTCGGTCGCGAGATGCCGGCGTCCAACCAGAAGCAGGCCGACTTTCCGGCGGGCGCCGAGATCATCCCGAACCCCGTCGGGACCGCGCCGGGCTTCGCGATCACAATCGGTCGCGCCCGCTGCTTCTTCCTGCCCGGCGTGCCGAGCGAGATGATGCGCCTCTTCGGCGACACCGTCGTCCGCGCGATCGGCTCGCTGGTGCATCGGACGTCGCACCAGATCCACATCCGGACGTTCGGGCTCACCGAGTCTCAGACGGGTGAGCTGCTCTCCGGCTTCGAGGAAGAGCACCCCGGGGTCACGCTCGGCTATCGCGCGCACTTTCCCGAGATCGAGGTCAAGGTGTTCGCGCGCGCGGCGACCGAGCCCGACGCCGAGGCGCTCGCGCGAAAGGCGGCCGAGACCGTGCGCGCGCGCCTGGGCGACGCGGTCTACGGCGACCGCGACGACACCTTCTCGGGCGTGGTCGGCCGCCGGCTTCGCGAGAAGGGCCTCACGCTCGCGGTTGCCGAGTCGTGCACCGGCGGTCTCGTCGGCGCGATGGTCACGAGCGTCGCCGGCTCGAGCGACTACATGCTGCTCGACGCGGTCACCTACTCGAACAGCTCGAAGACGAAGGTGCTCGGCGTGAACGAGGACATCCTCCGCGCGCACGGCGCGGTCAGCGCCGAGACGGCCGCGGCGATGTCCGAGGGCGCCCTCCGCATCAGCGGCGCCGACATCGCCGTGAGCGTGACGGGCATCGCCGGTCCGGGCGGCGGCTCCGAAGAGAAGCCGGTCGGTACCGTGTGGCTGGCGCTGTCCAAGAAAGACGGGCCGACCGTCGTGAAGACGCGACGGTTGCACGGCGACCGGGAGCGCATCCGCACGCTCGCCGCGTACGTCGCGCTCCGCATGGTCGCGCGCGCTGCCGTCGGCGCCGACCCGGTCGAGTGAGCGACCGGCCCATCCGCGCGTTCCTCGCGATCGATCCGCCTCCCGACGCGCGCTCTCACCTCGCGCGCCTGTCCCGAGCGCTCGCGGCCCGGTGCGCTCGCGAGCGTGTCGTCGCCCGCTTCGTCCCCCCGGCGAATCTGCACCTGACCCTGCGCTTTCTCGGCGACGTCGAGCCGGGCCGCGTCGACGACGTCGGGGCGGCGATGCGGGTGGCCGCGCGGACGGATCCGTTCGAGATCGCTTTCGGCGGTCTCGGAGCGTTTCCGAGTGTGAGAAAACCCACGGTGCTCTGGGTCGGGATCGCGCGGGGAGCCGACTCGCTAAAAACGCTTGCTGAACAAGTGGATAGGTGTTTGTCGGGGGTTGGCTTCACGCCCGAAGCCCGCGAATTCCGACCACATCTGACGCTTGCGCGGGTCCGGAAAGCACCCTCCGGCGTGGCTCGCGTGGTACATCCGGTCAGTCCCGAGGAGACGCCCGCGTCTCCAGCGACACGTGTGACGGAGATGGTGCTCTACCAGAGCGAGCTCGGTTCCGGAGGGTCTCGATACACCCCCCTTTTCCGAGCCCCCCTCGCTCTCTGACGAACGACCCGACGGAGGAAGAGATGTCGACGATGGACCCGAACCGCGAAAAAGCTCTGAGCCTGGCGCTCACCACGATCGAGAAGGCACACGGCAAGGGAGCCATCATGCGGCTCGGCGACGCCGACGTGGTGGCGAAGGTGCCCGTCATCCCGACGGGCGAGCATCTCGCTCGACCTGGCGCTCGGCGTCGGCGGCTATGCCGCGCGGGCCGCATCATCGAGATCTACGGCCCGGAGTCGAGCGGCAAGACCACGCTCACACTCCACGCGATCGCGGAGTGCCAGAAGCAAGGCGGCATCGCGGCGTTCATCGACGCCGAGCACGCGCTCGACCCTAGCTACGCGCGCAAGCTCGGCGTCAACGTCGACGAGCTGCTCGTCAGCCAGCCCGACCACGGCGAGCAGGCGCTCGAGATCGCCGACACGCTCGTGCGCTCGGGCGCGGTCGACCTGATCGTCATCGACTCCGTCGCGGCGCTCGTGCCCAAGGCCGAGATCGAGGGCGAGATGGGCGACAGCCACGTCGGCTTGCAAGCGCGCCTCATGAGCCAGGCGCTCCGCAAGCTCACCGCGACGGTGCACAAGAGCGAACACGGTGCTCTTCTTCATCAACCAGATCCGGATGAAGATCGGCGTCATGTTCGGCGAGCCCGGAGACGACGACGGGCGGCAACGCGCTCAAGTTCTACGCGTCGGCTGCGCCTCGACATCCGCCGCGTCGGCGCGATCAAGGTGGGCGAGCAAGCGATCGGCAACCGCACGCGCGTCAAGGTCGTCAAGAACAAGCTCGCGCCGCCGTTCCACGAGCTGCGAGTTCGACATCCTCTTCGGCCAGGGCATCAGCCGGAGCGGCGACGTGCTCGACCTCGCCGTCGTCGACAACATCGTCGACAAGTCGGGCGCCTGGTACAGCTACGGCGGCGAGCGCATCGGTCAGGGCCGCGACAACGCGCGCAACTTCCTCGAGGAGAACCCGACGATGCTCGCCGACATCGAGTCGAAGATCCTCACCGCGCGCGGCCTCGGTCGGACGGAGCCCCCCGTCGAAGTCGCCACCGATGCTGCGGACGACGACGAGGCAGCCGTGAAAAACGGCAAGCGCTCGAGCCGCGCCCGCGCTAACTGACGTTCGTGAGCCCGGCGTTCCCTCGCGCACGCTTCTCGAAACGTGAAACGTCGGGAGAGCGTCGCCGGTGAGCGCCGGGCAAGACGCGCGGCTGGTCGGCATCGTCGCGCTCGCGTGGCTAGCGGCGTGCGGCGGCGCTCCGCCACCACCCGTCGAAGCGCCGTCGCTCCCGCCGCTCCCGCCGCTCGCGATGCTCGTGCCGGACGGTGCGAGCGTCCTCGTCGTGGCGAGCCCTGCCGCCCTCGCGCGCTCCGCCGCCGTGCGAGAGGTGCTCGACGCAATCGCGCCGCCCGCGCTCGTCGACGCATTCGCGCGCCGCACCGGCGTCGAGCCCGCCGAGGTATCGGAGGCCGTCGTCGCGGAGGTCGGCGACGGCCTCGTCGTGATCGCTCGCGGTCCATACGCCGCAGCCGACGTCGTCCGCGGCCAAGAGGTACGGATGAGCCCGGTCGAAGTGCGGCAGAGCGAGCCGTTCGTGCGGCGCGCCGGCTGGATCGGGACCGACCGCGTCGACCTCGCCGCCCTCGCCGACGACGTCGTGCTCGTCGTCCGCAACGCCCCCGACCTCGCGACCGCCATCCAGAGCCGCGCCCGCGACGGCCGTTGGCCGGAGGGCCGGAGCGCCGCCCTCGACCGCGCCGACGCCCAGGTGCTCCGCGCCGACTACGAGGACGCGCCTCTCGTCGTGCACGCGCCGGCTCCCCTCGACCTGCCGCCGGGGACCGGAACGAGCCTCCTCCTCGCCCGCGAGCGCGCGCTCGCGGTCTCGCTGGCGCCTGCGGAGGGCGGCGAGCTGCTCGACTTTCGCGTCGGATTCCGCGGCGAGTTCCCTCCCGGAGCCGAGACGAACTTCCGCACGTTGGCCGAGTCGATGTCCGAGAGCAATCTCGGCGCCGCGATGGGAATGGCGGAGGCCCTCCCATCGTTGAGGATCCGCGTCGACGACCAGTCGGTGGAGCTCACCTTCTCGATTCGTGCCCGGGCCCTCTCGATCGCGCTCCGAGTGCTGTTCTCGGGCGAGATCAGAGAGCTTCTCGGCGAGCGGGCGGCTGACGGTAAATCGTTGTAATCGTTTGTAGAAGGCTCCGTGACGCGGTTTGACGCACCGCGTGCTTGTGCTAAACTCTCGCGTCGCTCGATGGAGTCACTCTCGGGCGTCGCAGGGGATGCTTGTCCCCCGTACCTGGAGGTGCCCCCTGGGAGCAGCGAAGAAGATCGTGTCGTTCAGCGTGGGCGACAAGGCGGTGCACCCTGCACACGGCGTCGGTGAGGTCACCGCAATCGAGAACCGGGAGATCGCCGGTCACAAGAAGAGCTTCTACATCCTGAAGATCCTCGACACGGGGATGAAGGTGATGGTTCCGACGGACGCCGCCGACCGGCTCGGTCTCCGCGAGGTCATCTCGCGCAAGGACGCGAAGAAGGTCGTCGACATCCTCAAGTCCGACGAGGTCGCGGTCACGTCGCAACCGTGGAACCGCCGCTACCGCGAGTACACCGAGATGCTCAAGAGCGGCTCGCCGTTCGAGGTCGCGAAGGTGCTCCGGGACCTCTACCGCCTGAAGAGCGACAAGGAGCTCAGCTTCGGCGAGCGCCGGCTGCTCGATCAGGCGCGGAGCCTCCTCATCACCGAGCTCGCCCTCGCGCGACGGTGCAAGGAAGCGACCGTCGAGAGCGAGAATCCAGGGCATCCTGGGCTGATCCGTTCGTCGATGTCAGGCTGACTCGAGCGCGGCGCCCAGCGTCGCGCTCGTCGTCGTTCGTTCCCGCGCGTTCGCGAGGAGCGTCCGGCTCGCGGGTCGGAGCGCCCACGAGGCGTAGAGAAGCGCGACCAAGACGAGCGGAACGACGATGTCTGCTGGCCCGTCGCCGACCGCCGCGTGCGAGAACGCCGCGCCCGTGAGGTCGAAGAAGATCCCTGCGTAGGCCCACTCCTTGAGGCGCGGGTAGCGCGGCGCGAGCAGCGCGAGGGCGCCGAGGATCTTCCATCCCCCGAGGAGGAGCGAAAAGTACGCCGGGTACCCGAGGTGCTCGATGCCCGCGAGCGCCTCGGGCGGTCGCACGAGCCCGAACACGCCGCCCACCACGAACTGGAGCGCCACGAGGCCCGTCGCCACCCAGTACGAAACCGTCTTCAGCTTGCCGAAACGCATGACGTCGCCTCCTTTTTCCGAGGCAGAGCCCTGCCTCTGGGAACGCGACGAGCGGCGCCCGGCCCGATCGACACGCGGGTTCGCTTTTTTCGCTCCCGCAACCGCCCCCAGCCAGCCGCGATAACGGCGCCAATCGGAGGGCGAAACGATGGACCGAAACGCGCAGTCGAACCGACGCTTCCAGGACGAGCTCGACGCCATCGAGGCAGAGCTCGAGCGTCAGAACGAGGAAGTCGCCGGTTGGATGCGCGCGCACGACCTCACCCCGGAAGACCTCGACGACGTCGAGGTCCCCGCCGAGCTCGAGCGCGCCTTCGACTCCATCGAGCCCGCCCCTCCATGCCCCGCCCCGAAGAGCCGCACACCCCTGCGCGGCTTCGTCGTGCGCGGCTGAACGCGAAAGAGGAGGAGAACGATGACCGACTACTCGATTACCCCGACGGGGAGTGGACCGGCGCCGCTCGGCCATGAACCGGCGCCCTTCGTCATGACTCCGGACGTCATCATGGCCATGGTCCAGCACAACCTCCGCGAAATGGACGCGCAGCTCGGCACCATCATCCAACAAATCGAGGGGAACCGGCTCGACGCCGACGCGCTCGGGCGGAAGGCGAACGGTCTCCGCGACTTCATCCAAGACCTACGCGCGTGCGACGACATCACCGACGGGGACGGCAAGATCAGCCTCGACAAGCTCAACGATGACTGCGCGAGCGACCTTCGGCGCGCGATCGGACTCGGTACGCGGGAGGATCTCCTGGCCCTCGTGCAAGACGATCCAGGCCTCCTCGCGAAGGTGCAAGGCCTCCCGGCCGGGGAGATCGGAGACTTCGGGGGCACGTTCAACGACGACGACACCGAGAAACTCTTCGCGAAGCTGGTGAAGAGTCGTTTCGATGTCGACATTTCGTCGACTGCCGATTCGATGAACATCCAGGTGTTCGACGACGCGCTCGACACCGTGACAGAGAACCAGCGCCTCGCGAACTCCAACAGCGAGATGCTCATGGTTCAGCTGCAGTCCCGGATGCAGCAGCGTTCGCAGATCATCCAGCTCGGCAGCAACATGCTGAAGAGCGTCGACGACGGGATCAGCTCGATCATCGGGAACATGCGATGAGCTCGCGGGTCGAGGAGATGCTGCGCGTCGGAAACGTTCGGCCGCTCGCGGAGTCGCTCGGGCTCGAGTCGGGGGACGTGCTCCGGATCGTGCGGCACGCGGCGCGCGACGAGGCCGCGGGGCGCGTCGACGAGGCGATCGAGACGCTCCGCGTCGCCGCCATCCTCGACCCGCGCGAGGACGCGGTGTGGGACGCGCTCGCGCGTTGCCTCGGCCGCGCCGGACACGAGGACCGCGCCGCCTCGGCGGCGCGCGTCGCGAAGGCGGTTCGGATGGCGCGCACGCGCCGACAGGAGAAGGCGGCATGACGTTCCGAGTCGATTCACACGGTGGCGTCCGCGAGGCCGCCGCCGCGGCGGTGGTCACGGACAGGACGCGAACCGACGGCGATCCGTCCGTCCCGGCGAGCGCTCGGAGCGCGCCGGCGAGCGCGCCCCCGAGCGATCCGAGCGCGGCGAGCGACGCCTCGGCGTACGGACGGATCGCGAGCGTGCTCGTGGTCCTCACCGACCCGCTGGCGGTGATGGGCTTCGCTCGCGCGTTGGTTCGGGAGACGCAGGTCTCGGCGCAAGAAGACAACATCTCGACGCAGAACGATCGTGCGGCGGCCGAGGCCCAGACGCGGATGGAAGCGCTGAAACAAGCCATCCAGTCCGCCCAGGACGCCAAGGGCTGGGGGATCTTTGCGCAGATCGTGACGCGCGTCGCCGCAGCGATCGTCGCAGCGGTCGGTTTCGTGGCCGGAGCGTTCTCTGGCGGCGCAGGTGCGGTGCTCGCGGTGGGGCTCCTCGTCGTCGCGTTCGGCCAGGACCTCCAGGCGATGATGAAGGAGGGAGGCGTCGACTCGGACATCACGAATGCGATCGGCCTCGGCGCCACGGCGATCGGCACCGTCTGCACGCTTGGAGTAGGGATCGCCGGCGCCGCCGGCCTGGTCGCACAGGTCGCGACCACGACGCTCACGACCGTCTCGAGCCTTGCGGAGGCGGGTGCCGATATCGTCGCGGGAACCGGGCAGGCGATCAGCTCCGGCTACACCTGGGACGCGGCGCAGCGGCGCATCGACGGCGAGCAAGCAACGCTCGAGGTGAACGACGCGCTCGACAGCATCGACGAGAGCGTCGCGGACGTGCGGTCATTCATGCAGAGCTACGCGCGTGTCGTCCAGCGGCTGACCCGCGCGGCCGAAGCGCGTGACGAAGCGATGCACGCAGCGGCCGGGACGCGGGCCTGATCGCGACGCGCACGGAATCGGACATCGATACGAGACGGCGACGCGAAACGAGAATCGGAGGAGAATCATGCCCATCGAAGGAATCGGATCGAATGCGCGACCGATGGCTAGCGACGTGGAGGCGTCGGAGCAAGCCGTGCCCACGGGGACCGGCGAGGAGCTCATCGGCTCCGTGATCGCCATGCTCGACGAGCAGCACGCGAGGCAGCGTGAAGCCCGACAAGCCGCGAGGGAAGTGCGGCGCGAAGCCGCGGAGGCGCGGATCGGAGCGCTCCGGACCGAGGCGGATCTCCAATTCGCGGCGGGCGTCGCATCGGGCGTCGCACAGGCCGCCGGCGGCGCCTGTCAGGCGGCGGGTACGGCCTCCGCGGCGAGCACGAACGCTGAGCCGAATCCGGCCGGAATCGAGCGCCCGGCGGTGGACCCGAACTGGGCCGCGGCCGGAAAGATGGTGGAGGGCGCCGGCACGCTCACGAGCTCGACGTTCAACCTGCTCGCGGCGGGCAATCACGCCGACGCCGAGGCCCACGAGGTCGCCGAGACGGCGGCGGGCGATGCGGCGCAGGACATGAGCGATGCGATGGAGCAGACGGAGCGGCTGGCGAATCGGGCCGTCGATCACCTCGAGGCGACGCTCCAGGCCCAGGTGGACGCTCGGCGCGCGGCGATCCGCGGCTGAGCCCTTTGCGCCGAACCGGCGCGACGTCGTGCACGACGTGCTCGTCCCCGTAGCCCCGCTGGGCCGCGGGGACGAGGTTTTCCGTCGCCTGAAGTCGCGCGAGAGCGCGGCGGGGGCGATGGACCGAGCGTTGCACTGTCGGGTGTCTGGAGGTGACGCCGATGATTCGAAGCTTGGTTCTCGTTTGCGTGATGCTCGGGCTCGTGCCGGTCGTTGCGGGCTGCACGAACACCGCGTCGTGCGAGTCGCTCTGCCGCGAGGCGGAGGATCGCGGGTGCAATACGTTCTCGCTCGGGACGGGGAGCTGTGAGAGCGATTGCGCTCTCGCGCACCGGCTCTCGGACAAGGGCGGGTGCAACGCGCAGTACGACGCGCGCGTCGACTGCGAGGCGCGGCAGGCGGACATCTGCGAGGTCGGCTGCGGCAGCGAGGAGAACGCGCTCGAGTCGTGCGTTCAGACCTACTGCCTCGCGCATCTGAGCGATCCCGACTGCACGGGCGGCGGTCTGTAGGGTCTGGCGTAGCTCGCTCGCGCGCGGTAGCAGTCCGCCATGGACCTATCGCGCGTGAAGTGGGACGAGGCGGGGCTCGTGACGGTGGTCGCGCAGGAGCGGCTCGGCGGCGAGGTGCGGATGGTGGCGCACGCCGACCGAGCCGCGCTCGAAAGGACGCTCGCGACGGGCGAGGGGTGGTTCTTCAGTCGTTCGCGCGACGCGCTCTGGAGAAAGGGCGAATCGAGCGGCCACACGCTCGCCGTCCGCGAGGTGTGGCTCGACTGCGACGGTGACGCGGTCGTGTACCTGGTGGATCCGATCGGCCCGTCGTGCCACACGGGGCAGCGCTCGTGTTTCTTCGAGCGGCTCGACGGCGAGCCGACGAGCGCCACGGCTGCTCCGGTGCTCGCGCGGCTCGGCGACACGCTCGATGCGCGGCGCGAAGCGAGCGGCGAAGCGAGCTACACGCGGACGCTGCTCGACGGAGGCGTCGCGCTGATCCGAGACAAGATCCGGGAAGAAGCGTCGGAGCTCGGCGAGGCGCTCGCGCGCGAGAGCGACGAGCGCGTCGTCGCGGAAGCCGCGGACCTCGTCTATCACGCGATGGTCGGCCTGCTCGCGCGCGGCCTCGCCATGCACGACGTCGAGCGCGAGCTCGCGCGCCGCTTCGGAACCTCGGGCCACGAGGAAAAAGCGGCGCGCTGACGGCGGGGGCGTTGCCCCCTCGTTCGCGATGCGCTGGCGCGCCTCAGCCCGAGCCGGGGAGGGGGCTTGCCGCGTTCGCGACGCGCTCGGTGTCGGGCTCGTCGTCCGGCCCGCCGTCGAACGGCAGGACCTCGAGGTCCTCGGGGATCGAGACGTGGAAGTGGAAGCGGTGGAGGTCGTTGTGGGCGCGCATGGGGGCGCCAAACGGGGTGGTGAAGCCGCGGTCGCGGTACCACAGGAGGAAGCGGCGGCGGACGTCGGCGTCGTTGTAGAGGATGCGGAGGCGTCCGTTGGAGCAGGTCGCGAGGGCGCGCGCGAGGGTCTCGACGCGCTCTTGGCGCACGAGGCGAAAGAGCGGGGTGAGCGTCGCGTAGTTCTCGACGAGCTCGTTGCCGGGGAGGTTCTCGACTTCCATCGTGTTGGGCAGGTACACGTCGGCGTCGACGCCGTTCTCGTGCGTCTCGTGGCGCGGGCCGGGCGCGTCGAGGTCGCCTATGACGACGCGCTCGCCAGGGTAGCGGCGCGCGTACTCGACGCTCGCGGCGAGCAGGAGCGCGACGAGCGCGGGGCGGCCGCGGCGGTGATCGTCGGCGGTGTTGCGCCAGAGGCCGTGCTCGGCTCCGGCGTCGCGCGCGTCGGGGATGCGCCAGGTGCACGCCGGGTAGCCCGCGCCCGTCGCGCAGGGGTCGGAGGGCGCGACGTCGAGGCCCGGAACGGTGCACGCGTGCACGTCCGCGGGGCGCGCGGTCGGCGCGATGATGATCGTCGTCGGCGTGGGGCCGTCGCGTCGGCTCGCGGGCGATGCCCGGCGGGCCGGCTGGGCTCTCGTCTGCGCGGCGGCAGCGGGAGGGCCGGAGACGATGGCGTCGACGACTGCGCCTCGCGCGCTCGCCCACGCGTCGGCGCTCTTGCGCGCGAGCGTCGGTCCGCCGGCGACGAGACCCGGCGCAGCCAGCGCTGCGACGAGCAGGCAGGGCGGGAGGGCACGCGGAACGCGGAGGGGACGACGGAGCACGGCTCGCGGGAATTGTAGGGGAACGGAGGGCCGGGCTCGCAAAAAGACGCGGCGGGGCGGCTGGGGGCGTGGTTGACCCGGGTCGGGGGCCGTCCTACACGGGTGCGCCATGAGCGAAACGAACGAGATCCTGCGGCTCGACGGCTGGGCTCTCATCCTCGGTGCTTCGGGCGGCTTCGGGGCTGCGGCGAGCCGCGCGCTCGCGGAGGCGGGGATGAACGTCATCGGCGTCCACCTCGACCGCCGGGCGGGCATGGCCGAAGTGGAGAAGCTGAAGCGCGAGATCGAGGGGAACGGCCGGCGCGCGCTCTTCTTCAACGTCAACGCGGCCGACGCGGAGAAGCGCGCGTCGGTGCTCGACGACGTCAGGGGGAAGCTCGACGCGAGCGGCGAGAAGGTCCGCGTGCTCATGCACTCGCTCGCGTTCGGGACGCTCAAGCCGTACTGGACGCCCGACGGCGACGTGATCAACAAGGCGAACATGGACATGACGCTCGACGTCATGGCGCACAGCCTTCTCTACTGGACGCAGGACGTGCTTCGACGCGATCTCTTCGCGGCGAACGCGCGCATCTGGGCGATGACGTCGTCGGGAAGCCACAACGTGTGGCAAGGGTACGGCGCGGTCAGCGCGGCGAAGGCGGCGCTCGAGGCGCACATCCGTCAGCTCGCGGTCGAGCTCGCGCCGTTGCGCATCACGGCGAACGCGATCTGCGCGGGCGTCACCGACACGCCGGCGCTCCGCAAGATCCCCGGGAACGAGGCGATGATGAAGGCCGCGAGCGCGCGCAATCCGCATCATCGGCTGACGACGCCCGAAGACGTCGCGCAAGCGCTCGTCGCGCTCGCGACGCCCGCGACTCGGTGGGTCAACGGCAACACGATCATGGTCGACGGCGGCGAGGACATCGCGGGCTGATCGCTCAGCCCGGCGCGGAGCGGAACCGGCCGTTCTCGAGGACGAAGCGCGTGGCGCCTGGGATGCGCCGCTCGCGAACGGGGTGGCCCCGATCGCCGGGCAGGAGCAACGACCAGGTTCCGTCGTCGTCGAGGAAGACGGGCTCGATCACGGGCGGAGGACGCGAGCGCGCGTCCGCGAGCGCGGCGTCGATCGAGTCGAACGCCGCGAGCATCTCGAGGCTTCGCATGGTCGGCGGTGGAAGCGAGATCTCGCCGCGGCGCTCTCTGTCGAGCGCTTCATCGGGCGCGAGCCACGCGGCCTCGGTGGTCTCGCGCTCGTCGTGCGCGGGCTCTTGGTCGTCCGGCGCGACCGTCAGGAAGAAGCGCGTGTCGTAGCGTCGCGGTTCGACCGCCGGCGTGATCCAACGCGTCCACGGGACCAGTCGGTCGAGCCGGAGCCTCGCGCCGAGCGCGCGCACGAGCGTTTCGAACGGCTCGCCGCCGAGCAATCGAGCGCGCGCTCCCGCGAGCGCGGCGGTGTCGGCGACGTCCGCGAGCAGAACGCCCGCTTCCTCGAAGGTCTCGCGAACCGCGGCGACGTAGAGACCGAGCGCGCGGTCGGCGATGTCGGGCTCGCCGAGCGCTGCGCGCGCGCCGTCGGCGTCGAGCCCCGTACGCGTGCTTGGATCGAGGGCGCGGTCCGCGTCGTCGAGCTTGCCGCCGGGAAAGACGTACGCGCCGCCCATGAAGCCGCTCTTCTCGTGGCGGCGCACCATGAAGACGCGAAAGAGCGCGTCCGAGGCACGCAGGACGAGGACGGTCGAGGCGTCCTTCGGCGTCGCGGCCGGGCGCGCCCGATCGACCTCGATCACGCGCCGCTCACTCTTCGGTGAGGACGCGCGTCGTCGGAACGCCGATGGCCTGCGCCAAGCGGGCGATCGTCTCGAGGGAGGGCGTGTGGCGGCCAGCCTCGACGCGGGCGATGTTCGGGCGGTGAATTCCGGTGCGGCGAGCGAGCTCGGCCTGTGTGAGGCCGGCCTCGAGGCGCAGGGCGCGGATGCGGGCGCCGAGGTGGGCGCCGTCCTCGACCTGGGCCTTTCCGAGGACGATCTCGGCGGCGGACACGGAGATCTCACGGCCCTTCGAGAGCTTCACCGTCGCGGCTTGGGCGTCGGTCGCGATGGCGATCGAGACGACCTCGCTTCCGTCGTCGTCGTCCGAGACGGGACGGGGGAGCACGAACAATCGTCCGTCGCCGAGGATCGCGACGAGCTCGCTGCCACCGGGTGAGACGGTCAAGAACTCGAACCGCTGGCCGCGCACTCCGTCGAGCTTGCGCGCGAGCAGCTGACACACGCGAGGTGCGTCGCCGTCGCCGCGTGCGACGAGCCCCGGGCACATCTCTTCGAGGATGTCGTCGATCTCGGACGTGCCGTCGTCGAGGCCGACGGCGACGAGCGAGCCGCGGGCGCGCGCGAAGCCGACGGCTCCGAGGAGCTCGTTCTCGTCGTACACGTCGGGTGAGCCGTCGATCACGATCGCGGCTCCACGCTTCGCCGTCTCCGCGAGCGACGCGGGCAGGAGAAGCGACGCGTCCAACCCGTGCTGTCCGAGCTGCGGTCCGTAGATCGGCTCGAACCCCGGTCGATCCGTCAGCAGCAGTACGGTCGTCGCAGACATCGCTCCTCCCCGAGTATCGATGACGAGACTTACAACAGAGCACCGGTCCGGCTCAAGGGCGTAGACCGAATCTCTTCCCGTGACGATGTCGAACGTCGGAGGGCGTCGGAGATTCCCGTGCGGATCTGCGCGATCGCCCACGCGAGCGCCACGAGGGCGATCGCGCCGGCGATCCACTCGGCGGGGGCGAGCGCGTCGTGAAACGGGCGAGAGAGGATTCCGAACGCAAACGTGAGGTGAGACCAGTAGACGAGGAGAGACGACCGGCCGAGCACGTCGAGGATCGGGAGGCGGCCGCGCACGCCGTGCAAGACGTGGAGCAAGACGAGCGCGACGGCTGCGTGCGACGCGAGTCGTTGGAGCTCGACGAGGTCGGGGAGCGTCGCTGCGAGAGCTCCGCCGAGCGGCAACGCCTCGTGCGTGACGAGGACGCACACGATGGCGGCGAGCACAGAGCGTGTCGCGACGGGTGTGCGTGCGCGCGACGTGAGAGAGCGCGCGTAGAAGGTCCCGAACGCGGCACCTACGAACGCGTACGCGAGCCATGGCGCGAGCGGAAAGAACGCGACCGCCGAGGGACGCGCAGCGACGTAGTCGGCGAGCGCCGGAGCGAGCGATGTGGGGAGCGCGCGTGCGAGCGCAGGTGCGAGAGAGGCGACGACGAGCGCGAGCAGGAGAGCGACGGCGGGTCGGCTGCGTCGCCTCCACACGATCGCGACGATCGCGATCGATGCGCCGATCGCGTGGAGCACGTCGACGCGGAGCGCTCCCGCGAGGCGAGTGGGCGCGGCCTCGCCGAGCACCACGAGCGAGGTCCCGACGAGGAGGACGCCGGCGCAGGCGGGCACGACGCCGCCCGCCGAGCGGCCGATGCGGCCGAGGCCAGGGAGGGCGAAGGCGAGGCCGGCCGCGGCGAGCGCGAGGACCAGCGGTCCGGCGGGTCGTAGAACCCCGAGGCTGTCGAAGAGCCAGAACTGGAGCCTCAGGGCGTAGCCGAGGAGAACGAGCCCAGCGCCGCGCGCGATGACCTTTCGGGTGGCGCTGGAGCGGTCGCTCGACCGCTCGAGGGCGAGCGCCACCGCTCCGCCCGAGACGAGCAGGAAAAGGGGGGCCGCGAGGCCCCCGAACGCCTGGACGGCCGCGAAGAAGGGGCCGGTGCGGACCTCGGGAGCGAGCCACCCGTCGGCCGTGTGCCAGCCGATCATCGGCGACCACCGCGACCCCGCGGAGCGCGTCGAGCGGCGCCGCTCGACGCTGCGTATCGCGGGGCTCAACTATCGAGGATCCCATCATTTTCCGAGGCTCTCGGGGGTCCTCCCCGGCCGGGGATCTCGGTTGACACCCCGGGGGTCGGCTGCTACCCCTCCGCCTCCCGCGAGAAGCCGACGCGAGGGCTCCGCGCGGGTGCACCCGCAGTACCGAGGAGGCGGGCGATGTTCAAGTCGAGCAGCATCTTCACCGGCAACGCCCACCCGAGCGCTCGCGGACGCGATCGCGACCTACCTCGAGGTGCCGCTCGGCCGCGCACGCGTGTCGCGGTTCTCGGACGGCGAGGTGTTCGCCGAGATCCGGGAGAACGTGCGCGGGCGTGGACGTGTACGTCGTCCAGCCGACTGCTCCGCCGGTGAACGACAAGCTGATGGAGCTGCTCGTCATGGCGGACGCGCTGAAGCGCGCGTCGGCCGGGTCGATCACGGCGGTCGATGCCGTACTACGGGTACGCGCGGCAGGACCGCAAGGTCGCGCCGCGGACGCCGATCACCGCGAAGCTCGTCGCGGACCTGTTGAGCCAGCCGGCGTGCGACCGGGTCGTGTCGATGGACCTGCACGCGGGGCAGATCCAGGGATTCTTCAACGTGCCGTTCGACCACCTCTACGCGATGCCGGTGTTCCTCGAGTACCTGCGGCCCGAAGTTCGCCGAGCGGCGCCGGTGTTGGTGTCGCCGGATGCGGGCGGCGTGGAGCGAGCGCGCGCGTACGCCAAGCGGATGCAAGCGCGACCTCGCGATCATCGACAAGCGGCGCGAGCGCGCCGAACGTCAGCGAGGTGATGAACATCATCGGCGACGTCGAAGGGCCGCGACTGCATCATCGCTCGACGACATGATCGACACGGCCGGGACGCTCATGAACGCGGCCGCGCAGGCGCTCCTGCGAGCGCGGCGCGCGGAGCGTGATCGCGTGCGCGACGCACCCGGTGCTGTAGCGGCCCGGCGCTCGAGCGCATCGACGAATCGCCGCTCTCGACGAGGTGGTCGTCACGGACACGATCCCGCTCCGCGACGAAGCGGTCGAAGACGGGCAAGTTCACGCGTGCTCGCGGTCGCGCGGCTCCTCGGCGAGGCGATCAAGACGGATCCACAACAGCGACTCGGTGAGCTCGCTGTTCGTATAGGAGGGCGCGCGCTCGACTGTCATAGGGAGAAAAAGAAATGCAAACGCAGACGCTGAAGGCTGAGGTCCGCAAGCAAGGCGGAAAGGGGCCGGCGCGTCAGCTCCGAGTCGTGGGCTGATCCCGGCGGTGTTCTACGGTCCGGGCACGAGCACCGAGAAGCTCGTCGATCTCCCCGAAGGAGCTGCTTCGTGCCCTATCGACCGAGCTCAAGGGCGAACGCGTGATGAAGCTCGACGTGGGCGGCCAGGAGCAACTGGCGATGGTGAAGGACCTGCAGATCCATCCGCTGAGCCGCGCGCCCCTGCACGTCGACTTCTATCAAGGTCTCGACCGATCGCGCGGTCGAGGTGCGCGTACCGTTCTCACGAAGGGTCGCGCGGCCGGCGTTCAGGCGGGCGGCGAGCATGCAGGTCGTCTTCCGCGAGCTCCCGGTGCGGTGCATGCCCGACAAGATCCCGGCGGCGATCACCGTCGACGTCTCGGCGCTCGAGATCGGGACGGCGTGCAGCGTGAAGGACCTCGAGCTCCCGGAGGGAGTGGAGGTGCTCTACGGGCCGGACCGGCGCGTCGTGGTCGTCACCGAGGCGCTCAAGATCATGCCCGACGAGGCAGAGGTCGCCGCTGCTGCGGCGGCTGCCGCGGCGGCAGCGACGCCCGAGGGCGGCGCCGCACCGGCCGCGCCGGCCGCGACGCCCTCGCGCTGACGAGGAGCGCGCGCGTGTTTCTCGTCGTGGGGCTCGGCAATCCGGGGCCCAGTACGCGAAGAACCGGCACAACGTCGGCTTCATGGTGGTCGATCTGTCTGGCGAGCACTGGAAGGCCGGCGCGATGCGCGAGAAGTTCAGGGCGCTTCGCGAAGGCGGCGCACGGCGGTGCGACTGGTTCTGCTCAAGCCGCTCACGTACATGAACCTCAGCGGAGAGTCGGTGCAGAAGGCCATGGCGTTCTTCAAGGTGCCGTCGGACGAGGTCATCGTCGTGCACGACGAGCTCGACCTGCCGTTCGGGAGGTGCGCGATCAAGGTCGGCGGCGGCGCGGCCGGGCACAACGGGATCAAGTCCGTCACGCAGTACTGCGGCGGCCCGGGTTCGTGCGCGCGTGCGCGTCGGGATCGGGCGGCCTCGGTCGGGGGCGCCCCGAGGGGCACGTGCTCAGCGATTTCTCGAGCGGTGAGCGCGCGGAGCTGCCGGACGTGCTCGAGCGCGCGGCCGCAGGCGTCGAGGGGATCGTCAGCGGGGGCCGGCGCGAGAAGGCGATGAATCGCGACCACAAGGACCCCGGCCAAGAGCAGCGAGGCACCGCTGGCCTCTCCGGCGCGGACGCGCGACACGACCGCCCGTTTCCTCGCTCCGGACCGCGAGCCGGGGCCCCAGACCGAGAGGAGAAACAATGGCAAGCCCAAGCAGTCGGTGACGAGCGCGCCCAGGCTCGCGAGTACGAGACCATCTACATCCTGAAGCCGAGACGTCGACCGACGAGGCGGACCAAGCGTCGCGACCCGCGTCTCGAGAGGTCGTCGCTCGCCTCGAGGGCAAGCTCCGAAGGTGGACAACTGGGGCAAGCGACGCCTCGCGTACCCATCAGCAAGCACGCGCGGCATGTTCGTCTACTTCCGAAGTACGTCGGGTACAGCGACCTCGTCGCGGAGATCGAGCGCAACCTGCGCATGCTCGACGCGTCGATGCGCTTCCAGACGGTGCGCGTCGAAGAGGCAACGTCGAGCTCGCGCGCGTACGAGGCGGTCGATCCGGCCGAGGTGAAATTCGGTCGGCATCGAGGTGACGGAGGACGAGGAGGAGGAGGCGGTCGACCGTCGACTCGGCTTCGGCTCCGAGAGCGCGCCGCCGCCCGCGATGATGCCCGACGCCGAGGATGACGAAGTCGCTCCCGAGCGAAGAGCCCGAGACCCCGGACGAGGACGAGTGAGGAACGCCATGCACGACGACATGAATTACGACGACGACGACGACAAGGGCTCGATCGTCCGGGAATCGCGCTCGGACGCGGGATCCGCTCGGGCTTCGCCGCAAGCGCGGTGGCCGCAAGCGGCCGCCCGCGTTCACGACGGAGCCGGAGTTCGCGTTCGATTACAAGGATCCGCAGCAGCTCAAGTACTTCATCACCGAGCGCGGCAAGATCGTGCCTCGCCGCATCAGCGGCCTGACGGCACGACAGCAGCGCGCGCTCACGCTCGCGATCAAGCGGGCGCGCAACATCGCTCTTCTGCCGTACACGGCGGTGAAGTGAGGTAGCCATGGCGACGAACGTACGAGTCGTCCTCAAGGAGGACGTCGACAACCTCGGGCGATCGGGCGAGCTCGTCCGGGTCAAGCCCGGCTACGCTCGGAACTTCCTCATCCCGCGCGGGCTCGCCGCTCTGGCCACGCGCGGGAACCTCGCGCAGGTCGAGCACGAGCGCGGAGATGGCGCTCGCGCGCGCCGAGAAAGAACGCAAGGTCGCGATGGACGCCGCGAAGACGCTGGACGGAGTGCGAGATACCAGGTCGCGAAAGAGGCGGGCGAAGAGGGCAAGCTCTTCGGCTCGGTCACCGCCGCGGAGATCGTCGGAGGCGCTCGAGCGCAAGGGCATCGAGATCGATCGCAAGAAGCTCGTGATGCCCACCGATGCCATCAAGCAGACCGGCGAGTACGAGCTCTACGTGAAGTACCCGGCAGGGGTTCGCGCGACCTTCAAGCTCACGGTCGTGACCAAGAGCTGAGGGGTCCGAGCGGGCTCGCAGTCCACAGGCTGGACGCCGATTTTCCCAGCGAAACCACAGGGTTTCCACAGTCTGTCCACTTGCGCAGTATCCGTTTTGGCGTAGTCTCATCCGATCGGAACGGAGGACGTAGGGCGCTCGCTCGAGGGAGCCACCGACGTCCGTGCGGGCTCCGCGCCGGAGGCGCGGCGGTGACCCGCAACTCACCTTCGGACGGGTCGTGGACGAGCTGACGCACGTGTTCGGGAGCGGTCGTGAGGAGCCCCGGAGGGGCCCTCCTGGCCGTGTTCCCCCCCAATCGCTCGAGGCCGAGCGCGCCGTTCTCGGGGGCGTGATGCTCGAGAACAACGCGATGAACGTCATCCTCGAGATCGTCTCGCGCGGAGGACTTCTACAGCGAAGCGAACGCGGTGCTGTTCGAGGCGATGCACGCGCTCTTCGCGGCGGCGAAGCCAATCGACACGGTGACGGTGCGCGAGGAGCTCGTCGCGCGCGGCAAGCTCGCGGCCGTCGGGGGCGACGACTACCTGCTCGAGCTGACCCACACGATCCCGACGGTCGCGAACATCGAGGCGCACGCGCGCATCGTGCGGGAGAAGGCGCTCGTTCGGCGTCTCATCACGGCGTGCCACGAGGTCGCGGCGCGCGGTTACGGCGACTATGGCGAGCCCGAGAAGTTCCTCGACGAGGCGGAGAAGGCGATCTTCGACGTCGCGCAGGAGAAGCTGCGCAGCCCGTACGAGCACATCAAGGACGTGGTGCTCCGAACGTTCACGGAGATCCACGAGGCGGCCGAGCGCGGGGAGAAGATCACCGGGCTCCCGAGCGGCTTCGACGAGCTCGACGAGAAGACGGCGGGGATGCACCCGGGCGATCTGATCATCGTCGCGGGGCGGCCCGGGATGGGAAAGACCGCGTTCGCGCTGAACATCGGCGTCAACGCGTGCGCGCTTCGCAAGAAGGGCGTCGCGATCTTCTCGCTCGAGATGCCGAAAGAGCAGCTCGTCCGTCGCATGCTCTGCAGCGAGGCGCGCGTCGACGGCTCGCGCATGCGAAGCGGGACGCTCTGGCGAGACGATTGGCCGAAGCTCGCGCGCGCGGCGGGCACGCTGAGCGAGATGCCGCTGTGGATCGACGACACGCCGGCGCTGAGCATGACCGAGCTCCGCGCGAAGTCGCGGAGGTTGATGGCGCAGGAGGGGCTCGGGCTCGTCGTCGTCGACTACCTACAGCTCATGCGCTCGGGGTCGCGCAACGACAGCCGCGAGCAGGAGATCAGCGAGATCAGCCGCAACCTGAAGTCGCTCGCGAAGGAGCTGTCGATCCCGGTGATCGCGCTCTCGCAGCTGAACCGCGGGGTGGAGTCGCGCGGGACCAAGGACAAGCGCCCGCAGCTGAGCGACCTTCGCGAGTCGGGCGCCATCGAGCAGGACGCCGACACGATCCTCTTCATCTACCGCGACGAGGTCTACAACCAGGACAACGTCGACGCGAGGAACCGTCGCGGAGATCATCATCGGCAAGCAGCGTTCGGGCCCGACCGGCACCGTGCACGTGGCGTTCTTCAACGAGTACACGCGCTTCGACAACCTCGCGCGCGAGGAGTACGGCGAGTACGGCGACTACGGTGGTGGTGGCGCCGGCGCGAGCGGCGGGGACGGGGGCGGGGGCGCGGAGTTCGCAGATTGAGCGCGACCCGTCGCCCGCGGGCAGCCCACGTGTGGGGGATGGTTCGCGCAGCGCTCGGTCAGGCCCGGGCTTCGATCATGTTCGCGATGCGGTAGAGCAGCAAGGCCGTGCCGAGCAGGATCGAGCGCTTCATGCGGACGAGCTCGCGCTTGGCTTCGGCTCGACCCGGCGGTGCGAGGCTAGCGCGCACATCTCTCGCGACGCCTGCGAGCGCAGGCGGCACGATCGAGCGGCGGATGCCAATCGAAGCCAGGTCGACCTTGTACGCTTCGTCGTAATCGATCTCCTCGAGGGGTAGCTCCACCGTCTCGAGCGCCGTCAGCACGGGCGGCATCGAGGCTCGCGCCTGGCGCGGCATGGGCGGAGGCGGCGGCATCTTGCTGACGACCGGCGTCGGATCGGGCCGCGGCAGCGGCGGGGCGCTGCGGCGCTGGATGGGGCGGGTGCCGCTCTCGTCGGCGCTCCGGGCGGGCGCGGCCGCGGGGGTCTTCTTCGCGAGCGCCGACAGTGGCATCCGGGCCTTGGGAGGCATCGAGGGCGCCGACGGGCGGTAGCTCGACCGGGGGGCGATCTCGCGGATGTCGCTCGTCGCGGCCGCCCTCACGGTGCCGAAGGGCGCGGTGTTCTCGCGGCGGCGCACCGGAACGCTCCTCGGACCGTCGCGATCGGCGGGGGGCTCCGTCGCGGCATCGAACGGACGGGTCGACTCACGTCGGGCAGCGGCTTGGGGGGGCATGGCGACTCCTCGCTGTGAGGCAACGCAACACATGTGCCACGCCCGAGAAGGTCAGTAACCGCGGGGATCTGGCCATCCGACCCCAGCGCGCCGGAGCGAGGAGCGCTCCGCGCTCCTCCGGGGTGGTGGCTTCGGTCGCCAGCGCAGCCAGGCCGAACGAGCGTCCGTGCGCAAACCGCGTTTTGCAAGATGCACGCGGCGGCGTTCTGGGTAAGGTTCGCCCCGCGCGGGTCGGACCCGCGCCTCGGAGGGGACATGCGCTCAGGGTCGATCGCTAGCTTGTTCGCCGCGGCTGTCGTCACGGCAGTCGTGCCCGGCATCGCGCACGCGGGTGGCTTCGAGCTACCAGGCGCGGGCGCGCGGGGGCTCGGGCGCGGCGGTGCGTTCTACGCACGCGCCGACGATCCGAGCGCGCTCCTCTACAACCCGGCGAACCTCTCCGCGATGGGGGGGAACCAGGTCTATCTGACGGGCGGGCTCGCGTGGTTCGACGCGTGCTACCAGCGCGTGTCGGAGCCGACGAACACGTACAACGACCCGAGCCTCGGCGCGACGGCCGATTCGTACTTCGGATCGACGACGAGCACGGGCGGCTTTCTCGATCAGACGTGGCCGCGGCAGTGCAACAGCGGCGGGCCCGGACCGCTTCTGTCGCTCGCGGCGTCGTTCGAGCTCATGCCGACGCTCGGGTTGGCGATCGGGCTGATCGCGCCGAACGGCGTCGGGCACAGCGCCTGGGCCGACGACACGGACTTCGGGACGGTGAACGGGCCGACGGGAGAGCTGCCGCCGCCGGGGCGGTACCTCTTGCTCACGCAGAACCAGCTCGTTCTCTACCCGTCGATCGGGGTCGGCTGGTCGCCCGTCAACTGGTTCCGCTTCGGCGCCACGTTCCAGTGGGGGATGTCGGTCCTGAACTTCACGAGCCAGACGGTGGCAGCGCCCGGCGAAGGGCCCGCCGGGGACGTGCGCGGCCGCCTCGACGCGCACGACCTGTTCGTGCCGGGGGTCATCGCGTCGGTGCAGTTCGTGCCGCACGACAACCTCGACGTCATGCTCGGCTTCCGCTGGAGCGACGCGGTGCATGCGGGGATGGAGTCGCTCTTGACGTACGGGTGGTACGGGGTCGGAAGCGAGGACGGAACGGCCGCCGGGACGGTGCCGACGGTGACGCGGCTGGACGGGGGGACGCTCGACGTCGGTCAGCCCTACTCGTTTCAGGTCGGCGTGCGATACGCGCAGCGCATCACGCCTCGGCCCCGCGACCCGTCGCAGGTCGAGCGGCTGAGCGGGCGCATCGAGGACTCGATGTCGAACGAGTGGTTCGACATCGAGCTGGACGCCGTCTACGAGCGCAACTCGCAGGTCGGCGACGTCACGGCGCGACTGCCCGAGGGCGCGGCGCTCGCGACGCGCGACTCGGCGGGGAACGGAGTTGCGCCGTCGTCGGTCGACATCCTGCTCCCGCGCGACATCGTCCTACCGCATCAGTGGAACGACCAGCTGTCGCTGCGGCTCGGTGGCGACTGGAACCCGATCCCTGGCCTCTTGTCCCTGCGGCTCGGCGCGTCGCTCGAGAGCAGCGCGTACGACGGGATGTTCACGGGACGGGACGCGAAGCGGTACGTGAACCTCGACTTCATTCCCGCCGGGCGCCTCGGGATCCACGGTGGCCTCACGGTGCGGCTCGGCCGCTTCGACGTGAGCCTCGCGTACGCGCACTTCTTCCAGGAGACGGTCGAGATCGGGCCGGCGAGCGCCCAGTGCGTGAGCATGAACGTGTGCTCGCCGGACGAGGCTCAGATCCGCCAGATCTCCGCGACGAGCCAGTCGACCGCCAACATCGTCAACGCAGGCAAGTACGAGGTCGACTACGATCTCTTGGCGCTCGCCGTGGATTGGCACATCTAGGAACGTGCGGGTCGCACGCCGAAGGCGGACGTGAGGATCCGGATCATCGGGGGCGGGCCCGCGGGGCTCTATCTCGCGATCCTGATGAAGAAGCAGGATCCGACGCGCGAGATCACGTTGTACGAGCGCAACGCGCCGGACGACACCTTCGGGTGGGGCGTGGTCTTCTCGGACAGGACTCAGTCGCAGCTGCGCGACGCGGACGCGGAATCGCATCGAGCGATCACCGAGACCTTCGCGACGTGGGACGACATCGACGTCCACTTTCGCGGCGAGGTGTATCGCTCGACCGGCCACGGATTCTGCGGGCTCTCACGGAAGCGGATGCTGCTCATCCTGCAGGACCGTGCGCGCGAGCTCGGCGTGACGCTGGAATTTCGGCACGACGTCGTGGACGTCGAGGCGCTGCGTGACTGCGACCTCCTGGTCGCTGCCGACGGGATCAACTCGCGAGTGCGGGCGCTCTACGAGGGCGCATTTCGGCCAACGCTCGATGTGCGGCCCAACCGCTACACCTGGCTCGGGACGCACCAGCAGCTCGGGGCGTTCACGTTCAGCCTGCGTGAGGATGGCGCGGGCCTGTGGATCGTGCACGCATATCAGTTCGAGCCGGAGACGAGCACCTTCATCGTCGAGACCGACCCGGAGACGTTCGCGCGCTCGGGCCTCCGCGAGGACGACGAGGCCGGGACGATCGCGTACTGCGAAGGCCTCTTTTCGGACGAGCTCGGCGGGCACGCTCTTCTCGCGAATCGCTCGCAATGGATCCAGTTCCGGACCGTGAAGAACGCGCGGTGGCGTCACGAGAACGTGGTGCTGATCGGCGATGCCGCCCACACGGCCCACTTCTCGATCGGCTCGGGGACGAAGCTCGCGATGGAGGACGCGATCGCGCTCGCGGCGTCGTTCCGGTCGACCGTGGACGTCGATGCGGCGCTCGACGCGTACGAGCGCGAGCGCCGGCCGGCGGTGGAGAGCCTGCAGCGCGCGGCGCAGTCGAGCCTGGAATGGTTCGAGAACGCGCGACGGCACGTGCGCCTTCCGCCGGAGCGAATGGTCTTCAGCATGATGACGCGGTCCCTCCGGGTGACGTACGACAATCTCGCGATGCGCGACCCGGCGTACGTGGAGTCCGTCGATCGGGAGTATCTCGGCGAGCTCGGTGTCCGGAGCGACGACGTGGTCCCGCCGATGTTCACGCCGTTCACGGTACGCGGGCTGACCCTGGCGAACCGCGTCGTCGTCTCGCCGATGTGCCAGTACTCGGCGGTCGACGGGATGCCGAACGACTGGCATCTGGTGCACCTCGGGAGCCGTGCGCTCGGCGGCGCGGGGCTCGTGATGAGCGAGATGACCGACGTGAGCGCGGAGGGCCGCATCTCGGTCGGCTGCGCAGGGATGTACGATGAGCGCCACGTCGAGGGCTGGGCCCGCATAGTCGAGCTCGTCCACGGGGCGTCGGGAGCGAAGATCGGGATGCAGCTCGGTCACGCCGGTCGGAAGGGCGCGACCAAGCGAATGTGGGAGGGCGACAACGAGCCGCTCGAGGACGGCGCGTGGCCGCTCCTCGGGCCGTCTCCGATCGCGTGGAGCGCCCGGCACCAAGTGCCGCGCGAGATGAGCCGCGAGGACATGACGCGCGTCCGGGACGAGCACGTGCGCGCGGCGCGAATGGCGGAGCGCGCGGGCTTCGACCTGCTCGAGCTCCACATGGCGCACGGCTACCTGCTCTCGAGCTTCCTCTCGCCCTTGTCGAACGTTCGGGCCGACGAGTACGGCGGGTCGCTCGAGAATCGCGCGCGCTACCCGCTCGAGGTGATCGACGCGGTTCGCGACGTCTGGAGCGAAAAGCCGCTCTCGGTGCGCATCAGCGCGACCGATTGGGTGGCCGGTGGGTTCGACGTCGACGACGCCGTGGCGTTCGGGGTGATGATGAAGGCGCACGGGGTCGATCTCGTCGACGTCTCGGCCGGACAGACGTCGGCCGAAGCGCGCCCCGTGTACGGGCGGGCGTTCCAGACCCCGTTCGCGGAGCGGATTCGAAACGAGGTCGGGATTCCGACGATCGCCGTGGGCAACATCAGCACGTATGACGACGTGAACACGATCGTTCTGGCCGGTCGCGCCGACCTCGTGGCGCTCGCGCGCGCTCACCTCGCCGATCCGTATTTCACGCTCCACGCGGCGCGCGAGCAGGGCTACGACGCGCAGCCCTGGCCCGTCCAGTACGAGAGTGCGCGGCGGCTTCGCTTCCTCGTCAAGTAGCGCCGTGGCGACTAGTCCCATCGTCGAGCTCGCGGACCGCCGCGTCTCCGCGCGGCGCGCGAGCATCGTGTACGCAGTGCTCTTGACGGCGTTCGCGTCGAGCGCGAACTGGCTCGCACATGCGATCTACGAAACGTTCGACCGACCGCCGCTCGCACTGTCGCTCCTTCGCGAGCACGCGGACCCGGAACCGCCGCCTTCGACCGGCATCCGGCCCGCGATCTTCGTCTTGATCGACGGAATGCGCCTCGACGAGTCGCGCGGGCTCCCCGCCGTGACCCGCGCGGTGCGTGAAGGGCTCTCCGCGACGGTGGAGCTCCCGCTTCCCACGCTGTCGCGACCCTACTACCACGCGGCGCTCACGGGCGTGCCGCCCGACGGCAGTGGGGTGCGCCGCAACCGGGAGGGGCAGCGCGCCGTCCTCGACTCGCTCGCCGATCGCGTCCGGGCCGCGGGAGGTGACGTGGCGTTCTACTGCGAGGGTCTCGACTGGATGCCGGTGATGCACGGCGCGCGCGGCGACGAGGTGCACGTCGGCGAGGACGCGTTGGGCGCGCCGCTCGATGCGATGCTGGAGGGTCTGCGCGAGCTCGACATGCCCTCGCTCACAATCGTGCACGCGCTCGGCGTCGACGAGACCGCGCACGCGGGTGGCATCCACACCGCGGCGCATCAGCGCGCGCTCGCGGCGGCGGACGACGTGGTGGCGCGCGTGCTCGCGGCGAACGAAGGGCGCGCGTTGCTGGTCGTCGTCAGCGACCACGGGCACATCGAGCTCGGTGGCCACGGCGGGCCGGAGCCCGAGGTGCGGCGGGTGCCGTTCGCGCTCTCGGGGCTCGGTGTGCCCACCGTCGCGCTGTCACGGACGATGCGTGTCGAAGAGAATCGCGCCGACGATGGCCGCGTGGATGGGCGTCGCGGCCCCGCGCACCGCCGTAGCCACGGTGCCACGCGAGCTGTCGCCTCGCGGTTACGTCGCGCCGCCGGGTGTGGCGGGCCGGGCGCGGGCGCTGGCGATCGCGACAGCCGCCGATCTCCAGGCGCTCGGTCGCGTGCGCGGGCTCTCGCTCGGTATTCTCGCGCTCGTCGCGTTGGCGGCTCTCGGCGCCACCAAGCGCGCCTTCTCCGGGTTCGACGCGTCGACCTTCGTCGGGCCGGTGCTCTTCCTCGGGTGGATCTACGCCGCGCACCTCTGGGCGCTCGAGCGGCCGTTCTCCCTCTCCGCGCTCGACGACGCGAGTCGGCAAGGCGCGCGGCTCGTCGTCCTCGGTGCGGTGTGCGCCGCGCTCGCCATCGCGGTGGCGGCCGTGGCGGCGCGGCGGAGCCCTCGGTCGTTCGTGGTGCCTCTTCGGCGTGGGGCCGCCGCGATCGGGTGGGTCGCGATCGTCCAGGCGGCGGGGCTCGTCGCGTGGGTCGGAGAGAGCCTCGGTCCCTGGCCGGTCTCGGGCTTCGCCGCGTATGCGCCGACGTTCGGGTTGGCGACCGGGGCGGGCGCGGCGGCCATCGCCGCGGTGGTGCTCGGGATCTCCGCGCTCTTCGCGGATCGCGCGCTCGAGCCGAGCGGGTGAGCGCCACGCGCGTCTTTACGTGTTAGAAAAGGCCCCCCCGAGACCCCGAGGTGACTCCGATGCCCCGCGAAGAGACGCTCGACCAGCTCGCGATCGACACGATTCGGACGCTCTCGATGGACGCCGTCCAAGCCGCGAATTCCGGGCACCCCGGGACGCCGATGGCGCTCGCTCCGCTCGGCTGGACGCTGTTCAGCCGCGTCCACCGACACGACCCCGCGCATCCCGAGTGGCCGGACCGCGATCGGTTCGTGCTGAGCTGCGGACATGCGTCGATGCTCCAGTACTCGTTGCTTCATCTCTCGGGGTATCCGCTGCCGCTCGACGAGCTGCGTCACTTCCGTCAGTGGGACAGCCGAACGCCGGGCCACCCCGAGCACGGTCACACCGCGGGCGTCGAGACGACGACGGGACCGCTCGGCCAGGGCTTCGCGAATGCGGTCGGCATGGCGATGGCCGAGCGACACATGTCGGCGCGGTTCAACCGGCCGGGCCACGAGATCGTCGACCACCGCACGTGGGTGATCGCATCGGACGGCGACATGATGGAGGGTATCTGCGCCGAGGCGGCGTCGCTCGCCGGGCACCTGCGGCTCGGCAAGCTGACGGTGTTCTGGGATGACAATCGAATCACGATCGACGGCTCGACGGCCCTGAGCTTCAGCGAGGACGTGGTTGCGCGCTTCGCCGCGTACGGTTGGCACACCGCGAGCGTCGAGAACGGAAACGACGTCGAGGCGCTCGAGCGCGCGGCGCGCGAGGCTCTCGGAGAGGCACGGCCGAGCTTCATCCGGGTTCGGACGATCATCGGGTACCCGGCACCTCACAAACAGAACACCTCCGCGGCGCACGGCGCTCCGCTCGGCGCCGACGAGATCAGCGCGACGAAGAAGATCATGGGCTGGCCGGACGAGGCTTTCCGGGTTCCCGCGGAGATGGCGGGGGCGACCGAGGCGATCCGCGTGCGCGGCGCGGAGCTGTACCGGGCTTGGCAGGAGAAGCTCGGCGCGTATCGGCTCGAGCATCCGGCCCTCGGCGCGCAGCTCGACGGCGCCCTGGCCGGGAAGCTTCCGGACGGATGGGACGAGCGGTTGCCCGAGTTTCCGGCGGACCCGAAGGGAATGCCCACTCGCAAGGCGAGCGGGAAGCTCATCGAGTCGCTCTCCGCTCGCATCGATTCGTTCGTTGGCGGGTCGGCCGACCTCGCCGGCTCGAACGATACGAACATGAAGGGGCTCGCCGACTTTCAGGACCAGTCTGCGACGACGCCGCCGCGAAACGTGCACTTCGGGATTCGCGAGCACGCGATGGCGGGCACGTTGAACGGGATGGCGCTCCACGGTGGCGTGGTGCCGTTCGGCGCGACGTTCCTGGTCTTCAGCGACTACATGCGCCCCGCGATCCGCCTCGCGTGCCTCATGCGACTGCCCACGCGGTACGTCTTCACGCACGACTCGATCGGGCTCGGTGAGGACGGTCCGACACATCAACCGGTCGAGCATCTCGCCGCGCTGCGCGCGATCCCCGGGATGACCGTCATCCGGCCGGCCGACGCCAACGAGACGCGGGAGGCGTGGCGGGTCGCGCTCGGACGACCGACGCCCGTCGCTCTGGTGCTGACGCGCCAGAACGTTCCGACGTTCGACCGCAGCGAGCTCTCGAGCGCGGATGGCGTGCGGCGCGGTGCGTACGTTCTCTCCGAGGCGTCCGGCGGTGAGCCGCAGGCGATCCTGATCGGCACCGGGAGCGAGGTCCAGATCGCTCTCGCGGCGCAGGGGCTGCTCGCGGCCGAGGGAGTGCGTGCGCGCGTCGTCAGCATGCCGTCGTGGGAGCTCTTCGCCGAGCAGGGGCGTGCGTATCGCGATGCGGTGCTTCCGCCGGAGGTCGCTGCGCGCGTCGTCGTCGAGGCGGGCACGCGCTTCGGATGGGAGCGTTGGGTGGGCCCGAACGCGGGGTTCGTCACGCTCGAACGGTTCGGCGCGTCGGCCCCCGCGGAGGTTCTCTTCGAGAAGCTCGGCTTCACGCCGGGCGCCGTCGCGGCCGAAGCGAAGCGACAGATCTGACCGTCAGCCCGCGCGGTGCTCGATCTCGGGCGGCGCCTTGAAGAACGCGTTGTGCGCGGGATCGTTGTAGCGCTCGTAGTCGATCGGCCCACGGCGTGGCTCGATCGTCGCCGTCCGTGCAGTCGATCGTGAGCGCCATCGGCGTCACCTCGCGGTAGCTCGAGTCCTCGGGCAGGTCGTCGTTCGTCTCGCCGCCCGGCGGAGAAGAGCGTCATGAGCAGCGACGTGCCCGTCGTCGTAGATGCGCTTGAAGCCCTCGTCGACCTTCTCGTGGCCGCGCACCAGCGTGTGGCAGCCGATGCGCTGCAGGAACGCGTGCGGACTGCAGCCGCCCGAACGGGAAGCGCGCCGACTGCTCCTGCAGGTCCGCGGGGATCGACGTCCAGCGGCTCGAGGGTCGCTCCACATCATCTGGAAGCGGAGGTCCGGATCGTTGAGCTGCGAGAGGTCCTTCCAGTGCTCCTTGAGCAGGCGGTCGCGCGGGATGCCGCCGTGCACGAACAGCGACGCCGTCGAAGAGCGAGCATGTTCGGCAGCGCGTCGAACAGGCTCATGTAGCTGCTCGAACACCTCGATCGGCAGGTGGGGCTTGAGCGTGTTGATCGCCTCGGCCGGCTTGACGCCGCCGTAGATCTGGCCCTTGTACTCGAGGTAGTACTCGTGGTTGCCGCGCAGCACGTAGACGTGCTCGGGCGCGGTCGCTAGGAGCTGCAGCACCGTGCGCAGCACGCCGTTGTAGCTGAAATGCCCGCGGTCGATGTAGTCGCCGAGCAGGACGAGCTTCGGCTCCGGGGCGTGCTCGTCGGGTCGGCGCGGAACGCCTCGCACCTTGTCGAAGAAGCGCGACTGCATGACGGCGCGCCTTGAGGCAGCTGTAGCAGCCGTGCAGATCGCCGAGCACGGTGAGCTCGTATCGGCGGCCGGGCTTCGGCGGGAGCACGTAGACGTGACCCGTCGAGGAACGGGTCGCTCGCCCGCGAGCTCCGCGACGCTCTTGCTTGCCGGTCGAGCTTGCCCGCTGCCGCGCGCGCGCTGCGCCGTCGAGCAGCTGCGATCGACGCGGTCGATCAGCGCGAGGTCGGCCGTCACCTGCTTCTCGGATCGCTCGGGGTCGCGCGAGTAGTGGTGCTCGAACTGCTCGAAGAACGGATGCGTTTCGCGCGCCGGGCTGCATCTCGAGCGTCGTGCGCGGCTCGAGCTCGATCGACGGTCGCTCGTGCTCGACGAGCTCGATGCCGAGGTCCGCTGTCGAGCAGCGCGCGCGAGCTCGGCGCGGAACTTCACCTCGGCGGGGTGCACTTCGCCGTCGGCGTTGATCAGCTCGTCGATCGTCTCCAGCAGCTGCCTCCTGGCTCGGCGCGTCGAAGCCCTGGAAGATCTCGAAGCAGCGCAGCTTGAGCTTCGCGTGGACGAACTCGTCCTGGTCCTCGTCGTTCGCGACCGCCTCGGTGAAGAGCTCCTTGACGTGACGGTCGATTCCCTCGAACACCTCGTGGAAGTGCGTCGTGAACTTGGTCGACGAGCTCGGCGCTGAGCTTCGGCGCGGCGTCGGGCATCCCGGTGCCGACCCGCTGCTCGACGAGCGTCTGGATGTATCGCGGACGAACTTCTTCTCGCGAGTCGTCGAAGTCGCCGTCGATGTACCCGAACGTGGTCAGGTAGAAGATGATCGCGTGCATCTGCTGCTCGGCGACCTGCGGTTCCTTGGACTGAAGCTCAACATGGGCGCAGATGATAGGTCACCCTGGCCCCGGTCGGGGAGACCGTCGTGTGGGCGATGACGCACATCGATTCGGAGCTGGCGAAACGCGCCACCGTGATTAGAATCGAGGTCGAAGTGTCGCGCGCCCCCGCCACCGTGGACCGAGCCGCGAACGTCGCCGAGGAAGCCCGCCGCCGCATGCCGGCCGAGGCGCGTCCGAAGGGCATCGCGCTCCGGCGTTTCGCCGGGCCGGTCGAGCACACCGAGAAGCTCGAGCATCTTCGCGTCGCTCACCTGACCGATCTGCACGTCGGGCGCGTCACCCCGATGCGCGTGCAACACGCAGCGGTCGACCTGACGAACGCGGAGCAGCCGGATCTCGTCGTGATCACGGGCGACTTCGTATGCCACAGCCAGCTCTACCTCGACGAGCTCGAGGAGGTGATCGGCCGGTTCGAGGCGCCGGTCGTCGGCGTGCTCGGGAATCACGATCTACTGGTCGGGCGCGGACGAGGTGCGACGAGCGCTTCACCGGGGCGGCGCCGAGGTGCTCGACAACGCGGGACAACGTCATCACGCTGCGGCACCAGCCCCTGCAGCTCGTCGGTCTCGACGACGCGTACACGGGTCACGCGTCGCGCGAGCGCGCGGTGAAGGGCCTTCGGCACGACATGCCGACGATCGGGCTCTCGCACATCGCGGAGGAGGCGGATGGTCTCTGGCGCGAGGGGGTGCCGCTCGTTCTCGCGGGCCACACGCACGCGGGGCAGGTGACGCTGACGCGCATTCACGAGCTGGCGATCGGCAGGATCGCGGGGCACAAGTACGTACATGGTCTCTACGGCACGCGTGCCCGAGCCGGGCCGACGAGTGGCGCGGTCTACGTGGGCGCGGGCATCGGCGCGGCGGTCGTTCCGCTGCGAATGGGCGACCGAGGGCAGCGCGAGGTCGCGATCTTCGAGCTCGGCCACGAGATCGGTGCGTACGAGGAGCACCACGACGAGCAGGTCGCGCTGCGCGGGCGCAAGCCGTCTCAGCGGAAGCAATACAAGCGCGCGATGGCGCTCGCGAAGAGGGACTGGAAGCGAGATTGACGGCGAACGCCGCGGTGAGTCAGGCGAGGAGCGCCGCGACGCGGCGCGCGATCGCGGGCGCGGCCGTGAGGCCCGGCGATTCGATGCCGGCGAGGCAGACGATCCCAGGCGCGCCGTGAGCACGCCCGTCGAGCAGCGCGAAGTCGCGGAAGCCGCCCCCGGGAGTTCCGAGCTTGGGGCGGACGCCGGCGTATCCGGGCGCGAGGTGGTGGAGCGGATCGCCGGGAGGAAGCGCGCGACCGCGTCGGCGAAGAGCTCGGCCTTGCCGGGTTCGACGTCGTAGCTCGGGGCCTCGACGGGCGTGGCATCGGGGCCGGCGAGGCGGGCGCCGTCGAGGGCGACCGTGATGTGGATGCCGAGCCCGGGACCGCGCGGGACCGGGTACACGAGCGGCGTTCGGGGCAGCTCGACCTCGTGGTCGATGACGAAGTAGTCGCCCTTCACGAACGTTTGACGGAGGCCGAGCGCGTCGACGTCGAGGCCCGCGGCCGCGGCCAGGCGATCCGCGTCGAGCCCGCCCGAGAGCACGACGTGCTCGGCGCGACAGCGTGTGAGCGCGCCGCGCTCGTCGGTCGCTTCGATCGACGGACCGCGCTCGTCCGCGTCGATGGCGTGGACCTCGTTCGCAAAGGCGAACGCGACCCCGAGATTGGCGGCTTCCCGGCGAAAGCTCTCGACGAGCGCGTGCGCGTCGACGATGCCGGACTCGGGCGACCGCAGCGCCTCGACGGCGTGGAGGCTCGGCTCGCGGCGTGCGACCTCCGCGCCGGCGAGGCGTTCGAGCGGGACGCCGAGCGCGCGCGCTCGCGAGGCGATTGACTCGAGGTCTGCGCGCTCGGGGTCGTCGCAGGCGACGATGAGCTTGCCGGTCTTTCGGTGCGGAATGCCGAGGCGCGTGGCGCGCTCGTAGAGCAGCGCGCGGCCCTCGATGCACGTCGCGGCCTTGAGCGAGCCCTCCGGATAGTAGATGCCGGCGTGGATGACGCCGCTGTTCCGGCTCGACGTGATGCGACCGGCGCCGCGCTCGCGCTCGACGACGACGACGTCGCGCCGTCGGTGGGCGAGCTCGCACGCGATCGCGAGGCCCACGACGCCAGCGCCGATCACGGCGACGTCGGCTCGGATCTCGCTCACGGGCTCACCTCTGTCGGAAGTGTGCGGGGTCCCCGCGCGTTCGGCGCGCCCCGCCCGCAGGGTGGGCATTCCGGTTCGGCGTGAGACACGCCGTTGGGGTACCCTGCCCGCGCTCGGGAGAGAAGAGCCTTGAGAGAGAGCGTGTTCAGGAACGACCTGCTCGCGGGGCGGGTCGCGTTCGTGACCGGCGGCGGATCCGGCATCTGCAAAGGGATCGCGCGCGCGTTCTGCGCGCACGGCGCGCGGGCCGCGCTCGTCGGGCGGAACGCGGAGCGACTCGGCGAGGCAGCGGCCGAGATCGCGAAGGAGACCGGGCAAGAGGTCATCGCGACGCCGGCGGACGTGCGGCAGCCCGACGCGGTGGAAGCCGCGGTCGACGCGACGCTCGAGCGCTTCGGTTCGCTCGACATCGTCGTGAACGGTGCCGCAGGCAACTTCCTCGCTCCCGCGGCCCAGCTCTCGTACAAGGGCTTTCGGACGGTCATGGAGATCGACGCGCTCGGCACCTACAACGTCTCCAAGGCGTGCTTCGCGAAGGCGTTGTCGTCGCACGGCGGCGTCGTGCTCAACATCTCGGCGACGCTGCACTACGCGGCGACGCCACTTCAGGTTCATGCGTCGGCGGCGAAGGCTGCGGTCGACGCGATCACACGCACGCTCGCCGTGGAGTGGGCCGGGCTCGGCATTCGAGTCGTGGGCATCGCGCCCGGTCCGATCGATGACACCGAGGGCATGTCTCGCCTCGTCCCGGCGGGGATGCGCGCACAGCTCGAAAAGGGGATTCCGATGGGAAGGTTTGGACGCATCGACGAAGTGGCCTCGTTGGCCGTGTTTCTGGTGTCGGAGGGCGCGTCGCTCGTGACCGGCGAGACCGTCGTCGCCGACGGCGGGCAGTGGCTCCTCGGCTCGACGATGGGGTTGTCGTGAAGGCGGCGCAGGTTCGGCGAGCGGTGTGGGTCGGGCTCGCGGTTGCGGTCGCAGGCGGGACCCCGCTCGGCGCGTGCGGCGGTGGAGAGTCGAACGGCGAGGTGGAGCCGGCGCCGGTGACGGAGGTTTCGTCGCGCGCGGGCGCGCGCGGCGAAGGGACCGAGACAGGCTCGGACACGGGCTCGGACACGGGCTCGGACATGCGCGCGGACACCGGCTCGGACACACAGACCGGCGTGGGAGCCCAGACGGGCGTGGGCGGCGGAAACGGAACGGGGACGGCGCCAGCGGGACGGGCGCGCGCGTGCCCGCCGGAGAGCGAGTGGCCCGAGGGGATGGCGTGCGTGCCGGGCGGAACGTTCACGCTCGGTTACGACGAGGGCCAGCCGGACGAGCGTGGCGCGGGCGAGGCGTACGTCGACACGTTCTACATGGATCGAACCGAAGTCACGAACGAAGCGTTCGAGCGGTGCATCGCGGCGGGCCTCTGCACGCGTCCGATGCCGTTCCGACACTTCCGGGAGCCGCAGCAGCCGATCGTCGCGGTGAGCTGGTTCGACGCGGGCCACCACTGCGCGATGCTCGGCAAGCGTCTGCCGACCGAGGCGGAGTGGGAGCACGCGGCGTCCGGTCCGGATCACACGCAATACCCGTTCGGGAACGAGCCGCCGGGCTGCGACCGCGTGAACGTGAAGACCGAAGCGGGCGAGGGGTGCGGGCGCCTGCGCACGCTGCCGGTCGGGACCTTGCCGGCCGGCTACTACGGGCTGTTCGACATGTCGGGCAACGTTCACGAGTGGGTGCAGGATCACTACTCGGAGTGCTATCGCGGGTGCGAGCACGAGTGTGGTGACGCCTGCTTCGGGGACAACCCGCGCGGCCCGTGCGGTGGCACGGACGCGTCGTGCCCGGGGTTTCAGCTTCGATCGGTGCGCGGGGGATCGTGGTTTTGGCCGCTCGAGCGCGCGCGAACGACGGCGCGGCGCGGGTCGGGCGCGCCGAATCGGGGGCCGCACCGCTTCGGCTTTCGCTGCGCGCGCGATCTCGTCGCTCCGGCGGCGGCGCCGGTGGCGGCGCCACCGCCGTGAGGCTGCTATCCTCCGGCGCCGAACGGGGAGGCACGCGTGCATCGTGAAGTGATTTCGAGGTTCGTCATGGCGGCGCTCGCGCTCGCGGCGCTCACGGCGGCCGGGCGGTCGTCCAGTGTGAGCGCACAGGTCGTGCCGCTGTCGGCGGAGGCGCAGCGCGTCCTCGACGGAGTGCCCGACGAAGGCACCGAGCCGCCGGGCGAGCACTACTACAGGAGCAACGAGTGGCGGCAGGACTTGCTCCGGCCGCATCTCGAGGGGTTGGGCGGCGCGTACGTCGGTGTCGGAGCAGACCAGAACTACACGATGGCGGCGATGGCGCGGTCGGAGGTGTTGTTCCTGGTCGACTACGATCCGTTCATCCCGTGGATTCACTCGGTGTACGGCGTGCTCGTCAAGGAGTCCGCGACTCCGGACGAGCTCGTTGCGCGATTCGCCGACGAGAACGAAGCGGCTACGGTCGAGCTGTTGAGGTCGGCGCTCGCGGACCATCCACACCTCACGAGGATCCTCCGTCACTTCCGCGGGCTCCGGTCGGCGTGGCACGCCTACCTCGTGCGAGTTCAGCGCCTGTCGCGCGACGGGCAGCCGTTCAGTTGGCTCGCGAGCGACGCGCTCTACGCGCACGTTCGTGGGCTGTTCCTCGCCGGGCGAGTGATCGCGCGAAATGGTGACGTGACAGGCGCGCGCACGGTGCAGGCGGTGGGCGAGGCGTGCCGGCGGTTACACTTGCCGGTGCGCGTCGTCTACTTCTCGAACGCGGAGCAGTTCTTCGATTACACGGACGGGTTCATCGCGAACATGCACGCGCTGCCGACGGACGATCGGTCGGTGGTGATCCGCACGTTGCGGCACCGGAGCATCCCGCTCGCGGTCGACGGGCGGTGGCACTACCTCGTCCAGGACTACGACGACTTTCTCGGGCGGCTCGACACGGGTGTGTATCGGCGTTCGTTCGCGTTCACGGCGGATCTGCTCGCCGCGGGTCCGCCGCACATCGGGGCGGACGGGATCAGCACGCTCGACGAGACGGTGCCGCGCGCGATGATCGAGGTCGCGCGCGAGCGGCGCGCGCTTCGCGAAGGGCGGAGCGCGACGATGAGGCCCGTCGCACCGCCGGCAGCGGTCCGCGACGGCAGCTAGCTCGCGGCGGGCGGCTTGCGCGGGCCGGTCGCGCCGGCGCTGGAGCTCTGGGGTTGCGCGTGCAGAACCGTTCTCACGAACGCGGGCGGGAGGCGGGAGTGCTGGGTGAGGTGGCGCATCGCGAGGATCGGCTCGCCGCCGAGATCGGCGGCGGTGCGGCCGTCGATGCGGCTCGCGTACTTCCGCGGGTGGAAGGGCGGCGAGGTCGTCGCGCGACCGGCGCGCTCGAGCGATCGTCGAAGGGCGCGTCGAGGGAGTTCATCTTCATGTAGGGGCAGGTCGCGCAGCCGCCGGCGACGGAGCAGCCTTCGCCGCCGCCACGCCGGGCACGATGGGGAGCGACGCGGTCGTCGGTCGCGGCGATGGCCTCGCTCGCGACGGGGAAGATGATCTCCGCTTCGAGTCGCCGTCGCGCCCGCGTGGGCGCGCAGGTCGCTCTGCACCCTGTCGGACGATCGAGCGTGATCATGCCCGCCTCGGTGCCGAGCACGAAGCGCAGGCGCTCGCTGCGTGCCGGCTCGGCGCGGCGCTCGCCCACCTTGTCGGCGATGAAGACAGGATGTTCGAGGTGGAGCCGACGACGCCGCGCCGTGCTGCTGCGCTTCCAGCGCGAGCGCGAACATCTCGCCCGGGACCTCGAGGTGCGCGGTGACGTACGCGTCGGCGTAGTCGCGCGCGCACGCGCTCCGCGACGTCCTCGCCGAACATGTGGTGGACGATGCAGATGCCCTGCTCGAAGTAGTGGAAGCGCTCGAGCAGCGCCCGGATCGTCGCGGCGGTCGTGGGCCGGGTGAAGCTGCGCGGACGCGCGTCGTCGTCCATCGCGAGAGGCTGCGAGAACAGCGCGCGCGAGGTTGCGGCCCATGTAGGTGTCGGGGCCGAACACAGACGTGAACGTCGGGGATCTGCGCGAGCGGCTTGCAGCACGTCTTGCACCACGTTCGACGACGTGCAGGTGATGGTCGGCACCAGTCGCGTGCGCCTGGCGCCTTCGTCGCGCAGGCTGGTGTTGATGTAGACGACGTGGAGCGAGCGCGGCGTCAGGCGGGCTTTGCTCGAGCTACGCGACGTACGCGCGCGCTTCGGCCGACGCCGCGAGCGAGCAGCCGATCGGGTCCGACGCCACGCGGTACACCGCGACGTTCGCGTGCCCGGCCGCGTCGAGCATGGCGCGCACGTTCTCGCTCATGAAGTCGACGCCCGAGCACCACGATGTGCTCGCATGCCCGCTGCGGCCATGCGGATGGCCGCGTCGGCCATGGCAGCGAGTCGGCGATGTGAACGTGGGCGGTGCGCACGCGGTGAGCACGCCCTGGAGCTCCGGGTCCATGTAGAAGTGGGCGACGACGCCGGCGTTCTTGTCCTCGAGAAGCGCGCGAAGCCGTGTCACGGCTGCCGGATCGGGGCTCAAGAACTCCGCCTGCGCTTCCGCGAATGCGCCGCGTGGCACGAGGGCGTCCTTCGTGATGACGAGGCTCGGGAAGGGAGCGGCCACGGCGGGAATATAGGCTCGTCCGGCCGGCGTGCCCACCGCCCACGATCGACGGAATCAGAAGCCGATCGGGTCGGGGCCGAGGTCGGGGATGGCGGTGGAGAGGCGCTCCATCGGGAGGTTCTCCTGCTCGCGGTACGCGGCGTAGTGGCCGAGGACGCGCCGCACGTACCGATGGGTCTGCTCGAACGGGATCCGCTCGAGGAACGCGTCGAGGGGCATCGTGGCCGCGTGGTCGCGTAGCCAACGCCGCACGTTGTGCGGTCCACCGTTGTAGCTCGCGATGGCGAGCGGAAGGCGCCCGTCGAAACGGTCGATCAGCGAGGCGAGGTACCACGCGGCGAAGTCGAGGTTCGTCCTCGCGTCGAGGAGATCTGCGGTTGTGAAGTCGTCGCGGCCGAGCGCGTTGGCGATCAGGCGGCCCGTGCGGGGCATGATCTGCATGAGGCCGACAGCGCCGGCGTACGAGACGATCTGCCGTTGGTAGACGCTCTCCACGCGCATCACCGCGAGGAGGAGGTTCGGGTCGAGGCCGTGCGCGGCGGCCACCTCGCGGACGAGGCCCTCGTATGCGCGCGGACGAGCGGCGACGCGCGCCCAGCCGCCGAAGCCCACCGCGGTACCTTCGTCGCCGAGCGCCGACGCGATGTCGACGAGCTTCGCCTTCGTCGTGGCGTCGAGGTCGCGGCGGGCCCGGCGCGTCCGGAAATCTCGTCGGCCGCCGCGGGATCTCGGCGCCCCGGTACACCGCCTCGATACCGACGAGGCGCAGGCCGTTTCCGCGCGCGTCCCGCCACGCGAGGTACGCCTCGTGGAGCTCGTCGGCGGCGGCGTCCTTCTCGCCGAGGAGCAACAGGTCCCGCGCGCGCGGCAACCACGGGAACACTTCTCCGTACGCGTCGGCGATCGGGCCGAGCTGCGTCGCGAGCGCGCCGAGATCGGGCTCGCGAGGCGGAACGATGGGCTCCCCTGGCTCGGGGCGAGTTCCCTCCGCGCGGGGCCGCTGCGTGCGAACCGTGCTCGGGATGCCGGTCAGGGACGCGAAGCGTACGGGCTCGCCGTCCACGGTCGCGGGAGCGGGCTCGGGCGGGCCGCCGTCCTCGGAGGGCTGGCACCGGCAGAGCATCGCTTCGTGCACGGTCCAGAGCCGCTGCTCGGAGAGGAGCGCGTACCAGCGCGTCTCGCTCGTGTCCGTCTCGGAGACGCGGACGTACTCCACCTCCGCTTCCACCCAGCGGCCGAGACGCTCGAGCGCGCGCGCACGGTGATAGCGCGCCGCGGTGCCATAGCGGGGGTTGTCCACGAGCGGCGCCAGCAGCGCTTCGATGTGAACGTCGGAGCCGACACCGGACGCGAGGATCGCCGCGTCGAACGCGATCGGCGGGAAGAGGTTCCTCTGCGCGACGAGCGCCTCGAGCGCCTGGTTCGTCTCCTCGGCGAGCCCGGCGCGTGCCGCCACTTCCACGATCGCGCGCAGCCGAACCGGCGTGAGGTGATTCCAGGCGAGGCGTCCCTTGATGCGAGCGATCGACTGTCGCGCGGTCTCCTGCTCTCGCGCCGTCGCGGCGCGACCGAGGTCGTCCGCTTGCTCCTCCGTGGCCTCGCGAAGCTCCTCGTCCGCCGTCGGAACGCCGCGCGCCATCGCGGCGTACGACTGGGCATCGGACCAACGGCCTTCGATCCGTGCGATGCGGGCGGCGCCGAGCGCCACACGAGCTCGGAGGTCGGGCGTCAGCCGCTCGGCGAGCAGCGCGTCGACTTCGGTCTGAGCCATGTCCATCGGCCCGCTACGGACGAGCCGCTCCGCGCGCTCGACGCGCTGGACGAGGTTGATTTCGCGAACGTCCACGCCGCGAGCACGGACGGCGTCGAGGCGCGCTCGCGCTTCGGCAGCCACCGGTGAGCCGGGGCTCGAGAGATCGATGTCCCGGTAGATGCGGACCGCTTCGTTGACGTCGCCTGCGCCGTCTTTCGCGTCTGCGAGCTCGAGCCGTAGCGCGAGCGCTTGAGGGAGCTCCGGATAGCGACGCATCAGAGCGACGAGCTCGCTCACGGCGTCGCGATGGCCCATCTCGATCATCGCGCGCACGCGACCGACGCGGCCGTCCACCGCGACCGTGGTCTCGATGCTCGTTCGCGCGATCTCGTACGCCGCGCGCGCGCCGGCGGCGTCTCCCGAGGCCAGCAGGATGTCGCCGCGCATCAGCGCGACGCGATCCGCCAGCTCCGGGAACGCGGCCTCGACGACGTGGAGCGAGAGCAGCGCTTCTCCGTACCGCCCGTGCGCGGAGCGGTCGCGAGCGCGCGCGAGCGCTTCACGCGCGTCGGCGGGAGGGACTACGGAGTCGCCGACCGGGACCGCGTGCGGTCCCTCGGTGATCACGGTCGCGCACATCGGAAGCGACGGAGGCTCGGCGCAGATCAGCGCGGGCGGCTCGCTCGTCTCCGGGTCCAGCGCGCACATCGGGGCGTCCCAGGCTTTCGCGGTCGCGGTGACCGCGAGAAGGATGGCCGCGACCGAGGCCTCTCTGCCCACGACCTTCATTGTTCGTGATCTTTGGCGCCTGCGCAAAAAGCGTGCACTGCCCTCTCGTCGCCCGATCGACGGCGTAGGGGCGCAGGACGTTCACTGGTAGGCTGAATCAGGCCATAGATGGCCTATATCAAGCGTATTTTGTGTCGCTCGAGGTGCCGGCGCGGGGGCCGTGGGGGCGGTGGCGGGTGTTGCCGCCGCGGGCGTCGCCGGGGCGCCGTCCTCGGCGTCCGCCGGGTCGTCCGCGAGCTCGGGCAAGACGACCGTGAAGATCGCTGCGATCACGAGCGCCACGAACGCGCCCAAGAGCAACGAGTTGCGGAGCCACGGAGAGAAATGGTCAGGCGCGTCGCGCGAAGTCATGAGAGAGGTCGCCCGCCCATCGCCACGACGGTATCCCGAACGCGATCGGCGAGCTCACCGAGAAGAACCATCGACGGGTCCTTCTCGTTCCGCTTCTTGACCTCGGCCTGACCCGACTCGAGCCCGCGCTTGCCGATAGTCACTCGGAGCGGCACCCCGAGGAGGTCGGCATCCTTGAACTTCACGCCCGGGCGCTCGTCCCGATCGTCGAGGAGCACGTCGACGCCCCGTTCCCGGAGCGCCTCGTAGATGCGCTCACCCTCCTCGCGCACCGCGTCCTCCTTGCCGAGCGGCGTCACGAGCGCATGGAACGGCGCGATCGGCATCGGCCAAAGCATCCCGTCGGCGTCGTTGTACTGCTCGACGGCTGCGGCCAGGAGACGCGTCACGCCGATCCCGTAGCATCCCATCACGATGGGACGGGTCACGCCCTTCTCGTCGAGGAACGTCGCGCCCATCTTCGCGCTGTAGTGCGTGCCGAGGACGAACACGTGTCCGCCCTCGATGCCGCGATAGAGAGTGAGAGGCGAGGCGCACTTGGGGCACGAGTCCCCGTCGACGACGAGCCGGACGTCTTCCACGCGCCCGTCGAAGTCGCGGCCGAACGCGACGTGGACGAAGTGGTGGTCGTTCTCGTTGGCGCCCGCGACGCCGTCACCGAGCTTCGCCGCCGCTCGGTCGACGAGGATCTCGCCGCGATATCCGACCGGGCCCGCGAAGCCGACCGGCGCGCCGGTTGCCCGCTCGACCTCGGCGTCGCTCGCGAGGAAGACCTCGGGCACGCCCAACGTGCGCGCGAGCTTCACCTCGTTGACGTCGTGGTCGCCGCGGACGACGACGAGCACGGAGCGCTCTGCCGCGACGTAGACGAGAGACTTCAGCGTCGTCTCCGGGCGAACGCCACCTTTCAGGAACGAGACGACCTCGGCGATCGTGTGGACGCCGGGGGTGTGGACCTTCTCCATGGGCGCGGCCGAGGGTGCGGGCGGTCCGTCGTCGGGGCCCGCGCCGGTCACCGCGACCTCGACGTTGGCGGCGTAGTCGCAGCTCTTGCACGCGACGATCGCGTCCTCGCCGTTCTGGGCCAGCACCTGGAATTCGGCGCTCGTCGAGCCCCCCATCGCGCCGCTGTCCGCGGCGACCACACGGTAGTCGAGGCCGAGACGCGTGAAGATGCGGTGGTATGCGTCGCGCATCGCTTCATAGCTGAGGAGCGCCGCGGCGTCGTCGACGTCGAACGAGTACGCGTCCTTCATGAGGAACTCACGACAACGTAGGAGCCCTGCGCGCGGGCGCGCCTCGTCGCGGTACTTCATCTGGATCTGGTAGAGGTTCAGCGGGAGCTGTCGGTAGCTCTTGACCTCGCGGCGCACCATGTCGGTGATGATCTCCTCGTGCGTGGGGCCGAGGTGATAGTCGTTCGACTTGCGGTCGCGGAGCCTGAAGAGCGTGTCTCCGAAGACGTCCCAGCGGCCCGACTCCTTGAAGTACTCGGCCGGCAGGAGCGCAGGCATCAGCACCTCTTGCGCGCCGGCGCGGTTCATCTCCTCGCGCACGATCGCCGAGATGCGGTGGAGGACACGGACGCCGAGCGGCAAGAGCTCGTAGATGCCCGCGCCGACCATTCGGATGAGCCCTGCGCGGAGCAGAAGCACGTGGGACGGAGTGACGGCGTCCTTCGGAGCTTCTTTCTGCGTGGGAATGAAAGCCTGCGAGTACCGCATGGGGCGGGTGATTAGCAGAAGCGGTGGAACGAAGCCACGCCCCCGAGTGACCGACAAACGATATAGACTCCGCCCCGTGACCGCCGAGCGCCCGCTCCTCGTCTTCGTGAGCGACATCCATCTCACCGACGCGCTGCATGGCGCGGCCATACCGCGCGCCGACACGTTTCAGCGCTTTTGGGTCCGAATACAGGCCGCTCGCGGGACGAGGCCGGCGGTCTTGTGCTTCGTCGGGGATCTGTTCGACCTCGTCCGCTCGCCGATGTGGTTCGACTCGGCGCACCGCCCGTACCACGAACCGTCGGCCGGGATGGTCGAGGTGATCGACCGCATCGTCGACGGGATACTCGAGCGCGAGAAGCCGTTCTTCGACGCGATCAGGGCGGGCGTCGAGAGCGGCGCCCTCTCGATCGAGTACGTCCTCGGCAATCACGACCGGTTGCTCGCGTTCGCGCCGAAGTCGCGACGGAAGGTGTGGCGTGCGCTCACGGGGCAGGACCGCGAGATCGATCTCGGTCGCGTGCTCGAGTTCCCCGAGCACGGCGTGCTGGCCTATCACGGCAACATCAGCGACGCGTTCAACTACGACGAGGAAGGCGGTGCGACCATCGGCGACGCGATCGGGAGCGAGCTCATCACTCGGTTTCCTCGCTCGATGAAGCTCCTCGTGAAGGAGGATCATCCGGAGCTCGACGACATCGACGACGTGCGGCCCGTGTACGCGGTCCCCGCGTGGGTGCGGCAGCTCGGCGTGCTCCGCCCGGAGATCCTCCGGCCGGTCAACGAGACCTGGGTCGGGCTCGTCGAGTCGTTCTTGTCGCGGCCGTTCGTCAAGGCGTGGATGAAGGAGAAAAAGGGCGGGCTCTTCGGCTTCGACGCCGGGACGAAGCTGCGCCTCATGCTCGAGCTCTCGACGAAGAAGATCATCGTGAAGGGAAGCGACCGACGATTGACCGAGCTCTACAAGATCCTCCAGCACGGCTTCGACGGCCGGATGGCGAAGCACGCCGCCGAGGAGCTGTCGCGCAAGGCGGGGTTCCGCTACGTCGTCAATGGCCATTCGCATTTCGCGAACATGGTGCCGCTCGGGAGCGCGGACGGCCGGCCGGCGGTGTACTTCAACACCGGCACGTGGCGGAGCGTGCACCAGATCGGGCACGGCATCGGCGGCCGGCCGACGTTCCTGCCGTACGACGCGATGAGCTATCTCGTCTTCTTCCCGGACGGCGACGAGCTGGGACGTGACTACGAGTGGTGGAACGGCGCGCTCGTGACGCGCGAGCACACGGCGCACGCCCAGCACATGGCTCAGCTCTCGAGCTCGAACCGGTAGTCTTCGATGACGGGGTTCGCGAGGAGCTTTTCGCACATCTTCCGGAGCTCCTCCTCGCTGGCGCCGGCGCCGGTGGCCGATGGACCGAGATCGATCTCGATGAGCTTTCCGACGCGAACGTCGGAGACGCCGTCGAAGCCGAGGGACGTGAGCGCGCGTCGCACGGCGTCCCCCTGCGGGTCGAGCACCTCGCGCTTGAGCGTGACGTAGACGCGTGCCTTCACGACTTCACCCCGAGGTTCTTGGCGATCCTCGCGACGGGCGCTTCGAGGTCGGGCACGAACGGTTCTCCGCGGATCGCGTCGCACGCTTCGATGTAGCGCCGCGATGCCTCGATGCGGACGTCGTCGGGAATCGCAGGGGAGGGCCCGTCGCCCGAGTAGCCCGCTTGCTTGAGCCACCTCCGCACGTACTCTTTGTCGAAGCTCTCGGGGTCTTCTCCGGTGGCGAATCGCTCCTCGTAGCTCTTCGCGTACCAGAAGCGCGACGAATCGGGCGTGTGGATCTCGTCGATGACCACGATCTCGCCGTCGGGCGTCTTGCCGAGCTCGTACTTCGTGTCGACGAGGATGAGCCCACGCTTCGCGCAGATCTCCTGGCCGCGGCGGAAGAGCGCCATCGCGTATCGATGCGGCCTCGTCGAAGTCGCTCGCGGTGACGCGTCCCATCGCCAGGATCTCCTCGCGCGACGCGCTCACGTCGTGATCGCCCTTGGGCGCCTTGGTGCTCGGCGTGAGGATCGGCTCGGGGAGGCGCTGGTGCTTCTTCAGTCCGTCCGGGAAGCCGGTGCCCGCAGAAGACGCGCTCGCCGCGCTCGTAGTGGGTCCAGATGCTGGTCGATGTGACGCCCGTCACGTACGCGCGCATCGACGAGCTCGACCTCGAGCGGCACGCATTCGACGCCGACCATCACGTTCGGGTCGGGGACGTCGAGCAGATGGTTCGGCGCGACGTCGCGCGTCTGTTCGAACCACCATGCCGCGAGCCCGTTCAGGACCTGCCCCTTGAACGGGAGGGTGCCGAGCACGCGATCGAACGCGCTGATGCGGTCGGTCACGACGATGATCCGTCGCCCGTCGTTGGTCGTGTAGTTGTCGCGGACCTTTCCCTCGTACAGCTCGCCGAGGCCCGCGAAGCGCGTGCCGTCGAGCGTGAGATCCAGGCCGCGCCGAAGGGTCGCTTCGTCCACCGTCATTTCGTCTTCGCCTCCTCGAGAGCTCTGTCGATGATGTGGTCCACGTGCGCGAGCGCGTGCTCGAGCTCGAAGAGCCTCGCGGATCGCATGCTGCGTGAGGCGGCTCGAGACCTCGGGATCGGCCGCGAGCAGCTCGTCGAAACGACCCTCGCCCCGAAACGCCTTCATCGCGTTCCGCTGGACGAGCACGTACGCCTCTTGTCGCCCGAGGCCCGTGCCGACGAGCGCGAGCAGCACGCCTTCGCTCGCCCAGAGGCCGCGCGTGCGGCTCGAGGTTCTCTTCGAGGCGCTCGGGGTAGACGACGAGGCTCGAGACGAGCCGTGTGGCCCGGTCGAGCATGAACGCGAGCGTCGTCGTCGCGTCGGGAGCGATCATCCGCTCGACCGACGAATGGCTGATGTCGCGCTCGTGCCACAGCGCGACGTCCTCGAGCGCGGGCACCACGGCGGCGCGGACGATGCGCGCGAGGCCGGCAGAGGTTCTCGCTCGCGATCGGGTTGCGCTTGTGGGGCATCGCGCTCGAGCCCTTCTGGCCCTTCGTGAACGCCTCCTCCGCCTCGCCCACCTCGGTGCGCTGCCAGTGGCGCACGTTCGTCGCGAGCCGCTCGATCCCCGCGGCGAAGAGCGCGAGCGCGGAGAAAAACGCCGCATGACGATCGCGCGCGACGACCTGGGTGGCGACCGTCTCGGGTCGAAGGCCGAGGCAGCGCGAGCGCGCGCGCTCGATGTCCGGCGTCAGGTGCGCGTACGTCCCGACCGCGCCCGCGATCTTGCCGACGGCGATCTCCTCGCGCGCGGCGGCGAGCCTGCGACGACCGCGCACGAGCTCGGCGAGGTGACCGGCGAGGACGAGCGCCGAATGTGACCGGCTCGGCGTGGATGCCGTGCGAGCGGCCGATGGCGGGCGTGCGCCGGTGCTCTTCGACGCGACGAGCGAGCGCGTCTGCGAGCGCGTCCGTGCGTGACGAGGATCGCGTCGGCCGCGTCGCGGAGCAGAAGCGCGAGCGAAGTGTCGAGCACGTCCGACGACGTCATCCCGCGGTGGAGCCATCGCGCGGGCTCGCCGCGCGAGCTCCTCCACGTGCGTGAGGAAGGCGATGACGTCGTGCTTGGTCGTCTGCTCGATCTCGTCGATGCGGCGTGGGTCCAGCGCGTCGGCAAACGGCTGCACCTTCGCCGCGGTTCCCGGAGGGACCACCCCGGCCTCTTCCATCGCCTCGCAGGCGGCGAGCTCGACCCGCAGCCAGGTCCGAACCTTCGTGGCCTCGGACCACAGCTTCGGCGAAGTCCTCCGGGGTGTACCGCGGGATCATCGCGGGTCGCGAACGTAGCAGACCCCCGAGCCTCCGTGAATGCCGGTGGCGGGCGCCCGTGAGCGCCTTGGAGTATGGTGCGCGCGTGTCGAAGACCAAGAGGGTCCTCCGGGTGCTCGCGTGGATCGGGGGCGTTCTCGGGGCTCTCGCCGTCGTCCTCGGCATCACGCTCGCCATCCTTCACGAGCCGCGTCCGAGCGGGACGAGCGGGGCCGCGGCGGAGGCGCTCGGTCACCGGATCGAGCAGGCGGTGGGCCGCGACGCGTGGGAGCGCACCGGCGCGGTTCGTTTCGAGTGGAACGGCCGCCACGAGCACCTCTGGGACCTCGAACGCAACTTCTCCCGGGTGCGGTGGGACGACATCGAGGTGCTTCAGCGCCTCGACCGGCGCGACGGGATCGCGTTCGAGAACGGTCATCGCGTCGGCGAAGAGCGCCGCGTCGAGCTCGTAGAAGAGGCGTGGGAGCTCTTCTGCAACGACACGTTTTGGCTGAATCCACTCGTGAAGCTCTTCGACGACGGGACGACTCGCTCGATCGTCACGCTCGACGACGGGCGGAAGGGCCTCTTCGTCGCCTATGCATCGGGGGGCGTCACACCGGGCGACGCGTATCTGTGGGTGCCGGGCCACGACGATCTTCCGGTCGAGGTTCGGATGTGGGTCTCGGTCTTCCCGATCGGCGGCGTTCGCGTGACCTGGGACGATTGGATCACGCTGCCTACCGGCGCCAAGGTGGCGACGCGCCACCAGATCGGTCCGTTCTCGGTCGAGCTCGACGACGTCGAGGCGGCGGCGACGTTGGCAGAGCTCGAGCCCGGCCCCGATCCGTTCGCGGCGCTCCTCAGGTGACGCCGATGCCCGGCGCTCCGAGACTCGATGACCTTCGGCGAGCGCTTCGCGAGCGCGCTCTCGGAACGGAGCCGGGCGCGAACGTCGCGGCCGCGGTGGCGGCGGTGCTTCGGCCGTCGGGCGAAGACACCGAGGTGCTGCTCATCCGGCGCGCGGAGCGCGAGGACGATCCGTGGTCGGGGCACATGGCGTTTCCGGGCGGGCGTCGCGACGGCGAAGATCGCGATCTGCTCGAGACCGCGACGCGCGAGACGCGCGAGGAGGTGGGGCTCTCGCTCGACTCGAGCGCGACGTTCCTCGGGCGCCTGCCCGACGTCCCGGCCGTCGGACGCGGCAGGCTGCTCGGCATCTACATCCGGCCGTTCGTCTTCGAGCTCGTCGGCGAGGCGCCGCTCCGTACGAACGAAGAGGTGGCCGAAGCCCTCTGGGCACCGATCGGGCCGATGCTCCGCGGCGAGATCGACGCGGTCCGCCCCGTGGAGCACGAGGGTGTCACATACCGAATGCCTGCGTTCGACGTCGAGGGCCGAATCGTCTGGGGCCTGACCTACCGGATGCTCGAGCTGCTCCTCGACATCATCCGGGAGTAGCTCTACAAACCGCGCCATGGACGACAAGCGCTACCGCGAGATCGCCTTTCGCACGCTTCGCGAGGTCGAGGCGATGTTCGACGATGTCGACGCCGAGGACGCCGACATCGACGGCGCGGGAGACGTGCTCACGATCCGGTTCCGCGACGCGAGCCGCTGCGTCGTGAACACGCAGAGCCCCGTACATCAGATCTGGCTCGCGGGCGGCGGGCGCGGTTGGCACTTCTCGTGGGACGACGAGAAGGCGGTGTGGCTCGACGACCGCGGCGAGGGTGACGAGCTCTTCGAGGTGCTTCGTCGGATCGCCCGAGACTCGGGCGTGGAGCTCGGGCGGGGATGATGCGCGCCCTCGCGCTCGAAGAGCCGCGACGGATCGAAGAGAGACCGCTCGTCCTCGAGGAACGCGATCCGCCACGGCCCGGGCCGGGCGAGGTGCTGGTGCGCGTGCGCGCCTGCGGGGTGTGCCGCACCGATCTGCATGTCGTGGAAGGCGACCTTCCGGTCCGCAGGCCGCGCGTCGTGCCCGGCCACCAGATCGTGGGTGTGATCGAGCAGCTCGGCGAGGGCACCATGGGCCCGCCCGTCGGTACACGGGTCGGCGTCGCGTGGCTCCATCGCACGTGTGGACGCTGCGCATACTGTGCGTCCGGGCGCGAGAACCTCTGCGACGCGCCCGACTTCACCGGCTGGACGGTCGACGGCGGCTTCGCGGAGCTCGCGATCGCGGACGCGCGGTTCGTCTATCCACTGCCGGACGCGTACGGCGATCTCGAGGTCGCGCCGCTCCTCTGCGCGGGCATCATTGGCTACCGCTGCTTGCGCTTCACCGCGATCGAACGGTGGGCGGGAGCGCGGCTCGGCATCTACGGCTTCGGCGCGGCCGGGCACGTCTGCATTCAGATCGCGCGCGCCCGCGGCGCCGATGTCTACGTCATGACGCGAGACGCCGAACGGCACGCGGCGCTCGCGACCGAGCTCGGCGCTGCGTGGACGGGGCGTGCGACCGATCGGCCGCCCGTCGCGCTCGACGCGAGCATCGTCTTCGCGCCCGCGGGGGAGATCGTCCCGCCGGCGCTCACGCACTTGGAGAAGGGCGGGACACTCGTGCTCGGTGGGATCCACATGAGCGACATCCCGTCGTTTCCCTACGCCAGCATCTACGGCGAGCGCCGGCTCGTCTCGGTCGCCAACAACACGCGCGAGGACGGCCGCGAGCTGCTCGCCGAGGCCGCGCGCATCGGCGTGAAGACGAGCGTCGAGACGTTCCCGCTCGACGACGCGAACGACGCGCTGAAGAAGCTCGCGACCGATGGCGTCCGTGGCGCCGCGGTGCTGATCGTCCCGTGATCCCGCGAGGGCCTCGAGCGTGAGGGCCGTCGGGAAGGTCGGCATTCCCAAGCTCGTACCGGCTTGCGTGGTCAGTCGGCCGAGGGCACCATCGTGGCCCTCTGCGCTCCCGCGGTACCACGAAACGAAGGAGACTCTGTGCACCTCGACTCACGGACAGTGCTGATCGCGTCGCTGCTCGTCGCATGCATCGCCTGCGGGAACGACAACCCGCCGCCGCCGCCACCTCCGCCGCCCGGGGTCGTGCCTCCCGTCGTTCCGCCTCAGCCGGTTCTGCCCGGTCAGCCGGGCCAGCCGCCCGGAGGCATGCAGAGCAATTTCGGCACCGTCACGCTCACGCCGGGGTTCGTTCCCGACCCGCACACGGTGTCGGGAACGTCGGGCGGCAGCACCGACTCGTCGACGTGGAATACGTCGTGTCGCGGTTGGGTATCCCCGACGCCCGATCACATTCTCATGTCGAGCGGAAACTTCCCGAACCTGCGCTTGCTGGTGAACGGCGGTGCGCAGGATCTGACGATCGTCGTGCAGAAGCCGGATGGCACGTATCTCTGCAACGACGACGCCGAAGGTCGGAATCCGATCGTGCAATCGCCCTTCCCCGCAGGGCAGTACAAGATCTGGATCGGCAGCTACACCGCCGGCGTCAACGCGCCCTACAACCTCGGGTTCTCGGAGCTGATGAGCTCGACCTGCGCCGCGCTCGGCGATCCCGGCGGCGGAACCGCGCCGGTCGTTCCGACGGCCGGTGGCACGTCGAACTTCGGCACCGTCACGCTCACCCCGGGCTTCGTCCCCGATCCGCACGTCGCGACGGGCAACGCCGGCGGCCCGCTCGACGCGACGTCGTGGAACGCGACGTGCCGCGGTTTCGTCACGCAGACGCCTGATCACCTCTTCCAGTCGAGCGGCAACTTCAGCTTCCTCAAGATCATGGTGAGCTCGACCGAAGACACCACGCTCGTGGTGCAGAAGCCGGACGGCAGCTACGTCTGCAACGACGACACCGAGGGCCTGAACCCCGTCGTGACCGGCGCGTTCCCGCCCGGGACGTACCGCATCTGGATCGGCAGCTACCAGGCCGGGCAGAACCCGGCATACCGGCTGGGCTTCTCGGAGCTCGCCTCCACGTCGACGTCGCAGCTCTAGCCTCGTCGAGCGAGGCTACGGGCCGATCCGCCCGAGCGTGCTGAACGAGAACGCGTCGACGTTGCACTGCCCCGTGGTCGTGTTGCCGACGTTGAGCGTTGCCAGACAGAACATCGTGCCGAGCTCTGCGGCGGACGTCGAGCGCTCTCCCGCGTAGAGACGGCCACCTTCCCAGTACGCGTTGTTCCCAGCACCGGCGTAGTGGACGTTCGCGGTCCCATCGGGGAAGCCGATGGGCGCGCCGTCGAACCAGAAGGCCGCGCTGGGCCACCCCGACGGGTCGCCGTTACGCCAGTACTCCATCTCGAGCGAGTGCCAGTTTCCATCGATCACCTGGGCCTCGGTGAGCCCGATCGACGTCGGTGATCGCCATGTCCTCTTCGTCGAACCCGAACGAGATGATGCGGTCGCCTTGCTCGAGGAAGAGCCCGCCGAGGTTGGTCCCGAACCCGGGGTCGCTCCAGCGCGCGAACTTCATGATCGACGTGATGTGTGCGGTGAGCTTGAGGTAGAAGCGCATCCAGATCCGGTCGTAGCCGCCTCCCCACTGGTAGGCGAACTGCGCGCCTCCTTCGACCGATGGGTTCGGCGCCCACGTCCGGAGCACCGACCAGGAGCCGTCGGCAGCGGTCGTGTCGTCGCGGGTCACGCCCGACGGCGTCCCGCCGCTCCAGTCCGTGAAGCCGTCCCACCCCGTCTCGAACGACGCGTTGTCGAGGAGGTCGGGGGTGACGAACGTGTCCCCCGCGTCCGGCAAGCCGGACCCGGCGTCGTCGCCGGGCGAGAGGCCGGCGTCGTCGCCGGGCGAGACGCCGGCGTCGTCGCCGGGCGAGACCGTGGCGTCGTCGCCACCGGACGAGGCGCCGTCGCGCGCGGCGCTCGCATCGCGCCCGAGGGTGCCCGGGTCGTCGCTGCAAGCCCAAAGGAGCCCCACCGCGATAGCCCCCGTCGTCCAGCCCAACGTTCGCATCCCAGCTCTCATGACGCAGCTCCTCGAGAACACTATCGCACGCTCACGTCAGAAGCCGAGCTTCGCTTTCGTCCGGTGCGCCACGACGACGGAGAAAAGCCACGACTTGATGGCGGCATCGAAGAGGCGGGCCTCGATCTTCGCACGCAGCGGCGGCCGCAAGCGAGGCGTTCGGGCGAGCTCGCGTGGCGGTGCGGCCCCCTCCTGCTCCGCCTCGAGCCGATTCAAGGACTCGAGCAGCTCGCCCACGGAGAGGACCGAGGTCTGCGCGTCGCCGAAGCACTTGAGGATGCCTGCGTAGAGCATGTGGTTGTTCATGATGTAGCGGAGCTTTTCGCGGCCGCCGCTCAGCAGCCGCTCGCGGTGGACGGGCGTGCTCGAGCAGGTGACCCGAAACGATGCGGCGAGGCGGTCGGTCTCGGTGTCCTGTGTTCGGTGGATCACGTCTCCGCGCATCACGAGCGCATCGCCCACGCCGATCTCCGGTGAGCAAGCGAAGCGCTCGAGAGGAAACGGCCAACGTGACACGCGGTCCGTGCTGTTGTCCGTCACGACGGTCTCGTCTCCTCGCACCTCGAAGTCGTGGGCGCCGCCCCGAGCGACCTCTCGGTAGCACGTCGGATTGCTCTTCTGCAGCGCCTCGAAATCGATGACGGAGAGCCCCGTCCTCTTCCGAATCCGGCTTCACGAGGGGGACCCAGAAGTTGAGCTGATTGAAGTGCTCTTCGAGCACGTACCAGCTCTCGTGGTCCTGGTGCCACGCGAGATCGACGCTCTTCGACGCGAAGAACACGCCGTAGTAGAGGAGGTCGACGGCGAGCGTGGTCTCTCTGGTCACATCGTCGGCGACCGCCATGATCCTGTCGCGAAAGTCGGGGAATCGCGAGCGGGGGAGGAGCTTGGCAGCGTAGTTCTGGTTGCCGCTGTCGGGCAGCGAGTCGTAGATGTCTCTGAGCTGCTGCACCTCGGCCGGTGAGAAGAACGAGGCCAGGACCACGTACCCCTTCGACTGCAGCTCCGACAGCGACCCGTCCACGCGTCGATCTTCTCCGATCGCGCGGGTCGCGCCAAGTCACGCGGGCCCCCGCATGTGCTAAGGACCCCGGGCGATGAGCCTGGTGGTGCTCGAGGACGTCTCTCTTTCGTTCGGCGAGAAGCGTATCGTCGAGGGCCTGTCCGTGCGCGTAGCGCAGGGCGATCGCATCGGGCTCATCGGCCCGAACGGGTCGGGCAAGACCACGCTCCTTCGGATGCTCGCCGGGCAGCAGGGCTCCGACACGGGCGCGATCCGGCGCGCGAACGGCGTGCGGGTCGGATATCTGCCGCAAGACCTCGCGATCGAGGGCGGCAAGGCGCTCCTCTCGTTCGTGCTCGACAGCGTGCCGGGGCGCGAGACGCTTCGCGAAGAGGCGGGCGTGCTCGAGGAAGAAGTCTCCGCGCTCGGCCCGGAGGACGACCCCGATGCGGCGCTCGAGCTCGCGACGCGATTGGCGGAGCTCCACGAGCAGCTCGCGCATTTCGAGACGCACTTCAGCGAGCACGAGGCGTGGCGCATCCTCTCGGGCCTCGGCTTCCGGACCGAGGACGGAGAGCGCGACCTCGCCGAGCTGTCGGGTGGATGGAAGATGCGCGCCGTTCTCGCGGCGCTCCTGCTCCAACGCCCGGACGTGCTGCTGCTCGACGAGCCGACGAACCATCTCGACATGCCGTCGGTCGCGTGGTTCGGCGAGTTCCTGGCGCACTACCCCGGCGCGTTCCTGCTCGTCTGCCACGATCGCGAGTTCCTGAACGAGCAGATCCGGCGGGTCATCACGTTCGAGGCGGAGGGCGTGCGCCAGTACAAGGGCGACTACGAGTCGTACCTCGTACAGCGCGCCGAGGAGCAGGTGATCCTCGAGAACCGGGCGAAGAACCTGCAGCGGAAGCGCGAGAAGGCCGAGGAGTTCATCGACCGATTCCGCGCGAAGGCGTAGAAGGCCGCCGCGGTCCAGAGCCGCATCAAGCAGCTCGAGAAGATGGAAGAGGTTCAGACCTTCCAGAAGCAGAAGACGCTCCGCTTCACGTTCCCCCCGTGCGTTCGCGCCGGCAACGAGGTGTTGCGCGGCGACGCGCTCGCGAAGCGGTGGGGCGCGAACGAGGTGTTCTCCGGCGTGGACCTCTTGGTGAAGCGTGGCGAGCGGGTCGGGATCATCGGTGTCAACGGCGCCGGCAAGACCACGCTGCTCAAGATTCTCGCGAGCGAGCTCGAGCCGACCGAGGGCAACGTTCTGCTCGGTCACAACGTCAAGGTGGCGTACTACGCGCAGCACCACACCGAGATCCTCGGCCGCGACCGGACGATCTACGAAGAGGTCTACGGCTACTCGAAGGATGCTGGCGTGACGCGCGTGCGAACGCTCCTCGGCGCGTTCCTGTTCAGCGGTGACGACGTCGACAAGAAGATCAAGGTGCTCTCCGGTGGAGAGAAGGCGCGGGTCGCGCTCGCGCAGATGCTGGTCGATCCGGGGAACGTGCTGCTCATGGACGAGCCGACGAACCACCTCGACCTCGACTCGAGCGAGGCGCTCGCGGAGGCGCTCGCGACGTTCGACGGAACGATCGTGTTCGTGAGCCACAACCGGAGCTTCGTGCGACGGCTCGCGACGCGCATCTGGGACGTGGAGGCGGCGCCGTGATCACGTACCCGGGGACGCTCGACGAGTATCTCTGGGCGATGCGCGAGCGCGCGAAGGAGAGAGACCGCGCGCGCGAAGGGCGAGGGACGGGCAGCGGGACGCCGGCCGCGGCGGCCTCGCCGACCCCGGCGGACGCCGCCGAGACGTCGCGGCGGCGGCGAGCCGAGGACAAGGAGCGCAAGCGGCGCGAGGCAGAGCTCCGACAGGAGCGGAGCAAGAAGCTCGCCCCTCTCACCAAGCGCGTGACCGAGCTAGAAGCGCGCATCGACGCGCTCGAGAAGGAGCAGAAACGCATCGGCGCCGAGCTCGAGGACCCTTCCGTCTACACCGACGACGCGCGGCGTTTCGCGCTCCTCACCGAGCTCCAGGTGAACCAGTCGAAGCTCGACGAGCTCACCGAGCGTTGGGCCGGAGTGCAGGAAGAGCTCGAGGCCGCGGAGCGAGAGCTCGCGTGACGAAAGGCGTTCGCGCTGGGCACGCGCCCCTCGGCCGGCTCGCGATCAGCGTCCGAAGTTTCGCCGGCCGAGGCCCTTCGGCTTGCGGCGCTTGAGCCGCGTCGCGGACCGGTTTCGCTTCTCGGCAGCGTCGATGAAGATCTCCTGGCAGCTCCGCGCGTCACCGGGCTTCTTCGGCTCGCGCCGGACGTAGGTCCCGTCGGGCTGCATCTCCCAAGCGGAGCGCCAATCGTCGAGCTGCGTGTCGAGGATGAAGCGGAGGCCGGCTTGGAGCGAGGCGTCCTCGACGGGTGCGACGGTCTCGACCCTGCTCTCGAGGTTGCGCTGCATCAGGTCGGCCGAGCCGATCCAATACTCCTCGGCGCCGCCGTTGTGGAAGTAGAAGATCCGCGCGTGCTCGAGGAACCGTCCGACGATGCTCACGACGCGGGCGTTGTCGGTGAGCCCGGGAACACCGGGGCGGAGACGGCACGTGTCGCGCACGATGAGCTCGACCTTCACCCCGGCGCGCGAAGCCTCGTAGAGGGCGCGGACGATGTCCTTGTCCTCGAGGGCGTTCATCTTCATCTGGACGACGCCGACGCCACCCGTCTTCACGTGCTTGATCTCGCGCTGGATCTTGTCGAGCAGCGCCGGCTTGAGGAGCTTGGGCGCGGGGAGCAGCTTCTTGTACTTGCGTCCGGGCTTGTAGCCGGTCGTGAGGTAATTGAAGAGCTCGGTGAGGTCGTGCCCGACGGCATCGTCGCACGTGAAGAGGCCGAGGTCGCTGTACACGCGGGCGGTACCCGAGTGGTAATTGCCCGTGCCGATGTGAGCATAGCGGCGGAGGCCGTCGTAGTCGTGGCGGATCACGAGGACGACCTTGGCGTGCGTCTTGAGCCCCACGACACCGTACGTCACGTGGATGCCCACCGACTCGAGGCGGTTGGCCCACCTGATGTTCGCCTCTTCGTCGAACCGCGCCTTGAGCTCGACGACCACTGCGACCTGCTTGCCGTTTCGGGCCGCGTTCATCAGGTGCTTGATGATCTTGGAGTCTTCCGAAGTGCGGTACAGCGTCATCTTGATCGCGCGGACCTTCGGGTCCTCGCTGGCCTCCCGGAGGAACCGCTCGACGCTCGTCGCGAACGACTCGTACGGGTGGTGGACCAGGATCGCTCCGCCCTCGCGGATGACGTGGAAGATGCTCCTGTCGGTCGTGAGATCCGGGTGATCGACGGGGTGATGCGGCGGATCGTGGAGGCGCGGAACATCGAGCCCCGCGATCTCCATCAAGTCGCGCATGCCGAGCATGCTGTCGATCTCGAAGACGTCGCTCGATTGGTCGAGGCCGAGCTCGGCCGCGAGCATGCCTCGTCGCTGCGGCGGCATGTCTTGCGAGACCTGGAGCCTGACGATGGGGGCGAACTTGCGATCGCGGAGCTCGGTCTCGATGAGCCCGAGCAGATCGTCAGCTTGTTCCTCGTCTCGCTCGGTGTCTGCGTTGCGGGTCACGCGAAAGAAGTCGCAGTCCTCGACGTGCATCCCCGGGAAGAGGAGGTCGAGGTTGTTCGCCATCACGTCCTCGAGCCGCACGAAGCTCGTTCCCTCGCCGAAGCGCAAGAACCTCTGGATGCCGCTTCCGACCGGGACCTTCACGCGCGCCTGGGAGACGTTCGGATCCGTCGGCGAGTGCTTCAGCGTGACGAGGAGGTTGAGCGAGAGGTTCGAGACGAAGGGGAACGGGTGCGCCGGATCCATCGCCTGAGGCGTCACGAGCGGAAAGATGTTGCGGACGTAGTCCTCGCGGACCGTCGCTCGGTCCTCCGGTGTCATCGCGCTCCACGTCGTGATGACGATGTCTTCCTGCGCCAGCAGCTCGACGAGCGCGCGCAGGATCTCTTGGGCGCGAAGCTTGATCCCGCGCATGACCTCGTAGCACTCGACGATCTGCCGTTGGGGCGTGCGGCCGTCGACCGTCAGGTCGGATACGCCGGCACCGAGCTGCGCCTTGAGGCCGCCTATGCGCTTCATGACGAACTCGTCGAGCGTCGAGCTCGAGATCGAGAGGAACTTCAGGCGCTCGAGGAGCGGGACGCGGTCGTCCTCGGCTTCTCCGAGGACCCGCCGGTTGAACTCGAGCCACGTTAGCTCGCGGTTCAAGTAGAGCTCGGGCGCGTCGAGCGGGAGCGCTGCGAGCTCCTCGAGCGGCGTCGGCGCGGGGGCCGCCGTGCGTGTCCCGGGGCTCGTCAGCGGCTTGAGACGCGGCTCGACCGAGGGGCGCGTTTCGTCCGCGAGCTCGACGTCAGCCATCCCGAGCAGTCTGTCCCAAGATCGGGGCAGAGATCCATCCCGACCTGCGGTTCGTCCCATCTCGCAGTCGCCGGATCACACTCCGACGCGGCGAAGTGCGCGCAAGACGGGCACCGGCTCGGCGGCGACCGCGGAGAGGAGCCCGCCCATGGGGCGGCTACTGCCAGCGAAGGCGGGTCGAAGCGCATCGCCGAAGAGCTGCTCCGCACGATCGACGAAGCTGCCCGACGGTCCGTGGGACGCGATCGTGATCGGCTCGGGCATGGGCGGGATGACGACCGCGGCGCTGCTCGCCAAGATCGGGAGGCGCGTCCTCGTGCTCGAGCAGCACGGCGTGCCGGGCGTGCGGAGCGCACGAGGGACGCCCACCGGGGCTCACGGACGACCCGCGGTTGCGCGCCGTCATCGCGTCGCGATGGGAGGGCCCGATATCCATTGGCCATGGCTATGGCAGCCATGCGAACGATGTATTTTCGCTAAACCACGCTCGCCGCTACACCGGATGGAGTGAGAGCGGGACGAACTTCGAAGTGGGCTCGGCGCGGCGGTGCGGTGCTGCTCGCCATCGTCGTCGGGTTTCTGGTCGCCGAGAATGCGACCGCGGCGATCCGGGACGATGCGTTTCCCTACCTGAACATCTTCGTCGCGGATCCGCTGCTCGGGGTGCGACTCGCCCCGCGGCAGAGCGCGCACGTCCGGTCGGCCGGCGGTCGCGTGACCGAGGTCGCGACGAACCGCGTTGGCTTCCGCGGCCCGGCCTGGGCTGCTCGGCAGAGCGAGCGATTGCGCGTGCTCGTCGTGGGTGACTCGCAGGCGTTGGGCCTCCACGTGGCGTGGGGCGCGACGTTCGCGGCGCGGCTCGGTCGGCGCTTCGACGTCCTCGACGCGGCGGTGCCGACGTGGGGGCCGACCGAGTACGCGCGCATCACCGAGGAGCTCGCGACGAACGGTCGTCCGGATGTCGTGGTCTACGTGGTGAACGTCGGAAACGACTTTCGGGAAGCGCTCGTCCCGAACCGCCTTCGCACGACGGCCCGCGACGGCTGGGCGGTTCCGCCATCGCGCGGCGCCGATACCGAGCTCGAGTTTCCCGGGCGCGGGTGGCTGTTCGGCCGCTCGCACCTCGTCTATGCGACACGCCAGGTGCTCGGCCGCGCGACGTCGGTGGCACCGATCCGCGCCGACGCCCCACTCGAGCTCGTGGACGAGCTCGGCACGCTCACTCGAGCGACGCCGCCCGACCGCTCGCGGCTCGGTCCGTTCTTGACCGCCTCGCGCGACACGTGCCGGCGCGTCCGCGCGCGCATGGTGCTCGCGCTCTTGCCACTCGACGTGCAGGTGCACTCGCGCGAGTGGGCGAAGTATCGCACTCGGCCCATCGACATGCGCGCCACCGAAGAGCTCGCCGCCGGAGCTCTCGAGGATGCGCGGCGTCTCGGCATCGCTGCGGTGGATCTCTTGCCCGTGCTTCGACACGCGTCTCCGGGTGCGTTTCTCCCCGACGATCCGCATCTGTCGGCGCGGGGCCACGCCGCGGTCGCTCGAGCGCTCGTCGCACCGATCACGGGCGGCACGAGCAACGGCGAGGGCACGTGATCCAGGCGAAGGGCATCCCGTGGGGCGATCTGCTCGCGCTGGGCGCGACGCGGCTCGCTCTGTCGACGACGTGGCGCACGGACCGGCAGCTCGCGCAGCGCCTCGAGGGCTTCGCGGCGACGGAAGCGGGCAGCGCGCTCGACATGCTCGAGGCCGCGGAGCTCGTCGGCGAGCCCAGGCTCCGGCGGCTCTTTCTGCGGCACGCGACCGACGAGGCTCGCCACGCGTTTCTGTTCCGCCGAGCGGCGCGGGGCATCCATCCCGACGGTGCGCGCGCTCTCCCGGAGCACGCGCTGATCCGCGCGACGAGGCAGCGGCTCTTCACGCGATACGGGCTCGTTCGTTTCCTCGCCTTCGTGCATCTCGCCGAGCGGCGCGCCGCACGGCAGTTCGAGGTCATCCGCGCTCATCACTCCAATCGGGCCGACGTGGTCGACCTCTTCGACCAAGTCCTCCGAGACGAGCGATTCCACGTCGCGTACACGAAGTCGGCGCTCGCGCGCATTCGCCGCGAGGGGCGCGGCGGCGCGGTGCGCTGGGCGCTCGTTCGCGCACGAGCACAGGGTGCATGGGAGGCGTGGCGTCGCGTCGGCCGGAAGATGGGTGAGGTGGCATCGCGCGTCGTCCTTCTTCTCCTCTTTGCGACGACCGTTCCGCTCTTCGCGCTCTTGGAGCGGACGAAATCGCCCGCGCTTGGCTGGCGGGTGCCGAGCCCGCGCTCGAGGTCGGTCGCGGCCGCGCGGAGGGAGAGCTAGCGTGAACATCCTCGGACTCTCGTTCTACTACCACGACTCGCGGCCGCCGCGCTCGTCAAGGACGGCGTGCTCGTCGCCGCGGCGGAGGAGGAGCGCTTCAGCCGCGTGAAGCACGACTCGGGCTTCCCGGGCTCGCGATCGACTTCGTGCTGAGGACGGGCGGGCTCACGTCGCACGACCTCGACTGCGTCGTCTTCTACGAGAAGCCGTTCGTCAAGTTCGAGCGCATGCTGCTCACGGCGATGAGCACGTTCCCGCGAGCGCTCGGCCGTGTTCCGCGAGTCGATGCAGCGCTGGATCTCCGACAAGCTGTGGATCAAAGTCGATGCTGGCGAAGCGCTCGGGCGTGCCGGTCGAAGCATCCTCTTCGCCGACCACCACATCTCGCACGCGGCCTCGAGCTTCTTCAGCTCGCCCTTCGAGGAGGCCGCGATCCTGACCGTCGACGGCGCCGGCGAGTGGGCGACGACGGCGACGATGGGCGTCGGGCGCGGCATCGCAGGATCGAGATCCTCAAGGAGATGCGCTTCCCGCACTCGCTGGGGCTCTTGTACTCGGCCTTCACCGCTTACTGCGGCTTCGAGGTCAACGAGGGCGAGTACAAGCTGATGGGCATGCACCCCTACGGCAAGCCGCGCTATCGTCGACAAGATCTAGCGAGATCATCGACGTCGCCGAGGACGGCAGCCTCGCTGGGCACGACATGCGCTACTTCGCGTACCACGACTCGCGCGAAGATTCCACGCTCTCGAAGGTCTGCTCGGTCGCCCGGCGCGGCCCGGAAGAGCGAGCTCGATCCCGCCGACGGTGCGCGACGGGCGGCTTCGCCGACGTCGCCGGGAGCGTGCAGGAGATGACCGAGGCTACATCTGCACTCGCTCGTCGGCCACGGGCTGACGGAGAGCGGGCCTGTGCATCGCCGGCGGCGTGGCGCTCAACTCGGTCGCCAATACGGAGACTCGTTCGCGCCGGGCCGTTCGACGACATCTACGTTCACCCCGCCCCGGGCGATGACGGCGGCGCGGTCGGTGCCGCTTACGGGCCTGCACCACTTGTTCGGACAGCCGCGCGGACCGGCGATGGCGCGCGCTTCCTGGGCTCGGCGTACGATCGACGAGGGATCGAGGGCTTCCTCTCCGCGACGAGCATCCCGCACCAGCGTTCGACGACCGAGGACGCTTCGACGCGAGGTCGCGCGCGCCTGACGTCGACGGCGAGGTCGGCGGATGGTTCCGCGGCCGCTTCGAGTGGGGACCCGCGCGCGCTCGGCGCGCGCTCGATCATCGCCGACCCCCGGCACCCCACGATTCGCGATCGCGTCAATCGCGCCGTCAAGTATCGCGAGCCATTTCGCCCCTTCGCTCCGGCCGTGCGTCTCGCAGAAGCGCGGCGGTGGTTCGAGCTGCCCGAGCGACCGGACCACTTGAGCGCCTACATGCTCACGGTCGTTCCGGTCACGCCCGAGGGCAAGGCGACGCTGCCGTCGATCACGCACGTCGACGGGACCGCGCGTGTGCAGTGCGTGGCTCCCCTGGACGAGCCGGGGCTGCACGATCTCCTCGACGCCTTCGCCGAGCGTACGGGCGTCGGTGTGCTCCTCAACACGTCGATGAACCTGAAGGACGAGCCGCTCGTGGCGTCTCCCGCCGAAGCCTACGGCGTGCTCCTGCGATCGGACCTCGATTTCCTCGTGCTCGAGGACTGCCTCGTCGAGAGAAAGGCCGCTGCGTGATCACCATGCGTCGCTTCGTCCGCCCGCCGATGCTCGCCCTCGCGACGCTCGGCTCTCTCATCGGCTCTCTTTCCCGCGGAGGCCGCTGGTTTCTCGTTCCGTTCGTCGGGGTGCTCGTCGTCGCGTCAATCCTTCTCGTGGTCGTCTCGGTCATCGAGTACGTGGCGCCCTTCGTCTACACGGTGTTTTGAGAGGAGACTCGTCATGAGCTCGAACGTATCTCTATCGCTGCTCGCCTTGCTCTTCGTCGTCGGCTGTCTGCGCTCTCACCCGTCCGACTCGCGGGAGCCGGACGCGGGGACGGTCGACGGAAGGCACCTCGTGCACGGCGCTCTACGAGCCGTGCACCTCCGTCGACGATTGCTGTGACGGCTACTGCCCGGTCGACAGCTACGGCCCGGTGGTCTGCACCGCGCGCGCGCCGGACGGTCTCTTCTGCCTCGCGAACGACGAGTGTGTGAGCGGCAGGTGCATCGAAGGCACGTGCGGTGGTCCCGGCGCCCCGGCGTGCATCGCGGCGGGCGCGAGCTGTTCGCCCGCGCCGCTCGCGACGGCGTGTTGCGCAGGAACGCGATGCATCGCCGGTCCGAGTGGCAATCATGCGTGCCGCGTGCCCGCGCCGCCCACGTGTGCTGCAGAAGGCGAGACCTGTCTCACGAGCGCGGCTCGCTGTTGCTCCGGGCTCGTCTGCGTGGGGGAGATCTCCTATGGCCCGACCCCCGGGTACTGCGTGCGGCCGCTCTCCGACGGCGAACCGTGCATCGACGATCTGAGCACGCCCTGCCTGTCCGGTCACTGCGCCGACTCCCTCTGCCGAATGACCGGCTGTGCCACGGAGAACGAGGGGTGTGCGTCGAGCAGCGAGTGCTGCTCGGGCTACTGCAACATCGGCGAGACATACGGAGACGCGCTCTGCCGTCCGCGGCAGCCCGCCGGCTCGTACTGCCACGACGGCTCGTGGTGCATCTCGGGCGCCTGCGAGGCGTTTCAGTGCCTCTAGCTCAGATCAGGATGAAGCAGTCGATCGACGTCTCGACGCGGAAGTTCGACTCGCTGGTGTGGCGCTCGGCGTGGAACGCGTCGAACGTGTACGTGCCGTTCGGTGTGATGCCGAGCGCGCCGGCCATGGCGTCGAAGTCGATCGTTCCCATCTCGGCGCCGTGCACGCCACCGAGGTCGAGCGCGAGCCTTCCGTTCACGAAGACGAACACATCGTCGTCGCCGCGGAACGTGAACACCTCGCCGCCGCGATACGTGAAGGTCGCGTGGATCTCGGTCGTGAAGTGGAAGTTGTGGCCGAGCGTCTCTTCGCCCCAGCCCATGCCGTCGAGCGGGAAGAAGTCCGAGTCGTCGAACACGAACACGCCCGGGGGCCCTTCCGTCAGCGGGAGATCCATCTCGAAGCGCATGTTCACGCCATCGACGTCGCGATACCACTGATCGAACTCCGCGGGCCCGGTGGTCACGGACGTGGGGCCGGTGGCGGCGTAGACGGGCTTTTGGTCGGGACCGATCTGATCCTCGACGAGGCCACGCACGGAGCCGAGGTACGCCTCGAAGTCGGGATGATCGGAGCGGAAGTCGCGCAGCACCGCGTGCAGGTCGCCGCATTGGGGGTCGACCGTCGAGCCATCGCCGCCGCCACCGCCCGCCCCGTCGTATCCGGCGCCGTCATACCCGGCAGCGCCGTCACCGCGCCCCGACGTGCTCACGTCGCCGCTGCAATCGCAGGCGGGCGCGAGAACGAGAGCGACCGCGTAGAGGAGCACCGATCGACCGCGGACCATGGGAGAAGCATACCTCAACGCTTGAGGACGGCGAGCTTGTCGCGGTGCTTCGCTTGGAGCGCGACGTAGTCGGCCTGCTCGAGCCCGAGGGCGGTCGTCAGCCGGCGCAGGTAGTTGGCCTCGTCGAGCGCGATCTCGTCGTCGGCCGCGGCGAGATCGACGAGGACCTCGAGGATCTCGATGCGCTCCTCACGTGCCGCGAGCTCGCGCAGGTCGCGGACCCAACGCGCGTCTCCCGTCGCGACCACGCCTCCGATGTTCTCGTCGAGGATCGCCGTCACGGCCGCGACGCCGGTCGGCTCGAGCCCACGCAACCGCGCGAGCTCGGATGCGACGTGGCGCCTCTCGGCCTGCGTGTACTTGGCGTCGGCGAAGGCCACGCACGCGAGGAGCCCTGCGACCGCCGTCGCGAGGCGGCGCTCTTCCTCGCCCGCTTCGGGCATGTGGCGGTCGACCGCCGTGCGGATCGGGTCGATGCGCGAGCGGGGGGCCGAAGGTCCGTCGAGCAGGCCGCGGAGCGCGGAGAGGAGGCCACGTGCCACGAGCCCGACCATAGCCCGCGCCGCCGCGCAGGGCGAGCGCCGCTCGTTCAGAGCGCCGTGCAGATGTCGGGCACGCGTACCGGGCCTGGATGCGCGGCTGGGCTCGAACGTCGAGCGCGGCTCAGGACGCTGCCTTGGACGCGCGCGTGCGCCGGTCCTCGACGAGCAGCGGCATCCCCTCGCTCGGCGCGAACGCGATGCCGCGGCGCACGAGGTGCGGCTCGTATCCGGGTGCAGCGCGCACCGTGAGAGACCCGAGCACCGTCGCGAGGACGATGCGCATCTCGTAGAGCGCGAACGCCATACCGATGCAGCGGCGGATGCCGCCTCCAAATGGCAGAAACGCGTACGGGCTCGGCTTCTGGTCGAGGAACCGATCCGGGAAGAACCTCTCGGGGTCGGGCCAGCTGTCGGGGCTCATGTGCGAGAGCCAGAATCGAGGGCGCCACGAGCACCCCGGCGGGCAGGTCCCATCCGCCGATGCGCATCGGTCGCTGCAACCGCCGGCCGACCATCGGGATGACCGGCTCGAGCCGCAGCGCCTCGCGGATCACCGCGTCGATGTACGGGAGCGCGTCCTTCCGGCTGGGATCGACGCGACCGTCCGGAAACGCGGCGTCGACCTCGGCGTGGGCGCGATCGAGGACGTCGCGGTCGCGCACGAGGTGAGAGAACGTCCACGCGAGCGAGGTCGCCGTCGTCTCGTGCCCCGCGATGAGGAGAGTGACGAGCTCGTCGCGGAGCTCGAGGTCGCTCATCGCGCCGCCTTCCTCGTCCCGCGCGTCGAGCATGAGGGACAGGACGTCCATCTGGCCCTTCGTGCCGCGCGCGCGTCAATCCGCGATCTGTGCGTACACCTCGCGGTCGACCGCTTCGAGGAGCCGCACGAGCTTCGCGAACGGCGACAACGGACCGAGGTCGACCTGAAGCTGCGGTACGAGGAGATACGGCCGCTGCGCGAAGTCGAGCAGTCGCCGGAGCGTGTCTCGCATGCGCTCCATGCGCACGCCCTCGTCCATGCCGAACACGGTTCGGAGGATGACGTCGAGGGTGATCGCCTGCATGTAGGGATCGATCGGGGTCGCGCGCCCGCGCGGCCAGCTGCGCATCGACTCGAGCGTGACGTCCCGCATCGCGTCGCCGTAGGCGTGCATCCGCTCGCCGTGAAACGGCGGGAGCAGGAGCTTGCGATGGCGCATGTGCTTCGCGCCGTCGAGGAGCAGGAGCGAGTGCGTCCCGACGAGGGGCTCGAGCACCGAGTTCGCTTCGCCCGCGTAGAGGCCGTCCGGGGGCCCCGTGGAGATTTCCTTCACAATCTCCGGCTGGCTCACGATGACGAGCGGGTCGACCTGTGGGATCCGCATCGTGAACGTGTGCCCGTAGCGTCGCCGCATCTCGCGGAGGTACGGGATCGGCCAACGTATCCACGAGATGAGCTGCCAGACGGCCGGCTCCTCGGGGCCTGGCGGAAGCGCGGACGACCCGCCGTTTCGCCTTCTCGCGACGCCCGTCACGCGCGCGACGCGAGCGGCGACGCGCGTGCCGATGGAGAACGCCGAGAGCTGGGTCATGCGCGCCTCGCCTCCGTCGCGCGAGTGTAGGGCCACTGGTTGCCGAGCAGACCGAGAGAGTCTTCATTTATCCTCTCGGCGGCGGTCGATTGGGGCCTATCTATTCCAGAGCATGGGGAGCAGGAGCATGAACCAGCGCACGCCGGCTGCCATCTTCGCGGTTTCATTTGTTTTTGTGGCGGCATGCCACGGGGGGGACGGGCCCGCAGGCCCGCCGGGGAGCCCCGGCGATCCCGGCCCTCCGGGCTCGCCCGGCGAGGGCGGCGTTCCGGGTCAGCCCGGCGAGGGCGTGTGGCTCACCGGTCCAGGGCTCGACGTCCAAATCGAGAGCGCCGCGCTCGGCGAGGACGGGGTCGCGACCGCGGACGTGGTCGTGACCGATGGTGACGGCGTGGCGCTCGACGTCGACGGCCTGCACACCGAAGGCGCGGTGAGCCTCTCGTTCGTGCTCGCGTCGTACGAGGAGCTCGCGGACGGGCCGGGCCCGTACACGGCCTACTCGACGCGCCCGCAGACGAGCGACATCACCGGCGAGACCGCTGACCAGGCAGCGGCGGACTCCGGCGGCACGCTCGAGCTCGTCGACGCGGCGACGGGTCGGTATCGGTACACGTTCGGGACGGTCGCGGCCACGGCGGATCGTCGCCGCACGCATACGGTCGGCGCCTGGGCGTCTCGAACGGTCGGCGCGGAACGCGCGTTCGACGACGCGACGTACGACTTCGTGCCCGACGGATCGCACGAGCCCGGCGCGCGGCGGATCGTCTCGACCGAGGCGTGCAACACGTGCCACGGATCGCTCGGCGAGCACGGCGGCGCGCGTCGGTCGCTCGAGGTGTGCGCGCTCTGCCACAACCCGCAGTCGAGCGATCCCGACACCGGTAACACCGTCGACCTCGACGTCATGATCCACCGCATCCATCGCGGCGCGAGCCTGCCCAGCGTCGCGGCGGGAGAGCCGTACCAGATCATCGGGTACATGGGCTCGGTGCACGACTACTCGACGGTGCACTTCCCGCAGCCGATCGAGCGATGCACCGTCTGCCACCAGGGCGAGGATGCCGACCTCTACGCGACCCGCCCTTCCAAGGGAACGTGCACGTCGTGTCACGACGACGTCGTCTTCGATGATCCGGTCCCCGCGGGCAAGCGCCTGCACAGCGGCGGCCGCCAACCGGACGACGCGATGTGCGCGGTGTGCCATCCGTCGACGGGGAGCCTCGCCGGCATCCGCGACGTTCACCTGACACCGGCGGTCGATCCGGGCCCGGACGTGGCGCTCGACATCCTACAGATGGTCGACACCGCGCCGGGCGAGACGCCCACCCTGCGGTTCCGCGTGACGGTCGACGGAGCGCCACGCGACATCGCGACGTCTCCGCTCACTAGCCTCCGCGCGACGCTCGCCGGCCCGAACTCGGACTTCGCCGAGTACTGGCAGGCGACCATTCAGGGTGGCGGTGCCGCGGGCACGCTCACGCCGGTCGACGCGGCGGCGGGCGAGTTCGACTACACGCTCCCCGCGGCGGCCGCGATCCCGACGACCGCGGCCGGGAGCTACTCGGTCGGTCTCGAGGGGTATCTCCAGCCGAGCGGTGGAGCGCGATCGTCCGCGCCGAACCCCGTCGCGGCGTTCGCCGTGACCGATGCCACCGCGGTGCCGCGGCGGACCGTCGTCGGCGTCGGCCGCTGCAACAACTGTCACTTCGAGCTCGGCGAGCATGGCGGACAGCGCAACGACCCCAACTACTGTGTCATGTGCCACCAGCCGTCGAACGCGAACGACGAGCGTGCGCCCCGCTTCGAGGACGAGACCGTGCTCGTCGAGAGCGTCGACCTGAAGGTGATGATCCACCGTATCCACATGGGCGAGGAGCTGTCGCAGCCGTACGAGCTCGGCGGCTTTCCCGCGCCGACCGCCGCGAACCCGGGCGGGACGCCAATCGACTTCGGCGAGACGCGCTACCCGCGGACGCGCGCGGACTGCGCTGCGTGTCACGAGAGTGGGACGTGGCGGCTCCCGCTGACGGGTGACCGGCAGCCGACTCGCCTCGAGGTACGCACGTGCGTCGAGCCGCCGGGTGACGACGCGGACGACTACTGCACGGGATCCGCTTGGACGGTCGAAGAGGTAATCTCCCTGCCGCCGGAGACCGCCGCATGCACTTCCTGCCACGACGCGCCACACGTGCTCGCCCACGCCCAGGTGATGACGACCGCGATGGGCGTCGAGAGCTGCGCGACGTGCCACGGCCCGGGCTCAGTGGAAGACGTCGAGGTGGTCCACCGGCCGCTCGAGTGATGCTTCGCGGCGGCCCGGTGCACGCGGTAGCCCTCCTCGCGTTCGGGCTCGCGGCGGCGTGCGCGGTCGAGAGAGAGAGGGCTCCGCACGTGGGCGACGAAAGCAGGATTCACGAGCCTGGGATCCTCGACCCGGCCGACCCCGCGTTCCACGGCAAGCTCCTCGAGGAGACCGGCTGGGACTTCGCGCTCTGCGCCCGATGCCATGGCGAGGACTTCGCGGGCGGGCCCGCCGAGGCGCCCTGCACGACGTGTCACGAGGAAGGGCCGACCGCGTGCGACACATGTCACCACGCGATCCGCGAGTCCGGCTCGCACGCGGCCCATCTGCCCGAAGGCGACGTCGACTACGGCGCGTGCGGCACGTGCCACGTGGTTCCTTCGCGCTGGGACGCACCCGGCCACATCCTCGACGCACGAGGCACCGTCGACCCACCTCCCGCGGAGGTCGAGCTGTCGGGCCTCGCGCTCGAGCTACCCGACGGAGGGATCGACCCGGGGCCCGCGGCTTGGTCTCGCGATAGCGGGACGTGCAGCGCGGTCTATTGCCACGGGGCGACGCTCGGCGACGCCGCGGCGACGAACGTGATGCCGCGCTGGCGCCATCCTGGCGAAGGTGAAGCGGCGTGCGGTACGTGCCATGGCATCCCGCCGTCCGACCACGCGAGCGATGCGTGCGCCACGTGTCACGAACGGGTGGTCGACGACGCTGGCCGCATCGTCGACGCGTCTCTGCACGTGGACGGCGTGGTGGAGGTGGGCGCGAGCCCCGACGACGGGTGCAGCGCATGCCACGGCTCGGCCGAGACTCCCGCTCCGCCACGCGATGTGCACGGAGGCACGTCGACGGTCGGTCTCGGCGTCGGTGCTCACGCCGCGCACGTGACGGGCGCGCACCGGTTGACGGCGCCGATCGCGTGCGCGGAATGTCACCTCGTGCCAGGAGCGACCGCTGACGAAGGGCACATCGATACGCCCCTGCCGGCGGAGGTGTTCCCCGACGGAGGCGGCCCGCTCGCGCGCGCGGGCGGTGCGACACCCGTGTGGTCCCACGCCGAAGCGAGCTGCGCGGACGTCCATTGCCACGGAGGCGGGATCGCGCTCGCAGTCGACACTTCGACCTCGCGCGTGAGCGAGCCCATCTGGACGGCGGTCGGCTCGGGGCAGGCGGCGTGTGGCGCGTGTCATGGCGTCCCGCCGCTCGACGGCGTGCACGATCCCGCTGCGACGATCCGCGACTGCTTTCATTGTCACCCGTCCGTGGACGACCACGGGAACATCCTCTTCGTCGGCGCGAGCAGCCGGCACATCGATGGAGCGGTCGATGTACTCTGACCAGCCGGCGCGGATCCTCGAGATGCATCCGTGGCTCGGGTGGGCATCGCTCACCGCCGCGGTCGCCGCAGCCGCGATCCTCGTCTGGTATCTCGTGAAGCGGCCGCCCGTCTACGGGCCGACCAAGAGCCTGCTGCTGCTCGGGATCGGCGTACTGCCGATCGGCGTCGCCCTGACGTCGAACCTCGCCAGCATGCAGCACATGCAGCAGCGCGAGTTCTGCGGCTCGTGCCACGTGATGCTCCCGTTCACTCGCGACGCCGCGGACCCGACGAGCATGACGCTCGCCGCTCGCCACTCGCGCAACGCCTCGTTCGGGGAGCAGAGCTGCTACACGTGCCACGAGGACTACGGGATGTTCGGTACCGTCGTGACGAAGATCGGCGGTCTCGAGCACGTTTGGTTCTATTACACCGAGTATCAATTCTTGACGATCGACGAGGCGCTGCCGCGCATCCAGATCTACGAGCCGTTCCCGAACTCGAGCTGCATCCAGTGTCACTCGACCGACGTGCCGGTCTGGAACAAGGTGAACGAGCACGCGGCCGCGCTCGACGATCTCCGCTCGGGGACGATCAGCTGTGCGAGCGCCCCGTGTCACGGCCCGCCTCATCCGGTCGCCGGGCGCGAGCGCGCGCGCGCCGATGGGGGTGCAGAGTGAAGCTCCACCCGAATCGGCGCACCATCCGCAACGCGGCGGTGCTCGCGCTCCTGGGGCTCGCCCTGATGGTCTGGCCGCTCGTCGACTATCGACCGATCGCGATCGTGATCGCGATGAGCCTCGGGCAGCTCTTCGGCACCATCTCGCTCGTGCTCTTCGGCGCGGTCGTCGTGGCGGATCTCTTCCGAAAGCACGTGTTGAGCAACGATCCTCGCGACGCGTTCACCTCCATTCCACCCGGCGAAGCGAAGAAGGACGAGGAGCAGAGCGAGTGAACCGTGGGGGGCGCCTCGCGGTCGCCGTCGCCGTCGCCGCGGCGTGGGTGTGCTCGTTCGGCAACGCGCGAGCCGATCCGTACCGCCTCCACGCCGAGGCGCTCGGCCAATCCGAGCCCGACCGCGCCGGCCTCATCGTGCTCGGCGGCCACGCGCAGCCGCACGAGTGGGTGTCGGCGGAGGCGTCCGTGTGGACCGGTGTCGGGACCGAGATCGATGGCGACGTGCTCACGCTCGTCGTGCGCATCCGCGACCCGGGCGGTCGCGGCGATGCGCAGCTCGGGCGCTTCGTGATCGGTCCCGGCGCGATCCGCCCCCTGCACGTCGACGGCGTCGCTGGCCGGCTGCGGCTGCCGCTCGAATTCGGGATCGAGGCGTTCGGGGGCATCCCGGTGGAGCCCCAGTTCGCCGCGATCGGCGAGCTCGACTGGGTCGTCGGTGGGCGCATCTCGCACGCGCTCGGCGACTACGGCTCGGTCGGGGTCGCGTACATGCAACGTCGAGACGACGGTTACCTCGCGGACCAAGAGGTGGGGCTCGACTTCGGCGCCGCCGTCGTGGATTGGCTCGACGTCGCCACGCGCTTCTCGATGGACCTGACGGACGACCCCGGGCTCTCCGAGGCGAACGTATCCGCCGCGATGCATCACGGTCCCTGGCGCCTCGAGCTGTTCGGCATCGAGCGCTCGCCGTCGAGGATCCTCCCCGCCTCGTCGCTCTTCACCGTGCTCGGCGACGTGCCGTCCGAGCTCGTCGGCGCGAACGGACGCTTCCGAGTAGCACCGCGGCTCGACCTGCGGGCGACGTCCGCGGTGCGGTTCTTCGACGACGATGCACACGAGTCGCTCTCGCTCGGCGCAACGCTCCGCCTCGACGATCTCGGCGAAGGAGCCGTCGGTCTCGAGGGGCGACGCGAAGGAGCACCGGAGGGCGGTTGGACCGGGGCGCGGCTCACGCTGCGCGTGCCGTTCGGCGCCGGCTTCGGCGGCTCCACCGAGCTCGAGCTCGTCGTCCCGGACCACGGGGACCGGGGTGACGTGTGGCCGTGGGGTTTGGTCGCGCTTCGCTACGACCTCGCGCCCGGGTGGGAGGTGTCCGCCGCGGCGCTCGCGGCCGCGAGCGCCCAGTACAGCTTTCGGTTCGACGCGCTCGTGAAGCTCACGGCGATCTGGGAGGGCACGTGAGGCGTCCGCTCGCTTGGCTCGCGCTCGTCGTCGCGCTCTCCGCGCTCGCGGCGTGTGCGCGCGTGCTCGGCTTTCACGACCCCGAGCCGGAGGTGTTTCCACATCGCGCCCACGTGCTCGAGGGGATCTCGTGCGTCTCCTGCCACGCCGGAATCGAGACGGCCGGTGAGCACGGCCCACTTCATTTGCCCGACCCCTCGTCGTGCGTCGACTGCCACGATGCGCCGCACGACACCTCGCCGTGCAACCGCTGTCACCAGCTCCCGTCGGTGATGCACCGCGCGCGTGGCAACCGCAGGTACATCCGATTCAGTCACGCGGCGCATCTCGGTCGCGAGGACGTCGAGTGCGTCGACTGTCACGCGGGCATCGCGGCCGAAGGGACCGACCTCGAAGCGAAGATGGGGACGTGCCTCGGCTGTCACGCGCATCGCGATCAGTTCCGCCTGCGCCAGTGCGAGGCCTGCCACGAGGACCTCGAGGCCGAGGCCGTGGCGCCCGAGTCGCACATGATCCACGGCGAGCAGATCCTCTCGACGCACGGCGCGCAGGCGGCGAGCGCGGGCGACCTCTGCACGACGTGCCACACGGAGTCGTTCTGCGCAGGCTGCCACGGCGTCACGACGGCTGCGCTCCCCTCGCGCCTCGCGTTCGACGATCCGTTCGCGCCCGGAATGCACCGTGCCGGCTTCTTCGCGCGGCACGCGCTCGAGTCGGCCGCCGCGCCCGGGCTCTGCACGACGTGCCACCAGGAGTCGTTCTGCTCGGCGTGTCACGAGCGCGAGCGCGTCGGCGCATCGGCGGGTCCAGCGCTCGATCCACATCCGCCCGGGTGGGTAGGCCCGGTGAGAAACGACCACGGGCTCGCCGCGCGTCGCGATCCGCTCTCGTGCGCGAGCTGTCACGGCGGCGCGGGCGAGATGCTCTGCGTCGAATGTCATCGCGTCGGCGGCATCGGCGGAAGCCCGCACCCACCCGGTTGGTCGAGCTCACGCGACATCCTCGAGCAGCCGTGCCGGCTCTGCCACGTGGGCCCATGAAGCGGCGCACACAGATCGCGCTCGGCGTTGGCGTGGCGCTCGTTGCCGTCGCCGTCGCCGCCGTCGTGGTCGTCGAGGACGCGTTCCAGTCGCGGTCCACGCCGGCGACGCCGCGGCAGGTGCCGGCGACGTTCGAGGACGTGCGCGACTCGCCCGGTCACGTCGCGCACCTCGCCACACATCGCGTCGAGTGCGCGGACTGTCACGAGGTGCGTGAGAACGGATTCACGCCGCCCTCGCCGGACGTGTGCACGCGTTGCCACGAGGACAGACATCCCGAGATCCATCTCACGCCTAGCGCCGAGACGCCGACCTGCCTAGGCTGCCACCGGTTCGGTGCGGACACCTCGATCGCGCCGGACGCGTGCCTGCGCTGCCACGCAGAGCCCCATGGCGAGACCTGGGCCGTCGAGCGCCACCGAACGGTCGCATGCGCGCGCTGCCACCGCGCGCATGAAGCGCCCTCGCTGGCGCCGGCGACGTGCACCGAGTGTCACGCGATCGATCTGAGCCACCACGCGACTCCGCCGGCGCTCGCACCGGCGGCCGCGTCCACGCTCGCATCCACGGCGTCGCCCGCAGCGTGCCTCGAGTGCCATCGCGCCCACGTCGAGCCCGACCGGATCGCGCTCGCGTGCACGGAGTGCCACGCGGACGACGTCGCCACGTCACAGGCGCTCTTTCACGGGCACGACGCGTGCACCAATTGTCACGCTCCCCATGGTTTCGCCGCGAGCGCCGTGCGCGCTTGCACGAGCTGCCACCGGGACACGGTGACGCTCGCGTCGGCTCGCGTCCCGGCCCATCGTGACTGCACGAGCTGTCACCGCCCTCACGACGTTCGCTCCGCCTCGGTCGCGAGCTGCCGGTCGTGCCACGCGGAGGCCTCGAGCACGGCCCGATCGGGCGCTCGGTCGAGCGGAGCTCACGCGATCACGAGCGACCACGGCGCCGGCGGTGAGTGCATCGGTTGCCACGCGCCGCATCCCTCGGTCGCGCCGTCGGCCACGCTCACCGCCGTGCGCGCCGGCGTCGCGGACTGCACGAGCTGCCACGCCGGCGTTCATCCGCACGCCGGCGATTCTCGCGTGCACGAGCTGTCACACGCCGCACGCGTTCCGGATCACCGAGCCGCTCGCCGCGTGCGCGCGTTGCCACCGCGACGAGACCGCGCGAGCTCGGCACGTGGTCGGTCACACCGACTGCACGCGCTGCCACGCGAGCGCGGCGCACTCGCCGAGCGCACCACCGCCCGCGTGCGGGACGTGTCACCGGGCCCAGAGCGCGTCGGCGCCGTCCGGGCACCGCGAGTGCGCGCGCTGTCATCGCGATCACGATGGGGCGCTCCTGCCGGAGGCCCGCTGCGACGGATGTCATGCACGAGAGGCGGGGCTCGGTCATGGTCTCGTCGCCGTTCGCGGTACGTCGCCGCGCGCGGGGACGCGGCCGGTCCACGGTTGCGACAGCTGCCACCGCCCGCACGGTCCGGGAGGCCCGAGCGCGCCGCCCACGTGCGCGAGCTGCCACGCGCCGGCCTCGCTGCCTGGGCTCCATCGCGTCGAGGATCACCGGACGTGCTCGACGTGCCACTCGGCCCACGAGGCCGCGCCGGGTGCGACCCGAGCGACGTGCACCACCGGCTGCCATCAGGACCGGCGCGCCCACGAGCCCGACGCGCGCGCGTGCAACGGTTGCCACGTGTTCACGAGAGGCCGCTGAGGCCCCCGGAGCATGGAGCGCTCCATGCTCCAAGCGGAGCACGAGATGCTCCACCGGTCACCGTTACGTCCATGATCTCGGGCGCTCGGCTCGGGCGGGGATGGGCACGACCGGTGCACTCTCCGGGGTCGTGCGCGCTCCTCCGCACGCTCTCGTCGCGTTCTCGGTCCTCCTCGCGTCGGGGTGCCAAGGGGTGATCGCCGATCCCGGCGGCCCGGCGATCCGGGCCCGGACCCCGACCGAGGGGTTGTGCGACCGCATCGAGGTTCCGCACGGGGCGCTCGGTCATCTGACGCGCGCGCAGTACGACAACACCGTCCGCGATCTCCTCGGGACGGCCGAGCCGATCGCGTCCGCGTTCCCCGGCGACCAGGTCGTCGACGGTCTCGAGGTCGGCACGAACGTGAGCCCGGCCCTCGTCGAGGGCTACTTCGACGCGGCGGACGCGCTCGCGTCGAGCGCGGTTCAGGATCTCACTGCCCTGCTCGGCTGCGATCCCGCGAGCACCGGGGAGGACGCGTGCTTCGACCGCTTCCTCCCGGGCTTCTTGCTGCACGCGTACCGGCGTCCTGCGACGCCCGAAGAGATCTCCGACTACACCGCGCTCTACCGTGCGGGCAAGACCGAGCAGGGGTTCGCCGTCGGCGTCCAGCTCGTGGTGCAGGCGACGCTCGTCTCGCCGTACTTTCTCTACCGGGTCGAGCCCGCTCCGCCAGGGGCCACGCCGGGGACGCTCGTGTCGGCGGACGGCTTCGTGGTCGCGAGCCGCCTGAGCTACTTCTTCTGGAACTCGATGCCCGACGACGTGCTCTTCGCGGCGGCGGACGCAGGCGAGCTCAGCACTCCCGAGGGCGTGGCGGAGCAGGCGCGCCGGCTCCTCGAAGACGAGCGAGCGCACGAGGGCCTCCGCAACTTCTATCGTCAGTGGCTCGAGCTCGACCAGGTGAGCGCTCTCCAGAAAGACCCGACGCTCTTTCCGGACTTCGACGCGGCCACCGCGGCCGACCTCCGCGCCTCGCTCGAGGCGCAGATCGACGCCGTGCTGTGGGACGGCGACGCTTCGCTCGAGTCGCTCTTCACTGGCGGCGACGTGTTCGTAGACGCGCGGCTCGCGCCGATCTTCGGCATGAGCGACGTCAGCGGTGACGAGCTCGTTCGCAGGCAGGCAGACCCGTCCGAGCGCGCGGGCATCCTCACGCATCCCGCGCTCCTCGCCGCGACGGCTCACGCGGACCAGACGACGCCGGTCCTCCGCGGCAAGTTCGTGCGGACGCAGTTTCTCTGCCAGAACCTGCCCCCGCCGCCGCCCGACGTGATGTTCAACGTCGCCGATCCGGCTCCCGGCCTCTCGACGCGGGAACGCTTCGCGCGGCACTCCACCGATCCGTCGTGCGCGGGTTGCCACCACCTGATGGATCCGATCGGGTTCGGCCTGGAAGGCTACGATCCGATCGGGCGCTTCCGCGAGACCGAGGAGGGCGTCGAGGTCGACACGCGGGGCGAGCTGCTCGACACCGACGTGGACGGCGCCTTCGACGGCGCGATCGAGCTCTCGGAGAAGCTCGCGGGTAGCGAGCAGGCGCATCAGTGCGTCGCGCGGCAGCTGTTCCGTTACGCGGTCGGCCGAACGGAGCGCACGAGCGAGTCGTGCGTGCTCGACGGGATCTACGACGTGGCATCGCGGAACGGGTGGAGCATTCCCGAGATGATGGTCGCGGTGACGCAGACGCCGTCGTTCCTCGACCTGGTCGTGCCCGAAGGAGGCGGATCGTGACGCTCGAGATCAACCGTCGGACCTTCCTTCGCGGCGTGGGGCTCGGCTCGGCGGCGCTCACGCTGCCGCTCCTCGGCGCCGATCCGATCCGCGCCGCAGGCGAGTTCCCGAAGCGCTTCGTCGTCTTCTTCTCGCCGAACGGCACGGTTCGCGAGAACTGGTCGCCCGACGGAACGGAGACGGACTTCACGCTCAGCCGCATCCTCGACCCGCTCACGCCGCACAAATCGGATGTCGTCGTCCTCGAGGGCCTCGACATCACGATCATCTCGGGCGCTCCGGGGGATGGGCACCAGCAGGGGATGGGTCAGATCCTGACGGCGAACGAGCTCAACCTCGGCGACACGATGGGCGGCTGCGACAGCTGCGCGCCGGTCAGCCTCGCGTCGAGCATCTCGATCGATCAGCGGATCGCGAACGCGATCGGTACCGACACGGCGCGCCGTTCGTTCGAGTTCGGCATCAACGCCCCCGAGCACGAGGACGTCTGGACGCGGATGTGTTACCGCGGCTCGGAGCAGGCGCTCCCGCCGCAGAGCGACCCCGCTGCGGCGTTCCGCGCGCTCTTCGCGGACGTGTTCGTCGATCCGGACCCGTTCGGCGAGGCCGAGCGTGCCGCGTGGCGGCACCGTCAGGTCGTCGACTTCGCCCACCGCGAGTACACCTCGATCCGAGATCGGCTCGGGACCGACGACCGCGCACGCATCGAGGCGCACATCGAAGGTCTCGACGACATCGCGCGACGCCTCGACAACCCGACGTCGATCGGCGCGGCGTGCGTCATCCCCGAGGAGGACGGCACCGGAATCGACTACCGGCTCACCGAGAACTATCCGATGGTCGGCCAGCTCCAGATGGACATGCTCGTGTCGGCGTTCGCCTGCGACGTGACGCGGGTCGCGAGCCTTCAGTGGGACCACTCGGTCGGCAACCAGACGTTCCCCTGGCTCGGCATCACGACGGGCCACCACACCATCAGCCACGAAGAAGACATCACCAACCCGCGCGAGCTCCTCACGCAGATCAACACGTGGTACGCCGAGCAGCTCGCGTACCTGATCCAGAAGATGAAGGACGTCCCCGAGGGCGGCGGCACGATGCTCGACAACACCGCCATCGTCTGGGTGAACGAGCTCGGCGACGGCGCGTCGCACACGCGGAGCGACATCCCGATCGTGCTCGCCGGGAGCGCCGGCGGTCACTACCGCACCGGCCGCTACCTCTCGTACGACCGCCAGCCGCACAGCGACCTCTGGGTCACGATGTGTCAGGCGTACGGGATCGACACGAGCACGTTCGGCAACCCGAGCTACTGCAACGGGCCGCTCGCGCGGCTCACCTGAGCCGAGCGCTCGGAACGACCCACGCGGTCAGACGAGGCGGATGTCGGAAAGGACGGTGCGGATGGTCTCGGGCCGAACGTCTGGCAGGTTCTTGTCGACCTCCGCGACGACGAGGGCTCGACACTGATGGTTCAGCGCATCCCGAAGGTGTCCGAGAAAGCGTGGAGCCGCGACGAGCGCGAGGCGGTCGTACGCTCCTTCGAGCCGTCCACGCTCGACCGCGTCGGCAATCTCGCGCGCGAACTCCTCGGCGACGTGCTCGGTCGGGTCCGAGTGCGGTGCGAGCGAGCTGTGATGGCCGGGGCGCGCGCTCGTCGAGGACTGGCCCGGCCGATCGGTCACGAGGTCGCGGGCCGGCTTTCGCCCCGACGGTTGGAGCAGGTCCCGAACGACCGACAGCTCGGCTCCGATGCCGGCGCTGTCGACGATCCGGGCACCCGAGCGGTGCGCCACCACGATCCACGTCCTGGACATCACCGAGGAAGTAAGCGCCGGGCCCGCGCCGTCAACGGGTCCTCTGCGGTTCCTTCCGGCTAGAGCGCGCGTCGCTCCCAGCCCGCGCGGTCGAGCTCGGCGAGGAGCTGGCCGCCGGCGTCGAGCTTGGTCGTGTGGGTGACGAGGCAGTGCTCGATCGCGCCGGAGTGCTCCCGGAGCTCGGGGCGGGTGAGGTGGCGGACCTCGGGGAGGAGGGTGCCGGTGGGCGTCGCCGGGATCGCGCGCGCGATGCGGATCCCGGCGGCGGTGAGGATGTCGCTGGTCTCGTCGGAGAGCGCCTCGGCGAGGCGCACCCAGGACCGAAGCTGGCCGGGGAAGAACGCCGCGCACGCGACCGGCGCACCGCGGATCGTCCGCTCGACGACGTCGCGCTGGCGGCGCGGATGGATCTTGGCGGCCACACCGCACGAGACGACTTCGCAGCCTATCGCGCGCGCGTTGACCTCGCCCACCGCGACGTGAACCGTCGCCGTCTCGCCCGGGTCGGCGGTCTGCCACACGCGCGCATATTCGTCGTCGGGAGCGCATGCGCCGATCACGAGCTCGATCCCCACGTGCATCGGCGCGCCGGTCTCCGGATTTGCCCTCGCGCGCATCGACCTCACGACGGACGGACCATCGTCGTCGTACCGCGCGATCGACGCCTCGCCCGCCGTCCAGTGACCGCAGAGGAGGTCCCTCACGCGTGCACGCTTTCGCGTCCCGCGCTCGCCGGCCTTCCACCACGCTGACGCGTCGCGAATGCACCACTCGGTCCCGGGGAGCACCCGGCCGCCGACGACCAGGCCGCGCTCGATGGTCATCGCCGGATGGTCACTCGTTTCCGGGCGCGGCGCATCCGCGATCCTGGAGCTCCCCCGCCATCCCGGACGGGCGTAGTCTCACTCCCGCCGTGAACGAGCTCGCGCGACGCATCCAGGCGATCTACCTGATCCTGACGCTCGGCAACACGCTGGCGGGGTCGTTCATCTGGGGCATCAACACGCTCTTTCTGCTCGACGCAGGCCTGACGAACCTCGAGGCGTTCGCCGCCAACGCGTTCTTCACCGGCGGCATGGTCGTGTTCGAGGTGCCCACCGGAGTCGTCGCGGACACGTGGGGACGACGCGCGTCGTATCTCCTCGGCACGCTCACGGTCGCGCTCGGCACGTTCGTCTACTGGCTCATGTGGCGCGCGCACGCGCCGTTCTGGGAGTGGGCGCTGGTCTCGATGCTGCTCGGCCTCGGCTTCACGTTCTTCTCGGGCGCGGTCGAGGCCTGGCTCGTCGATGCGCTCGAGCACGCGAAGTACGAAGGCGATCTCGAGGCCGTGCTCGGGCGCGGTCAGATGGTCGGCGGCATCGCGATGCTGACCGGCTCGGTCGCGGGAGGGGCGATCGCCCAGGCCACATCGCTCGGTGTGCCGTTCCTCGTCCGCGTCGGCGTGCTGCTCCTGATGTTCGTCGTCGCGGCCGTGCTCATGAAGGACCTCGGCTTCACTCCGGAGCCCGCCGCGCGGCCGCTGCGCGCGATGCGGGTCGTGCTCGACGCGTCGATCGAGCATGGCCTCAGGAACGCGCCCGTCCGGTGGATGATGATCGCGGCCCCGTTCTCCGCCGGCGTCGGGATCTACGCGTTCTACGCGTTTCAGCCGTACCTCCTCGAGCTCTACGGCGACCAGCAGGCGTACTCGATCGCCGGGCTCGCGGCGGCGATGGTGGCGGGCACGCAGATCCTCGGCGGCTTTCTCGCGCCGAAGATCCGGAGCCTCTTCACGCACCGCACCACGGTCCTGCTCCTTGGAACGGCGGCGGCGACGGCGATCCTGATCGTCGTCGGGCTCGCGCCGCTCCTCTGGGCCGCGCTCTTGCTGCTCGCGCTCTGGGCCTTCGTCTTCGCCGCGGTCGGCCCCATCCGCCAGGCGTACCTCAACGACATGATCCCGTCGAAGCAGCGTGCCACGGTCCTGTCGTTCGACTCGTTGATGGGCAGCGCCGGCGGCGTCGTCATCCAGCCCGCGCTCGGCAAGGCGGCCGACGTCTACGGGTACGGCCTCACGTTCATCGCCTCGGGTCTCGTCCAGCTCGTCGCGGTGCCGTTCATCTTCCGCTCGCGCCGCGAGCGCTCCCCCGCCGACACGGCGACCCGCAAGACGAAGGCGGCGACGACGGTCGGCTGACTACGCCGCTTGGTCGTCCGCGATCACGAGCGCGTATCTCGTCTCGCGGAACCGGCGGCGCCGCGGCGTCTCGGGAGGGGGCTCGATCTTCTCGAGCTTGCCGTCGCGCACGAGCTGGTCGAGCGCCTGCATGAGGTAGCCCTTGGCGAACACGTTCGTGCGCAGCTCGGCCGTGATCTCGTCGAGAGTCATCGCTCCCCGCTCGCGGAGCAGGTCCCGAATCGTGCCCACCTTCTTGCGCTGGCTGGCGACCAGGATGGGCATCACCACCCCGAACGCGATCGCGATGCCTACGCCCGTCGAAATCCCTACGATGCCGTCCATGGGGCCTCCTGCCAGACCGTACAGCATGCCCTCGCACCCTCATTAACGGCCGCACGCTGGGCGGTGCGTCGGCGAGGCCCCGCATGTAGGATCGGCCGATGATCGTCCGGGCCACCCTGCTCTTGGTGCTCGCGACCGGGGCGTGCTCCAATCCACGGGCGGCACCGACGACCGAGCCCGTGCCCGGCGAGGATCCGGCCCCCGGGCCGACACCGGTCGCCGTCTCGCCACCGCCGGCTCCGGCGCCGGCCGCGGTCGCGGATTCCCACCCGCGTCCCGTTCGAGATCCACGTGGGGGGCCCCGGCGAGCCCCGGGAGGCCGACCGCGCGTGGGTCGACCTCGCGGGAGATGCGTTCGGTCGAGGAGCCATGGAGCCGCGCTTCACGCTGCGCGCTCTGCCCTTCGAGCTCCCCGGCCTCGAGCTCGTGCGGCTCGAGGCCCACCCCGACCCCGACGGACGCTCGGGCACGTCGTCCTTTCCGGTGGCCCTCGTTCGTCACGAGGACGGCGCGTGGTCGTTCGTGCACGTCACGCTCGATGTGCCCGGGAGCGAGGGGCTCACGCGCGCGAGCCCTCCGAGCGACGTGCATCTACACGTCGCCGCGTGCAATCCCGACGCCCAGGGCGCGGTCCTCGCCGCCCCGTACGCCGAGCGGACCCGAGTGGTCGTCGAGCGTTGCTCGTCGCTCGACGCACGCGTAGCGGCGGCCGTCCTCGCGGTCGCTAGCGGCGACGACGTTCCGTGGCGGATCAACGCGCTCCTCCAGCAGGTGATGGCCACGCTCGACGGCTCGAGATCGTTCCGGATCGCTACCGGCCAATCGGGCTCTGGTGCGGTGGACCGCGACGCGCGGTGGCTCGCGGGCGGCGCGTTCGAGCCGTGGGTGGCGACGCGTGACGGGGACGTCGTGACCGCGTCCGGCACGATGCGCTTCGAGCGCACGTGGTTTCGGTTCTCTCTTCGCGTCGACATGGGGCTCACGATGGAGCTCGGTGCAGTCGCGACCGTCGACTCGCACGGCGACCCGCCGTAGTCGGGGCCGTCGCGGTCAGCTACCGGCAGCAGAAGCCGCTGGATCCGCAATCCTCGCAGTAGTCGACGCCGCTACAACCCCGATCGCATCGGCCGCACTGGCTGTCCTGGTCGAATCGCTCGCAGCGCCCGTCGCAGCAACCGCAGGCGGCCCCGCCACACGTCGTGCACGACGCGCCGGAGACCGTTCCGACGCACGCTCCGGTCTCGTCGTAGTGGTCGTTCACGGTGCACTCGTTGCCGTCGCTGCACGAGCACCAATCGCGCATCTCGTCGCAGTCCTCCGGCAGCCCGCACGGGTTCCCCGAGTGCACGCAGACCCCGGCCGAGCACGCTTCGAGGCCATTGCAGAAGAATACATCGGCACAGGGGGTGCCGTTCGTCGCGGGCGCGTACGTGCAGACGCCGGCCGCCGTACAGGTGTCGACCGTGCACGGGCTCGTGTCGTCACAGTCCGCGGCCGAGGCGCACGTCGGCGCCCCGTCGGGAACCGTCGCCGGCGCGTCGGGAGGCCCGCCGTCGTTCACCGGGCATCCGGTCCCCGAGCACGGCGTGTCGAACGCGAACGTGACGGCGCGAGTCGCGGTCAGCGCGAGGAAGAGCGACCGCGTCCGCACCTCGCTTCCACCGAGCTCGAGCGAGACGCGCACGACGTACGAGCCCGGGCTGATGCTCGAGAGCTCGGCGACGCGGCGGCCGGCGATGTAGTCCTCGCTCGGCGTGGCGCTCACCTCGGTACGCTGCACCGCAGGCAGGGTCTCGTCCGTGTAGAGCCCCGTCACGACGCGGTCGAACTCGACCCCCGGCGCGAGCCCCGCTTGCACGTCGACGAAGAGCTCGAGCGTGTCCGCGCTGCACCCGCCCGCGGCGACCAGCAGAACGGCGAGGACGATGGCGCGATGCCTCATCCCCGTGAGTCTACCGCGCCGGCGGGCGCGCGAGCGTCGCGGAGCCACCTCGGGGAATTGAACCCCGGACCGCACGGCCGAGAAAAACCGGCGGCCGCGAAGCGGACGGCACTCGACGGCCGGGCCGCGACGCGAACAAGACGTGAAGGCGTCGCGGAGCCACCTCGGGGAATTGAACCCCGGACCGCACGGCCGAGAAAAACCGGCGGCCGCGAAGCGGACGGCACTCGACGGCCGGGCCGCGACAAGACGTGAAGGCGTCGCGGAGCCACCTCGGGGAATTGAACCCCGGACCGCACGGCCGAGAAAAACCGGCGGCCGCGAAGCGGACGGCACTCGACGGCCGGGCCGCGACGCGACAAGACGTGAAGGCGTCGCGGAGCCACCTCGGGGAATTGAACCCCGGACCGCACGGCCGAGACAAACCGGCGGCCGCGAAGCGGACGGCACTCGACGGCCGGGCCGCGACGCGACAAGACGTGAAGGCGTCGCGGAGCCACCTCGGGGAATTGAACCCCGGACCTACGGTTTACGAAACCGTTGCTCTACCGCTGAGCTAAGGTGGCAGATCCCTTGGAGGGAGGGGGCGGCTCAGATAGCCCGCGTCCTTGGGGGTGTCAAGGTCGGGACGGGCTCGCGGGCGGCCTGAAACGGTAGATCGGGTAGGGCGCGTGCGCGGCGATCGTCTCGTCGCTCTCGAGGATGACGAACTGGAGCGAGCTGCACGTGAAGTAGAGCCAGCCGTCGGGGCCGAAGGCGAAGCCGTCGGGCCAGCGGAAGCGGTGGCGGTCTTTCAAGAGCGTGCGGAGCCGGCCGTCGGGCCCGAGCGCGACGACGGCGCTGTGCTCGGGGTCGGCGATGTAGATCGTGTCGTCCGGGCCCATCGCGATGCCGTCGCTCTCGGTGATCGCGGTCGGGAGCGTGTCGACGCGGAGCGCGAGCTCGCTCGCGCTGAGCGAGTCGTCGTCGAGGTCGCGCGTCGCGGCGCGGTACATGTGGTTCGTCGTGACGGCCGAGAAGTAGAGCCACTCGCCGCGCGCGTCGAGCGCGATGGAGTCGACGCCCGGGCGGATCGCGAAGACGCCGAGCTTCACCTGCGGGACGCCCTCGACGGTGATGACGTAGTCCTCGGGCTCGACGGACGGATGGCCTTCGAGGACGCGGCGCGCGTACCTGTGCTCGACGTCGTACACCACGAGCGCGGGGCTCTTGCCGAAGATGCTCGCGTCGGCGATGTAGATCTGGCGGCCGTTCGGGCTCACCGCGAAGTCGTTCAGGTGCGAGCCCACGCCGGCGATGTCGCTCGGGAACGAGAAGTCGTGGACGACCGCGTTCGTCGCGAGGTCAATCGCGATGAGACGCGGCTGGCCGAGACCGTGGTTCGCGAGGTCGAGGACCCAGAGCCGCCCGAGCCGGTCCACGCGAAGCGACAGCGGCGAGTCGAACCACGGCGCGCCCTCGCGCTCCGACTGAAACGCGCGGCTCGGGTACGGGCGCGGGCGACCGTTCACGATCTCGGCGACCTTCGTCGTCGGGTCCGCGTCCGGGTGGAACGTGATGAAGACGCGCCCGTCGTCCGAGACCGCGATGTTGCCTGGCGGGTGCTCGAGGCGAGCGACGACCTCGGCGGCGGACGCACGCAAGAGCGGTGCGCGCGTTCGATGGGAAACGTCTCGCCCCCGCCGTAGCGAATCCAGAGACCACCGTAGGCGAGCACCGCGAGCGCGACGAGCGCGCCCCCGACGCGCGCGAGGACGCGCCTGCGCCGGCGCGGCGGCGGGGCTCCGGGCTTCGCGCCTCGCGGTTCGTCCGCGCTCAATCCTTCGCCGGTTTGCCGCCCGTGTGTTGCACTTCGGCGAGCCCGCTCGTGAGCACGACGACGTCGCCGAGCCCGCTCACCTGATCGGGCGCGACGAGCACCGTCTGCGTCCCCATCATCGGCCGCTTCAGGTGCATGTCCTCGAGGACCTCGCGTCTCACCTTCACGTGCAAGCCGAGCACCTTCCACGCGTCGGTCGACACCTCGACGGCGTCGACCTCACCAACGTGGCGCCCGTCCTGTGCGACGACCATCTTGCCGCGGAGCTCGCGGCTCGAGACGAGCGCCGACACGGCTCGATCAGTCGTTCCGGTTGATCTGTCGCCGCGCGACGACGATGTCGCTCGGGCTCACCGGCGCAGGTCCGCGCTCGGCCGTGACGATGACGGTGAAATTGCCCGCGGGCGTCGTCGCGGTGGCGCGACCGGCGCGCTCGTCCTCGTCGAAGTCGATGTTCGCCGCGCGCTGCGGCTGCTGGTTCTGCGACTGGATCCACAGGATGTAGTGGGTGAGCCCGTTCCCGAGCCGTCCGGGCGGCACCATGTGCTCGAGCTCGACCTTCACCATCGTGTTGCCACCCTCAATCTCCTCGACCCGGACCTTGCCGTCCATCCCGGCTGCGCGGCTCGTGCCCGTCAGCGGGTACTCCTTCGGCCCGCAGCCGAAGAGCGATAGCGCGACGACCGCGAAGAGGGCGATGTGGAAGGGGTGAGCTCGCATGTCGGTCTCCTTGTGTCTTCTCGTCGTTGCTTCTCGTCGGCGGATGGTAACCGCGGACGGGGGTCTTGGACCACCAGGGAAAATCCCATGGCCGGGCCTTCCCCCGAGCGACGAGCCCGGGTACCAGTTTGCCCCATGAAGCCCATCGACCTGCGCTCCGACACGGTCACCGCCCCCACGCCGGCCATGCGACGCGCGATGGCCGAGGCTGCCGTGGGCGACGACGTCTACGGTGAGGACCCGTCCGTGCGCGCGCTCGAGGAGCGCGCCGCGGAGGTGCTCGGCAAGGAGGCGGCGCTCTTCGTGCCTTCGGGCACGATGGCGAACCAAATCGCGCTGCAGGTCCATTGCCGGCACGGCGACGAGGTCGTCGTCGGCGAAGGCGCCCACATGTACTTCACCGAAGGCGGCGCCGGCGGCGCGTATGCGGGCGTCCAGTTCCTCACCGCCGGCCGCGGCGGGCTGTTCGACGCCGATGCGATGGCGGCGTGCGTCAAGCCCGACGTGTACTACCTCGCGCCGACGCGCCTCGTCTGCGTCGAGAACACCCACAACCGCGCCGGCGGGCGCATCTTCCCGCAGCACGAGGTCGTCGCGATCGCGGAGCGCGCCCGCGCGCACGGCATGGCGATCCACCTCGACGGCGCGCGCATCTGGAACGCTGCGATCGCGACGGGTCGCTCGGAGGCGGAGCTCTGCGCTCCCGCGGACACGGTGAGCGCGTGCTTCTCGAAGGGTCTCGGCGCGCCCGTCGGCTCCGTGCTCGCCGCGTCGCGCGAGCTCGTCGAGCGCGGGCGCCGCGTTCGGCGTCGCATGGGCGGCGCGATGCGGCAGTCCGGCATCCTGTGCGCCGGCGCGCTCCACGCGCTCGACCACCACCGCGCGCGCCTGGCCGACGACCACGCGAACGCGAGGCGGCTCGCGCACGGTATCGCCGAGATGTCCGGGCTCTCGATCGATCCGACCACGGTCGAGACGAACATCGTCGTCTTCGACGTCGACTCCGGTGGCGCGGAGGCCTTCTGCGCGCGGGCCGCCGGCGCCGGTGTGCTCGTCTCGGCGGTGGGCCCGACGAGCGTACGCGCCGTCACGCACCTCGATCTGGAGGCCGCGGCGATCGACGCCGCGCTTCCGGCGCTCGCGGGCGCCGTCTAGAGCTCTTCCTCTTCCTCTTCTTCGACGGGGCTGAACTCTTCCTCTTCTTCCTCGTCGTCGTCCTCTTCCTCCTCCTCGTCGTCCTCTTCTTCCTCGACCTCGGGGCTGTGGTACTTGAGGTCCACCCCGGCGTCGGCGAGCTGCGCCTCGACCAGCTCGAAGAGCTCGTCGGCGTCCTCGCCCGACCACTCGTCGAGGATCTCCGAGATGAAGTCGTAGAAGTCGGCGTTGTCGATGCGGCGCTCGATCTCCTCAATCTGCTCGTCGGAGAACGCATCGATGATGTCCTCGCGAAGCGTCTCGGTGTCCCCCTCTTCAATCGCATCGGCGGTCGAGAGGCGATCTGTTTCACCGCGCGCTTGTCCAGCCGGATCTCCATGCGTCCTGCGCTCCTCTTGGGATGTGCGGGCCTACTATAGGAGGGGGCGGTACCCTGTCAACGGATGCGAAAGCGCGTCGAACCGTTGAGGACCGCGACACTTTCCGGCCACCGAACTACCATGCGGACGCGTGTGGTCATCCTCGAGGTCTCTCGTTCGCCTCTCCACCGGCGCGCTGCTCGTGGCCATATCGCTCGGGCCGAGCCCCGCGCGTGCGCAGGGCGGTGACGGCTTCGAGCTGCCCCCGCTGCCGTCCGACCTGCCGGCGGCGCTCGTCTTCAACGTCTTCTTTCCTGCGTTCGCCCCGATCTTCGACGGGCACGTCTGCCCGAAGGCGCCACGTGCGTCCTCGGCGGCGGCGGCGGCATCGGCGCCGGCATCGAGCGCCGATGGTCCAACGGGATCGGGGTCGGTCTCTCGTACGAGGCGTGGTTCATCAACTCGAACGGCATCTACGAGATCGGTGTCATGCAGACGCTGCAGATGTTCGTGCGGTACCTGTTCCTGCCGGACAACGTCGTCCACCCCGTGATCACCGCAGCGGTCGGTGGTGTCGTCTTCGGGGACACGTTTCGAGTCGCCACCGTAGGTCTCGTGGTCGATGTGTTGGCCGGGCTCGAATGGGAGCTCACCGAGACCGTCAGCTTCTCGTTCGCGACGGTGGTCCGCTTCGTCGCGCTCGACGCGTTCGAGGCCGACCGGGTGCCTCGGGCCGAGGGGTTTGGTCTGGATGGGATGCTCGGCCTCCACGTCGGGGTGGCGCTGGCTCTGTGAGCCTCGGGGCTCGCCGCCTGCCCCCGACCCCGGCGAAGCCGCGGAAACCCCGAAGTCCTGGTTTTCTCGGGCCGTTTCGCTTGACGGCAGTCGGTCCGGCGGGTTTTGCTCTGCCCTGAATGCGGTGCGCGGGCTGCGGTTTCGACAACCCCGCTGGCAGCGTCTACTGCCAGCAATGCGGGGGGAAGATGGGCGGGGAGCCTGTCCCTCGCGCGGCCGGCGCCGCCGCTTCGGCGGCGGCGGGCCCCGGTGCGTGTCCGCGCTGCGGCTCGGTGAACCCGCCGCACATGCGCTTCTGCGTCGAGTGCGGGTTCGGGCTCGGCGAGGTCGCTCCGGCGCCCGCGAGCCCGCCGGCGCCGTCGTCGCCGCCTCCTTCAGACGTGTCGTCGTCAATCTCGAAAGCGGTGGTGGCTGCCGCGCAGGCGGCGCCGGCGATGCCGTCGGCCGAGCCGGCGCGGACGTGTTGGCGCTGCCGAGGCGCGGGCAATCCCGGCACCGAGTTCTGTAAGTTCTGCGGTGCGCGTTACGCCGACGAGGGGCTCGTGGGCGCGCCGGCAGCGCCGTTCGCGGCCCCGATGGCCCCGGGCGGTCCCGAGCCGACGGCGCCCGCGCAGGCGCACCGCGGAGCGCCCACGGCGGCGGAGGTCGCGGTACGTCCGGACGCGCAAGCGGCCCCGCGGCTCGTCGCCATCCTCAAGGACGGCTCGGACGGCCGCGCCTACCCGCTCACGTCGGAACAGGCGGACATCGGTCGGAGCGAGGGCGACGTGGTCCTGCCGGACGACCCGTATCTGTCGCCGCGCCACGCGAGGCTCCGGAGCAGCGCCGGAACCTACGCGCTCGCCGACCTCGACAGCATCAACGGCACGTACATCCGGATTCGCGAGCCGGTCGAGCTCGGCGACGGTGATATGATCCTCATCGGTCAGCAGGTCCTTCGCTTCGACGTCCTCGCGGACGGCGAGCTTCCGCTCGGACCTGCGAGCCTCGCGGGGGTTCTCGTGTTCGGTACGCCGGAAGTGCCGCGCATCGCGCGCCTCACGCAGTACACGACCGAAGGGGTAGGACGCGACGTGCATTACCTGTATCGTGACGAAACCGTGCTCGGGCGCGAGAACGGAGACATCGTCTTCACGGACGACCCCTTCCTGAGCCGCCGTCACGCGTCCATCACCATCGACCGCGGGAGCCGCCGTTACGTGTTGCGCGATCTCTCCTCGTCGAACGGGACCTCGGTCCGCTTCCGCGGCGAGCGCAACCTCGTTCACGGCAATCAGTTCCGCGTGGGGCGACACTTGTTTCGGTTCGACCGTCCCGGTGCCGACGGCGGGCGAGGCGGTCGATGAGCTCCGAGCGCGAGTCATCGCCGCCGGCCGAGAGCGGCACGAAGAACGGCGCGGACGACGAGCGTGATCGCGGCGATCCCACGCTGAAGCTCGGGGGCGCTGCGACGGCGACCGCCGACCCGCCGAGCGACGGGAAGCACGACGCCGCGAGTGAGCCCGCGAAGGAGCCCGCGAAGGAGCCCGCGAAGGAGCCCACCAAGCAGCCCGCGAAAGAATCGAGGGGCGACAAGGACGTCGAGCGCACCCTCCCCGACGGGACGCGCGAGCTCGAGTCTGCGGTGGCGGCCGCGGCGGCCGAGGCGGCGCGGCTCGCGGACGAGGACGAGCGGCGCGCGGCGGACGCGAAGAAGCCGGACCTCTCGGGCAAGGCCCCCGCGAAGCCGAGCGCCGCGAAGCCGGAAGAGCCGAAGCCCGAGCCGGCGAAGAAGGAAGCCGCGACCGAAGCGAAGACCGAAGCGAAGACCGAAGCGAAGACCGAAGCGAAGACCGAAGCGAAGGCCGAGAGCGGGGCCGCGCCGGGTGCGGCACCGAGCGGCGAGGAAACGGTCGCGGATGCGAAGGCGGAGCCGCCGGCGGCCGAGGCACCGGTCGTCGAGGCGCCGGCGGCCGAAGCGCCCGCGCCCCAAGCGCCGGCGGCCGAAGCACAGGCTGCGGCGGCGACCGAGACCGAAGCGGCCGAGAAGGACGAGGCCGTCGAGGCGCCGGCGGGCATCGTCGTGCGCGCGTACGGACGGACCGATGTCGGGCTCGTGCGAGAGCACAACGAGGACAACTTCACGTACATCCTCGCAGACGCGAAGCACGACGCGCGGGGCGGGCCGCCGCGCGCGTCGAGCGACGACGTGACCGATCCGGCGGCGCGCGGCGTAACCGTGCGCGAGGAGACGATCGGCAAGCGGGGCGCGGTCTTCGCCGTGTGCGACGGGATGGGCGGGGCCGCCGCGGGCGAGGTCGCGAGCCAGATGGCGGTCGACACGATCGCCGAGTTCTTCACCGTGATGGCGGCGCCCCGCGATCGCGACCAGTGGGCGCGGCGTGTCGTCTCGGCGATCGAAGAAGCTGGTAACCGCATCTTCAGCGCGGCGAAGATGGATCGCACGCGACGCGGGATGGGAACCACCGCCACCGTCGCCGGTCTCATCGACAAGGTGCTCTTCATCGGCCAGGTCGGCGACAGCCGCGCGTACGTCTTGCGCAAGGGCGTGCTCGGTCTCGTCACCAAGGACCAGAGCCTCGTCAATCAGCTGATCGAAGCGGGCCAGCTCACCGAAGAGGAGGCCGAGGCGTTCGAGCACTCGAACATCATCCTGCAAGCGCTCGGAACGACCGAGGACGTCACCGTCAATCTCACCTTCCTCGAGCTGCGGCGCGGCGACCGTCTGATGATGTGCTCGGACGGGCTCTCCGGTCTCGTGCACCCCGAGATGATCAAGGAAGTGCTCGAGACGGCCCCGACGCTCGTCGATTGCTGCGATCGGCTCATCGAGCTGGCGAACGGCGGCGGCGGTCACGACAACATCACCGTGCTGTGCGTCGACTTCGATGGGGCGGACCTGGCACCGCCGACCGGCGGCGACGGCCCGCTGTATCAGCAGTACCCGCTTCCTGTTGCGACCAACGAGGATCGCGAGTCACTGCCCCCGCGCGACACGCGCATGAAGGAGGGCGGAAGAAAGCCTGGAGCCGACGTCAAGCGCGATGCCGACTCCTCCGACCCCGGAGAGGACACGTCGCCGGGCATCCATCGCCGGTCCGAGCCTCCCCCGAGAGCCGATGGCTCCTCGTCGTCGGCGTGCTCGTCCTCGTCGCGATCCTGTTCGCGATCGCATACGCGATGCGCGATCGAGACACCGAGCCCGTGCTGCCCGAGGAGGGTGGCGCGGATCGCGGGACCGAACAGTTCGAAAACCCGATCTATGTCGACGAGCCCGAGGGCGTGGAGGTCCGCGTCGCGACGGACATCGACGGAGAGCTCTGGGTCGACGGCTCGCCTCACGGTCAGCTCGAAAGCGGCGTGGACGTGGTGCTCGAGCTCTCGCCGGGCGCGCACCGGATCGAAGCTCGCAGCGGCGGCAACCCGATCGCGACGGAGCTCGTCACGCTTCACGAGGGCAATCCGCCCGAGATGGTCTCGCTCGTCCTTCCTTCGGGCGCGATGGACGATGTCGGGGCCGAGCCCGAAGGCGTCGTCGAGGAGAGCGGTGGCACGACCGGCGGTCGGCCCGTACCGGGGCCGATGGTCGAGGAGCCCGTGCCGGCGCCCGAGGTCGAGGTGGCGCCTCCTCCGCGGCCGCCGACGATGACACCCCCTGGGCCGGCCGTGACGCCTCAGATGAGCGTCGTTCCGCCGAACCCGTTCTGAGCCTGGATGATCCGGTTCCACCAGACGTTCGGAGCGCACACCGGGCGAGTCCTCGAGTTCGATCGCGACGTGATTCGATTCGGCCGGATGCCGGATTGCGAGGTGCCGTTCGATCCGCAAGCGGACATCGATGCGTCGGCGAGGCACGCCGAGGTTCGACGCGAGAACGGAAGCTGGCACGTCGTCGACGCCGGAAGCCGCAACGGAACGTGGCTCAACGGGCAGCGCGTGCAGCGCGCGGTCCTCTCGAGCGGTGACGAGCTCGAGTTCGGAATGGGCGGGCCGCGCCTTCGGATCGAGATCGTCGCGCCTGCGGCGCCCGCCTGGGGGCGACAGGTGACCGGCCCGATGACACCGGCGCCCGCTCCGGGCTCGGGCGCCGCGGTACCGGTCCGCGCGGATCAGCGCACGGGACCGGCGACGCCCGTCCCGAGCATCGGAGCGAGCGGCTCGATCGACGTGAGCGCGCCGACAATCGCCGCGCCGCTGACGCCGACTCCCGTCTCGCGGACCGCGCCGCCGCCGGGCGGCGAGCTCACGCCGGTCCCCGCGATTCCGCAGGCGAGCCCGCCGCCGAGCGGTGCGGGCTCCGCTTGGGCGCCGCCCCCATCGAATCACCCGCCCCCGTACGGCTCGGCGGGCGCGCCGCCGTCCTCGGCTCCGGACTCTTCGCCGAAGCGGTATGGCGAACGGACGGTGGGCTTGATGATCCAGGCGGCGCTCCAGCAGGCGGGCGCGCCGCCGCGTTCGGAGCACTCGACCGACTTCATTCGCGCCGTCGCAGCCGACGAGGCGCAACGCTCCGCTCGCGGCATGCGCGCCGCGGTGATCGTGCTCGCGTCGTTGTTCGTCGTCGCGCTGACCGGGCTCGGCGTGCTCGGCTACCTCTACTTCGGCTCGTCGCTGGGCTTGCCCGGGACCGGCGGCGGCTCGGGTGATCCTGCGGCCGTCGCGGCACGGATCACCGCGCAGAGCTCGGGCGCGATCTTCCTGCTCGTCGAGCGGCGCGACGGCGCGGAGACACCGGTGTGCACGGCGTTCGCCGTCCGACCCGATCTCCTGGCGACCGACGCCCACTGCATCGTCGGTCTCGAAGAGCAGCGGCTCGCCGGTGCCACGTTCGCCGCGCTTCCCGCTGCCGGGGGTCAGGCGCTGCCGATCTCTCAGATGTGGTTGCACCCGGGGTTCGTGCGCGACTCGGGTCGGCCCACGCCGGATCTCGGATTGCTCGCGGTCAGCGGCAGCGCGCCGGTTCAGGTCTCGATCGCGGGGATCGCGGATCTCACACAGGTGAGCGACGGTACGAAGGTGTACGTCCTCGGGTGCCACAACGGCGCGGTGCCGCCCGCCGCCACGACGACCGTCGGGACGATCACGGGCGTGTCGGCGTTCGACGGAACCGCGGGCACCCCGGAGACGGCGCAGCTTCTCGTCCACGATGCGACGCTCGGCGACAGCTCGAGCGGGAGCGCGATGTTCGACGGCGAAGGGAGGCTCGTCGCGGTCCATGTCGGCGCGCGGCAGGGAAGCCCGAGACCGTACGCGGTCCGCGCCGATCTGCTCTCCAGCCTCATCGCCGGTCTCCCGCGCTGACGCTCGATCCACGCTCCAAACGCGGAAAAGGGCCGGGCTTTTCAAGCGGCGCGAGGCCCTCTATACCGTGCGACGAGAATATCCGCGGCCGGGGCACCGTATAAAAATCCCGTACCGTCTTCTTCTTCGTTCGCGGAGCACGGAGCGCCACATGCATGCACGAACGATCCTCGCCACGCTCGTCATCGGTAGCACCGTCGCCGCCGCAGCTGCGAGCGCGCACGCTCAAGACCGTGCTGTCGTCGCTCGGCTCGTCGAGTTCGGCCGGATGCAGCAGCGAGAGGCGCAAGCTCTCACGCGCAGCGTGTCGGGTGTTCTGCGCGACAATGCGCAGGCGTCGACGGACCGCTACGATCGGATCCGGCAGGCCGTCGGCCGCTCGATGTTCGACGGTCCGGGGCGCACGCGCGAAGAGTACGAGCAGCGCCTGACGCAGGTGAAGGACCGGATGCGTGCGGGCCTCGACGAAGGGCTGCTCGCAGCGCTCTTTCCGTCGCGGCCGAACGCGGCGGTCCTGTGTGCGAACGACTTCGGCGTGACCGTCATCGATTGCGATGCGCTCATCGCCGCGGCGGGCCGAGCTCGGGCAGCGCTCCCCTACACCGCCCCTGACGACGGGCAGGCGCTCAAGCAGGCTCTGCGCGCGGGCCACGTGCGTGGACGCGCGGTCAACGAGATCGCGCAGAAGCTCCGCGAGACCATGCTCTCGGTCCCTCACGCGCTCTCCGCGGACGCGCGCGGGCGCGGGCTGATCCGGCTGCTCGAGCGCTGTCCCGGAGCGTTCTCCGCGCGCGAGTCGCAGATCCGAGCGTGGCACGTGGGACCGACGGTGGGGATGGCGCAGTGCCTTGCTCAGGCCGTGGCCGCGGGCAGCACGCCGGCGGCGGCGCGCGAGCGGGCGCAGATGCTGTTCAATCTGTCGGCGCAGTCGGCGGAGGCGTTCCTCGGCTGGGGCGCGCCGGACGCGATGGCCTCGGGCGCGGGCGCCGCGGCGCCTCGGGCGACGCATCCGCCGGCGGCGGCCCCGTCGGCCGAGGATCTCCTGTCGCAGGCGCGCGCGCATTTCCGCGCGAACCGGCTTCCACAAGCCGCGGCGGCGTACGAGCAGGTGACGCGCGCCAATCCGACCAACGCGCGCGCGTTCGCGGGCCTAGGCTCGGCGAAGCTCCGGATGCGCGATGCGCGAGGGGCCGCTCTGGCGTATCGGCAGGCGGCTGCGCTCGAGCCCGGCAACCCCAGCTTCCACGCGTTCCTCGGGGAGGCGCTCGCGGCCGGTGGCGACCGGGACGGGGCGTCGGCCGAGTATCGCCAAGCGCTCGCGATCCAGCCGAACAACTTCATCGCGAGCCAGGGTCTCTCGCGGCTCGGCGCGCAGGCGAACAGCGCGCCCGGTGGCGGTGCGCCGAGCGGGGCGGGACAGATGCCGCCCGAGCAGGCCGCAGACCGCTGGCGCCAGCAGGGCCGCGAGCACTTCCAGGCGCGCCGCTACCCGCAGGCGGCGGCGGCGTACGAGCAGGCCGCGCGTCTCGCTCCGTCGCACGCCGGGAGCTTCGCGGGCCTCGGCGCTGCGCGGCTCGCGATGGGGGACACGGCCGGCGCCGTCTCGGCGTATCAGAGCGCGGTTCGCATCGAGCCGAACCGCTCGAGCTTCTGGAGCGCGCTCGCGCGCGCGCAGGCGCAGAGCGGCGACCGCGGCGGCGCCGTCGCATCGCTCCAGCGCGCGCTCCAGCTCGACCCGAGCAATCAGAACGCGCAGAACGGGCTCCACGCGCTCGGCGTGCAGCAAGCCGTCGCGTCGAGCACGCCCGCCGCGACCCCGCCGCAGCAACAGGGCTCGCCGACCCAAGCCGCGGGTCAGACGCTCCCCGAGACGCCGAGCCGCAATCAGATCATCGCGGTGATGCGCCCGCTTCAAGGGAACCTCCACGGGTGCGCTCCCGGGTACACCGGGCGGCTCACGTTCAACATCACGGTCACCGGCGCGACCGGCGCGGTGAGCGACGCGTCCGTAGCCGAAGCCGAGCTCGTCGACGACGCCGAGCTGTCGTGCATGGTGGGCGTGCTCGAAGGGGCGACCTTCCCGCACTTCTCGCGCGAGACGCTCGAGAATCGCGTACCCGTACGTGTTTTGATTCGGGTGCAGATCGGGCGGTGGTCGGACGGTGCTCCGCCGCGAGGTTGCGCTCCTTTTTTGACCTCTCGCGCCTTCCGTTCGAAAAGGGCGATCGGAGGTCTTCGATGTACGGAGGGCGAATCACGGACGCGGTGGCGTACTTCGAGCGACGCGGCGAGGTGAGGGGCGCGCTTCGCACGATCCGGGATCGGCGGCCGGAGCGGTTCCGATGGCGCAAGGCGGTGGATCGGATGACGGCGACCGCGGGCGGTCTGCGCGGCCAAGAGCGAATGCGGGTCGAGGAGCCGGTGCGGGAGCTGGTGCTCGACGTGAGCGACCGGGACCTGGTCCGCGAGGTGATCCTCGACGCGCGCCGAAACCGCGTCGACCTCGACCGCGGAGAGATCCTCCCCGCGCGCACGGTGGGCGACCTGCGCCGGTACGCGTTTCTGACCGAGACGGATCTGCGCACGGTCCAGCGCCACGTGAAGCTCGACCCGGCCGATTTCTTCGCGCCCGTCGACACGGCCGCGATCGTGCTCGTGGGCCGCGCGTACGCCAATGCGCACCGGAAGCGGATGCAGGAGCTCTGGCTCTCGATTCCGGATCCCGACGGACCGGACGCGTCGCTCCCGCACTTCCGCGCGCTCGCGAAGCACGCCGAGGCCGAGTCGCGTCGCGCGTCGCGCTGGACGGCGTTCGCCAAGGCCGTCCTCGGCACCTGACCCGCCCGTCACCCGAACGGCTCGTCGAATCCGGCCCGTCTCCTCGAGCCACGTCTCGAGCTCTTCAATCGCGTGGGCGCCGCCCGGCGCCGCGAGCATGTGCAGAGCCGCCGCGCGGGCGCGGGGGTGGGCATTCGCGACGACCACGCCGAGGCCGACATGAGACAGAACCGGCGCGTCGTCGGGGCCGTCGCCGATGAAGCACGTGGCGTCGGCCGTGACGCCAATCGCACGCTCCATCTCGGCCGCAGCGGCGAGCTTGTCGTCGACGCCGAGCCAGCGCGCGTCGAGCGAGAGAAGCTCCATCCGCCGCCGCGCGGACGCGGTCTTGTTGCGGCTCAGCGGCAGCACGACGACGCCGCGGCGTACGAGCCGCAAGATCGCCTCGCCGTCGCGCACGCTGTAGCGTTGCACCCAGCCGAGCTCCTCGCCTGCGTACCAGGTCGTCCCGTCCGTGAGCGTGCCGTCGATGTCGAACGCGATGGCGCGAATGCGGGAGGGCATCGGCGAGAGCGTAGCAGGCTGGCTCGCGAGAGTTGGCGTATGCTGCGCGGCGATGAGGGCGATCGGCGTCATGAGCGGCACGTCGTGCGACGGGGCGGACGCGGTGATGATCGAGCTCGAGGACCCGAGAGCTCGCGCGGAGGCCACGCTCGTCTCCCACGCCTTCGCGCCGTACCCCGACGCGCTCCGCCGGGAGCTCTGCGAGCCCGCCACACTGACGACATCGAGGATCGCCGCCCTCGGCTACGAGCTGCCGCGCGTCTATGCCCAGGCGGTGCGCTCGCTGCCCGCGCTGGAGACGGCCGAGGTCTGCGGCTGTCATGGGCAGACCGTATGGCACGCGCCGCCCTCCTCGGGAGCGGAGGTCCCGTGCACGCTCCAGCTCGGATCGCCGTCCGCGCTCGCCGAGCTCGTCGGCTTGCCGGTCGTCGGCGACTTTCGCGCGGCCGACATCGCGCTCGGCGGCGAAGGCGCGCCAATCGCGCCGGTCGCGCACTGGGCGTTCACGCCGCCCGAGCACGACGGGCGCATGGTCGTCAACGTCGGCGGCATCGCGAACGTGACCCACGTGACCGAGCGGCTCGAGGACGTCTGGGCGTCGGACGTCGGGCCGGGGATGATGATCGTCGACGCGCTCGCGCACGACCTCACGGGCGGACGCCTGAAGTGCGACGAGGACGCGGCTCTTTCCCGCGGTGGTGTCGTCGACAGCTCGCTCGTCGCCCATGTCCTCGCGCATCCGTTCTTCTCTCGGCGCGAGCCGCGGAGCACGGGACGCGAGGACTTCGGCGTCGCCTATGCACGCGCGCTCCGCGCGCGATTCTCGGCGCTCGCGACCGCCGACCTCGTGCTGAGCGCGCTCGTCGCGACGGCCGAGTGCATCGCGCGCGTCGCCCGCGCGCGCCGCGCGACGGAGCTCCTCCTCACGGGTGGCGGGGCAAAGCACCCGCTCCTCCGCGATCACGTCGCGAGGCGGGCGGGTGGTCTCGCCATCGCCGTCGCCGACTCCGGCGTCTTCGCGCCGAGCCACCACGAGCCCGCGGCGATGGCGCTCATCGCGGCCCGCACGCTCGTCGGCTTGCCGAGCTCCATCCCGAACGTCACCGGCGCGTCGCGCCCTGCGCTGCTCGGCGTCGTCGCTCGGCCGTCCCCGTGAGTCAGGCGAGGATCTCGCGCACCGGCGTCATCCCGTCGACGCCGAAGCTCGGGATGTCGGTGAAGCCCATCGCGTGGCCAATCGTCAGGATCACGTCCGCGTAGGGGCGTCCACCGAGGTCGAGGAAGCGTCCGGTGTCGAGCGCTCCGCCGCCGCCGCCGAGGATCACGACGGGCACGTTGCTTCGCTGGTGACCGCCGTTGTTCGCGAGGCCGAGCTCCGACGCCCAGAGGATGATCGTGTTGTCGAGCACGGTGCTGCCATCGTCCTCGACGACCGAGTCGAGCTTGCCGAGCAGATATGCGATCTGCTCCGCATGCCACGTCTGGATGTCGGCCCACTGCTCGCCGGCGTTGGCGATCGTCGCTCCGGTCGCGTTTCGAAACCCGTGAGCGACGTCGTGCGCGACGTCGCTGATGCCGAGCCAGCTGTATGTGACCGTGCTGCCGCCGCTGCCGATCATCAGGCTCGCTACGCGGGTCACGTCGCACGTGAGCGCCATCGCGATCGTGTCGAGGTGCGCCTGGCACACGGCGGGGAAGAGCGTCTCGTCGCGGATCGTCGTCGAGCCAGCGGGCAGCGCGGGCGGAGGCGGGAGCACGCACGCGCGCACGTCCGCAGGGTTGCGGACGCGATCCTCGAGGTCCGCGAGCTCGTGGATCTGCGCGTCGACGAGCCGCCGCTCGCCGCTCGAGAGCTGATCGCGGAGCCTGTCGTAGCGGGCGCGCGTGGCGGCGAGCACCCCGCCCGTCTGGGCAGCCTTCCGAGCTTGCTCCGCGGGATCGGTCTGGGCGGCGTTCACGACCCTGTCGTAGGCAGCGATGGGGTGCGCGATCGCCGGGACCATCAGGTTCGGGCCGCCGTAGCTCACGGAGCCCTGCACCTGCACGCCGAGCTCGAGCGAGCGGAGTCGTGTGACGTTTCCGAGACGCTGCGCGACGACCTGGTCGATGCTCGGACCGGCGCCGTTGTACTCGCTGAACGCGCTCTTCGCCGCGGGGTGGTCGTGAAAGGTGCTCGCGCAATTGTGGAGGACGAGCATCCGATCCTGGAACGGCTCGAGCGGCGAGAGCACGGGCGAGAGCGTGAAGCTGCGATCGCTCCCCGTCGGACGCCAGTAGCTGGTCAGCTGTTGGTTGTGAGTGAACAAGCAGATGAGCCTCTTCGGAGGGGCGACGGGCTGTGCCGTCGCCGAGGACTCGCGCAGGAGCGCCGGGAGCAGCGGCAGCGCGAGCCCCATTCCACCCATCCGTCGCAGAAACGTCCGTCGCGTGGGCTCGTTCTTCCTCTCGGCGCTCATCGGCTCGCCTCCTCTTCGGTCGCCATCCTTCGTACGAACGCGTCGGTCGCCGCGAGCTCCACCAGCATCCCGCGGATCCCCGACGTGGTGAGCGCTCCGTACATCGCGTCGAGCGCTCCGGTGTCGGTCTGGTCCTCCATGCGGCCGAGCCCGAAGCGCAGCCACTGACGGCCGAGGCAGCGGCTCGGCTGATCGGTCGCAGCGAGCGCCGTCGCGAGCTCCACCGCACCGTCGATGCTCCCCGCCTCCACCCCGAGCGCGGGGATGCCGCCCGTCGAGTCGATCGGCGAGCCGCCCTCCTCGGTCTGGAAGCGTCCGAGCGTGTCGAACTCCTCGAACGTGAAGCCGATCGGATCGATCTGGGAGTGGCACGTCGCGCACGCGGGGTTCTGCGAGTGCTCGGCGTAGCGCTCGCGCGTCGTCGTCGCGGTACTGCGATCGACCGCCGTGAAGTCCACGCCAGGCGGTGGCGGCGGTGGCTCCTCGCAGAGGATGCGGCGCAGGACGAAGACGCCGCGCCGGACGGGGGACTGACTGTTGGGCTTGCTGTGGACGGCGAGCAGGCTGGGCTGCGTGAGGAGGCCGAGCCGCTCGGGCGGCAGCGTCACCTCCGCGGTCGCGCCCGTGACGGGCAAGCCGTACACCTCGGCGAGGTCGGGCGGGAGCCACGTTCGTGGCTCGGTGAGGAGCGCGTTCATGTCGGCGCCCTCGGTCCACGTCATCTCGGAGAGGAACGTTCGCGTCTCCTCCCCCATGGCCTCACGAACCGCGTTCGTGAACTCGGGGAAGAGCGTCGTGTCCTTCGTGAGCGAGTCGAGCGCGTCGAGATCCAGCCACTGTTCGTAGAAGCGCATCACGGTGTCGTGCGCCCTCGGATCCGCGAACAGACGCTCGGCCTGCGCGCGGATCTGGTCCGTCGTCCGGAGCTCGCCTCGCTGCGCCGCGAGCCAGAGCTCGTCGTCCGGCATCGACTCCCAGGCGAGGTAGGAGAGGCGTGCGGCGACCTCGTAATCGGTGAGCCGGAACGTTCCCGGCTCGCCCGTCGGCGTACCGAGCTCGACGTGGTAGAGGAGCTCGGGAGCGGTGAGCACGTACTCGACCGCCATCCGCAGGCCGTCGAAGAAGAAGCCGCTATCGCGGCCCGCCGCGAACAGAGACGCGATCTCCGCTTCTTCGTCGCTCGCGAGCGGGCGGCGCCACGCCCGCGGCGCGAACGAGGCGATCAACGCCGCGGCGCATGCGTCGCGCGCCGGCGCGTCGCGGGTCGCGTCGACGTCGCTCGGGCCCTCGATCGTCACGCCGCGGAGGTAGGCGGTGTCGCCGACGCGCACGAAGTCGATCCGGTGATCTCCGCCGGAGAGCGTGACGTCGATCGAGTAGCTGTCGAAGTGCCGGGCCGCCGAGGTCGCCGAGACGGTGAGGGGGACGGTCCCGACGGTCACGTCGTCGACGTCCACTCGAAGGGACGCGGACGAGCCCACGCCGCTCGCCAGGACGTCGATGCGGTAGGGCCCGTCGCTCCCGATCGACGTGGTGAGGCGCGCGCCCGAGCCGCCGAACTGGAGGCGGACTTCGGATGGATCCGTGATTCGGGGCAGCGGTTTCCGCCGTTCCAGTCGTCGTTCGCGAAGCACAGCTTCCACTCCTCGGCGCTCGACGTGAGCGACGAGCCTTGAGTCGTACGAGCCGACGGTCGGTCGCGCGGTCCGAGCACCGACGGGTCGCATCCGGGCATGAGTCGGCCGAGGATCGCGTCGTCGGCCATCGCCTGCGTCACGACGGCGTCCGCCATCGCGAGAAAGCCCTCGACGTGGAGCGCGCCTATTTGTCCGCGCCGCGCCGACCCGGTCGTACACGAGCGCGCGCGAGTCCGCCGGGATTGAATCGGTGAGCCCCGAGCCATCGACACCGAGCAGGTCGGCGAGCGTGTGGTCGAGCTCTCGGCGATTCAGGGGCCGGAGCGGGCGCTCGTCCGGGTCGATGCCTGCGCCCCCCGTCGGGTCCGGGAGGGACGGTCCCGGCGAGGGCCCGCCGCCCGGCTCGGTCTCGCCCGGGTCCCCGACGAGCCCGAGGCATCCCGTGAGAGCGACCAACGCCAGAGAGGGCCATGTCTTCATCGTCCGCCTCCTTCCCCAGGGTTCAACCTAGGGGAAGGTGGTCGCGGGTGGGATTACGAAGCCTGCGCCCCACCTGATGCTTCCTTACGAAGGCTGCGCGCCGCCTACGGGCAGCCAGTCCGCCGTCCGCTCAGATGTCGACCGTCCCGAGAGGCGAGCTCGTGAGCGGCTGCTCGACCGTGAAGACCAGGCCGAGCGTGATCCCGGCCGCCACGACGGCGGCGATCCCGACCGAGAAGAGCGGCCGCTCGACGATGGATTGACCCTCGTCGTCGTCGCGCTGTCGAAGCGTCAGGAGAACGTTGCGCCGCTCGCCCGACTCGATGTCGATGGTCCGCTCGGCGCGGACGAAGCCGGGCGACAGAGCGTCGACGAGGTGGCGGCCGGGGTTGACGACGACCGCGCGCGTGTCCTCGAGCGCGATGCGACCGACGGGCTCGCCGTCGACGCGGAGCGTCGCGGTCCGCACGCCCCGAACGCGGACGCGGAGCTCGGCGACGCGGGCGCGGAGCTCTTCCACGACGGACGCGAGCGTCGCCTGCTGCTCCGGAAGGAGCTCGCCCGGGAGCTCGCCGTCGACGAGGCGCTGGAAGAGCGAGAGCGATGCACGGTACTCGCCGAACTGTCGGAGCGCAGCGGCGAGCGCGAACGCATAGCGGGCGTGCGGGCAGGCGTCGAAGGCGGCTTCGAAGAGTCGCTTCGCATGCATGAAGTGATTGAGGCGCGCTCGCGAGCCATCCGGCTCTCGAAGGCCTTCGCCCAGCGCGTCGTAGGCTTCGCGGTAGTGCCCGTCCGCGCGCTCGGTGGCCCCGTCGTCGCAACGCGCATGCTCCTGTGCGCTCGCGGGCGAGGCCGCGAGCGCGAGCGCGAGAGCGAGAGCGGAGAGCGTCGCCGCGAACGCGACCTTCATGGGCCGGCTCGTTCGGACGTGCCGGCGCCCGGTGTCGGCGGAGCGATGGGCAGCCCGCCGAACGACACGACCTCGGAGCGCGCCTCCACCGGTGCCACGGCCATCTCCCCGGACATCGCGCCCGCGCGCGGTCGACGTCGCGGCGCGTGCCTGGCGCGCGCCTCCGTGGGCCGCTCGGGGGGAGCTGCGAGCGCCTCTTCGCGATCGCGATCGACGGGCTCGCGCTCGCTCGGGGCGGGCTCGTCCGCCTCGGAAGCCGCCGCGGCGGGCGGAGGTGGCGTCGCGCGGGGCTCGTCCGAACGCTCCTCGTCGCCGAGGCGGCTCGCGACGAGCCCGAGCGCGAGCGCCGCGACCACGACCGCCGCGGCGACCAGAGCGATCCCGCGCCGCCGCCTCTTCGGCGCATCGGAGCCGCCGCGCGGCCACGCCATCGGAGCGATGCCGCCGCGCTCGAGCAACGCTTTCGCCTCGTCGATCTCGGACCGTCTCAGCGCTCTCTCCGGGGCGAGCTCGCGGGCCATGAACTCGCGCAAGGTCGGGGATTCTTCCTCGAAGAGCCGAACCTGGCTCGCGATCGCGGACAACCGATTCGCCACTTCGCGGGCGGTCGCCGGGCGGTGCGCAGGTTCTTTCGCGAGCAGCTCGAACAGGAGGCCGACGAGCTCGGGGTGCACGTCCTCGCGCTCTTGACCGAGATCGGGCGGGGGCTCGCGGAGAATGCGTCGAGCCGTGAGCGTGCTGTCCGCGTCGTAGTAGAGCCGCCGTCCGGTGAGGAGCTCGTACACGACGACCCCGAGAGAGAAGAGGTCGCTCCGCTGGTCGACGGGATCGAAGCGGAGTTGTTCGGGCGACATGTAGCCGAGCTTCCCCTTCAGGATGCCCGTGGAGGTCTTGGTCGACTGCCCGAGGATCTTCGCGATGCCGAAGTCCGTGAGCCGAACGGTTCCGTCGAAGCCGAGGAGGATGTTCTGCGGCGAGACGTCGCGGTGCACGAGCGCGAGGCGGTTACCGTTCGCGTCGCAGAGCTCGTGCGCTGCGTCGAGGCCCTCGGCGGCGGCGATCGCGATGTCGAGGACGACCATGGTCGGCAGGAGCTCGTCTCGGTCGCGCGCCCAGCGAATGAGCGACTGCGCCGAGACGCCTTCGACGAAGTCCATGACGAGGAACGGCCCGTGCTCGTCCTCGCCCACGTCGTGGACACTGACGACGTGGGGGTGTCGAAGCAGGCCCGCGATCCTCGCCTCGTCGAGGAACATCCCTCGCGCGTTCGGGTCCGTCAGGACCTCGGGTAGGAGCCGCTTGAGCGCGTACAGCCGCTCGAACTCGCCCTCGCGCCGGAGGATGAGCTCGACCCTTCCCATCCCTCCGCTGGAGATCTCCCGAAGGACGTAGTGTCCGCTCGAGCCGGCCATCAGGCTCCCAGGATAGGCCGTTTCCTGGTCGATTGTCGTCGCTCAGGGCGGAGGAAGGCACACGCGGTAGAGAACACCGAGCGTCGGCGACTCGACGCCCACCTGTCCCACGTCGTTCTCCGCGAAAGGCGTGCCCGCGTCGGACGCCCAGCAATAGAGCGCGCCCGACTCGCGAATGGCGCAGATGTGATTCACGCCGCTCGCCACGGCCTTCCACCGCGAGTAGGTAGGGAACAGCGTCTGGCGGCGGTCGTCGCTGTCGACCCACGTGTCGTCGTCGGCGCAAGCGATCGACATGTCCTCGCTTCGGATGACGCAGATCCGGTCCCAGTGGCCTTGCTCGACGGAACGCACGGGCCCGCCGACCGGCAACGGCCAGAGGGGCAAGAGGTCGGTCCCGACGAACTCGGGGACCGAGGTCTTGGCTGCGCCCGAGCACCAGGCTTCGTCGTCGGTGTCGATCACGCACGTGCCGAAGCGCCCTGCGGCGACGAATCGAAACCCCATCCCCGCTTCGCGAGGCTCGTATGCGACCTGCTCTACACCTCCGTCGACCCCCACGCCGCCGTCGAGCGCGCGCGTCGTCGACGGGACGATCGTTGCGAGCTCGGGGTTTCGCTCCATGTCGTCGCCGCAGCAACCGCCCCAGCAGTAGAGCGTTCCGGCCGTGTCGATGGCGCACGTGTGCTTCGTTCCGGCGCTGACGAATGCGAAGCGAAGCGACGGATTGACCTCGCTCCGCGCCGGTTCGATCTGCACTCCCTCGGGACGCCCGGACTGTTGATGCGCATTCTGGCCCCAACAGAAGAGCCGGCCTTCGACGTCGATCGCGCAGGTGTGATCGCGACCCGCATCGACAGCGGAGAGCTGCTGAGAGTCGGTCGCGTTCACTTCCGCGTCGCTCGGCGGTGCGAGCTGGGGGTCGCCGAATCCATCTCCGAGCTCCGCGTGATCCCGCGAGCCCCAGCAGATCAGTCGATTCTGGAGGTTGAGCCCGCACGTGAACCTCGCGCCGGCGGTCAGTGAGCCGAGCCGGCTTCCACGCACGAGCCTCGGGACATGCGTCGGCTCGGTGGTCCCGTCGCCGAGCTGGCCGGCGTCGTTCGCGCCGAAGCAGTAGACGCCTGCGGGCGCCGTGACGCACGTGTGGTGCTCGCCCGTCGCGAGCGCGCTCGCCGGCATCGCGGGGCGGCATGCGTAGCTCGTCGTGCCGGGCGAAGCGGTGCACGTGTCGCCGCAAGGTGGATCCGGCGCGCAGGCCGTGCATTCCTCGCCGCCCCAACCACAGGCGTCGGCGGCCTGGCCGGGCCGGCACGCGACGCCGTCGAAGCAGCCCAGGCAACAGCTCCCGTTCCAGCACCGACCGTCGCGCCCTCCGTCGGTGCACCGCGCGCCGTCGTCCGCGTCGGCGCAGGTGAAGTCGCACGGCCCGCTCGGCGTGGGTCGGCCGTCGAAGTCTCGCCACGGCTCGGGCTTGTCCACGCACGCCCCCGTGCATTCGGTGCCGCTCCACGTCTGGCGGTCGTCGCAGCCGAGGCCGGCGTTCGCGCCGACGTCGAGCAGCATGTAGAGCGCGCGACGCTCCCCTTCGACGAAGCCGCTCTGAAGCTCGCGCCGCGCGACCGCGTTGCCCGAAGCGTCGAGGAGCTCTGCGAGGACGCGGAATCGGCGATCGGCGTCCTTGACTCGGGCGTGGACCGTCACCGCGGTCGGGAGCTCGTCGGTGGCGGTCGTGCGTGTGAAGTCCGAGCCCGACTCCGAGTCCGACACGAGGCTCACCACCCGCACTCGGAGCGTGGAGGACGCGGCCCGCGCCGCGTCCGTCGCGTCCACGTGCACGACCACCTCGGTGGGCGTGACGCAGGCCGCGCACGAGACGAGGAGTCCGAGCAGAGCTGTGCGCACCGATCGAATCATAACGCAACCGCGGCGCTACCTGGATCATCTGGCTCTCGTACACGACGCGCTCAGTATCGCGTGGGCTCGCTGAACGTCGTGTCCTCGACTCCGTACTCGACCGAATTGCCGCGGCGCTCGCGCACGCAGGAGCCGTCGTCGACGAGCGCTTGGAGGGCCGCCTGAGCCGTCCGCAAGGGCACGGACAACGCCTTCGCCGCGTCTCGCGCGCTCGTGTGTCCCAGGGTCGCGAGCAGGTAGAGGATCCGGTCGTCGATCGGGCGTCCGCACCGCGGGTCGGGGACGAGGATCGCGCGGTCGACGCGCATCGAGGTTCGGCCATCGCCCCGCTCGAGCCGGCCGAGGCCCTCGATGCGCTCGCGGACGCGGTGCAAGAGCACGTCGAGGACGCCGCGATGGAGGTGTGGCGCATAGCGGAGGCGATAGACACGGTGGAAGAGATCGGCGTCGTCGAGGCCATCCTCCTGCGCGAGGCAGAGCGTGGCGATCGTGCTGTCCATTCGCCCTTGCTTCCGCTTCGTCTGCCGCAGCGATGCGATCTCGAGAGCTCGCGCTGCTCGTGGTACGCCGCTCCAGAGCACTCGCCGCGCGCGGCGTCCCGGCGCCGCGATCACCACCGCGAGCGCCGTCTCTCCGTGCTCCTCCGGGCGAAGCGCCGCGGACAGCCCCCAGAGCCCGCGCGGCGGGACATCCGCCTCGCCGAACACCCAATCGGCGGCCTCTCCGATCGGCACATCGAGACCCGTGCACGCGAGGAGGGTCTCGACGTCGTCCGCGAAGGGCCGCCAGTCCGCCGCCGCGCGCAGCTCGGCGGCGCGATGCTCGATCGCCTCCGGCTGCCCTGCCCGGGCCGAGTCGAGAAACCGAAAGAGCGCGGACACCGGGCCCGGCGCGCCGATCGCCTGCGCGGCCTCGAGCGCACCGGCGAGAGCGAGCTCCCACGCGAGCCACGCCGACCACTGACGCGGCGCGACGCGTGCGAGCGCCGACAGAATCCGCGCGGCGAGGTGCGGAAGGCCGTGAAGCCGCCGAAGTCGTGCCAGGACGACGTTCGCGAAGTACTGCTGTTGCGGGATCCGTTCGGTCCGCGACACGCGCGATGCGAGGCGAGCGTGCTCGAGCGCCGCGCGTCGATCCCCGGAGAGCTCGGACGCGAGCGCGCGGATCGCGGTCGCTTCCAGCGCCAGCGTTGCGCCATCGAATCGAGCGCCGAGATCCGCGTCCGACGGCAGCAGCTCGTCGATGTCGCCCGCCCCCTCGCGAAGGACGCGGGCGAACGCCGTCGCGAGCCTGGTCTCCGTGGCCGCGGGGCCGATTCGGCGCAAGAGCTCGAGCCACGGCTCTGCGTCCTCGAGCGCGAGCGATCGGGCGCGCGCGGCGTGATGCGCGGCGATCGCGAGCGGTGCGATCGCCCGGTCGTCGCCGAGTAGAGCCTCGCACTCGGCGATGCTCGGCATCGCGTTCGTGTCGGGCTCGGCGTGCCAGCGGGCGGCGCGAAGCGCGAGAGCCCACCCACGATCGCCGGCTGCCGCGCTCGTCCCGAGGGCTGCGACGAGCGCGTCGACACCCGAGACCTCGCCGCGCAAGAGCGCCAAATATGCCGGTCGAACGGCCTCGTCGCCCATCTCGGGGGCGAGGGTACACCGCTTCGTGCATGCCGTTCCTGGCTCGGCGCGGCGGGCGTGTCGCTTACGGTACCTGCGCGCGGTGCGCGGGCGCTCAGCGCAGCAGGAGCAGCCCGCGTGTCTTGCCGCTCGACGAGTCGACGGTGTCCATCGCTTCGAAGAGGCGCTCGGTGTGGACGAGCCACGGACCGTAAGCTCGGTTGACGTCGAGGACGAAGACGAGGTCTTCGTCCGCGAGGTAGCCGCCGATCGGAGAGTGGTGCCCGCCGCGAAAGCCGAAGAGCGGACCGCGGTCGAAGTTGATGATGTAACGGCGGTCCTCGTCGTTCGCGTGCGCCATGTGCGCGCGGAAGTCGTCGAGCGTGAGGTCGCGTAGCACCGTCGGCTCACCGGCTCCCTCGCGCCGCGCGAGCGTGGCGAGCTCCTCGAGGGTGATCCCGCCGATGCAGATCCCGAGGGAGCAGACGTCCGTGCCGTCGAGCGTCGCGTAGACGTCGGTCACGTCTTCCCCGCGGGAGTGCCGCACGTTCGCGACGCTGGTCGGACCGCACAGAGATCCGTTCGGTTGTCTCAGTAGCCCTCGGTAGCGTGTGGCGACGGGCAGCGCCCACGCACGCTCGAGTAGCCCTTCGTCTTGGTACTCCGGTGTCCTCTCGATCGAGACGACGCCCGGCACCTCCTCGCGGTGCAGCACACGCCACGCACCGAACGACGCGCAGCCGAGACAGAGGGCCGCGAGGAGCGCGCAGCCGACGGCGATCTTCTTGCGCCGGGTCGTCACCTTTTGCGCGAAGCTAGCACGATCGGCGCATGCGCCGGCTCACACCACGGCGTCGGGGAAGATCGCGAGCGGGCTGAAGCGGGCGCGCACGGGCTCGGGGAGCTCGAGCAGCGGGCGGGCGAGGTCTTCCTTGCGGACGTAGAGCTCTTCTCGACGCCCGTCGCCGCGGTCGACCTTGAGGGACAGCTCGGTGCGGTTCGGGCTGCGTCGCGCGACCTCGGCGGCCAGCGGCGCGAGCTGCTCGACCAGTCGCGTCACGAACGCCCCGAGCAGGCCGTTCTCGAGCACGTCGTCACCGTCGAGCTTCACCCAACGAAGCTTGGTCCGATGCGGGAGCGCGTCTCGGCTCTTGGCCTCGAGCGCCTCCCACAGGTTCTCGAGCTTCGGGACGTCCTCCTCCTCTGCTGGACGCGCTTCACCGTCGACGACGATCGTGGCGATCGTCTCGCTCTCGATGCGAACGAGCTTGAACACGAGCGCGTCGCCGTGTGCACCACTCCTGCCTCTCGTGTGGACCTCACACGAGCTGGGCGTGAGCTCGACGGACGTGAGCGTGTGCTCGTCGAGCGGCACGATCTCGGGCGCGAGGGCCTTCGAGAGGAACTTCTTGCGCATGCCCACCTGAACGGCGAGGCCGTGCAGGATCGCCCCGACCTTCGGCGGAGCGCTCCAGAAGCTCGCCGCGCTCGGGTCGAGCTCGAACGAGGTCGTGATCCCGTTGTCGTGGTCCGCGCGGCCCCAGAGCGTCACGGTGTCGTTCTCGAGCGTCATCCCGAACGCGGATGATCGGATCGCGAGCGGGGCGTGCGTGACGAACTCGTCCAGGCACTCCCGTATCTCCTCGCGCTTGTCGTCAATCTCGCGCTCGGCCCGAACGCGGCGCGCCCCCGATTCCTGGTCGTGGCGCGCCTCGACCTCGCTCCGCTTCGCTTCGACGCCTTCGACGAGCTCCGCAGCGTACTCTTCGACGATCGCAGGCTCGGCCGCGCTCGGGACCTGGGCGCGGATCGCCTCCTCGACCGCGACGCAGAAGCTCGTGATGATCCCCATGCGCCGCGCCTCTTCGGCGGCTGTCTGCGCCAGCTCCTCCTCCAGCGCGATGATCTCGTGCTCGAGCTCGGTGGCCCGGCCGGCACACTCGACGAACGCCTTCAGCGTCTCGAGGAAGTTGTACTCCTCCGGGAACTCTGCTGCGTCGCCATAGAGGTACCGCATGGCTCCCCCTTCGCTTCCTGCCAACACGATACCACGACGCGTTTCCGCCCATGTGGGGGGCGTTTGTAGAATAGGGCTGGGCTCCGTTCGTCGAGAGCGGGGGCCCCCTTCGCGCAAAGGACAGAACGGCTTTTTGTCATGACCACACAATCATCGAGAGGGTGGGTCCTTGCGGCGCTCGCCGCGCTGCTGCTCTTTTCTTCTCCGGCTCCGCTCGCGGCTTGGTCGTTCGCGACGCGCGTCGCCACGCTCCCCGTCGCCGGCGTCGGGCTCCAGCCCGCCATCGACGGCGACACCATCGCGGTCGGGATCCCGAGCTCGAGCCGGGTCGTGGTGTTCGTCCGCGACTCGACCGGAGCCTGGGTCGAGCAGGCGACGCTCGACCGCACCGAGCACCCGCCGCTCGCGGGCCGCAGTCAATTCGGTCAGCACGTCGCGCTCTCAGGCGATGATCTCTTCGTCGCGGGGGTCTCCGACATCTGGGCGTTCCACCGCGCGGCCGGGGCGTGGACCGAAGAGCTGCACAACGTTCTCACGACGTCGTCGAACAACATCTGGGACGTCGCGGCATGGAATGGTTACGTCTTCGTGTCGCGCGGGACGCATGGCCTCCTCGTCCTCTACCGCGATGCGACCGGCACGTGGACATACCCGTGGAGCTCGGGCTCGAGCTCCGAGGCCATGCACGGCGTCGCGGTGAATGCCGGCGTCGTCGCGCTCGGCTACCCGAACGCGCGCTTCACGGTGGGCCTCATGACGTCGCGCGGCGAGGTCTCTGTCTATCGCATCTCGGCCGGCGGCGGCGGCCTCGATCCGGTGACGACGCTTCGCGGCGGTGCAGCCGACGAGGACTTCGGCGAGGCGCTCGGAATCTCGCCCGACGGCGCGACGCTGTTCGTCGGCGCGACCGACGGCGTGCGCGCGGGTACCACCGCGCCGTGGCAGGGCGCCTGCTATGCGTACTCGGTCGGCGTGTCGAGCGCGACGCTCGTGACGCGCCTCGAGCCGGGCGGTCCGGCTTCGTTCTTCGGCGACTCAATCGGCACCGAGACCGGCTTCGTCGTCGTCGGCGGCTCGCCGGTGCGGCTCTTCGCGCTCGACGCGGGGGAGTGGGTCCTCCAGGACACGTTGGTGTGGGCCGGCGACGTCCCGCGCGTGGGGATGTCGGGGCGCTTCGCGGTGGTGCACAACGAGGTCTTCGAGATCGCGGACGGCCGTGGGCTCGGCGTCGCGTGCGACGCGGCGGAGCCGTGCGGTCGTGGAGAATGCGTCGACGGAGTGTGTTGCGACGACGCCTGCGGTGGAGACGCGACGGACGACTGCCGCGCGTGCGCGGTCGCGACCGGAGCGACACACGACGGCCGTTGTTCACCGGTCGTCGCGGCGATGGCGAGCTCGAATCGAGTGTCGCCCCGCGACGGGGCCGTGCGACGTGGCCGAGACATGCACCGCAACCTCCATGGAGTGCCCGGAGGATCTCTACGTCACGGACGGGGCGAGCTGCGACGACGGGCTCGTCTGCAGCCCGTCGAGCGTCTGCGGGGGGGGCGTGTGCGGCGCCACCGGACCGGCCGACTGTGACGACGGCGACGCGTGCACGCTCGACGAGTGCGCCGAGCCCGGCGGGTGCAGTCACACGCCGATCGCCGGCTGCGGGGCCGCGGACGGTGGTGGCGTCAGCCCGGGAACCGACGCCGGGGTCGCGAGCGCGAGCGACGGAGGAGGGCCCGCGGACGGCGGGATCTCGCCGACCGGTGATGGATCGGGAGCGCCGCCCGCCGGTGAGCGGGGGTGCGCCTGCGGCGTGGCGCCCGTGAGCAGCGCCGGGAGCTTCGCTGCCGTGGCCGTGTGCGCGCTCGCGGTCTTGGCCACCCGGCGGCGTCGTCGTCGAGCACGGTGTGCTCGCCGGACAGAGGTGCCGCTCTAGACCCCGACCCGGGCGCGGAGCGCCGTCGTCAGCGCGTCGAGGAGCTTCTTTCCGCGCGCGCGCGCGGCGTCGACGGGCTCGCCCTCGGCGATGTCGACGCGGACGTCGAAGTAGATGCTTGATCTTCGGCTCGGTGCCGCTCGGGCGCGTCATGATGCGGTGACCGCCCTCCAGCTCGAGGATCACGAGGTCCGTCGGCGGGTACGAGAGCTTCTCGGTCGCGCCGCCGGCGGTCGTTCGCGTGCCCTTGGCGAGGTCGCTCACCGCCGCGACGCCGACGCCGGCGACCTCGCGGGGAGGATCGGCGCGCACTGCGTCCATGACCGCTCGAATGCGCGCCGCGCCGTCCGCGCCGGGGAGCGTGACCGCGACCTGCGTGCTCAAGAACATGCCGTACTTCCGCCACGCGCGCTCGCGCTCGCCGAGCAGCGTCCGGCCCTCGCTCTTGCACCACGCCGCCATGTCGGACATGACCGCGGCCGCGCTGACGCCGTCTTTGTCTCGGACGAGCGTCCCGACCGTGTAGCCGAGCGCTTCCTCGTAGCCGAGCACGAAGCGCATCTTCGTCTCGCGACCGAGGCGGATCGCTTCGTTCGCGATCCACTTGAACCCGGTGAGCGTGTGCTGAAAGTACACGCCGTGAGCGCTTCGCGATCGCGCCGAGCCACGGCGAGCTGACGATCGACGCGAGCACGAAACGGTCGCTGCCTTCGCCGTTCTCGAGAAGGAAGTGGGCGAGCAGACATCCGACGTCGTTGCCGGTGAGCATCTCGTAGCTTCCGTCGGCGGCGCGGACGGCGACGGCGAGACGGTCGGCGTCCGGGTCGTTCGCGAGCACGAGGTCGGCGCTCTCTTCGCGACCGAGCGCGAGGACGAGATCCATCGCGCCTTTCTCTTCGGGGTTCGGGAACGCGACCGTCGGGAACGCGCCGTCGGGCTCGGCCTGCTCGCGCACCGAGTAGACGCGCGCGAAGCCGGCGTCCGCGAGCGCGCGCCGCGTGAACCGGTCGCCCACACCGTGGAGCGCGGTGTAGGCGATCGCGAGGTCGCGCGGGATCTCGGGGTGCACGAGCAGAGCGCGCACGCCGGCGAGGTACTTCGCTTCCATCTCTTCATCGAGCGCGGCATAGAGCCCGCGTGCCTCTGCCTCCGCGCGCGCGAGGCGCGGGAGATCCGCGACGCGCGCGACGCGACCGATCGCGCTCGGCGATGCCGGCGTCGTTCGGCGGGATGATCTGCGCGCCGTTCTCCCAGTACACCTTGTAGCCGTTGTACGCGGGCGGGTTGTGGCTCGCTGTGACCATGATGCCCGCGGCCGCGTGGGTCTCGAGCGCGGCGAACGCGAGCACCGGGGTCGGAACCGTGCGCTCGAACACGCGAACGGAGAGCCCCGCGCCGGCGACCACCTCCGCGGCGTCGCGCGCGAAATCCGCGCTTCCGCGGCGCCCGTCGAAGCCGATCACGATCCCGCGCGAGGCTGCGTCGTCGACTCGCTCCTTCACCCACGCGACCAGGCCCGCGGTCGCGCGGAGCACGACGCGACGGTTCATCCGGTTCGGGCCGGCGCCGAGGAGGCCGCGCAGGCCCGCGGTACCGAACTCGAGCTCCGCGCCGAATCGGTCGCGAAGGCCCGCGTCGTCGTCGCTGTCGAGCAGGCGGTCGATCTCCGCGCGCGTCTCCGGGTCCGGATCGTCGTCGCGCCACGCGCGAGCGGCCGTGGCGAGGGCGGTGTCGAGCTTGGGCATCCGCGGGTTATAACGGGGACATGGGAATCGGTCGACGGTCGACGGTCCGCTGGGCCGTCCTGGTCGCGATCGTCACCGCTGCGTGCGGGGACGACGCCGGGATGTCGATGGATGGGGGCGGAACGGGGAGCGACGGATCGTTGCCCGGGCGGGATGGCGCGCCCGGCCGTGATGGCGGGCCGGGCCGCGACGGGGGCCCCGGTCGGGACGCCGGGCCGCCGCCGACGGTCGACTGTCCCGTGCTCCCTCCGTCGGGCGGCACGGAGATCCGCGTGACGCCGTCCCAGGCCGACGAGCTCCCGAGCATCGTACAGAGCGCGGCGTCGGGCTCGACGATCCTCCTCGAGGACGGCACGTACAGATTCACCGGCAGCGGCGAGGCCGAGCGTCGCATCCAGTTCCACGCGAGCGGCGTTACCCTTCGATCCGCATCCGACGACGCGTCGGCCGTGATCATCGACGGCGAGTACGCGACGAACGAGATGCTGACGATCCACGCCAACGACGTCACCATCGCGCACGTGACGATCCGCCACGCCGTCGATCATCCGATCCACGTGACGCCGCCGGACGGCGGTCCGAACGTCACCGGCACGCTGCTCTACGGCCTCGTCATCGAGGACGGCGGCGAGCAGTTCGTGAAGATCAACTCGAACGCCGGGCGCGACGCGTACGACGACGACGGGCGCGTCGAGTGCAGCATGTTCCGGATGACCGACGACGGGCGCACGCACGTGGAGCGCAGCACCGGCGGCTGTTACACGGGCGGGATCGACGCGCACGGCGCGCGCGGCTGGGTCGTCCGCAACAACCGGTTCGAGGACATCTACTGCGCGGGCGAAGGGCTCGCGGAGCACGCGATCCACTTCTGGACGGGGTCGCGCGACACGCTCGTCGAGAACAACCTCATCGTGAACTGCGCGCGCGGGATCGGCTTCGGCCTCGTGCAGGACGGCGAGATGCGCGTCTACGCGGACGACCCGTACCCGGGCGTCGGCTACATCGGCCACTTCGACGGCATCATCCGCAACAACGTGATCTGGGCGGACCACCCCTACTACGACACGGGGATCGAGCTCGACCAGGCGCGCGGCGCACACGTCTTTCACAACACCGTCGTGCACGGCTCGGGCGCGACCGGGGTGTTCAGCTCGATCGACTCGCGCTTCGAGAACACCGCAAGTCGTGGTGGAGAACAACCTCACGCGTCGGATCACGGAGCGCGACGGCTCGACCACGACGTCGGACCACAACTACGAAGGCGACATCGCGGGCCTGTTCGTGGACGCCGCCGGGCTCGACTTCCACCTCGCGCCGGGCGCGAGCGCCGTGATCGACCAGGGCGTGACCGTGCCCGAGGCCGGCGTCGACATCGACGGCGACCCCCACACCGCCGGCGCCGCGCCGGACATCGGCGCCGACGAATCGATGTGAGAGCTCGCTGCCGACGAAGCCGACGGAGAGCGGCCCGTCGATGCGTGTGCTCGGCGCCGTACCCACGCTTCGACGGGCCCGGGCATCGCTCGGGCGGTCGACGGCTTGCGGATGCACCTCGATCGCTGACGCCGGGCGGCGCCGCCTCGTCGCCTCGCCCCGAGTGAGTTCACACACGGTCATCGTCCGGTGAGGGGCTCACCGTTCCCCGCGCCCGAGGCGGTCGCGGGCCAGACGAGGAGCCAGGATGATCGAGCTTCGAAGCTATCTCTGCGGTGAGTGGCGAGCGGGGGAGGGACGCGAGGCGACGCTCGTCGACCCGACGACGGCCGAGCCGGTCGCGATGACGAGCACGAAGGGCTCGACCTCGCTGGCGCGCTCGCGCACGGCCGGGAGGACGGCGGGCCGGCGCTCCGTGCGATGACGTTCGCCGAGCGCGGCGCGATCCTCAAGCAGATGAGCAAGGCGCTCACGAGGTGCGCGACTCGCTCATCGACGCGTCCATCGCGAACGCGGCACGACGCGCTCCGACGCGAAGTTCGACATCGACGGCGCGACCGTCACGCTCGCGTACTACGCGGCGCTCGGCGAGAAGCTCGGCGACGGCGCGAGTGCTCGTCGACGGAGAGGGCGAGCAGCTCGCGCGCGAGCGCGCGCTTCTGGGGGCACCACTGCGCGCCGCGCTCCGCGGCGTGGCGGTGCACGTCAACGCGTTCAACTTCCCCGCGTGGGGCCTCGCCGAGAAGGCGGCGGTCGCGCTCCTCGCGGGCGTCCCGGTCGTGAGCGAAGCCTGCGACCGCGACCGCGCTCCTCGCGTATCGCGTGCATGGAGACGCTCGTGAGCGGAGAAGGTGCTGCCGGAGGGCGCGCTCCAGCTCGTGTCGGCGCGCGCGGCGACATGCTCGAGCACCTCGGCCCGCAGGACGTGCTCGCGTTCACGGGCTCGGGCAGCACCGGCGACGCTGCTGCGCGGCCTCCGCAGCGTGGTCGGGCAGTCGGTGCGCGTCAACGTCGAAGCCGACAGCCTCAACGCGGCCGTCCTCGGCGACGACGTCGAGCCCGGGAGCGACACGTACACCATGTTCGTGCGCGACGTCGCCCGAGAGATGACGCAGAAGACGGGACAGAAGTGCACCGCGACGCGCCGCGTGTTCGTGCCGCGCGCGGTGATCGATCGCGTCGCAAGAGGATCTCGTCGAGCGCATCGCGGCTCGTGAAGATCGGCGATCCGGCGCTCGACGAGGTGCGCATGGGCCCGCTCGCCACCGCGCAGCAGCTGCGCGACGTGCGCGCGGGGATCGCGCAGCCTGGTCGAGTCGGGCGCGAAGATCGTCGCACGGCAGCGCCACCGAGGTGCAGTACGATCGGCGCCGACGCCAAGGGCAAGGGCTACTTCGTCGGTCCGATGCTCCTCCGCGCCGAGTCGCCGCGCGACGCGCGCGCGGTGCACGAGCACGAGGTGTTCGGGCCGGCCGCGACGCTGATGCCCTATCGGGGTGCCGACGACGCCGGTCGATCTCGTCGCGCTCGGCGAGGGCGGGCTCGTCACTAGCGTGTACACGGACGACCGCGCGCTCTCGAGACGGTCGTGCTCGGCGTCGCGCCGTTCAACGGCCGCGTGCTCGTCGGCAGCGCGAAGATCGCGCGACCAGGCGATCACGCCCGGGCACGGTGCTGCCGAGCTGTCGTGCACGGCGGGCCGGGCCGCGCCGGCGGCGGCGAGGAGCTCGGGGGCGAGCGAGGGCTCGTCCTTCTACTACGCAGCGGACGGCCATCCAGGGCGACCGCGCGCTGCTCGATCGGCTGCTGGGCGTGAAGAGCGCGGCGAGCAGCGACGGGGAGGGGCGGTGAGCGCCCCCGAAGCGAAGTCGGTCGCGGTCGAGCGCGACGACGCGTTCCCGGTAGGCATCCCCTACATCGTCGGCAACGAGGGCGCAGAGCGGTTCAGCTTCTACGGCATGCGCGCCATCTTGAAGGTGTACATGGCCGCGCTCTACCTCCACTTCGTCGCGGTGGAGGTCGCTGGCGCTGCAGCTGCGACCGACACGGACGCGCGCGCGAACGTCGTGACGCATCTGTTCATCGCGGGCGTCTACGCGTTCCCGATGATCGGCGCGATCCTCGCGGACCGGCTGCTCGGCAAGTATCCGGTCATCCTCTGGCTGTCGCTCGTCTACTGCGCGGGCCACGCCACGCTGGCGGTCGCCGGCCGTCTCGGCGCGATGGAGAGCTGGGGCGCCGCCGAGTACGGGATGTACCTCGGGCTCACGCTCATCGCGATCGGCTCCGGCGGCATCAAGCCCTGCGTCTCGGCGAACGTCGGCGACCAGTTCGGCCCGAAGAACGGCCACCTCGTGACGATGGTCTTTCAGATCTTCTACTTCATCATCAACTTCGGCTCGTTCTTCTCGACGCTCGCGACGCCGCTGCTCTTCAAGTACTTCGGCGCCGAGGTCGCGTTCGGCGTGCCGGGGATCATGATGGGCATCGCGACCATCGTCTTCTTCATGGGCCGGCGAAAGTTCGTGCACGTCTCGCCGAAGCCCGGCGGGCTGCTCGGGCTCCTCGACTTCAGCGGCTCGGTGTTGATGTTCTCGCCGATCGTCGCCGTGATCCTCGCCATCTTCGTCGTCGGCCACGACTTCGAGGTGCCGAGCAACGAGGGAATGTCCGCGGGCGCGTTCTACTGGCTCTACGTGAGCGAGTACTTCGGTTACCTCGCGAGCCACGGCTGGTATTACTTCCTCATCGCCGCGGTGCTCGTCGGATGCGGCTTCGTGCTCTTCTCGATCCGACAGAAGCGCGAGTACGACACCGGCTTCTTCGGCATCCTCTTCTACGCGTGGAATCACCGCGCCGAGCGCAAGCCCGGCATGGGGTTCTTCGACGTCGCGCGCGAGAAGTTCGGCGACGACGCCGCAGAGGGCCCGCCCGCAGTGCTCCGCATCATGGTGGTGTTCTCGATGGTCAGCGTGTTCTGGGCGCTCTTCGATCAGCACGCCTCGACGTGGATCACGCAGGCGGGTGAGATGGAGCTCGATCTCACGGTGCCTGAGCAGACGGGCTACGCCGTCCTCGCCAGCGTGCTGGCGTTGACCATCTACGGTGGCGTCTGGCTCTTTCGCTGGGTCGCGAACGCGCGCCTGCCTCGGACGCTGACTCGCGTCGCGCTCGCGCTGGCCGTCGGCTGGCTCGTGGTCGCGGCGATCTACGATCAGGTCGCGGGAAGCTCGATCACGATCCCGCTCGACAAGGCGCAGATCTCCGCGCTCAACCCGATGATGGTGATGATCATCATCCCGACCCTCAACTTCGCCGTCTTCAGGCCGCTCGAGCGGCGCGGCATCACCGTCCATCCGCTGCAGAAGATGACCGCCGGGATGTTCCTCGCGGCCAGCGCTTTCGCGGCCGCCGCGCTGCTACAGACGCGCGTCGAGGGCAGCGTCGACGGCGAGCGCGTTCACGTGCTCTGGCAGGTCATCCAGTACTTCCTGATGACCACCGCCGAGGTGCTCGTGTCGGTGACCGGTCTCGAGTTCGCGTACACCCAGGCGCCGCGCACGATGAAGTCCACGATCATGGGCTTCTGGTTGCTCTGCGTGACCGGTGGCAACGTGCTCGTCGCGTTCGTCGCGCCCATCGGCACGATCCTCCAGCTGAGCGAGTTCTTCTGGGTGTTCACCGGGCTGATGTCGACCGCGGCCATCGTGTTCATGGTTTTGGCGTTCTTCTACAAGGGGAAGACGTACCTACAACAGGACGCCTGACGCCCGCGGGGCTCGCGAGCCGTCAGCGAGCTCGGGGCGCGCGCGACGCTCGAAACCGGTCGCGCGCGGCGTCGCGCGTGAAGACCACGGCGTAGCTCGCGCCGAGGAGCACGATCATGAGCGCGGTCGCCTCGAGCATGTCGAGGCGGCCCGCGATCGGGCGCGCAAACGCGCCGTAGCAGAACGGGATGTGGAAGACGTACGCGACGAGCGAAGAACGGCCGAGGCGAAGCAGCGCCGTTCGGAGCCACCCCGAGACGCGGTTCGCGAGGAGCGCGCCGAGCGCGAGCACGAGGACGCCGCGCCCCGACAGATCGACGACGTTCAGCCAGACGGCGGGATGCGCTCGCGAGAGCGAGCCGCCGAGCGCTCCGAGGACCGCGTCCGTCCCGGTGCTCCCGGCCGTGGCGACGAGCATGGCGAGCCCCGCCATCCACGCGATCGTCCTCCGCGGCGCGCCGGCGGGCGACGTATCGCCGCTTCGCGCGCGCGCAGCCAGCATCCACTGCGCGGCTCCGATGCCTGCACAGAGCCACGCGACGAGCGGGATGTACGGCATGAGCGTGACGCCTGGCACGTCGGAGAAGAGCCCGACGACGTAGCGGAGCGGGCCGGATGTCGTCGAGGCCGCCGCGCTCACGATCGGGCAGGCGAGCGTGGTCGCGAGGCCGACGCCGACCGCCGCGAGCGCGAGGCGGCGAGGATCGGGTGGCGCGCCCTCTCCCGAGCGCGGCGCGGCGCGGATGCCGAGCCAACCGACCGACGCGATCGACAGACCGATCACGTGCAGGACGTCGGCGCGAAGCAAGGTGTCGAGCCCGTCGAATCCGTCGATGAGCGCGAACGCGAAGCTGACACCGTACCCCCACGCGACGATGCCGAGCCCGCGCAAGATCACCCGGCGTCGCACGAGGCGAGCGTCCTCTGCGCGCGTCGAGGCGGCGGCCACGCGCAGTGCGACCGCTGCGCCGGCGAGCACGAGGAACGCGGGCAGGGGCGCGCTCCCGAGGACACGCGTCAGCGCGTACGACACGGTCTCCTTCGCGGACGGCGACGCCCAGCCGTCGTACGCGTGCCCCTGGATCATGATGATCCCGGCGAGGGCGCGCGCGACGTCGATCCCCTCGACCCTCGCCGAGACCGGCTTCATTCCATGTACGGGTAGCTCCACGCGGTCGGAGGCACCATCGTCTCCTTGATCGAGCGCGGGCTCGTCCAGCGCACGAGGTTCCACGGGCTGCCGGCCTTGTCGTTGGTTCCGCTCGCTCGGGCGCCGCCGAACGGCTGCTGGCCCACGACGGCACCGGTCGGCTTGTCGTTCACGTAGAAGTTCCCCGCCGCGTTCCGCAATCGCTCGGCCGCGTGGGACACCGCGGTGCGGTCGCGCGCGAACACGGCACCGGTGAGCGCATATGGCGATGTCTCGTCGACGACGGCGAGCATGTCGGACCATCTCGAGTCTTCGTACACGTACACCGTGACCAAGGGCCCGAAGATCTCCTCTTGCATGAGCCGGTGCTTCGGATCGTCGACGACGACGAGCGTGGGCGTGATGAACCACCCCTTCGAGCGATCCGCCGTCCCACCGGCGACGATCTCGGCGCTCTCTCTCGCCACCGACTGGTAGCCTTCGATCTTGCGGAACGCGCGTTCGTCGATCACGGCACACACGAAGGTCGAAAAATCGCGCGGGTCGCCGATGGGGAGCGCTCCGATCTGGTCCGCGAGCCGCTCGCGCAAGCCGCCGGCCCAGATCGACTTCGGCACGTAGACGCGCGAGACCGCCGAGCACTTCTGCCCCTGGTACTCGTAGCCGCCGCGAACGATCGCCGTCGCGAGGGCCGCGACGTCGGCGCTCGCGTGCGCGACGATGAAGTCCTTGCCGCCGGTCTCGCCGACGATGCGCGGGAACCCGCGGTACGTGTCGAGCCGCTCCGCGACGCCCTTCCAGAGAGCGCGGAAGGTGCCCGTGCTGCCGGTGAAGTGGATGCCGGCGAGGTCCTTCGAGTCGAGCGCGGCGCGGCCCTGCTCGGGGCCCGCCCCGGGGAGGAACGAGATGACGCCTGGTGGGAGCCCGGCTTCCTTCAGGAGCTCGAGCAGATGCCACGCGCCGACCGTGGTCACGTTCGCCGGCTTCCAGAGGACGACGTTGCCCATGAGCGCCGGCGCCGTCGGAAGGTTCGCTGCGATCGAGAGGAAGTTGAACGGGGTGACCGCGAGCACGAAGCCCTCGAGCGGCCTGTAGTCCAGACGGTTCCACTGGCCGGACGGCGAGCCCGGCTGCTCCGCGTAGATCCGCTCTGCGAACGCGACGTTGAAGCGAAAGAAATCGATGAGCTCACACGCCGCGTCGATCTCGCTCTGGTGGCAGGTCTTGCTCTGACCCAGCATGCACGCGGCGTTGATGCGGGCGCGCCAAGGTCCCGCGAGCAGATCCGCGGCCTTGAGAAAGATCGCCGCCCGGTCGGCGAACGGCGTGCTCGCCCACGAAGGTGCTGCGCGCATCGCTCCGTCGATGGCGCGCTCGACGTCCTCGGCGCGCGCCTGATGTACGGTCGCGAGCCTCTCGCCGTGCGAATGCGGCATCCGCACTTCGACCACGTCTCCCGTGAGCACGGGGACGCCCGCGGCTACGACGGGGATTCTCGAGATCGTCCGCCGCGACCGAAGCCAGCTCCCGCTCGAGCGCGGCCCGCTCGGGCCGCCCCGGCGCGTAGCTCAGGACGGGCTCGTTCTCGGGCGCGGGGACCCTGAAGACGCCTTCGCTCATCGACTTCCTCCGATCGGGCCCCGAAGGCTAACGCAGAGCCTCCCCGCGTTCTACGTGTGTGTGGAGGCCCGGATCCTCCATACTCGGCCCCCGTGCGCGATCGATCGCTCGGCTTGTTCCTCGGAGCGCGCCTCGCCGCGACGTTGGGCGTGCAGGTGCAGAGCGTCGCCGTCGGCTGGCAGGTGTACGCGCGCACGGGTCGTCCCATCGACCTCGGGTGGGTCGGCCTCGCCCAGTTTCTTCCGCTCTTCACGCTCTCTCTCTTCGCAGGGAGCTACGTCGACCGTCACGACCGCCGCTCCATTCTCGCAGTGACGCGCTTCGTCTACGCGGCTGGCGCCGGCGCCCTCGCCGCTCTCGCGCTCGTACCCGAGGAGGGGCTCGCGCCCATCTATTCGGTGCTCGTGGTCCTCGGCGCGACGCGAGCGTTCTCGGGACCGGCCGCGTCGGCGCTTCTGCCTCGGCTCGTCGCACCGGCGCGTCTGCAGCGCGCGATCGCGATGAGCTCGACGACGTTCCAGATCGGGACGATTGCCGGCCCGGCGCTCGGCGGCTTCATCTACGCGGCGGGCGGCGCCGAGCTCGCGTACGGGTGCGCCGCCGGGTTCGAGATCACCGGTGCGCTCCTCGTCCTCGGGCTGCCGACACTCCCGCCGCACGCGGAGGTCGCGGTCGAGAGCGCGCGGGAGAGGCTGCTGTCCGGTCTGCGCTTCGTCCTCCGGAAGCGCACGCTGCTCGGCGCCATCTCGCTCGATCTCGTCGCCGTTCTTCTCGGTGGCGCCGTCGCCCTCATGCCGATCTTCGCGCGCGACGTCCTCGTCGTCGGCGAGCGCGGCCTCGGCCTGCTCCGCGCCGCGCCCGCCGTCGGTGCCGCGCTCATGGCCGTGCTGTTCGCGCTTCGTCCCATGGCGCGGCACGCTGGGCGGTACATGTTCGCCGGCGTGGCGGTCTTCGGCCTCGCGACGTGCGTCTTCGCGCTCTCCAGGAGCTTCGGCCTGAGCCTCGCGGCGCTCGTCGTCCTCGGCGCCGCCGACATGATGAGCGTCGTCGTGCGCCAGTCGCTCGTTCAGCTCCGCACGCCGGACGCCATGCGTGGTCGCGTCGCCGCCGTGAACCTCGTCTTCATCGGCGCGTCGAACGAGCTCGGCGAGCTCGAGTCCGGCCTCACCGCCGCGTGGCTCGGAACCGTGCGCGCGGCGATCGCCGGCGGGATCGGCACGCTCGTCGTGACGGGCCTCTGGGCGACGCTCTTCCCCGAGCTCCGTCGCGTGGACCGCCTCGAAGTGGAGTGAACGGCTCGATCAGCGCCTGCCCGCGACGCGAAAGAGAGTCACGTGGACGACGTCGCCCTCGTAGCCGAGGCCCCGCTCGCTCGGAATGCTCGGGAGCGCGGCGGACCGTACGCGCTCGAGGCGATAGAGCCCTTCGAGGTCGTCGCAGAAGCCCTCGCCTTCGGGCGAGGCGCAGAGCGAGGACCGGTAGTAGTAGACGTCGGAGCCGAGAAGGCGGAGGTCCGGGGCGCGTTCGTCCGCGCCGATCCGGAACGACGCCGGCGACATCGGCGTCCAGTCGCCGTGCATCGGAAGGAAGAGCCTGCGACGCCCCACCGCGCCGACGTACGCCACGGTGGACTCGACGGGAATGCTCTCTCGCCACGCGAGGAGGTGCGCGAGCTCTCGGGCGTCCGTGGGGAGCTCTTCGACGAGAGCCCAGCGCGCCGGCATCCCGGCGATCGCGATCGAGAGGACGATCGCGGGAACGAGGCGGGAGTGGCGCGAGAGCGTCGCCGGAAGCCGGAGACCGGAGATCGTGGCGGCGAGCGCGGCGGCTCCGGGCGCGAGCAAGAGCGATCGATAACCGACGTGCAGGATCTCGGGGTCGGTGCCGAGCATGTCGGTCACCGAGGCGACGAGGATGACGGCACAGAGCACCAGGGCTCGGAGCGCGCCCCGTCCCGGACGGCGCGAGAGAGCGCCGACGCCGATCGTCGCGAGGACAGTCAGCGCGATCTCGCCCCAGCGATGCTCGTGCGCCAGGCGGGCGGTGAAGCTCGGCATCCATCGCTCGCCGAGCGCGCCACCGGTCAGGTCGCCGAACGCGTCGACGAAGCTCGCGATGCTGATCGCCCCGACGATCAGCACCGAGACGCTGGCGACGCGAAGCCGAGCGCGGAGCGAGCCTCTGCCCACGAGCGCGACGAGCGGGAGCAGAGCCGCGGGTACGGCACCGATGGGATGGATGCGCACGGCTTGCGCCGCGAAGAGACCTGCCGCGACCGCGCATGGGACGAAGCTCGCGTCGCGCACTCGGCCGGGCCACGCGCCGACCGCGAGCGCGGCCCCACCGAGCGCGAGCAGCGCGGCGATCGTCGCGAAGTAGCTCTCGCTCGCCGCGATACGCGCGAACGCCGGCTCGAGCGCGACCGCGATCGCGAGTGCGTAGGCGAGAGGAGCCCGCGCGCCGCACCGCCGCGCGACGAGCCACATGCACGGGGCAACGAGGGCGGACAGCACGGACTGCGCCGAGAAGATGGCGCGATCCGGATCGTGCGCGGCGGAGGCGAGCAGACCGAACATCTCGGCGTAGCCTGGCCCGTATATCGAGGGGGCTCCGAGGGCTTGGTCGACCCAGAGCGGCCCCTGGCCGTTCTGGTGCAGGAACGCGGCGGGGACGAGCAGCGCGCGGCCGACGAGCGTGGCGACGGCGAGCGCGCACAGAGCCGCCGGCGTTACGAGCGAACGGCGGCCGAGCTCTCGCGCCGTCACGGTCCTCCCGCGTGTGTGCGCGCGTGCGCAGCCGAAGAGGGCGAAGACCGCACCGAGGAGAGCGAGCCACGGGACGCGCGTCGCCGCCGCGACCGCGCGCGAGCGCTCGCCCCGCGGCGCGAGAGTTCCTTCGCGGAGGTCCAGCCCTGGATCGTCGCGAACGCATGCGAGCACGCGGTCGAACGCCTCGCGAACCGCGGGGGGCTCCTCCCTCCAGCTCTGGAACTGACCGACCGGCGACACCCCGAGGTCGCCCACGGTGCGAAACGGATGCTGCCGGCGGCGTACGATCTCGACGCGGAGCTGCTGCCCGCCGCGGACGCTCGCGTCCACGACGAGGCCGCCTGTCGGACAGAAGACGACGTCGAGGTCGATGTCGTGCGCGGCTGCGCAGCCGCGCGCCCAGCGCTCCGCGCGCTCGCAGGATTGTGCGTGCGCCGCGCCCGACCACGTACCGCCGGTCAGGAGGGCGAGAAGCGCGCACCACGACGTCGCGCGCGCCCGCGGAGCGCGACCGGACCTCGAACGGCCGTGCGCCGAGAGAGCCCGCATCGGCGACAGGCTACGCTACCTCGGCGATGAGCGACGCGACCTCGTACGGACGCTCGGTCGGGAGGAAGTGTCCGGCACCCTCCACGATGGCGGCGCGAGCGCGCGGTGCGTGCGCGGCGACGAACTCCGCGTACTTCGGTGGTGTGAGCGGGTCGTGCGAGCCGGCGATCGCGATCACCGGCAGCGCGAGGCCGCCGAGGTCCGAGAGCCGGTCGAAGCCGTTCGCGGCGTGCCAGTCTCGGGCCGTCGTCGCCGCGGAGACGCGCGCCGCGATCGACTCTTCGAACGCGACGACCTCCGGAGTCGTGCCTGGCGGGTAGACGAGCTTCGGGAGGCGGGCGGTCGCGTCGTTCGCGGCCGCGCGGTCGGCCGCCTCGAGGATCGCGGGATGTACGCGGAGCCGCGCTCCGCTCGCGACGAGCGCGAGGCCGGCGATCTCCGTGCCGGAGCTCGGGCTCTTCGCGTCCCGCGCCGCCCGCGCCGCCACAGACGCCAACAGCCCGATCTCCAGCGCCACGGCCCCGCCGAGCGAGTGCCCGCACACGACGGCGCGCTCGATCTCGAGCGCTCGCACGAACGCCATGGCCCACTCGGCCATCTCGTTGACGGTTGCGAGCGGCGGGCCGGCCGTGCCCGAGCGGCCCGGCAGCGACAGCGCAGCGGCGCGGCGTCCCGCGAGCGCGTCGAGCACGCGCGACCACGCACCATGGTCGCGTCCAGCGCCGTGCACGAGCACCAGCGTGGCCCCGTCGCCTTCGCGAACGTCCGCGACCGCGCGGCGCCCGTTCACGTCTCGCTCGACGATCATCCCGGCTCGGGCTTCGCGACGCTCGTCTCGGCGACGTTCTGGAAGCGCCACTTGCGCTCGCGCTCGTACGTTCCGGTGAGCTCGAGCGCGAGCTCGTCGAACGAACGCACCCGAACGCGTCGCATCCCGCACTCGTACGCGAGCGGCAGCACGTCGTTCGTCCCCCATCGAAGCGGCTCCCCGTAGCTCTGGACCTCGTCCCGCGCGGCCAGATCGCCCTCGTCGCGAACGCGCCCTTCGACGACCTTGCGACCGATGAAGTCGAAGAGCACGACCGTCCTCGGATGACAACCCTTCGCGATGCGCGAGAGCGTGGCGCGCACGGCCCCCTCGGTGAGGTACGGAGTCACGCCTTCCCACACGATCACCGCCGGACGTGTAGCGTCGAAGCCGAGCGCGCCGAGGCGCTCGAGGAACGATTCGCGCTCGAAGTCGCACGACACGTACACCGCCGCGTCGACGGGGTAGCCATCCACGCGTGCGAGGCGCTCGAGCTTGCTCGCCTGGGTCGCGGGGTGGTCCACCTCGAAGAACCGGACTTGCCGGAGCCCGAGGCGCGCGGCGCGGGTGTCCAAGCCCGCACCGAGCATGACGACCTGCCGGTGCGTGCCAGCCACTGCGGTGAGGTCTCGAACGCGCTCGTCGAGGTACGCGGTCCGGACGGCGACCCACATCTCCATGTGAGGGAGGAACTCGTCGAACTGGCGCGAGAGCGCCTCTCCTTCCTCACCTGCGAGCGCCTCCGCCCACGGATCGTCGATGAGACCGTCGGGATCGCGGCTCGCGCGCGCTCGGTACCCGGCGACCATGGTCGCGGTGCGGCTCGCGCTCGTCTCCTTCATTGGTCGAGCTCCAAGACCACCTCGGGGGCGCCCGGCGGGCCGTAGCTGCCCTCGAATCGGAGAAGCGGATGCGGCGGCTCGGGCTCGAAGAACATCGTGTAGCGAGGGAGGAGGGGCTTCGCGAGGCGGGTGAGCGCGCTCCCGAGCCGCACCCAGTCGTTGAGGTCGGGGTACATCCACAGCTCGACGGCGTCGCGCTTCGCGCCCCCGATCTCAATCTTCGAGTGCCCACGCGTCTCGTAATAGACGCGCGCCATGAAGCGGTCGCTCGTCCAGGCGTACATCGCTCGCCGCGCACCGTCGAAAGGCTGGCCGCGCAACAGGAACGGGATGAGAATCTCGGGATACGTCGCCGCGGGGATCGTCCACGGGCTCCGCGCGAAGTCGATCTCTTTCCTCCGCACGTCGCCGAGCTCGCGATAGAGCTTGCCGGCGATGATGCCGCCGTCCTTCGCGAGGCACACGAGACGGTCCACGAAGTGCGCCTTGCCGAGGTCGAGCGTGAGGACGAGCTCGAGCGCCACGTCGCCGTTCTTCGCGCCGGGATGGACGCGCGTCCTCGCGGTCGTGCGTCCCGAGCCGGGGCCGAACACCTCGTGGGGATCGATCACGGTCTTGAACTTCGGCTTCTCGCGCGGCCGCGCGCGATAGAGCAAGGTCTCTTCCACGAAGCCGTCAGGCCCTGGCTCGCCTGCGAGCCGGGGGCACGCGACGGGATTGTCGATGGCGGTCGTCATCCGAGGACTTCGAGGATCTCTCCGTCCGGGCCGCGCACCTCGCTCGCCTCGACCACGAGCTCGAGCCCGGGAAGCTCGGGCCACGCGTAGACGCCGCGCGACGCTCGGAGCTTCGCGCGCATGGCGTCCGCCATGTCCGCCGAGAGATTCGATCGTGATCGCGGCGTCGTCCTCCGGCTTCTGCGTGTCCGGAAGATCTTCGGGCCAGAACACCACCGAGCCCGCCGGCCCCTCGAGTCGAAACGGGCGCCCGAAGGGGATGCGCCCGCGCAGCATTCGCAAGAGCTCGGGCACCGCCGCCGCCCCGACGACGATACGGATGCCGTCCGCGCCGCGCCGCTCCCATTGCAGCCGCTCGGCGCGCGCGCTGCCGAAGGAAGAGCCGTCCCGGTCGATCCCGAGCTGCACGCGCCGCTCGAACGAAGGGTCCTCGCGGTGGGAGCGCCGGCGTGGCGACGTCACGAGGCTCTCGTCGCGCTCGCGCACGACCGCGACGAAGAGCGCACATTGCCAGGCGCGAACCGCCTCGAGCTCGTCCGCGGTCACTCCGTACACGTGAGCCAGCGTGACGGGCCTCGTGTCCGCGGCGGAGATGCGCGGGTCCTCGGCGAAGACGACCGCAGAGAGCGTTCCGTCGTCGCCGCCGAGCGGGCGTCCGAGATCGATCGCGTCGCCGGGGACGGGCGCTTCTCCGTTCTCGACGGCGCGCCGTGCGATCTCTTGGAGCAGGTCGGCGGGCCAGGCCGGCGGCTGAGATTCTCCTTTGGCGCGCGCGACGCGGATGCCGAGAGCGATTCGATGGGTGGCGCGCGCGAGCACGCTGTCGAGGCGCGCACCGACGTAGTGCCACGCGCGGCCGTCGCTCTCTTCGTAGCATTCGACGCGCGGCAACGGGTCCGGACCGCCGAGAGCCCACGCGAGGAGCGGTCGAAAGACCCGCGGCCTCGCGTCGGCGCCGTACGCTCGCGCCAGGGCGTCGTCGAGCGCGTCGTACGCGGGATCCTGAGCGCTCGTCTCCATGACGGACGAGCGAGCATGCCGCCGCGCCGAGGTGAGCACAAGGACCTCGTCCAAGAGCCGCGTTTGGGCGCGATGCCATTTGCGAAACCGGCGCGGACACCGGACGATGCGCCGGATGGAGGAGGAGATCGAGGAGCTTTACCGAGCGCTCCCCGAGGAGATTGCGGATGCGCTCGGACGCGCTCTCGCCGAGCCGAGCCAGACGAAGCGGATGCCTCTCCTCGACGCTTCTCTCGGTGTCCTCCGCTTTCCGCAAGGGCCAATCTATCCGATTCGGTCGGAGCTGACCGAGAGCCAGCGCATCGCCGCAGAGATCGTGGCGCGAAGCGACGTCGTCGGGCTCTATCCGTATGCGATGCCGCGCTTCGGGGTCGTCCGGAGGCGGTGGCTCGGGATCGAGCCGGGCGGCGCGCTCGAGCTGCCGATGGACGTTCTCGTCGACGGTGTCACGCGGAGCGAGCCGACATGGCGCGTGCTCCAGCGCGCATCGAAGAGCGCGCGAGGTGACGACGCCGTCGCCGAGGTCCTCTCGCGGTTGCCGATACGAGAGCGGCTCGAGGTCTGGGGTGAGCTCTTCCTGTCGCTCGAGCGCGGCGGCGTGTACGGCATCGACGTTCACGACTTGCTCGATCGCGTCGGGTTGTTGGGTGCGCTCGGCGACGAGGGCCGGCGGTGGGCGCCGCGCGAGGCCGACCGGCTCGCCCGCACGGGTGCGGTCATCCCTCACGCCGTGCGGTGGCCCGTGTTTCTGGCGCTCGTGCGCGCCGGAGCTCCGATCGAGCCGCGCTGGGACGTGCTCCTGCCCGTCCTCGGCCAGACCGAGGAGCTCCGCGCCGAATGTCTCCGCGCGATCCCGGCCGCGCGGCGCGCCGCGGCGCTCGTCCTGGCGACGGGCCTCGACCCGAAGGCGGAAGAGCCGGAGCCGCCCGCGAAGAAGAAGAGGCCCGCGAAGAAGAAGCCCGCGAAGAAGAAGAAGAAGCCCGCGAAGAAGAAGCCCGCGAAGAAGCCGCCCGCGAAGAAGAAGCCGCCCGCGAAGAAGAAGAAGCCGCCCGCGAAGAAGAAGAAGCCGCCCGCGAAGAAGAAGAAGCCGCCCGCGAAGAAGAAGAAGCCGCCCGCGAAGAAGAAGAAGCGGATCACGCGCGCGGGCGACCGGGGCTAGGCGATCGGCCACGGGCGATCGGCGAGCTCGCCGCGAAGCCCGGTGAGCCCTTCGCGGATGGCACCGATCGTCGCGCGCTTCTCGGGCGCGTGGCGAAGCGCGCCCGAGAGGAGCGCGGCGACCGGTCGTCCGCCCGGGCTCGACGCGAGCTCCCGCACTCCATCCGGCTGGCCGTCGTGGACCAGGTGGCTCGCGATGAGCGCGATCTCGTTCGGCGCCGCGAAGAGCGTCCGGCCCGTGAGCACCTCGTACGCGAGACAACCGAACGCGTACACGTCGGCGGGGCGCGGATCGCCGTTGTAGTCGAGCCCGAGCGCGCCCCATATCTCGGGCGCGCCGTACTCCCCCGTGCCGCAGCCCGGTCGGATGTGCCGTCCCGCGAGGCCGAAGTCGACGAGCACCGGATCGGTCGCGGGCTCGGGCCCGGCCACGCCGTCCGGGTCGCGCAGGATCACGTTCGACGGCTTCACGTCGAGGTGGCCGATCTCGACCGCGTGCATGACCTCGAGCCCGCGCGCGATCCCGTCGAGCAGCGCGAGCGCGCGCGGCGCGTCGAGATCGCGCATCTCCAGCACGCGCGCGAGCGTGGGGCCCTCCACGAGCTCCATGACGAGGATTGGCTTCGGGTGCGCTCCAGCGTCGAACGTGACGAACCCGGCGAGGTGGTCGTGGCTCGGCAGCGACAGGAGCGCGCCGGCCTCCTGGCGGAAGAGCGCCATGAACTCCGCCTCCGAGAGCGTGCGCGCCGCCGCGCCGTCGTACTCCGGGACCTTGAGCGCGAAGCGCTCCGCCTTCTCGTCGTGCTTGGACTCGGCGCGTCGAGCGACGAAGACCGAGCCGCCTGCTCCCGTCCCGAGCGGGCGCACGACGTAGAAGCCGCCGATCACTTTTCCCGGCGGTAGCCAGCCTGGAAGCGGTGCCTCCGAGAACGCGACGGGGATGAAGCTCGTGCGCGTCCGGCGGGGTGCGTCTACCGGCAGATCCGCGACGCGCTCGATGACGTGTAGCGCTGCGGCCGCGACGTTCGCGAGGAGCTCTTCGCGCATGGTCTCCTTGGCCGCGCCGAGCGCGTCGCGAAGCGCGTCGCGCGATCCACGTAGCGCGCGCTCGACGGAGAAGTCGAGAAGGCGCACCGCCGCCGCGCTCGCAGGCGAGTCGTGCGCGGCGTTTCCGAGCCTGCGTCGTGCCCCACCGACGATCTGCGCGAGCGACTGCGCCGCGGTCTCGAGAGAGCCGAGCAGCGTGCCATCCGTCCCTTCGGCGAGCTCGCCGAGCGAGCCCGCGGCGGCGATCGATTCGAGCGCCCGACCCAGGCGTCCGAGGCCCGCGCGGAGCGCCTCGACCCTGGGCGAGCTCGCCACCGGGAGCGCGTGCGCGAAGCCGTCGAGCGCGTCGAGGCAGGCGCGCTCGCCGATGCCTCCGGTCGGCGCATTCGAGACGACGTAGCCGAGCCGCTCGTAGGCGAGGAGCGTCGCCTCGAGCTCCGGCACCATCGTCGCCTCCGCGAACGTCACGAGGTCGTGCGGGTCGCGCGCCGCGCTCACCATCCCGACGACGACATCGCTGACGCTCGCACACTTCGTCGCGGACGAGCGCGTCGCACGCGCGTGCGGCCGCGGCGCAGACGACGCGTCGCAGCGGCGTCGCCGCATCGCGCGCGACGCGCGAGAGGAGGAGCTCCGCGGTCGCGAGGCGTCGGTCGCGAAGCGCGCCGCCCCGCTCCTCGGTCCGCATCTCGTCCGCGTCCGCCAGGTGGAGCAGCGTGCGCATGCGCCGGATGCGGTGGGTGAGGTCCGGGACCGCGCCCGCCTGGCGGATCGGCTCGGTCTCGCTCGCGCGGAGCCACGCCGAGAGCCGCTCGAAGAGCTCGTCGAGCGCGCCCGCGGCCGGCGTCGTCCCGTCGGGCTTCGCGCCGAGCATCAGGAGATCGGGGAGCGTCTCCTTCTCCAGAAGCGCGAGATCGATCTCGCGAAGCGCGCGAAACGCGTTCGCTCGCCCCTTCGCGTCGTCGTCGCGCGAGAGCTCGAGCATCCCGAGGGTGCCCTCGGCCGCCTCGAGCACCGCATAGGCTTGCGCGTACGCCTGCCGCGGCCCGTCGGTGGCGAACGTCATCAACGCCGCGCCGATGCGCTCGGGTAGGCTGCCGCCACCGCCCGGGTCGCTCGAGAGCTCCGCGTGCAGCGCCTCCATGAGGGCGTGCCGGCCGTCGTCCCCGCCGGCACCGCGCTCGACTGCCTCGCGGAGCTGTGCGCGCGCGAGCTCGCTCGCCCACGCGCCCACGTCGCCGCCCACGCGCTCGCGCCGCAGATCGACCAGCGCCTCGGCCGCGTCGATGCCGCCGCGGCGGACGAGCGTCGTGAGGAGCTCTTCGACGGCCTCCGGCTCGGCCTCGGCGGCGCGCGGCAGACCGAGCGCCATCGCGCCGGCGACTCCCGGATCCTTCTGCAGGACCTCGGACTCGAGGAAGGCGTGGGCGCGCGCGACCGCGTCGTCGGGCGCGACGGCGATGCGCGCCGCGAGCGAAGCGGCTGCACGGCGCCACTCGGTCGGCGACAGCGAAGGCGCGAGGTCGCGCACGATCGAGTCGCCGAGGTCGCGCACGCTCTCGGAAAGCAGCCCGCGCGCGGTCGCGACGTGGCGCCAGACGAGCGGTTCGCGATCGGCCAGGAGCCGACTCCACGCCGCCTGCACGGTCTCCGCCTCGAAGATGCGCAGGCCGCTGTCGTCGCCCTGCGCCGCCCGTCGCGCGGCCTCGCGCGCTGCGCGCTCGAGCAGGCGCGCGGCGAGCCTCCGCGACGGGAGCGAGCCGATCGACGGAAGCGACAGCCACTCGCGCTCGACGTCACGCCGCGACACGAGCGCGAGCGCGAGCGCGTCGGCGCGCGCGCCCGCTCCGAGCGGCAGGTCCAGCGACAGTGCGACGCGCGCGCGCATCGGCGCTCCGGAGAGCGCGCGCCGCGAGCCGAGCGCGATCTGGGTAGCGAGGGCGACGAACGTCGGCGCGTCACCCTCGTGGAGCCACCGTAGAACCCGTCGGCCGATCTCGCGCCGCTCGCCTCCGACCGGGATCGCTGCGGCGAGCTCGTAGAGCGCCGCCGCCGCCGCAGGCGCCGACAGAAATCCGAGATCGTCGATCAAGTTGGTCGCGATCGCCGAACGAACGCTCTTCTGCAGCGCCAGGGGGTCGAGCCCTTCGAGCGGGACCGCGCGCTGATCGGTCACGGACGCAGCCAGCGTCGCCATGCTCTGTCGCCAGAGCGCTCTTCGCTCTTCCGGGTCTCGGACTCGGTCGAGCGCGGCCAGCCCCGAGAGATAATCCTGATGGCGACGCACGCGCCGCGAGTATAGAACGCCGAACGGTTCGAAGGCGCCGCGATCTCGCCGATCAGCGAACGACGCCGGTCGCGACGCCCGACGGCGGCTCCGAGCCGACCGAGTCGTCATCCGGCACCTCGATGCCGGCCATCGCGAGCAGCCGGAGCGCGTTGCTCGTCCGCACGACCCCCGGCCGGAGTCGGTAGTCGAACGTCATCTCGCCGTCGATGACGACGTCGGTGAAGTGCACGTTCGCGACCCGCTCTGGCTGTTCGGTCTCGAGCGCCGCGAGCGCGACGTCGTGCGTCGCGACGATCCCCATCGCGCGGCGCGAGAGGAGATGCTCGACGACGGCGCGGGCCCCGATGTGGCGCGCCCGCGCATTGGTTCCGCGGAGGAGCTCGTCGAGGAGGAAGAAGATCGGCGGGTCGGCGCCGGCGTCCGCGACGACGCCGCGGAGCTTGGTCAGCTCGGCGTGGAAGTAGCTCGCGCCTCGCGACAGGTCGTCGCGCGCGCGCATGCTCGCGCGGAGCCTCACGCGCGGGACGCGGAGCTTCTTCGCGGTCACCGCGCCTCCGGCGAGCGCGAGCACGACCGCGAGCCCGACGGCGCGCAGGAGCGTGCTCTTTCCGGCCATGTTGGAGCCCGTGACGATGAGCGCCGTGCCCGGGCCGCGAAGAGCGATGTCGTTGGCGACTCGCGTCGTCGGCTCGAGGAGCGGGTGCGCGAGAGCTTCGGCCTCGAACGGAGCGTCGGCTGGCACGATCTCGGGGAACGACGTCGACGGGTCCCCGTACCTGAGCGCCGCGAGCGACGACAACGCCTCGATCTCGCCGACCGCCTCGAAGACGTCGGGAAGATGTGCGCCCGCCGTGCGGTTCCATCGTTCGAGCCGAAGGAGCACGTGGAGGTCGAAGAGCAGGAGCACGTTCACGGGGAGATGGAAGAGCGGCTGCATCCGGAGCTCGGCGAGCCCGGCCCACCGGTCGAGGCGGCGCATCTGCGCCGAAGGCGGGGCGCCCTCGGACTTCAGCCGATCGGCGAGCGCCGCGAGGGGCGCGGACTTCGCCGCCATCTCCTCGACGGTCGCGAACACTCGTCCGTACGCTTCGGCGAAGCCGCGCCGTGCCGACACGAGCTCGAGCGCGGCGAGCGCGGTCTTCGCCGTGCCGAGAAAGACCGCGCAGGAGACGGCAGCGGCGATCGCCGGCGCGATTGGCGTCACGATCCCGAGCGACGACAGGACGGCGAGCGTGACGGTCACCGGCGGAAGGACGTGAATGAGCGCGACGAGCCAGGGCTTGTCGAGCAACCACGCGGGTCGTCGCGTGAACTCGAGGAACGGCGCGGGGTCGAGCTTCGCCGCACCCGTGGTCGCGATCTCCGCCGACGCCTCGAGCTCCTGCCTCAGCGTCACGTCGTGAGCGAGCTCCTCGACGGCGGCCTGTCGCGCGATGACGGTCTCGCCGTCCGCGGGCTCGCCGAGCCACAATCGGAGCGTGCGCGCTCCGGGCACGGTCTGCGTGCAATCGATGCGCTGAAAGAGCGAGCCGTGCCCCACGACGTCGATGTCGTAGGCGTACGGGTGCGTGTCTTCGAGCGCGTCGATGCCCTCGAGCGCGTCGATGCCGGTCGACGCGAACGCGAGCCACCCGTCGCCCAGGCGCGCGAGGTGGCGTGCGTTCACGCTCGCGCGGATGCGCGCCAAGTCGCGTCGAGCGAGAAAGCTCGCCTGCGTCGCGTAGGACGCGACGAAGACGAGCACGCACGCTGCACCGCCGCCGAGATACAGGTCGTTCCCCACCGCGAAGCCCGCCACGCCGAGCACGACCGCGCCGAGCACCGCCCCGAGGTTCAGGAGCGCGAGGCGCTGCGCGGTCCCGTCCGCTCGGGCCGCTTCGCGCTCGTAGCGCGCACGTCGGCTCTCGTGCTCCTCTTCGGGCGCCGTCATGTTCCGGGCCGGCACCCTAGCAGTAGCGCACCGGGGGGGCGACCGTGGCAGACTGACGGCGAGATGGGCCCCGGATGAGCACGGACGGCGACAAGCGCGGATCGCTCTGGTACTGGATCGCTGGCGGATGCGGCGTGGTCGTGCTCCTCGGCGGCGTCGGCACCTGCCTCGGCCCGATGCTCTTCTCGATGTGGTGGACCAATCTCCTCGGCGGAGGCGGTTTCACCGCGCCCTACGCTCCGGCCGGTCCGGTCGCGACAGCGCCTCACGGCCTCGAGCTGCCGCAGGCACCCGGTCCCGTCATGCCGTGGACGGCCAGTGGGCCCGCGCTCGCGAAGCGGCGCGTCGTCGCCACCGTCGCGAGCGCCACCGGCGTCGCCGTGACCGGCGGCACGCTCGTCGTCGCGCCGGGCAACGAGATCTTCGTCGACATCACCAAGCTCTCGGAGGGCGAGCCGTGCCGCGCGCACATCGAAATCGGTGGCACGCCCGTGTACGGCGGGGGCGCCGAAGGCTACGTCGAGTGCACCGTGTACGACGGGGTCCCGATCCTCGCGAACGACTACGCCGAGAGCTCGGAGGACGGTAATCCGGCGCTCTCCGTCGACCAGGGCGCAGGCACGTTCCGCGTGTGGGACACGAGCCTTCTCGGCGGCTTCGACGTCTCGGGCACAATCGTGCGCGTGGAGGAGATCCAGTGAGCAGCGGTCAGAGAGGGCGCGCAATCTGGGCGCTCACGGGGTGCCTCGCGCTCGTCGGCGGCGTGCTGTGCGTCGGCGGCGGGATCGCAGTGTTCCTCTACGGCGGCAACCCGTCGAACGTGCCGACCGCCGGGCCGGGCGGGGCACAGGGGCTCTCGCTCCAGGTGGTCGCGGTCGTCGACAACGCGTCGCCCGGTGCGCCGGTCGGCATCGGGAGCGACTGCCAGTTCACCGTCACGGGGACGCCGGACCCGCAGGCCGGCACGATGTGCAACGCGCAAATCGTGTGCGCCGGGCAGCTCCTCTACGGCGGGCCGAGCGCCGGTTACTTCCCGTGCGCGATCAGCGGGCCGCCTCCCTACGTCTCCGGCAGCGACCTCTCGACGAGCCAAACCGACCACGACGCCGCGATGTCCCTCGACACCGCGTCGGGCTCGCTCACCATCACGGACGACGCGGCCGGCCAGTTCGGCGCGTACCAGGTGCACGCGCGCGTGACGAGCGTTCTCTAGCCCGCGAGCGCGAGCAGCGCGTGTGCGGTCGCGTCGGCTCGGAGCGCGTCGACAATCGGCGACAGAGGGAACGCGCCGGCAGCGACGAACTCGTCGAGCGCGGCGGGGACGTCGCGCTCGACGCCGAGCTGATGCGTACGAAGAAACGCGCGGCCTCGCGCGACGGCCGCTCTCGAGGATCGGTCCGCGCGACCCGCGAGCGCCTCGACGGCGAGCGCGGTGATGGCGACCTCGGGGATTGCGGTCCCGGCGAGCCCGCCGCGGAACGGCGGGCGCGAGCGCACCGCACGCGCGAGCGCGCGTGCCATGCGCGCCTCGGCTCGCGTGTCGCCGACCGCGCGCGCCGAAAGGACCATCCACGGAACGGGCCGCGCCGCGTCGAACGCGCCGAGCGACGCGCGCACGAGCGCTTCGGGCGCGTCCCGGCCGAGGGCGGTCACCACCTGGGCGGCGTGCCAGGGCGCCGAGAGGAGCTCCGTCGCGCGCGCGAGCGTCGCGAGCTCTTTCCGGAGCGGCGCGCCGGCCAGCACCGCGAGCGCGACCGTGCCGGCAGCGCGCGCGCGGTCCACCGGCCACTCGGGAACGCGCCCGCCCGCGAGCGCGCTCGTCACCTCGCGCACGAGCCAGGAGAGAGCGCGCGCCGCCACGTCCGCGCGCCCCGCGCGAGCGAGCGCCGCCACCACGGCGGCCGAGCGACCGTGCCACATGGGCCCCGAGCTCACGAGCGCCCCGGCCCGTGCGTCGGCGCCGAACTCGACGCGCCCGTCGTCGTGCACGAGAGTCGCGAGCCAGCGCGCCGCCGACGCGACGGGGCTCGCGGAACGCGTCCCGCCGGCAGAGCGTCGCGTTCGCACGCGGTGCGCGCGAACGACAAGCTCTTCGGTCTCGAGCGCGAAGAGCGCGCCGTCGCCCTCGGCAACGCCGGCCTTCGCCACGAGCGACGCGACGAGCCCGCGCGCGTCCATGCGTCCGTCGCACGCCACCTGCGGCAAGAGAAGCGCCTGCAACCTTCCGTCCGACAGCAGCGCGACGCCGTGCGTGCCCGGCTCAATCCGCTCTTCCACGGCGGCCCACGGCACGCGGCGTGCGCTCTTCACGTAGCTCACCTGCGCGGCGAGGCGCTCTCGCTCGCCGGCCATGACGGCGCCGAACCGTCGGTCCGCGAGGGCGCGGACGAACGCGCGAGCGATTCGCTCGCGCGGCGCGCCTTCGGGCGAGCCCTGGCAGCCGCGCACGCGCGCCCCCGCGTAGAGCGAGACGAACGGTACCGAGTCCGGCGCGGCCGCGAGCGCGGGCCACCGTCGAAGCGTGCGCTGCCACGCGAGCAGGCCGCGCACGTACGCCCCGAGCCGCTCGCGCTCCGCCCGCGTCAGCCGCCGCCCGAGCGCACGCCACGGCCCGCGTGTCACGTGGGCGCTCGCGACCTCGTCTTCCACGCCGCGCTCGCGCCGAGCCCGAGCGCGTCGAGGCCGGGCACGATCTGGTCCTCCATGACCTCGTGGATGGCAGCCCTCTGCCTCGCCGTGTCGAGAACACCGAGCGCGCGTGCGGCCTTGCGGCTTCCGCGCGGTGCGTCGCGCCCGGAGGCGAACCGCACCTCCATCCGCGACACGTCGCGAACAGCGGACGCGGCCACTGCCCGTCTCTCTGCGGGCTTCCACTGCGGCGCGCGCCAGGCGAGGTAATACCAACCGAGCCGCGCGTGGCGGATCTCATCGGCGATGAGCGACTCGAGCACCTTCTTCGCGACCTCGTCGGTCGCGCCGTCGATGCTCGTCGCCAAGATCGCGGCGGCGAGCGTCTCGCCAATCGCCACCGAGCGGAGCATCACGTCGTCGAGCTGCGCCAAGCTCATGCGCACCTCGCGCGGCCGGCCCGCCAGGCGCCGCTCGGCGTCGAGCGCGACCTCGGACGGGTCCACGCCGGCGCATAGCGCGGCCATGCGGACCGCGGTCTCGGCGTGTCGGATCTCGTCGGCGGGGATTTGTGCCGAGGCCGCGATGAGGTCGAACGGAGCGCCGTGCCAGCAGAGCGACGCGGTCAACCGGGAGAACCCGTCGACGGCGTCGTACTCGCCGGTCGCGAGCTGCTGGTAGGTGTCGTGCGCGAGCGAGAGCGCTGCCGCGGGGTACGCCTCGCGATCGAAGCGATGAAAGGGGATGCGCTTGGCGCGCCCGCGGCGGCCGTGAAGGCGCACCTCGTGCTGGCGCGATAGCGGGGTCCCCGTCAATGCGCGCCGAAAGCCGCGCCCGCCCGTGAGCGATCCCGACGGGCCGGCCGAAGGAGCCTCGGCCACGGTCTCAGCTCGCGGCGTCGGGCGGCGGTGCGGCGACCGAGAACGCCGCGTCCGGCGCGGCGAACACGGAGAAGCCCGAGTCTTCACCGCCGTCTTGGGGCGCGACCACCGAGAACCCGGAGTCGCTGCCTCCGTCGTGCGGTGCGACCACCGAGAAGCCCGAGTCCGCGACGCTGAACCCGGAGTCGCGGCCCGCGTCGAACGGTGCGATCACGGAGAAACCGGAGTCCACCCCGGCGTCGCCGCTCGGTCAATTGTCCCCGCACGCCGAGGCGAGCATCGGCGTCGTCGCGGTCATCGCGGCCGAGAGCACCACGCGAGGAACCACCTTCGGCAAGCGCCGCTTCTTCTTCGAACGGGGTCTCTTCGTGCTCATGTCGGCGAGCCTATCATGGCTCCCCGTGGAGCCAAGCCCCCCGAGGCCGGAGCCTCAGCTGCCGAAGCGGGCCACGATCTTCTGCACTCGCTCGATGAATGCAGCCTCGTGGTATTTCCGGAACGCTTCCCACGTGCAGAGCGTCGTCGTGTCCGCCACGCGATCGAGGAAGAGCTTGCCGTCGAGGTGATCGACCTCGTGCTGGTACGTGCCGGCGGTGAGGCCGCGGACGACGCGGTCGATCGGCTCGCCGTGGCGGTCCAGCGCGCGCACGCGGATCTCGACGAAGCGCGGCACGACGCCGCGCAGGTTCGGCACGCTGAGGCAGCCCTCGTAGTTGTCGAAGCGCTCGTCGCCGAGCGGGTCGATGCACCGGGTTGACGAGGATGGTGAGCGGGATGTTCGGCTTGTACGGGTAGCGCGGGTTGTCGCGCACCTCGATCGCGCAGATCCGCACGGGCTCGTAGACTGGGTCGCGGCGAGGCCGGCGCCGTCCGCGTCGCGCATGGTCTCGACGAGGTCGTCGATGAACTGCTGGGTCTCGGCGGCGCGCAGCTCGTCGGGCCCGACGGCGCGCGCGGGCTGCGCGCAGCACCGGGTGGCCGATCGTCGCGATCTTTCGGATGGCCATGGCGCCTCTCCTGTCAGCGCGCCGGACGCCGACGCAGCGCTCGACGTCGTCCGGCTGTCTTCGGGATGACGCGCGGTGAGCACCTCCGCGGCGTCGTCGGTGACGAGCACGTCGTCCTCGATGCGCATCACCGCGCGCACGCGCGAAACGGTCGACGCCGTCGCGGTCGAGGCGGCCGTTCGCGATGCTCGTGCAGCTCCGGGTCGTCGAGGATGGCGGGGACGAAGTAGACGCCCGGCTCGATGGTGACGGCCATGCCCGGCTCGAGGTCGCGATCGAGGCGCAGGTAGCGCGAGCCCGAACTGCGTCGGAGCGCGCGCGGCCCGGCGCGTAGCCGGCGCGATCGCCGAGGTCCTCCATGTCGTGCACGTCGAGGCCGAGGAGGTGGCCGACGCCGTGCGGGAAGAGCAGCGCGTGCACGCCGTCCGCGACGAGCTCGTCGGGTCGCCGCGCAGGATGCCGAGCTCGACGAGCCCCTCGCGCGAGCCGCGCGCGACGCCGCGAGGTGCACGTCGCGGTAGCGAACGCCCGGGCTTCACGGCCGCGATCGCGCGCCGCTGCGCGTCGAGCACGATGGCGTAGAGCTCGCGCTGCTCGGTCGTGAAGCGCCCGGACACGGGCCAGCTGCGCGTGACGTCGCTCGCCCAGCCGCCGTCGGTCTCGGCGCCGACGTCCGCGAGGAGCATGTCGCCTCGCCGACGCGTCGTGGCGCGGCGCGCCGTGCAGCACCTCGCCGTGCGCGGTGACGATCGGCGCTGTACGCATCGCCATGTCTCGCGCGAGGATCTCGCCCCATCGAGGCTGCGCGCACGGTCGGTCTCGGTCGCACCGGCGCGCGTCGCGCGCCATCGCGGCGAGCGTGCGCGCTGTCGACGTGGTCGCCGCGGCTCGGCGGAGCTCGGCAACCGCCGCCTCGTCGTGGACGCAGACGAAGCGCGATCACGGCGTCGGCCAGCCGGTCGTCGGGCTCCTCGAAGCGGCCGGCCACGACCTCGCGGCCGAGCAGCGCGGTCTGTCGCGAGCGCGTCGCCGAATCGGGCGGCGGCGAGCGTCGCGACGTCTCGCCCGCCGATCGCGTCCGCGAGCCGGTCGCGCGCGACCACGCGACAGCCCGTCCGCTCCGCGATCTCCGCGAACGAAGGCGAGCTCGCCGTGCCAGAGCGCATCGTCCGAGTGCGGGCGCGCGCAGAAAGAGCGTGTGCTCGTCGCCGTCGATCGAGAGGAACGCACCCTCGAGCGGCAGCCCGACGAAGTAGAGGAAGTGGCTCCCGGCGCGATACGGGTACGTCCATGCGGGGTAGTTGCGCGAGACCGATTCGCCTGCGGGCAGGAGGGCCGGCAAGCCGTCGATCGCCCGCGCGAGGGCTGACCTGCGCTTCGTGTGCGCGTCGGGTCGGTAGCTCGCGAGGTTCATGGCCATTCGCTCGCGACGATCACGAGAGCCCGCGCTTCGGAAGCGGCTTCTCGTACACAGTCTGCTGATTCTCCGTGTAGCGGGCGGCTCGCTCCGTCACGCGCGCGCGCCAGTCCGCGTGAGCGCGGTCGAGCCCCGCGAGCACCTGCGCCGCGTGCACCTTCTCCCGCTCGAGGACGGCGCGGTCGTTCGCATCCGCGCGGCCGAGCTCGGCTTCGATCTCCCGAACGACCAGCTTCGCGCGACTCACGGCTTCGGCCGTGTTGTCGAGATCGGCGAAGTCGCCGGCTTGAGCGAGCATTTGGCGAAAGTGCGCACGTTTCTCTTCGAGGTTCATCCCCGGAGTTGTAGCGCCTCCGCGCCCTTTTGAAAGCCCCGAGCGGTGCTCCCTTCCTGGTTCTTCGTGAGGTAGGCTCTCCCCCTCGGAGGCGCACATGCGACGAACGATTGGCTTCTTGGTGCTCGCCCTGGTTGCTGGGCTCGGTTGCGGCGACGACAGCGCGAGCGGTGGCGACGGCGGACGTACCGACGGTGGCCCGCGCCGGGACTCGGGCCCCGGTGTCGACGGTGGACAGGGGACCGACGCGGGCGGGACCGACGGTGGGATGGGGGTCGATGCGGGCCCGCCGCCTCCGTGCGGCAATCCGAGCCCGCCAGCGCTCGCGACCGAGCCCATCTCGGGCGGCACGTTCAACAGCCCCGTCTACGTGACGCAGGCGCCCGGCTCGACCGACACGCTCTGGGTCGTCCAGCGCGGCGGGCGGATCCGGCTCGTCCGCGACGGCTCGACGCTCGGCACCGATTTCCTCGACATCGGGGGCCGCATCACGGCGGGGGGTGAGCAGGGGCTCCTCGGCCTCGCGTTCCACCCGAACTACGCGTCGAACGGCCGCTTCTTCGTCTATTACACGGCGTCGGGAGGCGGGAACAACGTGGTCGCCGAGTACCACGTGAGCAGCGACCCCGACGTCGCCGATGAGAGCGAGATCGCTCGCCTCATCGACCAACCGGACGGCGAGGGAAACCACAACGGCGGGATGATCACGTTTGGCGCCGACGGGTTCCTCTACGTCGCGATGGGTGACGGCGGCGGCGGTTGCGACGGCCATGGCGGCGACGGCAACGGCCAGAACACCAATTCGTTCTTCGGCAAGCTGCACCGGCTCGACGTCGACAACGCGGCGGGCAACTACGCTGCGGCCGGCAACCCGTTCGCGGGCGGCGGAGGGCTGCCGCAGATCTGGGCCTACGGTCTGCGCAACCCGTGGCGGTTCTCCTTCGACAGGCTCACGCACGACCTCTACATCGGGGATGTCGGGCAGGACCGGTGGGAGGAGATCGACATCGCGCCCGCGTCGAGCACCGGCGGCGAGAACTACGGCTGGCGCTACTACGAGGGCGATGTCCGGAACGACAGCGCGATGGGCAGCTGCCCGAGCGCCGGTTTCATGTCGATCACGCACGCCGAGCCCGTCTTCGTCATCCCGCACGGCAGCGGGAGCGCGGTCATCCGCAGCGCGTGCTCGATCACGGGCGGCTACGTCTACCGCGGCACCGCCATCCCCGATCTGCGAGGGACGTACGTGTTCGGCGACAACTGCAGCGGTGACGTCGCCGGGCTCAAGTGGTGCGACGACGCGCTGCACGGACCGGTCCGGATCGGCGACATCTCCAGCGCCGGCGGTGGCCTCGCGAGCTTTGGCGAGGACAACGCGGGCGAGCTCTACATGGTGTTCGTCGCGAGCGGCGACGTCGTGAAGATCGTTCCCGGGACCTGAGGGCGCGCGCGCGCATCGCTCGCTGTGTGGTCGCGGCGGCGGCCCTCGTGCCGGCCGCCGTGCTCACCCGTCGCCGGCCTTGATCCTCGAGACGATCGCCCGCGAGCTCGACGCCCTCCCGGACGCGCTCGCCGGGCACGAAGACGAAGCGCAGGCGCGCTCGACGAGATCCTCGAAGAGCAGGTGCCCGAGCTGCTCGAGCAACGCCTCTCGCTCGTCGCCGAGCTCGGCCTCGCGCGCTACGCCGAGATGATCGGCCAATTCGCGTCGATGGAGCGCAACGCCGCCCGCGCGTGGAGCGCGATCACCGACGGCGCGCTCGAAGAGGCGGCCGCGAGCGTCGTCCGCGCGAAGAAGGGCCTCGAAGAGGCGCGTGCCCTGATACCCACGTAAAATCCGAAGGTTGACCCGGCCGTGCGGCCGCTCAGCTGTCCTCCTCGGCCCGATGTGCTACATCGTGGGCCCGAGGGAGCGGAAGTGGCCGAGCGAAAGAGCGGCATCCTGCGATACCGGGCGGACGCGAGACCCCTCGCGTTCAACGCGATCTACTTCGCGACGCTCGCGTTCGTCTTCACGCAGCCCCTCTCGTTCTGGCTCGCGCCGGCCTTCCTCGTGCTGTGCGTGACGTCCTTCCAAGGCGCTGTCCAGACGCACAACGCCATCCACTCGCCGCCGTTCCGCTTCCGCTGGCTCAACAAGCTCTACCAGGTCGTCCTCACGCTCGTGTACGGGCACCCGGTCTCGAGCTACGTGCCGGGGCACAACCTGAGCCACCACAAGCACACGCAGTCACGCCGCGACGTGATGCGCACGACGAAGGTGCGCTTCCGCTACAACCTCCTGAACGGCATCTTCTTCATGGCGTCGGTCGTCCCGAGCATCATGCGCGCGGACGCGACGTACTCGTCGATCATGCGCAAGCGGCACCCCAAGTGGTTCCGCCAGCTGCTGCTCGAAGGCTCCACGCTGCTGCTCACCACGGTCGCGCTCTTCTGGCTCGACTGGCAGCACGCTCTGCTGTTCTGGATGCTCCCGCACTTCTACGGGCAGTGGGGCATCGTCACGATGAACATGCTCCAGCACGACGGCTGCGACGCGGACACCGAGTACGACCACTCGCGAAACTTCGTCGGCAAGCTCGTCAACTGGTGGGTCTTCAACAACGGCTACCACACGATCCACCACGTGACGCCCGGCCTGCACTGGAGCGTCCTGCCCGAGGCGCACGCGGAGCAGATCGCGCCGCACATTCATCCGAACCTCGATCAGAAGAGCCTGGCCCGGTACATCTGGTACACGTTCTTCCTCAGCCATCGCGAGACCTACGACGGAAAGCCGTTCGTGCTCCCGCTCGAGGGCCCCGACGAGGATTGGATCCCCGCGCCCGAGAGCACGCCGGACGACCTCGGCGCAGAGTCGCTGCCGGCCTGAGCCGGTCTCGTGACGCTCAGCGGAGCGGGATCGTGAGCGTCAGCGGTGCGTCCGGGATCGCGACGGCGGCGCCGGCGTCGACGTCGACGGCTCCCACGGAGCGCACGTCCGAGATGGGGACCAGAAACGGCGTTCCGTCGTCCGCCGACGCCATCACGACGAGGTCGAGCTTGCCGTCGCCGTCGAAGTCCGCGAGCGACGCGCGTTGGGGGACGGCTCCGGCGAGCTCGACCAGCGTGTGCTCTTCGTCGCTCTCGCCCTCCGCCGTCTCGAAGTAGACGACGCGCGACCCGTCGATCCCGACGACCTCCCGAGCGCGATCGGCGTCCACGTCGAAGAGCTCGAGGTCGGCGATGTCGGTCGCGTGGAGCGGTCGCGGGACGAGCGATTCGAGCGGGCCTGCGAGCAAGAGGTGCACGCCGTTCGCGCGGATCACGGCGTCCGGCGATCCGTCTCCGTCGACGTCGCCCGTGACGACCTCGCTCGCGTCCGGCAGCGCGATGTCTGCCCGGCGTGGAAACCGGCCCGTTCCATCGCCGAACAAGATGACCAAACCCGCGCCCTCCGAGGCGGCGACGAGCGCGTCCTCGTGGCCGTCACGGTCCATGTCGGCGGTGGCGATCGACCTGCCGCCGACCGCGGCGCGCGTGGTCGCGATGCGAGCGGGCGAAGCCCCGCCCGCGAACACCCACACCTCGCTCGGGCGTCTGGCCGCGGCGCTACCCGTCGTGAGCACGAGCACGTCCGTCCCCTCGCGCGCGTCGAGCTGGGCGAGCGCGACACCGATCGAAGCGACCGGGGCGATGCGCGAGGCCGAGCCGAGCCCACCTGCGCTCTCACGCGGGACGAAGAACACCGCGCCGCCGCGCGTCGCTGCATCGGCGGTCTCGGTGACCGGAATGACCAGGTCCGGCAGCGCGTCGCCGTCGACGTCGAGAGCCGCGGGCGGCCCTACTTCGACCGCGGGTGGAACCGCGTCGGGCGCGTCGCTCGCTCCCGTAGCCTCGAGGATGGCGACGCGTGTCGGCGCGAGGTCGTCGCCGCCGAGCGCGAAGATCGACGCCTGCCGTCCGCAGGCGACGACGAGCTCGGGGCGCGAGTCGCCGAACACCTGAAGCGCGCGGCCGACAGGGGGCGAGGTCGCGCCACGGCACGTGGCAAATGCGACCGCGGCGCGGCGCGCGCGAGGCGGCTCGGCCGGCGTGGTGCCCTCGTCCTCCGTTTCGGCTCCGGTCGTCCCCGCGTCTGCTGCGGATCGGGGGCCGGCGTCCCCTTCGGGCGCGACCGCCGTGTCGTGATCGTCGTCTTCGCCGTTCTCGTTCGGCGCTGCGCGCTCGAACGTCGGGAGAACTCCCGCCGTGAACGCGACGAGCGCGAGGAGCCCCCAGATCCCGGCGAGCACCGCCAGCGCTCGCATCACCGCGAAGACCTTGTCCACGCGCGCACCATATACCCGGGCGCTTCCGCTCGCACCTTCGCGTCGTCGAGCGTCGTCGAGCGTCGTCGAGCGTCGTCGAGCGTCGTCGAGCGGTCCGGCAGCCTCGAGCTCGCCGTAAAGCAAACGCGCCCCCGGGGCGAGAGCCCCGAGGGCGCGGCACGATCGCGTCGCGTGGAAGCGCTCAGCAGCTGCCGGGCAACGCCGCCGTGCCGCCGGTGATGTCGGTGCACGCGACCAACGGGATGTCGCCGACGCAGCGGTCGATGCCTTCGGCGCAGTAGCTCATCGAAGTCCACTCGGTCGACGAGCAGTCGAAGCCCATCGCGACGTGAGCGCCGCGGCAATCGGCGACCGAGTAGGCCCAGTCGACGCACACCCCGCTACCCGCCGCGGTGCAGCACGTGACCACGCGGCTGCACCACGCGCCGAGGATCCGGTTGCACGACGCCGCGCCGTTCTCGGGCATGCAGCACGTGCTGGCCGAGCTGCACGCCGAGCCCGCGGCGCACGCGCAGGTGCCGCCGCATCCGTCGCTGCCGGCTCCGCAGCTCGTCCCGTCGCAGCGCGGGCAGCAACCGCCCGGACATCCGGTGCCGCGGCAGACGCCGTCTTCGCAGGAGGTGCCGCTCGCACACGCCGTGATGTCGCTCCACACGTAGCACCCGTCCGGGCCGCGCGAGCAGGTCTGGTAACCCGCCCCGGAACAGCGCGCGGGCTCGCCTGCCTCGCACTCGTTGCTGCAGGTCGGCGTCGCGGGGCCTGCGTCCGGCGAAGGCGTCGGAGGCGGTCCCGAATCGGCCATCGGCATGCCGCCGTCGCCGGACACCAGCGGACGCTCGTCGCCAGGCCGCGAGCGCTGACAGGCTGACGCGACCGAAGCGAGGAAGAAAAGAACGAGCAACGTCGTGAACCGCATGACTACCTACCTCCGCGGCTCTCCTACGCTCCGGGCACACTCGTCTTCCTCGAGCGCCGCTCGATTCGCACTGTCCGATGCTTGCACGGCCGGCAAGCCATCGGGTCGGCTGGCGTTTCGGTCAGAGCGAGAGGCGCGTCGTCATCGTGTAGCTTCGCGATTCGAACGGCGGCACGTGGACGTGCGAGACGACCGCGCGCTCCATGCACGCGCCCTGCTCGGTGCCGCCAAAGGGCGGGAGCACCACGACCGTGGTCGGGCGCCCGTTGACGCCTGCGATCGTCGCGGCCAGTTGGACCTCGCCGCCCTGACCCGCAGCGCAGCGAGCGAGCGCCCGCCTCGCGCGCGCGAACGCGCGGTCGAGCTCGTCCGGATCAGGCAGGTTGGCGATCGTGGACGCCTCGGGGTGGGGCGGGGTCGTGGTCAGCCGAACGTGCGCGACGAACGACGAGTCGGTGAACGCCGGGACGGTCAGCGCGAACGCTTGGCGCTCGACACACCGTCCGATGGCCGGGTCGCCGCCGCGGACCTCGACCGTGCCGACGCGGCCGCTGCCGAGGAACATCACGTAGAGGTCGCCCGCGAACACGGCGCCGTCCGCGCAGCGCGCGCTCGCGCGGCGCATGCTCGATGCGACCCGGGCGATGTCGCGGTCGGCGGGGTGCGCCGGTGCGCCGTGGCCGGGCCCGGCCGGCTCCTCGGCCGCCGGCTCCGGCGCGACGGCGGGCTCGCGGTCGACCTCCGGGGCCTCGCCCTCGCCCTCGCCCACGCGATCGTGTCCCACCTTGCTCGAGGTGTCGCCCGAGCTCCGGGTCACGACGGCCACCGCCTCGACCGGCGCGGGATCGACCGCGGCCGCGAACGACAGCGCGACGTAGACCGCAGCGAAGCTGCCGAGCGCGAGCGGAGCGGCGGCGAAGAGAGCGAAGCGAAACACGGCGGGCCGGCGATGCGTCGAGGTCATGACGCCCTTTTCGGCGCGCCACGCGGCCGGTTGTCGACCTCACCCGGCGCTCGGCTGCCGGGCCGAGAACCGCAGGGCCGCGCGATTCACCCCTCGGACGGCGTCCTCGACCCGCGGACCGGGGCGGGCGCCGAGCGCGCGAACTCGAGGATGCGGCGCGAGAGCGCGCCCGGGCGATCGAGGTACGGGCTGTGGCCCATGCCCTCGGGCCGCTCGATCGGGGTGCCTTGGGGGAGGTGCGCACGCCAGAACTCGATGTCCGTCTCGGGCAGGATGCGGTCGCGGACGCCCCACAGAAGAAGCGTCGGCACGTCGATCGACGACAGCTCCGCGGGCGCGAGGGCGTCGTCGGGGCGGATCCGCTCGAGCAGGTCGCGGAGGTCGCGCTGGCGGAACTTGCGGCGGACGGCGAGCGCGACGAGGTGCTTGAGCGGCGGCGGCTTGGCGAGCAGGCGATCGACGAACTCGAGCGCGGCCGCGTGGTCGCGAATGCGAAAGACGCGACGGACCTGCTCGAGCGCCTCCTCGTCGTCGCCGGTGAAGGCGCCAGCGGGCGAGCACAGCACGAGCGCGCGCACCCGCTCGGGGCGCGAGCGCGCGTAGCGCACCGCCGCATAGCCGCCCATCGAGTTGCCGACGAGCACGACCGGCTCTTCGATCGTGCAATCGAGCGCCTCGAAGACGGCATCGAGCAATACGGACGGGCGCATCCCGGAGCGCGGGGAGCCGCTCATTCCGTGCGAGGGCATGTCGGGCGCGATCACGCGCGATGCGTCCCGACGGAGCCGGTGCAAGAGCGGGCCGAGGTAGATGCCGGCCGAGCCGAAGCCGTGGAGCAGCGCGACCGGCGGAGCGTCGCCGCGGCCTTCGCCGACGAGCACGTGTACGCGTCCTTCCCGCGTCGGGATGGCTCGGCTCGTGTACCCGCGGAGCCGGAGCGTCGCGTGCGTCAACCGGTCGATCGCGTCGGGCATCTTCGCGCGACCGATCAGATGTCGATGCGGATGCGCGTTCCGCTCTGCGCGACGGCAGGGTCGCGCGCGGGTAGGAGACAGAGCGCGCCGAAGCGGCCGTACGTCTGGCTCGGCTCCGGACCCCGCCGCCCGACGATCGCGCGCAAGCGAACGCCGCCCGCGGCCAGGATGCGACGGCCCGACGGCGCCGGCGGGATGCGCCCCTCGATGAGACCGACCGAGACCATGCCGACGAGCCGGCGCGCCGCGCCAGGGTCGGGCCAGTGCGACAGATCGATCTCGACCTCCGGGAGGCCGAGCAGCGTGAGCCCGCGCGTCGCGGCCCAGCCGGCGTGATCGCCGAGCCGCACGAACGCCGACGCGAGGCCGCGCCCGTCGACCGCAGGGCCGGCGCCGAGCACCTGGCCGAACGTGTCGGTGTCGATGATCTTCTCCGTGCGCGGCAAGAGGATCCACGGCGCACCGATCTGCACCGCGAGCGACGCGGCAGCGCGTCCGAGCCACGCGAGCTCTTGCCCGCGCTTCTGCGGCTCACCGGACGGCGTCATCGTCAGCTCGATCGCGCTCGCAGCCGTCGGCATCCGCTGGCTCTTTCGCGCGAGCCGCTTCGCGAGCGACGCCCAGTCGACCGGTCCTCGCACACGCGCGAGCCAGCTCTGGCTCGGGTGACCGAGCGTTCCGTCCCAGGGCCGCACGCGTCCGCCCGGCTCGGCGTCGAAGCGTTCGTCATGCGGGCCGGCAATCACGAGCTCGGCCTTCCACCCGAAGCGATCCGCCCACGCGCGGAGCCACGCGTCGTCGTCGATGCGCGGGCTCGGGTCGTCCGACAGGACGAGCAGCCGGAGCGAAGGATCGGGCGCTTCGGCGCTCGACACGATCCGCGCGGAGCCGTCGCGCTCGCGCACGAGCGTGACCATCGCGAGATCGCGGCGTCCACCGATGGAGAGCTTCTCGTAGATCTCGACACCGCGGTCCGCGAGCACGCGCGTGGCGGTCACGGTCGTCGTCACGTTGCGCCAAAACCGGTGCATGCGTCGGACCGCTTCGGCGAGCCCGTACGCGGCGGCGAGATCGACGAGCAGATCGCGCTCCGACGGCGCGCGCGCGTCGTGCGCGAGGGTTGCCTGCACGCCTTCGACGTCGTTTGCCGCGAGGGCGCGGCGGTGCGCTTCGAGCACCGATCGTGCTTCGCGAGCGAGATCGCTCTCGGTCTCGCGCGAGAGCGCGGTGGCGTGCTCGGGGGACATGGCGGGCTCTTCTCGGATTGGTCTCAGACCTCGGTCGGCGTGTCGTACATCGCGACGATGGGCTGCGGCGGTCGCTCGACGGTCAGCACCGGGCCCGTGAGGACCGAGCCGTGGCCTTCGAAGAGGATCGCCTCGCCCGGCGAGGGGAGGTTCATCTGCAGCTTGAAGCCGCCGTTCGGCAGGCGAATGACGGCTGCGACCGCGCGCTGATGGAGCGCCGCATGGTCGGTGAGGAAGTCGCCGGTGCGCCGGTCGCGCACGCCGACGCAGCGGTCGCGTCGGAGGTGGTACTCGGTGTTCCGGGTGACGAAGACCTTGTGGATGCGACGGTCGGCAAGCATGGGGACGCTCCTCCCTTCAACTGTGCAAACGGAATGCCGCAGGTCTGGACGAGAAAGCTCCATGAAGTCGAGCCTCCGTGAGGAGCGGACTCTGCGCCGCCGGTCGAGCGACGGCAAGCCGGGGAGCCACGGGGCGCCCCGCGGAGCGATCGGGTCATTTCAACGCGCGGACCGCTCGCGTAGCCTGCCCCCGATGGCCGACGACCTGGTGAGAGGAAGCGAGGCGCGCCTCTGGGCGCTCATCGAGGAACGGACCCTTCCCGGGGCCGATGTCAAACGCATCGACCAGCGCATCTGGGACCTCTTCGGCGAGGACTGGGCGGTCATGTTCACCGACCTCGCGGGGTTCTCGCGGCAGACCGCAGCGTTCGGGATCATCCACTTCCTCCAGATCATCCACGAGCAGGAGAAGCTGCTCCTGCCTGTCGTTCGCGACCACGAAGGCATCCTCATCAAGACCGAGGCCGACAGCCTCCTGGTGATCTTTCGTCGAGCCCCGAGCGCCGTCCGTTGCGCCGTCGAGATGCAGCGCGTCAGCCAGAAGGTGAGCGAGCGCAGGATGCCCGAGGAGCAGATCCTCCTCTGCGTCGGGATCGGAAACGGTCGGATCCTCCGCATCGGCGATGGCGACGTCTGGGGCGCCGAGGTGAACGCCGCCAGCAAGCTCGGGGAAGACACCGCGAAGGCGCACGAGATCCTCGTCACGCAGTCGGTCCGCGACGCGTGCACCGACATCGAAGGCCTCTCCTTCCTCGACCTCGGCCTGGCCGTCGCCGGCTCCGCTCAGAATTACCGGGTGCGATACACGCGGTAGCGCGGTCGCTCGGTCTGGGAGTCGCTCACCACGGCTCAGTGGCGGCCGGCGCGTTGGCGGCGCAGCTCTTCGCTCCGTCGGAGCAGCTCGGCTGCACGACGACGATCCTCGGCCTGCTGTGCGACGGCCGCGCGCTCGACCGCCTCGGTCCGGCGTGCGGCCCCGCTCGCGGCTCGGTTCACGCGCGCGAGCGCTCGGCGCTGCTCCGCGGCGGCGTCGGCGGCGCGCCGCCGCTCGTCGGCTTCGATGCGGCGCTGCTCACGGCGCAATCGGTCCGCGCGCGCACGCTCCGCGGCCGCCCATCGACGCTCCTCGGCGAGCAGGCCCGCGGCTCGACCGTGCTCCTCGGCGCGGGCGCGCGCGGCGTCGCGCCGTGTCTCGACCTCGATGCGGCGGAGCTCGGCGAGCGCGCTCCGCTCGTCCCGTGTCAGCTGCGCGGCGCGCTGCCGCTCGAGCCGTTCCTGGCGCGACGGCTCTTGGACGAGCTCTCGCGCTCGTTGCTCTTCGAGGCTCTCCTGGTGGGCCGCGCCACGAGCGAGCTCTTGCTCCGCGCGATGGGCGATCTCTTGTTGGCGCCGAAGCGCGGCGGCGCGTTGGATGTCCGCCACGCGCGCAGCCGCGACCGCGTCGGGGCTCGGCGTTCCGTAGTACCAGGGATGAAGCGGCGGACGGTCGAGGCACTCGGGACGATCGCCGACCGAGCAGTAGATGCGGACGTGGAAGTGGTCGTCGTGCCGCTCGCTCCCTCGGATCTGTTCGGTCACGATCTCGACGCGACGGATCTGATCCTCGGGCGCTCCGGTCGAGCGAGCGTGATCGAGGAGCATGTTGCGGAGGTGCGGTGCGATGAGCACGTGTTGCGTCTCCGCCATGGGGTCGTCAACGAACGCGACCAGCAGCGCCCAGTTGCGCTCGAGATCGAATCGATAGTGCGCCTCGCCACGGTGACCGGTCCCGTCCTCTCCGATCTCCATGAACATGCCCTGCGGCACTTGGCGACCGTTCGAATCGACGAGGTAGAACGCCACGTCGGCGTCGCGCCCGCTCTGATGCGACTCGTGGGGGCTGAGATGGCCGCCCGTCGCGCTCGAGAGGTCACCGACGGCGAGCCGCGAGCCCGGCGCGATCTGAGCGACGGCACCGGCCGCGCGTTCGAGGAGCCCGACGAGCTCGCGCGTTCCGTAGCGGTTCGGTCGAACCGCGACGATGTAGTCACCGCTCTCGACCGCGAACGGATGCTCGAGCCGCCCGTCCTCGGTGTGTCCGATCGAGAGGCTGTCGGGAGGTGCTTCGCCGGCCGGCACCTCTTCTTCGTCCTGTGCGACCGCGCGGGCCGCGCCCGAGACGAGCGCGATCGCGACGCTCGAGATCGCGATCATTCGATGGTGGAGCACGATCACAGCCTAGCAGCCCTGCCCTACGGGACGCTCCCGATGGCCACCGTATTCGCGGCCGGCGTGCTCTCGTGTACTAACGTCGAAGCATGCCCGCCCTGCGCATGAACGACTCGACATCTCGCCAATACTGCTCGGGGTCCGGAGGGCAGTCGTTGTGGTCGGCGTCGTAGAGGACGAGGCGCGAGCCCTTGGCGGCGTCGTGCAGGCGGCGGCCGTGCGCGACGGGGATGACCGAGTCGTGGGTGCCGTGGACGACGAGGACCGGGACATCGAGGTCGCGCACGACCTCGAGGCTCTCGAAGCGGTCGCGGATGAGACCGCGAGGGACGAGCCATCGGGCGGCGACGTCCGCGACGCTCGTGAAGGTGGACTGGAGGATCATCGCGGCGGGCTCGCGGTGACGTGCGAGCGCGCAGACGACGCCGCCGCCGAGGGAACGTCCGTGAAAGACGATGCGCTCCGCGTCGACGTCGGCACGCTCCACGAGCCGATCGTGGAAGCGAACGCAATCGGCGGTGATGTCGACCTCGGACGGCACGCCGGCGGAACGGCCGTAGCCGCGGTACTCGGGAAGGAGAACGCTGACGCCCATGCGGCGGAAGCCGTCCATGTCGCGGGTCCAGTAGTCGATGAGCTCGCCGTTCCCGTGCGCGAACACCACGGCCGGCGCGGGGTGGTCGGGGTCGGCGCCGTCACCCGGAAGGAAGAAGGCTTCGACGGTGCCGGCGTCTGTCGTCAGCTCGATGCGCTCGAGGCCCGGAACGCCGCGCGTCGGGTCGGGGAGCGGGCGAACCGCGAAGCGTGGGAAGAGCACCGCGCGCTGCAGAGCGAGCATCACGAGGAGCCACGATACGACGAGCCGTGCGGGGAGCGCGAGCCGGGCCCGCCGCTCGCGGTGCGTCTGGACGTCTCGAGGATGTAGCGCGCGATCTCGTCCCACACCGGCCGAGAGCGCTCCGACGTGACGAGCTCCATGTGGTCGGGCGGCGGGCTGACGTCGCCGGCGCGGATCGTTCGATGCGAGAGGCGCGCCCGCCACATGGTGCCCGCAAAGCGCGCGACGGCGACGGGGTGCGCCAGCAACGTGTCGCCCTCGCTCGATACGACGAGCACGGGAAGCTCGGCTCGCGCGAGCGCCTCGAGGTAGTCGGTCCGACCGTCGGCGCTGAGGAGCTCGTCGGTTCGCCAGAACCGCACGAGGTCGCGCACGTACGACCACGGCTCCGCGGTCGTGCCCATGCGGAACGCGCGGCTCTCGAAGCGGCCGACCGGCGCGCTCATGGCCGCCCACGCGAGAATCGTCGCGCGCTTCAACGCGCGGCGTCGCGCGCTCGGCTCGAAGCGCGGTGCCCACAGGTTGGGCGCGAGCGCGACGATGGCGTCGGGCGCCGCCGCAGGGTCGAGGCCCGCCGCGATCATGGCTGCGTGGCCCGCGAGGCTGTGACCGACGACGACGGTCGGAGCTTCCGGGTATCTCCGCCGGCCCTCCGCGACCATCGCCGGGACGTCGTGCCGCACGATGTCGTCGTAGCTCCACCGGCTGCCGTCCCGTGCGGTCGGCCCGCTCTCGCCGTGTCCGCGGAGGTCGAAGTTGAGCGCCGCGATGCCATGCGCCGCGAGGGTGCTCGCGAGCCCCTCCCCCGGCGGCCGGTCCATGGTGCGCCGATCGACCATCATCGCGTGACCGAGCACGGCGCACGCTCTCGGGGCCGAGCTCTCGTGGTGCACGCCCCGGAGCACGCGCCCGTCCCCCGTACGCGCCTCGATCGGGGAGCTGTTGACCGGGGGCACCCCTCGCGCTTATCACCCGTGCCGGCGGACGCAAGGATGCCCAAGACGAAGATCCACTGGGCCCATCCCATCGTCGCCGCCAGCCTCGCGCTCGTGGCCGTGACCTGTCTCGCGGGCGATCGCGCGATCGCGCAGAGCGCTCCTGCCGATGTGGCGATCCCGGACGTCGCGCTCGCCGGCGTCGCTCATCGGTTCGCGGTCACGATGGCGGCAGGCGATCCACGCAGCGTCGTCGAGTACCGGGTCTTCGTCGACGGGAGGGAGCGAACCGGCGGCGTTCTGCGCGTTCGCGACGAGGCCGGGGCGGCTCTCGACGCCATCGAGATCCCGGACGTCGTGCTCGACACGGGCGCGCACACCGTCGCGATCGACATCGATGGGGAGCGAATCGAGCACGAGGTGCGCGCGATCCCCGGCTGGCTGTCGCTGCTGCCGCCGCTCCTCGCGATCGTTCTGGCGATCGCGGTTCGCGAGGTCGTGCTCGCGCTCGTGAGCGGCGTGTTCCTCGGCGCGCTCGTCTCGACGGGGTGGAACCCGCTGACCGCCGTGCTCCGCACCGTGGACCACCACGTCGTCAACGCGGTCGCCGACACCGGCCACGCTTCCATCCTCGTCTTCAGCTTGATGCTCGGCGGCGCGATCGGCGTCGTCTCACGCTCCGGTGGCGGCATCGGGCTCGCCAAGCTCGTCACACGCCGCGCGACGAGCTCCCGGCGCGGGCTGATAGCGACCTGGGCGCTCGGCGTCATCATATTCTTCGACGACTACGCGAACGCGCTCCTCGTCGGCTCGACGATGCGGCCGATCACCGATCGCCTCCGCGTCAGCCGCGAGAAGCTCGCGTTCCTGGTCGACGGGACGTCGGCTCCCGTCTCGAGCCTGGCCGTCGTCTCGTCGTGGATCGGCGTCGAGGTCGGGTACATCGCGGACCAGTACTCGGCGCTCGGGATCTCGGGCGACCCGTACGTCGTTTTCCTCGAGTCGATTCCCTACCGGTTCTACCCCATCCTCATGCTCTTCTTCTCGCTGCTCATCATCGTCATGCGGCGCGACTTCGGACCGATGCATGCAGCCGAGCGGCGCGCCCGGGACCACGGAAAGCTCGTCGGCGACCGCGCGCGGCCCGCGTCCAACGTCGAAGGCGAGCACGGCACGCTCCCCGAGCACGGACACTGGCTCGACGCCGCGATCCCGCTCGGCACGATCATCGTCGTGGCAGGGCTCGGGATGTACCTCGACGGTCGCTCGAAGGCCCTCGCCGAGGCGCCGGATGTGGTACCGACGCTCCGTGCGATCTTCGGCAACGCCGACTCGACCAAGGCGCTGCTCTGGTCTGCATTCGTCGGAAGCGGCGTCGCGATCCTCACGAGCACCGTTCGGCGCTCGTTGACGCTCGTTCAGGCCCTCGAATCGTGGGTGGCCGGCGTCCGTTCGATGGTGCTCGCGTGCATCATCCTCGTGCTCGCGTGGTCGCTAGGGCAGGTCTGTCGCGAGCTCGACACGGCGCACTTCGTCATCTCCGCGATCGGCTCGTGGGTGCACGTGGGGCTCTTGCCGGTGCTCGTGTTCCTCGTCGCGGCCGCCGTGAGCTTCGCGACGGGCACGAGCTGGGGGACGATGGCGATTCTCTTTCCGCTCGTCATCCCACTCGCGAACGACCTCGCGCCGGGCGATCGGCTCGTGATGCTCGGCGCCGTGAGCTCGATCCTCGCGGGATCCGTCTGGGGCGATCACTGCTCGCCGATCAGCGACACCACCGTGATGAGCTCGATGGCTTCGGGGTGCGACCACGTGGATCACGTGCGCACTCAGCTCCCGTACGCGCTCGCCGTCGGCGCCGTGAGCATGGTGTTCGGCGATCTCGCCACCGGCTTCGAGCTCTACCCGGCGTGGGTCGGGCTCGTCCTCGGCGCGGGAGCGCTCGTCTTGCTCGTGCGCTTCGTCGGCAAGCCCGTTCCCGATCACGTTCCGGGGGATTGATCCGCCGAGCCCAGCTAGCCCGCGGCGACCGAGCGCAGGATCACCGTGAGCTCGTCGTGGTCGAACGGCTTCTCCATCCGCGGGTTGTCGACGCGCGCGAGAAACGAGCGGGCCTCGTCCGTGAAGACTCCGCCGGTCATGAAGACCATGCGCGCGGCGAGGGCCGGATCGCGCTCGCAGAGCCACTCGTGAAGCTCCATCCCGCTCACGCCGGGCATCATCAGATCGCAGAGGATGGCGTCGAACGCCACGTCCGACTCGAGTAGCGTGCACGCCTCGCCTCCGCTGTTCGCGAGCACGATCTCGTGCTCGTCACCGAGCAGAACGCGAAGCGTGGTGCCGATGAGCGGCTCGTCGTCGACGATGAGGACGCGGCTCCGGGTCGGCGACGCTTGCGCGACGCGTCCGGTACGGATCGACCCTTCTCGCATCCCCCTCACGCTCGGCCCAAAAGCTATCAACGTAGTGGCACATCCGCAAGGCGACTACCGATCAGTCCTGCCCGCCAGTGTAGAGTGCGACCGTGCGTACGGTCGCCATCGTTTCGTTCGCGAGCCTGTCGATCGCTTGCGGGCCGTCGACCAGCCGCGACGAGGGAGCCCGTTGGCGGGAGGCGGAGAGATCCTGGCGCGACCGCGAGCCTGGCGCGTACGACGCGTGGATCGCGATCGACGGGTCGACCCCGAGCGGCGCGGCGGCCCATCGTCGGATCCGCGAGGCGGACGTCCATTACCGACACGGCATCGAGCTCCTGCGTGACGGTGAGGATGGTGCGGGGGACGCGCTCCGCGAGGGAGTCGCGATCGCGCCGATGGATCCGGCTCTCTATCTTCCGCTCGCCCGCGCGTGCCGCGACGCCGATCTCGAGCCGCGCGCGGCAGAGTACTATCTCAAGTTCCTCGCCGCACGCCCCGACGACGCGAACGCGCCGGTTGCTCGCCGCGAGCTCGCTCAGCTCGATCCGGAGCTCGCCGGCATCTTCGAGCCCGCCGCTGCACCTCCGCCGCGAGAGAGCGCGGAGCCCGGTCCGTCGCAGTGGGCGACCGCCGCCGTCGCCGCGGTGCTCGGCGCCGCGCTGACGGGGCTCACGGGCCTCGTCGTCGTCGCGTTCCGCCGGCGTGGCGTGTCGCTCGCGAAGCTCGCCGCGGAGGCACCCGAGCTGCACCCCGCGATCGCCTACCTCGTGAGCTCGCTCCGGCACGAGCTCTTGAAGCACCGCATCGGTGCGGTGCGCGACGCGGTCGCTGCGCTCGAGCGCGGCGGCGCGAGCGCCGAGCAGCTCGCGTTTCTGCGCACGCGCCTCTATGGCGGCGAGCCGCTCGGAGTCGCGTGGCGCGGCCACGTCGCCGCGTTCGAGCGCGCGCTCGGCTACCGGCTCGACCTGCGCCGCGACCGGGCGTTTCGGCGCGCAGCGCGCGCGGTCGCGCGCATCGACGCGCTCGAGCCGCGCATCGCGCGGTCGGATCGTGCTGCGGCGCGGCCGCTCGCGGACGCCTCGAACGTCCTCGGCGAGCTCGACCGCGAGCTAGCGCTGCTCGTGCGTGGCCTCGTTCGCACGTCGATCGATTCGGCGTTTCTCTCGGGCGTCGTGGACCAGGTGCGCGCCGAGTACGGTCCGGGGCGCGTCGCCCTCGACGAGCTCCGAGTCGACGCGGGAGAAGAGCACGACGCGGCGCGCGACGCGGCGATCGAGGTCGAGGTATTTCGTGTCGACCTCGTGCTCATCCTGAAGAACATCGTCCGCAACGCGATCCTCGCCGTCGGGCGCACGGAGCCTCCGCGCCGCGTCGGTGTCGACGCGCGCGTCGAGCTCGAGCCGACGGGTGAGGAGGTCGTGTTCATTCGCGTGCAAGACTCGAGCAAGGAGCAGCTCTCGACCGAGGACATCTACGACCGCCGCTTCGATCGTGGGCTCGGGCTCGTGACCGCGGCGCTGACCCGCTACGATGGGGCGATCGAGGTGGAGCGGGCGACCGAGGGTTTCGAAAAGGCGGTGAGCGTGCGCTTGTTCTGCGCGCTCGGCGAGTCCGGAGACGACGCGTGACCGCAGCGCCCGACCGGGCGTTGCTCGTCGTCGAGGACGGCCACGAGTACGAGGAGTTCGCTCGCCTCTTTCTCTCCGACGCGTTTCGCGTCGAGGCGTGCCGCTCCGGTGACGAGGCGCTCGCTTCGGCTCGCCGGCTAGCCCCCGACGCGTTCCTGCTCGACCTCCGTTTCGAGAGGGCGCCCGCCGAGGCATTGCTCGGCGACGTGGACGGCACGGCCTCGCGGCTCTTCGCGGGCGATCGCGTTCGCGCGCTGCGCTATCTCAAGGAGCAGCAGGGCGCGCTCGTCCTCGGCCACCTCCGCGCGGCCGGCTACGATGCGCCGGCGGTCTTCGTGCACGACTTTCCGCCGCGGCGGCTCGCGAACCTGAGGCGGCTCTATGGTCGCGTCGACGCCGTCCCGACCTTCGACGCAGCCCGCATCCGCACCGCGCTGGGAGGGTCGCATGACGGAGTCGCCGCGCTGCTCGCGCGACTCGCACACGATGTCGGCAAGCACGGCACGCGCGCGGCGCGCAACCTCCCGGACGGCGCGGCCCGACGGTGCTCGTCGACATGCTGATCGCGGACCTCTACGGTGCGGCTGACCGGCCGCGAGCGTCCGCGCGGCTCGCTCGGCTCGTGGCCTCGGACGACTCGCATCCGGCTGGTCGCGCTCGTCCGCGAGCGTCTCGCCGAGATCGACTCCCTCGAGGCGCGCGTTCGCGACCGCGCGAGGCTGCCGTACGCCGCGTCGCTGCGCTGGCGCTCGAGAATCGACGACGCGCTCGTTCGCGCCGTGCGCGAGGCTGCGGAGGAGCGCTCCGAATGAGGGCGCGCCCGAAGCTCCTCGTAGTCGACGACGGCGACCGGTACATCGAGCTCGCGCACGCGCTCCTCCGCGACTACGACTACGCGACGCTCTGCGATCTTCCCGGCCCGTGTTGGAGTGCGAGCTCCGCCCCGGTTGCCGGCTCACGCACGCGCACGACGCGAGCGAGGTCGACGCCGCGCTCGAGCGCCACCCCGGCACCGACGTCGTGCTCCTCGATGTCGCGTTCGACGTGCCCGAGGACCGGCTCCTTCCATCCGACGAGCCAGACCTCGAGCGGCGCAGCGGCTCCAGGGCCTCGCGATCCTCGAGCGCCTCCGCAAGCGGCGCGGCGAGCTCCCGGTCGTCCTCATGACGTCGCGCGAGGAGCTCGCGCTCGAGCGTGGCGAGAGCGCACTCGTCGCGGACGAGATGCTCACGCTCGCCGGCGCGGACGCCTTCGACGCACGCGCTCTCGGGCTCCTCGTCGAGCGAATCCTCGCGCGGCGGCACGAGGTGCCCGAGGCGGGCGGCTACGCGTGGGGCGCGTCGGCGCCGATGGCGCGGTTGCGGCGCGACGCGCTCGCCCTCGCGCGCACGTCGCTCCCGATGCTCATCGTCGGCGAGACGGGCACGGGCAAGAGCGCGCTCGCCGAGCACGCGTCCACCCGGCGACCGGGCGGCAGCGGGCCGTTCGTCGCGGTGGATCTCGCCGCGCTCCCGGAGACGCTCGTCGCGTCCGAGCTCTTCGGGACGGCGCGCGGCGCGTTCAGCGGTGCGGTCGAGCGCGACGGGCTTTCGCGGCGAAGCGAACGGCGGGACGCTCCTCCTCGACGAGATCGGTAACCTCCCGCTCGAAGCGCAGCGCATGCTCCTACTCGCCTCAGGAGCGGTCGCTTCACCCGGCTCGGCGAGACGACGCCGCGCGCGGTGGACGTCAAGGTCGTCGCGGCCACGAACGCGGATCTCGAGGAGGCCGTTCGGGCGGCGATTTCGACCCGACCTCTACGAGCGGCTCAATCCCGCCGCTCGCCTCGACATCCCGCCGCTTCGCGAGCGGCGCGACGATCTCGAGATGCTCCCGTCGGGTTCGTGAAGAAGACGTTCGCGGCGGGCCGGACCGCGAGCTGCTCGCTCAGTACCTCGCCGCGGCCGGTCTGCGGCGGCGCGCCGGCCGCGCGCCTCGCGGTCGGCGGGACGGCGCGCGCGGCCGACGATCGCGGCGTGCGTTCGTGCTGTCGCGCTCGAGCCTCGCCTCGCTGCGCGCGCACGCGTGGCCAGGCAACATGCGCGAGCTCGAGCTCTTCGCCAAGAACGCGACCGTGTTCGCGCTCGCCGATGCGCTCGCCGCCGCCGAGCACGGGCGCGCCCAAGCGAACGCGGCCGCGACCGTGCCAATCCCGGCGAGCCTGGTCCGCGACCTCCTCGGGGTCGCTCGTGGGCTCGGACGCGCGCGGGCTCGGGCGAGGCCGCGGGCGGGCTCGATGCGGCGTCCGTCGAGCCCCGGCCAAGCCTTCACGACGTCGCGCGCGACCTCGAGCGGCAGCTCTACCGCGCTCTGTTCGAGCGGACGGGCGGCGATTTCGTGGCGATGGCCCGCCTCCTGCTCGACGGCGATCCGCAGTCGAACGCGCGCAAGGTCCGCCTCCGGTTCAACCAGCTCGGCCTCAAGGTGAAGGACCTCCGCGGCGCTTGAGCAGATGATTCTATGATTCATAGAATCCGGTTCGGGGTCGTCTCCTCCGTGTTGTAATTACTGCGAATTATGGCTGGAACAGACGCTGCAATGCATCGCCTCCAGACCGGAGGCGACATGGCGACACAGGACGACAGCGTGCGGTTCGCGCTCGACGAGCTGAAGCGGATCGAGTCGGAGCGGCTCGACGAAGAGGCGCGCGCCGCGCGCGAGCGGGAGGAAGCGGAGGCGCGGCGGCAGGCCGAAGCGACTGCGAAGCGCGAGGCGGCGGCGGCGCACGCCCGCGAAGTGGCCGAAGCCGAGGCGCGTCTGCGCCTCGACCGCGAGCTCGAGACGCGGGACACGGAGAGCGCCGCGCGCCTCGCGCGTCTTCGCGCCGAGCTCGACGCGGTGCGGGCGGACCGGGAGCGGCTCCACGCGCGCGCGACCGGCGCGGTCGACCCCGTGTGGGCGGAGCGGACGGTGAGGAGCGGGCGCGGTTGGGCGGCCGCGTTCGCCGCTGCATGCGTGGCGATGGGCGCCCTCGTGGTCGTCCTCGCGACCCGAGAGCCGGTCGTCGAGGAGCGCATCGTGGAGGTCCCCGTCGACGCTCCCACCGACCGCGCCACCGCGAGCGTGGAGCCGCCGCCGCCCGCTCCCACCGCGGTCGAGACCGCGCCGGCGGCACCTCCGACCGAGACGGTCCACCGGCCGGCGCGACCGGTCCGTCCCTCGCACCACGGCGGTCTGCCAGCGGACATCGACAGCACCGATCCTCTCCGCGGCCTCGACTGCCCCGAGGACGATCCGCTGTGCGGAGTCGATGGCCCCACCGCTCACCACGGAAGGCGGCTCGAGGAGGCGCAACGCCAGAGATGAGGTAGCCTTCTGGTCGAGATGGCGCTCGACCCCCAGTCGCGAACCGCCGGCGTGGCCGTGTCGGCGGATCCCGACCCGCGTCGAGCGGGTCGGCTCGCGGCGGCGGAGGCGGCGTCGGTGCCCGGGCGGGAGCGCGTCCGCACAGTGTTCGTGTTCGCGTCGGGGGCGCATGCGCGCGACGCGCTCACCGTCGCCGACGGCGCGCGCGCGCACATGCCCGATGCCACCGTCGTCGTCGTGGGCGGGGCGGGTGTCGCGTCGCCGGAGCGGGCGGCGTTGGGGCAGACGGCGGTGAGCGCGCTGGCGCTCGCGGCGCCGTGCGAGGTGGCGGACGCCGACGCTCCCTCGAGCTCGGCCGATGCGCTCGCCGTCGGCGAAGCGCTCGGCGCGCGCCTTCACGTCGGAGCGCCGCGACCGATGCTGCTCTTCGCTCCGCCGCGCGCCGGGTCGAGCGCGCTCGTCGGCGCGTTCGAGCGCGCTTCGGGCGCGGGCGTCCTGCTCGGCGGCGGCGTCGCGCCCGACACGGTGGTCGCGGTTTCACGACCCGGCTCGGAGCCCGAGGCGCTCGGCGCGGTCGTCGGCGTTCGGATCGACGGGGGAGTGCGCGCCTCGGTCGGGTCGAGCGCG
>CAVUEK010000005.1:0-205000 GCA_963740495.1 uncultured delta proteobacterium
GTTCGCGTGTCGGGAGAGCCGCGCGAGGTCGAGGCTCGGCAACGTGCTCCTCGAAGGGATGGTCCCGACCGAGCTCACGTCGGACCTCGCGGTGCGGCTGTCGCCCGACGGATCGATGACGGCACAGGTTCACGCCGGCACGTTCTCGATCGAGGTGACGGCGATGATCTCCGCGCCGCCGAGCACCCTGTCGCCGCCGGCGCAAGAGGAGCCATGGCCAGCGATCGAGACGTGGACCTGGGTGGCGAACGAGCGCCTGCGACAGGTCGAGATCGACGGCGCTGCCGTCGGTCGACCCGACGCGCACGAACCTGCCCGAGACCTGGCGCGACGGACCCGCGTACCTGCTCGCGCCCGGATCGGACGCTCCGCTTCACGACGACGCGCCGCGGAGAGCCGCAACCACCGCCCAACGTCTTGTGGCTCCGCGCGAGCTCTGGCTCGACCTCGACGGGGAGGGTTACGCCGTCCGCGATCAGCTCAGCGGACAGATGAGCTCTGGCTATCGGCTCGACCTCCGCGAGGGCAATCTCGGGCACGCCGTCGTCGGCGGTCGCGATCAGCTCGTGACGACGCTCGACGGGCGCATCGGGGGCGTCGAGCTCCGGACGGGAAGACCGTCAATCTCCATGCGGAATGGCGGGACCCGCACGCCGTCGCGACGCTCCCGGCCGTCGCTTGGTCCGAGGACGTTCAGCACCTCTCGGCGACGCTGCGGATGCCGCCAGGCTACGACCTCTTCGCGGTCGCTGGCGTCGACGAGGCGCCTGGGACGTGGGTCGAGAAGTGGAACCTCTGGGGGCTCTTCTTCGTCGTGCTGCTCTCGCTCGCCATCGGCAAGATGCTCGGCTGGCGCTGGGGCGCCGTCGCGGTCGCGATGCTCGCGCTGTGCTACCACGAGGCGGGCGCGCCGCTCTGGTCGTGGGTCTTCCTGGTCGTGGTCGCGGCGCTCGGCGCAGCGCTCCGAAAGGGATGGCTCGGCAGAGGGCTGCGCATCGCGTTCTGGGTCGCGCTCGCGGTCGTCGCGATCGTCGCCGTTCCGTTCTCGTCCGAGCAGGTCGTCTCGCGCTCTATCCGCAGACGGGCGGCCCGACCGCCGAGGCCTACGACGCCGAGTCGGTGAGCATCCTCGCGCCCGAGCCGAGCGCGATGCCGGTGGAGGCTCGCCCGTCGCCGCAAGGGGGCGAGGGGGGCGTGGACGCCGCTTCGAGGACGAGGCTCTCGAGGAGGCGCCGGAGACCGACGAGCCGGCGTCGCCGGATTGGCTCACAAGAGATCGGAGCGAGTCGGGCGCGTACGGGCGACGGGGCAGGAGCTCGGTCGCGTCGACGACGCGCAGCGGTTGGTACGACCCGAACAACGTGATCCGACGGGCCCCGGCGTGCCGGATTGGAGCTTCCGCCAGTGGTCGCTCGAGTGGACGGGCCCGGTCGCGAAGGAGCACCGATACGGCTCTTCTTGCTGACGCCGTGGATGACGCGGCTTCTCTCGGTGCTTCGCGTGCTGCTGCTCGGCACGCTCCTCTCCGTCGTCGTGATGTGGCGCGGCGCCGTCGTGACGCCGCGACCGCGGATGCGGGCTCGCCGCCGCCCGGAGCGCCGACGCCGCCGCCGCCGCCGCGAGCGCCGGGCCGCCGTCCTGCTCTCGGCCGCCGCGCTCTTCGGCGTGCCCGCGGTCCGCGCGCGCAGAGCTTTCCCGACGACCAAACGCTCGACCAGCTCCGCGAGCGCCTCGTTCGTCCGCCCGAGTGCGCGCCGAGCTGCGTCGTCCCCGGAGAGCTCACCGTGCACGTCGACGGCGAGCGCGTGATCCTCGACGCGGTCGTCCACGCCGGGGCGCGCGCCGCCTACCGGGTGCCCGGGCCGGCAGATGCGTGGGTGCCCGACACCGTGACGGTCGACGGGCACGCGGAGAGCGCGTTGCTCAGGCTCGACGACGGCTTCGTGTTCCTTCGGCTCGAGCCGGGCGTGCACCGCGTTCGAATGGACGGGCCAATCCCGGGGCGCGACGCGCTCACGCTGGCGTTCGGCGATCCGCCGCGATCAATCGTCGTCGACGCCGACGGATGGGAGGTCGAGGGGGTGCGCGCGGACGGGCGCGTCGCCGAGTGAATCCAGCTCCGGCGCACCGTCCGCTCGACCGAAGAGGCCGAGCAGCTCCGCTCACGCCGTGGCTCGTCGTCTCGCGCCGCCTCGATGTCGGGGTTCGATGGACGCTCGTCTCGACGGTTCAACGCGTGACGCCCGTGGGCACGGCGGTCGTGGTTCGCGTTCCGCTCCTCGAGGGAGAGTCGGTGACCGAAGAGGGCACGCTGATCGAGCATGGTGAGGTCGTGGTCACGCTCGGGCGCGACGACACGTCGCGCACCTGGACGTCGGTGATCGAGCCGCGCGAGAGCCTTCGAGCTCTCCGCGCCGCGGGGCGTGCACATGTCCGAGACGTGGACGCTCGCGTGCAGCCCAATCTGGCGGTGCACGACCGACGGCATCGCGCCGATCGAGCATCACGCCGGCGACGTGTGGGAGCCGACCTTCCAGCCGTGGCCGGGCGAGTCGCTCGACCTCGCGTTCGAGCGGCCCGAGGCGGCCGAGGGCCAGTCGGTGACCATAAATCACGCGACCCTGTGCTTGCGTCCGGGCGTGCGGATGCTCGAGGCCACGCTCGATGCGACGATTCGAACGAGCAGCGGCGGCCCGCAGAATCCTCACGCTCCCGGACGGCGCGCGCGTCCAGTCGCTCACCGTCGACGACACGGCGCGGCCCGTCCAGCTCGACGGGAACGAGCTCCGCCTGACGCTCCAACCGGGCACGCAGAGCGTGTCGCTGGTCTGGCAGGAGCCGACGGGCCTCTCGGCCGTGTTCTCCGCGCCGAAGGTCGAGCTCGGGGCAGCTGCGGTCAACGCGCGCGTCGAGATCGAGCTGCCCGACGATCGCTGGATCCTCTGGGCCAGCGGGCCTGCTTGGGGAGCGGCCGTGTTGTTCTGGCCCTACCTCTTCCTCGTACTCGTCATCGCGTGGCTGCTCACCTGGCGAAGGAAGACGCCGATCGCGTTCTACGATTGGGCGCTGCTCGGCCTCGGGCTGACGCAGATCCCCTCGTGGGCCGCGCTGATCGTCGTCGGCTGGTTCTTCGCGGTCGCGCACCGCGCGAGATCACCGGGGCTTTCGCCTGTCTGGTTCGATCTTCGCCAGCTCGCGCTCGTCGGCTACACGCTGCTCACGCTCGGGATCCTCTACGCCGCGGTGCACGTCGGGCTGCTCTTCGATCCCGAGATGGACATCTTCACGCCCGGCGGCGGTGGGCACACGCTCGACTGGTACGTCAATCGCGTCGGCGGGACGATGCCGATGCCGTCCGTCGTGAGCTTGCCGATGTGGGTCTGGAGGGTGCTCATGCTCGCGTGGGCGCTCTGGCTCGCGCTCCGCGTCATCTTCTGGGCGCGCTGGGCGTGGACGTGCTTCAGCGAAGGCCAGCTGTGGAAGCGGATCGACTTCGCGAAGCGGCGGCCCGCCGTCGCCGCTGCCGGCGCGCCCGTGATGGCGGGCGCGCCAGCCGCAGCTGGCGTGGCCGCCGCCGCACCGGCCGGGCCTGCGGGGCCCGCGTCGCCGCCGACAGCGTCGACGGTCGAGCCCGGCGCGGACTCGCCGGTCGAGCCGGCCAATCCGGCCGAGCCCACCCCACGAGGCGATGCGCCGGGGTCGGACGATGGCTCGGATCCGGGCGACGACTCCACCTGAGCGCGCTATCGTCCGCCGCGCGGCGCGAGCTTCGCGTGCGCTCGGCACATGACTGAAGAGCAACGCACTCCTCCGCGCGCGCTCGGGCTCCTCGCGATCCTGCTCGTCATGCTCGGCTCCTGCGGGACCGTCGGCGGTGCGCTCGGCCTCGAGGTCAATCCCATCCCGCGTGCGGCCGACGCGGTCTCGGGCGGCGGTGAGGACGACGCGGCCGAGCAAGCGGGCCGCAAGGCGATCGAGGTGCTGCTGCTCTCCGAGTGGCGGCGCCCGCTCGCGGGCGCGAACCTCGTCGTCTCGACGCTCCTCGTCGTGGCCGGAGTGAGCTTGCTGCGCAGACGTCCGACGGCGATCTGGTGGACGACGCAAGCGTGTCTCGCGAACGGCTTGCTCGCCGTCGCGGAGGGAGTGACGCAGACGCTGTCGTTACGGGAGCGATGGAACGAGATCGTGCACCTTTCCCCGGCGCACGCCGACGTCGGGCTGTCCACGGCGAACGAGACGGCGCAGGCGATCGTCGTCGCCGCGGCGATTCGGCTCGCGCTCTACGCTTTCTTGATCTGGCGCGTTCGGCGGGCCGACGTTCGAGGCGTGCTTCCGCCTCGCGCATGAACCTCACGTTCGCCGCGTTTTTGGTAGTATTCGCGGATGCGCACTCGCAAGGCTCTCTTCTTCTCGCTCGCTTCGGCTACGGTCCTCACGCTCCTCGCTTCGGGCTGTCCGAGCGGCGGTGACGACACCGACGGCTCGATGGACGGCGGTGTCGTAGGCCGCGGTCGCGACTCGGGCATCCACCGCCTCGACGACGGACGCGTCGTGGCGGACGACGGATCGGTTCCTCCGGGGACTCCGACCGAGCCGTGTGGATCGACGGGTGCGGGGTGCTGCCGAGGCGATGCGTGCGACCTCGGGCTGCGCTGCGAGAGCGGATCGTGCTGCGGGCGTCCGGGCGGCGGTCGCTGCTCGCGGCCATCGGACTGCTGCACGGGCTTCATCTGTCAGGCGGGCGAGTGCAAGGCTCCCGCCGGGAGCCACTGCATCGGCTCGAGCGAGTGCGGAGCGGACCTCGCGTGCCTCGGCGGCACGTGCACGATGCCGACCGACGGCTGCGGGGCCATGGGTGGGACCTGCTGCACGGGAGACGTGTGCAGGTCGGGGGGCGCGTGCTCGGGCGGCTCGTGCACGGCGTGCGGCGACATGGGCGAGCCGTGCTGCGATGGCGCGGGCGGCGGCTGCGGCTCGTCGGCGGCGCTGTTGTGCCTGAGCGGCATGTGCATGCCGCCCATGGGCTGCGGCGTCGATGGGATGCCCTGCTGCGCGCCGGACATGGCGTGCGTCCGCGGCGCGACGTGCACGAGCGGGATGTGTGTGATGGACCCGTCGCCGGGGACGATGGGCTCGATGTGCGGCGGTGACGGCCAGCCGTGTTGCGCGGGCAACGAGTGCGGGCTCGGCTCGATCTGCGAGCCGTTCCTCACCGACCACTGCATCGGCATCGGGACGGTCATCGACATCCTCGGGATCGATTGCGGGCACGACGGACAGATCTGCTGCTTGCCGTCGTTCACGTGTGAAGGCGGCGCGCACTGCAATCTGCTCTTCTGTTCGGGCGAGTGCACTGCGGTCGGTCAGATGTGCACGCCCGGTAGCGCTCACTGCTGCGACAGCACCCAGTGCATCCCGTCGCCCGGCACGCCGACGTGCTGTCTCGGTCAGGGCGTGCACTGCGAGCGCTCGCTCGACTGCTGCGGTTACATGCTGTGCAACGGGGGCTCGTGCGGCTGCCAGTCGATGGGCTCTTCGTGCGTCGACGACTCGGAGTGCTGTGACCACGGCGTCTGCACGATGGGCCAGTGCCGCCCGGGGGCGGGCATGTGCACGCACGCGAACGAGAACTGCACGACCGACACCCAGTGCTGCGGCGCGCTCAGCTGCCGGAGCATCGAGGGTGAGATGGGGTCGATGGACCAGGACGTCTGTTGCGCCGGGCGCGACACGGGATGCAAAGACGACTACGACTGCTGCGGCTGGATGCGCTGCGACACCGAAGCGGGCATGTGCGCGTGCCAGGCGATCGGGACCGCGTGCTCCGACGACAACGACTGCTGTGAGGGCGACATCTGCGTGCTCGGCAACTGCGCGTCGTCCGACGGCTGCACGCGCGTCGGGGAGGACTGCTCGTCTACCTCGTGCTGCGGCATCGCGATGTGCGGACAGGTCGGATCGTCGTCCGGGAGCGTGCAGTGCTGCGCGCGCGCCGGGGACGTCTGCGAGAACAGCGGCGAGTGCTGCGGGACGATGCTCTGTGGGGCCGACCACACCTGCCAGTGCAAGAACACCGGGGAGTCGTGCGTGCTCGGGGACTGCTGCGGCGCGAGCTTCTGCGACGGCTCGACGATGACCTGCACCTAGGAGCCAGCCGGACGATGCGCTCGGCCGGGGCGGGCAGGCCGAATGCGCCGGGCCGGTTTCCCGTGGCCCGCCGGCCGGGTAGAATCGCGTCCATGTTCGTACGTCGCGTCCTCTTCGCCTCCCTCGTTTGCCTGTTCTCGACCACCGCCTGCGCCTCGGGCGGAATCCCCTACGATCCGGACGACCCGCGCCTCGACATGGCTCGGCTCGAATCGTCGGTTCGAACACCCTGAGCCTCATGTACGGCCAGACGGCCGACCTGCGGGTGCGGTACGTGTTCTCGAGCGGCGAGGTCATCTCGGGCGCGCCGATCACGTTCACGCTCGACGGCGCGCTCCCGTCGCACACGCTCTCGGCGGGTCGGACCGACACGGGCGACGACGGCATCGCGTCGGTGCGGCTCACCGCCGGCACCATCGACGACACGTTCGAGATCATCGCGCACCCGCCCGTCGGGAACGACGTGACGTTCCACGTCGCGGTGTCGCAGGATCCGGCGGGGAGCATCGCGATCGAGATGCGTTACACGGGCGACCAGCGCTTCGACCAGTTCACCCCGTACCTCTACTCGGGCGTGAACTGCGAGACCGCGAGCGCGGGGCATCCACCTCCATCGGCGCTGCGCGTCGGAGCGCCCGTGCGCAGCCTGACCGACCGGCCCGGGTTCGCGGGCGTGCCGCCCGGCACGGACTACACGGTGATGGTCGTCGCCGACATCGCGGGTCAGCCTGCGGGCTTCGGCTGCAAGGTGGGCGTCGAGGTGCGGATGGGCGAGGAGACGCTCGCCACGGTCGACATCCTCGACGTCGAGCAGGGCATGCGGTTCGAGGGGACGTACGACCTTCGCAACGTGTTCGACTTCGGCGGGGGGCTGCCGGGCTCGATCGACACCGCGCTCGACGTGCTCCACGAGCTCGCCGACGACGACAACATCGACGGCAACGCGGCGACCGAGGACTGGGGCCAGGACCCCGGCGCGTTCCTCACCGACATCATCATGCGGCTCACCTGCGCGTGGGATTGCTCGGGCATGGGGAACTACTCCGCGTGCGGCGGCTACGGCCATCAGTCCGCCCACCACGGTTGGGGCGACCTCCAGGACCTCTACCAGCAGAACTTCGTGTCGTGGAGCGGCGCGCAGTCGCGGTTAATCGGCGGCTGCGCCGGTTGGGAAGTGGGCGCGCGCGCGGCGCAGAACTTCATCAACACCCAGATAGGCAACTACGTGCCGGAGATCGTCCTGCGCTTCCTCGACTCGGCGAGCGACCTCGCGGGCGCGATCGTGAACTCGCGATCCAGTCCGTGCTGATCCTGTCGCCGATGGACGAGTTCGGGAACATCCCGTTCGACCACCGGCTCGTGCTGATGCAGGTCGCGCTCCGCGACCTCGGCGGCGCATCGCACTTCGTCGAGTTCAACCTCCGCGACGCCGGCGTCATGGAGGTGAGCCGGATGGGCCTCGCGACGTCGTCGGGCACCACGCTGATGATCCCGGCGCACTCGTTCGACATCCACCTCGGGCGGCTCGTCCAGTACATCTACCTCCACGAGCTCTTGCCGCTCTTCGGCTTCACGAGCACGGCGGACATGTTCCGCTCGTGGATCGACTGTCACTCCGTCGCGATGGCCGTCCACAGCGCGATCCCGGGCGCGACCGATCACCTCAGCGTCGCGCAGTACGAGATGTACTGCAACATGGGCATCGACGCCGCGGGCGGCTTCGTCGACGACAACATCGACGGCCTCATCGACAGCGCGACGACTCTCACCATTCAAGGCACCGCCATCGGCGCGCAGCCGACGACCACCGGCATCGCCCAGGAGCTCCAGATGGGCATGTGGACCGGCAGCTGGGACGAGAGCGGCATGGGCGACGCCATCACCGGCACCTTCACGGGGATGTTGCGCGCGCCCTGACGCGGTCACGCGTCCGATCAGAGCGTCTGCATCGCCGCGCGGCCGTCCTCGTGGGAGGGGGAGAAGGCCCGCGAGGGCGTGCTCGAAGTCGTCCATGCGGGCGCGATCCACGAGCGTGATGCGAAGTCCGCCCGGGACGGCTTCGAGCTCGGCGACGGCGGCGAGCGCGTGTCTCGTCTCGTCGTCGATGCGGCTCGCGAGCGCCTTGCCGAGCCAAAGCCCGAGATCGCCGGGGACGCGGACCCACCTCTCGCACCAGCTCCGCAGCGTGGTCACCCCGTGCGCCGTGCCGCACGCCGATTCGTAGGCGGTGACGTCTGGCGACTCCCCGGTCGGGTCGCTGCGGTAGAGCGCGGCCTGTAGCAACAACCCGCTCGCAAAGGCGCCGTCGATCCGTCGGCGCCACGTGTCGATTGCCTCGAGGGCGACGGTCGAGGCCCGCACGCAGGGCACGCGCAGCTCTTCCCTTTGCGACAGCACACCGGTGCCGAACGACAGCGACCAGCCACGAGCCGTCAAGGCAACGGTCAGCTCCTCGCGCATGTCCTTCAGCACGCGCTTCGGGTCCAGCGCACCGGACCACGTCTTCGGTCGCTTCTGCGGGTCGAGGCGATACACGGCAGTCTCCGCGCCGGCGGGCGGCGCGTCGGCGAGCCAAGGCACCACGGCCTCGACGGCATCGGCACGCGTCGCACCGAAGACAATCAACGCGTCGAGCTGTGAGCCGCCGGCGAGCGGCCGCAAGAGGTGCGACGTTTGCCCGTAGCGGTGGCTCTCGAAGCGAAGCGGCCGGCGGAGGCGCGGTGAGATGTCGAGGCAGCAGACCGTCCCGACCTGCCCGTGGTCGGGATTGTCGTGGGGTACGAAGCCGACTCCCAGAGTGCCGCGACCCTCGCCGACGACGCGACCGACGACGTTGACATGCACCGTCGCGCTCGCCATCGCGCGCATCATCAGAGAGACGTCGGCGCCCGGACGCAAGTCGAGCTCCGCGGCGGAGCCCGCCGGGACCACCTGCCCCGAGAGCTCGCTCGCGAAGACGGTTCCCCCGGCGCTCTGCGCCTCTACGGGCGTCAGCTTCTGATGCCTGCTTCCCGCGCGCAGATCGCCTACGAGCAGCTCGAAGGTCTCGATCTCGATCAGACGACGCTCGATCGTCTCGCCCCACGCGACCACCGAGAGCCCCCGCCCCTCGCCGCCGACGCTGCGCGCGCTGAAGCCGAGCCGAAGCTCGTCCCCGACCGCCAGCCGCACGGGCACCTCGCCGTAGTGCGAATGGAGCTCGAGGACCGGCGGCCCCGTGCGCTTCTTCTCATGCGCCGGTCGCTCGCGCGACCGGAACCGGAGTCGGATCGCGCCGTCGGGGACCAACCCTTGCTGCGTAGCGTAGCGGTAGCCGAGCAACGCGCGCGTCGGCGCGCAACCGATCGCGTCACAGGTCCGGCGGAGCGTGTCCTCGGCGAACAGCGCTTCGTCGCGCCAGATGGCGGCGAGCGCGACCGCGTCGACAGCGAGCACGTCGGCCCAGCGCTCGGGATGCCCCGCCGCTTCTCGTTTCTGGGCCTCGGTGGCCTCGCCCTCGAAGTAGCCGGGGAACGAGTCGAAGCGGTCGACGCGCTCGCCCGCCGCGAACAAGCGCAGGTCGAGCACGTCGCTGTCGTGCACCAGCACCGAGATCGCGGGCGCGTCGCACGCCGACGAGACGAGCCGGCCGAGCGCTTCGAGCGCCTCGATCTGCTGCGACTCGGTCCGCTGGTCGTACACGGCGGTCCACCCGCCCGAATCGGGCGGCAGCACGAGCACGATCCGGTCGGCTTCTTCGTCCGATTCGACCTCGTCCACCTCGCCGGCGCCCCGGCGGAGCGCATCGAGCAGCGGGTCGACCGAAGCGTCGCCGAGACGGACCTGCACGCTCGTGAAGAACGCACCCATACGGCCCCAGTACGCCGAGCCGGAGGCGATTGTTCCTTGCGGTCAGCGGCCGCGACGAGATATCTCAGAGATTCCTTCGAGGTGAGGAGCTCGGGCTCTCGGCCCGTGCGCAGGCAGTCAATCGTGAGCACGAGCGAGGTGTGCTCGCCGTCGTGCCAGGGGCTCTGTACGTAGTAGCTGTCGACGACGCGCGAGAACTCGCCCTCGTCGAACGTGTGGCCGGCGACGCGCGCCGAGGCTGGGCAGTCGAGCCAGAGGCTCGGCTCCGTCGGCACGTCGCCGTCGAAGACCGAGACGCGTACGCGCGCACCGTCGACGAAGCAGCGGAGCTCTCGTCCGTCGGGCAGCTTCTCGACGTGCCCGATGGCGATGACCTTGCCCTTTCGAAGCCGCTCGCGTGGCGGCGGCTTCGCGCTCGACGTCGTCGCGGTCGCGCGCCCGGCGAGCGGCGCCGTTCCCGCCTTCCGCGCTCGACGCTTTCTCTTGTCGCGCTTGCCCACGGCTCCCCCTCCTGTGGTCGATCGGATCCGTACCACGGTGGCGCGCGGCATTGCAGCTCGCAACGTTGGGCACGCGTGGCCATTGCAACGCGCGAGGCTCTCGTGTCGTCTGCGCTCTTCACGACCGCGATTCTCGGGACGTCGCGTCATCGAGCACCGGGGCGTAGCTCTTGCACCAGCTCGGGGCATGGCCAGCCCTGGGCCGAGAGTGCTCGTCTCCGCCGGCGTGTTCGTGCTCGGCTGCCTCGCGCAGTGCTGGATGCTCGCGTGGCTCGGAGCGGACGGGCTCGCTCCCGGGCTCGTCGCGTTTCTCGTCGGCTGGGTCGCAGCGATGGAGATCGAGCACCGATGGCACGGGCCGAGGAGCCCGCCACGCAAGCGGCCTGACCGCGACCGTTGCGCGGCGAAGCTCGGTGGTGGAGGACCGTACCGAACGAGCACGATGCGCCGCGCGGCGCGACCGGGAGCTCAGGCCTCGGCGGTGGCGATGAGAGCCTCGGCCTTGGCCTTCTTCTTCTTGTTCTTCTTCTTGTTCTTCGGCTTCTTGCCGTGGCCGTTGGAGGCGCCGTTGCCGTTCTTCTTGCCGTTCGCCTCGGCGCGCGCCGACGGGGCGGCCTTCGGGGAGACGGCGTCGCGGAGCTCGGCGGCGCGGTCGGTGCGCTCCCAGGTGAAGCTGTCCTCGGAGCGGCCGAAGTGGCCGTACGCGGCGGTCGGGAGGTAGATCGGGCGCAGCAGGTCGAGCGTCTCGATGATCGCAGCCGGCCGGAAGTCGAAGAGCTTCTCGACCGCCTTCGCGATCTTCGCGTCCTCGACGACGCCCGTCCCGAACGTCGTGACGAAGACGCCCATCGGGCTGCGCCACGCCGATCGCGTAGGCGACCTGCACCTCGCAGCGCGTCGCGAGGCCCGCCGCGACCACGTTCTTCGCGACGTAGCGCGCGAAGTAGCACGCGCTAGCGGTCGACCTTGCTCGGGTCCTTGCCGCTGAACGCGCCGCCGCCGTGGCGGCCCATGCCGCCGTAGGTGTCGACGATGATCTTGCGGCCGGTGAGCCCGCAGTCGCCGAACGGCCCGCCGATCACGAAGCGGCCCGTCGGGTTGATCCAGTACTTCGTCTTCTTGTCGAGGAGCTTGCCCGGGAGCACCGGCTCGACGACCTCGCTCATCACGGCGTCGCGGATGTCCTTGTGCTTCACGTCGTCGGCGTGCTGCGTCGAGACGACGACCGACTCGATGCGCTCGGGCTTGTCCGTCCGAGTCGTACTCGACGGTGACCTGGCTCTTGCCGTCGGGGCGAAGCCACGGGAGCGCGCCGTTCTTGCGGACCTTCGCGAGGCGGCGCGTGAGCTTGTGCGCGTAGTCGATCGGCGCCGGCATGAGCGACTTCGTCTCGTCGCATGCGAAGCCGAACATCAGCCCTTGGTCGCCCGCGCCCTGCTCCTTGTGGAGGCCCGCGCCGACGTCGACGCCCTGCGCGATGTCGGGAGACTGGCGCTCGACCGCCGAGAGCACGGCGCACGAGTCGGCGTCGAAGCCCATCGTCCGAGTCGTGTAGCCGATGTCGCGGATCGTGCGGCGGACGACCTCGGCGACGTTGAACGTCGTCGTCGTCGTGATCTCGCCGGCGACGATCGCGTAGCCCGTCTTGACCATCGTCTCGCACCGCCACGCGCGCGTCGGGGTCCTGCGCGAGGATCGCATCGAGCAGGGCGTCGCTGACCGCGTCGCAGATCTTGTCGGGGTGACCTTCGGTCACGGACTCGGAGGTGAAGACGTAGCCAGCCATCGATTTCCTCTATAGATGCGCCCCGCCGGCCGGTCATTCGGCCCGCGCGAGGCGGTCCCGCTACCTAGTCGGAGGCCCGGCGGGTGTCAAACGGGCCCCGGATCGGGGCCCCGTCGGGTGTCGAGCGGGCTCACAGGACGAGCTCGTTCATCCGCGCGCCGTGGGCGCCGGGATGGCCCGGGCTCGACCCGCCGTTGCCCGCGTTGCCGAGCATCGTCGTGACGAGGCTCGTCGAGATCGACGAGGCGCTGTCGCGGAGGATGCCGACCGACGGTCCGCCGGCGCCGCCGCCGCCGTGACCACCGCGTCCGCCGCCTCCGCCCGCTCCGCCCGGGCCGCCGCTGCCCTGGTTGTCGGGGTCGCGCGTGCCGGTCCAGCCCGGCTGGCCGTTGACGAGGCCGCCCGCGCCGCCTGTGCCGCCGCCGCCGCCCATGCCGCCGCTCCCGCCGTCGCCGCCGATGCCCGTGTTGATCGTCACGATCTCGATCGCGATCGACGACCGGATCAGCAGGAACCCGAGCGAGGCGCCGCCGCCGCCGCCGGCCGTGGCGAGCGTCCCGCCGCAGCCGCCGCCGCCGCCGCTCGCGCCGGTGTCGCCATAGCTCCGGCAGCAGCAGCTCGTGTCGCCGCCTCCGCCGCCGCCGCCGCCACCCCCGCCGCCGTTTCCGCCGGCCGTTCCGTCGCTGCCCGAGCCTGCGACCCACGTCGTGCCGACGATCGCCCCGCTGCCGAGCCCCCCCGCGCCGTCGACCCCCGCGCCTCCGGCGCTGCCGGGCCCGCCCGTGAAGCCCCCGCTCGCGGCGCCGCCGCCGCCGCCGGCGCTGCCGCCGCCGGTCCCGCTGCCGACGACGCCGGCTTCACCGGAGCCGCCCGTCAAGCCGCCGCGCCCCGCGCGACCGCCGGTCGATCCGCACGGGCTCGAGCCGCCGGTCGGCCCGGCCGGCCGCGCGGCGCCGCAGCTGCACGCGAAGCAGCTGATGTCCGCGTCGTACTCGACGCCGCCGACCGAGTCGCGCCCGTCGTTGCCGGTCCCGCCGGTCGTGCCGTTCGAGCCGTTCGAGCCCGGTCCGCCCGAGCCCGCGGTGACCTCGCTGACGCGCCACGTGAGCCCGGGCGAGTCGACGGCGCGCACGCCGACGCTCGCGCCGCCCGGCGCGAGGTTGCTCGCGGACTGCACGTTGATGCGATCAATCGTCGTCGCGGTCGTGATGTTCTGTGCGGACACCGCGGTCGGCGGGCCGGAGACGAGCACGGTGTTGCCGTTGTCGCGGCTCCACTCGTCGGTGGCGTCGTACCCGCCCCACACGCTCACGCCGGTCGCGAGGTCGAGCGTCGACGAGACGGTGTACGTTCCGGCGCTGACGTAGACGTCCTTGCTCGCGAGCGCGGCGGCGACGATGCCCGCGGCAATCGTGCGCTTCGGGCGCATCATCGTGCCGGGGTTCGCGTCGTTGCCCGACGTGGCGACGAAGATCGCGTCGGCGATGTCGCCGTCGATGCCGTCGCAGTTGGTGTCCGCGAAGAGGTCGTCGGGGAGGTCGGGCGCGCTCTCGGGGACGCAGCTCGACTCGCATCCGTTCGACGGATCCCCGTCGAAATCGAACCAGCCGGCCTCGCACACGAAGCCGCACACGCCCGCGTCGCAGACCGCGACCTCGTGGCTGTCGGCGGGCGGCGCGGGGCACACGATGCAGTCGTTCATCCCGGTCGGACCGCACGCCCGCGGATCGGTCAGATGGTCGGCCGCCTCGTGATCGCACTCCATCATCGCCTCGACACACGTGTCGACCGTGCACGAGTCGTCGTCATCGCAGTCGTACATGCCCGGGCTCACGCACGCGCCATCGATGCAGACCTCGGCGCCGTTGCAGAAGACTCCGTCGCCGAGGCAGTCGCCGTCGAACTCGCAGGCCGGCGGGAATCTCGCAGCCGCCGCCCGGGATGCAGACCGTCCCTTCGGGGCATGACGAGTCGAATCGGCGTGTTCTGACACTCGTCGGTCGCGGTCATGCACTCGTCGCGCGTGCAGCCGATGCCGTCGTTGCACGTCGGGATCCCCTGCGCCACGCAGCGACCTCCAACGCACGCGACGGTGCCGTTGCAGAAGATGCCGTCGTCGCCGCAGTCGGTGTCGCTCGTGCACGAGCCACCGGCGTCCGCCGCGCCTCCGTCGCCACCGCCCGGGCGCGGTCCGCCGTTGCTCGCGCATGCAACCAAGAGCACGGCCATGCTCGCCGCGATCGAGCTCTTCCTCGAGATCATCCACGCCTCCCGCACCGCAAGAGTGTACGCGGGCGCCGGGCCCGATGCCCTCACTCCGTGTGCGTCCCCTCGCGTTCCCTGCGCAGCACCTCGGACCACCTCAGCATCGCGCTCGCCGCGTGCTGGATGTAGTCGTTGCGGACGATCCGCTCGGTCGGGCTCCCCGGGATCCCGCCGTAGGCGCCCCGCGGGTCGGCGAAGAGGTGGGTCGGTCCGGGCGCCCAGCGCCACCTCAGGATCATGGCGAGACCGCGCTCGATCTGGGCGCGGAGCGCGTCGTCGCGGATGCCCGCCCGCTCCTCCATCTCGTACGTCGAGACGAACGCCTCGCTCCGGCTCGCGACCGGGGTGGTGCGGGGCAGGAGGAGCGGCCCGACCCCATATGCCCCATCGGACGCCCACGGGGTGTCGCCGGGGCGAAATTGGACCTCGCGGTTGAATGCCGCCCACCGCTGGCAGAAGTCGAGCGCCGCCGGGCTCTCGATGCGGTCCCAGCCGGCCGACGCGGCGATGCACGTCCAGTGCTCCTCGCCGTAGTAGTAGCGGCTGCCGAAGAAGTCCCAGCTCGCGCCCGTGAGGTGCACCATCACGCGGCGCGCGGCCTCGAGGTCCCGCTCGTCGCCGAGCGCGGCGTGCGCGGCGAGCAACGCGAACGCCGCCTCGCCGCTGTAATAGAGGTACTGCACGTCGATCGGCCAATCGTGCTGAAGGTCGTACTCGTGCATCATCTCGCCGTCGTCGCGCTGCATCGCGCGCATGTGCGCGGTCAGGCCGACGAGCATCTCGCGGACGAGCGGGTCGTCGCCGCCGCGGAGGTACTCGGCCGCAGCGAGCGCGGTGAGCGCGGTCGAGCCGAGCTCGACGCGGCCCATCATCTCGACGCAGAGGAGCTCCGGACCGCCGCAGTGGCGGAGGCGCGTCCGGCGGACCCACTCCAGCGCGCTCCGCGCGCCCGCGCGCGCTTCGCGAACGTTCGCGAGGCGCGCGACCTCGGCGAGCACGTACGCCGAGCCCGAGTGCCGCGGAAGGTTGTACGGCTCCGCGCGCTGGCCGCCGGTCGACGCGTCGTAGATGTAGACGAACGTGCCGTCGGCGCGCTGGTGCCGGAGGAGAAAGCGCGCGCCGTCAATCGCGGCCTGCCGGAGCGCGTCTTCGGTGGGGGCGACGCGGTGCGGGTACTCCTTTTCGCCGATCGTCGTCGCGCGGAAGCGCCGGACGGACCCGCGCGCGTCGACGTCGGCGACCTCGACGCCGGTCTCGCGCGCGAGCCGGTCGACGAGCGGCGGGAGGTCGACGCCGAACGTGATCTCGGGGAGCGGCGTCGGGATGCCGCGGTCGTAGACGCCCGACGCGTGGAGCTCGTCGGGCGTCGCCCACGCGTCGCGGCCGTCCACGTGCACGTGCAGGCCGTCGCGCAGAGGGACGAGCCCGAGCGCTTCGACGAGCGGGATGCCGCGGACAATCGGGCCTTCGCCGCGCGCGACGCTCAGCGTGAAGCGGACGCGCTGGTCGGCGCCGTGCGGCGCGCGCCATCCTTCGATGGCCGTGACGGACCGGTCGGTCGCGAACGCGCCCGCGGCCTCGTCGACCGCGCGCACGAGCGACGGCGGCCCGACGTGGCGCCCGACGATGTGCCCGCGCCACCACGCGAACGCGAAGATCGGCCCGTCCGCGCGGAAGTCGCTCGCGCCGGGCGGCGGCGCGGGTCGCGGCGAGCGCGTGCGCGCGGCCTCGAGCGCGTCGAGCGCCCAGCGCTGCGCGGCGTGCCCGGGCATGGGCGCGTCGTCAATCCGTGTCGCGGAGCACACGACGATGCACGCGACCGCAGTGAGGATCGCCCACGCCGCGAGCGCGCGCGTGAGCGCCTCGCGCGTGAGCCGAAGCGAAGACCGCGTCGCGCTCGCGGGCCGCTCGCCGGCGCTCATGCCGCGGAGCGCCGGCCCGCGAGCACGTAGAGCTGCGCGGCCGGGAGGATGACGAGGTACGGGAGGATCAAGGTCGCGACGACGGTGAGAAGGAGCGCCCCGCCTCGCCCGACGGGCCCGTAGAGCCCCGCCACGTACGACGCGGTCACCGCGAGCGTCGTCACGAGCCCGAGCCCGGACGCGAGCGCGACCCCCGCGGCGAGGAGCGCCGCCCGCCTCGCCCACGGCGCGCCGACGAACGCGCCGAGGCCCGCCGTGAAGAAGAGAAGCGCGAGCCCCGTCCCGAGCGTGTCGATCGGCCACCACCGCGCCGGCAGCGCCACCCACGTCCCGCCGAAAAGCAGCACCGCGACCCCGAAGTCGACGTACGCGAGCCCACGCCCCGGCCGCGGCAGTTCCTCCGTCATGCGCTCCGCGCTGCGCGCCACGCCCCGCGCGTCCGACGTGCGCTTCGAGCCGCCATCGCTTCCGCGTCTCCGAGCCATCGCGCGCGGAGGCTACCACGGACGGCTACGCGTCGCGGCGTTTGGGTGACGGCTAGCGCAGCCGGGAAGCTGTGCGCCGACGGCCGCGCCGGCGCCTAGCGCGTCGTCTTGCCGTGTGGGACTGTCCCGACAGTCACAATGCCGTCGTGGCCGGAGGGTCGCATGTCACACCTCGTGCGCAATGCTCGTGTCGTGGTCGTTGGCGTGCTCGTGTCGCTCCTGGGTTGTCACTCCGACGATGGGAAGGGCGTTCCTCCCCCGACGTTCGAGATCGACACGTCGATCATGCCGCGGCTCGCGACCGTCGAGGGCATCGACGGCGGTCCCGACCGTGTCGTCGGGAGCATAATCGGTCCGTCGGGCCACCAAGCGGACGTCGTGCTCGGCGAGCTCGAGGTCATGAGCTCCGACCGCGCTCCGGTAGACGCGCTCGCGGCGCGGTGGGGCGGTACCGTGGTCGCGGACGTCGCGTTCGACGTGCTCAGCCCGATGGTCACCGAGCACCTCTACCTCGTAGAGCTCGATCCGCCCGCCACCGAGACCTCGGCGCTGCCCGATAACCTGCAGAGGATCGATCCGGGCGCTCGCGGCCACATCCGGGTCTCGAGCGAGGCGCTGCTCGACCTGCTCGCGGTCGCTGCCGCCGAGCGAGCTGCCGATCCGTCGCTCGTGATCGGCGCGAGCTTCCTGCTCGAGCCTCAAGGCATCTGGGAAGGCGCGGGCGCCGACGGCGCGACGGGACCGACCGACTACGCGTACACGCCCGACGCGTTCAGCTGGCCGTACATGAGAGAGCACCACGTGCCCCAAGCCTGGGACGCGCTCCTCGCCGCCGGCAAGCTCGGCAACCGCGTGAAGGTCCTCATCATGGACGGCGGTTTCGTGCAGACCCCCGACTACCCGCCGACGACGGACATCTTTCCGCCCGATGGATGGCTTCGGCCGAACCCCGAGGTCTGCACGAACGACACGCCGTGTCGCTGGCACGCGACCGACGTCGTCTCGGCCGCGGTCGGCCAGCTCGACAACGGCTACGGCGCCGCCGGGCCCGGCGGACCGGTCGCCGAGCTGCTCGCGGTGCCGAGCCCGTCGCCCGACCTCTTCAAGTACATCGAGTACTTGTTCGGCGCTGTTCTCCCGGCGCTGACGAACGGCCCTCGGATCATCAACCTCAGCGCTACGACGAGCATCCCCGGCACGTTCGGCTTCCTCGTCAAGCCGCTCGACAACATCCTCACGCTCGTCCGCGGCCGCCTTCCGATCTTCGGCACGCCGATCGGGCAGGGGAGCTTGGTCTTCGGGGCCGCAGGCAATACGGGCGAGGACGTCGATCACGAGGACTGCGTCTTCGTCTGCTGGGAATCGGACGTCTACATCCCGTGCGAGCTCGACGACGCGGTCTGCATCGGCGGGCTCGGCTGGCGGACGGGCGCGCGCGACGTGCTGAGCAACTACGGTCGCCAGCAGCGCACGCGCTACCACGGGCTCGACGACCCCGGACGCCAGGACAACTCCGTCGACCTCTTCGGACCGTACACGTTGTTCGTCGGGCCCGAGCCGGACGACACCGGGAACGTGATCGGCACCGCGGCGCGAACCCAAGGAGGAACGAGCGTCGCCGCGCCGTTCGTCGCCGGCATCGCCGCGCTCGTGTGGGCCGCCAATCCGACGCTGACCGCCGACCAGGTCTACTCGATCCTGCTCGCGTCGGCGCACGACAGCTCCGACTACGGGTTGGTCGTCGACGCGCAGGCGGCGGTCGCGATGGCGCTCTCGCGACAGAACAATCCGCCGCAGCTCCGGATCGTCTCCCCACCGGACCGCAGCACGCTCCCCGCGAGCATCGTCGGCGTCGAGTTCGCGGCGCAGGCCAAGGACTTCGAGGATGGGACGGCGTGTTGCAGCGTCACGTGGACCTCGAGCGTCGATGGGGAGATCGGCACCGGTACATCGTTCAACTACCAGTTCGCTTCGCCCGGACCGCGGCGCGTCACCGCGACCGTGCGCGACGCGCAGGGCGTCTCGGCGTCGGCTGCGGTCGATCTGACCATCACCGACGCCGGCCCGAGCGTGAGCATCGTGCGACCGACTCCGTCCACGCCCGTCTATCGCGGCGTGTCATTGGGGCTTCAAGCGAGCGCGATCGACGAGCTCGTCAATCTCTGTGAATCGCCGACGCCCCCGGCGTGGACGACGTGGGCGAGCGACGACGTTGCAGACTCGCTCATCCTCCCGCGTCAGGGCTGCGTCGCCGCGGTCACGTTCCCGACCAACGGCACGCGCACCTTGAGCTTCACCGCGCGCAACGCCTACGGCACGACCGCGACCGCCTCGATGTTCTTGAACGTCGTCGACCCCCCGCCCGGCCCGGTCGTCGAGCTCCGCGATCCGCCGGCCTCCGGATCCGCGACGATCGGCGATACCGTGCTCATCGACGCGTTCGTCACCGGTGGCACGTATCCGTACACGAACCGTTGGGTCTTCAAGCGAAATCTCTCGAGCTGTCCCGAGGTCGACCTCACCGTCACCATCGCCTCGGTCGTACCGCTGCCCGATCCCGATGCGCCGAACGTCTTCGTCAACTGGGACACCTCCGCCGCGGCGAGCGTCCCTGCCGGATGCGGATACCTCGACGGCGAGCTCCGCCTCTACGTCACCGACGCGAGCTCCCTCGTCGGCTACGACGCGCGGCCGTTCACGCTCTTGCCGATCGTCCCGTAGATGTCGGGGCGCCGAGGCCGACCACGGCCGACCACGGCCGACTACGGCCCGTAGTACGTGATGCCGACGTCTTCGCCGTCGTGGCCTGCGGCGTGGCCGAGGGAGGTGTCGGTGAGGCGCCAGCCGGACCAGTCGGCGGGGGGTGCGGCGCCGCCGACGAACTCGGGGGTGCCGATGATCGTGTCGGTGCCGTCGCACCGGCTCGCGCTGTCGCAGAGCTCGTGCGAGATCGTGCAGCCGGTGCAGCCCGCCCCGGATGTCGTGTCGAGGCCCGCGGTGTCGCCGATGCGGATGTTGCTCTGGATGGACGCGTTCGTCGTGCCGCCGGTGATGGAGAAGACGTCGGTGAGGTCGTAGATCGTGTTGTGCTCGAACGTGAAGTCGGCGCTGTCGCCGATCTGGATCTGGTTCACGTTGGTGACGAGGTTGTTCGTGAACGCTGTCGCGTCGGGCGCGCCCGAGTGGTGCGTGAGCGCGACCGAGCCGTTCCGGAACCAGTTGCCGGTGATCGTGTTGTTCTCGCCCGAGCCGTAGAACTGGATCATGTCGCAGTGGACGGGGCCGGACTGTACGATGCCGTCGAAGATGTTCCCGGGGCCGATCGTGACGCCGCTCGCGCCTCCGACGATCTGCACTCCGTCCGAGCCGCAGCCAGGGCCGATCGTGTTGCGGCTGATCGTGAGGCCCATCGGCGGCTGCGGTCCGTCATCGTCGGCGACCGAGATGCGGCCCTCGTAGAGCGCGCCCTCGAGATCGCCGAACGCGTTCCCGTCGACGACGACGCGAAGGTCCGCCGAGCACGAGCTGTCCCGGTTCGTGATCAAGAGCCCGCTCGTGAACGTGCTGTCGCGGAGCTCGACGTCGTGCGCGCACGCGTGGACGTACGCGCCGCTGATCGTCAGGAGCTGGAAGCGGACGAAGCCTGCTCCGTCAATCTGGGGGCTGATCGTCGCGTCGAGGCCGGTCGCCGATCGCACGGTCACGAAGCCGGACCTGCCGGCGTCACCGAAGCTCACGTCGCCGTAGTCGCCGGCCTCGAGGCAGATCGTCGTGTCGTCGCCGGCGTCCCCGACGGCCCCTGCGACGTCGTCGCTCGTCCCGAGGGTCTGATCGCACGGCGCGGGCGGAACGCCGCCGTCGGTTCCCCGCCCGCCGTCGGAGCCCGGTCCGCCGTCGGACGCGCGGCCGCCGTCGGTCGTGGTGGATCCGTCGCGCCGAGGCATGCCCGAGTCGCGCCCACCGTCGACGGAAGCGTCGTCGTCGCCTCCGCACGCGAGCACGAGCGGGAGCGCGAGGAGCGCGGCGCGCGCTGAGACGCGTCTCACGGGGCCTCGTACGCGCCGATGTCGGGCGCGCGGACGAGCGGGTTACCGCGGATGTCGACGGTGTCGCGCGTGGTGCCGCCGTGGTCGATCGCGGGGCTTCCGGGGCGAACGTTGAAGCCGTCATCGTCGGTGAACGGGACGCCGTCCACGCCGAGGATGTTCGTCGGATCGACGAACATCGGGTCGCCCTGGAGGTTCGTGCCGTCGCCGGAGAAGTACCCGTACGTCATCGGGCCCCAGAGCGAGTACCGCGGGACGCTTCCCCAGACGATGTTCGAGTTCTCGGGCGGCCCGACGAAGATGTTGTTGACAGCTTCGAAGTCGCCGTCGCCGCCTATCGTACCGCCGACGTCGTAGAACACGTTGTTCGAGATGCGGAGATCTCCTCGGCTCGTGAACTGGAAGACGCCCGACGTGTCGAGGAAGACGTTGTACGAGACATCGACGTTCGCCCAGTGCGGGTCGAGCGTGAAGACGAGGTTCTCGCCGCCGGGGCCCGAGTCCCAGACGAGGTTGTGCCGGAAGAGCAGGTCGCCGGCCTCGCAGCCGGGCCAGCACTGCTCGATCAGGTCGGAGTGGCTTCCGGCGATCGAGATCCACGGCGTGAACACGCTGTTCTCGACGCGCAGGCTCGAGTGCGACTCCGTGACGAGCTTGATGTGGTCCTCGGCGCCGACCTGCGTGCCGAACCAGACATGGTCCATCGCCATGCTGCCCGAGAAGATGCAGAGCGTGGCGCCGCCGTTGTCGGGGTTTGCGTACCCGCTGAGGCGCGTGTTCCTGAGCTCGAAGTAGTCGTCGTCCGTACCGTTCTCGAGGATCACGAGGCAGCTCGCGTCGGCGATCATCTCGAACCGGTCCCAGTCGCCGCCGTCGATCGTGATGTAGGGGTGCTCGATCCGGACGTAGCCCGACCAGTACTCGGGCGTGGACGTGTGCGAGTAGTCGAACGTCACCGCTCCGTCGTGCCCCGGCTCGCGCGAGCGCTCGAGCGTGATCCGCTCGCCTGGCTCGCCGCCGTGATCGGGGACGAGCCGTGTCGTGTACGTCCCGCCGCCGATCTCGATCCGGTCGCCCGGCTCTACCGAGGCCCAGTCAATCTGGTCGAGCTCGGTCCACGCGCTCGCCCAGCTCCGTCCGTCGGTGTTCGCGCCGTCCGGCGACACGTAGAAGGGTGTGCCGCCGCCGTCGGGCGTCGCCGCGCCGTCGCCTCCGCTCGTCGCGTCTCGTCGCGGTGCGCCGCCGTCGGGGCTCGCCGCGTCGCGTCCCGGGGCGCCTCCGTCCATCGACGCGGGCTCGTCACCGCCGCACGCCGCGAGCGCCACGAGCACGCCGATCCCACCGGTCGTCGCGCTCGCCGCGAAGATCGCGGCGCACACCGATGGAGACGCCCGCATGGCTCCGCTGCGCCGAACGGCTCTCACGTGAGCAGGTTGGGCACCGGGCCCGTGTGGTCCATGTACGCGGGATCCCCGAACGTCGTGTCGGTCTCGCCGAGCGCGTTCAGGAACGCGACGTAGAGATTGCCGAGCGACTCGTTCGACTCGTAGAGCATCGTTCCGGCGTGCAGATTGTAGTCGATGTGCTCTCCGGTCCGAATGGCGCCCCCGAGGCTTCCGGCCGTGACGACGAGCGCGTCCGAGGCGAGGTGCTGCGAGCCGTTGCTGAACTCGCTCGTGAAGTACACGAGGCTGTTGTCGAGCATGGTCAGCTCGCCCTCGGCGAAGAGCGGATCGTCGAGCCCCTCGAGGACCCGCGCCATCAGGCCGAAGCGCCACCACCGGTTCTCCCGCATCTCGGTGAGCCAGCAATCGTGGAGGCTCGCGCTCGGTCCGGTCGCGCCGACGTCGCGACCGATGTGGTGAAGCGAGTGGCCGATGCCGAACGCCGAGTCGACCTGCAGACCGCTCGGCGCCCACGGCGTCAGGATGTCGGAGATCTCGAAGTTTGCGACGTTGGTCAGCCCGCATCGCAGAGCCGCGACGAGCATGTCGGCGAAGATCGGACCGACGAGGTCTCCTCCGTCGTCGCCGCCGACGGACGGCGCGTCCGGCGGGAGGCACATCGGCGGCAGGTCGAGCTCTTCGAGCGAGCGCTCGATGGCGCGCAGGTGGTCGAGGTGTGCCTCGATCCGCATCGAGTCGGCGCTGCTCACGCGCCCGCGGAGCTCCTCCAACATTCCGAGCACCCCGTCGATGACGCTCCGCCGCCGCGTCAAGCGGCGGAGCACCGATGGATCGGGCGCGCCGCTCGGGGTGACTCCCTCGAACAACGTCGCGAACGCCTCGCGCGGATCCGAGAACGGGCTCGAGGGCTCACCTGGCCCGTGGTAGAAGGGCGTGCCGTAGTCGTGGCCGTGCACCTTCAGGTGGATCCGCTCGAAGCGCGTCGGCTGGCTCGCGGCGAGGCGCTCGGCCACTTCGTAGTCGAGCGACCAGAGCCGAGGCTCGTAGTGGAGCGAGTCGCCCTCGCCATACTCGTCGATCGTGGCGCACGTGAGCGCCGTGACGTTCGCGATCCGGTGCTCGCCCTGCCCGTACGGATCCTGTGCGATCGCTGCGCGACCGTTGACGCCTCGGATCACGTTGACCTTCGCGCGGAACGGCTCGAGCGGCGCGTGTGCGACGCCGAGGTTCGTGCTGGCATCCACGGCCGTCCAGTAGTTCATCCCGTGGTGGTCGCCCGATCCGTCGGTATAGCCGAACGGCCAGGAGATGAGGTTCACCACGCAGCCACCGTGGCTGAACACGTTGATGAAGCGCTTCGGTCCCGTGCCGGCGGCGAACGCGTGCCCGTGCGTGTACTCGAGCAGCGGCAGCGCAAGCGTGGCGGCGCCCGCACCTTTGAGGAAGGCGCGTCGTCCGGAGTGTTTGAGGTCGCGGATCATGTTCCTCCTCCTTCGACTGCCACGTACCGGAACGCGTCGCTGCCGACGAGCGCGAGCACGAGATCACGAACGCTGCCCGTGTCGACGAACGACTGCTGCACGCTGTCGAGCGAGCAGGCGTCTGCCGCCTCGGGGGCCGCACCGAACGCCTCGGTCATCATCCTGCGCGCGAAGCACGTTCGCACCTGCGTGCTCTCGGCGAGCGCTTCGCTCAGATCCACGGCGTCGGCGATCGAGCGATCGACGTCGGTGTTCTGAATCGCGCCCGACGAGTCGATCGGCAGCCCGGTGCCGAGCTCGTCGGTTCGGAACCGACCGATGGCGTCGTAGTGCTCGAACGCGTACCCGATCGGGTTGATGATGCCGTGGCACGTCTGACACTGCGCCCCCTGTGTGCGCGCGTCCGTGTCTTGACGAACCGACCGGACCCCGCCCGAATCGGTCGTGCCGCCTTCCGGCGTCGCGTTGTTGACGTTCGGTGGCGGGTCGCCGAGCTCCTCGCAGAGGATCTCTCGATAGACGTGGACGCCGCGACGGATGGGCGCCGAGACGTTCGCCGACGACAGGACCGTGAGGAACGAGACACGCGTGAGGAGGCCCGCACGCTCGGTCGGGTCGAGCGCCACCCACTGCCACTCGTCCGCGCCGCTCGGGCCGCCTTCGACTCCGTAGAGCTCGGCGAGAGGGCCGTTGACGTAGGCGCGCCGGTCGAGGAGCAGCTGCTCGATGGTGCCGCCTTCCTCGACGAGGATCGCGCGGACGAACGCTTCGAGCTCGGTCCGCATGGCCGCGCGCAGCGAGGCATCGTACGTGGGGAACAGGTCGGCGTTCTTGACCGTGTCCTCGAGCGCGTTGTGCAGACGACCGCCGTCGATCTGGAGCCAGCGAGAGATGAAGCGTTGGAACATGCGCTCGCTGCGGGGATCGCGGAGCATCCGCTCGGCCTGCGCACGGAGCACGGCCGGGTCGCGCAGCTCGTCCCGCGTTGCGCTGTCCCAGAGCGTGTCGTCGGGCATCGTGTTCCAGAGGAAGTACGAGAGACGCGCCGCTAGCTCGTGCGCGTCGAGAGCGCGGATGCCTGCCGGCAGGTCGGGCTGGGCCTCCCCGACCTCGCTCAGGTACACGGTCTGCGGCGCTTGGACGATGATCTCGACGAGCATCTCGATCGCGTCGGCGAACGAGAGGTCCGCCTTCGCCTGCTGGTACGTCGCGAGCAGCCGTCCGCGCTCGCCGTCCGTCAGGGGCCGTCGAAAAGCGCGCGGGGCGAAGTCGTCGAGGAGCGCTTCGGCGCACGAATCGTCGGCCGGCCCGCTCGTGTCGCACGGGATGACGGTGCGCGTCCAGGAGCTGCGACGGCTCACCACCAGCTCGGCGGTGTCCCGCAGCTCGTACGCGCCGTGCTCGGTGAGCACCGCCGTCTCGTCGTCGAAGCTCGGGACGAGGCCGGGATCGCCGAAGAGGTCGCGGAGCGTGTTCGCGTACTCGTCCGGCGTGAGGTGGCGAATGGGCCGAGTCGCGACGCTCGGTTGCCCGGCGTGGCAGGTCGCGGTCGAGCTCGGCGTCGAGCCGTGGGTCGCGCCCGGGTCGGAGATCAGCCCGTCGCAGCCGAAGAGCAGGATCAGCATCCCGAGACCGCCGCGTACGCAATTCGCAACGTTGGCCATGAGCCCACTATGAGGGACGCGTCCGCGGCGAACACTTACGGTTGCTTCGCGGTTCGGGCCGCTCGGGCGAAGGCCGAGCACATCGCTCGTGGCGCGCGTAGAATCGACGGACGCTCCGCTCCATGTCTACGTTTTTGCTCATATTCTCCAGGCCCCGCGGGCTCCGTCGCCGGCTGTGGCTCGGGCTCTTCGCCGCTCTCGGATGCGGGGCTCACCCTGCGACCCAAGTCATCGCGCTCTTTCACGCGGGCTCCGAGCTGCGGGCGGCCGCCGCCTCGATTCACGTCGTCGTGACCGGGCCCGATGGCGGCGTGGTGCTCGACGCGACGAGCCCCATCGGGGATGGCGCGGCGTCGGCGCTCGCGCGCGTCCCGCTCGTCCCGGAAGGCGGCGACGCGAGCCGCACGTTCGCGATCGAGGGCACGCTGCTCGATGCGGGCGGCGTCCCGCTCTCGCGTGTGGTCGCGGTGTCCCGCTACCACCGAGACGAGCTCCGCGAGCTACACCTCTGGTTCGACGACGAATGTCGCGGAGCGCTCGACTGCGGAGTCGGACGGACCTGTGACCGCGGCGTGTGCGTCGGTGCGTGCTTCGATCCGTCGCCCGTCGGCGACGCGGATCGGAGCACCCCGGGCTGCGGTGAGTGCGCCGAGTGCGCGGGCAACGTGTGCGCTCCCATCGCCGACGGAACGCCCTGCGGTTGCACGGACACCGATGCGTGCAACGCCGGCTCGTGCACGACCTCGACGCCCGTAGGCTTGGCGGCAAGCGGTCACCTTCACTCGTGCGCGGGCCTGCGGTCCGACGAGCTCTACTGCTGGGGCTCGAACCGCGTCGGTCAGCTCGGCTCCGCCGGCGATGGCGCGGTCACGCCTCGGCTCGTCGACGTGGGAGCATTGAGCGCCGGCACGGCGGCGACGGATCACACCTGCTGGCTCGAATGGACGGGCACGTGTCACTGCTGGGGTTGGAACGGGAGCGCACAGCTCGGGCTCGGAACGAGCGAGGACCGCATCTACGACGCGCCGGTCGAGGTCGGGACGAGCGACCCCGGCTTCGTCGCCATCGACAGCGGCTGGTACTTTTCGTGCGCCCTCACTGCCGACGGGAGGATCTTCTGTTGGGGCAACAACGAACGCGGTGCATGCGCCCAAGACCCCGCGATCGATCTGGTCCCCACGCCGACGGCGATCGACGACGCGTCGGATTGGATTCAAGTCACGGCGGGCGGATTCCACGCGTGCGGGATCAAGCGTGACGGTCGCCTCTTCTGTTGGGGCGACAACGTCGACGGTTCCCTCGGCGTGGGCGACAGCGCCGATCGGTCGTCCCCCACACAGACCGGGTGCCGCGCCGGCGGTTGTTTCGACGACTGGATCCAGGTCTCGGCGGGCGACTTTCACACGTGCGCGATCCGCTCGGGCGGTGAGCTGTGGTGTTGGGGCGGAGCGCTCAACGGCCAGTTGGGGGTAGGGGCCACGATCGCTCACAACAGCCCCACGCCTCTCGTCGTCGACGCCCCGCCGGGCCGCTACCGCGCCGTCGCGGGCGGCGAGTCGCACACGTGTGCGATCGCGGAGGACCAATCGCTGTGGTGCTGGGGCCGCAACGACCACGGCCAGCTCGGAACCGGCGACCTCGAACGCCGATCGGTGCCGGTACGCGTGCGCACCCCCGGAGGCGACGGTTGGCTCGCGCTCGCGCTCGGGCGCGACCACACGTGCGCGGTTCGCGCCGACGAGACGCTCTGGTGCTGGGGCTGGAACGAAGACGGCCAGCTGGGTCGCGGCTTCATGACACCTGCGAGCGAGGGCGGGGAGCCGTCGCCGGCGCACGTCTGCTTTCCTCGGCGCTGACACGCGGCGCTCAGCGATGTGCAGTCGGCTCGGAGAAGGTCGTGTCCTCGACCTCGTAGCGGACCTCGCGCCCCTCGCGGTGCGCGATGCACGAACCGTCGGCGCTCAGCTCCGCGAGCTTGTCCTGTGCGACGCGCAGCGAGATCCCGACCGTCGCGGCGATGTCCTTCGCGGTCGCGCCGCGTTGCTCCGCGACCGCGCGCAGGAGGCGGTCCTCCATGGGGTTTGCGCAGCGGGGGTCGGGAACGAGGATCGGTGTCGCGAGCGTGAGCGTGAGCCTGCCCTTGGCGTTGTCGATCGCGCCGGCTGCGCCGAGGTACTCGCGGGCTCGGTGCAGGCACACTCCGAGCACGCCGCGGTGCATCTCGGAAACGAACGCGAACCCGTAGACCTCGGCGAAGAGCGCGTCCTCCGCGAGGCCCTCTGGCCCCGCGAGGGTCAGCGCGGCGAGCACCGATTCGTTCCGGCCCTGCTTCTTCCGGCCCTGCGGGAGCGCGAGCACTCCTTCGCGCGCCGCGTGCGCCCAGACGATTCGCGGGATCCTGCGTGGGCCCGAAGGAGCGTGAGACGCCACGTAGGCGATCGCGGGCTCGTCGCGCGGCGCGCTGCCACGTCGCGTGAGCACTCCATGGAGCGCGGGTGGCGAGTCCGCGGTGGCGCCCCGGCACCACGAGGCGACTGCTTCGTGGCTCGGAGAGACCGCGAGGTCCGTCGCGTCGCGGAGCGCCGCCACGTCGCTACCGAAGCACGGATGGCGGGACAGCATCCCGAGCGCCTCTACGCTCGCGTCCATCTCGTCGTGTGCGCCGCGCTCGGCCGCGTCGAAGAAGGCGAGGAGGGCGCGAGCAGCATCGCGTGCCGGAGACGGCCCGAGCTCGTCGAGGGCGACCGCGGACGCGGTGTCGGCACCCGCCATCGCGAGCTCCCACGCGGTCCACGGCCGGAAGCGTGGCGACACGACGCTCGCGAGCGAGGTCAGGATCCTCGCGGCGAGGTGCGGATGGCCCGTGAGCCGCCGCACGCGCGCGAGGACCAGATTGGCCACGTGCTCTTGCTCCGGAAACGCCTCGGTCCGCGCCATGCGCGATGCTCGGCGGGCGACGCTCCGCGCTTGCTCGAGGTCTCCGAGCTCGATCAGCGCGAGCGCGCGAAGTGCCGCCGCCTCGATGACGAGCACCGCGTCTGCATTCGCGGCGGATGCGCGCTCGAGCGCTTCGGCGCCGCGGCCGACGGCGTCGAGATCGCCCGCGATGAAGCGCGAGAAGAGCGATGCCCACGCCGACCATCCTGGAGGGATACGGCCTTCGGCCTCCGCGCGCGCTCTCTCGAACGCCGAGACGTCGAGCCCGAGCGCTGCGTCACGAATCGTACCGAGGAGAACGGTTTCCACGTCCATGGAGGCGCACTCGCGACGATTGTATAGTAACGACGTGTTTCGGCGAGAGCTCGACAGCGATGGGACGACGACGGGCTATCGCCGAATATGCGAGCTCGCGTCCGGCGGCATGGGCAAGGTCGAGCTCGCGATCCGCGAAGAGGGCCGGTTTCGGCGCCTCTATGCCGTCAAGCGGTTGCGCTCTGCGTACCGAGAAGACGCGGAGTCGCGTGAGATGTTCTTGGAGGAAGCCCGCATCGCGGGGCTGCTGCGTCACCCCAACGCGGTCAGCGTGCTCGACGTCGGAGAGGACGAGCGCGGCCCGTTCCTCGTGATGGACTACGTGGAAGGGACCTCCGTTGGACAGATGATCGCCCGCGCTGCGACGCAACGCGTGCCTCTTCAGATCGCGCTTCGAATCGCCATCGACGCCGCGCAGGGTCTGCACGCCGCGCACGATCTTCGCGACGCTCGCGGCCGACCGCTCTGCCTCGTGCATCGCGACGTGTCCCCGCAGAACCTGCTCGTCGGGTTCGACGGCGTGACGCGCGTGACGGATTTCGGTATCGCGAAGGCGCTCGGACGGACGACTCGTACGGCCACGGGCGTGCTCAAAGGCAAGTACGGGTACCTCTCGCCGGAACAGCTCCGCTTCGACGAGCCCGATCGTCGTTCGGACGTCTTCTCGCTCGGCGTGGTCCTGTTCGAGCTCTTGAGCGGGCAACGCCTCTACAAGAACGTCTCCGGGATGGATGGCGTTCGCAGGATCCTGAACGAGCCCCCACCGGACATCGGCGAGTATCGCGACGATGTCTCGCCGGAGCTCGTGTCACTTCTGTTCTCTATGTTGGCGAAGGACCCGGCGCACCGTCCGGGCACGGCGCTCGGCGTCGCGCGGTCTCTCGAGCCTGTCGTCGCGGTGCTGGTCGAGTCCGAAGGGCGCGCGGAAGTGTCGCAGTACCTCGACGTCGTCTTCGCCGACGAGCGGCGTGCGAACGAGGAGCGGGTGGCACAGGCCCTCGTGCAGGCTACCGGTCTCACGAAGCCCGAAGAAGAAGCGACGATCCGCGAAGCCCGCCCTGCGAGTCGCCGCGCGACGCGCATCGCCGTCGCGCTCCTCGCGGCGGCGCTCTTGCTGGCGACCGGCGGCGGGATCGGATTCTTGATCGACGCTGGAGACACGGGAGCGGACAGCGCCGCCACCGTCGACGCAACGCGAGCGCCGGACGAGCCGGTCAGGCACACCGAGACCGCCGAGTCGCGCGAGAGCGCGGGCGTCGACGTTCCAGTGATGGCGAGCGACGCGCTCGTCGACGATCCCGAGGGATCGGGCGTGACCGAGGCGCCGCACGAGACGGTTCGACCAGAGGCGCGCGCGGCGCCGAGAGCCCGCGCCGCGTCGCGACGAAGCGGACGCCGGCCGCGCGACATGCGCGAGATGGCGCCCGAAGGAGGCTCGGGCGTCCCCATGTGGGAGTGGCAGCCATGAGCGTGACCCGGCCACGCGCGAGCGACGGAGCGCTCGCGCTCGGTCCGATGTCGATCCTTCTCGTCTTCGCGTCCACGGCTCTCGCGCAGGCTCCGGCCGCCGCTTCCGGTGCGCGCGAGCTCTTCGACGAGGCCAACGAAGCGCTCGTCACGGGACGATTCGCCGAAGCGCGGGATCTCCTGCGCGAGTCCCTCGCGCTCGCGCCCAACGCCGGCTCCGCGTTCAACCTCGCCGTCGCACTTCGCGGGACCGGCCAGACGCTCGAGGCGGTGCGCGTGTTCGATTCGCTCCTCGAAGGCCAGTACGGGGCGTTGTCGGCCAATCAGCGGCGCGAGGCTCGGCGGCTCCGGCGCGCGACGTCGGGCGAGGTCGCGGTCGTCCACGTGAGGGCGACCGGAGCGGAACGGATCGAGGTGCGCATCGACGGCGCCCGCGTCGCGACCACGGAAGAGGGCGAGCGGATCGAGCATCGCGTCGACCCGGGGGAGCACGTCGTCACGGCGTCGGCTCCGCGTCGAGAGACGGCGGAGGAGCGCGTCACGCTCGACCGAGGCGGCTCCCGGGTCGTCGAGCTCGCGCTGCGCCCGAGCGCCGACGCGCTCCTCGGCACGCTCGTCGTAGAAGCGAGCGATCCGGACGACGAGCTCGAGATCGTCGGCGTCGGGCGTGGGACAGGTACGCTCCGCCGGGAGCTCGCGCCGGGGTCGTACGACGTCATCGTCGACGGGCCGACCGGACGCCGCGAGTCCGAGGTCGACCTCGACGCGGGCGAGACGCTCCGCGTGCGGCTGTCGGCGGAGGGGAGGAGCGTGCTCGCGAGCCCCTGGCTCTGGGCCGGCGTCGCGGTCGTCGTCATCGGCCTCGCCGTCGGCGGGATCTTCCTGTTCGGCGACCACGAGGATCCGCCCGTGAGCGATCCGGTCTACGGGGTCGTCACCACGCTTCGAATGCCGTGAAGCCCGCCACTCGGCTCCCGTCGACGGGCGAAATCAGAGACCCAGCGGGCGGACGAGCCGTCTACTGTATCGTCCGTTGCGGCGTCCCGGCGGGAGCGCAGCGTGGACGGGAGGCGTTCGATGCGGTTCGGATGCGTGCTCGGATACTCGGTCTTGATCGCGGCGTGCGGCTCGACCGCTTCGTCGGGTGACCAGACCGCGGCGGCTCCGCCGGCGACGCCGGTCGCGGCGCCGACGCAGAGCCAATCACCCGCGACGAGCTCGCCTCCCGCGGCGGCATCCGCTTCGGCGACCCCATCGCCGATCGCGCGGACCGCGGTGGCGACGCGGAGCGGCCACACGATCACCATCACGCCGCCGGGGTTGTCGTTCGACGTGCCAGATGATTGGGTGCGTTGGTACGCGTCGAGCCACAACAACTTCCACCTCACGCGCACCGAGCTCGACGCCGTGCGCGACGGCTCGGGAGAGTGGGACGCCGAGTACGGCGGCGTCGTCAACGCGGTGCTCCCTTTCGAGGGGTGCGTCGTGCACGCGGGTGGCGAAGGGTGGGGGCCCGCCTCGGTCGCTTTCAGCGACGTGCAGATGCGGGTGTACCTGCTCGCGGACGAGCCCGACGCCGTCGAAGCGCGCTTCCGAGATGTCGCGAAGACGACGCTCGCCGGCTTCCCGAGCGCAAACGATCCGCACGAGGACCGCGACGACTCCGGCGCGTGGCGTCGCGTCAGCGTCACCGCGATGCTCATGTTCGGCGACTACGGCGGCGAAGCCACCGTCGACATGCGCCTCGAGCGCCGCGGGACGACGACGCTCGCGTTCGTCTTCATGTACAGCAACTACCAGAGCCAGGAGCCGGTCATCCAAGCAATCCTCGGCTCCGTTCGGTGACGCGATGGCCGAAGGCTCGTCGTGCGTGGGCGCGGAAAGCGGGGACTCGATCTGTACGACCCGCTGAACGCCGGGGGTCCCCGTAGCAACGGGACGGGCCTGCGTGAGGCACCACCATCCACTCGCGGTGCCGGCGGTGTGTGCGGTGTCGCTGCTCGCGTGCGTCTCCTTCGATGCAAAGAAGGCGCGCGCGCAGGAGCTCGTGCTCGCGGTCGACTCGGATTGCGCGAGCGCGGAGCTGCCGGCGCGGGTGGAGGCCGCGATCGGGCGGCCGCTCGGGCAGGGCCCGACCGACGCGACGGCACGCGTGGCGCTGCGGCGAGAAGGCGGGCGCGTGAGGGCGGTCATCGGGATCGTCCGCGGAGGCATCGCGTCGGAGCGCGTCTTGGTCGCGCCGAGCTGCGCGCGCGCGACCGAGGCGGCCGCGCTCGTCATCGCGCTCGCGCTCGACCCGCACGGTGCGCCCGCGGCCGAGGATGACGGCGGGGACGGCGAGGCAGGCGGCGTCGTCGCGGAGTCGGGCTCGGATCCGGACACCGGATCGGGGTCGGAGTCGGGCACGTGGTCGGAGGCGGGCTCGGATCCGGACACCGGATCGGGGTCGGGGTCGGGCACGTGGTCGGAGTCGGGTACCGGGTCGGAGTCGGGCACGGGGTCGGAGTCGGGCACGGGGTCGGAGTCGGGCACGGGGTCGGAGTCGGAGCCACCGGGCTCCGACGGGGAGCCCGCGGTGTTCGCGCTCGCGGGCGGTCTCGTCGATGCGGGCTCGCTCTCCGGGGCGAACGCGGGAGCGCGCGTGGGTTTGGGCCTCGGTCTCGGCGAGAGGGCGCTCGTACGGCTCGAGCTCGACGCGGGCTACGTGTCGCGCGCCTACAGCGCGAGCAGCGCCGCGGGCGCCGGTGTGGACGTCACGCTCGTGCTCGGGGCGCTGCGCGCGGGCGTGCTCATCCCGGTTCTCGGACCGGTCTCGCTCGGCGGCGCCGCCGAGCTCCGGTTCGGTGCGGAGGCGGGGACCGGCGCCGGCGTCCGGGTGGCGAACCAATCGACGGCCTGGCTCGCGCGCCTCTCCGTGCACGCGGTCCTCATGGTCGAGGTGGCGCTCGTCGGCCCACTCTCGATCCGCGTCTCGGGCGCGGCGGGGTTCCCCATCGTCACGCCGGCGTTCGCGATCGACGGCGCGGACGTGGTCCGCCCGGGAAACGACGTGACCGCGGAGGCGGCCGCCACGCTCGTGGTGCGCCTCTTCGGAGGCCGAGCGTGATGGATTGGGGCTCGAGCGGTGTCGAGCGAGATGGAGTGACTCTTCCCGAGCGGTCGGCGCCGCCGCGACCCGCCATCCCACCCTTTCGCGAGGTCTACGAGGCTCACGTGGAGCTGGTCTTTCGGACGTTGCGTCGCTTGGGCGTCCCCTCGGCGGCCACCGAGGACGTCGCACAAGAGGTCTTCTTGTCCGTGCATCGCGCGCTGCCGTCGTGGGAAGCGCGCTCGACGATGCGCGGGTGGATCTACCGCATCGCTCGCAACGCCGGGCTCAACCACAAGCGATCGTTGCGCCGCCGGCCCGATGGCTCTCCCACCGCGGCCGCCGACGAGCTCGTGCACGACACGGCGACTCCGGAGTCGCTCGCCGAGACGAACCAGGCGCTCGCCGTGCTCGATGCGGTGCTCCAGCGGATCGACGAGCCCAAGCGCGAGGTGCTCGCGCTCATGGACCTCGAGGGATTCTCCGCCCCCGAGGTGGCCGAGCTGCTCGGCGTTCCGCTCAATACCGTCTACTCGCGCCTGCGCCTCGCACGCGCCGAGCTCGAGCGCCTCGTGCTCTTGCGGGAGGCCCCATGAGCGGTCTCTCCCCGCGTGCGCGCGCTCTCTTCGAACGCGCCCGAGCCGAGGGCACGCCCACCGCGCGCGAGCGCGAGCGCCTCTACGCGCGGCTCGATGCCGCGATCGCCGCCGGCAGCGCCCCGAACGGAAGCGCGGCGAACGGCGGCGCGCCGAGCGAGCCCCCGGCCCCCGCCGCCGGCACCGCCGCGCCGGCCGGCGCCACCCTCGCCAGCGTCTCCACCGCCGCGCTCGGCATCGTCGCCGCGCTCGCCGCGCTCACCGCGCTCACCGTCCTCCTCACGCCACCGGCGCCCGTGCCCGTGCCCAAGTCCGAGCCGGACTCCCCGTCCGGGCCGGCGTCCGACTCCGCGCCTGCGCTCGTGCCGGACGCCGAGCCCGAGCCCGCGCCCGAGCCCGTGCCCGTGCCCGTGCCCGTGCCCGTGCCCGACTCCGCTGCCTCGTCGGCGCGGCCGCTCCGCACCACCGCTCCGGTCGCCGACCTCGCCGCCGAGCTCGCGCTCCTGCGCCGTGCGCAGGCCGCGCGCGTCGACGCGCGCTATTCCGACGCGCTCGGGGTGCTCGCCGAACACGAAGCGCGGTTCCCCCACGGCGCGCTCGCGCGCGAGCGCGAGATCGCGCGTGCGCTCGTGCTGTGCGAGAGCGGCGACGTGGCTCGCGGCCGAGCGCTCGCGCTGCGCCTCGGGCCGAGCGCATGGTCGGGCTCGATCGCGCGCGCGTGTGGGGACACTCACGACGACGATGCGCGAGGAGACGCGCCGTGACGGATGGCGCAGCGACCGGTGTCGAGATGACAGAGCGCGCGAACGAGCAAGAAGCTCCGCTCCGCGCTCGGCTCGTCACCCCATCCACGCCGGAAGCGTTGCTTCCTGGAGGTCCTCGATGATCGCTCGAACGCCCCGAACCAATCTTCTCGTGCGCCGAACGCGCGCGCTCGTCAGCGTCGCTTCTGTGTCGGTGCTCCTCTCTTGCGCGCTGGCCCTCGTTGCGTGCGATTCGCCGCGCGGCGCCGGCGCTAGCGCGCTCATCGGGCCCGAGGGAGGAGAGGTCGCGATCGTCGACGGGCCCATGCGCGGCGCGCGCGTCGTCGTCCCCGCCGGCTCGCTCGAGTCGGCGGTGCAGTTCACCATCGACTCGGGCGCCGCGCCGGACGACGTGGCGCCCCGCGCGCGCGCGGTGGGGCCCATGGTGACGTTCGGCCCCGCGGGCCTGCCCTTCGCGCTCCCCGTACACGTCTTCATTCCCGCGACGACCGAGCCCACGACCCTGTGGACGCGCCCGCACGGTGGCGCCGCGTGGAGCCGTGTCGGCGGCGCGGTGTGGGACGTGGAGACGGGCCTCGTCTCGGCCGACGTGATGCACTTCTCCGATTTCGTGCCGCTCATCATGGAGGCCGATGGCGGCCTGCCGGTCGACACCGACGGCAGCGACTACTGCACGATGTACCCGCGCGACCCGCGCTGCGTTCCGCCGCCGACGGTCCTGCCCGGATGTGACGCGGTCGAGCAAGACTGCGCTACGGGCGAGATGTGCATCGCGACCGATCAAGACGGAGGCTACGATTGGGGTGAAGGCCGCGCCGCGCGCTGCATCCCGGCAGGGACCGCACCGGCGGGCAGCGCGTGCACCCTCGCGACCGATTGTGCGCCCGGCACGCAGTGCGTCTTTGCGACGATGCAGGACAGCGGCGATGGCCTCACCTGGTTCAGTCAGGAGGAGAGCTACCTTCCGATGTACGCCTCGTTCTGCATGCCGCTCTGTGCGACCGCGGGACCGAGCTGCGCTGACGCGAGCGATGTGTGCAACCCCGTCCAGCTCTGGGGCTTCAGCGGGCGGCAGGTCAACGAGACCTACGGCGTTTGCGCGCCCCCGCCCGGCCCACCGCCCGAGCGTTGATGGCCGCGTTTCGCACCGCGCGCGCGCTCGCCTCGCTCCTCTTTCTCGTCGGGTGCGAGCCGACGGCGACCGTCGGCTCGTACCTGGAGGCGGGCTCGCGCTGCGATCCCCTGAGCGACGCGTGCGGCGCGATGCGGGCCTGCGTCCTCGACCCCGATCCGACGATGGATGGTTGCCGCCCGGTCGACGGCGTCGCGACGGGAGAGCCCTGCGGCGCCGTCGACGCATGCGGAGCGGGCACGCAGTGCGCGGCCTTCATCGCGGACGAAGCGAGCGTGGCCGCCGAGGACGTGAGCATCGGGATTTGCGCTGCGGTCTGCGCGCGCGATGCACCGCGGTGTGCCCTCGGCGAACGGTGCGTCAGTCTCCGCGCGACCACTGGGATCCGCCTCGACTACGGCGTCTGCGGTCGGTGATCCGGGTCGAGCGCGTCGTGTTCTCGTGCGCGGCCGAGCTGCTAGTCTCGTTCGAATGAGAATCCCCAGAGGTCTTCTCGTTCTCCTCGCGGTCCTCGGTTGCGGCGACGACTCCTCGATGGGTGTCCCGGATGGAAGCTCCGGTGGCGTCGACGGCGGAGCGGCGATGCGTGATGGCGGTGGTGGGACCTCGGACGGAGGGGCCGCGTCGACCGACGGGCCCCTCCCGCCGGTCGATTCGGGCATGACGCCGCCCGACCTCGTGCCCGACGAGACGTTCGACGCGGCCTCGTGCTCGCGCGCCGACGTCGAAGCGGCGCTCGCGATGGCGAGCCCGGGAGATGCGGTGCGAGTTCCCGCGGGCACGTGCAGCTGGTCCCCGGGGATCTCGTTCAGCGGGATCCAGCTCCTCGGCGCGGGCAGCTCCGCGTCAGGCACGGTCATCACGGACGGTCTCGTGAGCATGACGAAGCACGCCTCGCGCTACACGCGGCTCAGCGGGTTCCGTTTCACCGGCACGGACGAGCACATCGACGCGGGCGGCTCGCCCACGGCGAAGCCGTACATCATCGACCACAATTACGTGCGATCCGACGTCGCGGACCGCGCGGTCCACCTCACCGCCAACGGCGGCGTCCTCCATCACAACGAGCTCACCGCCGAGACCTGGACGAACGCAGACGTGTTCAACACGCAAACCGGTGAGGACTGGTCCGAGGCGCCGACGTTCGGCGCCGACGACGCGACGGGTGAGCGCAACATCTACTTCGAGGACAACACGTTCACGAACATCGTCGAGACGATGCCCGATGGCGACGTGGGCTCGAGGCTGGTGATCCGCCACAACGCGTACGTCGACTCGAGCATCGTCTTTCACGGCGGCTACCCGAACGACTCGTCACCCGACGGAGGCACGCGGCAGTTCGAGGTCTACGAGAACACGTTCCACCGCGTCTCGAACTCCATCCCGGTCAACAAGTGGATCTGGGCGCGCGGCAGCTCGGGAGTGATCGCGAACAACACGATGGACCGCGCCGACTCGCCCGACGGCTCGACGTACCCGAACAAGGTGGAGATCCTCCTCACGGTCGGCTGCCCCGATCCGTATCCGATGCAGTATCAGGTTGGGCAATCGAACGAGACGCCGGAGGGACCGCCGTCCCACCCGCTCGCGATCTTCGGCAACGACGGAGCGGGAACGACCGACAGCAACTTCATCGCGATCGCCGGGAGCGACACCGCGGGCCCGCCGTGCAGCACTCCCGCGATGTACATCCAGGCGGGCCGGGACTATGTGACGAGCAACACCTGGGGATGGACCCCCTACGCGTACCCGCATCCGCTCGCGACCCCGTGACGAGCCACGAGAATTCCTGACGGATCTACGGCCGGAGCGATCCTCACGACGGCAGACATCGACGTCGTGCACCGGCGGTCGAAAGAAAACGTGGAGCGTCTCCTCCTCGCCCTCGGGAAGCTGGATGCGGTCGCGCGCGGCGATCGACGACGGCCTCGCCCGGCCGCGTCACACCTCCTCGGCGCGGGACAGATTCTGCTCGACACTCGTCGCCCGAAGGACCTCGCCGTGATCCCGTACCTCGAAGCAACGCTCGACGAGCTTCGTCGGCGCTGACGCGCTCGGCACGGGAGAGCCGCGGCCGCCCGTGCGGTGCCGGCTCACGACGCGAGCGAGCGCACCCATGTCTCCGTCCGCTCGTCGGCGGGGAAGTAGCTCTCGACCCGCACCTCCTGCGCGGTCACGTCGAGAGGCGTCCCGAGCGACGTGATCATCGTGAAGAGCCGCACGTCGATGTCTTCCTTGACGAGGTGGATCGGTAGGAGCACGCCCGGCATCTTGCCGGCAGAGGGCGTGCGCACGTGCCGTGGCACGTTGGGATACGCGAGGAGCGCGTCCAGGAGCTCGCCCGCGTGCGCGTTCCCTGGTTGCATCGCCTCGAGCTCGAGCCTCCGGACCACATCGGCGGCGAGGACGTCCCATTCGGCGCAGTATCGGCGCAGCCCCTCGGGGTGGAAGACAGCGTGCATGGCGTTGCCGAGCACGATGGGCGGCGTGGCCGCCGGATCGAGGAACGCCAACATCATGCGGATCCCGCCCTGGTTCATCCTGAGGACGTTCCAGCCGCGGTCGAGCACCGCTGCGCCGTACGGCTCTTGCGTCGCCAGGATGTGATCGAGCGCGCGGTTCACCGCGCCCATCGCAGGGCTTCCGAGATCCGACTCGCCATACGCGGCCGCGAAGCCCGCTGCCGCCAGCATCACGTTCCGCTCGCGGAGCGGCACGTCGAGGGCGCTCGCGAGGACGAGCACCATCTCTCGGCTCGGACGCGAGCGCCCGTTCTCCATGAAGCTGATGTGCCGCGCCGAGACCTCGGCGTCGGTCGCGAGCCTCTCCTGGCTGAGCTGCCGCGCCGTCCGCCACTTGCGGAGGAGCGGGCCGAAATCCGTGGCGAGCATCCCTCATCGTATCCCGAGCGAGACGGCGGACCATGACCTCCGACGTAATGGTCCGCCGCACCCTTCGACCTCACGCTCCCCCCATCACAGAAGGAGACCCCGATGCGACTCCGAGCCCTCTTCCCCGCCGCCGTTCTCTTGCCGTTCGCGATCTGGAGCACCGCCGTCGGCATCGACCACGGCTACTTCGGCTTCATCGATGTCGCCCTGCGCGAGCCATGGGCGATGCAGATGCTCCTCGACCTCACGATCTCGTGCACGCTCGTCCTCGCGCTCTGGCTCGTCCCCGATGCGAAGCGACATGGCATCTCTCCGTGGCCATACGTCGTCGCGACCTGCGCGCTCGGCTCGATCGGCCCGCTCGCGTATCTCGTCCACCGCGGTCTCAAGGGCGAAGCGGCCGAGCCGCGGGTCGAGCGGCGCGCCGCGTGAAGCCGTGCGTGTGACTGCGTCGGGCCGCCGGCTCACCGTGCGACGCGCACCGCACGGGGCCGACGGTGGCGCCACCGCTGGGCGGGCATCGTCAATCGTCCGGCGGCGGTGTAGCCTGGCCGCCGCTGCCGCCTAGAGCACCGAGGGCGGTGGGCCGAGGTGCCGTGAAAGCGACGCCAGCTCTCAGCTACCCGAACCGGTTGCTCGGCAAGCCGACGAGGTGCATCGGGCGAGACGCGGAGCTGGCGCATCTCGGCGAGTGTTTGGACGCGACCATCGAGCGGCGCGAGCGGACGTCCGTGATCGTCGTTGGCGAGCCGGGCATCGGCAAGTCGCGCGTGTGCCTCGAGCTCGCCGAACAGGCGGGTGAGCGCGCGGCGCGCGTCTTTTGGGCCGAAGCACGGCGCGGAGACGAGCAGGATGCTCTCGCGGCGATCGTCCGCCTCGTGCGCGCGCTCGCCGAGGCCGAGCCGGCGACGTCCGAGGCAGCCGCGCGCCGCTCGCTCGCCGGTCTCGTCGACGCGACGGTTCCACAGCCGATGCGGTCGAACGCGCTCGGATTTCTCGCTTCGTTGATCGGTCTCGAGGTCGACGATCCCACGCCGGCGCTGCTCGCGACGCGGACGGATCCCCGCCTGTTCGGCGAGCACGTGCGTGCGGCGGTCGAACAGGTGGTCGCGGGCGCTGCGGCGCACGGTCCTGTCCTGCTCGTGCTCGAGGACTTCCACTGGGCCGACCGTGCGAGCGTCGATCTCGTGGGCCGCCTCGTCCGCAACCTCGCGGTCAGCCCGTGCATGTTCCTGCTCAGCACGCGCCCGGCGGGGCTCGAGCGCCTCCGCGACGCGATGCCCGCGCCGACGGCGGTGCTCCCGATTCGAGGCTCTCTCTCGGGACGCATCTCGCCTGCTCGTGACGGAGGCGCTCGGAACGACGAGCGACGCCGTAGTGGACGACGTCGTCTCTCGAGCCGGGGGCAACGCATTGCATCTCGAAGAGCTGGTGCGCAGCGTCGTCGAGACCGGGGCGACGCTGGCGTCGACACCGGGAGAGATGCTCGCGCACCGCCTCTCGCGCCTCGGGGTGAACGAGCGGCGCGTGCTCGGTGTCGCGAGCACACTCGGAGACTCGTTCTGGGTCGCGGCCGTCGCAGAGGCCCTCGGCCACCAGATCGACGCGAACGCCATCGACCGAGCCATCGAAGAGCTCGTCCGAGCGGAGCTGATCGCGCCGGTGGAGCACTCGCGCTTCGTCGGACAGCGGGAGCTCAGGTTTCGCCACTCGCTCGTGCAGCGCGCTGCGTACGAATCGACGCCAGAGAGCGAGCGTGCGCTCGGTCACGCTCGCGCCGCCGCATGGCTCCAGAAGGTCGGCGGCGCCGCACCGGCGGAGCTCGCGCAGCACCGGGAGCTCGCCGGAGACGGCGGGCGCGTGGCCTCGCTCTGGGAGCGCGCAGCGTCGCTCGCTTTCCGAGCGAACGACTATCCACAGACGGTCGAGCTGGTCGAGCGCGCGCTCGCCAGCGGCACCGACGGACCGGCGCGTGGACGGTTGCGGCTGTGGCAGGCCGAGGCACAGCTCTGGATCGGTTCGGCGACCGGACGGCTCGAGGCGGCGCTCGACGCCGAGCGCTGCCTGGCCGACCAGGCCGAGCTGCCGCTCGCTCTCGCGCATCTGGTCTCGTGTCACCTGCTGCTCGATCAGCCGCACATCGCGAACGATGCGGTCGAGCGTCTCCTCGCCTTGGCGGCGACCGATGACGTCAGCCCACATCTCTTGCGAGCGCTCGCCAGCTCCGCCAACCGCTCGCTTCTGTCGGATCGCGACGCCGACGCGCGCCGGCTGATCGAGCGCTACGACGCCCTGGCCTCCCGCTGCGCGGAGCCGGCTCCGTTCGCGCAGGCCGAGCGCCAGTGGCAGTCGGCGCTGCGCGCCATGCGCGGCGGCGACATGAGCATCTTCCTCGAGAGCGTGACGGCGTTGATCGGAATCCTCGACGACGCCGGCGACGTCCGGCGCGCGGTCGATTTCTCGCCGAACGTCGGCTACGCGTTCAACTGCCTCGGCGCGTACGAACGGGCGGCGACGTGGCTCGAGGAGACGCGCTCGCGAGCAGAGCGTCTCGGCCTCGAGGTAGCGCGTGGGCTCGCGCTCAACAACCTCGGGAAGGCACGGCTCGGTCTCGGCGAGCTCGACGAGGCGGTCACTGCAGAGCGTACGGCGGTTGCCGCGTTCGAGGCGCTCGGGGATCGTCGCCTCGAGGCCGGCTCCCGGGACAAGCTCGCCGAGATCCTCCTCGAGCGAGGGGAGCTTGGGGAGGCGCACCTCCAGGCCGAGCGCGCCGTCGCTCTCGCCGAGGCCGCGGCGCCCGCGCTGCTCGCGAACGCGCTCGCGACGCTCGCGTTCGTGGAGCTCGGGCGCGGGGACCGCGACTCCGCGCTCGCGCACGCGGAGCGCGCGGTCTCGCGTCTGACGGGCGGCCCGATCGAGGAAGGAGAGTCGCACATCCGGCTCGCGTTCGCCGAGTGCGCGTACGCGCACGGACGAGCCGACGATGCGCGCGAAGCTCTCAGGGTCGCGTGGCGCCGCGTGGAGCAGGGAACGAATCGCATCAGCGACCCCGCGCTCGCGCAATCGTTCTGGACTCGCCACCTGACGCACGTGCGCATCGCGCGCCGCGCCTCGCAGTGGGCCGAAGAGTGAGGAGGCCTGCTTCGGGGCTCGAGCCCCCGAGAAGTACCGACATCAACGCCCCCCCCCGCGGACCTCAGCGAGAAATGACGAAATCGAAGACGAGCGTCCCGCTAGACCCACGGACGACGTGCGTGTCGCCGCCGTAGTGCGCGTCGTCGCGCTCGGGGTGGTCGAGCGTGTAGTGGAGGCCGCGGCTCTCCTTGCGCGCGGCGGCGCACGCGACGATGAGCTCGGCGACGTCGGCGATGTTGCGCAGCTCGAGCAGGTCGCGGCGTGACGAGGTGCTGCCAGTAGTACTCGCGGATCTCTTCCTGGAGCAGCGCGACGCGGTGCGCGGCGCGCCGCAGGCGCTTGTCGCTGACCGCACGATGCCGACGTAGTTCCACATGAAGCGGCGGACCTCGTCCCAGTTGTGCGTGACGACGACGGCCTCGTCGCTCGGCGACCGCGGAGCCGACGTCCCAGTCCGGCACGTCGGGCTCGCGCCAGGGCTCCTTCGCGGTCTCGCCGAGCGCGAGCGCGGCGCGATGGCCGAAGACGAGGCCCTCGAGCAGCGAGTTCGAGGCGAGCCGGTTCGCGCCGTGCAGGCCGGTGCACGTCACCTCGCCGATCGCCCAGAGGCCCGGGACCGATCGTGCGACCTCGCGGTCGACGACGACGCCGCCGCACATGTAGTGCGCCGCCGGCACGACCGGGATCGGCTCCATCGTCATGTCGATGCCGAACTGCAGGCACTCGGCGTGGATGTTCGGGAAGCGCTCGCGGAGGAACTCGCGGCGTGCGCGCGGTCATGTCGAGGAGCACGTACTCGCCGCCGGTGCGCTTCATCTCGAAGTCGATCGCGCGCGCCACGACGTCGCGCGGCGCGAGGTCCTTCATCGCGTGGTGGCGCTCCATGAACGCCGTCGCCGTCCGGGAGCCGCAGCACGCCGCCTTCGCCGCGCAGCGCCTCGCTGATGAGGAAGTTCTTCGCCTGCGGGTGGAAGAGGCACGTCGGGTGGAACTGGAAGAACTCCATGTTCGCGATCGTCGCGCCCGCGCGGTAGGCCATCGCGACGCCGTCGCCGGTCGCGACGTCGGGGTTCGTCGTGTAGAGGTAGACCTTGCCGGCGCCGCCGCGTCGCGAGCACCGTCGCGCGCGCGACGAAGCGTGTACGACCTCGCCCGTGTCGCTCGTCGAGCACGTACGCGCCGACGACGCGTCGCGGCGCCGCCGAGCGTTCGGGCGAGCTCGATGAGATCGACGGCCATGTGGTGCTCGCAGACGCGGATGCGCGCGTTCGCGCGCACCGCCTCGACGAGCGCGCGCTGTACCTCGCGGCCGGTGATGTCGCCCGCGTGGACGACGCGCCGCGCGCTGTGCCCGCCCTCGCGCGTGAGGTCGAGCGTGGCCGCTTTCCCTCGGCTCCGTGCGCTTCGCTGAACCGCGCGCCGAGGTCCATCAGCGCGCGCACGCGCTCGGGCCCCTCGCGAACCACGAGCTCGACGACGTCCTCGTGGGAGAGGCCGTTGCCGGTCGCGAGCGTGTCGCGCACGTGCGCCTCGAACGAGTCGTCGGGGTCGAGCACGGCCGCGATGCCGCCCTGCGCCCACGCGGTCGCCGAGTCGTTCGTCGACGCGCTTGGTGACGACGCGACCTCGCCGTGCTCGCGCCGCCTCGAGCGCGAACGTGAGCCCCGCGACGCCGCTGCCGATGACCAGGTAATCGCAGCGGGCCTTCAAGCGCCGCAGCGTAGCCCCAGCCCGACCGAGCGGCTAGCCATGGGCCGGGCGCTTCGGGTCCGCGACGCACGGGCGTCTGCGGTCATCCGCCGCATCGAGCTCGACGGCCATGCGACATCGTCCGCGCCGCTCGGGAGCGCCGCAGATCAGCCCCGGCCCGATCGACCGGTTACCATGTGCGAGATGCGCCTTGCCGTACGAGGATCGCGCTTTCGTCGGCGATTCTCGCAGCCCCTTCGGGCGCGCCGCCGCGGACATCTACCAGTGCCGCGGGCCGAACGGCGAGATGCACTACACGAACGTCCGTCCGCGCGGTGCCGCAGGGCGGCGCTGTCGCGTGCTCGTCCGCGGCGACCGCCGGGGCCTGTCCGCTCCGAGCGCGACGAGACGAGCGGTGCCGGCTCGCGACACGTCGCCCGACCGGTACGTCGCGGTACGACGCGCACATCCGCGAGGCATCGACGCTCTACCAGCTGCCGGAGCCGTTCATTCGCGCCAGTCATGCGCGTCGAGAGCGACTTCAACCCCGACGTCGTCTCGCAGACGCCGGCGCGATGGGGCTGATGCAGCTGATGCCTCGGACCGCGGCCGCGATGGGCGTGCGCGACCCGTTCGATGCGCGGCAGAACATCCTCGGCGGCACGCGCTACCTGCGCATCCTCGCGAACAAGTTCAACGGCGACCTCGTGCTCACGGTCGCGGCGTACAACGCCGGCGAGGGCTCCGTGCTTCGCTACCGGGGCGTTCCGCCGTACGCCGAGACGCGAAGGTACGTACAGAACGTGCTTCGCTATTACTACGCGTTCCGCGCGGCGGGCTGACGCCTGCGGCGCTCTGCACGCTGGAGTTGCCTCGCACACCCGACGGGCCGTACGATTCCGCCAATGACGCGACTCTTCGTCTGCACCCTCGTTCTCGCGTTCGCGGCTCCGGTCGCCGCTCAGCCGCGCCAGCAGGCCGCGCCCGCGGCCGGCGGCACCGAGCACGCCGCTCCGCATGCGAGCGCATACCTCGTCAAGGTGCAGAACGGGATCCGCCTCGCGGTCGGTCGCGACCTCGACGGCGCGCTCGACGCGCTCCGCGACGCGTTCCGCGAGGAGCCGACGAGCCCGATCGCGCATTACTTCGCGGCCGAGGTGCATCGCATGCGCGGCGAGATGGAAGAGGCGCTCGAGAAGTTCCGCGTCTGTGCCGACCTCGCGTCCAACGGACATCTGCCCGACTACCAGGCTCGATGCATGCGCGGCCAAGCCGAGACGCTCGAGCGCATGGAAGGCCGCCTCGAAGCTGCGCGCGACGCCTGGAGCCAGTACGTCCGTTTCGCCGACGGGAACCGGCAGGTCGCCTCGCCGGAGGTCGGCCGCGCGCGCATCCAGGCGCTCGACGCGCAGCACGAGCAGGCGCAGGCGTACGTCGAGGTGCGCCAGCGGATCGAGGAGCGCGAGCGGGAGAACGCGGCGCACCCGCCCGCCACTCCCGCTCAGCGCACCCCCGCCGCGCATTGAAGAGGATCCTCGAGGAACGCCTCGAGCGTCGCCCACGCGCTCGCGCTCTCGAGAACCGCGCCGGGCGTGTCGTCGTGTTCGACGCCTGCGAGCCACACGACCCTCGTCGCCGTGCGCTCGCGCGCGAGCTCGCGGGTGAGCCCGGGAGGGGATCGCGTGGTCGGCGGTGCCGTGGAACACGAGCGTCGGTAGCTCCGCGGCGGGCGTCGCCTCGCGGCGCGGCGACCAGTCGACAATCGGGATCTGTCCGGCGCCGTACGACACGAGCCGCGCGAGCTCCGCGAACGGTCCGTAGAGCGGGCCGAGGAACGCGAGCCTCGCTCGCGCGAGCACCGCGTAGTCCGACGCGGGCGCGAGCAGGACGATGCCGGCGGTGCCGTGGCGCGCCAGCGCGGGCGAGGCGGCCAGCACGGTCCCCCCGCCCATCGACGCGCCGACGACCACGACGCGGCGGGCGGGCAGGCGCGCGCGCCGCTCGAGCTCGGCGACCGCCGCGAGGACGTCGAGCCGCTCGCGCTGCCCGTACGTGCAGACCGAGCCTTCGCTCGTCCCGTGGGCGCGGAAGTCGAAGCGAAGCACGGGGTGGCCGTCGCGACCCAGGCGCTCGGCCCAACCTGCGAAGCGCGACCGGCCGTCCGAGACGCCGTGCGCGAGCACGAGCCCCACGTGGCGCGCGTCTCCCGCCGTGTACGTCGCGCCGAGCGCGAAGCCGTCAGCGGTCTCGATCCGGATCTGCTGCTCGCCGGCGTGGCGGATCGGCGCCTGGTGGAACGGGCGCGCCGGCAAGACCGCGAGCACCGTGTTCGTGATCACGATCGCGAGCGCGCCCCACGGGACGAGGATCGCCGCGCCGCTCGCTCCCGCGAGGGCACCCCCCAAGCCCCCGCGCAACCTCTGCGACAGCGCGCGCGAGAGCCTCACCGTCTCGCCGAGCCAGAGACCGAGCAACGTCAGGTGGAGCGCAGCCGCGAGCGGTGCCACCGTCGGCGCGAGCACACCGGCCGCGCACGCGACGCCCGCGGCGTAGAGGACCCACCGAGACGCGCGTCGCGTCGCTCCCCGTAGAGCGCGCGCGACGACGATCGGCACCATCCCACCGAGCGAGATCGCCGCGAGCCGTGCGTCCACGCTGCCGCGATCGAGCAGCGCGGCGATCCCGCACGAGACACCGACCCCCGCGATCGGGCCGAGCGCACCGATCGTCGCCGCTCGGAGGGCGGTCGCTCGCCCGTGTGAGGTCACGCACGTGCTCCTGGCAAATGGGGGCGTTCTGGTCAGAATTCCCCCTCGTGGCTGAGCAGCCAAAGCCCGCGCTCGATACGGGGCCGGTGCAGGTCGGACGATACCGCATCGCGTTCGAGCTGGCGTCGGGCGGGATGGCGGTCGTGTACCTCGCGCGCTCCGACGGTGCCGCAGGCTTCGACAAGCTGGTCGCGCTCAAGCGCATCCACCCCCACCTCGCCCGCGAGCGGGAGTTCGTCGAGATGTTCCTCGACGAAGCACGCATCGCGTCCCGCGTGACGCACCCCAACGTGTGTACCGTCTACGACTTCGGCGAGGCCGACGGGACGTACTTCATCGCGATGGAGTACGTCGCGGGCGAGACGGTCTCGCGCGTCACGCGACAGCTCACGCGGATCGAGGCGATGCGCGACGACCCGAGGACCGTCGGCTACCTCTGCAAGGTGATCGCCGACGCGGCGGACGGATTGCACGCCGCGCACGAGCTCCGCGGCGACCGAGGGCAGCTCCTCGACGTCGTCCATCGCGATGTCTCACCGCAAAACCTGTTCGTCGCGTACGACGGCACGGCTCGAGTCGTCGACTTCGGGATCGCGCGCGCCGCCGGACGCCTTCACGAGACGCGTACCGGGACGGTCAAGGGCAAGCTCGCGTACATGGCGCCGGAGCAGGGCCGAAAGCTTCGCATCGACAGGCGCGCGGACGTCTGGGCGCTCGGCTGCGTCCTTTGGGAGGCGCTCACGGGCGAGCGCCTCTTCAAGCGCGAATCGGACGTCGACACGATCATGGCCGTCCTGAGCGATCCGATCCCCCTGCCATCGTCGCGTCGGCCCAACATCCCCCAGCGCGTCGACGAGATCGTGATGCACGCGTTGGCGCGCGATCGCGACGAGCGGTACGAGACCGCGCGAGACTTCGGTCGCGATCTACACCGGTTCCTCGCCACACTGGACGAACCGGTCACGACGGGTGACGTCGCGGACTTCATGGCGCGGCTCTTTCCCGAGATCCGCAGCGAGAGGCTCGCCCTCGCCGCGCGCGCCCGACAGATGACGGATGGTCCGGTGATCCGCGTGCCCAGCGCGCTGACCGACGAGGGAAGCCTCTCGGAGATCAAGTCGCGCTCGCCGGTTCCCGAGGACTGGCGCGGGGTGTCGGCCGAAGATGACGCGACGACGCGAGACGTGCTCGTCGCTCCGCCGCGCGCCCCGTCTCCGCTCGTCCTCGAGCCGTCGAACGAGCCGACGCCGCGCCGGCGCTGGTGGGTGGGAGCGCTGGCGCTGACGCTGGTCGGGTTCGCGGTCGTCTCGGTTCTCGTGGAGAACCGAGACGACGGGCGCGAGCGGCGCGGCGCGAGCTCGGAGGGCCCCCCGAGCGCCAGCGGGAGCACGACCGAGGCCGCGAGCGAGAGCGCGAGCACCGAATCGGAGAGCGAGTCGGTTCCGGTCGAGAGCGGCGCTGCCGAGGTCGCCACCGCGGAGCTCGGCGCGGAGGTTCCGTCGGAGGTCGTGGATGACCCGCAGGCTCCTGTCGCCCCTCCGCCCGACGTCGCCGAGCCCGATGCTCCCGCTTCCCACGGGCACGTTCGCCCGGCGCCTGGTCACGTCGACATCGCCACGCCGGGCGGCTGGGCGGATGTCTTCCTCCGCGGTCGCAACGTCGGGCGCGCACCGGGCCGCATCAATCTTCCCGCCGGCAGGACGGCGCTGATCTTGCGCCCTTTTGGGCGAGCCACCGACGAGCGGCGGGTCACCGTGCTCGTGCCGTCCGGCGGGGCGCGCCGGCTGGTCGTGGATCTACGTAGACCCTGACGTCGCGGCCGAGCCTCTGTACCATCGTCGTCGCCATGAGCCACGCCTCCCCCGCGGTCGCGCTCGCGGTGCTCCTCACGGCAGCCTCCGCCGCGGCGCAGGACGGGCCCCTCGCCCGCGCCGCCAGCCTGTTCGACCAAGCGGATTTCCGCGGTGCGATCGCGGCATTCGACGAGGCCGAGGCCGGGGACGGCCTGCGCCGTGACGAGCTCGTCGACCTCTACGAGAACCGAGCGAGCGCCTATCTGGCCCTCGGAGACGCGGGCTCGATGGGGCGCGACCTCGTCCGCCTCGCGCGGATCGATCCGACTCACGGGTTCGCGCCAGCGACACGGCCCGAGGTTCGCGACGCGTTCGAGGAGATTCGGGCCGCGCACCGCGCGCTCGAGCTCCGCGCACGACAAGCCGTCGAGGTCGGCGGCGCCAGGTTCTCCGCGCAGGTCGAGAACGACGGCGAGTCGCTGGTCCGATCGATCCGCGTGTACGCGCGCGTCGTGGGCGGCGAGTGGATGTCCGGCGAGGGGAGCGTCTTCGTCCCGGCGACGACGAACATGGAGATCGAGCACTACGCCGAAGCCACGGGCCCGGGTGGCGCAATCGTCGCGTCGGCGGGTGCTGCCGATGCACCGGCGCGCTTCACGTACACGGCGCCGACGGCGCTCGAGACGAACGGGCCAGGCGTCGACTCGACGCCCCACCACCGCGGCAACGGTCTGGTCATCGGGCTCGTCGCGGGTGGTATCGTGCTCGTCGCGGTCGCGGTCGTGCTGAGCATCGTGCTCACCTCGTCCGGCAACGACATCACGCAGCCCGATCCGCCGACAATCTATCCGTGACGCGGGGGGCCGAGCGGCCGTCGCGGCTCACGTGGTATGAAACCTGAATGACCGTCGACCCGACGACCTTCGACGTGCCCGTCGAGAAGTCGGGCAGCGGTCCGCGCGCCTACATCACCGTCGTTGCAGGCACGGCGACCCCTCCCTTGGTCGACCTGCCCGTGGGGGCGGAGATCAGTATCGGGCGCAGCCGTTCGTCGGCGGTCCAGGTGGACGACGGCGGTGTGAGCCGCACCCACGCGACGCTCCTCTGGGACGGCGGGGGCCTCGTCACGTTGACGGACCACGGGAGCAGGAACGGGACGCTCGTCGACGGCCGGCGCGTGCTCGGGGCGGAGCGGATCGCATCGGGGTCCGAGGTCTCGGTGGGGCCCGCGCGATTGGTGGTCGTCGTCAGCGGAGTCGCTTCGACCGACAGCCCGATGGCCGAGCCCGTCGACGAGCCTCTGTTCGTCGCTCGCGAATCCGGCGATGCTGCGCGCGCTCGCTCTGGTCGAGCGTTCGGCTCGAAGCGATTCCGGGGTGCTCCTGCTCGGGGAGACCGGCGTGGGGAAGGACCTCCTCGCGCGACGTGTCCACGACCTCAGCCTTCGCGCGAGGGAGCCGTTCGTCGCAATCAACTGCGCCGCGATACCGGACGCGGTGGGCGAGTCGACGCTCTTCGGGCACGAGCGCGGTGCGTTCACGGGCGCGACGGCGCGCCGCGAGGGCGTGCTCGAGGCGGCACACGGTGGGACACTGTTCCTCGACGAGATCGGCGAGCTCAGCCTCGCCTCGCAAGCACGGCTCTTGCGCGCGCTCGACGACCGTGCCGTGCGGCGCGTGGGCGGTGTGGAAGACGTCCCTGCGGACGTACGCGTCGTCGCCGCGACCAATCGCGACATCGACGCGCTCGTCGCCGAGGGCCGCGTCCGGGACGATCTGCGCTATCGGATCGCGGTGTTCGTGATCGCCGTCCCGCCGCTTCGCGAGCGCCCCGACGACATCGAGCCCCTCGCGGAGCGTTTTGCGCGCGAGCACGCGCCCGGCCGGAACGTCCGGTTCGCGCCGGACGCCCTCCTCGCGCTCCGCCGCCACGGCTGGCCGGGGAACGTGCGCGAGCTCCGAAACGTCGTGCAGCGGGCTCTCGCGGCGGCGGACGAGGATGTCGTGCGCGCCGCGGATCTCGGCGAGCTCGTCGGCGCGCCGCTCTCGGCGGCGGGGCTCCTCCGCACGGTGGATGACGCGGAGCGGGACGCGATCATCGCTGCCCTCCGCGACTGCGACGGCAATCAGACGAAGGCGGCAGAGCGCCTCGGTATCAGTCGCCGAGCGCTGATCTACAGGCTCGAGAAGCTCGGTCTGAAGCCGCCGCCTCCGTCCGAGCGGGGTCGATGACGAGCACGAGCACCGGCTCGGACACGGGCTCGGGCGGCTCGGGGCCGCGTCCGAAGCGGCTCGGCAAGTACGTGCTCACCGAAGCGCTCGCGCGCGGGAGCATGGGGCGAGTGTATCGAGCGCGCGCGTTCGGACCGGGAGGCGTGGCGAAGGACCTCTGCGTGAAGCGCGTGCGCGCGCGGCGCCTCGAGCAGAGCGGTGCGCTCGAGCGATTCGTCGCCGAGGCGCGGGTCGCGATGCGGCTCGCGCACGCGAACATCGTGCCCATCTTCGACTTCGGGAGGGCCGAGGGCGAGTACTTCCTGGCGATGGAGTGGGTCGACGGCGTCGATGTCGCGCTCCTCCTCGACGATGCGCATGCGACCTTCGAATCCGCTTCCTCTACACGTCGCGGCGCACGTCGCGGCGGAGGTCGCACGCGCGCTCGACTACGCGCACACGTTGCCGGGCTCGTCCGTCGTGCATCGCGACATCAAGCCGGCCAACGTCTTGGTCTCGCGGGCGGGGGACGTGCGGCTCACCGATTTCGGCATCTCGGCGGCGGTCGGCGCGATGGCTGGGGGAGGGGGCACCCGGTCGTATGCCGCGCCCGAGCAGTGGGCCGGTGGCGCGACCGACCCGAGAGCCGATCTGCATGCGCTCGGCATGATGCTCCGCGAGCTGCTGACCGGGCGCCTGCCGGTGCAGGAGGACGCGCGCGCGCCGTGGGCGGAGATCCCAGCCGAGCTCGCCGAGCTCGTGACGGCCATGACGGCGCCCGAACCGGCGGCGCGGCCCTCGAGCGCAAGACAGGTCGCCGACGTGCTCGAGGCGTTCGTCGCGCGCGAGAGAGCCATGGGCCGAGCCGCACCGCGAGACGAGCTCGCGTCCCGTGCCGAAGGCGCTACCTCGACACGAATGCACGACCGTCACTTGCTCCCCGACGTTCCGGAGATCGAGAATCGACGTGAGCTTTTCGCACGATGGCGACAGCGCCTCGTTCATCACGGACGTCACGAGCACGGGCGAGGCCGGGGCGGCCGCATCGCCGGCGGGTCCGCCCCGAGCGGAGCGCGACAGCAAGCCGGAGCGAGAGCCGAGGAGCGAGCGCAGCGACGCCGGCCGCAAGCTCGGTCGTTACCAGCTCTGCTTCGAGCTCGCGTCGGGCGGGATGGCGACGGTCTACCTGGCTCGCGTGCGGGGCCCGGGCGGGTTCGAGAAGCTGGTCGCGCTCAAGCGGATCCACGGTCATCTCGCCGAGAGACCCGAGTTCGTCGAGATGTTCCTGGACGAGGCGCGAATCGCGTCGCGGATCGATCATCCGAACGCGTGCCGGGTGTTCGACTTCGGAGAGGCGGACGGCACGTACTACCTCGCGATGGAGTACGTGCTCGGCGAGCCCGTCTCGAGCGTCTTGCGCAGGGTCATGCGCTCGCCGCGCCTGCATGCGGATGCGAAATGGCCGGGGCTGGCGGCGCGGATCGTCGCCGATGCGTGCGAAGGCCTCCACGCCGCTCACGAGCTCACCGACGACGGTGGAAGACCGGTCGACCTCGTCCATCGCGACATCTCGCCGCAGAACCTCCTGGTCACGTACGACGGTACGACCACCGTGATGGACTTCGGCATCGCTCACGCGCTCGGCCGGCTCCACGAGACGCGGCAGAACCGGCTCAAAGGGACGCTCCCATACATGTCGCCCGAGCAGGGGAAGCGCCTTCCGCTCGATCGGCGTGCCGACATCTGGTCACTCGGCGTCGTTCTCTGGGAGCTCGTCGCGGGCAAGCGACTGTTTCATCGCGCCTCGGCGGTCGAGACGATCAACGCGGTCATGAGCGAGCCCATCTCCGCACCGTCGAGCGCGCGCCCAGGCACGCCCGCCGAGCTCGATCGAATCGTGCAGAAGGCGCTCGCGCGCGATCGCGAGGACCGGTACCCGACGGCGCGCGAGCTCGGGCGCGACCTCGCGCGCTTCATCGCGGCGCAAGGCGAGGCCGTGACCACGGCGGACCTGTCGGACTGGATGCGCGACGCCTTTCGTGACGAGCACGCGCGACGGCGTGAGCTCATCGACCAAGCGCGCCGCATGCGCGGGAAGGGCGTTCCGAGGGTCTCGCCTCGACTGGGTGGCCGCGAGGACGGCGCCGACAGCGGCGTCGAGTCGGACGCGCCGGCCATCGGCGGTGGCGTGTCGCGGCCCGGGTGGGCTCGCGCGGGCCGCGCCGGCGCGCTCGCGGTGGTGGTGGCGCTCGTCTCGGCCGCGGCCGTCCTCGTGATGCGCGCGGGAGGCGACGAGACGTCGCGGCGGTCGCGCGATGGCAGGCAGTCATCACGCGAGCCCTCGTCGGAAGAGTCGGGGGGCGGGCGGCCCTCGCCGGCGCGCGCCGAGCAGCCGGTCGCGCCCGCGCCCGCCCCCAATCCGCCCGACGACGAAGCAGCGCTACCGGAGGTCGAGCCGGATACGAGCGCCCGCCCCGCGCCCCACGCGACGGGCCGCGTGAGCATCGCGACGCCCGGCGGGTGGGCCGACGTCTATCTCGGTCACGAAAGGCTCGGTCGGGCTCCCGGACAGCTACGGATGCGTGTCGGCCATCACCTGCTCACGCTGCTCCCGTTCGCGCACGGTCCGGCACGACAGGTGCCCGTGAACGTGCGGCCGAGCGGCACGGCGCGGCTCGTCGTCCGCCTCGACTGATTCAGAGGAGCTCTGGGCGCCACGTGACGCCCGCGAGCGCGACCATGGCGTCCATGTCGCGGCCTGCGAGGAAATCGACGTCGAGCGTGACGTCCAGCACGGCTGACGGGCTCACGCGCAGGGAGCCGCCGGCCATGTGGTCGACGAAGCGATCGGTGTCCGCGTGGTAGCGCGTGAGCGAGGGGCGGTAGTGCGCCGAGACGTCGAGCGCGTCGTGAAAGAGCGACACCCCGAGCTCGACGCGGCCGGCGAACGTCTCAATCAGCGCTCCGGTCGACACCATCCCGGAGAGATCGGCGTGGAGAACGTCGAGGATTCGAACGGCGCGGAGCGACAGCCATCCGCCGAGCTGGTCGAGCTCGTCCTGCTCGCCGACGTACAGAAGAGTGCCGCCGGCCGCGACCGCGAACCGACCAATCTCGAGACCCGCGTCGAGCGCGCCGAGATAGCGCGGCTCGTACTGGGACGAACAGGTCTCGTTCGCGGACGGCGTTCCCGGCGCTCCGGGGGTGCGCGCGCAGAGGAAATCCGCGGGGAGGTACGACGCGAGCCAGAGCGAGCGTTCGGGTCTCCGCATGTCGGCGCGCGCACCGATGTGAAAATCATCGATGCGGAGCGTTCCGTCAATCCCCGCCGCGGTCAGCTCGACCTCGCCGGCGTTCCACGGGTTGTCGGAGTCGAAGAGCGAGACCTCGAAGTGCCCACCGATCCGGGACTCGCCGGGATACAGGCTCACGACTCCGCTCAGGCGTCGCTCGTCGAGCTGACCGTCGAACACGGAGCCGCTTCCGACGAGGAAGACCATCGGCCGGAGCTCGGTGTCCGGGAGTCGGAACGCCGCCTCGAGCCCGAACCGCGCGGCGTCGAACAGCGGCTTGCCTTCGAGAGGATCGGGTACGAAGCCACCGAACGCGCCGATCGTGAACCCGTCGAACGACGGGGTCTGGATGCGCAGCCCGTCGAGCTGACCAATCGTGGAGGCGGCGTAGCGAAGCCGTCCGAGCGACGCGAAGAAATCGGTCTCGTCGCCGTACGACGCGCGGAGCTCGCGAACGCGAACCCACGGTTGCGACGACGCGCCGGCGCGCGACGAGAGGTTCGACGCGGCCCAGATCTGGAGCGCAGCGTCGGCGTCGACCGAGAACGGCACGTCCTCGAACGGTTCGGCGTGCACCCGCGCGCGGACCGAGGCCCAGCCGACGGCGTCTCCGCGTCCGGTCGTCGGCGCGATCAGCGCGGCGGCCGTCGACAGCGACAACCGAAGCTTCCGGCTCGCGAGGGACTCGCCGAGCGGCACGCGGTCGGGATTCTGCGTCTCGCTGGGCCTTCGCGGCTCCGGCCACTGTCCGCGAAACGCTCGCAGTGGCCGCGGCGGCGTCAGCCGCTCGGCGCCTCGCTCCTCGGTCGCGCGCACCACCGCGACGCCGCGGGCGCCGATGTCGGGCCGGTCGTCGCCGACAATCACCGCCGCGTACTGTGCGGTCGCTGCGACCACCTCGAGGTTTCTTCGTCCGATGCGGACGGTCGTGCCGAGTCGGACGCCGTCCGACGCGCCGGGCTGCACGTAGGCGCGATCCCCGCTGACCTCGACGACCTGCACGGGAACGCGTCGCTGGGCCTCTGCGCGCGCGCCTGACGCGGCCCACGTCGCCCCGAGGAGCATCGCCACGCCGAGAGCTCGCGCGATCGCGCGCCTCATCGTCCGCGCCCTCCCGGATGGCATCCGAGGCAGCTGCTACCGTCGAGCGGCACCACCACCGTGCGGTGCTGCGAGCGGAGCCGCAGCGGTGAGTGCGCGTGACAGCCCGTGCACGCGACGGCGGTCGGGACGTCGCGCGCCACGTGGCAGCTGGAGCAGGGAGCGCCGCGGTGCGACCCGTACGAGATCGGAAAGCGCAGATCGTGCGAGTCGCTCGCCCCGAGCGCGCCGCTCGTGAGCGCGCCGCTCGTGAGCGCGCCGCTCGTGAGCGCGCCGCTCCCGGGAAGCGCGCTGGGATCGACGACGGCGGGCGACCACGCGATGGCGCGATGGCAGGCGCTGCAGTCGCGCGAGAACGCCGGGCTGCCCGTCGACCCGTTGTGATTCGGATGAACGTCGACGCGGTTGTACTCCGCCTCGTGGCACGCGTAGCACTCGGCGGGCGCCGCGCTGTACTCGCGCTCGCTGTTGCGGCGGTGGCAGTCGGTGCAGGCGGCGAGCACGTGCATGCCGGTGAGCGGCAGCCGCGTCATCCGGTGGAGCTCGATCGCGTTGGTCCGACGCCAACTGACGGCGGAGTGGCACGTGTCGCAGGAGCGGCCGAGCCGCCCCTGGTGGTCGTCTTGATGGCAGCTCGCGCACTCTCGGCGGGCGCGCTGACCCGGGACATGGCAGCTCGTGCACGCGACCGTCTGATGGCGGCCCGTCAGCGGGAAGCCGGTCCGCGCGTGATCGAACCCGCTGTCGCCTCGGACGCTGCCGCCGACACGCCACCCTTCGGGCGTGTGGCAGGCGCTGCACTCGATCCCTTCGGTGATGGAGCCTTCGTGCCCGCGATCCTGAGCGCCGGCGAACGTGCCGATCGCTGCCGGCACGAGCAACACCGCCGCGGTGGCGAAGGCCGAAAGAGCGCGGAGGCGGCTCATCGGTCGCCTCCCGGGCGAGAGCCCGTGCCCCCGTCCTCGCCACCGCCGCCGCCCGAGCCCGTGTGGGGGTTCGCGTGGCAGTCGCTGCACTGTCGGTAACCGAGCCGGTACCGCACGGCGTGCACGCCGTTGCGCAGCTCGACGCGCCGGTGGCACTCCGCGCACCGCACGCGCGCGTGCCGGCCGTCGAGCGGGTAACCGGTGACCCCTTCGTGGTCGAAAGGACGGATGCGGAACTGCGTCGTCGTGTGGCAGGTGTCGCACTCGCGCACGGGATCGCTCGTTCGGAACTGCCCGAGCGTGGACGTCCTCGTGGCATCCCGCGCACTGTCTCGGTACGCCGCGGTAGCTGGCGCCTCTGCCGCTCCGCCGATCCGCCTCGGTCGGCGAGTGGCACCCGTTGCACGACGTCTGCTCGTGGGCCCCCGTCAGCGGCCACGTCGAGTGGTCGATGTTGGGCTGGTCCCACCCTGCGGCCGTGTGACAGCTCGCGCATCCGCCGCGCGCCATCTCGGTCGCGAACTGGTCTCCGTGCGGGTTCTGGTGACAGCTCTCGCATCGGCTGTCGGCGACGCTGAACGCGAGCCGCGGGCGCGAGCCCTGATGGCAGGCGCTGCATGCGACTGCCGTGTGGCGGCCCGTCAGTGGGAACGACGTGGTCGCGTGCAGATCGACGCCGAAGAGACTGGGACGGAACCCGCGATCCTCGTGGCATGCGCCGCACTCGCCGTGATCGCGATCTGCGAACGCCCCGGAGTGCGGATCCTCGTGGCAGTCGCTGCACCGGCCGAACGCGAGCTCACGGAAACGGTGCTGCGCGGGCTGATGCGGATCGTGGCAGCGCACGCAATCGACGCTCGCGTGCGCGCCGTGCAGCGGAAACGGCGTCCGCGCGTGTGCCTCGCGGCCGATTCGCTCCGGGATGCCCAGCCAGCGGATCGACGCGTGGCAGGACTCGCAGCGACGGCCGAAGCTCGCTTCGTGGACCTGATGGTGACAGCTCACGCACCGCGAGCCCGCAGACGGCGCGCGCTCGAGGCCTCGGTCGTGGCACTGAGCGCACGCCACGGCCCTGTGGCCGGCTGCGAGGCTCAAGCCCGGATGATGCGCGCGGATCGCGCCGAGCTCGGACCAGGACGTCTCGGTGTGGCAGTTCGTGCACGTCGTGCCGCGGCTCGGGCGATGCGGATCCTCGTGACAGCTCGTGCACGAGGAGAACGCGATGCCGCGGTACCTCGGCGGCTCTCCGTGGCAGGCGCGGCACTCGACGCGTTGGTGCGCGCCCCGCAGCGGGAAGCGCGCGCGCGAGTGGTCGAAGCTCTCGATGTGCGCCGAATGGAACGACCGCTCGTCGTGACAGCTCTGGCAGCTCGTGCCGAACCGCCCGTCGTGCGGGTCCTCGTGGCAGGTGTTGCACGCCGACCTGAGCCCGAGGAACGTGGCGTGGCCCCGCGAGTTGCGATTGTCGTGACAGCTCGCGCACCGCACGGTCGCGTGACCGCCGCGCAAGGGCCAGCCCGTGTCGGCGTGGTCGAGGTGCGTCTGACCGCCGCCCGGCCACCGCACGAGCGCAGCGTCGCGCCCGACGTGCTCGACGTGGCAATGACCGCACTCCTGGCCGCGGTACGCGCGCCCGTGGAGGCCTGCGTGCGCATGTATGCGTCGCCCGAGGTCGGCGTGGCACCGGAGGCACGCGGTCTGGTCGACGCGCCGGCCCGACGCGTGGCAGTCGTTGCAGTGCTCGTCCCCTTCGAGCGACGCGTGCGCCCGCGCCAGCGGGCCCGGCGACAGGAGCTGTGCAGCGACGCCGCCCGCCGCGGAGATGATGCAGATCGCGGCGAGCGCCGCCATCGCGCGCCGCGAGATCCTCTTCATTCAGACCAGATCCATCGATAGCCGTAGTACCAGGCGACGCCGATGTGGACGGACACGGAGACGAGCATCAAGAGCGCGAGGAAGCGGTGGAGCCCGCGCCAGCTCCGGAGCACCGCGGCGCCCATCTCCGCGCGGACTTGTGCGGCCGCAGCGCCGGCCGCTTCCCGCGCCGTCGACCTGACCGCCGCCTTCTCCTGCGCGTTCAGCTCCGCGTTCGACAGGTAGTTCCGCGCCACCGCGCGCACCGCCCGCCGCCGCTTGCGCGATTCCAAGAGCCACCGCGGGATCGTCACGAGCGCCTTCAAGAGCCCCGCGTCCGCCGCGAGCTGTGTCGGGGGCACCGCTCGCAGCACGTCACGCGCCTGACTGCCGAGGCCCGGACCGAGCGCCTCCAAGCCCTCGATGAGCTCCGCCATGCGCCGTGGATCGGGTCTCGGCGCGATGGCGTGGAGGTACCGGCCCACCACGCCCGTGATCACGACGAGCAGCAGGCTGCTGGACGTCACCGTCGCGATCGGAGTGCGCAGCTGGAACGCGGAGTGAAAGAGGATGAGCAGCGCTCCCGACGAGACCGGTGACAGCACGTGCATGTTGAGCCACGCCTGCATCGAGCCGAAGTTGAACCGCGCGACGCGCCGTCGAGCGAGGTAGAGCAGGTTCGTCAGGATGAGCGCGGTGCCGACGATCCCGTAGCCGTGGCCGATGGGCGCGCCCGGGCTGAGCACGCGGAAGTCCTCGTGCCCGACGCGGCGCTCGAGGCCCAGCGTGTAGAACGTGTAGCCACGCCAGAACAGAAACGCCGACACCGCGAGGAGCACGACGATCGTCCAGAAGATGGGGGAGCGTTGGCTGAACGAGCGCGCGACCCGCGTGATGCTGCCTTCTCTAGCCATGGCGCACGATTGTTCCGGTCGCGGCGTGGGAGTCAACGCTGACGTTCGCCGAACGACGCGGTGATCGTCCGGCGCGCCGGCTGCAACTCCTCGCCGGCCCGTGGCATCGCAAGCGGCGAGCCACATGTAGGTGTCGAGATCGCTCGGTGAGCGCACGTCCGATCTGTACGGGTGCCGTACAGCGCGCGGGCATGCACGTGCAGAAGCGCACGTTCCAGAAAGCTCGCGCGCTGACGCGTGCGTCCTAGTTCGCGCTTGGCGATTACGCTATTCTCGAAGGGTGGAGCTACGCAGTCGAAGCGTCGTGGGCTTCGTCGCAGCGCTCGCGCCCTTCGCCATCTTGGGCGCCGCGCTTGCCTCGTGTCAGAGCTCCCATGGCATGCAAGAGGTCGGCAACGCTGACTGCGTGGTCTGCCATCGCGCCGACTACGACGCGACGGTCGATCCGCCGCACCCCGGTCTCTTCGGTCTGACCTGCAGCGACTGCCACGGCACGGACGCGTGGGTGCCGGCGATCCCGATCAACCACCCGTGGTTCGAGCTCAGACAGCGCCACACCGAGATCCGGTGCATCCAGTGCCACACGGTCGGGTTCCGTCCCGGCGACACGCCGAACACGTGCATCGGCTGTCACCAGGCCGACTACGACGGCGCGACGATGCCCTCTCACAACGGCTACCCGACCGACTGCTCCGGCTGTCACGACGAAGCCGCGTGGCGCCCGTCGACGTTCGTCCATTCGTGGCGCCTCGACGGCGCTCACCTCACGACGCCATGTCAGAGCTGCCACACGGGCACGCCGCCCGTCTACGCGGGGACGCCCACGCAGTGCGTCGGCTGCCATCGCGCGGACTACGACTCGAGCCCGTACCCGGGCCACTCGAGCTTCCCGACGACGTGCTCGGACTGCCACTCGACGACGGCGTGGGTGCCAGCGCTCGAAGGCGCTCACCCCGACGATCGCTTCCGCATCTCGAGCGGCGCGCACAGCGGTATCGCGTGCGCCGACTGTCACGACCCGGCGCTCGGCTCGAGCGCGGGCGGGATGAACACGACCTGCGTGGGGTGCCACAATCGTGCGCGCGAGGATCGACGACACGACGGCGAGCGAAACTACCCCGTGGGAGCTGCGCCGCCGAACTTCTGCCTCATGTGCCACGCGAACGGTCGCAGCTGACCGGGCGGGCCTCGCCCATCGGCGCTGGCACCCGCACGCTCCCGACGCATGGGACGCGACGCGCGCCGTCGGCTACGCTCGGCGCGATGTCTTCCGGAATGTGGGACAGGGCGCGCCCGCATGACCGTCGCGAAGGGCTCTTCGGCGGTCGCGGCGAGGTGCGCGTGTGGGATCTGCTCGGTGCACGAAAGCCCGCGCCCTTCGAGGCGGTGCTCGCGTGCGAGCTCGACCCGGCGGGCCGCGTCGGCGATCACGTTCAAGAGGCCTTCGACGAGATCGTCGTCTTCGTCGCCGGAGAAGGCACAGCGACCGTGAACGGAGCGCGCGTGGAGCTCCACCCGGGCGCGACCATCCCCTTGCAGCTCGGCCAGGTGCTCTCGATCGAGAACGGCTCGACGCACGAGCCGCTGCGCTACCTGATCGTGAAGGCGCGCGCCACGACGTTCAGTCCGGGTGGAAGATGATGTTCTGGGTCGGGTCGGCGTCGTAGAACTGCCACGCTCGATCGAACGTGATCGCGCCGAACGTGTTGACGGCGACGGCGAAGAGAGCGACGAGCCAGAAGCCCGGCCCGAGCCGGCGGCCCGAGAGCGCGATCAGCGCGAACACGCAGACGAGGTAGTCGAGCGCGAAGCGGTACCCGAACTGGACCCAGCCGCTGTTCTGGTAGCAGAGGTTGAGCAGCGCGACCGTCGCGCTCGCGACGAAGAGGCCCACCATCGTGACGGTCACGCGCTTCGGCCAGAGCGCGGTGAGGAGGTTGGGCGTCGTGAACCAGAGCGCGAGGCCATGCCGGCTGATCTTGAGATACGGCTCGGTCGCGGTGAGCCACGGGAGGGCGGCGACGAAGACCGCGAGGTTCTTCCCGAGGTAGTGATAGTTGAAGAGGCCCCAGCGCTCGATGCGCGGACGCCACCGGATCTGGAGGTACTGGTGCCCGAACTCGAACGGGTCGTCGAAACGAGCCTGGTTCATCCACATCGCGATCCCGCCGATCACGAGCAGCGGCACCGCGAAGAGGAGCGCGGGCCTGACCACGTCGGCCCAGCGCACCCCTCGGAGCCACGTGACGACCCGGCTCCAGACGAGCGCATCCGGGTCGGGCGCAGGTGCGTCGTCTGGGCGCGCGGACGCGAGGAGCTCGATCGCGAAGAGCGGGAAGAGGAACGCCGCCGTCGGCCGCGTCATGAAGGCGAGCCCGAGCATGAGCCCCGCGAGCAGAGGGCGCTTCGCCCCGAGGCTGAACAGCACGAACAGCACGAGGAGCGGCACCGCGACGACGTGCGCTGCGAACCAGACGGTCCCCTGCACGGCTGTGTAGAAGTAGACGCTCCCGAACGCGAAGAGGAACGCGAGCCCGAGGTCCTCGCGCGGCGTGCGCCGGCTCCGTTCGGTCTCGCGCAGCTCGCGCAGGAGCACGTAGAGGAGCGCAGGGCCGAGCCCCGCGAGCAACGCCCAGAAGAGCGCGTCGGGAAAGCTCGGCCCGAGGATCGCGACCGCGGGGAGGATGACGACCGCGGGCAGCGGTGGGAACGAGACGTACCAGCGGTAGCGGCCGGCGTGGTCCTCGGGAAAGCGATAGCGGTTGATCGGGCATTGCCCGTGCTCGACGGTGTCGTAACAAGCCCAGTCGTTCGTGCTCGGCGGCACGTTCCCGATCACGCCGAGCTGGCCGTCGAGGAAGCTCTCGGCCAGATGAACGAAGTGGTTGTCCGGCGTGGGCCGTGACATCCGGTCGCCGAGGACGACGACGTACACGAGCGCCGTGATCGCGAACACGGCGGCGGGGGCGCGGGCGCGGCGGAGCTTGTCCAAGGCGCGGGGACTATACCCCACGCGATCCGGGGTGGTTCGTGCGCAGCGGAACCGGTGGGCGGGGCCCACTTGTAGATCGGGCGGCGCTGGACCATTAAGGACGCCTCGTCTCGGAGGTCGCCATGGATCGGATCGCTCTCTCTTTGCTTCTTTCGCTCGCGATGGTCGGGTGTGGTGACGACGACGTCACCACCGACGGGGGCACCGACGGCGGCGGGGGGGGTGACGCCGCGACCGACGGTGGGGCCGCGACAATCGAGGACATTCCGGTCGAGGAGCAGCTCTCGGTGCCTGGCCTCGAGGGCGAGGTGAGCGCGGTTCAGGACGATCGCGGGATGTGGCACATCTACGCCGAGACCCTCGTGGACGCGACGCGAGCCGAGGGGTACCTGATGGCGCGCGACCGGTTCGGGGAGATGGAGTTCATCCGCCGCAGCGCGACCGGCCGCCTCGCCGAAGCGGGCGGCGACGGCTACTTTCAGGGCGACGTGGACGCGCGCTTCCTCGGGAACAGGCGCAACGCGCAGGCGATCTGGGACGCGCTCGACGACGAGAACAAGACGCTCCTCGAGGCGTTCTCGGCCGGCGTCACCGCGTATGTCGAGCAGATCCGGACGGGAGAGCTCCAGCTCCCGCGCGGGGTGAAGCAGCTCTTCGACGTCCTCGCGCTCGGCGGCCTCGTCCTCGACGACTGGACCCCGCTCGACACGCTCGCGATCGCACGCCTCCAGGCCGCGCAGCTCAGCTACGACGTCGGCGACGACATCGGGATGACCGAGGCGCTCCTCGACTTCCAGACGGCGTTCCCGGTCGGTGATCCGGACGCGCGCCTCGCCGCGCGTAGCGGCGCGTTCCACGACTTCTACTCGTTCGCGCCTTCGCGGGACGTCTTCACACGGGACGGCTTCCCGAACGAAGGGACCGACACCGGGAGCCGCGCGCTGCCGCTCCCGCACCGCCCGCGCGCGACCACGCATCCCGTGCTACCCGAGCGATCGCAGGTACGTGCGGCGCGCGAGTTCGCCGACCGCATCGAGGGGAGCTTCCAGCGCCTGTTCGGCGACGAGACGCGCGGCTCGAACAGCTGGGTCGTGCACGGCGACCACACCTCGACCGGCAATCCGCTCCTCGCGAACGACCCGCACCTGAGCCTCGGCAGCCCACCGCTCTTCTGGATGGTCCACCTCGACACGATGCGAGCCGGCGGAGACGTCGACGTCGAGGGCCTCGCGCTGGCGGGCACGCCCGTGGTGCTCCTCGGCTACAACGAGAGCATCGCGTGGGGGCTCACGACGCATGGGTTCGACGTGACCGACGTGTATCTCGAGACGATCACGCCGGGGACGGGCGGAGCGCCCGACACGGTGCTCTACAAGGGAGAGCAGATCCCGATCCAGACGACGGCCGAGACCATCCGCGTCATGGGCGGCACCGAGCGTGAGGTCGTCTTCGAGTACGTCGAGACGCCCGATCAAGTCGGGCCGCCGCGGTTCATCATCCCCTCGACGCGCCGGCCGACGAGCGCCTTCAGCGTCAAATGGACGGGCAACGAGCCGACCTTCGAAGCGTTCGCGTTCGTCGCGCTCGCGAGGGCGCGGAACGTCGACGAGGCGCGGGCGGCGTACGAGCTCTTCGGCGTGGGCGGGCAGAACCTCGTCGTCGCGTCGAAGGAGGGCGACATCTTCTGGTCCACGCAGGTCCATCTCCCGGTGCGCGACGCGCGCGCGCTGACGTACGACCCGACGACCGGGACGGGCGTGGCGCCGTGCTTCGTCTTGCCGGGCACGGGCGACTACGAGTGGATCGACATGCTGAGCGACCGGTACCTACCTCACGACCTGAACCCTGCCCGCGGCTTCATCGCCACCGCGAACAACGACGGCGTCGGTGTCACGAGCGACGGGAACCCGTTCGACGCGTCGCACTACATCGGCTGGTCGTTCGACGACGGCCACCGCATCGCGCGGATCACCGAGCGCGTTCAAGAAGACGTGACCCGCGGCGGCGTGACGGCGCAGGATCTCAGCGACGTCCAGAACGACCACCAGTCGCCGTTCGGGCGGCTCACGCGCGATGCGCTGGTCGCCGAGCTCGCGAGAGCCGCCGAAGAAGCCGCGACGCCGGGAACGCACCCGGACCTCACGGCGGCGGTCGCAGCCGCCGGCACCGATGGCGTGGCGCGCCTCGCGACGGCCCAGAGCCGGCTCGAGGCCTGGACGTTCGAGACGCCCCCCGACGCGTCCGACGACGGTGTCGCCACGACGATCTTCAATGCCGCGATCGGGCGTGTGCTCCGAAACGCGCTCGGCGACGAATTCGACGCGATCGGGCACACGAGCGGCTTCAGGATGCGGCTCTTGCTCCGGATGCTGAACGACCCCGAGTCGCTGATCACGTACGACGCCGCGCTCTCGGACTCGATCCTCTGGGACGACATCACGACGCCCGAGGTCGAGAGCCGAGGCGACCGCGTCGTCAGCGCGTTCCTCGATGCGCTCGACTACCTGGCGACGCGCTTCGGGTCGGATGACATGAGCACGTGGAGCTGGGGCGACATCCACACCCTGACGCTGACCAGCATCATCCCGCGCGAGGAGCTGAACATCCCGGCCCCGATGGACCCGATGTTCCCGCACGGTTTCCCACGGCCCGGGGACAACGGGGGCGTCGACGCGGCGAACTATGGAAACGGCGAGCTCGAGGATTTCACCTACGGGAGCGGGCCGCAGCAGCGGCTCGTCGTCGAGATGACCCCGAGCGGCCCGGTCGCCGTCAACGCGATCCCGGGCGGCGAGTCCCAGGACCCGGACAGCCCTCACCAGCACGACCAGATGGACCTCTGGCGCATGAACCAGACGTCGCAGGTCTGGTTCACCGAGCAAGACGTCGTCGCGCACAACGAGCGCCGCGTCGTGTTCGCGCCGTGACCGAGATGACGGTTCCCACCACAGATGCGGTCCACGGCGCTCTCGAAGGCGTCGTGGACCCGACGTTCGACAAGCCGATGCTCGCGATCGGCACGCTCCGCGACGTCGAGGTTCGCGACGGGAGCGTTCGGGCCACGGTGCAGCTCTCGTCGCCGTCGGACGCGGTGCGGGAGATGGTGCGTGCGCGTGTCGAACAGGCGCTCGCTCCGCTCGGCACGACGGCGGAGCTCACGTTCGACGTGCGCGTGCCGACGCGCGAGGTGTTGGGTGATGACCCGGTCCCAGGTGTGCGCAACGTCATCCTCGTGATGAGCGGCAAGGGCGGGGTCGGAAAGAGCACCGTCGCGGTGAACATCGCGCTCGCGCTCGCGCGGATGGGGACGCGCGTCGGGCTGCTCGACGCGGACATCTACGGGCCGTCGATTCCGACGATGATGGGCATCCAGGGACATCCGCGCAGCGAGGACGGGAAGACGATCCGCCCGCTCGAGCGCTTCGGCGTGAAGATGATGAGCATCGGCTTCCTGCTCGACGATCCGCGCGAGGCGGTCGTATGGCGCGGTCCGATGCTGCACAGCGCGCTCTCGCAGTTCCTCGGCGACGTGGCGTGGGGCGAGCTCGACTACCTCGTGCTCGACCTTCCTCCGGGGACCGGAGACGTAGCGCTCTCGCTCGCGCAACGGCTCAAGGTGACCGGCGCCATCCTCGTCACGACGCCGCAAGAGGTCGCGCTCGCCGACGTCTACAAGGGCGTCAGCATGTGCAAGCGCCTGTCCATCCCGATCCTCGGCGTCGTCGAGAACATGAGCTGGTTCATCGACACCGCCGGGGTGAAGCACGAGCTGTTCGGCGCCGGCGGCGGCGCCAAGATCGCGGAGTTCGCCGCGGCTCCGCTCCTCGGTCAGGTTCCGCTCGAGCCGGCCGTTCGCGAGAACGGCGACGCCGGCACGCCCATCGTCCGGGCCGCGCCCTCGTCCGAGTCCGCGAAGGCGCTCGTCGCCGTCGCCGACGCGCTCGCCGAGCGCATCGCGCTCGAGCACTTCGTCCGCGGCGGCGGTACGCACGCGCCGGGCGATCCCCCGAAGAGGCTCCGGATCCTGCGCTGAGACGCAGGCGCGGCGCACCTCACCCCAAAAGGAACGAGGCCACGCAGCATCGCTGCGCGGCCTCGTGAAGAATGCCCGGTACGCCGGTCCCCCTCGGCTCAGTACAGGCCTTCTTGCTTCTGTCTCGTAACCCTTCCCGGAGGCCCCATGCCTCCTGGGCGCGATTGTGCAACGTCGATGCCGGGACCGAGCGCGCGTTTTCCTCGCGATCTCGCCGCGAGCGGGTACCGCCGGGGAACCGAGAGCGCTCCCTGCCCCGACATGGGAGCGTCCGATGCTCGCGTCCTCGGCCCGCGGTTCGTGGTGGGCGCCGCTACTCGCCCGACTCTTCGAGATCCTCGCTGAGGTAGCTCAGGATGACCTCGTCGAGAGACTTCTCGCTGAGCAGATCGCTGCCGAATATCGACTCCGGTGGGCGCGAGTCGCCGCGTCCGGCGATCTCCACGGCGGGGCGCGTCGAGCTGTAGAGGCCCGGGCTCGACGGCGGAGACTGCCGCCGCGGCTCGCCACCCGACGAAAGGCGGGCGGCCGCCCGCTCGAGCGCGTCGAAGTCGGTCGGCTCTATCGGAACGATCGGCACCTCGCTCGTGATCTCGTCCGGCGGTGGCGCATCCGCGCTGCCCGCCTCCGCATCGGCCTCGCCCTCGTCGTACTCGCCGTCGCGCAGCGCGATGAACATCGCCTTGTGCTGCTCGCGCATGAGCTGCTTCACGACATCTTGCAGGTTCTCGGCGCCGATGTGCTCGGCGTAGCCGGTCTTGCGCGACGCGATGATCCGTCCACCGTCGGCGAAGAGGTGCGTGATGATGTGCGGGTGCTTGACGCCCGAGTCCTCGGTCTGAATGTGGAAGAGCTTCCCCCCGTGGCGGACGTTCGTGTTGTAACCGAGTAGCGGGGACGGGCCCTTCATCGTTTCCTGACGCCGGGCCGCGTCTGCCACGCGGCCATGGGCGCTCCTCGAGCGACTCGGATCATAGCAAAACGCCGCCCCGCGGCCGACCCCCATCGCGCGAACGTCTTGCGGGGGCCGGCGTTACGGGGTAGGGCCGGGCCGTGGCTCGCTCCAAGGCCAAAGTGCCTGCTCTCCGCGTTCGCCCCGGCGCGCGCTACGCCTGTTTCGGGGATGGCCTGTGCTGCACCGATGTCCATGGGCTCGGCCCCGTGAGCAAGCGCGAGACGCGCTCGCTCGCGCTCGTCTCCGACGAGATCGTCATCCCCGCGGACGATTCGGTGTTCGACGAGCCGATGCTACGCACGCGGAGCGACGGGGGCTGCCTGTTTCTGGGAGTCGGCCGCTGCGATCTTCACGCCGCGCTCGGTGCTGACGCGAAGCCGCTCACGTGCACGCGGTTCCCGTTCGGCCTCTCGGTGACGCCGACGGGGAGCCGCGTCACCACGAGCCATCGCTGCCCGTGCCGGACGCTCGGCGAGCGGCCGGAGCTCGTGCCCGCCGCTGCCGAGAGCGCGCTGTGCGATCGGTTGGGGCAGCTCGACGCCGACCGGCGTGTCCCGAGCACGCTCCGCCTCGCCCGTCGGGCGCGCGTCGAGTTCGCCGAGTACGAGACGCTCGAGGCGGACCTGCTCGCACGCCTCGATGCGGGCGAGGACCCGGCCGACGTGCTCGCGCTCGAGCCCTTTCCCGCCTTGAAGGGTACCACGTGGCGCGCGGAGGCGCGCGAGATGCTCGCCGACGGTGTCGACGACACGCGGTTCGGCATCGCGCTCGCGTGGTTCGCGGAGGCCGTCCGTGCGCTCACGGGAAAGAGCGACGAGCCGCCCGAGCTGACCTGGACCGACGCTTTCAATCGCGCAGAAGCGCGCGCGACGTCGCCGGGCGACGCCGACGCCATCGTGGCCGATTGGGTCGCAGACGAGATTCTGGTCGCTCGGCTGGACCGACTACGACGTCACCTTCGCCGTCGGCCGCCTCGAGATCGCCACGCGGCTCGCCATCGTCCGCCACGTCCGCGCCGAGCTCGAGCGCCGCGGCCGCCGCCCCGACCGCGCCGCCGCCGAAGCCGTCTCCATCGTCGACGTCGTCGGCGCCAGCGAATGGTGGGACGACGTCGTCGTGCAGATCCGCGCCTGACGAGGCGGGTGGTGCGAGGTAGCTACGGGCTCGGACACGGACCAGGATTCGGGATCGGAGGGGGGCATCCCTTGCCCCCCGGGGAGCCTGAGGGGCGCGAGCCCCTCAGCACCGTCCCGCGCGTCTCGCGCGTCGCGAACAATCTGCGTTCAGCTGTAGCTGTCGCGCCCCCAAGCCGCGCGCGCGAGCGCGAGGCGAGCGACGGGGGGCGAAGCCCCCGCAATTAGGGAACCGCCGGCGAGACCTCCATGAAGCATCGCCGGCGGGTTCGCGGAGTCTGGTTGGGGTCAGCGGCGGCGGCGCCGGCCGAGGAGGAGGCTCGTCAGGCCGAGCAAGGCGAGGCCGGCCGCGGGGATGGCAGCGCTTCCGCCGCCGTCGCCGCCTGCGGCCTGGCATGCGCAGCCGGGCTCCTGTGGGACGAGGCTGGGCTCGTCCTCGGGCACGGGGTCCATCGCCGCGGGCCCGGGGTCGGGGTCGCGGACGTCCATGCAGCCGCCGTCGATGCACGCGCCGAACTCGCCGCAGTCGGTCGCTTCGTCGACGCGTCCGTCGCAGTCGTCGTCGAGGCCGTCGCACGTCTCGGCCGACGCCGAGGTCGCACCGTCGCACGCGCCCCACGTTCCGTCGTCGAGGCAGCTCTGCGAGCCCGCCGTGCATGCGCCGATCGCGCTCCCGCACGAGCGCGAGTCACCTGCTACGCAGTCGCAGCCGGTGTCGGTCTCGCCGTCGCAGTCGTTGTCGATCTCGTCGCAGAGCTCTTCGGCGCCCGGGTGCGCGGTGGGGTCTGCGTCGTCGCAGTCGCCGTCGCACGTCCGCACACCGTCGCCGTCCACGTCGAACCCTTCGTCGACCGCGCCGTCGCAGTCGTTGTCGAGCCCGTCGCAGACCTCATCGGTGATGTCCCGCGCGATGTCGCGAAGCGCGTCGCGAAGCGCGACCATGTCGTGCGCCTGCATGTAGCAGTGGCCCATCGCCATCGGGTCGCTCAGCGTCGGGTCGCAGCCCGGCAGATCCGTGCCCGCGGCCACGGCCGCGCGGTTGAGCGTGAGCGAGTCGACGGCTGCGCCGAACCCGACGACGTGCACCGTGATGCCAGCGGCGCGGAGGCGCATCACGGACTCGACCGGCGTGAAGCGGGTCGACGCCTCGTACGGGCTGCACCACTGCCAGCCGTCCGTCACGAGGATCACGTGGTTGTCACGCGAGCGATCCAGCATCGGCGCGTAATCGAGGATCGCGTCGAGCGTCTGCGCCATCGGCGTGTAGTTGCCGCCGTCGGGCGGCGGTCCGCCGAGCGTCGTCAGGATCGTCGCCGAGTCGTTCGCCCCCGGCGCGAGCGTGATCTGCCCCGGCTCACAGCGATCGGGGTACGGAAACGGCTGCAGGCCGAAGTCGATCCGGTCCGCGAAAGCGCCCGTCACCGAGCCGATCGCCGAGCGGGCCGCGTCCCACTTCGTCCCGCCGCCCGGGAGCGTGCCGAGCATGCTGCTCGACCGGTCGACGGTGAGAAGGACGCGCGGCGCTTCGCATCGCGGCTGCGCGACGGCGGAGAGCGGCGCGACCGTGGCGAGGCAGGCCGCGACGGCGGACAGAACGCGGGCGGACCGCGAAAGACCGAGGAGGAGGGAGGAGGGAGACATGGGCAGAGGGGCCGTGTGCATCGGTCGTGCCGCGTCGCGCCTCCACGGAAATCTCGGGGATCACGGCAAGAACGGGCCGAGGATCGGGGCTAGCCGAGCCGCCACCAGTGGAGACAGTCGCCACCCCGCGAGCGAATTTGACCCACCGCGCTCGGCCGTGGCACTCCGGTCGCGTGCGCCAGCAGGGAGAGCGGCGCCCGCGTCTCGCGCGGCACGCCTCGGTCGTCGTCGTCGCGGCGCTGATGGCCCTCGCGAGCATCGCGCTCGCGGACGGGGCGCCGTGGCGCGCACGCCGCACGCCGGGGCTGCGCCCGAATTACATCGCCACCGCGCGCGTCCTTCCGACCGAGTGGCCGGCCGAGCCCGAGTCACCGTCGCGCATCGACGTCGCGCGCTTCGCTGCCGCTCTCGAGCAGCTCTGCGGTTGGATGCCGCCGGGCCGCTCCGAGCACTACGCCGACTGGATGATCCGCTACGGCCAAGAGCAGGGCGAGGACCCGTTCCTACTCGGCGCGCTCGCCTACCGCCGCACCGAAGGAAGCTGCCGCCCCGACACCGTCGGCGCGCGGGGCGAGCTCGGCCTCACGCAGATCCGTCGCGAGATCTACGCGGACTTCGTGCGGCACGGCGTCTACACGTACCAGGTGCGCGAAGCCGGTGTCTGGCACGCCCGGACGCGCCGGATGGACCGCTTCCCGTTCGCCGGCCCTCGCATCGCCCGCGCCGAGGAGAACATCTACTTCGCGGCGGCCCTCCTCGCTTCGTGGCGCGACCAGCACGCCTCGGTCGACGCCGCGTTCGACCAGGTCCCGCATCGCCACTACGTCTCGCACTTCGTCTGGGGCGACCGCGTCCGGAGCGACCGCGACGAGGATCGAATCCTCACCGACCGCCGCCGTCTCCTCCAGTACTACGGCGCGATCCCCGCCGCGCACCCGCTCCGGCGCTACGGGCTCGACCTCGGGTCCCCGCTCGACGGCGCGCCGCGCGTCGTCTCGAGCGGGATCGGAGACGCGCGCGACGAGGGCGGTCGCGAGCACCGCGGCGTCGACCTCGAGTCGCTCCCGGGCGAGCCCGTGCACGCCGTCGCCGATGGCCGCGTCGTCTTCGCCGGCGTCGATCTGCCGGGACACCAAGCTCATCAGCAGGTCGCGCGCGACGGCTACGAGGCGTACCCGCGCGCGAGCCTCGGCGCCGGAGGCCGGTACGTGTGCGTCCGGCACCCGCGCGGGGACGAGCCGGACCTACGCACCTGCTACATGCACCTCGAGACCGTAGAGGTCGAGTATGGCGCCGAGCTCCACCGCGGAGATCTCGTCGGGACGGTCGGCCGCACCGGGATGCAGACCTCGGCGGCCCACCTCCACCTCGAGCTCTACGTCGGCGAGGAGCTCCTCGACGCGTCGGTGGTGATGCGCGGCCTGCTCATCGGCGACCCGAGCCGTGAGCCGGACATTCCCACTACAGACGATCCGGTCGCCACGCGACGGTGAGGTGGCCGGCGACGTAGTGGTCGAGCGCGCCTCCGACCGCCTCGGGGTCGTCGGCGTTCGGATGGAAGTCGAGAAAGTAGAACCGCGCGTCGAGGTCGAGGCGGATCTCGAAGCCCAGGCCGAGCTCGAAGCCCGCGCCGACGCTGCCAGCGATCCCTTGCGCGCTCGTTCCCGGGTACCACGCGACGCCGGCGATCTCGCCCGGGTCGAGCACCGCGAGCCACGACGCGCCCGCGCGGAGCGAGAAGCGGCCGAGCTGCGCGCGTCCGTCCGCGCCGATCCGTAGATGCGTGTAGAGGACGCTCGCGATGTCGGGCGATCCGTCGCGCGGGTGCGAGGGCTCGACGCTGAAGCCGTGCTGCCCGATCGTGGCGACGCCCGCGATCTCACCCTCGCCGAGCGGCAAGCGTGCGCGCGCGCCGAGCTCCCAGCTGGTCTCCCTCGTCGGGAACGAGACGCCGTTCGGCCCATTCGACGTGAGGAAGAGCGAGTGGCTCGCGCTCCCGGTGATGCCGACGTTCGCCAGCGCATCGTTGGTGAGGAGCGCCCCGGGGAAGAAGTCCGCGCCGAGCGTCAGCGCCGGACCGAGCGGCATCGTGTACGGCCGCGTGGTGCCCGAGAGATTGTCGCGATAGTCGAGCCCGCGGTTGGCGACGCGCGCGCCGACGCGCACCTCGAGCGCCGAGTACGCCGGCTCGAACGCGTCGCCGCCAGCGCGCGCGGGTGCGCCGTCCCCGCCGTCCGTGTCAACGGCGCCGTAGAGCTCGGGATTCGAGCGACTCGCGGCGCGCGCGGTCGCGCGCGGCCGTGTCCACCGCGATGGAGGTCGGCGGCGGCGGGCGCTCGTCGTCGAGCGCGTGAGCCGAGCGGTCGTCGTGCGCGGCCTCGTGGCGTGCGTGCGCATCCGATGCTCGCGCCGGCTCGCCGAACGCGAGGTCCACGTCGGGCTGAGGCGCCTCGCCGCCCTCGGCGCCGAGGATCGCGGGGGCGAGCTGCTCCCAGAATCCGCCGCGGATCACGCGGCCGAGCTCGCCGCGACCGCCCGCGAAGAACTGCGTCTCGGTCACGATCGCGCCCGTCGCGTCGCGCACGCGGACCTCGGCCGCGTAGCCGCCGCGCGTTCGGACGCGACCCTCGACGAACGCGTCGACGCGGAGCGCGCGCGCGACCCGAGCGTAGTCCCGTTCCCTTCGGAGGTGTACGTGCATCCGGCGTGCGGCGCGGGTCAGATCGGTGCGCGGCAAGACGGTCACACCGTCGACGCCCCGGAGGCTCCGGACCGCGTCCGCGCGCACGCTCGTCGCGCCCCGACCGGCGAAGTCCTGGATGACGATCCGCCGCGGTTGGGCCTCCGCGACCCCGGCGCCAAAGAGCGCGAGGGCCAGGCCGAGGGCGGCGGCGCGAATGGGGGAGAGGCGGGCCATGCCTCGCAACCATCAAGCCACGTGCCACGCGTGCGGGGCCGAGATCACGGCCGTTTCGGGCCGCGAATCGACGCTCCGCTGGAACAGGGAGCGCTCTCGGCGGGTGGACACGCCCGGGCGTTCCTGCCAATCTCCATCCGCTTTGGACGACGCCGCACGCCATGCGGAACCGAGCGCCGGACCGGCGGCGGCCGTGTCGGTCGAGCTGCCGCGCGTCCGAGCGCCCGAGGCCCCGGCGACCCTGATGTCGAGGGTCGCGTGGGCGATGCTGTTCCTCGTCCCCGTCGCCGTCTTCATCACCGCGGCGCTCCTGACCCCGAACCCGCACGGCGACGGCACGCACGTGCAGCTCGGCCTGCCTCCTTGCGGTTTCTACGTGCTCACGGGGCTTCCGTGCCCGGGCTGCGGGCTCACGACATGCTTCGCGTACATGATCCGCGGCGACGTCGTGAACGCGTCGCGTGCCAACGCGTTCGGCGTGATGCTCTTCCTCGCGAGCGCGACGACGGCGGGGATCGCGCTCGTCGGGCTGATCCGCGGATGGTCGGTGATCGCCACGCTCGACCGGCTGCGCGCCGACCGCTGGGCGATCCTGCTCGCAGCGTGCTCGCTCACCGTGTGGATCGTGCGCGTCGTAACCATCCTCGCCACGCGATGACCGAGGGCACGGTGACGCCGGGCACGCTGGTCGGCGGTCGCTTTCGCATCGAAGAGCCGCTCGGCGAAGGCGGCATGGCCGAGGTGTTCCGCGTCACGGACATCGCGACGAGCGAGCCCATGGCGCTCAAGCTGCTCAAGCCGGAGGTGTCGAGCCAGCCCGAGGCGGTCGAGCGCGTGCGCCGCGAGGGCGAGCTCCTACGCGAGCTCGAGCATCCCGCCGTCGTGCGCGTGGAGACGTTCGGCCAGACCGACGACGGGCGCATCTTCATCGTGATGGAGCTCCTTCGCGGCGAGACGTTGGGGACGCGCATGCGCCGCGACGGGCCGATCGGCGTGCAGGCGCTCCTTCCGATCGTGACGGGCACCTGTGCAGGGCTCTCGGCGGCGCACGAGCGCGGGATCGTTCACCGCGATCTCAAGCCGGACAACGTGTTCCTCGCCGACACGGGCGGAGCCAAGGGCGAGGTCCAGGTGAAGCTCCTCGACTTCGGGATCGCGAAGGTGACGGGCAAGGATCGGATCACGCAGACGGGCGAGGTCGTGGGAACGCCGAGGTACATGGCGCCCGAGCAGCTCGCGGCGGACCGCGACCTCGATGCGCGAACGGACATCTACGCGCTCGGAGTGATCCTGTTCGAGGCGCTCGCCGGAAAGCCGCCGTTTCTGGCGATGTCGCCGACGGACCTCATCGTCGACATCCTGCACGGAAAGCACGCGCCCCTTCGCTCGTATCGGCCGGATCTCGCGCCCGCAGTGGGCGCCGTCGTCGCACGCGCGATGACGCGCGCGAAGGAGGCGCGGTACGCGAGCGCGACCGAGCTCGCGGAGGCGTTCGTCGACGCGGTGGGACGCGAGCGCCCGCTCGCGACGCCGCCGCCGCGGTCAGCGCGCGATGGTGTCGCGACCGCGTTCATGGGGAGCATCGGTGCGTCGGGCGTGGCGTCCGAGCCAGGCGAGCGCGACCTTCGGACCGGTACGTTCAGCGAGCTCGAGCGGGTCGACCCCGGAGTGACGACGTTGGGCTCGCCTTCGCCGAGCGGTGCGCCCGCGAGCAACGGTGAGAATGAAGGGTCGCGCGCGCTCCTGCCGACGCTTCCGGCGATCAGCATCGGACCGAGCGGGCCGGCGGAGGAGCGCGCCATCGAAGCGGCGCCGCCGCGCAAGGCGGCGACGCGGGCGGGCGCCGAGTCGGAGCGCGCGCACGCGGCGACGCCACCGGCGAGCGCTACGTCGTCGCCGCCGCGCGCGAAGGTGGCCGATCCGGTCGAGCGCTCGTCGCCACCCCCCGAGCGCGAGCGACCGTCACGCGAGCGCCGGCGCTCGTCGGGGCCCGACTCGACCGACCCGTCGGCCTATCGCCTCCCGACGCGGCGCAACCGAACGACCGTGATCGTCGCGGGTCTCTTCTCCGGCGCGCTCTCCGCCGGCATCGCGATTGTCGCGCTCTCGTACTTCACTCGCGCGCCCGAGCCCGTACCGCACGCCGAGCACGCGAGCGGCTCCGCGAGCCGCCCCGAGGCGGCCGCGCTCGTTCGCGACGCGCGCGCCGCGCTCGGCGCCGGCGATGCCGCGCGGTGCGTCGCGCTCGCCGATCGCGCGCTCGCCGCCGGCGCGGACCCGACCGTGCATCGCCTCCGAGGCGACTGCCTGCTCGCCTCCGGCGATCGCGCCGCCGCGCTCGAGTCGTACCGCGCGTTCTGCCGCGACGCCGCCGGTCACCCCGGGATCGACGAGGTCCGCCTCGTCGTCGAAGAGCTCGGCTCGACCTGTCCGTGAGATGGGGGACGCTCCTCGTCGCTCGGCAATCTCAGCGCGCCGCCTGCTCGCGCCGCCGATCTCGCACGCGCGCAGAGCGGGTGCGCGCGCGCCCGGGAGCTTTCGCGTCGTGGTGATCGAAGCTGACGCGCGGGTCACCTGTCGGGACTTCGCGGATCTCGCGGAGGCACGACGGTACGCGGACGACGCCGCGTCGGAGCGCGAGAGCGGGATCGCGCTCGCGTGGGTGCTCGACGGCCGGTGGCGCGTCGTGCACGAGGGCGCGCACTACTGAGGGACGCACGCCGGATAGCTCGTCGCCGGACCGACCGCCCGTGCAAAGTGTTTGAGGACACGCCGGGTACATGAGATTCTCGGCGCATGCATCGTGAGGGGCTCCCGGTGCGCTCCATCGTGATCCTGGTCGCAATGTTCGGGGCGGCGGCCTGCGGGGCCGGCTGCGCAACGCCTCGGCTGGCCAGATCGGGTGTCCTGCGAACGACATCGTGAGTTTCTCGTCGTACAAACACAGTTTTCGCTCGTCGAGCGGCTCGCGCATGCGCAGCGCATCGTCGGCCGCGCGTGCGACGACGAGTTTCGCATCGACGAGCAGGGGCACGCGGTGCTCGTCGAGCTCGTCTCGCGCGTGCGCGAGGAGGCCGCGTTCGTCTCACCTCCGGCGCAGCCGTCCGACGCGAGCCCCGAAGAGCCGGTCCCCGACTTCGAAGGCGGACCGTAGGCCCGAGAGGTGCGAGGCGGGCGGGCGGGCGTAGGGCGCTCTCGCCCACGAACCGACGGCCGGCGTCAGGTCGCGCGGCCGACCGCGAGCCGGAGCAGCGCCGAGCCGTCCTCGGGGGAGTCCTCCGGGAGCGACGCGAGGCCGATGCCGAGGAGCGGCTCGGGGGAGATGGCGGCGCCGAACAGCGTGCGATCGGCGCGCTGGGCCTCGATCCGCCCGCGCACGACACCGGCGCCCTCGCGACCGGTCTCGGGCAGGAGCACGGTGAACTCCTCGAGGTCCGAGCGGAAGAGGTGGTCGATGCCGCGGATGCACTCGCGGAGGCTCGAGGCGAGGCGGACGAGCGCGCCCTCTCCGGCCTCGCGGCCGGCGGTCTCGACGAGGTCGACGTAGTTCGTGATGCGCACGACCATGCACGAGAGCGGCTTCTTGTAGCGCGCACCGCGTGTGAACTCGTAGTCGATCGTGATGAGGAGCTGCTGCGACGTCCCCGCGCGGGTGAGCGAGTCCACGGTCTCGCGGTCGCGCGCGAGCTCGCGCGCCTTCTGCGCCTCGGTCTCGGCGGCGCTCACGCGGAGCGCGTTTCGGATGCGCTGCTGGATCTCGAAGACGCGAAACGGCTTGGTGATGTAGTCGTCGGCGCCGAGCTCGATGCCCTGCTCGCGGAGGTCGACCTCGCCCTGCGCCGTCACGAGGATGACCGGGATACCGGCGAGCTCCGGGTCCGACTTGATGATCCGGAGGACCTCGAAGCCGTCGAGCTCGGGCATCTGCACGTCGAGCAGGATGAGGTCGGGCTGCTCGCGCGCGACGGTGTCGAGGACCTCGCGTCCGTTCGCGCACGCGACCACGGAGTAGCCCGCGGCTTGGCAGAGCTCGGTCAGGAGCCGGAGGTTGAACGGGTCATCATCGGCGACGAGGATCATGGCGCTCATGAGCTCCCTCGGTCACGGTAGGAGCCCTCCAAATCATACGCCTGCACCTTGCGGATGAGGTTCCGGCGGCTGATCCCGAGCGCCTCGGCCGCGCGGGTCTTGTTGCCGCCGGCCTGACGCAGCTCCCTCGGAGATCATCGCGCGCTCGAGCGTCTCCACCGCCTCGGGCAGCGACCGCGCCGAGGCGTCGAGCGCGGGAGCCGGCGCGGCTGCGGCGCTCGAATGCTGGGCGGACGACGCGCGGGTGACGCCGCTCCGGATCGCGGGCGTCAGATGCTCGTCACCGATGACGCCCTCGTCCCCGGACAGCACCCACAAGCGCTCGATCTCGTTCTCGAGCTCGCGCACGTTGCCGGGCCAGTCGTGCGCCATCAGCTGCGCGAGCGCGCGCTGGCTCAGCACCTTCTGCGTTCCGTCGCGCTTCGCGAGGCGCGCGAGGAAGTGCTCGACGAGCACCGGGATGTCGTCCTTGCGCTCGCGGAGCGAGGGCACCTTCAGCGCGACGACATGCAGGCGATAGTAGAGGTCCTCCCGGAACTGCGACTGCTTGACCATCGCGGTGAGGTCGCGGTTCGTCGCAGCGATGATGCGCACGTCGACCTTGCGCTGCTCGGTCGCGCCGACCGGCATGAAGACGCCCTCCTGGAGGACGCGCAGCAGCTTCACTTGCAAGGCCGGCGACATGTCCCCGACCTCGTCGAGGAAGAACGTGCCGCCGTCAGCGACCTCGAAGAGCCCCGGCTTGTCGGCGACCGCGCCGGTGAACGAACCGCGCCGGTGGCCGAAGAGCTCGCTCTCGAGGAGGTTGTCGTTGAACGCGCTGCAGTTCGTCGCCACGAACCGCTTCTTCGCGCGGTTCGATTGGTCGTGGATCGCGCGCGCGACGAGCTCTTTGCCCGTCCCGTTCTCTCCGGAGATCAGCACTGTCGCGTTCGAGCCCTTGATGCGGTCGAGCATGCGGAAGAGATCCTTCATCGGCGCGCTCCGGCCGACGATCCCCTGGTACGAGGCGGATCCCGTCTTGGCCTCGCGCGGCAACGAGTCGAGCACGCGCGCGATCGCGGGTCCCGCTGCGGAGACGCCCGCCTCGGCGGCGTTCCGATCGTTCGTCCCGTGCACCTCGAGCACGATTCGGATGCCCGACGTGAGCTCGGTCTCGGCCACCGCCACCCTCCCCCCCGGGCTGGCGTCGTCGGAGGTCGTCTGGCTCGCCATGCGGCGCAGACGCTAGCACGCTGATTTCGTTGGGGGAAGCGTGGGCGGCCCGCCCTGCGCCGGGTCGTCGTCGTCGCGCGCCGAGGCCGCGAGGACGCGCAACGCCACGCGCCCCAACGGATCTTCGCCCCGTCGCTCGGCGAACCGGCGGCTCACGACCGCGAGCATCGTGTCGACGCGCTCGGCGTCGAGTACGTCCTCGCCGGCCGGCGCCCGGGCCGTGTAGTTGAGCTCGCACCACGTCACGTCGTCTCCGCCGTGCGCTCGCACGAGAGAGCCGGGGGCGTAGCGGAGCGCATGGCCCTGTGTGCGACAGACGAGCGGGCGCGCGTCGTAGATGGTGCACGTGGACGATGCGTCGAGCATCGCGCAGCCGTCGCCGAGCGCCCTCTTCGGGAGCGAGGCGCGGACCTCGGCCGGGAGCGCCGCGAGGTGTCGGCGGATCGACGCGGCCTCGACCGGCGACACGGTCAGCTCGACCTTGCAGCACGCGTCGCACCCGCGGCGGCAAGCGAGGTCCTCCGCGCGGCGGTGGGCGACCGCGTCGGTGAACGCGCCGACCTTCGCCACGAGCGCGTGGTACTCGTCCAGATCGCTCACGCCGCTCGATAGCACGGGAGGGTCGACCGGGCCCTCCGGCGAGGCGCCGCGCCGCGTGCTACCTTTGGCGCGGCTCGGCTGCGATGACCCTCGTCTACTTCGTCGTCCTCGTGGGCGTCCTCATCTTCGTTCACGAGCTCGGGCACTTCGCCTGGGCGAAGTTCTTCGGGGTCAAGGTGCTGAAGTTCAGCCTCGGCTTCGGGCCGAAGCTCCTCGGCTTCCGTCGCGGCGAGACCGAGTACCAGATCGCCGCGGTGCCTCTCGGTGGCTACGTGAAGATGCTCGGTGAGAGCGCGAACGACGTCATCCGGCCCGAGGACGAGCACCGCGCCTTCTCGACGCAGCCCCTGTTCAAGCGCTTCGTGATCGTCATCGCAGGCCCCGCGATGAACCTGGTCTTCCCCATCGCGCTCTTCTTCATCGTCTACCTCGGCGACGGAGCGCTCGCTCCCGCGGTGATCGGCACGGTCTATCCCGGTCGCCCGGCGGACGGGAAGCTCGAGCCTGGAGACCGGATCGTCGCGATCGACGGCGAGGAGGTGACGACGTTCGAGGAGGTGCAGCGGATCGTGGGCGACAATCCCGGGCGACCGCTCGTATTCGACGTCGAGCGGGGCGACGAGCGCCGGACCGAGACGATCACGCCCGTGCTGCGGCGCGTCGCCAAGCCGCTCGACCTTCACGACGATGTCGGGCGCATCTACGTCATGCCGAACCACCCCATGGCGGTCGTGGGCGTGACTTCGCCGAACAGCCCCGCAGGCACCGCGCGCATGCGGCCATTCGACATGGTGGTCTCCGCGGGCGGACGTCCAATCGACCGATGGCTCGACCTCGCCGACGTGTTCCACGACAACCGCGGGACGCTCGTCCCGGTCGCGTACCTCCGGCCCGTTCGCGTCGAGCACGGCCTCGACGGGCTCGTGGAGATCGACGTGTACGAGCCGCACGTCGCGACCGTGACGCCCGAGCCCGGCCCCGGCCCCGGCCTGGCCCGAGCGGGCATCGAGCCCGCCGAGCTCTACGTCAGCCACGTGATGGTCGGCTCGCCCGAGCAGCGCACCGGCATCCATCCAGGCGATCGCATCGTCGCGCTCGACGGGTGGACCGTCCCCTCGTGGGCTGCGTTCATCGACGAGCTCACCGCCGGCGGCGGGCGCGAGCACCTCATCACACTTCGACGCGGCGAGGACGAGCTCACGCTGCCGCTCGCTCTGCGCCACGTGCGTCGCGAGACCGAGCACGGACAGCGGATCGACTCGTACGACATCTGCATCTCGAACTGGGTGCCGACGATCATCAATCCGAGCGTGCCCAACCCGCACCCGGTGACGTACGCGGCGCGCGAGGCGTTCCAGAGCACCTGGGAGATGGTCGAGCTCACCGCCGTGTCGGTCCTGCGCCTCCTGCAGGGCCGACTGACGATGAAGTCGATCGGTGGTCCCATCACGATCTACAACGTCGCCGGCGCGGCTGCGCGCGAGGGCACGCTGAGCTACCTCGAGCTCATGGCGTTCATCAGCGTGAACCTGGGCCTCATCAACCTCTTGCCGATCCCGCTCCTCGACGGGGGTCACCTGCTCTTCTTCGTCGCCGAGGCCGTGAGCCGGCGCCGCCCGAGCACGAAGCTCCGCCAGTGGGCGTCGCTCGCCGGGCTCTCCGTGCTCGTCTTCCTGATCGTCCTCGCGTTCAAGAACGACATCGAGCGGAACTGGCCCCAGATCTCGGAGACGCTCGAGTCGAGATGAGCGCGCCTTCGCCGGCGCGTGTCGTCGCGACGCGAGCTCTTCTGCGCGTCGCCGAGGACGGCGCGTGGGCCGCGCCTGTGCTCGACGCGGAGCTCGAGCGCGCCGGCGCCGACCCGAGGGACGCCGCGCTCGCGACGGAGATCCTCTACGGGACGCTCCGCTCGCTCACCGCGCTCGACGACGCCGTGAGCGAGCACCTCGCGCGAAAGAGCAAGCTCGACTCGGTCGCACGCGCGTCGCTTCGCGCCGGGGCGTATCAGCTCCTCCACCTCGGAGGCGCCCCGCCACGCGCGATCGTCGACGACCAGGTCGAGATCGTGCGGCGCGCACGAGGCGAGCGCGTCGCGGGCTTCGTGAACGCGCTCCTCCGGAAGATCGCGCGCGCGCGTCCGGAGCGGCCGGAGCCGCCGCGCGAGGTCGCGCTTCCTGCGTGGCTCTCGGCGGAGCTCGTCGGCTCGCTGGGGGAGGAGAGGGCGCGCGCGTTCGGCGAGCTTCGCGAGCTACCGCCGCCGATCGGCCTCCGCGTCGTGGCAGGGCGAGTCGAGCGCGACGCGCTCGTCGCGGACATCGAGAGCCACGCGCCGCGCGCCCGAGCACGCCTCGGCGAGGCGTCGCCGCTCGCCGTGCTCGTGCGGCGGGGAGGCGATCCGCACGCGCTCACCGGGTATGCCGAGGGCCGCTTCGTCGTGCAGGAGCAGGGCGCGCAGGTCGTCGCCCTCCTCGCCGGCGCGGCCGCCGGGGAGCGCGTGCTCGACGCGTGCGCCGGCCGCGGACAGAAGACGGCGCTGCTCCGCGAGCGCGTCGGCGAGCGTGGCTCGGTCGTCGCCGCCGACCTCCACGAGCCCAAGCTCGAGCGGCTCGCCGCGGAGATCGCGCGTCTCGGGCTCGGCTCGGTCGAGACGCGTGCCATCGACCTCACCGTCGGCGCAGGCGGACTCGAGCCGGTGTTCGATCGCGTCCTGGTCGACGCGCCGTGCACGGGCCTCGGCACGCTTCACCGCCGGCCGGAGATCCTGTTGCGCACCGGCGAGGCGGATCCCGCTCGCATGGCCGAGACGCAGCGCGCGATCCTGCGAACCGCCGCCGGCCTCGTCAGGCCGGGCGGCGTGCTCGTCTACGCGGTGTGCTCCCCGCTCGCCGAAGAGGGCGCGCGCGTCGTCGCGTCGCTCCCCAATCTCGCCGTCGACCCGCGCCCGCTCGCCGGCGATCCGGTCGCCGCCGATACCGACGGCTTCTTCCGGATAGGCCCGTGGACCGACGACTGCGATGCCTACCAAATCGCGCGCCTCCGCGTCGGCGGACGTTGACGGTCGCGAGGGTCGGGGGGACGATGCCGCCATGCCGCTTCGTTGGATTCGAGAGAGCCCCGCGCAGTGGGACGCCGACAAGCGACGCATCGTCGGCGGGGTCGCGCGCGGCGTCTTCGACGAACGCTTCGCGAACGCGACCGACGGCGAGCTCGTGGCCGGCGACTGGTGGCGCGTCGACGAAGGCGGGCGCACCGTCGGCTACGGCTGGCTCGACGCCGTCTGGGGCGAAGCGGAGGTGCTGCTCGCCGTCGACGGGGGCTCGCGTGGCGCCGGTGTCGGCACGTTCATCCTCGACCACCTCGAGAACGAAGCGCGCGACCGAGGGCTCAATTACATCTGCAACGTCGTTCGCTCGACGCACCCGCGGGCTGCCGAGGTGACTGCGTGGCTCGAGAAGCGCGGGTTTCAGCCGTCCGACGAGGGACGGCTCGTCCGCGCGGCCGCGCGGCGACCGTCGCAAACGGCGTTTGACACCCCCAGACGCGAGGGTTAGATTCCGCCTCCACTGCATTCGGGGCGTAGCGCAGTCTGGTAGCGCGCACGGTTCGGGACCGTGAGGTCGGAGGTTCAAATCCTCTCGCCCCGACCGAAGAAGAACGACGCGGTACGTGCCGAGGGCGGGGTTCGCCGCGAGGCGCTCGGAGGCGAGATGGCGAAAGGGCTAGCGCCGGTGAGAGTGCTGGTCGTCGATGACGACCGCGCCATCTGTGAGTACATGGAGACGTTCCTCAGCCGGGACGGTTTCGAGGTGAAGACGCTCGACAACCCGGCCGACGCTCCCGACGAGGTGAAGGTCGGCGGGTACCACCTCGTGGTGCTCGACCTGATGATGCCCGGCATGGACGGCGTCGAAGTGCTCAAGCGCATCCGCAAGGTCGACAGCGACGTGGCGGTCGTCATCTTCACCGGCTACCCGTCGCTCGAGACGGCGGTGCAGTCGATGAAGCTCGACGCGGTCGACTACCTCAAGAAGCCGTTCAACCCGGAGGAGTTCCGCGAGGTCGTCGATCGCGTGATGCGCAAGAAGGGCCTGCTCCGCACGCCCGAAGAGAACCTGCACCGCGTCATCGGCGAGACGATCCGCGGGCTGCGCAAGGAGCGCGGCCTGACGCTGAAGCAGATGGCGCGGCGTACGGGCTTGAGCGTATCGCTGCTGTCGCCAGATCGAGCGCGCCGAGTCGAGCGCGTCGATCAGCTCGCTCTACAAGGTCGCGACCGCGCTCGACGTACGGATCCAGGACCTGTTCGGCGAGTACTAGCTAGACTGAGGTAGACTGGGCGCATGTCGGCCCGACGCCGCCTCCTCGCGGTCTCCGTGCTCACCCTGCTCCTCGCAGCGTGCGGGGGCGAGGACGCGACACCTGACGGCGGCGACCGGCGTGACGGGGGCGGCGCAGGATCCGACGGCTCGGGCGGGGGTGACGACGGCGGCAGCGCAGGCACGGACGGCGGGCGTTCGCGCGACGCAGGGCCCCGGCCGGACGGGGGTGTCCGCGGCGTGACGAGCCCCGAGGTGCTGTTCGAAGGGACGGAGCTCGATCTGGATCGCCAGTACGGGCTGTACATCCAGGACGACGGGAGCAGCATCGACATCGTCGACGACCCGCTCGGCGAGATGGGCAGCGTCATCCGCTTCCGCGACGCGAAGCGGGGCGACTGGACGCACACGATGGTCCGGCCCGCCGACATGCGGACGGGCTACCGAGACCCGGCGCAGATCGTCGACTGGGAGGTGCCGTATCACTACGTCGAGCGGATGCTGGTCACGCCCGACCCGCAGCTCGAGACCGAGTTCTACAACCTGCTCGAGGACTTTCACTGCGAGCCGTGCGAGGCGAACGACCTTCAGATCGTCGTGAACTGGCGGCGTGAGAACACGCTCTGCCTCTGGATCGCCTACAGCACGGACGCCGGCTTCGACCCGCGCGGCACGAACCGCGGCAGCTCGTTCGACCCGTGGCCGGACATCAACGGCAACGCCACCTTCGTCACGATCGCCGCCGACGGCACCTCGGACCTTCCATCGTCTGTCCCGCCGACGGGGGCTCTCCTGCTATGCCGTGAAGACGTTCATCTCGCGGATCTCGCCGGCCGCTGGGTCGACGTCGAGATGGTCGTCCGACCATCCTCGTACGACACGGGTGTCGTCATGCTCTGGATCGACGACCACCTCTACCGTTACGACGGCCCGAACTCGTACCGCTGGAACCAAGACAGCTCCGGATCGCTCCCCGTCAACACCTTCCAGATCGGCCTCTACGGCGGCAGCGTCACCCCCGCGAGCGGCACCGCCGACTACTTCGAGCTCTTCGCCACCCCGCCACGCATCGAGCTCGGCACCGACATCCTCTGATCGCAGGCGCTCGTCAGAGGCGCCCGATGGCCTCGAGCCGCGCCCTGAGCACCGCGTCGGCGGCGAGCGGGGCAACGCGCTCGACCAGCGCCCGCGCCTCGTCGTGCGCGCCCCTGCCTGCGAGCAGCTCGGCGAGCCGAGCCGCCGACCAGACGTCCTCGGGCGCCTCGTCGACGAGCGCGCGAAGGGCGCGGATCGCCTCGTCGTCGTGACCCGCCGCGACGAGCCGCTCGGCGCGCGCGCGGAGGCGCGACGGCGAGTCCAGCTCGCGCGCGTCCGGCGGAACGCGACGCCACGCCTCGAGCGCCTCTCGATCGCGGCCGGCCCTCTCCGCGATGCGCGCGCGCGCCGCGCGGGCGGTCGCGTCGTCCAGACCGGACCACGCCTCGAGCGCGCCGTCCGCGTCGCCGCGCGCGAGCCGAAGCGCAGCCAGCGCGTCGCGCGTCGCGTGCGATGCTCCCGACACGTCGTGCGCGAGGATCTCCGCCGCGAGCCCGTCGAGCCCAGACTCGTCGAGCGCTCGCGCGAGCGCTCGCGCGGCGTCGTCGTGCACGCTCGCGTCGCGCGGGATACGCGCGAGCGCGCGGGCGGCGTCATCCGGCTGCTCGAGCGCGAGGCTCGCGAGGCCGATGATCAGCCACGCGCGTGGGCTCTCCTCACGCAGCGACTCGGCCTCCGCGAGCGCGAGCGCCTGGTCGGGCCGACCCACCGCGAGCGACAGCTCGGCGCGCCCTAGCGGCCCGCCGACCGCGTCGTCGGTCGCGCTCGCGAGCGCCGCCTCCGCCGCGCTCGTTCGGCCGGCCGCGTGGAGCGCGCGGACCCGCAGCACGACGTCGGCGCGCTCCGGCGGCACGCCGTCGAGCAGGCTCGCCGCGAGCACCGGGCGCCCGCCCTCGAGCGCGGCGCGCGCCACTCGCGTGACCTCGTCCGCGCGCACGGGCGCGACGCGCATGAGGTCGCGGACCGCGCGGACGGCGCCCTCGGCGTCGTTCCGCGTCAGCGCGAGGTCGAGCGCGGCTCGGAACGCGCCGGCTGTCCCGCCCGAGCGCCGGACGAATCGCGTGAGCACCGCCTCGGCGCGCCCCTCCGCGTCGTGCGCGCGCAAGAGCTTCGCGAGAGCGAGCGGAGCGAGCTCGGACCGCGGCGCGGCGCGCTCGGCGTGCTCGAGCGCGTCGATCGCGGGCTCGATCTCGCCTCGCCGCTCGAGGATCGCGCCGCGCGCGAGCCAGGGGCTCTCCGCGTCGGGAAACCGCTCGAGCGCATCGGTGAGCACTCGGTCCGCGTCCTCGTGCCGGTCGAGCTGGTCGAGCACGTCGGCGAGGCGCGCCATCACGAGCGGGTCCTCGTCCGGCCCCGCGCGCGCGAGCTCGAGCTCTTCGGCGGCGGTTTGGAGGTCACCGGTCGCGATCGCCAGCTCGCCGCGGACGTAGTGCTCGTACGAGAACGGCGACACGAAGACGCCGGTGACCGGCTCGCCACCGAGCCGCCGCGTGACCGGATACGAGGAGGCACCGCCGCACCCGACCGCCAGCACCGCCGCGAGGACGGCCGCCAGAGGTCGCGCGGAGCTCGCCGAGCGCGTCACATCCCGCCGTCGCTGCTCGCGGTTCCGCCGTCCGCCATCGGCAGCGGGTCGTTGTTGCTGCACTCGCGGCCGTGATCGACCGGGACGTGCGTGCATTGAACGCGCAGGAGGTTCGGCGCGCCGCCTTCCGCGAGCGGCCAGCTGACGAAGCGCTGCCCATCCGCGATCGGCTCGGGCGCGCTGCCGCGATAGAAGCGCGCATCGACGAGCACGTCGGTCATCGGCTGGCCCATCGTCTCCTCGGTGTAGAGCGGGAGGTCGACGTGCCACTGGTACGCGAAGCCGTCGGGGACGCCGCGATTCTCGTCGAGGTAGCCGCGCTCGAGAGTGATGAGGAACGTGCCGACCGCGCAGTCCACGCCCGTGACGCGGGTCGTCGCGCCGCCGCCGAAGTACACCCCCGCCGGCCGGCACGCGAAGCGCTGGCCGACCATCTGCGGCTCGAGCTCGACCTCGACGCGGTCGACGGCCGTCGGCACGATGTCCTGCGACGCGATCCGCAGCGTGAAGGGCGGCGGCGCGCTGCTGCACGCGCACGTCGCGAGGAGCGCGGCGCCGATGGGCGCGAGAAGGGCTCGCGGGAGGGGTTTGGTAGTCGTCGTCATTGGAGCGGGGGCACCGGGATGCCGTTCGTCGATCCGGAGGAGCTCGCGACCGCGATGATGACACCCGTCAGCACGCCCACGACGACGAGCCCACCGCCGGCCGCCGCCCAGAACCACCACTTCGAGAGCAGGCCGCCGTCTTCCTCGGTCTCGAGCCCTTCGTAGCCGACGAGCGCCGCGTTTTGGTCGCCCGCCGCGTCGGCGGCCGCCTGTTCCCGCGTCGGCTCGAGATCGAAGTCGAGCCTCGCCGCATCGCCGGCCGCGACCTCAATCTCGTGTCGCTGCACGAGGAAGCCGGGCCGCGTGACGGTGACGACGTGCCGGCCGGGCTCGACGTCGCCCGGCGGCAGCGGCGTCTCTCCGACGCTCGCGTCGTCCACGTTCACCGCTGCGCCGTCCACGTTCGACGCGACGAGCAGCGTCGTCCGAAGCGGCGGGCCCGGCAAATCGTTGGCGAGCCTGCCGACCACCGCGGCGATCGCCTCGCCGGGGGACTCGACCTGCTCGGCGGGCACGTCGCCCTCGACGGGCGCGCCGCGCGGATTGCCGCTCACCGGATCGACCACGCCAATCATCACGTGCACCGGGTCGTGCGGGCGATGCCGGTCCATGCGCACGATGACGCCCGCGATCGCGTTCGCCTGCATCACGATCGCGCCGACGCAGGGTGCGTTCGTGCACGCAGCCGCGGTCGCGAGCGTCGCCTCGTCTCCGAGCGCGACGACCTCCCGGTGTACGAGCATTCCGCGCAGCGCCTCGGCCACGGAGTCCCGGATCGCCGAGGCGATCGGCGGGCTCACCCGCTCGCTCGCGACCGGCAGAACCGCTACGGGCGGGACGGGCCGCGCGCCCGGCAGAGCGGTCGGGGGCGGCGCCGCGTCGCCGGTCCCGGCCTCCGTGGTGTCGCCGGTCGTCGGGGGCGCCTCTTGGGCGCTCGCCAGCGCGCTCCCGAGGAGCACGAGGAGGCACCCTGCAACGCTGCCGACCAGGGCCGCCGAGCCCGTTCTCATGGCGGCGGAGCATAGCGGCCCGGGGCCCCCGGCGAAAGCCGGGTCCCACGCTATTGAGCCCCCTGGATGCTTCTCCTATAGTGGCGCCGCTTCGGCCCAAGGCCCGAGCGCTCCGGAGGAATCGATGAGTGAGACGGAATCCAAGTATCTCGACACGTTCCCGAACTGGCTGCGCACCCTCGGGACCGATGCGCAGGAGCTCGGAGAGGCGCTCGAAGCGAAGGGGATGCCCTCGGATGCGCGCGAGTGCATCGCGGGCGGGCTGAACTACCTGTTCAAGTCGCTCGACCTCATCCCGGACGGCATCGACGACATCGGGTACCTCGACGACGCGTTCGTGCTGCGCGTCTCTGCGGACCTCGCAGGGCGCGAGGACCTCGCGAACGTCGGCAAGACGCACGTCGACCGGGTCTCGCGGAGCTCGCCGGCGACTGCGACCTCATCCGCGAGTTTCTCGACGCGAACTACGACCGGCTCGAGGCGTACGTGAAGGGCCTTCGCAACGGCGCCGCGCGCGGGCGTTCGGTGGGCGACATCATTCGCGAGGACGACGTCCGCAAGGAGTTCATCGCCGACCTCGAAGGGTTCGCGAAGAGCTACGAATCGCCGAGCTTCTCTCGCGAGGAGAAGAACCTGATCAAGCTCCGCGCCTTCTTCGACGCGAAGCTGCCGCGCTGACGCGTTGCGTTGACGCTGTCCGCCTCCGGTCCTAGGACTCGATGAGCGCTCGAGGCTTCCGCCACGATCCCGAGCCACGATTCACGAGGAAACGATGAGCCCGATCGCGATGACGCTCTTGCTCGTCCTGACGCTCTCCGCGTTCTCGTGGGCGGCGGCGCGCCGCTGGCGCCAGCTCCGGATCGGCAAGCCGGACCCGGACTTCACGCTCGACGGCGGCGCGCTCGTGGCCCGCGTCCGCGACACCGTGCTCTACGCGTTCGGGCAGCGGAAGATGCCGTACTACAAGCTCGCCGGCGTCTCGCACATGCTCATCTTCGGCGGGTTCCTGGTGGTCGGCGTGAACTCGCTGATGCTGATCGCGCGCGGGTTCGACGCGAGCTTCGACTTCTTCGGGCTGCTCGCGCTCTCGAGCCCAATCGGCGCCGCGTACGCCGCGGTCAAGGATCTGTTCGTCGTCCTCGTGCTGATCGGCTGCGCGGGCTTCTTCTGGTTTCGCCTCGGCCGAAAGGGCATCTCGGACGACGACGGCGCGAAGACGCACCGCATGACCCTCAGCAAGGAGGGCCTGCTCATCCTCGGGATCATCTCGACGATGATGCTCGCGGACGTGCTCTATTACTCGACGCACGGGGTCCTCGCGGCGCGCGGGGCGGGGCGTGCGCTCGAGGTCGGGCCAGACTGGGTCGCGTCGAGCGTCGCGTTCGGGCTGGCGGGGCTCGACGGGCCGACGCTCCACGCGCTCTCGCACATCGGGTTCTGGACGCACACGTCGCTCGTCCTGATCTTCCTCAACATCCTCCCTTTCTCGAAGCACTTCCACGTCATCACGGCGATCCCGAACGTGTTCACGCACCCCCTCGTGCCGCGCGGAAGGCTCCCGAAGGTCGAGGACATCGAGGGCAAGATGGAGCGCGACGAGCCGGTCGGGCTCAAGAACCTCGCGGACTTGAGCTGGAACCACCTGCTCGACCTCTACACCTGCACCGAGTGCGGCCGTTGCAGCGACAACTGCCCCGCGTACACGACGGGCAAGAAGCTCTCGCCGAAGCACATCACGCTCGCGCTCCGCGACCACCTCTACGACACCGAGACGGCGATGTTCGGTGCCGACGAGGGCATCGACGGAGATCGGTACCCCGCGTGGCACGGGCCTCGGGCCCGAGACGACCGCTCCACACGAGCCCGCCCGCGCCCGAGGGTGGCTACTTCCGCTCGGGCGATCCGACCGTCGACCTCGTCCCGAACGTCATGCACCCGGACGTGCTCTGGGCCTGCACGACGTGCCGCGCGTGCGAGGAGCAGTGCCCGGTCATGATCAGCTACGTCGACAAGATCGTCGGCATGCGGCGCGAGCTCGTGATGGTGAAGGGCGAGATTCCCGCCGAGCTCCAGAGGCCGTTCAACGGGATCGAGGCGAACGGCAACCCGTGGAACATCAGCGCGCAGAATCGCGCGGACTGGGCGGCGGAGCTCGTGTCCTCGGGCTCGACGTGCCGTTGATGAGCGACAAGCCCGACGCCGCGGTCCTCTACTGGGTCGGCTGCGCCGCGAGCTACGACGCCCGCGCGCAGAAGACGGCGCGGGCGATCGGCGAAGCTACTTCACCACGCGGGCGTCGACTTCGCGATCCTCGGCACGGAGGAGACCTGCACGGGCGATCCGGCGCGGCGCGCGGGCAACGAGTATCTCTTCCAGATGCTCGCAGCGCAGAACGTCGAGACGCTGAACGGGTACGGGGTCGACAAGAAGACGATCGTCACGACGTGCCCGCACTGCTTCAACACGCTGCTCAACGAGTACCCGGACTTCGGCGGCAGGTTCGACGTCGTCCACCACACGGCGTTTCTGCAACGGGCTCGTCGCGCGCGGCAAGCTCCGCCCGACCGCGCCGCGTCGACGCGACGGTCGCGTACCACGACAGCTGCTACCTCGGCCGCTACAACGACGTCTACGAAGCGCCGCGCGAGGTGCTCGAGGCCGATGCCCGGCGTCGACGCTCGTCGAGGTCCCGTACTGGAACCAGCAACAAGGGCCTCTGCTGCGGCGCGGGCGGCGCGCAGATGTTCATGGAGGAGCAGAACGAGAAGCGCGTCAACGTGAAGCGCACGCTGCAGCTGCTCGACACCGGCGCCGACACGATCGCGAGCGCGCTGCCCGTTCTGCATGACGATGCTCACCGACGGCCTCAAGTCGCAGGACAAGGAAGAGAACATCGAGCAGCTCGACATCGCCGAGGTGCTCCTCCGCTCGATCGAGCTCGCGGGTGAAGACCGCGCGGCCGAGGACCGCGCGGCCGAGTAGCGCGGGCTCGATGGGGGCGCTCCTGCAGACGGCCGACGCGGCGGACCTCCCCGGTGGCTACGGCGTCGCGCTCCTGCAGACGATCCTCGCTGCTCGCGGCCGTCTGCATCCTCGCGTGGGTCGTCCTGCGCTGGGGCGCGAAGCGCGGCTTCGCGCTCTCCGGCCAAGGCGCGCGCGTCCGCGTCATCGAGCGCATCGCGCTCGATGCGCGCCGCTCCCTCTACCTCGTCCGCGTCGGCGACAAGATCCTCCTCCTCGGCGCCGGCGACCAGAGCGCCCCCGCCGTCCTCGCCGAGCTCTCCCCCGCGGACGTCCCGGAAGCCCCGGCCCGCGCCCCCGCCAAGTCGTTCGCCGACGTCCTCAAGCGCCTCGCCGGCCGCTGATCGATCGCGGGAACGGTTCGGGATGGATCGGACGTCTCGGCAAGACGCACGTTGCGCTTCTCGCACGACGCCGTCGGCGTGCCCGGGCCCACCTTGACACCCGTCGGCCACGCTCCGATTCTCGCGCCGCCATGGGGTCTTCGTCGCTCGTCACGCTGCTCGCGCTCGGCGCGCTGTCGCTCCTGCCGTTCGCGTTCATGGTCGCGACGAGCTTCGTGAAGATCAGCGTCGTCTTTTCGATCCTCCGCAACGCGCTCGGCACGGGGCAGGTTCCCTCGGGGACGATCGTGACGGCGCTCGCCGCGATCCTGTCGATCTACGTGATGGCTCCCGTCGGCGAGGACATGGCGGCGGCGGCCGCGCCTGCCGTCGCGCGCATCGATCGGAACGACCCGCTCGCCGGCGACAGCGCGGACGCGATCTTCGAGACGATCGACCTCGGCAAGGAACCGCTACGCGACTTCTTGAAGCGCAACGCGGGCGCGCGTGAGCGCGGGCTCTTTTTCGATCTAGCGCGCCGCTCACGCGAGCCCGACCGGCGCGACGAGGTGGGCCGCGACGATCTGCTCGTCGTCCTCCCGGCGTTTCTCATCACCGAGCTCTCCGAGGCGTTCCAGATCGGCTTTCTGATCTTCTTGCCGTTTCTCGTGCTCGACATGGTCGTGTCGAACGTGCTGCTCGCGCTCGGGATGCACATGCTCTCGCCGACGACCGTGAGCTTACCGTTCAAGCTCTTGCTCTTCGTGCTCGTCGACGGGTGGTACGTCCTCGCGCGCGCTCTCGTCACCGGGTACGCGTGACAACGGCTCCGTTGTCGGCTTATCGTCTTCGATCAGGGAGGACGCCATGGACCTCGACACGCGCCTACAAAAGCTAGCGACGGGCCTCAACGTCGCGGATGCGATCGAGAGCTACATGGCCTCGCTGCCCCCGGACGCGCGTCCGGACGACCCGTCGGTCGAAGAGCGTGAGGAGTCCGAAGCCATCGTCGAGATCATGTTCCTCATGGCGGCGGTCGACGGAAACGTCTCTCGCGAGGAGCTCGCACAGCTCTCGGCCAGCATCGAGGCCATCGCGCACATGGGCGCGATCCGCGGGATGGAGATCGACTCGACGTTGAAGCAGATGAGCGATCGTCTCGACGCCGAAGGGTGGGCCCATCGGCTCCGCGACGCAGCCGCTCGCGTGCGCGCACCCGATGCACGCGAGTTCGCGTTTCGGCTCGCGGCTGGGGTCGCGTTCGTCGATGATTTCGTTCCCCACGCCGAGGCTGCGGCGATCGATTCCCTCGCGTCCGCGTTCGATCTCGACGCCCACACGTCGCAAGCGATCCTTCGCGAGGTGCACGAGACCCTCTTCGGCGAGTGATGGCCGAGACCCTCGACGGTACCCTCTTCGGCGACGGTCAGCCGTGCTTCGGCTGCGGGCCCGACCATCCGATCGGCTTCCGCCTCCGGTTCGAGCGAGACGGTGACGAGATCGTGACCCGCTTCACCCCGGGCGATCGCTATCAGGGCCCTCCCGGCATCATGCACGGCGGTCTCGTCGCGACGCTCGCCGACGAGGTCGGCGCCTGGGCGTGCATCGCGCTGCTCGGGAAGTTCGGCTTCACCGCGGCGATGAGCTGCAAGCTCCACCACCCGATCCGAACGGGTCAGCCGCTCGAGGCCCGAGCCCGCATCGCCGCCGACAAGCGCCGCGTCGTCGACGTCGCCGTCCGCATCCGCCAGAACGACCTCGACTGCTACACCGGCGACCTGCGCTTCGTCCTCATGGACGAAAAAGGCGCCGAACGCCTCCTCGGCCGCCCCCTCCCCGCCGACTGGTCCCGCTTCCAGCGCTAGCCGACCCCGGCCGTCAATCGCCGGTCCACGCCACGTGCACGGGCCTGTCGCCCCGCAGCCGCGAGAGCGCGGTCGCGAGATCCTGAACGCTCGCGCTCCGCGCCAGCCGAAGCGGCCGCGCGCCCCGCTCGCCGTCCGGCGCGACCGGCATCTCGATCCACCCGAAAACGTGCGCGCGATACAAACTCAGCCCGAGCAGCGCCTCGAGCGCGTCGACGTCGACGCCTCCGCATCGGCACGCACGAACGTCCTCGTCGATGTGCGAGAGGATGTCCATCTTCGCGTCGATCGTGGCCGTCGCGGACGCGGCAAACCGCGTCAAGATCGCCGGGCACGCGCCGATCGCGCGCTCGATCCCCGTCGCGAGCCACTGCGCCCGTTCGAGCCCGCTCAGCGCGTCGCGCGCCCGCACGATCTCGGCACGCAGATCGTCCGGCGTCCCCTCGGCGATCTCCGGCGGCGCGGGAGCGTCGCGAGCCACTGCGAGGCGCACGTCGACAGAGCGCGCGCCGCCGTCGGACGCGGGCGTCCGCAGCACACCCGCGACACCGGACGCGCGCTCCGCGCCCGCGTCCGCGGCCGCCATCACATAGACCGGGAGCGGGCCCGCTGTCGCGTCGCGAGTCTCGCGCCACTGTTGCATCCGCGCGTCGACGATCGCTACGACGTCGTCGAGGTGGGCGAGGTCGCGCCCCTCGACGCGGTATCCTTCGTCGCGAACCACGACGATCAGGCCTTCCTGGTCGTCCGAGTGCGCGCCATCCACCGTCGGTAGCGCAAGCGACCCGTCGAACACGAGATGCGTCACCGTGTGCTCGCGCGCTGCCGCCATCGCATCCCGAAGCGCGTCCGCACGCTCGTCGCACGCCGCGCCCTCGAACACGCGGGCCACCCGCGTCGGTTGCACCGGCTGCACCAACACGTACCGCGCTTCGGCCCCGCACCCGACCGACTCCGGCTCCTCGCCGTCCTTCCAGACGCACCACTCGAGCCCGAGACGGCTCGGCAGCGCTTCGAGGTTCACCGGCCCGCTCGCGCTCGGCGCGCTCCACTCGATGTCGCCGCGATACACCCCGTGTGCGCGAAGCCCGTCATCGAGCGACACGCTCAAATCCCCGGACGCGCGGAGCTCGCCGACGATGTCGAGCCCCGACACGACGTGGCTCGTCCCGGTGCTCTGCCCCGACACCTCGACCTCCGCGAACCCGCGCTCCACGCCCGTGACGTCATACGTGAGATCCGCCGAGCCGCGCACCGCCATGTTCGCCGGCGCGAACGCCCAATCCGCCGGCGCTCGCCAGTCCCCGCCCACCGGCACGTCCTCGGCCGGCAAGCGCGGCGCTCCCCAGACGAACGACGACACGTAGCTCGTGAGCGCCTCGGGGGCGTCGCTCACCGAAAAGCCGCTCACGACGTCGCCGTGCGCGTCGACCTTCCCCGACAGCAACGCTCCCTCGATGTCCGACCGCCCCGGCGGCAGCCGCACGTCCGCGCTCGCGACGTCGACCGTCGCGCGCTCGACCCGTTGCTCGAGATGGAAGCTCCCGTCGTCGTCGCGCTCGCCGGCGACGAGCGTCCCCGAGACGACCGTGCGCACGTTTCGCTGCTGGGTCTCGGCGTCGACCGCGAGCCGGAACCGATAGGTCGCCCCCGCCGCCGGCGCGACCGAAAGCCGCACGACGCCGTCGTCGCCCGGCACGCGGGGTCCACGACCTGGAGGCGCGCTGCACCCGCCGGTGCTCGCGAGAGCGATGAGCGCAAGAGGGACGACGAGAACGAGGAGTCGACGCGAGGTCACGGCGCGCGAGAATACCCGCGCTGCCGCCTCGCGGCCAGCCTCAGACGCGCTCGATGACCGTGGCGATGCCCATCCCTCCGCCGATGCAGAGCGTGATGAGCGCGGTCGCGAGATCGCGCCGCTCGAGCTCGTCGAGCGCGTTGTTGAGAAGCATGGCGCCGGTCGCGCCGAGCGGATGGCCGAGCGCGATCGCGCCGCCGTAGACGTTCACCTTGGCGTGGTCGATCTCGAGGTTTCGCATCGTCTGGAGCGGCACGGCGGCGAACGCCTCGTTGATCTCCCAGAGGTCGATGTCGCGCGGTGTCATGCCGGCCTTCGCGAGCGCCTTCTTCGACGCGGGCGACGGCGCGGTCAGCATGATGACCGGCTCGGCGCCAGACGTCGCCATCGAGCGGATCTTCGCGCGCGGTCTCAGCCCGTGCGCCTCGACGTACGCCTCGCTCGCGAGCAAGACCGCGGCTGCGCCGTCGACGATGCCGCTCGAGTTTCCCGCCGTGTGAACGTGGTGGATCTCCTTCACCTCGGGGTAGCGCGCGAGCGCGATCTGATCGAGCGTCTCTCCGTTCGGCCCGACCGCCATCGCGCCCATCTGCTCGAAGCTCGCCTTCAAATCGGCGAGCCCTTCGAGCGTCGTCCCGTGCCGCGGGTGCTCGTCTCGCTGGAGCGCGACCTTGCCCGATCGGGGTCCGTCACCGGCACGAGGCTCCGGTTGAACCAGCCTTCCTTCTGCGCGACCTCGGCCCGTCGCTGCGACTCGAGCGCGAACGCGTCGACGTGCTCGCGCGTGAAGCCCTCGCGCGTCGCGATGAGGTCGGCGCTGATCCCCTGCGGCACCTGGAACACCCTCCGACGCAGGCGCGGGTTGTTCCCGTCGATACCGCCCTGGTCCGAGCCCATCGGCACGCGCGACATGCTCTCGACGCCGCCGCCGACGGTGAGGTCCTGCTGTCCCGCTCATCACGCCCATCGCGGCGAAGTTCACGCCTGCAGGCCCGAGCCGCAGAAGCGGTTGATCGTGACGCCCGTCACCTCGTTCGGCCAGCCGGCCGCGAGGATGGAGTTCCGCGCGATGCACGCGCCTTGCTCGCCGACCTGCGTCACGCAGCCGAGGACCACGTCGTCGACGTCCGCCTTGTCGATGCCCGTGCGCGCGGCGAGCGCGTTCAGCACCTGCGCCATGAGCTCCTGCGGGTGGATCCCCGAGAGCGCGCCCTTGCCGGCCTTGCCGCGCCCGCGCGGAGTGCGGCAAGCATCGATGATGTACGCAGTGGACATGTCGTTCTCCCGGCGGCGCGGGCCCACCCCGCGCACGAATCAGAAACCCATGATCTTGGCGATCGCGTATCTCATCACCTCGCTGGTGCCGCCGCCGATGCGGAGCAGGCGCTGGTCGCGCCACGCGCGCGCGACCCAGAGCTCCTCGAGGTAGCCCATGCCGCCGTGGAACTGGATGCACTCGTCCATGATCTCGCCGGTGACGTCGCCGACGAACAGCTTCGCCATCGAGGTGAGCTTGGTCGTCTCCATCGAGATCGCCGTCTTCTCGACGTACTTCTCGTCGTTGTACGCCTCGACCGCCTTGTACGTGAGCGCCTTGCCCGCCTCCAGCTTGGTGTAGAGGTCGGCGAACTTGTGCTGCCAGACCTCGCGCTTCATGAGCGGCTTGCCGAACGCCTGCCGCTCGCGGCCCCAGGCGACCGATCGGTCGAGAGCGTCTTCGCGCCGGCGATGGCGCTCGTGCACGCGATGAGCCGCTCGGTCTGGAAGTTCTGCATCAGGTAGTAGAAGCCCTGGCCCTCTTCGCCGAGGAGGTAGCGCGCCGGCACCTGGCAGTCCTCGAAGAAGAGCTCGGCCGTGTCGCTCGACCGGTTGCCCGCTTTCTTCAGCTTCTTCGATACCGGGAAGCCCTTCGTGTCCGTCGGGAACAAGATGATGGAGATGCCGCCGTAGCCCGCTTCGGGGTTGGTCTTGACGAGAAGCGTGACGAAGCTCGCGCGCGTCCCGTTCGTGATGTACGTCTTCGCGCCGTCGATGACGTAGTCGCCGCCGACCTTGCGCGCCGTGTGCGGATGCCGGCGACGTCGCTGCCGGCGCCGGGCTCGCTCACGCCGAGCGCCGCGATGCGATCGCCGCGAAGCGCCGGCGCGAGGAACTCTTCCTTCTGCTCCTTGGTGCCGAGGTCGTTGATGCACGGCGTGGCCATGTCGCTCTGGACGAGCAGGCCCATCCCCACGCCCGCCGAGCCGGACCTCGGCAGCTCTTCGCTCTTGGCGACGCTGAACCAGTAGTCGCCGCCGCCGCCGCCGACGTCCTCGGGGTAGTGCGCGCCGAAGATGCCGAGCTCGCCAGCGCGCTTGAACACCCAGTCGGGAAACAGCTCGTCCTCCTCCCACTGGTCGGCGTTCGGAGCGAGCTCCTTCTCGACGAAGCTGCGAACTTGCTGGCGAAAGAGCTCGTGCTCTTCGGTGAACGGGCTCGGCATCGGACCTCCGGTCGGCCCCCGCACGGTGGCCGCTGAATCACCATTCATTTAGTGGACCCTGCCGCCCGAGTCAACGGGACACCGGCTCGGCGCCTGCCCGCGGCCTCACCGGCCGAGGATGTTGAACGCGACCTCGTCGACGTAGCACCAGTGCCAGTCCTCTTCCGGCTCGAGCGATCGGATCACGGGATGGCCGGTCGCCTCGTAGTGCTTCCGCGCGTGATCGGAGTCCGACGAATCGCAGCAGCCGACGTGGCCGCACGTCGTGCACATTCGGAGCGCGACCCATTCCCCCCCCGAAGCCATGCACTCCTCGCAGCCTTGCGTCTTGGGCTCGACGTTCAGCACGGCATCGATGATGTGGGCGCAGTTTTGGACCATCGGACGATCAATCCTCGCTCTCGGAGTCCGCGTCGTCACCGTACGCGCCGATACCGTACTTCTTCATCAGCTTGCGAAAGTACTTGCGGTCGATGTCGGCCTCGCGCGCCGCGTGCGAGATGTTGCTTTCGTTGCGGTCGAGCAGCGCCAGGATGTAGTCGCGCTCGAACACGCTGACCCAGCGCTCCTTCGCGTCCTTGAACGTCGCGCCGTTCGCCTCCGAGGACGGGGCGGGCGACGCGGGTGCCGGATCGATCCGCGTGTCGGCCGACACGAAGGACGACTTGCTCCCGGTGCGCGACGCGACGTGGTCGGGCAGATCACGCACTTCGACGGTGTCCGTGTCGGCGAAGCACACCGCGCGCTCGATCACGTTGACGAGCTCGCGCACGTTGCCCGGCCAGTCGTACTGGACGAGCCGCTCCATCGCGTCGCGAGAGATCCCGCTGCACCTTTCGGCCGCCGTCACCTACGCGGTTGTAGTTGCCCGCCTTCGAGGAAGTGCTTGACGAGCAGCGGGATGTCGTCCTTCCGGTCGCGCAGCGGCGGAAGGATCAGCCGGACGACGCTCAGCCGGTAGAAGAGATCCTGGCGGAAGCGGCCGGCGCGTACCTCCTCCTCGAGGTTGCGGTTCGTCGCCGCGATGATGCGCACGTCGACCTTGATGGGTTTGACGCCACCGACGCGCTTGACCTCGCGCTGCTCGAGCACGCGCAGGAGCTTCGGCTGGAGGTCGAGCTGGAGCTCGCCGAGCTCGTCGAGGAACACGGTGCCGCCGTTGGCCATCTCGAAGACGCCCTGGCGCGTCAAGATCGCGCCGGTGAACGAGCCCTTCTCGTGCCCGAAGAGCTCGCTCTCGATGAGGTTCTCGGGCACGGCGCCGCAGTCGAAGACGATGAACGGACCTTCTCGGCGGCGCGAGAGCTTGTGGATCGTCTGCGCGACGACCTCCTTGCCCGTGCCGGTCTCGCCTTCGATCACGACGGTCGCGTCGGTCGGCGCGATCTTCTCGAGGATCGAGTAGATCTCGCGCATCTTCTGGTTGCGCCCGATGATCTCGCCGAGGCGTCCCTGCTCCGAGGGGACGATGTCGACCCGCTCGTCGATCGGCTTGAACCGAAGCTCGCTCGTGCCGAGCAGGATCGTGCAGTCCGACTTCAGCCACGCCTCGCGCACGCGCACGCGGTTGACGAACGTGCCGTTCGTCGAGTCGAGGTCGCGGATCATGAACGCCTCGCCCTCCATGAAGATGCGGCAGTGCTGCCGGCTCACCGTCTCGTCGCCGATCGCGAGGTCGTTGTCGTCCATCGCGCCCACGGTGATGACGTCACGGTCGAAGGTGTGCTCCTCGACCTTGCCGTCGCGGGCCACCACGAGCCGGCAGCGGCGCAGCGTGATCTGCGTCCGGCCGCCCGGCAGGTAAGTGATCTTCGTCGGGGAGCTGTCGATGCCGACCGCCACGTGCCCGCATCGTAGCCAAGCGACGCGAGTGGGGTCAACGGTCCCCAGCGTCCGTGAGCGAAAAGCCTACTCGGTCATCCCGGGTGCGGTGCTGGGGCGGACCGGGGCCGGATCGACCTCGCCCTCGACCGCCTCGCCCTCGCCGCGGCGCGTGGGGACCGGAGGCTCGAGGTCGGATCGGCTCCATCGCCTCCTCGTGAATGACCGGGTGGTAGCGCTGGCGGAGCTGGTCGAGGAACGCGTCGATCGCGTTCTGTCGCTGCTCGCGGAAGAGGCGCATGCGGATCGCCGACTCGGCCTCGGCGAAGGTGCGGTGCTCCTCGGGCCGGCGCCCGGTCAGCTTGATCACGCTCCACTGATCGCCCACCGCGACGGGCTCGGGGGAGACCCCTCCGACCTCGGTGATCGCGAACGCCGCCTCCGCGATGCGTGAGTCGACCGCAGGGTCGGTCGCCGCGGAGGGATGCCCGTCGCGCGTGAAGTAACGGAGGTCGCCTCCGCGGAGCTTCGTCTCGGTGTCGAGGCTCGTCTGAAGCGCCGACTCGCGGAATGCGCGCGCGTCCTCGGTCGAGAGCGTCGCGATGAGCCGCGTCGCTTCTTCGCGGGTGGCGACCAGGATGTGGCTCGCGCGTACCATCGCGGGTCGATGGAACTCGTCCTCGTGCGTGTCGTAGTAGTGCTGCACGTCCGCCGCGGGGACGGAGTCGGCGGTGATCCGCTCTTCGAAGTCGAGCCGAAGCATGCGCTGCACCGCGTTCTGCTTGCGGGTCTGGACGACCTGCGCGTCGTCGCCGAGCCCGCGGCGCTGCGCCTCGGCCGCGAGCAGCTCGAAGCGCACCATCGTGTCGACGAGCTCGCGCACGCGCGCCGGCTCGCGATAGCGCGCGCGCAGGAACGCCTGCTGCTGGTTGATGGAGTCTTCGACGTCGCCGACCGTGATCTCGACCGCGTCGACCTTGGCCACGACCTTCGCGCGCCGCGCCCGCTCGGCAGGCGACAGCTCGTGCCCCGGGTGCTGCCCGGTCGGGTGCTCCGGCGGCTGCGCGAACGCCGCCGCCGCGATCGACACGAGCGTCGAGAGCAGCACGATCGAGAGGACCCTTCGGCGCATGGCGTGGATATTTCACGCGCGCCTACGCGGGTCAAGGCCGCGCCCGCGAGCCCGGTCAACTGGCTGTCAGCCGGTTCAGAACCCGTACGCGAGCGAGCCGCCGACGTAGAAGTTGTAGCCGCCGAAGCCACCTTCGACGCGCATCATGAGCTGGTGGATGGGCTTGATGCGGAGGGCGAGGTGGGGCAGGGCGAGCCACGGGACGATGTTCGGGACGTCGCCGCCGTCGCTCCACTTGTACTCGGTGCAACCGAAGTGGCTGCCGTCGCCGTTGCACGACTCGCCGATGTTGTGCGTCGGGGTCTCGATCGCGCAATACGCGTTGGGCGGCGAGCCCGGGTGTGCCGCGTCGCACGGGCGCCAGTCGCCGGCACCGGGTGACGACTCGTACGCCTCTGTCCGCGTCAGGTCGTTGATCACGATGCGCACGCCGATGCCGACGCCGTACTCGAGCGCGAAGATGTCGTTGAACGGCGTCGACCAGAGGAACGTCACCGCGGCGTCGACGCTCCACATCCTGGCCTCGATCCACTCCTGGTCGAGACGTGGGTCGCCGTTGGCGCGGAACGGGCCGTCGTCGTACCAGCGCGCGAACCCGAGCATCGCGATGATGTCGAAGTTGTCCTTGCGGTAGGTGAACTCGAGGCCGGTCGAGAAGTTGTCGCTCGCGGACGTGTCGTCGAGGAACAGGTCCAGGATGAACTTCGGCACGAACGTGTGCCGGTAGAACGCGCCGAGGAAGTAATACCCTTCGTGCGGATCCTCGAACGGGTCGGTGGTGTCGCGCGCCTGCTCGACGCCGTAGCGATCCTCGGTGTTGGCCTGGGTGTCGCTGAGGTCCGTCGCGCCGCCCTCGGGGGCGGGCGCCATGCTGTCGGGCGGCGCCGCCATGTTGTCGGCGCCTTCGGCGGGCGCCGCGTTGCCCCCGGGCACCTCGTCGTCGGTCGCCTGCGGCACCGGGTCGTCGTACTGAGCTGCGGCGGGCCGAGCAATCCCAATCCAAGCGACCGCGAGAGCAAGCAAAGTCCACGTACGCATCGACGTCCTCCCGTGAAGCCGCGCCAGTATACGTGACGGCCACGCCTGCGGAAAGCACCGCGATTCGGAGGCTCGCCCGCCGCAGGTTGCGAGATGCGCGCTGCGAACCGTCCGAACCGTCTCCGAGAATCGACTAGGCGACGCGGGCGTGGTCGGCGAGGGACCAGGCGGCGAAGGGGTCGAGCTCGTCGAGGGCTTCGGCCCAGAGGTCGACGCGGTCGAGGATGCGGGCGCCGTCGAGGTCGACGGCGAGGTAGGCGTTGACGTCGTCGGACGAGGCGAGCGGCAGGAAGCGGAACGTCTCTCCATAGAAGCGGAGCATCCGGTTCGCCGCGCCTACGAGCGTGTCGACGGTCACGGTGCGCTTCGTCCAGCCCGTGCCCTCGCCGACGTTCTCTTCGATGATCGCGTGTCGCTCCACTTCGATGAACGCGCCGGTCGTCCGCAGGAGGAGGCGCGAGCGCTCTTCGCAGAGCGTCAGCGGGCCGAGCTCGGGCGCGACGCCGCGCACGCGCGACACGACGCGGCGGGCGCTCACGCGCTCGCCCTCGCGAACGACGAGCAGCCGGCCCTCGTCGAGCTGACCGCGAGCCTCGCGCGAGAGATACGTGTCGAGCAGAGCCACGACCGCGTCCTCGGTCGGGCAGACGCGCGCGCTCGGCCCGAGCCGCGTATGAAGCGAGCGCGAGACCAGGCCCGGGGCGACGCGGGCGCCGCGAAGCGCGGCGCGCAGTCGCTGCCAACCGACGTGGAGGGGGCCGTCGAGCTCCGGGGAGAGCTCCCGGAGCACCGATGGGAGCAGGTGGCGGCGGGTCGGTGCCATGCCCTCACGCTGTGCAAGGGTCGTGCGCGGTGTGCTCAGCCCGAAATTCCTCGAGGATCCGGTGCCATCCGCCGACGACGTTGGGGCCTGGGAGCAACAGGTGCTCTGTCAACGCGTCTCGGTGAACCCCAGCAGCGCCTCGGCGAGCCGCTCGGGCGCCTGCCAGTGGATCATGTGCCCGACCGAGTCGAGCTCGACCCACGCGTGGTCGCGGATTTTCGATGCGCGCTCTTTCTCACCCGGCACGCGAAAGCCGCTCTCGCCTCCGACGAGCAGCACGGAGCACTCGATGCGCTCGAGGAACGCGAGATACGCCGCGAGCTGGAACGGGACCGGCGACGTCGTCCGGTGCAACGGGTCGAACGTCCAGACGAGCGCGCCGTCTTCCGTCGTGCGTGTAGCTTTGCGAGCGAGGAAGAGCCCGAACGCGTCGTCGAGCGTCGGGTTCTGCACGCGCATCCGCGCGAGCGCGTCCTCGAGGCCCGCCATCCGACGCGGCCCGCGCGCCCGAGCTTCCGCGATCGTGCGGAGCCACGCACCGAAGCGATCCGGCGTGAGCTCGGGCGGGTGCTCCGGCGGCCCGATGCCTTCGATGAGCGTGAGCGTGCGGATCGCGCCGGGCCGTGTTGCTGCGAAGAGGGAGCAGGCGGTGCCGCCCATCGAGTGGCCGACGAGGTGCGGGGGCTCGTCCGCGATCTGCGGCAGGAGCGCGTCGAGGTCGCGCACGTAGTCGGGGAAGTGGTAGTAGGCGCCCGGCCCGATCCACTCACTCGTCCCGTGCCCGCGCCAGTCGAACGCGACCACGCGATGGCCGGCGCCCGCGAGATGGCGTGCCACGCGGTCCCAGCTCCACGCGAGATCCAGAAATCCGTGGCACAGCACGAACGTCGCCCCGCCCGCGCGCGCCGCGCGGCGGCCGTCCCACGTGACGACGTGATGCGCGAGGCCGTTGGCGACCACGCGTTCCTCGACCGGCTCGATCATCAGCTGACGATGTCGCGGAACGTGACGAGCACGAGAACACCGAGCAGGAAGAGGATCCCGACGGTGTGAACCATCGCCTCGAACCGTTCGTTGGGCCGGCGTCGTGTGACGAGCTCGTAGCCGAGGAACATCAGGCGGCCGCCGTCGAGCGCGGGGAACGGAAGGAGGTTGAAGAAGCCGAGGGCGACCGAGAGGAGCACGAGGAACGTGATGAAGTCGAACAGGCCCTTTTGCGCCTGCGCCGCCGCGATCTTGCCCATCCCGACCGGGCCGGTGAGCCCGCTCGAGTCGCAGCTCGTCGCCATGTGGAAGATCCCGGCGACCTGCGCGACCGTGATCTCGAACGGCTTCACGATCGCGTACTCGAGGGCGGTCCCAACCGGCAGAGGCACCGTGCGCCGCTCGCTCCTCGCGATGACGCCGATCACCCCGCGCCCATCGGCCTCGCGTGGAGTGATCGTCATCGCGGGCAGACGCCGGCCGTGGCGCTCGACGATGTACACCGTGGGGTCGCCGGCCCGATCGCGCGTCGCCTCGATCAGATCCTCGACCGTGCGCACGCGATGGCCGTTCGCCTCGCGCACGATGTCGCCCGGGTGAAGCCCCGCCTCGGCCGCGGGCGACGCGTCCTCGACGCTGTCGACCGTCATCGGCTCGACGTTCACGTACTCCTTCCAACCCGTCACGCCGAGGGCGAACACCATCACCGAGGCGGCGAGATAATTCGCGACGGGCCCGGCACCGATCGTCAGGATGCGCGCGAGCAGGCTCTTGTTCGGATAGACCTCCGGATCCTCGGGATCGAATTCCTCGTGAGGGTTCATCCCGGCGATGTGCACGTAAGCCAAGAACGGGATGGCGCAGATCTGGAAAGTCGTCGGGCTGTTCTTCGGCTTGTGCTTGAAGAGCACCGGACCGAAACCGATGCTGTACCTGAGGACGCGCATCTTGAAAGCGCGCGCGACGAGGTAGTGGCCGGTCTCGTGGACGATGACGAGGAGGGAGATCCCCAAGATGGCGAGCAGGATGTCCAGCGGCCCCATCGACGCCTGACTCAAACTGTAACCTCGAATCGGGTGGAGTCGAATCGGAATGTTGCAGGCACCGTGGTCGTTTCGCCTGGTAACCTCGTCGCATGTCGCCCGCCAAAAGGCGTTTCACGGCGGTGGTCCTCGCGCTCTCGGTCGCCCTGGTCGCCCGGGCGCAAGGACCGGTTCTTCACGAGCAAGTTCCGGACGTGCGCGACGAAGAGGCCCTGGTGCTCGCGGGCCCCGACGGGGGGGAGCCGGCCGCGATCCTCTACGACGGTCAGCTGCTGCCCGCGCCGAGCGCCAGCGCGCTCCGCGACGACGAGCAGGCGATGACGGCGATCCCGGGCGACGGGATGAGCGGTGAGGAGCCGGGCCAACGCTCGCCGACGTTTCGCCCGGACCGGTTGACGGAGCTCGAGGGGACTCTCGGGTACTTCACCGTGTTCACGCCGAGCATCGCGCCGTTCAAGCGCGTGACCGCGCTCGACGAAGTCGCGATAGCTGCCGACGATGGCCGAACGCCGGTCCTCGGCGTCTTCGACCCGCGCCGCGCGCGCGTGCGGGTCGTCGGCGTCGACAGCGTTCCGCCCGACGCTCGCGAGCGCGACCGGTTCTGGGGAAGCGTCGTGCTCGATTTCTCGGCCGGCGAGGTCGTCCCCCTGCCGTCGGTCTCGCCGGAGTCGCGCATCCTGACGATCCGCACCGACCCGCCGACCGAGATCCACGTCGAGAAGGACGGCGCTGACAACTTCTTCGTCGTCCGCGATCGCGACGAAGGCACGAGCCAGGTGCGGCTGACGTTCCTCACCGACGCGCCGCGCGACTATTTCAACGCGGCAGCCCTTCCGGACGTCCCCGTCGACGCCCTCGCGTCGCACGCGCGAACGCTGCCGGCCGCGCTCGAGGCGACGGCGCTCGCGTTCGCGGCGGAGCTCGGGCTCGACCGCTCGTCGCGCTTCGCCGACGCGCTCAGCACGCTCACGCGGCACTTCCGCTCGTTCGAGGAATCGGCCGACCCTCCCCGGGACACCGGCGACATCTTCCTCGACCTCGCGCACTCGATGAAGGGCGTCTGCCGCCACCGCGCGTACGCCTTCGTGATCACCGCGCAGGCGCTCGGGATACCCGCTCGCTTCGTGATGAACGAGGCGCACGCGTGGGTAGAGGTCGAGATGGTCGAGCGCGGATACATGCGCATCGATCTCGGCGGCGCCGCCGAGGGTCTCGAAGCGCACGACCCCGACGATCGGCCCCACTATCACCCCCAGAGCCCCGATCCCTTGCCGCGCCCGCTCGCCTACCAGAGGAGCTACTCGCAGGTCGCGGCCGCCGCGGCCGCAGCAGCGGGCTCCAACGCGAGCTCTGGCTCCGCGGCGGGGAGCACGCCCAGCGCCGAGCCCGGCTCCGACGCGGCCCACTCGGCCGGCGCGGCGCACGTTCCCGCGACTCCGGGCGACGACCGGCGACGGCGGCCGCTCCTCCTCGCCGTCGATCAGACCCGGTTCAGCGTGTTTCGTGGTCGCTCGATCTCGGTGAGCGGTCGCGCGAGCTCCGGCGGCGGTGCACCGGCGGCGGGTCAGCGCATCGAGGTCCTCCTCGACGCCGCCGAGCCGCTCCTTCTCGGCGTCACCGTGAGCCGCGACGACGGGGAGTTCCACGGAAGCTTCGGCGTGCCGCCCGAGATCGACGTCGGCGAGTATGGCCTCCTCGTCCGCTCACCCGGCGATCTCGTCTACCTGCCGGCGAGGGCGAACTGACGCGTTCGCTCCCACCCGCGAGAGACGCGCCTAGAAGAACGGTGGAGGAGGCGGCGGCGGTCCGATGAAGCGGCCACCGTAGAGGTCGGCGCAGTAGCCCGACGTTCCGCCGAACGTTCCGCAGCGGCAGAGATCGGGCCGCGGCGGGACGCGCGGTGTCCCCGAGCACCACGTCGGATCGCAGAACGGCTCCTCGCCGCTCGCGAGATCCCAGCAGACCCAGTTCCCACAGCAGTCGACGACGTAGTTGCACGCGAGCGTGCCGCCGCTGCAGCTGTCGTCGACGCACTCTCCGAGCAGGCAGTGACCGCCCATCGACTCGCACCACGACCAATCGGACCCCTCGCACGGATCGACGCACCCCGAGCCCGGGTCGCACGATCGGGGGGGCTCGGACGAGACGAGGCACTCGTCCTCCGTGCAGCGCGGCGGGATGCAGCCCTCGGTCTCGCTGCACACGAACGTCGGATCGGCGCAACCCTCGAAGTAGCAGCGCGGCAAGCAGCTCCCGCCCGTACAGAAAAAGTCGCCGGTGCACGACGGTCCGCAGCTCGTGTCCATGAAGCAACCGCACGTTCCGAAGTCGCACGTCTCCGGAAAAGAGCATCCGAAGCTGCAGCAGTCGTCGAGGCTGTGGCACGTGCAGTCCCAGTCGCACACCTCGCCGCCCGCGCAGGGCTCGCCGGCGCAACAGCCCGACGCGGGAACGCACCCGCAGGTGCGCTCGTAGTCGCAGGTGCTCCCGGGCGGGCAGAACCCCGTCTCGCAGCAGTCGGTCGGCAGCCGGCAGACCCCGTCGACGCAGTAGCCCGGCGGGCAGCTCGCGTCGCAGCCCCCGCCGTCGAGCCCGGCGTCGTGACCGGCGTCGTGCCCCGCGTCGTTCGGAGCGTCGGCGCGCCCGCCGTCGGTGTCGCCGTCGAGCCCGCCGTCCAAGCCTCCGTCGTCGGGGCGCATACGCACGCCGTTGCAGGCGGTGAGCAGCGATAGAATCAGGAGCGAAAGAGAGCGCGAGCGCACGTTCAGCATCGAAGCCTCCTCGAGGGGGTCGTTCCTCCGATGCCGCGCTCAGGCGGCCCCACCGAGCCCAACTATGCGCTGCCCGCGCGCCGGAGCAAGCCCCCGCGAGTGCCTCAGGGCTTCTTCGATGCTTTCTTCCGCGCCTCGAGCCGGGCTCGAAGCCTCGGGGCGTACCCTTCCTTGTTCGACTGCCGCGCGCGCCCGACGGCGAGCGCGTCCTCGGGCACGTCGAGCGTGACCGTCGTGCCGGTCGCCACGTACGCGTTCTTCCCGACCCGGACCGGCGCGACGAGCTGGGAGTCGCTGCCGATGAACGCGCCGTCCTCGAGCGTCGTGACGTGCTTCTGGAAGCCGTCGTAGTTGCAGAAGATGGTGCCGGCGCCGACGTTGACGCCCTCGCCGATGTCGCCGTCGCCGAGGTACGCGAGGTGGTTGGCCTTCGCGCCCTCGCCGAGCCTCGTGTTCTTCGTCTCGACGAAGTTGCCGACGTGAGCGCGCGGACCGAGGTCGCTTCCGGGCCGCAGGTGCGAGAACGGGCCGACCTGGGCGCTCTCGCCGATGCGGCTCTCGGCGACGCGACGGTGTACGGCTTGACCCAAACGCCGGTGCCGACATCGACGTCCTCGAGCACGCAGCCGACGTCGATGCGCGCGCCGCTTCGAACGATGGTGCGCCCGCGGAGCACGACGCCCGGCTCGAGCGTCGCGTCGGGCTCGACGATCGCGTCGGCGTCGACGTAGACGGTCGCGGGGTCGCGGACGGTGACGCCCGACTCCGCGAGGCGGCGGACGATGCGCTCGCGCATGGCGCGCTCGGCCTCGGCGAGCTGGAAGCGATCGTTGATGCCGAGGAGGTCGCGCGCGAGCCACGGGACACCCACCACATCGCCGCGCTCGGCGGCGAGCGCGACGAGGTCGGTGAGGTAGAGCTCGCCCTGCGCGTTGTCGGTCTCCAAGTGAGCGATGCCCTCGCGGAGAAGCCGGCGTCGATCGCGTAGACGCCCGGGTTCACCTCGCGGACCGCGCGCTCGTCCGGGCTCGCGTCGCGATGCTCGCGCATCGCCGACGATCACGGCCGGCGCGTCGCGCAGGATGCGCCCGTAGCCGGTGGGGTCGTCGAGCGTCATGGTCGAGCATCGCCGAGCGGCGCCGTGCCGCGCGTCGAGCAGCGCGGCGACCGCCTCGCTCGGGACGAGCGGGCAGTCGCCGTAGAGGACCACGACGCGCCCCGACGCTCCCTCGAGCTCGGGCAGCGCGGAGCGCACGGCGTCGCCGGTGCCGCGCTGCTCGGCTTGCACGGCGGTGCTGACCGCGTCGCCGAACCGTTCCTCGAGCGCGGTCTCGATCTCTTCGCGTGCGTGGCCGACGACGACGACGACGCGTCGGCGCCCGCGCCGCGGGCTGTCTCGACCGCCCAGGCGACCAACGGCCGGCCCGCGACCTCGTGCAGCACCTTGGGCACCGCGCTCTTCATCCGCGTGCCCTCGCCTGCAGCGAGGACCACCGCGCGAAACGGCTTGGTCATGCCGCCGCCCTCGGCGCCGTCAGGTGGCGTGCCACCACGGCGAGCGCTCCGAGGTCGTGGACGTCCTCGTCGAGCGCCGGGACCTCGACGTAGATCGAGCCGCCGCCTACGCGCGCCCGCAGGCGATCGGCTTGTTTCCGATCGGCGGCCGCGGTGATGCGCGCGTCGTCGAGCGCGCGCCGCATGCGGCGCACGGCCTTCGTCACGTCGGCGCTGGCCGGGAGCGCAGCCGCGGCGTCGGTCTCGAGCTCTTTGGTCGTGGCGGTCGGGTCCGCGAACATCGGGTGCACTCCATTGAGGACGAAGGCGTCGGTCGCCATCTGTGAGCCGCGCAGTCTCTCGTGGAAGAACAGCGCCTCGTCGATGGCGAGCGGGCTCGGGCTCGTGACGATCACGAACGCGACCTCGGGGCTGCGAAGCGCGGCGGCGATCTCCCTCGCACGCTCGCGAAACCCGCCGAACAGATCGTTGAGATCGGTCACGAACGCTGCGAGGTGGTCGAGGAACTCCGCGCCGGTGAACTTCGCGAGACCGCGAAGGAGGAACGCCGCGCCGCGCCCGACGAGGTTGAGCGACAGATGGCCGCCGCTCGTGAACGCGTCGACGAACCAGCGCATCGCCGGCGAGTCGAGCGAGCCCGACCATTCGCTCCGGCGCATCGAGGAAGTCGAGCGCGTTCGAGGTCGGCGGCGTGTCGAGGACGATGAGGTCCTAGTCCCCGCTCTTGCGGACGGCGATGGAGCTTCTCCATCGCCATGTACTCGCTCGTCCCGGCGAGCGACGTCGATACGTATTGGTAGATGCTTGATTCGCGAAGATGCGCTCGCGAACCTCGTCGCTCGACGCGTGCGCGCGCGACGAGCTCGTCGAACGTCCGCTTGGTATCGAGCATCATCGCGGAGAGCGATCCGCGAAGGGCGAGGCCGTACCGATCGAAGAGCGCTTCTCGATCACCTGCTCGTCCGCGTGCATCTCCACGAGGCCGAGGCTGTTGGCGAGCCGGCGGGCCGGGTCCACCGTCAGGCACAGGACCTTCCTCCCCGAGAGCGCCGCGTGGACGCCGAGCGCCGCCGCCGTCGTCGTCTTGCCCACCCCTCCGGAGCCGACGCAGACGACCACGCGGTGGTCCCGGACGAGCTCCGACAGCGACATGGCGCGCAGTCTTGCATAGTTTTTTGACCGTGCCGCACCCTGCGCATAGCCTGGCTGTCCTACATCCAACCACACTGGGGTACACACACGATGGCTTGGTACTTGGAGGATCGTCGAAAGCGCCGCAGCACCGACCGCTACGTCGCGCTGCGCTACCAGCTCGAGCACGTCCGCGAGGCCGGGGGCTCGAGGCGCTCGTCCTCGCGGACCACGACGGCCTCGTCGTCGCCTCTTCGGGCGACGCCGCCGTCTGCGCCGAGCTCGGCGCCGTCGCCCCGCTCATCGGCTCGAGCCTCCTCGGCATGCCGATGCCCCCGCTCCTGCGCGGCTCCGAGGTCGCCGTCCGTCCCGTCCACATCTACGGCCAGAGCCTCTTTCTCGCGAGCGTCGGCGGCGGCGTCGCCCGCGACGCCCACCTCGTCAGCTCGACGAACGGCGTCCAGCGCATCCTCGCGTGTAACTAGCCCGTCCGAGCCCGGTCCGGGCTCGGGTCAGCTCCACTTGCCGAAGCTGCCGCCGCCGCCGTTGCCGCTCTTGTGGCTGCGCTCGACGGCGGCGATCGCTTCGCGGACGAGCTCGCGTGGCGCCCTGAGCGACGAGGCCCTCGGCGACCTCGATGCCGAGCGTGCGGGCCTCGTCGACCGACGTGGGCTTCTTGCTCTCCAGGTAGCAGTCGGACGCGCCGCTCAGGATGCGCGAGCCGTCGAGCGACGCGACCATGCCGTGAATCGTGAGCCGCCCTTTCGCGAGGTCGAGGCTCGCGTGCGCGGCGACAGGCACCTTGCAGCTCCCTTCGAGCACGCGCAGGAACGCGCGCTCGGCCTCGATCTCCGCGCGCGCTACCGGGCTCTCGAGCGGGGCGAGGAGCGCGCGCACGTGTGGGTCGTCGAGCTTGCCCTCGATCGCGAGCGCCCCCTGCCCGACCGCGGGGATCGAGATCTGCACGGGGATCACCCAGTGCGCGCGCTCGGCGTCGTAGCCGAGGCGCTTGAGCCCCGCCGCCGCGAGCACGATCGCCGCGTAGCCGCCCTCGTCGAGCTTCCGCAGCCGCGTCTCGACGTTTCCGCGCAGAGACGCGATCTCGACGTCCGGCCGGTGCGCTCTGAGCTGCGCCATGCGCCGGAGCGAGCTCGTCCCGATGCGCGCGCCCGCCTCGAGCGCGTCGAGCTCGGCGCCGTCTCTCGAGACGAGCACGTCGCGTGGATCCTCGCGCTCCGGGATCGCCAGCAAGCCGAGCCCCTCGGCCAGGTCCCCGGGCACGTCCTTCACCGAGTGCACGGCGATGTCGGCGCGCCCATCGAGGATGCACGCCTCGACCTCGCTGACGAAGAGCCCCTTGCCGCCGATGTTCATCAGCGGCTTGTCGAGCACGCGATCGCCCTCCGTGACGACGGCGATCTCTTCGACCTCGATGTCGGGCGCGTGCTCGCGGATGCGCGCCGCCACCCAACGCGTCTGCGCCAGAGCTAGGTTGCTCTTTCGCGTCGCGATGCGGAGCTTCATCCGCTCTTGCCCCCGCGCACGACCGGCGCGAGCTCACCCACCGGCTCCTCGGCCGCGCCGCGCTCCTCTTCCGTCGCCGCGTCGGGGCTCGGGGCGGCGTCGAGGTCGAAGAGCCGGCGCGTGGCGTCGATGAGGAGCGCGTTGTCCGTGCCGTCGGCGCGGCGCTTCAGCTCCATCAGCGGATGGTGCAGGAGCTTGTTCACGACGGCGTCGGCCATCGCCTCGAGCGTCCTTCGATCCTTGTCGTCGAGCGAGCCGAGCCGAGGGAGCGTGCGCTCGATCTCCGCGCGCACGACCTCGCCGAAGCTTCGCGCGGAGACCGACGATCGTCGGCGTGAGCGCGAGCGTTCGGCGCCAGCGTTCGAACGCGTCGGTCTCCTCTTTGACGATGCTCTCGGCCGCCTCCGACGCGCGACGCCGCGCCGCGAGGTTGTGGCCAGCGACCTCTTGCAGATCGTCCACGTCGTAGAGAAAGACGTTGCCGAGGTCGCCGACGCGCGGGTCGACGTCGCGCGGGACGGCGATGTCGATGACGAAGAGCGGACGGCGCCGTCGCGCCTTGACCACCTCCTTCATGAGGTCGCGCGTGATGACGAACCGCGCGCTCGCGGTCGACGTGATGACCACGTCGGCCTTCGTCAGCTCGGAGACGAGATCCTCGTACGGGGCGGCCTCGCCTCCGTGCTCCGCCGCGAGGGCGCGCGGCTCGGTCGGGGCTCCGGTTCACGACGACCAGGCGCACGCCGCGCCCGACGAGGCTCTTCGCGGCCGCCTCGCCCATGTCGCCGGCGCCGAGCAGCATCGCTCGCCGCCCCCCGAGGTCTCCGAAGATCTTCTCCGCGAGCTCGATCGCCACCGAGCTCACGCTCACCGTGCCGGCCGCGATGTCCGTCTCGGTGCGCACCCGCTTCGCGACCGCGAAGGCGCGTCCGAAACAACGGTTCAGCAGCGTGCCCACGCCACCCGCCGTCTCGCTCGCGCTGTACGCGCTCTTGACCTGCCCGAGGATCTGCGGCTCGCCGACGACCATCGAGTCGAGGCTCGACGCGACGCGGAACGCGTGTTGAACCGCCTCCGTCCCCCAGCGCTCGTACAGGAGCTCGTCGACCACGTCGGGCTTGGCGCGCTCCGACAGATACGCGCGGAGCGCGCGCGCCGCGGCGACGACGTCGTCGGACGCACCGTACAGCTCCACGCGGTTGCACGTGCTCAGCACCATCGTCTCTCGGAGCTTCGTCTGCGCGAGTACGCGCCGGACCTCCTCGGCGACCGCTTCCGTCGCAACGGACAGACGCTCGCGCACGTCGAGCGGCGCGGTGTGGTGGGAGAGCCCGACGACGAGGATCTCGTCGCTCACCCCGCACCTCCGGTCGCGCTGACGTAGTAGCCGACGAGCACCGCCGCGGCGCACACGAAGCCGACCATCGTGCCGACGGCGGCGCGTCGTCCACGCCATCCCGCTGCGACGCGCAACAGCAGCACGCCCGCGAACACCACCCACGCGACGAGCGCGAAGCTCTGCGCGGCGGTGATCCCGAACGTGCCGGGGTCGATGCGCACCGCCCAGATCGCCCCCGTCACGATCCCGATGGTCAGGAGCGGAAAGCCGATCGTCACGAGCCGAAACCCGAGCGAGTCGAGGACGTCGAGCGACGGCAGCCGCTGGAACAGCCCGCCGAGCTTCTTCCGCCGCAGCAGCGCCTCCTGGATGACGTACGCGAGCGCCGCGGCGAACGCGAGCGTGAACGCGACGATCCCGAGGATGTTCACTCCGATGTGGATCGGGAGGAGCACCGAGCGAACGTCCGCGGGCACGTGCTCGACGCTCTTGCCGAGGCCCGCGCCGAGCAAGAAGAGCAGCGTGACCGGGGTGATGAAGCTGCCGAGGACCGCGATGCGATAGCGCATGCTCGCGAGCAGGTACGCGACGACGATGAGCAGAGAGGCGAGCGAGAGCGTCTGATGGATGTCCCCGATCGGCACGTTGCCGTGCACCTGGTAGTCGACGACGAGGAACGCCAGGTGTGCGAGCGCGGCGGAGACGAGCACGCGCGTGGCCCAGCGCCCGAGCCCCTCGACGCCTCGGACGAGGTAGCCGAGGTAGAGCCCGAGCGACAGGGTGTAGAGGGCGCCGGTCGTGACGAAGAGAGCGGTGACCATGGCGTTCGCTCGTCGAGCGTCAGCTCGAGCTCAGGAAGAAGCGCGCGAGGAGGTCGATCTCGACCGTCGCCGGGTCGTCGCCGGTCGCCGCGCGCGCGGCCGAGGCGAGCGTGTGGCCGCTCGCGACGCTCTCGTCGATCAGCGGCTCGCCGACGAAGCCTTCGAGAACTTCGTACGCGTTGTCGCCGAGCACGACCGAGTCCGCACAGTGCTCCCCTCCGAGCACACCGAGCTGCTCGAGATCCTTGACCTTGCCGACGAGGCCCGGGTCGTCCCCACCGCCGGTCACCTCGGTGACGAACCGCACCGCGGTCTTGAGCAGAAACTTCTGCCCCTCCGGCTTGAGCGTCATCGTCTCGCCATCGACCTCGACGCGCTCGTTCGAGAGCCACTCGTCGAGAGTTTCCTGCGGGACGAAGACGCGATTCTTGGCCATGGGATCGTTTTCGGGAAGCCCGAGGAGCGTAACACGCGGTCGGGGACCCGGGCACGTCTCGGGATTCCGCTCGTACCGCGCGACGTCCATTGACACCGGACCCCGCGGCACTTAAGCCAGTGTGGCGGACACGCGAGGAGAGACCCGACCATGGCTGGAAAGAACGTCCACGTCGTCAACGACATCAACTTCGACCAAGAGGTGCTCCGCTCCGAGACGCCCGTGCTGGTCGATTTCACGGCGACGTGGTGCGGCCCGTGCCGCCAGATCGCTCCGTTGATCGATCAGATCGCGGACGAGTACGACGGCCGCTTGAAGGTCACGAAGCTCGACATCGACGACAGCCCCGCGACCGCGCAGAAGTTCGGTATCCGCGGCGTCCCGACCCTCTACGTCTTCAAGGGCGGCGAGGTCGTCGCGCAGCAGGTCGGCGCGGTTCCGAAGTCGGTCATGCAGCAGCTCGTCGAGCGCGCGCTCTAGGCGGCCTCGCGGCCGTCACTCGCTCTCTTGCTGCTGCTGCTGGAGCTCGATCCAGCGCTGCTGCAGGCGCTGCTCGCGCTCGATGTCGCTGCGCCGCTTGCTCGCGATCAAGACGCCGCCGAGGATGATGATGGCGCCGAGCAGGACCGCCGCGAGCAAGATCCACTTGCCCATCGCGCGCTTCGGGCTGCCGATCGACGTGACGAGGCCAGGCGTGTGATACGACTGCGCGCCGAGGTCGGACGGACCGCCGTCCTGGTAATCGCCCGTGGGCGTGAACATCGGCGTCGGGTCGCGACGCAACGGCGGATTGGGGACGCGGGCCGTGGGCATCGGCATGGGCATGGGCGCGGGCACGGGCACGGGCGCCGGTGAGCTCGCCGCGGCTGCCGGCGCGTTCGATACCTGTCGCGGGGGCTTGGACGCGCGCGCCGGCGGCGCCGACGTTCGCGCGCCTGGCGTGCGCGCCGCCGCGGCGGGCGCCTTCGCGGCGGATCCCGCCGCCCCCGCGGCCGGACGCTCGATCTCGACGCGCGGCACGAGCTCCGAGATCCCGAGCCGTCGCTTGGAGCGCTTGTTCGGTCCGGAGAGGACGGCGTCCTCCATCGCCGCGAGCTCGTCGGCGCCGATCTCCTCCGTGATGTCCCGGCGCTTCGGCGCCTCGGTCGTACTCCCGGATTCGGGCTCCACCTCGCCCTCGAGCTCGACGCCGAGCGCGGCGCGCAAGAGCCGCGGATCGATCGCGTCGCTCGAATCGTGGCGCCGCTTGCGCCGCTTCATCGGTGGGAGCTCGGTCTTGGCATCGGAGTCGACGCGAAGCTCCGTCTTGGCATCGGAGTCGACGCGAAGCTCGGTCTTGGCATCGGAGTCGACGCGAACCTCGGTCTTCTTGTCCGAGTCGGTCCGCACCTCCGTCCGCGCCTCGGCGTCGGTCCGCACCTCCGTCCGCGCCTCCGGCTCGTCGAGCAGCTCGGTGGCGTCGATCTCCATCGTCCCGCCCGTCGCGGCGCCCGGGATCGCGCGAACGCGGATCGCCTCGCGTTCGAGGACCTCGCCCTCGAGGACCTCGTCCTCGACGACCTCCGCCTCGTCCATCGAGATCTCCATCGTGCCCTCGCGCGCCGCGCCCTCGACCTCGCGGCGCTTCACGCGTGGGCCCGGCGGCCGCTCCGACGGACTGCGAGGCTTGGTGTCCTCGCCCGAGAGCTCGTCGTCCGAGCCGCTCACGACCGCGGTCTCGACGCTCTCCGATCGAGCGGACTCCGGACGCGGCTTGGTGTCCTCGCCCGAGAGCTCGTCTTCTTCTCCGCTCTCCGCGAGCACGACCGTCTCGACACCTCGTGGCCGGTCGCTCTCGGGCCGGGGCGCCGCGGGCTCGGCAGCGTCGACCGGGCTCGCCGTTCGCACCGTGGGCAATGCGTCCACCCAGGGCTCGGGGGGACCGTCCGGGACGGCTAGCGCGCGCGCGGCGTCCTCGTCCGAGAGCGCGGCTAGCGGGCTCGTGCTCTCGGTCAGATCGCTCGGCTCCTCTTCCGGCATCGTGTCGACGACGCTCGGGCTCGGCGTGAGGAGCGGTCGCTTGATGGTGGGCCGCCGCGGGCGTCGGAAGGGCGCCGCGTCGAGCACAGGCACCGTGAGCCCCGCGGCCTCCGCGAGCACTTCGAGGATCGGCCGGAGCGTGCTCGGGCGCTTTTTCGGATCGGGGTCGAGGTAGCGCGCCGCGACCTTCGCCACGGGGTCCGCGCTCGCGCGCACCTTCTGCAGGCTGGGCACCTCGCCCGTGAGTGCCTCGAGCGTGACGCACGCGACGCCGTAGCGATCGGCGGTCTCGCCCGTCATTCCGCGCACCGCTTCCGGCGCGACGATCGTCGCGAGCCGCGGGTCGTCACCGATCGCCGTCGAGAGCGCGCCGCGCGGCAGCACCGTCGTGACGAATGGCAGCGTCAGCTGCAACCGATCCGGGTCGAGCCAGATGCGCTCGATGCGGACGTCGCCGTGGCTCCACGGTGGAGGGATCGCCTCGAGCGCGGCCACGAGCTGCGCCGCGACGGGCAGCAGCTCGGTCGGCGTGAGACCTCCGCCGCGCGCCGCGCGCGCGTGGAGCACCTCGGAGAGCGCGACGCCCGTCGGCATCGGCTCGACGACGAACAGCCGCCCGTCGTCCCAGTCGACGGCGAGCAAGCCCGGGACGTAGCGCCCGCCGATTCCGACGGCTCCGCCGAGCTTCGTCGCGAGCGCGGCCCCGTCCGCCCCTTCGAGGAGCGCAGGCTCCACGATCCGCAGCACCACCTGCGTCTCGCTCTCCTGGTCGACGGCGCGGTAGTCGGTCACCCACGGATCGCGCGCGATTCGCTCCTCGATCTCGAATCGCTCCGCGAGCACCTCGCCCGGCCTCGCCCTCGCGGATGGGGTCGGCGATCCGGTCACGACCGTCGGCGACTGATCGTCCATCGACGCCCGCAAAATACCATGGTCCTAGCGGCCCGTGCTCCCGAAGCCGGCTGCACCGCGCTCGGTCGCGTCCAGCGCGTCGACCTCGACCACGTCGACGCGAGCGACGGGCGCGACCACGAGCTGCGCAATTCGTTCGCCCGGCCCGACCACGTACGGCGTCGGTCCGTGGTTCACGAGCAGGACGTGGACCTCCCCGCGGAAGTCTTCGTCGATGGTGCCCGGCGCGTTCAGCACGGTGACCGCGTGACGCGACGCGAGCCCCGAGCGAGGTCGCACCTGACCCTCGTGCCCTCGCGGAAGGGCGAGCGCGATGCCGGTCGGGATGGCCGCCGACGCTCCCGGCTCGATGTGAACCGGGGCGTCGATGGCCGCCGCGAGGTCGAGCCCCGCCGCGCCCCCGGTGGCGTAGCAGGGCAACTTCGCGTCTGCCCGGAGGCGACGAACGGAGAGCGTTCGTCCGTCCGTCACCGGCTCACGTCTCTGTGCGCGGCGGCTCGTCGTCGCGCGGCGGCCGGTCGTCCCCGTCGCGTCGGCGGCGACGGCGCGGCTCGTCACCGCTCGTCTCCGCCCCGCCACGCTCCCGGTCCTCGCGCGGCCGATCGCGGTCGCCGCCCTCGCGCGGCGGCCGATCGCGGTCGCCTTCGCGCCCACGCCCGCCGCGGTCGCCGCCCTCGCGCCCGCGACCGCCGCGGTCGCCGCCTTCGCGCCCACGTCCGCCGCGGTCTCCGCCCTCGCGTCCACGTCCGCCGCGGTCGCGGTCGCGCCCGCCGCCGAAGCCGCCGCGGCCTCCACGACCGCCGCCGCCCCCGCCGCCGCGCCGCTCGCCGCCGCCCGAGTCCTCCTCCGTCCAGCCTTCGGGCTTCGGCAGGAGGTCCTTGCGCGAGAGCTTCACGCGTCCGTCGCGGTCGATGTTGCTGACCACGACCTCGACCTCGTCGCCGAGGTTCATCACGTCCTCGACCTGATCGATCCGCTTCCAATCGAAGTCCGAGATGTGAAGCAGGCCGTCGGTCCCCGGCATGATCTCGAGGAATGCGCCGTAGCGCTCCACGCGTCGAACGATGCCGAGATACTTCTTGCCGACCTCGGGCTCGGTCGTGAGGCCTTCGATGATCTCGATCGCCTTCTGGACCATCGCCTGGTCGAAGTGCGCGATCGACACCGTGCCGTCGTCCTCGACGTTGATCGTGCAACCCGTCTGCTCGGTGATCGCTTTGATCATCTTGCCGCCTGGGCCGATGATCGTGCGGATCTGGTCGGGCTTGACGTGCAGCGTCGTGATCCGCGGCGCGTACTGCGAGAGCTCGGGGCGAGCCTGAGCGAGCGTCTCGTTCATCTTGCCGAGGATGTGGAGGCGACCGTCGCGCGCCTGCATCAGCGCGCGGCTCATGATCTCGCGGCTCAGGCCCTTGATCTTGATGTCCATCTGAATGGCGGTGACGCCCTTCTCGGTGCCGCAGACCTTGAAGTCCATGTCGCCGAGGTGGTCCTCGTCGCCGAGGATGTCCGTCAGGACGGCGTACTCGGGGCCTTCCTTGATGAGCCCCATCGCGACGCCGGCGACCGGTGCCTTGATCGGGACGCCCGCGTCCATGAGCGCGAGCGAGCCGCCGCACACCGTGGCCATCGAGGACGATCCGTTCGACTCGGTGATCTCCGAGACGATGCGGACCGTGTAGGGGAAGTCCTCGTGCTTCGGCAGGACGCGCGTCAGCGCGCGCTCCGCGAGGTTGCCGTGACCGATCTCGCGGCGTCCCGGGCCCCGGAGGAACTTCGTCTCGCCGACGGAGTAGGGCGGGAAGTTGTAGTGGAGGAGGAAGGTCTTCCAGTACTCCTCGAGGAGGCCGTCGATCTTCTGCTCGTCGGTGCGCGTCCCGAGCGTCGTCGTGACGATCGCTTGCGTCTCGCCGCGCGTGAACAGCGAGGAGCCGTGCGTGCGCGGAAGCCAGCCCGACCTCGATCGTGATCGGGCGCACCGTCGTGTGGTTTCGACCATCGACGCGACGCTTGTCGAAGAGGACCTGGTGCCGCATCGTCTCCGACTTGAGCTCACCGTACGCGGCCTTGATCGCCTTCTCCTGCTCGGGGAACTCCCCCGAGAGCGCCGCGACCGTCTCCTTCTTGATCTCGTCGAAGCGCCCGTAGCGGGCGTGCTTCTCCGAGATGTTGCAGGCCTCGCGGATCTTCGCGTGGGCGACCTCGCGGACGCGCACGCCGATGCGCTCGTCGACGGGCTCGGGGACGTGCTCCCACTTCGCGGCGCCCGCCGCCTCGCGCATCTTTTCGATGAGCTCGATCGTGTCCTGCACGGCGGCGTGTCCGAAGAAGATGGCGTCGACCATCTCCTCTTCGGTCATCTCCTCGGCGCCGCCTTCGACCATCATGACCGCGTCACGCGACGCAGCGATCAGGAGCTCGGCGTCGGACTTCGCGAGCTCGTCGACCGTCGGGTTCGCGACGAGCTTGCCCTCGACGCGCGCGACGCGGACGCCGGCGATCGGACCGTCCCACGGCACCGGGCTCATGTGGATCGCCGCCGATGCGCCGGTCATCGCGAGCACGTCGGAGAGGTTCTGCTTGTCGGCCGACAGCACCGTGCAGATGACCTGGATCTCCTTGCGGTAGCCGTCGGGAAAGAGCGGCCGGCAGGGCCGGTCGATGAGGCGCGAGGTCAGAACCTCTGCGTCGCGGAGGCGACCTTCGCGCTTGAAGAACCCGCCCGGGATCTTGCCGGCGGCGTACGTCTTCTCGACGTAGTCGACGGTGAGCGGGAGGAAGTCCGATGCCGGGACGCGCGTCCTTCGCACCACACACGGTGCAGAGGACGACCGTGTCGCCGCAGTCGAACGAGGACCGAGCCGTGCGCCTGCTTGGCGATGCGGCCTGTCTCGATGGTGACGGTCTTGTCACCGATCTTGACGCTTTCTCTGATGATCATTGCCTGTCTCCGTCGGGCCGCTTTCGTTCGGGCCCGAGCTCGGGTGACGGGGCAACCGCGAGCGAGAGCGAAACCCTCGTTCCTCGATTCCGTGCTTCGAGCCGCTCGTTACGCCGCTCGAACCACCGAGACGAAGATCGAGATCGCGCGCTCTCCGCCGGCGGGTGCCGGTGCGGCGTGCGAGAGCATCCCGCGCGCCGCGACGGGAGCCTTACTTGCGGATCCCGAGAGCCTCGATGATCTTCCGGTACCGCTCGACGTTGCTCGAGCGGACGTAGTCCAGAAGGCGGCGGCGGCGACTGACGAGCTTCAGCAGGCCGCGTCGCGAGTGGTGGTCCTTCAAGTGCGTCTTGAAGTGCTCGGTGAGCTCGTTGATGCGTTCGGTCAGGAGAGCGATCTGGACCTCGGGCGAACCGGTGTCGGAGCCGTGGGTCTTGAATTGCTCTATGATTTCCTGTTTCCGTTCTTGAACGATGGCCATTTCGGCGTGTTTCCCAGGCGCCCGCGCGCCAGCTTCGTCGAGTCGATTCGGTTAAAAGGACGGCGGAGTATGGGCGGGGCCCCGATAGCGGTCAAGGCCGATCCCGACCCCATACCGCACGGCGCGCCCGTACAGTGCGAAGCGACGTTGTACGTCCTGGCGAGAAATTGGACGCGTGGCATCATGGGCCTCATGCGCTTCGTAGCTCCCGCTTCCGCCCGCATCGCTTCTTGGATTCTCGCCGCCGCGTGCCTCGGCGCGTGCGGGCCGAGCTCGACGACGGACGCGCCCGAGAGCCTCGCCGGTGGCTTCGTGAGCGGCGCGCTGTCCATCCAGGGCGACGGAGCTTCGGTGGCGCTCGAGCCCGTGTCGCGCTCGGCTGGCTCGTGGCGTCTCGCGATCGGCGTGTCGGGCGTCGGTCGCCACGGCGCCGTGGTCGCCGTCGGGTCGGGGGAGGTCACGTGCGCGGAGGAGTCGTGCACCGCAGGGCGGACCGGCGGCGTCACCGAGAGATTCGTGTCGGCTCCGCGCGGCATCGAGCACGTCGTCGAGATTGCCAGGCGACCGGATGGAGAGGGTGAGCTCGAGGTCGAGCTCGGGCTCGACGGAGCCGATGCGCTCGAGCGCGACGCGCATGGGCTCACGCTCCGGCTGCGCGGCTCGACTACGCTCCTCACCTACACCGAGCTCGCGGTGCACGACGCGGACGGCCGGGAGCTCCCCGCGACGATGTCGCCCAGGGGAGCGGGGATCGCGATCTCGGTCGACGACGACGCGGCGCGCTACCCGATCGTGATCGATCCGCTCGTCATGGTCTCCGTCGACCAGCTCGACGTGAGTGGGCTCGCGATCGACATCTCGGGCGATACCGCGGTGGTCAGCGGTACGTTCGACGATCTGCCCGGGGTCTCGCACGCCGGCCAGGCGCACGTGTTCGTGGAGAACGCCGGAGTGTGGACGCTCCAGCAGTCGCTCTCGGCGGCCGATCCGACCGTGGACTCGTTCTTCGGCATCTCCGTGGCGGTCTCGGGCGACACGATTGCCGTGGGCTGTCCGCACTGCTTTGACGACTCGGGGACCCCCGACGTCGGCGCGGTCTACGTGTTCACGCGCACCGGCACCACGTGGACCCAACAAGCCAAGCTCTTCGAGGACGAGGGTGGCCCGCTCAAGTCCTACGGCTACTCGCTCGCTCTCGCGGGCGACATGCTCGCGGTCGGCGCGCGCTGGGACGACTTCTCCGGTCTCGAGAACGCCGGGGCGGTGTACGTCTACGATCGCGTGGGCACGACCTGGTCGCGTACGCAGAAGATCACGGCCAGCGACGCGGCCAACTACGACACGTTCGGCTTCTCGCTCTCGCTCGACGGCAACACGCTCGCGGTCGGCGCGTACCTGCACGACACGGCGCCGACCCCCGATGCCGGAGCGGTGTACGTGTACACGCGCTCCGCGGGAGTGTTCACGGAGCAAGCCAGGCTCGTCGAAGCTACGACGGCGACGCTCGATCAGGTCGGTTATGCGGTCGCGCTCGAGGGCAACACCCTCTTCGCCGGCGCGCCAGGGATCGATCGCGGCGGCGTCACCGATCGCGGCGGCGCGTACGTGTTCACCCGATCCGGGACCGTGTGGAGCGAGGCGGGGCTGCTCACCGCGAGCGACTTCGTCGATGGCGACGGCTTCGGCGATGCGCTCGACGTGGACAACGGCATGCTCCTCGCCGGCGCATCCGCGGCGGACGTGGGCGCGCTCACCGATGCCGGCGCCGTCTACGTCTTCACCGGGGCGGGCCCGACGTGGGTCGAGCGCACCAAGGGCCAGCCTGCCGTTCCCTCGGCCGACACGCTGTTCGGTTACGCGCTCTCGCTTCGCGGGAGCACCGCGCTCGTCGGGGCGCCCAGCCCGACGGTGGTACCGACGCGCTTCACCCACGTGCTGCACATCGGGCTCGAGGACGGGGATCCGTGCAGCTCCCCGACCGAGTGCCTAAGCGGCTTCTGCGTGGACTCGGTGTGCTGCGTGAGCGCGTGCGGCGGCAACGCGACCGACGACTGCCGCGCGTGCAGCGTCGCGGCGGGCGCGACCGTCGACGGGCAGTGCAGGCGGCTCGCCCTCGGGACGACGTGCCGCGCCGCCACCGGCCCGTGCGACGTCGCCGAGGTATGCGACGGCGCCACGAACGCGTGCCCGGGTGACACCTTCGCGAGCGCATCGCTCGAGTGTCGCGCGGCGGCAGGGGGATGCGACGTCGCAGAGCACTGCCCCGGAACGGGGCCGGCGTGCCCGGCCGACGCGCTCGTCGGGGCGTCGGTCGTCTGTCGGGCGCCCGCGGGAACGTGCGATGTCGCCGAAGCGTGCACGGGCACGGACGCGGCGTGCCCGGCCGACGGCTTCATGGCGTCGAGCGCGGTCTGTCGCCCGCCCGCCGGAGCGTGCGACGTCGCCGAAACCTGCACCGGCACGGGCCCCGCGTGCCCGCCGAACGTGCTGGTCGCCGCGTCGGTCGTCTGCCGTCCACCCGCAGGAGCGTGCGACGTCGCCGAAGCGTGTACGGGGACCGCCGCGGCGTGCCCGGCCGACGCGTTCATGCCGTCGAGCGTCACCTGCCGCCCGTCCGCTGGGGGGTGTGACGTCGATGAAGCATGCACCGGCAGCGGCGCGGCGTGCCCGCCGGACGTGCTGGTCGGGGCGGCGGTCGTCTGCCGCAGCTCCGCTGGGGCGTGCGACCTCGACGAGGTGTGCACGGGCACCGATGCGGCGTGCCCGGCGGACCTGCTCGTGCCGGCGACCGTCGTCTGCCGCCCATCCGCGGGCCTGTGCGATGTCGCCGAGACGTGCACCGGCGGTGATCCGACCTGCCCGCCGGATGCGCTCATGAGCGCGTCGGTCGTCTGTCGCGCCGCCGCGGGAGCGTGCGACGTCGACGAAGCGTGCACCGGCACCGATGCGGCGTGCCCCGCCGACGGGTTCATGCCCTCGACGGTGGTGTGCCGCGCCGCGACGGGCGTATGCGACCCGGAGGAAGCGTGCACGGGCGGCGACGCGGATTGTCCGTCGGACGCGTTCGCGCCCGACGGCACACCGTGCGCGGACGGTGTGGGCTGTAACGGCGACGAGCTCTGCGCGACGGGCGCATGCGCCGCCGGTACGCCGCCCCTGTGCGAGGACACCGACGTCTGCACGACCGATGCGTGCGAGGAGCCGGGAACCTGTTCCTTCACGCCGATCGCGGGCTGCTGCGTCGAGGACGCGGAGTGCGACGACGGCGATCTCTGCACGACCGACGCATGCGTGACGAACGCCTGCGAGAGCACGGAGATCGAGGGTTGTTGCCGGACCGCGGACGACTGCGACGACGGTGACGCGTGCACGGACGACGCGTGCGAGTCGAACGAGTGCGTGCACGATTCCAGCTCGAGCTGCACGGACGCGGGCATGCCCGATGGCGGCGTGGCATCGGCGGACGGCGGCGAGCTTTACGACGGGGCGGCGTCGGGCGACGGTGCGGTCGACGATGGCGGCGACGACGCAGGCATGGGGACGGGGGAAGGTGGCGGATGCGGTTGTCGCGTCGCCGCTCGGTCCGGTCGGCCCTCGATCCTCTGGCTCGGCCTGGTCCTCGGGGTCGCCGTGCTCGCGCGCCGCCGCCCGCGCTGACGGGCCCCTGACCCCGTTCGAGGGGGAAGAAAGGATGACCATGCGTCCTTCTCCGTCCTCGATCCGGGCGTCGGCGCCACCCACTCCTTCATGGCACCGCACCTCTCCTTGGTCCCTCGCGCGCCCCGCCCGGCGACCGAACGAGCCGCGGTGACCGCCGGGGACCCTGCGCGCCCGCGCGGCCCGAGGGACGTGGAACCGAAGAGCGCTCGGGCGGCCGTCATCGAAGAAGACCTCGTTCGTCTGGTGCCGAAGGTCCGTGCGTGGCTCTACCGCCTGCTCGGCCCGGGCCCCGACTTCGAGGACGCCGTTCAGGACGCGCTCGTCGAGCTCGCACGCGCCCTCCCGCGCTTCGAGGGGCGGAGCGCGCTCACGACGTACGCGCACCCGATCGCCCTCCGCGCCGGCTACCGGACGCTCGCGCGGCGAGCGGAGCGCGCGCGCCTCGTCGACGACGCATCCGGGGAACGGGCCGTCGCCTCGGACGATCCGGAGTCTCAGGCGCACCGACGCCGCCAGCTCGAGCGGCTCCACGGGGTCTTGGATCGGCTCCCCGATGCGCAGCGAGTGGCGTTCGTGCTCTGCGCCGTCGAGCGCATCTCGCACGAGGAAGCGGCAAGCCTCGAAAACGTCTCGGTGGAGACGCTCCGCAAGCGACTCGTTCGCGCTCGCCAGGAGCTCGCGCGCCGTCTCAAGGCGGATCCCGAGCTCGTAGCGATGCTTCGAGGCGGCGAAGGATGAGCTCGGTCGAAGACGACGCGGTCCTCGAGCGCGCCGCATCTCTGCTCGCGGAGGGAGAGCCGCCTCCGCTCACGCGCGACGAGGTGCTCGCGCTCGCGCGAAGCGCGCTCGAGCGAGCTCGCGGGGAGGGTGCCGATCGCATCGCGGGCTCGCGCGATCTCGCCGCCGACACCGATCCGGACGACGTCGCGGCCCTGGCCTCGGCGATCCGGTCCGGGGACCCCGCACCGCTCGACGACGACGAGATTCCGGCGCGCGGCGCGTGACGCGCTCGCGATGGCCCGTCGAGCGCACCGCGTCGATCCGTCGCCTGCGCGCGAACGCGAGCCCTGGGCGCGCGCGGGGGGACCCCTGCTCGCGGCCGCGGCGCTGATGCTCGCCGTGGTGGGATTCGAGCGCTCTCGTGCCTCGCCCGGTCGCGCCTTCCTTCGTGGCGACGCTCGACGGCGGCCATCGCATCGTCGCGACGCCGGGCTCCGTCGTGTCCTTCACGGATCGCGGATCGCAGGTCGAGGTTCGGCTCACCGCCGGCGAGGCGCTCTTCGACGTCGCCCCGCTCGGGGAGGGTGGCTCGTTCGTCGTCCACGCGGGCGGCGTCGACGTCGCGGTCCACGGGACGGTCTTCACCGTGAGCCGCGAGCTCTCGGACGTTCGCGTCGCGGTGTTCGAGGGCGAGGTCGCGGTCACGGGTGCTCGACGTGTCCTGCACGCGGGCGACGCCTGGAGCTCGCTCGACGATTCGGCGTCTCCGGTCGAGCCGCGACTCGCCGATCGAGCGCGGCGCGCCGCCGCCCGCCGCGCCGAGCGGCGCGCGGCCCGCGCGACGGCGGCGACCTCGATGCCGGCGCCGCCGAGCGCGCCCGCGCCGCCGCCCGCCGCGCCCGCCCCGCCTGCGCGCGCCGCGCGAGACGCGCCTTCCGGTATGGCCTCCCCGAGCTCCCGCGAGCCGCCGCTCACGCCCGATGCCGCGCGCGCGCTGGTCGCGGCGCAGCGCTACGAAGAGGCGCTCGTCGCGTCCGACCGCGCGCTCGGCGAGCGGCCGTCGTTCGAGTGGCGCTCGCTTCGCGCCGACGCGCTCCGCGGGCTCGGGCGCGACGAAGAGGCCGCGGCCGAGCTGGCGCGCGCGGTCGACGAGGGCGATCCGCGAGAGAGAGCGATCGCCGGCCTCGGGGCGGCGCGGATCCTCGCGCGCCGGCTCGGTCGCGAGGCCGACGCGCGAGCCATCCTCGAGCGGAGCGGCAGTCTAGACGCCGCGTCGCCCGTGCGTGAGGCCGCGGCCCGCTTCGCCGCCGAGCTCGCGACGCCGGAGCGGTGATCCCACGAACGGTGCGACGGCGGGGCGACGCTCGTTGGTGGTGAGCGCGGCATCCGATACGCTCCGTTCGTGGGCGGGGCTCTAGAGCGGCGATCGGTTTGGATCGGCGACGAGACCGTGAGACCGCTCGCCGCTCTGGCTCTGATTGCCGGCTCCGCGGGCCTGGTCGGCTGCGGCGGGGGCGAGCCGGCGACCGACGCGGGTAGAGACGGTGGCGTACCCCCGGACGCCGCCCCGCTCGACGCAGGCGAGCGGTTCACCGTCGCCGATCCCGAGCCCGCGTCGCTTCCGGACCTCGGACCATGCCCCGAAGGCTTCCGGTCGATCCCGGCGGACGCGCCTGGTGCGAGCGGCGTAGCTCGTTGCGAGCCGTGGCCGGCGAGCGGGCGCGCGGCATGCCCTCTGGGCGAAGCGCACTTCGTAGGTGAGCCCGGCTGCGCGCCGCTCGCGCCCTGCGGGGTGACGTTCGCGGACGGGCTCGACGACGCGAGGACGGTGTTCGTCGACCCCGCCGCCGGCGCGGGCGGTGATGGGAGCCGAGCGGCTCCCTTCGCGCGGATCGCCGACGCTCTCTCGGTCGGCGACGGCCGCTCGGTGGTGGCCCTCGCGCGCGGGACGTACGACGAGCGCGTCGTCCCCGACAGCACGGTCTCGCTCGTCGGTGCCTGCGCGGCAGACACGGTGCTCTCGCCCGCGGGTGAGAGCGACGACACGCCCGTGGTCGACGTCGAGTCTGGCGCCGTGACGCTCTCCGGGCTCAGCGTCCAAGCGAGCCATCCCGCATTTCGGGTGAGCGGCGCGGGGACGACGCTCGTCGTCGACGGGGTCGCGGTCGTCGGTGCGCGCCGCGCCGCGTTCGAGGCGCTCGCCGGAGCGATGCTCGAGCTCGAGGCGCTGTCGATAGCGGACACGGCTGCCGACGCGACGGGCCGAGGGGGCCATGCCTTGCTTCTCTCGGGCGAGGGAACGACGGCTACCGTCTCGCGCGCGGTATTCGCTCGAAGCCGGTCCGTCGCGGTGTCCGTGATCGACGGCGCGGAGCTCACGATCGATCGCGCCGCGGTCGTCGACACCGAGAGCGAGCCCGCGACCCGTACGCTCGGGCGCGCGCTCTACGTTCAGCGCGGCGGCGCAGCTTTCGTCGACTCGTCCGTCTTCGAGGGCAACCGCGACATGGTGTTGCGCGCCGACGACGCGGGGAGCCGCATGCGCGTCGTGCGCTCGCTCGTGCGCGGCACGCGCACGACGGAGCTCGACTCTAGCTTCGGGTTCGCCGTGGCTGGCGCCGCGGGCGCGACCGTCGATCTCGAACAGTTCGTCTTCGCCGACTCGAGCGCGCTCGGGATCGCGTTCCAACACGCGGGGACCACGGCAACGCTCCGCGACGTCGTGCTCGAGCGTGTCGCCGTGAACGGTGCCACGCTCCGAGCGGGGTACGGCCTCGACATCAAGGACGGCGTCGTGGTCGACGGCGAGCGTGTGGCGATCTTCGACGCGACGGTCTTCGGCGTGCGCGCGGAGGGGCCCACGAGCCTGACGACCTTGCGCGACCTCGTCGTCGAGAGGCCGCGGCCCAACGCGGAGCTCGCGGCGAGCGGCGTCGGAGCCCTCGGTGGCGCGCACGTGTCCCTCACGCGGGCGCGTCTGTCGGGATGCACGGGCTTCGGGCTCGGTGCGGCGGTTGCGACGGCGATGGGCCAGGTCTCCCGCGTCGACGCGGATGACCTCGTCATCGAGGACGTCCAGCGGCTCTTCTTCACCCTCGAGACGGGCGAGCCGGTCGACGTCGCGATCCCGGTCCTCGTCGACGGCGCGGAGATCGGCGGCCACAGGTGGCACCTGGTGGGCGGGGACGCGATACAGCTCGCGCTCAACGGCGGCGCGCGGCTCGAGCTCGAGGACGCGCGGCTCACGGACGCCGGCGGCGAGCCCGGCGTCTCGATCGGCGCCGCCGGCATCGTCGCGCTCGACGGATTCGAGCGCCGACCTGACGCGCGTCGTCATCGAAGACGCGACCGTCGCCGGGCTCTGGTCGAGCGGTAGCGCGATCGTCGGACGCGACGTGCGCGTGAGCCGCGTCGCCGCAGCGGACTGCTCGCTCGGGTCCTGTGACGTGCCGGGCGGATTCGCCGCGCTCTCGTCGGAGGGAGGCAGCCTCGACCTCGAGGGCTTCGTCCTCGAGGACTCCGGGCTCGCGGGCTTGTGCATCGGGCCGGACGCAGAGGCGGACGTGCGCGACGGCATCGTCGCGCGAAACCCGATTGGGGCGAACGTACAACCGCCTGGCTTCGACCTCGCGCGCATCCAGGATCGCGTCCGCTACGTGGACAACGCCTTGCCACTCGATTCGGCGGGGCTTCCGGTGCCGACACCCCCCGCGCTCGGCGGCCTCGGCGGTTGAGTCTCATGCGGCACGCCATCGCGCTCGCCGTCTCGTTGCTCGGCTTGCTGGTCGTCGCGCGTCCCGCTCGCGCGGACGCCGAGGACATCGTGCTGAGCGTCCCCGAGAGCGCGCCGCCCGCGCTCGTCGACGCTCTCGTGATCGAGCTCCAGCTCGACGGGTGCCGGGTGAGCCTCCAGCGCCACGTCGACGGCGAGGCGCCCGACGCGTTCGCCCTTCTCACGCGCGCGCGTTTCGGGGGTGCGGTCGTCGTCTCGGGAGACGCCTCGGGGGACGCGCACGTCACGATCGTCTTCGGCACGCGCGACGGCACGTTCCGGGCGACGCTCGACGATGTGCTCGCCGCGGTCCATCCACGCGCCGCGGCCGTCGCGCTCGCCGAGATCTCCGACGAGTCACGGAGCCCGCGCGAAGCGAGCGGCGCCTCCGAGCCCGCGGTCGTGGTCGAGAGCGTGCCGGCGGAGGAAGTCGGCGCGGGCCGCGTCGACGACGCGCCCGAGGCGCTCGCGCCGCCCGAGCGGCTGGATCACGAGTCCGGGTCGCGGCTCGCGGGCGCTTTCGCATCGAGCGATGACCGCGCGCCCGCCGATCACGGCGACGAAGCATCGCCGTCCGAGCCCTGGTCCCAGGCCGGGCGGATCGCGCTCGAGCTCGTGATCGGCTCCGCGTTCGCCGGGGCGTTCGGCGGTGCGGGCGCAGCGATCACCGGGCTGTCGGGGGCAGGGTGGCTCTACGGCTTCGGTGCGCTCGCGCCGCTCGCGTTCGCGTTCGGGACGTGGCTCGGGGGCTCGCTCGCCGGAGGCGAGGGAAAGATCGGGTGGACGCTCCTCGGCGGTCTCGTCGGTGGTCTCGTCGCGAGCGGGCTCCTGCTCGCTGGGGTCGCCATCGACCGCGACCCGACCGACGGCGTGGACCCCGCGTTCAACGGGATCGGCGGCGTCGCGATGGCGGTCCTGCCGCCGCTCTTTTCGGTGCTCGGTTTCGAGCTGAGCTCGCCTGCGCCGCCCCCGCTCAGCCTGCGACGGGAATGAGCTCGCGCAAGAGCCGCGCGCGCTCCCGCGCGAGCGGAACCCGTGGGCTCGACGGGTGATCGAGGACGAGCTCGAAGCTCCCCGGCCCTGCGGGCTCGATCTTCTGGATCCGATCGAGCCGCACGAGCGCGCCGCGATGCGACCGAAAGAAGGTCTCGACGGGGAGCCTCGCCTCGACCGTCGCGAGGGTGAGGTCGAGCGCGAAGCGATCCGTCTCGGTGACCGCCCACACGAGCTCGTCCTTCATCTCGAACCACACCACGTCGCGCACGTCGACGACCACCCATCCGCCCTTGCGCTTGACCGCGAGGCGCTCGAGCGGCGCCTCGGCCGGGGCGCGCGGCGGGGAGAGCTCGCGCACGCGCTCGACCGCGCGCGCGAGGCGCTCGAGCCGAACCGGCTTGAGCAGGTAATCGGAGACGCGCGCCTCGATCGCGCGCAAGCGCCTCGTCGTCGTGCGCGGTCACGACCACGACGCGCGTGCCCGCGTGGCGCGCCCGGATCGCTTCCGCGAGCGCGATGCCGTCGGGCCCCGGCATACGGAGATCGACGAACGCGACGTCGGGAACGACCTCGGCCACGAGCGCGAGCGCCGACGCCGCGTCCTTCGCCTCGCCGACCACATCGACCTCGTCGCATTGACCGAGGAGAAACCGGAGCTCGTCGCGAGCGAGCGGCTCGTCGTCGACCACCACGGCTCGGAGGGCTCTCGTGCTCATGCTGCGCTCCTTCCGGTCGACGCGGTCGCGGCCATCGAGAGCGGCAGCCGAACCTCGGCGCGCGCGCCGTCGTCGCGGACGTCGAGCGAGATGCTGGCGGTCGCGCCGTAGCGTCGCTCGAGGCGCGTCCGTAGAGTCTCGAGCGCGATGCCGCTGCCGGCCTCCGAAAGCGGCACGCGGCGACCCGTTCCGCGGTCCTCGACCGAGAGCACGAGCGTTCCGTCGTGGTCGGACGCCCGCAGCAGGACCTCGCCCGGCCCCTCGCGCGTGGCGACGCCGTGCTTCACCGCGTTCTCGACGAGCGGTTGCAGAAGAAGAGCCGGCACGACGGCGCCGCTCACCTCCTCGGCGACGTCGGCACGGACGCGAAGGCGCTCGTCGCCGAGCCGCGCCCGCTCGATCTCGAGATAGCTCGTCGCGTGAGCCACCTCCTCGCGGACGGTCGCGTCCTCCGGGTGCGCGAGGAGGTAGCGGTAGAGATCGCTGAGGTCGGCGACGAGCTCGCGCGCACGCTCGGGGCTCGTCCGGATGGTCGCGCGGAGGGCGTTGAGCGCGTTGAAGAGAAAGTGCGGCTCGAGCCTCCGGCGGAGCGACTCGAGGCGAGCAGCGTCCGCGGCGGCCCGCGCTTCGATCAGCGCGATCGCGCTCTCCTCGCGCGCCACGACGAGCTTCGCGACGAGGACGAAGAGCATCACGCCGGCGGCGTTGACGATGAGCTTCGCGAGGTGTGCGGGCCACGCCGGGAGGTAGCGGGCCGCGTGCCCGACGACGAGGAGCCCCGCCCCGACGATCGCGAGGTGGAACGCTTGGATGCCGATGGAGGTGAAGAAGACGCGCTTCGGCTGAAACCAGAGTGGGCGCCGCTCCGCGAGGACCCCGGCCATGAGCCCATCGATGATCGACGCGGCGAGCACCCACGGTGCGGTCGTATCGTCGACGCGCGCCGCGTAGAACAGCCCGCCGCCGATCCCCGCGACGAGCCCCGCCTTCCAGCCGCCGAGGATCGCCGCGATGAGCACGCCGATCGCGCGGACGTTCATGTGCTCGCCCATGACCTGGAAGCCGAGCATCGCGCCCCAGATCGAGAGCCCGAGCCCGAGGACGATCGCGGTGAGCTGATCGCGAGGCTGCCCGACGCCGAGCAGACGGTTTCGCAGCGGCGGCAGCAGGACGGCGACGACCGCGGCGGCTGCGATGAGCCCCATCTTCTCGGCGAGCTCGATCAAGACCGTCGCGACGTCCACGGGGGTGAGCTTAGCTCGTGCGTGTGTGGGCGGCCCGGATCGCGGGGCGAACCGCCCCCGGGGGACCGCGAGCGGTCTTCATGTAGGTCGGAGTCGCACTTCGGCGGCGCGACGGACGATGAGGGGGTGCCGCTCGGCGCGTTGCCGGGCATCATGTACAGCTCTCGACCAGGCGGGTTCACGATGCGTCTCACCCTCGTAGTCTTCACGGCCATCTTTGCGCTCGCGTGCAGCCCCGGAGGTCGGCACGGCACGCACGACGGCGGGCCCGGCAGCGATGGCGCCACTCCGCAAGCGGATGCGGACGGCGATGGGATCAGCGACGCCGACGAGGGTCGCGCCGAGAATCGCGACACCGATCTCGACGGGATCCCCGACTACCTCGACGACGACAGCGACGGCGACGGAATCCCCGACTCGCTCGAAGCGGGAGACTCCGACACCAACACGCCGCCGCGCGACACCGACGGCGACGGGGCTCCGGACTACGTCGACCTCGACTCCGACGGCAACGGCATTCCCGACGCCGTCGAGGGGCTCGGCGACGCCGACGGAGACGGCATCGAGGACTTTCGCGACGTCGACGACGACGATGACCACGTGGACGACGTCACGGAGGTCGGCGATCCGTCGATGCCGTCGAACTTCGACGGCGACAGTCTCCCGGACTACCGCGATCCCGACTCGGACAACGACAACATCCTCGACGGTGACGAGCGGCTGCGGACCGGCGACGAAGTCGACACCGATCACGACGGCGTGCCCGACTGGCAGGACGACGACTCGGATGGGGACGGTTGGAGCGACCGAGACGAGGCCGGCGACGCCGACATCCGCACCGCACCGGTCGACACCGACATGGACGGGATCCCCGATTTCCGCGATCCCGACAGCGACAACGACGGTCTGTCGGACGCTGACGAGCTCCTCCACGGGACCGCGCGAACGAGCGCGGACACGGACGGTGACGGGGTCAGCGATCTCATCGAGGTGGCCGCGGGCACCAATCCACTGGACGGCGCGGACAATCCGCACGTACGCGGTGACTTCGTGTTCACCGTTCCGTACATGATGCCGCCCGATCCGCACGACGACGTCCTGAACTTCTCGACCGAGCTCCGGATCGCGGACATCTACATCCTGGTCGATCGGTCGGGCTCGATGAGCGGCGAGATCGCGTCCGTGCGCGACAACATCCAGACGGTGCTGAACCGTCTCGCATGTCCGCCGGCCGGCACGGGCGATCCGGCGGACTGCATCGAGGACCTCTGGGCGGGCATCGGCAGCGTCGGCTACTCCGGAGCGACGACCGCGTACACGCACCACCTCGACGTTCAGCCCAATCCGATGCTCGTCGGCCCGGCGCTCGCGACGAGCGAGCCCGGGAGCTGTTGCCTCGAACCGCTCTACCTCGCGACGTGGTCCGCTGCGACCGGGATGAACGCCGCGTCGGCGGGGTGCTCGGGCGCAGGCGCGTATCCCGCTCGCACGGATTGCTCGACATCGCCCGCAGGCGCGGGTGGCATCGGGTATCCGTGCTTTCGGCCGGGCGCGCTCCCAATCGTGCTGCTCGCGACGGACGAAGCGCCGTCGACGGGCGACACGTACCTCTGCCCGGGCTCGATGCCCGTCATCGACGCCCTCAACGCCATCGGTGCGAAGTTCATCGGCATCCTCGGCAGCGGCGGCCCGGCGCAGCTCACCCTCGACCTGAACGCGCTCGCGATGGGGACGGGCTCGGTCGACTCCGGCACCGGTGCACCGCTCGTCTTCGACGGCGCGGGCGCGGCGGCCGCGGGGGCGATCGAGATGGGCATCCGGACGCTCGTGAACGCGGTGCGCGTCGACATCAGCGCCGTCCCGGTGGATGACGCGAGCGACACGGTCGACGCGGTGGCGTCGTTCATCGATCACCTCGAGACGCTCCAGCTCGGGACGCCGCTCTGCGCGTCGGGCCTCGCGGAGACCGACTCCAACGGCGACGGGCACCCCGATGTCTTCGTCGACGTCTTGTTCGGGACCCCCGTCTGTTGGAAGCTCTTCCCGAAAACGAACGACACGGTGATGCCCACCTCGGAGCCGCAGGTCTTCATCGCCCGCATCGAGGTCTACGGCGATGCAACGACGCTGCTCGATACCCGCGACGTCTACTTCCTCGTCCCGCCGACAATCGAGGTGCCCGGCGGACCGGACTGATCCCGGACGCTTGTCTTTCGTCGTCGCGCTGACGCTCGCGCTCTTTGCCTTCCATCAGAGCGCGGCCGCGCAACACCTGGTGTTTCCCCCTGGGCGTGAGGCGGAGATACTCGCGCTCGCGCGACCGTACGAGCTCGGTCGTCCGGCCGAGGACGGTCTCGAGCTCCGCAACGTCGACATCCGGGGGAGCCACGTCTCGTACGAGCTCTTCCAGGATGGAGAGCGCCTCGTCACAATCGTCCTGTCGATCGAGGGCTCGTCCGAGGTCGGCGTCCGCGCCGAGCCTGCCCTCGACCAGCTACCGGAGCCGGCGCGCGGACGCGTCGAGCGGTTGGCCGCCCAGATCCGAGAGCGCGCGGGCGATTCGTTCACCGAAGAGAACGCGGTGCGCGCGGACGAGGCGGACGCGTCCCGAGCGCTGCCGCGCTCGCTGCCGCCCGCGCTGCTCCTCCTCGCCGTCTTCTTCACGGTCGCCGTGTGGGCCCAAGACCGGTTTCGCCGCGCGCCCGCGTTGGCGCTCGGCCGGCCGCTTCCACGCGTACGCGCGTGGTGGCCGCCCCTCCTCGTCGGGGTGTACCTCCTCGCGTTCCTCGTCCTCGTCGCCCACCCGCTGATCACCGACGACGACACGCTGCGCAATCTGCTCTATGCGCGCGACTGCACCGACGCCGGTTTGTGCCACTCGTCCGGCGCGACGTCGGGCCTGGGCGGGTTTCGGCACGGCGCCTCGTGGATCTGGCTCCTGGTCGCGGCGCGCCTTCTTCACGCGGGCGTCGACCACGTTCACCTCCTCGACATCGGGTGTACGGCCGCGGCCGGCGCCATCGTCTTTTCCATCGCGCGGCGCTTCGCCGGCGACGCCATGAGCGTCGGCGCAGCCCTGGTGTACGCGCTCGTGGCCCGGGAGCTCGGCCCTCTCGACGTGCTCCACAACCCCTCGCTGCTCCCGCTCGCGACGGCGCTCTTCACCTGGGCGTCTCTGCGCGTCGTCGAGCGCCGTAGGACGAGCGACGCTCTCGTCGCTGCGCTCGCTCTAGCGTGCGCGATCGATCTTCACGGCATCGCTGCGCTCTCCATCGTGCCGTTCGTGGCGCTCGTCGGCGCGTGCCAGCGGCGGCCGTTCGTCTCGGCGCTGGGCTGCGCGGCCGTGATCGTGTTGTACCTCTGGAACGTCTCGGGCACCGCCTTCGAGGCCAACGTCGCGAACGCCGCCTCGCACGGGCTCGCGCTCGGCGGCGTCGCGCTCTGTACCGTCGCGCTCGTCGCGGGCGTTGTTTCTCGGCGCCGGTTCGCGGCGCTCCCTCCGCGGGAACAGCTTCTCGTCGCGCTCGGCTCGAACCTCGCGCACCCGCTGCTCGTCGTCGCACTCGTCTCGGCGTACGCCGAGAACCACCTGCCGTACTACTACCTGCCGTCGCTCCCTGCCGCGTGCGTTCTCGTCGTCGCGTTCGCTCACCCCATCGTCGTCCGAAACGCGGTCGTCAATCGCGTGGAGCCGGCTCTCTTGTTGTGCGTGGCGGCCGCGCCGCTCGTCGCGCTCGGTCTACGCGCCGCCGAGCCGCCCCACCCCGAGGTGTGCCTCGGCAGCATCGGTCTCGACCAGCTGGCGGTGGTCGCGCCGCGTCTCTCGGCGCGCGGGCTTCGGTACCAAGACGCGTTCGTGCGGCTGCAAGGCCGGCCTCGCGCCGGGCTCATCGCCGGTGTGGCCGCGTTCGAGCGCGAGCCGCGGCCAGGCGAGGCGCGCTCCGGACCGGTGACCAGCGTGCTGGTCGTTCGCCGCGGGGCGGTCCCTCACGGCGTGGAGTCGCTCGCGATTCCGCGAGACGCCGCGGCTGCCATCCTCCGCGTCGACTCCTGGCTGGATCGCGAGCGCGTCGCCCTATGTCAGGCTCCGGCCGAGAGCGAAGACGCGGGAGACTGCGCGACGTTCGCGGTCGCGCCGCCCGCGCAGGCCGTCGGCGCAACGCTCTCGTTCTTCGCTCGGGCGTTGCCCGTGATCGACGGCATCGCGCGCGCACGGCGCGAGGGCCGTCTCCGGGCATGGAGCGAAGGCGGCACGCGTGTCTCGTTACGGTTCGACGCGAGGGCGCGCGGCGGGACCGGGCGGCTCCTCTGGCTCGACGAGCCCGGCGGTTCGTGCCCGTGGGAGATCGCGCGCGTCGAGGGTCTCGCCCACGAGGGCGACCTGCCCGCCGGGTCGGTCGTCGTCCGCCGAGGTGCGTCCGCCTCGGGCACGGTCGAGGTGGCTCGCGTCGTCGGCGGCCCGCGGTGCCCAATCGACATGCCGGAGCTGCCCCCGTCGCTCGTCGAGGTCGACGTCGACGACGCGCCCGCGATGGAGCTCGCCGACCGGTGCCGCCCGATCTCAATCGGCGGTGAGCTTCCGAGCGCCGAGGGAGCTCCCGCTCAGTCCTGGAAGCAGAGCACGCGCTGCCCGACGCTGCAGAGCGTCGCGCCTCCTGCGTGGAAGAACGCGGTCGTCGAGCTCGAGAACCCGGTCGAGCCGCTCCCGCTCATCGTCCAGGACCCGCACGTCTGGGTGCCGGCCACGCCCGGCGTGTCGGCGCCGGCCCAGACGCGGTGGCTCTCGTAGCTCATCCCGACCGTGACGTTGGGCGGTGCGAGGAGCTGGCTCGCGGCGAGGTCGAGCAAGGTGTCGCCGACCTTCGCGCCGTCCGGCCGATACCATGGACCACTCGTCATCGAGAACCGCGACGCCGACAGCGCGCTCTCGGTGTCGGACGGCGCGACGAGCGCGCGAAACGTACCGGTGTACCCGGCTTCGGCCGCGTCCGCTTCGCAGAGGGCGTCGAGCGCGCCGAGGCCCATCTGCGCGTTGACCGTCGACTGCGATTGGAACGCGCGCGCCGCTCCCGGCGGCGCGACGGGCGGCGGCAGCGGTCGGCTCAGGCCCGTGCCGAAGCAATAGATCGCGAGCGGCGTCGAGCAGTCGGTCGAGCCCGCGGAGTCCGTCCAACGAACCGTCGTGTCTCGAGGGTCGCCGATGCGCCCGACGCGCGCGGCGGTGTCGTCCCAGTCGCCACAGGTCTCGCCGCCGCGGGTGGAATCGGCGTTCGTCGAGGTAGCGACGGATGTGACCGGCGCTGGATCGCCGGCCTCGTCCAACGCGATCGGGTAGTAGATCCGCCCCGCGGCGAGGTCGGTGTCCGTATCCACGAACGGCAGCCCGTCGACCCGGACCCAGCCGCGCGAGCCCGTGATCTGCGCGCGGGCGTCGGTCGCGATCGTGGGAAGGAACGCGCGGTAGGACGACGGGCGCGGCAGGCCCGCGGACATCGCCAGCGCCTGACAGAGCGTGCTCGCGCCTGCGAGCCCACCGAAGGTACCGGGGGCCGTCGCGATCGACGTGACGAAGACGACGTTGTAACCCTCGTCTCCACCGTCGACCGTGCCACCGTCGTGGCCGCCGTCGACGAGACCGCCGTCCGAGCCGGCGTCGACCATCACGCCCGAGTCCACTCCCGCGTCCGCGAGGACAATCCCCGTGCAGCCCTCGTCCGGGACGCACGCCTCTGCGTCGGGGCATGCGCCGGAGACCGTCGCGTAGAGGCACGCGCCGCCCACGCACCGGGCTTCCGCGCACGACGCCGCCGGGGCCGGGCAGTCGCTCGCGCTCGTGCACTCGGCTGCCGGGCAGGCCGAGCCCGTCTCGACGCACGTGTCGGGGGCGCACGTCCCCGCCACGCATGCGTTCCCTCCACCGCACGTCATTCCGACGCAGTCGCGCGTGATCAGGACCGTGAGCCCGAGGTCTCCTTCGACATCGATGCGAACCTGGCGCTCGGCCACGACCGACCCGTCGCGTGCGAGGAGCGACACGTCGATGACCCGCTCTCCGAGAGGCACGTTGCGGAGCTCGGCGATGCGCTCGCCGCGCACGAAGTCCTGGCCGACGAGCGCCGCGACCTGCTGCACGTCGCGAGGCTCTGTGAGGATCGTCTCCACCGCCGCGAACTCGACGTTCGGGACGATGTCGGTCCGGAGGTCGAGGACGACGATCGCGCCGTCGCCGGAACAGGCCGCCATCACGAGCGCAAGAACCGGCGCGAGCGCGAGCGACGTGCTCGCGGCCAGACTCCGAGGTCGCAATCTGCTCGTGCGCATCACTGCTCGAGGCACAGCACGCGATCCGTCGACCCGCAGAGGCCCGAGTCCGCACGGAAGAAGTTGGTCGTCGAGCCCGATGATCCGGTGCTCGCGCTGCCCCCGACGCCGATGGTCCAGGGGCCGCCCGCTCCTACGCAGGAGGACCCCGACCCGCCCGTGCCCGGCGTGTCTCGCCCCGTGAAGATGACCGCGTCGAGGTACGAGAGGCCCGTCGTGACCGCAATCGGCGACGCCAGGCTCTCGCTCGCGATGTCGCTGGTCGACCGCGCGACGAGCGCTCCATCCGGCCGATACCACGGCTCGCCGTCGGAGAAGCGGGAGACCGCAGCGGTGGTCCCGAGCGCCACGAGCGCGAGGAACGTTCCCGTGTAGCCGGCCGCGCCCGCTTCGCCCTCGCACAGTGTGTCGAATGCGTCGACACCGCTCCGACCGTCCTGCCGGCCCGTCGACAAGAAGGCGACACGCGATCCGCTCGGCGGCGTCGGGAGAGGCTCGAGTGGAGTCGCGATGCCGGTTCCGAAGCAGTCAATCGACTGCGGTAGGTCGCACGCGGTGCTGCCGAAGAGCGCCGTCCAACGCGTCGGTCCTTCACGGGCGTCGCCGAGGCTTCCGACGCCGGCGGCAGACTCGTTGGTCCAGTCGTCGCAGGTCTGGCCTCGACGCGAGAGGTCGGCGTTCGTCGCGGTCGCCGCGGAGTAGCTCGCCGGGGTGGCGCCCGACTCGGCCAGCGCGATCGGGTAGTACATTCTGCCGGCCGCGAGATCGTCGACCGTGTCGACGAACGGCAGCCCGTCGACTCGCACCCAGCCGCGCGACGCTGCGAGCCGGTCGCGCACGGTGTCAGCCAACGTCGGAAGGAACGCGACATAGCTCGCCGGGCGCGGCAGCCCCGCGTCGGTCGCGAGCGTCTGGCACCACGCGTCTGCGCCGTCGCGCCCACCGAGCGCGCCCGGCGCCCTGCGCGACGAGGTGACGAAGACGACGTTGTGGATCATCGTCGGATCGACGCCGCCGTCGACGCCGCCGTCGACGCCACCGCCGCCGCCGTCTCCTGCGTCGACGCCGCCACCGTCCATCGGCACGGCGCCGTCGATCCCGTTCGCGTCGACGTTTCCGGCGTCCATCTGCTCTCCGCCGTCGAGGCCGGATCCGTCCGCCGCGCCGCCGTCGACCGCCGGGCATTGGTCGCTGCGACCCGTCGCGTCGAGCCGCGAAAGATCGCACGGGTCGATGTCGGTGACGGCGACGCACTCCCCGCTCTCACACGTCTCACCGTCGGCGCACGTGACGCCGATGCACGCGTCGCGCAGCCAGACGTCGAGTGTCAGCGTCTCCTCTTCGAGGTACCCGCTGACGACGCGTGCCTCGGCGACGAGCGCCCCGCCGCCGGTCGCTGTCGCGCCGACGCTGTACGTTCGGGTCGCGTCGCTGTCGGTCGGAACGAGCGCGATCCGGACGGGCCAGGCCAGCGGCAAGCCCTCGTCCGCGCTCGCGTCGGTGTAGACCAAGTGCTCGACCTCGGTGCGCCCGCCGGTCCGCGGCCCGCCTTCGACGACGACCTCGAGCCGGTCGCTCGTCATCTGTACACCGGGCTCGGCGCGCACGAACACCATCACCTGTGTTCGGGGCGTGGTCCCGTTGCACGCCGCCATGCAGAGCGCGCACGCCGCGAGCCTTCGCCTCACCCGCCGCCCCCGAGCGTCATCACGACCACGCCGTAGTCGCCGTCAATCGGCGCCTCAATCCCACCGCCGGAGGTCGCGACGACGATGGCCGCGGTCGCCCCACCCGCGACCGCCAGCCCCACAATCGTCCAGAACCACCACTTGCTAGCGACGCTGCCGCGGTCGTCCTCGTGGGTGCCCGGCTCGTCGGGCGCGACGCGCGCGTTCGCGGCCGCCTGGGCCTCGCGCTCGTGCTCGTGCTCGGCGCGACGCTCCTCGATGGCTGCGTGCAGCGCGTCAATCCGTCCCTCGATGGTTCGCCGTTCGTCCGTGTCCTCGACGGTCCGCAGATACCGCTCGTAGGCGTCGAGCGCGTCTTGGTCTCGGCGTAGCCTGTCCAACGCGACCGCGACGTTGTAGAGCAAAGCCGGCCGCGGGCTCAGCTCGTAGGAGCGCTGGAAACGCTCGAGCGCGTCGTCGTACCGGCCGGCGTCGAAGGCGCTGCGCCCTGCGACGAACAATGCTCGCGCTTCTTCCTCGACGGAATCGGGCGGCTCGGCGACCACTTCCTCTTGAGCCCGGGCGGGTGCGTTCGGCCACGACGCCGCGACGACCATTCCCACGACCAGCCACGAGCGCATCGCAGACAGATTACCAGACTCGGCGCGGCTCGCGGCGAGCGTCTCCGGCCCCGTACTTTTCTCACGCCGGCGCGCGTAGGCTATCGCCGTGAAGAGCCAGGGGGACGGCACGAGCCAGACACAATCTCACCTCGGGGTCGCGCTCGATGAAGAGATCGGGCGGCTCGAGCTGCGCATCGCGGAAGTGTGGGTCGTGCTGAGCGGCGTCGGGGCGCTCGCAGCGGTCGCGGTCGGGATCGAGCAGCGCTCGACGCTCGCGATCGCCGGCAGCATCGCGGCGCTCGTCTACCTCGGCTGGTTCGCCGTGTCGGCGTGGATGCTGCGCCGCGGGCGCGCGGGTCAGGCGATGCGGGTCGCGAGCACGATCGTCGAGAGCGCGCTCCCGTGGGCCTTTCTGATGGTGCTCCATTTCACCGCGGGGCCCACGTACGCGCTCGGCTCGTGGGTGCCGCCGATGCTGTTCGCGGCGCTGATCGTCGGTTCGACGGCGCGGCTCCGAACGCTCGAGCCGTTGTTGATCGGGATCGCGGGCGGCGTCGCGTTTCCGCTCCTGTATCTGCTCCTGCTCCGAGGCGCGCTCCCCGTGTCGGCGTCGGACGAATCGCTCTACGCCGTGTCCACCCAGATCGTCCGCGGGGTCTCGCTCGTCTTCGGCGGCGCGCTGGCCATGCTGGTCGCGCGCACGTTGCGGCGAGCCATCGCGAAGGCCGAGAGCATCGCGCGCGAGCAGGATCTGTTCGGAAAGTACCGCCTCGGAAAGCACATCGCGTCGGGCGGCATGGGCACCGTCTACACCGCCGTGTACTGCCCGGAGGGCGGCTTCGAGCGGCCGGTCGCGATCAAGCGCGTGCATCCGCACCTCGCCGGCGAGGAGCGCTTCGTCGTCGCGTTCCGCCGCGAGGCCGAGCTCTGCGCCCGCCTCGTGCACCCGAACATCGTGCAGGTTCTCGACTTCGGCCGCGTCGGAGACTCGTATTTTCTCGCGATGGAGTTCGTCGACGGCATCACGCTGAGGGCGCTGACCCGGCGCCTCCGCGCGGCGCGCGTATCGGTCCCGCTCGGCGTGGTCGCGCACATCGGCAGGGAGATCCTCGCCGGCCTCCAGTACTCGCACGCAGGCGCGCGCGATGGCGATGGAGCGCTCTTGAAGGTCGTCCATCGCGATCTATGTCCTGCCAACGTTCTGCTCTCACGCCACGGCTCCGTGAAGATCACCGACTTCGGTGTGGCGCGCGCACTTCGCGACGCCGCGCACGCGAGCACCGCGACGGTCGCGGGGCACGCCGCCTACATGCCGCCGGAGCAAGCGCGCGGGGAGCCCATCGGGGTTCGCTGCGACCTCTACGCGCTCGGCGTGATCTTGTGGGAGCTCTTGGTCGGCCGCTCGCTCTTCCACCGAGACAACGCCGAGGCGACGTTGCTCGCCGTGCTGTCCGACCCCGTGCCGCCGCCGAGCGTGAGCCGCTTCGACGTGGATGGCGCATGGGACGCATTCATCGAGCGCGCCACGCGCCGCGATCCGGAGCGTCGCTTCGCGACCGCCGACGAGATGAGCGCGGCGCTCGGCGCGCTTCCCGGCGTGGGCGGGCCGTGCCCGGACGCCCTGGCCGAGCTCATCGCCCATCGGAGCGATGTCACCGACGCCGGCGCGTCGACCCCCTCGGAGGCCGAGGACCCTACGGTTCAGGAGTCGTTCCGCTGAGCCGACGCAAACCCGACTAATTGAGTCGGGAACGACCCTCCTCGCGCTGCCTCTTTTCGTCTCAGCGGCCGTCCAGGCGCTTTCCGTCTTGCGTTTCGGGGTGCGAGGCCTCAGGTTTGTTCTTGCCTTTTCCGATGGGGAAATCTCTCGTGACGCCCGTCTTCGTCATCACCGCGTTTCGTCTGGCCGATGGGCACGCGGTCTATCTCGCCCGTGATCACGCGTGGAGCGAGCGCATCGCGGACGCCGAGCCCGGCGCGTCCGAGGACGCGCTCGAGGGAAGCCTCGGGTGGGCGCGAGGCCAAGAGGCCGTCGTCTGCGACCCGTACGTCATGAAAGCCGCGCTCGAGGACGGGCGCGTCGTGCCCGTGTCGGCGCGCGAGCGTATTCGGGCGACCGGCGCCGCCTGGGTCCGCGAACGCTTCGGCTACGAGGTGTGAGGGCGATGTACCGCTACGACGCGAACGACCTGCTCCTCGTGCAAGAGCGCGCGCGCCAGTTCCAGGATCAGGTGCGCCGGCGCATCGCGGGTGACATCAGCGAGGACGAGTTCAAGCCGCTTCGGCTGCAGAACGGTCTCTACATGCAGCTCCACGCGTACATGCTGCGCGTGGCGATCCCGTACGGGCTGCTCTCGTCGACGCAGCTCCGAAAGCTCGCGCACATCGCGCGAGTCTACGACAAGGGCTACGGCCACTTCACGACGCGGCAGAACATCCAATACAACTGGCCGAAGCTCGAGGACGTCCCGCACATCCTCGAAGAGCTCGCCGAGCGTCGAGATGCACGCGATCCAGACGAGCGGCAACTGCATCCGCAACATCACGAGCGACCCGTTCGCCGGCGTGGCGAAGGACGAGATCGAGGACCCGCGTCCGTACTGCGAGATCCTCCGGCAGTGGTCGACGTTCCACCCCGAGTTCGCGTTCTTGCCGCGCAAGTTCAAGATCGCCGTGACGGGCGCCCGCGAGGACCGCGCCGCCGTCGCGCTCCACGACATCGGCCTCCGGCTCGTCGAGAACGATCGCGGCGAGGTCGGGTTCGAGGTGCAGGTCGGCGGCGGCCAGGGACGCACGCCGGTCATCGCGGTCGTGATCCGCGACTTCCTGCCCAAGGAGGCATCTCCTGAGCTACTGCGAGGCGATCCTCCGCGTCTACAACCGCTTCGGGCGACGCGACAACAAGTTCAAGGCGCGCATCAAGATCCTCGTCAAGCGGGAGCGGCGCCGAGAAGTTCGCCGCGATGGTCGAGGAGGAATGGGACGAAGATCGCGGGCGACGGGCCTGCGCCTCGAGCCGGCGGAGATCGCGCGCTTCCAGGCGCACTTCGAGCCGCCGCCGTACCGCGCGCCCGACGGCGGCTCGACGCGCGTGGCCGCGGCGCTCCTCGCGAAGGACCGGGCGTTCGCCCGCTGGGCCGAGGCCAACGTCGTCGAGCACAAGCGTGCCCGGCTACTGCGGTCGTCGCGCTCTCGCTGAAGTCGCCGGACCTTCCTCCTGGGGATGTCACCGCGGAGCAGATGGATGCGGATCGCGGACCTCGCCGATGCGTTCAGCTTCGGTCGCCTCGTCGTCACACACCGCAGAACCTCGTCTTCACCGACGTCGAGACGTCGAGGCTCCACGCGCTCCACGCCGAGCTCGTCGCGCTCGGGCTCGCGACGCCGAACCTCGGCCGCGCTCACCGACATCGTCGCGTGCCCCGGGCTCGACTACTGCAACCTCGCGAACGCCCGCTCGATCACCGTGGCCGAGCACATCACCGCGCGCTTCGACGACGTCGACCGCCTCTTCGACCTCGGCGAGGTCACGCATCAACATCTCCGGCTGCATCAACGCGTGCGGCCATCACCACGTCGGCAACATCGGCATCCTCGGCATCGACAAACAGGGCGTCGAGCACTACCAGATCATGCTCGGCGGCTCGTCCGCGAGCGATGCCTCGATCGGCGAAGATGCTCGGCCGCGCGTTCACCGAGGACGAGATCGTCGGGCGCTGTCGAGAAGGTGCTCGAGACCTACGTCGACGCTGCGCACGGGCCCGAGCGAGCGGTTCATCGAGACCTTCCGGCGCGTCGGCGCCGAGCCGTTCAAGGAGGCGGTCTATGCGAATCATTCGGCAGCGGCGGGTGGTGGAGGACGAGTTCCTGCGCCCGTCGGACGAAGAGTCGCTTCCGCAGGAGGGTGACGTGCTGGTCTCGCTCGCCCGGTTCCGGGCGGAGCGGGCGGCCCTCGTCGCGCGTCCCGGAAAGCTCGGCGTGATCGTTCCCGGGGACATCGAGCCCGAGGAGCTGCGCGAGCACCTCCACGAGCTCGACCTCGTCGCGGTCGAGATGCAGAAGTTCGCGGACGGTCGCGCGTTCACGACCGGTCGGCTCCTGCGCGATCGGCTCGGCTTCACCGGAGAGCTGCGCGCCGTCGGCTACGTGCTGCGCGACCAGATCTTCTACCTCTCGCGCTGTGGATTCGACTCGTTCGAGCTCCGGCCGAACCGCGACCCCGAGGAGGCCCTCCGCGCGTTCGACGAATTCACGGTGACGTATCAGCCTGCGGCCGACGAGCCGCAGCCGTTGTGGAGGCGATAGCTCGCGCATGGACGGGTTGGCGCATCAGGCCTCTTTCGCCGCGGACATCGACCTCGACGCGGTCAATCGCGAGCTCGAAGGCGCGAGCGCGGGCGAGGTCGTCGAGTGGGCCCGCGCGAGATGGCGTGACCGGCTCGCCCTCTCGTCGAGCTTCGGCGTCCAATCCGCGCTGATGCTCCACCTCGTGAGCGTCCACGCTCCGCGAACGCCCGTGATCCTCGTCGACACCGGCTATCTCTTTCCTGAGACGTACAGGTTCGCGCGCAATCTCACCGAGCGGTTCGACCTCGACCTCCGGGTCGCCATGCCGCGCACGAGCGCAGCACACCAGGAGGCGCTCTACGGGCGGCTCTGGGAGCAGGGCCCCGACGGCGTTCAGCAGTACCTGCGGATGAACAAGGTCGAGCCGATGCAGAGGATGCTCCGCGAGCTCGGCGTGGACGCGTGGATGGCGGGCCTCCGCGCGAGCCAGAACGAGCATCGCAGCGAGCTCCGGCGCGTGGACGTCCAGGACGGTCGCGTGAAGATCCACCCGATCCTCGACTGGACCGAGCGAGACGTCGACGCCTACCTCGACGAGCACGAGCTCCCGCGCCATCCCCTCCTCGCCGAAGGCTACCGCTCGATCGGCGACTGGCACTCCACGCTCCCCACCGACCCCGACCAAGACCCGCGCGACGGCCGCATCCTCGGCAAGAAGCGCGAGTGCGGCCTGCACCTGAGCGCCGAAGAGAACGAATCGCTCACGTCGAGCAAGCTCTGAAGCCGCGTCGGCACGCCGCGAGTCGAGTCCACGGACCTCGAGCCGCCCAGGTTCGCGGGCTCATCCCGCTCCCGGTAGGCCCGTAGGTCGAGAAGAGCGCAACCTGCGCGCGGCGCGCCGCGTCGGTGCCGCGTCTCGTGCCGTGACCCGCGCTCACGCGCGCCGCTGCCGGTGATTGTGTCCGAGTCCGCTCGCGCGCCCGCGCCCGCCGTCCGCAAGCGTCCGTGTCCGCGTCACGCCCGCGTCCGCGCCGCGTCGGCAGCCGCGTCTGCAGCCGCGTCACGTCCGCGCTCGCGTCCCCCTTGGCGCCGCGGCCGCGCTCGCGGTCGTCCCGCGCCCGCGCCCGCAAACCGTCCGTGCCGGCACCCGCGTCCGCAACCGTCCGCGTCCCGCCCGCATCCGCGTCCCGCGCCCGCACCGCGTCTGCAGCCGCGTCCCGCCCGCGTCCGCAACCGTCCACGCCCGCGTCCACGCGCGCGTCCGCAACCGTCCCCCGCCCCCACGCCCGCGTCCACGCGCGCGTCCGCAACCGTCCCCCGCCCCCGGCCGCGCCCGCGCCCGCAAGCGCCCCCGCCCGCGTCCCGCCCGCGTCCGCGCCCGCACCGCGTCGGCAGCCGCGTCCCGCCCGCATCCGCGCGCGCGCCCGCACCGCGTCTGCAGCCGCGTCCCGCCCGCGTCCGCAACCGTCCCGCGCCCGCGTCCACGCGCGCGTCCGCAACCGTCCCCCGCCCCCGCGCCCGCGTCCACGCGCGCGTCCGCAACCGTCCCCCGCCCCCGGCCGCGCCCGCGCCCGCAAGCGCCCCCGCCCGCGTCACGCCCGCGTCCGCGCCCGCGCCGCGTCGGCATCCGCGTCCCGCCCGCATCCGCGTCCCGCGCCCGCACCGCGTCTGCAGCCGCGTCCCGCCCGCGTCCGCAACCGTCCCGCGCCCGCGTCCACGTCCGTGTCCGCGTCACGCCCGCGCCGCGTCCCGCCCGCACGCGCGTCCACGCCCGCGTCCCGCCCGCGTCCACGCCCGCGCCCGCACCGCGTCTGCAGCCGCGTCCCGCCCGCGTCCGCAACCGCCCGCGCCCGCGTCCACGCGCGCGTCCGCAACCGTCCCCCGCCCGCGCCCGCAAGCGCCCCCGCCCGCGTCCGTCCGCGCCCGCAACCGTCCGTCCGCGCCCGCAACCGTCCGTGCCGGCGCCCGCGTCCGCGGCGCGAATTTGCTCGACACCGCGCCCGGATAGAGCTATTGTCTGCGGAATCAAGATGACCACCGCCGGCGCGCAACGCTCGCGACGTGCCCGACCCCGTCGGCCGCGGCAGCTCGGGCTCGACTTCCGGACGTGGGGTGGGAAGCGCGCGGGCGCGGGGCGCAAGCCCAAGGGCGAGCAGGCCGGCGTGCACCACGGGGTGCGGCGCCGCTTCCAGGGGCGGTTCCCGCTGCTCGTCACGCTGAAGGTGCTGCCCCACGTCTTTCACCTCCGCGCGAAGCGGTGTCGCCGCGTCGTCGAGGGCGCGATCGGCTCGTGGGCTGCACGGGACGGCGTACGCATCGTCCACTACGCGATCCTCGGCGACCACGTGCACCTCATCGTCGAGGCGACGAGCCGTGCTGCGCTGGCCCGCGGGATGAAGGGCGTGAAGGTGCGCATCGCGCGCCGGCTCAACCGCGTGATGGGCCGGCGAGGCACGGTGTTCGCCGACCGCTACGACGACCAGGTGCTCGAGACGCCGCGCCGCGTCCGCAACGCGCTCGCGTACGTGCTCAACAACGCGCGACGGCACGGCCTCGTCGACCGCCGCATCCGGCGCGACTGGGTCGACCCGTGCTCGAGCGCGCGCGCGTTCGACGGCTGGACGGCGCCCGCCTGGTGCGAGACGACGGGCCCGCCGCCGGTCGCGCCGCCCGGCACGTGGTTGCTCTCCCGCGGCTGGCGACGCGGCGGCGGGAGGATCGCGACCGACTTCGTCCCCGGCAGGTGAAGGGGTGAAGCGCGCGGGTGGGCAGTGGGCCAGCAAGGCCTACCAGCGGCCGCGGCGCAATCAGGGCGATCGGGCGCCGGTCTCGGGTCTCGGTCTCGGACAGGGACACGGAATCGGAGCCGGACACGGAACGGGAGGCGGGTGCGCGGCGCCCGAGTCAGAGAAAGAAGTCGCCGGCGAGCTCCGAAGCGGGGACGCTCGGGTCGACCGCGTACTGTGAGAAGTCGGTCATGCCCGCCTCGGCGAGCACCTCGTCGTCGATGAGGAAGTTGCCGGTGCAGCTCGCGGCTCGGCTTGACGTCAGGATCGCGTGCGCCGCATCGGCCATGATCTCCGGCTTGCGCGACCGCCGCATCGCCTCGTCGCCGCCGAGCAGGTTCTGGACGCCGCGGTCGCGATCGTGGTGCGCGGCCAGAGCGCGTTGACCGCGATGCCCGTCGGCGCGAACTCGTCGCGCCATGCCGAGCACGCACATGCTCATGCCGAACTTCGCCATCGTGTACGCGACGTGCGGCGCGAACCAGCGGGTCTCGATGTTGAGCGGCGGCGAGATGTTGAGGATGTGCGGGTTCTCCGCCTTCGCGAGGTGCGGGATGCACGCCTGCGAGCACGAGGAACGTGCCGCGCGTGTTGATCTGGTGCATCAGATCGAAGCGCTTCATCGGCGTCTCGAGCGGTGCCGGTCAGGCGAGATCGCGCTCGCGTTGTTGACGAGGATGTCGATGCCGCCGAACGTCTCGACGGTCTTCTCCACGGCCGCGGCGACCTGCTCCTCGAACCGGATGTCGACAGATGCACGGGAGCGCCTTGCCGCCCGGCCGCCTCGATCTCGTCGGCAGCGGTGTAGATCGGTGCCCGGCAGCTTCGGGTGCGGCTCGGCCGTCTTCGCGGCGATCGCGACGTTCGCGCCGTCGCGCGCCGCGCGCAGCCCGATCGCGAGGCCGATGCCGCGGCTCGCGCCGCGTGATGAAGAGGGTCTTTCCGGAGAGCGTGCTCATGGCCCCGAGACCTAGATCGATCCCGGCCCGAAGGAAAGCGACCCGTTCGCGGCCGCCCGATCCCCGCGGAAACAGCGACTCCGCGGCTGCCTCAGCGCACCCGGACGAAAAAGAGCAGCGCGGCCGTGAGCGCGAGCGCGACCGCGATGGAGAGCGTCCACCGTCCCGCCGACGCGCCGGCGCCGCGCCCCCGCTCGCCGTACGGGCGGGCCATGATCTCGAGCGCCGACGGCTCGATCCCGTACCGCGCTCCGGCGCGGCGGAGCAGCGAAGCGTGGAGCGCGAGAGCGAGCAGGCGGCGCGTCCGGGGCTTCGCGCCCGCGTCGGCTCAGCCGGGCTTCCTCGCGCGGATGTTCAGCCGGACGTAGTCGAAGACGAAGGGCGGGTCGTCGAGCGCGAACTCGTCGGTGATCTCGTCGACGAAGCGCGCGCGCAGAGCGTCGTCGTGGATCTTCTGCGTGAACAATCCGAGGACGACGCTCTCGGCGAACTCGCGAAAGGCGGCGCGGTCCTCGAAGCGCGCCGGCGCGGGGACCAGCGCGGCGTCGACGTCGACGAAGCCCGCGGCCTCGAGCCGTGCGCGTGTCTCGTCGGCGCGCGCGAAGTACCACGGCGCGTCGAAGCGCTCGAAGAACGGCGCGAAGTCCGGGCGCGCCATGCGCTTCTTCGCGCGCTCGTGTGCACGCGCGACGTTCGCGCCGCCGCCGCACTGCGCGACGAGCCGCCCGCCCGACCGGAGCGCCTCGAAGAGCACGCGGAAGAGCTTCGCGTGGTCGTGGATCCAGTGGAACGTCGCGGTGCTGAACACCAGATCGAACGCGTCGCGCTCATCGAGCGCGAGCGCGTCGAGCTGCACGCACCTCGACGCGCTCCCCGTGCGCGGCGAGGTGCGCGCGCGCCTTCGCGACCATCGACGGCGTGCGGTCGAGCGCCACGACCGAGCCGCGCGGGAGCCGCTCGAGCAGGATGGCGGTCAGCCGCCCGGTGCCGCAGCCGACGTCGAGCACCCGCTCGTCGCCGGCGAGCTCGACCGTCGCGAGCACGGCCTGCCCCCACGCGAACTGCGGTGCGGAGATGCGGTGATACGTGGCGCCATCCCAATCCCGCGGCACGCGTGGAAGGTCGCACGGCGCAGCGAGAAACGCACGCCCCGCGTCGTGCGACGCCTCGCCGCATTCGCGGCGGGCTCGCTCGGTTGCGGGGGGCTTCGCCCCCCGTCGTTCGCGGCGCGCTCGGGCGCGCCGCTCACTCGCCTCGGAGACGCCGCCTTCGGCGTCGTCTCCTCGTGCGCCCCCTCGCCGCATTCGCGGCGGGCTCGCTCGTTTGCGGGGGGCTTCGCCCCCCGTCGTTCGCGGCGCGCTCGGGCGCGCCGCTCTCTCGCCTCGGAGACGCCGCCTTCGGCGTCGTCTCCTCGTGCGCCCCCTCGCCGCATTCGCGGCGGGCTCGCTTCGCTCGCGGGCTTCTTTCTCCGAGTCCCTTTGTCGCTTCGCTCGTGGGCTTCTTCGACCGGGGCCGGTCTCTCGCGTCCGGGGCCGCTTCACTCCTCCGGGATCACCCGGTCGACCTCGCGCGCCACGTCCGGGTCGAGCTCGATGACGGGGGGCGGCGGGATGCGCTCGGTGACGAGCGGGTAGCGCACAATCACGCGGCCGTCGTAGCGCGGGACGTCGAGCGACTCGACCGCGTGAAGAAGGCAGCCGCGGAGCTCGTCGGTGATCTGGCCTCGGACGTCGGCGCGGACGACCTCGCGATCCGCGAGGTGGACGACGAACTCGGCGCGCGTCGCGTAGTCGCCGCGACCGGCGCGGTCGCGGCGGAAGCAGCCTCGCGCCACCGGCCGGACGCGCTGGCGGAGCATCGCGAGGACCGTCTCGGCGGGGATGCCGTGGCCGCGCGTCGAGACCGTCGCGGCAGGCGGCGGCGACGGAGGCGCGGCGCACCACGCGGGGCCGGCGAGAGCAATCGGGTACGCGTCCGAGCTGACGCCGCTCGGGGCTCGCGGCGGCGCCGGCGCGTCGCACGCTCGCGCGCCCGCGCCGCGCGCGGCCAGAGCCACGTCCGCTGCGTCGAGAGCCGCGAGCGCGACATGCGCTCCTTCCGCGCGGGCCCCGAGCGCAATCGTCTCGTCCGGCGACGCGGCGCGGACCCTCGTCCCACCGCTCGCGCCCGACGCGAGCACCCGCGCGTCCCGCCGCGGCAGCGCGCCTTCGAAGCTCACGCGCTCCCCCGCGCGGAGCGCGCCGAGCGCGACCCGCCGCCCGCCCACGTCGAGCGTGACGCCGCTCGACGCGAGCGGCGCGAGCACCTCCGCGACTCGCTCCTCGAGCCGGTCCACACCGCGCCCCCGCGCTGCCTCTTCCGCGTCCGCTCCCGCGTCGACGATGACGCCGCCCGTCTCCGCGACGCCGTCGGCGAGGTCGCGCGCCGGCGCGCGGTCGCCGAGCACGACGGCCGACACCTCGACCCGCGCTCGCGCCGCCTCCGCGAACGCGGCGCGCCCCTCGTCGCTCTCCGTCAGACCTCCGTCCCCCACGACGACAATCACCCGTCGCCGCCCAGCAACCGGCGTGAAGCGGGCGGCGCTCGCCCAGAGCGCTTCGAACCGCGTCGCTGATCCCAGCTCGCGCTCGACGGCGCGCGCCAGCGGGACGAGCGGCACGTCCGCCACGTCGCGCGCCTCGTCGAGCACGGTCGCCGCTTCCGCGCCGAACGCGAGCGCGCGGACGCGGCTCCCCGACGGCGCCGACGCCAGCAGCGCCGCGAGGACCGGCGCGATCCGCCCGCGAGCCGGCCCTTCGGTCGAAGGCGACGCGTCGATCGCGAGGACGAGGTCGAGCGGCCGCGCGTCGCGTGGGCCGGCCGAGACGACCACGCGCGCGCACCGCCTCCGGGCGCCGCACGCGAAGCGCAGCACCTCCGCGCTCGCCGGCGCGCCGACCCGCGCGCGCCCGCTCAACGACGCCGAGAACATCGGCGAGACCTCGATGCGCTCGTCGGCGAGCGTGCCGTCGACCGCGGCGCCGAGCAGCGCGTCCGAGCGCACGCGGATCCTCTGCGTCGCCGCTCGCGGGTCCTGCCCGCGCGCCGGCAGCTCGAGCCGTGCGACCCCCCCGTGGTACCGCGGCGCCGCCATCCACCCGACGCGGACCACGAGCTCGCCGTCGAGCGGGATCGGCGCGACGCGGAGCGCGATCGCGTGGCCGCGTGCGTCGTCCACGAGCGCGGCCAGGCCGACCGGCGGCGCTCCGTCACCGCCGCGGCTCCGGATCGCGTCGTCGTATGCGCGCATCGACGCAAAAGTCGCGTCCGGGATGCCTCGCCGGCACACGTCGCCGCGGCACACTTCGAGCGAGGCAATCGTCGCGCGCTCGGGCACGGCGAGTCGGTAGTGCGCCTCCACGGGGTGGCGCGAGTGGTTCCCGAGCCGGATCGTCTCGACCACGCTCGCGAGCCCCGGCTCGAGCGTCGCGTCGACGAGGTGCTCGCGCTCCTCGACGCCCGACGCGGCCGACAGCACTTCGCCGTGCATCGGCTCGACGCGCGGCGGGATCGGCCCGCGCGCAGCGAGCTCTTCCGACGTGAGCTCTGGCGGTCTCGGCGGGCCGGGAACGCGGGACAAATCGGTCTGAACGTCGACGCCAATCGGGTCGTCCGAGGTGGGATCGGTGTCGACGAGCTCGGGCAGCGAGCCCGTCGGCGTCGCCGGCTGCGCAGCGGCGAGCCGCGGCGCCCACACGCCGAGCGGAACGAGAGCGACCAGGAGAGCGAAGAGCGTTCGAGCCACGGGAAAACGGACACCGGGAAGCCTCGTACGTTCCCGGACGTCGTCCTCATTCTGACCCGCTGAGGCCGTGGTGTCTCATGCCCAGCGGATCTATGATGCTTACCCTGTCGTCGTCGCGTCAGGCCCGAGAAACGTCAGAGCAGCCACCGTCAGAGCAGCCACCGTCAGAGAACGCACCGTAAGAGGAGGAAGCGGATGGGGATCATCGATTTCGTGAAGAGCGGCGTGCAGGAGATGATGATCGCGCGCCCCGACGACAAGAAGGATCTGCTCGTCTACAAGCACCCCGACCCGACCATCCCCATGTTCTCCCAGCTGACGGTGGGCGCCGATGAAGCCGCCGTCTTCTTCCGTGACGGCGCGCTCGTCGGGACGCTGCGCACCGCGGGCGCCGGCAACCGACACCGGCTGACGGCGCAGAACATCCCGTTCCTCTCGAACCTCGTCGACCAGTTCACGGGGGGCAACGTCTTCAAGACCGATCTCTTCTTCGTGAAGATGTCGCCGAAGTACAACGTGCCGTTCGGCGACCAGCTCGGCTACATGGAGGACCCGCTGCTCGGCGAGATGGTGACGCCTCGCATCTACGGGAACTTCAGCTTCCAGGTCGTGAACCCCGAGGCGCTCATCCTCAGATACACGGGCATCCGCGCCACGACCGAGCAAGAGCAGCTGAAGTGGATCAAGGACCTGCTCACGAGCTCCGTGCGCACGGTCGTCGGTCAGGTCTGCGACGCGGAGCAGGTGAGCCTGCTCCAGATCATGAAGATGACGAACGAGCTCCGGCAGCGCTTCGTCCAGTCGGCGCCGGACCTCAACCAGATCGGCGTCCAGATCCTCGAGGTCTCCACGTTCAACGTGAACCTCGACGAGGACGACGAGAACCGCCTCAAGGAGGCGCAGCACGAGATCGGCACCGCCAAGCGCGCCGCGCGCAAGGCGCAGATCGGCGTCGCCGAGGCGCAAGCGAAGGCGCAGCAGCGCCAGTTCGAGCTCGACCAGAACTTCTCCCAGGACTCGCGCTACGTGCAGAACCTCGCGGGCGGGAGCTACGGCCAGTACGCCGCCGGCAAGGCGATGATGGGCGCGGGCGAAGGCATGGCGAAGGGTGGCGACGGCGGCGGTGGCGGCGGACCGATGATGGCGGGCGCCGGCTTCGGGGTCGGCATGGGCATGGCGTCCGCGATGAGCCAAGGGCTCGCTCAGGGGCAGCAAGCCGGACAGCAGCCCGTGGCGAGGGCTCCCGTGGGGCCCACCACGTGCCCGGCGTGCAACGCGACCGTCCCCGGCGGCAAGTTCTGCGCGGAGTGCGGAGCGAACCTCGTTCCCAAGGAGCGGTTCTGCCCGGCATGCGGCATCAAGGCGTCCGGCAACGCGAAGTTCTGCGCGGAGTGCGGCACGGCGTTCCCCGCTTGAGTCGGGGCACGCGCGTGGCTCGCTCCCGGCGTCTCCTGCTCGTCCCGATCCTCGCGTTCGCCGCGTTGATCTCGGGCGCCGAGACGTGCGGGAGCGATCTGGGCAACAAGGGCGTGGGCGAGCCGTGCACGCGCGCCGGCGAGTGTCGCGAGGGGCTCGCCTGCGTCGGCGGAGCGTGCCGCGAGACCGACGCCGGTCCGCCTCCCGACGCGGGGCAGCCGGACGGGGCGATCACGGACGGGGCTACCGCCGACGCCCCGGATGACGGCGCAGACGCCCCCCTCGACGCGGCACCCGCCGACTGACGAGCGGCGCGATTGGTGGCCTGCCGCGCGTGTTGCACGGCGCGTTGCCGCCCTCCTACAATCCCACGGGCGAGATGCGCTACTGCCCCACCTGCGGCACGCAGTATCCCGAGGGCCAGAAATTCTGCCCCAACGACGGAGCCATGACGCAGGAGGTGGCGGGCTCGGGGCCGGCCGTCGATCCACTGCTCGGTCAGGTCATCGACGGTCGCTATCGAATCGAGAAGCAGATCGGCGAGGGCGGCATGGGCGTCGTCTACCTCGCGTCGCACACGGTGCTCGGCAAGAAGCTCGCGCTCAAGGTGCTGCGCGGCGACATGGCCAAGGACCAAGACGTGGTCCAGCGCTTCGTCCAGGAGGGCGCAGGCCGCGACGTCGATCGGCCACCAGAACATCATCGACATCAGCGACTTCGGCACGCTCCCGGACGGCTCGGCGTACTTCGTCATGGAGTACCTCGACGGCCAGCCGCTCACCGACATGATCAAGCAGGGTGGGTCCATCCCCATGCAGGACGCGATCGGGATCATCCGGCAGATCGCGGCGGCGCTCGGCGCGGCGCACCAGCGTCGGCATCGTCCACCGCGACCTCAAGCCGGACAACGTCTTCCTCGTGAAGCGGGGGAACGACCCTCACTTCGTGAAGGTGCTCGACTTCGGCATCGCGAAGGTCGGCGGCGCCTCGAGCAAGCTGACGCAGACCGGGCATGGTGTTCGGCACGCCGCACTACATGGCGCCCGAGCAGGCCGCGGGGCAAGCGGTCGACAACCGCACCGACATCTACGCGCTCGGCGTCATCATGTACGAGATGTTCACCGGCAAGGTGCCGTTCGACGCCGACACCTTCATGGGCATCCTCTCGAAGCACATGTTCGAGCCGCCCGTGCCGCCGAGCCAGCACACGACCGGCGTCAAGCTCGGCGCGATCGAAGACATCATCATGAAGGCGCTCGCGAAGAAGCAGGAGGAGCGCTACCAGACGATGGACGAGCTCATCCGCGATCTCGAGACCGTCTCTTCGGGCGGCGTGGTCGCGATCGGTGGGACGCACGGCATCACGCCCCCGAGCAACCTCGCCGACGCGCTCGAGCCTCCGTCGCGCACCGAGATGCGCCTCAGCGTCGGGGGCGCCTCCGGAGGCAAGAGCAAGCTGCCGCTCGTCCTCGGCGCGCTCGCGGTGTTGGTGGTGCTCGGCGGCGGGATCGCGGGGGCCGTCTATGCCTTCGGGAGCGCGCACGCGGGGACCGATACCCCCGACCCCATCGCGACGGTGCCGCCACCGCTGCCGACCCTCCCCGACGCGCACGTCCCGGACGCGCCCGAGACCGAGGTCGCGCCGAACGTGCGGGGGCCCGTGCAGATACGGACCGACCCGCCAGGGGCGCAGGTGCTCGTCGCGGGAGCCATCATCGGCAACTCCCCCGTGTCCGTGCCTCGCCCCGCTACGGGCGAGACGCGCGACGTCGAGATCCGGATGCGGGGCCGCGAGACAGCGACCGTGCAGATCACCGACGCGACGACCGATGTCCTCGACGTGAGCCTCGAGGAGCTCGAGCCGGATCATCGCGAGCACACCGACGAGCGACACGAGGGAGATCACGGTACGAGGATGACGACGACCACGACGACGACGATGCAGACCGTCTCCGAGCCGGTCATGGACACGGTGATGGAGACGGTGATGGAAACGGTCATGCAGCCCGTCATGCACGGTCCCTCGAACGACGTCGTCGATCCGTGGGCCAACTGATCCTCGCGCTCGCGCTCGCGGTCGCCCTCGCGGTCACCGCGGGCTGCGGCGGGGCCAACTCGGGCGGCATGCTCGTGGGTCGCGAGCCGACCGTAGTCGTCGAAGCGCCGGGACCGAGCGCCGTGCAATACCGAACGGATGCATCGGCCAATCCGGTGGTCGGCGACGCGCCCACCGAAGGCGTCGCCCGCGGCATCCGTCGCGGGTCGGAGCAAGGCGGTGCGCATCTCGAGGGCGACGGCCGCCTCGCGATCCTCGCGGCGTGGGCGGCGGAGCAGCTCGGCGAGGGCGGTACGCCCCCACCGCACGAGGTGATGGAGTTCTTCGCGCACCAGCTCGGGATCGTGGAGCCGACGCCGCATCTGTTGATCCTCGGTCAGCCCGATCCCGAGACGCTGGAAGCGGGCGTCGCCGATAGCGTGTCGCAGCGCCTGGCCCGCCAGCCCTACAGTCACTATGGGGCGGCGGTGATCCCGCGGCAGGGGCTCACGCTGGCGGTGGTCACGCTCTCGGGCCGTTGGCTCGAGATCGAGCCGATGCCGCGCCACCTCGACACCGGCGCGACGATCCGCCTCGCCGGGCACCTCGTCGCGGGATACACCGACGCCGAGGTCGCGGTCACGCACCCCGACGGCTCGGTGGAGCGACTGGCACCCGCGAGCGGCGCAGCGTTCGACTACTCCATACCGACGGCCGACGTCGGCGAATATCGGCTCGAGCTCCTCGCGGAGGGCCCGGGCGGGCACACGGTGCTCGCGAACTTCCCGGTGTACGTAGGCGTCGACGTGCCGACGAGCGTGTCGCTCTCGCGCTCCGCCACGCCGGACGGCGCGAGCCCCGAGCAGATCGCGGAGGCGCTGCTCGGTCTCGTCAACGACGCGCGGCAGGGCGTCGGCGCGTCGGCGGTCGCTCGCGACGATGGGCTCGACTCGGTGGCGCTCGCTCACTCGCGGGACATGGTCGAGCACGGGTTCATCGGTCACACGTCGCCGACGACGGGCACGGCCGCCGATCGCGTGACGCACGCGGGCTACCGGAGCGGCCTCGTGCTCGAGAACATCGGACGTGGCTACAGCGCCGCCGAGATCCATCGCGGGCTCATGGAGAGCCCGGGCCACCGAGCCAACATCCTCAACCCAGACGTCTCGCACGTCGGCATCGGGGTCGTGGCGGAGCAGGAGGGCGACAGGAACGCGTTCGTCGCGACCGAGGTCTTCATCCGGATGAACCGGGAGACGGACCTCTCGGACGCGACCGAGCGCCTGCTCGGAATGATCAACGACGCGCGCCGCCGGCGCGGCGCGCACGCGCTCGAGCTCGACCCGAACCTGACGAACGCGGCGCGAGAAGGCGCGCAGCGGTACTTCTCCGAGCCGCGCGCGTCGCAGCAAGACGTCGTCGACGACGCGAGCGCGAGCCTCCGCCGCTTCGCGATCGCCTTCTCGCGCGTCGGCGGCCTGATGGCGGTGGTCGACACGATCGAGGAAGCGGGGCGTCTCGAGCCGACGTTCGATCCGGACGTGCGCTACGTCGGCATCGGCGTCGCCCAAGGCGTCCGACCGGACGCGCCGCCGAACTCGATCGCCGTGGTGATCATGTTAGGGTGGCCACGCTGAGGCTGCTCGGCACGCGCCGCAGGGGGTGGCGCCGAGAGGCCACGCCGAACGATGGCCGAGAAGCGCACCACCCTCTACTACAACGCCAACGTCCACACGATGGACGGCGTCCGCGCTCACGCGACGTGGTTCACCGTCGTCGGGGACAAGTTCGGGCGCATTCGCGAGGGTGAGCTCCCCGCCGACGTGAAGGAGCGCGTCGATCTCGGAGGGGCGACGGTCGTCCCCGGGTTCGTGGACGCGCACGCGCACTTCTTCCAGACGGGCCTCGATGCGCTGTTCGTCGATCTCGCGGGGGCGACGACGCTCGATGACGTGATGCGGCGGCTCAGCGCGGAAGAGCCGGGCCGAAGGACATGGGTGTTCGCGCACGGGTTCGAGGAGGACGCGCTCACGGACATCGAGCGCATCACGCGCGTCGAGATCGATCCGCTGTTCCCGAAGCGACCCGTGTGGATCAACCGCGTCGACTACCACTCCGCGGTGGTGAACTCGACCGCGCTCCGACGGCTGGAGGTGCCGGACGGGACCCCGGGCCTCGTGCGCGACGCCGCCGGCCAGCCGAACGGGATCCTCCGGTCCGAGGCGTATTTCCACGCGAAGGCGCAGATCGCGCGCCTGTATCCCGTCGAGACGAAGGAGCGGGCGGTGCGCGCCGCCGCCGATCGGTGCATCGCACGCGGGATCACGGCCGTGCACGCGCTCGAGGGCGGGCGCGTGTTCGGCGACGAAGGCGTCGCGCCGCTCTTGAAGCGCATCCCCTCGCTTCCGCTCCACGTGACGATCTTTCTCCAGGAGAAGAACGTCTACCTGACCACGCGCTTCGGGTTCGCTCATCTCGGCGGATGCATCCTCGTCGACGGCTCGATCGGCTCGTACACGGCCGCGCTCGCGGAGGACTACGAGGACATGCCGGGGACGACGGGGCAGCTCTACGAGAAGGGCCGCGCGTTCACGTCGTTCGTCGAGGAGGCGCACGTCGCCGGCGTGCAGCTCGCGTTTCACGCCATCGGGCCGCGCGCGATCGACGTGGTGCTCGACGCGTATGGGCGGGCGCTCGGGAAGCACCCGCGCTGGGATCATCGTCACCGCGTCGAGCACTTCGAGCTCGCGACCGACGAGCAGATCGCGCGCGCGCGCGACCTCGGAGTGGTCGTGAGCATGCAACCCGCGTTCGAGCACTACTGGGGCGGGCCGAGCGGGATGTACGCGCGGCGCCTCGGAGAACGTTGGCGCAAGACGAACCGCCTCCGCGCGATCCTCGACGCGGGGCTGTCGATCGCCGGCGGCTCCGACACGAACGTCACGCCGCCCGACCCGCTGCTCGGGATGCACGCAGCGGTCAATCACCCGAACCCGGAGCAGCGCGTGCACCGCGAGGAGGCGCTCCGCATGATGACGATCGCCGCCGCTGCGGCGGCGTTCAACGAGAACATCCACGGCTCGATCTCGAGCGGCAAGCAAGCGAGCTTCGTCGTCCTCGACGCCGATCCGCTCACGGTTGCGAGCGAAGCGATCCGCGGGATCGGCGTGAAGGCGACGTATTATCGCGGGCGCCGCGTCTTTTCGGCGTGATCGATCGACGAGCGGGTTGCGCGTGCGGAGCCCGGCGAACCGACTGTAGTCGCGGTCGGCGGTCCAGAGCTCCCGGACGCCGTGCTCGATGCACAGGGCGGCGATGCGCGCACGCCCTCTCGGTTGCGCTCGCGCGCTCGACCGTGTAGGGTGCTCACACACAGCATCGGCCGCAGATGGAACCGTTTGGAGACATCGAAGCGCCGAAGCCGGCTCACGTGAAGCTCGAGGTGAGCGGACGCACCGTCCGCGCGCTCGACGATGCTCATTCGGATCGGATTCGGTGCGACCACCCGCGAGGCGTCGACGGCGCCGAGCTCGGCGTGCGTCTGCTCGACGTCGCGAAGAAGCGTCGTCGGGGGCGCGTCGTCGTGGTCGCGCCGAGGGCCGTCGGTGAACAGATGCCTCGCTCGAGCTACCGCGTCGAGGGCCGGATGCCCGGCTTCTACCGCGGTGACGTCGACGCGTTGGTGCTCGGCGCGTACCCGAATCCCGTTCGTGGCGAGCTCGCCAAGCCGGATACGGTCGCCGACGTGCGGCGGATCGTCGCCGCGAAGGCGGCGCAGCCGGTCGCGCCAGCTGTGGTCCCGCGGGGGACGCGCCGCGCGAATCGATCCGACGCACCTGCGATCGCTCGGCTGATCGGCCAGACGTTCGCGAGCTACCCGACGCCGAGCTCGGATCCGAGCTACATCGCCAGCGCGATCGACGACGGGGTTCCGTTCCGGATGATCGAGACGGACGGCAAGGTCGTCGCGTGCGCGAGCGCCGACCTCGTGCGCGACGCACGCACCGCAGAGCTCACCGACTGTGCGACCCGCCCCTCGCACCGCGGTCGCGGGTACATGCGCCGCATCCTCGCCGACCTCATGCGCGATCTCTCCGCGATGGGGTACCCGACCGCGTTCACGCTCGCGCGCGCTCGAATCGTCGGCGTGAACCTCGCGTTCGCGCGCCTCGGCTTCCTCCATCGCGGCACGATGCCGCGCTCGTGCCGCATCGGTGACGGCATCGAGGACATGAACGTCTGGAGCCGAACGCTCGAGCCCCTCACGCACTGAGGAGCGCGGTGACCAACCGGGCGGGGCCGCTCAGTACGCGAGGTTGCCCTTGTTCTTCTGCGCCGCTTCTTCTGCAGCCGTCTGCTCGCGGTACTCGTACGCTTGCGCCACGCGGAACGCCGGGCCGTTGTCCGCGAGGATCGTGACGTCGACGCGCGCGCCCTCTTCGCGCTGCGGCGTCGTGGCGAGCAGCGTCTGGTCGTCGATCACCGTGACGGATGTCGCGCGGCGCTCGCCGAAGTAGACGCGATAGCCGATGTCCGGCCGGAAGTTCGCGCCGAGGATGCGGACGGGCTGCTCGCCCGCGAGGCCGCCGCTGCGAGGATCGACGTCGGTGATCGCGATGTCGCCTCCCTCGTCGCCGCACGCCGGAATCGCGCCGATCCCGAGGGTCAGAGCGAGCACGCTCCCCGCCCACGAGAACCTGTTCCATCGTCGATCCTTCATGCGCCTGGCCTCCGATTCGAACCCCCAATTTTCGTGGGGTTATGGCGATTCCGGCGACCGCGAGGTTAATCGGCCACGCGCGGCGAGGTCAAGCCCGATCGGGGGTTTCCCGCCCCCATCGCTTGACACCCAAGTACGCGACTTCCCACACTGTCGAACGCGAAGCGAGAAAAGGGGTCGTGGCGAAACAGAACCTGCTGTTGGTCGATGCCGATCCCCGAAGCCGGCGCGTGCTCGAGGTGAGCCTGCGGAAGGCGGGGTACAGCATCACCGCGGTCAATGACGGGGGTACCGCCCTCGAGATGGTCGAGCTCTCCTCGCCCGACCTCATCCTCTCGGACACACGCCTCCCGGACTTCGACGGGTTCGCTCTCGTCGAGAAGCTCCGCGGCAAGGCCGAGTGGGCCGACATCCCGTTCGTCTTCCTGTCGAGCGACGTCACGCTCGAGAGCAAGGTGCGAGGGCTCGAGCTCGGGATCGAGTACCTCACCAAGCCCATCTACATCAAAGAGGTCATCACTCGCGTCAACCTCGAGCTGCAGCGAAAACAGCGCGAAGGCATCGGTCGCCGGTCGAAGGGCGAGCGCACGCGGTTCACCGGCTCGCTGAGCGACATGGGGTTGGTGGACCTGCTCCAGACGATCGACATCAGCCGCAAGTCCGGCGTCCTGCATCTGCGATCCGGACAGCAGCACGGCCAGATCTACTTCAAAGACGGGCAGCTGCTCGACGCCGAGCTCGGGCGCATCGTCGGCGAGGCGGCCGTGTACCGCTTCCTCGTCTGGAACGAGGGCGCGTTCGAGGTCGACTTCCGCCCGGTCGAGCGCGAGCAGCGGGTCAACACGGCAACGCAGGGCCTCCTCATGGAGGGCATGCGCCGCCTCGACGAGTGGGGCCGGTTGCTCGAGCAGCTTCCGCCGCTGTCGAGCGTCTTCGAGGTGCACGACGAGGAGCTCGTCGAGCGGCTGGCGGAGATCCCGGACGAGATCAACGACATCCTCAAGCATTTCGACGGCCAGCGCTCGCTGATGGCGGTCGTCGACGCCGCCGGTCGCGATGATCTCGAGACGCTCAACGCCATCAGCAAGCTCTACTTCGAGGGGTTGATCTACGACACCGGGCGTCTCGCGCCCGAGCAGCCCACCGAGCGCACGGCCGCCGCGGAGGAAGAGGAGCAGGAGCTCGACGAAGGCGACATGGAGCCGCTCGAGGAGGGCGACATCGACGCGTTCGACGAGCACACGGGGCTCGTGCCGGGGGAGGTGGTCGAGGGCGGCGACGAGGTGGCGGCCCGTGCAGAGTCTAACGGCGGTGCCGTCCCGACCACGGAGCCTGTGCCGAAAAGTGCCGCGGGCGCGGCGGAAGCGGCCGAAACCTCCGAAAAAATCGAGGGCGTCATGGGCGGCACGGGGCCTGCAGCCGCATCCGAGGCCGATGCGGTAGACCGCGCCGAGCCGCGACGATCGGAAACCACGGCGGAGCCAGACGACACTAGAGACGAGTCCAAAGGGGAAGAAGACGAGGCGGAGATGGCGAGGAAGGGCAAGCGCAGGCGTGGCAAGCGGAACCGGCAGGAACGTGCCGAGGCTCGAGCGGACGCCGCGGGCGAGGCACGGTCGGAGCAGGCGGCGCAGTCGAACGTCATCCAGTTCCCGGCCAAGAGCCAGGTCTCGGTGACATCGGGGCAGGTCGCCGTGAACGGCGGCGACGTCGACGCCGTGTCGGAGGACGATGGCGAGGCGCAGGTCACCGGCGCTCGCAAGCGGGACGACACGACCGAGACGCGACGGCGGGAGGAAGCGGAAGCCGAGGACGCGGAGGCGCGGGCCGAGGAGGCTACGGCCCGGACCGCGTCGAGCGACGAGGCGAAGAGAGACGCCGAGCACGAGACCGTCGAGAACGCAGGGAAGTCCGAGAACGCCGAGAAGCCCGGGACGGCCGAGAAGGCCCAGACGAAGGACGCGGCTCTGCCGGGGACCGGCGACGACCGAGCCCGGGCGAAGAAAGACGAGGCCGTGGCGAAGGAGGCGGTCGCCAAGGCCGAGAGCGGCGGCGCATCGGCCGACACCAAGGCGGCTCCGCTCGAGGCCGACGCGGCCGCGGCCGACGCTCGGGCCGACGACGCCGACTCCCCGTCGCGCCCCGGCGGCAAGCGCCGCGCGAAGAAAAAGGGGACGACCTCCTCGGCGATGATCCGGGCGATCACCGCGACCGGAGATCACGCCGCTGTCGCGGAGGATTTCTTCAAGTCCGACTCGTACAAGGGCAACGTCGACGACGACTGGGGCGACCTCAAGAACGAGGTCGAGCCGATGTCGGAGGGCGCGCGGCGTGCCATGAAGGCGACGATTGCGATTGCAGGAGTCGCGTTCGTCTTCATCTGCGCGTTCGTCGTGTACGAAAAGCTCATCCTGCCTCAGCCGGTCGAGCTCGGCACGCGACAGCCCACGGAGATGCCGACGCCCGGGACGCTCGCGGAACGCGAGGCCGACCGCCGGGCGCACGAGAACGAAGCGGCGCAGGTCGAGGAGCCGCCGGTGGAGGCGCTTCCCGCCGAGGGGATTGGCGAGGAGGGCGAGGGCGAAGGCGAGGGCGAGGGCGAGGGCGAGGGCGAGGGCGAAGGCGAAGCTGTCCCGGCCGAGGGCGAAGGCGCGGCGGCCGAGGAGGGCGCCCCGACCGAGGTCGTCGAAGGCGCCCCGACGGAGGGCACGCCCGAAGAGGGTGCTCCGGCCGAAGGGACGGGCGGGGATTACGCCGCGCTTCTCGCGACCGCGCAGCATACGCGTGGCCGAGCGCAGGTCGACGCGTATCGCGCGGCGATAGCGGCGGATCCGAACGGCGCCGAGGCGCTCGCCGACCTCGCGTTCATTCAGCTCAACCGTGGTCAGAATCAGGAAGCGGCGGAGCTCGCCGAGCGGGCGTCCGCGATTGACCCGACCAGCTCGAAGGCGTGGGTCACTCTCGGGTCGGCGCGCCAGGTCCTCAACGACACGGTCGGCGCCCACGCGGCCTACCAGTCGTGTGTCGACGTGGGCGAGGGCCGGTACGTCAGCGACTGCCGCATGATGCTTCGCTGACCAGTTCGAGACACCCAGGTACCGAGCGGCGGTCGCCGCGACCGCTCCGAGGGCAGCCGGCTCGCACATGCGCTACCCTCCCGGCGCCTGGAGGCTCAGATGGCCAAGATGAGAAACGGGCTCGTTTCGTACGAGGTCGCCGAGGGCGTCGCGCGCATCGAGCTCGCGAACCCACCGGCGAACGCCTACAGCTACGAGATGATGTGCGATCTCGATGAGGCGATCCTCGAGGCGCGCTTCGACGAGCACGTGCACGTCGATCGTGCTCTCTGGCTCGGGCGACAAGTTCTTCTGCGCGGGCGCGGACATCGCGATGCTCGGCACCGTCACCCCCGCGTACAAGTACGACGTTCTGTCTGCACGCGAACGAGACGCTCCTGCGCATCGAGAGCACGCCGAAGCTCGTGATCGCCGCGCTGCTTCGGTCACGCGGTCGGCGGCGGGCTCGAGGTGGCGATGGCGGCGGATCTCCGCGTCGCCGCGCGCGGGACGGGCAAGACGCGGGTTGCCCGAGGTTTCGCTCGGCGTCCTGCCCGGCACCGGCGGGACCCAACGGCTCGCGCGCCTCGTGGGTCGCTCGCGCGCGATCGAGCTGATGTCGGCCGGCAAGCTCGTCGACTACGACGCGGCTCTCGCGATCGGGCTCGTGAACGAGGTGTGGGACGCGGACGGGTTCGAGGACCGCTTGCGCGAGCATGCGCGGAGCTTCTGCCCGCCTGCGCGCGCGAGCCTGTCGATCGGTCTCATCAAGCGCGCTGTCCACGGCGGCATCGACGGTTCGCTCGCCGATGGGCTCGCGCTCGAGCGGGAGCTCCAGCAGCGGCTGTTCACGAGCGCCGACGCGGTCGAGGGGATCGCCGCGTACGTCGGAAAGCGAAAGCCCTCTTTCACGGGGAGATGACGTGGCGGACGCGTTTCTCATCGATGCAGTGCGGACGCCGATCGGCAGATACCGGGGAGGCCTCGCCCGCGTTCGCCCCGACGATCTCGCGGCTCACGTGATCGGCGCGCTGCTCGCGCGACAGCCCGCGGCGCGCGAGCGTCTCGAGGAGGTCATCCTCGGCGCGACGAACCAGGCCGGAGAGGACAACCGCAACATCGCGCGGATGGCCCTCTTGCTCGCCGGGCTGCCGTACGAGGTGACGGGCGTGACGGTCAATCGGCTCTGCGGGTCGGGCCTCGAGGCGGTGATCCAGGCGAGCCGCGCGATCCGGCTCGGCGAGGCTCGGCGTCGTCGTCGCGGGGGGCGTCGAGTCGATGAGCCGCGCGCCCTACGCCATGAGCAAGGCCGACGAGGCGTTTCCGCGAACGCCGCCGAACATCTACGACACGAGCCTCGGCTGGCGTTTCCCGAACCCGAAGATGGAGGCGCGCTTTCCGCTCGTGTCGATGGGCGAGACGGCGGAGAACGTGGCGGAGCGTTACGGGATCTCCCGCGCCGACCAGGACGCGTTCGCGCTCGCGAGCCACGACAAGGCGGCCGCCGCATGGCAAGCAGGCGTGTTCGCCGACGAGGTCGTGCCCGTGACCGTTCCGCCACCGAGCAAGCGCGACGAGGAGACGGTCGTCGCCGCCGACGAGTCGGTTCGCGCAGGCTCGACGCTCGAGGCGCTCGCGAAGCTGCCGGCCGTGTTCAGGAAGGGCGGGAGCGTGACGCCGGGCAACTCGTCGCCGCTGAACGATGGAGCGGCTGCGGTGTTGGTCGCATCGGACATCGCCGCGAAGGAGCTCGGCCTGACCCCGGCAGCGCGCGTCGTCGCGACGGCCGCCGCGGGAGTCGACCCGAGCTACATGGGCATCGGTCCCATCCCGGCCACGAGGAAGGCGCTCGCGCGCGCCGGCCTCGACGTCGGCGATCTGGACCTCGTCGAGCTCAACGAGGCGTTCGCCGCGCAGAGCCTCGCGTGCGTGCGCGAGCTCGGCCTCGATCCGGCGAAGGTCAACGTCAACGGAGGCGCGATCGCGATCGGTCACCCGATCGGTTGCAGCGGCGCTCGAATCGTCGCGACGCTGCTACACGCGATGCGCCGTCGCGGCGCCCGGCTCGGTCTCGCGACGCTCTGCATCGGCGTCGGTCAGGGGCTCGCGATGATCCTGGAGCGCGTCGGATGACGGCGCGACCCGTCGTCGTCGCCGTCGTCGGAGCCGGCGGCTGGGGCAAGAATCACGTTCGCACCCTGGCCGAGCTCGGCGGCGCGGAGCTCGCGCTGGGTGTGCGATCGGTCCGAAGCCGCCCGGCGCGCCGCCGGGAGCCGCCACCCGGGCACGCGCCTGACAGCCGATCTCGCCGACGTGCTCGCGGACGACCGCGTGGAGGCCGTCGTCGTCGCGACCGACGCTCCCAGCCATTTCGCGATAGCGGACGCCTCGCTTCGGGCCGGCAAGGACGTCTTCGTCGAGAAGCCGCTCGCGCTCTCGTCCCGAGACGCCGACGCGATGGTCGCGCTCGCCGAGCAGGAGAGACGCGTGCTGATGGTCGGCCACCTCTTGCTCTTTCACCCGGCGGTCACGAGGCTTCGTCGAGATCGTCTCGAGCGGTGAGCTCGGCGACGTGCTCTACGTGACGACGCACCGGCTGAACCTCGGCGTCGTTCGGCGCGACGAGAACGCGTGGTGGTCGCTCGCACCGCACGACCTCTCGGTCATCGGCTACCTCCTCGACGCCGAGCCCACCTCGGTTAGCGCGACGGGCGGCACGTTCCTCCAGCCCGAGCGCGGGCTCGAGGACGTCGTCTTCGCCTCGCTCGCGTATCCCGGCGGGCGCATGGCGCACGTCCACGTGAGCTGGCTCGACCCGCACAAGACGCGCCGGATCGTCGTCGTCGGCTCGCGCAAGATGGCGGTGTTCGACGACACCTCGAGCGACCACAAGCTCGTCCTCTACGACAAAGGCGTCGAGCCGCCCCCCGCGGCGGTCGACTACGCGGAGGCGATGCGCGTACGTACCGGGGACATCGTCATTCCCGCGATCAAGATGCTCGAGCCGCTGCGCATCGAGTGCGGCGCGTTTCTCGACGCGGTGCGAGCTCGGCAGGTGCCGACGGCCGACGGTCGGTCGGGCGCGGTGGTCGTGAGGGCGCTCGAGGCAGGGGCCCGCTCGCTCCGGGCCGACGGTGCGCGTGTAGCGATCGGAGGCGCGGCATGAGCGACGAACCGTTCGTCCACCCGACGGCGGTCGTCGACGAGGGAGCGCACCTCGGCAAGGGCACCCGCGTCTGGCACTTCGTTCACGTCTGTAGTCGGGCGTACGTCGGGGACGGCTGCGTTCTCGGGCAGAACGTCTTCGTCGCGAACGACGTTCGTCTCGGCAATGGCGTCAAGGTCCAGAACAACGTCTCCATCTACACGGGCGTCGAGATCGAGGACGACGTCTTCCTCGGACCGAGCTGCGTCTTCACGAACGTGGTCAACCCGCGCGCTTTCCTCGAACGCAAGCACGAGTTCCGGCCGACGCGCGTCGGCAGGGGCGCCAGCATCGGTGCGAACGCCGTCATCGTCTGCGGTCACGACGTCGGAGAGCACGCGGTGGTGGGCGCGGGCGCGGTCGTCACGAAGGACGTTCCGCCGTACGCGCTCGTCGTCGGCAATCCGGCTCGCCGGATGGGATGGGTATGCAGGTGTGCCGTGAGGCTCGCGCCCGTCGACACGCCGCGCTGCGCCGAGTGCGGCGCGACGTACCGCGTCGTCGCGGACCGTCTCGTGCCCGAGGAGGCAGAATGACCGAACCGCAGGTGCCACTGCTCGATCTCTCCGCCCAAAACGGCCCGCTCGAGGCCGAGATCCACGCCGCGATCGGCCGCGTCGTCTCCTCGAACCAGTTCATCATGGGCCCCGAGGTCGCTGCGTTCGAGGCCGAGGTGGCGCGCGCGATCGGGGTCGAGCACGCGATCGGCGTCTCGAGCGGTACCGACGCTCTCCTCGCGGCGCTCATGTCGCTCGGGATCGGGCGGGGCGACGAGGTCGTCACGAGCACGTTCTCGTTCTTCGCGACGGGCGGCACGATCGCGCGGACCGGAGCGCGGCCGGTCTTCGTGGACATCGACGACGCGACGTTCAACCTCGATCCGCGCCTCGTGGGTGATGCGATCACCGATCGGACGCGCGCGATCATGCCGGTGCACCTCTTCGGTCAACCGTGCGACATGCAGCCGCTCCGCGAGATCGCCGCCTCGCGCGGCGTCTCGATCATCGAGGACGCGGCGCAAGCGATCGGCGCGCGGCACGAGCTCGGCGCCGTCGGCACGCTCGGAGCGTACGGCTGCTTCAGCTTCTTCCCGTCGAAGAACCTCGGCGGGCTCGGCGACGGCGGGCTCGTCACCACGAACGACGCCGAGCTCGCCGAGCGCGCGCGCGTGATGCGGGTTCATGGAGGCAAGCCGAAGTACCATCACGCGCTCGTCGGCGGGAACTTCCGGCTCGACGCGCTGCAGGCGGCGGTCCTCCGCGTGAAGCTGCCGCATCTCGACGCGTGGACGCGTCGGCGTCGCGAGAACGCGGCGCTCTACGATCGGCTCTTTCGGGAGTCCGGTCTCGAATCGGAGCTCCTCCGAGCGCCCGAGCGGATCTTCGATGGACACGTCTTCAACCAGTACGTCGTTCGATCGAGCCGGCGCGACGCGCTCGAAGCGCACCTCCGCGAGCGAAAGATCGGGACCGCGATCTACTATCCGATCCCGCTCCATCTGCAGGCGTGCTTCGCGGACCTCGGCTACCGCGAGGGGGACATGCCGGTCGCCGAGCGCGCGTGCCGGGAGGCGCTCGCCCTCCCGGTGTATCCGGAGCTGACGCGAGCGCAGATCGTGCGGGTCGTCGAGACCGTCGCCGGCTTCTTGCGCTCCTGAATTCCGCCCGGCGCCCGTTTCCAGACACGGCACGCGTCATGCACGCGCTATTCGCATGGAGGCCGTCATGCTCCGAAAAGCGCGGGTTCTCCTCGCCGAAGACGACTACGACGTGCGATTTGCGCTCGCGGAGTCGCTGCGGGCCATGGGCTTCGATGTCATCGAAGTGGCCGACGGCGCCACCGTGAAGGCCTACGTCGACGATTGTGTCTTTCTCGATGCGCCGCGCCCCCGCGTCGACGTCATCGTGACGGACGTTCGCATGCCACGCATGGATGGAATCCGGCTGCTCCACTACATCGATGACGTGGGTCTCGAGGTCCCGGCCATCGTGATCACCGCGTTCGGTGATCCCGAGACGCGGTCCGCGGCGCGCGAGTCCGGCGCTCGCTACGTGCTCGACAAGCCGATCGACCTCGACGAGCTCGGCCGCGCGCTCGAAGCGATGCTGGCGCAGGCGAGCTGACCACCGAGCGTCAGTCGCCACCGCCCACGTCGAATCTCGGGTCGCTCAGGTCGAACTCCTCGTTCTGCGCCCGACAGGATCGACAGAAGAAGACGTTCGCACCGTCGTCGGCAGCGTGAAGGTCGTCGGTCGCGCCGCACGCCGCGCATTTCGGCGCATGGCCTGCGTTCCGGTCGATGATGTACCCCACCAGCGTGATGAGATCCTCCACTTCGAACGGCTTTCGGAGCATCAAGATCCCCGCGCGCCGGGCCTCCTCGGCCAGGTCGTCGTCGCCGAACGCCGTCATGAGCGCGACCGGGACTCGCCAGCCTCGCCTGCGGATCTCGGAGGCGACCTCCAGGCCGCTCATGACGGGCATTCGCTGATCCGCGAGCACGAGCGCGGGCGGCGCGCCCGCGTGTACGAACGTCTGGACGGCTCGAAGCAGAGCGAGGCCGTTGCTCACGTCCTCCACCCGATACCCGAAGAGCTCGAGGACCGACCGAACGCCCAGTCGCACGTCGCGGTCGTCTTCTGCGAGCACAATCCTCTCGTGCGGGCTCCAGCCTCGTGCGTGGCGTTCGCGATCGTGATGATTGGCGTGCGTCGACGTCTGGGTCATGTACCCTTCACGAGCAATCGATGTGCCACGAGACCCCGAGCGCGCCGCTCGCAGGTGTCGTCGGCACTCGTTGCAGAGCACGACCGACGACCCGGTCGAACCGTGCATGTATTGCAGGCCCCGGCTAACGCGGGGTCACGACGCCTTCGATGACCTTGTGGAACGTCGCGGCATCGATCGGCTTCGACACGAACGCGTTCGCGCCGAGCGACGTGGCGAGGCGTCGGGTCTCCTCGTCGCCGAACGCGCTGATGAGGACGACCGGAGTCGTCCAGCCGCGCGCGCGGACGCGCTCCAGCACCTGCATGCCCGTCAAGCCGGGCATCCGGATGTCAGAGACGATCACGTCGGCCGAGTCGTCCGCGTCCTCGAGGAGCAGCGTCGCACCGAGCTGCTCGAGCAGGGTCCGCCCGTCGGCGACCGGGACGACCTGGTAGCCCTCGGCCTGCAGGAAGTCGGTGAGCGCCCACCTGAGCTCGTCGTCGTCCTCGGCGAGCAGGACGCGGACGCTCGGGCGTGGAGGAGCGGCCGGAACGCGCGCTTCCTGATCCCGGTACTCCTTCATGCGGTAGTGAATCTTGCGCTCGGAGATGCCGAGCGCTTCCGCGGCCGCCTTCACCGTCCCGAACGCCTCGTACGTCTCGACAATGGCCGCGCGCTCGATCTCCTTGAGAGTCATCCCCGCGAGCCCAATCCTCGCAGACGGCTCGGCGGGTGACTCCGCGAAGAGCGGCGGCAAGCTCGCCTCGTCGATCGGCTCGTCGGTCGTCACTGCGAGGGCGTGCTGCGCGACGTTGTGGAGCTCGCGAACGTTCCCCGGCCACTCGTGGCGGACGAGCAGACGAAGCGCGAGCGCCGTCGTCTCGGGCGTCGCTCGCCCCTCGCGGGCGGCGCCTTCCGCCAGAAAGTACTGCCACAGCTCCGGCAGGTCCGCCTTGCGCTCTCGCAACGGCGGGACGCGTATGGAGAGAACGTTCAGGCGATAGAACAAGTCCGCTCGGAAGCGTCCGCGCCGGACCTCTTCCTCGAGGTTGCGGTGAGTCGCTGCGACGACGCGGACGTCGACCGAGATGCTCTCCGTTCCTCCGAGCCGCTCGAAGAGGCGTTCCTGAAGGACGCGAAGCAACGACACCTGCACGTTCAGCGGCAGGTCACCAATCTCGTCGAGGAAGAGCGTCCCGCCGTCCGCCAGCTCGAACCTCCCCTTGCGTCGCGTGGCCGCGCCGGTGAACGCGCCCTTCTCGTGCCCGAAGAGCTCCGACTCGAGAAGCGTCTCGGGCAGAGCCGCGCAGTTGACGGCGACGAACGGCCCGGAGCGCCGCGAAGAGAAGCGATGGAGCGCTCGTGCGACGACCTCCTTGCCCACGCCGGTCTCTCCGGTGATCACCACCGACGAGCTGCTTTGGGCCGCCTGCATCGCCAGCCGCCAGACCTCGCGCATCTCGTTGCTGCCACCGACGACGAACGAGGGGAGCGCGCTCGCCTCACGAGAGCTCTGGCCCGCGCGCGGAGCGCCGGCTTGCGCGATCGCCCTTCGCAGCGTGACACCGTCGACCGGCCGCACGATGACGGCGTCTACGTCGGATTGATCGGCCGTCGTCAGAAATCTCCCCGTCGGCTCCGGCACGACGAGAACGCAGTCGCGGTCAGCGGTGGCTCGGATCGAGCGGATGAGCCCCGCGGCTCCGGGCTCGCCGACTTCCACGTCCACGAGGACGATGCTCGGGTCCCACTCGGCGATGCGATCGATTCCGCTCGGCCCACACACACGGAGCTCGATGTCCGCCGACTCCGCGGCCTGCTCGAGCTCACGCGCCAGGCTCGCGCCGGAGATCGCGAGGACGCGCGGCGGATCACCCGGAGCCCTCGACGCCGCCGTGCCATTTCTATCGCGAGCTCCGATCATGGGCGCCTCCACGTGAGCGTACCAGTGCACACCGACCGGGCGCCACGTGGCGCCCGCCCGCGAGCTAGGCGGTCGGTCGACCCACGAGCTCGACCAGCAGTGTCTCCAACAGCTGAGGATCGAATGGTTTCGGGAGGAACACGACGTCCTTCAGACCCACGATGCGTTGCCGCGTGGTCTCGTCCGCAAACGCGGTCATCACGACGATCGGCCTCTCCCATCCCGTCGCGCGCAGGCCCTCGACGATGTTCAGCCCGTCGAAACCGGGCATGCGGACGTCGGTGACGATGACGTCCGTCGGCGCCAGCACATCTTCGGTCACGATCCAACCGGCCAGAACGTCGAGCATTTCTGCGCCGTTCCGCACCGAACGCACCTCGTACCCATCGAAGGCGAGCAGGCGAGCGAGCGCGGTGCGCAGGTCGTCGTCGTCTTCGGCGAGCAGGATTCGAATGGGGGACAGCTCGTGGTTCGTGTCGATCATGCGGACTGCGGGAGCAACACTCGGGCCGACCTGCATGTTCTGCGATTTCGGCGTCGGCGCCGGCTCGGCGCAGCGCGTCATCCACCGCCTTTGCAGTGTCCGACCGCGCTTTCGGTGGGCCCCCGCAGAAAATGCACTCGCGCCCGCACGCGTTGCCGCAGAAGCCACGTGCTCGGCACTGGCCCCGATCATGCACGCGTTGTCGCGACTTTTCGGATCTTCACCATGGGCGTGACCATCGAGCGAAGCGAAGTCGGCTCCTCCGACCTCATGACGGCGTCCGTGGCTCTCCTGCACCTCGTCGAGGTTCTGAGGGGGCGACGCGTGCGCGCCGCGCTCATCGCGCGATGGAAGAACCTCGTCGACCGTCACGCCGCGCTCACCGACGCCGAGCGGGGTGTCTTCGATCGCGTCCTCGCCGATCTTCTGCCGCCGTTGACGCGCGACGACGGCGAGCTCACCGACGGGGTCTTCGGGGACCTCCGTGCGATGGCCCGTCGCGTCGAGCGGACGCTCGACATCCTCACTGCTCGTGAGCCCGAGACGCTTCCCGACGAGGAGACGCTCACCGTGCGCTACGCCCGCGTGGACTTGGCAGCTCTGGTTCGCAGCTGCGCCGCGCCCTTCGAGAGCGTGGCGTTCGAGCGTGGCGCGACGTTCACGTCGACGGTTCCGACGTCGCTGTTCGCCGACGCCGATCCCGACAAGATTGAGATCGCGCTCGTGAGCCTGCTCTTGAACGCGTGTGAGCACGTGGTGCGCGGCGGGCGGGTGGACTGCGAGCTCGAGGCGCTCGGCGCCTTCGCGGAGCTGCGCGTGGGAGACGACGGCTTTCGCCGCAAGCGCCGCGAGTCCGAGCCGGGGATCCCGAGCGTGCCCGCGCGGAGCCCCGGCTCCACCGGCCTCGGCTTGGGGCTCGCGCGCGACGTGGTCGCGCTGTCGGGCGGTGCGCTCCTCGTCGACGCCGCGGGCGCCACCTTCCGCGTCCGAATCCCGTTGCGAGCGCCGGCGGGCGTCGTCGTCCGCGAGTGGGAGCCGAGGGCTTCGACCCGGGCGGCAGGCGCGGCGGACCTCGCGCGCGAGGTCAACCAGTCCGCGGCCGTGACGCTTCGCCCGACCGAGCGGTCGGATCGACCTCTCGTTCTCGTCGCGGAGGACGAGCTCCACCTGCACCGACTCGTCGTCGAGAGCTTGGAGCCTCGCTACGAGACGATGTCGGCGTTCGACGGCGTCGACGCGCTGGCACAGATGACGCGCAATCCTCCCGACCTCGTGATCCTGGATCTCGCGATGCCGGAGATGGACGGCGAGGAAGTGATCCGCGAGGCCCGCGCACGCAAGGACCTCGCCGACGTACCCATCCTCGTGGTGAGTGGAGCGGCCGAGACGAAGCAGCTCGTGCGATTGCTCGAGACCGGCGCACAGGACGTCCTCCACAAGCCGTTCATCGTCCCGGAGCTGATCGCGAGGGCGAACAACCTCATCGCCGCGAAGAGGACGCGCGATCTGCTCAACGAGACCATCGGTCGACGCAAGACGGATCTCGTGACGCTCGCGGAGGAGGTGGCGCAGCGCCAGCGGGAGCTCCGGGAGACGCTCGCTGAGCTCGACATGGCGCGTCGAGCAGCGGAAGCGGCGGGCAGGGTCAAGAGCAACTTCCTGCGGATGATGTCGCACGAGCTCCGCACGCCGATCACGGCGATGGAGCTGCAGCTTCGGCTTCTCGACCGCCACGTCGGCGCACAGTTGCCGCCGGAGGCGAAGGAAGGCATCGACCGCATCGCGCGCTCGTCGCGCCGGCTCTGTCACCTCGTCGACACCGTCCTCATCTGGGCCAGGGTGGAATCGGGTCGCGTGCAGCTCGACGTCTCGAACGTCGACCTCGTCGCTGCGGCGCGCGACGCGTGCTCCGAGATCGAAGGCTACGCGGCGCAAAAAGGAGTCGGCGTCGCTGTCCGTGCCCCCGCGCAGAACGAGCCCGTTCTCACCGACGGGAAGCTGATTCGGCTGCTGTTGTTGAACTTGATCAGCCGTGCGGTACAGATGACCGACTCGGGGGACGTCGAGATCGAGATCCGTTGTGGGGGATGGGGCGGCGAGGTCTCGATCCGCGACCGGGGCGTACCGTTGAGCCGGGACGAGCACGATGCGTTGTTTTCATCCCTCGCTACCGTGGGTGATTTCCATCGCCACAGCGGCGCCGGCTCGGGTCTCGACCTGCACGTCGTGCGCGACATCGCGCTGGCAGTGCAAGGAGACGTCACGATTCGCAACGATCACCACGTCGGGAATACCCTGACGTTGCACCTCGCGAACCTGTCGCAGGATCAGGTGACGGGCACGACCTTCGCCGGGAAGATCCGCGACGTTCGCTCGGGCTGAGGCCGAGGCGGACGACCCCGAGGGCATGTCCGTTGCACGGAGCGACCTCGTGGACGGATTCGGATCACCAGAGGCTCTTCGCACGATCGTGACGGCGATCGCCGTGGCCCTCGGGGTCTCGTGGACGAGCCGTCGCGGTCGAATCCCTCCCGTGATCCCCCTGCTCGGCGCGGGGCTGTTGGTGGGCGTCAGCGGGCTCGGGCTCGTGCGGCCGGCCGCGCTCGGTTCGAGCCTGCGAGACGTGGTGGCCCTCGCCGTCGCGATCGTTCTATTCGAGGCCGGGCTCGCGCGCGGCGCCGCAGGCTCGCGCACCGTCCGCCGCCTCGCGGTCGTGGGCGCGGTCGTGACGTGGGTCGTCGTGTTCATCGCCGCGACGTGGCTCGTACGCTTGGATGCGGAGGTCGCTGCGCTCCTCGCCGGCGTCTTGGTGATCACCGGGCCCACCGTCGTGCTACCGATAATCCGGCACGCGCGAGTGACGGCCCCCATGCGGACCATCCTCGCCGCGGAGGCGATCGTTCTCGAGCCCGTCGGCGTGTTCATGACGCTCTTCGCGCTCGAATGGATCACCGCGACGACGCGTGGTCCCCGGCTGGGCCCGCTGGCGCTCCTCGGTGCGCGCCTGCTCGTCGGCGTGGCCGTCGGAGCCTCGGGCGCGGCTGTTCTCCGCCGCGTCGCGGGGTCGCGTGTTCTCACGCGCGAGCAGGTTGGCCCGGTCGTCGTAATCGGTGCTCTCGTCGTGTTCGCTCTCGCGGAGCAGCTCGCCTCGCACGCGGGACTGCTCGCGGCGATCGTCGCGGGGGTGGCCTTCGGCCGGCATCCGATGCCGCGGAGGCTCGAGGTCGCGCACGTGGCGGGTCGCTGGTCGGAGCTCGCCGTCGCGTTGCTGTTCGTGTTTCTGGCCGCAGGGCTCTCGCTCGGGAGCTTCCGAGCGCTCGGCCCGAGAGAGGTCCTCTTCGTGTTGGCGGTCGTTCTCGTCGCACGACCGCTCGCCGTGCTCGTGGCCACCGCCGGGGGGGACACGACGTTCCGGGAGAAAGCGTTTGCTTCGTGGGTCGCACCTCGCGGAGTCGTGACCGCGACGCTCGCGGTGGCGTGCGCGGAGCTCGCGGTCGGGGCGGGGCATCCCGAAGCGCGCGAGATCGAGCCCATCGTCCTCGCCGTCGTGCTCGTCACCGTGGTGATCCAGGGCGGGACGGCGCGACCGCTCGCGAGGTGGCTCGGGCTCGCCGAGCCCGAGCGCGAGGGGTGGGTCGTCACGGGCGCGGACGAGCTCGGGCTCGAGATCGCGCGCGCCCTACGCGGCGCAGGCGTCACCGTGGCGGTGTTCGATGCGCGCGAGCGCCATGCGCGTCGCGACGACGCGGGAGAAGGTGAGGCGCTGCACGTGCCCGCGCCGAGCGCCGCCCGATTCGACCAACCGGACTTCGCCCCGTTCGGTCATCTCCTCGGTCTTCTCGACGACCCCGTGCAGAATCGGGCCCTCGCGAGGGAGTGGCGGCGCGCCGTGCCGTTCGGAACGAGCGCGACCTGGGACGACGTCAGAGATCTCGGCGACCTCGTGAGCGCGGGCACCGCCGAGGTGAGCACCGCGCTAGTGCATGGTGAGCTCGAGATCTTGCTCGTGTCGGCCGAGGACGCGAGGAAGCGGCCGAACGTCGCGCTGCTCGCCACGAAACGGGGGCGCGCCCGCGCCGCTCCGCGCCGCGTTCGAGCGTCGGAACGCGCCGTCGTTCTCGCACGCCGTCGGCCGTCGCCAGCGCGCTTGTTCCGGGCGGCCATCCGGATCCGGGCGCCCGAGTTCGCCAGCGCTTGTCGTCAGCTGATCGATCTCGCCGCGAAGCGAGCCCCGGACCTCGATCCGGACCTCGCCATGGCGGAGCTCTTCGACCGCGAGCGATTCGCGCCGATGTCCGTGGTCGTCGGTGACGACAACGCGATCGCGCACCTGTACACGCCCGCCGTACCGATGCCGGCGTGCTGGGTCGGAGTGCTTCGCGAGCCGGTGCGATCGGCGCAGGGGCTCCCGGTGCGCATGCTCTTTCTCCTCCTGTCGCCACCCGTTGCTCCGCTCGCGCACGTCCGCGCTCTCGCGCGCATCGCGCGGTGCGTGCGGGACGAGGGCATGCTCGACGAGATGCGGAGCGCCGAGTCGTCTCGACAGATGCTGGACGCGTTGGAGCGCGAGCACGGGCGCGATTCGGCGGCGCCTCCAGCCTGGACGAGCCGCTCTCGAGCGACGGGCGTATGGGCCGACCGGCGCGAGGCGAGCTGAAGATGGAACGCCCCGAGAAACAGATTGCGCTTCCGCGGACCGTGCTCGTCGTCGAGGATGACCTCGACGCGCTCGAGGCGATGTGCGAGGTGCTGAGGAGCGCTGGTCATCGAGCGATCGCCACCAGCGGCGGTCGGGAAGCGCTGCGCCGACTCGAGAGCACGGAGGTCGACGTGATGCTCCTCGACCTCGGCCTCGCGGACATGACCGGTGACGAGGTGCTCGACGCGAAGGCGAGGATCGACGGGGCTGCCCGCGTCGCGACGGTCGTCGTCTCCGGCGACGACGCCGCGATCGAAGCATGCGCCAGCTTGTGGTCTGCGGGTGTGGTCGGACGGCTGCGAAAGCCCTTCGACGTCGAGGGGCTGCTCGACGCTGTCGATTCCGCCACGTCGCGTGGTGGCCCCGAGGGCTCGCGCCATGTCCGTCGTCGATCGGGCGTTCGCCACGTCGACGCGCCGGCGCCGTCGAGCGAGCAGGCGGGAGCGCCGCCAGCCGGTGTGGGCGGCAGTGTCCGCGAGGACGTTCTCGCGATCGTGAGCCACGACCTCCGCACCCCGCTGAGCGCGATCACGATGACCGCGGCGAAGCTCCTGCGGGCGAGCCAAGGAGCCGAAGCGATCCGCGCAGACGCGGCGCTCATCCTGCGGAACGCTCGCCGCATGGATCGGCTCATCCGCGACCTCCTCGACTACGCGCATCTCGACGCGGGTCAGCTTCGCATGGAGACCAAGCGCGAGGTCGCCGCCGAGGTCATCGAGCAAGCGGTCGAGAGCGCGGTGGCGTTGGTCGGCAGCCGTCGCGTCTCGACGCGCGTTCACCGCGGCGCGCGGCGGATCGAGGTCGTCTGCGACCGCGAGCGGATCATGCAGGTGCTCAGCAATCTCCTCGACAACGCGATCAAGTACACGGAGGAGACGGGCAACATCACGGTTCGGCTGTGCCGCGCAGGTGAGGACGCTCTGTTCAGCATCGACGACGACGGTGCGGGAATGACCCGCGAGGACCTGGCCTGCGTGTTCGAGCAATACAGGCAGGGGAGCGCACCGCGCGCCGGGTTGGGTCTCGGCCTCTTCATCGCGAAGGCGTTCGTCGAGGCGCATGGCGGCGAGATCTGGGCCGAGAGCCAGGAAGGCCGCGGCAGCCGCTTCTCGTTCACGCTTCCGATCGTGCGGCGGGCAGGCGCGCCCTCGCCGTGAGCGCATCGATTGCAGTGACGCCTGCACACTTTGCAGTGCGCCGATGGCTTCATCGCGAGCGCGTTCGGATCGACGCGTCGCCGCGATCGGACCTGCTAATCTGAGAGATGCGTGGACTCTACGTCGACCAAGACGAGCGGCTCCGCACCCGGCGCGTCGAACGATCACGCCGCGGACGTTCTCGTCGTGGACGACAACGAGCGAAACGCGAAGACGATCGAGATTCTTCTGCGCGACCTCGACGTTCGGCCGACGTTCGCGCGCTCCGGTGAGGACGCGCTCCGCCGCGTGTTGAGCCACGACTTCGCCGTCATACTGCTCGATGTCCGCATGCCCGGGATGGACGGGTTCGAGACCGCCCGCTTCCTGCGAATGCGTGATCGGACGCGTCACGTCCCGATCATCTTCATGACGGCGTACAGTCACGACGACGCCGACATCCGTCGCGCGTACGAGCTCGGCGCGGTCGACTACCTCTTCAAGCCGATCGTTCCGGCGGTGCTGCGTGCCAAGGTCCAGGTGTTCGTCGACCTCCGCAATCGCGGTGAAGCTCTCGCTCGACAGGGAGAACGTCTTCGCGAAGCCGAGCGAGTGGCGGGGCTCCGCGCGCTCGAGGAAGAGCGGCGGAAGTGGGAGGCGGAGCTGTTGCGTCGTCAGATCGACGAGCAGCGCGCGCTCAACGAGAAGCTCGAGGAAGTGGATCGTCGCAAGGACGAGTTCATCGCGCTCCTGGCCCACGAGCTTCGGAATCCGCTCACGCCGATCGCGATGGGGCTCGAGCTGATGCGTCTCCAGAGGCCGACCGACCCGGTGATCGTGCAGGCGCGCGACTCGATGGAGCGCCAGGTGAGCCACCTGACGCGCCTGGTCGACGATCTCCTCGACGTGGCCCGGATCACGCAAGGGAAGATGGAGCTGCGCCTCGAGACGCTCGACATCGGTGAGACGGTCGAGCAGGCCGTGGAGACGTGTCGCCCCGCGCTCGACCAGATGGGTCACGTCCTCGACGTCCGAGGCCCGCCTCACGTCATCGCGCTCCACGCCGATCCGGTGCGCCTCACACAAGTGGTCGCGAATCTCCTCAACAACGCGATTCGCTACTCGGAGCCGGGCGGCCGCATCGAGGTGGAATGGGGAAGCGAGGCCGCGAGCGCGTTCGTGTGCGTCACCGATCACGGGCGAGGCATCTCCCCCGAGTTTCTCGATCGCGTCTTCGACACGTTCGCGCAGGAGCGTGACGGCGGCCGGGGTCTCGGCCTCGGGCTCACGCTCGTGCGCGAGCTCGTGGCGATGCACGGCGGCACCGTGGAGGCGAAGAGCGAGGGTCGTGGCATGGGCAGCCAGTTCACCGTACGGCTCCCGCGGTCGGAGCAGCCCGCCGAGGAGCGCCCGCGGACCCCCAAGCCGCGCAACGAGAGATCACCGCGACCTCTTCGCGTCGTCGTCGTCGAGGACGACGCAGACATTCGCGACGCTCTCTGTGCGCTCGTCAACATGTGGGGACACCAGATCGCCGGAGTCACCGGTGACGGTCTCGCGGGGGTTCGGCTGGTTCTCGAGACACGCCCAGACGTCGGGCTGATCGACGTCGGGCTTCCCGGCCTCAACGGGTACGGCGTGGCCGAGCAGATCCGAACTACGCTCGGCGACGACGCTCCTCGGTTGGTCGCCATGACCGGATTCGGCCAGCAATCCGATCGAAAGCGAGCGCTCGACGCGGGGTTCGACTTCCACCTCGTGAAGCCGTCGAGCCCGGAGGAGCTGAGGAGCGCGGTGGAGGGCGTTCACTGATCGCGCGGGGACGACACATGAGGACTCGAGAAACCAACACACAGAAGCAGAAGAAGCGCGTCCGCGCGCGCAAGCAGGACGCCCCCGAGCTCTCGCGGCGAGACCTGTTGGCAGCGCTCCGCGCCCTGAAACGCGGTGACCTCGGCGTCAGGTTGCCCGACGATTCTCACGGGCGTCGACGGGCAGATCTGCGACGTATTCAACGACCTCGTCGTTCAATCCGGAACGCTCGGAGACGAGCTCGCCGCGCTCGAGCGTAGCGTCGGGCGCGAGGGTCGGACGCGGCAGCGGCTGTCGTCGGCAGGGGTGACGGGCAGCTGGGCTCGCTACGTCGGGTCGGTCAACGCGCTCCTCGACGATCTGACGCACCACACGGACGAGATCGCGCGCGTGGTCGGGGCGGTGTCTCGCGGTGACCTCACGCAGACGATGACGGTAGGTACGGAGGATCAACCGGCGATGGGCGACTTCCTCGGCCACGCGAGCGCGGTCAATGGGATGGTCGCGCAGCTCAGCCGCTTCAGCTCCGAGGTGACCAGAGTCGCCCAGGAGGTCGGCGTCGACGGAAAGCTGGGTGCACAAGCGCACGCACCCGAGGTCTCCGGCACCTGGAAGGAGCTCACCGACAGTGTGAACCTCATGGCGAGCAACCTCACCTCGCAGGTTCGCGAGATCGCGCGCGTCACCACCGCGGTCGCGCAGGGAGACCTCACCAAGACCGTCAACATCGAGGTGAAGGGCGAGATCCTCGAGCTGAAGAACACGATCAACACGATGGTCGGTCAGCTCAGCTCGTTCACCGAAGAGGTGACCCGCGTCGCGCGCGAGGTCGGCACCGAAGGTCGGCTGGGCGGGCAGGCGCAGGTGCGCGGTGTGTCTGGCGTGTGGCGAGAGCTGACCGAGAACGTCAACTCGATGGCGAACAACCTGACCCTGCAGGTCCGGAACATCGCCGAGGTCTCGACGGCGATCGCGGACGGTGACCTGTCGAAGAAGATCACCGTCGAGGTGAAGGGCGAGATCCTCGAGCTGAAGAACACGATCAACACGATGGTCGATCAGCTCAGCGCGTTCGCGGCCGAGGTCACCCGCGTCGCGCGCGAGGTCGGAACGGAAGGCGTCCTCGGGGGTCAGGCGAAGGTCGCCGGCGGCTCGGGCGTGTGGCGCGAGCTGACCGAGAACGTCAACGGAATGGCGACGAACCTGACCAACCAGGTTCGAAACATCGCGGAGGTCGTGACGGCCGTCGCGGAGGGCGACCTGGGCCGCAAGATCACCGTCGACGCGCGCGGGGAGATCCTCGCGCTGAAGAACACGATCAACTCGACGGTAGACAAGCTGAACCACTTCTCCGCGGAGGTGAGCCGCGTCGCGAGGCTCGTCGGCACGGAGGGGACGCTCGGTGTCCAGGCGGACGTTCGCGACGTCTCCGGGATCTGGAAGGAGCTCACCGACAACGTCAACTCGATGGCGAACAACCTGACGAGCCAGGTCCGCAACATCGCGGATGTCACGACGGCTGTCGCGAACGGTGACCTCTCGCGGAAGATCACGGTCGAGGTTCGCGGCGAGATTCTCCAGCTGAAGAACACGATCAACGACATGGTGGACTCGCTGAGCTCGTTCGCCGACGAGGTCACTCGTATGGCGCGCGAGGTCGGCACCGAAGGCGTCCTCGGCGGCCAGGCGCAAGTCCACGACGTCTCGGGGATCTGGAAAGAGCTGACGGACAACGTCAACTCGATGGCCAGCAACCTCACGAATCAGGTGCGCAACATCGCCGAGGTCGCGCTCGCGGTCGCCACGGGCGACCTGTCTCGCAAGATCGCGGTCGACGCGCGCGGCGAGGTGCTCGACCTCAAAGACACGATCAACAACATGGTGGACCAGCTGAATGCGTTTGCCGCGGAGGTCACGCGCGTCGCGAGGGAGGTCGGGGTCGAGGGCAAGCTCGGCGGTCAAGCAGAGGTCGTGGGCGCTCGGGGAATCTGGAAGGAGCTGACCGAGAACGTGAACCTCATGGCGAGCAACCTGACGAATCAGGTCCGCGACATCGCCGAGGTCACGACCGCCGTCGCAAAGGGCGATCTCACCCGCAAGATCTCCGTCGATGCGCGAGGAGAGATCCTCGAGTTGAAGAGCACGATCAACACCATGGTCGATCAGCTCTCGTCGTTTGCGGACGAGCTCACCCGCCTCGCGAGCGACGTCGGCGTCGAAGGAAAGCTCGGAGGTCAGGCCGACGTCCGCGGGGTCAGCGGCACGTGGCGCGACTTGACGGACGCGGTCAACTCGATGGCCGCGAACCTGACGGACCAGGTGCGCAGCATCTCGCAGGTCGCGTCGGCGATCGCCGAGGGTGACCTGCGCATGAAGATCGCCGTCGACGCGAAGGGCGAGATCCTCGAGCTGAAGAACACCATCAACACGATGGTAGAGCAGCTCTCCTCGTTCGCCGAAGAGGTGACCCGGGTCGCGAGGGACGTCGGTACCGAAGGCAAGCTCGGAGGGCAGGCGTCCGTCGAGGGCGTCCGCGGCACGTGGAAGGAGCTCACGGACAACGTCAACCTGATGGCCAGCAATTTCGACGGCTCAAGTTCGCGACATCTCGCAGGTTGCGACCGCGATCGCGAGCGGTGACCTCGGTCGCAAGATCGCGGTCGAGGTCCGCGGTGAGCTGCTGGGCCTCAAGAACACGATCAACACGATGGTCGACCAGCTGTCGTCGTTCGCGGACGAGGTGACGCGCGTGGCGCGCGACGTCGGAGTCGAAGGCCAGCTCGGCGGGCAGGCCGAGGTCCGAGGTGTGTCTGGCATCTGGAAGGAGCTCACCGACAACGTCAACATGATGGCGAGCAACCTGACCAATCAGGTGCGCGACATCGCGCAGGTGACGACAGCGGTCGCGACGGGCGACCTCTCCAAGAAGATCACCGTCGAGGTGCGCGGAGAGATCCTCGAGCTGAAGAACACGATCAACACGATGGTCGACCAGCTCCGGTCGTTCGCGAACGAGGTCACGCGCGTCGCCCGAGAGGTCGGCACCGAGGGCATCCTCGGCGGCCAGGCCCAGGTCAGCGGCGTCTCGGGAACGTGGCGAGAGCTGACGGACAACGTGAACATCATGGCGCGGAACCTGACGGAACAGGTTCGCGGCATCGCGCGCGTCGTGACCGCGGTCGCGAACGGCGACCTCAAACAGGAGCTGCACCTCGATACCCGGGGCGAGATCGCGACGCTCGTTCAGACGATCAACAGCATGCTCGTCACGCTGTCGACCTTCGCGGACCAGGTCAGCGGAGTCGCGCGCGACGTCGGCGTCGAGGGCAAGCTCGGCGGACAGGCGGACGTCCCCGGCGCCGCCGGCATCTGGCGGGACCTGACCAACAACGTCAACGAGCTCGCTGGGAACCTCACGCGACAGGTGCGAGCCATCGGCGACGTCGCGACGGCCGTGACGAAGGGCGACTTGACCCAGACGATCAACGTCGAGGCGCAGGGCGAGGTCGCGGTCCTTAAGGACAACATCAACCAGATGATCCGTACGCTCGCCGAGACCACGCGCGTGAACCAGGACCAGGACTGGCTGAAGACGAACCTGACCCGCTTCACACGGATGCTCCAGGGGCAGCGAGACCTGCTGACGGTCGCCGAGCAGGTGCTCACGGAGCTGGCGCCCGTCGTCGGCGCGCAGCACGGAGCCTTCTACATGTCGCGGCATGCGGACGGGGACGCGTATCTCGAGCTGTTCGCGACCTACGCATGCGCGGCGGGAGGTCACGTTCCCACACGGTACGCCGTCGGCGAGAGCCTCGTCGGTCAGGCCGCGCACGAGAGAAAGAGGATCCTCGTTCGGGACGTGCCCGCCGGATACGTCCGCGTCGGCTCGGCGCTCGGCGACGCGGCGCCCACCAACCTGGTGCTCGCACCGCTCCTGTTCGAGGGCGAGGTCAAGGGCGTGGTCGAGCTCGCGTCGTTTCACTCGTTCACGGACATTCAGCTCGCCTTCCTGGAGCAGCTGATCGACAGCCTCGGCATCGTCGTCGCCACGATCGAGGCGACGATGCGGACGGACGATCTCTTGCGCCAGTCGCAGTCGATGGCCGAAGAGCTCCAGAAGCAGCAGGAAGAGCTCCAGCAGACGAACGAGGAGCTCGAAGAGAAGGCGCGCCAGCTCACCGCGCAGAAAGAGGAGGTGGAGCACAAGAACCGCGAGGTAGAGCTCGCGAAGCAGGAGCTCGAAGAGAAGGCGGAGCAGCTCGCGCTCACGTCGAAGTACAAGTCGGAGTTCCTCGCCAACATGTCACACGAGCTGCGCACCCCGCTGAACAGCTTGCTGATCCTGTCGCGCCAGCTCGCGGACAACCTCCGCGGCAATCTGGAGGACGAGCAGGTCGAGTACGCACGAACCATCCACGACGCCGGCGCGGATCTTCTCGCGCTGATCAACGAGATCCTGGATCTCGCCAAGATCGAGTCGGGCACGATGGCGATCGAGGTCAGCGAGGTGGCGTTCATCGACCTGCACGAGTACGTCGACCGATCGTTCGCACAGCTCGCGAAGGAGAAGGGCCTCTCGTTCCGAGTCGAGCTCGCCGAGGATCTGCCGGCGACGATCGCCACCGACGGGCGACGCCTGCGTCAGGTGCTCCGCAACCTCATCTCGAACGCGCTCAAGTTCACCGATTCCGGAACCGTCACCGTCCGCGTGGAGGCTGCTGCGAGATGGAGCGCCACCGACTCGCTCGGCTCGCCCGACGGCGCGATCGCGTTCAGCGTCAGCGACACCGGTATCGGAATCCCGGTCGAGAGCCAGCAGATCATCTTCGAGGCCTTCCAACAGTCGGACGGCGGAACGAGTCGGCGCTACGGTGGCACCGGGCTCGGGCTCTCGATCAGCCGCGAGATCGCGTGGCTCCTCGGCGGTGCGCTGACGGTGGATAGCAGTCAGGGAGTCGGGAGCCGGTTCACTCTGTACTTGCCGGCGCGCTACGAGTCGCGCGCGAAGCCGGCGCCCCGGCGGAGCGACCAGCCCCAGCCGCAGCCGCCGAGACGCGAGCGGGAGCAACCGAGCCGAGTGAGCGTGCCGGTCGACGTCGCGGATGATCGCATGGCGATCGGCCCGGACGACGACGTCCTTCTCGTCGTCGAGAGCGACGAGCCGCGGGCGCGCGCGCTTCTCGAGCGAGGCCGAGCCCGTTCCCAGCGGGGAGTCGTCGCCCTCGGAGGCCAAGACGCGATCGAGACGCTGAAGACGCTCCAACCTCACTCCATCGTGATCTCGTCGCAGCTCGCCGACATGGACGGGTGGGTCCTCCTCGATTGGCTGAAGCACGACCCGGAGTTTCAACACATCCCGGTCGTGGTGGTGGCGACCGAGCGCGACGTGGTTCGCGGGCTCGAGGCGGGGGCCGTGGCGCTGCTCACCACGCGCGCCGGCAATCTCGCGGTCGACGAGGTCCTCGAGCGCGCGGAGGCCGCGGGGGCGGGCGCGCTGCGGAGGGTTCTCGTCGTGGCGTCCGAGCCCGCCCGAGCGGCCGCGCTCTCGGGCGCGCTCGACCTCGGCTCTGTCTCGATGCGAAGCGTCACCGACGAGGGTGAGGTGGCCCGCGTCCTCGAGCGCGAGCGATTCGGCGCGGTGGTGCTCTCGGCGCTGCACGGCGCCAGGGAGATGTCCTGGCTCGCCGACCCGTCGTTGGACGCGGCCTTCGCGACGACCCCGATCGTGGTTCGCGCCGACGCGGCGCTCTCGCCGGACGATCGAAAGGCGCTCGAACGGTTACGAGGCTCGCGCGTCGTACGCGTCGCACGAGGGCCAGACGAGCTCGTTCACGCGGTCGTCCTCTACGTACACATCGCGCTCGACGATCTGCCGGTTGCGTCCTCGCGCGCTCTTCGCGAGCAGCTCCATGCAGATCCGATCCTCCGCGGAAGGAACGCGCTCATCGTCGACGACGACGTCAGGAACATCTTCGCGATCACCGCCGTGCTCGAGCGGCAAGGGATGCGCGTCGTGAGCGCGGAGAACGGGCAGGAAGCGCTCGGACGCCTCGCGGAGCACGATGCGATCGACGTCGTCTTGATGGACATCATGATGCCCGAGATGGACGGCTACGAAGCTACGCGCCGGATCCGCGCGTCGAAGCGCTGGAGCGACCTGCCGATCATCGCGCTCACGGCGAAGGCGATGAAAGGCGACCGCGAGAAATGCATCGAAGCCGGGGCGACCGACTACGTGACGAAGCCCGTCGAGCCAGAGCAGCTCTTGTCGGCGATCCGGGTCCACCTTCCGACGCTCGAAGAGCTTCTGGGCGTGCGGGTCGAGCGTCCAGAAGCGCGGGAATCGGCGTCCACAGCGACGCGTTGACGACGTCTCGCCGCGAAAGAGGCGCACTTCCTTGCCGTTCGGGCGCGAACGTCCAATAATTCGACCCACCGTGAGCGACACCCCCCCCCGAAGCCCCGCCGCCGAAGCACCGAAGAAGCGCAGGATCTGGGAGCACGTGCGGACGGTGCTCCTGGCGCTGATGCTCGCGCTCACGATCCGCACCGGGCTCGCGCAGGCGTACTTGGTCGAGGGCCCGTCGATGGAGCCGACCCTCGAGAACGGCCAGCGCGTCCTCGTGGTGAAGTACCCGTACGGCTTGACGCTGCCGTCGGCGGACGAGGCGCTCATCAGCTGGGCGGCGCCGGTGCGTGGCGACGTCGTCATCCTGTCCAGCCCGCTCGACGGTACCGACCTCGTGAAGCGGGTCGTCGCGCTCGGTGGTGACACGATCGAGGTCGTCGACGGGCACGTGCTCGTCAACGGACAGCCGCTAGCCACGGGCCGCACGGGATCGTGCGAGCCGGCGGCCGGCGAGGACGACTGCATGTGGGAAGAGGAGCGGTCGTCGGACGGCCGCGCATGGACGACGCGCCGCGCGCCCGACTCGTTCCCCGAGACGCTCCCGCCGGTGGCCGTTCCCGCCGGTCAGGTCTTCGTGCTCGGCGACCACCGCGACCGCTCGAACGACAGCCGCTACTTCGGCTGCGTGCCCATGACTCGCCTTCGCGGCCGAGTGGTCTTCTGATCCCGCTCACCCTCAAGCCGGCAAGATGACGCGCGCGAGCCGCCGGAAGTCGCGGCGGAGCTCGGTCCAGACGGCGAAGAAGTCGTCGACGAAGCGCTGATACCAACGCCTCCTCGGCCGCACGACCGGAAGGACGGGCGTCGGGATCGCGATCTCGTGCTCTGGGAGCGCATCGAGGCTCTCGGTCGACGCGCGCTCGAACGCATATGGCGCGGTGTCGTCGCGGCGGCGCACGTACGTGCCGACGTCGGGCTCGGTCATGTCGGCGCGCGCCGGCCGGTCGTAGACGAGCTCCATCACGATCGCCGGCGTGTCGCCGTCGATGTCGACGGAGACCCATTCGATGCGCGCCTGACGGCCGGTGGCGTCGGTCACCCCGCTCCGGAGCTTGAGGAAGGGCAGTCGCTGGACGACGGTCATGCCCTCCGGCGTCCGTCGTGCGACCTCGGTCGTGACGCGGGAACCGGTCGTGGCAAGCGTGAGCCGGGCTCGTTCGGGTTGCGTCTGCATGTGGCCTCCCAGGGCCCGACCGTCCCTCCAGGGCCGATCGATGTCCAAATTCCGGAGACCTACACCGGGCTACACGCTTGGCCCGCCCACGCGTCCACGAGCTCCGCCACCGAACGGACGCGCGCCGCGCCGTCATAGTCCGCGTAGTGATCGAAGGCGTCGACGAGCACCGCTTCGAGCCCGGCGGCTCGGGCCCCGCCCACATCGACAGACGGGACGTCGCCGGCGTACATCGATTCGGCCGGACGCGCTCGCATCCGAGCGAGAGCTCGCCGGAAGATCTCCGGGTCGGGCTTCGCGACCCCCTCGACGCCGGAGTCCACGACGACCTCGAACGCCGCGGCGAGACCGACGTGCTCGAGGAGCTCGGCGATCTTGCCCTCCGAGTTGGACACGATGCCGAGGCGGATCCCGGCCGCCCGCGCTCGCCCGAGGGCGCTCGGAAGCTCTTCGGGCACACGACGCCAGAGGTTCAGCCGGTCGTGCGCGCGCCGCAGCGCGAGCACGAGCTCGTGCGCGCGCTCCTTTGGTGCGCCTGCGTGCGTCACGAGCGAGCGCATGTGGACGAACCAGCCGTCGTCGTGCGAGGTGCCGCTCGCGAGCCGCGCTTCGTAGTCGCGCCGCGCGGGCCTTTGCGCTGCACGCAGCGACTCGGGCGAGACGGCTGCGCCGTTCTGCGCGAGCACCGCCGCTGCCGCCGCCTCGTCGAAGAAGACCACCGTGTTGCCTGCGTCCAGGAGGAGGACGTCGCGGCGCTCGGGGAGCGGCACTCGCGGGGAACGAGTCAGAGGAGGTCGAGCAGGCGCTTCGCGCGCGACTCGGCAGCGCTGAGCAGGTCTTTGGCCTCGTCCGCCGGCAGGTGGAGCTTCTCGACGAGCTGGTTGAGCACTGCGATCTCGTCGTCGCTCTGGCGTCCGTCGATGTACGTCACGATCACGGCGTGCTGGAGCAGCATCCGGCGGTCGTGATCGGAGAGATCGGTCAGCGGGACATCGTCGAGCGACCGGGGTGATTTCGCGTACTCGCGGATGGCGTCCGCGTCGGCTCCCTGGATGTCGAACGCGGAGAGCAGCGCCTCGATGACCTCGCCCTCCTCGTCGTCCATGTGGCCGTCGGCCCACGCCACCGCGACGAGCGACTTCACCATGGCTTCTTGGTGATCCTGCATCGGACCCTCCGTAGGTTTCCTGGACGCCGGAGACTACCACCGTCGCGTCCGCCTGTCCTGGTCGCCCGGGCTGGCCTCGCGGCGCTCTGGGCCTTACATTCGCCCGGCCATGCCGGACAACCGTTACGAGGCGCCGTTCGGCGCTACAGGCGCCTCTCCCATCGATGCCCGCATCGCGCGCCGCCTCCTCGCCCTCGCGCTCGGACGCGGCGGCGACTACGCCGATCTCTTCTTCGAGTACCGCGTCAGCGGGAGCTACTCGTACGACGAGGGCATCCTCAAGGCCGCGGGACGCGCCGTCACGCTCGGGCCTCGGCGTGCGCGTCATCAAGGGCGACGCCACCGGGCTACGCCTACGTCGAGGACCTCTCGATGGAAGCGATGGAGCACGCCGCGCGCACCGCCGCGCAGATCGCGGCCGGCGGCGGCGCTCCGGCGCCGATCGCGCTCGCGCTCGCGGGACGGGACTGCGTCGCGCTATCCGGTCCCGACGCTCTCGCTCGACGTCGCGGGCGAGGACAAGCGGGCGCTCCTCGAGCGAGCCGATCGCGCCGCGCGCGCGCACGACCCGCGCATCATCCGGGTCGAGGCGTCACTGCTCGAGGAGGTGCGCGAGATCCTCATCGCGACGAGCGACGGCAAGATGGTGGCGCGACCGCCAGCCGCTCATCCGGTTCGGGGTTCGCGCGATCGCCGAGGCGGACGGCAAGCGGCAGACCGGAGCTCGGGCGGCGGCGGCCGCATCGGCCTGGAGTACTTCGACGCGCACTCGCCCGAGAGCCACGCCGAGGAGGCCGTGCGCCTGGCGATCGCCATGCTCGACGCGCGGGAGGCGCCGGCCGGCGAGATGCCGGTCGTGCTCGCGCCCGGGCGACAGCGGCATCCTGCTCCACGAGGCGGTCGGCCACGGGCTCGAGGCCGACTTCAACCGCAAGGGCACGAGCAACTACGCGACCGCTCGGCGAGAACGTCGCGAGCGAGCTGTGCACGGTCGTCGACGACGGCACGCTCTCGAGCTCGCGCGGCTCGATCAACGTGGACGACGAGGGCAACGAGCCGCGGCGCGCCGTGCTCATCGAGAACGGCGATGCTGCGTCGGCTACATGCAGGACCGGCACTCCGGCGACCACTTCAAGACACGCCTCGACCGGCAACGGCCGGCGCGAGAGCTTCAAGAGCCACGCCATGCCGCGCATGACCAACACGCTCCTGCTCGCCGGCCACGACGACCCCGAGGAGATCGTCACGAGCGTCAAGCGCGGCGTGTACGCGTGCGCTTCGGTGGCGGTCAGGTCAACATCTCGAACGGCGACTTCGTCTTCTCGCTCACCGAGGGCTACCTGATCGAGAACGGCAAGATCACGGCGCCGCTCAAGGGCGTGAACCTGATCGGCAACGGGCCCGACGTCATGCGCAAGGTGACGATGCTCGGCAGCGACATGAAGACGTCCGACGGGATCTGGACCTGCGGCAAGGACGGCCAGTGCGTCCCGGTCGGCGTCGGCTGCCCGACGGTGAAGATCTCGGCGATCACGGTCGGTGGTACGGAGATCTCGAGGGCCGGATGAGCAGCGTGCATCAGCAAGAGCTGACCGCGCTCGGCGCGACGGTGGTCGAGAGCGCGCTCGCGAAGGGCGCGACGGTCGCCGAGGCGACGGTTCGCGAGGGCTCGCACCTCACGGCCAAGGTCCGCCTGGGCGAGCCCGAGCTCGTCGAGGAGGCGGGCTCGCGCGCCCTCGGTTTGCGCGTGATGGTCGGACAACGAGTCGCGGTCACCTACACGAGCGATCTGTCGGCCGGTGGCGTCGCGCGCTTCGTCGAGGATGCGCTCGAGCTCGCACGGCTCGCGGAGCCGGACGAGTTCGCGGGGCCGCCGGATCCGAAGCTCCTCTCCTCGCCGCCGACCACGAGCCGCTCGATCTGTACGACCCCGAGATGGGCGCGCTCGGCGCGGGCGAGGCGCTCGCGCGCGCCAAGGCCGGCGAGGCGGCCGCGCTCGATTTCGACGCGCGGATCGACAACAGCGACGGCGCGACGTTCTCGCGGGCCGCCGGCGGCAGCGTCCTCGTCACGAGCGGCGGGTTCCGCGGCGCGTACGAGGGTACCTACGCGTCGCTCTCCGTCGTGCCGGTCGCCGACGACGAGGGCGGCAAGAAGCGCCGCGGCTACTACTGGACCGCGAAGCGCTACCTCGCCGAGCTCGACGACGCCAAGGCGGTCGGCGAGGAAGCCGCGCGGCGCACGCTGCGCAAGCTCGGCGCGCGAAAGGTCGACACGCAAGAGGCCCCGGTCGTGTTCGATCCGGACGCCGCCCGCTCCATCCTCGGTCTGCTCGCCGGTTGCGTGAACGGGGGCTCGATCTGGCGCCGTTCGAGCTACCTCGTCGACCGCGAGCACGATCGCGTCGCGAGCGACCTCGTCACGGTCGTCGACGATCCGCTCATTCCGCGCGCCCCGGGCTCGCGCCCGTTCGACGGCGAGGGCCTGCTCTCGCGCCGCAACGTCATCGTCGAGCGCGGCGTGCTCCAGAGTTATCTGCTCGACAGCTACTCCGCGCGCAAGCTCGGCAAGGACAGCACCGCGAGCGCCTCGCGCGGCTCGAGCGGCGGCGTCGGTGCTCGACGACGAACTTCATTCTCAAGCCCGGCGAGGCCACGCCCGAAGGGCTCCTCGCGAGCACCGAGCGCGGCCTCTACGTCACCGAGATGATGGGCTTCGGCTTCAACGCCGTGACCGGCGACTTCTCCCGCGGCGCCTCCGGCTTCTGGATCGAGAACGGCGAGCTCGCGTTCCCGGTGTGCGAGGTGACCATCTCGCTCAACCTCGACGAGATCCTGAAGCGCATCGACATGGTCGCGAACGACCTCGATCTCCGCACGTCGGTCGCGGCGCCGACGTTCCGAGTCAGCGCCATGACCATCGCCGGAAAGTAGCCCACCCCGATCGCGCGGGCTCCGCATTCAGTTACGTGGCCGTCTCCGCGACAGCAATCCCCCGAGCAACAACAGCACCGGGAGCCAGCTGCCGAGGGCGGCGAGCGCCTTCGGTGGGGAGTGCCCGTCCGCGGAGCAGAAGAGCCCGCCGCCCAAGCCACCGCCGCTGCTGCCGCTGTCGTACGAGTAAGGGTCCGAGTACATCGCACCTCCCGGGCAGTACGCCGGGTCGGCCGGCGGGGCGCGGTAATACGTGTCGCCGCCGGGAGCCTCGTCGCCGTCGAGATACGCGCGCTCCTCGGTGTGGGTCCGCGAGTAGCCGTATGACGGCTGCGCGTTGCCCTCGCAGCACGCGGCGGCGATGCGGACGGTCACCTCTCGCTCGATGTCGGGCCGGACGACATCTGGCGTCTCGACGGCTTCGAGATACGAGTCGTCCTTGACCTCTTCGGTTCGTCGGACGAGCTCCACGCGCGTGAGCCACGAGCTCGACAGCGCGAATCCGGACAGCATCGGAGACGACGCGACGTCCGCCGGGGCCGCGTAGAGCGTCTCTCCGTCGCCGTCAGCGACCGCCATCCGGCTCGGCGCCACGATCCACGCGTCGGTGACGAGCTGGCCGCCGGCCGGCTCGTACTGGAGCGCGTTCATGATCGGGATCCGGTCCCCGCGCCACGTCACGACGAGCGGAGCGAGCGCCACCCGCTCGCCGTCGAGGTCCTGCGGAGTCACTTTGACCGCCATGAACCATGCGCCGTCTTGCACGTAGTGCGCGAACGCCGCGTCGTCGACCTCGTCGTGAGCGAGCCCGTTGTCGTCGAGCCACGTCAGGAGCGCGTCGAGCGTCGATGCGTTCAGCATCGTGACCTCGTAGTCCTCGGTCGTCTCGATCCGCTCGAGGTTGACCACTCCGTCACCGCTGTCGAACGTCTCTACGGGCACGTCGTCGAGGCCGGGCCGGTAGTAATCCCCATCGCCGTACTCGCCACAGCCCATCACCATCGAGGGCGCGGCCAGGAGCCCATCGAGCCACGGCGTCGCATCCGCGTAGTGCGGGTCCGTGCATTGATAGCCGACCGAGCCGTCTTCGACGTACGTGACCGTCTCGTGCACGTTCGCGCGCCGGAGGCCCGCCACCGCGTCGAACACCTCGTTCGGCGCGACGTGCACGTCCGCACGCGTCGGCACCGGCATCACGAGACCCGCGGTCCCGCCGCTCGCGTAGATCGCAGGTCGTACGATCACGTGGACGAGCGAGCCGAGGATCGGCGTCGCCTCGCGGCCGTCCCAACAGCGGCGACCCTCGGTCGCTTCCGCCACCTCGTCTTGCGGCAGCGCGTGCGCGGGCTCGAACGGCGATCGGTAGTGCAGAGGACGTGTCACGTCGCCGAGCGGCCGCCCGACCGGAGCCTCCGGGCACGACCAGTCGACGAGCTGATCGGTCGCGAGGACCATGATCGCCGTCGTCGTCGGATCGAAGACGACCGGATTCTCTTCGGAGTCCTCGTACGGTTCGACCACCCGACAGACCGCTCGCGCGTAGGGCGCAACCAGACAGCTCGCGACGACCGCGGTCGCCGCGACGATCCATTTCTCCTTCATCGTTCCTCCTGATCCCCGACCGGAGGGCGAGGCTCGCCGTCGAGGCCCAAACCGCCCCGGTCATTCCATTCCAAGCGTTCGTTCACCCGCCGGAGCGGGCTTTCCCGAAGCCGAGCTGTGCAACGGCCGGGCCACGCGCGCGGCCGCTGAGCGCGCGCGGCGCGAGCCGCCGTCGATGGCGCTCACGCAACCGGAATTCGCGTCGGAGGGAGCGCGCAGCAGGGCAGCTACGTCCGGCTGTGCCACGCGTGGCGCACATGCGAGAGCCCTCCGGCCCGAGCGCGCTATGCTCGTTGCGTGCGTCCGTGGCCGATCCTCGCGCTCCTCGCCGGCTGTTCCACCGCGGCGGCCATCGAAGACGCGGGAAGCGATGCGGCCGTCCCGGATGCTTCGACCGAAGTCGACGCCTCGACGAGCCCACCTGTCGACGGCGGCGTAGCGGCCGATGCGAGCGCCGTCGATGGAGGCCGGATCGATGTGGTGCCACCGAACGCGCTCATCCGCGGGGTGCGCTTCGACCCAGAGGTGCTGACCGCCGACGGGGTCGATCACGGCGGGAGCTGGCTCGAAGAGTACGACCAAGCGGAGGTCCGTGCGCTCGTGCGGGACGAGCTCCGTGCGATCCGCCCCGTCACGACGTTGACGCACGTGGCGGTGTTCGCGGTCTCGGCGCGGCAGCTCGCGTGGCCGCGCATCACCTCCGCGGACGCGAACCGTCTCGTCGATTTCGTCGGCGATGCGAACGACGCGGGCCTGAGCGTGATCCTGGTCCTCGGGACTCCGTGCGTCGTGCCCAACGCCAGCGTTCCGGCGGGCGCGACGCCGGAGCACGTCGGGGGTCATCGCACGGGCGACGTGGTCAACGGCCGCACGCTCGGTTGGGACATCCCACGCTGCGGCGGTCCGTCCGAAGCCGTGGAGTTCTACGACAGCGTGCTCGATGCGCTCTCGCGAGCACGACCGGGCGGAGTCGCATACCTCGCCCTCGGCGGGCATCCGTTCGTGCCGTTCACGGCGGAGCTCCCGCTCCACACCGCCTTTCCCTACCGCGCCGACGTCGAGACCTACCTCGCCACGGTGATCCCGGCGCTCCGGAGCCGCGATGTCGTCCCGATCGGCGTCACGACCCAGGTCGCCTCGTGGACGTCGACGCCCGTCGACCGATACTCGTTCATCGCGCATCTCGACGAGTCCGTGGGTCTAGCGAACCTCGACGTGATCGACGTCACCTCGTTCTACGACCGGGACGATGGCTCGGGGAGCATCGACATCACCGATCTCGCCCGCGCCGCGGGCCCGGCTGCGAGTCGCCTCGTGCTCAGCGACTTCGGCTTCCGCTCGTCGAGCCGCCCGCCGGCCGACGTCCTCGAGTGGACGCTCGCGGGAGCGGACACGCTCGGCGGAAGAGGATTCTGGATCTGGCAGTACAAGGACGACGCCGGCAGCATCGGCCTGCGGATGCGCGGCTACTTCGGGCCCACCGAAGCCGGCTTCCGTCCCGAGCTTCTCGCGCCGATCCGCGCGACCGACTGACACGCAGCTCGCGCACGTACGGCCGCGGCTGTGCCACGCGCCGCTCGCGTGCGAGACTGCGCACGCGATGACGGACAAGCGGCTCGCGCGGCTCCTCCCGATCGAGCGGTGGCCGACGCGCGAGGAGGCTGCGCGGATGCGCTGGCTCTCCCCGGGAAGGATCGGCCGGCTCACGACGGCGGACCGCACGTGGGTCCCCGCGATGGTGCCTTGGCGCGCGACCGACGACGGGCTCGTCACGCCGGCCGTGCTCGACTGGTATCGGCGCTTCGCCGAGGGCCGTCCGGGCGTGCTCGTCGTGGAGGCGACCGGCATGCGCGACGTTCGAAGCGGGCCGCTCCTTCGCATCGGCCACGATCGCTTCCTGCCGGGGCTCTGCGAGCTCGTGCGCGTCGTGCGCGAGGCGAGTGGGGGTCGAACGCGCCTCTTCATCCAGATCATCGACTTCCTCACCATTCGCCGCCGCCCGACGAAGGAGAAGTTCTTCGGCCGGTACCTCGTCGTCGACGAGAGCCTCCGCCGGCGGGTGGCAGACCTCGCCGGCGACGCCACGCTCGCGGCACTCGACGAGACCTCGCTTCGCGCGCACCTCGCCGGGCTCGACGAGCGCGAGCTTGCCGCCGTGCTCTCCGAGCGCGATCTCGAGAGCTACTCGCGCGGATACCGCGAGCGCGTCACCGACACACACCTTCCGCACGTCCGCGATCTGCCGGGCACCTTGCCGCCGGTGTTCGCGGCGGCGGCCCGTCGCGCTCGGGCCGCCGGCTTCGACGGGGTCGAGCTTCACTACGCGCATGCGTACACGATGGCGTCGTTCCTCTCCGCCCGGAACACGCGCGACGACGCGTGGGGGGGACGCGCGAGAACCGCGTTCGCCTCCCGCTCGACGTGTACCGCGCCGTTCGCGAGTCGGTGGGCGACGATTTCCCCGTCGGCGCGCGCTTCCTCGGCGACGAGGTGATCTCCGGCGGCAATCGCGTCGAAGACGCGGCGTGGTTCGCGCTGCGCTTCGCGGAAGCGGGGATGGACTTCCTGAGCCTCTCGAACGGTGGCAAGTTCGAGGACGCGAAGGATCCCAAGGTCGGCGAGGCCATCTATCCCTACACGGGCCCGAGCGGGCACGAGTGCATGCCGACGGTGCGCATCGGTGGAGCCGGTCCCTTCGGCCGCAACGTCCCGGCCGCCGCGCGCGTTCGCGCCACCGTCCGCGCCGCTGGTCACGACGTGCCGGTCGTGGCGGCGGGCGGCATCTCGAGCCCGTGGCAGGCCGAGGCGATCCTCGAGCGCGGCGACGCCGACTTCGTCGCCGCCGCGCGCCAGTCGCTCGCCGACCCGGACTGGCTCGAGAAGATCCGCGCGGGCCGCGGCTCCGAGGTCCGGCGCTGCTTCTTCACGAACTACTGCGAGGGCCTCGATCAAGCGCACAAGGAGGTGACGTGCCAGCGCTGGGACCGCGACTTCGCGCACGCCGACGCGGGCTCCGTTCCTCGCGCGCGGGACGGCCGTCGCCGGCTCGTGGCTCCGCGCTGGAACCGTTGAGGCCACGCTCGCGTCGGGGTAGCTTCGCCGTTGCATGGCGCGGACACCCTTGTTCGGCGCGCTCCGGAGCGCGCTCAGAGAGGTCGGACGCGCCGATCGCGACGCGACACGCGGCGCGCCGCGCTCGTGGACGCGCCGGCGTTTCCTCTCGACGTCGGCGCTCGGTCTCGCCGCGACCGCGTGCGGAGCCTCGCGGCCACCGCCGCCGCGATCCTCGGCGCGTGTCGCGGTGGTCGGCGCCGGAGCGGCGGGGCTCGCGGCGGCGCTCCGGCTCGAGCACGGTGGTATCGCGCCGACGGTGTGGGAGTCGTCGGGACGCACGGGCGGGCGCATCCTCACCGCACGGGAGCTCCACGCGCCCGGCCAATGGACGGAGATGGGCGCCGAATTCATCGACACCGATCACACGGTCGTGCGCGAGTGGGCTCGGCGGCTCGGGCTCGAGCTCCTCGACTTCGCCGCCGCGGACGACGGCCTCGAGCCCGAGACGTATTGGGTCGCGGGCCAGCGCCACGGCCGAGACGAGATCGTCGAAGGTCTCCTCGCGCTCGCGCCACGCATTCGCGAGGACCTCGCGAGCCTCGGCGACGCGGTCGATTTCCGTCACGCGAACGAGCGCGCCACCACGCTCGACCGGACATCGCTCCATCGCTATTTTCGCGACATCGGCGCCGGCGACTGGCTCGCGCCGCTGCTCGACGTCGCGTACCTCGCGGAGTTCGGGCTCGCGCCGTCCGAGCAGAGCGCCCTCAACTTTCTCTTCCTCTACTCGGTCGACGCGGGGCTCCTCTACGGCGTGAGCGACGAGCGCTACAAGAATCCGAGGAGGCAATCAGCAGCTCGTCGACGGGATGCGCGAGCAGCTCCACGCGCCGGTCGAGCTCGAGCATCGCCTCGCTGCCATTCGCCCCGCGGGGTCCGCAGTCGAGCTCGTCTTCGATCGCCGCGGAGCGGTCAGCACGACCGTGCAGACCGACGCCGTCGTGCTCGCTCTGCCCTTCACGATGTTGCGCCAGGTGGAGATCGCGGTCCCACTGCCGCCCGAGAAGCGACGCGCCATCGACGATCTCGCCTACGGGACCACCGCGAAGCTCCTCATCGGTTGCGCGGCCCGACCGTGGCGCGCGGCGAGCGCGCTCTCCGACGAGCCCTTTCAGCTCGCATGGGACGCGAGCCGACTGCAGCCCGGTACGGGCGGAACGCTCACGGTGTACCTCGGCGGTCACGAGGGGGTCGCGGTCGGCGCGGGCACGCCGATCGAGCGTGCGCGGGAGCTCCTTCCCGCGCTCGATCGCGCGCTCCCCGGCGTCGCGGCCGCAGCGGAGGCGCGCGGCCGCGTCGATCGTTTTCATTGGCCGAGCCATCCGCACACGCGCGGCAGCTACGCGTGCTATCGGCCCGGGGACTGGACGACGATCCACGGCGCCGAGCCGGAGGCGAGCCCCCCGCTCTACTTCGCGGGTGAGCACTGCAGCGACGAGCAACAGGGCTACATGGAGGGCGCGCTTCGGACCGGCGTCGCGGCGGCCGACCAGGTCCTCGCGGATCTTTCCGTCTGAGCGGCGGGGCTCAGTGCTCGCTCGGGCTCACGATGGCGATGTCGCCGTCGATCGCGGGCGGATCGGGATCGGGGACGATGCTCGGCGCCGGCGCCGTGTGCGTCGGAGCGACGCGCCCCGCGAGGCGAGGAGGCGTCGTCGCGGGAGGCGGCACGTGCACTGCAATCCCGGTACCGCGGACCATCGGAGGCGTCGACGGAGGTGTCGACGGCGGCATCGCGCGGATCCCGCCGGGGAGCGCCGGAGGATGGGGGCTTGGCGTCGTCGTCGTGATCCCCACTCCACCGATCCCGCCGAGGCCGAGCGGGCACGGAGGCTCGGGGTCGGGGAGAGAGCCGACGAGCGTGGTGCCGCCCGGCTCGGGCTTGGCCCCGTAGGGCTGTCCAGCCGCGACGAGGGTCGCGGGCGGAGCCGTCACCGGAGCTGCGGGCTCGCTCGCGAACACGGGCGCGCTCGCCTGCTCACCGCCGCCGCCGAGCAGGTCGTCGACGGTCGCGGAGGAGCCACAGCCACCGGCGAGAGCGACGGCTCCCGCGAGGGCGGCCGGCCGGAGGATCTGCGACAGCGCCTGCTCGAGCCACCCGCGCCATTCCGGAGAGCGCGCGAGCAGCTCCGATGCGCTCGGATAGCTCGGGCTCGACTGCGCTGCCGGCGTCGATTCCGGGCGGAGGGCGCGCGCCGGCGCGCTCTTCACGTCCGGGATGGTCCAACGAACGGGCTTCTTTGTTCCTGCGGACATCAGCTCACCACCGTCAAGCGAGCGCGGCGCGCGCTCGCGGGCTTTCGAGGGACGACACCGGCGGGCTTCGGTGTGCGCGACCGCGCGGGTGTCGTCGCCGGCCCCACCTGAGCGGCGTCGCCGAGCGCCGCGCTCCCCGCGGTCATCCGTCCATAGAACCACGCGATGAAGAGCGGGTTCTGCTCCTCCCAGAGCTTCGCGGCCATCGCGTCCGCGAGGACCGCGGTCTGCCGCTCGTGCCAGCACTGCGTGCCTCCGGCGGTGTCCGTGCGCCCCGTCTCGGCGAGGTTCGCGCACGCGCAGAAGCTCGCGCAGCGCCAATTCTCGCCGCAGTCGATGCACTCGGGGTTGGTCGGTCCGCGGTCGCAGTGCTCTCGATGATCGAGGGCCGGATCGTCGATGTGGCCCATCACCCACTTCGGGTCCTCGTCCTCGGCGACGAGCCGCTCGCACGGATAGAGGTTGCCGCTCGGCGCCACCGACAGGCTGGTCGACCCGAGCGAGCACTTGTCGCCGTTCGCGAGGCCACCCTTGAGCGCGGCGAGGATCTTGTTGTCGAACACCGTCATCGAGACGACGCGTCCGTGGCGGAAGCAGTCCGTCATGATGTCGGCCGCCCGCGTGAGCCCAGCGCCGTAGAGCTCGAGCTCCTCGTCCGAGAAGAACGCCTCGTAGCAGGGATTGAGCGAGACGCGCGGCACGCCGAGCTCGACGAGCCACTCGACCGTCTCACCGAGCCAGCGCACGTTCGTCGGCGTCACGACCGAGATCGTCTCGAACGGGGCCCCGCGCCGGAGAAGCACCGAGAGGCCGCGCGCGACGTCGTCGAAGCTCGACCCGCCGCCCATCTTCGGTCGTCCCGACTCGTGTGCCTGGCGGATGCCGTCGATTGAGAGGCCGACGTAGACGCCGAGCTCGTCGAGGAGCGCCGCGCGCTCGTCGTCGAGGAGCGTCCCGTTGGTCGTGACGCTCATCTTGAGCGCGACGCCCGCGCGCTCGGCCGCAGCTCGCGCGCGGCGCGCGCTCACGACGAGCTGGTCCCAGGCGAGGAGCGGCTCACCGCCGAAGAACGAGATCTGCGCCTCTGGCGCACCGTCCGAGAAGGCGAGGTCGACGGCACGCTCGGCGATCTCGGCGGGCATCCGCTTCTGGAACTTGGCTCCCGCGTAGCAGTAGCCGCAGCCGAGATTGCAGTCGTGAGTGAGGACCAGCGTGACGTCCAATTTCGCCCTCCCGAGGCTCCCCTTCAGACGTCCGTCGTGCCGAGAAGTTTTGCACGAGGTTCGTGGAGGTGTGGGTAGGGGCGTGTAGGCTGCCGGGCCGATTTGCTAAGTACGTGTCATCCCAGCGGATCACGCTCCTCGGCGCGCTCGCGCCGGCGCCGCTCCTTGAGCCGTCCCGCCTGGGCCCGACGCACGTGCTCGACGAGCCCGTCCACGTAGGACTCGAACGGCGGGCAGCGAAGGTCGTGCCCGGAGAGGAGCTCCCGCGTGTTGCGGTCGTCGTAGACGACCTCGGTCGCGAGCTGCTCGAGGAACGCGCGCGGCACGTGCGCGAACCGCTCGAGCCCCGGCGTCTTGAGGATCGCGGTCGCGAACGTGGTCGGCAGGAACCCGCGGGGCACGGGTCTCCCGGCCGCGCGTGCGATGAGCTCGAACACCTTCCGCGCCGTGAGCGGATCGGGGTCGACGATGTGAAACGTGCGCCCGAGCGAGCGTCGATCGCGCGCGATGGTGAACCCGGCGTCGACGACGTAGTCGACCGGTACGACGTTGAGCGGGATGTCGCCGCGGCCCGGCATCGGCATGCGGAGCTCGGGCGGCGCGCTCAGCATGAGGAGCACCAGGAGGTACGGCCCTTCGAAGCGATCGATCTCGCCGGTGACCGAGTCGCCGACGACGATCGACGGGCGGAGGATGGTCGTCGGGACGTGCTCGGCGGCGCGCCGGACGATGCGCTCGGCGCGAAAGCGCGTCTCTTCGATGACGTTGCGAAATCCGGCCGGCGCGCTCAGCTCCTCTTCGAGGACGTAACCGCGGCGCGCGCCACTCACGAGCGCGGTCGACCAGCAGACGAGCCGGCTCAGGTGATCGCTCGACTCGGCGAGCTCGAGGATCTCGCGGGCACCCGCGACGTTCACGGTCTCGGCGACGTCGCGTTCGACGCCGAGGTACGTCACCGCCGCGCAGTGGTGCACGACGTCCACCTCGGAGGCGAGCCGGTTGAACTCGAGCCCGCTCAGGCCGAGGTCCATCGCCGCGCAGTCGCCCTCGAGGAGGACTACGCGCTTGCGGGTCGCCGCGTCGAGCCGCGAGAGCTCCTCTTTCGCGCGCTCCATCGACTTGTCCTGCACCACACAGCGGATGTGCACGCTGGGATTGTCCGTCACGAGCTTGCGCACCACCCGCGTCGCGAGGAACGTCGTCGGAAATCCGGTCACCAGCACGATCTCGCCGCTCATGTGCTCCCCCCGAATCGCGATCGAATCTCTCGGTCCACCTCGGTCACGCGCTCGCGCACGCCCGACATGGGCCCGTCGTTGTCGATGACCCAATCGGCCACCCGAACCTTTTCCGCGAGCGGAAGCTGCGCCGCGAGGCGCGCGCGCGCATCGGGCTCGGTCATCCCGTCGCGCATCATTAGCCGCTCGAGCTGGGCCCGCTCACTCGCGCTCACCACGATCAGCGCCGCGAACGCGCGATACGATCCGTTCTCCACGAGGAGCGAGGCCTCGTAGAGCACGTAGGGCACGCCGCTCGCGGTGAGAGCGCCGATGCGCTCGGCGCTTCGAGCAGCGATCCGCGGGTGCGTGATCCGGTTCAGCGTGCGGCGGGCCTCTTCGTCCGCGAACACGACTGCGGCGAGCTTCTTTCGGTCGAGCGAGCCGTCTCTTGCGAGCACGTCGTCGCCGAACGCACGAACGACCTCGCTGAGCCCGTCGGTGCCAGGAGCCACGACCTCGCGCGCGATCGCGTCGGCGTCCACGATCGCTACACCGAGATCGGCGAAGAGCGCGGCGACGGTGCTCTTGCCCGAGGCGATGCCGCCCGTGAGGCCGATCGTGGCGGGGGACATGGGGCGTTCTTGGTAGCCGGCTTGGGGCGCCTGGTCAAAGGCGCTCGCGGTCCTTGCTCAGTTGGCCGTGCGGCAGGGGAGCATGTCGAAGATGAGGCGGAACTGCGTCTGATCCGGGACGATGACGAGCGAGGCTCCGCAGTGGAGCACGTCGCGCATCTTCTGTGCGAAGCAACGCTGCGCGAGCGGGGTCACGCCGGGGCCGCCCAGCCGCGCGGACTCGACGCAGAGGCCACCGTCGCTGTGCACTTCGACCCAGGTCGTGACGCGCTCCGGGTTCGGAGCAACGCATTGATTGACCGCCGCCTGGATCCGTCGCACGGCGCAGTCCGAGCTCCCGGTCCACATGCCGACGAAGGGTCGTTCGTCGACGGACGGCGCGCGCGTTCCGCAGACTGACGTGGCGTTCATCAGGTCTTCGATGGACGTGTAGGCCTCGCGGGTGACGTGCGTACGCCCGGTCGTGGCGTGGGGCTCCGGGTCGGCGGAGCCCGACGCTGCCGGGCCACCGGCGTCGGCGCCGGCCCGCGATCCCGCGTCAGCGGCGCGCCCGGCCACGCTGCCGGCGTCGGTGGGCGACATCGGCAACGGCACGGGCACCGGGACGGGGGACGCCGGCCCCACGCCCTCGCCGTTCGCGACGCTCGCCGAGCGAGAAGGTGACGACGCGACGATCCACGCTACGACGCCCGCGATCGACGCCGAGCCGAGCGCCACGACGACGAGCGCGAGCAGTCCGATGCGACGTGGCTCTGCAGGGCGGGGCTCCGAGGGCGCGAGCGCGCGCGGTGATGCGCCTCGCGTCGCGGCCGTCAGGATCGCGCCCGGGGCCTCCGTGACGATCGGGTCCGGCCGCGGGTGCGTATCAGGCAGCGTGGGCGCGTCTTCCGCGGTGTCGAGCCGGCCTGACATCTCTCGCGCCGACCACTCTGCGAGCTCGGCGCGCATCTCGTCGGCGCTCGAGAATCGGTCGGACGGCCTGCGCTCCATCGCACGCGCGACGACGCTGGCCAACGACGGATCGATACGCGGCAGGACCCTCTCGATCGGCAGCTTCTCGCCCGCCAACACCTGGAAGATCACGTCGGCGGTGTCCTTGCCGACGTACGGGACGCGGCCCGTGAGCGCGCGATAGAGGAGCACCCCGACCGCGTGGACGTCCGTCCGCGCGTCGATCGTCTGGCCGCGCGCCTGTTCCGGCGACATGTATGCCGGCGTTCCGACCATCTGTCCCGTCGCCGTGAGCGTCTCGAGCTCCCCCGCTGCGAACAGCTTCGCCACGCCGAAGTCGAGGATCACGACGCGCTCGCGTCCGGCGGCGTCGGGCACGAGCATCACGTTCGTCGGCTTGATGTCGCGGTGGACGATCCCCCTCGCGTGCGCGGCGCCGAGCCCGTCGAGCAGCTCCATCGCGAGCGCGACGGCGGCGCGGGGGGCGAATCGCCCCTCTCGATCCATGCGGGCTTTCAAAGTCTCGCCGGCTAGGCGCTCCATCACGAGGTACACGGTGCCGTCCGCGTCCGTGCCCTGGTCGAGGAGGCGGACGATGTGCGGGTGGTGGAGCGCTGCGATCGCGAGGGCTTCTCGACGCAGCCGCTCCACACGCTTCTCGCCGTCGCGCCCGGCGCGCAACACCTTCAACGCCACCTCTGTCCCCGACGCGACGTCGACCGCGTCGTAGACCGAGCCCATCCCGCCCTCGCCGATCATCGACGCGACGCGGTACTTGCCCCCGAACAGCCGGCCTATCCTCGCGTCGACCACGATTCCTCTCTGCTCAATGCTCCGGCCGGCACGGGTCGAGGTGAAAGACGATGCGAAAGTGGGGCAGGGCGGGCGGCGTCGCAAAGTCCGAACGGCATCCGTACACGTGCTCGACCATGTAACCCTCGAAGCACCGGCGCGCGAGCGACGTGACCCCTTCGCCCCCGAGGTGCGCGGTCAGCACGCAGATGTTTCCGTCCGTCACGACCTCCACCCACGGATCGAGCCTCCGGTCGTTCGGCGGCATGCACGAGTTCACGCCCTGCTGGATGTAGCGAGTCGCGCTGAGGGAGCCCGTGTAGAGGCCGACCTGAGGTTGCGTGGTCAGCGTCTGCGCCCGCACGGCGCATCAATCCGCCGCCGCCCGGAGCTCGCCGATCGTCGAGAACGCACCGGGCAGAGGACGGCGATGGGAGCCCGCCGCGCGCGCGTCGGGAGCGCCGGCCGCGTCCGCCTCCGCCCCTGCATCGACCAGCGCTCGCGCATCTCTAGCTCCCACGGCGCCGTCCAACGGGCCGGCGTCGTTCGGCGCCATCGGGACCGGCACGGGCCCGGGCCCTGGCGCGGGCTCGATCCCGCGATCGGGGGCGCGTGCCGCCCGGTCGAGGAGCCAGACGCAAAGGCCGGCTGCGGCGGCCGACGCCACCGCGACGAGCGCGAGCGCGAGCGCGCCGGTGCGGCGAGGTCGGTCAGCGCGGCTCGCCGGCGGCGGCAATCCCCGCGGCGCGTCGCGCCGTGTCGGTGCAGCATCGTCGATGCTCGCCACCGGGACCGGCACCGCCGCCGGCGCGCCCGGCGCTCCGCGCGGACGCGATGCGTCGCCGGATCGCGTGTCCGGGACCCGGGTGGGAGCTCCGGAGTCGCGTGAGAGCCACGCGAGGATCTCGCGCCGCATCTCCTCCGCGGTCGCGAACCGATCCGACGCCTTGCGGGCCATCGCGCGTGTGACGATGCGCGCGAGCTCGGGCTCGGCGTCCGGGGCGACCCTCTCGATCGGCACCTTCTCGCCGGCCAGGACCTGGAAGATCATGTCGGCCGTGTCCTTGCCGACATAGGGTACGCGGCCGGCGAGCGCGCGATAGAGAAGCACTCCGACCGCGTGGACGTCCGTCCGCGGGTCGATCGTCTCGCCTCGCGCCTGCTCCGGCGACATGTACGCCGGTGTTCCGATCATCTGGCCGGTCGTCGTGAGCGTCCGGAGCTCGCCCGCGGCGAACAGCTTCGCCACGCCGAAGTCGAGGATCACGACGCGCTCTCGCCCGTTCGCGTCGGGCACGAGCATCACGTTCGTCGGCTTGATGTCGCGGTGCACGATACCGGCTTCGTGAGCGGCGCGAAGGCCCTCGAGCAGCTCGAGAGCGACGCTCGCCGCGAAGCGCGGCGACAAGCGCCCCTCTCGATCCATTCGAGCTTTGAGCGTCTCGCCCGCGAGACGTTCCATCACGACGAACGCAGTCCCGTCCGAGTCCATCCCCTGATCGAGCAAGCGCACGATGTTCGGGTGACGCAGCGCAGCGATCGCCAGCGCCTCGCGCCGCAGCCGCTCCACACGCTGCACGCCGTCGCGGCCCGCGCGAAGGACTTTCAAGGCGACGCGCGCTCCGGACGCGAGCTCGACCGCGTCGTAGACCGAGCCCATGCCGCCCTCGCCGATCATCGATCTCACGCGGTACTTGCCCGCGATCGAGCGGCCTATCCTCGCGTCCTCCACCATCGTCCGGCGACCCAACGGTAGCGCACCCGACGGACCTACACCGCATCTCCGGTCTTGGCTCCATCGCTCAAAGGTGGTACCGCCGGGCCGTGCGTGCCGTGGCGCAACGCGTCCAATCCGCGAACGTCACCGTCGACGGCGAGGTCGTCGGAGCGATCGGCCATGGTCTGCTCGTGTATCTCGGCGCCGCAGCGGGGGATGGGAAGGCGGACGTCGAGTATGCGGTCGCGAAGATCGCCGGCTTGCGCGTGTTCCCCGACGCGGGCGCCAAGATGTCTCTCGCGGTCGAGGACGTCGGGGGCTCGGTGTTGGTCGTGTCCCAGTTCACCCTCTTCGGCGACGTGCGCCGCGGACGGCGACCGTCCTTCGACGGCGCGGCGCAGCCGGAGGAAGCCGCGCGTCTGTGCGACGCGGTCGTCGCCGGGCTACGCGCGCGCCGCCTGACGGTCGAGACCGGCCGCTTCCGTGCCATGATGAAGGTGTCGGGTGTCGTCGATGGACCGGTGACCATCCTGATCGACAGCAAGAAGTTGTTCTGACGATGGGCTCCCCACTCCGCTACGAGATACGGGCCGTGCTCGAGGCCGACCATCCCCGGTTGCTCGCGCTCGCGCGGTTTCTCGACTCGGTCAATCTGCCGGACGACGCCGCCGCCGTTCTCGAGGTGGTCACCCAGAGCGAGGCAGCTTTCTCCGGCAAGGTCGGCGACCCGCGCCGGCGTCAATACGTGTTCGCCGTATTCGACCGCGACGCCGACCGCGCGGTCGGCACGTCGATGATCATCGGGCAGCTCGGACGCAAGGACGCGCCGTACGTCTACTTCGACGTCCTCAACGAAGAGAAGTACAGCCCGACGCTCGATCGGCACTTCGTCCACAAGGTCTTGTCGATGGGCTACTCGTTCTCGGGGCCGACCGAGATCGGGGGGCTCGTGATGCATCCCGAGTACCGGCGCGCGCCCGAGAAGCTCGGGATGCTCATCTCGTACGTGCGGTTCCTCTTCATCGCCGCGCATCGAGAGGACTTCCAGAACGAGCTGCTCGCCGAGCTGCTGCCGCCGCTCGAGGAGGACGGCAAGAGCCATCTCTGGGAGGCGATCGGGCGCCACTTCACCCACCTCACGTACAAAGAGGCCGATCGCCTCTCGAAGCGGAACAAGGAGTTCGTCCGGGCGCTGTTTCCCGACGGCGACATCTACGCGTCGCTCCTGCCACGAGACGCTCGAGACGTGATCGGCAAGGTGGGACGCGAGACGCGTGGGGTAGAAAAGCTCCTGAAGCGCATCGGTTTCCGCTACGCAAATCGGGTCGACCCGTTCGACGGTGGGCCGCACTTCGTCGTCGCGACCGACGAGTGCGAGCTCGTGCAGCGCGCCTCGCGCTCGGTGCTCGAGGTGGGCGCGGACGCCGGCGCGCGCCGCACGCTGCTCGCGTGCGAGTACGATGTCCCGCCGTATTTCCGCGCAGTCGCCGCGCCGTGCCGCGTCGTCGGCGAGGTCGCGCGCGTCGACGCGTCGACCGCCGCGCACCTCGAGATCGCTCAGGGCGACGAGGTGTTCGTCCTGCCGCTCGACTGACCGCCGGCTAGAGGTCGGTCCGGCCCTGGGCCGCGTTCTCGGGAAGCTCGGGGACCGGCGCCGTTCGACGGCCTTCCTGCCGAAAGCGGTCCCGCCACGCGTGGTGGCAGCTCTTGCAAGCTGCGCGCGCGCCGCGGAAGTCGTTCGCTTCCGCCTTGGTGGCGCCATCTCGGGCGATGTGGGCCCAACCCTCGTCGCCGTCGTTCCAGCTCGGATCGGGTGCCAGGAACTCGATCTTGTGCATGGCAGCCGCGAGCGCCGGCAGGTCGTGCCCCTCGACGGCCGGCACGGTGTTCGACTGCATCCACGCGAAGAGCGGGCAGTTCGCGTCCTCCGCCTCGCAGTCCATGTCCGACTGGTCCTCGCCGGTCCCGGCCGCTGCCGGCTCGACCGGAGGAGGCTCGGGGGGCGGTTCGGGCTCCGGGGGGGGTGGATCGGGTGCGACCGGGGGCGGGGTCGGTGGCTCGGGCGGGGTTTCCTGCTGGTTGTCCGAGCAGGCGACGGCGATGGCCGCCCCGACGGTCCCCAACGCGACCAGAACCAGAACGCGCTTCATGGTCTTGGCATCCTCCTCGCGCGGGACCATAACGGGTAGGGCCGGCGCGGGTCGAGCCCCGTGTGGCGAGCGGGCCCTTTTCGAGCAATTACCGCGCG
>CAVUEK010000005.1:207500-272771 GCA_963740495.1 uncultured delta proteobacterium
ATACATAGGTCGAGGGAGCAACCCGGGGAACTGAAACATCTAAGTACCCGGAGGAAAAGAAATCAACCGAGATTCCCCTAGTAGTGGCGAGCGAACGGGGAACAGCCTAAACCGTATCAGTGTAAGCCTGGAGGCGTTGCTGGTACGGGGTCGTGGGGCCATTCAGCGGCACTCCAGTGCCGTACGGAGTTACAAAACTGTCGCTAGACGAACCGTCTGGAAAGGCCGGCCATAGAGGGTGACAGCCCTGTAGTCGAAAGCGAACAGTCTCCCGGGATGGTACCCGAGTACCGCAGGACACGTGCAACCCGGCGGGAATCTGGGAGGACCATCTTCCAAGGCTAAATACTACTCGACGACCGATAGTGAACAAGTACCGTGAGGGAAAGGTGAAAAGAACCCCGGTGAGGGGAGTGAAAAGAACCTGAAACCGCGCGTCTACAAGCAGTGGGAGCGCTATGCCCGCAAGGGAATGTGCGACCGCGTACCTTTTGCATAATGAGCCTGCGAGTTACGGTATGTCGCAAGGTTAAGCCGTTAGGTGGAGCCGTAGGGAAACCGAGTCCTAACAGGGCGACCAGTGGCATGCGTAGACCCGAAGCCTAGCGATCTATCCATGGCCAGGTTGAAGCGCGGGTAATACCGCGTGGAGGACCGAACTCACTGGAGTTGAAAATCTGAGGGGATGAGCTGAGGGTAGGGGTGAAAGGCTAATCAAGCTGGGAGATAGCTGGTTCTCCCCGAAATATATTGAGGTATAGCCTCGGACGAATTCCGCCGGAGGTAGAGCACTGGATGGGCTAGGGGTCCTACCAGATTACCAAACCCAACCAAACTCCGAATGCCGGTGAGCAACTATCCGGGAGTCAGGCTGCGGGTGATAAGTTTCGTAGCCGAGAGGGAAAGAGCCCAGATCGACAGCTAAGGTCCCCAAATCCAGGCTAAGTGTGAAAGGATGTGGGAACGCATCAGACAACCAGGAGGTTGGCTTAGAAGCAGCCATCCTTTAAAGAAAGCGTAATAGCTCACTGGTCAAGCGAGCCTGCGCCGAAAATATAACGGGGCTCAAGTCTGAGTACCGAAGCTTCGGGCTCTCGCAAGAGAGCGGTAGGGGAGTATTCTCGAGAGAGATACGAGGCAGTACCGTAAGGAGCGGTGGCGGCTCTCGGAAGAGCTTATGCAGGCATGAGTAGCGATAAACAGGATGAGAAACCCTGTCGCCGTAAGCCCAAGGTTTCCTGGGGAAGGATAATCCTCCCAGGGTTAGTCGGTCCCTAAGCCGAGGCCGAAAGGCGTAGGTGATGGAAAGCAGGTTAATATTCCTGCACCACCAGGGATGGCGTTGAAGCGAGCGGGGACGGAGAAGGGTAGCCGAGCCAGCCTTTGGTCGTGCTGGTTCAAGCCCGTAGGCGGATCTCGTAGGACCCGATAGGGACAAACGCGAGGTCAACGCCGAGAGGTGATGAGGTGGAGCTTCGGCTCCGCAACTCGGTGATCCCACGCTTCCAAGAAAAGCTGCGCGCGGAGCCATCTCTGGTGACCGTACCGCAAACCGACTCAGGTGGGCGGGGAGAGAATCCCAAGGCGCTTGAGAGAACTCTGGCTAAGGAACTCGGCAAATTGACACCGTAACTTCGGGAGAAGGTGTGCCCATCGTAGGTGAAGGACCTCGCGTCCGGAGCGGCGGTGGGTTGCAGAGAAACGGCGGTAGCGACTGTTTACTAAAAACACAGGACTCTGCGAACTCGCAAGAGGACGTATAGGGTCTGACGCCTGCCCGGTGCTGGAAGGTTAAGGGGAGTCGTCAGCTGCAAGCGAAGCGTCGAACCGAAGCCCCAGTAAACGGCGGCCGTAACTATAACGGTCCTAAGGTAGCGAAATTCCTTGTCGGGTAAGTTCCGACCTGCACGAATGGCGTAACGACTTCCCCACTGTCTCGGCCAGGGACTCAGCGAAATTGAAATGGGGGTGAAGATGCCCTCTACCCGCGGCAAGACGGAAAGACCCCGTGAACCTTTACTGCAACTTGGCAGTGAAGCTCGGGACAATCTGTGTAGGATAGGTGGGAGGCTTTGAAGCCGGGGCTCTGGTCTCGGTGGAGCCAACCTTGAAATACCACCCTGATTGTTCTGGGCTTCTAACCTAGACCCGTTATCCGGGTCGGGGACACTGCCTGGTGGGCAGTTTGACTGGGGCGGTCGCCTCCCAAAGAGTAACGGAGGCGCGCGAAGGTTCCCTCAGGCTGATTGGAAACCAGCCGTAGAGTGTAAAGGCATAAGGGAGCTTGACTGCGAGACCGACAGGTCGAGCAGGTGCGAAAGCAGGCCTTAGTGATCCGGTGGTTCTGTATGGAAGGGCCATCGCTCAACGGATAAAAGGTACTCCGGGGATAACAGGCTGATCGCGCCCAAGAGTTCACATCGACGGCGCGGTTTGGCACCTCGATGTCGGCTCATCGCATCCTGGGGCTGGAGCAGGTCCCAAGGGTTTGGCTGTTCGCCAATTAAAGCGGTACGCGAGCTGGGTTTAGAACGTCGTGAGACAGTTCGGTCCCTATCTGCCGTGGGCGCAGGAGACTTGAGAGGAGCTGATCCATAGTACGAGAGGACCGGGATGGACGCACCTCTGGTGTTCCGGTTGTCGCGCCAGTGGCATAGCTGGGTAGCTATGTGCGGAACGGATAACCGCTGAAAGCATCTAAGCGGGAAGCCGACCTCAAGATTAGGTATCCCGGGCCGCAAGGCCCCTGAAGGCCCCTCGAAGACTACGAGGTTGATAGGCTGGGTGTGGAAGCGCAGCAATGCGTGGAGCTGACCAGTACTAATCGGCCGTGAGGCTTGACCTATTTCTAAGGCGCGTACCGACCGTTTCGAGGTCAGGGTTGGGAGCAAGAGCGTCGCGCTCGTTGAGAGCGTGAGCGCCGCCTCGACCCGACAGCTACACTCTGTGCGCAACGCCCGAAGAGCGGCGAAATCGACGAGCGATTCGCCCACGAGTTTCCGGTGGCTATGTCGGAGGGGTCACACCCGATCCCATCCCGAACTCGGAAGTTAAGCCCTCCAGAGCCGATGGTACTGCACGGGAAGCCGTGTGGGAGAGTAGGACGCCGCCGGGATTAATCCTGAAACCCCGTTTCACTTCGGTGAAACGGGGTTTCTTTTTTCCGTCGCGTCCGTCCGAGGAGCTCGACGAGCGTCCGCTCACGCGCCGTTCGGCTTCTCCCACCGCTCCTTCCGCGTCATACTTCCGCCGCCTCGAAAGAGGCTCCGATGGCAGTGAGTCGCAAACGGATCGCGGCCGGCATCGCGGCTTCGGTGCCCCTCGTCGCCGGAGCGCTCGCGTGGTGGTGGTGGCTGCCTTCGCTCGCCCGCGCGAAGGCCGAGGCCGCGATCGAGCGGCGCCTCGGGGTCGCGGCGCGGATCGAGGATGCGTCGATGCGGTTCGGCGGCGTCGTCCTCGAGGACGTCGCGCTCGAAGGGCGCCACGGCGGCCTCCAGATCCGCGCCGGCGAGAATCTACGTCGAGGCCGGTCTGTTCGGCGCTCTGTTCGACGGCGCGTCGGCGGTCGACGCGGTGGAGCTGCGGGACGTCCGCGTCGAGGTCGATGTCTCGAACGACGGCCTACCCGAGTCGTTGCGCGAGCTCCGCGAGGCGCTGTCCGCCCTCGAGGCCCCGTCGGTCGCCGGCTCTCCAGAGGTGAGCGTCGGTGCGGGCGCCTCCGAGCGCGCGGTCTCCATCGACGGGGCGTCGATCTTGCTCCGCGACGAGATTGGCCCGCTCGTGACGGTCGAGGGCGGGCACGTTCGCGCGACTCGAGCGCGCTTCCTCGGGGGAGCCTCGAGCATCGCCGTCGGCGGGGCGCCCTACGACACGGTCGAGCTAAACGACGCGGAGGCCGACCTCGCGCACGAGCCCGAAGGCTGGACCGTGCGGGCCCTCGGGATCGACGGGGGCACGGTCATGTGGGCGCGTCGGGCGGGTGACCTCACGGGCGCGACGACGGGAGGGCGCCTCGGCCACGCGCTCGAGGCGGTTCGCGGTCCGGCGACCGACGCGCCCGAGGACCCGGCCACGTCGCGGTCGTGGCTAGACCGGTTCGCCATCGGCGCACGCGCGCGGGTCGGCCCGATCGACGTGCGTGCGCGGACCGACGACGGCGAGGTCTCGATCGTGCAGCGCCTCGACGCCGAGGTGGAGCGCGTGAACGCGCACGAGCTCAGGACGCGGGGAAGCGGCGCTCCGGGGCACGACGGCTCGCTTCGGTGGGAGCTCGTCGTCGCGCCCGAGGAGCTCCGCGCGAACGGCTCGATCTCGTTCGATGCGCTCCCGCTCGCGCTGGTCGCGCCGCTTCTGCCGAGCGTGCCCTGGTACGAGCCCGAGGAGAGCTCGCTCAGCGGAGAGCTCGAGGTGGAGGGGCGGGGCGCCGATCGGATCGACCTTCGTGGCAACGTGAGCCTCGCGAACGGCGGGCTCGCTTCGGACCGCATCGCGCCCGATCCCGTCCGCGGCCTCGACGTCGCGTTCGACGGACAGGGGCGCTCTTTCCGGCCGCGCGGCGCCTCGAGGTCGAGCGCGCGCGCATGACGATGGGAGACGCACAGCTCGATTTCACGGGAGCGCTCGAGCTCGGCCTGGACCGCTATCTCGTCGATGTCGACGCTACCCTGCCGCCGACGGACTGCAACGCCGCGGTCCATGCAATCCCGGCCGACCTGCTCGGAGAGCTCGCTGGCTTTTCACTCGACGGCCGCATCGGAGGTCACGCGCGCGCGCACGTCGACTCGACCGACCTCGAGCACCTGTCGCTCGACCTCGACGTCAACGACGGGTGCGTCTTTCAGACGGTTCCTGCGCTCGCCGACCTCGGGCGCGTGCGCGCGCCGTTCTTGCATCGCGTTCAGGAGCCCGACGGGAGCTGGTTCGAGATGACCACGGGGCCCGGGACGCTCGCGTGGAGCTCGATCTACGCGACGAGCCCGTTCCTCGTGCACGCGATCCTCGCGCACGAGGACGGCGCGTTCTTCCATCACCACGGCTTCTCGGTCGGCTCGATCAGGGACGCGCTCGAGCGCAACCTTCGCGCCGGCTCGTACGTCTACGGCGCCAGCACGATCACCATGCAGCTCGCGAAGAACCTCTTCCTCCACCGGGAGAAGTACCTCGCGCGCAAGGTTCAAGAGGTTCTCTTGACGTGGTGGCTCGAGAGCGCGCTCGAAAAAGCCGACATCCTCGAGCTCTACGTCAACGTCATCGAGTACGGGCCGAGCATCTACGGGCTTCGAGCCGCCGCCGAGCACTATTTCGGGCGCGACCCTTCGGAGCTGTCGCCCGCGGAGAGCGCCTTCCTCGCGTGCATCCTCCCGAACCCGAAGCTCTATCACGGGCAGTACGAGCGCGACGAGATCAGCCCGAGCATGAAGAACCGCATGCGGAATCTCCTGACGCACATGCACGCGCGAGGTCGCATCAATCAGGCGGCGCTCGAGTTCGGACTCGCCGAGGTCGACACGCTGCGCTTCCACCACGAAGGCGATCCGCCCGTTCAGCCGCGCGTCATCGCGGGAGACACGACGCCGTTACCTCTTCTCGGCGGGACTGCCCGGTGGGCCGATTGGCCGGACGACGACGCGGGTGGATGGGGCGGTGGAGTCGACGACGAAGGCTGGGACGACGACAATCGGGGTCGGTCACCTCCGGACCCTCTCTAGCCTGCGACGCGACCTCCACACCCGGACGCTCGGCAAGACGACGATCGTCAGCACGAGACACGTGACGGCCGCCGCGACGACAATCGCGCCCGTGGCCTCGACGAGCGGCCAGCCCGCGGCGACGGCCATCGCCGCGTTCGCGACGGTGCGTGGCCCCGAGATCATCACGGCGACGGGAACCAGCGACGCGACCGCCAGCGGCAGCGCGCCGAGACGGCGCAGGGGATGGCCGCGAGGCCGCGGCAACAGGGCGCGCTGCGATTCGACGGCGTTCCAGATCGTCCAGGCGAAGAGCAGAACGAAGTGCCAGAGCACGGCAGACAAGAGCACGGCGCCAAGGCCGATTCCGCTCGAGAGCGCGGTGCTCGCCACCGCTTCGACGTGCCGCCTCCGGACCGCGTGCCGGAGGAACGGCGTGCGCGTCGAGCTCGCGTGCAGCACCGCGATGGTCGCCTCGCCGATCCTCGGCAACGCCGATCCGTGCAGCATCAAGCCGCCCAGCACCGCCGCGGCGAGGAGCGCTCGCGCCCCGGAGAGCCAGCGCAGGCGACCCAGGCGCTTCTCGCACCGATCGACCTGGCCGGGCGCGAGCGCGTGGGAGACGAAGCGTCGGATCGGAGAGCTCGTCAATCTCGCTCACGACGTCGGCGACGAACACGTCCATGTTGGCCCAGTACGAATTGTGGTCGAGGAGCACGCTCTTCACGTTGCCGATGCGGCGGTGGTCGCGGTCGGTCCGCTCGAGCGGTGGTGCCGGCACGGGGTCGCGGCTCGCGCGAAAGTCGAATCCAACGCACGTCCGGGAGCGCTTTCTGGAAGCCCGTGCGCAGCTCATCGTTGATGCGCATCGCCTCGATCGCGAAGTAGAGGACGACGAGCGTCGTTCCAAGCATCGGCAAGAGCAACACGCCCCAGTAGAAGAGCCACGACAGCCCGAGGTCGATCATCATCGCGCGCTCGAAAAGCGCCCGACACGCGAGCAGATAGGGAACCGCGAGGAGAGCGGCGAGGGCGAGCGGCGTGTGGTTCGCGCGGCGCATCTGTTCGAGCTTCGCGAGCCCCAATCCGTAGGTGATGAGCTTCTCGACCCGCGGTCTCGCCTCGGGGTACGCGTCGGCGAGATCGCGGAGGTCGACGAGCGCCTGGTAAGCCACCGCGGCGCCTTGTGAGTGCGCGAGGACGATCACGCGGTTGCAGCGCGCGGCGAGCCACTCGAGATCGCGGTGAACGTGCGTGAGGATCGAGGTTCGGACCGCGCTGTTCATGGTGAACTGAAAGCCGTCCCCGAGGACGCTCCGGAGCACGAGGAGCACGCCTTGGATCAGCGATTGAAGGCGGTGGATCGGGATGAGCGCGAGCGTCACCAGGACGAGCGTCAGCAGTTGGAGAACGACCGTCGGCACGAGCACGAGGACGAAGAGCATCGGCCCGACCGGGAAGTGCAGAAGCGCGAGCCAGAGCCACCCGCGCACGATCATGCCCGGCGTGTACGGTACATCCGGCTTCGAGCGCATCGCTGCGCCGAGCCCCTCGAGATCGCGGCCCACGCGGATCAGGAACGCGGGCGGCAGCATGAGGAGGACCCCGAGCGCCAGGTGCGAGACGACGACCGCCGCGCCGCGCGTGAGCATCCACCAGCCGAGGCTCGCGATCGGCGGTGCCTCGAAGTCCGCCGCCCACCACGACTCGGCAAAGAGCCATCGCGCCTTGTTGCCGTCGGGGTCGCACACCTCGAGCACCGCGCTCGCAGGCTCGCTACCCTCGAGCTGCGTCTCGGCGAGCGAAGCTTGGCGGATCTGTGCCGTACCGGCCGATGCGCCTCCGCGCGCGCCAAACCAAGACTCGAGCCACCTGTGGATCGTGCGCGCGGGCGTCTCGACCGTCTGGCCGCGCCGCTGCTGACCCATCCCGTGAATGCACAGGACGCCGACCTCGCAGCGCTCGCCCATGGCGAGATCGTGCGGCTCGGGCCTTCGCAGGTCGAGTTTCCGGCGGTGGGGGGGGCGAGCGGGCGCTACGCCTCGTCGTCTCCGCGGAGCTTCGCGAGCACGCTGACGTCCTCGAGCGTCGTGACGTCTCCGGGCGGCTGGCCCGACGCGAGGTCCTTGAGGAGCCGGCGCATGATCTTGCCGCTCCGCGTCTTCGGCAGCGCGTCGGCGAAGCGGACGTCGTCGGGTCGCGCGAACTTGCCGATCTCCGTCGCGACGACCTCCTTGAGCGCGGCGCGCAGCGCCGCGCTCGGCTGTGTGGCCGCTCTTGAGCGTGACGAAGGCGACGAGCGCCTGGCCCTTGATCTCGTCGGGGCGGCCCACGACCGCGGCTTCGGCGACCGCCGCGTGCGCCACGAGCGCGCTCTCGATCTCGGCGGTCCCGAGCCGGTGCCCGGCGACGTTCACGACGTCGTCGACGCGGCCCATGACCCAGAAGTAGCCGTCCTCGTCGCGCCGCGCGCCGTCGCCGGTGAAGTAGAGGCCCTGGAAGCGCGAGAAGTACTGCTCTCGGAAGCGCTCGTCGTCGCCCCAGATCGTCCGGAGCATCGACGGCCACGGCTTGTCGATGACGAAGAGCCCGCCCTCGTTCGGTCTCGCTTCGGAACCGTCTTCCCTGAGGACCTTCGGTGAGACGCCGAAGAACGGCGCGCGTGCACGACCCGGGCTTCGCGGGGATGGCGCCCGGCAGCGGCGTCATCATGATCGCGCCCGTCTCGGTCTGCCACCAGGTGTCGACGATCGGGCAGCGCTCCCCGCCGATCGTCCGGCGGTACCACATCCACGCTTCGGGGTTGATCGGCTCGCCCACGGTGCCGAGCAGCCGCAGCGACGAGAGGTCGTGCTTTCGCGGGTGCTCGTCGCCCCACCTCACGAACGCGCGGATCGCGGTCGGTGCCGTGTAGAGGATCGTCACGCGGTGCCGCTCGATGATGTCCCAGAACCGGTCGAGGCCCGGATGGTTCGGCGCGCCCTCGTACATCAGCACGGTCGCGCCGTTCGCGAGCGGGCCGTACACGATGTAGCTGTGGCCGGTGACCCAGCCGACGTCGGCGGTGCACAAGTACACGTCGTCGTCTCGCAGATCGAACACGTACTTGGTGGTCGTGTACGTCGCCGACCATGTAGCCGCCGGTCGTGTGGAGGACGCCCTTCGGCTTGCCGGTCGTGCCGGACGTGTAGAGGATGAAGAGCGGGTGCTCGGCTTCGAGCGGCGGGGCGTCGTGGCGCGTCGCTGGCGCCTTCCATCAGGGCGCGCCAGTCGTGGTCGCGTCCGCTCTTCATCGAGACGTCGTTTCCGGTGCGCCGGAGGACGATCACGCTCTCGACGCTCGGCACGCTCTCGAGCGCGTGGTCGACCTGTGCCTTCAGAGGCACGACTTGTCCGCGCCGCCACGCGCCGTCCTGCGTGATGACGAGCTTCGCGCTAGCGTCGTTCAGTCGATCGCGGATCGCGTCGGCCGCGAAGCCGCCGAAGATGACGGTGTGCATCGCGCCGATGCGCGCGCACGCCAGCATCGCGATCACGGTCTCGGGGGTCATGCCCATGTAGATCCCGACGCGATCTCCGGCGCCCACGCCGAGCGTCTCGAGCACGTTCGCGAGCTTTCGCACCTCGGCCGCGAGCTCCGCGTACGTGTATGTGCGCACGTCGCCCGGCTCGCCCTCCCAGATGATCGCGCGCCTTGCTCGCCGCGGCCTGCATCGACGTGCCGGTCGAGGCAGTTGTACGCGAGGTTCGTGGTCCCGCCTTCGAACCACCGCGCGTGCGGCGGCTTCCACTCGAGGATCGTCTTCGGAGGCGTGAACCAATGGAGCTCGCGCGCTTGCTCCGCCCAGAACTCCTCGGGCGCCTCGATGCTCTGCGTGTAGAGCCGCTCGTACTCCTCGATCGATCCGAGCCGCGATACCTCGGCGAACGCCGCGGGCGGCGGGAAAGATCCTTGCTTCCTTCGAAGTGCTCTCGATCGTGCTCTCGGCCATGGGTGCGCATTCAAACATCCTCGGCGTTGACAGTCGACCCGCGTCCGGGGCACGAACGGTCGATGGCCCGGTTCAGGAAGGAGAAGAAGCTCCGAACGTGGCGAAAGCTCGCCATGTTCACGTGGGGACCGCCGTCGGACCCGACCGTCTACGGCACCATCGACATCGACGTCTCGAAGGCCAACGCGTGGATGGCAGAGCAACGCGAGACGTCCGGACTGAAGATCACGCTCACTCACCTGATGGGCAAGGCGGTCGCATCGGCGATCGCGCTTCGGCCCGAGGTCAACGCGATCATCCGGCGCGGACACCACGTCTACCTGCGCGACACGATCGACGTCTTCTTCCAGGTCGCCACCGAAGGCGGGGAGAACCTCTCCGGCGTGAAGGTCCGCGAGGCGAACGACAAGACCGTCGTCGAGATCGCACAGGAGATGGCGGACCGAGTGAAGATCGTCCGCACCAAGGGTGACACCGCGCTCCAGAAGGCGAACGCCCGCATCGCCAACCTGCCCGCGAGCGTCCGCGGGCCCATGATGTCGCTCGGCACGTACTTGGCCGTCGACCTCGGGCTCGACCTGCGTTGGGCGGGCATGCCGGACGATCCGTTCGGGAGCGCGATGGTGACCAACGTGGGGATGTTCGGGCTGCCGGTCGGGCTCGCGCCGCTCGTCCCGTTCTCGCGCACACCGATCCTTCTCACCGTGGGCGCCGTGCAGGACCGGCCGGTCGCGGTCGACGGGCGGGTCGAGGTGCGCCCGATCGTCACGGTCGGTTGCACCTTCGACCACCGCCTCCTCGACGGTTACCAAGCCGGCGTCCTCGCCAAGCGCTTCCGCGAGATTGTCGAGGATCCCGAGAACTCGAACGCATGACGCCGGGACGAGGCCGTCGCGGGCCGCTCAGCGGGCCGAGCCCCCAACCGACCGTGCGTCGCCGCATCGGCGAAGCTAGGCCGGGCGCCGAGGCTCCGCCCGACGAGCCCCTAGCGGTGTCCCAGAGCGGTGTCGCGAGCCGCGATCCGCGCTAAGAATGCGCGTGGACGTCCGTTCGTTCGCTTCGCTCCGCGACAAGTACGTCGAGATGCGGCGCTTGCGTCTCGACGACGTGGCCGGCGCCGCCGCCGATCCCAAGCGCGCCATGGCGCGGCTCGCCGAGCGCTTTCCCGGCGCGCTGCGCGAGATCGACGAGCTGCCGCTCGATGTCATCGATGCGCGCATCGATGCGCTCACGGACGTCGTCGAGCGCGCGGTGGACCCGCCTCGCTGGGCGATCCTCTTCGTCGCGTACCACGGGTGGATGCGCGCGGCGCTCCGGATCAAGCGCGCGTGCCTGGGCGTGCCTTCGATCGCGGTGCTCGAGACCGTCCGCGCCTCGTACGTGCCGAGCCCGGACGAGCCGGCTCACGCGGAGCTCGGCGAGCTCGAGATCCGCGCCGTGCTCGCGCCCGAGGGCGGGCGCCTGAACCCGTGGGTCTTCGCGCGCATCGGGGCGCCGCACGGCCTCAGCGGCGACGAGGTCGCTGCGCTTCTTTTCAGGGCTCGTCGATGAATCAGCCGCGGCGACGCCGGCGGATCGTGAGGAGCCCCGCGGCGCCGAGCAGCACGAACGGCGCGAGCGCGTATCTCAGGCCCGACCTGCTGCTCCCCGCTCGCGACATCGTCGGCGGCGTGATGTCGACGACGTGGAAGTTCGTCACGTCCGCGCCGCCCGGAAAGTCGAACTCCGGGTCGACGGTCATGTCCTCGGGCGCCATGCGCGTGTAGAAGCGCGTCACGTACGGGTTTCGCGACAGGATCGCGAGCGCCTCGACGTCCGTCACTCCCGTCACCTGGTTCGTGGGCGCGGCGTACTCGGTCACGAACGCCCGTCCGCCCGCTTCGGAGATCGAGATCGCGACCTCGTCGCCGTACGTCGTCTGGGCGAGGGTCGAGAAGTCCGGGCGCACCTCGGCGTAGCTCGGCTCGGTCGTCGCGTACGCGCCGTCGGGCATCGCGCGCTGCGCCCCGAACGCCATGACCATCACGTCGAGGATCGGCGTCGACGCGATCGCCGTGATGCGCAGCGGCACGCACGGCTTGTCGCCCGGGTAGGTCAGGACGACGGGATCGAGCGTTCCCGTCCCCGGGGTGATCGGGTTGAACTTGAAGGCGACGAAGAGGTGCCCCTCGGTGACGTACTCCTGCACGAGCGCGCCGGCCTCGTCGGGGACGTCGTAGTCGTTCGCTTCGAGCCACGCGAGCAGCACGTCGGCGCTGTCGCCGGAGATCGTCGCCGTCTCGTAGTCGCCGACGCGCGACGCGTCCCACACGTGGACGCCCGCGACGTCCATCGTCCCGTCCTCGGCCCCCCGAGGCACCGCCGAGGAGTACGCCGCTCCACACCCGCCGCCGCCGCCGCCGCCGCCGGAGAACGCGACGCCGTTGTTGATGAAGCGGAACTGGGGCGCCGTCGCGGTATCGAGCTGGTCGAACGTCGCCGAATCGGCGATGCCGACCTCGGGGATCGTCAGGACCGGGATGATCCACGAAAAGCCGACAGGAGCGTTCCCGTCGTACCGGATTTGGACGTACGCCCGCACCGTACCGTCGTTTCGCTTCTCGAAGATGACCCGCTCGGCCGCCTGCACGACGGGTGTCGGCCCGCCGCCGCCGCCATTGCAGAAGAAGCCGCCGCAGGCCTCGGCCCTGGGCGCCGCGACCCCGAATCCGATCGCGAGCGTGGAGACCACGGAGCCCGCCACGAGCAGTCTGTACATCGCCGTCATTCGTTCCTCCACGTCGCCCGTCGTCCCGATTGTGCCACCGCTCCACCCGATCCCACCGCGTTTGGCACAGCCTAACGGTACTCTTTCAAGCTTCGTGCCACGAGGGCGCTGAACAGATGGGGGGGTCCTGGTCGCTTTCGCGGGAATTCGTTTGAACACCCGAGAGCCCCACCCCGTTCTTGAAACCACGGCACCGGAGGTTCTACAACGCACCGGATGCTCAGACGGAGGTGCCGCTTGGCTCGCTCGAATTCGACTCTTCACGCGACCGTGGCCCTCGGGCTCCTCGCGCTGACGCTCGCGCTCGCGGGCACGGCGCACGCGCAGACGCCCATCCCGATCAACATCGAGTCGACCCCGCCGGGCGCGACCGTCTACGTCGACAGCACGCAGACCCCGCCGATTGGGACGACGCCCCTCAGCAACGCGCGCGTCCCGCGCGGCGGCCACACGTTGATCTTCCAGCTCGCGAACCACGAGGAGGGCCGCCTCCCCGTGAACGTCGCGCGCCGGCGTGAGACCTTCCGCATCGTCCTGAACCCGCTCGGCACGCTCGTCATCAGCGCGGGCAACGAGGGCGCGAACAACGCGACCATCCGCGTCGACGGGCAGCCCGTCGGCAGCATCCCGTACCGCGCGACCGTGCAGCCCGGGCGGCACCTCATCCAGGTCGGCCGCGAAGGGTTCGTGACGTTCTCGCAGTGGACCGAGGTCGCCGGCGGTCAAGTGATGACGCTGCCCGTGCTGCTCGAGCGCGAGGCACCGCAGACCGGATCGATCATGGTCAGCGCGGACACCTCGGGAGTCGCGATCTATCTCGATGGCGACCCACGCGGTAGCACGCCGACAATCATCGAGAACGTTCCCGCCGGCCAACACACCATCGAGCTCCGTCCCGACGGCGGCGAGCGTCAGAGCCAAGATGTGCGCGTCATCGCAGGCGAGCGCGCACAGGTCAACGTCACGCTCCGCGCCGCGCCCGCGCGCACCGGGAGCCTGCGGGTCCTCGCCAACGTCCCGGGCTCGGTCATCAGCCTCGACGGGACGACGCTCGGAGAAGCTCCCGTGAGCGCCGACAGCGTCGCGCCCGGCGAGCACATCCTCGAGGCCACGGCGCCGGGCTATCAGGCGGCGCAGCAGCCCGTCACGATCGAGAGCGGTCAGCAGCGCGTCGTGTCGATCCGCCTCGAGCGCGATCCGCGCGAGGCCGGCGACATCGTCGTGCGCGCCGACGTCGGGTCCGCGGTGATCACGGTCGACGGAGAGGAGCGCGGCAATCCGCCCGTCGTCGTCGATTCTCCACCGGTAGGGACGCATGCGGTCGTCGTGCGCGCCGAAGGTTACGAGGACTTCCGCACGACGTGCGAGACGGCGCCCGGGCGCAACTGCGAGCTCACGGCGCGCCTCCACCCGCGCGGTACCGCGGTGCGCGTCGTCGCGAACGCGCGCGACGCCGCGCTCTTCGTCGACGGCGCCGAGGTCGGGCCCATCCCGTACGAGGGCACGATCCCGGTCGGCCAGCACCACCTCGAGGTCCGCGCCGAGGGCTACCACGAGCACGTCGAGCAAGTGAACCTCGTCGCGTCGGACACGACGCGCGAGTTCAACGTGTCGATGGTGGCCGAGGGCGAGATGACCGAAGAGGAGCGCGCCGAGCGCCGCGAGGTGCTCGAGCGCGAGCGCACGAGCTCCGTGAGCCACGGCGCCGCGGTGCTCCCGCCCGAGCTCGCGACGCTCGACATCTCGGTCGGCTGGCCGTACCTCGCCGAGCTCCGCTTGAACGTCGGCGTGCTCGACTGGCTCCAGGGCGGCTTCGCGATCCGCACGTTCGGCCGGCTCACGGACTTCGAGCTCTCCGGCAAGCTCGGCGCGCGGCCGGTGCAGCAGGTCTCGGTCGGGTTCGTGATCCGCGCCGGCGGCGGGCTCGGCCCGGACGGGTCGCACACCGAAGACGAGTCGATGGAGGCAGCGTGCTTGCAGATGGACGCGGGCAGCGGGCCTGACTGCGCGACCGGTCCGCGCGACGGCAATCGACACGTCCTCGACTCGCACTCGGTGAACTCGGGCTTCCTCACGCTCGAGGCGCTCGGCACTCTCCACTTCGCCGAGGCCGGCGGGTTCACGCTCTGGCTCGCGCTCGACCTCATCAGCGACCGGTGGGACTTCCTCGGCAGCAGCTCCGACTGCCTCGTCGAGTCGCAGTTCGGCGAGCAGTTCGTGTACGACCTCTCGGACGACGCCGGCAGCGCGTGCCTCGATGACGACGGTCTCGCGCGCACCGACTTCAACTACCGCAATCCGTCGGTCTGCGCGGCCGACCCGACCGATCCGTCCTGCCGCGACGATACGCTGCAGGATCTCCCGACCGGCCGCCAAGACCTCGGCCGCCTGCGCCTCGGCGGCTCGCTCGACCTCGTGCTCGGCCGCAACTGGAACCTCTGGGCGCTGCTCGAGGGGATCCTCGCCGGCGAGAAGCGTCGCATCCTCGGCGACCTCTTCGGCTTCGGGAACCTCGACACCCAGCTCTACTTCCGGCTCGGGCTCACCTACAAGTTCTGACCGCTCGCGTCGCCGCGCCTTTCGCGTTAACCTCGTCGAGGTGCGGGGACGAAGTGCGCTCGCGCTCTTTGGGCTTGCGCTCTCGCTGAGCGCTGCACCGTCGCACGCGCAAGACCGCCGCGTCGATCTCACGTTGCGCCCCGCGCCCGAGCTGGCGCGTCTCGCCGACCGCGTCGCCGTCATGCTGACGCGGCGTACCGGTGCTCACGTCGTCGTCGGGGACGCGCCACCGCCCGATCTCTTCGAAGCCGTGCCCGCGGGCCACGTGGCGCTCGTCGCGGACGGCCCGATCGTGCGGATCGCCCTCGGCGGCGAGACGGGAGCGGCGTACTCGACCGAGGTCGACCTCCCGACGCAGCGCGGTGACGCGGCCGAGCGCGCGGTGGCGCTCGCAATCGAGGCTCTCTGCGATGTCTCGACGAGCCCGGAGCCGGCGGCCGCCCCAGCCGGCGCTTCCGCGCGCGGCTCCGGCCAGTACACGCTCGTGGGCGGGATCCCGCACGGCGAGCGCATCGAGCCGGTCGCGAAGCCGACGAATCTATTTCCGTCTCCTCTTCGGCGTATCCCCGACGCGCGGCACGCTGCTCATCGGGCCCGGCGCGGGCCTCGGGCTCTGCGTCGGCGTCCAGTGCATCGTCGTCGAGGGCGACCTCCCCGTCGTCGCGGACAGCATCGCGTCGGGCGACGACGTCATCGAGTATCGGCCCGTCAACATCAGCGTCCGCGCGCAGCTCCGGCCGGATTGGAGCGACGTGATCGTGCCCGGCATCTCAATCGGGCTCCTGACGCGGATCGGCGCGGCCAGCGTGCAGGGAACCGGGGCGACGCAGACGGTGTCGAACCTCGGTCTTCGTGGAACGGTCGAGGTCGCGTGGCGGTTCTATGCGCCGTTCGAATGGGTGCTCGAAGGGGGGCTCGACCTGGCGTTCAGCCGCGCCACCTTCGTACGGGTCGACGACACCGTCCTGCTCGAGGACGAATGGACCCCGTGGATCGTGACGTCACTTCGCCTCAGGCCCGCCCCGCGATGAGCCAGGACCGGGTTGGAAATCGCCGCGGCCGGGGCCGACTCAAGCTCGTGGGTAGGGCGGTGCCAGTCGCAGAGACCCGGATCGACGAGCCCGTCCGGCTGCGGGAAGCTGCCGCAGGCGACGAGGACGCCGTGCGCTGGCTCTTTCGCACCCACGTCGATCGAGTCCACAGAACCGTCGCGAGGATCCTGGGCAGGTACGACCCGGACGTGGAGGACGTGGTTCAACAGGTGTTCCTCGCAGCGCTGAAGGGCGCCGGAGCGTTCGACGGGCGGTCGAGCATCGCGACTTGGCTCGTCGGCATCGCGACGCGCCGGGCTCTCGATCAGGCGCGCGTGCGGTGGCGGCGCCAGCGCTGGCAGCGCGTCACCGATCTCGTCGGCCTCGGTCGCCCGGCGCCGCGACCCGACACGCGCTCCCACGCGCTCGACGAGGCGTACGTCGCGCTCGAGTCGCTGACACCGGACCAGCGTGCGGTCTTCGTGCTACACGAGGTCGAAGGCCACACGCTCAAGGAGATCATGCAGATGACGGGCGTCGGGATCTCGACGCTCCACGCGCGTCTCAAGAGCGCGCGACAGCGGCTCGACGCGCACGTGTCGAGGAGTGGATCGGACGGAGGTGACCATGGCACCGCCGCGTGACGGTAGCGAGCGCGTCGCCGAGACGCTGCGCGGCGAGGACGGGCGCATCGATGATCTCGCGCGGATGCGGCTCGAGCGGAAGCTGCTCACCGAGGTCGCGTTCGGGGCCCGGAGCGACGAGCCCACGCGCCGCCGCGCGCCGCGGCCGCTCGTCTACTTCGCGAGCGCTGCCGCCGTCGCCGCCGCGGCTGCCGGCGTCGTCCTCTACGTCGGCCACGAGCAGCGGCTGCCGAGCGATGCGCCCATGGCAGCGAGCTTCCGGAGCTACGAGGATGGCGAGACGCGCGATCGCGGCGAGCTCCACGCGGGGCGCACCGTTCGCGCTGCCGAGCGGCAGCGCGTCGAGGTGCGCTTCGGCGCGAGCCGCGTCGACGTGACGCCGCGCTCGGTCGCGCGCTTCACCGAGCTCGACCCGGATCGCGTCGAGGTGTTCCTCGGGGCGGGCGCGGTCGAGGTGCAGTTCCATCCGGATCGGCCGGGGGAGCAGACCCTCGCGATCGACACGGAGTCTGCGCGCGTCGAGGTCGTCGGTACCGTGTTCCGCGTCGAGGTCGGCGCCGATGGTGGGACGACGGTCGCGGTCGAAGAGGGGGTCGTTCGCGTCGCGCCGCGTGCCGGCGAGGACGAGCGCCTCGTGCGCGCCGGTGAGAGGACGACGGTGGCGCTCGCCGACGTCGCGCTCGACGCGCTGCCGGACGAGGATCCCGCGCCGTGGCTCGCCCGGGCGCGAGCGGGACCTCCGAGCGAGGTCGGCGCGCCCAGAGGGAGCGACGCAGCGACGTACGAGACCGCGTCGGAGCCCACGCACGAGACCGCGTCGGATTGTGGCGCCAGCGCCTCGGCCATCGAGCAGTCGGTGGGCCCGGCGCTCGCGAGCTCGGGCGATCCCGTGGCGAGCGCTGACGAAACCGCGCTCGGAATGGATGACGAATCCGCTCCGATGGCGCCGATCCCGCCTCTCGAGCTCGACGCTCGCTTCGATCTCGCCGAGTCTCTGCAGACCCGCGGCGAGCAAGCGAGGAGCCGGCACATCCTCTACGGAATCGCCCGCTCGCCGCTTCGCGTCGAGCACCGCGTCCGCGCGTGGACGATGATCGCCGAGTCGTACGAGGCCGACCGCGATCCGGTCGAGGCCGCCGGCGCGTACCAGCGCGCGGTCCAGGCGGGCGGCCGCTCGATCGCCGCGCAGAATGCTCTGCTGGCGCTGGCGCGGCTTCGGGAGCAGGAGCTTCACGACATCCCCGAGGCGATGGCCGCCTACCGCCGGCTGCTCGAGCTCGCGCCGAGCGGCCCCCACGCGGTCCGGTGCCGCGAGGCGCTCTGCCGGCTGTCCGACGCGGAGTGTCCGTAGACGGCGTCCCCATGGGACCGCGCCTCGGCGGGGCTTCCCGGCGGAGGCCCCTGCGCGGTAGCGTGCGGCGGATGCCAGCACTCTCGACCGCCGACCTCGAAGGCAAGCGCGTGTTCGCCCAGCACGGGCGGGACATCGGCACGCTCGTCGGGGTGGAGATCGAGGTCGCGTCGTTTCGCGTCGTGGCGCTCGAGATCAAGCTCCGGCGCGAGGTCGTCGAGTCTCTGAACGTGAAAATGCCCCTCCTCGGGTCCCCGACGATCCGTTTGGGCGTCGAGCACGTATCCGCGGTAACGGACACGATCGTCCTCACGTCGACGGTGGAGGAGCTCGCTGCGGTCGCCGGGGCGAGCGCGGACGGCTGACCCAGAAAGAAGCCCGAGGAGGCACGCTTGATCGAAGGCAACTTCATCGTTCTCGAGGGCGTCGACGGCGCGGGCACGACGACGCACACGAAGCTCGTCGCGGAGGGCCTCCGCGCGCGCGGTCTGCCGGTCCACGCCACCCGGGAGCCGAGCGACGGGCCGGTCGGGATGCTGCTGCGCCAGATCCTGACCGGGCGCGTCGTCGTTCCCGGAATGCGAGGCGGCCGACCGCCGACGTGGACGACGATGGCGCTGCTCTTCGCGGCGGACCGGCTCGACCACGTCGAGGCCGAGATCCAGCCGAACCTCATGGACGGCGTCACGGTCATCAGCGATCGGTACGATCACTCGTCGGTCGCGTACCAGTCCGTCACCGGCGGCGGCGAGCCCGACACGATCGCGTGGGTGCGGGAGCTGAACCGGCAGGCGCGCCGGCCCGACCTCGTCATCGTCCTCGACATCCCGCCGGACGTCGCCGCGAAACGCCGGCTCAACCGGACCACGGGCCGCGAGATGTACGACGACGATCAGCTGCAAGAGCAGCTCGCCACGTTCTACCGCGACATCGACTCGCACTTTCCAAACGACCGCATCGCGCACGTCGACGCGAACCGGGCCGTCGAAGATGTCGCCGCCGACGTGATGAGGCACGTCCGGAGGCTCCGCAACGAGGAGTAGAAGCGCGGGCCGACGACCCCTCCGGTCCCGAGCTGCTCCCGACGGTCCGCGCAGCACCGAGCGGAAACTGGCCGCTCTCGCGACGAGAGGAGTAAATCGAAGCGAGCGGCGTCCGTCCAAACCGGGCGTCCGGACGACATCATGCATCGGACGATCCCAGCTTTGTTAGCGATTTCAAGTGCATTTGCGTGTGGTGGCAGCGCGGCCGAGGGCCCGGCCGAGGCCTCTCCGCGAGGCCAGCGAGCCCCCGCCCCCGGCCCCTCAGCCGGCGCCTGTCGTCGAAGAGACCCATCCGCAGGGGACAATCCGGCGGGCCGAGCTCGACGCCGTGCTCGAGCGCGGGCTAGGTCGCTTCCTGCAAGGGGTCGAGACCGAGCCGTTCCGGGAGAACGGGCGTTTCGTCGGGTTCCGCCTCGTCACGTTCTATCCGGATGACCCGGGCCTGTCGTCGCTCGATCTTCACGCAGGCGACGTCGTGCTGCGCGTCAACGGGCAGCCGATCGAGCGTCCCGAGCAAGCGAGCCGCGTCTGGGACAGCCTTCGGGTCGCGAGCGAGCTCGTCGTCGAGTATCGGCGCGGCGACGAGCCGCGCGAGCTCCGGTTCACCATCGTCGACTGACAGAGGAAGCATCATGCGCATCACCCCGATCGTCACTCTCTGCCTCGTCAACGTCTCACTCGCGACCGCGGCCGCGTCGGTCGCGCGCGCCGAGGATCCGCTCCCGCCCGACGGGCCGCAGCAGCCGACGAACGAGCCGGTCATGCAGCCCGCCGACCAGCCCGTCGATCCCAACGCGCCGCCCGCCGGCGAGCCCTACGAGCCCGGCGCGCAACCGTACGACCAGGGCGCACAGCCGCAGCCGGATCCCAACGCCGGCGCGCAGCCGGTCCCGGTCGTCGAACAAGAAGAAGAGACCGCGGAGACCGGGCGCGGCATCCAGTATGGCGCACACCTCGTCGTGCCGATCTTCGTCCTGCAGCACCAGGACATGGACCTGAACGTCGGCATCGGCGTCCAGGGCCGCATCGGATGGGAGTTCGGGAGCGGGCTCTCCGCAGAGCTGTCGCTCGGCATCATGTACAACGGTGCGCGCGACGGTGCGTACGACGAGGTCGACTCGGCGGGCACGCCGGTGACGGTCTCGTGGGAGGGCTACGGGCTGACGACGATCTGGGTCGGGCTCGGCATCCGATACGCGTTCCTGAACCCGACGGCCGTCGTTCCGTTCATCGGCGCGGGCATCCTGGTGCCCATCTGGAGCAACGCGTTCCGAACGAGCGCGGGCACCGTCGCGAGTGAGGGTGACGCCGTCGTCTCGTTCGGCTTCGACGGAGTGGTCGGCGTGCAGCTCGAGGTGAGCAACAATGTCGGCATCGAGGCCGGCGTGCAGCTGAACTACACGTTCGCTCCCACGTGGGATCAGATCTACGCCTCGCCCGAGATGTGGCTCTCGCCTTTCGTGGGTGTGACGCTCTACTTCTGAGCGAGCCGCCGCTTCAGCTCTGGAGCGCGAGCACGCGAACGCCGACCTCGCCGTCGACGTCGACGAGCTCGCCCTCGGCGATTGCGCGCTCGCCGGCCCGGAGGATCACGCGCTCTCCGACCGGGCGCCCCGTGACGAGCACCTCGCCAGCGCGCAGCGTCGCGAGCTCGGCGAGCGGCAACGCGAAGCGCGCGATCTCGATCGCCAGCTCGATCGGCACGTCGCCCGCGCGATCGATCACGTTCTTTTCGGTGTCGCCGTCCCGCATCTTCCTGACCTCCGAGATCGGCGCGGACGCGTCCACGTCGACCGATTCGATGACGATCCCGTTCTCGCCGAGCGCGCAGCGTATCGTGAGCCGCTTCCCGCCGTGCAAGCGCGCTCGAGGGTGGCCGCCGATCCCGGCCGAGCCGGTGGTGATCCACGTCTCGTCCAGGACGACCACGTCTCCCTCGCGGATGCTCGCGAGCTCCGCTCGCCCGAGCGTGCCGCGCGCTCCGTCGACGACGACGTCGACGGGAAGCGTGAGGAGCCCGCTCGGAACCGGGGCCTCTGCAGAGGCCGCGAGCATCGCGAGCGCGCGGTCCGGCAACCATGCGCGCACGACGCCGTGGTCCGCTCCGAAGGACACGCGCGCGGGCCAGACGCTCGCGCCGTGATCGCCGAGCGCGCCAGCGAGCGCGAGCGGGCTCGTCACCACGCCAGCGATCGTCCACGGAGCGTCGAGCGCGTCGAGCGCGCGCGCGGCGAGGTACGCGACCACCCCGCGTTCCACGTCGGAGAGCGGCACGACCGGTGTCGGGATGGCTTCGCCCGCCGACCCGCCGAGAGCGCGGTCGATCGCCGAGAGCGCGAGCCGCGGCTCGACCTCGATCGCGATCCGCCCGCGCAGCGATCCGCTCTCGGTCTCGATCACGATCGCGACGAGCGGATCGCCCAGCGACAGGGCGATCTCCGACCGCGGGCACCGCTCGACGAGCGCACCTTCGACGCGCACCTCCGTGCCGAGCAGCGAGGCGAGCTCCGCACGCACGCGCTCCGCCGCTCGCGCGGGGAACGCCCGGACCACGCGCCCCAACGCGACGACCTCGTCGCGCGTGTGGCGAGGCCAGCTCTCGTACGGATACGCGCGGGCGCCCACGCGCCCACCTACCCGGCGGGGCGCGGCGCGGTCAATCCCCCACTTGCGGGCCGTTGTCCGGGAGCCCAATGTCCGGTCGATCATGTCCGCCGCCGCGCCCGTCTCCGGACGCTACCGCGCCTTCGCATGGGCGTTTCTCGCCTACACGGTCGGCGTAGCCGTCTGGGGAGCGTACGTTCGCGCGACCGGGTCGGGCGCCGGTTGCGGAGAGCACTGGCCCCTCTGTAACGGCGTGGTGCTGCCGAGGGCGCCGACGGTCGAGACGCTCGTCGAGCTCGCCCATCGCGTGACGTCGGGTCTGTTGTGGGCCTCGTCGCTCGTCGGGCTCCTGTGGGCGCGGCGCGCGGCCCCGGCAGGGCATCCGGTGCGCCGCGGCGCGTGGGCGGTCTTCATCTTCACGTCGAGCGAGGGTTTCGTCGGAGCGGCGCTCGTGCTCGGCGGGCTCGTCGCCGGCGACGCGAGCTACGCGCGCGGCGCGGTGATGGCCGTTCACCTCGTGAACACGTTTCTGCTCCTCGCCGCCGCGGCGTGGACGGCGTACGCGGCGGGCGCGCCTCTGGACGGTGCCGCGCGCGAGGGCGCGCCGCGCTGGCTCTTCGGGCTCGCGGTCGCGGCGTTGATCGTGGTCGGCATCAGCGGCGCCGTGACGGCGCTCGGCGACACGCTCTTTCCGGTCGGCTCCCTCGACGAGGCGTTGCGACAAGACCGCTCGCCCACGGCTCACCTGTTCGTCCAGCTACGCGTCCTCCACCCCGTCCTCGGTCTCACGAGCGCCGCGGCCGTCGTCGCGTTCGCGGGTTGGATTGCGGGTGCGAGCGCCAATCGCCGCGCGCGCGTCCACGCGGCGTCGCTGATCGCGCTCCTCGCCGCGCAGGTCGGCATCGGCTTTCTGAACGTCGCGCTGCTGGCGCCCGTCTGGCTGCAGCTCGGGCACCTCTTCGTGGCCGACCTGGTCTGGGTGACGCTCGTGCTGCTCGGCGCGCGGGTGCTCACGACGACGCGGCCCGCGGACGAGGCGGCCTCTCGAGTTGCGAGTGGAGAACCGTCCCCCGGCATCAACTAGTCGATGGAGACGTCGTCGAGGTCGACGCCGCGGGCGCGGAGCTCGGTGCGGAGGGCGTCGGCGATGCGCTCGGCTTCGGCGCGGGCGCCGGGCGCGGGGCTGAGGACGGCGGTGAGCGAGCCGTTCTCGAGGCGAAGGCGCACGCCGAGGCCGTCCCCGCGAGCGGTCGCGACGCGCATGCGCAGCTCGTGGCCCGTTTTCCCGATGCGGCCGACCGAGAGCTGGGTCACGAGGCGTTCGGCGAGGGCGGCCGCTTCGGCATGACCGGCCGCGCTGCCGCTCACGAGCGAGGTCGCGTCCGGGGCGCTCGGGGCCGCGAGCTGGGCGAGGACCGGCGGCGGCGGCGCGAACGGCGCGAGGGGCTCGTCGTCGCGATCGCGCTCCGGCTCGCGCTCGTCGCGGCGGGGGTCGCGCTCGTCGACCAGGCGATGCGAGCGGGGCGGAACGCCCGCCGCGCTGCCTGCTCCGAGCGCGCCGTCGCCGCGCGACCGAACGCGAGCGCCTCTCACGCGCGCCGTGGCGAGGATGTCGGCGAAGAGACCGCGGTGCTGGCTGCGCGGTCGCGGAGGTGTCGAGGGGGCACGGGCGGAGGCGGAGGGGGGGCTCGTCGGTCGCGTGGTCTGGCTCATGTCCGTACGCTCCGTTGGCAGGTCCAATGGGTGGTTATCGCGGCGGGGCACCACCGGTTTCGCGCCATCGACAGGTTGGGCAGTGGTGATATCCTCGCGCCCGTGGCGGACCCGTACGTGGGCCAACAGATCGCCGGGCAGTTCCGCGTCGCTTCAGCGAATCGGCACGGGCGGGATGGGCGCGGTCTACAAGGCCGAGCAGCCGGAGATGAACCGCTTCGTCGCGGTGAAGGTGCTCCACCCGAAGTATCTCGCCCGCTCCGACCTCGTCTCGCGCTTTCGACGCGAGGCGCGAGCGATGAGCCACCTCAGCCACCCGAACACGGCTCGCGTGTTCCTCTACGGGCAGCTCGAGGACGGCGTCCTGTTACTTCGTCATGGAGTACCTCGAGGGACGAGAATCTCGCGCAGACGTGCGCGCCGAGGGCCCGATGGAGCCGGCGCGCGCGATCAACGTCATGATCCAGGTGTGCGGGGCGCTCGAAGAGGCGCACAGCCAGGGGATCATCCACCGCGACCTCAAGCCGGAGAACATCTTTCTCACGATCCAGGGCGGCCTCTCCGACTTCCCGAAGGTGCTCGACTTCGGGCTCGCCAAGGTCACCGAGCGACGAGATGCGTCCGGGCTCGCTCATCCTCACGCAGGAGGGGATGGTGTTCGGCACGCCCGAGTTCATGAGCCCCGAGCAGGCGCGCGGTGAGCAGCTCGACGCGCGGAGCGACATCTACTCGCTCGGCGTGATCCTCTACGAGATGCTCACCGGCAAGCTCCCGTTCGATGCGCGCCAGCCGATGGACTACATCAACATGCACATCAACCAGCCGCCGATGCCGCTGGTCGAGCGCGCGCCGGACATCGAGTTCCCGAAGGGCTTCCAAGAGGTGCTCGACACTGCGCTCGCGAAGAAGCGCGACGAACGCCACACGAGCGCCGCGGCGTTCGCACAGGCGATGCGCGACGTCGTGCGCGGCAAGATGCTCACGGGCGTCATGCGGTCGCTCCCGACGAGCTCGCGTCCGCCGGACGATCCGGTGCTCACGCAGCGGTCCTCGCACGGTTCGGCAGCGTCGGGCCCCGCCCCGATGCCCGCCGTCCACACGCCCGCTCCGAACCCGCCTCCGCAGACTGGCTCGCACGCAGCCGTCGACTCGTCGCGCAGCACGGGCGTCTCCACGCTCACGTGGGTCGTGTTCGGGATGGGCCTGCTGCTCGCGCTGAGCGGCGCGGTCGCCCTCGCGGTCGCGCTCATGCGAGGTTGAAGTTCGAGCGAGACGGGTCTAGGTACGAGGTCCGCCTTGACGCTCCTCGCGCTGGCTGCCATTAATCCGCGCGATTTCACGGCGAAAACCCTCGATGTCCCAGTTGGAGCCCACCCTGAGCCGTACCGCGCCGCGACTCGCGACCCCGCCGCGTTTGGGGGTCGCGACCGTTCGAGAGCTCCTCGCGCTCACCAAGCCCCGCATCACGCTCATGGTCATCCTGACGGCCGCAGGCGGGATGCGGCTCGCGCCCGGGACCATCGCCCCGGTCGCGCTCTTCGCGGCGCTCTTCGCGCTCGCGCTCGTGGTCGGCGGCGCGAACGCGCTCAATTGCTGGCTCGAGCGCGATGTCGATGCGCTGATGGCGCGGACCGCGAGCCGACCGCTTCCCGCGCGCCGCCTCGCGCCGGGCCCCGCGCTCCTCTTCGGGCTCCTGCTCGGTGCGATCGCGGTTCCCGTGCTCTACGTGCTCGTCAATCCGCTCACGGCGTTGCTAGGCGCGGCTGCGCTCTTCCTCTACGTCTGCGTCTACACGCCGATGAAACAGATCACGCCCGCGGCGCTGCTCGTCGGCGCCATCCCGGGCGCGATGCCGCCGCTCATGGGTTGGACTGCGGTGACCGGCTCGGTCGATGCGCACGGGCTCATTCTCTTCGCCATCCTGTTCCTCTGGCAGCTGCCGCACTTCATCGCGATCTCGGTCGTTCGGCAGGAGGACTACGCGCGCGCGGGGCTGAAGGTGCTTCCGTCGGTGCGCGGAGAGCGCACGGCGCGCGCGCACGCGCTCGCGTGGGCGCTCTGCATCGTGCCGGTCGCCGTGCTGCCGACGCTCGCCGGGATCGCGGGCGTTGGCTACTTCGCCGTGGGGCTCGCCGCGAGCGTCTTGTACGCGGCCGCGGCGGCGGCAGGGCTCTTCGCGCCACCAGGCGATCGTCGATGGGCGAAGCGCCTCTTCTTCGTCTCGCTCGCGTACCTCCCCATCGTGTGCGCCGCGCTGATGATCGACGCGGGGTGACCGTGCGCGGTCAGCTCGTCCTCGTCGCCATGTGTTTGCTCGTCTCCGGGTGCCACTCGACCGAGGAGCCGCTCCCCGACCTCGGCGCGATCCCTAGCTTCGATCTCACCGATCAAGACGGCGCGCCGTTCCGCGCGACCGATCTCGACGGTCACGTCACGGTGGCGACGTTCATCTTCACGCGGTGCCCGTCGATCTGCCCGATGCTCGTCGAGCGGGGCGTCGCGGTCCAAGAGCGCATGGAGCCGTGGGGCGATCGGGCGAAGCTCGTCTCGTTCACGGTGGACCCGGAGCACGACACGCCCGAGGTCCTGCGCGCGTTCGGCGATGCGCGCGGAGCGGACTTCAATCGCTGGTCGTTCGTCACGGGCGACATCGACGACGTCAATCGCGTCGTCGTCCACGGGTTCAAGCTCGCGATGGGCGAGCCCACTCCGACCGAGGACGGTCGGATCGAGATCATGCACTCGTCCCACTTCGTCCTCCTCGACCCGCACCGGCACATCCGCGGCTACTACGCGAGCCGGAGCGAAGGCATCGACGACCTGATGCACGACGTCGAGCGGCTGTTGCCGAACTAAGACAACAACCAGCGGGAGCGTTCGTGGGCGCTGTCGGCGCCGAGGGCGGCGTAGAGGGTGTCGGCGCGGCGGTCGTGGGCGTCGGCTTCGTGGGTGCGGCCGGCGGCGCGGAGGGCGTGGGCTAGCACGACGCGCGTGTTGGCGCGCTCGTACGGGTCGTACTCGTTGCGCTCGACGACCTCGGCGAGCAGCGCGACGGCGCGTGCGACGTCACCATCGCGTACGAGGAGCGCTCCTTCGAGGCGATCCGCGAGCTCCTTGTCATACGCGCCGTCCGCGCTCTCGCGAGCGTGCGCGAGAGCGGCGTGGGCGCCCGGGGCGTCGCCGTGGGCCGCGCGTGCCCGCGCGAGCGTCGCCCACGTCTCCGAGAGCGCAGCGCGCAGACCGCTCCGGCTCGCGAGCGCGACGACTTCTTCTGCGATGGTTTCCGCGTCGTCGAAGCGCCCGTCGTCGGCAGCGATCATGGCGAGGTTGTTGATCGCGACCTGCGCCGACGAGATGCGGCCGTACCGACGCGCGAGCCGCCGCGCCTCTTCGGTGTGCGCCCGCGCGAGCCCGACGAGGCCGCGGTTCGTGTAGCAGACGCCGATGTTGATGTGCGCTCGGATCATCCCCCCGACGTCGTGTGCGCGCGTGGAAAGGCCGAGGTCGAGCAGGTTGGTGCGTAGCTGCCCGTCCCAGTCGCCCGCACGGAGATAGCTCGCCCCGAGACGTCCACAGAGCGAGGCTCGAAACGACGGATCGTCGATCCGCGCGGCGACGTCCGACGCTTGGATCATCAGCCCGAGGCCCTCGTCGGTCCGACCCTCGAGGTAGCCTCGGATCCATCCCTTCGTCGCCAACGAGGACGCGCGCTCCATCACGTCGCCGTCGGGGCCGAGCACGCGCAGCGCCTCGTCGAGCCTCGCCACGGCACGATCGAGGACGCGCCTGTCGACCAGAGCCTGACCGGCGATCCGATGCAGTCGAGCGGCGAGCGTCGTGCGGTCGCGCTCGACCCGTGCGAGCCCGTCCTCCGCCAGCAGCTCGGCGGTCTCGGGCTCGCCACGCGCGAGCGCGATCCGAGCGAGCTCTGCGAGGACCATCGGTTCGTCGACCGCCGCTCGCGCTTCGGCTGACGAGCGCGCCAGCGTCAGTGCGCGGCCGAGGTGCTCTTCTGCCCGCTTGTGCCCGATCGCCGCGCCCCAGCGCCCCGCCTCCGAGAGCGCCCACGCACACACGGCCATGTCCCCCGCCTTCTCGGCGTGGTCCGCGCGGAGCGCGGTCGTACCGTGAAATCCGTCGAGGCAATCGAAGCCGAGCCACGAGGACGCGGCGCGGTGGAGCTCTCGCCGCCGCTCGGCGGGCGTGTCTCGCCTCACCGTTTCCGCGAGCGCCTCGCACGCGAAGCGAACCGTGCGCTCGGCGCGCGCGGCGGGACGCTTCACCGCGACGAGAACGCGGTCGATGAGAAGAAGGTCGAGCGCCTCGTCGGCGGCCTCGGGGCCGACGCTCGCGGCGGATGCGATCGGCACGATCGCTCGGAGCGGGATATCGCCGTCGAACGTCGCTGCGGCCTCGAGAACGATGCGAGCCTCGTCGTCGAGCCGATGCAAGCGTGGCCACGGAGCGTCCACGTCGCGGCTCGCACCGCTGACGAGCTCGACCAACACGGACGGAAGGCCGCTCGAGCGCTGCGCGAGCGCGGCCGCGCGCGGACCGTCGATGCCCGCGAGCTCCTCGAGTAGGTGGACGGCGCGATCGAGACCGAGCGGCGCGACCGATACGTCGTGCGCGCGCACCGTCGCGTCGTCGGGTGCCGCCGGCGTCTCGCGCACCAGGAGCGCCCGCACGTCGACTTCGTCCAGAGCGTCGCCTCGCGCGAGCTGCTCGATCACCGCGCGCGATTCGGCGTCGAGCGTGTCGGCGTCGTCGACCACGAGCAGCACGCGCTTCCCGCGCCCCATCCGAGACGAGAGAAGCTTGCGAAACGCTTGGAAGGCCGAGAGGCGCACCGACAGCGACACGGTGGGGAGCCCGACGCCCGCCACGCCGCCGACGAGCGCGTCTCGCCCCGGCTCCGAGAGCGGGACGCCGGCCTGAGCGAAGGCATCGGCCAGGTGCTCCGCGCGCCGCCAGGGCGCGGTCGCGCCGTCGGGCGCGTCGAGCAGCTCGAACGCCAGCGCGCCGAGCACCTCGAAGGGCGGGTGCTCGGAGCCGCGCCGCCCCGTCACCGAGACCGCCGACGTGCCGGTCGGCTCGACCGCCTCCACCACCGCCTCGACGAGGCGCGTCCGCCCCGCCCCCCGCGGCCCCACGATCGTGACGAGGGCGCGCTCGCTGCCCGCCTCGATCGCGCCGAGGACGGATTCGAAGCTCCGCCTCGCGCCCGATCAGACGCGCGCTCCTCGTGACCGCGTCGAGCGGGCGGAGCACGCGGGGCGTCCGCTTCATCGTCAGCGGTCCCTCGGGGCGATCTCCGGCCATGGTCGGCAGGGCTTCGACGATGGTGGGCGCCGCGCCGTCGACGCTGCGTGTGACGACGCGCGCACCCTCGGTCGAGAGCGCGCCCGCGCGAAGCAAGGCCTCGCGCGCTCGATGAGCGGAGGCCGGCCGGCGCGCGGGCTCGCGCGCGAGGAGCTGGTGCACCAGCTCGACGAGCGTCGGATGAAGGCGGTGCCGCGGCGTCGGCAGGAGCGGGAGCGCGTCCATGCGGAGCGTCCGCTCGATCACTTCGGTGCCGTCGCCACCCGCGTGCGGTGGAGCGCCGCCGAAGAGCCGATAGAGCAACGCGCCCATCCCGTAGATGTCGGCCGACGGAGACAGAAGCCCGACGCCGCGCGCTTGCTCGGGGCTCAAGTACCCCGGTGTCCCCGCGATCACGGGCGTCGCATCTTCGGCGGTGGCGTCCGCCGGGGCGCGCGTCGCGGCGAGGCCGAAGTCCGCGAGCTTGACGCGCGGGACCTCCCCGTCCCAGCCTTCGACGAGGACGTTCTCCGGCTTGACGTCGCAGTGGACGACGCCCGCGTCGTGCGCGTAGCCGAGCGCGTCGAGGATTTGAGCGGCGACGTCGACGACGGCGCCCGTCGAGAGCTCGTCCGCGACGCTCTCGAGGCTCGGGCCGTCGATGCGCTCGAACGCGAGGTACGGTTGGCCGTCGGGCAGAGTGCCGGTCTCGAGGAGCCGGACGATGCGCGGGTGCGACAGGCGCGCTGCGAGCGAGGCTTCCCGGCGGAACCAGAGCGATCCGATGGCGCTCGTCGGATCCGGCAGCTTCAGCGCGGCGAACGAGCCGTCTCGCCGGTCACGTCCCGAGTACACGAGAGCCGAGCCGCCGCGCGCGAGCAGCCCGAGAAGCTCGTAGTCGCCGACGCGCTCGGGTGGCGCGGTCGGGATGCGGCGCGACTGCGTTCGCGTCTTCTTCATGGCTCGCCCCCCCTCGCGAGCTGGTCAGGTGCGACAGTACCCTGCGGGGGCGTGCTCGATCTCGCGTAGCTTCGTTCGCGCGCGGGCGATGAGGGGCGAGTGGGGGTGGCTCCGGATGAGCGCCTGCAGTGCGCTCCGCGCGTCGCCGCAGGCCTGCAGCTGATAGAAGGCGTCGGCCATGTCGAAGAGCGTCTCGTCGAGCGCGTCGCCGCGCGGGTAGTCCGAGAGCACCTTGCGGAACTCGCCGAGCGCGCTCGCGGGACGCTCCTGCCTCAGGTAGCTCTTTCCGACCCAGTAGAGCGCGTTGTCGCTCTCGTCGTCCTGCGGATAGCGCGTGATGTAGGCGCGGAACAGAGCGCGCGCGCGAGACATCTCGTTGTTCTGGTACGCGCGGTAGGCCGTCGCGTAGTGCTCGGCGCGATCGGTGGGGATCTCGCTGTCCGCGATCTCGATGTCGAGACCGGCTTTGGAAGCGACTGCGTTGATCCGCTCGTCGATCTCGTGCCGCTGCTCCTGCGCTTCGCGCTGCCGCTCCTCGAGCTCCTGACGCACGGTCGCGATCTCGCCTTCGAGCCGGCCCATCTGTTCGGAGAGCCGTTCCACCTCGAGCGTGACGTCGGCGCTGTTTCGCGTGACCGCCTTGGTCGCGCGGTCCATCAGATCCTCGAGCTCCGCGACCTTCGTCTTGGCGTGCTCGACCTGGTCGGCGAGATCCTGTTGTTGCGTGCGCACGCCCTCTTCGAGGGCGGCGAGCCTCCGCTCTTGATCGTTCGTGCGCGCTTCGAGCTCGTCGCCCTTGCTCTTGGCGGTGAAGAGGAAGCAGCCGCTCGCCGCGACGCTGAGCGTGGCGAGGAGCATGCCCGTCCGTGCCGGCCCGCTGATCACGAAAATCCTCTGCACGTCGTCAACGCGGAGCGAACTCCACTCGCCGGTCCCGCGCCCACGACGCGTCGTCGGTGCCCTGCGCCATCTCCTCGCCCATCGAGGACGCCGAGACCGCGCTCGTGTCGAGACCGAGCGACACCATGTAGCTCCGGACGGACTGCGCGCGGCGATCGCCGAGCGCGAGGTTGTACTCCTCGGTGCCGCGCGGGTCCGCGTGCCCGGTCACGTGCACGGCGCTGGTCCCGAGCTCCCGCATGCACGTCACGTTGGCTTGGATCGTCGATCGCGCCGAGTTGTCGAGATCGTCTTGGTCGAAGCCGAAGTAGATCGGCGAGAGCTGGCAGGACGGGGCGGTCTGTGACCCCATGTCGGTGTTGCTCTGGGCGGTCGAGACGCACCGGCCGTTGCGGCACTCCTGGTTGGGCCCGCAGTCGCCGTTCGATTGGCAATAGCCAGGGATCGGCTCGCACGCGCCGTCGGAGCAGGCCTGCCCGGCGGGGCAGTCCGCGTCCGACCTGCACATCTGGCACATGCCGTTGACGCAGTACTCCCCCTCGTGGCAGTCCTCGTCGTTGTCGCACTTGGGATAGGTCGGGCCGCAGCCGGCGGCGAGCGCGGCCAAGATCGCTGCGAAGGCGGCGACGGTGTGGACGGCGAGCTGGCGTTCGATCATCCCACTCTCCTCTCGCCCTGCGGGTAACGTGGCCGGCGGCGAGTGTCAACGTCTTCCGGGCCCTCCGGCATGTCGAGTGCGCCAAACCGTCACGATCCTGCGGCTCGTGGCACGTGCTGACGCGCGAAACGCCCCGGATGGACCTCACGGTACCGGATTGCGCGTGTATGGAAATGGCGTCAGGTTTGCAGCTCGACGAAATCGCAGGGTTCGCCAGGGCGGGTCTTGCGGCGCCGGTCTCTGCCCCCTAGAGTCCGGGGCTACCTCGGGCGGGGTACGCGCGCACCGGCGGGTGCGCAGGAGTTGTCGATGGCTTGGTCTCGGTTCGCGACGGTTGTTTCGGCGCTACCGCTCCTGCTCGTATTCGATGGATGCGGTGACGACTCGTCGTTGGACGGCGGTGGCGACGGCGGCGCCCACGTCGTGCGTTGCGGTCCGACCGACGATCCCGACAACGACCTCATCAGCTCGATGGACGAAGGCGTCGACGACGCGGACGGCGACGGCACGCCGAACTTTCAGGACACCGACTCGGACGGGGACACGGATCCCCGACCGCGAAGAAGCGGGCGACGCCGATTGCTTCTCCGCTCCCATCGACACGGACCACGACGGCATCCCCGACTTCCTCGATACGCGACGCGAACGGCGACGGCATCGACGACTCCACGCAGATGGACGTCGACACCGACGGCGACGGGATCCCCGACTACCGAGATCCCGACATCGACGGTGACGGCATCGCGAACGACATCGAGCACGGCGACGGCCCCGAAGCGCTCGATTCGACGGCGATGGCATCCCCGACATCCTCGACGACGACTCGGACGGCGACACGATCCTCGACCGCCACGAGGGCGCGATGGACCTCGACGGCGACGGGATCCCGAACTTCCGCGACCTCGATTCGGACGGCGACGGCATCGACGACGCGGTCGAGGCCGGCGACAGCGACAAGCTGACACCTCCGTACGTGTGCCCGAACGAGATCAACCCCGTGACGGGCGAGGTCGAGCCCGACACGTACGCGGACTACGCGGACGCGGACAGCGACAACGACGGCCTGTCCGACGGGGTCGAGGTGTCGATCGGAACCGACGTCTGCGGCATCGACACGGACGGTGACGGCCTCTCGGATCTCGCCGAGTGGGCATACGAGAACGTGAACTGCCCCGACGGATCGACGGGCGTCGATTGCGGCTGCGCGACGACGGCGACGTGCACGATCCCGCCCGAGCACTTCTACGTCGTGCTCCCGTACGGCGGCGATCCCATCGAGCGCGACCTCGATTTCGGGACGACCATCCGCGTTGCCGACGTCTTCTTCATCACGGACACGACCGGCTCCATGGGCGGGACGGTGAGCAACGTGAAGATGACCGTCGGCCGTCCGGCGACTGGCCTCATCGACCGGATCAGCGAGGCGATCCCCGACGCGTGGTTTGGCGGCGGGCAGCACGACGACTTCCCGTTCTCGGGCTACGGCGGCACGCCCGACGAGCCGTTCATCCTCGCGATCGGCATGACGCCGCCGACGCTTCCGGGCATGCCTGCAGGCTCGGGTCGGATGGCCGTCTCGACGGCGTTCAACGCGATCGTGACGCACGGCGGCGGGGACGGTCCCGAGTCGCAGACCGAGGGCCTGTACCAGACGATCACGGGCGAGGGCGGCACCTGGACCGGCAGCGGCGTACCCGCGACGTACACGATGCGACGTTACGCGGGCGACTGCATCGACACCGGCTACGGCGCTCCGTGCTTCCGCGAGGCCGCGCTGCCGATCATCGTGCACTTCTCCGACATCTGTGCGCACGAAGGCCCGCCGGGCGAGGACTCGAGCTGCGAGTCGTACACCGGCATCACCCCGGCGCCGCACACCTGGGCGCAGATGATCGCCGCGCTCAACATGCGCGGGGCGAAGTACGTCGGCATCAACGCCACCTCCGGGACGCGCTGCGCGACCGTGGTGGGAGCGAGCGGTTACTCGCCCTGCTACTTCATGAAGCGCACCGCCGAGGAGACCGGCACGGTCGATCTCGACGGTAACCCGCTCGTCTACGACCTCCCGAACGGGAGCACCGACCTGGCGTTCGTCGACACGATCGTCGGCGCGATCGAGACGATCGCCACGCGCGTGCCGCTCGACGTCGACACGGCCCTGCGCGACGACCCGAGCGACCCCGAGGGCGTGGACGCGACGCTCTTCATCAAGCGTCGTCAGCCCTCGTGCAACGCGACGCCGCCGAGCGACCCGTGTTTCTGGCCGCCGATGGACGTCGACCCCGAGGACGCGGTCGCGTTCATCGATTCCTCCACGTTCTTCGGCGTGATCCCGGGGACGCGGGTGCAGTTCCGGATCACGTTCCAGAACACCACCTATCAGGGCGGGACGACCGCGAAGGTCTTCGTCGCCTACATCGACGTGCGGGGTGGTGGCTCGGCAGTGCTCGACACGCGGCAGGTGTTCGTCGTGGTGCCCGCTGACAGCGGCGCCTTGCCGATCTGACGGTTTTGGTCGGGCGGCGGCGGGCCGTTCGGCGCGGGAGCTCGGGAGACGATGAAGTACGCTCGTTCTTGGGTGGTGGTGTGTCTGTGTGTTCTCGCGTCGTTCGGGACGGCGTGCTCGACGCGGGGGCGCGGCTCGGGCACCACGATCGACGGCGGGCTCGTTCCGGGGTGCGATCCTCGGCAGGACTCCGACGGGGACGGGATCGCGGACATCAACGAGGGGACCGACGACCGCGATCACGACGGCACGCCGAACTATCTCGACATCGACTCGGACGGAGACGGTATCGACGACGCGACCGAGCACGGCGGGGCCAATCCTTGCGCCCGGCCGGACGCGGACATGGACGGCCTGCCGGACTGGTGGGACGACGACAGCGACAATGACGGGCTCTCCGACGCCGAGGAGCGCATGCTCGGCACCGACCCGTTCCTGGTCGACACGGACGGCGACGGGATAAGCGACCTCGGCGAGGTTCGCGGCACGATGACGGACCCCACCGACCCCGGCGCGGGCCTGCCGGAGGGGGACTTCTTCGTCGTGTTGCCCTACTACGGGGACCGACAGGGCCGGACGCTCACGTTCGGCACCAACATCAGCGTCGCCGACGTGTACTTCTTGATCGACACGACGGGCTCGATGGGAGGGCCGATCGCGAACGTGCGCACCTCGCTCACGTCGGTCGCAGCGCAAATCCAGGCGCGCATCGAGAACGTCCAGATGGGCGTGGGTCATTTCGAGGACTTCCCGAACGACGCGAGTGGCCTCTCGTTCACCGCGTACGGCGCGCCGGGGGACAAGCCCTACGAGCATCGCGTCGACATCACCGCGGACCTCGCGATGGTCCAGTCCGGCCTCAACTCGCTCCTGACCGCCAATGGTGCCGACTCGTCCGAGGCGCACGTCGAAGCGCTGTATCAGACCGCGACCGGGATGGGCGGGAGCTGGACGTTCGCCGCCGGCGGCGCTCCCTTCACGATTCCACCGCGATCGTGCCCCTCGATCCCCGACGAGATCGGGACGCGGCGCGGGTATCCGTGCTTCCGCCCGGGGTCGCTGCCCATCGTCGTCGAGGTCAGCGACATCACCTGGCACAACGGCCCGGGCGGGTCCGATCCTTACTCCGGGATCACCCCGCCCCCACACACCTTCGACGAAGCGGGGAACGCGCTGCGATCGATCGGCGCACGGTTCATCGGCGTCTGCGTCGACGGTGGCGGGCGCACCGAGGCCGAGGCGATGGCCCGCCTCACGGGAACCGTCGACGGATCGGGCAACCCGCTCGTCTACGACGCCGCCTCCGGCGCCGTGTCGGACGCGATCGTGAACGGCATCGAGACCCTGACCGGGGGCACGCCGCAAGACGTCAACACGCGGACCGCGAACGTGCCCGGCAACCCGGACGAGTTCGACGCGACGCTCTTCATCAAGGCGATCACGCCCGTCGAGGGCTACCGCGACGGGATCGCCGGCACGGGCTACGAGAGCAAGGACGACACGACGTTCTTCCGGGTGATCCCGGGCACGCTCGTCGAGTTCTCCATCGACTTCTACAACGACGTGCGCGAGCCTGCCGACACGGCACAGATCTTCCAGGCTCGCATCATCGTCGTGGGCAACGGCGTCGCCGACCTCGATTCGCACAACGTCTACATCGTCGTGCCGCCCGATGGCGGTACGATCTTGATCTGATGGCAGGGGAGTCGTGATGAAACACGCAGCAATCATTTCCGCCCTACTCGCGCTCACGTTCTCGGTAGCCTGCGGTCCTCGACGCGGTGGCGGTGGCCCGCGTCCGGACGCCGGCCCCGCGTGCACCGATCCGACCGACACCGACGGCGACGGGATCGCCGACGCGATCGAGTCCGACGGCGACCCCGACGGAGATGGCATCCCGAGCTACCTCGACGACGACTCGGACGGTGACGGGATCCCCGACGCGGCCGAAGCGGGCACGACCGGCAACCCATGCGTCCCGGCCGATACGGACATGGATGGAACGCCCGACTTCGCGGACACCGACAGCGACAACGACGGGCTGACGGACTCCGAAGAGACGGCCCTCGGCACCGATCCGTACCAGCAGGACACCGACGGTGACGGGATCCCCGACGTCGTCGAGGTGCGCGGAAGCCACACCGATCCGACGGACGCGAGCTCGGGCATTCCCGACACCGACTTCTACGTCGTCCTTCCGTACTACGCCGACAACCACGAGCACCGGACGCTCACGTTCGGGACGAACATCAACGTCGCCGACGTGTTCTTCCTGATGGACACGACGGGCTCGATGTCGGAAGAGGTCGGGAACGTCCAGAACCGCATGGAGACGGTGATCATCCCGGGCGTGCAGGCTCTCATTCCGGACGTTCAGTTCGGCGCGGGCGGGTTCGACGACTTCCCGGTGGGCTCGCACGGCAGCAGCCCGGACCTGCCCTACTACCACCTGATCGACATCACCGATCCGACCGACGACAACGGCTCGATGGCGGTCTCGGGCGTGTTCTCGGATGTGGCATCGTTCTCGCCGACCGGCTCGAACGGCGTCGCGGACGTGATCGACGCCGTGCGCTCGTACCCGCGCCACCTCGGCGGCAACGGTTGTGAGGCGGGGGTCGAGGGCATGTACCAGACCGCGACGGGAGAGGGCATCACCTGGTCGACGGGCTCGATACCTGCAAAGACCTGCGCGTCGATCCCCGACGAGATGGGCACGCGCCGCGGCTACCCGTGCTTCCGGCCCGGCGCGCTCCCGATCATCGTGTACGTGAGCGACGCGCCGCTCCACGAGCCCTATCCGGCCTCGTGGCCGCGCGACTACGAGACCGACTGCGTCTACACGGACGTCCCGTCCGCGCACACGTACGCCCAGGCGCTCGCGGCGCTCACCAGCATCGGTGCGCGCGTCGTGACGCTCTCGTCCGACTACATCCCGTCCTCGGACACCTACCCGGCGACCGCGCACATGTGCAACATCGCGAGCGACACGGGCACGGTCCGAGCGGACGGCACGCCTCTCTGCTTCGAGATCGGCCCGAGCGGGACCGAGATCGACACGAACGTCGTGAACGCGATCGCCGAGCTCGTCGGCGGCACGCCCCAGGACGTCAACACGCGGACCGAGAACGTGCCCGGCAACCCGGACGAGTTCGACGCGACCCTCTTCATCAAGTCCATCACGCCGGTCGAGGGGTATCGAGACGGCATCGCCGGCACGGGTTACGACAGCAAGGACGCGACGACGTTCTACGGCGTGATACCGGGGACGCTCGTCGAGTTCGACATCGACTTCTGGAACGACGTGCGGGAGCCCGCGCTGGTGTCGGAGGTCTTCGTCGCCAAGATCATCGTCGTCGGAAACGGCGTCGCCGATCTCGACTCGCGCAACGTGTACATCCTCGTTCCGCGCGACGGCAGCGGACCGATCCTGATCTGACGCTCAATACAACATGAAGTAGACGACGACGCCCGTGACGAACACGTAGAGCCACACGGGCAAGAGGACGCGCGTCACTCGCGCGTGCGCCGCGAAGCGGCGGCGCCACGCGAGATAGAAGGCGGTGAGGGCGCCCGGCGGGACGAGCATGCTCGCGAGAACGTGGGTCGCTAGGATCGTCAGGTAGAGCCCGCGATGCGCGCCGTCGTAGTGGGTGTCGCCGTGGACGTAGTGGTACGCGACGTAGCCCACGAGGAACAGGCTCGAGGCGGCGAACGCCGAGACCATGAAGTACTTGTGGACGTCGGGTCGACGCAGGCGGATCGCGACGTAGCCGAGCGACAGGAGCAGAGCCGCGGTCGCGTTGAGCGCCGCGTCCACGGCCGGCATGAACGAGATATCGGCGCCGCCGGGCCCGCTCACGTCGCGCACCAGCAAGAGCCATGCGAGGAGGGTGAGCGCGGCGACCGAGACCGTCGCGTTGAACGCGGCGAACCAGCGGTCGGAAGAGGCGGGCTCGCGGCGCGAGGTGGCGGGCACGGCCGGCGTTGTAGATCCAATCCCCACATCCGGCCAGGCCACGACAGCGGCGTGGTTCCGCGGTGCTCCTCGCGGTGCTAGAACCTCGCCATGACGACTCCGCCGCTCTCGAAGCGCCTCGAGCGCGTCAAGCCCTCCGCCACGGTCGCGATCGCCACGCGCGCGTCGGAGCTCCGCGCCCAAGGTGTCGACGTCATCTCGTTCAGCGTGGGGGAACCGGATTTCGAGCCGCCCGAGCACGTGCTCGCGGCCGCCGAGAAGGCCGTCCGCGCGGGCGTCTCGAAGTACACCCCGACGCGGGGCATCCCCAAGCTCCGCGAGGCGATCTGCGCCGACTCGGCGCGTCGCCGCGGCGGCCACGCGCACGACCCCAAGGAGGTCGTCGTCTCGGTCGGCGCCAAGCACACGCTCTTCAACCTCGCGCTCGCGCTCCTCGACGAGGGCGACGAGGTCATCGTCCCGGCGCCGTACTGGGTCAGCTATCCGGAGCAGACGAGGCTCGCCGGGGCCACGCCGGTCATCGTCGAGACGAGCGCCGGCGACGGGTACAAGCTCCGGCCCGACGCGCTCGCGTCCGCGATGACCTCGCACACGAAGGCGATCGTGCTCTGCTCGCCCTGCAATCCGACGGGCGCGGCTCTCTCCGCTTCGGAGCTCGCTGCGCTGGCGGACGTGATGCGCCCGCACTCGTTCTGGATCATCGTCGACGAGATCTACGCACAGCTCGTCTACGGCGGCTTCGAGCAGAGATCGCTCCTCGAGGTCGCGCCCGACCTCCGCGATCGGCTCGTTCTCGTCGACGGGGTGAGCAAGACCTACGCGATGACGGGGTGGCGGATCGGTTGGATGCTCGGTCCGGCGCACGTCGCGAAAGCGTGCGACACGATCCAGAGCCAGGCGACGACCAATCCGAGCGCGATCGCGCAGCACGCCGCCCTCGCCGCACTGGAAGGGCCGATCGAGCCGGTCGAGAGCATGCGCCGCGCGTTCGAAGAGCGGCGCGGCCTGATCGTCGTCGGGCCTGCGAGAGATCCCCGGGATCCGCTGCGGGATGCCCGAGGGGGCGTTCTACGCGTTCGCGGACGTCAGCGCGCTCGTCGGTCGCAAGGCGAAGGACGTCGTGCTCGAAGACGACCTCGCGATCGCGCGATATCTCCTCGACGAGGCTCGCTGCGCTGTCGTCCCCGGTACCGCGTTCGGTGCGCCGGGGCACCTACGCATCAGCTACGCGACGTCGAACGAGCTCATCCGCGAGGGGCTCGCGCGGATCCGCGCCGCCGTGGACGCGCTCGGCTGAGCGTCAGGAGAGAGAGCGCGAGCACGAGGATCGCGAGGCCGCGCGCGCGCCGCGTGCCCGAGGCTCGGCAACCGCAGCCTCCTCCTTCGGGAACGGCGGCGCCCATCGATGCGTCGGCGACGACGCCCGCGTCCTCGGCCACGCCCGCGTCCGCGACCGCGGGAGCCAGGCCCGACCCCGAGAGCCTGAGCGCGATCGTCGGCTCGTCGGGATCGTTCGTGTGCACGAGAACGACCGTCGCGTCCGCGCGTGCGTCCGCCGGCCAGTAGCCGAGCACGAACGACGCGGTGCCCCCGGGCGGGACGGTGAGCGACGTCGTGTCGAGGTAGAACGGCGGTGCAGGATCGTCCACGGTCAGCTCGAGCGCGAGCTCCCCGGCGTTCGAGACGTCGACGACCGACGTCTCGACCTCTCCGAGGGGGATCTCGCCGAACGGAAGCACCCGCGGCGCGAGCTGGATGTCCGGAAGCGGTACGTGCACCGGCGCGTCGTCGAAGATGACGTTCGCCTCGGTGACCACGAGCGGCACCGGGATCGCGAAGAGCGGATAGTCCCGCCGAGTTCCGACGAACGACAGGTAGAGCTCCGGCGAGAGGATCAGCTCTCCGTCGTACGCGATGACCCCCTCCGGGTGCACGAGCAGGTCTTTCGCGGCGCCGAAATTCGTCTCGCCCGGGTCGGGGTGGACGATGGTCGCCAGCCCTTCTTCCACGATGTCGGTCGCGTCGTTCATCACGATCCGCACCGTCTCGTAGGTCGCTTGGAGCGAGCCCTGGAGCGTGAGCGCGATGCCGCCGCCTACGCCCGGGATCGGGATGAAGCCCGAGAGCGCGTCGTACCTGAGAACCTGCACCCGGTCGGTCGTGTCCGCGAGCACGACCGGTCGATCCGAAGGTGGCAGCAGGAACGGGTCGAACGTGCCCTCCGCGGCCATGCGCAGATCCTCGGGGATGCCCGGCACCGGGATGTCGCCGGTCCAGTGGTAGCGCACGCCGGCGATCGTCACGTCGAACCGGAGCTGCACTTCGAGCTCGAGGCCGTAGTTGATCGCGAAGCGGCCCGTCCCGGGCTCGCCGAGAACCGCGGTCGACAGCGGAGCCGGCCAGTGGGTCAGGGGGTCGCCCGTCATCTCGACCTCGGTCGACCCGCCGAAGGTGAAGGTGAATCGAAGCTGGATCGGCCCGCTCGACGGCACCCAACCGCTGTCCCACATCACGTCCGCGAAGGCGGCGTCACGGTATGACCACGGGATCGGGTCTGCGACGTCACATCCGACGGCCGATGGAGGGCATTGCGCCCGCGCGGCGCCCGGGGACAGGCTCAGTGTCGCCATTCCCACGAGCGCCATCCATCGGCCGAGGCCCATGGACAGAGCCTCTCACCGACCGTCTCGGGCGCGCAATGAGCTACGCTGTTCCGGATGACGCATCCCGGATGGGCGCTCCTCGGCCTGCTCAGCGCCGGATGCTCCGACGAGCTCCCCCTCCCGCCGCTCGACATCCCGACGGAGCCCGCTTCGGCCGAGGTGGAGCCCGCGCCGGTCGAGCCCGCGCCGACGTACATCGTCGAGCGGGTCGAGCACGGCGGCGCCGTCCATGGTGCGGTGCGGTGGCGCGGGCTTCGACCGCGGCTGCCGGCGATCGCCGTGCCCCGACGTGAGACCGTCTGCGGGCGCGAGCAACCGGCGACGGCGTTGCTCATCGGCCCAGGTGCCGGGATCGCGAACGCGGTCGTGACGGTGGACGTCGCGAGCGGCCTGTCGCGCGCCGTTCCAGACGAGCCCGAGGTGATGGAACAGCGCGGGTGCCGATTCGTCCCGCACGTGGTCGTGGTCGGTCGCGGGCAGCCGCTGGTCTTCCGCAACGCCAATCCGGTCCTTCACAACGTCGACGCGCGCTTCGAGGACGGCGCGCGCTGGTTCGACGTCGGGCTGCCGCGCGAGGGCCAGACGTCGGCGTTCACCGCCGACCGCGCCGGTGTCGCGCGCGTCGTCTGCGACGCAGGGCACCCGTGGGAGAGCGGTTTCGTCCACGTCGTCGAGCACCCGTACATCGCCGTGACCGGGCCCGACGGGACGTTTCGCATCGAAGGCATTCCTCCCGGCGAGCACGCGGTGCGCGTCTGGCACGAGGGCTTCGAGCCCGTGGGCTCGGAGTCCGGCCGGCCCGTCTATTCCGAGCCGGTGGTGCTGGAGCGCGCCGTCGAGGTCACGGCCGACGGCGACGTCGAGCTCGAGCTCACGCTCGGGCCGTCGGCCGGTTGAGGGACAGGCTGGCGCTCGGGCCGGCGTCTCGGGACGACTCCGCGGCGGAAGGCGATCGTCGCGCGGGAGAGCATCGCTGCGCCGAGGACGAGCGCGAGGAGGCGGAGCGGCGACTGCGGAGCGTAGCCCGCGGCGACGATGAGGAACATCGCGCCTCCGGCTTGAACGCGCGGGGGGTCGATGGCCGAGAGCGCGCCCGCTCCGATCCCGACCGCCGCGGCCAACGTGACGACGTAGAGCTCGGGGACGGTGTCGACGAGCGTCTCGGTCCGGACGAGCCCGTAGATGAAGTGCGGGAAGTCCCCACGCACTTCGCCGCGCGCCCACAGCAAGAGGGCGGCCGCGATCGCGCCGCTGGCGAGCGCGACGGTGATCGCGATCTTTCCACGTGTCTCTTCGAGGCGCGGCACGATCGAAGACGCGGCGATCAGCGGGATCGGAAGCCAGGCGAGCTCGCCACCGCGCTTGATCACCGTGAGGAGCGTGCTCCCACCGACCGTCTCGGCGAAGAGGCGCACGTGCGCGAGCGCCATCCACGCGAACGACAGAAAGGCAGCGACGCCCAACAGCCCGACCGCCACGCGCACGCCGACGGGTGCATCACGGCGAACGGCAGCGAGCGTCATGAGGATGGCGAGGAAGTGCGCCGTGCCCGCCGCGATGGGAACGAGCCAAACCCACTTGGCGGCGAGCGTCTCGACGGGCGCGAGCGTGGCAACGACGACGATCGGCAAGAAGATCCCACCGAACCCTGCGAGGCCGATCGCGCGTACGATCCGCCCCTCGCGCGGTGCGTGCAAGAAGGCTCCGAGGGACACGGCGAGGGCCACCGCTCCCGCGATGCCCACGAGGTTCCTCGGCACGGCGCCCCAATGAACGAGCGTGAGGAGCCACGCGTGGTCCAACCGCTCGCTCAGCGCGCGGACGGCGCCGTTGGTCCAAGCGAGGTCGACGAGCGCCGCGACCGCTGCCAGGGTGCCGAGCAATGGCGGAGACGCGAGAATGTCCACGCTCTCGTCGCGGGCCATCGTGTCTCTTCGGGGCGCGGGATCGTCTGAAGCCACGGACGCCCAAGGTTCGGGCCGCGGTCGTTGGACGTCAAGCTCGGGAGCGGTAGGCGGACGCTTTTGAGACGGCGGCGTCTGCTCGGCTTGCACGATGTCCTCCGCGGGCGATAATCCCGGCCCCATGACCGCCATTCGCCACGATTGGACCGTCGCCGAGGTGCGCGCGATCCACGATTTGCCGCTCACCGAGCTCGTACATCGGGCGCAGGGCGTTCATCGGGAGCACCACCGCGCGGATTCCGTTCAGCTCTGCACGCTCCTGTCCATCAAGACCGGAGGGTGTGTGGAGGACTGCGCGTACTGCCCCCAGTCCTCGCGATACGACACGGACGTCGAGCCGGAGCGGCTCATGACCGTGGACGAGGTGCTCGAGCGCGCGCGGCTCGCGAAAGAGAACGGCGCCAGCCGGTTCTGCATGGGCGCGGCGTGGCGCGACGCGAAGGACGGGCCGGCGTTCGAACGCGTTCTCGAGATGGTGCGCGGCGTTCGCTCGCTCGGTCTCGAGGCCTGCACGACGCTCGGGATGCTGACCGACGATCAAGCCGAACGTCTCGCCGACGCGGGGCTGACCGCGTACAACCACAATCTCGACACGTCCAAGGAGTTCTACGGCGAGATCATCACGACGCGCACCTACGAGGAGCGCCTTCGGACGATCGAGCGCGTCGCCAAGAACGGGATCTCGGTCTGCTGCGGAGGCATCCTCGGCATGGGCGAGTCGATCTCCGACCGGTGTGCGCTCATCGCCACGCTCGCTCGTCTCGACCCGCACCCGGAGAGCGTCCCCATCAACGCGCTCGTCGCGGTCGAGGGCACGCCGCTCGCCGATCGGCCGGAGGTCGACCCGCTCGAGCTCGTTCGCGCCATCGCCACGGCGCGCATCACGATGCCGCGGGCTCGCGTGCGTCTGAGCGCCGGTCGCACGCGCCTCAGCCGCGAGGCCCAGCTCCTCTGCTTCCTCGCGGGCGCCAACAGCGTCTTCTACGGCGAGAAGCTCCTCACGACGGGCAACCCCGACGTCGACGACGACCGCGCCCTCCTCCGCGACGCCGGCCTCGCCGCGATGTAGCGCGGGCGGCGAGCCCGCCGGATGAAGACGCCGGCGAGCGGAGCGAGCCCGTCACGAAGAGGCGAGGGGGGCGCGAAGGCCCCCCGGAATCCGAAGCGCTCACTGCACGGGGACCAGGCGCGAGCGCCGGACGACGTCGACGCGGCCGACCGCGACCCGTTCGCCGGTGAGCGTGAACGGGATGGTCTGGCGCTCGCCGAGGACGGTGACCTGGATGCGACCGGACACCGGGGTCGTATCGGTCGGGCTCACGCGGTCGACCTCGAGGAGGTAGCTTCCGGTCGCGGCGCGCCGCAGCCCGAGACGCTCCCCCCCGATGCGCGTGCCGTTCTCGCCGACCACCGTGGTGCGTCCGCCCATCCACGAGATGCGCGTTCCTTCCGGCGTCACGAGGCTCAGGTCGACGTCCGTCGAACCGCCCCAGGTGGCGTCCATCATGATCTCGCCGCGGATGCGAGACGGCGCTTCGTTCTGCGCGGCCGCGTCCTCGACGCGGTGGCGCATCGTCTCGTCCGTCAGGGCCGACAGCAGTCGTGTTGCGGAGGCCGCTCGGCCGAGCGCGCGCTCACAACGAAGCGCCGCGACCTGCGCGGCCCCGTCGTTCGACCGGATCTCGGCGAGCGAGACGCGGTGGGCGCACGCCCGCTCCGGCATGCCGGCGCGGTCGAAGGCATTCGCCATGCGCTCGTGGAGCGTCGCGTTGTCCGGCGCGAGGTCGACGATGCCCGAGAGGAGCCGGACCGACTCGTCTCTGCGCCCGTCGCGGCCCACGATGTCGCTCAGGTACGTGAGCGCTTCGGGGTCCATGCGGTCGCGCTCGATCCACGCGTCGACGACCTCGCGCGCACGCTCGAGCTCGCCGGCACGGCTGAGCGCCCGCACGAGGTCACGGTGGCGGTCGCGGCTGTCGGGGCTCTCCCGAAGCGCAGCCTCGGCCTGCGCGACCGCGTCGCTCCAGCGGCTCGGGATGCTCGCGTCGGTAGCCACCGCGCCCTCGCGGTACCACTCCCGCCGCATCCACTGGCCGCCCGCGCGCCCGACCGGCGGGCGCGGGGCAGGTTGAGAGGCCGCGGGCACGACCGGCGCGCGGCGCTGGGCCTCCTGCATCGGCATCTCGGGCTCGGCCGCCTCGTCGGCAGCGGTCGCCGGCGCATCGCGCGCGTCCATCCGCATCCGTGCCGGTGGCGCGGCGGCGTGCGCTCGTGAGACCGACGCGCCCGTAGCCGTCTGGCCTTCGAGCCCGACCGACGGGCCGGCGGCGAAGTGGCCGCTGCCCGCCCCGCCGCGGCCCGTGCCCACGAGCCCGAGCCCACCGGCAGCGTCTCCGCCGAGCGCATCGTCCGCGTCGCCGTCGGCGTACTGTGCGAGCCCTTCGCCCTCGCCCATCTCCATGTCTTCGTTGCCCGTCCACTGAACGGTGGGCTGCGCGCGGTCGACGCCGAACGCGCGGAACATCGCCTCGCTCTCGAGCACGAGGAGCGACGTGTGGCGGGACATCACGCCGAACGCCTTCGACATGGCGATGATCTTCGCGCGATCCTCCCCACGACCGGCGAGCTCGAGATCCGCGATGCGCGCGGCGGCCCATTCACGGGGCACGAAGGCGTTGCCGAGGGCCGTCGACGCGGTCACCGAGACAGGGTACCGGTCTTCGAACGCGCGGCCTGCCACCTTGCCGTGCAGAACGATGTCGCCGCGGATGTCGCTGCGCTCCATCCGACCGACGACGAGGAGCTCTTCGCCCGCTCGGATCGTGGGGAGGCGCGTCGGAGCGACGTCGGTGATGCCGTCCGGCAGCTCGACGGTCGCGCCCGCGAGCGACGCTCCGTACGTCGTCTCGAGGATCGCGAGCGCGGCGGTGCCGACGCTCTGGCCCGGCACGTACGGCACGTAGTGGCCGCCGCCGGCGCCGGCGATCGCCGAGAGGTTCACGGTGTCGGCGTCGCCACCGATGCCGACGGTCGTGAACGAGAGCTGACCGTCGTCGGCGACGAGGTCCGCGACCTCGGCCGAGAGGCTCGACGCGCGACGGTGTCCCACCGATGCGATTCCGTCGCCGACGTACAGCACTCGCACGTCGCGTTCGGGGTTGCGCTTGTCGGCGATCGCGCGCACGGCCGAGCGCATCGCCGCGACGATGTCCGACGCGCCCGCGGGGCGCACGGCGCCCAGGAAGGTGCGGACCTGTGTGGCGGCCTGCGCCGACGGGCTCGACGGAACGTCGCTCATCGTCTGACAGGTCGCGTCGCACGCGAGCAACATGAAGCGGTCGCGCCGATCCATCTCGGAGATCACGCGCGCAGTGAGCTCGGTCGCGCGATCCCAGCGCTCGCCGACCATCGACTGGCTCGAGTCGACGACGAGCACGTAGTCGCGGTCGTGCTGCTCGCTCCACGCCGGCAGGTCCGGGCGGATGGCGAAGACCGCATAGCCGCGGCTGTCCGCGTGAAGAGCGCGATGCGCATCGAGGACGTCGGCCTCGACCTCGCGGCTGTGCTCCGGGGGCGCCGCCGTCGCGGTTCCCTGGTACGTCCACCACCGGATCTCGGCGTCGGGGTTCGAGAGGTCGTAGTCGAGGACGAGGTCGCCCTTCGGCATGAAGTCGTCGGCGGCGAAGCGCAGCGTCGTCGCCTCGCCCTCGCGACCGGTCGCCATCTCGTACCCGTTCGTCCGCACGTCGCCCTCGTTGCCGGCGACCCGTGCGTCGACCTCGAAGTGGCCGACGCGCGTGGACTCGTCTGACGAGAACGGAAGCGGATGGACGTAGCGGCGGCCGCCGTGGCCGTGGGGCGCGAGCGTCTGCGTGTAGGAGAGGCGCATCCGGCGCTCTCCATGTGCCGGGATCGGGAAGATCCGGAGCTCGAACCGTCCGCCACGCTGCCATTCGAGCAGCGCCGGGTCGCGCCACGGTCCCGGCACCCAGATGAACTCCTCGTTCTGTTGCCGCTGGTGCTCGGGCGTCGCGTTTCGGATGACGCCGCGCCAGATACGCTGCGCGCGGTCCTTCTCGACGAACGCACCGACCTGCCACTCGCCGTCGACGAGCAGCTCGAGGCTCGCGATGCGCGCGTCGGGCGGGAGCGGGAAGCGATAGATGCCCTCGAGCGTCGCGTCGTCGTCGTTCCGGAAGACCTCTTCGATCTCCGTCCGCGCGACGTTGCCGACGATGCGGATGGTCGACTTGTGGTAGGAGAGGCTCAACGGCCGCTCGTGATCCTCGCGCTCTCCCGGACGCCGCGCACGGAGCTCACCGAGACCGCGAATCCCCTGCTCCGTCGCGTCCTCCGCCGTCGACAGCTCGGACCACGCCACGTCCGCGGCGAGGTTCGTCGTGGGCTCGACGCTCGGAGCGCCGCTCTTCGGCAAGAGGCCCTCGTTGCCCGCCTTCACTTCGATCACGCCGCCGGTGGCCGCCTCCGCGCGCACGGTGCCTCGTGCGACGCGCACGCTCGCGAGCTCCTCCGTCGCGCTGAGCACGAACTTCGTCCCGAGCACCTCGACGTGGCCGGTGGGCGTGCCGTAGACCGCGTCGGGCCCGGCCTCGATGTGCGCGACGTCGGCGACGATCTGACCGCTCACGAGGTCGAGCCTTCGCACGGCGCTGGACGAGAGCACGATCTCGGTGTCCCGGTCGAGCGTCACGACCGATCCGTCGCTGAGGTCCATCTGAGCGCGGGTACGCTCGTCGGTGCGAACGTGGGTGCCCGCCGCCAGCGCGGCGCCCGTCGTCGTCGGCGCCCAAGCCCCGTCGCTCACCTGAACGCTCACGCCCTGCTGGCCGTCGTCCGATGCGCGCTCTAGCCGCGAGATCGTGGCGCTCAGGGTGCCGATCGACGCGACCGCCTGGGTGCCGCCGCTCTCACTCGGCGAGAGCCACGAGTACGCGCCCCAACCGGCGAACGCCAAGAGCGCCGCCGCGGCCGCTGCCAGCCCGCCGAAGATCAGGATCTTCGCGCCGCCGCCCGCGCTCGCCTTCGTGCTCGGGAGCTTCCGCTCCACGGTCGTCGGCTTCTGCTCTGCGTGCGCCCGCGGCTGATCGCTCGGCTGTCCGATCGGTCCCGAGTCGCCCGCGGGCGGAGCCGTCTCTCCCGCTTCGGCCGCCGTCGCGAACGACGGGACGCCGTTCTCCGTGTCGCGCACCTGGTCCATCGAGGGGCCGCGCGCGTCGAGGGCCGCCGCGACCTTCGCCTCGAGGTCCGCGATCGGCTCGTAGTCGAGCCCCGCGTCCGCGACGAGGTTCGCCGCCGCTTCGGCTTCGTGCCGCGCGTCTCGATGCGCATCGGAGCTCGAGAGCAGATCCGCGTGTCGTTCGACGGGCTCCTGCTCGCCGTCCACGACCATCGCCAGGTCATCCCAGAACTCGGAGTCGTTTCGCGTCTCACTCATGATCAGACCTCGTCCTTCAGCACGTCGCGGAGCCGCCCGAGAGCGCGGCTCGTCCTCTTCCTCGCAGTCGCCTCGTCGATGCCGCACGCATCCGCAATCTCGCGGTACGAGAGGCCGGACTCGTAGCGCATGACGACGACGTCGCGCTCCGAGGGCTTGAGCTCGTCGAGCGCTTCGCGCACGCGCCGCGCGCGTCGGCGCCGTTCGGCGACGTCGTCCGGCAGACCTTCGTCCATCGTGGCGTCGTGGACGAGCCGGAGCTTCTGTCGGCGTCGCACGCGCGTCTCGATGCGCCGCGCGCACATCCGGCGAGCGATGCCGTAGAGCCACGAGCGCACGGTCCCGTCCCCGCGGTACGACGCCATCGCGTCGTGCGCCGCGATGAGCGCTTCCTGCACCGTCTCTTCGGCTTCCGCCTGGTCTCCGAGCAGCGCCATGCAGAGTCTGCCGAGCGCCGCACCATGATCTCGAGCGCACATCGCGACAGCGTCGCGGTACGCCCCATCCAGGATCCGCTGATGAATGGGATCCTGGCTCCCCGAGGCCAACGTTTGAGCGACCATCACGTACCCCTGTGCCGACGAGCCGGCGTTTCGTGACCGAAGAAGATCACGCGAGGGGAGGGTACGTGGCCGCGACGCCGAGCGAAACCAATGTAACTACCCTGAATTGCAGCGCGTTCGGCGGCCGACGGCGCAAGGCGCTCGCGGCCGTTCGGGGAACGAAAAACGCCCGACCTCGCGGCCGGGCGTCGTATCGAGCCGATCTGCCGTCAGGCTACTCGGCGTTCGGGTCCACGAAGCGCAAATCGCGGATCAGCGACTCGAGGTGCTCGTCACCCGAGAACGACCACACCTGGTAGACGCATTCTTGTCCGCGGATCTTGATCGTAGCGACGCGTCCTGCGACGCCGTTCTCTTCGTCCTCTTCATCGACGGCCGGCTCGAAGCGAACACGGCTCCCATCTCGGAGGACCATCTCCTCGGCCTCGAGCTCCTCTTCGTCGTCGGTCGAGATGCCCGTGCCTGCGATCCCGAAGGCGCCGCGGCCACAGCTCGTGCACGCGTGCCCGTTTCGCGAGACGCCGGGCATGCCCTGCTTGTCGAACTCCACCGCCCAGCCGCCGTCGTAATCGGCGCGGCGCGCGTGCGCGCCCTCGATGTCGCCAGGGACGAGGGGCGCGCAGACGTCGCGGTTCGGCGACGCCGCCCACGCCGCGAGCAGCTCCGCGGGCGCGCGTGCGGGCGCGACCGGCGGCGCCGTCCACGGCGCTTCGGGCATCGTCGCGAGGAGCTCGTCGGGCAGCTCGCCCGCCTCGATGTCCACGTCGTAGTTGGACGCCGTCGCTCCAGTGAGCGCGGTATCGCTCATGCCGCCCGTTGCGGTCGCCGCTCCGCCGCAGGCCGTGAGAATCGCCAGCATCGAAAGACACGTCGCGCGCATCGCCACCTCCGTGAGGCCTTCGCGCTCGCCCGCGCAAGAAGGCTCAGCCACCGGATACCGCGACTGGCGCGCGAGGTAAAAAAATCGGCGGACCCGCTCGAGAGGTGCTCAGGCGGCGGCGGCGAGCTTGGCGCGAACCTTCTCGTAGACCTTCTGGAAGCAGGTGAGGTCCTGGAGCTCGTCCTCCGGGATCGAGAGCTTGTAGGTGCGCTCGACCTCCGCGACGATCTCGATGGCCATCATGCTGTCGATGCCGAGGTCCTTGAACGGGGTCTCGTCGGGGATCTCGTCGACCTCGGTCACCTCGCAGATGATGGTGCGGAGGTTGTCTCTCAGCTCGTCGTTCGACATCGCAACGGCTCCTTCACAAATATCGACGGTCGGAAGCGTCGGCCCCCGACGAATAGCGGAAAATCACGCCGTCTTCCTCTTCTCTACGAGATCGAGGAGCTGACGGACCGTCTGGATGCCGACGAGCTCGTCGTCCGGCACCGCGACCTCGAGCTCTCGCTCCATCGCCCCCACGAGCTCCAGCATCTGCAACGAGTCGAGCCCGAGCTCGGCGATCACGCCTTCCTCGGTGACGTCGCTGAAGTCCTTCTCGGCGATCTCGGTCGCCATGGTCCGAAACAAGGTCAGAAGCTCGGCGCAATCCATCTTCGTGCTCCCCTCCAGGGGTTTTCGGGGCCGAACTCTACGGGATGGTCCCCGCGAGCGCCACCACCGGTACTACGGGTGCTCGGGTAGAGCCCCCTCTTCGAACATCGTCTTCGTCTTCGCCCGTTGGGCCTTGCCGCTCGAGGTCTTGGGCAGCGTCCCCACCGCGACGATCGCGATGTGGAAAGGTTGCAGGCCGAACGTCTCGGACACGGCGCGATGGATCTGGCGGCGGAGGTCTTGGGCATCGCCGGAGTTTCCCTCGGCCGCGAGCACGAGCTGCTCGATGCCGTCGCGCATCACGCTGAACGCCACGACGTTGCCGCGGCGGACCCCCTCGAGGTCGCCCACGACCCACTCGATGTCCGAGGGATGGTGGTTGGCGCCGTTGATGATGATGAGGTCCTTCTTGCGACCGCAGATGTAGAGGTTCCCGTCCGCGACGTAGCCGAGGTCGCCCGTGTGGAGCCAGCCCTCGCGGATCGTCGCGCGGGTCGCCTCGTCGTTCTCGTAGTAGCCGGACGTCACGCTCGGCCCGCGGATGATGATCTCGCCGACCTGGCGCTCGCCGACTTCGCGCGCGGCGTCGTCGACCACGCGGAGCTGGTGGCCTGCGAACGGCCGGCCGCAGCTGACGAGCTCGAGCGCCTCGGTGTCGTCTTGCCGCGCGGGGACGGCCTCGCCACGCTTCATCGCGCTCGCGTCGACGCGGTCGACCACGATCGGCGTGCCGAGCTCGTGGAACGCGATCGCGAGCGTGGACTCCGCCATCCCGTAGCTCGGCAGGTACGCCCTGTCGCCGTCGAACCCGGCGGGGCGGAGCTTGTCGGCGAAGGCCCGCAGCGTCTTGGCGCGGATCGGCTCGGCGCCGCAGCCGGCGACGCGAATGCACGAGAGATCGAGGTTCTCGATGTCCTTCTCTTTCACGCGCTTGGCGGCGAGCTCGTAGCCGAAGTTCGGCGCATACGTGATCGAGCCGCGGTACTTGTGGATCGCCTCGAGCCAGACGCGCGGGTTGCGCGCGAAGCTCGCGGTCGGAAGCAATACGGTCGTGATGTCGCAGATGATCGTCCCGAGCACGAATCCGATGAGGCCCATGTCGTGGTAGAGCGGCAGCCAGCTCAGCCCGACGTCCGCGTCGACGCGATGGAGGCCGGGTGAGGGGCCGAGGAACGACGTCGAGTTCGCGACGAGGTTCGCGTGCGTCACCATCACGCCCTTGGGCCGGGACGTGCTTCCCGAGGTGAACTGGAGGAAGCAGAGATCGGACGGCTCGATCGCCGGTCGCTCGAACGCCGGCGTCTCACCCTCGAACGCGGTCTCGCAGAGCCAGACGTGCTCGAGCCCGACGCCGCGCTCGAGGGCGTGCTCCACGACCGGCTGGATCGGCTTCATGGTGAGCAGGGCCTTCGCGCCGGCCGCCTCGACGATGTGCGAGACGATGTCGACGTAACCGTCGACCGCCTTGAACGTCGCGCGGGGGAAGATGGGGACGGGGATCACGCCAGCGACCGCAGCTCCGAGGAACGAGAGCACGAACTCGTGGCCCTCGGGGACCACGACCGCCAACCGGTCTCCCTTGCACAGCCCGAGCCGGGTCAGGAAGGCCGCGCGACGACACGCTTCCTGCCACATCTCCTCGTACGAGTAGATGCGTTCTTCACGGTCCGACCCGATGAACGTGAATCCACGGCCCGGTCGCCGCGGGAGCTCCTCGAGGGCCTGAACGAGCGTCCGGTACGGAGGGGCCATCGCGGCGCGTATCTACGAGGCGCAGGCGCGGTGTGTCAAGCCGCCAACCCCGCGGAAAGACAACTCTGTCCGGTCGGCCGGTTTCCGGCGGCCGAGCCGCGGGCGAGAGCGGCGTCCACTCGCATCCGCGTACGGCATGGGCTATAGACGCGCCGGCTTCGATGGCTCGCGTCTACGTCACCGGGATGGGGGTGGTCAGCCCGGTGGGGATCGGGCTCGGGGCGTTTTGGAGCGCTCTGGTCGAGGGGCGGAGCGGGGCCGCCGAGGTCACGCTCTTCGACACGGCCGGGATTGACCGTCACATCGCGTGCGAGGTGAAGGGGTTTCGTGCGCGCGACTATCTGACCGCGGCCGAGGCTGCGTCACGCGGGCGGTGCTCGGCGATGGTCCTCGCCGCCGCGCGCGAGGCGGTCGAGAACTCGGGGCTCGGGCCGCGAGCACCTCGCGGGCGAGCGCACCGCCGTGATCCTCGGGACGACGATGGGCGAGGCGAACATCCTCGGCGAGCTCGAGAGCGCGTGGATCCACGGCGGCGAGAGCGCGCTCGCCGCGGCGAAGATCTCGCGATACGGGACGACGCTCCTGCCCATCCACGTCGCGCGCGCGTTCGGCGCGCGCGGGATGGTGCAGACGCTTCCGGCGGCGTGCGCGGCGGGCAACTACGCGATCGGGTTTGCGGCGGACCAGATCCGCGCGGGTCGCGCCGACGTCGCGATCGCCGGCGCGAGCGGAGATCATCGAGAAGCTCCAGTTCGCGGGCTTCGTTCGGCTCGGAGCGATCGCGCCCGACAAGTGCCAGCCGTTCGACAAGAATCGGCGGGGACTGTTGCTCGGCGAAGGCGCCGGGATGCTTCGTCCTCGAGTCCGAAGAGCACGTCGAGCGCGCGCGGCGGGACGCCGCTGGCCGAGGTCGGCGGCTACGGCCTCGCGTGCGACGCGCACCACATCACGCGGCCGCATCCCGACGGCGCGGGCAGCGCGACCGCGATGCGACGAGCGATCGAGTCGAGCGGCATCTCGCTCGGACGACGTCGACTTCATCAACGCCCACGGGACCGGGAACGGCCGCGAACGATCTGATCGAGGCGCGCGTCGTGAAGCAGGCCTTCGGCAACGGCGCGTTGCCGCTCAGCGAGCAACAAGAGCATGCTCGGTCACTGCATGGGCGCGGCGAGCGCGATCGAGGCGGTCGCGTGCGTCAAGACGCTCGAGACGGGCGTCTACCGCCGACCATCGAACTTCGAGACGCCGGACCCGGAGTGCGACGTCGCGATCGTCGCGAACGAGGCCGCAGAAGCTCGACCGGTGACGACGTCGTGCTGAACAACGCGCTCGCGTTCGGCGGGTACGACGCCGTGCTCGCGCTCGCGAAGCCCGGCGTGCTGCCCGGCCGGCGTCGGGTGCCGCTGATGAGGCCGCTCGCGATCACGGGGCTCGGCGTCGTCAGCCCGATCGGGATCGGGCGCGAGGGGTTTCGCGCGGCCCTCGCCGAGCCCGGCGGCCGCACGCGCGCGGGCGTTCGGCGGCGGCAGCGACGGTGTTCGATCGCGAGAGACGTGCCCGACGCTCGCGTCGCCGAGGCGTGGGGCTTCGACCGGCCGTGTATCTCGGCGACAAGGGGCTCCGCAATCTTCGACCGACTCACCAAGTTCCTCATCGTCGCGGCACGACTCGCGCTCGAGGACGCAGGGGATGAAGAGGGACGGCGCGTTCATCGCGCTCTCGCCCGAGCGGGTCGGGATCTGCTCGTCGACCGCGTACGGCTCGCTCGACGCGATCACGGAGCTGCAACCTCGTCGCCGAGCTCGAGGACCCGCGTTACATCAACCCGGCGCGGTTTCCGAACACGGTCATCAACGCCGCGGCCGGGTACGTGAGCATCTGGGAGGACCTCCGCGCGCCGAACGTGACGGTCGTCGACGGCAACTGCGGCGCGCTCGACGCGGTGCTCACGTGGGAGACGCACCTCGCCCATCGCCGCGGCGACTGTTTTCTCGTCGGCGGCGGCGAGGCCGCTGAGCGAGCCGCTGTACCTGGCGTTCCGAAAGCTCGGCGTCGTGGCGGAGCGGCAGAGCGACGCACGCGCGGGGATGCGGCTTCGGCGAGGGCGCGGCGTACTGTCACCGTCGAGCGCGAAGACGAGGCGCGCGCGCGTGGCGCGCGTGGTGCGCGGGCGGATCGTCGGTTACGGCACGGCGTTCGAGGCGCCGCTGTCCCCGGCGGCGCTGCTGATTCACGCGTCGGCGGATCCGGTCGCCGGGCGATCGAGGCGGCGGTCTCGGACGCGGGGATGGCGCCGTCGGACGTCGACGCGGTCTGCGCTGCGGCGACGGGAGTCGACGCGATCGATCGCGAGGAGCGAACGGGGATCGCCGCGGCGCTCGGGCCGCGCGTTCCCGTCGCTGCGCCGAAGTCGATCTACGGCGAGACGTTCGGCGCGAGCGGCGCGCTCGGGATGGCGACCGCGCTGGCGTGGCTCGACGGCGCTCCGATCGCTCCGCTCGTCTCGGGGAAACGGCCGAGCACACCGAGAACGGTCGTCGTGACGACGATAGGCTTCTACGGAAACGCGAGCGCGGTCGTGCTCGGGGGAGGCGACAAGTGAGCTGGCTCGAAGACAAGGCGCGCGCGCGAGCTCGCGCGTATCCGTGAGGCGCGTGAGAAGCAGGTGTACCCGTACTTCCGGCCGTTCGAGACCGGCGGGCTGCACACGAGCATCGCGGGCAATCCGATCGTCAACTTCAGCTCCAACGACTACCTCGGCCTGACGAACCACCCGAAGGTGAAAGAAGCGGCGAAGGCGGCGATCGATCAAGTTCGCCGTGCGGGCTCAGCTCGTCGCGCGTGCAGGCGACGACGACCGCGCACGTCGAGCTCGAAGAGCGGCTCGCGCGCTGGTTCGGGTACGAGAAGTGCCTGACGTTCACCACGGGCTACCAGGCGATGGTCGGGACGATCATGTCGCTCGCGGACAAGAGCACGACGCTCATCCTCGACAACCTGAGCCATGCCTGCATCCTCGACGGGACGTTCCTCGCCGCGGGGACTCCGACACGCCAACCCGAGGTGCGCTTCTTCAATCACAACAGCGCGCGCTCGCTCGAGCGTTGCCTCAGGACGAAGGAGCGCAAGAACGCCATCGTCCTCGTCGAAGGGATCTACTCGCTCGACGGGGACGAAGCGAAGATCGTCGAGATCGTGGAGGTGTGCGAGCGCTACGACGCCGTCCTCGTGCTCGACGACGCGCACGGCACGGGCACGCTTGGCGCGCGCGGGACGGGCATCGTGGAGAAGTACGGTCTCGAAGGCCGCGTACCGATCGTGGTCGAGCACCTTCTCGAAGACGTTCGGCGGCATCGGCGGGATCCTCCTCGGGCAGAGCGACGTGGTCGAGCACGTCCAGCACTACGCGCGATCGTTCCTCTTCAGCGCGACGCTGCCGGTGCCCATCGTCGCCGCGGCCGCGACGATCCTCGACCATGCTCGAAGACGACGGCGCAGCGCTCGTCGCCGAGCTCCACGAGAAGGCCGCGTACATGCGTCGGCGCTTGACCGAGATCGGCTTCGACCTCGGCAAGAGCGACACGCACATCATGCCCGTCATGTGCCGCGACGAGCGCAAGGCGCTCTTCATGCACGTCGCGCTGCTCGAGAACGGCGTGATGATGGTCCCGATCACGTACCCCGGTGTGAAGCAGGGCGAAGAGCGCCTCCGCGTCAACATCACGCGCGGGCACACGCTACGAGGACATGGATCGCGCTCTCGAGCTGCTCGCGACGTACGGCGACGCCTTCTTCGTCCTGAGCGGCGAAGAGCTCGGCCCGATGGAAGTCTGGGTCTAGGACCGAAGGGCGGCGCCCCTCGAGGCGCGCGTGATCTTTGGCCGTGATAGGCTTTCCCGGGTGCCGATGCGGCGAATCGTGGCGCTCCTCTTCGCTTGGACCGCGCTGACCTCGGGTGCGCTGGCGCAGGAGCCAACGAACGGTGGCGGCGATCCCGAGGACCAGGTCGTCCAGAACCCGTTCCGCGAAGACCGCCGCGAGGAGGAGGCGCGAACGCTCTTCGAGGCGGGCCGGATCGCGTTCGAGGACGGCCGCTTCGCGGACGCGCTGGCGTCGTTCCAGCGCGCGTTCGACCTCAGCAACAGGCCGCTCCTGCTGTTCAACATCGGCGCATGTCTCGATCGCCTGCAGCGGAACGCCGAAGCGATCGAGGCGTTCGAGCACTACCTGCGCGCGCAGCCCGAGGCCTCCAACCGACCCGAGGTCGAGGCGCGCGTACGCGAGCTCCGCGCGGGCGCGGAGCGCGAACGAGAGCGCGAGGAGGAGCTTCGACGCGAAGCGGAGCGACGGGCCGCGCTCGAGGCGGAGCTTCAGGCCCGCGATGCCGAAGTCCCGCTCGTCCGGAAGTGGTGGCTCTGGACCCTCGTCGGCGCCGTCGTCGCAGCGGCCGTGATCACGACGGTCGCGATCCTCGCGTACGATCCGGGCTACGAGGATCCGATCCTCGGCTCGACGGGGCTCGTCACGTTCACGCTCGGGAGCGGGCCATGAGCGGTTCTCTGCGGCTCGTTGCCGCCGCGCTCGCGGTTCTCGCGCTTCCAGCGTGCGCCGCGAAGAAACCGCGGACCGAGGTGCTGGTCATCTTCGAGGCGGACCTCGCGGTTCGGCGTGTCGCGCGCGAGATCCAGATCACCGCGTGGGGAGGGGCCCGCGGCACCGCGACTCCGTCGGAGAACGCGCAGGAGCTCCGCCTCGACATCGACTCCATCGGGGGCTGGCCGATCAGTCACGCGCTCGTCCCGGACGGCGGCGACGCCTCGCGACTGTTCCGTGTCGAGGGGCGCGTGTTCGACATCGAGGATCGCACCAACGCCATCGGGACGGTGCGTGCGATCAGCGGGTACGTCGAGGGCAAGACGCTCATCCTCCGGCTTCGTTTCTACGGCGCGTGTCTCTATCAGCCGGCGTGCGCCGAAGAGGATGCGAGCTGCGGCTCGAACGGGACGTGCCGCCCCGCGCGGCCCTCGCCCCGAGAGCTTCCGGAGCTCGCGCCGAACGACGGCGGCGTGCCGATGCCGGAGGGATGCACGACCGCGATCGATTGCGACGACGCGGTCACGTGCACGGTCGACAGCTGCTTCGAGGGCGCTTGCTACAACGTGCCCGACGACGCACGGTGCACGGCCGGTACCGGAACGTGTGATCCCGCGCTCGGTTGTCAGTACGGCGCTTGCGATGCGACGACGTGTCAGCCCGCCTCGTGCGAGCGGAGCGCGGCCTGCTTCGACGGCAGTTGCCGGCGCGAGCAGTCGTGTCGCCTCGGCGAGGCGTGCTGCAACGACGTCTGCGGTGGGTGCGTCGATTCGAACCCGTGCACCTTGGACGTCTGCAGCGACGACCTCGCGATGTGCGGGCAGATGCCGGCCCCCGCCGGGACGAGCTGTGACGACGGTCAGTTCTGCAACGGCAGCGAGACGTGCTCGGCGACGGGCGAGTGTACGTCGGCGGGAAACCCGTGCTCGAGCGGGACCACGTGCGACGAGGCGATGGACTCGTGTGTCGGCTGCACGTCCGACGCGGGATGCCCAGAGATGGTCCAGATCGACACCGGCACCTGCATGGCCGTCCCGAGCATGCCGTGCGCCTATGCCGGTCAGCGCTCGGACACGTTCGTGAGCTACGTCTGCGACGCGGGTACCTGTCGAGCGGGGGCACCCTTCACTCGGACCGCGACCTGCACACGCACGATGGTCGACGGATCGGTGTGCGGCACGATGGGCAGCACGACGTGGGGCACGTGCATGCCCACCGCGGGCACGTGCGGTACGGCCGGCACGCGCATGGGTACCGTGACGTCGACGTCGTGCCTCGGTGGCTCGTGCAGTCGGGTGAGCACGACGATGACCTCGGAGTCGTGCGCGTACATGCCGCCCGCTTGGTGCAGCGCTCTCGAGGGAGGTGTCGACTCGGGGATGGACGCGTCGATGGACGCGTCCACGGACTCCGGGCTGGAGGCCGGTACGGACTCCGGCCGGGACGCCGCGAGCGACTCGGGCTCCTGCCTGCCCTCCGAGGCGTCGTCGGCGCGATGCCACAACCTCGTCGACGACGACTGCGACTTGCTCACCGACTGCGACGATCCGGACTGCCGGCCCTACTGCCCCGACGCCTCTGCGGGCATGGATGGCTCTGCCGGGAGTGACGGCGGGCCCGTGGCGCTTTCCGATGCGGGCGGCGTCTGATTCACCAAGAGCAGTCGTGCCCGCGGTTCTCCTCCGCGAGGTGCTCGAGCAGCGGGCGGTAGTACTCGAGCATCGGCTCGGCGCTGAGATCGCTTCCGACGTGCTCGCGTAGGACGTCGCGCCAGTCCTCGGTGGCACCGAGCGCGAGGATCGACTGGAGGAAGTCCCCCACCTCGCGATGACCGTAGTAGTTGCACGCGTGAGGATCCTGATGGAGCAGCTGCCGACAGATGTGATCGTGCAGCTGGAACACGAGCACCTCGGCGAGCGCGTAGTCGTAGTACTCGGCCGGATCGTCGTTGATGTGCGTCTTGGTGCACGCGTCGCAACCGTGGTCGGGGCGCGGCCCCGGCGGCGCGACGCCCTGGTACTCCGCCACGAGCTCCCACCAGCGGTCCTGGAAACGACTCGGCTCGAGCCCGTCCGCGTAGAGCTCCTTCTCGAAGTGGCCCATCGTGCCGGCGGCGAACGGCATGAACACCACCGGTCCTGAGCGCACGATTGAGCAGTCCCGGGATGGGATCGGGGGTCTCGTCGGCCGGAACGAGGCCGATCTCCTGAAGGTACGGCGTCTGACCGGACGCGAGCTCGATCAGATTGCCAATCCCTTCATGGAACGCGCGGTTGGCGCCCTCGCGCAAGAGCGGCGGAACTTCGGGCCGCGAGTACGCGAGGTAGTAATAGATGTGCCCGAGCTCGTGGTGGGTCGTCTCGAACCAGTCCCACGTCGGCTCCACGCTCATGAGCGAGCGGACGTCTTGGTCGAGGTCGATGTGCCATGCGCTCGCGTGGTCGTTCTTCTCCCGCGTCTGCCCTTCGGCGACCGGAAAGAGATCCGAGCGTTCCCAGAACGTCTGCGGCAGCTCGGGGAAGCCCATGCTCACGTAGAAGCGCTCGGCTTGCTCGACGATCCACGTCGGCTCGCGGTCGGCCACGAGCGCATCGAGCTGGACGCCCGGAACGAGCCCAGGCCAGGACTGGGCCCACCGATTGCCGATGAAGTGCCCCGGGATGAGCTCGGGGACGTCGTGAGCGCCGTACCGCTCCGCCAGGCGATAGCGGGCCCAGCACTGCAGCGCCGCGAAGAGCGGTCGCGTCTCGGCGACGAGACGGTCGAGGAGCTCCATCATCTCCGCCGAGGTCATGCCGTAGCTCGACACCTTGTAGCTGAAGAAGTCGTCGTAGCCCATCTCTCGCGCGACGGCGTTGCGCAGATCGCGGAGCTCGACGATTCCGTCGCGAAGCGCGACGCCCACCTCTTTGGACGCGTCCCACGCGGCGAGACGCGCGCGCACGTCGGTCGACTCCTCGAGGATGCGATCGATGTCGTTCGTCGAGACGGGGCGGCGACACGCGCCGTTCCGTCGCTCGAGGCAGAACTGGAAACCGTCGAGGCGAGCGCTCTGCCGGCTCTCGGCCTCGATCTTCCGCCGCGCGAGGTCGGGGTCCGTCTGCGGTGCGCCCGTCGCGAGGTAGAGGAGCTGGTCGAGCTGGCGGACCGTGATGGGCTCGAGCTCGTCGCGATGCTCGAGAAGCTCGCGCGCGCGCTGGACGATCTGGGCGTTGCCGATGAACGCGCCGTAGGTCGTGTCGGCACCGGTACGCATGCCCGTGTGCTCGTCCGTGACGTCGGTGCTCGCGATCCAGCTCGCGCGCGCCGATTCGGTGTAGAGCGGTACGTAGATCGTGTCGTAGTACGCGAGGAAGACCGTCGCTTCCTCGTCGAGCGAGCGTTCGCTGGTGGCCGGCGGCAGCGTGCTGTGAGTCTCGCCCACGGATGGTCCTCCGCATCCGAGCGAGAACGCGAGCACCGCGATCGTCGCGACGGTGCGCGAGACGAGAGGGGAGATGGGCATGGGGCCGGACGATACGCCGCGGCGGCCGATCGTCAATCGTCGGGAGGAGCTATCATGGAGGTGCTGGGAGGTTCTCGTGCGAAGAAAGCTGTCGATCCTCGTCGCCATACCGGCGATCGCGTGCGCCCTCGGGCCCGTGACCGCCCGCGCCGACGACGCAGTGCTGCTCGTCCTGGTCGACTCGGAGGACAGCGCGGTCGACGCTTCTGCGGTGCGCGCCGCGCTCGCGGAGCGGCTAGAGCTCCGCGTCGTGTCGCTCATGGATCCCGACGCGACGTCGTCTCGAGCTTCGTTGAGCGTCGGGGTGGCCCGCGGCGGACATCGCGTCGAGCTCTGCTACCACGACACGGCCGGCCGGCGGCGGTTCGACGAGGCCGTCGGGAGCGTCGGCGACGCAGGTTCCGTCGCGGCGGCCGCCGCGGCGTTCATGCAGCGCATCATCGACGAGAGCGTGTGGACGATCCCGTCGGAGGTGCTCGACCCGTTCTCCCCGCACGTGAGCCCATCCCCGCGAAGGGGCCCGAGCGAGGTCATCGATCCGTGGGAGGTCCCCTGGGCGCGCGCCCAGCCGGAGGAGCCGGGCAGCCGGCTCGGCACGCCGCGGTCGCGATGATACCTTCACCCGCATGAGCGATCCTCACAGCGGCTACAACCCCTCGGAGCGCCCGCCCGCCGGCGTCGGCGGCCCGGCGAACGTGGACGTCCGCGGCGCCGAGAAGCCCGCCCCGCGAGGCGAGGACGAGGGAGGCATCTTCAAGATCGACGTGCTCGAGCGCGGGGCGGAGCGCGATGGCGCACCGCAGGTCATGGATCGGCGGCTGTTCATGCAGCTGCTCGCGTTCGAGTGCGTCGGCGACGCCAATCCTGCAGACGCCGCGCGCGTCCTGTTCGAGTCGCTCGCCTCGGCCCACATCACGGGCGTCGTCTACGAGGACGTCAACTCACCGCGCGGGCTCGCGCTCCTCACGTGGAGCGAGAACCCGGAGATCTTCGTTACCGGCGTGCGTCCGATCCTCACGCGCCCGGAGCACCGGCACCTCGTGCAGCGCCCGGAGCTCACGATGCTGGGCCGCACCTACTCGCAAGGGTACGAGCACGACCTCCAGTTCTGGTTGATCGATCGCCCTGCGGAGACCGCGCTCAACGAGGAGTGGCCCTGGGCGGTCTGGTACCCGCTGCGCCGAAGCGGCGCGTTCGCGAAGCTCGAAGCTCGCGAGCAAGGAAAGCATCCTGAAGGAGCACGCGATCATCGGTACGCGCGTACGGCTCGAAGGACCTCGCTCACGACATTCGGCTCGCCTGCCACGGCCTCGACGCGAAGCGACAACGAGTTCGTCATCGGTCTCGTCGGCAAGAACCTGCATCCGCTGAGCCACGTCGTTCAGAGCATGCGCAAGACGACACAGACGTCGACGTACATCTCGCAGATGGGCCCGTTCTTCGTCGGGCGCGTGGCGTACCGAAGCAAGCCCTGAGCCGGACGCCGCTCAGCTCGCGCGGATCACCACCTTGCCGTGGTGCTTCCCGCTCGCGAGGTGGGCGAACGCGGCGGGCGCGTCGGCGAACGCAAACACGCGGTCCACCACGGGCTCGAGCCGGTGCTGCTCGAGCGCTTTGCACATCCGCTCGAGCGCTTGGCGCGGCCCGACGAGCACGCCCTGGATGCGGATGCTCTGCATCAGAACGGGCGTGATCCGAAGGCTCGTCTCGTGCCCGGCCAGGACGCCGATGAGCGCGATTTGTCCGCCGGCTCGAACCGCGCGGATGCTCTCGGCGAGCGTGCCCGCCCCGCCGACCTCGACGACGTGATCGACCCCGACGCCGTCCGTGAGCTCGCGCGCCCGCTTGCCCCAGTCCGGCGTCGCGACGTAGTTGATGGTCTCGTCGGCGCCGAGCTCGCGAGCGCGAGCGAGCTTTTCGTCGCTGCTCGATGTCGCGATGACGCGCGCGCCCGAGAGCTTCGCGATCTGGAGCGCGAACGTCGCGACGCCGCCCGTCCCCTGGACGAGCACCGTCTCCCCCGGGGCGAGATGCCCGTGCTCGATGAGGGCGTTCCACGCGGTCGCCGCAGCACAGGGAAGCGTGCACGCCTGCTCGACGCTCATGTGCGGAGGTGCGCGGACGACGCCGTCCTCGGAGAGCACGATCCCCTCGGCGAGCATGCCGTCGAGCGGCCCGCCCAGCGTGGACGCAGGGGTCGCCCGGTCTGGGCGTCCCGCGATCCAGCGCTGTGAGAACGCGCCGAGGACGCGATCGCCGAGGGCTACGCGCGTCACGCCTTCGCCGATCGCGATCACCTCGCCGACCCCGTCCGAGACGGGCACGAGCGGCAGCTTCTGGCGCGGGTTGTAGAGGCCCGCGATCATCAAGAGGTCGCGGTAGTTGAGAGAGCAGGCGTCGATGCGGACCGCGACCCGACTCGGACCGGCCACGGGATCGGGCCGCTCGGCCACGCGCAGCTTGTCGAGCCCGAACGCGGGGATCTCCCAGACTCTCATCGCGCCCCCGGCAGCGCTCGGAGCAGCGAGAGCACCGGCCCAGGGTCGCCCTCCCAAGCCGCGCGCTCCTCCACGACGTGCCGCATGCGAAGAAGCGCCCGTTTTGCTTCGGCGCTGCGCGCGTCCGACAACGTCTCGATCGCCGCTCGCTGAACGCAAACCGGCCGACCCGATTGCAAGACGGTCGACTCGAGAGCGCGGACCGTCTCACCGTCGAGCGCGCGTCCCCCGAGCGAGCGCGCCGCGTGGCAAGCGTCGTGCGGTCCGGACGGAACCGCGCAGCCCGCATCGCGGCGCACCGCGCGGACGAGCTCGGCGACATCGGCGGCCGGCGGCGACACCTCGATCCGGACGTCGATCGGTCGCTCACGCCCTGCATCCGGGGGCGCGACGGCGAGCGCGCTCGCGGTCGGCGTCCCCACGATCGGGACCGCGATCGCGGCGGTGGGGCGCGGCGGTGGCTCGCGCGCCCGCACGGCGCGCCGGACGATGGGCGACCGTCGCATGGGCGGTGGAGGTCGGAGCGCGGACGAGAGCGACTCTCGCGTGGCGTAGAGGGCGAGGACCGCGAGCGCTTTGCCCGCGGACAGGACGAGGCCGAAGGGGCTCACCGCCGCTGGCGTACCGCGTTCCCGGTCGCGCTGGCAATCGCCGTGCGGAGCCGCTCGAGGTTCGCGCGGGCGGTGTCGGCCCACCGGTCTCCGGCCCCCCCCTCCGAGAGGTAGTGCTCGAGCTCGTCCTTGGCCGACTGGAGCCTGGCGATGCGCGCGTCTCGGCCGTGCGCGGCGTTGGCGAGCGCCTCGTTCGCGAGCGCTTCGTACCAATGGATCTCGTACGCCGGGACGAAGAAGACGTCCGGGCTGTGCAGCACGGCGGTCGTCCCGTCGTGGCAGTCGAGCGCGGCCTTCGTCTCGTCGAGGGCCTGTGCATGCTCGCCGAGCCGGTCGAGGGCGACGGCGAGGCCCCAGAGGGCGAGGTCGCCGGGGTCACCTGCTGCGCGCAACAGAATCGGCCGCGCGCTCGTAGCGTCGCACCGCGAGCGCCACGTCCCCCGAGAGCATCGTGACCTCGGCGAGGTTCAGCCACGCGGTCTCGGAATTGCCCTCGCCGACGAGCGAGTAGCCAATCGCGCGCTCGTACTCGGCGCTCGCTTCGGCGTAGCGCTCGAGCCGTGTGTAGAGGATGCCGAGCTCGCCCGCGATCACGCTGGGCTCGTAGTCGGGATCCATCGCGCGAATGCGCAGGAAGAGCGCGATCGCCTCCTCGTCGTGGCGCTCGACGCGGCCGTCGGGCGCCGGGTCTTCAATCGAGGCCGTCGTGTGCGCGAGCCCGTAGAGGATCTCGGGGTCGTGCGGCGCGCGCTGAACCGCCATCTCGAGACGAACCTTCGCGCGTGCCAAGTACGCGTGCCGCTCGACAGCGCCGAGCGGCTCGCCCTCTTCGCGCGCCTCCATCTGGCGTCAATCGAGTCGGACGAGCCACTCGAGCCCCTGCAAGAAGAGCTGGTGGGCTCTCGCGTAGCCGGGCTCGCGCACCCCGCGAAAGAACGGGCTCGGCACCGCGCGTCGCGCGGGCGGCGCCTCCCATGCGCGCGCGACGCTCGGCGGGAGCGCGGCGCCGCACGCTACGGCGAACGAGGCGCATGCGAGCGCCGTGCACGCCAATCTCATGGCGCCGCTCTCCCGCGAGGCCCGGTGCTCGCATCGCGTGCGTGGGCTGCCAGCATGTGCTCGGCGTGCTCGGCCCAGGGGCCCGGCTGGGCGGCGGCTCGCCAGGCTTCGAGCGCGCCCCCGGCGTCGCCGACCGCGTCGAGGAGCACCGCGCGCCGCGCGGCCCGCTCCGTTTCGGGCACGGGGAGCGCCTGCGCGATGCTCTGCCCCTGCGCGGAGATGTCGCGCGCGAGCTCGAGAGCCTCGCGCTCTTCACCCCCGCGGACGAGCGCGAGCGCGAGCCCGAGCACGGCGCGCGTCTGGCCGCGGCCCCCGTCGCGCACGGCCTCGCGATAGGCGTCGGTGGCTTCGGCGAGGTGATCGGGCCCGAGCGCGAGCAGGACGTCGCCATAGAGGGTGTGAACATCGACGCGCGTCGCGCTCGGCCGCATGCGCCCGAGAACGCGTGGCAGGATCCGCGCCGCGAGCTCGTAGTCGCCGGCTGCCGCGAGGATCTGCGCGGCGTGCGCGCCGTCGGTCGCGCCGTCGAGCGCACCGGGGTCGATCTCGAGACCGCGACCCAGGGCCGCGACGGCGTCGTCAATCATCCCGAGCTCGCCGAGAGCGCGACCGCGAAGGACGTGGCCTTCGGCGCGGTCGGGGAGCCGCTCGGTCGCCGCCGTCGCTTCGGCGAGCGCGTCGTCCACGCGCCCGTTCTCGAGCGCGGTGCGCGCCTCCGAGACGTGTCGTCGATAGACGCGCAGGCCGGGCGTCCTCACCTCGTCCCAGAAGTCGCTCGCGTCCGCGCTCGCAGCGGCCCCGAGGGCCGCCGCGCAAACGGAGAGCGCGACCAGGGCGCGCGCCCGATGGAGCGGGCTCACGCCTTCACGCTAGCCGGCGGCGGGCGCGTCGTCGAGGGCAGCGATCCGAGCGACCGCTCGGCCGAGGAGCCTCGCCTGCGCGAGCCCGATGGCGCACGGGATGGCCACGAGCGCCGTCGCCGTCGCGAGCTCCGCGGCGCGCAGCTCGAGCGCGAGCCCGAGGACGAGGACGACGACGAAGACCGCGACGTGGTGCACGAGCGGAGGCGGGCGTGATCGCGCGCATCGACGGGCTCCTCGCGCCGTACGGCGGCACCGGCGCCTACGGCCGCGGGGAGCAGATCTCCAACCGCTTCCTCTCCGACGAGATCCGCGGCGAGCCGCGTCGGAGGGATGATCGTGCCGTCCATCTTCCTCGGCCGTTGCCGCGTTCCTGATCCACATCGTGCTCTTCGCGCCTGGTGCAGACGCAGCGCGACCAGATCGCGGTTCTGAAGGCGTTCGGCTACACGAACCTGGACGTCGGACTCCACTACCTCGGCATGGCGCTCGCGGCCCTGACGCTCGGGTCGC
>CAVUEK010000006.1:0-1069227 GCA_963740495.1 uncultured delta proteobacterium
CGGCTCCGCCGTCAAATACTGCCCCACCCTCGGGTCGTACACACGCCACTGGTTCAGGTACAGCGCGCTGCTCACCTGCACGCCGCTCGAATCGATAGCTCTCCGATCCTGGCAGCTCGATCTGGCCTTGGAAGCGCCACGGCGGGCGATCATCATCTGAGCCCGTGCTCGCTATCACCTCGCCGAAGGGCGCGTACTCGCCGGTCCAGAGCATCGTGCTGCTCGTTGGCGGGTTCGGTATCGAGAAGCGCGCGATGGGCAGGCCGACGGGATCCCGGGTGTCGTAGTACCACTGCTCGTCGGTGAGATCTCCGGCCGAGTCGTACTCCAGCGTGATCGATCCAACCGCGATCGGCTCGATGTGTGCGTACAGATCCTCGGAGCGCTCGTACGAGAAGACGTCGGGCCAGCGGACGCGCGCAATGAGCCGATCATCGCGATCCCAGAAGAGCTCGTGCGCGCTGAACTCCTCGCTCACCGTGTCGTAGTCGTAGATCAGGTTGGGCCGGCTGCGTTCGTCGTAGCTGATACCGATCATGTGCTCGTGCATCGTCGTCGGCGACGGTCGCGAGAGCGTGATGATGCTCAGCCGTCCCTGCCCGTCGTAGAAGTACTCACGAATGCCGTCGGCCCCGGAGTGGTCGTCCCAAAGCCTCGCGCCGCCGGTATCGTACTCGTATGCGTAATCGATCGTACCGCTCGGCGGCGTCTCGAGATCGAGCGCATTGCCATCATAGTCGTAGTCGGTCGCGGTGCCGCTCGAAGAATCGGCGCGCTCGATGCGGTTCCCGGCTTCATCGTACAGATAGCGTTCCACCAGCGTGCTCGTTCCCGCCGACGGGCACGAGCTGCCGCTCGATACGTTGGAGGCGCACGTGAGGCGATTCGCGCCGTCGTAAAAAAACGTGCGATGCGGATCGTTGGACACAGACGAGTAGTAGCCTGTCGTGATGCCGTCGTCGGCATACTCGTAGCTTCGCTTCGTGACGTTCACGGAGCCCGAGTCGCTCCGCATGAGCCACCAGAGCGACGGCGCACCGTCGGTCTGGTACTCAATAATCGCCTGGGCATCGCCAGCGCCGCCATCCTCAAGGTAGGCGAGCGTCAGCCTGCCCGCCGCGTCGCGCTCCATCGCCGTAGCCCACGCGATCAGCGGATCGCCGTCGCGTTCACCACTGATGTCCGTGACTTCCGACGGATCCATCCCGCCGATCGTCTCGTTGCGGTAATAGTGAAGCGAATCGCCCGTACCGAGCGGAAACGTCATCCGGCTGAGCAGGCCCTCCTCGTGCTCGTACGTCGTCTGCCGTCCGCCGGGATAGAGCTCCGCTTGGATCTGGCCATCTTCGGTGTAGTCGTACTCGACCGTGCCGTAGTCCTCGATGTCGACCGACGCGAGCCGACCGACGCGGAACTCGCACTCGTTGAGGCCGGTGCCGGCGTCGTACGTGATGTTGCACGTTGCGCTGCCGTTGTCGTAGGTGAACGCGTAGTCTTGCCCGAGGTTGCTCGGGTTGTCGGCGTCGTGGTCGATGAGCGTGACGCGGGAGATTTCGTCGTAGGTGTACTCGGTGCGCGTACCGCTCGGCAGCTCGGTCTCGGTCACGCGACGGTCGAGGTAGGCCCAGCGTTGAGTGCCATAATCGTTCGATGTGCTGACGACGAGCTGCCCAAAGTCGTCATATTCGTAGTCGCGCTCCGTGTCGAGCGGGTCCGCGACCGATGTGGGACGGTCCTCAACCGCCTGCGGACCTGCGGTGGTGTCGTGACCGAGCGAGTACGTCGCGGAGGCCATCGCGTCGAAATGGTTGATCACCGCGGTCTCGCGCCCGAAGGCGTCGTCGTGCTCCAAGTCCTGGATGTCGCCGTCCCCGCGTTCGACTTGCTCGATGCGACCGAGACCGAGCGAGTCTCGATGGTACGTCACCGGATCTCGCGGCCCCAGCGTTTCGGTTTCCATGAAGCCGTGCTCATCATACGTCGCGCTCCACGTCGCAGCGGTTCCCCCCGAGCTGCGCGTGACCGTGACGGCGGTGCGCCGTCCGGCGTCGTCATAGGCGTACTCGGTCTGATCGTACGTCCCTGTGAGCGTGTCGTCGTCGTATGTGCGGACGTACTGCATGCGGCCGAGCGTGTCGTAAAGATACTTCGTGGCCGGCCCGTCGCCATCGACAACGACGTCGAGGCGTCCGTCGGTCGTGTACTGATAGGTAGTCGTCATATCCCCGATCGTGCGCGAGGCGACACGCGCTCCGCTCGAGTCATACGAGATCGTTTCGGTCGCTCCCGACGGGTGGGTGATCGTCGTCGGAAGACCGAGAGCATTGTACTCGCTGTACTCCGTCACGAGCGTTGCAGTGCCGACGTGTTCGATGATCTCGTGGAGGAGGCCGCGCTCGGGTCCGCTGCCGCTCGTCGCGTGGTACGTATAGGTCGTGTACTCGCCCGCAGGACTCGTGTGCGACAGCAAGCGCCCCTTCGAGTCGTACGTGTAGCTGTCGTCTTGCGTGTCGAGAACTAACGTGCCGGCGAGTGTTCGTGTGTACCCTTTGCGACGGATTCGAGTCAGAAACCCCGTCGTAGCGTTGTAGGTGTACTCCGTGGCGATGTTCACCGTGTTCGTCTTGATGCGGCTCCTCTCGCGGATCCGGTAGATCCGCCCCGAAAAGGTGGACGAGTACTCATACGAGCGCCAGAACCCATCCGTCGGGCAACTACTGCTCGTAGTCGTGACCTCCGAGTCGTCGTCGTTCCAGCATTCCGCGGTTCGGCGTCCCGCGCTGTCGTAGGCATAGGTCGTGACGACGCCCGCCCGGTCGGTGACCATTTGCAGCGTGTCGGGCTGGGTTCCGCCGTTCTGGTTCCAGGCGTATTGCTCGCCGCCTCCGCACGGACAAGAGCCCGTCACGTCGGTGAGGTTGCTGTAGTCGACGTAGCCGGTGCTACCGTCCTGGTCATAGACCTGACACGTGTCCTCGCCGGTGCTGAGGTCGTGCACGGTCGTGCTGTGGTCCAGGACGGACGAATCGCAGGTGTTGCCGGTCACGTCGCCGTAGTAGAATTCGTATGATCCTTCCGCCGACTGCGTCGACGTCACACGCCAAACGTCATCGATTTCCGCGTAGTCGTTCAGGAGCGCGACGTCTCCATCGATCATGACCTCGGTCAGCCTCGCGCTGGCGTCTTGGTACGCGTACTCGAAGGTGCCGGCGCCGCCCGACGCGGTCTCGAGTCGCTTCCGGTCAGCCTCCGCGTAAGTGAACGTGGCGAGCGTCGTGTCATTGCCGTCCGTGAGCTCCTCCAGCCTGGGGACCATGTATTCTGTTTCTGCCCAAACGAAGTGCAGCTCTTGGTGCGTGAGCGTGTGCTCGACGTAGTCGATCAGCCCGTCATAGGTGCCGCTCGTGTGATAGTGGACGACCCAGCCGTAGGCCTTCGGGTTCTTCTTCGTCCACAGTCGGCCGTCTTCGTAGAACGTGGTGGTGATGCCCGCGAGCGTGTCCGTCAGCGTCCAAGTATCGCTCCCGTTCCAAGCGAGCGTCCCTTCGAATTCGGGCGACGTGCAGGTGAACGACGCGCCCGTATGGGGATTGCTGCATGTGAATCGCATCCCGCGACCAGAAGCGTCGCGATGAACGACCTCGTCCACCGTTGCGTCGAGAACGGTGCCGAGCCCATCGGGATGAACCAGCCGCTCGTCGTACGTATGGAACCAACCCTCGGCTAGCCGCGTCGGATCGGCCGCCCGATCGCCATCCCAGGGCACTTGGTAAAAGGGTTGCCAACCGTCCATCGACGAGTACTGGCGCGTGAACTCGAGCGGAAGGAACGGAGCGCCAAAGGCAACGTCGGTGACTGGATGTCCAATGTATGAACCGCGGCCTACGTGTACCGGATCACCGCGCCACGCAGCACAGGGCTCACCGCCGTCCGTGCCGCAAGCACCATCGTCGACGCGGCCGTCTCCATCGTCGTCGCGACCGTCGCACGCCTCAGGTCGCGGAGCGCAGGTGCCGGAGCAGCCGACCGGTGGACCCGCACAGTCGTCGCGGCTCGGTGCACACGCAGGAGGATCGGGGCAGTAGACAAACGATTCCTCGCAGGAGCTTTGGCCAATTGTGCCGTCACAGTTCACATCGATGCGGATGAACTCGGTGCAACACCCGTTCATCGAGGTTTCTACGTGAGACCGCATGCCGCGCAGCTCTGCGCGGAGACCATGTTCGGCCAGATGAAGAGGGCGATTGCGACGCTAACGACACCAAGTACCAATGGCGCTCGAAAGCACATTTCGTCCCTCCCTGGCGATCGACGACTCACGGCTCTGCCGTCCACATGAAGACATCGCCCACGCCGACCGAGGTCACCGGCATGCCTTGGATGTGGGCGCTGCCCTCGAATCGACCGGTGACGTAGAGACGCGTGTGGAGATCTCTGCCGACGCCGAGCCGTGCGCCGTCGACGATCGTGTCCGTGCCCGGTCCGGAGACGAGCATCGCCCAGATGGCCTCGTCGGTGTCCGATAGCTCCGCCACGAAGCCATCGACGCCACCAGCCGACAGAACGGTTCGCGTGGCGTGCGCGAGGCTGCCCTCGAACGTACCCGCGATGTACGGCGAGCCGTAGAACGCCAACGTCTCGTTTCCGGACGCTCCGAACGCGCGGGCTGCGCCGGCGCCATCGAGCAAGACGATGTCCCTCCCGCCCGTGCTGACGACAGACTCCGTCCCGAACATCGCGGTGTCTTCGAACTCGCCTCCGAGGCTCGTCGTCGTGCCGACGTCCGCTCCCGGACCTCCTCCGCTCACGGCGCTCAATACCGATCCGTCCGTCGGGTTCAGCTCGATCCAGTAGGCGTCCGCACCGCCGGCGCTCGTCAGCGTCACCGAGTCGAGCGTGACGCTATCCTCGAACGATCCCGACACCCGGAGGTTGCCCATCGGTGCAAATGGCGAGCTCAGGGCGCTGACCCTCTCGTCTCCAACACCGCCGATCACCCTCACCCATACGGGGTCGCCATCGACGTCCAGCTCTGCGACGAAGACATCGTGCTCGCCACGACTCGTGAGCGTCATACCGCCAAAGTCCACCGAATCCTCGAATTCACCGGCGACGTACGTCGAGTAGAGCGTATGCACGAGCTGCGAGACGCGATCATCGCCGGGCCCGCCGACGACGTGCAGGAAGTACAGCGCCCGGAAGAAGTCGATCGCGAGCATGAAGCCGTCGCGTCCTCCTTCGGACGGGATGGTCGTCGATTGATAGGTGAGCGACCTCTCGAACTCTCCGACGAAGATCAGGAAGTAGGGACCGGAGTACATCGCCCCATCGCGTGCGAACTCGTCACCCGCACCACCGAAAACGAACGCCGCTCTAGGCTCGGCCTCGACCATGAACGCATCCCAGCCTCCCTGCGAAGGAAAGCTGGCCGCTCCGCTGGTCGCGACCCCCGTATAGGCACCGCAGACAAGTGTGAGAGAAGAGCCAGTTGGCGTCACCGAGTAGACCTGTTCGTCGCCCTCCCAGCCGCTCACCCACAGAGACCTGGTCGTCGGCGTGCAAACCGACGCGATGCAGCCCGCGGCGCCCGGGCACACGGTGCCGCAGTCCCCGCAGTGAAGCGGATCGCTCGTGAGATCGACCTCACACCCATTGTCTTCGTCACCGTCGCAGTCCGCCCAGCTCGTGCAATCGATGAGCTCGCACGATCCGTCGATGCAGTCGCGCACGCTTCCTGGCGTCGGGCCAGCACAGAGTGCGGGGCCGTCCTCGTCGGTCATGGCGTCACAGTCGTCATCGATGCCGTTGCACACCTCGTCGCTCGAGGGGCCCACGCTTGGGTCACCGTCGTCGCAGTCCGTACCGCCGCAGCTGATGTCCGCCGCGCCGTCGCCGTCGCTGTCTGGGCAGACGAAGTGGTCCATGTCGGGGGGTGCGTCCATGAGCGGTGCGTCGGACGTGCGCGCGTCGATGGCGTTCGCGTCGGGCGTGCGTGCGTCGACGAGGGATCCATCGGCTGCTCTCGCGTCCATCGCGGCATGGGCGTCCGAGGGGCCGGCGGCAGCGTCGATTCCGGCGTCGTCGACGAGGTGCGCTTCGCCGCAACCGATGGCGGCGAGGAGGGCGAGCGAGACGCGGATCACCCTTCGATCCACCGGAAGCTCTCCTTGGCGCGCTCGACCTGTTCGTCGACGCGCGTCGCGTAGTGCGCCGTGCCGAGGACCTCGACGAGGACGACGTCCTCACCGTCGTCCACGAGGAAGCCGCGCCGCTCGATCCGCTCGCCCTCGCGCACGATGTGGCCGTCGATGCAGCGCGCGCCTCCGACCGTGCACGCGCGCTCGGCGAGGCTTCCTTCGACTTCACCACCCGTGTATCGACGAACGAGCGCGTCGGCGACCTGTTCGAGCGTTGGCCGACCTCCGGGGGCGCGAGGCTGAACGCGCTGAAACGTGACGGTGATGGCGCCGGTCCGGTAGAGGACCTTCGCGCCGTCTTGCTCGTGTCCCGTCATCGAATCGACGAGCTCGACTTCGACGCGCTCGGCGCTGTCGCGTGCGGCGCGAGACTCGGGCGTGCACGCAGCGAGCACCACGAGACCGAACGCCGTACACGAGACCCTCACTGAACACCCCAAAGCAGATCGAACGGGGCGATTCGGCGAGCTCGTTCGCGCTCGACCCTCGCGTGCGCGGCTTTCGCCATGCCCACGAGCCGGTCGCGGTAGGCCGGATCCATGGGCACGGCCTGGGGCGAAGGCTCAGGGCGCGTCTGTGCAGCGGCCCAGGACGTGACTGCGATCGCCCCCACCGCTACCAGTGCGACTGCCCACTTCCGCCCCCTCATGGGGCAACTATCCACGAAAGAGACTCGACCTGATCACACTTTCGATGTGACGCGTCGCTTGCTGGCACTTGGCCGCGGCGAGTGCCTACAGGTGGGCGCGATCACGACAGCTAATCCGCGAAACGCACGGGCGCGCCGCCCGAGCCGGTGTCGAGCGGCGCGTGCCCTGGTGGGCGGTCTGTGTTCAGACAGGTGGGTCGGCGCTCTTTCGCGATGGGCGGCCGCGGCGGCGGTCGCAGGCCCGTTCGATTGGGACCGCTCGACGTTGAGGACGGCACTATCTGTTGCCCGAATCCTGACGATGAGGCCGCCTCGGCCGAGCGGACGATGAGGCCGAAGGCCTCGGGAGTGAAGGTCGCGTGTGCGAGGCCGACGGCGTCGAGCTCGCGGCGAATGAAGGACTCCATGTCGTCGGGCGCGAGGCGCGGGACGACGGGTACAAGCCCAACCTAGCCGACCTAGCGCGCGACGCCGTGGGTCTCGACGTCGCCGAAGGTGACCAGCTGCGTCGACCGATAGACGTGTGCGTGCTCCGGTCGCTGCCTCTGCATGTCCTCTCCCGGTCGGGGCGGCTCGGGAACCTCGCTCTTGCGCACGTCGGAGAAGTCGCGAGGGCGCGAGACGAGAACGGGGCAATGCGCCGTCCGAGCGAGCAGCTCGGCCACCGACCCGAGCGTCAGGCGCTCGAGCCCTTTGCGAGAGTGCGTGCCGACGACGATGAGGTTCGCGGCGTAGTCCGCGGCGATGCGGTCGATCTCCTCGACGGGATTGCCCATCCGGACGTGAACCGTCACCGAGACGGCGCCGCGGCAGTCCGGGTGCTTCCCCGCTTCGTTCACGCGCTTCCACATGCGATCGGGCTGGATCGAGAGGAGCTGGTCGTGCTTTTCGAGCCGGCTGTCCGCCTTCGCGGCGCCGACCTCCCGGTCGGTCGCCACGTGGACGACGTGCACTTCGGCCCGGACTGCGCTGGCGAGCACGAGGCCTTGTTCGAGGGCCAGACGACCCTCTTCTTCGAGGTCGTCAGCGATTAGAATGACGGTTCCGGTGGCGGCCATGCGTCCTCCCCGTGGCGTCTGGAATCTGGTATTCGAAGCGGGACGCCCGATCGTCAAATAGGCGCGGGGCGACGCCACGCAAGGGCGGTGATCTCATGGGACTCGCGAAGCACATCTTTCTCGCCACGGATTTCTCGGAGGACTCCCACGCGGCGGTCGACACGGCGGCCGATCTCGCGCGGGCCGTAGGGGCGAAGGTGACGGTCTTTCACGCCTTCGACCCGGACGTCCTCGCACCCCCCGGGGCCATCCCGAGCCCCGAGGAGTTCCGCGAACGGATCGTCGCCGAGATGCAGGCGTCGATCGACGAAGCGCTCGAGAAGATCCGCGCGACCAAGCTCTCCGGCATCGAGGGCGTGACGCTTCTCACCGGGAAAGGACCGTCCGCCGCGGACTCGATCGTGCGCAACGCGCAAAAGGTCGGCGCGGACCTCATCGTGGTGGCGACGCACGGCCGAACGGGCCTCCGGCACCTTCTGATCGGCAGCGTGGCCGAGCGCGTCGTCCGCCACGCTCACTGCCCGGTGCTCGTCGTCCGAGCGGGCAGCTGAGGCGTGGAAGTCGAGTTCCTCGGCGCGGCCCGCACCGTGACTGGGTCGATGCACCTCATCCGTGCACCGCACGCGCACGTCTTGCTCGACTGTGGGCTCTTTCAGGGGCGCCGGCGGGAGGCATTCGAGAAGAACTCGAGCCTCCCCGTTCGAGCGCGTGAGGTGGACGCCGTGGTCCTCTCGCACGCGCACATCGACCACTCGGGCGCGCTTCCGTCCCTCGTCAAGCGAGGGTTTCGCGGGCCGATCTTCGCGACGCCCGCGACCCGAGACCTCTGCGCGGTGATGCTCGAAGACGCCGCGATGATCCAGGAGGCGGACGCCCGATACATCGAGCGGATGATCGAGCGCGACGAGGGGCACGGGGTCGAGCCCGTCGAGCCGCTCTATGACGCCGAGGACGTCGTCGCGACGCTCAAGCTCTTTCGAAGCGTCGAGTACGGAGTCCGCACCGAAGTCGCGCGAGGTGTGTGGGCCACGTTTCTCGACGCGGGCCACGTCCTCGGCAGCGCGATCGCGTTGATCGACGTCGACGACGCCGGAGAGCGGAAGCGCATCGCGTTCACGGGCGACCTCGGCCGGCGCTCGATGCCGATCCTGCGCGATCCCGAGCTCCCGGAGGGTGCCCACCTCCTCATCTCCGAGAGCACGTACGGCGACCGCATGCACGAGCCGATCGAGAAGATGGACGACGCTCTGCTCGACATCGTCCGAAAGACGCTCGACCGAAAGGGCAAGGTCGTCATCCCGTCGTTCGCCCTCGAGCGCGCACAAGAGGTGATCTACTCGCTCAAGCGGCTCCGCGACGCCGGACGGCTACCGGAGGTGAAGGTCTTCGTCGACAGCCCCCTCACCGTTCGCATCACCGACGTCTTTCGAATGCATCCCGAGTGCTACGACCGCGAAGCGCGAGAGATGATCGGCAAAGACTCGCCATTCGACTTCCCCGGCGTGACCTACGTCTCGTCGGTCGAGGAGTCGAAGGCGATCGATCACTCCGACGAGCCCTGCATCATCATCTCGGCGAGCGGAATGTGCGAGTTCGGGCGCGTCGTGCACCACTTGAAGGCGATGATCGGTGAGAAGGAGAGCACGGTGATCATCGTGGGGTGGCAGGCTCCCCACACCCTCGGCCGGCGGCTCGTGGAGGGCCGCAATCGCGTGCGCGTGTTCGGCGTCGAGCGGGAGCGACGGTGCGAGGTGAAGGTCCTCAACGGGTTCAGCGCGCACGCCGACCAGGCGGACCTCCTCGAGTACGCCGAGGGGGCTCGCGAGCGAGGGCCGCTCCAACACGTCGCCCTCGTGCACGGTGAGCCGGCCGCTCAGGCCGTCTTGAAGGAACAGCTCGACGCGCGCCGCTTTCCCGACGTCATCGTTCCGGAGAGCGGGGACCGCCTCGAGCTCTGAGGCGCGCAATATTTGCGATCGTCGCGTCATCGGCGCATATTTTTCGTCACCGTGACTCCGCTGGTCGATAATCATTGGCGGTTTCGGTTGGTACGAGCTGTGCGATACGAAGGGCGAACCCCTGACGGGAGCGCCCATGTACACCGCCCACGACCTCCACTATCGCCGAGCCGCCAACGAAGCCCCCATCCTCGACGCCGAGACCGAGCTCGAGCTCATCGCCGCGTTCAAGGGCGGCTCGAGCGCGGCGCTCACGCGGCTGCTCGCAGCGCACCTGCGCCTCGTGCTCTCGATCGCGAAGCGCTACGCGGGCAACGGCGCGTCGCTCGACGATCTGGTCAGCGAAGGGAACCTCGGGCTCGTCGAAGCCGCGCGCCGCTTCGAGCTCGGGCGCAACAACCGCTTCGGAACGTACGCCGCGTGGTGGGTCCGCGCTCACATCCGCAAGTACGCGCTCTCGAACCGGCGGATCGTCGCCGCGCCGTCGACGCGCAACGCGCGCCGGGTGCTGTCGCGCCTTCGCCGTACCCAGCGCGACATCGCGCAGCGCGAGGGACGGATTGCGGACCGCGCAGAGGTGGCCAAGGTCCTCGACGTCAACGAGTCGGACGTGGCGATGGTGGAGGCTGCGCTCGGCGGCCGGGACGTCACGGTCGGCCCGGTCGACGACGGCTCGGGCTGGGACCTCGCGGTCGACCAACGCTCTCCCGAAGAGGAGACGGCGGATTGCGAGTACGAGGACCGCTGCCGCGACCGCATCACAGAGGCGCTTCGCGAGCTCTCCCCGCGCGAGCGCGACATCGTGGTGCAGCGCCACCTCGACGACGACGGGGCCACGTTGGCGGTCCTCGGAGAGAAGCTCGGGCTCTCGCGCGAGCGAGTGCGGCAGATCGAGAAGCGCGCGCAGAAGAAGCTTCGCTCGGCGTTGCTCGATTGCGTAGCGTAGTGGTCGCACGCAGTACCACACGACGACGCCGAGGCGCGGCCGAACCGCCCGACGGGTCCTGACCATGACCGAGGAGAAGATGGGGCGGATCCTCGTGGTGGACGACGAAGCCAACGCGCGAACGGCTCTCGCGGAGCTGCTCGCGCAGGAGGGCTACGTCACCGAGATGGCGCCCGACGGAAATCGGGCGCTCGACCTCATCCCCGCGTTCGAGCCCGACGTCATCCTCACGGACCTGAAGATGCCGGGCCTCGACGGAATCGGGCTGCTCGAGCGGGGAGCGAAGCTCGCGCCGCACGCCACGTTCCTCGTGATGACCGCGTTCGGGACGATCGACACGGCGGTCGAGGCGATCAAGAAGGGGGCCGACAACTACCTCACCAAGCCGCTCGACCTCGACGCGGTGACGGCGCTCGTGATGCGCGCTCTCGAGAAGTCGCGGCTCAAGCGCGAGGCGATCGACCTGCGCAATCAGCTCCACGAGCGCTTCGCCTTCGACCAGATCCTCGGCAGCCATCCGGCGATGCAGCGCGTGATGAAGATGGTCGCTCAGGTCGCGCCGAGCCGGACGACCGTGCTCGTGTCCGGCGAGAGCGGGACCGGCAAGGAGCTCATCGGCGCGGCCATTCACCACAACTCCCCGCGGCGCGACCGGCCGTTCGTCCGGCTCAACTGCGCGGCGCTCGCCGAGTCGCTGCTCGAGTCGGAGCTCTTCGGCCACGAGCGCGGCGCGTTCACCGGCGCGACGGCCCGGCGCGAAGGCCGGTTCGAGCAGGCGCAGCGCGGGACGCTCTTTCTCGACGAGGTGAGCGAGATCCCGCCCGGGACCCAGGTGAAGCTCCTGCGTTTCCTCCAGGAGCGCGAGTTCGAGCGCGTCGGCGGGAACGAGACGCTCGAGGTCGACGTGCGAATCGTCGCAGCGACGAACCAACCGCTCAAGGAGCTCGTCGCGGCGGGTCGCTTTCGCGAGGACCTCTACTACCGCCTGAACGTCGTGCAGATTGACGTCCCGCCGCTCCGAGAGCGCCGCAGCGACGTCCCGGTGCTCGCGCAGCACTTTCTCTCGCGCTTCGCGCGAGAGAACGAGCGGAAGGTCAGGGGCTTCACGCCTGACGCGCTTCGGGCGCTGATGGTGTGTCCGTGGCCCGGCAACGTCCGCGAGCTCGAGAACGCGATCGAGCGCGCCGTGGTGCTCAGCACCGGATCGCTGATTGACGCCACCGACCTACCGGGCGCGAACGAGGCGAGCGAGCGCGAGCGCGGAGCGTTCGTCCCGGGGACCACGCTCGCCCAGCTCGAACGAATCGCGATCACGAAGACCCTGGAGTCGGTCGGAGGCTCCACGCGCCGCGCCGCTCAGCTCCTCGGCGTCAGCCGCCGCAAGATCCAATACCGCCTCAAAGAGTGGGGCCTCACCGCGGACGACGCGGCGAGCAGCAGCGTCCCGCCGCCCGAGGAGTAATCACGCGCTCGGCAGCGTGAACCACGCGCGCGTCCCCCGGGACCGCAGCGTTTCGATGTGCGCTTCGCCGCCGTGGAGCTCGACGATCTTCTTGACGATTGAGAGCCCGAGGCCCGTGCCCGCCTCCTTCGTCGTCACGAAGGGCTCGAAGACGCGCTCCGAGACATCGGGCGCGAGGCCCGGCCCATCGTCGGTCACCTCGATACGGACCATGCCGGCACCGCCGTCCGCGGTCGCGAGGACGACGTGCCCGCCGCCCTCGGCCCGCAGCGCTTCGAGCGCGTTTCCGACGAGGTTGACGAGGATCTGCATCACCTTCGCCCGATCGCCCAACGCGGCGCGCCCCGCTTCGCCCTCGAGCGAGATCTCCACGCCCATCTCCTCCGCGACAGGCGCCTCGAGGGCGGCCACTTCTTCCAGCAACGGCGACAGCTCGAACCGCGAGCGCGCGATCTCGCGCGGGCGCGCGAGCTCGAGGAACTCGTCGAGCAGCTCGGCGAGGCGGCCGAGCTCCTGCTTCACGATCGCGGCGCGCTCCGAGAGCGCGCTCGACAGGCTCGGATCGCCGGCCGTCGCCGCGGCGCGCGCGAGCAGCTCGAGCTGGAGCTTGGCAGCGTTCAGCGGGTTTCGGATCTCGTGCGCGAGCCCCGTCGTGAGCTCCCCCATCGCCGAGAGCGCCTCGGCGCGCGCGGTGCGACGCTCGAGCTCGATCCGCTCGGTCACGTCGTGACCCACGGCGAGCACGACACCGTCCGCGCCCGTGTCGTTCGAGAGAGGCAAGACGTGCCACCGAACGATGCGCTGCGCGTTCGCGCCCGATCGCACCGTCAGCTGCGCCTCCTCTGCCGGCTCTCCCCGCCGCGCCATCGCGAGCGCACCGCGGAGCTCGTTTTGTCCCTCGGCTTCCACCGCGACGTCGAGAAAGGCGCGTCCGCGGAGGTCCTCGTCGCGCCAGCCGAGCGTCCGCACCGCGCACGGGTTGGCGAACTCGACCCGATCGTCGCCGCCGACCCCGAGGATGAGCGCGTTGACCGTCTCGACGACGCCGCGGTGGACCGCTTCGGACTGGGCGAGCTCTCGAGAGAGCGTCTCGCGCTCGTGGCGGAGCGACACCTGCGCGAGCGCGCGTTCGGCGACGGCGAGCAGGTCGTAGGGATCGAACGGCTTCTGAACGTACGCGAAGACGCCCTGGCGCACGGCTTCGATCGCGGTATCGAGCGACGCGTTGCCGGTCATCAGCACGAGCTCACCCTCGGGGCAGGCGTCGCGAAGCCGCGGCAAGAGCTCGACACCGCTGACGCCGGCCGGCAGGCCGAGATCCACGACGGCGATGTCGAACGGCTCTTCGTTCGCCGAACGTTCCGCGGCGTCCGCGGTGCCGACGGTCCGGACGCTCGCACCGGCGTCGCCGAAGAGCTCGGCGAGGTTCTCGGCGAGGTCTTCGTTGTCTTCGACGACGAGGACCCGCGCCTTCACCGCGTCGCCTCGCCTCCGGGCGCGAGCTCCTCGAGGATCGCCAGGAGCTCGCCGGGTGGGAACGGCTTCTCGAGGATCCGCCCGCGCTCGCCGTACGCCTCGCGCACGACCCGCTCGGCACCCTCGGTGGCGTAGCCGGTCATCAACACGACGGGCGGGCCGTCGTGCTCGGTGGTCACGAGCGCGCTTCCGTCTCCGTCGGGCAGCCGAACGTCGGCGAACACGGCGAGCGGACGCTCGTTTGCAATCGCATCGCGCGCCTCGGCGAGCGTGCGCGCGCGACGCGCCGTGTAGCCGGCCTCGGACAACACTCGGACGAGCGCTGGTGCGAGGTGCTCGTCATCCTCGACGACGAGCACGTACCCGCTACCGCTGACGAGGTCCGGAAGCGTCTCGAGGAGGCTCGGAATCGGAACCGGCTTCGGCAGCACCGTCCGAACGCCGAGCGCGAACGCCTGTGCGAGGCGCTCGTCCTTGGTGTACGCGGTCATCAGCACGAAGCGGGCGCTCGGCCGCGCCGTCCGCAATCGACGGTAGAGCTCGACGCCATCCATTCCCGGCATGCGCACGTCGAGCAACGCGACGTCGAACGCGAAGCTCCGCGCCTCCGCGAGAGCGCGCTCGGGATCCGTCGAGACGCGTACGTCGAAGCCTTCCTCGCCGAGGATCTCGGCGAGGTTTTCGGCGAGCTCGACGTTGTCGTCGACGACGAGGACTCTCATCGACACCTCAATCCTCCAGCGCGTTGGGTAGCACGACCTCGAACATGGCGCCTCCCTCGGGGACGTTCTCGGCGCGGATGCGACCGTCGTGCTTCTCCGCGATGCGGCCGCAAATCGACAGCCCGAGCCCGATTCCCTTGCTTCGCGTGGTGAACAGAGGCTCGAGAATCCGCGGGAGGACCTCCTTCGGGATCCCCGGACCGTCGTCGGTGACGGTGAGGATGAGCGTCGTGCCTTGGCGGCGCGCGCGCACGACCACGTGGCCCGTGCGCTCCTCCTGCGTGACGGCCTGCATCGCGTTGAGGACGAGGTTCGTCACGAGCTGCCGGATCTGGCCGGCGTCGATGTTCGCCATGACCAAGCCGTCGGCGACCTCGATGTCGACCGTCGCTCCGGGGCGTTCGGGGGTCGCGCCGACGGCGGTCCCGAGCAAGCCGGCGACATCCGTCCGCGTGCGCTTCGGCGGCTGGTCGCGCGCGAGCTCGAGGAGGTCCGTGATGATCCCGCTCGCGATCGTGACCTGCTCCGCGATCCGTCCGACGTGGCGCTGCGCCGCCGGATTGTCGCCGACCTTGCGTCCGAGCAGGTGCGCGGACGTCTCGATCACCGCGAGCGGGTTGCGGAGGTCGTGCCCGATGCCTGCAGCCAGCTCGCCGAGCGTCGCGAGCCGCTCCTTCGTTCGCTGCTTCTCGCTCTCTGCCGCTCGATACGACTCGAGCATGAGCCCCAGCTCGATGTCGCACATGCGATCGACCGCGAGATGGCCGCGTCGCACGCGCTCGGCCGGCACGTCCGCCGTCGCGAGCGCGTCGTGGAGCCCGGCGCGAACGACCGACATCGCGCCGAACATGTGCCGCTGCGAGAGCCCGATCCGGACGTGCGTGAGGCCGATGCGCGTCTGCCGCTCGAGGTAATCGTCCCCGTGCTCCCCGGAAAAGAGCTCGTTCACCCAGGCGACGAGCGTCGTCTTCAGGCGGGCGATCTGTTCTTCACCGCCGGTGATGACCGCGTGCGCATTCGGGGACCGAACGATCGCGGCGTAGAACGCGTCTACGATGGCGGGCGCGAAGGGACGCACGTGCGAGGCGAAGCTCGCGAGGATCTCGGCATCGTCTTCGGAGAAGCCCGAGACCACGGCGATGTCCGCAAATACCCCACGCACCTCGCTGGGCTATGCCGAGCTGGGCAACGCGTCAACCTCCCCCGAAGGAAATCCGCGTCAGTGCGTGGTCAGCACCGGGATCGGGCTCTGTCGAACCAGCGCCTCGGCCACGCTGCCGAGAAGCGCTCGCGCCATCCCGGTCCGCCCCGCGGTCCCCGCCACGACGAGATCGGCGCCGACGCGCGCCGCGACGCCGAGCAGCGCTTCGACGGGACGGCCGCCGACGACCTCGATGCCGACGCGGGGCGCGTCCGGCCCGAGCGCCTCCGCGACGACGGCGGCCAAGCGCGCGCGCAACGGATGGGGCGGCGTGGGCTTGGATGCGTCGCTCGGCGGCAGACGGCCCGCGATGCCGCGTCGCACATCGCTCGGCGGATCGTACGCGTGAACGGCCGTGATCCGCGATCCGAGCTTCTTCGCGAGGTCGGACGCGAAGACGAGCGCCCGCCGCGAGCTGTCCGAGAAGTCGATCCCCACGACCATGTGCGTCGCGCACGTCGCGAGCGGACCGACCGTGTCGAGAGCCTCGTCGAACCAGCCCGAAGCGTTGGCTCCCGTGCGACGCACGATCGGGATCGGACGGTCGGCGTGCCTGAGAAGTCGGAGCGCGGTGCTCCCGAGGAGAAACCGCCAGATACCGGCGCGCCCATGCGTCCCGATGACGATACCGGCGACGTCGCGCTCCTCTCCGATGCGCAAGAGCTCGTCCGAGGGCCGCTCGAGCGTCTTGACGAGCTCGCATGGCGCGTCCTCGGCCGCGTCGTGCGAGAAGTCGGTGAGCTCGCGCAGCAGCTGCTTGATCGACTCCGATCGGAGGATCTCGCTCGGCGGCCGCGCCTCGTACGGCTCGTCCTCCCCGTCGACGGGCGGCACGACCTGAACAATCGCGATCGATCCTCCCACGCGCGAGACCAGAGCGTGCGCCGCGCGCACGGCCAACCTGCCGAGCTCCGACCCGTCGTAGCCGACGAGCCAGCGCCCATCGAGGGTGGGCGCGCGATCCGAGCTCGGTGGCGCGACGAGCACCGGGCACTCGACGTGCCTGATCACGGCGTCGATGGTCTTTCCCATCAGGGTCTCGTCGCGATGCTGCCGGCCGAGGACGACGAGCGTTGCGCCCCGGTCGCTCGCTTCGCGCAGGATCGCGGTCGCCGCGGGCCCGTCCACGAGCACCGACGTCACCGCGACCGAGCTCGACGCGATGCGGGTCCGCTCCTCCTCGAGCTTCGCGACCGCGTCGGCACGGCGCTCTGCGATGCGCTTCCGGAAGGCGTCGAGGGCCGGTGCCACGGACGGCGGAGACGGCTCGTCGTCGACGAGGGCGTCGGTCGCGTGAACCAGAACGACCTCACCCGCGAGGGCACGGGCCGCGACGGCCGAGAGCTCGACCGCGGTGCGGCTGTCGGGGGAGAGGTCGGTCGCGCACAAGATGATGGGCTTCGTCATGGTCCTCGATGCCTCGATGCGTCCGGTGCTTATCTACCCCAAGCGCTTCCCGAGCGGTGCTCCGGGATGGTATGGATCCGGGCTCCGCGCAATCTTTTCGTCAAATCCCGCGGAGGATTCGATGGCCGACATCAAGAACATTCTCGCACCCGTGGACTTCAGCGAGACGTCGGAGCATGCGCTCCGGTACGCGATCGACCTCGCGACCCGCCTCGGCGGCGCGGCGATCCACGTGATCCACGTCTATCAACTGCCGACCTACGCGCTCCCCGACGGGGCGATCCTGGCGCGGCCCGAGTACGTGGCGTCGCTCACGACGGAGCTGCAGAAGCAGATGGACGAGCTCCTGCGCCGCTACGGAGGCCACGGCGTCGAGCTGACGGGCCGCGTGACCGAGGGCGTGCCGTATGCCGAGATCGATCGGGTCGCCGAGGAGCGGAAGGCCGACCTCGTCGTGATGGGCACCCACGGCCGGACCGGCTTCAAGCATCTGCTCCTCGGAAGCGTTGCGGAGCGAGTCGTGCGAATCTCCCGTGTTCCCGTGCTCACCGTGCGGAAGCCGGACTGAAGGAGGAGGGACCATGAGCGATCGCCCGCGCACCGTCGCCGACATCATGACCCACGAGGTGATCACCATCTTCGAGGAAGAGAACCTCGAGGGCCTCGCCGAGGGGATGCAGCGATACGGCTTTCACCACCTGCCCGTGGTCGACGGCAAGCGCCTCGTCGGGCTCGTGACGCACCGCGACCTCCTCGGTGTAGCGGTGAGCCAGCTCGTGAAGAATCGCGCCGAGACGGAGCACGAGCTCGAGGAGCAGCACTTCGTCGCCAGCATCATGCGCCGGAACGTCACGACGGCTTCGCCCGACATGCCGCTCATCGACGCGGCGCGGACGATGCGCGAGAAGAAGATCGGATGCCTTCCGGTCGTGAGCACGGATGGATCGCTCATCGGGATCGTCACCGCGAGCGACTTCGTGATGCTCGCCGAGAAGCTCCTCGACGAGTCGAACGGTTAGCAGCAGCAAACGCGCGCGAAGCGATTCTGTCGCCGGGCTGCTACGCCCTGCGCCGCACCTGACGGCGCACCCAGCCGCGCTCCATCGCCTTGAGCACCTCCACGACGGGGAGCGGCGCGAAGGAGAGCGCGATGACGACCAGCCACTGCTCGAGACCGAGCGCGTGCGTGTGAAACACCGCGCGAAGCGGCGGGACCAAGAGAGTGACGAGATGCACGGCGGCGCTCGCGCCGACTGCGAGCCAGAGGAAGCGATTCGTCACCCAGCCTACGGAGAAGATCGAGAGCGTCGGGCTCCGGCAGTTGAACGAGTGAAAGAGCGGGGAGAGCGCGAGGAGCGTGAACGCCATCGTCCGCGCTTCGAGCATCCGCTCTTCGTGGGTCGTGCCGTCGAAGATCGCAGGCGCGGCCGTCGGAAGGGCGTAGAGCGCGAGCGCGGCGGCACCCATGATCGCGCCGACGAGGAGGACGCCCCAGAGGTCGCGCAGCCCGACGATTCCCTGTCGAGGCGGCCGCGGGCCACGTTGCATCTGCGCCGGCTCGGCGGGATCGACCCCGAGCGCGAGCGCGGGCATGCCGTTGGTGACCAGGTTGATCCACAGGAGCTGTAGAGGCGTGAGCTGCGGGATCCCGTCGAGAAACGAGATGGCGATGACCGGAACCACGAGCCCGGCGTTCGAGCTCCCGAGAAAGAAGATGAACTTGTGGATGTTCGCGAAGATCGCCCGCCCCTCGCGAACTGCGTGCACGATCGTCGCGAAGTTGTCGTCCGCGAGCACCATGTCGGCCGACTGACGCGCGACGTCGGTGCCGACGCGCCCCATCGCGACGCCGATCGGTGCCTTGGCGAGCGCCGGCGCGTCGTTCACGCCGTCCCCGGTCATCGCCACGACGTGCCCGCGACGCTCGAGCGATTCGACGATCCGCAGCTTCTGCGCCGCCGTCACCCGCGCGAACACGCGCACCCTCTCGACGACCGCGTCGAGATCCGCGTCGCTCGTCTTCGCGAGATCAGCACCGGTCACTGCGAGCGCGCCCTCCTCCCAGATGCCGATGTCGGTCGCGATGGCGACGGCCGTGTTCTTGTGATCACCCGTGATCATCGTGACGAGGATGCCGGCGCCGCGGCACTCGTCGACGGCACGGCTCGCCTCCGGTCGTGGTGGATCGAGCATCGCCGCAAATCCGAGGAACGTGAGGTCGCTCTCGGGGTCGTCACCCGGATCTTCGCGCTCCGCCAGCGCGAGAACGCGCAATGCGTCGGAGGCGTGCTTCTCGTTGCGCGCGAGGAGGTCGGCTCGCATCGCGTCGTCGAGATCGCGTACGCCTCGCGAGGTCAGCACGCGCGTACAGCGCTCGAGCAACGCGTCGGGCGACCCTTTCACGAACGCGACCCGCGCGCCGTCGGCGCGCTTCGTGATCACGCTCATTCGCTTGCGATCGCTGTCGAAGGGGAGCTCGCGCTCGACCTCGTAGTCGCGCATCACCGTCGAGCGCGGTAGCCGTGCCTTTTCGGCGAGCACGAGGAGGGCGCCCTCGGTGGGATCACCGACCACGCGGCGGGTGCTGCCGGAGGTCTCGAGCGCGGCGTCGTTACACACGGCGCCCGCGACGACGAGGCGCCTCGCCGCGTCGGGCAGCTCGGCCAAGCAACCGCCGTGCTCGTCCTCGAATCTCTCCCTGAGATGAGAAGCCCTCGCCGCTCACCGTGTAGAGCGCGTCGAACGTCTCCATGCGCCGCACGGTCATCGCGTTCTGAGTCAGCGTTCCGGTCTTGTCGGTGCAGATGATCGTCGCGGAGCCGAGCGTCTCGACCGCCGGCAGCTTGCGCACGATCGCGCCTCGCCGCGCCATCCGTTGCATGCCGAGAGCCAGCGTGATGGTCGTGATCGCCGGCAGCCCCTCGGGGATCGCCGCCACGGCGAGGCTGACGGCCGTGAGGAGCAGCACGCTCACCGAAGCGGTCCCGCGGACCAATCCGATGACGAACAACGCGACGCTGATGATCACGCAGGCGACGAGAATGCTCTTGCCGAGACGCGCGAGCCGATTCTCGAGCGGCGTGGGCTCGCGACCCGCGCGGGTGATGAGGTCGCCGATTCGACCGAGCTCGGTGGAGGCTCCGGTCGCGACGACGATGGCGCGAGCCTTGCCGCGCGTCGCGGTCGTCCCGGTGAAGACCATGCTGGTCCGGTCCGCGACGACGGCTTCTTCGTCAATCTCGGCGTCCGCTCGCTTTCGGACGGGGATCGATTCGCCGGTCAGCGCCGCTTCCTCGACGGCGAGCTCGGCAGCGCGCACCAGGCGCGCGTCGGCTGGCACCGAGTCCCCCGCATCGAGCTCGATCACGTCCCCCGGTACGAGAGCGCTCGCGTCAATCTCGCGAACGGCGCCCTCGCGGACCGCCTTCGCGCGTGGCGCCGCCATCTTGCGGAGCGCCGACAGCGCCTGCTCCGCGCGCGCCTCCTGAAAGTAACCGAGGGCAGCGTTCAGCGAGACGATGAGCAGGATCGCAATCGTGTCCGCATAGGAGCTCCCCTCGTGCGTCGCGACCGACGCGGCGACCACGGCGGCCACGAGCAGCGCGGCGACCAGCGGGTCGGTGAACTGCGACGCGATGCGCACCAGCACATGCGGCCGCGGCGGCTCGGGAAACGCGTTGAGCCCGTACTTCGCGCGGCGAAGCTCGACCTCGGCTTCGGTGAGCCCGGACGCCGGATCGACGTCGAGCTCGCTCGCCACGCTGGACGGGCGGAGCGCGTGCCACGAGAGCCGTTCTCGCCCGGATTCCACGGCGAGCACGCATAGCACGGCGCTCGGGCCACGCACCATCGCGCCGACCGGCTGGTCTATGGACGCTTCTTTCCCCTACCCTTCCACCCCATGACCGAGCGGCCCCGCCCTCCGCCACCGCCGCCCCCGGCGCGCGCCCTCAGGCGCATGCCACCCCCACCTCCACCGCCGGCGAGGCCGGCCGGTGCGCGAAAGCCTGCGCCTCCTCCGCCGCTGCCCGCGAGCTTGGCGCCTTCGACGCGCGCCAAGGTCGCGATCACGATGAGCGCTCTCGAGCTGCGCGACGAGCAGCTCGAGGCGAAGGTCACGTACTTCGGCGCGGGACAGAAGACGAACGCCGAGCTCGACGCGATCACCGCGGCGGTGGTGGCGGAGCTCCGCGCCCTACAAGGGGGCGACAGGCCCGTGCGCGCTTCGGACGCACCGGACGTCGAGGTCGAGCTGATCCAGAGCCTGCGCGGACTGCTCGAGAAGCTCTTCAGCCCACAGCGGACCGGCTTTCTCGCGCGCAAGATCCAAGACGTGCAGCGCCGCATCACGCGCCTGTTCTTCAGCTCGGAGCTCTACGCAGAGATCGCCGAGCACGGCGGAGAGGTGAACGAAGCGAGCTGGCCCGAGCAGGCGCTCTACCATGCGCTCAAGCGGCACGAGCCCGTGATCTTGGCGGAGCTCGAGGCGATGCCGGTCACCAATCCCGCCGTGAGAGCTGCCGCCGTCGACCGCTATCAAGCGTTCAGCCGGAAGCTGTGCACGGACTTTCTCTCGAGAGCGACGCCCGAGCTCGAGCGGCTGCTTCGGATCTACAGCGAGGAGCTCGGGCGCTTCTTCTACAAGGAGCTCCCCGAGAGCCTGGGCGAGTTCTGCTGGGAGGTGATCCGCGAGTCGCGCGTCGCGGCAGGCCACCAGCTCGGCTACAAGCTGACCGAGGACAAGTTCGTGGCGTTTCGCGCGACGTTCGACAAGCACCTCCTCGAGCGCCTCGTCTTCCACGTTCAAGAGCCGATCGCGCGGCGCGCCGCGGAGAGCGAGGTGGGCTTCCGCGACGCGACGCTGCGCTTCGTCGCCGATCCACGCATCCACACGGAGATCTGCGCCGCCATCAACGACGCCGTGTACGACTATCTCCACGGAGAGGGCTTCCTCGACTTGCCGACCCAATGGCGCAACGCGCTCACGCGCAGGGACGACTAGGACGGGACAGAACGAGTGAGAGCGAGCCTCGAACCGGGCCACGTGCTCGAGGGCCGATACCGGCTGATCGATCCCATCGGAGAGGGTGGGATGGGCGTCGTGTTTCGGGCGGAGCATCTCACGCTACGTCGCCCGGTGGCCGTCAAGGTTCTCCTCGCCGAGTACGGAAAGAGCGACGAGCTCCGGATGCGCTTCGAGCGAGAGGCCAAGACGCTCGCGGCGCTCGCGCATCCGAACGTCGTCGCGGTGACCGACTTCGGAGTGGCCGACGAAGGCCCGTTCATCGTGATGGAGATGCTCGAGGGGCGCGGTCTCGACCAGAAAATCAACGAGGGCCCGCTCAATCCCGAAGAGGCCCGGACAATCTTTCGGCAGGTGCTTCGCGCGCTCGCGTACGCGCACGGGCAGGGCGTCGCGCACCGCGACCTCAAGCCCGGAAACGTGTTCCTCCAGGCCGTCCACGGCGCTCCCAATCAGGTCAAGCTGCTCGACTTCGGGCTCGCCAAGTTCGTCGCCGGCGACGAGTCGTCCGACCACGGGCCCGTGCTCACGCGCCGGGGCTCGAATCCTCGGAACGCCCGGCTACATGTCGCCCGAGCAGGCGTCCGGCTCGGGCGCGGACGAGCGCAGCGACGTCTACACGTCGGCGATCCTGCTCTACGAGATGCTCGCGGGACGGCGCCCGTTCGAAGGACCAACACCGGAGATCCTGCGCCACCACCTCGTCACGCCGCTCCCGCCGATCCAGAGCAAGTGCCCGACCCGCGAAGGATCGGACGAGCTCGCGCGACTGCTCGCGACGGCGACGGCCAAGGATCGCGAACAGCGCTTCGCGAACGGCGGCGCGATGCTCGAGGCGTTCGACGCGCTAGTCGGGCCCCTCGTGACCGAAGTGGAGGCGACGGCCGAGACGATCGCGAAGGCGCGCCCGAGCCTCGCTCCCACGTTCGTCGGCAGCAACAAGAGCTCGAAGCCTGGCATCTCGACGAACGAGGACGGGGCGAACGGCGACGACGAAGCTCCTGCGAGCGAAGGGGACGCGCCGAGGGACGAGCCGCGCCCGGTGCCGCTCGCTCCCGCGCCGGCGCCGCCTCCCGCGCCGCGGCCGACGGGTGCCAAGGACTTCGAGCGCCCCGGACCGAGGGCCAACGGGCTGCCGCCTCCCCCCAGCACGGGCTCGCGCGTCGTCCTGGTCCTCGGTGCGCTCAGTGCGCTCGGCCTCGCGGGGAGCGCCGTCGCAATCGTGGCTAGGTCCATCGGGGCAGGCCTTGCCGTTCCGCTCGACGCGAGCGTCGACGCGGCGGAGGCGGACGCGGGCGCCATCGAGATCGGGGATGCCGCGAGCCCGCCCGACATCGACGACGCCGCGATGCCCGCGCCGTTCGACGCGATGGCGCTCGTCGCGACGAGCGACGCCGAGGACGGGGGCACGGAGGAGCCGGCCGAGGAGGACGAGAGGCCCCGAGAACGCGGCGAGCGCGGGGATCCCGGGCGTCAACGATCGCGATCCGTGGGCGCCTCCGACTCCGCGGCTCCTGTCGTCGATCCGGCGTTTGCTCGACCACGGTGGACGGCTCACGGGCCGGAACGAGCGTGCGCTCTACGAGTTCGCGAGCGATCACCGGAACGATCCCCGGCCGCACATCTTGCTCGCGCGTGGCTTCGTGCGCAGGAGCTACCTCAGCGACGCGATCGAGCGATATCAGCTCGCGTACACCAAGGACTCGGCCGCCGCGAACGATCCACAGATGCTGAGAGACCTCGTCACCTTGGCCGCGAACAACTCGGTGAGCACGCGCGCGTCGCGGGTGATTCGCGAGATCTACGGTGCCCGCGCGATCCACGAGGTCGACCGTCAGCTGGCGCGACCGAGCCTCGACGCCGCAGACCGCGCCCGCCTGGAGCGGCTGCGCGCCTCACTGTAGCCACGACTCGGCCACGCGGCGCGGTGTCTCACCGTCGCGGTCGACGCGCGCGTTGAGGCGACGTATCGAAGCGGCGTCGATCGACCCGTCGAGCGCTCGAATGGCTTCGACCACCTCGGGGTGATCGCGAGCGAGCCGAGCGCTCACGAGCACGATCGCGTCGTACGGAGGAATGGCCCCTCGATCGTCGTCGAGCACGGCGAGATCGAGCGCGTCGATGCGCCCGTCGGTGGAGTACGCGCCGATGATGTCCACGCTCCCCTGATCGACGGCCTGATACATGAGCGACGGGTCCATCGTTCGCTCTTCCGCGAAATCGAGGCCGTACACTTCGCGGATGTCGCGCCACTCGTCGCGCGAGAAGAGCTCGAAGTCCCCGCCGACCGTGAGCTCGGACGCGATCGCGCTCAGATCCGAGATGCGTCGGACGCCGAGGTCGCGCGCCCGGTCGCGGCGCATCGCGAGCGCGTAGGTGTTCTCGAAGCCGAGCGCGGCGGCGACCACGACGCCGTGCTCGCGCTCGAGCCAATCGCGGACCTCCGAGAGCACCTCGCTGCGGTCGTCGGGCGCTTCGCCCCGATGCATGAGCGTCGCCCAGATGGTCCCCGAGTAGTCGACGTACGCGTCGATGTCGCCGGCGACGAGCGCGTCGAAGGCCACCGTCGAGCCGAGCGATTGGACCGTCGTCGTCGAGCTGTCCGTCTCGCGTTCAATCTGGATCGCGAGGATCTCCGAGAGGACATATTGCTCCGTGAAGGTCTTGGCACCAATCCGCAGAGGGCGGTCGCCTCCCCCGAGCTGCCCGGCCGCGAACGCCGCAGCGGTGAAGAGATAGAGCGCGGCGAGCGCCCCGCCGCCGAGCCACGAGAGTGCACGCCTCCGAGCCCGGATGCCGACCTCGACGAGCTGAACGAGGCGGTCGAGCACCTGCGCGAGGATCGCCGCGGCGACACAGCCGACAATCACCGCGACGTAGTTCCGTGTCTGCAGCCCACCGAAGATGTAATCGCCGAGGCTCGGCGCTCCAACGGGAGTCGAGAGCGTCGCCATGCCGACGCACCAGACCGTGCTCGTCCGCAGGCCCGACACGACCACCGGCAGCGCGAGCGGGAGCTCCACCATCCGCAGACGTTGGCCCGGCGTCATGCCGACGCCGCGGGCCGCCTCGACCATGGCGGGATCCACCTCACGAATCCCGGTCACCGTGCCCATCAAGATCGGCAAGACGCAGTAGAGCGTGAGGCCGATGAGCGCCGGCACGTAACCGATGCCCGATGCACCCATCATGCTGAGCAACGGGACCATGATCGCGAGCAACGCGAGGCCCGGAACGGTCTGGATGACGCTCGCCGTACCGATCGCGACCTGCTCGACCCAGCGGACCCGCGTCGCGACGATGCCGAGTGGAACGCTGACGATCGTGGCGACCAGGAGCGCGGCGAGCGTGAGCTCGAGGTGCGCGAGGAGGAGCGCCGGGAGACGCTCGAGCTGCTCGTCGAGACCGCTCACGCTTCGCTCGTCGGTCGGTCGGGCGTCGGCCCGTCGGGCTCGGCTTCGATGCGCTCGACGAGCTGCGCGTGCTGTCGCGGCGTGGCCATGAGCTGCGCGACGTACTCGGTGGCCGGAGCGGTGAGGAGCTCGTGCGGCGTACCGAGCTGCACGAGCCTCCCCTCGTTCATCACGGCGATGCGGTCGCCGAGCAGGAGCGCCTCGACCATGTCGTGCGTGACGAAGATGGCGGTGAGCCCGATCTCCTTGCGAACGCGCAGGAAGAACTTCTGGATCCGGTCGCGGGTGAGCGGGTCGAGCGCGCCGAAGGGCTCGTCGAGGAGCATCACCTCGGGCTCGGCGGCGAGGGCGCGGGCCACGCCGACGCGCTGTTGCTGGCCGCCGGAGAGCTCGCGCGGTCGTCGGTCGCGGACCTCGGCGGGATCGAGCTCGACAATCGCGAGCAGCTCGTCGACGCGACGCCGCACGCGATCGCCGCTCCATCCAAGCAGCCGCGGCGTGATGCCGACGTTCTCCGCGACCGTCATGTGAGGGAAGAGACCGATCTTCTGGAACGCGTAGCCGATGCGGCGCCGGAGCTCGTGGGGTGGTAGCTCGAGCACGTCCTTTCCGTCGAAGAGGACGCGACCGCTGGTCGGCTCGACCAACCGGTTGATCATCTTCAGCGTCGTCGTCTTTCCCGAGCCGGAGCCGCCGAGAAGAACGAGGAGGCTTCCTCGACCGACCGTGAGCGAGACGGCGTCCACGGCGACGAAGCCACCGTAGTGCTTCGTCAGCTCGACGAGCTCGATCACGGGCGGGAGGGTAACGCATCGCGCTCGGCGCGGCGCCTCCACCGGAGCGGCCGAGCGCGCGCCACGATTGACCCGAAACCGGAGCTGGATCACAGTGCGATCGATGCTTCGCCGCCGCTCGGCCTCTTCGCTCCTGGCGCTGGTCTCGTTCCTTTTTTCGTTGGCTGCGGTCGAGACGGCGCGCGCCGCCGACCCCGACGAACAGCCTGCACCGCCGAGCCCGGCCCCGCCGCCGGGTGGGACGGCGCAGTGCACTCCCGCATGTCGCGCGGGCTTCACGTGCGTCGGCGGTCAGTGCGTGTCGGCGTGCAATCCGCCGTGCGCGGCGGGCGAGCAATGCGCTCGAGGCCAGTGCGTCTCGGCGAGCTGTAACCCGCCGTGCGGGCCTGGCGAAGCCTGCACCTCGGGCGGCATCTGCATCGTCGAGCAGGGCTACCCGCCTCAGACCGGGTATCCGCCTCAGACCGGGTACCCGCCGCAGACCGGGTACCCGCCGACGGCGTACCCGCCGCAAACCGGGTACGTGCCCTACGCGCCGCCGCAACCGCAGCTGCCGCCGCCGCCACCACCAGAGCCCGGCTGGGCCGTCGGCGCCGGGATCACGGGGCTCGTGCTCGCGGGATCGGTCGCGCTCTTCACGGGCCTGTCCGCGTATCAAGTGGAGTTCGAGGAGTTCAACGGCGTGACCGGCTCGTTCGACATCATCGGCGACAACGGAGCGGCCGCGGGCCTCGGCATCGTCCCCGTGGTGCTCGTCACGGCCGGGGTCCCGATCGTGATGGCGGGTGGGCGCTCGGCCCGCGGGCATCCGGACGTGCGCGGGCTGCGCGTACTTCGCGTGTTCGGGTGGATCACGTACGCGCTGACGCTCGCGAGCTCGATCCCGCTCCTCTCCGTGTCGTTCGCGCGCGACCAAGGGTACGTCGCGTGGGAGGGCGCGACCGGCGTCGTCGGCGGCTTCAGCCTGCTCTTCGCGAGCATCGACGCCTTCGTGTCGGCGGCGCAATCCGCGTCGGTCCGAGAGAGCTACCGTCACGCCGACGAGAACGCCGAGGGCGGCGACGCCGCCACGGAAGATGGAAGCGACGCCGCGCCCGCGACCCCTGCGACCCCCGCGACGCCGTCCTCCCGGCTGGAGCTCGTGCCCACCGCGAGCGTCGCGCCCGGGCCTCGGGGCTCGACGACGGGATGGGTGGGGCTCGCCGGCCGCTTCTGAGAACATCGCGCGATGGGCTTGCTCAGAGACGACCTCCTCGCGCACGCCGACGACGTTCGGGAGACGCACATCTCGTGGGTCTTTCTCTCGGGCGGCGACGTCTACAAAGTGAAGAAGCCCGTCGCGCTGGGCTTTCTCGACTTTTCGTCTCTCGAGGCGCGGCGGCTCGCGTGCGAAGCGGAGGTCACCCTGAACCGGCGCATCGAGCCCGACGTCTACCTCGGCGTCGTGCCCGTGACGCGCGATGCGTCGGGCAACCACAACATCGGCGGAGCCGACGAGATCGTCGATCACGCGGTGCACATGCGGCGGCTCGCCGACGCCGATCGGCTCGACGTTCGGCTCGAGCGGGGCACGCTGACGGACGCGACGCTCGCTCGGCTCGCGGCGAGGATCGCTCGCTTTCACGAGCGCGCCGACACGGACGCGAGGATCGCGTCGTTCGGGTCCGTCGACGCCATCCGCATCAACGTCGAGGAGAATTTCGCGCAGACGCGTGAGAGCGTGCTCGGACACGTGAGCGAGAGCGAAGCGGCGGAGATCGAAGAGTGGCAGCTGCGCTTCCTGGAGGAGCGCGCGGCTCTGTTCCAGGAGCGCAGACGCACGGGGCACGTCCGCGATTGCCATGGAGATCTCCGTCTCGAGCAGATCTACGAGACGGACGCGGGCGATGTGCACGTCCTCGATTGCATCGAGTTCAACGAACGCTTTCGCTACGGCGACACGTGCTCGGACGTCGCGTTCCTGTCGATGGACCTCGCGTCGCGCGGCCGCACCGATCTCGCGGAGCGCTTCCTCGCGCTCTACGCGCGCGAGTCGAACGACTTCGATCTCTATCCGCTCGTCGATTTCTACGAGAGCTACCGGGCGTTCGTGCGCGCGAAGGTCGCGACGATGCTCGCGGCCGACACCGGAGCGCCCGACGCGACCCGCAAGCGCGCGGCGAGCGAGGCGCGCCGCCACTTTCTTCTGTCGGTGGCCGCGAAGCGACGGCCGCTGCTCCCCCCGCGCGTCATCGCCGTCGGAGGCCTGATCGCGTCGGGGAAGAGCACGATCGCGGACGCGCTGTCGTCGGAGCTCGGAGCGCCGGTCGTCGAGACGGATCGGACGCGCAAGCACATGGTCGGCGCGCGACCGACCGACAAGCTCTACGACGGGGCCTTTCGCGGGGCATACGACCCCGCGTTCACCGTCCGCGTCTACGACGAGGTGTACCGGCGCGCCGGTCGAGTCCTCGAATCGGGGCGCCCGGTCGTGCTCGACGCCAGCTTCCGTACGCCGAAGATGCGCGACCGCGCGAAGCAACTCGCGCTCACGCGCGGCGTTCCGTTCACGATGATCGAGTGCACCACGCCGCTCGAGACGAGCCGGGCGCGGCTCGTCGAGCGCGCCCGGCGCGGTCCGAGCGTCAGCGACGGCCGGCTCGAGATCTTCGACGACTTCGTCGCGAGCTATGCGCCGGTCGCCGAGGGCGAGCTCGCCGAGGGCGAGCACGTGACGGTCCGCACGGATCGGCCGGTGTCGGAGTGTTTGCGCGAGCTTCGAAGCCGTCTGCCCACCTGGGACGGGCTCGCCGGCTGAAGACGGAACCGGGGCAGCGACCGGTCCCGACCGAAAACCGTTTTCTCGACCCGCGGCTCCGCTATCCTTACGGGCCGATGGCCGGGAGGGACGATACCGAGCCGCCGGATCTGCTGGGAACCTCTCGCGAAGCGCGAGTGATCCCGCAGATGGGGGGCGTGCCGGAGACGAAGGAGGAGATCCAGCGACGCCGCTTGATCCGAACGATCACCGTCGTCGTCATCCTGGTGCTCCTGGTGATCGCGACTTTCATCGGGCTCGCGGTCCGCCGCGCGATGGCGATCCGCGACGCCGCGCACCGCGCCAGCGACGATGGGCGCGCCGCGTCGGTGCAGGAAGCTCTCGACTTGCTCGAGGGCGAGGACGACGACGTCGACTATCTGGCGCTTCGCGCGCGCCTCCATGCGATGCGCTGCCTCGAGCAGGGCGCGGACGAAGCGGACCGGGTCACCGAGCTGCTCGGCAGGATCCCGCCGGACGCGCGGCCGATGAACGCCGTGGTCGCGGCGACGTACATGGCGCTCCGGGCGGGTGACCTGAACGCGGCGCAGTCGGAGGCCGCGAACATCACCGTGGGCGGCACCTATGCCGACGAGTCCGCTCGGGCGCGGGCGCTGACCGCCGTGGCGCTCGGCAACCCGGACGCAGCGCTCGCCGAAGCGCAGCTCGCCGTCGACCAACGCCCGGGCGCGCCACGACACGTCTCGCTGCTCGCCCTCATCCACTCCAGGCGCGGCGAGCACGCCGAGGCGCTCGAGACGCTCGACACGGCCACGGATGGGGAGAGCTCGCCGCTCGTCCGCGTGACGCGCGCACGGATCCTGTTCGAGGCGGGAGAGGACCCCGAGCGCGCCGTCGCGGAGGCGGAGGCGGTGCTCGGAAATCTCTCGGGCTCGGCGCTGCCCTTCGAGACCGCGTGGGCTCGACTGATCCGCGGATGGGCGAAGGCGACGACCGGAGACTCCCAGGCAGCACTCCAGGACGCTCGGGCCGCAGCGGAGACGAGCCCGCCCGCGGACGAGATGTTCGCGGTGGCGCTCGCCGAGACGTACCTCAAGGCACACGCGGTCGAGGACGCGAGCGCGGCGCTGGATCTCGTCGCGGCGAGGACCGCGCATATCCGAGGGCGACAGGCGCAGGTGCGCGCCGAGATCGCGCTCGAGCGGGGGGACGAAGCAGCCGCGCAGCAGTCGCTGGATCAGGCGCTGCCCGGAACGCGGACGGATCTGATCCGCGCTCGGCTGCTCGATCGCCGCAACGAGCACGCGGAGGCGCGGCAGCTCTACGAGAGCTGCGCGGCGGTGCCGGCGTTCTTCGTCGAGGCGAGCTCCCGCCTCGCGGCGCTCGATCTGGCGGAGAACCATGCGCGCGAGGCGGCCGCGCGGCTCGAGAGCGTGCTCGAGCGGTCGCCAGCTCACCCGCTCGCGGTGCCCACCGCCGTCCGAGCCAAGATCGCCCTCGGCGACAAGGAAGCCGCGATGCGGATCGCGACGCGAGCGCTCGAGTCGCACCCCGAGGATCCAGACCTCCTCGCCGCCCGAGCCGACGTGGAGCTCGCGAACGGCGACGACCAAGCCGCGCTGCGGTCGCTTCGGGCGGCGATCGAGAGGCGCGCGGACGACCCACGGCTCCACGTGCTGCGCGGTCAAGCGGCGCGTCGGGTCGGCGAGATCGCCGAAGCGCGCGCGGCGTTCGACGCCGCGCTCGAGCACGCACCGACGAACCGGGACGCGCTCCTCGGCGCGCTCGAGCTCGCGAACCAAGAGGGCGATCCGGACCGTGGCGCGCAGCTGCTCGAGCTGATCGACAGCGCGCACGTCGAGGGACAAGACGTGGACTACGCGCTCGCGCGCTATCTCATCGTGTCGGGCCAGGGGCAGCGCGGCTACCAGCGTGTGCGACGTGCTCTCGTGCGGAACCCGCGCGACGTCGTCCTCGAGACGGACCTCGGTGAGCTCTTCATGCAGGCCGAGGAGTGGCGCTCGGCGGCCAACACGTTCAGCACCGCGCGCGACCGCAGCGAGGACGCGGCGGAGGCGATCCTCGGTCGAACCGTCGCGCAGCTACGGCTCGGGGTGACGGTGCAGGCCAGCGAGGGCATCCAGCAGGCGCGAGAGATCGGCGCGCGGCTTGGCCTCGGCGATGCCTTCGAGGCGCGCGTGCTCGCCGCCGAAGGCCGCCTCGCGCTGCTCGCCGCGCGCATTCCGCTCGCCGAAGCCAAAGGCCGTGAAGCCGTTCGCCGCGACGAGCGCTGCGGCGAGGCTCACCTCCTGCTCGCCGACGTCGCGCAGGAGCGCGAGACCAGCGCCATCGCCGAGCTCCGCGCCGCCGCCACCGCGCGTGTCCGCATCCCCGAGGCCATGGGCCGCGTCTTCCTCACCGAGCAAGACGCCCCCGACGCCTGCGACATGGCCCGCGGCTACCTCCACGCCGCCCCCGGCGGCCGCTTCGCCGACCGCATCCGCGACCTCGCCCGCCGCTGCCCGCGCTGATCGCGAAGACGGTCGGGGATGAGATGCGATGACCCACGCGGCTGGCGCGCTGTCGGTCATGCACGCCGACGGGCGGGCGTACGGCGACGTGACCGCCACCCCGAGCGCGCCGCGCGCGGACGTGCGTGACGCACACGCGCACCCGCACGCGAGCGAGGTCGCGACGCTGCTCTCCTCGCTCGGCTTCCAGAAGGGCCAGCAGCCACCGACTTCGACCGCACGATGTACGGGGCCCGCGTGCGTCAGTCGCACGGCGGCGTGACGATGCCTCGCATGTGGTCGGGGAGGAAGAGCTGCGAGTCCCACGACCTGGTGATCTCGGCGCTGTCGACGACGAAGTTCACCTCGCGGGAGTTGTTCCAGCTCTGGGTGTCCTGATTCGCGGTGCCGATGATCGCGATCTGGTCGTCGATCGTGGCGTACTTGGTGTGGCTCGCGCGCGGGCCGTTCCCTTCGATCGCATCGACGCCGTCGAAGCTGTACCAGCGCACGCGGAAGCGGTCGCACGCGTCGGGGAACATCCCCGACAGCGTGGTGTAGAGCTCGTCGACGTTCTGGTCGTTCGGGCCGCCTTGCCCGGGCACGCTCTCGCTGACCTGGTTGAACCCGAACGACGTCACGATGTCCACCTGCACGCCGCGCTCGACGGCGCCGAGGATCGCCGCCTTCATCGCGTCGTCGTTCACGTTCGGCGTCTCTATCCGGATGTGATCGGTCGCGTTCTCGAACGCCGCGAGAAACGCCTGGTCCTGAGTGTTGTCCGTTCGGTTCGACGCCGGGTTCGCGTCCGCGACGCGCATCGCGATCATGATCGGGAGGCAAGCGTCCTCGAGGTTCGGGTCCACGAGGACCGTGTGCTCCTCCTCGGTCGGAACGACCGTGCAGCTCGCCTCGTCCCCCATGGTCGATCCGCACGTCCAACGCTTCGACCGGACCCAGGCATGCTCGAAGTCCGCCACCATCCCGATCGCGACCTCGCCACGCATGACGTACCCGGTGTCATGCCACGGGTCGGTGTAGTCGTGATGGTGTTGCGGGTTCGCGCCCGTCGCGACGCCCACGAGGCCATCCACGACGAGATGCTTCACGTGCAGGTTCCCGAGAGCCAGATGCGTGTACGCTCCGATCTCCCAGACGACCGCGCTCGGATCGAGGTGGAGGCCCTCGAGCGCCCCCGCGAGCTCGGGCATCGCGACCTCGATCGGCTGCGACCCGAACGAGATGTCGGACGTGTCGAGCAGGAAGCGCACCATCACCGGCCCGGTTCGCGTCGGGTCAGAGAGGCGGTTCGTCTCGAGCTCGCGCAGCGCGCGAAGGATCGTCCCGGCGGGCTCGCTGTCCTGCTCCCATACGTACGTCTGGAACAGCACCTGATAGCGCGCGTTCGCGATCTCCCGGGCCATGCGCGGAAAGATCTCCGGCCCGTCGATGAGCACGTCGGGCTCCGCCGAGTTCTTGTGCGTCGTGAACCAGCGGAGCGGCACCGATCCACGGAGCGCCTCGCGCCCGGCGCGGTCGCGGACCAGCCGCATGAGCGGGCTCGCGCAGCTCGGCAGCGGCGGGCCGAACGTGTGCTCCGGATCCCGGAAGTCGATCGTCATCGGTACCGGCGGCCCGGCGTCGACACCCCCGTCCGCGACCGCCCCGTCCGGCGTCACACCTCCGTTCGTCGTCGCGACCGTCCCGTCGAGGTCGCCGCCTCCGTCCACGTTCCCACCGTCCGTGCCTGCGGCCGCCGAGGGCGAGCACCCCAGACACGCGATGGCGATCGACGAGCTCACGATCGAGACCAAGCGCATGCACGGAAGCGTACCAAACCGCGAGCAACCTCATGCGCAGTCACCGACCGCACGGCCGAATTGCGCTGAGGTTTCCACTGCGAAGCGCGCTACGCACGTTGCACGGCCCTCGCCTTCGGGTTAACTACGCGTCGCGGCGCCGGGTACAACGCCGCGCACCGAGCACCATGTCCGAAGCGCGCCATGGAAAGGCCCTGATCGACGCCAGCAGGCCCTTCGCCATCGAATCGCGTGCCAAGAGCTGGTGGCACGTCTTCTCCACGCTGGCTGTCATCGGCGCGCTGATCGCGGTCGCGACGGTGGCCCCATGGTGGCCGCTGCGCCTCGCCGCGTCGGTCCTCGCGGGCCTCGTCATCGTCCGCGGCTTCATCCTCTATCACGACTTCTGGCACGGCTCGATCCTGAAGGGCTCGCCGCTCGCCAAGGCGATCATGAGCGTCTACGGCGTGCTGGTGCTGACGCCGCCGCGCGTCTGGAAACAGACGCACAACTACCATCACGCGAACAACGCGAAGATCGTCGGCTCCCACGTCGGCTCGTACCCCGTGATGACGGTCGAGATGTGGAAGAAGGCGACGCCGGCGCAGCGCTTCCTCTACCGGTTCGTCCGGCACCCGTTCACGATCGCGTTCGGTTACTTGTTCATCTTCCTCTACGGCATGTGCGTGAGCGGCTTCCTGCGCCGTCCGTCGAAGAACTGGGACTCGGCGATCGCGATCGTTCTCCACATCGTGCTGGCGGGCGTCATCGGTTGGTACGCGGGCGTGGACGTCCTCGTGTTCTCGTTCCTCCTTCCGATCATCGTCGCCACCGGGATGGGCGCGTATCTCTTCTATGCGCAGCACAACTTCGAAGGCATGCACCTACAGCCCCGCGACAAGTGGAGCTACACGGACGCGGCGATCGAGTCGTCGAGCTACATGAAGACCGGGCCGGTCATGGCGTGGCTGACGGGCAACATCGGCTACCACCACGTGCATCACCTGAACCCCGGCATCCCGTTCTATCGCCTCCCCGAGGCGCACGAGCAGATCCCCGAGCTCCACTCGGCCAAGGTGACGTCGCTCTGGCCGAAGGACGTCGCCGCGTGCTTTCGCCTGAAGCTCTGGGACGCCGGTCACGACGAGATGATCGGCTTCCCCGCCGACCGAGAGCATCGGATCTGACGGCCGTCGCGAGCGAGGCTATGCTCGTCCGCGTCGGATGATCGACGTCGGGAGCAAGATCGCGGAGTACGAGATCATCGCTCGGCTCAAGTCGGGCGGGATGGCGACCCTGTTCCTCGGGAGGCGGCGCGGCGCGGCCGGGTTCGCGCGCCACGTCGCGATCAAGGTCGTTCACCCGCACCTCGCGCAGGACCCCGGCTTCGTGCGGATGTTCGTGGACGAGGCGCTTCTCTCCGCTCGCATCCAGCACCCCAACGTCGTGCATGTCGAGGAGCTCGGCGAGGCGGACGGCACGTACTTCCTCGTGATGGAGTACGTGCACGGATGCGCGCTCTCGGACCTGATGCGCGCGCTCTCCCGCATCGAGCGACGCATGGCGCCGGAGCTCGCGGTCTGGATCGCGATGCGCGTGCTCGAAGGCCTGCACGCGGCACACGAGCTCAGCGACGGCGAGGGACAGCTCTTGAACGTGGTGCACCGCGACGTGAGCCCGCAGAACGTGCTCATCTCGTCGACGGGCAACATCAAGCTCATCGACTTCGGCATCGCAAAGGCACGGGGCCGACAGCACCGGACGGCGACGGGATCGCTGCGCGGAAAGGTCCGCTACATGGCGCCCGAGCAAGCGTACGGCAAGACGCTCGATCGCCGGACCGACGTCTACGCGCTCGGCGTCGTCCTCTGGGAGATGCTGACGATGCGTCGGATGTTCAACGCCGACAACGACCTCGCCATGCTCGACGAGGTGCGTGCCCCGAAACACGACGCGCCGAGCCGTTACGCGAAAGACGTCGACACCGCTCTCGACGCAGTAGTGCTCCACGCGCTCGCACCGAGCCCGAACGACCGACCCGAAACGGCGCTCGCGCTCCGCCGAGAGCTGGCGAAGGCCGCTCCACGCGCGGCGACGCTCGACGCGTCTCACCTCGCCGATGTCGTCACCGCAGTGCTCGGCGAAGAGATCGAATCGCGACGCCGCTCCCTCCCGGAGAGCCTCACCCGCGCGAGCGACCCGCTCGCGGTCGAGACGACGAAGCAGTCCAAGCGGCCCCGCGTGCGCGACGAGATCATCTCGGAGATGACCCACAGCGCGCCCGGCTCGAAGTACGCAGCCGACGACGCCGGCGACGCGTTCGAGTCGTCGCCTCCTCCACCTCTCGACAGCGGCCCGCCGGGCGCGGGCTCGACGCGCGCGAGCAGGCCATCGTCGCGCGCGCTGACCCCGACACCGATCGTCGTCGGCGCTGCGTCGAGACGGGAGCGCGGCGTCACGATCGCGGCGCTCGGCGTCGCGGTCGCAGCCATCGTCGGCGCCGCGTCGTTCGTCGCTCTCTCCGGTCGTCTCGACGACGGCGGCGCGGCCGAAAGAGCGCGCGACGACACGCCGCCCGCACCGCCCGCCGCAGCGTCGAGCCCCACCCCAGACGCCATCCCCGATGCCGCCGTCGAACGCCCGCCGAGTCCGGGCCCGACCCCGCCCGACGCCCTCGGCGCAACGACGCCGCGTCCCGACGACGAGGACGTCGCCGACACACCCCGACCGCGTTCGGGAATGACGCGCCGGGGCACGCACCGAGCATCGCCACACGGTGAGCCCGAGCGAATGACGATGAGCGTCGCCGAGGGTGCGTACATCGTCGACGACGACGATTTCTGAGTGCGGTGCCGTCTACCGTCTGAGCGCGACTTCGCTCGGCGTCGCCGAATCGAGCCGCGTTCCGTCACCCAGCTGACCGAGCCCGTTGTCGCCGATGCAGTGGACGATGCCGAGGTCGTCGATCGCACACGTGTAGCCCCGCCCCCCCCCGCCGGCACCGCCGACCGCCACGTCGCTCGGCGTCGTGAAGAGATCGCTCGAGACCGGAGTCAGCGCGTTCATGCTCGTGCCGTCGCCGATCTGTCCTGCGCCGTTCGCCCCCCAGCACGTGACGCCGGCGGCGTCCCAGACACAGCTGTGCTCGGCTGCAGCGCTCGTCACGAGACCCTCCGGCGTACCCTCGTACGACACGGGCATCGGAGTCGGCCGCGCGACGCTGCCGCCGTCCCCGAGCTGACCGTGTAGACCGTCACCCCAACACACCGGCGAGGTCGAGCCGAGCAGCGCGCACGTGTGAGCGCGACCCGCGACGATCCCGCTCGCGCCCGTCGTGCCGACGATCATGGACGGTGCCGGCTGCACATCTGTAGTCGCGTTGCCGAGCTGACCGAACGAGTTGGATCCCCAGCACCAGATCGAGCCGTCGGTGAGCACGGCGCAGGTGTGTTGAAAGCCCGCGGCCACCGAGACCGCGCGCGTGGCGAGCGGCACTGTGAAAGGAACGAGCGCGCGGCCCGTCGTGCCGTTGCCGATCTGGCCCGCGCTCCCGTCGCCCCAGCACGCCACCTCGCCGGCCATGGTGACCGCGCACGTGTGGCTGACGCCCGCCGAGACCTGCGCGACCGTGCCGATCATCACGGGCATCGGCGAGCGGCGGTCCTCAATCGTGCCGTCCCCGAGCTGACCCGCGTCGTTCGCTCCCCAGCAGTGCAGCCGTCCGTCCGCCTCCACTACGCACGTGTGGACGACCCCGAGGCTGAGCGAGACCGCGGCCGTGATGCCGGGCACGTCCACGGGCCGCACGCGGTCCACTTCCGTTCCGTCGCCGAGCTGACCGTAGAAGTTCCAACCCCAACACGCGAGCGTACGGTCGGCGCGGATCGCGCACGTGTGCGCTCCTCCGGCCGCGATGGCCGTCGCCTCCTCGCCGGCGCAGTAGCCACCTGCGCACGCGGCCCCTCCCGGGCAGCTCCGCCCGCAGCTACCGCAGTTGGCCGAGTCGATCGAGACGTCGATCCCTTCGTCCAGCATGCCGTCGCAGTCGTCGTCGACCTGGTTGCAGAATCTCGTCGGTCGGAGTGCATGCCGGCCCGTCGAGGATCGGCGCCTGCCCCGGCCACTCCGGGAGGTCGCTCGCGGCGATCTCGATCGGCCGACAGCCGGTCTCGTCGCACGTTCGCCCGCCGTCGCACGACAGCGATACGCATCGCGCCGCGAGGAGCACGCGGAGCATGCGCGTCTCGCCCTCGACGAACCCCGTCCTCACGTCCCTTCGCACGACGTCCGTGCCGCCGGCCGACGCGACGATGGCGATCGCGACGGGCGACGGCGGCACCGAGGACGGGTAGAGCGTGAGCGTGAGCGGCAGGTCCGGAGTCGCCGAGTCGGTCAGATCGGCCGAGACGATCGTCGGCGCACCGCGACGGCCCGACACCGTCACCTCGATCGCGTCGAGCTCCGTCGGGACCTCGAGGTCGCTGTCGATCACGAGGACGATCTCCGTCGGGTCGTCGCCGCCGCAGGACGCGAGAGCCGGCACGGTGACGAGCGCGAGAGCGAGAGCGCGACCGCGGATCGACGACGCCACGCTCATTCGATCCCCAGTCGCCCCGGCGGGAGGTTCCCCGTCACCGGATCGCGACCCGACCCCGAGGTCGCGATCAGGACGCCCGTCAGAACCCCTGCCGCGACGAGGATGGCCACCGTGATCACCCAGAACACCGGCGACGAGAGCACGCCGCCCCCCTCGTCCGGTGGCGCCACGCCCGTCGGCCCGAGCACCTCCGCGTGCGCATCGCTCGCGTGAGCGGTCTCGCCTTCGGCGGGCCAGTGCTCTGGCCGCGCGTCGACGACGAGCTCGCGCGAAGCACCCTCGCGCGCGCCGAGCTCCATCCGCAAGGGGGGATGTCCCGCACGGGTCACGACGAGCTCGTGCTCGCCGGGATCGACCGGCAGCTCTTCGTCGAGCACCGCCTCGGAGATCTCCCAACCGTCGAGGGTGAGCACGTCGCCCTCTTCGAAGCCGAGCACGCGGAGGCGCACGGCGGGGATCCGCGCCTCGAGATCGTGCAGCGCCTGCTCCGCCGCGCTCACGTGCCGAGCCGCGCTTCCCTCCGCTTCGCGAATGAACCGCCGGTAGGCTTCGGCCGCCTCGACGAGGTGACCGGTCTGCACCATCGCTCCCGCCAGGTTGAGGAGCGTGATGGGCCGCGAGACGAGCGCGTACGAGCTCTGGAACGCGTCGAAAGCCGCGTCCCAATCCCCCGTGCGCGCCGCCGCGACGCCGTCCTGGAACTGCCGGCGAGCGAGCGAGCGTTGGCTCGCGGTGGGCGCTTGCGCGCTCGCGAGGTCGGGAGCGACGGCGAGGAGCACCGCGAGCGCCGCCAGCGTCACAGCGACAGCCATGAGACCCCGCGCTCGCGCCGTCTCAATCACAGACCCTCGTCACCACCGAGCACGGGCCGGCCGCGCAGCGATTCGAGACCTCGTCGGGATCGCACGCGGCACCCATCGGCAACACGGGCCGGAGCGAAGCCTGGAGCTCGTAGCGGAGCATCTCCCCCGCGTCGAGACCACCGTAGGCCTCGACGAACACCGTGTACGTGCCCGGTGCGGCGTCGCGGATCTCGAGCCGAGACAGCAAATCCGTCCCGCCGTCGTCGTCGCACCACGACTCCATCGCCGACGTCGGGTCGGGGCAGTTGCTGCGCACGTAGAGGACCGTGTCCGATCCCGCGGCGGTCCCCGGCGCGTCCGTCGTCAGCACGAGGTCGACGGCCGGCGTGGCGGGGACGACCACCGAGTAGAACTGCTCGGGGCCGGACGTGCTGCTGCACGGGCCGCGAAAGAGCGACGTTCCACCCGGCATGAGCACTCCCATCGTCGAGCCGGTCGTCGTCGTGGCGCCCGGCGCCACCACCGTCAGCGACGGAGCGGCCGCGCACGCCGCCGCCCGAGCGGGTGTGGGCGCGCAGAGCATCGTCGTGCACGCGAGCTCGCGGTCGCAGACCGTGGCCATTCCATCGCACGCCTCCATGAACCCGACGAGGGTCCCCGTCTGGACCACGGTCTCGATCGGATCGCTCACGGCGTTTGCCTCGTCCACGAGCGAAACGAGCGCGAGCCGCGCCATGCCGCCGTTCGAGATCGGGATCGTGGCGCGCTCGTCGAATCGCACCGCGCCGGTCACCGGCATGTCGAGATCGGCGGTGAGGATGTCGCCGGGCGTGACGCGGCCGTCCCCGTCCGCGTCGACGAGCGCACGCGTCTCGTCGAAGAGGGACACACGCACGCTCTTCGCGTCACCGTCGGCGTCCTCACCGACAATCGCCACCTCGAGCATTCCACTGACGACGCGCGCCGTCGCCTCCTGGAGCACCGGCCGCGAGATGGCCGTACCTGTGAGCGCGAGCTCGACCGGACCTCGATCGTCCTCGAAGAAACCCGTCACGACGATCCAGACGGTCTCGCCACCCGCCGCCGGAAAGCTCCCCTCCGACCGGCGCTCGGTCGCGCTGACGTCGTCGAAGCACGACGGCGGAAACGCGGAGTCGTCGGGGCAATCGCACGCCGTGTGACGCACGGACACGACGGTATCGAAGTCCGCCGGTGTGCCCATCCGGTTCGTCGAGACGTCCACGCGATGGGGGCCGGCGCCCGGGACGACGTACTCGATCACCACCTGAGGAAGCCGCTCCGTGCCACCGCACGCACCGAGGTCGAGCGCGCCCGGCGCACCATCGCTCGTGTCGAGCTCCAGCGTCACCTCTTCACCCTCCATGGGAGCGACGTGCAGGGGCGCGTCGCAGGTCGGGAGCGTCGGCCCACCAATCGGCCCGTCGGGGAGCCCACCGCCATCCGCCGAGGGCGTGTCGTCGTCCCCGCACGCAGACATCGCGAGGATGCTGCCGAGGAGAACCAGCGACGTGCGCCGGAGGGTCATCGCACGAACCTTCCCACCGCGCCCGAGACGCGGTCAACCGTCGCGGATCGGCACGCACGCGCGCACGCGAACCGTACCGTTGCGCAAAGCGAAGCGCGGCCCGAAGCTCCGCACCGTGAAGCGCGCGCTCGACGTCGTCGTCGTGGGTGGCGGGGTCGCCGGGCTCGCCACCGCACGCGCCCTTGCCGCTCTCGACGTCCGGGACGTCGCCGTCATCGAGGGCGAACCTTGGCTGGCGAGCCACAGCTCCGCCCGGAACGCGGCCATCTGGCTTCCGGTGGACGACGACGCGAGCACGGGTCAGCTGGCCGTGCGTTCGGCCGAGATCCTCGACTCGCTGCTGGGCCGCGACGGGTGGCTCGCGCAGACGGGCGCGGTCGTGACCGCCGACGCGGCACCTGCTCTCGAAGAGATCCGGCGAGGCGGTGCACGCGCCGGTCTTTCCGTCGAGCACCTGGCGATGGACGACGTCACCATGCTCGCGCCGTCGCTCCGGGGCGGAGCCGCGCGCGAAGCCGTGCACGTGCCGGGCGCGGGTGAGCTCGACATCCACGCGATGACACGCGCTCTCGGAGACGACGCCGCCGCGCGTGGAGCTTTGCTACGCACCGGGACGAGCGTGGTGCGCGTCGTCGTCGAGCGGGACCGCGTCGCCGGCGTCCTCCTCTCGGATGGGACTCGTGCAGCGACGGCGAATGTCGTGATCGCATGTGGGGCCTGGGCGTCGGAGCTCGGCGCGGGCGCGGGAGCTCCGCTTCCCATCGCGCCTTACCGGCGCCACCTCGTCCAGCTCGAGTGCGCGACGAAGGTACGAGAGCCCGTCGTCTGGCACCTCGGCGCGGGCGAGACCTATTACAGGCACGAGTCAGGCGCCGTGCTCGCGAGCCCGTGCGACGAGACGATTCACACGCCTTCGCTGCCGCCGGTGGACGCGTCGATGATCGATCGTCTCGCCAATCGGCTGACCGCCGTTGCGCCCGCGCTGGCGAGCGCGGGAGTTCGGCGCGCGTGGGCGTGCTTGCGAACGTTCGCGCCCGACCGCGAGCTCGTCGCGGGCCAGGACCCCCGCATCGGGGGGCTTCATTGGCTCGCGGGCCTCGGCGGCCGCGGGATGACGATAGGCGCCGCCGCTGGCGAGATCGTCGCTCGGGGCATCGTCGGAGAGCCCCACACGCTCGCCGATCTCGTCTCGCCGTCGCGGCTCGTCGAGAGGTAGCATCCGCGCATGAGCACCAAGGACCGCATCGTCTCCGACCTCAAGGCGGCGATGCTCGCGAAGGACGAGCTCGCGCGCGACACGCTCCGCATGCTGAAGGCGGACATCATGAACCGTGAGGTCGAGCTCGGGCGCGACCTCTCGGAGGACGAGACGACAGCCGTGCTGCAGAAGGCCGTCAAGTCGCGCAGGGACGCAATCTCCTCGTACGAGGAGGGCGGGCGCGCAGACGCCGCCGACAAGGAGCGCCGCGAGAATCGACGTCGTCGAGCGGTATCTCCCGAAGCAGCTCGACGAAGCTGCCACTCGCGCGGCGATCGAAGCGCTCGTGGGCGAGCTCGGATTGTCCGGCAAGAAGGATCTCGGTCGCGTGATGAAGGAGCTCAAGGCGCGCCACGGCGCCGCGGTCGACGGCAAGCTCGCGTCCAGGATCGCCGGCGACGTGCTCGGCTAGCCGAGCTAGGGAACGGGCTCGGTGATCACGACCGTTCGGTTGCACTCGACGTTCGTGACTTCGGTCTCCTGACCGATTGTCGGCCATCGAACCTGGAATCCGATACGCCGGCCTGATCCCCGGGCCCATTCCGAAGTGTGCGTAGGCCTCGTTCTGGCCGAGGTAGACGCTCAACGGGGTGGCGCGCGAGAGAGCACGAGGTCAATCAAGGGCGCCACCCCGCTCGAGAGCGGGATGGAGACGGCCCGGACGCCGCTGCCCTCGAGCGACGAGAGGAGCTCGCTCCCTGCGGCGAGGTCGGATCCCCACAACACGCACGGGATACCGCCGAGCCCGGCGAGAACCTTGACGAGCACGCGGTTGTCGACGACCGGAGGCAGCTTGCAATCGAGCACGACGATGTCGGTGCGATACGCCGTCGCGTCCGCGAGCGCGCGCAACGAGTGGGCGTTCTCGACCCGAACCGCGAACGGCACGACGCACGCGGCCAAGTTGACGGCCAGCTCTTCGGTGGCCGAGAGCACCAGGACGTAGGCCGCACCGTCGACGTTCGGAAGCTCGTCGGTGGAGCGCTCGTCGGGGAAAAGATCGGCGGCGCTTACGGGCTTGGGCATACCGTGCTTCCCGGTCGGAGCGTCGGCGGTGATCAAGAGCCGCTCGACCCGCCGCAAGATCGCGTGCGCCGCGTCCGGCAAGAGACGGCGTTCGAGCGTCTTGCGCAGCGGCCCGTGGATCACGTCCGCGAGCTCCGTGCGATCCCCCGGCACGCGCGGCCCCCAATCGGAGAGCGCCTCGAAGAGGATCGCCGCCGCTTCGCGCCGGGTGAGGCGTTCTTCCAACGTCTCACGGAGAAGACGGATCGCGGCCGGCTCGAGCGACATGCGTCCGGGGAATTGTCACCTACCTGCGGTGGCGCGCAATGGGCGAGTCGACCGCGCTCACTCCGCCAGGATCCGCCCCATCGCGCCGAAGACGATGCGATCGCATCGCTCGCCTCCGAACGGAAAGAGCTCGGCAGCCGCGTCCTCGATGCTCGCATGCAACGTCTCGCGGACGAGAGCTCGCGCCCGGTGGAGGCGAACCCGGACGTTCTCCTCGCTGAGCTCGAGGAGCTCGGCGGTCTCTTTCGTATCGAGCTCTTGGAGGTCGCGCATCATGATGACGAGGCGGTACGCCTCGGGGAGCGCATCAATCGCGCGCTCGAGCAGCTCGGCCATTTCTCGGCGATGCACGCGTTGCTCCGGATCGGCGGCATCGCGGCTCGTCGGCTCGGTCGCGAGAACCTCTTTCACCTCGCGGAGCCGGCGCGAGCGGCGCGAGCGGCCGAACGCCTCGTTCAGGGCGATCCGCGTGAGCCACGTGCCGAACTTCGCACCTCCGCGGAACGAGGCGAGCGCCTGGTACGCGGACACGTAGGCCTGCTGGAGCACGTCCTCGACCTCGTCCTCGTCCCGGAGGACCGCGCGAACCGTCCGGTAATCCGCTGGTTGTAGCGCCGCAGCAGCACGGCGTACGAGCGGCGGTCGCCCTCGAGGACGGCGCGGACGAGCTCGTCGTCTTCGAGGTCGCTCTTTCGGGGAAGGGTCTCGAGGGATCGCATGTGGGTTCGATGCTGCCGAGAGAGCCCGCGTTACGCGCCGTGGGCCAACGCCCCGGGAAAGCGTATCCTGCCGCGCCATGGGAGGCAGCGACGACCTGCTGTTCAACCTCGACCGCGCCGCGGGCTGTAGCTACTCGCTGGCCGCGTTCCTGGCGATGGGGCTCGCCGTCTTCGCGGCCGCCAAGCTGAAGCGGTCGATGGGGGCGTGGGCGCTCGCGGCGGGGCTCCTCGGCACGACGTTCGTCGCGGTGAGCGGAGACGTGCTGGTCTTCGCGGAGCTCGAGTCAGGGCCCGTGATCTGGCTCGGGCTGTCCGCGCTCGGCATCGTGTTTCTCCTCGTCGCCACCGCGGGGATCGCGCTGCTGAAGCAGCCCGACCCGGAGGGCGGCAGCGGATGACCGACGAGCTCATCCGAACGATCTCGCAGCTCCTCGGCTGGCTCTCGTCGGTGATCTACCTCGCGATGGGCATCGCCGCGTTCGCTCGACTGCGCGCGACCCCCGCCGGCCTGCTCATGGGCTCGAGCCTGCTCTTGGTCGCGCTCATCGGCTGCACGTCCCGCGCGGCCCGCTCGGTCGTGATGGAGCAAGCGGGCTACGAGCCGTACATGTGGATCAGCGTCGGCTCCTCCTGCATCCACGCCTTCCTGTTCGTCCTCTTCGCCGCCGGCATCGCCCTCATCCCCCGCAGCCTCGCGACCCTCGCCAACAAGAAGCCCTGACCCCACGAAACCGCGAGCGGCGCACGAAGCAAAGCCCCCCCGCTACCAAGCCACCCCCCCCGCGAGCGGAGCGAGCCCGCCGCGAATGCGGCGAGGGGGGCGCACGAAGCGTCGCTGTCGAAGACAGCGACGCTGAGGCGAGTGAGCACCGCGCGAAGCGCGGAGCGAACGACGGGGGGCAAAGCCCCCCGCTACGCGCAGCGAACGACGGGGGGCAAAGCCCCCCCGCTACCAAGCCACCCCCCCCCGCGAGCGGAGCGAGCCCGCCGCGAATGCGGCGAGGGGGGCGCACGAAGCGTCGCTGTCGAAGACAGCGACGCTGAGGCGAGTGAGCACCGCGCGAAGCGCGGAGCGAACGACGGGGGGCAAAGCCCCCCGCTAATAAGACCACAGCACTTCGTCGACGCCGACGGCGCCGCGGTCGACGACGAGGTGCTGGTAGGTGGCAGCGAGGTTGATGTCCTGCGCGTGGGTGCCGAACTGCGTGTAGACGTTGTGGGTGAGCTCGCCGACCGTGAGGACGCGGTCATGAGGCGTGGCGTCGGCGTCGCCCTGCATCGCGAGCCGGAGGAAGTAGCTCAGGTAGCCGCCGGCCTGGAACTCACCCGCGACGGCGGAGATGACGTCCTCCTCGGAGGAGAAGAGGCCGACCCGGCCCGGTCGCGTGATCACGTCCTTGGCGAACCCGCCCGAGTGACACGAATCGAGCGCGAGGAGCGATACGCGCGCATGGATGCCGTCGAACAGATGGCCCATCTCGTCGTCGAGGAGCTGCCCGTCCTCGAGGTAGATGTACTCGTCGCGGCCGTCGATCTCCTGCGGGTCGCGCGAGCTGCTCGTCTGCCCGCCGTGACCCGAATAGAAGAAGACGAACACGTCGTTCGCCCCGACCTGCGTGCCCATGCGCTGCATCGCCGAGCGGATGTTCCCCGTCGTCGCTTGCGCGTCGGTCAGCACGATCTGCCGCTCCGGAGTGAGGAGGCCGGCGTTGCGCAGCGTCTCCGCGAGCTTCAGCGCGTCGTTCGCGCACTCCGGCAGATCGTTCACGCCCGGCGGGTAGTCGGTGATCCCCGCGAACACGCCGAACACACGACTGCCCCCGGGGCCGACGTTGGTGCCGCCCGCGTGCGCTACCGCGGGCCCCGCGTCACGCCGCAGCACGTACGCGCCCGTCTCTCCAGGTCGGTAGCTCGTCACGGTGACGTGGTACTCACCCGGCTCCGCCACCGGGATGTCGACGCCCGAGTCGGTGCTGCCGCTCGCGAGATCGTCGTTGTCCATCTGCCTTCCGCTCGGCGTCCGCACGATCAGGTACGTGTCGAACTGGGTGGAGGTGAGCCGGAGCCGCACCGACTCGCCAGGTGTGAAGGTCATCGTCTGGGCGTCGGCGTACTCCCCCGACGGGAGCTGGTGATCCCCGCGAGCCAGGGTTCCTCGGACCTCGTTGCCGGCGACCGGGGTCGGGGTGGGCGTCGGCGTGGGGGTGGGCGTCGGCCCCGTCCCGGATCCGGGCCGCGTCACCTCGAGCGTGTACGCGCCCGACTCGCCCGGCTGGTAGCTCGTCACGAGCACCCGGTACTGCCCGTCCTCCGCGACGAGATCGACCTCCGCGTCGGTGCCCTCTGGGCCGTCGTCGTTGTCCTGCTGCGCGCCGCCGCCCGGCGGCTGCACGATCAGGTACGAATCGAACGCGCTCGAGCGCGCGCGCAGGTGCACGTGCTCGCCGCGCGCGAACGTCAGCTCGTGCGCGTCGAAGAGCTCCCCGCTCTGGAGGTGCGAGTCCGAGCCGCCGAGCTCACCGGCGATGCTCTGCGTCGCGACACCGCCGCTGCCGGTCTCCCCCGCTGCAACCGTCGCGCGGCCTGACGAGCGGGACACCTTGAGCTCGTAGGCGCCGCGCGCGTCGCCGCGATATGCGGTCACGACGACGCGATACGCGCCTGCGGGAGCCGATGCGATCTCGACGTGTGAGTCGAGCGCCCCACCCGAATCGTCGTTCTCGAAGAACTGTCCGTTCGGGCCGATGACCATCAGGTACGTGTCGAACGCCGCCGAGCCGAGGTCGACGACGAGCGGCTCGGGCGCGGTGAGCGTCAGAGAGTAGACGTCCGCGGTCTCGCCCGAGGGCAGATGCCCGTCGGCGTCGGTGAGCTCACCCTGCGTGGGGCGGTCGAGCTCGACGGCGCTCGAGCCCGGCTCGGTCGGGATCTGATGGTGCGTCCGCGCCAACGTCGGCGACGAGGAGCCTCCGGCCACGCTCGCGCCGAGGGAGGCCCGATAGCGAACCCCCTCGGCGCCAGGAGGCGCCATGACTTGCACCCGGTGCGCGCCGCTCGACACCAGCCGGAACGTTCCGTCGGGTGTCGGCCAGACCGGCTGGCCGTTCGGGGCGACCACCGCGACGAGCGGCGCGACCCCGGTCGTCGCTTCGATGCGCAGATCGCCCGGGCCCTGTGCGATGAGCGACTCGTAGTGGCGGCCGTCCGCCAGCGTCGCGTCGTCGTTCGAGAGCTCACCGTCGTGAGAGCCGCCCGCCGCGATGGTCGCGGTCTGCGCGCCCGCGGCCCGGCGGACGAGCAGGCGGTAGCGCCCGGTCCCGGTGCCGTCGTTGCTCGTGACCGCGATCTTGAGCGTCCCGGCTTGGCTGATGAGGACGGCGAGCTGCGCGTGCTCGCGGCTCCCCTGCCAGTCGTCGTTCGACAGCGTCTGCCCGTCGACCGTCGTGACGGTCACCATCGGGTCGAACGCGCTCGAGCTCACCGTGACCACGAACTGCCCGGCCTCGGCAATCGAGACGTCGAAGCGCTGCATCAGCATGGCGCCGATGCGCTCGCTGCCGCGGGTCAGGTCTCCTTCGTGCGAGAAGACCACGCTCGGGTCGGCCGCCGTGTCGCCGCCGTGCGACGGATCCGGGGTGATCTGCTCGCAGGCGCCGCATCCGCCGACGACAACGAAAAGGAGCCACGCACAGCGAATCTGGGTTCTCATGCCCGCACCCCGTTCGGCCCGGGATCGGGCCTTGGAAGCCCGAGATGGTACCGCGAAGCGGCCCCGAGTTTGGGCGCGGAAAACAGCCGTCGCCGCGGCGCGAGGAGCGATGCATCCGGGGTGGCTGCGGTGTACTGTGAGGGTTCATACTTGCCGCCGTGGCGGCCCTCGCGTAGAGCCTCACGGATCCCGGGCACCCCTGCCCCTGCCGCTCGCGCGGCCCCAAGAGTTTCCCGATGCCCGACACGACGCCTCACGCCCACGCGCAGTCCCGCGAGACGCTCGAATCCGTCGTCATCCGATTCGCCGGTGACAGCGGTGACGGCATGCAGCTGACCGGCACGCAGTTCACCGAGACGAGCGCGCTCGCCGGCAACGATCTCGCCACCTTCCCCGACTACCCCGCCGAGATCCGCGCCCCCGCAGGGACCCTGCCGGGCGTCTCCGGGTTCCAGGTCCACTTCTCGAGCAACGCCGTGTACACGCCGGGCGACGCCATCGACGTCCTCGTCGCGATGAACCCGGCTGCGCTCAAGGCGAACATCGCCGACGTCCGCCGCGGGGGCACGCTCATCCTCGACACGGCCGGCTTCAACACGAAGAACCTCGAGAAGGCCGCGTACGCGGCGGACCCACGCGGCGACGGATCGCTCGACGGCTACGACGTGATGGAGATCGACATCACGGACCTGACGCTCAAAGCGCTCGAAGATCTCAAGATGAACCAGCGCAACGCGGTTCGCTCGAAGAACATGTTCGCGCTCGGGCTCGTGTACTGGATGTTCGGTCGCGGAGTCGAGCACACCGACGCGTGGCTCGATCAGAAGTTCGGGAAGAAACCGGACGTCCTCGAGGCGAACAAGCGCGCGCTGCACGCCGGGTACAACTTCGGCGAGACGACCGAGACCTTCAAGCACGTCTACGAGGTCAAGCCTGCACAGCTCGCGCCCGGCCTCTACCGCAACGTCTCGGGCAACGAGGCGCTCGCATTCGGGCTGATGGCGGGCTGCGAGCGCGCGGATCTCGAGCTCTTCTACGCGAGCTACCCGATCACGCCGGCGTCGCCGATCCTCCATTACCTCGCCAAGCAGAAGGCGCTCGGGGTCGCGACGTTCCAGGCCGAGGACGAGATCGCGGCGATGTCCGCGGCGATCGGCGCCAGCTATACGGGGGCGCTCGGCATGACGGCGACGAGCGGCCCGGGCATGGCCCTCAAGGCCGAGGCGATCTCGCTCGCCGTCATCCTCGAGCTGCCGGTGATCGTCGTGAACGTCCAACGCGCCGGCCCATCGACGGGCATGCCGACGAAGACCGAGCAAGCGGACCTCCTGCAGGCCATCTACGGCCGGCACGGCGAGACGCCGCTTCCCGTCCTCGCCGCGCGGAGCCCTGGGGACTGCTTCTACGCCGCGATAGAGGCGGTTCGCGTCGCGGTCGAGCACATGACCCCGGTGATCCTGCTGTCCGACGGCTACATCGCGAACGGAGCCGAGCCGTGGCCGGTGCCGCGCATCGCCGACATCCCGAAGATCACCGTTCGACACCCGGAGCCGACCGACGGATTCCTCCCGTATGCGCGCGACGAGCGGCTCGCACGGCCGTGGGCGACTCCGGGCATGAAGGGCCTCGAGCACCGCGTCGGCGGTCTCGAAAAGGCGAACCTCACCGGAAACGTGAGCTACGACCCGAAGAACCACGAGCTCATGAGCCACCTCCGCCGCGACAAGGTCCGCAACGTCGCGGAGTCGATCCCGCCGACCGAGATCTTCGGCGACGACCGCGGCGATCTCGTCGTCGTCGGCTGGGGCGGAACGTTCGGCGCGATCCACGAAGGCGTCGAGCGCATGCGCAAGCGCGGTCACGCGATCGGCCACGTCCATCTTCGCTGGTTGAACCCGCTGCCGAAGGACCTCGGCGAGATCCTGGCGCGGTACCAGCGCGTGCTCGTTCCCGAGCTGAACCTCGGACAGCTCTCGAAGATCATCCGCGCCGAGCACCTCGTCGACGCGCGCCCCTTCACGAAGATCCAGGGCCAGCCGTTCTGGGTGAGCGAGATCGAAGACGCGATCAAAGCCCAGCTGGAGGCGAACTGATGGACGCGAAGATCTCGACGCCCGCGGCGGCGCCGCTGACCCGCAAGGACTTCGCGTCCGACCAAGAGGTCCGCTGGTGCCCGGGCTGCGGCGACTACTCGATCCTCGCGCAGGTCCAGCGCACGCTCCCGGAGCTCGGCCTGCCGCGCGAGAACATCGTGATCGTCGGCGGGATCGGCTGCTCGAGCCGCTTCCCGTACTACATGAACACGTACGGCATCCACACGATCCACGGACGCGCGCCGGCGTTCGCGACCGGGATCAAGGCGAGCAATCCCGACCTGTCGGTCTGGGTGATCACGGGCGACGGCGACGGTCTGAGCATCGGCGGCAACCACCTGCTCCACGTGCTCCGCCGAAACGTGGATCTCCGGATCCTGCTCTTCAACAACCGCATCTACGGGCTGACGAAGGGTCAGTACAGCCCGACGTCGCTGCCCGGCGCTCGGACGGCGTCCACGCCCGTCGGTTCGATCGACCACCCGGTCGAGCCGGTTCGGTTCGCGCTCGGCGCGGGTGGCACGTTCGTCGCGCGCGTCGTCGACGTCGACGCGCAGCCCTTCCAGACCACCATCAAGCGCGCGGCAGAGCACGAGGGCACGGCGTTCGTCGAGATCCTGCAGAACTGCCCGATCTTCAACGACGGCGCGTTCGTGCAGCTCGCCGAGAAGAAGTCTCGCCCTGCGCACGCGCTCTACGTCGAGCACGGCAAGCCCCTCGTGTTCGGCGAGAAGAAGGAGCTCGGCATCGCGCTCGACTCGACGATGCGGCCGCGGGTCGTCCCGGCCGACGACGCTTCGATCCTCGTCCACGACGAGACGAACCCGATGATCGCGATGACGCTCTCGCTCCTCAGCGGAATGCCCGGTATGCCGACGCCGCTCGGCGTACTGCACGCGGTCGAGCGGCCCACGTACGACGCGCTCCTCAACGAGCAAGTCGCACGCCAGCGCGCCGCAAAGGGCGGAACGCTTCAGGATCTGCTCGAGTCCGGCGAGACCTGGACCGTCGGCTGAGCCACACGTCACCTCCGATGTAGGGGAAAGCCCCCACGCCGACGCGCGCGCCGGGATCGCCACCGCGAGCGGCGCTCGAGTTTGGTATGCTCACTCGGCAGGGTGCGTCTCTCCGCGTCGAGGTAGCCATGCGGAAGAATCGGTCTCGGATCGTTCTCGCTTGCGCGTCGGTCGCGCTCGTCGCCGCATGTGAAGGCTCGATCTCGGACCCCGGCGCGACTCCCGGCGAGCATCACCCCCCCATCCCCGGTAGCGCCGGCGACGTTCGCATCGAGCGGCGCGTCTGGCGCTTGAGCCCGCTGCACTACGGCAAGGAGCTCGAGCGGCTCTTCGGCGATGGAGTCCCGACGGTCGACCTCCCGGGGTCCGCGCCGGAGCATCACCTCACGAACATCGCGGCGAGCGCGCGCGTCGACGTCGGCAACGCGACGCAGTTCACGACCGCGGCGCACAGCGTCGCGACGTGGGTGACGGCGAATCCGTCGGCGACGCGCTGCGCGACCTACGGCACGCCCGCCTGCGTGGACACGCTCCTCTCATGGCTACCGGAGGAGGCGTTTCGCCGGCCCGTGTCCGACGCCGAGGTCGCCGCGCTCCGCGCGCTCTTCGATCAGCTGAGCGCGTCGTACGACTACGACTACGCGTTCGCCGGCCTCGTTCGCACGATCCTGCTTGTCGCCGGACTTCCTCTACCGCACCGAGCTCGGGGCGGACGGTACCGACGCCATCACGCGGATGACGAACCACGAGATCGCATCGGCGCTCGCGTTCGCGATCACGGACGCGGGGCCGGACGCCGACCTGCTCGCCGCCGCCGAGCGCGGCGAGCTCGTCGAGCCGGACGCACGCGAAGAGCAGGCGCGACGGTTGATGGCGTCATCGAAGCCCATGTGGCAGCGCTTCTTCTGGGAGTGGCTGAACATGGCGACGCTCGGCAGCCAGGGCGCCGAGGTCGGGCCTGAGCTCCGACGTCGTCGATCAGATCCGCGAGGAGCACGACGCGTTCGTCGGCGGGATCATCGTCGACGAGCACGGGACGCTGCGGACGTTGCTGACGGCGACGCACACGTGGGCGCGTCCCGAGCTCGCCGCGCACTACGGCGCGACACATCCCGGCGGGAGCGCGCTCGCGCGGATCGAGCTCGCCGCCCGAGGAGCGCGGCGGCCTCCTCACGCGCATGGCGTGGCTCGTCAGTCACGGCAAGGACGGGCGCGACAACGTCGTCCGGCGCGGCATGGGGATCTACATCGACGCGATGTGCAACGACATCGCTCCGCCTCCGGGCCTCGACGTCCAGGCGGAGCTCGCGCGCGCTCGTCGCCCGCGGACGCGACGGTGAAAGAGGTGGTCGCCGCGCGCGGCGCCGCCCCGACCTGCGGCGGCGTGTCACCGGCTCCCGGACCCGGTCGGGCTCGTGTTCGAGAGCTTCGCGAGCGACGGATCGTGGCAGACCGTCTATCCGTTCGACGGACGGACCGTCGAGACGGACGTCCAAGTCGGCGACCTCGGAACGTTCGACGACGCGACGACGCTCTCCGCGACGCTCGCCGACGACGAGCGCTTTCAGCAGTGCATGGTCCAGAGGTTCGTGCACTTCATGGTCGGCATCGACATCGGCTCGCCGGCGTCGGTCGTGTGGACGCGCGACGCCGACGACGCGTTCGTCTCGAGCGGAACGTCCTTCGAGGAGCTCGTCGTCGCCATCGTGCGTCATCCCGCGTTCATCGAGAGGCGGAGGTAAGGGAGCCATGGTCATCTCGAGGCGTCGATTCGCCCAGCTCGTCGGGACCACCGCCGTGGGCCTGCCCTTCCTGACCTCGTTCGATCGGCGGCCCGCCACGGCGCAGCCCCCCGAGATCCCCGTGCGCTTTCTCGGCGTGCGCACGCCTCACGGGGTCGACAGGGACTTCTGGATCCCGCGCGAGCTCGACGGCTCGGACCCGCGCGCGACGGATGCCGCGCTCGCCGACCTCACGTTCGACTACGCACAAGGTGATGCTTCAGCCGCTCATGGATTGGCGCGACCGGATCACGGTCCTCGACGGCCTCGACTCGCAGGTCTGCAAGGAAGGCACACGAGCGGGCGTCCGGACGTTCCACGGACACAACGAGCAGGGAACGATGCTCACCGGAGCACAGCCGCCCGAGGACCGCGAGGGCAACTTCGACAACCATCCCTCGCTCGACTTCTACTTCCACACACGCCTTCCCGCACCGACGCTCATCACGGCGTGCGTCGAGCCGAACGGGGGAAGCTGGAAGGCGATGAGCTACGACGCGAGCGGGCTGCCGCGCGCCGCCGAGTCCGATCCGCGCGCGGTCTTCCGCGCAGCGTTCCCGGCCGACTTCATGCCGGCGGAGCCCGAGATGCCCGTCGACTACGGGCCCGGTGAGCAGCTGCTCTCCTCGTTCCAGCTCGACCGCCTGCGGGAGCTCCGCGATCGCCTCACGGGCACCGAGCGCGAGAAGCTCGACGCGCACATCGCGGCGATGGAGGCGATCGGCAGCTCCGGCACCGGGCCCGGGCCAATGGTCGGCGCATGCCTCACCTCGGGCGCGGACGTCCCGACGCGAAACGGCAACATCGCCGACTACACACAGGTCGAAGACGTGACGCGCGCCCACGCGCGAGTGATCGCGCAAGCCTTCGCGTGCGGTCGCGCGCGCAACGCCACGCTGCAGATCCTCAACGACTATCCGAACTACTTCAGCGACGTCCCGGAGGTGCGCACCCCGGAGATCTACGCGCGCTACGGCGACGCGGGACGCTTCCACGAGAACCTCGTGCACGACTACTGGAACGCGACCGGCACGGACAAAGAGATCCTCCGCGTCGGCTACCTCGCGGGGCTGAGGTGGAGCGCGACGCACTTCCGCGCCGTGCTCGAAGAGCTCGACGCGGTCATCGATCCGTACGATCCGTCGGGCGCGTACCATCTTGGATAACACGATCGTGTTCTGGCACAACGAGTTCGGTCACGACGGCCACGACAACCAGCACACGCGCCACCCCGCGATCATCGCGGGCGGCGGCGGCTACACGCTGCGGCTCGGCCGCTATCTGCGGCTGCGCGACATCGCGGGCTCGACCCGCGTCCCGCACAACCTGCTCCTGACGAGCATCGCCCAGGCCGTCGGCCTCACCGACGTCAACTACTTCGGCGACCGCGATCTGACGACGCGCGCCGCATACCAGGGCCCGCTCGTCCCGTTGATGGCTTGAGCCGGCGGGGCCGGCCGCTCCAGGTCGCGGGGTGACCGCGGCCCAAGCTCCCCACGAAGGCCCGGGTCAGACGCGCAACTCGTGTATCCTCCGAACCCTTCCGGGGAGGGACCATGTATCTACGCCATCGAGACCATCTCGCCGCCGCCGTCGCGACGACCGCGCTGATCACGGCGATTCCGCTATCGGCTCACGCGTTCTGTGGGTTCTATGTCGCGGGCTCCGAGGCCGACCTCGTCAACAAGGCGACCATGGTCGTGATGATGCGCGAAGGCACCCGTACGGTGCTCGCGATGCAGAACGACTACGAAGGACCGCCCGAGAACTTCGCGATGGTGGTGCCGGTTCCGGTGGTGCTGCAGGAAGAGAACGTCAAGACGCTCGACAAGGAGGTGTTCCGCCGCGTCGAGACCCTCGCGTCGCCGCGGCTCGTCGAGTACTGGGAGCAGGACCCGTGCATGCAGATGATGGAGGAGGAGGCGGACATGGCGGTCCGCGCGGGCGCGATGCCCTCGCCGCCTAGCGAGGCGGCCGCGCAGGATGATCTCGGGGTGCGCATCGAGGCGCAGTTCACCGTCGCCGAGTACGAGATCGTGATCCTGAGCGCGAGCGATTCGTCCGGCCTCGAGACGTGGCTTCGACGCAACGAGTACTCGATCCCGGACGGTGCGGGCGAGCTGCTCCGACCGTACGTCGAGGCCGGGATGAAGTTCTTCGTGGCGAAGGTCGACGTGACGAAGGTCCACTTCGAAGACGGCAAGGCGATGCTCTCGCCGCTCCGCTTCCACTACGACTCGGACGAGTTCAGCTTGCCGGTGCGTCTCGGGCTCTTGAACAGCTCGGGCACGCAGGATCTCATCGTCCACATCCTCGCACCGAGCCAGCGGTACGAGGTCGCGAACTACCCGAACGTCACCATCCCGACGAACATCAACGTCGCGAACGGTGTCCGCGAGAGGTTCGGCGAGTTCTACGCGGCGCTGTTCGACGCGACGATCGAGCACAATCCACGCGCGGTCGTGACCGAGTACGCGTGGCAGGCATCCAATTGCGATCCGTGCCCCGGGCCGGTGCTCGACGCGTCCGACCTGATGACGCTCGGCGCCGACGTCCTGCCGGGAACGGCCGGCGGCAGCCGGGTGGCGACGGTCTCGATGCTCTCGTCGACCGTCGACGGAGACATTCCGCAGCCCGTCGTCGAGGCGATCCTGAGCTCGGAGAGCGCTGGGCTCACCGGCTGCTATCAGACCGCGCTCGGCCGCAATACGTCGCTGGCGGGCGCCGTCCAGGCGCGGATCACGGTCGGTGCGGCGGGCTCGGTGACCGGGTCGCCCGTCGTGACGCCGAGCGGCGCGCGCGACGCGCAGGCCGAGGTGTGCATGGCGGCCGTGCTGTCCACGCTTCGATTTCCGCCGCCGCGAAGCGGCCAGGCGACCGTGACCGCGTCGATGATGCTGTCGAGCGCCGTGCCCAACGAGTGGGAGGTCCAGTCCCGGCTGATGGGCTTCGTCCTCACACGTCTGCACGCGCGCTACTCGAAGGAGGCGCTCGGCGACGACCTCGTGTTCCGCCCGACCAACCCGATCGTCGGCGGCCGCGAGTTCGTCCAGACGAACGGCAAGCTCGAAGAGGGCTCACAGCCTTCCGACATCAACAACTTCCAAGCGCGCTACGCGATCCGCCACGCGTGGGAGGGTCCGATGGCGTGCGCGAGCCCGCGCCGTGGCATCTGGGGTGGGCCGCCGAGCGGCATCGAGGGCGGCGGTGTCCGGCCCGCGCTCGACCTCGCGTTCGCACCTCGCGGCAACGTCCGGCTCCCGGATCTCGTCGCGCAAGACGTCCCCGAGCTGGGGCTCAGGGCGGCGGCGGCGACGCAGCCGTTCACGCCGACGAGCACGACGGGTCAGAGCTCGTCGTCGACAGGCAGCGGCGGCGGTTGCGGCAGCTGCGCCGCGACGGGCACGGGCGCCGGCGCACCGCTCGGCATGCTCGCGTTCCTCGGCGTCCTCGGCGTGTGGATGAGCAGCCGCCGAAAGAGCTGAAGCGAAACGCGCGATCGCTCGCTACGCGCTCGCGATGTCGCGTGGCGGAGGCCCGAGCCGCGCCGAGGCGGCGCTCGCCGCGTCGAACGATCTCGCGAGCGCGTCCTCACTCGCTCCCCAGCCCGCGATCAACGTGACCGACGATCGACGCACGAACGTAGCAGGGTCGAAGATGGGAGGGTCGAAGCGATCGAGCTTGCGGAGCGTGACCGCTCCGTGAATGCAAGCCCAGAACGACATTGCACGCTCGAGCGGCCGGCCGGGACGAAGCGCGCCGAGCGCCGTCGCGAGCTCGATGCGCCTCCCGAGCTCGGCGAGCAGCGGCGAGAGCGCCTCGACCACGTTCACCTCGTACTCGTCGCGGACCAGCTTCTGCGGATCGGCCAGGCTCCGCGCGATGAGCGCGTAGCGCTGTGCATACTCGTCCGGTAGCCGCTCGTAGACGAGCACCGTGAGCCACAGCGCCGCGAGCGCGTGGATGCTCGGGTCGAGCTCGGACGAGCCGGCATCGAGGATCGCCCACGCGTCCTCGAAGCGAAGCCGGAACGTCACGACGACACGTCGCTCGAGCTCCGCGATGATCGCGTCCTTCGCGGGGAAGTAGCGGTACAGCGCACCCACCGTGCATCCGATCTCGCGCGCGACGCGCTCGATGGTCAGCGAGGCGACGCCCTCGTCGACGAGAATGCGCATCGCCGCCTCGAGGATTCGGTCGATGCGCTCCCTGCGCTTCTCGGCCACGCGGGCGCTCCGAACCGTGGCCCCGTGGGCGGCGCGGTCGTCGTCCTTCACGAATTCCGTTCTCGCGTGTCGGATGGGTCAGGTCAACCGGGGAAATCCGTACACGAGGGCACGGGAATCTCAGGGTTTCCTGCGACGTTTGTCGGGTACTGGCGCATTTATTCGCTCATGCCATAATCGAAGGGGTTCACCTACAAGGTAGTCAGGTGAAGGACATCGGAGCCATGAACACAACGCCTACAGAGCCCACTCCGCAGGAAGACCGCATCGAGCTCGATTCGATCCTGAGCGACGTCCTGCGCGTCCCGCCGCCGCCCGCGCCATCGATCGCGCCCTGGGACGAGGACCGCGCGACGCCGCGCGAGCTCGCCGGCACGATGCGACCGCGTGCACCGCGCCGCACGCTCGTGCGCACCCTCCAGGCGCTCGCGGCAATCGGCCTCGGCGTGGTCGTCGCGGCGGCGCTGTCGACGCGGGGCTCCGAGTCGGCGCAGACCGCCGAGCTCGTCGCCGCGGACGACGCGCCACCGCCGCCGGTCGAGCCAGAGAGCGACGCGACGCCGGCGAGCGCGCCCGCCGCGCTTCCGAGCGTCGAGCGAGTGACGATCGAGACGACGCTGGCCCGCCCGTCCGCCGTCGAGCGCACCCCGGCCGTCCGGCGCGCGCACGACTCGGACGAACGTCGCCCGGCAGCTTCCGAGAGCTCGCACGAAGCCGAGCGCCTGCCCCACACGACCCCGACGGACGCACCTGCGCCGACGGCCGTGAGCACCGAGCCCGCCGTCACGCGAAGCGAGCCTCCGACGCGCGACGAGGTGCGAACCGCGATGGAGAACGTGCGCGCGCGCGTCGAGACCTGCGCCGCCGGCCGACACGGCCGAGCCGACGTTCAGATCACCGTGAGCCCGTCGGGACGCGTTCAGGGCGCGCTCGTCCAAGGCTCGTTCGGCGGCTCGCCCGAAGGCTCGTGCATCGCCCGCACGGCCCGCACCGCTCGCTTCCCCGCGTTCCAGGGCGCGCCCTTCAGCGTGCTCTACCCATACTCGCTCTAGCGCGACGTGGAGACGTGCAAGTTGCGCGTCTCGTGCCGCTCAGTCTTGCGACGCGGAAACCTGCCCCCCCCGCGGAGCCTGAGGAGCGTGAGCCCCTCAGCACCGTCTCGCACGACGAGCGCGTCGCGAACGATCCGCGCACGGCTCTAGCCATCTCGCTCTGCGAGCGACCGTCACTCGACGTCGATGTGCACGACGGCGCGGTAGACGTCCGGCTCGGCGCAGAGGCGTGACTCGACGACTTGGCCGATGTCGTGAGCTTGCCGGACGTTGAGGGACGGGTCGACCACCACGTGGACGTGGACGTCGAGCTCGACGCCGTGATGCTGCGCGATGAGATCGTGGACCGAGCGAACGCCGGACACCCCCGCGGCGATCGCGGCCAGCTCCGCGCGGCGCTGTCCGGGCGGCGCGGCCCCCATGAGCAGCTCGACGTTCTGCCGCGCGAGATCGAAGCCGGACCACCCGATCCACGTCGCGACGGGGATCGCGAGCCAGGCGTCGAGCCCGCCCCACCCGAAGCGCGCTGCGAAAAATCCGGCGAGCGCGAGGCTGCACACCGCGACGTCGTTCCGCGCGTCGACGTGAAGCGCGTCGAGCGCCGGGCTCTTCCGTTCTCCGGCGCGGGCGCGTGCGCGCCACGCGATCACGGTCTTGACCGCGATCTTCGCGGCGAACGCGACCGCGAGCGCCCACTCGAGCCGTGCCTCTTCGCGGTTCAGGATCGCGAGCGCGGCCGCGCGAAGAACCTCGACCGCCAACACGCCGGCCATCACCGCCGCGACGAGCGCAGCGACGGGCTCGGCCCGCTGGTGACCGGCTGGATGCCCTTCGTCCGCCGGTGCAGCGGCGACGCGGATGGACACGAGCAGAGCGATGGACGTGAAGACGTCGGAGAAGCTATCCGCCGCCTGCGCGAGGGCGAGCTGGCTGTCGAACGCGTAGTAGACGAACCCGAGCAACGCGAGAAGGGCGCCGCTCGCGACGCTGCTCGCGAGGACGAGCTTGCGGGCGGCGCCCGCGCGAACGCTCGGCGTCAATCTCAGCACGGGCGGCCATCCGTAGGTCGTAGCTGATGCCCCCGCGTCGTGAGCACCACGAGCGTGTTTCTCTCGGATAGCCTCCCCTCGACACGGCGACCGCGCATGGGCCGAAGGATACGAGAGTCGCCGTTCTGGTGTACGCTCGAACGCGCCGATGGCCTTCTCTTCGAAGCTCTGGGGCGTCCGGGGAAGTATCGCCTGCCCGACCCCGCGGCACATCGCGTTCGGCGGCAACACGAGCTGCATCGAGGTGACCGCCGGCGACACCCACATCGTGCTCGACGCCGGCACCGGAATCCGCGAGCTCGGGCAGTCGTTCATGAAGCGCGACGTGCGCCGCGCACACCTGCTTCTCACCCACACCCACTGGGATCACATCAACGGCTTCCCGTTCTTCGCACCCGTCTACCGCGAGGACCAAGCATTCGTCGTGATGGCAGGGCACCTCGGGGAGTGCGGCGGCGTCAAGCAGGCGCTCGCGGGCTCGATGGCTCGGCCCATGTTCCCGGTCCCGCTCGAAGCGCTCCGCGCGACCATGACGTTCGAGGATTTCTCGGCAGGCGATTCGTTCGTCCTCACGGGGGGTGTCCGCGTTCGCACCGCCAAGCTGAACCACCCGGACGGCGCCTCCGGCTACCGCATCGAGCACGCGGGAAAGTCGCTCTGTTACGTGACGGACACCGAGCACGTGCCGGGCAAGCCCGACGAGAACGTGCTCGATCTCATCGACGGAGCAGACGTCGTCGTCTACGACAGCACGTATACGGACGCCGAGTTCCCGGAGAAGGTCGGCTGGGGACACTCGACGTGGGAGGAGGGCGTTCGGCTCTGCCAGGCGGCGAACGTAGCCAAGCTCGTCATCTTCCATCACGATCCGGAGCACGAGGACGTGTTCATGGAGAAGCTCGAGACCGAAGCGCGCGCAGCGTGGGACGGCGCGGTCGTCGCACGCGAGCACATGCGCATCGATCTCGCTTGAGGCGCGCCGGTGCCCGGGGACGACAGGCCGCCGAGCTCGGGACTGGAAGCGACGCTGGTCGTTCCCCCGGCGCGGACCATCGCGGGCAAGTACCAGCTCGGCCGGATGCTGGGCGAAGGTGGGATGGGGTCGGTCTACGAGGCCGAGCACATCGGGCTCGGCAAGCGCGTCGCGATCAAGCTGTTGTCCGAGAACTACGCCGAAGACGAGACGTTCGTGAAGCGGTTTCGCCGCGAAGCGCGGGCGCTCGCGGCGGTGCAGCACGACAACGTCGTTCAAGTGACCGACACGGGCACCGACGACGAAGGTGTGCCCTTCATCGTGATGGAGCTCCTCGACGGAGAGCCGCTCGCATCGGTGCTGCGCCGCGAGCGGGCGCTCCCGGTCGAGACGTCGGCGGACATCGCCGCGCAGGTCCTCGCGGGGCTGTCCGCCGCTCATCGCAAGGGCATCATTCATAGAGACCTCAAGCCCGCGAACGTCTTCCTCGCCACGAACGAGGAGGGAGTGACGCGCGTGAAGGTCCTCGACTTCGGCATCTCGAAGTTCGCTACCGATCGGACGAACCTCAACGTCACCGCCGAGGGCGCGGTGATCGGGACGCCCGCGTTCATGTCGCCGGAGCAGGTGAAGGGCATCACCGACGCCGATCTGCGGATGGACCTCTACGCCGTCGGCGTGATGCTCTACCGGATGGTCACGGGAAAGCTCCCGTTTCCCGGGAAGAAAGCGCGCGAGATCTACGACCGCATCCTTCGGGGCGACGCGACACCGCCGCACGCGATCAATCCAGACGTCACGCCGGAGCTCGACGACGTCATTCGAAGGGCGATGGCGCTCGAGCCCGGCGATCGTTTTCCCGACGCCGAGTCGTTCTTCGAAGCTCTGCGCAGGGCGGTTCCGGGGATGGACTCCACCGGTCCGCTCCCGGTCTTCTCGAGGAGCAGCGCGTTCCCCCCGCCCTTGACGGACTCGGACGCGTCGACGAGGCGCGCGCGGCCCTCCGCGGGCGTGGCTACGCCGGCCGCACAGCGCGACGCCGACGGAGCAGAAGGCGCTCCACCCGCGAAAGGGCGGCGCGCGCTGCTCGGGCTCGCGGCCGCGGGCGCCCTCCTCGCCATCGTGGGAGGACTGCTGATCGTGAGCGGGCAGGACCGGACGGGCGAGGACGCTGCGGGCTCGCCACCTCGTGACCCCGACCCCGTCGCCCAGCACGGCGCTGCACCACTTCGCTACGGCGTGCCGGTCTACGCTCCGATCGAACGGATCGAAGAGACGCATCAGCCGCTCGCGCACTACCTGAGCGAACGGCTCCAGCGACCCGTGGAGCTCGTCGTGACACACGACTTCGAGCTCGCGGGCGAGCTCGACTCCGGCGAGATCGGGCTCGCGGCGCTCTCTCCCTATCGCTACGTCGTGGCGAAGGAAGCTCATCCCGACCTTCGGCTGCTCGCGACGGCCGTCAACCCCGGTGGCTCGTCGTACGTGGGGCAGATCCTCGTGAGGCCGGACTCGGGCATCACGAGCCTCCGGGACCTCGTCGGCAAGGAGATGTGCTTCCCGAGCCGCGAGTCGACGTCCGGCTATCTCTACCCGAGAGCGCTCTTCCGCCAGCAGGGCATCGACCCGGACACGGCGTTTCGCGCCGTCTACTTCCAGGGCGGTGATCACGAAGCAACGCTCCGTGCCCTCGCGGCGGGCGAGTGCGACGGCGCCGCCGTCTACCAGAGCGCGGTCGCCGACGCCGGGTTCGACCCACAGACGTTCCATCCGCTCGCGAGCACGCCCCGCATCCCCTACGACGCGTACTGCGTCTCTTCGGACGTGCCGGAGTCCGAAGCGCGCGCGATTCGAGATGCGCTGCTCTCGCTCGAGCCGAACCAGCCCCACACGCTCGCCATCCTGGGTGCTCACGGCGCGCTTCGAGGCTTCGCACGCGCGAGCGATCACGACTACGACAGCGTCCGCGAGATCCGCGACTACATCGACGCACCCGAGCAGCCCACGGAGGGCGAGCAGCACGAATGAGCGATGCGCCCGCGGTCCGCGCCGAGGGCGCGCGGGAGGCAAGAAAGCCGGCCGTGATCGGGCTGCGCGGAGTCGCGATCGTCGTGCTCCTCTGCGCGGTGTCGCTCCTCCGCCCCGGGCAGAGCCCCTCGGTCCAAGACGCACCGCCGGATCTCGACGCTCCCGAGACCGCGATCGTTCGGCTGCCGCTCGGCGGAGACCTGTCGGGCGCCGACGCGGAGATCAGCGGGCTCGCGTGGCGCTCTGCCCAGCTCATCCTCCTACCGCAGTACCCACGGCGATTCCCGTCGGGCGACTGGGGCTCGGTGCTCGCGCTCGACCGCGAGGACATCGAAGCGAGCATCGCTGGCGCGCGGGATCCGCTGTCTCCGTCGAGGATCCCTCTCCTCGCACCGGGGATCGAAGAGGCGGTCGACGGCTTCGAGGGTTACGAGGCGATCGCGTTCGACGGCGATCGCGTCTTCGTCACGGTCGAAGCGGACTCGGGCGGCGAGACGCGCGGACACCTGTTCGAGGGCCGCGTCGTCTCGCGAGAGGGCGGCGACATCGCGTCGATCGAGATCGACACGGGCCGGCGCGTGGATCTCGATCAGCAATGCAGCATCGACAACCTCGCGTACGAAGCGCTCACGATCGTGGACGGCAAGGTCATCGCGCTGCACGAGGCGAACGGAGCAGCGAACCCGAACGCGATCGCGGACGTCTACGAGGAGAGCCTCGAGCGGCTCCCCACACTGGGGGTCGATCGCATCGAGTACCGCGTGACCGACGCGACCGCCGCCGACGCCTCGGGGAGATTCTGGGTCACCAACTACCACTACGACCGCGACTGCTTCGCGACGGGGACGTGCCCCGTGACGCAACGCTTCGGTTTGGGTCAGAGCCATCGCGGCCGCCTCACCGTCGAGCGCCTCGTCGAGCTCGAGGCCACGGGGGGCCACATCCACGCCACCGATACGGCGCCGCTCTATCTCCGACTCGACCCGGGCGAGGGGCGCAACTGGGAAGGGATCGCACGCCTCGACGATCGCGGGTTCCTCGTCGCCACCGACGAGTACCCGAGCACCATCCTGGCCTTCGTGCCGCGCTGAACGACCGCCGGGCCGTGCGTCAGCGATGCCCTGGCGTGCTCCACGTCAGCTCGAGCAACGTTCGCTCGTCACCGGTCCACGAGCGCTCGACGAACGAGCCGCGCACATCCGTCGCGCCCGCGAGCACCAGAACTCGCTCGAAGAAGCCGAGCGTCTGATGAGACGCCGCCTCCTCCGCGGCCTCGCCCATCCCGTAATCGATCTGGATCCGTGCCCCGTCGGGCTGGATTCTCTCGAACCTGGAGCGCGTCGAAGTCGAAGAACGTGCTCCGAACGACGCGAAAACGCATGAGCGTGTCGACCGGATCCCCCTCGACGACGAGCCCGACCGAAGTCGCCTCGAGCAATTGATCGACCGACGTCGCCCCCCACATGCGCGCAGCGTCGACATCGCCGCCCGCGAGCGCGCCGAGGATCGCGTTCCCCATGCGCTCGAAGCTGCCCATCGGATACCAGCCGTCACAATCGATGTACTGCGAGAGATACGCGAGGTCGTACGGCTCGAGCAGCGTGTCCCATGAGACGTCCTTGCGGGCGCGAATCATTCGGACGTAATCGGCGAACAGCGCGCCTCTGACGTTTCGGGACACCGGCGGGAGGGAGCATACCCCGGTTCAGAGCGGCTCGCGCAGACCATCGACGTGCAACGAGTAGTTCTCGGTGCAGCCTGCCCACGGAAGCGCGTGACGCGGATGTAGTACGTCCCGTCGTCGGCGAGGGCGAACCGCTCTCCCCAGGAGAGGTGCTCGTCGGCATTGAAGTTGTTGATCCCGGAGACGAGGCTCGTACCGGAGACGCAGTCGTCGTAGTTGCGGTACAGGTACACGTCGTAGTCGTGCCCCTCGGGAATGTTCGTCAGGTCGATCGTGATGTACTCGCGACTGCAAAGTGTGCAGTCCTCCGCGATGAAGCGATAGCAATCCACGTTGTCCTCGACCGAGTCGAACCGCGCCCTAATCGTGATCATCGGGTCGACCGCCGTCGAGAGAAGCGCGCACGTGTCACACGTGTCGTTGGGCTCGAAAGAATCCGGGTTTCGGGGATCGATCCCGTCGCAGTCCTGGTCGATCCCGTCGCCGCAAATCTCGGCCTCGCCCGAGCCGCCCGAGCACGCGCCCCACGCCCCGTCGGTGCAGGTCTCGACGCCCGCCCCGCACATGCCGGCGCATCCGCGCGTCGCGCCTTCACAGTCCGGGTCGTCACAGTCGACGAGCGAGTCGCAGTCGTCGTCGGCGCCGTCATCGCACTCCATCTCTCGCGCGCTCGCCGCGCACGTACAGGAGCCCATGTTGCACCGCTCGTCCGAACCGCAGGTGCGCCCGCAAATCCCGCAGTTCGCCGAGTCCGTGTCGGGGTCCACGCACGTCCCCTCGCACTGGGTGTAACCGACCGGACAGGTGCACGCGCCGCCGCGGCAATCCTGGTCCGGCGCGCAGGGCGAATCGCACGTGCCGCAGTGCTCGCGGTCCGTCGCGAAATCCACGCACGAAGCGCCGCAAGGGGTCAGGCCCACCGAGCACGTCACTCGGCAGGCGCCCATGTCGCAGAACGCGCCTGCCGGGCACTCGACCCCGCAGTCGCCGCAATTCCGGGCGTCGGTCCGCACGTTGACGCACCGGGAACCGCAGATCTGAGCGGGCGGGATGCACGAGGCCCCCGCGTCGGCGCCGGCGTCGCCCGGGGGTGGGCTCCCGCCGTCCCCGCACGCCGCGAGGAGGGCCGCCGCGAGCGCGAGCCGAGCCCATCCCAAGAAAGCCATCGGCTCACCATAGCAGCCCGCCCCGAGAACCGTCTCGCGACGCATATGTCCGAGGTGGCGGCGGCGCTGGCCACCGATCGGGCAGATGCGCACGCAGGCTAGCCGAAATCAGGGCGTTTCTCGCCCACACGAACCAAGACGGTTCGGAACGAGACGTGCAAACCCGGAGGGCGATGCGCCGCACGACCCTCCTCACGCTCTCCCTGACGCTCGCCGCCGGCTGCGCTGCGAACAACGGCCCGATACCCGGCGAGGCGGCTTCCGCCCCCGAGGTGCGCGCCCTCTCCACGTACGCCGCGAGCATCGGCACGCTCGTCGAGGTGTACGGCAGCGGCTTCCCGACGCGAGGCGACGACCAGGTCTTCGTGGTGTTCGAGGGCGTCTTCGACGCGGACGACGGCTCGAGCGACACCGTGGACGCCGCGTTCGAGATGAACGTGATCGACTCGGGAACGGCGCGCTGGGACAGCTTCGGGCCGTACCGCGTGCCGTTCGGCGCGACGGGCGACAAGACCGGCACGTTCCGCGGGACGGTCGCTGCGCGCATCACGACCGCCGACGGCCTCGACATCGAGGGCGGGGCGCCGCTCCCCATCGAGTTTCGCGTGCGCCCCTCCATCGTCGTTCACGAGCTGCAGCCCGTCAGCGCGAGCTGCGGCGCACCCGCGCAGCGCGCCCTCGGCGGCGCGGCGTACCGACTCCGCGTGGAGGCCCTCGGGTTCGAGCCCTCGTCGTTCACGTACACGCTCGCGGCGCCCGCGATCACCGGAGTGCGGCCGATCTCGGTGCGCCACCCGGCGATCGGTCGCTTCGACACGGTCGGCGAGCGCGGTGACTTCATCGTGCCCGACGTGCCCGACGACCTCCCGGCGTACGGTGCGGTGTTCGACGATCCAAGGCCAGGACGCGGGCGGCAACGTGTACTCGACGGCGTTCGCGGTCGGCGTGCACCGTCCGCTCGAGTTCTTCTACAACGGCAACGTCACCGTCGCCGAGGTCCTCGCGCCCACACCGGTCTCGGCGTGCATCCCGGGGGGAGAGACGGGGCGGCAGGTCGGGTACAACGAGGGGTCGAGCGAGACGCGCACGCGGAGCTACAGCGTGAGCTGGAACGAGAGCTGGCTCGCGAGCCACACGGTCGCTTCGGCCACGTCGCAGACGATCGGGCTGACCGAGACCAACGGGGTCGGCTTCGCGACGACCGACGGCGAGATGTTCCGATGGAGCCTCGGCGGCGAGGTCGGGGGCACGATCGGTCTCTCCAAGCTCGTCTCGCTGGGCGTCAAGGCGACGTTCGGGATCGAGAACACGACGTCACGCGCGGTCGAGAACTCCCGCAACCGCGAGGAGGGGCTCAACCAGAGCGCCACCACGACCGACACCGAGGCGGCGACCGAGTCGACCGGCGGCGGCTCGGCCGAGGAGTTCGCGTGGAGCGTCAGCTCGACCGACAGCCTCTCACGGGACTTCGGCGGGCTGATCTTCGCAGGCGTCTACGGTGTGTTCTACCGTCAGACGCTCCGACTCATCCGACGTGGCATCCTCGTCGCGTACAACCAGTGCGGCGCGGCGGAGGTCGTGAGCGACGTCGACTTCGTCGATTGGACGTGGGCCCCGGACCTCGCGCTCGGCGATTCGTGCCCGCCGCTCCCCGAGAGCCACCTTCCGCCCGCGGAGTGCTTCGTCTCCCCGTGCGCCGGCGAGTAGAGTGAGGCGCGTGTCGAGCCGGCTCGCGCACAAGCTCGCTCGCAGCCTCGCGATCCTCGCGCTCACGGCGTGCGTCGGCTGCGACAATTCCATCGAGCCGCCCGACGGCGGACCTCGCGACGCGGGCCTGTCCGAGCCGCCGCCTGCACCGCGGCTCGACCCGGTCGCGAGCCCGATCCCGTGGCCGCTCGCGACGGTCCGTGGGCGGGCGAACGACGCCCGGCGGGTGGTCGTCCGCGGCGGGCTGAACCCGATCGCCGCGACCGTGCTGCCCGACAACACGTTCTGCGTCGACATCGCTCTCCCGAGCCCCGACGCGTACCTCCTCGACGTCGCGGCGCAGAACATGGACGGCGTCTTCTCGACGACCACGTCGTCCGCGGAGGTCGTATTCGACCCGGGCGCGCCGCCGATCTCCGGGCTCACGACATGCAACGGAATGGACCCGACCGGCTGCGCAGGCGCGGTGGAGATCTGCGACAACGGCCGAGACGACGACTGCAACGGCCGCGTCGACGGCCGTGACGCCGCGTGCGCGACGTGCGTCGAGGACGTCCTCGAGCCCAACGACGACGTGGACGCTCCGCGCCTCGACCCCGGGCGCTACGAGGCGCTCGCGCTCTGCCCGGACAACGAGGACTGGTACGCGGTCTACGCGAACGCGGGCGACCAGAATCGTGGCGCGCATCTATTTCAACGAGGTCGACGGCGACCTCGACCTCGAGCTCATCGGCACCGACCGAGGGACCGTGGTCGCGAGCAGCATGTCCATGACGGATGACGAATCGGTGAGCTTCACGGCCACGACGACCGGCGAGTACCACCTCCGAGTTTTCAGCGTGGCCGGCGACTCGAACGGGTATGCTCTCGACCTCGACGTGACCGCCGGGTAGACGGACGCTCGGCGGCACGGGGCCGCCGATGCGACGTCTCGCCGCCATCGCAGTCGTCTCGTTCGCCGTTCTTTTCTGCGGAGCGGCGGACCGCGCCCGCGCTCAGCAGCGCTGGTGGGAGCGCCCAGAAGCGCCGCCGGCGGAGCATGGCGGCGGCGACGGGACCGAGGCCGGCGAGGCCGGCGAGGGCGGCGAGGCGCCCGCATCGCCGCGGCCACAGCCTTCCCCGCCGGCGGCGCCCCCGAGCCCGGACGAGGTCGAGCCACCCGTAGAGACCGCTCCCACGGTGGATCCGACGGCCGCCCCGGTGCTCGGCGGGCTCGACACGACGTGGCGCTGGCAGCAGGTGCTCGCGTCGCCGCGGATCGGCGCGCGGCTCTCGGCGGTGGCGATCGACCCGTCGAACCCGAACCGCATCTTCGTCGGGACCGAGGAGGGCACGATCCTTCGCTCGACCGACGGCGGCATCACGTGGAGCGAGCTCGAGATGAGCCCGTTCGTCACGACGCGACGGCAGTTCTCGATCGTGACCCCAGGGCTGCCGAAGCTCGGGGAGACGTCGATCGGGAGCCTCGAGCTGCGCGCGTTTCCGCCGTTTCAAGGCGTGCCGGCCGACATCATCGACCTGCCGCTCGTCACGCCGGTGCAGTTCAGCACGGTGCCGGAGTTCATGTCGGTCATCTACCCGAGGCCGCCGGCGCCGGGCGTCACGCTGCTCTCGGACGCGATCCGCGCGCGGCCCACCGTGCCGGTCCACCGCATCGCCGTCTGCCCAGGGGCGGCGTTCCCGCTCCTGGTCGCGACCGACACCGAGCTCGACGGCTCGACCGACGATGGGCTCACGTACGTGCGTCTCCTGCGCCTTCCCGGCGGGGTCACGGTACATCAGGTCGCGTGCTCGCGGACCGACCCGAGCCACATGCTCCTCGCGACGAGCTTCGGCGCGTTCATCTCGAAAGATGGCGGCGCGACCTTCGATCCGGACTTGAGCGGGCGCCCCGGCAATCCCGTGGAAGCGATCGCGTTCGGCCCGAGCCCCGGAGGCGGCCGCGAGCGCGCGTACGTGTCGAACGGAAGCGACCTCTGGGCCGGCGATCCCGAATCGGAGGGTGGGCTCCAGTTCGTCTACCCGGACTTCAACAACAGCGCGACCGCGCCTTGGGGCGACATCATGTGGGTCGAGACGACCGCGGACGGCGAGGTGTGGCTCGCGACGACCGACGGGATCCGCTTCTCGCCCGACTACGGCCACAACTTCGTCGTCCCGGCTCGCTCCCTGTTCGAGCGACAGGGGACGTTCCAGATCGCGATCGGCGAGAACGAGCACGGCGGCAGGCGCGTCGCCGTCCAGCTCGACGATTGCCCTCTGCCGAACCGCTGCCGCAACAGCCTCGTCTACGCGAGCGACGACGGCGGCGAGAGCTGGTTCCCCTTCTTTCAAGGCGCGACCCGCCGGACGCTCTACCAGATGGCCGTCGCGCCGAGCGCGCCCGGCATCCCGCCGCGCTGGTGGATCGCGACCGGTGGTGAGCTCTGGGCGACGACCGTACCGCCCCCCGACCGAGACGACATCGACGCCGACTCGCAGCATTGGGCGCGCGCACAGCTCAGGCGGACGCCCGACCTCGACGACGTCATCGACAGCGTCCTCGACGGGACGGACCTCTCGCGGGGTCACGTGGACGATCTGCTCTCGTCGGTCCGGGAACGAAACTGGATCCCGCGCGTGCAGGTGCTCTTCAACTACGTCGATACGAGCGCGAACCGAACCGCGGCCGTCACGCCGGTGATCGGAAACCCGCCGTCTCGTGATCTGGGGACGAACGGGACCGATGCGTGGTTCATCTACGCGTGGGCCGAGTGGTCTCTTCGCGACGTGCCGATCGTCAGCGAGGACTTGTCGCCGACGCGCAACGACATCTACGAGCTACGCCGCCAGATCAGCTTCGTCGCCGAGGACGCGTGGCACGAGCGAGTGATCCAGCTGCGACGGATCGCGGACGGGATGAGCGATCGGTTGCAGGTGGAGATCTTGAAAGAACGAATCACCGCCCTCGAGGCGGTGCTCGAGACGTGGATGGGACGACCGCTCTCGTCCCTTCCGAGAGGTCACATGAGGATCGCAGGAGGAAACCGATGAAACGAATCGCCATCACCATGGTCGCGCTCGCGCTCGGCGCGAGCGTAACGCCGGCGCTCGCGTCGGCGCAGTCACGCGACGACGTCGCGGCCGCACGCGCGCAGCTCCGGCACGAGCCGACCGTCGCCCAGACGGTCCGGGTCTGCCTGCGCTACTTTCGGGTCGACCCCGACAACTTCGACGGCCTGCGAACGACGGCGAAGACGCGCGCGTGGTTGCCGACGCTCGCCGCCGGCTATCGCCTCGACGACCTGAGCCTGAATCGGCTCGAGCAAACGCTCGCCGGGCCGGGGCTCTCGCTGACCGAAACGGCGGACGAGGGCCAGTCCCAGTTCAACCACGCCGTCACCGTCGGCGCGATCTGGGACCTCCGCGAGCTCATCTTCAACCCGGCGGAGGTGCAGGTGTACGGTCTCATCGGCGTTCAGCGCGATCTCATGCTCGAGGTCACCCGGACCTTCTACCTGCGGCGCCAGCTGATGCTCCGTCTCATGCTGCGTCCGCCCGAGGACCCGCTCGCGTACGCAGCGCTCGAAATGCGCGTCGACGAGTTCACGGCCGTCCTGGACGTGCTGACCGACGGTTGGTTCAGCGAGGAGGCGGACGCGCGGCGGAACGGGCGGAGCCACCGCGACGATTGACGCGGTAGCATCAGGGCACCGATGCGCTACCTACACACGATGCTCCGCGTCCGTGACCTCGACGCGGCGCTCCATTTTTTCGTCGAGAAGCTCGGGCTGAAAGAGACGCGACGGCGCGAGAGCGAGAGCGGTCGCTTCACGCTGGTCTTTCTCTCGTCGGGCGCGAGCGGCGACCCGGCCGAGATCGAGCTCACCTACAACTGGGACCAGACCGAGCCGTACGAGTCTGGGCGCTACTTCGGCCATCTCGCGTTCGAGGTCGACGACATCTACGCGACGTGCCAGCGGCTGATGGATGGGGGCGTGACGGTCAACCGGCCCCCCCGCGACGGACGGATGGCCTTCGTGCGCTCGCCGGACCTGCACTCGGTCGAGCTCTTGCAACGCGGAGAAGCACTTCCGCCGCGCGAGCCGTGGACGTCGATGCCGAACACGGGCGAATGGTGAGGCCCGCACGTTGCCATGGGGCCTCGGAGCCCCCATAGAGAAGCTGCGTGGACGGAACGAGGGCGGAGAGCTCGAAGCGGCGGTTTTCGCCCGACGTTCGACGGCGGCTTCTGGGGCTCGCCCGGACCGAATGGCGGAGGCTCTCCGTCGGGACTGTCTTTCTCGCGATCGGCAGCGCGACGAGCCTCGCGTACCCGCAGGCGCTCCGGATCCTCATCGACGACGCGCTCTCGTCTCACCTCGTCGATGTCGTGGACAACGCCGCGCTCGCGTTGCTCGTCGTCTTCACGGTGCAAGCCGTCGCGGTGGCGCTCCGATACATGCTCTTCACGACCGCTGGCGAGCGCATCGTCGCGTCGCTCCGCGAGGCGCTCTATCGGAGCGTGCTCCGTCAGGAGGTCGCGTTCTTCGACCAGCGCCGGACGGGCGAGCTCCTCAACCGGCTGAGCTCCGACACGCAGGTCCTGCAGAGCGCGGTGAGCGTGAACGTGTCCATGGCTCTGCGAAGCCTCGCGACCGCCGTCGGCGGCATCGTGCTCCTGTTCTACACGTCGGTTCAGCTCACGCTCGTGATGCTGGTTGTCGTGCCGCCGATCGCGATCGGGGCCGTGTGGTACGGCCGGCGGGTTCGCAAGCTCGCACGCGAAGTTCAAGAGGCGCTCGGCGCGGCGAGCGAGGTCGCCGAGGAGAGCATCGCCGGCATCAGAACCGTCCGGTCGTTCGCGGCGGAGCGGGCCGAGGCGGTTCGCTACGACCACGCGATCGAGAAGAGCTTCGCCGTCGCGAAGAGGCGCATCCTCACCGTCGCGCGCTTCAGCGGCGTCACGAGCTTCGCCGCCTACGGCGCGGGCGCGCTCGTGCTCTGGCGCGGCGGCCGTCTGGTCATCGCAGGAGCGATGACACCCGGCGATCTCACCGCTTTCCTCGTCTACACGATGCTCGTCGCATTCGCGTTCGGCACGCTGAGCGACCTCTGGGCGGAGCTCATGAAGGCGGCGGGCGCGGCCGAGCGCATCTACGAGATCGTGGACCGCGAGCCCGAGATGCCGCCCACCGGCGGCGAGATCCTCGAGACCGTTCGTGGCGAGGTGCGCCTCGAGAGCGTGACGTTCGCGTACCCGGCACGCGACGACGTCACCGTGCTCGACGACGTCTCGCTCGAGCTGCCAGCGGGCCAGGTCGTCGCGCTCGTGGGCCCGAGCGGCTCGGGGAAGACGACCGTCGCGGCGCTGGTCGGACGCCTCTACGACCCGACGCGGGGCCGCCTCCTGCTCGACGGTCGCGATCTCCGCGATCTCGACCCGGAGTGGCTGCGCAGGCAGATCGGCGTCGTGGCCCAGGAGCCGGTGCTCTTCAGCGCGAGCGTCGCGGAGAACATCCGCTACGCCCGCGCCGACGCGAGCGACGAGGAGGTCGAGGCTGCCGCGCGGACCGCGAACGCGCACGACTTCGTCGCGGGGTTCCCCGACGGGTATGCCACCGAGGTCGGCGAGCGCGGCGTCCAGCTCTCGGGCGGTCAGAAGCAGAGGGTCGCGATCGCCCGCGCTCTACTCAAGGACCCGCGCATCCTGATCCTCGACGAGGCGACGAGCGCGCTCGACGCCGAGAGCGAGCACCTCGTCAAAGAAGCGCTCGAGCGGCTGATGCGCGGTCGGACGACGCTCATCATCGCGCACCGCCTCTCGACGGTCCGCGACGCGCACCGCGTCGTCGTGCTCGAGGACGGGCGCATCGTGCAGCAGGGCGATCACCGCACGCTGCTCGACGAGGAGGGCCTCTACAAGCGCCTGCTCGCGAGGCAGCTCGACGACAACCCGCTCGCGGACGGAACCGCCGAGCGACCGATCCGAGCGACCGATTCTGAGCGGCCGCGACGGCGCTCAGATGCACATGCCGGCGCCGTCGCAGCTCATCGACACACCGCAGGCGGTGCCGGCCGGCTGGAACCCGTCGGCTGGGCAGGTTGCCGACGCGCCGGTGCACGCCTCCGCGACGTCGCACCGGCCGACCGCGGGGCGGCAAATCGCGCCGGGCGGCTCGAGCGAGTCGGCCGGGCAGAACGCGCTCGAGCCCGTGCAGGTCTCGGCTCGATCGCAGACGTCGGCTCCAGCGCGGCAGATCGTCGTGCTCGGGAGGAACGCGTTGGCGGGGCACGCCGGGCTCGTGCCCGTGCACGTCTCGCGTCGATCGCAGATGTCCGCGGCAGGCCGGCACACCGTGCCCGAGCCGCTGAGCGCGTTGGGCGGGCACGCAGGAGAGGCGCCGTCGCAGACCTCCGCGGGGTCGCACGCGCCCGCGGACGCGCGGCAAGACGTGCCGCTCGAGCGCACGGCGTCCGCCGGGCAGGCGGTCGAGACCCCGTCGCAGGTCTCCTGAACATCGCACGTGCCGCTCACCGCGCGGCAGACGAAACCCGCGGGGTGGATCCGATCCGCAGGGCATACGGTGGATGCGCCCGTGCAGTGCTCGGCGATGTCGCAGGCGCCGAGCGCGGGGTTGCAGAATCGTGCTCGCGGGTCGAAGAGCATCCGGCGGACAGCTCGCACCGCTGCCATCGCATCGCTCGGCGGCGTCGCATACGCCGGCCGCGGGCCGACAGAGCGTGCCGACGTCGAACGCGTCGGCGGGACACGACGCCCCCGTGCCGGTGCACACCTCGTCGACGTCGCACACGCCCGCGGACCCACGGCACAGAGTCCCCGCGGCCACGAAGCCGTTCGCAGGACAACCGCGCGACGCTCCCGTACACATCTCGGCCACGTCGCAGGTGCCGGCCGCCGGACGACAGAATCGCTGTCGCCGGCCGGAGCGCGTCCGCGGGACAATCGACGGAGGTGCCGTCGCAGCGCTCCGCGATGTCACACAGGCCGGACGCGGGCCGGCAGAGCGTGCTCGCGGGGAGCGGCGCGTCGACGACGCACACCGGCGAGCCCGTCGCGCAGGAGATCACTCCCGTCGCGCAGACGTGGCCCGCATCGCACGGCGCACCGGGCACGCACGAGCTTCCGCCGTCCACGTCGCCGCCGCCGCCGTCCACGTCGCCGCCGCCGTCCACGTCGCCGCCGCCGTCCACGTCGCCGCCGCCGTCCACGTCGCCGCCGCCGTCCACGTCGCCGCCGCCGTCCACGTCGCCGCCGCCGTCGACATCGGCCCCGGCATCGACATCGCTCCCGCCGTCCGACGCGCTTCCGCCGTCACGCGCGCTCCCGCCATCGGGGACGCGGCCGTCGATCGCCGCGCCGCCGTCGGGCGTTCGCCCGTCGAGCGCGGGGCTCCCGTCGAACATCAGCGGATCGGAGCGTCCGCCGCAGGCGGAGAGGGCGAACAGCGTGAGCGCGATCGACGAGCTTCGGATGGATGACACGGCGTTCCTCCGTGAGTCGACGGACCCACACGCCCAAATTATCAGAACGCGATCGCGGCGTCGCCGAGACGCGCGCGGGAAGCTCCCCGGGGGCATGTTGCCCCCGCCCGCTGCCGCCCGGCGCCCGGGCGGAGTACGATGCCCCCGTGCGAATCCTCATCGCGCTGCTCGGCAGCGTCGTCGCGGCTTGTTCGTGTGGGACGCGTTCGACGGACGTGCCGCCGACCGGGCCGACCACCGGCCCGGCGCATCCGGAGCCGACGACTCCCGCAGCCCAGACGGCGGACTACGAGGTGCACGAGTGGGGCCTTCTCCGCGCGACCGCCGGCGACGTGCTGAGCGCGGGCGCGATCGGGCCTCCGCGCGAGGTGGAGCCGATGGCGGTCGACAAGCCCGTGCTCTACTTCCACACCGCGAGCCCCATGACGATCGCGCGCGTCGCCGTCGACGCGCACGGGGGCGCGATCGTCGAGGCGTGGCCGTCGCCGCCGCGCACGGGTGACGCATCCGAGCTCGTGTGGCGCAACGTCGCGGTCGACCCGACCGGAGAGTGTCGGCCGTCCCCGCTGCCGACGGCGAGCGACACGGCGTGTACGTCGCTACCCGCAGGCGACCTCTGCGAGGTGCCCTCGCTCGCGCTGGCACGCACGCCCGGCTCGGCGTGCCTGCACATGCCGGAGGCGACAGAATCGCTCCTCTTCTACCGCGTGCGCACGCGCGCGTTCACGCCACCGTTGCGCTTCGAGCGTCGGGCGCCTGGCGGCGCCGAAGTGACCGTCACGAACGAAGGCGGCACCGCAATCCCGGGGTGGCTCGTGCGGATGCACGACGACTACGGCACGGTGAGCGCGCTCGCGGTGCGGGCGCCGGGCCCGCACGAGAGCATCGCGGTCGGCGCCGACTTCGACGCGGCCGCGAGGGCCGGCAATCACGCCACGGCGGACGACCAACCCATGCGTGGCCCCGCGAACGCAGAGCCCGGTCGGCGCGCGATTCGGGACACGCTCCGCGAGATCGGCCTGACCGAGGAAGAGACCTCCGCGTTTCTCCGCGCATGGGACCCGGCGCTCTTCGCTCTCGCCCCGTCGGACCTGTCCGTCGACTCGCTGACCGCGAGCGACGAGACAGACCGTCGCGTCGCGCCGACCGACTCGTTCCTCTACTTCCTGCCCGCCGCGGACTGCGAGCGCGTGGCGCGTCTCGAGCTCGACCCTCCGCCGCGCTCGATCACGCGCGCGCTCGCGGTGTGGTCGCAGCTGCGGCCGACCGGCCCGTCTCACTGACGCTCACGCTCGAGACGAACCGCCCAAGAGCTTCGCCGCCTCGACGGCGCCGTACGTGAGGACGCCGTCGGCGCCAGCGCGCTTGAACGCGACGAGGCTCTCCATGAGGACGCGGTCGAAGTCCATCCACCCGCGCTCTGCGGCGCCCTTGAGCATCGCGTACTCGCCGCTCACCTGATACGCGTACGTCGGCATCCCGAAGCGCTCTTTCACGCGGCGGACGATGTCGAGGTACGGCATCCCCGGCTTCACCATCACCATGTCGGCACCCTCGGCGATGTCGAGCGCCACCTCGCGAAGCGCCTCGTCGGCGTTCGCCGGATCCATCTGGTACGTGCGCTTGTCGCCCCCGCCGAGGCTCTTCGCCGATCCCACGGCGTCGCGGAATGGACCGTAGAACGCGGACGCGTACTTCGCCGCGTAGCTCAGGATCTTCACGTGCGCGTGCCCCTCGCGGTCGAGCGCGTCGCGGATGGCGCCGACACGGCCGTCCATCATGTCGCTCGGCGCGATCACGTCGCATCCGGCCCGCGCCTGCACGACGGCTTGGCGTTGGAGCACCTCGACCGTCTCGTCGTTGACGACGTAGCCACCGCGCACGAGGCCGTCCTGACCGTGTGTCGTGAACGGGTCGAGAGCCACGTCGCACACGATCCCGATCTGCGGCACCGCGTCTTTGACGGCGCGCACGGCGCGGCAGACGAGGTTGTCGGGGCTCGTGGCCTCGTCGCCGTCGGCGGTCTTCTTCGCGGGATCGATGACCGGAAAGAGCGCGACCGCCGGGATCCCGAGCGCCGCGGCCTCGTTCACCGCCGCGACGAGCAGGTCGATCGTCAGTCGCTCGACGCCGGGCATCGACGCGATCGCCGTGCGCTCGCCTTTGCCCTCCCGCACGAACACGGGCCAGATGAGGTCGTCCGGCGTCACGCGGCTCTCGCGCACGAGCCTCCGCGACCAATCGTCCCGCCGATTGCGCCGCATCCGCACGCGCGGAAACGCGCCCGGAAACCTCGCCGTACCGTCGTGATCCGTCATGCGCGCATCGTATCCGAAACGTGTACGATGCGCCGCCATGGCGAAGCGAGAGCGAGCGGCGGGTGCGTGGGTCGTGACGGGAGCGGCGAGCGGGTTCGGCCGCGAGTTCGCGCGGCGGCTCGTCGAGCGCGGGGACGAGGTGGTCCTTTGGGATCGCGACGAGACGGGGCTCGCGAGCGCGGGGCGCGAGCTCGGAGCGGTGCACACCGACGTCGTCGACGTGCGCGACGCGGACGCGGTGCGGGTCGCGGCCGAACAATCGCGCGAAGCCGCCGGGGCGATCGCGCACGCCGTGCATTGCGCGGGCGTGCTGCGGGTAGGCCGCGTCGAGGACGTCGCGCCCGCGGACTACCGGCTGATGATCGAGGTCAACTACCTCGGGTCGGTGCACGTGGCGCAGGCGCTCCTGCCCGAGCTCCGCCGCGCCGCCGAGGGCGGCGGCCGAGCGACCTTGATGCTGGTCGCGAGCGTCGCCGGGCTCCGCGGGTTTCCCGAGCTCGCGGGCTACTCCGCGTCGAAGTTCGCCGTCGTCGGGTTCGCGCAGGCGCTCCGCGACGAGATCGCGGGCTCGGGCGTCGACGTCCGCGTGCTCTGCCCGCCGCCGGGCGACACGCCGATGGTCCGTTCGCTCGATCGCGTGCCGCCCGTCTACAAGCTCTCGCCGCTGTACGGCGCCGAGGAGGTCGTCGACGCCGCGCTTCGCGGGCTCGACCGGCCCGGCTTCATCCTGCTCATCGACGCGCGCAGCAAGGCGCTCTACGGCGTGGCGCGCGCGGCGCCGCGCCTGCTCGACATGGTGATCCGACGCGCCACGCGCGGCGACGCCTGACGGAAGCGTCGCCGCTCGCGTAGACTGGCCCCATGCGTGCCGGTCTCCACCGCGCGCGCGAGCCGAGGCCGCCCCGGCGCGCGCCGCTCGCCGCCGTGACCTGCCTCATCGTCGTGGTCGTGCCCGCGACCGCGAACGCCGACCCGATCTTCGCGTTCGGGCGGACCGAGCTCGGCGTCGTTCCGAGCGCGCTCGGTCCGGGCGCGCCCAACACCGAACCTCCCATCCTCTTCGTCGAGCGACCGTCGTTCGATGGGCTCGGCATCCCGGTGCAGCTGACGGCGCCGAATGCGTACGGCGGCTTTCCAGCGGACACGCCGAGCCCAGCGTGCGATGTCGCGCTCGGTGCGGGGATGGTGGCGAGCCAGCTGCTGGTTCGCACCGCAGAGACCATGGACATCGAGGAGGATCTCGTGGTCTTCGACGGGCCCGTGGTCGGCATCGCGACGGCGGGGTCCTGCATCGACCTCGAAGGCGCGCGCCCCGAGAGCCCCGCCGTCGCGTACGCAGCACCCTTCGACGGCGTCGGCCTCGGGCTCACCGCGCCCGAAGGCGATTACGTGATCCTCTTCCCGCGCAGGAGGCTGCTCTACTACCGATCCGAGACGAACGCCGTGGGCGACGTGGACGTGATGCGCGTCTTCACGAGCGTCCCCGACGGAAGCGAGTCCGACCTCGCGCTCGAGTGCGTGCTCCGCGGCAACCCGTCGAGCAATCCCGTCGTCTCGCTCGCGGCAACCGTCGTCGCGAGCGGGCCCGATGCCGCGAACGACGTGCACGTCGCGCTCGTCGCTCCAGCAGGGCTCACGCCGATGCTACCTCCAGACTGCATGGAGGTTCGCGGCTACCTCTGGTGCGCGAGCGCGGACGCGCAGCTCGCGCCGGGCGCGACGTACGAGGTCGAGATCCCGTTCGCCGTCATGGGCGCCGCGGAGGGAACCTTCACCGGCTTCGCGAGCAGCGTCGCGCACGACCCGCGGCTCGGCGACAACAGGTGCCGAATCGATCTCGGCACGGTCGGTGTCGTCGACGCTGGCGCGATCGCAGGGGACTCGGGGAGCGCGAGCAGCGACGGCGGGACCGGGCCCGGAGGCCGGCTTCCGTTCACGTTCGGCGGCGGAGGCGGATGCGGCTGTGGGGTGGCTCGACCAGGTGGAGAAACCGCGCAGTGGCTCGCGGTCGCGTGTGTCGCAGGCGCGCTCGCGCTCGGGCGACGCCGCCGCGGCTGAGATCGAATCAGTGGCCGTCGCCGTCCGAGCCGTAGCCGAGCTGACGGAATCTGACCTGCGACGGTCGGGTCGAGGGTGATGTCCACCGTATGGCTCTCGACCGCGCCCGCACGCGCTCGCTCCGCTTGATCGACCAGCGTCCCGCCCACGGCGTGTAGGTCCTCTTCGTGATCGTCGGCGAGGTTGTCGCGCTCGTGCACGTCGAGGTCCGGCCGGTAGAGCTCGATGGCCTCGAGGCCGCGCGGGTTGCGCGGGTTGGCGGTGATGAGCTTCCACTCGTCCATGCCGCGGCGCTGGCGCACCGATTGGAGCACGTTTCCTTCGTGGCTCTCCTCGGCATACACCACGTCGGTCCCCTCGAAGAGGTCGCCGCCCTGCACGCCGTCCGGCACGTCGATGCCGACCTGGCTCAGGATCGTCGGCGCGATGTCGATCGACTGGACCCAGTGGTGGAGGACCGTCCCGCCGCGGCGCGCACCGGGGAGCTTCACGTAGAGCGGGACGTGGACGGCCTCGTCGTAGAGCGTCGTCCCGTGCCAGAAGCCGCCGTGGTCGCCGATCTCCTCGCCGTGGTCGGCCGTGATGACGATCGTCATGTCGTCGTAGAGCCCGCGGCGCCGCAGCTCCGCGAGCAGATGCCCGAGCTCGCCATCCCAGTACACGAGCTCGCCCTCGTAGAGCTCGCGCAGATGGGCGGCCTCTGCGAGGTCGGGCTCCTGATGCGCCGCCCGCGCGTACCCGTTGCCCGAGTAGGGGTGCGCGAAGTACGGGTCGTGCGGATCCATGTACGCCGTGAAGAGGAACCACGGTGAGTCCGGCGCGCGGTCGAGCCACGAGAAGACGGCGCGGTTCACGGTCGCTGCGTCCTGGTACGCGCTGCCGGGCCGGACAATCCCGAGCATCGCGTTCACCTTCTCGATCCCCTGTCGCAGCGATTGCACGAGCAGGAGCTTCGATGCGGCGTCGTCGGCGCCGAGCACGAAGTCGGGCTCGAGGTAGTCGTACTCGTCGAAGCCCTGCTGGAAGTTGAAGTACGGCGCGACGTTGAAGTTCGTGACGAAGCCCGTCGTGTGGTAGCCGCCGCCCGAGAGCGCCTCGGGGAGCGTGACGAGCTCGTCCGGGAGCTGGTCCGCCTTCGCCATCACGCCGTGGCTAGAAGGGTGGCGACCGGTGAGGATGCTCGCGAAGCTCGGTCGCGTCCACGAGGCGTTCGAGAACGCCTGGTCGAACCGGATCGCGTCCTCGGCGAACGCGTCGAGGTTCGGCATCGCGATCCGGTCGTTGCCCCACGCCGGCAGGTAGTCCGCGCGCACCGTGTCGACCACGATGACGAGCACGTTCGGCGCACCGTCGGGCGCGCGCGCGTGCGTGCCGCCGGGGCTGGCCGACGCGGGCCCACCGAAGAGCACCGTGACGAGCGCGACCACGCCGACGAGCACGCCGAGCACCGCCGGCGAGCCCCAGCTCCGCAGCATCACGCGCGCGGGCGTCGACGACAGCAGGAATCGAAGCGTCGCGGAGAGCGCCAGGTAGAGCACCACCGCGCCGGCGAGACAGAGCGCCGCGACGCCGAGCCCGTGAAGGCTCTTCCACACGAGCTCTTCGTGGTAGAGGTCGCGCCGGATCCGGAACGCGCCTAGGCCGAGCGCGACGACCGCGACGATCACCGCGGTGATGCGCGCGTACGCGTGCGACTCCTTCATCGCGCGTCGCTTCATGAGCCGGCCGCTCCACGCGAGCGCGAGGCCGAACGCGCCGCCGAGGAGCTGCAGAATCCCGTACGCGACCGCGCCGTAGCTCAGAACGCCGTATCCGATGTGCCCCCCGGCGCCCTCGATGACGGCCACGCCCTCGCCGAGCCCGATCAGCACCCCTGCGAGCAGCCCCGCTTCGAGCCCGAGCACGAGCCCGCGCGCCCGCCTCGGCCACTCCTCCGGAGCGACCTCCTCGATGGCGGCGTGCGCGGCGTCCTCGCGGTGCTCGTCTTCGACGACGATGTCGTCGCGATACCCGCCGCGCCGAAGCAGGAACGGGATCGTGCCGCACGCCGAGACGGCCATCTCGGCGGCGAACCCGACGAGCGGGATGAGCACCGCCGTCGCGCGCGTGAGCCCGACCGCCGGAAGCGTGTAGAGCGCGACCGCTGACATCTCGCGAAGGCCGATGCCGTTGATCGACGCGGGCAGGAGCGTCGACATGATCTGGAGCGACGACGCGAAGAAGACCACGCCGACACCGAGCTCGACGCCGATGGCACGCGCCGCGCAGACGTAGATGAGGTTGTTGAACGCGTGGACCAGCACGCCGAGCCCGACCGCGCGCGCGAGCAGCCCGATCTTGCCGTGGTACGCGCACACCGCATCGACGAGGGTCTGGACGCGGACCCTCACCGGAGCGGGCAGCCATTGCGCGAGCCACCGGAAGAGCTTGGGCCTCGCGAGGAGCGTCATGCCGGTCGTGACGAGCACGACGAAGAGCCCGTTCACGAGCAGCACGCCCGCGGTGCCGAGCATCTCGAGGCCCCAGATCGAGCCCACGAGCACGACAATCCCGAACCCGAGCTGGCCGAGGACCTTCTCGACGCCGGTCACCGCTGTCGCGCGGGCGACCTTTCGCGTGCGCGCCGCGACGTCGTAGAGGCGCCACCCGTCGAGGCCGTAGCCCCCCGGCGTGAACGCGCCCCAGAACCGCCCGATGAAAAACGAGCCGACGAGGAAGCGCCACGGCGCGACGATGCCCTGGCCGCGGAGGAGGAGCCTCCACCGCACGATGGCGAAGCCGATCGCCGTGAGCTGCATGGCCACCGCCGCCGCCCACCACCCCCACGCGAGGTGGCCCAGCCGGGTGAGCAGCTCGTCGGCGCCCTCGCGGCCCCCGAGGTCGCGGAACACGTACGCGAGCATCGCGATGGAAAAGACGACCTTCAGCGCGACGAGGACGACGCGCGTCCGCGAGCGTTTCGCAGACGGCGTGCCCACTGCCGGCGCGGTTTCCTGCGGCTCTGCCATGCTTGGGCCTTTGCCCGACGTTTCCGGTAACCTGCCCGAAACTACGGGTCAAGTTGTCGACGTGAGCACATCGCCCCCCCATCGGAAGGACCCCGGCGCGCACGTCGTGCGGGCGGTCGGCCGGCTCGCGCTCGGCTTGCCGGCCTCGCTCCTGCGACCGATGCTCGGGCCGGTCGCCCGCTCGGACCGGGGCGTCGAGCTCGACGCGTCGACCGCGGCGCTCATCGCGCTCGCGGGACGTCTCTCGTTCCCACCGTGGAACGAGGGCACGCCGGAGCAGGCGCGCGCCGCGATGGAGCGCGACTTCGCGCTGCTCGCCGCGCCGGCCGAGCCCATGGAGAGCGTGGAAGATCGAAGCGTCCCGGCGCCCGCTGGCGCGATGAGCGCCCGCGTCTACCGGCCGAGGACGGCCGAGGAGCGCCCGCCCGTGCTGGTCTTCTTCCACGGCGGGGGCTTCGTCATCGGGTCGATCGCGACGCACGATGGTGTCTGCCGCACGATCGCGCGCTACGCGCGGTGCATCGTCGTCTCGATCGAGTACCGGCTCGCCCCGGAGCATCCGTATCCAGCCGCCGTCGACGACGCCGAAGCGGGCTTCCTCTTCGTGCTCGGGCACGCGGACGAGCTCGGCGGCGACGCGGCGCGCGTCGCGGTGGGCGGCGACAGCGCCGGCGGCAACCTCGCTGCCGTCGTGTCGCGCCGCCTCCGCGACGGAGGCGGGCCGGTGCCCTTCGCGCAGATCCTGATCTACGCCGCGACCAATCTCACCCGCAGCGAAGCGTCGCACGAGGTCTTCTCTAGCGGCCTGTTGCTGGATCGCGAGCTGACCGACTGGTTCATGGATCACTACGCCGCCGACGCGCGGTCGCCGGACGCGTCACCACTCTTCGCCGACGATCTCTGCGGGCTGCCACCGGCCGTCGTCGCGACGGCGGGGTTCGATCCGCTTCGCGACGAAGGCGAGCGCTACGCGCAGCGCCTCCGCGAGGCTGGCGTTCCTGTCGTCGAGCTTCACGAAGCGTCGCTCACGCACGGCTTCGTGAGCTTCGCCGGGGCGTCGCCCGCCGCGCGCCGCGCGCTCCTCGCGATCGCGCGCGAGACCGGCCGATCGCTACACCGCTGAGCGCGCGCGCCAGCTCACGCGCGAGGGTTCTTCGGCGGCGGCTCTTCGGGCTCGCCCTCGGGCGGAGGCGGGGGCGCGACGCTCCGTCGCACGAGCCGCGCGCCGACCTCGGCGACGATCGCGACGAGCTGGCTCGACGTGCGCGGCGTGCCGTCATCGACCACGGGTCGCTTGCCCGTCTTCGCGCCCTCGTCGAGATCCTCGTCGCGACCTCCGTCGGGATCCGCTCCGTCTGCAGAGATCCCCCGGACCGTCCACGCTTCCGTCCCATGATGGAGATAGTGCCAGACTCCGAGGCTCGCCGAAACGGATCACGCGACGAACACCAAAATTCCCCAAAGCGCGCCCCGCCGACGTCAGATTTGCGCTGCCCGTCGTCGCGCTCTACGGTCGCCGCCGATGAGCCGAGGACCGGTCGTGCCTGGGTTTCGATTCGCCGGGATCGCCGCTGGGATCAAGGCGAACGGGCGCCCTGACCTCGGCCTCATCGCGGCGGCCCAAGACGCGGTCGTGGCCGCGCTCTTCACGAGGAACCGGGTGCGGGCGGCTCCGGTCGAGGTTGCGCGCACGCGAGCTCGGCGCCACCGCGCGCGCGCCGTGCTCGTCAACAGCGGCAACGCGAACGCGTGCACGGGCAAGCCCGGGATGGCCGCCGCGCTGCGCTCGACCCGAGCCGTCGCGCGGGCTCTCGGCGTCGATGCGGCGGCGGTCCTGCCGGCCTCGACCGGCGTCATCGGACGGACCCTGCCGGTCGAGCTCATCGAGGCCGCTGCGCGCGAGGCTCGTCGCCGATCTCGCGGACGACGGCGTCGAGCGGTTCGCGCACGCGATCATGACCACCGACCGCTGGCCGAAACTGGCGAGCGCGTCGGTGCGGATCCGCGGAGCGGGCTCCGTGACCGTCCTCGGCATCGCAAAGGGCGCCGGCATGATCCACCCGAGCATGGCGACGACGCTCGCGTTCGTCGCGACCGACGCGAACGTGCAAGCCGCGTCCTGGGGACGCGCGCTCCGCGCGCAGCGCGGACGCGACGTTCCACACCGTGACCGTCGACGGCGAGACCAGCACGAACGACACGCTCGTCGCGCTCGCGTCCGGTCGCGCGGGGGGACCCGCGATCCGCACGAGCGATGCGGCCGGGCGGAAGATGGTCGCCGCGATGACCGAGGTCCTGGACGAGCTCGCGCGCAGCATCGTCCGCGACGGTGAGGGCGCAGAGAGAGTCGTGCGCCTCGAGGTCGAAGGGGCGCCCAGCCACGCCGCCGCGAAGCGCGTCGCCGAGCGGATCGCGCGTTCCTTGCTGGTCAAGACCGCGGTGCACGGAGCCGACCCCAACTGGGGCCGGATCCTCGCGGCCGCCGGTGTCGCGGGCGTGGCATTCGATCCGGCGAAGGTCGAGATCCGCATCGGCGACGTGATCGTCGCGCGGCGGGGACAGCGCGTGGGCGAGACCGCCGAAGCCCGGGCCGCCCGCGTCATGCGAGCGCCGGAGTATCGGATCCGCGTTCGCCTCGGCGCCGGACGCGCGCGCGCGTTCATCCGCTTCTGCGACATCGGCCACGAGTACGTCCGCGTCAACGCGGACTACACGACGTAGCGGCGCTATACTGGCCGGCGTGAGCCAGGACACGACGCGCCGCCGCCGCGTGCTCCTCATCCTCGAGAACGCCGAGGATCTCGAGGTCGCCACGTCCGTTCTCTCGAGCGCGGGCTACGACGTCCAGTCGCGAGGCTCGCCGATCGGCGCGACGGTCGAGATCGTGCGGAGCGCGATCGACGTGGTCGTGGTCGACGTGGGGTTCGACGTGATGAGCGGCGACCGCTTCGCGGAGCTCATCCGGCGCAACGACCGCCTGGACCACGTCGGATTGGTGCTCGTCTCCGGAGGAAACGCCCACGCAGCACAGAGGCTCGCACAGAATGTCGGAGCGGACGCCGGGATCACCTCGAGCGGGCTGCGTCACTCCCTCTTGCATGCCATCGAGGCGTCGCTCGCGCGCTCGACGCGTCGCAAGAGCGCGAGCTCGCCCCCACCCGGCTCGACCACGGTGCTCGTGCTCTCCTCGGAGGGCTTCTCGGTGTCCCTCGAGGACGGACGTCAGCTCGTCGGGAGAGACCCGAGCTGTCGGTTCGTCATCAATCATCCGTCGGTGTCACGACGGCACGCTGTCATCGAGGTCCAGGGAGGTCGCGCGCGCATCGAGGACCTCGGCAGTCACAACGGGACGAAGGTCAACGACGTGCCGATCGAGGGCGCGACCGATCTCGACGTGGGAGACGTCGTCCGCGTCGGCCAGGTCGAGCTCGTCGTTCGCGTGAAGACGCAACTGACCCGCGAGACGATCGAGATCGACGAAGAGTTGCTTTGAGCGTCCGCTCGATCGCCTCCGAGCACCGGCCCGTCAGTCGGGCCGGAATCTGCTTCCACGTCCTGAGGAAGCTCGCGCCGAGCACGTTCTCGATGCGCGTGTCCGTGTAGCCGCGGTCGAGCATGTGCTGGACGAGGCGAGCGTAGCCGAGCGCGCCGTCGCGGAGCTCGACGGGCGGATGGATGAACCCGTCGTAGTCGGTACCGATGGCCACGTGGGCGTCGCCGACGAGAATCGACGACGTGAGCGATGTGCTCGACGACCATGCGCCCGTCGCGAGGGCCGCCGCGGCGCGACAGGAAATTCGCCGCGACGATGATCCCGACGACGCCGCCCGAGTCCGCGATCGCGCGGATCTGCGAGTCGTCGATGTTGCGCCACATCTTCTTGACCGCCTCGACGCCGGTGTGCGTGACGATCAACGGCTGGCTGCGGTCGTGCACGTCGACCGCGTCCCAAAAGCCCTTCTTGCTGATGTGCGCGAGGTCGACGTAGCAACGCGACGCGTTCAGGCGCTGGACGAGCTCCCTGCCTCTACGCGTGAGCCCGCGCTCGCCTCCGAGCTTCGCGGCAGGGCTCGACGTGCCGCCGTAGACGCTGTTCGACAGGTGAACGACCGTGACGCGCGTGACGAGACGATCCGGGACGGCGTCCACGCCCGCGTCGCCCGCGGCCTCGAACGCGTTGCCGCCCTGGACCGCGAGAAGCGCGCCGTGCGCGCCTGCCTCACGCGCGGCTACGTACTCCGCGTGGCTCCGCACGACGCGCATCTTCCCGTCGGTCGCCTCGATGGCCGCAGCGAGGCCCTCGATGTTCCGCTGCACGGCGCGCAGCCGCCCGCGCGCCGTGCGGAGGACGTTCGTCGCGATGCTCCACATCCCGCCGGTGAGCCCGCCGTCGAGCGCCCGGGGAAAGTCGAGGTGCCCGAAGAATCGCCCGCCGAGCGGCGGCCCGTCGTGACGCTTCGACAGGTCGAAGCCCCAGAGCCTCGGCGGGATGTACGACTCGATGTGGAGGTCTACGACCTCCGAGCTCCGGAGGAGCTGAACCGCCTCGAGCGTGACGCCCGCGCGCTTCGCGAGCTCGTCGTCCGACGTCGGCGTGAAGTCGAAGGCCACGGCCCCGGAGGATACAGCAGCCTCGCCCGGTGATCAGAGCTCGGTCGCCGCGTCCACCCAGGTCACGTCGCCGAACTCCATCGGCGGAGTGTCGCCTGCTTCGCAGGCGCCCTCGGGGCACGGGTCGCCGAGCGGCAGCTCGACGGTGATGGGCGCGTGGTCGGAGAGACGGGGCTCGGTCGCATCGCGAAGCTCTTCCAGCGTCCGAGGGAAGTGCGGCGCCATGCGATAGCTCGCTCGACCGTCGCGCGGGGCGCGCGCGTACCCGCGGGCGAAGATTCAGTCGATCTTCCATCGACCGACGAGCTGCAAGTCGTCGCCGAAGCCGAACGTGCGCTGCAAGGCGAACGTCGTCTTGAAGCCCTTGCTGTCGCGCTGGTTGCTGTTCGCGAGCGTGCGCGACGTCCCGTTGATCGTTCGGTCGTCGTCACCGCGGAAGTCGAAGTAGGCGCCGTCTGCGAAGCGGGTCGACTCGATCGCGTCGAACACTCCGCGCTCGGGGTTCGGGAGGAGGAACGGCAGGTTCGCCCCCGTGGGGTCGTCGCGCAGGCGGAACGTGTTGATCACGTCACGCGTGGTAAACGCCCATCCAGAGTACGGAGCGAAGCGACCGATGACCTGTCGCGCGACCCACGCGGGGTTTCCGAAGCGCGCGAGCAGTAGCCTCTGTACCGTCGTCGGCCGACCATCGCTGCCGAGCGAGTTGAGGTCGCCCGCGAGCACGACCGGGTTCTCGATCCCCTGGATGTACGAAGCGACCTCCCGCATCTGCTGGGCGCGACACGCGGGCGAGCTGCGCGCCTCGATGTGCACGGCTACCACGGTCAGCACGTTTCTGCGGTGACCTTCGACGCGCTCCATCGTCGTCCCGTCCGGCGTGAGGCCCGGGACGTAGAGGTCGACGACGAGAGCGGTGCGCCCGCCGTGTCGAACCTCGCGCACGACCTTCTCGAGAAATCCTCGCTCGACCGCACGGTCGATCCCGCGCTGCACGAACTGCCGACCACGTCGCTCGCCCGCGTACCAATCCCAGCACACGGTCTGGAGAGGGATCGCCCGCGCGGACAGGATTGGGTACCGGCTCAGTACGGCGTTGCCGTGGAGGTTTCGGCTCTGGAACGGATCGACCTCGGTCATCTCGCGGGCCTCGCTCGCGCGCGCGTCGAGCTCCGCCTCTGGAATGCTGCCGTCGTCGACGACCTCGCCGGTTCGGTTGTCGCCGGTCAAGAAGTCCTCGCGGCTGAAGCGCTCGGTGCCGAGCACCATCGGGTCGACCTCGACGAACTCGGTCGCGTACGCGTAGTTCATGTCGAGCTCGTCGGCCATCTCGCCGACGACGTCCCGATAGCCGGTCCGCTTCATGTAACGATCGACTTCGTTCAACACGACGACGTCGAGACCCGAAAGCGCGTCGAGCTGTTCGTCGACCTCCGCCACCGCGCCGGCGTCCGCGAGCACGTGCTCCGTCACGCGGTCCGAGTAGAACCGCTGACGCTCGTCGGGATCGTCCGCCGAGCGAAGCGCCGAGCGGATCGCGTCGAGCTCGAGCCCACGCTCGATGTTCCAGGACATCACCCGCACCGTCGGCCCGAGATCGGGATGGTCGGGCCGATGCGGGCGCGCGCCGTCGCGAAACGCAGCGTTCGACACGAACGGTGTGTCGACGAGCGCGTTGAACCGGTCTTCTAGCTCGCCCGGCGCGCCGTCGAAGACGTAGCGCGCGCCGTCGCGCCTTCCCGGCGTCTCCGACAAGGTCAGGAGATCGTCGAAGTCGAGCATCGCCGGCCCGCTCGATTCGTCGAGCGAGATGCCGTCGCACTTGTCGAAGCACACGCCGTCGAAGCCTTCGAGCTCTGCGCTCGTGCCCGGCGCGCAGGCTGACGCGAGGAGCAGCGCTCCCGCCGTCGCGATTCGTAGACCCACGAGGACCTTCCCCACTACCCCGCCAACCCGTGCCGCCTCGGGAAAGAGCAAGGTCCGTTCCAGCGTGATCGGAAGCCGGAACCCCGCAAATCCGGTGGAGATCCCAGCCGCGCGCGCCGCGGGTGGCGGCTGGGCTGGCCAGGCCAGCGCAACCCTCGCATGCCGACGCGCGCGTGGTCGCAGCCACGCCCCGGCGTCCGCGCGCTATGCTGGGTCACCGTGCGCACGGCGCCCGCCACGATGGTCGTCTCGTCGTCGATCGCGCTGCTCGCGGCGTGTGGGCCGGCGCTCGGCCTGCCGGACGGCGCGAGCGCAGACGGGGGCGCCGTGGATGGCGGCGGATCGGTCGACGCCGGGACGCCCGACGCCGGGCCGCCGGCGGACCTCGACGGCTACGTACGGCACTTCTTGTTGCCCGCCGGCGCCGCCGGCCTCTCCGCATCGATCGTCACGGCCGACGGCGTCGAGTGGACCGGCGCCTGGGGCTTCGCGAACGTCGCCGACGAGGTGCCCGTCACCGATCGCACTCTGTTCGCGGTCGCGTCGGTCTCGAAGACGGTCACGGCGCTCGCCGTGATGCAGCTCGTCGACGAAGGCCTGCTCGACCTCGATGCGCCGGTCGACGATTACCTGCCGTACCGCGTCCGCAACCCGTCGTTCCCCGACACGCCGGTGACGACGCGGATGCTGTTGACCCACACCGCCGGCCTGATCGACGACTTCATCCTCTTGGCGCGCGTGTCGACCGAGGGCGACCCCACGGTCTCGATGGCGGAGTTCGCCGAGGGCTACGTGACGCCCGGCGGCGCGTACTACCAGGACGACAATTGGGGTTACGAGCCCGGCACCGACTACGCGTATTGCAACGCGAACTTCGGCGTGCTCGGGCACCTCGTCGAGGTCGTGTCCGACGAGGACTTCCGCGCGCGCACGCGTACGACCATCCTCGACCCGCTCGGCATGACGGACACGGGCTGGTTCCTCGCCGACGTCGACGTGTCGATGCTCGCGATCCCCTACTCGTACGGAGACCGGACGGGCTTCGTCGCGCAGCCGTTCCAAGGCGTCTCGTTCTATCCCGCGTCGACGCTCCGCACGAGCGCGTCGGAGCTCGGCCGCTTCCTCGCGGCGACGATCCGCGCCGGTGAGCTCGACGGCGTGCGCGTGCTCGAGGAGTCGACGTCGCTCTCGATGCGCGAGGTGCAGCGGCCGGACCTCGACCCCAATCAGGCGATCACCTGGAGCTACAATCGCCGAGCGGGCTTCGACTGGCTCGAGCACACGGGCTCGGCCGGGGGCGTGAGCACCGTCATGGCGTACCGCCCGGACGCGAACGTCGGCTTCATCGTGCTCTCGAACAGCGACGCGTTCGTCCTGCAGCGGGCGGGCCTCCGCGACGAAGCGGACGCCCTGCGGGCGATCATCGACCGCATCGCGACCGAGACGACGGCCTATCTCTGACGAGCCCGCGGAGCGACGGTTCCGGCGCTCGTTCACGATTCTGCTCCCGTCCGAAATTGCGCGAAGCGACTTGCATGTTCGCGGGTCTGCGGCAAGTTCGGCACCCCAGACCCAATTCGCTTCGAGGAGCTTCATGCGCACGCACGCTTCACTCGCCCTCTCCCTGTTCGCCATCGCGACGTTCGCCGGCTGCGGTGACGACGACCGCCGCCCACCCGAGACCGACGGCGGGCGCGACAGCTCGATGCCGATGGTCGACGGCTCGATGCCGATGACGGACGGCTCGATGCCGATGATGGACGGCTCGATGCCGATGGACGACGGCTCGACGCCGGACGGCGGAGACGTGGACGGCGGGGACATCGACGCCGGGGTGGACAGCGGCATCGACGGCGGTGCCGACGGGGGCACCGACGGCGGTACGGACGCGGGCACCGACGGCGGAACGACCTGCTACGCGATGGACCTCGGAACCGCGACCGGTGTGAACGTCGCGACCGGCTCGACCGCGAGCGCCTCGGACGACTACAACGGCACCTGTCGAGCCACCGGAGGCGGCGTCGACATGGCGCTCCGATGGGAGGCGCCCTCGACCGGCTCGTGGACGATCGACACGCTCGGTTCCTCGTTCGACACCGTCCTCTACGTCCGCGCGGGTGACGATTGCGCCGGCGCGGAGGCCGCCTGCAACGACGACATCCGCGTGCTCGTCATCGAGGAGTCGCGCGTCAGGATCGCCGCGACCGCCGGCGACGTGTTCACCATCTTCGTCGACGGGTACGACGACTCCGAGCTGGGCGACTTCGACGTGAGCATCACCCAGGCCCCGCTCGCGGAGACGAATTGCACCGACTCGATGGACGGCGATCGTGACGGTGACACCGACTGCGATGATTCGGACTGCGCCACCCTCGCGGCATGCGTCGAAACGATGTGTATGGACACGACCGACAACGACGGCGATGGCGACACCGACTGCGCCGACGCGGACTGCTTCACCGACCCGGCCTGCGACTCGTGCCCGGACGCCACCACGTCGGCCACCGGCACGGCCGTCGCGACCGGCTCGACGACGGGCGGGACGAACCACCGCAGCGGGTCGTGCGGCGGGAGCGCCAGCAACGAGGCGACGGTCGGCTTCACGGCACCTTCGACGGGCGCGTACACGTTCACCACCGCCGGATCGAGCTTCGATACGGTCCTCTACGTGCTCGACGGCGGCTGCACGGGATTCGAGCTCGGCTGCAACGACGACGTCTCGACCGGCGACCACACCTCGACGCTCACGCTGCCTCTCGGCATGGGCCAGACGGTGACCGTCGTCATCGACGCCTACGGCGGAGGCAACGGCGACTGGGATCTCAACATCACGAGCGCGGCGATGACCTACGCAGGGCCGGCCGCAGGCGACGTCGTGATCACCGAGATCATGAACGACCCGACGACCACCGAGCCGACCCACGAGTGGTTCGAGGTCTACAACACGAGCAGCTCCATCGTGAACCTGAACGGTTGCGTGGTCACGGATGCGGGCACCAACACGTTCACGGTGGGCCGGCCCGTGCTGGTGGCCTCACATGGCTACGCGGTGTTCGCACAGAGCTCGGCTCCCGGCGGCTTCAGCCCCACCTACGTCTACGGCGGCAGCACGACGCTGGCCAACGCCGATGACGAGATCATCGTCACGTGCGGTGGGACGGAGATCGACCGCGTGGAGTACGACGGCGGGCCGCTGTTCCCCGACCCGACCGGACACTCCATCAGCCTCGACCCGGACTTCTCGACGGCGACCGACAACGACAGCGGCGCGAACTGGTGCGCAGCCCCCACCTCCGCGGGCGCGTACGATCACGAGAACTTCGGCACGCCGGGGTTCGAGAACCCCGACTGCCCGTAGCTCGGGGCGCCGTCAGCTCGCGACGACGTTGACGAGCTTGCCGGGGACGACGATCACTTTGCGGATCGTCTTCCCGGCGAGCAGCTCCTTCACGCGCGGGTCGTCGAGGGCGGCCTTCTCGAGATCGGCGTTCGACGCCCCGGTCGGGACGACGACGCGGGAGCGGACCTTGCCCATCACCTGGACGGGGATCTCAATCGTCTCGTCGACGAGCATCGCGTCGTCCCACGCCGGCCAGCTCTCCTCGCACACGCAGGGCGAGTTTCCGAGCCTCGCCCAGAGCTCCTCGGCGAGGTGCGGGACGAACGGCGAGAGGACCTTCGCGAAGCGCTCCGCCTGGTCGCGCGTGAGCCCGCCCGTTCCGGTCGCGGCGTTCACGAGCTCGATCATGCGCGCGATGGCGCGGTTGAAGCGCAGGCTCGCGATGTCGTCGGTGACCGCGGCGATCGTGCGGTGGAGCTGCTTCTCGATGGCCTCGTCGGCGGCTGCGGCGAGCTTCGTCGCGCCGGTCTCCTCGTCGACGAGGAGGCGCCACGCGCGTTGGAGGAACCGGTGCATCCCTTGGATGTCCTGCGTGTTCCACGGCTTCGAGACATCGAGCGGGCCCATGTACATCTCGTAGAGCCGGAACGTGTCGGCGCCGTAGCCCGCGATGACGTCGTCCGGATTGATGACGTTGCGAAGCGACTTGGACATCTTAGCGACGATCCGCACGACCTCGCCGCCGCCCTTCTCCACCCAGCGCGGTGCCTCGTCCGTGCCCACGTTGTCGACCTCGTCGATGGCGACCAGCGATCGGTCCGGGCGCTGGAACGCCCAGCTCGTGATGAGGCCCTGATGGAAGAGGCGTCGGAACGGCTCGTCGCTCGAGACGTGCCCGAGATCGAACAGCACCTTCTGCCAGAAGCGCGCGTAGAGAAGGTGAAGCACGCCGTGCTCCGCGCCGCCGATGTAGAGGTCGACGCCGCGCTCCCCCATCCAGTAGCGGTCCGCTTCGACACCGACGAGCCGCTCGTCGTTCCACGGATCGCAGTAGCGGAGGAAGTACCAGCACGACCCGGCCCATCCCGGCATCGTGTTCGTCTCGCGCCGCACCTTCGCGTCCGGCGGGAGCGACGGCACGTTCGCCTCGCCCGCGGTCGTCGCGACCCAGCCCTTCACCTTGGCGAGGAGCGGGCGCGGCTCGTCGCTCTCCTCGGGCGCGTAGTCCGCGAGCTCGGGGAGCGTCACGGGGAGCGCGTCCTCCGAGACGGCGTGGTGATGACCGCGCTCGTCCCACACGATCGGGAAGGGCTCGCCCCAGTATCGCTGCCGGCTGAAGAGCCAGTCGCGAAGCTTGTAGCGAACGCTCCCCACACCGAGACCCTTCTTCTCGAGCCACGCGACGATGCGCTTCTTCGCCTCGCGCGTCTCGAGCCCGTCGAGCGAGACCTCGTCGTTCGCGCTGTTCATCGCGCGGCCCTCGCCGGCGAAGCACTCGGCCATCGGCCCGGCGCCGCCGCCGGGCGCCTCGAGCACTTGCACGATCGGAAGCCCGAACGTCTTCGCGAACTCCCAGTCGCGCTCGTCGTGACCGGGGACGGCCATGATGGCGCCGGTGCCGTAGCCGATGAGGACGTAGTCCGCGATCCACACGGGAATGCGCTCGCCGTTCACCGGATTGATCGCGAAGACGCCGCTCGGGACGCCGGTCTTGTTCTTCGACTGCTGTCGCTCGAGGTCGCTCCGGTTGCGCGCCGCCTCGGCGTACGCGCGCACCTCGCCGACGTCGGTGCCGGGCCGAGGAGACGCCATGACAGCGTCGACGAGCGGATGCTCGGGCGCGACCACCATGTACGTCGCGCCGAAGAGCGTGTCGGGCCGCGTCGTGTAGATGCGGAGCGACTTCATCTCGCCGACGGGCTCGGCGAGCCGGAAGTCACACTCGGCGCCCTCGCTTCGCCCGATCCACTCGGTCTGCTTGATCTTCGTCGAGGTCGGCCAGTCGAGCTCCGCGAGCGCATCGAGCAGCCGGTCGGCGTACGCGGTGATCCGGAAGCTCCACTGCTCGAGCGGCTTGCGGAGCACCGGGTAGCCACCGCGCTCGCTCTTGCCGTCGATGACCTCCTCGTTCGCGAGCGCGGTACCGAGCTTGGGGCACCAGTTCACCGTCTGCTTCGACACGTACGCGAGGCGGTAGCTGTCGAGGATCGCGCGCCGGTCGTCCTCGGCGAGCTCGCCCCACGAGCCGAACGTCTTGGCCTTCGCGGCGGCGTCGTGCTCGGCGGCGTCGGGATTGATGCGCGGTGCGCGCTCGCCGCGCTCGAGCTCTCCGACCAGCTCCACGATGGGCCGCGCCCTCTTCCGTGACGCGTCCATCCAGCTGTCGTAGATGCGGAGGAAGATCCACTGCGTCCATCGGTAGTAGCGCTCGTCGATGGTCCCGATCTCGCGCGACCAGTCGTACGAGAAGCCGAACCGCTGGAGCTGGCGCCGGAACTCGTCGATCGATTTCTTGGTCGTGATCGCCGGATGGACGCCCGTCTTGATCGCGTACTGCTCGGCCGGAAGGCCGAACGCGTCCCAGCCCATCGGGTGGAGCACGTTCGCGCCGCGCATGCGATGGTGGCGCGCGACGATGTCGGTCGCGATGTAGCCCTCGGGGTGCCCGACGTGGAGCCCCGCGCCGCTCGGGTACGGGAACATGTCGAGGCAGTAGAGCTTCGGCTTCGTCGCGTCGAACCCGGGCTGACCAGGGTTCGGCTGCCGGAACGTACCTCGCTCCTTCCAGAGCGCCTGCCAGCGGCTCTCGATGCCGCTCGCGAGCGCCGCGTCGTAGCGATGGGTCGTCACCGTCGAGGTCGAGCCGTCCGACATGCGTGGGCAAGATAGCGCGTCACGGGGCGTCGAACGAGACCGGCGTGCGGGGCCCGAGGACCCGCCTACCGCCCACGGTACCGATCCCGAGCTCGGCCGAGGTGCTCGAGCCCCAGCAGAACGGCATTCCGGGCGCGCGCCCTCGCGGCATGCTCACTCGCCGTCGTCGACGGTGTACGGCCGGGCCTGAACGATCACGATCTGGTGGTCGCGCGTCACGAGGAACTCGACGTCGACCGCGTTGGCGGGCGCCGGATAACGAGGCGCGAGGCGAGCGTGCAGCTCTTGTAGGATGGCGGTGAGCCGCAGCACGTCGGGCTCGGGGAGGATCGGCGCGCCGTTCGTGAGGGAGCTGCGGGAGAGCACTTCGGGCTCGGGCGTCTCCGGGTACGTGTAGACCAAGTGCTGTTCGGGGACGTCGTCGCCGGCGCTCGTGACGCTGCCGCCGCTCACTTGCACGTTGATGAAGACACCGGGCCTGCGGCTGTCGAACGGGTTTCGCGTGATCGCCACGCCGTTGGCGATGCTGTTCTCGACGAACGGCTGGACGAGCACGGCCATCGCGACGCTCGTGTGGACGATGCGGTAGAGCTCGCGCTCCTCGAAGCCCCGAAGCGTCCACACGCTCGCCCACACCTCGCGGAGCGCGTGCTCGACCTCGGCGAGCGTGCGCGTCGGAGGGACGACGATCGAAGAGTACAGACCGGCACCGTTGAAGCCGACGAGGTCCTCGGCGTTCGTGCTGCTCCGAAAGATCACGCGGCCCGGAGGGAACGCGCGCACGCGACGGTAGACCTCGCGGAGCAGGGCGCGATCGATCGGCGCACGCTCGATGACGCGCCGGAGCTCGGCGAGGCGTGTGTCGCGCACCGCGCGGTCGGCGGTGAACGCACCGTCGGCGAGCATGGCCTGGATCCCGGGGTCGAGGTTGTTTCTCGTGAGGTGATCGAGGTAACGGCGAAACGGAACGACGAAGCCGCCCGGCGTGCGCACGCCGTGGCCGATGTGGCAGACCTCCGCGAGCTGCGAGGCCTTGGCGCCTGCGAACTCCATCGAGGTCGCGTCGAGATCGCAGAGGTCGAGGAGACGCTGCTCGGTGCGGTTCACCGCGGGGGTGAACGGCTGCGCCGGTCGCATGGCCGCGAAGTGCTGCTCGGCGTCGGCCATCGTCGCCGGCGCGAGGGTGAAGTCTTGTCGCCCGACCTCGAGACGCACGAGCTGGCCGTCGAGCGCGGTGAACCTCGGATCGTCGATGGCCCCGCGCAGCGCCATGTTCGGCGTCCCGCGGTTCTGACTGAGAACGGCGACGTGCGCGAGCGGTGCCTGGATCGCGCTCGTCACGAGCGCCATGCTCGGCGGCAGATCGTCGGGGACGTCCGCGGTGACGAGGATCTCGTTCTGGCGCACGTCGGCGGCGCGCAGAGGGCCCCGGACGATGCGCAGATGCCCGTACGCGACGCCGATCGTCAGCGGCTGGTACTGCACCTGCGCGAAGAAGTCGTCGAGCTCGACGACGGGGAGACGATCGGCAACCTGCGCGATCATGCGTCGGTGAAGATCCGAGAGTGGCCGGTACTTCAACTTGTCGCCGAAGTACACGGCGCCGCGGATCTGCTCGAACGCGGCGAGCACGCGATCGCCCGGAAGGTCGTCGCCCGAGATCATCTCGAACGTCCAGAGGTTGGCGTCGATGTAATGGACGATCGATCCGCAGACGAAGCGGCGATCGGGCGAGCGGTACTCGCGGACGTTGAACGCGGCGTGGCTCTCGATGCGGTGGTCGGGCGTGTCGAGGCGCGCGCGGGCGAAGTAGTAATGGATGGGAAAGCGGTCGGACTGCGTGAGGTAGAGCGTCCGCTCGTTCTCGAGATCGATGAGGAACTTCACGACCTCGGTGCGGGCGAAGACCGCCTGCCGCGGACGCGCGGCGAGCGCGTTCCACGTAGCTTGGTCGTCGATGCGATTCGCGAAATCGGGTGCGTCCGCCGGGGGTTGGGGCGTCGGGTGGTCGCTGGGATCGCCCGTGTGAACGTGACGGTCCACCACCGGGCCCCGGAGGCCCTCGACGCTGGGACCGCCACAGCCGAGCGACGGAGCGACGAGCGAGATCAGAGCCGGGAGGACGAAACGGGCGATGCGCACAGCGGCATGATACTAGAAGCGCCATGAAGACGAAGATGAGGCTCTGCGCACCGCTCGCAGCCCTCGTGATCGTCGCCGCGTGCGGGGACGACGACGGAGGTTCGCGACCGGCCACCAACGAGAACGGCGCCGGCGGCACGAGCGGCAGCGGGGAGAGCTCGCCGCACGAGCACCCGGCGCCCACGGCGACCGCGTCCGGCGAGCTTCCGGCCAACCTGCCTCGGGCGCTCGTGTTGAGCTACGCGCAGTTCTCGACGGCGAGCGGAGCGTCCGCGCCCGGACCGGCGCGGATAGAGATCCTGCGCCGGCGAAACGGCGCCTGGGAGATGAGCGTGATCGAGGACCCCGACTCGACGGTCTTCCACAAGGCGATCTGGTTCGAGCCGGCCGGTCAGCCACCGGGGCTCTTGACGCTCACCGGCGGCCGGCCCGTGCCCGACGGCCAGGTCGCCGATCAGCCGGGACGGATCGAGCTCTGGCGGCCGGCGGGCGATCGCTTCACGGCGACGACGCTCTGGTCCGCCAGCTTCGGCGGCGTCGTCAACCGGATGCGAGACGCCGAGGTCGCGGATCTCGACGGGGACGGGCACCTCGACGTGGCGATCGGAACGCACGATCGCGGCGTCGTCGCGATCCTGTCGAACGGCGCGGCGACCGCGGGCGGGTGGCAGGCCCGCGAGATCGATCGGCGCGAGCAGCCGTACTTCATCCACGAGATCGAGATCGGGGACTTGAACCACGACGGGGTGCTCGAGGTCTACGCGACGCCGAGCGAGCCGAATCAGTTCACGGGCGCGCAGCACGGCGAGGTGGTGCGCTACGTCCCGAAGATCGACGAGGGACGTCACCTCGTCGCCGATCTCGGCAATCGGCACGCCAAGGAGATCATGGTCGCCGACGTCGACGGCGACGGGACCGACGAGCTCTACGTGGCGGTCGAAGCGCTCACCGAAGGACAGGACCCGGACGTGACCATCGTCGAGCCGGTCTCGATCCTCCGCTACGACGCCGACACCTCGCCGACCGAGGGGCACGTGATCGCCACGATCCAGGACCGGTTCTGCAGGTTCCTGTCCCATGGCGACCTCGACGGAGACGGCAAGGAGGAGATCATCGCGTCGGCGTTCTCGACCGGGGTGTGGCTGCTCGAGCCAGGACGCGATCCGCGCGGCGAGTGGTCGATCGAGAGCGTCGACCGCGACTCGGGCGGGTTCGAGCACGCGTCGCTCGTGACGGACCTCGACGGGGACGAACGCGCGGAGCTGTACGTCGCATCGGACAAGGACGGCGAGCTGCGTCGGTACGTCTGGGTGAACGGCCGGGCGCGGCGCGAGGTCATCCACAGGCGGGAGAATCCGCGCGCGATGCTGACCTGGAACATCGCGACCGTGCCCGTCTCCTTCGTCTCGGCTGCGGCCACGGAGCACTGACGTGGGACGCATCGATGAGAGCCGGCCGTTCGTCGCCGTTCGCATCGCGGTCCTGACGGTCTCGGACACGCGCACCGACGCGGACGACCGTTCCGGCGGCGTGCTCGTCGAGCGCGCGAAAGCGGCGGGCCACGACGTGGTCGCGAAACGGATCGTGGCGGACGACCGCGCAGCAATCGAGGCGCAGCTCCGCGAGTGGATCGCCGATCCGCGGGTCGAGGTCGTGATCTCGACGGGAGGCACCGGCGTGACGGGCCGCGACGTGACCCCCGAAGCGTTCGAGGCCGTCTACGAGAAGCCAATCCCGGGATTCGGCGAGCTCTTCCGCTTTCTGAGCTACGAGAGCATCGGCACGTCGACCATCCAGTCACGAGCGACCGCCGGCGTCGCGAACGGGACGTTCCTCTTCGCGCTCCCGGGCTCGACGGGCGCGTGCAAGGACGGATGGGACAAGATCCTCGTCCACCAGCTCGACCACCGGTACGTGCCGTGCAATTTCGTCGAGCTCTTGCCGCGGCTCCGCGAGACCTGACGGGGTATGATCGAGGCGTGCGAGACGTCGCCAGCGCGATTCTCGAGCTCCTTCGCGCAGGGGGGCGCGGCGCGCTCGCGACGGTCGTTCGCGCCTCGGGCTCGACGCCGCAGCAGCCGGGAGCGCGGCTCTTGCTCCTGCCCGACGGCAAGACGGTCGGCACGGTCGGGGGTGGCGCGATCGAGCGAGCCGTCCTCGAAGAGCTCGGCGGAGCAATCCGCGACGGCAGGCCGCGCGTCGTCGTTCGCGACCTCGGGCGCGACCTCGGCATGTGCTGCGGAGGACGGATGGAGGTCTTCGTGGAGCCGATCGAATCCATGCCGCGCCTCGTGATCTTCGGCGCGGGCCACATAGCCAAACCGACGGCGGCGCTCGCTCGCACGGTCGGCTTCGATGTCACGGTCGTCGACGACCGCGAGGAGCTGAACGACGAAGCGCGCTTTCCTGGTTGCTCGCGGATCATCGCCGAGCCGGCCGAGGCCGTGGCAGAGCTCGCGCTGCGAGAGGACGACTGGGCGCTCGTCGTCACGCACGACCACCGGCTCGACGAAGAGGCGCTCGATGCCGTCGCGCGCCTTCCGCACCGGTACGTCGGGGTCATCGGGAGCAAGCGGAAGATCTACCGCGTCCTCGCGCGCATTCACGCGCGGCGCGGGCTTCCACCGCTCGAGCGCGTGTACGCGCCGGTGGGGTTGGCGATCGGCGCGGTGGCACCCGAGGAGATCGCGGTGAGCATCGTCGCCGAGCTCGTCGCGCTCCGCCACGGGGCCCCCGCGACACACATGCGCGCCGTCGACGACCCCGCCCTCGCCCGCGTCCTCGACGGCCACCTCACCCCCGAAGCGGCCGCCGAGCTCGAATAGAGCGCACACGGAGCGCCGGCCTCCGAGGCGAGCGAGCGCCGCGCCCAGCGCGGCGAGAGCGACGGGGGGCGAAGCCCCCCGAGCCCTCGGGCGCGCAGCGCCGGCCGAAGGCCGCGCGAGCACCCGAGGGGGGCGCACGAGGAGGCGCTGTCCAAGACAGCGCCTCCGAGGCGAGCGAGCGCCGCGCCCAGCGCGGCGAGAGCGACGGGGGGCGAAGCCCCCCGAGCCCTCGGGCGCGCAGCGCCGGCCGAAGGCCGCGCGAGCACCCGAGGGGGGCGCACGAGGAGGCGCTGTCCAAGACAGCGCCTCCGAGGCGAGCGAGCGCCGCGCCCAGCGCGGCGAGAGCGACGGGGGGCGAAGCCCCCCGAGCCCTCAGGATCCGGTCTCGCTCTCGAGGGAGCTCAGGTCCGGGAGCTCGTCGAGGTTCGGCATCAAGATGATCTCGATGCGCCGGTTCAGGGCGCGGCCCTCGTCGGTGTCGTTGCTGGCGACGGGCTGCGAGTCCGCGTAGCCGGCGGCCGCGAGGCGCTGCGCGGGGACGCCGTTGTCGGCGAGGAAGCGCGTGACCGTGACGCCGCGCTCCGCGGAGAGCTCCAGTTCGACGGGAATCGCCGGCTCCGGATCGGGATGTTGTCGGTGTGGCCGGCGATGAGGAACTCGCGGTTCTCGATCTGCGCGAGGATGCCGGCCACCGCACGAAGCGTCTCCTGGCCCTCGGGCTTGAGGTCGGCCCGCCCCGAGTCGAAGAGCACGCCTTCGGGCAGCTGCACGACCATCTTGCCGTTGCGGATGACGACGCTCAGCTGGCCGGACTGGACCAGGGCGCGGAACTGCTCGATCACGTGCCGGAACGCGGCGAGGCGCGCGCGCTGCGCTTCCTCGCGCGCCCGCGCCTCGGCGAGCTGTCGCGCCAGCTCCGCGCGGGCTTGTTCGGTCGTCTCGATGTTGGCGCCGGCCTCGTTGAGGCGAGCGAGCATCTCTTGGTTTTGATGCTCGAGCTCGGAGAGGCGCGACGCCGTCTCGTCGTATTGCGCACGCAGCTCGTCGAGCTGCTGGCGAAGGTCCGCGTTCTCTCGCTCGGAATCACCCGACCCGCATCCGGCGCCGAGCGCGGTGGAGAGGATGAGCACGAGGAGCCCCAATCGATGGATGATCGACATGGGGCGGGACGGTACCCGGCTGTCCGGGGGATTCAACCCCCAAACGGCGGATCCAGGAAACGAGCGCCTTTCCGAGATTTTCGGCGCAGGTTGAAAGTCAACCGATCGGTTGAATGGCAATTTCCGTCGGGTTTGGGAGGGCTCGTGGGGGCTCGCGGGGGCTCGCGGGGCGAGTACCATGGGCTCGGGATGGAAAAGCCGATGATCCTCGTGAACGGGCGAGAGCTCTCGCTCGAGGGCGTCGACCCGAACACGACGCTGCTCTGGTTCCTGCGCGAGCGGGGGCTGACCGGGAGCAAGGAGGGCTGCGCGGAGGGCGAGTGCGGCGCCTGCGCCGTAGCGCTGGTCCGGAGCGACGGCGAGGGAGGCTCGCGCCTCGACGCGGTCAACGGGTGCCTGGTGCTCGCGGCTTCGCTCGCGGGGCAGGAGGTCGTGACGGTCGAAGGGATCGCGGACGGGGAGCGCCTGCACGCCGTTCAGGAGGCGATGGTGAGCCAGGGCGGGTCGCAGTGCGGGTACTGCACGCCGGGGTTCGTGGTCAGCCTCTTCGCCGAGCACTACCGCAAGGGGCGCGACGGGTACGATCCGGAGGCGATCGCGGGCAACCTCTGCCGCTGCACGGGCTATCGCCCGATACGGGACGCGGCCAAGAGCCTGCCGCTGCTGCCGGCGGCCGATCGTTTCACGGAGCGGCTCGCCGCCCCACCGCCGGTACAGCGAAGCTATTCGCACGCGAGCGGCGCGCGTCGCTTGCGGAGACCCGCAGCGCTGGGCGAGCTGCTCGAGGTCCTCGCGCGGGAGCCGGACGCAAAGCTCGTCGCCGGTGGCACCGATGTCGTCGTCGAGATGAACCAGCGCGACGCGCGCTTCGAGACGATCGTGTCGCTCGAGTGCGTCGAGGAGCTCCACGCGTGGAGCGAAGACGACGACGAGCTCGTCATCGGCGCCGGCGTACCGCTGCGCTCGCATCGAGGAAAGGCTCCACGATCGCGTGCCGTTCTTCGCGCAGCTCCTGCCGCTCTTCTCGTCGCGGCTCATCCGCAATCGCGCGACGCTCGGCGGCAACGTCGTGAACGCGTCGCCGATCGGCGACGGCCCGCCCGTGCTGCTCGCGCTCGACGCGGAGCTCGTGCTCGCGGGGATCGACGGCGAGCGGGTCGTGCCGATCTCCGAGTTCTTCACGGGATACCGGGCGACGGTGCTCGGGCGCGGCGAGATCGTGCGCTCGGTGCGCATCCCGAAGCCGTTCGCGCGAGAGCAGCGCTTCTACAAGGTGTCGAAGCGGATCCTCGACGACATCTCCACGGTTGCGGCCGCGTTCGCGCTCGACCTCCGCGACGACGGCACGGTCGAACGGGCGAGGCTCGCCTACGGAGGCGTCGCCGCGACGCCGATCCGCATGACCGACGCGGAGCGCGCGCTCGAGGGCCACGCGTGGACGGCGGAGTCGATGGCGCGCGCGTGCGATGCGCTCCGGGCGAGCGTGGCGCCAATCGACGACCACCGCGGGTCCGCCGCGTACCGGCGCGCGATGGTCGAGCGCTTGCTCCAGAAGCTCTTCGCCGAGACCACCGAGGAGGCGGCAGCGTGACCGAGAAGAACGTCGGGAAGGCGATCCCGCACGAGAGCGCGCGCGGGCACGTGACGGGCGACGCGCTCTACACCGACGACCTCGTCGGTCGCTTCCGGGGCCTGCTCCACGCATGGCCGGTCTGCTCGCCGCATGCACACGCCCGAGTGCTCGGGATCGACGCCGCGGAGGCGCGCGCGTCCGAGGGTGTGGCGGAGGTGCTGAGCGCCGAGGACGTGCCCGGCGAGAACGACGTCGGCCCGGCCCGACGGGACGAGCCTCTCTTTCCGGTCGAGGCGATGTACGCGGGGCAGGCCGTCGCGTGGGTGCTCGGCGAGACCGAGGAGGCGGCGCGGATGGCCGCGGCGAAGGTGCGTGTCGAGTGGGAGCCGCTTCCGGCAATCGTGACGATCGAGGACGCGATCGCGAAGGAGAGCTTCTCGACGGATCGGTTCGCGATCGAGCGAGGCGAGCCCGACCGCGCGCTCGCGGCGGCGCCTCACCGCGTCGAGGGCGAGCTCCACGTCGGCGGGCAGGAGCACTTCTATCTCGAGACGCAAGCGGCGATCGCGTGCTTCGACGAGGCGGGCCGCTACCTCGTGCACTCCTCGACGCAGCACCCGTCCGAGACGCAAGAGATCTGCGCGCGCGTGCTCGGCGTGCACAAGAACGACGTGACGTGCCAGTCGCTTCGGATGGGCGGCGCGTTCGGCGGGAAGGAAGTGCAGGCGAACACGTGGGCGGCCGTCGCGTGCGTGGGGCTCGTGAAGACGGGCCGGCCGGTGCGCGTTCGGCTCGATCGACAGCGCGACTTCGTGCTGACGGGCAAGCGGCACCCGTTCTTCGCGAGGTACCGCGCCGGGTTCGGCGAGACGGGCGCGCTCCTCGCGCTCGACGTCGAGCTCTACTCGAACGGAGGCTGGAGCCTCGACCTGAGCAAGCCGGTGCTCTATCGCGCGATGTTCCACGTCGACAACGCGTACCACCTGCCGAGCGCGCGCGTGACCGGCCGCGTGGCGAAGACGAACGTGACGTCGCAGACCGCGTTCCGCGGCTTCGGCGGCCCGCAGGGGATGGTCGTGATCGAGGAAGTGCTCGACCGGATCGCGCGCCACCTCGGGCTCGCGCCGGAGAGCGTGCGCGAGACGAACCTATACTCGGAGGGCGACACGGCCCACTACGGCCAACCGATCAAGGACGCGGACCGCGTCCGGCGGATCTGGCGCGAGCTCGCGGGCGACGCTGGCTTCGCGGCGCGCAGGCAAGCCGCGAAGAGCTTCAACGACGCGAGCCCACATCGAAAGCGCGGCATCGCGATCACGCCGGTGAAGTTCGGGATCTCGTTCACGACGGCCCACTTCAACCAGGCGGGCGCGCTCGTGCTCGTCTATGCAGACGGCAGCATTCAGGTGAACCACGGCGGGACCGAGATGGGGCAGGGCCTCCACACGAAGATGCTGCAGATCGCGGGGGACGCGCTCGGCGTGCCGCTCGAGTCCATCCGGCTCATGCCCACGCGCACCGACAAGGTCCCGAACACGAGCGCGACCGCGGCGTCGAGCGGATCCGATCTGAACGGCGCAGCCGTCAAGGCAGCGTGCGACGAGATCCGCGAGCGCCTCGCAGAGGTCGCCGCGCGGATGCTGAAATGCCCTCCGGACGACGTGGTCTTCGAGGGCGGGCGGGTGTTCTCGTTCGCGAACCGCGAAGGCGGCGTGGCGTTTCGCGAGGTGACGATGCGCGGCTACGCGGAGCGCGTGCCCCTCTTCGCGAGCGGCTACTACCGGACGCCGCACATCGCCTTTGACGAGGCGCGCGGGCAGGGAAAGCCGTTCCACTACTTCGCGTACGGAGCCGCCGTGTGCGAGGTCGAGGTCGACGGCTTCACCGGGATGTTCACGATCCGTCGCGTCGACATCCTCCACGATTGCGGCGAGTCGATGTCGCCGCTCGTGGATCGCGGTCAAGTCGAGGGTGGCTTCGCGCAGGGCGTCGGCTGGTTGACCTCGGAGGAGCTCGTCTGGGATCGCGACGGCAAGCTGCGGACGCCCGGCGCGAGCACGTACAAGCTGCCTACGCTCGGCGAGTGTCCCGAGGATTTCCGCGTTCGGCTCCTGCCGAAGGCGAGGGAGGACGGCGTCGTCCACGGGAGCAAGGCGGTAGGCGAGCCGCCGCTCATGCTCGCGCTCTCCGTTCGCGAGGCGCTGCGCGACGCGGTGGCGGCGTTCGGCGAGGCGCCGAAGCGAGTCGACCTCGGCTGCCCGGCGACGCCGGAGGCGGTGTACTGGGCGATCGAAGCGGTGCGCGGCGCCGGCGAAGCGGCGGAAGACCGCGCCGCGGCCGAGTGATCGCCGCGTTCGAGGCGAGCCGCGAGGACGACGGCGTGCGGCTCGACCGCGTCGTGCGCCGCCTGCTTTCGACGCGAGGGATTGAGACGTCGACCGGCGAGGCGCGGCGGCTCGTCGAAGCCGGGCACGTGCGCGTCGACGGGCGCGTGGCCGATCGCCCGTCCGCGAAGACCCGCGCGGGGCAAGCGATCGAGGTGAACGAGCCATCGACGCACGTCGCTGCTCTGAGGGCTCGACGCGAACGGAAGGCGACGCTCGTCGAGGACGCCATCGTCCACGAAGACGACGAGCTCGTGGCGATCGACAAGCCCGCCGGGCTCGCCACGCACGCGACGCGCGACCCTCGCCGAGACCACGTGCTCGCGGCCGTGTCGCGCCTTCTCGAAGCGCGCGGTGGCGCTTCGCAGGAGCTCTTCGCCGCGCATCGGCTCGACGCGGAGACCTCGGGAGTGATCCTGCTCGCCAAATCGCGCAAGGCGGCGACCGCGCTCGGCGCGGCGTTCGCGGACGGTCGCGTGGAGAAGCTCTACGAGGCGGTCGCGTGGTCTCGCGACGCCACGCTCGACGACGAGCTATCCGTGCAGAGCTATCTCGCGACGCGCCGAGGTCGCACCGAAGAAGTTCGCTCCGGCGGCGTGCTCGCTCACACCGACTTCGTCGTGCGCGCGCGCCAGGGAGAGCTGTCCCTCGTCGAAGCGCGCCCCCGCACGGGGCGCACGCACCAAATCCGCGTCCACCTCGCCGCGCGCGGCGCCGCCATCCTCGGCGACGCGAAGTACGGCCCGCCGGCCGCGGCGCGCGAAGCGCGCCTCTACCTCCACGCACGTGCTCTGTCGCTCACGCATCCGACGACGAACGAACGCTTGCACCTCGAAGCACCGCGCCCTCCGCACTTCTGGCCGCCTGCCCGTCCGCGAGATCCATCGGAAGCGGGCTCGCGATTCCGAGCTTTCGGCGGGCGCGGCGGCGGTCGGCCCACGCGGTGATGGTCACGTAGAGGAGCGGGATGACGTAGAGCGTGAGGGCGGTAGAGACGATCATCCCGCCGACGACGGAGCGCGCCATGGGAGCCCACGTCTCGGCGCCGTCGCCGAAGCCGAACGAGAGCGGGATCATCCCGAAGATCGTCGTCAGCGCGGTCATCAAGATGGGTCGGATGCGGGTGCGGGCGGCTTCGAGGGCGGCTTCTTCGAGGTCGCCACCTTCCGCGCGGCGGCGCTTCAGGACGTCGACGAGGACGATGCCGTTGTTGACGACGACGCCGCCGAGGAGGATCACGCCGACGAGGGCCGTGACCTGCAGCGTCGTGCCGGTGACCAGGAGCGCTCCGACGACGCCGATCGTGGCCAGAGGCACGGTGAACATGATGACGAACGGCTCGAGCAGCGACTCGAACTGCGACGCGAGGACCATGTAGACGAGCGCGAGCGCGGCGAGGAGCGCCATCGCGAGCTTGAAGAAGGCGTCGCGCATGTCCTCGGCCGTCCCGCCGATCTCGACGCGAACGTCCTCGGGGGCTCCGATCTCGTCGATGCGCCGTTCGATCCGGCGCGTCAGCCCTCCGAGGTCCATGGAGCTCGACGCGACGTCGACGGTCGCCATGCGCTGCTGGTCCTCTCGGTCGATGTCGGTCGGGCCGAGGCGGTCGTCGAGCGACGCGATCGATCCGAGAGGAACCGTGGCGCCGCTCGGGAGCTGGATCGGCAGGTAGCGTAGTCGATCGAGATCGCGGCGCGCCGCGCGCGGAGCGCGCACCCGGACGAGGAACTCGTCGCCCGCGTCCCGGAAGAAGGTCGCGACCTCGCCCTGGTAATACGCCGCGACCGTCGCCGCGACCTTGCCGGGAGCGAGCCCGAGCGTGCGCATGCGCTCCCGGTCGTATGTGATCTGGAGCTCGGGGCTGCCCTGGATCATCGAGAGCCGCGCCTCGCGAACCCCGTCGAGATCGGCGAGGTCGTCGCGCAACCGCTCCCCGTAGGCGCGGAGCGCGTCGAGGTCGTCGCCAAAGAGCTTCACCGTCACGTCGCCGTTCGAGCCGCCGATCGAGAACGACGCGATGCGAACGTCGAGACCCGCGATCGACTCGAACCGCGCGGAGAGCGCCGCCTCGATCTCCTGTTGGGTGCGCGCACGGTTCCTCGGGATGGGCAGCTTCACGCGGAGCGTGCCCTTGTTCGCGGTACCGCCCCAGAGCGCGCCGAAGCCCTCGGCGGAGCCGTAGTCGGCGGTCACGACCTCGGCCTCCGGGACGGTCTCGCGGATCGCCTGGTCGACCTCGTCGACGAGCGTCGTGCATCGAGTCGAGCGACGTGCCCGGCGCCGCCGTCACTTCGATTCGGATCTCCGACACGTCGGCCTTCGGAAGAAAGTCCTGACCGAGCACGGGAACGAGCGCGAGCGAAGCGACGAACGCGAGGAACGCGACCCCGAGCACGCGCTTCTTGTGCCCGAGCGCCCATCTCAGAGATCGCTCGTACGCAGGCGCGATCCGGTCGAGCACGCGCGTCCAGCGGCCGAGCACCGAGGCGAGCTTCGAATGGTGATCTCTGCCGACGAGCTTCGACGCCATCAGAGGGACCAGGGTCACCGCGACCCCCAGCGAGCAGAGCAACGTGACGCAGATCGTGATGACGAGATCGCGAAAGAGCTCGCCGGCGATGCCCTGAACGAGCAGGATCGGCAGGAACACGACGACCGTCGTGAGCGTCGACGCGACGAGCGGCATCGACATCTCCCGCGTGCCGTCGATCGCAGCCTGTGCGGGCGACTTGCCCTTCTCGACGTGCTGGAACGTCACTTCGAGGACCACGATGCCGTTGTCGACGAGCATTCCGATCGCGAGCGCGAGCCCGGCCATCGAGATCAGGTTCAACGTGACGTTCAGGAGCACCATCACGGTGAAAGAGACGAGGATGCTGGTCGGCACCGCGATGACCGCGATGAGGCTCGTGCGCCAACTGCGCAAGAACGCGAGCAGAACCAGGCCGGTCAGGAGGAACGCCTGAATCGCCGTCGTCCCGAGGTTGGCGATCGCTCGGAGGATCGACTCGGACTCGTCGAAGAGCGGCACGACGTTCGTGCCCGGTGGAAGCGCCGCGACGATGTCGGGCAGCGCCCGGCGGACGTTGCGTGCGACTTGAACGGTGTTGGCGTCGCTCTGCTTGCGGATCGCCATGAAGATCGCGGGCGCGCCGTCCGCGCGCACGACGTGCGTCTCCTCCTCGAACGTGTCGACGACGTCCGCGAGCTCACCGACGAGCACCGGCCGGCCGCCGCGCACGGTGACCACGGTGTCCTCGATCTCGCGCGTGCTTCGGTAGAGCGCGGTTGGCTGTAGATTCAACAGCTGGTCGCCGTCGTCGACCGCGCCCGACGGGATGACGACGTTCGCGGCGCGGAGCGCGTCGACGATCTGCATCGGATCGACGTCGAGCGCCTCCATGTGCCGTGCGTCGAGGCGGACCTGGATCTCGCGATCGAGGCCGCCCACGACCTCCGCTGCGGCCACCCCGGGATCGCGTCCGAGGTTCGGCTGAACCTGGTCCGTCGCGATGGTTCGCAATCGATGGCCGTCCATCGGCCCTTCGACCGCCATGAACATCACCGGCGCGAGGCTCGGATCGAACGCGAACGTGAGAGGCTTGGTCGCCTCGTCCGGGAGAAGCTCTTCGGCAAAGAGCTCGAGGTTCTTCCGCACCTCGACCTCCGCCGCGTCCATGTCGGTCCCCCACGTGAAGTTGATGATCACGAGGGAGGTGCCTTGCCGCGAGGTCGACTCGAGCTTCTCGACGCCTTCGACCGACGCGACCGCCCGTTCGATCGGCTCGGTCACGAGCGTCTCCATGTCGCGCGGGCTCGCACCGGTGTACGTCGTGACGACCGCCACGACCGGAAGGTCGACCTCCGGCAATCGGTTGAGCGGCAAGAGATACAGCGCGTAGAAGCCGAGCCCAGCGAGGCAGAGGTACGCCATCGCGGTCGTCACGCCGCGGCGGACGGACAGCGCCCCGATCCCGCCGAACGCTCCGCCGTCGCTCACGGCGGAACGGCCTCCGCGCGGGGAGGGCCGTGCGCGGTCGGCTCGTCGCCGACCCGTACCTTGACGCCGTCGCGAAGCAAGTGCTGTCCCATGACGACGACGCGATCCCCCGCGTCGATGCCGCGCTCGATCTCCATTCGCTCGTCGTAACGGCCACCGAGCACGACCGATCGGCGGTGCGCGTACTCTCCTTCGATGACGAAAACGTCGCCCTCGTTCTCCGTGTCCGTTCGCGTCGTCATGAGGACGGCACGCGCCGGGATCGATCGAGAACGTCGGGACGTCGCGCGAGCTCGATGGCGATTTCCGCGACCATTCCGGGCCTGAGCTGGTGGTCCGGGTTGTCGAGAACCACGCGGACCTCGGCGGTCCGGGTCAACGCGTCGATGACGGGCGAGATGCTCGCGATCCGTCCCGTGCGGTGCACGTCCGGGAGCGACGGCGGCGTCACGGTGACGTCCATCCCCTCGTGGAGGCGAACGTAGTCGGTCTCGATGACGGCGACCCGAACCTCGACGCGGTCCATCTGCACGACCGTGCAGATCGGGACCTGCGGTGGCGCCATGTCACCGTCCTCGACCGCGAGCATCGCGACGATCCCGTCGCGCGGTGCGCGCACGACCGTGCGGCTCTCGCGCTCGCCTGCGGCTCTGCGCGCCGCGCGGAGCTGCTCGACCTGCGCCTCGGCGCTTCGTACCTGCGCCGTCAGCGTGTCGCGCCGCGAAGCAGGGAGCGCCGCGCCCGCTACAAGCGGCGTGATCCGATTCGAGCTCCTGCCGGAGCTGGTCCCGCTGCGCTTCCGCCGCGAGCAGCGCGGCGCTCGCCTGTGCCGAATCGCTCGCCGAGAGGTCCGCCGCGAGCGTCGCGATTGGGTCGCCCTCGCGCACCGCTTGACCCTCGACGACGTGAACGTGCCGGACGCGCTCGGGGAGCTGCGCGTAGACGCGCACCTCGAGCTCACCGTGAACGTCGCCGAGCAGCGTCAACCGATCGACGGCGTCCGCGCGCGAGGCCGCCTCCACCTCGACGAGCCGCGGTGCTTCCACCTCGTCGTCGCCCCGGTCGCACGCGGTCGCCCCGACGACGATCAGGAGCACGAGGAGCCCTCGGAGCAAGGTCGTACGCACGGGGGGTGGGCACACTGTAGGTTCGCGTTCCCCCCGATGCCAGGAGCACCGGCGAAACGAGCTATCCGGGCTGCCATCGGGCGCGGAGCGCGTCGGCGAGCCGGCCGAGCGCCTCCAGGCTCGTGGGCGCCGGGTCGAGCTCGGGCAGGACGGCCCGCGAGCGGTCCGGCGCTAGCGTCGCGGCGACGTCGAGCGCTCTTTCGTATCGCTCGACGGCGTCCGTGCGCGTCGCCTCCATCGTCTCGAGCAGCGCCCGCGCTCCTTCGGGAGGCGAGCCGCGGAAGAGCCGCGCGAGCCGAGCATCGACGCCCTCGCCGGAGAGCGGCGCGACGGGAACGCTCGCGCCGTCCGCGCCGGGGGCGTACGCGCGGTTCACGACGACAGCGCGCGGTGCGAGGCCCCTCTCGACGAGCCCGTCGATGACGTGCAGGGCGTCGTCCACGTGGGTCGACGACGGTGACGCGACGACGACGAACGCCGAGTCACGAGCGCGCAGCCGCTCGCTGGTCTCTCTCGCACGCGTCGAAAAGCCCTCGCGCAGCGGTGCGAAGAGCCGGAAGAACTCGACCATCTCGGCGACGAGCGTCCGGCTCGTGACGAGCGCGAGCGCGCGGAGCGCGGCGCGGTCCACGGCCGAGAGATCGTCCGCGTCGAGCTCGCTCTCGTCGGGAACGCGATCGAGAAACCACCGCACGACGCCCTCGTCGAGGAAGCGCACGAGCCGGCCGGGCGCGTCCAACAGAATCCAGCGCGGCGCGGCGCGGCGGCGTGTCGAGGACGACGACGTCGTGCTCGCCGTTCGCATCGACGTGGTGCAGGCGCTCCATCGCGACGTACGCGTGCGATCGCGCGAGAGTCCGCGAGAACGCGCGGTACACGCGGTTGCGATGGATTCGCTCCGCGCGATCGGGATCGGCCGCGCGCGCGACGAGCGCGTCGTAGCTCGCGCGTGTCTCGACCATGGCGGCGTCGAGCGTGCCGTCACCGTCGATCTCGATTCGCCGGACATCGTCCGCGAGCCCTCCCGAGCTCTCGACGCCGAGCGCGGCCGCGAGCCGGCGCGCCGGATCGACGGTGAGGACGAGCGCGCGGCGCCCGCGACGCGCCGCGTCGAGCGCGATCGCGGCCGCGAGCGTCGTCTTGCCGACCCCGCCGGAACCGGCGCAGACGATGAGCCGATGCTCGTCGAGAAGCTCGTCGAACGTCATCGCGCGCCCTCCGCCACGAGCGCACCGAGCTCTCCGAGCGCGTCGAGCGTGATCGATCCCACGCGCGGTAGGACGACGATCGGAAGACCGAGCCCCGAGAGCCTCCGTGTGAGCGCCTCCGCGCGCGCGTGCGATCGCTCGGTGCGGCGCACGAGCTCGACGTCGACGAGCGCTCCCGTATCACCCTCGGCTCGCGCAGCGCTCTCGATCGCGTCGAGCACGGCGGACGCACCCGCTGCGGCGAGCGAGGCGGGCAACGCGGGCATCTGATTGACGACGATCGCACCGAGCGAGACGCGGTCGGCCGCAGCGCCGCCGCGCAACCACGCGCAGAGCTCCTCGGTCTCTTCGACCGGAAGCTCCTCCGGCGTCGTGACGAGGTAGAGACACGTCCGCGCCTCGTCGCCCAACCATCGGCTCGACCGCCCGAGGAGACGGTGCAGCGGACCGTCACCGAGCAGGCCGTCGAGCACGCGGGGCAGCTCGAGGAGCATGCGGGCGTGGCCGGTCGCGTCGAGGTCGACGATCACCGGGTCCCAGCGCTCGTTCGCGACGAGCCTCTCGAGCGCATGAAACGTCGCGATCTCCGCGACCGCCGGCGCAGCGCGGAGGAATCGAGAGAGAGCCCGCGTCGACGCGAGAGCGCGCGCGAGCGCGCGAAAGCGGAGCTGGCTCGTGAGGTAGTCGACGACGGCGCGGTCGACGTCGAGCGCGACCGCCGCGACGCCGTGGCCAATCGCGCGAGGCTCGTGGCCGATCGGTCCCGCGCCGAAGAGGCTCGGCAGCGACGGGTGCTCGCCGAGCTCGACCACGAGCGGGCGGCCACCCCCGCGCGCGGCGTCGACGGCGATCGCCGCCGCGACGGTGGTCTTGCCGACGCCCCCCTTCCCGGTGAGCAGCAGGGCCCGAGGCAGCCCCGCGCTCCGCGCGCCCCGTGCTCCGTCGACCACGACGGGACCCTACCCCACTCCCCGAGCGCCGAGGAATGCGTCGATGACGGAGGGGGTATCATCGCGACCCGTGTCGCTCCGCGCGTGGATCAAGGCGTCGCGCCCGCTCGCCCAGGCGAACATCGCCGTGCCGCTCGTCCTCGGCCAGGCGCTCGCGTACCACGCGACCGGCCGCTTCGACGTCTGGACCGCGCTCGTCGTCCACGCGTTCGGCGTCGCGGACCAGCTCTTCATCGTCTGGGCGAACGACGTGGCGGACGCCGAGGGCGACGCAGCTCACGACGCACCTACGCCGTTCAGCGGAGGCTCTCGCGTCTTGCCCGATGGCCTGCTCACACAGCGGGCGCTCGCGCGCGCGGCGACCGCCGCTGCGGTGCTCGTCGTCGCGATCGGCGGCGCGCTCTCCTTCGCGGCCGCACGCGCCACGCCGGTGCTGCTCTCGCTCCTCGCGGTAACGTTGCTGCAGGCGTACTCGTTCCCACCGCTCCGGCTCTCCTACCGTGGTGAAGGCGAGATCCTCCAGGGCATCGGTGTCGGTATCGTGCTCCCGCTCTTCGCCTTCGACGCGCAGGCCGGCGGTCTCGACGCGTTTCCGTGGCCGGCCCTCGTCGCGACGTTCCTCGTCGGCTGGGCGGGCAACACCACCACCGCCCTGCCCGATGTCGCAGCCGACCGCTCCGTCGACAAGCGCACCATCGCCGTGCGCTTCGGCGCGCGCGCAGCGTCGATCGCGAGCGTGTGCGCCATCGCGCTCGCCGCCGTCGCGGCTGGCGCGAGCGGGCCGCCGGAAGCGGACGCTCCGAGGCTGGCCTTTTCGCTCGCGACGCTCGCGCTCCTCGCTCCGAACGCGCTCGCGCTCGCGCGCGCTCGCGCCGTGGAGACGAGCCGCGGCGCGCTGATCCGCTTCATCATCGTCAATGGCGGCGCGTCGAACGCCTTGCTCGTCTGCTGGAGCATCGCCGCCGCTTCCTCGCCCTGAGGGTCAGATCCCGAGCTCGCGGGCGCGCTCGTCGCGGAGCTCGCGGAACGGGCGATCCCAGTGTGGAGTCGCGTCGAACCGCCACGCTGCCACGGGCAAGAGGTCTCGGCGCGCGAGATTGGTGAAGAGCTTCGCCTCGGCGTCGGGCTGTCGAGAGAAGCCGAACGGATTGCGGGGCTCACCGCCGGGCAGGCGCGGATACTCCGAATCGTCGCGCTCGATCAGCTCGAGGAGCTCCGCGCCGCGTGCGCGCATGCGGTCGAGGAACGCACGATCGTACGGACCGACGCGCCCGCGCGCCGCCGGATCCTCCCGCACCCAGCGCGCCCAATCGAACCCGTACACGAAGTCGTGCACGTAGCGGAAGCGGATCGGTGTCGCGCGGCCGAAGAGGTGTTGGATCTCGACCGCTCGGTCGAACGACCCCGCGACGTGCTCGGCGGGCGCCGGCGCACCGGCTGCTTCACGCGCCACGCCCGCGACGAGCGCGTCGAGGTCGCAGAACAGATTCTCCGGGAAGGCCTCGCGGATCGCCAGCTCGAGCCGGCCGAGCCCGCTCGCCGTAGCGACGACGATCGGCTCGGGGGCGCCGGAGCGCAAGAGCGCGGCGACGAGCCCGTCGGCGGGTGTGGGTCGGTCTCGGTCCGGTGCGAGCGTCCGCATCGTTCAAGCCGTTCGCGTCGTTCGCGTCGTTCGCGTCGTTCGCATCATCAACGGCCCCAGAGCCACGTGAGCGTGACGAGCGCCGCCGACGCGAGCAGCGTTCCACGCACGAGGCCGCGGTGGAGGAGCTTCTTGTACGCCGCCTGCGCACCGAACGCGTTCGTGACCGCGCTCGTGCTCACCTTGCGAAGCGCGCCCGCCGAGTCCCAGACGTAGCCGGTCGCGACGATGAGCGCGACCATCAGCTCGACGTCCGCGAAGAACGCCGCGATTCCCCACGCGACCGCGGCGAGCAGCGTGCACGTCTCGACGAGCCGACGGGTCATCGGGTTGCCGAGCGACGTCGCGAACGTCCGCTTGCCACCGCGACGATCGCTGACCTCGTCCGAGAGCCCGGACGCGAGCGCCGACGCGAGCGAGAGGAGCGCGAAGCCCGGGAGCACGTTCGCAAGGCCCGCGGGCAGGAGCGATCCCGACTGCGCGTACGCGTTGAGCCACGGCAGCGCGACACCGACGCCGAGCATCTCGAGCAGCTCGCCCCCGCCGCGATAGTTGAGCCGCACGGGCGGCATCGTGTACGCCCAGAAGAGCGCGAGGCACGCGAGCGCGCCGGGCACGAGCCACGGGCGGTCGAGCGCGACACCCGACGTCGCGGCGACCGCGAACGCGAGCGCGCCGGCGCCGATCCCTGCGAAGAGGACGTGATGCGCGGGCAGGATGCCGTCGGGGATCGTCTTCGGCGAACAGCCCTCGGGGAACATGCGGCGCTTCAGTCGGTCGACGTCGCGGTCGCCCCAGTCGTTGAGCAGCACGATGAACACGAGATCGAGGACCGTGAACGCGACGCCCGCGAGCGCGCCGCCCCACGAGAGGCGGCCCGCGGCGTCGAAGAGCCCGATCGCCTGACCGAGCGCGCACGGCACGAGGAGCTTCGGCCAGCTCTGAGGCTTGAGCGCGTAGAGCCAGCGGCCCGGGAGCGTGCGCGGAACGGCCACCCGAAGAGTATGGGGTCAGACCCGCGCCGGCGCGACGTCGACATCCGGAGTAGCACGCAGAACGACCGCGAGGACGAGCGCGAGCGCGCCGAGCGCCGCGCTGCAGACGTAGGCACCGCCGTGCCAGCGCTCGAACAGGAACCCCGCGACTGGCGTCGCGAGACCGAGCGCGAGACCGGTCCCTGCCACGGAGTAGAGCGCTTGCGCGGTGGAGGCGAGCTGTTCCGGCACGCGTCGCGCGAGAAAGGCGATCGCGCCGAGGTGAGTGGCGCCGAACGTGAGGCCGTGCAGGAGCTGCGCCGCCGCGAGAACGGGGAGCGCCGTCGACGAACCGAGCACGGAGAACCGGACGACACCGGCCGCGCCCGCGAGCGCGAAGAGCGCCCACGGACGGACGCGTGCGGTCACGCGAGCGCCGAACGCGAAGAGCGCGACCTCGGCGAGCACGCCTTCCGCCCAGAGCAGCCCGATCGCCGTGTCGGAGATCCCCGATGCGCGCCAGTGGATGCTCCCGAACGCGTAGTACACCGCGTGCGCGGCGTGGGCCGACGCGGCGGTCGCGAGAAAGACCAGAAAGGCGCGCCGTCCGAGCAGGTCCCGCGTGCGAGGCCCGACCGTCGCCGGCGCAATCGGACGCGGTGCCTCGGCCGGGAGCAGAGCGCACGTGAGGGACACCGAGACGATGCCGCCGACCGCGAGCCACAGGACGATGTCGACGGGGAGACCGTCGAGGAGCTTTCCCGTGCCCAGCGCGGCGACCATGAACGCGAGCGAGCCCCACAAGCGCACGCGCCCGTAGTCGACGCGCGCGCGGATCGCGAGGCTGTCACCGAGCGCGGCGATCGGGGCGTACGCACCGTTCGCCAGAAACGAGAGCACGGCGAACGTGAGCAGACCCGTCCCGAGCTCGTACGCCGCGAACGCCGACGCCGCAAAGAGCGCGAGCGCGATCATCATCCTCTTGGATCGTCCCGTGCGGTCGGCGATCCGGCCGGCGATGGGTGTCGTGAGGAGGCGAACCCAGAGGCCCACGCCGAGCACGATGCCGATCGCGTCGGGCGTCAGCCCGCGATTCTCGAGCCACACCGGCAGGAACGGCACCGTCACGCCGACGGTGCCGTACACCGCGGCGTAGAACGCGCCGAGCCGCAGCGCACCGCTCCTGGGCCATCCGGTCAACGCTCCCTCTTAGCACCGACGGGCCCTTCGCACCGACGCGTCGGAGACGGCCCGACGGATCACGGAGATGGACAGCGAATGTCGCCCCCGCCGTCGACCACGACCCAGGCGGCCATCTCGCCGAGTGTCACGGCCTCCCGATCGCGGAACGCGATGCGCATCGGCACCGCGGACGGGATCGGCAGGGCGTGAACGTCGAGCTCGATCTGAAAGGCGAGCCGCGCGCCCGGCCGGACCTCGGCGAAGTGGTCTCCGATGGCGCGCGCGTTCTCGCTGGGCTCGACGCGGACGGCGGAGACCGACCGCACGAGCGACGGCGCATCGAAGGCGTCGCCCGGGACGTCGAGGACGACGGCGTCGACCTCGAGCGCCGACTCGGCGACGAGCTGCTCGACGGCCCGAACGACCGCATCGTCGAGACCCTCGCCTCGCTGGCTGATCGTGAGCACCAGCGGCTCGCCGGCCGCATCGATCGCGCCGGTGTCGGCCGCGAGCCGGCGCGCGTCGCCCGCGTCGGCCGGGAGCCCGGAGTAGATCACGACGACGCGCGCGCCGATCGCGGAGAGCGCGGTCAGGGTCTCTTCGTACGTGGGCGGGGCGGGCTCGACGTTCACGTACGGCGCCGCCGACTCGGGGCCACCGTGAAACGGCGCGTCGGTGAAGAGCAGGACGATCGGCGCGGCCGCGTCCGAGAAGCAGGCGTGGCCGCGCTCGCCGGCGCGGCAGTCCGCGGCGCCTACGAACGGCCCAGCGGAACCGTCGACGAGGTGGAAGAGCGCCGGGATCTGCGACTCGGGCGGGTCGCCGCCCCAATACGAGGCTGCGGCGAGCCGATCGGTTGCAGCCTCCACGAGATCGATGTCCGTCGTGCTCGTCTGTTCCATCACGAACGGAACGTCACCATCGACGAGGCCGTACGGATCGACCGGGTAGTCGGCGAAGCCCGCGACCGCGAACCGCGCGTGCGCGATCGCGCCGCGGATGCCCGGCACGATCGTGTCGCGAAGACCGAGGCGGATGTGATCCATCTCGTCGTCCATGCTGCCCGTGAGGTCGACCAGCAACGCGACGTCGCCCTCACCGATGCGCGCGGTGAAGACGACGTCGAGCGTCGCGGTCTCGACGCCGGGCGCGACGTCGACGCACGCCGCGGAGGGCGCGTCGACTTCGAGAGCGGTTCGAAAGCCGCACCCGAGCGAGCACGCGACGGCGAACGCAGCGCACAGCGGCGCACCCGAAGCCGGCGCGAGCGCCGACCTGTTTCGCACGACCTCCACGATGAGCTAGTCGTGGGCGGACGGGCGCGTTTCCAACTCTGGGTGGGGACGCGCGCGGACGACCGGTCGGAGCAGGCGTGCGTCGGTCGTGACACCGACCCCGAAGAACGGGTTGCTCCCACCGTGGACGAGAGCGGCGATGCGCCCGTCGGCATCGAGCACGGGCGCGCCCGAGTTGCCGGGGAAGATCGGGCAATCGCGCAGCCACCCCACGCGATTCGCCTTTGGCCCGAGCTCGGCGGCCATCTCGGTCTTCGATCCGACGCGACAGAGGCGCACCGTCAGCTCGTGCTGCGTCGCGTAGATGCGGTTCGGGGTCACGACCGCGACCGAGACGACCCGCCCCTCTTCGGTCGGCCGGCTGGCGACGGACAAGGCGCGGCGCGCGACGGGCTCGGCCAGCTCGAGGACCGCGAAGTCGGGGCGGAGGACATCTTCGTCCGGCAACGGGGACGCGCGGACGACGCGCGCGCAGCGCACCCACGTCATCGGGTGCTCTCCCGCTTCGGGGAAGGCGACCCACGTGTCGTCGCAGCTCGCCGGCTCTCCGAAAACGGGCGTGACGCAGTGCGCAGCGGTGACGACGCGCGAGCGACCGACCAGGGTCGCGGTGCAACGCTCGGGGCGGTCGGGCGCCGGCGCGACGAGCATCCCGACCGACTCGGGGCACGTCGCCGGGTCCTCGCAGCGGACGTCGAGCCGCGGCGGCCGGTCCCCTTCGGGGCGCGCGACCGGGCCGGGAGCGGCGCGCGGCTCCATGACGCGCGCCGCGGCCGCGGGCGCGCTCACGCTACAGCCGAACAGCGACACGATCGCGACGATCGCGGGCGCGCCGGCGGCGACCGCGACGCGGCCGACGTGCGGAGCAGACGGTCGACTCGCCCATGCGCGGGCCCTCGGCACCCCGGTCCGACAACGCTCTCTCGGCGTTCGTTCCCGGGGCCGCGATTCTTCGCTTGCGCCTCTCCCGCCTGCACGTCAGTATTGGTCGGACCATTCGACCTATGCGAATCGAGAGCATCCAGAAACCCGAGTCGATCGTCGAGGCCTGCGAGCGTCAGCTGAGGAGCGCCATCCTCGAGGGCGACATCGCGCCGGGAGAGCGCCTGCCGCCCGAGCGCGAGCTGGCCGAGCGCTTCGGGGTGAATCGCGTGACCGTGAGGAGCGCGCTCACGCGCCTCGCCCGCCAGAACCTCGTCGCCGTGCGGCAGGGGAGCGGCTACGTCGTTCGAGACTACCGGCGCGTGGGTGGGCCCGAGCTCCTCCCCGGCCTCTACAATCTCGCGCGCACGCGTGGGGACCGTCGGCGCGTCGTCGAGGACCTGCTCAAGGTGCGCCGTCACCTCGCCCGAGCCGTGCTCGAGGCGCTATCGGCGGGCGTGGGCGAGGCCGCCCTCGGCCGCGTCGAGCGCGCCGTCGACGCGTTCGCCGCCACCGCCTCGAGCGGCGCGTCCACCGACGCGATCGCCCGCGCCGACGTGGACGTCCTCGCCGCGCTGCTCGACGCGACCGAGAGCCCCGTGCTCGGCCTGTGCCTCAACCCGATCGCGTCGGTGCTCGCCTCGATGCCGGAGCTCCGCGGCGCGATGTACATGACGCCCGAGGACAACGCGCTCGGCTGGCGCGCGCTCCTCGGGTGGCTCGCCGCGCCCGACGAAGGGGGCATCGACCTCATCGCGAAACAGCTCGCGCTCCGGGACGAGGCGACGCTCGCGCGCATGAAATTTTTGGAGGAGACGTGACCGAGCCGATCCACATGTACCACCGCGTGCTGCTCCTTCGACCCGAGCGGATTCGCGAGAGCCTCGAGCGCGTCGAGCGTAGAGGTCTCGTCGAGCGCGTACCGAACCTCTGGCAGGTCGGCCTCGGCGTCGCGCGCATGTGGCACCGCTTGGTCTTTCGCAGCGACACGATCGGAACGTGCCGCACAGAGCCCGCTCGTCGCACGCTCCGAGCGCGCATCCTCGCCCTTCGGCCCGTGCGCTTGCCGGTTCTCCTCGCCGAGCGCGCCGTCGCCCCGCTCGACTTCTCGGGCCTCGCGAGCGACCCCGAGAGGATCGTGCGCCACCTGCTCGGCGCCCATCACGACGGCCTGCAGCTCGCCTACGACCTCTCGATCCTCTCCTGCCACGACGGTTGGCTCGAGCGCCTGCGCGATCGCGTGCGCGACGTCGTCGAGAGCGACACACCGCGCTCGCGGTGGCTCCGCGATCTCGTCGTCTTCGAGGGCTACCACGAGCGGCTCCTCGCCGCGGTCGAAGAAGCGATCGCGAGGGGCCGCGTAGACGTGCCCGAGCCCGAGGCGAACGACCCCGACATCGCGTTCGAGGCGTACCTCGCGTGGTGCGCGGCGCAGCCGCCGACGCCGCGGGCCACCTGGGACGCGCTCCGCGCGCTCTCTCGGAGGCGGGCATGACGTCCGCGCGCGATCTCGTCTCGCTCTCGCGCCGCGAGCTCGGATCGCTCCTCGCGGCCGGGCATCCGATTCGATCCGGAAGCGCTCGACGACACCGAGTACCGCGGCGTGAGCCTCGGGCTCGGGCGCGTCGTCGAAGCGCTCACGTGGAAGACGTTCGTGAAGACCTTTCACCGCGACGGTGAGACGCGCCGGCTCCGGGGCTGGAACGTCCGCCTCCTCCAGACCGGCCTCGACGGGGAGGTGGAGCCGCGCTTGCGGGCCAACGGGCGCGCTCACACGTTCGGCCACTACGAGGTCCTGCCCGCGGAAGGCCTCTCGGTGCCGCGCGGCTTCGGCAGAGGCTTGCTCCTGGACTACTCGGCGCCCGGCAACGGCAGACTTGACCCGATCCGGCTGGTTCGAGACCCCCTCGTGGCGGTCTCCAAGGGAAGCGTCGAGGTGCTGCTGGGCGCGACCTATCTCCAACTGGGGACACGAGCTGTGATGACACCGAGCTTCTTCGTCCTCGAACGCTTGGGAGCGCTCGGGCGACGAACGGGACAGACCGCAAGCTGACCGCGTCGAGGGAAGCTCCTGGGCCGACCGGCGGTAGAAAGGGTGCGGCGAAGCGGAGCTGTGAGATGAACCCCCTCGACCTCGATTACGACGACGTCGGCGCCACGGTGGTGACCCAGGCCCCGGACGGCACCCTTCACGACCTGCGGGCCCTCTTGATTGGCGCGGATTGGCTGACCGCGGAGCGGGTCGAGCGGGTGCTCGGGCCTCGGGGCGCGTCTCTCTACGTGCTCCCCGACATCGGTCAGTCGACGCTCGCCGAGGTCCGCGGCCTCGACCCGCATCTCGTCCTCCTTCCGCCCGGCACCGAGCTCGAGCACCGCGCGGAGGCCGCGCGACGGCTCGGCTGGGATGCGCGGCTCCGATGGGCCGTGATCGACTGCGTGCCGGAGAGCCTCGACGCGCCCGAGGGCATCGACCGCCTGCTCGAGAGCGCAAATCTCGCCGTCGCGCCCGATCGCGAAGTGCAGGCCAACGCGCTGCTCGCGGACGCGTTCGGGCTGCGGCTGTCGATCGACACGATCGGCCCGGCCCGTCTGCTCCGCGCGCTCGCGGAGGGACGGGGCAATCACCGCGTCACGCTGAGCGACTCCGTCCTCGAGTGCCGGGTCGATGTCGGCGAAGGGGCGCTCGGCGCGGTCTCGTTCGACGAGCGGCGGACGCGCGAAGACGCGCTCGAAGGCGTCGCGGCGCTGACCGCGTTCACGTCGCTGAGGACGGCCCGCGTGCACGTGTTCCCAGTGGACCTCGCGTGCAACGACCTCGGTCCCGTGAACGATGCGCTCATCGCGTGCGCGTCACCCGACCTCGCGTGGGTCGCCACGCGCGTCGCCACCGGCCGCTACGTCCAGTCCGGGAGTGAGTCGGAGCTCGAGGCGCTCGCGGTCGATCGCGACCTGCCCGACGCGACGCGCGGCGCTCGGCCGAGCGCCCTCGTCGCGCGCGAGTCGGCGCCGCCGCCCGCACCGGCCGAGGCGCTCGAGATGCCGCGGCCCGCGCGGCGCTCGGGGCCACCGGCTCCCGTCGACGAGGTTCCGCGGCGCACCGACGTCTCCGTGCAGACGATCGTGCGCCTCGAGCCCGAGGTCGACATCGACATCGACGTCGACCTCGAGGCGGCCGATGACTACGAGGAGCCTGGCTCCGCTTCGACGGTCTCGCCGATTGCGCCGTTCCTCCTGACGCGCGAGACCGACCGGTCGCTCGACGCGACGCCGATGGACGCGTCGGTGCGGACACCGCTCGGCGCGCCCCCGGCCAATGTGCTCGCGGTCGAAGCGGTCGACACGATCCGCCCCCCGACGACGCGCTCGAAGAGGCGTCCGGTGTGGCCGTGGGCGCTCGTGGCGGCGATGCTCCTCGCTGCGGGCGGCGCAGCGGGCCTCGTCGCCTGGACCGGGCCCGGCACCGTCGTCGGGTGGGTCGAGCAGCGCGCCGCGGACATCCGCGCCGAGGTCGACCGGGCCCGGGGCGATGAGCTCCCGGCCGCCGCCGCGCCGGCCGGGCCGCAGCCGAGCACGCCGAGCGCCGTCGAAGCGCCCTGAACGGCCTTTTCGGGGTCGCCCCGCCGCTCGCGTCAGTGCGTACCGGCGTCATCACCGGCGTCGTCGCCGCCCGCGCCGTCGCCCTCGCCCTCGCCCTCGCCCGCGTCGTCGGCGTCGTCGGTGTGGCTGCCGCCCGACGCGCGTATCGCTTCGCGAACGAGCGCGCGAGAGCCCGAGCCCTCGAGCTCGCGGACGATTCGGTCCGTGATGTCGATCGCGTCCTCGACGTACGCGGCGCCGCTGCGGTCGACGATGAGGTCGAAGCCGTCGTCCTGACCGATGCGCTCGCACAGCGAGCGCACGTCGGCCACGAGCGGGTGGGTGAGCTGCTGTTTGAACCGATCGATCTCGCTCTCTGCGCTCTGCTGGGCCGATTGCGCCCGCTCGGCCGACTCCCGGTACTCGCCCAAGAGCCGCTGGAGCTCTGCCTCGTCGGGGGGCTCTGCGTTCTGCGCCGCCTCGATCTCGTGCGCGAGCTCCTCGAGGTCGGCGCGCATGTCCTCGAGCTGCGCGACCACTCGGTGCTGCGCCTCGTCGACCTGGTCCTGGATCTCCCGACCGCGGTCGGTCTCGTTCAGGATCCGCGCGATGTCGACGACGGCGATCTTGCCGGTGCCGCCCCGGCCGTCGTTCGGGGGGCGGCCGGGTGGCGCGCCGCACGCGACCGCGAGGAGCAGAAACAGGGTGGAACCGAGGAGGGCCTGGTGGTGGAGGTCGAGCGGCACGGCGGCCGGAGCATAGCTGCGCCGAGCGTGTTGCGCAGCTGGCCCCGAAAGGGACACCCTTCGGAGGTCGCCGACCGTGGCGGGGCCAACGTTGACGGAGGAACAGCTCATCGGGGGGCGGTATCGCATCCTTCGCGAGATCGCGGCGGGCGGGATGGGAACGGTATACGAAGCCCGACACGCGCTGAGCGAGAAGATCGTCGCGCTCAAGGTGCTGCACCCCCACATCGCCCGAGACGCGGCGAGCCACCAACGCTTCCTCCGGGAGGTCCGCGTCCCGGCGCAGATCGGCCACGACGGGATCGTCGACGTCTACGACGCCGACATCGACCAGAAGAACGGCACGGTCTTCTTCGCGATGGAGCTGCTCGACGGCGAGACGCTGCGACAGAGGCTCACGCGGGGTCACGTCCCGCTCGGTGAGCTGCTCGACGTGTTCGGGCAGCTCCTCGACGCGCTCGCGGCCGCGCACGCGAAGGGGATCGTGCACCGCGACCTCAAGCCGGAGAACGTCTTCCTCGTACGGCGAAAGACCGGTGGCGTGCAGGTGAAGATCTGCGACTTCGGGATCGTCCGCGACATCGGGCAGGAGTCGGAGAAGGTCACGCAGGTCGGGACCGCGATGGGCACGCCCGAGTACATGAGCCCGGAGCAGGCGACGAACGCGCGGGACGTCACCGCGGCGACCGACGTGTGGGCGGTCGGCGTGATGCTCTACGAGACGCTCGCGGGACGTACACCGTTCACGGGCTCCTCACCGACGGCGATCGTGGTCGAGATGCTGACTCGGCCACACCAACCGATGCACTCCATCGCTCCGGGTGTCCCGCGCGCCCTCGCCGATCTCGTCGACCGTTGCCTATCGAAGGATCCGTCGGAGCGGCCACCTGACGCGGGCGCGCTCCGCGTCGAGCTCGAGCGCGCCGGGCGGTCGGCGATCGTGCCACCGACGTCGGCGTTCGATCTCTCGAGCGTGACCGGATCGACGAACGTCGGTCAGCCCGCCGCGCCGACCCGGCCTGGTCCGAGCGCCACCGGCCCGGGCTCGCTCGATCACGCGCAAACCACACCAGAGACCTCGACGTCACAGATGTCGGCTCCGCACGTGTCGGCGCCGTACGGGGCGGCGCCGGCGATGTCCGCGACGCCCGTGTCGACACCTCACGGCTCGGCGCCCGCGGTTTCGACGCCCGGATTCGGCGGCCCACCGCCTGCGAGCGCGCCGTCGAGCGCGGCGCACGGCCCGTCGTTCGCGACCAAACCGAAGCGCGGGCTCGGCTGGGGCCCGCTCGTGATCGGGCTCGTGCTCGTCGCAGGGCTCGTCGTGATCGGTGGCCTCGGGCTTCTCTACGGCATCGGTGCGTTCGGCGCCGGCAGTGGGCAACTACGCGTGCAGACGACGATCGCGAACGGGGAGCTCTTCGTCGACGGAACGAGCCGCGGCCCGCTCACGCCGGGAAGGGTGCTCGAGCTGCCCACGGGACAGCACATCGTCGAGGCGCGCGTGAGCGGTGCCTCGCTCGTGACGCAAAACGTGAGCGTGTCGTCCGGTCGGATGGTGGATGTCACGCTCGAGGTGCCGGTGCAGAGGTTCGCCGGCACGCTCGGTCCCGGCGACCGTCAGCTCAACAGCGGGGAGTACATCGACGACTACAACTTCGAGTGGCCGGCGAACGTGAACGTGCACATCGAGATGACGTCGGCGTCGTTCAACACGTACCTCATCGTGTGGCACAACGACCGACCACAGCAGGACGTCGACGACGCGGACGGCACGAACGCCGTCGTCGACTTCACGACCGGGGCGGCCGGAAGCATCCACGTGGGCGCGACGAGCGCCCGCCCCGGCGAAACGGGGCCCTACGAGATCGTGGTCCGCCCACCACCTTGAAAATCCCCCGTGGAGGCGTATTCCTCTAGGCCTCGCACCGGCGCGCGCCGGTCTCCGAAGGAGCGGCTCCATGACAGACTTTTCGCTCGAGCAGCACGGGATCGACGTCGAGCACGTGATCCGGAACGTCAGCCCCGCGGCGTTGTACGAGGCGGCGCTCCGCAACGAACGTGGCACCGCGATCTCCGGGAGCGGCGCGCTCGTCGCGCTCTCGGGCGAGAAGACGGGGCGGAGCCCCACGGACAAGCGCATCGTCGAAGACCCCGACACGAGCGACGACATCTGGTGGGGGCCGATCAACATCAAGCTCGAAGAGCGCGTATTCAACATCAACCGCGAGCGCGCGATCGACTACCTGAACACGCGCGAGTTCCTCTACTGCGTCGACGGCTACGCGGGCTGGGACCCGAAGCACCAGCATCAAGGTCCGCGTCGATCTGCGCCCGCGCGTATCACGCGCTCTTCATGCACAACATGCTGATCCGTCCGACGCCCGAGCAGCTCGCGAGCTTCGGCGACCCGGACTTCGTCGTCTTCAACGCCGGCCGCTTTCCCGCGAACCGGTACACCAGCGGGATGACGTCGACCACCAGCGTCGCGCTGAACTTCGCGACGCGCGAGTTCGTGATCCTCGGCACCGAGTACGCCGGTGAGATGAAGAAGGGCATCTTCACCGTGATGAACTACTTGATGCCGAAGAAGGGCGTGCTCTCGATGCACTGCTCCGCGACCGAGGGTAAAGACGGCGACACGTCGATCCTCTTCGGGCTCTCCGGCACCGGCAAGACGACCCTCAGCGCCGACCCGAAGCGCCAGCTCATCGGTGACGACGAGCACTGTTGGGGCACGGACGGTGTCTTCAACATCGAAGGTGGCTGCTACGCGAAGGTCATCGACCTCTCCGCCGAACAGGAGCCGGACATCTACCGGGCCATCCGGTTCGGCTCCGTGCTCGAGAACGTCGTGTACGACTCCGCCACTCGCGCCGTCGACTACGCGAACACGTCGATCACGAAGAACACGCGCGGCTCGTATCCGATCGAGTACATCGAGAACGCGAAGATCCCGTGCACGGGCGGCCATCCGAGCCAGGTCATCTTCCTCACGGCCGACGCGTTCGGCGTGCTCCCGCCCGTCGCGAAGCTCACGCCCGAGCAGGCGATGTACCACTTCATCAGCGGCTATACCGCCAAGGTAGCGGGCACGGAGGTCGGCGTGACCGATCCGGAGGCGACGTTCTCTCCGTGCTTCGGGGGCCCGTTCCTCGTCTGGCATCCGACCAAGTACGCCGAGCTCCTCGCGGAGAAGATCAAGAAGCACGGCGCCAGCGTGTGGCTGGTCAACACGGGGTGGACCGGCGGACCGTTCGGCGTCGGTGCGCGGATGAAGCTCTCGCACACGCGCGCGATCGTCGACGCCATCCACTCTGGTGCGCTCGACTCCGTCGAGACCGTCGAGGATCCGATCTTCGGGCTCGCGATCCCGAAGAGCTGCCCGAACGTCCCGCGGAGGTCCTCGTCCCGCGCAACACGTGGAAGGACCCCGCGAAGTACGACGAGACCGCGCGCAAGCTCGCGTTCCGCTTCAAAGAGAACTTCAAGAAGTACGAAGACGGCGCGAGCGAAGCGGTCCGCGGCGCCGGCCCGCGGATCTGACCGGCCGAGGCGCGGGCAGACGCGCCGCCGGCTCGACGTCACGTAGCGTCGTCGCTCCTCGGCACCTCGTTCGGCGCGTCATCGGGCTCGAGCGCGAGATCGCCGAGGCTCACCTCCTCGAGCTCGGTGTCGCTGCCCGCCGTCTCGACTTCGAGCGCGAGCGGCTCGAACAGCCGACGGAGCGACGGAGGTAGGCGCTCGATCCGATCCCGGAGCGCACGCTTCGAGACGATGTTCTCCGCACCGCACCGTTTTCCCGTATCATCTCGGGGATGCGGCTTCGGGGGCTCCATGCACTCGGGTTGGGCGTCGTGTTGTCGTTCGCGTCCACGACCGCTCGAGCGCAGACGAGCGCGAGCGAGGACGTCGAACAGGGCCGCGCGCTCTACCTGAACGCGGACTTCGAAGGTGCCGCCGCCGCCTTCGGGCGAGCGCTCGCGTCGGCGAGCTTGACCGCGCCGTTGGCGGTCGAGGCGCACCGCCACCTCGCAGCACTGCGCCTCGCGCTCGGCGACGAGGACGACGCGAGCGCTCACGCGGCCGCAGCTGTCGCGCTCGACCCGTCGACCGCGCCACCCGAGGGAGCGCCACCCGAGCTTCAGGCGCTGCTCGACCGAGCGCGCGGCGAAGCAGCGGCGCTCACGGTGACATCCGACGGAGCGGTCGCGCGAGACAGCGCCACGACGGTCCGCGCCCGAGTGGCGCCGGCGCCGGACGGGCTCTTCGCGTCGATTCGCCTGCGTTGCGACGGCGGGAGCGCGGGGACCGTCGAGAGCGAAGACTCGCCACCGGAGACGTCCGTGCGCGTCGAGGTCGGGAGCGATGGGGAGCGCCTGTCGTGCGCCGCCGCGGCCTCGTCGCCCGGCGGGGCCGATCTCGTGTCCGTCGAGCGCGTGTTCGATCTGCGCGGCGAAGTGACCGAGGCGGCGGGCGGCGAGATCGCGAGCGAGGGCGGCTTGCCGCTCTGGCCGTTCGTCGCGGGCGGCGCCGCCGCGGCGGTGGTGCTCGTCGTGGTGATCGTCGCCGTCGCGGCGTCCTCGTCCGGAAACGATCAGGCCCACATCGGCACGGCGACGGTGGAGGGTTGGTGACCAAGCCGTCGCTCGACGCCGCCGTCGCGGAGGGCTCGCACCTCGGACGGTACGAGCTGCGCTACCGCGTAGCCCAGGGCGGCATGGCCGCTGTCTACCTGGCGCGCCTCGCGAGCGCGCACGGGTTCACGCGATGGGTCGCGATCAAGGTGATCCACCCGCATCTCGCCGTACAGAACCGCTTTCGAACGATGCTCCTCGACGAGGCCAAGGTCGCGGCGCGCATCCATCATCCGAACGTCTGTGGCGTGCTCGACTTCGGTGTGCAGGACGAGGTCGTCTACCTGGTGATGGAGTACCTGCACGGTGAGTCGCTGAGCACGTTGATGCGACGCGCGCCGGCGGGGATCCTCCCCTCGTGGCTCGCCGCCCGGATCATCGGGGACGCCGCGCGGGGCCTCCACGCGGCTCACGAGCTGCGCGACGAACGGAGCGCATTGCTCGGTGTGGTGCATCGCGACGTGTCACCGCAGAACGTGCTCGTGCTCTACGAGGGCATCGCGAAGGTCGTCGACTTCGGCATCGCACGCGCCCGTGGACGGCTCACGTCGACGGCGGCCGGTGAGCTGAAGGGCAAGCTCGCATACATGTCGCCCGAGCAGCTCGAGAGCCGACCGGTGGATCGACGAACCGACGTGTGGGCGCTCGCGACGGTCCTCTGGGAGTCGACGGTAGGCCGGCGGCTCTTTCGTGCCGAGTCGGAGGGCGCGACGGTCGTGAACGTGTTGTCGCGACCAATCCCGCGGCCGACCGAGCTGGTCGAGGGGTATCCGGCAGCGCTCGAGAAGATCGTGATGCGCGGGCTCGCGCGGCAACCGGCGGAGCGCTACGCGACGGCCGCCGAGCTCGCCGACGACCTCGAGACGTTCGTGTACGGCTACGGCGTGCCCGCCGGACCGGCGCAGGCGGCGGCGTGGATGCGCGAGCACCTCGGCGAGAAGCTCGCGCGACGGGACGAGCTGTTGCAGGCGACGCTGCAGGAAGGGACGCAGATCCTCGAGGAGGCGGATTTCGAGAGCGAGAGCAGTCTCGGGAGCCACATGCGGCCGGCGCTCGGAGCGAACGAGGGCGCGGGCCCGGTCGACGGTGGGGCCGAGGCAGAGCCCGAGCGTGTGGCGCCTCGCGGAAGCGGACCCCTCTCGAGCCGCGTGCCGACGGTGCCGACGCGAGCGCCTACGGGAAGCGAGCCGGCGACAGCGCACGCGATCGCGACGCCTGTGTCGACGCCGGCGCCCGACGCGACTTCGCCCGCGCCGCGTGCGTCGAGCGGCTTGCTCTGGTTGATCGCGATCGGGTTGGGAGCGGTCTTGCTGTTCTTTCTCGGGAGCGCGATCAGCGCGATCATGGTGGGCAACGATGAGCCGGAGCCGGTGGCGGTCCCGCTCGCGCCGCCGACGGCCCGAGAGCCGGTGGCGACGCAGCGAGGTGCACGCGAAGAACTGGCTCGTCGAGGGGCTGAAGACCCCATGCGACCGTCCCCGGATGAGAGCGAGCGAGTTGCGAGTGGAGAGCCGTCCCCGGGTGACGTTGCGCGAGTCGCGAGTGGAGAACCGTCCCAGGGTGAAAGGCGCCGGAGGGTGCGGCGGGCACAGGAGGTGGTGAATCAGGCGCCGGGAACGCTGAACGTATTGGCTATTCCCCCCGCGGAAGTGTTCTTGGGGGCGCGGTCGTTGGGGCGGACGCCGCTGGTCGGGGTGGAGCTTCCGGCGGGGAGCCATCGGCTCACGGTGCGCGCGCTCGAGGGCGGTGCGGAGCGGCGGGTGACGATCCGCGTGCGGTCGGGCGAGCTGACCGCGACCACCGTCAGGCTCGGCTCGTAGTGAACGAGGAGGCGCGCATCGCCGGGCTTCGCTCGGAGCTCGCCGCATCCACCGAGCGAGCGACCAAGGCGGTGCTGTCGTACGAGCTCGGTCACGTTCTCGAGCAGTCTGGCAACGTGCGCGAAGCGGTGGAGCAGTACAAGGCCGCGCGATCCGCGGACGCGACGTTCCGGCCGCCATTGTTCGCGCTCCTGCGGCTCCACCGCGGTGGCGAGGATCCGGCGGTCCTCGCGGACCTTTTCGCGACCGAGGCGAAGGTGGCGCGGACGCCGTCCGAGGAAGCGTCGGCGCTCCTCGATCATGCCGCGCTGCTCGAGGATCGGCTCGAGCGGGGCAACCAGGCGCGCGCGTTGTACGAGAGGGCTCTCGCTCGCGACTCGGGCAACCTCGCGGCGTCGCTCTCGCTCGAGCTCTTCCTGCGGCGAGCCTCGGATGCGACCGGAGCGGCTCGCGTCGTGGCCGCACGCGCCGAGCACGTGACCGACCCCGTGATGCGACGCGTGCTCGTCCTCGAGAGCGCGCTCGCGCTCGAAGCCGCGGGCCACGTGGACGGCGCGATCGAGGCTCTTCGAGGCGCGCTCTCGGTGCCGATCGAGCAGCACCGCTTCCTCCGGGAGCTCGAGCGCATCACGCAGCGCCGCGGTGGCGTGCACGATTGTATCGAGATCCTCGAGCGGCTCGGCACACTGGCCGAGAAGCGTGCGCGAGGCGAGGCGGTCAGCCAGGGGCTCTCGGCGGGGGCACTGCCGACGCACGCGGACGAGGCGTCCGCGCGCGCGGACGCTGCGACGCTCTTCCGCGAGGTGGCGCGGCTCTCGGTCGCCGAGGGCGAGCGAGCTGCCGCACGCAAGGCGCTCGAGCGCGCAGTCGCGCTTCGCCCTGCCGACCCGTTGCTCCGCATCGAGCGGATGGAGATTGAGGAGCTCTCGGAGGACTTCTCGGCCGCTCAAAAGGAGGCACGAGGTCTCCTCGAGCGCGGCACCGGTCCGTACGGCGCCGCGATCCACCTGCGCATCGCCGATTCCGCGCTCCGAAAGGGCAACCGGCGCGCGCACCTCGCCGCGCTCGAAGCGGCGGTGGAGGCCGACCCGAGCTCCGTCGCGGCGACGGCGCTCCTCCACGAGGCGCTGCTCGCGGATTCCGATCCGGCGCAGCGGATCACCTGGCTCGAGCAGCGCGCCCGCGCGGCGGGGACCCCGGACCCGTCGCGCGTGCTCTGGCAGGCGGGGCGCATCGCGCTCGACGAGCTCGGCGATGGACGGCGTGCCAACGCCTTGCTGTCTGCAGCTGCCGAGCGCGCGGCGAGCCCGACGCCCATCCTGCGGGAGCTCTACGGCGGTGCGCTTCGCCTCGGACAAGGCGAGATGGTCGTCGAGGCCGCGCGCGCTCTCCTCGAGCGAGACGACATCGACGACGTCGAGCGCTCGCATCTATTGCACGAGCGGTACCGACGACAGCGCGCCGGGGACGCGCAGACGGCGCTCGCGAGCCTCGAACCGCTCCTCGTCGATCCGAACGCGCCGGCGTGGATCGCGGCCACGCTGCGGATCGCATCGGCGCGCAAGCGCGATCTCGCCGCGCTCGCGGACGCGCACCTCGCGCTCGCGCGCTCCGCCGACGCGGCGGGCGAAGCGGCGCTCGGAACCGCGCACATCGCGGTCGCGGGACGCGCGCTCGCACGCGGTGGCGACCTCGATCGCGCCCGCGACCTCTTGGCGAGCGCCGTGGACCGCGCGCCCGCCGCCGCATACCCGCTGGCGCTCCTCGAAGAGGTGCTCCGCGCGCGAGGCGAGACGGCGTCGCTCGCGGAGCTGCTCGAGCGGGCCGGAACGGGCGGCACACCCGCGCACATGGCCGAGCCGCTGCTCTTGCGCGGCGCGCTCGCCGCGAGGGCGGCGGGCGACCTCGCGCTCGCGGTCGAACAGTGCCGCCGCGCCGTCGCCGCCAGCCCCGGATTCGATCGCGCCGCGATGGCTCTTGCGTCGGCTCTCGGTGGCCACCGGTGACGACGCCATCGTACGGGAGGCGCTCGAAGGCCTCGCCGAGCACGAGGCGGCGACGAGTCGGCCGGGGCTCGCTGCGCTCGAGCTCGGCGAGCTCCACGCCCACCGAGGTGAGCTCGCTCGAGCTCTCTCGACGCTCACCTCCGCGCTCGCGGACGAGGACGCGGGCCCGTCCGCGGCCGCGACCCTCCTCGTCGTCGCGACGGACGACGCCACGCAGAGGACCGCGCTCGAGAAGCTCGTCTCGAGCGCGCACGGCGCGTCCGCGCTCGCCCTTCGGCGCACGCTCGGCGGGCTGCTGCTCGACGAGGGCGACGACCCGGACGCTGTCCGGCGGCTCACGTCGCGCGTCCTGGACCTCCGGACCGACGAGCGGTGGGCGCGCTGGGCGCTCCTTCGCGCGAGCACGCACGGCGCATCGGGCGCGGAGGCGCGGAGCCAGGCGTTCGAAGGCCTCGCGCGCGCGACGAGCGATCCCGCGGTCGCCGTCGAGCTCTCGCTCTTCGCGCTGGCGTCCGGAGGCGCGGACGCCGAGCGCGTGGGTCGGCTCGTCGAGGAGATTGAGCACGCCGATCCGAAGGGCTTGGCCGCGGCGCTCGCGCTCGAGCTCGCGCTCCCCGTCGGCGACCTCGACGGCGCCGCGCGTGCCCTCGAAGCGCGCGTCGCGCACGCCGCCGCCGGCGTCCGACCGCCGCTCGAGGCCGCGCTCGCGCGCGCGCTGACGCTCGCGGGCCGGCATGCGGACGCCACGCGCATGCTCCGCGCGATGGTCGAGCGTGACGCGGATGATTCTGGCGGCCTGGGAGGCGCTCCGCATCTCGGCACGGGAAGCGGCGGACTGGGACGCGTTCGCCCGCGCGACCGAGAAGCTCGCGGGCGCTGCGCCCACCACGGAGCGAGCCGCGCTGCTCGCCCAAGCGGGCCTCGCGAGCGACACACAGCTCGGGCGATCCGACGAGGCGACGCATCGACTACGCGAAGCGCTCCGGCTCGATCCGACCCACGGCGAGGCGTACGCACGCCTCCACGAGATCTCGACCGCATCGGGCGATTGGAACGGTCTCCTCGACCTCGTGACGCAGCGCATCGCCGTCGTCGACGACGCGGACGAGCTCGCGCGCTTGTTCTGGGAGCAAGCCGAGCTCTCGCGGGCCCTCGGTCTCACCGAGCAAACCATCGAGGCGCTCGGCAACCTGCACACGCTCGAGCCGGCCCATGCACCGGGCCTCGCGCTGTTGGCGGAAGCGCAGGTGTCGGTCGGCAGGTTCGACGAGGCGGTGCAAGCGCTCCGCGAGCTCGCCTGCGTCGACCTCCCGATTGAGGAGCGCCGGCACGCTCGCCTCGCGGCTGCTCGCTACCTCTCACGGAGCTCGGCGACCCCGCCGGCGCCCTCGGCGAGCTCAAGGTCGTCGAGAGCATGGGCCTCGCCGACGAGGACTGCTCGTCGCGCATGGCGTACCTCGCAGAGCGCGCCCGCCTCTACGAAGACGCCGTTCACGCACTGCAGGCGGCCGCTTCATCGACCGAAGGCGCAGCGCGCGCGCGGTACGAAGATCCGTGCCGGCACCCTGATGCGAAGCGCGCTCGGCGACGAGGCAGGCGCGGTCGAGGCGTACGAGCGCGCGCTCGAGGCGGCGCCCACCGACATCGACGCGGCGACCGCGCTGTCCGAGCTCCTCGACCGCGGAGCGCGCCGGCGTCTGGCATCCAGCTTCGAGGAGGCGGTGCGACGCGACCTCGCCGCGGACCCGACGTCGCCCGACCATCTGCGCGAGCTCCGCACCGCGGCGCGGCTCGCCGAAGACCTCGACTTCGAGCGTCTCGTCCTCGACGCGGTCGCGGTCGTCGGCGCGGCGAACGAGGAAGAGCTCGAGCGTTGGACGGCGCTCCACGAGTACGAAGCACCGCTGCCAACCGGGACCCTCGGAGACGCGCAGATTGCGGCGCTCGGCGCACGCGTGGGCGGCGACCCGCTCGTGCAGCTCGGCGAAGCCGGTGCAGAAGCCGCGCTCGCGGTGCTCGGCGCCGACGCGAAGAGCCTCGGCCTCGGAAAGAAGGAGCTCGTCAAGCCCAAGGACGAGTGCCCGGAGCGCGACGCCATCGAACGGATTCGGCCGGTCTTCGACGTTGCTTCCGATTGCTTCTACCGAGGTGGCGAGCCACCGGGGGACGTCGGCGTCGCCACGACGCAAGGCGGTCCTTCGGCCTGGATGGTGTCAGAGAGCGTGGGATCGCCGATGGCGGGCCCGCATCGCTTCCGGGCCGGCGCGCTCGCGATGGGCGTGCGGCAGGGCGCGGCGGCCCTCATCGACCTCACGCCCGTCGAGGCGACGTCGCTGCTCGCTGCGATCGCGAGCGCCGCCGATGCGAGCCTCGCTGGGATCGAAGCTGACGCCGAGGTCACGGCCGCCGCCCGAAAGGCGCTCTCGCGCACCGCCAAGAAGAGCGTCGCCAGAGCGGCAGAAGAGGTCGCGAAGGACGTCGACGCGCTCATCGAGCAATCCGCTCGGATCCGGCTGACGTGTGCCAAGGCAGGCCTGCTCGTCTCCGGCGACCTCGGCGCGGCGCTCACGCACGTCCTCGACGCGCCGCCGACGCGCGACGCCATCCGAGAGAACGCCGAAGCGACGGAGCTTCTCCGCTTCTGGCTCTCGCCCGCACATCGCACGCTGCGCGCGGATTCTTCGCGCTCGACGAGCCACCGGTGGAGCGCTCCGAGGACCTCGAGCACGGAAGAGGACGGCTCGAACGGAGCTCGGGGTTCTTCGGGACCAGCGTCGGCGACGCCGCGTGGGAGCTCGGTGTGGAGGGGCTGGTGGAGTCCGTGCAGCGCGCGGAGGCGCCGCCGAGCCCCGGACGGACGACGGGGACGATGCGCGCGCTGCCCGTGTCGGGCGACGTCGGCCCGACGGAGCGCCTCGCCACCGTGCGTGGGCTCGCAGCGGAGCGATCGGACGCGCGGCTCTGGCTCTCCGCGGCGGAGCTCGCAGAGGCATGCGGCGATGCGGTAGGCGCGCGCCGCCACCTCGCCGAAGCGAAGAAGCTCGCGCCCCACGACCCGGTAGTCCTCCGACGGCTCCGACACGAAGCGCTCGGGCGACGTGCGTTCGGCGAGGTCGTCGAACGACTCGAGGACGAGGCGCGGCTCCCCGCGTCGCCGGACGAGCGCGGGCTGCTGCTCGCGCTCGCAGCGGTGGTGTCGATGTCGCAGATTCGGCGATGCCCGCCGCGCGGCCGACGAAGCGGGGCGCGCGCTGAGCCAGCGGCCGAGGTCGGTCGGCACGGCGCTCGTCGCGGCGATGTTGGGCGTCGACCGACACGCGAACCTCGAGCGCGCAGCACGCGAGTGGAAGGATGGAAAGGCGGCCGCGGCGATCCTCGTCGAAGCGGCGAGGCAAACGGTCCGAGACGGCGACCTCACACGCGGCAGGTTTCTGTTCAAGCGCGCGACCGAACAGGACGTGGACGCGTTCGATGCATGGGTCGGAGTCGCGAGGAGCGCGTACGCACAGCGCAGCTTCGACGAGTCGAGCGACGCGCTCGGCCGAGCGGCGCGCCTCCTCCACGAGCGACCGCTCACCGAGGGGCTCTTGCGCGCGGCCGCCCGCGTCGCGCACCTGGCAGCTGGGAAGGCCTCCCTCGCCGTATCGATCGTTTCGGACACCGCGGACGCGCCCGCCGCGATCGCGCTCGCGCGCGCGGCCGAGGCCGCGCGCGATTGGGGACGCGCTCGAGCAGGCGCTCGCGACGTGCACGGCCGCCACGAAACGAACGCCTCGCGCGCTCTTCGCGCTGCAGCTGGCGGAGGCCCGCGCGGAGGCGAAAGACGACCGGGGCGCGGCTCAGGCGCTCCGAGAGGCCGCACACGCCGATCAGACGCTCGAGCTGGTGCGCATCGTCGGAGAGGCGCTCGCACGCCGATCGGGTGACGCGCGCGAGGTGGCGCGCGTCGCGCGCTCGAGCGGCCTCGGACCACTTGCGGCGAGCGCGCGTCTCGCGCTCGCGAGCGGCTCTCCACAAGCGGAGAGGCGGATGCTCGCCGACGCCGCCGAGGAAGAGGCTCCCGATCCGGCGGCGCTTCTCGCGACGAGCGACGCCGCCGCCGAGGCAGGCGACCTCGCTGACCTCACGGCGTGCCTCGGGCGCGAAGCGGAGCGCGTGGGCGGTGCCACCGCGCCGGCGAGGCTCGTCGCGCTCGCGGATCTTCACGAGGAGCGGGGCGACCAGAGGGAGTGCGCGAGGGTGTTGCGCGACGTGCGGCGGCTCGCGCCCGGCGACGCGCTCGCGTGCCGTCGCCTCGCGGAGCTCACGCGCAAGCTCGCGCCGCAGAAGTCGGCCGCGCTCTGGCGCGAAGAGGGGGCGCACGCGCGCGGCGAGAGAGCGGCGTTCGCGATCGCCATGTCGGGGCGGATTCTCGAGGCCACCGAAGGCGACGCCCAGGACGCGTATCAAGCGGCGCTCGAGGCGTGCCCCGGATATCCGCCGGCGATGTGGGCGGAGGAAGAGCGCGCGCGCCGGAGCGGGGACCCGGCGAAGCTCCGATCGATGGTGCTCGCTCGCGCGGAGGGCATCCCCGATGCGCGCGCTGCCGCCGAGCTGCTCGTGCGCGGTGCGCTCGCTGACGAGCAACCGGACCGCGAGCTCTTGGCGCGGGCATCCGACCTCGTTCCCGAGGACGCGGCGCTCGCCGACCTCCGGATCCGCGCGGGGGGTATCTCCGCGGCCACGCGCGGCGAGCTGCTCGAGAGCGCCGCCGTCGCTACGCCCGATGCGATGGCACGTGTTCTCCTCGTCCGAGCGGCCGAGGCGTTCGAGGAGGCACGCGACCTCGGGCGGGCTGCGTCGCTGCTCGAGACCGCCCTCGCGCACGCGCCCGACGACCCGGTTGCGCTGCGCGCTCTCTACCGTGTCCAGATCGCGGCCGGAGACCTCGACGCTGTCGCGGCTCGCCTCCGCGCCGAGGCCGCCGCCGCGCCCGACGACACGTCGCGTGCTCTGTCGCTCGAGCGGCTCGCGGAGCTCGAGATGCATCTGCGTCGCGACCCGGTGGCGGCGCTCGACGCGTACAGAGCAATCCTCTCGCACTATCCCGCCCACGCTGCGAGCGTCCGCGGCGTGGAGCGGCTCACGATGGAGCTCGGCGACGACGTGGGCCTCGCCACGATCGAGGAGCAGCTCGCGCGCCTCGGCCATCCGAAGGACGCGGCGGCACACGCACGGCTCGCCGCGCGGCTTCGCCGTCGTTTCGCGACCGCGACGTCGCGTGGCGCGGACGACCTTCTCGTCGCGACGTTCGAGTACGGTCAAGCGGACCTCTGGCTCGCGCGACAGGTCGAGGCGATCGCGCGCGAGCGCGGCGACCAGCGCTTGTTGGGCCAAGCGCTCGCGGAGATGTCAGAGCAGCTCGAAGAGCCGCGCGAGCGGGTCTCTCTCGAGCTTCGCGCGGCCGAGATCGCGGGCGCGATCCGGTCCCCCAGCGCGGCGGCGAATCGGCTCGCGCGGGCCGTCGCGATCGATTCGCGGCACCCGACGGTCGCCGAAGCGCTGGGCGCGCTGCGCGAGAGCGCGGGCGACGCGAGCGGGGCCGCCGACGCGTTCACGGAGGCGGCGCGGCGTGCGCGCTCCGACGCGAGGAAGGCCGAGCTGCACTATCACGCCGGGCGGCTCGTCGAGGAGCGACTGAAGGACCCGGCGCGCGCATCACAGTCCTACTTCGAAGCGGCTCGGGCCGACGCGTCCGCGCACGACGTGCTCGGCCGCCTCGAGCGGCTCGTCCCCGTGCACGGTGACGCGAAGCGGCTCGCGGACATCGTGGCAGCCCACATCTCTCGCGGTGGTGAGCGCGGCTACCTCGTCTCGCTCCACCTGATGCACGCCCGCTTACGACGCTCGCTCGGGGATCACGCGTCCGCGAAGAAGAGCTTGCGTACGGTCACGACGTTCGAGCCCGAGCGCACCGACGCGTTCGAGATGCTCGCGGCGGTCTGCCTCGAGTCGAAGGACAATCGCGGCGCGATCGACGCGCTACAGAAGATCGTCGTCACGAGCCGCGACGAAGCCGCGCTCCGGCGCGCGTACTTCGGCCTCGCCGAGCTCTACGCTGCCGCGCGCGACGCCCGGCGGGCCAAGGAAGCGCTTCGCAAGGTGATCGAGCTCTTCCCGGACGACACCGAAGCCAAGCAGCGCCTCGCGCTGATGGACGCCTCGCGTTAGCTAGCGCGGCGGGATGCGAAGAGTGTCGTCGGCGGAGTGGCCTTCACCGCGGAGCCGCCGCGCCTCGAAATCGAACAGACGCGCTCGGGCGAGGTCGTGAGACGGGCTCATGCGGAGCACCGTCTCGAGCAGATCGATCGCGCGGTCGACGAGCCCGACGCTCGCGTAGCCCGATGCCTCGCCGAGCATCGCGTCGGTCCAGTCGTCGTGGCTCGGCCCGCTCTCGGTCGCGCCTGCGCCCGCGCCGCCGCCGGCAGTCGCGGCCAGCTCCTCCGGACGAAACCCGAGAACCCACTCCGGATCGTCGAGCGCGAGCCCCTGCTGCCGGAGGAGCCCGAGCGAGACTCTGGCTTCGACGTCGTCTGGGTCTTCTGCGACGATGCGAGCGAGGACGCGCGCCTTCTCGGCGTTGCGGAAAATTCCTCCGCCGTCATGACCACGTGGTCGTCGTCGATGCCGGTCATGGCCGGAGGCCTAGCACGCTACCTCCGGGTCGCGCCACCGGCCCTCACTCCTCGAAGCCGGTCCCGCTCCCGCTCGGCGGTGGTGGCAAGGACGGCGACGGAAGCACTATCGTGCCGCCCAACATCACCGGTACAGGGTGCGGAGTGATCCCGGTGCCCACGCCAATCTGTTTGACCGCTGCACCAATCTCGAGGTGAGCCACGTCGGTGAGCGCTTCGCCGCCGTGCACGCGCAGCTCGCCGAGCGCGCTGTCGGTGCATGTCGGCTCCGCGCAGCCCGCGCCCGCGATGACCAACCCGAGAGCGGCGACGCTCCTCAGCGACGCGCGCACGCGCGCAGCGAGCTCGGGCCGCGCCAACACGTCGTAGGCGGACGGGTAACCCCCGTCCGCCCGACGTGCGTTTGCGACGCTGCGCTCGTTCTGTGCGCGGCGAAAGTCGGCGGTCGGGCTCTTCTTTTTCTTCGGCATCACCAACTGGGACGTTCGGCCGAGCCCAGAGGTGTACCGCCGCCGCTCGTCGGCGCCGGCGGGGGCATGGGTGTCGGCATCACGGCGGGCATCTCGCCCGCGATCATCATGCCCGCCGGGTGGGGCATGATCCCGAGCCCGATACCGAGCTCCTCGACCGCCGCCTTCACTTCGAGGCTCCCCACATCTCGCACCGCCGACTTCCCATGCGTGACCAGCTCGTCGGTCGAGCTCGCTGCGCAGACCGGATCGGCACACCCCGAGCCCGCGGCGCCGAGCAGCACGAGCCCCGACGCCGCGGCGACGCGCAACGCGCGGCGGACGAGCGCCGCGAGATCGGGTCGCGAGACCACGTCCATCGCCGTCGGATACGAGGCGACGCGCTCCGGACCACTCGTCAGCGAGCGCGTCTTGGCCGGGGCGGGCGGCGGCGGTCCGAGGCGCTTCTTCTTCGGGCCCATGCGCTGATGGACAGCATGACAGAGCCCCGGCTTGGGTCGTTCGCCGGCCGCCTCACTTGCGCTTGAGGCTCACCGTTTTCCGCTGTGAATGCCGAGCAGGGCGCCGCGCTCGGCGGGCCGCGACGAGGTCGGGATCCTCCTTGAAGCGCAACGCCGACCAGGTCTCGTCGATCGACACCGCGGACACCGGCGCCCACCCCGCCCGACCGAGCCGCTCCCACCCCACGTCCCGGCTCAGATCGGCCCCGGCGTCGCTCTTCTTCTTCGGGTACGCGAGCCAGAGCACCCCGCCCTTCGCGAGCGCGTCGCGCGCCTGCGCGAACGCCGCCTCGACGTCGACCCGCCGAGCGACGAACGACACCACGACGTCGAAGGGCCCGTGCCCGCGGGTCCGGAGCGTGGCGCCCTCCGGCACTTCGATGGTGTCGAGCACCGCGCGCGGCGCACCGGCGACGAGCACGTTGCTCCCGGATTTGATCTGCAGCTTCTTCGCGAGGCCCATGACCGATCCCCTGGTTTGCTACTTCGTGCCGAACAGCCGGTCTCCGGCGTCGCCGAGACCGGGAAGGATGTAGCCCTTCGCGTTCAACTTCTCGTCGATGGCCGCGGTCCAGATCGGCACGTCGGGATGCGCGACGTGAAAGGCGCGAATGCCTTCGGGCGCCGCGAGGAGGCAGACGAACTTCATGCTCTTGGGCTGCGTGACCTTGACGCGCTCGACCGCGGCAGCAGCCGAGTTGCCGGTGGCGAGCATGGGGTCGACGACGATGACGTCGCGATCCCCCATCTCCGCCGGGGTCCGGAAGTAGTACTCGACGGCCTTGAGGGTCTTCGGGTCGCGAAAGAGGCCCACGTGCCCGACTCGCGCGGACGGCAGCACCTCGAGGAAGCCCTCGAGGATCCCATCGCCGGCGCGCAGAACGGACATCAGAACGAGCTTCTTGCCCTCGATGACCGGCGCCCTCATCGGCGCGAGCGGCGTCTCGATATCCTGCAAGATGGTGGGGACGTCGCGTGTCGCCTCGTACGCCAGTAGGACGCCGATCTCGCGAAGGAGCCTTCGAAACGAGCCGGAGCCCGTCTCCTTCTTCCGCATGAGCGTGAGCTTGTGCTGCACGAGCGGATGATTGATCACGTGGACTTCCGGCATCGCCTCCCTCGGTCGTGTCCCTCCGCCGGCGCGGGGCGACACCGGACGTAGCATCTTCGAGGCGACCGGAAAAGGCGCGCCCGGGGTTGCGAAACCGTCGCCGCGGGGGGTATGGACCTGACGCAAGAGGGGAACATGGCCGAATCACGGCAGGATCCGCGAGCGCTCATCGAGACCCGCGTGCGTCTGAAGAGCGCGGCGACGGCGGAGTTCGAAGAGCACGAGGCGCGCGACGTCTCGGTCGGCGGGCTCTTCATCGTGACCGACGCGCCGATGAAGGTCGGGACGCTCGTCCGAATCGAGGCGTCGTTCAAGCCCGGCGACGAGCCCTCGAGCGCGGTCGGCCGAGTCGTGTGGGCCCGCGAGACCACCGAGAGCGCCGACCGCCCCGCCGGGATGGGCGTGAAGTTCGTGAAGGTCGACGAAGCCGGCAAGGACGCCATCCGCGCCCACGTCGACGACGCCCCCTCGCCGCCCGCGCCCGCGGCCAAGACCGACGCCAGGCCCGAGCCCGAGCCCGAGCCCGAGCCCGAGCCCGAGCCCGAGCCCGCGTCCGACTCCGACTCCGACTCCGACTCCGACTCCGACTCCGATTCCGAGTCCGAGCCCGCGTCCGACTCCGAGTCCGATTCCGAGTCCGAGTCCGACTCCGAGTCCGATTCCGAGTCCGAGTCCGATTCCGATTCCGATTCCGATTCCGACTCCGATTCCGAGCCCGCGTCCGACTCCGATTCCGACTCCAAGCCCGCGGCCGACTCCGATTCCGACTCCAAGCCCGACTCCAAGCCCGAGCCCGAGCCCGAGCCCGCGCCCGCTGCGGCCTCCCGCGCTCCGTCGCCCGCCGGCTCGGCGTCGGCGGCCGCGTCTCGCTCCCCCACTCCCTCGAAGAAGAAGAAGTCCAAGCGGGAGCGGCGCGAAGAGGGTCGCAAGCGGGCCCAAGAGCGCAAGCAGAGGGAGCGGGCAGCGAGCGCCGACGCGCACGCGGCGCGTGAGCGAGAGGCCGCGGAGCGACCCTCGGAGAGAGCCGAGCTGCCGGCCGCCGCGAGCCCTCCTGCCACCGACGCCGCCACCCGGCCGCTCCTCATCGTCCTCGTGATCCTCGCGGTCCTCGCGGGCGCGTATTTCTTCATGCAGTGGAAGGAGAGCTCCGGATCGAGCCGCGGCGCCGATCACGAGCCCACCTCCTCCACGAACGAAGCGGAATAGCGACCCCGCCGTCCCAGGTCTACGCTCAGTGGCGGTGAGCAGAGACGACCCCAGGATTGGGACGCGCTTCGCAGGCCGCTACGACATCGTCGGCATCCTCGGCGAGGGCGGGATGGGCATCGTGTACGAGGCGCGTCATGCCTTCACGAGCCGGCCGATCGCGCTCAAGATTGTCCACTCGGTAGTCGCGCGCTCCACGCAAGCACGCGAGCGCTTCCTTCGCGAGGCGCAAGCGTCGACGAGCGTGGGGCACCCGGGGATCGTCGAAGTGCTCGACGCAGGCGTCGCGGACGACGGAAGCCCCTACCTCGCGCTCGAGCTCCTTCGCGGCGAGAACCTCGCGCACGGGATCGCGCGCGGATCGATCGACGTTGCGCGCATGGTCGCCATCACCATCGAGCTCCTCGGCGCGCTCGGCGCGGCGCACCGCGCCGGGCTCGTGCACCGCGACATCAAGCCCGAGAACGTCTTCCTCGCCCGCGAGGACGGGCGCGAACGAGTTCGGCTCCTCGACTTCGGCATCACTCGCAGCGTCCACGACAGCGACGCCGGTCGCCTCACGCGCACCGGGACCGTGCTCGGGACGCCCCACTACATGAGCCCCGAGCAAGCGCGCGGACAGCCGGTAGACGCGCGATCCGACCTCTTTTCGGTCGGCGGCATGCTCTTCCACGGCCTCACGGGCCGAACGCCCTTCGAAGGCACGAACTACAACGTGCTGGTCGTGTCGATCATGACGGGGCGGGCGCCGTACATCCGAACGGTCCGACCCGATCTGCCGGAGGACCTCGCGGCCGTCATCGATTGCGCGCTCGAGCCCGACCCGGCGGCGCGCTTCGCGTCGGCGGAGGCGATGCAGAACGCGCTCCGCTCGTGTCGCGTCCCGCACCTCCCCGCGCCCGCGCCGGACGCGGCGCTATCGGCGACGCTCGCATCCGAGGACATCACCGCGAACGCGCTCGGTCAGCGTGGTCGCGCAAACGATGGAGCGGGGCCCGGCGTGACGACCGCGCCGGAGCCCGCCGCTACGCCGCCGACCAGCACGCCCGCTCGCAGCGTCCCACCGACATCGGCCACACCCGCCTATGAGCCGTCCCGCGGTCGGGCGCGATGGCCATTGCTCGTCGTCGCGCTTCTCGCGGCGGTCGGCGGCGCCGCGGCGGCTGCCATCCTGCTCCGGGCAGCGCCGGTCGCGCCGCCGAGCCCGCTCTCCGAAGGGCCCGTCCCGGTGACGCCCATCGCCGAGCCGAACAGCGCGCCGATGGTCCCGTCGGAGTCGGCCACCGCGGACGTTCCGACGATGGAAGGCGTCGAAGAGCAGGCGCAGAACGGCGCGGAGGCGCAGGCCGCGGAAGACGAGGCGCAGGCCGCGGAGGAGGAGGCGCGTCGGGCTCGCGCGCGCCGGGCGCGCGAGAAGCGATTGGCGGACGCGGCCGCGGCCGCTCGCCAGCGCTGCAACAGCGCCTGCTCCATGGAGTTCCATCTGTGCGTGACCGCCCCGGAGGCCCGCGCGGACTCGGCCGGAGCGCTCCGCTGTCACCAACAGATGCAGATCTGTACGCTCCGCTGCGAGTGAGCCTTGGCCAAGCCGGAAGGAGACTCGCGCACCACGCGACGCGAAGGTGACGCCCACGCCGACCCGGCGCTGGAAGAACCGCGCGCGCGCACGAGCACGCCCGACAGCGACGATTCGATCCACGCACCGACGGAGCTCGCGAACGACGCGTCCGGCACCCGCTCGAAGGAGCTGAACCTCGCAGAGGTTCCGCGCGAGCGGTACGCGGTGGAAGGGGAGATCGCGCGTGGCGGCCTCGGCCGCATCCTGCGGGCGCGCGACCTCTACCTCGGCAGGCCGGTCGCGCTCAAGGAGCTCCGCGTGCGGATGGCCGACAGCGAAGCGCGGTTCGCGCGGGAGATGCGGATCACCGCGCAGCTTCAGCACCCATCGATCGTCCCTATCCTCGAGGCCGGCAAGTGGGCGGGGGGCGAGCCGTTCTACGCGATGAAGCTCGTCGAGGGGCGCTCGCTCGGTGAAGTGATCGGCGAAGCACGGACGCTCGCCGAGCGTCTCGCGCTGTTGAGAACGGTCATCGATGTGGCGGAGGCGATCGCGTACGCGCACAGCCAGCGGATCATCCATCGGGACCTCAAGCCCGCGAACGTCCTCGTCGGTCCGTTCGGGGAGACGGTGGTCATCGATTGGGGGCTCGCGAAGGATCTCGACGAGGCGGAGAGCCCAGCGTCGACGGTCGAAGAGCCGGACGCCCACGAAGACGACATGCTCGACGCGTCGACGTTCCACACCCATAGCGGCGCTGTCATCGGCACGCCCGCGTACATGCCGCCCGAGCAAGCGCGCGGCGAGCCTGTCGACGAGCGAGCCGACGTCTACGCGCTCGGAGCGATCCTCTACCACGTCTTGTCCGGGCGGAAGCCGTACGAGGGCACGCCGCGAAACGAGCTCGTTCATCGCGTCGGCAGCCAACCACCCGAGCGGCTCGCGGACCTCTCGCCGGACGTCCCGCTCGACCTCGTAGCGATTGTCGAGCGCGCCATGGAGCGCGCCAAAGAAGATCGCTACAGGACGGCGGGCGAGCTCGTCGCAGAGCTCTCGCGCTTCACGACGGGCCAGCTGGTCGGGGCCTATCGGTACCGTGTCGGCGAGCTCTTCTCACGCTACGTGCAAAAGAACCGCGCGGTGGTCTCTGTCGCCTCCGCGGGCCTCGTGTCGCTCGCCGTCCTCGGGCTCGTCAGCGTCGCGCGCATCTCCGGCGAGCGCGACGCTGCGCACGAGAGCGCCGTGGCCGAAGCGCGCGCGCGCCACCAGGCCGAGTCGCGCCTCGATGATCTGCGACTCGCGAAGGCGGCCGCGCTGCTCGACTCCGATCCGACGGGGACGATCGCGTGGTTGAAGGAGCTCGACACCGCCTTGCCGGGGGCAGCCACCGTGGCCATCGATGCGCGCGATCGCGGCGTGGCGAGGCGCATCCTGCGCGGCCACACGGACCGCGTCTGGGCGCTCGCGGTGTCGCCGGACGGCCGGCTCGTCGCCACGGCCAGCAGCGACGGATCGGCGAAGATCCGGCGCGCGAGGGACGGGTCCGACGTCGCAGAGCTCGTCCACGGCGACCGCGTGACCGGTGTCGAGTTCTCGGCAGACGGAGCGCTCCTCGCGAGCGGAGGATACGACGGCAGCGTCCGCATCTTTCACGTCGACGACCAGCACATCGACACGATCCGCGAAGGGGACGGGCCGATCGGCGCGATCGCGATCTCGCCGGACGGGACCCACGTCGGGTGGCTGACGATGAACGGTACGGTCGGCGTCGTCGACGTCGCGAACGGGCACGCACGACAGGTCGGTGCGTCGCGGCTCGATCGCACCGCCCTGCTGCTGTTCGCCCCGGATGGTCGGACGCTCGTGTCGGCGAGCCACGCGGGAACGATCCACGTGTGGGACCTCGATGGGGGCGCGCCGCGCGTGCTCGAGGGCCACGGTGCCGAGGTCGCGGCGATCGTGATCTCGCCGGACGGCGCCACGCTGTACAGCGCGGGTCACGACGGAACCGTCCGCGCGTGGTCGCTCGCGAGCGGCCAGTCGACCGTGCTCGCGCAAGAAGTCACCGAGATGACCGCCATCGCGCTCTCGCCGGACGGTCGCTCGCTCGCGGCGGGCGACCTCCGCGGGACGATTCGGGTGATTCGCCTCGATACGCGCGAGGAGCGCACCTTGTCCGGCCACGACGAGCGGATCACGTCGCTCGCGTTCTCACCGGACGGAGGCTCTCTCGCGTCCGGGAGCTGGGATTGCACCGCGCGCCTCTGGAAGCTCGCGTCGAACGACGTCGGCGCGTTTCGTGGTCACGACGACGTCGTCTCGGACGTCGCGTTCTCACCGGATGGCCACACGCTGTTCTCCTCGTCGTGGGACCGGACCGTGCGCGAGTACCGAGTCCGACGAACGCGCGACCGGGTACTCTCTGGCCACACCGTCGGCGTGCACTCGGTGGACTTTCATCCGGACGGCCGTCGCGTCGCGTCGGGCGGCCACGACGACGCGGTGATCCTGTGGGACACGGAGACCGGCGAGCACCGCGTGCTCGGCCACCACCGAGACCACGTCTATCGTGTGCGTTTCTCCCCCGACGGCACGTGGCTCGCGTCGTCGAGCGACGACCGGACCGTCGAGCTGTGGCCCATCGAGCGGGCCCGCGGTGAAGGCGTGGGCGGTCGGCGGCCCCGCACCCTCGCCGGGCACCAGGACGACGTCGAGGAGATCGCGTTCGATTCCCTCGGGGCATTGGCTCGCCTCTGCCGGCGAGGATGACGCCGTGTTCCTGTGGGACGTCTCCGCTCGGGCGCCTGCCGCGCCGCCGGGCGAAGAGAGCGAGGCGCCGCGAGCGGAGCACGGCATCCGCCTGGGGGGTCACACTGGCGCGGTGACGAACGTCGCGTTCTCGCCCGACGGATTCGATCCTCGCGTCGGCGAGCCGCGACGCGACCGTGCGCCTCTGGACCGTGCCCGGCGCGACGGCGCGCGTGCTCCGGCATCACGCGCTCGAGGTGTGGGGCCTCGCGTTTTTTCCCGACGGCGGAACGCTTGCGTCGGCGAGTGTCGACGACACGGTCGTGCTCTGGGACGTCGCGGGAAGCGGACGTCGCACGCTCGCGGAGCACCTTGCCGGTGCGCGGTTGATCGCGGTCTCGCCGGACGGATTGCATCTCGCCGTGACGAGCTCGAGCCGCGTCGTCTGGCTGTGCGAGGTCGCGGACGGAACGTGTCACGCGTTGCTGGGCCACGATGGAGAGACGCATCGCGTGATTTTCTCGCCGGACGGCACCGCCCTCGCGACGGCCAGCGCGGACGCGACGGTGCGGCTCTGGGACGTCGCCACGAGAGAGAGCCATCCCTACCGCGGGCATCGCGCACCCGTCTTCGACCTCGCGTTCTCGCCCGACGGACGCACCCTGGTGAGCGGATTGGCGGACGCCGACGTGCGAACCTGGGACGTGGAGCTCCCGCCGTCGCCGGAGCATCTCCGCGCGTTCCTCGACCGGATCACGGCCGAGCACCTGCCGGAGCGTTCTGAAATTGCAGGGGATTCCCCCCGCTGAGGGTAGCCGGCGCGACGGGGGAAGATCGGGCGGCAGAGGGTGGTATCAACGGAGGGTATGTTCGGCCGCTTCCCCCACCCGGCCGCCCCGGCCTTCGGGTGCGCCTTGCTCGCTCTTGCGGCGTGCGGCGGCGACGAGTGCGCGGAGCTCGCCTCGCATCTCGGATTCCGCCGCGCCGGGCGACCGCATCGAGCTCGGCGCATGCCGGGCGGAGGGGTCGTTCACCGTCCCGAGCGGCGTCATCGTGTCCGGTGCCGGGGCGGGCACGGTGCTCGCGGCCGCCGACGGCGCGAGCGTCGTGGCGCTCGCGCCGGGCGCGCGGCTCGAGTCTCTCGTCGTCGAGAGCGGCGCCGACGTCGGAGTGCTCGGCACGGGTGTCGGCGAGCCGATTGTGGTGAACGACGTGACCGTTCGCGCGTCGCGCGGGATTGCGCTGCGCATCGACGGCACGGCCGCCGAGCTCGCCCGCGTGACGCTCGTCGGGCCCGTGACGCCGGAGAACGCGGAGGACGTCCCGCCATCCGCTTCGGCGGCGGACTGGGCGACGCACGGTCTCGTCATCACCTCGAGCGGGACCGCCGACGCTCCGGTCGTGCTGGAGGACGTGTCCACCACGGGCTTCGCTCGTTTTGGTGCGCTCTTCATCGACAGCAACGTCGTCTGGCGCGGTGGGAACGCTTCTCGAAACCTGCCGGTCGGTCTGATGGCACAGGGTGGGACGCTCGGCCTCGACGGCGTCGAGATTGGCGAGACGCTCGCCGGCGTTCAGCCGTTCGTTCCGGCCGGCGCCATCTTCCGTGACGGCATCGAAGTCGAGACGACCGACGTCCTCGTCTCTTCGAACGACGGGTACGGCGTGATCCAAGACGGCTCGACCGTCTCGCACGGGAACCTCGTCGCGAACGAGAACAGCGAGCCGGCGCTGTGGGCGCAAAACGGATCGCGGCTCGAGCTCGTCGGCGCGGCGTCAGAGCTCCGCGGCAACATGCTCGCGGGAATCGTCATCACGGGCGGCTCGACCGCCAGCGTGCGCGACGCGCTCGTCGAAGCCACGCACCTCGCGACGCGCATCGAGGCCGGCGGGCCCGTCATGGTCGGGGATGGGATCCACGTTGTCCTCGACAGCGTGAGCGACGTCGCGATCGAGTCCGTGACGCTCGAAGGAAACGAGCGCGTCGGGCTGCTCCTCGACGTCGGCGACGGGATGCCCGAGAACGCGACGTTGACCGCGATCACGGTCGACGCGTCCGGATCGGCATACGGCGCGGTCGCGCAGAGCGGCGCGCGTGTCGTCGGCGCAGGCGCGTGGGACACGGGCGTCACGCGCCTCGGTGCCTCCGTCGCGAACGACGCGGCGATCATGGACCCGCTCGAGACGGTCGGCATCGTGGCGCCCATGTTCCTGCCGGCGTTCTGACTCGCGCTCGGTCGCATCGTGGGCGATGATCGCGCGGCGATGGAGCCCCAGAAGCGCAAGCGCGTCCCGACCTGGGCGATCCTGACCGGCGTCGGGTGCACGTTGGCTGCGGGCGTGATTGCGACGACCGTAGTCGTGCTCATCGTGGCCGCGGACGATTGCCTCGGGCAGACCGACACCGAGACGCTCGCCACGCTCGAGTGCGGCTCAGGGGGCCCGAGCCTCTCCCTCGAGCGGACGACGACCACGAACAACTTCGAAGGGGTCAGCTTCTCCCATCTCGCGTTCGTGCTCGACCGCGGCGGGGGCGACGTCGCGAAGCTGACCGCCGAGAGCCTCTCGTACGACGAGGCCATCGCCGACGCCGCGATGCCGCCGCACGTCCGAGCGGGGAACGCGTCTGGACAGGCGCTCCACGTCTACCTCACGGGATCCGGTCTGTCGTCCGCCGAGATGGCCTCGGTGCAGACATGCCTCGTCGCGAACGCCGACCGCATCACCGACGCCGCGGATCGCGCCGTCCCGACGGCCGAGGCCACCGGGCACGCGCTGGTCATCTGGCGTGCCGCGAGCTCCTCCGAGGTCAGCCTGTCGCTCGAAGCTCGCGGCCAGGAGCCGTGGACGCTCGATCAGCGAGGCAACCTCGTGACGTCGACGAGCTACGAGGACGTCGGCGCGATCTCTCGGATCGGAGACGGCTGGTCGTTCGACGCCCGAAGCCCGGCCGTCACCGAAGAGGCGCTCGACGCCTACCACGCGCGCGACGGGCGCTCGCTCCGTCAGATCTTCCCGAACATCGAGATTGTGCTCGGCGCGCCTCAGCGCTGAGCGTCCGGCGCTCCCGACATGAGCTCGCGGTGCGCGGCGACGCCCTCGAGCAACTGGCGTCGTTGCTCGGGGTCGGTGATGGGCGCAGCGACCTCGGCGAGCCGCGCACGGCCGCGCGCGAGGCATGCCTCGGCCTGGGTGATCTCGCCGGCGGCGCGCAGGGCGCGTGCGTGCGTCACGAAGAGCTCGGCCTCGCCCTCCTCGAGACCGCCGAGCCGATCGCGGAGCGCCATCGCTTGGGTCGAGAGCTCGAGCGCGCGATCCGAGCTCGCGGCGAGCGCGGCGGCGGCCGCCGCCGAAAGCGCCAACGCTTCGAGGCCGTCGAGCCCGGACTCGCGCGCCTCGTCCGCGACGCTTCGCGCCTCGTCGAGCGCATCGGTTGGGCTGAGCCCGAGCAGCGCTCGGACGCGGTAGAGGCGAACCGACATCCGAAGCCGCGTCTCGTGCGCGTCGTCCGCGAGCGCGAGCGCGTCCGCGAGCACCGCGAGCGCCTCGTCCGCCCGACCCTGCATCGTGAGGGCGTAACCGAGGTTCGCGAGCGCGTATCCCTCGAAGACCTTGTTCCCGACCCGTCTGCACTTGTCGACGGCGTCCCGGAGCGCACGCTCCGCGTCCACGTACGCCCCGACGCGATTGTAGACGTCGGCGAGGTTCGTCTCCGCGCCCGCCCCGCGCCGCACGTCGCCTGCTTCGTCGTAACGCCGAACCGCTTCCTCGTACGCGCGCCTTCGCTCCGCGAGGTCTCCGCGCGCGGCAGCGAGCTGTGCACGCCAGACGGCGAGGAGAGTTCGGAGCCCCCCCGCGTCCTCGGGCGCGAGGCGCGCAGCCTCCGCGAGAGCCTCGGCTGCGGCGTCGAGCTCACCGGCATACGTGAGGATCGCGGCCTTTTGCCCTCGCGCCGTCGCGAGCACTTCGACGTCGCCCGAGGTGCGAGCGAGCTCTTCGGCCTCGGCGATCGTGCGCACCGCTTCGTCCGTTCGACCACCGCGGAGCGAGAGCACGGCCCGGTCCGTCAACGCCCGCGCCCGCTCCTGGTCTCCGGACGCCGTCGCGAGCGCAGCGTCGAGCGCACGCGACTGGTCGTCGAGCCGCGCGAGCACCTCGAGCGCGCTCGAACGGGCCATCTGGAGCTCGAACCAGCCGCTCTGTGGGATGCCGAGCTCCAACGCGCGGTCGGCGCAGCGTAGGACGCGTGGAGGATCGCCGAGCTGCGCGGCCACGGCCGTCGCGCGCGCGTACCAATCCGCGGCTTCGCCGCGCCGAGAGCCGCGCTCGAAGTGCATCGCGACCTCTTCGGGATCGGCGTCGTGATGGACCGCGAGGTGCTCGGCGAGGCGGAGGTGCAGATCCTCGCGGAGCGCCGGAGCGACGAGGTGATACGCGACGTCGCGCACGAGCGAGCTCCGAAAGCGATATTCGCGGACGCGAGGAGAGCCGTGACGCGCGCGGGACGCGAAGACGTCTCGACGAGACAGAGAGACGAGCAGACGCTGCGCCTCGTTCACGGCGAGCGCCGCGAGATCGTCGGGTGTGAACGGGCGCTCGAAGATCGCAGCGCGCTTGCAGAGGTCCTTCTCCTCCGCGGGCAGGTGGTCGAGCCGAGACTGCACCGCGGCCTCGACGGTGAGCGGCAGCGGGAGCTCGCGTGTCGGCGACCGAAGTCGGTCCTCCTCGCGGAGGGCGAAGAGGATCTGCTCGACGAACAGAGGATTGCCTGCGGTGCGCTCGGCCAGCGCGCGAAGCGTCTCTTCCGGCAGGTCCTCGTTGCCGCCGAGGATCGCGCGGGAGAGCTCGACGACCTGGCCGGGGGTGAGGCCGCCGAGCGCGATGCTGGTCGAGCTCGGCCCCAGCAAGAGCTCCGGATGCTCCTCGTGGAGCTCGGGGCGTGACGTGAGGAAGAAGAGCGCCGGCGCATCCGCGAGCTGCTCAGCCAGCTCCTCGACGAGCGCGAGGGATGCCTCGTCCGCCCAGTGAACGTCCTCGAGCACCAGCGCGACCGGAGCTCGCGCGGTGAGCGCGGAGACGAAGTCGACGAGCGCGAGGCGCAGTCGATCCTGCATGAGGCGGGGATCGCGACGCGCGGCCTCGAGCGCCGCGGAGCTTCGCACCTCGAGCCCTAGCAACGCGCCGAAGAACGTGGCGCAATCGGTCGCCGCCGGCCCGGCGGGCATCGCGTCCTGCACGAGATGCTTCACGGCTTCGCGGCGCTCGTCGTCAGGCGCGCGACGGTGAATGCGCGGCCAGCCCAACGTCTCGGCGCGCATCGAAGCGTACGACGTGAGCATCGACTCGAAGAGCCCCAGACCGACGCCGCGCCGTCCGGGCTCGGCCCGCGCCGAAAGCACACGGAACGGCTCCTCGTCGTGCCCGTCCTCCTCCGCATCGAGCAGGCGACCGAGCTCCCAACGCAGATGGCTCTTTCCGATGCCCGGCGGTCCGGTGACCATCACCACGACCGCGCGCGACTCGTCGCGCACGGTCCGAAGCGCGGTCGCGAGCTGCGCGACCTCTCCCTCGCGCCCGACCGTCCGCGGGAGCGAGGGCGGCGGCAGCGTGCTCGACGGCCGCCCCGACACGCGATCCACGATCTCGTACACCGCGTCGTCGATCCGCGACACCGTATAGACGCTCGAGAGAGCGCGTGCGGAAGCGGCGTCGACCGCTACGCCCTCGAGCTTCGCGGCGCACCCCTGCTCCGCCGCCGTCAGCGCCGCACCCGCGATCCCGGTCGCACCACTGAACGCGGCGCGACCCGACGCGATCGCCACGTGTCGCGCCGCGCCGCGCGCGTCGAGCGCCGCCGCCGCAGCGCGCTCGAGCTCGTCGCCCTCCCACGACTCGCCGCCGAACAGGCCGATCGCCCGATCGCCGAGCACCTGGACGAGCGTCCCGCCCGCGTCCACGACCGCGCGCTCCAGCGACGAGCGCTCCGTCACTCCGTCGGCAAGCAGCACCGCGACGACCCGCTGCTCACCGGGCGTGATCGAGCTCTTGCCGACGGCGACCGCGGGGGAGGTCGCGGCGATCTCCCCACCCGCGACAGAGTGCATCGGCGCCGACGACGGATCGACGTCGAGGAGCGCCTCGAGGAGCGCCTGTCCGTCGGCGAATCGCTCCTCGGGCTTCTTCTGTAGGCAACGGGTGACGATCGCGGCGATCGACGCCGGTACGCCCGGCGCGACGAAGCCGAGGCTGGGCGCTTGCTCCACCATCACCGCGAGCATCGTCGCGAGCGCGCTCGAACGCTCGAACGGCGACCGGCCCGCGATCGCTTCGTAGAGCGACGCGCCAAACGACCAGACGTCGGTCCGCTGATCGATCGCGCGCGCGCCGTTGGCCTGCTCGGGCGACAGATACGCGGGCGTACCGAGAACGCTCCCAGTCGCGGTCAGACGCGTCTCGTCGCCTCCCGTTCGCGCAATGCCGAAGTCGATGATCTTCACGGTTCCGCCCGCGCACAGGAACAGGTTGCTCGGCTTCAAGTCACGGTGGACGATACCCCGCGCGTGCGCGGCGGCGAGCCCGTGAGCGACCTGGACGAACACGTCGAGCGCCTCTGCGGGCGCGAGTCGATCGCGCTCGAGCCGCTCGGCGAGCGACTCGCCGTCGAGGAGCTCGAACGCGATCCACGGCACGTCGTGGTCGACGCCCGCGTCGACGGTGCGCACGACGTTCGGATGGTCGATCCGCACGCGAGCCTCGCGCTCGAAGCGCGCACGCTCCGACGACGAGCGGAACGCGGTCGTCTGGAGGAGCTTGACCGCCACCGCCCCCCCGTCGGGTGCGACCGCACGACAGACGACCCCCATGCCACCCCGGCCGAGGACGGAAACGACCCGAAACGGCCCGAGAACGGTGCGCGCCGGGAGCTCGTCCGCCTCGCCGGGATCGGTCACGCGCGCATTATGGCATTCCCTTCCCGCGGGTTGGGGGACTGTGTCGGCGCCGCGCAGCGTTATCCTCCGCACGATGCGAACCACCCTGGTCGTTTGCGCTCTGTTGCTCTCGGCTTGTAGTGACGACGATCGGTCGGAGACCTCGTCTGCGCCCTCGCGACCGCCCGTCGCGTCGGGCGAGGAGGCGCCTGCTACCCCGCCGCCGATTCCGCCCGCGGCAACATCGACGCCGCCCGCGCCTGCCGGAAGCGCCTCGATGTCGGGCGTCGTCGACTTCGTCCCGCGTGTATCGATCGGTCCGATCCGCTCGGGGATGACCCGTGCCGACGTCGAAGCGCTCGGTGTTCTTCGCCCGCATCCGCGGTACTCGGCGATGACGCTGCCGGTCACGGTCTATTACGACGACGCGGGGCGGGCGGCGAGCATGGAGATCTCCGCGCGCGAGGTCGACGGAGTGCGGATCGGAAGCACGGTCATCCCACGCGACGCGGACTTCGCTCGCGCGGCCGCGCTCCTCGGCAATTGCAATCCGCCGGACGTGCGCGACGGCGGGACGCTCCGCGCCTGCCCGGACGCCTCCGTCGTCCTCGGCGTAGGCTCGGGGAGCCCCGACGAGCTGTGGATCCGCACGTACGCGACCGGCAACGACTACTGAGTCACGGCGTCGCGCAGACGTCTCCCTCGCACACGCCGCAGCAGAGCGCGCCGCCCGCGCACGATGCGCCGTCGGGGAGGCAGCACAGCGAGGGACCGCCACCTCCGACGCTCTCGCACCGAGCCCCGGGCGCGCAGCACCCGATCGTTCCGATGCACGGATCGCCAGTCGGAGCACACGTCGGAGCCGGCTGACACGCCGCTCCCGCACAGATCGTCGAACAGCACTGCGACGCTTCGCGACAACCCTCGCCGTCGGCGAGACACTCCCCGCCGCAGCGCTGCGCGAGGCACAGGGCGGACTCGCAGTCCTCACCCGTGCGACAGCCCACGCCGTCCGGTCCCGTGTCGGGTATGCAGCGTGCGCTCTCGCAGCGCGTCCCGGGACAACAGTCGGCGTCTGCACCGCACGCGAGCGACAGCGCGTTGCGCGCGCCGTACCCGGCGCACGTGCTCTGGCAGTAGCCTCGATCGCAGCGCGCGTGCCCGCCGTTCGCGCGTGTCGCGCAGTCGACGTCGGTCGTGCATCGCTCGCCCACGGGCCGGGCACGGCACACGTTGTCGAAGCACACCGCGCCGTCACAGCAATCGTCGTCGACGTCGCACGCGGTCGGGCACACGTCGGTGCAATGACCGGCCTCGCAGGTTCCGCCGCAGCAGTCCGCGCTGCGACCGCACACTTCCGCGGCGGCGCGGCAGCCGCAGACCCCGACCGCGCACGTGCCGGCGCAGCACTCGGTGTCGCGGGCGCATGCGGCGCCGCGATCGAGGCATTCCCCGCCCCCGCAGTGTCCCGCCACGCACGAGCCCGAGCAGCAGTCGATCGGCTGATCGCAGGTGGCGCCGGCCGTCCTGCACGCGGCGCACGCGTCGTCGACGCACGCGCCGATGAGCGGCGAGCAGTCGTCGTCGGTGGTGCACGGATCACCGTGAAAGCCTCCCGACACCGGCGGCATGCCGACGCAGCTCCCCGCGATGCAATCCGTCAGCGCGCCGTTTCCGCAGCATGGGAGCGACGACGAGCACTCGTCGCCCGCACCGACGAGACCCGCCGTCGGCCCGAGCGTGCATGCGCCCGCGCACGTGTCGCCGACACACGGACCCTCACCGGGGCAGCAGTCCGACGCGTCGGCACAGCTCGCGCCCGCCATCGCGCACGCGCAGGTCCCGCCCACACAGCGCCCGGCGTTCCACGCGCACGGCGCCTCCGTCGAGCAGCCGGCGCCGAGCGCACCGGGCCGCGTCCGGCAGAGCCCGTTCGAGCAGATTGTTCCGGCGCAACACCCGGCGGCGGAGTCGCACGGCTCCCCGTCGGCTGCGCACGACGACGATCCCCCATCCCCTCCAGCGTCCGCGACCGACGAGCCGTCCGCGCTCGCATCGAGCGGCGCCGCGGCGTCGAGACCGGAATCCCGCCCCGCGTCGCGGCCACCGTCATCGACGCGCGCGTCCGAGCCGCCACATCCCACCACGCAAGCGATCACCCACAAGACAGAGAAGCGCATGCCACTGTGTGGCCCCAAGGCGGGCCGATTATCAAGAGAGGAGAAGCCCACTCAGCCGTTGATGAAGTTGTAGACGAGCGCGCGGCCGTGCGCGGCTTCGACGTCGGGCCAGCTGAAGTCTCGTCCAGCGACGAGGGCGTCGAGAAAGGGGGCGAACCACCCGGCGCCGAGCTCGTTCATCGCGTCGCGCTGGTGCGCGAGGGCCTCGCGAAGCGAGTAGTCGTAACCGGCGTCGCTCCGGCTCACGTCGAAGAAATTGTGAATGGAGACGACCGGCTCTCGGTCCGCTCGGATGAAGAGCGACACTCCCTCCCCGCGTTCTTCGTCGAGCGCGAGGTGGAGCGACGTCGCGCCGCGCGCGAGCGCGGCGCGGAGGAACGTGCGACCGCCGATGCCTTCGGGGAGAGTGCGTCCGAGACGGTCGAGGACGCGAACGACGATGTCGTCTCTATCCGCCTCCGTCATCACCCAGCGCTCGAGCCCGGTCATGCGCTGCACTTCGTCGACGAACGGGTGGCCGCCGAGCGCGCTCGTGCACACGACGTCGGAGTCGGACGCGAGGACCCCGCGCATCGCGTCGACGAAGCCCGTGCACGCACACTGCCGGGGACCGATCTCGTCGACGATGCGCGGCAGATCGCGCGCGTACGCCTCGAAGTCGAGCGCGAGCTTCGCGTACGCCTCGACGACCGTCGCGGTGCGGGACGGCCCGACCGCGCTCTCTGGCCCGCCGAGAACGAGAGGCCAGGAGCGATTGTTGAGACCGCGGAGCTCGAGCGCCGGCGTTCCGGGTCGCCGGAGCTGCTCGGTGGTGAAGCCGACCGAGCCTCCGAGCGCGCGGACGAAACGCTGGGCCATGGTCGTCTTGCCGACGCCCGAAGCGCCCGCGATCAGGATTCTTGGTCACGGTGCGAGTCTAGGTCAGCCAGCCGGCGTCTCGCCGCAGATGCCGGGCCGAACGGACACGAAGGCGCGTGGGCGCCGACACGCCGGGCCACGGGAGACGCCGAAAATCCTCGATGATCCGCGGTCTCGGCACGCCGGCACGGAGGCTGCTCCCGACCCGGGCCATGAGCACCGCCCGCTCGGTCTGCCTCCCGCTCGTGTTGCTGTCGCTCTTGGCCTGCGGGGGCGAGCCGCCGAACGACGCCGCCGCGATTGGCGATGCAGCGACCGACGCCGAGCTCCCGTCGGATGGTGGTGTGGACGGCGGGCTGGACGGCGGCGTGAGCGAGACCGTTCGCGGCGGCACCGTTCGCTCGGGCATCGACTCGCAACCGCAGCGGCGGTGCACCTCGTGCGCCGAGCCGGCTGCGGCGGAGTACAGCGACGACGCGAGGGTCCACGATGCTGCCCCGCGTGCAACGCCCGACATCACCGCGCCGGTACGCACGGCCCCGCACGCGATCCGCGTCCCGCGCACCGCCGATCCCGTGGTGGCTTGCGACCGCGCGATGAAGGTGCTCGCCGCCGAGGACGCGATCTACGCCGCGACGGAGTGCACGCTCGTGTCCAGCGAGGCCCGCGCGGTGAGCGGAGAGATCCGGCGCGCCGCCCTGCTCACCGCCGACTCGGGCATGGAGCAACCGTACGTCGTCGCGCTCGGCGACGAGCACGGGTACGACCGCGTCGTCGACTTCATGACGGTGGGGTACGGCGTCAACTCCGAGGTCGACCTCACGGTGACGGAGATCGCCCTCGAGGATTCTCGTGCCCGGCGGCTCGCTCGAGGTGCGCATCGAGATGCGATCCCTCGTCGGCGACGCGGCTTGCGAGGAGCCGATCTCGTGGGACATGACGCGCGTGGACGTCGGCTTCTGCGGCATCGACGATGCGGGAGCGCCCTTCTGCCGCGCCCCCATCCCGCGGAGCGTGCGGACCGTCGAGTCCCGCTGGCGCGACTGGGACGGCGAGGTCGTGCACCGCCGCGTCATCGAGAGCTATGCGTTCGGGATCGACTTCGACGCGCACGGGCGGATCGCGATCCGCCGGCGGCATGGACGACCCTCGAGAGAGGCTCGCGCCCTGCTCGGCGTACACCGGCTCACCGACTTGTCGACCGGGGATCGTTTCCTCTACTGACCGCGCGACCGTCGCCCCGGTCGCTTGCGCCTGCGATGGCGGGTCGCTACAACCCGAGAGCGGGGTGGTCGCGTTTCGCCGACGCGCACAGGTTGGTACGAGGTTCGTGAGAAGCTGACATGAGATCGCCGCTGCGTGCGCCCGAGGTCGAGCGCGTCCTGCGCGAGTACGAGGCCGCGGCGCGCGGCGAGGTGCGCATCGTCCTGCTCGAAGGGCCGCCCGATGCCGGAAAGCGGCGGATCGTGCAGGACCTCCGCGCGCGCGTCGGGCCGAGCGCCGTGATGGTGGAGGGGACGTGCGACCCGTCGCGTCCGTTCAGCGGGTTCGCGAAGGTGATCGAGTCAGCGCTGAAGATCGTTCGCGAGAGCGGGAGCGTCGCGGCGCTGCCCGAGGCGGGCAGCTTGGGATGCGGTCACGGCTGTCACGATTCTCTGGTACCTGCACTCGGGGCCGAGCCCCGACGTGCCGGCACTCCCGAGCGTCGACCGGCGGCTCCGGTTCTTCGAGGCCGTGCGGCAGGTGCTCGCGGCGCTCTCACGGGAACGCACGCCGATCGTCGTCCTCGGCGGCCTCGAACGGGCCGATTGCGGGACGGTCGAGCTCACCGCCTACCTCGGCGACGCGCGGGCTCCGTGGGACGCTCCGCACGGGGAGCCGGAGCTGCGGGCGCTCGTCCTCGGCACCGTCGAGCAGAGCAGCTCCTCGCTGACCTGGGAAGGCGCTCCGCTCGGAGCGGTGCTCCAACTTCCCGTGACGACGACCGTGCCGATCGCTGCGCTCGACCGGGACGGCGTCGCCGGCTACCTCGGCTCCGAGGCCGTCGTCGATGCGGTGCTCCGGCGAACCGGGGGCCTGCCGGGGCGCATCGACCGGCTCGTCGAGACCGAGAGCCTGCCGTTCGAGGCGTCCGTGGAGCGCGAAGCCGACGCGCTCTCGCCCGGAGCGCGCGCCCTGGTCGAAGCGCTCTCGGTCTACGCACGGCCGGCGAGCCTGGACGAGATGGAGCGCCTCGCCGGCGAGACACGGACGCACGCGGTGCGGACGGAGGCGGCGGCGTCGCCGCTGCTCGAGCGCCTCATCGTGGACGGGAAAACGCTGTTCGACTTCAGGGACACGAGCGCGCGCCGCGTGGTCAGGCGCTCGATCGAGCGCAGACGTAGAACGGCGCTTCACCGCGCGTGCGCCGAGCTCTGCGCAGAGACGCCGGACGGGGAAGTGGACGCTGCGCGACACGCGCTTCGCGCCGGTGACGCGGAGCGAGCGGCGGAGCTCGCGCTCGCAGCTTGGCCGGAGCTCTGGGCCGCGCACACGTACTCGACGGCGGCCGAGCTGCTCGAGCCGCTCTCCCGATCCGAGATGCCGTTGACCCATGCCGTCCAACGCCGCTTGATCGCCCTCTATCGCGTCACCGGCGACGACGAGCGTGCGCTGGCGCTCGCGCGTGCGCTCCGCGAGAGCGCCGGACCAAGCGTCGCGATCGCGCTGACCATGGGAGAGCTGCTCATCCGGCGCGGAGAGCTCGACGAAGCCGCCAAGTCGCTCGAAGAGGGGTCCGCCCTGGCGATGGAGTCGGGAGATCCGTCCGAGCTCGCCGAGACACTGCTCGCGTGCGCCAAGCACGAGTACCGGCGACGCGACCTCGCCGGTGCCGAGCGACACATCGCGGAAGCGTTGAAGCACGCACGCGAGGCGAAGAGCCTCCCGTTCGAGCTCGATGCGCACGAGCTCTCTGGGCTGGTCGCGATGGCTCGGGGCCGCGTCGAGGCCGCCGCGCAGATCCTTCGCGACACGGCCGAACGCGCCGAGCGCGCGGGACTCTCGCGTCATCAGGCAACGGCGTTGAACGGTCTCGGTGTGGCGGAGATCACGCGAGGCCACGCGGCGGCGGCGGAGCACGCGTTCACTCACGCGTTGCGCATCGAGAGCGATGACCTCGGCGAGGAGGACCGAGCGAATCTCGCTCGAGAACCTCGCTGTGCTCGCGCATCAGCGACGCGACTACCGGACAGCACAGCAATTCTATCACCGGGCCGCACGCATGCTTCGCGCCGCGGGCGAGCCCGAGAAGCTCGCGCGGGTTCTGTTCAACCTCGCGGAGCTGTCCGCCGATTCTCGGAGACCCCTTCCGTGCGCGCGGCCTGTGCGCGCGGGCCTGGCAGACGACCGCGGCCGAGAGATTCCCATCCGTCGCCGCCGGAGGGTGGCTGTGCGAGGCGAGAGCCGCGCTCGAGATGGGAGAGCTCAGCGCCGCCGGCGCGGCGCTCGATCGCGCGCGCTCGCTGGCGCTCGAGCACGAGCTCGCGCTCGAGCTCCATGTGACTCTCGGTCTCTCGCGTCTCGCGCTCGCGAACGGCGAGGTGAACGTGGCCGATGCGCTCCTCGGCGAGGTCCGCGCGCCCGGGAGCCCGCGGCAGGCCGCGGAGCTCGCGTTGGTCCGCGCGGACCACGCGCGCGCCAAAGGCGAGCACGTGCTGTCGCGTGCGCGTGAGGCGGTCCTCACGGCGGAGGGCTCGCGGGACCCGCACCTTCGGCTCCGCGCGGAGGTTCGCCTCGCTCGCGCGCTGCTCGACGAGGAACGGGGCAGCGAGGCCCAAAGCGCGCTCGAGGTCGCGCGAAGGCTCGAGGACGAGCTCGTGCAGAACGTGCCCGACGAGTGTCGCGCGACGTGGGCGGAGCGCGACGACGCGCGGGAGCTCTCCAACCTGGAAGCTCGCGTCGAGCCGGTGGTGCCGACCGCGGCGTCCGCCGCGACGCGGAGCTCGCCTCCCGGGCGTCCGGACAGCGCGCCCGCGCGCGGACGGGCGAGCTCCGCCACCCGAACGAGTGAGGAGCGGAACCTTGGCTCGCCTCGTCGGTTCTTCTCCGCAGATGGCGCAGGTCCGGTCGCTGGTGGCGCGGATCGCCCCGAGCGATGCGACGGTCCTCGTCCGCGGCGAGAGCGGAACGGGCAAGGAGCTCGTCGCCACGGCGGTTCACGAGCTGTCGCAGCGCTCGGGGGGGCCATTTCTTCGTGTCAACTGTGCGGCGGTCGTCGAGACGTTGCTCGCGAGCGAGCTCTTCGGGCACGAGCGCGGCGCGTTCACAGGCGCGGTCGCGCAGAAGAAGGGTTGGTTCGAGCTCGCGGACGGCGGAACTCTGTTCCTCGACGAGATCGGTGACGTCAGCCCGAAGACGCAGGTTGCGCTGCTGCGCGTCCTCGAGAGCCGCGAGCTCAACCGCGTCGGCGGGACGGAGCCGGTGAGCGTCGACGTTCGCGTCATCGCGGCCACGAACCGTGACCTCGAGGCGGCGGTGGACGACGGCGACTTTCGACGGGACCTCTACTATCGACTCGGTGCGATGACCATCCCGCTCTCACCGCTGCGCGCGAGGCTCTCGGACATCCCCGAGCTCGCCGAGCACCTGCTGATGCGAATGGCGCGCGAAATGGGAGGCCCGTTGCGGGCGCTCTCGAGCGATGCCATGCGCTTTCTGCGCTCGCACCGCTGGCCGGGCAACGTCCGCGAGCTCGAGAACGTCTTGCGCAGCGCGGTTCTCCTCAGCGAGGCCACGGTGCTCGAGCCGCACGACTTCCAGTCGTACGCGGAGCACCTCGCCGGCGCCGCGCTCGACATCGACGCCGCGCCCGCCCGCGACGGTGACCTCGACCTCGCGACGGCGTTCTACGACCGTGTCCGGAGCGGCGACGCCTCGATCTACGAGCTCCGAAAGACGCTCGAGCGCGAGAGCATCACGCGCGCTCTCGTGGAGACGCACGGAAACATCACGCGAGCAGCGGTCTTGCTCGGAATGAAGCGACCGCGGCTCTCGCAGCTGATCCGCGAGCACGGCATCGACCGCTGATCCGTGAGCGATCAGTGCTCGTGCGCGCCGATGTCGGGCGCGCTACCGCGATCGTACTCCGACCGCGTGATCTCGACGCCGTCGACGCGATCTACTCTTCGGCTGGCACGGACAACTGGCTTCGAAACCTGTACGTGCACGACGTTGGCGCCTCGGTCTTCGGATACGGTTCGAACGACGATGTGGCTGCGGTTCGAGAGCTCGACACCGTACCCATGCGCGTGCTCTCGGTCGATGATCGCGGTCCCACCGGGCCACACACGGTAGACGATCGGGTGATCGGCGCTCCCCGAGCGCATCGGGCGAAGCGTGACGCCGAGGAACGTGCCCCGCAGAAGCGCTCGCGCGCAGGGCGAGGTGCGGAGCCGGCGACGATCGCGGTGCCGCTGACACGCGCCTCGTGGCCGTTGATGGACGGGGTACACGCGTAGGCCGAGAAATCGGCGGGTTTGTCGACATCCCTTCACCGGCACGCTTTCTGCTCGATGTGCCGTCGCACGCGCCCTCTCGGGGGCGAGGAGGAAACGAATGGGCAAGCGTCGTCGGCGGCCTCTCGAAGGCCGGCTGGGGTTCATGGGTGCGACCGCCGCTCTCGCCGCGAGCGTCGTCGGGTGGGGCCTCTTCGTCGAGGGTTGTCCCGGACACGGCGGCGGCGCCGCGCGAACGACGACGCCGGCGGGCACGGACGAGTTCCGCGAGGTGACCGGCGCAGCCGCGCGCGTTCGACGAGCCGATCGCGACGAGCTCCTCAGGGAGGCGCTCGCCGGCACCGTCGACGCGCCGGACGACTCGCTCGGTGCGCGCATGCAGGTGCGGCCGATCCGCATGCCGCACCCTCAGCGCGGCGGGACGTCGCGGTTCGATTTCGACGGCGGCAAGCGCGGTTGGATCACGGCGCTCCCGAGCGAGCAGCTGATCACGAACCCCGCGTTCGCGGACGGCAAGGTCTTCCTCGGCGGTGGGTTCGCGAGCCATCAGTTCTACGCGTTCGACGCGTACGACGGCGAGCTCTCGTGGGCGATGGCTGCGCCGGACGGCGGACCGAGCGCGGCGATCGTCGTACGACAAGCGGGTCATCTTCAACACGGAGAGCTGCACGATCTTCGTCGCCGACATCGAGACCGGGAGGCTCCTCTGGAGCCGCTACCTCGGCGACCCGCTGATGAGCCAGCCGGTAGCGGCCGACGACCTCGTCATGAGCGCGTACCCCGCGGACGGCGGTCACCAGTTCGGCGCGTTTCGGATCAGCGACGGCGAGCCGGTGTGGAACATCCCGATCCCGGCCGACGTGATCCAGGCGCCGCAGGTGCGCGACGGGAACGTCTACTTCGCGACGATGGACGGCACCGCGCACAAGGTTCGCGTGCGCGACGGGCACGAGTACTGGAGCGAGGACGTCGGCGCGGCAAGCGCGATCTGGGTCGACGGCGACCACGCGCTCCTCTCGCGACGCGTGGATCGCGGCGGGCACCCCCAGGAGCAGCCGATCGTCCTCTCGACGAGCACGGGCGCGATCGCACGACGCGGCGAGATGGTTCCGGCACCGTACCTCGCGGGCGGCTCGCGCGACCGCGAGCTCCTGCAGGGCCAGATGGGCGCGTGGGGCGGCGTGCCATCGGGCGAGCACCTCGGGCTGACGAACGTCGCCGCGGGCTGGGGATACCAGGGCAACACGCCGGCGGTCGCCGACGGGCGCGCGTACTTCGCCGTCGCCGGTGAGATCCACGCGCGCGACATCGCGACCGCGGAGGACGTGTGGTCTCGGCGCTACGCGGAGGCGGCGGGCGCCCAGGCGATCAGCCCGCCGGCGGTCGTCGGCTCACAGCTCTTCTTCGGGACGATCGACGGACACGTGTACGCGGCCGACATCGACACGGGGATGATCCTCTGGGCGTACGACGTGGGCGAGCCGGTCGTCTTCCAGCCGATCGTCGCAGAGGGCTGGATCTACGTCGCGACGGGGAACGGCAACCTGGTCGGGCTCGAGATCGGCGACCCGCGGATGGACGGCTGGCACATGTGGGGCGGAAACGAGCGGCACGCCGGGCTCGTCGAGACGGCGGGCGAGGTGGATCCGCACCTGCTCGCGAGCCTCGAGCGACCGAGCCAGGGCGCGATGCACGTGGCGCGGTTCGAACAGACCGAGGAGGAAGAAGCGAGCGACGCGACCGCAGCAGCAGCCGCCGCAGCCGAGGAAGAGGACGACGAGGACGGGTCGGGCTCCGCGGCGACGGTCGTCGAAGAGGAGCGCATGCCGGACCTGCCGCTCGTCCGCACCCGCGTCCACGCGGACGTGTCGGGCTTCGTCGCCCGCGTGACCGTGACGCAGGAGTTCACGAACCCTCACGACAAGCCGATCGAAGCGATCTACATGTTCCCGCTCCCGGCGGACTCGGCGGTCGACGACATGGAGATGCACGTCGGCGAGCGCGTGATCCGCGGCCGCATCCAGCGCCGCGCGCAGGCGCGGCAGACGTACGAAGAGGCGCGCTCCGAGGGGCGGCACGCTGCGCTCCTCGAGCAGCAGCGGCCGAACCTCTTCGCGCAGAGCGTCGCGAACATCGCGCCTGGCGAGCGCATCGAGGTCTCGCTCGAGTACGTTCAGATTCTCCCGTTCGAGAACGGCGCCTACGAGCTCGTGTACCCGATGGTCGCGCCGCCGCGGTACGACCCGTCGGATCCGTCGGCGGTGTTGGGCGATCCGGCCGAGGTACGGCAGGCGAACGAGGTCGCGCTCGAGGTCGAGGTGAACGCGGGCATGCCCGTCGCGAGCGTCGACTCTCCGTCGCACGCGCTCGACGTCGACCGGCACGACCGCGCGTCGTTCGGCGTGACGCTGGCAGAGAGCGAAGAGATCCCGAACCGCGACTTCGTACTGCGCTACGCGATCGAAGGGGACCTGCCGCGCGCGACCGTGCTGGCGCATCGGGGAGACGAGGGCCCGGGACACTTCAGCCTGGTCGTGCAGCCGCCCGCAGCTCCGGCAGCCGACTCGATCGGCGCGCGCGAGATCACGTTCGTCGTCGACACATCGAGCTCGATGCAGGGAGCGCCGATGGAGCACGCGAAGGCGATCGTCCGTCACGCGCTCGGCACGCTCCGCTCGGGCGACACGTTCAACGTGCTGGCGTTCAGCGATCGCATCCAGCACGTCGCATCGCGGCCGGTCGAGGGGACCGAGGCGAACCTCGCCCGCGCCGAGACGCTGCTCGACGGGCTCCGCGGCACGGGGGCGACCGAGATGGTGCCGGCGATCGACGACGCGCTGACGCACGCGGGCCGCGCCCACGGTGACCGGCTGCCGATCGTGGTGCTCCTGACCGACGGCTACATCGGCAACGAGGCGGACGTGCTCCGCGCCATCGCGACCGACCTCGGGGATGCGCGCGTGTACACGGTCGGGGTCGGGTCGGCGACGAACCGGTTCTTGCTCGAGCGCGCCGCGGAGATCGGTCGCGGCAGGAGCATGGTCGTCACGCTCTCGGAGAACGCGAGCGAGGCGGGCGACCGCTTCTCGAGCTTCGTCGACGCGCCGCTCTTCACGGACGTGGAGATCGACTGGGGTGGGCTCGACGTCGAGGACGTCTATCCGCGCCGGCTGCCGGATCTCTTCGCGGGCAAGCCGCTCGTCGTGCACGGGCGCTATGCGCACGGCGGGACCGCCGAGGTGAAGGTGCGCGGGACGATCGAACGGCCGCCGCTTCGAGCGCGTGATCAGCGTCGCCTTGCCCGAGCACAGCGCGCGACGACGCGAACGCCGCGCACGCGACGCTGTGGGCGCGCGCGGCGGTGCACGACCGGATGAACCGGATCTACCTGCACGACGACCCGACGCTGATCGAGGAGGTCACGCAGCTCGGGCTCGACTACCGGATGGTCACGCAATACACCTCGTTCGTCGCCGTCGAAGAGCGCCGCGAGCCAGCCGAGCACGCGGACGCCGACGACGAAGATCCGGAAGCGGCGGCACGCACCACCGTATCAGCCCGGCGCGCGCGCTCCCGGGCGACCCCGAGATCCGCATCCCGGCGCCCGCCGACGCGCGCGCGGTAACCGTGATCCTCCCGTTCGGCGAGACGCTCTCCGCCGCACTACGAGCCCGAGCTCGCGCGTCTGGACCGCGCGCTTCTTGATCCCCGCGCGACGCGGACGACGGCACGCTATCCGATCGAGGTGCTCGTCACGCACGCCGACGGGCACGACAGAGCGCCTGCGCGTCTGGTACACCGTCGACGCGGCCGCGCCGCTCGTGCACGTGGACGTCGAAGGCGACCCGACGCCCGGCGCGACCGTCACTCTCCGCGCGCGCCAGGTGCTGACCCAAGAGGATCTCCTCCAGGCCAACATGAGCGCCGACGCCGGAGATCACCCAAGCGCGCGCCGAGTTCCTGTCAGACGCCCGCGATGTCCAGCTCCGCCTCCCGAACGGCGACGTCGAGCCCTTCGCCCTCGCCGGTCCCGCCGAGTGGACCGCCACGTACACGATCCCCGACGACGCCCACGGCACCCTCGACCTCACCCTCTTCGTCACCGACCTCGCCGCCAACGTCTCCACCCAATCCCTCCCCCTCGCGGTGCATTGATCATGGGGGCGGTTCTCCACTCGCGACGTGCCCGTCTGCTGGTTTGGGCGTTGGTGGCGGCGCATGCACATGCGCACGCGCAGCCGCGGGTGCGCGTGGTCGAGACGGTGACGGCGACGGCGGACGTGCACGACGTGGCGATGCTCGGCGGGCGCACGTTGCTCGCGACGTCGGGTGGGCTCGTCGTGCGGACGCCGGACGCGGCGGAATCGGACGCTCGGCGCACGCGACGGGCTGCCGGGGGCGCGGCTTCGCTCGGTGAGCGTGATCGGCGACCGCGCGTGGCTCGGCGGCGTCGAGGGGACGGCCGTGGCGACTCTCGACGCCGAGGGCGCGCCGCACGTGGAGCGCACGGTGGCGCTCCGGCGCGTGCAGCGCGCGGTCCGGTTCGGCGGCGCGACCTGGCTCGGGACGTACGGCGATGGGCTCTTCCGGCTCGACGACGGGGCGCCCGGTCCGGCGCCGGTCGGGCTCGGGCGCGGTCCGGCGCGCGATCGCGTGACGGATCTGCTCGTCGTCGGCGACGAGCTCTGGGTGGCGACCGCCGGGAGCGGCGTGGTTCGCGTCGGCGCGGACTCTCGCGTGCGCGGCCGCGTGGCGCGCGGGCTCGCGGACCTCCTGGTCTGGGATCTCGAGCCGACTCCGGACGGCCGCGTCCTCGTCGCGACCGTCGCGGGCATCTCGGTCGCGGCGCGCGACGGCAGCGTCGACGCGTCCGCGCCCGAAGCGCGAGCGAGCGCGGGCATGCGCATCCGCGACGTGCGGTCGCTCGCACGCATCGGCGATCGCACGTTCGCCGCGACCTGGGGCGGCGGCGTCTACCGCATCGACGCTGGCGCCTCGCGCGCCACGCGCATCGACCGCGGCACCGTCGCGTCGGCGAACGTCGTCGCCTCCGCCGGGGACGGCGTGCTCGTCGGTCACGACGGCGGCCTCGCGCACGCCGCGCTCGACGCGAGCCGCCTCGAGCCCGTCCCCACCACCGGCCTTCCGTCCGCGGACCTCACCGCGATCGCCCGCGCGTTCGGCGCGATCTGGATCGGCACGTTCGACCACGGCCTCGCGCGCATCCGCAACGGCCGCGCCGAATCGGTCACCCGCGCGCACGATCGCTTCGCCGTCGACCTACGCATCAACGACCTTGCCGTCACCCACGCCCGCGGCGAAGGCGAGCGCCTGTGGATCGCGACCGACCGCGGCCTCTACTTCCACGACGGCGCGCACTTCATCCCCGTCGAGGATCCCGAGGGCCCCGGCCGCACGCACGTCACGTCTCTCCACGTCGCGAACGACGGCTCGCTCTACGCGACGAGCTCACGCGTCCTCTCGCGTCTCCGCCGCGGCCGCTGGCGGAGCTTCCACGGGAGCGACGAGCTCCCCGTCATGCACCTCCACGCCGTCACGACCGACGCCCACGGCAACGTCTGGGTCGGGAGCCTCCACGGCCTCTACCGCTTCGACCCGCGCGCCGGCACGTTCTCACGCGAGAGCACCGCGACCGGCGCCCTTCCCGTCGACTGGGTGACCGCGCTTCTGCCGTGGCGCGACGGCGTCGTCGTCGGCACCTACCACGGCGGCCTCTCGTGGAACGCGGGATCGCACTTCGAGATCGAGCGCGAGAGCCACGCGCCCGGCGGCCTCCCCGCCGGCTGGGTGAACCCTCACGCGATGCGCTTCGTCGGCGGAACGCTGCTCGTCGGCACGCTCGAACGTGGCCTCGCGGTGGGCGAGCGCGGACACTGGACGCACGTCGGCACCGAGGACGGGCTCCCGAGCGCGGACGTGACCGGCTTCCTGCCCGCGACCGAGGGCGGCGCCTGGGTCACGACGCGCGGTGGCCTCGCTCGCGTCGTCTTCAACTGACGCGCATTCGCCACGCGCGCTCCGACCGATGTATGATCGGCGCCTACTCACTCACGGAGGCTTCGATGGCTCGACTTTGCTTCGCTCTCGCGTGCGTTCTCGCGCTCGGCACGACCGGCTGCGGCGACGACAGCTCGACCGGTACCGACGGCGGCGGCGGCGGCACCGACGGCGGCGGCGGCGGCACCGACGGTGGCGGCGGCGGCACCGACGGCGGCGGCGGCGGGACGGACGGCGAGGTCACGACCGACGCTGGCGGCGGTGGAACCGCGTGCACGTCCCCTCTCGTCGGCTGCGAAGCGAGCGAGTACTGCGACTTCCCGGACGATCTCTGCGGAATGGGCGTGCCCGGCGTCTGCCGACCGCGGCCCACGACGTGCGGCTCCGAGGACGAGGTCACCTGCAACTGCCAGCCCCTCATCTTCATGAACGGGTGCATGGCGCAGATGGGTGGCTACGATCTCAACAACAACGCCACGTGCACGCCTCCCGCAGAGACGTTTGCCTGCGGCCATCGCGTGTGCCGACAGAACATGGAGTATTGCCAGCGCACGACGAGCGACGTCGGCGGCATGGCGGACGAGTACACGTGCATCAACCTGCCGTCGGGCTGTTCGGGCAGTGTCAGCTGCGCCTGCGTCGCGTCCGAGACCTGCGGCGACATGTGCGAAGCCAGCGCCGACGGCGATCTCACCGTGACCTGCCCCGGCGGCTGAGCCGCGGATCACGACCGCGGACGGCGGGCTCGGCTCGGACCCGGACACGGACACGGACTCGGACTCGGAATCGGACTCGGAATCGGACCCGGACCCGGACCCGGACCCGGAATCGGGCTCGGACTCGGACTCGGACTCGGACTCGGACTCGGACCCGGGCTCGGACACGGACACGGACACGGGCTCGGACACGGACACGGACACGGACACGGACACGGACACGGAACGGAATCGGACTCGGGCTCGGACTCGGGCTCGGACTCGGACTCGGACTCGGACTCGGACTCGGACTCGGACTCGGAATCGGATCCCGGACTCGGACCCGGACTCGGAATCGGACCCGGACCCGGACTCGGACACGGACACGGACACGGACACGGAACGGACTCGGACTCGGACTCGGACTCGGGCTCGGGCTCGGACTCGGGCTCGGGCTCGGGCTCGGAGCTCGACCGCTCGGGTCTCGGTCGCCTCCGGCGAGTGGTGTTTCCCATGCCCGGGAGAGCGGAAGAGTCGCGCCAGCAAACAGCGCTGGCACGCCTCTTCCGCATTGGGGGGGCATGGGAAACACCACTCGCCTCCGGGCTCTCGATGACTGCATCGAGGCGATCGCGATGTTGCGAACGATCGTCGGTACGATCGCGACGCGGGATCGTTCGTTGGCCGACCAGGTGCGACGCGCAGCGACGTCGATCGCGTTGAACCTCGCCGAGGGCAACGCGTCGTCAAGCGGCAACCGCCGCTTGCGCTTCGAATCGGCGCTCGGCTCGGCGCGCGAGACGCGCACGGGGCTTCGCGTCGCGGTCGCCTGGGGCTACGTCGACCGGACGACGGTCGCGCCTGTCGACGCACTGCTCGACCGCGTCGCCGCGCAGACGTACCAGCTCAGCCGCCGCTAGCGGGTGAGCTTGTAGATGCGGGCCGCGATGTGGTCGATCGCGTCCTCGAGCTCTGCGTCGCGCGCCACGTAGCCCCAGGCTGCGGCGACCTGCAGCGCGACCCGCGCCTCCTGCGCGGAGCCGAGCGCGCTCTCGAACCGCGCCCGGCGGTTGCCGCCGGAGCTCCCCGCGCCCTCGGCGAGGTTGAGAGCGACGGAGCTAGCAGCTCGCCGAAGCTGATCGGCGAGCGACCGATCCCGCTTCGCGACCGCAGCGACGACGCCGCGAAGGCGCTCGATGAGAACGATGGAGTCCCGGAGGACGAAGAGGCGTGTGGTGTTTCGCATGCCCCCCCAATGCGGAAGAACCGTGACGACGCTGGCGCTGCGCCGGCGTTGGCGCGGTTCTTCCGCTCTTCGGGCATGCGAAACACCACACGCCGCTCGGCCCCGATCCAACGGACACGAACACGGACTCGGACACGAACACGGCCCCGGACTCGGACTCGGAATCGGACTCGGAATCGGAATCGGACTCGGACTCGGACTCGGACTCGGACTCGGACTCGGACTCGGACTCGGACTCGGACCCGGACACGGACGCGGACAGACCGACACCGACACGGACGCGGACACGGACTCGGACTCGGACTCGGACTCGGACTCGGACTCGGACTCGGACTCGGACTCGGACGCGGACACGGACTCGGACACGGACTCGGACGCGGACACGGACTCGGACACCGACACGGACGCGGACACGGACACGGGCTCGGACTCGGACTCGGGCTCGGGCTCGGGCTCGGAGCTCGACCGCTCGGGTCTCGGTCGCCTCCGGCGAGTGGTGTTTCCCATGCCCGGGAGAGCGGAAGAGTCGCGCCAGCAAACAGCGCTGGCACGCCTCTTCCGCGTTGGGGGGGCATGGGAAACACCACTCGCCTCCGGGCTCTCGATGACTGCATCGAGGCGATCGCGATGTTGCGAACGATCGTCGGTACGATCGCGACGCGGGATCGTTCGTTGGCCGACCAGGTGCGACGCGCGGCGACGTCGATCGCGTTGAACCTCGCCGAGGGCAACGCGTCGTCAAGCGGCAACCGCCGCTTGCGCTTCGAATCGGCGCTCGGCTCGGCGCGCGAGACGCGCACGGGGCTTCGCGTCGCGGTCGCCTGGGGCTACGTCGACCGGACGACGGTCGCGCCTGTCGACGCACTGCTCGACCGCGTCGCCGCGCAGACGTACCAGCTCGCCGCCGCTAGCGGGTGAGCTTGTAGATGCGGGCCGCGATGTGGTCGATCGCGTCCTCGAGCTCTGCGTCGCGCGCCACGTAGCCCCAGGCTGCGGCGACCTGCAGCGCGACCCGCGCCTCCTGCGCGGAGCCGAGCGCGCTCTCGAACCGCGCCCGGCGGTTGCCGCCGGAGCTCCCCGCGCCCTCGGCGAGGTTGAGAGCGACGGAGCTAGCAGCTCGCCGAAGCTGATCGGCGAGCGACCGATCCCGCTTCGCGACCGCAGCGACGACGCCGCGAAGGCGCTCGATGAGAACGATGGAGTCCCGGAGGACGAAGAGGCGTGTGGTGTTTCGCATGCCCCCCCAATGCGGAAGAACCGTGACGACGCTGGCGCTGCGCCGGCGTTGGCGCGGTTCTTCCGCTCTTCGGGCATGCGAAACACCACACGCCGCTCGGCCCCGATCCAACGGACACGAACACGGACTCGGACACGAACACGGCCCCGGACTCGGACTCGGACTCGGACTCGGACTCGGACTCGGACTCGGACTCGGACTCGGACTCGGACTCGGACTCGGACACGGACTCGGACTCGGACTCGGACTCGGACTCGGACTCGGACTCGGACTCGGACTCGGACTCGGACTCGGACTCGGACTCGGACTCGGACTCGGACACGGACACGGACTCGGACTCGGACACGGACTCGGACTCGGACTCGGACTCGGACTCGGACTCGGACTCGGACTCGGACTCGGACTCGGACTCGGACTCGGACTCGGACTCGGACCCGGACTCGGACTCGGACTCGGACATCGGACTCGGACTCGGACTCGGACTCGGAATCGGAATCGGACTCGGAATCGCGTGCCTCCCTCGCCCCCGGCCCGCCCCAAGCCGGTTTTCCTTGACACGCCGCGTCAGGACACCTATACGTTAGGTCTGGCTGCTGTTAGACCTAATGAAATTAGAAAATCAGCCCACTGAAATCGATCGGATCGACGGTCTGCTGCTCGACGCGCTGCAGCATGACGCGCAGGTCTCGTACAACCAGCTCGGGGAGCTCGTCGGGCTGAGCGCGCCGGCGGTGATGGAGCGGCTGCGCAAGCTCGAGGCGGGTGGAGTGATCCGCGGCTACCACACGCTCCTCGACGCGCGCTCGCTCGGGCTCGACATCGCGGCGTTCATCGGCGTCTCGGTGCGCGACACGAAGCAGATTGAGGCGGTCGAGCGCTGGGTCGCGGACGAGCCGCGGATCCTCGAGTGCCACCACGTGACCGGCGGCTACACGCTGCTCCTCAAGGTCAAGGTCCGAAACACGGGCGCGCTCGAAGAGCTCATCAACACGCTCCGCGCGCTCGAGGGCGTGACGAGCACCGACACGATGGTCGTGTTCTCGACGAGCGTCGAGCGCACCTCGCTCGCGTTCGCGATCCCCGACGACGAGCCCGGCGCGAAGAAGCGCGGGCGGCCGCGCAAGAGCCGAGGGCTCGTGGCGTGACGAACGCGCTCTACGATCCGCGCTTCGAGCACGAAGCGTGCGGCATCGGTCTCGTCGCGAACCTCGACGGGCGAAGCTCGCACGCGATTGTCCGCGACGCGGGCGTCGTGCTCCAAAGCATGCGGCACCGCGGCGCGACGGGCGCCGACAGCCGAAGCGGCGACGGCGCCGGCATCCTCACCGAGCTCCCGACCGCGCTCCTCCGCGAGTCCGCGGCGCGCGCCCTCGGCGTGGCGCTTCCCCACGACGGGCGATGGGCCGCCGGCCACGTGTTTCTCCCGCGCGACCGACGGGCACGAGCCATCGCTCGACGTGCGATTGAAGACGCGTGCGCGACGCACCATCTCGCCGTCCTCGGCTGGCAGCCCGTCCCGACCGACCCCGTCGCCGCCCACCTCGGCCCCACCTCGCTCGCCTCGATGCCGACCATCGAGCGCGTCTACGTCGCACCGGATCGCGCGGCGCAAGCCGCGGCCGAACGACGGGGGGCAACGCCCCCCGCGAGCGGAGCGAGCGCGCCGCGAAGCGGCGAGGGGGGCGCACGAGGAGATGCCACCGAAGGAGGCATCTCGGAGGCGAGAGAGGGCGCGGCGCAAGCCGCGGCCGAACGACGGGGGGCAACGCCCCCCGCATTCGAGCAAGCGCTCTTTCTCGCGCGCAAGCTCGCCGCGCGGCTCGCGCCCGACGCATACGTGTGCTCGCTCTCGAGCCGGAGCCTCGTGCTCAAGGGGATGCTCACGCCCGAGCAGCTCTTCGCCTTCTACCCGGAGCTCGTCGATCCGGCGTATGCGTCGCGGTTCGCGATCGTGCACTCGCGGTTCAGCACCAACACGCTCCCGAGCTGGAGCCGCGCGCAGCCGCTCCGCATGATCAGCCACAACGGCGAGATCAACACGCTCCGCGGCAACGTGAGCGCGCAGCGCGCGCGCGAGGCTCTGCTCGCCAGCCCTGCGCGTGCGCTCGGCGCTTCCCTCGCGGACGCCCTGCCCGCGATTGAGCGCGACGTGAGCGACTCGGGAACGCTCGACAACGTGCTCGAGCTCCTCGTGATGGGCGGGCTTCCGCTCGACGAAGCGGTCCGCACGATGATCCCGCCGGCGTGGGAGCGCGACGCGACCCTCTCGCCCGACGCGCGCGCGTTCTTCGAGCACGCGGCCGCGCGCCTCGAGCCGTGGGATGGGCCCGCTGCGCTCGTCTTCACCGATGGCTCACGCGTCGGCGCCGCGCTCGACAAGAACGGTCTTCGGCCCGCGAGGTGGCTCGAGACGCGCGACGGGGTCTTCGTGCTCGCCTCGGAGGCGGGCGCTCTTCCGATCGCGCCCTCGCGCGTGCGGCGCCGCGGCCGGCTCGGCCCGGGGCGCATGCTGCTCCTCGAGCTCGACGCGGGACGCGACGACGCGATCGTCGACGACGACGCGATCGTGGAGCGGCTCGCGACGGCGCGCCCCTACCGTCGCTGGGTCGAATCGCACCGCAACCGCCTCGCCGATCTCCCGCGCGCCATCGCACCTTCGCCGGTCGCGCCCGACGTGCTCCACGCGCGCATGCTCGCGTCGGGCTACACGACCGAGACGCAGAAGCACTTTCTCTTCCCGCTCGTCACCGATGGCCGCGATCCCGTCGGCTCGATGGGCGACGACGCCGCGCTCGCGCTCCTCGCGGCGAAGCCCCGGCACGTCGCGGACCACATGAAGCAGCTCTTCGCGCAGGTCACGAACCCGCCGATCGACCCGATCCGCGAGTCGCTCGTCATGTCGCTCGAGACGCACGTCGGCCCCGTCGGCAACGCCCTCGCGCCGGCGCCCGAGGACGCGGGGCGCCTTCTCGTTCCGCACCCGCTGGTGACGTCCACGGAGCTCGCTTCGGTCCGCGAGCACCTCGCGACGAGCGTGCTCGAGACGACGTTCGCGCGCTCTCATGGCCCCGCCGCGCTCGACCCCGCGCTCCACGCGCTCGCTCTCGCCGCCGAGGCGTGCGTCGACGAAGGGGCCGAGTTCCTGGTCCTCTCGGATCGCGCGGTCGATGCCGAGCGCGTCGCGATCCCGTCGCTCCTCGCCGCGGGCGCCGTGCATCAGCACCTCGTCCGCGCGGGAAAGCGGGCGCTCGTCGGGCTCGTCGTCGAGGCAGCGGACGCGCGCGAGGTCCACCACATGGCGACGCTCCTCGGCTTCGGCGCGGACGCCGTCTGCCCGTGGCTCGCATACGAGGCGCTCGCCCGCGCGTGCCGCGAAGGCCTCCTCCCGGCCGAGCGCGATCCGGTCGAGGCCTACCGCGCTAGCGTCGGCAAGGGCCTCCTCAAGGTCATGGCGAAGATGGGCATCTCGACGCTGCGCTCGTACCGGAGCGCTCAGATCTTCGAGGCCGTCGGTCTCGCGAGCGACGTGGTCGACCGATGCTTCGGCGGCACCGCGAGCCGCGTGTCGGGGCTCGGCCTCTCGGACCTCGCCGAGCGCGCGCTCGAGCTCCACGCGCGCGGCTTCGCTCGAGCGAACGAGCGACGCCTCCCGATCCTCCCGAACGACGGCCAGCTCCAGTACCGCGAGGGCGGCGAGCGGCATGCGTGGGACCCGACCGCGATCGCGACGCTGCAGCAGGCCGCGCGCGGCGACGACCGCTACAAGTACCGCGCCTTCTCCGAGCACGTGAGCGCGAGCGACCGAACGCGCGGCACGCTCCGCGCCCTCCTTCGGTTCGCGACGCGCGTGCCGATCCCACTCGACGAGGTCGAGCCCGCGAGCGAGATCGTCAAGCGCTTCGTGACCGGCGCGATGAGCTACGGCTCGATCTCCGAAGAGGCGCACACGACGCTGGCGCTCGCGATGAATCGCATCGGCGGCAAGTCCAACTCCGGTGAAGGCGGCGAGGACGAGGCGCGATACGCGCCGCTCCCCGACGGTTCGCCCAACCCGCGCCGCTCGCGCATCAAGCAAGTCGCCTCTGGGCGCTTCGGCGTCACGATCGGCTATCTCGCGAGCGCGGACGACATCCAGATCAAGATGGCCCAGGGGGCGAAGCCCGGCGAAGGCGGCGAGCTTCCCGGCAAGAAGGTCGGCCCCGAGATCGCGCGCGTCCGCTGCTCGACGCCGGGCGTCGGCCTGATCAGCCCGCCTCCGCATCACGACATCTACTCGATCGAGGACTTCGCGCAGCTCGTTCACGACCTGAGGAGCGCGAGCCCGGACGCGCGGGTCGGCGTGAAGCTCGTCGCCGAGGCCGGCATCGGGACGGTCGCCGCAGGCGTCGCGAAGGCGAACGTCGCCCACATCCTCGTGTCCGGGCACGACGGCGGCACCGGCGCCTCCGCGCTCACGTCGATCAAGCACGCGGGGCTTCCGTGGGAGCTCGGGCTCGCGGAGACGCACCAGACGCTCGTCCGCAACGGCTTGCGCGAGCGCGTCGTGCTCCAGGTCGACGGACAGCTCAAGACGGGCCGCGACGTCGTCATCGCCGTGCTGCTCGGCGCCGAAGAGGTCGGCTTCGCGACGGCGCCGCTCGTCACGCTCGGCTGCGTGATGATGCGCAAGTGCCACCTCGACACGTGCCCCGTCGGCATCGCGACGCAGGACCCGGTGCTGCGCGCGCGCTTCGCCGGCAAGCCCGAGCACGTCGTCAATTACCTCTTCATGGTCGCCGAGGAGGCGCGCGAGATCATGGCGTCGCTCGGCTTCCGCACCGTCCGCGAGATGGTCGGACGCGTCGACGCGCTCGAGCCCGACGACCGCGTCCCCGAGCTCCGCGACCGTCACGTCGATCTCTCCGCGATCCTCTCGCCGGCCGTGGTGGCCGACGAGATCGCCGGAATCTCGCGCGCGTACACAGCCACGCCGCTCGTCGCGACGCTCGACGCCGCGATCCTCGGTCACGCGCACCCCGCGATCGAGCGCGACGAGCCGGTTCACATCGCGCTCGCGATCACGAACGCCGATCGCAGCGTCGGAGCGCGCCTCAGCCACGACGTCACCCGCGCGCGCGGTGCGCGGCCGCTCGGGGACGACGCGATCCACGCGACGTTCACGGGCTCCGCCGGCCAGAGCTTCGGCGCGTTTCTCGCGCGCGGCATCACGCTCGATCTAGAGGGCGAGGCGAACGACTACGTCGGCAAGGGTCTCTCCGGCGGCGTGATCGTGATCCGCCCGCCGCGCGACGCGCGCTTCGCGTCCGCGCGCGACGTCATCATCGGCAACGTCGCGCTCTACGGCGCCACGAGCGGTCGCGTGTTCATCCGCGGCGAAGCGGCGGAGCGGTTCGGGGTCCGCAACTCCGGCGCGACCTCGGTCGTCGAGGGCGTCGGCGATCACGGCTGCGAGTACATGACGGGAGGCCGCGTCGTCGTGCTCGGCCCCACCGGAAAGAACTTCGCCGCCGGCATGAGCGGCGGCCTCGCGTACGTATGGGACGTCGACGGTCGATTCGGCACGCGGGTCGACACGCGGACCGTCTCGCTCGAACGGCCGAGCGACCGCGATCTCGACGAGCTTCGCGAGCTCGTCGCGGAGCACGCCCTCCGCACCGCGTCCCCGACCGCAGTGCGGTTCCTCGACGCGTTCGAGCTCGCGTCGCGTCGCGTCGTGAAGGTCGTCCCGATGGACTACCGTCGCGCGCTCGAGACGCCCGACGCCGAGGGGAGAGCCGCCTGATGGGCCGGCCGACCGGCTTCCTCGAGCATCCGCGCCGCCCGACACCGACGCTCGAGCCCCGCGTGCGCCTTCGCACCTTCGCCGAGGTGGGGCTCGAAGCCTCGCCCGAGCACCTCCGTCACCAAGCGTCGCGCTGCATGGACTGCGGCGTGCCGTTCTGCCAGTCCGGCTCGGGCTGCCCATTGCACAACCTCATCCCCGACTGGAACGACCTCGTCCATCGCGATCGCGCGCGCGAAGCGCTCGAGCGTCTCCACGCGACGAACAACTTCCCGGAGATCACCGGTCGCGTCTGTCCAGCGCCGTGCGAGGGTGCGTGTGTGCTCGGCCTCGAGGACGCCCCCGTCACCATCCGGAACATCGAACAGGCGATCGCCGACCGCGGCTTCGACGAGGGATGGATAGCGCCCGAGCCCGCGACCGCGCGAACGGGGCGCCGCGTCGCCGTCGTCGGCTCGGGCCCGGCGGGCCTCGCCGCCGCGCAGCAGCTAGCGCGCCGCGGCCACGACGTCACCGTGTACGAGCGCGCGGACCGCGTAGGCGGCCTGCTCGTGTACGGCATCCCGAACATGAAGCTCGACAAGTCGGTCGTCGCGCGACGGGTCGAGCAGCTCGCAGCCGAGGGCGTGCGCTTCGTGACCAACGCCGACGTCGGGGTGAACGTGGACGCGGGCGAGCTCCGCTCGACGAACGACGCGGTCCTCCTCGCCTGTGGAGCGACCCTCCCCCGCGACCTCGACATCGAGGGCCGGTCGCTCGCGGGCGTCCACTTCGCCATGGACCTGCTCGAGCCGACGACGAAGCGCCTGCTGGACGCGGGCCAGGGCACCCAGCTGTCCGACGGCGGGAACATCGAGGTCGCGGGCAAACGCGTGGTGGTGATCGGCGGCGGCGACACCGGCACCGACTGCATCGCGACCGTCCTTCGGCTCGGCTGCGCGAGCGTCACGGCGCTCGAGATCCTCGACGCGCCGCCCGACGAGCGCGCCGAGTCGAATCCGTGGCCCGAGCCGCCGCGCGTCTTTCACGTCGACTACGGACACGCCGAAGCGCGCGCCCTCTTCGGCGACGACCCACGCCGCTTCCACGTCATGACCCAGCGCTTCGTCGCCGACGACCGGGGCGCCGTCGCCGGCGTCGAGACGATCGAGGTCGAGCGAACGACGACCGCCGCCGGCGTGACCTCGATGCACCCCGCCGCGGGGACCGAGCGCGTCATCCCGGCCGATCTCGTCCTTCTCGCGCTCGGATTCACCGGCCCCGAGCCCGCGCTTGCACGCGCCTTCGGCATCGCGCGCGACGAGCGCACGCGCTTCACCGCCGACGCCGAGCGCTTCGAGACGAGCGTCACCGGCGTCTACGCCGCGGGCGACTGCCGCCGCGGGCAGTCGCTCGTCGTCTGGGCGATCGCCGAGGGCCGCGCGGCCGCGCGCGCGATTGATCGCTCGCTCAGTTGTACGTGAGCGTCGCGTCGATTGAGAGACCGAGCCCGCCGACGGAAGCGCCGTCCTTCTGCGTCGAGTAGCCGGATAGCCGCAGCATCGCGCCGAGCGCGAGGTCGTCGACGAGCCACCACTCGACGCCGGCGCCGAGCGAGACCAGCAGCCCATAGCTGATCGAGTCCTGCAGCATGTCGGAGAGCATCGCGTCGTCGCCGCGAACCTCGGCGCGCGCGACGCCGACCGACGTGAAGAGGTTGAAGCCCGCGTTCGCCGACGAATACCAGTCCGCCATGATCGAGAGCGCGCCGACCGAGCCCGTCTCGGGCGCGCCCGCGCCGCACATCGGCATCGCCTCGGGGCACTTGTACTCGAGCTCCGCGCCACCGACCTGCGCGAGCACCGCGACTCCGAGGGCGAGCCCGTCGATGACCGACCATCCGACGGCACCCTCGAGCTCGATCATTCCTGTCCCGCCGGTCGCTTCGAGCGGGTCCTGCGCCGCGCGATCGCCGCGACCGCCACCTCCGATTCGAGAGCCGGAGGAACAGGCCCCGGTTCACGCGCTCGTCTTCGGGCGCCAGGATCGGCCCGCCGGTCGCCGGCGCCGGCTCGGTGCCGGAAACGGCCGCGCCCTCGGTCGCAGCGGCCGCGGCGTCGAGCGCCGAAGCCACGGCGGGCGCGACGCCCGACGAGATGGCGACTCCCTCGCACTCGAACGCGAGCCACGCCACGCCCTGCTCGTTCCGAACGAGACGAACGACGCGTCGCGCGGAGAGCGCGCGGCATAGCTCGCGCCGGGACGCCTCTCCGGGCGGCGCGACCGGATCGACGCTCATGACCTGGCGGCGCGCCGTGTCGACCGACGCGGGATGAAGCGTGTACGCGCGCGAGAGCGCGACCCCCTCGATGAGGTCCGCGTGGTCGCCTTGCGCGGCGAACCCGAGGAGCTCGACGTAGAAGTCGTGCCGGCCGGCGACGAGCTCGATCGTGACCGGAGTGGTCCCGACCTCGACGCCGTCGACGTGGAGCGTCGCGCCCGGAGGCGTAGTGGCCACGACCAGCGACGCGCGCGGTCCCGCGCGAAGGTCCGCCGCGACCTCTGCGTGTAGCTCGCGGATCGTCGGCGGGTAGCGCGCCTCGTCGAGCTCGAGCTCGGGGCGGATCGCCACGGCTCTCGCGATGCGATCGCGCGCCTCGGTCTCGTGGCCGAGCGCGAGGTGACACATCGCGTCGTGCACGAGCAGCTCCGCGAGGAGGTCGAAGTCCTCGCGCGTGCGCGCGTGCGCGACGAGGCGATTGGCCGCAGCGAGCCCGTCGAGCCCGCGCGGAAAGTCCATCTGCGTGTACGCGGCGCGCGCGGTCTCGAGCGCGTCTCGCGCCGCGCGCGCGAACGCGTCGTCGGTCGTGCCCGCGTGGACGGTCGTGCTCGGCCGCGCACGCGCCTCGCGGGTCGCCTCGTCCGCGAGGGCGGGCGCGACCACCACGGCCGTGGCGTCGGGGAGCGCCTGCGCCCGCACCGCCGACGCGGCGGCGAGCGAGACGGCCGCGATCACGAGCCCTTCGCCGAGGTAGGCCCGACGCGCCGGTGTCCGATCGTCCACGGGACCGGATCCTAGAACGCCGAGCGATCGACCTTCCAGAGCATCTCCGGCCAAACGGCCGGATCGGCTCACCAGATCTGGATCTCGACGATCCCCCGGTCGGCGCTCTCGTCCACCTCGCGGCGGATCGGGCCTGCCGGCACGGGGAGCTCGAGGCGCGGCTGCTCGCTCTCGGCTTCCCGGTCACGCTCTTCGCGCTCTCGGATCTGCTCGATGATGAACGGGGGCAGCATGACCCGATCGTAAGCACGGCCCGTGCCCTGCGCATCCCCCGGACACCGGGTCCGAGATCATGGAGTTTTCTCACACCTGGGCCGACCGAGCCTGCCCACCTGGGTCGAGAACGCGACACGGATGGCAGGTCGATCGGCCACAGCCGAGCAAGCCCGGGCGAGCGCGTGAGCCACGGTGAGCCCGACGAGGCCACCGAGGAGGGGGGCGCCCGCGAGCCGGATCGCCACGAGCGAAAGCGACGCGAAGACATCGACATCGCGCGCCCCCGCCCCCGCGGCGAGGAGCGCCCCCGCCCCCTCGTGGAGCAGCCGGTGAGCGAGCAGCTCGTGCGCACCGACGCCGAGCGCAGCCGCGACCCATGCGCCGACCAGAGCGCGCGCGCTCACGACCCCGCCCTCGGCGCCGTCGCCATCGCGAACATGAGCGCGTCTCCGACGGGGCCTCCGAGCGCGAAGCGCACGCCGCGACCCTCCTCGGTGGGCGCCCCGACGAGCCGCGCAGTCGCCGTCAGCGCCACGTACGCGTCGCGGTCGCGCGCGATGCGGCTCACCCCGATCGCGAACCCCGACGACGACGTACCGAGCCCGAGGATCACGACGCCGGAGTCGATGTCACCGTCGAGCATCCCCCCACCCGGGCGCTCCCGCATCGCGCCGAAGCCGAGCGCCTCGCGGTAGAGCGCGCTCCGGCACGAGCGATAGAGCGACGACGCGAGCGCGGGGTCCGCGTACGAGAGGAAGTACGCCGCGAGAAGCGTCCCCGACCCACGCGCATCGTCGACCGGGGCGCCGTCGCGAGCACGGACGCGCTGATAGAGAAGCCCCGACGAAGGATCGCGATAGCGCGACTCGAGCGTCTCGCGAAAGCTCGCGACGCGCGGATTGTCGGGCCCCGCGCCCGAGATGCCGAGCGCTCCGATGAACGCGGCGTTGTCGATCGGGAAGACCTCGCCAGGGTACGTCTCGAGGAGCCCGATCGACGCGCGATCGAGGCGCCGACCGAGGTGCGCGACGATCCGCTCGTGGAGCTCGCGCCAGCGCGAGCCCGGATCGAGGCGAACGTGAAGCGCGAGCGCGAGGTCGAGATAGCCGAGCCACGCCGCGTGCGCCCGGCGCGTTCCGAGGTCGTCGATCGGATCGCTCCCCCATGCGGAGCGCTCGAACGCACGCGACTCAGGCCTGAGGATCCGCTCGATGCACGCGTCCATGCGCGCGGCGTACTCCTCTCGGAGCTCCGGGTGCTCGAGCGCGATCTGCCCGTAGCCCATCGCGCCCATCATCCACGTCGCGAAGAGCCACTCGCCGTCGAAGCGCGCTGTCCCGGTGGAGAAGCTCGACGTGTGTACGTCGTCGTCTCGGAGCCAGACGTCCATCCCGCGCGCGAGCTCGAGCTGCGCGTCGAGATCGCCGTCGTAGAGCTCGGCCGCGTCGCGCCGCGACCACGCCCCGGGGAGCGTCGCCGCCGCCGTGACGAAGACGATGCCCGCTGTGATGCGCTGCCATCTCATGCATCGAGATACGTGCGCGCGGTGGGCTCGGCGCCGGGGCACGGGTCGAACGGTCGCGGGCGAAGCCCGAACGGTCGCTCAGGCGCTCTCGGGCTCGGCCGGGTCCGGCCCGCCGCGACGGACGACCGCCTCCGGGAGACGGCGAAGCCCGTCGAGGACCTGCTGCGGATGCCACGCCGGGTCGAGCTCGCCGCCGACGAGGACGACCGCGCGGTTCGCGTCGCGCACGATGCGCAGCGCGAGCTGCCCGAAGCGCCGCTCCCCACCGACGTCCTGAAGACCGAGGATCACGAGGTCGGACTCCTTGGCTTGGGCGACGACCGTCCCCGCGACGTCCGAGGACGGGACGACCTTGGACACCGGCGATCCGGGCAGCTCCTCGGCGGCGAACCACGCGAGCTCGCGCTCGGCGTCGCGAAGAGCCTCTTCGGACATGTCCGGAGCGACGATTTTCAGGAACGTCACCTCGCGCTCGCCGGTGCGGCTGAGCGTCCCGAGCAGGCGCGCGCGCATCTCGTGATGGCGGCCGCGGCCGCCGACCGGGACGAGGATGCGTCGCGCCGTCTCGTAACGAAACGCTGGCGGCGCGTGCATCACGACGCGCGTCGCACTCGACGCGGTTGAGCAGCCGCTCGAGCGCGCGCCCCGCGGGGCCGTCGGGATCGCCAGACAGGCCGACGAGCAGGCTCTGGCATCGGTGCGCACGCGCGACGCGCTCGATCTCGGCCCAAGGCGCCGGGGCGATCGTCATGAGCGCCTCGGGCGCGTGACCCGCGCGGAGCGACGCGGTGAGCGCTTCGCGGAGCGCCTCCTGCGCGCCGAGCAGCGACGCGGGCGGCTCGTCGCTCGTGCTGCCGGGCTCGGGCGGTCGCATCGTCGTGAGCAACACCACTCGGCCGACGTCGCGGGGCGCGAGCGCCGTCGCGAGCTCGACGAGCGCCACGGCGGTGCTCGGGTTCGCCATGGCACCAGCACGAGCGGGCTGCGTCCGCGAAGACGCACGAGCTTCGGGTCCTGGCCCTCGCTGAACGCATCGCGCCGCTCGGCTCGCGACGCGAACAGCGAGAAGTAGAGCATCACGTCCGAGCCCGAGCCACACGACGACGACGTAGCCGGCGGCGGGCACCGCGATGCTCTGGAACACGGCCATCGCGGCGCAGGCCACGCCGCCGACGATCGGCACCGCCGGGAAGAACGGCGTGCGAAACGGCTTGATGATCTCGGGCGAGCTCGTGCGCGGACGGGCCCGGCGGCGCGCGAGGAAGCTCGTGTAGTGCGCGAGCGCGAACGAGATGAGGAAGATCAGGCTCGCGGCGGCGCCCGCGGCCGCGAGGTCCGGCACCATCATGAGGATCGCGCACAGGGCCAGCGCGCTCGCGTAGATCGCCATGATCGGCGTGCCGCGCTTGTCGGTGCGTGCGGATCAGTACGGAGGGGCAGCGTGCGATCCTGCGCCATCGTCAGCGCCACGCGCGACGCCGCGAGCAGGTTCGCCTGCAGCGCGGACAGTGTGCTCAGCACCGCCGCGACCATCACGAGCCAATAGCCCGCTGGACCGAGGTAGTTCTCGACCGCGACCGCCATGAACGTGTCGGGGTGCTGCGTGCTCAGCGTGACGACCGACTCGCCTCCGCTCGTGCCGACCGTGGACACGAGGAACAGGAGCGGGAGGTAGATCGCGAGCGCCGCCCCGAGCGAGTAGAGCATCGCTCGCGGGATCGTCCGCTCCGGGCGCTTCACCTCGCCAGCGACCGCGGCGATCGAGGTCGAAGCCCTGAAGCGCGATGAACGTGAATGCCCATCGCGGACAGGAGGCCGGTCGCACCGAACGGGAAGAACGGAGTGAGCCCGCGCTCGATCGTGCGCGGCGACTGTTCGAACAGCACGACGATGCCCGCCAAGATCAGGAACCCGAACACGGCGACCTTGCCGATCGTCTCCCAGTGTCCGCCGCCGCCTTCGCTCCTGATGAGGCGTACCGCGTAGATCGCCGTGCGACAAGAGCGCGAGCGTCAGCACGAACGGACGCGGCCACGATCCATGAGGGCGCCGAGCCGGCGATCGCGGCGGCGAGATGCGAGAGCACGTTGGACGCGAACGACGCGAATCCGAGCGCGTAGAGCACGCCCGCGACGATGTATGCGAACCAGAGGATCCACCCGACCGCGAACGCCGCGCGCACCGACAGCACCTTCTTGGCGAACGTGTACGCGCCGCCCGACTCGCGGAAACGCCGTCGACATCTCCGCGAAGCTCAGCGCCGTGAGCACCGCGATCAGGCCGTTCACCGCGAACGCGATGATCGCGCTCGGCCCAGTCGAGCGCGAACGCCACGCCGCCGAGCACGAGGATGCCGCCTCCGACGATCGCGCCGACGCCGACGCCGGTTGCGCCGAGCAGCCCAATCGTGCGGTTCTCGGGGGTGCGCTGCACTCGCGCCGAAGCATATCCGCGAAGCGGTGTCGTGCGTAACGAACGCGCGCGCATCCGCATCGAATGCCGAGTTTTTTGGCCCGATCCGGCGGGCCATGTGACGCGTATGGGGTACCATCTCATCGTGCGGTTCCTCGACGCCATCGCGGCCCTCGCCGCCGTGCTCGCCGCCGCTCCGTTCCTCGGGGCCTGCCAGGGCCCGTCGTGCGGCGAGAACGTGGCGAGCGAGCATTTCCATCGGCGCATCGAGCCACTTCTGCTCGAGGATCGGCCGAGCACCTGCAATCAGTGCCACCTCTCGGGCGTCGACCTCTCCCTCTTCGTGCGCGACACACCGTGCGAGACGATGGCGTGCCTGATCGACCTCGATATCGTGAACCTGCAGCACCCCGAGGACAGCCTCGTGCTCAGCTGGATCCGGCGCGCCTCACCCGACAGCGAGCTCATCACCCAACAGGTCATCGACGAGGAGTACGACGGGTTTCGCGAGTGGATTGACCTCTACGCCGAGTGCGGCGCCGAGGCGTGTGCCGGCACCGTCTGCACGCCAGTCGAGGTCGAGACGACGTGCGACGTGGAGCGGACGGAACGTCGAGGGCGAGGTCGTCCCGCCGTATCAGCTCGACGCGACCGACTGCTCGCCGCGCGCGCACGAGGACGCGTTCTTGAACCTCGTCTACACCTGGCGTGGCCGCTGCTTCCCATGTCACTGGAGCTCCCTCGACATCGGCCCCGCCGAGGCGCCGCGCTGGATTACGAGCGCGGGCGACTGCGGCCCGGCGTCGCTCGCGACCATGAACACCGTCTTCACCCGCGAGCTCGTCGACTTCGACGATCCGACCCAGAGCCTTCTCCTGCTGAAGCCCCTCGCGGTCGCGGCCGGAGGGGTGATGCACGGCGGCCACGACAAGTTCGCGGACACCGAGGACGAGACGTACCGAGACTTCCTCGAGTGGATCGACTACGAGGTCGCGTGCGGGCGCTGAGCGCGCTCACTGCGCTCACGCTCTCGTCCGCGGGCGCATGGGGCTGCAGCGACTCGGGCCCGGTCACCGATGCCGGGACGCCGAGCGACGGCGCGGTCGGGGACGCCGACGCGCCCGACGCGGCCACACCCGATGCGGGGGACAGGCTCTCGACCGACTACTGCGCGTGCATGCTCGTCGAGTGCCACACGGTCTTCCACGAGACCTGGGGACCGACCGACATGGGGGCTCTCACAGCGTGCGCGGCCGAGGCGGCGACGCTCCCGCGGGCGGGGATGCCTGCCTCGAGCGGCAACTCAATCGAATGCCGGCTCGCCCGGTGCGACGGCGCCGGCAAGGATCCGGACGTCTGTAGCGGCGCCGTCGGCGGTGACCCCTGCATGTAGGCACCCCGGATTCTCAGCAGCCTCCCTGCCGCCTGATATACTGCGACCGCAGCGTGACTTCGAGGATCGCTTATCTGGCTGCGATCGCAGCCCTTCCGTGCTTGTTCTCCGCTTGTCAGGGCGACCCGCGTCCGCTCGGCTGGGAGCTCGAGTTCGAGGGCGACCTCGCGCGCAACGCGCGCGTCGTCGAGGCGCGGATCCGCGAGGGCACCTGCTCGGGCGACATCATCTACACCATCGACATCCGCCGCACGGGGCCGGTGATGATGACGGAGGCCCCCGTGCTCGACGACGGCATGTGGAGCTTCGAAGGCCGCGCGTTCACGAGCACCTGCCAGCTCTACGCACAGGGCTGCACCACCGTGACGCTCCCGACGCCCGGCCCCGTCGTCGTCTCCATGGGCGATCGCGCGGTCATCGACGCATGCCCTGCGAGCCAGTGCACGGACGGGCTCTGCAGCGCGACCGGCAGCGACGGCGGAGCGCGCGACGCCGGCCCGGCAGGGGACGCGGGCCCGTGCACAGGCTGCATGCTCGGCGGGGCGTGCGTCGCCGGGACCAATCTGTCCGCGTGCGGCACCGGCGGCGAGATGTGCGAAGACTGCGGCGAGTGCGGAGCGTGTCGGAGCGGCGCGTGCATGCCGTCGGACGGCTCGGATTGCATGGATGGCGCCGGGATCTGCCGCGGCGGCTCGTGCTGCACCGGATGCTGGGACGGCACGAGCTGCGAGGTCGGGAACACCGGGGTCGCCTGCGGCGCCAACGGAGGGTCCTGCAACACGTGCACGGACTGCGTGGGCTGCACCGCGGGCGCGTGCGGCGGGATGGCCGCGGAGGGAGCGGCGTGCTCGGTCGGGCTCTGCCACGGGACGCCGTCGGCGTGCTGCGCCGGTTGCTGGAATGGGAGCATCTGCGTGCCCGGCGACACGCCGATGGAGTGCGGCACGGACGGCGTTCCCTGTGTCGCCTGCCCGGCCCCGCAGTCGTGCATCGGACATATCTGCACATGAGGCACACGAGCGCAGCTGCGATCGCTCTCGTCGCGACGCTCGCGTCGAGCGCGGTCGCGCACGCGCACCCGCTCGTCGAACAGGGTCGCCGCCAGCTCCGCCGCGCCGAGTTCGAAGCCGCCCTCGCCCTCTTCGATCGGGCAGCCGAGGGCGACGACCTCACGCGGGACGACGTCGTCGACCTCCTCGACGCGCGCGCGATGACGCACCTCGCGCTCGACGACACGCCGGCGCTCCGGCGCGACCTCGCCGGTCTCGCGTCGCTCGATCCGGAGCACCGCTTCGGGCGGGAGGCGCCCCCGGAGCTCCAGGAGGCCTTCGCTCAAACGGTGCAGGCGTCGGAGGGGGCGCTCTCGCTCGATGGGCGAGGCCGGGGGGTGGCTGGTGGGATCGAGGTCGACGTCCGCGCGGTCCACGACGCCGGGGAGCTCGTGCGAGAGGTCAGGGTGTTCGTCCGGGTCGGGGGAGGGAGCTGGCACCGGTTGACGGACGCGCGCGAGCCCGCGGCCGAGGGTCAAGTCCTCGATTTTTATGCGGAAGGCGTCGGCCCGGGCGGGGCGCTCGTCGCGACGCTCGGCGACCGGGAGGACCCGAACCGCTCCGCGCCTGCCCTCGCCGTGGGCGCACCGCCGCCGATCCGGGGCGGTGGGGGCGGCGGAGGGGGGCTGAGCCCCTGGCTCATCGTGGGAATCGGAGCCGCTGGCCTGGCCGTTGTCGCTGCGGTGGTGATCGTCGTCGTGCTCCTGACCGGAGCTGGGAGCCAAGCTGCGGGGACCCAGCCGGAGTCACCGCTGGTGATCGGTTTCTGAGCGAGGCATGCTGTTTTCCAGGACCTCTGTGGTCGTGAGATGGGGCTGAAGGAAGCCACGGTCATAGCTCGTGCGGCCGACGCCCGACGGCTCGGCCGGTACGTTCTGGTCGGCGAGATCGCAGAGGGCGGCATGGGCCGCATCTACCTGGCGCGGGTCGTCGGCCATGCGGGCTTCGAGCGGCTGGTCGCGCTCAAGGTCATGCACCAGCGGCTGATGGAGCAGAGCCCCGACCTCGCGGACATGTTCCTCGACGAAGCGCGCATCACCTCGCTGATCCGCCACCCCAACGTCTGCGCCGTCCACGACTTCGGCGACGCCCAAGGCGTCCGCTACCTCGTCATGGAGTACATGATCGGGCAGACGATGCTGGAGGTGCTCCGTCGCCTTCACGAGCTCTCCGAGCAGCGCGAGCACCCGATGTTCTTCGCGTATGCGGCGCGCGTGATCGCGGAAGCATGCGAAGGCTTGCATGCGGCGCACGTGGCGGTGGACGAGACGGGCCAACCTCTCGGCGTCGTCCACCGCGACATCTCGCCCGAGAACGTCTTCATGACGTACCAGGGCGCGGTGAAAGTGTTCGACTTCGGGATCGCTCGCGCCGCCGGCCGCCGACACCAGACGCAGGCCGGGATGTTCAAGGGCAAGTTCAGCTACGCGTCGCCCGAGGCGTATGGCGGCGGCCTCGACGCCCGCAGCGACATCTGGTCGATGGGGGTCGTCTTGTGGGAGCTGCTCGCGGGCCGCCCGCTCTTCCACCGCGCCACCGAGGCGGAGATCCTCGGCGCGATCTTCCGCGACCCCATCCCACCCCCGTCCGCCGTCCGACGCGGCATCCCGCCAGAGCTCGACGCGATCGTGATGCGCACGCTCGAGCGCGAGCCGTCGCAGCGGTACCAGTCGGCGCGAGACATCGCGCGCGATCTCAACCGCGTCGCCGTCCGGTTCGGGGAGCACGTGGGGACCGCGGAGCTCGGCGAGTGGATGCGGGTGCTCTTTCCGGGTGAGCACGAGCGCGCGCTCGAGACGGGTCGTGCGCTGCAGCGGCTCGACTCTTCAATCGAGGCGGCGCCCGCGCTTCAGCCTGGCTCGTCACCCGGCATCGTGTCCCAGGTCGTCTCCCGAGCGCCCGTCGAGGACGTTCACGCACAGCCGACCGTGATCTCGGATCCCGGTTACGTGTCGCCGGGCTCGTCGCCGGGCAGGTCGCCGCAAGGTCGCGGGGCCTCGGGGTCCACGGCTCCGGGCTATCTGCCGCCCCCGTCGCAGCCCGGACGTGCGTACGCACCGATCGACGTCATCGATGACGACGAGGCCACGGCGCTCGCGCAGGGCCCGATCGTCGAAGAGGTGCTCGCAGACACCCCGTCGCACACGTTGGGCGCACCCGCCCCGTTCCCGGCGGTGTCCGAGGCCGAGGGCGCACCCTCGCCGTTCCACGCGCCACCGCCGGCGGACGCCAAGCCCAAGCGGCCCGCGCTCGGGCCCGTCGGCAAGATCGCGCTGGCGCTGCTCGTGCTCGTCGGCGTGATCTTCGCCGCCGACTACTTCGCGAACGGAACGACGCCGGCGCCCAGGGTCGCGAACGCCGCGCCCGACGTGACACCGAGCACGGACAGCGTGGACGAGGATGTGAGCGGGGCGACGCCGAGCCCGGGGCACACGCCCGATGGGCCCGTCGTCGGCGAGGACGTCGACGACGACCCGATCGGCGAGTCGGTCGCGCCCGACCCCGAGGAGGCCGCTCGGGCCGCGGAGCGCGAGCGCGAAGCCGAGCGAGAGGCGGAGCGCGAGCGCGAGCGCGACGCGGCGCGAGCGCGCGAGCGCGCGCGCCACAGCGGCGATTCACAGCGGCCGAGGATGAGGGCGACGATGGAGCCTACCGACGACGCGCCGCAGATCGAGGCCGGGGAGCCCGGGCACGTCAACGTCGCCGCCGTGGGCGGCTGGGGCGACATCTACGAGGGCGGGACGCGGCTCGGACGGACGCCCGCGCGCCTCACGCTCCCGCCGGGCCGCCACACGCTCACAATCCGCCCACCCGAAGGCGATCCGAAGCGCGAGGTGGTCCGGGTGCCGCCCGGCGGTACGGTGAGCGTGCAGGTCGATCTCGAGTAGGCGGCGGTCGCTCGGCCGAATCAGATCGCGCCGTACGTAGGCAGCGGGCCCGGATCCTTCGCGAGGATCGCCCTGACATAGTCGGACGGCGGCGTCTCGCGGAGCGTGAACGTGAGCTGGCGAGTGCGCGGGTGCTCTTCCATATCGAGGTAGCCGTCGTCAGCGAGCATGCAGAGCATGCCGAAGACGTGGCTCGGCGTGCTGATCGGATGCGAGCCCGCCGTCGGGATGTACGGGCTCAGATCGCGCGCGCGAAAGGGACCGTCGTGGTCGCGCAGGAAATCGTCGGCGAGCGCGCGGTAGATGCCCTCGAAGTACGACTCCGCGAAGCGCACCCACGCGAGCGGATCGGTGACGCCGAAGCGACCGTGCGGCGGGAGGACGACGTTCACCCTGTACGTGGAGAAGAACTTCCGGAGCACGCGGATCGTGCGGAGGTACCGCTCGTACGCCATCGAGTAGGTCTGTCCCGCGACCGTGAAGATCGGGATGACGAAGGACTGCGTCGCGGGGTCGTCGAGGTCGCCCTTGCAGATGATCGTGTCTCCCGGCACTGCGTAACCGAGCTCGCGATCCCAATAGAGCACGCAGTCGTGCGAGTGCCCCGGCGTGTAGACCGCGAGGATCCCGTCGGGGAGATGGCCGTGGTCGACGAAGTGGAGCGCGTGCTTCGGCGTGCGCTCGAAGTACCCGGCGTAGCGGTTGCGGATCGCGTTCTCGAGGATCTGCTCGTCGGAGAGCGTACTGTAGTCGAGCAGGCCCCACTGCGAGCGCGCGAGAAACAGCTCGTACGTCTCCTGGAGGAACGAAGCAGCCGGCTGCGTCATGAATCGGTACCCGGCCGAGTGCAGATAGATCGGCGCCCGCTCGCCGGGACCGCGCCCATGGCCGGCGACGATCCCCGCGCTCCCACCGTGGTCGCCGTGACAGTGCGTGACGAGGACCGCGTCGAGCCGATCGACGCCGTGCGAAGCCAGCTCGCCCCGCACGCCGTCGACGATGTCGGGCCGGCTCGCGCTCGTCTCGTAGAGATACGCGGTCGACCCGTGCCGGCGAAGGACGAGATTCACGAACTTCGGGCTCGGATACCCGCTCGGCACCGACAGCACGTCGACCACTCCCTCGAGCCCGAGCCGTGAGAGAGCCTGATCGAAGGTGAGCACGACAAGACGATACACGGGACCGCGCGTCGAGCGCCGACCGTTCGTGCTCGGGTCCGCCGGAGCGCGCGACGGGGCTCGCGTGCTAGGCTCCGCGGCGTGGCGGGGCGCTCGGTCAGGATCGGCGTCGAGATCGTTCTCCTCGCGCTCGCGCTCGGGTGCGGAGACGACGACGCGATGGCCGTCCCCGACGCCTCGGCCGAAGACGGCGGCGGGCGCATGGACGCGTCGCCGAGCGACGGTGGAGGAACCGATGCGGCGACGCCGGACGGTGGCCGCGACGCGGGCACGGTCTGCTCGGCGCCGAACGCGTGCCCTGGCGACCGCCGGCCCTCGATCCTCTATGCGCACGACTACGCCGGCACGGCGTCGGGCGTGAGCGCGCTTCACCTCGAGGACGACGGCGCGGTCGTGATCGCCGGCTCTCTCGGCGGCGCGACGGACCTCGGAATGGGGAGCCTGACGCCCACCGGCGGTCGCGACTTCTACATCGCGCGGCTCGACTCGACCGGCGCGCCGGCGTGGAGCCAAGTGATCCTCACGAGCGTCGACGACGCGTCCATCACCGGCGTCGCGCTCGACGCGGCCAGCAACATCTACCTGAGCGGATGGGGCGCGGGCACGCTCGATTTCGGCACGGGCCCGATCGACCCGCCGACGCCTCCGGGCACACGCCCTGGTTTTGTCGCGAAGCTCAGCCCCGCGCGCTCCCTTCTCTGGATCGAGCGCGTGTCCGACGTGAGCTTCGGGGCCGTCGAGCTCGACTCGATGGGCCGCCCCTACGTCCTCGGCTCGTTCGACGGAACGATCGACTTCGGCGGCACGATCGGTTCGTTCACCGCGGGGCCGGGCGGCGCGGACCTGATCCTCCTCGCCTACGCCGCGACGGGCGGGATGCGCTGGGCGGATCGGTACGGCGAGCCGGACCGCGTCGACCCGGGGGGCTCGCTCGCGATCGGCCCCGACGACGATCTCTGGCTGGCGTGGGCATTCTCGAGCAGCGCCGGCGATGACCAGGGCATCGTCGTCGAGAGGCTCGACCCGAGCGGGGGCTCGACGTGGCGGCAGCGTTTCGGAACGACGATGATGCCGCTGCCGCAGAATCCTCGGTCTCGACGTCGGCCCGACGAACGGGGCCGTGATCGCGGGGCGCGGATTCGTCGATGTCGGAGACGGCGTCCCGTCCTACGAGCGTTGGGTCGCGCGCTTCGATCCGGACGGCATGCTCGAATGGGACGAGGCGTGGAACGTCGACATCACGCGCGTCGCCCTCGACGCCTCCGACCGCACCTGGGTGGCCGGCAACTTCTCCGGCCCACGGCTCACGACGGATCCGACTCCGTGCTCGCTGGGGAGCATGTCCGAAGCGGGCCCGTTCCTGTTCGAGCTAGGGGTGGACGGGACGCGGCTCTCGTCGGCGGGGCTGCTCGGCGGCGTCGTGGTCGCGATCGACGCGCGAGCGGAGCGGGTCGCGATCGGCGGGCGTACGTCGGCGGTGCTCGATCACGGCTGTGGCGTGCACGACGGTGGCCTCGAAGCGCCTTTCGTCGTGGTCACCGCTCCGTGAGCGTGCCTCGGCTCCTTCTCGTCGTCAGCTCGCCGGAGACGCCGGAGGCAGAGGGTCGCCGATGTCGCGCGCGGCAGACGCTCGATGCGCGAGCACGCCCTCTCGAACGAGCACGCTCGGAGCACGGACCCTGTCGGAGAACAGCGCGGCAGCCGTGGGGTCGGTGATGGTCGCCTCGGTCACGAGCAGCTCGCCGGGACCGACGACGTCGAGCAGGAGCTCGGCCTCGTGTACGAGCCGGCCGAAGTAATCCAGGCGCTCGTTGATCGTGGTCATCATCGCGGCCCCGCTGTGGACGACGATACGCGCGTCTCTGACCTCGTCGCGAAGCGCGAGCCCCGCACGTAGCGCCGCGATGGGCTCGTGAAACACCGCCATCACGCCGTTGCCGACGAGCTTGACGAGCGTCCCGCCTTCGACCGCGGCGCGTTCGTCGACCGACGCCTTGAGGCGGACGACGTGGTCGAACGCGACGTGGTCGTCGCCCTGCTTGTAGAGCGCGCCCATCCCGGGGGGCTCGGCGAACACGACCGTCACCTGGCTCACGCCCACGAGCTGGCCAGGCGAGAGGAGCTCCGTCGGAAAGAGCTCTCGAAACCGCGGGTGGCTGGCCGCGTGCGCCGCCGTGAACGCGTCGGAACGGCTCGCGGCGCGCTCGAGCCGTACGATGGCCTCGCGAGCGAGGTCGTTGTGCAGCGTCACGCGTGCGAGACCGGGCCGGAGGCTCCTCGCGACGCTCGGCGCGAGGCCGCTCGCGAGCGACAGGCTCCACTCGTCGTGCGGGGCTTCAGGTGTCACCCGAAACGACCACGAGCGCGGCATCCACCGACCGGTGATCACGTACGCGCCTTCGGCCAGCTCGGGCTCGAGCTCGAATCGCTCACCGATCGCGAGGCGAACCTGCGCGAGCACGTGCGGCGAGTGCGCCGGACCGCCGACGCAGTACGTCTGGACGTCGGTCGGTCGAATCGCCGGGTGAACGCGAAAAACGACCTCGACGGAGCGCGCGAGGTCGACCTCGAAGTCGAGGTTGCACGCGTCGCAATGCGCGTGCTCGCGCAGCGCCGCCAGGGTGTCGGCGATGCTCGACGGGATGCGACACGAGGGGCACAAGATGTCCCAGAGCATCAACAGCGCGCCTTTCTGTACGGCGTGCAGGCACGCGGTCACGAGCGCGTCGCGGTCGACGCGCGCGCGGTCTGCGAGCGCGAGGGGGCGGATGTGCCCGACCTGTTGCGGCGTGCCGGAGCGGAGATGGTCGACGAGGACTTCGACGACGGCGGGCGGCTGACCGAGTGCGAGCAGCTGGTCGTGGAGCGAGCGTAGCCGCGACTCGGCATCGACACCGAGGCGCGGCGTGGGCTCGAACGGATCGGGCGGCTCCGAGATCGCCACTGGAGCGCGTCCGCCGCTCGCAGCGAGCGCGCCGCGCGCGAGGGTGCACACCTCGTCGATGCGCTTGTAGGCACGGCCGAACGCTCGCCGCAGGCGAACGCCGATCTCGAGTGAGGCCGCCGCGCGTCCGACGATCGATCGCGGCGCGACCTCGACGACGTGAACGAGGTGCGTCCCACCGCTCTCGAGCGGCTCGAGGTCGACCGTGCTCCGAAGCCAGAGGAAGGGCCCGGCGCTGTACTCGCGCAGGACGCCGAGCCGCGTCGGCGCGACCCACTCGAACGGATGCTCACGCCATTCGAGAGCGCCGCCCATGGCCGACATCCTCCCGCGCGTCTCCACGCCGTCGTCGTGCGCCCTGTGGGTGAACTCCACCGGTGAGAGGCCGACGGCGCGGTTGAGACGATTGGTGTCGGCCACGTAGGGCCAGAGCTCGGACGGTGGCGAGCGAAGCGCCCACTCGAAGCGGTAACGAAGCTTGTTGCGGGCTGCCTCGGACGGCCTCGGGTGGTCCTCGATCTCGGCCGGCTCTCCGTGCCGAACGCGCTCGAGATCGCGGAGCATCTCGCGGGCCGTCGCGTATCGGTGATCCTGCTCCTTCTCGAGGGCTCGAGCGATGACGCGCGCGACGTCTTCGGTGAGACCGGGGCGCCTGTCGCGAACGTCCGGCGTCGGCTCGTTCAGGTGCCCGGCGAAGACCGACGCGACGTCGCGGTCCGGGTACGGCGCCTCGCCGACGAGCGCGTGGAAGAGCGTCGCACCGAGCGCGTAGACGTCGGATTGGGCATCGGCGGGCTCGCCGCGGCACTGTTCGGGAGCCATGTACCAGGGCGTGCCTGGCGCGGCGCCGGCGCTCGTGAGCGCTACGGTCGCCTCGACGTCGAGGCGCCGCGCGATCCCGAAGTCGCAGAGCTTCGCGCGGGGGCGTCCCTGGGTCGCGTCCTCGAAGACCAGCACGTTGCTCGGCTTCACGTCGCGATGGACGACGCCGAGGTCGTGAACGTCGGCCAGAGCGCGGGCGACGTCGATGACGAGGTCGAGAGCTCGCTCCTCGGAGAGCGGCGGACCGGCCGCGACCACGTCGCGGAGCGTGCGCCCATCGACGAGCTCCATCGCGAGGTAGAGGACACCTCCCTCCTCGTTGGCGTCGATGTAGCGCGCGACCTCACTGCAGCGGAGCTGCGAGAGGATCCGCGCCTCGCGCAAGAACCGCCGCCGAGCCAGATCGTCCGCTGCACGGCCCGGAAGGAGCACCTTCAACGCGACGTCGCGGCCGTCGGCGGCATCGGTCGCGCGAAAGACACGGCCCATCCCGCCCTGGCCACGCTCCTCGACGATCTCGAAACGACCGAGGCGGTCGCCCGGCCCCAGCCGCGCGACACGCTTCTTCGCATCGGCGTCGGTGGCGTCGGTGGCGCCGGTGACGATCGGAGCGGCACCGCGAAGCGCGCGCGCGACGTCCGCGAGGCCCGGACGCTGGTCCGGATCCTCCGCGAGCAAGCGCGTGACGATGGCGCGAAGTCGCCCCGCCGCGTCCCCTTCTTCGACCGTCGCTCCGTTCGCGTCGACCGGCTCGTCCTCCACGAACGCCGAGAGGAGCGCGCCGAGCGCCCACGCGTCGGCGGCGCGCGTCGGGACGCGGTCGTGCGAGTGCTCGGGCGCATGCACCGCAGCTCCTCCGGAGACGATTCCGACCGTGGCAAAGTCGAGCACGATCCGCTCATCGGAGGCGAGCCCGACATGCGAGGCGCAGACGCACCCGTGAACGAGGCCGATACGGTGCGCTTCCGCCAGAGCCTCGGCCAGGGCCGCTCCCCAACCCGCAGCCTGCGACGCGTCGAGCGGCAGGCTCCGACCCGCGAGCGGATCGATCTCGCTCGAGCACGAGATACGGAACCGCGGCGTCCCATCGGGCCGTCACCACGCGTCTCACCGCGGGGTGCGCGAGCTTCTCCGTGAGCGCGACCCGCCGCTGCAGTACCTCGAGCCTATCCGGAGACCCGCTCGGTCCGACGAGGCGCACGAGCTCCACCCCTCGCCCGGAGTCGGTCGCGAAGTAGCGCGTCGCGCCGCCGGTCCCCTCGAGCGGACGGACGAGACGAAAGCCATCGATCGTCGCAAGCGTAGTCATTCCGCGAGCCCTGTGGGTGCGGGTAGTCGATGATACGACCAGACCTGGCTCGATGGATTGGGGAGACCGTTCGAAGCGAGATCAGCGCCAGATATCGGTGATGGGCGCGGCGGGGGCCGCATTTCCGAGACGAGCCACGCCGAAGCCGTCCTCCCACGTCGCGAGCAGCGAGTAGTGGTTCGTACGCGGTCGTCGGTACGTGCCGGCGTCGACCAGCGGTGACACCGACGATGAACGGGATCGGTCGCGGCCGAGGCTGAGTCCTGCTCGTCCCAGACGAGGAACAGCACGTCGCGGCCGCCGCGCAGCGAAGCCGGCGGTCGCGAGGATCGCCGGCACGTTGGCGCGCGGCCCAGTCGTCGCCGTGCGTCACCGTCGTTGCCGCCGCAGGTGTCGTGCATGTCGTTGCACAGGTTCGGGCGAGATATCGAGAAGCGATAGGCGCCGCGCGCGAGGTCGGCCGCGAAGTCGCCGTAGTCACGCACACGCTCGGTGCAGCGCGTGTCGTCGCTGAAGCACGTCGTCGTAGTAGAGGAACGGCAGGTGCTTGGCGGCGTAGTGGTCGCCCGTGTCGAGTCGGTGGTTGCACGGCGTGCCCATGCTCTCGCCGTACTCGCGCCACTCGATGCCGCCGTCGTCGAGCTGGTCGCCGATGTGCTCGTGGTCCTGATGGCAGCCGCAGCTACTGAGCGCCAGATTGCACGTGATGAACGTGCACGCCGTCCCGGTCGGATGGCAATCGCACGCGATGCCCCACGTGTCGCCCGACGTCATCGCGATGTAGTTCGGCAAGCTCGGGTTCGTCACCCCGCTGTAGTGAGTCGCCGCCGCGTTGCTCGTCATGAGCCCGTCGAGATACGGCGCGTTCGCGCTGCCTCTCACGTCGTTGAGCGCCTTGTTCTCGAAGATCACCACGTAGACGCGCCCGAACGCCGGGACGCCGGCCGCGGTCGCGCAGTAGCCCGCGGGCGCGCAGCTGAAGCCGGTCGGGCAGTCGCCGCCGCAGTCGCCACCGCCGCCGCCGTCGGCGCGAGGGCCACCGTCCGTGCCGGAGCCTCCGTCTACACCGGGACCGGCGTCCACGCCGGGACCGCCGTCCGCGCCGGGGCCTGCGTCGACTCCGGGGCCCGCGTCGCCGCCGGTGCCCGAGTCGAACGAGGGCCTGTCGTCACCGCCGCACCCGACTGCGAAGGCGCCGAGCGCGAGCGCCGAACGAAAGAGGAGAGCCTGACGAAGGTAGGTCATGGGACGCAAAGGTGGCCCCAGACGGTACGACGGTCAACGACCGACGGGGTCGGTCAGCCGAGCCGCGCGCAATCGTGCGGTTCGTCGAAATCGATGTCGGGGCCGACGGGAACGTAGCCGCGCGGATGGATGGACCGGTGGCTCCGGTAGTAATGCAACTTGCAGATATCGAGCCTGCACGTGTCGCTGACGCCGGGGTGCTGGTAGACGTCGCGCGTCCAGCCCCAGAGGCTCGGGTAGTCGACGATGCGGCGAAGGCAGCACTTGAAGTGGACGTAGTAGATCGCGTCGAACCGAAAGATGGTCGGGAAGAGATAGAGGTCTGCCGCGGTGAGCTCGCTTCCAAGCAGGAACCGCTGCTTCGCGAGGACCCGCTCGAGCTCGTCGAGGCGTGCGAAGATCGCGCGCGCGGCCTCCTCGTGAGCCTCCTGGCTCGCGGCGAAGCCCGCCCTGTACACGCCGTTGCACACGCTCTCGTAGCTCGCGGCGTTCATCGCCTCGATCTCGTCTTCGCGGCCGGGCGTGAAGAAATGCCGCGACGCATCGCCGAACGTGTCGAACGCGGAGTCGAACGAGCGCGTGATGTCGATCGACTCGTTGCTGACGATGGTCGCCTGCTCGGTGTCCCACAGCACGGGGACGCTGGCGCGGCCCGTGTAGTCGGCGCGTGCCGCGGTGTAGATCTCGTGAAGGCGCCGCTTGCCGAGCACCGGGTCTGCACCGTCAGCGAGCTCCCATCCTTCGTCGAGCATCACGGGCTCCACGTAGGTCACGCCGATCACGTGCTCGAGCCGCTTGAGCGCTCGAAACAGCAGCGCCCGATGCGACCAACCGCACGCGTGCGAGACGTATAGATGGTACCGCCCGGGCTCGGCGCGGAAGCCGGACGCCCCGTCCGCCGTCACCTCGGCGCGGAACTGCGTCGGCCGGCGTACGAACCGCCCGCTCGCGTCGGTTCCGATGTCATCCGCGCTCCATCGACCGTCGACGAGTCGTCCCATCCCGGCGTCGTAACACGGAAAAAGATGGTCACGAATCGCCGAGACGGCGCCACGTGGGGGTGGAGGCCCCATGCTCGCTCGGTTCCGACCGATCTCGTCGCTCTCGATTCTCTCTTTCCTCTCCATGGCTTGCGCCCCCGCCCTCGCCCAGCCGCCGAGCGGCCCGCCGGACCGCGTCGAGACGCGCGCGGTCCCGCTCGGGGCCGATGGGTCTGCACGGCTGCTCTCGACCTGGGCGGCCGACCCCGCCCGGAGCGGGCTATCGCTTCGCCTCGGAGACCGCGAGCCGGTCGCGCTCGCGCGCGGTAACGCCGCCGGCGCGATCGAGGTGGACCGAGACGTCGTCGTCGTCGCGTACGCGGTCGAAGATCGCCGCTCGCCGTTTCGCGTGCGCCTCGTGCGGCGCGACGGCGCACGCTACGCGCTCGGCGAGGCGCACGAGATCACGCGGCCGGGCGACAGGCACGAGGATCAGCCGTTCTCGGTCGCGATCGCGCCGCTCGCCGACGGGTTCGCGATCTTCTTTCAGGAGGTCCAGACCGACGATCCGAGCGCGGCTCACACCTACCTCGTGAAGATCGATCGCGACGGATCGACCCGCGAGGCGGCGCGCGAGGTGCCGGTCCCGTGGTCGCTCGCCGCGGCGGCGTGGAACGGAAGCGGCTACCACCTCGCGCTCTACTTCCCGGGCTACGGAGATGGCATGCGCCTGTCGATGGTCTCCCTCTCCGCGGACGGGCAGCCGCAGCAACACCCCGACTGGGCGAGCGCAGCAGGCTACGTCGCCGACGTCCACCTCGTCGCACGCGACGGACACGTGCGCGCGTTCTACCGCGGCGGCTCGGGCGGCGACCGGCTGCTCGAGAGCGACGTCACCGAGATCCGGAGCTGGGGTCAGGAGCCACCGCACGCGCGGGACCACGGCGAGCTCTCGAGCGACGCCGCGATCCTCGTCTCGGCGTCGGGCACGGCGCGCAGCCTGAGCTGACTCGCTCGCTTCAGCGCCTGATGCAGTGCGACCAGTAGCCTGCGGGGATCCCCTCCTCACCGGAGCTCCGCTCCCAGAATAGAACGCCTTCGGTCGTCTGGCGGAGGTACGCGTCGCGGCTCGTCGTGGCGGCGCTCGTCGGATCGACGAGCTCGAGATCGTACGGCGTCGTCTCGCGGGGCAGACCCGGCTCGCGGTACTCGCGGTCGACGTGGAGGCCCTCGCCGCGTGCGCGGACGCGCAGCGTGATCTCCGAGCCACCCTGCTCGGCGCGGAACATGCCGACGATGTGCGCGAGATTCGAGCGGAACGGTCGCGATCGTCGAGATGTCCACGGCGTCCGTGCCGTCGAGCACGAGCGCGGGCGGCTCGTCCTCGTCCTGTGTCATGGGCGGCGTGAGCGCGGCGCTCTCGCCGCGCGGAGCGCTCGGCGCTGGCGCCGGCGGGCTCGGCGCCGGCGGGCTCGGCGCGGGCGGCGGCGCGGAGGGCTGGTCGCACGCGAGGGCGGCCGAGAGAGAAACGAACGCCCAGCACCCGACGACGCGCGCACGAAGAACCATTCCGAGCGTCGTAGCAACGTGGCGCACGGAGGTCCAGCGCTCGTCGGAACGTTGGGCGAATGCGATAGCATCGCGTGGTGAACGAAACGCCGACGCCGTCACCCCGAGCGGCGGAACGCACGCCATGGACGGTGGTCGCGGGGCCCTGGGCGGCGCTTGTCGTCTGCTCGACCGCGCTGTGCTTCACGCCCGAGTGGCTTCCTGCCGAGGAGAGCAGCGCCGCGGCGTTCGTCGTTCGGTTCTCGGAGGGCGCACGGGAGCGGGTCGCGGAATGGCTCGATCCGGCGGGCGAAGGCCCCCGCCTGCCGGCCGGCGCGGCGTTCGGCGCCGTCGAGGTCTGCCGCGACCGCCTACGAGTCCCCCTTCGGGATGCGACCGGAGCCGAGACGGGCCGGCTCGAGCTATGGCCGAAGCACGACGTGCTCGGCGACGACTCCTCCGTCCGGAGCCGCTCGTTCACCATCTTCGAGATCCCGGAGACCGATCACCCCGACGTGCGAGAGGCCCTGCACCGAGCCGCGTCCGCGATCGCTCGAGCGGACGACGGTGGCGTCGTGCGATCGGTCCGCGTCGAGCCGGCTCGAAACGTTCCGGATGAGTACCGCGCTCTCGGGATCGGTCTCTTCGCGGCGCTCGTCGCGCTCGCGCTCCGCGATCGATTCCGCCTCCCGTCGCCCGCTGGGGCCGTCGTCAAGCGCACTCACCTTCTTCCGGCCGCGCTCCAGATCACCATCCTCACCTACTGGGCGATCTATTGGCGCCCCGTCGAAGCGCACGTGCCGATGATCGGCGCACAGCTCTTCTTCGCCTACGCGCTCGACGTCGTCTCGGCGTGGGCGCTCCGGCGGCCGTGGCCGGGTCACTTCGCGGTCGTCGCGCCCGTGCTGAGCGCAAACCTCTTCGTATGGTTCACCGGGGGATCCGCTTGGGAGGGCTTCCTGGTCATGGCGTTGGCCATCGGGAGCAAGGCGCTCCTCCGCCGCGAGGGGCGTCACGTGTTCAATCCGTCGGCTTTCGGAACCGCGGTCGTGGGGCTCCTCGTGCTCTTCGGTCCTTTGCTGTTCGGTCGGGAGCAGTTCGGCTACACGGATGTCGCGTTCGGGTTGTCGGCGGCGCCGAGCATGTCTGAGGTGATGTTCCTCGTGACCCTCGTGCCGCTCACGCTCCTCGGCACGTCGTACATCGCGATCGGCGGAGTCGTCGGGCTCACCCTGCTGCAGAAGCTCACCGGCCACGGCCCGGACTTCGCATGGCCGGGCTGGTTCCTCGCGATCACCGATCTTCGCCGGTGATCCCGCCACCGCGCCGCGCTCGTCGAGCGCACGCTTTCTCTTCGGCTTGGTCGTGGGCGCAGGCATGCAGCTCGCGTCGGTCGCGCTGAACGAGCTCGTCCACACCGACTACTGGGCGAAGGTTCTCCCCATCCCGCTCGCGAACGCGCTCGTTCCCTGGCTCGAGCGCCGAGGGAGCGCGCTCGACAGCAGAGCCGTGGCGATTCTCGCGCGCTTCAAATCGCTCGCGTGGATGAAGAGCGCCTCGGCAGCGGGCATCGCGCTCTGGGCGTTGATCTACGTCGGCCATCTCGTCTCGGTGAAGCACGTCTGGTTCGACCCTGCGAGGCAAGCGGCGTGGCAGACACCGCTCCTCTGCCCCGGTCCCGACGGAGCGATCGACTGCTCCTCGAACCCGGCGTTCTGCGATCCGTTTCGATTCGACCTCGAGATCGCGTCATGGGCGCGGCCCCGAGACCACCGGTGCACCGCCGGGCAGTGAGTCGCCGGCGACCTCAGCCGCCATCGCGCCCCCTCGTCCGAGCTCGGTCTCGCCGGAGAGTCAGCCCATGCCGCCGGCGCAGAGGTTCGGCACGATCGCTTCGGACCAAACGCCGCCGTCGCAGTACGTGCCGCCGCCGTAGCCACAGATGGAGTAGTTGCACGAGAGGCCGTCGGTGGCGCAGGTGCTGCCGATGCGCGGTCGGAGCGCGGGGCAGCCCGAGGCCGGACCGACCTGACACTGCCACGCGTAGGACGCGGGCCCGGGTCCCGAGGAGAACGGGTAGCACGCGCACCGATCCGATTCGTAGACGCACAAGCCCACCGCGTCCGCCTCGGTGCACGAGCCGCTCGGCGGCGTCGGGGGGCAGGCCGCGTCGAGCGTCGTCGGCGTCGGGCACACGTCCCGGGCCGGATTCCTCTGATCTGCCACGTCCGGTCGAGCGGGCCGCCGATCCAGCACTCTGCGAGCGTGTTGCAGCTCGGGCTCCAGTCGTCGCCATACTCGCACGCGAGACCTGGATGGGCGCACGCATCGCCGGTCGCGGGCGCGCGCGCGGGGCAGTCGGGCGAGAGCGCCCCGCCGTCGCGCCCCGTCGAACCGTCGCGGCGCGCGCCGCTGTCGGCGGGGCCGGCTTCGTGGGAGGTGCCGCACGCGGCGAGCCCGAGCGCCAGCGCGACGAGCGCGCAGGTCGGCCTCCACTCACGCTCGACCATCGCGCGATCGCGCACGATCATTCGTCCTCGTCTCTGCCAGCCACGCCGAGCGCCGCGCGCACCATAGGAGCGGCGCGACGGCTCACCGGGACGCTCGCACCGCTCCGGAGGAGCACGGTGCCGCCGTCGGCGGCGTCGAACGCGTCGACGGCGTCACGCCGCACGAGCGCGCCGCGATTCGCTCGAAGGAACCCATGAGGGGCGAGACGCTCACCCAGCGCGTCGAGGCTCTCTCGAACGAGGAGCTCGTGGTCGCGCCAGCGAAACGCGACGTACTTTTGATCGGCCATGAAGCACTCGACCTCACGGGCGTCGACGAAGCGCTTGAGCGAGCCGTCGGTGACCACGAGCCGCCACGTCTCGCTCTCGTCGGCGGGCGGCGGAAGCGGCTCCGCTGCCCGTTGCCTCTTCACCTTCGCGAGCGCGCGCTCGAGGCGCTCCCGCGAGACGGGCTTGAGCAGATAGTCGTACGCGTCGGCCTCGAACGCCGCGAGCGCGTGCTCCTCGTGCGCGGTCGTGAACACGACGGGCGGCACGTCCGGGGTCTCGGCGACCGCGAGGCCGTCGAGGCCGGGCATGTCGATGTCGAGCAGCATGACGTCGGGCGAGAGCTCGCGTGCGAGGCGAAGCGCGTCCTGGCCATTGGCCGCTTCGGCGACGACCTCCACGTCCGAGAGCCGCCCCAACATCCGCACGAGCCGACTCCGCGCCACGGGCTCGTCGTCGACGATGAGCACCCTCATCCGCGCCCCGAGAGCGGGAGCGTGACCTCGCACGCGTAGCCGCCGAGCGAGGAGCGGCGCGTCTCGAGCGCGCCGTCGTCGCCGTAGACGAGCGCGATGCGCTCGCGCACGTTCTTCTCCCCGGTCCCGGTCCCGCGATGGAGCGAGCCGCCCGGGCCGACGCCGTCGTCCTCGACGAGCAGCGACAGCGCGCCGTTCTTCACGCGCGCCGAGACCCTCACCACGCCTCCGTCTCGCCGTCCTCGTAGCCCGTGCAAGAGCGCGTTCTCGACGAGCGGCTGGACGAGCATGGGCGGCACGTTGCGCGTCCGCGCGTCGGACGCGACGTCGATCTCGTAGTCGAGGCGATCACCGAACCGCTGGCGTTGCACCTCGAGGTACGCACCGACCGCCGAGAGCTCCTCCTCGACCGTGACGAAGCGCCGCTCGGTGCTCTCGAGCGCGTATCGCAGAAACCCTGCGAGCCGGTCGAGCGTCTCTTCGGCTGCGTCCGGCGACTCGTGCACGAGCCCCGCGCAGACGTTCAAGCTGTTGAAGAGGAAGTGCGGTTGCATCTGCGCTTGAAGCGCTGCGAGCCGCGCCTCGAGCGCCGCCGTCCGCTCTTCGTGCGCGCGAAGGCGCTCGCGCACCGCCTGCCGCTGGAGGTACCCGATGAAGCTCGCGATCGAGAGGTAGACCAGGCTGACGAGCACGCCCCGCCAGGCGATGTTCAGCTCTTGGCCGGCGGCCTCCGGGTACACGAGCGTGATCAGCGGGAGCTGTGGGAGCGTCACGATGACCACGACGAGCGCGCAGAGCAGCGAGTGCAGCAGCGCGCGAACGAGCGCTGGCCTCCCAGCGAGGCGAGGCGCCAAGAGCTCGAAGCTGTAGTGCACCGCGAGGCCCGTGAGCACGGTGTAGCCCGTGATCGCGACGAGGGCGCGGGCGACCGACAGCGGCTCGAGGACGCAGCCCGGGTCGAAGAGCGTCGCGAGGACGGGCGGCGCGACGACGAAAAACCACATGGCTTCGCGCGGTAGCGTGCGGACCGGCGCGACAGGCGGGGTCGAGGCTCTGGCAACCGAGGTCACGAAGGCCCAAGCATGGTCGGCGCGTCCGGGGTGCACAAGTCGGTCATGCCTCGGTTCGGCGAGGCTGTCCGGCTTCACGCGACGAGCGGTATGGATGGCGGGACGAGCGGTAGGCGCGGCGCGCAGGCCGCGTCCCCAAGAGAACGACCGCTACTTGCCGAACCTCGCGGCGAGCGCGTCGAGACGCTCCCCCCAGAATGCTCGCGCGCGCTCGGCGTCGAGCTTCGAGGCGAGCTTTTCGTGCTGGACGGCCAGCTGCGTCTTCGTGCCCTTCGCGATCAGAACGGCCTCGACCTTCGTTCCGTCCGGCCACGCGAAACGCACGGATCGATTCGGGACGGCCTTGCGAACGGTCGGCGTGACGTCACCGAGCCATCCCTTGCGAGCGCGCGCGTCGAAGATTGCGCGAAAGAGGCGCGCGGCCGGTACCGCCATCGTCTTGCTCTTGCTGATGCGGTAGGTGCCGTCGGTGCGCACCTGGCCGTGATCCCGAAGACCCCGGATCCGCTCGTAACCGACCGTCACCGTCTGCGCCCACCAGCTCGGAACGTCGTACTTCGACGCGACGAGCTTCGCGATGTCGGGGTGCTTCATGAGGCGCCCGCCCGCGACGTCGAGAATGCGAACCCACTCCGTCCAGGACTTGCCCGTGCTCGCCCGCACCGCCGCATCGCTCTTACCCGCGACCCTCGCGTACCCGGCGCTCTTCGCGTCGGCGGCCGCGTCCGCCCCGCCGCCGCGCTTCGCGGTGAGCTTCGCGAGCGCGGACGTGTACGACTCGCCCGTCTTCTGCATCCGAGCTCGGACGCGCTTCTTCAAGTCTTTGTGCGTCGGCGGCGTGGAGCGAAGGTGGCGTGGGGGGGCTCTGGCGTCAAGCGCTGCTCGTGGCGTGACCCGATCGGTGCACCTCGTGGCCCCCACGGGGCATGGACCGACGACACGCGCTCGCCCTCATCCTCTCGATCTCGTCGACGGCGTGCACGGAGCCTGTCGGCCGTGGCAGCCAGCCGATCGTGAACGCCTCGCCGTCGATGGACCCGGCGGTGGTCGCGGTTCTCCGCGACGCGACGAGCCCGAGCGCGACGATCTGCACCGGGACGATGATCGACGCGCGGCTCATCTTGACCGCGAAGCACTGCGTCCAAGAGGAAGGCGCGAGCGCTCCCGACCCGACCAGCCGATTCTTGGCGATCACGCTGGACCGGATCGGCGGCGCCACGTCGTCCGAGGACATCCTCGAGATCGACTCCATCGATGTCGTGCCCGGGACGTGGCGCGCTTCCGACAACAGCCTGCAAGGCATGGACGTCGCCGTGCTGACGACGCGAAGAGCGTGGAGCGGCACCGCGTACCCGCTGTGGCGCTCCGATCCGTCGGACGCGGTCGGTCGGACGGGGCGCATCGTCGGCTACGGGCAGTCGGACCTCTCGACGAACGGTGTCGAGAACGCGACGACCGCGACGATCACGGACGTGGAGAGCTCGGTGATCGTCACCGAGCCACGAACGTGCCCCGGCGACTCGGGCGCGCCGCTCTTCTCCGAAGAAGGCTATCTGCTCGGCGTGCTCTCGACCGCCGGCGGAAGCTCGGCGTGCGGGGCCGGCGTACAATCGCGCTTCGAGCCCGTCTTCGCGCACCTCGACATGATTGACGCCGTCGCCGCTCGCATCGGCGCAGTGCTTCCGACGGGCCCGGGAGCGGGCGCGACCGACGCGGGCGCGACCGCGCGCGACGCGGGCACGCACCCGGACGGCGACGGAGGCGCAATCACGCGGCCCCCCGACGCGCGGCGCGACCGCGGTGGCTGCAGCGCGACCGAAGGCGCGGACGAGGTGACGCCCGCGATGCTTTTCCTCGGAGGCTGCCTCGTGATCGCGTTTCGGCGGCGCGGGCGCGGACGCATCCGCAGCGTCGGCTCAGGGAGCCGCGCCCGAAGCGGGTGAGGGCCTGAGAGACGCGGGTCCCGGCCCGGGCTCGGATCCGGAAACGGGGTCGGGCCCGTAGTCGGGCTCGGCCCTGGGCGCCGGCGCGGCCTCGTAGTCGGGCGCAGGCTCGACGTCGGCGTCGGACCTCGGCGCAGGCGCGGGCTCTGGGGGTGCAGGCGTGCGCGCGGCCTCCGATCCCGAGGTGCTCTCCGCGGCAGGAGGGACGGCGCAGCCGAGCTCGCGCAGGTAGGTCTCGCGCGCGCCGCCTTCGCGCTCCGCGTACTCCGCCCGATGCGAGCGCGCGCAGTCCTCTTGGTACAGCGACGCGGTGCCGCAGTGCGCTTCGACGACGTTGTACCAGCAGCGATTGAACGCGAGCTGCTCGTCGTGCGGCAGCTCGGGGAAGCGCCCCGCCGAGGCGCAGCTCGACAGCGGGAGCACGGCGAGAGACGCGAACAGGGTAAGGGTCGTCGCTCGGCGGCGCATGGCCCGATCTACCACGGATCGCGATCCCGCCGCCGGTCGCCGCGCCATCATCGGCGCTCTCAGCGCGTCGAGCCTCGAAAGACCTCAGGCGAAGAGCTCGGGCAGGATGCCCTCGACCTCGCCCAGCCGCTCGCCCTCGACGCCGACGGCGGTCATCGCGCTCACCAGGACCCGCGCGGGGTGCGCGTTGTCGGTCCGGACGTGCTTGCCGGGCGAGAGGCCGCCCGCGCGGCCGGCGATCAGGCACGCCATGCGCTCGGTGGAGTGGGAGCGCTTCGTGGTGCCGTCGCTGGGGTCCAGGCCGTAGCCGCCTTCGTGCGTCATCACGAGCGCACAGTTGTCGAGCATCGTCCCGCCGCCCTCGGGCGTGCTCCTCAGCCGATCGACCAGCGCGGCGAAGTGCTTGTAGTGCCACGCGAGCATTTCTGCCTGCGCGACGGAGCCGTGCATGCCGGAGTGGCCGAGCTCGTGGACGTCGGACTCGCGGCCGATCAGGGCATACGCGTTCATCCACGAGTGGAAGTGCGTGTACATGAGCGACGCCGAGCGCGTCAGATCGCACGCGAACGCCATGTGGATGAGCCGATTGAAGATCTCCGCGCGCGCGTCCTCGTCGCTGTACCCGGAGTTGCGGTCGTAAACGTAGCCGTCGCCGTCCGGGTTGACCTCCTGGTTTCCTCCGAAGGTCGGGTCGGAGCCGGGGTCGTCCAAGAGCCCGCACGCGCCGCCGGCCTCGGGGCCGAGCGTGTCGATGAGCTGCTCGAGCTCGCGGAGCTCGGTGAAGTGTCGGTCGAGCCGCGCACGGTCCTCGCGGCCGACCCGATTCGCGAGCCGATCGGCCTGCGCGCGGACCACGTCGATGATGCTCGAGCGCGTGCGACGCGCGAAGTCCTGTTGCGCCAACAGAGCCGCGTCCTCCATCCCGGTGGAGAAGTTGTAGAAGAGCGCGTCGTACGCGGCCTTGGGGCTCACCTGCGGCCGGAGGCGCTCGCCGAGCATCCCCATGCCGCCACCGTCTCGGTACGAGATGATCCCACGCGCCGGTGTCCCGCCACCGCCGAGGTAGCTCGAGACCTGCACGCCATACTGGAGCGAGTGAAATCGCGCGTCGGCACCGATCGCGTCCGCGACGACCTGGTCGCTGGTCGGTCCGAAGCACCGCGCTTCGGAGTCGGTGTCCGGCGTTCGGACGCCCGCGAGCAGCGGGCTCACCATCGTCTCGTGGTGATTGTCGGGCCTACCGCCGGCGGGGGTCGTTCCGCCGTTCATCCCGGCCCACGGGATGCGCAGCTCGGTCACGACGCTGATCTCCCCGCTCACGTCGGCGTAGGTCGCCCCGGACGGTAGCGTCCCGCCCGCGAACGGCGCGAGCGCAGGCTTGAGGTCGTAGCCGGCGCCGACGCGGCTCGGTACCCAGGTCTCATCGATGCTGACGTCGCCCGAGCCGAGCGACGATCCGGCGACGCACACCAGAAAGCGCTTGGGCGCGATCGGATCGATCGCACGCGCCGTCGAGCCTCCGTGCGACATGAGCTCGAGCATCGGCAGGCTGAGCGCCGCACCGCCGATGCCACGCAGAACGGACCGCCGAGAGATCTTTCGGATCATCGCTCTGTCCCTTTCACTCGGTGACCATCCGCCCGCCGACGATCGGATCGGGCCGCGTCCGGACGAACGCCTCGCTGGCCACGACGTCGGCCAAGAGATCGAGAAACGTCCAGTCGGTGCCTGCGCGCGGCTCGGTGAGCGACGCGATGAGCCACTCGTCGTCGTCGCGCTCCTCGCGCCCGAGCGCAAACCTCACCACCTGCCGTACGACGCACTGCTCCAGACGACCGTCGGAGACGAGGAGCTCTGCCAGCTCGCGCGGCCCGCTGAACGTGCCGATCCCCGCCAGGTCGCCCTCGCCGTCGATCGGGCATTCGGGCTTTCCCTCGTCGTGTGTTCGATACCGGCCCGACATGTCGTACTGCTCCAGGCCCCAGCCGATCGGATCCATCAACGAGTGACAGCTTCCGCACCCGCCGCTCTGATGGAGCGCGACGAAGTCGCTCCTGCAGGGCGGATCGGGGACGTCGTCGACGTTCACGGTCGGGGGCGGCGGCTGGAGCTCCTGGCAGAGAAGCCTTTCGCGCACGAAGATGCCGCGCCTCGTCGGGCTCGTGTCCCCGACCTTCGAGAACGCGCTGAGCACCGAGCCATGCGAGAGAATGCCCTCGCGTCCGGAGTCGCCGTACGGCACCCACGCCGGGCCGGCGCCCGACGCGTCGAGCCCGTATCGCTCGGCGAGCTCCGGCCCGACGTACGTCTCTTCGTACGTGAAGATGTCGAGGTACGGAGCGCGCTCGTCGAAGATCACCCGGTCGAGGAGCGCACGCGTCTCTTCGCGCATGGCTTGGGTCAGGTCGGCGGGATGCGGCAGCGCGGAGTAGCCGAGCCACATCGCGTGGAACCGGTCGACTTGGTCCCTCGCGCGCGGGTCGTCGAGCATGTCGAGAGCGATCTCGCGTCGGCGGTCCGCGTCCGCCAGCTCTCCGTCGTCGGCGAGCCGCGACAGCTCTTCGTCGGGCGTCGTCCCCCAGAGGAAATACGCCATGCGCGTGGCGATCTCGTCACCCGTCAACCGGGCCACGCCCGCAAACCGTGGATCGGGCGTGCCGATCTCGACGCGATAGACGAAGTCGGGCGACTGGAGCATCGCGGTCAGCACGCACTCGACTCCGAAGTCGAAGTCGCCCGCCTCGACCCCGAGCGCCTGCAGCGTCATGAACGACTCGATCTCCGCGTCCTCGAGCGGGCGGCGGAACGCCCGGCGCCCGAAGTCTGTGACGAACGCGCGCATGCACGCCGCGTCCGCGGGACCGCTCGGCGTGCACGGCAGGATCGACGCGATGACCTCGGCGTTCCCCACGGCTGCGTGCGCTGCGTCGCCCGCGATCGCCTCGAACGCCTCGACGTACACGCGGTCCGACTCCTGCCTCGGGTACGCGTTGTCGAAGGGCCAGTGCAGGAACAGGCCCGGGCGCGAGGTGTCGTCCTCCGGCAGCATCGCGTGCGCGAGCCGTCGATCTTCGCCGAGCAGGGCGTCGAGGGTGTTGTCGAGCTCGACGCGCGTGAGGCGCCGCGCGCCGGAGACCGGTACGGCTTCGGCGGTGAGCTCGGCGGGCCGACCCGCCCGCCCGCTCGGACCGCCGCCGAGACCTCCCGCGTCCCCGATCAGACCGTTGCAACCGGCCAAGACGAGGAGCACGGCGCCGAGCAACACACCGTCTCCCCACCGCCCACCCGCGCGTTCGTCCCTCATGAGATCCATGGTGGAGACACGGTCTGCTCGCCGCATCTACATGGCGTGCGCGAGACATACGCGGGTTGCGCGGATGGTCCCCGGAGCGCCCCGCCGCGTTGCAGGATCGCTCGTCGCTGACCTACGATGCTCTGAATGGCCTTCGAGCGCGCACGCACGTCCGGCCAGAGCCGTGCCTACGAATTCGTGTGCGACATCGCGCGCGGCGGCATGGCGTCGGTCGCTCTCGTCGTCCGCCGCGAAGGCGGTTTCGCGCGCGCGTATGCGGAAAAGCGGCTCCTCCCCGGGTTCGGCGACGACCCCGAGGTCCGCGCGATGTTCATGGACGAGGCGCGGATCGCAGGCCTGCTGCGGCACCCGAACGTGGTGAGCGTGCTCGACGTCGGCGAGGACGAGCGAGGCGCCTACCTCTTGATGGACTACGTGGAGGGCTTGCCGTTGACCGCGCTCATCCGGCGATTCGCACAGGTCGGCGAGCCCACGCCGATCCAGATCTGCCTCGACATCGTCATCCAGGCTGCGCGCGGACTGCACGCCGCGCACACGCTCGTCGACCATGATGGAAGCGCGCTCGAGCTCGTCCACCGCGATGTATCACCGCACAACCTCCTCGTCGGCTTCGACGGAGTGGTGCGCGTCACCGACTTCGGGATCGCGCGCGCGCTGGGACGCCGAACGAAGACGACGACCGGCATCCTCAAGGGGAAGGTCGGCTACATGGCTCCCGAGATGCTGCGGTTCGAGCCCATCGACCGACGCGCCGACCTGTTCTCGCTCGGTGTCGTGCTCCACGAGCTCGTCGCGGGCAAGCGTCTCTACCGGTCGCGCGATCAGTCCGAGTCCGCGCGACGCATCCTGCACGAGGCACCGCCAGACCTCGGCCTCGCGCGCATCGGCGTCCCGGACGAGCTGGTGCGTTTGAGCTTCGAGCTGCTCGCCAAGGATCCAGTGCACCGGCCCGACACCGCGAAGGACGTCGCGCGGAGGCTCGAGGCGATCCGCCTCAATCTCGTCGCGGTCGAGGGCGAGCAAGAGCTCGACGTCTACATGCGCGAGAACCTCGACGAGAGCGAGATCCGCGATCGACGCGCGTCGAATCCAGGGTCTCGACCAACGCGTGGGGGCTTCGTCGAGCAGCGTCTCCGAGCCGCAACGGAGCGAATCCCAGCTCGCGGCGCGCCGAGCTTGGTCACAGAGCGCGCTCGCCCTCGCGCTCGTGTTGACAGGCGTCGCCGTGGGGTTGGGCGTCGCGTTCGCGAGCGGGGCGCTCGGCGGCCAAGCAGCGGTCGACGCCGCCGCGCCACCGCGCACGCCGCCAGCGACGCTCGAGCGCGCCGTCCTCGAACGTACGCCGCCCGTCGATCCGCCCGAGGAGAGAACCGCCTCCGACCTTTCCCAGGCGGCCGGCCCGACCGAGGCGGCCGCCCCCGTGGAGGAAGAGCCACCTGCCGCGACCAGGCGGCATCGCGTCCGCGATCGGCGCACGCGCACCTCGAAGATGGGCAGCAGCGATCCGCGCGTGCCCGTCATCGACGAATACTGACGCCCGCGCATGAGCTCACGGACGACGGCGATCTCGAAACGCGGCGCAGCCGCTCACGCAGCAGGGCTTCGGGGTGAGCTCGGGCCCGCTCTCGCGTGCATCGAGGCGATGGACGCGCGCGGGGAGCAGGGAGCCTGGCGCGCCGCGCTGCTCGCTCTCGTCTGGCACGCCGATCCGATGCGTGGCCGACTGCCGGACATGGAGGCGATCCGTCGCCTCGTCCCAGAGTCGACGGGCGCGCGATCCGCCGCGGTGCTCGCGTGCGGCCACGCGGAGCGGGCGGCCTGGCTCGCGTTCGACGCCGCATCGTACAGCGCGTGGCTGACGCTGCACCGCGAGCTGGCGCAGAGCGAGCAGGATCCGCGATGGATCGTCGCCTCGTGTCTCTTCGACACGCTCGGAGCGGATTCTCCCGCACGGCACGAGGACGCCGCGCGCGCCGAGTCGGCGGCGACGGCTGCGCAGCTAGCCGAGACCGCCGTCGAAGCCGCCGTGGTGCGCGCCTGGATGGCGCTCGAGCGCGGTGACATCGACGAAGCGACACGCGTCGGACGCCGCGCATTCCGGATGGCTCGCACCGAGGAGCTGCCGCAGCAGCAGTACCTCGCGGGCCTGGTGCTCGCACGACTGCGACGCCATGCCGAATCTCCTCACCTCGCCGTGCGGATCCTCGCGGCGCTCGCGCGCGCGGCTCCCGTGAATTGGCTCGGCGCGATCCGCTGGGAGCTTTTTCTCAGCGCGGGAGGTGCGGAGCTCGCCTCGCATCCGAGCGCCGAACCGCATGCGATCGACGCGGTGATCGACGCGCTCATGGCTGCGCTTCGCGCGGCCGAGAGCGGGGACCGCGCCGCGTTCGAGCACGAGATCGGCATCGCCGATGCTCTCGTCCCGACGAGCGCGGTCGGGCGCGACGTGGCGACGCTTCGCGCGCTCGTCGATCCGAAGGCGTCGCCGGGATCGATCCCGGGCGCGATGTCGGAGGTGGTGGCGGCGTGGACCTCGGGGCTCGCCGCACGCGCACCGTCCGGGCTCATCGGCGTCCGCGCCGGGGCGAGCGGCCACGACGAGCCGCTCGAGGCGTGCGTCGCGGTGGCACCTGGAACGGCGGCGCGTCGCATCCTCGGGCCGGGGTTCGGGCTCGCGGGCCCTCTCTTACGAACCACGCGGCCGGGGCGGCTCGAGACGGCGGTCTCCGTTCTCGCGCTCGCGGGCGCCCCTGGCGTGACGAGAGAGGTGCTCTGGGAGACGACGTACGGCTTTCCGTTCGACGCACCGATCCACGCCGCGGCCCTCGAAGCGCTCGTGCACCGTGTTCGCGAGATGCTCGGCGACGCCGCGGTCCTCGACAGGCGCGACGCCGTCTTCGTCCTCGATCCGCAGAATCCGCTTCGTCGTCCCGGACCCACGCTGCACTCGCTCCCTCGACGACGAGCTCCTGCGCGTGCTCGCGCGCGCGGGCAAGGGCTCGGCGAAGGACGCCGCCGCCTCTCTCGGGATCCCGCTCCGCACCGTTCAGCTCCGGCTCAAGCGCCTCGCCGAAGAGGGCGCCTGCACCGTCGAGAAGCACGGTCGCAACGTCGAGTACCGCGTCGAGGACACGACGTTCTTCGAGCCGACGCGGCAGCTGCGCGGCTGACGGCTCACGGCGTCGAGCGCGCCAAGGAAAGGACGTCGGCGAGCAGCGCGAGGTCCGCCCCGATGTCGGTCCCATCGGTCGCCGCGCCGCGAAGCGGCGACCCCGGGGCGAGCTGAACCGAGCAGTCGGACACCCCTTCGATGCCCGGATCCTCGAGCCGATTGTTCGCGCCCGGCTCGATGATGTCGCGATAGTCGCCTCTGGCATTCGCGAACAGGAAGTTGTTGTCGTCGAGCGGCTCCGACGCGCCCACCGGCTCAATCGTACCGCTCGAGCTGGTCTCGCTGACCCAGCCGATCCCCACATCGGCGCCGAACGCGAACACGTTGTCCTCGACGACGTTGCGCGCCGCCCATCCCGTCACGAGCAGCCCCGGGCCCATCGACGCGAGGATCATGTTGTGGCGGATCCGGAGGTCGTCCGATGACACGACGCGGATCCCCGCACCTCCGCTCGCGCACACGATGTTGTTCTCCACGGGGATCCCTATCGGCAAGCCCGCGATCCCGTCCGCTCCGTTCATGCGGATCACGTTTCGCACGACCATCGTCGCTCCCTGGACGAACGCGCCCATGCCCGCGTTGTTCTCGATGAGGTTGTCCGTGATCACGACGGGACCGGGCGTGTTGGAGCTCGTGATCCCGGATACGTCGCCGTCCAGCGTCGAATCTTCCACGGGTCCGTGACCTCGATTGTCGTGCACCCAGTTGTGCTCGATCACGATGTTCGAGACTTCGTTCGTGACGACGATTCCCGCCGTCGTCATGGAGTAGTGATGCTGCTCGGGGGTCGGGCCTCGGGTTCCGTGGACCTCGAGACCACGGATGGTCACGTCGGTGCACGCGGTTCCGTGGAGATAGACGCCCGCGCCCAGCGCGTCTTGCACCTCGAGATCCTCGATCACGAGATGCGAAGGCGAAGTCTCCCCACAACACGTGAAGATCGTGCCGTCGGCGCTCGTACCTTGCGTCGTCCCGTCCACGATCGGGACTCCCGTTCCTGGCCACGGCCGAAAGACGAGCGGAGCCCCGGGCGCGCCCGAGACGGTGATGCGGAAGCCGCGGTGCATCATCGAGCCTCGGAGGAGCACTCGACCGCCTCGTGCGTCCTCGAGAAAGCTCTGCGCGTGCGCCACCGAAGCGCACGGCGTCGCGGGTGAAAAGCAGTCCTCGTCACCGTCGGCGCCGTCGTCCGGATCGACGAACGCGACCTGCTCGCAGGCGAGCGGCGTCGGGCGGCTCTCCGAGACGAGTCGCTCCGCGTCGTAACACGCGCCCACGCACCGGCCGCCGACGCACGTCTCGAGACCGTTGCAGTCGGAGACCCCACACCCGTCGTCGAACGCGATCGGGATCACTACTGCTACGCCGTCCCGGAACCCGCCCGTGAGTCGCTGCCGCGCGATCGGCGCGTCGTCCGCCAGTAGATCGGCCTCGAGGTAATAGGAGCGCGGGAGATCTCCGCCGGGGAAGATGGGCACGCTCGCTGGAAGAGCGAGCGTACCGCCATGGTCGGCGAGGCGTGCGCTCACGTCGCGCACGAGCTGGCGATCCGTGTCGTACACGCGAACGCGCAGCGTGTCCGCGCTCGCCAAGAGCGTCGCCGGCGCCTCGAGCCGAACGAGGATCGCCGTCTGCGCCCCGTCGTCGCATGCGAGAGCCAGAGCGACGAACAGAACGCTCGCCCACACGACGGTACGGCCAAGCATCGAGCACGAGTCTACCGCCGAAGCGCGACGCTTCGAAGCAGTTCCGCTCGACGCGGCTCGCGACATCCCCGATACTCGAAGACCGCGTGATCGCCTGGCGAATCCTCCCGCTCCTCGTGCTGTCCGCGCTCGCGAGCCCCGTGCGCGCGCAGCCCGCGGAGGACGACGCGGCCCGCGCGAGAGCACTATTCGAGCGCGCCGTCCCGCTGCTCGAGGCTCAACGCTACGGCGAGGCCCGCGAGCTGCTCGTCGAAGCGCTCGCGCTCGACCCGCGCGCCTCGACGGCGTTCAACCTCGCATCGGCGCTCACCGGGCTGTCCCGCGCGCAAGAGGCGTACGACCTGCTCGGTCGCATCGAGCGGGGCGAGCTCGGGGAGGTGCCCGAGCGCTACCGCGAGAACATCGAGACGCTGCGCGCCACGATCGAGGCGCAGCTCGGTCAGATCGAGATCCGCACATCCGGAGCGGACACAGTGTCGATCGAGCTCGACGACGTATCGGTGGGCGCGATCGAGAGCCGTTCCGCGATCCAGAGGTACGTTTCTCCGGGTAGCCATCGCGTGCGCGGGACGGCCGAGGGCTTCGACCCGGCCGAGCGAGAGGTCACGGTCGCTGCAGGCGAGCGGAGCCGCGTGCTGCTCGAGCTCGCGCCCGTCGAGACCGCAGCGCCGTCACCGTCCGAGACCGCGAACGCGACGATGACGGCGACCGGCACCGCTGAGCCCGCGCCGGCGATGACGGCCGCAGAGGACGACGACGACGCTCACGGTCCCGGGCCCGGCGCGTGGATCGGCATCGGCCTCGGTGTCGCTGCCATCGCCGCCGCCGCAGTCATCATCGGCGTCCTCGTCGGATCGGGCGACTCCCGCGCGTTCGCGTGCGACGCTGTGTTCGGCTGCAACGACGTGTGACGCGGCGCGGCCTCAGCGACGCGCCGGCCCAGTGACCTGGACCTCGACCTGGCCCTCGTGCGACCGGACGCGTGCGCCGGGGCACGAGTACGCCTGCATCTCGACTTCGGTGACACGGTGTCCGATGCGTTCGACGACGGCGACGATTCGTCGGGCGTCGTCGGGCCGGTGCGTCTCGATCATCTGCATGAGGAGCCGATAGCGGTCCTCGATCATCCGGAGGTGGGCGTTGATTTCGGAGAGGCGCCGGTCGAGGCAGCCCTCGAAGCGCTGGTCGTGCGACGCGCGCGCCTCGTCGAGGAGCGCGGCGATGTCCTCGCTCGACCGCTCGCCCTGGCGGTGCACGCGCCGCACTCGGGCTAGAAGCGCTTGGGCGCCGCGGCTCAACCCCTGCGGTTGCGCGGCGACCTGCGCAGCGGTTCCGGCCGGGCTCGACCAGATGAAGGCTGTCGCGAGAAGCGCGGCGGCGACGAGCGTGGGGATCGGTCTCTGTGTCACGGTGTGCCCTGTGTTCCCGCCGCGAAGTTGGCAGCAGGTTGCATGCCAACAGTGTGTAGCGCGTCCCCGAGCGACGCCATCAGGAGCGAAACCGGTCGAACGCCTCGAGCTCGAGCCCCGACGCGTCGAACGCGGTATCGACGGCGGCGACGAGCCGCTCGGGATCGGCCGGCGACTCGGCGACGCGCGCGAGCGTATCGGGCCTCTCGAGCAGCCGCTCGACGTCGTCAATCGTGAAGGCGTCCGGCGCGGTGCTCTCCAGCTCGTCCCACTCGAGCGGGGTGGCCACGGTCGCCCGCGGGCGAGCGCGGAGTGAGTACGGAGCAATCACGGTCGCGAGCGGCTGGTTGCGGAGCCAGTCGACGAACACACGCTCGCCTCGGTTCTTGATGCGGAACTCGATCGTGAGCTCGTCAGGGTGACGTGCGGCTAGGAGCGCGCCCAGCTTCTGTGCGGCGTGTGCGACAGGCCGCGCGTCGAGCGACGGCAGGATCGCAGCGACCACGTGGTAACCCTTCGAGCCGGTCGCGAGCGGAGCCGTGACGAGCCCGAGCTCGCCGAGAGCGTCACGCACGAGGAGTGCCGCGCGCCGCACGAGCGCGACCGCGCCGGGCGGCGGATCGAGGTCGATCACGAAGCGGTCAGGCCGCCACGGCTCGGGGACGCGCCCTGTCGGCACGTGGAGCTCGATCGCGCCCTGGTTCGCGACATACGCGAGGTGCCCAGGCTCGCGAACGACCGGATACGTCGTCACGCCCGCGTCCTTGCCGCGCGGGTGCCTCTTCGCGGCCTCGTCGCTCCGCGGCACCGCGAACCGTCCGATCGACTCCGGGTAATGGTCGGGCACGTTCTTTTGGAAGAACCCTCGCGCCGCGAGCCCCTTCGGATAGCGCCGAATCGACAGCGGCCTGCCCTCCACGTGCGCGAAGGCGCGCGGAGCGATCCGATCGTAGTAGCGAACCACCTCGCCCTTCGTCCGCCCGATTTCGGGAAAGACCACACGCTCCGCGTTCGACACGTCGATCATCGTCGCCGTCGATGCTCCGTAGGGCTCACGCGCTCCGCCTCTCGTTGCTGACGCGGGGCCATGGGCGGATGGTATCGCGAGGAACGAGGGTTGATCGTTGGTTCGGTTGCCACGGCGCTTCGGCGGGGTCCGTCACGAGCATCTTCAACACGCGTCGACGCCGTGCCAACCTTGCCGCGGCTTGGCCTCTCCCGTCCAACGCTCGGCGACGGAGCGTGTTGCGGTCGCGGCTGCGGGGCTCGTCGGAGCGCTCGCCGTGCTCCGCTTCGCTTGGCTCTCCGTTCAGACGCCCGCGCTCTACAACGATTGGGGTTGGCTCACCTCGCTCGACCACGGGGTGTCTCGCTTCGCGTCGGACACGCTGCGGTTCGACACGCTGCGTATCACGACGCGCCTCTTGTGCGGCCTCTCCGGCGCGGTGCTCGGGCCCGTCGCGTGGCCGGTCGCCGCCGTGTCGACGATCGGGAACCTCGCGGGCGCGGGGCTCTCGGTCGCTCTTCTCCGCCGGCTCGGGCTGTCGTGGCTCACCGCGTGCGGCGCGGCGATGTTCGCGTTCTCGTCGGCGGGCAACCTCGAATCGCTGAAGTTTCTCGCGTCCAACGAGGCGCAGCTCGGGCGCGGGCTCGTCGTCGCGACGCTCTTCGTCTTCCTCGGGCCCGAGGCGCCGCGGCGCCGCGTGTGGCTTCCGCTCGTGGCCGTCGGCTTCGTGACGCACGAGGTCTATCTGGTCACGCCGGCGCTCTTCGTGCTCTGTCTCTGGCTCACGGACGGAAGGTCGGGCCTCCGCCGCCTCGTCAGACGCCGTGACGTGCTCGAGGCCGGAGCATCGTTCGTCGTGCTCTTCGCGCTGCGCGTCGCGCTCTACGCCCGAGGCGATCACCGATCCCACGCGCTCGACGGCTCGGTCGCGGTGCGCAACATCGCCCTGCTCCTCAGCGACCTCACGCCGAGCGCCGAGGCGCTCTTTCTCGTCGCGCTCATCGTCGCGGGCGTCGCGCTGGCGCGCTCGCGCCGTGCCGCCAGCCGATCGAGCACTTCCGCGCCGGCGACGATCGGCTCCATCGGAGCCCGCAAACCCGCTCGCGTGCTCGCTTTCGGGATCGCGTGGACGCTCGTCGCATTTCTGCCGTTCGTCGCGTTCGCGAGCTACTGGAACCACTACTTCGTCGGCCTGTCCGCGATCGGCGCCGGTATCGCCGCGCTCTCGCCGCTCGAGCTGCCGTCGCTTCGAGGACATGCGGTCGTCGCGTGGCCGTTCGTGATCGCGCTGGCGGCCGCGCCGATGCTCGGCGCCCGCGTCCGCAGCGATGAGATCTCCGCGGCGCGCGCCTTCGCAAGCGAGGCCGCGCGCGCGGTCGACGAGCAACCGGGTGGTGGCATGCTCGTCCTGGTCGAGCACCCGGCGCGAACGCGTGGGCCCGAGCTCCGGCCAATCGTCGCCGCCGAGGTCGGCTCGCGGAGCGGCATGCTCGAGCTGCTTCATCCAGACGACCCGTTCGAGCTCCTCACCGTGACCGAGCCCGAAGCTCGGTTCCTCTGCGGTCGCCCCGGCGACGGCGCCGTCTCCGTCAACGGCACCGATGTCCGTCGCTACCCTTTGTGCCACGGCGTCCCACCGGCCCTCGCCGCGCTCGTTCCGCGCTCGGCGGCCGAGACCGGAGCGCTCGCGGCGGCGCGCGATTTCTGGCGAAGCTTCACGGCGCGGGACGATGCGGCCACCGCGAGCGCGGCATCCCGCATCGGCGCAGCCGGGCACGCTCGTCTCCGTCCCGATGTGGAACGCGCCGTCGACGTCGCAGAGAGAGTCGCCAGGCTCCGGGAGCTCGAGCGCGAGCGGCCGTAGCGCTCCGCGAGACGGCGAACGAGCCGTGCCTCGCACGCGCTCGCGGGCTCGCCGGCTCGCGGCACCGCTCGAGGTGTGGCACGATCGAGGCGTTGGCTTCGGAGGTGCTCGATGGTCATCCGCGCATTTTTCTCTTGCTCCTTGGCTCTCGCGCTCGTCGCATGCGGTGGAGACGATAGCGGCGTCGGGGTCGACGGCGGTGGCGCAGGCATGGACGCGGGCCCCGGAAGGGACGCCGGCCCGGGCCTCGACGCCGGCCCGGGCGTCGACGCCGGCCCCGCGAGTGACGCAGCGCCCGGAGTCGACGGCGGTGGCGGCGGCGACGACGGCGGAGTTGCCATGGACGGCGACACCGGCGGCGACGACGGCGGCGGCGGCGGCGACGACGGCGGCACCATGACCGACGGTGGCGCTCGGACGGACGGTGGCAACACCGACGGAGGCGGCACGATCGACATGTTCTGCGCCACCGCACGCTGCGCGTCCGGCACGCGCTGCTGCGAGACGACGGACGCGTGCATCCCCTATGACGAGCCGTGCCCATGCGCCACGCCCTGCCTGGGCGCACGGATGGCCTGCTGCACGTTCACCGGCTCGTGTTACGACACGCGCTGCCTCTCGTGCTGCATGCCGCACATCATGCCGTGAACCGTGCTCGCGTAGTCGCGCCGGATCCTTCGGCGCGGAACGGGTGGCGGCGTGCCACGCAGCATTCGAAGGAGGCGGCCGAGCCGCGGCGTCGAGACGCGCGTGAAGCGCAAGCCGAAGGCCGCGCCGTGGTCCGAACGGCGCATTCCGGAGATCACTCGCGCGACCTCAGCCGCAGCGACGATGTCGTCATCGCCGGTGAACAGATGGACGAGGACCGGCTCGTTCGGCTCTGCAACGTCGGCGGCGGCCACGAGCAGTCCCGTGCCCGAGACGTCGAGCGCCTCCGTCGCGACCACCTGGTAGCGCGCGAGCGACACGACCTCGCAGCGAAGAAGGACCACCCGCCGCAGCGCGAGTCGATCGGTAGCAGGCGCGAGGACGACGGCGCTCACGATCGCACGGTAGCGGCGGCGACGGCGACGGTCGAAAAATCGACGGGACCCAGGTCTCGGCCCGGCTGTTGCCCGGTGTCGCGTCGGCCGACGCGTCGAGCCTGACCCGCTCGCCGCTCGAGCTCCCGCTCGATCCGAGCGCGCGCATCATCGCGCTCGACGGCCGCCTGATCGCACGACCGGCGGCAGCTCGACCGTCGGACCGTCATCGACGGACGGTGACGCCTCGTCCGGCGCAAGCGGCTCTCGCGCGAGGGCTCCGGAAGGCCGCGGCTCCTCGGCGGGCGATCCCGGTCCGCGAGAATCCAGCTCCACGTCCGCGCGTGGCTTCGCCCCCGCCGTCGGACACGTCGTTCGCGACCGATGAATCCGCTCCGCGCGCTCGGCTCGGGCGACCGGGCCTCAGACGTGAAAGTGGAACATGGCGTAGCGCGCCAAGCCCTCGGCGATGCTGATGATGAGACCCGCGAGGATCGCCGTTCCGAACCCGTCGACCTTCAGACGGCTGAAGAACGCGTCGGTGATCTTGAGGACGATGGCAGCGACCAAGACCTGCGCGACGGACCCGAAGATGAAGAGCAGGCCGAACGTCGAGATGCCGAGCAGGAGATGAAAGAACCACCCCGTGAACGCCAGGATCACGCCGAAGGCCGCGCTCACGACGAGATGACTGCCGAGCCCACCCTTCAGCTTCATGCGGGGCAGCACCTTCGTGCTGACGAACATCCCCAGCGTGATCGCGGCCCAGGTGACGAGGATGGCTTTCATACGTGTGAATTCGTAAGCCTCGCGCGGGGCATGTCAAGCGCGCGGGTCGCATCGCGCCTGCGCAGTCGGCGCGAGCGGATTCGCAAGCCAAACGCCGTCCACCGTGGAGACTCCGATGTCAGTCGACCCGACGCTGCGGGCCGTTTCGGAGAGGTCGACGTAGTGGGGATTTATTACCCATCCACCTCACCGTGCTCGCGAGCCCGCTCCGGATGGGCTACCCTGTCGTTGGGGTGGTGATGGAGTCCGATGACCCGACCCGGGTACGTTTGTCCGGCCCTCACGTTCGTTGCGTTCCTCGTCGCCCGTCGCAGCAGCGGTGACCCGACCGTAGACGCCTCCGACGCTGGCAGTAGCGGCGGCGGCTCGAGGCTCGACAGTGGGCGCGAGGGCCGCCGAATGAGCTGGTCGCACCACGGCGGACGACCGTGATGACGGATTCCACCAACGCAACGGTCAGCGCCGCACCTCGACGCTTCGTCGTCAACCCGTACCTACACGAGGTCGCGGCGCGCTTTCTCCATCGGATGACAGAAGCCATCATCGACAATCCGGTGCTGGACGGGCTCCTCGAGCAAGCCGGGCCCCTCTTGCCCGACCAGGGGCGGGGCGCCGCGCGGACACGGGAGGCCGTCGCGGCCCTCCATCGCGAGAACGCGCTCGTCGTGCTGCTCGACGCGCTCGACGGCCGCGTCTTCATCACCAGCCGGGAACGGGCCGGGATGATTGGGCGGCTCCGACGGCGGCCGGACGAGATTGCCGCCCTGCGCGCCGAGCAGCCTTCGCTGTTCAGGCGGCTCTTGGCGGCAGGCGTGGTGGCCAGCGAAGCCGCCGTGCTCTACCGCCACCGGTACGATCACATGGAGATCGAGATCAACCGGCATTGCAACTACCGATGCGTCTTCTGCCCGGTGGCCGAGCGTCCCAAGCCGCGCGGCTTCATGGACGACGACCTGTTCACGCTCGTGCTGGAGCGAGCCGCCGAGTACGGCCACATCCGGTACATCTCGCTCAATCATTACTCCGAGCCGACGCTGCATCCCGGGTTGGTGAACCGCGTGCGCCTGGCCGCCGAGCTGAACCTGCAGGTGCGCATCCACACGAACGCAAGCCTCCTCAACGAGGAGAAGATCGCCGCGCTCGCCGACCTGGGCAACGTGGACCTGGTCATCAACCTGCCCAGCCTCGACCGTGAGGCGTATGAACGCCAGACGGGCGCCAAGCTCTTCGACCGCGTGCTGGAAAACCTGGAGTCGATCCATCGCCACGGCATCGAGACGACGCTGTCCATCAACTCTCCGCGCGACAGCCGCGACGAAGCGGTCCGTGCGATCAACGAGCGCTTCGCCGACATGTTCGGCCCCTCGGTGGCGTGGCCCACCGACAGTCGGGCGGGCCTGATCGACAAGAAGGAGTACGTGATCCCGGTTCGCCTCAGCGGCCGGCTCGCGGGCTGCACCGTCGCTGTCCGGCAGATTCAGGTCAGCTGGGAGGGGCGCGTGTTCCTATGCTGTCAGGACTTCGACCAGGAGGTCGTCTTCGGCGACCTGCGCACAGAGACCGTGCGCGAGGTCGCCGAGTCCGACACCATCATCGAGGTGCGGCGCGCGCTGCTCGGGCTCGGCCCCCCTCCCCGCGACTTCATCTGCAACCGGTGCGAGTGGACGACCCCGCTCGACGACGACGGCGACTCCATGCCGTTCGGATCACCGCACAAGGTGTTCGCGATGACATTGCACAGCGGGAGGCTGCTCGAGCTGATGCACAACCCACCTGTCGTCCTCTGAGAAGGGACCCGGATCAGGCGCGTCGCGCGGGCGCGAAGAGCCAGAACGAGAGAGCGCGCGTGACGAGCGGCATGACCAGCCAAGTCATCAACGCCACCATCATCGCCGTGCTCGCGAGCGTCGCGAGCGGCCTCGGCCATTCGGTCAACAGGCTGCCGAGGTTTGGGGCGACGAAGAGTATGAGCGGGTAGAGGCCGACGACCGTCGCCAACGCCATCTTGTGACGCGGCGGCGGCTTCGACGCGGCGTGATGGGGCAGCGAGAACCAGAACTCGAGCCCGGTCACCTTCTCCATCGTGGCCTCGCCTTCGGTCAGCGGCGCAGCCTTCGCGAGCCACTCGGCGCGGATCTCTGACCGTTCCCACGCCGCGAGGTGCTCGATCGAGTCGAAACGAAAGATCGTCACCCAGTCCTGGCGAGACGGATCCACGGGTCGTGCCACGCTCGCGCCGAGGTGTCCTTCGAACTGCGACGCGGCGGCGATGACCCCGCGGAGCCACGCCTCGAATGCCTCCGCCCTCTCTCTCGGGACGCGCCGGCGCACGACGACGGTGACCGGATTTACCACGACTCGCGCTGCCCGGGCGGCGGCACGTGGCCGAGCTGGGTCATCATCGACAGTGAGTCGGTGACGGCCCAGTGCTCCTTCGTGCGCACCTTGAACCGCGCGCCCGGCTCGGCCGGGACCACCGTCACGAAGCGCGCTTCGATCCAGCGAGCCTTCTTCCCGCGCGGCGGGATCCCGAAGAGGTCTCCGGTCTGCGTCCCCTCACACGCGAGCCGGCACACGAGCGACATCTTCTCGGCGTCGGCGACGATGTCGAGGACCTCGTACCGGTGATCCGGAAACGCGCTCCGCACGGTGTCGAGCGCCGCGCGCACACCTGCGATGCCGGTCTCTCCTTCGCCCGCGTTGTGGTCGGTCACGTGCTCGTCGATCCCGTCGTAGAACGCTTCCATGTCTCCGCGGTTCCACGCGTCATAGAGCCCACGGCAGTACTCCTCCAGATCGCGGTTCGTGATCATCGCTTCCTCCTCAGCAGAGCTCGTACACGCGAAATTCGATGTGCTCGGGATCGTCGGGGGCAAGCCGGCCCTTCGCTACTGCTTGGATGCGGTTCAACCACGCGTAGCGCGGGTCACCGGTCTCGAAGCTCATCGTGAAGTAGTTGGCCCCGCCCTGCATGAACGCCGCCGTGTCGTTGCGCCCGAGCCCGTGAACGTAGACGAGCGCGCCGTCGTCGGTCTCGAGCAGCATGCGGAAGTCGAGGCAGCCGGTCGCTTCCGGACCGACCGTGAGCCAATCACCCGACGTCGAGCCTTTCGACTTCGCTCTGATGCGCTCTCCTTCCCAGACGATCTCGCTGAACTCGACGATGATGCGCGTGCCCACGGGCGTCCCGTCCATGCGGATGGGCGGCGCCATGGTCAGCCGCATCGTCGCGAGCGGGACGACCTCCACGGCGAGAGTGACCGGCGGTTCTGTCGACATGCTCCCCTGCCTCCGTTCAACGGCGGTGATTCGCGACGCCGAGGGCCGTGGGCCGCTTGTCGGCGCTGCACATGTCATTGTCGGCGGGACGCATCCCGAACCGCAAGTCGGAGCCGTCGAGCTTCACGAGATCGTAGTCGGCTTGGCACCGCGACATCGGATATTGGCCGAGCGTGGGACAGCCGCTCTCGTAGACCGACTGCGCGACGCCCGTCGCGAACGGTGCGCTGCCGCACCCATCGAGGCCGTTCAAGAAGTCGCGCATCGCGTCGACCTCAGGCCGGACCGTCTTCGTGTCGAACGCGAACCGTGCTTCCCACGCGCCCGCTACGGTGTCGGACGGCCGCTCGAGCGCGTACGGCCCATCGACGTGCACGGTCATGAGCGGCGCGCTGCAGTCGGGTGCCCCGTGGACCACGTAGTCGAGCGTCCATCGCGCGTCGGCCAAATCGAAGTCGAGCTGTGAGTACGATGTGCTGCCGTCTGCCGCTTCGCTCGCGATGCAATCGCTCACCCAATGTCCCGCGAGCGACGGGGGCGTGGTGCCTGCGTCGCCGGAGGGTGGGGGAGGTGCCGCGGCACCACATGCGAAGAGCGCCGGCAAGACGATGGAGCATGCAATGAATCGGGACATGGTCTTCTCCTCTTTGGCTGCGCCGGGCTACGTCGCCCGGCGCATTTGAACCTTGAGGACTCGCCGTGGCATTCTCCAGCTCATCTCGTTCGTTCCATCTATGAATGATGCTCATATTAGAGACGCCGACCTGAACCTGCTCCCGGTCCTCGGGGTGCTCTTGCGGACGCACAGCACCGTCCGAGCCGCGCGCGAGCTAGGCGTCACCCAGTCGGCCGTGAGCCACGCGTTGCGCCGCCTTCGGGCGCTCTTCGACGATCCGCTCTTCGTCGTCGTCGGCCGGCGGCTCGTGCCGACGCCGAGGGCTCGTTCGCTCACGCCGCTCGTTCTCGACGCGTTGGCCGCGACAGGCCGTGTGCTCGCCGCCGAGCCCGAGCTCGAATCCGCGGAGGCTCCGCCGCCGCTTTCGCGTCATCGCCGCGGACTACGCGGAGCTGGTCGTGCTCGGGCCACTCCTCGCTGCGCTCGCCGAGGAGGCGAGCGACGTCGAGGTCGTGACGCTCTTCGTCGGCGATCGCCTCGAAGAGGCGCTCGAGCGGGGCGAAGCGGATCTCGCGATCGGCGCGAGCTTTCGCGAGCGCGCGGGGCTGGTTCATCGCGCGATCCTGGAGGACCGCTTCGTCTGCGCCGCCTCGTCGACTTCGCCGATCCGTCGCCTCACGCTGCCGCGCTACCTAGCCGCTCGGCACGTGCTCGTGTCGCCTCGCGGTCTACCCGGCGGCATCGTCGACGACCGCCTCGCCGCGCAGGGCTCGTCCCGCCGCGTCGTCGCCCAGACGCCGTCGTTTCAGACCGCGCTCGCGCTCGTCGCTCGGAGCGACCTCTTGGTCACCCTGCCCCGCAGCGCCGCCCGAGCGTTCGATCGCCTGTCACCGCTTCGCCTGCTCGCGCCCCCGCTCGCCCTTCCTCGGCTCCGCTTGAGCCTCGCGTTCGCCGCGTCGCTCCGGAACGATCCCGAGCACCGCTGGTTCCGCGAGCGCATCGCCGCCGTCGTCTCGGATCGCGAAGAACGCGCTCGTTCGTCGCCGTGAGCAAGGTTGGGGACGCTCGTCTTCATTTTCGTCGTTTCACGAGCCTGCGCACCGGATGACGAAAATGAAGACGAGCGTCCCCATCCCATCCGATCAGGGCGTGGGGAAACCCGGCACCATGTTCGGTGAGAGGTAGCTCGGCGGAGCGCCCGGCGCGCCGAGGCCGGTCTGCCCGAAGTTGTTGCGTCCCCAGCAGAAGAGCTCGCCCGACTCGGCCACGGCGCAGGTGTGCTCGCCACCCGCCGCCACGTGGAGCGCCCTCGTACCGCCGGGTAGGGCGACGACGATGGGGTAGCTCGCTGGACCCGTCGTGCCGTCTCCGATCTGCCCGTACGTGTTCAGACCCCAACACCGGATCTCACCCGTGTTGCTCAGAGCGCACGTGTGGAACACGCCTCCGCTGACCTCGGCCGTGTCGTCCAGACACCCCGCATCGCTCGATGCGCATTGGGGCGCCGTCGCATGATCGGCGAGGCCGCCGCTTCCCACGTGGCTCACCTGCCCCTCCGTGTTGCGTCCCCAACACGCCACGGAACCGCTCGCGCGAACGACGCAGGTATGGCGCGCGTCTCCGGCTATCGAGACCGCGTCGCTGACGCCGGACACGTCGACCGGCACCGTGCTGCAGTCGAGCGTGCCGTCTCCCGAGCACGCCTCGTGCGACGTGGAAGCGTCTCCGAGCTGGGCGTTGTCGTTCAAGCCCCAACACCGAACGCGGCCCGACGTGAGAATCGCACAGGCGTGGCGGTATCCGACCTCGATGGAGCTCGCACCCGCCAAGGTCGTCACGGGCGTCGCGAGCGTGGGATGCGTGACGAAGTCTCCGCTCCCGAGCTGGCCGAAGCTGTTGGCCCCGACGCAGTAGACGGTACCGGCGGTGAGCCAACAGAACGAGCCTTCGCCTCGGCCGATCGCGGTTGCCGGGGCGATGATCGCGTCCGACACCGGCGCGACCCGCGACCAGCTGTACGCATTTCCGCTTCCGTCGAGCAGGTCGGCCGAGACGTAGCCCACCGTGACCGTCGCGACCGGGGGTGTCCACGTGAACGACGTCGTCGGTGTCGGCGTGGCTCGCGAGCCGGCGGGGCCGTCGTCACCATGAATGCTGTCGATTCCCCAGCAGAGCACCTCACCATCCGTACGCGCGGCGCACGTGCCGTACCGGCCCGTGTCCATTCTCGGCGCGCACACGCCGCCCGAGCACAGGCCCGTCGGGCACATCGTTCCGCACGCGCCGCAGTTCCTGGTATCGGAGCCCGCGACCAAGACCTCGCAGCCGTTCGACGCATCACCATCGCAATCGTCGTAGCCCGAGTCGCAGCTCACGAGCTCACAGCTCCCGGAGGCGCAGGCGCCCACCCCGTCCGTGAACAGGCAGGCCGCGTCGGCGCCGTTGTCGACGACGCCGTCGCAGTCCTGATCCATCCCATCGCAGATCTCCGCGAACGGGACGCACCCATCCACCTCGGGCGCGTCGAGGCGTACCAGCACGTCCATCGGCGCGTCGGTCGGGGGGGCGTCGGCCGAGACGACGTCGATGGCAGGCGCGTCGCTCGCGGCGTCCGTCGCTCCGCCATCGTCCATCGTCGACGCCGCGTCGCTCACGTCGAAGTCGAAGTCCTCGACGAAGAGACACCCGGACAGAGTGGCCCCGATTGCCACACACGAGCAGAGCAGGAAACCACGGACGAACACGCTGAATCTCCCCCCGTCGTTCGTGCTAGTGCCGCACGGTCAGTAGCAGCCCTGCGTCGCCAGGGCCCGGCCCGAGTGCGACGGTCGTGCGGTCGTCGGACGTGCCGCCACCGGCGTCGCCCAGGACTCCGACGACCACGAGCACCCCCCCGAGGAGCCCGAGCCCGAGCGCCACGAACGTCGTCGCCGTCGACGCCGTCGCGAGCGACTGCGCGCCATTCACGTCGTCGCGGAGTGAAGGTCCGCACACCATCGACGGGCACTCGCCAGCGAGCTCGCTCCGCTTGTCGTTCGCCGCAATCCCCGTCACGAGCGACACGCCCCCGACCACCGCGCCGACCCCCAGCGCGATGAGGCCGACAATCGGGAGCACGCCGCTTCCTCCGCCGGCGGCGGCGGACGTGTCCTCACGATCGTCGGTACCGAGATGCGGAGCTCGAGCGACCGAGCCGTCGCCTCGATCTTCCGCTTCTTCAGCCCCCTGCACGTCGGCGCCGGCTTCGCCGGACCGAGCGCCTTCGAGACGCGCCTGCACCTGGTCGAGCCGTGTCTGGACCGTGACGCGATCTGGTAGGTCGTCGAGCGCGAGATAGCGTTCGAGCGCCGCGACGGCCCGCTCCAGATCGCCGTCGCGCTCGTAGGCCGTCGCAATGTTGAGCAAGAGCTCCGCGTGGGCGGCCAGCCGGTAGGCGTCCTCCCACTGACCGGCTGCTTCCGCGTACCGACCTTGATCGAAGTAGGACGAACCGGCGCTGAAGTGCGCGCGCGCGCGATCCTCGTCGGACTGCTGTGCGTGCACGGTGCCCGCGAGGCCCACCCACATCACGACAACCGCCACCCCCCTGCCCCATCCCGCGCACATCCGTCGAGGACGATATCACGCCGGAGGCTCGCCGAGCTTGGGGACGCTCGTCTTCATTTTCGTCGTTTCACGAGACTGCCCACCGGATGACGAAAATGAAGACGAGCGTCCCCATCCCCCGCCAGGATCGGGGATCGTGAACACCGAGATCACCACGAAGAGGTTGGGGACGCTCGTCTTCATTTTCGTCGTTTCACGAGACTGCCCACCGGATGACGAAAATGAAGACGAGCGTCCCCATCCGCTTCCCGCCTAGGTGGCACGGACCGTGAAGAAGGCATCCCTCGAGATGCCGACGGCGCACCGTGACACATGGATTCGAGCCGGCTCGAGCGCCCCCCAAGACGCCGACGGCCGGTCGACGTCTCCGTCAACCGGCCGAGATCACTCTCTGTCTACGTCGCGTCAGGTGGAGCGGGACAAGGGATTCGAACCCTCGACTTCAACCTTGGCAAGGTTGCACTCTACCACTGAGTTAGTCCCGCAAGGGTCACTGGACCACAGGCGGGTGGATGTAAATCGGGGGTCGGGGGCTGTCAAGGAGGCCGGGGTGGCGGGCCTTGGCACACCGTGTAGCTTGGAGTTCACATGCTGATCTTGCTCATCGTGCTTGCGGTCATCGCGGTCAACGACTGTCACAGCTGCGAGCCGTCCGACCCGCCTCCGTACGTCAGTCCACCTGCACCCGACTGCGCGTACGGGACGTACTGCGCGACGTCGTGCGGCGACTCGCCGTACTTCGCGTGCTCCGGCTGCGCGCCGGGCGAGATCGATTACTACACGTCGTGCCTCGGGTACGACGGCGGGCCGCCGTCGTGGACCGATGGCGCGCCTCCGTCGTGCGACTCGTCGGCGGAGTGCGCGCGAGCGTCCGAGTGCGTGTACTCGTGCGAGGACGAAGAGCCGTTCTACGTGGGTTGCTGCGCGTGCCCGCCAGGGTCGCTCGACCGCGCGGTCGACTGCGGGGGCGCCGAGACCGACGGCGGTCTGCCCGACGGCGACGCGCCGGACGCCGAGCCGCCGCCGGACGACGGCGGGCCGCCGGGGCTCCTGCCGATCGGCGCGGGCTGCGCGGACGACCGACAGTGCGAGTCGGGGCTCTGCTACGGCTCGGTGCTCGCGTCGGGCGCGTTCGACTCGCCGACGTGCGCCGCGGCGTGCCTCGCGCCGTCGGACTACGGGCACTACTGTCTGAACGATCGACACTGCTGCGGGCTTCGATGCTGCATCGGCTGCGGCGAGCGCGAAGGGCTCTGCGTCGGCGAATGAGCTGAGCCGCCGGTTCGGGGCAACGCGCTCACGGGATCGCGAGCTCGCGATGGCTCCAAGCTCACCTCGGAACGAAGGACGTCGTCGTCCGGTAGCGCTTCGGGATCGGGCCCATCTACGGAATGGGCTATACCCGACATTACTCATGGGTAAAGTTGGATATGACGGGAAATACACGGGCCCGCTCGATCCGCTCGAGCGGCCCGGCACCCAAGACGCCGGGCTGCGCGGCGGTTCCTCCCGCAATGGACGATCACTGGGTTTCGGGCGAGTCGTGTAGCCTGCGCACCGGCGACACCGTGGAGGGGCCATGAGCGCGCGCATCGTCGTCTTGCTGACGCTGCTGTCGGGGTGTTCTTCGTGCGGGTCGAGCGCGCCTGCGCACGAGTCGACGGGTGCGCCCGCGGCCTCGGGCCCGGCCTCGCCGAACGGTCCGGCCGAGCTCTTCGCCGAGCCGCCGCCGCTCGCGCACGTCGCGCCGCCGAACGCCAATCAAGCGGCGCTCTTCACGCCGGCCTCGAACGCGTTCGCGGTCGACCTCTATCAGCGCGTGCGCGGCGAGCCAGGAAATCTCTTCTTCTCGCCGGCGAGCATCGAGATCGCGCTCGCGATGACCACCGCCGGAGCGCGCGGCGAGACGGCGGAGCAGATGAGCCGCGTCCTTCACATCGAGGGCGACGCGGCGGCCTTCCACGACGCGGCGGCGCGCATGCTCACCTCCTGGAACGACGCGTCCGGCGCCGAGTACGAGCTCCACGTCGCGAACCGTCTCTTCGGCGAGCGCTCGTACAGGTTCGAGGCGCCGTTCTTGACGCTCGTGCGCGAGAGCTACCGCGCCCCGCTCGAGCCGCTCGATTTCCGGAACGGCGCCGACGCGAGCGCGCACCACATCAATTCGTGGGTCGCGTCACAGACCGGCGGCCACATCGAGCGGCTCTTCGAGCCCGGCGCCCTCACGTCGCTAACGCGCCTCGTCCTCGTGAACGCCGTCTACTTCCTCGGAAAATGGGCGAGCCCGTTCGGGGAATCGGAGACGCATGACCGAACGTTCTACGTCGGGGGCACGGACGCGCACGACGTTCCGACGATGCATCTCGATCACGAGCTCTTCTACGGCGAGGACGACGAGGTCCAGGTGCTCGAGATGCCGTATGTCGGCGACCGCCTCTCGATGACGATCATCCTGCCACGCGCGCGCGACGGGCTCGGCGCGGTCGAAGCGTCGCTCGACCCCGAGTCGCTCTACCGCCGCTACACGTACGTCGGGCGGCGCGAGGTCGACGCCTACGTGCCGCGCTTCACGATCCGCGGCGCCGGCTTGGCGCTCGCTCCGGTTCTCCGCGAGATGGGGATGCCGCTCGCGTTCGACGAGAACGCCGCCGACTTCACCGGGATCGTGCGCCGAACCGCGAGCACGCCCGGCATCGTCCTCGACAGCGTCGTGCACGAGGCGTTCGTCGAGGTGAACGAGGAAGGGACAGAGGCCGCAGCTGCGACCGCCGTGGTGGCCGAGCTGGCCGGCGCCGAGCCGTCCGAGCCACCGCCGCCGGTCGAGGTTCGCGCCGACCACCCCTTCCTCTTCTTGATCCGCGACACACGCACCGGCGCCATCCTCTTTCTCGGACGACTGGAGCAACCGTGATGAACCGATCCCGCTCGACCGCGCGCGATGCCGTCGTCTTGCTCTCGCTTGCGCTCTCGGCAGCGCTCGCCGCGTCGTGCACGTCGTGCCACTCGGGCCCGACGACGCAGCCCAGCGTCCCGCGCATCGAGGATCAGTCCGAGAGCCGGACCGCGCTCTCCCACCCGAACCGAGAAGAGGAGGCGCTCGTGAGCGCATCGCAAGCGCACTTCGCTCCGCCGACCCCCGACCAATCGAGCACGTTCGCGACCGCGAACAACGCGTTCGCGACCGATCTCTACCAGAAGGTTCGCGGCACGAGCGGCAACCTCGTCTTTTCGCCCGCGAGCATCGAGCTCGCGCTCGCGATGACGTGGGCGGGCGCGCGCGGGGAGACCGCCGACCAGATGAAGCGGGTCCTTCGCATCGACGTCGAGCCCGACGCGCTCCACGAAGCCGCGGGCCGGATCCTCGCGTCGCTCAACGCGCCGCGCACCGAGTACGAGCTCCACGTCGCCAATCGCCTCTATGGCGAGCGGAGCGCGCAGTTCGAGCAGCCGTTCCTCGATCTGCTCCGCGACCGATACACGGCGCCCCTCGACCCGACGAACTTCGCGGGCGCGCCAGACGCCGAGCGCACGCGCATCAACGCGTGGGTCGAGTCGCAGACCGCGAACCGCATCCGCGATTTGCTACCCGAGCAGAGCGTGACGAGCGAGACGCGGCTCGTCATCGTCAACGCGGTCTACTTCCTCGGCAAGTGGCTCCACCCGTTCGGAGACCTGACGACGGAGGATGGCTTCTTCTACGCGCCCGGCTCCCGGATCGTCGTCCCGACGATGCACCAGGTCGAGGAGCACCTGTACGCCGAGGTCGGCGACGTGCAGGTCCTCGAGATGCCGTACGAGGGCGGCGAGATCGCGATGACGATCGCGCTTCCGCGCACGCGCGACGGGCTCGGAGCGGTCGAGCGCTCTCTCGACGCGGCGACGCTCGCTCGCTGGACCGGCGCGCTCGCTGCGCGCGACGTCGAGGTTCGCGTGCCGCGCTTTCGGATCGCGGACGCGTCGCTGCGCCTGGGCCAGCTGCTCAGCGAGATGGGGATGCCGCTCGCGTTCGACCGCGAGCGCGCCGATTTCTCCGGAATCGCGCCGCCGACCACGCCCGAGATGCGCATCTCGATCAGCGAGGTCTTCCACAAGGCGTTCGTCGAGGTCGACGAGCACGGCACCGAAGCGGCGGCGGCGACCGCGGTCGTCGCGGTGGGCGGCGGACCTCCGCCGAGCAACCCCCCTCCGCCCGTCCAGTTCCGCGCAGATCACCCGTTCCTCTTCCTGATCCGCGACGTGCGGTCGGGGACGGTCCTCTTTCTCGGCAGAATGGAGCACCCGTGAGCTACGGACGACTGCCTCTCGTCTTCGCGGTTCTCGCGACATCGCTCGCGGGCTGCCCATCGCAGAACGGCGAGGCGCCGCCCGTGCCCACCCAGGCGACGCCATCCCCATCCGCGCCCGGCGCACACGACACCGAGGAGGCCGAAGCCGTGACCGCACCGCCCATCGCCGATCCCATCCCGCTCGCCAACGTGGGCGCGCCGACGCCGGCACAGCTCGGCGCGTTCGCCAGCGCCACCAACGCGTTCGCGATCGACCTCTACGCGAAGGCGCGCGAGCGCGAGGGCAACCTCGCCTTCTCACCAGCGAGCATCGAGCTCGCGCTCGGCATGACGTGGGCCGGCGCGCGCGGCCCGACCGCGGACGAGATGAGGCGCGTGCTCCACATCGAGGGCGAAGCGGACGCGCTCCACGAGTCGGCGAGCCGGATCCTCGCGTCGTGGAACGACGCTTCTCGCGACACGTACGAGCTACGCGTCGTGAACCGCCTCTTCGGCGAGGCGACGTACACGTTCGAGCAGCCGTACCTCGACCTGGTCTCGACGCGCTACGGTGCGCCGCTTTCTCGCGTCGACTTTCGCAACGCGTACGAGGCGCAGCGCGGCCTCATCAACGAATGGGTCGAGCATCAGACGAACGAGCGCATCCACGAGCTCCTCCCCGCGGGCAGCCTGAACGACCTCACGCGGCTCGTCCTCGTCAACGCCGTCTACTTCCTCGGCCAGTGGGTCACGGAGTTCCCCGAGAGCGCGACCAGAGACGACTTCTTCCACGTCCAAGGCGGCGGGCGAGCGCCGGTGAGGATGATGCAGCTCACCCACGAGCACCGTTACGCCGAGGTCGGCGATGCCCAGGTGCTCCAGATGCCGTACCGCGGAGGCGACCTCGGGATGATGCTCGTGCTCCCGCGCGAGACGGGCGGGCTCTCCGCGCTCGAGGCCTCGCTCGACGCCTCGACGCTCGCAGGCTGGGTGCGGGCGCTCCGCGAGCAAGACGTGGAGGTGCATCTGCCGCGCTTCACGATCGAGAACGCCGCGCTGCCGTTGACCGAGATGCTGCCCGCGATGGGGATGGGCCTCGCATTCGACCCTGCGCACGCCGACTTCACCGGTATGGCGCGCCCCGCGAGCTCGGATGAGCTGCTCTACATCAGCGCCGTCTTCCACCAGGCGTTCGTGAAGGTCGACGAGCGTGGCACCGAAGCGACCGCGGCGACGGCGGTCGTCATGGCGAGCCGCGGGAGGGCGGCGCCGCCCCCGACCGAGCTCGCGGTGTTCCGGGCCGACCACCCGTTCCTCTTCCTCATCCGCGATCTCCGCTCGGGCGCGGTGCTCTTCATGGGCCGCGTCACGAATCCGCGGTAGCGGTCGCGCGAGCGGTCACGAAGACGAACGGTACGTGAACGAACGCGTCCGCCGGCGCGAGGCGGGCCTCGGCGGCACGCGCTCGCTCGACTCGCGCACGCTCGGCGTCCGAGAGCGGAAGACCCTCGAGCAGCGCGAACCGCGAGCCGTCGCCCGGCGCGGGCTCGGGCGAGAGCTCGACGCGCACCGAGAGCCCTGCGAGCGCGAGCTCGCTCGGGAGCATGCGGCCGACGCGCGGCTCGGCGCCGGCGCGCTCGAGCGCGGCGCACCAGACGTCGCCGACCGCGATCGTCTCGGGATGCTCCATCGCCGCGCCGTGATCCGGCTCGATCGCGACGAGCACCCCGCCCGGCCCCAGGACGCGCGCGATCTCGGCAGCGATCCGGGCGCGCGCGGGTGCGTCATTCCAGAGGAAGACGCACTGTGCGAGGACGAGCTCGAACGAACCGTCCGCGAACGGCATCTCCGTCGCGTCCGCGTGGACGCGCTCGACCGTGTCGTTCGCGATCGACGCGAGCGCGTCCGCGCGCCGGTCGAGGGCGACGACGGGCCCGCGTGCGCGTCGCACGAGCTCGCCGGTGCTCACGCCGACGCCGGCGCCGATGTCGAGCGTGCGGCCGCGATGCGCGATGCCCGCGCGCCGTAGAACACGCGAGCGCATCGGCGCGAGCGCTTCGTGCTGCGCGAAGAGCACGCTGCGAGGCGGAAGGTCCGGCCCTTCGTCCCACGTCGACGGCACGGCTCAGCGGCCGCCGCCGGCGCACGCGCACGCGCACGCGCACCCGGCACACGCGCAAGCGCAGCCACCACCACCGCCACCACCGCCGCCGCCGCCCCCTCCGCCGCTGAAGAACGCGGAGAGCACGTCGCCGGTGACCTTGTCGAACCCGGACAAGTTCACGCCACCGCCCGGCGCGCCGGCGGGCTTCACGCTGCCCGGCATGATCGCGCTCGAGATCTGTCCGGTGAGATGCTCCGTCCAACCCGCGAAGCTGCCCGCGACCTGGCTGAACGAGGGCGCCGACAGGCCGCCACCGCCCGACGTGGCGGGCACGCTCGGTAGCCCGACCGACGCGGCGCCGTACGAATGGGGACGCGTCCAGATCGGCGTGTACACGAAGCCGTGCCGCCCCCAAGCGCCGAACCGATCGTCGTAGTCGTCCTCCATGAGGAGCCACTCGAGGTTCTTGTCGACGCTCTTCGTCTGGCCGTCGACGTTGCCCACGTCGCCGAGCGCCTCCGCTTCCTTCCATGCGCGCGTGACGATCTGGCGGTAGTACTTCTTCGTCTCCTTCACGTCGAAGCCGAGGACGCGCTCCGCGACGAGCTCGATGAGCGACTTGAGGCAATCGCTGAAGTCGATCTCGTGCACGTCGAACCCGACGTTCGCGTGGATCGTGTCGAGGAAGTCGTTCTCGTACGCGTGGACGATGGTGCCTTTTTTGACCGCGGCCTTGCGGCGCTTCGCCGGGTCCTTGTCGGTGAGGTCGGGATCGACGGCAAGACGCAGCGGCTTCGCCTCGACCTGAGTCACGAGGCCCTTTCGGAGCAGACCGAAGAGCACGAGCGTCAGCACCTTGCCGAGCGGGAGCTCGAGCAGCACGGCCGCCTCGGGCGCGGTCAACCCGCGCTTGATGCCGCCGCCCTCGGCGCTCACGAGCGGAGGCAGATAGCGCTTCTTCAGTCGCTGGAGCCGCCACTCCGCGAGCGGGAGGAGCAAGACGAAGACAGGGATCCCGTAGAGCTGCACGAGCGGCTTGATGAAGCAGACCGCCCCGATCGCGAAGAGCAGGACGATCAGGACGGACCAACCGGTCCCCCGGGTGAAGCGCATGAAGTAGATCGCGAAGAGCGCGAGCATCGCGAGCGCCGCGAGCAAGCGGACCTCCGGCCTCGCGACCCACCACTGCTCGAGGAGGTCGAACATCGTGATCTCGACGACGCGCGTCATCACGCGGCGCGGGAAGGAGATACCGACGCGATGCCCGCTGTCGAGCCGAGTGCTCTCCCAGCGGAACCCGACGAGCGCGTGGTCGTCGAGGTCGGCCTTGCGAAAGAACTCGACGCCCTGATGGAGCACCTCGTCCGCCGTCACGCCGGGCGGCAGGTGGATCGCCAGCTTGAGGTCGGTCATGCCGATGAGGAGCGATCCGTCGAACCAGGTCGGCGTGATCTGGAACGACGCGAGCTCGTCGTTCGTCGTGTCGCTGAAGACGAGGTTCGGAATCGTCGCTTCGAATTCGAAGACGCTCGTGCCGGTGATCGGTGTCGGGAGCGGCACCTCGACACCGACGTCGATGTAGCTCGACGCGGAGATGCCGTACGCGGGCTGCCCATCGAGCGACGCGCGCATGTTGGAGAGGTCGTAGTCGTCCGTCGGCAACCCGATGTCGACGACGTCAATCGGCTGGTAGAGGTCGTGGTTCGCGAAGACGATCCGGTAATGGAGGAGCACCGAGGCGTCGGGGCGGATCGTGCACTCGAGCGTCGCCTCCGGCACCGCGAAGCTATAAGCGAGAGCCGACCCGGGCAGCGCAGCGACGAGCGGGAGCCCGAACAGCGCGAGCGACGCGAGCCTCTTCATGTCCGCACCTCCTTCGGGGCGGCGGCTCTCGGCGCGAGCGCCCACGTCGCATGGCTCGACGGGCAACCGGCGTCGCAGAGCTCGAGCCCCGGGCAGCGCGCGCATCGCTCCGGGTCGGGGACCGACTCGCGCCAACAATGAAAGGCCGGGCTCGCCCAGATCGACTCCCACGGGTCCGCCGCGAGATCGCCCCTCGCCACCGCCGGTCCGTCGGGCGCGAGCACGCTCCCGTCGGGCTCGACGCGAATGCACGCTTCGCCGGCGGTACGGGGGCCGCGCTGTACCTGCTCGACCAGCGTCATCGCCTCGTCGCGCTCCTCGGGAGGCGACCAGACGAGGTTCACGTTGACGTGCTCTGCAATCTCCTCGAGCGTCGTCGCCGCCTGCGCGAGGAGCGCCGCGTCGACGACCCGCCCCTCGCCCGCGTCGGAGCAGATCGCGTACGCGACGAGGACGCGCAGCCGTCGCGCTTCGAGCGCGTCGGACAGCTCGTCGAGGGCGTCGACGATGTCGTCGAGCACGGGCAGGACCGCGACCGGGCAGACCTCGAGCGCGTGACACTCCTCGATGGCGGCGTCGGCCAGCGCGTGGTCCTTGTCGCCGAAGAGCCCGTCGTGCGTCTCGGCACCGGCGCCAGCCCAGTAGATGTCGATGTGGTCGACGCCGGCCATCGCGAGGTCGCGAACGAGACCCGCGTTCACGAGGTCGCTCGCGCGCGCACGAACACCGGCGATCATCCCGAGGTCCTCCGCGAGCTCGACCAAGCGGACGAGGTGCCTGCCTGTCGTCGCGTACGGCAGCACGAACCGAACCTGCGGAACGCCGATGTCCCAGAGCTTCCGCACGTGGAGCTCGACGTTTCCCAGCTCGGGCGCGACGACGTCGGCGGTGAGCGGCGCCGAGAGCCTCCGTCGATGGAGCGTCGCGGCGGGATCGTCGAGCGTCGACATCGGGAACGCTTCGTCCGGATCGCCCATCTTCGAGATGCGCGCGTCGAGCCCGCGGACCGACGCGAGAGCCTCCCCGCCGCTCGGGACGCGGAAGCGACGCGCCATGTCGTCGGCGGCGCCCTGCACGGAACGTCCTTCGAGGAGCGCCTTCGCCGCGACGGCGCCGTGCGGCGAGAGCCGGAGCGCGCTCGTCGCGTTGGCGAGCAGCACCGCCGAGCCATCCGGCTCGACGCGCAGGTGATAGCGCACGGGCGCCCCATCGAACGTGCGGACGTAGTGGTACAGGCCGGGCGCGAGCGGGGTGCTCGCGTCGAACGACGGGACGAGCGCACGCCGGAAGAAGTCCCTCACGCGCTCGCCTCCCCGCGCGGCACGCGGATCGCGACGAGCGCACCGCGATGCACGTCGCTCGCGCAGCTCGTCGCGTCGGTCTCGCAGGTGCAGCGCGGCGCGGCCGAGATGCCCGTCGATCGGATCCCGCGCGAGACCGACCCGCCGCTCGCGCAGCTCTGACAGCCGCCCGGAGCCTTTCCGTCCTTCGCTTCGCGCTCGATGCGGCAGCCGCCGCCGCACACCGGGAGGTCCGGGCACTCGTGGCACTTGTCGGGGAGCCCCGCCCACCGCGGGTCTTCCTCGCGGTCGCGGAACGATCGGAAGAGCTCGCCCCTCCAGATCGTCTCCCACGAGTCGCGGAGCATGTTGCCGGCCGAGGTGTAGTAGCTCTGGCACGGAAGCACGTCCCCGTTCGGCTCGATGCACATCGAGTACTCGCCCGCATTGCAGCGTTTCGCGCCGATCTCGAGCTCGACCGGGCTCATCTCGCAGTACTCGGTGACCGTGTACCAGAGGAAGCGCATGCCGAGCTCGTCCGCGGTGTCGCGGACGTCGACGAGCGCCGCAGGAAGCTCGTGCTGCGGGATGGCGTCGGGGTTCGCGCCGCCTCCGCCCGAGTAGATCATCCCGTTCATCGCGAACGTCGAGAGGCCGAGCTCGTGGAGGAACCGCACGGTGTCGCTCGCGTCCGCGACGTTGAGCCTCGTCAGTGTCGTGTTCGTGAGCGCGTGGAGCCGAGGCTCTTCGATCACGGTGCGGATGCCGCGCACCGTCTCGTCGAACGCGCGCGCGCCGACCATCGCGTCGTGCACCTCGGGAACGTGGCTCTCGAGCGTGATCTGCACGTGGTCGAGGCCCGCTTCCGCGAGCTCCTTCACGTATGCGGCGTCGACGAGCCGCCGCCCGTTCGAGTTGAGCCCGGTCATCATCCCGTGCGCCTCGGCGTGCGCGATGAGCTCGGGCAGCCCTCGGTAGACGGTCGCCTCGCCACCCGTGAAGATCACGTGCGGCACGCCGACCTCCGCGAGCCGGTCGAGGATGTGCTTCCACTCGTCGACCGTCATCGCGCGCATGTCGAACCGGCTCGGATCGTTGTAGCAGTGCGGGCATCGGTTGTTGCACGCATACGTGAGCGCGAGGTCCACCTTGTGCGGAGCCCGCGCGCGAACGGAGAAGAGCGGCACCGTCGGGAGCTCGAGCGCGCACGACGAGCAGCGCACGCGAGGGTCGGACAGCGTCTCGACGATGTCCCGCATCCGGCGGTAGTCCGCGTCGAGCCGGCGGTGCGACGCGCGGTAGAGGCGACGGAGACGCGCGACAGCGCGTCGCTCGTCCCAGCCCTCGAGCGCCATCCACATCATCTCGGCGGCCGTGGACGTGAGGTGCAGAGCATCGGTCACGTCCTTGAACAGCATGGCCGAACCGTCGTCTTGGACGCGCAGGTGAAGCCGCGTCACGCCGCCGTGCGCCTCGCGGCGGTACGTGAGGAGCCCCCGCGGCGGCCCCTCGTCGCGCCGCGTGCCGGCCACGTTCGCCCAGAACCCCGCGACGTCGTCGCGGATCGCGCTCATCAGGCTCACCACTTCGGCGCCTCCTCCATCTGGTACGTGGCCTTGCAGTAGCGGCACGAGACGATCACCGCGCCGTCCTGTAGCGTCACGTCTTCCTTCTCGATCGCCGCGCCGCACTTCTCGCACGTGAGCGACTGCAGCTTCACGTCGCCCCCGATGTCGATGCGCTGGACTACGTTGCGCTGCTCGACCTTCGGGCGAAGCCTCGCCGCGATCACCATCGCGATCGCCGCGGCGAACAGGACGCACCCGACGACGATTCGCAGCACCTCGCCCTGGTTGCCGGCCACGAACACGAGCCCTAGCAAGCCCACGACGAGCGCGAGGACGTAGAGGACGACGCTCACGGGCGGGACGGTACCCGAACGCCGGCCGCTCGGAAACCACGCGCACGGAGCGCGCGCTATTCGTAGCGAACGCCGTCGGCGGGCAGCAGGCGCGCCGCCCACCAGCTCGGGATCAGCGTCGCGACCGTGCAGATGACGACCGCGATCGCGGCCGTCATCACGAAGTCCCACGCGCTCAGCCGCACCGGCAGGTGGTCGATGAGATAGACCTTCGGGTCGAGCGGAAAATCGTACGCGCGAGGTACAGCACACGCCGCCGCCGAGCAGGAGCCCGAAGACCGTGCCGACCAGGCCGATGACGAAGCCCTGCACCAGGAAGATCGCCGAGCATGCTCGCTGTCGTTCGCGCCCATCGCCTTGAGGATCGCGATCTCCCGCTTCTTCTCGAGCACGATCATGATCAGCGTCGCGATCACGTTGAACGCCGCGACGAAGATGATCGTCGCGATGACGAGGCTCAGCATGACCTTCTGGATCTCGAGCGCCGTGAACAGGTTGTGGTTGAGCTCCTCCCAATCCATCGTGTGGAACGGGCCGCCGCCGAGCTCGCGCTCGAGCCGCCGCGCGATCTCGGGCGCCGCTCGAGATCGTGCAGGCGCAGCTCGACGCCGGTCACGGTGTCGCCCTGGTCGAAGAACTGCCTGCGCCTCGTAGAGGTCCACGTAGACGAGGCGGCTGTCGTACTCCTGAAAGCCCGCCTCGAAGATCCCGATCACGCGGAAGTCGCGCGCTGCGCGGCGCTCCCCGCCGTCGGGCCGCCCAGAGGCTCGTGTCGAGGCCGGCGAGAGGCGAGATGAGCCGCACGTGATCGCCGACGCCGAGCCCGAGCGTCTTCGCGAGCGTGGCGCCGACGACGATGCCGGGCAGGTGCTGCGAGTCCTCCGGGTGCGAGCGCTCCTCCTCGTACTCCGCGAAGAGCTGCTGCTCGAGCTCGTCGTTCGGGAGCGCGACATCGGCGCCGCCTTGCGCTCGCGCAGCGACGCTTCGACCTCCTCCGGCGTCGGCACGTCGACCTGCGGCAGCTCGTCGACGACGACGGCCTCGTCCGCGCCAGGCTCGCCCTCCGAGCCGCCCGCGCCTGCGTCGCGCGCAACGGCCACCGCGCCCGCCCCCGCGTCGCGCTGCCGCGGCCGGCCGGCGAGCTGCGTCGCGCCGGCGCCCGCGCCCGCGCCGGCATCGGCATCGGCCGCGCCTGCCCCCGCGTCCCCGTGCGCGAGCGACGCGAGGAACCGGTCGAGCTCCGCGTCCTCGTCGAACGGCTCCTCGAGATCCTCCGGCAGCGTCGGCGGCGCCGCGCCCGGCAGCCGCAGCCCGAGGAGTCCCGTCGATGATGTGGTCGGGCAGGTCGAGCACGGTCGGCATCAGCTCGGGGTCGACGCCCTTGACGAGCACGCCCTGCAGGCGGTCGCCCTTCGCGAGCATCATCTCGTTGATGACGAACGGCGCCGCGCCCGCGACCTGCGGCATCGCGCGCGCGTGCGCGACGACGTCGCGGTACTCGTCGAAGTCGAGCCCGTACTTGAGCACGAGCACGTGCGCGTTGACGCCGAGGACCTTGGTCCCGGAACTCGTTCTGGAAGCCGCCGTGATCGAGATCACCGCGAGCAGCGCGCCGACCCCGAGCGCGACGCCCACGACCGCGATCACCGTGATGACCGAGATGGTCGAGCGCTTCTTCGAGCGGAGATATCGCTTACCGATCTCGAACGCGTAGGCCACGGGCCGGCCTTTGTAGCAGGTTTGCACGACAACCGCCGGGACACCGCGGAGCTTCCACGCGTGGCCCACCGCGGTGTAGGAGGTAGGACACGCTACCACCTCGCTCGTCTGCTCCGGGCGGGCGCCGCGCCTTCCTGCTACTCTTCGTACGACATGCTTCTTCTTGATCTCCGCAGAGTGGCCGCGGCGGTGGCGCTGCTCCTCGCGGGATGCGCGAGCGACGACGGCGTTCCCCCGGACGGCGGCCCTGGCGGCGACGCCGCGGCCGTGCCCACGGCGCAGCTCGTGATCACGACCGAGACCTCGCTCGGCCTCGTCTTCGGCGAAGAGGCGGAGATCCACGTCCTCTACCGCGAGACGAGCGGAGAGCCAATCGCGGGTGAAGAGGTGCGGTTCGCGCTCGTCGGGCGCGCGAACGACTCGAGCCTCTCGATGCTTCGCGCGACGACGAACGCCGACGGCGATGCGATGGTGCGAGTCACCGCCGGGCACACGGCGTCGTCGTACCGCGTCCGCTTGAGCGCGGACCGCGCCGCGTCCGTCTCCGTCGACGTCGCGGTCAGCGACGCGGGGTTCGGTGGGCTCCACGTCACGGTCGACTGGGAGGGCGAGCGCCAGGTGGCGTCGCGTCGCGTATCGGTCTTCTCGGGAGCGTCCTGCAGCGCGGAATCTCGTCAGCGGTGACGCCAATCGCGTGCGCGCCGTCGAGATGGACGCCACCGGCGTCACGTTCGTCGTGCTCCCAGCCGGCCTCGAGTTTGCGGTGCTCGCGGAGGGCCTCGGTCCGACCGGCGCGGTGGTCGCGAACGGATGCGTCGACGGCGTCGCGATCGTCGCCGACACCGACGTCGAGACGACCGTGACGATGGACGATCTTCCGTTGATGGTCACCGGCAACTACTGGGTCGAGGTCGAGGTCGGCGCCACCGACGACGCGCGCGAGCTCGAGCGCTCGGTGCAGCGCGGCGGCCGGGCGCCAGTCGAGACCGCCGGTGGTGGGGCGAGCTTCCTCCTCGACGCGATCGAGGCCGAGCTTCGCGGGCGCGGCGACGACGCGGCCGCTGACGCGCTCCATTCCGCGCGGACCACGCGCTTCCTCGACGACATGCTCGACGACCGGCTGACCCGAGACGGCGCAGGCCCCGAGCGTGCAATCGACGCGCTCGCCGCGACGGTCGGCGAGCGAACGTCCCGCATCGTGCTCGCGGGCGCGGCCGCGATCGCCGAGGACGGGGACGCGCTCGAGGCATCGCTCGCGACGACGGGCATCTTCGCAGCGCCGATGGACGGGCCGTCGGCGCGACTCTCCATCGACCTCGAGGCATTGGCCATTCCGACCGAAGGCTCACTGTCGCTTCTTCGCGGGTCCACGGAGGGAGCGCTCGCAATCGAGGAGCTCGGTGCTCCGCTGCCGCTCGGAAGCATCGGGATCGGAGTGCTCGGCGCGCTCGCGGACGAGGCGCGCGTCGAGACGCCGACCGAGCTCCTTCGCGAAGAGGCGGGCTGCGGCGTGCTCGAGGCCTGGGCAGGTGCCGAGCCCGCGATCGCGACGGCGTGCGACGCGACGTGCCTCGCGACGTCGTGCAAGCAAGCCATGGACACCATCGTCGCGGGCATCGACGACGCGATTCGGGCGCTCGACGACACGCGCGCGGCGCTCACGATGTCGGGCGCGCTCGACGTGCGCGACGACGCGGGAGACCTCCGGATCGACGTCATCGAGGGCGCCGATCTCACCGGGACGTGGAGCTCGAGCGACGGAAGCGACTCGGAGCCGGTCTCCGGCTCGCTGACCGGCGCGCGGATGCTCGAGTAGTGAGCTCGCGCTATCCGCTCGAGGCGGCCCGCACGCTCCGAGAGCACGAGCTCGAGGAGGCGAAGCGGGCGCTCGCCGCCGCAACGCACGCGCTCGCGGTCGCCGACGAAGCCGTGCACGACGCAAACCGCCGCGTGGGCGCGCACGAGGACGAGACCCGACGGAGGCTCGAGGAAGAAAGGGCGCGCGACGGCGGTGCACGTGGTGCCGGCGAGATGCTCCGGGCCGAGGAGTGGCGCGCCAGGCGACGCCACGAGCTCACCCGCTTGCGCGACGCCTTCCGCGCCGCGGAGGAAGCCGCACGCCAGGCCGCAGCGGCCCACGAAGCCGCGAAGAGCGCGCTCGCCGAAGCGCGCGCGGCGCGCGAGGCCGTCGAGCGCCACCACGACCGCTTCCGGTCGGATGAGCGACGGACCGCCGAGGCGCGTGCCGAAGCCGACGCCGACGACCTCGCTACCAGGAAATGATGACCTGGTAGGTCCCGTACGACGTGGTGGTGTAGCCGTCGACGTAGATCGCGTACACGCCGGGGCCGCTCGTGGAAGCCGTCACGTACGAATCGTACGAGTCCCAGTAGCACGAGAAGTCGTCGTCGTTGCACGCGAGCGCGCCGGCGCCGCCCCGCACGTGCAGCGTGGTGTCGTACGCGGTGGTCGCGGTGCAGGTGTCGGCGCTGATGGAGCGCGAGACGCCGGGGCACTGCATGAAGTAGAACGAGTCCTCGGGCCCAGACGCGCCGCCACAAGTCGGCGTGACGACGTTGGAGCCGCTGGTGTTGCCGGTGAAGGTGCCGGGCGCGGTGATCTCGACGTTGTCTCCACCGGCGGCCGGAAGCACTTGATACCGAAGCGTGACCGGCCCCGGCGTCGTCGCGGACGAGTACGTGTGCACCGCGAAGTAGTGTGTCCCGGCGGCGAGCACGCGCGCGACTTGCGTCTGCAGCACGCTACACGAGTCGTCCGCGCAGAACGCCGAGGTCCCCGGGCACGACGTCCCGCGATACGAGATCCGCGTGTCGAAGCCCGTCCCGAACGTGTCCATGTACACGATCGAGCGCGCGCCCAGCGTGAACTTGTAGAAGACCTCGACGCCGTCGCCGCAGTCGCTCGTCTGTGCGGTCGCACCGACGAGCGTGTCGGTCGTGCGCGTGCCCGAGCCTGCGAGACCGATCGCGCCCGCGCACTGGTCGTTCGGCGGGGCTGTCACGCAGCCCTCGTCGATGCTCCCGTTCCCATTGTCGTCGCAGCCGTTGCCGCACGTTTCGGTCGCCGCGACACACGCGCCGAGCGTACACGTGGCGGTGCACGACTGCGTACCGCTCGTACCGCACATCGTCGTGCACGACGCGCCCATCGAGCCGAGCACGCACGCGAGGCCCGACGCGTCGTCCGCCGCGCCGGAGCAGTCGTTGTCCACCCCGTCGCACACCTCGGCCGCGCCGGGGTGAATCGCCGCCGATCCGTCGGCGCAGTCGTCCCCACCCGCACAGCCCACCGCGACGTAGCCGTCTCCGTCGGCGTCGGCGCCCATGTGGTCGCACGCGTCGGTCGCACCGTTGCAGAGATCCGTGGTGCACGGGTCGCCGTCGTCGCAGCTCGGCGGCGTTCCGCTCGTGCACCCGGAGACCGGGTCGCACGACTCCACGCCGTCGCAGTAGAGCCCGTCGTCGCACTCGGCGTCGGACGTGCACGGAGCCCCGGGGCCGCTGTCCCGGACCGACGCGTCCGTGTCGCTCGCGCCCGCATCGTTCTCGCTAGCGTCGGACCCGGGGATCCCGCCGTCGGCGGAGCCTCCGCCCCCGGCGTCATAGGCGAGCGGCCGGCGCGCGGCGCCCTGGGCGCAGGCACCCAGGAGGATCGCTGCGGCCACTGGAATCGAAAGCGAAGGGTACGGCGTTCGTCTCATCGACTGCTTCGGGAAGTGAGGATGGGATCAGGATAGCTGCCGGCGCGGCCCTCTAGCAAACCGCGGGCCCGTGCAAACTTGCCGTCCCGATCGGCGCCTCGTAGGGTCGATGTGGTGAGAATGACGAACGGATGCTCCGGCTCCGCCCCCCCGCCGGGGCCGAGAGACCCCGTCTCGTGGTCGATCGGCCTCGCCGTGGTGCTCGTCGCCTCTACCTGCCACGTGCCTCTCGTCGAGCCCCGAATCCGCGCGGAAGCCCGACCCGAGCCGCCGCCCGCCGTCTTCGACCCCACGGCCGAGGCAGGCCCAGCCGCGATCCGCCGCGCCTTCATCGAAGCGCGCGACGCACGCGCTCAGGGTGACGTCGAGCGCGCCGAGAGCGCCCTCGAAACCGTCGCGGCGAGCGACTCCCCGCTGGCGATCTGGGCCTCGCTCGACCTCGCACAGAGCGTCGCGGAGCGCGATCCGGCGCGTGCGGTCGAGCTCACGCGACCGATCGCGGATCGTGCGTGGCCCGGTGCGCGCCGCGCGCGGCTCGTCCTCGCCACGTCCCTCGCGCGCACCGGAGACGACGCCGACGCCGTGCCGCTCCTGCGCGAGCTCGTCCGAGAGACCCCCGACAACGTCGGCGCAGCGTCCGCAGGCATGCCGCTCGCGGCGATCCTCGAGCGCAGCGACGACCCGCTGCTGCGCGAAGAGGCGCTCGGGATCTACCGACGCGTCATGACGCGAGCGCCCGCGGCCGACGTCGGAGCCGTCGCTGAGACGCGCGCGAACGCGGTCTTCGAGACGCTCCCCGACCCCGATCGAGAGCGGCTCGCCTCGGTCCCCGTCGACGATCTCTTCGCGCGCGCCAGCGCGTACTACGCCTCGATGCGACACGAGGAGGCCGAGCTCGCGTTCCATCAGATCGCGGCGCGTCCGGACGTCGAGGCCGGACGCCGCTGCGAAGCGCGCCTGCTCGAAGGAAAGGCGATCCTGCGACGGCGTGACCGTGATCGCGGTGCGCAGCTCCTGCGCGGCGTCGCGTCCGAGTGCGCGGACCCTTCGCTTCGAGCGTCCGCGCTCTACTACGCGGCCAAGGCGCTCGCGCTGGCCGGCCGGCACGCCGACGCGATCCCGCTCTTCGACGCGGTCACCGAGAACGCGCCCGGCGACGCGCTGGCGGACGACGCCGTCCTCTTCGCCGCCATCTCGGCGGGCGCGACGGGCGATCGCGCGTCGATGCTCGCGCGGCTCCGGACGATCCCCGACCGCTTCCCCGACGGAGACATGCGAGGCGAAGCGCGCTTCCGCCTCGCGTGGGAGGCGCGGCGCGACGCGGCGGGCGCCTCGCCCGCCGATCGCGAGGCGCTCCTCGACGAGGCGCTCCACGAGCTCGACACCTCGATCGCGGAAGGCCCGAACGAGACGGGCGAGGACATCCGCGGCAGAGCCCGGTACTGGCGCGCGCGAACGCTCCTCGACCTCGGCCGAGACGACGACGCCGCGAGCGCGTTCGCCGAGCTTGCGCGGGCGCATCCCCTCTCGTACTACGCGCAACAAGCGCTCGCGCGCCTCGACGAGATCGCGCCGGACGTGGGGCGGGACGTTCGCGAAGGTCAAGCGCCGCGCGATGACGGCGAGCGGCTCGTCTTCCCGCTCCGCCCCGAGCTCCAGAGCGACGCGATGGCGCGCGCCATCGAGCTCGCCGGCGTCGCCGAGATCGATCGGGCCATGCTCGAGCTCGAGGCCGCCGGCGCGCTCGCGAACGACGCCGATCGCGACCTCGTCTTCGCCGCCGCCGCCGTCCTCGACCACGCGGGCTTCCACCCGGAGGCCTCCCGCATCGTGCGGCGGCGCATCCCGGACGTGCTCGACTCACCACCCGTGGGCCGCGCCTACCACCTCTGGCGCATCGCGTACCCGCGCGCCTTCGCGCCGCTCGTCGAGCACACCGCCGAAGGCGAGCACGTCCCGCCGGCCTTCCTGCGCGCCATCGCGCGCGAGGAGAGCGCGTTCGATCCGCGCGCGCTCTCGCCGGCGCACGCGTACGGCCTCACCCAGCTCATCCGGCCCACGGCGCGTCGGTTCGGCGCCGAGATCGGGCTCACGCCCGGCGCCGACGATCTCCTCGACCCCGAGACCAACCTCCGCATCGGCGCGCACTTCATGGCGTTCCTCTTCGCGCGCTACCCCGATCGCCCGGGCGTCGTACCCTCGGCGTACAACGCGGGCGAGGGCGCGACCGACCGCTGGCTGCGCGAGCGCCCGACCGTGCCGCTCGACGAATGGATCGAGGAGATCCCCTACGACGAGACGCGCCGCTACACGCGCCGAGTGCTCCAGAGCTGGGGCATCTACTCGTGGCTCGATGACGGCCGCCTGCCGGCGTTCCGAAGCTGACGAGCGGTCAGCTCACCAGTCTTCGAAGTCGTCGTCGAAGCGGCCGCCGCGCCCGCGCTTGCCGCCCTTCTTGTTGTTGCCGGTGCGCTTGCGGTCCTCGGCCGATTCGGTGCCTTCGACCTGGACGGGCTTGTCCCACTTCTTCCGGCGCCTCGCCGCGCGCGGGTCCACGCCGTCGCCGCCCCACGGTGCTCCATCCGGTGGAGGAGGCGGCGGTCGATCGCCGAAGCCACTGCCGCCGTCGTCGAACCGACCGCGACCGCCGCCGCCACCGCCGCCACCGTTGGGATCGAAGCGACGGCGCCGCTCTTGAACCGGTGGCCCCGACGAGCGCGGCCCGCCGAAGCCACGACCGCCGCCGCCACCGCCCGGTCCTCCGCGACGTTCGGGAGGACCACCGCGTCCGGGCGGCCGTCCTCCTCCTTCGCGTGGAGCGCGCGGACGCGCTTCGCTGATCGACAGCTTGCGGCCGTCGAGATCGCGCCCATCGAGCCCCGAGATCGCGGAGCTCAACATCTCGGGCGTCTCCACCTCGACGAAGGCGAAGCCGCGGGATCGGCCCGTCTCTCGATCGGTCACGACGTGTATGTCGGTGACCGTGTGCCCTTCGCTCTCGAACAACTCTCGAAGTCGCGCATCCCCCGTGTCGTACGAGAGGTTACCCACGTAGATCCGATGGCCCATCCTGTCGGTCGTCTCCTGTCTCTGACTCTTGTCGACCGCGCTCGTTCACAGGGGGTGAGGGCGGGGTCCATCCCCTTAATCTACGAGGCTTCGAGAGCGGGGCCAAGTCGTCCCAGGCGTCATTCGCCGTCGAAGGTCTGGGCGAGCTCTTCGAGGAGGGCGCGCGCACGGGGGGAAAGCTCGGTAGGTACGTCGATCTGGATGACCGCCACGAGGTCGCCGCGGCCTCTTCCGTCGAGCCGGGGCACGCCCGCCTTCTCGACAATCATGGTGTCGCCGGGCTGTACTCCGGCGGGGATCCGCAGCTTCTGGGGGTCGCCGTCGAGGGTCGGGACCTCGACCTCGGCACCGAGAGCCGCTTGCGGGAACGAGACGTGCAGCTCGTGCACGAGGTCGTACCCGTCGCGCTGGAACCGCTCGTCGGGCTCGATGTCGATCGTCACATAGAGGTGCCCGGTAGGCCCGCCGAGCCGCCCCGGCTGTCCTTGGCCCGCGACCCGCAGGGTCTGTCCGCAGTCGACGCCGGCGGGGACGGTGAGCTTCACGGTGCGCGTCGCGTGCACCTCCGCGCGACCTTCGCACGCTGCGCAGCGACGTTTCGCGATGCTGCCTTCACCGCCACACGTGGAGCACGTCGTCGACAACACGAACGCGCCGCGCGCATGCGCGACCTGACCCCGACCGCCGCACGCTGCACACGTCTCGACCTCTGCGTTCTCCGCGCCGGTCCCGCGACAGCTCTCGCACGGCGTCGGATGCGAGACCTCGACCTCGGTGCGCGTCCCGAACGCGGCGTCGCGGAGCGTCAGACGAATCGTCGCGCGCACGTCGGCGCCACGCGACGGAGCGTTGCGACGGCGTCGCGGCGCGCCGAACCCGCCGAAGCCACCCATCCCCCCGAAGAGCTCGCCGAAGAGATCCTGGAAGTGGCTGAAGATGTCCTGCATGTCGCCGACGCCCTGAAAGCCGCGACCCTCGAGCCCCGCGTGGCCGTACCGATCGTCAATCGAGCGCTTGTCGGCGTCGGACAGGACCTGGAACGCCTCGGTCGCTTCCTTGAACGCCTCCTCGGCGCGAGGGTCGTCCGGGTTGCGGTCCGGGTGCAGCTCGAGGGCGAGCTTGCGGTACGCCTTCTTGACCTCTACTGCGCCTGCCGAACGCGATACCGCCAGAACTTCGTAGTAGTCGCGCTTCGCCATAGGGCTCGGCCCACCGCGGGTGGGCGCAAGATAAGGCGCGCGCCACGGCGGTCAAGGCGCGATCGGCCCAAAAACCCGCTATGCGAGGGCCAGAGCCCGATGAATCGACTCGTAATCCGCGGGGTTCGCCCGGTCGAAGCGCTCGGCGCCGAAGAGGCCGAGCAGGACGTCCTTGCCCTCGTCGCTCTCGTGCATCCGCAGGAGCGCGTCCGCGATGGCGTCCCGCACGGGGCCTGCGACGCTCGGCCCGACGCAGATCGTGTCCGCCGGGATCTGCGACGTCGTGAGAAGCGAGCGCATCGCGTCGGGACCGACCTCGAGCGACCACCCGGCGTGCGTTCCGCCGCCGTTCGGTGACTCGTCGAGGAACGTGGCGCCCACATCCGCCGCGCCGACCTCGACCGCGCGCGCGACGTGCTCGTGGGTACCGAGGAAGAGCTCGCGGCCGAAGAACGAGCGCGGATCGAGGCCCGCCTCGAGGAGCGCGAGCCGGGGGAAGAGATAGCCCGAGCTCGAGTCGCGATCGACCCACGCAGCGCGGCAGCCCGCGAGAATCCGCGATGCTCGCGTGCGGGGACGACGCGCGGACGAAGAACGTGCCGCGGAAGCGCGCGCCGCCCTTGCGCACGGTCGCGAGCAAGAGCACAGCTTCCCCGCGCGCGAACGTGCGTGCGAAGACCGCGGGCGGGAGCCACGCGATGTGGGCCTCTTCGCGGTTCATGAGCCCGGCGAGCTCGTTGTACGTCGCGGCGACGACGACGGCGACCTCGAGACCGAGCGCGTCGCTGAGCGCCGTCGCGAACGAGCGTCGTGGCTGCCGGCGCGTGTGCGCGTGGGCGATCGGACCGGTGGCGAATACGATGCGGTCCATCGAGGGCCCGGAGGCTACGTCCCTGTGTCCTCGCCGAGCAACACCCCCTACTTTCTGGTAGGAAGGTGCCCATGGGCAAGGACGCACGGCTCGTCTGGCTCGACATGGAGATGAGCGGGCTCGACCCCGATTGCGAGCGCATCCTCGAGATCGCCGTGCTCGTCACCGAGGGCGATTTGACCCCGGTCGCGGACGGTCCCGACCTCGTCGTGCACCAGCCGGAAGAGATCCTCGCGGCGATGGACGACTGGAACCGCGAGCATCACGGCGCGTCGGGGCTGACCCAGCGCGTGCGCGAGTCGGAGACGAGCCTCGAGGCTGCGGAGACCGAAGTGCTCGCGTTTCTGGCCGAGCACGTCGTGCCGAAGCGCGCCGTCCTCGCGGGCAGCTCGATCCACCAGGACCGGCGCTTCATCCGCCGGTACATGCCGCGCCTCGACGCGTTCTTGCACTACCGTCAGGTCGACGTGAGCACCGTCAAGGAGCTCGTGAAGCGCTGGTTCCCATCCGTAGCAGCGAGCGCCCCCGCGAAGAAGGACAGCCACCGAGCGCTCGAGGACATCCGCGAGAGCCTCGCCGAGCTCGCGCACTACAAGGCGAACGCGTTCAAGGGCGAATGATCCGCGACACCTCGGTGTACGTGCACTTCCCTTGGTGTCTCGCGAAGTGCCCGTACTGCGACTTCGCGACGCGCGGGATCGAGCGAGCGCGCATCCCGCACGCTGCGTACGCGGACGCGATCGCGAAAGAGCTCGCGTGGCGCGCACCGTCGCTCGCGGGGCGGCGCCTCGTCAGCGTCTTCTTCGGCGGCGGGACGCCGTCGCTCTGGGAGCCGCGCGAGCTCGGGCGCGCGCTGCTCGGGATCGTCGGCGCGTTCGACGACGTGGCGGACGAGCTCGAGGTCACGGTCGAGTGCAACCCGTCGTCGCTCGACCGCGAACGCGCGGCGGCGCTCCGCGAAGCGGGGGTCGGGCGGTTGTCGATCGGGGTGCAGTCGCTCGACGACGCGCGGCTCCGGTTTCTCGGACGGCTCCACGACGCGAGCTCGGCGGTCCGCGCCGTCGAGGCGGCGCTCGCCGAAGTTCCGCGCGTGAGCGCCGATCTGATGTTCGGGCTGCCCGGACAGAGCGTCGAGGCGCTCGACGCCGACATCGACGGGCTCGTCCAGCTCGGGCTCGCGCACGTCTCCGCGTACGCGCTGACGATCGAGCCGTCGACCCAGTTCGGCGAGCTCGCGCGGAAGGGTCGGCTCGAGATCGCGAAGGACGACGCGGTGGCCGAGCTCTTCGAGCGTGCGCGGGAGCGCTTCGCACGCGCCGGGCTCGCGCAGTACGAGGTCAGCAACTACGCGCGGCCGGGCGAGGAGGCACGCCACAACCTCCATTATTGGCGCGGGCTCCCGTACGTCGGGCTCGGAGCGGCGGCCGTCGGCTGCCTCGACCAAGCGCCGGGCAGCGCGCGGCGGTGGCGCAACGCGAGCGTCGGCGAGAGCTACATCGACGCGTGCGAGCAGGCGGGCTCGGCCGGCGGGGCGGCGGCGGGCGCGGCGGCGGGCGTCGAGGAAAAAGCGGCGGGCGTCGAGGAAAAAGCGGCGGGCGTCGAGGAAGAAGAGGAGCGTCTCGACGCGAACACGCTCGTGCGCGAGGCGCTCATGCTCGGCCTCCGAACGATGGAGGGCACCGACCTCGAGGCGACGCGCGCGCGCGCGGGGATCGATCCGCTCGCGGGTCGAGAGAACGCTCTCGCGCGCGCGATGGCGGCGGGCGACGTGGTGCGCGACGCGGACCGGCTGACGGTGCCGCGGGATCGCTGGCTCAGGCTCGACGGGATCATCGCGCGGCTCTTCTGAGGCGCGGCTCTTCTGAGGCGCGGCTCTTCGAGCCGCGCAGCTGCCGGTTTGGGGACCTCGCCCGGGTCGGTCGGATACCCTGTCGGGCGGTGTCGTTCGACTTCACCACGGTGCGGACCCGCGGGCTGACGAAGATGTTCGGCGTCACCCGAGCGCTCGCGGGCGTGGACCTCGAGCTCCGCGCGGGCGAGGTGACGATCATCGAGGGTCCGAACGGCTCGGGGAAGAGCACGCTCCTTTCGATCCTCGCGCAGCTCGCGCGGCCGACGCGCGGGCAGGTCTTCTACGGCGATCACGAGGCGAGAAAAGCGGGCGACGCGCTCCGCGGCACCGTCGGCGTCCTCGCGCACGCGGCGATGCTGTACCCGGACCTGACGGGCCGCGAGAACCTCGCGCTCTTCGCGGCCATGTACGGCCTCGCGAACGCCGACCGGCGGATCGCCACCCTCGCCGAGCGCTTCGAGATCGAGAAGTTCATGGATCGCGTCGTGCGCACGTACTCGCGCGGGCAGCTTCAGCGCGTCTCGCTCGCGCGCGCGCTCCTCCACGAGCCGCGCCTGCTCCTCCTCGACGAGCCCTCGACCGGGCTCGACGTCCACGCCGTCGACCGCTTGGCGGCGGCGGTCAAGGACGAGCGCGACCGCGACGCGATCGTCGTGCTCGTCACGCACGACACCGACCTCGCGAACCGCGTCGGCGAGCGTCGGATCCGGCTCTCGCGCGGGCGCGTCGCCTCGCCGACCGAGGAAGCGGCGTGAGCCCGCTTCGCGCGGCGTGGTTGATCGCGCGAAAGGATCTCCTCATCGAGCGCCGGACCGGGGACGTGGTCGTCACGACCGCGCTCTTCTCCGCGCTCGTCACCGTGCTCGTCGCCGTGTCGTTCTACCTCGACCCCGTCTCGGCGCGCCGTATGGCACCGGGCGTGATCTGGGTGACCATCGCGTTCTCGGGCGTGCTCTCGATGAGCCGGAGCTGGGCGCGCGAGCGCGAGAACGACGTCATGCGCGCGCTCCTGCTCACGCCGATGCCGCGCTACGCCGTCTACCTCGGCAAAGCGTTCGGCTCGCTCGTCTTCATGGTCGGCGTCGAGCTCATCTTCGTACCGCTCGCCGCGCTCCTCTTCCACGTCTGGCTCCCGCCCATCCTGGGCCGCCTGACGTTCGTCATCCTCCTCGGCACCGTCGGCTTCGTCGCGATCGGCACCCTCTTCAGCCTGCTCTCCGTCCGAACCAGCGCGCGCGACCTGGTGCTGAGCGTCGTCACGTTCCCGCTCGTCAGCCCCGCGCTCGTGGCCGGTGTCTCCGCCACCCGCGAGATCTTCGCCGGCGCCCCCCTCGGCGAGATCCTCGACTGGATCCGCATCCTCGCCGTCTTCGACCTCCTCTTCATCGTCGGCGGCGCCATCCTCTTCGACCCCCTCGCCCGCGATTGAGCCAGGCCGACGTCGGCTGCCTCCCGCTACGCCGCCGCCTCACCGGCCGCGGCCGACCTGCTCAGCCTCGTTCGAGCTCTTCGATCAGGTCGAGGACGATCGGCTCGGACCAGTCCTTCGGACCGTCGATGCGCAGGCGGATGACGCCGCGCGGATCGATGAACCACGTCTCGGGGTAGAGGCGCGTGCCGAACTTGCCGCGGACGACGCTGCGGTCGGGGTCGAACAGCACGTTCAGCGTGAGGTCGCGCGGAAAGACGTTCGCGACATCCTGCCAGCCCGAGTCGGTCGAGATCGCGACGAGCTCGACGTCGTCGCGATCCTCGAGGAGCTTCGAGAGGTCGATCAGGCTCGGCATCTCCTCGAGGCACGGCTGGCAGCTCATCGTCCAGAAATTCATGACGACGACCTTGCCGCGGTGGTCCGAGAGCTTCCACGGATGCCCCGCGCGATCGCGCACGGTGAAATCGGGCGCGAGCCGATCGTGGCCCATGTAGTGGAGCGACCGCATGTCGCCCTGCGCGAGCGCCTCGTACGCTTCCTTGCCGAGCAGCGCGCGAAACGGCGCCTCGCGCGCGCGCACCTGGCCGTCCGCGATCGCCGACGCGAACATGTAGACGAGCGGCGCGGCGATCAGCGCGGCGACGACCGCAGCCCAGATCTCGCGGTGCCGACGCTCGACGCTCGCGACGGCTTCGTGAACGACGACCGGGCGGGCGTCGCGCGCGCCCTTCTTCTTGCTCTTGCTGCCGGTCGCCTTGGTCACGCCGTCATCCTTACCGCGCTTCGCCGTCGATTTCTACGCTCGGCGGACGCGCGAGCGGATCGGCGACGACCGGCGGCCGCGCGCGCCCGCCCTCGAGCGCGAGGTACACGCCCTTTTCGTCTTCGCGCACGATGGGCTCGAGCCTCTGCATCGCGTCGGGCGTGAAGCGCGCGGCGAGCGTGCCTTCGCGCGCGCTGCAGTAGAGCGCGCCCGTCGCGTCCTGCCGGAGCGTCGCCGGATCGAGCCGCTCCGCCGTGCCGTCCGACAGCTCGACCACCGCCTGCTCGTCCGAGAGCTCGACGTGCTTCACGAAGAGCGGCGGCCCCTCGATCGTGACGTACGCCCAGTTCACGCGGTTCTTGAGGCAGTACCGCCCGTCCTCGGCGATGTCGATCCACGCGTCGAAGGCGCGCACGAGCCTCGGGTGATCGATCGGGTCGTCCCCGTTCCACCACCGACCCTGCGCATCACGCCTGATCCGCGTCTCGCGGGTCCGTCCCTGAAGGAGCGCAGCCGGGTCCATCCCCGAGACCGTGTCGCCCGAGCCTTTGTCGGTCAATAGCTGAATGTCCCCGGGGACCTGCACGTCCACGAAGGGGCGCCGCCACACGGCGCGTGATATTCTGGAGCGCCATCGCAGTGTACGACTCCATTCTGCCGGCACAGATCCGGCGGAGGCTTCGTCGGAAGTGGCCCAGGCGGTTGATCTTCCTGACGTTCTTCGCCGTGACGATGCCGATCTGCGCGGAGTTCGTCATCGTCCACACCCAGTGGGGCCGGGACCGGATGCGCGACGCGGCGATCGAGGCCATGCGGAGCGAGCTCGGCCTCCGCGCGACCCTCGACCACGTCGACGTCGAGCTCTTGCCGACCCCGCGCGTCACGGCGACCGGTATCGTCCTCGACGACCCGGTGTACGGCCGGTTCGCCGAAGCTGACGGCCTGACGATCAAGCCCTCCATCTGGTCGCTGCTCCAGGGCGAGGTCGACCTGTCCGAGGAATCGAGCTCGAAGGCCCGGTGCTCAACCTCGTGCTGCGCGACGGAGAGATCCGGAACCTGCCGCGCGTGCGCGGCGGGACGGGCGGCGGCGACCGTCTCCCGTTCGACAGGCTCGTCGTGCACGGCGCGCGGATCACGCTCGATGCGGACATCCTCGGCGACGCGCTGCTCGAGGGCGTGAACCTCGAGCTCGATGTCGAGAACGGGCGCGAGATTGAGATCGAGCTCGCCGCGCTCACCGGCAGGTGGGATCACCTGCGAGGCACGGAGAGGCTGCGAACGCTCGGTGCTCGCGCGCACTACGACCCGGACCACGGCATCGAGGTGGAGCACGCCGAGCTCGAGACGGCGATCCTCGCGTTCGAGATCGAGGACGCGTTCGTCCCTCTGCCACCGGGGCCGGGTCTTCGTGCGACGGGCGTCGCCCGCGTCGACCTCGCACACCTCGCGGACCTGCCGCACGGCTTCGACCTGCCGGAGCTCCGCGGCACGGTCCAGGTCGACGGTACGTTCGAGCTCGGCGAGGACGGCCCGACGGGCGAGGGCACCGTCACGCTCGACGACGCCGCGGTCGAGCAGTACGGCCTGAACCACGTCGAGCTCACGCTCGCGCTCGCGCCCGACGGGCTGCAAATCGTGGACGGTACGGCTCAGCTCGTCGGCGACGGTGGCAGCGTCGCGATCAGCGGCGGGGTCGGCTTCGGCGAGGGCTACCCGCTCGAGGTCTCGCTTCGACTGAACCAGCTCGAGCTCGCGTACCTGCTCGACCAGCTCGGCGTGACACCGAACGCGATCGTCCAGTGGCAGTTCGACGGGCGCATCGGCCTTCGCGGGACGCTCAATCCGCTCGACATCCGGGGGCCGCTCGCCGTCACGACGCGCGACTTCCTCGTGACGAAGGGCCCGCATCACGAGCGGCCGGTGCGTCGCATCATCGGCGTCGAGCACGCCGCCATCAGAAGCATCATGTCGATCCGGCCCGACGCGGTGCGCTTCGAGCACATCGTCGCGGACACGGGGCAGTCCCACATCCTCGCCGACGTCATGCTCGGGTTCGACAACACGCTCCACGTCGCCGCCCGCGGCGAGCCCATCGCCTTCGCCGACGCATCGCCCCTCATCGACATTCCGATCGGCGGCAGCGCTCACGCGCGCGTCGAGGTCACTGGGACGTTCCAAGATCCCCAGGTCGAAGGTCACGTCGCGGTCGCGGGGATGGAGCTCGACACGTTCCCGCTCGGCGACATCGACACGGACTTTCACCTCGAGGAGGGTGGTCTCGCGGCGCGGATGCCGCTCGTGACGGCGCACAAGAACGACAGCTCGTACCAAGTCGAAGACCTCTTCCTCGACTTCCGAGACGACCGCTTCGCCGTCTCGGGCGCCATGCACACGCCGCGAATGACGCTCTCCGACTTCTACCAAGTCTTCCACTTCGAGGACGACGAGCGCTTCGCCGACTACTCCGCTCTGTTCAGCGGCGACGCGATCGTGCGGTACACGCTCGGCTACCCCGGCGACGGCGAGAACGGCACGATGGACACCGATCTCGACCTCTCGATCGCCGAGGCGACCGTCAGCGACTTCCATTTCACCGACGGCGAGCTCCGCGCGCACTACCGTTGGCTCGACCCCGATCGCGGCTTCGACGGCGGCGAGCTCGAGCTCGAGCACCTCCATCTTCGCAAGGGCGACGGTCTGTTCACGCTCGAGGGCCGGATGGCCAACGGGGGGGCGCTCGACATGACCGCCGCCGCGGATCGCATCTCCATCCGCGACACCGAGGGCATCGCCGAGCGGGCCCCGGATCTCGACGGCGTGTACACGGTCTACGGAACGATCGGAGGCACGACCGACGTGCCTCGCGCCGACCTCGACGTCGTGATGACCGGACTGAGCTGGGGCACGTCGATGCTCGGCGACGCTCGCACCTACGTGCGCCTCACCGATCGCGACGACCCCTGGGTGCGGGCCGCCGAGGCGTGGGACCCTGCGCACCTGCCCGAGGGCGAGCCGTGCGCGGCGGCACGGAGCGGGCTGGCGCACAGCAACTGGACCGCCGACCCGCCGTATCGGACGCCGGACGGGCCGCAGCCGCGCCTCGATCGGCCGATGGCGTTCCTCGTCTGCGGCGACGGGCTCGACGACCGCATCCACGTCGACCTCGCGATCGGCCGAACGCTCAGCTTTCCGCTCCGCGGCGTCCTCGAAACGCGCGGCCTCGCGCTCGCCCCGTTCCTGCGCGAGATCGACGAGAACGACCCGCTCGACGGACGGCTCTCGGCGCGCGTCGAGCTCACGGGAGGAGCGCTGAAGAACGACACGCTGTCGGGCCGCCTCACCGTGTCGGATCTCGACGTGGGCCAGGGGAACGTGCGGCTCGCGAACGACGGCCCGCTCGACGTGATCCTCGACCACGGAGACTTCGACGTCGCGCACGCCGACCTTCACCGGCCCGTCGTCGGACCTCGTGGTGACGGGGAGCGGATCTGCGACGACGGGTCTCGCGCTCGAGCTCGACGGCCGCGTCGACTTGAGCTTCCTGGCGAGCCTCGCTCCCGATCTCACCCACGCGGCCGGCATGTTCGACGTCGAGGTCAACGTCACCGGCCCGTACGACGCTCCGAACGTGTACGGGCGCGCTCGCGTCCGTGACGGCAGCTTCCGTTACGCCGGCTTCCCCGAGCCGCTCACGGACCTCAACGGACAGATCACCTTCAGCGCGCGCCGCATCCTCCTCGAGGGCTTCACCGCGCAGATGGCGGGCGGCGAGCTCGCGCTCTCCGGCTCGGCCGCGCTGCGCGGTAGAGGCGTCGATCGGTACGACCTGCAGATCGAGGGCCGCGACCTCTCGCTCCACCCCGAGCCCGGCATGGATCTCGCGGTCGGCGGCCTGGCGCGGCTCGCGTGGATCGACGGGCAGCGCGTGCCGCGCCTCACGGGAACGATCCGGCTGGACAGGGTCTTCTACTCGAAGCCGATCGCAGCTCGAGGCGACGCTCAACGGTCTCTCCCGCCCGCAGCGCGACGAGGTCGCGCGCTACGACCCCGCCGACGATCACGTCGAGCTCGATCTGCGATTCATCGCAGGAGCGCCCGATGCGCATCGCCAACAACATCATCGACGCCGAGGTGTCGATCGAGGACACCGAGCGGCCGTTCCGCATCGTCGGCACCGACCAGAGGTTCGGGGCGATCGGGACGTTGACGATCCCACGCGGCGTCGTCTATTTCCGCAACGCCGCGTTCGACGTGCGCCGCGGCGTCATCGAATTCGACGATCCGAGCCGCGTGGACCCCAACTTCGACGTCTCCGCCACCACCGAGGTCCGCCGGTCGGGCGACCTCACGGCAGCGAACTGGAGAATCACGCTGAGCGCCGTCGGAAACTCCGACTCGTTCCGGCTCGACACCCGGAGCGATCCCGAGCTCTCGCAGGAAGACATCGTCCTGTTGCTCACCGTCGGGATGACGCGCTCCGAGGCGGAGCAGCTCCAGGCTGGCGACCTCGGCAGCACGCTCGCGCTCGAGGCGCTCACGGCGGCGACCGGGGATCGACCGCGAGGTGCAGCGCGCGGTGCCCGTGATCGACGACTTCGCGATCTCGAGCGCGATACTCGACGCGGACGAACCGAACCGAGCCGCAGGTCACGATCGGCAAGCGCATCAGCGACCGCGTGCGGCTCACCGCGTCGACCGGCGTCTCGGACTCGAGCGATGTGCGGGCGAGCGTAGAGTGGCGGCTGAGCGACCAGACGAGCGTCCAGGCCGTGTACGACAACTACAACACGACCACGTCGTCCAGCCTGGGCAACGTCGGCGTCGACGTTCGCTGGCGCCTGGAATTCGAGCTGATCCTCCACAGGCTCGTGCTCGTCGCGGTCGTGACCGTGCTCGGCCTCCACGTCGGGCGGGCTGCAGCGCAGGTTCCGCTCGAGCTACGCGGGAGACGCGTCGTCTCGGTCGAGATCGCGGGCGTCACGGCGGGCATCACGCCGGAGCGCGACGTGGGCATCCCCCTCGGCGTGCCGGTGAACCGGAGGATGATCCGCAACGCGATCCGCCGCCTCGCCGAGAGCGGACGGTGGGGAGACGTGCAGATCGATCTCGTGCCCGTCCCCGACGGTGTGAAGGTGGTCGCTCACCTCACACCTCGCGTCCTGCTCGCACGGGTCGAGGTCAGCGGCAACGAGGAGATCGACGACGCCGAGCTCCTCACGGATCGCGGAGCTCGGCGAGGGCGCCGAGCTGCGCGAGCACACGCTCGAATCGGCGACGAGGGCCATGATCGACGCGTACCGTGAGCGCGGGTTCGATCGGATGCGCGTGACGCCGATCGTGCGCGACACCGACGACCCGGGGCGCAAGGTGCTGCGGCTCGAGGTGAGCGAGGGTGAGCCGACGCGAATCTCCCGCCTGCAGTTCGAAGGCGGCACGCCACCGCGCGCGAGCGGCGCGTCGCGAGGCGCTCGACCTCGACGTCGGTGACGTGCTCGATCGCCGGGAGGTCGAGCAGGCGGTACACCGCGCCGAGGCGCGGATGCGCGAGCTCGGCTGGCTCGAGGCCGAGCTCGGCCCCGCCGTGACGGTGGTGAGAGGGAGTGGCGCGATCGTGTCCATCCCGGCGCACCCGGGGCCCCGGTACACGCTCGTCCTGCACGGCATCGAGCCGCTCGAGCGCGGCGACCTCGAGAGCGCCGTCGACACCGGCGAGGAGCCGCTCTCGGATGCGGTGATCGACTCGATTCACGAGCGCGTCGTCGACACGTTTCGGCGAAACGGCTTCCTCGACGCGAGCGCCCGCGTGTTTCGCGCGCCGGGCGAGCGCGAAGGCACCGCTCGGCTCGTGGTCGACGTCACGCCGGGTCGCCAGGTCGACGTCGTCGAGCTGACGTTCCCGGGCGCGACGCACTTCGAGCCTGACTACCTCCGAGAGCAGATCGAGAGCTACCTCGACGAGGACCTCCCCGGCGGCGGCATCGTGGATCCGGTCGACTCGGCGGTGGTGGACCGCATCGGCTTCGGCGGCTCGACCGAGCGCGGCCGACAGACGCCACCGCCGCTCGAGGTGGACCCGTCGAGAGTGTTCTACGAGCCGACATACACCGAAGCGATCGAGCACGTGCGCGAGCTCTACGCGGCCGAGGGCTATCTCGGCGCACAGGTGGGGCCGGTGGAGCTGACCCGTCTCGAGCGTGGCCACGCGCGGGTCGAGATCCCGGTCGTGGAAGGCCCGCGAACGATGCTCCATCGCGTGGTGCTCGAAGGAAACGAGGCCATCTCGTCGCGCGAGATTCCTCACCGAAGCGGGCCTCGAAGGCGGGCAGCCCTTCAGCTACCTGGCGCTCGAGGAGGCGCGACTGCGTGTCGTCGATCTCTACCGCGACCGCGGCTACTTCTATGCGCGCGCGGAGCCGACGGTGCTCTTCTCCGGAGATCGCACGCGCGCGGAGATCCGCCTTCAAGTCGTGGAGGTCTACGAGGTCCGCGTCGGACGCGTGATCGTCGAGGGCAACGAGAGCACTCGGGAGTCGCTCATCCTCGATCGCGTCGCGCTCGAGCCCGGAGGTCTGTACCGCCCGGCGCTCGCGCGCGAGAGCCAAGAGCGGCTCCTCGAGCTCGGCATCTTTTCCGGCGTCAACGTCTCGCCCGTCGACCCCGATCTACCCGCGCAGGTGAAGAACGTCGTCATCTCGGTGGTCGAGCGAAAGCCGCAGTACCTCGACCTGACGGTGGGCTTCTCGACAGGCCAGGGTCTTCGCGGTGGCTTCGAGTACGGCTACCGCAACCTGTTCGGCTACGCGGTCACGGCCACGCTCGGCGTCCAGCTCGGGTTCCAGTTCATCTTCCTCGACCCGACGGTCGAGCGCCGCTACGAGGACCTCAGCGTCCTCGACCGACTCGAGCGCAACGTCGCGCTCGGCCTCGTCATCCCGCACCTGCCGGGGCTCCCCGGCCTCCGCCTCGGCATCAACCTGTTCCATCGACGCGACAACGAGCGCGACTTCGGTCTCGACCAGAACGCCGTAGGGCTGACCGGAACCGTGAGGCCCATCCGCCGTCTCTCGTTCAGCGTCGGCGCGAACCTCGAGAACTCGAACGTGCAGCTGCTCACCGAAGACGACGGGCTGGACGAGTACCTCGCGACGAACCCGGACGCGCGCCTCGCTCGGCTGCTCCGCGTGCCCGACGGCGACTCGACGATCCTCGCGTTTCCCGTCACGGTCGCGCTCGACCTCCGCGACCGGCCGTTCGATCCGACGAGCGGCGTCTTCGGCTCGATCACCGGCGAGTACGCGAACACGATCGCCAGCACACCGACCGATCCCGCCGACGAGCCGTTCGCGAGCAACTTCCTCAAGCTCTCGGTCACCGGGAGCGGCTACGTGCCGATCACCGACGATCTGGTCTTCGCCGCGCAGATCCGCTTCGGCCGCGTCATCCATCTCAGCGACGAGTCGAAGACGTACCCGAACCGTGCGTACTTCCTCGGCGGTGCCGACACGATCCGCGGCTACTTCCAGGACGCGATGATCCCGCAGGACCTCGCGGACCAGATCGAGGTGTCGCGGCAGGACCCTGACATGACCACGTGGCTCGATCCGAACGCCGTCGTCCGCTCGGGTGACACGTTCGTGCTCGTGCGGGGCGAGCTGCGCTTTCCGATCTACGGCGACCTGCGCGGCGGCGTGTTCGCCGACGTCGGCAACCTCTGGAGAGACCCGTCGCAGATCTCGCTCCTCGAGCTCCGGCCGACCGCGGGGGTCGGCCTCCGGCTCTCCACCCCGGTCGGTCCGCTCGCGCTCGACTACGGGATCGTGCTCTTGCGGCGCGAGGATCTCGGGGAGCCCTTCGGCACGCTCCATTTCTCGATCGGCTTGTTCTGAGCTCGCTCTCGGACTATCCACACCGGGCGTGGCCACCATCACCTCGAAGCTCCTGCCCGACATCACCGAGACGGATCGCAACGTGATCCGCGAGCTCTGGGACCGGCTCTCGAAGCTCCCCGGCGGCAAGGCGCTCTTCAGCCGCCTGCTCGGCGTGGCGGCGCCGTACACGGGCACCATCGGCGCCAAGGTCGTCGAGCTCCGCGATGGGTATTGCAAGGCCGTGATGGAGGACCGGCGTGCGGTTCGGAACCATCTCCGCTGCGTGCACGCGATCGCGCTCGCGAACCTCGTCGAGGTCACGGGCAACGTCGCGCTCGCGTACTCGCTCCCTGATGACGGCCGCTTCATCATCGCGGGCATGAGCCTCGAGTACGTGAAGAAGGCGCGCGGGCGCATCACGGGGATCTCGTGAGAGCCCGCCGATTGATTCGTCGGAGCGGCGCGAGTATCCGGTCGAGATCGAGCTCTTCGACGAGAGCGGCGAGGTCGTGGTTCGAGGGACGCTGCGGACGCTCGTCGGACCGAAGAGGTCGCGCGGGTAGACGCGGTGGGCGCGCGCTCGATCGCTCTGTGCCTCGCGGTCGGATTGGCCGCTTCGTGCGACGGGACCTGCGGCGAGCCCGACGCGACCGTCTCCCGGACGCCGGCGCGCGAGCGCGACCACGAGAGAGAGCGCGCGTCGGCGGAAGCTCCGCGCGAGGCACGAGCCCCGGCCGTCGGCCGATGGCGTCCACTCGCGACCGAGGGCGCGCCACAGGGCCGCGACCGCTTCGCGGCGGGCCTCGTCGGGCGCCGGCTCGTCGTCTGGGGCGGGCACGCGGTCGATGGGCAGTTCCAGACGTTCCTCAACTCGGGCGCCGCGCTCGACCCGCGCGACGGAACGTGGTCGGCGATTGCCACCGAAGGCGCGCCGGCCGCGCGCATGGCGCATCTGGTGGTGGGCCTCGACGCGGCGCTGCTCGTGTGGGGTGGTCGCGATGGGATGGCGCCGCTCCTGACGGGCGCGGTCTACGATCTCGACGCCGGGCTCTGGCGCGCGACGCCGGCCGACGCGGCGCCGCCGCCCGCGAGCGACGCGAGCGGCGTGTTCACCGGAGCCGTCGCGATCGTGTGGGGCGGGATGGCGGAGGACGGCGTCTACCGCGCGACCGGCGGCGTGTACGACCCGCGCACGGGAACGTGGAGGCCGACCACGACGCTGAACGCGCCGCGCGCTCGCGCCGGGCACACGGCGGTCTGGACGGGCGAGAGGATGATCGTCTGGGGCGGTATCGGATTCGACGGGCGCGCTCGGCGACGGCGCCGCGTACGACCCCGCGACGGACACATGGACGCCGCTCGCGAGCGACGGCGCCCCGTCTCCGCGCCTCCGTCACACGGCGGTATGGACGGGCGAGGTGATGATTGTGCTCGGCGGCGACGCGGGCGGTGACCAGCTCGTCGACGGCGCCGCGGCGTACCATCCGAGCGACGACGCGTGGACGCCGCTGTCCGCAGCCGGCGCGCCCTCGGCGCGCACGGGCCACGCCGCGCTCTGGACGGGCCACGCGATGCTGGTCTGGGGCGGCGCCGGACCGCACGACCCGCTCGCGGACGGCGCGCTCTACGACCCGGCAAACGACGCCTGGAGGCCCGTCGCGAGCGAGGGCGCGCCTCCCGCACGCCGCGATCATGTCCTCGCGTGGACGGGCGACGCGGCCGTCGTGTGGGGCGGCACCGGGGCGGGCGGAGAATACCTGTCCGACGGAGGCGTCTTCACTCCGTGAGCCTCCGGGTGTATCGAAGCGTCGTGGCTGGCGAGCGTCGATTCGGTTTGGATCGGTGATGAGACGGTCGTGCGGGCGGTGGCGCTCGCGGCCGCGGCATGGCTCTGCCTCGCGGGCGCTGCGTCCGCGCAGGCTCCCGCGGTCGACCACGACCGGCTGCCGGCGCTCCTCGAAGCCGACGGGTTCGTGCCGCCCGACGGATTCAAGGCGCTCGTCGTACGCATCGACCGAGCCGACGACGGGACGCTCGGCCAAGCCGCGTTCGACTGGCGCGGGACGAGCGCCGATCGCGAGGGGTGGTGGCCCGCGTCGACGGTGAAGATTTACGCGGTGGTCGCGGCGCTCGAGCGGCTCCACCGGCTCGGATTCGCGCTCCCGACGTGGCTCACGTTCCACTACGAGGAGGGTGACGTCTCGCAGCGGATGGATCAGATCGTGCGCCACGCGATCGAGCACTCGAGCAACGCGGCGTTCGATCGTCTCGTCGAGCTCGTCGGCTTCGACGAGATCAACACCGAGTTCTTCGTGCCGCGCAACGGGTTCGACCAGACCGTGTTCCTGCGCGCGTACAACGGACGGATCCGCGATGAGACGACCGGCAACGGTCTCAACCGACACTCACCGCGGATCACGTTGCGCCGAGGCCAACGGGAGATGGAGGTCCCCGCGCGCGACGGGCACGGCGACTACGACTGCCCCGATCAGGGCAACTGCACGACGCTCCGCGAGCTCGCGGAGGTGATGCGACGCATCATGCTTCACGAAGAGCTTGGCGAGGGCGTGCGCTACGAGCTCGCCGCGGCCGACCTCCACACCATCCGCGACGCGATGGCGATTGCACAGAACCACGAGATTGCCGACCGACTGGCCGAGGCGTTCGGCGAGACCCCGGTCCGCGTCTACCACAAGCCCGGATTCGCGCTCCAATGGGTGAGCGACGTGGCGTTCGTGCATCGAACCGACACGAACGAGCGCTGGGTCGTCGCGATGGCGGCGCAGCCGGATCGACGCGCCCTCGACGACGCGGCGACCCGGATTGGCGCGCTCCTCGCGCGGGGCGCGTTCCGAGAGCGGTGATGCGGAGGGAGGCTCTGCTCCTCGCGTGCGCGTGCGCGGTCGTGCACGCGTGCGGTGCCTCGGGCGACGACGGGGCGAGCTCCGCGGCGCCCGCGCCCCGTCCGGTGGCGCAGGATCATGAGCGCGCGGCCGGACGCGCGCCGGAAACCGCGTCGAGCGAGAACGACGAAGACGACGACGCCGTCTCACCCGAGGAAGCCGACGCGACGCCCGAGCCATACGTCCCGCACGAAGACGACCCGATTGTCGCGGAGCACCCGATTGAAGATGCGAGCGGCCACGGGCTCGACGGGCTCTTCCGCGCGCTCGCGCGCACCGAGGCCGGCGAAGAGGACGCGATCACGCGCGTCGTCCACATGGGCGACTCGAGCATCGGCATGGACCAGCTCCCGCACTACCTGCGGAGCCGCTTCCAGGCGCGGTTCGGAGACGCGGGCACCGGCTTCGTGCTCCTGCAGCCTCACTCGACGAGCTACCGGAACCAGACGGTCGACCTCTCCACGCCGGCGCCGTGGGACTTCTGCTTCATCATCTTCCGGTGCCTGCGCGACGGCCACTACGGCCTCGGCGGTGTCGCCGCGACGTCGCACGGCGGCGCGACGACGCTCATCCGCACGCACGACGACGGCGAGCGCGAGCGCACGGCGTCGCGCGCCGAGCTCTACTACGCAGCGCAGCCGCGCGGCGGCCGGTTCGAGCTGCGCGTCGATCGCGGCGAGGCGGTCACGATCGACGCGCGCGCGGACGAGCTCGAGGATCGCTTCTTCGAGACGCGCTTCGAGCCCGGCCCGCACTCGGTTCGCGTGCGCGCCGCCGGGGGCGGCCCGGTGCGCGGGTACGGGATCGTGCTCGAGAACGACGGGCCCGGGGTCGTCTGGGACACGCTCAGCATGATTGGGGCGTTCACGCCGCGGCTCCTCGAGCAGGACGAGGCGCACTTCCGAGAGCAGCTCCAGCACCGGGATCCCGACCTCGTCATCCTCGGCTACGGCGGCAACGACCTCCGGCGCTACGCCGGCCGCGGCGTCACCGCGGACACGCTCCGCGAGGAGACGCTCGCGCTCCTCACGCGAGTCCGCACCGCCGTCCCCGACGCCGGCTGCCTGCTCACCGGGATCGTCGAGCACGAGATGAGCGGTCGAACCGAGATCGGGCCCGCGCAAGTCGAGGCCGTGGTCGACGCGCAGCGCGCCGCCGCTCGCGAAGCCGGCTGCGCGTATTTCGACCTCTACGAAGCGATGGGCGGCGCCGGCGGCTTTCGACGCTGGCTCCGGCAGGGCCTCGCCGCCGACGACCTCAAGCACCTCAGCCCCGCCGGCCGCCGCATCGTCGCCGGCTGGATGTACGACGCGCTCGTCTCGAAGTACGTGAGCTGGCGGCGCGCGGGCGGCGGCGCGTAGCACGCGACTCGTCGAACGGACACGTTCAGTCCGCCTTCACGGCGCGATCGCGCGCCCACGCCCTGAGCTCGGTGATTTCTCGCTCATCGTCACCGAGAGCGGGCGCGTCGCCTTCGCCTCGGCCTCGAGCGCTTCGGTGGTGAGGTCCATCCCCTCCGCGAACGCCGAGTAGAGCGCGCTGATCACGACCTGTTCGATTCGGCGCCGCTGAACCCGTCGGTCGCGGCGGCGAGGCGCTCGAGGTCCACCGTCTCGGGTCGAGCGCCCGCGGCGGACGAGGTGAACGGTGAAGATGTCGCGGCGAGCGGCCGCGTCCGGCAGGTCGACGAAGAAGATCTCGTCGAACCGTCCCTTGCGGAGCAGCTCCGGCGGCAGCTTCGAGATGTCGTTCGCCGTGGCGATCACGAACACGCTCTCCTTCTTGTCGTTGAGCCATGTGAGGAACGTCCCGAAGATGCGCGTGGACGTGCCGGAGTCCGACGAGTCCGAGCTCCCGCCGAACGACCTTCTCGATCTCGTCGATCCAGAGGACGATCGGCGCCATCTGCTCGGCCGTCTTGATCGCGCGCTTCAGGTTCTTCTCGCTCTCGCCGACGAACTTGTTGTAGAGCGACGACGGGGTCGAGCCGGATCAGCGGCAGGTTCCACTCGGCAGCGACCGCCTTGGCGCACATGCTCTTGCCGCATCCCTGCACACCGAGGAGCAGCAAGCCGCGCGGCGGCGCGAGCCCGAACTTTCGCGCGCGATCCGGATCGAGGAACGCGCTCGCGCGCTTTCGGAGCCACGCCTTGAGCTGGTCGAGCCCCGCCACGTCGGCCATCGTCGCGTCGGACGGGTAGTAGTCGAGCACGCCCGAGCGCTGGATCGCGCGCTTCTTCGCGTCGAGGACGCGCCCGATGTCCGCGCGATCGAAGCGCCCGTCCTCGATCACCGCCTGCGTCACGATCTTCTTCACCTCGAAGAACGTGAGCCCGCGCAGGTGGCTGAGCAGCACCGCGACGTCCTCGCCCGAGAGGTCGACCTGGACGGGGATGCGCGTCTTGAGGTCGCGCAGCACGCCCGATACGAACTGGTAGTACGCCTCCGACGTCGGCGGCTCGAGGTCGATCCGCGTGAAGAGCTGCTCCACGTCAGCCGAGAGCTCGGCATCGGCGCCGGTGACCAGCAGCGCACCCCGGTGCTTGAACAGGCGCGCGTGGAGCTCCTTGAGCCGCGCGACGATCTCGGGCTCGCGGAGGTACGCCGTGAAGCCGGAGAGGTGATAGAGCATCTCCGTTCCCGCCGACTGGAGCACGTGCTCGAGCACGAGGTCCGGGCGGTCGGTGCCGACGACCGGCGTCCCCTTCGCTGCGATGAGGCCCCGGTGCACGGTCCAGGACGCGAGCGGGAGCTTGACCCTGTCGGCGAGGTACTCGAACAGGGTGCTCGCGCGGTCGTCCTCGATCGTCTCCACGAGGATCAGCGGGTGCTGCGCGCGGATCAGGATTCTCGAGATCGGTCAGCTGATCGAGCGACGGAAGGCTCATGGCGTCATCGTGGGCGCCTCGGGCGCTTCGTCATCGTGGGCTCCGCCCGGAGCGTTCGCGGGCGCCATGCTCGTCCCGAGCGCGGCGCTCAGCTGGCGGACGCGCTCGCGATCCGCCTCGCCCATCTCCGTGCGCACGCGCGCGCACTCGGCCTGATGACTGACCGAGTAGCCCATCACCATGCACTGCTGCACGTTCTCGGGAAGCCGGTTGCAGCTCGCGAGAAACCGCGCGCGGTTCGGCTCGGGACGATCGCTCCCGCCCATCGCTTCGCGGAGCGAGCTCGCGAAGCGCACGGTCGACTCGTACGCGCGCTCGCAGGTCGTCTGCCCCTCGGCGGCGCTCGCCTCGTCGGCGGCCTGCGCCATCGCCTGGATGACCTCGCGGAGCCTCGCCTGATCCTGCGGCTCGATTGGCGCCCCGGCAGCGTTGCTCGGCTCCGGCGGCGACGGGACTTCCGCGGGTGGAATCGCAGGCGGCGGCGCCTTCTCCACCGCAGCGGGCACCGGGGCGGGGGTGTCCGCGGTCGCTTCTCGCGGCTGCTCGACCGAGCACGCCGAGACGAGGAGCAGGGCGGCGACGAAGACGGGCCTTTCGATCATGGTTCCTCGTGACGGGGGGGTGGGCCACGTTGACATGTGCACGCCTCTTCCTACACTGCGCGGCCAATGGTTCGGCTGAGGTGTCCCGACACGCGACGAACGCGTGTCCGGCCCAGGATACTCGGCCGTGCCCGGAGGCGCACATGGCGAACATTCAACCCTGGCTGGTCGACCGCCGCATCGTCGAGCGGAACATCAAGAAGGGCCTCATCTCCCGCGACGAGTACGAGAAGTACCTCGCGTCGCTGGCCGACCGCGAAGACAACGCCGAGATTCGTTCGGCTGGTCCTCGAGACCGAGCCGGAGCCCGACGCGAGCGAGGACTGACGCGTGGCCGCCCGCACGGATGCTCCGGACGACGAAGATTTGCCGGACGACGGGGTGCCGCCGATCGACTTCACGACGTTCGTGCTCTCGCTCAGCACTTCGGCGCTCACACATCTCGGCGAGGTCCCCGCGCCCGGTAGCGACACGCCTCACGTCGAGCTCGCGCTCGCGCGCCAAACCATCGACCTCTTGGCGCTGCTCGAAGAGAAGACCCAGGGCAACCTGACCGGCGAAGAAGAGCGGCTGCTCGCCCAGGTCCTCACCGACCTCAAGCTCCGATACGTCACGAAGGCCAAGGCGAAGTAGCTCGAGCTCGATGAGCACGCTGACCCTCCGACTCGAGGCGTACGACAAGGACGCGCGCCAGATCGTCTCGTCGGCGCAGACGCTCGCAGACGAGCGTCACAACCCCGAGGTCGAGCCGGTCCACGTCCTGTACCGGCTCGTCGAGCGCGACGGGGCGAGCGCCGAAGCGATTCGGCGAACGGGGGTGACGCCCTCCGACGTGCTCGTCGAGTGCGAGGCGCAAGTCCGAAAGCTGGGCAAGCTCCCCGATGCGGTCGCGTACCTGTCTCCGCGCCTGCTCGACCTGCTCACGCGCGCCGAGGGCGAGGCCGCGCGAAACGGGGGCAAGCCCGTCACATCGGCGGAGCTCCTCTTGTCGTGCTCGCAGGAGACTGCCGGCCCGGTACGCGACGTCCTTCGCGCGTGCGGGCTCTCGGCGCCCGTCCTTCGGGCGACGCTCGCCGGCGCGGACGCGACCGTGCCGTCGAAGGGCGAGTCGCCCACCGGACGAAGTGCCCAGGCCACGACCGGCGGCGACGGAGGCGACCCGCTCGAACAGTTCGGGCGCGACCTCACGCGCATGGCCGCCGCGGGAAAGTTCGATCCCGCCGTCGGACGCGACGCGGAGCTACGCCGCATCTTGCAAGTCCTCGCGCGCCGGCGCGAGAACAACCCCCTCCTCGTCGGCGAGCCGGGCATCGGACGCGCGACGATTGTTCAGGCGCTCGCGGCGCGCATCGCGAGCCGCGACGTCCCGAAGATGCTCGAAGGCAAGCGCATCGTCGCCCTCGAGATGAGCGTCGCTCGTCGCGGGCGCGAAGCTCCGAGGCGAGCTCGAGGAGCGGATGCGCGCCGTGCTCGACGCGGTGACGCGATTCGGGCGGCGAAGTGATCGTCTTTCTCGCCGGGCTCTCCGGCCTCGTCGGCGACAAGGCGCAGGGCGGCGCGGGCGATCTCCTCGCCGCGGCGCTCTAGCGCGGCGAGGTCAAGCGTCATCGCGAAGGCGACGCCCGGACGAGATGCGCAAGGTCTTCGACAAGGACAGCGAGCTCGGACGGCGCTTCGTCGTCATCCCGGTCGAGCCGCCGACGCAGGAGGAGGCGATCGCGGTTCTGCGCGGCGTGGTCGCGCGCTTCGAGATCGCACACGGCGTTCGCATCTCCGATCCGGCGCTCGTGGCCGCCGTCACGCTTCGCGCGGCGTTACGTCCCGGGCGTCCAGCTCCCGAAGAGCGCGATCGACCTCATCGACGAGGGCGCGGCGCGCGTGCGCGTCGAGATGGAGAGCGTGCCCGCGGACCTCGACGGGATCGAGCGGCGTCTCGAGGAGATCGAGATCCAGCGCAAGTCCCTCGAGGACGACACCGACGACGAGTCGATGCACACGTCCGAACGCGCTCGCGCGCGAAGCGGCGGACATCACACCGCGCGCGAAGGCGATGCGTGAAGCGTGGGAGAAAGAGCTGCCGCGCGTCGAGCGAAGTGCGCCGCGCCAAGGAAGAGCTCGCGGCGGCGCGCCGCGAGCACGAGCAGGCGCGCGCGAACGACGACCACTCGCGCGCCGGAGAGCTTCGCTTCGGGACGATGCCGCTGCTCGAAAAGAAGCTCGCCGAGGCCGAGGCGAAGCTCGCCGAGAGCGGCGGTCGCATGGTGCGCGACATGGTGAGCGAGAGGACGTGGCAGACGTCGTCGCGGCGTGGACCGGCGATCCCGGTCGCCAAGATGCTCGAAGAGGAAGCCGAGAAGCTCCTCGAGATGGAGGGGCGCCTCGCGAGAGCGCGTCATCGGGCAGGACGAGGCGGTGCGTCGCGGTGAGCAAGGCCGTCCGCCGCGGGCGCGTCGGGCTGCGCGACCCGCGCAGGCCCATCGGCTCGTTCCTATTCCTCGGTCCGACGGGCGTCGGCAAGACCGAGCTCGCCAAGGCGCTCGCGGAGTTCCTCTTCGACGACGAGGCGTCGCTGACGCGCCTCGACATGAGCGAGTTCATGGAGAAGCACATGGTCGCACGTCTGCTCGGCGTCGCCGCCCGGCTACGTCGACAGCGACCAGGGCGGCTACCTGACCGAGGCGGTGCGTCGCCGACCGTACAGCGTCGTGCTCTTCGACGAGATGGAGAAGGCGCATCCGGACGTCTTCAACATCCTGCTCCAGGTCCTCGACGACGGGCGTCTCACCGACTCGCGCGGTCGCGTCGCGCACTTCTCCGACACCGTCATCATCATGACGTCCAACGTCGGCGGCCATCGCATCCTCGACCACGAGGGCACGCGCGAAGAGCTCCACGAGAAGGTCGAAGCCGAGCTCTACAAGGCGTTCCGCCCCGAGTTCCTGAACCGCATCGACGACATGGTCATCTTCGACCAGCTCACGCGCGAAGACCTCCGCGGTATCGTCGAGATCCAGCTCCGAAACCTCGCCGCCCTGCTCGTTCACCGAGCGGGTCTCGCTCGAGGTGAGCGACGCTGCCAAGGCGCAGCTCGTCGAGCTCGGTTACGAGCCCGCGTTCGGAGCGCGCCCGCTCAAGCGGACCATCCTCAAGCACCTACAGGATCCGCTGGCCGAAGAGATGCTCCGCGGCGGCTACGGCGCCGGCGACACGATCCGCGTCGACTACGACGGCAAGGACTTCACGTTCACGAAGGCGTGACCCGCCGTCCTCAGCTCGGCGGAAGCTCGACGAAGCGGCCGACGAGCCGGTAGTCGGGGCTCGCGCCTTCGGACCACGCGGCAAAGAAGATGTCGCCCGACACGTGCACTGCCGCGACGGGATACGGCGCGAAGCCGGACGCGATCTCGACCGCGGGGGTGGCCGCGAACGCGGTCCCATCGAAGGCGAACCGCTGAGCGAGCAGGTGATAGGTCGTGCCGACGAGCTGAACGTAGAACACGGCACCGCCGCCGTCGGGGTGCGCGACGAGGCGCGGCGCGCCGTCGAAGCGCCCTGCGGCCCCGAGCTGCAAGCGAGGCGGCTCCGCGCTCGCGTCGGAAGCGACCGTCAGCCAGACGTCGGAGGAGCCGGCGACGACCTCACCCGCGACGGCGAGGTAGACGCGCGAAGGATCGACGAGGTCCGCGGTCAAGCTCGGCGCCGAGGCGATCGGAAGGTTCGGAAACGCCGCGGTCGCCGTCGGGTCGTCGCCAACGCGGCCCAGCCAGACGCGCGTGACGAATTCTTCTTCGCGCTCGAACGCGACGTACGCGCCAAGAGGTGCGTTCGCGAGCGCATGCGTGCCATAGCCGAGCTCGGGATTGAGAGAGGACGCCCACGCCTCGCCGTCGAGCGAGCCGTCGGCGCCGAGCCTCTGCACGAAGCCATGGAAGCGGTTCGTCGACGCGAGCCCGCGGATCCCCGCGACGAGGAACCCGTCGCCGTCGACCACGGCCGTGTCGGAGATGTGGTTGTCGGGGACGATCTCGCCGTCGAGCGTCGTCCGGATCTCGGCGTCGGCGTCCATGTCCGGTAGAAGCCGGTAGAAGACGTGCATGTTGTCGGTGCCGCCGGTGCCGTCGTCTCGTGACCAGACGAGGAACGACGAGCCGCTCGCGGCCACGAGGATCTCGGCGTCGGTCTCGTTCGCGTCGGTCGTGCTGACGCGGATCGGATCGCCGGGAGTGCCGTCGCACTCGACGGTCGTCATCCAGATGTCGAACGTGTCCATCGGGTCGGGGCGGCTGAACGCCAAGCGGATCCGCTCGCCGTCGAAGGCCGCCGACGCCTGGACCTCGGTGGCCGGGCCGAGCGGGTCGAGCTCGAAGCTCGGCCCGGCGCGAACGATGTCCGCGCACGCCCGAGGCCCCGCGTCGAGGGCGGCGTCGGTGCCGCCGTCGCTCCCCCCGGCGTCGGGCGAGGAGCCGTCGTTGCCGCCGTCGGTCGGCGGTCGGGGGCTCTGACCGCAGGCGCACAGGGCCAGCCCAAAAAGAAGCGCACACCTCATGGGGGGCGCAGCATGTCCCAGAAGCCCCCGGCGAGCCATCGCGCCCGCGCCGAGGTCGCGCGGTCGCGCAGGCTAGCGGCGCTGGCGACCGCGGGCGGGCACCGGCACGAGCTGGGGCTCGGGTGCCGGCAGGAGATCGGCGAGAGCTTCGAGGAGATCGTCGACGACGCCCGCGAGCAGCTCTTTCGCGCGATTCTTTCAGGGTCTTTCGGTCGGGCTCCCGAGTGTCCGTCATCCGTCTCCGAGCTTCTGGCGACTCCACGCCATGACTCCATGATGAGCACACCAAGTTCGGTGTCAACCGTCACTGTGCGAAAGGCGCACTCTGGTGCTTCCGTGACCAGTGCGGGGATCCGCGATAGATTTCGTCGCGTGAGAGACGCTCCCTCGATCGTCCCGCCGGGAAGCCGGCTCCTCGAGGACGAAGAGCGGCTCGCGCTCCTCGACGAGATGGAGGACATCGTCGAGCGAAGCCACCTCTTCAAGTCGCTCGACGTGACCGGCCGCGCGCGCGTGCTCGGCATGGGCGTCGTGGTCGGGTACGCGGAAGGCGACGTCATCCTCCTCCAGGGCGCCGAAGGCGAGACGATGTACCTCGTGCTCTCCGGCAAGGTCCGAGTGACGACGGAAGCCGCGAACGGCGAAGTGATGCTCGCCGAGCTCGGTCGCGACGCGTGCTTCGGCGAAGTGTCGCTGCTCACCGGGTGCAAGCGGACGGCGACGGTCGTGGCTCTCTCCGACGTCGATTGCGTCGCCTTCGAGCGGCACCGCATCGAGCGCGTGCTCGCGGACTACCCGAAGGTGCGAGCAATCCTCGAATCGCTCGTCGAAGGGCGCGCGCGCGACACGGTCGAGAAGATCATCAAGAGCTGATGCACGTCCACCTCGTCGGCGTCGCGGGCACCGGAATGGGTGCGCTCGCGGGGTTGCTCCGCGCGGCCGGGCATCGGGTGACGGGGAGCGACACGGCGTTCCACCCGCCCATGGGTGAGGCGCTCACGCGATGGGGCGTCGAGACGATGACCGGGTGGGACCCGGCGCACCTCGAGCCGCGGCCGGATCTGGTCGTCGTCGGCAACGTCTGCCGGAAGGACAACCCGGAAGCGCGCGCCGCGATCGACGGCGGGATTCGATACGACTCTCTGCCCGGCACGATCGAGTCGATGTTCCTCACCAACCGGCCCTCGTACGTCGTCGCGGGCACGCACGGCAAGACCACCACGACGGCGCTGCTCGCGTTCCTGCTCCATGCGAGCGGCGCGGATCCCGGATTTCTCGTCGGCGGCGTCCCGCGCGACTTCGACGAGGCGTTCCGCATCGGCGCAACGAATGCGCCGTTCGTGATCGAAGGCGACGAGTACGACTCGGCGTTCTTCGAGAAATCGCCGAAGCTCTGGCGGTACCGCCCGTTCGCCGCGATCCTCACCTCGATCGAGCACGATCACATCGACATCTACCCGGACATCGACAGCTACCGGGCCGCGTTCGACGGGTTCGTCGAATCGGATCCCGCCCGACGGGCTGCTCGTCGCGTTCGCGGGCGATCCCGAGGTGCGGCGCGCTGCCGCGCGTGCGCGCTGCCGCGTCGTCTACTACGCGCTCGACGGCGACGACACGACGGGCGTCGACCCTTGTGGCTCGGAGCCAGCGTCGCCGCGCAGGGCGGCGCGAGCCCGTTCGATCTGTTCGTCGGCGGTAGCGCCGTCGGTCGCGTCCTCTCGCCGATGACCGGCGAGCACAACCGGCGAAACGCGATCGCCGCGATCGCCCTCGCCGCCGAGGCGGCGGGCGTGCCCGTGCACGAGCTCGTCCATCACCTCGCGGCCTTCCGGGGCGTTCGACGCCGCCAGGAGCTGCTCGGCGTGGCCGACGGCGTCTCCGTATACGAGGACTTCGCGCATCACCCGACCGCGGTGCGCGAGACGCTCATCGGCATGCGCGCGCGCCATCCGGAAGGCGCCCTCGTGGCCGTCTTCGAGCCGAGGAGCGCGACCGCATCGCGCCGCATTCACCAGGATGCGTATGCGAGCGCTTTTCTCGCGGCCGACGTGACGCTTCTCGCGCCGGTCGGACGACCGGAGATCGAAGCGGGCGAGCGCCTCGACGTTGCGGCCGTCGCCGAGCGGATACGGAGCGAAGGTCGTCGCGCCGAAGCCGCCGCGAGCATCGACGCCATCGTCGAGCGCCTCCACGCGACGACTCGGCCCGGCGACACGATCGTCATCATGTCGAACGGAGCGTTCGGTGGCATCTACGACCGAGTCCTGGTATCGCTCACCGGCCAATCGATGGAGAACCGGAGGCGACGATGAACGAGCAGGAGCTCGACAGCACGCTGGAAGAGACGCGTGCGATCGCCACCGAGGCGGCGGCTCTGGTCCTTTCCGGCTTCCGGAAGCCGATCGACATCCAGAAGAAGGGCGAGATCGACCTCCTCACGGAGTACGACCTCAAGTCCGAGGCGCTCATCCGCGAGCGTCTGACGAAGAGCTTTCCCGGAACGACCATCGTAGGCGAAGAAGGCGAGAAGAACGACTCGGCCGACCTCGTCTGGCACGTCGACCCCATCGACGGCACGACGAACTACGCTCACGGCCACCCGTACTTCGCGGTGTCCATCGCGCTCTGCGAGAAGACCCGGCCGATCCTCGGTGTCGTGGTCGCGCCCGCGCTCCAGCTCACGTGGACCGGCATCCGCGGCCGCGGAGCGTTCCGCAACGGTGCAAGGTGCAAGGTCGAGCACGATCGACGACCTGCGGCAGGCGCTCTGCTCGACGGGCTTCCCGTACAATCGCCACGTCACCGAGGACGACAACCTCAGGGAATGGAGCGCGTTCATCAAGCGCACGGTCGGGATCCGGCGCTGCGGCGCGGCGGCGATCAATCTCTCCTTCGTCGCTGACGGCGCCTACGACATCTACTGGGAGCAGAAGCTCAACTCGTGGGACCTCGCGGCCGCGAGCCTCTTCGTGACCGAGGCTGGAGGCGAGGCGACCGACTACAGCGGCGGCCCGCTCGACATGAAGAAGGGGCGCGTCCTCGCGACCAACGGTCATCTACACGACATCACGCTCGCGATCCTGAAGGATGCGCGGAAGCCGTTCGAGAGCTTCTGACGAAAAGAGACCTCACGGCGCGCGCGCGCGGCGCGCGATGATCGCCCACGCCGCGATGCCCGCGAGCAGGACTGGCTGCGCGAGGAGCAGAGCGAGGGCGATGCGGACGCCTTCGGCGTCGGCGACCGCGCCGAGCGCCCACGGAAGCGCGAGCGCGAACGGCGTGAAGAGGTGCCCGGCGGCGTTCACCGCGCCCGAGCGATGCGGCAGTGCCGCGTACGCCTGCGCGACCGCAATCGGGTACATCGGCGCGGCGGTCGCGCCGACGGTCGCGAAGAGGACGGCGCCGAGCCAAGGGCCCGGCGCGAAGAGCCACCCGACGTAGACCGTCGCGCACGCCACGCTCGACGCGAGCAAGAGGCGCAGCGGCGCGACCCGCGCGAGGAGTCGGTCCGCGAGGAGGGCGCCCGCGATCGCGCCAGCGACGCCAGCGCCGAGCACGAACGAACGCTCCACCGGGCCCACCCCGAGGTCGTCTCGCATGTGAAGGCTGGCGAGGACGACCACGACCTCGTCGAGCAGGTCGCAGAGCGCCGAGGCGCCGAGCCACAGGAGGAGCGCCGGATTGCGGAGCGCCAACGCGATGCTCGCCAACGGTCCGGAGGCCTCGTCGCCGCCGTCGGGGGGGCTACGGCGCGGCGGGAACGGTCTTCGCGCGAGCAACACCGCGAGCACGAGCGCGAGCGCGCCGACGACCACGTACGCGGAACGCCACCCGAGCCCGACCGCCCCGAGCATCGCGAGGAGCAGCGGCGCGCCGAGGTCGCCGACCTCGCCGAGCAGCGTCCAGCGCGCGAGCACGCGCTCGCGCTCTCTTGGGCGCGCGTCGACCAACGTCGCCTGAGAGAGCGCGACGCCGGAGCCGCTGCCGACCCAGGCGACCGCAACCGCGGCGGCGAGCCAAGGCGCGCTCGGCGCCGCCGCAGCCGCGAACGCGGCGAGCGCCATCGCGAAGAGGCCCCCGCTCACGAACCACCTGCGCGGGTAGTGGTCGGCCAGAACGAAGAGCACCGGCTCGACCACGAGCGCGACCGCAGCGGGCGCGGCGAAGAGCGCCCCCAAGATGACCGTGTACGACGTGCCGAGCCCGACGCGGATGTCGGCCGACGCCACCGACGGCACGCCGCTGTAGAGCTCGTCGAGCAGCTCGGCCCCGAGGAGCAGAGCGACGAGCGGCGTCAGCCAGCGATCGGGCCCGCCATGAGGCGGCCCATGAGGCGGCCGGGATCAGATGTGCTCGGTCTCGCGTCGCGACATGGGATCGATGTTACGGCGGACCCGGCTCGCCGTCACCCCGAATCCGTGCGCTGGGCGCCAATCTCTATCCACTCGTCCAGTGGCATGGGCCCGCTCTCATCGCCTTCCCGCAGAAGGTCGCACACCGAACCCGTACCCATGTAGCATTCGGCCGATGCTCACGCGCCGAGGCCCCGCCGGTGGTGCCCTCCTGCTCGCCGCCGCGATCCTCGCGTCGGCGCCGGCCGCCGCTCAGACGACGATCCCCGCGGACGAGTTCTCTTCGCTGAGCTACCGGCCGGCCCCGAGCCCTCTCGACTACATCATGGTCGACGGCGCGCGCATCGGAGAGTTCGCGCTCCCGCTGATCTCCCTCGGGTTCGAGCACGCGATCCGGCCGCTCGAGGTGGGTACGCAGTGCGCGGCTCGCCCCGAGATCAGCTGCGACATCAACCCGGAGCGCGCTGCGCTCGTCCGCTCGCTCACGGTGTTTCACCTCATGGGCGCGTACCAGTTCGGCGACCGCGTCGAGCTCGCGGCGGACATCCCGATCGCGATCGCCGACGGCGAGGGCATCGAGTACCGCAACAGCACGCTCCGGCCGGGCGGCTCCGCGGGCATCGCCGACCCGCGCATCTCCGGCAAGGTCTGGCTCTACGGAGACCCCGCGCGCGATGGGTACGCGATCTCTGCGCTGCTCTGGCTCAACCTGCCGCTTGGACAGCTCACGGCCGACGGGCGCTACATCGGCGACGACCATCCGGCGTTCGGCGGTCACGCCATCGGCGAGCTGTTCCCGAGCGACCGTCTCCGCTTCGCGCTCAACCTCGGCGCATACTACCGACCCGTCCGCCGCGTCGTCGGGACCGAAGTTGGCTCGATGGTCTACTACGGCCTCGCGGGCGAGTACGTGTTCACCGACCCGCTCTCGCTCGTCGGCGTGACCGGGCTCGTGGAGCTCAACGGCTCGACGCTGTTCGGCAACGTCGCCCGCATCGAATCAGATGGAGGCTCGGCTCGCGGGCCGTGTGCGCTACCGCTACATCTACGGTCAGCTCGGGCTCGGCGTCGGCTTCATCCTCGGTCCGGGCGTGCCCGATCTTCGGATTCTCGTCGGCGTCGGCTTCGCGCTCGAGCCGCAGAAGGACTCGGACGGCGACGGGCTCTTCGACGACGACGACGCGTGCCCGGACGACGCCGAGGACGTCGACGGGTTCGCGGACGAAGATGGCTGCCCCGAGCCCGACAACGACGAGGACGGGCTGCCGGACGCCGAAGACCAGTGCCCCAACGACGCCGAGGACATCGACGGGCACGACGACGAAGACGGCTGTCCCGATCCCGACAACGACGGCGACGGGATCTCCGACGGTTGGGACTCGTGCCCCGACACGCCCGAGGACATGGACGGCGACCGCGACAACGATGGGTGTCCCGAGAGCGACCTCGACGGCGACGGCATCGACGACGCGTTCGACCAGTGCCCGCGGCAAGCCGAGGACACAGACGGCCTCGGCGACGAGGACGGTTGCCCGGAGACCGACTTCGACGGAGACCACATTCCGGACGACCGCGACGAGTGTCCCGAGGATCCCGAGGACCGTGACGGCTTCCGCGACCGAGACGGCTGCCCGGAGCCGGGCGGACGCATCGACGCGCGCCCGCGGAGCGAGCTCAACGCGACGCCCGCGCCGACCCCGTAGCGCGGATCAGGGCGAGGTCGCTTCGGTGCGCGAGTTCTGACAGATGCGTTGGCCGCCGATGCTCTCGCCGCAGATGCCCTCGCTGCAATCGTCGTTGGTCGCACAGGGAACGCCGCAGATGCCGGGGCAGTCACCGGACGCGCACACGGCGATGTACGCGCAGACGAGGTCGTCGTTGCAGTCCCCCGCTTTCTCGCAGTTGTCGCCCTCGGAGCCTGCTCCACACCCGACCATCGCCAGCCCGAGGGCCGCGGCCATCACGAAGCGCATGACCTTCATCCCGAATCTCCTTCGCTTTTCGTCCGGTTCGGCGGCGGGACGGTACCACGATTCGGCGTGCTGAAATACGCTCGCGCGCCGAGCCGTAGAACAGGGCGAAATGGCTAGAAACTCCGACCACGGTCTGCTCGTCGGGTACCTGCTCTGGATCTTCGGCTTCACCGGCGCTCACCGCTTCTACTACGGTCGCCCGATCACCGGAACGATCTGGTTCTTCACGCTCGGGCTCCTGGGCGTCGGCTGGCTCGTCGACTTCTTCCTGATGCCGTTCCTCGCGCGCGACGCGCGCTCGCGCTATCGCGACGGAAGCGTCGACTACAACCTCGCCTGGATCCTGCTCACGTTCCTCGGCGTCTTCGGCGCGCATCGCCTCTACCTCGGAAAGCTCGTGAGCGCCGTGGTCTGGTTCTTCACGGCGGGCCTGTTCGGCCTCGGCATCCTCTACGACTACTGGACGCTGAACGAGCAGATCAGCGAAGCGAACGCCTGATCGCGCTGCGGGCGATCCGTCAGATGTCGAGATTGCGAACGTCGAGCGCGTTCTTCTCGATGAATTCGCGGCGCGGCTCTACCTGGTCGCCCATGAGCACGCTGAACAGCTCCTCGCTCTCGACCGCGTCGTCGATGCGAACCGAGAGGAGCGTCCTCGTCTCCGGGTTCATCGTCGTCTCCCAGAGCTGGGCCGGGTTCATCTCGCCGAGGCCTTTGTAGCGCTGGATCCCGAGGCCCTTGCGCGCGCGCGCGTCGACCCAACCCCAGAGGTCGTCGGCGTCGCCGATCTCGACGGACTGGTCGGTCTTGCCGTCCTCGATGGCGTAGAAAGGCATCTCGCCGAGCGCCTCTATCCCGTGCCGAATCTCGCGGAGCTCCGAGAGCTCGCCGGTGTCGAGGAGGTGGAAGTCGATCTTCGTCGAGCGCGTCGAGACACCGGCGCGCGGCGTCACGACGACGCGGAAGCGGTCGTGCTCCTCGTCGTGGGTCACCTCGGCGTCGAGCGGCAGGAGCTCGGGCGCCTTCTTCGCGAGGTAGGCGCGCATCGACTCAATCGCCGCGTCGACGCGAGCCCGGTCGGCGAGGCCGGCCGTGTCGAGATCGGTCGCGCGGATCAGCGCCTCGAGGACCTGCGGCTGCGCGCGCCGCTCGGCCTTGCGAAGGAGCGCTCGCCACCGCAGGAGGTCGCCGAGCAGGCGGCGAAGAGGATCGCCCGTGAGCGGGACCTGTCCGGTCTTCGTGCGCACGACGAGGTCCTCGAGCCCGAGGTCGAGCAGGAGCTCGTAGAGATCTTCCTCGTGCTTGAGGTAGCGGATCTTCTTGCCCTTCTTCACCTGGTAGAGCGGGGGCTGGGCGATGTAGAGGTGCCCCTGCCGGATGATCTCGGGCATCTGCCGATAGAAGAACGTGAGGAGCAGCGTGCGGATGTGCGACCCGTCGACGTCCGCGTCGGTCATGATGATGACTTGGTGGTATCGGAGCTTCGACAGGTCGAAGTTCCCGCCGCCCTCGACACCGCAGCCGAGCGCGGTGATGAGCGTGCCGATCTCGGCGCTCGACAGCATCTTTTCGAAGCGAGCGCGCTCGACGTTCAGGATCTTGCCCCGCAGCGGCAGGATCGCTTGGAACGCGCGATCGCGGCCCTGCTTCGCGCTCCCGCCGGCGCTGTCGCCCTCGACGATGTAGAGCTCGCTGGCGGCCGGGTCCTTCGATTGGCAGTCGGCGAGCTTGCCCGGGGAGGGTGCTCGCGTCGAGCACGCCCTTGCGCTGGACCATCTCGCGCGCTTTTCGCGCCGCCTCGCGTGCCTGCGCCGCGAGCACGGTCTTCTCGATGATTCGCCGCGCGGTCTGAGGGTTCTCCTCGAGGAACGCGCCGAGCCGGTCGTTGACGATCGCCTCGACGATGCCCTTCACCTCGCTCGAGACGAGCTTGCTCTTCGTCTGCGAGTCGAAGCTCGGGTCGGGGTGCTTGATCGAAACGATGCACGTGAGGCCCTCGCGCACGTCCTCACCGCTCAGCGGGCTCTTGAGCTCCTTGAGCAGGTTCATGCTCTGGCCGTACGCGTTGATCGTCCGGGTCAGCGCGGTGCGCAGGCCCGTGAGGTGCGTGCCGCCGTCGCTGGTTGTGGACGTTGTTCGTGTAACAGAAGATCGCCTCGTTGTACGAGTCGTTCCACTGCATCGCGATCTCGACGTCGACGCCATCACGCTCGTCGCGCAGATACACGACCTCTTCGTGCAGAGGCGTCTTGTTCTTGTTGAGCGTCGAGACGAACTCACGGATGCCGCCTTCGAAGTGGTGGGTAACGCTCTTGCTGTCGCGCTCGTCGACGAGCTCGATGGTGAGACCCGCGTTCAGGAAGCGAGATCTCGCGCAAGCGGTTGTTGAGGATCTCGAACTGAAGCTCGTGCCCGTGAAGATCGACGGGTCGGGCTTGAACGCGATCTTCGTCCCGGTGCGCTGCGACTGTCCCATCGCGGCGAGCGGTGCGACCGGCACGCCGCGGCGGTACTCCTGATACCAGGTCTTGCCTTCGCGGCGGATCTCCATCTTGAGCCACTCGCTCACGGCGTTGACCGCGCTGACGCCGACGCCGTGCAAGCCCGCCGAGACCTTGTAGCTCTCGCTGTCGAACTTGCCTCCGGCGTGGAGCACGGTCATCACGACCTCGGCGGCGCTCACGCCCTTGTCGTGCATGCCGACCGGAATGCCGCGGCCGTCGTCCTCGACCGTGACCGAGCCCTCCGAGTGGATGATCACCTTGAGGAGGTTGCAGTAGCCGGCGAGGTGCTCGTCGACGGCGTTGTCGACGACCTCCCAGACGAGGTGGTGCAGACCACTCCCGTCGTGAACGTCGCCGATGTACATCCCGGGGCGCTTGCGGACCGCCTCGAGGCCCTCGAGGACTTGGATGGACTTCTCGCCGTATTGGCTCGCTTCGGGGGCTCCGGAGGCCGGGCCCGGCGTCGAGCCGAGGTCTTCGTTGGACATGGGAATCGGGGGTGCGGGGCCGTCGGGATGATCGCGAAATCGCTCGTGGATCGCCCTCCCCGCGGGGTGTCCGGAGCATAGCTCGCCGCGGCGCGTCGTTCAAGCCGCCGGAGACGATTCATGTGACCAGAAACAAAGGGGAATTTCACGCCGCGACGGGGCTCACTCGAGCTGGATGCAAGGGGTACCCTCGTTGCGCTCGCGGAGGTTGCATCCGACGAGCCTCCCGACCACTCCGGCGGGCGTCTCGGTGAGGGTCAGCTCCATCCGGGTCTCGAGAAAGACCGGGCCGATGTTGGGGCAGTAGACGGTCTGGACGTACTTGTCCGCCTCGCCGCCGGTCTCCTCGACGCGCACGCAGCCCTCGAACCGGCCCGCGGGCACCTCGACCGTTGCGCTCGTCGAGGTGACGCGCGCGACGCGCCCGCCCTGGCTCGGCCACTCGGCGCCCTCGTGGATCGGCGCTCGCAGGAGCCACGTCGATGTCGCCGGGTGGTAGATGCCCTCGTCGCGCAGCTCGTAGACCTCGCGCTCGGCGCCGACGATCAGCTCTACGCGCGGGCCCATCACGCGGTCGACCGTGCGCGTGCCGAGCACCGGGATGTCGTCACCGTACTCGACGTTGTAGTTCCACACGTACCCCTCTCCGAGCGGAAAGAGGTTCCGCGGGTCGAGCCGCTCCGCGTCGGAAGTCGCCGAGCCGTTCTGCGCGGCGCCACAAGCAGCGGCGAGGAGGAGCGCACAGAGGCCGAGAGCGCGACCCATCAGAGGACGTATATGTAGACGATGACGCCGAAGAGAGCCAGGCACGCGAGGAGCACTCCAATCTGGACCGGATCGATCTCGGTTCGCGCGCGGAGCTCGCGCGCGGCGCGCGCGACGTCCTCGTCGGGGACCTCGACGAGCTTGGCACAGAGCTCGCGCACCATCGCATAGTTGCCCGCCTCGAACGCGGCATTCGCGCGAGCGAGCTCCGCGCCGGCCGGTGTGCCCGCGCCGGGAAGCGGTCTTGCTTTGGGCGCGTCGGCGTCGGGCTCGCCGGCGGGCTCGGCGTGGGACGGGGGCTCTGCGCCCGAATCGGGCTCCGAATCGGGCTCCGAATCGGGCTCCGAATCGGGCTCCGAATCGGGCTCGGCGTCGGTCTTGGCCTCGTCGCTCACGGCGCGCGGAGCATACCCGATGACGGCTTGTGGGCCATGCGCCGGTCTGCGAGAGTCGGTGGCGCCGTGACCCACGCTCGCGGGCCCATCCTCGTCCTCGACGACGACCCCGACATCCTCCGGATCCTGGGATCGGTCATCGAGCGCATGGGGCGCGAAGTGCTGCCGGCGGCCGATCCCCGGACTGCGCTCGCGCTCTGCAAGGAGCGCCACCCATCGCTCGCGTTCGTCGACTTGATGCTCCCTCACATGGACGGCGAGGCCTTCATCGCCCAGCTCCGCGCGAGCGGCCTCGAGACCCTTCCGAAGATCGTCATCATCTCCGCGAGCGCGATCCGCGAAGAGGTCGCAATCCGTCTCGACATCGACGCAGTCGTCCCGAAGCCATTCGACCTCGAAGAGGTGCGCGAGCTCATCGAGCGCCTCGAACCGGAATCGTAGCTAGCTAGCACGAGACGCTCACGCCCCCGCGAGCGCGAGCGCCCCGGTCGCGAGCGCGAGCGCACCGAGAGGGACGAGCACGCCGGCCGCTGCCCAGGCGAGCGCGAGCGCCCGGCGCCGGGTCTCGGCGAGCTCCGGCGGCGACACGTCGGCGCGCGCCGATGCCGCGCGCAGCTCGGCGAGCGCCACCGACACCCGGAGCAGGATCAGCGGCGTCAGGAAAAGGACGAACGCGAGCGCGACGGGGCCCCATGACGGCAGGCGATCGGACAGCCGCGCACGAAGATCGTCATCGAGCCGCACGCCCGCGCGATCGATTCGCGTGAGGTAGACGGGGCCGCCGGCGGCGACCTCGACGAAGTACACGTCGCGCACGCGCACGACGCGAGCGCCATCGACCGGGCTCTCGGACCGGAGCGGGAGGGAGCCCACGCCTCCTCCGTCGGACGCGACGATCGCGACGTCTCCGGCGCTCGCTTCGAGCGACAGCGCCGTGCCCGTCACCGCGGTTCGTGTCTCGCCGCCCGCGACATCGAGCTCGGCCGCGACCTCGCCCTCGGGCGCGCGGCCCTCGCGAAGCGCCGACGGGCGCGCGAGGGATCCGACCAGCAACGCGAGCGACGCGGGTGGAGCGAGCAGCGCAGCGCACAGGAGCGCCACGAGCGCGCGCGGCGTACGCCCGGCGTCCGTGACCGCGCGGGCGTCGACGAGCCGTTCACGCCTCGCCACCCAAGCGGAGGTGACGATGCCCTGTCCGAGCGGCACAGTCAGCACCATGAATGGAAGCCCCGCGAGAAGAGCGAGCGGGATGGCCGACTCGTCGGACATGCTCAGCGCGACCACCACGGCGATCGACACCGGCGCCGTCTGCACGACGTGCGAGAGGATGGCGAGCCCGACGTGCGCGAAGAACCCGTCGCGGACGAAGAAGCGTCCGCTCTCGAGCACCGCGGCGCCGAGCGTGCCGCCGCGGTCGACGAGGATCCGCGGCGCGTACGTGAAGGGCATGACGAACAGGAGCGCGAACAGCCCGCCCGCCGCCGAGACGAGCGCGTGCCGCGGGTCGGCGGCCGCCGCCGCAGCCGGTAGCGCAGGGTCGGGGGCGCGCACGTCGAGCCCGAGCGTCGACAACCAACCCGCCGAGGTGACGATCAACGTGCCGCCGAGGACGAACACGCCCGCGGCGATCCACGAGCGCGTCCGGGCAGGCCTCTCGCCCGTCGCCGCGTGGACCTGAAACGCATAGAGCTCGCAGCCGAACCACGGGACGGCGACGAACCCGAGCCCGCAACAGAGCGCGCACACCGAGACGGCCATCGCCGCCCCGAGCGCGGCGGACGTCAGAGGATGCGCGCGGAAGAGCGCCGCGGACTCGACGAGATGCCGGATCGGCCGCACGCGCATCCACGCATGGTATCCCACGGATTGCTCACGCTCGTGCTAGACCACGCGCCTCGCGTTCGTGTATTGCGTGGTGCCCGACTACCGAGAGGATTGACGATGGCCGGCGAGCGGACGAGCATCTTCAGGGACGGCCTCTTCGAAGGCCAGGTCGCGCTCGTGACGGGTGGCGGCACGGGCATCGGCCTCGCCGTCGCGCGCGAGCTAGCCTCGTTGGGCGCGAGCGTCGCGATTTGCGGGCGCCGCCCCGAGCCGCTCGCCGACGCCGAGCGGTCGCTCGAGGCGGACGGCCACCACGCGTGGAGCGGATCGTGCGACATCCGCGATCCGGGCTCGGTGGGCGCGATGGTGAGCTCGATCGTCGAGCGGTTCGGTCGGATCGACGTTCTCGTGAACAACGCCGGCGGGCAGTTCCCGTCGGCCGCGGAGGGCATCAGCCCACGCGGCTTCGAGGCGGTCGTCCGCAACAACCTCCTCGGCACCTGGAACGTGACGCGAACCGTCGCCGAAAAGGCGTTCATTCCACAGAAGCGCGGACGCATCGTGAGCGTCACCGCGGAGGTCTCGCGCGGCTTTCCGGGGATGGCGCACACGGGCGCCGCCCGCGCCGGCGTCGAGAACCTGATGAAGACGCTCGCGGTGGAGTGGGCGATGCACGGAATCCGCGCGAACGCCGTCGCGCCGGGCATCATCCGTACGACGGGGACGGCGCAGTACGGCGACGCGGTCCTCGAGACCGGGCGCAAGGCGACGCCGCTCAAGCGGCTGGGCGACCCGCGCGAGGTGGCGCACTTGATCGTGTATCTCGCCTCGACGTACGCCGACTTCGTGACCGGACAGGTCTTCACGATCGACGGAGGCGCGAGCCTCTGGGGAGACCAGTGGATCGTCGGCGAGGATGTCCCGAAGAACGCTCCTTACGACGAAGACTGATCGTCGGCCTTCTTCGGCTTCACCGCGAGGAACGCGAACAGGATCGAGACGAACCAGAGCACGACGAGTGGCACGAGCATCATGATCTGCGAGCCCACGTCCGGCGGCGTGAGGAGCGCGGACAGTACCGAAGCGATGAGGATCCACCAGCGGCTGAACTTCAGAAGCTGCTTCCAATCGACGATCTGAGCTAGCGCGAGGAACGTCGTCACGACCGGCAGCTCGAAGACAAGGCCGAACGCGAGCAGCATGCGTATCTCGAACGTCAGGATCTCGTTGATCGCGATCGTCGGCTCGAGCGTCGTCCCACCGGGCAAGATGACAGCGAACTCGAGGAAGTACTGGAACGCGAGCGGGAAGACGGCGAGATAACCGAAGGTGAGCCCTCCGCAGAAGCACACGGTCGCAACCAGCACGAACGGCAGCGCGAGCCTTCGTTCCTTGCGGTAGAGGCCCGGCGCGACGAACGCCCAGAGCTGCCAGAACACCCACGGCGCTCCGATGAAGATCCCGGTGATGGCGGCGATCTTCAGATAGGCGACGAACGGATCGACCGGGTTCAAGAAGACGAGCTTCGGGTGCTCGCCGAGGCCGGCGTGATGCCACGCGACGTTGAACGGATCGACCAGCAGGCCGAACAACTTCTCACGGAACACCCAACCGAGCGCGACGCCCGGAACCACAGCCCAGAGCGCCCGCATGATGCGCTTGCGGAGCTCCCCGATGTGCTCGAAGAACCCCATCTCGACGTCGTCTTCGGGCGCGTCCGAAGCCGCCTCGACGCCCTTTTTCGCCATCAGCTCGCGTCGCCCTTCTCGGTCTCGGTCTCGGCGTCGGTCTCGGTCTCGGTCTCGGCCACCGATGACACCGGCACGGGCTCGGGCTCGGGCGCGTTCTCTTGCGCGAGGCGGCTCGGGCGCCGGCTGCTTCGTCGCCGCCGCCTCCGCCGTCGCCACCGTCGGGCCGAACGCCGGCACGACGGGCGGCGGCTCGCGATCCGCGCGGGCGCTTCTTCGGGTGAAGCACCGCGTGCGCGATGTCGGGGCCCTCGGGCGGGCGCTCCTTCTTCTTGTCGTCGTCGGTGAGCACGTCGACGGGCCGCGGCTTCACCGCGAGCGGGTTCCTGAGGTCGTCGTCGCGCAGGAGCTCGTCGATGCCGACCGTGCTCCGAAGCTCTCGCTCGCGCGCCGGAACTCGCGCAGACCCTTGCCGACCGCCTTCATGAACGTCGGCATCCTGTCGGGCCCGACCGCGATGAGGAGGACGAGAAGGATGATGACGAGCTCACCGAAGCCGATGCCGAACATGGACGCCTTGGTCGTACCTCAGCCCCGGAGAACTGCGAGCCGCCCCGCGGATCAGCCGTCTCCGGAGTCTCGCAGGCGATCCGCCGCGACGCTGATGTGGCGCAGCGCCTGCTCGTAGCCGCGCGTCAGCTCCTGGATCCGCAGCGCGGCGTCGATCGTCTGCTCCGAGCCTCTCGCCTGCTGACGCTGAGCCTGATGCAGGTGGTTGACCATATTCGAGATGCTCTCGATCGACTGCGTGATCTGCCGCCCGCCTCGCGCCTGCTCCTGGGAGCTGCGCTCGACGTGCTGCGTGATGAGGCGCATCTTCTCCGCGCTCTTCATGATGAGCTCGGAGCCGCGCGCCTGCTCCGCGGTCGCGGCCGCGATCTGCTGGACGGTCTCGGCGATGCGGCCGATCGCGTCGGTGACCTGCTTCGACCCTTCGCCTGCTCGACGGTCGCGCGCGCGATCGCGCGCACCATCGTTCGTCGACTTCTGGCTCGACTCGAGGATCTTCTTGAGCGCGCGCTCGGCTTCGGCGCTGACCTCGACGCCGCGATCGACGGTCGGTGGCGCCGCGCTCGACGGCGCGTGATCGCGTTCTTCGACTCGCTCTGGATCGTCTTGATGAGCTCGGCGATCTCCTTGGTCGAGCGCCGGCGCGCTCGGCGAGGTCCTTGATCTCGTCGGCGACGACGGCGAAGCCCTTGCCGTGCTCGCCCGCTTGCGCGGCGATGATCGCGGCGTTGAGCGCGAGGAGGTTCGTCTGCTCGGCGACGTCGTCGATGACGTTCAGGATGTCGCCGATCGCCTCGATGCGCGAGCCGAGGTTCGAGATGACCGCGACGGCCTCGCTCGAGGTCTCCTTGATGCGGTTGATCTCGCCGATCGTCTTCAGGATGGCCTCGGCGCCGCGCTCGGCGTCGACCGCGACCTCCTCGGAGAGGCGCGCCGTCTCGTTGGCGTTCGACTGGACCTGGTCGATCGAGACGTCCATCTCGTTCATCGACGAGCAGGTCTCCTCGGCGGTGAGCGAGAGCGCGTCGACGTTCCTCGCGACCTCCTTGATGGAGTACGCCATCTCCTCGATGGACGAGACCGTCTCGCGCACGCTCGCGGCGAGGTTGGCCATGTTCTCGGCGACCTCGTCGTTCGTCGCCGTCATCTCGAGGATCGAGCGACGAGCTCTCCTCGGCGCTCGAGGCGAGCGCCTCGACGTGTTGCGCGATCTCGTGATGCGCGCCGGCCATCTCTTTCATGGACGAGGTCGTCTGGTCGACCGCGACCATCTGCTCGCCGAGCCCGTTGGAGAGCCGGTCGACGCTCTCGGAGAGCTGCCCGCTCACCGCCTTGATCCGGTCGCGCACCTCCGCGAGGAGGCGCTCGCTCTCACGCGCGCGCTCGAGCTCCTTGCGCGCCCCGTGGAGCTCGTCTCTCAGCTGATCGCGGGACTCGATCGCGTCGGCGCCCTCCGCGGATGCGCGCCTGAGGTCGCGGTCGCGGTTCTCCAGCTCCGCGCGAAGCGCCTCGACCTCGCGTGCCGACGCTCCACCCCCGAAACCGAGCGCGAGGAGCGCACCTGCGCCACCGAGCAAGGCGGCCAGCATTCCGCCCGCGACCACCTGCCCTTGAGCCGCGAGCACGGAGGCTCCGAGCACCCCGAACACGAGCACGACGACCCCGCCAGCGATCCGGGTGACATTGGTGTTCGAAGGCATGGAGGGCTGCCCGAAAGCGCCCAAGATTAGTCACGGACCCCGTGAAATCGCAACCTTTCTAGTATCGCGGCGAGCCCTCGCCCCGCGACAGCGCCTCCGCGAGACGGGCGACGACGGGGCTCTCGGGCGCTTCCTCGCGGAGGTCCGCGAGGATCCGGCGGGCTTCGTCGCGGTGGCCCGCCACCGACTCGAGGGCGGCGATCCGGGCCTGGGCATCCACGTGCAGTCGTCGGTCGCGGGAGGCGCGCCGGAGGTCGGCGATCGCCTCGTCGATCTCCCCCGGCGAGCCCGCGCCGAGCCACGGACGAGCAGCGCGAACGCCTCGCCGGGGTCCCGCTCGAGGACGGCGTCGGCGCGGTCGACGGCCGACTCGTTTTGGCCGAGCTGCGACTCGCACAGCGCGAGAACGCCCAGAGCCTCGAGGTCGTCGGGATTGACGTGGACGAGGCGGACGAGGTGTGCGCGAGCCTGCGCGACGCGGCCGCGCCGATACAGGAGAAACGCGAGGTTGCGACGCGCGACGCCGAGCCCCGGGTCGATCGAGAGCGCTCGCTCGTAGGCGCGGATTCGACTCGGCAGCACGGTCCTGGCGCTCGAGCGCGACCCCGAGGTCGCTCCACGCGACCGCGAAGTCCTCGTTCAGGGCGACCGCCGCCCGAAGATGTCGCTCGGCCCCGACGAGGTCGCCCCGCTCGAGCGCGACGGCGCCGAGGTTCGCGCGAGGCTCCGCAAACCGCGGGTGGTACTCGAGCGCGAGGTAGAAGCTCGCCTCGGCGTCGTCGAGCCGGCCCTCGGCGAGAAGCTCGGCGCCCTCCGCATTGTGGGCGACCGCTTCGGGCGGGAGCCGCGTGGTGGCGCAGGCCGAGGTGACCGTCAGAAGGCAGGCGAGCGCGAGGCGGTGGGCAGGCATGGCGGGTTATCGCCGGACCCCCGTGGGAGTTGTCGGGCCGAAGCCGGTACGTAGCCGCGGGCGGCTCGTCCGAGTACGCTCTTTGGATGGCCTCTTGGTGGAGCGACGCCTGCAGGGGAGTCTGCCTCACCGCGCTCGCGCTCCTTGCGGCATGCGCGCAGGGAAACACGGTCCCCGCCGATGGGAGCGGCCTGCGGCGGGACGGCTCCGCGACGGGCCGGGACGGTGGCATGACCCCACCGAGGGACGGGGGAGGTCCCGGGACCCCCTGCACCGACGAAGGCCACTCGTCGCTCTGCGCGACGCCGACGGACCTCGGCACGTTGATGCCGGGCGAAGAGGTCCTATCCGATCCGGGCGTGCTCCCTGCGCGCGACGACGAGGACTGGTTCGGCGTGCACTTCCCCGCCGTGAACATGCCGAACATGTTCGGGGGCGGCGAGCCGCGCGTCGAGCTCGCGATGAACGACGCGGACCAGTTCAAGATCGAGATCCGCTCGACGTGCAGCGCGACGATCGCGTGTGGCAGCGGTGTCGGGGGCTCGCGGGACATCGACGAGTGGTCGTTCGTCGATGACCAGGTGCTCGACGGAGGCGCGCCCGCCGACGCCGCGGTGCTCTACTCGACCCGCGACGTCCCGTGGCCTGCCGACGTGTTCATTCGGGTCTATCGAACGACGGGCGCCGCGACGTGCGGGCACTACCAGGTCCGCGTCTCGCGCTGAGAGCGCCTCCGCCCGACCCTCCTGACACGACGTCGTCAGCATCCCGCCGGCGGAGCTGCGCCTCCTGACGCGCCGCTGTCAGGAGGGCTGCCCCATACATCGTGTGCTCGGCCGCCGTCCCGTCGAGCGTCCTGCGTCACGCGAGTGCGCACACGAGGAGAACGTCATGGAACATCCGGTGATCTCGGTTCGAGGTACTGGGCAACGACGCGAAGGCTCTGCACGGTTTCTACGGCGAGCTGTTCGGCTGGAAGCTGACGGTGGAGTCCGACTACGGGATGCTGCCCCATGACGTCGCGAAGGGGATCCCGGGCGGCGTCGGCCCCAAAGCGACGATGAAGGAGCACCCTGGCGTCACGTTCTACGTCGGGACGTCGGACGTGAACGCGAGCCTCGCCCGAGCCAAGTCCCTCGGCGGCAAGGTCGTGATCCCGCGCACCGAGCTTCCGGGCGTGACGATGGCGCTCTTCGCCGATCCGGAAGGCAACCGCATCGGTCTCGTCGAAACCAAGGGTGCCTGAGAGACACGAGCTTTTAGCGTCGCGCGGCGTGCGAGATACTGCGCGCCGTGCGACGCGCCGACCGACTGTTCCAGATCATCCAGCTGCTCCGGCAGCGCCGCCGAGCGGTCACGGCGGGCTGGCTCGGTGAGCAGCTCGAGGTCTCGGAGCGCACCATCTACCGCGACATCCACGACCTCGTCGGCGCCGGCACGCCGATCGAGGGCGCGGCCGGCGTGGGATACACGCTCCGACGCGGCTACGACCTTCCCCCACTGATGTTCGACGCGGAAGAGATCCAAGCGCTCGTGCTCGGCGCGCGAATCGTCGCCGGTCACGGCGACGAGCGGCTCGCGCGCGCCGCGGCGCGTGTCGTCTCGAAGGTCGAGTCGGTGCTGCCGAAGCACCTGCGCTCGGTGGTCGACGAGACGAGCCTGTTCGCGGTGCGCGCGTTGGGCGCGCGCGCAGGCGGCGACGCCCTCGGGGTGATCCGCGAGGCGCTGAACGGCAAGAAGAAGGTCCGGCTCGACTACCGCAAGGAGAACGGCGACGTGTCCGACCGCGTCGTGCGCCCGCTCGGCGTGTTCTTCTGGGGCGACCGCTGGACGCTGACGGCCTGGTGTGAGCTGCGGAACGACTTTCGCAACTTCAGGCTGGATCGCATCGCGTCGATCGACGAGCCCGCGGAGAGCTTCGTCGACGAGCCCGGCCGGACGCTCCGCGACTACCTCCGGACCGTGGGCGCCGAGAGCCTGCTCGATCGCTAGAGTCACGACCGGGGCCACGGGCCCGGTCAGTCGGCGTCGAAGTACACGCCGACGCCGAGGTTGCCCATCCAGTACTCGTCGAGAGCGCCGCCGGCGATGCGGTTGTCCGGGTCGCCGACCTCCGGCTTCATCGCGAAGAAGTAGCGGCGGTAGTCGACCGACGCGCGGATCTCGAGGAAGTCGAGGAGGAAGAAGCCGACGGTCGCGCCCGCTTCCATGCCGCCGCCGGAGTTGTGTGGGAACCACTGCGTCGAGGACAGCGGGCCGGTCCCAGCCAACACCAGGTAGGACGCGCGAAGCTCGAACGCGAGCGGACCGAAGACGAGACGCCCCTCGGCGCCGAGCCGCAGGATGTCGTAGTCGATGTCCGGGACCTCGGGCATCGGTGTCTCGGGATCGATCGCGTCGATCCGGAACTCCGTCGTCGAGTAGCCGATGACCGCCGAGATCTGGTGCGTGTCGATCGGAAGCCGGAGCCTGAGCCCGAGCGAGACGCCGTACATCGACGTCGGGTACTCGCGCCCCTGGGAATCGGTCGACTTGAGGCCGAACGCGCTCTCGGCGCGCAGGTCGACACCGATGTTGCTGATGAAAGAGTCGGTGAAGTGGGCGGCCGGGAACCACTGCGCGCGGATGCCGACGAACGGGCCGATCGGAAGCGAGTACGCGCGAAGCGCCATGTTCAGGTCGTCGTTGTACGACCACGTTCGGTTGAGCAAACCGAGCTCGAAGAAGATCGCGAGCGGGACGGCGCCGGCGGTCGCGGTCGGCGGCCGATACGCGCTTCCGCCCGCGCGCGACGATCCGCCACCCCCTCGCGACACGGGCTCGAGGTCCGCGATGTCGTCTCCGAGCTCCGACACGAGGTCGCCGTCGATGTCCTCCAGCAACGCATCGGCGGACGCGCCCTCGAACGCCGCTGACTTCTCCTCGTCTCCGTCCTCGCCCGAGTAGAGGTGCACCGACGCTTCGTAGTCATCGCCATGGTGGGCGACCTCTCCTCCGATGATGCCGGCGAGCCCGAGCTCTCGCGCCGCGTCGCGCCGACCCGAGCTCGTCGTGAGGTCCGCGTGCGTCGCGCTGGGCGACGTCACGAGCTCCACGTTCGCGCCCTCGAGCGCGTCGATCACGCGGTCGCGCGCGCGAGCCGAGCCCGGCCCGGTGAAGGTCATCACGAGGATGGGCCCGCCCGCCGAGGAGGCCGCCGGGGTCGCCATCTCGTCGGGCGGCGAGGCGGTGCCCGGGCCCGGGTCCGGTGACGCACCGACCGCCTCGCGTATGGACGGCCACAGCTGACGGCGTAGCTCCGCACCGAGCGCGTTCGCGCTTCGGGCCTGGAACGTCTTTTCGACAATTTGCTCGCCGGTCGAGTCGAAGACGCGCACGTCCGCGCGCCACCTGCGGCCGGCGCGCCGAATCGCGCCGACCACGAACGCGCGGACGCCGTGCTCCGCTGCAACGCTGGCGTACTCCTCGGCGCTCGAGGGGGAGCCGACGTCGCTCGACGGAACGAGCTCGGCCGCGCTCGAGAGGCCGCGGACGGCTTGGTTGCGGGCGCGCGCCGAGCCCGCGCCGGACCAATCGAGAACGGCGACGCGCGGCCTCTGTGCGTGTGCGAGGCCGACGGGCCAGAGCGCGATGAGGAGCACGCCGAGGAGCGCCGAGCGCATCACGCGCCCCCGTCCGCCGAGCTGCCGCCGTCCACGTCGCCCGCACCGGCGTCCGACGGGCCGGCGGTCCCCACGTGGTAGAGCCAGCCGCGGACGCACTCGATCTCCTCGTCGCTCAACGGAGCCGTTCCGTCGTCAGGAGTCAGGGACAGCGGCATCCGGGACGTGGAGCACCCCGGGTCGTCCATCGAGACCTTGCGGAAGATGAAGCTGTCCTCGGGCGACGCGGAGTCGATGTACTTGTACTGAGAGCACCCCGTCGTCGGCACGTCGATGTAGCTCGCGGGAAAATCGGGGGCGTCGATCTGATAGATGGGCGCTCCGGTCCCGTGGCACCCCGCGATTGCACAGCGCATCGCGAACACCTCGGTCGGCGCGTCGCAGTCCGGCGGCACCGCCATCATGAAGCGTTCGGGGTTCTCGAGGTCGCCGGGACAGCCGGCGAGCGGAACGAGGAGCGCGACGGCAACGCCGAGGAGCATGAGCCGCATGCGCCGGCGATGGTAGACCAAGACCGGGCCGGTTTCCTACCGTCGTCGCTGCATGAGGCGCATCGCCACCTGCATGGCCCCCGCGTAGTCCCCGCCGAGCTTGAGCTTGCCCGCCATCATGAGCTGTTGGGGGCTCTGGCCGGGCTGTCGGATCGCCTCGAGGTCGTCCCAGCGGACGGTGGCCGTGAACGTCGGCCGCGGCGGCAGATCGTCGGCGTGGAGGGCGACGCGGACGACGACCTCCTCGAAGTCGGGCGTATCGCGCAGGATCAGGTGGAAGTCGAGGCTCTGGTCGCCGAGCGCGTCCTCGAAGCGCTTGCTCACGCTCCGCGCGACGCGAAGAGCGGCCTCGTCCGACGAGAGGTCCGCTGCGCGTAGGAGCTCGTCCATCCACAGCGTCGCGACGTCCGCGTCCATCGCGACGACGAGACGCATCGGCACGTCGGTGGGACGCGCCTCGACCGCCGACAGGACGCCGTCCGCGAGGCGGAGCCAGACCTCGCCCGCTCCCTCGAAGCGGAGCCACGAGGCGCCCCTGGCACCGGTCACGTCGGCGAGCGCGGCCTTCTCGGCCTCGCCGCCCGACGCGGCGCGCGCTCCGAGAAGGGCCACGCCACGATGGAAGAGATCGACGTAGTCGTGCTGGAAGAAACCGAGGGGGTCGCTCATCGCGGCCGGGAGGTTAGCACCACCCGAAACGTCAGGTTGAGCCGCACGCCCACCGGCCTCTGGGTCTTCGGAACGGCGTGGCGATAGCGCTGTTGCGTAGTCCCGCCCATCAAGAGGAGCGAGCCCTCGCCGAGCGAGAGGACGCGCCGGGAGCCCCACGATGGGCGGCGCGGGAGAAGCACGAAGCGGCGCGGCGCACCGAGCGAGATCGAAGCGATCCGCACGTCGTCTCGACGTGGGCCGAGCTCCGGCTCGTCGTCGGCGTGCGCGCCCATCGAGTCTGCCCCGTCGCGGTAGAGGTTCGCGAGCACGGAGTTGAAGCGCGTCCCGGTCTCGCGATCGAGGCGCTCGCGGAGATCGCCGAGCTCGGGGGTCCACGGCGAGGGCGCGAACGTCCGTCCGGAGTACGCGTAGGCGCAGCCCGGATCGCCGTGCCAGCTCGTGAGGCGCGGAGTGGCGACGTCGCGACCGAAGACGCGGATGGTCTCGGCGCGGAGCGGCAGGGCGCGCACGAGCGCGTCGAGGAGCAGATCGTGGTCATGCACGAAGCCGTCCACGAGAGAGATCCACGCGCCTCCGCCGAGGCTCTGCTGCTCCACGATCAATGCGCGGCTCGCTCTGGCCTCTCGGGTGGTACGGGGGCGTCCTCGAGCGCGTCTCCGGCGAGCGCGACGCGAACGCGGCGCGCCTCGCGAGTGAGCGTTACCGTCTTCTCGAGGATCCGCTGGTCGGGTGTCCCCGGTGCGATGACGACGAGCAGCTCGGCCTCGATCGGCCGGAGCGCGTCGCGCTCTTCGCGCCGGATCTCGAAGAGGTACGTTCCATCTTCGCGATCGCGGACGTCGATCGCTTCGATGCCCTCCTCGGGGCCGAGCAGCGGCGCGCGCTCCCAGTGATCCTCATCTTCGTTGCCGGGGTAGCGAACGTGGAGCTCGGGTCGATCGTCCGGGTGCTGCCACGTGAGCGCGACGAAGATCGCCGGTGGCGAACGCAGCGCGCCGGTCTCCCGTTCGCGGCGCGCGAGCTCCGCGCGAAGGTCGTCCGAGCTCGCGTCGGACTCGAGGTGCGCGAGCCGGACGCGCGTCCAGAGGCGCGCCAGGTCGGCGACGTTCGTCCCTTCCGTGTCGTCGTCCGCCGTCTCGCTCAAGCGCTGCTCGAGACGAAGCGCCTCGTCCATCCGGCCGGCTCCGGCCGCGGCGTGGGCCAGCGAGAGAAGCACGCTCGGCTGCCCGGGGCGGAGCCGCGCGAGTGTCTGGTACTCGCGGTAGGCGTCGTCGTACCAGCCGTGCGCTCGGTAGATGTCGCCGAGGCGCTCGCGCGCCCACGGATCGAGCGGGGCGTTCTCGACAATCTCGCTGAAGACGCGTCGCGCTTCGTCGCGATCGTCGGCGCGCAGCCAGAACTCGCCGACAGCCGTGCGCACGCGCGCATCGGCGAGCGGATCGGCGCGCAGGTCCCGCGCGAGCCGCCGCGCTTCGGCGGTCTCGTGCGTCTCCTCGAGCAGGGCGAGCAGCCGGAGGCGAAGGTCCATGTCGTCCGGAACGACGTCGAGCCACCGGCGAACGAGGCGAAGACGCGTCTCGGGGTCTGGCGTGGTCTTCCAGAGCCGGTCGAAGAGCGACCAATCGACGGGCACGTCGAGCCCGAGGCCCGCGCGCACGATGGCGACATCCTCCGGCGTGCGAACGTGGCGGAGGATCGCGCGACGGAGGTACGGCGCGACGGTCGAGTCGGCGCCGAACGCGCGGTAGAGCGCGACCTGTCCGGCGATGCCGCCGACGGAGCCGAGCATGAGGTCGAGGAGCGTGCGCCGGGCGCGCCACGAGTCGAGCTCACACCACCCCGAGGCCTCGCGATACACGGCGAGCGCCCCGCCGACGCCCGCGCTGGCGGCGAGCCGCTCGCGCCACAGCTGACGTCGAACCTCGAGATCCTGGCGCGACGCGTCGCTGCACTGCCGTCGCGCGCCGAACGCGCGGCCCGGCATCGCGAACGTGTACGTGTAACGCGCGATCGGTGCACTCCACCGTCGGTCCCCGGAAACCGCAGGCCGCGAACCTCCGTGACGATGCAGACGTCGACGTCGGGCGCGCCGAGGCTCGAGCCGACGACGCGCGCGTCCTTCACGCTGCCGTCGCCGTCGACGCTCACCTCGACGGTGACCTCGCCGCTGAGATCGGGACGGACGCTGAGCTTGCGGTCGTAGCAGCCCTGAGGTCCGCGCAAGCCCGTCGCGAGGACGTGCTGGACGGCCGCGCGACCGAGGCCGCCGTCGTCGGCCGCGCCGTGCGCGGCGCGCGAGGGGGCGGCCGCGGGGCCGTCGCTCACGCGCGGCACCCACGTGGCCTCGGGGAGCGCCGCCGGCTCGGGCGTCTCGCGGTGCACGCGACGGCGCCAGGATTGCTCACCGCCGAGCGCCTCGAGCGTGAGCGCGCCTCCGCCACCACCGATCGGGATCGCGATCTCGAGCGGATCGCGGTCGAAACCTCGCACGGGCTCGTAGGGCCCGCCGGGCGCGCCGCCGACGACGAGCGCGGTCCAAGGCGTGATCACCGAGAAGCGCGTGCCGAGCTCGACCAACGCCTCGCGCCCGGCGTCCTCGTCGACGAGCTCGGCCACGCGCTCGACGCCCCAGCGCTTCCGGATGTCACCCGCGTCGAGCGCGCTCAGCTGCTGCACGCGGAGGGTCTTTTCGAACGCCGTGCCGTCGCGCGTGCCCCTGAGCACCACCTGGCTCGGCAGATCACCGACGAGACGGCCGACGAGCCGCAGCGGCGCGCCGTCCTCGATCGCGATCGGAGGGCGCGGATACACACGCTCGATGCCCTCGCCGAGATCGACCGACACTCCGCGCAGCATCGGGCGCGCGGCGTCGACGAGCACGCCCATGACCGCGCGCGCGGCCTCGTCGCGCTCGCGGACCGCGTGAGCGCCGCCCCCGAAGAGCGAGCCCAGGAGGTCCACGTTCGCGCCGTCCCCGACGGCCATCGCGAAGAAACGCGGCGGCGCGTCGATGGTGGCGAGCGCCTGGCGCAAGGACGTCGCGTCGAGCGCTCCGGTCGTCGGGATCCCGTCGCCGAGATAGAGAACCGCCGCGCGAGGCCGACCCGCGACGAGCGCCGCGGCGTCGCGAAGCATCGTGCCGAGATCGGTGGCGCCTCCGAGCTCGGCGTGCGCCAAGCCTTCGAGGAGCTGCTCGCGCGCCTGTGCGTCGGGCGCGACGAGCTCCTCGGGCGCGCCGGCCGGGACGCGCGCACGAACGTCGCCGACGCGGAGCGTCACGCGGTCGTGTGGGGAGAGCTGACGCAGCACGGCCTCGACGATTCCGCGAGTGAGCTCGAGAATCCTCGGCGTCGGTCGCGCCCGAGGCGTCGACGAGCAGGACCAGCTCGAGCGGAGCTTCGGGGCCGGCCGCCTCACCCTCGGCGGCGACCCCGGACGTCGGCACCTCGACGAGGACGTACTTCTCGTCTCCCTCCGGCGCGTTCGCCGAGGGCGTGTTCGCCGTGAAGAGCCTCGCGACGTCGGACGGCGGCGCAGCGTCGTCGACGAGGTCGAGGTAGAAGTCGGCGTGAGGGCGAAAGTCGCTCGACCTGAGGACGACGCGACCGCCCTCGACGACCGCGCCCATCCCGGCGCGGTACGCCTTGGCGCCCGCGCCCGACGCGTCGACCTCGAGCACGAGCTCGCTGATGAGCGGCGCGTCGCTCCCGGTCTGCATCGGGTAGACGTACGTGCGCATGTTGTCGTGGCGATCGAGCCACTCGGTGTACCGGAGCTGAACGCGGAGCGTGGCTCCGGGCAGGACGGGTGAGATGCGCGCGCGCAGGCGATCGGGACCGTCCCAACTGAGGCGGCTCGTCGCGGCCGAGGGGTCTAGCCACGTGAGGTCGTAACCGTTCTCGGTCGCGAGCGCGCCGACGGCCGCCTCGACGATGCCCGAGCCCGTGTCAATCGCGAAGCCCTGGACGATCGCGCCTTCGGGGATGCGGACCGTGTACTCGGCCTCGAGCGCGTCGCTCCGCGCGTTGAAGAACGTCTGGGTCACGGTGGTCTCCGCGAGGTCGCCTCGCAGGACCGCGCTCACCTCGTGGCTCCGGATCGGGAGCGCGGTGCGCGCGACGCCGAGCTCGTCGACGCGGCGGCCCGCGAGCACGCCCACGTACGCGGGTGAGCGCCGCCGAACCGGGCTCGGGTCGGCGAGGCCGCCGGTCCAGTCGTCCCAGAGCTCGGCGGGGTGCGTCTCGGGCGCACCGGCGCCGAGGACGAGGGTCTCGCCCTGCGCCAGCTGACCGCTGCCGCGCTCGCTGCGGTAGGTCACCTCGCCTGCACCGCAGTACACGGTCGTCTCGTCGCCGGTCGCCGCGATCGCGAACGTCGCGTTCCGCGCGGAGACCGAGCCGTGGGCGGTCTCGACGGTGGTCTCTTCCGCGTCGACCGCGTCGACGAAGAGGCGGCCGGCGGAGAGACCGAGCTTCGACAGCTCGACCTTCGCGCTCGTCGCGCCGTCGAACAAGACGAACGCGCCGGTGTCGAGGCGAACGGACGCGCGAGCGTCGGCCGCGGTGGCCGCGATCGATTCGCGCTCGACGCGCGTCGTGCCCGCGACGTTGGTCGCGTGGTCTTCGCGCGTGAGAGTGAAGCCCCCACGGATCGCTTCGGCGACCGCGACCGTCGGCGCCGGCGCGATATCGTCTCCACACGCAGCGAGCCCGAGCACGAGCACAGCGACGATGACCGAGCGTGCGGACGCGCGGCTCATCGCGCACCTCCCCAACCTTCGGGAGGCGCCTGCCGGAGCTCCCGGCCTTCGATGGTCCAGGCGAACGCGAGGTCGCCGGGCCCGGCGGTCCCAGCCGCGGCGGGCTCGAATCGCACCGGCACGACCTCGACCTTCTCGTCGTCTTGGCCTTCGTGCCAGACGACGACGAGCTCCGCCTCCACCGCGGTCGTGTGAAAACCGCTCTCCGGAGGCGGCCGCCGAACCTCAATCCGGTACGTGCCCGATTCGGCCTCGACGACGTCGAACGCTTCGATGCCGAGCTCGGGCGAGATGTCCGTCGGCCGCGAGAGCCCGAGGCCCGGATGTGAGGCCCAAAGCGAGATGCGCGCGTCGGGGTGCGACCACACGAGCGAGACGCGCAGGTCCCCGGCCTGGCCGAGCACGCCCGAGCGCCGCATGCGCGCGAAGAGCGCTTCGAGCCGCTCATCGTCGTGTGCACGGCGCGCCGCGTCGCGGAGCTTCGCGTACCGAACGCTCGACCAGAGGAGCGCGGTGCGCGCGAGCTCATCGATCGACCCGGGCGCCGCCGTCTCCGCGACGCGCTGCTCGAGGCGGAGCGCTTCGTCGATCCGGCCCGCGCCGGCCGCGGCCTGCGCGACGAGCAGGAGCACGGACGGATCGTCCGGGCGGATCTCGGCGAGCGTGAGGTACTGGCGGTACGCTTCGTCGAACCAACCGTGGGCGCGGTAGAGGTCGCCGAGCCGGCGGCGAGCGAGCTCGTCGAGCGGCGCGAACTCGACGATCTCGCTGAAGACGCGCCGCGCCTCGTCCTCGTCGCCGACACGGAGGTACATCTCGCCCACGGCCGTGCGGACTCCCGGGTCGGCGAGCGGGTCGGTCCGCAGGCGATCCGCGAGGCGCTTCGCCTCGGGGATGCGGCCTTGATGCTCTAGCTCGTCGAGCAGTCGGAGCTTCAGGTCGAAGCTGAACGGCATCTGGTCCACGAGATCGCGCAGGGCGCGGACGCGCGCGGCCGGAGTCGTCGCGCGCTCGATGACGCGCTGCACGAGCTCCCAGTCGACATCCTGGGTGAGCCGGAATGCGTCGCGTACGGCGCGCAGGTCCTCGGGGCTTCGGACGCGACGCAGGATCGCCGCGCGCAAGAACCCACGCGCGCTCCCGTCGGAGAGCGCCGAGTAGAGCTGGAGCATCCGCGGAACGCTGCCGGCGTGCTCGAGCAGAATCGTGAGGAGCGCGCGCCGGTCGCGCCACGTCGGCGCCTCGCAGTCCCGGATCGCGTTCGCGTACACCTCTGCCCACTCGGACGGGCTGCTCGTGTTGCCGAGCCGCTCGCGCCAGAGCGCGCGCCGATCGTCGATCAGAAGATCCGCGGCATCGCTGCACCGTCGCGGACGATGCGCAGAGGTGACGATCGTCGTGCGAACGACCACGTCGTACCGTGCGCCCCCTCGTTCGTTGCCTGCGCGGCCCAAATTGTCCGCGACCGTCGTGTCCAAGAGCGCGCCGAGAGCGGCGATCGGGTCCGATCCGAGGCTCGTCTCTCGTCTGAAGCCGGGTCGGTTCTGCGCCACTTCGCTCCCGCGAGCTCCGTCGTCGTAACCGAGACGTCGAAGCGCATCGGCCGCGGTCGGGTCCGGCGCTTCGTGCCTGCTTCCCTCCTCGAGCAATCCCGAGTCATCGACGACGGGCGCCGTGTTCGTCCCGTCCGGGTCTCGGTGACCGATGTAGCCCAGGCTGCCGAGCCCTGTCCCGGTCGCCGGGCCGAGATTCGCCCCGCCTCCGCTCCCGCCGCCGTTCGTCGGCGCGCCGGTTTGCCCAGCGACGACCGCTCCGTGCGAGGGCATGCCGTCGTCTCCGTCGGCCCACGCCTCGGCGGATCCTGCCGGCACGGTCGGCCCCGGCGCCTCGAGCGCCTGAGGAGCGGCCTCGGGCGGCGGGACGTCGCCGCCGGCGGTGCGGGTACGCGGTCGTCGCGCGGTCTCGTCGGGAGCCACCTCGCCTTCGGTCTCCTCGTCGAGCTCGAACTTGTTCGACTGCGGCTCGACGGACGAGACGGTCGTCTCGGGTGGCTGCGCGGGCTCCTCGTTGCACGCGGCGATCACGAGGGGGAGAAGCGCCGCGGGCGTGCGCGCGAGGGCGAGCGGGGCGCTGCCACCGCCGCGCTGCGCTCTCGCTGGCTTGGTGCCGAGCGATCCGGTGAGCCCCGCCACCTGGAGGCCGGGCTTGTCGAGCAGGACGCTGGCGCTCGGGCCCATCGCCGCGAGCTCGCGCGCGCTCGGAACGTAGTAGCTCGTGAACGGCGTGATCGACCCGTAGCGCGTGCCGAGCTCGGCGACCTCTTCACGCGTGGCGCCGTCGAGCAAGAGCTGCCGGAGCCGCTCGCCGGCCCAGCGCAGGCGCAAATCCGTCGGGTCGACGGCCCCGTTCGTGGCGATCTGGATCCTCGTCTGCACCTCGTGGCCACCGACCACGCCGTGCACGGTCACTTCGTCCGGCGGATCGTCGCGGATGCGACCGACGACGTGGAGCGGCTCGCCCATGACGACGTCGACCGGCCCGCGCGGGAACGCGTTGTCGATGCCGGGGCCGAGGTCGACGGTAACCCGATGCGCGATCGGCCGCGTCGCGTGCGCGAGGATTCGAAGGGCCGCGTCGGCAGCCGAAGCGCGCTCCTCGACGCGCAGCGCGAGCCCACCTCCGCGCGTGAGCGCTTCGAGCAGCTCGAGGTTCGCGTCCGAGCCGACGCCGACGGCGTAGAGGCGCACCGGCGAGGGCAGCCGCCCGAGCCGCTCGAGGAGCGCGTCTGCAGCGAGCTCGCCGACGGTGGGAGCGCCGTCGCCGACATAGACGACCGCCCCGGCACGCGTGGGATCCAGGAGCGCCGCCGCGGACGCGATCGCCGCGCCGAGATCGGTCGCGCCGCCGGCGCGCGCACGGCTCAAGCCGTCGAGCAGCCGGTCGACGCGCTCGGGGGTCGCGGGGCCGAGCTCGGGGGCGCCGCCTTCGACGTCGTGGATCGTCGAATCGCTCGTGACGACGGCGACGCGGTCGTCGCCGCCCAGATGCGCGAGGAGCGACTCGACGAGGCTTCGACCCAGCTCGAGGTGCGCGCGGTCGGTGGCGGCGGAGACGTCGGCGACGACCACGAGGTCGAGCGCGTCGCCGCTCGCGGCGCCCTCGTAGAAGCTCGGAGGAAGCATCAGCGGCGCGAGCCAGTAATCGCGCTCGTCGGCCTCGTTGGCGATGATACGCGAGCCGGGCGCGCGCTGGGGTGGCTCGTGGCGCGCGCGCTGCGCGACCGTGAGCGCCGGCGTCTCTGCGTCGACGAGCTCGAGCCAGAAGTCGGCGCGCGGGGTGAAGTCGCTCATGCGAAGCTCGACCGCGTCCTTGCCGACGTCCGCGCCCATCCCGGCGCGAACGCTCGCGGCGCGCGCTCGGGACACGTCCGCGACGATCGAGAGCTCTTGAACGCGCGGCGCGCGCTCGCCACCGGCCATCGGGTAGCGATAGAGGCGCGGTGCGCCGGGAGCCGGGCGCGTCAGCCACTCGGCGTAGCGGATCACGATCCGCCTCGCCTCGCCCGGAGCGATCGGGTAGATGCGCGCGCGGTACGCTCCGGGCGCGTCCCATTCGAGCAGCGCGGGGTCGTCGGTCGAGCCACGGTAGACCTGCTGCTCGTACGCTTGCTGTGCCTGCGCGCGCTCCCGGACGTAGCCGTCGACGAGCGTGCCGTTGCGATCGACCGCGAAGCGGGAGAGCACCGCGTCTTCGGGGACGTGCACCCGATAGAGGCCCTCGACTGCCTCGCTCGCGGGGTTGAAGAACACCTGCTCGACCTCGGTGATCGCGAGGTCGCCGTCGATGCGCACGCGGACGTCGAGCCGCTGGATCGACAGCGGCCAGCGGGCGAGCCCGATCTCGTCCGGCACGCGCGCCTCGAGCGTTCCGACGCCTCGAGGGCCGGGATCGTCGGTCGGGCCCGGCCGCGCGAGCCCGCCTGTCCAGTCGTGAAAGAGGAGCGCCGCTTCCGTTGCAGGCGCGCCGCCCGAGAGCGTCAGCCGCTCGCCAGCGCGCAGCACGCCGTGCGCGTCGCCCGAGCTGTACGGAACTTCGCCCCGCACGGCGTAGACCGAGATGGTCTCGCCCGACGATTCCACCGAAACGGCCGCGTCGGCGACGCGGAGCATGCCCTTCGGTGTCGTCAGCTCGATGCGATCGCCGGGCGCGACGTCGACGAAGACCCTACCGTGATCGAACTGCACGCCGCCCTCGGCGTCGACCGCGAGCGCGCTCGACTCGCCTGCGAGCAGCTCCGGGCCGACGTCGAGCCGAACGCGCGCCAGCGCGCCGCCACCGATGGCGATCGCGTCGCCCGCGGCGGCGCGGGCGACGCGCGCGGCCGGGGCGCCTGCCAGCGACACGTCCCCACGAATGGGCGTGACCGTCGCCACGCTGGACGTGCCGGCGTCTTCATCACCGCAGGCGGACGCGAGAACGAGCGCGAGACCCAGCGCGACCGAGGCGCAGAGCCCGAGGGGAGAGGAGAGGGTGCGAACGGTCATGCGTCCTCGTTTCCTACGATGGGGGGCGGCCGAGCGTACCCCGACCTGCTCCGAGAGCAGGGGACAGGACGCCCTGAGAAGGCGGAAGTTCTGGCGAAAAGACCCTCGGGAGACCGCGCAGCTTGGTTTGCGGCTCAGGGCCAAGAAAGAACGACCGAGCCCGACGTGGCTCTCGACTCGAGCGCCCGATGAGCCTCGGCCGCTTCGACGAGCGGGAACGTGCGGCTCGGCTCGGCGCGGACGATGCCGCGCTCGACGAGGTCGAAGACGGCGCTCGCGCTCGCGAGGAGCTCCGCGCGGCTCGCCGTGTAGTCGAAGAGCGTGGGCCGCGTCATGTAGAGCGATCCCTTTCGAGCGAGGACCAGCGGATCGAACGGAGGGGGAGCACCGGACGCGTTGCCGAACCCGACGAGCATGCCCCGACGCGCGAGGCAATCCAGGCTCCCCTCGAACGTCGTCTTGCCGACCGAGTCGTACACGACCGGTACACCCGCGCCCGCGGTGATCTCGCGAACGCGCTCGACGAAGCTCTCGCGTGTGTAGACGACGGCGTGCGCGCAGCCGTGCGCGCGGGCGAGCTCGGCCTTTTCGTCGGTCGAGACGGTGCCGATCACGGTGACGCCCAGATGCGAGAGCCATTGACAGGCCACCGAACCGACGCCGCCCGCAGCCGCGTGCCAGAGAACGGTGGCACCGCGCTCGACGCGAAACGCGCGGTGGACGAGATACTCGACCGTCATCCCCTTGAGCAGAACGGCGGCCGCGACCGCCGCCGGGACGGATGGGGGAACCGGAACGAGCCGGTCGGCCCGGACGACGCGGCGGTCGGCGTACGCGCCGGGCACGCCGCCGGCGTATGCGACGCGATCTCCCGGTCGGACGTCGGTCACCCCGGGGCCGACCTCCTCGACGACACCGGCCGCCTCCTGACCGATGCCGTGGGGCAGCGACGGCAGCGGATAGAGCCCGCTCCGATGATACGTATCGATGAAGTTCACGCCGATGGCTTCGTGACGCACGAGCGCCTCGCCGTCGTTCGGTGGAGCGAGGCGCACCTCGTCGACGACGAGCTGCTCCGGCCCACCCGTCGCGTGAACGCGGATCTGCGTGGCCATCGCGGAGATACTACTTCGGAAGGTCCTCGAGGCGAGTGACCGTTCTCGCGCCGCGCGGATCGATCGCCCACTCGAACGCGTGGCGTTCGGGGCCGGCGACCATCGTGCACATCATCCCGGGGTAGAAGCCGGGGACGTGCGCGCCGAGGAGCTGGGCAGCCATCGAGCGGATGAGCGGCTCGTGGCCGACGAGCGCGACGACATCGCCCGCGAACGAGCGGTCCAGCACAGCGAGCGCCGAGGTCGTCGTCCCGCCTGCGAGGGCGGGCCACACCTCGAGCAATCCGTCGAACGCCGTGGTGGCCGCGAGGATCTCCGCGGTCTGGACCGCTCGGACGAGCGGGCTCGTGTAGATGCGGTCGAACCGAACGCCCATCTCCGCGACGACTCCGCCAACCGAGCGCACGGTGCTTCGCCCGCGCGCGGTGAGCCACCTCTGACCGTCGGTGTCGGCCTCGTACGGGTCCACGGCCTCCCCGTGGCGGACGAGAGACACCCGCATCGCGCTCAGGCGGCCTCGACCTCGTCTCGAAGCGTCTCGACGACGGGCAGCGACGTCCCCGAGCCGCGAAGCCGGAGCGCGAGCTCGGCCTCGACGCGCTCGCGCTCGCCCGGCAGCGGCGCGAGCGCGCGGATCAACGCGCGCGAGGTCGCGAAGCGCCGCTCGGGCTCGCGCGCGAGAGCGCGTGAGACGATCTCGTCCGTGGTGCGGTCGACCTCGGGCGCCACGAGGCCCACTCGCGGTGCATCTTCTCGGATGATCCGTCGCAGGAGCGACGACACGTTGGACGCGGCGAACGGCACGCGACCGGCCAGGCACTCGAACATGACGATCCCGAGCGCGAAGATGTCGGCTCGCGCGTCGACGTCCGGATTGCCGGAGGCCTGCTCGGGCGAGACATAGCTCGGCGTGCCGTAGACACGCCCGCGCTCGCGCTCCCGTTCGTCTCCGGGAGCGGTGCGCGCCGCGCAGACGCCGAAGTCAATCAGCGAGACCGCGAGGCGTCCGTCGACGGTGCGGTCGAGGAGCACGTGCTCCGGCTTGACGTCGCGGTGCACGTAGCCGTTCGCGTGAACGGCGTGCAGGATGGAAGCGACGCGCATCGTGACCGCGGCCACCTCGGGCACACGAAGAGCCCCTTCGCGAAGCAGGAGTCGGGCGAGCGACTCGCCGCGGAGGCGCTTGAAGACGACGTACGGCGAGCCGTCCTCGAGGTTGCCTTCGTCGAGCACGGGGACGATGCCGGCGTGCGCGACGGTGCGCGCGACCTCCGCTTCGCGGCGGAGCCTGCCGACGAGGTCCGCGTTGAACGCGTAGACCGGCCTCATCGTCTTGATGACCACGTTCTCGCAGTCGCCCGTCCGACGCGCCTCGAACACGACCCCGGTGCCGCCGATGCCGAGGGTCGAGCCCACGAGATAGCGCCCGTCGACCACCCGGCCTCTGAGCTCCAATCGCTCCGACGTCGCCATGAGCCGACGATGCGCGGAGGGTCAATCTGCGGTCAAAAAAGCGGCAGAAGAATCACGCGAGGAGCACGAGATGCTCGCGTCGCGGGGCCCCGCGGCGAGCGTCCGGACGGGTCGTCGCGGCGCGGGCGACGACGCGAAGGCCGGCGCGGGGCGCGAGCCGGCCGAGCTGGGCATCAGCCGCAATCCGTCGCCCACCAATCTCGGCGTCGCCCATGAGGAGCACGACGGGAGCACCACGCGCGCGGGCGCGGGCGATCGCCGCGAGCGCCTCGCCGACCTCCGCGTCCCACCGGGAAGCCGCGCGCGCGACGCCGAGGTTGCGGCGCGCGCCAATCTCGCGGTCGGCGAAATCACGCGAGTCGATCCCGAGCCACGCGTAGCGGCGAGCGTGGTGATCGACGTAGTCGTAGGTGCCGCCGTACGGAGGCGATGCGACGACGAGGTCCGCGCGGATCCGCTTCGGGAGCATCGCGTCGACCTCGCGAGCATCACCCTCGAGCAGGCGCGCCTCCTTCGCGCCGCGGGGAACGGCGCGAGCGAACGACTCCCAGCGCTCGAGCAGCTCGTGGCCCTTCGCGACGAAGAGCTCGGTCGAGAGACCCTTGCGGATCCTCTTCTCGGTGGCGCGCTCCGCCGTGTCGGCGCGCTGGCGCGACACCTTGACGACAATCGCGGAGAGCAGCATCTCGAGCGCGCGTCGATCCGCGACGTCGGCGACCGACAGGATCTCCTCGCGAAGCCCGCCGAGCTCCTTGAGCACGTGCGGCGAGTACCAGCGCGCTTCGCTCTTGTGGAGCGGCGCATGCACGGGAACGCGCCCGCGCACGCGCTCCTCCGACGCCGCGGCGACCGATCGGAGCGTCGCCGCGAAGCGCTCGCGCTCGGCGGGAGTCGTGACCCGGGTCTTCACCTCGCAGATTCGGAGCGCGAAGGGGCTCATGTCCACGCCAATCGCGCGGCGTCCCGAGACGAGCGCCTCGACCAGGACCGTGCCGCTGCCACAGAACGGGTCGAGGACGATGGCACGCGGCTCGCTCCATGCTTCGATGAGCGTCCGCGCGACGGCTCGGTGCATCCGCGCCGGGTAGGCGTGAAAGCCGTGCGTGAGGACGTCCGGTTCCTCGCTCGCGGCGCGCGCGAGCGCAGCCGCGAGGACGCGCGCTGCGGACGCATCGCCGCTCGTTCGCACGGGGCCCGCGGGCGCGGAGAGGGCGCGTCGGTCTCGTTCGCGACGCGGCGTGCTCGGCTCGGTCAAGGTGCCTCTCGCGAGCGGCGCTCGCGTCCGTCGGGCTCGACAGGCAAGCCGAAGAACGCCCGTAGCGCGATCGCCTGAGGAGTGCGGCGGCCGGACGCGTCACGAACGACGAACGGCGCGGGCTCGTCTTCCTCCGCGCCAGCCTCGTGCTCGTGCGCGAGCGTCCAGACGGTGAAGAGCGGGTCCTTGAGGACGTCGCGAGGGATCACCACACGCCGTCGAATCGGCGCGAGGCGGGCGGCCGCCGCGCCGGCGCGCACCCGCCCATCGGCACGCGCGGCCGCGCAGATGACGACGCGCCCGTCGGGTGCGAGGAACCGGGAGGCAGCGCGGAGGTAGTCTTCGACGCCCCCTCGAAGCTCGAAGCGCGCGTGCGCACGTTGTGCGTCGGGAGAGAGGGTCCCGTCGGTCGGCTTCGTGTACGGCGGCGTGCCGGTGACGAGATCGAAGGGGGCGGCCGCGAGCGCGAGACCCTCGTCGCGGATGTCGGCATGGACGAGCGCCACGCGGTCCGTGAGCCCGTTCCGGTCGACGTTCCGCCGTCCGAGAGCGAACGATTCGTCCTGTGCCTCGACCCCGACGAGCTCGGCCGAACCGAGCTTGTACGCCAGCATCAGAAGCACCGAGCCGATGCCGCAACCGAGGTCGAGGCACCGGCGGGCGTCCGGACGCTCGGACGCGGCCTCCCACGCGGTGACGACGTCGTCGAGCGAGAACCTGTGGCCCCCGCGGCGCTGAAACACGCGCAGATCCCCGGCGAGAGCGTCGTCCGTCAGGGTCGACATGCCGGGGTGTAGCACGGCCATGGGGGGTTGACGGCTGGCAGCAAGCCCGTCGATGGTCCGCCGGTCTCGAGCGCGGAGCCCGGAGATGAGCCTCAAGATCCTCGTAGCCACCGTCGTGACGCTGGTCGTGTCGACCAGCGGTCAGGCCCGTGCGCAGGACGCGCCCGCGGCAGTGACGCAACACCAGGAGCAGGTCGCCGCCGAAGCGCCCGAGGAGAGCGACATCACGACGTGGGATGTCTCCCTCGGCGCGGTCCTCTCTACGGGCAACACCGAGAGCTTCACGGCGAACGCAGGCTCTCACTTTCGGCTCGTCCGTCTCCCGCACTCGGTCGAGGCCGAGATCAGCTACATCCTCGGGCTCGCGAACGACGGCTTCTCCGACAAGACGGCCGAGAGCCTGAACTTCCGCGCGCGTTACGACTACTTCTTCGATCCGCTCGACGCGGTGTTCCTGGCGGGTCGCGTCCGGCAGGACGACTTCGCAGGCCTCGCGCCGCGGCTCCAGGCGCAGCTCGGCTACCTCCGAAACTTCCTCCTCGAGAACGAGGGCAAGCACAGACTCTGGGGCGAGATCGGCTACGACCTCACCTACGACCACTTCAACTACGACCTGCTCGACATCGATCCGGCGGTCGATCGTACGATGCTCGCGGTCGAGCTCGTCGCACACTCCGCGCGCTTGTTCCTCGGGTACGACAACTCGGTGAGCGACAACCTGACCTTCCGCACCGGGCTCGAAGTGCTCGTGAACCTCGATCCCAACACCGTCCAGACCGATCCCGACGGGACCGAGCACGCGGGGCTCGAGGACGTGCGCTTCACCTGGGAGAGCGCGCTGCGCGTCAACATCGTCGGCAGTCTGCTCGCGGAGCTGAAGCTCCGGATGCAATTCGACAACCTCCCGACGTTCGGTGCGAGCAAGCTCGACACGACGACGCAGCTCAACCTCGTGTACACGCTACTCTGAAGAGGGGACGGGAACGTGGACCAAGCGACATTGGACTACCTGATCGAGCAAGTCCGAGCCTGGGGCGTGCGCGTCGGCGGCGTGCTCGTCGCGCTCTTCATCGCGTGGCTCGTGGCCGGCTGGCTGTCGAACGCGCTGCGCAGGACGCTCGAACGCCGGCGCTTCGACGCGACGCTGACCCGCTTCTTCTCGAAGAGCGTGCGCTACTCGATCCTGACCTTCGCCGTGCTCGGCTGCCTCGGCGTGTTCGGGATCCAGACGGCGAGCTTCGCGGCGGTCGTCGCCGCTGCAGGGTTGGCCGTGGGCCTCGCGTTCCAAGGGACGCTCAGTAACTTCGCGGCCGGCGTGATGCTCCTCGTGTTCCGCCCGTTCAAGGTCGGCGACTTCGTGCGGGTCGGCGGCGAGACAGGAACCGTGGAGGAGATCGAGCTCTTCTCGACGAAGCTCAAGACGCCGGACAACCGCCGCATCGTGCTCCCGAACAGCGCGATCTTCGGGAACGTGATCGAGAACGTCACGCACCACCCGATTCGGCGCGTCGACGTCGAGGTCGGAGTCGAGTACTCGGGGAGCACCGGAAAGACGCGCGAGCTGCTCGAGAAGGTGCCGGGCAAGGTGGCCGGCGTCATCGAGGACCCGCCACCACAGATCTTCCTGAAGGGCCTCGGCGCGTCGTCGGTGGACTGGATCGTGCGGGTGTGGTGCAAGACGCCCGACTACTGGGACGTGCACCAACGGCTCATCGAAGAGGTGAAGAGCGCGCTCGACTCGGGCGGCCTCGGCATTCCGTTCCCGCAGATGGACGTCCATCTCGATTGGGACGGTCGCGAGCCGCCGCGAGCTTGAGTGACCGTCACCGTATCCCGAGCGCCTTCATCTTCTTGTAGAGGTGGCTGCGCTCGAGGCCGAGCTCGGTGGCCGTGTTGGTGATGTGGCCTTGGTTGTGCTCGAGGGCCCTGAGGACGAGGTCCTTTTCGGCCGCGTCGAGCATGTCGCGGAGAGCCTTGCCCGGCTCGTAGTAACCGCCCCCGGTGCGACCTCCGCCACCGATCGGGAGGAGCGCGCGCGCATCGGCTTCGGTGACCTCGTCGTCCGGCGTGAGGATGACCAGCCGCTCGACGAGGTTCTTCAGCTCGCGGACGTTGCCGGGGTAGTCGTACGTGGAGAGGAGCTTGAGCGCGCCGTCGGTGAGCGACTTGCCCCGACGGTCGTTCGCTTCGCACGCCACGCGAAGGAACGACGACGCGAGGTGCGGGATGTCCTCCTTGCGCTCGCGCAGCGGCGGGACGCGCAACGGCACGACGTTCAAGCGGTCGTAGAGGTCGGCGCGGAATGCACCGTCGTCGATCGCCTTTCGCAGATCCTTGTTCGTCGCGGCGACGACGCGGACGTCGACCTCCAGCACGTCGTTGCCGCCGACACGCTCGATCTCGTTCTCCTGGAGGACCCGTAGCAGCTTCGCCTGCATGTTCGCCGGCATGTCGCCGACCTCGTCGAGGAAGAGCGTGCCGCCGTCCGCGCGCTCGAACTTGCCGCGCCGCTGCTTCGTCGCGCCGGTGAACGCGCCGGCCTCGTGCCCGAAGAGCTCGCTCTCGATGAGCTCGGAGGGCACCGCCGCGCAGTTGAGCTTCTCGAGCGGGCCGCTCGCGCGCTTGCGACCTTCGTGAATCGCGCGCGCGACGAGCTCCTTGCCGGTGCCGCGCTCGCCCGTCACGAGCACCGGTGCGCTCGCGCGCGCCGCGAGGTTGATCTGCTCGCGCAGATGACGCATCGGCGCGCTCTCACCGAGCAAGCCCGCGGTGGCGCCGGTCTGCCGCTTGAGCTCCTCGTTCTCGCTCTCGAGCTTCTTGAAGTCGAGGCAACGCGAGATGGACAAGAGCAGCCGGTCGGTGTGAATCGGCTTCTCGACGAAGTCGTGCGCGCCGAGCCGAGTCGCTTCGACCGCCGTCTCGATCGAGCCGTGGCCGCTCATCACGATCACCGGGACGTCGTTGCCTTGCTCGCGGACGCGTCGCAGGAGCTCGATCCCGTCGATCTCGGGCATCTGGACGTCGAGCAGGAGGAGGTCGTAGACGGCCTTCTGGAGCTTGTCGAGCGCGATCTGCGCGCTGCCGGCGACCTCGACCGAGAAGTCCTCCACGCGGAGCGCGCGGGACAGCGTCGAGAGGATGTTCTTCTCGTCGTCGACGACGAGGATGCTCGCCTTGGCCCCCATTCGGTCAACTCTCCCGGAGCCCGAGCTCCTTCATCTTCGTCTGCAGGCTCTTGCGCGAGATCTTCAGGAGGCGCGCCGTGTGCGTGACGTTGCCGCCCGTCTGATCGAGCGCGCGCACGATGAGCTCCTTCTCGATGCGCGCCGTCATCTCACGGACCGTCTCCTTCAGGCCCGCTCCCTCTTCCTTCGCGGGCACGCCGTCGCCGATTCCGGGCATCGTGTCCTCGCGCTTCGGTGGCGGCGGTGTCTCCGTCCCGCGCTTGACCTCCGGCGGGAGGTCCGCGACCTCGATGTGCTCGCCACCTGCGAAGAGGAGGCACCTCTCGACGACGTTCTCGAGCTCGCGGATGTTCCCGCGCCACGGATAGGCGACCAGCTTCTCCATCGCGGTCTCACTCGTGCCCGCCACACACTTCTTCAGGCGCGGGTTGAAGCGGCGGATGAAGTGGTCGACGAGCAGCGGGATGTCCTCGGTGCGCTCGCGCAGCGGGGGCAAGTGGAGATGGACCACGTTCAGCCGGTAGTAGAGGTCCTCACGGAACCTCCCGTCCGCGATGTCCTTCGCGAGATCTCGATTCGTGGCGGCGATGAGCCGGACGTCGACCCCTGATCGTCTTGATGCCGCCCACCCGCTCGAACTCCTGCTCCTGAAGCGCTCGCAGGAGCTTGACCTGCATGTTGACCGGGATCTCGCCGATCTCGTCGAGGAACAGCGTGCCCTCGTCGGCGAGCTCGAAGCGGCCGGGCTTGCTCGTCACGGCGCCCGTGAACGCGCCCTTCTCGTAGCCGAAGAGCTCGCTCTCGATGAGGTCGCGCGGGATCGCCGCGCAGTTCACGCGGATGAAGGGCTTGTTGCGCCGTGCGCTGTTCTCGTGGAGAGCCCGCGCGATCAGCTCCTTCCCGGTTCCGCTCTCGCCGGTGATCAGCACGGTGCTCGGCGTATCGGCTACCTTCTCGATCACGTCGTAGACCTCGAGCATCGCGCTCGACTGACCGATGATGTCGTAGCGACCGAGCTCACCGACCTCCGGGACGACGTCTGTCTGGCTGAGCTCGCGGGTGCGCGCCGCCTTCGCCACGACATTGCGGAACTCGGTCTTGTCGAACGGCTTCGTCACGAAGTCGTACGCGCCGAGCTTGAGCGCCTCGACCGCGGTGTCGACCGTCCCGTGCGCGGTGATCATGATCACCGGGACGTCCGGATGATTGACCATCACGTGCTTCAGGAGCCCCATCCCGTCGACCTTCGGCATCCGCAGGTCGCTGATCACGACATCGATGTGATGCTCCGCGAGCGTCTCGATCGCGCTCGCGCCGTCGTCGACCGTGTGCACGTCGTAGCCGTCGCGCATGAGCTGAGCGGCGAGCACGCGGCGCATGTTCGGCTCGTCGTCCGCGATGAGGATCTGTTTGCGCTCGGGGCTCATGTTCCGATCACGGCACGCAACGCTCGCCCGAGTCGGAGGGCGTGTCACCGGGCAGACCGGTGCAGAGGAAGACGAGGATGGTGCCGTGCCCGACGACGGCGCCCGGTGGATGGCCCAGCGCCGAGGCGACCGGCTCGACGCGAGGAACGAGCCCGGTCGAGAGCCCGGTGGCGACCGCCGTGACGAGCGTGCCGACTCAATCACCGGCCTGCGGAGCCGAGTGGGAAAGGAGCACCGCACCCGTCGTCGAAGGTCCGGCGCCCGCTCCCGGAAGCACGTACACGGCGCCTGCCTCTCGTTGGCCATCGACATCGGCCAGCGGCGCGCCCGCGATCACGTCGTCGATCCCGTTCCCGTCGACGTCTCCGACGGCCAGCGTCGATCCGAACCCGGAGCCCGCGCAGGCCACGCCGTCCAGATCGTCGGGACACGCGACCACGACGGGTGATGCGGCCCACGGTCCGCAGTTGGGCCCCGCGGGCATGCCCGACGAGCCGTAGACCCGGATACTCGTCCGTCCTGCCGGCGTCCATCCCGTTGCCGACCAAGATGTCCGGCGAGTGGTCGCCGTCGACGTCGCCAATCGCGAGCGCTCCACCGAATCCCGGCGTGGGGTCGTCGAGACACGCGTTCACAATCGCCGTGCCGTCGGAGAAGAGCGTGGCGACGACGACGCGACCAGCGAGCGGCGCGGACGCGGCGACGAGCGCACGGTCGGCGGCGAGCGGATACGCGGCAATCGTGCTACCGAGCGCGCCCGATGGAGGCGCGGTGCCCGGCTCGAAGTCGATCCGAACGGCTGCGCCTCCGTCCGGTACGCGGTAGATCGCGCCTGCGCCGCTGAGGTCGCCGGGCGCGCCGAGGAGGGCGACACCGACCTGCCGCGCGACGCCGAGCGAGACGGCGGTCGCGCCGAGGTCGAGCCCGGGCCGCGAGCCAGTGACCGGCTCGCGCGTCGCGAGGGTCTCGCAGTACACCGTGAAGCCACCGCTCGCCGGCGCGGTCGAGAGGATGCAAGCGCGACCCTCTGCGGGTGTGCCCGTACGCCACGAAGGGATGCCGGCCAGCGCGACGCCGTTGTCCACGTCGCAGTCGCCCGAGTGGTTGCACGTGTCGTAGAGGAAGGCACCGTTCGGAAACGTCGTGCCGTTCCAACCGGCATAGCCAGCGATGGCCCCTCCCGGCCCCGACGACACCGCGAGGCGCGACACCGGGACGCCGTCGACGGTCGCCACGAAGCTCGCCATGGTTTCGGCGAAGTGCGCGTCGGTGAAACCATCCGGCGCTTCGAAGATGCGCGTGCTCGCCGCGCGCTGTACCTCGTCGAACGCGGCGGGGTTGCAGGCGACCGCGAGCGAGGCGAGAGCGGTCGCGGAGATCCCCCCGAGCACGCCGGAGCGACCCATCAGAAGCTCCACCGAAAGCTACCGCCCGCGAGCCCCGGTCCCACCGCGGGCGCGAGGGTCCAGTCGCGGGGCTCGCGAACGCGGCCGTCGGAGTCGGGCAGCGGATCCTGCACGAAGTAGTAGATCGAGAGCCCACCGAGGATGACGCCGAGACCGAACGCGATGTCGGCGCCAATCGCGAGACCCTGCCCCGTCGTGAAGCGCGAGTCGTTCGACGCGAGCGTGCCCGCATCACGGAGCGCCTCGACCTCGTGGAGCATGTCGTTCGAGACGACGCCGAGCACGGCGCCGCCGATGACCATCAGCCCGCCGAGCACCGCCGTCACCCACGCCCCGCCGCGCCCGACGGCGGGGCGAAGCCGCGCCTCGACCGGAACGAGCTGTCCTCTGGGCACCTCGACCTCGACCTCATAGTCCTTCATCCCATCCGACGCGATGCGCACACGGTGCCGGCCCGCGTCGACGTCGCCTTCCCACGGCGCGTTGCCGACCTGGTGGTCGTCGACGTACACCGACGCCCCCCGAACGTTCGCGCTCACCCGGACCTTGCCGTTGTGCACGCGCTCGAGCTCCACCTCGATCTCTTTCAGATCGCCGAGCTCGACCTCGACGTGCTGCTCCACCGGCTCGTATCCGGGTCGCTCCACCCAGACCGTGTGCTCGCCGATCGGGACCACGTTGCCCCACGGCGTCTGCCCTCGCGTCCCCTCGGCGCGATCGTCGATGAACACGTTCGCGCCCGGCACGCTGCTCGTGATGCTCAAGTACCCGAGGAAGTGGCCCTGGCTCATCTCGACGATGAGGACGTAGACCTTGCCCGGATGGATCCGCATCCGCTGCTCGACCGTTCGGTAGTCCGGATGCTCCACGACGACGCGATAGATCCCCGCATCGAGCGTGTACGCGAACGGCGCGGGGCCGCTCGTGACGCGTTGCCCCTCCTGCTCGAGCGTCACCTGCGCACCCTCGGGGTTGGTGCGGATCGACACGAGCGACTTCATGTCGGTCGCCCCGACCAACGTCACCGGCTCTTCGTTCGTGCCGGTGCCCGTGCCCGTACCGGTGCCCGTGCCCGTGCCCGTACCCGTACCTGTGCCCGTGCCGGTGCCGGTGCCGGTGCCTGTGCCCGTGCCCGTGCCCGTTCCCGTGCCGTTCTGTACGAGCTCGGTCGTCCCCGTTCCGCCACCGGCCGCGCGCGTACGGAGCGCGTCGATGCGGGCGGTGACGGCAGCGCGGTCGGATGCCTCCGGGTCGCGCTCGAGGTACTGGGCGAACGAGTCCGCGGCGCGTGTCCACTCGCCCGTTCGTTCGTACGCGATCGCCGCGTTGTAGAGGAACGCGCTGAACGGTTGCGCTTCGTACGCGCGCTGAAACTCTTCGGCCGCTTCGGCGTATCTCTGTGCGACGTAATGCTCTTGGCCGCGCTCCATGTGCTCGCGAGCGGTCTCGATCGGGCTCGGCTCTGCCGTCTGGGCTCGCGCCAATCCGGCGCCCAGCCCCAAGAGCCCCACGGCACACGCCCAAGCCGTCGCGATCGTTCGCATCCTCGTGCTTCCCGCCCGTTTCCGGAGCCCACGATCCCCCGGCGCGCCGCTCGGGTCAACGGCGGCGTGGCGCAGGAACCGTATACTGGGAGCGCCCGCCGATGGCGCGAACGAGCCCCGCGCTGACACGCTGGAGCATCCGATGTCCGACGACCCCGCACGCCACGACCCACCCGCCACCGACACCGCGAAGCGACCCGTGCGCGTCCTCACGCGCTTGGTGCCGTGGGTGTTCGTCGCGTTGCTCGGGTGGGTCGTGCTCTCCGACGTGCTCGGCTCGGGCCTGGTGGCGCGCGGCGACGAGGCGCCGGCGCTCACCGCCGAGCTGTCCGACGGGACGAGGTTCGATTCTCGCGTCGCGGCGCGGTCACGTCACCGTCCTGAACTTCTGGGCGACGTGGTGCCCGCCGTGCCGCGCCGAGGCGCCGGCCCTGAGCCGCGTCCACGCGCGCATCTCGGCGAGCGGCGGCATGGTGCTCGGGCTCTCCGGCGATCAGGCACCGCTCGCTCGCATCGCGACCGCCGCGACGCGTCTCGGAATCACCTACCCGATCGCGATCTCGACCTCGGAGCAGTGGGATTGATTCCGCGTCTCCCGGCTCCCGACCACGTACGTCGTCGACGGCGCCGGACGCGTCGCGTGGACTCACGTGGGGCCGATCACGGAGGAGACGCTGCTCTCCGCCGTGACGAGCGCCGGCGAGCCCACACGTTGACACTCATTCGGCCGCGTGGTTGAACCGCATGCGTCGACATGGAGTCCTCGATCCTCGTTCATTTCGTGACGTTGCAAGTCGCGACCGCCGCTGCCGCCGAAGAGCCCGCCCACGGGATCGACATCTGGCAGCTCGTCCTGCAGGCGTCGCCCGTCGTGAAGCTGGTGATGCTCGGCCTCGTGCTGATGAGCCTCGTTTGCTGGTTCATCATCGGCGCCAAGGTCGTCCGCGTGGCTCAAGCGACCGCGTCGAGCAGCCGCTTCCTGGATTTCTTCTGGGGTGAGCAGGCCGCGACCTGGACCGCGGAGCGGCTCGAAGGCGTCTACGGGCAGGTGAAGAAGTTCGAGAGCTCCCCGATCGCGTCGGTGTTTCGCGCCGGCTACGTCGAGCTCGCGCGCGTCGCCGGGCCGGGCGGCAGCGGAACGACGGACAACGTCGAGCGCGCCCTGCGCCGGGCGAAGGCGAACGAGCTCACGCGGATCGAGAGCTTTCTCCCGTTCCTCGCGACGACCGGGGCGACGGCTCCGTTCATCGGCCTGTTCGGCACGGTGTGGGGCATCATGGGCGCGTTCATCGCGATCGGGACCGAGCAGGACGCGAGCCTCGCGACGGTCGCACCGGGTATCGCGGAGGCGCTCATCGCGACGGCCATCGGCCTCGTCGCCGCGATCCCCGCGGTCATGGCGTACAACTACTTCCTGCGTCGGATCCGCGTGCTCGAGAGCGAGGTCGACGCCTTCTCCAGCGACTATCTCAACATCGTCCGCCGCCACTTCCTGAGCAGCTAGTGGCGTTCTCGGATGGCAGCAGCGGCGGGCGCGCGCCGCTCTCGGAGATCAACGTGACGCCGCTCGTGGACGTCATGCTCGTGCTCCTGATCATCTTCATGATCACGGCACCCATGCTGACCACCGGTGTCGAGGTCGATCTGCCGAATGCCGAGGCTCCGAGGATGGAGGTCACCGAGGACATCCCGCTCGTCGTGGTCGCCCTGGTCCCGCCCGAAGAGAGAGAACCCGGGGGCCCGTCCACGCGTCTCTATTTCTTCGACGACGAGGTGACCCTGGACCGGCTCGAGCAGCTCCTCCGAACCGATTCGCGCGTGCAGGAACAGCAGCAGGTGTTCGTGCAGGCGGACGAGGCCGTCCCGTACGGCGAGGTCGTCAAAGTACTGGCAATCGTTCGACAAGTCGGGATCGAGAAGCTGGGCCTCGTGACCGATCCGCTCACCCGGGACTGATGGGAACCGTCAAGGGATATGCCGACCCGAACGGCCCCGCCGGCCGGGGGGCGCGGTTCGGCGTCGACCCGCGGGACCAACGGCCCGCAACGGCCTTCCACGCCGGCCGCGTGAGCACGCTCGCGATCGTCATCGGGGCGCTCACGATGCTCGGATCACACATCTTCTTGGCGGTCGTGCTGCTGGTCGTGACGGCGTTCTCGCTCGACCAGAGCGCGCGAGCCGAGCAGGCGCGCGAGATGTTCGAGGAGCAGCCGCCGGAGGTCGAGTTCGTCGAGGCCAAGCTCATCAAGCTCGGCCGGCAGTTCGATCCGCACGAGCTCCCGAACCGCATCCGCGAGGCTCGAACCACGGCGCCGCCGCAGCCGAGCGACATCCCGCGCCAAGGGGCGGACCGCGTCCGGCGTCCAGACGCGGGGCCGCTCGATTCGGTGAACGATCTCGTCGCGCGCCTCGGGACGCGCGCCGACGAGCTCGCGCACATCGCTCAGGCCGCCGAGCAGGAGGGCGATCCCGACGGAGTCGCCGAGGGCACGGTGGACCGCGACGAAGGCGACGTCTACCGGACCTACCTCTACGGCTACTTCCGCCGGGGCTTCACGATGCCGACGAGCATCACCGACGAGGAGCGGCACGGCCTCGCTGCGACCGTGCGGGTGCAGACGTCGCCGGCCGGGATCATCGAGGGGTTCACGATCGCGAGCGCGAGTGGAAACAGCGATTTCGACCAGGCGGTGCGCCTGCGGATGGATCAAGCGGTGGGCTCGCAGCTGCGCGACCCGCCCGACGAGGAGCGAAACACCTACTTCGGGACATCTTTCCCCATCCGTTTCTCGCCGCCCCGTTGAGGCACCCATCAGGCAGAATGCGGGGACCATGAGGGACCGAAGCTTCGTCACGCACGCCGTCGTCGCAGGTGCGCTCTTCGCGCTCGCGGCGGCCATCGCAGAGCCCACGCGCGTGGGCGGCCAGCAGCAGCCCGCCGCCGGCGAAGAGCCGGCGTTGCCGGAGAACGTCGTCGTCGACGTCGATGCGATCGAGAGCAACGTGTTCCGGATGGGCATCCCCGATCTGCTCGGCGGCAACCCGAACGGGAGCGCCGGCGGCGGGATCCTGCGCAACGACTTCAACCTGATGCCCGGCTATCGCGTGATCGATCCGCGCTCGATCCACTTCGACGTGGAGTCCGAGGGGCTCGGCATGGAGGCGGCGCGCTGGGGAGGCCTGCAGGCGAACGGCGTCATCAAGGGTCAGGTCACGGAGACCAACGGCCGCATCGCCGTCGAGATGCGTTTCTTCATGCTCGCGCGGGGATCGTCGCCCGCGCTGACGAAGAGCTACGAGGGCACGACCGATCAGCTGCGCCGGTTCATGCACGACTTCGGCAACGAAGTGCTCCGGACGATCACCGGGGAGGCAGGCCCGTTCGGGACGCACATCACCTGGGCACAGCGCATGGCGCCGGGCCGCAAGGACGTCCACTGCGCGGACATGGACGGCTACGGGAACATGCGCGTCACCAACGGGCGCGGCATCGCGATGCTGCCGTCGTTCGGTCCGGACCACACGATCTGGTTCACGCGGCTCACCGAGAGCGGGATGTTCATCACGCACACCGGGATCCACGGGCGACCGGTGCTCGAGGGCAACGGGCTGAACATGGCGCCGTCGATCTGCGGTGATCGCGTCTACTTCGTCTCTTCGCGCGACGGCAACAGCGAGATCTACAGCGCGCGCCTCGACGGCACGGGCGTTCGGCGCCTCACGGACAACCGTGCGATCGACGTGAGCCCCACGTGTGGACCGAGCGGCAAGGTGGCGTTCGTGTCGGCGCGGCACGGCACGCCGCAGATCTGGATCATGGACGCGGACGGCGGCAACCAGCGGCGCGTCACGTACCGTGGCACGCACAACCAGACGCCGGCGTACTGCCCCGACCCGCGCAAGCCGCTGCTCGCGTTCACGGGCCGTGACAGCACGCTCGACATCTTCACCGTCAACGTCAACACGAGCGAGTACACCCGCATCACGCAGGGCCAGGGCATGAACAAGGACCCCGCGTGGTCGCCGGACTGCCGCATCGTCGCGTTCACCTCGAACCGCCGCGGCGCGCCCGGCATCTACCTCGCGAGCCCGCTCGGCTTCAACCAGAACCGCGTCGTCGAAGGCGAGGCGGAGACCGTGCGGTGGAACCGGGAGTGAGGGGCGCGCCGGCGTAGACCGGCCCGTTCCTGTCGGTGTACCTTTGTGGCGATGGTCGACCGCGGCGTCGCCTGGCGGCTTGCTTGTCTCGGTTCGGGCGCAGTCGCGATGGGGCTGATGGCCAGCTGCGCGGCCACGATCCCGGACGGCGCGCTCATCTGCGACGCCGACGAGCCGTGCCCGCCCGGGTTCCAGTGCCGGTCGGGGCTCTGCTACCGCGGCGACGTGGCGGACGGGGGCGGGGCGACGGATGGCCCGCTCGCGGACGCTCCGATGTCGGACGCACGTCCGGTCGACGCTCACCACGACGACGCTCCGCGAAGCGACGCACCGATGGGAGACGCCACGATGGCGGACGCGCCGTAGACGCGCCCGCAGACGCGCCCGTAGACGCGCCCGCAGACGCGCCCGTAGACGCGTGCATGCCCGAGATGGAGCGCTGCGACGGTCGCGACAACGACTGCGACTCGAGCACGGACGAGATGCCCGCGGCCATGTCGTGCGGCACGGTCGCCCACGGCGCTCCGTCGTGCTCGGGCGGTTTGTGCACGATCGGAACGTGCACGGACCCATGGCGTGATTGCGATCGCGTGCTCAGCACCGGATGCGAGACGGACACGGCGAGGTCGGTCTCCGCCTGCGGCTCGTGCGGGATGGTTTGCCCGTCGGTGAGCCACGGCACGCCCGACTGCGTCGACGGCCGCTGCGTCATCGGCTCGTGCACGTCGCCGTGGGACGATTGCAACACGGCGGTCACCGACGGATGCGAGACGAACACGAACACGTCGGGCGCCAATTGCGGGATGTGCGGCCACGCGTGTGCGTTCGGCGCCAACTCGACGGCCGTCTGCAGCGGCGGCGCGTGCGGGCTGATGTGCAGCACGGGGTTCGCAAACTGCGACGGCGACCCCACGAACGGTTGCGAGTCGAACCCCATGAACGACCCGGACAACTGCAGCGCGTGCGGCGTGCGTTGCGTGATGCGTCCGAACACCGTCCCGCGCTGCAGCGCCGGCATGTGTATCTTCCCCTGCGCTTCGGGTTGGGGAGACTGCGACGGGAGTACGTCGAACGGCTGCGAGACGTCGCTCAACACGGCCACGAATTGCGGTAGCTGCGGCTCGGTCTGCTCGTCCCCTCGCACCTGCACGCTCGGGAGCTGCATATGAGCCGTGCGACCCTGGCGCTGATGATCGTGTCGCTCGCGACCCTCATGTGCGCGCCGGCGCTCGCCCAAGACGACTCGCTCGACCGCGAAGCGCGAGCGCTCTTCGAGGCCGGTCGGGAAGCGTTCGACCGCGGTCGCTTCGAGAGCGCGCTCGACTACTTCCAGCGCTCGTACGACCTCAGCCACCGCCCGGGCCTCCTCTACAACATCGGCTCCGCGGCCGACCGGCTCCGGCGCGACGACGTCGCGCTCGAAGCGTTCCGCCAGTTCCTCGTCGACGCGCCGCCCGACGACGAGACGCGCGAGCAGGTCGAAGCACGCATCGCCGCGATCGAAGAGGCGATCGCCGAGCGCGACGCAGCCGAGGCCGCCGAGACAGGCCACGATGACGGAAGCGGCGGGGAGACCACGCCCGACGAGACGCACGGTCGGGCCGGCGGGATCGACCAAGGATCTCCCGACGCGTCGGGCGGCGGTCCCGGCGCGCTGCCGTGGGTGCTCGTCGGAGGCGGTGCCGCCCTCGCCATCGGGGGCGTCGTGCTCCTCGCCGTCGGGCTCGGCGACATCTCGACGGTCGAGAGCTCCGCCGGAAAGACGTGGCGCGAGATCCAGCCCGCGTACGACCGCGCTCCCGCGCTCACCGGCATCGGGATCGCCGGGCTCATCGTCGGCGCAGCCGTCGCGGGCGTCGGGGTCGTGCTCGCCGTCACGTCCGGCGGCTCGACCGAGGTGGCGCTCGGACCGGGCAACGTCACGGTCCGCGGCAGCTTCTGAGCTCTACGACGAGCGCTCGGCGAGGCGCACGAGCTTGGTCGCGATGCGGTCGAGCGGGACGACCTCGTCGGCGACGCCCATCTCGACGACGGCGCGGGGCATGCCGTAGACGACCGACGTCTCGCGGTCCTGCGCGATGACGTATCCGCCCGCGGCTCGCACGGAGGAGGCGCCGAGCGCCCCGTCGCGGCCCATTCCGGTGAGGACGAGAGCGGTGATGCGCTGACCGTAGACGGGCGCCGCCGACTGCAGAGTGACGTCGGCGCTCGGGCGACAGCCGTTGACGGGCGGACCGCTCGTGAGCTTGATCATGCCGTTCCGCTCGAAGACGACGTGCTGATCGCCTGGCGCGATGAGGACGGTTCCGGCGACGAGACGCTCGGACCCGCGCGCTTCACGAACGGTCAGCGCGCTCATGGAGTCGAGCCGCTCGGCGAGCGCGCGCGTGAACTGCGCGGGCATGTGCTGGACGATGAGAACGGCGTTCGGATAGGACGCGGGCAGGCGCGGCACGACGCGCTCGAGCGCGGCCGGGCCACCGGTCGACACCGCGACGACGACGATCGGATCGAGCACCATCGACGCGAACGACACACGCTCGACGCGCGCCGGCGTCGGAGTCGGCGCGTGGGCCGGCTTCGCGACGCGCGGCGGAGAGGGAGCGCCCGGCTGCGGGTGCGCCGATGCGGCGCCGAGCAGCTTCTTGATGAGCTCGTCGCGGATCCCCGACAGATCCGTCGAGACCTCACCATCCGGCTTGGTCAGAAAGTCGACAGCGCCGGCTGACAGCGCCTCGACCGTCTCCTTCGCACCGTCGTACGTGTGCGCCGACAGCATCACGACCGGGATCGGCCGCTTCTCCAGGATCGCGCGCACGGCCTCGGCGCCGTTCATCACCGGCATGTTGAAGTCCATCGTGATGACGTCCGGGACGAGCTCGAGCGCGCGCTTGACCGCGTCCCCCCGTCGCGCGCCTGACCCACGACCTCGATCCGATCGTCGCTACCGAGCGTGCGGGCGACGGCCGTGCGCATGAATGCACTGTCGTCCACGACGAGCACACGCGTCTTCTTCAACCCCAGTCCTCCCCGACGAAGCCTTTCACGACGTACGCCGTGACCGGCCAATCGATCCCTTTGAGCTTGAGGCCTTCGAGTGGCTCGACCTCCACCTGGTCCCGAACGAGCTCGTAGAGCTCCGCGCTGATCAGCACGCCGCCCTTCGGCGCGTTCGACTCGTACCGCTGCGCGCGATTCACCGTGTCGCCGATCGCGGTGTAGTCCCGCCGCACGAATCGGCTCCCGATGTCTCCGCGCACGGCGGGCCCCGTATTGACGCCGACGCGCATCTGTAGGGGCGGGTCTCGTCCGATCGCGGCGTTGAACGCGTCGAGGGCACGCTGCATCTCCCACGCCGCTCGGACGGCGCGCAGCGTGTGCGGCTCGTCGAACTCGGGGTCTTCCTGGAAGATCGCCATGATCGCGTCGCCGATGAACTTGTCGATGTCGCCGCCCCGCGCCTTGACGACCGGGCACAGCGCGTCGAAGTAGCCGTTGAGGAGCTCGACGACCTCGGGAGCGGGCATCGCGCTCGACATGCTCGTGAAGCCGCAGATGTCGCTGAAGAGGACGGTCATCTCCTGGTGTGAGGCGCGATACGAGAACATCGCCCCCGTCGACGCCTGCGCCTCGGCCGCCTTGCGCGCTCCGTCGGAGATGTAGAGCTTCGAGGCGTCCTTGTACGCGCGAAGGCGCCGCTCTGCGAGCATGCGCTCCACCATCGCGACGCACTTGTCCGCGCTGAACGGCTTGACGAGGTACGCGGTGAGGCCGGCGGCGCGCATCTGCGCGCGGTCGCGGCGCGTGTCGCGCGCGGTGAGCATGAGGACCGGCGTGTCGCGAGTCTTCACGTCGTGCTTGAGCGCGTGGACCATCTCGAAGCCGGTCATTCGCGGCATGTCGTAGTCGGTCAGGATGAGCTCGTACGCGCGCTCGGCGCTGGCCGCGCGCTCGAAGCCTTCCTGTCCATCGCTCGCGGTGGTCACCTCGAAGCCCTGCCGCGTGAGCGCGTCGCCGACGAGATGCCGGATCGCGGGCGAGTCATCGACGACGAGGATCCGCTCGCGACCCGACAGATCGACCTCCGCGAGGAGGTCCCGGACGCGCGAGAGCATCTCCTCGGGCACGACCGGCTTGACGATGTAGTCGTCGGCCCCGACGTCGAAGCCGCGCTCGAGAATCCTGGGCCTCTCCGAGCGAGGAGCAGATGATCACCGGGAGGTGCGACGTGTCCGGCTCGCCCTTGATGGCGGCGCACACCTGATACCCGTCTTTGTGCGGCATCTCGACGTCGGTGATCACGAGGTCCGGCCGCTCCTCGTCGAGCATCGCGAGCGCCTGGTCCCCGTCGTACGCGTGGACGACGCGATAGCCTGCGTCCTCGAGGATCGGCGTCGTGTGCCGGTGGACGAGATCGCTGTCGTCGGCGAGCAGGATGACGCGCTCGGCGCGCGTGGACACGCCGAGGGCGCGCAGCACTTCGCCCGGCTGAAACGGCACCCGGAGAAAGCCCGCGAGCCGCGCCGCACGAGCCGCGTCGCGGTCGCGCTCGTCCGGCGAAACGAGCACGAGCGGAACGCCGGCCGAGTCCTCGCGAACCTCGAGCGCGTCACCGCCGGGCAGCCTGCGGGCGACGAACGCCGCCGCGGGCTTGGGCTCGCCCGCCAGGAGCCTCCGGAGCTCGTCGTTCGTGCTCGCGTGAAGCGGCTCGTGCCCGGCGGCCACGAGGGCTTGTGCGAGAGCTTCGCCGAGGATGGGGGTGGCCGATGCGACGACGACGTGCACGAGGGCGGGAGGGTAGCTCGCCAGTCATCTCGAGGGAAAACGCGCGTGGCCCGCGGGGATCGCGTGCCCCCAAAAAAGAACCGCCCGCCGGGGGATGACCGGCGGGCGGCTCAGGGGGTTTGGGTATCAGGGGTCTGACGGATCTCTTCTTTTTGTGGGTCGCTTCTCTTCGTGCGACGGCTCCATCCGCCGCGCCTCGAACCCTCTTCAAGATGGGTGCCACCGAGAAGCGCTGCGATCCTCGCAGAGGCCCCTGGCGACCCGAGGCGCCACGAACGGTGCGGTAGCTACCCGCCGGGGATGCAGCGGCCACCGCGGCAAACGGCTGCGGTCGCGGCGCAGCTCCGGTGCTGGCTCGCTTGGCCTTCGGCGCAGCTGCGCGTGCCGCACGCGGCCTCCGCCGCGCCCGACATCGCCTCGACCGCGTCGGCCCGCACCGCCTGGCGGATGCCACCGTTCGCGCATCCGCAGCAGTCGTCGACGAGGACGCACTCCGAGTCGCGGCTGCACGCCTGCTCCTCCGCGCTGGGCGGGCCGGTTCGCGCCAAGCCCGACTCGCCACTCGAGGCGGCTCCGCTGCACGCGTAGAGCACCACCCCGAGCACGGAGCACCCCAACATGGAAAGACGTGATCGCCTCATGTCTCGCTCGCCCTCCGAAGGTGAAACGACTTCGGACGCGTGAGCTGCTCGTAACCGAGCCGGCTCAGCGTCACGCCACGCCCCGAGTCCTTCACGCCTACCCACGCGAGCTCCGGATCGAGGTAGTCGCAGCGATTCAGGAACAGCGTCCCCGTCTCGACGCGATCGCCGAGCGAAACGGCGCGCTCGAGATCAGCGGTCCAGATCGACGCCGTCAAGCCGTAGCGACTGTCGTTCATCCTCTGGATCGCCTCGTCATCCGACGCGACGGGCATGATGCCGACGACCGGACCGAAAGTCTCCTCGGTCATCACGTCCATGCCGTGGTCGACGTCGACGAGGACCTGTGGCGGCATGTACGCGGGCCCGCGCTCGCGGGCGGGGTACTCGGCCTCGTCGATGAGGGCGTGCGCGCCCGCGGAGAGAGCCGCGGCGACTTGCGCGCGGATCCGCGCCGCCGCGGAGACGCGCACGACCGGGCCGAGAGTCGTCTCGGCGTCCGTCGGATCCCCGAGCCGGAGCTTCTTCGTTTCGGCCACGAACGCCTCGACGAAGCGGTCGTAGATGTCGCGGTGCACGTAGATGCGCTCCACCCCGCAGCAGCTCTGGCCGGCGTTGAAGAACGATCCGTCGACGAGGTTCTCGACGGTGTGCTCGAACGGAGCATCGGGCCGTACGTAGGCCGGATCCTTGCCGCCGAGCTCGAGGCCCACGTCGACGAAGCGCTCGGCGGTCGCGCGGTGGACGGATCGACCACCCTCGACCGATCCGGTGAACGCGACGTGAGCGACCCGCGGGTCGGCCGCGATGCTGGACACGACGTCGTGCGTCGCGTGGATGTGCTGCAGCACGCCGGCGGGCAGCCCGGCCTCGTCGGCTGCCTCGCGAAACCGCTCGGCGACGAGCGGGGTCTGCTCGCTGTGCTTGAGGATGACCGTGTTGCCCGCGACGAGCGCCGGGACCACCGTGTTCACCGCCGTGAGCCACGGGTAGTTCCACGGCGCGAGGACGAACACGACGCCCAGAGGCTCCTTTCGCATGAACCGGCGGAAGCCTTCCTTCGCGCCGAGCTCGATGTCCGAGAGCGCGCTCTCGGCGAGCCCGATCATCGCGCGGCCCCGCTCCTCGAACCCGCGCATCTCTCCGGGCGATTGTCGGATCGGCCGGCCGATCTGCCACGTGAGCTCTTCGGCGTTTCGGGCGGCGTGCGATACGACGACGTCGACGAGGCGGGTGGCGAGCGCGCGACGTTCCGCGAGCGACGTATGCGCCCAGGCGTGCTGCGCGACGCGCGCGCGATCCACTATCGCCTCGACCTCCGCCTCGGTGGCATGTGGTCGCTCCACGTAGACGCTCGCGTCGACGGGAGAGATCGTTCGGAACGTTTCCGTCATTTGGGGTGATGCTCCGCGGACACTCTACGCTCGCGCGCGAGCGGACGGAAACGGTGTCGAGCGCGGGAGGTGCGCTCAGAGACGCAACCGCCGCGACAGGACCTCGACCGCCGCGACGCCGAGCACGAAGATCGCGGCGACCGAAGCGTGACCCTCGATGTTGTGCATCACGTCACCTGCGGGACAGTGGATCTGGAGCGCGAAGTTGCCCGCGAGCCCCGCCGCGGAGGCGGCGAGGAGCGGCCCGAGGAACGTCCCTCGATCGAGGACACGTGCGACTGCATAGACGGGGATCCCGAGCAAGAGCCCGGTCATCATGCACGGCATCACGGGGACGAGCGCGTCGCCGGCGGCGCGCGACGACACGGGGACGAGCGCCAAGACGACCGTCGCGACGACGGCGGCCTTCGCTAGGAGGACGCCTTGCCAGACGGTGAGCGCGGGCGCGTGGAGCGGACGGAGGGCCACGCCGAGGCAGATCGCGAGGAGCGTCGCGAGCGCGGCGAACGCCGCGATGGAGCGCGGCGTGGCGAGCGAGCTCCAGTCGGGAGGCGGCATGGCGAGCGCGGCGATGAGCGCGACGACGGCAAACGCCGAGAGCGCGAGCAGCCGGCGGGCGACGGTCGACCGGCTGCGGAAAAAGCCTCGCGCCCCGGACTCGCCCTGACGCACCCGGGACTCGACGCTCCGGAAGAGCGCGTCCATGTCCGGCGGCGGCACGATCGGCGGCCCCGCCATCTCCTCGAGGAGCTCGTCGAGGCGCGGGTCGCGGTCGGCGCTCGGTTGCTCGTTGCTCATGACTCGCCGAGCTCCTTCTCGAGCAGCTCCTTGAGCCGCTTGTAGCCGCGATGCGCGCGCACGCGCACCGCTCCCTCACGAGCACCGACCACGCGCGCGACGTCTGCGAACGGCAGCTCTTCGAGCCAGTGGAGCTCGATCACCGTTCTCTGACTGTCCGGGAGCGAAGCGAGCGCGGCCCGCAGCCGCTCCGCGCGCTGGTCGGTGTCGACGGCGTTCTTCGACTCGACGCCGACCGTGTGGATCGCGGCATCGAGCGGAGCTTCCTTGCGGCGACCGCGGCGGCGGTAGTGCTCGCGCACGAGGTTCATCGCGATCGTGACCACCCACGGACGGAGCTTCGCGTCCTGGCGGAAGTCGCGGCGGGCGAGGTTCAGCTGGAAGAAGGTCTGCTGCACCACCTCGCGAGCCTCTTCGTCGGACGAGAGGCGGCGCCTCGCGAGGCGCAGGAGCATGGGCGCGTACCGCTCGAAAAGAACGCGGAACGCAGCGTGATCGCCGGCGACGAACGCGCGCATGAGATCCTCGTCGGTGCGGCTGTCACCTCCGTCGGCCATGCGGAGCGTGAGGTTAGCAGCCTCGCGCACGGCCTGCTCGGATCAATGCCGCTCGTTCGAGACAATCGCAGGCGGAAGGGGCGGCGGCGGAACGGGGCTCGACCGGCGGTCGTCGAGCGCGACCTCGACACGATCGCGGCCCGCCCCCTTCGCGGCGTAGAGCGCCGTGTCGGCGCGCGCGAGCAGCTCCATCGGCTCTTCGCCGTCGAGAAGCTCGGCGACGCCGATGCTCACGGTGACGCGAGGTTGGCGCGCGAGCCCCGGCACCTCGGTCACGGCGACGCGCGTCCGGATCTTCTCCGCGACCCCCGCGGCGGCCTCGAGGTCGGTCCGGGCGAGCACGACGACGAACTCTTCGCCGCCGACGCGCGCGACGATGTCGACGCGGCGGACGCCGCGCTCGAGCGTACCGGCGACCGACGCGAGGACAGCGTCGCCGGCCGGGTGGCCGAACGTGTCGTTCAACCTCTTGAAGTAATCGATGTCGACGGCGAGCACGGAGAGCGATGTCCCGAAGCGGCGCGCCCGGTCGACCTCCATTCGGAGGCGAGCGTCGAGGAGCCGGCGGTTCGCGAGGCCCGTCAGCTCGTCGTGTGTCGAGAGCTCCCGCAGCTCGTCGACGAGCTGCGCGTGGCGGATCGCGAGCGCAATCGTGTCGGCGACGGCGGAGAGAAAGCGCGCTTCGGGCTCGAGCAACGGATCGTTCGCCGGCCGCGTCATCGCCAAGATGCCGAGCGCGCGGTCGCCCTCGCGGATGGGCACCGCGGCGAACGAGCCCTCGCGTGCAGCCGCCCCCCAGAACGCGAGATAGGACGGCTCGACCGAGACATCCGGAACGATGAAGGGCTCGCGCGAGTCGACGACCTCGCCCGCGACACCCTCGCCTCTTTGGATCGAATCGACCGACCACCTCCGCGGGCCGCTCGAAGCCGTGCGCCGCGCGGATGACGAATCAATCCTTGGCTCGGGTGGGCTCGCCCCCGGCGACGACGCTCGGCGCTGCTTCGCTCTCGCGAACGAGGATCGCCAGCTCGCGGAGCCGCAACGACGACGCGAGCCGCTCGCACAAGGACGGCATGACCTCGTCCATGCCCGACTTCTCGGTGCTCGCGCGTAGCAGGTCGAACAGGAGCGCGCGTTCCGCGAGCCGCTGCCCGAGCTCGTGCGACTTGTCGGCGAGCTCTGCGGCGAGCTCGAGCTCGCGCTGCGTGCGGGCGAGCTCCATTCCTTGGTCGATCATGCTGACGCGCACGTCGGTCTGTGCAGCGAGGAGCTCGTTCATCGCGGCGGCCATCCGACCAATCTCGTCGGCTCCGAGCGGCGGGAGGCGGCTGAGCCCGTCGCGCGACGAGGCCTGGCTTTCGACGAAGCGGACGAGCGCGGTCAGCCGGCGGCCGACGCTTCGCTCGACGACGGCGCGGGCGAACGCCCCCACGACGACCGCGGCCAGGAGCGCGCACCCGATCGCGAGGGGCCCGTCCGAGGGCACGATCGCCCACGAGAGGGCCGCACCCACGAGCGCGCCGACGGCGGCGCTCGCCGCCGCCCACGCTCCTACCGTTCCACCTCGCCCACCCAACACAGCGCGGGGGCTTACTCCAGGTCGGCCCGGTGTCAATGAGCCATGTGCGAAAGGCCCTCTGGTGGCGATGGGTGGAGTCGAACCACCGACCTAGCGCGTATGAAACGCCCGCTCTAGACCACTGAGCTACATCGCCAAAGTGGCGGCGGAGTATAGGTACCGGCCTCGGGCTGTCAATCGAGCCCAGCGTGCTACGTCGCCGAGCAAGGGAGTCGAACGTGTCGAACGTGAGAGCACGAGCTTGGGTCCCTCTGGCTTTCGGGCTCGGTCTCGTCGGGTGCGGTAGCTGTGGCGAGACCCCGCGGCACGAGACGTCCGCCGTCGAACCGATCGAGGCGACGGAGCCTCTCGCCGCGCTCCCGGGACAGGTCGAGTACGACGCGGAGAAGATGGCGCTCGGGCGACGGCTCTACTTCGATCCGATCCTCAGCGGCGACGACAGCGTGGCGTGCGCGACGTGTCACTCGTTCGAGCACGGGGGCGCCGAGCCGCGCGCCGTCTCGACGGGGATCGGTGGTGCAGAGGGCCGCGTCAACGCGCTCACGGTCCTCTGCGCCAGCCTCGACTTCGCTCAGTTCTGGGACGGTCGCGCCGCCACGCTCGAGGAGCAGGTCCAGAGTCAGGTGAGCGACCCCGTCGTGATGGGCTCGGCCTGGCCGGAGCTCGTCGTGGAGGTGCGGAGCGTCCCTTCGTACCGCGACGCGTTCGCTGCGGCCTACGCGGACGGCGTGACCCAGGCGAACATCGCGAACGCGATCGCGGAGTACGAGCGCTCTCTGATCACGCCGTCGCGGGTCGACGCGTTCCTGAACGGCGCGGAGCACGCGCTCACCGCGCAGGAGCGTCGCGGCTTCGACGCGTTCCACGACGTCGGCTGTACCCGATGTCACATCGGACAGAACATCGGCGGCAGCATGTACCAGAAGATGGGGCTCGCTCGAGACTGGTTCGGAACGCTCGACCGCGAGCTGACCGCGGCGGACATGGGACGCTTCGACGTCACGCACCTCGAGGCGGACCGCTACTATTTCAAGGTGCCCACGCTTCGGAACGTCGCGCAGACGGCGCCGTACCTCCACGACGGGTCCCAGGCGCGGCTCGACGACGTCGTGCGGATCATGGGACGCTACCAGCTCGGCACGGAGCTCAGGCGCGCACAGGTCGACGACATCGTCGCGTTCCTTCGCGCGCTCGACGGAGAGATCCCGGAGCACGCGGTGCTACCCGAAGACGAGCGCGAGCTCCTCGCGACGCCGCGCGCGGTCGAGCCGGAGCGCGAGCCCGTCGCGCGGTAACGCGGCGATCACAAGAAAGCGTGGCCTTCGCCGCGGTACGTCGGAACCTCCGCGACGACGGCGCCGCCCTCGACGAGGACGAGCGCGTCGAAGCGCTCGCAGAGCTCCCCCGCCTTCGCGTGGCGGAACAGGACCGGGTCACCGATGGCCAGCTCGAGGCCAGGCGGAAGAACGACGGGCGTCTGGACCTCGCCCGCGCCCTCCTGAGCGAGCAGCGTGAGGCCCTCGGGAAGGTACGGCACCGGCAGCTTGTCGGGGCCGGCCGAGCCGGACGCGATGTAGCCGCCGCCGTGGCAGGTGACGATCCCCGCCACCGGCCTGCGCACGACGGGGAGCGCGAACCCGACGGCAGGCGCGTGATGGAATCCGCGGTAGGCGTCGAAGAGCGCCGGCGAGAAGAACCCCGAGCCCGCGGTCAGCTCGGTCACGACGGGATCGCGCGCCGTCGACTCGAGGCTCCCCGTGCCGCCTCCGTTCACGAGCGCGATGTCGTGCCCGTCGTCGCGGAGCGCGCGGACGATCTCGCCGCGCCGTTCGGTCAGCTCGCGGATCGAGCGGCGCTTGAGCGCGCGGATGATCGCGCTCATCGCGGCCTTGCCGGGAACCGCGTCGGGGAGCCCCGCGATCTGCGCCTCGTAGCCGAGCACGCCGACGAGCTCGACGTGCTCGCGCTCGCGCGCCGCCCGCCCCACGCGGAGCGCGGCTTCGCGATCGCGAACGGGTGAGCGCCGCACACCAAACCAGATCCCGGGGAACGCGCTCGACATGTCGACGTCGAGGCAGAGCCGGGCTATCGCGCCGCGGCGCTCCGCGGCGCGATCGATCCGCACGATCTGCTCCACGTCGTCCACGACGAACACGATTCGGGCGCCACGCGAGACGCGTTCGAGCGCCTCGCCGAGCTCGATCTCGTCGACGGTCGGATAGGCGACGAGGAGATCGTCGACGCCGTGCGCAGAGAGAAAAGCGGCCTCGCGCGCCGTGAAGCACATCACGCCTCGATATCCGGAGCGCGAAAGGGCGCGGTCGATCAGGGCGCGGCACCGGATGGACTTGCTGGCGACGCGGACCGGCACGCCCGACGCGCGCGAGAGTATGGCGCCGAGGTTCGCGTCGAATAGCTCGAGATCGGCGAATGCTAGCGGTAGCCGCCGGCCGGCGAGCGCGTCGCGGTAGTATTCCCAGGTGCGGTCCGCGTGGGTCATCGGGGGAAACGCAGCATACCTCTGTCGTATCGCGTGGTCGCTTCCGCTCCTGGTGGCGCTGGCGCTCGCGTGCGACGGCGGCCACCCGCCGCCGCCGGGCTTCCCCGACGCTGGCCCGCCGTCCGCGTGCGACGGCACGCCTGAAGGCGTCGTCTGCGTCGGCAACGTCGCGCACGACTGCGACGGCTCGGGTGGTACGCGGGGCACGGATGACTGCGGCGCGAGCGGGCAGGCGTGCGCCGCAGGCCTCGGGTGCCGGACGTGCGCGCCGAGCGCGGTCCGCTGTGTCGACGAGACGCCCGAGGTCTGCGATCCGGACGGCAGCGGCTGGACGGCGGGAGCCGCGTGCGACGTCGCGGCGGGCCTTCACTGCAGCGCGCTCGGATGCCGCGATCTCTGCGCGGACGCCGCCATGTCTGCTTCGTACATCGGATGCGAGTACTGGCCGGTCACGACGCTGAACTCGGAGCTCGCTCCGGAGTTCGACTTTGCCGTCGTCATCGCCAATCCGGGGCTCGTCACCGCGCGCGTGACCGTAGAGCGCGAGGGAGCCGTGGTGGCAGAGCGCGACATCGGGGCTGGTGAGCTCGAGACGATTCGATTGCCGTGGGTCGAAGCCCTCGTCCGTCCCACGGACCGCGGCTCGGCGCTCGTTCGCGGTGGTGCATATCGGCTGCGGTCGAGCGTCCCCGTCACCGTCTACCAGTTCGACCCGCTCGACTATCGGATCGAGCGCGACTGCGCAGTCGAGCCGCGCGAGGACGCGCCGGACGGCCAGTGCTTCTCGTACACGAACGACGCGTCGCTGCTCCTGCCGACGACGGTGCTCACGGGGAGCTACCTGGCGATCGCGCGCGCGACTCAGCTGTCGCGCCTCAGCGGCGAGCCGAGCGCTCTGTCCGGCTTCGTGGCGATCGTCGGCGCGTCCGCGACACCCGTCGACGTGGAGGTGACGACCCGCGCGCACGTGCGTGCGAGCGAAGACGGCGCGGTGAGCGCGATGGCGCCTGGGGACACGCAGTCGTTCACTCTCGAAGCCGGCGACGTCGTCGAGATCGCGTCCGACTCGCCCACCGGAGACGAATGCACGGCTGGATGGGAGGACGAGAGCCGCGCGGACGTGCAGTACTGTCCGCTCGGCCCGGAGTACGACCTCACGGGCACCGAGATCCGCGCGAGCGGCCCGGTCGCGGTCGTCGCTGGCCACGACTGCACGTTCGTGCCCTTCGACCGATGGGCTTGCGATCACCTCGAAGAGGAGATCTTTCCGGTGGAGTCGTGGGGCCGCGAAGCGATCGTGTCGCGGACGCTGCCGGTGCGCGGCGAGCCGAACCTCGTGCGCGTCGTGTCGGCCGCCGACGACAACGCGATCCACTTCGAGCCCGCTGACGTCGGCCCCGACGTGGTCCTCGCGCGCGGCGCGTTCGTCGAGCTCACCCTCACCGACGACGTCCGCATCACCGGGACCGAGCCCTTCGCCGCGGTGCAGATCCTCGTCGGCCAGGACTACTTCGGGCTCGGCGCGAGCGGTTTTCGTCCGAACGGGGATCCCGCGATGGCGCTCGCGATCCCGACCGAGCAGCACCGGTCCTCGTACACGTTCCTCACGCCGGAGTCGTTCGAGGAGAGCTTCGTCAACGTCACCGCCCCCGCGGGCACGCGCGTCGTCCTCGACGGCGATCTGCTGGGCGGGCTCGAAGCGATCGGCGACACCGGCGCGAGCGCCCTCCGCCAGCGCGTGCGGGCCGGGACGCATCGGATCGAAGCGAACGCACCTTTCGGGATCGTCGTCTACGGCTACGGGACGTACACGAGCTATCTCTATCCGGGCGGGCTCGACCTCAGGCGCATCGGCCCGCCGATCTGACGGCCGTGCGCGGCACGCGAGCTGAGCTATCCTTGGTACGTGCGCTTTCTGCTTCGCTTGTTCGCGGCCTCGGGGGTCGCGCTCGTCCTCGTCGTCTCGGCGAGCTGCCTCGGCGGTCCACAGCCGGAGCCACCGACCGGCACGCCTGACGGCGGTGCGGGCGCCTCGGACGGCGGCGGCGGCGGATCCGACGGCGGCGCGGCTGCCGACGCCGGCGTCGGCTCGGACGGCTCGATCCCGATGATGGACGCGGGCCCCGGCGTCGACGGCGGCGCGCTCGACGGCGAGGTGCGGGACGGCGAGGTGCTCGACGGCGAGGTGCCGGACGGCGAGGTGCCGGACGGCGAGGTGCCGGACGGCGAGGTGTCGGACGGCGAGGTGCCGGACGGCGACGCGACGAGCAGCTGACGCAGCCGCGAGCGACGGGGGCAACGCCCCCCCCGAGAACGACCCTACGGGGTTGCGAACCGCGTCCGCGATCAACTCGCGAATTTGGGGACGCGGTCGATGAGGCGCTTCTCGCCGAGCTCTTCGCAGAGGGACTCGAGGTCGGCGCGATGGGCGCCTCTCCACTCGATGTCGTCGAGGGACTCGGCGAGAGGGACGTCGGTTCGGAGGGTCGCGAGGGTCTTGAAGAGACGAGCGTCGTCGCGATGCTCTCTGAGGCTCTCTGCGAGGGACGCCTTGCCGCGGACCTCGACGTCCCAGGCGTCGGCGTCGTCCGGTATGGCTTCGATGTGGCCGTAGCGCGCGAGGACGGCGGCGGCGCTCTTCGCTCCCCAGCGCGGCACGCCGGGGTAACCGTCGGCCGAATCGCCGACGAGAGCGAGGTAGTCCGGGACGGACGCGGGCGGAACGCCGAGCCGTGCCGTGGCGCCGTCGACGTCGAACACCTCGCGCTTGCGCCGATCGAAGGCGACGACCTTGTCGTTCACGCACTGGAGCAGATCCTTGTCCGGCGTGCAGACCAGGACGCGCTCGATGCGGGGATCCTTCGAGTAGCGCGCGGCACCGGCCGCGAGCGCGTCGTCCGCCTCGAACTCGATCATCGACCACGTCACGATGCCGAGCGCGCGCGTCGCGCGCTCCGCGAGCGGAAACTGGCCGAAGAGATCCGGGTCGATCCCGACGCCGGTCTTGTAGCCGTCGTAGAGGTCGTTTCGGAACGACTCGATCACGGTGTCGAACGCCGCGGCGACGTGCGTCACACCGTCGTCCGACAAGAACGCGGCGAACGAGCGCAGCAGCGCGCGCGTCGCACCGACTTCTTTGCCGTTCGCGCGCGCGCCGGGCGCGCCGTAGAAAGCTCGGAACAGCTCGTACGTTCCGTCCAGGAGGTGGGCTCGCATCCGCGCAGTATGCTCGTTCATGGGCCGAGTCGGCCCAGCCAATCGATGCGCAGGCCGACCGTCACGTCGAGAGCGACGCCGAGCTGTTGCCCATTGTCGAGCCGCCCGAAGAGCTGCACCCCCACGACCAGCGCGAAGGGCTCCGCGATGGTGAGCGAGGAGTCGAGCTTGCCGCGCAGCTCCTGTGACGAGCCCGTCACGAAGTAGTCCAGGAGGAGCTCGAGCTTCAAGCGCCGCGCGTCCTCGCCGAGCACGGTCCACGGAGCGAGCACCAGCTGCATCAACGCGCCCGGCTGAAACGTCGCGCTGCTGTCGAGGAGCTCGCGCGCGGCGCCGCCGCCGAGCTCGAGGGTGAGCTCGTCGAAGAGCGTGAAGCGCACCCCGATCGTCGGCCGGAGCAGGAGGTGATGGAACGCGCGCGTTTCGGGCTTGGTCAGCTCGCTCTCGAGGTACGCCTCGACGTACGGCTGAGGTACGTACGGCTCGGGCAGCTCCGCGCGCAAGCCGCGGTACACGAGCGTCGTTCGCAGCGACAGGACGTCGTCGCTCTCCGCGAACTCGTCGGTCGCGGTCCGCGTCGTCCGCTGCCGGACGATGCCCTCGTTCTCCCATGACCAGAGGCGCGCGACCGCGTCGGCGCCCAGGCTCAGCGCGAACCCGCCGGAGAGGCTGTCGGCGCGACCGAGCTGCGCCGCGTCGTAGACAGGCGCTCCCGATGCGTCGGTCGGGCTCTCGATCGCGGTGCCGGCGAACTTGACGTCACCGTCCACTCGGAACGTCCACTCGAGCGCATCGGCGAGCGGCTCGACGGCGGAGCGCGGATCGCCGTCCCGCGGCGTGTCGAGGAAGTCGAGCATCGCGGTTCGCAACGATGCACCCTCGACAGGCTCCCAACGCGCACCGTGCGGGAGCGGGGGGAGCGCCTCGTCGCCGCCCGCGCCGAGGAACCGGATCGTGACGACGCGATAGACGCCGCGCCGGTCGACCGGTCTGCCGTTGACGCGGAGGGATGTGGCCTCGCCCTCGAGCCCCGGCGCGACGAGGTGCTTCTCCTCCATCTTCCCGAGCAGATCGGCGAGCCACGCCCCCGACACGTCCGCGGCGACGAGCGGCTCGTCGTACTGGAGCGCGACGTAGACATCGCTCGCCGTGAGCTTCCTCGCGTTCGGGCGGGACCATGCCGCGTCGAGCGCGCCCATGTTGAGCACGCCGAGCTCCGCGGAGGCGCGATCGCGCACGACCGCGGCCGCGAGCTCGAGCAGATCGCGGCCCGTCATCTCGCGGTCGAGCGTCGCGCCGGCGAGGCGTCGTCCCCACTCGCGACAGTAGCGCTCTCCGGTGCGCTCGAGCCACCGATCGAACGGCGGCGCGACCGAAGCGCGCGCGGCGATCGGTCGTGCGAGCACGTCGTAGCCGCTCGTCGCGGAGCTCGATCGCACGCGCACGCGGAGCGCTCCGCCCGGCGGCGGAGCGACGACCGCGGGAGTGAAGCTCGGAGGCCGCGCGAACGCGAGCTGATCGCCGGCGTCCGCGATCACCACGATGTCGGGTCGGGCGTCCTCGGGCAGGCGGCTCGCCAGCGCGAGCCCGGCGCTCGCCGGATCGTCGCCTGCGCCTTCGACGCTCGCCACGACGAGGTCGACGCCGCCGCGTCGCGCGCGTCGAACAGCGTCTGCGAGAGCCTCCGCCTCGTCGGCGAGCACGACTCCGTCGGCGAGGTCCGGCGCGACCCGCACGAGCGCGCTCCGGCTCACGATCGAGACGAGCGCGACGCGGCGGCGTCCGACGACGAAGATCGACGGCCCGTCCGAGCCGTCGACGAGCACGTCGCAGAGAGGCGTCGCCGCGGAGCCCGGACGGCAGTACAGATTGGTCGCGATCGCCGGGACCCGATGCGCACGAAGCGCGGCGAGCACGCCAATCATCGGCTCGCGCGGAGCGCCGAGCTCCGCCGAGCCGAACACGAGCGCCCGGTACCCGATCGCGACGAGCGCGTCGGCGAGCTCTCGCGGCCGGTCGCGCACTGCAAAGCGCGCGACGCCGCCCGGCGTGAGCAGCCCGCCCGCGTCGAACAGGAGCGGCCGGTCGGGCGCCGAGGCGAGCTCCGCGAGCGCCGGGGTGAGCTCCGCGAAGTGGGACGCCTCGAGCGCCCGGCCGTTCTCGCACGCGGGACGGCCCAGATGACCGCCGACCCCCGACGTCACGACGAAGCGCGCGAGCGTCTCGAGCTCGTCCTGCGCGCGCGCTTCACCGCAGACGAATGCGAGCGCGAGGACACACACCGTCGAGCAGGCGCGGCGCTGAGCCGCGCGCGTCATCCGCCGCGCTGCACGGGTCGGAATGGATGCAGGAACGTCGCGAGCGACGCGGCGTTGCGCGTCGAGATGTAGAGCCGGCCGTGGCCGCTGAAGCGGCAGACGAGCCACTCGCCGGAGAAGAGGTAGCTCTTCATCCCGCCGACTGGCTGAATGCGATACTCGAGGCCCTCGGTGAAGCCGACGACGTGGTTGTTGTCGCAGACGTATCCGTCCGGCCCGACGTCGACGGTGTGGATGCCGCCATAGCAATTGAAGAAGAGCGGCCCCGAGCCGCCGCACTTCAGGAGGAACAGCCCCGTGCCGCTGAAGAAGCCCTTCGCGCCACCCCACTTCGTGTCGAGGGTCACGGTCGACGCGGAGGCCATGTACGCGCCCGACTGGAGGAAGACGCCGTGCGTTCCGTCGAGCTCGAGCGCCTCGACGTCGCCTTCGGGCGCGGGCGCGAGCCAAAGAGTCTCGCCCGGCGCCGAGGAAGTGAACGTGTTCTGGAAGATGCTCTCCCCGCCGAGGAGCTTTCGCTTCGCGGCGCTGAGGAGCCCGCCTTGCATCGACGTCTTCATCTCGACGCCGCTGTCGCGGGCGACCATCGCGCTCGGCTCGGTGAGGATCTGCTCCCCGGCCGCGTCGAACGTCACCTTCACCATCCCGAAATCGGGTTTGTCGAGGAGCTCGTAGCGCATCAGCTCGGTCTCGTGATCGTCATGCGCGTCACCCACCCCGCGGCGGCAGCATCGAGCCGACCGCGCGACCGTACTCGCTCGGATTGCGCGTCTGGATGAACACGCGACCCCGACCTCGGAAGTGGCACACCAGACCCTCGCCCGAGAGCAAGGACGCCATCCATCCGCGAGCGCTCCTGCCGACGCTGTACTCGAGCGTCGCGTCCCAGGCGACGAGATGCCCCGTGTCGATGACGAGCCGTCCGTCGCACGCGATCTCCTCGATTCCGCCGAACGCGCCCACGACGATGCGGCCTCCCTGCTGCGAAGTCGCCTTCAAGACGAAGACACCCTCCCCCGCGAAGAACGTCCGAAAACCACCCACCTTGCTCGTCACCTCGACGTCCGGAGTCGACGCGACGTAGCTCGCGGACTGGATGAACAGCCCGGGCGGGCCGACGTCGAGCACGACCATGTCGCCCGGCAGCTTGTGCGCGAGGAGCACCTCGCCAGGGCCCGCGTGCGCCGTGAACGTGTTCCGGAAGAACGACTCTCCGCCGAAGACGCGCTTGAGGCCTTTGAGGAGGCCACCGGACTGCGTCTCGATGTGTACGTTCGAGCTCATGCCGACCATCGCGCCCGACTCGGCGACGACGGCCTCGTTCGCCGTGAGCGCTACGCGGGCCATGGCTTGTGCGGGTCGGTAGATGATTTCGACGTTCATCCGCTCGCTCCGCTCAAACGGGAAGAATCGGCCGGAGCCAACCGAGGAGGGCATCGATGTTGCGCGACTGGATGTAGACGCGGCCCTTGCCCTCGAGCTCGCAGACCAGATCCCTTCGCCCGACGCCATCAGCCCGACGAAGCCGCCGCCCGCGCTCCGCATCCGGAACGTCAAGCCGCCCTCGTATCCGACGAGGTGCCCGTTGTCGACGACGTACGTCCCGTCGACGTCGATCGCGTGGATGCCTCCGTAGCTCGTGAACCAGAGGTCTCCCACGCCCGACACCTCGAGCATGAAGACGCCCTCCTTCGCGAGCATCGTGCGAAAGCCTCCCCACTTGACTCGCATGTCCACGTCGCCCGCGTGCGCGACGTACGCTCCTGCGGAGAGCGCCAGCTTCTCTCCGTTCATCCTCCGGTGCGCGATCATCCCGGACATCGTCGGCGCCACCCACACGCTGCCCGGCCCGTCCGCGGTGAAGTGATTGACGAAGAACGTCTCGCCGCCGACGAGGCGTCGCACGAGCGCGATGAAGAGCGCCTTCAGCTTCGCGAAAAAGCCCGCCGTGCGGCCGGCGTTCAGCTTCACCTGCATGCCGACGTTCGCGTGGCGCGCCACCATCGCGCCCGCCTCGGCGACGACCGTTTGACCCGGCGTGAGATCGAGCCGGAGCATCGCGAAAGAGGGCCCGTGGGTGATCTCGTGAGCGACGCCCGACATGCGGTGGCTTCTATCGCGGGCCGGCGACCGAGACAACGGCACGCACTGGGGCGCGCGCTCAGCTCGTGTGAGGCGTCCGCCTGCGCAGGGCCTCGCGGTCGATTCCGATCGAGTCCATCGAGCGGAGCAGGTCCTCCACGATCTGCTCCCGCGGCCGGAGCTCGGCGTGACGAGGTGACTTCTGGCCGAGGTACGGCCAGAGCTTCTTCCGCACGTCGGCCGGCAAGACGTTCTCGAGGTACTCGAGCGCCGTGCCGCGGAGCGCGGCGTCGTCGCTCTCGAGGGCGCGGAGGGTGAGCGTCAGCGTGTCGCGGTCGAGGACGAGGCTGAGGAGCGTGAATACGTGCTCCACGCTACGGTGGAGGCGAACGCGAAGCACTCCGTCGAGCCACGGCGAGGAGTCGTCGCCGTCTTCCTCGAGGAGGTGCTGCGTTTCCCAGACCTTCCTGTCGACGTCGAGCTCGCGAAGGGCGGCGGCGAAGACTCGAGGAGCTTCGAACTTCAGCGTCGAGTCTCCCTCCGTGAGGCGCGCGAGCGCGCGGCCGGCTTGGTAGCGCACCTCGAAGCAATCGTCGGCGAGCGCGGCGAGCAACGCCTCCCCGGCTCTCTCGGAGCGCGCGTTCACCAAGACGCGGGGGATGCGCCGGCGGACGACGAAGGGCTGAGCGGAGTCCAGCATCGTATCGGCGAGCTGGCCGACGACGCGGGGAGCCAGCGCGGAGAGCACATCCTCCACGTCCGCGCGCACGTCGGCGCGCGCGAGCATCGGAACGAGGAGCGGCGTCCAGCGCGGATCGGGTGCCGTGCGTAGACGCGCGCGAATGCGCTTCGCGTCGTCCGAGAGAAGGTCCTCGAACGCGAGGAGGATCTCGTCGTTCGACGCATGCGGTCGCTCTCGTTCGAGCGCGGGCTCGCTGTCGAGCTTCGGCGGCGGGTCGGTCAGCCCCTGGCTCGTCCGCAGGGCGCGGATCTCCTCGAGCAGCCGCTCGCGATCGAGCGCCATCGTCGTCTCGGTCAACGTCTTGCGCGTAGTCGCATCGAGCACCTCGCTGTCCTCGAGCCGAACCGCGCCAGACTTCAAGCTCGCCGCGAGCTCCGCGACGTAGCCGGCGCCGAGGCGGCGCGCGAGCCACACCGCGGCGAGCGAGGCCGTGATCGCGATCACGATGACGACGTTCGGCGCCCACACCGTCGTGACCGCCAGGACGGCGAGCGTGATGCCACCGCCAATCGCGTCGCCGATGCGCTCCGCCCCGACATCGACGAGCGCCTTCGTGGGCCGCTTCTTCTGCGGCGCGATCGGCGTGTAGAAGAGCTCGTATCCCGAGCGGAAGAGCGAGTTCGAGAGCACCGTGTCCACGCCCTTGGCGACGGCGATGACGGCGAGCTGACCGACCGTCGCCGCGAGGCTCCCGAAGATCACGACGGCCGCGGGCAGCAGCCCCACGGTCCCGGAGAGGCCGAGCCGAGAGAGCGCGCGGCGGCCCATCGTCGATTGGACGACGAACGTGGCGAGCGCGGTGGCCGTGTAGAACGCCGCGAAGAAGCGCATGAGGTTGTGGCCGTGCGAGATGTGCGCCTGAGCTTCGGCTTTGAGCGCGTAGTCGAGGAGCGTGGCGGACACCGCGACGAGGCACACGAGGAGCGCCAAGCTCTTCAGATAGGCGCTCTCCCGGAGCACGCGGACGCCTGACTCGCGTGCGATCGACTGCTCCGCGGCGTGCGCGGGCGCGCCCACGCGCAACACGGCGACGCTCGAGACGAGGTTCAGCGCCGCCAGCACGAGCAAGCCGCTCCGCACGTCGAGGAGCACCGCGACCCGCTCCGCGCCGATCCCGCCGACCACACCGCCGAGCGTCGCACCCGTCGCGATGCGCGAGACGTTTCGCTTCGCCGAGTGCGGATTCGAACGCCTCGTTCACGACCGACCAGAACCCACTGATGACGATCGAGCCGAACGCGGCCATGTGGAGATACACGACCCACGCGACCGCGCCGGGCGCGCTCGGGAGGATCGCCCACTCGCAGGCGAAGGCGAGACCGCTCGCGAGGAACGTCGCGGGCACGAGCCGCGCGGGGCCGAGGCGCGCGAGCCCGCGGCTGACCAGAAGGACGGCGGCGACCGACACCACCGCGCCGGCGACCATCACCTCGGGAAGGACCGTCGCGGAGAAGCTCGAGAGAAAGAGCGCATCGCGGGTGGCCTTGCCGGCCACCTGTTGAGCGATCATCGCGAACGCCGCCACCATGGCGGCCGCGACCGACGCGCGCTTTCCCGGCACTGCTAGACCCTACCTCCCTCCGCCCGGCGAGCGGAGTCGAACAGAGGGCAGGACGCCGCGGAAGAGGCCTTCGAGCCCGTCGAAAGGCGACCGTGGGGGCTTGACTCGGGCGCGGCCCGAGCCATTATCAGTCGTATGATAAAAAATGCTGCTTCGCTGGCGCTTCTCGTCCTGGCCGGGCTCGGCTGTGACGGGGCCCGAGCCGACACGCCGGAGGGCTATCAGGGCGTGGTCGAGCTCGAGGAGGCACGCTCGGCTTCGAGGTCGGAGGGCGCGTCTGCGGGTCGGGGTCGACGAGGGGGACCGTGGTCGAATCGAGGCAACGAGCTCGCCGCGCTCGACGACGAGCTCGATCGCATCGCGCGCGAGGCCCGCGTCGCGGAGGCCGGGACCGCGCGCACGCAGCGCTCGACCTGCTGTCGCCGGGGTCCGCCGCGAAGAGGTGCGCGCGACCTCGGCAGAGCTCGACGCGGCGCGGACGAGCGAGGCGATCTTCGGACGCACGCTCGAGCGCCAGCGCCGGCTCCACGAGACGGGCGCCGTTCGGGTCGGCGTCGCTCGACGATCTCGAGGGCTCAGCTCGCGCGGCGCACGCCAGGAGCCAAGCGACCGCGAGACGTTGAGCGAGATGCGCACGGCGCGCGCGCCGAGGAGATGCCGCCAGGCGCAGGCGCAGCTCGAGGCCGCAGGCGCGGGCTCGCAGCTGCGGACGGACGCCTCGCGCGCGACGTGCTCGTCGCGACGGGCCAGGGCCCGTGCTCGACGTCCACGTCGACCCGGGCGAGATCGTCGCGCCCGGCGGCCCCGTCGTCACCGTCGCCGACGTCACGCACCCCTACGTCGACGTGTTCGTTCCGCAGGGCGAGATCGCGGGGTTCCACGTCGGCGCGCGAGCGCGCGTGCGCATCGACGCGACCGACGCGACCGCTTCGGCGGCAGCGTCGAGCACATCGCGCGACGGACCGAGTTCACGCCGCGGTTCCTGTTCAGCGAGCGCGAGCGCCCGAACCTGGTGATCCGCGTCCGCGTGCGCGTCGAGGACCCGCGAGCAGCGGCTGCACGCCGGCGTGCCGGCGTTCGTCACGTTCGAGCGCGGAGGTGCGCGATCGACCGGCGGCACCGAGCGGAGCGACGGGGACGCGGGCAGCGCAGGCCCGGGCGACGCAGACGCGGTCATCGTCGCGCCGAGCACCTCTCGCGCCGCTTCGGCGATGCTCGTCGCGGTGCGCGACGTGTCGCTTCGAAGTGCATCGCGGCGAGATCTTCGGCGTGCTCGGCCCCAACGGCGCCGGCAAGTCGACGACGATCCGCATGCTCTGCGGCATCCTCGATCCGACCGAGCGGCACGCGCGCACCGTCGTCGGGCTACGACGTCGCGACGCGAGCCCGAGGCGCGTCAAGGAGCGCATCGGCTACATGACCCAGCGCTTCAGCCTCTACGAGGACCTCACCGTCGTGCGAGAACCTCGCGCTTCTACGCCGGCGATCTACGGGGTGCCCGACGGCGCGCGGCGCGAGCGCGTCGAGGCGGTGCTCGAGCAGACCGGGCTCGGCGAGCGACGCAAGCAGATCGCCGGCACGCTCTCGGGCGGCTGGAAGCAGCGCGTCGCGCTCGCCTGCGCGACGATCCACGAGCCGCCGCTGCTGTTCCTCGACGAGCCCACCGCCGGCGTCGATCCGGTGAGCCGCCGCGAGTTCTGGGAGCAGATCCACGCGATCTCGGCCGAGGGCACGACCGTCTCGTCACCACGCACTACATGGACGAGGCCGAGCGCTGCCACCGGCTCGCGTTCATCTTCCGCGGCGAGCTGCTCGACGTCGGCACGCCCGACGAGGTCGTCGCGCGCGCGCGGGCTGCGCGTCGCCGAGGTCGAGGTCGGACGACGCGCCGGCGCCGCCGACGTCGCTGCTCGCGCGCGACCCGAGGTGGACGAGGTGCGCGCACTTCGGCGCGACGTCGCTGCGCGTCGCCGACCCGCGGCGTGGCGCGATCCGCGAGCGGCTCGCCGCGCGACGGTGCTCGAGGCGCGCGTGACGGCGATCGCGATCGTGGCGCGCTGCGCGCGAGCGCGCGCGCGACCGGTCGAGGACGCGCTTCGTCTCGATGGTCGCGCGGCACGAGCAGCGGCGGCGCGCGCACGCCGAGGTGCGGCGTGATCGGCGTCGCTCGTCGATCGCGCGGAAGGAGCTGCTCCAGCTGCGCCGCGATCGGATGACGCTGGCGATGATGGTCGGTGCTGCCGCTCGTGCAGCTCCTGCTGTTCGGCTACGCCATCAACACCGACGTCCGCCACATCCCGACCGTGGTGTTCGACCAGGACCGAGTCGGCCGCGTCGCGCGACCTCGTGCGCGCGCATGGAGGCGACCGGCTTCTACGACGTCGTCGGTCACGTGCGCGAGCTACGACGAGATCGAGCGCGCGCTGCGCAGCGGCGCGCGCGCGCGTCGCGCTGGTGGTCCCGCCCGCTACGCGTCGAACCTCGCACGCGGCCGCCCCGCGCGCGTGCAGCTCGTGGTCGACGGCTCCGATCCGCAGACCGTCGGCGAGCGCGACCAACACCGCCGCCTCGCTCGTCGCCGCGCGCTCCGCCGAGCTCGCTGGTCGCGCGCCTGTCGCGCGCGCGGCGTGCGGACTCGGCGGCCGCTCACGCCTCGAGCCGACCACCTGGTACAACCCGGACCTCCGCACCGCGGTCTACATCGTGCCGGGCCTGGTCGGCGTGATCCTCACGATGACGATGGTGATGCTCACCGCGATGGCGATCGCGCGCGAGCGCGAGCGCGGCACGCTCGAGCAGCTCATCGTCTCGCCCGTCCGGCCGCATCGAGATCGTGCATCGGCAAGATCCTGCCGTACGTCGATCATCGGCTACGTGCAGATGACGCTCATCCTCGCGGTCGGGCGGTTCGTCTTCGACGTGCCGCTGGTCGGCTCGCTGCCGCTGCTCTACGCTGCTCGCGTTCGTCTTCATCGCCGCGAACCTGGCGCTCGGCCTGTTCTTCTCGACGCTGGCCAAGACGCAGCAGCAGGCGATGCAGATGTCGTTCTTCTTCCTGCTGCCCAACATCCTGCTTGAGCGGCTTCATGTTCCCGTTCGAGGCGATGCCGCGGCCGGCGCAGTGGCTCGTCGCAGGCGCTGCCGCTCACCCACTTCCTGCGGATCGTCCGCGGCATCACGCTCAAGGGCGCGCGGCTTCGCCGACGTCGCGGGCGAGCTCGTCTGGCTCGCGCGCGATCCTCGTCGCGCTCGTCGCGCTCGCGTCGCTGCGCTTCCGGAAGAAGCTCGTCTGATGGCGCGCCCGCGCAGCGACATCCGACCGCGCATCGTGCACGCCGCGCGCGAGCGCTTCCTGAGCGAGGGCGTCGACGGCGCCTCGCTGCGCGCGATCGCGCAAGGACGCGCGGCACCAGCATCGGGATGATCTACTACTACTTCCCGACCAAGGACGAGCTCTTCCTCGCGGTGGTCGAGGAGATCTACCCGCCGCTCCTGGCCGACGTGACGGCCGCGCTCGCGCCCGACGCGCCGCCGAAGGAGCGCTTCGAGCGGATGTACCTGCGCCTCTCGCAGGATGAGCGACGACGAGCTCACCACGGTGCGGCTCGTCCTGCGCGAGGCGCTCGTCTCGACCGACCGGCGCGCTGCCGTCATCGAGCGGTTCTCGCGCGGGCACCTGCCGCTCGTGCTGAGCGCCGTCGTCGAGGGCACCGCGGCCGGGGCGATCTCCGCGCGCCACCCGGTGCCCGTCATGGCGATCGCGCTGATGGCGCTGGCGATCGCGCCGCAGATCGTCCGCCGGATCGTCGCGGGAAAACAGCCCGAGTCGCGAGCGCTGCTCCCGGACGCCGAGGCCTTCGCAGCGGCCCTCGCCGACATCGCGTGGCGTGGCGTCCAGGCCGAGCAGAGCGCAACATCTGGTAGTTAATTTCGGCTGCTAACGAGCGCTACATATTGTAGAGGTCAGCACATGACCAGTTGTGGCGTGACATGCGTGTGCACGTAGTGTACACCTGTCGACGCCCTTGATTCAGGTCTTGTGTGAGCGGGCATACCTAACTCCCGCTCTGGCATACGCGACAAATGTGCGACGTGAAAGGAAAATTCAAAAAACGACAGGGCCGCGTTCGCGCCCTATTGACCGGCGGAAGGAAGACGTTCTATGCACGCGAGTCCCACTACCGGTTGTGTCCTTTATCGGAATGTCGACGCCTCCGCGGTGCGAGGGGGGTGCAGGGGTTACGGGCGGCGTCAGCCCCAGGGATGGGGGTAGACCGTCGGACTTTCCCTGTGGAGAAGCCGTGGACGACGGGGGGCCGGGGTGTGCCTCTCGTTCGCCGATGGCGGGAGGTAGGCCGTGGCATTAGAACGACATGACGTGACGGGCTCGAAGAGCACCGGCAACATTACGAGAAACACGCCATCCGAGGTCGCGCGCGCGGGTGTCTCCGTCGAGCGCAGGCACACACGTTCAGGTCGTGGATCCACTGGGAGACGGTCTCCTACGAGCTTCGCAACAGCGTGATCACCAACCCCGACGGCTCGGTGGTCTTCGAGATGCGAGGCGTCGAGGTCCCGTCGGCGTGGTCGCAGCTCGCGACCGACATCGCGGTCTCCAAGTACTTCCGCAAGGCGGGCATCCACGGCGATCCGAAGCGCGGCGAGCGCAGCGTGCGCGAGCTCGTCCACCGCGTCGCGCACACGATCCGCGAGGCGGGCGAGCGAGCTCGGCGGCTACTTCGCGCGACCGGAGGACGCCGACGCGTTCGAGGCCGAGCTCACGCACCTGCTCGTCGACCAGACGGCGCGCGTTCAACTCGCCGGTCTGGTTCAACTGCGGGCTCTACCAGCGCTACGGCATCACCGGCTCCGGCGGCAACTACGCCTGGACGACCCGAGGCCGATCAGGTCGTCGAGACGACCGAACGCGTACGAGCAGCCCGCAGTGCTCCGCGTGCTTCATCCAGGCGGTCGACGACGACCTCATGTCGATCTACGAGCTCGTCAAGAACGAGGCGCGCCTCTTCAAGTACGGCTCGGGCACGGGCACGAACTTCTCGCAAGCTGCGCGGCCGGCAGGAGAAGCTCTCGGGCGGCGGCACGTCGCGCGGCCTCATGAGCTTCCTCGAGGTGTTCGATCGCGCGGCGGGCGCGACCAAGTCGGGCGGCACGACGCGGCGCGCGGCGAAGATGGTCTGCCTCGACATGGACCACCCGGAGATCGTCGACTTCATCGCAGTGGAAGGTGCGCGAGGAGAAGAAGGCCGCGGCGCTCATCGCCGCGGGCTACGACGTCGGACTTCAACGGCGAGGCCTACCACACCGGTCGCGGGCCAGAACTCGAACAACTCGGTGCGCGTCACCGACGCGTTCATGCAGCGCGGTGGAGAACGACGGCGAGTGGCAGCACGTACTGCCGCACGACGGCAGCAGGTCTGCGACACGTACACGGCGCGCGACCTGTGGACGATGATCGCCGAGAGCCGCGTGGGCGCTGCGCCGATCCGGGCGTGCAGTACGACACGACGATCAACGACTGGCACACGTGCCCGAACACGGGCCGCATCAACGCGTCGAACCCGTGCTGCGAGTACATGTTCCTCGACGACACGGCGTGCAACCTCGCGTCGATCAACCTGACGAAGTTCCTGCGCGAGGACGGCTCGTTCGACGTCGAGGGCTACCGCCACGCGATCCGCGATCTTCATCCTGGCGCAGGAGATCCTCGTCGACTTCTCGCGCTACCCGACGCGAGACGATCGCGCAGAACAGCCACGACTACCGGCCGCTCGGGCTCGGCTACGCGAACCTCGGCACGCTGCTGATGATGCTCGGCATCCCGTACGACAGCGACGAGGGCCGCGCGCATCGCGGCGCGCTCACCGCGATGCTCTGCGGGCGACGCATACGCGGACGAGCGCCGAGATGGCGGCGGCGAAGGGCCCGTTCCCGGGCTTCGCGCAAGAACCGCGAGCCGATGCTGCGCGTCATGCGCAAGCACCGCGACGCGGCCTACCGCGTCGACGGCCGGCAGCGTGCCCGACGCGGTCGTCGACCGGCAGGCGGCGCTCCGAGCACTGCTCCGCGCGGCGCGCGAGGACTGGGACGACGCGGTCGCGCTCGGCGAGCGCTACGGCTACCGCAACGCGCAGGCGACCGTGCTCGCGCCGACCGGCACGATCGGCCTGCTGATGGACTGCGACACGACCGGCATCGAGCCCGACTTCGCGCTCGTGAAGTTCAAGAAGCTCGCCGGCGGCGGGCTACTTCAAGATCGTCAACCAGTCGCGTGCCCGCGGCGCTCGAGCACGCTCGGCTACGACCGACGCGCAGATCGCCGACATCGTCGCGTTACGTGCGCGGCACGAACACGCTTCACGGGCGCGCCGCACGTCAACCGCGAAGGCGCTGCTCGAGAAGGGCCTCACCGACGCGCGAGCATCGCGAAGGTCGAGAAGCGCGCTCGCCGGGCGTCTTCGACGTCGCGCAGCGCGTTCGCGCCGTGGGTGCTCGGCGACGGACGCCTACGAGCGGCTCGGCGATCGCCGGCGAGCGAGCACGGCGAAGCCCGGCGTTCAGCCTGCTCAGCGACTTCGGGCTCACGCGCGGCGCAGATCGAGGAGGCCAACGACGTCGATCATCGGCCGCATGACGGTCGAGGGCGCGCCGCACCTGCGCGACGAGCACCTGCCGGTGTTCGACTGCGCGAACCGCTGCGGCAAGCACGGCAAGCGCTTCCTCGCGCCGATGGCGCACGTGCGCATGATGGCGGCCGCGCAGCCGTTCCTCTCGCGGCGCGATCTCGAAGACCGTCAACCTGCCGCAACGAGGCGACGGTCGAAGAGGTCGCAGGACATCTACGACGAGGGCTGGCGGCTCGGGCCTCAAGGCGGTCGCGCTCTACCGCGACGGCTGCAAGGCATCGCAGCCGCTCGACGTCGAGCGACGAGCAAGAAGGACGAGCGACGCAGGCGAAGGAGGCCGACGCGAGCGACGCCGACGCGCGACGCGGCTGCACGCAGCGAGCCCGCTCGCATCGAGGCGCCGCGCCGCCGCGACGGTGCGGCATCGCTGCCGAAGAAGCGCGGCGGCTTCACGCAGGAGGCGCGCGTCGGCGGCCACAAGGTGTTCCTGCGCACCGGCGAGTACGAGGACGGCGCGCTCGGCGAGATCTTCATCGACATGCACAAGGAGGGCGCCGCCTTCCGCTCGCTGATGAACTGCTTCGCGATCAGCGTGTCGATGGGCCTGCAGTACGGCGTGCCGCTGCAGACGCTACGTCGACCAGTTCACGTTCACGCGCTTCGAGCCGCAGGGCATCGTCGAGGGGCATCCGAACATGCAAGTTCGCGACGTCGATCGTCGACTACGTGTTCCGCGTGCTCGGCGTCGAGTACCTGAGCCGCTACGACCTCGCGCACGTGCCGTCCGAAGGAGGAGCAGCGCGAGCTCGAGAACCCGACCGACGTCGCCGCCGTCGCTCGCAACGCAGCGGCCTTCGCGTCGAGCGAGCCGCCGCCCGACCTCGTGCCCGCGCACGGCGCAGGCCGCGTTCGGGTTCGAGCCACGGCGGCGAGTCGCCAGAACGCGCTCGACGCGCCAGCTCGGAGAGATGATGGGCGACGCCCCGATGTGCGACGCCTGCGGCCACATCACCGTCCGCAACGGCGCCTGCTACAAGTGCCTCAACTGCGGCAACTCCATGGGCTGCAGCTGATCATGACGTCGGACTGGCGACACGCGTCGCGCCTCCGTCGTCCCTAGGAGACAGAAGGCCCCGCCGAGGAGGGGATCGACGAGTGAAGCGGAGGGTCGCGAGAGCGGCTCTCCGCTTCCGTTTTTCTGCGCTCTGAGACGCCGAGCGGCCGGCTTGATACACTCGATCCGGCGGAGGCAGCTCATGCAGTACCCACATCGGGCGATTGTCGGGGCCCTGGTCGGGTTGGTCGCAGGCGTGGTCGTCGGTTGCGCGCCCGAAGGCGGCCACGGCGCGCGCGTCGACGGCGGAGAAAGCGACGTACCGGACGCCGGCGTGATGGACGACGCCACGCCGCCTCGCCCGGATTCCGGCCCGGCGGGCGGCTGCATCGGATCGCTCGACATGGACGGCGACGGCATCGCGGACGCCATCGAAGGCACGGGCGACACGGATGGCGACGGAACGGCTGATCAGAACGACACCGACACGGACGGCGACGGGATCAGCGACGCGATGGAGAACGCCGGCGGCGAGCCGTGCGGGCCACGCGACAGCGACGGGGACGGCATCCCGGACTTCCGGGATCTCGACAGCGACAACGACGGGCTCCCCGACGCCGAGGAGGCGACGCTCGGGACCGATCCTACCAACGCGGACACCGACGGCGACGGCGTCACCGATCTCGGCGAGGTGCGCGGAACCGGCACCGACCCGACCGACGCGTCGAGCACGATCCCGCCCGGCGACTTCTTCGTCGTGCTCCCGTACATGGATCCGGAGGTGCACCGCCCGCTCCGCTTCGGAACGGACCTCAAGCGCGCCGACGTCTACTTCCTCATCGACACGACGTTCTCGATGGACGCGGCGATCGCGAACGTGCGCACGTCGCTGTCGACGATCGCCGCCGACGCAGCGGGCCGGATCCCGGACGTCCAGATGGGGGTGGGCTACTTCCAAGACTTCCCGTTCGACGACACGTTCTGCGACCCGTTCTTCGGCTGCTTCGGCGACCACTACTTCGGGCTGCCCGGCGACGTGCCGTACCAGAACGTGCAAAGCATCACGGGCTCGCTTCCCTCGGTGCAGTCGGCGCTCAACGGTCTCACGATTGGCAACGGCGACGACTGTCCCGAAGCGCAGACCGAGGCGCTCTTCCAGGTCGCCGACGGGACGGGACGGGCGTACTCGTTCTCCGACGGCACCGGCTACACGATCCCTCGAAGCTCGTGCTCGGGCGGAGGGATCGGCTACCCGTGCTTCCGTCCAGGTGCCCTGCCGATCGTCGTCATGGTCACCGACGCGGGCTGGCACAACGGCGTCGGCGGCGTGAGCCCGTACGCGGGCATCACCCCGGGGGTTCACAACTTCAACCAGGCGGAGACCGCGCTCGAAGCGATCGGCGGGCGGTTCATCGGCGTCGCGCTCACACCCGGAGGCGGGTGCGCCGGGCTCGGGCTCGACCGCACGTCGCTCGACGAGATGGCGCGGCGGACCGGCTCGGTCGACGCGAGCGGCGCACCGCTCGTCTACACCGCGGCGAGCGGCACCGTCTCTTCGTCGATCATCGACGGGATCCAGACGCTCGCCGAGAGCACGCCACAAGACGTGAACACGCGCGCCGAGAACGTGCCCGGCAACCCCGACGACATCGACGCGACGGAGTTCATCCTGTCGATCACGCCGCTCGAGGCCTATCGCGCGGGCGCCGCGTGCCCGACCTGCTACACGAGCAAGGACGCGACGACGTTCTATCAGGTCATCCCGGGCACCGAGGTCGAGTTCGACATCGACTTCAAGAACGACATCCGCATGGGCCAGGACACGGCCGAGATCTTCCGCGCCAAGATCTTCGTCGTCGGCAATGGCGTCACCGATCTCGACGAGCGCCAGGTCTACATCGTGGTTCCGCCCGACGGTGAAGACATCGTCTTCTTCTGAGAGCACGCACCGCCGGCACGATCGTTGCGTGATGCCGCTCGGGGCGAGGACTGGGCACACGATGACACAAGGCCGGATCGCGCGTGTTGCCATCGCCGTGATGCTCCTGACGACGGGCTGCCACGACTGCGGGAGCACGCCGTGCGACACGACCGCCGATTGTCCCGACGACGGGCTCTTCTGCACGACGGAGATCTGCGTGCCGGGCCGGAGACGCGGGACCTGCGAGAGCGTCGCGGCGTGCGGAGCCGGGACGGTGTGCGACGAGGCCTCGCGGACCTGCAGGTCGTGCGGTGGCATCTCGTGCTCGACCGTCGACGCCGGGCCGGACGCGGAGCCGCTCTGCTCGGACCTCGTGCCGGGAACGGCGTGCAGCGGTTCGCGCTCGTGCTCGTCGCAGTGCCAACAAGAGCTCACGACCGAGTGGTCCGGTACGACGACGGCCGACGGGCTGCCGGGCCGTTCGCTTCCGCTCCCGCTCTTTCCGGGCGGGTACTGCTCGGTCTCGTGCGACGCGAGCCGCCTCAACGACGAGTGCGAGCCGTGCGCGGTCTGCAACGGTGACGCCCTGGCCGGCGGCTCGCGCCTGCCGCTCTACGCGTACGGCACCGTCTACGACGTCTCCGACGGGGTCTGCCGCGACCGGTGCACGCCGTCGCGGACCGGAACCGGCTGCGCTCGCGCTGGGTACACGTGCGACCTCGAGACGAGCACGTGCATGGAAGCGTGCGTCGACGACCGCCAGTGCCAGATCGCGTTCGGCGACTTCGACGGCGACGGAAGCTACGAGTTTCTCGATCGCGGGCCCGACTACCCGGGCTACTGCGACGCGACTACCGGACGCTGCCGTACGCGCGGGACACCGGGCGCGCATGTCGGCGATCGTTGCACCGTCGACGGCGATTGCGAGGACGACGGGCGCTGTCTCCATCGCCCGGGCAGCGCGGAGGGCATCTGCACGCGGCCTGGCTGTCGCGCGCCCGGCTTCGAGTGCGGGCCCGGCGCGGCGTGCGACGTGCGCAACGTCGGTCGCGAGACGAGCGGTTGCATGCTCACGTGCCGCGTGGGCATCGAGGACGGCACGCCCGCGATGCGCGGGTCGCGAACGGGAGGCAATCCGGACTGCGGGCCCGGGCTCGCGTGCGCGTGGAACGGCGTCGCCGAGCCCGGCGACGATCGGACAGGGAGCTGCGTGCTCGGTCAGTACAACGACCTGACGGCTCCGAACGTCGGCGCGCCGTGCCAGTCGGCGAGCGACTGCGACTCGCCGTTCGGCTACGGTACGTGCCTCTTCTCGGAGGTGACCGATCTCGCGAGCGGTATCTGCACCGTTCGCCACTGCGGCACGTTCCTCGACGCTGCCGGCGAGACCACGGACGGGCTCCTCCCGAACGTCGAGATCGCGTCCGCGATCTGCGATCCCGCCCGCGGCGAGGTGTGCATGAACCTCGCCTCGCGACGAGCGTCGCCGCAGACGTATTGCGTGAAGCGCTGCGAAGACGCGTCCGAGTGCGCGCCAGGATACGCGTGCGCCGAGCTCCTCGGCGGCTCCGCGCGGTTCTGCTGGCCGTACTGTTACGATGCGTCGGAGTGCCGCGCGGGCGCCCGGTGCGAGACGTCGTTCGGCGGTCCGTGCGGCGCGGAGGACGACTATTGCTACTGCTCCGACCGGATGCCGCGATGAGGTGCTCGGGCTACGCGCTCGCGCTGGTCGCGACGCTCGGATGCGGCGCCAAGACGGGGCTCCTCGTCCCCGATGCCGAGGTCGAGATCGACGCGTCGCTCGAGCTCGACGCCGGGCTCGATGCGCCGCCGCTCATCGATGCGAGCTGTCCCGACCGTCCGGTCGAGCTCATCCGGACCGACGTCGAGACCATCTTCGTGATGGACGGATCGGGCTCGATGGGGTTCACGTGGGACGGGCTCCCGTTCGGGACGGGGCTCCCGAGCCGGTGGACGATCGTCCACGACACGCTCGCGACGGTGCTCCCGCCCGTCGATCGGCTGCTGTCGATCGGGGCGAAGGTGTTCCCCGACGGGTCCGTGTGCGACGTCCGCCCGGGGCTCGACGTCGCCCCGCACGTCGGCGCGACGCGCGACGTGCTCGACCTCTTCGACCGGTGGCGACCCGAGGGCGGTACGCCGACCGCGGCGGCCCTACGCCAGACGCTCGATGTCCCCGCGGAGGGGCCCCGAGTCATCGTCGCGACGATGGACGGCGGTCCGAACTGCAACGACGACCCGGGCGTGCCGCCCGACACCTGTATCTGCACTGGGCCGCGCCGCTCGTGCCTCGCACCGCCGCCGGACGGCCCCGAGTCCTGCCTCGACGCGGCCGCGACGCTCGCGGTCACGCGCGAAGCATACGAGACCCGCGGCACGCCGGTGATCGTCGTCGGCATCGACGACCCGAGCCGGCCGGACCTCTCCGACTTTCTCGACGAGATGGCGATCGCTGGCGGCTGGCCTCGGCCGGTCGGCGCCGACCGTCGATTCTTCAACGCTCGCGATCCCGAGGATCTCGGGACGGCGTTCGAGGAGATCGCCGACCTCGTCTCGCGATGCGTGCTCAGCGTCGCCTCGACGCCGCCGCCAGACGCGACCGTCGTCGTTCACCTCGACGGCGAGGTGGTCCCCGAGGACCCGACGCACACGGACGGCTGGGATTGGACGGACCGCGACCGCGGCGCGATCGCGTTCTTCGGCGCGAGCTGCGAGGCGCTCCGCGACGGGGACGCCACCCTCACGGCAGACATCATCTGCTCCTGAGCGCGGCCGGCGCGGACGGGCGCGTGCGGCTACACACGCCGGCGCGAGGAAGACGGCCCTCGGGCGAGCCGTACGAGGAGGGGCGACACCACCCCCGGAGGCTCACGTGTCATCCGTTCGGCTCCTCATCCTGGCTTCTCTCGTGCTCGTCACGCTCGCGGCGGGCTGCAACCGTCACAGCGGCTTCGGCCGTGGTAGCGTCGACCGACCCCGCGACGGCGGCGTCGTCCCCGACAGCGGCTTGCCGCCGGGCGACGGATTGGTCGAGACGCGCGACGACGGTGGGCCGAGCGAGTGCGACGCCGGCTCCGTGCTCTGCGGGGACGCGTGCGTCGACCTCGGCAGCGACGGCCGGAATTGCGGCGAGTGCGGTCACGCCTGCGCGCCGGAGGAGACGTGCAGCGACGCGCTGTGCGTCGGGGGTCCGCCTGGTTGCGCCGAGCCGCGGGTGATGTGCGACGGGTCGTGCGTCGACCTCGCGACGAACCCGGCGAACTGTGGCGACTGCTTCCACACGTGCCCGACCGGCACGTTCTGTTCGGACTACGAGTGCGTCTCGTCGTGCACGCCGTCGTGCGGAGGGCGCGAGTGTGGCTCGGACGGCTGCGGCGGCACGTGCGGCTCCTGCGGCGCCGGCGAGAGCTGCCTCGATGGTCTCTGCGAATCGACGTGCGGCTCGGGTCAGCTCCTCTGCAGCGGCGTCTGCCGAACGGTCGCGACCGATCCGAGCAACTGCGGCGCGTGCGCGCACGTCTGCACGTCGGGCTACGCCTGCGTCTCGGGCGTGTGCACCCCCCCGTCGACCGGCTCGGGCGAGTCGTGTGCATCGCCGCTCGACCTCCCGTCGACGGGCGGCAGCCGCACGTTCACGTTCACTGGGCACAGCGCGAACCATACGCCGTTCACGTGTGGGACCACCTCGGCGACGCCGGACGTCGCCTATCGCTGGACGCCCGCGCGCTCCGGCACGGCGACCTTCCGCGCCGCCGGCCCGACGAGCGCGACCGACACGATGCTGGCGGTCTTCAGCTCTTCGTCGTGCACCTCCACCTATTCGATCGCGTGCAACGACGACGAGGTCTCGGGCGTGTTCAGCTCGGTCGCGACCGCGTCGGTCACGGCGGGGTCGACCTACTACATCGTGGTCGCGCCCTACTCGTCCACGACCGACACGATCACGCTGACCGTGACGGCGCCCTGACCCGGCTCGTCGAGGGCATCCACGGGCGGCGGCGAAGCTCATCTGATACAATCACCGATCGATGCCCAGCCTGAAGTGGACGGTGCCGGAAGGGCGGCCCCACGTCTTCCCCGTCTACAAGAAGATCACGTCGATAGGGCGCGGGTCGGCAACGACATCTGCATCGACGACCGAGCGCTCGCCGAGTACCACGCCCAGCTCGTGTTCGACGGACGGGATTTCACGATCGGCGAGGTCGAAAAGACGAACGACCTCCAGATCAACGGCAAGAAGAAGCGGCGCGGCAAGATCTTCCACGGCGACCGCATCACGGTCGGCGAAGCGATCGAGCTCGTGTTCTCGATCTTCGACGAGAGCGGGACCGGGGCGAACCGGGACGAGCACACGGGGGACGCTCCGAACACGGCCGCGGAGCTCGCGGGCATGCGCAAGCTCGCCGAGTTCAGCCAGCGGCTGAACGGGATAGCCACTGTCCAAGATCAGCTCGACGCGCTCGTCGACGCCGTCATCGAGGTGACGCAGCGCCGACAAGGGGTTCGTGATCCTGCTCGAGGACGGCGCGCCGAAGGTCACGGTCGCGCGCAACCTCGAGCAGAAGGACCTGCCCGACGGCGTGCGGCATCTGTCGGACAGCATCCTCGCGCGCGTCGTCGAGACGCGCAAGCCGCTCATCGTCAGCGACGCGCTCGCACGACGCGCATGTTCCGTGGCTCCGAGAGCGTGATGAACCTGAAGCTCTGCTCGGTGATGTGCGCGCCGCTCATGGCGCAGGGACAGCTCCTCGGGATCATCTACGTCGGCAACGACAACGTCCGAAGCCTGTTCGAGGAGTCGAGCCTCGACGTGCTGACCGTGTTCGCGACCCAGGGCGCGCTGATCCTGCAGAACGCGCTCGTCTGCGCGACGAGCTCAGGAGCGACCGCGACGAGCTCGCGAGAGCTCATGGGCGAGAAGCGCTTCGGCGACATCATCGGAAGCCACCCCGCGCTCGTCGAGGTGTTCAAGCAGCCTCGAGAAGGTGGCGACCACGGACATCAGCGTGCTCATCACCGGCGAGACCGGGACCGGCAAGGAGCTCATCGCGAAGGAGATCCACAGGCGCTCGCAGCGCGGAAAGGGCCCGTTCGTCGTCGTCAACTGCGGCGCGATCCCGGAGAACCTGATGGAGTCGGAGCTCTTCGGGCACGTGCGCGGTGCGTTCACCGGCGCGGTCGCCACGCGCGAGGGCAAGTTCCAGGCGGCGAACGGTGGCACGCTCTTCCTCGACGAGATCGGCGAGATGCCGGTCGCGCTCCAGGTGAAGCTCTTGCGCGCTCTGCAAGAGCGCATCGTGATGAAAGTCGGCGACACGAAGCCGGAGCAGGTCGACATCCGCGTCATCACGGCGACGAACCGAGACCTCGAGCAGGAGATCCAGAAGGGCGGGTTTCGCGAGGACCTCTACTACCGCCTGAACGTCGTGAACCTGCACTTGCCGCCGCTGCGCGAGCGCGGCGACGACACGATCGTCATCGCCAAGTTCTTCCTCCACAAGTACGCGGAGGAGTTCGGCGCGAAGGTGAAGGGCTTCACGCCCGGTGCGCTCCAGGCGATCCGCAAGTACGACTGGCCCGGCAACATCCGGCAGCTCGAGAACCGCATCAAGAAGGCGATCGTGCTGTGCGACAAGACGCTCGTCGGCCCCGAGGACCTGGATCTCTTCCCCGAGGTGCTGCAGCCGGTCGTGCCGCTCGCCGAGGCGCGCGAGGAATTCCAGCGGCGGTACATCCTCGAGGTCCTCGAGCGCAACAACGGAAACCGCACGAAGACGGCGCGCGACCTCGGTGTCGATCCGCGCACGATCTTCCGCTATCTGGAGAGGGAGCCGGACGCACCGGACCCCGGCGGCGGCGCGTAGCCTCCCGAGCGGGTTCAGGTTCCTGCCGCGCCACCACGCGCCCTGATATGATCGGGCGGAGTGCCCCGGGGCTGACATCGATGTCGCGGATCGGCGTTTCCACCCTCGCTGGCACGGCCGTGCTCTCCAATGATTCCCGTCACATGAAGCCCCGCGCGCGAACCGGCACGAGCGTTGCTCCCCTGGTGTGGGTGCGCGGTACCGCCGCGGTCTCGTTGCTTCTGATGGGCTGTCTCGTGACCGGTAAGAAAGAGTTCCCCCAAGAGCCGGAGTGCGTTCCGAGCCTGGACACCGCCTCCCTCGCCGATCCCGAGACCCCGCTCGACCGCATCGTCCGCCTCGACCTCGACGACCTCGAAGGCCCAGACGCCGGCACGACGAGTCAGATCTTCTTTCAGGCGCAGGTCCGCGACTGCAACGAGTCGCAGACGCTCGACTCGTACGCGCTGCTCGACTATCGCCCGGAGTTCGGGACGGCGATCGTGTTCGGCGGCGGCGCGATTCCCCCCGAAGCTCGGCTGCTTCGCGTGCCACTCAGCGTGGGCACGGTGATGGAGAACCCCGGTCGCTGTCACCGCGTGGAGATCCGCGTGTCTGGAGCGTTCAAGTCGTTCCCCGCCTACACGCCGGCGAAGGACGGAGACATGGGCGTCGCCGTCTGGTGGCTGGCGGTCACCGACGACATGCACACGACCGTGGACATGAGCACGTGCCCATGAGCGCTCGGACGCACCTCGCAGCCGTCGTCGCGCTCTTCGGCGCAGGCTGCGGCCTCACGATCGGCGCGTACGAGCCGATGATCGAGAACCGGTGCAGCGCGGACTCGGAGTGCTCCGGCGCCGCGTGCGATCCGACGCTCGGGATGTGCGTGAGCAGCGGGACGCCGGTGCTGCGGATCGGGCTCGAGATCACGCCGTCGGTCGGAGCCGGCTCGATGCCGACGACGTTCAGCTTCAGCCCGATCGAGCTGAGCGGCCCGACGCGTCGCGACTTCGGCCTGCCCGCGACCATCAACGTCATCGGCAACGTTCGCGCGCCGGGTGGTGACGAGTCGGTGCAAGCGGACGTCCACTTCGTCCGGCCCGGCGCGTTCGCCGGCGCCCGCGCGCTCGATGTCGAGACGACGACGGTCGCCACACCGGTGATCGCGGCCGACGGTACCGCCGCCGATTACGCGGTTCACGTCGCCGCCGACGAGGACTACGACGTCATCATCGAGCCGACCGGCGACTGGACGAACCGGCTCCCGCCGCTCCACTTGTCCCGGCACGTGTCGGGCGGCGGCGACTTCATCCGCCTGCCGTCGTTCACGTACCCGGCCGACATGCCCGAGCTCCGCGGCATCATCACGGACGTCGGCGAGACCCCCGTCGACGGCCTGATCGTCAAGGCCGTGGAGCCCGTCACGGGTCGCGTCCTCTCGTCGACCGCCGTCACCGGCGCCAGCGAAGGCACCGCGCCCGGCGAGTTCCACGTGCTGCTCGACCCGACAGCCACGAGCTACGTCATCCGCATCGCAGGGGGCGACACGCGCCCGACGTTCCCCACCATCCTCGCCGATCCGGCGTATTTCTTCCCCGACGAGAGCGGCTTCGCGCACATCCTGGTGCCGACGCTCACGCCGATCGACTACGCCGGTCACGTCGAGTACGCCGACACCGTGCAGCCGGCCGCGGGAGCCGTCGTGACGTTCCGCGCGACGCAGATCTTCGACGCCGACACCGGGTTCACGGGAACGTTCCGGACGACCGTCACGGCCGACGAGCACGGCGACTACTCGGCGACGCTGGTGCCCGGAACGTACGACGTGGTCGTCACCCCGCCGGCCGAGCGCGACCAGAGCAACTACGGCGTCTATCTCGAGCCAGCCTTGCAGATCGACATGCCCGCGGACGGCGCCGTCATCGGGCAGCTGTTCCAGCTTCCCGTTCGAGCGCACCTCGGCGGCACGGTTCGCACGTCCGACGAGCGCGTGATGGGCGGCGCGATGGTCAGCGCGTCGGCGCTCGGGACGGTGCCCGAGGGCGTGGATCCCGTCGCGCGACACAACAGGACGAGCGAAGCGACGACCGACCCGCTCGGACAGTTCAACCTCGCGCTCGACGTCGGCGTGTACGACATCTACGTCAAGCCGCCGAGCGGAAGCCGCTTCCCGTGGGTCGTGAGGCCGGGATACACCTTCGGCGCGTCGACGAGCACCTACTCGGACGTCTTCGAGGTCACCGCGCCGATCCCGCTCTCCGGGACGATCGCGTCCGACGGCAGCGTGGCCGCCAACGCCGAGATCCGCGCCTACGCGATCGTCGACGACGGCGCGGGCGGGGAGCGCGCGGTCCTCGTCGGGAGCACGAGCACCGCCGAGGACGGCACGTTCATGCTGCTCCTGCCGGCGCGCCTCGCGCACTAGGCGAGAGCCCGACCGGGAACTCGGCGGCGCAAGCGCGGTCCAATACCGCATGCGAGCGATCCCGTGCGCCGCGGTAGCGGTGATCTCCGTGCTCTCCGTATCGTTCACGGCGAGCGCGTTCTGCGGCTTCTTCGTGAAGCCCGGACCAGGCGAGGTGAAGAGCCCGGCGACGAGCGTGGTCCTGATGCGGCAGGGAACGCGAACCGTGCTGTCGATACAGAACGACTACGAGGGCCCGCCCGAAGACTTCGCGATGGTCGTGCCCCTGCCCACGCTCGTCGGACCCGACGCCGTGCACACGCTCCCGCGCGACATCTTCGAGCGCGTGAACGAAGTGAGCGCGCCACGCCTCGTCGAGTACGAGAGAGAGATGACGTCGTGCATGACGAGCACGGGCGGTTGGGGCACGGGGTACGGGCGCGGCAGCGGGCTCGGCATGACGGGCGCGGTGAGCGTGGAGGCGCAATTCGCGGTCGGCGAGTACGACATCGTCGTCCTGGGCTCGTCCGACTCGATGGCGCTCGACACGTGGCTCAGGGACCACGGCTACCGCATTCCGCGTGGGGCCGAGGAGGTCCTTCGCCCATACGTCGAAGAGGGCGCGCACTTCCTCGTGGCGAAGGTGGACGTGTCCCGCGTGACCTTCGTCGACGGGCGCGCGCGCCTTTCGCCGCTCCGCGTTCACTACGACACGGACAGGTTCTCGCTCCCCGTCCGGCTCGGGCTCCTCAACAGCGGAGGCGAGCAGGACCTCGTGATCCACATCCTCGCCGCGGATCGCTACGAGGTCGCGAACTACCACAACGCCTTCGTTCCAACGAACCTGCGGGTGCGGCCCGCGACACGCGAGAGCTTCCTCGCGCTCTACGACGCGATCCTGACGCGAACGTTCGCGCGTAATCCCGAGACGATCGTCACGGAGTACTCGTGGACCACGACCTCGTGCGATCCGTGCACGACCGAGCCGCTCGACTATTCGGAGCTCGCGACGCTCGGCGCCGACGTGCTCCCGGACCGCCGGGACGAGCTCACGCTCACGCGCCTCCACTACCGCTACCGTCGCGACCAGCTCGGCGAGGACCTCGTCTTTCGGCGCGCGCCACCCGTCGTGGGAGGGCGTGGCATCCCGGACGAGGACGGCCACTTCGATCGGCGCGTCACGACGGCCGACGACGGCTTCAACGCGTTCCAGGCGCGATACGCGATCCTCACGAGCCCGGGCCGCGACGAGCCCATCTGCGACGGCGCGGCGACGTACACCTGGGGGTATCCGTCGGACGCGCCAGCGAACGATGCCGTCGCCGCGGTCGAGCTGCGCATGGCGTCGCGCCTCCCTCGCGGACGGCCGTCGCACGTCCGGCTCGAGCGCTACCTGTTCGACGTCCCCGCCGAGCTTCGCGCGCCGGTCACGCGCTCGACGGCACCGCGCCGCGGCGGCGGCGGCGGAACGCCCGGAGCGCCAGCCCGAGAACGACGGCGAGAGACAGCCATCCCGGCCAGTCGCCGAGATAGAGGTAGGGTGTCCACCCGTCGAGCATCCTGACCTCGCCGACGAGCGACTCGGTGGTGAACACGCCGGTGTTCTCGAGCACCCGACCGACGGGATCGACGATCGCGCTCACGCCGCTGTTCGTGGAGCGCACGAGAAAACGGTGGTGCTCGACAGCACGAAACTTCGCGAGCGCGAGGTGCTCCCACGGCTCGGTCGTGTGCCCGAACCAGGCGTCGTTCGTGACGTTGACGAGCAGGTGCGGGTTGCCCTCGCGCACCGCGCGTCGCACGAACGCGGGGATGATGTCCTCGTAGCAGATGAGAGTCGTGATGCGGTACGGACCGAACGGAAGCGGCCGCACGTGGTTGCCCGGCGTGAAGCGCCCCGAGTGCGGCGACCAGTCGTAGAGGACCGGAAAGGTCTCGCCGAGCGGAAGGTACTCGCCGAACGCGAGCAGGTAGGTCTTGTCGTACGAGCCGAGGATCTCGCCATTCGCGTCGACGAGGAAAGCGGTGTTGTAGTGGTGCTCGGTGCCGTCGACCTGGCGGCGCTGCAGGCCGCCGAACAGGAGCGGGGTCGAGATCGGGCCCATCACGCGGCCCTTCACGTTGGTCGCGCCGTCGGGGAGGAAGAACGTGTACGCCGACTCGGGCCAGACCAGGAGGTCCGGGTGGTGGTCGCGCTCGAGCGCCAGGCTCATCTCGATGTGGCGCCGTTGCCCCTCCCAGGGGTCGTCGCGCTTTTCGAGGATGCCCATGCTCACCTGCGGCATCGCGACGGTGATCGCCGGAGCCGCCGCGACGCGCGCATCGACGTCCGCGATCCGCCACGCACCGTACAGGGCCGTCGCGAGCACGAGCCCGGCCGCGACGCCGGCCTGCCGCCACGGGACGGCCTCACGGCGGAGCAGGCCGCGAACGACGAGGTACACGCACACGTTCATCACGTCGATCAACATCGTGACGAGGATCGGTCCGCCGATGTCCGCGATCTGGATGAAGATCGGGAAGTCGTGCAGGTGGTTCCCGTAGTAGTACGGGAACAGCATCGGATAGATGACTTCGGCGGCGCCGTGTGCGATCGGCGCGGCCAGCAGAGGCATCATGCCGACGCCGCGCATCCGGAAGTAGAGCCACGCGAAGAGCGCCATCATGCCGCCTTGCGCGAGGTTCAAGAGGCTCGCGAAGAGGATGCAGAGCGGCATCGGGAAGCCCGAGAACTCTTGGAGCATCGAGACGACCCAGTAGTAGCCGCCCCACATGCCGGTGAACCCGAACAGGATCGAGCAGAGGACCGCTTGGCGATTGGTGATGCGCGGTTCCCAGTCGAGCGCGAAGAAGAGCGGAACGAGGCACACGGGGACGAGCGGCCAGACGTCGAACCCCGGAAACGCGAGGAACGAGATCGACGCCGAGAAGACCGCCAGACCGATCGGCACCCATGGGAACGGCCGCGAGGCCGTGCGCACCGTCGCGGCCTTGGCCGCACCTCGCGCCGACGCTCCCTTCGAGCGCCGGGGCTTCTTCTTTCGCTGCGCTCCTTGCGGGGGGGCCATCGAAGCTCGAGCGCCGTGAACCGAGGCTGTGCGCCTAGATTCGGAGCGCGGATCGGACCTTGTCGAGCAGCTCTTCGTGCTTGAAAGGCTTCGTGATGTAGTTGCGCGCGCCGGCGTTGATGCCGGCGACGACATCGCGTGGAGTGTTCTTCGCCGTGAGGACGATGAGCGGGATCCGCTTCGTGCGCTCGTCCGCCTTGAGCTGCTTGGCGAGCGTCAGCCCGTCCATGCGCGGCATCATGAGGTCGGTGATGATGAGGTCCGGCATGACGCCCGACTGGAGCACCTCGAGCGCCTCGACGCCGTCGCGTGCGATCTCTACGTCCGCGATGCTGGAGAGCATGCGCGCGAGAAGCGTGAGCACTTCCTGATCGTCTTCGACCGCGAGCACGAGCGGTTTTTGGGCGGGGACCGGGTCGGCCATCGGAGCGAGGAACGTATCATGAGCGCCCGGGCGGGCAACCGGCCTGAGCGGAGGCCGGCTCTCCCTCAGCGATTCCGCGCGAGCACTTCGTCGATCGACGCGGCGACGACGTAGAGGAGGCGGTCGAGGTCGTCGCGCTCGATCGTGAGCGGCGGGACGACGTAGACGACGTTTCCGAGCGGGCGGAGGTATGCACCGCGCTCCCTCGCCGCGTCGAAGATCTCCCAGCCGAGACGGCCACCGTACCCGGCCTCGCCGACGTCGACCGCGCCGACGAGACCGATCGAGCGCGGGTTCGTCACGCCCGCGATGCGCCCGATCGCGTCGAACGCGCGCGAGACGAGCGGTGCGTTGCGCTCCGCGCGCGCGAGGACGGCTTCGTCGCGATAGACCGCGAGGACCTCGCGAGCGACGCGCGCGCCGAGCGCGTGGCCACAGAACGTGTGCCCGTGCATGAGGGCGCGATCGACGCCGCCCGAGAAGCTCTCGAAGACCGACTCGGTGGTGAGCGTCGCCGCGAACGGCAAGATGCCTCCACCGAGCGCCTTCGCGGTGCAGAGAATGTCCGGGGCGAGGCCGGCGTGCTCGCACGCCCACATCGGGCCGGTGCGGCCGAAGCCGGTGAAGACCTCGTCGGCGACCAGGAGCGCGCCCGCTGCGCGCGTCGAAGCGTGGAGCCGCGCGAGCAGGTCGGCGGACCAGATGCGCATGCCGGCGGCGCCCTGCAGGATGGGCTCGACGACGACGGCGGCGATCGACGCACCGTCCACGTCGAGCCGCCGCTCGATCTCAGCGACCGCGGTCTCCCAATCCTCGTCGCGCTCCACGCGGCCCGGACGGATGACCTCGAAGAGCAGCGGTGCGTACGGCGTGGTGAAGCCCTCGACGCCGCCGAGGCTCATCGCGCCCGTCGTGTCGCCGTGATACGCGCCGGAGAGCGCGATGAAGCGTGTGCCGCCGTCTCACCGCGCTGCCGATGGTGCTGGAGCGCGATCTTCAGAGCGACCTCGACGGACGTGGAGCCGTCGTCGCTGTAGAACACGCGGGTGAGGTTGCCGGGCGCGACCGCGACGAGCTCACGAGCGAGCAGGACCGCCTCGGGGTTCGTCATCCCGGCCATCGCGGCGTGGCAGAGGTGCTCGGATTGCTCGCGCAACGCTTGGACGACGCGGGGATGACGATGGCCGAGGCTCGCGACCCACCACGAGCTGTTCCCGTCGAGGTAGCGGCGCCCGTCCACGTCGACGAGCCACGGGCCCTCGGCCTCGACGACGACGATCGGGTCGCGCGAGCGATGATCGTCGGTGGACGTGTACGGTCTCCAGACGTGGCGCCGATCGAGCTCGACGATCCGGTCGCGCGAATGGTCCATTCAGGACCCACGCTAACAGGCCAGCGGCCGAAAAAAAATCAGCTCGCGGGGAATCGAAGCGTGTAGCTGTAAGCAACGTCACCGCCGACGGGCGCACGGTCGAGGTGGATGCGGCGCCCGGCGTCTCGAACGCACGAGTTGAAGCGCGCGGGAAAGCTGCTCCGGTCGGTCTCGACGCGCGAGATCTGCCCGCTCGGCGAGACCGTGAACGTCAGGATGATCGTCCCTTCCCGGAGCGCGCCGTTGCCGGCGATGGACTCGTAGCATTGCGAGAGGCGGTGTCCGACCGAGCGGATCGCGCCGCGGACGGTATCGGCTTCGAGCGACCCCGCGCCGTCGACGCGCTCGCCGACCACGACGCCGACGAGGTCGGTCAGAGGTACGTCGCGCTCGACGACGGCGGTCGCGGGGTTCTCCGTCGCCACCGCGCGCGCTTCGGGGCCGGGCTCGGCGCGACGCGTGACGACGCCGCCGACCGGCGCGCCCGATTGCGCTTCCGCGGACAGCTCCTGCCGACACGCAGGAACACCGCGCTCGATTCCTATCGCGCGCTGTGTGAGCGACACGATCGCGGCGCGAGCGTCCGCGCGGTCCCGCTCGGTCGCGCGCGGCGCGGACATCTGCGTCTGCGCCTCCTGCATGAGCCGGATCACGCGCCGGAGGTCGGACTGCACCCGCCCGAGGCACGCCGCCTCCGCTTCCACCCGCTCCGCCACCGCCCGCACACGAGACTCCGCGGCAGCCGGATCCGGCGAGCTCTGAGCGAGCGCGGGACCGGCTGAGAGAAACGCGACGAGGGCGGCGAGCGCTGGGGCGTGCGTCATGCCCATAGGACGCCCTGTCGCCCGCGCGTGTTCAAGCCCCACGCGATCTCTCGCCCCCCTCCAGCTGCTTCCTAGTACGCCTGAACCAGCACCTCGCGCCGCCCGCCCGCCTTGCCGCTGGGGGGGCCGACGACGCCGTCGCTTCTCCATCCGCTCGACGAGCTTGGCGGCCTTGTTGTAGCCGATGCCGAGCTTGCGCTGGATGTGGCTGATCGAGCAGTAGCCGCGCTTGCGCGACGATCGCGACCGCCTGGTCGTAGAGCGGGTCGTCGCTCGCCGTCGGCCGCCGTCGCCGGAGCTCACCGCTTCGTCGTCGCGCGGCTTGAGGATGTTCGTCGTCGTAGACGGGCTTGCCCTGCGCGCGCAGGAAGTCGCGATCACGCTCTGACCTCGTCCTCGCTGATGAACGCGCAGTGCACGCGCTGAGGTCGCTCGAGCCCGGCGGGATCGATGAGCATGTCGCCCATGCCGAGCAGGTGCTCGGCGCCCATGCGCGCCGAGGATGGTGCGGCTGTCGACCTGCTGCGCGACCTTGAACGCGATGCGCGCCGGGAAGTTCGCCTTGATCATGCCGGTGATGACGTCGACGCTCGGCCGCTGCGTCGCGAGGATCACGTGAATGCCCGCGGCGCGCGCCTTCTGCGCGAGCCGCGCGACGCCGCCTCGACGTCCTTGGCCGCTGACCATCATCAGGTCGGCGAACTCGTCGACGACGATGACGATGTACGGCAGCTTCTCGGGCGGCGGCATCGCGTCCGGCCGTCTCGTCGCCGTCGGGTCGACGCACGACCTCGTCGCCGTTCGAGGCCCGACGCGCGTCACCTTGCCCGCGCGGCTCGGCGCGAGCTGTCTCGGCGCCATCTCGCCGCGAGCACGCTTCTCGACGCGCTCGTTGTACGTCGTGATGTTCTCGTGCCCGCGTCGGCGAACAGCTGGTAGCGCCGCTCCATCTCGTCGACCGCCCAGCGCAGCGCGATGCGACGCCTGCTTCATGTCGGTCACGACCGGCAGGAGCATGTGCGGGATCCCGTCGAAGACCGCGAGCTCGACGACCTTGGGGTCGATCATCAGCAGGCGCAGCTCCTCGGGCGTGCGCTTGCGCGAGGAGCGAGGCGAGCATCACGTTGAGCCCGACGCTCTTGCCCGCGCCGGTCGCGCCCGCGACGAGCAGGTGCGGCATCTTCGCGAGGTCGCCGTAGACGGGCTGGCCCGCGATGTCCTGGCCGAGCGCGCACGGCAGCGGCGCCTTGCATCTGTCGCAGCGCTCGTCCTCGAGGAGCTCGCGCAGGTTCACCGTCTGCGCGCTCCTCGTTCGGCAGCTCGAAGCCGACGCGCGCCTTGCCGGGGATCGGCGCGACGATGCGGACCTTCTGCGCGGCGAGCGCCGATCGCGAGGTCGTCGGCGAGGCCCGCGATCTTCGAGACCTTCGTCCCGCTCGCCGGCTCGAACTCGTACATCGTCACGACCGGCCCGGGGTGGATCTCGTCGACGCGCCCGCTGCACGCCGTAGCCTGCGAGCTTCTCGACGAGGCGGGCGGCGTTCTCGCGAAGCGTGTGCGCGTCGATGCGAAGGTCCGCCGCGGGCGCCTCGTCGAGGAGCGTCGTCGGAGGCAGCACGAAGGGCTTCGTGGACGTCGAACGCGGCGGCTCGTTCGCGAGCGTGTCGAGCGAGGCATCGTGCGCGCGCCGGTCCTTGGGGGCGGGCGCGACGATGCGCGGGCCGGCCGCCTTCTTCGGCTTCTTCTGCGAGCGCGCGGCCGCGAACGCGGCGGCGGCCTCGGCGAGCCCGGCCACGGTGCTCTCCGGCGCGCTCGGCCCCTCTTCCTCGAGTGCCTCCTCGTCGTCGAGCTCGACGGGCTCGTCCGCGGACAGGTCGAGCGCGGGCCCGACGCCGTCACTCTCGCCGTCCTCCGCGCCCGAATCGTCTTCGAGGTGGCTGCCCACGATCCGCGGCGCCGCCGCGAGCTCTTGGGCCTCTCGCTCGGCGGCCTCGAGCGCCCGCGCCTCGCGCCACGCCTCGACCAACGTCGCGACCGAGTCGCGCACGCTCCACGCGGCGCCGCGCGCGAGCGACGCGCTCTGGCCCGCGAGCTCGACGATCGACAACGACGTCCGGAGCACCATCGTCACGAGCAAGACCGCGATGCCGACGACGTACGCGCCCGCGAGGCCGAGGAGCGACCGGAGCACCTCGCCGAGGACCTCGCCGAGCATCCCGCCCGCGAGATGCCCGCCGTAGACGGTGCGGCCCGCGAAGGCGAGGTGCAGCATCGCGCAGCCGACCAGGACGATGACGAGCGTCGAGGCGAGCGTCGCGAGCCCGAGAAAGGTCCGCGAGCGCCGGAAGAACCGCACCGTCGCGAGGCCGAGCTCGACCGGAACCACCCAGCCCGCGACCCCGAACGCGTGCGCGAGGACGCTCGCGAGCGCCGCGCCCACCGGCCCGACCCAGTCCTCGCCGCCCCGCGCGTCGTAGGAGAGGAACGCGAGCACCAGCAGCACGGTCGACGCCCCGCTGAGGATCCCCAATACCTCGTGCCGCCGCCCGTCGAGGGCCTCGATCTCCCCGGCGATGTAGTACTCGGTGCGCCCAAGTACGCTCCTTCCCACATGGAACATAGAGGGGGGCGGGCCGATTGGTCAAAAAACGGGCGGAGCGGGGCTGGAGAGACTCCCTACATACCTTGATTCTACGGAGGATTCCTCTAACATCAGGCGCGCTCGCGACCCCGCGGGCCGTCCTCGACGTCCCCGTTCGCGCGCTTCGCGCGCGCGGGGGCGTGACCCGAGAAGGAGCCATGCGACTTCAGCGACCGAGGCAACTCCTCTCTGTCCTCCTGCTTTCGGCCCTCGCCGCCGGTGGTCTCGGCTGCAAGGTCACCGCGGAGGACATCGACACCTGGATGGGGACGGTCAAAGGGCCGGGCAAGATCGTCGCCGTCATCTTGAGCGACAACTACGACCTCGAGCTGCGCACCCACGCAGCGCTCGCCCTCGTGAAGATGGAGCGGAGCGACGTCGAAGGAGTCACCGAGCTTCAGCACGCATTACAGCAGCTCGACCCGGCTACGCGCGCGCAGGTCATCGAGGGGATGGTGCCTGGTCTCGAGGAGCTGATGCGGGGCGGCGACGCCGCGCAGGCCGATCCGAACAGCGGCCCGCCAGCGCTCCAGATCCGCGCCAAGGACGCGGCGTATCTGCTCATCACGCACGCCGAGGGGCAGACGCGCGACCAGCTCGTCCGCGCCGTCGTCGGTTGGTACGTCGTCGACTTCAACGGCCGGAGCCTCGCGGGCAACTACAGCGCGGAGCAGGTCGTGGTGTCCCTCGGAGCGCCGGCGGCCGAGATGCTCGTCGACGCGATGAGCGCTCGGATGCCCCAGCCGGCTCTGGTCAAGGTGGCCGAGCTCATCTCTCAGCTCGGCAGCGACGAGACGAAACAGCGCGCCGCCGCCCGCATCGTCGAGATCGAGCGCGAGATGGAGGGCAGCGAGTTCTTCGACTGGCTCAAGTCCAAGGTGCTCGAGTCGGTTCAGCAGATGGGTCAGACCGTCGACGACGCCCGCGTCAACGCGCTCGCCTCGCTCAACCGAGAGAACTTCATCAACGAAGGCGCGTTGCCGGCGATGAAGCACCTCGCGAGCGTCCCCGTGGTCACGGAGCGGCTCCTCCAGATCGCCGAGACGGGCCCGAGCGAGCCCGCGCTCGCGGCGGCGATCACCGAGCGGCGACAGCGCGCGCTCCAAGCGCTCGAGGGGGCTGCCCAAGAGGCGCAGCTCGACCGACTGCTCGCCCTCGCGCTCGACCCACACAGCCCGGTCGAAGTGCGCGACTACGCGTTCGATCGCGTCGGCGACATCCGCAGCGATCGCGCGATCCCCGCGATGTGGCCGCTCGTTCAAGACGGCTCCGACGACAACCAGCGCGTGCGATGGCGCGCCGCCGAGATGGTGCTCGCGATCGGCGGCCCGGGCGTGGTCGGGCAGTTCTTCACGAAGCTCCCGACCGGCGAGGCGATCAAGTACGAGCCCGAGGAGCTCGAGGGCTACGCGACGCGCATGAGCCAGATGACACCACCTCCGACCGATCTGGTGCGCGGCCAGCTCCGGTCGCCGGACTGGTGGGATCGCGTGATCGCGCTCCGCTACTTCGAGCGCAAGGGCGTCGAGCGCGACGTCGCTGCCATGCAGCGGCTGACGACGGACACCGGAGCGCTCACCGGCGAGCGGTGGGAAGGTCTGCACCTCGCGACCGTGGGAGACGTCGCGCGTCAGGCGATCGACGGGCTCCACGAGCGACTCTCGGGCGGAGGCGAGGACCAGCATGCCGCCGAGGGGACGGAAGGCGGCGGCTCGGAGTAGAATGGACGAAGCTCGCGGAACATGACGCACGACCAGAACAAGAAGACGCTCCGTCACTTTCAGTGCCGCGACTACCTCTGGGAGATCTTCGAGCAGATGTCCCAGGAGCTCGAGTGCTCAACGGACTACCTCATCAACGAGGCCATGCGTCAGTACGCGCGTTCCCGAAACTACGGGACTCGCTCCCCGTCCGTGCCCGGGATGCGGAGCCCGTCTCCGAGCCAGGCGCCGCCTTCACAGATCCCGAGCCTTCGCGGCGGCAACAGCCAGCGCCCAGCGATCCCGTCCGCACCGCCGCCGCCTCCTTCGCGAGGCCCTTCCGGCGGGTACGGCGGGGGCGGAGGGTACGGCGCGCCCCCGCCGCAGCAGCCCGGCGGCTACGGCGCTGCAGGTGGAGGTGGCTACGGCGCACCGCCGCCGCAGCAGGGCTACGGAGGCGGCGGAGGGTACGGCGCACCGCCGCCTCAACAGGGCTATGGCGGTGGTAGCCCGGGCGCGTACGGCGGGGGGGGCGGGGGATACGGCGTGCCGCCGCAACAGCAGGGCTATGGTGGCGGGGGCGGCTACGGGCAGGCTCGCCCCGCCGCCCCGTCGAGCTACCCGCCTCCGTCGACGAACCGACCGCCTGGCTTCGGGCCGTCCGGCGCGCCGCCGCCGCTCCCGGGACAAGGGCACGCGCCGATCGGCGGGCTGCCGTCGTTGTTCGTGATCTTCAACGGCCAGAAGATCCCGATCAACAAGACCGAGTTCGTGATCGGCCGCGGCTCCAAGACCGCAGACCTGCCGATCAAGGACGGGAACATCTCACGACGTCACGCGGCGGTCGTCTTCGAGAACGGCCGCTTCATCATCAAGGACCTCGGCTCGACGAACGGGATCGAGTTCGGCGGCCAGCGCGTCGACAACAAGCCGATCGACGAGGGTGACGTCTTTCAGCTCTGCGACTATGAGCTCAGATTCACGTATAGGTAGTTCGGTGGCTGCTGGGTTTCGAGGCAAGGTCAAGCGAGCGTACACGCTGAAAGGTCAGCGTGTGCTCATCCTCGAAAAGGACCTGGCGGGCGAGGTGAACGGCGGCGAGTGGATCGAGGTCAATCTTCCGTCGGGCGAGCACCAACGCGCCCGGGTCGCGAGCGTCGCGTGGGGAAGCGCATTCCATGCGGAGGACTCTCCGCTCACGCTCGTGGTCGAGGGTCTCTCCGATCACGAGCCCGCGCCCGGCGACGAAGTACGCGGCTCGTGGCCGCCCGAAGGCTGAGCTTCGACGCGCTCGCGGGCCGACGCGTCAGATCACGAGCTCGGCGGCTTCGGCTTCGTCGACGCCTCGGCAGAAGCGCGCGAACGCGGGGTAGTCGCCGGGCGCGACGCGCAGGACCGGAACGTTCACGTGGCGCGTGACGCGAAGCGCGTTCCCATCGCGCGCCGTCTCCATGTGGAACGCCGAGCCGGACGGCCCGTGAAGATCGAGGGGGCGAGCCGCCGCGGGGCGACCGCCGTTCGAGGGCGGCTCGATGCGGAGGGTCACCTCCACGTCGACGCCCGGCGCGACGACCTGCGTCGTCGTGCGTGACGAGAGGCCCGCGTAGGCGGGCGCGAGCAGCGTCGGGAAGAGCCCGGAGACGCGGAGCCGGCCATCTCGCTGCCGAGCGAGGCTCCGGACCTCGAACGCGTACCGGAACGTGAGCGGGCCCTCGGCCTGTTCGCGGCCCGTGATGCGGAGCGACGAGAGCCGCGCGCCCGCGACGAGCCGCGACACGTACGCTTCTTCGAAGCGCTGTTCGAGCACGGCGGCCGGGACCCCTTCGAGATCCTCGCGCCACGCGACGGCCGGGGCGCCCTGGAACGTCTCGACGACCTCGATCGTCGCGTCGCCGTTCTCCCGTAGATGAACGTCGGCATCGATGGTGCGCCGATCGGCGTCGGCGTCGGCCTCGGGCACTTCGACGCGCGGCGCGCCCTCGGCGAGCACGAGACCCGGCTGACCTCGGAGCGGCGGCGGCACATAGCCGAAGCGTGCTCCCTTGTCGACGGTGGAGAGGAACGTCGCGCCCTCCCCTTCGCCGATCATCACGAGGAGGTTCTGGTAGGTCTCGGCGTCGGGGAGGTCGGAAGGAAACGAGTCGGCGGCGATGCTGCGCGCGAGGACGAGCTTCGACGGCACGCCGGCGAGCCCGAGGAGGTAGTGGAGGAGCCGCGCGCGGTTCCCCGTGCGGTCGTAGAGCGCCGCGGGCGCGAGGCCGAAGACGTCGTTCGAGTCCTCGACGTTGTCGAGCACCCATCGATAGAGGCGCCGCGCGCGAGCGAGGGGCGGCGCGCTCCGCGCGTCACCGAGGATGCGCGCGACACGACGCTGGGCAGCGGGGTCGCGGACGTCCTGATCGGCGAGCGCGTCGAGGAGGCTCTCGACGAAGTCCTGCCACGTCGCGTGGGAGCCCACGGCGACCGACGGGATGTACTCGCGCGGCGCGACGGTACCCGGCTCCGGAGTGAGCGGTCGGCTCTCGTGCACGCCGAAGTGGAGGATGCGCAGGCCGTCATCGACGCGCTCCTCGAGCGCCGGTGCGGGCCCGCGGGGCACGACCGTGTACGGCATCGACTCGGGCAGCACGACCGTGAGCTCGCTCCGATCGAACGGTGTCTCGTAGTTCTGGAAGTAGAAGCGATCGCCGAGATAGCCGCCCGGGAACCCGTTCGAGGGCTCGTTCGCGACGACGTACTCGTACTCGACGTAGTCGCCCACCGCGAGGCTCGGGAGCGAGATCGTGTCCTTGCCCTCGATTGCATCGGGCTCGACGTGGCGTCCATCCGCCTTGACCGTGCGGAGCGTCAGGATGTGCGCGTTCTCGGGCGGACTGAATTCGCCGCGGTCGTCGACGGCCTCGTCGCTCTGGACCTTCCAGATGTTGTGCGTGAGCTCGAGCGTCGAGCCGTCCGGGAACACGCGCACGACGGTGTAGTCGAGCACGAGGACCTCGGGCTGGTCGTAGGTGTGCCCGGAGCGCTCGAGCTCGCGGAGCACTTCGCCGCCGTCGAGACGGAAACGCGAGAGCGAGAATTCGTCCCCGATCGCTCGGCGGAGGTTTCGGAGCTCGACGAGCGCACCTGGCTCTCTGTCGATGCTCTCGCGAAGGAGCTGGCGCGCGTCGTCCTCGCGGCCCCCAGCGAGGAGGCGGTCGACGCGCGCGATGTGCGTGAGCTCGCTCTGCGGCGCGATCTGGGCCATTCGCTCGAGCAAACGGTCGGTCGCCGCCTCGTCTCCGCTCGATCGGGCGATCTCGAGCTCGGAGGAGAGGATCCCGAGCTCGCTCTGGCGGGGCTCGAGTCGCGCGAGACGCGCGAGCTCGGAGCGCGCCGCGTCCCAGTCGCGCCGCCGTAGCGCGAGCGAGAATCCCGCGGAGCTCCGCGCGTCGCACGCGACGAGGCGCGCCGTCAGATCGGAGACGCGATCCGCGAGGAGGCGCCGCTCGGACGAAGCGAGCGCGCCGCGGATCGAGGCGCACGAGTCTGGCGCGATCTCGAGAGCGCGCGCGACGGCGCGGTCGGCTTGCGCATCCCAGCCGCGCGCGAGGTAGAGGTCAGCGCGAGCGAGCGGTATGCCCACGACGTCGGGCCAGCGCCGCTCCGCGCGCTCGAGCGAATCGATCGCGGGGTCGACGCGACCGTCGGCGGCGTCGAGCTTCGCGAGCTGAACGGGCGGGAACCACGCGCCGGGATCCCGTGACGCGGCTTGCCGGAGGCGCCGGCGGGCCTCGTCGCGACCCACGTCGGCGGGCGTCAGCGGGTCGGCGAGCGCCGCGATCGCGGCGACCTGGAGCATCGCCGGAGAGGCGCCGCGCGCGGGCGTGTCGCGGCGTAGCGCCTCGCGTGCACCGACGGTGTCGCCGCGAGCAATCGCGACGGCGGCGCGGAGGTAGGTCTCGAAGACGCCACCGCCGTCGGGCCGGCCGGTGGGCAGCTGCGGCGCGTCCGCCGCCGCGTCGAGCGCGCGACCCGCGTCGTCGGTGACGGAGATCGCGAGGATGGGGTTCGGATGGCGCGTCGCGACCTTGACGGTGAGCTCGTGACGCCCGGCGGCGAGCTCGATGCGGTGAAAGGTCACGCGGACGAGCGGCTCGACACGGTGATCGAGCCGGACGACCGAGCGCCCGTCGAGGAAGAGCTCGACCGAGTTCGGAGTCTCGAGGCGGACGATGTACCGGCCGGCGCGCGGGACATCGACGAAGCCTTCGGCGTACGTCACGCCTCCGCCGACGACCGGACCTGCGCCGAGATGGACCGCACAGCCGCGGGCGTCGAGGTCGCGTGTCTCGCGGACGCCGCGACCCGGCCCGAGGTCGTAGCTCGCGGCGAGCGGCCCATCGGTCTCTTCGGGTGGGAACCGACGGTCGAAGCCGAGGAGATCGCGCGGGCCGAACGGGCCTGCGGCCCGGAGCGTCGCGAGACAGCCGTGCGCCGACGAGATCTGCGCGGCCCGATCCACATCGCCTGCGCGGTACGCGATGTCCGCGAGGATCCGCCCGACGACGTGCCGTGCGGCTGCGCCGATGTGCCCAGGATCGGCGTCGCGCGCGGCGAGCCTCGGCTCGGCGGTCGCGCGCCAACCATGAACGACGTCCGCGAGATCTTCTACGCCCGCGGCGGCCGACTCGGCGACGAACGGCGCGGTGTCGAGGTCGGAGCGCGACGCGGCGTCGATCGCGTCTAGGTAGCGCTCGAGCGCCACGCTCGGGTGCCCATGGAGCTCCGCGCGGGCCGCGGTCAGATAGAGGAGCCGCTCGTCGTGTGGCGCGAGAGCTAGCGCTCGGCCGAGCTGACGCTCCACGCGGCCCGGATCGCCGTTCACGAGCAGCATCTCGCCGAACGCGAGCTCCCGCTGCGCGTCCGGATCGTTCGGGCGGTCCGCCGCGCGCTCGCGCAGGAGCTCGATCGTGGCGCGCGCGCCGGTCTCTGGGTGGGCGCCGCACCCGACCGAGAAGAGGACGAGCAGCATGGCCGCGACGGCCCTCATCGCCCGCCCTCCGCGCCGAAGCGGGGCTTCTCGCGCAGGAGCGCGTCCGCGCGCTCGACCCATTGGCGGAACGCTGCGTACTCGTTCGGGGCGACGCGGTCGCGCGTGAGCTCGAACTCCGTCCGCGCCCTCACGGTCGAGCCCTCGCTCTCGTAGGTCAGGCGCAAGCGCCCGAAGTCGCTCTCGGCGGAGCCGCCGGCGGGGAGGCTCGACACGCGAAAGCCGCGCGGCGCGTGGATCGTGCGCTCCTCCACGTACGATCGGGTGCCTCCGAGAATCGAGCGTGTGCCGCCGGCTCGGATTGCGCGCGAGCCCTCGGACGAGATCGTCGAGCACCGAAGGCGGTGCGACGATCTCGGCCCCGTCGCGACGCGCGAGCTGCGGAACGCGCGCGCTGTAGCGGAGCTCGATCGGTGCCTCGAGATCGTCGAGGCCCGTCATGCGCTGAGACTCGAGCACGAGGCCGGGGAAGATTGTCCGCAGCGCACGCTCGAACCGATCGTTTCTCGTCCCCTCGGCGGCGTACTGAGCGCGGTATCCCGGCGCATCCGCGCCGGTGACGGTCTCTTCCACCTCGACCGCGGCGGCTCCGTCCGGCTCGAGCCGCGCGACGAGCGTGCGCTCGCGGCGGTTGCGGTCTGGCGTGAGCACCGGCGTCCGGGCGAGCCGCGCGTCGTTCGGACCGACGACGAGGACGGTCACGCCTTGATCCATCTCCGGGAGCTCGCGCGTCCCGCTGTTCTCCGCAGTCCCGTCGATGAACAGATCGAGCTCGGGCACGTACGCGATGGCGTGGTCGAAGACCGCCAGCGATGCTGGAAGGTCCGTGATCGCGCCGTTCTGTCGCGTGCGCACGAGCACGATCCGCGCATCGATGCCCGCCTCGCGGAACATCGTGTAGAGCAGCGACGCCTTGTCTTTGCAGTCGCCGAACCCGCGCTGCGACGATGTGCGGCACGCGATACGGCTTGTAGCCGTGGATGCCGAACTCGAGACGCGACGTAGCGCGTGTTGTCGACGACCCAGTCGTGGATGCGCTGCACCTTCGTCTCGAGGTCGGGAGCGTCGCGGACGAGGTCGCGCACCACCTCGCGCAGGTGATCGTCCACGACGAGCTGGTCCTGGACGAGCCCCCACCACCAATGTCCGACCTCTTCCCACTCCGGTAGGTCGAGACGTGGAGGTATGCGGCCACCTCGGTCATGCCGGGCATGCTCTGCTCGCTCACGAGAGGCGGCACGTCGGTCGCGAAGAAGTGATGCGTCTGTGTCCCGCGACGCGTCTCTTCGGTGTGGTGCAGGCCGCGGAGGCGCGGCTGATTGAAGAAGAGGTGCCGCGAGGCCGGCGCGATCAGCACGTAGTCGACACGCGCGACCGGAGAGAAGCCCTGCAGGATGCTCAGGTCGCCGTAGTAGTCCGCGAACAGGTTGGCGTGCGCGACGTCGTCGACGCGATATTGGATCTCGATCGTGTCGCCGACCTCGAGCGTCGGGAAGACGACCACGAGCGCGCGCGTGTCGTAGTAGATCCGGTACCACGGCTCGCCGAGCTGCTGCTCGAACGTCTGCGTGGCGGAGAGCGTCGACCCATCGCGGCGGATGATCCGCGCGGTCCGCACGTCGACGCGCTGGGAGCCGGGATCGAACTGGATCGAGTACATCCGCAGCTGACGGGCGCCTTCGTCGTCGTGTGCTTGGGCCGCGTACTGATGGAAGCTCGAGCCGAGGCCGTTCTCGAAGACCGTGTTGACGGTCAAGTCCTCGAGCACCGAGACCGGGTAGCCGGCGCTGTCGCTCTCGTCGAGCGAGCAGCTCGCGCTCCGGGACGGCGTACGCCTCGTCCCGCCGCTGCTCCGGTCGAATGCGCTCGAGGAGCTCGCGTACGTCGGCGTCCTGCGGTCGGAGGGCGAGCGCGGCGCGGAGCGCGGCGGCCGCGGCGTCGTCCTGCCCGAGGCGCAGGAGCAGCCGGCCCTCGGCAGCTATCAGGTTCGCATCCTCGGGCGCGATTGCGCGGCCGCGTCGGAGCGAGTCGAGCGCCGCCTCGGAGCGGCCGAGCCCCTCGTAGACCTGCGCGAGGAACAGATCGTTCGCGGAGTTGTCCGGCAGGAGCAGCGCGAGCGCGTCGAGCTCGGTGCGCGCGGCCTCGACGTCACCGCGTTGCAACGCGTCGAGCGCGAGCGCGCGCCGGCTCTGCGTGTCGTCGTAACGCGCGGCGACGGCCGCGCGGCGGAGCTCCATCGCGAGATTGGCGTGCCCGGCGGCCTCGGCGGCCTCGGCGTGCTCGGCGATCAGCCCGGGCGCCGTGGGAGCGCGGGCTGCGATGGCGGCGACCCGCGCGAGCGCCGTCTCGGTGAGCTCGAGCCCACCGAGCACGTGGGCCTCGAGGATCTGCGGCTTCGAAAGCGACGCGGTCGTCCCCGCGGGCGAGCGCTCGGAGCTGGGGAAGCGTTTGCTCTGGGCTCGGGCCACCGGCCGCGGTCCGCGCCGCGAGGAGCTTTGCCTCTCGGTCGTTCGGCGCGAGCGCGATCGCGCGGTCGGCGAAGCGCATGGACTCGCCGCGCTCGTCCGCGAGCTTCGCCGCGAGCTCGAGACGCTCGACCGTCGGCGCGGCGTCGGCGGCCCGCGCGGCGAGCTGCCGAGCGCGACGCTCGGTCGGATCGTCCGCGCCCGTGTAGGAGAGGTACCGCGCGAGCGCCTCGAGGGCTTCGGGCCGCGGCGTGGGCCGCCCCGCCGCCGCCTCGAGCGCGGCGAGATCCGCGACCGGCGCGCGCGGCAGGTGAACCGCCGGCGCCTGCGCGGCGACGTCGTGGTGCGCGGTGGCGTCGGTCACGAGACGCGCGAGGGGGGCGCCGTCCGCGGCGCCGATTCGGAGGAAGAAGCCCCACGTCGCGTCCGTCGCGCAGGACTTCACGAGCACGCGGTTCCAGCCGGCCCGCGCGGCGACGAGCGCCACGTGCCTGTCGGGGTCGGGCTGGCGGTAGACGTCGTCGGTCACGACGAGATCGCCGTTCCAGAAGACCTTCGAGGCGCCGCCGTTTCCGAGCCACAGCGTGAGCGGTCGCGCCGTATCCGACTGGACGAACGTCTCGGCGTACGCGCACACGTTCGTGTCGGGACGAAACACCGCGTCGAAGCTGACGTAGCCGAGGTGGCTCACCTCCGATGGGAACGCGCGCCACGCGACGTCGCGCTCCTTGCCGCGGTAGCTCGCGCCGTCGTCCCACGCGCTCGTGCGCTGCGCTTCAGGGGGATACTCCGTGTCGAAACCGTGCTTGCCCTCGTTGTCGAACGATCCGATGACGCGAAAGTCGACGACGTAGCCGAGGTCGCGGATGAGGTTGGCCGACGCATCGAGGTCCCCCGCTCGAAGGCGAGAGCGCGCGAGGAGCGCGCCCGCGTACGCTCGACGCGCCGGTGAGAGGCGCCGGTCGGCGTACAGGCCTTCGATGGCGCGCGTCGTGATGCCGGGGTCGGCGAACGCGTAGTTCCGGTAGAGCTCGAGCAGCGGAAGGCCGCCCTCGGGACGGCGCCCCTCGCGGGACGCCTGCGCCGCGAGATTGCGTTGCTCGGCGTCGTAGGGGCTCTGGGCGGCTGCGCGGGCACCGTGCCCGAGCACGGCCATGAGGGCGAGCAGCGCGGGGAGAGCCCGCCGCACGGCGGAGGAGGTGTGGGGGGGCGGAGGCGTTCGGGACATGTTCGACGAGACTCGTGTAGTCGCGCCGCTCTCGGGGGACAAGCGCTCGTAGAGGATTGTTCCCGGCCCCTTGCCGACGGGGTGGGTGGGGTATAGTCGCCCGCCATGCTCGTCGGGCTCCTCCGAGCGATGCGGCCGCATCAGTGGGTGAAGAACACCTTCGTCCTGGCTCCGCTCGTCTTCGCGAAGGAGCTGTTCCAGCTCGACGTGGCCGTGATGGCCCTCGGGGCCTTCGGGCTGTTCTGCCTCGCGTCGAGCTCTGTCTATATATTCAATGATCTCGCCGACATCGACGCGGACCGAGCCCACCCGGTCAAGCGCGACCGGCCGATCGCGAGCGGACGCCTCCCCGAGCGGGTGGCCCGCGCCGCGGCGTTCGGGATGGCGTTCGTCTCGGCCGGCGGCGGGCTCTGGCTCCAGCCGTGGTTCGGAGCGATGGTCTTCGGCTACCTCGTCCTCAACGTCTTCTACTCGAAGCTCCTCAAGCGGATCGCGTACGTCGACGTGCTCTGCATCACGACCGGGTTCGAGCTGCGGGTGCTCGGAGGTGCGTTTGCGGCCGAGGTCCCGGCGAGCGCCTACCTCCTCGTCGCGACCTTCCTCCTCGCGACCTACCTCGGCTTCGGCAAGCGGATGCACGAGCTGATGCAGGGCAAGGCCGCCGAGAAGCAGCGGTCGGTGCTGGCGGCGTACGACGAGCGGACGCTGACGATCTTCCTCGTCGCGGCCGCCGTCGCGACGATCGTCACGTACGCCGTGTACACGCTCGACCCGTCGACGCGCGAGGCGTTCGGCACGGACTACCTGATCGTCACGACGCCGATGCCGGTGTTCGGCGTGCTTCGGTTCCTGCATCTCGTCAGACGCAAGCACACCGCCGAGAGCCCGACGGAAGACATGCTTCGCGATCGACCGTTCCTCGCGAACATCCTCGCCTGGGCCGTAGCCGTCATCGTCGTCATCTACGTCGGCTGAGCGGCCCACGCTCAGCCCGGCGCGCGCGGACCGTACGCGAGAAACACGACCTCGACCGCGCCGGCCGCCTCCGGGTCCGGAGCATCCGCTAGGCCAGCCGCCGAGACGCGAGCTTCGGGGACGTTCTCGTGCACGAGCACGGCGGACGCGCGCGAGCCGCGCGTCGACGCGAGCCGCATGCGGCCGGCGTCCGACGGCCCTGCAGCGAACCCGATCACCTGGATCGCTCCGTGCGGGTGAGCGGCGGCGATCGCAGCGAGGCGGCGCAGCTTGCGCGAGGCCGCCGCGGAAGGGCTCGTCGAGCTCCCCGCGAACACGTCGGCGATGCGCACCACCATGCCGTGGTCGCGCTGCTCGACGTCGAAGCCGGCGTCGTGCGCGTCGTCGACGAGCGAAGCGACCTCGTCGCCCGTCGGCTCGGCGCTGCTCGCTCGAGCGGTCCCGATCGCCGCGAGCGCCGCCCGTACCGCGCGATCCGCGAGCTCCACCTTCCGGTCGCCGTCCGGCTCGTGATCCGCACGCTCGAGCAGATTGTCGACCGGTGCCACGGCTTCGGCGGGCGCATCGAGAGCGCGCGCGGCGGCGACCAGCAGGCCCGCGCGGCGCACCAGGACCGCGGCCGCGTCGCGATGGAGCGCAGCGCGCTCGTCGGTTCGCGCCCGGTAGCGGCGGCCCTCGTCGACGACGGCGTCTTGGAACGTGAGCGCGGCTTGCTGCGTCGCGACGCGGGCCGCCTCACGACGCGTCACCTCCGCCATGACCGCGTCTCGCCGCGCGGCGTCGCGCGTGTAGGCGAGCTCGGCGTCGCGCTCGCGCGCCTCGAGCGCGAGCCGTTCCTCTTCGAGCTCGAGCCGTCGGGACTCGGCGACCGCTGCGTCGAGCAGCAATCGCGCGCGCGTGGACTCGTCTTCGGCCACGTCGCGGCGCCCCGCGGCGTCCTCGGTCTCGGCCGCGCGGCGCGCGCGAGCTGCCGCCGCCCACAGGTCGGGAGCGCGCTGTCGCGCCTCGCGGGCCTCGACCGACTCGAAGCGCTCGCGCAAGAGATTGGACGGTATCGGTCGCCCACCGCACGCCGCAGAGAGCGTTCCCGCGAGGATCAGCACGAGCGGGAGGCGTCGGAAATGCGGGCGCTCGGCGGTCATTCTTCGGGCTCGTCGCCGTCCGTGTCTCGCGCGCCTTCCGCAGGCGGCGTCGGTTCCGGTTCGGGCTCGTGAGCACGCGCTCGTTGGCGAAGCGCGTCGTCGAGCGCCGCGCGGGCGCGAACGGCGCGCGATTCGGCGCGCAAGGCGCGGCGCCGCGCCGCGACCGCTGCGCGCCTCTCGGCCGCGAACGCCATCTGTCGCGACGCGAGCACCAGCGCCGCCCACGCGATCGAGACGGCGCGCTCCGACGCATCGAGGCTGCCGCGACCGGCGAGCTCGCCGGCCCGCTCGAGCGCGATCCGCGCGTGGTCGAGAGCGTCCGCGGCGTCCCGAGCGCCGCGGCGACCGGAGAGGTCCCGATGGCGCGCGCGGACCTCGTCAATCGTGGGCCGCTGGCCCGCTTCGTCTCCGGACGCGCGAGCCTCGTCGGCGGCGTAGCGCTCCTGCGCCGAGAGGGGCCGCGGGACCGCCGCGAACGAGGCGGCGACGAGGGCGGTGACGAGGAGCGCTCGGAGCACGGCGAAAATGAACCACAGCCCGGGGGCGGGGAAAAGGGCGGAGGCTGATTCTCCTCGTTGTCGTGGTACTTTCGACGCCCCGTGCTCGAGCGCGCCGCACTGCACCAGACGCGGTTTCGGACGCCGGGCGTGTCGCCGGACGCCCGCGGCGTCGTGCTTGGTCAGAAGGGCGTCGTGCTCTTCGCGTCGCTCGACCGCCTCGTGGCATTCCTCCGCGCGTACGGCGACGAGGGGTCGCTCGACGAGATCTTGCCGTCGCTCGAGATCCGCCGGGTCGTGACCTCGCTGCGCACGCGCGAGATCTTGCTGTTCGTCCAGGCCGAGTCGAGCTACCGCATGGATCGCATCGCAGGCGTCGCCAAGCTCGTGGGAGGGCTGTGCTTCACCGGGACGTCGCGGCACTTCGTGAAGTACCGCGACGCCGCTTCGCCTCTCGGGTACGACGTCGAGCGGTTGCTCGACGAGGGCGCCGATGTCGTGCTCTATCACGACACGTTCCGTCAGGCGTATCAGCTCGAGCGCGAGATCCCTTTCGCGACCTCGTGCTCAAGCTCACGCCGTTCCGGATGCCACCGGCGGGCGGCGAGCTGCCGACGCGCCTGTTCGTGACCGCCGAGATGGGCATCGGGCGAGCGCTCGTCAGCTATCTCTTCCGCTGGCGTGTCGACGCGCGCGCTGCGCTCGCGGAGTGGCCCAGCCCAGTCGGCGTTCGACGATCGCGCCAGCAGCTCTACGTGCTCGAGGTCCGTGACGTGCCCGCCGCGCGTCGTCGCGCTCATGCAGTCGGTGCCGGGCGTCTGCGTCTTCGAGCCGCTCGGCGAGGCGTTCGCGGTCGAGCTCGGATTCCGCCACCCAATCTCGCTGGAGTCGTGCGCGAGCACGTTCGACAAGCAGACGCTCTATCTCTTCCGCGGCGACGGCCGCGTCGATCTCGTGGCCCCGCATCCCGCCGTTCGCTCCGGTGCGCTCGCTCGTGCACACGAACGTCGCCGTCGAGAAGACGGCTCTAGCCGAGCCCGGGCAGCGGCCCGGACGCGAACCTCACGATGGCCCTCGCCGTTGCGCCTCGCGCCGACGACGCGAGCCGTGGCGCAACGTGGTGAGCGCCGTCGTGCCCGTGGCGCAGCGCGAGTGGCTCGCGCGCCTCCTCTATACGCTGCCCCCGCGCACGCTCGCGGCGCTGCGCATGGCGATCGGCCACGACGCCATCTACCTGCTCGACCCGACGGGCATCGAGGGCGTGCCGCTCGGGATCTACTACTGCGAGGTCGCGGAGCGGATCTACGTACCGGCTGGGCTCGCTCTGGTGCCCGCCGTGGCCTCCGCGGTGCTGCTCGAGCTCGTCAAGCGGTCGCGGCGACGGGCACGTGTACTTCGATCCGGGCCGCGCGGCGCCGCTCGTGATCCCGTCCGCGTCTTTCGGGCCGGTCTCGCGGCGGGCGCTTCGCGACATCACCGCAGCGCCGGTGAGCGCCGACCGGCCCGACAACACCGAGTCGCCGCTGCCGCTCTTCCACTACGACGACGCACACCGCTTTCCGCTGTGGGGCGTCCCCGGGAAAGAGCCGCCCGAATGAGCGACGCGAGCAAGATCGGCGCGCGGTACGAGGAGGTGATGGCGACGTTCCTGCGCCCGCTGCTCGAGGGCGGGGACGTCCTGGTCGGACGTCCGCTCACGCCCGGGATGCTCGACCACTTCTCGCTCGCGCGGCCGAGCGACGGAGACGTCGATCGTGCGATCTTCGATCGGATGCACGGCCTCGCGAGCGAGATCGCGCCCGTCCGCGCGATCCCGTGGCCCGATCGGGGCATCGCGGCGGTCGTCATGGCAGCGCACGATCTGGTGGCGATCACCGACCCGGCGCTCGATCGCGCGTTCGCTCGAAGCGCGCGGGGGCGAGCGCTCGAGTACGTCGACTGGCTCGTCGAGCGCGCAGGCCCGCCCGAGACGCGGGGCGCCACCCTCGCACGTCACGCGATCGTCTCGCGAACCCTCGAGCTCGCGCGCACGGACGTGGTCGTGAAGAACTGGGCGTACACCTACCGGTTCTTCGGCCGGCCGGTTCCACCGCGCGTCGTCGCGATGCCGCGCGTTCGGATGGTGCGCTCGACGCAGAATCAGGTCTCGGTCGTGGACCTCTTCCGGAAGCTGCCAGGCGAGCTCGACGCGTGGAGCAGGATCGAGGCGTTGGTCGCGCGATCGCCGGTGACACAGCTCCTTCGAACGGACCTCTCCGCGAAGCTCGTGATCGGGACCGCAGCGCTCGCCGTGCTGAGCGACGACATCGTGCGAAGCGGCGTCGCGCGGGAGCTCGTGCGGGCGGGCAGTGCCGTCATGTCCTCATACGGGGAGGCTCTCTCGACGCTCGCCGCGAATCGCGCGCCGCCTCGACTCGTGTTCTACCTCCTCGCGCTCGTGGTCGAAGCGCACCTCATCGCGGTCCTCGACGCGCGCGCGGGCACCGAGCCCGTGTTCGGACAGCCTGCCGACCCGGCGGCGGCCCTCTTCTGCGCGGTCCTTCCGGCGATCGTCGGCGCGCCCGACGACCTCGGCGCGCTCCTCGAGCTCGACCCGGACGACCTCGCGGCGGTCCGCGCGCGCGCAGGCATCCTCGACCGCCAAGTCCCTGCGGCGAGCACGGCGCTCGCCGTCGAGATCGTGGACTATGCGGAGCCCCCCGCGCTCGACCACGAGCGCGACGGCCCGAACCTCACCGAGGTGCATCCTTGACGACACCGACCGAGACAGCACGCAAGCTCCAGCGCGTCGCCCGCGCCCTCGAAGGGACGTTTCTCGGGAAGTCCGAGGTCGTGCGGCTGATGATGATCGCCGCCATCGCCGGCGAGCACGTCGTGCTCGTCGGCCCTCCGGGCACCGCGAAGAGCGCGCTCATCCGATTGTTCTCGAAGCTCGTCGACGCGCGTTACTTCGAGTACCTGCTGACGCGCTTCACCGAGCCGAACGAGCTCTTCGGGCCGATCGACATCCAGAAGTTTCGCGAAGGCACGTACGAGCGGCGGATGGACGGGATGCTCCCGCAAGCGGAGATCGCGTTCCTCGACGAGGTGTTCAAGGCGAACAGCGCGATCCTCAACTCGCTCCTGTCCGTGCTGAACGAGCGGATCTACACGGTCGGCGGCAAGACCTATCGCGTGCCCCTCATCAGCGCGTTCGGCGCATCGAACGAGGTTCCGAACGACGAGGACCTGATGGCGGTCTTCGATCGGTTCCTCTTGCGAGTGCACTCGGACAACCTCGACAGCTATCACTTCCACGATCTGCTGCTGCGCGGGATCGCGCACGAGGTCTCGAAGATCAGCGGCGCGTACGATCGGACCGAGCCGATCCTCTCCGCAGCGGAGCTGCACGCGCTCCACGGCGGCTTCTCGGAGCGCATGCGCTTCAGCGAGGAGCTCCTCGCGGGCTACAAGGGCCTCGTCTTCCAGATCCGCAGCGAGGGAGTGAGCCTCTCCGATCGGCGCGCGATCAAGATGCTCAAGCTCTTCGCGGCGAGCGCGCTGCTCGACGGACGCCCGACGGCGGACCCGAGCGACTTCTTCGTGCTCCGCCACACCTGGAACAACCTCGACCAGGCGGAGATCCTCGAGGGGATCGTCGGGCCGGTGCTCGAGGCGTGGTATCGCGATCACCCCGAGGCGAGGCGCTTCGGTGCGGCGGACGTCGGCATCGACGCGCTGGTGCAGGAGGTCAACCGGATCCGCGAGCTCCTCACGAGCGATCGACCGATGAGCGACATCCAGCTCTTCAGCCACCTGAAGGCGCTGAACGAGATCAAGGCCGCGCTCCAGGCGATCGGGACGCAACCCGCGCTCGAGTGGCAGGCACGCGTCGATCAGCTCCTCGGGCACGTCTTCTCGAGCGGCAAGTTCGCTCAGTAGCGATGCCGATCGACGCACACACGGCGGGCACGGACGCGGGCCGCGAGATCGGCAGCCTCGCGCTGAGCGTCGTCCGGACCGACAACCCGATGGTCGAGCTCCGCGCCGCGCAGTGGCGCAACGCCCTCGCGAAGGTGGGTCTGCCGGTTCCGTACTGGGCGGTCCACGACCTCGGGCTCTTGTGCGTCGTCGACCCGGGCGCCGTGCCGGTCGGTCCGCGGCCGGAGCTCGCATCGCTCCGGCTCGAGCAAGCCGACGCCGAGGCGCTCGCGGCGTGGGCGGAGACGCTGCGCGAGATCGGCGCCGGCGAAGTGCTCGAAAAGGCGCGCGGCTGGCGCCTCTCGGACGACCTCATCGCGGTGCTGCTCCTTCGAGTCCTCGGGCCGATATGGGAGAGGTACGAGCAGCCCGGGCGGCGCCGGACCGTGCCGCTCCTACCGATCGACCCCGAGGTGTACCGCGAGATGGATCGCGACCTCCCGCGGCTCTTCGCCGCGAGCGACCGCACGGACGATCTCGGATTCGTCCGTTTCATCGCGCGCAATCGGTTGCGCCTCATCATCGCCATCGAGCAGATCGATCTCGACACGCTCCGGCTCGTCGGTCTCTTCGGAGCGGAGGCGGGCGCGATGGGCGCCCTCCACATGCTCGACCTGCTGAACGTGTTCGAGAGCCCGGAAGCCAACGACGTCGTGAACTTCTCTCTGGACCTCCTCCCGAGCGTCCTCGAGACGAAGCGAGCGAGCGGACAGCAGGTCTTCAGCGTCGACGGGTACTCGGGCCTCGAGCGGCGCGGCTCGATCGACTCGCTGATGCTGTCGGAGCTGGCGTTCGACTCCGACTTGTTCGACCAGCGCTTCGCGGAGAACGAGGTCTTCTACTACGCACGCGAGAAGCAGCACGAAGAAGACCGGCGCCTGCACTACATCTGCGTGGACGCGAGCGCGTCGATGCGCGGACAGAGGTCGACGTTCGCGCGCGGGCTGGCGCTGACTCTCGTGAAGAAGCTCTCGCTGCAAGGCGAGGACGTCTATCTCCGCTTCTTCGACTCGCGCCTCTACGACGTCCTGCATGCAAAGCCGTCGAAAGCGGCGACAGCGGTGGGATCAGTGTTCCGTACGTTCTCTGCTTCAAGGGGGAACGCGGGCGGAACTATGCCAAGGTCTTCGGCTTGCTCGCGAACGATCTCTCGCGGCTCAAACGGCGCGAGCGGCGCACGCCGATCCTCTACATCATCACGCATGCCGAGTGTCACGTGCCCGTGGAGACGATCGAGCGGCTCCGCGCCATCGCGCGGTTGTACGGCGTGTTCATGCTGCCGTCGCAGGGCGTGCTCGAGCTCGAGTATCTCGACAGGCTCCACACGGTGCAGGTCGTCGACGAAGCCGCGCTCACGCAGCGTGACGAGCGCGTACGCGTGGCGCTCGACATCGTCGAGGACGCCGCGAAGACGGAGAAGCACGACGAGCCGAAAGAGCCGGACGCGCAGACGCCCCCGGACGACCCGTTCCCCGGCCGAAGCTCTTGGGTCTAGCCGTGGCGTCGTTCGACAAGCGAGAGACGTATCGACGAGCGACGGCGGCGCTCAACGCCGAAAAGCCCGTCGAGGCGCTGCCCCACCTCTGGTCGCTCGTCGACCGCAGCCATCTCGTCGACGAAGAGCTGGCCGGGTACCTGCGGTTGATGGGCCAGGCGTTCTTCATGGTGGGTCTCGCGCGCGCGGCCGCGACGATTCATCTCTTTCTGGGCGACGTCGACGCTGCGTTCCGGCTGTCCCAGGAGGTGCCGACCGACCTCGCGCGCTGCTACATCGCGTCGCGCAATCGGCGCAAGGCCGCGGCGGCGTACGAGGAGGCGGGATGGCGCGGGCACGCGGCGATCCAGCTCGAGGACGACGGCGACGATCGCTCGGCGCGGGTGCTGTGGGAGCGCCTCGCGAACGACGTCCGGCTCCGCGACAACCTCTATACGCGCGGGCTCGTTCACTTCAATCTCGGGCGCGCGTGCCATCGGCTCGGCGATCGCAGCGCGGGCCGGCGTGCGACCGTCGAGAGCATGCACCTGCTCGAGGCCGCCGCCGACGGCTTCGAGACGCAGGGCCAGCGCGAGCGAGCGTTCGACTGCTACCAGGTGCTCTTGACGCTCGGCAAGGAGGGCGCGTTCGAGAATCTCGCCGAGGGCTACCTCAACTGCATCCGCATCCTCAGCGAGGACAACCTCCGGTATTACGTGCTCCAGTACTACGAGGACTTCCAAGGTCTCGCGCTGTCGCGCGGCGAGCTCCAGGCGGGCGCCACGCTCTTTCGCGAAGCGGCCGACTTCGCGCGCCGACAGAACCTGCCCTACGAGCGCCACTATCGCTTCCACGCCGCCACCACGCATCAAGCGGCGGCAGACCGCACGCTCGCGCACGGGGGCAGCGTCGAGCTCGCGGAGAACGCCTACGCCGCGGCCATCGAAGCGTTCAATCAGCTCGGCGCGTACTCGAAGGTGCGCGAGGTCTACGCCGCCCTCGCGGAGCTACCGCTCGCCGAGAAACGCCGGGCCCGTTACCGCGGTCTCACCGACCGCCTCGCGAACGTGCCGGACGAGACCGGGACAGCTCGTCCCGTTTCCCGACTACCTTCGCATCGACACCGCGTACCCGGAGATCTGGCGCCTCGACGTCATCGAGTGGGAACAGGACGGCGACGCCGCCGAGACGATGGCCGAGGTGCTCGAGGATCCGAAGTGGCCGGACTTCACGCGCCGGCGCGCGCTGCTCTGCCGGTTGCACCAGCTCGGCACGAACGAGCCGGTGCTCTCGCCGAGCACGCTCGTCGGGCTCGCGGCGCAGCTCGGCCGTGTGGAGATCTACGCGTCGCTCGCGCCGCTCGAGCGCCTCGTCGAGCACGACGACCCGAACGTCCGCGCGGCCGTGCTGCGGGCGGCGCGACAGCTCTACTTCAAGCGCTCGTTCGGGCTCGTCGTTCGAGGGCTCCGCGATCCCGACGAGGCCGTGCGACGCGAAGCGCTCGAAGCCGTCAGACATCTTCACTTCGGCCACGCGTTCGATCCGCTCGCGCGGATCTACCGGGGCACGTCGGACCCCGTCGTGCGGCGGGCGGCGCTCGAGTCGATTGGAAAGATCAACAGCGTCGACGCTGCCGAGCTGCTCATCGACGTGCTCCGACACGGCGACCCGGAGGAGCGCAGCATCGCGCGCAAGCTCCTCGCGCAGGCCGAGCACGCAGAGGTCGGGAACCTGCTCCGCCGTGCGCTCGCCAACGAGACCGGGCCCGCCCGCGAGGCTCTCGAGGCGGCGGTGCGCGCGCGAGCCGGTTAGCGCCGCGGTCTCACTCGAGACGGCGCGCGTCCTCTTCGAGGTGCTCGAGCGTGACCGCCTCGGGCGGCGGCTGCGTCGGCACGGGCGGGAGCTCGTAGACGGTGACGCGCGTACGGTCGCGGCCCGCCGCCAGGATGGAGACGTCGAGGCGCACGATCCCACCGCGCGCGTCGCGCGGGACGGCGGCCCGGAACACGGCGCCCGATCCGCGGCGGGACACGTCGCCGGTCACGAGGCGCGGACCGAAGTATCGATTGATCTTCGCGATGGGCACGCGCGATTCGTAGATGTGCTCTCGGTCGTGATCGAGGATCGTCTCGAGCCCGCGCGGCAGGCGAAGACCGGCGACGACGTCGTCGCTCTCGAGGAGATTGCCGTCCGCGTCGTAGAGCGTCTGGTGCGCTCGCTGCTCCGATTCGGACGTTTGTGCCGCTGTCGCCGCGGCGCCAGGCTCACTCGCCTCGTCGTCGTCTCCGCACGCGACGAACGTCACGAGAGCGAGGACGACGACGGACGATGCGCGGCGCGCGTGTGCCATGGCAGAGCGGAGGATGGCACGCGATCGCGCGCCTTGCACGGAGCCCTACTCCAGCGCGCCCGAGATCGACTCGATGAGTGTGTGCGAGATGGGCGGCGGAAGATCGCGCGTCAGCTCCGCGATCGTCGCGCCCGGTGCGAGCGCGCCCGAGCCGCCGACCTGCGCGACGAGCTGGAACTGGCCGCCGCCCTGGTCGGTGACGCGGTAGCGCTGGCCCAAGTACGGGTCGATCGCGACGTCGCCCACGAAGCAGGTCGGACGCTGCGTCACGGCGACGCCCATGATGAGCTGGTTCGGGAACGGTCCGAGCGTCCGCGTGAACGTGCCGCTCCCGGGCGTCGTCTCGAGCTTGCCGGGGTCGGTCGGACCGAGCAGGTAATCGACGCCCCAGAGCCGGCTCTGGCCGAACTCGCAGGCGTCGGTCACCGACGTGACGGACTGGAACGAGCCGAAGTAGACGCCGCCGTCGAAGAGCTCGAGCGGCCCGGTGACCTGCTCGCCGGTGTCGATGTCGATCTGCCAGTTGCGCGCGCGGGTGACCGCGCCGCCGCCCGCGTAGTCGATGTGCTCGGTGAGCGAGACGACTCGGTTGAACGCGGTCGGATCGTCGAGGATGTCGATGTCACCGGTCGCCTGCAGGAGGACGACCTCACCCTTGTTGTTCGCGTCAGCACCGGCGGGAACGCGCCCGGGTTGCCGACGTCCGCGGCCTGGTCGTGGAAGATGTCGTGGAACGCCACGAGCTTCCAGTTCGCCGGATCGGGGCTCGCGAGGTCGAGCCGCCAGATGACGCCGTCCTCGTCGGTGACGAACGCGCGGGTCGCGATGGTGCCGGTCTCTCCGGTGAACACCGAGACGCCGCCCGTCATCGGCGCCGTCAGCAGGGAACTGTCCCACTGCTTGAGGATGTAGCCGGACGCGAGATCCACGACGTAGAGCGACCGGCCCGGGCCCGCCCAGCAGCGGCGTGCGGTTCGATCGCCACCTTCGTCGGCCGGGAGCGCGTCTCCCGTCGCGGTGCAGGTGCCCGGCTGCGCGCCAGACGTGTCGGCGCCGCCGGGGATGATGGCCACACCGCGCTCGTGAAGGTCGGCCCCGACCTGCAGGAGCACCTGCGCGAGCGCCGGCTGACCGTAGGTCGGGCCGAGCGCGCCCTGGGTGAACTGCCAGAGGAACTTCGGCGGCGCCAGCGGGTCGGTCACGTCGAGCGCGAACGTCGAGTTGTCGCCGTCTCGCAGGCTCACCACGAGGATCGTGCGGTACTGATCCGCGGTGGGCGCGGTCCCCGGAAGGCGCGCGTAGAAGACGTCGCGGACGACGGGCGTGCCGTCGACCATCCACTGATGCGAGACCGACGCGCGGCCGATCTTCTTGAGCAGCGCGGGCGGGACGAAGCCCCAGAGCTCGGTGCCCGCGTGGACGACGTCCCCGTCGTGGTCGCACGGCGCGACGCCTTCACAGACGACCGTGTGCTCCTCGGCGGCGAACGCGTGGAGGATGCCGTCGTTCGTGCCGACGTACACGACGCTGGGCCGGCTGTGGACGTTGTCCTGCAGGCGGAACGCGTTGAACGCTTCGTCGGCGCGGTCCACGGTCGGCGCCGTGACGACCGTCGGCGACGAGTGATAGATGTCGCCGAGCCGGTTCGCGAGACGCGCCGCCGGAGCCGCGCCGCGCGCGTAGAGCCAATCGAGGTCCACAGCGAGCTCGCTCGCGTCGACGGCGTTCAGGTAGTTGTGCGTGAGCGCCGGGTTCGACACGTCGAGCACGCTCGTCGCGAGCCCCTCCTCGTCCGGAGTCCCGAGGGTCGTGGGCGGGATCAGCGAGGCGAGGATCTCGCTCGAATCCGTCACCCGTGAGCCAGCCGTCCGTGTCGTCCGGGTCCGACGGGAGCGCGGTGTAGAGCACGCGAGGAGCGGTGCGGTTGTTGAGGACGACGTGGAAACGGTCGTTCTCGGCGTCGTCGATCGGCTCGACAACGACGTCGGTGTCGTCGCACGTGAACCGGCGCCGCTCGAGGATGCCGTGCCAGGGCTCGGTCCCGCTGATGCCGCCGACGTTGAAGCCGCTGTTGAACTGGTACTGGGCGTTGTTTCCCGCCACGGTCGCGGTGCTCGCGAACGCCGGCACGGTGCGCGTGGTCGCGCCCGGCGCGGCAGCGTCGAACGCAGCGGCGAGCGCCGCGACGAGGGTGTCGCGATCGTCGGCGAAGTACGCCGAAGTGGTCCCGCCGACGGCCGCGAGGTTGTCGAGCAGCGTGATCGCCGTCGGGTCCGAGACGTTGAAGCCGACGACGAACACCCCGTCTACGTCGCCCGTGCACTCGCCTGCGGTCGCGTCGTACGCGCAGAGGTCCGAGATGATCTCGTCGGGGCGCTCGTACGGGCAGGTGAACCCGGGGGCGTCGCAGTTGTACGGCTCGCCCCGCATGTCCGCGTTCGGATAGCCGTCGGTCACGACGACCGCGAACCGGTCGCGGCACGCGGCGTAGGGATCGCCGGGCCCGCCGGAGAACGCCACCGGCGCGACGTCGGGGTCGTGCGCGAGGAAGTAGCGGTAGTCGTCGAGCATGCCGGCGACCGGCGTCGCGCCGAACGGCCGAACCTCGAGCAGCGCCTGCTGGATCTTCGCGTTGATCGCCGTGTGGTCGTCCGACTCCTGGCCGAACGAGATGAGGTTGCCGGGGACGTCCGGGGCCGGACCGCCCGGCACCGCTCCGTTCTGGTCACCGCGGGCGCCGTTGTCGATCGCGTACGTCGTGACGCAGCCCGGAAACGTGAACGGGTGGTTGCCGCCGTACGAGTACATGCCGGCCGAGCCGTCGCTCGAGTTGACGTAGCTCGGCGTCCACGTCGCCAGCGGGACGAGCGACGACCCAGTCGTGAGCGTCGAGACCCCATCGAACGTCATGAGCCCGAACCGCAGGCGATCCACGTAGACGTCGAGGACGCCGTTGTTCTGCTGCGTCGAGGGGCCCGGCGCGTAGTGGGGGATGAAGTAGTTGTAGTCGAACTGACCGCCGTACGTGCTGCGGTTGACCTGCGTGCAGGAGAACGTGTCGAAGGTGCCGGTGAGGGCCTCGAGGACGGTCGACCAACGGTTCTTCTCGGACGAGGCGCAGCTCGGCAGGCACTCGTTGCACGACGCCGTCGTGCACGTGCAGCCCGGCAGCCGCTCCATGGACCCGGACGTGTCCAAGAGGAGCATCAGGTGGGGGCGCAGGTTGCGCAGGTCGGGTGCGGTTTGCGCCGCCGCGGGCGCCGCCATGGCGAGGCACGTCCCCGCCAGCAGCACCGATACGACCAAACTCTTCGCGGTGGAAATCATGGCTCCTCCCGAATCACTCACTGTGCAAATGGCCCCGAAGTCCCGTAAGCGCGCGCTCCGCTCGCCGTCTCGTGGTACTGGCGCACGTCGGCCGCCAGCACGGTGTCCGTACCCGTGAGCTGCATGCGTCCTCGCGCCGTGTACGTCGCGTGAAGAAAGTGGAGACGCGCGAGCCCGTCCGCGCGCTGGCCCGGAATGGTCTGCGAGCTGATGTACTGGTCGTTGACGTCGACCGTGTACATCGGCTGGTACACCTGACGTGGGCCGAGCGCGTCCGAGGACACGGGCGCGCCGCTCGCCGCGGTAGACGACGCCATGTCGGCCGAGTAGAAGCGATAGCCTTCCTTGCTCGCGTCGAGGTCCGGCTCGAAGGGCGCCATCGGAGGGCGCGCGCCACCCGGCAACGAGCGCGACTGCTCGATGCTGAACAAGATCGCGCGCGGGCCGAGGACGTCGACGAGCGCGAGCGTCGTCGTCAGCCCCGCCTCCGAGACGTACTCCGCCTGCATCGTCTGGCGCCCGTAGCCCGCGGCGCGAAGCTCGAAGCCGCTCGCCTGCGCCGCGAACACCGCGAGCGCGGTGACGGCCAGCAGGACGAGCATGACGACGATCATCACGGCGCCTTCTCGGCGCGCGCGATCGGGGCGATGGGGATCACGATCGTGGTCGTAGTTGGTCATGGCGTGTTGAGGTTCCGGTAAGCGACGTTGGGGAGCAGGATCTCGGCGCTCTCGGTTCGCACGCGCGCCGCGCCGTCGGCCGCGTCGTCGAGCTCGTAGCGGGTCAGCGGATCGCCTGGGGCGCGCGCCACGAACGGAAAGCGCTCGTCCTCGGTCGGCGTGCGGATCGACAGTCGCACGATGGCGGAGCGCGCCTGGTTCGGCGTCGCGGCAATCGTCGCCGCCGCGGCCGCGTCGTTCTGGCGGGCGAGCACGACGGGGACGCCCGACGCGGCCGTGTTGACGACCATGTCGACGTCGAAGTCGGCCACGTACTCGGCGACGACGCGCTCGCTCCCCGCCACCGGCGTCCCGTCGAACTTGAGCTCGCGGCGCACGAGCGTGGGCCCGTTGATGCCGGCGAGCGCCGAGGCGCTCGCGAGCGTGCCGATCTCCGTGCTGCCGCCGGCCATCACCAGGTACTCCATGCGGCTGAGCGGCGCGACCGTGGCGCCGGTCCCGATCTGGAGGCACGCAGCGCCGACGGGGAGCGCCGGTGTGAAGCTCACCATCGGCGGCGTCAGCGTCCCATCGCTCGCCGTGATCTCGACGAAGAAGTGGTTGCCGTCCTGCGTCGTGAGCTGTAGCCAACGCCCCGGCACGAACACCTGGTCGAAGAGGGCGCTGTCGTACGGCACGCCGAAGCTCCGGCGGAACCCCTGCCACGTCGTCTGGAAGAACGCGGCGTCGCCGCTCGCGCTCAGCCCGACGATCAGGTACGCGTCGCCGGTCACGTAGTTGCCGGTGAGCACCACATCGTCCGCGTGCACACCGTTCGTCGTCGCGTTCGTGAGCGCCGCGTCGCCGGCGGCGTTCGTGAGCGCGATCGCCTGAACGCGCTGTGACGGAGCCACGCACTGCTGCTCGAGGTCGGAGTTCGGCGTGCCGAGGTATCCCGCGCGCTCGATGTCTCGCCGGAGCTGGTTCATCGCCATCCGGAGCGCCATCTGGCTCTGCGCGATCCGCTGCTGCTCGTGGAAGTGCCGCGACGAGGACGCGCTGATGAAGTAGATCGACGTGATCGCCATCGCGCCCGCGACGAGCGCGACCATCATCTCGACGAGCGTGAACCCCGCGCGGCTCTTGTTCGTGTCGACGCGCCGCATCAGTTGGTCCTCGTCCAACGGATCACCGTCGAGCCGTAGACAGCGCTGATGCGCGGCGCGGCTGCGTCGAGCTCGGCCGTGATGTCGGCCGGGTCCGCCGCACAATCGAACGTCACGCGATCCGCCTCGGGGATGTGGCGGGTGAAGTACGTCCGGACGTCGACGCGGAGCGCCTCGTTCGGCACCGCCCAGGTGAGCCGGACGTTCGTGCAGAAGCGCTGGTCGGCCGCGGTCGCCTCGTCGAGCCCGCCGTGATCGAACGCGGCCGCCTCGCCCGCGAGCACCGGCGTCGGCGTGAACCAATCCCCGGGCGTCGGCGCCGCGAGCGGTGCGAGCGCGAGGTTCGTGGTCGTGGCGAGCCCCGCCGTTCCCGGCGCCGTCCAGAGGAGCGCCTCGCGCTCGAGCCTCTCGATCCAGATCCGCGTCGAGGCCGTCGCCGTCTCGATGTCGTGCGAAGTCATGTTGCCGACGGTCGTCGCCTCGTGGAGCGCGAGCACGCCGAGCGAGCCCACCGTCATGATCGCGACGGCCATCATGACCTCGATGAGGGTGTAACCGGCGCGCCGAGCGTAGTGCACGCGCCTCATCGCATGATCCTCGCGTCGGCGCCGAGCGGCAGCGCGACCCGGCGCGCCACGCCCACCGGCGTCGCGCCGTCCATCCTCTGGAGCGTGAACACGAACCCACCGTCGACGACCGAGTTGTCCTCACTGAACGGGTCGGTCAGGCTGCCCGGGTCGCGCCGGTACATCACGCGCCCGCTCGGCTCGTAGCAGACGTCGAGCGTCGATGCGGCCGGCGTCGAGACGTCGAGCGCGAAGCCGCCCTGCAGGTAGCGCGAGCTCGCGGCGTTGAAGTCGAGCTGGCTCACGCACATCGAGCCGGCCGTCCCACACGCCCCCGCGCCCACAATCGCGTCCCACGCGTTCGCCGAGCAGGTCGAGCTGACCCCGCGGAAGAGCACGAACGACCCGTTGCCGCTGTCGTCGAACCGAAGCAGATGCGCTCGCCCATACGCACCGGACTCGGCGCGCGCGCGGTTCACGAGCTGCACGAGATCGATGCCCGCTTCGGCGCTGCGCTGGTTCGCCCAGCCCGTGTACATCGCCGGCCCGGCGAGCGCGGTCGTGATGGCGATCACCGCCACGACGATCATGAGCTCGGTGAGCGTGAACCCCGCCCTCCGCGACCGCTCGCGCGCGCGCCCTCTCCTCACCCTCGCCTCGGGACGGACCATGGCGACCGACGAATGTGCAATGCGCATACCGCAGACAATCCACCGGAATCGTTGCACAACCCCTCCTCTCGCAGGCCCTCGGCCCCGCACGACCTGCAAGACTACGCAATCTTTTCAAGCCGCGCCCCAAACCCACAACCCCGCGAAATGGAAGCGGTCCCCAACCTTGACAGCGCATGCCCCCAGGACTATCCAGCCTGCCTCCGAGCCCACGCGGAAGTGGCGGAATTGGCAGACGCGCAGGATTCAGGTTCCTGTGCCCGAAAGGGTGTGGAGGTTCGAGTCCTCTCTTCCGCACCGGTGGTGGTGAGCGTGTCGTGTCGCGGTGCAGGCGCGACCGTGCGGACCGAGAAGGCCATCGAGCGCCGGCTCACGGTGCGACGACGTCGGTGCAGCCAACCTCGAGACCGGCCCCAACCTGCTGCGCGCGTTCCGCGCGATGGAGAGGCGCCCGGCGTACGCGCAGGCGCAACCGGCGGCGTAGCGTTCCGCTGTCTCCCGCGCCGTGGCGTCCATCCGCGCGGTCTCGATTCCACGTCGGGGTCCGCCCGCCACACAGAAGTAGCGGGCGCCCGCGGCGACGACCAGCCGGGCTCTGTTCCGTGTGGAACGGGATTACCATGGGTCCCGTGGCGGTCCGCCTCGCCCGATGAACCGACTCGTCGTCGTCGCGCTGTTCGTGATGGCCGCCTCGGCTTGCGGGCGGGTGGGGTACGACGCGCGCGCCGGGAGCACGCACGACGGAGGAGAGATCGACGGGGCCCGGCTCGACGGGAGCGCCGGTGCCGACGGGAGCGCGCCGGGTGACGGCGGTGGCTCGACGGACGGCGCGACGAGCGACGGCGGCGCGCCGACGGGACCGCCCACGCACCAGTGGTCGATCAGCATGGGGAGCACGGGGGACGAGACGGCGTGGGCGCTCGAGGTCGACGGCGCAGGCAACGCGTACGTCGCGGGGATGTTCTCGGCGAGCATCGACTTCGGAGACGGAGCGCGCACGTCCGCGGGCTCGACCGACGCGTTCGTCGCGTCGTTCACCCAGCTCGGCGCGTTCCGATGGGCGCGGACGTTCGGCGCGGCATCCTCGGACCAAGCGCTGGGTGTCGCCGTCGATCCGCTCGGCACGACCGTGGTCGTCGTCGGCGAGTTCGAGGGGATGGCGGGGTTCGGCCCGTCTCTCGTGTCCGCGGGCGCCGACGATGCGTTCGTGGTCGCGCTGAACGGATCGAACGGATCCACGCGGTGGGCGAAGCGGATCGGCGGGACCGGCGATGACGGCGCATGGCGTCCGGTGATCGACGGAAGCCGCGTTCTCGTCGGCCTCGCGTTCAGCGGGAACGTGACCTTTGGCGGCGGCCCGGTGACGAGCGCCGGGCGAGAGGATGTGGCGCTTACGGCGCTCGACGCGGCCGACGGCTCCATCATGTGGGCGCAAACGTTCGGCAGCTCGGCGTCGGACCTCCCGTACGCGCTCGCGACGGACGCCGCGGGCGACATCTGGTTGGCGGGAGAAGCGTCGGGCCCGATCGACTTCGGCGGCGGCGCGGTGCCGAACGCCGGCATGGCCGACTGCTTCGTCGCGCACCTCGCGTCCGACGGGTCGCATCGGTTCTCGCGCTCCATCGGCGGCGCGGGCGACGACGGATGCGAGGGCCTCGTGCTCGGGCCCGGGGGGCTCGTCTACCTCTCCGGCTGGTACGACGGCCCGATGACCGTCGACGGGCACGACCTCCCGGACGGAGGCGGCGGCACCGACGGCTTCGTGCTCGCGCTCGACGCGAGCGGCGCGGTGACGTGGGCGTTGGGGTTCGGCGCGCGAGGCAGCGACGACGCGACCGACATCGACCTCGGTCCGTCCGGCGGACCGGTCGCGACCGGATGGTTCCAGAACACGGTCGACCTCGGCACCGTCCGGCTGCAATCCGCCGGCTCACTCGATACGTTCCTGGCGCAGCTCCGAAGCGACGGAACCGTCGAGTGGGCGATCGCAATCGGCGCTGCGCCCGAGGAGACGGGAAGCGCGGTCGCCTGGGACGGCTCGGGCTACGTGGTGTGGGGCGGTTACGACGGCGCGACGTCGCTCGGCGGCGACCCTCTCCCCTTCCGAGGCGTGTACGACCTCTTCCTCACGCGGTTCGCCTACGGTTCGTGAGCCCCCGGTCTGCCGGCGCCTACGCGTGCGCGGTGAGCGCGCGTCCAACCCGACGGGTGGGTCGCGCCGAGGTACGAGGATCCGGGAGCCCGTCCATCGGTCGCTCCGGGAGCCGCATCGCCGCCCAAGGGTGGCGGGCTGGAAGAATCCAGGAGCGTCGCGCGTAGATTCCTTCGACGTGTCGACGACGCCGCCGCGAGCCCACTTCGAGCGCAACAAGGCAACCATCTTCGTCTCGGCCTCGGAGCTCCCAGGGGCGCCGCCGCTCCGGCGAATGCTGGGGCTCGCCGTTCAGCGGGTGGCCTCGAGCCCGGGGCGTTTCGGAGAGATCCCCGGATTCGCCCTCTTCGTGGCGCGCGAGACCGTCGGCGACGCGGTCCTTCTGCCCGCGCTGCCGGATGCGCACGTGGTCGTCGGGCGGCACACGCACTGCGACGTCGAGATGCCGCTCGACCCGACCGTCTCGCTCCGGCACGTGCTCGTGCGCTGCGTTCGCGCGAGCGACGGCTCACCCGCGATCCGCGCGCTCGACCTCATGACGTCGCAGGCGCTCGCGCTCGACGACGGAACGCGCGCGGAGTCGCTCGTCGCGAGCGGTCCGGTCGCGATCGGCGTCGCGGGCTACGCGTTGCTCGCGGTGCCGACGGGGCCGGGCGCGCGCGGCGTGCTCGGCGACGGTCCGTACCGCCAGCCCGAGCCGCCCGTCGTCATGCGCGCCGCGCGTCTCGCCCGGCATCAGCCGCTCGCGCTCGGCGCCGAGCGGTCGCACATCACCCTGCTCCCCGGCGTGCTCGAAGCGCCGAACGGCGGGGTCGCCGCCGCGCCGACTCGGCGCATCACGCTCCAGCGCGGGCAGCGCCGAGCCAACGCCTCGCTCTCGGAAGCGCAGCTCGAGCGGGGCCTCCTGCTCGGCCGCGCCGACAAGTGCTTCCGGGGCGGAGCGCGCGATCTGTTCGGCCCGCACTCGTCGCGCGCCCACGCGTTGCTCCTGCGCGAGGACGGAGAGGACCGTCTCTACAATCTCGCGTCGACGCAGGGCGTCTACGTCGGCGAACGGCGCGTGCGCATGCTCCCCTTGCCGCGCGAGGGGGCGACCGTTCGCCTCGGCTTTGCCGAGCCGGTGTGGCTCGAGGTCGGCCCGCGCCTCGACGGCTGACGGCAGGGCCAGTGGGCTAGGGCGGTAGCCGCGAGTGGTCTCCGCGACGCCGCGGGATGACGAGGCAATTCGTCGTCCGAGCTTGGCACTGGCCCTGCACTTCCCGCCTCTGGCGTGAAGCAGCTCTTCTCACGGCTGGTCGTCTCGGTCGCGCTCGTCCTCGCCTCGGCGGGCACGCCCGCGGCGGCGCAGTGGCGTCCAATCATGCCGGGCGGCGGGCCCTCGTCGGCGTCCGCGCGACTCCAAGCGAGCTCGAACGCCGCGCGCTTCCTCGCGCGCACCGCGACCCGACCCAACGGACGCAACGGGATCGTCGCGGGAACGACCCCACGCGGTGGCGTCGCGACGCCGCTCGGGCGCGGAGCGATCGTCGGGCGGCGGATCGTCGGCGTGACCGGCCGGCAAGCACGTATCGACAGCTCGTCGCGCAACACGCTCGGACGCGCGCCTCGCGGCAGCGCCATCATTCGGCCCGGCGCAGCCCAGCCGGACCCGACGCGCAGGATCATCCTCCCGGACGAGCACGAGCCGGGCGGCCCGATCATCCATCCCGGAGAGGTCGACGCCGATCCATCGCGCCACATCGAGCTCGCCGCAGAGCCGATCGGCCGACCGCCGACGCGCAGTCCGCTCATCGTGCCCGTCAACGGATCGAGCATCGCGGCGATGGCGCGCGCGCTCCGCAGCGTCGGCGAGCATCGCCTGGCGGCGAACCTCTGCCGGCAATCGGGCGCGTGCGGCGGCACGGCGAGCCCGCGGGTGCTCACCGCCGCCATCCGACGCGGCGCCGTCCCGATCCCGGTCGTCTTGCAGACGCAGCGCCGCATCTACAGCGCCGGCAACCGCTCCGCGGCGAACGAGGACTCCGACACCGAGCCGACGCGGCTGCCGCGCCTCACGCGCGTCAACGGCCGCAACGATCCGATCGCGCAGCGCGCATACGACAAGGCGGGCGTGATCCTGTCGTTCTACCGAACGGTCCTCGGTCGACAGTCGTACGACGATCAAAACGGCCCCGTCCGGTTCGTCGTGCACTACGGCGAGGACAACGACAACGCCGCGTGGCACGGCTCCGACGAGACGACGCTCGGACAGCCCATCGCGACCTTCGGGGACGGGGACCAAAACTCGCGACCTCAGATGGAGGGCGAGATCGCGTACCACGAGTTCACGCACGGCGTCGTCGACGCGACCGCGAACTTCGAGTACGCGGGCGAGAGCGGCGCGTTGCACGAGCACTTCGCGGACGCGCTCGGTGAGACGGCGCAGCAGTGGGAGCGCGGGCAGTCGGTGCACGACTCGGAGTGGCTGTTCGGCGAGGGCACCTATCGCATCGGCTCGCCGGATGGCGCCACGCGCTCGTTCGGGGCGCCCGGCATGTTCGGACAGCCCGCGCACGTGAGCCAGGCGCGCCGCTACGAGCGCTCGGACGACAACGGCGGCGTCCACGACCTCGCCGGCATCCCGAATCGCGCCTTCTACGGCGCCGCGACGCGCCTCGGAGGCCACACCTGGGAGCACGTCGGCGTGATCTGGTACGCCGCGCTCCGCGACTTCCTCGGGCGCAACGCGACGTTCCAGGACGCCGCGCGCGCGACGGTGCGCGCGGCGACCGAGCTCTTCGGTGTGCGGAGCCGCGAAGCACGCGCGGTCCGCGCGGGGTGGGCGGATGTCGGGATTCGCGTCGCGTTGCCGCGCTCGGCCACGCCCGCCCCGTCGCGAGCCACGACGAACGCCACCACGAACGCCACCACGAACGCCGCCACGAGGCCGACGTCGCGGTGAACCAAGCTCCGGCTCGCGCGCGTGACGCGAGAGCGCGCGCCGTGAGACCATCGCAGTGGACGGCTCGTCCGACCGGAGGCTCCATGCGCACCACGGCGGCACTGCTCGCGGCTCTCCTCTTCCTCTGCACGGGTGGTGGGTGCAACGGGTCCGGCGACGAGCCACCGGACGGCGGCGTCGCCGACGGCAGCGGAGGGCGGGATGGGGGAGGCCGGGACGGCGGGCGCGTCAGGCGCGACGGCGGCCCGCTCGCCGACGGCGAGATGCCGCCGACGCCGGACGCGGGCGTGCCCGAAGCGCGGTGCGCTGCGCCACCGCTCGCGGACGTGTCGTCGCCGGATCACGTGGTCGGCGACGGCACGCCGGGAAGCTGCACGGCCGGTGCCCTGCAGACCGCGGCGACCGCGGGCGGGACGATCGTCTTCGACTGCGGTTCCGATCCGATCACGATCACGCTGAGCTCGGTCATCACGTTCAGCGAGGAGAGCGTGCTCGACGGCGGCGGGCTCGTCACGCTGAGCGGCGGCGGCGCGACGCGGATCCTCTATCTCGACTCTGGCTACGACACGCCGACGCCGCGGCTCACGGTGCAGCGGCTGGCGTTCCGCGACGGCCAGGCGCCGCCGGGCGGCGAGGACACGGCGCAGGGCGGGGGAGCGATCTACCGCGACGGCGGAAGCCTCACCGTCATCGACTCGAGCTTCACGAACAACCACGCGCCGTCGCCCGGTCAGGACATCGCCGGCGGTGCGATCTACGGGTTCGGAGGCGGCGACACGATCATCTCCGGCTGCACCTTCACGAACAACGCCGCGAGCGACGGCGGCGCGAGTCGGGAGCCTCAACGGAGATCTCACGGTCATCAACAGCACGTTCGTCGGCAACTCCGCGACCGGCACGGGCGGCAACCCCGGCAACGGTGGCGCGGGCGGCGCGATCTACATGGACGGCCGCGACGAGGCGACGACGCTCTGCGGCGTGACGATCACGGGCAGCAGCGCGGGCGCGATCGGCGGCGCGTTCTTCCGTGTCTCGAACGATCACACCGGGTCGTTCGCGATGGACCGCTCGACGATCGACGACAATCACGTCACGCCCGCGACCGAGGGCAACGCCGGCGGGCTCTACCTCGAAGGGCTCACGCTCGCCATCACGGCGAGCACGATCTCGCGCAACCCGCCGTTCTACAACGGCGGCATCTGGATCAACACGTGCACAGGTGCAGATGACGAACGTGACGATCGCGGAGAACGAGTCGACCGGCGAGCAACGGCGGCGGCATGTGGCTCGGCCACACGCCGACCGGCACGATCCTCAACTGCACCATCGCGAACAACCACTGCGACGGCGGACGGTCAGGTCGCGGGCGCGATCTTCGGCGACGGGCTCACGCTCGTGAACACGATCATCGCGGGCAACACCGCCATGTACCGCCGACCTGCGACGTCACGCACGAGAGCGGCGGCGGTAACCTCCAGTGGCCGAGCGGCTCGGAGTGCACCGACTACGCCGCTCGTCGCCGATCCGATGCTCGGCGCGCTCGGCGACAACGGGGGCGACAACGAGACGATGGTGCCCGCGTCCGGCGAGCCCCGCGCAGCGGCATCGGCAGGGCTGCCCGCGCGACCGATCAACTCGGTAACCCACGCCCCAAGCCATGCACGGCGGGCGCGGTCGAAGCGCCGTAACGAGCACGCGCCGACCGACCGAGGTGGGCGAAGGTGGCCCGATCAGCGCTTGTTCGAGCGCGAGCCGCTCGGCGCGGCGGGCACGTATGCTTTCTTCGGTTGCTCTTCCTCGGCCATCTCGAGGACTTCGTCGACGGCGATGTCGAGGTCGCCACTGCTCGGCGGGCTCGCGATGGCGCCGGGCTCGGTCGGCTCGGCAATCTCGGTGGCGCTCGGGCGAGCGGGCAGCGGCGGGACCGGCGGCGCCGCCGGCGATGCGACCGGCGACGCCGCCGGAGAAGCAGCCGAGGCCACCTCCGGGCTGCCCGCCTTCTTCTCGTTCTGGACGAGCCCGCGCGCCTCGGCGATGCGCGGAACGATCACCTGCTCCCAGAGCCAGGGAAGCGGCACGTGCGAGACCAGGACGGATGTCGGTGTCGCCGACAAGAGGTCGCGGTCGACGAACGGCTTCTGCTTGCGTCCGGAGTGCAGCGCCGCGGTCAGGATCTTCTCGAGCTCCGGGCGCGGCAGGAGCTGAGCTAGCTTCGCGATCGTGATCCCCTCGACGATGTCCGAGTGCGTGAGCAGTGCGTCCTCGAGCGCGCGGTCGAGCATGTACGCGAGGTGCTTCGCGGCGGGCTCGGCGGACGCGCCGGCCTTCCAGAACTCGCCTTCCGTCACGTACGCCCAGAGCGCGCCGTGATCCAGGTAGCGGACGCGATCGTCCGGGTCGAACAGCGTGACGATCGTCTCGGCGTCGGCCTCGTCCTCGTCGAGCGCGATCTGCAGATCGATTCCACACGACTCCGCCGACTTCTTCAGCGCGACCTTCGGGCGGATGCCGGTGGTGATGACGAGGATGTTCGCCCGAAGCTCGGGCTGGCCCTCGAGCGCCTTCATGATCGTCGGCGGAGGGAAGTGGCGGATGAAGTCCTCCGGCGTACGCCGCCCGACCTCGAGCCCGTGCTCAATCACGTGCGCGAGAAAGCGCGAGAGCCCATCCCCGAGCTTCGATCGAAACACACGCTCATCGTTCTTGGCCTTGTCGTTGCCCGTCGTCGGCGTCGCTTGCGTCGTCATCCCGCCTCCCTTTCACTGTCCTTCGGCTTCTTCGTCACCTTCGTCGTCCAGGTCCGTCGCGCCTCTGCGCGCGAGCCGCGCGCGGCACGCCGCCCCACCGGCCAGGTCCGCGCACCTCTGCCACGCGCGCCGCGCCCGCTCCGGCTGGCCCGATTGTACGTAGATGTCGCCCGACAAGAGCCAGCTCGCCGGGTCGCTCGCGTTCCACGCGATCGCCCGGTCAATCCAGGTCCGAGCGGCGTCTCGCCGGCGCTGCCGGAGAGAGACCAGCGCCATGCGGTACGCGGCGTCTCCGTTGTGCGCGTCGATCGCGAGCACCTGCCCGAGGAGCTCTTCCGCGCGCGCGTACTGGCGTCGCTCCTGCGCGCGCGCCGCCTCGCGCAGGAGCGCGTCGGCGTCACCTGTCGGGATCGTGTCCGGCCCCGCGACCGTGTCCGTGTCCGGATCCGTGTCCGCGACCGTGGCCGTGTCCGTGTCCGTGTCCGTGTCCGTGTCCGTGTCCGTGTCCGTGGCCGTGGCCGTGGCCGTGGCCGTGGCCGTGGCCGTGTCCGTGGCCGTGTCCGTGGCCGCGCTCGGATCCGCCTCCTCCGGTTCAGCCCACTCGTCCCGTTCGGCGCGGGCGGCTTCGGCCACCGCGGACGCCCGCGACGTCGAGGAGAGATCGTCGCCCCCCAATCCGCGCGCCGCGTCGGACATCGACCACCACGCCGCGGCCCCGGCGAGCGCGACGACGACCACGATCCAGAGCAGCACGCTCGCACCCGAGGAGCTCTCCGGCTCGCGCGTCCCAGCTTGCTCCGCGATCGCACGCGCGAGAATCGCTCCGGTCCACCTCGGTGTCGGTCACCTCGCTCTCGTCCTCGTCCTCGTCCTCGTCCTCGTCCATGTCCACGTCCGCATCCGCGTCCGCGTCCGCGTCCACGTCCTTCGCCTCGGCATCCTCGGTCGCCCCGGCCACCATCACCTCGGCGCGATTCGGTTCCGCGTGCAGCTCTGGCTCCGGCTCGGCCTTTGGCACCGGCGCACCGCTGGCGGCGAGCGCCCTCTCCACGTCTTCAGGCTCTCCGACGAACGCCTCGCCCTCCGTCGCCGCGAGCACGCTTCGCACGGCGTCCTTGCCCAACACCTCGTCTTCGGCGGCGCCCGGCGGCCGGACCGACGCCTCGCGCACGCGCCCATCCTCGACCCGAAGCTTCGCGACGCCGTCCTTCGTCTGAAACGCGAGCACCCTCGGCCGAGTCACCGTGCCGAGCTCCTTGACCCACCGCGCGGCGCCGAGCGTCTCCACGCGGTCCCGAAGAAGCGTCCCGTCCACGAGCGCTCGGTGCACCCGGCGCTCGTCCGTCGTGAGCTCCACCGCGGCGGCCGTGAAGTCGTTCGGGTCGTCGTCTGCCTCAGCGTGATCCTCGCCCACGACGAGAAGCGCGGCCGCGCGAAAGCGCTCGTCGCGAACGAGCGCGGCCGCAACCCCCGTCGAGAGCGACCCTGCCTCGAGCACCACGAGCCACGGGGCGAACGAGCTCACCGCTTCGATGGCCGCCGGCTCCGGAGCACACGTGCGGACCTCGGCGCCATCGAACGCTTGGGCGAGGCGGTTCCTGAGCGCGCCGCCGAGCACGAGGACGCGCGCACCTTCCATGTCCGACGGAGCGTGGTCGCGATCTCGCGCCGCGAGCACGCGCAGTCGATGCGAAGGCCACGTCGCGAAGACGAGCTCGTGATCGACGCCGAGCGTCTCGATCCACGGAGCGATCCGTCCGCTCGCGTCGATGGCCACGGCCGCGCTCCCGTCGGCGCGGTGCAGCACGCCAGCGCGCTTGTCGACGACCGCTTCTGCTACCCAATCCGCAAGCGCGTCCGGCTCGGAGGGCACGACGACAAGCCGTGCGCCCGCCTCGTCGTTCGCGGCACCCACGGGGACGACTGTACCGAAAATGCGTGCGGAGCGATCCGCGATCGGAGCACACGTCATGAACGAGGTAGTCGGGTGTGATCGCTTGTGGCCACGCGCCACCTGTGGATAAGTCGAAAGTCTCAACGCTTCCGGTGCGAGGGGGAGGGATGACATGACGAGTGCGATCCGTGGCCAGTGTCTCTGCGGCGCCGTTCAAGTGCGGCTCACGCCGCCCACGGATTTTCTCAGCCATTGCCATTGCCGATCGTGCCGGCTGTCGCACGCCGCGGCGTTCGTCACGTGGACGTCGGTCCCCCTCGAGCGGTTCGCGTTCGACGCCGGTGAGGCCTGCGTGAAGTGGTATCGGTCCTCGGCGCAGATCGAGTGGGGCTTCTGCGCCGAGTGCGGGAGCTCGATGCTCTACCGGGCGATCGAAGAGGGGCATCCCGAGGCGCCGAAGCGCGACCGCATGTACGTCGCCGCTGGCTGCCTGGTCGACCCGATCGACCGGGAGGCACAGGGCCACGTGAGCTACGAGGAGCGGGTGGCGTGGCACGCGCCCGGCGACGGCCTGCCGCGATTCCGCGGAAAGGGGCTCGCGCCTCTCGACGACGGATAGCCGTCATGACCCGGTGAGCTGCGCAGATCTTGCGCCGAAGATGGTGCTCTTCCTCGCCAACGGAGTACCATGCGGCCCACTGGGGGTTCGATGCGGGTTGGTCTCGCGCTTGTAGCGCTGTTCTTCGGCAGGGTGAGCGTGGCGTACGCACAGGCGCCCGACGCTGGTGTGCCCGGTCCCGAGGCGTCGCCGTCTGGGGACTCGGGCCACGAGGAGGCACGTCCAGTCGGAGACTCGTCCGAGGAGGCGCTTGCGACGGAGCCGCCGAGCGTCCCCGATCGGACGGCTCGATTGACGGGCGGCGCGGACGAGGTCGTCGAGGACGGGGCCGACGACGCCGGCGATGCCTACGACGCGGTCGACGACGACGACGCGGTCGACGACGACGACGCGGGCGACGACGACGAGGACGACGAGGACGACGAGGACGGAAGCAGCATCCTCGACCTCTTGCCGACGATCTACATCCACGGCTTCGTGAGCCAGGGCTTCATCCTCACTACGGACAACAACTACCTGGCCGACTCGACCACCGACGGCAGCTTCGAATTCACCGAGGTCGGGATCAACTTCACGACGGAGCCCATCGAGAACCTACGCCTCGGCGTGCAGCTCTTCATGCGCGACCTCGGGCCGCTCGGGAACTACGACGCGAAGTTCGACTGGTTCTACGCCGACTACCACTTCGCCGATTGGCTCGGCATCCGGGTCGGGCGCACGAAGCTCCCGTTCGGCCTCTACAACGAGCAGAACGACATCGACGTCGCGCACGCGCCGATCCTTGCTGCCCCAGTCGATCTATCCGACGACGAGCCGGGACATTCTGCTCGCCCAAACCGGCGGTGAGATCTACGGATTGATCTCTCTGGGAGACGGTGGGCACCTCGACTATCGCGCGTACGGAGGCACGGTCTTCGCCGACTTCGACCAACCGACCAGCGGCCCGTACCAGATCACCGGCGTGAGATGGCCATATCTCGTGGGTGGACGGCTCATGTGGGAGACGCCGCTCGAGGGGCTCCGGCTCGGCGGCAGCGTTCAGGCGCTCGAGCTCGACACCGACATCCTGCTGACGCAGTACCTGATCATGAACGACCCGATGACCATGATGGACGTGGTCGTTCCGAGCTCGACAGAGTTCACCCTGTCGATCAGTGCCGTTCTCTGGGTCGCTTCCATCGAGTACGCGGCGCACGATCTCCTGCTCGCCGCCGAGTACAATCAGCAGCACATCTCGCTCGATTCCACCGTTCCCACGCTCTATCCGGCGACCGAGAGCGTGAGCCAGCGGATGTACGGCATGATCGCGTATCGGTTCACCGATTGGTTCCAGGCGTCCTTCTATTACTCGCTGTTCTACCCGGACAAGGACGACCGGATGGGCCGCGATTCGCGCCAGCAGGACCTCGCGCTCACGGCGCGCTTCGACATCAACGAGCACTGGCTCTTCAAGCTCGAAGGTCACTTCATGAACGGAACGGCCGGGCTCGACCCCGCGCTGAACGACGGCGTGGACCGCGTTCGGCTGACACGAGACTGGGCCGTGATTCTGCTGAAGACGACGGCGTACTTCTAGGAGCAGGGACGTGCGCAAAGGGCTCGTACTGATCGCGTCGCTCCTTCTGTTGTGCGCCTCCGCGGCCGCGCAGACCGGAACGTCGAGCCGCGGGTACGTCATCATCGTGCATCCGGACAACACGGTGACGAGCTTGACCCGCGGCTTCGTCGCCGACGCGTTCCTCAAGCGGAGAACACGCTGGGACGACGGGCAGACGATTCGACCCGCGGATCAAGAGCCCAGCGCGGCCGCGCGCCGACAGTTCTCCGAGGACGTGCTCGGTCGATCGGTGTCGGCCGTCCGGAGCTACTGGCAGCAGATCATCTTCTCGGGTCGCGGCGTCCCGCCGGTGGAGCTCGACGACGATGCGGCCGCCGTCCGCTACGTTCTGCGCCACCGGGGCGCCATCGCGTACGTGTCCGCGTCGGCCGACATCGCACGAGCGAAGGCGGTGACCCTGCGGTGACGCTCACGCTCCGCACCAAGATCCTCGGCATCGCCGCCGTCGCGACCCTGGCCCTCGTGACGATCGCCGTCGTCGGGATCGTGTCCACGCGCGGCGTGGCCGAACAGCTCGCGAAGATACAGACGCGCCAGATTCCGCTCATCGAGCTCCGACCCAGGCTCGAGTCCGACCTCGAGCGCATCGAGAGAGGTTTTCAGGACGCCGTCGCCGCGCAAGATCCCGACGGGCTCGCGAGCGTGGCCGAGCGGCGAACCGCTTTTCTGGGTCACCTCTCGGCCGCGCGGGGCGCGGTCGACCCTCGCACCGCCGGCGAGCTGCGCTCGGCGTTGGACGACTACTACCACACCGCGCGAAGCCTCTCGCGACGCCTCATCGACGGCGAGACGGGTGAAGATCTCGTCGAGGCGATGCGCGCGATGCAGGCGAAGCAGGCGCGCACGCAGCGACTGATCGAACGCGTCTCGCGGTTACGCCAGGACGAGCTCCAGGTCGCGTTCGCCCACACCGTCGAGCTCGAGAATCGCACGTTGACGATCCAGCTCTGGACCGGGCTCGCGTGCGTGCTTCTCGTCGGTCTGCTGTCGCTCCTCCTGAGCCGGCAGATCCTGAGAACGCTCGCCGAGCTCTCCGCCGGCCTCGAGCGCTTCGGCCGGGGCGAGCTCGCGACGCCGATCCGGCTCCACGGCACGGACGAGCTCGCGCGCGTCGCCGAGCGAGCGAACGCGATGGCCGCCAGCCTCGACGCGTTGAGCCGCGCGCGCGACCGCACCGTATGGCTCGGCCGTGGCCTCACGGGGCTGGCCCTCGAGCTCCGCGGGGATCTCGCCGTCGAGGAAGCGGCGCGACGCGCCACGGGGTTTCTCGCGCGCTATCTCGATGCCCCCGCCGGCGCGCTCTATTACAGAGATGCGTCGAACGGGCTCGAGCTCCTCGCGCATCACGCGCTGAGCGGCGACGATGGCGAGCCGCGCGTTGCCGACGAGGAGCCTCGCGGCGCGTTTCGCCCAGGCGAAGGGCTGGTGGGTCAGGCGGCCGAAGCGACCGAGCCGCTCCTCATCGAGGATCTGCCGGCCGACTACATCCGGATCCGCTCGGGCTTGGGCGAGGCTTCGCCGCGCGCGCTCCTGCTCGTGCCGCTCGTCGCCGACGACCGACCGATGGGTGTCCTCGAGCTCGCTTTTCTCGAGCGCCCTGGGGACGAGGCCATCGAGCTGCTGTCGTCCGCTCAACGAACGATCGCGATCACGATCGAGGTCGCGCGCGCTCGTGCGGCGAGCCGGAAGCTGCTCGGGGAGACCCAGGCGCAGGCCGGTCGGCTGTCGATGCAGGAGGAGGAGCTCCGAACGACGAACGAAGAGCTCGAGACGCAGCAAGAGGAGCTCAGGCAGACCAACGAAGAGCTGACACGACAAGCCGAAGCGCTCGACGAGCACCGCCGCGTGCTCGAAGCGAAGAACGTCGAGCTCGAGGAAGCGCAGCGCGCTCTCGAGCTCCGCGCGAGTGAGCTCGCGACCGTGAGCTCGTACAAGTCGCAGTTCCTCACCAACATGTCGCACGAGCTGCGTACGCCGCTGAACAGCATGCTCCTGCTCTCGAGCCTCCTCGGCGAGAACCAGAGCGGGAACCTCACGGACAAAGAGGTCGGGTACTGCAAGACGATCCACACCGCGGGCCAGGAGCTCTTGGCGCTGATCAACCAGGTGCTCGACCTCGCCAAAGTGGAGGCCGGCAAGACCGAGCTCGAGCTACGGGACGTCGACGTCAGGGAGCTCATCGACTACGTCCGCATTTCGTTCGAGCCGATCGCGCGCGAAAAAGGGCTCTACCTCGAGGCGGAGGTCGGCTCCGACGTGCCCGAGGCGATCACGACGGACCGGCAGCGCGCGCTTCAGATCCTCAACAACCTCATCGCGAACGCGATCAAGTTCACCGAACAGGGTGGCGTCCGCGTGACCGTGCGACGCCCGGTCGGCGGCACCGACCTCGGACGGCCCGGGCTCGCCCCGGCCGAGACCGTGACGATCGAGGTCACGGACACCGGTCCGGGCGTCGCGCCCGAGGATCGCGACCGCGTGTTCTCGGCGTTCGAACAGGCGGACGCATCGATCGGACGCCGCCACGGCGGGACGGGATTGGGGCTCGCCATCTCGCGGGAGCTCGCGGAGCTTCTGGGGGGCTCGCTCCTGCTCGAGAGCACGCGAGGCGCGGGCAGCACGTTCCGGTGCCACCTCCCGACGCGTGGGCCGAGCGCGCGCAACCCGAGCACGGATTCGAAGGGCGCCGGGGGCACCCGCCGCAGTCGCGCCACCGCGCTCCCCAATCCCGCGCGCTCCGGGATCCTGGTGGTCGAAGACGACGCGGCTTTCGCCGCGGGTCTGGTGGAGATGATTCGGGAGCTGGGCCACGAAGTCTGGGTCGCGAGCGACGGCGAGAGCGCGCTGCGTCTCGCGCGCGAGCATCGGCCCCGAGGGCATCATCCTCGACGTGAAGCTCCCCGACATCGACGGCTGGACGGTGATGGAGCGGCTCCGCGAGACGCCGGAGACGGCATCGATCCCGGTCCACTTCGTGTCCGGCCTCGACGGCGCGAGCGCGCGCCTCGAGCCTCGGCGCGGTCGGCTACCTGACGCAAGCCCGCGACGCGCGGACGAGCTCGTTCGAGTCGTCGAGTCGCTCGCGCCGAGGCCGCGCAACGGCGCTCCGCGGATCCTCGTCGTCGAGGACGACGCGGTCGCGGCGGCGAGTCGCTGCTCACACAGCTCGCGGAAGAGAGGATCGACGCGCGGCGGGTCGGGACGGCGCGCGACGCGGCTCGCGACGCTTCGGCGGGAGCGGTTCGACTGCATGATCCTCGATCTCGGTCTGCCCGACATGGACGGGCTCGAGCTGCTCGACACGCTTGGCAAGGCGGAGATCGACGAGGCTCCGTCCGTGGTCATCTACACCGCGCGCGCCCTGACGATGGACGAAGACGAAGCGCCTCGAAGCGTACGCCGAGGCGATCGTGCTCAAGGAAGGCTCGTCCGTGGAGCGGCTGCTCGACGAGGTCCGCCTGTTCGCAGCGGCAGCTCGCGACCGAATCGCCCGCGCGCCAGCGCGCGCCGCGCGCCGATCCGCAGGTCGACCCTCGTGCGCCGGACGGACGGTCCTGGTGGTGGACGACGACATGCGCACGGTCTACGCGCTCTCGGCGATGCTGCGCGCGAAGGGCGCTCGAGGTACTCGTCGCCGACACCGGTCGCGCCGCGCTCGAGATACTGGCGCGACACCCCGACGTCGATGCCGTCCTGATGGACATCATGATGCCGGAGATGGACGGCTACAAGGCGATGCGCCGCATGCGGCAGCAGAGCCGCGTTCACGGCGCTGCCGATCATCGCGCTCACGGCCAAGGCGATGAAGGGGGACGGGAGCGCTGCCTCGCAGCGGGCGCGAGCGACTACCTGTCCGAAGCCCGATCGATGCCGACCGGCTGCTGGCGGTGCTCAGCGCGGCAGCTCGCCGGCCGAGCATGACCTCGCCGCCGAGGACGCAGAGCAGATCGAGGTCGCGCCTGTTGCTCGAGGCGATCCACGCGCGGTACGGCTACGACCTGCGCGGCTACGCGGCGAGCTCGATGCGCGCGGCGGGTGCTGCGCCGCGCTGCGCGACCTCGGGGCTGCGAGAACCTCGGTGAGCTGCAGCACGCGGTGCTCACCGACCCGCGCGTTTTCGCGGCGGTCCTCGACGAGCTGACGGTGCGGGTGAGCGAGATGTTCCGCGACCCGAGCTTCTACCGGGCGTTTCGCGGCGAGGTCGTCCCACATCTCCGCACGTACCCGGTCGTCCGGTTGTGGCACGCGGGCTGTGCATCGGCGAGGAGGTGTATGCGAGCGCGATCGTTCTCGCCGAGGAGGGGCTCTACGATCGCGCACAGATCTACGCGACCGATCTCGAGCACCGCCGCGCTGGCCCAGGCCAAGCAGGGCGTCTACGACGCGAAGCATCCTGCCGGCGACCGTCGCGAACTACGTCGAATCGGCGGGGGACGCAGGACTTCACGGCCTACTACAACGAGGCGTACGACCGCATCGCGATGCGCGACGACGCTCGCGTCGGAACATCTTCTTCTTCCAGCACGACCTCGTCTCCGACCAGTCCTTCGGCGAGATGCAGATGATCTTCTGCCGCAACGTCCTCATCTACTTCGACGACGAGCTCAAGCGCGCGCGTCGTCGCAAAGATCGCTGCAGAGCCTGTCGTCCGCGGCGGCTTCCTGTGCCTGGGGAGCGAGCGAGCGGCTCGCACGCGATGGCACGCGATCATGCGATTCGTCGAGTTCGCTGCCGAGGACCGCATCTATCGCATACGAGCCGCAAGGGAGCTGACTCATGTCGGAACCGACCGCGTCCACCCGTCCCGCCGTCCTCATCGTGGACGACTCGAGGCGAACCTCGTGGCGCTCGAGGCCTGCTCGCGGACATGGACTGCGAGCTGGTGCGCGCCGCGCTACGGCAACGCCGCGCTCCGGCAGCTCCTCAAGCGCGAGTTCGCGGTGATGCTGCTCGACGTGCAGATGCCGGAGATGGACGGCTACGAGGTGGCGCGCTACGCCCGCGAGCAATCCGGCTACCCGAGACGTGCCGATCATCTTCCTGACCGCCACGACGACAGCGACGGAGAACGTGCTGCGCGGCTACGGCTCGGGCGCGGTCGACTTCCTGTTCAAGCCAATCAACTCCGCACATGCTGCGCAGCAAGGTGCGCGTCTTTCTCGAGCTCTATCTGGCCCGGAAGCGGCTCGACGAAGAGGTGAAGGCTCACGAGCGGACCCTCGCGACGCTGCGTCACTCCAACTCCGCGCTCCGGCACTTCACGAACGCCGCTTCTCACGACCTCGGCGCGCCTCTACGCGCGGTCACGGGATTTCTCCAGGCGCTCGAAGAAGAGGCCGGGCCCGCGCTCGACGACAACGGACGTCACTATCTCGAGCGCGCGCGAAGCGCGAGCATCAGGATGCGCGCCCTCCTCGACTCGCTTCTGGTGTTCGGGGGGCTCCAGCGCGAGGTGACGCTCGCGCAGATCGATCGCGCGAAGCTCGTCGAGAACGTCCGCGAGGACTTGGCCGAGCGGTTCACCGCGTCGAGCGCCACCGTGACCGTGGGCGAGCTACCGACGGTGACGGGCGACCGGGGCCGACTCTATCAACTGTTCCTCAACTTGCTCGGCAACGCCGTCAAGTACCGCGAGCCGAACGCGGCGCCGAGCGTAGGGGTGCGCGTCGAGCAGCGCGGCGATACACGGGTCTTCTGCGTCGAAGACGACGGCATCGGGATCGACCCGGCTGCGCACGAGCGGGTCTTCGAGGCGTTCGAGCGATTGCACTCGCAGAGCACGTACGAAGGGACGGGGCTCGGCCTCGCGATCTGCCGCCAGATCGTCGAGCAGCACAGCGGGCGGATCTGGGTGGAGTCGAAGGTCGGGGAGGGGGCCCGGTTCTGCTTCACGCTCGGAAACCCGAGCGATATTGGGGGCGCGAAGAGCGGGCTCTGACCCTCGCCGTAGGGCAAAACCTACGGCCCATCGTGAGCCAAGATACGTTATTCTTGTAGAACTATGGCGGCATGGAAGGTGCTCCGACCCCCGGCGTCGGGGGTGGCGGGTGACGGGATCGGACGACAGCCTGGAGATCGGAGCACTGGTGCGGCGCGCCGTCGAGCGCTCGGCGCTCCCGTGCGGCTTCGACGTCGTCGTGAGCGTCGACCCGCTCGCGGGGTTCGCGGACGGCGCGATGCTCGAGTGGGTGTTGGGCGCGCTCCTGCGGTTCTCTCTGAGCCTGCAGGACCGCCGTCGGGGGTCGATCACCATCGGGATCACCGAAGGCGCCGACCTCGTGCGGGTGTCGGTGAGCGACGACGGTCCGGGGCTTGCTTCGCTCAGTCGGCAATGGGGCTCCGAGCTGACGAAGATCGGGCGGATCGTCGAAGCCTACGGCGGAACGTTGGCGGTGGCGTCGGAGCCTCCCCACGGGACGACGATCGCGTTCACCTGGCCGCGGGGCGACTCCCGCTCCGCGCGGAGGGGAGGTGAGGGGATGAGCAAGAGCATTCGAGTCCTGATCGCGGAAGACTCACCCGACGACGCGGAGCTCTTGAAGCGAGAGCTCCGTCGAGGGGGCTTCGACGTCGCCCTCGAGCGCGTGGAGACGGAACCGGCGTTCGCGCGCGCGCTCGACGAGGAGCGGTGGGATCTGATCGTGTCGGATCACAACATGCCCGAGTTCAGCGGGGGACGCGCGCTCGAGATCTATCGTGAACGGAACCTCGACGTGCCGTTCATCATCGTGTCGGGCACGGTCGGTGAGGACGTGGCCGTCGAGTCGATGCGGAGAGGCGTCCACGACTACCTCATCAAGGGCAACCTCTCGCGCCTCTGCTCTGCCGTCGAACGCGAGCTCCGCGAGGCCGAAAACCGACGCAAGACCCGCGAGCTCACATCGGCGCTCGAGATCGGCGAGCGCCGATACCGGAGCATCTTCGACTCGGCGTCGGTCTCGCTCTGGGAGGTCGATCTGTCGCGTCTCCGGCCCTGGCTCGCTGCGCGTGGCATCGACGGCGCGACCGCGCTCGCGGAGTACGAAGCGAGGTCCGCCGACGCGCTCGTGGAGTCCGCGAAGGAGGCGAGCGTCCTCGACGTCAACGATACGACGCTCTCGCTCTTCGACGTCGTCGACGAGGCGAGGATGGTGGGCTCCTTCGATCGCGCGCTCGCGTTCGGCCTCACCGGCTTGTGGCGCCTGATCCTGGAGGCCATCGCCGAGGGCAAGACCCGCATCCTCGCCGAGACGTCCGCGACGACGAGCAAGGGACGCACGCTTCAGCTTCTCTTGTCGGCGCACCTTCCGGCGAACGAGGACGAGCTCGAGAACGTGGTCCTGACGGTGTGCGACACGACCGAGCGGTCGGAGCTCGAAGCGCAGATGCGAGCGTCGCAGCGCATGGAAGCGGTCGGTCGCCTCGCGGGCGGCATCGCCCACGACTTCAACAACGTTCTCTGCGTCATCCAGAGCTATTCCGGATTCTTGCGCGAGCGGTTCGAGGCCGACGAGCAGGCGAGCTCGGACATCGCCGCCATCGAGGACGCGACGAGCCGCGCGGCGCGGCTGACGAGCCAGCTCCTCGCGTTCGGGCGACGGCAGGTGCAGCAGCGCACCGTCATCGACTTGAATGGATCGATCCGCGACCTCTCGGAGATGCTCCCCAGGCTCATCCGGGAGGACGTCCAAATCCGCACCTCGCTCGCAGACGACCTCGGCTTGGTACGGGCCGACGCGACGCAGATCGAGCAAGTCCTGATGAACCTCGCCGTGAACGCGCGGGACGCCATGCCCGACGGAGGCGTCTTGACAATCGAGACCGCGAACGCGGAGATCGACGAGGTCTACGGCGCTGCGCGCGACGAGGCGGTCCCGGCGGGCAGCTACGTCATGCTCGCGGTGAGCGACACCGGCACGGGGATGGACGAGGAGACGCGGACCAAGATCTTCGAGCCGTTCTTCACGACGAAAGCGCCGGGCAAGGGAACGGGGCTCGGTCTCTCGACCACGTTCGGGATCGTGAAGCAGAGCGAGGGCTTCATCTGGGTCTACAGCGAGCTCGGCCGCGGCACGACGTTCAAGATCTACCTGCCGCGCGTCCGGGACTCGCGGCCGTCGCCGAAGCCGCGGATCGAGGCGAGCAGCGTGCTGACGGGGAGCGAGACCGTTCTGATCGTCGAGAACGAGGATCGCGTCCGCGAAGCCGCGGCGCGGATCCTCGAGCGGCACGGCTATCGCGTGCTCGCGGTGGACCGCGGCAGCACGGCGCTCGATCTCGTGCGAACGGGAGAGGAGCCGATCCACCTCCTCTTGACGGATGTCGTCATGCCCGAGATGAGCGGTGTCCGGCTGTCCGAGCACCTCGGCGCGCTTCAGCCCGACATCAAGGTCGTCTTCATGTCCGGGTACACGGGCGGCGCCATCGCCCAGCACGGTGTGCTCGACGAGGGCGCGCCGCTCGTCCAGAAGCCGTTCTCGCACGACACGCTCCTCGAAGCTGTCCGGCGCCGTCTCGACGGCTGAGGCGATCGCTCGGGCGGCGTCGCGCCGGATCCGGGCGCGTTCGTGGGCCGCGCCAACGGCGTAACGGTGGCGAGCGGGGCTCGGGGCTATCACAGGAGCGTGAGGTGTTCCATGAACATCCCCCGGCTCGGGCCCGCCGCCGTCCTCGCGTTCGCTTGCGTCGCCTGCAACGGCCTGATCGGTGAGCCCGGCGCCGAGGGCGCGTCGCGACCCAACCGCCCGGGCTCGGTCGTCCCCGGGACGGTGACACAGGAGCTGCCCGCGCAGTCCCGCGTGCTGCGACTGACCCACGAGGAGTACGCGCGCACGGTGCGCGAGCTGGATCGGGCTCGACGAGAGCGCGAGCCCGACGGACGGTTTCATCGCGGACGACGGCGCGGGCGTATACGGAACGGACGCGACGAACCTGCGCGTCGGCGAGGCACTTTACGGCGATTACGAGCGCGCCGCGTGGGAGCTCGCGGACGCGGTGATCGCGAGCGACGAGCTGCGCAGTGCGCTCGGGGTAGACGAGCCCGGGTTCGCCGACGCGTTCGTGAGCCGGTGTCTCCGCGGGCGAACGGACGAGGAAACACTCGCGGCGTATCGCGCGCTCGACACCCAGTGCGCCGCCGGCGGCGACCCGCGCGAGGGCGCCCGCTGCGTGATCGCGGCGTGCCTCCAGGATCCGGAATTCACGTACCGCCTGGAGCTCGGCGTCGAGAGCGACGACGACGGCACCGAGGCGCTCACCGGGGTCGAGCGCGCCTCGCGCCTCTCGTTCCTGTTGACGCGACGCGCACCGGCGCCCGACCTCGTCGACGCGGCGCGCGCAGGGCTGCTCGACACGCCCGAAGGCGTGGTCGACGCTGCGCGCGACCTGATGCAGGGCCCGGGTGCCGTCGACGTCGTGCGTGCGTTTCACGACGGCTGGCTGGGGCTCGACACGCTCGAGCCCGGGATCACTCGCGATGCGACTCGTTTCCCCGACCTCGGCGCGGACGCGGGGCCGGCGATGCGCGAGGAGATGCTCCGCTTCGTCGACTCCGTCGTGACGCGCGGAGGCGGACTGCGAGAGCTCCTCCTCGACACGACCGCGATCGTCGACCGCACGACCGCACCGATCTATGGCGTCGACGCACCGCTCGAGGACGGCGAGCTGCTCGAGGTGGCGCTCCCAGAGGACGAGCGCGCCGGGATCCTGACGCGGCTCGCCTTCGCCACGCTCACCTCCGACGAGCGGTCGACGTCGCCGATCCTCCGCGGCGCGTGGGTCGCGCGAAACCTCCAGTGCATCGAGATCGAGCCTCCGCGCGACGGCGTTCCGCCGCTTCCGGCCGCCGATGCGGACACGCCGATGACGATGCGCCAGCGCGTCGCAGCGCACACCGAGACGGGGGTGTGCGCGTCGTGCCACGTGCCCACCGTGAACCCGCCGGGATTCGCGCTCGAGCATTACGACGCGATCGGGCGGTTCGTGGTGGCGGAGTGGAACGGGCTCGCCATCGACAGCTCGACGGTCGTCCGCGTCTCGGGCGAGCCCGTGGCGGTCGAGGATGGGATCGAGCTCTCGCGCGCGCTCGCGGAGAGCCCCGAGACCTACGAATGCTACGTCCGAGCGTGGATGCAGTATCTCTACGGCCGCAAGGTGACGAGCGGCGACCACGCGCTCGCGCGGTTCCTCGGGGAGCAGATGCTCGAGGGCTCGCTCGACGTACGCGCGCTGATCGACGAGCTGCTCGCATCCGACGGATTCCTCTTGCGCAGTCGCGAGCTGCTCGAAGACCTCGAGCCCGAATCGGGAGGGACGTGACCATGTCGATGCATCGTCGAAGCTTCGTTCGAGCTCTGGCCGCGATGGGGATCGGAGCCTCCGCAGGGATCCCCACGCTCACGTCTCTGGTCCCACGCGCTCGCGCCACCGGAGAGACGACCAAGACCATCTTTCTCTACGGCGCAAACGGCGTCGCGGCGGAGGGCGGCGTGTTCACCGAGGGCAACGCGGGCTTTCCCGAGCTCTTCTTTCCCGACGGGACGGGGCCGTTCTCGAGCATCTCGAACCTGCGAGCGATCGGCGCTCCGGAGCTCGCTCCTCACCTCGACCACATCGCAATCGTTCGCGGCGCGCACCGGCACACGGGCCTCGAAGGGAGCATCGGCGGCGGCTTTCCGGGCGGCGCGCACTGCGGCTCGGCTGCGCTCTTGCTGACCGGTCTCATGCCGGAGGAGGCGTCCGTCGGGTACGACGCGGTGTACGGGATGGCACCGTCGGTCGACTACGAGATCTCGCAGCGCATCCGGGGCGGAGAGCCGCTCGTGATGCGCGTCTGGGAAGCGCCGAGCTGGGCGTGGGCGGACGGGCTCACGTGGAGCTCGCCGCGGGTCCCGGTGGCGTCCGAGGACAACGCCTGGAACGCGTACCGTCGGATGTTCATGACGGGCGCGCCCGCGGAGGTCACCGAGCAGGTCGCGACCGGACGGCGCAGCGTGAACGACCTCCTGCGATCTCGCTTCGAGCGCGTGCTCGGGAGCGACCGGATCGGCGCGTTCAATCGGCGGAAGCTCGAGGCGCATCAGGCGCTCATCCGCGAGGTGGAGCAGACCATGGTGTGCGCGCTCGAGGACGATCGACTCGGCGCGCTCGAAGGCCGCGACGCGAGCTGGTTCCACGCGAACGACAACCGGTACGAAGCGGCCAAGCTGATGATCGATGTCGCGGTGCTCGCGCTCGCATGCAACGTGCACGACGTGGCGACGCTGATGACCGATCTGCCGGGCGGGAACACGGTCTGGACGTGCCCCTGGGACGGCTTCCGCTTGCCGACCGGAAGCCACCGCCTCTCGCACCACTTCTTCGACAGCGACGGCGGTGCGGGGGAGGGGACCATCATTCCGAACGCTCACGAGCTCAACGCGCTGAAGGATCGCATCCACCTCACGCTCTTCGCGTACGCGCTCGATCGGCTCGAGGCGGCGGGGATCCTCGACCAGGGCCTCGTCGTGTTCGCGACCGGCGAGGGAACGAACGCGCACGGCAACCACAACCTGCCGTTCGTCCTCGGAGGCGGCGCGTGCGGGCGGCTACGGGGAGGCCAGGCCGTACGGTTGACCGGCTCGTACGTGGCCCACGGGTACGGCGTCCCGGGCCAACCACACGGCGTGATGCTCAACACGATCGCCGCCCTGAGCGGCGCGACGAACGCGGACGGCTCGCCGTTCGTGCGGCACGTGGCGGGGATTCAGCCGGACGGCATCGTGTCCGAGATCTTCGCGGGCTGAGGCCCGCGCGAGGAAAAAAGAGGGGGCCCCCGAACGCCGCGTGGACGTAGAGTCGTGCGCAAGCGCATGGGGGACACGAGAGCCGCGATCTGGACCGAGCTGGACGCTGCGCTCGCGCCGGGCGAGACGGTGGGGCCGCGCGGCGACGAGCCATGGGCGCGCGCCACACGCTACTTCGCGAACGGCGACGCGAACAATCGGCCATCGAGCGTGTTGCGGACGCACACGCGCGATCGGGGGCCGCGCGATCTCGCGCTCGCTCGAGCGCTCGCGCTCGAGGCGCTCTTCTCCCCATCCGCGGGCGGCGCGCGCTCCGCCTCGGAGCTCGCCGCGGTGGCCGAGGGATCGTCGGCGCCCGCGACGCTCGTTCGCGCGTTCGTCGAGGCGGTGGTCGAGCTCGTCGAGGGCGACCCGCGACCCGACGCGGCCGGTGGCGAGCCTGCGAAGATCGACCCGCGCGCGCCGCTCGCGCGGACGCGCGCACAGCTCGACGCTGTTCGCTCGCTCGCGTCGCTGGAGTGGGGGTTGCCGGAGGAGGCGCTCCGCTTCGCGCGCCGCGCCTCGCTGCGTGCTCAGAGCGACCTTCGATTCGGCGACGCCGCACTGTGCCACCTCGCGCTCGCACGCATGCGGCGGGCGGACGGGCGCATGCACCTCGCGGCGCGCATCGCGCTCTCGGTGCTCGCGCACGCCGGCGAGGCGCAGCGCGCGTGGGCCGGCTACGAGGCGGCTCTTGCGACGGGCGGGGCCGCCTGGCCGAACGAGGCGGTCTCGGACGGGTTCGGCACGTCGGCTCGTTCGGCGATCCTCGCGGCATCGCGAGGGGACGCCGAGGCTTTCGACGCGGCTCGGGAGCGCCTCGCTCGGGAGCTCCGGGGCGCGCCGTGGCTCGCGCGGGAGAGCGAGGCACTGCTCGCGCTGCTGCGGGGTGACGTCGGGCACCCCACCGCCGGACCGTTTCTTCGGCTGGAGGTCGACGACTCGCTCCACGGCTTGCACTGGCTCCCGCCGCTCGTCGCGCGCGACGAGACGCTCGCGTGGATCGCGTCGCGCGCGACGAGGCCGCGAGGCGTGTCGTCGCCGTGGCCGTGGGCTTCGACGACGCCGAGGAGCTCCCAGCGGAAGGCCGCGGCGGACAATCGGCCGCGATCGTCGGCGCGCTCGCTCGAAGCGGCGGCTGGCTCGACGTGCCGGCGCTCTTTCATCGCGTGTGGGGCTTCGCGTACGACCCGGCGCTTCACGGCAACCTGCTGCGCGTCGGGCTTCATCGCGCTCGCGCGTGGCTCGCTCCGGCCGGTCGCATCGAGCGCGACGGCGACCGGGTCGTATTGGCGATCGACCTGACGACGCGTATTCCGGACGTGTCGGTGCAGGCGCGTCTCGCCGACAAGGTGCTTCAGCAACTGGGCGCCGAGCCTGGCCTCGGAGCGAACGAGATCGCGGGCGGGCTCGGCGTACCGCTCCGGACGGTGCAGCGCGAGCTCGAGACGCTGGTGGAGGAGGGCTCGCTGCGGGTCGAGCGCGACGGACCGAACGTCGGCTACCGAGTCGTCGACACGGTGTACAGCGCGACGGGCGTGCGGCTCGTCGACTGAGACGAGCCGCTCAAGGCAACCGCAGAAGCACGACGGAGCCGTACGGCTCGCTCGTGTACGGATCCGGAGATTGGCTGGCCGCCCAGACTCCGACCGCGACGGCGCCAGCGGCGAGCGCCGCGCCGGCCGCGATCACGGTGACGAGCAGACCCGTGCTGGGCCCGTCCGACGCGGGCTCCGCGCGCGGGACGGGCGCCTGAACGGGTGTGGTCGCCCGCGAGCGCGGGGCCGGCGCAGGCGCCTCGAACCTCGTCGCCACGCTCTCTCCCGCAGGCACGTCGATCTCCGCGCTCCTCTTCGGCGGCGGCGTCGTCCGCGGTGCGGAGCGCGACGCGGTGTGTGCCGGCGTTCACACGGAGCTCGACGTCCGCGTCTCGTTCGACCGTGCCGATCGCTTGGCCGTCGACGAGAACCGCGCCGCGCACGCCGTCGGTCGTCACGCGAAGCAAGCCCGTCTGGCCGGCCTCGGCTGCCCGCCGCGCGACGACGTCTTCGATCGCCGGCGCGTCGAGCTCGTGAGCGTGCTCGGTGACGACGCGCGCGAAAACGTCGTACGCGGCGGCGTGCCGTCCCGCGCGGGCGAGGGCGAGGCCTTGGTTGAAGAGCGCTTCTACGCGATGGCTCTCCGCATACGCGTGCTCGAAGAGGTCCGCTGCGTCGTCGAACGCGCCGTCGGCCATGCGTGCGACCGCTTCGTTGAAGTCGTGCGTCCACGCCTCGGCCAGGTTTGGGTCGGCCGGGCTCGCGTTCGTGTCCTGCGCCAGAGCGATCGCGCCGAACAGCGCGAGGGCGAGCGCCGCTCCCAGCGCCGCGAGCCACCGGATCATCGACTCGACTGTCCCGGCAGCCAGATCCCGTCGACGCCGCCGCCTCCCGACGGCATCGCGGGCGCCATCTCGGGCCGCGCCCGATGGCCGTGGCGGCGAGGATGCGCGCGCGTCGCGCGCGGTGTGGCGACCGGCTCGACCTCTTCCTCTGCGACGGGCTCGATGACCGCTTCACCGGCCTCGTCGACCGCGCCCGCGATCGTCGGTTCCGGCTCGGCCGGCTGGGCGGCCGGGCCCGAAGCGCCCGGAGCCCCAATCGGGGGCGGCGACGCCGCGGACGGTGGCTCGCTCGCTCCGAGCCGCGGATCCGCCCCCGTGCCCAAGAGCGCGCCTGCGACGATCGCAGCCGTGATGATCACGAGCGCGCCCGCTGCGATCGCGTACGGCCAGCGCCGACGGCGCGTTGGTTCGGGCCGCGCGGTCGAGCTCGGTCCCTCGGTCGGGCGCAGACCTGGCGAGGAGGCCGCGCGCTCCGCGTCGGCGAGCACCGAGGCGTAGACCGTCTCGACCTGCGCGCGGTGCTCTTCGAAGCTCTCGGCAAGGAACTCCGACAGCTCCCGCGGCTCGCCGTTCTCGCGCGACCACTCGCGGAGGATCCCCTCGAGACGACGCTTGACGTCGGCCGCCGAGCGCGGGCGTCTCTCCGGGTCGCGCGCGAGCATCTCGAGGAGAAGCCCGTGGAGCGCCGGAGGACAGTCGTCGCGGAACGCGACGATGTCGGGGATCTCCGCGCCGAGCACCGCTCGCGCAACCTCGTTTGCGGACTCGCCTGCGAAGAGCCGCTTGCACGTGAGCATCTCGAATCCGATCGCTCCGAGCGCGAAGAGGTCGCTCCGTCGGTCGACCGGCTCGAAACGGAGCTGCTCGGGCGCCATGTACTCGAGCTTCCCTTTGAGCGTACCGGTCGACGTGCGACCGATCTGACCGATCGCCTTCGCGATGCCAAAGTCCGACAACCGCACGGTGCCTTCGAAGTCGATGAGCACGTTGTGCGGTGAGACATCTCGATGAACGAGAGAGAGGGGCTCGCCCTTCGTTCCGCGCAGCTCGTGCGCCGCGTGCAAGCCTGCGGCGGCGTCCGCGAGGATCCGGATCGCGACGTCGACGGGCATCTTGCGCCCGCGCGCTCGAAGCCCTCGCAGAATCGCGGCCAGGTCCAGCCCCTTCACGTAGTCCATCACGAGGTAGGGGCCCCGCTCGTCTTCGCCGACGTCGAGGACGCTCACGACGTTGGGGTGGCGCAAGAGGCCGGCGATCCGCGCCTCGTCCATGAACATGGTGCGGCCCGACTCGGTGTCGCGGAGGGCCTCCGAGAGCCGCTTGACCGCGTAGACCCGCAAGAATCGGCCTTCGCGTCGCGTGGCGAGCTCGACCGAGCCCATGCCGCCCTTGCCGAGCGAATGGTGAACGGGCGAGTACCGGCTCGCTTGGGAGTCGCTGTTCTCGCCCGTCGAAGAAACGGCAGCGGCCTTCACTGCCATCATGCCAAAGGCTACAACCCCGTTCGAAGAGGCGTCAACGCGAGCACCTGCCGTCGGCCCCGATCGCATGGCTCCATCGTGGGCCGGAGAAGCGCACGAGACCGTTACGGCGATGGCGGGGGGAATGGAGCGGTGCTCTATTCGAGGGATTGCTACCATCATCGCCATGCGAAACGCGAAGCGAGTGATCCTCGGAGCGGTGGCCGCGCTGGGTGCGGGCGCGCTCGCGTGGGTGGTCATCGCAGGCAGCGAAACGAAGACCGCCGCGGCGCAGGGAGTTGCGTGGCAGGACGTGACGATCGACGAAGCGCTCGCCCGCGCGGGCGCCGAAGGCAAACGTGTGCTCGTGAAGTTCGACGCCACGTGGTGCAGCTACTGTCGCGCGCTCGACGCGGAGATCCTCTCGACCGAACAGGGCGCGGAGCTCACCGACGATCTCGTCGCGGTCCACTTCGACTTCGACGCCGAGGAGAACCGACCGCTGATCGAGCGGTACGTCGTCCTCGGCTTGCCGACGTCGCTGATCCTCACGCCGGACGGCACCGAGATCGCGCGCATCGTGGGATACGACGACCGCGACGATTGGATCGCGCAGCTCCGCGCCGCGAAGACGGCCGAGGACCCGATGCCGGGCCTGCGCGCTGCATTCGATGCCGCGCCCGACGACCCCGCGGTGGCGCTCGAGCTCGGGAAGGCGCTCCTGTCGCGCGGCTCAGCCGAGGAGGGCGAGGCGCTCCTCGAGCGCGTGACGTGGACCGCCGGCGACGCGCCGGAGGCCGGCGCCGAGGCGCTCTTCGTTCTCGGTCGCTACTACCAACGGGTGCGACGCGACCCGCGGACGGCGCGCCACGTCTTTCGGGAGCTCGCGGCGCGCTATCCCGAGAGCGAATGGGCGGCCGGCGCGTGGTCCTGGTACGCAAAGGCCGAAGCGGAGCTCGGGCACGCGGAGCTCGGCGCGCTCGTCCTTCGGCGTCAGGCCGAGGCGAAGCCCGACGACGCCGAGACGGTCGGCGAATGGGGCGACTACGTCGCGGAGCATCGCGTGACGCGCGACCTCGACGCGGTCCGCGCCGCCCTCGAGCACGTCACGCCGCCGACCGATCCCGAAGACGCCGAGCAACTGCGAGACCTTCGACGAAGGCTCGCCGCGGCCGGGGCCCACACGCCGTAGCGCCGGCGATGGCGAAGAAGCGACAGCGCGCGGGGCGACGCCAACGAGCCCGCGAGATTCGAGAAGCTCGCGGACGCGCGCGAGAAGCTCGCGCTGCTCTCGACGGGCGGGTCACCGGAGAGGCCGATCTCGGTGCCGAGCGCTTCGGTCGTCGAGCTCACGGCCGTCGAGCTCGGCTGCGCGCGCTGCGAAGGGGACACGCGCGTGGAAGAGCACGCCGCCGTCGATGGGCTTCGGCGCGTTCGCGTGCGCTGCAAGAGGTGCAACGCGGCCCGCGTGGTCTGGCTACAGATCGCGGATCGCCTGCTCTCGTGACGCCTCGCGTGTGCGGCGAACGCCCACACGGCGCAGATGCCGTTACGGACGGTGTGAGCGCCGAGGCGGTAGAGTCGGGTGATGTGGCACCTTCGTCTCTCGAGCGCGAGCGCGTCCGTCACCCTCCTCGTTTTTCTCGCCGCTGCGTGTGACGGCGATTCGGCCGCGGGCACCGACGGCGGCGGCGGCGGCGGCCACGACTCGGCCGTCGACTCGACCGTGCCGGGCACCGACGGTGGCACGACGAGCAGCTCCGACGGCGCGTCCGGCGTGGACGGCTTCGTGATCCCGGAAGGGCGCATCCCGATCTTCGTGGCGCAGGGCATGGTGGGCCGATCGACGATCTCGTGCGACGACGGTCACACATGGGTAGGCGACGCCGCATGGGACGACGGCACCGATTCGCACCTCTGCAATTCGACGAACGTTCGCTGTGACACCGACGGGTACTCGTGCGACCAGCGGTGGAGCGACGGTTCGTGCGATACCGAGACGCCGTGCGACTGCGGCCACTCACCGGGCTTTAGCAAGGGCGTCGCGTACGCGGGCGACTACTTCGTCGCGACGTGGGGCTGGGGCTGGCCAGGCGCGGTTCGACGCAGCCGAAACGGCGTCGACTGGGAGACGACGCTCGACAACGAGAGCTTCGGGGGGATCGCGTACGGCGCCGGGCGCTTCGTCGTCTCGGCGCGAGACAACTACTGGTCGACGGACGGCGAGACGTGGACGCCGGGTGAGACCGCCGACTTCAGCGGGCCGAACGAGCCCATCATCTGGAGCGTCCGGCGCTTCGCATTCGCCGACTACGACGGCGGCAGATTCGTCGCGGTCGCGAGCGGCAACACCGACCGAGACGTACTCGTCAGCTCGGACGGCGGCGAGACCTGGTGGCGCCCGAGCGTGCTGCCCGACGACTGCGGCTCGAGCGTCGGGACGTACGGGGGCATCGTCTATGGCAACGGCGTCATCGCGATGATCGGCCAGAACAGCGCGTGCCGCTCGACCGATGGCGGCGACACGTGGTCGATGGCGACGTTCGCGGACGACGACATCATCGCGAACCCGATCTTCACCGGGACCGAGTTCCTGGCGTGGACCCACTACGATCACACGATGTACCGGAGCACGGACGCCGAGACGTGGACGGCGATGCCGATGGCCACCCCCACGACGCTCTCGGCGGTCGCGCGCAACCCGGAGACCGGAACCCTCGTCGCGGTCACCAGCGTGTGGTCGGGATACGAGGACCAGCAGTTCCTGCGCAGCGCCGACGGCTCGCACTGGGACGAGATCCCGGACAGCGCCTTCGTGCACAGCCACCCGATCTTCCACATCGAATTCGGCTACGCCGAGCACAGCGCGGCCTGCCCGTAGGCCGCGCTCGCAGGGATGTGCGACATCGTCCCACATGGCGCAGACGCGGTTATGGGAGGAGGGGCCCGCGAGGAATACTCTGGTTGCATGGGAGTCGGGGCGAGTCGCGGTGTCGCTGGAGTGCAGCCCTTGGCCCTCGCACTGCTGGTCGCGCTCGCTCCGGCCTGCGACGGTCTCATCGGCGATCCCGGCGCGACCGATCCGTCCGCGCGACCGCCGGGCCCGCTCGTCCGGCCCGACGGAAGCTTCGTGTGCAATCCCGACGGGGCACCGAGCGTGTCCCCGTTGCGGCGCCTGTCCACGCTGCAGTATCGGAACACGATCTCCGATCTGTTCGGCTCGGCGCTCGACGCACCGACCGTGGCTGCGGCAGAGATCGCGCGCATCCCGGTCGACGCCGGCGACTTCGCCATCATGGACGCACGGCTGTCCGACCAGCACGTCCGCTCGTACTACCGCATCGCTGATCGGATCGCCGCGAGCGCCTCGACGAACGATGCGACGCTTCGCGCGATCGCGGGCGACTGCGCGCTCGACGCGGCGCCTTCGTCCGCGTGCGTGGACGCGTTCCTCGACGACTTCGGCATGCGCGCGTTCCGAAGGCCGCTCTCGACGGACGAGCGCGCCGCATACCAGGCGCTGAACGATGGCTCGCGCGATGGGCGGGAGCTCTTCCGGGCTCTTCTCTTCGTGTTGCTCCAGGCGCCGCAGTTCGTCTACCACGTCGAGCTCGACGGCGACGCGCTCGGAGGCGACGACAACTACTACGAGCTCGCCGCGTACGAGGTCGCGTCGCGACTCTCCTATCACTTCTGGCAGAGCATGCCGGACGAAGAGCTCTTCGCGGCCGCTGCCGACGGCTCGATCCTGACCGACGCCGGCTACGCGGCGGAGGTCGACCGGATCTTCGCCGACCCGCGGACGCGCACGACCATCGAGTCGTTCTATCGGGAATGGTGGCACGTGGGCTGGCTCAGCTCGTTCCCCGACAACCCTGCGTTTCACACGCTCGCCGAGGGAACGTCGATCTACGACGCAGGCAACGACACGATTCAGGCGATGTCCGACGAGATCGACGGCCTGACGGATCATTTCACGTTCGAGTCGGGCGGGAGCGTCCGCGACCTCTTGCTCACCGACCTCTCTTTCACACAGTCGGCCGACCTCGCGGCGCTCTACGGCGTCGAGCCGTGGGACGGCTCGTCGGCAAACCCTCACATGCCGGCCGGCGAGCGCGCCGGGATCCTCACGCGCGCAGCGTTCCTCGTGAACGACTACTACCAGACGCACCCGATTCACCGAGGCGCGACCGTGCGGCGGCGACTCCTGTGCGATCCCCTTCCGCAGCCCGATCCCACGTCGCTCCCGCCGGGCTCGCTGAATCCTCCGCCGTCGTCCACGGAGCTCACGACGCGCGAGCGCTTCGCGAACAAGACCGCCAACGAGCCGTGCGCGACCTGCCACGCCTCGTTCAACCCGATCGGGTTCGTCCTCGAGCGTTACGACGCGCTCGGTCGCTTCCGCACCGAGGAGCAAGTCATCGACGAGGCTACGGGCGAGGTCCTCGCCACCCTGCCCGTGGACTCGGCGGCCGCGCCGCGGATCAACCCCGGGGACGACAGGGTCATCGACTCGGGTCTCGAGCTCAGCGAGATGCTCGCCGACAGTGGGCGCGTCGAGAGCTGCTTCGCTCGCCAGTACTTCCGCTTCACGTTCGCGCGGGGCGAAGGCGAGAGCGACGGATGCGTGCTCGAGCAGGTTCGAGCCGCGCTCGCCGAAGGTGGGACGCTCGCGGAAGCGCTTCGAGCGGTCGCGCTCGATCCGAGCTTCCGTTCACGGAGGGTGATGTAATGGCGCGTCGAGTTGGACGCCGGATCTTCTTGCACACGGCCGGTGGAGCGCTGCTGGGTCTGCCGTTCTTGCCGTCGCTCGTCCCGAGCACGTCCGCGGCGCAGCCCCCGGCCGCGCCCAAGCGTCTCTTCGCGGTGCTCTCCTCGAGCGGTCAGCTCGTGGGGGACTGGTATCCGACTCGGACGCCGTCCGGTTACCAGCTGCGGGACACGATGTACGGCGGTGACCGCTCCGACGGCACGACCGCGCTGCACGACACGATGCCCGGAACGCCGCACAAGTGGGCGCCGCTCGCAGACTTCGCCGGGCCCGGCCTCTCGAACGTGATCCCGTCCGCGCTCGATCCGTACTTGAACAAGATGCTCCTCTTGCGCGGGCTCGACCTGCTGCAGGCCACGAGCCACGGGACCGGGATGATCCTCGGCAACCTCGCCGCGTGTGCAGGCGGCGACGAGTTCGAGAGCCGAGGGCTCGGCGAGATGCCGTCCATCGACCAGGTGCTCGCGTACTCCGATCGCTTCTACCCGACGACGCCACGAGCCCGCTCGCTCGCGCTCGCTACCGGATCGCCGGAATCGATCTCGTACACGGACTACGGGATGGGCGGATCCGTCGAGAACGTCTCCGCGTACCTCGAGCCGCGCGACATTTGGGACGATCTCTTCGGCGACTTCATGTCACCCGACATGCCCGTCGAGAATCCGAACCGCCTGCTCATGAACGCGGTGCACGAGGACTACCAGCGCATCAGCGGAAACCGGCGGCTGAGCACCGACGACCGCGCCCTCCTCGAGCGTCACATGGCGTTCCTCGCGGATATCGAGCGCGAGCTCAACACGCCGATCTCACCCGCGTGCAGCCTGCCAGACCGACCGCCGAACCTCGGGACAGGCTATCCGTGGGAGGACGTTCCGAGCATCGCGGAGTTCCAGCAGGCGGTGCAGCTCCTCATCGACATCTCCGTCGCTGCCGTCCGGTGCGACCTGACGCGCATCGTGACGATGAACTGCAACATGGGCCTGACGGACGCGACCGGAACGCTCGTGAACTCGTATCACAACAGCGCCGACGTGGTCGGCGACTGGCACCAGTTCGCGCACCAAGCGACGGACGCGCCCATCAATCGCGCGCATCTCGTCAGCCTCAACAAGTGGGTCGTCACCGACGTCTTCGGGCGGTTCCTCCAGCAGCTCGACGTGGAAGAAGCTGACGGCGCGACGTTCCTCGACAACAGCCTCGTGCTGATGGGCGGCGAGCTCTCCATGGACCACTACGTCGTGAGCCAGCCGACGTTGATGGCGGGCGGCGCGGGCGGGGCGATCCAGACGGGCTACTACGTCGACTACTCGCAGATGGGCAATCGCTACGCGAACGCGGGTGTCTTGCCGTGGGGCGTGTTGATTCCCGGCATCCCGTACAACCGCCTCTACGTCACGATCCTCCAGGCGATGGGCCTCGCCCCCGCCGATTACGAGCGCCCCGGACTGCCCGGCTACGGCCACAACACGATGTTCGACATCGCGTACAACTGGCCGAGCGACGCATACGACATGGGCCAGATCGGCTCGCCGCTGCCCGGCATCTACCTCGGCTGACCGAGACATCGATCGGCGACGTGCGTTAGCATCGTGCTCGCATGAGGCTCTCGACGAGCGTAGCTCTGCTGTCGCTCGCGGTCTTCGGTTGCTCCGTCAAACCCGCGACGCAAGTGCTCGTGTGGTTCGACATCGAGTCGGGCTCCACGCTCGAGACCAGGGCCGTGGCCGTTCGCGTGCGCGCGTTCGATCAGGACGGGGTAGCGCTCCTGGACGAGGAGCGCGATCTCGGAGCGGGCCCGATGGCGCTTTCGCTGCCCGCCTCGGTATCGCTGCTCCCGCGCGATCCAAACGTCGCGCGTGGCTATCGCGTCGAGGTCGCGCTGCTCGAAGACGACGGCAGCGGAGGTCTCGGGGAGATCGCCGTGCAACGGGCAGAAGGCGCCTTCGCTCCGGGTGAGCTCATCGAAGTGCGTCTTCGCTTCGCCGATGCATGCACGGGCATCGAGTGCAGCTTCGGCCGGACGTGCGTGAGCGGGGCTTGCGTGCGTGCGTGCTTCGAGCCGAGAGGCCCCGAGGACGTGGCCCCCAGTGCGCCAGCGGAGTGCGCGTGTGCGTGCAGCTGTGGCGGCGACCGCTGCGACGGCCACGTGTGCGCTCCGAGAGCGCCGGTCGTCGCCGTCGCGGCCGGACGAACGCACGCGTGCGCCGTCGATGCCGGCGGCGCGCTCCTCTGCTGGGGCGCGAACGCCGAAGGTGAGCTCGGCGTCGGCGACATGGAGACCCGCGACACACCGACGCGAGTGGACCTGCCGCGCGCCGTTCGCGCGGTCGCCACCGGCTGGCGACACACGTGCGTCGTCCTCGACGATGGATCGCTCTATTGCTGGGGTGACAACACCGCGCTGCAGCTCGGTGTGGCGGGCCCTTCCAGCGCCAGGCCCGTTCGCGTGACCAACGAGGACGGAAGCTCGCTGGGCGAGGTCGCGCTCGTCGCGACCGGCGAGCTGCACACGTGCGCCGCGCTCGTCGACGGAACGGTGCTCTGCTGGGGTAACGACGAGTTCGGTCAGGTCGGCGACACCATCTTCGCGCCAGAGAGCCGGTCTCCTACGCGCGTCTCGGCCGACGCCTCCTTCGAGGGAACCAAGTCGCGCCTCGTCGCGGGGTTCGGGCACACGTGTGCGCTCCAGGCGATCGGCCGGCTCTGGTGCTGGGGCCGCAACTTCGACGGCAATCTCGGCGTCGGCGACAGCGAGCACCACGCAGCGCCCGAGCGAGTCCTGCTCGAGGACGGCACCGAGCCGGTGTGGACCGACCTCGCGGTCGGCAACGGGTGGCACACCTGCGCGATCGAGAACGAGACGCTGCTCTGCTTCGGCAATCCATCCAACGGCCGGCTCGGCTTCGAAGCGCCCGACAAGGTGACGCTCCCGACGCCCGTCGACGTGGCTCCCGGTTTCCAGGCCGCGAGCGTGGCGGCAGGCGTGCGACACACGTGCGCGACCGGCGTCGACGGAAGCGTCTTCTGCTTCGGGACGAGCGCGAGCGGCGAGCTCGGGGTCGGCGAGCTCGATCCCACCGACGCGGGGCCGGTCGAGCTGGCCGACGCCGATTGGGAAGCGTTCGGGCTCGGCGAAGCGTTCAGCTGCGGCATCCGCGAGGGTGGCGCGCTCTACTGCTGGGGGGAGAACGGGACCGGTCAGCTCGGTCTCGGCGACCGCGTGTCGAGGAACGTGCCGGTGCGGGTGTGCATGCCATGAGCAGTGCTGGCGACCCCGCACCGCTCCACGACGCGCCGACGAGCCTGACCGGCCTCACGCGCGTCTGCCGGCTCGCCGAAGGTGGAATGGGGCGGGTCGATCTAGCGATGCGGATCGTAGGTGGATTTCGGCGGCTCTACGCCGTCAAGCGGCTCCACCCGCACTTCGCGAGCGACCCCGAGTTCCGCACGATGTTCCTCGACGAGGCGCGCATCGCGGGCCTCATCCGGCACCCGAACGTCGTGAGCGTGCTCGACGTCGGCGAGGACGAGCGACGGGCCGTTCCTCGTGATGGACTACGTCGAGGGCGTCTCCGCCGGCGGCCTCGTGCGGCGCGCCGCCGAAGGCGGAGCCCCTCGCCGGTGCAGGTGTGCCTGCGCATCGCGCGTCGATGGCGGCCGAGGGGCTGCACGCGGCGCACGAGCTCGTCGCGCACGAAGGCACGCGCGCTCGGGCTGGTGCACCGCGACGTCTCGCCGCAGAACGTGCTCGTCGGCTTCGACGGCGTCGCGCGCATCACGGACTTCGGCATCGCGAAGGCGTTCGGGCGCACGACGCGCACCGTCGACGGGCGTCCTCAAGGGCAAGCTCGGCTACATGTCGCCGGAGCAGCTGCGCTTCGAGGCGCCCGACCGGCGCGACCGACATCTGTTCGCGCTCGGCATCGTGCTCTTCGAGATGCTGAGCGGGGAGCGGCTCTACGGCGCGGCGATGAGCGCGCGCGCCGGATCCTCGAGGAGCCGCCGCCGGACATCGGCGAGCTCCGCGCCGACGTGCCGGACGAGCTCGTGCGATCTGCTGTTCGAGCTGCTCGCGAAGGAGCGAGACGCGCGGCCACCCGACGCGCGGGAGGTCGCGCGGCGTCTCGAGAGCATCTACGCGCGACTCGTCACCGAGGAGGACCCAGCCGACGTCGCAGAGTATGCGATGTTCGTCGCTGGCGATGCTCGCAAGGAGCAGGAACGGGTGCTCGCCGCCGCGATCGAGGAGGCCGAGCGCGCCACCGCCGGCGAGGTCGGGCCGCCCAAGAGGACGCGCCTCTGGGTAGCCGTGGCCGCGGTGCTCGCGGTCGGTGGCGGTGGGCTCGCGCTCGCGCTCGCCGTGACGGACGAGGGCGACGCGGCGGAGACCGCGTCGACCAGCGCCGCACCGCCGGTCCTTCGCGCCACCGACCCCGTCGACGCGGGGGCGCCGGAGCCGGACTCGGCCGTCATCGCGACCGGAGAGACACCGTCGCACGAAGCCGCGAGCCCGCGACGCGCGCACCGGCACCGCCCGTCGATGCGGTCGCGGCCACGCGGAATGGAGGCCGCCGCGCCGGAGATGGAAGGGGAGCGGCTCCCCGATTGGGTGGACTTCGAGCCATGACACGCCGCTTCGTCACGCTCCTGCTCGCGCTCGCCGCTCTCTTCGCAACCGCGCCGGACGCGCGAGCCGAAGACCGGGATCTCGCGCGCCAGCTCTTCCAGGAGGCGACCCAGGCGCGCGTGGAGGGCCGTTGGGACGACGCACGCTCGCTCCTCGCGCGCGCGCTCGATGCGTACCCGCAGTTCTCGATCGGCTGGAACCTCGTGACGGCCATCGAGCGGACCGGCGACCTCCCGGAAGCCGAGCGCGTTCTCGAATGGATGCGGGACGGCGGAGTGAGCGACCTCGCGGACGAAGAGCGAAACAGCATCGCCGAGCGTCTCGACGAGATCTCGCCGAGATTGGCGACGCTCGTCGTGGTCGCGCCCGCAGCGCGAGGCGAGCTCGAGGTCGACGGAGACCGACGAGTCGCGCTCGACCAGGGCGGGCAGGCGCGGATCCGCGTGAACCCCGGCACGCACGAGCTCGCGATGGTCGTCCGTGACGGCCGCCGTATCGAGCGGTCCGCGGAGGTCCGGGCGGGCGCGACGCTGCGTGTGCGGCTCGAGCCACCCGAGCTCGCGACGCCGGTGCATGACGCGACGCCTCGTGGCGAAGAAGAGTCGCGGTCGGCGTGGACCTCGCCGTGGCTGTGGATCGCCGTCGGCGCGCTCGTCGTCGCGGGCGGGCTCGTCGCGGTGCTCCTCTCGATCGACCAGACCGCCGCGCCTCTCATGGGCGACTTCGACGCGCGCGGGCTCTGAATCGAGCGTGCCCCCCAAAGATGAGCTGAAGAGCCTCGTGTTGCGAGTTGGGGCCGTCCCCGACGTCGACTCGGTGTAACCTATGGTGTGTTGAGGCGAGTCGTGTCGACCTCGAGAGCGTTGCAGCTCTTTTCGTTGCTCGTCGTCGCGGGCTGCGGGCGGCTCGCGTACGAGGCTCGGGGAGACGGCGGCGCGACCATGGACGCGCTCGGCGGTGCGGACGCGCCCGGCGTGGACGCGCCGAGCAGCGATGCCCGAGGGACGGACGCGCCGGCCGTGGACGCGCCGCTTCCGGACGGTGCGGTGCCGCGGCCCGACGACATGGTGCTCGTGCCTGCGGGGCAGTTCGTCATGGGGAGCGATCCGGGCGAGGGCGCGTCCGACGAGCTCCCGGAGCATCGCGTCGTACTGTCTGCGTACTACTTCGACCGCCACGAGGTCACGAACGCCGACTATCGAGCGTGCGTGGACGCCGGAGCCTGCACGGCTCCGAGCACGGTCCGGTCGAGCACGCGGGCCGACTACTTCACCAACCCGGCCTACGACGCGTACCCGGTGATCCGCGTCAGCTGGTACCAGGCGTCGGACTACTGCGCGTGGCGTGGCAAGCGGCTGCCCACCGAAGCGGAGTGGGAGATGGCGGCGCGCGGCGCGTGCGACGTCGTGGCGCCAGCGAGCTGCGGGCCGGAAGACGAGCGCACGTTCCCGTGGGGCGAAGCGCCGCCGTCGTGCGCGCTCGCGAACTTCGACGCCCCGGGCGGCGCGTGCGTTCCGGGCGGCGACACGGACGCGGTCGGGGCGCGATCCCCCGCAGGCGACAGCCCGTACGGGGCACAGGACATGTCGGGCAACGTCTTCGAATGGGTGGCCGATTGGTACTTCTGGGACTACTCGGATTGCGCCACCGGGTGCACGAACCCGACTGGGGCCGAGTCGGGTGGTACGCGTTCGGTTCGCAGCGGCGCGTGGAACTTCGACGCGAGCTCGGCGCGGGACGCCGCGCGCTGCCGAGACTACCCGCCCGAGTACGACTCGAACTTTCTCGGCATCCGCTGCGCGATGACGCCCTGAGGCTCGAGCGACGGCGCGGCGTCGGATCGCGTCATCTCCGGACCTGGCGCGTCGGCTCGGAGAACGTCGTGTCCTCGAGGATGTACTGCAGACCTCGCGCGGCGCGCTCCGAGCGCAGCGCGCCGTCCTCCATCAGGCGGCGAAGCGCGTCCTGCGCCGTCCGGAGCGGGATCCCGAGCGCGACCGCGACGTCCTTTGGTGCGGCGCGACGCCGCTCCGCCAGCACGTGGAGGATGCGGAGCTCCGCGGGCGGCGTGCAGCGGGGGTCGGGGGCGAGGAGATCCTCGCGGCACGCGAGCGACACCGTCCCGCCATCGCGGACGAGCTCCGCGCAATCGCCGAGGCGCTTGCGCACTCGGTTGTAGAGCACGCCGCGGACGGCCTGATGCCGCGACGCTTCGTACTCGAACCCGTAGAGCCGGCGGAAGAGATCCCCTTCGTCCATTCCGTCGCGACCGGCGAGCGCGAGCACCGCGATCGTCGACTCGGTGCGTAGCTGCCTGCCGTCGGCGGCATCCGCGTCCGCGCCGTCGACGAGGACCCGCGCGAGGCCGAGCCCGGGCGACAGCACGCGCCTCGCGGGGCGCGCGCGCGGTGCCAACACCCACGCGCCCGGCTCGTCCGTGCCGCACACGCCGGCGAGGCCTCGCGGCGCCGCATCTCCCTCGCCCCGGCAGAACTCGACCACCCCCGGCGGCGCATCGTCGAGCGAAGCTCCGGGATCGATCGACGGAAGCAGGTGCGTGGCGTCCGCTTCGAGCGGCGCGAAGCCGCGAGCGGCACCTCGCAGGTCTCGCGCCGCGGCATCGAACGCCGAGCGATCCCCGGCGCGCGCCGCGCCGAGGGCGCGTGCCAGCGCCATGGGAGGCGTCCCGCCGAGATCGATGTCGGGCGCGTGCCCTTGCGCGAGCAGGAGCTCCCACGCGAGCCACGGACGGAACGGGCGCGTCGCGACACGCAGCAGCGCCGAGATGATGCGCGCGGAGAGGTGCGGTTGGCCGGTCAAGCGCCGGACGCGCGCGAGGACCAGGCTCGCCAGGTACTCGAGCTGCGGGATGGACTCGGTTCGCGCCATCCGCGACGCCAACCGACTCTGCGCTCGCGCGAGATCGAGGTCACCGGCGACGACGGCCCCGAGCGCACGAACCGTCATCGACTCGAGGACGAGCTCGGCGCTCGCGACGGTGCGTCCGACGGATCCCACCGCGTCGAGATCCACGGACAGCGGCCGGCCGCGCGCTACGTCGAGCCACCCAATCGCGACGTCGCGCCAACCCGTCGCCTCGCCAATCGGCAGCCCGGCGGCGAGCTCCCGCATCAGGTCGACCGCGGTCTCGAGCCCCGGCCCGTCGAACGCCAGCGCCCGCGCGCGGACGAGCTGCGCGCCCGCGAGCATCGCGACGCTTCGCACCTCGGGCTCCGCACCGAGCGCCCGCTCGACGCCCCAGCTCGCCGGCGCGTCCTCTTCGCCGTGACGCTCGGTCGCGAACCAGAGCTGTGCGCGGAGCGCCGCTCGATGCGCATCGCCGGACACGGACGCGTCCCCTGCGAGCGCGTGCAACGCCTCCTCGACCGCATCGAGGTCTCCTCGCGCACCTCTTTCGAGGGCCTCGCGAACGCTCTCCTGCACGAGGGGAATGTACCCCGTGCGCGCCTCAGTTGTTCGTCACGTCGGCGGAGCCGCTCCGGCTGACCGGGCCGCGCAGCGCCGTGCCGTTCGTCGTGACCTCCGCGCTGCCCGACGCCGCGATCGCGGCCTGACCGCCGCTCACCGAGCCGCTGTTCAAGACGATGTTGGCGCTTCCGGAGGCCAGGATGGCGCTGCCGCTCGACGAGAGCGTGCACGAGTTGCAGACGACCGAGCAGCTGCCGGACGCCAGGATCGCAGGTCCGGGACCGGCCGCGATCGTCACGTTGTTCCGAACGATGTGGTCGCTTCCGTGGCAGACGATGCCGCCGGCGGCGGACGTCTGGACCGCCGGTACGCCCTCCCCGCGCACGTCGACCTGTCCGACGCGAAGCTGACCGAGGTCGGTCCCTTGGATCTGGACCCCGTTCGCCCCGACGGTCACCGCGGTGCCGCCGGCCTGCGTCCGCACCTCGCCCTGGCCGACCACCACCTCTGCACCCCCGGCGCGCGTCTCTACCCCGTCCAATCCGACGTGGACCGCGGCGCCGGGCGCACCGAGCGCGACGCCGTTCGGTCCAACGGCGATCTGAGCGGACGGCTCGCCGCCCGAGGGCGTCGCTTCGACGGCGACCGGCGCGACGGCGCTCGGGGGTGCAGCGGTGGGCGCCGGCCCGGGCTCGGGGTCGCGGCCACATCCGAGGGCGGAGACGAGACTGACGAGCGCGATGACGAGGGCGAGTTGGCGTTGCACGGTGAGTCCTTTCGACTGGAGCTCCGATGGTGCAGAGCAAATCCTCTACCAACTCCGTTTCCCGCGCATCATCGCCGGATCGTCGTTCTCGCCGACCCCCGTGTGCCCGCGCTGCACAGCACGTTGCGCCGAGTCGGCACGACTCTCCTCCGCGGGGCTCACTCCCCGCGTAGGACGCGCTCCAGGCTCAGGTCGATGCCGCTCTTCACCAGGCGAAGGAGGCTGTCGACCTCACCTGACGCCGCACCGCCGAGCCGCTTGCCGAGCGCGACGCGGACCTCGACGAGGAGCTGATCGCGCGCGTCGGCGAGCCACCGCGACGCCGTGCTCCGATGGACGGCGTGAATCGCGCCGATCCGGTCGATGCTCAGGCCGTCGATCAGCTGGAACGCGAGCAAGGCCTTTTCACGCGGCGGGAGCCGCGTCATCGCCTCGTGGAGCGCCTCGCGCACGTCCGTTCGATATCTGTCGGCGACGATGGCGAGCTCGGGATCCTCGTGAAACGTGAGCGCGTCGAGCAAGGCCTCGTCGTTCTGTGGCACGTCCTTCGACGCGCCGCGGTGCAAGCGCATCACCTCGCGGGTCGCGACGACACGTAGCCAGGCGTGCATGGCGCCGCGTCCCGAGAATCGCTCGATACCTCGCGTACCGTCCTCGCGGGGCACCAGGAGCTGCTGCGAGAGGACTTGTAGCGCGTCGTCGTGAACACGTTCGCCGCCGCCGACACGCCGGACCGCCGATTCGACAGCCGGCGCGAGCATCCGGGCGACGAACTGCGCCGCGGAGCCCGCGTCTCCTCGCGCGCAAGCGCACGCGATGAACAAATCGGCGCTCGCCAACGCTTCGAGGCCCGCGATCGGGGTGACGTCGCGCGGGGCGCGCTCGGCGAGATAGCGCACGAACGCATCGTCCGGCACGCTGAGCCCGGGCCACGCCGCATGCGCCGCGTCGACGATCGCAGAAAGAGTGTCGTCGAGCTCCGCTCCACCTGATGCGGGACCGGCCACGTCCGGGAGCGCTTCGACGAACAGCGCAGAAAGCGACGCCATCAGCGGCTCAGGGAAGCGCGATCGCTCGCGGGCGTCAAGGCAGGCGCGCCGAGCGCAGGCGCGTTTGGGATAGGATGGCGCGGGATGGCGGCCGGGCACCTCGATCCGGATGTAGTGTTGGAGATGCTCGCCGGTCGCATCTCCGACGAGGCGCGAAAGACGGCGGCGCGTCACCTCAGCGAGTGCGCGGCGTGCCGCGGCGTCATGGACGCCCTCGTGAGCGCGTCGTTCGTCGATGCGAAGGTGGGCCCGGCGGCGCTCGCGGAACGCTACCGGCTCGTCTCGCCGCTCGGACGCGGCGGGATGGGGATCGTCTACCGCGCGCTCCCCGAGAGCGGTGGGCAGGAGGTCGCGCTCAAATGGATGCGCGTCGACGGGTCGCCGAACGCGCGAGCGCGCTTCGTGAGGGAGGCCCGCGTCGCGCGTGGCCTATCTCATCCGAACGTGGTGCGAACGCTCGACCACGGCGAGCTACCGGACGGCACGCTCTACATCGCGATGGAGCTGCTCGAAGGCGAGGACATGCACAAGCGGATCCGCCGCGAGCGCCGGCTCGGCGCAGACCTAGTCGCGCGGATCGGCGGCGCCGTCGCCGACGGTCTCGAGGTGGCACACCGCGCCGGGATCGTTCACCGCGACGTCAAACCGTCCAACGTGTTCCTCGCGAACGATGGTGCGATCAAGAATCCTCGACTTCGGGCTCGCGGTACCGGTCGACGCCGAGCGGATCACGCGCACGCACGTGAGTGTCGGCACGCCGGCGTTCATGGCGCCGGAGCAGGTCGAGGCGCGCGCCGACGAAGACGCTCGGACCGACGTGTGGGGCATCGCCGCGACGCTTCACGCCGCGCTGAGCGGGCGACCTCCGTTCGCGGCAGAGGATCCAATCTCGCAGCTCGTTCGCATCACGCGCGACCCGCCGCACGCCCTTCCGTCCGACGTCCCGTCGTGGCTCGGCGAGATCGTCCACAAGGGCCTTTGCAAAGAGCGCAGCGATCGCTGGCAGAGCGCGAGCGAGCTCGCGACGGCTCTACGAGAGGGCGCGCGCGCGTCCGTTTCGCGCACGACGGCCGTCGAGAGGCCACGGACGCCGCGGCCAGCGAGGGCGCGCACGGACGCGGAGCCTCACGAGCTACCGCCGACGCGCGAGCTCCTCGCGCAACGCGCGGTCCCCGACGCGCCGCCGGGGACGCGGTCGCGACCCGCGCCCCGGCCCTACGGACGCGTCGTCGCGATCGGGGCGGTCGGCGTCGCGCTCTTTCTTCTGTTGGCGGCCGCGACCGCCGTCGGCATAGCGGTGCTCTATCGGGAGAGAAACGACCGCTCCGCGACGCCGCCTGCTCCGGCGGAGCTTCCAGATGGGTTCGTCTGGCACGACGGGCCGAGCTGGCGATTCGCGACGCCCGCGCACTGGCAGCCCGCGCCCTCGTCATACACGTACACCGTGCTCCAGCTCGCGGATCCGGCGGCGCTCGGGGATGCGCCGGTGCAGGTGGCGATGACCGTGGAACCGCACACCGGGACCGCGGCCAGCTACGTCGACCGCCGCCAACGAGCCCTAGGCGCCGCGGCGCACAGCCGGCGAGACGTGTCCGTCGGGAGGGTCCCCGGCACGGAGGTCGAGGCGACGTTCGGCATGGGCGGGCGAACACAGCGATCGCTCCACCGCGTCGTCGTGTGGAACGGGAGCGCGTACGCGCTCGGTTGTTATGGAAGCGAGCTCTACTTCGAGAGCGCGCGTCCGCTCTGTCGCTTGGTGCTGGACTCGTTTCGCGTGGGAGAGTAGCGGCGGAGTCAGGGCGCCCCGAAGTGGAACGGGTGGCGAGCGAACGTGGACAGCCCGTCGAGCGCGACGGGAAACCGCGTACCTCGGACGACGTTGCGAGTGCAGCGGCCGAGCCACTCGTCGCCGGTCGTATTGCCGGCGACCTGAACGTCGTCCGCGCGGCCGTCGGGGCGAACCGTCCACGAGATGACGACGACACCCCGCAGGCCGGGCACGCGCCGCAGGCGCCGTTGGTAGCAACGTCGCCCGAGATAGTCCGCACGCACTTGGAGCGCCGAGTCGATCTGCTGCGCGGAGAGGCCCGCGGCCAGGCGTGGGGGCGCGGGCGCGGGCGGTGCCGCGCTCGACGGCGGCCTCGAGCTCGCGGGTCGCAGGCGCGGACGCGAGCGCGGGGACGTGGGATGCGCGGCGCGATGGCGCGAGCGCGCGGCCTGGTCATCGAGAGGGTCGGCGCCGCGTCTCGCGTCGGCGCGGAGCGCGCCGTCCTCGGAAGCGGTCCGTGCGGTCGCGTCGTCGCCCTCGTCGGCGGATACGCCCGCAGGCAACGCCGCGTCCGGCGCGGCGTGAGCGAGCGGTGCCGGCTCGCGAGCGGCGACCGTGGGTGGCGCCGCCGGCGGGAGGGGGGCGTCGAGGTCGTTTCTACCGCCGCTTCGAACCGCGACGAAGGCGAGCGCCGTCGCGCCGATCGCGCCGAGCACGAAGACCGCCACCGCCGCGAGCGCCGCGACCCCGAGCTCGGTGCGCCGCTTCGGTTCGACGGCGAAGGAGCTGCGGGGCGGAGCGGGCATGCTCGGCGACGCCCAGCGGTCGCTGTCCACCGCGCAGGTGGCCGCGTACGCCGCGCTCGACGCGGGTCGCGCCGGTGCCGCGGTCGACACGGATCGCGCCCGCACCGCGGTCGACGCGATCGCCGATTCGATGGCGCCGAGCACGCTCCGGGCCGTGAGGAAGCGCCTCTCACGATCGTGCGCGAGACATAGGTCCACTACCTCTGCCATCGCGACGGGTACGTCGGGCGCGACGTGCGCGAGCGGTGGGGGAGCCTCGGTGAACATCTTCGCCACGAGCTGCGAGATCGTCGCCGCGTCGAACGGTCGTCGACCGGCGAGGCATTCGTAGAGCACGACCCCCATCGCGTAGACGTCCGCGCGCGCGTCGATGTCGGTGCGCCCGAGCGCCTGCTCGGGAGAGAGATAGCAGGCGCTCCCGACGAGCGTCCCGGTGATGGTGAGCTTGCCGTGGTCCGCGTTGGCGGTCTCCTTCGCGATGCCGAAGTCGAGGATCTTCGGTGTCCAATCGCCGCCGCCGTGGACGGTCGCCAGGAAGATGTTGTCGGGCTTGAGGTCGCGGTGAATGATCCCGGCGTCGTGCACCTCGGCGAGCGCGCTGAGCACGCCCCTCGCCACGCGGAGGACGTCGTCGAGCCCGAACGGCCCTCGCGCGAGCCGCTGGCCGAGGCTCTCGCCCTCGAGCAGCTCCATCGCGATCCACGGCTTGCCGTCGTGCGATCCCGCGTCGAACACCTGGACGATGCCGGGGTGGCTGACCCTCGAGGCGGCGACCGCCTCGCGCTGGAAGCGTTCCACGGCCTCGGGCATCGACGCGAAGCGCTCGTTCATCACCTTGAGCGCCACCTCGCGCTCGATGACGAGGTTGGTCGCGACGTACACCGCGCCCATCCCGCCCTCTCCGAGCAGTCTCTCGATGCGGTACTTGCCGGCGAGAAGCTCGCCACTCTGCAATGCCATGGTCTCCTCACTCGGCCACGAAACCGTGGGCCCACATGGAGGAGGCCGCGCGCCGTGAGAGCGTGCAGAAAAAGATCGGCCAGGCGCTGCGGGGACGAAGTGCCCGAGAGCGAAGCGAGCCCGTCGCGAAGCCCCCGAGGACCGGATAGTCTCGCCGAGTGAGACGCGGAACGGTCTGGACTTGCCCGCGGTGTGGCGACACGTTTCGTGGCCACGCGCCGTCGGGCGTGACGTGCAGCCGCTGCGACGTCGCGATGGAGGACGAGCACGGCAGCTCTGCCCTGACCGAGATCGTGAGCGCGCAGCCCATCGGCCGCGCTTGGCTCGATTGGCGGGTGCGGACCGCGAGCGTCGCCCTCGCGGTGCTCGTCAGCGCGATTCCAATCGCATCGCTCGTGGCGTGGGCGCTCGCGAACGGCGCCGGATGGCTCCTCCTGGGCGAGGTGCAGTCGGCGATGGCCTTCGTGTACTTCGGCACCGTTCCAGTCGGGATCCACGCGCTCTTCCGCCGGTTCGGTCTCGAGCGCGCCCTCTCCAGGTGGTGGTCTCTCGGGCCGATTCAATCGCTCCTCGATACGCAGGTCGCGGCCTTGCGGCAGCACGCCGAGTCGCCGATCGCGCGAAGCGAGCCGGGCCTCGTGCACATTCGGGGCCGGGTGCGCGTCCTATCGAGCGTGACGAGCGCTTCGGGTGAGCCCCTCGCCGCGTACAGCGGCGCGACGGGCCACTTCGCCATCGTGGACGAGTCAGGGACGGCGATAGTCGACGACGACATGGTCGAGCTGTGGCCGGCCGACGCGAGCAAGCTCGGGCTCGTCCAGCTGCGAGAGGGGGACGAAGTCGAAGTCATCGGAACCGCTAGACGCGAACAGACGAAGGATGCTCCGAGCGGAGCGTACCGCGCCGCTGGTGAGGCGCTGGTCTTCGAGGGCACGCCCGACGCCAATATCCACATCATCGAGGTCGAACCGGCCTCGAAGGCGCCGCGCGTCAGAATCGATCGCTCCATCGAGGACGACGGCGCGGAGCTCGGCGCGCGGCGTTCCGACTCGTCGCGGCGCGAGCGGAGTTGAGCTACCTCCCGGCACTCCGCTCGAGCCGATGGGGCGCTGGCGGATGCGGCGCGGAGCAGGCACGCTCTCTCGCCGTGGCGGTCGGGGCGACGATGATCCGGTTCGACGTCGAGCTGTCGGACGTGTCGCGGGGTGTCTACGAGACGATTGAGGTGCGCGCGGCGATGCACCCGTCGGAGAGCACGCGGCATCTCGTGGCTCGGGTGCTCGCGTACTGCTTCGCTTACGAGGAAGGGATCGCGTTCGGGCGCGGCGTCTCGACGGCGGACGAGCCGGCGGTGTGGATCAAGAATCTACGCGGGGAGACCACCGCTTGGATCGAGGTCGGCACACCGTCCGTCGATCGGCTCCACCGCGCCTCGAAGACGGGGGTGCGCGTCGTCGTCTACGCCCATCGCGATCCGGAGCCTTGGCTGCGGGAGCTCTCGTCCGCCGCGGTCCACCGCAAGGACGAGATTGAGATCTTCGCGCTCCCTCCGACGGTCCTCGACGCGCTCGAGGCCCACCTCTCCCGACACGAGCGATGGAGCATCACGATCGACGACGGAACGGTCTACGTCACTCGCGCGGAGACGACGGTATCCGGCGGCTTGGAACGGCTGGCAGCGACCTGACGCCGAGGTTGGCGCGCGCGGCGCCCCCTCATTCGTACCAGTTGCACCGACCGTCGACGCACCCGCACGTCGCGGCCGGCGCGGTGCAGTCGCACGTCGTGAACAGCTCGTCCGACGCGCACATCTCGCCGCCACAGCCGCCGACGGCACAGTCGCCGTCGGTCGTGCACGTGCCCTCGTGGCGCGCGCAGTGCTCGGAGACGATGGTTCGGCCCGCGTCGTAGCCTGCGTCGTTCGGGCCCGCGTCATCCGCTCGCGCGTCTTCTGCACCGGCGTCGCGCGCGCCCGCGCCCGAGTCGTGCTATCACGATCGAATGCGGGTCGCAGTTCTCCTTGGCCTGGCATCGCTCTGCGCGGCGTGCAGCACGCGCCACAGCCTCGACGCGGGCTCGGCCGATGGCGGCGACCGCGACGCGACGACCGCTGACGCGGGTGCGAGCGACGCGTCGACCTCCGCGTGCGCATGCGAGCCGGGCCCTCACGAAGATCTCATCTACATGATGTCGGACCACGGTGAGCTCTGGTCGTTCGATTCCGCGCTCTTCCGCCACCGCCTTCGTCGTCGGGCCGGTGTGCGGCGGCATGACGCCCTTCTCGATGGCGGTCGACGGCTCCGGCAAGGCGTGGGTCCTCTTCATCGACTCGCTCTCCATCCAGACGTTCGACGTCGCGGATCCCGGACCCTGCGTCGACTCCGGCTATGTGCGCCGCGATCCGGAGTTCGGCCTCTTCGGGATGTCGTTCGCCACGCGCTCCGCGACGGACTCGTGCGCCGAGCTGTTCGTGCACACGTACGACGGCGACGGCCCGTTCAGCGAAGGACCGGACTTCGGCATGCTGGGTGCGATCGACCCCGTCACGCTCCGGCTCCGCGCGATCGGCTCGATCGACTACGACGGCGGCGAGCTCACCGGGACCGGCGACGGCAGGCTCTTCGCGTTCGCGGGCGCCGACCCGGTGGACCTCGTCGAGTACGACAAGAGCACGGCCACGGCGCTCGAGATCATCCCGCTCGACGACGTACGAAAGACCTCGGCGTCGGCGGTCGCGTTCTACGCAGGCGACATCTACATCTTCACCGAAGCGCCACCACCCGCGTGCGACGCGTGCCTCGACGCGACCTGCCCGACGGAGCACGCCGACTGCCTCGCGGACGACGTGTGCTCGGACCAGCTCGCCTGCGCGATCGACCAAGCCGACGTGACCGACGAGTGCGGAGGCCTACTCCCCGCGGCTTTCATGAGCTGTCTCGCGACATGCACCGAGGCGTGCCTCATCTCGCGCCGCGCGCGCGTGAGCCGCGTGCTGCGCTACGACCTCGATGCGAGCGGCGGAAGCCGGTCGATCGAGACGATCGTCGACATGCTGCCGATCCGCGTGGTCGGCGCCGCGAGCTCCCCGTGCGTCCCCGTCGGGCCGATCTGAGCGCTGGACACCACGCAGCTCCGGCACCATGACGAGGAGCGAGGAGGCACGATGGCACGCGCTACATGGAACGGTGCGACGATCGCCGAGAGCGATGTGTTCGAGGTCGTCGAGGGCAACGTCTACTTCCCGAAGGACGCGGTCGACATGCAGTACATGCGACCGTCGCCGCACCACACGATCTGCAGCTGGAAGGGGACGGCGAGCTACTACCACGTCGTCGTCGGCGAGGAGGTGAACGAGAACGCCGCGTGGTACTACCCCGAGCCGAAGGCGGCGGCGGCGAACATCACGAACCACGTCGCGTTCTGGCACGGCGTCGCGATCGAGCGCTAGGACCGCCGATCAGGCGGCGCCGCTCGCGTCGAGCGAGTCCGCAAGCGGGTAGAGCTCACGGTTCTCGCGCGACATGCGCCGGCCGAGCACCGCGAGCACGCGTATCAGCTCGATGCGGAACCGGATCATCCGGCTCGCGATCGCGTCGGGCGCGTCCCAGCGGTCGAGGAACTCGTAGAACGTAGCGTAGAGCCCGCCGAGGTCCTGGTAGAGACGCTCGGCGACACGGCGAACAGCCGGGTCTTCGTGCGCGAGGAGGGCAGGATAGAGGGCGTCGCTCTCCATCGCAGAGTGGACGCGGAGCGCGCCGGCGAACCTCGACAGGAGGCGTCGGAGCTCGAGGGCGTCGGCGCCAGGGACGAGCGCGGCCCGCGAGAGCTCCCCCGCCATCCGCGTCAGCTCCGCGTGTTGACGCCGGAATTTGGTCGTGGCTCCCATGTGAGCGTCGAGAGTACGAGCGGCGTGGCCGAACGGATCGGAGGTCAGCCGGGGGGAAGGTGCGCGTCGAGGAACGCGTAGGTGTCGGCCCAGCACTGCCGGGCCCTCTTGCGGAAGGCGAACGCGTGGAACGCATGCACCTCGCCGACATAGTAGCGGTCCTCGGCGACGGCGCCGAGGTCGCGGAGCGCCTTCGCCATGCGGCGAGTGTCGTCCAGCACCGGGTCACGGGTGCCGACCGGTAGGAAGAACGCGGGCAACGGGCGCTTCGGCGGAGAGGCGCGCTCTGCCCAGAGCAGGGGATCGGCGAAGTCGAGCGTCGTGCCGTGACGCGTCGGGTCGCTACCGAGGTACGCGTGCTCGACCTCCTCGATGCGATCGAGCACGACGCGTGGGAGGTGGGGCTTGCGACGGAGAAAGCGGGCGCCGTCGGTCACCTGATGGATGCCGCACGCCGGCAGAACGATCTTCGGAACGACGCCCGTCTCGTGGACGCGCTTGGCAAAAGGCTCGTCGCGCTCGAAGAGCGTCGAGAAGGTCAGCCCCATCGCGAGGTTTGCGCCCGCGGACTCGCCCGCGATCACGAGTCGATCGAGGTCGGCGCCCCACTCGCCGGCGTGCCGCACCATCCATTCGAACGCCGCCGACACGTCCTCCACCGCAGCCGGAAAGCGGTGCGTCGGCGCGAGCCGATAGCCGACGTTGAAGACGACGTAGCCGCGACGCGCGAACGCCAGGCCCATCACCCAGTGCGTGTCTTTCGAGAGGATGCGAAAGCCACCCCCGTGGACGTAGAGAACCGCGGGGAGCTTTTCTCGGGCGTCGCGCGGGCGGTAGACGTCGAGGCGATGCTCCGGTCGGTCGCTGTCCTCGGCATACGCGAGGTTCCGCACAACGTCCACGCCGTGACGTTCGGGGCGCGCCATCGGATGGAGCCGCCCGAGGCGCGACATCGTCTGGAAGAAGCCATCCACGACGGCTGCGCCCGCACGGCGGCGCGCCTCTTCGAGCTTGTTCGTCACTTGGGCCTCGGATTCTCGCCGAAAGAGCGCGCGAGCGGAATGGCGATCGACGCCCTTCCCAGAGGCCCCCTCCGCTGGCAGGATGCCGCCGTGCGAATCGCCATCACGCTCGCGATCGTGGCTCTGGCCGCAGCGCTGACCGGCTGCGACGTCACGAAGTTCACCGCAAACTCCGCCGCGGACGTGTTCGACCGCGCCAGCCCCGGCATCGAAGAGCACTGGGACTACGACTTCGTCGGCAAGGCGCTTCCCGCGCAGATCATGCAGATCGAGGGGCTGCTCCGGGTCTCGCCGGAGAACCAGACGCTGCTGCTGAACGGCGCGCGTGCGTACGCGTCGTACTCGTTCGGGTGGGTCGACGACGCGGCGGAGCGCTTGACGCTCACGGGCGACTCAGACGGCGCCGAAGCGCAGCGCGAGCGCGCGGTGCTGCTCTACGACCGCGCCGCGCGCCTCGGACGGCGTTACATGGAGCTCCACTACGGCGGGTTCGACGAAGCGCGCGCGGGCGGCATCGACGGGTTCCGCTCGTGGTTGCACGAGGAGCTCGACGATCCGGAGGACGCCGCCGCGGCGTGGTGGGTGGGATACGCGTGGGGCCTCCACGTCAACGCGGTCCATCCCCACGAGGCCGATCCCGAGCGTGACTACGCGATCGCGATGGTGTCGCGATCGGTCGAGCTCGACTCGACGTACTACGGCGCGTCGGGGCTAGCGCTGCTCGCCTTCGTGGCGACGCAGCGACCGCACGCAGACCTCGACGCGGCGGAGGCGGCTTGGAACCGCGCGCTCCAGGCGAGCGGACGCACGAACCTGCTCGTCCTCGTGACGATGGCGCGTACGTACGCGGTGAAGCGTCACGACCGGACGCTCTACGTGTCGCTCCTTCGCGAGGTGATTCACGCAGGCGACGTGCGACCTGCGATGCGACTCTCGAACAAGGTCGCGCGCCACCGCGCGATCCGCTACCTCGGCGAGGTCGACCGCCTCTTCCCGCCGGCCGAGGCCGCGGCGGACTGACGCGCGGCGGTAGGCGCGCACTTCGCGAGGACCTCGGCGAGGAAGGCTCCAGTATGGGAGCTGCGCGCCCGCGCGACCTTCTCCGGCGGGCCTTCTGCGACGAGCCGCCCGCCCGCGGCGCCGCCCTCGGGCCCGAGATCGATGACCCAGTCGGCCTGCTTGATCACGTCGAGGTTGTGCTCGATCACGACGACGGTGTTCCCCTGGTCGACGAGCGCGTGGAGCACGCCGAGGAGCCGCTCGATGTCGGCGAAGTGAAGACCCGTGGTCGGTTCGTCGAGGACGTAGAGCGTGCTTCCGGTCCCGCGCTTTCCGAGCTCGCGGCTCAGCTTGACGCGCTGCGCCTCGCCGCCGCTCAGCGTCGGCGCCGTCTGACCGAGGTGAATGTACCCGAGGCCGACGTCGATGAGCGTCCGAAGGATGCGGGCGAGCTTCGGATGGCTCGAGAAGAGCGCGTACGCATCGTCGACGGTGAGCTCGAGGATGTCCGCGATGGAGCGCCCGCGGTATTGAACGCTCAGCGTCTGCGCATTGTACCGCTTTCCTAGACACACTTCGCACGGGACGTAGACGTCGGAGAGGAAGTGCATCTCGACCTTGACGACACCGTCGCCGCAGCACGCCTCGCACCGGCCGCCCTTTACGTTGAACGAGAAGCGGCCCGCGCCGAAGCCGCGCGCCCGCGCCTCGGGCATCGCGGCAAAGATCTCGCGGATCTCGTCGAGCGCCTTCGTGTACGTACCCGGGTTGGACCTAGGCGTCCGGCCGATCGGCTTCTGGTCGATCGCGATGACGCGATCGATCGCGTCGAGACCCTCGATCGCGTCGAAGCCGGGGCCGCGGGAGATGCCTTCGTTGACGGCCGTCGCGGCAGCGGGCAGGAGGATCCCGTTCACGAGAGAGCTCTTCCCCGCGCCGCTCACGCCTGTGACGGCCGTGAGCACGCCGAGTGGGACGCGCACGTCGATGCCGTCGAGGTTGTGGAGGCGAGCGCCTCGAACCTCGACGAACCCGTTCGGGGAGCGCCGACGCTTCGGTATCTCGATGGCCCGACGGCCGGAGAGGAAGGCGCCGGTCACGCTGCTCTCCGCCGCGACGACGTCCGCCGGCGTGCCGCTGACGATGACCTCGCCGCCGAGGTGGCCGGCGCCCGGCCCGAAGTCGACGACGTGGTCGGCGGAGCGGATCGTCTCTTCGTCGTGCTCGACGACGATCACCGTGTTCCCGAGGTCGCGGAGGTGTTGAAGCGTCCGGATGAGGCGTTCGTTGTCGCGCGCGTGTAGACCGATCGAAGGCTCGTCGAGGACGTACACCACGCCCGAGAGCTCGCTGCCGAGCTGGCTCGCGAGCCTGATGCGTTGCGCTTCGCCTCCGGACAGCGTCGGTCCCGCGCGATCGAGAGTCAGATAGTCCAGCCCGACGTCGAGGAGAAACTTCAAGCGTCCCTCGATCTCGCGCACGACGCCTTCGGCGATCTTGGCGGCGTTTCCCGTCAGCCCCAGCGCGGTGACGTGAGCGTGCGCGTCCGCGACGGTCTTCCCGGTGACCTCGGCGATGCCGAGCCCCGCCACGCGCACGGCGAGGCTCTCGGGTCGGAGCCGCTTGCCGTCGCACACGTCACACGGGAGCTCGCTCATGTAGGCGAGGTAGTGGTCGCGCATCGGTTCCGAGCTCGTCTGCCGGTACCGGCGCTGAGATCTGCGGGAGGATCCCTTCGAATCGGACCCCCCAACTGCCGTGGTTTCCCTTCCTCTCGTCGCCCCATGTGACGCGGATCCGCTTCGAGCCGAGCCCGTGGAGGACCTGCTCGCGCTTGGCCTTCGGCAGCGCCTTCCACGGCTTGTCGAGATCGACGCCCGTCGCCTTCGCGAGCGCGTCGATGATCCGGAACATCCAGCCTTCGCCGCGCCCGACGCTCTTCTTCCAAGGCGCGATCGCGCCTTCCCGGATCGACAGCGACTCGTCCGGGATGACCCTCGCAGGATCGACCTCGAGGCGCGTGCCGAGCCCATTGCACGCGGGGCACATACCGAGCGGCGCGTTGAAGGAGAAGCTCTGCGGGTGCAGCGCCGGGAAGGCGTTGCCACAGCACGAGCGCTGCTCGCTGAAGGCGAGCGGCGCTCGACCGTCGGCCTCGATCGTGACCTGCCCCTCCGCTTCACGGAGGGCTTGCTCGATGCTCTCCGTCAATCGGCCGCGATCTTCGGTGCGGAGCGAGACGCGGTCGACGACGAGATCGATCGTGTGCTTGCGCTTCTTGTCGAGCGAGGGCGGGTCCTCGAGCCGGTGCATCGCGCCGTCGACGCGGACGCGCACGTAACCCTTGCGGGCGAGATCGGCGAAGAGGTCCTTGAACTCTCCCTTTCGATGCGCGACGAGCGGAGCGAGCACGAGGAGCTTCGTGCCGGGCGGCAGCCCCGAGACCTCGTCCACGATCTCGTCCGGGCTCGAGCCGCGCACCACCTTGCCACACACGTGGCAGTGTTGGACGCCTGCCCGCGCGTAGAGAACGCGGAGGTAATCGTAGACCTCGGTGATGGTGCCGACAGTCGACCGAGGATTGCTCGACGCGCTCTTCTGACCGATGGCGATCGTTGGCGACAGGCCGCGGAGGCGCTCGACGTCGGGTCGCTCGAGACGCCCGAGGAACTGACGCGCGTAGGCGCTGAGGCTCTCGACGTAACGACGCTGGCCCTCGGTGTAGAGCGTGTCGAACGCGAGGGACGACTTCCCCGAACCGCTGACACCCGTGAAGACCACGAAGCTGTGCTTCGGGATCTCGAGGTAGTCGATGCGCAGGTTGTGCTCCCGCGCTCGATATACTTCGATGCGGTCCGGCTCCCGGGCCTGTTGACCCGCGCCGGCACCGTTCGTCGTTCGCCGGGGCGCCATGGGGACGGGACGGATAGCACGGATCCCGGCCCGTGGCGGCCCGAGGCGGCTCGCTGGTGAAGGCGTGCTGTCAGGAGGGACCGTCGCGCGACGCCCCGCGCCTCGGTGAGACGCGGGGCTTCGCTCGGGCCGAGCGGCCCGGCTCAGTCGTTGTCGGTGTTCGTGACTTCGACGGTGAACGCCGCGAGCGCAGCGTACGCCGGGTCAGCGCTCCCCGAGGGGTTGCCGACGACGAAGTACACCTGGTTCCCGTCGACGATCGGATCGTTGACACCCGTCACGGTGACGGTCTGAACGACGTTCCAGTTCGCCATCGTGAACGTGAGCATGCTGGTGCTGAGCATACCTTCGGTCGCGTCGGCGCTCAGGGCGATGACGACGTTGCCGAACGGCTGCGAGTTCAGGACGACGTCGAACGTGTCCGACCCGCCGCTCTCCGACGTGATCAACCCAGACGTCGGCGTCACGCGAATCCCCGCGGTCTCGTCGTCGAGGTTCGTGCCGGCGACCGACGGACCGGTGAGGCCCATGTAGTTGGCGTCGGCGCTCGTCGCCGGGCCCACCAACACGTGGAAGGTCTGGTTTCCGTCGGCGGCCGGGTCGTTGACGCCCGACACGGTCACCGTCTGGGGCGTGTTCCAGTTGCCGGTGGTGAAGCTGACCATCGAAGTGACCGACGCCTCGGTCGTGTCGTCGACCGAGAGCGGGATCGTGACACTCGCGGTCGGCTGCGACGTGAGTCGGATCGTGAACGTGTCGGTGGCGGTCCCGGACTCGTTCGTGACCAGGCCGCTCGTCCTCGACACCGAGATGCCGGCCGTCTCGTTGTCGACGTTGGTCACGGCGACGTCCGGGACCACGATGCCGCTGTAGTTGCCGTCGGTGCTCACGGTGTTGCCGGTGACGATCGTGTAGGGCTGATTTCCGTCGGCGACGAAGTCGTCGACGCCATGCGCGGTCACGACCTGAGGTGCGTTCCAGTTCAGCGAGGTGAACGTGAGCCCGCTCGGCGTGACGGTCCCTTCGGCGGTGTTGCTGCTCATGAGGGCGATCGTCACGTTCGCGGTCGGCTGGCTGTTCAGCCGGATGGTGAACGTGGCGGTCCCGCCGAGCTCCGTCGTCTGCAGGTTCGGCGCGGCGTTGACCGTAACGCCCGCGCTGTCGTTGTCGACGCAGCTGACCGAGACGTCCGCGGGGTTACGGCCGTCGTAGTTCGGATCGGCGCTCGACGCGGCCGCAGTGATGATCGTGAAGCCCTGAGTTCCGTCGGCGACCGCGTCCTCCACGCCCGTCACCGTCACCGTCTGGACGGCGTTCCAGTTCGCGGCCGTGAAGGTGACCATGCTCGGAGCGACCGAGCCTTCGCCCGGATCGCTGCTCGTCAGGTTCACCGTCACGTTCGCGGTCGGCTGCGAGTTGAGCCGGATGCCGAACACCGCGGTCGTTCCGGACTCGTTGACCACGAGACCGGCGGTCGGCGATACCGTGAAGCCCGCGGTCTCGTCGTCGATGTTCGTGACGTCGAGGTCGGGCGGATCGATCCCGCTGTATCGGGGGTCGGTGCTGACCGCCGGTCGCGTGCGCACGATGTACATCACGTCGCCGTCCTGGACGAAGTCGTCGACGCCCGTGATCGTGACGGTGCGAGGCGCGTTCCAGTTGAGCGGCGTGAACGTCGTGTTCACGGGCGCGACGGCACCCTCGGTCGTATCCAGGCTATCGACCGTGACGCGAACGTTCGCCGTAGGCTGCGAGTTCAGAACCAGCGTGAACGTCGCGGTCCCGCCCGCTTCGGTCGTGGTCAGGTTCGGCGCGGCGGTCACGGTCACGCCGGCGGTGTCGTTGTCGATGTTGATCGCCGACACGTCTGCAGGGTCGAGCCCATCGTAGCCTGCGTCGAGGCTCATCGCCGGCTCGAGCACGATCGTGTACGGCTGATTGCCGTCCGCAACCGAGTCCTCCTGACCCGTCACCGTGACGAACTGCTGCGCGTTCCAGTTCACGGACGTGAACGTGAGCGTCGTCGGGCTCGGGAGCCCTTCCGACGTGTCGCCGCTCGACACGTTGATGACGACATCCGCCGTGGGCTGGGAGGTGAGCCGAACGCTGAACTGCGGGTTGAGCGTCCCGTCCTCGCGCGTCACGACGTTCCGCGGCGTGACGATGAAGCCGGCCGTCTCGTCGTCGATGCAGGTCACGCTGACGTTCGCCGGGTTCAGGCCGTCATAGCCCGGGTCCGCGCTCGTCGCCGCGAGGGTACGGATCGTGAAGACCTGGTTTCCGTCGGCGAGGAAGTCGTCGACGCCCATGATCGTCACCGTCTGCGGCGAGGCCCAGTTCACCGAGGTGAACGTGAGCATCGAGGGGCTCACCGTCCCTTCGGTCGTGTCACTGCTGTCGAGCGGCAGGATCACGTCCGCGGTCGGCTGCGAGCGGAGCCGGATCGTGAACGACGCCGTGCTTCCGGCCTCGGTCACGCTCAGGCCCCCCGTCCCCGCGAGGATGAACCCGGCTGTCTCGTCGTCCGTGTTGGTGACGGACACGTCCGCGACCGGCAGCCCGTTGTACGAGAGGTCGGTGCTGACCGTATTGCCCGTGACGATCATGTACGGCTGATCGCCGTCGGCGACCGCGTCGTCGACGCCGGTCACCGTCGCGGTCTGCGGCGCGTTCCAGTTGGCCGTCGTGAAGGTCATCGAGCTCGGGCTGACGGTGCCTTCACCCGTGTCGCTGCTCGCGAGCGAGACCGTGACGTTCGCGCTGGGCATCGTGTTGAGCACGACGCGAAACGTGGCGGTCCCACCCGCCTCGGTCGTGACGAGCCCGCTCGTCGGCGTCACCGCCACGCCGGGGTCGTCGTCGTCGTTCACGACGGACACGTTGGCCGGGTCGCGACCGTCGTAGAGCGGGTCGGCGCTCGTCGCGGGGTTGGTGACGATCGTGTAGGGCTGATCGCCGTCGAAGATCGTGTCGGAGACGCCCGTGACGGTCACCGTCTGGGGCGCGTTCCAGTTCGCCATCGTGAACGTGAGCGTCATCGGCGAAGCGGTGCCCTCGGTGGTGTCGCTCGACATCAGCGTGATGACGACGTCGGCAGTCGGCTGCGAGTTCAGCACGACGGTGAACGTCGCTGTCCCGCCCGCCTCCGTGGTCACCAGCCCCGACGTCGGGTCGACCGTGATCCCGGGGCTGTCGTTGTCGACGTTCGTCCCCGTGGGGTCGGGCGGATCGATCCCCGCGTAGTTGGTGTCGGTGCTCGTCGCGGGCAGGATGCGGATCGTGAACGGCTGGTCACCGTCCGCCAGCGCGTCGTCGACACCGTCGACCGTGATGGTCCGCGGCGAGCTCCAGTTCGCGCTCGTGAACGTCACACTCGCCGGAGCCACGCTGGCCTCGGTCGTGTCGCTCGACATGAGCATGAAGGTGACGTCCGCCGACGGTGCAGCACGAAGCACGATCGTGAAGGTCGCGTCCAGACCCGCCTCGCTCGTGCGTAGCCCGCTCGTCGGCGTGACCGTCACACCAGCGCTGTCGTCATCGACGTTGAGCGCCATGACATCGGTCGGGTCCATGCCGTTGTAGGCAGGGTCGGCGCTGATCGCGGCGAGCACCCGCGCCGTGTAGGGCTGATCACCGTCGAGGAGCGAGTCGTCGACGCCGGTGAGCGTCACGGTCTGGGGCGCGTTCCAGTTGATCGACGTGAAGGTGAGGAACGCCGGGCTCACGGTGCCTTCACCGGTGTCACTGCTCATGAGGTCGAAGCGCACGTCCGCCGTGGGGGCGCTGTCGAGCACGACGGTGAACGTCGCGGTCCCTCCGGCCTCGGTCGTCATCAGACCCGAGGTCGGCGTGACCGTCACGCCCGGCGAATCGTCGTCGTTGTTCGTGACCATGACGTCCGCTCCGTCGAGCGTGTCGTACATCGCGTCGGCGCTCGCCGCGGCGAGCGTTCGGACCGTGTAGACCTGATCACCGTCCGCGACGTCGTCGTTCGACGCCGGTCACCGTCACCGTCTGCGGCGCGTTCCAGTTCGCCATCGTGAACGTGAGCGACGCCGGGCCGACCGTACCCTCGCCGGTGTCTCGAGCTGCTCGAGATCGATCACGACGTCGGCGGTCGGCTCGGCCTGGAGCACGACCGTGAACGTGTCCGTCGCCCCGGTCTCCGACGTGACGAGCCCGGTCGTCGGCGTGACGATGATGCCCGCCGAGTCGTTGTCGACGTTCGTCAGCGTCACGTCGGCGACGTCGACACCGTCGTACTCGGGGTCCGAGCTCGACGCCGCCCCGGTGACGATCATGTAGATCTGGTTGCCGTCGATGAGGTCGTCGTCGACGCCCGTGACGGTCACGGTCTGCGGAGCCGCGAAGTTATCCGTCGTGAACGTGAGCGTGGCGGGGCTGGGCGTACCTTCGGTGTCGTCGCTCGTGCTGAGGTCGATCGTGACGTCCGCGGTGGGCGCGCTGTTCAGCACGACGGTGAACGTCGCCGGCCGTTCCGTCCTCGCGTCGTCATCAGGTCGGTCGCCGCGTCCACGGTGACGCCGGCAGACTCGTCGTCGGTGTTCGTGACCTCGACGTCGTCGGGGTCGACGATGCGTAGTTCGGGTCCGTGGAGGTCGCCTGCGCCGTCACGATCATGAAGACGACGTCACCGTCCACGTCCAGGTGTCGTCGACGCCGGTGACCGTGACGGTCTGCGGCGCTGTCGAAGTTGTCCGGTGTGAACGTCAGCCATCGCGGGCGACACCGTGCCCTCGGTGTCGTCGCTGCTCGTGAGCGCGACCGAGACGTCCGCGGTCGGCGCCGCGTTGAGCACGATCGTGAACGTCGTCCGTGCCGCCGGCCTCGGTCGTGCGCAGGCCCGACGTGGGCGTCACGGTGAACCCCGCGGTCTCGTCGTCGGTGTTCGTGACGGAGACGTCGTCGGCGTCCATGCCCGAGTAGTTCGTGTCGTCGCTCGTCGCGGGCGCCGTCACGACCATGTAGACTGGTCGCCGTCGCGCTCGGTGTCGTCGACGCCGGTCACCGTCACCGTCTGCGGCGCGTTCCAATTCGCCGTCGTGAACGTGAGCATCGCCGGCGTGACCGTTCCCTCGGTCGTGTCGCTGCTCGTGAGCGCGATCGACACGCTCGCGTTCGGCTGCGCGTCGAGGACGACGGTGAACATCGCCTGCATCCCGCGCTCGCTCGTGCGGAGCCCCGTGGTCGGCGTCACCGTGATCCCGCGGCTCGCCCATCGGCGCGTCGTCGTCACCGCCGCACGCCCCGACGAGAACCAGTGCTGCCGCGAAAAGCGCTCGAGCGAGCGAGGTGAAAGCTGCCGTGCGATTCATCGAGTCCCCCTCCATGCCGCGCGCCCGAGGCGCGGCGTCGGTGTAGGTCTTCAGGAAGGGGGGGAGGATAGCCGAGCTATCCGCTATGTCACCAGCGCTGTTTTCTCGCGATTCTGTAACTTTCTTGGTCTTTGGCGGCCGATGTGTGTGGCCCCTCACAGTGCGGGGCCCGCTCACTCGACGCGGATGGTGCCCACCAGCGGGGTGTCGGCGGAGCTCGTGCCCACGCGGACCTCGTACCCGATCCGCTCGACCTCCCACGCGCCCGCCGTCAGGTCCCAGAAGCCGAGGCTCTGGGCGGGGACGGTCAGCGTGACGTCCCCGCTCTCGCCAGGCGCGAGCGCGACCTGCGCGAACGCGCGTAGATCCTCGGGCGCTCGCTCGACCCGCGACGCCAGCGCCGAGACGTAGAGCTCGACCGTCTCGGTGGCGGCCACCGAGCCCGTGTTCGCGACGGTGACGGTCGCCTCGAACGTGCCGTCCGGTGCGACCGTCGCGGCCGAGAGCCGAAGGTTCGAGAGCTCGAAGGTCGTGTACGCGAGGCCGAACCCGAACGGATAGCGCGGGGCGACACCGGCGTGCTGGAGGAGCCTGTAGCCGTGAAGGTACTCGTACGTGACCGAGTCCGACACGTTGTCGAACGGCGGCAGATCGCTCTCCGCCACGGGCATGGTGAACGGCAACCGGCCGCTCGGCGACGCATCGCCGAACAAGATGTCCGCGATGGCGCGCCCACCTTCGGAGCCAGGATAGAACGCGTGGATCAGCGACTCGACATCGTCATCCCAAGGTGCGGTGACGAACGCGGAGCCGCCCTCCAGGATCACGATCACCGCCGGATGGATCGCCGCGACCGACTCGATCAGCGCGACATCCGAGGCGGGGACGTCGATGTCGGCGCGATCGCCGACGCTGATCGTCGACTCGCCTTCGTCGTCGGCGAGCAAGCCCGTCACGATCACGACCACGTCGGCGGCGCGCACGGTCGCTTCCCCGGCCGGGTCGAGCGTCGTGCCGGGCACGTGCGTGACGCTGACCCCGACGCCGGCGCGCTCCGTGATCCCCTCGAGCGCGGTCACGACCGACGACGGAAGGACGTCGCTGCTACCGTCGTCGCCAACGTTCTCGACGTCTGCAGCGCGACCGAGGACGGCGATCGACGCGATGGACGCCGCGAGCGGCAGTACCGGCGGCGCACCGCTCGGATCACCGTCGGGTGGCTGGTTTCGGAGGAGGACGATGCCCCGCCGCGCGACCTCGCGAGCAAGAGCGAGATGCGCAGGCGTCTCGCGCTGGCTCGGGTCATCGGCGACCGGGCCCGCCTCGTCGAGGCCGTAGCAGAGCTCGGCGCGAAGAATGCGCCGGACGGACCGGTCGATGTCGCGCTCTTCGATCTCTCCGCGGTGCACGGCGCGAACGAGGTTCGTGAAGTTCGCGCCGGTCGGCATCTCGACGTCGAGCCCCGCGAGCACCGACGGCGCGTCGGAGTGCGTGCCGAGGAGCCAATCCGACTCGACGAAACCGGCGAATCCCCAGTCGTCCTTCAGGATCTCCGTGAGCAAGTGCGAGGACATGTCGCAGTGGAGCCCGTTCACCTGGTTGTAAGCCGACATCACGGACGCGACGTGCCCCTCGACGACGACGCGGCGGAAGTGGGGGAGAAGATTTCGCGGAGCGTGCGCTCGTCCACGCGTACGTCGACGTGGTAGCGCGTGTTCTCGATGCTGTTCACGGCGTAATGCTTCGCGCTCGCGAGCACACCCTCGGACTGGACGCCGCGAACGAAGCCGAGCGCCATCTCGCCCATGTGAAACGTGTCCTCGGAGTACGTCTCCTGGGAGCGCCCCCAGCGCGGATGGCGCAGGACGTTCATGCACGGCGCGAGGAGCACGTTCGCTCCGACGGAGCGGAGCTCGACCGCCATCGCTGCGCCGACCCGTTCTTCGAGGTCGGGATCCCAGGTGGCGCCGCGCATCATCGCCACGGGGAACGTGGTTGCGTTCTTGCCGGTGAACGCGCTCACTCCCCGCGGGCCATCGAGCATGCGGAGACCGGGGATGCCGAGCCGCTCGACGCCGGGGACACGCCAGCTTCCGTCGACGAGCCCGAACATCGCGCCGTGCATCAGCACGACCTTCTCCTCGAGCGTCAGCGCAGAGAGCCACTCGGTGATCCGAGCCTCGATGGCCGCGTCGTCGCGAGCTCCACAGTACGCGATGGTCTCGGGTGTGGGCTCGAAGGGCTCGGGCACGTAGTCGCGCGGCGCGTCCAGCCGAGCATCGACCGCGGCGTCGGCGCCGGCGTCGAGCCCTGCGTCGTCGCTCGCGTCGTCACCACCGCACGCAGACGCCGAGAGAAACGCCGTGAACAACGCCGTGAACGACGCCCCGAACCTTCTCATGGCCGGGATGGTAGCGTTCCTTCGTCGTGAAGGCTCTCGACGCGATCGTGGTGGGGCTCGGTGCGATGGGCGCCGCGACGACGGCGGCGCTCGCGTCCCGCGGCGCGCGAGCCCTCGCGCTCGAGGCCGAGCCGCGCGTCCCGCACGACCGTGGCAGCTCCCACGGCCGGAGCCGCGTCATCCGCAAGGCATACTTCGAGGACCCGAGCTACGTGCCGCTCCTCGAGCGTGCCTACACGCTCTGGACCGAGCTCGGCGCGGCGACGGACGAACCGGTGCTCGTTCGAACCGGCTGCCTCAATTTCGGCGCTCCGGACCACGAGCTCGTGCGGGGCGTGCTCGAGAGCGTCACGATGCACGGGCTCGCTCACGAGCGCCTCGACGCGGACGCGATGAGGCGGCGCTTCCCCGCGCTCCGACCGGCGGACCACGAGGTCGGCCTGTACGAAGAAGAGGGCGGGCTTCTCGTGCCCGAGACGTGCGTGCGGCTGCTCCACGAGCGTGCCGTCGCGGGCGGCGCGAGCGTGCGGCTCGGCGAGCGCGTGCTCGGAATCGAAGCGCGCCGCGATGGCGTCGCGGTGCGCACCGACGCCGGCAGCTACGCGGCGGCGAAGCTCGTCGTGTGCGCCGGCGCATGGCTCGCGGGACCGAACGCGCCCGTTCGATACGATGCGCCCCTCGCCGTGACACGACAGGTGCAGCTCTGGTTCGACCCGCGCGAGCGAAGCGAGCTCTACGACGTCGGCCGGCTGCCATGCTTCATCCACGTCGAGGGAGCGCGGGCGTTCTACGGCCTGCCACGGCACGCGGGCGCGGGCGTGAAGGTGTGCCGCCACGGGGGCGGCGAGGCGAGCGAGCCCGACACGCTGCGCCGTGAAGTCCACGACGCCGACGAGCGCGAGGTACGGGCGTGGTCTCGCGAGCGGCTCCCCGGCGCAGACGTCCCGCGAACGGACGCGGTCGTCTGCATGTACACGACGACACCAGACGGTCACTTCGTCGTCGGAGCGCACCCGACCGTCCCGAACGTGCTCGTGGGGGGCGGATTCTCGGGGCACGGCTTCAAGCTCGCGCCCACGATCGGCGAGGCGCTCGCCGACCTCGCGACCGACGGCACGACGGCGCACGACATCGCGCTCTTCGATCCATCGCGGTTCGCCGCGCTCGAGTGAGCTCGGTGCTGCGCTCACGGAGCGCGGGGTCCACGCTCTCCGGCGGGATCGTCGACGTCGAGCCCTCGCTCGGCGTCGGAGAGGCGGCGCATGAAGAACGTCGTCGGCGCAGGCTGTCCGAGCACGACGCCGAGGAACGTCGCGCAGCCCGGGCCGAAGCGGCCGTCGAGGCGCTGGTCGCCGGCGGTCACGACGGCCGTGCCGTCACCGCGCGTGAAATCGAGAGCCGCCGCGCCCGCGGCGCCGAGCGGGCTCGTGAGGACCGGATCGGCGTCCATCTCGTAGTCTTGCGGCGGGCGACCGTGCCGGATGACCGTCAAGGCGCGCGTCGATGACGGCGCGAGGGAGAGCCCGTCGAGGTCGCCATACGCGGTGCGGACGAGCCCTCGCCACGCGCCGTCGAGATCGCACTGCCCCGCGAGCGCGATCCCGCGCGCCTGCGCATCGCGTCGCTCCTCCGCGGACATGGAGGTGTCATCGCTCCCGCGGCGGAGCGGCTGTCCACTCCGCGCCGTGCTCCACGGCTCCACGTGAAGCACCGCGTCGAACGGATGTCCCGCGTCCGCGGCACGCGTGACCCGCAGCTCGTCGGCGTCCGTGTCGACGCGGATCACGGGTCGTGGCCCCGTACGGCGACCGGTGTCGAAGTAGCGCAGCGCGTACACGAAGTGGCTCGGCGCGATGACCACCTCGCGGTAGCCCGTGTCCCATGCCAGCGCCTCCCGTTCGCCGCGTTCCATCGAGTCGTAAACGACGTCGCGGCATGCGAGGCGAACGCGGCCGACGCGACCGTGCGCGATGAGCTCGGCGTCGAGCACGCATCCGTCGCCCACGGCAGGTCCCTCGCCCTGGGACATCGCGACGACCGCGCCGAACGACACGGCGTCGCGGCCGTACAGTGGAGCCGGCGGGGCTGGGGGCTCGGTAGGATTGACCGAGCTCGACGCGCCGCGCTCCGACAACGCCGGCGGCACGTCGGTCACGAGCCACCACATGTACACGCTGAACGCACCAACCACCGCGAGGCTGAGCGCGACCGTTCGCCAGCTCGTCCAGAAGCGCCTCGGCGACTTCGAGCGCGCGAGCTGCGCACGCAGATACGCGAGCTCCTCTTCGTCCTGCTCGTCCTCGATCTCGTGCGCCCTGAGCTCGCGCCGCGCGCTCTCGAGCTGCTCGCGCAGCGCATCCGCCTTCGCCCTGAGCGCGTCATGGTCGTCGCGAAACGCCATCTCCTCGAAGCATACGCGATCGATCGCGCTGCGCCGCCTCAACGCGGCGGCGCCGCGCCGGCCGTCGCGACGAGGGGACGCTCGAGCCTCGCGAGCGCGGCGAGGCGGTCGTTGGCTCGCAAAAGACGCTCGGCCGCCTCGGTCGCGACGAGGTAGATCCGCTCGACGTTCCGGAGGTGGCTCACGCGGCCGACCTTCTCGCCCCGAGGATTGTAGATGCCGATGCGCGCACCCACATAGCGCGGATAGTCCCGCTCGATGACGTGGATCTCGCCTCGGAGACGCAGCGTCGCTTCGAGCTCGTCGCGCGAGAGGAAGCCTTCGTCGCTGAACGAGACCACGAGGAGAGGTGCGCGGATCGCCGCGATGAGGTCCGCGAAGGCGGCGCGATGCTCGGCGCGCCGGTTGTAGGCGCTCTTGCGCGTGCGGCAGTCGATGCGCTTCTGGGCGACGCCGTACGCTTCGGGCTCGTCCGCGAGGACGAGCGTCTCCCACACGTGGTAATTCCCGAGATAGCTGTGCTGGTTGTAGGGCGGGTCGACGTACGCGATGTCGGTCTCGATCGCCCGCGCGGCCTCGTTCGCGTCCATTCGGTGAGCCCGGCAGGAGCCGTCCGGCACCGCGGGAAGCACGTCGGGGACGCGCAGCTCGAGGTCGTTGAACGATCGCGTCGCCCACTTCTTCACGTAGGCCATCTGCACGCCGCAGGTCGAGTCCACTCGGTCGGCCGCTTCCATGAGCGACGTGAGCATCACGGCCTCGAGGACGGGGGAGAGGCCCTTGGCCGCGAGCGCCGCGCGGATCGCGTCGATGCGCTCGCCGTTCTTCGGCTGGAAGTAGCGCGCCTGCTTGCAGAACGTCTCCGTGAAGTATCCGGGCCGTCCGGGCAGCGCGTTGAGCTCGCGGACGAGCTTCGCCGCGTCCGCAGAGACGCGCTCGCGATCCGCCTCGACGTAACAGCGGGCGAGCACGTGCGCGTAGGCGTTGTGGTCGTTCGCTTCGACGCGGAGGCCGGCGCGCTTGAACGCATGTCCCGCGCGGCTCGTCCCGGAGAACAGGTCGACGACGCTCCGCAGCTCCGGGAAGGCGCCCACGACGCGGACCAGGTCCGGTACGAGGACGCGCTTCGAGCCGATGTACTTGATCACTAGACTACGTCGAACCGAGTCAACCGCCCGATTGCGCCCGACGGAAGAACTTCGCTGCGAGCTCTCCGGTCAGCTGCCCCGCGATTCGCATTCTCTGAATGATCGCGGGCTGAGACATGCTCGCCGAGACCTTGCGCGTGAGCTGGATCTCGTCGACGACCTGGCCCCCCATGATGAAGAGCACGTGGGTCGTGAGCACGGTGTCGCGCGCATAGATGAACGCGTACTTCCCCGGGTCGACCTCCGAGAAGCGCGCGACGACGCGTACCTCCTGCGGGCCGGGCGGCGTCGGCATCGGTGTCACCGGGACCCCGGCGTACTGCGTGAAGCCCGAGAGAAAACCGCTCTCCATGTTGGAGACCGCTTCTGGGAAGGACTCCTCCTCGGCGTAGACCTGCTGGAGCGTCTTGCCGTTGACGCTGAGCGTCGACGAGTCGGTCGAGATCGTCAGCGCCGTCACCCCTGCAAGGGCCGACGGCGGGCCGCTCTGCACGATCACCTTCCACGGGGGGCCGCAAGAGGCCGCGAGCACGAGCGCCGGAATCGAGAGAAGGACCCATGTGACGCGATGGTGCATGGCCGGAGGATGCACCGTGCGAGATCTCTGCAACAAGCCCGCCGTGGACGCGCGCGCGCAGACGCTTCTAGCTCGCGTGCGGGTCGAGCAGCACCTTCACCGCCCCCGTCTCGCGCCTCCGCGCGATCGTGTCGATCGCGTCGGTCCATCGGGCGAGCGGGAAGCGATGGGTGATGATGCTCGTCACGTCGAGCCCCTCGGCGACGAGATCGAAGTAGTGCTCGTAGGCGTGCTTGCGCGAGCCACGAAGCGTCTCGACGCCGAACGCGTTCGAGCCGACGAGCTCGATCTCCTTGAAGTAGATCGGCGTCCACTCGAAGCGCTCCGGCGCTTCGACGCCCGAGACGACGAGCGCGCCGCGCGTCGCGAGGAACCGGAGCGCAGTCTCGACCGTCTCCGGGCTGCCGACGGTGTCGTAGACGACGGCCGGGCCGTCTTGGAGCCACGCCTTCTTGCTCCAAGGCAGGCGCGCGGTCGCCCCGACGGCGGCTGCGACGCGCTCGACGAGCGCGTCCGGCCCATCCGTCCACACCTCGTCGGCGCCGAAGCTCTCCGCGAGCTCCGCGGAACGGCCGGGCCGGCTGATCGCCCAGATCGCGAGCTTTGGATGGAGGTGGCGCAGGAGCGCGATGGCGCAGAGCCCGAGCGTGCCGCAGCCGTACACGACCAGAGGTCGCGCGGGGTCGGGCGGCCGTTTCAGGATCGAGTGGAGCGATACGCTCACCGGATCGGCGAGCACACCCGCTTCCACGGAGACGCCATCGGGCAGCGCATGCAGCTGCGACTCGTGCGCGACGAACCGCTCGGCGTGCACACCGGGGGACGACGCACAGTTGCCGAGGTGGATCCCCGGCGCGAGCGCGCCCTCGAGGAAGCTCCGGCACGCGGGATGATTTCCCTCGCGGCACGCGCTGCACGGCGAATCGATCCCGCGCGGGGCACAGCCGAGCCAAGGATTCGAGCACGACGAGCTCGCCGGTGTCGGCGCGCCTCGCGACGGCTTCGTGGCCGAGAACGTGCGGAAACGAGATGAGCGCGGTGAGAGGGTTGTCGCGCGAACCGTTCAGGAAGACCTGCTTCGCGTCCGAGCCGCAGATGCCACTGACGAGCGTCTCGCACGCGACCCAGCCCTCGGCGGGCAGCGTTGGCTCGGTGACGTCCTCGAGCCGAACCGGGCCCAGCATCGACGTGTAGGCGCGAGCGCTCACGAAGCTCCCGAGCTTGGCGGCCGCGAGCCGCGGCAAGTCTTTTCGGAACACGAGAGCGCGCATGGCGAGCGTCGTAGCGCAATCGCGCCCGCTCGACGAGGGGCGCGGCCCGACATATCGTCCGGCACCCATGCGACGCACTCCTCGCCTACCGTTCAAGTCCGCCTCTGTCTTGGTCCTCGTGATGGCCTGCGGAAGCCCGAACGTGCACACCGACACGGCGAACGACCACCGTGAAGCCCGCCCGATGACCCGGCTCCGCTTCAACCAGCTCGCGATGCGGCTCGACCTCCCGCTCTTCTGGGCCGAGGACTCGGACGACGATCAGGAGCCGGACCCCGACGAGATCCGGTCCCTCCTCTTCTATCCGAGCGCTGCGGAGTGGGTGCACGACGGCGCGTTCACGGACGCGTTCCGCGACGCTCGCGCCGCGATCGAGCGCGAGGACGGGGCCGCGCTCCCCGACGACGCACGGTATCGCGCGATCGTCGCCGAGCTCGGCGCCGCGGCGCCGACGCTCGTCGAGACCGATCTCTCGAGCCTCCCCGAGGACCATCGGGCGTTCGCTCACCAGATGCTCGAGGTCGCTCGCGCGATCGATCACCTGTACGCGCGCCAGGTCGGGATGACATCGCTCGCCGCCAACGCCTCTCCGCCCGACCCGCCGAGCCGGGCCGTGTTCCGCCGGAACTGGGGCCCGAAGTGCGAGGCTCCCGAGACCGAGAGCCTCGCCGCCTGCTCCGCGATCCCCGGCGCACCGCCCGAGCCCGTGGACATCTACCCGGCGGAGCTCCAGGAGGACGACGAGTTCTGCGCGACGCTCGAGGCACGCACCGACAAGGAGACGCTGCTCGCCCCATTCGTCGCCGTACGCGAGCACGGAGGCGACCTCGTGGCCGTGCCCTACCACGAGGTGTATGGCGACGAGATGCGCGGCATCGCGACGCAGCTCCGCGCCGCCGCCGACGCGCTCCACGATCCGAACGAAGAGCCCCTTCGTGTCTACCTCCGCGCGGCCGCGGAGAGCTTCCTCGACGACGACTGGGAGCGCGCCGACGAGGCGTGGTCACACATGAGCGCGACCAACTCGGCTTGGTACGTTCGCGTCGGGCCCGACGAAGTGTATTGGGACCCTTGTAGCCGCAAGGCGGGCTTTCATTTGACGCTGGCGCTCATCGACCGCGCCTCGCTCGAGTGGCAAGAGCGCCTCACGCCACTCCAGAACGACATGGAGCACACGCTCGCAGCGCTCGTCGCGGACGCGTACCACCCGCGCGAGGTGCGCTTCAAGATGCCCGACTTCATCTCGATCGTCGTGAACGCGGGGGACGACCGAGACGCGTTCGGCGCGACGATCGGCCAGAGCCTCCCGAACTGGGGGCGCGTAGCCGACGAGAGCCGCGGACGCACCGTCGCGATGACGAACCTCTACGAGGATCCGGACAGCATCGCGCGCCGGCGCGAGACGACGTCGACGCTGTTCTCCGCGAGCGCGATGGAGTGGTTCACCGACTCGCCGACGCCCGGATTACTGGCGACGATCCTGCACGAAGCGACGCACAACCTCGGGCCCGCGCACGAGTATCGAGTCAACGGCCGGACGTCGGCGGAGGCGTTCGGCGGTGAGATGGAGTCGATGCTCGAAGAGCTGAAGGCGCAGACCGGGGCGCTGTACCTCCTCACGATGTTGAAGGATCGCGGCGTGATCGACGACGCGATGGTCAAGCAGTCGCGCGTCGACTCGATCGCGTGGGCGTTCGGGCACGTGGCGCGCGGCATGTACACGCCCGACGGACATCGCAAGGCGTACTCGCAGCTCGCGGCGATCCAGCTGGGCTTTCTGCGAGACGAGGGCGCGCTCGTCTGGGACGACGCTGCGCCCGCCGCCAACGGCTCGGATCACGGCGCGTACACGATCGACCACGAGCGGCTCGGTCCCGCCGTCGAGCACCTCATGCACGAGGTGCTGCGGGTCCTCGCGACGCAGGACGTCGACGGCGCGAACGCGCTGGTGGCACGCCACGTCGACGGCACCACCGTGCCACAAGCGATCATCGCCGACCGATTCAAGAGGCAGCCCCGCGCGACGTTCGTCTACGCGGTCCAGCCGTAGAGCACCGGACGGGTCGAATCGGTGATGAGGCCGCGGGGAGAGTGGTTCGATGGACGTTTGGGCGGCTCGAGGACACGCCCAACCCCCTTTCGAGAGACGACGGAACGGTCAGCGAGCTCGGTGCCGTAGGTGGTCGCCACCGGCGTCAATTTCTGGCAAGCGATGTGGCTCGGTGCGGAGTCACCGCTCGGCGATCGCGCACGCCTCGAGCGAGAGCTCGATTCACTTGGCGCGCATGGCATCACACGCGTGCGGATCCTCGCCGCCAGCGAGGGCCCGGACGGTGCTCCAGAGCGGGTCGCGCCGGCCCTTCAGCCCGAGCCCGGCCGCTGGGACGCGCGCCTGCTCGACGGGCTCGACTTCACGCTCGCCGCGCTCGCCGAGCGCGAGATGAGCGCGATCGTGTGTCTCTCGAATTTCTGGCACTGGTCGGGGGGCCTCGGGCAATACCTCGCGTGGAGCGACGGCCGCGACGTACCGTGGCCGATCGGCCCTTCGCCCGATTGGGATCGCTTCGCGCGTCACGCCTGCGCGTTCTATCGCGACGCGAGGGCGCGCTCGTGGTGGGACGCACACGCCGCGAGGATCGTCGAGCGCGCGCGGTCGTCGCCGGCCGTCGGAGCGTGGGAGCTCTGCAACGAACCGCGTGGGACGGGCGACCCGGATGGTTTCCGGCTCTGGATACGCGACGCGGCGTCGCACGTTCGAGCGCTCGACCCGTCGCGCCCGGTCGCCGTAGGCACAGAAGGCTCCACGGCGGAGCCCGACCGCCACGGGCTCGACGTCGCCCTCGATCACGCTTCCGATGCGGTCACGCGGACCACGTGCCACGTGTGGCCCGAGAACTGGGGGCTCTACGATCCCGCGCACGACGACGACGACGTGTTCGAGCGCACGGTCGCGTGGGCGCGAGCGTACGTCAGAGAGCACGCGGAGGTCGCGCGCTCTCTCGGCAAGCCGCTCCTCGTCGAAGAAGCGGGCCTCGCCCGCGATCGCGGCTCGTGCGACCCGACCGCGACGACGACGAGGCGCGACCGGTTCCTCGCGGCGCTTCTCGACGAGGCGCGATCGCTCGCAGCCGAGGGCTACCCGATCGAAGCGGTGCTCGCGTGGACCTGGAGCGGCGAAGCGCGACCAGGCGACCCTTGGAGCGGCGATCCACCCCACGAGCCGCCCGGTTGGTACGGGATCTACGCGGACGACGAGACGACGCTCGACGCGCTCCGATGACGGCGCGCCGAGCTCACGTCACATCGCCGGCTGAAACAGACCGATGAACGCGCCGGCGGGATCGGCGATGAGCGAGATCTTGCCGACGTTCTCGACGTCGATCTTCGGCTCGACGACCTTGCCGCCGAGCTTGCCCACGCGCTCGTTCGACTTCTCGCGGTTCTCGACGACCACGTAGGTGAACCACGCCGGCGGCATGTTGCCCTTGGCCTCCTGGACGTCAGCGTACGCGGCCTCGCCCATCGAGAACACGGGCACTCCCGACGGTCCCATCGGAGCGGACCCGAGCGTCCAGCCGACCACCTCGGCGTAGAACTTCTTCGACTCGTCCATGTTCTTGGTGGTCAGCGTCTCCCAACAGAACGTGCCGAGCCCGGGCCTCTCGCCGGCCGGGGGATCGCCTTGTGCGCCGCGGAAGAGCGAGAAGTACGCGCCGCCCGGATCGCCGATGACCGAGAAGCGACCGATGTTGGGGATGTCCTGCGGTGCGACGGCGACCGTTCCACCATGTTGCTTCGCGCGCTCGGCCGACGCGTCGACATCGTTCACCGAGACGTAGCTCATCCAATGCGGCGGGTGGCCCGACTCGGGTGCCATCGGCATGAGGCCGCCGACCGACTTCTCGCCCACCATCGCCATCGTGTAGACGAAGTCGCCCATGTTCACGTCCTTGAACGACCAACCGCAGAGCTCGCCATAGAAGCCCTTGGCCTTCTCGACGTCGGGGCACATCAGCTCGCGCCACACGAAAGCACCCGGATTCCACTTTGCGTCCGTCATCTGAACCTCCCCAGAGTCTCTGACCGTCCGAAGCGAACGGCGAAGGGAGATGACGGCTATCATACGATCGACGCGAGCTGGTGGGCGTTTGCTCACTTGCGCTGTACAGCCGCGCGATCGTTGCGCGATCCTTCGCGCGCATGCCTGGTCCCCCCTTCCCGCTACCGGGCCTCGACTCTATCGTTCCGCGCATGCTCGAGATCATCACCGACGGGGTCTGGGCCAAACGGGCGGCGATGTCCTTCATGGGGATGCGCCTCGGCACGCGAATGACCGTGCTGCGCCTCGGTTCGGGCGAGCTCCTCGTCTACTCCGCCGTGCCGCTGGGCGACGGGATCGCCGAAGCGGTCGACGCGCTCGGCGACGTGGCGCACATCGTCGCGCCCAACACGTACCACCACATGCACGCCGGTGCGGCGAAGAGCCGTTATCCCGACGCGCTGCTCCACGGTGGGACGGCGTTACAGAAGAAGCGGCGCGACCTGGCGTTCGGCGGCTCGCTTCCCGATTCTCTCGCGGACCTCCGCGACGACGTGGTCCCACTCACGGTGACGGGCTGGATGCTGGACGAGACCATCCTCTTCCACGAGAAGAGCGGTACGCTCGTCTGCGCCGATCTCCTCGAGAACTTCTACTCGATGGATCACTTCGTGACGCGCAGCTATCTCAAGATGGCCGGCATCTGGGAGCGCCCGGGCGTGAGCCGCCCGCTGCGACCTCTCTACCGTGACAAGAAAGGCGCGCGCCGGAGCATCGACGCCATCCTCGAGCTCCCGTTCGAGCGCGTCGTCCTGGCCCACGGCGACCCAATCCTCGAGAACGGGCGCGACGCGCTTCGCGAAGCGTACTCGTGGTTGAGCTGACGGTCGCGTGTGATCAGCCGAGACCGTCCGCGACCATCACGCGGTCGCGCCCCCACGCCTTTGCCTCGTAGAGTGCCGCGTCCGCGCTCTTGAGGGCCTCGGCGCCGTCGGCCGCGTCGGAGAGCGCGATGCCGATGGAGAGGGTCTGCGCGCCCGTCGGCGTCGTCGCCGTACGCTCCCGAAAGACCAGACGGATCCGCTCGGCGAGCAGGATCGCGCCGTACCTCGGCGTCTCCGGCGCGACCACGACGAACTCCTCCCCTCCGTAACGGAACGATCGGTCCGTCTTCCTCAAGCTCTCTCTCAAGAGATCCCCGAGTAGGCGGAGCACCTTGTCGCCCGTGTCGTGACCGTACGCGTCGTTGATCTTCTTGAAGTGGTCGACGTCGAGAACGAGGACGGCGAACTGACGCCCGTACCGATCGGCTTCGGCCACGCGCCGCTCGATCTCCTGCTCGAGCGCGCGACGATTGCCGACGCCGGTGAGCTGATCCGTGATCGCTTGCGCGAGCAACGCCTGCGTCAGGCGCCGGATGCGCAGGAGCGCGGTGACTCGAACACCGAACAGGATCGGCTCGATGGGCTTGAACAAGAGGTCGTCCGCGCCCGCCGCGAGACCGCGTTGGAGCGTCTGGTCGTCCTTTCTCCCCGTCAGGAACGCGAGCGGGACGTACGCCTCGGACCTCTCGCGGAGGATCCGGGCGAGCTTGTAGCCGTCGACGTCCGGCATGACGAGGTCGACAATCGCGAGGTCGACATCTCCGTCGAACGCGCGCACGGCCGCGCCGAAGTCGTGAGCGACCACCGGTACGTGACCCAACGCGCGAACGAGGTCGGCAACGTACCGCGCCGTCACGTGATCGTCGTCGACGATCAGCACTTTGGCGCCGAGCTCGACCTCCGTAGCGTGCGTCATCTGTCCGAGGTTACGACGCTCACGGCACGTGCTCCAACCAGAGTGCGGCGAGAGGTGGCAGCGTGAGGCTCAACGAGAAAGGCCGGCCGTGCGCTTTGCGCGCGGTGGCCTGCACGCGGCCCAGGTTGCCCTGCCCAGCCCCGCCATACTCGTGGGCGTCCGTATTGACGATCTCGCGCCAGACTCCACCGAATGGCACGCCGACGAGGTAGCGCTCGCGCACGACTGGCGTGAAGTTCAAGACGCACGCGACGTGCTGAGTGCCGTCCCGCGTCCTTCGAAGGAACGAGTAGACGCTGTTGTCGGCGTCGTTCGCGTCGATCCACGCGAACCCGGCGGGGTCGGCGTCGGTCGAGTGGAGCGCGGGGCAGGCGCGGTAGGTCCGGCCGAGATGACACACGAGAATCGAAGAGCCCCCGGTGCTCCGGCCGGTCGAGCAGGTGCCACTCGACGCTGGCGTCGTGGTTCCACTCCCCGTGCTGACCGAGCTCGCCTCCCATGAACAGGAGCTTCTTGCCGGGCACAGCGAACATGTACGCATAGAGGAGGCGAAGGCCCGCCCGCTTCTGCCAGTCGTCTCCAGGCATCTTCGCGTAGAGCGATCCCTTACCGTGCACGACCTCGTCGTGACTGAGCGGCAAGACGAAGCTCTCGTTGAACGCGTAGAGCCCGCGGAACGTGATCTTGTCGTGGTGGTATCGGCGATGGATCGGGTCGTGCTCCATGTAGGCGAGTGTGTCGTGCATCCAACCCATGTCCCACTTCAGCCCGAACCCGAGCCCACCCGCGTAGACCGGGCGCGAGACCATCGGCCACGCCGTGGACTCCTCGGCGATCGTCTGCACGCCGGGAAAGTCGCGATACGCGAGCGTGTTCATCTCCTTCAGGAGCGAGATCGCGGGGAGGTTCTCGCGACCGCCGTGCTCGTTTGGGATCCACTCGCCTTCCTCGCGGGAGTAGTCGAGATAGAGCATCGACGCGACACCGTCGACGCGGAGGCCGTCCGCGTGGAATTCGTCGAGCCAGAAGCCCGCGCTCGAAAGAAGAAACGACCGCACCTCGTTTCGACCGTAGTTGAAGATGAAGCTCTTCCAATCGGGGTGAAAGCCTTGCCTCGGATCGGCGTGCTCGAACAGATGCGTCCCGTCGAAGAACCCGAGGCCATGCTCGTCGGTCGGGAAATGAGCGGGGACCCAATCCAGGATCACGCCGATGCCGCGCTGGTGCAGATGGTCGACGAGGTACATCAGGTCGTCGGGTGCCCCGAACCGACTGGTCGGAGCGAAGTATCCGGTGACCTGGTAGCCCCACGAGCCGTAGAACGGATGCTCCATCACCGGCAAGAGCTCCACGTGGGTGAACCCGAGCCGCTCCACGTGGTCGGCGAGCCGCGGCGCCATCTCTCGATACCGCAGCGAACGACCGCCCTCCTCCGGCACGCGCATCCACGATCCGAGGTGGACCTCGTAGATCGCCATCGGCGCTCCGAGCGACTGGTGCTCCGCGCGCCGTTTCATCCACGCGGCGTCGTTCCACTGGTGCTCGCTCTCCCATACGATCGACGCCGTCTTCGGAGGCGTCTCCTGCATCCGGCCGAACGGGTCCGCCTTGTCGACGCGGTAGTCGGCCTCACGCGACCGGATCCGAAACTTGTAGACGCCGCCCTTGCCGACGCCGGGCGCGAACGCCGACCAGATACCCGAGCTCTTCACCGGCCCGAGCCGGATCCCTTCGTCGCTCCAGCCGTCGAAATCGCCGATCACCGAGACGCGCTCGGCGTTCGGCGCCCAGACCGAGAACCGCGTCCCGCCGGTCCCTCCCTCCTCGGTGACGTGCGCGCCGAGCTTGTCGTAGAGGCGGGCGTGCGTGCCCTCGTTGAAGAGGTGAAGATCGACGTCGCCGAGCTTGGGTCCTTCCTCCTTCATGGTTCGTCTCCGCGTCAATGGTCCAGGATGGTCAGCAGCCCGTGCAACGGTACCGGAAGCCACGCTGGGCGGTTGTCGAGCTCGTACCCGATCTCGTAGGCACACTTCTCGAGGAGATGAAAGTCGAGAAGCGTCCCGAGAGCTGTCTCGTCCGTGGGCACGAACCGCGCGTCGCCCGCCAATCGCCTGTACGCCCCGAGAAAGGCCGCCGAGACCCAGTCGATCCAAAGGTCGAGCCACGGCGCGAGCGTGGTGCGCTCTTCGTCGTGCACCCGCCCCGAGCGGAGGGCGGTGCCGGCGGCGTACTGGAAGCTCCGCAGCATCGCTGCGACGTCGCGGATCGGCGAGCGCTTGAATCGACGCTCGCTCAGGCTGCGAGTCGGCTCGCCCTCGAAGTCGATCACGATGAAATCGCGCGCGGTGTAGAGGACCTGGCCGAGGTGTAGATCGCCGTGGATGCGCATCCGAACCGCGTCGATCTTGCGTGCGTGGATGCGGCGCAGGCGCGCGTCCACGTCGTCCTGCCGGGCCAAGACCTCGCGCGCGAGCGCAGCGACGTCCGATGGCATGCCGCGGGCGCTCCGTCGCAGCACCTTGAACGTCTGGCGCGTCGCGGCCCGAGCCGACTGATAGAGCGAGCGCTGATAGAGCAGCGTGAGCTCCTCGGGAGCGAACGCCGGGTCGTCATCGGCGGAATCGAGCGCCAGGTGAAGCTCGGCGATGCGCTGGCCGAGCAGCCGGACGAGCGGCAAGAACGGGCCGAGCAGCTCCTGCGCGAGCGCGGGTGAGTCCTCGAGCGAGCGCGCGACGAGCGGCGTCTCGGCGCGCGGGGGAGGAGCGCCCGCCGCGCGAGCGAGCTGCAGGTATCGGTCGATGGCGTCGAGGGTGAACGTCCACGCGTCTCCCTGGCTCGGGACGAGCTCCTGCGCGATCGCCACTGCCGTCGTCACGTTGCGCTTGCCGCGCAGCTCGATCACCCCGGCGAGCGCCGGGACGTGAGGGAAGCGCGCGCGCTCGCTCAAGTGCCGGACCATTTCCTCCTCGGGATGTGTTCCCTCCTGCACGGCGCGAAAGAGCTTGAGGAAGAGCCGGTCACCGAAGATCACCGCGTCGTTGCTCTGCTCTGCAGAGGAAGGATACGGCGTGAGGACGCCGCCGCTCGCGAGCTTGCGAAACGCGCGCGTCGGACGAAACGAGAGCTCCGACGCGTTCCCCTTCGGCGCCGCGCGACGCCGGAGCCCGTCGAGGAGGGCGTCCGCGAACGCATCGGAGATGAGCGCGTCGAAGACGACCGCCTCCCCGCTCTCGCCCTTCTTGGAGCTCAGGTCGAGCCTGGCGATGACCGAGCGAGCCTGCTCCCGACTCACCCGCTCGGCGTGCTCGCCGCGGGCAATCCCGACCGGCAGCGCGTACGTCTCTGACGGGCCTTCGCGGTACTCCACGCGCGCGAAGAGCATGCGCATGACCCCGTGCTCGGTGGGGATCGGCACCTCCTCGACGATCTCGACGCTCTTCTTTCTGCGCGCCTTGCCTCGAAAGAACCTGCGCGTCGGGAGCCACGCCGCGAGCGCGTCTTCGAGCTCATCGCGGGCAGCGCCGGAGAGCACGCGCCAGGGATCGCCGGCGACTCGAATGCGGGGCGCGAGGGCCGCGACCTCGGTCGCGCGCTCCTCGGCCGGCTCCTCGAGCGAGAGCCAGTAGAAGCCATACGGGCCGAGCGTGAGCAGGTACGGCAGCTCGCCGATGCGCGGAAACTCCGTGTGACCGAGGAGCTCGACCGGCACCTTGCCCTCGTGCTCGGCGAGATCGAGCTCGACGAACTGCGGCGTCCGAGAGAGGTTGGCGACGATGAGCACCCGTTGCTCCTCGAGCGTCCGCAAGAACGCGAGGACCTTCGGGTTCTCCGGATCGAGCAGCTCCACCTCCCCGCGCCCGAACACGCCGTACTGCTTGCGGAGCGCGATGAGGCGCTTCGTCCAGAACAGGAGCGAGGAGCTGTTCGCTTGCTGCGCTTCGACGTTCACCGACTCGTAGTGGTACTCGGGGTCGATGATCGCGGGCAGAAAGAGCTTCTGCGGATTCGCCTTCGAGAAGCCCGCGTTGCGATCGCCGCTCCACTGCATCGGCGTGCGGACCGCGTCGCGGTCGCCGAGGTAGATGTTGTCGCCCATCCCGATCTCGTCGCCGTAGTAGAGGACCGGAGTGCCCGGCATGGAGAAGAGGAGCGCCGTCATGAGCTCGACCTTGGCGCGCTCCTTGAGCAGTGGCCCGAGACGCCGGCGGATGCCGAGGTTGACCCGCATCTGGGGGTCCTCCGCGTACACGCGGTACATGTAGTCGCGGTCCTCGTCGGTCACCATCTCGAGCGTGAGCTCGTCGTGGTTGCGCAGGAACACGGCCCACTGCGCGTTCGCCGGAATGCGCGGCGTCTGCGCCATGATGTCGAGGATCGGGAAGCTCGACTCGAGCTGCACCGCCATGAACATCCGCGGCATGAGCGGAAAGTGGAAGTTCATGTGGCACTCGTCGCCGTCGCCGAAGTACGCAGCCGCGTCCTCCGGCCACTGGTTCGCTTCGGCGAGCAGCATCCGATTCTCGAACTTCGTGTCCATGTGCGCGCGCAGCTCCTTCAGGAACGCGTGCGTCTCGGGAAGGTTCTCGCAGTTGGTGCCTTCACGCTCGTAGAGGTAGGGGATCGCGTCGAGGCGCATCCCGTCGACGCCCATCTCGAGCCAGAAGTCGCAGATCTCGAGGACCTTCGCGCGCACCTCGGGATGGTCGAAGTTGAGGTCGGGCTGGTGCGAGTAGAATCGATGCCAGTAATACGCCTTGGCGACCGGATCCCAGGTCCAGTTCGACGTCTCGTAGTCCTGAAAGATGATCCGAACGCCGCGATTGCGCTCCGGCGTGTCGCTCCAGACGTAGTGATCGCGCCAGCGGCTGCCCGGAGGGGAGCGGCGCGCGCGCTGGAACCACGGGTGCTCGATCGAGGTGTGGTTGATGACGAGCTCGGTGATGACGCGAATGCCGCGGCGGTGCGCCTCCTTGAGGAACCGCTTGAAGTCGCGGAGCGTCCCGTACATCGGGTGCACCGAGGTGTAGTCCGCGATGTCGTAGCCGCCGTCCCGCAGGGGCGACGGGTAGAACGGAAGTATCCACACGGCCGTGACCCCGAGGTCACGGACGTAGTCGAGCTTCTCGATCAGACCCGGAAAGTCACCGATGCCGTCGGCGTCGGAGTCGTAGAACGCGCGGACCGGGATCTCGTAGATGATCGCGTCCTTGAACCAGAGGGGGTCGCTCACGGACCCCGTCTTCGTTGTTCCGGCGCACGATTGTCAACCCGCATCGCGAAATGGATCGGCTCGTGCAGGGCGGCCCAGGCGCACGCGCAGAGAGATCTGTGACGCCGCCGGGCTTCGGCCCCACTGAGCACCCATGACCCGGAACGGCCCGCTTTTCTTCGCGTCGGGCGCGGCGATCCCGCTGCTCGCGGCGCTGGCCTGCCCGCTCGCGGGGGCGGCACAGGCCGGCGCAGGGGGCGATCGGAGCGCCGCGACCGTGGTCTGGCTCGACGACGGGCCACGTTCCCCGGAGCTCGCCGACGCGCTTCGCGTCGAGATCGCAGCTGCCCGTGCTCCGGTCGTCCTCGGACCCGCCCCCGCGGGCGACACGCCGCTTCTCCGTGCTGCCGCGGCGCAGGCGACCACGCGCTCGCTCGGCGCGCGGTATGGCGTCTTCGTCGAGCGCGAGCCGACGCCGGGCGCGGGCGACCTCGTCCGCGCGGTCGACGCCGAGAGCGAGCACGTCCGCTCGGCGCCGCTGCCGTCTCCGGCGACGACAATCGACGCGCGCACGCTCGCAGCGGTCGCGGCGAGCCTGCTCGACGAGCTCGACGCGCCGCCGCCCGCGGGCGGGCCGGTCACCGTACACCTCGAGGTCGAGACGCCGACAGGCTCCCTCGTCGTCGACGCGAGCTCGAACGAGACGGGCGAGGGCCTCGTCGCTCCCGAAAGCGAGCTCGCGATGACGCCCGAACCGCCTCCGCTGGCCGTGCCCGTCGTCGACATGCGAGCCGCCAGAGAGAGCTCCCAGAGCGAGCTCGCGCTCGCGGGCGCCCGCGAAGGCAACCCGCGCACCGGATGGGTCCTCGGCACGGGCCTCGTGCTCGCCGGAGTCGCGTACGGCGGGGAGCTCGCGCTCGGCGCGTACTTGACCGAGCACCTGCGCGTCATGGCCACGGCGCAGGCGATGGCGGTCTTCTTCGTCCAGTCCGACGTATTCCCGTCGACGACGTTCGGGCTCGACGTCACGCGCGTCGGCTCGGGCCGGAATGGCCGATTCGATTTCGGCGGCTTCGCCCAGCTCCTGGTCGTGTTTCCGCCGCGGTACGAGGCGGTCTCCGTCCTTCCCGCGGGGCCGGACACGTGGTCCGGTGGCGGTCCGAGCTACTCCGCCGTCGTCGGCGGCACCCTCGGAGCGCACCTCGGCCTCATGTGGGAGCTCGGCGCACGGACCGCGATCGGCTTTCGCGTCGGCGCGGGCGCTTCGCTCGTCGACGGCGGGGACGTCGTGCCGTTCGGGCACCTCACCTTGCGGCTGGAGCTGCCGTTGTGATCTTCACGACCCTACGGCTGGTCGCGATCCGGGCGGACGACGAGGTCGAACCGACGAGCGACGCCGCCCCGGTGCGAACGCCCGACCCGGCGCTCCGCGCCGGCGACCGTGCCGCGGTCGAAGCCGCGCTCCGTGAGCTCGTTCCCGGTGTCCGGCATCTCCTCTTTCGCCTCGTAGGGCCGCGCTCGGACCTCGACGACGTCGTGCAGGATGCGCTCGTGGAGATCGCCGTCGCGCTCCGGCGCTGGGAAGGACGCGCGTCGCTCTCGACGTTCGCACATCGGATCGCGGTTCGCGTCGCCTACCGGCACTTTCGTCGTCGCCGCCTCGAGACGCCGCTCGAATCTCGTGCGCGAGCCAGCGAGCGCGTGGGACACCGAGTCGCGGGTCTCGGCGCGCGAGGCGCTGCGGCGGCTCTACCGCTGCCTCGACAAGCTGCCGCACAAACGTCGCGTCGCGTTCGCCCTCTGCGCGATCGAGGGGCTCTCGCCAGCCGACGCCGCCGAGCTCACCGGCAGCCGTCCGGGAGCGATGCGCGCGCGCCTCATGCACGCGCGCGCCGAGCTGGAGCGCATGCTCCACCACGACGCCTACTTCTGCGAACTGCTCGACGCGAGCCGCGGGGGGCGAGCGTGAGCGCCGAGCACACACACCTCGCGGATTGCGCGGCTGCGCTCGCGCGCGACGTCGAGCCGCCGCTGCTCGCCAGAGCGACCGCGGACGAGATGGTTCGACGCGCCGCGCTGTCAGCCGACTCGGTCCGCATCGCGGAGCGGCGCGCGAAGCTGCCGATGCTCGTCGCGACCGCGTGCTCGCTCGCGGTGGCTGCGGGCCTCTCGATCGCGTTTGGTCTGCGCGGCTCGGCGCCGGAGACCGTCTCGGCGACGGCTGCGACGGACGCGGGCGCGCCGCTCACGGAGCTCGTCCTTCCCGCCGGCGACCGCGTCCGGTCGACGCCGGGGAGCCTATTCGAGGTGCCGTCCGCGGACGAACGCTCGAGCCGCGTCGTGATCCGCCGCGGCGAGCTCCTCTTCGACGTGGTCTCGCTCGCGGACGGCCGCACGTTCGACGTGGACGCGGGCTCCCTGCACGTGCGCGTGCACGGAACGATCTTCTCGGTGCACTCGGCGGACGACGGGACGCGCGTTCGTGTCTTCGAGGGCGTGGTCTCGGTCGAGCGCGGCGGCCGTGCCCGCGCGCTCGTCGCGGGCGAGACGTTCATCGTCGGTCGGCCCGGAGAGGACGCTCGCGTCGTGGCCGCGGGGGAGCGCGCCGCCCGAGCGCGAGCCGACGCGGCGCGCGCGCGGCGCGAGCAGGAGCTCGTGCCCGACCACCGCGCAAGCGAGAGCGCGCGGCGCGAGCAGGAGCCAGCACGGCTCGCCGAATCGTCCGGCGTCGAGACCGAGACGGCGACGCACATGGAGCCAGGGAGCGGACCGGGCGCGGCCACCCCGCCGGCCGCGCCCACGCCCGCTGCCGCTCGTCGCTTCATCGCGCGCGGGGAGCCGGACCGGGCGCTCGCCCTCGCCGAGCCGAGGAGCGGGCCCGAGTGGACGCTCGTGCGCGGGGACGCGCTCCGCGCGCTTCGCCGGTTCGACGAAGCCGCCGATGCGTACGACCGAGCGGTGCCCGAGCTCGCGGTCACAGAGCGCCCCGGTGCCGGCTACCGAGCCGCGCGTTGCGTCTCCTCGCGCTCGGCGACGCCGAGGGGGCGCTCTCGTCTCTCGATGCGAGCGGCGCCGACGCGGTGGGCTCCCCGCTCGAGGAGCGCGCGCTCGGCCTGCGCATCGACGCTCTGTCTCGTCTCGGACGAACGGAACAGAGGGAGCGCGCCGCACAGGTGTACGCGGCACGCTTTCCGAACGGCACGCTGAGCGACGCGCCCGTCAGCCGGTGACCGAGATGTCGAGCGTTTGCTTCGCTTGCAGGCTCAAGCGGCTCCCCGACGGATGACGTCGACTTCGAGGGTCCGGGTCGTCCCGAGCGCGTACGCCCGGTGGCGCCTTTTCACGGCGTCGCCGTGGTCCTCCCACCACGCGTGAGCATCGTCCTCGGTCCACTCTCCGACCTCGCAGCGGGCGAGCTCGCTCGCGAGGTCGTGGGCGTCCCGGGGCCGCCCTCCCCGGTCTTTCGCGAGACAGCGGAGGATCACGCGCTCGAGGTCGGCGGCCACCGTACGCCCGAGGCGCTTCGTCGGTGGCTCGGGCTCGGTGTGCAGGTGATGCCGGCCGCGAGCGCGCTCGCGAGGCCCAGCAGGAACGATAACCGTGCCACCCGGTGCTGGTAGAGCTCGACATCCGCGGTGGAGGGAGCGCTGGTCGCTTGCGCCGGCATCGAACGGAGGCTACCCCGTGAACGGGGCTCGGTCAGAAGCCGAATGTCCGCGCGACTGGCGCCGTGTCGACGCCTGGAGGCGCGAAGCGGGTCCGGTCGACCGCGTTTCGCACGCAACGCTGCATCCAGCGATCGGAGATCGTGCTCGTCGGTTGCACGACGACGTCCCGGGCTCGCCCACGGGCGTCCACCCACCACGAGACCACCACCGTGCCGCGAAGCGCGACCCTCCGCGAACGCCGCGAGTGACACTGCTGGAGCCGCGGCAACACGGACTGCACGCCGGCTTCGAGCGCCTGCGGTGTGAGCGACGGCATCGACGGCCGCTGCCCGTACGCCGGCGGGGCGGGCCGCGCCGTCCCGAGCTGGACCGAGGCCGCGGGCGCTGGCGGAGCGCCGTTGACGATGGGAGCCGGTGGAACGGGAGCGGTCGGCGCCGCGGGCGCAGGAGCGCTGGGACCGCCCGCCTGAACGCCGTGCACGCTCGCGCCGCTGCCGAGGCACGCACCGGCGTGACCGAGCTCGCACGCGCGCGCGAGCAAGCGACGGCTCTCGCTCTCGTCCGCCGCGACGCCTTCGCCGTTCGCGTGGGCAGCCGCCATCCGAACGCATGCGTCGGCGTTCCCGTGCTCGCACGCCCAGCTGTCGAGGCGATTCGCCTCGGCGACGTTCACGCCCACGCCGACCCCGGCCCGATGGCAGCGCGCGAGCTCGTGACAGCTCGACATCGAGCCGAGCTGGCACCCCTGGCGGTAGAGGGCGAATGCGCGATTGGCGTCGGGCGGCGCGTCCGTGCCGGCCTCCGCGAGCGCGCCGAGCTCGCGACACGAGGCGCCGTCGCTGTTCTGGCAGCCGCGCTCCCACGCCATCTTCGCCCACGCCGGATTTCGCTCGGCGCCGCCCGTGCCGTCCATGTAATAGCGGCCCGCGACCGAGCACTGGATCGTGTCGCTGGCGAAGCAGGAAGCCCAGGCGTTCGCGGCCGCTTGCGCTCGGGCGGAGCCCGCCGAACCGAGGAGCGCGGCGACCGCGAGCGCGGCCGAGACCGCGAGCGAGCTTCGGATCACTGGCGTCTCTCCTCGCATGGCCGTCCGATCCTTCTAGCCCAAGAACGGCGCCCGCGCCAAAGGGCGAGACCGGCGAACAGCGCGACGAACGCGAGCGCACCGTCCCGCGTCTCGCCGCCCGCTCCGGCCGCGCGGCACGAGCACCCGCGGTCGCGCGGCATCTCCGTCCCCCCGTCCGGCAGCGAGAGCGCACCGTCGGGGAGCGGGCCGCCGTCGGGGATCAGCGGCGGGGTCTCCGATCACGACGAAATTCGCGAGCGCGTGCTCGGAGTCGGCCATGCCGTCGTTGACCCACGTCTGCCAGTAGTACTCGCCAGGAGTCAGGGCCATGTCCGGGTACCAGAAGGTCACGCCAGGAACCTCGACGACCGGTCCCGACGCCTGGAGGCTCGGCGAGTCGAACGTGTCGACCTGGTCGATCTCGAAGAAGTACCTCAGCGGATCCTGGTCGGCGTCATCCCCGTTCTGGACGATGAGCCGCGGATCCATGTCGAGCAGGCCTATGCGACCCGATGGGTAGATCGGGACAGGCGCCGAAGGAGCGTGGTTCGGCGACACCGTCATCTCCCACATCTGCGTCGCGACCCCACCGTCGCCGTCCGAGACCGAGATCTCGATCGGAATCGTCTCGCCGACCGCGGTCACGTCGGACTCGCCGGGCACCCACGTCAGGACGCCGGTCGCACCGACCGACATGCGCGACGGGCCGCGCACGAGATCGAACTCGGGAGGATCGAGATCGCCCGCCGGATCGGCGACCGTGATCGTGTACCTCAACATCGCGCCGACGCTCGTGACCGTGGGCGGGTCGGACGTGATCAGGGGATCGACGTTGCCGACACGAACGGTTCGCCAGCGCTGAGACGTGTTTCCGTGCGAATCGACGGCTTCGACGCCGAGTCGGATCGCGGCGGGCCCATCGGTCGTTCCGGCGGCGATCGTGTAGCTCGATGCTCCCGGGGTCTCGCCGAACGACCCGTCGTCGTCGAGGTCCCAACTGTAGGTGAACGTATCGCCCTCTTCGTCGGTCACGCTGACGGTGACATCGAGCTCCGAGCCCTCGTCCACGGCGAAGCCGTCGCCGAACTCGATGACGGGCGCGCCGGGATCGCCGGAGCCCATGTCGCCGGACGCGGCGAAGTTGCGCAGCGCGGAGTTGTAGACGTTGCCGATGGTCGTCCACGACGCGTCCGTGTCGAAGCTCGAGCCGTTGGCCACATAGGCGATCTCACCGGAGCCGAGCGCGCGGATCGTCCATTGGAACTCCGTGGTGCTCGTTCCGGTGGGGACGACACCGACGGTGCCGACCGCCAGACCTGTCAACGCGTCGCGGTCGCCGTAACCGCCGAGGGCGACCATGCCGCGGATGTCGGTGATGCCGACCGTCAGGCTGTTCTCCGCCATGATGATCGTGCCGGCGGCACCGGGGACGTCGACCGAGCCGCTCGCACCGAGGAAGCTGATGAGCATCGGATCCGCGGGCGACGCGACGCTGTCGTAGCCGATGACCAGGACTCGGCCGCCCGAGCGCACGTAGTCGTTCAAGTTCGAGAACACCGTGGCGTCGGTGTGCGCATCACCACCGCCGGTGCCGGTCGCGCTCCACACGATGACGTCGAACGCGTCGACGGGCATTCGTAGTCGGGTGTTGCTACCGCCGACGAAGTCGCTCATCACGCTCGTGACGGTGTGCCCGTCGGTCGTGAGCACCGCGGGGATGCCGATGTCGGTCGTCGAGTCGGAGACGAAGAGGATGTTCGCGGCGCGAGCCGTGTGGGGAGCCGAGAGCGCGACGACGCTGGCGAGGCAGGCGAATGCGAAGCGTTTCATGGGGCTTCCGTGAGCACGGGTGATCGAGACCGGCCGCTCGCGGCGCACCGCGAGGGGGGCGGGAATATAGCAGGAACCGGGAGGTCGGCCCGCCGCCGGCCGGGCGAGTGCAGTACCATGGCGGGCCGCGCGTGAAACGGTTCGGCCCCTACGATGTGACGCGCAAGCTCGGCGAAGGCGGGATGGCCGAGGTGTGGCTCGGCGAGCGCTCGGGGCCCGGCGGCTTCTCACAGCGCGTCGCGCTGAAGCGTATCCATCCACGCTACGGCCGCGACGAGATCCTGCTCTCGCGGTTCGTGACCGAAGCGCGGACGAACGCTCGCCTCGCGCACTCCAACATCGTCAAGGTCCTCGACTTCGGGACCGAGCCGGAGCCGTACATGGCGCTCGAGTACGTCGAGAGCGTGTCCCTCGGCCAGTTCATGCAACGCATGTACGGGCTCCGGCAGCGCATCGACGTCTCGGCCGCGATGTTCGTCGCAGTGGGTGTCGCGCAGGCGCTCGACTACGCGCACAAGCTGCGCGACGACGACGGAACCCCGCTCGGCATCGTCCATCGCGACGTCTCGCCGGCGAACCTGCTCCTGTCCGCGGACGGCACGCCGTACGTGATGGACTTCGGCCTCGTGCAGGTCGCGGACAACTTCCTCGAGACATGGGGCGCCGCGCCCGTCGGCACGTTCTGCTACATGGCGCCCGAGCAGCTCGCAGGCGGTCACGTCGACGCGCGCGCGGACCTCTGGTCGCTCGGCGTCGTGCTGTGGGAGCTGCTCACCACGCGCCAGCTCGTGACGACGAACGATCCGGACGAGGTGAAGGCGCTGCAACAGACCGCGAAGTTTCGCAAACCGTCCGAGCTCAATCCCGACGTGCCGTCCGATCTCGACGAGCTGACGATGCAGTGCCTGAGGCTCGACCCCGACGAGCGGCCCCCGTCCGCGGAAGGCGTCTCGGTGCCGCTGCAGCGCATGCTGCACGAGCGCGCGCCTGGCTACGGCCGCGAGCAGCTCGCGAAGACGCTCAAGTGGGCGTTCCCCGAGCGCAACTGGGCGCGAGAGCCCGGCCACGAGCCCGCGGTTCAGCCCGAGCCCGAGGATCGCGCACGCCTCGCACGCCAGAAGCACGCGGCCCGCCCGCGCCGCGGCGGCGACGACAAGCGAGGCTTCACGGCGCTCGCGATCCTCGCGATCGGCGGACTGATGCTCGTGACGGCGATCGCCGGGTTCATCGCCGGCGTGCTGTGGACGACGTGGTGAGTCGGCGGCGCCGATGGCGCCGGCTCCGTGCGAAGAGGGCCAGACCGATCGCGAGCCAAGGCGCGGCCGACGTGTCGACCCCGTGCGCCACGCGGCAGCCGCAACCTCCGTCGCCCCCCGCGTCCGGCACCTCGGTGGCGCCACCGTCCGAGCGCGTGTCCGCGCCCGCGTCGATCCGTGCGCCCGCGTCGGCGCCGCTGCCGCCGTCGGCGTCGCCGGCGATGCCACCGTCCTCGCGCGGGATCGAGACGCCCATCGGCCCGATGCGTCGCGTCGCTATCACGATCTGGTCGTAGTAGTGGGTGCCGATCGTGCCGTCGTTCTCCTTCGTTCCACCGTCGCGACTGTTGCCCCAGTTCTCGAGCCAGAGCGATCCGATGAGGTTGTCGTCGCCGGGCGCCACGTACTGCACGTCGGTGTGATGCGCCCGCAGAGTCCCGGGGCCGGCGCAGCCGAGGCCGTCGGCCCCGCAATCGTCGATCCACAGATCGTAGGCGCCGTCCTCCGCTCCGGGCGTGTTGATGCGAATGTGGATCTCGACGTAGTACCAGTGATCGTTGGAAGCGATTCCGAGGTCGTCATCTTGATTCTGGCGGCGGTAGAAGACCGTGCCGAGCACGTTGCACTCGTATTGAGCGCACAGGTTCAGCTGCGCGCCGCCGGGGCCTGGGCTCCCGCCGGCTCCCGATCCGATGCCGCCGAAGTAGATGCCGCCCACGCCTGCGGGACCGTGGTTGATGGTCAGCATCTTTTCGCCTGACCACACCGTGTCGGTCGACGTCTTGATGTAGTAGCGCCAGTACACTTCGCGAAACGTCGTCCCGTCCGGGGACAAGCTGTGGTCGGCCATGTTGCCGCCGCCACGATGACCGTCGAGAAAGCCGCTGGTCGCCGCGCAGTCGGTCCCACCGGCGCCCTGGGCGCCGCATACGGCGGCTCCCTCCGGGGTGATCGGGTTCGCGTAGATCGTCCCGCACCAACCTTGGGTTTGGTCGAGCCCGCCCGACGAATTCGCGTGGTCGCAGTCGATCGCGTACCAGTTCGCGTCCTCGAAGTCGTCGCAGACGAGGATGGTGGGGTCGCTGCCGTCACAACCGGGCTCCGCCGAGTTGTAGCGGCCGTCCGCCCGTGCGACGGAACCGGCCGACGCCGTCGCCAGCGAGATCACCAGCGCGAGGCCGACGCTTCGATGCCACGGATCCGATGTCGCGGTGATGGGCATCGAGAGATGATGCCGCCCGCGCGTGCGAGCGTCGAGCCTCAACGCTTGCGCGCTTCGCCCATCAAGATGTCGTAGAGGAGCGCCCCATCGACGAGCTCGACCTCGAGAGAGCCGAAGCAGAGGAGATTGCCGGGGCCGACCGAGACGTTGCGGCCACCTTCGAGCTCGCGGCCGTTGACGCTCGTTCCGTTCGCGGAGCGCTGGTCACACACGGTCATCTGCGTGTCACCCATCATGAAGTGCGCGTGGAGCTTCGAGATGTACGGGAGGCGCAGGACCACATCACAGTTGCGCGCGCGACCGACGCTGACGCGGTCGGGGAAGGGGTTGCCCTCGCGCTTCTTGATGGCGACGACGCGCCACTGCCAGTCGAAAGCGCTCGCGTCTTCGGCGCCGTCGAGCGCGCCTTCACCGCCTCCAACCGAGACCGTCTCGTAGTGGATCGCGTCTGCGGCGTCGACGTCACCCGGGGTCGTCGGCGGGTCGAGCATCGGACGCTTGACCAGGTAGTACCCCGGGTGCGCTTCGGCGAATCGCTTGCGGCCCATGCGCAGGGCTCGGAGCTGGTAGTCGTCGATCGGCTCCACGGGCGGGGCAGTCTACCCGATGCGGCGTCGCGCTCACGCCGCGCGCGAGAGCGGTGCGCGGCGAGCGTGGAGCGAGAGCGCCGCGGCGGCGGCGAGCCCGGTCATGGTCAGCCGAGCACGTCCTGCGTCGACGAGCCCACGTCGCTCGAGGTGCAGGATCGCCTCGGCGACCCGGGTCGCCCGGACGCCGAGGTCCCGCGCTATGGAGCCGGCGTCGGGCCGCTGGTCGCGCTGCTGTTGATCGTACATGGTTGCGAGCACTTGGATGGCAATGTCGTCGTTCATGAGCCCATCCTGGCCGAACACTGCTTATCTGTCCAGTTTTGTGCGTTCAGGCGTGCGGCCGCGGCGGGACGCGCCTAGAGCCGGACTTCGGCGAGGACGAACTTGTTGTTCTCGCGCTCGGTGGAGTGGGTGACGACCTCGCGGCCGGGGACGAGGCTTCGGAGCGCGCCGAGCCGGCCGTGCTCGAGGACGAAGAAGGCGCGGGTGCCGCGGTGCTGGTCGATCCACTCGCGGATGCGCCGGTTGTCGAGATCGACGAACGCGGCGACGTGATTGCCGGTGTAGAAGTTCTCGCCCTTCCAGTTCATCTGGTAGGCGACGATCGGATCTTCGGGCCCGTCGCGAAGCTCGTAGTAGCGCTCGATGATCTCGCGCTGGCCCCAGTGCGGAGCGAGGTCGACCAGGTAGATGTCGACCGACCACGCGGTGAAGACGAGCGCGAGCGCCACGAGAGCGCGCGCTGCGACGCCGCGGAGCCTGCGCGCGCCCATCGCGAGAGTGAGCGCGGTCGCGACGACGGCGAACCCCGTGAGAATCGGCCGGTAGTCGAACTGCGTCGGCCACGGTCGGCCGTAGTTGTAGACGAAGAGCTGGATCAACCGCTCGTAGCCCTGCGGGCGGGCGTCGGTGACCCAGGAGAGGTCCCGCCCGACGAACGCGAGCACGCCCGCACCGGCGAGCGCGAGCGCGCCGTGCGACGCCGCGATCCATCGCGGCTCGGGCGGCTCCTCGCTCTTCCTCGAGTGGTAGACGACCGCGAGCGCGAAGAGCGCGATGCCGCCGACGACGAGAGTCCAGCCGATCGCGGGGCTCGGGCCGTGCGACAGCACCCAGGTGGGGATCTCCGGCGCTTCGACGCCTTCGGGGATGACCCCGCGCAGGTCGCCCCAGAGCGCGCCGACGCCGAGCACGGCGATGGCTGCGCTCGCCGCCGCGACGAGGAACGCGACGAGCTCGTGTCTGCGCGCGAGCACCGGGCCGTAGATGCGCTCGAGAACGAGCCCGACGAGGATCGCGATCGCCGGCTCCGCCGGGAAGATGTAGTGGTGGAACTTCGTCACCATCGCGTTGAAGAGCGTGAACGCGCCGAGGAACCACATCGAGAGGATGAGAACGAGCTGGCGCTCTGGACCGACGAGCCGACCCTCGGGCGACGCGTCCATCGTGCGGTAAGGCCCGGCTGTACCTGGCTGCGCACCGAGCGCGTTCGGCGGCGTCCGCCAAAGCCAGAGCCCGATCGCGGCCGGCGCGAGCGCGACCCACGGGAACATCCCGTACCCCATCTGCTCGAGGAAGTACTCGAGGCTGCCCGTGTCGCCGTGCACCCCCGACGCGAGCCGGTTCAGATGATCGTGGACGAGCAGACGGTCCGTGAACGGCGGCCCGTGCCGAATGAACATCGCGACGTACCACGGCATGCCGACGACCAGCACCGTGAGGGCGCCCGCCGCGACGCGAAGCTTTCCTTCGAAGAGCACGTCCCACCGCCGCGACGCGACCAGATAGAGGAGCGCGACGAGGCCCGGCAGCGCGAACCCCGGGATCCCCTTGCCCATGAACGCGATGCCGCAAAAGACGTAGAAGCCGTACGTCGCGAGAACTTGAGCGCGTCGTTCGCGGCGCAGGAGGTAGAGCAAGACGACGAGGCCGGCGAGCCAGATGAGGCCCTGCGTCATCGGCTGCGCCATGATGCCGTCGAGGTAGGGATGGTCGTCCCGCACGGGTGAATTGCCGGGCATGCTCCCGTTGCCCATGCTTCCGAAGACGAACTGATCCCCGTGCCACGCGAAGCCGGAGCTCCGCGTGTGGTCGCCGCCGACGATCAGGTCCACGTTGCGCGAGATCAGGTAGAGCACCTGCGGCATCGAGACGAGGAAGAGCCCGGCGATGAGCGCGTGCTGCGCCGAGACCGAGAAACGAAACACGCGAAACGTCTTGACGGGTCGGTCGGGGTCCTCGACGACCGCAACGACGAGCAGACACATCGCGATCATCATGTTCGCGACGAACGGCATGTCCGTGATCGCCTGGTGAGCGAGCAAGAAGAAGTGCGGGATCGTCGCGAGGACCAGCGCTGCGAGGACCCCGGCGCGGCGGCTGACAACGCGGGCCACCGTCGAGTACGTGGTCATCACCGCGCCGAGCGACATCAAGAGGATGGGCAGGCGCAGCGCCCACTCGGGGTGGATGGGGTTCGCGTCGGGGTGAAAGTCGACGCCGAGAGCGCCCATGCTGAGCGCTTCGCTCCAGAAGATGAGGATCGGCTTCGACCAGAACCAGTTCTCCTGCGCCCACCACAGGCTGATCCAGTCGTCGCGAGACAAGATCTCGCGCGACACCTCGCCGTAGTGCGTCTCCCATGGATCCCAGAGGGCGTACGTGCCGAGCAACGGCGCGTAGATCGCGCACGTGACGACGAAGACGAGCAGCCCAGGACGGCGGAACGCCGCGGGCGCGAGGACCGCGCACGCGGCGAGGAAGAGCCACGGCAACGATCCGTAACCGCCGACGAGACCGCCGAGGATCAGGATGGCGAGGGCGAGCGGCAGCGTGTAGAGCGGCGCGAGAAACCGCAGCTCACCTTCGAGCGGACCGAGCCACGTCTTTCGGAAGTCGACCGCGTCTTTGGACACCGGCGTGAGCAGCCCGAGCATGTCGAGCAGGCCGAACGTCGCGACCAGCATCGTCAACATGCCCCACAACGGCCCCCTCGGCACTTGGTCGAGGTTCGCCATCAAGAGAAACGTCGCGATCGCACCGACGGCGAGGGTGACCGCGCCGCGGATGCGGTAGGGCGAGCGCGGCTTCGCTCCGCCCGTCTTGGTCGCCTGCCTGGGCTTCGCGGCGCCCGGCTTCGCGCCGTCGGCGTTCACGTCCGGGGCGTCCGAGCTCGGGCTCCGCGCGTCGGCGGCGCCCGACGTACCGGGGCTCGGCTCGGCGTCCGGCTCCGCGGCCTCGGCGTCGACCACCCCGGCCGGCGCGGAGGCGCCCTCGTCACTGCGAGCCGGCGCGCCGGGCTTGTTCTGCTTGCGTTTCTTTCCGGCGGCCACGCGGTTCAGTCCAAGGTTGGCGGAGCATAGTGGGTGGGCGGTACCCGGTCCAGCGCGCCACCGTCGTGGTCCGGGCGCCGGATTATTTCTTGTCGGCGGGGTGCAGGCCGTGCTTCTTCGCGAGCTTGTGCAGGTACTTGCGATCCATGTCCGCCTCGCGCGCCGCGGCGCTGATGTTGCCTTCGTTGCGCTGCAGCAGCCAGGTCACGTATCGCTTTTCGAAGAGCTCTTCCCACTCGGCCTTGGTCACGCGGTAGCTCTTGCCGGCGGTGAAGGCTGGCGTGCTCGCCCCGTCCTCGGACGGCTTCGCCTGAAACCCGACGAGAGGCACCGTGCTCACGTCGAGCACCGACTGACCGGTGGCGCGCGCGATGTACGCCGCTCTCTCGAGCACGTTGCGGAGCTCGCGCACGTTGCCAGGCCAGTCGTGGGCCGCGAGCACATCCCGCATGCGTGGCTCGACGCGGAGCGGCGCGCCGTCCTTCGCGAGCTGGCCGAGGAGCGAATCGATCAGGAGCGGGATGTCCTCGCGTCGCTCGCGCAGAGGCGGCAGCTCGATCGGGACGACGGCGAACCGGAAGTAGAGATCTTCGCGGAACTTCCCGCGCTCGACCTCCATCTTGAGGTTGCGCTTGGTCGCGGCGATCACGCGGATGTCGACCCGCAGCTCGCGGCTCCCGCCGACGCGGCGGAACGCGCGCTGTTCGATCGCGCGAAGGAGCTTCGGCTGGAGGTCGAGCGGAAGCTCACCGATCTCGTCGAGGAAGAGCGTGCCGCCGTTCGCGAGCTCGAACGCGCCCTGTCGTTGCGCCGAAGCGCCCGTGAACGAGCCCTTCTCGTGACCGAAGAGCTCGCTCTCGATCAAGCTGCCGACGACGGCGCCGCAGTCGACGACGAGGAACGGCTTCTTGGCGCGCGGGCTCGCGTCGTGCACCGCGCGCGCGAGGATGTCCTTGCCCGTCCCGGTCTCTCCCGTGATCAGGATCGTCGCATCGGTCGGCGCCAGCCGCTCGAGAAGCCCGAAGATCTCGCGCATCACGTTCGAGCGCCCATACACGCCACCGAACGCCGTGCTCTCGCTCGGCAACAGCTCGATCCGCTCGGAGAACGGGCGCACCTTCAGCTCGACCTTGCCGACCGTGATGATCGCGCCGGGCTTCAGGAACGCCTCGCGGATCTCCGCGCCGTCGAGGAGCGTGCCGTTCGTCGATCCGAGATCGCGCAAGAGATAGCCGCGCGGCTCGCGCACGATCTCGCAGTGCGCGCGCGACACCGTCTGATCGTCGAGCACGAGATCGCTGTCGCTGCTCTTGCCGATGCGGAACGTGTCTCGGTCGATCACCGATTCACGCCCGCGCTCCTCGCCGGTGAGGATGACGAGCGCGCACCGTGGCAGCTCGAGCACTCGCTGCCCGGCGTGCTGGGTCCCGACCTGGGTGCCGACGCTCATCGATTCGCGTACGCCTGGTCGAAGAGCTCGATGCTGACGACCCCATCGGCAGGGACCGTCAAGGCTCGAACGACTTCGCGCGCCGACCCGGCGCCCGAGAGCTCGGCGCGCACCTCGTAGCGACCGGGAATCAGAGAAACGGTGTCGCGGACCGACTCGGGCGCCCCTTCTCTCCAGTCGAAGCGTGCGCCGAGCGCCTCCTCGCCTTCCGCCACATAGGAGATCCGCGCGGACGTGACGTCCCGGTGCTCCGGGCCGAGGCGGTAGCGGACCTCGGTCTCCCGCGGAAACGCACCGAAGAGCTGGCCACCGACGACGAGAAGCCCCACGATCATCACGATCGGCGCGAAGCGCCGCCGGTGCTCCCACACCCAACGGATCGCTCGGGGAAATGCGCTCACGGCGGCGTACCTTAGCACGGGGGCTCGGGCCCGGGGGCGAGGGCACCGGGCCGCGCGCCCCCACGACAGATGGCATCTCTAGTTTTCGTGGTTCCCTTGAGGCGGTCCAGGGAGAGTGTTACGTTCTCACCGCAACGCATTTGCATATGATCCCGGCGCAGTCGTCAAAGGGCGATGCCAAGAGCAGCTCGGGCATGGTCCGGCTGACCGACATCCTCGACAAGGTCAAGGGCTACCACGCGGCAGCCGACACCGATCTGATCAACAAGGCGTACGTCTTCAGCGCGGGCGCGCACGAAGGCCAGCTGCGCAAGTCGGGCGATCCGTACTTCATCCATCCGGTGAGCGTCGCCGAGATCATCGCGGAGATGCGCCTCGACACGGCGAGCGTGTGCGCGGCGTTGCTGCACGACACCGTCGAGGACACGGGCGCCACGACCGAGGAGATATCGCGATCTCTTCGGTGAAGAGGTCGCATTCCTCGTCGACGGCGTCACGAAGCTCGGTCGCATCAACTTCACGTGCAAGGAGGACCAGCAGGCGGAGAGCTTCCGCAAGATGCTCGTCGCCATGGCGCGCGACATCCGCGTGCTGCTCGTCAAGCTCGCGGACAGGCTCGACAACATGCGCACGCTCCAGCACATGAAGCCCGATGCGCAGGAGCGGATCGCGACCGAGACGATCGAGATCTACGCGCCGCTCGCGGGACGGCTCGGCATCCACTGGCTCAAGGCCGAGCTCGAGGACCTGAGCTTCAAGCACCTCTACCCCGACGCCGCGCGAGAGCTCGCGAGCGCGGTGAAGAAGGCGGCGCGCGACAGCGAGCGATACATCACCGATGTCGACAAGCGCCTCCACAAGATGCTCATCGAGCGAGGTTTCGCGGTCGAGGTCGAGGGACGCACGAAGCACCTCTACTCGATCTGGCGAAAGATGCGCCGTCAGAACATCGAGTTCGAGCAGGTGCACGACTTCGTCGCGTTCCGCGTGCTCATGGAGAGCGTGTCGGACTGCTACGCGGCGCTCGGCGTCATGCACTCGCAGTGGACGCCGATTCCGGGGCGCTTCAAGGACTACATCGCGCTCCCCAAGCCGAACATGTACCAGTCGCTCCACACGACGGTCATCGGCCCGGGGCACCGGCGCATCGAGGTGCAGATCCGAACGCACGAGATGCACAAGACCGCCGAGTACGGCATCGCGGCGCACTGGAAGTACAAGGAGCGAACGGGCGGGCCTCGACGCGAAGGACGCGGCGAAGCTTCGCATGGCTCCGGCAGCTCGATGGAGTTCCAGCAGGAGCTCGCGGACCCTGCCGAGTTCCTCGAGAGCGTGAAGGTCGACCTCTTTCTCGACGAGGTCTACGTGTTCACGCCGAAGGGCGACGTGAAGGTCGTTCCCGCGCGGCGCGACGCCCGTCGACTTCGCGTACGCCATCCACTCGGAGGTCGGCGAGCACTGCGTGGGCGCGCGCGTGAACGGCGCGATCGTCCCGCTGCGCTACCAGCTCCACAACGGCGACGTCGTCGAGATCCTGACGAGCCAGCAACCAGCACCCCAACAAGGACTGGCTCGAGTTCGTCGAGACCGAGCCGCGCGCGCTCGCGCATCCGCGGGCACGTCCGAGCCGAGGAGCGCTAGCGCAGCGTCAAGACTCGGCAAGGACGTGCTCGAGCGCGAGATGCACAAGCGGGACCTCAGCTACGCGCGCTGGGCGAAGAGCTCCGACAAGGACAAGGTCCTCGATCACTTCGAGGTCGAGTCGCTCGACGATCTGTACGCGATCGATCGGCTGCGGGCCGGATGAGCGCTGCGCAGGTGGTCTCGGTCATCGCGCCCGAAGGAGGACCCGAACGGCGCGTGAGAGCCTCAAGCCCGGGTTCATCGAGCGCGACGGTCCGCAAGGTCACGCGCCGCGAAGGCGACGCGGCATCGTCATCGACGGGATCGACGACGTGATGGTGCGCTTCGCGAAGTGCTGCAACCCGCTGCCAGGCGACCCGATGACGGGCTGGATCACGCGCGGGCGCGGCGTGACGGTGCACCGCCGCGGCTGCGCGAAGGCGATGGAGCTCGACCCCGAGCGCCGCGTCGAGGTGAGCTGGGCGTCGAGCGCGAAGGTCGAGCTGCCAGTCGCGATGCGCGTCGTGACGGCGGATCGCCCGGGTATCCTCGCGAACGTCTCCTCCGACGTTCACCGAGGCGGGCGTGAACATCGCGAAGCGAACTGCCGCACGACGCCGGACGGAACCGCGGTGAACATCTTCCAGTTCACCGTCGGCGACGTCGACGAAGCTCAAGACGCTCATGCGCAGCATCGCGAACATCGACGGCGTGATACGACGTCGAGCGCGTCTAGCCGGTCGACGACCAAGAGGCGGTCAGAAGCAGCCGCGAAGGCCGCCGATCCACACGTCTGTCTGCGAGATTCGTGTCGCCGGTCGCCGCGGTGGCGAACACCACGTCGGTGAGGCCGCTCGGGCCGCGGTAGGAGTCCGAGTCGATGTCGTAGATGGCGCGTGAGCGACCCACCATCGCGGGGACGAGGCCGTGAGCCTGAAAGATCACCATGCCGTCGATGCCGAGCAGCACGAGGTCCGCGCCCGACGGCGCACCCGGCACCTCCAGCGCTGCGATCACCGAGATCGTTGCCCGCCACGGCGACGCCCTCGATGGCCGCCGCCCCGAGAGAGGGCGCACCGATTCCCGTCAGGCTGCGAGACATCTGCACACATCCGCCGAGGGTGCAGCGCACGTCGTACACGACGTATTGGACCTGGGCCGCTTCGGAGCCGACGCCGACGATCGCGTAGCGCTGGCCCGACGGAAGCTTCGCCACGTCGAAGCGGCCCGTGATGGTGTCGGTGATGCGCATCGTCGACGTCGTCGTGTCGCCACGCGCCTCCGTCATGAGAAGCCCGCCGAGCGTTCGATGACCGACGATCGCACCGCCGCTCGACCGGACGGCCACGTTGCCACCCATCCAATCCCCCGTGCTCATGACGACCGGGACCGTGACATCGGCAAACACGAGCGTGTTCCCCGCGGTGTCGGCCCAGACGACGTTCGGGTGGTCCGCGCCGGGCACGAGATCGACGAGCCCGATGATGGATCCGGTCGGCCCCGCGACCGTGAACCGGTCGCCGCCGAGCGCCAGCGCCGTGTCGGTTCTCGTGGATACGGCGACGGCGTCGTTCGTGATCGCGACCGCCTGCACCTCCGAGCTGCCGAACGTGGCGTCCTCCATCGCCCTTCCGTCGAGCGCGTAGAACGCCGCCGCCGGCCGGGTCCCACGCGCGAGCGCCACGTAGCCGTCGTACGTGCCCGAGCCGGCGCGGCCGATGGCGACAGTGGAGCTCATCCCGTTGACGGGGAACGTGATTCTTGAACGGACGGATGAAGCCGACCTCCACCAGTGAGCTGTCGCGCGAGACGGTGCAGTCCTCGTAGATCGGTGTCCCGCAGAGCGGCGCGGCGTAGGGATGAACCGTCGGGTTCTCGTCGTTGCAGTCGCGCTCGATCATGCCGGCGGGCGGCGTGCACGCGGGGTGCGCGAGCACCCAACCGTCGGCGTCGCAGTCGCAGCACGTCGGGTCGGAGCAGTCCTCGGGCCGGGCGACGAGGTCGCACGGGTCGGCCGGGAGCGGCCCGTCGAAGGACGCGTCGAGGCCTCCACCGTCCGCGACGCTGCCGCCGTCGGACCCGCTGCCGACGTACTTCGAGCTGTCGATCACGAGCGAGCAACCGCTCGCGAGCAGCGCGACGACCGCGCCGAGAGCTCGCGCCTCGCGCGTCAAAAAATCCCTCCGACCGCGGCGCCGGCGGACCCGCGGGCGACCCACGGAGCGACGCGCAGCGACGCCACGGCGCCCGAGCTGTCGTCGTCGCCGCGTCCGACGAGCAGGAAGATGACCCCGACAGCGACGCCCGCCACGCCTACGCCGAGCCCGATGTCGGAGACGAGCGCGTAGGTGTCCATCGCCGAAACCTCGTCGGGCGAGCACGCCATCGTGGCACCGCACCCGCTCTTCACCGAGCTCTCCTCGGAGAGCGCGAGCGCCCCGAACACCCCCATCGTCGCGAGCCCGACGCCGCCCACGATGAAGCCGATCCACGACGCGACCGGCACCCCGCCGCCGCCCTCGGACCCACCACCCGTAGCCGTGCCCGCGCTCGTGGTCGCGCCCGCGTCGGCGCCCGAGTCCGTGGTCGTGCCCGCGCCTGTGCCCGCGCCCGCGCCCGCGCCCGTGCCCGTGCCCGACCCGGCTCCCGACCCCGCTCGTTGCTGCTGCTCCAGCTGCCGCCTCAAGTTCTCGAGCCGCCGCTCCATGTTCCCTCGGTTCGGCATGTCCGAGACCTCTTCGAGGAACCGTTCGAGCGCATGGACCGCCTCGTCGAGCCGTCCGAGGTTGAAGTAGCAGAGGTGCATGTTGTAGAAGAGCTCCGGCCGCTGGCTCAGCTCGTAGGAGCGCTGGAACTCGTCGAGCGCGCTCTGCCACTCGCCCGATTCGTAGTACGCCGTGCCCGACTCGAAGTGCTGTCGAGCGCGCTCGTCCGCGGCTGCGTCGTCGGGGGCGGGGGCGGCGCCGACGACGCCTGCATCCACTGCGCCGTCCTGTGCGCTCGCCGGATGCGCCGCCGCGACCGTCGCCACGACCGTCGCCACGACCGTCGTCACACCGAAGGCCGCGAGGAGCCGAAGCGAAGGCATCACCCCCGCGAGCATGCCAAAGGACCGCCCGGCTTGCCACGACCGGCTCGGGCCACCCCCGGGAATATCGTCAGAACCGTTCGGCAGCTCGTGCGTCTACGCCCTCCGCGGAGGTTTTTCGATGCGTCACGTGCTCGCGATCGTCACCACGGCGGTGATCCTCATGCTCGGGGGCACAGCCCTTGCTCAGCAAGCGGTGGGCAGAGTGGCGGCGGCGCCGCAGCCGAGCCGCTACACGACCTATTTCTACACGGCCGCCGAGGCGGTCGTGCACGGCTACCACCCGGACACCGACGTCCGGATCGTCTCGATGGAGACCGGAGAGCCGGTGTGGACGGGCCGGGTCGGTGTGGGGGAGACACAGCTCGTGCCCACCGGCGCGGGCATCTTCCGATTCATCTCCGACAAGAAGGCGGCGATCCTCGTCGGCACGCCTTCGGCCTGCACCATGGTCGGCTATTGGGCGCGCGACGAAGAGGGAAGCTACCGCTCGAACCGGTTCTTCGTGCAGCTGCCCGCGTCGCCCAACACGAGCGAGGACCAGGTCGTGATCTGGGCGTGGGAGCCGACGCACGTGAACGTCCGCGACCGCACGACCGGACGGACTCTTTCTCGGGTGACCTCCGGGCGCGAGGGCGACACGTCCTCGACGCGACCGAGGTCGCCGCGCTCGGCGCGCACGTGCTCGACGTCGAATCGGAGACGCCCGCGGTGTCCGTGCAGGTCTACTACGATCAAGGGTTCACCGTGCCCGCGGCGGACGGGCGCGGCGCGGGCCGCGACTTCCTCACCGTCATCGGCAACACGGGCGGCCTCGGATCGAACGACCTGGTCCTGATGAGCCAGCAGGTCGAGGCGCAGGTGACGGTCGCCGATCTCGACACCGGTGAGGTCGTGTTCCACGGTCCGGTCGCGCGCGGAACGGCTCACGTGCTCACCCTCCACACGCGCTACCTCCACATCACGTCGGATCACGAGATCACCGCGATGGTCGCGCCCGGCACGTACGCCGGCTACGCCGAGCACCACTATGCGGCCGGCGCCGAGGGCATGGGGATCGACAACGACTTTCTCTTGCCCACGCCGGGCCAGCTCTGGATCTTCAGCTACTTCGCCAACAACGTCGTCACCGTCGAGGACACGCTGACCGGTCGTGAGGTGTATCGCGGCACGCTCGGCGCCGGGCACGCCCAACCGCTCGCGAGCGGCCAGGGGATCTTCCGCGTGCATGGCACGGGCGGGATGAGCGTGATGGGCGGAGACCAGGCGTGCGGCGCCGAGTTCTCGCCCGCGGGTCGTCTGTTCCAGGTGGACGAAGCGTTGCTCCGCGCCGTCGTCGAGATCCGCCAGCAGCGCCGCGAGCAAGCGGCCGCGCGCGGCGAGACCCTGACGCCCGCGGCCGCTTCCGCGCCGCTCAGCCCGGCTGAGCTCGGCGAGGCGGCGCGCCGCGTCAATCACGCGACCGGCTCGAGCGTGTACGACGCCGCCGCGATGGAGCAGCGGCTCGACGAGATGAACGCGCACTGAGGTCAGGCCGCGGGCTCGCCGCCGATGCGCCCCCGATGCGCGTCGTAGATCGCGTCACGCCAATCGACGAGGTCGCCGTAGCGCTCGGCGACCTCGGGGTCGTGGAACGTGCGGCGGCTCGCGGGGCCGACGCGGAGACCGAACGCCGGCGGCGACACGAACGCGAGCATCTGCGTGGCGGCGATGTCGGCGAACGTGAGCGCGCCGAGGAGCGGGCCGCGCGATGCGGGGATTGCGGCGCGGAGCGCATCGAGCGCGACGACGAGCGCGTGCTCGTGCTCGCTCGCCGACGACGACGTCGCAGCGTACTTGCGAAGCGTGCGGCGCACGCCACCGGCCGCGATGGCGATGGCGATCGGTCCGAGTGGGCGCTGCAGCGGGCGTGGCACCATCTCGAGGAGCGCCTCGTCGTCGCGCAGCATGCGCTCCAGCGATCGTGCACGACCCGCCGAGAGCGCGCGCTCCGAGATGTCGATGAAGCGCGCGATCTCCGCCTCGTGCTCGGCCGGAAAGAGCGTCGGCCCGTCGCCGCGCGCGTCCGCGAACCGTGCGATGTCCGCCGAGTCGGTGTGCACGCCGCCGTCCTCGTCCGTGAGCACGGGCACGCTCACGCGTCCGCGCCACCGTCGCGTCCGAAAGCGCAGCGCGGGCTCGCCGATCAGCGGCTGGTAGATGCGCGCCACGTAGGGCACGGCGCGAGCGTCGAGCGCCCAGCGCGCTTTCTCCGACCATGGCGAGTAGGGCAAGCACAGGAGCTCGTTCACGCTTGGTGCGTAGCACGAAACCGCCCTTCGGCCTCGAATGCGATGGCCGGCTCCCCGCGACGTCACCTCACGGCGGCGCCGTATCGATCCAGCGCCCTTCGAGCGGTGGGCACACGTGGTAGAACACGGGCCGCTCGGACGGGGGCCGTCGGTGCTGAGACGGGTGGCCGCGCGGGCGGCGGATCCTGGCCACACGCGATCGTGCTTCCCAAGAGGGTGAGCGCGATCAGCGACGAGCCTATCCCCAACCGCGTCACTCCCCTGGCGCGTCGATCGCGATGATGCGCCGGTGCGAGTCCCCGTCGAACATGATCGCCTGCCCCCCCGCCTCGACCATGAAATGGTGACCTCGATCGGTGAAGAAGTGCCATGCGAGCGTCCGCGCGCCTTCGTGAACGTGGGTGGGATCGCCGGCAGTCACGTGTGAGAGCTCGTGTCCGGCCGCGTCGCACAGCCGGCGGATCAGCTTCATGTACCGTGGCTCGTTTGCGCGGGCTTCTGCGATCCGCTCCCCGCGGTTCGGAACGGCTCGCGCGCGACGTTCGACCTCCGCCTCCATCTCCTCGATGGTGAGAACGCGAAGATTCGGCCGCGACCGAATCCATATGGAGATCGGCTCTCAGATCTCGCTTTGACCCGTTCTCTGCGCGGCCCCGCCGACGCTCACTCCGACGTCAGCTCCAGGATCGAGGCTTTCCCCCTCGTTGCGTATCACATCGGTCGTCACTAGTATTACGCCATGGCCAAGAGCGCGCGTCTCGATGAACAGCTCCAGGAGGAGCTGGAAAAGGCCGCGAAGGCGCTCGGCGTCAGCCAATCGGAGCTCATTCGCGATGCGATCGCTCGCCGCTGTCGGGAGGTGCTCGGTGAGACGCTCGCCGAGCGCGTCGGGCCGGTGATCGGCACGATCGAGTCGAAGGGCGGCCGAGCGCGAGACACGCACGCTGCGTTCCAGAAGATCTTGCGGGCGAAGAGAGCCAAGAGACGGTGATCCTGACTGACGCAGGGCCGCTCGTCGCGCTCATCGACCGCGGGGAGCCCGACCATGAGCGTTGTGTGCGCGCCCTCGAGACCTTCACGACGCCCATGGTGACGACGTGGCCTGCTTTCACGGAGGCGATGTACCTGCTCGGCGACGCCGGCGGGTGGCGCGGACAGGAGGCGCTCTGGCTCCTCGTGACGCGAGGCGACCTCGAAGTGGTGGTTCCCACGCCGGAGCAGTGGCCGCGCGTCCGGGACCTGATGAAGAAGTACTCCGACCTCCCGATGGATCTCGCGGATGCCACACTCGTCGCCGTCGCCGAAGAGCGTCGGCTCGTCGACGTGCTCACCCTCGACCGCCGCGACTTCACCACGTACCGCATACACGGCAGGAAGCGTTTCCGCGTCTGGCCGTGATTGATGTCCGTCCTCCTCGTCGCCCCGCCGACGCTCACTCCGACGTCAGCTCCAGGATCGTTTGCGAGCCACGTAGGACAGCATTCGGGTCGGCGCGGGAACTCATTCCCCTGAAGCGTGGACCCCCGGTTGGCGGATGCGGGGGATCCTCGCGCCAGCGGTGCGGTGGAGGGCGGTCTTGGTGCGGTCGGTGTTGGTGGGAACCCTCGCGGGACGGCCGGAACGGCGCGTCCGGCGGCGCTCGTACAGCAGATGGTGGGCGCAGGAGCACGCTGGCCGACAGCGCCTCTGGGTAGGCGCGAGCCTGTTACGGCAGCGGCGAGCGCGGGGTGTGTGCACCCCGACGCTGACGCAGCTGGTACCATCGCGAGCGTGTGTACGAGGCTGGCCATCATCGCCGTGGCGATGCTCGCAGCTTGCGGGCGCATAGGCTTCGACACGTTCGGCTCGATCGACGGCGGCCGCTCGGATGCGATGGAGTCGACCGATTCCGCCCCGTCGAACTGCGTGAGCGACGACGATTGCGACCGATGTGAGCGCTGCCGAGGGATGCGCTGTGAGACGGCGCGTTTCGTGGAGCTCGGGGCCGGCTTCTACAACGCGTGTGCGCGCGACGAGCTCGGCGACGTGTGGTGCTGGGGCCTCGGTGAGTACGGCAGCCTGGGCATTCCCACGGGATCTCCAGGCACGCTGATGTACTCGCGACCGCGCCGGATCGGTCTCGGCGGGGTGGTCGAGATCGCCGTCGGCCGTGGGATCGTGCTCGCGAGGCTCGATTCGGGGGCGCTCTGGGGTTGGGGGTGGGCGCTCGCGAGTGGACCGGGGAAATCCAGGAGGTCGACTCGATTCACTCGTGGGCGCGTGCTCGCGCCTACGTGCGCCCGTCCTCGGTGACGCGTCTCCACTCGACACCGTGCTCGTCCGTGAATACGTCGGGGTCTTCCTCGGCGTCCTCGTCTTCAACGGACTCGACGATGGCCTTGCCCACGTCGTCCGTCGCCGCCCAGACGCTCTCGTACGCTGCTTTCGACGCAGCCGGATCGCGAGCTTCGTGCAGCTTCTCCTTCGCGAGCCGATACGCGCGTCGCGCCGCCTCCATGACGCGTGCTTCGCGCGCGTCGCGAGGCGGCTCGAACTTGCTCGGGCGCTTGCCCTTCTTCTTTGCCATGCACCTCGCTAGCATGAGGCGCGTGGGATTAACAGGGGCCGCCGCTCAGGACGTGATCTGCACCCCACAAGCTCGAGGTCGTCGTCGATCAAGTCTTGCCGTTTGCCCGCATCGCTGAAGCGTTTGCGCTCCTGGAGCAGGGTCACGCCAAGGGTAAGATTGTCGTCAGTATCTAACCTTGCGCCAGCCGTGTTCACCCAAGAGCCGTTGGATTTGATGGCTCGTCGGACAGGTTGCGAACTACGATCTGGAGCCATTCAACGAGTCTTCCTTGGTCAGGTTCGGAAACACCCGTCATCGCCTCTTGGACGATTGTCCCCATCATGTCCTTGGCGCGGGTGAGTGCATTGCGCGCGCGTGAAGTGAGCCGTACGAGCTGAGCGCGTGAGTCCTTGGGGTCGGGTTTGCGTGAAACGAGCCGGTCCCGCTCCATCCGCTTGAGCAACGCTGCCATCGTAGGTTGCTCGACGTGCACGAACCGCAGTAGGTCCTTCTGCGCTAGGGGGCCTTGCTGTTCAATCGTGATCGCGACTTGCAAGTAGGCCATCGAAAGCCCGAGTGGACGAAGGCGCTCGTCGAAGCGACGCATCAGCAGCCGCGACGCGTGGTTGATCCAGAAGGTCGGGACCGAGGTCGGATCCCAGGGCACTTGACGACTTTGCATAGTAGGCTATATAGCATGACATGGGAAACCAAGTCATCCAGAAGCATGCACCGACCACCAGCGCCGACTTCGACCGCGCCTACCGCGCTCCTTTCACGTTCTGGGGAGACGTCCGCATGCCGCCTGAGGTGGCTGACCTTGCAGGCGGTAAGCCCGCCCAACGCGTCCTCGAATTGGGCTGCGGTGTGGGTCGGTTTTCTCGCAACCTGGCGCGCGCAGGGCATCAAGTCCTGGGTGTCGACTTCTCGCCGGTGGCCATCGCGAAGGCCCGCGCGCGTACAGCGGGTGACGCAAATCCCCCGGCATTCGTTGTCGGTGACGTGACCGATCTACACAACGTCGCGGGGCCGTTTGGCGCGTCGTTCGACGTGGGCTGCTACCACTGTCTCAATGCCGAGCAGCAAACGCGATACGCGGCGGAGGTGTACCGACTGCTGGCCCCCGGTGGGACGCATCTGATTTGGGTGATGGAGGACTCGCCAAGCGCTCTTCCCCTCGCGACATCCGATATCCAGAACGTGTTTGCCCCGCGCTTCTTGCTGAAACAGCAGACCTTCACGCGGCGCCGCTTGGTGCGCTCCCGCTGGTACTGGCTAGAGCGACAAGCGACTGGCTCGTCGTCGGTAGGGTTAAGTGGCAGCGCTGCGTGACTCAAACCGGCAGATGCATGGCGCCACGCGCCGTGCCTGCCAGATGCTCGAGCACCCCGACGACCTCGGCGGGCGACGGCATGGCGTGGATCTCTTGCTGGATGCGTTGGGCGGCCGCGCGGCACCTAGGACATCCGAAGTCAGAAAAGGCTGGGGGGATCGTTGTGGGAGAGAAGGCCTGCACGAAGGCTGGGAGTATGTAGAGGACACCCATCATACGAGAGGGTGACGCCAAGGACCGACGGGCCGAGCGGGTAATGGCACACCGGCTCTGAGCGCCGCGGTCGGCGGTCGCGCCGTCGACCGACCGGGCTTTGGTGTAGCATCGTGAGCGATGCGAGCGACCCCGCTCTTCCTCCTCCTCCCCCTCCTCTTCCTGGTCGCTCTCGCCACGCCCACCCGCGCTCGCGCGGACACGGTCGACGCAGCGTCCTGCAATCCCGATGACGTCGAGACCGCGCTCGGTCTCGCGGCCAGCGGGGACACGGTCGCGATTCCCGCCGGCACCTGTCACTGGACGCGTGGGATCGACTGGAGCGCACCCTCGGACGTCACGCTGATCGGCGCCTCGGACCTGAGCGTCCGAGGCGGCGACGACGCCACCGTGATCGTCGACGACGCGGCGGACGGCGCACCGCTCTTGTTCGTGCGCACCTCCGGCGCGTTCCGTCTGGCGGGCGTCACGTTCCGCGGTGGTGCGGGGGCGATCAAGGAGACGGCGGTCGTCGCGATCGGTGGCGCGTCGGACGCGGTGCGGGTCGATCACGTCCACTTCGACATGCCCGCGTACACCACGGGCGAGGCACAGAACTCGAAGATGATCCGCTTCCTCGGCGACCTCTCGGGCGTGGTCTACGAGAGCGCCTTCGACATGATCGACATCGGGAACTACCTGTTCTTCCAAGGGGCAGACGACGACGCTTGGGCGGAGCCGACCGACTTCGGCGGGCCCCGCTTCGTCTTCGTCGAGGACAACGACTTCCGCGGGCGCGACACGGGATTGGGGCGGTTCGTCACGAGCGTGACCGACTGCAACGCCGGGGGTCGCTTCGTCATCCGCTTCAACGCGCTCGAGAGCACCGCCGTCGGGCAGACGCACCCCACCGGCGGGGCCGGGCGCGGGCGCGGGTGTCGCGCCCATGAGCTCTACCGCAACACGGTGACCGCGGCGCCGTCGTATGACGCGAGCACCGACGAGCCGAGCTTCACGTTCGCTTACATGACGTCGGGCACGCTGATGATTTGGGGGAACGACTTCGGCGACTCGCTCTTCAAGAACTTCCTCTATCTGAACTCGCTCCGGAAGGACAACACGACCTACTCCGAGTCGCCGACGCCCGACGGTTGGGGGTATTGCGGGACGGAGCTCACCGGCACCGGGTCGGCATGGGACGGGAACACCGACGCCGTGACGGGCTATCCGTGTCTCGACGACGTGGGACGCGGGCAGGGCGACCTGATCTCCGGCGACTTCCCGAGCGCGATGAACACGCGCACCGGGACGATCGCGTGGCCGCAGCAGGCGCTCGAGCCCGTGTACGCGTGGGCGAACACCGGAAGCGTGCACTCGGGATGGGGCGGCGCACGCCTCTCGAACCACGCCGACACACGCCTCCGCGAGAACCGCGACTTCTATCTCGAGGCGGCGAGCTTCACGGGCGCGACGGGCGTCGGCATGGGGCCGCGCGCGAGCCGGCCGACCACGTGCACGCCGGGTGTCGCGTATTGGTCCACCGACCAAGGCGGCGACTGGGACGCCGCCAACGCGACGACCCAAGACGGAACGCTCGACGTGTGCACCGCGACGGACACGTGGCGGGACGCTCAGTACACGCCCTACCCGCACCCGCACCCGCTCGTGAGCGGCGTGGCGCCGCCGGTCCGCGACGGCGGCGTGGGGGTGGATGTCGACGGCGGCGGGACGACGCCGGGTCGCGACGGTGGCGGCGCCGGGTCGGACGGCGGCGAGACGATTGGCCCGGTCAGCGAGGACGGGTGTGGTTGCCGGGTCAGCGGGACGCGGTCTCATTGCCGCCGGGGCCGGCTCCCGGCGCTCGGGTGGGCAGCGCTCGCAGTGCTCGTCGGGTGGCGCGCACGGCGGCGCGTGCAGCGGCGCGACTGATCTCCGCGCTCCGCGATCCGGGTCAGTGCGCCGAGGCGGGTGCGGGTGCGGGCGCGGGCGTCGCGCCGTCCGCGGGCGCGCTCCCCCCGTCGGCGCTCTCGTCGGCGCTCCCGGCGGTGAAGTGGAACACCTCGCCGACGTCGCGGCCGCGCTCGAGGCAGTAGCGCGCCCACTCGAGCCACGTCTCGTCCGGTTGGCGCGCGAGCACCGTCGCGCAGTACGCGTAGCTCTCGAGCGCGCGCTGCGCGAACGGCCGGAGCGCTTCGTCGAGGGTGTGCACGTAGATGTCGAGGAGCTCGGCGTCGTGCGCGAGGTCGTCGGGCACGGGCGCGCCCCGAATCCCCGCGGCGGTGTCTTCGTACATGTACCCGAAGAACGCACCGGCGAGGGGACGCTCGACCGACGTCTCGCCGATCTCCGCGACCAGCGGCTCGAGCGCCTCGATGGCGAGCCGCCGCCGCTCGACCCACGGCGCGAACGGGTCGTTGGCCCACGCCGCGATCGCTTCTTCCGTCGCCTCGGCGGGCGGCTCGGGCGGACGGTCGGCGACGATCTCCTCGGTGCGCGTCCAGACGTTCTGGAGCGCTTCGCTCAGCGCCTCGCGCGGGACCGCCGGCTGGGGAACGGGGGCGCGTAGGTGAAACGATCGGGGGGATCCTCGCGCCAGCGGTGCGGTGGAGGGGCGGTCTTGGTGCGGTCGGTGTTGGTGGGAACCCTCGCGGGACGGCCGGAACGAACTGGCGGCGCCCTGTCGTGAGGGAAGAGGTGGGCTCGGCGCGTCCGGCGGCGCTCGTACAGCAGATGGTGGGCGCAGGAGCACGCTGGCCGACAGCGCCTCTGGGTAGGCGCGAGCCTGTTACGACTCGAACATCTCGGTCTGTGCGCGCGCTGCGCCGTCGAGCTCGCCGAGCCTTCGGCGCAGCACCGGGCTCTTGTAGAATGGTGGGTCGCGAGCAGGCGCGATGGGAGGGGGCTCGGAGGGCTCGCCCAACGAGCGCAAGAACCGCGTGATGCTCTTGGGGTTGGTGATGAGAGCGCGAAGCTTCATGCGTGCGCCGCACCGCCGACATTTCTCCAGGTCCCAGCCAAACGTGCGTTTGAGCAGCTCGGCCCATGGGCGATACGTGGAGCGGTGCGTCGCAGGCCGCGCGTCCTGTTCGCTTGGTGGTGCATGCGCGTGTGCAACGTCGCTCGGCTCGAGCTCGGCGGGCGGCGGCGGAGGCACGACACGCTTGCGCCAGCGATGTGCGGCCAACAGCACGCCTGCGTAGGTCACGAGGTGACGGCGCGGAGGAGGCACTGCGGCCGCGAGCCGGCACAGCAGCGAGAGGGGGTCCATCTCGATCGCGATGGTGCCGTCCGAGAACGGGCGCTTTAGCCGCAGGCGCACCATGCCGTTGTCGAGCGTCTCGAGGCGCTCCTCGCACAGCGGCGGGCGCAGGATGTACTTGCACAGCGACTCGCGCGCCCGCGCGTCGTCGGCCCCGGCGGTGGTGGCGGCGTGAAGGGAGAAGCCTCCGTCGCGCGCGCACAGACCCGAGACCGAACGCTCGAGACCCTCGCGCAGCGTGATCGCAGGGCGCTCTCGCTGCTCGGGCCCGGCAGGTGGACGACCGGTGACGGCCGCGCTGGCGAGCGCCGCCAACACGGGCTCGCGCCGGAGGGTGTGGGGCGTACGCCGAAGGCGGACGGCCTACACCCGGGCGGGGTGCCGCGCGAAGCGCGGCGGGGTCCCCGCACACTGCAAGGTGAAGCCATCGTCGACGAGGGATGGCTCGAGGCGGCTTTCGATCACGCCGCGGCGTTCGAGCATCGCGAGCACACGCGAGCGGATCGTCTGTAGGAGGTCTGCGACGTCGGAGTTGTCGAGCGAGGGCAGTGGGTGGAAGGCGAGCTCGCCCGTCTCGCCCTCGGTGAAGACTCCGTCGAGCACGGCGGAGCAGACGCAAGAGCTTCGTCCCGGCCTTGAGCCAGATCTTCTCCGCCCATCCGCCGAGCGGCCCGTCGTTCGCGCCGAACGTGATCCCGTAGACCCTGCGCGCGGGGCACCGCGTCGTCGCCTTCGCGACGAGGCACTGGTAGCAGGCGCCGCACGAGCCGTGCACGTCGAGGAACGCGACCGTGTCGCCTTCCGCGAACGGCACGCCCTCGATGTCGACGATCTCTCCGCGGATCTTGTCGAGCACTCCGACCGACACGTGCCCCGGGATCAGCGGGTAAGAGACGCTGTTCAGCTTTCCGTCCGCGATGTGCACGTCGGTGCCACACACCTCCGAGTACGTCGTGCGCAGCAGCGCCGCGCCCGGCGCGAGCTCGGGCTCGGCTAGCTCTTCGATGCGCACCGGCTCCTCGGGTGCGTGGATGACGGCGGCGCGGATCATGAAGCGCATCCGTGCCCGAGCACTTCGGCCCCGTCAAGCCGGTCGGCTGTGCCGCGCACCATCGAGTCGGGGACAAGTTCAAATTTGAACGCACCTCGAGCGGTTACTCGGTGATCGTGAACTCGACGGCGTCGAGCTCCTCGCCGGTCGCGCTCCGCACGACGCATCGGTAGCGACCCGCCGGTCGGTTCGTCCCGATGCGCGCGAGCGTCCGCCAGCGTGGGTGCGCGGGGATGTCGAGCGCGAGCCCGCGGGGCGTCGTGCCGGCCGGGGTCGTCGCGGGCGCGGGCGCGTCGGCGCTCTCGAAGCTCACGTAGATCTGCGACTCGGTGCGCGCGGGGTTGCTCACCCGGACGATCGCGTAGATGCGCCCGTCCGACGTCGAGAACGACGTGCCCTCGCCGACCGTCTCGTGATCCTCGAGTCCCTTGGCCAACGTGATCGAGGCACCCGCAGTCAGAAGGTGAGTAGGGGGTCCGTAACCTTGGAGCCGGATCCGTGACTGCAAGTGTACGGATCCCTCACCTACCCGCGCACTTGCTTGAGGTATCTCTCAAGCAGTGCTGTATTGCTTGGGTCTTTTGCCGAGGCCTTCGATCCGAACCACGCTTTGTGGGCCGCTTTGACGAAGGCAATCCCTTCGGGCGTGAGATCTTGGCCAAATACTCGACGGATTAGCAGCTTGCCGTTCGCGTCGACGGCCCGACGCTTCTTCTTGAACATTCCGTTGTCGTTGAGAAACTTGATGATGGCAGTGTATTGCCCCTCGGCCTGGCTTTTCAGCAATTTGTCGCGAGCATACGGCTTGAGGTCTTGATCGACGTCCCAGAACGCGATCGGCTTCCTTTGTTCCTTCGGGACCGGCTTTGCCATGATGAACCGCTCCTTTGACTTGATTATGGAAGCAGGCGGTCGCGAGTTGACCGCTCATCTTCGCCGCACAACGCTGGAAACTCTCGGCACCTTCTTGAGTGTTCCGGTTTTGCGATCTTTTATGCAGAGCCCGCCCGCCTGCCGAATACGCCGCTCCTTGGCCAACTTGTCGGCCTTAGGCGCATTCATGCTCGTCACTTCGACCGTTCTCATGACGTTGCCCCTGGCGACGTTGATCACAACGATGTCGAGCCGCCTATATTCGCCGGTCGCCATCGCGCCGGTCGCCGGGACCTATCGCGTCCGCGTGCGGAGCGACGCGTTCACCTCATCGCCGTGCATCTACCGGCTTTTCCTCGCGCGCCCGGCGCAGTTCTATCCGGCGATGCCGCCATGGTGACTTCCCACGCAACGCGCGTCGCCCTCGGCATCGCCGCGGCTTGCGCGGCTGGATGCAGCGAGTCGCACAGCGCGGACGGCGGCGCGGACCGCGGCACGGACGGTCGCTGTCCGGCGGACGGGTACATCGACATCGCGTTTCGCGTACCGGGATCGGACGACTTCACTGCATGTGGCCCTCTCTCCGCCCCGCTGTTCGTAGCTGGCGCCGGCGTGATCGTGACACGATCACCCGAGATGGGCTGCAGCGTGAGCTTCGGAAGTGCGTATGCGGTGTTCCCCGACTTCGCCACTGATGTGAGCGCCGGTGGACCGTGGTTCGAACGCGAAGGCCCGATCGAAGGAGGCTTCATCACGAACATCTTCTCGAGCGAGAGCGTCTACTGCCCCGATGGCGCCACGTCGCGATGCGGCTACACCGCATATTGTGCCGCCCGCGTGACGCGCGCCGGCTCGATGACCGGCGAGTCCATCGCCGCCGAGCTCACGGCGCCGTGCGCGCTCTCTCGTGTGGAGAGCGGCCTTCCCGAAGGCCTCGTGGTGACCTCGCTGCGCCTCTCGGGCCCGCTCGTCACGTTCAGCACCGGCGACAGCGGTGTCGCGTGCCCATAGCGATATCGCTCGCGGTCGAAATGGGGGAAGCCCTTCGCATTGCTCTCAACGGTACTCGTGCTCGTGGCGCTCCTGACGGCTTGCACCTGGCGAAGGCCATACGTCGACGACTCGCGCTGTCCGCCCGGCGCTGTGCGTGAAGGCTGTCAGTGGGTGGGGACGCTCTTCTACATTTTTCGTCATTGACGGTCCGGGCGAGAAGCAGAGCGGATACAAGAAAGAGGAAGAGCGTCGCCAGCACCTCCCCGAACAGTTCGCAGACACAGATCGCGTACGCGACGAGCCCGTCCGGTGCGAGCGTCGTGATGATGACGCCGTCGCTTCCCGCGACCGACTGGTATCTCGTCGCGCTCTCGCCGCGCACGCTCGCGTCGGGCCCCTGGGACGGCACGATCAAGCTGACGACTTCCGCAGACGACTTCGCTTACGGCGGCGCTGGAGGGACTCCGCAGGACGCACACGAGCCTCGACGTCGACAGCTTCCAGATCTACGTGCCGTCGACCACGACACTCACCATCACGGCGACGAGCAGCCCGGCCGCCTACATCCAGGTGTTTCAGCCCGGCGGCGCCGTGTGGGGCCGCCAAATCTGCGGCGCTCTACAAGGCGGCTAGGGCATCCCAAGCGGGGTTTGGCCCGGGAGCGCCAGCCGCTCGATCGCCGCAGGGGGCGCGAGTGACGGTTGGATGCGCGAGAGGGGCGTGTTGCTCTCCGGTCACCCGCCGCCGGCGAGGCACCCCGAACCCTGCGAGCGGTGCCGAAGACACACGAGTGCCCGCGCGCCGACGCCTCAGGCCGCGACGAAGTCGAGCGCGAGCTGCCGAGGTGACGGAGGTGGCGCCCGCGAGCGCGGCACGCGGCCTTCGAGCACCTCGGCGATCTGCTCGGGGGTCGTAGCGATCGTGACGAGGCGCATCGAGCCGCCGCAGTCTGGGCAAGTGCGGATGTCGACCGCGAAGACCCTGCGAAGGAGCCAGGCCCAGGGATGTCGTGCGGGTGGTGGTGGCGCGAGCGAGCTCTCGTCGGCGGGATGAAAGAGCGCGAGCTGCTCGCCGGAGCGCGCGGCGCGGCCCGGGACGACCTCTGTGCGCGCGGTGGCGTGCCCAGCGAGCACGCCGTGATAACGAAGCAGGTGCCAGCGTGGCGGTGGCACGATCGCGCACAGGCGCGAGAGCAGGTCGAGCGGGTCGAGCACGTCGGCGTCGGTGCCGTCCTTCCAGGGTGACTCGAGCGATAGATGACGCGCCGGCCGTCGGGGTGTCGCGCGAGGCGCTCTCGTGCGAGCGGTGGTCGCGCGACGTAGCGGACGAGCCGCTCGAGGCGCTTCTTGGTCGCGACCGTCGCGACCGTCTACCGCCGTGCCGGCATGCACGTTGACGCCGCCGCATTCGTCGAGCGGCGTCCACGGGAGGGGCGTCTCGAACGCTTACGGCCTGTCGACCGCGCAGTGCGCGCGGAGCGCCACGAGCTCGGGCGTGCCGTCCGGGCCGAGCGGGAGCCCGAGGACGAGCAGATCGGGGCCTTCAGGCAGCGCGTACACGGATGGTGAGCCAATCGCGCCACGGAAGCGCGCGAGCCGTATGACCTCGGCGGCTCCGCAGCCGTCCACGGGATCGAGGAGTGCGAGGTAGACGAGCGTGTCGGCCGCTTCGTCAGGGGCGTGCACGCTCCAGATCGCGAACGCCCCGCGCTCGGTTGCGCCGACGTGCGCGTCGAGCGGGAAGGGCAGGCGGGGCGCGGGCAGGCGCGTCCGCTGGCCAAGCCCGGCCTCCGAGAGCCGCGTCGCGACGAGCGACGCGTCGTCGATATCACGCGGGTTCTCCTCCCAGCGAAAGACGACCGCGCCACGCCCATCTACCGTGACGAGCGGGGCGGGATCATCGCGATCACCGCCGAGCGGTCCGGAGAAGAGCGTCGCGCTTCCGCGCCCGACCACGACGAACGCCGGCCATGCATCGGTATCCGTGCGGCCGCCTCCGACGATCGCCCACCGGTCGTCGGCGAGCCCGACGCCATCGATCGCCGGTACGCCTGACTCGGAGCTCACGGGTAGCGCGACGTCGAATCGCTCGGCGATCGACGGCGCGCTCCCGGCGGCCCACTCGATTCGCGCGGCGCGAACGGACTCTCCCTCGGGCACGAGCGCCATCACGTCGCCGCTCGGAAGCTCGAAGAGCGTACCGTGGGGCCAGGCGAGCGCCGGGACCGGAGCCACCTCTCCGAGCTCCGTCGACTCGACGGTCGTGCGGTCGGCGGCCCATCGGACGTGCCAGAGAAACACGTTCCACGGAGGACTACTGCGGCCGGCGCCCCTGGCAGCGAGCACGATCGATTCGACCGTGGCATCGAATGGACGGACCACCGCGTCCACGCCCGCGCCGATTTCCGTCCAAAGAGGCTCTCCGAATCGCGGCCACTCCTGCCCCGTCCACGCTTCCATCGTGCTGCGGCTCGTATCGAGGGTCGCGATCGCCCACGATGCGGGCGCCGTGGCAGTCCGAGCTGGGAGCACGTGGACCTCGCCGCCGGGAGCGTTGGCAGCGGCGGCCACCGTCACTCCGTCGTCACCACCAACGGGCGCCAACAGCTCCGCCGCGGCGACGGGCTCGACCGTGCAGCGCATCCGGCAATCGGGTGGTCGTGCAGAGTCGGGGGATGCGCCGTCTGCGAGCGCACCATCGGGGAGCGCTCCATCATCCAACACGCGCGAGTCAGCGGCGCCGCCGTCAGCGCGCGGAGACGCGTCGACCGACCCGTCCTTTAGGCCATGGCTCGACGCGCACGCCTCGAGCACGACAATCATGAGAAGCGGTGGTGCCAGGATCGTTCGCCGCATCGAGTCAACCGTCCGCGCAAAGCAGGAACACGTCGATGAGGCCGCTCTCGGCAGTTTCCAACGCAACCGCGTGGCGGTGATCCGTCGTCACCCACGTGTGAAGGACCTCGCCGCCGTCGGCCAATCGTCGCCATCCCTCGAGCGTGTCGTCGACGATCGTGCCGTACCCGACCTCGCCGCCTGCCGGCTCGCGGACGAGGCTCGCGACGAGCGCGCGTGTGCGATCGCCCAGGACGCCAGCCCAAACCAAATCGAGCGGCGTGGACAATCGGTTTCGTGCCGTCTCGCCGAGAAACGGATCGCGCCACGATGTTTCGAGCGTCGATCCCTCGAAACGCGTGACCGCGATCCAGTCGGATCCCGCGTCGACGCGAACCTGCCCGGGTGCGGCAATGCTCATCGTATCGAACACCGCGCGCCACGGTTCGAGGACGAGACCCGACGCGTCCATGACCGCGAGCTGCACCGAGGTCCCCCCGACTGCCATCACGACGATCGAATCCCCGTATCCGGCCAGCGAGAACCGGGTCGTTCCTGAAGGCGAGTCGAGCGCCCGGAGCTCGATACCCGTCTCGGTGACGCGCATCACGTGAGGCTGTCCGGCGACGGCGACCACCGTCGAGAAGGCACTCGCCGTGGGCACGAAGCCCGTCAGCGGCGGGTCGAGCGCGTCACCCGACACTTCGGGTGGAAGGACGAGCGGCGCGATCCGATCGGAATCCGCACCGAGCACGACCCACGCCAACCTCGTTTGGTCGACAGAGTCCCACAGGAGAACGCGCGGTTCGGGCCGCGAAGCGATCGCCACGGAAACCCAGCCACCGTCCGCTAGGCGGACCAAGCGATCATGCGTCAGGCCCGTCGAGAGTTCGAGCGTACGCACGAGCAGCGCACGCTCGAAGTCTTCGGCGACCATCAAGGTGCCGGGACCATCGGCGAGGACGCTGCCGCCCCCACGTTGACCTTCGAGGAAGCGCGGCAGTTCGACGACGAGCCGCTCCACAGGGGTTTCACATGGCGCTTCCGGTGGTCTCGCGTCGCCGGGATCGTACGCTGCGCCATCCCCGATCGGTGCGTCTCGTTCGCCTGTCTCGCCATCGGCGTCAGACATTGCTTCGCCAGAGCAGTCGCAACCGGTCGGACCGAAGAGGACTGCCCCGGTCCCAAGAAGCGCGAGCCCCGCGAAGCGTGTCAGTAGCTTCCGCAAATGAAACTGCATGATTGACTGTAGGGTGCCTCGCAATTGACGGATTGTGCACCATGTCTCGAGCGAGTGCAGATCTCGGACTGCCGAGGGCGAGTTCAAGGTGCTGCCCCTGCGCATGGCGACCGAGACCGTGGCCGCCCTCGACGAAGCCCGCGTGCGGCTGAGCCTGAAGAGCCGCATGGAGCTGATTCGGCATGCCCTGCGCGCATACCTCGACCAGGCGGGCGAGGCCGAAGTCGCGGCACTGTTCGCGGCGGGCAATGCAGCCGAATTGGTCGTGGCTCACCACGGGCGGTTCGAGTGCGGGGCGTGGCGTCTCACGCCAAGTTGCACGCCTTGGAGCCCGTGCCGACCGCCGTTGCTCGAGTGCGCGCCCGCGCAACGGCCGATGCGGACCGCTTCCTTCGGTCCTACCGCCTCCCGCTCGCGCCTCAACGCTCCACGAGCCCGGCGTCGCGCATCACGCTTTGCGTGCGATTTGCCATCTTCGGATGGGCACCAGGCACCGTGACCATCATCCTGTGCTTGCCATTCGCCGTGTCTGCGCGCAGAATGACCCTTGAACGTGGGCACTCCGCACGCAGACCATGAGCCGAGGAAGACCCTCGGCCCCCAAGCCGCTCGGCTCGTCGCGATCTTGCACGAGCGGGGGCGGACGCTGTTCGCGCACGCGGACGTCGAGGAGATCACCGGTCTCACGGCGAAGTCCGCCCGCAACCTGGTCGCCGGCCTCGTCAACCGCGGCCTCGCCACCCGCCTCAAGCCCGGCCTGTTCATCCTCGTGCCCTTCGAGCTCGGCCGCGAACGCGAGTACCTCGGCAACCCCTACGTCGTCGCACGCGAGCTCGCCGACACGCCCGAGTACTACGTCTCGCACGCCTCCGCGATGGACCTGCACCAGATGGTCACGCAGCCGCAGCTCGCGGTGTTCGTGACGTCGCCGAAGGCGATTCGCCCGCGCACGGTGCTCGGCACGGAGTTTCGCTTCGTGCGCTGCAAGCGGGAGGACATGTTCGGCATCGACGAGCTGTGGGCCACGAAGACCGAGCGCGTTCGCGTCAGCGATCTCGAGCGCACCATCATCGACGGCCTCAAGCAGCCGGAGCACTGCGGCGGGCTGACCGAGGTCGCCAAGGGCTTCTGGATGCGCCGCGACGCGATCGCCGTCAGCAAGCTCGTCGACTACGCCCTGCGCCTCGACGTCGGTGCGGTCGTGCGCCGGCTCGGCTTCTTGCTCGAGACGTTCGAGACCGAGGCACCCGCCGAGATCGAGCGGCTGCGCGCAGCGCTGACCGCGACGTACGCGCCGCTCGATCCCCTGATGCCCGCGGAGGGGCCGTGGCATGCGCGGTGGCGGGTTCGCGTCAACGTCGAACCCGAGGAACTGCGAGCGCTCGTGAGGACCTGACCGATGATTCCGCAACGCAACCTGTCCCTGCTCTCGAACCGCCTGGCCCGCGCCGGTGGTCGACGCGTCGTCGAGGCGGTCCTCGAACGCGACTACTGCCTCGCCTGGTTCCTCGTGGGCCTGTCGCGGTCGCCTCTTCGCGAGGCGCTCGTGTTCAAGGGCGGCACGGCGCTCAAGCGCTGCTACTTCGGCGACTACCGCTTCTCGGAGGACCTCGACTTCACGCTCGCCGAGCCGCGCGAGCTCGATGCAATCCTCGCCGGACTCGAGGCGGTGTACGCGGAGGTCCAGCGGGCGTCGGGCATCGTGGTGCGCTTCGCCCGCGCCGATCGCAAGAGCCACCAGAACAGCCACACGTTCTACCTCTCCTACGAGGGGCCGCTCCCGGCGGCCTCGCCGAAGGAGGTCAAGGTCGACATCACGATCCGCGAGCAGCTCGTGCGACCGGTCGAGGAACGTCCGGTGCTGCGCGGATACCAAGAGTACGCGGACCTGCCCGAGGACGCGCCGGTGCGCGTGTACTCGCTCGAGGAGATCGCGGTCGAGAAGCTCGTCGCGCTCACCGACAAGGCGCGGAACGAGCCTCGCGACCTCTACGATCTCTGGCACCTCACGAGCGAGGGGCTCATTGACTTCAGCACGCTCCTTCCCGAGGTCGAGGCGAAGCTCGCCTTCCGCGGGCGCACGCGCGACGCGATGACCACCGAGATCGCGACGAAGGAGGCGCGCTACAAGAAGCTGTGGGCAGTCCGCCTCGGGCAGCAGATGGCGACGCTGCCGCCCTTCGACGACGTGTTCCGAGCGGTGCGACGCAGCCTGCGCGACGCCGGGCTCGTGGAGCGTTGAGGCGCGAGCGGGAGGCGGTCAGGACCGAAGGAAGCGGTCCGCATCGGCCGTTGCGCGGGCGCGCACTCGAGCAACGGCGGTCGGCACGGGCTCCAAGGCGTGCAACTTCAGGTCCTCGATATCGCTCAGTTGCCGGGCGAGTTCGGCCTGTACGAGCGGATGAGCAAGCACTCGGAGCTCGGCCCCCGGCGTGTTCGTGTCGATGTCCTCGCCGTTGATCACGAAGTTGTCCAAGGCCTGCGGTCCGATGGCTCCGCTTCTCATGGCAAGCCCAACACGCACCGCTCGGTGGTATGGCCCCTGGCGCGAGCTCACGCTCCGCAGCTTCAGATCGACGTCGAGAAGTGCGACCGCTGCGGCGCGCGCCTCGAGTGCGGATCTCGCTCGATCGTGAACGTGGGCTCGCCGGCGGGCACGTCGTAGCCCCACGTGCGGCGCGTGCCGTCGGGAAGCGTGACCGTCCCTTGGAGAGCGTCGATCACGCGGTCGTCCGACGCCGCGTGCATGCAGGCGTCGAACGGCCCACCCGGAGCGATCAGCGTCTCGAGGTGGGTCTCGGCACGCTCGACCGGAGGACCACCGACCGCCTCGCGGTGGCACGTCGTGGCAGCGACCGCAGACCGACCCGCCGCGAGCGTCTCGGACGCGGCCTCGAGCTCCTCCTCGCTGAACGCCGGGCGGTTCCACACGACCCACGCGGACACCGTCAGAAGGACGGTCGCGAGCGCGAGGGCGGCGGCCACCCACCGCACACGCGCCTTTCGTCTCGTCGGCATCGATGCGCTCGCACGCGGCTTCGCGAGCGGGGGAGAAGGGTGTGCCGCGGTCGTCGTTCCGGTCAAGCGCGTCAGGCGGCGCTGGCGCGGGATCGACGATCTCCGCCGGGGCGTTGGCAGCTCGTGGTCGGCGATCGAGACGCGCTCGAGGCGTGCGTGCCGGCGCTGATCAGCTCGCGTCGAAGCACACCTCGACGCGGTTCACGATGAGCGCGTCCGACGGCGGGCCGGCGCGGATGCGCAGGAGCACTCCGCCGTCGCCTGGGCTGAATTCGGTCGTCGCGTCGGCGGCGTACCACTCGTAGGGAGCGCTGTTCGCGACCGTGCCCCACGGCGAGGAACCGGTGCCGTCGAACGTCTGCCAGCTGAAGCTGCCGCTCGTCGTCGTCGAGAAGCTCCGGCCGAAGATCGCGAGCGTCACGTTGCGGATTCGACGAGAGCCCCGACGTGCTCAGCTCGACGTCGATGAACGCCGTACCCTCGAGGTCGAGCCCGCCGACGCCGAGGAACGTGTCGTCGAAGATCGGTGTGTAACTGAACGACGTCGATGCAGCAGACACGTGCCAGCGCGTCGTGTCGGGAAGCGTGTTCGCTTCGTAGACGACGTACGCCGCCGAGCCCGGGCCCGAGCCCGCCCAGCGAAACCGCACCACGCGCGTCCCCGTCGCGCCCGAGATGCACCCACCCGGCGGCGGCCCCGCATCCCCCGAGCCTGCGTCGCCCGACCCGGCATCGCTCGGCGGGCCCGCATCGCGCTCGCCCGCGTCAACCGATCCGGCATCGCTCGGCGGGCCCGCATCGCGCTCGCCCGCGTCAACCGATCCGGCATCGCTCGCACGACCGCCGTCGACGCCTGCATCACCGATCGAAACATCGCCGGCATCGCCGGCCCCACCGTCGTCTCCCGCCCCGGCGTCGACACCCCCCTCGCGCTCGAACGGCGGCCGTGCCCGATCGCGCCCGTGACAGCCCGCAAGCGCACACGAAAGGACCATGCCGAGCGCGATGCGGACCATCTCGAAGAAACGCTACCACGTGAGGCTCACCGTTCTCCCGTCTAGCCGAATACGCGTCTTGCACGAAGCCACCCCGGCGCGTCCGCGGGCTGTGATCGCGCGAGTGATTGCGCCACAATGGGGACGTCGGCGAGCCCATGCGACAGCTCCGCTTCATCCTGTGTGCTCATCTCGCGTGCGTCGCGTGCCTCGCGTGCGGCGCAGGGGAGGGCTCCGCCGACGGCGGCACGGGCGTCGACGGTGCGACCGATGTCGATGGAGCCGCTCCGAGACCGGACGCGATGCCGCCCGGGCCGCGGAGCTGCGTCGACAGCGCGTGCGCGTTTCCGGGCGCCGAAGGGTTCGGGACGGCGACACCCGGAGGTCGCGGCGGACGCGTCCTCGTGGTGACGACGCTCGCGAGCGACGGGCCGGGATTGCTCCGTGAAGCCATCGAGGCGAACGAGCCGCGCATCGTCGTGTTCCGCGTGTCGGGCGTCATCGACCTCGGCGGCACCGTGCTCGACCTCGGCGGCGAGGGCATGGGAGAGCAGCGATCGCATGTCACGGTGCTGGGGCAGACGTCGCCCGGCGGCATCACGATCACGAACGGCGACAGCACGCTGCTCGGCTCCTACCACTCCGGTCTTCACGACGTGATCCTGCGTTTCCTTCGTCTGAGAGGGCCGACGTACGACACGATCTCCTTCAACACCGTCAGCAACCTGGTCATCGACCACTGCGATTTCTCCGCCGGCACGGACGAAACGCTCGACATCACGTTCTCACACGACTTCACCGTGCAGTGGTCGACCATCGACAACAGCCCCGTCGGATCCGACTCGCAGAACTACGGCACGCTGTTCGCTTACAAGCCGACGACGGGCGTCACGTTTCACCACAACCTCCAAGCGCATCACACCGGCCGATGCCTCCCCCACTTTCACTGGTCCGGCGACGATCCCGACCCGCCGATGGGCGCCGAGATCGACATTCGCAACAACGTCGTCTACGACTGCGCGGGCGAAGACGCGCTCTACGCGGCGATGTACCCGGCGACGGGCGTCCACTGGAACTTCGTAGGCAACTACGGGAAGGTCGGGCCGGACTCGGCGGACGGAAACTGGCTCGCGAACGTCTCGAGCGGCCTCTATGAGTCCGACAACGTCTACGAGGGAGCCGTCAACGACGGCCTCGTGTTCCACGCGTACGGCATGTTCGATCCGGTCTCGGTGCCGTTCGACTTCCCCCCAGTCACCACGACGTCGGCAGCACAGGCCTTCGACGAGGTCCTCGCGTTCGCGGGCTCGTGGCCGCGCGACGCCATGAACACGCGGACCGTCGAAGAGGTCCGGACGGGAACCGGCACGCTCGGCCGAGTCGACGACCCGTTCCTGACCGACGGTCCCGAGCCCCCGGCCGACGGCGACCTCGATGGCATCCCCGACGACTGGGAGACCGCGAACGGCTTCGATCCCACCGACGGCACCGACTCCGCGTCGATCGATCCCGCCTCGGGCTACGCCTACGTCGAGCTCTACGCGAACGTGCTCGCGACCGAGATATCGGTCGATAGGCGGCGGCCGCTGCGGCTCTTCGAGCGGCGTCACCGGACCGAGAGCCACATCGCTCTCGGTCGCGCTCTCGACCTCGTTTGGCTCCTTGAAGCCGAGCGTCGTCTCCGCGGCGAAGCGCGCATCCCCGCTCTCGAACGGCTCCGCCAGAGTGATCAGGCTCGGGCTCCCATCGTCGAACAGACCGAGCAGCGTGCCTCTGGCCCCGACCATCCCGTTCGAATGCTTCCAGGCCTTCGCCAACGTACCGACCTCGAGCGTGCCATTCGCGCGGCGCACGACGGTATGGCCAGCCGCGAGAGGCACATCGGCCACGGTCGCGTCACGTGCCATCGTCGCGAATGCGAGCGCACCGTTCGGATGAAAGCGGACCGTCTCCGCGTACGTCCGCTCGGCGTCGTTGAAGATCGCACCCGCTGTGCGGCCAGCACGGCATGGGACCTCGTCAATCTCGGTGTCCTCGACCAAGGTCAGCGTCGCGGGCGCTCCATCCGGATGGAGGTGCGCTCGCGTGTGCCCAGCGGCGACGAAGCCGCCGACACGATGATCGTGTGCGAGCACGAGCGACGCTACCGAAAGGTCGGGGTGGAGCTCCACGGTCATCTCGGGCAGCGCAGGCAGACCGTCGATCGCAACGGGCTCCCTCGGCTGGAGTCTCGTGGACGCGCTGGACCGGTTCGTGGCGAGGCGACGCAGGACGCTTCCATCGGGCCGGAAGTAGACCGACCACGTGCCGGCGAGATCGGATCCGTCGTCCGACCGCCCATCGGTCATCACCACGAGCTTCGGTGAGCCGTTGGGGTAGAAGACGACCGTGCTGCCGACGGGGGCCACGAGCCCTCCGAGCTCGGCTTCGCGTGCGAGCGTGGCGACGAGCAGTTGACCATCCTGGAAGAAGCAGACCTCACGACCTGCCGCGCACCACAGCCCACCGACCTCACAATCCTCGCGCGGGGTCACGCCGACGGGCGTGCCCCGGTCGAGCGCGACCACGGTGCCTTCGGCCACCGGCACGCCCGCGACGACGGCATCGCGAGCCAGCGTCCCCTCGAAGAGGCGGCCCTCTTCGTCGAGATAGATACGCGTGCCCGTCATGCAGGGAATGCCAGAGAGCTCCGTCTCCTCCGACAGGTAACAGCGCGCGAGCTGCCCGGACTCGTGGAAACGGACAATCTCGCCGGCGGCGTACGGAATGCCATCGATGACACCGTCGGCCGCGGGCGAGCCTTCCTGGAGCCGCCCGTAGAGAAAGACGATCGTCTCGTGGCTGGCGAAGCGCACGCCGTCGACTTCAATCTCTTCCGGCGGCGTCGCGTGCGAGAGCCCGCCGCTGTCGCCGAAGATCGACTCTGTCCGCGGTGGAAGCTCGACACCGTCGAGAAGGACGCGCGTCGCGAGAACGGCCGAGCGAAGCTGGCCCCGTTCCACGGTCACCTCCGACCCCGCTGGCACGCGTAACGGCAGGTCGATGAGGTCGCGGTCCCTCGACCTGACGAGAAACTCGCGCTCTTCGCCGAGCGTCGCGCTCCACCCGTCGAGCGTTCCGTCTGGATTGAATCGAACGGGTGTACCGCTCTCGAAGCGTTCGCCATCGATGAGATGAGCCCGCGCGAGCGTCGCGTCGCGCAAGCGACCGTTGCGATGAAAGCTCACGAACGTCCGGCCCTTGCAGGGGACGCCCTGGATCAGAACGTCCCGGCTCGGCCGCGCGCTCGCCATCCCGCCACCGGGGAACTTCTGAACGCTCTCGAGTAGGGACGGGGGCCCGGGCTTCTCCTGTGAGGAGCGGCGCGGTGGCTCTGCGTCTTCGAGCGCGCCGCCTTCATCGGAGGCCGCGTCATCGCGCGGCTCGTCACGCGCCGACGACCGCTCGAAGAGCCGCGCGAGCCAGTCCCTCAGCGACATGGCGGGATATTTGCACGCACGAGGCGACGCGCCACCCGGCGTCCTTCGACGCGAGCGCAGACGAGCAACGCCTCGGCACGATGAACCGGCAGCAGGGAAGAACGGGGCGCTGACGACCGCACGCATCGTCGTGAGCACGCGCGTGACAATCGCGTTCATGCTAGCGGTGGGATGTGGTGCGGAGCCGCTGCCACCTGCGAGCACGGCAGACGACGCACGGCCTGGACCCTCGTCGCCAGGGCAGCAGGCGGGAGCGAGCGCGTCGGACAGCAGCTCACCGCCGCAGACCCGCAGCACCATCGCGGAAAGCGCGACCACGGGAGCGCTCGCCGCCCAGTGCACGGACGACGGCTACCGGCGCTATCGCGTCGCAGCGGGCGCAGCGGACGGGCTGTGCCTCGCGGACGTGTGCCCGCGCCTGCCGAGGGAGTGGACCGCGTGCCACGAGGACGCGGATTGCGTTGCGGTCGAGCTGCGCGAAGCCGAGTGCAACGGCATGGGGCCCGTGGCATCGGTGACGCGCGAGCACGAAGGCGCTCTCCGCGCGGAGTGGTCCTCGCGCGCGACGTGCCCGAACGTTCCCTGCGGCGGTGTCTGTTGCTTCGAAGCGGTACGGCCCGCGTGCATCGACGCGCGCTGCGGTCTCACGTCGCGCTGAGCCGCGGGGCTCGTCGGACGCGCGTGGGAGAGGATCCCGAAGCTGTGCGCCGACGCCGAGATCGCCGATCGTGCTAGAGTCGCCCGCCGTGAACGTCCGGCGAGATGGCGGCAGGGGCGTGGGCTCGCGCCCGAGTCGTGTCGCTGGGCTCGCACTGGCGCTCGCGAGCTGCGGCCCGGCGAGCACCGGTGGGAGCTCGCCGCCGGCGGAGCACGGCGAGCGGGTGGCGTCGGAGCTGTCGAGGTGCCGATGCGCGCGCGATGGTGCGTGTTGGCCCGACAGGGCCGAGTGGCAGACGCTTCGCGACGAGGTGGGCGGGCGCCTCGTGGAGGTGCGCTCTCCGGTCGCAGCGTGCGCTGCCGATCCGGACGGGGATGCGTGCGCACAGGCGCTAGCGGACGCGCAGAACCCGTTCCTTCTCGAGGAGGAGGCGGGAGCCACGCAGACGACGGGTTGGCTCGGTGCGTGGGCCACCGCGCCGAGCGCGTACGCGGTGGCCGCCGAGAGCACCGCCGACGTCGTCGCCGCGGTGCGCTTCGCGCGGTTGCACCAACTGCGCCTCGTGATCAAAGGAACCGGCCACGACTACCTCGGTCGCTCGAGCGCACCCGACTCGCTCCTCGTGTGGACGCACGCGATGCGCGACGTGACGTTGGACGATGCGTTCGTTCCGGCGGCGTGCGGAGACGGCGTCGAGCCGACACCGGCGGTGAACATCGGGGCGGGCGCGCGCTGGGGCGAGGTCTATCGCGCCGTCTCGGTCGAGCACGGCCGCTACGTTCAAGGGGGCGGTTGCACGACCGTCGGTGCGGCAGGCGGCTTCCTCCAAGGCGGCGGGTTCGGGAGCTTCTCGAAGGCGTTCGGCACGGCTGCCGCGAACATGCTCGAAGCGGAGATCATCACGGCCGACGGCAGTGTCGTGGTGGCGAACGCGTGTCAGAACGAGGATCTCTTCTGGGCGTTGCGCGGCGGCGGCGGCGGCACGTTCGGGGTCGTCACGCGGGTGACACTGCGGACGCACCCGCTGCCGGCGTGGTTCGGAGCGGTGCGCGGCGAGATCCACGCAGACGACGACGCGGCGTTCGAGGAGCTGCTCGGCGGCTTCGTCCGCTTCTATCGCGACCACCTCGACGAAGCGCACTGGGGGGAGCAGGCACACGTCGGGCCGGGGAACCTCCTTCGCATCGACATGCTGTGGGAGGGCTTTCCGCAATCGGAGGCCGAGACGGTGTGGCGCCCGTTCCGCCGGTTTCTCGCGGCCCACGCTCGGCGGATCCACGGAGACATCGGGATGCTCGCGGTGCAGGGACCCGCGCTCTGGGACCATCGCTTCCTCGACGAGCACGTTCCGGCGGCGATCGTGCACGACTCGCGGCCGAGCGCGCCGCCCGAGAATTTCTTCTGGGCGTCCAACCAGAGCGAGGTCTCGCACTACCTGTACGCGTACCAGTCGCGATGGCTGCCGCGCTCGCTCTTCGACGAGGCGCACGCCGACGCGCTCGCGGAGATGCTCTTTCACGCGTCGCGCCACCAGAACGTGGAGCTGCATTTCCAGAAGGGCCTATCCGGCGCTGGCGAAGAAACGCTCTCTCGCGCGCGCGACACGGCGACCAACCCGGCCGCGCTCTCCGCGGCCGCGCTCGTCATCGTCGCCGGCGGCGAATCCGCGACGTTCGAAGGTATCTCCGGTCACGCTCCGAACACCGAGCGCGGAGCAGCCGAGGCGCGTGACATCCGCGCGACCATGCAGATCTTTCGCGACGCAACGCCCGACGGCGGCGCATACCCGAACGAGGCTGACTATTTCGAGCCGGACTGGCAGCGCAGCTTCTGGGGCGCGAACTACGAACGCCTCCTCGAGATCAAGCGCCGCTACGACCCCGAAGGCCTCTTCACGTGCCATCACTGCGTCGGCAGCGAAGCGTGGACCGACGACGGGATGTGTCGCGCAGAGTAGCTGCCGGATAGCTCCCGGGGACGGATAGCTGCCGGGGACATCCATCCAAGAAGCGGGTAGCTGCCGGGGACATCCATCCAAGAAGGGGTAGCTGCCGGGGACATCCATCCAAGAAGAGCGTCCCCGCTCCCACATCTATCCGCACGGTGCCTGCGTCGATGACGATCACGAGCGTGCGGTTCGCGGGATCACGAGCCAGGGAGCCGGTGGAGCACCGTGTACTCGGTGACCGATTCCTCGCCCGTGTCGTCGATCACGTACACGCGGGCGATCAAGTCTGGCGGGAAGATGTCGTAGTGGCGCTGGCAGGCGACGAGCACGGCGCCCGCTTCACGATCGACGGGCGCGTCGTCGACGGCGGTGACGAGGACGCCGGAGCTTTCGTCGACTAGCTCGAACCGCACGCGCGCGGCATGGGCGAAATCGAGGCCCTCGAGCCGATGGACGAGGAGGTCGCTTTCATCGGGGAAGATGACCTCACGGCGCTCGCCCGGCCGGAAGGAACTCTCGCGCACGCGCACGCCCTTCGCGCGCAGGCGCGCGAGCGCGTCCGGGGCGAGCAGCGGTGGGATCATCGAGCGCAAGGTCTCTGTCACCGCCGCGATGCGTGCGCCGGAAGCGGCGCACCCGGCGCAGGCGAACAGATGGGCCTCGAGCGCGTCCTCGTCCGCCGTGCCGAGCTCTGCGGCGTAGTAGTCGACGAGGGCCTCGAGCGTGAGGGGCGTCTCGCAACGGGTCGACTGACTCATCGCGCCTCCTCTCGTCGCGCGTCGATACATTGCCGCAGCGCGACGATCGCCCGGTGGCGGACGACGCGTACGTTGCCCGCCGTAGCGCCGAGCGTCTCGCCGATCTCCTGCGCCGAGCGGTCGTGCATGAACGTCAGCACGACCACTTTGCGTGCTTGCTCATCGAGTGCGCTCATGCACCGGAGCAGCGCGCGCAAGTCGATCGGCTCCGGCATGGCGGTCGCGGCGATCGCCGTGAGGGCGTCGTTTGGAAGCGGCGTAGCGCGCGCATCGAGCAGCGTCTGACGCCGCGCGATGTTGCGGGCCGTCCCGAGCACGAAGCGATCGAGATGCTCGGGCTGCTCGATGCGCCTCGCACGCGCCGCCTGGAGGACGGCCAGGAGAACGCTCTGCACGAGGTCCCGGGCGTGGTCCTCGTCACGCATGTGACGCAGCCCGTACAGACGGATGCGCGGCGCGTACCGGCGGCAGAGCTCCGCCTCCGCAGCGCGCGCGGTCTCGGCGCCGACCCCGATGGTCGTGACGATTGCCGCGTCGCCGTCGAGCTCGAGCCGTTCGTCGCCTGCGCCCACGCGCCGCGCAGCGTACCACCGGCGCGATCAAACGCCGAACGCGTCCGCGAGCGCGCGCAGTGCCGCCGCGCCGTCGCCGCGGTACGTGCTCCCGTGCATGAGCGCCAGGGTCGCGGGCTCGGTCGATGCGAGCTTGTCGAGCAACCGCCTGCTGTCGCGCCCGAGCGCAACTCCGCCCATCACCGCCCGCAACGCCTCGGAGGGGCCGACGATGTCTGACTCGGTCACCGGCGGGAGCTCCGCGCCACCCGCGCGCGTGAAGAGATCGCCGCAGAGCAATGTGTGCGTCGTGGCCTCGAACAGGTAGCCGCACTCCCAGTTGTGTGGGAGGTGCGGCGCATCGAGCCACCGCACGCGCTTGGCGCCGAGCTCGAGCTCTTCGCCGTCGGCGAGTGCCCTCGGTGGTCGATCCGCGAGGTCGCCGACCGACACCATCGCGGCCACCATGCCGCACACCGGCTCGGACGCGGGCGCAGTCGCGAGCCAATCGTTGAGCGAGCCAGACTCGTCCGCCTCGACGTGAGAGAACGACACATAGCGGAGCTTCGCGGCGTCACCGAGCACGTGCTGGACCGCCTCACGGACCAGCGGGAACATCCGCCGTGGGCCGGTGTGGAAGAGGAGCGGTGCGTCGTCCACCACGAGGAACTGGTTGAACATGAATCCTTGCGGGAGTGCCGGGCTCGCCGGAATCGGCGTGCTGATGCGGTAGATGGCGGGCGCGATCTCGTGGACGTTCGTTCCCGTGGTGCTGTTCGTGACAGTCATCGATGTCTCCGGTAGTTGAGGCTGTTGATGACCCGATGTGCAGCGCGGGCGCCGATCGTTACAGGCAGTCGATCGGCCGCTCGTCGCACGCTCCGGTCACCCGCGCGTCGTGAGGCCGACGGCGCGGTCGCGGGTAATCGTGGGGATCGATGTGGGAGGGACGGAGGGACGCGGGAGGGAGGACGCGGGAGGGAAGGAAGCGTTGTTCGCGCGGCGCGCTATCCACTCGTTGAGGCACCGCATGAACCAGCTCAGGTCCCCGAGCCGCTCCCGCCACACCGCGAGCGCTCGCGTTCGGTCGCCTGCTGACATTTCGCGAAGCGCCTTCGCAGCCGGCGCGAACACAACCGCCAACCTTTCGAGCACCTCGTCGTCATCCCACGCGCGCGCCCGCTCCGGCGCGAGGCGGAGCACGAGATGAAAGTGGTTGGACATCGCCGCATACGCACAGATGTCGACCGCGAACACTGCCGCGAGCAGGTGCATCCGTTCGACCAGCCACTGCTTGCGGTGATCGAAGCTCTGGCCGGTCACCACGTCCTCTCCGCACAGAAACGCCCTCCGAACGCACCGCGAAATGCAGTGGTAGTAGGGCGTCGACGACACACAAACCTGCTCGCGGCGTGATCGTGTCATGCCGCCTTGTCGCCGCGAACGCTCGGCCGTTGCCGACGGTGGGTGTCCCGCTACGACGTCGTGGGTGTCCCGCTACATCCTCCTCCACGGCCCTCTCTCGCGTCGTACGCGAGGTCGAGTGCGTGCTGGCGTTCGGCAGCGACGACGGCGACGCGTCCGAGGAAGACACCCCGATGTTCTCCATGGCTCCTTCTACGACTCGCTGTTCTTGCCGCTGTTCGCGCGAATGGCGCCGCGGGTCGCTCAATCGCAACCGCTTGTCGCGCGGGGGCGTCCTGGCTCCGGTGTGCGGCGCATGTTCCGGCCATGAAAAAGTCGTTTTCGGTCAAGTCGTCGCGCCTCGGTGCGACTTCTCTCGTCTCGGTCCTGTACAGCCTGGCGTCTATCGGGGTGGCGGTCGCGCAGGACGCCGGGACGACACCCACCCGACACACCGACGCCGTCCCCATCGACGTCGCCGTGGACCTCGGGCTCGTCGAGGAAACGCAGCCACGTTGGACCGAAGCCGATGCGCGAGAGCTCGACTCCATCGACACCGAATCCACATGGGCGACCGCGCTCTACATCGCCTCCGCAACTTCCTTCACGGGCGGCATCGTTCTAGCGCTCGCCGGCCTCGGGGCCGCCGGTCACGGCGACCCGATGGGCCCACTGGTCGCCGCAGGAGTCTTCGGCGGCCTCAGCGTGCTCTTGCTCCCGTTCGCGATCGGCCTCGACGTCGATTCGGGCTCCCGTCGCCGAGGCCTGGCGGGCGAGGTCCGCGCGAGATTGAGCCTCGGCCCGACGGGCCTCACGCTGTCTGGCTACTTCTGACCGGCGCGCCGCGCTCACTCCCCGAACGGCTCGTCTCTCGCGCGGACGGCAGCCTTGAAGCCGTCGCGGGCGGCGTGGTCTTGGAAGGCGTAGCCCTCGGGGGTGTGACGGGCGACGCCGTCGAAGAAGGTGCCAGCGAGCTGGGAGGCGTGTAGGCCGGGCGCGAGCAGAGCCTGGTTGCAGAGGAGCTTGTGCATGACGAGCTGATTGATCGGGACGCGCGCGATCCGCTCGAGTAACGCCTCGAAGCGCGCGTCGAGCTCGGCGCGCGGAGCGGACTCGATCGCGAGGCCCCATTCGACGGCGAGCTCGCCCGAGATGCAGTCGCCGGTGAAGAGCAGTCGCTTCGCGCGTTGCGCACCAATGCGGTGGGCCCAGAGCGCCGTCGTGGGCACGCCCCAGACGCGCGCTGGCGGGTAGCCGATCTTCGCACGGTCCTCGACGACGAGGAGGTCCGAGCAAAGCGCCATGTCGGTGCCGCCCGCCACGCAGAAGCCATGCACCTTGCAGACGACGGGTTTGTCCGCGTGGAAGAGACTCATGAAGCCGCGCACGTTGCGGCTCATCATCTGATGATCGACGACGGGATCCCACGGACGGCTCGGGTCGTGGTTTTGACCGATCACCTCGGCCGAGACGGGCGTGCCATCGCGCGCGTCGGACAAGCCCTCCATGTTCCCTTCGGCGCTCGCGACGAGATCGTAGCCGCCGCAGAAGCCCTTGCCCTTGCCCGCGAGCGCGATGACGTGCACGCCTGGATCGAGGCACGCGCGCTCCACGGACGCGGCGAGCTCGCGCGGCATGGCGAGCGTGATCCCGTTGCCCCGCTCCGGTCGGTTCAGGGTGATCCGCGCGATGCGGGCCGTGACTTCGTAAGTGAGGGTCGTGAGCGTTTCCATGACGCCGACATACCTCATTTCGGCATGCGGCTGCGCAGGCTGGGCCACGGCAAAGCTGCAGAGACGCGTGGGACGGTGTGGCGTGGGACGCTGTGGGGACATCCATCCCCACGCGCGCCTAACCCCCTACGCGCGGCTTCTCTCGGGGAGAGGTGGGTGTCCCTACGCGCGCGTCCCTACGCGCGCGCTACGCGTGGCGCCTGCGCGCGCCTCCCTGCGCGCGCCCTGCGCGCGTCCCTGCGCGCGCTACGCGTGGCGCGTGGGGAGGGGTGGGTGTCCCTGCGCGCGTCCTGGTCCTGGGGAGAGGTGGGTGTGCCATGCCCGCAGCACCGGCGCCGACGACGAGGTAATCGGTCTCGGGCTCGGGCGACACGGCGCCGACTCTACCGCACTCGAGGCGCTCGAGGACGCTCGGCGGCGGTCGCTCGCCGCGCTGCGCCGATGTCGTCTGCGATGACGAGGTCGACACCCGCGCGAGCGAGGTGGGCGATGTGTGGTTCGGCAACGGGCCCCCACACGCCCACGAAGTAGCCGCGGCGGTGCCAGCGCTCGATCGCACCGGCGGCGCCGAGCACGTGGTGCGGGACGACGCCCTTCACCGGAAGGACCCGGGCCACGGCGCTGCCGAACCGTCGCGCCTGCGAGTCGTCGTCGAGGAGCAGAGCGAGCTCGGTCGGGCAGCGCGCCGCGCGGAGCGCGACGAGCATCGACGGACCGAAGCTAGAGACGACGACCCGCTCGCGCTCGTCCGCTCGGCGCGCCCGAAGGAGTCGCGCTACGGCGCGCGCGGTGCGGAGCGAGTCGGGGACGTCGGTCTTCACCTCGACGTCGACGACGCCGGCCTCGCCGAGGACGAGATCGAGCGCTTCGTCGAGGAGCGGGACGCGGGCACCACCACCGAGATCGCGCGCGCGGAGCTCGGCGAGCGAAAGCGCTGCGACGTCGACGCCTTCGCCCGTGAGCCGAAAGAGGTGCGGGTCGTGCGCGACGACGACCTCGCCGGTCTTCGCGAGGCGCACGTCGAGCTCGACTCCATCCGCGCCGGCGCGCATCGCGGCGTCGAACGCCGGCAACGTGTTCTCCACGACGTCGCGAGTGTCGCCGCGGTGACCGAGGACGAGCGGCTCGGCGCCTCGGCGGTGAAAGATCGACACGCGCACAACCTCGACGTCCTAGGTTCCGCCCTCGGTCGGATCGAACGACCAAGGCACGTCGTACTCGCGCTGGAACGCCTCGAGGATCTCGCTCCCCGGAAGCGTGCCGTCGAGCTGCGCGATGTGAAAGAGCGCGTCGCCCTCGTTGACGAGCGGGATCTGCGTCTGGCCGATGATGATGCCGCCGACGGGCGCGACGACGCTGATCTCGGCGGCGCCGAACGGATCGCCGACGCGGCCGAGCTCGTGCCCTTCGGTCACGTGTGCACCAAGCCCGACGCGCGGGCGGAGCACGCCGCTCTCCGGCGCGCGCACCCACGTGGTGTTCCGGACGAGCGCGGGCTTCTCTTTTCGCTTCACCTTCGCCTCGGGGAGCATGCCGATCTTGCGCATCACGCCGAGGATCCCCCGGTAGCCGACGCGGATCGCCATCCGGTCGAAGCGCAGCGCCTCGCCGCCCTCGTAGACGATCACGGGGATACCGCGGTCGTGCATCGCGCTCCTCAGCGACCCGTCGCGGAGCTCGGCTTGCACGACGACGGGCACCTCGAACGATTCGGCCATCTCGAGGACGCCGGGCTGGTCGAGCGAGGCGCGGACTTGCGGGAGGTTGGTTCGGTGGATGGCGGCGGTGTGGAGGTCGATGCCGTGCGTGCTCTTCGCGACTACCTCGTCCATGAAGAGGCGCGCCATCCGTGCGGCGAGCGAGCCTCGCTCGGAGCCGGGGAACGAGCGGTTCAAGTCGCGACGGTCGGGCAGATAGCGCGAGTGCGCGAGGAACCCGAACACGTTCACGACCGGGACCGCGATCACGATCCCGCGAAGCCGCGCCATCGCCTTCGAGCCGAGGAGGCGGTGGATGATCTCGACGCCATTGATCTCGTCGCCGTGGAGCGCGGCGCTCACGAAGAGGACCGGGCCCGGCTTGCGGCCACGGATCACGCGGACGGGCATCGTCACTTCACCGCGCGTGTAGAGGTTCGTGACGGGAAGCGCGATGCTCGCGTGCTCTCCGGGCTGGATGTCGACGCCGCCCAAGCGAAACGGTCCCGGCGGCGTCTGGGCGTCCATCGCGCCGCAGTGTAGAGCGAAACGGGCCGAGAGAGGTCGCGCACGAACGCACGGGCAGTTCGCCCTGTTACGCTCTCGCGCGTGATCGCTCGGCTCGCGCTGTTCGGTTCTCTTCTTCTCGCCGCGCTCGCAGCGCTGGCAGCTCCCCTAGTGAGCTCCGCGTGTGCGCAGAGCCGTCCCGCGGCCACGCCGAGCGAGCGTGCGGCCGGCTTGAGCGCGCCGAGGCCCGCCGCCGTGGACGACGAAGTGCCCGGGCTGCCGCGAACCCCCGAGCACGGCCCGACCGACGTCCGGTACACCGACGCGTCGTCGAACCGCGTCGTCTGGCTCCCGTCCGCCGAGACGCAGCCGAGCGGCACGTTCTTCGCCGCGCTCTACGATCTGGTCGGGCTGCAGCTCGGGTTCGCCGTCTCGGATCGCGTCGAGCTCTCGATCGCCGGCGTGCCGCCGGTGGACAACTTTCCTTACATGTACGAGCTCTCGGTGAAAGCGAACGTCCTTCGAGCGAGCGTGCTGCGCCTCGCGCTGTTCGGTTCGCTCGGCGTCTTCGTGAGCGACGAGCGCGACGTGGCCTTCGGCGGGCGGGTCGGCGGGACCTCGCAGCTCTGCCTGACCGAGACCTGCGGGTCGTACGCGACGTTCTCGCTCGGGCTGCTCGTGACGGACCGCATCGACCGCGCGCTCCCGCTCGCGCTCGGCGTGGGCGTCGTCGTGCGGCTGCACCGACTCGTCGCGCTCGTCGTCGAGTCGATCTACGGCCGGGTGCAGCAGACGTTCTCGCGCGAGATCTTCGTCCTCAACTACACGGCGCGCATCGGCACCGCGTCGTGGTCGCTCGACGTCGGCCTGACGCGCCCGTTCGTCGACGAGATCGCGCACACTCCGCTCGTCGCGGGGCTCCCGTGGCTCGCGTTCACGTACCGCTTCGGCTTCGAGCCCTGAGCGGGCGCGCGCCAAGCGCGGTACCATCGAATCGATGCGCGGGCGGTTCCTCGGTGCGGGCCTCGCGGTCGCGATGTCGATCGCGCTCCCGTCCTGCGAAGGAGCCTCGACGTTGCGCTGGTCGTTCCGGTTCGACGACGCGGCGATGCGTGCGGAGTCGGCATACCTGCGCGGACGCGTCCGCCGGAACGACTGCTCGGGGACGGTGCTGTTCGAGACGGGGATGGGCCCGAGCGGCGAGATGGCCGAAACGCCGCCGCCGCTCGAGCACGGGACGTACTCGCTCGAGATCGAAGCGCGAAACGCGGCTTGCGGGATCATCGCGTGGGGGTGCACGACGATCTCGCTGCCCGACCAGGCGGATCGGGCGAACGTCGTGCTCGTGAGCGCAGACCCGCTGCGCGCCGCCTGCGCGGCGGGCACGCGCTGCTCCGGAGGTCGCTGCGCGGGCGAAGTCGCCAACGACGGGGGCGCGTAGGTCGCACGAGTAGCGCGCTACCCCGCAAAGCGCGCGGCTGGCGCGCTCAGAGCGCGTCGACCGCGTCGAAGCGAATCGAGATCAGCGCGCCCGGCGCGTAGTCCGTGAGGAGGATCGCGGTCGAGAGGCTCACCTCGCCGTTCGGCGGGACGGTGATCTCGACGCCGGCGAAGCGGTCGTAGCGGTCCGCTGCCGGCGCCCCGTCCATCCACGTGACGAGGAGCGGGTGCTCGAGGGCGAGCCCGCGGTCGCTCGCGCGGAGAACCACGTCGCTGAGGTGGATACCGAGCGCGACCTCTTGCGCGTCGAACGCGAGCTCGGCACCTTCGGCGCCGGCGCCGTCGAGCGGGACGACGTTGCCACCGGCGGCGATCGGAACCGCGACGGACTCGAGCGCTCCTGTCGCGGGCGGCGTGACCGGACCGCCCACCGGCGGAGCGTCGGCGGGCGGCGCTCCGCCCTCGAGCGTGATCCAGTCCGCGATCACGACCGCCTCGTCGCGCGGCCACGCCGGCCCCTCGTGCCCACCGTACGTGAGAAGCACGCTCCGGGTCGGATAGCCGGGCACGACGAGGTTCGGGTACGCGAGCATGCTCGCGCGCTCGTCGCCGCGCTCCATCCAGACCGGAGCGACCGTGACGTCCGTGTGGCACGACGCGCAGCGCAGGTCGAGCAGCGGCAACACCTCCGTGACGAACACGTCCTCGGGCGAACCGCCCGCGCTGCCCGGCCCTCCCGGGTCCGGTGCGCGATCGCCTGCCATCCCCATCGGCTCGCCGTAGCCGGGCCCGCTCACGACTGCCGCCTGACACGCCGCTCCGAACAACAGGAGCAGCACACCGATGATCTTCGACACACGCATCCGAGACGGTGCAGATCACGATGGATGCCAACGCCAACCGCCGCGAAATCGTTCGTATCGCGCACGCCGTGGCGCATCGGCTAGCCGTATTCGGGGAGCTTGGAGCGCTCCGGGCTCCCCGCCGCCGTGCGCGGACGTGGGGATCCCGCGGATCGGCAGGCGAGCGTGGTGGTCCGAGAGCTGCATCGCTTCTCGAAGGAATGGGCCGAATCGATCTCCGCGTGGCGGCGTGCCTCGGGCTCGTGCAGCTCGGCGCGTGCGCGATGGAGCCCGTACCGGCGAATCCGCCCTCGCCGCCGCGCGCCGAGTTCGACGCGGTCGTCTATCCGATCGTGCTTCGCGACTGCGGCTTTCCCGCATGCCACGGATCGCCCGAACGGTTCTTCCAGATCCACGGCCCGGGTCGGACGCGGCTCGATCCCACGACGGCGATCACCGCGCCGCCGACGACCGCGGAGCGCGACGCCGCGTACGAGCGCGCACGCTCGATGTTGGCGTCCGCCGAATCGGTGGAGCGCTCGCTCCTCCTGCGCAAGCCGCTCGAGGTCGATCGCGGCGGTGCGCCGCACGCGGGCGTAGACGGTCACGGGCGCGACGTCTTCGCGAGCACCGACGATCCGCGGTATGCGGCGCTATATGCGTGGGCGAACGGTACAGACGCGGCGCCCGCGCCCGAGGCGCTGCCCGAGGTGACGCCGTGAGGCATGCCGCGGCGCTCGTGCTCGCGATGGTGCTTGCGTCCGCCGCGCCGTCCGGCGCGAGAGCGTTTCGGCTCGCCGCGACGTTCGACGACGACGCCGAGCTCGCGGGCGGCGGCGGCAGGCACTTCACGGGCTCGCTCCGCGATGGGTACTCGTGCGGCGTCTGCCACGTGGGCGCGGAGACTCCGCGCGTCGAGCTCCGCGGGTTGCCCGACGACGGATACGTCCCCGGCGAGCAGTACGAGATCGAGGTCGCCCTGCCCGACGAGGCGTTCGTGACGTCGATGGCGCTCGAGCTCACCGACGAGCGCGGCGACGCCGCCGGAACCGTCGCGCTCCCGGACACGGCGCTGCTCGACCCCGCGGAGATGTGCGATCCCGTCGCAGGACAGCCGGCGGCGATCGCGGGTCACGTGATCGACCTCGCCGACGGACGATCCGTGGTCGCAACCGACGCGTGCGGTCAGCTGCGCGCCCGCGCGTTCTGGACCGCGCCCGCCGATCCGCTCGGCGCGGTGTGGCTCGACGCGAGCATCGTCGGCGCCGACGGTTCCAACGATCCGACCGGCGACGGTGCGGTCGAGATCTCGCGCATCCTACCCGTGCGAGGCGAGAGCGCCGAAGCGGCGCGGGTGGGATCGGGGTGTAGCGCGAGCGGCGGAACCGGCGGGGGATGGGGCGCGGTGTCGATCTCGTTGCTCGCGCTCGCTCTGGTGCGAGCGGCGCGACGCGGTGGGCGGTGCGCGGCCGCGGCGCGCGGGCCGCGATAGAGCGCTTACGCCGACTCGCCGAGGCGCGGATCGGCCGACGATGCGCGAGGGACTGGTCTACGATGGACCCGCGTGCCCGAGGCTCTGACCGAAAACGCAGCGCTGACCGTGGCCTGCGCGCTCGCGGCGGGAATGGTCGCGCAGGTGATCGCGCGTCACCTCCGCATTCCGGGCATCGTCCTGCTGCTCGCGGCGGGTGTTCTGCTCGGTCCGGACGTCGCCGGCGTGGTTCAGCCCGATGCGATCGGGACGGGGCTGAAGTCGCTCGTCGGCATGGCGGTCGCGGTGGTGCTCTTCGAGGGAGGCATGAGCCTCGACATCGCTCGAATCCGCCGCGAGCGAAAGCCGATCCGGCGGCTCGTCACCCTCGGCGCGCTCATCAGCCTGGTGCTCGGGGCGGTCTCGGCGCTCGTCGTTCTGCATTGGAGCACGCGGCTGGCGATCCTGTTCGGGACGCTCGTCATCGTGACCGGCCCGACGGTCATCACGCCGCTCGTGCGCCGGTGGAACCTTCGGTCCGACGTCGCGACGATCCTGGAAGCCGAGGGCGTGCTCATCGACGCGGTGGGTGCGATCACCGCGTCGGTTGCGCTCGAGCTGGTGCTGAGCCCGACCGAGCAGGGGATTCTGCTCGCGATCCCCGCGATCGCCGGACGGCTGGGCTTCGGCGCGCTCGTCGGGGTCGTGATCGGCGGAGCGCTCGCGCTGGTGCTGCGCCGCCGCGGGGTCGTTCCGGAGGGTCTCGAGAACGTGATCACGCTCGCGTTCGCGATCCTGACGTTCCAGACGTCGAACTGCGATGGTGCCCGAGAGCGGCATCGCCGCGGTCATCTCGGCCGGCGCCGTCGTCGGCAACGTTCGGACCCACGGGCAACGGGAGCTCGCCGAGTTCAAGGAGCAGCTCACCGTGCTCTTCATCGGAATGCTCTTCGTCCTCCTCGCGGCCGACGTGCGCATGGTCGCCGTGATGTCGCTCGGAACGTCTGGCGCCATCGTCGCCGCGCTCACCGTGCTCGTCGTCAGACCCGTCTCGGTGTGGATCGCGACGATACGAGCGGGCCTCGACCTGCGCGCGCGCGCGTTCGTCGCTTCCGTCGGACCCCGTGGGATCGTCGCTGCCGCGATCGCGTCGTTCTTCGCGTACGAGCTCGACCGGGCCGGCGTGGAGGGCGGGCGCGCACTGCGCGCGATGGTGTTCCTCGTCATCTCTGCGAGCGTGCTCTTCTCGGCGATCGTGGGAGAGGTGCTCGCCGCCGCCCTCGGCCTGCGGCGGCGGAGCGGCGCCGGCTGGGTGGTGCTCGGGGGAAGCCAGCTCGCGCGCGCATTCGCCACCACGCTGAAGGACACGGGGACCGATGTCGTGTTGATCGACAACGATCCGACCAGCGTACGCTCCGCGGAGGAGGCTGGGCTCCGAGTCCTCCACGGCAACGCGCTCGAGCCAGCGACGCTCGCACGCGCGGAGCTCGACACCCGGGTCGGCGTCGTCGCGGTGACCACGAGCTCGGCGATGAACCTCCTGTTCGCGCGGAACGCGCGCGCCGAGGTGCGTTCACTGGCGGCGATCATCGCGATCTCGAGCTTCACGCTCGACGTCACGCCCGAGATGGTCAGAGAGTCCGGCGGCTCCGCGCTCGCGGGTGCGGCCGTCGACGTGGGCCGTTGGGCGGAGCGCCTCTCGCGGGGGACCGCGCGCGTCGCGTGGTGGCGCTTCGAGGGCGGTCGGGGACTGCCGAGGATCTTCACCGAGGCGCAGGGAAACCCGCCGTATCTCCCGCTAGTCCATCGCCGCGGCGAGGGTCGAGGCGAGCCCGTCGGACATTCTACCCGCTTCCGCAAGGGCTCACGCGTCGCAGTCCTGGTCGACGAGAGCACCGAGACCGACGCCGCGCACCGCCTGCGCAAATCGGGTTGGAACGAGTGCTGAGGTCGGATGACATGGCGCGACGAACGACGCTCGCGCGTCTGTAGCCATCTCGCTAAGGCCTGTACGTGACGCGCAGGACGCCGAAGCGCTCGACGTCGCTGGCCTCGCCGTCGCGGTCGCTGTTCAAGAGGGCGTGGGACTCGCGGTAGAGCAGGTCGACGGCGAGCTCGGGGATCACGTCGAGGTGGATCGAGGCCTCCGCGCCGACGACGGCGCCGTCGGTGATCGCACCCGCGTTCGCGAGCTCGTCACCGACGCTGCTGACCTGACCGACCTCGGGAAAGATCCCGAGAGAGAGCGGACCGTCGCCGAGCGGGAAGAAGAGGCCCACGCGCGCGTAGGGACCGCTCAGCGTGTAGCCAGGGAGCGCGAGCGGCAGCTCCGACGTGAGCATGCGGAAGCCCCAACCGAGCTCGATGTAGAAGCGCGTCACGCGCTCTCCGCTCGCGAGGGGAACGTCCGCGCTGACTCCGATGTCGAGCCGTTGCACGCGCGTGTCCACGCTCCGCGTCGAGCCGTCGCTGCGCTGGTCCTGCGCGACGAGCCCGACGGAGGTGAAGTAACGGATCGCCGCCCCGACGCGGAACCAGCTGTCGCTGATGGGGCGGACGTGACCCGTGAGCGCCGCGTGGATCACCGGGAAGGGCGTCGTCGCGAGGCGTGCCGGCCCCGCTTCCATCTGGATCGCGGCGCTTCTCAGGCCGAATCCGCCGCCGGCTGTCACGCCGACACCCCAGATGCGCGCGTCGCTAGCGCTAGACGCTTCTCCGTCGTCGTCCGCACCGTTCTCGTCGCCGCTCGTGTCGCCCACTGCGTCGTCGGAAGCTTCCTGTGCCTCCGGCGGCGCCGCGTCGGCGTCGTCGTGCTGCGCCGGCGCGCGCCAGTCGACCGGCGGCGGCAAGCTGTCGGCGCGATCGCGGGAGGCGGTTGGCTCGCTCTCCGGCTCTGGCTCCAGAGGTCGCGCCCGCGACGACGCGTGCCTCGGCGGTCGGCTCGGGTCCGACGCCACCGCATCGAAGCGGCGGATGGACGACGCGCTGGACGCGCTGCCCGCCCGGCCGCGCGTCGTCGGATGCCGTGTCTCCGCGGACGGTGTATCGGCAACGTCGCTCGGACGCGCTGCCGCGACCTCCCCATGCGAGGCGAGCGACGCCGCGTGCCGCAGGGACGCGAGGATCTCGTGTTGCACCGCCGGTGGCGCGACGAGCCCGCGGAGCGCGTGCGCCGACGTGTGGAGCTGGCGGCCGGTCCGCCCGTCGAGGAAGCGAAACCGGATGACGCGACCGCGCCCGTGCGCGAAGAAGCTCATGACCGCGATCACGTCGGCGCCTTGGCGCGTTCCGTAGCGATGGATCGCGGTGTCGCTCGAGGAGCGCAGATCGCGGCGCGACACCGACGCGGCGTAGCGCGCCGGCGGGACGAGGTCGCTACCCATTCGCAGGATCGCTGGGACGCTTCGCCGCAACGGCGACGGCACGGTCGGTCCGGCGACGAACAACACCTTCGGCCGCGACGCGTCGTCCGCGTGCGCCACGCTCTGCGCGGCCACGCCGAACGGCGCCGACAGCGCGACGACGACCACGAAGAAGCGCACCGTCACAGCTCCAGCGTGAGCGCGACCGTCGCGTCACCCGCAAATACCTCGTCGAGACCGACGAAGTCGCCGTAGACGAACACCGTGCCGCCGACCGCGAAGGCGAGCCCGACCTTCACCGCGTCGGACACGGCGATCTCCTTCTCGTAGCTCAGCGCGACGCGGTTCGAGAACATCGGAGAGAGCTCGCGATCGCGCGTTGCGTAGTGGAGCTGGCCGCCGGGCAGCGGATATGTCGACTGGTAGAACGCCGCGGCCGACTGGAGATAGAAGCGGTAGCGGATCGTGATCACCGAGGTCTCGGACGGAAGCCACGCGACCTCGGCGGTCACCGTGTGCGCCGTGACCCCCCAGTCGTCGAAGTACAGGCGATAGCCGAGACCGAGCGAGGAGCCGGGCGAGAGCGAGTAGTGCCCGCGGAGCACCGCGGCGTTGCGCAGACGCGTATCGGGATGCGCTTCGGGAACGCACAGCACCGCCGTGCCGGCGCACTGACCGTCGCCGCCGAGCCCGACGAACCTGTAGGGGCTCGACTGGTAACCCACGCGGTAGCCGCCTTCCCACACGGCCTGCACGATCAGGTTCCGCGCGAGCACTTGCGACAGCGCGAGGCGCAGCCCGACGGTGTCGAGCGGGCGCGAGAAGTCGGGGTCGCCCGACCGTCCGACGGTGTCGTGCGACCACGTTGCGCGTTCCTCGAGCGTCGTGTTCTTGCTGAACAGCTCCTGCGACGAGAGCAGGCTCACCCCGTGCGACCAGTAGTCCGCCTCGCCCGAGAAGTAGTACGACGCGCCGACGTTCACATCGTCGATCTGACGCGACGCAGCCGCCTCGATCTGGTCTCGCTGCTCCGTGATCGGGTGCGTAGCCGCCGTCTGCACGTCGATCGATGCGCTCGTCCACACGTCCGCCGAGTACGCGACGTCGAAGCGCGTGCGGTCCTCGTCGAGCCCCGCGCTCAGTGACGCGCGCGGCGAGACGACGGTCGTCTGATCGGTGTCACCTCGGACGAACACCGTGATTCCACCCTCGTTCGCCGTTGCCGTCGTGGGCAGAACGATCTCGAGGACGAGCGCCGTCGCGCCGATGAGCAGGGGGAGCTTCCGCTGACGCATCGATCACCGCGCGATGTAGTTCCCGGCGTTGCCTTGCGGCTGACCGTTGGCGTCGATCCACGAGTCGAGCACGATGCCGACGTCAGGGTCGGTGAGCCGTTGGATGAGCCGCGCGCCGAGCGGGCCGCTGAGGTTGGGGGTGAGCGCGCCGGCGCGCAGGTCACGGACGCGCGGGTCCTGCGCCGCGTGCGACGACCCGGTGTTCTGGATGCCGTTCGGCTCGACGAGCCCGTCGAGGTTGTAGACGGCGTCGTCGGGATCGAAGTTGTCCGCGGGCGCACCGTTCGGGCAGTACTGGCGGTTGGCGTTGTTGTCGAGCGGGTTCACCGGGCATCCCGTCTGGTCGAACAGGAAGAGGCCCGACCCGAGACCGGCGACCATGTGCACCCAGATCGGCGAGTTGATCTGGTTGCCAGTGTTCTGCCCGATGTGCCGCGTGAGCTCGTCGAAGTCGAGCGAGCGGAAGTCGTTGTTGACCATCACCTGGCGGAACTGCGCGTACTCGTCGCCGAAGTTGTCGAGCGCCGCCTGCGTGAGGTGGCAGCTCACGCAGTAGCGCGGTCCCTCCATCGTTCCGGACACGCGACCGCGGATGGAGTGCGGCATCATCGCGTCGTGGCTCATCGCCGGGAACGCGTCGCGCCCACCGATGCCGGGCGAGTTGCCGTTGCCGTTGCGGTCCGAGAACGCGAAGACGCGCGATTCGTCTCCGTTCAGGTCGGCGTATCGGTAGAAGCTCTGGATGCCGGGAGCGGTCTGCGCGATGCGGCCGCGCGAGTTCACGCCGAGGTAGAACGGGACCGGCGTGATGTAGGTGAAGTCCGCGTTCGTGAGCTGCTGCGCGATGCGATCACCGGTGACGTTGCTGAAGAAGTACTGCGTCGGGTCGTCGTTGTAGGCGTTCCGCAGGTGGCAGCCGATACAGTTGTTCGTCCACGACGCATGGCACGTCGCGCAGTCGAGGCGATCGGTGTGGCTGAAGCCGACCGTCGCGATGCCGTTGCCCTGGATCGGGCCGATGCCGGTCCCGGGGTTACCGTCCGCGCGGCCCATGGCGTACGAGCCGGTCGGCGTGTAGACGAACTCGCCCGTGAGGGCGTTGCGCTTGCCGCTGTCGACGACGACGTCGCGCGTCTGCGGAATGAGTGGCGCCCCCCGTTCAGGCGGCTGACGAGCCAGTAGTTGCCCGCCGGATCACGCGTGACGTGGCGCAACGGGTTGCCGGCTCGGTCCACGGCGCAGTCGGCGCTCTCGCCCGTGTACGTCGTGCAGGGCGCGGTGGCGGCGTAGCTCGTGACACCCCCGTGGCAGCTCTGGCATTCGATCTTCACGCCCTCGTCCATGCGGCTGATGATGTTGCCGCTCGTAGGATCGCCGCGCGTTCCGTTGTGCACGTCGCGGCTGCCGTGGCAGTCGATGCAACCCATGCCCGCGTCGTGATGCACGTCCGGAGGAGTGTCGTCGCGGCCGTCGCCGTCGTAGTCCTCGGTGAGGATGTACTGGCTGCGGACCCGCCCATTGAACGTGGTGTTGCCGATCGCCGGGTCGTAGAGCCGGTCGTCCGCCGACGTGTCCGTGAACGCTGACGGGTTCGCCGGGTACTGCGTGCCGTTCACCAGGTCCTGGTTCTGGTCCAGCCTGATCCCCCAGAACTGGAGGCACGGTGCGGTTCGAGCCCTGATGGCAGCCGGCGCACGCGTAGTCGCTGATGCCGCGCACGAACGCGCCGCCGGGCAGGAACTTCGCGACGTTGCGGATCTGGTGCGAGTCGATGTGGGCGCTCCGGCGCGGCGATCGCGTCGGGGTTCGCGGGCTCGTAGTGGTTGACGTTCGGGTCGCTGCTGCGGCTGCGCCCGTCGGGGCTGTACTCCATGTGGCACGACGTGCAGCCGCTCGAGCGGAAGTCCCCGTAGCGATTGTTCGCTCCGGCGCTCCCGAGGTGGCAATCGCCGCACTGCAGGTTGATCGCTTCGAAGTAGACGTGCTCGAGCGGCGAGCCGCCGCGGATGCGGTTGACCATGTCGGGGCCGTCGGCGGCGGTGTAGACGTCGTCGTCGAGGTTGTCCGAGTCGTAGAGCGGGTTGCGGTAGATGCCGCTCTCGTCGCCGTAGACCGCGCGCTCGGGCCACTCGACGAGGCTACCGACGGTGCCGACCTCGTCGTCGGCGCCCTCCCAGTCGGGGTCGACCACCGCGCGGAAGCCGTAGTCGGCCGCCGTGTCCTCCCACAAGCCGCGATGCTCGGGGATGACGTTCTGGATGCCGGCGGCGTACGTGGTGCCCGAGTAGATTCCGGTCGAGTTGCCGAACGCGTGCCTTGGCACCCACGTCGCTTGCTCCGCGTCGTGACAGCCCGGCGTGCCGCAGCCCTCGCCGTCGCGCACCACGCGCAGGTCGCCGGGGTTCACGAACTGCAGGTACTGGAGCGCCGTGTAGACCTGCCCATCGACGGTGTAGTCCGGGAACTTGTCGATGCCGGTGAGCGTCAGGCGATTGAAGTACGCCTTGGGGTCGGCGACGAGCCGGTCGCGCCCGCCGATCTCGCGGCGGCGGCGGCGTGTGGCTCCCGAGCTTGCCGACGCCGTTCGGGTTGCCGCCGTGGCAGGTCGTGCAGTGGATGCTCGGCGCACCGGGAAACGGGTGCGGGTTCGACATGCCGGGGCCGGCGAAGTCGTTTCGGTCGGAGCCGTTGTGGCACTCCATGCACGATTCGGCCGGGCCGTCGTCGGCCGGGGGCGCGTCGGGGCACGCGGGATCGGGATCGCAGTACGAGGGGTCGCACTCGCAGCAGGCGACTCGGTACTCGAGATCGTCATCGACGCAGCGGTCGAGCGTCGTGCAGTCGTAGACGGTCCCACGGAACGAGTACGAGTCGCAGATGGGGCGCACGTACGGCGCGTCCGCCGGTATGCCGCCGTCGTCCGCGAAGTTCGTGTTCGCGCAGCCCGTTGCGCAGAGCGCGAACGTTGCGACGGCGATGAGCCCTTGCGTGGTGCGAGTCATGAGCGTTGGTCCCTCGTCGCTTCGCGCGTAGCTGGATTCGTGCCTGCTCGTGGAAACGCGCTCGCTTCGCATGGAAACCGCGTCACCGATCGCGTGAGGAACAGCGAATGTCCGAGCGCGGAGCGCTCTTGGCTCCGAGATTGCGACGTCGTCGCGCGAACTTCTGCGAGCGGAGCGCGCGCCGCTCCATCGGAAGAGTCGCGTTACATACGTGCGCGCGCGATCGAGCGCGCGCGCACGCGCGCGAGGCGGCTCGGGATCGAGCGGATGGTGCAGCTCTTGCTTCGCTCGACGGCGAGAGGTGCAGATGGATCGTGCCCAGCGATGGGTGGTGGTGGCGCTCGTCCTCGCAACGACGCTCCTGATGGCGAGGTACGCCCTCGCGATCGACGAAGGCACGCGCGCTCCGGCGTTCACGGCGCGTGGGTTCGACGGGAGCTCGGTGCGGCTCGCGGACCTGCGCGGCAAGGTCGTCGTCGTCGACTTCTGGGCGAGCTGGTGCCGGCCGTGCGGCCGCGCGATGCCCGCGCTCGATCGGATCTACCGGCAGTATCGCGACAACGGGCTCGTCGTGATCGGCGTCAACATCGACGAGGACACGGGGCGCGCCCGCGGGTTTCTCCGGCGGACCCACGTCTCGTTCCCGGTCGTCGCGGACAGCGACCACGACGTCGCGGGCCGCTACTCACCACCGACGATGCCGAGCACGTACATCATCGACCGGCGCGGCATCATCCGTCTCGTCCACGCCGGGTTCCGCGACGGCGACACGCGCGAGCTCGAAGGGGTGATCCGGGAGCTCCTGCAATCCATCGTGCCGTCGCGCGGGTCGCGACGCTCGCCGCGACGCTCGCACTCTCGAGCCCGAGCGGCTGCGCCATCGTGCAGCCCTACGAGCGCGAGCAGCTCGCCCGTCCCGATATGCAGTTCGGCGGCGCCGAGGCGCTGCACGGCGCCGAAGCCCACGCCACCGAGGTACGGGAGGGCGCTGCCGGCGGTTTCGAGGCCGCCGCCGGCGGCTGCGGCTGCAACTAGCGCCAGCTGCGTTTCTCGATCCGTCCCCGGAATCGACTACTCGAACGCGAGGGACCAGGACTCCAGGGTTCCGGTGTCGGCGCGGGCGGCGTCGACGACGACGAGGGTCCAATCGCCTGCGCAATCGTCGCCCTGCATGTCGGTGACCATGAACGTCTGGCGGAGGTCGTCCTCGCCGCCTCCGGTACGGTCGTGGAGCGTGGCCTCGCGGCCATCGTGGAGGAGCACGACCTTCAGGTCGCCGCGGTACGTGTGCGTGATGTCGACGTGCACGGCGAGCGTCGAGATCTCTCCCGAGTCGGGGACCATGATCGTGCTCACGACGCCGTCCGGGTCCTTGTCCGGGATCGGACCGGGGCCGTGCTCGCGTAGGTGCCCGGGCGTCATCATGCAGCGGGCGTCGCTCGCACACGCGGTATCGTCGCAGTCCAGCGACGCCGTTGCCGTCGTTGTCGATCCCGTCGTCGCAGACCTCGACGCTCGGCACGCTCGGCGCTCCGCTCACGAACGCCGAGAGTCCGCGACGTACGCGTAGCTGATCCAGCCATAGCCCGGCCCGAACCGGTTGAGGATGCCGAACCCGGACGTGCCCCAGCTGTTCTTGAAGAGGAAGAAGCCCTTCTCCATGACCGGGGTCACCCGCCTCATCGACGATGCCGTTGCCCTCCGCGTCGCGCTTCTGCACGGACGAGGTCGTCGTCCCAGCCGACGAGCAGCGAACGCGTGGCCCGCGCTGTTCGCGGGCTCGCGTGCTCACGCGGCGGTCGTCGTCGTTCGGCGCGAGGACCCAGCCCTGCGACCAGTACTGGCTCGAGATGGGAAGCTGGGAGCGACGATGGTTCCACGCTTGGTAGAAGAAGTCACCGCCGACGACCACACCTTGGCTCGTCTCCACCATGTGCGCCTTGATCAGCGCGCGGCGGAGTTGATCCAGCGACCGGGAGGCAGGTGCCGGCGCGGTGCGGCGAGCGCTCCGGGAGGCGGCTCGCCGTTCGTGTAGCAGGCCCTCGGGTGGGTCGTCCCCATGCATTCCGGGTGGATCGCCGCCATCCACGGCACGCGCTCGTACGGCCAGTAGCCCTCGTCGACGAGGCCGAAGCCGTCGAGATCGCGGCGGAGGTTCGCCTGCGCGCTCGACGCCCTCGGTGTACGCGAACGCGCGCTGCTCGGCCTTCGGCGGACCACTGCAGGAACTGCTCGCTGAAGTCGGCTCGTCGCTGAGCCGCCCGCGATGATAGAGGTGCTCCATCAAGCCGACCGTCGCGAAGATCGAGCACACGCCACGGCTGCCCTGACTGCGCACGGGCGACTGGAGCGCCACGAGATTCGAGCTCGGACGGATAGACGTCGTCCGCCTTGCCCTCTTCGGCGAGCGTCGCGTTGTCGGGAGCGCCCATCAAGAGATCGTCGACGTTCGCGAGCGGCGGATTGTCGTCGAGCGAGCCGCCGGGGGGCCCACCGGCGTCGGTCCCGCAGGCTTGAAGGTAGCCCGCGAGCGCGAGCAGCGTGGTCACGACGAGAAACGTCTTCTTTTGCATCGGGGCCGGCGAAGCACCCGCCATGCCAAAGACGCGACACAGGAAAACCCACGATTTCGGCGCTCTGCGACGAGCGCCAAGGTCGGCTGGGTGGCCGATCCCCGCCTGGGCGGCTGCTCGACGCGCCAGGGTGTAGGCTCCGCACGTGAAGACCGCGCTCCACGTCGTGCTCGCGATCGTCGCCGGCTGCGGCTCGGCGGCGCCCCGCTCCGAGACCGCAACATCGATGGCTGCCGACCCGCAAACGAGCTCGAGCGCGAGCGCCCACGAACCGGGCGTGCTCGTCGGTCCGACCAATCGCGCCGCGATCGAGGCGGAGGTCCCCGCGTGGACCGAGTCGGTCGCCTCGTCGGCACCGACCGACGACGGCGTTCGTTCGCTCGGAGCTGCCCGCGCGGGGGGGAGCGTGACGATCTATCTCGGCACGTGGTGCGGCGACAGCCGTCGCGAGGTCACGCGGCTCTGGGCCGCGCTCGACCGGCTCACCGACGTGCCGTTCGACGTCGCGTACGTCGGCGTCGACCGCGCGAAGACGGCGCCCGGCAACGTCCTCGACGGCGTCGGGCTCGAGCGCGTGCCGACGTTCATCGTGACACGCGACGGCGCCGAGGTCGGTCGCGTCGTCGAGTCGGCACCGGATGGGATCGAGTCCGACCTCGCGGCGCTCCTCTCGGGAACGCGCACCGGTGTCATCAGCGGGCGGACCGACCTCTGACGCACGCTCGGTTCCGTCAGCCGGGCGTGACCTTCGGCACGAGCCCCTTCGACTCGAGAGCGCGCCGGAGCGGCGCGTCCGGGCTCGCGAGGAGCTTCTTCGTCGCCATGTAGCCGTCCTCGAGGATCGCTCGCCGCGCGGCGAAGTTCATCGGCGAGTACATGAACATCACCGCATCGTCGGACGCGGGCTCGAGCAAGAGCACGCGCGTGTCCGGGTGCTTGGAGCGGTACTCGTCGAGCAAGCGGTGGAAGCGGCCCTCGGTCCGCATGCGCCACGCCTGGTTGTAGACCCAGAGCAAGCCCTTGTCGCGGACGCGCTTGCGCTTGCCGGCGCCGGTCGGGACGTCCATCCCTTGGAGATCCGGGCGGACCGGAACCATCGGATTGATGACGACGACGGTGTCGCACCCCAGCTCCTCGGCGAGATCCACGTGCCCGACCTCGCCGAGCCCGCCGTCGACATAGTCGCGACCGTCGATCCGCACCGGAACGAAGAGCACCGGGATCGCGCTCGCAGCCACGACGGCGCGCGGCACGGGGATGCGCGCGAGATCGCCGATCCCGAAGACGGCGCGCTTGCCGTCGTCGAGGTCGTTCGCGACGAGAACGAGCTTGCGCGGCAGACGGGAGAAAGACTGCGGGATGTCGCGCCTGCGCATGAAGTCGGAGAGGAACCGCTCGTACGCGTCGAGCGCGAAGACGCCCGCAGGGAGCGAGTCGGTGAAGCGCTCGAGCTCGGTCCAGACGTCGATCGCGAGCGGTCGCGAGGTGACCGAGGAGAAGAGATGCCGCGCCGAGCCGAGCGCGCTCGTCCAGACTCGGCGCCACTCGGAGGCCTCGAAGCGAAGGAGATGGTGTCGCTGGAGCGGGAAGAAGTCGTCGGCCGGATCGAGAAGGGCTCGGTAGAGGCGCGTCGCTTCGAGCCCGCCGGCGAGCGCGAGCGCGACGGTCGAGCCGCTCGAGGTGCCGACGAACACCTCGAAATCGCACGCGCGGAAGTTCTCGAACGCGTCCTCGATCGCCGCGAGGCAACCGACCTCGTACATCGCGCCCGTGATACCGCCGCCGCACAGAACGAGCGCGGTGCCCGAGACGGGCGGGCTCTCCGGACGTGTCGACTGGCTCATGATCGATGGTCGTGTGGGCGCATCCGCGCGATCGACGCGAGCGCGATGACGGCGACCACGGTCGATCCGGCGAACAAGGGCAGGGGCAGATGGTACACGTCCTCGGACACGGTGTTGAAGCCGCGGATCGAGACGACGGAGGCCGGCAGGAGCAGCGGCACGGCGTTGCTGGCCGCGTGCAAGGCGATCGCCGGAAGGGTGCTCTTCGTCCAGATTCGAACGACGCCGAGGCACGTGCCGGCGATCGTCGCGTAGAGCATCGCGGAGAACCGGCCGTGGATCGCCCCGAACGCGAGCGCGGAGGCGCCCACGGCGAACGCGTTCCCGTAGCGCTCGGCGAGCCCCGGAAGGAGCAGCCCGCGAAAGACGAGCTCCTCGGTGACGGGCGCGACGACGACGAGCGCGATGATGATCGCGAGCGCGTCGAACGCGCCGTCGGGCGTGACGAGCTCGCGCGCGAGGAGCTGGTCGGCGATCGGCGTCGGCTGAATCTCCTGGACGAGGTTCGCGAGCTCGGCGAGAGGAAACTGGATCGCGAGGCCGGCAATCACGGAGAGGAGAACGACTCGCACGCGGACCGGCGCGATCGAGAGGGCCTCGCGCGGGGGCATGCTCCGTGCGTAGATGGCGAGCCCGGCGAGCAGCACGGCGCCGAAGACCGCGAGCTCGACCACGGCGAGATTCAGCGGGTCGAGCGCGGACCTGCGGACCGCGTCGTCGAACGGAATGCCGCGCGCCGCGCTCCGGATCGCGGCCGTCGCCGCGACGAGCGCGCGGACGCCGACCCAGCAAGCGAGCGGAATCCACACGAGGCCGATCCCGCCGATCGGTTGCCGCTCGTGGCGCACGTCGTTGCTCAGTGGCCGTTCTCGGGGGTCGCTACGCGCTCGGTCGGCTCACCGGCCTCGATCAGCTCGAGCGCCATGATGAACTCGTAGAAGTTCACGAGGTTCGAGTCGAGCACACGCCTGAATTGGCGCGCCGCGCCGGCGCGGTCGCCCACCGCGAGCCGGCGCGTGCCCTCGTAGAAGTGCGCCTCGGTGCGCTGGCCGTTGCTCGTCGCGCGCGCGAGGAGCTGGTCGTACGGGAGCTCGCCCATCCCGAACTGCGCGAGGTGCGCCCACCACTCGTCGCCGGCGGAGTGAGAGCGCAGCACGGCGCGCGCCTCGTCGCCGGGGTCGGCGCCTGCGCGCGCCGCGATCGCCTCGACCCAGAGCGCGAAGTACACACGCCACTCGGGCTCGAGCGTGAGCTGACGCTGCGCCTGGACCAGAACATCGTTCGCGAGATCGACGTTGGGAGACGTGACGACGAGATGAGACAGGATGCGCGCGTAAACCTCGCGGTCCGCCGGCGCCACCTCCATGGCCCGGCGGAACGCCACGATCGCGTCGGTGCCCCGTCCGAGGTGATCGAGCAGGATCCCGCGGCTCACCTCGACGTCGGCGAGGTCGTCTCCCTCGAGGCTCCCGCGCACTTCGTCGAGCAGGTCGAGCGCCTGCCGGTACATCCGCTCTGCTTGGTCGCCGTCCCCAGACGCGGAGAACGCGTCGCCGAGGTGCTCGAGATAGGACGCGCGCTCTTTCGAGACGTCCATGCCGGAGCCCGTCACCAGAATCGAGCGCGCGCCGGTAGTGGTGCACGGCCTCTTCGGGGTGACCGCCGCCTTCGGCGAGCCGCCCGAGCTCGAGGAGCGCTTCGGGGGTCTCGCGGGCGCTCACGCTCGCCTCGAGCCGTCGGCGCGCCTCGGTCGGGTTGCCGGCGTTCATCTCGAGCAGGCCGACCACGTATTGGAGCCGCTCCGGGGTAACGCGGGGCTCGGTCCCGGGGAAGCGGCGCGTTCGCTGTTCGAGGATCCGCTCGGCCGCGCCCGCCATCGCGCGGGCGTCGCGCGGGTCGGCGTCGGAGAAGCCGCTCGAGATGAACTCGCCGAGGTTGCCGAGCGCTTCGTCGTAGATGTCCCGCTCGTCCGGCGCCCGCTCGAGCGCCGCGGCGTACCAGCCCGTGGCCATCGCGAAGTCGTTCGTCGCTGCGGTGACGCGCGCGAGGCAGAGCGGAAAGCGGAAGTCTTCGCGATGTTGGCGAAGTCCTTCGGTGCAGAGCCCGGCAGCGACGTCGGGGCGCCCGTCCGCGTACGCGAGCGCGAGCTCGATCTGCGCGTCGGCGTCTCCATCGCGCGCGTCGTGAAGCACGCGCAAGAGGTTGTTCTCCGTGCCGCTCGCGTCACCCATCGCCTCGACGTGGCTCAGCGCGGAGACGAGATCGCCCTGTGCGAGGTAGACGCCCGCGACGTCGAGCGGTGCGCGCCGGAGGATGAGCGGAGCGATACGCAGATCCGCGAAGCTCATCCCCTGCGGCAGCGAGAGCCCCGCGGAGTCGCCGGGGAGAAGACCGAGCACGGCGTCCCGGCGCTCGACGTGCAGGCGTGCGAGAAAAGCGAGCACGTCCGGATGCGGCATCAGCCGAGCGTGCTCCTGCCACACGTCGATCAGCCGCGAGTAACGCTCGATCGCGCTCGCGATGGTGCCACGCGCATCACGACCCCACTGCACGAGCGCGTCGTACTCCGCGCGATCGCCTCCGTCGGGATCGATCATGTGAAGCGCGAGCAAGGCGGAGAGCACGCGCGCTTCGTCGCCGAGGGGCGAGCCCCGTTCCACGATGTAGTGGGCGAGCGGCGCGAGCTCGCTCGGGACGCCCCGCTCGCCGATGTCGTCCGGAGTGAGCAGCGACGTGATCCGCGCAAATAGGGCGACCGCGTCCTCGTAGTGGTTCCGCTGGATCGTCTCGGGGATCCGAACCGCGACATGCGCGACGAGAAGCTGGCGAAGCGGCTCGCGCGAGGCGTCGTCGAGCGGCAGGCCCACGTACGTGCGCAGCCACTCGGTGTAGCTCGCGTCGTCGATCGATCGCGGGAGATCGCCTGCGAGGGTCGTCCCCTCGCGCGCCGTCGAGGTGGCGCCGCCGCACCCGACAGCGAGCGCGCCCGCGAGCAAGGCGAGGGGAAGAATGACGCGGGTCGGCTTTCGTTGGGGGCGCACGGGGGGAGAGAGCAGGCCGTGGTCGAGCCGGCCCGGCCCGCTCCATCGCGAGCTCGACACACCAAGGATCAGAAGCGGAAAGCCACGCGCAGAGACACTCCGGTGGTGAGCGCGCCCTGGGACGTCGAGAACATGATCTCGCCGACGCCGACCTCGAGCCAGAAGTCGTCCACGACCCGCCACGCCACCGTCGGCGCCGCGCGCAAGAGGAACGACGGCGAGTTGTCGCCCGTGAATGCCTGGAACCAGCCGAGATCGATGCCGAGCCCGATGAAGACGGGCACGTCGAAGAAGCTGTGGAGGTAGACCGCGCCCGCGGTGAGCGCAAAGGCGCTGGTCGACCCGCCGATCACGTCGGCGGTGGCGCGCACCTCGAAGCCGGGCAGCCCCTCGAACGAGCGGCCGAGCCGGACCGACACGCCGAGCAGCAGGCCCCCGTTGCCGACGTTGCTCGTGATCAGCGGTCGGAGATCGAACCCGGCTCCGATCATCCACTGCCCGCGTTGCCCGTAGCGTTCGCGCCCGTCCCACGACTCCTGTGCGCGCCGTCGCTCCTCCTCGGCGCGCTCGCGCTCGCGCGCGAGAAACTCCTCGCGGGCAGCGCGCTCGTGCTCGCGCTCTTCGGCCTCGCGATGCGCGCGCTCAGCTTCGTCCTCGACGTTGGCGGGCGGCGCCTCGGGCTCTTCGGTCAACCGGAGCGCATCCTCGCCGACGCCTTCGGGACGGAGCATGGCGCCGAGCACGTCGCGCAGGCGCTCGCTCTGGCTCGCGTCGTACACCGAGACCTCGAGCTCCTCGACGCGGCCGTCCGCGGTGTGCCCCACGCGCAAGATCATGCGATAGCGTCCCGCCTGCATCGACGTGATGCGCGGGACGACGGTCCACTCCGCGTTCTGCATCTCGCCGATCGCGCGCATCTCGTTCCCGGTCTCCGGCGGCGGGGCGTTACCGCGAACGCCGCTCTCGGTGAGCGCTTCGTGCCCGAGCGCCTGCACGGCGCCCGTCAGAGCCTCGTCGATCGCGTCGACGCGCTCTTCGACCGTGGAGCCGGTCGGCCGGAGCAGGACGACCCGGTCCGCCAAGGCCGTGCCCGGGAACAGGAGCGCGGCCGCGACGAGACCGAGAGCCAGCCTGAACGGGGTGAGTCGCGTGAACGGGCGTCGTCGCATCGGTCGGGAGCGAGAACCCGGGTTCACGGATCCTCGGCGCTTCGGGTGGTTTGGACGGTTTGGAGGGTTTGGACGCATGAGAGCAACAACCGATCCACGGTTGTCAGGAGAGGGCGGCGACGACGTCCGGTGGTGCCTGGACGAGCTCGATGAGGACACCCTCCCCGCCGATGGGCGACTCGTCGCTCGCTCTCGGATGGATGAAGCAGACGTCGTGGCCGGCGGCGCCGCGTCGGACGCCTCCCTTGGCGAAGCGCACGCCGCGGGCTCCGAGCCACTCGACGGCCGCGTGAAGATCGTCGACCCACAATCCGATGTGATTGAGCGCGGGCTCGTGCACGCGCGGCCGCGCCGCCTCGTCGATCGGCTCCATGAGATCGATCTCGACGCGGTGCGCGCCCTCGCCGATCGCGAGGATGTCCTCGCGGACGTTCTCGCTCGCGCTCTCGTACGCGCCCTCGACGGCGAGCCCGAGCACGTCGACCCAGAGCACGCGCAGGCGCGACCTGTCGCTCGCGCCGATCGCGATCTGCTGCACGCCGAGGATCCGAAACGGCCGCTCTTCGCCGCCCGACATGCGCGGATGGTTGCCCGGCGCGGGGATCTCGGCAACCCTCGTTCCGCCATGTCCGAAACGAAGAAGACCAGCCTCACTGGTGTGAAACCGACGTCGACGCCGCACCTCGGGAACTACCTCGGCGCGATCCGACCCGCGCTCGCGCTCGCGAAAGAGCGGAAGACGCTCTATTTCATCGCGGACTATCACGCGCTCACGACGATGCGCGATCCGGCGGCCCTCCGCGCGCATACGCTCGACGTCACCGCGGCCTGGCTCGCATGTGGCCTCGATCCGAAGGAGACGATCCTCTTTCGGCAATCCGACGTCATCGAGGTGTTCGAGCTGGCGTGGGTCTTCGCGTGCCTCTGCGCGGTAGGGCAGCTCGAGCGGAGCCATGCCTACAAGGACGCCATCGAGCAGGGCGCTCAGCCGAACGCGGGCGTGTTCACGTACCCGCTCCTCATGGCAGCGGACATCGTCCTCTACGACACCGACGTCGTGCCGATCGGCAACGATCAGAAGCAGCACCTCGAGATCGCGCGCGACGTCGCGACGCGCCTCAATCACCACTTCGGCGAGGGAACCGTCGTCGTACCGGAGGCGCTGATCACCGACGCGCCGCTCGTCCCCGGGCTCGACGGACGGAAGATGAGCAAGAGCTACGGGAACGCGATCCCTCTGTTCGCGCCGGCAGACGAGCTCGAGAAGCTCGTGATGTCGATCAAGACCGGGTCTACGCCGCTCGAAGCGCCGAAGGAGCCCGAGGGCTCGACGGTCTACGAGCTCTTCCGTCTCGTCGCGTCGGCGTCCGACAGCGAGGAGATGGCGAAGAAGCTGCGGGCGGGCGGCTACGGATGGGGCCACGCGAAGAAGGATCTCGTCGGAGCGCTCGAGGCGGAGCTCGGGCCGAAGCGGCAGCGGTACGACAATCTTCGGGGCGAGCCGGTGGTCCTCGACGAGCTGCTCGAAGCCGGCGCGGAGCGCGCGCGGGAGATCGCGCAGCGCACGATGCGCCGCGTTCGCGCGGCGACGGGCATCGGACGCACCGCGCGTTCGGAGAAGTCGACGGTGAAGATCAAGTAGAGCGAAGCGCTCCTGCCCGCGAAGCGCTGTCCCTCGGGCCGCATGGTCGCCAGTCGAGCGCGTTCACCTATTGCCTGCCCTGAGGCGTGGGCGAGGCGGCGGCTCGAACAGCACCTCCTCGCCGCCCACCACGTCCTCGCGAACGAGCGAGAACGTGCCGTCTTGCCTCCGCCAGCGCTGCCGAACGACGGTGCGGTGGAGCGTCATCGTGTCGTAGCTGTACCAGCCGTACGCGACGGTCGAGGTCGCGCCGTCCTCGTCGGGGGCGAGGCGAACGTCGACGATCTCCATGTCGGCGATCTGCAGCTGGCCACCCCACTTCGCATGGGTCTCGGCGAACTTCGCGCGGTAACGCGGGTGCACCCGGCCGCCGGCGATGTCGAACCGTCCCCATCGGGCGGCATCGTTCATCTCGTTGACCGCTTCCTGCAGGCGCTCACCCGCCGTGAGGCTCTGAAAGACGCAGCCGGAGGGCGCGATCGCGCAGGCGAGGACGAGGAGGATCACGGGGACGAACGACCGTCGCATGGCCCCATTTGGCGCGTCCGCTCGCGGTGCGGCAAGAAACCGGCATGGACGAAGGCCCGTCCGGTGGGCTAACAAGGGCGGTCGTGGACGGAACGCTCCTCGTGATCGGGATCGCCGGTGGGACGGGATCCGGCAAGACGACAATCGCTCGGCGGATCGCGGCTTCGGTCCCGGTCGAGAGCGTGACGATCCTCGAGCACGACGCGTACTACCGCGACCGCTCGGACATCCCGTACGCGCAGCGTTGCGAGCTCAACTTCGACCATCCCGACTCGCTCGAGTCCGAGCTGCTCGTGACGCACCTCGAAGCGCTGAAGAGCGGCAAGGCCGTAGAAGCGCCGATCTACGACTTCACCAAACACCTGCGCAAGCAGGAGAAGCACCGCGTCACACCGACACCCGTGATCGTCGTCGAGGGCATCCTCACGTTCGTCGACCCCGCGCTGCGCGATCTGTTCGACATCAAGATCTTCGTCGACACCGATCCCGACATCCGCGTCTTTCGCCGCATCCGTCGCGACATCGAGCAACGCGGACGCGACTTCGCGTCGATCCGCGAGCAGTACTACGCGACGGTCCGCCCGATGCACCTGCAGTTCGTCGAGCCCTCCAAGCGTTGGGCGAACATCATCATCCCCGAGGGAGGCGACAACGAAGTCGCGATCGACCTCCTCATCGGCAAGGTGCGCTCGGTGCTGGCAGCGCGCGCGGAGTAACGGGATAGGCACGCCGACCGCACGGCCCGCCGCGCTCACTCGCTCGGGTGCGCGAGCGCCTCGAGCTTCTGGTGCGCTTCTCTGTTTTGCGGCTCGAGCCGGAGGGCCTGGTTGTAGGCGACGCGCGCCGCGGCCGCGTCGCCTGCAGCGGCGTGCGCGTCGCCGAGGATGATGCGGTAGCTCGCGCGGCGGGACCGCAGCTGCACCGCTTCTTCGGCGAGCTCGACCGCGCGCGTGGCGTCGCCGTGTGCGAGCGTGGCCTCGGCAAGACCGGCGAGCACGTGGTTGTCGTGAGGCTCGAGCTCGAAGGCGCGCTCGAAGAGCGGGAGCGAATCGAGCGCATGCCCGCCGCGGATGAGCTCCTCGCCCTCGCGGACGAGCGAGTCTGCGCTGCGGTCGGGATCGATCGCGACCGGAGCCGGGCTCGGCGTCGGCGTCGGGCTCGGAGTCGGCGTCGGGCTCGGCGGCGTAGCCGGTGTCGGGCTCGGCGTCGTAGTCGGCGTCGGGCTCGGCGTCGTAGTCGGCGTCGGGCTCGGCGTCGGGCTCGGTGTCGTAGTCGGTGTCGGGCTCGGCGTGGGCGTCGGCGGCGCCGTCGGGCCCGGCGTCGGCGTCGGGCTCGGCGTCGGTGTCTCGGGTTGGGCCGCGCCGCCGCTGTTCGCCACGACGACGATCGTCGCCGTCGCGGCTCCCGCGAGCACGATGACCGCGGCGACGATCCACGGCCAGCGCGCGCGACGGGCTCGCGGCGGCTCGGGCGCGGGCCAGTCGGCCTCGCGGATCGTGGCGTCGTACCGAACGCCGGGCGCCTCGTCGAGCGCCGGCGGCTGCGGCGGTGGTCCCGTCGCGAACGTGGACGTCGGGTCTTCGGAGCGGTCGGCCAGCTCGTCGTCGCGCCCGTCCGCGCCGGCGTCGAGCGCCGGCGGCGGGCCCGTCCGCTGGGTTCCGATCTCGAGATCCTCCGACCATCCCGGAGGTGGCCTCACGGTCGGCGCATCGTCGAGAACCAGCGACGACGAGGGCGGCGGCGGCGGCCCGGGGCTCGGCGCGGGAGGTACCACGCTCGGATCGGAGACCAGCAGGCTCGGGTCCGAGAGGAACCCGGGCTCGTCGGGCAGGTCATCGGCCGGGGGCTCGTCCGCGATCGGCGCGCTCACGACCGCGGACGGCGGGAGCTCGAGCCCCTGCGGGTCGTCCTTGTTCGCGGGCGGCGGGACGACCGGGCGCGCGCGCGGGCGCGTCGGAGAGCGCGGCGGAGGAACCGCGGCGAGGATCGCGCGGAGCTCCGCGCGCTGGGCCGCACCCGCGGCGGGAGTCGGCGTGCCGGTCGGCGCCGGCGGCGGCGGCGCCATGCCGAGGACCGTCGCCTGCCGCTTGTGCGTCGCGGCCGGAGGCACCGCCGCGGCCGGGATCTCGGCGAGCGGATTGCGCTCGGTGGGCCGCTGATTCGCCGGTGGCGGGATCGGGGCCGCCAGGGGTGGCGCCGACACCGGCTCCTCCCTGGGGATCGGCGAAGGCGCGGGGCCGCGCACCGTGGGTTGTGACTCGAACCCGGCGGGCGGGGGCAGCGGCACCGGCGTCGGTGGCGGGATCGACGGCCGGAGCGGCGACGGCTCGGCCGCGGCGGACGCGAGCGCTTCGTCGACCGGCGACATCACGTTCGCGACGGCCGGGTTCGCGCGGCGTTCGACGCGAACGCGACCAGAGCTCAGCGCGAGGATCGCCGCGACGGCCGTCGTGCCCTCGACGGTCTCCTCTTCGACTCCGTGGATCTGCGCGACGGCGCCGACGAGCAGACCCTGCGAGAGGTCGATCTCGATGAACGCCTGGGAGTGCCGGAGCGTGACGTGAAGCGTCGTGTCCGACTTGGCGAGCGCGCGGAGCAGCCTCCCCGGTCCGGTGATCTCGAGGCGCGTGTCGAAGCTCGGCTCGCTCTTGCCTCTGACCCGGAGCGCGAGGTCCTGCTCCACGAGCGGGGCGATGCGGGCCGCGAGGATGCTCATGTCCGGCGCGCCCTCGGAGCTCGGCCACACCTCGTCCCAGTTCACCACGAGCAGCGACGCCCATCGCAAGCGCATGTCGCGACGGAGGCCGCGCACGACGTCGAACCCTGGGCCGTCGATCTCGGTCGCCCCGACGACGATCACCTCCGGATCGAGCGCGCGCGCGCGCTCGAGGCCGCGCTCGGTGACGTCGGTGACGGCGACCATCGCTTTGCGCGCACGGAGCGCTTGCGCGACTTGGTCGGCGCGGCCCGGATCGTGATCCATCATGAGGACGCGCAACCCGCTGAGCACCACCTCGGCTTGGGGATCGTGCTCCGCGGACGACTCGAGCAGGCCCAGCCGACCGCCGGACTCCTCGTGGAACTCGTAGCGAAGCGGCTCTGCGCTCGCGACGAGCGGCTTCAACCGCTCGACGAACTCCGCCAGCGCTTCGGCCACGGGACGGCCGGCGCCGAGGACGATCCGCATCGCGCCTTCCGCGTTGTCCGCGCCGGAGCGCTCGACCGAGAGGATGCCGCTTCGGAGCTCCTTCGCGAGCAGCTTGACGAGATCGTCGAGCGTCGCCTCGCCGAGCTCGCCCGTCGTCTCGCCGGCTCGGCCCGGGAGCTCGCGCGCGAGATCGGCGACGCGGCGACCGATCGCGTCCGCGCTCGCTCCGCGCGGTAGCACCGCGACCGCGCCGTGACGAAAGGCGCGCAGCCAATCGTCGAGCGGCGGGTCGTCCGCGAGCAACGCGACCGGCACGACGGCGGTCGCCTGCGTCCTGGCGAGGACGCGCAGAACGTCGCGCCCACCTTCCGCGGCGGCCTCACCGATCAACAGGACGAGGTCGGGCGCGGCGGCCATCACCGCCTCGGCGACCTCGGCCGCCTCGCACCGCTCGACGAAGAGCTTGTACCGGTCGAGCGCGACCTTCAGGGCCTCGTCCATGGGGTCGCTGCCCACCATGAGCAGAGTCGGACGATCCGCCCCGTCGGCCGGCTGAGTATGGGTTGCGTCCGCGCGCACGCTCCTCCGCCCATGGTCCCCAATTCGGAGCGAGACCGCCAGCTTGGGCGCAAGAATGGCGCACGGGGGCGACGGGCTGGATCCGCAGGCGGAGCGAAAGATTCCGCCCCCGTTGACGCGCGATCGAGCCGCGTGGTTCGATGGATCGCGAGGAAAAACCAGGCCATGTCGAGACGCCTCCTCTGTTCGTCGCTATTGGCCGTACTGGTGACGGCGGCACCTCCGCTCGCCCACGCGCAGGTCAAGCCGCGGATCATGATCGCGTTCGACACGTCGGGATCGATGGCGGTCGATCTCAACGACATCCCGACGTTCGGCGACGGAGTGCTCACCGGATGCACGGCCGGCGGCTCGGGCCAGCTCTGCGGTACGAACTGCACCGCGGGCATCGACACCGACTGCAACGGGCTCGCCGACGACAGCCGGATCTTCGTCGCGAAGAACGCAGTGCGCAACATGGTGCTGGCGTTCGGCGACGTCGACTGGGGGCTCTCGCGGTTCTCGATGAACCAGGGGACGAACCTGTCGTGTCTGCGCGTGAACAACTACGAGTGCAACACGGGCGGTCCGTTCGTGACGTCGTACGGAAACCCGCAGTGCAACACCGGCGCGGCGATGCCGAGCGGAGGGTGTCCGTTCGACTGGGCGAGCATCTTTCCGGCAGCGTGTCGGCCTGGCACGGGCGGTCGGCCGGCGCTGCGCTCGTGGGCGGCGGGCGGAGGCGGCAGCCCGAACGTCTGCACGAACTACGCAGGCACGTGCGTGGGTGGCGACGTGCTCGTCGGCTTCAACGGCCTCGGCGCGTTCGCGACGCTCGACAACAGCACGGCGCTCGTCAAGTGGCTCGACGACCAGGAGTCCAACTACAACGCGTCGACGACACCGGGGAACTGGTGCAACCACGCGAGCACGGGCAACTGCGAGCTGCGCCCCGAGGGCGCGACGCCGCTCGCCGGGCTCCTGAACGCGGTGTTCGGCTACATCAACCCGATCCGGACGGCCGACCCGCGGGCGATGTGTCGGCCGTACTCCGTCATCCTGATCACGGACGGCGTCGAGAGCTGCGGCGGCAACCCGAACACGGCGGCCGCCACGCTCCGGACGAACGGCATCTTGACGTACGTGGTCGGCCTCGCGATCAGCTCCGGCTCGCGCGCGACGCTGAACAGCATCGCGACGTCGGGCGGCACCGACGCGGGAGCTGCGGGCGGGGATACGGCATTCTTTGCGGACGATCCCGCGACGCTGTCCGCCGGTCTCGCCGACATCGTGCGGCGCTCGCTCCTCGTCGAGACGTGCAATGGCGCCGACGACGACTGCGACATGCTCACGGACGAGGGCTTCACGCTCTACTGCAACTGGAACGGCGTGGGATCTCCACCGACGCCGACGCTCTGCACGAACCCCGGCGAGACGCTCTGTGACGGCCACGACAACAACTGCGACGGGGTCGTGGACGAAGGTCTGCTCAACGCGTGCGGGACGTGCGGACCGGCGCCGACCGAGATCTGCGATGGGATGGACAACAACTGCAACGGCGTCATCGACGAAGGCGGCGTCTGCGGCGGCTGCATCCCGTCCGGTGAGATCTGCGACAACGTCGACAACGACTGCGACACGCGCGTCGACGAGAGCGTGACGCGACCCTGCGGAGCGATGGTCGGCCGGTGCACGGTGGGCTCGCAGACGTGCACCGCGGGAGCGTGGGGCGCCTGCAGCGGGGTCGGGCCCATCACCGAAACGTGCAACAACGTCGACGACGACTGCGACGGTGTCATCGACGGCATCAGCGCGCGCGTGCGGCTCGAGCGTCGGTGCGTGCTTGCCCGGCGCGCAGCTCTGCACGACGGGCACGTGGGGCACGTGCACCGGCTCGGTCGGCCCGTCGACCGAGGTCTGCGACGGCATCGACAACAACTGCAACGGAAGCACCGACGAGGGCAATCCGGGCGGCGGCGGTGCGTGCGGAAGCAGTCTGGGCCGCTGCACGCCGGGGACGCTCATGTGCACGGGCGGGATGCTCATGTGCACGGGCGGAACCGGCCCGGTCGCCGAGACCTGCAACAACGTCGACGACGACTGCGACGGCGCGACGGACGAGACCGTGCCGACGATGGGTGCCTGCGGCTCGGCTGTCGGCGAGTGCACTCAGGGCGTCCTGACGTGCGTCTCGGGCTCGTTCACGTGCGTGGGCGGCCGCGGCCCGACCGCGGAGCTCTGCGACGGGCGCGACAACAACTGCAACGGCAGCACGGACGAAGGCAACCCGGGCGGCGGCGTCGCCTGCGGCACCGCGACGGGCGTGTGCGAGCTCGGCACGAGCCGGTGCATGGGCGGAATGCTCGTGTGCACCGGTGGCGTCGGGCCGGCGACCGAGACGTGCAACTCGCTCGACGACGACTGCGACGGGCTCATCGACGAGGGCAACCCGGGCGGCGGCGCGACGTGCGGCACGACCGACGTCGGCGATTGCGAATTCGGCGCGCTCGCGTGCGTGTCGGGCGCGCTGACGTGCGTTGGCGGACGCGGCCCGCTTCCGGAGCGCTGCGACGGCCGAGACAACGACTGCGACTCGATGGTGGACGAAGGGAACCCCGAGTCTGGAGTGGTCTGCGGCGCCAGCGACGTCGGCGAGTGCGAGCTCGGCATGACCCGATGCGTGAGCGGAGCGCTGATCTGCGACGGCGAGGTCGGTCCGACGCCGGAGACGTGCAACGGGCTCGACGACGATTGCGACGGCTTCCCCGACGACGGGCTCGGGCTGATGGGCGCCTGCGGCTCGAGCGTGGGCGAGTGCTCGACGGGCATCCGCGAGTGTATGGGCGGCGTCGTCGTGTGCACCGGCGAGATCGGCCCGACACCGGAGGTGTGCAACCTCCTCGACGACGATTGCGACTCGCGCACGGACGAAGGGCTGGGCCTCGGCGCGGAGTGCGGCGGCGACGTGGGCCTCTGCGTGATCGGGCGGCTCCAGTGCATCGGCGGCGTCGAGATGTGCGTCGGCGGCGTGACCGCGGTCCCGGAGACGTGCGACTGCGAGGACAACGACTGCGACGGTCCCGTCGACGAGGGCAGCGACATCTGCCCACCGGGGACGGCGTGTCGCGACTGCGGCTGCGCCGATCCGTGCACGCGGAGCGAGTTCGGCTTCACGTGCCCGACCGGAACCACGCCAGAGGTCGACGGCGAGGACTGTTGGTGCGTCGCTCCCCGTTGCGACGCCACCACGTGCGCGGCGCAGACGATCGCGGCCGGTGGCGAGACGCTGTGCGCGCCGGGCTCGACGGACGTCGCACACTGCGTCTGCCGCAACAACGCTTGCACGCACCCGTGCGAAGGCATCACCTGCACGGGTGGGCTCGTCTGCAACCCGCGGGACCCCGACGGCCACTGCGTCGAGAACAACTGCCGTGGGCTCGGCTGCGCCTCGGACCAGGTCTGCAACCGGATCACCGGCGACTGCGAGGCCGACCCGTGCGCGACCGTGGTCTGCGGAGCCGGGCAGGCGTGCCGCGGCGGCACGTGCGAGGACAGCTGCGCGACGGTCGCGTGCGGCGCGGGTCAGCGCTGCGCGGGAGGCGCGTGCGTCGACGATCTCTGCGACGGCGTCGCGTGTACGACGATCGAGGCGTGCGACCCCGGGACGGGTGAGTGCGTCCCGGACCTGTGTCTTGCGGTCATCTGCCCGCCGGGCACGATCTGCGAGGCGGCCACCGGCACGTGCCTCGAGGATCCGTGCGCGCGCTTGCACTGCCCCGAGGGACAGGTCTGCGCGGACGGCGAGTGCACGCTCGAGGAGCCGGAGATGCCGGACGGCGGCGCGCTCGACGGCGGCGTGGACGGAGGAACCGCGAGCACGGACGAGCACGAGCGCGTGCTCGCCGGTGGTGGCGGCGGCTGCGTGTGCTCGGCGCCCGGGAGCTCGCCATCCGATCCGGATGGGCGCGGCGGCCTCGCGATCCTCGGCGCGCTGCTCGGTCTGCTCGCGGTGCGTCGGCGAAAGCGGAGCGTCTTCCGCGTCAGGCGCGCGGTCGTCGCGTGGGCGCTGTTCGCGATCGTCGCCGGTGCGCTCTTTCTCTCCGGCTGCGACGTCGACCCGTACTGTCTCGACTGCGAGGAGGTGCCGGCGGACGGCGGTCGCGACGCCGCGCGCGACGGCGGGCCCGGCGTGCCCGACACGGGCCCGATCGACGGGACCGTCACTGACGCGGGGGACGCGGGGCCCGATGGGTGCGTGCCGGGCGTGGTGGAGCTCTGCAACGGGGTCGACGACGACTGCGACGAGAACATCGACGAAGGGATCGACACGAGCACCGACGTCAACAACTGCGGCGAGTGCGGGATGCGATGTGCGCCCGAGAACGCGTTCCCCACGTGCGTAGGCGGTGTCTGCGGCCTCGACCGGTGCCGGACCGGCTACTACGATCTCGACGGTGACCTCGCGACAGGGTGTGAGTACCGCTGCCCGCGCCTGACCCCGTCGGCGGACGACTCGGTGTGCAACGCCGCCGACGACGACTGTGACGGTCGCGTGGACGAAGACGTCGACTTCGACGCGGACCCAGACAACTGTGGGGGCTGTGGCATCGACTGCCGGTTCGCGCACGCGAGCGGAGCGTGCATGGCCGGCACGTGCGCGCTCGGAGCGTGCGACCCGAGCTTCTACAACATCAACGGGTCCACCACGGACGGCTGCGAGTACGCGTGCACCCCGACGGGCGCCGAGACGTGCAACTCGCGCGACGACAACTGCGACGGGCGCACGGACGAGGGCGACCCGGGCGGCGGGGCCGCGTGTGGCTCCGACGTGGGCGAATGCACGCGCGGGACGAACCGCTGCGTCATGGGATCGATCGTGTGCATGGGCGAGGTGACGCCCGCGATCGAAGCGTGCAACGGGCGCGACGACGATTGCGACGGGAACACCGACGAAGGCAATCCCGGCGCGGGCAGGGACTGTGGGCCCAGCGTGGGCGCGTGCGTGCGGGGTCGCGAGCAATGCATGGGCGGGTCGCTCGTGTGCGTGGGCGCGACGGGGCCAACGATGGAGACGTGCAACGGTCTCGACGACGACTGTGACGGAAGCATCGACGAGAGCGACCCGGGCGGCGGCGGCGCGTGCGGAAGCGGAACCGGCCGGTGCGCGCCCGGCGTGAACCACTGCCGCGGTGGGGTGATCACGTGCGAGGGCGCCGTGGGCCCGACGACGGAGACGTGCGACGGCACCGATCAGGACTGCGATGGGATGACCGACGAGGGCAACCCGGGCGGCGGCGGCGCATGCGGAAGCGCGACGGGGCAGTGCACACCAGGCACGCGGCAGTGCATGGCGGGGAGCCTCGTGTGCGTCGGCGCGGTCGGGCCCATGACCGAGACGTGCAACTCGCTCGACGACAACTGCGACGGAAGCATCGACGAGGGCAATCCGGGCGGCGGCGGTTCGTGCGGGTCGAGCACGGGCGAGTGTCGGGCCGGCACCCAGTCGTGCCTCGGCGGCGTCCTCCAGTGCATGGGCGGGACCGGGCCGTCGCTCGAGACGTGCAACTCACGCGACGACGACTGCGACACGCGCACGGACGAGGACTTCATGCTGTCGACGGACGTCAACAACTGCGGCACGTGCGGACATGTCTGCAATCTGCCCTTCGCCATCGAGCGCTGCACCGCCGGTGCGTGCGGGATCCTCGCGTGCGAGACCGGGCACGTGAACCTCGACGGGCTGACGTCGAACGGATGCGAGTACGCGTGCAGCTTCGCGGGCGCGGAGGTGTGCAACGGTCGCGACGACAACTGCGACGGAATCGTCGACAACGGCCTCACGCCGCCATCGACGTTCTGCAACCCGAACGGTGTCTGCGCGGGGACGACGCCGACGTGCGGGGGCATCGCGGGCTGGGTCTGCACCTACCCGGCCGCGACCTACGAGACGTCCGAGACGCGCTGCGACGGGCGCGACAACGACTGCGACGGCTTCGTCGACGAGCCGTTCCCGAACAAGGGAATGTCGTGCTCGAACGGCGTCGGTGAGTGCCGAGTGAACGGCACGTTCGTCTGTAACGCGGGTGGGACCGCGACCGTGTGCAACGCCGGCTCACCCGGGACGCCGATGACGGAGCTGTGCGACAACCGCGACAACGACTGCGACTCGCGCACGGACGAGGAGGTCGGCCTACCGTCGAGCACGGCGATCGCGACGACTCGTATCCCGCGGGCGAGCGCGGCTGGGTTCGTGCGCGTGATGCGATACGAAGCGTCGCATCCGGACGCGACATCGACCGTCGCGGGCGCAGCCACGCAGGTCGCCTGCTCGACGACGAACCGCATTCCGTGGACGAACGTGACATGGCCGGAGGCGCGCGATGCATGCTGCGCGCTCAACGGCGTCGGGCGGCTGCGCGGGCTCGGTCGGTTGGCGGCTCTGCGACGTCGCCGATTGGCAGGCAGCGTGCCAGGGGCCCGCGGCGACGCCGTGCAGTTGGAGCTACTCGTCCACGTGCACCACCTCGCAGCCGACCGTGTGCAACGGCGACGAGTACGACTGCTCGGCCGCGGCCGGCGATCAGGACTGCCTGTTCCCGACGGGCTCGGCGACGTTCGGCTCGTGCCGCACGGTGTGGAGCACGGGATCGATCAACGACCTCAGCGGCAACGTGAAGGAATGGACGCTGACCACCGTCCCGGGGGTATCCCCGACGGCTCACTACATCCGGGGCGGGTCGTACAACAACCTCGAGGCCGGCCGGACCTGCACGTTCGATTTCACGGTGGGCGCCAACAACTTCTCGTTCCCGAACACCGGATTCCGCTGCTGCTACTACGAGTAGGGGTTGATCGCGTGCGGGGTGGGATCCACCCTTCGGGCCCCGTGAAGGACCAGCCCCGGTGAAGATCGCCATCCTCTCCCGCGAGTCGTCGCTCTATTCCACGCGACGCCTCCGCCAGGCGGCCAAGCAGCGCGGTCACGAGGTGCACGTCGATCGACTACCTGCGCTGCTACATGAACATCACGTTCGCGGAAGCCGACGGTGTTCTACCGCGGCCGCAAGCTCGAGGACTTCGATGCGGTCATCCCGCGCATCGGCGCGTCCAACACCTTCTACGGAACGGCGGTCGTGCGTCAGTTCGAGATGATGGGCGTGTACTGCGTCGAACCCGTCACAGGCGATCTCACGCTCGCGGGACAAGCTGCGCTGCCTGCAGCTCCTGTCGCGGAAAGGGATCGGCTTGCCCGTCACCGGATTCGCGCACTCGACGAAGGACATCGAGGGCTTGATCCGCGTCGTCGGCGGGGCGCCGCTCGTCGTGAAGTTGCTCGAGGGGACGCAGGGTCTCGGCGTCGTGCTCGCGGAGACACATCAGGCGGCGACGAGCGTGATCGAGGCGTTCCGCGGGCTCGACGCGAACATCTTGGTGCAGCAGTTCATCGGTGAAGCGGGAGGCGCGGACATTCGCTGCTTCGTCGTGGGCGACCGCGTGAAAGCGGCGATGGAGCGCAAGGGCCGCGACGGAGAGTTTCGCTCGAACCTGCATCGCGGTGGATCGGCGGGACCGGTGAAGCTGACGCCGGAGGAGCGAGCGACCGCGGTGCAGGCGGCGCAGGCGATGGGGCTCACGTGTCGCGGGCGTGGATCTACTGCGATCGCGCGGTGGGCCACTCGTGATGGAGGTCAATTCCTCGCCCGGGCTCGAGGGCATCGAGAAGGCGACCGGCAAGGACGTCGCGAACGCGATCGTCGACTTCATCGCGAGGGACGCCGCAACGCGCAAGACGACCGGGGACTGGATTCGTCATTGAGATGATCGGACCGAGCACCGAAAGAAAGATCTTCGCCGCAGGGGGGCCACGCGTCATCGGTTGGCGCGAATGGGTCGGGCTGCCCGATCTCGGCGTGCAGCGCGTGAAAGCGAAGATCGACACGGGTGCCAAGACGAGCTCGCTCCACGCGTACGACCTCGAGCACTTTCGGCGCCGGCGCGCCGATTGGGTGCGGTTCGTCGTCCACCCCATGCAGCGCGACACCCGCACGAGGGTCGCCGCCGAGGCTCTCCTGCTCGATCACCGTATCGTCAAGAGCTCGAGCGGACACGCAGAAGACCGCCCCGTCATCCTGACCACGATCCGCCTCGGCGCCGACCACTGGCAGATCGAGCTCACCCTCACCAACCGCGACGCGATGGGCTTCCGCATGCTCCTCGGCCGCACCGCCATCCGCGACGTCTTCCTGATCGACCCCGCGCGAAGCTACATCCGCGGCAAGAAAGAACGCCCCAAGCGCGGCTGACTTGCGCCCGGAGGTTTCGGACGGTTCTCCAACCGTCCCGCGGGATCAAGTGCAGCAGGTGGGGGGGCAGCTGTCGGGGGCGGGGCCGAGGGTGGAGAGGTGCTTCTTTTCGGTGTGGGCGAGGCGCTCCTCGATGAGGTCGACGACCATCTTGGGAAAGCGGGGGTCGGCGGCGGCGGTGGAGGCTCGTTCGAAGGCGAGGCCGAGGCCTCGGGCGAGGTCGTGCGCCTCGTGGTCGAGGTCGTAGACGACCTCCATGTGGTCCGTCACGAAGCCGATCGGGGCGACGACGACGGCGCGCGTGCCTTCGGCCCGGAGAGCGCGGAGGTGGTCGAGCACGTCGGGCTCGAGCCAGGGGACGTGGGGCGGGCCGCTTCGGCTTTGATAGGCGAGGTCCCACGTCGAGACGCCGACCCGGTCGGCGACGAGGCGCGCAGTCTCGTGGAGCTGCGCCTCGTAGGGCGAGGCGTTCGCCATCGCGACTGGAATGCTGTGCGCGGTGAAGATGACGCGCGCCTCGTCACGGAGCCCTGCGGGGATTCGTGCGAGCGCCTCGCGCACGCGATCGGCGTTCGGGTCGACGAAGCCCGGGTGGTCGAAGAACTTCCGGAGGATCGTGATCTCCGGCGCGCCCTCGCCGACTTCGTCGCGAGCGCGGGCAACGTCGTCCCGATACTGCCGGCAGCCGGAGTAGCTCCCGTACGCGCTCGTGACGAACGCGAGCGCGCGTTGGATGCCCGCGGCACGCATGTCGCGGAGCGTGTCGGCGAGAAACGGATGCCAGTTGCGGTTGCCGAAGTAGCTGGGCAGGTCGCGACCTCGCGCGGCGAGCTCGGTCCCGATCGCGGCGAGGAGCGCGCGGTTCTGATCGTTGATCGGGCTCCTGCCACCGAGCAGGTGGTAGTGCTCGGCGACGGCCTCGAGCCGTGCGGGCGGCACGCCGCGACCGCGCGTCACGTTCTCGAGGAATGGCATCACGTCCTCCGGACGCTCGGGCCCGCCGAACGAAAGCAGCAGAAACCCGTCGTACGTCACGCCGCCGACTTCCGCCGCTTGCGCCGCCGCCAAACGAAGACGCCCACGCCGATCGCGATGATCGGCTCGACGGGCAGGGGCAGGATGCTCTGCGCGTCCGTGACGATGATCGGGTCGGGGACGACCTCGTCCGCGGTGTCGTGCGCGGCGAACCACAGATCCCCGCCCGTCGCGCGGAGCGGTGAGGTGTCGATGTAGCTCGTGAGCCAGAGCGCGCCGGCGGGCCGCAGCGTCGAGTCGAGCAGCGAAGCGGGGTCGGCGATCGGTCGCGCGTACGTGACGTCGGCGTGCCACGGGGAGCCGTCGTCGAGCCGACCGTCGTGACGCGACGAAGCGACGAGGAACACGCGCAGGCGGCGTCCGAGACGCTCGCGCGTGTCCGACGGCTCTCGGTACGGATAGAACGGCCGTTCGGTCGCGAACGTCATTCGTACCGCGCGCGTGCCGACCGCGCTCGATACGGCGTCACCCTTCGCGATCTTGAACGCGGTGATCGCGAAGCCGGCCTCGACGTAGGGCGCGAGCCATCGGGTGAGCGCCGGCCGCATCTCGTAGCCGTGCTCGCTCAACCAGGCGCCGAGCGCGTCGGTATCCGTCGCTCGGACGACGGTCGCGTCGAGCCCGGCGACACGCGCCGTGGAGAGGACGTCGACGCCCGAGGGCGCGACTGCGTGGAGAGCGACGACATCGTCCGACGCGCCGCGAGAGAGCAGCGTCATCTGGAACGGCGCCGAGCAGCACGTCATGGGGATCCACTCGGTGCGGTGCTCCACAGCCGGGGCGACCGCGTCGGCGAGCGTGGCGAACAAGCCGTCCTGCACCTCGCCGAGCTCGGGCGGGGACGGAGTCGGCACGAGGAAGCCGAAGTCGCTGGCAGTCGAGTCGAAGTCCGCCCGCCGGATGAAGTGCTCACGTCGCGCGCTCGCGTCGTACACGATGAGCGCCTCTTCGCCTTGCACGTCCACGCTGTCGCCGGCATGGGGCGCCGGTGCGCACGCTCGCGCGACGCCGCCGGAGATCCATGCGGCACCAAGCGCCGCAACCGTCGCGAGAACCGTTTTCATGATGGAGGACGCTACGCGAGGCGCGTGGTCGCGGCAACGCCCGCTGCGCAGACGCGGTTGCGGCCCCCGTGCTTCGCGGAGTAGAGCGCGCGGTCGGCGGACTCGAAGAGCGCGCCCGACGTCGCAGCGTCGGTCGGGAACGTCGCGACACCGACCGACGCCGTCACCTGCAGGCGCCCGAGCTCCGTCTGGAACACCGTCGCCTCGAGCTCCTCGCGCACGCGCTCGGCGAGCAGCATCGCACCGTCGGTATCGGTCTCCTCGCAGAGCACGCAGAACTCCTCACCACCGAACCTCGCCACGACGTCGGTCTCGCGCTTGACCCGGCGAAGGATCTCGCCGAGCTCCTTGATGACGACGTCCCCCGTCGCGTGTCCGTACGTGTCGTTCACGCTCTTGAAGTGATCGATGTCGGTCACGAGGAGCGAGAGCTTCCGGTCGAACCGCTCCGCCGAGCGGAGCTTGCGCTCGAGCTCGTCGAGGAACGCGCGCTTGTTGAGGCACCCGGTGAGCCCATCGGTCGTCGCCATCTCCTCGAGCCTGCGGACGGCAGCCGCGTTCGCCAGCGCGACGGCGACGTGGTTCGCGAGCATCTGGAGCGTCGGGCGCACTGCGTCGCCGAAAGCGTCGCCACGCCGAGCCGCGAGCGCGAACGTCCCGATGGCGTCCTCGCGGACGACGAGCGGAAGAATGAGCAGCGAGTCCATGCCGCGAAGGTTGTTCCGCTGCGTGAAGACGACCTGCTGCCGCGAGTCGTACTCCCCGCGATACGGAAGGTAGTGTCGATTCTTCACTGCCATCGCCGTGAGCGAGCTGTTGTCGCGAAAGCTCAGGTTCGCGAAGAGCTCGGCTCCTTCGCCTACCGCGCGGCGCACCACGTGGCGCCGTCGCTCGGCGTCGTGAAGCGTGAAAGCCGCGAAGTCGAACGGCGCGATCTCCGCCGCGGCCGCGAGCCCGGCCTCGATGACGTCGTCTTCGGTCAGCGCGGAGCCGAGGCGCTGCGACGCGCGGTAGAGGACGGTTTGCTCGCGCTTGCTCCGCTCGAGCTGCACGAACACGCGCTCGTTGCGGACAGTGCGCTGCACCTGCTGTACGGCGGCCGTGAGGATGGCCTCGTCGCGCGGCGTGAAGGGCCGGTCCAGCACCCGATCTGCGCAGAGCACACCACGAGATCTTCGCGTCGTCGACGATGGGCACTCCGAGAAACGCTCGGACGTCGGAGGCGTCACGGTAGTAGCAGAGCCCTTCGTAGCCGGGCCGGAGATGCTCGAGCGACATGGCGAGCCCGCGGCTCGCGACGGCGCCGACCGCACCCTCCCCGGCCGCGAACGGGCCGTCCGTGACGTCGTCCGCGTCGGTGACGAGCTCGGCGATGTGGAGCTGCTTGCCGCCGTCGTCGAGGAAGAGCAGCACGCACGTGTGCAGATCGAGAGTGTGCTTCAGCATCTCGAGGAGGTGAAACAGCGCTTGATGCACCTCCTCCATGCTGGAACGCAGGAGGCGCTCCTCATCGTTCGCCCCGCTCGCCGTCGGCGCCGAGACGAGCCGGAACATCCGGGCGTCGTCGCGAACCTTCTCGCGCTCCTCGTCGAGCTCGCGCTTCGAGCGCTCGCGTACGCGCGCGATCTCGACGCGCGTGAAGACCAGATTCAAGAGCCCGAAGAACACGATGAAGGCCGCGTGCACCGCGAATGGCTCGACGTCCACGCGGTCCTCGCTCACGAACCAGAGAAGGCCCTCGAACGCCACCGCGACGATGACGAGGAACGTCCCGACCGGCTGCTGCGCAAACGACGCGACGAACGCGACCAGGACGTAGACGAGCGGATAGAGCGGGCTTTCGAGCCCACCCCCGAGCTGCACGGCGGCGTGCACCGCAGCGAGGAGGAACAGTCCGAGCTCGAAGTCGAGCGCCGGCCGAACGCGTACGCCGCTCGCCTCCGTTTGGAACCGCACGACCGCGCGCGAGGCGAACACGGTCACCCACGCGGCCCCCACGAGCGCGTGCTCGAGCCCGAGCTCGTCCGCTCGGACTCGGAAGACGGACAAGAGGTCGAGAACGAAGAACGCCGCGGCCGCGACGTACCCGAAGGAAGCGCGAGCGGTGCGCCGAACGGTGAGCGCCGCATGGACGAGGGTGGACACGCCGATCCTCGTTCGGTGGTACTCGGGCCACGACGGCTGCGCAAAAAAGGGGCTACTCGGCGGTCCGCGGGACCATCCGTCGATATCGCCGCACGAGAGCCAGGGTCACCGCGAGCCACGCCACGACCAGCGCCACGACGAGCCAGGGCACCGCCCAACCGATGCCGACCGCGAGGAGCCCGAGCAGAAGAAGCGACGCGCCGCCCTTCGCCACCCGGTAGGTGAGCATGTCGATCATCGCCTTGCCCCGGGTCTTGTCCTCGTACGAGAGCGGGATGTAGAGGATCTCCTTCGCCGCCTTGAAGACGCTGTAGTCGAGCGCCTTGCTGCTGATCTTCGCCACAGCGACGATGATGAAACGCGGCGCGGCGAGGAACGCGAGCACCGTCGAGCCGAGCACGGCCGGTACGGCGAGCAGCGTCCTCGGAACGCCGAGCGCTCGGAGCACCGGCGCCGTAGCGAGCTGCAGGAGCAGCGAGCTCCCGTCGATCGATGCGTACACGCGGCTCATGACGTGGGTTCGGACGTCCGTGTCCGTGTAGGTAGCTTCTATGGACTGGTTGTACGCGTAGTCGAGAAGCGTCAGCGAGACCTGGACGAGCAGGATGAGCACGAGCATCAGCACGAGGTAAGGCGAACGCCGCACGACGGCGATTCCTCCGTCCGCGCCCGCACGGCCGTCGACGGATCCGATGCGCCCGACCGAGCCCGCCTGCGTCCCGGCGAAGTAGAAGCTGACCCCCGCCACCACGGCCAGCGCGGGGAGCGGCGCCCACAGAGCGGTCCCCGTCCCAAGCCGATCGGCCAGCTCCCCGGACGCGAGGTTGCCCGCGATGCCTCCGATCGACCCACAAGCGCAGAAGAGCCCGTACGCACTCCTCGCGCCTTTCACGGTGAAGACCGCGTTCGCGAAGCTCCAGACGATCTCGAGCAGGACGACGACATGCACGTCCTTCCACACGTAGAGCGCGAACGTCGCGCCCGGCAGCGCCATGGCGCGCGCGAGGTCGATCGCGCCGAGCACGATCGCGAACACGGCCGCCCAGATCGCGAGGAGCGACACGGGCGAGCGCCGCGTCGCGAAGCGCGAGTAGACCGACACCGACGCGATCGTCCCGAGCGCGACCGCCGCCCAGACCCACGGGAGCATCTCTGCGCCGTGCACGCGGAGAAACTCCGACTCGACCGGCGGCCGGGCGAGCGCGTACGCGAACAGGACGAGAAACGCGAGCGCGCACGTCCCGCCGAAGCGCGCGGCGCTCGGGCTCTCGGTTCCCAACACGGGCGGCGAGCATAGCCCGCGCCGGCCGGCGTGCGTCTACGGAGAGCGGGCGCGACGCCGGCGGAGCCAGAGCAGGCTCAGCGCCACGACGAGCCAGCCGCCGGGCGTGCGCCCGGCCGCGCCGGCACCGGCGACGCCACAGCCGCCGTCGCCCGCCCCGTGGCCCATCAACGTCGCGCCGCCTTCGGGCACGCCGGCGTCGGGCGGCGCGAGCGACTCGTCGACCGTGACCCGAACCTCGAGCTGATCGTCGGGCGGCCCACCCTGGTCGGCGAACCAGTCGACGTCCGATTCGAGGAGCCCGAAGAACTGGGCGTAGTCGCCGCCTGTCGTGGGCGCGCGCACCGTGAACGCGAAGCGGCCCGTCTCGCCCGGCGCGACGGCGGCGCCCACGGTGGCCGGCCGGTCGGGCGCGATCCAGTCCGGACCCTCGAGCGGGCTCGAGCCCGCGCGGGGCTCGGTGGTGGCGAGAAACGTCGCGCCCGGCTGCCAGGTCGTCGCGCCGGCATTGCGCATCTCGATGTAGCCCGACACCTCCTGCCCGGGCGCGAGCACGAACGGCGCGCTCGCGAGCGGGAACGTCTGATCGACGTAGACCGCCGCGAGATCGAACGCGTCCGCGGTCCAGAACCCTGCGCCCATCTCGTCGTAGACGTTCGCGGCGAAGTCGCGATAACGCCCGACGCGCGTCGCCCAACAGGAGGCGGTAGGCGAACAGCCGTTGTAATAGCGCGTGACCGTCTCGTACCAGGGTTGAAATCGCTCGTTGTCGACACGCACCCCGTTCATCCAATCGATGGCCTCGGCCTCGGTGTCGACGCCGTCGATGAACGTCGAGCGGATCACCATGTCGATCACGAAGTCGACCGCCGCGTCGACGTTCCCGCGGATCGTGAGGATGCGGTCGCCCTCTCGGGCGAGCGTGTCCGCGTACGTGCCCGCGTCGAACTGAAACATCCCGAGGCCGCCCTGCATGAGGTCGCACGGGCCGTCGCCGGCGCCCGCGACGATCGGCCCGCCGGCGCAGTCGGGCGACGTCGGTCCCATGCATGCCCAGGTCAGCTCGGACCAGCAGTGGCTCATCTGGGTCTCGGCATCCGCGATGCCGGCGAGGAGCCAACCTTGCGTGATCCCCCGCGCCGCCGCGGCATCGCGGATCATCGCGGCGCGCGCCATGCGCTCGGGCCCGGTCAGGAGCGAGCGCCCGACGCCGACCCCGTCCGGGGAGGTCGGCGCGCACGAGACGATGAGCAGCCCGACGATGCCGGCCCAACCGACGCGCACCATCCGTCGAGAATACGCTGGAATCGTCCCCCGGGCCCTGCGTCACCGAAGCGCGAGCGCGAAGAGATCGACACACGGTGTGTCGACGCCGCATCGGCAGAGGTCGGGTCTCGGGGGTGCCGGCGGCACGTCGCCGCAGGTAGGCGGGTCGGCGACCACGGTACCGGCCTCGACGCAGTGGCTCTCGCCGCACGCGTCCGTCACGTACACGCACTCGGTGTCGCGACCGAGGGAGGCTCCACAGGTCGGGTCGAAGCACGCGTCGAGCGCGCACTCCGCGCCGAGCGCGGCGCAACGGTCGACGTACACCTCGTCACACGCGTGGCAGCCGCGCTCCGGGTCGCAGCGCTCGAGGCTCGCTGCGCAACCCACCGCATCGCAGCTCGGCTCCATGCACCGCGCGAAGAGCAGCGAGCAGATCTCTCCCTCGGGGCAGCCGTCGTGGACACAGATCGGAATGCACTCGGCGTGATCGCAGACGAGCCCCATCGGGCAGCTGACGGGACACCCATCTTGTGGGGGCCCATCCGAGGGGGCGTCGCCGACCAATCCATCCATGGCCGCGTCGGCGCCGCTCGCGTCGATCGCACGCCCGTCCGGCCGACCTGCGTCCGAGACCTCCGCGTCGGGCGAGCCCGGCGGCGAGCTTCCTCCGCACGCGCACGCGAGCGCCAGCACGAGCCGAAGGGCGCGCGACCTCGGGCGCACCGTCATGGCAAGGGCGCGCTCCTATTCCCGGGCTGCGGGCTGCTTGCCGTTCTTCGGGCGCGGCTCGCCAGCGGGCTCGACGACCTTGATCGGCTTCGTCCCGCGCCCGTTCTTCGCGCGCTCGACGATCAGGTCCTCGGGACGGGGCGCGAAGCGCTCGGCCGGGATCGTCTGCGAGATGCCCGTCGCGAGCGCGAGCTCACGGAGGAACTTGCGCCGCACGCGCGTCCGGCTGCGCGCGCTCGCGACCGTGAACGGGATCCGCGCACCGGCCATGCTCCCGTGACCGCCCGCGCTCCCGTGCGGATACCGCTCGACCGCCTCGCGCACGAGCTTGCCCGCCGAGTAACGGCGATCGTTCACGCGGAGCGAGGCGTACATCTCGTCCTCGTACTGGCCTACGACGATCGCCCAGCGGATGCCCTCGGCGGCGACGAGCCGGTCGGCTGTCTCGGGGACGAGGTCGGGGATGTAGAGCGGCCCGAGGTCGCACGTGGCGACGTTGTCGAACACCTCGGCGCGCTCGATGGCCCGAACCAGGACCGAGAAATAATCGCGCGGCAGCCGCGGGTGCTCGATCGCCGACACCATCGGCATGTCGGTCATCGGAACCAGATGGCTGTACGCCCACACGTCGTCGTCCGACACCTCGCGACCCAGGTCCCGCGTGTCGCTCTTGATCCCGTAGAAGAGCGCGGTCGCGAGCGTGCGGTCGAATCTCGAGCCCGGCCTCGGTAAGGTAGTGGGTCAGCAGAGTCGAGGTCGCGCCGAAGTGACCCCCGACGTCGGCGAAGTCGGCGTTGCACGAGAGCGGTCGGGCCGGGTGATGATCGATGCAGAATCATCTTCTTTCCCTCGACCTTGTCGGCGGTGAGGGCGTGGTTGCCGACCTCCGGCTGCGTGTCGAGGAGGCCCACGACGTCGAACTCCTCGAGGTCGACGCGGGTGATCGGGACGAGGGGGATCTGAGCATCCTCACCATCGTCTTGTTCTCCGCCCGACCGAGGACCCCGCCGTAGGTCAGCGTGAACGTGCAGTCTTTCTTCTCTTCGAGCAGGCGCCCGAGCGCGAACGCCGACGCGATGGAGTCCGGGTCGGGATTGTCGTGTGTGCACACGAGTACCCGTTGGCCCGGCCCCACGACGTCGAGCAAAATGTCGACGCGCTCCTTGATGGACAGCGCTTGATCAAGCTCCGGCATTGCGGCAGCCGACCGGCTCGTTCGACCTTCCTCCCCGGATGGGAGTGGTGTCAAGGCCATCGGTCACGCCGAACATGAGGCCACGCTCGCTAACCAGCAAGAGCCCCGCCGGAATCTCAGAATGATTTCAGGGGCTCACTCCGGGAATTGAAAAATCAGCTCACCCTCTCGAACCATCCCCAGCTCGTCCCGCGCGATGCGCTCGACGGCCGCCGGATCGCTGCGAAGCGCGTCGACGTCGCGACCGAGATCGCGGACTTCGTGCTCGAGACGCTCGTTCTCTCCCTCGATCTGGACGAGCTCCTCGCTCAGCGCTCGATAGCGCGGCAGTCCCTGCGGGTCGAGGATGCGAAGCGGGACAGCGACGATGGCCATCACGAGCAGCCCAAACGGCAGCAGCCAGGCCGCGGCGGTGGAGGTGTGGCCCACGCGACGAGCCTCGCCCGCGCGCGCGGCTCGGGCAAGAAAGCGGGCTCGGGCCCGGTCTCGGCTTGACACGAAGCCGCCGGGAACCATAGCGTTTTTCAGGGCAATGCCCGAGCTCAGCTACCGAGCGCGGAAGATCCTGTACTCGGTGATCACGGAGTACATCGCCACGGGTGAGCCCGTCGGCTCGCGCAGGCTCGCCAAGCGCTACGGCCTGAACCTCTCGCCAGCGAGCATCCGCAACGTCCTCGCCGATCTCGAGGAGGCAGGCTTTCTCACGCAGCCGCATCTGAGCGCAGGACGCGTGCCCACCGATACCGGCTTCCGCGTGTTCGTCGACGCGCTCGTGCAGATGCGAGAGGTCGGGGCGGAGGACCGCGCCGCCGTGGTCGCCCGGATGCAGGGCCTGTCGCCGGGCGCCGACGTCGCGCGCGAGGCGGGGCGCCTCCTCTCGAGCCTCGCGGGCACGGTGTCGCTGGTCGCGCCGCCGCGGACGATCAGCGAGGCGCTGACGCAGTTGCGCTTCGTGCCGCTCGGCGACAAGCGCGTGCTCGCCGTACTGGTGTCGAGGGGAGAGAAGGTCCAGAACCGGATCGTCACGCTCGAGGAAGAGGTCGACCCGCGCGAGCTCGAGCACGTGCACAACTACCTGAACGACATCGTCTCGGGCCGAACGCTCAGCGAGGTGCGCCAGACGCTGGCGGAGCAGATGGAGACGGCGCGCACCGAGTACATCCGACTGAGCCGCTCCATGGTCGAGGCGGCGCTCGAGGGGGAGACGGACGAGCCGGCCGAGGTGATGATCGAGGGACAGGGTCTCCTGTTCGGCCGACCCGAGTTCCAGAGCGCCGACAAGAATCCGCGCTTTCCTCCGGACGTTCGAGGAGAAGGAGCGGCTGCTGACGCTCCTCGACCGGACGATCCAGGCAGGCGGCATCCAAGTCCTCATCGGCGCCGAGACGAACCTCGACGACATCGAGGACGTGAGCATCGTCTCGGCGACGTACCGGCAGCCCGGTGGAAGCGCTGGGACCGTCGGCATCCTCGGCCCGACGCGGATGGACTATGCCAAGGTGGTCCCGCTCGTGGAGTTCACCGCAGCGACCGTCGAGAGGCTGCTCGAGGGGCCCAAAGGGGGGGAGCCGGATGCGGAGGACGAGGAGGGCGACGGAGACGAAGGGGGCTAGCACCCCGCGGGCGCCGTCGTTATTTTCCTGCGCGGCAGCAAGACCACTACGATTCCGTGGGAGGAATGGTGAGCGGAGAGGACGGAAACGGCGTAGAGCGCCCGGCGGGTGTCGACGGTGACGAGCCGCTCGACGGCGACGCCGCCACCGAGGCAGAGGCTGCGTCGGATCGCGACCCGATGACCGCGCTCGCGATCGAGCGCGACAAGCTCAAGGACCAGCTCCTGCGGACCGCAGCCGACTTCGACAACTTCCGCAAGCGAACGAGGCGCGATCTCGAAGAGGCAGAGCGGCGCGGCAAGGAGGAAGTGGTCCAGGAGATCCTCCCCGTGATCGACAACCTCGAGCGGGCCGTGGCCGCCGCGACGACCGCGGCGGACGCCGTGTCGGTCGCCGAGGGGGTGCGGATGGTCCTCAAGCAATTCGAGGACACGGCCGGGCGCATCGGGCTCGAGCGCGTGCGGGCGCTCGGGGAACGGTTCGACCCGGCGTTGCACGACGCCGTCCAGCAGAAGGAGACCGCCGACGAGACGCCGGGAACAATCGTCGGCGAGATCGTCCCGGGGTATCGGCTCGGAGGAAAGCTCGTTCGGGCAGCGCTCGTGGTCGTGGCGCGACCGCCCGCGGGGGACGAGACTGGATCGAACGGCGACGAAGCCTGAGCCATGGCCAGGGTCATCGGCATCGATCTCGGCACCACGAACTCCTGCGTCGCGTTCGTCGAGAACGGCGAGCCCAAGGTGATTCCGAACGCAGAGGGCAGCCGCACGACGCCGTCGGTGGTCGCGTTCTCGAAGGAAGGCGAGCGGCGCGTGGGCTCGACGGCCAAGCGTCAGGCGACGACCAACCCCGAGCAGACCGTGTTCGCGATCAAGCGCCTGATGGGCCGCACGTTCGATGCGAACGACGTGCAGCGGCACCGCGAGCTCGCGCCCTACCGCGTCGTCCAGTCGCTCAACGGCGACGCGTGGGTGCAGATCGGCGACAAGGAGTACTCGCCGCCCGAGATCTCCGCGATGGTTCTCGAGAAGATGCGGGAGGTGGCGGAGAGCTACCTGGGCGAGAAGGTCACCGAAGCGGTGATCACGGTTCCCGCCTACTTCGACGACGCCCAGCGGCAGGCGACGAAGGACGCGGGCAGGATCGCCGGGCTCGAAGTTCGACGGATCATCAACGAGCCGACGGCTGCCGCGCTGGCGTATGGGTTCGATCAAGAAGGAGGGCAAGCGCGTCGTCGTCTACGACCTCGGTGGCGGTACGTTCGACGTGTCCATCCTCGAGATCTCGAATGGCGTCTTTTCGGTGAAGTCGACCGCAGGCGACACGCACCTCGGCGGCGAGGACCTCGACAACGCCCTCGTCGATTTTCTGGCCAACAAGTTCGAGAAGGACAACGGGATCGACCTCCGCAAGGATCGCGTGGCGCTGCAGCGGATCAAGGAACAAGCAGAAAAGGCGAAACAAGAGCTGTCGACGTCGCTCGAGACCGAGATCAATCTGCCGTTCATCACGGCTGACGCGGCGGGGCCGAAGCACCTCGTGGTCACGTTGAGGCGGAGCGAGTTCGAGATCCTCGTATCGGATTTGATCGACCGCACCCTCAAGCCATGTGCGCAAGCGCTGAACGACGCGGGGCTCACTCGATCCGAGATCGACGAGGTGCTCCTGGTCGGGGGCCAGACGCGGATGCCACTCGTGCAGAAGAGGGTCGCGGACTACTTCGCGAAGCAGCCGCACAAGGGCGTGAACCCGGACGAGGTGGTCGCGATGGGCGCCGCGCTCCAAGGGGCCGCTCTGACCGGCGAGGTCGAAGAGGTCCTCTTGCTCGACGTCACGCCGCTGAGCCTCGGCGTGGAGACGGGCGGCGGGGTCTTCTACAAGCTCATCGAGCGGAACACGACGATCCCGACGCGCAGGAGCGAGATCTTCACGACGAGCATCGACAATCAACCGTTCGTGCCGGTGCACGTCCTGCAGGGCGAGCGCGAGATGGCTGCGGACAACAAGTCGCTCGCGAAGTTCGAGCTCGCGCCCATCCCGCCGGCGCCCCGCGGTGTCCCGCAGATCGAGGTGGCGTTCGATATCGACGCGAACGGGATCGTGAACGTGAGCGCGAAGGATCTCGGGACGGGCAAGGAGCAGACCGTGCGTCTCGTGGCCGCCAGCGGGCTCTCACCGGATCAGATCGAGAAGATCGTCGCCGAGGCAGCGCAGTACCAGCAGAGCGACTCGCGACGGCGCGAGCTCGCGGAGCTCCGAAACAGCGCCGAGGCGCTGCTGTTCTCGAGCGAGAAGGCGGTCGAAGAGTGTGTGGACCTCGTCTCGAAGGAGATCCTCGACGAGGTCCGGATCGACATCAAAGAGCTCCGCGGCTTGCTCGATGGCGCGGGGGACGCGATCGCGATCAAGGAAGCGCTCACGCGGCTCGAGCTCAGCGCCTACCGCATCGCCGAAGCGATGTACGGCGGCACCGAGAACAGCGGCGACGGCGGTACCGCCGGCTGAGCGTCGCAACCGACGACCGGCTCAGCGCGAGTTGCAACGGTTCGGCACCGACACGCGGTAGTACGGGAGCTCGTCGGGCCAGTACTCTCCGTCGAACGGCCAGATCATGTGCTCTTCGTCGGCGACGATGCGCTCGGGCATCTCGTCCGCGCCGTGTGGCGCGTCGGTGCGGTACATCGTCGCGACCTCGACCTCAATCGAGTCCATCTCGTTCATGCGGTCGGTGAGATCGTCGACGAGGCGCCGGAGCCGAGTGGCGACCAGCTCGCCCGTCGTGTCTTCGGCGAGCGCGCGGGCAACCGCGAGCTCTTGCCCGAGCCACGCAGCGAGCGGCGCCGCGCCCGGCTCGCGACCGAGCTCGGAGACACGCGTCTCTTCGGCCGAGAGCGCGCGAACGTCGCCGAGGTGGCGCGCGAGCTCGCGATCGGCGAGCGCGCGTCGGGCGAGCGGCTCGACTCGCGGGTCGAAGCCGAGCGGGCCGCGCGTCGAGCGATCCAGGAGCGCATACGCGCGCCGTGGGCTCTCGTGGTTGTGCGCGAGCCGGCGGAGCGCGGGCATCAGCGGATCGTAGCGGCGGTGGAACCGGCGGAGCTCCGCCTCGACGGCGGGGAGCTGGCAGCGCGAGAAGAGGGCGACGGCCCGAATGACATCGGCTTCGGGGACCTGATCGGCGTCGGTGAAGAATGGCGAGCGAAGCGCGTGGATGCGACCGAGCGCGCGCTCGTCGTGGCCCGAGAGGTAGAACGCCCAGGAAGCTTCGAAGAGCGCGTCGCGCCAGTACTCGCTACGCTCGTCCACGCGCTCCCACGCGTCGACCGCGGCGCCGAGCAGGCGGCCGTCGACCTCGAGCTGACCATCGGCGTCGTGGCGATGCGCTGCGGTGTAGTACGCGCGGCCGAGAGAAAGCCATGCGAGGTTCTCGTAGCGGTCGGCGTCCTTCACGCCACCGCGGTGCGTCGCGTCCACGACGGCGCGAAACGCGGCGATCGCGGGGCGGGCGTGACGGTCGCGCACGTGGCTGACGGCTTCGAAGAAGCGCGCGGGCACGTACCACTCGGAGCTCGGGCTGACGCGGCGAAAGAGCGCGATCGCTTCGCGCAGTCGCCGGTCCTCGTAGCGGGCGCGGCCGAGGAGGTAGAGCAGGTGGTCGAATCGCGATCGGAGCTCGGGTGTGTCGAGACGCTCGAGCTGTGCCGTGTCGTAACGGCCGACGGCGCTCACGACGGTGGGGTCGTCGGGGAGCTGTTCGGCGAGCTCGGCGAGCCACTCGAGCGAGTCGTCGAAGTACGGCGCGTCCCGCTCGGCGGAGGTGATCTCGTCGAACACGATCGCGGACGCGTGAACGAGCCCGACGTGGAAGAGGCTCTTCGCGAGAAAGAAGCGCGCCTTGTCGACGTTTGCGACGTCGTCGTCGGTCGACCCTTCGAGGACGCGGTGGAACGACGCAGAGGCGGGAAGGTACTCGGCGCGAGCGTACCGGCGGAGGCCCTCGGCGAGGTCTTCGGACGGCGGACGCTCGCCCGAAGGGGAGGCGGGCGCCTCGTCGCTCGCGCCTGCCGCGGCGCCGGCGGGCGGCTCGGGAGCGCTGCCGCCGACGTGTCCCGGCACGCCGGCACGAGGGGCTCGAGCCGGCTCGGGAGCAGGGACGGTCTGGGCGGCTCGGGATGGGAAGCGAGCCGCGGACGCGGGACGCGACGCGGGGGTTAGACGTCGGGTGGAGGTGGGTGTCCCCGCAGCGCCTCGGGTGGGTGTCCCCGCAGCGCCTGGGGTGGGTGTCCCCGTAGCGTCGGGCGTGGGAGGGGGGTGGGCGGGCGGGTGGAGCGCCAGCGCGGCAGCGGTGAGGGCGGTCATGAGGACACCCATCTTGAGGAGGGGCGAGGCCGAGACGGCGGCGGTCGCGGAGGCCGACAGCCCGGAGAGGGCGCTCTTCGCGACGAGGGCCTCACGGACGCCCGCGAGGAGCGTCGGCGAGGGGGTGGCGTCGCGAAGCGTCCCGACGAGGGCCTGCAGGTCTCTCGCGTCGTCGCCGGTGAGATCGGGCCCGTTCATCTGGGCCTCGTCGCAGAGCGCCGGCGGCGGAGGGCGCGCGCGATCTCGCGACGCGCGGCATATAGGCGAGAATAGGCGGTCTTGACTGGGCAGCCGACGATCGCTGCGACCTCGTGCATCTGCAGCTGCTCGACCTCGGAGAGCACGAAGACCGCGCGCTTTTCCTGGTCGAGCGCGTCGAGAATGGCCGAAGCCTCCGCGAGGGCACGTCGCTGCTCGACGGCGTGATCCTGCGTGGCGGGAACGACCGTCGTGGGCGGCTCCGCGACGGGATCCTCGCGGCGACGTGCCGCGCGCCGTCGATACGCGAGCGCGCGCCGGAGGCAGATCGCGTAGAGCCACGAACGGAGCGCATCGCGCCGCTCGAGCTCCCCGAGCTTCGCGGCGGCGACCAGGAAGACCTCCTGGCACGCGTCGGCGAGCTCGTGCTCGCGAACACCCAGACAGCGCAAGGCGCGCCCGACGAATGGGGCGTGCGCGTCGAACACCGCCTCGGGGGTGAGCGCCGGTGCTGCCTCGGCCTCGGTCGCCTCGCCGTCGGAAGCGCCGTCCGGCCGTGCGATGGGGTCGAGCGTCGCCTCCACGTCCGTACGTTCCCGGCGAGCCCCCGCGTTCTCACGAAAACGCCGCTCGCCCCAAGAAGCCGAGAACCCCGGCGGGCCGAGCTCTTGGCCCAAACCCGCCGCGTCCGGAGCGCTTCTTCGACAAAGAGGCGGAGCGCGCCGTGCGAGGAGCTCCGATCAGCGCTCTAGAGGGCGCACCCGAGCAGCACCGGCTCCGGGATCAGGGTGACGCCGAAGCGGTCCTCCACCGCCCCGCGCACACGTCGCGCGAGATCGAGGAGCGCCTCGGTGGTGCCTCCGCCGTGATGGACGAGTGCCAGCGCATGACGGCTCGAGATGCCCACCGGCCCCTCGCGGTGGCCCTTCGCCATGCCCGCGCGCTCGATGAGCCACCCGGCAGCGAGCTTCACCTGACCGTCACCCACCGCAAACTGCGGGACGTCGTCCGCGGCGCTCACGAGACCCAGACCGAGCGCGACCGCGACGACTCGAGCCGCGTCGTGCGGCGAGACGATCGGGTTCGTGAAGAAGAATCCCGCCGAGCGCCTGTTCTCGTCGAGCGGATCGACGACCATCGACTTCGCTCTCCGGAGCGCCATGATCGTGTCCCGCACGCGCGCGAGCGCCGGGCTCGGGTCGCCTGCGAGCGCGCGCTCGAGCTCCGCATAGCGGATCGTCGGCGCCCCACCCGGCGAGAGCTGAAACGCCACCTCGACCACGATGAAACGCTCGGGCGCCCGCTTGAACGCGCTGTCACGGTACGAGAAATCGCATTCCTCGGGCCCGAGATCGAGGATCTCGCGCGACGCTCGGTCGACGACCCGCACGCGCCGGATCGTCTCGGCGACCTCCTGGCCGTACGCACCGACGTTCTGGATCGGCGTCGCGCCGACCAAGCCGGGGATCCCCGCGAGGCATTCGAGCCCGGCGTGGCCGAGCTCGACGCTCTCCCGGACGACCGCGTCCCACGGCTCTCCCGCCGCGGCCAAGACCTCGCCGCCCCCGGACATGCCGACACCGCGGAGCGCCAGCCGGAGCACGAGCCCGTCGAAGCCGGCGTCCCCCACGACCAGATTCGATCCGCCGCCGAGCACGTGCAGCGGTACGCCGCGACGCTCCGCCCACGAAAGCGCCGACACCACGTCGGCCTCTCGCGTCGCCGTCGCGAGCCATCGCGCCGCACCACCCAGCTCGAACGTCGTGAGCGGCGCGAGCGGCACGTGCTCTTCCACGTTGAGCATCGACGCGCCCCAGCGTAGCATGCCGCTCGATCGGCGATGCCGCGCGGCGCGTGCGCCTCATGTCGCGCCCGCGACCTGCGACACACGATGGCGGATCACGAACCCGCGTCCCTCCTCCACATCGTCCCGCTCGTGCTGGGGGCGTGCACGACTGCGTACGGGATCGTCGCATGGAGCGGCGTCGCACTCGCGCTCGCCGGGCTGTCGCTTCTCCTGTCGGGCGCGATCGCGTTCCGAACGGGCCGGGCTGCCGTTCCCGCGCGTTGGCGCGCCGGTGTCGAGGCGCGCGACGAGGGCCCCCGCCACGACGAGGCCGGGCGCGCCGCATCGCGCGTCATGGGCGTCGTGCTCGCCGTCGCCGGGACGGCCACGCTCGCCCTCGGCGCGTCGATCACGATCGCTCGATGACCGGCACACCGCCCACATAGGCGCGCAGCGCCTCGGGCACGACGACGGAGCCGTCCTCTCGCTGGCACTGCTCGAGGATCGCGACCAGCGTGCGACCGACGGCGAGCCCCGAGCCGTTGAGCGTGTGCGCGAGCTCTGGCTTGCCCTTCGCTTCACGCCTGAGCCGGATCTTCGCTCGTCGCGCTTGGAACTCGCCGAACCACGAGCAGCTCGAGATCTCGCGGTACGCATTCTGCCCAGGCAGCCAGACCTCGATGTCGTAGGCTTTCTGCGCCGCGAAGCCCATGTCGCCCGCGCATAGCTGCGACACACGGTACGCGAGGCCGAGACGTTGGAGGACCTCCTCCGCATGGCCCGTGAGCTTCTCGAGCTCGCCTTCGCCCTCTTCTGCGTGACAGAACCGCACGAGCTCGACCTTGTCGAACTGGTGCTGGCGAATGAGGCCGCGCGTGTCCTTGCCGTAGCTTCCGGCTTCGCTGCGGAAGCAGGCCGTGTACGCGGCGTAGCCGAACGGTAGATCGGCGCCGTCGAGGATCTCCTCGGCGTGGAGGTTCGTCACGGATACTTCCGCGGTCGGAATCAAGTAGAGATCCCGCTTCTCTTCCGAGTGCTGCTGCCAGCTCTCGTCGCTCGCGATTCGAAACACGTCGGCCGCGAATTTCGGGAGCTGACCGGTTCCGCGCAGCGCCGAGTCCTTGACCAGGACCGGCGTCCACACCTCGGTGTAGCCGTGCTCGGCCGAGTGAAGGTCCAGCATGAACGAGATCAACCCGCGCTCGAGCCGCGCTCCCATCCCGCGGAGCACCGAGAATCGGGCACCGCTCACCTTGGCGGCGCGCTCGAAGTCGAGGATCCCCAGCCCGAGCCCGATGTCGACGTGGTCCTTCGGCTCGAAGTCGAACCGCGGCGGCTCGCCCCACGAGCGCACCACGACGTTCCCCGACTCGTCGAGCCCGTCGGGAGCGCTCGACGCGGGGAGGTTCGGCAACCGTAGGAGCGCGTCGTTCACGCGGGTCTCGACGTCGCCGAGCCGCGCATCGAGCGCCTTGATCTGCTCGCCCACGTGGCGCATCGCTTCGCGCGCGCGCTCGAACTCCGCGCTCTTCTTGTCCTTGACGCTGCCGAGCTCCTTCGAGACCTCGTTCCTCCGCGCCCGAAGCGCTTCGGTCTCGGCGATCAGGCTCCGACGCTCCGCAGCGGCCGCCGCGAGGGCGTCGAGCGCGGCCGCGTCACGAAATCCGCGTCGCGCGAGCCCGGCACGCAAGCCGGCGAGATCGTCGGTCACGAAGCGCAGGTCCAGCATGCCGCGGGGCATACACCAGCTCGACGGCACGGGCCAGTGGCCGGAGCTTCAGTGGCAGCGCGCGGTCATCACCGTCATCACCGCATCGAGGCGACAGGCCCCGCCGGTAGCGAGGCTGCATGGGAAGATCGCCGCCGTCGCTCCACACGCGGGTGCGCTTCCCAGCCAGTACGGCTCGCACGGCGGTATGCACATCGTGCCGGCCGGCCGAGCGAGCGGGTACTCGAGCGTCTCGTCGCCGTCGCAGTTGTAGTCGTACGATCGAGCGCCGATCGATGGACGGTCGAACCACGCCGTCTGGCCGGGATGCACGTTCGCGTCGAGGTCGTCGCAGTCACCCGCCTGAGGTGCATACCCGGCCGGGCAGCTCCCGCACACCGGGATCGGCACGCGCATGTCACCCCCAAAGCCGTCGCGATCGTTGTCGGGCCAACACGTCACGGAAGGAACGTCCTCGTCGACGTTCGTGTCGCAGTCGTCGTCAACGAGGTTGCAGCGATCCGGCGCTCCCGGGTGAATGTTGGGATCCATGTCGTTGCAGTCCGGGCCCGAGCACATCATCCCCGCGTTGCTCTCGCCCGTGATGTACCCGTCGCCATCTCGGTCGGCATCGGCATAGCCGCACTCGTGCATCGTGCATGTGGCGATCATGCACGGGACGACCGCGCAGGTACGTGCGGGGCTACAAGCGTATCGACAGTCGCCTTCGCAACCGTCGCCGTCGACGGTGTTGCCGTCGTCGCACTCCTCACCTACGTCGACGGAGCCGTCACCGCACGTGCTGCACCGGCCGCCCTCACAAACGCCGTCCACGCTGCAGGGATCCCCATCCGACGCTGGTGGGCCCGCGATGCAGACACCTCCTGTGCATTGCTCCTCGCCGTCGCACGGCAAGCCGTCGGAGCACTCCGTGTCCTCGTGGCACGAGAACGTGCAGTCAGGCTCGCAGCCGTCGCCGGCCACGGTGTTCCCGTCGTCGCACTCCTCGTCGCGTGCGCCGTCGATGTACCCGTCGCCGCAGGACGAGCGGACGCACACCCCGCCGAGGCAGATGGCCGGATAACGGTCCTCCGGCGCGCTGCACGGATCGCCCACCGGCAGCCCCTCACACGGTCCCAGCGGCGGAGCCTCGCCGTCGCGAGCGGCGACCGATCCGTCCCGATCGCGCACCTGACCATCGCGGACCGGACGCCCACCGTCGAGGCCTGCGCCACCGTCCGCGCGCTGGGGATCGAGGTCGAGCAAGAGCCCGCAGCCGCTCACCGTGGGCGCGAGCGCGAACGCGATGGCGAAGACGACCGAACCGCGGATCAAGAAAGAGCCTCCCTTCGAGGCTAGCACGCGTCGAGCAGTTTCCCAGTGAGCCGCGATACTCCGACGGTCGCGAGCGCGTCGCGTGCGAGCGCACGCAGATCGTCCGACGCCTCGATTCGACTCGCCTTCCCGCGGAACACCCTGACCTCGAAGACGCGATGGGACAGGACGTGGGTCACACGCGCCGTGGCGGAGCGGCGGAGGACCGCCTCGATCCCCATTCGTCCGAGCTCGGCAGCCATCCGCGCGCGGGTGGTGCCTTCGCACATCGGTGGCGCGAAGAGCCCCGTGAAGAGCCCCTCTTTCGCCCTGACGAGGACGACGCGCTGGTCGAGCGTGAGGACCGCCGCGACCAGCTGGACCTTCTGGGGCGGCTTCTTCCGGCGCGGGACCGGGAGCTCGCGCTCGCGTCCGGAGGCGTGAGCCAGACACTCGGTCGACACCGGGCACGCGTCGCACCGGGGCGTACGAGCACACACTGTCGCACCGAGCTCCATGAGAGCTTGATTGAGCGCACCGGGTCTCGGGCCCCGCACGAGCCGGTCCGCTTCGCCGCGGATCCGAGCATCTGTCTCCACGCGGCCGAGCGGCGTATCGATCGCGTGGATGCGCGCGAGAACGCGCATCACGTTGCCGTCCACCGCGGGCTCTTCACGGTCGAACGCGATGGATCCGATCGCCCCGGCGGTGTAGTCACCGACGCCCGGCAGCGCTCTTCGCGCCTCCGGCGCCGCGGGCACACGGCCTCCGTAGGCAGCGACGACCTCGCGCGCCCCCCGCCGGAGCATCCGCGCTCGACGGTAGTAGCCGAGCCCACTCCAACACGACATGACGTCGTCCTCGTCAGCGCCGGCGAGCGCAGCCGGCGTCGGGTAACGATCGAGGAATCGCTCGTAGTACGGGATGACAGTCTCGACGCGCGTCTGCTGGAGCATCACCTCGCTCACCCAGATGGCGTACGGATCGCGGGTGCGCCTCCACGGGAGGTCGCGCGCATGCGCGTCGTACCACTCGAGCAATCGAGCCCGGACGTCCGCCATGCGCTATGCTCGGAGCCGATGCGCGTAGCCCATGCCATCGTGACGTCGTGCCTCGCGCTGCTCGTCGGCTGCGACGGCTGCGGCGGACCGACCGCGCAGGGCGGAGTGGGTGCGAACGATCCATCGTCGGGCGGCGCGACCGCGGGCGGTGGCGAGACCGCGCCGAGCGAGACCGGCCCGGAGCCGGAGATCGTGCTCCGCGCCGAGTCGCGCGACCACGACGCGATCGGCATCGTGGTGGAAAACCACGGAGCCGAGAACGCCGAGCTCGCGAGGAGCGTGATCGTGGAGCGCGGCGACGGCGACACGTTCACGGAGGAGAGAGAGGTCCAGAGCATCACGCTCCGGTTCGACTGCGAGACCGAAGCGCCCGATTGCGTGACGCTCGCTCCAGGCGCAGAGCTCCGGCCGCCGCCGTGGCGCGGCGTGCTCGGGGACGCGCAGTGTGCCTGCGAGCACTGCACCCACGCGCCGCCTGGCCGCTATCGATTCGTGGTCACGTCGTGCGGAGGCGCTCATCGGGTCGAGAGCGCCCCCTTCGAGATCTGAGGTCGCGCCCGGCCCCGGCGCCTGCTCTGCCGCATCCGGCGGTTGCGGGGGCGGCGGGACGAGAGGTTGCATCTCCGTGACGACGAGCAGGTGCATCACGGAGAGAAGCACGAGCGGCACGAGAACTACCGCCAACGAGATGAACGGCCCGACGCCGTACGCGAGCCGCGCCGTGCTGCGCATGGCGATGAAGAGAGCGACGAGCGGCGCGACCTCGACGAGCCTGGCCACGAGCGCCACCCAAGAGACGACTCCGTTGGGGCTCGCGAAGATGGCGAGGTGGAACACGATGCCGTCGAAGGACAGTGGCAGGAGCCACGCTCGGTAGAGCATCAGACGAAGCGCGGCGCGGTGGCCCGGGATCACGCCGTACGCTCGCGAGAGGCTCGCGAACGGGATCGTCAAGGCGAAAAAGAGGATCGCCATCTCGGCGACGGAGAGACCCATCGCACGCGCCACGTCGAGCGCGATGGCGGACGACGAGGGGGAGCCGACGGTCTCCACGTGAAAGGCGTCGCCGAAGAGGAGGGTGCGCGTGTACGGGATCACACCGCGCAGCGCCGCGAGCGGCACCGCGACGATCGCAGCGAACAAGAGCGCGGAGCGGATCTCGGCGCGCGCCATCGCGTTCGACGTGGCGGTCGGCCGAAACGCGCCCGCGAGCGTTCCGACGAAGCGCGCGACGACGTTCTTGTTGCGGTCCTCGAACGGGACGGGAGGCGAGCCGGCGGTCGGATCCTTCGCGAGGCAACGGACGCAGCGCCCGACCGCGTGATGCCAGCACGCGAGGCACGCATCGCCGCCGCAACGGGGACAGCGCACGAGCGCCGCGCGGTCAGGGTGCTCCTCGCAGGTGGCACCTTCGGGGGCGGGCTCGGGTGGGCGGGCTCGGTCGGAGAAGTCCACGGTGGGCGCGTTGCGGCGCGCCGCCCAGGTTACGCCATCTCGAGGAGCAGGCGCGCCGGATCCTCGAGATAGTGGATCACCTCGTAGGCGAACGCAGCACCCACGTGCCCGTCGACGATGCGGTGATCGAACGAGAGCGACAAGAGCATCACGCGCCCGATCGCGATCTGCCCGTCCCGGACGACCGCGCGCTCCTTCATCTGGTGCACGCCGAGGATGCCCACCTCGGGCAAGTTGAGGATCGGTGTCGCAAGCAAGCCCCCCATCTTGCCGAGCGAGGTGATGGTGAACGTCGAGCCGCTGAGCTCGGCGGGGCCGAGCGTGCCCGCGCGCGCGCCGTTGGCGAGCCGATCGATCTCGCTCGCGAGATCGAGCAGCGTCAGTCGGTCGGCGTGTCTCACGACCGGAACGACCAGGCCGGAGTCGGTCGCGGTGGCGATGCCCGACGTGATAGTAGCGCCGCTGCACGAGCTCGTTCGTCACCTCGTCGAGCGCGCTGTTGAGGACGGGGTGCTTCTTCAGCGCGGCGACGACCGCCTTCACGATGAACGGCAGAATAGGAGAGCCGCACACCGGCGGCTTCGGTCGACGGCTTCAGGCGCTCGCGCATCGAGACGAGCTCGGTGCAGTCGCACTCCTCGACGAACGTGAAGTGCGCTGCCGTGTTCTTCGCGGCTTGCATCCGTTCGGCGATCCGCCGCCTCAAACCGACGAACGGCCGCCGCACCTCGAGCGCGCGGTCGTCCTCGTCGAGGCTCGCTCTGGTCCTCGCTGGCGCACCCGCCGATGCGATCGGCACGGTGGCGAGCCCGCCCGTCGTGGCGCCGCCCGACGCGGTGCCGCTCGGCCCACCGGACGCGAATCCGATCACGTCCTCCTTCGTGACCCGGCCACCGCGCCCGGACGGCGGTACGTGGCGCAGGTCCACGTTCATGTCGCGCGCGAGCTTGCGCGTCGCCGGAGTGGCGAGGGGCTGCGGAGCGAAGTGCCCACCCGGGCTCTCGCGGTCGGCCGAGCCGTTGTGGCCGTTCTTGCCGGAGCGAGCCGTCGTGAAGTACCCGGCTCCGGGCAACCCCTCGCGGATGTCGCCGACCGCGGTCGCGGCGGGACCCTCGTCACGTGCTCGAGCGCTCGGCCCCGGGGCCGCGGCTCTCGCGGGAGCATCCGCTTCGACGGCCGACCGAGGAACATCGGCGACCGCCCCGGTCTCGATCACCACGAGCACGGTCCCGACCTGTGCGATCGTGCCGACCGCGTACCTGAGCTCGCGGATCACGCCATCTTTCGGCGCGCCGATCGTGACCGTCGCCTTGTCGGTCATGACCTCGACCATCGGCTCGTCCTCGGCGACCTTCTGCCCGGGCTTGACGTGCCACTCGACAATCTCGCCTTCGGTGACGCCTTCGCCGATGTCCGGAAGCTTGAACTCGAACTGAGCCATCGCGGTCCTCGTCAATACCTCGCCGTCTCGAGCAACGCCGGTGCGATGCGGTGCGCGAGTGGCAGGTAATCGTTCTCGAGCGTGTAGGGGAACGGCGTGTCCCAGCCCGTGACGCGCACGGGCGGCGCCTCGAGGAGAGGAACGCGCGCTCGGCGACGAGCGCGACGAGCTCCGCGCCGAAGCCGCACGTCTTGGGCGCTTCGTGCACGACCACGAGCCGTCCGGTCTTCTCGACGCTCGCGACGATCGCGTCGACGTCGACCGGCCAGAGCGTGCGAAGGTCGACGACCTCGGCGTCGACGCCGTCGCCTGCGACGCGCTCGGCCGCGGCGAGCGCCTCGTAGAGCATCGCCCCCCACGCGACGACCGTGACGTCCTCGCCCTCGCGCACGACCTTCGCCTAGCCGATCGCGACGGTGTAGTCGTCCTCCGGCACGTCCATCTTGACGGCGCGGTACACGCGCTTGGGCTCGAAGAAAAGCACTGGATCGTCGTCGCGGATCGCGCTCAGCGAGGAGGCCCTTCGCATCGTACGGATTGCTCGGGCAGACGACCTTCAAGCCGGGTGTGTGGATGAAGAGCGCCTCGGGCGACTGCGAGTGGTAGAGGCCGCCGCGGATGCCGCCGCCCACCGGCGTGCGGATCACCATCGGGACGGTGTACTCGCCGCCGGAACGCCAGCGGTACTTCGCCGCCTCGCTCACGATCTGGTCGAACGCCGGGTAGATGAAGTCGGCGAACTGGATCTCCGGGACGGGCCGGAGCCCGTAGAGCGCCATGCCGATCGCCGTTCCGATGATGCCGCCCTCGGCGAGCGGCGTATCGATGACCCGCTCCTCGCCGAACTCGTCGTAGAGGCCCTGCGTCACGCGGAAGACGCCGCCCACCTTGCCGACGTCCTCGCCGAGCACGACCACGCGATTCGTCCCGCGCCATCTCGCGCCGGAGCGCGTCGTTGATCGCCTGGACCATGTTCATCTCGGCCATCGTCCCTCGTCTCCTCGCTCAGGTCTCTCGCCGGCGCTCGGCGAAGCGCACCGCATCGTCCCGCTGCATCCGGAGCTCCGGCGGTGTCGCGCCGTACACGTCGTCGAAGATCCCGGCGACCGATGGCTCGGCGGCCGCTCTCGCGGCCGTCACCGCAGCGTCGAGCTCGCGCGCGATCTCCTCGTCGATCCGCGCCGCCTCGGCCGAATCGAGCGCTCCGCGCGACTCGGCATGCGACCGAAAACGATCGATCGGATCGACGTGCGCGCCCTTCGAGAGCACGAGCTCCACGAACGTCGGTCCGATTCCGGCGCGAGCGCGTTCGCGAGCCTCGCGGACCGCGGCGATCACGGCGAGAACGTCGGTGCCGTCGGCGCGGCGCGCCGCGACGCCGTAGGCGACGCCGGCGCGCGAGATGGGAGCGCTGCCTCGATTCCTGCACACGAGCACGGCCGGCGCGCGCCGCACACCGGCAAAGTTCATGGCCGTGTGGAAGTCCGCGGTCGGCACCGCGCTCTCGTCGAACAGCGCCGCCACCGCGATCTCCTGGCGAGCGATCGACGCCGCCCACGCGAAGCCGACGGCGTGCGAGAGGTGTTGTGCGCGGAGCCCGCCGGCGCTCGCGATGCGAAACGCGCGGCTCGTCGCATGGCCGGGGAGCCGGCGGCCGCGCGCCGTGTCGAGCGCCGTACCGAGCGCCTGGTGAAGGATCGTCTCGAGCTCGACACCGCGGTGCAGGAACGCACCGAGATCGCGCCCCGACGGGAAGAGCCAGTCGGAGTCGCGAAGCGCCGTGACCGTGCCGACCACGGCCGCCTCGAGCCCTCGTGAAGGAACGTGGACGTGAACGGTCCCCTCGCTCGCGAGCTCGGCGAGGCGCCCGTCGAGCGCGCGAGCGCGCGCCATGCCGAAGTAGATCGCGCGCAAACGCGCCGCGTCCAGGCGCGGATCGCGCGCGGGATCCGCGGAGCCGTCGTCTCGGAGGACGGTGAGCACGTCGGAGCTCGAGCGCGCCTTCGCCATCGGGTCGATCGCCGACGTCTCCATCAGGCGACGCCCTTCCGCCCGAGCGCGGCGAGCGGCACGTCGATGGCCACGCTCCGCGGCGCGCCTGGTCGGCCATAGCGATCGAACGCCTCGCCGCCGCCGAGGACGCCCACGAGGTACGCCTCGGCTGCACGGTAGCTCGAGCGCACGAGCGGACCGGACGCGACGAAGCGGAAGCCCATGTCCTCACCGGCCGCCCGGTACGCGTCGAACTCGGCCGGCTCGACGTAGCGCACGATCTCGGCGTGCTTCGCGCTCGGACGCAGGTACTGACCAATCGTCAGCACGTCGACGCCCCGCGCGCGCAGCTCGCGCATCGCCTCGTGCATCTCGGCTTCGCTCTCTCCGCAACCGACCATGAGCGAGGACTTGGTCACGCGCGCGCCGGCCTCGCGCGCAAAGGAGAGCACGTCGACCGAGCGCTCCCAGGAGCACCGGGCGTCGCGCATCTTGCGCTGCAGAGAAGGGACGACCTCCACGTTGTGCGCGAACACGTCGGGCTCGCCAGCTGCGACGACGGTCCGCACGTCCGCTCGGACGCCGCCGAAGTCCCCGACGAGCGTCTCGACGAGCAGGTCGGGCCTGTGCCGACGGATCGCGCGAACCGTCTCCGCCACGTGGCTCGCGCCGCCGTCGAGTAGGTCGTCGCGATCGACCATCGTCATCACGATGTAGCGAAGGTCGAGGCCCGCGAGAGCGCGCGCCGTGTTCTCGGGCTCTCGCGGATCGGTGACGCCGCCGGGATCGCCCGTCCGAACCGCGCAGAAGCGACACCCGCGCGTGCAGGTCTCGCCCAGGATCATGATCGTCGCGGTGCCCTCGGCCCAGCACTCGCCGATGTTCGGGCAGCGCGCCTCCTCGCAGACGGTGTGCAGGTCGAGCTCGCGCAGCGTCGATTTCAGCGCGTTGTACCTCTCGCCACCGGGAAGGCGGACGCGCAGCCAGTCGGGCTTCTTGCGTGCGGTGCTCGGCATGATGGTCAGCCCGTTTGCAGGACGATCCCGGTCGGCAACGGCCTCTCGAATCGCACCGCCATGAGGTAGCGCCAGATCCCGCTCGAATCGTGCGAGTTGATCTCGAGCCGAACGATGCGGCCCTGCACCTCGTGGCTCACGTCCCCGGTCGGCCGCTGGAAGCGCACGAGCGCCCTCTCACCGATCGCGAAGCGCGCCGGCGTCGCGAGGAGCGCCCCGGTCCGACTGACGTTGCAGGTCATCCCGAACCGCTGCGCGTGCGCGCGCGTCGCGATGGTGGCGGGCACCATCAGCTGGCGACGCCGTGCCCTTCGGCGATCGACCTCCACGCCGGAGGGCAGGACGGGCTCGGTATCCTCCTCGACGGGCTCCACGCGCGCGAAACGTAGCACTTTTTGGATCGGAAGGCGGCCCGGCGTGCTGAGGCGCTGCGAGACGCTGGTGTACCCTTCCCGGATGCGTCTCGCGGATGCTCTCGCCACAATCCTTCCTCTTTTCTTGCTCGCGTGCGGCGACGACAGCGCCGTGCGGCTCGACGGGGGCGGCCGCGACGCGGCGGGCCGCGACGCGGGCGCCACGGACGCGAGCCGCGATGCGGGCGCCGGCGACGCGGGCTGCGTGATGGGCGCTGCGTGCACGCCGGACGACCCGTGCTCGGAGGGCCGGCGCGTCTGCGCGCCCACACCCGCGTGCGAGGCCACCACCATCGCCGCCGCGGCCGACACCGAGTGCGTGGGCGGCACCTGTGACGGCCTCGGCGCGTGTGTGCGCACCGAGACGAGCGTGGTCGCGGCGTCGGACGCGGAGAGGTTCGACGCGTTCGGGGGCGTCGTCGCGGTGGACGGAGCCCGCGCGGTGGTCGGAGCCGGTCGCGCCGGCGCGGGGGTGTACGCGAACGCGGCGTACGTGCTCGAGCGCCAGACCGAATCGAACGTGGCAGGAGGTCGCGATCCTGACGAGCAGCGACGCGACGGGAGGTCAGTTCGGCGTCTCGGTCGACATCTCGGGGACGCGCATCGTCGTGGGATCGCCCAACACGAGCCATTCGAGCGCGATGAGCGCGGGCGCCGCGTACGTCTTCGAGCGGCAGACCGACGGCTCGTGGACCGAGGCGACGCGCCTCGTCGCGTCGAGCCCGCTCGCCGCGCAGCACTTCGGGCGCGCCGTCGCCATCGACGGCGACCGCATCGTGGTCGGCTCGTTCTCGGGCGGGTACCCGCCGGCGATGCTCGCGGGCGACACGGGCTACATGCACGTCTTCGAGCGCCAGTCGACGGGGGGCTGGAACGAGGTGGGCGTGCTGACGGCGACGGACGCGGCGGAGGGCGACGGCCTCGGGAGCGCGGTCGACATCGACGGCGACGTCGCGGTCGCTGGAGCGCCGGGGGACGACACGTCGACCGGGCTCGACGCGGGATCGGTGTACGTGTTCGGACGCGGCTCGACGGGCGCGTGGAGCCAGACGGGCAAGCTCGAAGCGGCGGGCGGCGGACGGACGGAACGCGTTCGGCGCGAACGTGACACTGCACGGGGACCGCCTCGCAATCGGCGCACCGATGGCGGACGAGGACACGACCGTCGACACCGGCGCGGTGTACGTGTTCGAGCGAGGCTCGAGCGGCTTCTCGCAGGTCGCGCGCCTCGTCATCACGGAGCATCGCGCGGGCGACGCGCTCGGCCCGAACGCGTTCGATGGCGACCTCCTCGTCGTGGGAGCGCCGGGGTTCGATCGCGTCGGACGGATGGACGGTGGTCAAATCTTTCTCTTCGAGCGCAGCAGCGGGGGCGGCTTCACCGAGGTGGGGACCGTGTACGCGAGCGCGCCCGCGCTCAGCGACCGGTTCGGCGCTTCGGTGGCGCTCTCCGGCGAGATCGCGCTCGTCGGCGCGCAAGGGGTCGACGGAGCGACAGACGACGAAGGCGCCGTGTACGTGTTCGATCCGGTGCGCTGAGCGTGCGCGACGGCGTTCAATGCCCGGCGAGCGCCAGAAACGCGATCACGAACGCGATACCCACGAGGACCGCTAGCGCCACGCCGCCGACGACGAGCGCGATCTTGAGCGCCGACTTCGGAGAGCTGCCGAGGACGCGGCTCGCGTCCTGGCCGTGGATGATGGCGCGGTAGAGCTTCCCGCCGTAGCGGTATGCGAGGACGTACGCGGGGAACGCGAAGCGACGCGTGATCAGACGACGCGGGAGCACGCACACGTGGAGGTTGCGGCGGCGGCTGCCGGGAACCCATCCGGCCGCCTGGTCCGCGGCCGCGCCGGACATCGCTTGGGTGATGATGTGTCGCGCCGCGGAACGCTGGACGTCGAAACGCTCGACCAGCGCGGTCGATGGCCCGTATCGGTCGGGGCGTGCGGAGGAGAGGTCGTAGCGATCCGCCAGCTGCCGCGTCTCCTCCACGTGGAGCCCGCGCGACGCGCTGACCAGGACGTTGCCGAGGCGGATCGGGGCCTGACCCGAGTGCGGCGCCCACGCCGAGCGCCCGTGTCCCGAGTCCGAGTCGGCGGTCCAGCTCACGAGCGCCTCGACGTCGAATGTCCAGGCGACCCAAAAGAGCGGCGTGAGAGCGTCAATCGTCGACTGGCTCGCCAAGTCCGACGGAGCGAAGAAGCCGCGACTCGACAGCCAGCGTGAGAGCGCGGAGCGCGCGGTCGCCTCGTCGACGGTGAACGGAAGCGACGCATCGGCTTCTTCGATCGGATCTTCGGTCTCTTCGAGATGCGCGATCGACCCGCAGAACGCACAGCGTGGCGCGCGCACCTCGACGTCGTACGTGATCGCGGCACCGCAGCCGTCGCACCTGAGGATCTTCGCGACCCTGCGCGCGGCCTGGGCGTGTTGCGCGTCGGGCACCGGTAGCGAGCAGACCGCGCACCGGAGATCCCCATGCTCGAGGGGGCTCTGGCAACGCCCGCACCAAGTGGCGCCCGCCTCGTGGACGTTCGTCATCGCGCCACCATCGCGAGCAGGAGAATCGCGAGCACGAACGCCGCGATCACACCGAGCCCGAGCAGGATCGCGACCGTGATCTTCAACCAGGACTTGGGCGCCTTGCCGTGGATCTTCCCGGTCTGCCCGTTGACGACGAGTCGGACGGGCGGCTTTCGAGCGTCGTACTTCACCGGCAGGAGCCACAACGGTAGCAGCGTGAGCGTGAGGCTCTCTTCGTGAAGCGTGGTCCGATGAGAGAGAGAGCTGTATCTGTCGCCAGGCATGAAGCCGCCGAGAGACTGTCCTGCGTACTGGATGGCCTCCCCGCGCGCGAGCTGAGCGCACTCGTCGATGGACAGCGACGGCTCCTCGGTGGCCCATCCGGACACGACGAGCGGCGTGTACCGACGGAGCGCGCGAAGGTCGAACGGCTCGACCGCCTCGAGGTCGTCGTCGGGAGGCCGCGCGAAGCCGTGACGACGCGATCGTTGACATAGGCGGCATGTCCCCGGCAGAGAACGCCACTCCGTCTCGGTGCGCGTGCGCGTCCGGGTGACGGTGCGGCCCTGGGAGTCGGTCGTCGTGTAGGTCTCGGTCACCGTGTAGTTCTCGCCGATCTGCGCGGCGTAGTCCGAGTAGGCCGCGGCCGAGTAGAGGTATGCCGGTAGGTACACGCCGCGCACGTCCTCGACCTTGGCGTTGCGGAACGCCTCGGGCGCGAAGAAGGGTCGCCGCACCACCGACGCGCGGTGGCGAGCGCGGCCTCGGGGGTGACATGAAGCCGACGACGAACGTCGGGTTCGGGCGGTTCGGCGTCGGGGGCCGGTCGATGACCGCCGGCGAGGCGCAGTAGAGGCAACGGCCGGTTCGCTGCTCGGGGGAGAGCTCGAGGACGGCGCCGCAGTTGGTGCACTCGAGGTCGGCCATTTCTCCGGGCCAACGGTACCCGCCCGCGGCGGGCGTTGGGAGGGTTTCAGCCGGAGGCCTGGTGATATTGACATTGACTTTCAACATCAGGAGGCTATGCTCGTCTAGCGATGCTGGTCTGCCACTGCAATTCCGTCACCGACCGCGAGATCCGGGCCTCGATCCAACGAGGCGCGCGGTGCCTCGAGTCCGTCGAGAGAGCCTGCGGCGCGGGCGCGGGATGCGGCGGTTGCGTGGGAGCGGTCGAGGAGCTGCTCGACGAGGAGACCAAGCGCGTCCCGCGGCTCCCGATTCTCGCGGCGGCCGCCCTCGTGAGCGGCTGAGGGGGTCAATCGACCGCGCGGGTTCGGCGTACCCTCCCGGGCCATGCGGGGCGAAGACGAGATCCTCGAGCTCCTCAACGACGTGCTGACGTCGGAGCTCACGGCGATCAACCAGTACTTCATCCACGCGAAGATGTGCGAGAACTGGGGCTACGCACGAATCGCGCGCAAGAAGCGCGAGGAGTCGATCGAGGAGATGAAGCACGCGGATCCGATGATCGGACGCATCCTGTTCCTCGAGGGCGTCGCCGAACATGCAGCGCCTGCACCAGCGTGCAGCGTCGGCGAGGACGTCGCCGAGCAGCACCGGCTCGACCTCGCGCTCGAGCTCGACGCGCGCAAGCGGCTGAACGACGGCATCGCCCTCTGCCGCGAGCGCCGGCGACAACGGCACCCGTGAGCTCCTCGAAGGCATCCTGCACTCCGAGGAAGAGCGGCATCGACTGGCTCGAGACCCAGCTCCATCTCGTCACCGAGCTCGGCACGGAACGCTACCTCGCGGAGCAGCTGAGGGATTGATGACGCAACGGGCCTCCGAGCGGCGGCGCTAGAACGCGACGGCCAGCTGCGGCGCCTCGCGGTCGGGCGGACGCCAGGCGTGATACGGCGGCGGGTCCACGCAGCGCGGACGATCGTCGGGATCGCAATAGACGCGGAGGTGCAGGTGGTCGTCGTGACGACCGCCGGCGCGGGGTTGATCGAGGACCGTCTCGGCCCGGGCGATCAGCTCTTCGTCGGCGCCGACACGCCGAGCTTGGTCGAGCAGGCGCTGTTCGATCGCGTGCGACACGAACATGTACTGCACCGATGTGATCTGCGTCGAAAGTAGGCTCGAGACGAGCTCCCAGTTTCGAGCGTCATCGAGATGCGTGTCGTACTCGTGGTCGCGCGACGTGCCGTCGTTCGCGAATCGCACGAACCGCGGCGCATACGCCGGCGAGCCATCGGCGTCGACCATGTAGTACGCGATGTCGATGTCGCGGCCGCAACGGTGCGAACGATGCGGGCGGAACCGGCCGCCACGATGCAGCGAGATGTCACCGATCGTGAGGCGCGCGCCGGGCACCGCGTCCATCACGTGCTTGGCGGCGATCTCGACAGCGGCGACGAGCTCGTCCGTGCCGTAGCGGAACCGCTCGTCACCGCTGCGATAGCGGAGCCACTCCGACTCGGGCAGGAGCGCGCCGTTCATGAGCCGACCGTTGTTCGGTCGCCCAATCGAGAGGCTCGTGCCGTCGGTGCTCGTGGGCTCCGTCGCAGGCGGCGAATGCCTACCGTGCGGTATTGCGAGAGCAACGGTCGTCAGCGAAACGACCGCTGTCGCGAGGACGACTGCCCACACCTTCCTCATCGAGAGCACCCAGCATGACCTCGATCGCGCACCGGATCCAGCGTGGAATCCTGCGCTCTCGGCGTCATCTGTCGATGCCGTGAAAGCGTGTGGGGGGTTTTCCCCTCACGACGAGCGCGAGTGCGCGCTTCACCCACGTGTACACCTCGAAAAAAGCCGTCAACCCGACCAGCTCTGCGGCGGTGAGGGGAATCGCCTTACATACGAGCTTCGGATCGCTCTGACCTTCGTCTTCGAACGCGATGATCGCTCGGACTCGCGATCGCACGGTCGTTCCGCGCGCGAGGCGCCGTCCGATCACGATCGCGTCGATGGCGTCGCCGTCGCCGGAGACGGTGCCCGGAACGGACCCGTAGTTGTACGGGCACGGAAGCGGAGACACGAGCGCGATGCGGCCCGTCGGGCCTCGCCTGACGAAATCGCCGCGAGACACTTCGACGACGACGAGCACTTCGTCCCCGGGTGACACGCAGCGTCGTTGACACGCCGCGGCGCTCGGGTCGAGCGAGCACCCGATCCGCTTCGGGGCGGAGTACGCTCCCCGCGTGCTCGAGGCGCTCGTGCTCGCCGTCTTGGTCGCCGCCGTGGTCTTCGGCGCGACGCGCCTCGTGCCGGAGGAGCGAAGCCGAGCGGTGTTGATGGCGAGCGCGCTGTCGGAGCTCGCGCCCGAGGTCCACGGGCCGGACCGTGTGGTGATGTTCGTCGACGGGACGCCGATCCGCATCGAGTGGCGGCGCGGGGAGCTCAGCGTGCAGGCGCGCTTCGCCGCGGGCGTGGGCCCGGAGCTCGACGTCGCGTTCGGTCCCGACGAGGCGAGCGGAGCGGCACTCGTCGGGGCCGTGCGACCCAGGGAATGGGCGGACGCCTGCATCGCTCGCGTGCGCGCGAGCGACGCGCGGCTCCTCGGCAGGAGTCGCGCGGTCCGATCCCGAGGCGGGCTGCTCCACGTCACGCTCGATCAGCACTCGAACGCGGCGCAGGTCGCCGCGGCGGCTCGCGTGCTCGCCGCGCTCGCGAGCCGCGACGCGAACATCCTCGATGCGGCGCGGTCTCTCGACGGCGCGCGGTTCGAGCCGAACGAGGGCCCATGGCACGGCGCGGGCAAGCCGCGCGTCGTCGTCGAGCGAGGTCGGGTGGACGTTCACGTCGAGCCGCTCGTGGCCGCCGCCGGCCCGGCGCTGGCCGTGTGGTGCGAGCCGCCGCGCGACGGGCGGCGTTTCCGAATGGTCATCGGCGACGCCGGCCCTACGGTCCAAGAGAGCCAAGACCCGTTCGATGCCGAGCAGCGCACGCTCGCGGAACGCCTCGAGGGAGCCGAGCTGGTGAAGGAGCCCAAGCGCGTCACGATCGTCATCACGGACTTCCGCGACGAGACGGTCGCGAGCGCGGTCGACCTCGTGGCGAGCTTCGCCGGAGCGCGGAGCGCGGCCGCATGAGAGAGAGAGAGAGCCAGGCTGTCGACCGCGTCGTATCGGCTCTCGCGGCGGAGGCGAGCCCGTTGCGGAGCGTTGGAGTCGACGCGATCACGTCGTTTCTGCTCGGGCGACGCGTGGCGGAGATCGTCGACGTCGAGACCACGGTCACGCTGCTCGTGTCGTGCGTGACCGCGGACAACGTGGCGGTGTTCATCAATCGGCACGCGAGGCCCGCGTGGGATCGGCACCGCGCGCGATCGGAGAGCGCGTCCGAGCAGGTGGGGGACGTGATCCCGGATGCCGTGCGCCGAGAGCTGTCCAGCATCGTCGAAAAGCTCCGGCCACCCCCGCTCGAGTGGGCGCGAGATGCCGTCGACCCCGCGCTCGTCCGGGAGCTTCTCGCCCCCGTGCTCCAAGCCGCGCTCGTCGGTTTCGCGCGGCGCCTCCCGATACCGGGCCTCGGCGCGGCGAGCGCGGGCGACGACGGGCTCGCGGGCAAGCTCGTGAAGGGCGTCGAGGCGCGCGCACGCAAGCTGGCGGGCGTCGGCAAGAGCGTCGTCGGCGGCCTCGGCGCGGAGCTCGACAAGCGCATCCAGAGCTCGGCGCGAGAGTTCAGCGCCGAGGCCCAGGCGCAGCTCCGCGACGCGCTCCGGGAGCGCCTCGCGAGCCGAGAAGGCGGCGCGCTCGCCGCCCGGATACGCGAGCAGCTGCTCGAACGCGTCTACCAGACCGCCGTCGTCGCGCTCATGGACGAAGTCGACACGCTACCGAGACGCGAGCTCGAAGGGCTCCTCGGCCCGCTGCTCGAGCACAACGCGACGCGCGAGCTCGGCCGGCGCTGGCTCGAGGAAGAGGTCCGTGCGTTCCTCGACATCGAAGGAGCCCGGACGGTCCGCGACGTGCTCGATGAGCTGGGTGTGCTCGCCGCCGCAACGACGGCGCTCGAAGCACGGCTCGACGCGCTCGGCCGTGAGCTCTTTCGGACGCGACCGTTTCGGGACTTTCTCGCCGCGGTGCTCACCGCCGCCGAGCCCGCGACCTGAGCCCCCGCAAACGCTGCAAGCGATTCCGGCTGCTGCTAACCTGCAACTGTGCGGCGCCGCAGAGACGACAACCCCATGGAACGCACGCTGCGGCTCGACGACGCGACCCCGTTCCAAGAGGAGGTCGCCAAGAGCGTTCGCGCTCACTACCGCCCCTGCGTCGTGGTGATGAGCGGCGCGCGCGTGGGCGAGAAGATCGTTCTCGAAGGGTCGAGCACGGTGGGCCGCAACCCGGACGCGGAGATCCGTCTCACCGACGCCGGCGTGAGCTGGGAGCACGCATACATCGAGGACCGCGCCGGAAGCTGGGCGGTCGTCGACAAGGGAAGCACGAACGGAACGCTCGTGAACGGGGAGCGGGTCGAAGAGCGCGCTCTCTCGCACGGAGACAAGGTCGTGTTCGGTGCGACGATGGTCCGCTTCGAGGTGCAGGACGCGGCGGATCAGGCGTTCGACGAGATGGTCGCGCGCCTCCTGAACGTGGACGATCTCACCGGCCTCTACCTCCGGCGGCGCTTCGACACGGAGCTCCGCATGCTCCTCCACGAGGCGTCCGCGACCGGGCAACCGCTCGGCATGCTCGTGATGGATCTCGACGGGATCAAGATCATCAACGACACGCACGGGCATGCGTTCGGAGCGCACACGATCGCCGAAGCGGGTCGAGTGATCGGCGACGTCCTCGACGGCCGCGGGATCGCGTGTCGCTGGGGTGGCGACGAGTTCCTCGCCGCGCTCCCGCGCTGCGATGCGGCCGGCGCGCTCGCCATCGGCGAAGAGGTCCACGCCGCCATCGCCGCCCACCACTTCGAGAAGGACGGTGTCGTCCTGTCGCCGGGCATCTCAATCGGCGCCGCCGCGTACCCGGAGGAAGCCTCGGACGCCGAGACGCTCTTCAAGTACGCCGACGACGCGATGTACCGCGCGAAGCGCGCGGGAAAGAACCGCGTCAGCCGGTAGCGAGAGCGCCGGGGCGACGCGATCGTCTACCGACGCTCGGCTCAGGTCCGGACGTCGAACGCGAGGTCGTACTGCGCGCACATCGTCGCCGCGGCGGTCGGTCGCACGCGGACGAGCGCCGTCCCGCTCTCGTCGATCGTTCCCGTGCAGTCGAGGTCGAGCTCGAGCGTAGCCGTGGCCGTGCCTGTCGCGCCGACCGCGACGGCGCTGCAGCCGAAGCCGAACGTCGCGTCGCTCGTTCCTCCGGTGCACGCGTGCGCGGCGCCGCCGCTCGCGCAGCTGAACCACGTCGCGAGCTCGACGCTCGCCGTGATCGGCGTCGTCACGGTGACGCGGACGATCGTGTGCGCACCCACGACGTCGCAGCACCCGTCGACGACGTCGAACGCGTAGAAGTCGACGTCGCCCGTCGGCAGAGAGAGGCCCTGGACCGCCTCGCTCTGTCCGTCCTCATCGTTGTACGTACCGAGGCGCTGGGGTGTGATGTTCGTGTCGTTCGGCTCCTCGGTCGGCGACGGGCACGCGAGCATCGTCTCGATCCCGTCCGAGCACGTGATCGTCCCGCCGCAACACACGTCGCCGTCGAGAGTTGCGCCCTCCGGGCACTCGCCCACGCACGCACCCGACGCATCGCACATCGCCGTGCCGCCTGCGGGCGGTTCGCATGCATCGATGCCGCATCCGAGGCGGCACCCGTGGTCCGGATCGTTCGCGTGGTCCGGCTCGCAACCGTCCGGACACTCGTGCATGCCGGCCGCGCAGATGCCGCCGCCGTCTCTCGGCAGCGATCCGTCGACGCCGAGAGGGCCCCCGTCGACCCCGCTGTCGAAGCGGCCCGAGTCGACGCCTCCATCGGTCGCGGGGGGAGATCCCGAGCAGGCGGCGACGAGGCTCAGCGCGAGTCGAGCTGCCAGGGCCGGGGATCGTCGCATCGCTCGATCCTCACCTCGACGGCGGGCGCTGACAAGGGCGCCTCGGATCGCCTACACGCCCGGGCCGCGGGTCTACATGGGCGCGAGCGTGATGGTGCACCGCGTGCCGCCCGACCCGCAGTCGACAGTCACCGTGCCCGTGCCGGCTGCGTAGGATCCGTTGCAGTCGCTCCGCGATGCCGTCCCGACGTCGAGCGTCGCACCCGAGAACCCTCCGGCCGCTCCGACCGTCACGTCGCCGCTGACGGTCATCGTGCTCGAGAACGTGATGTCGCACGCGCCCGTTCCCGCCGCGATCGTCACGGCACCGTCCGCAGCGTCGCCGCAGTCGGGGCCGGCGATGGTCCCGTCGTAGCTGCCCGTGAGGTCGGGGCACATGGGGCCGCCGTCGGTGCCGCCGCCGTCGGTCCCGCCACCGTCCGTGCCGGGCCCGCCGTCCGTTCCCGGCCCGCCGTCCGTTCCCGGACCGCCGTCCACGCCCGGGCCACCGTCCACCTCGGGACCACCGTCGACGTCGCCCGCGTCCACGTCGCCACCGTCCTCGTCATCGCCCCCACCGTCCACCGCGGGCCCGGCGTCGACGACCTTCGAGCGGTCGAACTGAACCGCGAGTGAGCAAGCGCCGAGCAAGACCGATCCGACGAGCACCGCGAACAAGCGGAACCGCCGCTCCCCACGCATCTTCATGCGCGCGAGCATACGCGGCCCCCTCCCGACCCGCCAGCCACGTGAAACCACACCGTACCGCCACGATAGGTGAGCGGACGTGCACTGGTCAAACGTCGCGCTCGGGCCCGGCCGTCGCAAAGATGCTGTCGCCCGAGCGGATCAGGCAGAATTCGCGAGCGATGGAAATGGTTCGCCGCGCGACGTGGCTCACTGCGTGGGCCGCGTCGGTCTGTCTCTTCTGGCCTGGGGTCGCGCACGCGATCGACGGCGAGGACGACGCGAGCGGCACGGCCGAGGTGGTCGTGCTCCTGCTGCTCGTGGGCGCCGCGTACCTGCTCGCGCACTTCGTCGTCGGCCGCCTGCAGAAGACGCTGCTCGTCGTGAGCGGCGTAGAGTACATCGTCCTCGGCGTGCTGCTCGGCCCCGTCGTCCCGGAGATCCACGCGTTCGACGATCTCGCGGAGCTCTTGCCGATCATCGCCCTCGCCGCAGGCTGGATGGGCCTCGTGCGCGGCATGGAGCTGCAGCTCGGAAAGCTCGGCGAGTCGAGCGGGGGGAGCCTCCGGCTCGCGATCGGAGACGATGTCGTCGCGGGGCTCGCGACGTGGCTCGGCACCTACGCGCTCTTCACGTCGGGGATCCTCGGTGTCGTCCCTCACTCCGAGGCCGCGGTTTGTGCGGGTGTGCTCGGCTGCATCGCCGCGACCGGTTCGACGGACCCGATCGACGTGCTCAAACAGCGGTACGAGATCGACGGTCCCATCGTTCCGATGCTCCGCCGGTCGGCGCGGCTCGGCGACGCCGTCGCGCTCTTCGTCTTCGGGCTGCTCTTCTGCATCTATCACGAGGCCGACACCGAAGCGGCGGCCGTGCTGAGCCCGACCGAGTGGGCGGTCGTCGCCGTGCTCATCGGTGGGATCCTCGGTCTCCTCTTTCGATACTTCGTCGGCGAGGGCGGGAACGAGAACGCGAAGTTTCTGACGCTCGTCGGCATCATCACCTTCGCATCGGGCGCGGCGTGGTTCCTCAGTCTCTCGCCTCTGCTGATCAACCTCGTGCTCGGCTTCGTGCTCGTGAACACGGCGCCGGCGGGTGAGGGGCTGCGCGAGACGCTCGACCGAACCGAGAAGCCGATGTCGCTCGTGCTCCTCCTCTTCGCGGGCGCGCTCTGGCAGCCACCGCTGCCGGTTCGAATCGCGTTCGAGCGAGCCGGGGGGAGCCTCGAAGCAGCATGGACGTTCGTGTCCGCGATCGCCTGGTGGATCATCATCCCGCTCGTCCTCTTCTCGGCGCTGCGTTTGATCGGGAAGCTCGTCGGGAGCCGTCTCGCGGCCTGGGGACGCTCGTACCGACCGGACCTCTGGCGCGGGCTCCTCGGACACGGGCACGTCACCGTCGCGATGGCGATCTCGTTCCGCCTCGTATACGAGGGTCTGATCGTCGACGTCACCTACACGGTCATCGTGCTCGCGGTCGTGGTCCACGACCTCGTCGCGCCGCGAATGCTTCGCGCTCTGCTCGTCGACGCGGGCGACCTCAAGAAGGAGCTTCAGACCTGACGTGCACATCGTAGTCATCGGTCTGGGAGAAGTCGGTCGTCACTTGCTCGCGGTGCTCGACCACGAAGGACACGACGTCGTCGCCGTGGACTCCGAGCCCGAACAAGCCGCGTACGCCGAAGAGCACTTCGACGTCGCGACGATGGTCGGATACGGCGCGAGCCAGGAGATGCTCGACGGCGCCGGAGTCGCCAACGCGGATCTCGTCGTCGCGGTGACGAACCACGACGAGGTGAACCTGATCGCTGCGCTGGCCGCGCAGAAGATGGGCGCGAAGCGGGTCATCGCGCGCGCCCAGGGCGACGAGTGGGCGCGCTGGACCGAAGGCGTCCGGTACAACCTGCTCGGCGTCGACGTGGTCATCAACCCGCGCGTCCTCGTCGCCGCCGAGCTCGCCAAGATCGCTCGCTCACACGGCGCGACCGAAGTGATCGATTTGGCGCAGGACCGGATCGAGCTCGTCCAACTGGAGCTCGGAGCGCAGGCGAGGCACACGGGCAAGACGCTCGCCAAGGTGCCGCTTCCGCGCGACGCGCTCATCGCCGCAGTGGTCCGCGGCGGCGAGCTCTTCATCCCAGGTGGGACGGACGTGCTCCTGCCGGGCGACCGCGTCTACGTGCTCGGCAGACCTCACGCCGTCCTCGAGACGGAGGACATGTTCTCGAAGAGCCGCGAGGCTCGCCGGGTCGTCATCGTGGGCGGCGGCGTCATCGGCGAGGCGCTCGCACGCCACCTCCTCGTCGACGGCGGGACCGTGATGATCATCGAGAAGTCGCGAGAGCGCGCCGAGGAGCTCGCGACCGACCTCGACAAGGCGATCGTCGTTCACGGCGACGGCACGAACCTCGAGCTCCTCGCCGAGGAGGAGGTCGGGTCGTACGACCTCTTCGCCGCCGTCACGCCGCACGACGAGGTCAACCTCATGGCCGCGCTCCTCGCGCAGCGGGTCGAGGTCCCGCGCACCGCGTGCGTGGTCCAGCGCAGCGACTACATGCACATCTACCGCAAGCTCGGCATCGACATCGCGCTCTCCCCGCGCCTCGTCGCATCGGACCACATCCTCCGATTCGCGCGGACGACGCAGATCCAGAGCCTCACCCTTCTCGAGAACGGCTCGGCCGAAGTGCTCGAGCTCACCGCGTCGCGCGGCTGCCGAGCGCTCGGCGTCCCGCTCAAGCGCTTGAATCTGCCGCGTGGGGCGCTCATCGGCGCCATCGTCCACGGCGAGCAGGTGACGATCCCGCGCGGCGACGACGCCGTGCACCAAGGAGACACCGTCGTCGTGCTCACGACCGCCGCGGCGCGGCCCACGATAGAGAGGCTGTTTCGCCCGAAGGCGCTATGACCGCAGTGCGAGCCAAGGGTCGGCGGGGCAGAGGCGGTTACCGTGCCGTCGCGCGCCCCACGGGTATCGTCGTCCTCGGCCTCGGCGCCGCGATCGCGGTCTGCTCGGTCATCGGTGTCGTCCTCGACGTCGTCCACCCCGAGGCGAGCGGCAGAACCGGTGGCTCTGGAGCCCTGGCGGTGGCGGCCGCGGTGACGCTCGCGCTGGGCGCGGCGGTGTTCGCGTACGGGCGAAACCACGTCAGCAAGTCCGTGTCGCGCCGTGAAGCGACGCTCGCCGTCGCGACGATCTGGGTGGCGGCGGGGATCTGCGGCGGGATCCCGTTCGTGATCGGCGCGGACATGTCGCCGGCGGACGCGTTCTTCGAGGCCGTCAGTGGGCTGACGACGACGGGGGCGACCGTCGTCTCCGACATCGAAGGAACCCTCAGTCGGCCGCTCCTGCTCTGGCGCTCGCTCATCCAGTGGCTCGGCGGCATGGGCATCGTCGTCCTCTTCGTCGCGGTGTTCCCGAACGTGGGCATCGGCGGCAAGCACATGTTCCGCGGCGAGGTGCCCGGCGTTTCCGCGGAGGGCCTCACGCCGCGGATCGCGGAGACCTCGTTCACACTCTGGAAGCTCTACGCGGCGATCACCGGCCTCGAGATCCTCGCGCTCTCGCTCCTCGGGATGGATCCCTTCGAGGCCGTCTGCCACGCGTTCACGACGATGAGCACCGGCGGGTTCTCCACGCGAGACGCCTCCATCGCGGCTTTCGACAGCGCTGCGATCGAGATGACGGTCGCCGTCTTCATGTACGTGGGGACGGTCAACTACGGCCTCTACTTCGGCCTGCTCAAGACCGGCTCGGTCCGCGTGCTTCTCGACAATCCGGAGCTGCGAGCGTTCGTGCTCTTGGTCGTCGTCTCCGTCGTCGCGACGACCTTCAGCATCCTCCCGCTCCACGACTACGACGTCACCGAGGCGTTCCGCTACGCATTCTTCCAGATCGGCACGTTCATCTCGTCGACCGGATACGTGACCGACGACTACATGGCATACCCCGCGCCCATCATCGCGTGGCTGCTGGTCATCATGTTCATCGGCGGATGCGCGGGCTCCACGGCCGGCGGCATCAAGGTCGAGCGGATCGTGATCCTCGCGAAGCAAGCGGGCGCCCAGATCAGCCGGTTCTTCCGCCCGAACGTCGTCCGCGTCGTCCGCATGGGCCGCCGCGCGGTGTCGAACGAGATCGCCGCCGACGTCGCCGCGTTCTTCATCGTCTACCTCGCCGCGACCGCCGCCGGCGTCATCGCGTTCGCGGTCCTCGAGGACGTGCCCGTCCCGACGGCGCTCGGCGCGACGCTCACCTGCATCAGCAACATGGGCCCCGCGCCCTACCACCTCGACGCCGACAACTTCGCCGCCTATGGACCTCTCGCGAAGACGCTCGGCTCGTTCCTCATGCTCCTCGGCCGACTCGAGCTCTTCACGCTCCTGTCGCTCTTCGTACCGGACTTCTGGAAGACATGACCGACGCGGCGAAAGATCGCGGGTTCGCGCGCCAGCTCTTCATCCTGCTCTTGCTCGTGGGCGGCGTGATCCTCCTGCATCGGTTCGCAGTTCCCTCGGGCGTCGACCCGACCGCGATGCTCGCGCTCGGTTTCGTGGTGCTCGCGAGCTACACGATCGGCGAGCTCGTCGGGGTCATCAAGCTGCCGCACATCACGGGGTACCTCCTCGCGGGAATGGTGTTCGGGCCCTCCGCCGCACACCTCCTCGACGCCTACGTCGACGTCTTTCCACCGCTCGACGAGGGCATCCTGAACCAGAACGTCGTCGACTCGTTGAGCGTCCTCGACACGCTCGCTGTCGCGCTCATCGCGCTCACGGCGGGCGGCGAGCTGAAGATCGAGGGGCTCCGTCGCGGCATGCGCGCGATCCTCGGCGTCCTCTCGGGTCAGGTGGTCACGATCGCGCTCTTCGTGACCGGGTACGTGTGGCTCGTCAGCGGTCCGATCCCGGGCTTCGTCCTGCCGGGTCTAGAGGACATCCCGGCGGGAGCCGGCGTCGGTCTCGGGCTCGTCGTCGCGGCGATCGCCATAGCGACCTCCCCCGCCGCCACGATCGCCGTCATCAACTCGTCTGGCGCGGACGGTCCGATGACCCGCACGGTGCTCTCGGCGGTCGTTCTCAAGGACGTCGTCGTCGTCGTGCTCTTCTCGCTCGCGAGCGTGATGGCGACGGCCATGCTCGGGATCGCATCGAGTGGCCAGGACCTCGGGTCGTTCTTCCTGCTCCACATCGGCGGCTCTCTCGCGGTGGGCACAGGGCTCGGCTTCCTGCTCGCGCTCTACCTGCGTTACGTCGGCCGCGAGGTGCTGCTCGTGATCGTCGGCGTCGTCTACGCGGCAACGCTCCTCGCGAAGAGCCTTCACCTCGACCCGGTGCTGCTCTTCATCGCGGCGGGCTTCACGGCGAGCAACTTCTCGCGAGCGGGAGACACGCTCATCCACAACGTCGAGCGCCTCTCGATGCCGGTGTACGTCGTGTTCTTCACCCTCGCCGGTGCGAAGCTCCATCTCGACGAGCTCGGCGTCGTCCTTCCGTTCGCGCTCGGTCTCGTCGCGGTGCGCCTCCTCGCTCTGCGGGCCGGCGTCGGCGTGGGCGCTCGCGTGGGCAACGCGGACGCGGGCACGCGTCGGTGGGGCTGGCTCGGCTTCGTCTCGCAAGCGGGTGTCTCGATCAGCCTCGGGACGATCATCGCGCAGCGGTTCGGCGACATCGGCGATTCCGTCAACACGCTCATCATCGCGGGCGTCGCGATCCACGAGCTCGTCGGGCCGGTCCTCCTCAAGGTCGCGCTGGGGCTCGCCAAGGAGCTCCCCGGCGAGAAGCGGGCGACGATCCCTCCCGCCGAGCCCGGGCACGGATTGGCGCCCGAAGCGGGGGAGGTGCTCCCGGGCTGGCCGGAGCCCGAGGACGCCGACCCGTGGGGGAGCCCGCCGAGCTACGGATCCCCCGAGCTCGGCGAGGTCGTGCGCGACCTCCGCGCGGACCTCGTCGTCATCACGCGCGACGTCTCCCGGAGCGTCACCGACAAGTGGTGCGTCGAGGCCGAAGCCTATCTCCGCGAGCTCCGACGCGAGTATCTGCGCCATCACCGACGACTTCTCGTCCACGCAAAGAGCCACGACGAACGCTCGCGCGTGTCGCAAGTGCTCCACGCCGAGATCGCGGATCTCGCGGAGCGCTACCGCGGCGCCGTCCTCGGGCGCAGCGCGCGCGTCGAGCAGCGGAGCTTCGACGCGACCGGCATCGTCGAAGCGATCGACCGCACGGTCGACGGGCTCCCGGAGCTCCTGATCGCGCCGTTCGACCCATCGACGTACGCGGCCCGGTCCACCGACGGGGCGGCCCGCGCGACCGCGCGCGTGTGGCTTCGAATGCGACGTAGGGTCCGAGGGATCTTCGGCGGCGAGCCTCGGCGCAACGTGGACGTGCGCGCGATCGCGCGCTACCACCTCGGCGGCCGGAGCCCGTCCCGCATCGAGGGCTTGCCGGCGCTCCTCGTTCAGGCGGACATCCATCTCGCAGGCCGCACGCGCAGCCTCTTCGACGCGATCGCACGCGGCTACGAACAGCTCGTGATCGAAGAGATCGCCGATGCCGCGGCGTTCGATCGGCGCCTACGCGAGCTGCGCACCAGCGTCGAGGAGGAGCTCGATCTCGCGCGCGACGAGATCGAGCGCATCCGGAAGGACGCGACGCGCCGGATCGCGAACGTTCTCGGCGAGGCGCTTCGCGCGCTCTCCGTGGATCTCGTGCACATGGGCGGCCCCGACCTCTCCCCGCGGCAGCGCCAATCGAGCAGGCTCTTCAAGGAGCGCGTGCGCGCGCTCGAGGCGCTGGGCACGCGCTACGAGGCCGTCAAGCGCACGCTCTCTGCGCTCTACTCGTTGCTCGGCCTCGAGCTCGACCTCATCGGGCTCGAAGCGCGGATCAGCGACGCGCTCGAACAGCACGTGACGCAGCTCGCCAAGGACTCGCGTGGCCGGGGCATCGTCCAGGCGGAGCGCGTGGCGGCGGCGCTCGAGGACGCGAAGGCGCCGCTCGAACGGGTGCTCTCGGCGAGCGAGCGGACGGGTGAGGACATGGTGGCGGCGATCCGCGAGATCCTCGTCCCCATCGAGAAGGTCGCAGGCGAGGCGAGTCGCACGGCGATGCTCCTCCGCGATCAGCTCTCGGAAGAGGCCACGGTCGCGCCGCTCCTCGATGCGCTCCGGCGTGCGACCGCGTCGCTCGCGGAGCGCTACGAGGCGCCCGAAGGACGCCTCGCGCGCGGCGAGTTCCGTCTCCCGGATCCCGTGGACGTCATGGAGATCGCGTTCCGCGAGCTCGTGACCTTGCACGTCGAGGCCAACGTCGCGCCGAAGCTCGCCTCGACCACGCGCTCGCTCGCCAGCAAAGTGCAACCGCTCGTCTCGTCGCTGGGCGAGGTCGAGAGATTGCTCGCGTTCAACGTCGAGCTCGCGGGAACGGAGCTCGACGTCGTGCACGACGAGCCGGTGCCGGAGAGCACGCGCGCCCTGCTCGAGGAGATGCTCCTCGGAGCGCTCGAGCGGAGCACGGACGTCGTACATGGCCATGTCGAGGCGAGCCGTGGGTGGGCGGCGGAGCTCGGCGACGGCATGCGGGATGCCGTGCTCGGCGGCGTCCGAGAGCTCCGCGGACAGCTGGTCGACGGAGTCATCACGCGCGACCGCGTCGATCTCCTTCGCCGACGGGCGCAAGGCCGGCGCCTCATCCAGCGCGCCGAGACCCTCCCGTCGCTCCTCGCGCGTGCCCGCCGCATCGCCGCGCGCACGTTCGTAGGGCTCGTCGGCGAAGAGCGGCTCGAGGTATGGCGCCGCGTGCTCGGGCTCCCCTCGCCCGCGCCCGTGGACGTCGTCGACGCTCGCTCGTTCTCGCGCCCGGAGCCGCCGTCAGCCGTCCCGCTCGTCTACAAGCGCCTCTTCGTCGCCGATACGCTCGAGGCTGCGGACGTTCTCACCGGTCGTGAAGCCGCGATCGAGCGCGCGAAGCGCGCATTGAGCGGAAAGACGGCGGGACGGCTTCGATCGGTCGCGCTGGTCGGTCAGGACGGCGTGGGCAAAGGCGCGCTCTCGGCTGCGATCGTGCGCAGCCTCGGGTTCCGGGGCGTTCGACGCGTATCGTTCGACCGGCCGGTCACTCGCGAGGCGATCGACGAAGCGTTCATCGACAGGCAGGACGGTCAGCTCTTCGTCGTCTCGGGCTTCCACTGGATCGTCGCGATGCGCATCGGCGGCTTCGAAGCTCTCAGCCACTTCGTCGACCGAGTGATCCGGGACGAGGGCCGAAACGCGTGGCTCGTGCACGCAGATCACCTGGTCTGGGACGTCGCTTGTCAGGCCGCGCCCGTCGCCGACGCGTTCCCGGCGATCATCCGAGTCGAGACGCTCGGAGCGGCCGAGCTCGAGGCGGCCGTGCTCGCGCGCCACGCGCTCAGCGGCTACGGGCTCAACTTCGAGCCTCGCACCGAGCGGACGCGGCTCGAAGAGATCTTCGCGCGCGGGGCGAGCCGCATCCGACGACCGTACGAGAGCTTCTTCCGCTCGCTTCACACGGCGTCGGGGGGCCTGGTCCGCGACGCGCTCCGGCTCTGGCTCGCGTCCATCGACGAGGTCAACGAAGCAGCCGACTTCGTGCGCGTCGGTGCCGTCCCGTCGTCGCCGCATGCGGCGCTCCGGCGTCTCCCCGAGGACGTGCTGCTCAATCTCTACCAGGTGGCCCGGCAGGGCTGGATGGACGCCACGGTGCAGGCGCAGCTCTATCGAGTCGACCCGACGACCGCCGAGGCGCAGCTCTCTCGCCTCGTCCACATGGGCTTGCTCGAGCCTCGCGAGCACGGGGCGTACCGGATCCCGGCGCACCTCCGCGGTCCGGTGTACCGCGTGCTATGCGAGAGAGGCTGGGTGCAATGACGGCGCGATGCTCACGTACGCTCGTGGACCGTGTCGCGCTCGCCCCGTTCGGCGCGGTCTCGACGCTCGCGCTCGCGCTCGCGCTCCACCCGGCGAGCGCCGCGGCCCAGGACGCGGGAACGATGGACGGCGGCGTCGTGAGCCCGGCCGACGCCGGCGCGCTCGACGGCGCGCCGCGCGACGCCGGCGGAATCCGATGCGGGCGACGCCATCCCCGAAGCAGGGGTCCCCCCCGACGCGATACCACTGACCGCTACCGACGCCGGGCCGCAGCGCGACGCGGGACCGAACGTCATCGTGGTCGTCACACCCGGACAGACGCCTCCCGGCGCTTCCGAGCGAGAGCAGCCATCCGAGAACAGGAAGCCGCCGGGCGCAGGCAAGACGGACTTGGACTGGCTCGCGGGGCTCCCCGAGGGCCGATGGAGCGCGTTCGGTCTCGTCGTGCTCGTGCTCTTCGCGCTCGTGCTCGCTGGCGTCGCGCGGCGCGCGCGCGAAGCGCTCCCGTCCGAGGGTGCGCTGCCGACGCTCGTCGGCCTCGTCCACATCGGGTTTCAGCTCGTCGTCGTCCTCACGTCGCTCGCGATCGTCGCGCGGCTCCTGCCGGCATCGGTCGAGCCCGTGGTTCCGTGGGCGCTCGTCGCCGGAGCGGTCGCGGTCGGCTGGTCGGCGCGCGAGCTCTTGCCGGATCTCGTCGGGGCGCTCGTCATCGCGTTCGAGAGACGCGTCCGACCCGGAACGTGGGTGTCGGGTCTCGGATTCGCGGGACTCGTCGAGCGGCGCGGGCTCCGCGCCGTGTGGATCCGTGACGGGCACGGGAACCGGCTCGCCGTTCCGAATCGTCACGTCGTCGGGACGACGGTGACGATGCAGCTCGGCGGGGGTCCGGTGCACGAGGTCGCGCTGCGCCTTCGAACCGGACGGCCGGCGCGCGACGTTCGCAAGGCGCTGCGGGAGGCGACGTTGATCTCCCCATGGGTTCGCCCCGAAGCAGCTCCCCAGATCCGCCAAGATGGAAGCGACCCGGAGCTCTGGCACGTTCGCGCGCACCTGCTGGAGATGCGCTACGCCGCGGCGTTCGAGGGTGATTTGCTCGAGCGAGCCGAGGAGTCTCTCGCCGCGGCCGCGGCTCTCCGAGCGGCCGAGGACTGGGACTGACGTTGCTGCTCACCGATCGGTGGCCCGACCTCGCGGGGCTCCCTCGCGTGTCGATCGCGACCTTGCCGACGCGTGTCGTGCCGCTCGCCGCGACATCTCGTCGCGTCGGGTCGAACGTGACGTGCAAGCGCGACGACGAGACCGCGCTTCCGTACGGCGGCAACAAGGTCCGCAAGCTCGAGTGGCTCATCGGCGAGGCGTTGGCGCGCGACGCGCGCGCGATCGTCACCGTCGGCGCGGAGGGATCGCATCACGTCCTCGCGACCGCGCTATACGCGAAGCAGAACGGGCTCGCCGTCCACGCGGTGCTCTTTCCACAGCCGCGTACGCCGCACGTCGAAGAGGTGCTCCGCGCCGACGCACTCGCGGGCGCGACCCTCCATCGCGCGAGCAGCGCGATCACTGCAGCCGCCGTGATCGCACGGGTCGTCGCGAAGCTCCGCGTCGGCGGCGCGAGGCCGTACGTCGTCCCGCCGGGCGGCTCGTCGCCCGTCGGCGCCGTCGGGTACGTGGAGGCAGGCCTCGAGATCGGCAGCGCGATCGACGCGCGCGCGGTCGAGGAGCCCGACGCGATCTTCGTCGCGGCCGGAAGCGGCGGAACCGCGGTCGGCCTCGCGATCGGGCTCGCCGCGTTCGGTCTCGTCACCCGTGTCGTCGCGGTGCGGGTGACGAGCCGGCTCGCGATCCACCGCTCGCGTGTCGAACGGATGACGCGGGCGACGGTCGCGCGCCTCTGCGCGGTCGACCCGCGCTTCCCGTCCGTCGCCGACATCGCCGCGAGCCGGATCGCGATCGATGCATCGATGCGCGGCCCCGCCTACGGTGCTCCGGTCGCCGAGGGCACGATCGCCACGCGTCTCGCCGCGGAGGACGGCATCACGCTCGACCCCACCTACACGGCCAAGGCGTTCGCGGCCATGCTCGCCGCCGCGCGGCGCAAGGAAGCCGGCAAGCGCTGCATGTTCCTCTCGACGCTGAGCTCGGCGGACATGGCCCCGCTTCTCCGCGAGCCGACCGACCGGTGATCTTCCCGGGGGGCACCTACTCGGACGCGTCCGGGCCCGTCCAGCGAGCGAGCTCGCCCGTGACGATGCGCGGCGCGCTCTGCAGATCCGCGACCGTACGGCTGCCCGTCAGCAGCATGACGGCCCGGAGCTGGGACTCGACGCGGTCGAGGAACGCCGCGGCCGCGGCCTCGCCGCCGGCGGCGAGCGCCTTGTAGACGTTGCGCGCGATGCCGGCGCACGTGGCGCCGAGCGCGATCGCGCGGGCGACGTCGAGGCCGTGGCGGATCCCACCGGTGGCGATGACCTTCACGTCCTCGCGCACGGAAAGCACGACGGACGCCGCCGTCGGGATCCCCCAGTCCCAGAGCAGCGTGCCGAGCTCGCGCGCATCCCCGTCGGCTCGGAGCGTCTCGACGCCGACCCAGCTCGTCCCGCCGGCGCCGGAGACGTCGATGACGCGAACGCCCACGGCGCGGAGCTTTCGCGCGGTCTCGCCGGAGACGCCGTTGCCCGTCTCCTTCGCGATCACGGGCACCGAGAGCTCGCTGCACAAGCGCGCGAACGTGTCGACGCCGCCGCGGAAGTCGCGGTCGCCGCCCGGCTGCACGAGCTCCATCGCCGGGTTCATGTGCACGCAGAGCGCGTCGGCCGATACCTCTCGGACGAGATCGTCGATCGCCGCGGTCGAGAGGTCGCGCGCCTGCACGACACCCACGTTCCCGAAGACGAGCGTCGTCGGCGCGTGCTCCCGCACCGCGTACGTCCACGCGGACTCCGGGCGCTTCTGCATGGCGCGTTGGCTGCCGAGCCCGAAAGCATAGCCGCGCGCTTCGGCGAGCCGCGCGAGGGTCGTGTTGACCTCGGCGGCGCGGTCGGTCCCGCCGGTCATCCCCGCGATCACGATCGGGGCTCGGAGCTTCTTGCCGAGCAGGTGAACGCTCGTGTCGAGATCCTCGAGCGCGAGGTCGGGCAGCGACTGATGCACGAGGCGCACGTCCTCGAGGAGGGTCGTCCGATCCTTGAACGCGACCTCGTCGGTCGCGCACAGGTCGAGGTGGTCGACCTTGCGCTTCTCGAATCTCGCTCGTCATGCGCGGCGGAACGTACGCGGGAAGGCAGGGACCGGCAAACCCCGACGGGCCGGCGGGGAGATGGCTCCGGCCCCCTTGACCGCCTCGGGCCGGTCGCCCATCTTCCCGCGTTCCCCGGCGGTTTCGTGCCGGCTCCACGGGGCACACGCACCACGAACGATGACACTCGGTTCGACGGACGAGCTACGCCTGATGGTCGAGAATCGACTGCGGTCGTTCCTCGCCGACAAGCGCAGCGAGGCCGAGCGCTCCTCGGCGGAGTCGATCGAGCTCGTCGATCAGGTAGCGACGCTCACGATGCGAGGCGGCAAGCGCTTGCGGCCGATCGTCATCGCCGCCGCCTATCGGGCCGTCCGCCCGGGCGGCGACCTGTCGGACGTCATCGACGCCGGCGCGAGCATCGAGCTCTTGCAGAGCTACCTCTTGATCCACGACGACTGGATGGATCTCGACGACGAGCGGCGCGGAGGGCCGTCGGTCTACGCCGCGCTGCGCGAGCTCCACGGACACGCGCACCTCGGCGCCTCGCTCGCGGTGCTCGCCGGCGACCTCGCCTCCGCGTATGCGTCCGAGCTGATCACGCGCGCGCCGTTCCCCGTGGCGCGGCGTGAGATGGCCCTCGATTCGTTCTGGGAGATGCAGCGCGAGGTCTTCTTCGGACAGCAGCTCGACCTCGTCGCGAGCTCGGACGTCGAGCGCGTCTACGACCTCAAGACCGCGAGCTATACCGTCCGCGGTCCCGCCCGCATCGGCGCGTTCCTCGGCGGCGCGGACGAAGCGGCCCTCGACGTGCTCGCGCGGTGGTCTCGACCGATCGGGATCGCGTTCCAGCTCCGCGACGAGATCCTCGGCACGTTCGGCGACCCCCGAACGACCGGAAAGCCCGCAGGCAACGATCTCCGCGCCGGCAAGCTCACGACTCTCGTCGTCGAGGCGCGCCGCGCGCTCTCGAACGGCGAGCGCGCCCCGCTCGAGGCCGTCTTCGGACAGGCCAGCGCGACGAGCGAAGACGTCGCGCGCGCGATCGAGCTGCTCGTTCGCGCGGGCGTGCGCGCGAAGGTCCAGACGCGGCTCGACGAGCTCGTCGCCGAGTCGAATGCTGCGCTCGCGGACGCCGCGTTCGACACTAGCGAGATCGGCGCGATCGGCGGGCTCCTCGTCGATCGGAGCCACTGACGGTCGGCCCGTGGCGTTCGGGCGCGGCAAGCTGATCCTCCTCGGCGAGCACGCGGTCGTGCACGGCCGGCCTGCCCTCGCGTGCGGGATCGAGCGCGGCGCGCACGCGACGGCGGTCGCGGCGGATGCCCCTTCGCTCCTCGTCGAGCCTTGGGGAGTCGACGTCGCGCCCGATCCGTCGAGCGACGTGGAGCTCGCGCGCGCGTTCGACGCGGCGCTCTCGAGCTACGACGAGAGGCCGAGCGTGCGCGTCTCGGTCGAGGTGGACCTCCCTGGAGGCGCGGGCCTCGGATGCTCGGCGGCGATCGGCGTGGCGGTGCTCTCGGCGATCGACGAGGCGATCGGAGCGACGCGCACGCCCGATGCGATCGCAGATGCGTCGATCGCATGGGAGCGGGTGTTCCACGGCAATCCGTCGGGAGTGGACGGCGCGATGGCGGCGTGCGGCGGCGTCGCCGTGTTTCGTCGCGGCGAGCCCCTCGAGCGCATCACGCCGAAGAAGGCGCTCACGCTCGTCGTCGGCCACAGCGGCGAGGCACCGAGCACGCGCGAGATGGTCGAGAGCGTCGCCCGGCAGCTCGCCCGCGCGCCGGAGCGCGTCGAAGAGGTGTTCGACGGGATCGCCGCGCTCGTGCAGAACGGCCGTTTCGCGGTCGTCGCGGGCGACCACGAGCACCTCGGCCAGCTCATGAACCTCGACCAGACGCTGCTCAACGCGCTCCTTCTGTCGACGGCGCGCCTCGAAGAGCTCTGCTCGGTCGCGCGCATCGCCGGCGCGCTCGGCGCGAAGCTCACCGGCGGCGGGGGCGGCGGATGCATGATCGCGCTCGTCGCGGATCGGGATGCCGCGGCGCCGGTCGTCGCGGCGCTCGAGGCGCTCGACGCGAGCCCGTTCGTCGCGGAGGTGCGGGGGTGAAGGCGCAGAAGCGCCGGACCGCCGTCCCGGGAACAGGTCACGCCCGAGCGCGCGCCAACATCGCGCTCGCCAAGTACTGGGGCAAGCTCGACACGAAGCTCAACCTGCCCGCAGTACCGAGCATCTCGATGACGCTCGACCGGCTGGTCACCGACACGCGGGTGACGCTCGACGCGCGGCTAGCGACGGATCGCGTTCGCCTCGACGGACACACCGCGCGGGGCGAGACCGCGCGTCGCGCGATGGAGCTGCTCGATCGCGTACGGCGGCGCGCCGGGTCGGACGTTCACGCGCGCGTCGAGAGCGAGAACCGGTTTCCCACGGCGTCCGGTCTCGCATCGAGCGCATCCGGCTTCGCCGCTCTGGCCGCGGCGGCATGTCAGGCGTACGGGGTGCGCGCTGGAGACGCGGAGCTCAGCCGCATGGCACGCCAATCGAGCGCCTCGGCGGCGCGCTCGATCTTCGGCGGGTTCGCCGAGCTTCCGGCGGGGACGCGTGGCAACGACCGGCTCGCCGCACGCCGGCTCCACGACGAGGCCCACTGGGACGTGCGCCTCGTGGTCGCGCTCACGACCCACGGGAAGAAGGCGGTCGGCTCGACCGAGGGCATGGAGCGCTCGCGTGCGACGTCGCCGCTCTACGACGCCTGGGTGGAGCGCGCGCCCGAGCTCGCCGCGCGCGTGCGGCGCGGCCTCGCGCGGCGCGACCTCGTCCTCGTCGGCGAGGCGATGGAACAGAGCACGATGGCGTTCCACGCGTGCGCGCTCTCCGCGCGCCCGGGCATCCTCTATTTCCTCCCGGCGACGATCGCCCTCCTCCACGAGGTGCGGGCCCTGCGGGATCGCGGAATCCCGGTCTACGCCACGATGGACGCCGGCCCGCACGTGAAGGCGCTCTGTCACGCCCGCGACGCTTCGCGCGTGCAACGTGCGTTGCGCTCCGTCGCCGGGGTGACCGGCACGTTGCTCGCTCGGCCGGGGCGCGGCGTCGAGGTGACCTGACGTGATCGGCACCAGCGCGCCCGGAAAGCTGATGATCGCAGGCGAGTACTCGGTACTCTCGGGTGGCTGGGCGCTCGTGACCGCCGTTCCGCGGCGGGCGCGCGCAACGCTCCACCGCCCGGCCGCGGAAGGCGACGGCTCGACCGGGCCCGCGCACGGCTCGCCGGATGAAGCGCGCCTGCCGCCCGAAGCCCTGCTAGCTCGAACGCTGGCCGAGCGAGCGCTCGGCGCGACGCGAGGCGCCATGACGATCGACGTGTCCGAGCTCCGAGGTGATGGGCGAAAGCTCGGCCTCGGCTCGTCGTCTGCGGCCGCCGCCGCATCCGCCGCGTTGGTCTTCGCCGCTCACGGGCGCGACCCGTCGCACGACGGCGACCGGGGGCAGATCCTCGATCTCGCGCTCGAGGCGCATCGCTCGGTCTCGCCGCGTGGGAGCGGAGCCGATGTCGCCGCCGCCGTCCTCGGGGGGACGGTCGCATGGAGGCGCACCGGCGCGCGTCACGAGTCGAGGCGGGTCGCGTGGCCCTCGAGCGTCGAGATGCGCGTCGTCTGGACCGGCGTCGAGGCGCGGACGAGCGCGCTCGTCGAGAAGGTCGATGCGTACGCGGTGCGGGATCCCGCCGCCCACGAGCGCGACGTGAGCGCGATCGATGCCGCTGCAGACGCGCTCGTCCACGCGCTCGACGAGGGAAACGTCTCCGCTCTCGCGGATGCAGTGCGCGAGCACGCTCACGCGATGGAAGCGCTCGGCCGCAACGCGGGCGCTCCGATCGTCGAAGACCGCCTCGCGGAGATCGGACGAATCGCCGACGCACACGGCGGCGCCGCGAAGCCGTCGGGCGCGGGCGGTGGCGACGTAGCGATCGCGTTCTTCGGCGACATCACCGCCGCGCGAGACTTCGAGGCCGCATGCGCGGGCCGTGGTTTCGACCTACTCTCCCTTCCGCCCGGCGCGGACGGCGTCCGGCTCGGGCCCTGACCATGGCTACCTCGCGATTTCCAGGCTTCTACAAGCTCTCGCTCGCCGAGCGACGCGCGCTCGCCGCCGAGGCCCGGGGCATCTCCGCCGCCGAGATAGAGCGCACCTTCTCGGACGGCGGGCTCGACTGCGCGACGGCCGACAAGATGATCGAGAACGTGATCGGGACCTACGGGCTCCCGTTCGCGCTCGGGCTGAACGTGCGAATGAACGGTGACGACCACCTGGCACCGATGGTCGTGGAGGAGCCCTCTGTCGTCGCTGCGGCCGGCAACGCCGCGAAGATGATCCGCGAAGGCGGCGGCTTCACCGCCGAGGCCGACGAAGCGATCATGATCGCGCAGGTGCAGCTCGACGGCGTGCCCGATGCCGCCGCCGCGCGAGACGCGGTCGAGCGGGCGTGCGACGAGCTGCTCGCGCGCGCTGACGCGTCGGTCCCGAACCTCGTCGCGCGTGGCGGCGGAGCGCGCTCGCTCGAGGTGCGCGACGTCGGCGATGGGATCGTCGTCGTGCACATTCACGTGGATTGTCGCGATGCGATGGGCGCGAACCTCGTCAACACCGTCGCCGAAGCCGTCGCCGATCGCGTCGCCGAGCTCGCGCGCGGAACCGTGGGCCTGCGGATCGTCTCGAACCTGAGCGATCGCCGGCGCGTGCGCGTGCACGCGCGCGTGCCCGTCGCAGCGCTCGTCCATGCCGGAGAAAGCGGCGACGGTGTCCGCGACGCGATCGTGCGCGCCTCGCGCTTCGCGGAGCGCGACCCGTACCGCGCCGCGACGCACAACAAGGGCATCGATGAACGGCGTCGACGCGGTCGTCGTCGCCACCGGCAACGATTGGCGCGCCGTCGAGGCAGGTGCGCACGCGTACGCCGCGCGCAACGGCCGCTACGAGCCGCTCTGCACGTTCCGAGTCGCCGAGGACGGAGCGCTCGCCGGCTCGCTCGAGATGCCGCTCGCGCTCGGAACCGTCGGCGGCCCCACGCGCGTCCACCCGGGCGCGCGCCTCGCGATCGAGCTCGCCGGCGTTACGAGCGCGCGCGAGCTAGCCATGCTCGCCGGCTGCGTCGGCCTCGCCTCGAGCCTCGCCGCCCTCCGCGCCCTCGCGACCGTCGGCATCCAGCGCGGCCACATGGCCCTCCACGCCCGCAGCGTCGCCAGCGCCGCCGGCGCCCGCGGCCCCCTCGTCGAGGTCGTCGCCGCGGCCATTCACCAAGCCGGCACCATCACCCTCGAAGCGGCGCAGGTCGTGCTCGCCGACATGCGGGTCTTGGGATGATGCGATCCGCCGGTCGCGCTCTCTAGCTCTCGGTCCCCGGCTTCGTCTGCCAGAAGAAGAAGCCGAGCATGGCGATCGACGCGAGCAGTGTCACGACCGCGGGCGTCGCGAGGGCCTCGCCGATGTCGAGGTTCTGCCAGACGAGGAACGCGATGAGCACGCCGACGAGCGACTCGCCCGCGATGATGCCGGAGGAGAAGAGCACGCCACGGTGCATCGCCTTGTCGAGCGCGCGGTCGTCGTCGATGCCGCGTCCGTGAAAGTGCGCCATCAAGCCGCCGGCGAGGATCGGCACGGCGAGACCGAACGGCAGGTACATGCCGACAGCGACGGGCATGAGGTGAGTGCGGAAGCGCGACTTTCGTTTCGCGAGGTACGCGTCGAGCCCTTCGATGACGAGACCGAGCACGGCGCCGATCATCACCATCCCCCACGGCAGGTGCCCGTCGCCGAAGAACGCGTTCGCGAGGCTCGCGAAGAGCTGGGCCTGCGGCGCGGCCAGCTCCTGTGACCCGATGCCGTAGCCCTTGTGCAGGACCTCGAGCACCGGCGCCATCACGAGCGACGCCACGGCGACGCCCATGATCTGCATGATCTGCTGGCGCCGCGGGCTCGCGCCGACGAGGCTCCCGGTCTTGAGGTCGTTGCAGACGTCGCCCGATGTGCACGCGGCGCAGCACACGACCGCCGCGACGCCGAGCGTCGCGAGCATGCCCTCCATGCCGGTGAAGCCGAAGAGAGCGAGCAGGCCCCCGGTGAACAGCACCGCCGTGATCGTCATCCCGGAGACGGGGCTATTGCTGTTCCCGACGAGGCCGACGATGTAGCTCGCGACCGCGACGAAGAAGAACGACATCACGATCATGATCAGCGTCGTCGGGATCGTGATCGCGAGATCGCCCGTGAACGCGTAATAGATCCCGCCGATCAGCAGGATCGACGCGATCGAGAGGCCGATGATGGCGTTCGCCGAGATGTCGCGGTCGCGCTCGTCGATCTCGGCGTCGCCGTCGCGGCGGCTGGCGCTCTTCTTGAGCTCGACCACGGCCTGCACGAGACCGTGGCGCACGCGGACGATGGAGAAGATCCCCCGACGACCATCGCTCCGACGCCGACGTACCGGATCTCTCGCTCCAGATCTCCCACGCCCTGTCCACCGGCACGTCGGGCAGCGCGATCTGCACGCCGAGCCCCTCGACGCCGAGCGAGTGACCGACGCTCGCGAGCATCGCGTCGAGATCCGGAACGAGCGGGAGGAGCACGACCCAGCTCAGCACGCCGCCGATGAACACGAGCACGGCGACGTTGAGCCGCACGATGTACCCGACACCGACGAGCGCCGGCGAGATGTCGCCACCGAAGTAGAGGATGCGACCCGCACCCACGCCGGTCGCGGCCTCGAGTGTTCCGACGAAGACGTGCAGATACCCGGTCGCCGCCTTGAAGAGCGCGCCGACCCCGGCGCCGACGACGACGCTCCACGCGTCGCGCTTCGCGCCCGGGTGATTCGCGTCTCCCGTCTCGAGCACGGCCGCGCACGCGACGCCCTCGGGATACGGAAGCTCGGTGTTGTTCGCGACGAACACCTTGCGCATCGGGATCATGAACAAGATCCCGAGCAGCCCTCCTGCGAACGCGATCAGCGTCGTCGTCCAGAAGTCGAAGTCCTGCCACGCGCCGATGAGCACGATCGCGGGCATCGTGAAGATGATCCCGGCCGCGAGCGACTCGCCCGCCGACGCCGCGGTCTGGACCTGGTTCGCCTCGAGGATCGTCCCGTTCCGGAAGAGCCCGCGGAGGATCAGCATCCCGACCACTGCCGCCGGGATCGACGCCGACACGGTCATCCCTGCCTTGAGCCCGAGATACACGTTCGCGGCGGCCATCACCACCGAGAGCACGAGGCCGATGACCACGGCGCGTACGCTCAGCTCGCGAACCTGGGCCACCGGCATCGCCATGGCTCGGTCGCGTACCCCGCCGGAGACCGCGTGGCAAGCTGCTTGAGCCGATCCGCGCGTCCGGCCCATCATGCGCCGTGCTCGTGCACGTCTACCTAGGCGCCCTCGTCCTCGGCACGGTCCTCCTCGCGATGGCGCTCCTGCTCGGCCGCGGGGCGCCGAGACGCGTCCGCTGGTTCCGCTTGGTCGGCCTCTTCAGCTCGTTCTTCGGGCTCACCGCGATCTCGGTGCGCAGCCTCGGCGTCGTCCCCTCGATCCCGGCGACGCTCGCGCTCGCCATCCTCGCGGGTCTCGCCATCGCGAGCGGAGCTCGCGCGCTCGACCGAGGGTGAGCTACCGCGCTCCCCAGAGCCCCGCAGCTGCCGGCTCGACGAAGCCGCCGTCGTAGCGCACTCCGCCGTCGCGGTCGCGCTCGAGGAGCCACGCGCCGTCGAGATCGACGATGTCCGCGAACGAGGCGAGCAGTAGCGCGGGCGCCATCGACAACGACGTCGCCACCATGCAGCCGAGCTCGACGCCGACGCCGAGCCGCTTCGCTTCGAGCACGACGGCGAGCGCCTCGGTGAGCCCGCCGGCCTTGTCGAGCTTCACGTTGACGACGTCGTAGAGCTCGGCAGCGCGCGCGAGCGTGGCACGGTCGTGCACCGATTCGTCCGCGGCGATCGGCACGAGGTGCTCGATGTCGCGAAGCGACTCGTCGTCACCCGCGGGGAGCGGCTGCTCGAGGAGCGCGACCCGGAGCACGGCGAGCTCGGCGAGATCGCGCTCTAGCCGCGACGGCGTCCACGACTCGTTCGCGTCCGCGACGATGCGCGCCGACGGAGCCGCATCGCGAACGGCGCGGAGCCGCGCGAGGTCGAGAGCGTCCCCGGCGAGCTTCACCTTCAGCAGCGGCGCGCGCTCGTGCGCGAGAGCCCAGGCATGCGCGGCCTCCGGCGCCGCCACCGAGAGGGTCACGCACGTCGGCGTTCTCACGGGCCAGGGCACACCGAGGATCGCGTGCACGGTCGTCCCCGAACGGCGGGCCTCGAGGTCGAGCAACGCGCAGTCGAGCGCGTTTCTCGCCGCGCCGCGGGGGAGCTGCTCACCGAGCGAGCCCCTCTCGAGCGCCCTGCCGTCCACCGCCTCGATCGAGCGGACGACCGACTCCACGCTCTCGCCGTAGCGCGCGTACGGCACGCACTCTCCGCGGCCGATCCAGGCTCCCTCCGAGAGCTCAGCCACGACGACGACCGCCTCGCGCTTCTCGCCCCGCGCGATCCGGAACGCGCCGCGGATCGGCCAACGCTCGACCCGCGCGGTCACGTTGGGCACGCTTCGATCATAGATCGGGTCCGGTTACCATGGGCGCCCATGAAGGGTCGGGGAGGATGAGCACGACGATCGCCGTCACGGGCGCGATCGAGATCGGCGACGCGCCGCCCGGCATCGCGATCATGCGCGTCGAGCCCGCCGCGCTCGCAGAGAGCGGTGCGGCCGCCGCCCTGTTCGACGTGCGCGCGTTCGAGTCGAGCGACGCGATGGCGAAGGCGCGCAGCGCGTTCTTCGGCCGAGCGCTCGCGGTCGTCCGCGCCGACGGCGTCGAAGAGATCCTCCGCTGGCTCCGGCCGGAAGACGACGTCTGCACAACCGACGAGCCGGCGATCCTGGTCGCCCACCGACTCTTTCGGCTCGCCACCGTTCGCGACCCGCTCACGGGCCTCGGCTCGAGAGCCGCGCTCGAGGCCGTCCTCGCGCGGCGCCTCGCGCTCGCGAGCCGCGCCGAGCCGATCTCGCTCGCGGTGCTCGACATCGACCGTTTCAAGGCCGTCAACGACGAGCACGGCCACGCGAAGGGCGACGCGGTGCTCGCCGAGCTCGGGCGCCGCTTCCGACAACATGCCGCGGGCGCACCTGCGATCGGCCGGATCGGCGGCGAGGTCTTCGCCGTCGTCCTCGAAGCGGGTGAGCGCGACGCGTTGGAGCGCACCGAGGCGCTCCGGACCGCGCTCGTGGCGGAGCCGATCGCGGGTATCGCGCTCACGATGAGCGCCGGCGTCGCGACCGCGGACCGCCCGTCCACGGCGAGCGCGCTCTCGCGGCGCGCCGAAGAGGCGCGCTACCACGCGAAGTCGCGAGGGCGCGACCGCACGATCCACGCCGACGCGCTCGAGCGCACGAACGAGCTCGGCGGTCTCGACCCACGCGTCGCGGGCTTCGAGGACTTCACGCGCGTGATCGCCGACCGCGTCGCGAACGCGATCGCCGGCCGCGGCCGCCGTCTCTTCGACGAGCTCCGCGAGCAAGCCGATGTCGACGTCCTCACCGAGCTCTTCTCGCGTCGTTACTTCGAGCGCCGCCTCCCGTTCGAGCTCGAGCACGCGACCGAGACCGGCGCGTCGCTCGTCCTCGCGCTGCTCGACATCGACCACTTCGGGCGCGTCAACAAGGAGCACGGCTGGCCGACGGGCGATCGCGTGCTCGCCGAGGTCGCGCACGTCGTGCGTTCCACGATCCGGGCGACCGACTGGGTCGCGCGGTACGGGGGCGAGGAGCTGACCATCGTGCTCGCGGGCGCGACGTTGGATGACGCGAGCGGCGTGCTCGAGCGCGTCCGCGCGGCATTCGAGGCGCACTCCCTCCGCTCGATCGACGGCGCGCCCGTCTCGGTCACCGTGAGCATCGGCGCCGCGCGCGCCGAGCCCGGCGACGAGCCGCTCGACCTCGTCGAGCGTGCGAGCAATCAGCTCCTCGTCGCGAAGCGAGAGGGACGCAATCAGCTCCGCGCGGCCGCTCCATGAGCGCGCCCGACGACGGACGCGCTCCTCCGGTCTACCCGCCCCTCGATCGCTCCTCGCCTCAGCTCACCGTCCGCGCCGTCCTCACGGGCATGGTGCTCGGCGGCGTGCTCTCGCTCTGCAACGTGTACGCGGGCCTCAAGGTCGGCTGGGGCTTCAACATGTCGATCACCGCCGCGCTCCTCGCGTTCGGCCTCTGGTCGGCGGCTCGCGCCGCTCGCGCGCCCGCGTTCGGCCTGCTCGAGAACAACATCAACCAGACCGCCGCGTCGTCCGCCGCGTCGATCAGCTCCGCCGGCCTGGTCGCGCCCATCCCGGCGCTCACGATCCTGACCGGCTATCAGTTCACGTGGACGACGCTCGTCATCTGGACGTTCTTCGTGTGCGTCTGTGGCATCGTCGTCGCCGTCGGCCTCCGCCGCCAGATGCTGATCACCGACGCGCTCCCGTTCCCGAGCGGCGTCGCCGCCGCCGAGACCCTCGAGCGCATGTACGCGCGCGGCAGTCAGGCGATGAGACAGGTCTGGACGCTGATGGGCGCCGGCCTCTTCTCGGCGGCGCTCAAGCTCGCGCTCGACCTCCTCGAGATCCCGAAGGCGGCCGTCCCGGGGAGCTTCGCCGCCGCGGGCGCGACACGCGTCGCCGGGCTCTCGAAGATCACGCTGAACAACCTCACGTTCGCGTTCGATCCGTCGGTGCTGCTGTTCGCGGTCGGCGCGATTGTCGGGGTCCGCGCGGGAGCGTCGATGCTCCTCGGCGCCGTCGTGGCGTACGGATGGCTCGGCCCGCACGCGCTCGCGATGGGCTGGGCCGAAGCGGGCGCTCCCGACGTGGCGTGGTTCGGTTCGCTCAACAAGTGGCTGCTCTGGCCGGGCGTAGCGATGATGGTCACGGCCTCTCTCACCTCGTTCGCGTTCTCGTGGCGGTCGGTCGTCGCCGCCATTCGCGGCGTGCGGCACAGCGTCGCGACGGACGAGCCGTCGACGGGCGAAGACGTCCCCCGTCGCGTGTTCGTCGGCGCGCTCGCGGTCGCGCTCGTCGCGACATCGATCGCGCAGGTCGTCCTCTTCGGCATCGGGCTCGGGACCGCGGTTCTCGGCGTGCTCCTCACGTTCCTGCTCGCGATCGTCGCAGGCCGCGTCGCGGGCGAGACCGGCATCACGCCGGTCGGCGCGATGGGGAAGGTCTCGCAGCTCGCGTTCGGCGTGCTGTCGCCCGGCGACGCGACGTCGAACCTCATGACGGCGAACGTGACCGGCGGCGCGGCGAGCCAGTGCGCCGACCTCCTGCACGATCTGAAGACGGGCCTCATGGTTGGCGCGTCGCCGCGAAAGCAGTTCGTCGCGCAGCTCTTCGGCGCGCTCGCGGGCGCGCTCGCGGGGAGCGCTGGCTACCTCGCGATGATCCCCGACCCCGCGCACCAGCTCTTCGGTGACGAGTGGCCCGCGCCCGCGGTCGCTACCTGGAGGGCCGTCGCCGAGCTCTTCATGCGCGGCTTCGAGGCGATGCCCGCCGGCGCGCCCGAGGCGATCGTCGTCGCCGGCTCGCTCGGCATCCTCCTCGCGGTGCTCGAAAAGACGCTTCCGAATCGGGTGGCCGCGTGGCTGCCGAGCCCCTCCGCGGCGGGCCTCGCGTTCGTCATCCCCGCCTACAATTCGATGAGCATGTTCGCCGGCGGCCTGACGGCGTTCCTGCTCTTGCGCCACGTGCGCTCGTGGGCCGCGCGCTACGTCATCGTCATCGCCGCGGGCCTCATCGCCGGCGAGAGCCTCGCCGGCGTCGGTCTCGCGATCCAGAAAGTGCTCACCGACGTCGCCGGGGGCTGACGGAGTCCGATAGAGTACGCGAATGCGTCGTCGGATCCTCGCCTGGACGCCGCTCGCATCGGACCGCGGGATGGTCGACCACACACCATGAGCGTGTCGATGCCAGAGCTCTCCGGGCGGCTGATCGGGAGCCGCTACCGGCTCGACAAGAAGCTCGGCCAGGGCGGCATGGGCGTCGTGTACACGGCGACGCAGGAGAGCCTCGGCCGCGGCGTCGCGGTGAAGGTGCTCCTGCCGTTTCTCGCGGCCGATGCGGGCCTCGTCGCGCGCTTCAAGGCCGAGGCGGAGCGCGCCGGACGTCTTTCGCATCCGCACATCGTCCAGATCTTCGACTTCGGCGCGGATCCGGATGGCGTCGCGTGGATCGCGATGGAGCTGCTCGACGGTGAGCCGCTCGGCGACCGCATCGACCGGGGCGCGCTCTCCGAAGAGGACGTCGTGCGCATCGGGCGCGAGACGCTGTCCGCGCTCGAGGCCGCGCACGCGTCGCGGCTCGTCCACCGCGATCTCAAGCCCGACAACGTCTTTCTCGCGCGGGTTCCCGGCGTCGGCGAGTCGGTGAAGGTCCTCGACTTCGGCATCGCGAAGGCGCTCGACTCGGAAGGCGCGCAGAAGCTCACCGCGACCGGCATGCTGATCGGGACGCCGCTCTACATGGCGCCCGAGCAGGCCGCGGGCCGCGACGTGGACCCGCGTAGCGATCTCTACTCGCTCGGCGTCGTTCTATACGAGGCGCTGACGGGACGCGTCCCGTTCGAAGCGAACAACTACAGCGGCCTCGTCTACGCGGTGATCAGCGTGGAGCCTCAGCGCATCGAGGTCCTGCGGCCCGGCGTCACCCCGGAGCTCGCGCAGATCATCCACCGCGCGATGTCGAAGGATCCGGCGCAGCGATTTCAGAACGCGCGCGAGATGGCCGACGCGCTGGCGCGGATCACGCTCGTCGGATCGGCGACTCCGGCGCGTTCGAGCGAGGACGCCTCCATCGGTGTCGCGCCCACGATGGCGACGCCGGTCGGGCCGGCGACGACGGGGCCCGCCGCCGTGGCGGCCGCCGCCGCGTACGCACCTTCGCCGGCCGCTGCGCGCGCTTCGCCTCCCGCGGTCGCTCCTGCCGGCTCACCCACGCCTGCGCCGAGCGGGCGACGCGGCATGGGTGTGTGGATCGGTCTCGCCGTCGTGTTGGCGCTCGGAGCGTTTGCCGGCGCGTACGCGCTCGGACGCGTGGGCTCGGACGCGACGCCCGCGCCACCGGTCGCGCCGGTCGCGACAATCGCTCCCATCGCGGTCGCGGTGGACCCGGCCGAGGTCGGCGCGGGACCCATGGTGCCGAGCGACACGGGCACGGGCACGGGCACGGATACGGGCACGGCGGCGGACACGGGCACGGATACGGACACGGCGGACACGGACCCGGGCACGGACACCGGGATGGGGTCGGCTAGCCGTGGAGGCTCCGAGGGCGCCGACCGCGGACCGAGGCGGCGCGGCGGATTGACGATGGCCGCGGTCGACGTGCCGGCGGCGCCCTTGCCGATCCCCGACGAGGGGCCGCCGCCCGCGATGCCGCCATTCCCGAATCGCGCACCGGGCGCGCGCGTGAGCTGCAGCTTCGTCTCGGCACCCGGGATGCCGTTTCGAGACATCCGGCCGGCGGTGAACTCGGCCGGCCCATGGGGGCGATGCTGGCCGCCGACGGTGCCGGTCCCCGACGTCAACCGAGGCCGCTGTTTCAACATCACCGTCTCGGGTGGCGGCCGTGTGCAGAACGTCGCGGAGAGCGGCACGGACAACGAGCCCGCCGCCTTTCAGGAGTGCGCGGTGCAGCACCTTCGCGCCGTCGTCTTCCCCGCGCCCGACGACCGCACGCCGCACACGTTCCAGATCTGCTTCGGGCTCGACGAGCTCCCCGCCGGCGGCGCGGGCGAGTAGGGCGGCTCTACTTCGACCGCATCCGATTCACGCGCGTGACGAGCGCCGTGAACGCAGACGGCGCGGTGCGCTTCACGCGCCACATCACCTGTCCGTCCATCATGGGCACCGCGTAGAGGCGATTCTTCGCGACCGCGGCGAGCGCCGCGCGAGCGACGTCGGGCGCCTGCACGCGGCTTCGGTCCATCATCTTGTGGACGAGGTCCTTCACCTTCGGGTCGTCGGTGCCACGCCCGCTCTCCGCGATGTTCGTCCGGAAGAACGTCGGGCAGAGCACCGTCGTGTGCACTCCGGTCCCGTCGAGCTCGGCGTGGATCGTCTCGGTGAGCGCGACGACGCCCGCCTTCGTCACGTTGTACGGCGACATCTCGGGAAACGACATGAGGCCCGCGGCCGACGCCACGTTGATCACGTAGCCGCGGCCTCTCTCGATCATCTTCGGCACGACCACGTGGCACCCGTAGATCACGCCCCAGAGGTTGATGTCGACGATCCAGCGCCAGTCCTCGATCGAGATGGCCTCGAACTTGCCGCCGACCGCGACGCCCGCGTTGTTGATCATCAGGTCCACGTCGCCGAACCAGCGCTCGGCCTCGCGGACGATCTCCTCGATGCGCCCGAGCGACGCGACGTCGCCGTGAAGCACGAGCGCCTCACCACCCCGGTCCCGGATGAGCGATGCCGTCTCTTCCGCGCCCTCGAGGCTCACGTCGACGACCACTATCTTCGCGCCGAGCGCGCCGAGCTCGTTACAGAACGCTCGCCCGAGGCCGCTCCCTCCGCCCGTCACGATCGCGCGGGCGCCTCCGAATGCATCGAGCTTCATGCGTTCCCCTCTCGTTTGGTCAGTCGTCGAGCGCGCCCGCGCAGATCCACGTCTCGATCGCTCTCATCTGCGTCGGCGACAACGGGTCGAGCCCATACGGCATGCGGACGCCGTCGCAGATCCCGACGCCGCGAAGCTTGTTCACGAGGTAGCTCGCATCGGGATTGCCCGGCGTGATGTACACGGACCCGTCCTCGCAGAGCGTCTCGACGCCGATGAGCGACGTGCGGATCATGCCCGGCGACAGGTCGATCCCGGCCTCCGGCCGAAGCCCCGAGTCTTCGACGTGGCACCCGGAGACCGCGCATGCGCCCATCGTGGTCCCGAAGATCGGCTGAACGTCCTCCGCGAAGCCCACGCGCCCCGCGCACGGGACGCACGCGCCCGCGTCGCAGACCTGTCCCATCGGGCAGGCGGTGTCGCAATCACCGCAGTGCCGACGGTCGACCTGGGGGTCGACGCACTCGGTGCCGCAGAGCGTCAGCTGACAGCGCGGGGCCATGTAGTCGCCGATCGTGAGATCCGCGGTGGGGTCGATCGTCTCGACGACGGGCGCGCCGCACGCGAGCCAGTTGCGGAGGATCTCCTGGCCTGCGGGCGTGTCGATCTCCGGCAGCGCGGCGTCGGTGTCGTCGACGTAGCCCTGCCCGCGCGCGTTCTCGCCGGCCTCGCCGGGCGGCATCTTGCGCGAACGGACGTCGTCGAACATCGTGCCGGCGTTGTCGAGGACGTGGTCGTGGGCCCGCGCGAGGCGCACGGTATCGAACGCATCCCCGACGAGACCGACGCCGAAGTCGAGACCGAAGGGCGCCCCATGGCGGGAGATCGGCGCGATCCCCTCGGCATGACAACCGCTGCAGTGGCGGATGACGAGCGCCTGGCCCTCGTAGGCGGGAAGCCCATCGGAGTCGTCGGTGTAGACGACCCGCTTCGCGGCGTCGGTGTCGCACTCGCCGAGATCCGTCGAGCAGCCACCGAACAGGAGAGCGACGGCGCACGCGCCCGCCCAAGACAAGAAAGAACCTCGCATCTCGCTCCCCATTTCGTCCGACGAAACCGCTCACGTCAATCCGATTGGCGAATTCCGAGCGCGATGGCCCGGTGATACTCTGTAGGGTCGATGGGCGCCGCGCGTTACTCGGTCCGGGTCGACGAGGCGCTGGCCTTCGTCGCGGACGAGTTCCGGCAGAAGACCCGTAAGGGGACGGATGTGCCGTACCTCGCGCACCTCCTGCAGGTGATGGTGACCGTGGCCGAGCACGGAGGGGACGAGGAGCAGCTGCTCGCGGCGTTGCTCCACGACTATCTCGAGGACATCACCGACGCCTCCGCCGAGGTGCTCGAGCGGCGGTTCGGTGCCCGCGTGCGGCGGCTCGTCGAGGCGCTCAGCGACTCGACGAGCCAGCCCAAGCCCCCCTGGGAGGAGCGCAAGCAGGCCTACCTCGCGAGGCTCCGCACCGAGTCGCCGGACGTGAAGCTCGTCAGCGCCGCCGACAAGCTCCACAACGCGACGAGCGTGCGGCGCGACTACATCGCGGTGGGCGAAGCCGTGTTCGACCGGTTCACCGCCACGCGCGAACAGACCCTCTGGTACTACCGCGAGGTCGTGGACGCTCTCGGCGTGGGCTGGTCGCACCCGCTGCTCGACGAGCTCAGGATCGAGGTCGAGACGCTGCTCCGGGCGGTCGGCGAATCGCGCTGATCCCGGCGGGGCGACCGGGGAGACCGCGAGCGCCCGACCAAGTATCATGCCCGCCATGCGTAGTTCCTCGATGTCGGCGATCACGCTTTCCTTCTTTTTCCTGGTCGCGGCGTGTGGCGACGACGACGTGTCGAGCGGTGACGGCGGCCCGGACGCCGGCGTCGAGACCGACGGCGGCGGCTTTCGCTGCCGCGTCCCGGACGTCGTCTTCAGCGAGCCCGTGATTGGAATGACACCCGGCGTCGTGCGGCGCCCCAACGTCGAGCTCGCGCTCGATTTCTGCGAGGCGACGACGATCACACTCGAGTCGAGCGACCCTTCGGTCGCGACCGTGTCGCCGACGGCTTCGCTCGAAGCGCGCCACACGCGCGCGAGCATCGACGTCACCGGCGTCGCGCCCGGCACAGCAACCGTGACCGCGACGTTCGTCGCCTTTCCCGACGAGACGCGAACCGCGACGCTCGACGTGATCGTGACCGACGCCGCGATCCCGCCATGCGACGGAACGGCGAGCGGTAACGTCGCACCGGGCGGCGAAGTGCGCGTCGAGTCCGGCTCGCTGACGGGGGCGTTCGCTGCGGTGGCCTCGGGCGCGGCGGCGGACAACGTCTACCACGTCGACCCGTTCACCGTGGACATCGGGTGCGCGGCGGATCAGGTGCCGGACGGCTTCATGGCGCTCGGGCCGGCGGTGAGCTTCGGGCCCGCGTACCAGCGCTTCGCGCGCGAGATCCAGCTCGGCCTGCCCTACCGGCCGTCGCTGCTACCCGAGAACGCGAACCGGGGGCACCTCGAGGTCAGCTACACGGGGCCGGGCGTGACCGAGCCGCGAATCGTTCCGGTGGCCGTCACGAACATCCCGCTCGGCGGCGACGCAGTCTTCGAGATGGAGGTGCCGCGCCTCGGCACGTACCAGGTCGTCGCGCGCTCCACGGCGGGCCAGACCCGCGAGCGCCAGATGACGTTCCGAGGGATCGTCGGCGCCTCCATGGGCGGCATCGGCACGGGCGTCGTCGGGTTCCACAACCCGGAGGTGTGGGACTTCGTCGCACCGCTCGGCGCGGCGTGGGATTGGGCGTACCTGCTCGAGTACATCCACGACTATCACATGGGCGGCTTCTGCACCGACGAGGAGCGCGGCGATCGATCCGAGCGCGTGCAACGCCGCCGACGTGACGCGCACCCCGCCGACCCGGTGGGAGCACGAGGTCGCACAGGACTACGAGCACTGGTGGTACGACGAGGGCATCAGCGGCTCGGGCCAGGGCTCGCAGTTCGATCGCCGCGAGTACTCGAACATCTTCCGCGACCTCGCGTACATGTACGGCAACGCGAACACCGACCACGCCGACGACCCGCTCGCGCCGAACATCACGCCGCCGGGCGTCCCGGACAGCGAGCGGATGCGCACCGACGAGGACCGATGCGCCAACCCCGTGATCATCCCGCCGGCCGACGGAAGCCCCGGCACGGGCTTCTACGACGACGAGTACAACCCCGACGGCGCGTACCCCGTGATCACGTTCTGCGAAGGCGGCGAGGTCGTCGTCGACGGCGAGCGCGACATCGGCGTCTGGGACCCGAACGACGTCAACGACTATCCGCTCGAAGTCGCGCTCGCCGTCGACATCAACGAGAACGGGATCCGCGATCCCGGCGAGCCGGTGATCCGCGACTTCCACGAGCCGTTCGACGACTGCGGCCTCGACCGCGAGTGCGATGCCGACGAAGCGGGCTACGACCCCGTGACCAACCCCGATCCCGCCGGCGATGACTACGACCCGCAGTACAACGCGACCGGGACCGAAGGGAACTTCCTCCGCGACGGAGATGCCTGCGACGCGACCGGCGGCGAGGCGTTCCTCGACTTCGGGCTCGATGGGCTGCTCGGCACGCCACAGCTCTCGGACGGCGGCTTCGACCACGGCGAAGCCAACGGGTGCTACGACATCACCCGCGGCGCACAGCGCATGATCGACCGCGGCCCGAAGCACTTGGTGCTGCGCGCCGACGAGAACGATCTCCGCGACATCGACGTGTTCGGCGACGGCGGGATCCGGGACCTCTTCATGGCTGCTACCGCGGCGAACCACACGTTCTCGGCGTTCCCCGCGCGCAACCGACCTCTTCGCTACCTCAACGGGCACTCGCGTTTTCATCTCGACGGGCGTCCGCAAGACGACGGCATGTTCGATTTCGCCAGCGTCCACTGGTTCGAGACCGGGCCGGATGTGCTCGTCCGCTACGGCAACGTCGACGCCGACGCGGCGGACTACGAGGGCGGCGACGGTGCGCACGTCGGCACGCTCATCCAGGCCGTCAACCGCATCCTCAGCCCGATGGTGTGGATGAGCGCGCGCTGGCCCGGCGGCGACCGGCAACGCGTGACCGACATGCTCTGCCGGACGGGCTCGGGGTGCGAGAACCCAAACCAGGTCCTGTTCGACTTCACGGCGCCGACGACCGGACGCACGGGGCCGGTGTCGATCATCCTGCCGCCGGGCTACTTCCAACCCGAGCACGCCGACGAGACGTACCCCGTGATCTATTTCCTGCACGGTTACGGTATGGAGCCGCAGCAGCTCATCGACGTCGCGATCCTCACCTGGAACTACATGATCGCGACGACGCTCCCGGAGGCCCGGCGTCTGCAGAAGATGATCTTCGTCTTCCCGGACGGCCGCTGCCGCACGACAGGTGGTCAGCTCGAGTGCTTGAAGGGCACGTTCTTCACCGACGCGCCCGAGAGCACCCCCGGCGGCGCGCAGATGGAGACGTTCCTCCTCGATCTCGTCGACTACATCGACGAGACCTACCGCACGCGGACGGCCGAGACGGTCACCGTCATCGAGTGACACCGGTCAAACGCAGGAGCCGTACTCGCCCGCGAAGACCGGTCGCGTGAACGAGAAGTCGATGCACGTCTCGCCGGGCGCGCACGACACCGTCGGGCCGCAGAGGGGCTCGCATTGCCCGGGCGTGGTCGACCCGACACACGTGAGCCCCACGCCGCAGTCCGTGAGCTGGGTGCAAGGATCGTGTCGGCGACCGGCCCCGGCGGTGCGGCACAGCGTGATCCCGACTCTCGAGCTGTAGTCGCACGCGGAGTCGGCACAGCGGTCGGCCGTATGCCCCGGATCACACGGAAGCGTGCACACCGTCCCTCCGAACACGAGCGCGAAGAGACACTTGGAGGCCGCTGGGCAATCGCTGTCGTCCTCGCAGTACTGCGAACAGAACGCGTATGTGTTGTACGTCAGACACGTCGCCCCGATGCCGCAGTCACCCATGCCGCTGCAGAGCTGCCCGACCGGCACGGCGCCGGCGCTGCCGCAGTAGCGGCCGGTGTCCGTCTGTCCGCAGCGCTCTCCCGGGGCGCAGCCGCACTGCGGCGGAGCGAGGCGGCACACCGATCCCGCCGGCGCGTCGGCCTCGAGCAGGCAAAGGTCACCCCCCACCCCCGCGACAGCCCGGCACCCGGACGAAGCCAGCCCGAGCGCCGCCAGTGCGAGCGCGAAGCCTCGACGTGATGCGAACGCGCTCACGCGTCAGAACCTCAGCCCGAGCGTCGCACCGCCGGGGCCGGGCACGACCTCGAGCGCCGAGCGCCGACTGTCCTCCGGCGGCTGCCCGTGCGACGTCGTCGCGGCGATGATCGCGAGCACCAGCGCCGCGACGCCGAGCGTCGCTCCGATCGATCCGGTCACCGTCGACGCGTCGGCGAGCGAGCGGGCGCTCTCGATGTCCTCCGCCGCAGAGCCCGGGCACACGTCGTCGATGCAGTTCGTCACGGCGGCGCCCGTCCCGATCGCCGCGATCCCGGTGCCGATGCCGATCGCCGTGAACACGACCGAGACGACACCCGACACGACCGAGACGACGCCCGCGGCGGAAACGCCTCCACCGCCGGAGTCGACGCCCACGTCAGCGCGTTCACCGGCCGTCCGCTGCGCGGTCCGCGGCGGCGCCGTCCGGGCCGGCGACGGCGTCGTCTCGACGGGCGGGTTGTGATGCTCGACGATGTCGATGTGGGTCGGGGCGGGCTCCGGTGGCGGCGGAGTCGTCGGCTCGGGCTCGTACTCGCGCACGGGCTCGGCTGGTGGCGCGAGCGGCGTGCCGGCGGGCTGCGGCGTCCCCGCCGCGGTCGCCGCCGACATCTCTCGTAGGCGCGTCAGCCGCACGCGCAGCTCGGCCTCGTCCGGCGGATGAGCGGCGTCGAGGTAGCGCGAGAGCGCGTCAGCCGCGCGTCCCATCTCGAGCGCTCGCTCGTATGCCGTCGCGATGTTCTTCAGGATGAGCGGTCGCGGCGACAGCTCGTACGCGTGCTCGTACGCGCGTGCCGCGTCGGTGTACCGCCCCTCCGCGTAGAGGCGCGTACCCTCGTCGAATGCATCGCGCGCGGCAGCGTCCGTTGGGCTCGGCTGTGCGTGCGCGACGCCGGCGGCGGCTACGAGTACGGCGGCGAGACCGAACGCCCCGACGCCCAGCGCATGTCTCGCCATGTCGCCGCCATCATCTCCTAGGACGACTGAGCGGTAAAGACTTGCGCGTGTCTACGGCCTCGCCGCGACGGCGACGGCGACGGCGACGTCGACGGCTAGCCGCCACCCCATGGGTCGTCGATGTCGGGATCGTGGGGCCGGACGTTCATGTGGGGCGGCGGCGGCTCCGGCTCGGTCGGCTCTCCCTCGTGCGTCGCCGGTCGAAGCGGGCGCGCATGCCCCGCATCGGTGCCCCCATCCGTTCCCGCGTCGGGCGCAGCGGGCGCGTCCGGCGCGTCGATCGCCGCATCGCGCGCGAGGACGCCGACGGGTATGACCGGCGTGCCGACCTCCGGAGCGTCGTCGGCCATCGCTCCGAGAACCAAGTAGACGCCCACCGCCGAGACGACGAGCCCTGCGAGCCCGACGCCGATGGCGACCAGCAGGAGCGGCACGGAGGAGCGGGCAGCGTGCGCTCGCCGCTCGTCGAGCGGCGGGACCGGGCCGACCGCGCTCCCGAGCGGCGGCGTCACGACGATGGACGGCGGAGCGACGTGCGCGGCCGGCGGTAGAAGGTGCTCGACGGGCGTCATCATGGTCGACACGAACCCGAGGTCGTCGGCGCCATCGGAGTGCACGCGGGAGAGCGCGTTCGCGAGCGCGCGCATCGACTGCGGCCGCATCGTCGGGCTCTTCGCGAGGCACGTGCCGATGATCGTCGCGAGCTCCGCGGGCACCCTCGGATTGATCGAGTCCGCGCGAGGCGGTGTGTCGCTGAGGTGTTGGTAGATGATCGCGTTCAAGCTCTCGGCGAGGAACGGGGGGCGTCCCGCGATCATCTCGAAGAACATCGCGCCGAGGGCGTACACGTCGGTCCGCGCGTCGACCGCGATGCCGCGCCACTGCTCGGGTGCCATGTAGAGCGGTGTCCCGACGAGCTCGTTCGTCTGCGTGATCTGCTCCTTGCGACCTTCGACCTTCGCGACGCCGAAGTCGAGGATCTTCACCATGTCGCGCGCACCGACGAGCACGTTGTCCGGCTTGACGTCGCGGTGGACCACGCCGCACTCGTGCGCGACTCCGAGCGCATCGCAGAGCTGCATCACGATCCCGATGGCGCGCGCCACCGGGAGGCGGCCCTCGCGGGTCAAGACGTTGCCGAGCGACTCCCCCTCGAAGTGCTCCATGACGATGTACGCGCTGCCGTCGCGGAGACGCCCGAAGTCGTAGACGTGGATGATGTTCGGATGGCCGATCGCCGACGCGGCCCGCGCTTCGCGCCTGAAGCGCTGGACGAGCCGCTCGTCCGACGACAGCTCGGCGCGCAGCACCTTGAGCGCGACCCAGCGATCGAGATCGCGGTGGTACGCGAGGTACACGACACCCATCGCGCCGCCGCCGAGCCGGCGCGCCACCGCGTAGCGATCGTCGACGACTTCGCCGAGGAGCCAGTCGTTGCCGGTTCCCCCCTCCAAGACGCCCGCCTAGTCCGCGACCGCCGGAGCTCGAGCGCGCGTGAAGACCATCACGCGATCGGTGGCGAGGAGCCAGACGCGATCCTGCCCGTCGACCTCGACGTCGACGAGCTGGTTCGTCGGCAGGCCGTTCGATTCGTCGAGCGTCTGCCAGGTGTGCCCGTCGTAGTACACGACCCCGCGTTGTCCCGCCGCCCAGAGGTTGCCGCGCGAGTCGATCGCGAGCGCGGTCGGCCGCGCGTGCTGCACGAGCGCCGGCAGCTGGAAGTCGAAGCCCGTCGCGCTCTCCCAGAACCCGACGCCCTCCGCGGCGGCGACCCACACGCGTCCGCCTTCGCCCACGGCGACGTCGGACACGACCTCGCCGCGCACGCCCCGCGCTTCCCCGAAGACCACCGCTTGATGGTTGCCGACGCGGATGGCTCCGGTGAGGCTCGGCATCCAGGCATATCCGGCCATGCCGAGGTCGATGTTGTCCACCTCGTCGGGCATCGAGAGCGCTTCGGGCCCGTCGGTCTCGGGCGTCGCCCCGCGGCGGTGGTAGACGACGGGGCCTTCCTCGCCGAACACCGCGACCCCGCGCATGCGGGTCCCTTCACCGAGCTCGTGCGTCACGCGGAGCCCCGCCCACACGACGCGATCGTCGGTGATACCGAAGAACGGGATCGAGACGAGCGGCGGCTCGACCGCGAGCTGCCGCTCCATCTGCTGAGTGTACCCGTCGGTGCTGACGCGGTAGATGCGCACCGTCGCCGCTTGTCCTTCGACGAGACCGAGCACGTACGCGCCGTCCGGCCCGTTCGCGAGCGCCTGGAGCTTGACGCCGTCGGGCGAGGGCACGCGCTGGATGCGGCCGTCGCGGTAGAGCCCGATCGTCCCGTCGGCCGCGCGGACCCAGGTGTTGTGCGAGGCGTCGATCGCGATCTGCTCGTCGGTCGCGTCGACGAGGTCGAGGCTCCGGAGCACGGTCGAGAAGCCACCCGGTGTGATCCGGGCGACACCGCGGTTCTGATCGGCGAGAAAGAGGTCGTCGCCGCGCGCGCGAACGAGATACGCGGCGTCCGGGCGGACGGGCAGCGTGACCGCGCGGGCCCGAAGCTCCGGCGACGGAACGGCGGGCCGATCCGCCGGCACGGGGGCGAGCGGGCTCGGCCGACGGGCGACCTCGGCCGGCGGCTCCGCGGGCCGCGTCGCGTACACCATCGGCAGATCCGCCGCCGCGAGGATGCGTGCTCCGTAGCTGCGCACGCCGCGCGGCTCGCCACGCTCGAGGCCGACGAGCTGCACCGAGCCCTCGAGCGGGCCCTTCACGATCTGGATCGCGTCGGCCGGCGTCACGAGCAGCGTGCGATCCTGGAAGCGAACGAGCCCGAGCGCGGGCGCGTCGAGCCCGTCGAGCGTGTAGGACCACCACCGCGTCCCGTCCCAGTACCCGATCTTGGAGTCCGACGGTCCCTCTACGAGCGCGAGCGCTTCGCCGTCATCGAGCGGAACGAGCGAGCGCACGTAGCCTTCCGGAATGCCGCGACCGAGCGCGTGCTCGCGCACGACGTCGCCTTCGATGCGCCACGCGCCGCGCGTCGTCCCGACCCAGAGCGCGTCGGCGGCCGGCGCGAGCAGCGTCACCGCGGCCGGCTCGCCGAAGCGCGCCCAGGCGCCTTCGCGAAAGCGCGCGAGCCCCTCGGCGCCCCCGGCCCACAGCGTGCCGTCGTCCGTGAACGCGAGCGACGTGACGCGTCCGACGGGCGGCGGATCGCCGAACGGCGCGACGGCCGCTTCCGCGTCGACGTGCGCGAGACCGCCCGCTGTCGCGACGACCACCCCGCCCGTGCGGTCGACCGCGACCGCGAGCGTGTCGTCCGACGGAAGCCCATCCGATGCGCGCACGCGCACTGGACGCTCTTCGCCAGCGGACGCGTGTACGAGCAGGCCGAGGTCGGTGGCGACGAAGACGCGCTCGGCGCTCGCGGCGACGTCCCGCACGGTGTCGAGGTCGGTGAAGGTCTCGACGACGCGAGCGCCGCCCCCGACCGTGACGAGCGTCCCCGCGGGCCCGCGCGTCGCCAGCCCGGCGGGCCCGCACGCGAGGAGGAGGACGAGGGTGCTGGAAAGCTCGAGGAGCCGGCGCATCTCGCGTGGTTAGCCCCGGGGCGCACCGGGTGTCAATCCGGGCGCCCGGTGCTACAAGAACAGGCCGCGCAGGGGGCACGACGGGTGAAGCAGCTCGAAGACAGCTACGACACGGTGGTGATCGGCGCCGGGATGGGCGGCCTCGTGAGCGCCGCCTTGCTCGCGAAGGCCGGAATGTCGGTGTGCGTCGTCGACATGGGGAGCCGGCCGGGCGGCTATCTGATGGGGTTCGAGCGCAAGGGGTTCGTGTTCGACACCTCGACGCACTGGCTCAACGAGTGCAACCCCGGCGGCTCGGTGCGCAACGCGCTCGACCTGATCGGCCCGGGAGCGCCCGACATGCCGCGCCTCGAGCGGATCCGGCGCTACAAGAGCCCGAGCTTCGACTACACGCTCACCAACGAGCCCGACGCGATGCGCGACGAGCTCGTGCGCGACTTCCCGAAGGACGAGCTCGGCATCCGGCGTTTCTTCGCCGAGGGCAAGCGGCTCGGCGAGATCATGCAGATGCTCTCTCGCAGACAGCGAACGCACCTGACGATGGGGCCGTTCGAGAAGGCGTGGTTCGCGCTCCAGTCGATCCGCGGGCTCGCGCTCGCGCGTCACGCTCGCTCCGGCATGGACGCGGCGCTCGCTCGCTACTTCTCGCCGGACGGGCCCGGCAAGATCTACAGCTCCGAGCAGAACATCCTGTCGTGCCTCATTCCGATCGGCTGGGCATACACCGGCGACTACCAACGTCCGCCCGACGGAGGCGCGAAGAAGCTCCCGCTCTGGCTGAGCTCGGTCCTGAGACAGTGGGGAGCGCCGCTCCACCTCAACTGCCGCGTCGAGAAGATCCACGTCGAGGACGGGCGTGCGGTCGGCGTGACGATCGCACGGATCCGCAGCGGCAAGACCTACGACGTGAAGTGCAAGTACGTCGTCGCGGCGTGCGACGTCGCGTCCTTGTACGAGCACGCGCTCCCGCCCGGCAGCGTCGACTTCAGCTGGAAGAAGCGCTTCGACGACGCCGACCTCTACACGTCCACGTTCGCGATCAGCATGGGCCTCGACGTTCCCGTCACGGAGCTCGGCTTGGGCGAAGAGGTCGTCTACGTCACCGCGGACGGCGTCGACCGCAAGGACCACAACGAGACCGACCCGCACAAGGCCGGCATCAGCGTCGTCGCCGGCTCCGCGCGCGACGCCTCGCTCGCCCCGCCTGGCAAGGGGACGCTCTCCCTGCAGGTCATGGCCGACATGAATTGGGGCGACTGCTGGAAGACGGGCCCCGGCTTCGAGCGCGGTCGAGCTTACGAGGCGTTCAAGAAAGAGTACGCGGACGTCCTCCTCGACCGCATCGAGCGGGTGCTCGTTCCCGATCTACGCAAGCACATCACTCTCCTCGACATCGCGACGCCGATCACGCACTGGCGCTACACCAACAACTACCAGGGCAGCATCATGGGCGCGAAGGCCACCGCGAGGAACTTTCGCAACGGCGTCTCCGGCTACTACACGCCGATAAAGAACATGATCGTCGGCGGCCAGTGGGCCGAGAACGGCGGCGGCGTCCCCATCGCCGTCCGCGCCGGCTTCAACAGCGCGCTCCTGATCCTGAAGCGCGAACGCCCCGCCGCATTTCGTCTGTTCAGCCGCGTCATCGACGGCAAGCTCGCTCCGTCCGACTGCGTCGCAGAAGAGCTCCGCACCCTCACCGAGATCCGCCCCCGCCGCCCGCAGGGTAGCGCCGTCGCCACCGCGAGTTGAGCCCGGGGGACTGGTTCTACGATCGCAGCTCGGCCGAGCGCCGCCGCGGCTCATGTGATGCGAGTGCTTGACGTGCAATCATTGCAATCATATCTTGGGGCAGATGGCGAGCATCACGATCCGCAACCTCGACGAGGCGCTGAAGCGCCTTCTGCGGATCCGAGCGGCGCAGCACGGTCGGTCGATGGAACAGGAGGCGCGCGACATCCTGCGCTCGGCCCTCTCGCGAGCCCCGACACCACCCCGAGATCTCGCGGAGGCCGTTCGGAATCGTTTCGCCCCCTTCGGGGGAATCGAGCTGCCGGAGATCGAGCGAACACCGCCGCGACCGCCGCCGCCGTTCGAGCCCTGAGCGAGCCCGATGATCGTGCTCGATACCAACGTCCTCTCGGAGCTCATGCGCCCTGCGCCCGACCCCAACGTGGTCCGATGGGTTTCCACAGAGCCCGCGACGGCGCTCTTCACGACCACCATCACGCACGCCGAGCTCCTCTTCGGCGTCATGCTCCTGCCCGCGGGTAAGCGTCGACGCTCGCTCGAGGGTGCGCTCGCTGCCCTCTTCGCGGAGGACCTCGTCGATCGCGTTCTGCCTTTCGACGAGATCGCCGTGCCCGAATTCGCGCGCATCGCGGCCGATCGGCAACTGTCCGGCCGACCGATCTCACATGCGGATGCGCAGATCGCCGCCATCTGCCGCTCTCGAGGCGCTGCCATCGCCACGCGCAACGTGGCCGACTTCGATGGCGCCGGCCTCACCGTCTTCGACCCTTTCGAAGCGTGAAGTGGCGAGGGTCGTGCTTCGCGCTCTCGCGATGGGCGCGATCGCGGTTGCCGATCGTGTTCTCGCGGACGCGTCCGCTCAGGTCCTCTATCCTCTCGGCGTGGGCTTTCGCGACGACGACCTGGCCACGCGGGCGCGTGCACACGCGCTCGAAGAGGAGCTCCGCGACGCGCGCGCCGAGCTCGCGGCGCGCGACGCAGCGGGGAGGGCGACCACCAGGCCGAAGACGCCGGGCGGGGCGCACGGCGTCGTCGCGCTGTTCGCCGGATCGATGCTCTCGTTCGGCGGAGCGCTCTACGCGGGCTTCGTCGTCAGCGGCCACGACGGGGAGACCGTAGGTGTTGGGCTCGGCCTGCTAGGCGCCGTCATCGCTTGCCTCGCCGCGGCGATGCTCGTGATCTCGCAGTACGTCGTCGTGGTTCCTCCGAACGAGATCGCCATCCTCTCGGGCCGGCAGCGCCCGGGGCCGGACGGCTCGATGATCGGCTTCCGCGTGATCCGGGGCGGCCGCGCGGTCCGCATCCCGCTGCTCGAGCGGCTCGATTTCATGGCGCTGACGAACATGCCGCTCTCGATCGAAGTGCCGAGCTGCTACGCGAAGGGACCGTCGGTGCTGACTCTCCGCGGGTCGGCCAACGTGAAGATCGCCAGCGAGATGCCCTACGTCATGCACGCCGTCGAGCGCTTCCTCGGGCAAGACCGGGCGCGGGTCGCCGAGGTGGCGCGCCAGACTCTCGAGGGCGCGCTCCGAGGCGTCGTCGCGCAGCTGACGATCGAGGAGATCCGCGCGGATCTGATCCGGACGGCGACCGCGGTCACGCACGAGGTCGAGCACGACATGCGGCGGCTCGGGCTCGTGCTCGACACGTTCACGATCGACACCGTCGAGGGGGCGCGAACCGCCTGACGCTCTACGCCCGCCTTCGCGCGCGCCACACGCCCGGGGTCGTGCCGTGGGTGCTCCGAAAGTGGCTCACGAGGTGCGAGGCGGAGCTCAGGCCCACCTCGGCGGCGATCGCGTCGAGGTCGAGGTCCGTTCCGCCGAGGAAGTGCTCGATGCGCGCGGAGAGGTGACAATCGCGCTCGCCGCGGAGCGACGTAGCGTTCTCCTCGAGGCGTCGCTGGAGCGTTCGCTGCGAGATTCCGAGCCTGCTCGCCACCTCGGAGTTGCCGACGACGCCGTGCTCCCGGAAGACGTCGCGAACGCGGCGGACAATCTCGGGCGTGTCGGTCACCGACGCGCGCAACGCCTCGACCTCGGCGCGAAGGATTGGGACGCCGCACCACTCGAATGCCGGCGCCGAGTCGTCCTGAAAGCACGCGAACGGGTGCGGCGGGCGGGCGACCTGCAACGCACCCGCGACGACCACGCCGATGAACCCGCTCGGGTGGAGGATCGCTTGCCGCCCGACGTTCGGTCCCCATGCGTGGCGCCGCGCGACGAGGTACGCGAGGAGCTTTCCGAACGCGAGCACGTCGATCGCCTCGAGGTCGCGCCCATCGACGAACGAAGCATGGCCGGCGAAGCGCGGATCGACGCCCACCTCGAAGAACGGGATCATCTCGGCGATGTCGCCTTCGAGCGGCCGGCCCCACATGATCGTGCCGAGCGCACGCGCCTCGTCCTGCCAGTAACAGAAGCAGCGGCCGACGAAGTAGCGACGGCCCGGCGGCCCTAGAAACGCTTTCGGCCCATACGTCTCGCGGAACGGCGGCCGATGCACAGACCGAGGATATACCAGGCTTCCCGTCACCGCGCCAAGACGTTGTGGGAACGCGCCAACTCTGCGCAGCGGGCGTGCTCCCGGCTACGGTGGGGCATGCGAACGTCACGCCCGTGCCTGGCTCTTCTCGCGCTCTGTGCTGCGTGTGGCGACGACACGGCGCCGCCGCCCGGCGACGGTGGGATGCCGACTCGCGACGGCGGGGGGACCCTCGACTGCATCGCCATCTTCGACTGCGCCGGCGGGTGCGCGGACGGGGACGACCCGTGCGTCAACGCGTGCCTCAATCGCGGCACGGCGGAATCGGTCGCGCAGGCGACCGCGCTCGCGGAGTGCGCGAACGAGGCCGGCTGCACCGACGAGGCCTGCCTCGCTTCGTCGTGCAGCGACGAGGTCCTCGCGTGCGCGGGGAGCACACCGGCAGACGGCGGCGTGCCCGATGCGGGTGGCGCATCCTGCACCTCGACCGCGGGCGTGCCCGAGCTCACGAGCGCGCTCACGGGCCTCGCGCCGTCGTACGCGAGCGGCGACGACATCACCGTCAGCTTCTCGGTCGACGGGGACACGCGGCGCGCGCGGCTCGCCGTGTACGACTACGGCTCGACGACGCTGCTCCTCCAGAACTGGGCCGAAGACGTCGCGCCGTCGTCGACCGTCACCGCGACCCTGACCGCGGGCGTGGTCGGCGGGCCGAGCGGTACCTACTACCTCACGGTCGAGCTCTGCTCGACGAGCGAGTGCAACACCCCCGTCGTCCGCAACACGTACGCTCGGGCCGGAACGGACACGGCGTACTCGGAGACGCGCCTTCTGTCCCCCGGGACCGAAAGCTGCGCCGGCTCGATTCCGATCGCACCGTTCACGATCGACTGACGGTGCTCGCCGCGACTCGCGTCGGGCGTCACGTATCGCTCAGGAGCCGTCGCGGTCGCGCGGGAGCTGCACGCCGATGCGCTCTTGGCGGACGCCGAGCTCGTCGGCCTTCTCGGCCTCCTTGCGGAGCTTGGCTTCGAAGAGGCGCCGGCCGCGGTCGGTGACGCGCCCGACGGGTGGGGCGTCGGGCTCGCGCATCTCGGGGGGAGGCTCGTCGTCGTCGTGCTCGCCCGCTGCCCGCGACGCGGCGCGTGCCGCGGCGCGCGCGCGCGTCTCCTCCATCCGTACGGCGAAGTCCGCCCTCCAGGCGTCGAGCGAGCGGAAGCGATCGCGATAGGACGGATCGCTCGGGTCGTCGAGGATCGCGCGGACGACCGCGTCGGGATCGATGAACACGGGCGCGAGCTCGCCCGGATCGTAGCCATTGCCGCGGTCGAAGAGGCCGCCGCAGATGTGCCGGAGCGAGCACGCGCCGCACGCGTCCGAGTAGACGTGCTCCCAATCGGTCTGGCGCACCGTCTGCTTCGCGTCGAGGAAGTGCACGATGCGCTCCTCGCCCTTGACGATCTTCCGCGTCTCGGTGCTCGCCCACGGGAAGTCGCTCATGTAACAGAGCGGCACCTTCTCGACGCGAAACGTGCGCCCGCTCTTGTGGAGGAAGCGCATCGCGCGCGCGAGCGACAGCTCGAAGTCGGCGAGCCGCGGAGTGAACTGGTCCTGGTTCACCTCGGCTCGCCCCATCGACGGGTCGAGGTTGTTCCAGACGAAGTGCCTGATGAACGGGTGGCGCGCCGTCAGCTCGCGCACGTTGTGGTCCAGATGATCCGCGTTGAGCTTGTTGATGACGCAGTTGACGTTCACGTCGATGCCGTTCGCGTGCGCGTTGTCGAGCGCCGCGTGCGCACGCTCGAGCGTCCCCTTCGCGCCCCGCAGGCGCTCCTCGATCTCGGGCTTCACCGAGTAGATCGACACGTGCACGAGCTGCAGGCCCGCCTCCGCGAGGTCCCGGGCGAAGCCGGCATCCGCGAGCCGATGACCGTTCGTGATCATCCGAACGTGCAACCCCTTCTCACGCGCGTAGCCCGCGATCCTCGGAAGCTCCGGATGGAGCGTCGGCTCGCCGCCGGTGAGGATCACGCCGAAGTACCCACGCCCGACGAAGTCGTCGACCAACACCTTCATCGACTCGAAGTCGTGCGTGTAGGGCGTCGTCGGGTTCGAGCAGAACCCGCAGAAATGATTGCAGTGCCGAACCACCTGAATGTAGCCGATGTTCGCCACGCCTCTTCAGTGTAGCGCGGCACCAGAGACCGCGCGCTGCCGGGTCGCGCGACCGGCTACGACCCAGCCGCGACCGCGTCGCGCGCCGGCGCCTCGGCCACGGTTGGGCTCGCCTCACTCGCGAGAAGAAAGAGAGCCTCTTGGCCCCCCCAATCGGGCTGCGTCGCCTGGCCCGGGCGTAGTGCGACGACGGCCGAGTCGGCGCCGTCCGGATGCGAGTCGTACCCGGCGAGATCAACGGCCAGGACCTCCGTTCGCGGCACCATGCGGTAGTCGTTCGAGCCCGCCCGGGCGAGCTCGGCAATCCGGTGAATGCGCGCGGTACGCCGCGCGACGAGCGCGTACCCCGCCACCCCTACGACGAACAAGAGGAGCGCCGCGCCTCGGCGAAGCCATCCGGTCGCACCGTCGCCGTCGAAGACGACGAGGGCGAGCACGCCGAGGACAATCCCCCGCGTGGCGAGCCCACGGAGGACCTTCGCGTGGCTCATGACGTTCGCGTCGCGGCGCGCGGTACGCGCGCGAGAGATGGGGGTCGCCACGAGGAAGATGACGGCCATGGTCTTGAAGAAGCCGACGAAGAGCGCGCCCAAGAGGATCGAGCCGAGACCGGTGCCGCCATCGAGCACGATGAAGACAATCTCGAACGCCGCGGCCACACCCCACGCGGAGAGCCCACACGCGACGTCGGCCCGCTTGTCGTCACGAATCACGAGCGCTGCCCACACGGGGACGAGCGCCATGACGGCCCCTGCGAGCGCGCGAAGAGCATAGGCGCCGAGCTCCTGCGCAGAGCCAAGCCCGATCATCGCCACCGCACCGGCCAGGGCTGCCCCGGCCGTGGTCGCGACGACGACCGACCGCTTCAGCCCGTCGACGGTGTATCGCTTCTCGCCCCTCATCGAGCCTCCAACGCTCCCCGAACCTCACCACATTCCTGGTCGGAGTGACGTTCGCGCCTCACCGCGGCCCGAGCAGACGTCACGCGCTCGCGGGAGGCGTCGTGGACGGGTTGACCCGCGGCAGATCGATCGTGAACGACGTGCCGGTAGCCCCCGTCGAGACCGACACCTTGCCGCCGGCGCTCATCACCATCTCGCGCACGATGGCGAGGCCGAGCCCGTCGCCGCCCGTCTTCGTCGTGAAGTGCGGGTCGAAGATGCGGCCGAGGTGCTCGGTCGGGATGCCGGGCCCGGAGTCGGTGACGCTGATCATCGCGCGATCGCCCATCTCGGCGACCTTGACCACGATCGACGCGACCTCCGGCCCCTGATCTTTCACCGCATGCGCGGCGTTGAGGAGGAGATTCATGACGACCTGCCCGAGGATCGACGCCTCCATGGGCACGCGGGGCGTTCCCTCGACGATGACCTGCAAGCGCGCGACCTTCTTGATCTCGGCGCGCAGGATGCGCGCGGTCGAATCGACGACCCGGTCGGCGGCGGAACGGGCAGGCGCAGAAGCGCGGATCTCGCCTTGCCTGAGCCGCTTCACCATGTCGATGAGCTGCTGCACGCCGGCCGCGCTGTCGGCGTGCGACTCGCGCGCCGACTCGAGCAGTGCGCGCGCGCGGGGCGCATCGCGCTCGACCGAATCGAGCGCCCCCTCGAGCGCGTGCGCGACCGAATGGACCGTCATCTCGAGCGCCTGTAGGAAGTTGCCCATCTCGTGCGCGATGCCGGCCTCGACGGTTCGCGCCGACGCGCCCTGCCCCGCCTGGAGCAGCCGCACCTCCATGTCGCGCACCGTGCGCTGGATGTGGACGAGCTCGACCCCCGTCCGCAGCACCTCGATCAACTCTTCGTTGCGGAACGGCTTCGTGACGTACCGCAGGACCTTGCCTCGATTGATCGCCTCGATCGCCGCATGCATGTCCGAGTGCGCGGTGATCAGGATGCGGATCGCTTCGGGGCGGATCTCCCGCGCCGCTTCGCAAACCTCGATGCCGGAGAGCCCGGGCATGCGCTGATCGCACATCAAGACGGCGATGTCCTCGCGCTCGTGGAGGATCCGCAGCGCCTCTTCGCCGTTCGTCGCAGTGATGAGCTCGAACGCGCGGTCGAGGATGTAGCGAACCGTGACGAGATTCCCCATCTCGTCGTCGACGTAGAGGATGGGGTAGTCCTTGTAGTCGATCGTCATACCTCGCTCACACTCGACACCCCGGTAGCACAGGTTATCACGCCGGCGATCCGAACGGCGTGTCCTCTTTGAGCTTCGGCGGCACCCAAGTACCCTGTAACGAGAGATGGGTCGTTCGTCGCAGCTCGACCGAGCGGCGCGGGAGCTCGCGCCGGCCGTCGTCGACGCCGGCGGTCAGCAAGCGAGGCTCGAGACGTACGTCGCAGCGATTCGAGGACGCGGACGGAGCCGAGCGCTCGTCCTCGCCCCGATCGCCACCGAGGGTCTGCCCAAGGAGATCGAGTGGGCGAAGGTCGTCGTGCTCGCCGCTGACGGCTTCATCCTGCACGCAACCCGCATCGAGGTCGGACGCGGAGAGGTCTCGGTGCCTCTCCACGGCGCTCGGCTCACCCCCGCACCGCCCACGCGCCGGCTCACGGTCCGGCGTGCGCCTCGCGATCCGCGCATCCTCGTCGTGCCGTACGGCGGCGACGAAGTCGACCTCTATGCGTTCCCCGTGCTCGACCTCTCGCGCGACGGCTGCGCCATCGAAGCGTCGCACCCACTGGTCGCGGGCGCTCAGCTCCAGGGGGTCGAGCTCTGGGGGGACCGGCGGCTGCTGCGTCGCGCCATGGCGACCGTGCTCGAGACGATCCCGTGGCGTACGCCCGACGGCGATCGCCGCTTTCGCATGCGCCTCTCACTCGCGGAGATGCCCGATTCGTCTCCGCGCGCGAGCGACCGAGTGACCGATCCGACTCGCGTGCGGCGCATCCTCGAGCTGGCGGCGCTCGTGAGCACACGCGTATCGCTCGAGCTCGTGGGCGGAGCGCGCCTCAGCGGGCACCTCATCTCCGCCGAGTCGGACAAGCTCAGCGTGCGCGTCGACGAGCCGACGCTCGCGGCGGCCAGGCTGCAACTCGACTTCGAGCTCTTCGGCGTCAGCTACGCGATGGATGTGCGTGTCGTTCGGTGGTCGAGCGAGCAACGTCTCGTCACGCTCGCGTTCCCGCTCCATCTTCACCGCCGCCAGCGGCGCTATCAGTTCCGGGCCAGCGTGCCGGAAGAGATCGCGCTCACGCTCGTCACTCACAATCCCGCGACGGGCGAGGTCATCACCCGCTCGCTGCTCGACCTCTCGTTCGGCGGCGCGAGCTTCGCCGTGGATCCGGAGAAGGACGTGCTGTGGCCCGGGCTCGCTCTGGAGGCAGGAAAAATCCTCTGGGCCGAGAGGGCCGTCGCCGTCGGCGAGCTCGAGGTCCGGAGCGTCGACGAGCAACGGATCTGCCGCGTGGAGATGCGCGCACCGACGACGGTCGACTCGCCCGCGTTCGTCGATCTCATGGCACGGTTGCGCTATCCGACGATGGAAGTGCACGACGGCGCGGACTTCGACGGGATGGTGAAGCTCTACGAAGAGGTCGGGCTCTTCGGCGCGCACATGACGCGCAATCTCCCTCCCGTTCGCGACGCCGCGCGCGTCACGTGGAAGCGCATGCATGCCAGCGACCTCTGCCGCACGCTCGTGCAGCGAGAGGAAGGCCGCCTCGTCGCCGCGGTCTCGGCCGTGCGGGCGTGGGACCAATCCTGGGTGATCCAACACATGGTCGCCTCACCCGACCGGCGCATCCGGAAGCCGAGCGTGCTTCACATGGCGTATCTCGACCACATCTTGCCACGCCCCGACGGTCGCTACATGGTCGTCTTCGTCAACACCGCCAACCGGCGTATCACGAGCTTCCTCGAGCGCTTCTTCGCGCTCACCGGAACGCCCGAAGCGATCGCGCGCCGCGACATGAGCCTCTGGGTCGTGCGGGGCGGTCGCAAGCGCTCCGGCATCCTTCCGACCATCGGACTGTCGATTCGCTCGATGCGCCAGGCCGACGAGCGCGCCGTCGGCAACGCAGCGGAGCGAATGTTTGGCCGCCTCGGAGCGGCCGCCCTCGCCCTTCGTGAAGGTGACTTCGCCATCGAGGACACCCGCGCTCAGCTGCGTCGCCTCGGAGTACATCGGCAGCGCCGGAGCTCCCTCATCACCGACCGCGGCTACCCAATCCTCGCGCTCATCGAGGAGCAATCCGACCCCGGCCTCAACCTCACGTGGCTCCTGAACGCCACGTGGGTCCTGCCCATGCACCCCGAGCGCCGCGGCGCCGACGCGCTCCACCTGGCCGCCGCGCACATCCTCGGGCAGCCCGCGCAGACCGCCACCGGCGACCGATTCGCCTTACTGCCCGCCGAGATCGAGACCACCGCGTTCGAGCGCGCTGGCTTCGAGCACGAGGCCGAGGTCAGCGTCCACAGCTACAACCGCGCCGGCCTCCACCGCTGGTACTACTTCATCCGCGAAAGGCGGGACCCGTCGGGCTCGAGCGCTGAGCCGTCGACGCTGATCGCTCACGCCGGATGAGCCCACGACCGGATGTTCGGCTCGCCTCGTTGCTACTGTCGAATTGTCAGCTATATGGACGAGCCTCGCGGACATTCGATGGACGAGCGTTACGACCGCAACATCGGAGTTTGGACCGAAGCCTTCCAGGAACGGCTGTGGCGAGCGCGGGTAGGCATCGCCGGCAGCGGCGCCGCGGGCGAAGGTCTCTCGGACCTCCTCGCTCGCATGGGTGTCGGCTCGATCAAGATTGCAGATCCGGATCGCTTCGAGCGCACGAACATCAACCGTCAAATCGACGCGTCCGAGCAGACCCTCGGCCGCAAGAAGGTCGACGTCGCGGCGGAACGGATCCGGGGGATCAACCCCGACATCGAAGTGGTCACCTACGACGAGGGCGTGACCGCAGAGAACATCGGAGACTTCCTCGACGGCTGCGACTTCGTCCACGAGGCCATCGACTACTCGGCCCCCGCCGCGAGATCCTCCTGCATCGAGAGGCTCGAAAGCGAGGGATTATCGCGACGACCTCGGCCGTCGTGGGTACCGGTTCGGTGCTCTTCGTTTTTCTATCCCGACGAGATGACGTACGAGGAGTACTTCCAGTACCCAGGTGACACGAAGACCTGGAAGCCCCCGCCAAATCGGATCATCGGGATCGAGCCCCCTCTTACCTCGACAAAGAGCGATTCCTGGGGCGAGTTGCGGTGGGCACGGTGCCCACGACGGCGCCGGGAGCTTGCCTCGCCGGATATCTCGCTGCCGTCGCCTACGTCAGCATACTCCAGGGACAACGCGTGCCTGGAGCTCCGAAGATGGTCCGCGTGGACCTCTGGGGGATGATAGGCGTGACCGTTTTCGACGCGGACGCGGCCAAATGAGTGGCGTCACGCCACTCCACGCCCTCAGCGGACACTCGGGTCGCAGGCTCCTGAAGCTCGAGGGGCCAAACCCCACCGGCTCCATCAAGGACCGGCTCGCCGAACATCTGCTCACGACGGCCCGCGCGCGTGGCGAGTTGCACGCCGGTCAACCAATCGTCGAGGTCACGACCGGAAACACGGGGGTCGCGCTCGCGAGGGTCGCCCAACGCTTCGGTAGCCCGCTGGAGCTGATCGTCCCTGAGGGTCTGCCGGATGGCATCTTGTCGCGCCTGGCCCCATATCGGGCAACCGTGACGGTCATCGACCGGGAGGCTGGCGTGGAGGCCGCGATGCGTCTCGCGCACGAGAGGCGATTCCATGGCTACTACTGGCCCGACCAGTATGGAAACGCGGAATCGTCGCGGTCGTACGTGGGGCTCGCGAACGAGCTGCGGGTCCATCCCCGTGATAGACGAACTGTTCGCAGCGGTCGGTACGGGCGGGACGATCATGGGTGTCGGCCTCCACGTGCGGCGCCGCGATCCGCACGTGCGCATCGTCGCCGTCGAGTCATCCGAGATGGACATCGAGGGAATGCGAAATACCCGCATTGCGCATCGTGGGAGTAGTGATCTCTACCAACTCGACTTCCCTGACGAGACCGTGCGCGTCACGAGGACGCAAGCGCAGGCGGGGCTCGACGCTCTCCGACGGGAAGGGATCACCGCGGGCTTGAGCTCTGGCGCGGTATTCCACGCTGCAACGCAGACGATGGCGCACGGAACGACCTCGGTGCTCGTGTCTGCGGATGGACGAGCAGAGTTGCCCGATCCCACGCGGAGCTGATTACTGATGACAGCAAGCGACAACATCTGGACACGGTTCGCCGTCTCCTATGACCGAGTGCTCGGCAACTGGAGCGAATATCAGCGTCTTAGCGAGGAGATGCGTCGTCACTTACCCAAGAACGGCAAGATCCTCGACGTCGGCTGTGGGACAGGACTGATCGCGATTCCTCTCACCAAAGACGGCTGCGAGGTCCACGGCATCGACAACAACGACGAGATGCTTGCGCGCGCGCGGCTGAATGCGGGGTCTGCCCTCGGGACGTCGATGCACCTGGACAACGGAGATGCCGAGGAGCTTGCCTTCGCGGACTCCTCGTTCGACGGTGTGATCGCAAACAACGTCATATTCTACGTAGCCAGCCCGGCGCGCATGATTTCCGAGGTACGCAGAGTCCTGAAGCCCTCGGGCGTCTTCGCTGTCTCGGGACCGACGCCGCACCTGGACATGAGAAAGCTCATCGACCAGATCACCCGGGAATTTCGGGAGAGAAACATTTACGACGAGCTCAAAGACGACCTCGAGCACTTCGTCGCGTGCAGCGCGCAGTTGAAAGCGACGGGAATGCCGAACGTCTACTGGGCCGCGCAGCTCGAGGCTCTGCTTCTGGAGGCCGGCTTCGACGAAGTGCTGACGTCGCGTGAGGATCTCTATCTCGGAGAGAGCTACCTCGTCGTCGTGCGTTAGACCTAGGTCGAGCCTTGCACGTGCTCGACGCTGGGTGACATCGACCGCAAATAGTCGTAGTGCTGAGGCATCGCGGAAGCGATCTCGGCGCTCCGGACCGCTAACTGGGCGAGGGCGCGCTCTCCCATCTCGAAGCCGAGGTGATCGAGCAGCGGGTATGGTCGGCGCGGCAAGCGGTCATACCCGTCCAAAATGCAGGTGTAGCTGAACGCCGGGAACACGCGCAGCCTCAGCTCGTCGAACACGGGCAATTCGACTCGAAGAGCTCCAGTTTCTCTTGGAGAGTCGGGGGTAGCTCCACGGAACGTGCTGCCGTCCAGAACTCCGAGTTCGTCCGCTGCGAGAGGACATAGTGCATCACGATGAAATCACGAATGTCTTCGTACATCTCGCGCACCGTCTCGTTGTACTTTCGGATTCGTCCGGAGTCGAACGCGAGAGAAGGAAACAACGTCAGAAGAGTGGCCAGCCCGTATTCGATCAGAAAGATGCCGGTCGACTCGAGTGGCTCGAGGAACGAGGCCGACAAGCCAATGGCGACGCAGTTCTTGACCCACCGAATTTCCTCGTCCGCCCGATTCGCATCGGGATGTGCCTCGCATCCGTGTCGGACGCGCGGGGTCCGAGGAACGCCCGCAGCTCTTGCTCCGCGCCTTCTCTTGAAAGCGCACCGCTGCTGTATACGTAGCCACAGCCGTTGCGGTGCATCAGGGAACGTCCCAGGCCCAGCCGGCGGTCAGAGCAGTGGACGTCGTGTACGGGGCGATCCCATCTCGGTCGGGGTCGTTCGTTGCTGGTAGCGCAACCGCGGCATCACACAACAGCACATTGCTGTCGCTCAGGAAGGGTTCTTGGAGCGTTCGCTGCAGCAGAGCACCGCGAAACCCAGTGCAGTCGATGAAGAGGTCGCCTTCCACATTGGCGCCTCCTTTAGTGTGCAGCGCCTTGATGAAACCCCGCTCATCGAGCTCCACGGAAGTGACATCGTCCACCACGTGACTGACACCGCGCTCGATCGCGAGCCCGCGGAGCAACCGCGCCAGGGCGACCGCATCGAAATGATATGCGGTGCTCTGATTCATGTCCGGATTGCTCGGATGAATGGGCGACTTTCGCGCCATGCAGAGTGCGACGTTCGGCGCGATCATCTCGGCCAGCGATTGCGACGCGCCTTCGAGCCGGCGACGATGAGCATAGTGAAGAAGCGAAACGCGCGTACCGATCTGCTGGAAGTACGGACGCTCGAATGGAAGTACCGCAGGCTCGGGGCGTTGCGTGAACGGATGCCAGAAGTGGTCGTCGGTCTTTCGGGCGGGATCGACCCAATCCACGAACTTGATCGCTGCCTTATATGTCGCACCCACCTTTGGCATCCACTCCGCGTCCGCGAGGCCGATGAAGCCGAGCGTCGTCCTGAGAGTCGGGATCGTCGCCTCCCCCACCCCCACTCCTGGAATGTCCTTAGACTCGACTAACGTGATCGCGATCGACTCGCCCAGGGCCCTTTGCAGATAGGTCGCCGATAGCCAGCCCGCGGTTCCGCCGCCGACTATCACGATTCGCTCGATCCGACCGTCCATCACTCGCGGATAGCCGACAACATGTGCGTTCGCAAGGGCGCTGAGTACGCGTAGGGTTGCAGAGGCTTCGTACGGCACATGCCTTTTCGACGTGTGCTTGGAGTATCTTCATCGAGCGATATCGCGAGTCTAGGATGGCCCCGCCCGCGACCGAAGACGTGCTTCAACCTCAGCTTCACAGCTACGCTGTGGGAAGCGTCTTGGATGTCGCCGAGGAGGCCTTTGGTAAGTCCTGGGTCGATGGATGGCTCGATGAGTGGGGCGTGGACCTGCGGAGCTTGATCTCGTCGCAGGGATGGATCTCCTGGGAGTTCGGCGAGCGGGTGCTCGCGCGCCTGGCGGCGGAGAGCAGCCCCGAACAGATCACGCGTATCGGGAGTCTCATCATGTCGCCCAAGCACATGGGGGCGATCTACCCGTTCCTCAGGAGCTTCGGCACGCCGCTTTTCACGTATCGAAGAATCGTCGCTTCGACACCTCGCTTCAACAAGGTCCAGACGTGGGAGCTCGAGGAGCGCGGCCGAACGACACTGAGAATCGCGGCGCGCAGGCTGCTCGACATCGAGCGAACCGACACCGCCCACATGTGCGAAGTCGCTCGCGCGCAGATGGCCGCGGTCCCCGTGCTCTTCGATTTGCCGCCGGCGAAGGTCGTGCACACGAGCTGCTACCACCGTGGGGACGAGCAGTGCATCTACGACATCGAGTGGCAGGAGCCGTCGTCGCGGCTGTCGCTCTGGCTGCTGTTGTTCGGTGGCGCCGCGGCGGGCGTCGGGCTCGGGTGGGCGCTCGGGGCGGCGCTTCCGCTGCTCGTCACGCTGAGCGTTTGCAGCGGGCTCGCGACGTGGGCGACCGTGCTCGCGTATCGACAGCGGCTCGACATCGCGGACCGAGTGGCGGACATCCAGGACCATCACGACGCGCTGTCGCGCAGCGTGCGCGACAACGAGAAACGCTTCGAGGAGCTGATCGCGGCGAAGCGCGAGGTGGACCAGAAGGTGGAGGAGCGCACGCTCGAGCTCGCGCAGACGCTCGACGAGGTTCGCGCGCTCGACGAAGCGAAGACAGAATTCTTCTCGAACGTGTCGCACGAGCTGCGGACGCCACTGACTCTCTTGATCGCGCCGCTCGAGGACATCACCTCCGGTCGCGAGCCACCGGGAGGGCGCGACGCGGCGTTGGCGTCGATGAAGCGCAACGCGGCGCGTCTGCTCACGATGATCAACCAGCTGCTCGAGCTGGCGAAGATCGACGCGGGCAGCGCGACCCTCGACAGGCGGGCCGTGGTACCGGGCACCGTCGCGCGACGCGTCGCGGACGCGTTCCACTCGTCCGCGGCCCGCCGGGGGATCGAGCTCTCGGTCGTCGCTCCCGAGCACGGCAACCCGGTCGCTCTCGACCCGGACCGGGTCGACTCGGCGCTCACGAATCTCGTGGCGAACGCGCTTCGCTTCACGCCGAGCGGCGGCCACGTCGTGATTCGCGTGACGGACCAAGGCGGCGAGGTCGTGTTCGCCGTCGAGGACGACGGCAGCGGGGTGCCGGCGGAGGATCTGCCGCGTCTGTTCGAGCGCTTCTCGCAGTCGGGCTCGAGCACGGAGCGGCGCGGGGGCACCGGTCTCGGCCTCGCCCTCGTGCGCGAGACCGCGCGGCTCCACGGCGGAGAGGTCACGGCACAGAGCGACCCTGGCAAGCGAACCGTGTTCGAGCTCCGAATGCCGCGGGTCGTCGCAACCGGCGCGATTGCGCCTGACGAGCCTACCGACCACGCCCCGGACGTCGGCGAGCAGTTGCCCACCAGCCGCGACCCGAGCGAGTTGACGCGCAGCGGTCCGAGGCCATCGGCGCCCATCGCGCTCGTCGTCGAGGACAACGCGGATCTGCGCGCTCTGCTCGCGGACGTATTGGCCGCACGGTTTCGCGTCACGGGTGTCGCCGATGCAGAGAGCGCGCTCGCGAAGGCGAAGCTGCTCCAGCCGGACGTGATCGTGTCCGACATCGCGATGGAGCGAATGACGGGAATCGAGCTCACGCGTGCCTTGCGCAAGCTCGACGCGACGAGGACGACGCCGATCATTCTCGTGACCGCCCGCGGAGACACCCAGACCGTGCTCGAAGGGTTCGACGCGGGTGCAGACGACTATCTGACGAAGCCGTTCCACGGCCGCGAGCTCCTCGCCCGCGTGGACGTCCAACTGCGCGTGCGGCAGATGCTGCAGCACCTCGCGCACCAGGAACGCCTCGCCGCGCTCGGCATGGTCGCGGCCTCGGTCGCGCACAACGTGAGAAACGCGCTGATCCCCCTGACCAGCGGTCTGCCGGCTGTGCGCGCTCGGATCACCGCCAAGCTCGACGCACCGACGGAGGAGATGTTCGACGTGATGCAGGAGAGCGCGGCCCGTATCGAGAGGCTCTCGACAGACTTGCTCGACCTGTCGCGCATCGACCGCGTGTCGTTCGGGCGCTTCGAGCCAGGCCGCGGTCTCACGGCGTCCGTCCGGCTCGTGGCCGCGAAGCTACCGGCCAGTGTCCGCGTGTCGACCGACGTCGACGAGACCTCGGTGATCTGGGGCCGCGCCGGCGACATGAACCACGTGTTCCTCAACCTGATCGACAACGCCGCGCGAGCGGTAGGCGCAAAAGGGGAGATCCGTGTGCTCGGCCGCCGCCTCGACGGGGAGTACGTCGTCGACGTGTCGGACTCGGGCGAGGGCGTCGACCCCGCGCTGGTCGAGCGGATCTTCGATCCGTTCGTGACGACGCGCGCCATCGGCGAGGGAACCGGCCTGGGCCTCGCGATCGCGCGCGACGTCGTCGAGCAGCACAAGGGCACGATCGCGATCAGCCGGTCCGAGCTCGGCGGCGCGCAGTTCACGATCCGGCTGCCGGTCAGCACAGCGGCGGGAGACGAAGCGCGCAGCTGAGCCGTGCCTGCGCACATGCCCACGTGCGCGCACATCACACCATGCATCGCGCGGGCGAACACGAGACGATCGTGCGCTTCGCACCAATGTGAAGTTCCTGCGCTGCAGCACTTGCAGGTCACCGAGATGAATTCCGGCGACGCGTGTGTTCGCGCTATTCTAGTCGAGTCGCATGATCGACTATCGCGCTTACCCCGTTCTGTACGTCGACGATGAGCGCGCCAATCTCGTAGCCGTACGCTACGCGCTCGACGGAATGTTCGAGCTGCTCACGGCTTCGAACGGAGAGGAAGCGCTGCGGCTCCTCGCCGAGAACTCCGCGATCGCCGTGCTCCTCTGCGACCAGCGCATGCCGGGGATGGACGGCGTCTCCGTGTGCGAGGCAGCCCGCCGCGTTCGGCCGGACGCGATTCGGATCATGATCTCGGCTTACGCAGATCTTCACGCCGCGATCGATGCCATCAACCGCGGTCAGGTGTCGCGCTACGTTCGCAAGCCGTTTCAGAACGAGGACCTCGTCGAGATCCTGCGCACCGCGATCGAGCTCGTGCACATCCAGCGAACGCTCCAAGACATGGAGGTTCGCCTGCTGCGTGTCGGCCAGAATCCGAGCGGCGCAGCTGTCGAAGCCGATGTGACCGACGAGCTCGCGCGTCTCGTCGGAGAGCTCCGGCTGAAGGCGGAGCGTTCGTCCGCTCTCGCGGGCGCCGCCGCGCTGAGCCTCGACGAGAGCCCCCCGCGCCCTCGGGAGATCCTCGACGAGATCGCCGAAGTGGCCAACGACACGAGCTCGTTGGCTCGTCAGCTCGAGGACTTGGTCGAGCGCCTACGCCAAGCAGAGGCGGAAAGCTCACCCGATGCGTACTGCTTCGTCGACCGCGTCGTCGAGTCGACGACCGGCATCCTCCGGCCGGAGGTCCAGCGCGTGGCCCGCCTCCGCGTGATCTCCGAGAGCTCACCCCGCGTTCGGATGGACCCGTCGGTGCTCGGCCAGGTCCTCACGAACCTCTTGCTCAACGCGGCGCAGGCGCTTCACGGACGCTCTCGCGACGACGCCAGCATCACCGTTCACGTCGCCGAGCAGAACGGCCGTGCCCTTCTCACCGTGAGCGACGATGGGCCGAGCGTCCCACCCGAGCTCGCCGCTCTCGTGCTCGACTCGTCCGTCTCTGGAACGGACGGCGGAAGCGGCCTCGGCCTGACGGTCGTCCGGGAGATGGTGGCCCGTGCCGGCGGGACGGTGAACGTCGCGTCGAGCGCCGGCGGGACGACGTTCACGGTGGACCTGCCGCTCCGGCAATCGACGAGCCCCCCGCCGCCCCGGTGATCGATCGGGCGCCGAGGCTCACGGGCACGCGAACGCACCGGCCGTCCCACCGCGCTCGTCTGCGACGCGGGCAGGCGAGCCCGAGAGTGGCCACGCGCCCTCGGGTTGGAGCGACGCCAGCTCGGGGTCCGCCTCGAGCGAGCTCGCGTCGGAGCCCGTCGTCTGCCAGGCCGTGAAGCTGCTCAGGTTGCCGAACCGCGCCGCGCCGCCCGGCGAGTGATACACGTCGAAGTCGAAGTCGACGTCGTAGGGCTCTGCGCCGTCGGTGAGCTCGAGGATCTCGGCGCTCGTCGACCAGACGATGCTGTTCCGCATGGTCAGACGCCCGGACGTCGCATCGCCCCGTACGAGCAGCGCTGCGTCGATGCCGCGGTGAAGGATCGTGACGTGATCCAGCACCTCGTCCGACTCGGCCTCGATGTCGAGTGGCGCCGGCCCGTCGAGCACGACGTGTGAGACCACGTTACCCCCGCCGAGGCTCGAAGAGAGCGGCGCTCCGATGCGCGTCGTGAGCACCGAGTCGGTGAGCTCGTTGCCCTTTGCGTCGTAGATGACGACAGCCGCGCCGTCCGGGTGGTCGGTTCGCACCGTCAGTCTCTCGAAGCGATTGCGTGTGGAGCTTCCCGTCAACACGATGCCCGTCGCCTCGGCGGTCGATCGGATCGAGACGTTCCGAAACACGTTGTCGGTCACGCATCGAACGTAGAGCGCCTCGTCGTGGTCGCTCGGGTCGGCTGCGTCGGAGACGATCTCGTTGTCGGTGAACGTGTGTCCCGTCGAGACGGGACACGCAATCCCGTAGGGCGGATCACCGCTGTACACGTCGACGAGCGGCGCGGCGCTCCCGCGGATCTCGTTGTGCTCGACCAACGCGCGCTCGGCGACGTTGCCGTTCCAGAAGCCCCAGAGCACCAGACCCCCGAGGCGGTTGTAGCGAACCACCACGTCGTCGGGGCCATACACCCCGAGCCAACCGAGCTCCGAGTCCTCCACCAGTGCGCCGCTCGCGTCGCCGCCGACCTGCGCGATCTCGACCCCTTGTGCCGAGCGCACGTGCCGCACCACGAGCCCCGCGTGATCGGTCACGACGATCGCGTGCCCGCCCGCGGTGATGAGGTGACCGGCGCCTTCAATCACGACCCCCGCGGCCCGAACCACGAGGCAGTCGTCACCGGGAGCCGAGACGAGGTCACCGACGAGACGTCCGCTCTCCCAAACGTCTCCGCAAGCCTCAATCGTCGGAAGCGACTCGTCGGTCGCGAACGCGCGCGGACCGACTTCACCGACAGTGGCGCCGACGACACCGCACCCAGCACCACCGTCGACGCCACCGTCCGGGCTGCTCGATGGGCCCCCGTCCTCGAGCTCGAGGATCGTCCCGTCCGCGGCGCCGCCATCGGCGAGGGTCACGGGCGACCGCTCGTAGCCGAGCCGTCCGCACGCGGACGAGGCGAGCAAGAGGGCGTAGACGAAGTACGAACGGGTGTTGCCTGGCATCGCCGCCTCCACGCACATCGCCAGAGCGAAACGGGGGCCATGGCAAATAAAGCCTGTGATTCCAGCGAGGCGGCCCCCAATCCAGCGGGCAACAACTGCGCGATGCGCAACGCTTGCTCGGGCGCCGCGACAATCAACGCGGTTCGATCGACCCCCTCAAGATCGGCTGCGCGCGGTCCGATCGATCGCGTGGAGGATCCCGAGGAGCGCACGGAGCTCTCCGGCGAGAAGACGCAGCTTGCCCAGCCACGCGCGCAGCCCCGTCGTTCCGGTGTGCGCATAGAGACCGGTGACGCGGACCTCGGCGTCGACGTGGGCTGGGAGCGCGGCCCGGAGCCGCTCGGCCTGCGTGTACGGGATGACGTCGTCGTCCCGGCCGTGGACGACGTGGACGGGACACCGCAGCCCGTCGAGGTGAGGCCGCGGATCGAGCGTCGCGAGAAACTCGTGCGACCCGTCGAGCGCTTCGAGCGCGATCGCGTCGGCATCGTCGCCGATGCCGCAGCCCACGAGGAAGCTCTCCCGCTCGTCGTCGGGGAGCGCACGGGCGAGCTCGCGCGCGATCGGCTCGAAGCGCGAGCGCTCTTTCAGCTCCGGGTGGCCCCACGTGCGACGGACGTACGCGTCCCACTGTGCGAGGACGCGGGTGGGATCGGGTGGCAGGCCGCGCACGCGATCGAGCAGGTTGATGAAGACCACGGGGCGATTCAACGGATCGTGCGCGAAGCCCGGCTCGCCCACGATGCAGAAACGGATCGTCTCCACGATGTCCGCATAGCCGCCGAACACGACGAGACCCGCGACGCGCTCGCGGTGGCTCTCGGACGCGGCCACGCGCAGCGCAGGGAACGACCCGAACGAGATGCTGAAATCCCGAGCTTGCCCGCGGGCCGCCCCGCGCGCGATTCGAGGAAGTCGAACGCGCGCGCGGTGTCGCGCACGAGCGTCGTCGCGACGCGGAGCTTCGCGAAATCGGGCAAGAAGGGCGCGCACACGAGCACGCCCGACGCGGCGAGGATCGCGGCGAAGCGGTCCATGCGCGGGTCGTCCGCGCCCGCGTAGTGGAGGCCCTGGACGAGCAGGAGCGCTCCGGTCGGGGCCCGCCCCCGGGGGCTGTACATGCGCGCTCGCATCGGCCGGTCGTCCACCCGCTCGACCGGAACCTCGACGTCCTCGCGGTCGACGCCGTCGGGCACCTTGCCCGACGAGGTCCACGGACCCAGCCAGAGCGCGAGCCGCGTCAGGGACATGGCGTCGTAACGTATCCCAGGTACCGCGCGGGGCGGGAAGAGTGTTTCTTCCGGCAAGACCGTCAACGGCCTAACATCATTGAGAAAATCCAGCTGCGGGGACGGGGGCCGGTTTACAGTCGATTACAAGTCCCGACGAACGGCAACGAAAGATGACGATGAAGTGCTACCTCCCCACGGAGCGCAGGCGCAGCCTTGATGCGAACACGGGGCCGGAGCGCCCCGCTCCGGAAACAACGAGGTTCCACATGAAGACCCTTTCCACCCTGTTCCTCAGCATCATCACGGCGCTGGTTCTCACGGCATGCGGCGGCTCGAGCGCCGAGCCCGAGGGCACCGAGTCTCAGAGCTCCGGCTCCGAGATGACCGAGCCGGCCGGCGACACCGGCATGGACGCCACCGACGACTCGATGGGCACCGACGACTCGATGGGCACCGACGACGCCACTGGCGACGACACCGGCGCCGAGGGCGGCGAAGGCGACATCTGAGCCTTTCCGCTTGATGCACGAGACGGCACCGGGGCTCGCTCCGGTGCCGTTTTCGTTTCGGGCGCGCGCCGCGTCTACATGCTCTCGAGGATCCGCTTCACGACGTCGTAGTCGTGGGCGCGCACCGCGCCGGTCCGCGCGCAGCGGACCTTGCCGTGCGCGTCGACGAGCAGATGGATGGGCAGCGTCGCGCCTGCGTCCAGACCGACCGTAGGCGCCCACTCGCCGAATCGTCGATGCGATCGGCGACGCGGAGCGACTCGGGCACGGTCGGGTGCTCGCGGCGAAACCCGGCGACGTCGTCGTCGGTCTCGTCCGCGGACACGAACAGCAGCTCGACGTCGATGCCATCGCCGCGAAGGCGGTCCTTCCACTCGACGAGCATCGGCATCTCCTCCACGCAAGGCCGGCACCACGTCGCCCACACGTTGACCCAGCGCCTCACGTGGCTCGGCTCGAGCGAGCCCGCCGCGAGCGCGGGCAAGCCCAGCGGAGGGCCGCCGCGGCAGCCGGGGCGGCCTCGCAGAACTCGTCCGCAGGATCGGCCTCCGGCCGAGCGGCCACAGCGATGACGCGGCTCGGCGGCGCGCCGGTGCTCGGGGTGTCGTCGCAGCCTGGGACGAGCCGCTACGCCGAGCCCGAGGGTGAGCGCCACGGCGCGAGCGAGCGGCGCGCGCGACCTCAGAGCCGGCAATCGATCCATGCGATGAACGCGCTCCGGTTGAGGTCGTCGGGCCGCAGCTGCGGCCGCTGCCGCTGCGGCGCCAGTCGCAGAAGCTCTGATCGAGCTGGGCGAACTCCTCGCCGAGCCAGAGCAGGCCGACCTGTTGCTGCGAGGTCCGGGTCGTTGAAGGTCTCGCTGCGAGGTGGGCCATCACGGCCTCGGCGCGCTGCGTGCTGAGCTCGCGGTTGGCTCGGCCGAGCCCTCGGGCGACGCGCGCGACACGACGAAGAAGTAGCTCGCGCCGCGCTGATCGGCGAAGACGCGATCGACGAGCTGTCGCGTCGGCCGCGTCGAGCTCGGCGGACGCTTGCTCGAACTGGATGATCGCGCCGCGGTCCTTCATCGGGAGGAACAGCGCGTTGAAGTCGGCGCCGCTCCATCGTGGCGACGTTGCTGCGCCTCGACCGGCTGGCAGCCGCGCCCGCCCTCGCCGCCGATGAGCCCGCAGCTCTGAGCACGCGGCGCAGGATGCGCTTGAGCTCCGGCGTGCAATACGACTCGTTCGCTTCCTGGGCCACACCCGCCTGGGGGCGCTCGCTCGCGGTCGCTTCTTGCTCGTCGAGCCGCGCCGACGCGGCGCCGGTCCACGAGACGACGGCGACCACCGGAAACGCGAGGACGACGATCGCCACGATGGCGGCGACGATGAGGTTGCGGGTCATTGCGGGAGCTCCTGGGTCGGGGCCGGAGCGGGAGCCGGCGCAGGGGCGGGCGCGGGGGCGGGCGCAGGGGCGGGCGCAGCCCCAGTGCCCGGGCTCGGGCTTGGAGTGGGGCTCGGGGTCGGGGTCGGGGTCGGGGTCGGGGTCTGGGTCGGAGTCGGGCTCGGAGTCGGGCTCGGGGTCGGCACTCCCTCGGGGGTCTCGCCCGCGCCGGGCTCGCCGCCAGGCTCTGCTCCGGGCTCGACCTCTTCAATCGGCGTCTCGGTAGGGCGGGACGGACCGAGGTTCAAGGTGGGGCGGCTCGGCTGCGCAGGCTGACCGGCGCGTGTCCCGGCGCTCGCGCGCTCGACGTCCGCGGCCGGCTCGGGGGGCGGCCGGGGAGGGGCGGTGCGCCAGTGCTCGGCGAGGCGCGGCAACGCGTAATCCATCCCGAGGTCGGTGTCCGCGTCGCAGAGCCGAAAGTCCCCGACGTAGATCTGCGGTGTGATGATCGGCAGCTCGTTCTGCACGGCCCAGCGAAGCGATTGGTTCAGCTTCGCCTCCACCTGCGCGCTCCCGATGCAATGCGCGAGCGACGGGAAGCGGCTGCGCGCCATCCGCGCCGCCGCTTCCGGATCGTGGCGAGCGGCCTCGACGATGCGCGGCTGTTCCTCGAACGCCCAATCGATCACCGCGCCGGCGTCGTCGCCTGCACACAACACGGCCTCGCTGATCGCGCACGCGCCCGGATGGATCGCTTCGTCGATCATCCAGTTGCAGGCGTCGTCGAGGGGGAACAGCAGCACGCGACGGCTCGTCGATGGCGCGATCGACGAGGCGTCGAAGCGCCGTTCGAAGCCGCGGCATGCCGGACAGAGCGGATCGAGGACCTCGATGACCGGGACCTCGTTCGTCTGCGGGCCGAGCGCGATGAGCACGTCGTGCTGATCGGACGGGTCGGCGAGCGTTCCGCACGAGCCGACGTAGCGCGAGAAGTCGGGAGCGGCCGACGCGTACGTGACGACCGGGATGATCACGAACAGAAGGCCGAGAACGAACGCGCCGGCCAGCACGCCCCACGAGAGGGGTGAAGGGCCCTCTGCGCCCGCGGTCGGCGCGGACGCCGCGCGCGGGGCCTCACCCGGGAGCTCGTCCGGTCCGGCGCGCCGCTTTTCTGCCGCGCCCACGATCCGCGACAGCGAGCGCGCGCGGAGGAAGGCGAAGAGCGCACCGACGAAGCCGAGCCCGCTCGCAGCGTAGATCCCGATGCAGAGCTTGCACGCGGCGTCGAGCGTGACCAGCGACACGTAGCCCATGCCGACGCTGGTCAAGACCGGCAGCGTCCACGCGAGCAGCTGGAATCCGGTGGCGCGCGTGTCCGCTTGCCGGCGCGCCAGCATCACGAACAGCGCCCACACCAGCAGGAAGCCGAACACCGCCATCGCGGGCAGCGAGATCGGGATGCCGCCCCACACCGAGTCCCGGAACACGGACGAGTACGGCGACATGAGCGTCGTGTGGCAACCGGTGTGCCCGCTGACATCCGGCTGCGAAAAGCCGGGAAGAAAAGAGCACTGCAGCCCGTGCACCTGACGGTCGAGATGCTGAGCGAAATCGTGAGTCGAGAACGTCGCGAAAACGATCCCGATGACGGCCGCAAGCGCCGAGAGCAGGTTCATGCCGTGCGCGCGCATCGGTTCCTCCTCCGCACACCGCGCGGTGCCCTGATGGACGGGCTACCCTACCAGGTCCTCAGGCTTCGCTGCCATCCCGACGTCGCTCGAGCCAATCGAGCACCCGCGCCTCGACGTTGATTCCCGTGAGACGGGACATCTGCTGTATTCCCGTAGGGCTCGTGACGTTCACCTCGGTCAGGTAGCGGCCGATGACGTCGATGCCGGCGAACCACAGACCGTCGGCTCGCAGGCGCGGCGCGATGTGGGCGCAGATCTCGCGATCGCGGTCGGAGAGCTCGCACGCCACCACTCTGCCGCCGACGTGGATGTTGCTCCTCACGTCGCCTCCGCTCGGGATCCGCAGGATGATCCCGATCGGCTCGCCGTCGACCAGGAGAATGCGCTTGTCGCCCTCGGCGACCTCCGGGAACGAGCTCCTGAAGCACCGCGACCCGCGTCCCGTTCCGCGTGACGGTCTCGACGATCGCGTTGAAGTTCCCGTCGTTCGCACGAAGCGCGAAGACGCTCTGCCCGCCGTGACCGTCGACCGGCTTCAGGATCGCCTGTCCGCCCATCTCGCCGACCAGCGAGCGGATCCGCTTCTTGTCCGAGGTGACCACCGTGCGCGGCATCAGCTCGGGGAACCAATGCGTGTAGAGCTTCTCGTTCGCCTCGCGCAGCCCGCGAGGGTCGTTCACGACGAGGGTCTTGCCGCGCAGATGCTCGAGGACGAGCGTCAACCAGAGGTATTCGTCGTCGAACGGCGGATCCTTGCGCACGAAGACGACATCGACCTCGGAGAGGTCCACCTCGACCGCGTCGCCGAGCGCAATCGGGTCGCGCGCGTCGCGCTTCATCGTCGCTCGGCGGACGACCGCCTTCGGTCGGTCGACGTCGAGCAAGACATCGCGCAAGAGACAGTGATCGACGCGATGACCTCGCGCCTGTGCTTCGAGCATCAGCGCGAACGACGTGTCCTCGTCGACGGCCACGGTCGAGGGCGGGTCCATGACGAACACGATGTGCATGCGGTCAATCTCAGTGGGCCCAGGTGCTTCCGTCGGTCCGGTCGAGCCCGAGCTCGGCGCGCACGGCCTCCAAGAATCTCGTCCCGCGTGGACGCGTCGTCCACTGCGCGGGCGAGCAGGAGAGCGCCGGTCCACGATGCGAACGTCACCAGTACCCTGCGACGCGCCGCCGCCGGGTCTCCGCCGAAGCGCGCGACGTGCGCGTCGACGAGCCGGAGGAAGCGTTCGCGGAACGCGGCGCGGACGCCTCTGGGCGCGCGTGCAATCTCGCCGCCGAGAGACGGGATCGCGCACCCCGCTTGCGGGTGCTCGACGTGCGACACGCTCAGGTAGCGCTCGCTCGCCGCGCGCAGGACCTCTTCGCCCTCCATCCCATCGAGGCCACCGAGGAGGTTCTGCTCCGCTTCGTCGAACGCGCTCCGCAGGGCTTCGGCCATGAGCGACCACTTGTCGCGGAAGTGCGCGTAGAAACCGCCGTGCGTCAGCCCCGCGGCCGCCATCACGCGATCCACGCCGGCGCCCGCGAACCCCTTCGATCGCGCGATCTTCGCGGCCGCCGCGACGATGCGCGCTCGGCTCCGGGCTTTCCGTTCTGCGACGGTCACGAGTCCACACATGGTAGCAAAACTCCCGCTGCGCCACCTCCCGGAGGCAGCAAGCGGGTAGGATGGCGCCACGCGTGGGAACGACGAAGCTTCGGAAGGGCGTGCTCGTCGGCGAGCGGTTCCGCATCGAGGGAATGCTCGGCGAGGGCGGGATGGGCGCGGTCGCGTCCGCGGTCGACCTCGAGTCCGGACAGCGCGTCGCGCTCAAGCTGATGAGGACCTCCGCGTCCGACGACGCGAGCCTCGTCGAACGGTTTCGCCGGGAGGCGGCCGTGCTCCGCGCGATCAATCATCCGGCGGTCGTCGGGGTGAAGGACGCCGGCGCGCTCCCCGACGGAACGCTCTTCATCGCGCTCGAGCTGCTCGAGGGCGAGACGCTCAAGCGCTACCTGCGTCGTGAGGGCCGCATGCGGCACGAGCTCCTCTTGCCCGTGATCCGCGGGCTCTGCTCCGCGCTCGGCGCGGCGCACGACGCCGGGATCGTGCACCGCGACATCAAGCCGTCGAACATTTTCCTTCCGCTCACCGAGAACGTGCACGAGCTCAGCGGGCCGGGTGGCGAGTCTCTCGTCAAGCTCGTCGACTTCGGCGTGGCCAAAGTCGCGGGCGGGCGCCGGCTCACAATCACCGGCGGCACGGTCGGAACCTATCGGTACATGGCGCCGGAGCAGCTCACCGGCGCGCCCGACCTCGACGCCCGCGCCGACATCTACGCTCTCGGCGTGGTCGCGTACGAAGCGCTGACGGGGGAGCTTCCGTTCGCAGGCAAGACGCTCGACGAGATCGTCGGCAACATCCTCAAGGGGCGCCACCGACCCATCCGCGAGGTTGCACCCGACGTGCCGAAGGAGGTCGCCTCGGTGGTCGCCAAGGCGATGGCGCTCCTGCCCGAATCGCGGTTCGACACGACGAGCGAGCTCGCCGACGCGTTCGCGCGCGCCGCCAGCACGATCGCGCCCGCGGTGCGCCTCGTGGGACCGTCAATCCCGCCTCTGTCGTCCGACCGCCCGACCGCGCCCGAGATCAAGAAGATCGGCCTCGAGTCGACGCTTCCCGAGGTGGCGATCCAGCTCGACTCCAGGGCGTCGACGATCCCGGCTCCACCCGTCCGGTCGCGCGCGCTCGCGATCACCATCGCCGTCCTCGTCGTGCTGGCCGCCGCGGGCGGGCTTCTCTTGGTATCGTCCTCCACATGGTGAGGTGCACCGAGAGAGCGATCGCATCGCTGGCGATGCTCGCCCTCGCGCTCGTCCTCGTCGCGGTCGCGCCCGGCCAACGCCCGGGCCGAGGCGCGTACGAGCACTTCGCGGTCGCTGCGGATCACGCGCTCGCGTCCGAGGCGGGCGCGGAGATCCTGCGCGCCGGCGGCAACGCGGCCGACGCGGCCGCCGCGACGATGCTCGCCCTCGGCGTGGTCAACCCGCAGTCGAGCGGGATGGGCGGTGGCGGCTTCGCGCTCTACTACGACGCGAGCGACGGATCGCTCACGTTCCTCGATTTCCGAGAGCGCGCACCGGCCGCCGCGACTCCGGACATGTTCGCGGAGAACGAGCCCACCGGTGGGCACGCGAGCCGGCCGTCGCAGCTCGGCGGGCTCGCGACCGGCGTGCCTGGCGAGCCCGCGGGGATCGCGGAGCTGGTCGCGCGGTTCGGGAGCAAGCCTCTCTCCGAGATCGCAGCGCCGGCCGTACAGCTCGCGGCCGACGGGTTTCCGGTCGGCGCCGCGCTCGCCGAGGCGAGCGGCGACAACATCGATCACATGAGGCGCGACCGCGTTCTGCGCACGTGGGTCGAGCCGGGAGCCGACGGCTTGCGCGCAGGGCAGACGCTTCGGCAGCCCGAGCTCGCGCGGACGCTCCGCGCGTTCGGTCGAGGCGGGGCGACGGCCATCTATCGCGGCGCGATCGCGCGCGCGATCGTACGCGCGAACCGCGAGCATCACGGTGAGATGACGCTCGCCGATCTCGCCGACTACCGAGTGGCCGAGCGGCAGCCGCTCTCGGCAGAGCTGCTCGGCTACCGTTGGGTCACCGCCCCGCCGCCGAGCGCAGGCGGGTACACGATGCTGGCGAGCCTCGCGATCCTCGACCGCATCGTCCCGCGCGCGCGCCGAGCCGCGAGCGGAGCCGGGCTCATGCACGCGTTCGCCGAGTCGTGGAAAGGCCCGTTCTGGGACCGAGCGAGCTACTTCGGCGATCCGGACTACGTCGATGTGCCCATCGCGGCACTGCTCGATCCGGCGCGGATCGAGCGCCGCGCGGCGATCTTCCGCCGCCAGGTCGCGACGGCGCCTGCGCTCTACGCGCTGCCCCTGCCCGACCGGCACGCGAGCACGCCGAGGCCGATCGAGGAGCACGGCACGTCGCACCTCTGCGTCGTCGATGCGGAGGGGAACGTCGCGGCGGTGACCACGACGGTGAACCTGTCGTTCGGTGCGCGGTACACCGCAGCGGGCATCGTGATGAACGACGAGATGGACGACTTCGCGAGCGCGGTCGGCGAGGCGAACGCGTTCGGTCTGCCGGGAGGCGAGGCGAACCTTCCGGGGCCGGGGAGAAGGCCCGTGTCCACCATGTCGCCGACGATCGTCCTCGACGACCACGGCGCGGTGCTCTGCATCGGCGCCGCGGGCGGCAGCCGCATCGTGACCGCGTCCGAGCAGGTCGCGTGGCACACGCTCGTCCGCGGGCTCGATCCGGAGGACGCGCTGCTCGAGCCGCGAGTCCATCACCAGGGCTCGCCCAACGTCCTCCTCACCGAGACATCGAACCCGATGCCGGACGGCGTGCTCGAAGCGCTCACGGTACGCGGCCACGTCGTCGGTACACAGCCGCACTCGGCGGTCGTCCAAGCGATCCGCATCCGTCGCGGAGAGTCGCCTCGGCTGGTCGCGGTGAGCGACCCCCGAAAGGGAGGCGCGCCGGCCGGCGAATGAGCCGCGCCGGCGGTGATAGGATGGCGCGGCAGGGGGACCCACCATGCGGCTCATCGTGCTCGTGATCACCGTCGCGCTCGCAGCCACCGCGTGCGAGAGCCAAAGAGAGAAATGCGCCGCCGCGCGCACCGCCGCGACGAGCGCGCTGCAGCCGATCGCGGACCAGGCCGTGGACGCGCAGCGCGAGGCGTATCAGGCGCGCGAGGCGGCGATGCACGAGGCCGCGGTCGCCGCGATCGATCTCGGCAACGTCCGCAGCGACGCCGTCGTGTCGCAGTTCTCGTCGCACAGCGACGCACCGGTCGGAGTGGAAGTCGCGGTGGGTGCGCTGATCGCGGCGATGCTCGCGGTCGAAGAGCTCGCGACGACCGACGCGGCGACCGCCGATCGGGTAACCGCGGCGGTGAACGAAGAGCTGGCTGGACGATTCGCCGAGCTGATGACGCTCGATCCGACGGGCCATGACGCAGAGGAGCAGCTCACGCAGGCCGGCGATCAATCCTCGACCCGGCTGCAGCTCCTCGTTCGCGAGCTACCCGAACGAGTACGCGCGCGCGTGCTCGACACCTTCGCGACGATGCAGACCCAAGAGGGCGATCCGCCGGAGGGGACGAGCCTCGAGCGCCTGCGCGATCGGTGGGCCGCGTTCCAGACCGCACGCTCCGCGGCGGCCGATGCGCAATCGCGCTCGCGCGCGCTCGCGGCAGCGCTCGATGGGGTGTCGGACGATGCCGCCGGCGCGCGCGCCGCGGCCGAGGCCCTGCCGACCGACCTCGGGGAGCCGCGGGCCGCCGCTCTGGCCGCCGTGGAGGCCTGCAGCGGGCTCTGAGCGAGCTCGGCGGCGTGTGAGGGCGCCGAACCTCCAATAATTACAGGCGGTCCTCCGTTCGCGCCAGAAAGGGTGCGACGAGGTGGGTGCGGGTGCGTCCTCGGTGCGAGCTGCTCCGTGTCGGAGCGGCATCGCGAAAGAGGAGAACCCGAATGTTCCGCGACCCGACTCTCGTTTGCACCTGCTTCGCGCTCGCTCTCGCGAGCTTCGCTTGTTCCTCCCATCGCGGAGGTGACGAGGGGCGCCCGCTGCCTGGTAGCGACGGCGCCATACCGCCCGGATCCGATGGAGGCAGGCTCCCCAGCCGCGACGCTGGGCCGACCGCACCGGGCGAGTACGGCACGTGCTGCATCGACGACGCGCTCTACTCGTGCCCGAGCGCGGACGCGTTCGACGCGTGCGCAGGCCACTTCGACGTGGACAGCTGCATCTCGGGTTGCTCACCGTCGGACTTCGGTTGCGTCGACGACTGCTTCTCGATGCTCGACGCCGCGTTGATGAGCGCGGACCCGAGCGGATGCGCGCGACAGCCCACGCGCGACGGCGAGTGTGCGACCGCGACGTGCAGCGAGAGCAGCGCCGCACCGGCGTGCGAGCTCGACGGAGATTGCGTGAGCGACAACTGCTTCAACGGTCACTGTTACGCCAACACCGAGGGCAGCCCGTGTGACCTCGACGGCGACTGCCAGAGCGACAACTGCTTCCAGAACTGCTGTCAGAGCCGGGATGTCGGCGCCGGCTGCGATCTCGACGGCGACTGCGACAGCGACAATTGCTACGCGAACCGCTGCGAGGGTCGGGGGTTCGGCAGCAACTGCGACCTCGACGGCGACTGCGACAGCGGAAACTGCACCGACAACGTGTGCCGGTGAAGGAGACGACCATGAAGACCAACATCCTCCTCGTCATCGCGCTCGCCGGCTCGCTCTCCGCGTGCGGCGGCAGACAAGTTCCCGTCGGCCCGCCGGCCGGCGGAATGATCACGCAGACGGCGGACCCCGCTGCGATCCGCGACGCGCTCGCGCGCGCGCTGCAGGATCAGCGGTTCACCGTCGAGCACGAAGAACCGGGCGCCGTGTACGCGCGGCTCGACAACCGCGGCGTCCAGCTCCGCCTCGCGATCCGCTACACCGACCGCGAGTACCAGATCCAGTACGTCGACAGCGTGGGGCTCGGCTACCGAATCGATCCGCGGACGAACCAGCCGATGATCTCGCGCCACTATCCGAGGTACGTGACGCGCCTCGACCGCACGATCCGCGACGAGCTCGCGAGACCGGCGCGCGAAGCGCAAGAAGCGGCCGAGGAGCGAGCGCGGGCGCAACGAGAAGCGATCGAACAGCAGCGTGAGCACGAGCTCGCTCTCGCGCGCGCCGAGTCGGAACGAGTCGTCGGTGTGGAGCGCGAGCGCCATCGCGCCGAGATCGAGCGCGAGCGGCTTCGCGCGCAGGCCGCGCAGTCCGAGGCGGACCGAGAACGCGCCCGGGCCGACGCGGAGTACGCGCGGAGGCTTCCTCCGCCCGTGATCGCAGGGCACGAGCCGGTCGTCGTCGACCGCTTCGCGTTCGAGCCTCGACGCCACCGCCGCGGGTCGGTCGCGCTGTCGCAGGGCTTCATGCCCAATCCGTTCGTGGTCGAGGGACGCGCCTCGGGACGCATCTCGTCGGCGAGCCTCGGCATGCCCTCGGTCTGCGCAGGGTACTGGGAGTCGTCGCCCGAGCAGGTCCTCGAGCTCCCGGACGGCTTCGGCTACCTGCGCGTCGACGCGCTCGCCGACGACGACGTCACGCTCGCGATCGTCACGCCGGACGGGCAGGTCTGGTGCGACGACGACGGCGCGGGCGGCACCGACTCGCGCCTCGAGGGTCAGTTCCCGGCCGGCACGTACGCGATCTACGTCGGCACGTACGAGGCGGGCCACCGCACCGCGTACACGCTCGAGATGAGCGAGTACCGTGCGGGCGGCGCGCCGCGTGCGACCTACACGGCGTCGAGCCGCCGCGGTACGCGAAGCGAGGCCCCGCCCCCGCCGCCCGACTGCCGGCAAGCCGTGCTCCGCGCCGGCCACCCCGCAGCGTCTCTCATTCACTGCGGGCCCGACGTCGAGCCGTACTGCGCGGCGGCCCTGATCGCCGCCGGCCACAACCCGGCAGCGCTCATCCACTGTCGGGGTGTCGACCCTCAGTGCGCAGTCACCCTGCTCCAGAGCGGCCGCAACCCCGCCGAGCTCATCCACTGCGGAAGATGAGCCCTGCCGAGGGGGGCGACGGGGGGCAAAGCCCCCCGAAACGCGCGAGCGGAGCGAGCCCGGGCCGAAGGCCCGAGGGGGGCGCACGAGGAGACGACGCCAACGGCGTCGTCTACGAGGCGAGCGCGGGCCGCGCGCCAGCGCGGCCCAAGCGACGGGGGGCAAAGCCCCCCGAAACGCGCGAGCGGAGCGAGCCCGGGCCGAAGGCCCGAGGGGGGCGCACGAGGAGACGACGCCAACGGCGTCGTCTAGCTCAGAACATGGGCGCGATGGCGCCCACGCGATCGGTGGGGTTTGGCACCTCCCCAGGCGCGGCGGCGCCGACCCCGACCGCGTCGAGCGCCGCCGCGAAGACGGGATCGTTCGCGGCGGCCGCGCCTCGACGCTCAATCCCGGTGTCCCACGCGCCGGTCGCGACGGGAGCGAGCCGGCCACTGGCATCGAGGCTACCGGCAATCGCGCCGAGCCCGTCCGCCGTCGAGTCGACCGTCACCCCCGTGAAGGTCGGTCCGACCGCCTCGCCGGCGAGGTCGAGCACGATGCCCGCCCTTTCGTTCGCCACCAGATCGCACCGCTCGAACAGACCGCTCGTCGAGCCCATCAGATGAATCCCGTCTCCAATCCGGATCGCACCGATGCCGCCCACCGCGCGAAGCGACTCGCGCGTCCCTTCGATGCGCGCGTCGCTCACCGACACGTCGTTCGCATCCACGGCCACGATCGACGCGAACGCGTTGTCGGCGAAGTGCGTCGCGGCTCCCGACAGGGAGAGCTCGCCTTCGCCGACCCAGACCGCCGCGTCTCCGTTGCCCGTCGCGTCGAGATCCTCCAGCACCGCGCTCGAATCCGAGCACGAGCACGCCGTACCTGTCGTTGTCGTGAACGCCGACGGCTCGGCCCGTGAGCGTCGCGCCGTCGGTCGCGATGACTCCATAGACCGGCTCGCCCCGGACGCCTTGATGCGTATCCGCGACGTCGACGAACTCGAGGTCGACGCTGCCACCGATCTGCCGGATGGCGACGCCCAACGTGTCGCGCACGCTCCCCCGGCTCCACGTGCCGTCGACGTCGCGAAGCACGACGCCGAAGCTCGCGAACCCGTGGACCTCGAGGTCCGTCGCGTCAATCGTGGTGCGCTCGGCATAGAGGCCGTACGCCGCCGTCACGACTGCCCATTTACCCGCTGCGTCGCAGACGCGTCCATCCGCGCCGGTGTCGCCGGGCGTGCAGTCGCAGGCCGTTCCGTCCGGACACTCGCCGGGCGGCGGGGCCGCCGGCGCGACGCGGAGCCAGCTCGTGTCGTCCGCATTGCCGGCTGTGACCGGACCACCGAGAATCCACGCTCGAGAGCGACAACGCACCCACGTCTTGCACCGCGAGCGCCACCCCCCGCGTCGCCGTCACGCTCACGTCCTCGACGACGGCGCCGCCACCGGCCAAGACCAGGACGCCAATCCGGCCGTCGGCGCGCACGTCGAGCTCTCGGACGCGCGTGGCGGGCTCGCCGGCGCGCAGAACGACGCCGACCGACCCTTCGGCGGCCAGGACGGTCGTGCCCGAGCGGCCGGCGAGCGTCACACCGCTCGGCACCACCAGCGGGCCCGCAATCTCGCAGGCGCCGAGGGCGACGGTTTCGCCGGGCGCGGCCGCGTCGAGGGCGCTCTGCGCCGCCTCCGCATCACAGAACGGCCCGTCCGACGCGCACCCGGCCGACGCGCTCAGCGCCGCCAACGCGGCCACGAACCGTACGCGCCCGGTCCTGGACATGCGGAGACATAGCACGGGGCCCCGCGCGGACCAGAGGCGCGGGCGGCGCGCGCTGCTACGCTCGTCCCGGCCGTGGGCTGCCTCGATCCCAGCGAAGTGCGAGACCTCGTGCGGGGCGCGGTCGCCCCGGCGCGGCTCGCCGCCATCGACCTCCACCTCGACGGTTGCCCCGACTGCCGGAGCCGCGTCGCCGAAGCGGCCCGCGCGACCGAAGCCTCGATGCCCGCGGTCGGCGCGACGTCGGACGCCTTGGCTGCGACGGGCGTCGACACGACGCCCAAGAAAAGGGCTGCCCGGGTGCACGCGGAGCCGAGCGAGCCGCTCGTCGAGCTCGAGCCGGCGAGGGACCCGTACGTGGGCAGCGTGCTCGCGGGGCGATATCGCATCGTTCGACGCCTCGGCGGCGGCGGCATGGGGAGCGTGTACGAGGCGGAGCACGCCCTCATCGGCCGGCGCGTTGCGGTGAAGGTCCTCCACCCGCAATACGCGGCGAGCCGCGACGTCGTGCGCCGTTTCCAGAACGAGGCTCGCGCCGCCGCGACGCTCGGCCATCCGGGGATCCTCCAGGCTCTCGACATGGGTCGGACCGACGACGGCATGCCGTTCCTCGTGCTCGAGCTCTTGGAAGGACGGGATCTCGACGCGGAGATCGCCGCGTTGGGACCGCTTCCGATCGAGCGCGCGGTCGCGATCGCGATGGAGATCGCCGACGCGATCGGCGCGGCGCACGCGGCCGGGATCGTCCACCGCGATCTCAAGCCGGAGAACGTGTTTCTCACGCGCGACGGATCGGTGAAGGTCCTCGACTTCGGTATCTCGAAGATCGCTTCCACGCTGGCGACGAGCGGGCTCACGGCGAAGGGCGCGATGATGGGAACGCCACAGTACATGGCGCCGGAGCAGTACGAGGACGCCTCGTCCGCAGATCCCCGCTCGGACGTGTACGCGCTCGGAGTGGTCCTCTTCCGCATGCTCAGCGCGAGGCTCCCGTTCCAGGCGAGCACGATCCCGGCGCTGTTGCTCGCCGTCGTCTCCTCGCCCGCGCCGTCGCCTCGCGAGCACCGCCCGGACGTTCCGACTGACCTCGCGGACGTCGTCCGACGCGCGATGGCGCCGCTGCCGGCGGACCGCTTCGCGTCGATGGAGGAGCTCGGTGAGTCGCTCGAACCGTTTCGCCGTAGCCGCGGCTCCATTCGACCGGCGCCGGTGCGCAGCGCCGAACGACGAGTCGCGACGATCCTCGTGGCGCTCGCTCCGAACGACCGCGCCCGCGCAGAGGCCGCCGTTCGAGAGACCGGCGGACGAATCGTACGCCTCGACGAGAACGAGCTCGTCGCCGTGTTCGGCGAGGACACGTGGCAGGGAGACGAAGGCAAGCGAGCCGCAGCGGCGGCGCTCGCGCTGCGACCGGTGACGCGCTCGGTCGCCGTCGCGAACGGACACGTCACGAGCGTCGATGGCGCGCTCTCGGGCGATCCAATCGAGCGCGCCGTCGAAGCCTGCGGCGCGAAGCTCGAAGGCGTGGCCCTGCCCGCGCCGCCAATCGATGTCGGCGCCGGGTTCGTCGTGCGACGCGTGAGCGAGCGGCTCGCCGAGATCACGGGAAGGAGCGGCGCAGGGTGGTCGGTCCTGCCGTCGCTCAGGCCCGAGGCCCAGCCGCTGCTCGGCCGCGAGATCGAGGTCGCCGGCATCCGCTCGGCGATCCTGGACGCGATCGAGGAGAGCCGCCCGGTGCTCGTGCTCGCGAGCGGTCCGCTCGGCATCGGCAAGACGCGGCTCGCCGCGGAGCTCCTCCGGCAGCTCGATGCGCCCGAGAACGCGTTCCGCGTGCTCGTCGGTCGCGCACGGCCGGGCGCGAGCGAGCGCATCGGATTGCTGTCGTCGGCGATCGCCGCGCGCGCGCGTTGGCTCGCGCACGAGGGGCGTATCCCGTCCATCGGCGCGGACGCCCCGATGGACGCACGGCGGCGCGGGGTCGTCGCGCTCGCCCGCGAGGCGAGCACGGACGCGGCCACGGCCGACTCGCTCGCGGAGTTCCTGGGCGAGCTCCTCGGTGTGCCCATGCCGGCCTCGACGCCTCTGCACGCCGCGCGCGCCGACCCGCGCCTCATGGCAGACAGGCTCGAGCTCGCCGCCCGGGAGTACGTCGAAGGCCTCGGCGCGAAGGGCCCGGTCGCGATCGTGCTCGAGGATCTTCAGTGGGCCGACTCGCGAATCGCTCGCGCTGCTCGACGAGATCGTCGAGTCGATGTGGGAGCGGCCGCTGCTCGTCTTCGGGACGAAACGCGACGACGGCGACGCGCGACCGCCTCCGTTCGAGCGCGACGACACCGTCGAGCTCAAGCTCCGCGGGCTCCGGCTCGCGGACGTCGAGGCGCTCGCTTCGTGGACGACGGGGCGCGAGATCTCGGAGGTGCTCGCGCGCGCTCTCCTCGAGCGCACGATGGGAACGCCGTTCTTCCTCGAGCAGATCCTCGGAGCGCTCGCGGACGAGGACCGGCTCGACGAGCTCCCCGACGAGCTTCCGCTCCCGCTCGATGTCGAGGCCGCTGTGCAGGCGCGTCTCGACGCGCTCCCGAGCCACGAACGCGAGGCAATCAAACACGCCGCCGTCTTCCGCCGTCCCTTCGCGTCCGAAGATCTCGAAGCGCTCGGCGTCGAGCACGCCGCGAGCGCGCTCGATGCGCTCGCCAAGCGAGGGCTCGTTCGACGCCGCGCGCCTCGCCCCGTCACCGGAGCAGACGGGGACGAGCTGCGGAGCCGCCCACGCGCCGAGCACGAGCTCCGCTCTGCGCTCGTCGCGGACGTCGCCTACCGATTGATGACGGACGGGGCTCGCGCGGGGCTGCACCTTCGCGCAGCGCGCATCGTGTCGGCGCGGCCCGACCCCGACGCGGAGGACGTCGCGCGGCACTTCGAGCTCGGTGGCTCGCCGGTGGACGCGGCCCACGCCTACGTCCGGGCCGCGCTCACCGCCGCGAGGCATCGCGACACGGAGCGCGTGCTCCACTGCGCGGAGCGCGCAATCGCGCTCGGCGTCGCCGACGAGGACCGATTCGCGCTCCACATGGCGCGGAGCGATGCGTACGGCGCGGAGGGCCGAGGAGACGCGCAGCGCGACGCGATCGAGGCGGCCGTCGCGGAGGCAGCGTCCCCGGAGGAGCGCGCGGCGGCGCTCGGGGCCAGAGCGCTCTCGCGGATGCGCGTCGCCGGACCGGCGGACGCGATCGAGGATCTGGAAGACGCGGTGCGCGCGGCGAACGAGTCCAGCGATCCGGTCGTACAGGCGCGCTCGCTCGGTCAGCTCGCGACCGCGCTCGTCTATGCGGCCGAGCTCGACCGCGCCGCGGGGATCCTCGGCGAGGCGGAGCTCCTCGTCGCGACGCGCGCGCCCGCGCTTCGCGCCGATGCGGCGAGCTGGCGAGCGCAGCTGGCCGGCGCGCAGGGAGATCTCGGGGCACGCCGCAACGCCTACCGCGCCGCCGTCGAGCTCTATCGCGCCGCCGGAGATCTCCGCAACGCTGCCGGTGCGGCCGTCAACCTCGCCGACGCGTTCAACCGGTTCGGCGCCTATGCAGAGGCCGAGGCGGCGCTCCGCGAGGCGCTCGAGCAATGTCAGAGGCTCCGCCTCGACCTCATGGCGGGCTACGCGGAGCTGAACCTCGGGTACTCGCTCCACGCGCAAGCCGGCGGAACGGAGCTGGCCGAGCGGGACCGCAAGCTCCACGACGCAGGCGCTGCCATCGACGCGGCCGCAGCGATCGCGTCGCGGATCGGCGACGCGCGGCTCGCGCTCTTCGCGCGGCTCTACCGCGGTCGGGTTCGCCTGTCCGCGGGCGCGATCGACGGCGCGGTCGAAGACGGAGCGCACGTCGCGCGCGAAGCTGCACCGCTCGGATTGTCGCAGCTCGGTGCGCTCGGCGGCGCGCTCGAGGCCGGCGCAGAGCTCGAGCGCGGGCGGACCGCGCGCGCTCTCGAGCTGTCGGAGGGGGCGTTGCGCCTTCGCCACGAGCTCGGCGGTCTCGAAGAGGACGAGGCGGAGGTCTTTCTCGCGCACGCGCGCGCGCTCGAGGCCGCCGGCAGGACGGACGAGGCTGCCCACATACGCGACGAAGGCCTTCGCGCGGTCGAGGTCGCGGCCCGCAGGATCGGCGATTCCGAGCTGCGCGACCGATTCCTGACGGTCGCCGCGAACCGCGAGCTCCGAGGGTCCGGTACGCGATAGCATCGGAGCGGATGACGGATCCGCTCGCTCGTACCTGGGTGGACGTGCAGAGCGCGGCGTGGGACGTCACGCCCGCCGATACCGAAGCGCTCGATCGGGCGCTCTCTCGCATCGGGGCGGACGGGCTGCGCGCATGGCCCGGCGTCGAGATCGAGCCCGTCGCGCTGGCTCGCTACATCGCGGAGCGTGCGCCCGATCGGACCGAGCCCGTCGAAGCCCTCGCGGACATGGAGACGACCGATCTCTACCTCGCGCTCGGTTGTGTGCAGCGGATGCCGAGAGCGCTCGAGCACTTCGAGCGATCGGTGATGAGCGGCGTCGCGCCTGCGATCTCGCGCGTCGACCGCGACCCCGGTTTCGCCCGAGACGTGGAGGAGGAGGTACGGATCAAGATGCTGTCCCCCGCCGACGGGAGCGCGCCGCGGATCGGCACCTACCTCGGGCGCGGCCCGCTCAAGAGCTGGGTTCAGGTCGCCGCGATCCGCACCGCGTACGGGCTGAAACGACAGCGCCCCCGCGACGCGGCAGGAGACGTCGAGAAGCTCGCCGCCCTTCCGTTCGACGGCGCCGACGCCGAGCTCGCGCACATTCGCGATCAGGTGAGCGAGCCGTTCGGACGAGCCTTTCGCGTCGCTCTGCTCGGGCTCACGCCGCGTGACCGCAACGTGCTGCGGATGTACGTCCTCGAAGGGATCGCCGCCGACACCATCGGGCGCATGTACGCGGTCCATCGCGCCACCGTCGCCCGCTGGATCGCGCGCGCCCGCGCGGAGCTCGTGGCCGCGACGAAGCGTGAGCTCGCACGCGAGCTGCGGCTCGGCCCGAGCGAGCTCGAGAGCCTGATGCGTCTCGTCGACAGCAAGCTCGACGTCAGCATCGTGTCGTGCCTCGACGTCTGACGGCTGCACGTCACGGCGGGCGCACCGTCCCGATCACTTCGCCAGATCGACCTCTTTCAACCACCGATTCGTGAAGCGAGCGGCCTTGTCGTAGCTCTCCCGCGTGCTCTTCTCGACGAACGCCGCGATCGTCTTTCCGACGCCGAAGATCTTCACCTCGATGTCGGTCTTCACGATGCGCTCGATCTTGTCGCCCTTGGGCTCGACCCAGTACTGGCCGGAGATGTCGATCTTGTCCGAGAGCTTGGATGTCGTGATCTCGAAGGTCCACACGCGCTTCTTCGGATCGAAGCGCCCCGTCTCGACGTACTGGATGCTGTCGCCGATGAGCTTCTTCACGACCGCAGGCGCTTCGAGCCGCGGCTCGGTCCGGATCTTCCGCTCGATCACGCCGCCGTCGAGCTCCTTCTTCTCGATCAGCGAGTAGCCGAACGAGAGGCCCTCCTCGTAGAGCTTTCGGTTGTACTCGAGGTCGAAGAAGACCTTCGACCAGAACGTCTCGATGTCCACGTCGAACGTGTGGCGGATCGTGAAGGTCGCCATCAGCCGCGCTCGCCCTCGTCGCCGTCGGACGATTCCTTCGCGCCGTCCGCGGGGGCGGCACCGTCTGCGCTGACGGCGGGGGCACTGGCACGCCCCGCGCCTTCGGCGAGGATCTCGCCGTCCTCCTGCACGCCGATGACGACGACGGTGATGTTGTCCTCACCACCACCGCGATTCGCCATCTCGACGAGCTTCTTCACGGCGGCGTCCATGTCGGTCCCGGCCTCGAGCACCGAGTCGCGGATCATCTCGTCGGTGACCATTCCGCTCAGGCCATCCGAGCAGAGCACGTAGCGGTCACCGGGCCTCGGCTGCTCGGGGACCAGGTCGACGACGACCGTGTCCTGCATGCCGAGAGCGCGCGTGATCACGTTCTTCGGGATCCCATCGCGCTGGTCCTGCGTCATGTCGGGCATGACGAGCAGGTAGTCGTTCACGAGCGAGTGGTCGCGCGTGAGGAGCGCGATCTCGCCGTCCCGGATGCGATAGCAGCGGCTGTCCCCGACGTGCGCGACATAGATCTTGTTGTGCTCGCGCGAGAACAGAGCGCCCACGACCGTCGTCCCCATGCCCTGAACGTCGGTATGCCGCGCGGAGGCCTCGAAGATCTTCTTGTTCGCGACCTTGATCCCGGTGATGAGCCGGTTCTCCTCGACCGACAGGTGCGGGTCGAAGTGGAACGGCCACGTCGCGTCCTCGCTCGCGGTCGCCTGGAAGAATGCGGCGATGGCGTGCGTAGCCATCTTGCTCGCGACATCGCCGGCCTTGTGGCCGCCCATGCCGTCGGCGACGATGTACAGCTCGAACTCGGGCAAGATGCAGAAGCTGTCCTCGTTGTGCTCCCGCTGCAGCCCGACATCCGACAACCCTGCCGCGATGATGTTCATGTCGTCGTCGCGCCGAACCGAAATGACTCCACGGCGGTCGCCATCGTGTCAAGGACCGCGTCGCATCCGCGCCCCGAATACCATGGATCTCTGCCCTTCGCGCGCCGCCCCAGCCGCTCGAGGGCCTTTCGCGCGCCCGTGAAGCTCCGAGATCGCCGATCTGATAACGTCCCGGTCGCATGACCGAGCGCCGGCAGCGCATCGCGGTGATTGGGGGGACGGGATCGGCCCAGAAGTGGTGGCCGAAGGCGTGAAGCTGCTCGAGACCGTCGCCGACCTCGGCGGGCCCCGTTTCGACCTGACGCACCTCGACCTCGGGGCGGATCGGTACCTGCGGGACGGAACGACGTTCCCGGCGGAGGTCGCGAGCTCCATCCGCGACGAGCACGACGCAGTCCTCCTCGGCGCGCTCGGCGACCCACGCGTGGCCGATCTCGTGCACGCGCGCGAGATCTTGTTCGGGCTGCGCTTCGGCCTCGACCTCTACTGCAACATCCGGCCCGTCCAATGTCTCCACGACCGGCTCATGCCCCTCGCCGGCTACCACGCCGCCGACTGTGATTTCGTCGTCTTCCGCGAGAACACCGAGGGCATCTACGTCGGTATGGGCGGCCAATTCAAGAAGGGCACCCCGGACGAGATCGCGATCAACGAAGACATCAACACGCGCAAGGGCGTCGAGCGGATCATCCGCGCCGCGTTCGAGCACGCTCGCGCGACGGGCCGGCGAACCGTTCACATGGCCGACAAATCGAACGCGATGCGACACGCGCACGAGCTCTGGCAGCGATGCTTCCAAGAGGTCGCCGAGGAGTATCGAGAGATCGAGGCCAAACACCTCTACGTCGACGCGCTTTGCTTCTTCCTCGTGCGTGACCCCCGCCCGTTCGAGGTCATCGTCACCAACAACCTCTTCGGCGACATCGTCACCGACGTCGGCGCGGCCCTCCAGGGCGGCCTCGGCATGGCCGCGAGCGCCAACGTGCACCCGGGTCGCATCGGCCTGTTCGAGCCGGTCCACGGCTCCGCTCCGGACCTCGCCGGCAAGGACCGAGCGAACCCCATCGCCACGTTCCTCACCGTCGGCATGATGCTCACCCACCTCGGCCACCCCGACTGGGAGCCGCGCCTCCACGGCGCCGTCCGCACCGCCCTCGACCGGAGGAAGTGCACCGCCGACGTCGGCGGCACCCTCGGCACCCGCGCCACGGGCGACTACATCTGCGGGCAGTTGAGCAGCTGAGCTCCGCTACTCGACGCGGTCCGGGAGAGTGAGGGGCCACCCGGCGCTCGGGTCGCGCAGATAGAGATAGTGCGCGTAGTGCGAGGTGACGCGGCGGATGTAGTTGCGCGTCTGGTCGATGGGGATCCGCTCGACGAAGAGGTCGAGATCGACCGGCGCGCGAGCCTCGCGCCACGCTTGCACGCGGTGCCCGCCACCGTTGTACGCCGCTAGCGCGAGCGGCATGCCGTACGACCGCCGCAGCCCCGCGCCGTAGATCGCCGCGAGCCGCGCGTTCCACTGCGGGTCGAACAACATCTCGCGACGAAGCTCGAGCCCGGCGCGCGACGCGACCGCGCTCGCCGTCGCCGGCAGGAGCTGCAAGAGGCCGATCGCGTCCGCGTACGAGACGGCCTCCGGCTCGTATCCGCTCTCCTGCCGCATGATCGCCCAGAGGTACTCCGGATCGATCCCCTGCGCGCTCGCCGCCGGGACGACGGCGTCCTCGAACGCGCGCGGATACGCCGCGTCCCACGCCCATCGCGTCGCGGCCGTCGGAGCCGCGGAGAGATCGCGCGCTTGCTCGCGCGTGACCAATCGATACGGCCGCGACGCCTCGCCCAGCGTGCGGTACACCGCGACCAGCGCCTCGAGCCCGCGACCCGAGGGTGCGGCCGCGCGAACCTCTGCCTCTCGCGCTCGAAGCGCCTCGACGGCGTCGGCCCGCAGCCCGAGCGCGGCGTAGAATCGCACCTCCTCGGGCGGCGTGATCTCGCCGAGCGGCGCCGGCGCTGCGCCGGCGGCGGCGCCGCTCGGCGAGGCGCCGAACGGCGGTCCTGCATCCTCGCCGAGCGCCGCGAGCCGCTGGCGCGCGAGCAGCCCGTACCAGTGGAGCGGCTCGACCGCGATCGCTCCGCGATACGCATCGGCGGCGCCGCTCGTGTCGCGAGCGAGCGCGCGCGCACGCCCGAGCCAGTAGAGCCCGCGCCCGCGGACCATCGCGCCTGCACCCGAGCGGGCGTACGCGTCGAACCACCGCGCCGCGTCCGCGCCGCGCGACCTCTCGAACGCGAAGAGCCCGAGCTCGAACCTCGCGTCGCGCGCGAGCTCGGCGTCGAGCGCAGCGCGCGGGCCTTCGACGAACCGCTGCATCGCCGCAGCTCCCGCGCGCCGGCCGCGCCGCAGCTCGAGCAGAGCCGCGTAGTACTCGGCCTCCGCCGCTGCGGCGTGGCTCGGATGCCGCCGGACGAGCGCCCGATACGCGCGGATCGCGCCGGCGTCCCGGCCTGCGCGGGCGAGCGCGCGGGCGGCGTCGAGCTCGTCGGCGACCGCGGTCGCACCGCCGAGACGCGCGGAGGCCGCGAGGGTCGTCGCTGCCTCTTCATAGTCGTGGCGCGTCTTGAAGAGCGCCGAGCCTCGGAGGTGCAGCCACTCCGCGCGCGCCTCTCGAGCGCGCGGGCGACCCGCGAGGTCGAGCTCCGCGATCGCTTCGCGGTGGCGCCGGGCATCGATCAGCCGGCGGGCTCGCGCAACCCGCTCCTCGGCGGTCGGCGCGAACGGCGCGCCGAGCGCGTCGAGCTGGGCTTCGACGTTCTCTGCGTCGGGATGCTCCGGTCGCTCGACCAGCAACGAACGGAGCTCGCCGACCGCACCCGCGCGATCACCCGAAGAATCGAGCGCCTCGGCGAGGCTCACCCGGATCGCGAACGTGTCGACGCCGCGCGCGTCCTCGCGCGCGACCTCGCGAAGCGCCTCGACCGCGCGCGGGTCGTGCTCCGCGGCGAGGCATTCCGCGCGGCGGGCCCGCACGAGCGCGAGCGACGCGGGAGCGCCCGCCGCGATGACCGCGTCGAGCAGTGGCAATGCACCGCGACAGTCGCCCGCGCGTGCGAGCTCGGTCGCCCGCCGCGCCCGCGCGTCCGCGCGCACGCTCTCGGGAAGCCGCGGCTCCGCCGAGGCGAACGCGGCCGCGGCGCCCGCGTGCTCGCCGAGCCGCTCGAGCAAGCGACCGCGCAGGTACTCCGCGTCGGGCGCGTTGCGCGCGCGACGATCGAGCGCGTCGAGCCGGGCGAGCGCCGTCCGATCGTCGCCCGCGCGAACGAGGGGCGCGATCCCGTCGAGCTGTGCTCGCGCCGCCGCCGGAAGGACCGTCCCCGCGGCGAGGGCCGCCGTCACGATCGCGAGCGCGACCGGGCCCCGACTCACCGCCCGTTTCTTGCCAGCACGCATGCAACGTATCGAACGCCGTGGCGCGCCGAAAGACTCCCACCTGGCGCGCCTTCGGGCCATCTCCTATGCTCCGCCCGCCCATGGTACGGGCCCTCGTAATTGTCGCGTTTCTCGCGATCTCGGCGGTCGCAGGCGGCTGTGCGCCCGCGATCGGAGACTCGTGCGGTACCTCGATCGACTGCTCGGTGAACGGGGATCGGCTCTGCGACAAGGCGTCGCCCGCCGGCTACTGCACCGTCGAAGGCTGCGAGGCCGACACGTGCCCCGAGGAAGCGGTGTGCATCCGGTTTCGGCCCGAGCCGCAACGGCTCGCGCGAAGCGCGTGCATGAAGCCGTGCGAGAAGGACAGCGACTGTCGGGAAGAAGAAGGCTACGCGTGTGTCACCGCGAGCGATCTCGGCTGCTTCGCGGTGGAGGAGACGACAGCACGGCTCCCCGTGGCCGAGCTGCTCGACGAGGAGCGGGGCCAGCGCTCGTTCTGCGCGGCCGCGGCGACCTGGCTCTACATGCCGCTCTCGTGCGATCCCTAGCCAAACCAGCGCTGCGATGAGGGCTGGCCTCGGGCGGTACGTCGCACAGAGACTCCTTCGAGCGGGGCTGACCGTCCTCGGCGTCGTGACGCTCGTGTTCCTGCTCGTCCGGCTCGTGCCAGGCGACCCGGTCGACGCCATCCTCGGCGATCAAGCCTCGCCCGACGATCGCGCGGAGCTTCGGCGCGCGCTCGGGCTCGACGAGCCGTTCCTCTCGCAGTACGCGACGTTCCTCGGCGACGTCGCAGACGGATCGCTCGGCCACTCGTTTCGGACGCGCTCTCGGACCGTCGGCTCCCTCGTCGCCGAAGCCCTCCCACCGACGATCGCGCTCGCGCTCGCAGCGCTCGCGATCGCGTGGCTCGTCGCGCTTCCCCTCGGCGCCCTCGCGGCCGTACGGCGCGGCACCGGATGGGATCGCGCGGCCTCGACGCTCGCCATGCTCGGCCTCGCCATCCCGACGATCTGGCTCGGGCCGCTCTTGATCCTCGTTTTCGGCGTCGAGCTGCGCGTCTTTCCGCTCCCCGGCGACGACCAGGCCGGCGTCGAGGCGCTCGTCCTTCCTGCCATCGCCGTCGGCGGCGCGCTCGGCGCCGTGCTCACGCGCCAGACGCGCGGCGCGATGATCGACGTGCTGTCGGAGCAGTACATCCTCGCCGCGCGTGCACGCGGCGTCGCCACTCCGACGCTCGTCTTTCGTCACGCGCTCCGGAACGCGCTCCTGCCGGTCATGACCGTGGGCGCGGCGCAGGTCGGCGCTCTGCTCGGCGGCACCGTCATCGCCGAGCGCATCTTCGAGCGCCCCGGCCTCGGCACGCTTCTCGTCGACTCGTTCTTCGCGCGCGACATCCCCGTCGTTCAAGGCACCGTCCTCGTCGTCGCGATCACGTACGTGACCGTCAACCTCGTCGTGGATCTGCTCTACGGTGTCGCGGACCCGCGGGTGAGGCTCTCGTGAGGCCGCCCCGCTCGCTGGTCTCGCGGCTCGCGCGGACGCCCGTCGGGGCCGCGATCGTCTGCGCGTTCGCGCTCGCGGCTCTGTTCGGCCCTGCTCTCGCGCCCTACGACCCCGATGCGATCGATCTCCGGCACCAGTACGAGCTGCCGTCGAGCGCGCACCTGCTCGGCACCGCCGACAACGGCGTCGACCTCTTGAGCGCGCTCCTCCACGGCGCACGGCTCGCGGCGATCGTCGGCGTCCTCGTCGTCGCGGTGTCGTTCGCCATCGGCTCGGTGCTCGGCGCGCTCGCCGGCTATCGGGGCGGTGCGGCCGACCACGCCGTGAGCGGCGTGGCCGACGTCGTGCAGGCGTTCCCCGCGATCGTCCTCAACATCGCGATCCTCGCGCTCGTCGCTCGCCCGGGTCTCGTCCATTTGGTCTTCGCGCTCGTCGCGAATCGATGGGTCCTCTACGCGCGCATCGCCCGCGCGCAGACGTTCTCGCTTCGCGAGCGCGAGTTCGTGACGGCGGCGCGCGCCCTCGGGGCGGGCGACGTGCGGATCCTGGGTCGCCACGTGCTTCCGAACCTGACCGGTCCGCTCGTCATCCAGGCGACGAGCGGCTTCGGCGGCGCGGTTCTGGCCGAGGCGACGCTGAGCTTCCTCGGCCTCGGGCCCGGCACCGCGTCGTCGTGGGGCGCCCTCCTCGAGCAGGGCAGCTCGGTGCTGCTCCGGTTTCCCCACGTCGCGCTCTTCTCGGGGAGCGCCATCGCGGTGACCGTCCTCGGCTTCAACCTCGCCGGTGACTGGCTCCGCGACCGCCTCGACCCCCGGTCTCGGTGATCCGGCTGACGAGCGCCGCAAACCTTTCGCGGAAACGCCGAGGGATGATACGCATACTCCGCGTACGGAGGACCGATGACGACACGGACGATCGGATGGTGTGCGCTCGCCGCTCTCGCTACAGCCGGCTGCGGCGGCGGAGCCTCGACCGAGGAGACGACGACGGTCGCGGACGAGCCCAAGACGTGGGAGCAGATGAGCTTCGACGAGCGCAAGGCGTTCATGGCGAGCGACGTTCTTCCGCGCATGGGACCGATCTTCGAGCAGCAGGACGCGGAGCGATTCGGCGGGTTCACGTGCACCAACTGCCACGGCGATGACGCCCAAGCGCGAAACTTCGCGATGCCGAACCCGAACATCATGGCGCTCTATCCGACGGGCACGCAGGAACAGCAGCGCATGATCCAAGAACAACGCCCGATGGTGATGTTCATGTTCAGCCAGGTCCTGCCCGCGATGCAGGAGCTGCTCGGCGCGCAGCCGTACGACGAAGCCACGCAGACCGGCTTCAGCTGCTACGCCTGCCACCCGAACGGCGGCGCCGGCACGCCGGCCGAAGAGCCGACCGCGATGCTGACACCCTGAGTCATGGCTTCTCGGCCGCGGCCTCGCTCGAGCGTCGGTACTCGCGCACGATGTAGACGGCGAGGACGAGCCAAGCCACGATCAGCACGACGTTGGTGATCGCGAACCACCGAACGCCTACGCCGAGGGTCGTAGCGAGTAGCCCTACGAGGAGCGCGGAGCTGACGTCACCGCCGCGGACGAAGAACGTGTCGATCGCCTGCTTCGCGCGGTACTTCATCTCCGTGGTCGTCGGCAGCCACAGGATGTTGCGCAGCGTGTTGTTGAGCGAATAGTCCGTGCCGTTCTCGGCCACTTTCCCGAAGAACACGACCGCGAGAAGCGGGACGAGCGCGATCGTCGAAGCGTCGAGCAACGCGATGATCGGGAAGATCAGGAACGCGAAGCGCAATCCACCGTACTTGATGAGACGGGACACCACGAACGTCTGCAGGACGAACGTGAGGATGTTGACGTAGAGGAAGAGCTCGGCGAATTGGCCGCCGACGTAGGCCTGGGCGGCGGCGTCGCTGGGGAGCTCTCCCGACGCGCGCATCGCGTCACTGCTCTCCTTCACGAGCCGACCGAGGATGTACTCGCCGTTCGTGTTCACCCACGTGAAGATCCAGGAGAAGAGCGCCAACAAGAGCAGATAGCGGACGCGAAACACCATCGCGAAGGCGCCCTTTGGAACGTCTTTGGTCGACAGCGCGACCTTCGGTTTCTCCACGGCGTCCCGCGTCGCGCGCACGTGCACCACTTGGACGAGCAGGGCGACCACCACGAGGAGGCCGGACGTGAGGAGGAGCATCTGGTAGACGCCGAGCGGCTCCACCACAATCCGCGCGATCGCCGCTCCCGCCATCGCGCCGAACGCTTGTCCGAGCCCTATCAGCACGAAGAGCCGCTTGCCCTGCTCTTCGGTGTAGATGTCGTTCGCGAAGGCCCAGAACTGCGCGACCACCATCATGTTGAAGATGCCGATCCACGCGAAGAAGATCAGCGCGAGAGACGGACGGATCGAATCCGAGAGACTGGCCGCGTAGAACAAGACGAGATGCGACGCGAAGAAGAGCGTCACGCCGACCACGAGTCGGTTGCGTGGCAGTCGCTCCGAGACCTTCGAGTAGACCGGCACGATGAAGAGCAGCGCTACCGCGATCACGCCGCTCATGTACGCCTTGTACTCGGCGCCCGAGTCCATCGTGAGGATGAGCGCCTCTCGCACGGGCTTGATGAGGTAGTAGGCGGTCAGCAGGAGAAACACGTTCAGCGTCATGATGAGCGCCGTCACGGCCTCGCCCGCACGGACCTCCGTCACGATACCGAGCGTTCGCTCGAGCAGCGTCTTCCTTTCGTTGCCGACGCGCTCCGTCACGTTCCGCTCGCGCCGCCCTCACATCGCGTGGTCGCTTCGAACACGTCGAGCGGCATCTCACACTCGTCCCTGAGCCGGCAAGCCCCACACTCGCCGCCGCGCCAGACCGCGTCGAACACGGCTTGGGCCTGGTCGAGCAACTCGTCGTCCTCGGTGACGACCCCGAGCTCGAAGTTGCGCCGGCCGACGCCCTTCGCGCCGAGACCGGCGCCGGTCCAGTTCGCGCTCCCGAGGTAGAGCAGGCGCGCGTCGACGACGACGATCTTCATGTGGACGCGTGGGCACATGCGCAGCTCGATGCCGCCGCCGCGCAGCCCGTCGGTCGCGTCGAACCGCTCGCGGAACGCGCGCGACGGTAAGCTCGCGTGGAGGATCCGGATCTCGACGCCGCGCCGCGCGAGGTCGTCGAAGCTCTCGAGGACCGAGCGGTATGCGCGCCTGCCGCGCGGCTTGCCGGGGCGTAGCCGGTGATCCTCGACCATCAGCTCTTTGAGGTTCGCCGTCGCGATCCACACGCTCGACTCGGCGGACAGGACCGCGTCCACGACCGTGTCGTAGTGGCCCCGGCCGCTCACCAGCGAAAGGCTCGTCGGACGCATCGGGGTCGTGAAGTCCACGCGCCCGCCATCGTAGAGCAGGCCCCGAGAATGGACGAGGTCTCGGCAGTGCAGCGGGGCGCGGACGTGGGTACGATCTCGCGCGGTGCCCGAGCTCCCCGACATCGAGGTCTACGTTCGCTCGCTCGAGCGTCACGCGACCGGGCGCGTCCTCGAGAAGGTCCGCCTCGGCAGCCCCTTTCTGCTCCGGACCGTCGACCCCAAGCTCGGCGATCTCGAGGGCCGCCCGATCCGCGGCTTCCGCAGGCTCGGCAAGCGCATCGTGTTCGACATGGGCGACGAGCTCTTTCTCGTCTTGCACCTGATGATCTCGGGCCGGCTGCGGCTCAAGGAAAAGGGCGCGAAGCTCGCGCGCAAGGTCGGGCTCGCGGCGTTCGACCTTCCCGACGCGTCGCTGGTGCTGACGGAGCAGAGCCCGAAGAAGCGCGCCTCGCTTCATTGCGTGCGCGGCGAGGCGGCGCTCGCCGAGCACGACCCGGGCGGCATCGACGTCTACTCGTGCTCGCTCGACGTGTTCGGCGAGGCGCTCCGGCGCGAGAACCACACGCTCAAGCGCGCGCTCACCGACCCGCGCGTGCTCTCGGGGATCGGCAACGCCTACTCCGACGAGATCCTGTGGCGGGCACGGCTGTCGCCCGTGAAATGGACGAGCCGTCTCGAGCGGGACGAGACCGAGCGGCTCCTCGCGGCGACGCGCGAGACGCTCGACGAGTTCACCGCGCGCCTCGAGGAAGAGGTCGGTGATGGGTTTCCCGACAAGGTCACCGCGTTTCGTGACGACATGGCGGTCCACGGTAGGTACCGCGCGCCGTGCCCGCGATGCGGGAGCCCAGTCCAGCGTATCCGTCGCGCCGACAACGAGATCAACTACTGCGCGACCTGTCAGACCGACGGGAAGCTGCTCGCCGACCGGAGCCTTTCGCGCTTGCTCAAGGGCGACTGGCCCAAGACACTCGAGGAGCTCGAGGACTACAAGAGGGCACGACGCTGAGCCCGAGCCCCCGCGACGCAAAAGGGGAAACGGGCCCGGCTGGGCTAAACATATGATTAGTCATAGCGCTATACATCTCTTGGGTGTAGCGTTGTAGAAGAAGCCGAGCGGATTGGACGTCGGACCCGTCTCGGGAGGTGCACATGCGGATGCAAACCGTTCGGATGTCGATGCTCGTGTTGCCCGCGATCGCGGTCGCGCGGATGTGTGGGAACGACGACGGCGCCGACGAGGCGCCCATCGTGGAGGGGGCGCCCGCGGAGGCGACGATCGAGGCCACCGTCGAGGCGAGCCCGGAGGATCTGGCGCCGCAGCACGGAGGCACGGTCGTGCTCGCCGAGGACCACGCGGTCGAGGTCGTGGCGAGCCCGCGCCAGGTGCGCGCGTACGTGGTGGATGCGCAAGGGGCGCCGCCGCCCGTCGCACAGACGACCATCGTCGTGAACGTGACGGGCGACGACGAGGAGCTGCACCCGGTGACGCTGACGTACGACGCGGACGACGGCTACTACGTCGCGCCGGTCGCCCACTTCCGCCCCGTGCCCGGACCGATGAACGTCGTGCTGACGGTCGAGGGCCGTCCCCGCGTCGGACGCGTGGCGACGTACGTCGTGATGCCGGCGCCGTCCGTAGCCGTCGAGGTCGAGCGTCCCGCTCGCCCGAGCGCGACCGTCGTCGTCGAACGGCCGAGCGCGACCGTCGTCGTCGAACGTCCGCGCGCGCAGATCGTCGTCGAGGCGCCGAGGCCGCCGAGCGCCCACATCGTCATCGAGGGCCCGCGCCGCCCGAGCGGGGTCGTGGTCGTCGGTGGCCCGCGCGGCAAGTTCAAGCATCGGGGTCGTGGCGGGCTCCACCTCGGGCACCGCCGACACTGATCGGCGGGCCTACGCTCGGGAGCACGTCGCGCTGGCGCTGGCGACGGGGTGATCTCGGCGTTGGGCCTCGCGGCCGAGGTGGCGGACTACACGACCGCCATCTCCGGCCGCGCCGTCACGCTCTTCTCGCTCAGCTACGAGGCCAACGTCCCGACGTGGTACTCGAGCTCTCTGCTCTTGCTGTGCGCGGTCGCGCTCTCCTCGATCGCGCGCCGAGAGAGCGCGCGCGGTGAGCGCAGCCGCGCGTGGTGGGTGCTCGCGGGCATCTTCGTGTACATGTCGCTAGACGAGGCGATCGAGATCCACGAGTACCTCGGATCCTTCGTGAACGGCACGGGCGTGCTCCATTTCTCGTGGGTGATCCCCGGAGCGATCATCGTCGTCCTCGTCGGCGCGGCGTTCGTCCCGTTCCTTCGCGCGCTGCCGCCGGCGAGCCGCCGCCGCTTCGTCGTGGCGGGCGCGATCTACGTCGGCGGCGCGCTCGTCATGGAGCTCCCGCTCGGCGCGTGGACCGCCGCATCGGGCGACGACAACCTCGTCTACGGCCTGATCGACTGGGTCGAGGAGACGCTCGAGCTCGCCGGTGCTTCGCTGTTCTTGGTCGCGCTTCGCCGCCACGGACGCGAATCGTGAGCGAAGGGTCGTCGCGCTCGGCGCCGTACATCGTCGGCCGCGCGTACGACTGGGTGTTCTTCCTCCTGCCGCCCGCGGTCGCGCTCGGCCTCGGGATCGTCTTGTCCGGCTCCGACGCGAGCACGCGATCCTCGCGCTCGGCGGCAACGAGACGACGCTCACGGGCCTCGGGATCGGCGCGCTGACGCACGCGCATCTCGCGGCCGTCTTCATTCGCAGCCACGGCAACCGGCAGGTGCTCCGCCTTCACCCGGTGCGCTTCTGGGTCGTCCCCGTCGTGCTGTGGGTCGCGATCGTCGCCTCGGCGTGGATCGCCGTCGCCGCATCCGTCGTCGCTACGTTCTGGGACGTCTGGCACTCCGGCGCGCAGACGTTCGGGTTCGCGCGCATCTACGATCGCAACGCGGGCCGCCCACCGACCGACGGTCGCACCCTCGACTTCTGGCTGAACCAGCTCCTCTATGCCGGCCCGATCCTGGCGGGCGTGTCGCTGATGGATCACGCGGTCGTGCTCGGCGACTTCGAGGAGTTCGACGATCCGCTCTCGAAGCTCCTGTCGGTCGTGCCGATCGAGGCCGAGGGCCACGCCTCGACGCTGACGTGGGTGGTGCTCGTCTCGGGCACGACCTTCGTCGCGTTCTACGTCTTCCGAACCCTGCGTGCCGCGAGGCTCGGTCGCGGCCCCTCGAAACTGTCCGTGTTCCTCGTGGCGTCGACCGGGCTCTGCTCGATCTACACGTGGGGTCTCAACAGCTGGGGGGAAGCGTTCTTCATCATGAACTTCTTCCACGCGGTCCAGTACCTCGGTCTCGTCTGGGCCGTCGAGCGCCGCAACATGACGCGCTCCTTGCGGCTCGAGGGACGACCGTGGGGGGGCCCCGTGCTGCTCGTGCTCTACCTCGGCACCCTCCTCGGGTACGGGGTCTGGGTCGAGCTCCTCGACGCCGACATCACGTGGCTCTGGGCGCTGACCATGGTCGTTTCGCTGATGCACTTTTGGTACGACGCCTTCATCTGGTCGGTCCGAAAGAACCAGATCTGATCCCTCCTGGGCTCCTGAGCTCCTGGGCTCCTGGGCTCCTGGGCCTTGGGCCTTGACACTGGCTATTCGTTCAGTATGCTGATCTCATGGCTGCTGTGGCTGTCCCGGTATTGGGCGCCCGGCCGGAGGCGGCTCCGGCGGAGGCTCTGCCGCTCTACGACACGGCTCCCGTGGGCCGGTTGCTCGAGCTCTCGGGGGCTCTCGCGCTCGGGCGCACCACCTCGGCGGTCGCGCTCGTGGCGGGGGCTCAGCGGCAGGACGAGCCGGTCGCGTGGGTGCAGCCCCGTGGCGGGCCGCTCTACCCGCCGGACCTCGCGGACGCGGGGATCGATCTCGATGCGCTCGTCGTCGTGCACACGCCGCGGGAGGCCAAGGGGCACGGTGTCGCGCGCGCGGCCGAGCTCCTGATGCGCTCGGGCGCGTTCGGGCTCGTCGTCCTCGACCTGACCGCTGGCACGCCGCCCGGCGACGCGTGGCTCGGCCGCCTCGGTGGGCTCGCGCGCCAGCACGAGGCGCGGGTCGCGCTGCTCACCGGGCGGGGCGACGACGAGCCGTCCGTCGGTCCGCTCGTCGGCCTGCGGGTCGCGCCGCATCGGGACCGACGCGCACCGGGGAGCTTCCTCGTCGAGCAGCGCGTCCTCAAAGACAAGCTCGGGCTCGCCGTCGGCGTCGCGCCCGGCCGGCACCGCGCGCCGGCCGGCCTCGGATGAGCGTGGGATCACGGTGGCTACGCGCGAGAACAAACGCGTCGCGTGCATCGACCTGCCGGACCTGCCGCTCCAGATCCTGCGGCGCGCTCGCCCCGAGCTCGCCGGCCATCCGCTCGCGGTCGTCGCCGAGGATCGCCCCGACGCACCGCTGACGCACGTCGACGCGCTCGGCGCGCGGCTCAAGCTCGCGCCCGGGATGCGCTGGGGCGCGGCGCGCAACCTCGTCCCCGCGCTCCGCGCCGCGCCCGTCTCAGAGGCCGACGTGGCGCGCACCGTCGAGGAGCTCGTCGTGTCGCTCCAGACCTTCTCGCCCCGCGTCGAGCCCGACCTCGGACGGCCCGGCGCGTTCTACGTCGACCCGGGCGGCCTCGACCGCATCTACGGCGGCCTCCCGAGCTGGGCCCATGCCGTGCGCGCCTACCTCGAGGGCCGCGGCTTTCGCGCGGGCGTCGTGGTCGGCTTCGATCGCTTCGCGACGTTCGCGCTCGCGCGGAGCACGGCCGAAGCGCGCGTGATCGGCAGCGCCGCGAAGGAGCGCGCGCTCCTCGAGGCCGTGCCCATCGCCGCGTTGATGACGTCGCCGCGCCTGCGCGACGACCTCGGCGTGCTCGGCGTCCACACGCTCGGCGACCTCGTCGGTCTGCCGGCGGGCGAGCTCCGCTCGCGCTTCGGCGACGAGGCGAGCCAGCTCGCCGAGCTCGCCGCCGGTGACCCGCAGCTCCCGATGCAGCCGCGCGCGCTCGACGAGCCGGTTCGCGTCGAGCTCGAGGTCGAGCCTCCCGACGACGATCACTCGCGCTTGCTCTTCGCGATCAAGGGCGCGCTCCACGAGCTCCTTCGACGCGTCGCCGAGCGCGCGATGGTCCTCGGCGCGCTCCGCATCGAGCTCGCGATCGAGCGCGAGCCCGCGCACGTGGAGCGCATCGAGCCGGCTGCGCCGACGCGGGACGCCATGCTCTTGCTCGACCTCGTGCGCTTGCGCCTCGGCGATGTTGCGCTGCCCGGCCCGGTCGCCGGCATCGCGCTCGAGGCCGAGCTCGCGCGCGCCGAGGGCGATCAGCTCGCGATGTTCCGCGTCGGTCCCAAGCGCGATCTCGCGGCCGGCGAGCGCGCGCTGGCTCGGGTGCGCGCCGCGTTCGGCGCCGGCGCGGTGACGCGCGCGCGCCTGCGCGAGGCACACCTGCCCGAGGCGCGCTTCGCGTGGGAGCCCGTCGCGAAGCTGCGGCTCGCGCGCCACGTCGAGCTCGCGGGCGGCGTCGAGCCGTTCGGCGACGTCGCCTCCCGACCCGACGAGCGCGCCGACCCGCTGGTCCGGCGCGTCCTCGCGCGGCCCCGCCCGCTCGCGTCGCGCGATCGGAGCGAGCCCGACGAAGGGCCGGACCTCGGCGACGGCGACTCGATCCTTCGGCTCTTCGGCCCCTACCGCGTGAGCGGCGGCTGGTGGGTGCGCACCGTCGAGCGCGACTACTTCTACGCCGAGACCGCGGCGGGCGAGCTGCTCTGGGTCTACTGGGATCGCCCGCGCCACCGTTGGTACCTCCACGGCGTCGTGGATTGACGCGCGCATGCCCGCCGCGACGACACGGGGCTACGCGCCGCTCTGGGTGAAGACCAACTACTCGTTCCTCGAGGGCGCGAGCCATCCCGACGAGCTCGTCGAGCGAGCGCACGAGCTCGGCCTGCCCGCGCTCGCGCTCACCGATCGCGACGGCGTCTACGGGATCGTGCGCGCGCACGTGCGCGCGAAGGAGCTCGGCGTGCCGCTCGTGATCGGGGCGCCGAGGTCACCGTCGGTGACGTCGGGCGGCGTCGCACTCGCGCCGGTCGTGCTGCTCGCGAAGTCGCGCGCCGGCTACGGCGCGCTGTGCCGCTGCTCTCGCGCGGGCGCGCTGCGCTGCGCAAGGGCGAGTCGCTCGTGCTCCTCGACGAGGTCGCGGGCGCGGCGGGCGAAGGCTCGTCGCGCTCTGCGCCGACGCCGGCGCTCGCTCTCGGGCCTGCGCGCGAGCTACGGCGATCGTCTCTACGCCCTCGTCGCCCGCCATCGCTCGCGCCGAGGACGTCGCTCGGAGCAGCGCGCTGCGCGCCGCGGCGGCTGCGGCTCGAGCGTGCCGGTCGTCGCCGGCGTCGAGGTGCTCTACCACACCGCCGCGCGCCGCCCGCTGCAGGACGTGCTCGCGTGCATCCGCGCACGGCGTCACGCTCGCGCGCGGCCGGCACGCGTCATCCGCCGCAACGCCGAGCACGCGCTCGCGTCAGCCGCACGCGATCGCGCGAGCTCTTCGCGCGACGACCCCGCCGCGCTCGCGCGCACGCTCGAGATCGCCGATCGCGCTGCGCGTTCTCGCTCGTCGCAGATCCGCTACCGCTACCCCGGCGAGCGGCTGCCCGACGGCATCAGCGAGACCGACTGGCTGCGCGCAGCTCACCTTCGAGGGCGCGCGCGAGCGCTACGGCGCGGCGTGCCCGACGACGTGCGCGCGCAGCTCGAGCGCGAGCTCGCGCTCATCCACGAGCTCGACTACGGCGGCTACTTCCTCACGATGCACGAGATCGTCGCGGTTCTGCCGCGAGGAGGGGATCCTGTGCCAGGGCCGCGGCAGCGCCGCGAACAGCGCCGTCTGCTACTGCCTCGGCATCACCGCGATCGATCCGGTGCGCATGGATCTGCTCTTCGAGCGCTTCCTGAGCCGCGAGCGCGCCGAGCCGCCCGACATCGACCTCGACATCGAGCACGAGCGCCGCGAGGAGGTGATCCAGTGCGTCTACGCGACGCTACGGCCGGCGCCACGCCGCGATGGTCGCGAACGTGATCCGCTACCGCGCCGCGCTCGGCGGTGCGCGACGTCGGCAAGGCGCTCGGCATCCCGCAGACCGACGCTCGATCGCCTCGCGCAAGCTTGCTCGACCACTACGACGAGCACCGTCGACGCTCGAGACGATGCGCGACGCCGGGCCTCGACCCCGACGCGCCCGCGACGCGGCACCTGCTCCGGCTCGTCGCACGAGATGCTCGACTTCCCGCGCCACCTGTCGATCCACCCGGGCGGCTTCCTCCTCGGCCACGAGCCGGTCGACACGCTCGTGCCGATCGAGCCCGCGACGATGGAGGACCGCACCGTGATCCAGTGGGACAAGTACGACGTCGAGGACCTCGGCCTCTTCAAGGTCGACCTGCTCGGGCTCGGCACGCTCACGCACGTGCACGGCGCTTCGATCTGTTGCGCGAGCACGACGGCGCTCGAGCTCGCGCATGGCCACCGTGCCCGCCGAGGATCCCGACGACCTACGCGATGATCTCGCGCGGCGACACCGTCGGCGTGTTCCAGATCGAGAGCCGCGCGCAGATGGCGATGCTGCCGCGGCTGCGGCCGCGCACGTTCTACGACCTCGTGATCGAGGTCGCGATCGTGCGGCCCGGGCCGATCCAGGGCGACATGGTGCACCCGTACCTGCGACGCCGCGACGGCGAGGAGCACGGTCGAGTACCCGCACCCGAGCCTCGAGCGCGGTGCTGAAGAAGACGCTCGGCGTGCCGATCTTCCAGGAGCAGGTGATGAAGCTCGCGATCGTGGTCGCCGACTACACGCCGGGCGAGGCCGACCAGCTCCGCCGCGACATGGCCGCGTGGCGCAGCACAGGGCCGCATCGAGCAGCACCGCGACCAGCTCGTCGGGCGCATGATCGAAAACGGCATCGCCGAACGAGTTCGCCGAGCGCGTCTTCTCGCAGATCCGCGGCTTCGGCGAGTACGGCTTCCCGGAGAGCCACGCGGCGAGCTTCGCGCTCCTCGCGTACGTGACCGCGTGGCTCAAGCTGCCACCACCCGGCCGCGTTCGCGTGCGCGCTGCTCAACGCGCAGCCGATGGGCTTCTACGCGCCCGGCCACGCATCGTCGAGGACGCCAAGCGCCACGGCGTCGCCGTGCGTCCGATCGACGTCGACCGAGCGCGCTGGGACTGCACGCTCGAGCCGCAGAGCGCGTCCGAGCGGAGCTCGCCGTGGGCGTCGCATGGGCCTGCGCTACGTGAAGGGCCTCGGCGAGCGCGAGCGCGTAGCGCTCGAGGCGATGCGCGGCCCGCACGAGGACCTCGACGCGCTTCGTTCGCGCGACCAAGCTGTCGCGCCGCGCCTTCGTCGCTCTCGCCGAGGCGGGCGCGCTCGACGCGTTCGGGCTCCCGCGCCGCGACGCGATGTGGCGCGTGCGCGGCATGCGCGACGCACGCGCGCGAGCCCCTGCCCATCGCGCCCGCCAAGCGCCGCATCGCGTTTTCGCCGCTACGCGCCGCCGAAGACGGTCGCGTGGGACTACCGCGCGAGCCACCACAGCGCCCGCGGCCACCCGATGGCCGCGCTCCGCGACGACCTCGCGCGGCGGCGGCCACCCCGACGCGCGCACCTCAACGCCCTCCACGACGGCGCGCCGCATCGACTACGTCGGCCTCGTCATCTGCCGCCAGCGCCCCGGCACCGCCAGCGGCGTCACTTTCTTCACCTGGAGGACGAGACCGGCTTCGTGAACGTCGTCGTCTGGCGCCAGGTCTTCGAGCGGCACGCGCTCATCGGCAAGACCGCCCGCCTCCTCGGCGTCCGCGGCCGCCTCCAAGTCGAGAGCGGCGTCACCCACCTCGTCGCCGACTCCCTCTACCTCCCCGACGTCCCCGACACCGAAGAGACCGCCCCGCCCTCCCGCGACTTTCACTGACCAAGTCGCCCGCACCGCGAGCTCCTGCCGAAGGGTCCTGCCACCGCACTTGATCGTAGTACGCGAGAGCGATCTGCGTGACCGCACTGACGGAAGCCCCGGGATGGGGCCTCCCGTCAGCGCGTGATGGAATCAAATGCGACGACTCGCTCGACCCAGGAGCGTCAGAACTGCCGAAGCAAGATCACGATGCATCCGAGTTGTACGACGTCGTCGAATCGGCTGGTTGGCAACGCGCTGTTGCCTGCCATCGCGCACGACAAGTTCATGAGCCCGTTGCGGCGCGAAGCGCGCTGCGCAGGCGGTCGCGACGCTCCCGAAGCGCATCGTCGTCGGTTCGACGCAGCGCCTCGAGCGCCTCGAGCACGCGTGGGGCATCGACCTCCCGGCAGTCCGCGAGGACGCGCTCGCAGTCCGCGAGGTCGAGCTCGGAGAGGCGTGGAAGCTTGAGCAGCAGCATCGAGGTCGCGCCGGGTCGAAAAACGCGGGCGCTCGGGCCCTCGTGCAAGAGCACGACGTCGGATGCCCACCCAGAGACCCTGCGCACGAAGAAATCCGCGGCCGAGTTGACGGCCTCGATGGGGAGCCCGAGGTCTTCCGCGAGCTGCATGAGCGCGAGCCGCTCACCGCCGGTCGGATTCATCGGCACGACGTCGATGTCCTCGGTCAGTCGACGCGGCTCGAGCCAGAGCGCGATCGCAGCGCCGCCCACCACGAGCCAATCCCCATCGAGGCGTTCGCCCATCGCGTGGATGACCGTCTCGATGCGGGCTCGGTCGAGCGGTCCGGACACGGTGCTACGATACCTGACGGCATGGAGAACGAGATCGAGATCCTGATGCACGCCGGAGCGCCCGTCGGCGCACCGCGGCCGCCTCCTACCGCGCTGCCCGACGAGCGCTCGCTCCGCAGTGCGATGTTCGCGGCCGCGGCGAGCCTGCCCGGCGAAGAGCTCCTCCCGTATGCGGCCTGGCTCGGCGCGTGGCACGATCACTGGCCCACCCGATTCGGCGAGGTCTTCGGCGAAGAGGGCGTCGCGCTCTACGCGCGGCTTCGCGCCTCGGTGCAGTCCGGCGACCGCTACGTGAAGCTCCGCCGGATCGCCATCGAGAACCTCGCGAACCTCTTGTAGAGGCGCGGGTGCGCGGTCCACCTCCGCCGGTCGCACGGCGCCGCTGTACGTAGGGACCGGACGAGCCCGCGGTGCCGTCGCCGAGGTCTTGCCCGGTCTCTAGTGCGCGGCGCGCTGCTGCTCGCGCTTCGCGCGCTCGATGACGGCGTGCGCGTCGAACCGGGGCCGGTCGAGGTCGTTCGAGTAGCCCATGACAGGGCGCTCGAGGCCGCGCGCTTGCTCGCGGACGACGGGCATGACGTGGCGGTCGAGGGCCCATGTCGCTTCGTTCGTGCCCATGGCCATCTCTTCGCCGACCGACGCGTACGTGACGGTGTCCGACGGCAGGCCGAGGCCGAGGAGGTAACCGCGAACGGTCTGCGCGCGGCGCTCGCCGAGCGCGAGGTTGTACTCCTCGGTGCCGCGCGGATCGGCCGCGCCGACGAGGTGCACCGGAAGTGTCCGCCCGTTCGAGACGCACGCGGCGAGACGCTGGAGCTCGCCCTGCGAGTGCGTGTCGAGATCGGCGGAGTCGTAGCCGAAGTAGATGGTCGCGACGTCGCAGCCCTCGTCGAGCTGCGCCACCTCGACGTGCGTGCGGCTCGCGCGCGACCCGCGCGACACCCAGTCCGACTCGGTGGGCTTGGCGCCACCGCAGGCCATGAGCAATGAGGCCGCGAGGCCAATCATCATCGTCCGCTTCATGTCGTCATCCTCCCGGGAGGCGACTCGCCCGCGCCCCCGTTTCTACCTCCTTGCCGTGTGCCCGACCTACGTGAACGCGTCAAAAAAACGCTCAGCCCGCGAACTCGCGCATGTTCGATTCGAGCGTCGACCGGATGTGATCGATCGTCCCGCGGCGGAGGCTGCGCTTCGTCATCGCGTACGCGTGCGCCGGAAGCTTGGCGAGCCGCCGCGCTTCGGCGAGCGCCTCCTCCTCGACGCGCTCGGGAGCCACGAGGCGGTCGAGCCAGCCGGCCCGCACCGCGCTCGTCGGATCGTAGAGCGCTCCCTCGATCGTCGCGCGCGTGAGCTCGCGCGGGTCGAGCCGGTCGCGCGCGAGCTCGTGCGCGAGGATGGGCAGCGGCACGCCGATGGCCACTTCGTTGAGCCCGATCTTGAAATCCCCTTCCGCGCCGATTCGCTCGTCCCCGCAGGCGACCAGCAGCACGCCACCCGCGATCGCGTGCCCGGTGCACGCGACGACCACCGGCTGTGGTTGCACGTAGAGCGTCAGATACGTCTCGGTCGCGCCGCCGACGAGCTCCGCCGCCGCCTTCGGCGAGCTCATCATGATCTTGAGGTCGAACCCTGCACAGAACCGTCCCGGCCGACCCGAGAGCACCATCGCCTTGGCCTCGCGGCCGGCGCGCTCGAACGCCGCGTTCAGCCCGTCGATCATCGCCGGGGTGATCGCGTTCGCCTTGCCGTCGTCCATCCGGACCAGCGCGACGTCGTCCGAGAGCTCGTAGTGCACGATGTCGTTCGTCATCGCTCGGGACTATACTCCGGCCGCGTTCCGCGATGGCTCGTCAGACGATCCCGACTTGGGCATGGGGCCTCGCGCTCGTGGTGAGCGCGCTCCTCGTGCTCGGCGTCTATGCGCTCCTGCACCTCGAGGAGCGCTTCGAAGGCATCGAAGGGCGCCTCGGCTATCGCCCGCCCGACGAGGGTCCGGGTGCCGGTCCGGCCGACGAAGAGCCCGTGCTCGGATCGCAGACCGGGACCCTCTACGTCCCGGTGTACTCGCACGTCTACGAAGGCGGCGGCACGCCGGCGCTCATGGCCATCACCCTCACGATCCACAACGTCGACCCGACGTCGACCGTCACGATCGATGCCGCCGATTACTACGACACGAACGGGCATCGCGTCCGCGCGTTCTTGGACGGCCCGCGCAGGCTGCGCCCGCTGCAGACGCTCGAGCTCCTCGTCGAGCAGGCCGACGACCGCGGTGGGTCGGGCGCGAACTTCCTCGTCGAGTGGCGCGCGCCGGCCGCCGCTGCGCCCCCGCACGCCGAGGCCGTGATGGTCGGCAACACGGGACAGGGCAGCGTCTCGCTTCGTTCCGAAGGCATCGAGGTCCGCGAGCGCGCGCCGCCCGCCGAGCAACGCCCCGAAGCGTCGCCGACGCCGCGCTGACCTCTCACATCGAGCCGTCCGCGACGATCACGCGCATCTCGGCGGTGTCGCACAGCACCGCCACCTCACGCCGCAACCCGAGAACGCGATACCGCAGCCAGAGGATCGGGCGTGCCCACGTTCGGATCGTCTCGAAGAATGGCTCGTCGCCGCGCAGTCTCTGGACGGCGAGCCGCGCCGCCGCGAGCGCACCTCGCCCGTACGCGTAGCCGTAGACCTCCGTCGCGTCGCGCACCGCCTGCCGATACGGCCCACCGGTTCGCTCCGGGTCGAGCCGTACCGTCAAGAGCTCCGGGTATGTCACGCCGTCCGCGAGCTCCGCCTCGAAGTGCTCCTTCAGCCGCTCTTCGAGCGGGAAGGGAAGCTCCGGGAGATACGCGTACGAGAACGCGTGCTCCTGGTCCTGAACCGAGTACGCGCGCGCCGTGATGCTCGCGCGCGTGCCATCGCAGCTCGGGCACAGCCTTTCGCCGTTCCCAAAGCAGGCGCTACACCGATCGGAACGCAGGAGTGGCTCGAGAAATCGGTCGGGACCGACATCGGTCCCATACACGCCCCGGAGCGGCGTTCCGAAGCTGAACGCGTCGCGTCCGGTCCCGTTGCACTGGGTGCAGAGCACGGTCCCGTTCAAGCATCCCGTGCAATCGTGCACGTCGCCGACCACCTCGAAGACCACGTACTGTCTTCGGCCGAGCGCGTCTGCGCTCGGTGGCACCTCTCGCTCGGGGATCGATCGCCTGCGCTTCGCCGCGACCTCGATGACGAACGCGGTGCGGTCGCGCCGGAGCACCCGACCCGAGAGGACGATCGCCGCGATCTGGGTCGTCTCGTACGGCTCCTGTGCGAGCAGATCGATCTCGCTTCCGAGCCGCCACCACGCGCGCGCCTTCACCTCCGCCCCGGCGTGCAAGAGCTTCTCGAACGTCGGCAGGTACGGCTCGATCTCGGCCGGCGCGCTCATCGCCTCCGCTCCGGCGCGTTGACCGCGTTCGGCGGCGCCTGCCCGCGCGCGCCCGCCGCCGCGTTCACGAGGGCGATCTCCGCCATGCGCCGCCGCGTCTCGCGCGTCGCGCTCCCGAGGTGCGGCGCGAGCACGACGTCGTCGCGCGCGAGCAACCCAGGATGCACCTCCGGCTCGCGCTCGTAGACGTCGAGCGCCGCGCCGCCGAGCTGGCCCGCCTCGAGCGCTGCGACGAGCGCCGCCTCGTCGACGATCGGCCCGCGCGCCGTGTTCACGAGGAGCATTCCCGGCTTCGCGCGCGCGAACGCCGCCGCGTCGAAGAGATGCCGCGTCTCGTCGGTGAGCGGCGCGTGGATCGTGATCGCGTCGGACCGCGCGAGCAGCTCCTCGAACGACGCGCCGCTCGACCGCGAGTGGTGGATGACCTCCATGCCGAACGCCTCCGCGCGCTGCGCGACCGCACTCCCAATCCGCCCGAGGCCGAGCACGCCGAGCGTCCGCCCCGAGAGCTCCGCGCCGAGGAGCATCGTCGGCGACCACCCGCGAAACCGCCCCGCGCGCACGAGCCGCTCGCCCTCGCCGAGCCGCCGCGCGAGCGCGAGCAGGAGCGCCATCGCGAAGTCCGCCGTCGCCTCCGTCAGCACGCCCGGCGTGTTCGTGACCCACACCCCGCGCGCGCTGCACGCCGGCACGTCGATGTGGTCGTACCCGACCGCGTAGCTCGCGACGACCCGCACGCTCGGGAGCGCGTCGAGCAGCTCTGCGTCGATCGCGTCCGAGAGCAGCGTCACGAGCCCGTCCGCCCCGGCCGCGCCGCGCAGGAGCTCCTCGCGCGTCGGCGGCCGATCCTCGCCGAACACCGAGACCTCGACGTCCTCTCCCACGACCGCTCGCGGGTCCAGCGGCAACACCCTCGTCACGTAGATGCGCGGCATCGCGCCATGGTAGCGAACCGCCGTTCTTTTGCGCCGCGCGCCGGGGCGAGCGAAAAAGAGGCGTGCCTCCCGCTCGCACCATCCCGCTCGCCTCGTTCGCCCCGCTCGCGGTCCTCGCCCTCTTGGCCGCCGCGTGCACCGAGGATCCGGCTCTGCCGCCGATCGCCGAGAGCGCTCCCGCGCGGACGCCCCCGACGACCTCCCGCGACCGAGCCGACGACCCGCTCCCCGACGCGCCGCGCTTCGCCCCCGACAGCGCGTTCCTCGGCGCCCCCGACCAGCCGATGCGCATCGCGCTCGCGGACGGCGCGATCCGCGAGATCGAGAAGGGCCACGGCGGGCGTTCGCTCGCGTTCAAGATCACGCTCGAGGACGGAACGGAGGGCTACTACAAGCCGGAGCAGAGCTTTTCCGCCGCGCACTACTACTCGGAGCTCGCGAGCTACTACCTCGACCGCGAGCTCGGCTTGGGCCGTGTTCCTCCGACGATCGGTCGCCGCCTCGCCTGGGCCCCGCTTCGCGATGCCGCCGCCGGCGACGAGCGCATCGACGAGATCGCCGTCGGCGACGACGGGACCGTCCGCGGCGCGTTCATCTTTTGGATCCCCGAGCCGCTCGTACGCCTCGCGCCCGGCACCGGCTGGGAGCGCTGGGTCCGCCAGTCGGGCGGCCTCGCGGCGACGCCGTACCAGCGCCCCGTCGACTGGGCCGCGAGCCGACACGCGGACGAAGGCCCGCCCGCCGGCGACCCCGACACGCCCGATCGCGCGGCGGAGCTCTCCGACATGATCCTCTTCGACTACCTCACGACCAACGTCGACCGGTGGGGCGGCGACTTCACGAACGTCCGCACCCGCGAGCAGGGCGGCCCCCTCATCTACCTCGACAACGGCGCGGGCTTCACGCCCGGCCCCGAAGCGCGCATCCCCCTCATGGACGCGCGCCTCCACGCGCTCCAGCGCTTCCGCCGGAGCACGGTCGACGCGATCCGCCGCCTCGAGCGCGCGAGCCTCGAGCGGCGGATGTCCGAGGATCCGCTCGCGCCGATCCTCGACGAGCGCCAGTGGGCCCAGCTCGAAGAGCGCCGCACGCACCTGCTCGAGCACGTCGCCGCCACGGAGGCGCGCTTCGGCGAACGGGCGTGGTTCGAAAACTGACATCTGGATCCGGCACCGGCAGACGCATCGGCCACCCGTTCCTCCGAATTCGCTAGGAGTTGTCCGCGGCCGGGCTTTGACGCGCCGTGGCACAGCGGCTGCACCGCGCGGGCGCGGCGGAGGCGCGCGATGCAGATCACGAAGGCGGACATGAAGGAAGAGCTCGAGTCGATGCCCGACGGCTTCGACGACGAGCCCACGGTCATCCAGGTCCGCGACGACGAAGCCCTCACCGCTCCGGAGCCGCCCGCGCTCCCCTTCACCCTGGCGCGCGCGAAGCCGTCGGACGGGACGTGGCTCGAGCGCCTCGACCCCCAGGCGCGCATCATCCTGCAGCGCGCGATGGTGACCGCTCCCTGCTGGCCGATCGCGCCGCGCGTTCGCGGAGCGGTGGCCGTGCCGCTGCAGAAGATCCCGTCGCTCCCCGATCACGCCTAGCGCCTGGCGCCTGGCGAGTAGCGCGAGAGCCGGAGCGCGACGCGCCCGGTCACGCTCGAGCGACTCCGCGTGAGATGACGCACTCGCCGCGCCTCGTTCGAGCAGATCGCGTCCGGGGTGTCCGCTACTGTGACACCGCTTGGAGGTAGTCATGCGGGGTGTGCTGATCCGAGCGGGTCTCGCTTTGTGTTTGCTCGCGGGGTGCGCCACCCGCGGGCGCGGGCCCGGAGGCGACCGCGACGGTGGCGGCTCGGGAGCGTGCACCGATGGCACGATCGGGTGCCGCCTGCGAGAGGTCACGACCTGCTCGGGTGGCGTCGAGACGCCGACCGGCGAGGTGTGCCCGCCCGAAGAGGTCTGTGTCCCGGGCTCCGGCTGCCTCTCGTGCGTCCCGGGGAGCACGTTCTGTCGCGGCAACGCCGTACACGTGTGCGATGCGACCGGGTCGAGCTCGACCGAGCAGATGCGCTGCGCAGACACGGAGGCATGCCGATCTGCGGTGTGCGTCAACGCGTGCGACGCGGCGGCGTCCGACCTCTCGAACGTCGGTTGCGAGTACTGGGCGGTCGACCTCGACAACGAGTACTCCGGCGCGATCAACGACGCGGCGGCCGAGCAGTATGCCGTCGCGATCGCGAACCCGAGCGACGTGACGGTCACCGTGCTCGTCGAGCAGAACGACGCTCCCGTCGGATCGCCCGCGCCGTCCGAATCGCTCGTCGGTAGCTACACCGTGCCGCCGCAAGGGCTGGTGCGGATCGATCTTCCGCAGCGAGAGGTCGACTGCTCCACCGCGGCGAATCGTGCCGGCGTCGGAACGTGCGTCAGCGGCAACGCGTACAAGATCACGACGAACTACCCGGTGGTCGCGTACCAGTTCAACCCGATCATCCAGAGCTTCTCCAACGACGCCTCGCTCTTGATCCCCGCGACGGGTGTCGACTCCCACTACCGCGTCCTCGGTTGGCCGACCGCGAACCCGATCTCGTTCCCGGGCCTGCCCACACCCCCGGGCATCCCCGATCACAGCTTCGTCACGATCGTCGGGATCCACCCGTCGACGACCGTGACCGTCACGCTCGGCGGTCCAATCGTCGGCAACGGCGACATCCCCGCCGCGAACGCGGGCGAGGTGGTGACGTACACGCTTCAGCCCTACGAAGTGCTCAACCTCGAGAGCCGAGACATCCCGGGCGACCTCTCTGGCACCGTCGTCGAGTCGAGCGCGCCGGTCGCGGTCTTCAGCGGGGGCGAGCGCGGCATCGCGCCGTACACGACCGACGGGATCACGCCGCCTCCGGGCGGCTTCCCGGAGGACATCTGCTGCACCGAGCACCTCGAGGAGCAGGTCTTCCCCACGGTGTCGTGGGGCACCGACTTCGTCGTCACGCGAAGCCCGGTGCGCTCCGACACGAGCTGGCGAGAGCCCGACATCTACCGCGTGATGGCGGACAAGGACGGGACCACCGTCACGACGAACCTGCCGCCTCCGAACGACACGTTCACGCTCAACCGCAACCAGTGGCGCGAATTCCCGTCGTCCAACGGCTTCATTCTTCGCGCGAACGATGCGATCAGCATCGAGCAGATCCTCGTCAGCCAGACGTTCGTCGGATCGTGGCGGCCCGGCAACGGCGGCGACCCGTCGATGATCCTCTTTCCGCCGTACCAGCAATACCGCGAGAGCTACATCTTCCTCGTTCCCGACACGTTCAGCGCAAACTACGTCGTCATCGCGATGCCGACCAGCACCTCGGTCGAGCTCGACCACATGGACGTGAACACGGACGAGTTCCGTTCGCTCTGCACCTACGAGGACGTCGGCGCGATCGACGGCACGATGTACATCGCCGCGACGTGCCCCGTCACGGGCGGCCCTCATCGCATCGACGCGAGCCTGCCCGTGGGCATCATGGTCTACGGCTACTACAACGTCGGCTCCTACGGCTACGCGGGCGGCTCGAACCTCACGCGCATCAACCTCATCTGAGCGTGCCCGGCCCGTTGCCGAGCGCGGCCGTGCACCGCATGCTTCTGCCCTCGTGACCACGCCGCGTGCCTCGGGCTTTCGCCAACCCGCCGAGTGGGAGCCGCACGCCGCGTGCTGGCTCGCGTGGCCGTACCTCTACGACTGGGGCCCGAACCTCGTCCCCGCGCGGGTCGAGCTCGTGGCGCTCGCGCGCGCCATCCTCGATCCCGATCCGAAGACCGGCATCGCGCGCGGCGAGGTCGTCCACCTGCTCGTCGCCGACCCGGCGCACGAGCCCCACGCCAGAGCGGCTTTTCGCGATCTCCCGGTCTCGTTCCACTCGCTCCCGTTCGGCGATCTGTGGACGCGCGACATCGCGCCCGTCTTCGTATGCGACGCGGGCGGCAACCTCGCGGCGTGCACGTTCCGCTTCAACGGCTGGGGCAGAGAAGTACCTCTTCCACGGCGACGCGGAGCTCGGCATCCGCGATCGCCGGGGTGCTCGGGCTCCCGTGGTTCGCGAGCGAGCTCGTCGCTCGAGGGCGGCGCGTTCGAGGTCGACGGCGAGGGCACGGTCCTGACGACGCGCCAGTGCTTGCTCAGCGATGCACGCAACCCGCGGCTGGACCGAAGAGGACGCCGCGCAGGCGGCTGCGCGACGCGCTCGGCGTCGAGACGGGTCCTCTGGCTCGACGACGGGCTCGCGAACGACCACACCGACGGTCACGTCGACACGCTCGCGCGCTTCGTCGCGCCGGGCGTCGTCGTCTGCATGGAGCCGAGCGGCGCGGACGATCCGAACCGGCGGCGCGCTCGAGGCGATCGCGCGACAGGCTCGGAACGTGCCGCGATGCGCGCGGTGCGCGCGCTCGAGGTGGTGCGCATCCCGTCGCCCAGGCCGAGTGCGTGGACCAGAGGGCGAGCGTCATGCCGGCGAGCTACGTCAACTTCTACGTCGGCAACCGCGTCGGTCGTGGTGCCGACGTACGGCTCGCGCTGCGCGACGACGCGGCCGTCGAGCGCGATCGCCGCGCTCTTCCCGGGCCGCGCGATCGTCGGCCTCGTCGGCGCGCGCGATACTCGCCGGCGGCGGCGCCTTCCATTGCATCACGCAGCAGAGCAGCCGGGCGCGGTGGCCGAAGACGGAGCCGTGAGCGCACGCCGAGAGCACACCATCACCGTGGCGCGCGATTCAGTGCGCGCTCCGCGGACGCCGCGCGAGCGCGAACGTCGCGCGCGTCGAGGCGCTCGTGCGCGAGGCGGCCGCGCGCGGCGCGAAGGTCGTCCTCCCGCCCGAGCTCTTCGAGGGCCCGTACTTCTCCGCGACGGAGAACGAGGCGTTCTTCGACGGGGCGCGAGCCGCTCGAGCGACAACCCGACCGTCGAGCGCTTCGCCGCGCTCGCGCGACGAGCTCGGCGTGGTCGCTCCCCGTCATCGTTCTTCGAGCGGCGCGGGCCAAGCGCACTACAACAGCGTCGCGATGGTCGACGCCGACGGCGCGGTGCTCGGCCTCTACCGCAAGAGCCACATCCCCGACGGGCCCGGGCTACGAGGAGAAGTACTACTTCCGCCCGGGCGACACCGGCTTTCGCGTCGTGGCCGACGCGCTTCGGCACGCTCGGCGTCGGCATCTGCTGGGACCAGTGGTTCCCCGAGTGCGGCCCGCGCGATGGCGCTGCAACGGCGCCGAGCTCCTGCTCTATCCGACCGCGATCGGCAGCGAGCCGCGACGACGCCCGAGCATGGACACGCGCGATCCCTGGCAGCGCGTGATGATCGGCCACGCGGTGCTCGAACGCCATGCCGGTCGTCGCCGCGAACCGCATCGGCCAGAGGAGGGCGCGATGGCCTTCTACGGCAGCTCGTTCATCGCCGACCACGCGCGGCGACAAGCTCGCCGAGCTCGGCCGCGACGAAGAGGGCGTCGCGCTCGCCGCCATCGACCTCGAGAGCGCGCGCCACTACCGCACGGCTGGGGCTTCTTCCGCGATCGCCGCCCCGACCTCTACGGGCCAATCACTCGAAGCCGATCTCGACCGGTGACCGAGACGGGGTCGGCGTGCTCGGGACGGGCACCGCTCGACCGCAAGAGCCCGACGCGAAGGCCGTCCTCCGCCGCGCGCGCTCGCTCCTCCGGCGACAGCGAGTGCGTGGACGAGAGCCGGTCGCCGCGCCGAAGCTTCGCGGGCGACAGCAGCCCGTCGAACAGCAGGTCCACGCGCCGCGGGCGCGGCCCGCTCCCGAGCCGCAGCGCGAGGTCCGCGGGGCACGGCCCGCGCGCGACGAGATCGAGCTCGACGGCGCCGGCGCGCAGATGCGCGCCCGCGAGGGCGAGGCACGCCGCGAGGCGCTGACCCGCTTGCGGGTCGCCTCGCCCGCGGATGTACCTCCGCGCCGGTCCCGCGCGCCCGTCCGCGCCGCGCTCGAGGACGAGGTAACGGCCCGCCACGCGAACGAGCCCGTAGTCTCCGCGCGCGAGCCAGTCGCGCACGATCGGCTCTTCCGCCGTTCGAATCAGCGTCTCGTCGTGCGCGTACGCGTCTCTCTGCCACGCGTCGAGGATGACGACGTCGGTGTCGCAATCGGGCGGCGGCGCCGGGCAGATCCGCTCGCGCTCGGCGAGGTGTGGCATCAGCGCGTAGGGCGCTTGCACCGATGCGTCGCGAGGCACGCCGGCGGTCGCGCGCTCCGCCTGCTCGCTTCGCGCGTCGCGCACGAACGGCGTCGCGTCCCAATCGCGCGCGAGCGGCGTGCCCCCGACGAGCAGGTGCGCGACGAGCGCCGAGAGCGGGAGCGCGTAGAGCGAAACCTCCGGGCGCGTCTTCTCGGCGAGCCAAACCGCGCCGTCGAGCGCTGCCACCGCGAGGAGCGGCATCAGGATCGTCTGGTAGTGCTCTCCGAGGATCGGTCGCGGTCGGCCACGCGGAGAGCAGGTTCATCGCGACGACAGGGAGCGCGGGCAAGAGCCATCGCGGGCTCGCGAGGGGAAGAAACGCAAACGGCGCGAGGAGGCGCGGGAGGTAGCTCAGCCGCTCGGGGGTCGCGAGGTGCGCGGCGACCTCGCCGGGGTGCGTCACGACGTGGACGAGCGCCTCCGCGACCCCGTCCCCCCACTTGCCGAAGTGGAGCTGCATCGACCCCTCGGCGGGCGCGAAGATCGGGTGGAGGATCACGAGGAACACCGCGAACCAGGCGAAGGCGAGGCCAGCGCCTGCAATCGCCGCGCGCCGAAGCGCGACCTCGGGGGCGCGGACCGCGAGGAGACACAGGGCTCCGGCGACGAGCGCGAGGTCCTCGCGACAGAGCATCACGAGGATCACCGACGCGAAGAACGCGCGCGGGGCCCTTCGGTCCAGCGCCTCGCACGCCCAAGCCAACGGCAGCGCCGCGAGCGTCCCGGGATGCACCTCGAACGCCGCGACGTGCCAGAGGTTCGGCTGGAGCACCCACGCCGCGGCAATCGCCACGGCCCCCCACGGCCCGTGGCGCCGATCCGCCATTCGCGCGAGCGGCCAGACGGTCGCACCGATCGCGGCGGCCTGGCCCACGAGCAGGACCTCCGCCGTCGATCCCGTCAGCGCGCCGAAGAGCCCGAACGGCGCGAGCACAGGCGACACGTGCAGCCCGACGATGTGGGCCCCGACGACCGGATCCCAGAAGCTCCCGTGCGCCCAGCCCCAAGCCATCCGCGCGTAGAACGCGAGATCGAACGTCTCGTTATGGAACGCCGCGAACCGGAGCGAGCCGAGCACGCCCATCCCCGCCGCGCCGAGGATCGCGATCGTCGCGACGGTCGCACGCGCCCAACGCAACACGGGCGGGAGCGTATCGCAACCGCCCCGCGCTCCGCGTGCCGGGTGCGCTATTCTCCGCCCGTGCCCGTCTCCTGGAGAGGTCTCTACGCCATCGTCGATCCGGACGCGTGCTCGGGACGGGACCCCGAAGCGGTCGCACAGGCGATCCTGCGCGGCGGCTGCGCCGTCCTGCAGCTCCGCGCCAAGCGCATGGACGACGCGCCGCTCCTCGCGCTCGCACGCCGGATCGCAGCGCGCTGCGCGCCCGCGGGAGTGCCTTTCGTGGTGAACGATCGCCCCGACCTCGCGATGCTCGCGGGCGCGGACGGCGTCCACCTCGGCCAGCGCGACGTCTCGGTCGCCGACGCGCGACGCATCCTCGGCGACCCCGACGACTTCGCGATCGGCCTCTCGACCCACGACGACCGCGAGCTCGCCAGCGGGCTCGCGTCGGGCGCCGACCTCCTCGCGTTCGGACCAATTTTTCCGACCCGGAGCAAGATCGATCCCGCGCCCACCGTCGGCGTCGACGGCCTCGAGCGGGCGTGCGCGCGCTCCGCGTTGCCCGTGGTCGCGATCGGAGGAATCACGGTGGACACCGCCCGGGCCGCGCGCGCCGCCGGCGCCGCGCTCGTCGCCGCGATCTCCGCGCTCGCGAGCGCGGACAATCCGGAGCGCGCGGCGCGCGCCATGAACGAGGCTCTCGCGTGATCATCGAGCTCGCGGTCGGGGCAGGCATCGTCCTCATCGGCGCCGTCGCGCTTCGGCTCGTCGGTCGGCGAGGCGCTACGGCTCCGGCGACCGCAGAGGCTCAGGCCCGCCCCGAAACGGCCCGCGCGCAACAGCCTTCCGAGCCGCCGCCCGGGCTCGAGCCCGCCCCGGAGGAGCACTCCCGCAAGCCCGGCCGCGACGCGAGCCCGCGCGGGCTCCGCGTGGGCGACGTGCTCCTCTACATGGAGACCGAGATCTGGCTCGCGGGCGAGGTCTACCTCGACGAGGAGGGCTTCGCGCTCAGCTTGTTCGCCGCTCCCGGTGCGCGCTCGGTGGACTTCGTCGCGCAGCTCGACGCCGACGCGAGCGAGGTGTCGTTCGTAGCGCGCACGAGCGACGTGCCCGACGGCTCGGTCCCGACCGAGCTACCAATCGCGGGGGTGCGGCTCTCCCTCCGCCGCCGCGGGCGCGCGCTGGTGACGACGGCGGGGGAGCACCTACCGCTCGTCACGGAGCGTGCGAGCTACGCGCTGCTCGGCGGTCCGGGCGGCCGAGTGCTGCTCGTCGTCGACTTCGAAGGAGGCGAGCGCCTGGCGCTGGTCGGCAATCGCGTGGGTCGCGAGATGTACGACCTCCTTCCGGGAGGCGACCTCGAGCCGAGCTGACGAAGCCTTCGGCGCGTCAGACGGTCGCGGCGCTCGTCGCGAGCCCGAGCTGCTCTTCGAGGTGTCGGATCGTGCTCTCCACCGAGGCGGCGAGCGCGTCGGTCATGAGCTTGGCGGTCGCGTCCTCCGAGGTCTTGAGCGCGTCGTAGTACCGCTGACGCTCGGTCGCATGAACAATCGCCGGTGGGTACCCCTGCCTCAGCAGGATCAGGTTCATCATGAGCCGCGCCACTTTGCCGCTGTGCTTCGAGAACGGGTAGATGTGGAGCAGCTTGTAGTGCGCCTTGGCGGCGAGCCGAACCGAGTGCGTCGATCGCTTCGTGTCCGCGGCGTTCATCCACGACACGAGCTGCCGCATTCCGTACGCGATCTTGTCCGGCGTGGCGATGTCGTGGAAGTAGAGCCGGTGCAGCGGCATGTCTTTGCGGTACTTCGGCGCGCCCTTGCCCTCCCCGTCCTCGGGGACGAGGGTCGTGTAGATCTTCTTGACGATCTCGAGCGACAGGTTGAGCCGCTTCTTGTCAGCCAGCTCCCGCACGAGGTCCACGGCGGCCTTGTGTTGGCGGATCTCGTCGTAGACCGGGATGAGCGTGCTGTCGCTGACCACGTGCTCGTCGATCGCGGCACGGAGCTCGTCCATCGTGTAGACGACTCCTTCGAGAGCGCTGTCGTGATAGATCCACGAGGTATCGAAGCGCTCCTGGAAGTCCTGAACGAGCTCCGCGGGCGCCTGAGCCCAGAGCTCGTGCAACCGTGTGACTCGATCTTCCGGCTTCCGCCGCGCAATGTCTGGACCAATCAGCCTCCGACCGTCATGCCTTGGGGAGGCCGCGCAGGGTGGCAAGGGATGGCGCGGTGGTCAACCGCGACCACGGCCAACTAGTCCAGAAGACTATCGATTTTGGCTACGAGGAACCTCTCCACGGGGATCCCGACCCGCCGGTCCGCGATCCGGCCGTCCCGATCGATCACGACGATGGTGGGCAGGTTCCGCACGCCGTATGCCTCTTGGAGCCCGCCGGTCTCATCTTGGACCGTGGGGAGCACCGACCCGAACCGCCGGTGCGCCGCTGCCACCTCGACGGGGGAGAGCGCCGGCTCGACATTGATACCAACGAGCTCGACGGGCCGGCCGTGAAACCGCTCCGCGACGCGGTTGAGGATCGGCATCGACTCGCCGCACGGACCACACCAGCTCGCCCAGAAGTCGAGCACCACCACCCGGCCGCGCAGCGCATCGAGCGCGATCCGGTCTCCCTCGTCGGCTCCAGGCCCGCTTCGCACGGGCAGCGTGAACACCGGGGCGGAAACGCGTCGGGCGCGCGAGAAACGTGCTCCCCGCGAGCGTCGCGATCAGCACGACCGCCGGAAGGACGAGGTAGGGCCAGATCTGACGAGGGCGCTTCACGAGATCGCGCTTCGGCTCTTGCTCGACTTGCGACGCGTCGGCCGATCCCTCCGCGGCAGCCGGATCCGAAACACCGCGCCTCGTCCTCCGGCGCCGCGTCGCACTCGACGTCGCCGGGGTGCTCGAGCACGACCTTCTTCACGATCGCGAGCCCGAGCCCGGTGCCCTCGCCTTCGTCGTGTAGTAAGGGTCGAAGATGCGCGCGCGCGCGCCCGCCGGCACGCCGGGCCCGTCGTCTCGCACCTCGAGCAGCGCGCGCCCCGCCTGCGCGTCGGCGCCGACGCGACGACCCGGCCCTCGCCCCTCCGCGCCCTCGCACCGCCTGCACCGCGTTGCTGGACGAGGTTGTCCACGCAGCGCTTGAGCATCATCGTGTCGATCCGCACCGGGATGCGCTCGACGCGGCCTCGGCGCGGATCTCCACCGTCGATCCGGCGCCGCGCCCACTCGCTCGTGCGCGAGCGTGCGCGCCGCGTCGCGCACGAAGTCGCCGAGGTCCGCCGTCTCGAGCGTCGCCTCCGGGAGCTTCGCGAACGCGCTGAACTCGCCGACGAGCCGGCGCAGCGTCGCGATCTCCTCCTCGACGATCGCGAGCGAGTCGTCGAGCGTGCGCTTCCGTAAGCGCGCGTCGTCGCCCTTGTACGCTGCGGTGCAGCTCCTGCACCGCGAGCTGGATCGGCGTGAGCGGGTTCTTGATCTCGTGCGCGAGCCGGCGCGCGAACTCCTGCCACGCGCCGATGCGCTGCAGGTACGTCGATGCGCTCGCGCGACTCGCGCAGGTCGCGCACCATGTCGTTGAACGCGCGCGTCAGCTCGCCGACCTCGTCGCTCGCCGCCCGTCGGCACCTCGACCTGAGGTCGCCCGCGCCGACGCGCTGCGTCGCCTCGGCGAGGCGCGACGCGCCGCGTGACGCGCCGCGCGAGCACGATGCCGACCGCGATCGCGACGACAATCACGCTCAGGAGAAACGAGCGGAACACCGCGAAGTAAAACCCCGAGACGTACGTCTCGCGCCTGCGAGGCGCGCGTACACCTCGACCACCTCGCCCGCGCGCTGGTAGTCGCGGAAGGCGCCGCCGGCGTCGCGACGGTGACGTCCCACCGCGGGACGCCGTCGTCGAAGCTCGCGGAGCACGCGCCGCAGGCGAGCGAGAGCATAGACGGATCGCGCTGCCGTCGAGTCGGTCGCGCGACGCTCCGCTCTGCGCACCGATGCCTCCGCGCCGTCGGGCGCCAGCGCGTCGACGACCCGCGCGACGTGCGGATAATGCGAGAGCGCCTCGGCCGGGCGCCGCTCGGCGCCGACGTGTCGCCCGCGTCGAGCGCCTCGACGAGCGCCGTCGAGCGCGACCGCGTCGGCCGTGCGCTCCGCGTCGTCGCGCAGCGTGACGAAGAGCTCTGGTAGAGCGCGAGGCCGCTGCTCGAGCTGCGCGCGACCCGGTCGTTGACGCCGACCGATACGCCTCGAGCAGCGCCGACTGACCGAGCAGCAGCATGCCGACGAGCGGCACGATCGCGACCGCCGCCATCGCCGCGACGATCTTCCGCTCGAAACGCGTCGAGCAGGCTGACGCACAGCCTGGGCCGTCGGGGCGCTCCGCCGCGTCTCCGGCGCCGGCGCGCTCACGGCACGCTCACGAGCGGCGATCGGAAGCGAACCGTTCGCTCGGCGGCACCGATCCGCCGGTTGACGAAGAGGCTGACGAACGAGCCGAAGAACGCGCTCGTTCTCCATCCGCCCGCCGCTCGGGCGCGCGAGCCAGCGACGGATGCGCTGCACCGTGTCGGGCGAGAGCGGGTTGAGCTCGACGAGCACGGCGAAGTAGACGCGCCGGCCGCGGACCGCGCGCGAAGTCGCCGTCGGTGCCGATGCGCTGCTGCGGACGACGAGGCAGCGCGGGCTCAGCGCTTCGCTGATGTCCGAGGGAGACGTGGCGAATCGGCTCGACTCCGTCTGCACCTGCACGCGGTAGACCTCTTCCCAGAGGTCGTAGACGACGCGGCACGGACGGGCGCACGGCGAGCGCGACCCCGCTCCGTCGCCGAAGGCGTACGTCCGCATCACCAGCGTCTGCGGCAGCCCGCTCTCAGCTTCGCGCGCACGCCGCGCGTCGACGAGGTCGCGCGCGCGAACGACAGGTACGTCACCGACCGCGCCAACGCCGCCGTGCCACCGGACGCGACGCATGCGGCGAACGCGCGCCGTCTCGATCAGCGCGCTCGCGACGACACGAGCGTCGCGCGCAACGCACGCAGCGCGGGGCCTCGGTGCGCGCGGCTGTCCGCGCGCTCACAGGGGTCATGAACCCGAGCAGGTCGAGAAGCCGAGCTGGAAGAGCCCGACGTCCGTGTCGGCGCGCACGCCGAGATCGAACGTGAGGTCGAGCGGGATGCGCGCGAGGCCCTCGTAGCCGGGGATCGCCACGCCGAAGTCGCGTCGATCGGCGAGCGCGTAAGGCCCACGTCTGTGTACGCATCACCGCGCGGAGGCGCTGCCGCCGCGGTAGAGCGGGAGCGAGTACTCGAGGTCGAGCCGCGCCGCGAGCTCTTCGGCGCGCATCTCCGCGATGCGGTGCCGAGCAGGTCGGCGGCGCGCGCCGATCGAAGTTGATCTCGAGCACGCGCGACGGGATGAGGTCGCTGAGAGTCCGAGGCGTAGAACTTGTAGAAGAACGGCGCGCGCCCGAAGACCACGCCCGCGAACGCGCTCGAGCGCAGCGACGTGCCGTGGCCCCACGGCAGCGGCATCCACAGGCGCGATCATCGTCTGCAGCCGCAGGTAGTCGTAGTCGCTGCCGAGTGAGCCCGCGAGCCGAAGTCGCCGCGGCAGTGCAGCAGCAGCCGCGCGTCGGCAGCGCGGGATTGTCGCGGCGGTCGTAGGTGAGCCCGAGCCGGACGCTCGAGACGAGGCTCAGGTCGTTCGTCGATGGAGAAGTCGATCGGCACGACCTCTTCGCCGCGGCGCCTCGCTCGCCGCGTCGGGCTTGACCGCGACGTCGACGATCTCGCCCTGCCAGTCGAGCGTGAGCCGCGTCGAGGCGCCGATGTCGTGGCCGGTGCCGACGCTCAGCCCATATCGGCGATAGATCACGACGGCGTTGCGCGCGAGCGCGTCCTCGGCACTCGGGCGGGCAGTCGTCGCCCGGACCGGTCGGCTCCGGGCAGCGCACGGCGACGAGCGGGTCGTCGCCCGAAGAACTCGCGCCCGATGTTGTAGAACGCCAGCACGCTCAGCCGAGAAGTCCGAGCCGAGGAAGATCGGATCGCTGAACCGCAGCGCGCACCCCATGCTGGGGCGCCGAGACGAGCGCGCTCAGCGAGAGCGACATCCCCAAGCCGAATAGGTTCGTCTCGGACGACGGCGATGCCGACGTACGGGAGCACGTCGGACGAGGACATCGTCCGCGCTCGTGCCACGCCCGCGCGAGACTCCGAACTGGAGCTGGTCGATGACGATCGTGTTGCGCTCCTCGACCTCGACGACGAGGACCACCCAACCGCGCCGCTCACCGCGGGTGAGGCTGCAGCCGCACATCGTCGAACCACCCGGTCCCGAGCAGGCGGTAGCGGATCGCCTCGATCGCAGGGTCGTCGACGTCGAGCACGTCGCCGTGCTCGAACGGGATGTAGCGCCGGACCACGTAGGCCTGCGTCCTGGTGTTCCCGCGGACCTCGACGCGCTCGAGGAAGTAGCGAATCTGAGGCAGAGGCTCGGCGTCGGCCCCCGAGCTCGCGTGCACGTCCGAGGCCGCGTCCGTGTCGGTGCCCGCGCCCGCGCCCGCGTCCGTGTCCGAGCCCGTGTCCGTGTCCGAGCCCGTGTCCGTGTCCGAGCCCGTGTCCGAGCCCGTGCCCGTGCCCGTGCCCGTGCCCGCGTCCGTGTTCGAGCCCGCGTCCGGTCGATCGCCGGGCGCCGCGGCACCGTCGAGCCCCGCGTCGAGCTGCGCATCCGCGCGAAGCGGATGCGATCCGATCCCGAGGACGATGCCGACGGCGAGGATCGCGCGCGCTCGCACGCGCGAAGCCTACTCCAGCGGTGGAAGCGCGGCGAGGACGAGCAGAGCCCCGATGAACATGACGAAGAGGACGAGGACCCACGCGAGCGTGCCGGCGATCGTGGATGTGGCCGGCGGCCCGCCCGAGTGAGCCGGCCTCATTCGCTCGGTAGGCTCGCGACGCTCTTTGCTCGCCTCCGGCAACGCTTCCTCCGTCTCGCTGCCTTTTTTTACGTGCCGCGTGCCCTTCTCGGCGCGGCTGCTCGTAGGAAGCTTGGTGCCGAGGTAGACGATGCGCACGGTGGGCTCGCGCTTTCGCTTCGGCTTGGGCTCGTCGACTCCCGGGATCGAGCTCGGGCGGCGGGCCCGCTTGCTCGGCGGCATCGGAGGGCTCGTGCGCGACGCGCCGCGCCGCTTCTCGCGCTCTTCGACGATGCTCGAGAGCGCCACCTCGACCGACCGCAAGAAGATCTCGCTCGTATCGTCCTTGCGACGCTTGAACTGGATGGTGGGCTCGCGCTCGGACGGGTCCTCCTCCTCAATCCACCCCGTCATCTCGTCGACGTCGAGCTTGGGCGCGATCGTGTGAGCCGCGATCGCGAACGTGCCCTCGTCCCACGCGAAGATGTCGTGCAGGTCGGCGTCCTCGCTTCCGTCGACGCGGATCGCGGACAGCTCGCCGCCGTCGTAGATCGCCTCAGCGCTCCTGGTGTCGCGCTTGAAGGTGAGCTTTCCGGTCAGGCCCGCAGCTTCGCAGTAGCGCATCAGGTCCGCGGGCACGTGTATCGCGAGCGATCCCTCTTTGTGGCGCTCGTCGCCGTGGGACACCGGAAGCGGTGGAAGCTTCTGGAACACGAGGTAGTGCCCTTTCCGCAGACCGAGGAGCACCTCCACGGGATCGCTGCCGTCCGAGAGCTCGGTCTGGTCGAGCGCGAGCTGCCCCGCGACGAGCTCGACCTCGCCGACGAGGTCTCCGACCTCGAAGCGGATGATGCCGCTCGTCCGGAGCTCTTCCACCTTCGAGAGAAGCGAGAGCACCCCCTCTTTGGTGATTTCTCCCGAGAGAACCGGCTCGTTCACGCGGGTATCCATCGCGGGCTCGGGCGGGGATGTCAAGGTGCGCCCGGGCTCACGGGAAGATGCCGCGCTCCTCGTACGCTTGATCGATGCTCTGGAGCGCGAGCGCGTACGCCGCGACCCGAGGATCGACGTAGCGCTCGCGCGCGAAGTACATCACGCGCGTGGTACGCGCGCGTCATCGCGCTTCTCGAGCCGCGCGTCGACCTCCGCGAGGTCCCACGACTCGCTCCGCTTGTTCTGGACCCACTCGTAGTAGCTTACCGTCACGCCGCCCGAGTTCGCGAGGATGTCGGGAAGGATCGGGGATGCCCGCGCTCCTTCAGGATGGCCTCGCCGCGCCGGGTTGATCGGGCCGTTCGCGCCCTCCGCGACGAGCTTCACGCGGAGCGTCTGCGCCTCGGCCTCGCCGACCTGGTTCTCGAGCGCCGCCGGGATGAAGATGTCGGCCGTCGGTCGCGAAGAACTCCTCGCGCGTGCACGACTCGCCGTGCCGGATAGCCGACGATCGAGCCCGTGCGCTTGACGTGCTCGGCGAGCTTGTGCGGGAAGAAGCCCTCGGGGTTCCGCAGATAGCCCGTGTGGTCGCCTACCGCGATCGTGGAGACGCCGAGCTTGCTCAGGATCAGCGCCGCGTGCGAGCCGACGTTGCCGAAGCCCTGAACGATCGCGGTCTTGCCCTCGAGGTCGAACCGATTCTCCTTCGCCCACTCGATCAGGCAGTAGACGAGCCCCTGCGACGTCGCCTTCTCGCGCCCTTGCGAGCCGCCGCACGTCACCGTCTTGCCGGTCACGATGCGCCGTTGCGCGTTCTTGTCGACGTGGCCGACCGTGTTCATGTACGTGTCCATCATCCACACCATCGTCTTGCTGTTCGTGCCGACGTCGGGCGCGGGGATGTCGTACTCGGGACCGATGTTCGCGCCGAGCGCGTGGGTGAAACGGCGAGTCACGCGCAGGAGCTCGTGCGACGACATCTTGTACGGGTTGAACTTGATGCCGCCCTTGGCGCCGCCGAACGGGATCTCCATGAGCGCGCACTTCCACGTCATCATCGCGGCGAGCGCCTTCAGATCGTCGAGGCTGACCGTCTCGTGGTAGCGGATGCCGCCCTTGTACGGGCCGAGGAGGTTGTTGTGCTGGATGCGGTAGCCCTTGAACATCCGGTGCGAGCCGTCGTCCATCCGCACCGGGAAATGAACGATGAGCTCGTTCTTGGGCTGCTCGAGGATCTGCTCGACGTGCGACGGTAGATCGATCACACGCGCCGCGCTCGCGAGGTAGCTCCTGACGACGTCGAAGAACTGATAGTCCCGCACGCGATCGTTCGAATGATTGGCGTCGCTCTTCTTCGTGTTCGACATGGGCGCCGTCGCTCCTCCGTTCGGCGGCCCAGATGTCCCAGAAGACGCCGAGAACGTCAACGATGCGGCGCGTCACCCGCCGTGCAGATAGGCCGCGTAGACCCACGTCGCGAGGCTCGTCATGACCAGGCCGTCGATCCGGTCGAGGAGCCCGCCGTGCCCGGGCACGATGAACCCCGAGTCCTTCACGTCCGCGCTCCGCTTGACGAGCGAGATGGTGAGGTCGCCGGCCTGGCCGAGCGCGCCCGCGACCAATGCGAGGAGCACGGCGTCGAGCAGCGGGAGCGTGGGCAGGTAAAAGAAATGCGCGACGATCGCCCCCAAGCTGCTCCCCGCGAGCCCTCCGAACGAGCCCTCGACCGTCTTCTTCGGGGAGATCGTGGGCGCGAGCTTGTGCTTACCGAACGCTCGGCCCGCGAAGTAGCCGCCGGTGTCGCCGAACCAGGCGAGCATCATCGACAGGACCACCCAGCTGCCGCCGTGCTCGAGCCGGTGGAGCTGGGCGGTCGCCGAGAGGAGCGCCCCGGCGTAGAGCGGGATGACGACGAGCCACGCCATCCGCGTCGCGGCGAGCTCGATCGGTAGAGGCGCCGCGATGGCGGCCACGAAGCCCGCGCCCACGAGGATCATCACGAACGCACCGAGAGGCACCTCGGGAGGCGCGTAGTAGATGACGGCGACCGTCGCGAGAGTCACGACGACGGAGTACGCCTGTAGGACGCGCCGTCCGGGCAGCATCATCGCTGCGAGCTCGCTCGCACCGATGCCGGCCGCGACGAACACCAACCCGAGGAAGATCTCCTTCGGCGCCCAGAAGAGCATGTAGAGCAGGACCGGGACGACGACGGCCGCCGTGGCGAGGCGCACGGCGAGGTTCGACATGCCCGAGCGCTTCGGCTCGGTCGGCGGGGCGGCTTCGGCCATCAGACGCGAGCGTCGCTCGAACCCGGCGCGTGTGCCAACGATCGCGGCTCGCTCGCGGTGGAATCCACCCGACCGAAGCGACGGTCGCGTCGCTGAAACTCCGCCACGGCCGCGTAGAGGTCGCGCTCCCCGTAGTCCGGCCAGAGCGTTGGCGTGAAGAAGAGCTCCGCATACGCGGCGGCCCACAGGACGAAGTTGCTGATGCGCTGCTCGCCTCCCGTTCGGACCAAGAGGTCGACCGGCCCCACGTCCATCGACGGGAGGGCGCGGTCGAGGAGCGCGACGTCGATGAGCTCCGGGTCGAGCGTGCCGGCGGCCGCCGCGTGCGCCATCGCGCGGGCGGCGTCCACGAGCTCCTCGCGGCCGCCGTACGAGAGCGCGAGCGTGAGCGTCATGCCGCGCGCGTCGGCGCTCTCCGCGGCGAGCGGCTCGAGGACCTCGCGAACGTGCGTGGGCAGCCGGTCGAGCCGCCCGATCGCGCGCAGGCGGATCGCGTTGTCGAGGATCTCGGCGCGCTCGCTCACGAGGAACTCGCGCAAGAGCCCCATGAGCGCGTGCACCTCGCACGGAGGCCGGTCCCAGTTCTGCTCGCTGAACGCGTAGAGCGTCAGCGCGCGAACGCCGAGCCTGCGGGCGGCCCGGACGGTTCGGCGGACCGCCTCACTCCCCTCCCGATGACCCTCGTGTCGAAGCTGGCCCCGAAGCTCGGCCCAGCGCCCGTTGCCGTCCATCACGATGGCGACGTGCTCGGGGACGCGACTCACCTCGACCAACGGCACGCGCTGCAACTAGCATCGGGCCAAACTCTCATCAAGAACGCTCGGGCAAACCGGCGTCCGGCCGGGGCGAGCCGTTCGACGCGCGACCTCGGTCGTGCGGCGCCCGGCCCTCATTGCGCCCGACCTACGAAGACTTACCTACCCTGTGTCCACCATGTCCGACGACCTCTACGCCGTTCTGGGAGTGGCGCGAACCGTCTCGCCCGAGGAGCTCAAGAAGGTCTACCGAAAGCTCGCACGCAAGCTCCACCCCGACCGAAACCCCGACAACCCCGCGGCGGAGGAGCGCTTCAAGAAGGTCTCGTACGCGTACGAAGTCCTGAGCGACCCAGAAAAACGTAAGCTTTACGATGAGTTCGGGGACATCGGCCTCAAGGATGGATTCGACGCGGAGGAGCAGCGGCGCTACCGAGCGTGGCAGTCGGCGCCGCGGCGCGGCCCCGCGTCCGGCGGCGATCCGAACGCGCAGTTCTTCGACCTCGAGGATCTGTTCGGGCGGCGCGGTCTCGACGACCTGTTCGGCGGCATCCGGACGGGAGGCGCGCGCGCGGCGCGTGGCGCCGACATGCGATCCGAGCTGTCGCTCGGGTTCGCCGAAGCGCTTCGCGGCGGCGAGCGAGAGCTCAGCTTCAGCGCGCCGGGCGTGGAGAGCCGTTCAATCAAGGTTCGCTTCCCGCCGGGAGCTCGCGATGGTGACGCGATCCGGCTCAGGGGCCAGGGGGGCCCGGCGCGAGGGGACGCGCCGCCGGGCGACCTCGTGCTCACGCTGCACGTCACTCCGCACCCGCACTTTCGGCGGGAGAAGGACGACCTTCACCTCGACCTGCCCGTCACGCTCGCGGAGGCCTACCGCGGGGCCAAGGTGCGAGTACCGACGCCGGACGGCGAGGTGACGCTGTCGATCCCGAAAGGAAGCCAACCCGGAGCGCTCCTCCGGCTCAAGGGAAAGGGCGTGCGCCGGGGAAGCGAGGTCGGCGACCTCTACGTCCACGTTCAGCCGCAGCTGCCGCCCGGGTTCGACGGGAAGGTCGAGGAGGGCCTCGAAGCGCTCGAGCCGCTCTATGGCGACCTACGGGGCGGCATTCGCATCTAGAGCGGCCGATTCCGGGATCGTTTCACGTGAAACGATCCGCTCGCGCTCACTCGACTCGGGCGTGTCGGATGCGGTCTCCCGCTTGGAGCTGGTCCACCACGTCCATCCCCTCGACGACCCGGCCGAACGCGGTGTATCGGCCGTCGAGGTGGGGTTGCGTCGAGTGCGCGATGAAGAACTGGCTCCCACCGGTGTCCCGCCCTGCGAGCGCCATCCCGACCGTGCCACGCTCGTAGCGGACCCGGTTGTCCTCGCAGCGCTGGGACCAGCCCGGACCTCCATAGCCGTCGCCACGAGGATCGCCGCCTTGAACGACGAACGCCGCCACCACCCGGTGGAACGTGAGCCCGTCGTAGAAGCCGTCGCGCACCAGACCGGCGATCCGGCGCGTGGTCGTCGGCGCGTCAGACCCGAGGAGCTCGATCGTGATCCGCCCGCGATCCGTGTCGAGCACGACGCGTCCGGGCACGTCCGCGGCGAGCGACTCCGGGGACAGCGGGTCCGGTATCGGACGCGATTCTCCGGTGGGTGTCCTCTGCTCGCCGAGGCCATGCAGCGCCTCGGTCGCGGCGGACCGAAGCGCCGCGTTTGGGTGGTGGGCCATCTCGCGGAGCTGCGGCAGGAACCCGAAGCTGTGCGTCGAGACCACGGCGTGCAGCCACGACTGGAGGCCCTCGAGGTCGTCGGCGGTCGCGAGGGTCCGACGCGCGGCGCGGAGGGCTCGTTGAAGGGCAGCCGTCGAGGGGCCTCCGGTAGCGGCCGGAGGTGCGGGCTCTGGGCTGCCGGCTGGGCGCACGGAAAGGACCGGGGCGTCCGGCGGTGGCGCGGCCCAGCGTTCGGCGGCGGCGGCGACCGCGTCGCACGCGGCGGTCACCACCCCCATGTCGTGACTCCGAAGGCCCTCGAGGACGAGCCGGTCCGCTCCGGCGTCGGCGATCGTGCCCGCCGAGGCGAGGACCGCTTCCCGGACGCGGACGTCCTCCGCCGCGAATAGCCGTCGGAGATAGGCCACGCGCTGCGGCTCGGCTCCCGGGACGCGAGCCAGGATCTCGGCCGCCGCCACCTGCTGCTCCCACGGGAGCACCTGTTCCAGACCACAGCTCTCGACCCGAGACGGCCACCGTCGGCCGAGATCCAGCACGCGCGCGGCGGCGCAGTGCGCCAAACCCCGGTCTCGGCTCAGCGGCTCGCCACGTGGAACCTCCCCCATCCGGTCGAAGGCCTCCTGGGCGACACCGCGGATCGGAGCCGCCTCGGCGCGCTCCTCGGAGGCCTGAAGCGCCGTCAACAAGACGTGCAGGCGAGGGCCGGCGAGAGGGCCCTCGAGCGCGCGGTCGAGCGCGACCCGGCTCGCCCGCGCGAGCGGGCCGTCCCAGCTCCCGTCGGGCGAGTGTGCGAGCACGCGGAAGGCTTGAACCGCCACTCGCCAGTCCGAGTCGGTGGCCCGCTCTTCGAGGAGCGCAGCTGGTACCCCGCTGTATCGACCGAGGGCGCGAACGGCCATGGCGCGAACCTCCGGGTCAGGGTCGGTCGCGGCCGCGGAGAGGTCGGCGAGGAGGGCCCCATGCTCTTCGGAGGCCTCGGGCGGAGGCGGGACGCGGGTGAGCGCGTAGGCGCACGCGAGGCGGACGGCAGCGTTGGGGTCGTCGTGGGTGCGCACGCCGACCCGGCGGAGCAATGCCGCGTCGGGGACGCGGCGGCGGAGACCGAGGTTGCCGATCCCGCGGCAGGCTCCCTCACGGACGTCGGCGTCGGCTTCGGAGAGCGCCTCGCGGAACGCGCTCTCGGCCGCCTCGGTCGAGACGCGACCCAGGTCGAAGAGCATCGTGGCGCGGGTCGGCGGGTCGCGCTCGGCGGCGAGCGCCCCGAGAAGAATGCGTTCCACCTCGGCCGGCGGGTCGGGCTCGAGCGCGCCGAGCCCGAGGGAAGCGGCGTCGCGAACGGCGGGCGCGGGGTCGGCGATGGCGGCGCGGAGGAGGGGCAGGTTCTCGGCCGCGTGAAGGCGAGCCGCGCCGAGCACGGCGAGACGACGCAGGTCGGGGTCGGACGAGGACGCTGCGGTCTCGAGCGCCGGACCGGCAACCCGGCGATCCACGTCGGCGAGCACCGCTGCAGGCGTGATCGCGGCCGCTTCGGGCTCGTCTGCAGGGGGCTCTTGGGTATCGCGCTCACCGCCGCAGCCGAGCGCGAGAAGCGAGCAGAGCAGGACGATGCATACGTTCACACGGGCACCATACCCCAGCAGCCCGCGGTTTCACGTGAAACGGGCTCATCAGGGAACGTTTCCTTTGTGATTCCACACGGTTGACCGTATCACACTCCATCCGTCACCCGCGGAGGCCCGAGGTCGACTTCGAGCACGGCTGCGCTGGAGCGCGATCGGGCATTGCTGCTAGGTTTGGCTCCGCGTGACGCGGATGGACGAGGCGCTCGACGGGGACCTGGCCGAGCTCGAGGCGGAGGGCCTTCTGCGCGTCCCGCGCGTGGTGGAGGGCCGCCGCGGCCCCGACGTGACCATCGACGGCCGCCGGGTGGCGTGTTTCTCGTCGAACGACTACCTCGGGCTCGCTGGCGACCCCTCGATCGCCGAAGCCATGCGGGACGCGCTCGCGCGTGAAGGGACGGGCGCGTCGGCATCACGGTTGATCGCGGGGACGAGCGACGCGCATCGCGAAGCCGAAGAGCGGCTCGCGAGGTTCGTGGGCGCGCGCGCCGCGCTCCTCTTCTCGAGCGGCTATGCGGCGAACCTCGGCGTGCTCACGGCGCTCGCGGAAGAGCCCGACGCGATCTTCAGCGACGCGATGAATCACGCGTCGATCATCGACGGCTGCCGGCTGTCGCGCGCGACCACGCACGTCTACCCCCACCGCGACGCCGACGCGTTGGACGAGATGCTGCGGCGTCATCGCGCGAGCGCGCGGCGCGCGTTCGTCGTGACCGACGCGCTCTTCTCGATGGACGGCGTGCGCGCCCCTCTCGCGCGCCTCCGCGCGCTCTGCGATGCGCACGACGCGTGGCTGGTGGTCGACGAAGCGCACGCGCTCGGCGTCCTCGGGCCCAGCGGTCGGGGCCTCTCGGCCGAAGCAGGGGCCCCGCCCGACGTGCTCGTCGGCACGTTGGGCAAGGCGTTCGGCGTCGCTGGAGCGTTCGTCGCGGGGTCGAGCAGTCTGCGACGGCTCCTCGAGAATCGCGCCCGGAGCTACGTCTTTTCGACCGCACCGCCTCCGGCGCTCGCGCGCGCGGTCCTGCGCGCGACCGACCTCGTCGAAGGCGCCGACGATCGCCGCGCGCGCCTTCACGCACACGCCGCGCGACTGCGCTTCGCGCTGGCGGAGCGCGGTTGGGACGCGCGCGGCGAGGGAGTCTCGATCGTCCCGGTCGTGCTCGGCGACCCGGAACGGACGATGCGCGCGTCGTCGGCCTTGCTCGCCGAGGGCGTGTTCGCCCATGGCGTCCGACCGCCGACGGTGCCCGCGGGCACCTCGCGGATCCGCGTCGTGCCGACGGCCGCGCACGACGAGGCGCACATCGCGCTCGCGATCGGTGCGTTCGATCGCGTGCACGACAGGCTCGGCAGCGGCGACGCGCGATGACGGGCGTCTTCGTCACCGGCGTCGGAACCGGAGTCGGGAAAACGTTCGTCGCGCGGGCCCTCGCCGCCGCCGCGCGCGCGCGCGGCCTTCGGGTCGTCGCGCTCAAGCCGCTCGAAACGGGCGTGGCACCCACCGCCGCGGACGCGCGCGCTCTCGCCGGCGCCGCAGATCGGCCGGAGCTCGCCGACGCGCCCGGGCTCTACCGCGCGCGTGCGGCGCTCGCTCCGTGGGCCGCGACTCTCGAGGGCGAGCCTGCCCCCGACCTCGCGTCGGTCGTCGCCTCGGCGCGCGCCCTCGAAGGCGACGCCGATCTCTCGGTCATCGAGGGGGCAGGCGGCCTGTGTGTCCCGATCGACGCGGAGAACGACATCGCCCACCTCGCCGTCGCGCTCGGCCACCCCGTGCTGCTCGTCGCTCCCGACGCGCTCGGCGTGCTCTCATCCGTGATCACCGCCGGTCATGCGGCGCGCGCGCTCTCTGTCGAGCTCGCCGCGGTCGTCCTCGTCGCCCAGCGCGCGCCCGATCCGAGCGCCCGCACCAACGCCCGCATCCTCCGCGCCCGCATCGAGGCACCCATCATCGTCTTCCCGCACTGCGACGACGACGACGCCGCCCTCGCCCGCGCCGCCGAGGCGAGCGGCCTGCTCGACGCGGTCCTGTGATCAGCCGAAGGCTGCGATCCCGGTGATGTCCTGCCCGAGGATCAGCGTGTGGATGTCGTGGGTGCCCTCGTAGGTGTAGACCGTCTCGAGGTTCATCATGTGGCGGCCGATCGGGTACTCGTACATGATGCCGTTGGCGCCGAGGATGTCGCGGGCCATCCGGGCGATGTCGAGGGCGACGGAGACGTTGTTGCGCTTGGCGAGCGAGATCTGCTGCGGGCGCCAGCGTGCCCTTTTCCTTGAGACGTCCCGAGCCGGAGCGTGAGGCAGCTGCGCCTTGGTGATCTCGGTCAGCATGTGGACGAGCTTCTGCTGGACGAGCTGGTAGCCGGCGATGGGCCTCGAGAACTGGACGCGCTCCTTCGCGTACGAGAGCGCGGTCTCGTAGCAGGACGAGCGCCGCGCCGATCGACACCCCAGCAGATGCCGTATCGTGCCTGCGACAGGCACGAGAGCGGGCCCTTCATGCCGCGAACGCCCGGCAGGATCGCGTCCTCGCCGACCTCGAAGTCCTCGAGGACCAGCTCGCTCGTGACGGACGCGCGCAGCGAGAACTTGTCGTCGATCTTGTGCGCGGTGAAGCCCTTCGTGTCGGTCGGGACCAGGAACCCGCGGACGACGCCGTCGAGCTTCGCCCAGACGAGCGCGACGTGCGCCATGTTGCCGTTCGTGATCCATCGCTTGGTGCCGTCGAGACGATAGCCGCCGCCCCGAAGCTTCGTCGCCTTGGTGAGCATCCCGTCGGGGTTCGACCCGAAGTCGGGCTCGGTCAGCCCGAAGCAGCCGATGATCTCGCCACGCGCCATCTTGGGGAGGTACTTCTCCTTCTGCTCGTCGGAGCCGAACGCGTGGATCGGGTACATGCACGAGGCTGCCCTGCACCGAGCAGAACGAGCGCACGCCGCTGTCGCCGCGCTCGAGCTCCTGCATCGCGAGCCCGTACGCGACATCGCCCATGCCGGCACAGCCGTAGCCCTTCAGGTTCGCGCCGAGCAGGCCGAGCTCGCCGAACGTCGGGATGAGGTCGGTCGGGAACGTGCCGGCGACGTAGTGCTTGCCGATGATCGGCGTGACGCGCTCGTCGACGAAGCGCCGAACGTTGCTCTGGACGAGGCGTTCCTCGTCGGTGAGCTCTTCCTCGATGCGGTAGTAGTCCACGCCGGCGGCCATCTCTTCCTCCGAGCTGCGAGCGGGATGGTTGCCACGACGACCGGTCTTGCGCCACCTCCGGCCGTGGGTATAGTTCCGCCTCCCGTTCGCGGGCCCGGGGCTGTAGCTCAGCTGGGAGAGCGCTAGAATCGCACTCTAGAGGTCGCAGGTTCGATCCCTGTCAGCTCCACCGGGCGTCGAGACGAGGGGCCGTGGCATCCGCCGCGACCCCTGTTTCGTCTCGGCGCCATCCGCATGGGACACCCGAACGCCGAGCTCTTGGACCGCTTCTACTCCGCGTTCGCTCGCCGCGACGCGGCCGCGATGGCCGCGTGCTACGCGAAGGACGTGCGCTTCTCGGATCCGGTGTTCCCGGACCTGGTGGGCGAGCGCGCCGTCGCGATGTGGACGATGCTTTGCGGGCGCGCGGCGGATCTGCGCGTCGAGCACTCCGGGGTGCGCGCCGACGATCGCGAGGGGAGCGCGCACTGGGAGGCCTGGTACACGTTCGTCGCGACGGGACGGAAGGTCCACAACGTGATCGACGCGCGCTTCACGTTCCGGGACGGGCTCGTCGCGACGCACCGGGACGCGTTCGATTTCGGACGCTGGTCGCGGCAGGCGATCGGCGCGCCCGCGCTGCTCCTCGGCTGGACGGGGCTGATCCAGAAGAAGGTCCGCGCGCAGGCCAGCGCCGGGCTCGAGAAGTTCCTCGCCCGCGGCCCGGGCTGACCCTCGCGATCTCGCGCGTTGGCCCCTTGGCTCGCCAACGCCGGGCTCTTACGCTCCGCGCCATGAACCGCGTCTGGAACTTCGCGCCCGGCCCCGCCACGCTGCCGCTTCCCGCGCTCGAGCGCGCAGCCAAAGACCTCGTCGACCTCGAAGGGACGGGGATCGGGATCCTCGAGCACAGCCATCGCGGCAAGACGTACGCGGCGATCCACGCCGAGACCAAGGCGCTCCTCCGCGAGCTGCTCGGGATCCCCGAGGGCTACCACGTGCTCTTCATGCAGGGCGGCGCGCGCGCCCAGTTCGCGCTCGTGCCGATGAACCTGCTGCCCGAGGATCGGAGCGCCGACTACATCGTGACGGGCGTCTGGAGCGAGGGCGCGATCGCCGAGGCGAAGATCGTCGGCGCCGCGCGCGAGGCGGCCAACACGAAGCACGACGGGATGTTCACTCGGGTGCCGGGGCCGAGCGAGCTCGCGCTCGATCCCGGCGCGGCGTACGTGCACCTCACGTCCAACAACACGATCTACGGGACGCAGTTCCACGCGTTCCCCGACACGGGCGCGGTGCCGCTCGTCTGCGACATGTCGAGCGACATCGCGTGGCGACCGATCGACGTGTCGCGCTTCGCGATGATCTACGCCGGCGCGCAGAAGAACCTCGGGCCCGCGGGCGTCACGGTCGTGATCGTCCGCGAGGACCTCGTCGACGGCGGCCGCGCGGACCTGCCGAAGATCTTCCAATACAGAACGGTCGCGAAGGAGGACTCGCTCCAGAACACCGCGCCGACCTTCGCGATCTACATGGTGCGAAACGTCCTCCGTTGGGTCGCCGAACAGGGCGGTGTGGAGGAGATGGAGCGGCGCAACCGCAAGAAGGCCGAGCTCGTGTACGGGGCGATCGATGCGCGGCACGACTTCTTTCGTGCGCCCGTCGAGGCGCCCTCGCGCTCGGTCATGAACGTCGTCTTTCGTCTGCCGACCGAGGCGCTCGAGGCGAAGCTGCTCGCGCGCGCCGCCGAGAGCCGGATGACGGGGCTCGAGGGTCATCGGTCGACCGGCGGCATCCGCGCGTCGCTCTACAACTCGATGCCGGTCGAGGGCGCCGAGCGCCTGGTCGAGCTCCTCGACGCGTTCGCCAGGGACCACGCCTGATCCCGCACCGAGGCGCATCTGGGCGCGCTTCCCACATCCGACGACGCGACCCCACCTTTGCAGCATCGTGCAAGGCTTGCTCGCTGCGAGGACGGCTCCCAGCGCGCGCGGTCGCCTCGTTCTTTCGTGATCTCCGGGGGTTAGTCGGCGAGCGTACGGGTTGGCCGCGGCTGGTCGGTCGTTTGCTGGGTGTCCCGGTATGCGAACGTTGGCGGGTCTGGGCGTGGTGGCACTCTCGTTGGTCTTGGCGGGGAGCTCGTGGGCGTACCGCGAGCTTCTGAGCGAGCGCAGCGACGAGCCTATCGGGATCGCGATCGTCGACACGTCGGAGACGGCTCCGAACGAGGCGGTCGCGTTGGCTTCGTCGCGCGTCGCCGAGGAGGGCTCGGTGCTCGGAGCCGAGCCCTCCTCGGTCGCTCCCTCGAGCGCACGAAGCCCGACGGCGGCTCCGGACGAGGCCCCGACCGAGCTCGCGAGTTACCAGACTCGATACCAATCCTATGGGCGGCTCCGCGGCCGCGCGCACAACGTCGAGCTCGCCGCCTCGAACCTCGACGGCGCCGTCATCCCGGCGGGCGGAACGTTCAGCTTCAACGACCGCGTCGGCGCACGGGACCGGGCGCACGGGTTTCGTCGCGCTCCCGTGATCGATGGTGGCGAGATCGTGGACGGCATGGGCGGCGGCGTCTGTCAGGTCGCGAGCACTCTCCACGCGGCGGCGCTCGAAGCGGGCCTCGACGTGGTCGAGCAGCGCCCGCACTCGCGCCCGAGCCACTACATCCCGATGGGCTTCGACGCGACGGTGGTCTATCCGGAGGTGGACCTCGTCCTCTCGAACCCGTACGCGTTCCCGGTGACGGTCCATGCCCACGGCGCGGACGGCACGATGGTGGTCGAGCTCGAGGGCGCCGGGACGCCGCACGCGGTCGAGATCGAGCGGCACGTGCTCGCGCGAACCGGGTACCGCGAGGAGGTCGTCCCGGACCCGTCGCTGCCCCGCGGGGAGCGCGTGGTCGAGCACGAGGGCATCCGCGGCGCTCGGGTCGAGGTCGTCCGCACCGTGCATCGGCCCGACGGCGTCGTCACCGAGCGCGCGATCGCGCGCTACCCGTCGAACCCCCGCGTCGTCCGCGTCGGGACCGGCGCGTAGCCCGATCGCGGCGCGACGTCATCCGTGGCGATGGCACTCGAGGCAGAAGTTGGGATGCGCGTAGTCGGCGGAGTAGCCCGACACGCCGCTGTGCTGCCAATCGATCCGGCTCGCCGAGTGCTCGCCGCTGTGACAGCCGACGCAGTCCGCGTTCGCGCCTCCCGCGTCGGGCCCGAGCGCGGCGTTGTGGCAGCCGTTGCACGCGATCCCGGAGTGTCGTCCGCTGCTGATGCGGAAGAGATTGTCGGGGTGACCTGCTCCCTCGGCGCTCCCGCTCGGGTGGCAGGTGAGGCAGAAGTTCGGCGCGGCAGGGCCCGTCGGGTAGCTCGAGACGCCGACGTGCACGGCGTCCATCGCGACCCGCTCGTGCTCGCCCGAGTGGCACCCGACGCAGTTCGTGTTCGCGCCACCCACGCTCGAGCCGAGCGACGCGTCGTGGCAGTCGGCGCAGACGAGACCCGCGTGAGGGCCGGTCGCGATCGGGAAGCTCGTCTCCGGGTGCAGCGCGTCGTCCGCGGTCCCGTTCGGATGGCAGGTCAGGCAGAAGCTCGCTTCGGCAGGCCCGGTCGGATAGCCGGAGACGCCGAGGTGGCGCGCGTCCATCGCCGTGCGCTCGTGCGCCGACGTGTGGCAGCCCACGCAGTCGGTGTTCTGGCCGTTCGCCGCGGCGCCGAGCGTGGGGTTGTGGCAGTCGAAGCACGCGAACGGTTGGTGAGCGCCGGTCGCGATCGGGAACGCGCTCTCGGGATGAGGGGTGGTGTCGGCGTTGCCCGAGGGGTGGCAGGTGAGGCAGAAGCTCGGCTCGGCGGCGCCGGTCGGGTAGCCCGCGAGCCCCGCGTGCCGTGCGTCCATCTGCGCGCGCTCGTGGTCACCGGTGTGGCAGCCGACGCAGTCCGCGTTGCGGCCGCCCACGCTCGTTCCACGCGAGAAGTCGTGACAGTCGGCGCAGGCGATGCCGCCGTGAGGGCCGCCGGTCACGGGGAATCGATCCTCCGGATGGCCGCCGTCGAGCGCGGGCCGCCACGCGGTCTGGGTGTGACAGTCGGCGCAGGTCGTCGGCATCGCACCGACGTGCGGCGGGTCGGAGGCGCCGTCGTAATCCGCGACGTGGCACGTGTAGCACGCGTGGTTCTGCACCTCGACGAGGTGGTCGTTCGAGGTCATGCACGCGGTGCCGGCGGCGACCCCGGCCGCGGCAATCCCCATCGCGACCGCGCCGACACCGACGAGTCGTACGATGGCCGTACATGTGTGCCGGCGCCGCACGCCTCGGCTCTGGAATTCCCTACGAGTCCCGTCCACTCGCGCCTCCGAGCCCGGAAAGTCGCAAGGCACGTGCCCGTCTGGGTCAGGTGGTGAGCACGAGCTTGCCGACGGTCCGGCCGGACTCGAGCGCGCGGTGGGCGTCGGCGACACGGGCGAGCGGGAACGCCTGCACCGGAGGCGAGCGCAGCGCACCCTCGCGAAGCCACGAGAAGAGCTGCTCCATCCCGCGCGCCAACAGATCGCTGCGATCGAAGAGGTAGCTCAGGTTGAGCGCGAGGACGCTCCGGTTGTCGTTCGTCATGCGAAGCGGATTGAAGCGCGGTGTGCGCAGCCACGCGAGCGCGAGCGCCGGCCACGACGGCGTGCCGCGCGACCGAGGGAGCATCGAGTGGAAGCCATAGATGACGAGCCGCCCGCCCGCGCGGACGAGCGCATAGCTCTGCCTCAACGTCTCGACGCCGTTCGCGTCGAGGACGACTTCGTAGCCGCCGGGCGAGAGCCGAGCGGCCGCGTCCCGCCAATCGTCCGCGCGCTTGTCGATGACCGCGTCGGCGCCGGAGACGCGCGCCGTCTCGACCTTGTGCGCGCCGCCGACGACGCCGACGACGCGGCAGCCGAGCGCCTTCGCGATTTGGACGAGCGCCGTGCCGACGCCGCCCGCCGCCGAGTGCACCAGCACGGTGGCGCCGCGTGACGGCCGCGCGAGCTCTGCGAGAGCGAACCACGCCGTGAGGTGAACCGCGGAGAACGCGGCCGCTTCGTGCACGCCGAGCTCTCGCGGGCGCGCGAAGACCTGGCGCTCGGGCACGACGACGTGCGTCGCGTAGCCCCCGAAGCGCGTGACGGCGATCACGGACTCGCCGAGCGAGACGCCCCGCACGTCGTCGCCGACCGCATCGACGTCCCCCGCGACCTCGAAGCCCGGCGTGATGGGCCAGCCGACGTACTCGCGCGCGGACGCGTAGAGACCCATGCGGACGATGCAGTCGGCATAGTTCACGCCGATTGCGCGCGCGCGAACGCGGACCTCACCCGGCCCGACGGCCGGGTCGGGGTGCGTCTCGACGCGGAGCTCGTCGTAGCCGCCGGCGGCGTGGATCACGACCTTGTTCACGCGCGGTCCTCGCCCGCGCCGGTGCCGCGCACCGCCGCCGCCAACGCCTTGACGCGGGGCGAGCCGAGCGTCGCGAGCGCGTCGACCACCGCAGGCTCGAGCGAGCGAAGCACCGAGAGCGCGTCCTTCCTCTCGCCGAGCGCGTCGAGCGCAGCGGCGCGAACGACGCGCGCCTCGAGCGCGAGCGCCTCGTCCTGCCCGGCGGTGCGGCGGATCCTCGTCGCGGTCTCGAGCGCCCGCTCGGCATCGTCGCGGGCCCCCCGCTCGCAGTCGACGACCGCGTCGAGGAGCGCGAGGCGATTGTCGAGCGCCTCGGCGCCGGTGCGGGGCGGCCTCGGGCGGAGGAGCGCCGCGGCGCCGTCCGCGTCCCCGCGGCGCAGCGCGAGGCTCGCCCTCGCGTGGCGAACGACGCCGCCGTCGAACGCGTCGAGCGTGTCCGGCCCGAGCGCCACGAGCGCCCGCTCCGCGTCGTCGCTTCGACCCTCCGCGTCGAGAAGCTCGGCGCGAAGGACGGTGAGCCGGACGCGGTCAGCGACCGCCGCCGTCGCGAGCGCGGCCTCGAGCTCCTCGATCGCGGCCGCTCGCCCCGGCGGATAGAGCACCGCCGCCGACCACTTCGCTTCGCGCGCTTCGCGCGCACGGCGCAGGCGCGTCGCACGCCAGCGGAGCCCCGCGAGGACGAGCGTCGCCGCGATGGCCGCGGGCAAGAGCACGTACGCGTAGCCCATCGCGTCGAGAAGCTCGTAGGCGACCCAGGCCACGACGGCGACCAGAACGATCCGCACGAAGCGCCTCGACGGTCCGATTTTCACGGTCCGATCCTCACCGGAAGAGACCGTACGACACGAGGCGACGCCCGTCCGCAGGGGAAATTATCCCCATTCCCTTGCGAAATCGCGTATCGGCCACACTATGTACAGCAGTGAAGAAGCGAGTTGGCGCAGGAAGTCTCTGCGTGATGCTCGCAGCCCTCCCCCTCCTGAGCGGCTGCATCGCCCACTCCCGAGAGCGCGTCACATGGTCGACGCTCTTCTATGCCGACCAGGTCGGCTACCGCGACGTCGACCACCAGGAGGTCGTGCGCCTCTCGACGGGCTGTAGCGGCACGCTCATCGGACCCCGCCACGTGCTCACCGCGGCGCACTGCGTCGCGTACGAGCCCGAGCTTCCGTATGTGCTCGTCGACCCGGAGGGTGAAGTCGCCGAGACCGCGTTCACCGTGGCGCGATGCCACATCCACCCGCTCGCGTACGGCGAAGGCGTCGCGTGCGGCGACGGCCCGTCGCCCGATCTCCTGAACCGAGGACACGACCTCGCACTGCTCGAGCTCCACGAATCGGTCCCCGAAGAGCTCGCCCGCACGACGCCGGTCCTCACGCACACCGAAGGCCGGTTGGATTTCTGGGAGGACAGGCCGGTGCGCCTCGTCGGCTGGCATCGGTGGCCGCTCCACTACGGCAACGCGCATCGGTACGCCGGCTGGAACCGGGTCACGAACGTCGACGACGCGCTCCTCACGACCCGACCGACCGCGTCTCTGGTCGATCCTCAAGGCTTCAGCACGCGCTCGGGCAACTCCGGCGGGCCCGCGCTCGTGCGCATCGACGGGCGCGTGTGGGTCGCGGGGGTTCTCTCGGGCGGCTCCGGGGTCCACAACGACGTTCCGCGCTTCTCCGTCTACGCCTCGACGTTCCACCCCGACAACGCCGCCTGGCTCGAGCGCCTGGTCACGATCCGCTGACGCTGACCCGCTGACCCGACCGACGTGTGAGCCGGGCGCGCCCCTGCCGGGACGGTGGCAAGAGGCTCGACCGCGCCCCCTGCCCGCCGGCGCGCGAGCTGCTACACAGGTCTTCCGATGACCGATGCGTTCGAGCTCGTGACGGAGCTGTCGCCGAAAGGCGACCAGCCGCGCGCGATCGCGGAGCTCACCGAGGGCCTCGTCCGCGGGGACAAGCACCAGGTGCTGCTCGGCATCACGGGCAGCGGCAAGACGTTCACGATCGCGCAACGTCATCGCGACGTGCAGCCGGCCGACGCTGATCATCGCGCCGAACAAGACGCTCGCGGCCCAGCTCTACGGCGAGATGCAGCGAGCTCTTCCCGCAAGAACGCGGTCGAGTACTTCGTCAGCTACTACGACTACTACCAGCCCGAGGCGTACATCCCGTCCACGGACACCTACATCGAGAAGGACGCGATCATCAACGACCAGCATCGACCGCATGCGCCACGGCGCGACGCGCGCGCTGCTCTCGCGACGCGACGTCGATCATCGTGGCGAGCGTCTCGTGCATCTACGGCATCGGCTCGGCGGAGTGGTACCACGAGATGCTCGTCGAGCTGGAGCGCGGGCAGGAGCTCCGCCGCGACGAGCTGCTGCGCCGGCTCGTCGACATCCAGTACGAGCGCAACGACGTCGACTTCCACCGCGGCGACGTTTCGCGTGCGCGGCGACGTCGTCGAGATCTTCCCGGCGCACTCCGAGGACGACGCGCGGTGCGCGTCGAGTACTTCGGCGACGAGATCGAGCGCATCACCGAGATCGATCCGCTCCGCGGCAAGGTACGGGCCGAGGTCGAGCGCTACGGCATCTATCCCGGGCTCGCACTACGTGACCCCCGCCGAACAGCGGCGCAAGCGCGCGATCGACTCGATCCGCGAGGAGCTCGGCGTGCGGCTCCGCGAGCTCGACGTTTCGAAGGCCAGCTCGTCGAGCGCCAGCGCCTCGAGCAGCGGACGATCTACGACCTCGAGATGCTCGAGCAGATGGGCTTCTGCCACGGCATCGAGAACTACTCGCGCCACCTCTCCGGCCGAGCTCCAAGGCGAGGCGCCGCCGACGCTCGTCGACTACTTCCCCGACGACTACCTGCTCGTGCTCGACGAGTCGCACCAGACCGTGCCGCAGCTCGGCGCGATGTTCCGGGGCGACCGCTCGCGCAAGGAGACGCTCGTCGAGCACGGCTTCCGGCTGCCGAGCGCGCTCGACAACCGGCCGCTCAAGTTCGAGGAGATCGGAAGCGAAGATCGGCCAGGTCATCTACGTGAGCGCGACGCCCGGCGACTACGAGGTCGGGCAGACGGGCGGCGTCGTCGTGGAGCAGGTCATCCGACCGACGGGGCTGATGGACCCGGTGATCCACGTGCGGCCCGGCGAAGCGAGCAGGTCGACGATCTGCTGCGGCGAGATCCGCGGCCGCGTCGAGGCGGACGAGCGCGTGCTCGTGCACGACGCTGACGAAGCGCATGGCGGAGGATCTGACCGAGTACTACGCCGAGCTCGGCGTGCGCGTGCGGTACCTTCACAGCGACATCGACACGCTCGAGCGGATGGAGATCCTGCGCGATCTCCGGCGGGGCGAGTTCGACGTGCTCGTCGGGATCAACCTGCTCCGCGAGGGGCTCGACCTGCCCGAGGTGTCCCTCGTCGGGATCCTCGACGCGGACAAGGAGGGCTTCCTCCGGTCGCCGCGCTCGCTGATCCAGACGATCGGCCGCGCTGCGCGCAACGTCGCGCGGCGAGGTCATGATGTACGCCGACAAGATCACCGCGGCGATGAAGCACGCGATCGACGAGACCGAGCGGCGGCGGGAGCGTCAAGCGCGATACAACGAGGAGCACGGAATCACGCCGGAGACCATCCGGAAGGCCGTTTTCGATATGGATCCGTCGTCCGGCGCGCACGACTACCTCGCGATCCCCATCCTGGCCCGCGGGGACGGGAAGGCCGACGGCGACGCCCGCGACGTGGTGGAGGAGCTGCGGAGCGAGATGCTCCTCGCGGCCGAGCGCCTCGACTTCGAGGAGGCCGCGGACATCCGTGACCGCATCGCCGAGCTCGAGCGCAAGCTCGGCCCGCGCGCCGCCGGCTCGCGCGAGAGCGCACGAGCCGCGCGGGGAACGAAGCGGCGCGAGCGCGACGGCCGACGGAATCACACCGCGAAGCACCGAGCCCGGTGATCCGCTTGAGGGGTGCGCTCGCCCACACTAGACTCGATCCTCTGATGGCCGCGGTCTGGCGCGCCTCGATGGTCGCTTGTCTGCTTCTCGGGCCCGTCGCCACCGCGTCGGCCGAGGATCCGGCCGGGCCGCGCCGCGATCGCATCGTCGACATCGAGATCACGCCGACCTCGCGGGCGCAGATCGCGATCTGGATCGAGCGCGCCGACGGCACGTTCCTCCAGACGCTCGCGCTCACGCAGGCGACCGCGTACCGAGGCATCGGAAACCGACCCGGCGCGTTCGCGATGAACAGCGGCTTCCGCTGGCCGTACGGCAGGCGCGAGGGCGTGCTTCCCGTCTGGGCGCACCGGCGCGCGTCGGCGCCCGGTGCGCAGCTCTTCCCGCGCGTCATCTTCCAAGATCGGTCGTCCGAGGGCTTCGCGTCGCGAACGAGCTCCGACTTCTCCCAGGACGACTACTTCTGCCTCTCGTTCACCGCAGCGACGACGACGCGCGAAGCGCTCGACGCGATGCAGCTGCGCGAGCATCTTCAACAGCGACAAGGGCCGCTACATGACGCCGGAGGACGTGGCCAGCGGATACTCCGAGCCGTTCGAGCAGGGTGCTCGCGTCGAGATGCGGCCGCTCTCGCTCGAGTCGTACTATCCGCCCCGCCGCGACGTGGCGCGGTGCTCGTCGACCGGCTGCTTCGACCACCCGGACGTCGCGTCGTTCACGAGCGACGCGCGCGCCGTGATGCCGGGCATCGACGCGGTCACGATGGCGACGCCTGCGGGGGACATGCTCCGGCGGATCGCCTTCGACGTGCCCGCGGACTGGGAGGACGGCGAGTACATCGCGTTCGTCGAGGTCAACGTCGAGGGCGACTACAACGACTCGTTCAACGACGTCGTCTACCCGACCCCAGAGGGGCCTTCCGGCGGGTGGGACTACTGGGCGGAGAACTACGGCTACGCGTACCGAGGGCAGCCTTCGGTGGTGTACTCGATCCCGTTCGTGCTCGGTCCCGGCGGCGGCTCCTTCACGGCGTCGCGCCCGATCGGCTACGCAGCGCTCGACGGGGAGACGGGCGACATGACCCCGATGAGCCCGATCATCACGGACGATCCGGGGGGGACGCCGGGCAGCGGAGCGGACCGGCTCCGGCTCATGGCAGACGGCGCGCGCGTGCACGTCTCGGTCGTCGCGACGAACGTCTGCACGAGCGACGACCCGCCACCCGAGTGCGGGACCGAGTGCGACGCCACGCATCCGTGCCCTGACGGGTTCGTGTGCGGGCCCGACCTCGCATGCGTGGGCTTCTGCGATCTCGACATGGCTCCGGCCGAGGTCTCCGACTTTCTCGTGTCCGAGCACCCCGACGAGAAGCACTCGCACCAGTGGGCCGTCATTCGGTTCACGATCCCCGAGAGCTCGCGAGGGATCGCGCGCTACGACGTCCGCGTCGGAGAGGAGCCGATCGTCGACGAGGCGTCGTTCATGCTCGCGCGCCCCGCGGTCGCGGCGGAGATCGACTCGGTCGAGCTACGTGTGCCCGTCGACGGCGCGGCGGGCGACGAGGTGCGTGTGGAGATCGGTGGCCTCGCACCTCAGACCACGTACTACGTAGCCGCGCGGGCCGTCGACGTGTGCAACGACGAATCGCCGATCGCCACCGGCGTGATCACGACCACCGAGATCCACTTCACGACCGTGTCGCCGTGCTTCGTCGCGACCGCCGCGTGGGGAACGCCGCTCGCCGGCGAGGTCGGGTCGCTCAGGCGCTTCCGGGACCGCCACCTCGCGACGAACGCCCTCGGACGTGCGTTCGTCGACGCGTACTACACGGTGGGTCCGCTCGTCGCAGACGCGATCCGCGACGACGAGACGCTCCGCGCCGCGGCTCGCGTGGCGCTGACGCCGATCGTCCGGCTCGCCGCGTGGTTGGACGACGAATCGTGAAGCACATCCTGTTCGGTCTGCTGGCGGCGAGCTCCCTCGTGGCCGGATGCGCGACGGTGTCGCCGTACGAGCGAGAGGCGCTGACGCGCCCCGGCATGAACATGGATCACGAGGTGGGCGAGGCCGCCTTCCAGGCGCACGTCCGGGACTCGCGCGAGGGCGCGACGGGCGGGACGTCGAGCACGGGGGGCGGATGCGGCTGCAACTGACTCCGCGGGCCCGCGTCGCCGTGGCCGTCGCGCTCGCTCTCGGCGCGTGGTCGACCGCGCTCGACGCCGCAGCGGACGAGTCGTCGGGGACGTGGACCGGCGCCGTCGAGCTCCGCGGCAACTACTACTGGGAGACGAGCACGCGCGTCGTCGCGCCCGAGGTGACCGGCGACGTGACGGCGCCGAACGGCGTCCGCCTGCACGCGCGATACCTCGTCGACTCGATCACGAGCGCGTCCGTGGCAGCGGGCGCGATCACGGACGTACGCTTCACCGAGATTCGACACGACGCGACGTTGGGCACGGGATACGAGGTCGACCTCGGCGAGACCCAGCTCGATCTGTCGCTCGCGGCTCGCTACAGCCAGGAGCCGGACTACTCGTCGTTGAGCGGTACGTTCGCCGGCGCGTTGAGCCTCGCCGACCGAGCGACGGTGCTGCGCCTCGGCGTGACGGGCCTGCACGACGAGGTGGGCGCCGTGGTGCGCGGCGCGAACCGCATCGGGCCGGACGGGCGAGACCTGAGCGATCGGGGCAAGCAGGGCGACCTGAACGGGCTCGTGCTGAACGTCGCCTGGGATCAGGTGATCACGCCCGAGATGACGCTCCAGGTCGGCTACGACTTCGGGTACGTGGACGGCTACCTCGCGAGCCCGTATCGAATGGTGATGGTCGGCCCGGTCGCGATGCCCGAGCATCACCCCGAGACACGGCTCCGCCACACGATCTCCGCGCGGCTCGCGTACACGATCCCCGCGACCGGAACGTCGTTTCAAGCGATCTACCGGGCCTACGTCGACAGCTGGGACATCGGGGCGCTGACCCCGGAAGGCCGCATCTATCAGGAGATCGGCGACACGCTGATGCTGCGCGTCCGCTATCGCTACTACACGCAGACGCACGCGTTCTTCGAACATCCCGACGGCTATGCGGAGGGTGACCCGTACTTCACCGCCGATCCCAAGATGACCGCGTTCGATGCGCACATGCTCGGTGCGCAAGCGCTGGTCCACCTCGGCTTTCTCGAGCGGAGCGCGCTCGACTTCGCGTGGCAGGCGACGCTCGAGCTCGGAGTCGACTACGTCTGGCGCACGAACCGCTACGGCAACGGCATCATCGCGCAGGCCGCCCTGCGCATCCCGTTCTGAGCCGCGAGGGCGCGCTCACGTGACCTCGGGCCAGCCCGCCTCACCGACGAGCGGGACGAAGACGCACGGGTCGCCGCCGACGTCGCGGAGGCCCGCTGGCGTCTTCTCGACGACGCGGAGCTCCTGCATGAAGCGCGTTCCGACCGGGATCACGAGACGCCCGCCCATCGCGAGCTGCTCGACGAGCGCGGGCGGGACCTCCGGCGCACCAGCCGCCACGACGATCGCGTCGTACGGTGCGCGCGCGGGATACCCGCCGCTCCCGTCGCCGACGACGACCTCGACGTTCGTCACCTGCGCCGCCCGGAGGTTCTTCCGTGCCGTCTCCGCGAGCGTCGCGTGGCGTTCGACCGCGACGACCTCGCGCGCCAAGCGCGCGAGCACCGCCGCTTGATAGCCCGAGCCGCAACCCACCTCGAGGACGCGCTCGTGCCCGTCGAGCCGGGCGCGCTGGCAGGTGACCGCCACCATGTACGGCTGCGAGAATCGTCTGGCGCTCGCCGATCGGGAGCGGGCCGTCCGCATAGGCCTCGCCCCGGTGCTCGAGGCGGACGAAGAGGTGACGCGGGACCTCGTTCATCGCGGCGAGCACGCGCGGATCGCGGATCCCCCGCGAAGCGAGCTGCTCCTCCACCATGCGCGCGCGTCGGCGCGCGAGGTCGGCAGAGCTCTCGGTTGTAGTGGTCACGTGTCACACAAGCTACGCACGCCGCGCTGGCGCGTCGAGAGGGTCAGCCCCTCGAGCGCGCTTCGGACAAGACGCGCTCGAGGTCGCTCGGGAGCGCGCTCTCGACGTGCAGCGGAGCGCGGGTGTGCGGGTGCGTCAGGGCGACCGCGCTGGCATGCAGGAAGTGCCGAGCAAAGCCGGCCTGCTCGGGGCCCCCGTAGAGGATGTCGCCGACGAGCGGGTGACCTATGGAGGCGAGGTGCGCCCGGATCTGATGGCGCCGGGCTGTCGGCGCCTCGACCTCGACGAGGCAGCGGTCCCCGCTCGCGATCGTCTCGGCATGGAGCACACGCGTGCGGGCATCCTTTCCGTCGAGCGCGCCGGATGGCAGGACGCGAACGCGCCTCGCCCCGTGACGCCCCGACGCGATCGGCGCGTCGATCGTCAGCGGCGCATCGATCGCGCCGACGACGAGCGCTACGTAGCGCTTCTCGATCGCGCCCTCGACCAGCGCGCGCCGGAGCTCCGCGAAGGTCTCTTCGTCGCGCGCCGCGAGCAGGAGCCCGCTCGTGCCGGTGTCGAGCCGATGCACGATCCCGGGCTCGCGTGCGACGTAGCCGACCCCCGCCATCTCCGGATAGCGCGCGACGAGCGCGCTCGCGACGGTGCCGATCTCGTCCGGCCGGAGCGGGTGCGACGGCACGCCCCCCGGCTTGTCGACGACGACGAGGTGAGGATCCTCGTGAACGACGACGAGCCGCGACGCGAGCTCCGGATCCGGAAGCGCGCCCGCGTCCGTCGGCGGCGGCGCCTCGTCGAGGGTGACGCGCACCCCCGCCGCGAGCCTCTCCCCTTTCCGCGCGCGCCGGCCCTCGACGCGAACCCCCCCTCGCTCGACGAGCGCGCGCGCCTTCTTCCGGCTCATCCCCGGAACGCGGGCGACGAGGACGACGTCGAGCCGTCGGCCCGCGTCGTCGTCACCCGTGACGAACTCGACGCCGTCGCCCGCTTCGGTCACGGCGCGCAACCGCGATGAGCGAACGCGCAGTCTTCGATGGACGCGTAGAGGTCGCCGCAGTCGGCTCCCGCGCAGGTGCACCCGGTGATGGGAACGCACACCGTCCCGTTCCACACGACGCCGAGGTCGGTCGCGCACGTGCCCGACCCCGCGGCGTCCTCGGGCCCGCACCTGCCCATGCACCCGCGGTTCGCGCGCTCGCACGCGGGCTTGTCGGGGTACGGCCGATCGCAGTCCTCGCCCGTGCAGTCGCAGGCGACGAACGACTCGCAGCCGGCGCTCCCGCGCCAGTACGGCCCCCAGCTCACGTCGCAGACCGCACCGACGGGCGTCACGTGCTGAGACGCGCAGAGGCCTGGGCAGCCGCGGCGCTCGGCCCAGCACTCGGTGTACGTCCCGTAGACACCGGGGCAATCGGCGCCCGTGCAGCTGCAGCCGTGGAGGTCGGCGCAGACGGCACCGTTCCATTGGACGCCGAGCAGGTCCGTGCACGCGCCCTCTCCGCCGACCGCCTGAGGTAGGCAGCGCTCGAGCACGCTCGCATCGAAGCTCGGGGAGCCGTCGAGCGCCCCATCCCGCGCGCCACCGTCCTCGGCGACGGCACCGTCCTCCGCCGTTGCACCATCGACCGCCGCGCCATCGTCGGCGACGCGCGCGTCCACGCCCGAGTCGTCTGCAGGCCCCGCGCCGTCGCACGCGGCGAGGGCTGCGAGGGCGGGCGCGAGGGCAACGCCGAGGGCGACCACGACGCCCGTTCTCGCTCGCGTGCTCTCGCTCGGCGGCTGCACGGCGCGATTGTCTGACCTCGTCCGGGACCTGTCGAGACCGTCGAGGCTCTCGGGCCCGCGCAGCTTGCGAGGCGCGGCAGCCGATACGACACTCCGACCGTGAGGCGCGATTTCTACGAGGTGCTCGGCGTCGAGCGATCGGCCACGGTCGAGGAGATCAAGCGCGCCTACAAGAAGAGGGCGATCGAGCACCATCCCGACAAGAACCCCGACGACCCACACGCCGAGGAGCGGTTCAAGGAGGCGAGCGAGGCGTACGCGGTGCTGAGCGACGCGGAACGGCGCTCGCGCTACGACCGCTTCGGCCACGCGGCGTTCGACTCGTCCGGAGGGGGCTTCGACGCCGTCGACCTCGGGTCGATGGCCGAGATCCTCGAGGGCCTGCTCGGCGACATGTTCGGCGGGCGGAGGCGGCGCGCGCGAGGCGGGCGCGACATTTCGTACGACCTCGAGCTCTCGTTCGAGGAAGCGGCGCTCGGGGTCGAGCGGACGATCGAGCTCACGCGGCCGGGCATCTGCGACGGGTGTGCCGGCACGGGCGCAGCGCCCGGGACGCCGACGCCGGAGTGCAACGCCTGCCGCGGCAAGGGGACGGTGCGCTATCAGCGCGGCCTCTTCGCGGCGCAGCGGCCGTGCCAGGCCTGCCGTGGGACCGGAAAGCGGATCGAGGTGCCGTGCGACGCGTGCCACGGCGACGGCGTCGTCCCCAGGACCGACGAGCTCGTCGTGCGGATCCCAGCGGGGGTCGAGGACGGCTCGGTTCGCACCGTGCGGGGCGCCGGCGAGCAGGCGAGCGGAGGGAGCGGCGATCTTCACGTGACGGTGAAGATCGCCGAGCACTCGCTGTTCCGGCGCGAGGGCGCGGACGTGTTGTGCGAGGTGCCGGTCAGCTTTCCGCAGGCGGTTCTCGGAGCGGAGGTCGAGGTGCCCACGCTCGACGGCAAGGTGAAGATGAAGCTGCCTCCTGGGACCCAATCGGGAAAGGTCTTTCGATTGAGAGGCAAGGGCATCCCGGTCTTCGGCGGCGCCGGGAAGGGCGACCAGCGCGTGACGGTCCTCGTGGAGATCCCGGACAAGATCAACCGCAAGCAGCGCCAGCTCATCGAGGATCTCGCCGGCGAGATGGGCATCGAGACTCACCCCCGGCAATCGAGCTTCCTCGCGAAGCTCAAAGCTCTCTTCGACTAGGGCGAGCCGAGATCCGCGGATGGCGAAAGTGAACCTCACCGGAATGCTGGATGCGCTCGAGCGCGCGGACCCGGTACGCGTGGAAGGGCGCGTGCGTGCGCTCACCGGGCTCAGCATCCGCGCCGCCATCCCGGGCGCGCGAGTGGGAGAGACCGTGGAGGTGATGCGCAAGAGCGGGCCGCTCGCCGCCGAGGTCGTCGGGTTCGTCGAGGACGACGCGATGCTGATGCCGCTCGGCTCGACCGAAGGCGTCGGGCCCGACGATCCCGTGCGTCCCACGGGCAAGCCGCTCGCCATCCGCTGCTCCGAGGCGCTGCTCGGCCGCGTGATCGACGGGCTCGGCGCGCCGATCGACGGGGGCCCGCCGATCGACGGCGAGCCGTGGAGCGTGATGCGAACGCCGCCGAGCCCGATGTCGCGACCTCGGATCGCGCATCCGCTCACCGTCGGGCTCCGCTCGATCGACGGGCTCTCGACGGTGGGCGAGGGCCAGCGCGTCGGGCTGTTCGCGGGCAGCGGCGTCGGCAAGAGCACGCTTCTCGGACAGATCGCGCGCCAGGCGGAGGCGGACGTCTTCGTCGTGTGCCTCATCGGCGAGCGCGGGCGCGAGGTCCGCGAGTTCCTCGAGGACGCGCTCGGCGACGATGGACGGCGCCGTGGGGTCGTGGTGTGTGCGACGAGCGACGCTCCCGCGCTCGTGCGGCTCAAGAGCGCGTACGTCGCGACCGCGGTGGCGGAGTGGTTCCGCGATCGCGGGCAGCGCGTGCTGCTCATGATGGACAGCGTCACGCGGTTCGCGCGCGCGGGGCGCGAGGTCGGCCTCGCGGCAGGAGAGCCGCCCGCGCGCAGAGGCTACCCGCCGAGCGTCTTCGCGGCGTTGCCGGGCTTGCTCGAGCGAAGCGGTACGTCGGAGCACGGCTCGATCACGGCGTTCTACACGGTGCTCGTCGAAGGCGGTGACATGGAGGAGCCGATCGCCGACGAGGTGCGCGGCATCCTCGACGGGCACATCGTCCTCTCGCGCGAGCTCGGCGCGCGCGGCCGGTGGCCGGCGATCGACGTGCTCGCGAGCCTGTCTCGCGTGATGGACGTCGTGACCGAGGACGCGCACAAGAAGGCCGCGCGCCGCGTCCGCGAGCATCTCGCGGTGTACGAAGCCAAGCGCGACCTCGTCTCGCTCGGGGCATACAAGAAGGGGAGCGACCCGAGGCTCGACGCGGCGCTCGCACGCATCGATGCGATCGAGGCATTCCTCTCCCAGGATCGTCACGACAAGAGCGCGCTCGAGAGCACGATCGCAGCGCTGCTGCCGCTCGGGGCATGAGCAAGAAGAAGCGAAAGAAGCGTGCGCCCGCCGCGGTCGCGTGCCCGCGGTGCGGCGAGGTCCGCGAGCTCTTCTGGCACGGACGCAACCACATGTGCGAGCCCTGCCTCGACGCGACAGCGAGCGCGATCGAGCGAACGCCGGTCACCGCGCTCGAGCTGTTCCGGGGCGCGTTTTCCCTGGCGCGCGCCGTCGGCGCGAAAGCGGTCCTCGTGACGCTCGTGCTTTCGGCGCCGTCGATCGTGCTCTCGGCGCTCGGCGAGGGCGACGAGCTCGCGTACACGCTCCCGCTCGCGATCCCCGAGCTCCTGATGATGGGCACGGTCTTCGAGCTCGGCCTCCGCGCGCTCGACGGCGAGCCGACCTCGATCGGCGCCTCGCTGGTGGTCGGAGCGAAGAAGATCCCCGCGCTCTTCCTCGCGTCGCTCGTCCAGCAGCTGATCGTGCTCGTGCACACGCTCCTCTTGATCGTGCCCGGGCTGATGAAGGCCGCTTCCTACGCCGTGCTCTTCCCCCTCGTCGTGAGCGACGAAGCGGGGCCGCTCGCAGGCCTCGAAGAGAGCCGCCGGCGGATGCAGGGGCATCGGCTCGCCGCGTTTCCGGCGCTCTTCGTCGTCTGGCTCCCGAGCCTCTTCGTGCTCCTGTACTCGCTGTCGCTCGGCGCGAGCAGCGGCGGGCACGCATCGCGGCCGGCGTGGGCCACCGAGGCGGACACGATCATCGCGGTCGCCGCGCCGCTCCTCGATCTCGCCTGGGCGTTCACGGTCCTCGCCCTCCACGCGAAGCTGCGCGGCACGCATCGGCTCCGCTTCGAGCCGGAGGGCGCAAGCGAGTGAGCCGCCCGGCGAACAGGGCTTCCGCGAGCGACGACTTCGACGTCGCGATCCTCGGCGCGGGCTGCGCCGGGCTGAGCCTCGCGGTGCACCTCCTCGACGCCGGGCTCGCGGATCGACGGGTCGTCCTGATCGATCCGCGCACCGTCCACGGGCGCGATCGCACGTGGTGCTTCTTCGACGTCGAGCACCACCCGTTTCGGGCGCTCGCCCAGACGACGTGGCGGAGCGTGCGCGTCGCGGACGAGGCGTGCGACGTCGTGCGTCGCTTCGATGCACACCCTTATCTTCACCTGCCGTCGGAGGTGTTCTATCGCGCGGCGCTCGCTCGGATCGGCGGCGCGCCGTCGTACGAGCTCCGGCTCGGCACGCGTGCGCTCTCGCTCCGCGACGACGGCGCCCGGGTGAGCGTCGAGACCGACAGGGGCACGATGACGGCGAGCGTGGTGCTCGACGGGCGGCCCCTCGCGCCGACATCGCCCGACGGCGCGCCGGGAGCGCGTCGCGACGTGCGCCTTCTCCAGAGCTTCACGGGTTGGTTCGTTCGCACCGAACGCCCGGCGTTCGACCCCGGCATCGCGACGCTCATGGACTTTCGCGTCGATCAGAGCCGGGGGATCCACTTCCTCTACACGCTGCCCCTCTCGCGCCAGGAAGCGCTCGTCGAGGACACCTATTTCGCGCGAGACGTGCCCGACGACGCCCGCTTCGAGGCGACGCTCCGCGCACATCTCGAGCCGCTCGCGCCCTACGCGATCACGCATCGCGAGCACGGAGTCATCCCGATGACGACCGAGCGCTTCGTCGCACGCCCGTCGCCGCGCGTGCTTCGCATCGGCATCGCCGGCGGGCTCGCGCGACCGGCGACCGGCTACGCCTTCCTCGCGATCCAGCGGTTCAGCCGTGCCCTCGCGGAGGCTTTTTCGACGGCCAACCCGGGCGACGTGCCATCGCTGCCCCTCGCGCACCGCCGCCGAACCACGGCGCTCGACCGCATCTTCCTGTCCCACCTCGACGCTCGTCCCGAGACCGCACCCCGGATCTTCACGCGCCTGTTCGAGCGGGTCGCGCCCGACGTGCTCGCGCGGTTCCTCGCGGAGACGAGCTCGCTCGCGGACGACGCCCGCGTGATGGCTGCGCTGCCCACGGTCCCGTTCGCGCGGGCGATGGCGCGCTCGCTCGAAGGTCTGGTAAGAGATGCTAGAGCATCGAACGGCTTGACTCGGTGATGAGACCACGGCGCGTTCGACCCGATCGGTGCTCCAGGGCGGCGGGCTCGCCGGACCGACCATGATCTTCGATCGGCTCGTACACATCGGCGCGTCCCTGCCGCGTCGCGACGCGATCAGCCACGAGCCCGACTGGGCGCAGGCGTCGCCCGCGCGCATCGAGCGCGCGCTCACTCGCGCGCTCTCGCGGCCGACGGGCGGTTGGTATGCGCTCGATGCGAGCGACCGGATCGCGCGGAGCCCGCGCCGGTTCGTCGTAGCGGGAGAGGAGCTCGTCGCGTGGCGCTCGGACGGCGGGATTCGCGTCGCTCCGGGCGCATGCCCGCACATGGGAGCGGACCTGTCGTGCGGGCGCGTGGAGCAGGGTCGGCTCGTCTGCCCGTGGCACGGCCTGCGGCTCGGCGACGAGGGACACGGACGGTGGCGCCCGTACCCGACCTTCGACGACGGCGTCCTCGTGTGGGCGCGCCTCCCCGAGCCAGGCGAAGCGCCGATCGATGCGCCCGTGATCGCGGCGCGCCCGGCGGCGCCCTTCCTCCGGGGCGTCGTCGCCATGGAGGGCGCCTGCGACCCCGAGGACGTGATCGCGAACCGCCTCGACCCCTGGCACGGCGCGCACTACCACCCGCACAGCTTCGCTCGACTCTCGATGCTCGACGCCAGCGACGACGTGCTCACCCTCCGCGTCAGCTATCGCGTCGCGGGCCCGCTCTGCGTCGAGGTCGACGCCACGTTCCACTCCCCCGAGCCGCGCACCATCACCATGACCATCGTCGCCGGCGAAGGCACGGGCTCCGTCGTCGAGACCCACGCCACCCCCATCGCCCCGGGTCGCACCCGCATCCTCGAAGCCACCCTCGCCACGAGCGACCGCGCCGGCTTCCCGTTCGCCCTCAAGGCCTCCCGCCTGCTTCGCCCCTTCATCGAGTCCCGCGCCTCTCGCCTCTGGCGCGAAGACACCGCCTACGCCGAACGCCGCCACACCCTCCGCACCCAGCACCCCACCGCCCCCAAACGCGGCGCGGCCATCCTCCCCCTCCGCAAGTCGTGACGAGGGACGGTCCTCCACTCGCAACGCGCGACCGCTGTCTCTCAGCGCGCGCGGCCGTCGTACGCGTTGCCGAGGTACGCGCCCCAGCTCGGCGGCGCGGGGTGCGTCCCGAGGAGAGCTCGACGCTCCACCGTCCACGTCGGGCCCACGTCGGTCGGCACACTGCGCGGGAGGATCAGCTCCCAGCGCCCGTCGCCGTCGAGGTCGGCGACGAGCGGCGTCGCGAGCCCGCCTCCCGGCAGCACGAGGTGCTCGCGCGCAGGCGCGGACGAGGCATCGAACGTGATCAGCGCCATCGACTCGAACGGCGCGACCGTGAGCACCGCCAGGGCGTCGTCCACGCCGTCGGCGTCGAGGTCGACCGCGAGCGGCGAGCCGGCGAAGCCCTCGCCGCGCTCGAACCCGTTCAGGACCTCTCCACTCGCGCCGCTCACGACGAGCAGCGCCGAGCCCGTGTAGTCGTCGAACACGCCGAGCGAGAAGATCGCGAGCACGTCCGGGACATCGTCGCCGTCGAAGCGCCCGATCGCGGGTGTCATGTACGACTCCGCGTCGGGCGTCGAGACCGACCAGAGCTCGGCGTCGTCGGCCGCCGCGATCGCGACGAGCCGCCCGTCGAACGTCTCCGCCACCACGTCGAGCAACCCGTCTCCATCGAGATCCACGAGCGCAGGTGGCGCGATCATCCCCTTGGTCGATTCCGGTCCGATCAGCGCGACGGCGCGCGGCGCGTCCTCGGCGAGCAACGCGGCGAGCGAGATCCGATAGATCGAGCCGGGGAGCGTCTCGCCGCCCGTGCCGAAGATCACCTCGAGCGCAGAGGTCGCGCCGCGCCGAACCAGCGGCGACATGTACGTCTCGGCCGCGTCCGGCGTCTCCATCGCCGAGACGAGCGCGCCGCTCGCTGCGTCGACGACGAGGATGTGCCCGGGCCGTCGCGGCGCGAACGGCTCGGCCGCGGCGTCGCCGCCGCTCGCGACGACGAGGTCGTCGACGCCGTCTCCCGTTTGATCCGGGACGACCGCCGGCGTGTAGAACTGGAACCATCCGGGCTCGCCCGCGAGCGGCGGCTCGTCGAACGTCCAGACGATCTCACCGGACGCGGCGTCGACCGCGACGAGCGTCTCGTCGCGCCCGCCGATCACGACGAGCGGGCTCTCTCCGGCACGCTCCACGAACGAGGCCGAGCCGACGAGCTCTCCCCGCGTCTCGGTCTGCCACAAGACGTCGCCGCTCGCGCCGTCGAGCGCGGTGATCGCGCCGACGCCCGTCACGCCCGCCGCCGCCTCGACGCCCGTCCCGGTGACGATGTCGAGCACACCGTCCCCGTCGAGGTCCCGCGCGCGGGGCGACGAGAACGTGAAGCCGCTTCCGCTCGCCGACCACTCGATCGCGAGCCCGAGCGTCTCCGCGCCGCCGTCGAGAGCCCCCGCGTCCATCTCGGCGTCGTTCCCCGCATCGAGCGGCGGCGCGTCGACGACGGCGTCGCGCTCGCCGCCAGAGTCCGCCCCTGCGTCCGCGCTCGTGACGGAGTCGTCACCGCATCCCGCGACCGCCGCCGATAGCGTGCCCGCGAGGGCGACCGCGAGCGCGAGGCACGCGACGAACGGCGCGTCGACCGCCGTCGCGTCGGCCCCCGGCATCCGCACCCACTCGCTGCGCGTCCCGTCACGCACCGGGATCGGCCACCCCGGGATCGCAGATCGCTTCGGAGAGCGGCGGCGGTCGGACCGTCTCGGGGTCGAGCGCGAGCAGCTCGAGCTCGCTCGTCGTCTCCACCGCCTCCAGATCGATCAGCGACATCGCGCTCGCCGGTGTGGGGACGGCGTTCGTCACCTCCACGCGGCCGCAGCCATCGAACCCCGCGCCGCCGAACGCGCTGCCCGCGCCGAGCGTGAAGAACGCGGGTTGCAACCGGTTCGCGCGGTCGAGGATCGAGCCGATCACGAAGAGACTTCGATCGGCCTGCTCGAACGCCGCGACGGCGCGCTGTGGGTCCGACGCCACGACCGCGTTCTGATCCGTCACGCGGCCGTCGGCATCGATCTCGATCCACCACACATCGGTGTCGCCAGGGTCGCGCGAGCCGAACCCGTCCGCCGTCGCGAGAAGCGCATACCCGCCCCGAGCGCGCGCCACGAGCCGCGCCGGCGTCTCGACACCCTGGTCGTAGACGAGCTCGACCCGCCAGGCGAACGCGCCGCCGAGCGTAGCTTTCGCGATCCAGACGTCGCTGTCGGGCACGATCGTCTCGTCGGGATCCGGCGAGCGCGTCGGGCGGAGCACGGTTCCCGCGACGACGAGCGCCGTGTCGTCGTCGACGAGCAGCGCATCGACGACCGAATCGTCGAGCTCCGTGCCGACGACGGCCTGCGCTTCGAGCGCGCCGTCCGCCGAGATCTCGGCGGCCCACATCTCGAGCGGTCCCGCCGCGAAATCGCATGCCGCGACGACGACGAGCCCACCGTCGCGACGCGCGAGGATCCGCGGCGGCTCGACGCGCGACATCGCGGGAAACGCCAGCAGCGTCTGCCAGCTCGTGACGCCGTCGTTTCCGACGCGCGCGACGAGCACGCCCGGAGCGCCGAGCGCGTCCGTGCCGGTGCCCGCGACCGCGAACCCTCCCGCATCGAGCGAGACCGCGTCGAAGAGGTGCTGCGCGCCCGCGCCCGAGAGCAGCACTTCGAAGTCGAGCGCGCCGTTCGGCCGCAACCCGAGGATCCACCCGTCCTCGTCGACGGGGCCCGGCGCGCTCCCGACCGCGACGATCTGCTCCGTCGGGAGCTCGACGACCGATTCGATCGACTCGAGCGCGACCGTCCCGAACGCCGTCTGCCACTGGGCCTCGCGTTCGACCGACGTGCGCGCGATCCACGCGTCGCCCGGTATCGGATCGGATCCCACGGGCGGCGGGTCGTCCACGATCGAGGTCACGCCGACGAGCAGAACGGTCCCGTCGCGCGCGATCACCGCGTCGCGCAGCTCGACGTCGCGCCCGGCGCCGTCGCAGCCCACCGCGCCGAAGAGCAAGAGCGCGCCGGCGACGCGCGCATCACGGCCGATCCTGGGTCGTCGCCTCACCCACGCCTCCCGAGGGCGGTCCCTCCACGTGTACGTAGTACAACGAGAGCCACGCGACCGCGACGATCAGCAGCATCACGGATGCGACGATCAGCGGCGTGAGCGCCTTGGGCCCGGCTCTTTCGGCGAAGCGATCGCGGTAGTAGCGCCCGCGGCTCCGCGCACGGAGGCGGGTCTGCACGCCGACCAAGAGGTCGGGCGGTGCTTCGTCATCGGCGAGCTCGAGGCGATGCGCTTCGTCGAGGACGGCCCGCAGCTCGTCGTACTCGGCGCGCAGCGTCGCGTCGGCCGCGAGCGCGGCTTCGAATGCCGCCTGCTCGGCTGCGGCGAGCTCGCCGTCGTATGCCGCGCTGAAGAGCTCCCGCGCCTCGTCGGCCGTCATCACCCTTCCTCGTCTTTCGTGCCCTGGGACCGCTCGACGCCATCCGGCGCCTCTCCCTGAAGCTCCTGCACCCGCCGCTGGAGGGCAAGCCGGGCGCGGTGGAGCCGGCTCTTCACGGTGCCCTCCGGCAACCCCGTGATGCTCTGGATCTCCTCGTAGGTCATGTTCTCCACGTCGCGAAGGACGACGAGCTCGCGTTGGTCCTCGGCGAGCTCCGCGAGCGCGGTCTGGATGATCTGCTCGGTCTGCTTCGCGTGCGCCATGTCGTCGGGTCGCGGCACCTGCGCGCTCGTCGACATCGTCGCGCTCTCGAGCGCGTCCCGGTCGGCGATCTCGTCGAGCTCCTTCTTCTGCCCGCGCGCCCGCCGGCTGAGGTACTTGATCCGGTTCTTGCAGTGGTTGGTCGCGATTCGATACATCCACGTCGAGAGCTTCGAGTCGCCGCGGAAGCCGTCGATGTTCTTGAAGACGGTGACGAACACCTCCTGCGCGACGTCTTCGGCCTCGCCGCGATCGCTCATCATCCGGAGGACGAGACGGAAGATCTTGCCCTCGTACAGACGAACAGCTCGTTGAACGCCGCTTCATCGCGACGCTTCAGCCGCTCGACCAGCTTCTCCTCGTACCCGTCGGGCATCGGTACGTGAAAACCGGCGGCGGCCGCGGCTCGGTCGAGCTCGACCACCACGTCCACACCACGGCGGACACCGCCGGGCGCTCCCCGGTTCCCACCGGCACGCTACAACCATGGGGGCTGGCTTGGCGAGAGGTAGCGCCTTTGGTTCTGGTCGTGGGGAACGCGGCCGTCTCGGCGAGTCGTCTCTCTCTGGGCGGGACGCGAGAGGTAGCGCCTTTGGTTCTGGTCGTGGGGAACGCGGCCGTCTCGGCGAGTCGTCTCTCTCTGGGCGGGACGCGAGAGGTAGCGCCTTTGGTTCTGGTCGTGGGGAACGCGGCCGTCTCGGCGGGGTCGTCTCTCTCTGGGCTGGCTTGGCGAGAGGTTGCGCCTTTGGTTCTGGTCGTGGGGAACGCGGCCGTCTCGGCGGGGTCGTCTCTCTCTGGGCGGGACGCGAGAGGTAGCGCCTTTGGTTCTGGTCGTGGGGAACGCGGCCGTCTCGGCGGGTCGTCTCTCTCTGGGCGGGACGCGAGAGGTTGCGCCTTTGGTTCTGGTCGCGGGGAACGCCGGCCGTCTCGGCGATGTGGCCAGCTACTGGACGAAATAGCGGAGGGCGAGCTGGATCTCGGTTGCCTGTTGGGCGTTGACCTCTTGGCGAAGGGAGAGGTCGATGCCCCACTTGGGGTCGACGAAGCCGAGGCCGCCCGTGACGGCGTGGGTGTCGCGGCCGGCGTCGTACCGGTAGCCGATGCGGATCGGGACCATGTTGCCCGCGAGGTACTCGATGCCGCCGCCCGCGAGGATCGCGGCGTCGTCGAAGGTGCTCACATCGACCAGGACGTCGCCTCCGATGGTCAGCTGCGAGAACAGCGTCAACCCGACCGAGCCGCCGAACGTGACGGGGACGAGCTCCGAGCCGATGTCGATGAAGTTGTTCGCGAGCGCAGCGATGCGCAGGCCCTCCATCGGCGCGACGACAATCGACGCGTCCATCGTGAAGCCCTGCGCGAGCGGAGCGTCCGGATCGACGCCGACCGGCGCTTGGCCCTCGCGCCCGAGGGAGAGGTAGCGACCGGACACGCCGATGGCGAGCTGGTCGACGATGGGAAACGCGAGGCCGAGCCGTCCGTCGAGACCCGACCACCCCGACTGGCCGTCGCCCAGGATGCCGCGGAACGACATGCCCGCGGCGAGGCGGCTCGTGATCGAGTCGACAATCGCGCCGCCGAAGATCCAACGCCCGTACGTCGGCAGAAAGCTCGCGGACGACTCGATGTGATATGCGCGTGCCAACGCCATGGCCGCTGGGTCGTACGCCAACGCCGACGTCGAGACCGCCGATGCGCGGACGCCACTTCCGAGAGCGAGACCGCGCGTCGTCTCGAGAATCCGCTGCGTCCTCCGGCGTCGCGCCGCCGTCTTCGAGCGTCGGTGCGGACACTGGAGTCGTCTGCGCGTGCGCGCCGGCCGTCGTCGCCAAGACGAAGAGCGCGAACGCCGTCGCGATGAAAAGCCTCGCTCGAGTCACTTGTGTCGCCCTCCGGCGGACGCCCCCGCCGATGCCCGAAGCTAGCAGCCGCCGCGCGCCCGGCCAAATTTGCGCGCTGCACGCGCCGTCACCCACGCGAAGCGACGGCCGCGATCGCAAAAACGCGCGGCGAGGCGCGCGTCGTGACGACTCGGTGTCGATGTGCAACACGATCGACCTTCCAACGCTCCGAACACGCCAAATGAATCCATCGCGATCCTCGCGAGTTATGAATTTCTGCGATCGGATCCGTAGACGAGTGGCGTTCGGCCTGTTAGGACATCCCCTTCCCGGTCGGGAGGGGACACGGCTCGACCACACCGGCGAGCACTTCGATCGCTCCGTAGGTTCGAAAAGAGTCCGGCCGAGACCGACCCGAGACCCGATCCCAGCTGTGGATAGCTTGTGGATCACGGGGATACCTGCGCCTGCGCCAAGGGAAATTCGCCGATGAACGAGTTGTGGGAACGCGCGCTCGATGATCTCCGTGGACGCCTCTCCTCGGAAAACTTCGACACCTGGCTGGCGCCGGTCCAGTGCGTGGGGATCGAGGACGAGACCGTCACCCTACGGATACCCAACCGCTTTTTCCAAGACTGGCTGAGCGCCCATTACCTCGACCTGATCCTCGAGACGCTCGGGCGCGAGACGCAGTCGGCGCTGAAGATCGCGTGGGAGATCGACGAGGGGCTGCAGGAGCGCGTCGTGGCTCCTCCGCGGAGCCCCGAGCCGGTCGTCGCGCGGATCGGGCGCGCGTCGCAACCCGGTCCCCGCACGAGCGCCGACCTCAACCCGAAGTACAAGTTCGACAGCTTCGTCGTCGGCCCGTCGAACCAGCTCGCGCACGCGGCGTCCGTCGCCGCCGGCGCCGAGCCCGGGCAAGCGCTACAACCCGCTCTTCATCTACGGCGGTGTCGGTCTCGGCAAGACCCACCTCGTCAACGCCATCGGGCACCGCATCCTCGCGGACCGACCCGACGTCGCGGATCCTGTACCTCTCGGCCGAGCGCTTCACGAACGAGTTCATCTGGTCGCTCCAGAACCATCGCATCAACGAGTTCCGCGAGCGCTACCGCAAGAGCTGCGACGTCCTGCTCATGGACGACATCCAGTTCCTCGCGGGCCGCGAGCAGACGCAGGAAGAGTTCTTCCACACGTTCAACGCGCTCTACCACTCGGACCGCCAGATCGTCGTCACGTCCGACGTCTACCCGCAGCAGATCCCCGAGATGGAGGAGCGGCTCGTCAGCCGCTTCCAGTGGGGCATGGTCGCCGACATCCAGGCGCCCGAGCTCGATACCCGCATCGCGATCCTCCAGAAGAAGGCGGAGCAGGAGGGCATCGACGCTGTCGAGCGACGTCGCGCTCTTCATCGCGCAGGTCGTCAAGAGCAACGTGCGCGAGCTCGAGGGCACGCTGCATCCGCTCGCCGTCAAGGCCGAGCTGCTCAAGCGCGCCGATCGATCTCGAGTTCGCGAAGGAGACGCTCCGCGCGGCGCTGCCGCCGCCCGAGCACGCGACGACCGTCGAGGACATCCAGCGGGCCGTGTGCGAGTACTTCAACATCCGCCTCGCCGACCTCAAGATCCACCGCCGCCACCGCGCGGTGAGCTTCCCGCGGATGGTCGCGATGTACCTCGTGCCGCCAGCGCCTCGGCACGAGCTACCCCGAGCTCGGCGACCGCTTCGGCGGCAAGGACCACACGACCGTCATCAGCGCCGTGCGCAAGATCGACGGCCTCCTCGACGAGAGACGACGGCAGACGCGCTACGGCCGTCGAAGCCATCGAGCGCAAGCTCGGGCTCTGACCGCTCACCCGCTACGGATCGCGTCGCGACCCATCCGCCCGACAGGTGCGCGTCCGTCCGGTGGTCGTGCGCAGATGCGCGCGTCCGCACGCGGACACGCGGGAACACGGCGTCGCCACGCGTGCCGGTTCGTTGCCCTTGCACGCGTGGCATGACTCGGCCTATATGGTCGGCGCCTGGGGGTTTTTCGTGGGTAAGGCTGGGGGTGAGCGATGTGGGGAATTGGAGGATATGTCTACCCCCACATGACCCCCCTCGATCCCCAGCGTGAAAATTCCGTGAATGTCATCGGATATCCATTGCTTACGTCGCTTCGTCCCCAATTCACAGGCGTTAAGACGACGACTAATTTAAGAATTTATCAGGGATCAGAACCGCTACGTATCTGGGGAGTTTGGAACATGGAGCTGAGCATCTCCAAGAAGAGCTTCCTACGCGGCCTCTCGCGCACGCACGGCGTCGCGGACCGCAAGAGCTCGATGCCGATCCTGTCGAACCTACTGCTCAGCGCAGAAGGCAAGAACGCCCTGCGCCTGTCGGCCACCGACCTCTACCTCGGCGTCGGCGCGACGGTGCACGCGGAGATCAAGAAGGGCGGGATGGTCGCCGTGTCGGCGCGCACGCTCTTCGACATCGTGAAGAACCTCCCCGAAGGCGACGTGACGTGGACGGTCGGCGAGAACCACGCTGCCGAGATCAAGTGCGGCAAGGTCCGCTACAAGATCCCCGGGATGCCGGGCGAAGACTTCCCGCCGCTTCCGAACCCCGGCAAGGTCGAGTTCGTCGAGCTCGACGCCGACGTCGTCGGCAATCTGATCGCGCACACGCAGTTCTCGATGTCAGCGGACGACACGCGGCCGCACCTCGCGGGTGCGTTGTTCGAAGGCGACGGCAAGATCGTGCGAATGGTGACCACCGACGGCCACCGGCTCTCGAAGGCGGAGGTCAAGCTCGGAGACGGCGCCCCGATGCTGAACTTCTCCATGCTCGTCCCGAACAAGGGCGTCGTGGAGCTCAAGAAGCTCATCGAGGACGCCAAGAGCGATCGCGGCAAGGGCGAAGAGGGTCCGCTCACCGTTGGGGTCGCGACGGCCGGCGGGAGCGCGTTCTTCCGGCGGGACGACGTCCAGCTCAGCGTGAAGCTCGCCGACGAGCAGTTTCCTCCGTACGGCAAGGTGATCCCTCAGCAACAGGACCGCCGCGTGGTCATGGGCCGCGTACAGATCCTCGAGGCGCTCCGGCGCATCTCTCTCGTAGCGAGCGACAAGAGCGGCGGGGTGAGGCTCGGGATCGAGCAAGGCACCCTCCGGATCACGAGCGAGAACCCCGACGTCGGCGAGGGCAGCGAAGAGCTCGACGTCGACTACGCGGGCAGCCCGCTGTCGATCGGGTTCAACGCGCGCTATCTCCTCGACGCCCTCTCCTGCATGACCTCGGACGAGGTGGCTCTCGAGCTCTCGGGCGAGCTCGACCCGGGCGTCGTCAAGCCGCTCGGCGAGCAGGTCGACTACGTCGGCGTCATCATGCCCATGAGGATTTGAGGCCGCTCCGCATCGAGGCGCTCGCGCTCTCTCGCTTTCGGAACCTCGCGGCGGACAGCGTGGAGCCGGGCGAAGCGTTCAACGTCGTCCACGGCGACAACGGAGCCGGCAAGAGCAGCCTCCTCGAGGCGATCTACTACCTCGGGGCGCTTCGAAGCTTTCGCGGCGCGAAAGCCGACGACCTCGTCGCCCTCGACGCCACCAGCGCGACCCTCGAGGCGCGGATCTCGGGTGATGCCGTGGCGCGCAAGGCTCGTGCAGTGCTCCACCGGGGCCGGTCGCGCGAGCTCTCGTTCGACGGCAAGCGCCCGCGGTCGATCGCGGCCTGGCACGCGACCGTTCAGGTCGTCCTCTTTCATCCGGGTGACGTCGCGCTCGCCTTCGGGCCCGCCGAGTCACGACGCGCCTTCCTCGACCGCGTTCTCGAACAGATGGACCCGGCGTATGCCTCGAGCCTCGCGAGCTACGACAAGGCGCTGAGGAGCCGCAATCGCTTGCTCAAGCGCGAGGGGACCGATCCGAGGGCGATCAAGGCGTTCGACGAGGTGCTCGTCGCGGCGGGCGCGGTCGTCGGCTCGACGCGCGCGCGGCTCGTGTCCGACCTCGCGCCTCTCGTCGAGCGGGCGTTCCGCGAAGTCGTCGGAGAGGCGATGCCGCTCAAGGTGGAGTACCGCCCGCGCGTCGAGCCGACGGTCCCGGCCCTTCGCGCCGCGCTCGAGCGCGCGTTCGCGCAGGACGTCGAGCGGGGCATGACGACGCTCGGACCGCACCGCGACGACGTGGCGCTCGACGTGATCGATCGCGCACCGTTCCGACACCACGCGTCGCAGGGACAACATCGCGCGCTCGTGCTCGCGCTCAAGGTCGCGGAGCTCGACGTGCTGTCGCGGCGCACGGGAAGGGTGCCGATCCTGTTGCTCGACGACGTATCGAGCGAGCTCGATCGAACGCGCAACCGCCGCTTCTTCGAGGTGCTCGCGCGCCTCGGCGGGCAGGTGTTCCTCACGACGACTCACGCCGAGCACATCCTGATCGAAGAGTCGCGCGTCGACTTCCGCGTCGACAACGGACGGATCACGCGCGAGACACGCGACTGAAGCGCGTTCGATACGCCGATCAGACGAAGGTCGGTGCGCGCGGAGCAGCGGCACGCCGGATCGCGGTGCGGAGGACCGTCGCGACGCTGCACACTCCCGCGACGATCGCGGACGTGCCGAGATCGAGACCGAGGAACGGGAGGCTCGCGACGAGGCCGATCCCGCCGAGCGCGATCGTCGTCGCCGCGCCGCCGATCTCGGGGTCGAACGAAGAGCGCGCCCCGAGAAAGCGCATCACGCGCCGCGCGGAGAACGCGAGCAGGAGGATCCCTCCGAGCACCAGCGTGGCCGATCCGATTGTGAGCACGATCTCGGCCGCGCGACCGACGCCCCGTGTCGATGGATGCGGCAGGAGCGCGATCGAGAAGAGACCGGGCCCGGATCGGCCCTGATGCGTCGACGGAGCGCCCGTGACGGCGAGGAGCGCCGCGACCTCGTCTTTCGAGAGCTGTGCCCCGCCGAGTCGCGCGGGCGCGCCGGGCTTCGGGCTCGCGGCGTCCACGTTGGCCACCGGCTCGCTCTCCGCCTGACGCGTCCCACAGTGCGGGCACACCGCGGCGCTCGCGCTCATCTTGCGCCCGCACTCGCGACACTCGGTCGGGGCCACGTGGGGATCTCCCATCCGTGCCGGGTCGGGGCAAGTCGGGGGCAGCGCGCGGACCATCGACTAAGCCTGCGATCGCGGATATCCCCTGCGGTGCCCGATGCGCCTCGTCCCCACCACGCGAGCCACGCTGCGAACGGCGCGCGAGCCCGTTCCGATCGACGAGCGATCGCCGCGCGCGGTCGTGATCGGGGCGGGGCTCGGCGGGCTCGCAGCGGCGGTGCGGCTGCTCGTGCGCGGTTACCGCGTGACCGTCGTGGATCGGCTCGACCAAGCAGGCGGCCGCGCGCGAGTGATCCGCGATCGAGGCTTCGTCTTCGACGCGGGCCCGACCGTCGTGACGGCGCCGTTTCTCTTCGAGGAGCTGTGGGAGCTCGCTGGCCGACGGATGGCCGACGACGTGACGCTCGTGCCGGTCACGCCGTTCTACCGGATCCGCTTCGACGACGGGCGCGTGTTCGACTACACGGGCGACGCCGGCGCGATGCGGCGCGAGGTCGAGCAGCTCTCGCCGGGCGACGTCGCGGGCTACGAGGCGTTCGTCCGCGAGAGCGAGCGGATCTTTCGCGTCGGCTTCGAGGAGCTCGCGCACGTTCCGTTCGGGCGCGCGCTCGACATGGCGCGGATCGTTCCGTCGATGGTTCGGCTCGAGAGCTACCGCACCGTGTACGGGCTCGTCGCGAAGCACGTGAAGGACGAGCGGCTGCGGCAGGTGATGAGCTTTCACCCATTGCTCGTCGGCGGTAACCCCTTCAGCGCGACGAGCATCTACGCCCTCATCGCGTTCCTGGAGCGCAGGTGGGGGGTGAGCTTTCCGCTCGGTGGGACGGGGGCGCTCGTCCGCGGTCTGTGTGCGTTGATCGAAGGGCTCGGCGGCGAGCTCCGGCTCGGCAGCGAGGTGCGGCGCATCACGCTCGAGGGCCGGCGCGCGACGGGCGTCGAGCTCGCCGGCGCAGAGCGCTTGCCCGCGAGCGTCGTCGTCTCGAACGCGGACGCGGCGTGGACGTACAAGTACCTCGTCCCGAGCTCGTGCCGACGCAAGTGGACCGACGCGCGGCTCGAGCGCGCGCGCTACTCGATGAGCCTCTTCGTCTGGTACTTCGGCACCGACCGCACCTACCCGGACGTCGCGCATCACACGATCCTGCTCGGCCCGCGCTACCGCGAGCTGCTGCGCGACATCTTCGACCGGAAGATCCTCGCGCGAGACTTCAGCCTGTACCTCCACCGGCCCACCGCGACGGATCCGACCATGGCGCCCGATGGATGCGACGCGTTCTACGTCCTGTCGCCCGTACCGCACCTCGAGAGCGGCACGGACTGGAGCACGGAGACCGAGCGGTACCGCGCACGGATCGCGGAGCACCTCGAACGAACCGTGCTGCCGGAGCTCGGCCGCCACGTGGTGGTCTCGCACACGCTCACGCCGAAGGGCTTCCTCGACGACTACCTGAGCTTCCGCGGCGCGGCGTTCGGGCTCGAGCCGGTGCTGCGGCAGAGCGCGTGGTTTCGCCCGCACAACCAGAGCGAGGACGTCGAGGGGCTGTACCTGGTCGGCGCCGGAACGCACCCGGGCGCGGGGATGCCGGGCGTCCTCTCGAGCGCGCGGGTGCTCGACACGGTCGTCCCGGATCCGCGACCATCGACCCTCCGAGATCCCGCCTAGCCATGCCGTTCAACGCGCGATTTCAGCTCGATTGTGGCGACCTCCGTCTCTACGGGGGAGACGGTTCCGGCTACGCACAGTGGCGCGTCGTGATCGCTGGGTCCGACACGGCGTCGCGAGGCGAGACGCGCTCAGGCACGCCGTGACGACCGCCGACGAAGCGCGCTGCCTCGCGATCATGCGCGAGGGATCGAAGAGCTTTCACGCGGCGTCGCGGCTCTTGCCGCAGCGCATGCGAGGACCCGTCGCGGCGGTCTACGCGTTCTGTCGCGTGTCCGACGACGCGGTCGACGCACGCGGCGCGTCGCGGTCGAGCGTCGCTCGGCTGCGCGAGCGGCTCGACGCGCTCTACGCGGGCGCGCCGCACGATCATCCCGTCGACCGCGAGCTCGCGGCGACCGTAAAGGCACACGCGCTCCCGCGCGCACCGTTCGACTGGATGCTCGAGGGCTTCGCGTGGGACGTCGAGAGCCGGCGCTACGAGACGATCGACGATCTCGTCGCGTACGCGGTGCGGGTCGCCTCGACCGTCGGTGCCATCATGACCGTGCTCATGGGCGACCGGCGGCCGCTCGTCCTCCTTCGCGCCTGCGACCTCGGCATCGCGATGCAGCTCACGAACGTGGCGCGGGATGTCGGTGAGGACGGTCGCGCGGGCCGGCTCTACCTCCCCCTCGCGTGGATGCGGGACGCCGGCGTCGATCCGGACGCGTTCGTCGCCGAGCCGCGCTTCTCGTGGTCGAATCGCGGACGTCGTCCGGCGCGTGCTCGCGCAGGCCGATCGGTACTACGCAAGCGCCGATCTCGGGATCGCGATGCTGCCCCGCGACGCGCGTGTCGCGATCGAGGCGGCGCGGCGCATCTACGCGGACATCGGGCGCGCGATCGGCGACGCCAGCTTCGACAGCGTCACGCGGCGAGCTCACACGACCGGGCGCCGAAAGGCGTGGCTTCTCGCGCGCTCTCTTCCGGCGGTCGTCGCGCCGCCTCGCGAGCCCAGCGCGTCGCGCGGCCACCCGGAGGCGCTCGCGCTCGTTCGCGCGACGCTCGCCGATGCGCGCGCGACGCGCGCGCAGATCGCGCCGCCGAGAGCCGCCGGACATGCGTGAGCCCGACAAGCGCGGCGTGCCGAAGGAGTTCGACCGTATCGCGGCGACGTACGACTTCCTGACGACGCGCGACCCGTTCTATTACCCGCACCTCTTGACGAGCGCCGCGCGTCTCGAGCTCGGACCGCGCGCGCGCGTGCTCGATCTCTGCTGCGGCACCGGGCTCTCCACCAAGGCCCTCGTCGAGACGTACCCCGACGCCGAGATCACGGCGCTCGACGCGTCGGAGGGCATGCTCGCCGCGGCGCGCGAGAAGCCGTTCGCCGACCGCGTGAAGCTCGTGCTCGGCGACGCGATGGACCCCGCGTGCCACGCGGATGTCGAGGGCCCGTACGACGGGGTCTTGATGGCGTACGGCATTCGCAACATGCCCGACCCTGACGCGTGCCTCGATCGGCTGCGCGAGCTCCTCGCGCCGGGCGGGCGCATCTGTTTTCACGAGTACTCGGTCGCCGATTCACGGCTCGCGCGCGCGACCTGGACCGCGGTGAGCTTCGGCGTGATCATCCCGGGCGGGCTCGTCACCGCCGGGACGACGCGCATCTACCGCTACCTCTGGCGCAGCGTCCTCGCGTTCGACGGCGTGCGCGCGTTCGAAGGGCGCCTCCGCCGCCACGGCTTCGTCGCCGTGCGAACGCTGCCGATGAGCTCTTGGCAACGGGGGATCCTCCACACGTTCGTCGCGGAGCGGCCACGTTGATCGTGCGCGCGCCGTTCCAGAAACGACGCGTGCCGCCGATCCGCGAAGGCGGTCGCGAGCGCGCGCCCCGCGGAGCGAGCGCGATCGTCGTCGGTGGCGGGATCGCGGGGCTCGCCGCGGCGACGGTCCTCGCCGAGCGCGGCGTCGCCGTGACCGTGCTCGAGCGTGAAGCATTCCTCGGTGGCCGCGCCGGTGCTTGGCCCGACGTGCTCGCCGACGGCACGCCGTTCCAGATGGAGCGGGGCTTCCACGGGTTCTTCCGGCAGTACTACAACCTCCGCGCGCTGCTCGCTCGAATCGATCCGGCGCTCTCGTTCCTGCGGCCGCTCCGGGATTATCCGCTCCTCGGTCCGGACGGCGCGCGCGAGTCGTTCGCGGATCTCCCGCGTCGCGCGCCGTTCAACGTCGTCGAGCTCGTCCGCCGCTCGCCGAGCTTGCGGCTTCGCGACCTCGCGAGCGTCTCGGCCCGCTCCGCGCTGGCGATGCTCGCGTACGACGAGGAGCGCACCCGCGCGCGTTACGACGCCATGGACGCCGGAGCGTACCTCGACTCGCTCCGGTTTCCTCCGGCCGCTCGGCGGATGCTCTTCGACGTCTTCAGCCACTCCTTCTTCAACCCGGAGCGTGGGTTGAGCGCGGCCGAGCTGCTCATGACGTTTCACTTCTACTTCATGGGCAACCCCGAAGGCCTCGTCTTCGACGTCGTGACCGACCCGTTCTCGATCGCGATCTGGGATCGCCATCGCGCGTACCTCGAGCGCCTCGGCGCGACGATTCGGGCGCGTGCGAGCGTGCGGCGCGTCGAGCGCAATGGCCGCGAGTATCGCGTCGTGCTGCACGGTGGCGAAGCGCTCTCTGCCGAAGCGCTGGTGCTAGCGGTCGACGTGCCGGCGCTCGTCGGGATCGTCGAGCGCTCGCCCACGCTGGACGACGCGTCGTGGCGCCAGCGCGTCGCTCGCGCGGAGGTGACGCTACCCTTCGCCGTGTGGCGGCGCTGGCTCGATCGGCCCGCGCGCGCGGATCGCGCCGAGTTCGCGGGCACGTCGGGGCTCGGCCACCTCGACAACATCTCGCTCTACGAGCGCTTCGAGGGCGAGAGCCGCGCGTGGGCCCGCCGAACCGGCGGCTCGGTCGTCGAGCTCCACGCGTACGCCGTGCCCGAGACGCTCTCCGAGGGTGCGATCCGCGAAGATCTCCTCCGCGGGCTCCACGCGCTCTACCCCGAGCTTCGCGGCGCGCGGGTCCTCGACGAGCGCTTCCTTCTGCGCCGCGACTGCCCGGCGTTCGCGCCCGGCCGATACGGGGATCGCCTCGAGGTCGCGACCCCGTTCGACGGGCTCGCGCTCGCCGGCGACTTCGTGAAGCTCCCGTTCCCGAGCGCCCTCATGGAGCGCGCGGCGTCGAGCGGGATCGTCGCGGCGAACGGAGTGCTCTCGCGGCTCTACGTGCGCGAAGAGCCAATCTACTCCGTGCCTCCACGCGGCTTGCTGGCGGGGCTCTCGTAGGTCCGGACGGCGCGCGGTCCGCTCGCGCGCTACGCTTCGGGCCGTGCGGCTCTTGGCTTTGGCTCTCTCGCTCGCGCTCGCATGCGGGGACGACGCGACCGTTCCCGACACGGACGGCGGCGTCGACGCCGGTGTCGCGATCGCGCCGCCCGCCGAGCCGGCGCCCGTCGCGTGGACGTGCCCTGCAGGCTGGCGAAGCGTCGACGTCGCGTCCGGCGTGACGGCGTGCGACCCGTGGCCCGAGGCCGGCCGCGCGGATTGCGGGCCCGACGAGGCGCACTTTCCGGGCGAGCCGGGATGCACGCTCGTCGGGACCGCGTGCCCCGCGAGCGGCTTCCCCGACGGCTTGCCCGACGACGGCACGGTGCGGTACGTCCGGCCCGGCGCTCCGCCCGGCGACGGAACGCTCGCGATGCCACAGCCGACGATCGCGCGGGCGCTCCTCGCGGCGCCGCCCGGGACGATCATCGCGCTCTCGGTGGGGACGTACGACGAGGTCGTGACGTTGCCGGTGGGGGTGATCCTCTGGGGCGCGTGCCCGAGAGAGACGATCGTCGGGACCGCGGCGCCGGTCGCGAGCTCCGCGGGCCGCATCACGGCGACCGGCGAGGGCGTCGAGGTGCGAAATCTACGCGTCGTCGGGAGCCGGCCCGGGCTCTGGGTGAACGCGGGCGCGTCGATGATGGCCCGCGACGTCATCGTCGAAGGCGTCGCGATCGGTGGCGCCACGGCGCTCGGAAGGCTCGAGGGCGACGGGCTCGTCATCCGCGACGTCGCGCCCGCGTCGGGCGGCGTCTTCGGCCGCGGCGTGCACGCGGAGGCGGCCGGGCAGATCGCGCTCCGACGCTCGGTGATCGAGCGGGCGCGCGAGGTCGCGATCTTCGCGCGCGGTCCCGACGTGACTCTCGACCTCGAGGACGTCGCGGTGGTCGATACGCTCGAGCAACGGTCGGACGACGCGTTCGGCATGGCGCTCGTCATCGCGGGCGGGGCGCAGGCGAGCGTGCGCCGAACGGTCTTGCAAGGCGGGCGCATGGTCGGCGTGAACGTCGGCGAGGCAGGGACTCACGCGACGTTCGAGAGCGTCGTCGTCCGCGACACGCACGAGCAGCTCTCCGACGGCTACGGCGGGTACGGCGTGTTCGTCGGAGACGGGGCCGTCGCGGAGCTCTCGGGCGCGCTCGTCGAGCGAAACCACCGCACCGCGCTGAGCGCGTACCTCCCCGACGCGGTCCTTCGCGCGAGCGACATCGTCGTTCGCGACACGCTCGAGCGCGAGGCGGAATCCCTCGGGCGGCATCGGCGCGACCGCGACCGGCGGTGGGCGCATCGAGCTCGAGCGCGCGTACGTCGCGCGCTCGGTCGGTGCCGGCGTCGCGACGAGCGGCGCGAGCTCGGTGAGCCTCCGGGACGTGGTCATCGCCGACACGGCGCCGCTCTCCACCGACGACACCGCCGGCGCCGCCGTCGCGCTCGACACCGGAGCGACCGTGTCAATCGAGCGCGCGCTCTTCGAAGACAGTCACATGGTCGGTCTCTACCTCGGCGAGGATGTCGTCGCGGACGTGAGCGACCTAGCCGTCCTCGACACGGAGAGCCAGCTCGCGAACATGCGCTTCGGGCGCGGCGTCGAGCTCGGGCCCGGCGCGCGCCTGACGCTCGCGCGCGCGATGCTCTCGGGCAACCGCTCCGACGGGGTGTTCGTGTGGGGCCCGGGCGCCGAGCTCATCGCCACCGATCTCCTCGTCAGTGGCACGCGCTATGCGTCGTGCGAGGACACCGATCCGACCTGCGTCTCCGGCGGCTTCGGCCTCGCGGCCTGGAACGGCGCGGCGACCGTCACGCGCTTCGCCGTCGAGGACAACGCCCTCGCCGGTGTCGAGGTCGCGCGCGGCAGCGCCGTCACCCTCACCGACGGCACGATCTCCCGCCACCCCATCGCGCTCCACATCCAAGAGGCCGACTTCTCCCTCGACCGCGACCTCCACACCGTCCGCCTCGTCGACAACCAACGCAACGTCGACTCCGACGTGTTGCCGATCCCCGAGCCGAGCGCCCCGGGCCTCGACCTCGGCCCCTGAGCGATCAGATCAGTCTAGCGTGCGGGAGCCTATCGCGCGTCCGGGAGGACGCTGCCGCGCTTCCAGCGTTCGACGACGACTTTGATCTCGTCGTCGGAGAGGTTGTGGTCGCTCTCCTTCGCGACTTTCAGGATGGCTTCGACGAGCCCCGCGTCGACGGGGATCTTCTGGTGCTCGAGCCAGTACGTGACGTTGCTGATGCCGCTCATCGGGCCGATGCAGATCTCCTGCTCGCGGCCGAACATGCCGGCGGGGACGCCGGAGTAGACGCGGTCGGCGAGGTAGTCGTCGCCCTTGGCCTTGGCCTTGATGATCGCGGCGGCGTGGACGCCGGTCGCGGTTCGGAACGCGTCCTCGCCGACGACGGGGTAGTTGATCGGGATCGGGAAGCGCGTCGCTTTCGAGACGCGCTGCGCGAGCGCGCTCAGCTTCGAGAGGTCCTGCGTGCCGAGCTCGCCGAGGAGCTTGAGGTTGATGAGCAAGAGGTCGAGCGGCGCGTTCCCGACGCGCTCGCCGATGCCGAGGATCGTACCGTGCACGCGGTCGGCGCCGTACTCGAAGGCGAAGATCGCGTTCACGAGGCCGAGCCCGCGATCGTTGTGGCCGTGCCAGTCGATCTTGACGGTCTGGGTCGCGCCGGCGCCCTCGATGACGTGCCGCGTGAACTGGATGAGATTGCGAACGCCGTCGGGCGTCGCGTGGCCGACCGTGTCGCAGAGGCAGAGCCGCGTCGCGCCGTGATCGATCGCCGCGCGGAAGAGGTCCGTCAGCAGGTCGGGCCGCGAGCGCGTCGTGTCCTCGGTGACGAACGTCACCGGCAGGCCTTCCTTCACCGCGAAGTCGATCGCCTTGATCGACCGGTTGATGATCAGCTCGGGCGACCAGTCCTCGGCGAGCTGCCGGATCGGCGAGCTGCCGATGAACGTCATCACCTCGACCGGGAGCCCCGACTTCTGGCTCACCTCCGCCATCGGAGCGATGTCGCTCACGAGGGTGCGCCCCGCGCAGGTCGGCACGATCGAGAGCTTGTTGGTGACGATCTCGCTCACGAGGCGCAGCACGTCCTCGAATGCGCGCCGCCCCGCGCCGGGGAGGCCGACGTCCGTGCTGTAGACGCCCATCTCGTCGAGGAGGTGGAGGATCTCCAGCTTGTCGCCGATGCCCGGATCCACGACCGACGGGTTCTGGATCCCGTCGCGAAGGGTCTCGTCGTGTAGCTCGAAGCGGCGCTTGTCGCCGAACACGGGCCCGCGCCGCTCGACCTCGTTCCAGTCGTAGATGAGCTCGGCCGCCTCGGCGCTGGGGACGTGGGACATGTGAGGCAAGTGTAGGGACGGCTCGGACGCCGTCCAAGACCGCCGTGTGGAGAGTCTCGGGGCAGGGTATCGTTTCCCCATGGTTTCGAGGTTGTCCGGGTGCGTCCTCCTTCTGCTCTTCGCCTGCGGGGACGACGGGGCCGACCTGGTCGTGGACCTGCGAACCGACATCGTGCCCGGCGTCGAGCTCGACACGGTGGACACGCTGCTCGATCCGGTCGAGGGCGGTGGCATGCGAACCGTTCCGGTCGACTCGCACGACGACCTCGTGACGGGCGCGCGGATCGGCGAGTTTCCGGGCCTCGCTCCCGGCGTGCACACGGTGCGGGTGTTCCTGCGGCGCGCGGACGGCGCGGTGGTGGCGTCGCGGACGACGCGGGTCGTCGTGCAGGGCGACATCGGGCTCACCGTCGTGATCAGCCGCGCGTGCCGCGAGGTCGTATGCCCGGCGACGGGCGACGCGGCCGATCGCACCGAGTGCTTCGGCGGTCGGTGCGTGCGCCCCGAGTGCAGCCCGATCCAGCCGGAGGTGTGCGGCGCACCGATGTGCGCCACGGACGCGAGCTGCGCCTCGGCGATCGTCCCGTGCGCGTCGGCGCGCTGCGTGGAGGGCGTCTGCCTCGTCTCGGGGGTCGACGCGCTGTGCAGCACGGGGGAGCGGTGTGACCCCGAGGTCGGGTGCACGACCGAGCTGCCGGACGCCGGGACGGGCGCGGATGCCGGCCCGAGCGCAGACGGTGGACCGGGCATGGACGGCGGGACGGGCGCGGATGGCGGGCCCAGCGTGGACGGCGGCCCGGCCCCTCTGGACGGCGGACCGCGCGACGCCGGCTGTGCGGTGAACGGCTGTCCGGCCGACGTGCCCGGGACATGGGGCACGTGCGTGGGCACGGCGCCCATCGGCGACTGCGACCAGACCGGCGTCCGCTCGCGGCCGGTGATGCATCAGAACTGCACGGGGGGCGACTGCGTACCCGCGACGGTCACGGAGATGGAGGGCTGTGTCGCCGACCGCTCGGGGGTGGCGTGCGCGGCGGGAGGGCGCTGCTGGGCGGGCTCGTGCTGCCAGGGGAACAACTGCTGGAACGGCTCGGCCTGTGTGCCGGGGGCCAGCGATCCGATGCAGTGCGGCCGCTACGGCGACCTCTGCCAGAATTGCCCGGCGATGGGGCAGATCTGCTGCACGAACGGAAGCCCGCTCTGCACGCCGCCCGCGTTCTGCCTCTGACGCCGCCCGTCACGACCCTGACGGGCGCCGGGGTCGGCTCGCGTCGCGCCGCGATATCGCGCATCTTCGGGCCGGCATCCCCTTTGCGACTCGGAGCCGCGATGCGCTTCTTGCCGATCGTCTGCAGCACCGTTCTCTCGCTCACCGCCTGCGGCGACGATGTCTCCATGGTCTCCGACGCGGGTCCGGGCGGTGACGGCGCCGGTCGCGACGCCGCCTCGCCCGACGCCGGCGCTCCGCTCGCGTTCGCGTGGCAGGAGGTCGACCCCCCCGCGGTTGGTCCGCTCGCGGCGTGGGGCTTCATGGTCGCGCGCATGGACGGGAGCCGCGCGGTGCTCGTCGGCGGCGCGACCTTCCGCTCGGACGCGCCGAGCGGGGCGGCGGTCGACGGAGACGTGGACGTACGACGCGAGCTCGGGGACGATCGTCGCTTCCGAGATCGACTCGGCCGAGACGTGGGGCCCGCGTTACTGCGCGTGCGCCGGCTGGGATCCCGTGCGCGAGGTCGCCGTCGTCGTCGGCGGTCGCGATTCGCTCGGCGAGGAGTACACGCCCGAGACGTGGGAGATCGACCCGGTCGCCGCGACGTGGACGCGCATCGACGTGCCGAGCACGCCCGAAGCGGTCGTCGGCTGTCAGATGACGTGGAGCGAGGACCGGGCGGCGCTCTATCACTTCGGCGGCGGCAGTCTCGCGGGGGGCTTCTCCGATCGCGTGCATCGCTACGATCCGAGCATGCCGGGCTGGGTCGAGATCGCGGCGACCGGGCCGAGCGCGCGGTACGACGACGCGTTCATGTCGCTCGGCCCGGGCAGGCCGATCCTGATGTACGGCGGCTCGCAAGGAGCGTCGGGCGCGGCGTTCTTCTCCGACGTGTGGCTCTTCGATCCGATGACCGAGACGTGGAGCGAGTCGGTGCCCGCGGGCGAAGCGGGCGTCGCGCGACGCACGCCATGGGTCGTTCCCGATCCGGGCGGCCACGGGTTTCTCGCCGGGTTCGGCAACCGCGGGCTCGAGGCGACCGACGCGTTCTCTGACCTCGCGCACTACGATCTCGACGCGCGCGAGTGGACGGATGTGACGCCCGCGTCCGGTCCGACCGCGCGCTCGTTCACGCAGCCGTTGCCCGGCGGGCCGGACGCGGTGGCGCACATGCTCGGCGGGTACGACAACGCAGGCCCCGTCGCCGAGGTGTGGCGCCTCGTCCGGGCCGAGTGACGTCGCGCGGCTCTGTCCCGAAGCGTCAGCCTCGGCGCGGGCGCGCGAGGAAGAGCGCGAGCGCGACGAGGGCGAGCGTCTGAAAACCTCCGCCGAGGATGCGCCGTCGCCGTCGTCCGATGCGCGGGGGCGGGGCGCCGGCGCTGCAGTCGGAGCAGCTGGCGCCGCCCGCGTCTCCGGCGCAGTCGCCTCCGCCCGCGTCCCCCGCGCATCCGCTGGCGCCCCCGGTGTCTCCGGCGCAGCTGTCCCCTCCGTCGCAGCCTCCGCCCGAGTCACCGCTGCAGTCGCCGCTGCTCGAGCCGCTGTCGCTGCAGCTTCCGTCGCTCGAGGACCCGCCGTCGCCGTCGCACGAGCCGCCGCTAGAGCCGCTGTTGCACGAGCCGTCCGTCTCGACGACGACCGTCGTGCTGCCGTGGTAGTGATCGTCCCAGCGATCGTCGCCCGTCGGCCCGGACGGCGCGCGAGGCACCTCCCGCGGCCGCGTCACTCCGGTGCACCCCTCGGGCGGCCGCACCTCGACGTCGAGCGGCAGGTCGACGAAGCGGCGCGCGGCGAGACAACGGCCGTCTCCCCAACCGAAGCGCGCGCGCGAGAGCCGGCGCACGAGATCGTCGGGCGTGTCGATCACGCCGTCCTCGCCCGCGTCCGTGAACACGAGCTCGAACAATCCGTCGGGGCACGCGCACACGTTGGTGTCGCGCGGGCCGGGCGCGACGATCACGCCGCGCGCCGCGGCCGACTCGAAGACGACGTCGTCTCCAACGGTCTCGCGGTACCCGACGATCGGCTCTTCGCCCTCGAGCGAGACGTCGAGCTCGCCCGTCGCCCGCTCGCCGTCCGGGCGCGCGATCTCGTAGTACACGTAGAGGCCGCCGTGATCGTGCCGGCTCGGCTCGGTGTCGAGGAACGCGAAACCGACCAGGCTCTCGGGCGTGACCGTCTCACCGCGTTCGTCGATGCACGGCCCGTCGTCCATGCACGTCACCGCGCGATCGAAGAGCTCGAGCTCGAGGTTCCCCGTCTCCGCGGTGCTGTCGCACGAGACGATGCACGGAAGGAGCCCGCACGCGGCGAGCGTCGCGATGCGTCGAGCGCGCAGCTCCCGGCGCCTCAGAAGTGCCACGCGACGGTCCCCGTCAGGTCGAACGGCGTGGAATCGTCGATGTGGAGCGCGGCGCGTGTGGGCGAGAGACCGTCGTCGGTGAAGAGCACGCGTATGCGCGCGCCGACCGAGAGGCCTGGGAACAGGCGGAGCTGCAGCCCGCCCCCGACGCCGACCGCGGCGTACCAACCGTCGGTCTCGAGCGGCCCGAACCCCGTGCGCTCGAGCTGGGCCGTGTTGTAGGCGGCGCCAATCGACGCGTCTGCGAAGATGCGCAGCGCGCCGTAGATGGGAACGTACGTTCGCAGGCCGAGCGCGAGATCGAGGTAGCGACGGCCGTTCTGGTAAGAGCCGCCGGCCATCGGCCCGCTCGCCTCGTTCGACAGATGCGCCGCCTCGGCGAACACGTAGAACCGGAGCGGCATCCCGAACGGCCGGCCGCCCCAGCCGAAGATCGCGTCACCGGCGAAGCCGAGGCCCCCGCCGAAGCTCGCGCCGAGGCCGATCTCGAAGAGGAAGTGCGTTCCGGCGTCGACTGCGGGAGGCTGCTCCGCCGGCCGCTCCGGGCTCGGGCACGCGCTTCCGGTGCACGTGGTCGGATTCACGTTGACGTGGACGGACACGCCCGGCGGAAGAGCGCGCGCATCGGGCTCCTCGAGGACGATGACCGGCACGTCGGCGTCGTCGGCGGCGTCGTCCGCTTCCTCGAGCTCGGCGTCGGGCGCCTCCGGAACGATCACCGGTGCGCCGGCCCCGTCGAGGTCATCGGGGTCCGCGGCATGCGCGGTCGTGCAAAGCATCAAGACGGAGGCGAGCGCACCGCCGATCGCGAGAACGCTGGAGTCGCCAGAGGCAAAAGAAAGGGCCCGCATCCCGCGGTGCATCCGCAAGCTGCGTGCCGTGAATCGCTCCCGAAAAACCCGCGTAGCGCGAGCGACCCGTGGCACCAGACTCACGGATCGTGAATCGACGGCACGCCGCCTCGTTTACGGTTCGCCGATCTCAGTCGTCGCAGCGCAGCCAGGCGACGAGGACGGCTCCGCCGCTCGCAAACGCGAGGCCGAGCACGCCGTCCGCTCGCCGCGCGATGGCGGCGTCGTGGCCGGTGCCGTCGGGCCCCGCGACGACGAGCGGCTCGCCGGGCGGCGCATCTCGCACCACCCGAACGTCGATCTCGCGCGGCGCGGTCGGTGGCGTGTCCTTCGGCGCGTCGGCTGCGAACACGGCGCCGTGCGGACCGCCGGCGGCGCTCACGTTGAGCGTGCCGTAGCCCGTGCCCGAGACGAGCGGGATCGCGTTCGCGTCCGCGCCGTCGATGGCCACGAGGCCGACCGCGGTCGTGGCGAGGTTGCCGATCGCGGTGTACGCCGCCCACGCGTGTGAGCCGGCGCAGGCGACGGCGACCTCGGGGGGCGTCGCGACGGTGCCGACCGGACGAGCGACCTCGGACTCGCCGGGTGTGCCGTCGGGCGCGAGGTGTGAGCGCACGATCGGCGAGACGCCGGAGCGCGCGTCGACGAAGAACATCGTCGCGGGCCCGGGGCACGACGCGAGCGACGGCGCGCTCGCGCCCATGCGCTGTTGGGTGAGGTCGTGCCGCGACGCGACGGCGCCGTCACCCGTGACGACGGCGAGACGAACGCGCATCGGCGTGCCGGACCCGTCGGTGTACGCGACGGCGCGCCCGGCGCGGAGCTCCACGACGACCGGAGAGAAGCGCGGGTCGGCGCCCTCGCCGATCGGTGAGACGCGGGGGGATGCGGCCGACGCCGCCTCGACCACCGCGAGCTTCACGGAGTTGTCGCCCGCGACGTACGCGACAGCGATGCGCCCCAAGGCGTCGACGGCGAGCCCCGGCGGCGCGACGCGCCCGACCGAGAGCGCGGGCTCGACGCGGATCGTGCGCACCGGTCGGGGCGCGCGCGTCGGGTCGACCTCGACGACGCCGATCTCGTCGGCGCCGTTCTCCGCGCGAGCGTGCAGCGCGACGTAGAAGAGGCCGCCCGGAGCCGCGGCGATCGCCGGGATGCCCTCGCGCGGCCACACGCGGATCGGCGCCTCGGTCAGCGCCACGCATCCCCCCGGAGGCGTCGCTGCGTCGAGGGTCGTGCCGGCGGGCAGCGTCCCTTCACCGACGGGCGCGACGAGCTCCGAAGGATCGACGGGCGCTTCGAGGGCGGCGAGCGGGTCGTCGGTCTCGCGGTTCTCGCTCGACGGCGCCATCTCGCTAGGGGACTCGTCGGCCCGCGGTTGGCGCGGCTCCGCGCCGTCGTCGCCACACGCGGTCGCGAGGAGGAGCGTCGCGAGCGCCACGCGCGAAGGCCGCGTCACGACACGCCGTCCTCGACGCGCGGCGTCTTCTCGGTGACGACGGACGGCCCGGCGGGGGCTCCGTGAAAGAACGCGCGGACCTCGTCGAGGCTCTCGCATCGGCGCGCAGGCGGGAGGCTCGAGAGAAAGACCTTGCCGTAGGACTTCTTGACGATGCGGGGGTCGAGCACGGCGACGATGCCGCGGTCATCGGCGGTTCGGATCAGCCGGCCGAAGCCCTGTTTTAGCGCGAGCGCGGCTGCGGGGACGAGGTAGGTCATGAAAGGGGACTCGCCCGACTCTTCGATGCGCTTCACGCGAGCGGCGACGAGCGGGTCGCTCGGTACGTCGAACGGGAGCTTGTCGATCACGACGAGGCGAAGCGCCGGACCGGGCACGTCCACGCCCTCCCAGAAGCTCGCGGTCGCGAAGAGCACGGCGTCCTTCGCTTCACGGAACCGGGAGAGGAGCGTCGGCTTGGGCGCTTGGCCCTGCACGAGCACCGGATGGTCGAGGAGCGTCCCGGCGCGGTGCGCGAGCGCGGACATGACGCGGTGCGAAGTGCAGAGGATGAACGCGCCTCCTCCGGTGATGTCGACGAGCGAGAGGACCTCGTCGGTCGCGGCGTCGAGCCAGCTCGCGTCGCGCGGGTCGGGCATGTGCGGGGGAAGGTAGAGCGCGGCCTGCGAGCCGTAGTCGAACGGTGAGCCGAGGATCTCCTCGCGCACGTCGAAGTCGATTCCCAGGCGCTTCTTCACGAATCGGAAAGAGCCCCCGGCGGAGAGCGTGGCGCTGGTGAGGACCACGGCCGAGGTGCGAAAGAAGAGCTGCTCGCGGAGGAGCGCGCTCACGTCCACGGGGCTAGCGCCGATCGAGACGCGGCGGCCACGCGACTCGGTCCACGTGACGCGCGTACCGGTGCGTCCCTCGGCGACGAGGGCGACGTCGTCCCGGAGCTGATCGGCGCGCCGCGCCATCTGTGCGACCGACTCGCCGCCGGCCGCGTGCAGGCGCGAGATCGCGGACAACGCTTCGAGCGCGGCGTCGAGCCGAAACATGGCCGCCTCGAGCTCCCCGGTGAACGCTTCGCGCAGGAGCTCGGTGCGACCCGCGTCGCGCCCGTCGCCGCGCGGTAGCGCGTCGAAGAAGAGCGAAGCGGCGACGAGGAGCTCGCGAAGGTGCGCGCCGGGCACGTGCGCGAGCCGCGCGCCGGCGAACGCTCGCTCCGCGTCGCGCGCGAGCACGTCGAAGCGCGTGCTCGAGACGCTCACGCCGAAGAACTGCGTCGCCACGTCCTCGACTTGATGCGCCTCGTCGAAGACGACGGCGTCGTAGTCGGGAAGGATGCCGCCGCCGTGCGGGCCGCGCGTCGCGAGATCCGCGAAGAAGAGATGGTGGTTCACGACGACGAGCCGCGCTTCCTCTGCGCGTCGGCGCATCGCGGTCACGAAGCACGGCTCGAAGTGCTCGCAGCGCGGGCCTATGCGCGTCTCGGAGCTGCTCGTCACGTGCGGCCATATCTCGGCGTCCTCGCCGAGGACGTCGAGCTCCGCGCGGTCGCCCACGCCCGCGCGGCGCACCAGGTCTCGAACTAGCGGAAGCTGGCTCGAGAGCGGTGCACGGACCGCGTCCGCGCTTCGCTCGAGCTCTGCGAGACGGCGGAGGCACACGTAGTTCGCGAGCCCCTTCATGCACGCTGCCGGCACGGGCTCGCCGAGCGCGCGCTCGAGCAGCGGAAGATCCTGCTCCATGATCTGGTCCTGGAGCGTCTTGGTCCCGGTCGAGACGATCACCCTGCGCCCGGACAAGAGCGCGGGCAGGAGATACGCGAGCGTCTTTCCCGTGCCGGTGCCCGCCTCCACGAGGAGCACGCCGTCGCCTTCGAGCGCGCTCTGCACCGCCTCGGCCATGTGCAGCTGGCTCGGCCGGTGCTCGAACCGCGGAAGAGCGCGTGAGAACGAGCCGCCCGGCAGGAGATGGTCGACCGCGCGCATTCCCTCGTGTTTCGTAGCACGGCCGTCCAGCGTTGGGGGACCCGCCTACGGGGATCCGCCTCCCCGACGCGCCGCTCGAATTGACGGGTCACCCGGCAAACCCTACGTTGGCCGCGTGATTCCGATCCGCGATCACAACCCAACGACGTCTCGGCCCTACGTGATCTACGCGCTCGTCGCGGCCAACGCGCTGATCTGGTTGCTCGAGGTCGGCGTCGAGTGGACTCAGGGCGAGGGCGCGCTCGCGGCGCTCGTGCAGCGATTCGGCCTCGTGCCGTACTTCCTCGTCGTCTCCCCGACGCTCGGGAGCTGGGTCACGCCGTTCACGAGCATGTTCATGCACGGCGGCTGGCTCCACGTCATCGGCAACATGTGGTTCCTCTGGGTGTTCGGCGACAACGTCGAGGATCGTCTCGGGCGCGTCCGCTTCGTCGTCTTCTACCTGCTCTGCGGGCTCGCCGCTGCGGGAGCACAGGTCGCCATCGACCCGACGAGCGCGGTGCCGATGGTCGGCGCTTCGGGCGCCATCGCGGGTGTGCTCGCGGCGTATGTGGTTCTTCACCCGCGCGCCCGCGTGACGACGCTCGTGCCGTTCTTCTTCCTGATGTTCGTCGAGCTGCCCGCCTGGGTCTTCATCTTCGTCTGGTTCGGCATCCAGCTCGTGAGCGGGTTCGGCTCGCTCACCGTCCTCGGAGAGGCGTCCGGCGGCACCGCGTTCTTCGCGCACATCGGCGGGTTCGTGGCCGGCCTCGCGCTCGTGAAGCTCATGGAGCCGCGCGGTCCGCGCTCGGGTCGCGAGCCGCGCGTCCGATACGTTCCACGAGAGCGCGGCCCCTACGCGCGGCGGCCCGATTGGGGCTACGACCAGCAGCCCCCGCTTCACTGAGCTGCTCGCGACCCAAGACCGCCTCGCTCGTGTCTGCGAGTCGATGCGACGCTGTCTAGGCCGGCTCTCTAGAAGGGGTTGTCCGGGACGCCTTCGGTCATGGTCGGCGCCTCGGTCATGGTCGGGGTCTCGGCCATGGTCGGCGTCTCGGTCATGGTCGGCGTCTCGGTCATGGTCGGCGTCTCGGTCATGATCGGCGTCTCGGTCATGATCGGCGTCTCGGTCATGATCGGTGTCTCGGTGGAGCCTTCTTCGCCGGTCATCGCGGTCAGCATCTCCGTCATCGCCGAGCTCGAGGGGCCGGATGGCGTTCGCGTGGCACGGCGCGCGACGAGGGAGAGCTCCACGCGCGCGAGCATCCGCTCGGCGTCTTGCCGGAACTGCGTGCGCAGGACGCGCGCCGTCCCGCGGTCGTAGCCGGCCTTCGTCGCGGTGATCGAGAGGGGCGCATGCGGCTCGCCCGACAACGTGATCTCGCCGCTGTCATCCGGCGTCCGCCCTGCGAGTGATACGTTCGCGTCCCGCGGGGTGACCGTCACCGCCACGACCCACGGGTACGGATCGAGCTCGAACGTCAGAGGCGCCTGATTCTCCTCCGCCGTGACCGCGCGCACGCTCGTCACCCGACCTTGCGCTCGCACCATGACGGTCGCTTCGCGCCCCACGGGCAGGCGGACCTCGGTCGGCGTCTGACCGCGCTCCTCGCCGTCGACGAGAACGGTCGCGCCGATCGGCGTGGACACGACACGCACCGAGGTGAGCGTCGCCTCTTCTCGTTCGGGCGTCGTTCCGGTCGCGTTGGTCGCCGGCTCGACGTCTTGGCCCTCGTGGCCGGTCTCACCTTCGTCCTCGGCGACCGGGTCGACCGTGTCCGCTGGCGCCGTGTCGACGGTCCCCGGGCTCGTCGGCCCGACGCTCATCTGCGTGTACGCGTAGTAGCCCCCGCCGCCCACCGCGAGGACGAGCACGAAGGCGATCGCGAAGCGTCCGCCACCGCCACCGCCGCCCGGTCGGCTCACGCGCTCGTCTTCCTCCACCGGCAGCCGCGGTGAGGGCCGTGGCGGGATGAACTCGCCGGACGACGACGCGGCGTCGGCTGCTTCCTCCTCGCGCGTCTCGGTCTCGACGTCGATCCGGAGAGCGTCTTCGGCCGCGGCCGCGCGCGCGGCGGCCGCCGAGCGGAGCGCTTCCTCGGGCACCTGACGCGTCACCTCGTCCTCGTCGTGTGCGAGAAGGGCTCGCCGCGGCGCGGAGCTGGGCGATGCAACCACGTGGGGCGGTGCTGCGGCGGTCGTCGCGGCGCCGAGCTCGGCGTCGGCGCGTTTCTGCTCAATCGCGGCTCGCGCCTCGCGCTCCTCTTCCTTCTCGGCTTCGCGCGCACGCGACGCGGCCTCTGCGCGCTCTCGCTCGATTCTGCTCGGTTCGACGTCGCGCGTCATCCGCGCGCGCGGCGGCTTCCTTCGCGGCGTCTTCGTCGCCCGCCGAGAGCGCCTCGGCGAGGAACTCGCTGGCGTGCCGCACCTGTGTGCTGTCCTCGGACGCGGGGAGCTGGTCCTTCGGGAGCGGCGCCGGGAAGAACGCTTCGGTCTTCTTCGCCGAGCGCAGCTTGGACCGGCCCTGCTCGAACGCGCCCGGCGCGTCGCCGCGCGACGAGACGATCTGCTCGACGAGAGCCCGGCTCTGCGGGTCCATCTTGATGAACTTGATGCCCATCCCCGGCGGCTCTCTTCGCCGGCGGACTCGTCGGGATCGCGCTTCCAGACGACGCGGCCCACTCCGTGGATCAGCCGTGACTCGTCCTTCAGTTGGAACTCGAACTTCAGGAGCGTGCCCACCGGCATGGGGCTCTTGGACTTGATGAAGATGCCCCCGCGCGAGATGTCCATGCGTAGTGCTCGATGAACTCGTCGACGGTCGCGCTCTTGAAGCGGACTTTAGCGAGACAGGGCGCGCGCTTGTCTTTGCGCGTATCGGCCATCCGTTATCTCCTCGGCCCACCCTGACGGGCAGGGCCACCATCGTACGAAAGACCTCGAAAACCCACAATCATTTGGGTGATGCGCGCCGCGGAGGCCCGCCCAAGCTCGAAAGCCGCGCGGCGAGGCCTTGCGGGCGATTGTCGAGCAAATCCAAGAGCGGCGCGAGCGCGAACGCGCGCTCGAGAAGACGGGGGTGGGGGACCGAGAGGCGGTCGCTTTCGACGGATTCGCCTGCGATAAAGAGGATGTCGAGATCGATCGTCCGAGGGCCCCAGCGCACGCGCCGCGTTCGGCCGAGCGTCGCCTCGATCGCGAGGAGGCGGTCGAGGAGCCCGTGCGGATCGAGGGTGGTACGCACGCGGGCGGCGCCGTTCAGGAAGTCCGGCTGAGGCGGGCCGACCGCCTCGGTCTCGTAGATGGGTGACACGGCCTCGACGACAATCCCAGGCTCGGCCGACAGACGCTCGACGGCGGCGTCAATCATCGCCCGACGGTCGCCCACGTTCGAGCCGATCCCGATGACGGCCACGTACTCTCTCATCGCCACGTCCGCGTGCGTGCGACCGGCCGCTCCTCCGCGTTCCAGCGGAGCATCCCACCGACGAGATGGTACACCTCGGTGTAGCCGTGCTCGGAGACGAGCGCGGCCGCGCATTTCTGGCTGAGCCATCCGTTGCCGCAGATCACGACGACGGCGGCGTCTCGCGGGACGCCGGCGACGCCCTCGTCGTGAACGCGCGCAGCGGGCACGTGCCGAACGCCGTGGACGTGACCGAGGTCGCCCAGGAGGTCTGCCTCCTCGCGCACGTCGATCAGGACGAGGTCGTCGAGTCCCACGACGTCGCCCGGTCGCGCTTGGCGATACCCGGCGTCGTGGAGCGGCGCTTCCGGGATGCGCATCTCGGGGCATCGTACACAACTCCGCATCTCGCGTACCATCCCGGCCGTGTCGACGCTGCCGCTCTTCGAATGGCCGGGGCTCGACGAGGACGAGCCCGAGAAGCCGCGACCACTGCGCGTCGCGGAGGTGAATCGGAGCGTTCGCGCGTCGCTCGAGGGAGCGTTTCGCGACGTCTGGGTGGTGGGCGAGGTCTCCGAGGTCACGCGCGCGTCGTCGGGCCACGTCTACTTCACGCTGAGCGACGAGGACGAGCCGGCGCAGCTCCGCGCCGTCATGTTCCGGGCCGACGCTCGCCGCGCGAAGGCACGGATCGAGCGCGGAGCGGTCGTGCGCGTTCGCGGACAGCTCACGCTGTTCGAGCCGCGTGGCACGTTTCAGATGCTCGTTCGCGTCGCGCTGCCGGCGGGAGCCGGCGATCTGCACGCGCAGTTCGAGCGCATCCGCAAGAAGCTCGAGGCGGAGGGGCTGTTCGACCCGGCGCGAAAGCGGCAGCTTCCCCGCGTCCCGCGCTGCGTGGGTGTGGTGACGAGCATCCACGGGGCGGCGATGCACGACGTCGTGCGGGTCGCGTCGTCTCGGTTTCCGGTGAGGATCGTGGTCGCGGACTGCCGCGTCCAGGGACAGGAGGCGCCGGCGAGCATCGTGGCGGCGCTGCGAGCGGTCCAGCAGCTGCCGGAGCTCGACGTCGGTGATCGTCGGGCGGGGCGGCGGCTCGCAGGAGGACCTCTGGGCGTTCAACAGCGAGTCGGTCGCGCGCGCCGTCGCGGCTTGCCGCGTGCCGATCGTCAGCGCGGTCGGGCACGAAGTGGACGTCACGATCACGGATCTCGCGGCGGACGTGCGCGCGTCGACGCCGTCGAACGCGGCGGAGATCGTCGTGCCGGACGGTCGCGCGCTCGGACACGAGCTCGACGCGCTCGAGCGCAGGCTCGTGCGCGCGCTCGAGACCCGTCTCGGCAGGGGGAGGCTCGCGCTCGAGCGACTCTCGCGGGAGATCGGTGACCCGCGTCATGCCGCGGCAGGCGCGCGCAAGCGGCTCGAGCTGCTTGGCGCGCGGCTCGAGCGGGCGATGGCTCGCGCCGCCGCGTCCCGCCGTCGAGAGCTCGGCGTGCGGCGCCCGGCTCGGACGGCTCGAATCCGCGCGCGCGCCTCGCCCGCGACAGGAGCGCCCACACCGACCTCGCGAAACGGCTCGCGCGCGCAATCGGGGACGCGCTGCGCGCGCGCCGAGAGCGCCTCGTGCGGGGAGCGGCGCGCCTCGATGCCTTGTCGCCGCTCGCCGTGCTCGCTCGCGGCTACGCGATCGCGCTCCACGCCGAGACGGGTCGAGCCGTCGTTCGAGCGCGTGACGTGAGCGCGGGCGACGCGCTCGTGGTGCGCCTTCACGAAGGGACGATCGACGCGCGCGTCGAGCGGGCGCGCGAGACGGACGTCGAGGAATGACCGCGCTGTACGGCATCGTCGGGTGGCCGGTCGCTCACTCGCGATCGCCCGCCATGCACGACGCCGCCTTTCGCGCGCTCGGGATCGACGCCGTGTACGTGCCGTTCGCGGTGCCAAAGGAGGAGCTCGCGGAGGCTCTGCGCGGGCTGGTGACGCGCGGCGTGCGAGGAGTCAACGTCACGCTACCGCACAAGGAACGTGCGCTGTCGTTGGTCGACGAGGCGTCGGCCGAAGCGCGAACAATCGGCGCGGTGAACACGATCGTGTGCGAGCACGGCCGGCTCCACGGATTGAACACCGATGCGCCGGGCCTGGTGCGTCGCTCGCTGAGGAAGGTGTCGACCTGAGAGGGGCCGACGCGGTGGTCCTCGGCGCCGGCGGGGCCGCGCGAGCGGCAATCGTCGGGCTCGGCAGCGCGGGCGCTCGCACCGTGACGTCGTGTGCTCGCCGTCGTGAGCGCGCGTCGACCCTCGTCGCGGATCTCGCCGCGTCGCTCCCGTGCGCCATGCGAGCGCGCTCGCTCGACGCGGCGGACCTCGCCGACGCGTTCGCGAGCGCTACCGTCGTCGTGCAAGCGACGAGCGCGACGCTCGACGATGGCCCGGGCGCGTTCGAGCTCGCCGACGCGCTGCCGTTCGCCGCACTCTCCCAGGGCGCTACCGTCGTCGACCTCGTGTATTCGCCGCGAGACACCGCCGTCCTCAGGCGCGCCCGCTCCTTTGGGCTCGCGACGGTCGATGGGCTCGGCATGCTCCTCCACCAGGGCGCGCTCGCGTTCGAGCGATTCACCGGCCGCGAGGCGCCTCTCGAGGTCATGCGCGCCGCGCTCCATCGGTTGACAGACTGACATCCGCTACGGCGACTCCCGCTGACAGGGTGTCAGGCGTCGAGGCCACCCACCGCGGGATCAGACGGGATTCGGAATGGCATGCGCGCTGCACTGTTCTCTGGGCATGTCCCTCCAGCGCCTCCTCTTGCCCCTCGGCCTGACCGCGCTCGCCGTCGCCGGCGTCGCAATCGTCGCCGACGCCCTCGTCGTGACGGATGAAGAGCGCCTCGACGCCTTCGTCGACGACGTGACCGGCGACGGTGCCCGCGTCACTCGGGCGCTCGGCTACGCCGACCCATCGCGCGTCCCCGTCGAGGTCGTCCATGGCGATGCGCTCGACGTGTACGGCGACGGCCAAGAGGTCGACCTCGCCGACGAAGCGCACGACGCGCTCTCGGCGCTCAACGAACGCGAGGCGACCCTCGTCCAGAAGACCATCGAGATCCGCGGCGACAACGCGCTCGTCGCCCTCCGCCTCCAAACCGGTGACGGCCCCGTCAGCGCGCAATTCCGCCTCGTCCGCCGCGGCGACGGATGGCTCCTGAGCCGGGTCCGCGTGCTGTAGGTCGACAGACTTCTAGAGCGGCAATCGGTTCGAATGCGGCGCGATCTCGCGGCGATGGCGGCCCGCTGACCGCCCCGCCGTCTCTCGAAGGGGGATCGGGCCCTGTCTTCGAGCCGTCCGAACGCCCATCGAACCACTCTCGTCTCGCCACGGTCTCATCGCCAAATCCAAACCGATCGCCGCTCTGGCCGTCTCGCTGTACCGTACCGCCATGGCGAAGCGCGACTTGCCGGTGGTCGAGCCCGGCGCGGAGGGGCTCGGCGCCGAGACGGTGATGAGCCGCGAGCTCGCGCGCACGCACGGGACGCTCTACGTGCACTTCGTCGCGTTCGCGATCGACGTCGACCGCGTGCGCGAGGCGCTCGAGACGACGCCCGCGGAGCTTCCGGCCGGGTGGGAGGTCCTGCTCACCGAAGAGTGGATGCTCGCGCACCTCGATCCGGGCGAGGCGTCGCAGCGAGCAATCCTCGAGGACACGTGCGCCCACGTCATCGAGGCGTCGCTCGCGTCCGCACAGGACCTCTTGGGCGGCCAGATCCCGTTCGCCGCGTACGACGCCGTGAAGCGCGGCGCCTGGCCGAGCGATCTCGCGTCGATGTTCGCCGCATGGCGACGCGGGCCGGACGACCTCGTGGCCGAATCTCGCGCGCCTGCGCGCCGACGAGGCGCTCGTCCCGGGCCTCGTCCGGGCGTGCCTCGAAGCGCCCGTGAAGCCGCCGCTCGCGCCGCCGACGCTCGCCGCGCTCCAAGACTGGTAGAGGCGAGCTCGGCTACGGTGCCATGCTCGCGTCGTCCGGCGGGTGAGCTTCTTCGTTCTCTCTCGCGTGGCGCGCTTCTTCTGCGACCGCGCGCCGCCGTCGCTCCTTCGCGTCGTTGAACGCGCGGAGCACCGTGGGTGAGGTGCGCGTCACGTCGAGCTCGAGATCGGCTGCCGAGTCGAGCGCGGCTCGAACGCCTCGACCGCGAGGTCCGGCCGGTCGAGCGCGACGTACGCCGTCCCGAGCTCGCGCTGGATCGACACGATCTGGTTCCCGGTGAGCCGGCCGGCGCCGAGCAGGCGGTTTCCGAGCGAGACCGCTTCGGTGAACCGGCCGTGCCGGACGTGGTCTCGGAGGCGCGGCAGCTGCTCGTTGATCCGCTGCTGGAGCTCCCGCACTCGCCGCCCTCGACGTGCTCGCCCGTCGCCTCCTCGATCGCGTGCCGGCCCTTCGTCGGAGAGCGACGAGATCCGAGAGCGGAACGAGGACGATCTGGCCACGGTGCGGTCGAACGCTGCGCATGCAGTTGAACCGGCGGAGCGTGTGGACGTGTCGGTGTCGTCGTTGCCGAAGTACTCGTACGCGATCCGCCGCAAGCGTGTCGTTCTGACCTGCGACGTGGCGCAGCGGGTACGGCACGAGGAGCTCGGCTCCGACGTCGGGCTGCTCACCAGGAACGCTCGCGCGTTCACCTCGATGAGCGAGGAACGCGCGTCCGCCGGTCGCCGTAGAAGCGCTCGGCGATGCTGCGCCCACGTCTCGCCCTCCTCGACCGGTGGTGACTGCGACCCACGGGACGACGAGCCGCAGGCCGACGACGATCGCCGCGCCGCCCTGCGCCGTGAGCCCGTTCTCCGTCGACGAGAACGCTCTCGCGCCGCGGGTCGCCGTAGTAGCGCTGCGCGATCGACGCGAGCGTCTCACCGCGGCCGACGACGTGGACGATCGATTCGGCGAGCGCGCTCGGCGCGGAGCCAGCGCGATGGCGGCCGCGAGCGCACGCCCGCAGCGACCAGAGCTTGCAGCGCGACCGGCGCGCGCGTCCGCGTGCGCGCGCGTCGTCGCCGACCTTCACCGCGGCCTCCGAGACCGTCCCGTACCTCGCCTTCGGCGACGCCGGCCGGCGTCGTGCAGCGGCGCGAGCACGACCTCCATCGTCTCGTGTCTCGCCCGTGCGGATCCGCACCTCGCGGTTCGACCTCGCGGAAGTACGGGTTGCGGAGCTTCAGGTAGTGCCGGCCCGCGGCGGAGCGGGATGCGCGCGCGCGGTCGGGCGTGGTCGACGACCTTCTGCCCGTCGATCGAGCACCTCGGCCCACGGGTCGACGACGACGCGCAGGTATCCCGGCGCGGTGCGGGCACGACCGGGGCGCCGGTCGCGGCGGCGAAGTCGTCGCGGGTCCCGGTGAACCGACCGGACGCGGCCTGGATCGCGCCGCCGCTCGCGCACGAGCGCGAGGCAGAGGAGCGATCTGGACGATCGCCACCGATGCGCACCATGCGCCGGTCGGTCGCGCCCGCGCGCGGATGCGCGCGGCGCGCCCGCGGCGAGGATCTCCTCGGCCTCGTCGTCGGTGCGACCTCGCCGATCTCGCGCAGGTACATCACGAGGCGCGCGTTGTGGTTCATCGGCACGCGCGCCGCGAGGAACTCCATCAGGTCGTCGATGAGCGCCTGCGTCGTCGGGTAGCGGTTCGCGGGCATCTTCTCCATGCAGCGCGCGAGGATTCGCTCGAGCGTGCGCGGGACTGCCGGGTTGAGGCTTGCGCGGGCTCGTGTAGCGGTCGAGCCGGATCTTCTGCATCACCGTGCGCGAGTCGTCCTCGACGAACGGCTTGCGGCCGGTGATCATCTGGTAGAGGCACGATGCCGAGCGAGAAGATGTCGCTCCGGAAGTCGAGCTTGTCGCCGAGGATCTGCTCGGGGCTCATGTAGCTCGGCGTGCCGAGGCCGGTGCCGGTCTCGGTCAGGTCGCTCAGCGTGTCGTCGCGAGCGATGCCGAAGTCCATCAGCTTCACCTCGCCGTGGTGCGAGATCATCACGTTCGCGGGCTTGATGTCGCGGTGGATGATCCCGCGGAAGTGCGCGTAGTCGAGCGCGCGCGCGACCTGCAGCGCGATGATCGCGCCGACCTCGACCGGCAGGACCGGCGTGCGTCTCGAGGAGGTCGTAGAGGTCGATGCCCTGCGACGTACTCCATGATGATGTACATCGTGCCGCCGTCTTTGATGAAGTCGTAGACGTGCAGGATGTTCTCGTGCTGGAGCGACGCCATGAAGTGCGCCTCGCGCTCGAAGCGCTTGGCGAACTGGCTGTCGACCGCGATCGACGGCTTGAGGGCCTTGATCGCTACGATCCGGCCGAGCGGCTCCTGGACGGCCTTGTAGACGACCGCCATGCCGCCGCTGCCGATCTCTCCGAGGATGCGGCAGTTACCGATGCGCTCAACCATGCAGCCGAGCGAATGGTAGCAGAGCGCTCGGGCGTGGTGTCAAACCGATCCCGGTGGAATTCCCGGGCGTTAGGCGATCGTTGACCGAGCGCGCCACGGGGGGCAGGATCGCGACCCCGTGCCGAACGAAGTACGCAATCACGAGGTCGACGACCGGGCCCTCGTGGAGGCCTGCACCGCGGGCGACGGCGCGGCGTTCGACGAGCTCATGACGCGGCACGGTCGGCTCGTGCGCGCGGTGATCATTCGCACCATCGACGAGCGGCGCGGCGGCGCGCTCGACGAGCTGCCTGCGTGCATCGACACGGTCGTCGGGTTCCTGCGCCGCGGCGGCGTGTTCGACGGATGGGGTGGGCGCTCGACGCTTCGCCACTACATCGCCGTCGTCACGCGTCAACACACGATGAGCTACCTGCAGGACGTGACGCCCGCGGGGGCGCTCATCGCGTCGCTGCCGAGCCCATCGTCGCTCTTTCTCGACCAGGTCCTCGCCGAGGAGCCCGCGAAGCGCGTGCTCGAAGTGCTCGAGCGCCAACCCCCGAACGTCGGAGGCCTCATCCGCCTGCGCCTCCGAGGCATGACCTGCACGGTGATCGGCGCGACGCTCGGCATCTCCCCCGAGGTCGTCCGGGGCCACCTCGAGCGCGTGGCCGCGCGCCTCGGCGAGCTCGGCCAAGACGAGGTCGAGGGCTCGGCCGAGGCGGAGCGAGCGCCGCGGGTGCTCGACACCACGCGCTCGTGGCGGATGGTGCTCGACGCAGCTCCCGTTCAAGAGCGCGTCGAGACCGCGCTCAGCACGGCCGACGACGAGGCGTTCCGGCGCGTGCAATCCGTCGTCGAGAGCACCTTCCGCGCGGTGCGCGAGAGAGAGCTCGACCGGCTGCATCCCAAGACGCCCGAGTGCCTCGACGACGCGACGACCGCAGCGTTCGTGGACGGCTCGATGCGCGGGCCCGAGCGCACGCGCGCCGAGGGGCATGTCGGCGTTTGCCCGCGCTGCATCGACGCGGTGTCGCAGCTCGCGATGGACGTCCGCACCATCGAAGCGCTCAAGGACGCGTCCGAGCAGAGCGAGGAGGTCGCGCTCGCCGCTGCATGCATCGCGACCACTCGCTTTCGCGCCGGTGAGCTGCTCGCGGAGGCAGCGGTCGAGCACGGCGACGAGATCGCCCGTCCGCTCGTCCGGCTCGCGCGCGTCGGCGCATCGCTCGGCGGCGGGCGTGCCGCCGGCCCCGTCGCAGCCGAGTCGTCGCGCATCGTCTCGACGCGCGTCCCCACCGACGAAGAGGCACCAATCGTCGCGCTCGAGGCGCTCGTCACCGATGATCCACACGGCGCTGCGCGCGCGATCGACGACGAGCTCGCGCGCGGCTCGCTCGGCTTGCGGCTACGGCTCCTCGCCGCCGCGTCGGGCGACGATCCCAATGGAGGCCGCGCGCTCGCCGAGCAGGTCGTGGAGAAGCAGCATTCCGATCCGGGCCTGATGGTCGATGCCCGTGCCGCGCTGGCACTTCCCGTCGGGCGGTCGCTCCCTCGCGAGATCGTGGTCGAGCGCGTTCGCGACACGATCACGGCCGCCGTCCGACACGTGCTGACGCGCTGATCAGGGACAGATGCCCGGCGTGACCGGGAAGAACGTTCGCGCGGACCGGTCTGCGCTCATCACGATGAAGCACGTCGATGCGCTCGCGCTGCACTCGGGCGGCATGAGCCACTCGCACGTGCCCACCGAGCCGTACTGATCGAGCGAGACCGTGGAGCCGGCCGCAAAGTCGGCCTCGCACGTCGGCGGACAATCGATGCCTGGCGGGCTCGACGTCACCTCGCCGACGCCAGCGCCGAGGATCGTGACGGTCAGGTGATGGGTACCCGCGCCCGCGTCGACGAGCCCAGCGTCGGCGCCCGAGCCGGCGTCGGTGGCCGAGCCGGCATCGGTGCCCGAGCCCGAGTCGGTACCGGGCCCGGCGTCGGTGCCCGAGCCGGCGTCGGTGCCCGGCCCCGAGTCCGTCCCCGCGCCCGCATCGACGCCCGGCCCGGAGTCGGTCCCGGCGCCCGCGTCCGCGCCGCGCGCCTCGCACGTCCCGTCGACGCACCGCTCACCGGCGGCGCAATCGGTCGTCGTGATGCACTCCTGCGCGCCCTCGCAGCCGATCGACGACGACACGAAGAGGAGCAGAGCCAGGAGCACGCGAACGCGTGTGCTGCGCAACGATGACGCCGCGCGCGAGCTCGTGAGCAACGGCCACACCGCGGATCACGGTATCACACACGCCTGCCGCTCGGTCCACGCCGTGCCGCCGCGCTGGTCGAGCAGCACGAGCCAGAAATGCACGAGTGTGCCGCTCGCATCGACCTGATCGGCCGTGGGAAGAGCCCATTCGAGCGTGTCCTCGGTCGTGTCGTCGTCGAGGACGGTGTAGAGCCGGTCCGGCTCACCGAGCGACGCGAAGACTTGATAGACGAGATCCTCGCGCCGCTCGACGTCGCCGGGCCCGATGAACGTCTCGCGCGACGCGTCGTCGCCGGTGATGCCGATCACCGGCGCGGCCACGTCCGCGGCGCCCACCGAGCGCAATGGAAGCTCGTCGGTGCCCGCGCCGTCCGCACACCCCGTCGCGGGATGAGCCGCCGTCGGCGCGGGCCACGCCGCGTCGTCGAACGTGAACGCGTCGGCAGGGATCACGGGGCTTCGGTTCGGCTCGGCGTCGTCGCTCGCGAGCTGGATCGTGAACTGGGCGAGCGTCCGCGGCTCGTCGCTCCCGTCGCAACGGACGTCGCGTGCCGCGAGATCGAGGACAGGCGTCCCGTCGGGGCAGATCACGCCGAGCATCAGGATCGCCGTCGCGTCGCCGAGCGCCGCTTCGTCCGGCACCGTGAACGTCACGACCGGATCCTCGTCGCGCGGCTCGGCCTGAAGCGAGAACGCGAAGGGATCGCCGGAGCAGAAGGCCTCGCCGCTCACGGCGACGAACGCGGGGCATACGAAGAACCCCCACCCGACGGGCTTCGCATTCCGTCGGGTCGACCACGAGCCACGTGACGGTGGCCGTCTCTCCGGGCGCCGGCCAGGCTCGGGTCGTGTCGCCTTCGACCTCGACCTTCGCGGCGATGGGCCGCGTGTCGACGACGACCGACTCCATCGGGAGATCCGCGATGCATCCCCCGGCGACGAGACAGAGCATCGCGGCGGTGAGCGTGCGGAGCATCAGATCTCACCTCGGACGCCGAGCGAGGGGATGATCGGAAGCCCGGGGATCTCCGTGCTCTCGCGGTAGCGGTAGTCGTAGATGGTCCCTTCGGGGTTCGTCGAGTTGTAGACGTTCTGGATGTCGAGGTAGATCGCGAGGCGCATGAAGCTCCCGATCTCGAACAGCTTCTCCACGCGCAGGTCGAGCCGGTGGAAGAACGGATTGCGCTCGCTGTTGATCGCGCCCGACACCGGCAGGTAGCCAGGCCGGCTCGCGTCGAAGCGCCCCTCGTCGATCGGTGTGGTCGGGTTGCCCGACACCAGCCGGAAGGTCCCGCCGACCTCCCACCCGCGCCCGAGGCGATAGACGAGCGCGAGCGACAAGATGTGGGTCTGGTCGGAGTCGAAGAGGCGCCACCGCTGATCGGGCCCGTCGAGCCGCTCGCTGCGTATCAGCGTGTACGAGAGAAAACCGAACCAACGGCGCCCGGCCGGCGACACGCGCCCCGACACCTCGAGACCGTAGATCCGCCCGACGCCGTCGTTCGTGAACCGCGGCCCGGTCGGCGGTCCGGCCACGACCCGATCCCAGAGGTACTTGTAGAACCCCTCGACACCGACGGTGACCCCGTCGGCGACGTCGCGCTCGTAGCCCGCGCCGAAGTGCAGCGCGTGAATCGGGTCGAGGTTCGGCTCGCCGAGCTGCTCGGAGGACTCGACGGCTTCGGGCGGCTGACTGAAGACGCCGACGCCGAGCTTGACGCGGTTTGCGTCGTCGAGCGAGAGGACGCTGACAATCCGCGGGTCGAACGACCACTGCATGATGTCGTCGTAGTAGTCGAGACGGAGGCCGGTGACGATCTGCACCGCGTCGCTCGGTCGGAGATCGGTCTCGACGTAGCCGGCCGGACGCACGCTCACGCCCGAAGACGTGATCGGCGGTTGTCGGCTCTGGCTCAGCGCGTTGCCGCTGCCCGGCCCGCCGCCCTCCGCCTGCCCGACCGATGGGCCGACGTACTCGAGCGAGAACGGGGTGACGTCGAGGTCGAGGCCACCCGTCAACCGTACGCGGTCGGTGACGCGCGCGCGCCACTCGCTCCGCGCGTCGATCGCCGTGAACGTGCCGTCGAAGCGGAACGCGTCGCCCGCTTCGAACCGAACCAACGTCGGTCCGACCGCGATCTGGATGTCCTGGTCGACGTTGGGCGTGAGCGCGTGTGTCCATCCGAGGTAGCCGTGGTGGAACTGCGTGCTGAGCCCGAAGTTGCCGCGCACGTTCGGGTCGGCGCCCGCCGGCTCCGAGAAGACCAGCGCCAGGTCGTCGCTCGACCCGTAGCCCACGAGGCGGATGCGATCGCGATCCGACGGCCGCCACGTCAGGAGCGCCTGGTAGTCGTAGTAGACGGGCGCCGCGATCACGTCGAACGCATCGTCCGGGATCACGTTCTGGAAGAAGAAGTCGATGTAGCTCCGCCTGCCCGCCAGCGCGACCGAGACGTTGTCGCCGATGGGCGCCTCGACGAGCAGCGACGCGTCGATGAGGTTGACGTCGAGCACGCCGTGAAACGCGTCGTGCGCGGGGTCGCGCGACGCGACCTCGAGGATGCCGCCCATCTTGCGCCCGTAGCGAACCGAGAAGTTGCCCGGAAAGAAGTCGATCCGGTCGAGGAGGCGGCTGTTGAAGAAGCTCGTCAGCCCACCGAAGTGATAGAGGAGCGGCACCGGCGCGCCGTCGAGAAATACCTGGCTGTCGGTGGGAGCGCTGCCGCGCACGATCAGCTGACCAGCGCCGAACCGCGGCCTGCCGACGCCGGGTAGGAGCTCGACGGTTCGCAGCGCGTCGCCTCGCGTGCCCGGAATGCGCGTCAGCTCCTCGCGCGTGATCGTGCGACGGACGATCTCGCGCGGTGGCGGCTCGATGCGCGCGGTGGCGGAGAACGCGTTGGGGTCGACCGCCGGCGCCATGCGGTAGACGACGTCGGCGGACTCGCCAGGCTCGATGCGCTCCATCGTCTCGTAGTCGCCGTACTCGTTCGCGAGGATCGTGATGCGGTACCGACCCGGCGGCAGGGCGTCGAAGATGAAGCCGCCGTTGCGGCCCGTCACCGCCCGACGGTTGACCGACGCATCCTCGGACGAGAGCAAGACCTCCGCCTCGCGCACCGGGCCGTCGTCCTCGCTGGCCAGAACGCGCCCCTGCAGCCGGCCCGGTCGGGCTTGCTCCTCGACCGCTCCGGGCGGCCGCTGCCGGACCTCCTCGCGGAGCTCGAACACGTATCGGTATCGGATCCGTGCGGCGATCGGGCGGCCGTCGCGCGTCGCAGGCTCGAAGCGAAAGAGGCGAGCCGCCGCGAGCGCCGCATCGTCGAACCCGTGGCCTGCCGGTCCGACGACGGTCGCCTCCGACACCGTGCCGTCCGAGTCGACGACGAGCTCGAGGTCGACCGTCGCTTCGAGGCCCGCCTCCCGCGCGGCCGTCGGGTACTCGGCCTCGACGAAGCTCGCGATGCGAGGCGGCACGACCACGGGGGCGTCCGGCTCCTCCTGAGCGGAGACGGGCGCGCTCACGAGAACGCTCGCGACGAGGCAGATGATCTGGCGTACGCGGTCCATGGCGCGGCGCCTGTCGCCGTCCGCCGCCACCCTAGAGGCACACGGCGCGTTCGGGCAAGACATCATGGGGAGACCATCGGGAAGCTCTGTACGGAAGCCACATAGGTTCCGAGGCCCGCCGTGAAAAGGCACAGAAGCGCGGCGGCGAGCGTAGGCGAGCGCCGCCGCCCGCCGGACGCCGTGTGCTCCCCGCGGCGCCAGGAGCGCCGCCAACCCGGCGCCTACCGCCATCGACACGACCGCCCAAGCGAGGTGCTCCTTCGTCTCGAAGAGGAGCGCGGTCCCGAGGTGTGTGGCGACGAGCTCGGGCTTGACCACCTCGCGGTAGCGCCCGTAGATCGACAGGCCCGTCGTGAACGCCGCCACGGTCACGGCGGTGGTGAGCGCGACCGACCACGTCGCGCCGCGGCTCAGCGGGAGCCCGCGCCGCAGGAGGATCGCGGGATGGACGAGCGCGATCATCGCCAGTATCGCGAGGTGGCCATGCACGGTCTCGAAGATTCGAAGCGCGGTCATCGCGCTCCCGTCACGGAAATCGCCACGCGAGGATCGCGAACGCGAAGCCGATCAGCAACGCGCCGATCGCGCTGACGCGTACGAGCGCGTCGGCCCGCCCCGACCGGCCAGCGAGCGCGTAGAGCACGATGGCGCCGAGCCCGCCCCACCATGCGGCGATCGCGACGCGCCAGTAGTAACCGACCACCGTCTGTCGGAGCATCGCCGCGAGGTCCGGCGGTCCGGTCATCGCGTAGTCGAAGAGCCGTTGGCCGAGGTACGCGAGCGGCGCCACGACCGCGAAACCGAGCGCGGCGATGGCGAGGCGAGTCGGGCGATCCGGACGGTCGCGTTCGGCTGTCACGGCCGGCAGCATACTCGTAGACGCGCGCTGCGAGCGAGCCCGGCTCAGGCTTCGCGCGCGGCGTCGGCGTCGGCGCCCTCGGGCGCGGCGATCGCTCCGGCCGAGCTCGCGGTCGCTTGCGGTGGCGGCCGCGACATCGTCACGCGGAACGTCGCTCCGCGCCCGGGCTCGTTCTCGACCTCGATCGTGCCGTTCATGCGCTGGACGAGATGCTTCACGATGGACAACCCGAGGCCGGTGCCGCCCTGGTCGCGGGCTCGTCCCTTGTCGATCCGGTAGAACCGCTCGAAGATGCGATCTCGCTTCGAGCGCGGGATGCCGGGGCCCGTGTCCGAGACGACGACCACGACGTGGCTCGGGTCGTGGGACGCTCGAACCGTGACGCATCCGCCCGACGGTGTGTACTTCACCGCGTTGTCGAGCAGGTTGACCATCACGTGGTCCACCGCGACCTCGTTCGCCCAGGCGACGGGCAAGTCGTCGAAGCCCTCGAGGCGAACCTCAATCTGCTTCTGTTGGGCGTTGGCTTCGAGGTAGCGCGTCGCGTCGCGTACCACGGCAGCGACGTCGGTCGGTCCGAGCTCGAACTCCTGATCGGACGACTCGGCGCGCGAGAGCGCGAGCAGGTCGTCGACGACGCGCTGAAGGCGCGTCGTGTGGCGGAGAATCGTGTCGAGGAACCGCCTCGCCACGTCGGGGTCGTTGGCCGCGCCGTCGCGGAGCGTCTCGGCGAAACCGCGGATCGCGGTCAGCGGCGTGCGGAGCTCGTGGCTCGCGTTCGCGACGAAGTCGCGTCGGATCTTGTCCGCGCGCTTGAGATCCGAGATGTCGTGCAATACGGCGACGACGCCGCGATCGTCCGGCAGCGGGGCCACGTGCGCGGCCAGCGTGATCGCATGGTCCTTCTCGCCGAGCTCGACCTCGAGGGCGGTCGGCTGACCGCCCATGGCGGTCCAGACGGCCTCGTGGATCGCCGCGCTGTCGATCGCGTCGACGACCGAGCGACCCGCGAGCCCGGCGCCGAGCAGCGCGTCCAGACCCTGGTTCGTGACGGCGATCGTGCCGCTCGGATCGGTGACGAACACCGCCTCGGCCATCGAGTCGAGGACCGTCACGAGACGACCTTCTTCCTCGCGCACCTCTCGCAAGCGCGCCGAGAGCTCGTCGGCCATCCGGTCGAGGGCTCGGCCGAGGCGGCCGAGCTCGTCCTTTCAATCGCTCCGTATCCGCATCGACAGGTCGCCGCGCGCAATCGCGTCGGCCGTGCGGGTGAGCTCCTCGATGGGCCGCACCAGCGTGCGCGATAGCACCCAGGTCAACACGAGAACCGAGAGCCCGGCGAGCAGCCCGCCGAGCATCAAGAGCTCTCGCGTGCTCGCGCGCGCCGCGTCGATGGACGCGAGCGAGCGAGCCGCGTGAACGACGCTTCCATCCGGACCGTCTACCGATGCGTAGAGCACGTCGTGGCTCTCGGGCGCGCGCGTCAGCGACGACGCGTGCCCGAGCTCGTCGCCATCGAGAGCGCTGTCGCCGACGATGAGGCCGTCGCGGTCGACCACCGTGATCCAGGTTCCGGTCGTCGCGCCGACGCGGTCCGCCGCGGCGTCCGGATCGTCGCCGTCCTCGATCCGACCCACCGCGGTCGTCGCGGCCGTCAACAGCTCGTCGCGCACCCGAGCCGTCTGGCGATATTGCACGAGCGGGTCTTCGAGAAGGACCAGGGTCAGCACCATCGCCGCGATCGCGGTCACGATCGCGGCGAGCAAGCTCGCGCGTAGGCTCACGCCCACTAGCGTAGCGCCAAACCGGCCGCGTGCGTTGCCGTCACGCCGCGACGTCGTCGCGGATGCGGTAGCCGACGCCCCGAACGGTCTCGATGTAGTGCGAGACCGGACCGAGCTTCTCGCGCAGGCGCTTGACGTGCGTATCGACGGTTCGGGTCTCGATCCCGGGCGCGTAGCCCCAGACTCGCTCGAGGAGCGAGTCCCGCGACTGGACGCGGCCCTTGCGCGAGGCGAGGTCGAGCAGGAGCTTGAACTCGAGCGCGGTGAGCGGGACCGAGTCGTCTCCGATCCGCACCTCGTGCCGAGGCACGTCGATCGTCATCTCGCCGATGTGGATGCCCGCGATCCGAGGTGTCGGGCTCGGCGGGATGCGAACGGCGCAGCACCGCGCCGATCCGCAGCACGAGCTCGCGCGGGCTGAAGGGCTTGGTCACGTAGTCGTCGGCGCCGACCTCGAACCCGAGGACGCGGTCGACCTCTTCGCCCCGGGCCGTCAGCATCACGATCGGGATCGGCTTGGTGGCCGAGTCCGCCCGCAGGCGCCGGCACACTTCGGTACCGGAGATGTCGGGGAGCATCAGGTCGAGGATGATGAGGTCGGGCTTCTTGCGGCGCACTTCGGCGAGCGCAGCCGCACCATCCGTCGCCAGTGAGGCCGTATAGCCCGCTTGCTTCAGATTGAAAGCCACGAGCTCGGCCAGGTCGACCTCGTCTTCCACTACGAGGATGTGGCCACGCATCTCCGGGTACGCTCCCACCGACCTGTGACGGCATCGTGACGTAGGGGTGCCGTGGTGGCAACTCGGTGTTGCCGCGGGGGCACGTTGCCGGCGCGCGCGTCTCGGGGTAGACACCGCCGCCGTGAGCTTGTCGGTCGGAATCGTCGGGTCTCCCGAACGTCGGGAAGTCCACGCTCTTCAACGCCCTTTCGTCGAAGCAGGCCGAGGCGGCCAACTACGCGTTCTGCACGATCGATCCGAACCACGGCGTCGTGCCCATCCCCGATCCGCGCTTCGACGCCCTCGTCGGGCTCTACTCGCCCGTCAAGGTCGTGCCGGCGACGGTGGAGTTCGTCGACATCGCGGGGCTCGTCCGTGGCGCGTCCAAAGGAGAAGGTCGCGGCAACGCGTTCCTGAGCCACATCCGCGAGGTCGACGCGATCGCGCATGTCGTGCGCTGCTTCGAGGATTCGAACGTCGTCCACGTCGACAATCGCGTCGATCCCGCCGCCGACATCGAGACGATCGAGACCGAGCTCGTTCTCCGTGACCTGGAGACGGTCCAGAAGCGGCTCGATCGCGCGCGCCGCGCCGCGAAGGGACGCGATCCATTCGAGGTGAAAGTCGTCGGGGTCTGCGAGGCGCTCGAGAAGCTGCTCGATCGAGGACAGCTCGCGTCCGCGTACGAGCCCGGCGACGACGACGACCGGAAGATCCTCCGCGAGCTCTATCTGCTGACGACGAAGCCGCTCTTCTACGTGGCGAACGTGGCGGAGGATCAGGTCGCGAGCGCGCCGAGCGATCCGCTCGTCCGAAAGGTGCTCGCCGTCGGCGAGGAGCGCGGTATCCCCGCGGTCGTCATCTGCGCGGCGATCGAGGCGGAGATCATGCAGCTCCCCGTCGCCGAGCGCGGCGAGTTCCTCGAGTCGGTCGGCCTTCGCGAGCCCGGGCTGAACGAGGTGATCAGGACCGGCTTTCGCATGCTCGATCTCATCACGTTCTTCACCGCGGGGCCGCCCGAGGTTCACGCGTGGACCGTTCCGCGGGGCACCCGAGCGCCGCGCGCGGCAGGAAAGATCCACACCGACTTCGAGCGCGGCTTCATCAAGGCCGAGGTCATGAAGTGGAAGGACCTCGTCGACCTCGGAAGCGAAGCCGCGGTCCGCTCGGCGGGCAAGCTCGGCGTCGAGGGCAAGGAGTACTCGGTGCGCGACGGCGACGTCGTGCACTTCCGCTTCAACGTGTGAGCAACTCTGCGCTCACGCGCGGACGCGCCGGCGCGGCACGGCGAGGTCGGTGACCGTACCGTCGGCGCGGCGAACGCGGAGGACGACGGAGCTCCCCTCCGGGCCCCTGATGCGGTCGATGCTGCCGGCGAACCCGAGATCGGTGACGGGCGTCCCATCGACTGCGAGGATCGCATCGCCCGGGACGAGGCCCACCTCCGCCGCGCCGCCGCCCGCGATCACCTGACCGATGACGAGCACGTCGCCCGACGCCGAGAGCACGGCTCCGACACCGGCGAGCTCGATCCGCGGCTCCTCTCCCGGCTCGGTCGGCGTGAGGTCCACGTCGGCGGTGACCGCGCCGCCTTCGGGCATCGACAAGCCGGACAGGATCCGCCCGTGGTGTCCCTCGGCCGCGACGAAGAGCGAGAACGCACCGGGCGCCACGCCCGAGATCGCGAAGCGGCCCGCGCGGTCGGTCGTCGCGCTCGTCGAGGTCGTGATCGACTCCCCCTCACCGCCGCCGCCGAGCCGACCCTCGAGCGAAGCTCGCGCGCCGACGATCGGTGAGCCGTGCTCGCCGCTCGTGACGCGGCCGCGGATCGTCCCCCCCGCGCGCAGCAGCACGTCGGCCTCGGTGGGTCTGTCGGGCGTGAGGTACACGAGCACCTCGCTGCTCGGCGCGTATCCCTGGGCGACGCCGGTCACGACGTAGTCACCTGGTGGCAGCCCGTGCACCTCGTACCGGCCGTCGGCGTCGAACGTGCTCGCGGTCGCGACCACGGTTCGCATGAGCGGCCCGTCGCGGCGCTCCACGACGAGCGTCGCCGCCGGCACCGGCCCGTGCGCATCGCGCACCGTGCCGACGAGCACGGACTCCCGCGCGAGGCGGAGCACGAGATCCCGGGTTCCCGCGGACACGCCGGGCTCTCCCGTCGCGCCCCAGCCCTCGGCGCGAGCGACGACCGTGTAGTCGCCGTCGTCCAAGCCGTCGAGCGCGAAGCGCCCCTCGTCGTCCGTCGTCGACGAGACCCACGGCGCGAGGTCACCGCCCGCCGCCGCGCGCGATCGCCCCTCGCGGTCCGCGCGTACGTCCGCCCGAGCGACCGGCTCTCCGTCGGGGGTCACGACCACTCCCCGGATCGAGCTCGTCGCGGCCCAATGCGCCGCGCGCGAGAGGCGGATGACGAGCGAGTGGCTCGTCTCGGCCGCAAAGCCGAGTGCCGCACGACCGCTCCCATGATCCGGATGGGTCGCTTCGAGCACCGCCCCGTCGGGCGCGTGGAAGAGGAACGCGCCGTCAGCGCGGCTCGTCCACGTGTCTTCGAGCGGAAAGAGAGCGTCGTCGGACGCGAACGAGCCGAGGAGACGGACCTCGGCGTCGGCGACCGGCTCTCCGGCTTCGTCGAGGACGAGCCCTCGATAGTCGACGAGCGGAGCGAGCTGGATCACGACGTCGTCGACGACGCGCCCCGGCGACGCGCGAAAGCGCACGGGGCTCGTCCCCCAGGCGGGGGCGAACGGCAGGTAGCCGTCCGCCGTCGCTGCGGCGAGCGACCAGGTTCCCTCGGCCGTCGCGCGAAAGTCGAACGCGCCCTCCGGATCGGTTCGTACCGACGACGTTCGGCCTTCGTGCTCGAACAGGAGCTCGGCGCCGCCGACGCCGCGACCGCTCGCCGTCGAGACCACGTGCCCGCGCAGCGCGCCCGAGCTCGCGGCGGCGTCGTCGCGCGCGTGCGCCGCGGAGAGACGCAGCGGCGAAGGTGTCCGCGGTGCGCGCGCGTACCGCGGCGAGCCGCGCGCGCCGCTGAGAAGGTCCGAAGGACGCGAGGGCGCCGTCGCGGCGCTCTCGCCGGTGCTGTCGCCGGCGTCATCGGCCGTGGGAGCCTCGCCGGGCCGGAGCATGCGCAGCGCGACAATCGCTGCCACCGAGAGCGCGATGACGCCGGCCCACATCAGCGGCCTGCGGTCGGGCCTGCGGTCGGGCTCGCGCTCTGTCATCGCGCGCTCGAGCTGTCGCGGACGGGAACCGCGATGCGCACGCGCACCGCCGGCCGCACGCGGAGCGTGCCGAAAGCGGCGGTGTAGGGCGTGATCCCGAAGTCCGGTTGGTGAAGCTCGGCTTCGGCGACGAGCAGGCCCTCACGCGGTGTCGCCACGATCTCGATGCGGCGCGTGACCCCGTGCAGCGAGAGCGCTCCCTCAATCGCGCGCGCGTGGCCCCGCGGCGTGATGCGAGTCGACACGAACCGGATCTCGGGATGGCGTGCGCACTCGAGAACGTCGTCGCGGATCGTGCGCTCGATCTTGGCGCGGTCGTCGGGAGAGAGCGCGCCCGACTTCTCGCGTCCGCCGTCGAGCGCGCGGACGACGCGGAGCGATCGGGCATCGAACGTCGCCTCGACGTGGTCGTCCTCGTCGCCAATCTCCACGCGCAGCGTCTCGACCGAGAGCTCGAGAATCGTGCGCGATCCGCGAGAGCAGGCCTTCCTTGAACGTGAAGACTCGACAGGACGCCTCGCTCGCGTCGACCACGCGCACCGCCCGTGTTGTAGCAGCTCGCCGCGGACAATTAAGAACGGGGTGGCGAGACCAGCTCGCCACCCCGCGAAGCGTTCGCCTCTCCCGAAGGAGGGGGGAGGTGTCGCCTCCTCCAAACGACCGACACGAACGTCGTGTCAGCGGAGCCGAGTTGCGTTCGCACCACGCGAACGGCGGCTCAGCTCGATGTCACCTCCGGTGTGAGGCCAACAATCTTGGTACTGTTCATGCGCTACCTACCCTCCCCCGGCACAGGCCGGCACCCAGGGGCACGCCAGCTCTGCGCTGGGCCGCGGTCTGGGTGTTCCTTCGAGGGGGAACCGGTCCGCTCGGCCGACCGACGAGTCGGCCGTTCCGGGCGGTGGTCCCCACGGGTTCTCGCGACGAGAATTCCATCAGGATTTCGGACCATTCCGGGGCGTAGCCCATCCGTCGCGCCTCGCGAGCGCACCCGAAGGTGCGACCACTCTCCAACACTAACGCCGAGTCCTCGGCCCGCCAAGGTTTCGTCTCGCTCGGAGCGCACGAAAAAGAACATTCGTGGTCCCCGATCGTCGAGAAGCCCCACCGCGTCGCCCTCTCGGGCTGGCGGTCATGGAATCAGGAGGGCTCGAAATGGGATTCTCGCGCGTCGGTATTTTGGTCGGGCTCGCCGCTTCATCGCTCCTCGCGGTGAGCTGTGGCGGCGCCTCTTCGCACGAGCAGGAAGACCCGGGTGTCGTCGCGCTCGAGGGCACGCTCGGCAACACGTTCGTCGCCGCGGGAGAGCCCGGCGAGGTCCTCGCGCGCGTTCGGGTGAGCGCGACTCCGCTCGCCGGCAGCGCGCGGCCCCCGCTCAATCTGGCGCTCGTCATGGACACGTCGGGCTCGATGGCGGGTGAAGCGATCGCGGATGCGCGCGAAGCGGCGCTCGCGATCGTCGGCCTCCTGCGAGAGGACGATCGCCTCGCCGTCGTCACCTTCAACAGCACGACGGAGGTGCTCTTGCCGTCGACCATCGTCGACGACGATCTCGACGAGATCCGCGAGAAGATCGGTCACATGGAGGCGGTCGGCACGACGGACATGGCGGGCGGCCTCACCGCGGGGCTCCAAGAGGTGATGGCGAACTTCGACCCGCAGGGGACGAACGGCGTCGTGCTGCTCGGCGATGGCGTCCCGAACGATCCGAACGGGATCACCGCGATGGCGCAGGCCGCCGGCGAGCGCGGAATCGCGATCACCTCGATGGGCCTCGGCCTCGACTACGACGAGACGCTGATGGGCGACATCGCGAGCCTGTCCGGCGGTCAGTTCCACTACATCGAAGAGTCGTCGCAGGTCGCGCACGTGTTCCGCGACGAGGTGCTGCGGATGCAGCGCGTGTTCGGGCACAACGCCGTCGTGACGCTTCAACCCGGGCCGGGCGTGCAGATCCAGAGCGTCATCGGCCAGAACGTCGCGCAGCTCGGCGGCGCGATCCAGGTGACGCTCGGCGATCTTCACGAAGGCGAGCACCGCGACCTCCTCGTTCGGGCCACCGTGGCGGGGCGACGCGCCGGGGCGACGGTCGAGCTCATGGACGTCCACCTCGGCTTCGACGACGCCGTTCGCCAGGCGGGTCACCTCGAGCGGCGGATCTTCCTCGGCGCGAAGTCGTCCGGCGATTCGGCGGAGATCGCGCGGGGTCGCAACCAGGAGATCGAGCTCGAGGCGGCGCGCATGCAGACGGCGGCGGTCACGGTGGAAGCGATCCGGACCGCTCGCGGCGGGGACGTCGAGGCGGCGCGCGCCATGCTCGACCGAGCTGCAGCGAGCTACCGCGAGGACTACGACTTCGTCGGCGAGGAGGAGGCGACGCGCCAGACCACGGGTCTTCGGGCGCTCTCCGATTCGCTGCCGTCGCTCGCGACGACGCCGGCCCCGAGCACCGCCGGCGCGGGCGAGAGCCCTCCGGCCGCCGAACCGGTGCCCGAGGATGCCCCGGCGCGCGTCCGCCGCGTCCACTCCGAGGCGCTCGACGTTCTCGGCCACTAACTTGCCACGGGATCGCGGCGGGCGTTTCCTCGACTCGATGGCTCGCCGCGCCCGCCGCCTCGCACGGAACGCCGCGCACGTTCACTCCGCGCCGCCGCTCGATCACCGCGAGCTCCTACGCCGGCGCGCGGCGCGGCACGCCCGCGCGGGCGACCATCGCAAGGCCGCGCTCGCCCTGCGCGAGCTCTGCGCGAGCGACGGTGACGCGGCGACGTGGACCCTGCTCGGGGACATGCTGCGGCGCGCTCGCCGCCTCGACGACGCCCTCGTCGCCTGGAAGCAGGCGCACTGGCTCCACACGCGCGCCGGCGCGACGGGTCGCGCGCGCACCGTCGCGCGCATGATCCTCGAGCTCCCGGGCCCTCAGAACAAGAACTGATCGCCGAGCTGGCAGATCGCGAGCGCCTGTCGGGTGAGCTTCGCGAGCTCCTTCTCGGTCTCGGCCTGGAACACGGGCTTGATGTGGTAGAGCAGGATCGGAAGCTCGGCGTGGTCGGCCAGCTTCTCGAGCTCGACCGCGAGCGTGCGCGGCGTGTGATGGCCCGACACGTGCGCGAGCTCCTGGTGGCTGTTCGGGAAGCTCACCTCCATGAGCAGCGCCGCGAGGTCGGTGCGCGCGTTCAACACTTCCCAGAACCGTTCCGTCGGGCCGGTGTCGCCGCTGTACGCGAGCGCTCGCCCCTCCTTCTCGATGATGAAGCCCGCCGTCTCGATCGTGTGCGCGACGAGGACCGGCGTGACGGTCGCGCCCGCCACTACCGCCGTCGTCTCGGGCTCTACCGGTCGGAAAGCGATGGTCGGCCCCCGCGGCGTCTCGATCTGCGAGAAGTCCGGCCAGAGCTTTCCGTTGAAGAAGTGCTGTCGCAGCGCCATGAGGGTCGCGGGCGTCCCGACGACCTCGAGCGGCGGACCGCCCTGCTGACAGCGGTTGTCCGCGAGCGTCGCGAGATCGCGAACGTGATCCATGTGGGCGTGGCTGACGAGAACGGCGGTGATGTTCTGCTGCTCGTCGAGCGCGAGCGTGCCGGTGATCGCACCGGCGTCGATCGCGAGGGTTGCGTCGAGGAGGAAGCTCGATGTGCGGTGCTTCGGCGTCTCGCCACCGTGACAGCCGAGGACGCGCAGCTCCATCACGCGTCTCCGAACTTTTCCTGCATCTGCAGGAACTCGAGGAACTCGTGCAACCGCTCCACGTCCTTGATGACGATCCCGTCCTTCTTGTTCTCGACGATGCCGAGCCGCGCGAGGCGGCGTGCCACCTGAGAGACCTCCGCTTCCGAGAGCCCGATCTGTTGCGCGAGCCCCTCCGAGTCGAGCGGAACGAAGATCGAGCCGTCCGCCGTCTTTCGCCCGACGGCGTTCGCTTCGCGCGAGAGCCCGAGGATGACGCGTGCCTTCGGATCGCGTTGCATCAAGACGTCGATGAGCGCGTTGGCAGAGTCGAGACGCCGCGCGAGCTTCTTGATGAGGCGTACCGCGATCTCCGCGTTGCCGACGACCATCTGCTCGAACGTGCGCGCGTCGATCACGAGGAGTCGCGCTTCCTCGACGACCTCGGCCGTCGCGGTGCGCGGCTTGTCGTTGAGGATCGCCATCTCACCGAAGAACTCACCGGCGCCGAGCTCCGCGAGCGTCTTGTCGGCGTCGCCGCCGTGCCCTTCCTTCGTGATCCGCACGCGGCCGGTCTGGAGGACGTACATCGTCTTGCCGGGGTCCCCCTCCCGGAACAGGACCGTCCCGGGCGGACAGACTTGGCCGAAGCGCGCGAAGAGCTGGTCGCCGTCCGCCATTTGGAAGGCCGGATCCTATCCCTCGCCACGCGGGAAGTCACGAGCGCGGGGTGCAGGGTGGGCGATGGGCTCGACGGGCTCTACGAGGGCGCGCGCGGTCGCCGGCGCGGCCGAGGGATCGAGCCGCAGGTGGAGCGCGAGGAGCGCGAGGTCGCGCACGGTGTCCACGTCGTACCAGGGCGGCAACCTCGCGACCCGGAGGCTCGCAGCGCGCGCGCGCTCGAGGCTGTCCGCGAGGGCGTGAGACGTCGACCAGCGCACGCCGCGAAAGACCGCGCCGAGCCCCGTACGCGCGGCGACCAGATAGAAGCCACCGTCGGCCGCCGGCCCGAAGACGGCGTCGTTCGAGTCGAGAGCGTGGACGGCGAGATCGAGCAACGCGGCGGGCACCGTCGGCGCATCGCTGCCGACGACCAGCCCGGCGCCCGCGACCGCGATCGCCGACTCGATCGCTGCGCTCATTCGCACGCCGAGATCGCCCTCGGTCTGCTCGCGACGCCGAAGCGACGCGCCCGCCGGCGCGAGTGCGGGATCGCGCGGATCACCGGCCACCCAGAGCTCGGGCTCGAGCGACGCGATCGAACGGCAGCGTTCGATCGTGTCCGAGAGGAACGCGGCGTAGAGCGACGCGGCGCGTGCGTCGCCGATCGCGCGCGCGAGACGCGTCTTGACCCGTCCGGGCGCGGGCGGGCGACAGAAGATCGCGACGGGGATCACGTGTCGTCTCGTCGGGGCGCATGTCGCGCGAGCGTGAAGAGGATCTTGCTCCCGGCGGAGATGGTTCCGCGCACCGTGCCGCTGATCTTCGAGGCGCCGACGCGCCGCCGATAGCTCACCGGGACCTCGGCGTGGCGCAACCCGGCGCGCGCCGCCTTCAGCTGCATCTCTATCGTCCAGCCGTAGTCGCGGTCGCGCATGCCCAGTCTGTCGAGCGCCGACCACGTGATCGCGCGAAACGGGCCGAGGTCGGTGTAGCGAGCGCCGTAGAGCGCGCGCAGCGCCCGGCACGCGATCGCGTTGCCGACGAGCTGTTGCGCGGACAGCGCCCCGCGCTCTCTCGCGCCGAGCGTCCGAGAGCCGACGACCAGATCCGCGTCCCCCCGCGCGATCGGCGCGAGGAGCGCGGGCAGCTCTTCGGGATGATCGCTGTGGTCGCCGTCGAGAAAGACGACGACGTCGGGAGGGTCCTCTGCGAGGTACGCGAGCGCGCGGAGGCATGCGGCGCCGTAACCTCTCCGGGGCTCCATCACGACCTCCGCTCCCCACTCGGCCGCGACCTCGGCGGTCCGATCGCGCGAGCCGTTGTCCGCGACCACGACGCGCCGCACCGGTGGTCTCGGGATGTCGGACAGCACGAGCGGCAGGGCACGCTCCTCGTCGAGCGCGGGGATGACGACGTCGACGACGAGATTGAAACGCACGCGCGGCCGATGATAGATCGACCCTCCATTCCACGACATGCGCGCGTATACTCGGCGTGCCCGATGCGCTCGCTTCTCTGCTCGCTGGTGGTCGTGCAATGCCTCGTCGTCGTCGGTGCGGCGACGCTCCCCGCCACGGCGCGCGCGCAGGACGACTCGGACGACTCGGACGACGACTACCCGACCGACCGCCCTTCCTCGGGCGACATGTCGCTCTTCAGCGGGCGCACGATGGGCAACGGCGAGGCGGCGCTCGCCGCCGGGCTCGGCTGGCCGTCGATCTGGGCGGGGATCTGGTTATCGCCGAGCTCGGTCCTCGACTTCGGGATCCGAGGGCACGTCTATTACGGCTCCCCCGTCGAGTCGCTCACCACCGGCGCGGGCGGCGGGCTGACCATCCCGGTTCGCATCCACCTGTTCGGCAAAGACACGTTCGACCTCGCGATTCGGCTCGAGCCCGAGCTCGTCCTCGGCGAAGGCCGTCTCGTCGGTCAGGACGCCGTCGCGGGCGGGTACTTCGGTCTCGGCGTGGTCGTTCTCGGCGGGTTTCTCGCGGGCGCGCAGGTCAGCGATCGGGTGACGTTGAGCTTCGGGATCGCGGGTGAAGGCGGCTTTCTCACCTCGCCTGCCGCTGGCGCGACCGCGAGCAGCGGCTTCGGCGGCCTCGTCGGTCAGCTCGGCCTCGAAGCGCTGATGGCGCGCGACACGATGCTGTTCGTTCACGTCGAAGGCGGGATTGGTTTCGCGGCCGAGGTGCTCTTCCCCGACGGCCAGGAGATCCTGCGCGCGTCGCTCGGGTTCGCGTACCTGCTCTGAGCGCGTCTCATGGAGCGGTCGCCATGTCGCCCGACGCTCCGGCGTTCGATGCGCTGCCGCCGGCTCCCCCAGCGCCATGCGCGAGCGCCGTGCTCGCATCGCCCAGGTAGCGTGCACCGCCGACGAGAACGACGGCGTAGCTCGGTCCGCCTGCGCCGGCGCCGCCGGCACCGCTCACTCCTGCGGGGCCACCGCTCATTCCGGCCACGCTCGTGTAGTCGGTGCACGTCTCCATGAAGCAAGAGCACGCGGGGCACGGGCTCGCGACGCGGCACGAGGAGCAGCAACGCGTGACGCCCTGCGTTCCTCCGGTCGGCGCTGCGCCCGGCGCCGCTGCGCCGCCCGTCGCGCCCGCACCGCCGGCGTTGCTCTCGATTCTCGGTGAAACGCGCGTTCACGACCGCGTCCATGCCCGCGACGAGAAGGCCCGTCGAGGCGCCGCCGCCTCTGCCGCCCGGTCCAGGGCCGCCGGGCCGACCGCCGCAACCGCACCGCCCCTGAGGTACGTACGCGGCGGTGTTGCACGACGTACTGCACAAGCCTCCGCCGTTGCAGTCGCCGCAACAGTTCGTCGCGGCCGTGCGCGCGGGGCCGCCCATCGCGCCGTCGTGGCCGGCGGCGCCCATCGTTCCGGGCGATCCATTCTGCGCCGCATAGCCCGACGCGGAGAACGCGTCCGCGGGTGCGGCGTTCGGCCCAGGGCCGCCCGGTCCGCCAGCCGCGCCGTCCCCACACGTCAGCCCGTCGCACGCCGGCGCGGCGGCGGCGGCTCCGTTCGACGAGGCGCCCGCGGCCTCGCCGTCGCGGGCGCGAAGGTGCACGTCGTAGAGGCTCACCGCGCTCGCTGCTCCGTCGACGAGGAGCGCGACGCGCGACGCGCCCGGGGTATCCGCGGACGCCACGCCCGGCGGGCTCGTCTCGATCGTCAGGTGACGCAGCTCTGCGCCGGCCGTGGCGTTCGCGAGGTGAAGCCCGATCGTCTCGGGGGACGCGATCAGCGTCGCGGCGCGACCCGTCGTGCAGTCGCGCGACCAGATCCCGGTCACGTTCCAGCCGCCGTCGATCACGAAGCCGGCCGGAGGCGCGTCGATCGAGATCGCCTCGGGGTAGCGTCCGTTGCCGAGGTACACGTGCGGGCGGCCGATGCGCGCGATGGGCAGGGCGGCGGAGATCGACCCGAGCGGGCTCGACTGCGAGCCATCGCCTCCCGTCGCGCCGGCGAGCACGAACACGCCCGTGATCTCGTCGGGCGTCTCGGCCGGATCGCACGGCGGCGGCCCGGCGTCGGGGCGCGATGCGTCGGCCCCGGCGTCCATTCCGGGCCCGGCGTCGATGCCGGGCCCGCCGTCGGGCGGAGGTCCCGCGTCGACGCCCTCGGCGGTCGAGTAGCATCGGAGCTCGCCCGCGAGGTCGCTCATGCGACACGTCCATCCGCTCGGACAGTTCGCGTCGCTCGCGCAGCGGAGGCGCCCTTCGGGAATGTCCGCGGAGCAGCTCGCCGCCAGGGCGAGCACCACGATTTGGACCCGCGTCAGAACGTCCCCCGAAGCGCGATCGAGCTCGGCCCGATTCGCGAGCGAAGCGCTCTGCTCGCCATCGCCGGTCACGAGCAGGACGACGCCGAGCGCTGCGCCCGCGACGCCGACGCCGAGGAGAATGGCCCCGACGGTCGAGAGCACGGGCGCCCGATCGTACGCAGCCTCGATGTCACTCCACCGTCCGCCATCCGAGACGTTCTCCACCGTCGCGATGTCCGCCTGAGCGAGAGCGAGCAAGACGACGCCGACCACCGCGACCGCCGCGGAGCCGCCGATCACGATGAGCGGCAACGGCTCGAGACCGCTGCCACGGCGGGGCATCGCGTCCGTTTCGGGCGCGGCCGCGCGCGACGCGCGAGCTTCGTCGAGTCGCGCTTCGACGTCTCTTCGGTTCGTGGCGTCGGGCGCATCTCTGAGGTACTGCTCGAAGGCTTGGATCGCTCGATTGAACCGCCCGGCACGCTGCGCGGAGAGCCCGATGTTGAACAGCAGCTCCGGTCGACCGCTCTTCGTGTACGAAGCTTCGAAGTGCGCGAGCGCCTCGTCGTAACGGCCGTCGTCGAACGCGGCGCGGCCCGCCATGAAGAGACCGCGCGCTTCCTCTTCCTCTGGCGCGTCCTGCGCCAGCGCGGCGCCGGCGCGGGCGGAGCACAGAAGGACGGCGACAACCACCCTCGGCACCACGCTCGCGAGCCTACCTCCGTCGAGCCTACCCACCAAGCCGCGGAGTGTGGCGAAGCCACGTCCGAGATGGATGTGACGCGGTCATGCGCACGCGCGGACCCGCACTCCGGCGTCGACGACCTGTCTGTCGAGCGCATCGCGCGCGGCGCGTCGTGCGGCGTCGAGCGCCCGCGCACCTTCGTGCAGACGAAACGGATTGACGCGTGGCAAGTCGTCAACGAGGAGAGTGATCAGCCCCGGGCGGCGGGGGACGCGCATCGCCTTTGCGCGGCGCCACGGCGAGCGCGACGCGAGATGATGAAACAGGATGCGCGGTGCGCCGGCGAGCCCCGCGAGCCCGGGGCGATCGACGACGCCGCCGTCGACGAGCACGCCTCCTGCGTGTCGCACGGGATGGAACATGAACGGCACGGCACACGACGCGTGGAGCGCGGGGGCGATCGGCCCCTCGTCGAGCACGCGCACGCGCCGGCGAAGGACGTCGTAGACGCTGACCGCGGCGGGCACTCGGCACTCGGACAGATCGCGGACGGGCAGGAGCGACTCGAGGAGCTCGCGAAAGAGCTGGCCGCGGAGCAGGCCGAGGCCCGGCGACGGGTCCCAGAAGTCGCGCCGCTCGAGCGCGAGGAACGCGTCCGACAGAGCGCGCGCGTCGACGCCCGCAGCCCACGCCCCCGTGACGAGCGCCCCCGCGCTCGACCCCGCCACGCGCGACGGCAAGAGCCCCTCGTCCTCGAGCACGGCGAGCACCCCGGCGTGCGCGAAGAACCCGAAGAACCCGCTCGACATCCCGAGCGCGAACGGACCCTCCTCGAGCCACTCGCGAAGCGTGGGCATCGCCGTTCGTAGCACGCGGCCGCGCCCCGGTGAAAACACCGAGCGCTGGCGGGGTCTCGGTTCGCGGTTCATGGTTCGCGGTTCGATGACGGCGCGCACGATCCATTTCGTCAGCCTCGGCTGCCCGAAGAACCGGGTGGACACCGAGGTCATGCTCGGCGTGAGCGACGGGCGCGGGCTCGAGCTCGTGGACCGCGCCGAGGACGCCGAGGTCATCGTCGTCAACACGTGCGGCTTCATCGGCCCCGCGAAGGAGGAGTCGATCGACACGATCCTCGAGATGGCGCAGCATCAAGGAGGCGGGCCGCTGCAAGCAGCTCGTCGTCGCGGGGTGCCTCTCGCAGCGCTACCCCGAGGAGCTCGCCGCGCGAGATGCCCGAGGTCGATCACTTCCTCGGCTCGAGCGACATGCTGCGGCTCGGCGACGTGCTCGAGCGTGCGAGGCGCCGCGCATGCTCGTCGGCAACCCGGCCGAGCTACACGATCCGCGCGAGCGATCCGCGGCGGCCTGTCGGCGCGCCGCACAGCGCGTACGTGAAGATCGCCGAGGGCTGCAACCGCAAGTGCAGCTTCTGCAGCATCCCGAGCTTCCGCGGCAAGCAGCGCTCGCGGCCCGATCGACGACGTCGTCGCGCGAGGTCGAGCGGCTCGTCGCGGGCGGGCACCGTCGAGGTGAACCTCATCAGCCAGGACACCGTCGCCTACGGCCGCGACCTCCCGAGGCGAGCCGCTCGCTCGCGGAGCTCGTCGCGCGCGTCGCGGACGTGCCGGGCCTGCGCTGGGTCCGCCTCTTCTATCTCTACCCCGAGACGCTGACGCGAGCAGCTCCTCGAGCTGCTCGCGCGCGCACCCGCGCGTCCTTCCGTACGTCGACATGCCGCTGCAGCACGCGAGCGACGCGATGCTCCGGCGCATGCGGCGCGGGCACGGCGGCGCGCGCATGCGGCGCGTCGTCGAGACGCTGCGCGCGAAGCGTCCCGGACCTCGTCTTGCGCAGCGCGTTCATCGTCGGCCACCCCGGCGAGACCGACGCGGACTTCGCGGAGCTCTGCGACTTCGTGCGCTGGGCCGAGCTCGATCACGTCGGCGTCTTCCGCTACTCGCCCGAGGAGGGGACCCGCAGCGCCGACATGCTGGGCGACGCGGTCCCGGCGAAGGTCGCCGCGGCGCGCCATCGCAAGCTCATGGCGCTCCAGCGCCCGATCAGCCGCGCCAAGCTCGAGCGCGCTCGTCGGCACCGAGCTCGAGGTGCTCGTCGACGGGGCCGAGCGAGGAGAGCGACTTCCTGCTCGAGGGGCGCCACCGCGGGCAGGCGCCGGAGATCGACGGAAGGTGCTACCTCGCGAACGGCGAGGCGCAGGCCCGGCGAGCTCCGGCGGGCCGTCGTCACCGAGGCGGCCGACTACGACCTGGTCGCCGACCTGCTCGCGCCGGACGGCTCGCGCCCGGAGCCCCCGCCAGGAAGCGTGCGCCGTCGCGGCGCGCCCGGGGCGGTTGCGACGCTTGCGCACCTTTTACGTAGCGAGGAACACGCGCACCTGCGCGATTGACGCTCCGCAGGGCTCACACTATAAAGTCGCGAATCGGAGACGCTCGAAATGGCGACGCTACATCACCTCCGATTGCATCAACTGCGGCGCCTGCGAGCCCGAGTGCCCGAACCAGGCCATCAGCGAGGGCGACGAGATTCTACGTGATCGACCCGAACCTCTGCACCGAGTGCGTCGGGTTCTACGATCACGAGGCGTGTCAGGCGGTGTGCCCGGTCGAGTGCTGTCTCCCCGAACCCGGAGCAACCGCGAGGAAGAGGGCGAGCTGCTCCGCAAGGCGCTCCGGCTCCACCCGGAAGACGACGAGCTCAAGAAGCGCGCCGACTCGGCAACGACTACCCGTCGCGGTTCCGCAAGTAGCGCGCCTGCACGCCACGCCACGCCACGGCATGCTGGGCGTCGCTCACAGCCGCACGCGCAGCCCGAACGCGGGCACGAGCACGAGGCCGTCGACCTCGACGATCCGTTCCGCCGAGCGCACCCGACCACCGCTGCGTAGACCGCGCTGAGCTCGAGGAGGGCGGGGACGTGCCGGAACCCGAGCGCGAGCCCGAAGAGCCCGCCGGCGCGAAAGCCCGTGAGCGCCGCGTCCTGACGCGCCGAGCTCGGCCCGAGCTCGCCGCCACGCGTGCTCGATCGCGACGCGCCCGCCGAGGTAGAGCGACACCAGGCCGGCGACGTCGATCCCGGGCACCAGCGGCAGCTCCGCTCCGACGCGTGCGCCGCTCCCGTCCTCCGGCCCGCCGCCCATGTAGCCCGCGTGCGCGCCGAGGCCGGCGAGCAGGACGATGCGCGCGGCATCGTTCGACAGCACGATCTCGTGGCGCGCGTCGAGCCGCCCGAGCGGGCCGACCACGGTGACGCCGATGTCGGTGCCGTCGGCGATGCCGTAGCGGAACGAGCCGACCGGCGCGACGCCCGACGACGCGGCCTCGGCGAGCGCACGCGCTGCTTCGGCCGGCGCGTTCGCCGGGTCGAGATCGCCGAGCCCGACGCGCGCGGCGCCGCCGACGATGAAGTCGCCTCGATGGTGCGGCGTCGTCGACTCTGCGCCGAGGATCGGGAGCGCAGGCGCGCAGCCGAAGAGCAGAAGCGCAGCAGACGGCGATCCGTACGGCCGTTCGCACCCGCGTGTGCCTCGTCCTTCCGCGCGCGAGGCGCGACGACGGCGCGCTCAAGCCTTGGCGTGACCGCGCGTGACCATCTGCAGCTTCTCGCCGATGAACGCGCCGAAGAGCGTCACCATCACGCCGAGCAGACCGCCGATGATGTACGCGAGCAGCGAGAGCTGCGCGACGTCTTCGATGTACATGAGCCAGCCGACCGTGGGCACGACCGCGAGCAGCGCGCCCACCGCAGGCTCGATGAACGTCTTTCCTGGCGAGATGAACCCCACGATGATCCCGCCGAAGAACCACACTGCGGCCGAGATCATCAGGCCCGGCAGACCTTGCGGATCATAGGTGGGAATGACGAGGTAGAGACCGACGAGAAACACGGCCTGTAGTGACAGGTAAACCGCGAACGCGATGAACGCCCACTTCCACTCGAACGTGTCTTGCTGATGGCGCCGCGCGTACTCCTCTTCTTCGGTGAGGTCGGCATTGCCGAGCGCCTCGACGCGGGCGCCGCACGACGCGCATCGCTCTGCCGTCGAGGGGTTCTTGAACCCGCAAACGGGACACACGATTTCCTGGGCCGCCATCTGATTTCCTCGCGCGAAGCTCCCAATCGAAGATTCGGGCCCCATTTCACCCGACCGCCCCCGGAAGTGCAAGACTCTGCGTCGGTAGCTGGTCCGCCGCAATTGGTCCAAGATGGTGGGTCCTCGCATGGCTCGCCCCGATTGGTTCGAGATCTCGCACGAGGGCTGGCGGCGGTTGTCCGCTTCGCGGCCGCTCGGGCGTCTGCTGCTCGAAGCGGTTCAGAACGCGTTCGACGAGCGCGCCGCACAGGTCTCGGTCGACCTGTCGCGCGACGTGCATCGTGGTCGAGGACGACGCGGGCGAGGGCTTCGACGGACGAGCGGCTCGTCTACACCGTCTTCCTCTCGGAGAAGCGCGACGATCCGACGCTGCGCGGGCGTATGGGGCGCGGGCCTGAAGGAGCTCATCGCGGCGATGGACTCGCGCGATCGTCGAGACGGTCGGAACCACCGTCGATCTTCGGGCCGTCCGGACGCGAGCAGCGCGCGAACGCTCGCGAGAATGGGACGCGGCTCGAGCTGCGAAGGCGTTTCGGCGACGAAGAGCTCGCTCAGGCGAGGGACGTGCTCCGTCTGTCATTCCGCCCCGCGGCGTGACGCTTCGCGTCGACGGGCGCATGGTCCGCCGGCCGCGCCTGGTCCTCGCGCTTCCGTCGTGCGAGCTCGAGACGGTCGTCGTGCTCGGACGGCGTCGAGCGCGCGACGACGAGCAGCACGTCGGTCTCCATCTACACCCCGCGCCGGGGCGAGCACGCCGCATCTGTTCGAGATGGGGCTGCCCGTCGAGAGCTGGGACGTCCCCTGGCACGTGGACGTCGCCCAGCGCGTACCCCTGCTCGAGGGCCGTGAAGGCGCGCCCGAGCGCTTCAAGCTCTCGATCAAGGCGACGCTCCTCGAGGCGATGATCCACAGCTACATGGACAAGCGCGACCTCCGCGCCGACTGGGTGCAGGAGGTCATCAGCCGCTGGCCCGTCAAGACGCCGTTCCTCGACGCGTACGTCTCCAAGGTGTTCCCGCGCGGCGCCGTGCTCGGGGGCACGAGCCGCGCGAACGACCGCGCGCGGCAGCTCGGCGCCCACGTCATCGACGCGAGCGCAATCTCGCACGGCGCGTACGTCGCGCTCGGCCGGGTGATCGAGTCGAGCGACGAGTACGTGCGCCGGCGGTCGGCGGAGTTCGAGGGCGAGGACGTCGAGCCCGAGCGAAGCGCAAGTGCGGTTCGCCGAAGCGGTGCGGTGGCTCGCGCAGGCGCGTCGCGGGCCGCGTGGTCCGCGTCCGATTCTTCGCGCGCGATCCGAACGACGCCGGGCTGCTCGAGGACGCGGTGACCGACGTCGACGCGCGCGTGATCTCGTTCAACGTCCGGGCGCCCATCCGGTTCGACGACGTGCTCGACCCGTACACGTTCGGGCTCGTCCTGCACGAGATCGCGCACCTCGAGACCCCCGAGCACGACCTCCGCTTCATCGACCGGCTCCAGGCGATCGCGGGTCAGGCCGTCGAGCTCTTCGCCGAGGAAGGGCCCGAGCTCGCCGAGGCCCTGCGTCGAGGCGACCCCGACCGGCGCCGGAGCTGAGCGCCGACGAACGATCGGGGGAATGTGCGCAACGGTGGGCTCGTATCCTACCCGCTCCGCGGCGCGGTCACGGCGCAATCCATGCTCCATCCCGGCCTCGAGAGCCACCAGCAGCACCGGGATTCTTCAATGGTTTGGCGGGAAAAGTAGGGGCATGTAGGTTGCAGTGCTCCCGTTTTCGAAGGAGATGGCCATGCGACGATCCCCCCTTTGGCTCGGTCTCATCCTAACGTTCGTGGGCTGCAGCTCCGCGCCCGACCCCTTCGACACGGGCGACCCCCGATGCGTCGGCAAGTGCGACTCGGACTCGCCGGACGCCGAACCGAGCTACGAGTACATCGTGGTCGGGGCAGGCGCGGGCGGCGGAACGCTCGCGTCGAGCCTCGCCCGCATGAACCACTCGGTTCTGCTCGTCGAGGCGGGGAGCTTCGAGCGCAACGCGCGCGACGTGAACGCGATCCCGGCGTTCCACCCGCGTGCCAGCGAGGACCCCGAGACCTCGTGGCAATTCTTCGTCGACCACTACGGCGACCCGGCGAGGCAGCTGCGCGACTCGAAGGAGACCTTCGACGCGGCCGGCGAGCCTCAGGGCATCTTCTACCCGCGCGGCGCGACCGTCGGCGGGTCGACCGCGGTGAACGCGATGATCGCGGTGTACCCGCACGAGAGCGACTGGGACACCATCGCCGACATCACCGGCGACCAGACGTGGCGCCCCTGGCGGATGCGTGAGCACTTCGCGCGCTTCGAGAACAACGACTATCTCGGTCTGTTCGCGAACGAGGACGGTCACGGCTTCGACGGCTGGCACCACATCGGCTTCGCCGACGCCCGGCTCGGCCTCGCGGATCTCAAGCTCCTCGATCTCGTGAAGGCGGCCGCGTTCACCGCGGGCGACGGGCTCTTCGCCGATCTCGGCCAGATCCTCGGCCTCATGAACCGCGACGTGAACGCCTACACGGTCGAGCGCGATTCGACCGAAGGCATCTTCTCGATCCCGATGTCGGTCAACGAGGGCAAGCGCAACGGCGTGCGCGAGCGGATCATCGACACCGTCGCACAGGGCTACCCGCTCACGCTCTGGACGCAGTCTCTCGCCACGAGAGTGCTCTTCGACGAGGACTCCGTGGCCGCCGGGCGCCCGCGCGCGATCGGCGTCGACCTCCTCCAAGGCGCGCACCTGTATCGCGCCGACCGCCTCCGCGACTCGGCAGACGCTCCGGTCGAGCGCCAGGTGTTCGCGACGCGCGAGGTCATCGTCGCGGGCGGCGCGTTCAACACGCCGCAGATCCTCCAGCTGTCCGGCATCGGCCCGACCCGGCGGAGCATCTCGGCGAGCGGCGTCGCCTTCGCTCGTCGATCTGCCCGGCGTGGGCCAGAACCTGCAGGACCGCTACGAGGTGGGCCATGGTCGACCAAGAGCCGACGCGACTTCTCGATCCTGGGCGACTGCGCCTTCACCGGCGACGAGGACGATCCCTGCTATCAGCAGTGGCTCGACGGCGCGGGCCCCTACCGCTACGAACGGCGGCGGCGATGCACCATCATCAAGCGATCGTCGCGCGACCTCGCCCGATCCGGACCTGTTCATGTTCGGGGTGCCGGGCAAGTTCGCCGGCTACAAGCCCGGCTACTCGGTCGAGGCCACCGCGGACCAGCCCTGTTCACCTGGCTCATCCTCAAGGCGCCACACCCGCAATCGCGCCGGCTTCGTCAAGGTGCGCTCCGCCGGACCCCCGCGACACCCCGCGAGATCAACTTCCGCTACTTCGACGACGCGCGATGCAGCCGACCAGGGCCAGGACGAGCACGACCTCGGCGCGATGGTCGAGGGCCGTGGCGTTCGTGCGCAACATCGAGTCGAAGACCGGCGAGCTGATGTTCGCCGCCCTGCTCGCGCGCTTCGACGAGCGTGTGGCCGGGCTGCCGACGTGCAGACCGCCGACGACGTGCGCCACCTGGGTGAAGGACGAGGCGTGGGGCCACCACGCGTCGTGCACGGCGACGATCGGCGCGCGACGACGACCCGATGGCGGTGCTCGACAGCGACTTCCGCGTGCGCGGCGTCGAGGGCCTGCGGGTCGTCGACGCATCGGTGTTCCCGCGCATCCCGGGCTTCTTCCCCGTCATCTCCGTGATGATGCTCGGCGAGAAGGCAGCGATCGCGCTCGACGAAGAAGCGCGCCTCGACCCGCTTCCCTGAGCCTGGCGCGCTTGGTCGCCGCCGGGTAAGGTCCCCCTCCCTCGCGCGCGTGCGGACCGTGCGAGGGAACGGGAGATCGGACGTGGCCAGGTTCATCGACGAGCTCAAGCGGACCCACTCGTGCGGCGCGCTGCGCGAGGGGGACATCGGTCGCGAGGTCGTGCTCTTCGGCTGGGTGCAGCGACGGCGCGACCTCGGCGGTTTCGTGTTCGTCGATCTCCGCGACCGCGAGGGCCTCACGCAGCTCGTCTTCGATCCGGAGGGCGCGTCGTTCGCGCTCGGCCGCGAGGTGCGCCCCGAGTGGGTGATCGGCGTTCGCGGCGAGGTCCGCGACCGCGGGGTTCACGAGGCGAAGGACGGGACGAAGAAGTCGCAGCGCAACGACTCGATGCCGACGGGCGCGATCGAGGTGATCGTGCGCGAAGCGACGATCTTCAACCGCCGAAGACGCCGCCGTTCGAGATCCTGGACGATATCGACACGACCGAGGAGAAGCGTCTCGAGTATCGCTACCTCGATCTACGCCGGCCCCGCATGCAACGGAACCTCGTGCGGCGCCATCGGCTCAACCAGGAGACGCGGACCTATTCGAGCGAGAACGGCTTCCTCGAGGTCGAGACGCCGTTCATGGTGAAGTACACGCCGGGCGGGGCGCGCAACTTCCTCGTCCCGTCCCGGTTCAATCCGGGAACGTTCTACGCGCTCGCCGAGAGCCCGCAGCTCTTCAAGCAGCTGCTCATGGTCGCGGGCTACGACCGGTACTTCCAGATCGTGCGCTGCTTCCGCGACGAGGCGCTGCGCATCGACCGCCAGCCGGAGTTCACGCAGATCGACGTCGAGATGTCGTTCATCGAGCAGGACGACTTCTTCACCGTGATCGAAGGCCTCGTCTTCCGCCTGTGGAAGAGCGTGCTCGGCGTCGATCTGATGGAGCGGTACCCGGACGGACGGTTCCCGCGGATGCCGTTCGAGGAATCGATGCGCCGCTTCGGCAACGACAAGCCCGATCTCCGGTTCGGGCTCGAGCACCAAGACCTGACCGATCTCGTCATCGATCACGAGGGTGGCGGCGTGAAGCTCTTCGCGGACATCGCCGCGAAGTTCTCGTCGGGTGCGTACCGGCGCGACCTTCCCGCGGAGATCGTCAAGGCGCTCGTCGTCCCGGCGGACAAGGCGCCGAGCCGAAGCGAGATCGACAAGCTCGAGAAGTTCGTGAAGCAGATGGGCGCGGAGGGTCTCGCGCGCGCGAAGGTCGCCGACGATGGCACGTGGACGCAGAGCCCGTTCGGCAAGACGATCACCGAGGGCTTGCGGACCGCGATCAACGACGCGTGCGGCGCGAAGCCCGGCGACGTCATCCTGTTCCAGCTCGGCAAGGCGCAGATGGTGCACACGGTGATGGCCAACCTGCGCGTGCACCTCGCCAAGCAGCTCGGGATGATCCCCGAGTCGGGCAGCGCGGGCGATTGGTCGTTCCTCTGGGTCGTCGACCCGCCGCTCTTCGAGCCGAACGACGACGGCACGTGGGCCGCCGCGCACCACGTCTTCACGCGGCCGCACGACGAGGACGTCGAGCTGCTCGCCACCGATCCCGGCAAGGTGCTCTGCTACCGCTACGACCTCGTGCTCAACGGCTTCGAGATCGCGGGCGGCTCGATCCGGCTCCACGATCCCGACGTGCAGAAGCGCGTCTTTTCCGTGATCGGTCTGTCCGACGAAGAGGCGCGCGACAAGTTCGGCTTCCTCCTCGACGCGCTCCAGTACGGTGCGCCGCCGCACGGCGGTATCGCGTTCGGCATGGACCGTCTCGCGCTCCTCGCCGCCGAGGCCGAGTCGATCCGCGACGTCGTCGCGTTCCCGAAGACGGCGAGCGGATCGGACCTGATGACCGGCGCTCCGGGGCCTGTCGACGAGGCGCAGCTGCGCGAGCTCAAAGTGAAGCTCGTCGAGTAGCGCGAGCCTCTGGATGGGCTTTCCACCGACCGCGGGGACCGGTTATCCTCCCGCCGCCGTGGGCGAAGACGACCGACGAGAGGCGAAGCGGTACGAGGTCTGGTTTCCGCTCCAGATCGAGGCCGATTCGAGCGAGCGGCAGATCGCGGTGAGCCACGACGCGAGCCACAAGGGTCTGCTCGTCGCCACGCCCGCCGAGGTGAAGGCCGGCGCGAGCGTGAAGCTGAGGCTCCGGCTGCCGGGCCCGGAGAAGCGAGAGCACGAGTGCGAGGGCGTCATCGTCCGTGTCGAGCGCAACCCGCACGACCCCGACGGCCCGTTCGGGTACCACGTCGCGATCGAGTTCGACGAGGAGGTCCCCGAGCTCCAGCGCGTGCTCGAGCTGCTCGAAGGCGAGTGACGCGGGCGCTCGCGGGCGCGCGATGAGCCGGCCGGCGCCGCGCGTGGTCCTCGCGCTCGTCATCGCCGTCTCGGCGATCTCCTTCGCCGCCATCTTCTTCAAGAAGGCCGCGCCCACGCCGCCGCTCGTCGCTGCGGGAACGAGGCTCGCGATCGCCGCCGCACTTCTCTCTCCGTTCGTGTGGCGCGCGCTTCGACGGGGCAGCTTGCCGCGGCCGGTCCTCGTCTCTGCGGTGCTCGCGGGGCTCGCGTACGCGGCGCACTTCGGAGCGTGGGTGTCCTCGCTCGCGCTCACGAGCGTCGCCGCGTCGGTGACGCTCGTGACGGCGACACCGCTCTTGCTCGCTTTGGTCGGGGTCGCGGCCGCCACCCGCCGCGACCGTCCCGAAGCTCGGCATTGGCTCGCGATCGGGCTCGCGCTCGTCGGGCTCGCGCTCGTCGGGGGGGCGGACGGCGCGAACGGCGACGCGCTGCTCGGGGATGCGCTCGCGTTCGCAGGCGCGGGGGCGATGGCGCTCTACATGCTGCTCGTCCGGCGCCATGGCACCGGCCTCGACGCGTGGGCGTTCTCCGGGGTCGCGACGGCCGTGGGCGCGGTCGTGCTGTTCGCAGCGGCCGCCGCCGCGGGCGTCCCCCTCGCGCTCCCCTCCGTCGACGCGGGCGCCTACCTCGCCCTCGCGGCGCTCGTCCCCCAGCTCGTCGGGCACACGCTCATCACCTGGGCGCTCCGGCACACGAGCCCGACGGTGGTCGGGATCGCGACCGTGGGCGAGCCGGTGGGCTCGACGATCCTGGGTGTCCTCTGGCTCGGCGAGCATCCGAGCGGGCTGACCGTGGTCGGGTGTGCCATCACGCTCGCCGGCGTGATCGTGGCGCTTTTCCGGCCAGGCCTCCCGCCGTCACCGGATGGTCACACCGGAATCCCGCATTCCTGACAGAAACATGACAATCCGCAGACGGTGCTACGACGTGCGTGACCCAATGTCGTCAGCATGATCTGGCCGATCGTCGCGATCTTCGTCGCCCACTGGGCGCTCGCCGTCTTCTTCCAGTCGTTCTTCCACCATCGCTACGGCGCGCACCGGATGGTGGAGATGTCGAAGGGGTGGGAGCGGTTCTTCTACGTGATGACCTGGCTCTGTCAGGGCAGCTCGTACCTGAGCCCGCGCGCGTACGCGATCCTCCATCGCGAGCATCACGCGTTCAGCGACGCCGAGGGCGACCCGCACTCGCCCCACATCTACCCGAACTTCTTCCGGATGATGTGGAGGACGAAAGAGCGCTACCACGGCTTCGCGGTCCGGACGATCACTCCCGACGCGCGCTTCGACGGCGGCTACCCCGAGTGGCCGCTGATCGACCGCATCGCGGACAGCTGGTGGAGCCGCATCGGGATCGGCACCGCGTACACGCTCTTTTACATCGCGTTCGCGCCGCACTGGGCGTTCTTCCTGCTCCTGCCGATCCACTGGTTCATGGGCCCGATCCACGGCGCCATCGTCAACTGGGGCGGGCACAAGTACGGCTATCGCAACTTCGCGACCGAGGATCGCTCGCGCAACACGTTGATCTTCGACGTGCTGACCGGCGGCGAGCTGTTCCAGAACAACCACCACCGCTGGGGTCAGTCGCCGAACTTCGCGGCGCGGTGGTTCGAGATCGACCCGACGTGGCAGGTGATGCGCGTGTTCGCGTGGCTCGGCGCGATCCGGATCACGTCGCCGCAGCGCGCGCGCTGGACGCCGGCCGACCGGGTCGTGAAGCCGCGGGCGCTCGCGCCCACCGTCGCGGCCCCCGCGCTCGCCGACGCTGAGTAGCACCGACGCGCTTGCCAGCGACATGTTAGCCATCCTACAGTCACTTCGGTGGCAGAGGAGGAGGCTCATGAGGGACGCGTCCTCGTCGTCGACGACGAAGAGCTCGTCTCGACCGTTCTCGCGCGCGTCCTGAAAGCGGCCGGCTACGAGGTCACCACCGCGTCCTCGGTCGCCGAAGCGCTTCGGAAGCTCGGCACCGCCGCTCCGGACGTCGTCGTCTCCGACGTCTCGATGCCCGAGGCCGACGGGACGGAGCTCCTGCGCATCCTATCGGCCGCGGATCTCGATCTGCCCGTCATCTTCCTGACAGGCACGCCGAGCGTCGAGAGCGCGTCGCGCGCCGTTCAGTACGGCGCGTTTCGGTACCTCACGAAGCCCATCGCGAACGAAGCTCTCAAAGCGGTCGTGAGGGAGGCGATGCAGGTGCGGCGCTTCACCCGCGCCCGTGACGGTCTGGGAAATCGCGCGGACCTCGAGCGCAGCTTCCGCTCCGCTATAAGGGGGATGTGGATGGCGGTGCAGCCGATCGTCACCACGGAGTCGAAGCGGGTCCATGGCTACGAGGCGCTCCTTCGCTCCGAGGAGCCCGCGCTCCCGCACCCCGGCGCTGTCATCGATGCAGCGGAGAAGCTCGGCGCGGTGCATGTCCTCGGTCGGCACACGCGCTCGCTCGTCGCCGACATCATCGCGGAGGCGCCGCGCGACGCGACGTTCTTCGTGAACATCCACCCGTCGGACCTCGCCGACGTGGATCTCTTCGACGTGGCCTCGCCGCTCGCGCGTCATGCGCACCGTGTCGTCCTCGAGCTCACCGAGCGCGCGAGCCTCGAAGGCGTATCCGAGCTCGCGGCGCGCCTCGAGATGCTCCGCGCGCTTCGCTACAGGCTCGCCATCGACGACCTCGGCGCGGGCTACGCCGGGCTGAGCTACTTCGCGAGCCTGCGCCCGGACTTCATGAAGATCGACATGTCGCTGGTCCGCGACGTCGACACCGACGCGGTCAAGCGCCAGGTCGTGCTGTCGCTCACCACGTTGAGCCGCTCGCTCGGTATAGACGTCGTCGCCGAGGGCGTCGAGACGAAGACCGAGCGCGATGAGCTCGTGAGGCTCGGCTGCAACTACCTCCAGGGCTTCCACCTGGCGCGCCCTGGACGGCCGTACCCCGAAGTGAGCTGGGCGAGCTGAGCTCGCGCGGATCAGACCTCGTAGAGCTTCTTGATCCCGTACGTGCGGATCTTGTGCACGAGAGTGCGCAACGGCATCTTCAGCATCTTTGCAGCCGCGGTCTGGTTGCCTTCGCACTTCCGGAGCGCGTCTACGATCAGCTGCGTCTCGTACTCGCGGATGCGATCTTTGAACGCGACGTCGCCCTCGTCCTCTTCACCGCCGAGCGGCCCTGGGTAGTCCGTCGGTGAGGTGCCGCTCGGGCCCGCTCCGCGGACGCGCTCGCCGAGATCCTCGACGGTGATCGTGTCGCCGCGGCAGACGAGCACCGCGCGCTCGATCGTGTTCCTGAGCTCGCGAACGTTGCCAGGCCAGCTGTGCGCGAGCAGGCGCTCGCGTGCGTCGTCGTCGATCTCTTTCGCCGGGCTGCTCGATGCGCGAGCCGCCTCCGCCAGAAAGAGCTCGGCGAGCGCCAGGATCTCCTCCGGTCGCTCCCGGAGCGGTGGCACCTCGAGCGTGATCGTGTTGAGCCGGTAGAGCAGGTCCCGGCGGAACTTCCCGTCGTCGGCCATCGTCTCGAGGGCGCGATGCGTGGCGGCGATGACCCGTACGTCGACTTCGATCTCTTCGGTGCCGCCGACGCGCATGAGCCGCTTCGTCTCGAGGACACGCAGGAGGGCGGCTTGTGCGGCGGGCGACAGCTCGCCTACCTCGTCGAGCAGCACCGTCCCGCCGTCGGCCTGCTCGAAGAGCCCCGGCGCAGAGCGCTCGGCTCCCGTGAACGCGCCCCGCTCGTGCCCGAAGAGGATGCTCTCGATCAGCGTCGGCGGGATCGCGCCGCAGTTGATCGAGCGCTGCGGCCCGGCGCGTCGCGGCGAGCCGTTGTGGATCGCCGCGGCCACGACCTCCTTGCCGGAGCCGGTCTCCCCGAGGATCAGGACGGGGATCGGCGACGCCGCGATCTTGCGTACGAGATCGTAGACCTCACGCATCCTCGGGCTCGCGATCACGACGCTGCGATGCTTCCGCTCCGTTTCGTCGTCGTCGTTCGTCCCGACGTGCACGCGCGACGAGAGCGTCGCGCGTCGCGCCGCCTGCCGAGCCGCGTCGACGAGCGCCTCGCTCGTGCCCCGCTCGGGGAAGGTCGCGACGCCGGCCACGAGCGGCGGCTCTCCGAGTCGGTCGGTCGAGACGACCTGCTTCGCGACTTGCACGGCGACATCGCAATCCGTCTCGGGCAAGAGCACGAGCGCCGACCGGTTTCCATAGAGAGCCATTCGATCGACGTCGCGCAGCTCCGATCGCACGCGCGGCGCCCAGCGGCTCACGTGACCCTCGTCGAGCGACATCGCGCGGATCATCACGAGCGCCAGCGTCCGGCGGAACGCGTGCGCGCGTGTCACCTCGTCCTCGAGACGTCGCGTGAAGTCTTCGTGCGAGTCGATCCCCGCGAGCTGTCGTCCATCGGACGCGACGCTGACCGACGCCGTCACGCTCCCGCCCAAGCTCACCGTGTCGCCAGGGCCCAGCCGCGCCCGCTGGACGAGCTCGCCTCGGAGCCTCGTGCCGTTCGTCGACCCGAGGTCCTCCACCCAGATCCCTTCGTCGTCCCACTCGAACGACGCGTGGCGCCGGCTCAAGCTGAGATCTCGCGACGACGACGTCGGCCGGGTGCGCGCGGCCGACGACGGCGGGGCGCCCGAGGTGCAGAGGAACGACCAACACGCCATCGCGGTGGTAGACCACGAGCGCAGCTTGAGGCTCGCCGCTCCCGTCGAGGTCGACATCCGACAAGAGCTCGGTGTTGAGCGTCGTCTTCTCCTCGATCTTCTTCACCGACGCGAACAATGGTCGGCCAAAAGGATGGGTGTCAAACACCTGGCGGTCTGGCCGGCGGTCGCCAGTGGTCCTGTGGTAGCGTCCTCTGCCATGCCGGGGTCCTTCGCGCGTCTGGCCGCGTTCCTTCCCGTAGTGGTCACCTCTTTCTCGCCTGCCGTGGCGCTGGCGCAGGGCCTACCCTTGCAGCGCTACTACGCCTCGGAGGTGCCGGAGGACGGGTTCGCGGTCTCGCGGCCGATCGACCGAGGGCACGATCGCTGGGGCGCCCACGCGCACCTCGTCTACTCCCTCGATCCGCTCGTCTACGAGTCGACGCTCGGCGACTCGTCCACGGAGGTCGCGCCAATCATCGAGAACCAGGTCTCGCTCGACGTCGGGCTCTCCTGGGGCCTCTTCGACCGGCTGATCGTATACGCGGGGCTTCCCGTCCACCTGTTGATGACCGGGGAGGCGCGCGGCACCGCGGCGGGACCCGACGAGGCGACGCTGGGCGACCCGTGGCTCGGCGCGCGCGTGCGGATCTACGGCGAGAACGACGAGGTCGCGTCCGTCGGAGCGCAGGCGACGCTCACGCTGCCGCTCGCGGACGGAGTCCTCGACGGGCAGCATTACTCCGGGGAGACGAGCGTCTCGTTCGTGCCGAAGCTCCTCGTCGAGATCCGCCCCGGGCCGGTCCGCATCACGGCGAACCTCGGGCTGCGCATCAGGGACGAGCACGACGTCGGATCGATCCTGGTACGTAACGAGCTCATCTGGGGCCTCGGCGCCGCCGTTCGCCTGTACGACGACGAAGGAACGCTCGACGGCATCCTCGAGGCCGTCGGATCGCACTCGCTCGATTACTTCGGACGGCGCGAGACGCTCTCGGTGGAGATGCTCGGGGGGCTCGAGTACTTCGCGAAGACCGGGTTCAACGCGGGCCTCGCGGGTGGGCCTGGGCTCTCCCGCGGTTACGGCACGCCGGACCTCCGGATCGTGTTGACCATCGGGTACGTCGAGCCGCTCGCCGCCGCCGCGCCGCCGCCGCCGCCACCGTCCGACCGTGACGAGGACGGGATCGCGGACGATGCGGACCAGTGCCCCGACGACGCCGAAGACCTCGACGAGTACCAGGACGAGGACGGCTGCCCCGATCTCGATGACGACGACGACGGCGTCGTCGACACGGCCGACGAGTGCGTCGAAGAGCCCGAAGATCGCGACGGGGTCGCCGACGAGGACGGCTGCCCGGAGTCGGACGCCGACGAGGACGGGATCGCGGATGGAACGACCGGTGCCCGATCGTGGCCGAGGATCGCGACGGCTTCGAAGACGAGGACGGCTGCCCGGACCCCGACAACGACCGGGACGGCGTGTTGGACGCGGACGACGAGTGCCCGACGGCTCCTGGGCCGGCCGAAGCGCACGGATGCCCGCGCGCGGTGCGGGTCGACGAGGAGGCCCATGAGATCCGGATCCTCGAGCGGATCGAGTTCGAGACGAACCGGGCCACGCTGCAGCCCGGGGCGGACGAGATCCTCGACGAGATCCGCGCGGTGCTCGAGGTGAACCCGCAGATCCGGAAGGTGCGCGTCGAGGGGCACACCGACGACCGCGGGCCCGACGCCCGCAACCTCAGGCTCTCCCAGGGCCGCGCCGGGACGGTCCTGTTCTGGCTGACCCAGCACGGGATCCCGAGCGAGAGGCTCGAGGGGTACGGCTGCGGCGAGACGCGTCCTCTCGCGGAGGGGACGACCGAAGACGCCCGGCAGACCAACCGCAGGGTCGAATTCCACATCGTCGATCCCGCGCCCGAGAGCCCCCGCAGCACCGACGGGTGCGTCGCCGTCGAGGCCCCGAGCGAGTGAGCGAACCGTCACCGTTGGGCTAAGCCCGCTCCTCGTGAGGTACTCTCGGTCGGTGGGGCGGACATTCGCGGCGGCGTGCGTTCTGTGCAGTGCGTCCGCGTGCGGGCTGTTGCTCGACATCGATCCACGGCTCGCCGACGGCGGCGCGGGCAGCTCCGATGGCGGTGGTGGTGGGCCCGACGGCTCGCTACGCGACGGCAACGTTCGCGACGCTGGGGCGGACGCGATCATGTGCGCGCCGGTGGAGACGTGCGGCAACATGATCGACGACGACTGCAACGGCCCGATCGACGATGGGTGCGCGTGCGACCGCTACGTCGCGCTCGGAATGGCGGGGTCGGGCCTGACTCCCGACGATCCGCTCGACTCGATCCAACGCGCGATCGACGATCTCGCCGCGGCCGGCGGCCGCGTCTGCGTCGCGTGCGCGGGCGCGCCCTACGTCGAGAACATCGAGATCGCGTCGGGTGTGACCGTGGCCGGCGGCTACGAGCTCCCCGGCTTCGCAGCGTTCGACTGCCGACCCGTTCTGCAGCCAGCAGACCCGTCGTCGCCCATCGCGCTCTTCCCGTCGGGCAGCGCGGGCGGAAAGCTCGAGAAGCTCGCCATCGAAGCGACGGTGGTCGGCGTCGACGCAACCGGGGTGCGCATCGAGGAGGACGGGACGGTGGTCGAGTCCACGATCACGCTCGAGTCGGACCACGCGGTGTGGGGAGCTCACGTGCTCGGCGCGGGGTACATCGCGACGACCGATGTCGACGTGACCTCGACCGAGGGCGGAAGTGCGGGGATTCGCGCTGCGGCGCTCCGCTCCGCCGGCGACCTCACCGCATCGTCATCGTCGTTCACGGCTCGCTCCTACCAGGCGACCGCGGCGGGCGCGTGGATCGAAGATGGGACGGCGACGATCGCCGACGGCCAGCGCATCGAAGGTACGTCGATGGCGGGGACTGGGCTCGGGCTGTCCATCAGCGGGAACGCGGACGTAAGCAGCATCGAGTCGATCAGCGGTGAAGGCACCGATGCGAACGGAGTCCTACTCCAGAACGCGGGAACGGTGGACCTCATCAACGATCTAGAGGTGTTCGCGCACGTCACGACCGCGTCCTCGCGGCCGAGCCCCTCGGCGATCACCGGCGATTGCCGCGGCGAGCTGAGGGTCGAGAGCACCGGAGTGGCGACGCGGATCTACGTGACGTCCGACACGCCGCTCGCGATGAGCTCGGGGATCGCGGTGCAAGGCTGCGACCTCGTCGTGCGCGGCAACGCGTTCATCAGCGGTCTCGACAGCGGCGTCGATGCGATCGGGGCCACGGCGATCGGCTGCTTTGGCGGAGCTACCTGCAGCATCGAAGACAACGATCTCGTGATCGGAAAGTCGGGCACAGGCGGTGCGCTCACCGAGTTCGCGGACGGGATCTCGTGCGTCGGCTCGACGTGCAATGTGCTCCGGCAAGGCATGCGAGCGCCGAGCGAGACGGGCATCGCGGGCTGCGATCTCGCCGACACCAACTCGTGTCGCGGTGTGTTCACGAGCGATGGGACGGTCGTCGCGGACGCCAATCGATTCTTGCCGTTTCCGTCGGTCGAGGGAAGCGCCATCTACATCGAGAACGGCGACGTCGTCGCGACGAACAACCTGTTCGTGCTGACGGTCGGGCGCGCGGTCTTCGGCACGCCCGCGAGCTCGGCGCCCATCACGTTGCATTCGAACACGTTCATCCGCACTGCTCCGGCGTCCAATCGCGATCCGTTCATTCGGTTCGCGGGCAGCGCCGAGCTACGAAACGACCTGTTCGCGTGCTTCGGTCCGGCGGCGCCCGTCTTCGCTGCCGGCACCGGCCCTGCTGCCATCGTCAACCACTACGGCACGCTCGTTTTCGGCTGCGACACGGACGGCTCCGCCGGCGTGACGATGAGCTCGATGTTGCCTGCCCTCTCGACCGACCCGTTCGTGGACGCTGCCGGCGCAGACTTCACGCTCGACGGCTCGAGCGCGGGCGGCACGATCGCCGGAAACGGGGGCGTCGCGTCGGGGACGGGCCGAACCGCGCTTCCCGCGCGCGATTTCTTCGGTTCGGCGCGAGACGCGGCCGGTACCCCGAGCGTCGGGTTTCACGAGCTCTGACCGCCCCCTCGAGCGATGTCCTCGGGCGTGTCCCAGTCCGCGAGGGCCCGTCCGATGCAGGCGTCCAACGGCAGCTCGTCGACCTCGATGTCGATGCGCCCGAAGAGCGCCTGAAACGAGCGGACGCCTTCCGCGATGGCACGCGCGAGCGGCTCGCGCGCCCTCGCGGCGTCGTAGCGGGCGAGCATCGGCTCCCACGGCCCGGACGGAGCCGTGCGCGCCGCGAGGACCGTGGCGCCCCGCGGATCGTCGGCGATGCGCCGCAGCACCTGCGCGTCGACGTACGGCATGTCGCACGCGACGGTGATGGCGCGCCCGTCGCGCGCCTCGGCCAGGAGCGCGGCGAGACCGCCGAGCGGGCCGATCCCCGGCGGATCATCGGCGATGCGCGGCACGTCGTCGGCGACCCGGATGTACGCCGAGCTCTCGCCGACGAGGCGTGGGGCCAGGCCGGCCTCGCGCGCCGCGCGCACGAGCGCGACGACGATCGGCTCACCGCTAGGCGCCACGAGCAAGCCCTTCGCGCGCCCGCCCATGCGTCGCGCCGCCCCGCCGACGAAGATCCCGACGAGCACCGTCACGCCTCGATGCGCTCTCTGTGCGTGTACACGTTGAGCCGACCCGCTCGTACGAAGGCGACCAGTGCGATGCCCACTCGGTCGGCGAGGTCGATCGAGAGCGACGTGGGCGCGGACACGGCGGCGACGACCGGGATCTCTCGCGACCGCGGCCTTCTGGACGATCTCGAAGCCGGCTCGGCCCGAGACGACGAGCAGGACCGGCGCGCCCGACCTGGCGCCGCGCCCGACGCGCTTCGCGCGCAAGAGCGCCCCCACCACCTTGTCGACCGCGTTGTGGCGTCCGACGTCCTCCGCGGCGGCGAGCACCGTGCCGCTCGCGTCGATCGCACAGGCCGCGTGGATGCCGCCGGTGCGTGCGAAGTTCGCCTGCTCGTTCCGGAGCAGCTCGGGCGCGTGCGCGACGAGCGACACCGGCACGACCACCTCGACGTCGACCGAGCCGGCGCGCTCGAGGAGATCGTCGATGCTACGTCGGCCGCAGACCCCGCACGCCGCCGTCGTGAGCGTGCCGCGGCGCGCGCCCTGGGTCCGCTCGGGATCGAGCGCGACACCCGGCCCCGCCGTCACGTCGATCGCGTTGCCATAACCCTCGTCACCGGGCCGGCCGCAATGGGCGACCGTCGACACGTCGTCGGCGGACTCGATGATGCCCTCGGCGAAGAGGAACCCCAGCGCCAGGTCGGCGTCCGCCCCGGGAGTCCGCAGGGTGACCGCCAAGGGATCACCCGCGACGCGGATCTCGAGCGGCTCCTCGACCACGACCTCGTCGGACCGCTCGACGCTCGCTCCGCCGGCGAGCGCGTGAACCGCACGCCGCGTGACGCCTCGATCCATGGCGCACCGTTCTGCCGCGTTTTTGGACCGAGCGCACTCGTGTTTGTCACGATCGCGACCATGAGCGGAAACACCACGGTCCATACCGAGCGGCAGCATCCGCGTCACCGGGTCGAGACCGGTTGCATCGTCGTCAGCGAAGACGGGCAGCGGCTCCTCGGCGAGCACGCGCTGGATCTGTCGTGGGACGGGGCCCGCGTCGCCTGTCACGCGGAGGCCTCGGTCGGCGAGCGCGTGCGCGTGCGCGTGCAGATCCCCCGGTCCGACGTCTGGATCGAGGCGGGTGGGTACGTCGCGCGCGTGATCCCGGGGCGCCGCCGCGGCGAGGACGTGCCGGCGATCGGCGTCAGCCTGAACCGCATGAACGGGATGATGCGGATCCTCCTCGGCACGTCCCTCCGCCACAAGCCGGTCGCGCCGGGGCGGCTCCGCGGGCCGCGCCGGGACTACGCGGCGGTCGTCCGCCGCATCGCGGCCCGGTAGAGCGCTGACGAGGGACGGCGCGTCCGCTTGACCCTCGGCTTCGCGGGCGCCATAGGGCCTGGTCCGAAGGGCGGCCGGCCGGGGGGCGCGGCCGTTTTCCTCGGGAATGTCGGGGCCGGTGCCGGCGTATGACGGCCGGATTGACCCTGCTGGGCGCCTTCGAGCCCCGAAAGCCGTGAGAGCCATGGACGAAGTCGAGCGAGCCAGCGATGCGGAGATCGCACGGGATACCGGCCGAACGGCGCTCCGCCGCGCCGTCCGGCTCGCGTGCGTCCTCGACGTCGAAGGCGTCGGGACCGTGGCAGGGATCGCGACCGACCTCTCGGCTCGGGGGATCTGGGTCGCGGTCGACGAGCCGCTCGAGGTCGGGGTGCTGGTGCGCGCGCACTTCCGGCTGCCCCGCACGGGGCGCGAGCTCGAGGTCGTCGCGGAGGTCGCGCGCGTCGACGCTGACGGGCGCGAAGCCGCGTACGGGATGGGCCTGCGTTTCCGATGCGTCGCGCCGTCCGATCGCATCGAGCTCGACGCCGTGCTCCGCGGGCTCCCGCCACGGCTCCCGGGCGACGACGTGCTCGCGCTCGCCGAGGAGGTCTACGAGATCCTCGATGACGCGGACGACGTCTCGCTGCTCGACGCCGACGCCGACGCCGACGCCGACGCCGACGCCGCCCGTCCGGTCGCGACGGAGTCCGGCGTCTACGGGGTCGGCGTCGAGGCGGTCGTCGTGAACGACGCGGACGACCACGGCTTCGTGACGCCGCGCGACGACGAGCTCGAGCGCCTGGTTGGCTGACTCGCGCAAGCGGGCCTGGACCGAGCTCCTCTCAGAGCGCGCCGACCATCGTCCCGTCTTCGGCTACACCGCCGATGCGCTCGGGAGGATCCTCTTCGTCCCACCGCTCGCGACCTTCGATGTCCTCACGTTCTTCGTTCGCCGCGTGCGCGCGCGCCGCGCGATTCGCCGGTTGTTGGGGCGAGCCGGAGACCCCATCGGGATCGAGGGGGTCGTCGAGGCCCGAGCCGTCCGCGTCGAGGGGCGTGTGGAGGCGCTCGACTCTGTCGCGACCGACGAGGGCCGCGCGGTCGCCGCGTACGTTGCGCAGCGGGTGGTGCGGGAGCCGTGCAGGTGCAGATCCGACTGTGAGATGCCCCTCCTCATCCTCCACGGGCGATCGGACTCGGCACCGTTCCTCGTCCACGACGAGTCCGGGGTGGTCCTCGTCGACGATCCCGCGCTCGTGATCCTCGACTACCGGGCCGTGCCGCTCGCGCCCGACACGACAGATCGGCTCGCGGTGCGGAGCGGAGACGTGGTCTCGGTCGTCGGCGCGGCGCATCGGCGAGCGGTGGCCGATCCTCGGATCCCCAAGACGTCGACGACGTACCGCGACGTGGGGGATCCGTTGGTCTTCGATGGCACCGATGGCACGCCCACCCACGTCTTCGTCGAGCGTTGACGTCGAGCTCTACGTCGCGAGGCCGAGGCGCTGGAAGCTCTCTTCGTCGGCGGCGGCGAGGGCCGTGCGGCGCACGAGGCGGCGGGCGTCGCGATCGAGCATGAGGCCGCCGACGGCGAGCGTGATGACCATCGCTTCGAACGCGTACGCGGTGTGGACGCGCACGAGCTCGCGCGCTTCGTCGAAGCTCGGGCGGAGCGCGGCCGGCAGCGCGGCGAGGTAGGTCCCGAGGAGCTCGTCGGCGTGCGCGAGCCGCTCGGACGTGGCGAGACCCGTCGCGAAGAGATACGCGACATCCGACGCCCAGCTCGCGCAGCGCACCATCTGCCAGTCGAGAAATCCGGGCTCGCCGTCCGCGTCCCAGAACAGGTTTCCCGGGTGGCAGTCGTGGTGGACGAGCGTGCGGGGCCCGCGCGCGAGCACGGCGCTCACGCGCGAACGCTCGCGCGCGTAACGACGCGCGAGGACGCGCAGCGAGGACGGGACGAGCGGGCCAGCGCGCAGGAGCCCGAGCTCCATGAGGGGGCGCGCGAGCGCTTCGCCGAGCGCGACCTCGCGCCGGCGGATCGTCGTCAGCCAGAGGAGCTCTCGCTCGAAGCGCGGATCCTCCCAGAACCTCGCGTGCAGCGTCGCGAGCGCGCGGAGGTGCCCGCGGACCTCGTCGACCGAGAGCGCGCTCCCCGAGGCGATCATGGTGCATCCGCTCGCGACGAGATCCTCGAGCACGAGCTCGAAGCCCCACGGGCGATGACGCGCGCGCACGAGCTTCGGGATGCGTACCGGCAGCTCGCGCGCGAGCTCGTCGTAGAACCGGACCTCGGCAGCGGTCACGCCGGCGATCTCCGTGATCGCTCGCGCGCGAACGAGCGCGGATGGGCGCTTGATGAATCGCTGGCCGTCGGCGTCGCGCACTCGGATGCGCGTGGTCGTCCCGACCTGCCGGTCGAGCACGACCTCCCGCGTTCCGGACCGCGCCCAGAGGCGTTTCATCGCCGCGGCACGGCCTCTCAGCGCTCGAGCCGCTCGATGTGGACGACCGCGTTGTAGTCGGGGACCTTGCCCCCGGGGTCGATTCGCGACGGATTGAGGAGCGGGTTCGCTTCGGGCCAGTGCATCTGCAGGTTGCCCGGGGTGATTGGGGCTCGGAGGACGCGCGCTTCGACCTCGCCGTGGTCGCTCACGAGACGAACGGGCTCGTCATCATGGAGGCCGTAGCGTTGCATGTCCTCGCCCGACATCAGCACGTGGTCGCGCTCGGCGCCGGTCAACCCGTCGTAGCTCGATTGGACCATGCTGTTGAACTGCTTGCCTCGGCGCGTGGCGAGGTGCAGCGAGCCGGCGCGGAGCTCGCGGTCGCGGGGCTCGGCGGTCGTGAAGCGGGCGAGCCCGTCGGGGTGGCCGAAACGGCCGTCTGCACAGAGGTGCGGCCCACCCCACTGAAAGTGGTCGCCCTTGCGAGAGAGGCTCTCGATCTCCGCGTACGCCGGGATCGTGCGCGCGATGTCCTTTCGGATCGCCGCGGTGTCGGCGTAATGCACGAACGGTGCGAGATCGGGGCGTGCGGCCTTCACGATGTCGACGAGGATGCGCCACTCGTCGCGGGCCTCTCCGACGATGTGACCTGGGATGTGCGGGCTGAAGATCACGCGGCGCTCGGTCGTCGTCTCGGTCACGCCGCCCTCGTGCTCGTAGCGCGTCCTCGCCGGCAGGAGGTAGACCGCTTCCTTCGCGGGCAGGAGCATCTTCGGCGTCAGCACGATGTCTTGGTGCACGCGCAATGGGACGTTCCCGAGCGCACGCTCGACGCGCTCGGGCTGAGGGAGCGTGTCGACGAAGTTGCCGCCGACCGAGTAGAGAAGGTCGAGGCTCTCGTGAAGCGCCGCTTCGAGCATCGCGACGGTGTGCATTCCTTCGCGGGCGGCGGCCGAAACCCCCAGAGCGATGCGAGGCGATCGGCTTCGACGTCGTTCGGAGGCCGGCCGCCGGGCAGCGCGGTCGCGTACGCGCCCATCTCCGCTCCGCCCTGGACGCCGGAGTGGCCGCGGATCGGCATCAGGCCGCACCGCTCGCGGCCGACGAACCCCTTGGACAAGCCGAGGCAGAGGACGCGCTTCGATCGTCTCGGTGCCGTGACCGTGCTGGGTGAGCCCCATGCTCCACACGAAGACGCCGGTCTTCGCGCGCCGCGAGGATCGCGCGAAGCTCTCGGCGTCCTCGCGCGTCGCGCCGGCGCGCGCCACGAGCTCGTCGACATCGAGCGCGTCGAGATGCGCGACGTAGTCGTCGAAGCCCGTCGTGTGCGCGTCGATGAACGCGCGGTCGACGCCGCCGCGCTCGATCAGCAGCTTCTGCGACCGCGTACACGAACGCGAGATCGCCGCCCGTCGAGACGTGAAAGAAGCGGTCCGCGATCTTCGTGCCGAACAGCGCCGAGCCCGCGTTCGACGGGACCCAGTAGCGTTCCATGCCCGGCTCGTCGTACGTGTTCACGACGAGCACCTGCGTGCCGAGCTTCTTCGCGTCGGCAGATACTTGAGCGCCACCGGCTGATCGTTCGCGGGGTTCGAGCCGAAGAAGACGATGACGTCGCGTGCCGTACCAGTCCGGTAGCTGCAGGTGGACGCGGCGACGCCGAGCACGCGCTTCATCGCCGCCGTGGACGGGGAGTGGCAGAGGCGCGCCGCGTTGTCGATGTGCGGCGAGCCGAGCGCGCGCCAGGCCTTCTGGGCCGCGAAGTACACCTCGTTGGTGATGCCGCGCGAGGTCATGTAGAGCGCGATGCGATCGGGATCGCGCGCGCCCGACGCGCGCGCCGAGCTCGGCGAGCGCCTCGTCCCAGCGCACCCGCGTGAAGCCGGGCTCGCCCGCGCGACGACGCATCGGCCAGCCGAGCCGCCCGAGCGCGCGGAGCTCGGCGGCGCGGCGCGGCAGCGTCGAGACGTCCGCCAGCGACTCGTGATCGAGCGCCCCATCGTGTTGAGCTCGAGCAGGTTGAGCCGAACGAGGCAGAGATGGGTGCCGTCGAGCGTCCAGTCGCGGAGCCCCGTCGTGCCGAGGGCGCAGCCGTCACAGACGCCGTCGTTGAGGATCCGCCACGCGTAGCGCCAGCTTGCCGGCGTTCCGCCACGCGATGCGCAGCATCTCGAGGTAGTGATGCGGCTTGGTCTCGCCGATGCCGAACGGCATCGTCGAGGCGAGCGTCAGGTTGCGCTTGCGCTCGCTCACGATCGCTTCAACGCTCGGAGATGCGCGCGTTGCGCCCGAGCTGCCGCTCGCCTTCGACCGTCGCGCCCGTGAGGTCGACCTCCGCGTTCTGCGCGAAGTTGAACGCCGCCTGCCGGCCGCGCACCGTGGCTTGCAGGATGTGTACGTGCGGGTTGAGCCCCCCGGCGACCCCCGCCGTGCCGCCCTCGATCGTCGTCGCGTGCGCGAGCAGCTCGAGGTTCGTGTCGCCGCGCACGCCGTCGCCCTGCACCGCGCTGATCGTGGACGGCCCGTCGATGTCGATGTGGGCGTTCGTCCCGCCAGCGATGCCGTGGAGCGCCGCGGTGATCCGGCTCTGACCGCGCACGTGAACCGTCATGTTCATGTCGCCGGCGACGCCGCGATCGGTCGCGTCGATCGTGCTGTTCTCGATCGTGATCTCCGCGTTGACCCCTCCCTGTACGCCGATCGCGCCGTGGAGATGGCAGTTGCGGATCGTCAGGCGGCAGTTGGGGCCGGCCGCGTCGATCACCGGACCGAACGCGACGTTGGCGTCCTTGCCGTCGACGACCAGCGTCTCGTTCAGCGCGCACACGAGCGTGCTCGTACCGTCCCAGCGGTCGCCTTTCGAGAAGAACGGTATGTCGACGCCGCCCGTCGTCGCGAGGACCGACGAGCCGACGCCCGCGAGAGCGACGACCGAGATCACCGCGGCGACGATCGGCGACCCGGTCCCGGTGCGTCGGTAGCGGAGCGCGACCGGCGGCGGACCCTGCGGCGCTCTCGGCGGCGTCCAGACCGGCGGCGGCTGCCAGCCGGCGGGCGTCTGGACCGCGATCGTCTTCGTCCTCTCGAGCTCGGTGGTGACCCCGCAGTACCTGCACTTCACCCGGTTCGAGCTCGCCTGCACGTCGAGCGGCGCGCCGCACTTGTGGCATTCGACCAGCATCGGGCCGAGCGTACCAGAAGTGCTCGCGCGCCCGGGCCCCGCGCACGCGGGCTCAGCGAGCGCCGATCTCGTCGCGGATCGCCGCCAGCTGATCCTTCAAGGCCGCGTCCGGATAGAGGTCCGAGCCCGCCTCGTGCGGTGTCATCAGAAGAATGCGCCGCAGCGCGTCGCCGCGCTCCGGAGCGACGTCCGCGTCGTGCGGCAGCGCACGGACCGCGTCGTCGAGCCCGTCGTCGAGCCGCGGCTCCGCGTCGAGGCTCGCCGCGCGCACGAGCGGGAACGCCGTGATCGTGCCGCGGGTGACGTACTCGATCGTCGCGTTCGAGTCGTTGCAGACGCCCAAGAAGCCGTAGCCGTCGGCCGGGAGGCCGGCCGCCACGGTCGAGGCTTCGGTCCGGATCCTCTGTAGGTACACGCTCGCCGCGTCGAGCGCGTCGAGGACGTGAGAGAGCCCCTGTGAATCGGTGCTCATCGAGCCGTCCGAGACGAGCTCCCCGGTCCACGCCGGCCGAGTCTGCGTCTGTGGGAAGAACGCCGCGCCGTCGATGCCGAGGTAGAACATCACGCGCGCGTTCACCTCCGGACCGCTGATCCGCCACGCGTGCTCGCTGTGTCCCATCGGTACCGCGAGCGCGGCGCCGCCGACGTCGAGACCCGTGTCGAGCCAGACGGGCCATACGACGTCGCGATCCCCCCACGTGAACGAGATGAAGTTCGCGTACGTGCGCTCGTTTCGGACCTCGACGGTGTGGCCGTTCGCGATGAGCGCCTCGATGAGCGAGCGCGGCGTCGTGTGCACGTCGCCGGCATACGTCACCTCGGACCCGTTGTTCGAAGCGAGCGACGTGAGGATCTGCGCGAGCTTCTGGCTGTGCGCGACCTGACACGCGGTGAGCGACCGGTTAGGGAAGTGGCCGTTGCCGAGGTTCGGGAGTGCCGCGTGGACGGGTGCCGGCATCGCGCGCGTCGCGTTGCACGGTCCGAGCAGCGTCATCAGGTCGCCATCGACGACCATCGTCGGCTCGGGCGGCTGCGAGGGGATGAGCCCGAGCGCCGAGCGCAGAGAGCCGAGCTGGCGCAACGGCAATATCGGGAAGCGCAGCGTGCTCGACAGCGACGCGTCGCGAAAGAACCCCGTGAGCTGGCTCGCGAGCATCGCGCGCTGATCCGGGTCGGGCACGAGCGTCACCAGCTGCGATGTCATCACGGACTGAAGCGCGCTGATCTGACCGCTCGCTTGGAGCATTCGGACGAGCTCGACCGCGGTCATCGACGGCCGCGTGCATCCGGCGACGCACGACGTCTCGAGCATGAGCGAGCCGGCTGGCGCCTCGCCAAGCCCGAGCGACTCGTACGTGCCGGCGAGGACGCGGTAGACGCCCGGCGCGTCCAGGGTGACGTCGAGGTGCGAGTCGCGGTCGTCGCCGGAGTCGTCGTCCTCCGTGAGCTTGGCGCCCATGCCGGGCGCCGTCGCGTCGCCGTCGCCCGGAAGCGGGCCCTCGACGACGACGTAGGCGTCGGCGCCGCTCACGCCCCGAAGGTCGATGCGCAGCTCGGTGCCTCCGTACGACTCGACGCGGTACGCGGGGACCGCTCCGGCGAGCTCGATCGAGGTGGTCTCGCCGAGCGCGAGCGGGCCGACCTCGGCGATCTCGAACAGCCCGTCCGCCTTGCCGGGCGCCCACGGGGACCCCCCGGCCTTGGTCGAGCTCGAGTCGGAGGTGCAGCCCGCGAGCACGGCGAGCACGGCGAGGGCGGCGAGGCGCGACGAGACGAGGAGTGGACGCATGGGGCGATGGTGAGCAACCCACGTGCCGCGGGCAAGAACCACAAAAGCCAATGATCGCGTGCATCGAGGCGGCTAGAACAGGAGCCGATCGAGCAACGCGAGCGCGTGGCGGCACCCGCCGGCCTGCCCGATCGACGCGGCGGGCCGATCCCGGGCGATTGACGCTCTCGGCCGTGCGGGCTGAAGATGCGGCGCGATGGCCCTCGGGGAGCAGGGCCGCGTCGAGCCGGCCGCACGTCTCGTCTCGCTCGGCCTCGCGTCGGGCCTACCGCTCGCGTGCTACCTCGCGACCGCGTCGGGGCACGGCTATTGGCTCGACTCGGGGGAGTTCGTCGCCGCGTCGACCGAGCTCGGCATCGCCCACCCGCCGGGCCACCCGGCGAGCGCGCTGCTCGGCGCGCTCTGTACGCTCGTCCCGCTCGGACCGCTCGCGTTCCGCGTGGCGCTCGCGAGCGCGCTCGCCGCGTCCGCTTCGGCCGCGTTCCTCGCGCTGGCGATCGAGCGGACGGTGCGTGCGCTCGGCGTCGTCTCGAATCGAGTCGCGATCCCGCTCGCGCTCGGTGCGACGTGGCTCGTCGTCGGAAGCTACGGCTATTGGCTGCAGGCGGTGCGGCCGGAGGTGTACGCGCTGCAGGCGCTCTGTGCGTGCGTCGTGATCGAGCGGATCCTGGCGCTCGAGACGGCGTGGCCGACGCGCGACGTGCGTCCGATCTACGCCGCGTCGCTCGCCTTCGGGCTCGGGCTGGCGAACCACCACTTCCTCGCGTTGTTGATCCTGCCGGCGGTCGCGCCGACGCTCGCGCGCGTCTATCGCGTGCGCGGCCTCCGGCCCCTGGCGCTCTCGGTGCTCTTCACGCTCGCGGGGCTCGCGACGTACGTCTACCTTCCGATACGCGCTCGCACGACGAGAGGGCTCGACCTCGGCGATCCGAGCACGCTCGACCGCTTCTACTGGGTCGTGAGCGCGCAGGCGTGGCAGAAGAACGCGGTCGGCGTGGTGCAGCCGCTGGCCGAGCGATTCCTCGACGTGCTCGTCCAGATCGTCGACAGCTTCGCGTACGTGCCGCTCGTCATGGCGCTCGCCGGCGCGTATGCGCTCGTGCGCACGCCGGGCGCCCGCCGCGTCGGCTACGTCTGGATCGTGGTGGTGGCGATCTTCGCCGCGGCGCGCGCGTGGCTCGGCTTCATCCGTTCGAACCCGGATGCGCTCGGCTACCTCATGCCGTTGTTCGCCGCGTTGGGCGCGCTCGCCGCGGCGTTCGTCGCAGCGGTGCTCGCGTCGTTCGGACGTGCCGACCGCGCGAAGCCATCGCGCACGGCGGTGGTGGTGGCGCTCGTCGCAGCCGCGCTCGGCGCGGCGCAGGTGCATCACACGCTCGCCCGCGTGTCGCTCGCGTCCTTCGCGGCGACCGACGCGTTCGAGGAGCTGGGGCGTCGCGACCTTCCGGCCCGCGCGGTGCTCATCGCGCACGACCCCGAGACCATCTTCCGCTTCATGGGCGGTGAGGCGGAGGAAGAGCTTCGCCCGGACGTGACGCTCGTTCCGGTCCCGCTCTTGTCGTACCCGGGCCTCGCCGATCGACTCGCCGAGGCGCATCCCGAGCTCGCCGAGCTCCTGCGCAGCACCATGCTCGAAGGCGCTGTCCGCGAGGGGCCCTTGCAATCGCTCGCAGGTCTCCGCCCCGTCCTGGTCGAGCTCGACCCGCGCGTCGACCCGAGCATCTACGAGACGCTCGTGCCGGCGCCGCTCTTCCACGAGGCGCTCCCCGACGACGCCTACGAGGAGGACCGCCGCTCCGGGGCGGAGGCGAAGGCTCGCGCGACCGAGCACCTGCTCTCGTGGATGGGAGCGGACGCGTCCGGCACCGAGACGCGGGGCCAGCTCCTCTGGACGCTCTACAACGACGCGCTCTACTACGCAGCGGTCGGCGACCGAGACTCGGCGAGAACGGCGATCGCGCACGCGCGCGCGCTCGTGCCCGAGGCCCGTGAGCTCGTCGCGCTCGAGGCGGCGCTCTCGGCGGAGGGCGATGGCCCGATCGACGTCCGCCCGTTCTTCCCGACCGCCCCCTGACGAGCCTGCGACCCGCGCCGGCGGGATCGCTCGGCGGCGTGTCGACGCGGATGCCCCGAGGGAGCAGCCCGCCATTTTCTTGCCCACGCGGGGGGGTCGGGTGCATGTGTGCACAGTAGGAGGATGTAGGACATGCACGCACCGCACGCCTTCAAGCCCCGATCCCGCCACGAGCTGAACGTCCGCCTGCTGCGCTTCCACGCCACCACCGAGAGCGAAGAGCCCGTGATGCTCGCCCGCGACCTCCTCGCGGCGGGCATGCCCGACGACGCGCTCGACGTGGTCGACGCGGCGATCGATCGCGACCCGGACGACGCGGACCTGATGCTGACGCTCGGGATCACGCTGCTCGTGAGCGGCGAGCTCGCGTGGGCAAAGCGCGTTCTGACCAAGGCGGTGATGACGGACCCCGACTGGGCGGAGCCGTGGCGCTGGCTCGGCGACGCGCTCGTCCGCAGCACGGACTTCGAGCGGGCCGCTCGCGTGCTCGCGCGCGCCCGCGCGCTCGGTGACGACGACCCGGCCGTGGGCACGCTCCTCGCGATGGCTCGCCGCACCGAGATTCTCCTCTCGCGCGTCGAGCGATTCCTCGCGGATCGCTCGGTCGAGGAGCCGTCTCTGTTCGCGCGGGAGCTCATCGCTGCAGAGCGTCTCGAAGACGCGAGGTGCGTGCTCGGAGCGGCGCTCGCAGAGGACCAGGACGACCCCGACCTGCTCGTCGCCTGCGCCGAGCTCGAGCAAGCCTCGGGCGACTTCGACGCGGCGAAGCGCTCCCTCGTGCGCGCGACGAGGGCGGACCCGGGTTGGGAGAGCGCGTGGAACGATCTCGAGGCGCTGCTGCGCAAGGCAGGGGACGACCGCGCGGCGAACGCGGTCGCCGAGGCTGCCCGCGTGGAGCGCGAGGCGCGGGCCGAAAAGGCGCGCGCCGCCGGAGAGGCGCGCGCCGCCGCGAAGCGCCGGGCGGACGACGAGGCACGGGAGAAGGCGCGGGCCGACGTCGAAGCGCGCGCGAAGAAGAAGGTCGAGGCGGAGGTCGCGCGCGCGAAGGCCGAAGCGCGGGCGATGCTCGAGGCGGAGGCGCGGGCGCGAACGGAAGAGCGAGCGCGAAACGAAGAGAAAGAGCGGGCGCGAGCCGACGAGCAGGCGCGGGCGCGAGCGGAAGCAGAGCGAGAGCAGCTGCGCGCGCTGGAGGCAGAGCGAGAGCGCGCCGACGAAGAGCGGCGCGAGCGAGCCAAGGCCGAGGCGCGAGCCAGAGCGAAGGTGGCCGCGGCGGCCCGCCAAGCAGAGGCGGACGAGCGGGCGCGACAGGAGGCGCTCGACAGCGCGGAGCCGATCTTCGAGCTGATCTGCGCCGCGCTCCGGCCCACGCCGCCGCTCGCGAGCTATCGGCCGGCGCCCCCGGAATCGGAGCTCGACGCGATGGTCGACTCGCTCCTCGCGGGGCTCGACACCCCCCGGCGCTTCGACGACACGCTCCCTGGCCTCGTGTCGCCTACCGACGACCCGGGTCGCGGGATGCTGGCGTCGTCGCGTCGTCCGTCGCCGTACCGCCACCGCCCTCGCGGCGCGCCGACGGTCTATACGCCGCCGTCACCGGCGGATCTTCGACCTCTCGTGGATACGGCGAGCGGGATCCCCGCGCCGAACTGACGGTGGTACGCTGAAGGGGATGTTGCGCTCCGCCGTTCTCTTCCACCTCCTTTGCGTTTCGGTTCTGCTGTCTGCCTGCTCACCGGGCACCGAGGTCGGCGGCCCTTGCGCGTCGACGTCGGAGTGCGCGTCCGGGGCGGTGTGCATCGACGGGCATTGTGAGCCGGTCAGCAACGTCGACGGAGGCGCCGCCGACGGCGCGCTTCCGTCAATCGTGTCGCTGTCGATCGAGCCGCCGAGCGCGATGCTCGTGTCGACCGACGGTTCGATGCCCACTGTCGACTTCGAGGTCACCGCGACGTTCCAGGACGGAACGGTGCGGCCCGCGGTCGCGCCGATCTTCGAGCTCGACGCGCGCACGATCGGCGACATCGACGTCGCGTCCGGTCTCTTCACGGCGAACGGCGTGATCGGCGGCTCGGCGATCGTGACCGCGACGGTCATGTCCAACACGGGCCCCGTCGCCGCGTCGGCGATGGTGTCCGTGCGGCTCGAGCGCACGATCTACGGGCCCGGCGTTCCGGCGGACGTCGCCGACCGATTCGTGGACCCGCTCGCGACCGACCCGACGCGCGAGACGACCATCGTCTACCCGCTCGAGGGAGCGGTCATGCCGCAGAACGTCTTTCCCGCCGACGTCCAGTGGCTGAACGGCGTCGCGGGGGATCTCTTCCGCGTCCGCTTGGACAAGCCGAGCGTGAGCGTCGTCGCGTACCTCGTCCACGACGGCGCGACGTTCCGGAACGACTGGCTCGTCGACGCCACCGCGTGGCGCTCGCTCGCGCAGACCGATCCCGACGCTCCGATGACGGTCGCGGCCGATCGGTGGGAGGCGGCGTCGAGCACGGCGGTGATGGGGACGGCCACCTCGATGCGCTTCGCTCGCGCAGCGCTGACGGGCGCCGTGTATTACTGGGACATCGCCGCGGGCCGCATCATCCGGATCAACGACGGCACCGCCGTTCGCGACTCGTTCATGCCGTCGCCACCGGTCGCCATCGACGGCAATCGCTGCGTCGGCTGCCACACCGTATCGCCGAGCGGACGCTACATGGCGGGCCGCCTCGGCGGCGGCGAGAACATCGGCGCGGTGTTCGACCTGACGACCGACCTCAGCATGGATCCACCGCCGACCGTGTATCCGATCAGCACGGGCGCGCCGAACTCGCAGCACTGGTGGTTCTCCACGTGGAGCCCGGACGAGACGCGCATGGCGATCTCGATCGACGAGGGCGCGTCTCGGCAGATGCGCATCATGGATCCGTTCGCCGGCGTCGAGGTGACCGTATCGGGGAGCTTGCCGTCGGCCGCGACCCACCCGGCGTGGGCGCCCGACGGGTCGGCGATCGCGTACGCGAGCGAGATCAACCAGTGGGGCGGCGACTACACGTCGGCGAACATCTCGACGCTCCCGTGGGGCCCGGGCGATGCGGTGGGCGCGCCGACGGTGATCCATCGCGGCACGGACCTCGCCGGGGCGACGCCGCCGGGCGATGCGGACAGCTACCCCTCCTGGACGCCCGACTCGCGGTGGATCGCGTTCGCGCACGGCACGGGCTGCCGCTCGGAGATCGGATCCGGCCGTCAGGTGGCGCTCTACATCATGGGTAGGGACGGTACGGCGGTGGTCGCGCTCGATCGCGCGAACGGCGGAACGGTGGACAACTTCCAGCCGCGGTTCTCCCCGTTCGACTCGGGTGGCTATTTCTGGTTGAGCTTCCTCTCGCGGCGCGATTACGGAAACGCGTGGGCGGGAACGCGAGGCGCGAACCGCCAGCAGATCTGGGTCACCGCGATCCGGAACGCGCCCGACGGAACGGACCCGAGCGAGGTCGGCTACTGGCTGCCGGGCCAAGACACCGCGTCCATGAACATCAGCGCCTACTGGGCGCCGCGCCCGTGCCGGCCCGACGCCGAGTCGTGCTCGGTCGGCAGCGAGTGCTGCTCGGGCGACTGCCGCCCCGACTCGACCGGCGCGTACGTCTGCTCGCCGACGCCTCCCGATCGTTGTCGCATGGCCGGCGAGACCTGTAGCTCGGACGCGAGCTGTTGCGAGGGGCTCGTGTGCCTGGCCAACGTATGCGTCGAGCCGCCGAGCTGATCCCGTTCTAGAGCGCCAGCCCGTCGTTCACTCGGCGCCCTGACGCGCGTTGCGCGTGTGAATTCGCTCGTACTCGCCGATGAGAGCGCGCCGTATCTCCGTCGGGACGCTCTGATCGAGATCGATCTTCCACTCCCCGTCGCGCTGCACGAGCAGGACGTAGCGGTCGCGGCGATCCGGGTCCGGAAACACGTGGACCTGGTCGCCCACCGGAGTGATGTGGAGCTGGTCCTTGCCCGCCGCGATGGTGCCGAAGACGAACCCGGCGAGCCCCTCGTCCTCGGGCCCGTCGAAGTTGACGAAGCAGGCTCGGTACGTCGCCTCGTCGCGGAGCTCGAACTGGCCGCGCGCGCGCATGTGCGCCTGGATGTCCTCTTGGGACATGTCCGCGACACCGTACGCGTCGAGCAACGTCCGGATCGTCGCCTCCGGAGTCGCGAACCGCGGGTCCGCGGGCGCGTCGTCGCAGGCGAGCAGCGCGAGAGACGCGAGCAGCGCGAGGGGCCCGATGACGCTCCTTCTCACATCGCGGTTATCGCCGCGTTTCGGTGGCTCTGTCCAACGCTCTGCGTAGAATCACGTCCCGTGCCAGATCGCGTTGACGCTCCGAGGCCGATGCTTACTTTGCTGCCCAGCGAAGGGTGAAGACGCACCATGCGTTTGGATCGACTCACGACCAAGACCCGTGAAGCGCTGATGGCCGGCCAGAACGAGGCGACCAAGCGCGGCAATCCCGAGCTCATGCCCGAGCACGTCCTCTTGGGGCTGCTCGACCAGCGAGACGGCGTCGCGACGCCGATCTTGCAGAAGGCCGGAGCCGACCCCCGAGCGCTCGCGCGCGATGTGGCCGCGCGCCTCGAAGCGTTGCCGAAGGTCCAAGGAGGCGCCGAGCCCGCGCTCTCGAAGCGTCTTCGCAACGTGCTCACGCAAGCGTGGAAAGAGACCGAGGACCTGAAGGACGAGTACACCTCCGGCGAGCACGTGTTGCTCGCGCTCGTCGAGAAGGATCCGCCGATCGAGAAGCTCTTTCGCGATCGAGGCGTGCGCCGAGACGCGCTGCTCGCCGCGCTCCAAGAGGTGCGCGGCACTCAGCGCGTCACCGATCCGGATCCGGAGGGCAAGTTCCAGGCGCTCGAGAAGTACACGCGCGATCTCACCGCGGCCGCGCGCGCAGGGAAGATCGACCCGGTGATCGGTCGCGACGAGGAGATCCGTCGCGTGATGCAGGTGCTGTCGCGCCGCACGAAGAACAACCCGGTGCTCATCGGCGAGCCCGGCGTCGGCAAGACGGCGATCGTCGAGGGCATCGCGCACCGCATCGCGCAGGGCGACGTGCCCGAGAGCCTCAAGGACAAGCGCCTGCTCGCGCTCGATCTCGGCGCGATGGTCGCGGGCGCGAAGTACCGCGGCGAGTTCGAGGAGCGCCTCAAGGCCGTGCTCAAGGAGATCGAGGCCGCGCAGGCGACAGGTGATCCTCTTCATCGACGAGCTCCACACGCTCGTCGGCGCGGGCGCCGCCGAGGGCGCGATGGACGCGAGCAACATGCTCAAGCCCGCGCTCGCGCGCGGCGAGCTGCGCTGCATCGGCGCGACCACGCTCGACGAGTACCGCAAGCACATCGAGAAGGACGCGGCGCTCGAGCGGCGCTTCCAGCCGGTGTTCACCGGCGAGCCGACCGTCGAGGACACGATCGCGATCCTGCGCGGGCTCAAGGAGCGCTACGAGGTCCACCACGGCATTCGCATCCAGGACGCCGCGCTCGTCGCCGCCGCGACGCTGAGCGATCGATACATCACCGAGCGGTTCCTCCCGGACAAGGCGATCGATCTCGTCGACGAGGCGGCGTCGCGGCTCAAGATGGAGATCGACTCGATGCCGACCGAGATCGACGCCGTCGAGCGCAAGCTCGATGCAGCTCGAGATCGAGACGCCAGGCGCTGAAGAAGGAGCGCGACGCGGCGAGCCGCAAGCGGCTCGGGGAGCTCGACGACGGAGATCGGCGAGCTCTCCGAGCAGAAGAGCGGCGATGCGCGGCGCAGTGGCTGCGCGAGAAGGAGCTCATCGCAGAGATCCGCGAGAAGAAGCGCGCAAGTCGAGCAGCTCAGGCTCGACCTCGAGCGCGCGCAGCGCACCGCCGACTTCGAGACGGCCGCGCAGCATCCAGTACGGCGAGATCCCCGCCGCCGAGAAGGCGCGTCGACGCAGCGCAGAAGGCGCTCGACGAGATGACCAGCGAAGGGAGCTTCCTGAACGAAGAGGTCACCGAGGAGGACATCGCGCGCGTCGTCTCGAAGTGGACCGGCATCCCGGTGAGCAAGATGCTCGAGGGCGAGATGGCGAAGCTCCTCGAGATGGAGGAGCCGCCTGCGAGCAGCGCGTCGTCGGTCAGGACGACGCGGTCGTCGCGGTGGCGAACGCGGTGCGCCGCTCGCGCGCCGGGCTCGGCGAGGAGAACCGACCCATCGGGTCGTTCCTCTTCCTCGGCCCGACCGGCGTCGGCAAGACCGAGCTCGCGCGCGCGCTCGCGGAGTTCCTGTTCGACGACGAGCGCGCGATGGTCCGCATCGACATGAGCGAGTACATGGAGAAGCACTCCGTCTCGCGGCTCATCGGCGCGCCGCCCGGCTACGTCGGCTACGAGGAGGGCGGTCAGCTGACCGAGCCGGTGCGCCGGCGGCCCGTACAGCGTGGTCCTGTTCGACGAGATCGAGAAGGCGCACCCCGACGTGTGGAACGTGCTGCTCCAGGTGCTCGACGACGGGCGCCTCACCGACGGCCAGGGCCGCACGGTCGACTTCAAGAACACCGTCATCATCCTGACGTCGAACGTGGGCTCGCAGCACGTGATGCGGCTCGACGACCAAGCCGAGATCGAGAAAGCGGTCATGGACGAGCTGCGCCACGCGTTCCGGCCGGAGTTCCTCAACCGGCTCGACGAGACGGTCGTGTTCCACCGCCTCGACCGCGCGCAGATACGGCGCATCGTCGACATCCAGCTCGCGCGATTCGCGAAGCGCCTCGCCACGCGCGACCTCTCGCTCGAGGTCGCGGACGCCGCGAAGGACCTGCTCGGCAACGTCGGGTACGACCCGACGTACGGCGCGCGCCCGCTCAAGCGCGCGATCCAGCGTCTCATCGAGAACCCGCTCGCCGAAGAGCTCCTCGCCGGACGCTACCAGCCAGGCGACACGATCGTCGTCGGCGTCGAGTCCGGCGAGCTCAGCTTCGAGCGCCGCGGCGCGTCCGCTGCGCCCGACTCGACGAAGCACGCCGAGGCCTGACCTTCCGCGGCTGCACCCTCACCGCGCCGTGATCAGATGCAGGTGCCGGCGCCCATGCAGCAGCGCCCGTTGCAGTCGCCGGACGTGTACGGGTATTGAACGGTGCACGTGCCGCTCGGGCAGCACTGCGGCGCACCGCCGCAGTGCGTCGCGATGATGCCGCACGACGGCGCGCAACCGCCCGTCCATCCGGGCTCGGTCTGACACGAGCCGCTCTGGCAGGACTTGCAGATCGCGGCGTCGCCGCAGAGGTTCACCGTCTGACACGGCGTGCCGTTCGGCATGTTCGTCTGCCCGGGGCACGCGGGCCCGCTGCCCGTGCAGAACGCGCCCTCGGTGCACGGGCCGGTCGGCGACGCGCACATCACCCCCGCCGACTCGTAGTCGTTCGGCGGGCACGCGGCCATCGTCCCGGTGCAACGCTCGCGCAGGTCGCACGGTCCCTGCAGCGGCCGGCAGATCGTCGTCATGTCGAGAAAGCCGTCCGGAGGGCAGTCGGGCCCGGAGCCGTTGCAGCTCTCGGCGACGTCGCACATCCCCGCGGGCGCGCGGCATTCGCCGCTCGTGGCGTACCCGTTGCCCGGGCACGTTCCCGTCGTCCCGTTGCATCGCTCCGCGACGTCGCACATGCCCGCGGCCGCGCGGCACACCGTGCCCGAGGCGACGAACGCATCGGCCGGGCACGCGCCCGACGTACCGGGACAGCTCTCGTCGAGGTCGCACGGGCCGACCGACGCGCGGCAGACGGTCGTCGCCGCGAGAAACGCGTCCGTCGGGCACGCGACGCTCGTTCCGTCGCAGCTCTCGGCGATGTCGCAGGATCCCGCGGCGGCGCGACACTGCGTGCCTGCGGTAGCGAGCGCATCGCTCGGGCACGACGTGCTCGATCCCGTGCACGTCTCGGCGGGATCGCACGGTCCGGCGCTCGCGCGACACATCGTCCCGCCCGGCGCCGGCGAGTCGCTCGGGCACGTCGCGCTCGCCCCGCTGCAGCTCTCGGCCGCGTCGCACGCTCCCACCGCCGGGCGGCACTCCGTCGCGGCCGCCGCGAATCCGTCGGTAGGACAGGTCGTGCTCGAGCCGTCGCACGTCTCCGCGACGTCGCAGACGTCCACCGCCGCTCGACAGACGGCGCCGGCGGCGGCGGGTCCGGCCGCGACGCACGTCGCGCTCCCGCCGTCGCACGCGATCGCGCCCCGCTCGCACGGATTGCCGGTGGAGCACGGCGCGCCGGACGTGCACGGCCCGCAGCCTCCGAGGCCGTCGCACACGCCGTCGGCGCACGTGGCGCCGGCCGGCGCCTTCTCGTCTGCGGGGCAGACGGGGCTCGCGCCGTCGCACGTCTCTTCGAGGTCGCACGCGTCGATCGCTGGCCGGCACGCGGTGCCCGCGCTCGCGTTGCCGGTCGGCGTGCACGTCGCGGTTCCACCGGTGCAGTCGGTGACGCCGACCTCGCACGCGCGCTCGGTCGTGCACGGCGCGCCCGGCACGCATGGGCCCGCGTCGGCGCTGACGCCGCCGTCGGTCAGCTCCGGATCGAGCATGCGGCAACCGATCGCGGGATCGCAGTACTCGCCCGCGCGGCACAGCGAGTCGTCCGCGCGCCCGAAGCACACACCTTCGACGCACGCGCCCATCGCGCACGCGGCGGAGAACGCGCACTCGGTGTCGACGGCGCACTCGCCCGCCGGGCACGCGTCGGGGTTCTCGACGTAGCACGCCGGCGTCACGCACTGACCGCCGAGACATTCGGAGAGCGCCGGATCGCCGGCTGGCAGTGGGCACATGACGCCGACGCAGTCGCTCGACAGAAGAACCGTGATGCCCGTGTCGCCGCGCAGGTCGACGATCACTCGCCGCCTCATGACGATCTCTCCATCGCGATCCACGAGGCTCACCGTGACGGTCGTCGAGCCGACCGGCAGACCCGAGAGCTCCGCGACGCGCTCGCCCGTGAAGTAGTCATCGCGCGTGTACGCGGTGTGCTCGTCGTGATCCGCACCGCCGCTCGAGGTCGCCGCGTCGGTGACGACCGAGGAGAACGCGATGCCCGGCCGCAGGTCCGTCTTGACCTCGACATAGAGCGTGGCGCCGTCGCCGCAGCCCCAAGAGCCCACCGCGACGAGGGCCACGACAAACGAGCGCAAGCTCATGTTCAGAGCCTACCGGGCCTCCGGGACGCCGGAAAGCCCGTCTACAGGGGGCCCCGGGGGTGGGGGGGATTGAACTCGGACGCGTGGCCAGGCAACGATTGGGCGTGGAGCAAAGACGAGTTCTGCGAGCCCTGGTCGTTTGTGTCGCCGTCCTCACGTCGTCGATCCCGGCCGCCTTCGCGCAAGACCCGTCCGCGCGCGTCGAGGCGGCGCTCGCCCGGATCGAGGCCCGCGCCACGATGTTGAGCCGCCAGCTCCTCGTGCGGCTCGATCAGGCGCGGAGCGAGCGTCAGCCGATCGCCACGCACTGCATCGACGACAAGCTCACCGAGGTCCACGCCCTCATCCGCATCATCCAGCGCGATCAGGAGCGGCTCGCGGCGGCGCTCCGCATGCACGACGATTGCGAGGTGCACCGCATCGAGAACACGCTCCGGGTGCAGCGCCGCCGCGTGTGGGAGCTGACGCGGGAGGGTCGTCGGTGCGACGACGCGAATGGTCTCGCCGGCAACGAGCAGACCCAGATCGAGGTCACGATCGACCCCGACACCCCGAACATCGACCCGACCCACCTGCCGGCGGAACGGCCGCGCGGGGCGCCTCGGCCGCTCGGGTACTGAACGGGCACGCAGACAGCCCGGCGCCGTCGCTTGCATCCGCTCGCCGGCCGTGCCACTTTCCGCGGCCCCGGAGGAATACGCACGTGATGAAGGGTGAAGCGGTCCAGTGTAAGCCAGTCGAGGTCGTCGTCGGCGACAAGGGCCTCGACCGCGCGGTCAAGCATCTGAAGCGCAAGATGGCTTCGGAGGGCATTCTCCGCGAGCTCAAGCGCCGCCGTCACTACATGAAGCCGTCCGTGCGCCGCCGGAAGAAAGAAGCGGAGGCCGCGCGCCGCCGCCGCAAGCGAATCAAGCAGCTCACCACGCCGATGTGACCGGCGTTCGTTCGCTCCTCAGAGCGCCGCCCAGGCAGCGATCACCGCGGCCGACGTGACCGCGGCCCACGCCAGCCACCCGACCGCGCGGCCCGCGAGCAAGGCGCGCGCGCCGCTCCGCGTGCCTCGCCAGAGATCCGCGGCGCGGATGGTCGGCGTGCCCGTGCGATAGGGCGACGCGCCGCCTCTCAGCGCGCGATGCTCGACGAGCAGAACGGTCTGCTCGGCGTAGTCCTCGAGCCGCTCGGCGAGCTCCGGCGCCGACAAGACGCGCGCCGTGTGCCCGTCGAGCTCGAGCGTGACCTGCTCGCTCTTCGGGTCCCAGGGGACACGGACGAGCGGCCAACGCTTCACGCTGACGGCCAGTGACACGAGCGAGCCCGCCGCGACGAGCGACGTGACGGCTGTCGGGACAGCGGTGCACGCCCAGAGGAGCATCCCCATGGCGTCGCGGGCGACGCAAGAGCCGATCAAGCTCAGCAGCGGTACGTAGCGAATCGCGCTCGCGACGCGAACGGCCCGCGTGCGGAACGGGTCAGGCTTCCTCGAAGGTCGCGCGCGGTCGATCATCTCGGCTGAGACGCCCACGCCGGCTCACTCCTCTTGGCGCCGCCCGAGGCTCCAATCGCCGAGCTCTTCGGTGCGGCGCTCGAGGAAGCGCGCGAGCCGATGGAAGTCGCTCCCGGGGTCGATGTACCGGACCTCGGTGCGCAGCGAGTAGGGATTCACGAGCTCGTCGAACGGCACGTACGTCAGGTCGAGCTGGCCGCTCACGCTGACCATGTGGCCGTCGAGCCCCTCTTCGACGAGGGCGCGAAACGCGCCGATCCCGAGCTGGCTCGCGAGCATCACGTCGAACGCGTGGGGGGGCGAGCAGCGCGACTCGTACCCGACCTGGATGCCGGTGAGCTTCTTCTTGCGCCCCGTTCGCTCCTCGTGGCGGCGCGCGGTGCGCAGCGCCATCAGCTTTCCGAGGTCGATGCGGCCGAGCGAGATGTGTCCGTGCTCGTCGCGCGGAAGGTTCGCGAGCAGCGATTCCGGGAGCGCCTCGGCGAGGCCCTCGGCGAGGACCACCGTGCCGTAGTGCTTGCCGCGCTTCTCCCGAGTGAGGATCAGATCGACGATTCGATCGGCGAGCTTGTCGATGTCGAGCCTGCGGACCTTCCGGCTCGTGCTGGTCTCTTCGTCGAAAATCTCCTCCTCGAGCGTCAGAGCTCTCGTCGAGGTCCTCGACCGCGAGGACGAGGTTCGCCTCGCCCGCGATCGCGACGCCGTAGCTGAGCCAGCCCGCCTTGCGGCCCATCGTCTCGACGATGAAGTAGCTGCTGGTCGCCTGGGAATCGGCGCGGAGGTTCATCAGCTCCTTCGCCATGACGTCCACGGCCGTGAAGTAGCCGAACGTGAAGTCGATCCCGCGGTAGTCGTTGTCGATCGTCTTCGGCAGATGGATGACGCGCACGCGGCGCGCGTCCGCGGGCAGCCGCTCCTGGAACCGATGCAGGAGGTTGGCGGTCTTCAGCGTGTCGTCGCCGCCGATCGAGATGAGCGCGTCGATCTCGAGATCGACGAACGCGTTGTAGACGTTTCGGAGGCGGGCGGTCTTCGCCTCGTCGTCGAGGTCCTCGGGCCGCTCGATCGCCTTGCCGGGGTTCGCGCGCGCGGTGCCGATGAGGATGCCGCGGCTGTTGCGGAGGCCGCGGATGTCCTTCTCCTCGAACACGCGGTAGTGCTCGTCGGGCAGCAACCGCCGGCTGACGGGGTGGTAGTCCTGGAGGCTCGAGTATCCGTGGAAGAAGCCGACGACCTCGCGGTTGTCGGCGATGAACGAGATGGCGGCGGCCGAGATCACCGCGTTCGCCGCGGGCGCGGGGCCGCCCGAGAAGACGATGCCGACGCGTCGGATGTGGTCGCCCGCGCGACCGGAGCTCATACTGCTCGCCATGGGTCGCGGAGCCTACCAGCGCGCGGCGGAGAGGCAACGACTACTCCACACCGGCGTCGCCCTCGCGTTCTCGGTAGGCGCGTCGGCCCATGCGGTCGCGGCGACCGCACAGCCGCCCGCCGCCGACCCGCTCCCGACGCTCCGGATCCGCGCCGCGGTCGCCGAGGAGAGCGGGACGGCGGTCGTCGACCGCGCGTGGCTCGACGCCCAGGTCGAGATGGCGGGCCGCATCTTCGCCGCCGCGGGCGTGTCGTTCGTGCTCGACGACGTGCGCGTTCTCGACGAGGGCCACGCGCGCATCGAGACGCGCGCTGACCGTCACGCGCTCGGCGCCGAGATGCGAGACGACGTGATCAACTGGTTCGTCGTTCGATCGCTGCGCGACGTCGACGACCCGTCGCTCCACAGGATGGGCGTTCATTGGCGTCCGGCCGGTCGTCCGGGCAAGCACTTCGTCATCGTGGCGGCGAACGCCGCGCCCGACGTGCTCGCGCACGAGCTCGGCCACTTCTTCGGCAATCCGCACAGCGCGACGCCCGGCAACGTGATGAGCTACACGCGCGACCGCGAGCACGCGATCGCGTTCTTCGACCCCGCGCAGATCGTGCGGATCCGGCGGTTCGCACGCAGGTTCCTCCGAAGCCGTCAGCTCGTTCCCGTCGCGGAGCCGAGCGGCGGCTCGGGCTGACGGGGCCCTCGGTATTGCGCTCTGACAACCGCATGGGCCCGCGGGCAGTGCGCCGCACTGCGTCCGCCGCTCCTCACGTGCGAGGCGGTGATCGCCGAGACGGTGTACCTGCTGACGAGCATGTCGGTCGACGCGACGGGCCCCGCTCGACCGCCTGGGGCGCGGGGCGCTCCGCCCTCGGTCGCGCCGATTCGTTCAGATGCAGTCGCCGCCGAGCGGGCACCAGGTGCCCGTCGCGAGCGTGTCGCCGAACGGGAGCACGACGAGGATCCCGCGCGGAGCGCCGACCACGCGGCCGTCGCTCTGCTTCACGACGTAGCGGAAGTTGAACCCGCGCATGCAGCCGGCGAAGTCGGTGTCCGGGATGCCGAACGTGAGCTCGAAGTTGAGCGCCGTCGTCCCGACGACGCCGCGGAACGTCTCCGCCTCGGAGTCGATCACCGCGACGTTGCTCGGCGGATCGGCGAAGAGCGGGATCGCCGAGACGTAGTAGCGCGCGGCGGTCGAGCCGTCCGCCGACGCGGGGGGGAGCGCCTCGAACGTACCGGCGTAGTCGGCACCTTCTCCGCGGACGTTCACCGCGATGGGCACCGTCACGCGCGCGGCCGCCGCCTCGCCGAGCAAGAAGACGGTCGCGCGGTCCGGGTTCGACGGCAGGAACGCGTCGAGGTTGAGCGCGGTCTCCCAGCCGTCGTCGAAGCCATCGCCGTCGGTGTCGGGGTCGTTCGGGTTCAGGCCCCGCCCGGTCTCGCTCACGTCGCACAGGCCATCGCCGTCGCTGTCGAGGCGCGGTGGCCGCGCGCCGTCCGGAAACGAGCCGTCGGCGGGTGGCGGCGGCGTCGACCTCGGGCATCCGCCGAGCAGCGCGAGAGCCGGAAAGACGAAGAGCGCCGCCTGTCGAACGACCATCCGCGGATCAGCCTGGACTCGGACCCCAGCCGCGTCAATCGCCGCAGTCCCCGACGAGCTCCCACGTGCGCCCTCGAGCCCCCGCGAACGTGCCGGCCACCTCGTCAACCCGCTGATCAGGAGAACGGGTCGGTAGCGTCTCCGTCGGCGACTTCCTGCCAGAGCTGAAGAAAGGTCTCGCGCACCCACGGATGGAGATCGTCGGCGAGCTCACGGGCCAGCGGCGCGGCGCGGATGAGCTCCTGCACGTCGGTGAGGTCCTTGCGTCGGTGAGGTGCGACCATACCCGAGGCGAGCTTCAGCTCGATCCATCGCTCCACCGGGAGCATGGCGAACGGCTCGCCGCGAATCGCCGTCGTCGCCGGATCGGGAAACGCGATCGGCTTGGGCTTGTCGTCACCAGGGAACCTCCCGGTGCTGAGCACATCGACGTTCACTCCGTGCTCGGTGTCGAGCAGCTTGCCCGTTCCTGGCTCGCGCTCGGAGTAACCGTTGCCGAGCCATCGGGTCTTGAACGTTCGTAGGTCTTCCTCGCGCATCACGAGATCGACGTCTACCGTGACGCGCCGGTGACCGTACTCGTTGAGTGCGAGTGCGCCGATGATCGCGTATGGGACCGCATCCGCCTCGAGGATGTCGACCAGCTTGCGCAGGGCCTTCTGGACCTCGGCCTCCCCCACGAAGAACCTCCAGCAGTAGTCGACGCTCTCCAGCAGCCTCGCCGTCGCTTCCGGCGACCGCCAGCCGGTTCCCCACGAACGTCGCGGCGCGTGAGCCATCGCTTCACCGGACCATGACGCACGGCGGCCGGCGTGACAAGCGAGCCACCGGAGCTACGACGCCGCGACGAGCGACTCTCGGTATCGCTCGAAGAATACGCAGCGCAGCACGTGAGTGCGGCCGCGCGGCGCCGGCTCGCGTCCGCGCGGTCCACTCGAGAAGCCCGATTGGGCCGGAAACAACGTTTCGCAAGATAGATACGCATTTGCCGTGGCCCGGCCTCCAATCATCGAATAGGCTATGCCTCGACGGGGGAGGCTTCGATGCGGGTCTCGGGACGCGGGTGGCGTGGGTCGGTGCGTGCGCTGGTGGCAGCCGCGGCCATCGGTCTCGCTTCGACGTCGTGGGGGCTCGCGGCGTGGGCCGGCGCCCAGACGCAGCCGCAGCGCGCGCGCCACGCACCCCCGCTCGAATCCGACCCATAACGCGCAGCTGCGCGAAGTCTCGAGGGCCGCGCGCGTGGAGATCGAGCACGAGCGCGCGCGGCGGACGGCTCCGTTCGATCTGTGGTGGGGCGTGCGATGAGAGCCAGCGTTCTCACCGCGCTGCTCGCCGTTGCCTCGGGGTGCACGCCCGAGTCGAATCTCGTCCGCGACAGCGCCGAGCGGTTCGAGCTCGAGCTCGTCGGCTCCGTCGACGCGCGCGAACAGGACGGCGACAAGGTCCTCTACCGGTCGGGAGCGATCACGGTCGCGCTCCAGCGGGTCCGACCGCACGTACCCGGGCGGCCGTCGCTCGAGGAGGTGAGCGACGCGCTGACGCGGCGCTACGCCAACGGTGAGGTCGAGGGCAGCCTCACCGCCGTGGCATGCACCGTGGCCGCTGAGCCCGCCCGGTGTGTCGACGGCCACATCGTCGACGACGGCAACCGCGTCGACCGCCGCGGCTTCCTCGTCGAGGACGGCGACGACGTGCTCCTCGTCGAGGTCATCGGCGACGCGGGCTACGACCAGCGCATCGACGCGGAGCTCGAACGCGCGAAGCAGAGCTTCCATCGGGTGGAGGGATGACGCTGCGCGTGCCGCTCTCCTTGGTCTCGATTGTCGCGAGCCTAGCGGCGTGCGGTGAAGCACATGTCGCTGAGGACGCAGGGCACCTCGATGCGGGTACAGCCGTCACCGACGCGGTCGTTCAAGATGCGCGCAGCCGTGACGGTGGCGACGTGGATGGCGGTCGAGGTGACGCCGGACGGGATGCCGCCGAGCCCACCGACGTGTCGGTCTGTCCTGACGACGACGGCGACGGCGCGACCGACGCGCGCTGTGGTGGAACCGACTGCGACGACACAGATCCGGCGCTGGGACCGAGCGCTAGCGTCTGCACCGACCCGACCGTCATGAGGAGCTGCATGGATGGGGTCGTCACGGACACGCCGTGCGATCTCGGGTCACCGGCTTGCGACGCACGCACCGGCGAATGCGCCGCGGACGCTTGTGGTGACGGCGTGCTGCACGCGACCGAGGAGTGCGACGACGGGAACACACTCGATGGGGACGGATGCGATTCCCGCTGCATGCTCGAGCCTTGCACTCGCGCCGCCGACTGCCCCGCGTCGGCCCCTTCGTGCAGCGAGCGACGCGATGGGCTCGTCTACTGCCGTCCTCTCGCGCCCGACACGCTCTCGAACGGAGACAACTGCCTGACCGACGCCGATTGCGCCTCCGGCTGGTGCGACGCAGAGCAGCGAAAATGCACCGAGGCCTGTGTCGAGGACGGTGATTGCGTTGGAGCGCTCGCGTTCTGCGCACGGCTGCAAGATGAGCGTGATCAGCTCGCATGCGACTACGGATGCGTGGCAGCGTCCGACTGTGCGGACGACCGAACGTGCCGACTATGGAGTGGGCCGCACACCGCGTGCAGCTACAAACTTGGGACTGGCTCACCCGGAGACCCGTGCCTCGAGACGGGAATCTTCGACTGCGAGTCTAGTCTTTGCGCGTATTCCTATGGAGGTTGTAGCTCCCTCTGTATCGATGACTCGGATTGCGTGGACCACCCCGCAGGTCCCGTTTGTTTTCACTGGTATTCGATGTGGCCTGCCGGCTGGCCCGAGCTCGGGCTCTGCTCAACATATCCCGAAGTGTCTGGAGGAGGGTGAGCCATGCGGCATGCAATGGCGGCAACGACGACGCTGGCGATGCTCCTGCTCAGTCCCCAGACCAGCCGCGCGCAAAGCTGCGGCGGGGAGATGTACTCGACGCGTGTGGACGAGAGGGACATCTTCGGAGACGGAAGCTGCATATGCAGTGTGAGCCAGAGAGTCGATTACCTCTGCGTGAACGGGGCGATGGGTCTCTGCAACCTCGAGTGGGCAGTAGGAGGAGCGGGCTGCGGTGTGAACGACTGTTCCCTCATAGGTCCATCCTGCTCCACGATGGGCCCTACATGCGTGACCTGCGACGACGTCGAGCAATGTGACGGAACGGACGACGATGACGATAGCCGGGTCGACGAAGGAGCATGCAACCCCGACGGGCCGTGTGAAGATCGGCGAACCGATCCGGTGATCGTGGGGACGGGGGCGTACGTAGCCGACCCGCGAGTCGACGTCCGCTTTCAGGGACCAGGGCTCCAGATCGAGTTCGTCCGGAGCTACACATCTGCGGATGCGTGGCCCGTTCAAGGAGCAGCTTCATTCTCCACGCGGCTTGGCGAGGGGTGGTTTCACACGTTCGACGAACGGCTTTTCGACGACACTGCACGCGACGACGCGGGGGTTGTCGACTCGGGTTCGGGGTTCGTGATCGTTCACCGGTCCCGGACGGGCCATGGGAGCCAGTTCGATTGCCCGGCCGACGAGGACGGATCGTCTGACTTCACCTGTGATGCTAGCGAGAGAAACGACGCATTGCTGCACTGGCGCTCGTCTAGCGGTGATTGGGAGCTCGAGGACGGAGATCTCAAGACGGTGTTCACGGCGGACGGCCAACTCGAGTCCAAAGCAGACCGTCGCGGTCGCGGCTGGACCGTTACGTACGCGAGCGGATTGATCGACTACGTGGAAGACAACCTCGGGCGTCAGTTAGACTTCGTTTGGGATACCTCCCTCACAATCCCGACGATCTCCGAGCTTCAAGTCGACTCGACCACGGTCGCGACCTTCACCCACGAGCAGGCCGGTTCGCTGCTGGTGACGGCCGACTCCGCCGCCGGAGCCGAGTCGTACGGGTACGAAGAACTGTCGGTCGGTGCACTCAACTTGACTCTGCCCTTCCTGACGAACGTCGTCCAAGACGGCGATACAGTCACGTCCGTGGAGTACGATGGTGTGGGCTACGAATGGCGCGGGCGCGTTCGTCGCATCATCACGCACGATGGCGATTTCACTTTCTACTACGCTGGCGAGGACCAGACCGACAGTGCCTGCGCGAACTCGGATCGCGCGTCGCTCGTGATCGACAACGTCACGTCCGAGGAGACCTGCCAGACGTACGCATCCGGGTCGAATCTCAACCATCTCACGGACGTGTCGGGGTCGTGCGCGTGCAGCGGGACGAGCTCGATGTCCTGGACGACCAGCACGAACTATCCGCCGCAGATCGCTTGGCGGCTCGATCGTGCCAGTGTGCGGACGACGTATGGATACGGAAACGACCCCTCAGGGAAGCCGTACGAGCTCGGGCGAATGATCGGGCAGTGCGAGAACGACAGCAACACGAGCGTTTCTCAGTCGCTCTCGAGCTGCCCGACGACGGGCATCTTCCGCCGCTTCTACTACAGCACGGGGTTTCCGTATCGGCTGTACCGAATCGACGACAAGAGTCGGCTTCAGGCGAGCACCTACTCGCGGACGCAATACACGTACAGCTCCTATGGTCAGATGACGAAGCTGCGACATATCGGCTACACACGCGATCTCTCCGGGACGATTGTCCAGCAGACGGATGACGACGACTGGACATACAACTCATCGGGCCAGATGACCTCCCACACCGGCCCCGCCGGTCAATACACGACATACACCTACTACACGAGACGTCCCTCTCGCTGTTGAAAGTGAGCGGCGGCGAACATGACAGTTACGCGACGCGTGCGTCCTTCGCAACGTGATCGTCGCGGCGAAGCGCAGCGACGAGGATCTTCAAGCCCTTGTGGTCACGGACGCGGTGGAAGCGGCGCTCTGCGTCGATGCACGCGGTCGCGATCCAGCGGACGATCATCCGCGCGTTGCGCCAGCGCTTCACGCGGCGGGTGAGGTCTCGAGCCGAGCCCATGATGTTCTCGATCGCGTTGGTGGTGGAGAGCGTCCGTTCGAGCCACTCGGGGAGCTCGAACGCCATCACGGTGAGCGTCTCGTCGAGACCTTCCTCGAGCGAGGCCGCGGCGCCGGGATGATCGTCGCGGAGCCGGCGAGCGAGGTTCTTCAGCTGCTGCTCGGCGAGCTTCACGTTCCGGCTCCGGTACGCTTGGCGCATCGCCTGCCGCACCGACGGACGCATCTCCTCGGGGAGCTGGTCGATGACGTTGCGGGTCTTGTGCACCTGGCAGCGCTGGATCTTCACGCGCGGCCCGAACACGGCGCGCACCGCCTTCGCGAGCGCCTTGCTCCCGTCGAGCACGGCGAGGATCGGGCGGTCGGTGCACAGGCCGCGCGACGCGAGGTCGGAGAGCATCGCGGTGCACGACGCCGAATGCTCGGTCGCGCCCTCGCGGATCCCGAGCACGTGCTTGCGTCCGTCGACGTCGATCCCGAGCGCGACGAGCAGCACGTGATCTTCCACGTACAGCCCGTCGATCATCAACGCCGCGAGGTCGATCGTGCTCAGGTCGCGCCCGAGCCACGCCTTCACGCGCGCCTCCGTCGTGCGGACGAAGCGCCGGCTCACCGCGCTCTTGCTCGTGCCGCGCGTCTCGAGCTTCGCGTCCACGGGCTCGAGCGAGCGGTGGTACCGACGCGTCGAGACGCCGACGAGCATCTGCTCGACGGCACGCTCCGAGAGCGGATCGCGATCGCGGAACGTGGCCCAGCTCGGAAGCGTGACCTCGCCACGATCATCCCGGGCGCGCGGCCGGCGAACGCTCACGAGCCGTCCCCCGAGCACGAGCTCGCCGTCAGCGTACCCCGCACGGCTCGCAGGCCACTGTGCCCCGTGTACGTACCGAGGACCGCACACCGCCGTGCGCTCCTCCTCGAGCAGCTCGCCGAGCGCCTTCATTCCTTCATCGAACACCAGCTCCCGCAGGCCTTGCCGGATCACGTCGGGCAGCCCGAGCTGCACGACGTTGTCGACCCTCTCCCGCGACGCCTTCTTCTTCGCTACCTTCTTCATGTGGTGGCTCCTTTCGAACGCAGCCCGATGATCCCATCGGGCCGACTGGAGCCGCCACTCAACTTTCAACAGCGCGCGGGACTACGCCCGGGCGGCACGTACGATGGTCTCTTGCACGAGGTCGTCGAGCACGTCGACAGCGACACGCTAGTAACGGAGTATACGGAGTATTCCGAGCTCGGCATGCCCACGGAGATCGTTCATCCATCGACTGCGGTCGAAACCCTCGAGTACGATCTCGGGGGCATGCGAATCCATTCGCGGACGCTCGGCGGCCTGACCGCGACCTACTCCTACACCGCTGGAGGTCGGCTCGACGTCGTCGTGGAGGGCGACGGTCCGGCGACGAAGTACGTCTATGATGCCCTGGGCCGCATTTGGAAGATTCAGACGTACGACGACGACTCTCTCACGGGAACGTACGACGAGACGGTCTACGCGTATGATGACGCCGGGCGGCGCACAGACGTGACGGTGTCGCGGAGTACCGGCGGAACCGCCTTCGAGTGGAGCGCGACGTACGACGATCATGGGTACATGGACTCCGAGACGCTGGGTCCGCGCGAGGCGACCATGTACACGCTCGACGAGTTGGGGCTTGGCCGCGTGGAGGAGCTCGACCGAGGTGATGGCGACATCGAGGAGTTCGATCACGACGCCTTCGGACGCGAAATAGACGTGATCCGTCATTTCGACGGCATGACGTCGGGGACGTTCAGCCTCGGTCACACGGCAACCACTGGGTTGGAGGTGCGTGAGGATCGCCCGAGCTCGGTCGAGGATCCACTCGAGACCGAGCGCGACTATGAGTACGACGACTTTGGGCGGCTCATCGTGAGCACCTCGGACGACTACGGAACGCAGCGTTGGGCGTACGAGGACGGTCTGCTACAAGAAAGCAAGCTCCCGAGCGGACGAAGGACTGAGTACACGTACGACGACCTCGGAAGGGTGACGCTCATCGATCACGACGCCGACAACCCGACGGTTCTGGGACAGGACTACGGGTTCACTTACGACAACGGCAGCTCGACCTGCAACATCGACTACGGTTCCATCGGTTTGACGGAGTGCGAGTACCGCATCGGACGTCTCGCGTCGGTCGACATCGAGTACACGCCCGGCAACTTCTGGACTGTCGAGTACGACTACACAGCCGACGGGCAGGTTCAAGCGGAGCTCTACCCGAGCGGCCGGCAGACGACGTACGAGCACAAGGATCAGCGGCTGTGGAGACTCTGGTTTCCGCTGAACCCCGGCGACTATCTCCAATATGACCGCAACGGGACGATCAGCGGGATGGACCCATCCGAGGTTTCCGACATTACCGACGGCTATGCAGGCGTCGACTGGGCGCACGAGATCGAGCGCGACGCGCAAGGACGACTGACCTATGCGAACTTCGACAGTGACGGAGGCGGACTGTCCGCTGCCGGCATTGCGTACCGAACCGACGGTGCTGAGGTGGGATTCGAGGTCATCCGGCGGACCGGCTCGTCCAGCTACGCGGACGCCGCCTTCCGCCTTTACTCATACGCAGATGACGGAATGACCACGGGTTACACTTCGTATGTTACCGGCGACCCGGATCGAACGTTCTTTTATGACGGAGCGAATCGACTCGTGTGCGCGACGGGCGTAGCCGACGACACCGCCTGCCCGTCCGCGGGAACGAGCACGCTCGTCGAGAGCTACGCGTACGATGAAGCCGGCAATCGAATCGCGACTGCCACCTCGGCGAGTGGCACCGCGACCGACTACGACTACGACGGCAACGCGCTCGACCTCGAGACTCCGCCGAGCGGCACCATCGACTACGACTACGAATTTGGCACGGGCGGCGCGCGCCTGTACGACGACGACTCCGGAACGGACGGCGAGCGCACCTACTATTACGACGGGATCGGCAGGCTCCGAACGGTCGACCTCACGCGCCCCGGCGCGAGTGAGATGGAGGAGCATCAGATCACGATCCTGTACGATCAACGGAGCCGCCCGATACTCGTCGCTGATGTCAACGTCGACGACGGAGACTACGAGACCGATTACGAGATGTTTTGGGACCGCGAGGATCGCCTCATCGCGCGCGTCACGACGCCCGACGCGGCGAGCTCGGGTGACCGGACCGAAGAGCTATACGCCCACATCGAGCCCATCGCCGTAGGCGTGCTCAGGCTCCTCTTCAAGGGCGACGAGAAGATCTCCACGGACCATCTCTACGACCTTCGTGATCCCGTGGGGCTCCCGATCGTTCGCTTCCAGCCCAGCGGAACCACCTCGACCGTCCTGTGGACCGGCGAATACGCCCCGTTCGGCGAGGTCGTCGCCGAGACCGGTAGCTCCGACGAGCGTCCCCCGTGGCGTTTCCTCGGCCAGCTCGAGCTGCCCGGCTCCGCCTCGCTCGATGCGAGCGGCAACCTCTTGCGGAGTCCGCTCTACCTCAATCAGTGGCGCGTGTACGACCCGCGGGTGGGGCAGTATTTGACGGCGGAGCCGCTGGCAATTCTTGGTGCTGCTCCCGGCCGCTCAAGCTACGCTTATCCGCCGAACCCATACAATACGATCGATCCTACCGGTCTCTATGGCTTTGGGGTTGACCTCCGAGGCTCTTCAATCATCGGGGAAGACGGGACGATCGGCGGTATCAACTTCCAGTACACGTCGTCAGAGGGCTTCGGGGCATACGCAATCTTGCCCGGCGGCTCGTTGGCTGGCGATGGTGAAGCCGAGAGTGGTTCTGGTTTCGGATTTCTTCCGGGGATAGCGGTCACGGCGAGTGCCGTTTGTGACGAAGGGGGATGGGCAGGAGAGTTCACCGCAGCGGAGCTTAGTGCTTTAGGCGCAACCGGATCCCTTTTTGGCGGCCCAGGAGGAAAGACTTTCGGGATATCCGGCGGTGCTTCGATCGGGCCCCCCGGTGGTGCGTACACGAGGACCAACTACAAACCCATCGTTCGCTCTGGGCCCGTTCCCGCTTGGCTCGATCGGACGGCACTTGGTGCTGCCACTCCCGCAATCCTGGAGTTCCTGGGGATCGACCCAGGCGGTTTCTAGATTCTAGAGTTGGACCGGGTTCCCGGGTTCGTTACATCCCACAGTTAGTGATGGATCGATTTTTCGTCCCTTCTTCTTCTATGCGCGATGTGTCTATCTCGATTGAGAGCCGGATCACGCGTTGGGGAGGAGCCGTTGTAGGTCGGCCGAGCGAAGGCGTCGTTGAATACTATCTTCCCTTCCGGTTTTCCTCGGCCAACCCATTTCAGGGGATTCAGGAGTGCCGTGTGCAATTGATTCAGGTGTCCAATGGCGTTGAAGTGCATGTTTCGCTCTTGGTTGGATGGCGCCGCGCGATCGGTGTCGTGGTCGCAATCGCATTCGCTGGCATGTCCATCTTCGGTCCGTCTTTTGCATTGAAACCGTGGATTGTTGCGGCACTGACGATCTGGGGCATGCTCCTTCCGGACACACTCGGACGACTTCGCGCCGCAGCTGCAATTCGACACGCGGCGCGGAAGACAAGGCGTCGTGACGGCGGCGAGTCCGGTGCAGGTGACAGCTAGGTGTTACCGGCCGATTTGACGTCGTAATCGAGCACCGCACTGCGGTCGTATGAAATCCTGAGCGCGACTGGGCTCGCGTCCGAGAAGTTGCTCCGCGGCGTCGTACGTTGCGCGGGTTGGTTGCGGTGCCGGTGGCGCGACCGCGCTGAGGTCGCAATCGTGCGCGCCAGGCATGCGTGCGAGATCGCGCGGGTTTTCGCGACCGAGCTGAGACCGCAAAACCGGCGTGTGGCGGTGCATGCTGCGGTAGCGCGGTCGCGGCCGCGCTCGGGTCGCACGCGCGGCGCGCGGAAGGGGCCGCGCGCCTCGCGTGCGAGTGTCGCCGGTCGTCGCGCCGCGCGGGGCGGCGTTTCAGAAGGGGTCGTCCTCGTCGTCGAAGCCATCGGCAGCGTGTTCGAGGCCGAGCTGGGGCTCGGGCCTGGGCGCGCGCCGGGCAGCCTCGCGGAGCTGGAGCAGCTCGGCCATGCAATCCCCGTGTGCACGCCAGATGGCGGCGCTGGCGCGTTCGAAGATGTTGGCGAGGGTGAGCGCGTAGGCGGCGTCGAGCGGTGGCAGGTGGATCTGAGCATGCCGGCGTCTACGTTGTTGTCGCCGCTTCATGACGTCTCCCGTTCTCGCCAGTGCGGCTGAAGCAAGCCGCGGTTGACCTGCTTGAGATCGACGGTGCGGGTTCGGTCGCGGACGGCCTCGAGCAGGGAGCCGACGCACAGGTTGCGGGTGCGGCGCAGGTAGCCCTCGGAAGAGCGGACGATGAGGCCGAAGGCCTCGGGGGTGAAGGTCGCGTGTGCGAGGCCTCAACGCCCAGATCATCGCGGAGCGCCTGGCCGAGAGCGCCGAGGTCTTGCGCTGGAGAAGAGCTATCGACAGCGACAGCCAATCTAGCCCACCCAACAGCATCCCACACGTTTCGCTAGGGTGCCTCATAGCCGACCCCTCGAGGGAGACGGTGTTGTCCGCCCAGGACAGTCCGACCCAGCTCGACGAAGAAGAGCTCGTCGTTGGCCTCGGACGGCGGCAGGAAACGGATGTGGCCGAGGTCGAGGCCGAAGCCGCAGCCACGGCTTCCTCGTCGCCCTCTGGCCCGAGACACGACGATGAGCCACACTCTCGTCCATGCGTGTGATCCGCGAAGCCGACGGCCGCGTGGCGTATTTCGGGACGGTCGACGAGAACGAAGAGATCATTCGCACACGCGTCGCCGAGAGCACGCCCGAGGAGCGGCTCGCCACGCTCGAGGCCATTCGGAGCGCCCGCTATGACGACCCCGAAGCTCCACCCCGACTTTCGCGCGTTCATCGAATCGCTGACACATCATGGCGTACGGTTCCTGATCGTGGGGGCTCACGCGATGGCGTACCACGGCCGCCCCCGCGACACGGATGACCTCGATGTCTTCATCGAACCGTCGGTCGACAACGCCCGCACGCTAGCTGCCGCTCTCCGCGACTTCGGCGGCTATGACGCGGTCGCAGAGATGGCGGAGACGCATCTCGCCGACGCCGACCGAATCGTGACGCTCGGACGCCCGCCCGTCGCGATCGACGTCATCACGAGCGTATCGGGCCTTCGCTTCGACGAGGCGTTCGCGGAGCACATGGACGGTGACGTCGACCGTCTCGTGATTCCGTTCATCAGCCTGGAGCACTTCGTCGTGAACAAGAAGGCCGCGGGCCGCATCAAGGACCGCCAGGACCTCGCCCTCCTCGCCGAAGCCGGCATCATCCCCGAAGAGGACGCCAAGTGACCGACGCCCTCACCCGCCTCCACGTCGCGCTCGTGCCCGACGCGATGCAGGCCTCACCCGAGCCACGCATCGAAGTAGTCGAACCGCAGCACGTCGCGCACAAGAGCATCGAACGCCGCCCGCCCGCCGTGCGCGGCGACGAGATCCTCGAACACGACGATGGTGCACCGCTCGGACAGGCCCGGTCGTCCGCGCGCCGTCCGGCTAGCACCGTCGAAGCGAAGGTCCCCGCACCGCTCGAGCGGCGCCTCACGGATCGCGCGCATGCTGCCGGCGTCGCGACCGAGCCGCGCGCCCAGCAAGGCCCGAACGGCCGCCTCCCGCTCGAACATCTCCGTGACAAGAACCTCGCCGACATGCGTGAGCTGGATGGGAATTGTGGCCGCGTCGACGTCGAGCCCGCGCGCTCGACGCGAGAATCTCACCGCCGATAGCCGGGGTCCGTGCGGTCGAGCTTCCGCACCAGGCCGGGCCAGGCGAGGGCGCCGCCGACGCCTTTCATGACGATGCCGAAGCTCTCTTTGACGCCGGCGAGGACGCGGGTGTCGACGTCGACGAGGGGGGTGCCGCCGGCTTGGGCGCGGATCTGCACTTCGCAGGATTTCTGTAGGCCGTACATGAAGAGGAACGCGTCGGCGATGGATTCGCCGACGGTGAGCAGGCCGTGGTTGCGGAGGATCATGAAGTGCTTGTCGCCGAGATCGCTCTGGAGACGCGCCTTCTCGTCGTCGCGAACGGCGATGCCTTCGTAGTCGTGGTACGCGAGGCTCTGGAGCACGATCGTCGACTGCTGCGAGATCGGGAGCAGGCCCGCGCGCTGTGCCGAGACCGCGACGCCGTCGACCGTGTGCGTGTGCAGGACGCACTTCACGTCGTGGCGCGCGGCGTGGATGGCGCTGTGGATCGTGAAGCCGGCGGGGTTCACCGGGTACGGGTTCTCGCGCAGCTTCGTGCACGCGTCGTCGACGAGGACGAGGCTCGACGCCGTGATCTCGTCGAAGAGCATGCCGTACGGGTTGATGAGGAAGCGCTCGCCCTCGCCCGGAACGCGCGCGGAGATGTGCGTGAAGATGACGTCGTCCCAGCCGAACGCCGCGACCAGCCGGTAACACGCGGCGAGGTCGACGCGCATGCGCCACTCCTCGTCCGGCACCTTGCCCTCCAAGCTCGCAATCTCGAGATTCGCCATCGGCTCCTCCAGCGGCTCCCCGCACGGCACTCTACACCGCACAAAGCCGTTGACGAGAGGCCTCCGCCGGCGCAAATGGCAGCCGATGGCGCTCCATCTCGACGCGGTCGGCTACACGACCAAAGCGCTCGTGCACGAGGTCGACTGGAAGGCGACGGTGCTCTACGCGCTCGGCGTCGGCGCGACCACCCGCGAGCTCGACTATCTCTACGAGGCGCGCGGGCCGAAGGTGCTCCCGACGTACGCGGTCGTGCCGACGTACTTCGTGCACGAGGAGCTCTTTCCGGTCGTCGGCGGCGACATGCTCGGCGTCGTCCACGGCGGTCAGGCGATCACGTTGCACAAGCCGTTCGCTCCGACCGGGCGGCTCACCACCGTCGGCAAAGTCGCGGGCGTGTACGACCTGAAGCGCCTCGCGACGAGCGTCATCACGACCGAGACGCGCGACGCGTCGGGCGACCTCGTGTGCGAGACGGAGTGGCAGATCATCTACCGGCTCGACGGCGGGTTCGGCGGCTCGCCGCCACCGCGCTCGCCGAAGGTGCGGCCCCCCGAGCGCGAGCCCGACTTTCGCGTCGAAGAAAAGACGAGCGACGAGCAGGCGCTGCTCTATCGGCTCAACGGCGACCTCAACCCGCTCCACGCCGATCCCGCGATCGGCAAGAAGGCCGGCTTCGGAAAGCCCATCCTGCACGGCCTCTGCACGTACGGGTACGTCGGGCGCGCGGTGTTGAACGAAGCGTGCGGCGGCGACGCGGCGCGCTTCCGATCGCTCCACGGCCAGTTTCGCAATCCGTTCTGGCCCGGCGAGACGATCGTCACCGAGGGCTGGCGCGAGGAGGGCCGCGTCGTCGTGCGCGCGTTCGCGAAGGAGCGGCCGGGCGACCCGGTCTTCGGGAACGCCTGGGCCGACGTGGTGTAGCGCGGTCAGCCGCCGGACGCGGTGCCCGGATCGGGCGCGGGCGCGGGCGGCCGGCTCATGGACGGCCCGGTTGCCGGCTGCATCGTGGTGTCCGTGTCGGTGTGCGTCACCGCGTGCGTGCCCGAGCCAGTGTCCATGCCCGAGCCCGTGTCCGTGTCCGGCTCCGTGTCCGAGCCCGTGTCCGGGCTGGCGCCGGTCTCCTCCTCCGCGATCTCCTCGCCGAGCCCGACCGCCGGCAGCGCCGGTACGGTCGGAATGTCCTCGGGGCGGAGGTTCGGCGCTTGGCCCTCGGTCACGGCCTCGCCGACGTGCTCGGGCGGGCCTCCGTGGCTTCGCCAGTATTCTTCGAGGGATTGGGTGCGGGTGGGCTCGGGCGGCGCGTCCTCGCACGCGGCGAGGGAGAGCGCCAGCAAGACACAGCACCGGATCGCGGTCGACACGGTCACTCTGAGGTTTATCACGCCGGGGCGCCTTGGGGATCTCGTATGCTCCACACCCCTTCCGCGAACGGAGACGCCATGAAGAAGCTCTCGAAGGACATCTGGATCGTCGCCGCCAAGCGAACGCCGTTCGGCACGCTGAGCGGTGCTCTCGAAGGCGTGAGCGCGATCGACCTCGCGGTGCACGCGAGCAAGGCGGCCCTCGCGCAGAGCGGGCTCGCCGCGGACGAGATCGACCAGACGATCCTCGGCAACGTGCAGCAGACGAGCCCGGACGCGATCTACGGCGCGCGGCACGTCGGCCTCAAGGCGGGCGTTCCGATCGATCGGCCCGCGCTCACGGTGAATCGGCTCTGCGGATCCGGCTTTCAGGCGGTGGTGACCGCGGCCGAGCAGATCCTCCTCGGCGACGCGAAGGCGGTCCTCGCGGCGGGCAGCGAGAACATGTCGCAGGCGCCGCACGTCGTGTATGGGCTGCGCCAGGCGCAGCGATTCGGCAAGCCGCCCAAGATGCTCGACTCGCTCTGGGAGGCGCTGACCGACAGCTACGCGAAGACGCCGATGGCGATGACGGCAGAGGCGCTCGGCGAGAAGTACGGGATCACGCGTGAGGCGGCCGACGCGTTCGCGCGGAGGTCTCAAGAGCGATGGAGCGCGGCGGCGGAGTCGGGCGGCTTCGCGGACGAGATCGCGCCGATCGAGATCGCGGTGAAGCGCAAGACCGTGATGTTCGATCGCGACGAGCATCCGCGCCCCGAGACGACGATGGAGGCGCTCGCGAAGCTCGCGCCGGTCTTCAAGGAGAACGGCCTCGTGACGGCGGGGAACGCGAGCGGCATCTGCGACGGCGCGGCCGCGCTCGTCGTCGTCGACGGCGCGTGGGCGAAGAGCCGCGGGCTCGTCCCGCTCGCGCGCATCGTGCAGTGGGGCGTCGCGGGGGTCGATCCGAAGATCATGGGCATCGGGCCGGCGCCGGCGATCCGAAACGCGCTCGACCGCGCGGGCGTCGCGCAGGACGACATCGCGCTCTTCGACGTCAACGAGGCCTTCGCGCCGCAGTTCCTCGCCGTGCAGAAAGAGCTCGGGCTGCCCGACGACAAGACGAACGTGAACGGTGGCGCGATCGCGCTCGGCCATCCGCTCGGCGCGAGCGGCGCGCGCATCACGGCGAACCTGGTGTACACGCTCCGGCGCAGGGGCGCGAAGCTCGGCGTGGGCGCGGCGTGCATCGGTGGCGGTCAAGGGATCGCAGTCGTGCTGGAGGCGCAGTAGCCTCGACGGCCCGGGCTCCCGAAGCGGAGGCGATCGCGGCCGAGGAGCGGCTCGAGCGCATCGATCGGCGGCTCCGGCGCTGGGCGATCCTCTGCGGGGCGCCGCTCGCGCTCACCTTGCTCGTCCCGTGGCCGCACGACGACGAGCTGCGGTTCGCGTGGGAGCTCGGCGACGCGCTCGGCACGCGCGCGCCGATCGTGCTGCCGGCGATCGGGGCGGTGGCGGTGTTGCTCGGCGTCGTCACGAGGATCCCACGGCGCGTGCGCGCCATGGTCGCGGGCGCGCTCGCGGTGGCGCTCGGCTGGCAGCTGGTCGACCTGCTGCTCCTGCGAGCGGTCTTTCGCGCGGTGGCCGAGCCTCTGCGCGCCGCCGACCTCGGCCCGTATCTGCTAGGTGTCGCGGCGATCCTCGGCGCGGCGACGTGCGAGCACTTCGTGCAGCTGCGACGCGCTTCGAGGTGGCGTGCGTTCATCGCTCTGTTCGCGTGGCTCCACGTGCTCGTGCGCGCGTTCCTCCCGCTCGCGCCCGACCACTGGGACCCGACGTCCACGATCCCGTTCGTCGCGATGGCCGAGGCCATCTCGCACGCGGACCGCGGCGACGAGATGTTCACCGGGCTCGGCTTCGCGCTCGTCGGGCTCGTGACGTTCCTCGGCGTCGCGACGGGCGTCTGGCGGGCGCTCTCGCCCATGCCGTTCCGGCCGCACGTTCGATTTCGTAGCGCGTGGCTCGCGCTCGCGCTCGGCGTGGCGCCTGCGGCCGGGGTGCTCCTGCTCTTCGCGTTCGAAGCGGTCAGCGAGCATCCGAGCCTCGCGCTCGCCGGGCTCGACACGGCCGCCTACCTATTTGCGCTCCTGGCGGGCCTTCCGCTCTTCGCCGCGCACGCACTCGACGCGCTCACCGACGGCGCGGGCGATGTCGTTCGCGATCTGCGCGCCGAGGACGCGCCACGCAAGCGTCGCGCGCGTCGGATCGCCGGCGTCGCTTTCGCTCTCGTGCTCTGCCTCGCGGCGTGGCCGGTCGTGCGCGCGGTCCTGCCGGACTCACGCGATGCGACCGCCGGGGACTTCCTCGAGGACGCCGCGAGCGCGGTCCTCGCCTCGACGATGGGTGGCGAGATCGATCCGCGCTATCTCGGCGGCTACTCCGAGCTCGATCTGCGTGGGTCTCGAGGCGAGCTCGCCGAGCGGATCGGCGCGAATGCGTCGGTCGACGTTCGACTTACCGCCATCGAGGTCGTCGTGGTGCCGCCGAGCGGCGGTCGGGCGCCGCTCGCGGTCGTCCGCTCGGCCGACGGCGACGTCGGGTGGACGGGCGCGTGGGAGGGCCGAGTGCCCGACATGGTCGCCGATGCGCCGGGCGCGCTCGGCGACATCTTCTCGCGCGCGAACGACGCGGCCGGGACGATGACGTGCCTACCGAGGCCGAGCCCGAGCGTGTTCGATGGGCTCCCGCCCGCGGCGCGCGCGGAGCTGGCCGATGCGTCGGCGCTCGAGCGTCACTGCGCCGAGCGTCGGAGCGACGGGTCGTGGATCGACGGGTGGCTCGACCGGTCCCGCCGCTCGGGCGCTCTCGGCGCGATGGTGATCTGGGTCCGCGCGAACGGGCGCATCTACGCGCTTCACAGCCACGCCTACGCGTCCCGGGACCACGTCTGGCTCGGGCGCGCGGAGATCACGGCGTACTGACCGAGCCGGCTAGAGACGCGCCTCGACGCGCGCCGCATCCTCGGCCTTCACGCGTTTGCGCACGTTGCCGCTCGCGTGCTCCCGGACGATCACCGTCGGACGGAGGCCCGGCGCGAGCAGGTGCGGCGTGACCTCGCTCGACGGGAACATCTGGACGAAGGCCGGCGCGTCGGGGATCCGGTCGACGACGCTCCGCTCGAGGAGCATCGAGAAGTACTGCTCGCCCGCGATCTCCGGCGTGTTCGCGTTCAGGATGACGTCGACGTCGTAGCTCCGCGCGAACGCGGCGATGCCGGGGATGCGCGACTCGCGCGGCGTCCAGTTGTCGGCGCTGCAGCCGTTCTCGCTGCAACCGAAGACGCCGTCGTCGGCGTGCACGAACAGCGTCTGGTTGCCGACCGTGTGCCCGGGCGTTCGCAGCAAGAGGCACCCCGCGCCGATCTCGAGGTCCGTGCTCGTGAAGACGACGCGGTCCTCGGGAACGCCGGCCTTGCCGTCGTCCACGAACCAGGCGCGCTGCATCGGGTGGAGATCGTCCCACGCGTCCCACTCGTTCCGCGGCGCGAGGAGGAGCGCGTTCGGAAACCGCGCGGCGAGAGGCCCGTTCCCGAGGGGCGACGTCGTACCGAGGATGGGGCGAAGGTCCTGCGTGTGGAAGTGGTCGTACGCGACGAGATCGATGTCCTCGCACCGGAGACCGAGCGTCGCGAGCTGCGCCTCGATCGGTGGGAACTTCTTGCGCGCCATCTCGGTCGCCGTCGGGCCGAACGCGTCGATCATCCGCCGGAAGAACGGCGTCGCCCTCGCCGCGTCGACGTCCGTCGGGTTGAACAGCACGTTCTTGGTCTCGCCACCGGCATCGACCTGTACGAGGAGCGCGCGATGGATCATCTGCACGAACGGGAACGGCAAGAGGCAGGCGGAGTTGAACGCGTTCTTCGTCGGGTAGAGCAGCCCCGAGAGCGGCAGCGTCCTCACCGAGACGACCCTCGGACCCTCGCGAAGCGCGTCGCCGACGCGTTCTCCGCGCCGCATGAGCTCTCGCGCTTTCTGGCCTGGCGCGCTCTCGCCCCACGCCTCGTCGAGATCGGTGAGGGCTCGCACCCACGGCAGGCGCGCGTCGATCGGTTTGCCGTTCTTCTTCTTCTTTCCCACCCGGCTCAACCCTTCGTCTTCGGCGCTATCTCGGCGTAGCTCCGCCCGGGCTCGGGTGTGCTCGCCGTCGGTAGCGACACGTGCGCCCACCCGGGCTCTTCGACGCGGCCGAACGGATTGCGCGCACCGTCGAATCCGGCACGCTGGTCGACGATGTCGGCGAAGCCCGCGTCGACGAGGATGCGCGCCGCTTGGAGCGAGCGGCCGCCCGCCTTGCAACCGACGACGATCTTCGCGTCCTTCGGAAAGCTCGCGGTGACCTCGTCGAGGAAGCGACCGTTCGGCTCCATCGCGCCTGCCTTCATGTGAAGGAGCGGGATGTTGTATGCGCCCCTCGGATGCCCGGCGTCGAACTCCGGGACCGACCGCACGTCGAGGTAGACGTAACCCTCGTCCTCCATCATCCTCTGCGCCTCTTGGGGTGACACCCGCTTGATGGACACACGGCCTCCTGATCTGTGGGAAGCCGGAATCCTGAGACGGATGTGAGCCGCCTGCAACGCCCATGACCGCGTCCGATCCCACGCACCGCCCGTTCCGCTTCGATGCCGTGAGCGACTGGATGGGCGCGGTCATGCGATATCGGTCGGACCACCCGTCGTCCGTCCGCATCCTCGACACGCTCGAGCGGCTGCTCGACCGGCCCTACCGCACGCACGCGCTCGTTCGGGGCGAGCCGGGCACGGGAAAAGAAGGCCTCGCCCGTGCGCTCCACGCCGCGATGCACCCGAGCGGGGACGCGCCGTTCGTGAAGATCCCGAGCGGCGGGCGCGATCCGGCGATCCTCTCCCGCCACCTCTTCGGGACGGTCGATCACCCAGGCGCTCTCGACCGAGCGGATGGCGGCACCGTCTTTCTCGACGAGGTCGCGACGCTGCCGCGCGAGGTCCAGGCGCGCCTCGCGCCCGCGCTTCGCGGCAAGTTCCGGCGCGACGACGACGAGGCCCCGCGCGAGTGCGACGTCGTCGTGATCGGCGCGACGGACCACGAGCTCGGCAAGCTCGTCCAAGAGGACGGGTTCCGACACGACCTCTTTCATCGGCTCGCGCGCATCGAGCTCACGATCCCGCCCCTGCGCGAGCGCACGGGGGACGTGCCGCGCGCGGCGGTGTGGATCGCCAATCGGCTCATCCGGAGCTTCGGCGAAGAGCGCAGCGTATCGCTCGCTCCCGACGCGGACGACGACGACCTCGTCCTCACGCGCGAAGCCGTCGACGCGCTGGAAGCCCACAGCTGGCTCGGCAACTTCCGCGAGCTCGACCAGGTGATGGAGCGCGCTCTCATGCTCTACCGCGACGGCGACGAGATCACCGCGGAGTCGATCAAGCTGGCGCTCGGCAACCGCTAGAGCCCGAGCGCGCGGTCGATCTCGGACACGTCGGCCGGTGCGAGGGCGACGTCACCGGCATGGGCGCTCGACGTCGCGCTCGCGATCTTGCTGGCGCCGGGGATCGGGATCATCGCGTCGGACTTCGCCACGAGCCATGCGAGGGCGGTCTCGTATGCGTTCGCGCCGTGGCGCGCGCCGACGCGAGCGAGCGCGGCGTCGTCGGCGAGGCGCGCGTGGCCACGGCCGCCACCGACGGGACTGTAGGGCAGGAACGCGAGGCCGCGCGCTTCGCATGCCGCGAGCACGCCGTCGCGGAACGCGCGGAGGTCGTATGGATTGCAGCGGTTCTGGACGCTGACGATCGGCACGATCGCGCTCGCTTCGTCGATCTCGGCGACCGTCACGTTGCTCAGACCCACGTGCTCGATCTTGCCCGCGTCGCGAAGGCGCGCGAGCGCGCCGGCGGATTCGGCGAGCGGGACGTCGTCGTCGGGCGCGTGGAGCTGGTAGACGGCGATCCGCTCGACGCCGAGCGCGCGGAGGCTCGCGTCGCACGCCTTCACGAGATGGTCGGGCCGTCCGTTCGTCGTCCATGCGCCGCGCGGGCGTTCGAGGCCGCCCTTGGTGGCGACGAGGACGTCGTTCGACGGGCCGCTCCACTCTCGGAGGGCGCGCGCGACGAGGCGCTCGTTGTGCCCGATGTCGCGATCGTCGATGCAGTACACGTCGGCCGTGTCGATGAGCCTCATCCCGCCGTCCAATGCGGCGTGGATCACGCGCACGCCATCGGCCTCGTCGGGCCTGCCCTCGAGCGAGAGCGGCATCCCGCCGAGCCCAATCGCGGAAACCTCGTAGCCGGTCGCGCCAAACTTACGGCTCTTCATGTGTCGCTCCCTCTTTCTTTGCCGATCGCTGCGACGCGACGGCGTCGCGAACGAAGAGATCCTCGAGCGTCTCGCGCTGCGGCACGACGGCGAGGATCCGCGCGCCCTTCGCGCGCGCGAGGTCGATCACGGTCGGGACCTGCTCGTCTCCCTCGACCACGAGCGCGACGTGTTTTTCGACGTTCGCGATCGACGCGCACAGCGGAGCGAGCTCGGCGCGAAGCTCGTTCGACACGTCGGCGAGATCGATCTCGACGCGGCGCACGTCGGCCGAGAGGAGCTCGGCGAGCGTTCCGGACGCCGTCACGAGACCACGGTTCATGATCGCCACGCGATCGCAGAGCATCTCGACGTCGCTCAGGATGTGGCTCGTGAAGACGAGGGTCTTCTTGGCCTTGCGCTGCTCGATCAGGACATCGCGGATCTCTTTGCGGCCGATCGGGTCGAGACCGCTCATCGGCTCGTCGAGCACGAGCAGGGACGGGTCGGAAAGGAGCGCCTGCGCGAGGCCGATGCGCTGCATCATGCCCTTCGAGAACTTGCCGATCGGGCGATCGATCGCGTCCGTGAGGCCCACGCGCTCGACGAGCTCTCGAGAGCGCTTCAGCCGCTCCCGGCTGGTCATCCCGGAGAGCCGCCCGCACAGGTCGAGGAACTCGAGCGGTCGAAGGTACTGGTAGACGTACGGGTTCTCCGGCATGTAGCCGACGTTCTGCATCGTCTCGCGCTCGTCGTTCGGGCGACCGAAGATCCGGATGCGGCCCGCGTTCGGAAAGATGAGCCGCATCATCATCTTGATGGTGGTCGTCTTGCCGGCCCCGTTCGGGCCGAGCAGGCCGAAGATCTCCCCCGAGCGAACCTCGAAGTCGACGCCGCGGACCGCCTCGACCTTCTTGCGGAAGAAGCCCAGCCGAAACGTCTTCTCGAGGCCCTGGACCTCGAGGACCTTCGTCTCGGGCGACGCTGTGGTCATGGCGACGCGGCGAGAATACTCCGCGCGGTCTCGATGACCACACCGGCCTCGTCGTCCGACATCTCGGCGTGCAGAGGGAGGGCGATCCCGCGGTCCGCGATCGCGCTCGCGATCGGGAACCGAGCGTCGTCTGCGGGCGCGATCGCCGGCAAGCGATGGAGCGCGTACGAGAGGATGCCGGCTTCGACTCCGCGGGCGTGAAACGCGTCGATGGCCGCCGCTCGGCTCGACGCGGCGGAGAGCAGCACGCCGAACGTCTGCACGGACGGTGCGCTCCCGGCGAGCGGCTCCTGCAGCGACGCGCCGTCGAGCTCGCGCGCATAGCGCTCCGCGATCGCGCGGCGACGCATCAGAACGCGGTCGAGCTTCGAGAGCTGGACCAGCCCGATCGCCGCCGCCATCTCCGTGAGCCGATGGTTTCCGGCGAACGCCACGAAGCGACCGGGCGCCTCCTGTCCGTGGTTTCGAAGGGCGCGCACGCGCGCGGCGAGCGCGTCGTCGTCGGTGATGCACATCCCGCCCTCGCCGGTCGTCACGACCTTGCGAGGGTGAAAGCTGAGGCACGCGATCGCGCCAAACGAGCCCGCGGCGCGCCCGCCCGCGCCGTTCGCCCCGATCGCGCACGCTGCGTCCTCGACGATGGCGACGCCCGGGAGCGCAGCGGCGATCGCGGGGAGGTCGGCGGGAAAGCCGAACTGGTCGATGGCGATCGCCGCCCGCGTCCGATCCGTGCGCGCTCCGGCGAACGCGTCCGCGGTCGCGTTCCACGAGCGCGCATCGACGTCGACGAGGATCGGCCGCGCGCCGCGCAACATGACCGCGTGCGCGGGGCTCGGCCACGTGAGGTCGGGCACGAGCACGTCGTCCCCTGGCCCGATCCCGAGCGCGGCGAGAGCGAGCTCGAGCGCGGAGGTCCCGGTCGAGACGGCGATCGCGTGGGCTCGCCCGGCGCGTCGGGCGATCGCGTCCTCGAACGCGGCGACGCGCGCTCCCTGCACGAGCATCCCGCTCTCGAGCACCTCCGCGACGGCGGCGCGCTCCTCTTCGCCGAGGCTCGGTCGGGCCAGACGGATCACGGCGGGAGCATAGCTCGCCCTCGCCGGGTGCGGTGATGTACCGTCGTGCCGTGCGTGTCCTCGGCTTTCTCTTCGCGATCGCGTGCGCGCTCCATGGAGCGGCCTCGGTCGCTCACGCCCAGGACGACGCTCGCTCGCTCGACGCGGCGCGCGCCGAGCTCGAGGCCGGCCGGCTCGCATACGAGAACGGCGAGTTCGAGGTGGCGCTCGATCGCTTTGAGCGCGCGTACGAGCTGAGCGGTAGCGCGGACCTGCTCTACAACGTCGCGACGTGCGCCGACCGCCTGCGGCGCGACGACGTCGCGCTCGACTCGTACGAGCGTTACCTCGAAGCGGCGCCCGAGACCGAGGACCGTGCGCAGATCGAGGGTCGCATCCGCGCGCTCCGCGCCGCGCTCGCGCGCGAGGGCTCGCGCGTCGAACCGGCGCCGGCGCCGAGCGAAGCCGGGCCCGCGCCCCACGCTCACCACCGCCTCTTCACGTGGATCGCGCTCGGCGTCTCGGTAGCGCTCGGCGCGACGACCGCGGGGCTCTGGGCGGGTGCGCAGTCGAGCTACGACTCGTTCTCCGCGTGTGCGCCGAGCTGCGATCCTGCGGAGGTCGGCGCGTCCTCCGGGCACGCGCTCCAGACCGCGGGCAACGTCTTGTTCGGCCTCTCGCTGGCGGCGCTCGCCGGTGCGGTCGTGCTCTTCTTCGTCGAGCCAAAGGACGATGCGGCCGAGCCGGCGGTGGCGGTCTCGCTCGGCCCCGCTGCTGTCGCGCTGCGAGGGCGGTTCTGATGCTCCGCGGGCTCGTCGTGCTCGGCGCGCTCTTCGGGCTCGGCGCGCTCGCCGCGCTCGCCGGATGCAGCCTCGATTGGGACGGTCTCTCGTCGGGGCTTCGCGACGCGAGCGTCGATGGGCCGGTCGACGGCGCTGTCTCCGACGCACAGATCCCGTGCACGACTCCGGGCTGTCGGGGATTCGTCGGTCTCGAGCTCGGCGACCGCTTCGGATGCGGAGTCACACGCGACGGCGAGGTCGTCTGTTGGGGCTTGAACGACGACGCCGAGCTCGGCGTCGGCACGACGGCCCCCGCGACGGCGCCGGCGGTGGCCGACCTGGGCTCGCCCGCCGCGGCGGTGGAGGCGGGCGGCGCGTTTGCGTGCGCCCGGACGACCGGTGGAGACGTCGCTTGCTGGGGCGCGAACGACCGCGGACAGGTGGGCGACGGCTCGACAGCGCCGCGCGTGCCATCCCCGAGCGCTGTGGACGTCCACGATGTCGTCGACCTCTCGGCCGGCGCCACCCACGCGTGCGCGGTCACCTCGGACGGCCACACTCGCTGTTGGGGCTCGAACGCGCACCGGCAGATCGGCGCGCCTATGGGCGAGGTCTCTTCCGGCGTGCCCGTGCTCGTATCGGGCGCAGACGGCGCGGCGCGCGTCGCCGCCGGCGGCGCGCACACGTGCGTCGTCGCGGACCGAGACCTCCTGTGCTGGGGCGCGAACGAGGCGGGGCAATGCGGCGATGCGGATCCCGCCGACCGGGCGGACCCACGCGTCGTCGCAGACCTCACCGACGTGAACGACGTCGTCGCCGGGGCCCGGCACACCTGCGCGATCGACACGGGCGGCAACGTCTTCTGTTTCGGCGCCGACGACCGCGGTCAGCTCGGCGGCGCCGGATCGTCGGAGACGCCCGTCCGGATCGTCGGAGGCGTGGAGGAGCTCGCCGCCGGCGCGGCTCACACGTGCGTGCGCGATCGTGCCGGTGGCGTCGAGTGTTGGGGCGAGAACCTCGCGGGAGAGCTCGGCCGCGAAGGTCCGGGCCCCCTCGTGGAAGTCGCGCTCCCCGACGCTGCGCTCGCGATCGGCGCGGGCGGAGGGGACGAGGGCGGACACACGTGCGTGGTGACCACGGCGGCGCTGCTCTGCTTCGGGCAGCGCGGGTTCGGTCAGCTCGGCGATGGCGCGATCACGTTCGCTCCGCCGACCGCGATCGACGTGGCGCACGGCCTCGTCGCGGCGGGCGCGCGCGAGACGACCGCGTACGGTCCGGGCGCGCTCGCGTGGGGCGCCGACTTCGCGAGCCAGCTCGGCACCGACGCGCCGCCGGTGAACGGCGTGTCGAGCCCGGCGGCGATGGCGCTTCCGGCCAATCCGACCGACGTCGCGCTCGGGGATCGCCACGGCTGCGCGATCGTCGCGGGCGAGGTCTTTTGCTGGGGCGACGCGACCCGGGGCCGGCTCGGTTTGGTGTCTCCGACGTCCCCCGTCGCGCCGACGCGGGTCGCCGCCGCGGGCGCCGGCTTCACGGCGATCGAGGCCGGCAGCGCGCACACGTGCGCGCTCCGAGCCGGCGGTGCGTACTGCTGGGGAGCGAACGACCACGGCCAGCTCGGACGCGCCGGCGGCGACAGCGAGGTCGTCGCCGTCGCGTCGACGAACGCGACCGCGCTCGCGCTCGGCGAGGCGCACACGTGCTCGATCACGGCGACCGGCAGCGTGTTCTGCTGGGGACGCGTCACCGAAGGCGAGACCGGCACGCCGACGATGTGCACCGCCGAGCCGTGCGCGGTGGCGCTGCCGACGCTGGTCCCGGGCGTGACGAGCGCGCTCGGTATCGCCGCCGGACGTCATCACACCTGCGCGCGGACCGCCGACGCGGTTCGTTGCTGGGGAGCGAACGACTTCGGCCAGCTCGGCACCTCCGACGCCGGGCCGTCGCCTCGCGTCGTCCCCGGCGTCACGGCGCGTGCGCTCGCCGCGGGCGCGTTTCACACGTGCGCGCTCACCACGAGCGGAGGGGTCACGTGCTGGGGACGGCTCGACTCGGGTCGGCTCGGGAGGCCGGGGGAGGGCGTCGGCGGGCCGGGGGACGTGGTGGGGCTTGCGCCCGCGAGCTACGCCGACCTCGTCGCCGGTGACGACCACACCTGCGCTTCGGACGGAGCGCGAACGCTCGTCTGCTGGGGCCGGACGGCGCACGGGCGCCTGGCCGATGGCGAGCTGCCGTTTCGCGTGGATCCAGGCGTCGCGATCATTTTCGCCGCCGACTGATACGCTTCGATCCGCGTGCCGCCACCGCCACCACCCGTCCCCGAGCAGATCGGTCGGTACACCATCCTGCGCCGCCTCGGCGCCGGCGGTATGGCCGAGGTCTTCCTCGCGAAGTCGACGGGCGCCGAGGGCATCGAGAAGGTGCTCGTCGTCAAGCGCGTGCTGCCGACGTTCGCGCGGAGCGCGAAGTTCATCGCGATGTTCCTCGAGGAGGCGAAGATCGCGACGCGCCTCAACCATCCCAACATCGTCCAGGTCTACGCGTTCGAGCAGGTGAAGGACGAGTTTCTCCTCGCGATGGAGTTCGTCGACGGGCTCGACCTCGGGCGCCTCGTCAGCGCGGCGCGCCGGCGCGGCGAGCGGATCCCGTTCGGCCTCGCGGCGCTCGTCACGCTCGACGTCGCGAAGGGCCTCGACTACGCGCACCGGCGACGCGACGAGCGGGGCGAGGCGATGGAGATCGTCCACCGCGACGTGAGCCCGCAGAACGTGCTCCTCAGCTACGACGGCGTGGTCAAGGTCGCTGACTTCGGGATCGCCAAGGCGCGCCTCGTGTCGGAGGAGACCGGGGTCATCAAGGGCAAGTTCAGCTACATGTCGCCCGAACAGGCCCGCGGCGAGCGGGTGGACCGCAGGAGCGATGTCTACTCGCTCGGGGTCCTGCTCGGCGAGCTCCTCATGAACCGTCCGATGTACCCGGGCCAGCATGGGCTCGACGTGCTCGAGAGCGTTCGCAGAGGGCAGATCACGGCGCCCGAGCGCGTCGATCCGACCATCCCGAAGGAGCTCTCGGACGTCGTGCGGCGGGCGACGGCGTTCGACCGGGACGACCGATTCCAGAGCGCGCGCTCGCTCGGCGCGGCGCTCGCTCAGTATCTGCACGACCAGGACACGGTCGTCGACGCCGAAGCGCTCGAGCGGTTCATCGGCGAGACGGTCCCGCGCGAGAACACGAGCCCAGACGCGACGTCGAGCTCCCGGCGCGGCGAGATCACGGCCGCGACGGTCGCGAGCGCGGTCGCGAACGCGGACCGCGAGCTTCGCGAGCGGCGTCACGTGGTCGTGATCGCCGGCCGCGTGCGTGGCGACGTGGGTCGGTCGGACGGCGCCGCGGCCGTCGAGATGGCGGTGGGCGACGAGGCGGCGCGCGTCCTCGCCGACATCGCGTACAAGTCCGACGCGGTGCTGAGCTGGCCCGACGGCGCCGGCCGGAGCCGCTTTCGATTCATCCTCGGCCTCCGCCGCGCTTCGGTCCACGATCCGCTTCGCGCGATGACGCTCGCGCTCGACGTAGTGGATGCCCTCGTGGGTATCGCAGTAGACACAGAAGAGCCCGTGACCGCGTCGGTCGGCGTATCACGCGGGATCGTCAGCACGGTCCGTGACTCCGCCGGGCGGCTGCTTCGGTACGAGCCCGTCGGGGGCGTGATCGAGGTGGCGGGTCGGCTGGCCGACGAGGGTCGAGGGGGCGAGGTCCTGGTCGCGGGCGAGGTGTACCGGCTCGCGCGCAGGGTCTTCGCGTTCGACGCCGAAGGGGGCCGCGAGGTCGAGGTGGGGACCGACGGCGACGCGAGCAAGCGGCGCGGCCTTCGCGCGTACCGGCTGAGGGGCGCGCGCACGCGCGAGGAGCGCTCCGCCGACGCACGGCGGGCGCCAGGCGCAACGCGGCTCGTCGGCCGCGACGAAGAGCTACGCGCGATCGGCGAGAGCTACCTCGAGGCCGTCACCGAGCGACGCGCGGTCTACCTCGCCATCACGGGCGACCTCGGGGTCGGCAAGACGAGCCTCGTCGCCGCGGCGATCGACCAGCTCGAGCCGCCGCCTCGCGTGCTCCACGCGGAGTGCGCCTTCGGGACGAGCGACGTACCGTTCGCCACGATCGCGGAGCTCGCCCGCGAGTCGCTCGGGATCCCGGACAATCTCCCGCAGACCGAGGTGCGCGCCCGGCTCGCCGACCGGACCGCCGAGCTCGTCCCCGACCCCGACGCACGGCGGATCCTGCTCGCCGGTTTCGAGCCGCTGCTCTGTCCCGAGGAGTCGGCGACCGTCGACCGTGACGCCGCGGAGCGACCGCGGGCCATCGCGAAGGCGGCCCGCCTCATGCTCGGGATCGCCGCGGCCCAAAAGCCTCTCGTCGTGTGGCTCGACGCGCTGCAGTGGGCCGACGGGCCGAGCCTCGCGCTCATCGCCGCGCTGATCAGCGGCGCCGACGAGGTCCCGCTGCTGGCCGTGCTCTCCACGCGTCCCGACCCGGACGCCGAGCACGTCCTCGGCGAGCTGCCGCACGTCGAGGTCGAGGAGCTGAGCGACCCCGACCGCCGCGCCCTGATCCGCGCACGGTTCGAGGGCGCCTCCGTGCCCGCGGACGTCGAGAACGCGATCGTCGAGCGCGCGGGCGGAAACCCGTTCTTTCTGATCGAGCTCGTGGAGGCGCTCCTCGAGCGCGGCGTCGTCGCGCTCCACGGCGAAGGGTCGGAGCGGCGCGTGGTCCGCAAGCCCGGCGTCCCGATCGCCCTTCCGACGACGCTCGAGGGCGTGGTCGCGGCCCGCCTCGACGAGCTCCCCGAGGAGGAGCGGCATGCGGTTCGATGGCTCGCCGCGTCGGGCCCGGGCTTGACCGCCGAACAGCTCTCCGCGATCGCGGGCAGCGACCTCTCGGCGCCGCTCGCGGCGCTCGAGCACAAGGGCGTGCTCGCGCGCCAGCACGACCGCGAGTACGCGTTCCCGAGCGCGGTCGTCAGGCACGTCGCGTACGACACCACCGACGAGGCCGACCGCGTCGTCATGCACGAGCGGATCGGCGCGTGGCTCTCGCGCCAAGCGGCCCCGCCGCCAGCCCGGGTCGCGCGTCATCTCGAGCGCGCCGGCGACACCGGTGGGGCCGCGGAGGCGTACATGCACGCGGCGATGCGTGCGCGCGCGGTGTACTCGAACCGCGAGGCCCTCCGCTTCTTCGCGCGCGCCCTCGCTCTCCTTCCGCGCCAGGCCGCGGCCCGGTTCTTCGCCCACGAGGCGCGCGAGCAGATCCTCCGGGGCATGGGCCGGCCCGAGGAGCAGGCGCTCGAGCTCGAGTCGATGCGGGTCTACGCCGAGGCGCTCGGCAATCCGGCGATGCGTGCGACCACGTACGCGCGGCTCGCGCGGCTCGCGCTCGACCAGAGCCGCGTCGAAGGCGTGGACGAGCACCTCGCGAAGGCGCTCGCCGCGGCGCGCGAGGCGCGCGACCGCGGCGCGGAGGTCGAGGCCCTACGGCTGAGCGCCCAGCTCGCCCGAGAGGTCGGCGAGCCGGCGCGCGCCCTCGAAGCGTGCGAGCAAGCCCTCGAGCGGTGCGGCCTCGACCGGTCTCTTCTGGCCGCGCGAGGCTCGGTGCTCGTGCAGAAAGCGGAGATCCTTCGACGCGCCGGGCGGCTGCCCGAGTCGCTCGAGGCCAACGCCGAGGCTGTCGTTCTCTTTCGGCGTTTGGGCATCAAGCGCAACGAGTCGGCGGCGCTCAACTCGCTCGGGATCGCCCTCGTGTCGATCGGGGAGTGGGAAGATGCAGCCATATTGATACGCGCCTCGATCGGGCTCGACCGGGAGATCGGCGACCGGATGCACCTCGGACGAAAGCTCTCGAACGTCGGTCAGCTCAACGCCGAGCTCGGTGCCGTCGAGGCTGCGCTCGAGTTTCTCGAGCGCGCCGACACGGTCCTCGACGCGCTCCAGGACGATGCCGGGCGGACGGACGCGCTCTGCGCGCTCGCGGAGCTCAAGCTCGAGATGCTCTCGGACGTGGACGGCGCCGCCGAGTGCCTCGACCGTGCCCGCCGGCTCGCGGAGAGGACCGGCGATCGGTACGACCTCGCGCGGGAACGGATCGTACGGACGATGCTGGAGCTCGCGATGGGCCGGCTCGAGCAGGCGGAGGGAGCGGCGCGCGAGGCGGTCCACATCGCGGCGTCCGGCGGGGTGGTGATGTACCAGCTCCTCGCGCAGGCGCTGCTCGCCGACACCCTGGCCCGCCGCGGCCTCGCAGACGAGGCCCGGCACATCGCGGAGGACGTGCGGGAGCTCGTGCGGGTGCGAGGGTCGGTGGAGCGCGCCGAGCGCGTTCATCTCGTGCTCGCGCGCGCGTATCGCGCGCTCGGCGACGAGCGCGACGCGCGGGAGACGTTCGCCGAGGCCTACCGCGAGGTGGAGTCCCGCCTCGAGCGGATCCGGCGGCCGGAGCTTCGCGAACGATACCTCGCGACCCCGACGGTCGAAGCGATCCGGAACGGCGCGTGAGCAGGCTCGCGATCGTGCTCTCGGGTGGCGGGGCGCGGGGCGCCTACGAAGTCGGGGTTCTCTCGTACGCGCTCTCGGAGCTTCGCCCCGCGCTCGGGTGTCCCTCGATCGACTTCGTCTGCGCGACCAGCGTCGGCGCGGTCAACGGGACGTGGCTGGCGTCGGTGCTCGACGATCCGGTGCCGGGCCTCGATCGATTGATCGCGCTCTGGTCTGGTCTCGAGCTCGATCACGTCCTCTCGTTCGGGGTGAAGGAGGTGGTCGGGCTCCACCGCGTGCTCCTCGGTGGGCGCGACGCCCGCGGCATCTTCGACGTCTCGCCGCTGTCGGAGCTCGTCGGCCGGAGCATAGGCTGGGATCGTCTCGAGCAGAACCTCGCGAGCGGCCTGCTCCGCGCGCTCACGGTGACCGCGACGCACGTCGCCACCGGGCGGCCCGTCGTCTTCGTCGATCGCTCCCCCGACACGCGCCTCCCCCAGACGCTCCCCGCGCGGATCGTGGTCCGCGGCGAGCGTATCACGGTCGAGCACGTGCTGGCGTCGGCCGCGATCCCCTTGGTCTTTCCTCCCGTGCGGATCCGCGCCAATCTCTACTGCGATGGCGGTCTCCGGCTCAACACCCCGATGGCTCCCGCGCTTCACCTCGGCGCGGACCGGCTGCTCGTCGTCGGCGTCTCCACGCCGCAGGCGGGCGACGGCCCGCCCGCGCTCGCCGCCGACCGCTTCCCAGGCGCACCATTCCTGCTCGGAAAGGTCATGAACGCGTTCCTCCTCGACCACGTCCACAACGACCTCGAGGAGGTCGCCCTCTTGAACACCCTCATCGAGGACGGGATCGCCGTGTGCGACGGCTTCCTCGACAAGGTCAACCAGCGCGCTCTGGCCCGCGGGCAGGCGCCGCGCAGGGTGGTGAAGACCCTCGCCATCCGGCCGAGCGTCGACATCGGCCGGGTCGCCGCCGAGCACCTGCACAGGCATCGGCGACGCCTCGGCCGCCTCCTCGGCCGCGCGTTCCTTCGGCTGCTCGACGTGGGGGAAGGAGCGAGCTCGGACCTCGCGAGCTACCTTCTGTTCGACGGCGAGCACGCGCGAAGCCTCATCGAGCTCGGGCGCGCCGACGCGGCGGCGCGGCGCGACGAGCTCGCCGCGTTTCTGTACCCCGACGCGTCATGACGCACCGCGATATCCACAGTACGCCCTTTGCGCTGGACAAACTGTGGATCGATCAGTCTATCCTTGCGGGAATTCATCCAACTTCGACAGTACGGTGGGCCGTGCTACAACTGTGGATACCGTATCAGGCTCGCCGCATCGAGAAACCTCCGAGGAGAAGGGCTGGAGCCGTGGCCGATGTGACGCGCAAGCCCGTGGAGTCCGCGCCGGTAGCGAGCCAGCCTCGCGGCCCCGAGGACTTTCTCGCGCTCTCGCTCCGCGCGGCCGACGTGGAGGAGCGGGAGCGATACGCGCGCGCCGGCCTCGCCTACGAGGCGACCGACCTCGCGTCCGATACGGAGGTGCTGTTGCTCCGCCAGCTCTATCGAGCGCTCCTCGAGCGTAGCCGCTTTCGAGCGGCGGCCGACGTGGCGCTCCGCGCGGCGGCGCTCGGGCCCCTCGCCGACGTCGCGCATCACGACGCGGCGCGCGCTCTGTTCGCCGATGGCGACGAAGAGGCCGCGATCCGCGAGCAGCGGCTCGCGAGCCGACACGCGCCCGCGTCGAGGCGGAGCTTTCACCTCTGGTCGCTCGCCACGTTCGAGCACTTCGTCGGCCGGTCGACCGACGCGCTTCGCACGCTCGCCCGCGCGGAGCGGTGGGCGACGCGTGACCGGGCGCTCATCCGAGCGCACGGTGCGTATGTCGAGCTCGACGCCGGAGGAGCTCCCGAGAACCTCGCCGAGATCGTCGCGGGTCTCGAGAAATCGAAGTCCCGCGAGGGCTACGGGGAGTACCTCCTCGGCATGATCGCGGCGCGCCTCGGCGACGCGAAGAGCGCGGCGCCCCATCTTCGCGCGTTCCTGCGCCGCAACGCCGCGGTCGACGTCGCGAAGGCAATCACGCTCCGCGAAGAGCTCCGCCGTGCGCGCACGGAGCTCGCGCGCATCGAGTCCGTCTGAGATCCGCCTCCGTCCCTCTGTGAGAAAAAGCGGGAGCCGCCGTGGACGAAGTGTGTCGATCGGGTACATTGTCGCACCAACCCGGTGGGGGTCGGTGCTCAGGGAGGTGCGGGGATGCGGCGGCTTGTCTTCTTGGGGATCTTGGGTGCGGCTGGGGCGGTGACGGGGTGTGGCTCTTCGCACACGAGCGACGAGGACTCGGGGATCGAGTTCGACGCTGCGCTGCCCGACGGTGGGATGACCGACGGGAGCACCGGTGTGGACGGCGGGCCCATGGTCACCTGCGGCAACGGCCATCTCGACCGCGGCGAGTCGTGTGACGACGGGAACACGACCGCGGGGGACGGCTGCGACGCCTCGTGTCATCGCGAGGCCTACTGCGGCGACGGCAACCTCGACAGCGGCGAGGTCTGCGACGACGGGAACAACCACTCCGGCGACGGCTGCCGGTCGGACTGTCTGAGCGACGAGACCTGCGGAAACGGGATCCGCGACGTCGCGTTCGGCGAGCAGTGCGACGACGGGAACACCATCGACGAGAGACGGCTGCAGCTCGGACTGCACCGACATCGAGACGTGCGGCGACGGCACCGTCGATCCGCTCGAGCAGTGCGACGACGGCAACCGCGATGCGTGGGACGGCTGCGGCGTCGACTGCCAGTTCGAGGTGTCGATGGTCATCGACACGCTCACCATCGGCGGGCGCGGCGTCGGCTGCGACTACAGCGGCGACGGGATGCCCGACAACGCGTTCGGCGAGAGCATCGGCGGTCTGATCAGCGGCTTCCTCGGAGGCGGCGACCTCACGGACTACGCGACGATCCTTCTGAACTACCGTGGGCTCGACGATCTCACCGGCGCCGACGATCCCGACATCACCATCGGGTGGATGCTCGGCGAGGCGGGCACGACCGCCGGGGAGTACCTCGTCGACGAGATGTCGCTCGACCTCGACCTCGTGAGCCCGCTCGTCACGTTCGAGGGCGGCATCGCGAGCCGCACGCTCACCGCCGGGCCCGAGGACATCGAGCTCTTCATCGCGTTCCTCCCGCTCGAGATCCGGCAAGCCGAGCTCCACGGCACGACGCGCGCGACGGCGGGTCGGCTCAGCAACCTCGACGACGGGTTGCTGTGCGGGGCGATCCCGCTCGACCTGTTCGCCGGGTTCCCGGTGCCTGCGGACATCCCCGTGATCGGCGGGCAGCCGGCGTGCGAAGGCACGGATCCGCCGACGTTCGGCGACGTCATCATCGCGGGCGCGGTCATCCTCCCGGGCACTCCGCCGGACGTGGACCTCGACGGCGACGGGCTCGAGAGCTTCGAGATCACCGAAGGCGCGGGCTGTCAGGCCGTGGTCACGGCGTGCATCGACGGCGACGGGACCCGAGTCGAGGGGCGGAGCTGCCTGCTCGATCCGCGGTTCCAGGACGGGCTGTCGGTCGGCCTGCCCTTCACCGCGGTGCCCGCCACCATCGTCGGCACGACGACCGGCACGGGCATGGGCGGCGCGGGCGGGGGCACGGGTACCGGAACCCCCGGCGGCTGACGCGAAGGCTTCCGTTCGGTCGAAGTGAGCTATGCTGCCGGGCGCATGGCTACGTCCGGACTGTCGACGCTCGACGAGGCGTACGGAAGGTACCAGGCGGGCGAGCACGAGGCGGCCCTCCGCGGGGCGATCGCGCTCCTCGAAAGATCGAGCTCGGACCTCGGCGCGGTCGCGCTCGCCGCCGAGGTCCTGGTCGCGAACGAGCGCGGCGACATCGCTGGCGAGGCGCTCGTCCGCCTCGTCGACGCGTTCGCGCGCCGGGGCGACTTCGCCGCGTCGGCCGCCGCGATCCTGGTGGCCGGCCGCGCGGGTGAGGACGTAGCCCCGCTTCGGACAGGGATCGCGAAGGCGTTCGCGCGCGGAAGCAAGCGCCTCTCCGACGAGACCACGCCGTCGCCGCCGCCCCTTCCGTCCGACGCTCGGCCGAAGGGCGCTCTCGCGAAGCTGTCCGGCGACGCGCTCCTCGATCGCGGCGAGAACGTGCTCCGCGAGTACCTCGGGACCGACGACCCGGTCGCCGAGGACGCTGCCCTTCCCAGGCTGCCGCTCGCCAGCGCGCTCGGGCCCGAGTCGCTCGCGCGCCTGCTCGAAGCGATGACGATCGTCGATCTCGCGACCGGTGGCGTCGTGATCAAGCAGGGGACCGAGGGCAAGGCCGCCTATATCGTGGTCCGAGGGATGGCCGAAGCGCTGCGCGGTGAGGGCGACGACGAGGTGAGGCTCGCCGCGCTCGGGCCGGGCGCTCTCTTCGGCGAGATGGCGCTCGTCAGTGACGCTCCGCGCGCAGCGAGCGTGCGCGCGCTCGAGCCGACGCGGTTGCTCGAGGTCAAGCGCGACGCGCTCGAGAAGCTCGCGCAGAAGGATCCGATCATCGCCAAAGAGCTCGGCGAGTACTGCCGGATGCGCATGGTCTCGAACCTGTTCCGCCACAGCGCGATCCTCGCTGCCGTCGAGCCGGCGGAGCGAAACGACCTGATGGCGCGGTTCGACACGCGCGCGTTCGAGCCCGGTGACGCGCTCGTCCGCGAGGGCGAGGAGGGCGGGGGCCTGTTCCTCATCGCCAGCGGCGCGGTGGAGGTGCGCAAGAGCGACGCCGACGGCGACCGCATCCGGCTCGCGGAGCTCGGCCCCGGCGACGTCGTCGGCGAGATCTCCCTCGTCCTACGCCGCCCCGCCACGGCCGATGTCGTCGCGCGCCACGCGACGATCGCCCTCGAGCTCACGCGCGACAAATTCCAACAGGCGATCAAGGACCATCCGACGCTCCTGAACGAGCTCTACCAGCTCGCCACGGCGCGCGAGGAAGAGACGCAGAGCGTCGTCGCTCAAGAGGCGCTCGACGTCGAAGACCTCGTGATCCTCTGATCGCCGGCGGTCGGCTACGCGCTCTCGCGCGTTCTCACGGCGCCCGCGACCGCGTCGAGGAGCGACACGAGGCCCGCTTCCGAGTCGATGCGGGCGGCGACGGCGTAGCGGTGCGGCGCGAGGCAACGGACCGTGGCGACGGCGCCGGGGCTCTCGACGGTCACGCGCTCGCCTTCCCACGCGAGATGCAGGCCGGTCGGAGCGCTCTCGAGACCGCGGGTGATCGAGCAGAGCACCGACACGGCCGAAGCGTCGCTCGGCTCCGAGCCGAGGTCGGGCGGGACGATGCCGCGCTCGCAGAGGAGCTCGAAAGCCACGCCGCCGCGGACGACGCGGGCGCCGTGGTGGGAGTCCGAGCGAAGCCTGGGCTCGACGAAGCTATCCATGAAAGATGTGTGGCCGCCGGGCGGCGTTCCGTTCAGCAAAGGGAGGCCAGGAGGATAGCGGATCCCGGTGGACAGGCCAGCGGCACGTCGCCGGGCTGCTAAGCTCCGCCCTGCCCGCATGGCGCTGCGCCGTACACCCGATTTCATCGCCGGCGTGGCTGCGGCGGCTGCTCTCGCGGCCGCGGCCGTCGCGATCGGGGCGACGGCCCCTTCGACGCTCGGCTGCCTCGCTGCGGTCGGGCTCGCCGCCGCCGGGGTCGCCTCGACGTGGCTCTCGGTGCGCGCCGTCCTGCGCGCCCTCCCCGACGAGATCGAGCGACTGACCCGCGACCTCGAGCTGTCGGCCCCGGGTGAGCGCCCCGCTCCGCGCCGGACATCCAACCCGCAGGCGGCGGGCGTCATCGTGGACGTCGACTCGTTCCTTCGCGCGCTCGACCGCGCGCTCTCCCGGCATCGCCTCGCCCGCATCGAGGCCGAGGACGAGGATCGCTCCGAGACGGAGTTCCTCACCGACCTGAGCCACGAGCTCCGCACGCCGCTCAACGCGATCCTCGGGTTCGCGTCGGTGTTGGCCGAGGAGATCGACGGCCCGCTCGAGCCCTCGCAGCGCGAGGACGTCGACACGATCCTCGCGTCCGGGAAGCATCTCGGCGCTCTCGTCGACGACGTGCTCGACATGGCCGCCCTCCACTCCGGTCGCGTGACGCTCACGAAGAGCGAAGTCGACGTGGGCGCGCTCGTGCGCGACGTCGTGCGTCTGCTCGAAGCGCAGCGTCGGAGCAAGCCCATCGCGATCCGGGCCGATGTCCCCATCGGCCTCCCGCGCCTTCGCGCGGACGAAAAGCGGCTGCGCCAGATCGCGATGAACCTCGGTACGAACGCGCTCAAGTTCACCGAGCGCGGCGAAGTGGTGCTCGTCGCTGTCGAGGAAGGCGACGGCATTCGCCTCACGGTTCGAGACACGGGCCCCGGCATTCCTCCGGGTGAGCGCGACTCGATCTTCCTCGAGTTCACGCAGACCTCGAGCGGCGTGATGCGTCGCACGCAGGGTAGCGGGCTCGGTCTCGCGATCGTCAAGCGCCTGACGGAGCTGCATGGAGGACGCATCTGGTTGGACAGCGTGTCCGGTGAGGGGTCTGCGTTCCACGTCTGGCTGCCGCTCGAGGTGGCGCCGTGAGCGCCGCCCCGGTCACCGCGCGCGTCGTGATGGGCGCGCGCCTGTTCGCCGCGGCGCTCGGCGTCGTGCTCGTGCAGGCGTTCGTTCTCGTCGGCGTCGGTCCCAGCCTCCTCGGCCTGGACGGCGTGCCCGCTGCGCACGCGCGCGCCGTCGCGCTCGTGACGTGCGTGGCGGTCTTGCTCGGCTTGCTCGCGATCGCGGTTCAGACGGTGCTTCGGGCCGCGCCGCTTCACCGAGCGATCGTTCGCGCCCAGCGTGACGAGAACGCTCCACCACCCTCTCGCGCGGCCGTCATCGACGCGCTCTACGCACCGCGCCGCACGCTCGTCTTCGGCGTCGTCGCGTGGCTCGGCGGCCTCGTCGCCCTCGCGGCCAACGCGGATCTCGAGCCGCTCGACCGCGCGCACGCGTGCATCCTGATGGCGGGCGTGGCCCTCGCGGGCGCGACGCCGCTCGTCCATCTCTTTCGATTCGCGCTCGGGGACTGGCTCCGCGCGATACCGGCAGGGGAGGTTCGCCCGCTCCGCTGGGAGCGATACAGCGAGCGCGCCGCCTTTCACGCCACGACGGGGATCGTCTCCGTGGGGCTCGCCGCCACGGGTGCGGCGGCCGGCTCGTCGATGGCGATCGCGGTCGGCCTCGTCGCGACCGCCCTCGCCGCGGGCCTCACGGCGCGCATCGTGCGGGCGCGAGCGCGCGACTTCGAGGCCGATCTCGGCGTCTTTCTCGACCGGCTGCGATCGCTGGCCGACGGCGCGGGCCGTGACCTCGTGGAGTATGGGGGCGAGGGGCTCGCGGACGGCCTCACGAACCAGACCGCCATCTCGCTCGCCCGCTCGGTCGCTGCACGAATGCTCTCGGTCGCCGCGTCGGCGGATGCCGAGCGGCGAGTGCGCCGGTCGCTCGAAGAAGATCCAGCGGACGAAGACGCTCTTCATGGCGTCGATGAGCCACGACTTGCGGAGCCCGCTCAACTCCATCCTCGGGTTCTCCGAGCTCCTCCTCGGTGGTGTGGGCGGGCCGCTGTCGGCCCCGCAACGCGAGAGCGTAGCGCTCATCCAGAGGAGCGGCGTCGAGCTGCTCGAGCTCCTGAACGACATCATCGACGCCGCGCGGTTCGAAGCGGGCCGGATGCCGCTGCGACGTGCGTGGACTCCGTCCGTCGAGATCCTCACCGAAGCGGTTCGACAGGGTCGCGAGATGATCGCGCAGCGCGCCGGCGCCGACCGTCGCTTCACGATCGAGGCGAAGCTGCAGCCGGGCCTGCCTCCGGTGTGGGTCGACAGCGAGCGCATCGTACAGGCCGTCGTCTGTCTCTTTCGGCACGCGACGCGCGCCATGAACGGCGGGACCATCACGCTCGAAGCCAGCGTTCGGCGAGGGGACGAGCAGGAGCACGTCCAGGTGGACGTGTCCGACGAGGGCGGCGGTCTGCGCGAGCCCGACAGGGAGCGGATCGTCCACGCCTTTCGCGCGATGACGTCGTTGTCGGGCAGGCGCATCGGCGGCCTCGGCCTGAGCTTGGCGCTGGCTCAGTCGCTCGTCCGCGCGCACGGCGGGCAGCTCTCGTGGGGAGCCCACCCGCCGAGGGGCACGACCTTCTCGGTCAGCATCCCGACGAAGGCCGTGGAGAGCTGATCCCGCGGCGGTCCGACCCCGAGCCCGCGTGCTACCATTCGGTCCGGTGCAAGCCGTCGAGCGCATCGACGGTGCGGCGGGTGAGATCGCGCGCCGCATCGTCGACAACGTCGGCCGCGTGCTCGAGGGAAAGCGCGACGTGATCGAGCTCGCCGTCGTCGCGCTGCTTCGCGCGCGGGCACCTCCTCGTCGAGGACGTGCCCGGCGTCGGCAAGACCACGCTCGCACGCGCGCTCGCGCGCTCGGTCGGCGTCGCGTTCCGCAGCGCATCCAGTTCACGTCGCGATCTCATGCCGGCGGACGTCGTCGGCGGGTCGATCTCGACCAAGGCAAGAGCGAGTTCGTCTTTCGCCCCGGGCCCATCTTCACGAACGTGCTGCTCGCCGACGAGATCAACCGCACGACGCCGAAGACCCAGAGCGCACTGCTCGAGGCGATGGACGAGCGGCAGCGTCTCCATCGACGGCGAGACGCACGCGCTCGACGAGCCGTTCTTCGTGGTCGCGACGCAGAACCCCGACGAGTTCTACGGGACCTATCCGCTGCCCGAGTCGCAGCTCGACCGGTTCCTGCTGCGCCTGCCATCGGCTATCCGCCGCGCGCACGTCGAGCGCCGCGTGATCCGGAGCCGCCGTGGCGAGGATCCGACGCTCGCGCTCGGCGTGGTCGTCGATCGCGCGACGCTGCTCGCCGCGCAAGCGCGCCGTCGACGGCGTGCGCGTCGACGAGGCCGCTCATCGAGTACCTGCACGCGATCGTCCTCGCCACGCGCAAGAGCCCGATGCTCGAGCTCGGGCGCATCGACCCGCGCCGCGCTCGCGATCGAGCGTGCCGTGCGCGCGCACGCGATCGTGAAAGGCCGCGCGTACGCCATCCCGGACGACGTCAAGCGCCTCGGCGGTCCCGGTGCTGGCGCATCGCGTCCGCGTCGCGGGCGCTCACGACGCCACACCTCGCGAGAGGACGCGGCTCGCGTCGTTCGCGACATCGTCGGAGCGACCGCGATCCCGGTCTGACGAGGCGCGAACGGCGTGAAGCTCCGCGACTACCTCCGCCTCCTCGTCTTCGGCCGCCGCAGCGGGCCGCGCCGCCGGAGCAGGCTGACGCGCGAGGGCAAGGCGTTCGTGTTCGTCACCGTGGGCGTCGGGCTCGCCGCCGTGAACACCGGCCAGAACCTGCTCTATCTCATGCTCGGGCTCATGCTGAGCCTCCTCCTCCTCAGCATGGTGCTGAGCGAGAACGCGCTGCGCGGCGTCCGCGTTGCGCGGCGGACCGGCGGCCGCGCTTTCGCGCGCGCTCCGTGCCTCGTCGAGCTCCGCGTCGAGAACTCGAAACGGTTTCTTCCGAGCTACTCCCTAGAGGTCGAGGACATCGCGGATGGGGAGCCGACCGAGCGCCGCTGCTACTTCCTCAAGGTGACGGCGCGCGACTCGCAGACCGCGGCGTATCGACGGACGCCCGAGCGGCGCGGGCTCCTCCGCCTCGTGGGTGAGCGCGTGGTCACGCGGTATCCGTTCGGGCTCGTCGAAAAGACGCGTACGTACGACGACGAGGGGTCCCTCCTCGTCTATCCCGCGCTGGTGCCCGTCGAATCCAGCCGCGCTCCGCGGCGCAGAGTCCGGCTCCGAGAGCCCGTCGGGTCGGGTCGGGCCGGGGACGGAGATCGCGGGCCTTCGCGACTACACGCCCGGCGACGAAGCACGCGCCATCCAGTGGCGCCGGACCGCCTCGCTGGGCCGGCTCGTCGTACGCGAGCGCGAACGAGACGCATCGACGCGCGTGACGCTCGCGCTCGACAACGCCCGGCCGAGCGGCGCGGGCAGCGAGTGGGACGACGCGTTCGAGCACGCCGTGTCGGAGGCCGGCTCGCTCGCGGCGGTCGCGCTCGCGCGCGGCTCGGCCGTCGACGTGGTCACTCGGAGCGGAGCGACGCCCGTCGTGCTCCCCGGGTCACCCGTCGATCCCATCTGGGCGTTCCTCGCGCTCCTCGACGCCGTCGATGCGAGCGTCGCGCCGCCGCTCGCGGCGCCGCGCGACCGCGCTGTCGTCGACGTGCCGGTCGTCCCGAAGCGCGGAGCAGCGTGAGTCGATGAGCTTCGCGCGTCTCCACAAGCTCGTGACGTATCTGGTCTCGGGGCTCGGCCTGTACGCGCTGACGCTCGGAGGCGAGATCGGCAGCTTCGAGATGGCTCTCGGCGCGATCGCGTTCGTGGGGAGCTTCTTCGCCGAGGGCCCGCTCCTCGCGCGGCCGGGGTGGGCTCGCGGTTGGAACGTCGCCGTCGTCGGGCTCCTCGTCGTCGAGGTGGCGCGAGGCTTCGCAGGCTCGCCCATCCTCGCGCTCGGCCTCGAGTTCGCCGGCTTCCTCCAGCTCTCGCGGCTGTGGAACCGGCGAGGCGCGCGGGACCACCAACAAATCGCCGTCCTCTCCTTCCTGCACCTCACCGCGGCGACCGTTCTCTCGACCGAGCTCGTGTACGGGTTCCTCTTCGCGGGCTTCGTGATCGTGACCCCGTGGATGCTCGTGCTCTCGCACCTTCGCGTGGAGATCGAGAGCCACTACGACAAGAAGAGCCGCGCGGAGGCGCCCGACGTCGCTCGCGTGCTCGCGTCGAAGCGCATCGTGAGCGCGCGCTTCCTCGTCGCCACCGCGGCGCTGACGCTGCCGATCTTCGCGCTCACGGTGGCGCTCTTCCTCGTCTTTCCGCGTGTCGGGATGGGCTACCTCTCGTTCGGAAACGACAACGGCCAGCGCACCGCCGGGTTCGGGCGCAACGTCGAGCTCGGCGAGTTCGGCGTGATTCGCGACGACCCGACCGTCGTGCTGCGCGTGCGGCCCGAGGATCTCGGCCCGAGCCCCCCGATCACGTCTGGTTCAGGATGCGCGGCACCTCGTTCGATAGATACGACGGGCGGAGCTGGGCTCGAAGCGCGCTTCCGTCGGTGGGCATCTCGCCGATCGGCGACGTCTACGCCATCGTGCGCGACGACCGGCCGACCGACGCGCGCTACGACGTCATCCTCGACCACCTCGACGAGCCGGTCATCTTCCTGCCCGCGGGCACGGTGGCCGTCGGCGTCCCGCCGCGCGTGCGCGCGGCGATCGACCGGACGCGCGAGATCATCCTGTCGCCCGGGCTCGACGTGCGTTACGTCGACGCCGACGCGCTCGGGCTCGCGTATCGCGTGTACGTCGGCCCCGACGTCGGGATAGTCGAGCAGCTCGACGACGAAGCGCGGGCGCGGTACCTCGCTCTGCCGCGCGGCGTCGACCGCGTGCACGCCCTCGCGGTACGAGTCGCCGGCGACGCCTCGACCGACGCCGAGCGCGCCGACCGCATCCTCGCCTATCTGCGCGACTCTGGTCGGTTCCGCTACTCGCTCGAGATGGAGAACATGGGCGACCGCAATCCGCTCGACTTCTTCCTCTTCGACGCGCGCTACGGCGACTGTGAGTACTACTCGACGGCGATGGCCGTGATGCTCCGGACGCTCGGCGTTCCGACGCGCAACGTGACGGGCTTCGTGGGCGGTCGCTACAACCCCTACGGTCGCTACTACGCCATCAAGAACGGCGACGCTCACAGCTGGCTCGAGGTCTGGCTCGACGGCGCGTGGATCACGTACGACCCGACACCGCCGGCGCGCGACGAGTACGGCGTCGAGGAGGGTGCGCTCGCGGAGCTCCGCGCCATGCTCGACGCGCTTCGAACGCGCTGGGACGAGGACGTCGTCGGCTACGACCTCCGCTCGCAGGTAGAGGGCCTGCGCGCGCTCTTCCGCTTCGCCTACCGTGTGAGGAGCGCGTTCGAGGGCGATCCGGACCAGGCGCAAGGCGCCGTGCCCGCGCCGGCGCGGCGGACGTCGTCTCCGTGGGGCGTCTTCGCGGTCGTCGCCCTGGCGGTCGTCGCGCTCGGGCTCTTGCTTCTCAGGATGCGCCGCCGGCGGCGCGACCCGACCGAGCCGACGGCCGACGCGCGCGCGGCGGTGCGGAATCTACCGCGAGCTCGAGCGCGCCCTCACGCGCCGCGGACGGCCCCGCACCCCCACCGTCACCCCCCACGAGCACGCCGCGGCGCTCCTCGCGGACGGCTTCGCGCGCGCCGACCTCGTGGAGGACGTCACCCGGAGCTACGAGCGCGCGCGCTGGGGCGGCTCGGCCCTGCCGCCCGGCGAGCTGCGAGCGCTGCGCGAGAAGATCGCCGCGATCGGCGCGAATGCGCCGAGCCCCTGATAAGATGCCGCCCTGACGACGTGAGCACCTCGATCGAGGACCTCACCGCGCGCGCGAAGCAGCTGATCGCCGAGCGGCGCTACCAGGAAGCGGTCCGGGCATGCCGGCGAATCCTGCTCTCGCGGCCCGCGATGACGCAGGTCCGCATTCTCCTCGGGATGGCGCTGCTCGCGCTCCGCCGGCACGACGAGGTCCGGGCCGAGATGATGGCGGTCCTTCGCACGGCCCCCGACGAGGCGACCGCACATCGGCTTCTCGGCGAGGCGTACCTTCGCGACGCGCAGGTCGACAAGGCGCGCGAGGCGCTCCGGCGCGCGCTCGAGCTCGACCCGACGGACGAAGAGGCGCGCGAGCTCTTGAACGAGGTCGCCAGCGAGGAGCCGCCCGCCCACGGGACCGTCGATCGCTGGTTCGACCCCGAGGCGGTGGCGACGGTCCAGACGGATGTGCCCGCCTTCGAGGACGAAAAGACGAGCGCGCTCTCGGTGAAGCACTTCGCCATCCGGCCGAGAGCGCCCGCCGTCGAGCCTCTCGACGAGCTCGCGAACGAGCCCACCATCGCGGGCCCGCCGCCGCGCGCGCCCCGTCCGATGTCCGCGCCCCCGCCCCGCCCGATGTCCGCGCCCCCGCCACGCCCCGTCTCGGCGCCCCCGCCGCGGCCGCCGCCCCCTCCGCTCGCCGGGCCGCCGAGCCGCTCCTCGTTCCCTCCGCCTCCGGGGGCTCACGCGCCGTACCCCGGCTCGGCCGGCGGTCCGCGCCGACCCGTCGTCCCCCACTCGTCGTTCCCCCCCGCGCCCGGGCCGTCCTACGGGGCCCCGGAGACCGGCCTCGAGCGCCCGCACGTGCGCCGGGACCTCGGCGACACGATCACCACCGAGGAGCTGCCGCTGTCGGACGTCGAGCCGCCGTACGGCGCGCCCATGTACGCGCCGGAGGCGTGGGACGGCGCCGGCCCGCCGCTCGACCCGATGGGCGAGCCCGCGCCCTGGGGCGACGCGGGAGACGCGGGAGACGCGGGCACGGGCATCTACGTCCCGGACGAGCCGGAGGACCCGGCGGACTTCGACCGGCCCTCGGACGACTGGTCGCCGCTCGAGGAGCAGAAGACGGTCGCGCGGCCGCCGCCCGGAGACGCCTCGGTGCCGCCGCCCTCGATGGAAGGCACCACCTCGCCGTTCGGCGGGGCGGCGCCGTCGGTCTCGCCGCCCGCGGGGACGGCCGCCGTTCCCGCACCGAGCGCGCAGGCGCCGAAGAAGGTGCCGCGTGCGGGCGGCGCGAGGCGCGTGCGCGTGATCGCGCTCGCCGTGGCGGTTCCGCTCGTGCTCGGCGTGTCGGCGTTCTTCGGGATTCGCGCTTGGCTCGAGTCCCGCGCGGAGACCGCGATCCAGGCGGCGACGGCGACCGCGGAGGACGATGGCGCGGAGACCTCGCTCGGGCACGCAATCGAGCTCGCGGAGGAGCACGACGGTTCGGACGCAGCGGACGTGGCGCTCCGCGCGCGGCTCTCGGCCACCGCGGTCCTCGAGCATCGCGAGGACCGCGCGGCCCAGGCGCGAACGCTCCTCGAGACGCTCGAGGGCGCCGACGCGGCGCTCCCCGACGCCGTGATCGCGCGAACGTATCTCGCGCTCGCTTCCGGCGACGCCACGGCCGCGGGCGTCGCGATCACGGCGGCCGACGCGACCGCGGAGCCGAGCGCGGAGCTCTGGCACGCGCGCGCCCTCGCTGCGCGCGCTGCGGGGAACACGTCCGCCGCGCTCGACGCCGCGCGGCAGGCGTCGGCCGCGAGGCCCACGGCGCCTCGACACGCGGCGCTCTACGCGTTGCTCACGGCCGACGACGGTGACGTGCAGGCAGCGCTCGACGCGCTCGGCGGAGCGCGCGACGCCGAGGCGTCGCCGATCATCCGCGCCGCGCGCGCGCGGGTCGTGCGCGCGTCCGGGAGCGACCCGGAGCGAGCCGAGGCCGAGGCGAGCGTGGTGCTGACGGACCTCGAGTCGGTGGCATCACCTCCGGATCGTGCGTGGGCGCGGCTCGTGCGCGCGGAGTGTCGTGTCGTGGCCGGCGAGCCGGCGCAGGCGCTCGAGGACGCGCGCGCCGCGCTCGTGGATCGACCGCCCGGAGATGAACAGTTCGCGCTCGAGCTCGCGCAGCTCTTTCTCGACGCGCGCGCGCCCGAAGACGCGGGGCGGCTCCTCGAGTCGTTGCCAGAGGAGAGCACCGACAGGCCGCGGCGCGCGCGGCTACGCGCCGCGGTCGCGCTCGAGGTGAACGATTCTCGACGGCGCGGAGGAGGCGCTCGAGTCCGCGGGCGGGAGCGCAGATGCGGAGTTCTTGCGCGGCCGATTGGCGGAGGCGCGCGGCCGGCCCAGGGACGCCCAGGTCTTCTACGAGCGCGCGATGGCGCACGACAGCAGTCTGCGGGTCCCTGCGCGGATCCGCCTCGGTGCGCTCGCGCTCGAGGAGGGCGAGACGCGTCGCGCAGTCGAGCTCCTCGACGAGGCTCGCGAGCTGAGCCCGGCCGACGTCGAGGTGGTGCCGATGTTGGTGGAAGCGCTCCTCGCCGAGGGCCAGAAGTCTCGGGCGAGAGAGATTCGTGACCGTCGCGTTCCAGGTGCCGCGGCCGGAGGGGAGCCGTCCGGCGCCGGAGCTCCTCCTCTCTCGTGCACGCGTAGAGATCGCGACCGACGACGTGGAGCACGCGCTCGCGACGCTGAACGAGGTCGCCGAGATGCGTCCCGACGATCCCGACGTGCAGGCGGAGATCGGCGACGCCGCGATGGGCACCGGCGATCGGGAGCGCGCCACCCGAGCGTACGAGCGCGCGATCGAGCTCTCTCCGCGCGACCGAGCGGCGCTCGTCGGCCTCGCGCGCCTGTCTGTATCGACGGACGACCCCGACGCCGTGCAGGCCGCGATCGAGCGCGCAGAAGCGGGCGGCGTCACCGGGGTGGACATCGACGTGCTCCGTGCGCGGCTCGGTGTGCTTCGCGGGGAGGGCGAGGCCGTCATCGAGACGCTCGCAACGGCCGCGCACGGCTCGCGCGACGCGGACCTCCTCGTCGCGCTCGGTCGCGCGTGCTTTCAAGCGGAGCGCGACAACGACGCCGTGGACGCGTTCAATCGCGCGCTCCGCGTCGAACGCGACAACCCGGAAGCGCTCCTCGGCGTCGCGCAGGTCCGGGCGCGCGTCGCCGCTCCGACCCGCGCCGCGCAGGCTGCGCAAGCCGCCTCTCGCGCCGCGGACGCCAGCTCCGCGACGCCGTGGTTTCGCGCGCGCGTCCTCGCCGTCCTCGGTCGTGTCTCGTTCGAGCTCGGCCGCTACGAAGACGCGGCGGACAAGGCCACGCGCGCGATCGAGCTCGACGAGCGGACGTCCGAGGCACACCTCCTGCGCGCGTTCATCGCCGAGACGACCGGCGACGACATGGTCGTGCATCTTCGGCGTGCGGTCGAAGGGCGCGCTCCGCCGCCCGAAGCGGTCGGCCTCCTCGCGAAGCAGATCGGGCGCGGTGACGAAGCTTGCGAGCTCGCCCGGAGGTACATGGCCGCGGCGCCGAACGGCTACGACGCTCCCGACGTGAGGCGCGTCCTCGGCCACTGCCGCTGAGCGGCCTCGCGGGCCAGACAGAGCTCAGTGCGGGATCAACCCGCCGAACCACGCCGCCGCGCCGGCGCCGGCGAGCAGGACGAGCACGATGACGACGTACATCCACGCGCCACCACCGCCGCCTCTCGGGGGGCGGTAGTCGTCGTCGTCGTTCGCGACGGGCGGCGGCGGGTGGTAAGGCTCCGGGCGCGCGGGCGGCGGTGCGCGCGGCGGCGCCGGGACGGCACGCTCGTTCTGTGAGTAGCCGGGATTGGTCGAGACGCGCGACCGCGGCGCGGGCGCGGTCGCGGGAGGTTTGATGCGCGGGGGGGCGGCCACGTGCTTGCCCGTGTCGCCTCCCTCGAGGAGCTGCGCGAGATCGCTCGGCTCCTCCGCGGGGAGCGCGGCCGACTCGCGCCAGCCGGGGCTCGAGCCGAGGCCCACCGTCTTGCCGTGCTCTTCGAGCGCTTCGCCGACCTCCTGATCGTCGGCGAACCAGTCCGCGGGGTTCTCGAACGAGCCGGCGTCGAGCGGATGGGCGCCCTCGACTTGCTCGGGGGAGAGCGGATGCGCGCCCGGGTTCAGCGGGTCTGCCATGTCGTCGAGCGAGGTGAAGCTCAGCAGCTCCTCTTGGATGAGCCGATCGATGATCGACTGCTCCTGCGAGCGCCGCTCCTTTTGTACGACGACACCGCGGATGAGGTTCGCGATGTCGTACGCGGTCACCTTCATCTGGTGGCTGAAGATGTACCCGGCGAGCGCGTCGCCGAAGTCGCGCGCGCTCTGGTAGCGGTCGTTCGGATCGCGGGTCAGCGCGCGCGAGCAGGACCTCCTCGAATTCGCTGCGTCCACCTCCGGGTTGAGCCGTCGCAGGCTGGGGATGTTCGCCTGCTGTACGAGCTTCACGGTCTGGTAGTCGGTCTCGCCGAGGAAGAGCCGGCGGCCGGCGAGCATCTCCCAGAGCACGATCCCGAGCGCGAAGACGTCCGCGCGCGCGTCGACCTCCTGGCCCATCGCCGCCTCGGGCGAGAGGTAGCTGAACTTTCCCTTCACGACACCGGGGTCGGTCGTCTCGAGCTGCGTCGTCGCCTTCGCGAGCCCGAAGTCGGTCATCTTCACCTCGCCTCGCTTCGAGATGAGGAGGTTCGGCGGCGAGACGTCGCGGTGGACGATGTGTGAGGCGATTTCCGTCGTCGTCGGTGATCTCGTGCGCGTAGCTGAGGCCGCGGCAGGCCTCGATGCAGATGTAGATCGCTTCCTTCATCGGGAAGCGACGGCCCTGCTTGCGGAGCCCCTCGATGATCGCCTTGAGGTTCGCCCCGTCGACGAACTCCATGACGATGAAGTAGGTGTTGTCCGCCGCGCCGATGTCGAAGACGGTGACGATGTTCGCGTGGTTGAGGCGGGCGCCGAGGCGGGCCTCGTCGAGGAACATCGAGATGAAGTTCGGGTTCTGCGCGAGGTGCGGCAGGACGCGCTTGATCGCGACCTGCTTCTTGAAGCCCTGGACGCTCTGGGCTTCGCCCTTGAACACCTCCGCCATGCCGCCGGCCTCGAGGCGGTCCACGACGCGGTATCGCTGCTCGGCCATGGTTCGGGGGCGGTCCTTCGGGGAAGGACGCGATGCGCCCATTCCCGGGGCCTAGGATTGTGGTGGGGCACGCAGAAAGCGTCAAGCATTGGGAGGAGTTGGACGTGCCGATCGCGGCGTCGGAGAGCGCCTTGACACCCCGGAACGCCACAGGTTGACTCCCGTGGTGTCGCGCAGCCCGAGGCCGGTCCGCATCGCTCCTTCCATCTTGTCCGCGGACTTCGGCCGGCTCCGAGAGGAGGTCGAGGCGGTCGTGGAGGCCGGCGCGGACTGGATTCACGTCGACGTGATGGACGGCCGGTTCGTACCGAACCTCACCATCGGACCGCCCGTCGTCGGGGCGTTTCGTCGGGCCACGAGGCTCGCGCTCGACTGCCATCTGATGATCGTCGAGCCGGAGCGCTACGTGGAGGACTTCGCCGAGGCGGGAGCGGACGTCATCACGGTCCACGTCGAGGCCTCGCCCCACCTTCATCGGACGCTCCAGCGGATCCGCTCCCTCGGCAAGAAAGCGGGCGTGGCGCTCAATCCGCACACGCCCGAGGAGTCGATCCGCTACGTGCTCGGCGAGCTCGACCTGGTGCTCGTGATGAGCGTGAACCCCGGCTTCGGGGGCCAGAGCTTCATCCCGTCGGTGTTGCCGAAGATCGCCGCATTGCGGAAGATGATCGACGAGGCGGAGCTGGACGTCGTGCTCGAGGTGGACGGCGGCGTGAAGCCCGGTACCGCGCGTGAGGTGGCGCGGGCGGGGGCGGACATGTTGGTCGCGGGCAGCGCGGTGTTCGGCGAGAAAGACTATCGGCGCGCCATCGCGGCACTTCGCGAGGATGCGGTTTCGGAAGAGAGCTGAGGACGAGAGCTGATGAGCGATGAATCAGGCGCACTCACCACCGTCTTCGTCGACGACAAGGCGACGAAGCGGCGGCTCAAGAAGAGCAAGCTCGTGGTGCTCGAGGGTCCCGACAAGGGCAAGGAGCTCGTCATCGAGCGGGAGCGCGTCACGATCGGACGCAGCGTCATATGCGACCTCGAGCTCGCCGACAAGGCGGTGAGCGGGACGCACATCGAGATCATCGCCAGCGAAAAAGGTGTGCTGCTCAGGGACCTCGATTCGACGAACGGTACGTACGTCGGCGATCTGCGCGTGCGCGAGGTGTGGGTGCGGCCGGGGACGGTCGTGCGGGTCGGCCAGTCGAAGATCCAGTTCGAGCCGGTGAAGGGCACGGTCGAGATCGATCTCTCGAACGAGGAGCAGTTCCACGATCTCGTCGGTCGCAGCGTGAGGATGCGCGAGATCTTCGCGACGCTCGAGAAGGTCGCGGGCGACGGAGCTGACGGTGCTCGTCCGCGGCGAGACGGGGACCGGCAAGGAGCTGGTCGCGGCCGCGATCCACAACGGCTCGCGGCGTTCGAGCTCGCCTTTCGTCGTGCAGGACTGCTGCGGCGATCCCGAAGGATCTGATCGAGAGCACGCTCTTCGGTCACGAGAAGGGCTCGTTCACGGGCGCGACCGATCGACACCGTGGCTGCTTCGAGCAATCCGACGGCGGGACCATCTTTCTCGACGAGATCGGCGAGCTCGACATCGCGCTGCAGCCGAAGCTCCTTCGCGTGCTCGAGAACCGCGAGATCAAGCGCGTCGGCGGCGATCGAACGATCCCCGTGAACGTGCGCGTGGTCGCGGCGACCAACCGAGACCTGCGGCAGATGGTGAACGACGGGACGTTCCGCGAGGACCTCTACTATCGGTTGAGCGTAGTCGGCGTCGAGCTGCCGCCTCTGCGCGAGCGCCCCGAGGACGTGCCGCTCCTCGTCAACGCGTTCCTCGCGGACTTCGTGAGACGGCGTTTCCCCGGCGAGGACAAGGCGTACATCGTGGCGAAGGACGCGATGGCGCGGCTCCAGAGCTATCCGTGGCCCGGCAACGTGCGCGAGCTCAAGAACACGATCGAGCGTGCGGCGTCGCTCGCAGACGGCCTCGAGCTCGGCGTGAAGGACATGATGCCGACGTCGCAGAAGACGCCGGCTGCGGCGATGCCGGGCGGCGCGTCCGCCGAGCAGTTCGTCGAGGACGAAGTCCCGTTCAAGGAAGCGAAGCAACAGGTCGTCGACGCGTTCGAAGCGAGCTACCTGAAGTCGCTCCTCGAGAAGCACAACCAGAACGTCACCCGCAGCGCGCAAGCCGCCGGTCTCACGCGGTACCACCTGCGCGAGCTGGCGAAGCGCTACGGCATCCGCGGCACGGACGACTGAGCCGATCTTCGGGTCAGCCGTTGCGTCCGGGCATCGTGTCGAAGTGCGGAGCGGGGTCGATCAGGCGCCCGTGCTCGCGGTACTCGAAGTGGAGGTGCGGGGCGCGGCTGAGCCCCGTGGTGCCAATCTCCCCGACGGTCTGGCCGCGGAGGACACGCTGGCCGGCGAACACGCGGGCCTCACGGAGGTGGGCGTAGAGCGACGTCGAGCCATCGGCGTGGACGATGACGAGCAGGTTGCCGTAGCCGCTCACGCCGTTGTCGGCGTAGACGACGATGCCGTCGTTGACCGCGTGCACCGGCGTGCCGACCGGCGCCGCGATGTCGACGCCGTCGTGGCGAACGTGCCGGAGCGCGCCGCGGCGCACGTAACCGAAGCCGCGGAAGATGTGCGACTGGTCTTCGATCGGAAAGTGGATCGTCTCCCCGGGCTCGCCGTCCACCGCGGCCACCCACGTCGGCTCCGGCGCGCGCGTGAGCGCGACGTTGACCGCTCGCGTCGTGCCGAGACCGAGCTCGTCGGCGCGCGTCTTCGCTGCGCCGCGCGGCATCGGGACCATGCGGGGGCCGTCGCAGAAGCCACGGCTGCCGCGGTGCGAGCAGCGACGCACCTTCGTCATCCACTCGCTCGGCTCCGGTGTGTCGAGCGACGGCCCGTCCCACTGCGCGAGCGCGGCGGACGGCGGGTCGACGAGCTTCGCGCTCTCGTCGACGGTGCGTTCCTGCGCGTCCGCGTCGGCCGCCTTCGGCGCGCTCGGTGCGTCGGTTCCGAGAACCGCGAGAAAACCTGTCAGCCAAACGAAGGTCACGAGCTGTTGCATGGCGAAGCTCCCCTATCGAACGTCTCCACCATGGCCTGATCCGCGGAGCCGCGGTATAGGGGAGTTCCCGGAATTATGGAGTTTTCTCCGTCCGGCGAGGCCCCTACGTGGGCCCGTTTGTCGGGGATGATCCCCTCAGCGCGGAGAGAAAGAGCCCTGTGTATCGCCGTCGAGCCGGCGACACCCACACACACGCGCTCACTCGTCGGCGAGCATCCCCGCCGCTAGCGCGAAGCGCACGAGATCGACGCGCGACTTGAAGCCCATCTTCTCGTTGATCCGCGCGCGGTACGTCTCGACCGTCTTCACGCTGACGCCGAGCTCGGCGCCGATGTCGCGTTGCGCGTAGCCGAGCGCGACGAGCTTCAACACCTCGAGCTCGCGGTTGCTCAATCAATCGAGCGCTTCTCGAACCGTCGGGTCCTCGTGCTTCGGGTGCACTTGATCGCGCAACGCGTTCGACTCTTCGTCGGTCTGAACCGTCGTGAGCGACGCACGCCGGATGCGCTCTTCCTCTTCGATGACGCGCACCTCTTGCTTGCCGATGCGCAGCACGTCGCCGTGACGAACCGCGGCTCTTCCGGACACGCGCACGTCGTTGAGATAGATCCCGTTGCGGCTGCCGAGATCCTCGAGCGTGATCGACTCGCTCTCGACGTGGAGGATCGCATGCCGTCGCGACACCTGAGGGTCGTCGATCTGGAGCCCGCACTCGGGCCCTCGGCCGAGCGTGAACTCGCCCGGCGTCAGGAGCACCGTGCTCCCCAAATAGCGGAGGAGATACCGCGCCAATCTGGGCCGGATCGTACCAGCGCCGAGGCGGCGCGGGGACCCGGACTTGGTCTCCGCGGGCCCCGTTTGCGATAATCCTCGCGTGCGCCGGCACCCCCTCGCGCTCGCCCTCGCCACGGCCGCCCTCGCCGGCGGCCCGGCCGCGGCGCATGCCCAGCGCGGGGGCGGGCCGACCGCCGTGCCGCCCCCCGCGTGGGCGCGCTCGGTCGAGGTGATCGACGACGGCGCCGTCCTCCGCGTCTCCGCCGCGCCCGGCGCGGCCCGGCGAGGAACCGTCGCGATCGGAACGCGCCTGCCTCTCGTCCGCCGCGTCGCGAGCGACGCCTGCCCGACCGGCTTCGCCGTCGTCGTCGGCCCGGACGAGGTCGTGTGCGAGCAGTACGTCGAGCCCTCGCGCGCGCCCGCAGGGGGTGTCCCGCAGCCGCCGGTCCGTCCGCGAGAGCTCCTCCCGCACACCTACGCCTTCGTCCAGTACGACGGCACCCGCGCGTACGCGCGACCCGAGGACTACGACGCGGATCAATACGCCGAGGCGTTCGGCGAAGGGTTCGGGCTCGCGCTCTACGAGCGCACCAACTACGACGGGCTCACGTTCTTTCGCACGCGACGCGGGCTCTGGGTCGAAGCGTCGAGCCTGAGATTCGTCCGCGGCAGCGACTTTCACGGCGTCGCAATCGCCGCTGGCGAGCCGCTCGACGTCGCGTGGGTGCTCCGCGAGAGCGTCCCCATCCTGGCGCGGCCGGGAGGTCGTCGGGTCCGTCGCGCCGGCCGGCGCGAGATCCTCCACGTCGAGGGCGAAGCGCGCGGCGGGCTCGTCCGGCTGACCGACGGCACGTTCGTCCGGGCGGCCGACATCGCGCGTGCGAGGACCACGCCGCCGCCTGCGACGCTCGGTCCTTTGGAGAAGTGGATCGACGTCGACGTCGACGAGCAGGTCCTGGTCGCGTACGAAGGCGAGCGGCCGGTGTATGCGACGCTCGTCTCGACGGGGCGGGCGCTCCCGGCGCACGAGACGCCGCTCGGGGAGTTTCGCATCTGGGTGAAGCTCGCCGAGAGCGACATGGACGACCTCGAGCGCGACGACGTCGAGCGCAACTACTCCATCGAGTCGGTGCCGTGGGTTCAGTTCTTCGAGGGCAGCAACGGGTTTCACGCCGCCTTCTGGCACGACGACTTCGGGCGCCGTCGGAGCCACGGCTGCGTGAACCTCTCGCCGGGGGATGCGCGCTGGCTCTTCGACTTCACGGGCCCGCCGCTGCCTGTGGGGTGGACGGCGGTTCTCCCGACGGAACGGGACCTGGGGACGCTGGTCCGCGTACGGTGACGGCCTGCTAAGATGGCGGGCCGCATGGAGCTCGCCTTCCACAAGTACGAAGGGCTCGGCAACGATTTCATCGTGCTCGACCGCGGTCGCGGCGTGACGCGCGAACAGGCGGTGGCCCTCTGCGACCGACACCTCGGGGTCGGCGCCGACGGCGTCTTGATGGTCGGTGTCGAGGCGGGACGCGCGACGATGCGCGTCGTCAACGCCGACGGCTCGACGTCCGAGATGTGCGGCAACGGACTACGCTGCGTCGCGCTCCATCTCGTGCGCACGAAGGTCATCACGAGCGGCTCGTTCGACGTCGACACCGACGCGGGGCCGCACGGCTGCCGCGTGATGGGTGACCGCGTCGAGGTCGAGATGGCGATCCCGTCGCTACTGCCGGCGGACCTGCCCGTGAAGGCCGACGCGCCGCTCGTCGACGCTCCCTTCGACGTGGACGGTCGCACCGTACGGGATCACGGCGGTGTCGATGGGCAATCCGCACGCGGTCACGTTCGACGACGTGGGCGAGTCGCGCCTGACGCTCGGGCCTCGGATCGAGTCCGACCCGCGGTTCCCTGCGCGCGTGAACGTCGGCTTCGCGCGGGTCGACGGCGATGCGATCGAGCTCCACGTCTTCGAGCGGGGGTCGGCTGGACGCGCGCGTGCGGGACCGGGGCGTGCGCTGCTGCCGTGGCTGCGGTCGAGACCGGCCGCCGACCGCGCGGCGTCCCCGTTCGTGTGCGTCTGCCGGGTGGCGAGCTCGACGTCGTCGTGCGCGCGCCCGGTGAGAAGGTCTCGATGACGGGCCCCGCCCGCTTCGTGTTCGAGGGGCGGGCCGTCGTGGACGCCACCTGAGATCATGGAACGCCCCACCCTCGACATCCTGATCATCGCGGGCTCGGACGCAGAGGCGCGCTTCGCGGCGCGCGTTCTCGAGGATCACGGCGACCGCGCCGACATCGCGGCGAGCGTTCCCGAGGCGTTGACGCGCGTCTCCAAGAAGGCGTTCGACGTCGTTCTCGTCTCGTTGTCGTTGCCGCGCGGTGATGGGCTCGCGCTCGTTCACCACCTTCGTGCGCTTCACTCGGAGATCGACGTGCTCGTGATGGCGAGCCGCTCGGAGATCCAGGAGACGGCGCATGCGCTCGCTCTCGGTGTCCTGGCGACGGTCGTGATGCCGCTCACGGGTGACGGCCTGCTGGTCGCCGTGGACCGAGCACGCGAGCGACGCATGCTCTTGCGCGAGCGGCGCAGGCTCTCCGAAGAAGAGGCGGGCAGCCGCCGCCGCTCCGCCACGTACGCGCGCTGTGCCGCGTTCGTCGTCGAGACCGAGGCGACCGCCGTGGCGACGCGGATGCTCGACGCGTGCGCGACCGAGCTCGACGCGCAGAACGGTGCGGCGTTCCTGCCGGAGCATGCGACGTCGGGACGCTACCTGCGCGTCGCGACAATCGGTGACCCCGACGCGGCGCCGGTGGAGCTCGACAAGGAGCGAATCTCTCGCACATCGACCCGACCGTGCCCTACGAGCTACGCGGGAGCTCGGTGCGTGTCGTCGCGATGGGCGACTCGGAGGTCCTCGCGGTCATCGAGCTCAGCGGCGTACAAGCCGTCGAGGACGAAGCCCGCGAATCGCTCGAGGTCGTGACGGCTCTCGGCACGGCCGCGCTCTCGGCCGCCCGCAAGGTGGAGTCGATCGCGCGCACCGGGATCAAGGATCCGGAGACGAGCGCGTACACGTTCGCCTATTTCGGTGACGTGGCGGGCCGCGAGATCGACCGAGCGCAGAGGCACGCCCGCCGGTTCAGCCTCTTGACGGTCGCCTCGAAGGTCTCGCGACCGCGCGGCGGCTCCTCGGCGCGGACGACATGATGAGACTGCGCCGAGCGCTCGCGGATGCGCTGCTGGACGCGGTTCGCGACAGCGACGTCTGGCGCGCGTCGAGGACGACGAGCTGTACGTGCTCCTGCCCGAGACAGGGTTGCTCGGCGCGCTCACGTGTCGCCGGCGGATCGCGGGCGCGCTCGCCGCGATCGAGCAGCTCGGCGAGGTCGACGGGCTCGATCCGGTCGTCGGCGTCGCCGTGTACCCGAGCGACGGGCTCGATCTCGGGCGCCTCCTGCGCGCGGCGCGGCGCCGAGCGGAAGCCTCTCGGCGCGGGGTGTTCCGGCGGCTCGAGCTCGGCGGGATGCCGTTCTGGAGCGCGGTCGATCGCCTGCTCGGCTCGGAGGACGACGCGGGGCTCGGCCCCGACGGAACGGTGGCGCTGCACGCGGACCTTCGCGCGGCGCACGACGACACGGATCTCGCGCGGCACGCGGCCGTGCCGATGACGCTTCTCCCGCAGCTCGGCGGTGTGATCGCGAACGACGCCATCCGGTATGGGCTCGCGGGCTCGCTCTACGTCGCCGGCGACGAGGCGCTCGCCGCGGCGGTCGGGCGCGCGGTCGACATCGCGGAGCGGCCGGCCCTGCGCGCGTGGTCGCTCGGCAATCGAGTCGGGCCGCTCGACGCGGTCTCGCGGATCCATCTGTCGGTCGACGACCCGCGGCTCGACGAGCGGGTGCTTCTGCTCGCGCTCACCGAGCTCGGCGGGTACACCCTGCTGGGCCGCCCGATCTCGGCGGGCACGATGCTCGTCTATCACGCGGCGGATCTCGATCTCGTGGACGGGCTCACGAACGCGCTCCAGAGCGCGTATCACCTCCAGCCCGAGGTTCGATGAACGATCTCCGCGAACGGCCGCATCCTCGTCGTCGACGCGGACTACGACGTCCTCGGCGCGCTCTCGAGGGCGCTGCGCGGTCGCGGTCATCAGGTCGTGCTCGCGGCGGACGGCCGGACGGGGTTGTCGCGCGCGGTCGAGATCGCGCCCGAGGTCGTCCTCGTCGATCAGGATCTTCCGGTGCTCGACTCGCGAACGTTCCTCGAAGTTCTGCGCGATCATCCGCGAACGGGCTCGGCACACGTGTTCCTCATGCGCCCTGCGGAGACTGGCCGCATCTCGATGGTCGACGCGCGCGCCGAGCACCTCGTGAAGCCGTTCAACGCGGAAGAGGTGGCTGCTCGCGTCGACGAGGTGCTGCGCGCGCGCCGCGGGCCGGCGCGCGATGCCGGAGCTCCGAGGCGATCTCGAACAGGTCGCGCTGTTCGACCTCCTGCAGGTCTTCGCCGCCAACCGTCGCACGGGCCGGCTCGAGCTGTCGACGCCGGATGCGGCCGGCGAGGTGTGGGTGCACGAGGGTCGCATCGTCGACTCGACGTACGCGGGTGTCGTCGGCGAAAAGGCGCTCTTTCGCATCCTGACCGTGACGCGCGGGCGCTTCGTCTTCGTACCTGGCGTCACGCCCGAGCGCGTTCGCATCGACGCGACGACCGATCAACTCTTGATGGAGGGCGCGCGGCAGGGCGACGACTTCGCGCGGCTGCGAAAGGAGCTGCCCGCCCCCGGCGCGCTCCTGAGCGTCGCCGTGCGCCCGTCGGACGCGACATTCTTCGCGACACAAATCATCGATTCGCTCGACGAGCCTCGGTCGATCGAAGAGCTGCTCGATCTCGTGCCGGCGCACGACCTCGAGGTTCTCCGCACGCTCGCGAGCTTGCTCGACAGCGGGGCGCTCCTCGTCTTCGATCCACGCGGCGAGCGCGTTCGCCTCGCGCGCGGTGAGGAGGCGGTCTCGCTCCGCTCCGCTGCGCTCCGGCTCCGGCGGCCCGGCCTCGAGGGACCGGTGCGGCTCGGCGTGCTCGCGCGCACCTCGAGCGACGTCTCGCGCTTCGCGCGCTCTCTCGCGCGCGTCGACGAGTTCGTCGCCGCCGCCCAAGCGCCGACGACGGCCGGCGACGGCGCGCTCGGCGCGCTCGGCTACGTCCGCCTCGACGGCCTCGACGTCGAGCTCTTCGCGCTTCCGCTCGACGCGCCGCTCCGTCCCATCTGGGGACCCGTGCTCGGCCCCGCCCTCGTCGCCCTCATCCTCGGCGAGTCCCGCCCGGGCGACGAGCCCGAGCTGCTCCTCGGCCAGCTCGAAGTCCGCTCCGTCCAAGCCCCCGCGGGCTGGGAGCGCCCCGCAGGCGCCGTCGCCGCCATCCGCCTCGCGCTCCAGCTCGTCTCCCGCCGCTCCTCCCGCCCCGGCTCCCGCCGCAAGTGAGCCGGAGCCCGTCCCCCGCGAGTGAACCGGGGCTCCCCGCAGGCTGCTGCCCGCCGCCCGCTACGCCGCCGCCCGAAGCGCGAGCCGCAGCGCCTCTTCGAGCGATGTGCCCTCGGGCCAGCTGCTCACGCTCGCGCGCACCGCACGCTCGGCCTCGCCCTTCTGGAAGCCGAGCGAGGAGAGCAGTGCCGCGACCTCGCTCGCGTGCGGGTGCGCGTGCGCGTCGCGCACGTCCGCGCGCGGCGCGCTCGGGGTGGTGGTCACGTCGCCGTACGCCCGCCCGTCGGCGTGCATGACCGACAGCGCGCCAGCCGCGCCCTCAATCCGGATCCGCCCCTCGTGCGCCGCACGATGATGCGCGCTGCACAACGTCACGAGGTTCTCCATCGTGTGCTCGCCGCCGTCGGCTCGGTGTCGCACGTGGTGGAGGTGGAGCCACACGCTGTTCCTGCAGCCCGGCACGGTGCAGCGGCGCCCGTCCCGCGCGAGCACCGCCCGCCGCACGCGCGGCGCGACGTCCTGCGCCGCCTTGCCCGCCTGCTGACCCACGTGGGTCGTCCCAATCCGCTGCGCGTCGCACTCCGCCATCGCCACCGCCGGCTCGTCGAGCACCACGCTCTCCCCGCCCGCATCCTGCCGCCCCCGCCCGCAGCTCTCGCACAGCGTCATCACCACTTGGTAGCTCGCTCGCCCGTCGTCGCGCGCGCCTTCACCGCCGCCGCCGGCGAGCGCCCGCTCCGCCAGCGCCGCGACCACCGCGTCGTCGTCGAGCGCTTCGCCCGCGTCGTGTGCGAGCTTCGCCTGCGCCTCTCGCAGCAGCCCGAGCGTCGCCCCGCTCACCTCGAACCGAACCACGTGCCGACGCGCCTGCTCGTCGACCGGTGCGTCGGGCCCGTCACCCGGCTTTCTCCCCGCCGTCATGCGCTCCACCTCGCGCACCGTCTTGTCCTGCGCCTCCGCGAGCCACGCCCCTTCGGTCTCGCCCGTCGCCACCCGCGTCAGCTCCCGCACCTTCGACCACGAGAGCTCCCCTCGCTCGAGCGCGCCCCCGAGCGCCGGCAGCCCCTCGAGCGCCTGCGCGACGCGCACCCGCTCGCGCGCATGCCGCCGGTCGTACCCGAAGACCCGCTCGAGGTACTCCGTGAAGCTCGCGAAGCCGAGCCCCTCGTGCACCCGCGCGCCGAGCCCGATGACCAACCACCGCGCTTCCTCCCGATCCTGCTTCGCTCGCTGTTGCGCCAGCCCAACCAACCGTCGATGAACCTCTTTCCAGTGCATGTCCCTCGCTCCCGACTTCCTCTCCTGTTCTCCTGAACTGATGTATAGTGGTGACGGTGATCATTGTCAACTGAAAGAAATGTTGATTCGTCGATTTCTTTTCTTCGAATGTTCGGCGCGCGGCCGGTCGGCAGGTGTTCCTGCACCGGAGCGTCGATTGACGGCAGACCTCGGCGGGGGGGGTGCACCCGGCGGCCGATCGCCCGCGTGCAACGCCCTGCGGCCCTGCCGTCGGATCGCCGTGCTCTCTCGAGCCCAGGTGGGATCGGTGGGATCGCGAGCCTCGAGTGGTACCGATGTGCCCGGTCCAATCGTCCAATCCGTCACCCATGACACCCCTTGCACCCGCACCCACGCCCCACGTGGGTCATCGCATCTCATCCCCGTCGCGCTCCGGACGGACCCGCTCCACCGCCGCCGCGCTCGCCACCGCCGCTCGCCGTCCAGCGACAACCACCCCAACCGGACCCAGCTCCCTCGTCCGCGGCGCCGACCTCCGTCACCCGACGCCCGGAGGTCGGCGCCGCGGACGAGCAGCTCGTCGCGTCTCTTCACGCTCTGCGCTCCCTCCTTCCGGCGCCCATCGAACCTGCAGGCCCAGTGCCGAGCGAAGCCGGCGCGGGCCTGCCGTCGCGCCACAACGACGCGCTCTCCGCGCCACGCCCCACGTGGGTCATCGCATCGCACCCCACATCGCGCTCAGCGCGGACGGACCCGCTCCACCGCCGCCGCGCTCGCCACCGCCGCTCGCCGCCCAGCGACACCCAACCCCAACCGGACCCAGCTCCCTCGTCCGCGGCGCCGACCTCCGTCACCCGACGCCCGGAGGTCGGCGCCGCGGACGAGCAGCTCGTCGCGTCTCTTCACGCTCTGCGCTCCCTCCTTCCGGCGCCCATCGAACCTGCAGGCCCAGTGCCGAGCGAAGCCGGCGCGGGCCTGCCGTCGCGCCACAACGACGCGCTCTCCGCGCCACGCCCCACGTGGGTCATCGCATCTCATCCCCACATCGCGCGCGGACGGACCCGCTCCACCGCCAGCTTGCTCGACGTCATGACCTCGCCGGAGTGACCGATCAGTTCGCGTCGAGGTAGATCACTTCGGACGTCGGCAGGAAGCTGAGCGTCGTCGCATCGGGGCTCGAGGTCACCCCGCCGACGGAAAGGATGCCCTGATGCGCGAGCGCGGTCGTCGAGTGAAAGGCGCGCGGATTGCGCATCGTCCTGCTCGACGGCGCGAGCACGGCCGCACCGGCCATCACGTCGCCGGAGAAGATCTCGATGCTCGCTTGTCGAGAGAGGCTCAAGTTCGCGAGCCCTCCGGTGATCGCGACCGATCCGTCGTCGAGCCGCGTAGCGCCTCCATACGCATGGGGACCGCTCGTCGCCGAGGTCACCGCTTCCCCCGTCTCGCCATCGACCGTGAACGAAAAGAGCGTCGACGACGGGCACGCCTCGGCGCCGCCCATCGCGAACTCCGGCGTGGAGGAGCCGGGCGCGCACTCGGGCCCGAGCCAGCCGACCACGAGCGCGTATCTGCCTTCGTCGATCGCGATCACGTCGGGGCGCTCGAAGGACCACTCCGGATGATCGCCGTCGCTCGCGAACGAGGTCGCCGTCGATGCGTCCTCGACGGTGCCGTTCGGGTCGATCGGGTCCGGAGTCCAAATCTCCGCGAGGTTCTCGTTCGAGCGCGCTCGAGCGCCGCCAACGATCCAGACCTGCCCGCTCGCGAGCTGCGCGGCGCCGGGCGCGGTGCGCCCGTTGACGAGCGTCGCCCCGGTCCCGTCGTACACGCCGTATCCGCCGGGCTTGGAGTCGTCGTACAGCTCGTACGTCGTGAGCGAGTCCACCGTGCCGCGCCCGCCGACGAGCAGCACGCGATCCGGATCGGTGTACTCGAGCCGCGCCGCTGCGTGGAGAAAGCGCTGTTGGTTCAGTCGCCCCGGTGTGCTCGGGTCCGACGCGGAGCCGACGAACCCGCCGCGTCCCGGGTCGCCGTCGCCGTCGACGTCCTCCGCTTCGCGGTTCGCGTTCGGCACGAACACCTCGAACGTCGCGAGGGCGCCGACGCTTCCGTCCTCGAGCTGGGGGACGACCACGGGGGCGAACGTGCCCGCAGCGCTCTGCGCCACGAGAGCGAGGGTCGCCCGCGGGGCCCCGCCCGCCACGAGGACGCGACCGCCGGGAAGCGGCGTCGCGGTGCACCCGCCGCGCGCTTGCAGCATCCCTCCCTCGATCTCGTGGAAGCGGCTCGTCGTCGGGTCGAACGTCCACGCGCGATTCGTAGCGGTGAGCCCGAAGCACACGGCCCCGGCGGGGATGCCGGCTTCGCTCGGGCACCCGGTCTCGGTGTCGACCTCGGAGAAACCCCCGACGACGAGAACCCGGCCGTCGGGGAGCGGTGCGGCGGCCTGGAACGCGACGGCCGGCGCTCCTTCGACCTCGGCCAGTACGCTCGTGTCCAGCTCGTACATCCTGAGGTCGGCGTAGTAACGCTGACCCGGCGACAGGACGATCGGACCGACGTGGCCCACGTAGCCGACCGTACCGTCCTCGCGCTGGCCCTCGACGGTGATCTCGAGCTCTTCTCCGGTCGGCAGGTTCCTGAGCAGCGGTGGCGCGACGTACGGGCGCCCGTCCTCCGTCATCATGAAGCTCGCGACCGACGTGTTCGTGTCGGTGACGTCGGCGCCGTCGTGCCGGCTCAAGACGATGTGGATGAGCGTGATGTCGGCGGGCAGGTCTGCGGTCGGCTCGCGGGTCAGCCACTCGACGCGCATCGATAGCTCGGGGGGCGCCGGTTGTCCGCTGCAGGCGGCCGCCGCTGCGAGCATCGCGATGCTCGAGAGGAGAAGCTTGGTCACGCGCCGAAGGCTACCGTCACCGCGGGCTCGTTGGAAGGGCGGCCGTCGGTTGATCACCGCCGGCCGCGCGCGGCGAGCACGATCGCGTACGCGGCGCGCCGAGAGATCCCGGCTTCTTCCGCGAGCGCGGCCGCGGCGTCCTTGGCGCCGAGACCGTCTTCGAGGAGCGCCGCAGCTCGCTCCGCGAGCGCGTCCTCGTCGACGTCGGCGACGGTTTCGTGATCGTCCGCGGCTTCGACGACGACGGTGACCTCGCCGCGTGCGCCCTCGTGAAAGCGCTCCGCGAGCTCGCCGATCGGCGCTCGCACCACCTCCTCGTGAATCTTCGTGAGCTCGCGGCATACCGCTGCCCGTCGAGCGGGCCCGACGACGCGCGCGAGATCCGCGAGCGTCTCGCCCACGCGACCCGGTGCCTCGAAGAGGACCGTCGCGCCGCGCTCGCGCGCGATCTCGTCGAGGACGCGGCGGCGTCGGCCCCCCGAGCGCGGCAGGAATCCGACGAATCGAAAGACGTCCGCGCGAAGGCCCGCGACGGCGATCGCCGCGGTGACCGCGCTCGGACCGGGCACGGCCTCGACGCGGATCCCGGCGTCACGGACCGCAGCCACGAGGCGCACCCCCGGGTCGCTGATGACCGGAGTGCCCGCGTCGGTGACGAGCGCCAGCCGCGCGCCGGCGCGCGCCTCGGCGACGAACGCGTCGACGGCGTCGTCCCGGCTGTGCGCGTGAAAGCTCCGGAGCCGGGCGCGGACCCCGTGCCGATCGAGCAGGACGCGTGTGTGTCGGGTGTCCTCGGCGATCACGAGGTCGGCGTTCGCGAGCGCATCGCGCGCGCGGGGCGATAGGTCGTCCAGATTGCCGATCGGCGTGGCGACGACCGCCAGCGAGCCCTCGCTGCGCGGCTCGTCCGGGCGGCGCTTCTCCCGTCGCCCCGGGCGAGCCCCCGCCCGCGCAGCGCGCTCGCGCTCACGCTTCGTAGACGTCGAGGACCCCTTCGCCGAGCTCGCTCGCGAGGTAGTTCTTCAGCTTCTGTTTGAGGCGCTTCTCGATCTGGCGCACTCGCTCGCGGCTCACGCCGAAGTCTTTTCCGAGATCCTGCAGCGTGCGCGGATCCTCGGCGATCAAGCGATGCTCGTAGATGAGCCGCTCCTTGCCCTTGAGCGTGTCGCCGAACTCGTGGATCTTCTCGCGCAGAATGTCGCCGAGCTCCTCGTCCGCGAGGATGTCGTCGATCGCGTTCGACCGGTTCGGCAAGAGCTCCACGCGCGCGATCGGTCGGCCGTCGGCTCCGCCGACCGGCGCGTCCAACGAAGCGTCGCCGGCGGAGAGCCGCCGGTCCATCTGCTCGACCTCGTCGACGGTCACGTCGAGCCGCTCCGCGATCCGCTCCGACGTCGGGTCGATGCCCATCGCCGAAAGACGCGCCTTCTCCTTCTTGAGGTTGAAGAAGAGCTTGCGCTGCGCTTGGGTCGTGCCGAGCTTCACCATCCGGTGCGTGTTGAGGATGTAACGGAGGATGTACGCGCGGATCCACCACGCCGCGTAGCTCGAGAGCTTCACGCCCTTGTAGGGGTCGTACTTCTTCACCGCCTGCATCAAGCCGATGTTGCCCTCCTGGATGAGGTCGAGGAGGTTCTTGTACGCGCGCCGGTAGTCGTACGCGATCTTCACGACGAGCCGCAGGTTCGACGTGACGAGCCGCCGCGCCGCGTCGACGTCGCCCGTCTCGACGTACTTGACCGCGAGGTCGTGCTCTTCGTTCGGCTTGAGGAGCGAGTAGCGCTGGACGTCGCGCATGTACGCGGCCAAGGGGTCGCGCTTGGAGATGGCGGAGCTGTCGCGCGAGCTGAGCCCGGGCGGGATCGAGTCGATCGCGTCGGCCGCTTCGCTCTCCTCGACGATCTCCGCCTCGGACGGCTCGTCCTCGAGCGAGCCCTCGACCTCCTCCTCCTCGGTCTCGTCGTCGCTCATCTGAACGTGATGGAGTAACGCTCGGCGGCCCGCACGTCCAGGGGGTCGGCTGGAAAGCTCGTGAAAACAGCGACATGTGAGGGCCCTCGCGACATTTGTTGGCGGCGGCCGAGCACCCGGCTAGGGTCCCCCCGTCGAGGGCTCGGGCGGGGGCGTCGCGGAGCGACGACGACCGCGCTCACCTCGGCGTGGAGGCTCGATGCAACTCGTGGAGAACGTGGCGATGAAGAAGGCAACCCAGCTGGCGGGCGTCCCCTTGTCGGTGGTGTTCGCCGAGGCGAGCGAGATCGAGGCGGCGCGCGACGCCGGTGCCGAGCACATCAAGCTCGAGCCCCCGTTCCACTTGTCGGATGTCGACGCGTACCTCGTCCTGCCCGATGACATCGGCGTCGAGATCGTGGACATCGTACAAGACGGTGACCTCGAGCTCTTGCACGAGAGCATGAGAGACGGGCTCGTCGTCGTGGGTGCGGTCGCGAAGAACGGTGACAACTCGGTCGTGCTGGAGGTCTCGGAGCGTCACGTGCCCGCGACGCTCATCCCCGAGCTCGAGTTCGCCGCCGAGATCGCCGTCGGCGCCGGCGAGGATCCGGTCGCGCTGGCGAACGCGCTGCCGCAGCTGCAGTGCACGGTCGCGAGCCGCTTCATCGACGACGACGGCCTCGAGCGCGTGCTGCGCCGCGCCGAGCATCTCGGCGTGGGGTGGGCGGTGCCCCCGAGCGGCGAGCTCGGCGGTGTCGAGCCGAGCTACGTCTGGTCGCGCCGCCAACCCGACGGCCGCGTAGGAGTCGAGCTCGCGCTCTTCCTCGAGTACGAAGAGATCGTCGTCGTGCTCCGGCCGGTCGCGTTCCGACCGGCGTAGCCGACACCGCGGATCACCAACGGATCCTCACCTGGTCGACACGCACCGCGTGGTCGGACGCCCAGCTCCCGCCGAACCAGAATTCGTAGACGGGTGATCCGGTCGCGGTGGCGTGATCGAGCGGCACGTCGCTCTCGGACACGAGCGCCGAGAGCGGGACCTGATACACGCGGTACATCCCATCGGCGCGGTAGGTGAGCGGGAGGACGTGGTACGACGCGTACGCAGGGACGTTCCACGCAAGACGCGCGTCGGACCACCACGACGGGTCACCCGCATCGATCGCGATGGCGTACTCGAGGAACGCGTGAGGAAAGGCCGCGGCCGGCATCGACGCGATCGAGACGTCGATCGCCTGCCGCCGCAAGTTCTCGTAACAGGTGGACGGGCTGACGCAGGCGGCCTGGTACCGATAGCAATAGGTCCCCGCGAAGGGGCTCTGCCGGGAGCGTACGAACGTGTCCGGAATGGAGTAGCCGGCGGTGTCGGCGTCCCCGAACAGCACGACCTCGGTGCTCGCGTCGGGAGTCGTCCGCGCCTGCGCGACCGCGGACGTCGAGTACCCGCCGCGAACGTCGAACGCCCAGAGCTGGGCGTAGACGTCGCTGTCCGCGAGCTGACCGTCGGTCGTGCTCGCAACGACCGGGTCGTCGCCGCCGGTCGTCGGAAGGGTGAGCTCGCCGAGCTCGGGGTTGTCGGCGCTGGTGAAGACGCGGGCCGGCACGGAGCGCGAAACGACGGCGCTGGGCGACGGACCGACCACCAGCTCGTAGCGATCGAAATCGGCCGCGTCTCCGGCGCGCGCCCACCGCCAGCGGACCGCGTTCGGCGTCGCCCATTCGGCCTCGAGACCCGTGACCACGATCGCCCCGTTCACGATGGGGCCCTCGCCGTCGACGGAGGGGGCCCCGTCGCGCCCTGGCGTCGCTCCGGCGTCGTGCTCTTCGAAGCTGAGCCGCCCACACGACGTGAACATGGCCAACATGGCGGCGGTGCCGCCGAAGGCCGCGAGAACAGGACGGCGCCGCGAGCCCATCGAGACCAAACGTTAGACCGTCTCGGCGATACCTGCCATCGGAGTCAGCCGCCGGGGGCCGGAGACCGACCGGCCGGGGTCGTTCCGAGCCGGGATCCGGGCGCGCCCGTGACGCGATACTGCAGCGCTCCGTCGGTCGTGCGCGCCGCGCGAAGCGGCGGGAGCATGTCCATCGCCGTGAAGAGCGTTCGAGTGCGGTCGTTGCGATCGCGATACGCGTCCTTGAACTCCACGCGCAGGAGCAGGTCGACGCGCGACATCGCGATCGGCTTCACGAGGCGGATCGTCCCGGACGCGGTCAGCTCCATGTCGGGCCCGTCCGCGTGGAGCTCTTCGAGGTGCGCCACGCCCTCCTCGACGTTCGCCTGGAAGTGAAGACTGCCCGCGTCGATCTGCTCGATCGTGAGCCCTTCGCGCATGTCGCCGACCGCGAGCTTGGCACGGCCGTCGCCGATCTTGATGCCCTCGATCGTGAGATCGATCGATCCCGTGGTGTCCGTCATCTCCTCGGCGAGAGTCAGGTCGACCGTCCCGCTGAGCGTGCCACGGATCGGCAGGCCCACCGCCGTGCGCAGGATCCCGATGGTGAGCAGGTTGACGTCCGCGAGCTCGACCTCGACGTGCTGCGTTCCGCCGTCGTCCTCGTACTCGCCCTCTACGGTTCCGCCCCCGAGGCCGAGATCGAAGCTCACGTCCGTGTTGCCGAAGATGAGCCCGAGGAGCGAGATGCGCGCGCTCGCCTCGTCGATCAAGATCTGCGCCGGCTCGTCGTCGGGCCGCTCGGGCAGCTTCGTGAGCCGGATTCCGGTGGCGTTGACGCCCGTGAGCCACGAGGGCTCGAGCTCGACGATCTCGAGCTCGACGCCGCTCGGGCGGCGCGTGCCGCCGGGGCTCGACTCCCACTCGGCCTCCTGCACGATGTAGTCGCGTAGCCGGTCGTACGGAAAGGACCAGTACGCGAACAGCAGGAAGGCCGCCGGGAAGAGCAGAACGTAGCCGCCGATCAACGCGGCCTTCTCCCTACGCGTCATCGACGGGTTGGAGACGAACGGGATCGCGACGAGCAGCGGCGTTCCGAGCAGGAGCAGGCTGAGCGCGACCCCCACTCCGATCCACACTTTGCGGTACTGCTTGAGGCGGTTCCAGAGCTCTTTCATTCGACATTCCTAGGGGGAGGGCGGGCCTGCCGCCTCGCCGCGCCCGCGCGCTCGCGCGGTGGTCCGCTCGGACGCGCTGGCGGCCGCCGGCCGGTCGCGATCGAACGCGATCACGCCGATGTTGACGTTGTATCGATCGCCGTTCTGATAGTGCTGGAACTCGAGGCTCTCGATCGCGACTGGATGGCGGCTGTTCTCGACCTCGGTGAGCGCGTCGATGGTGGTGCGAAGTCCGACGTTCTGCAGGCTCGCGCGGACGTGACGCCGGGTGAATCCGCCTTCGACCTTGTCCGGCTGATCGTCGACTTCGAGTGGATGGTCGTACCCGGCCGCGCGCGCGCGCTCCTCGAGGAAGCTGCCCAGGGGTGGCGCCGGCGAGTCGTATCGCCGCTCGGCCGCTTGCCGCTCGGCCTCGCGCCGGGCGATCTCGGGTCGCTCGCGCGCGAGGTCGCGGAGCACCGCGCGGATCTCGGCGTTCTCGTCCTCGATGTCGGAGATCGCGCTCGTCACGAGCCACAGCGGCAGGAACAGGAGCACGACTCCCACCACCATCCCGAGAAGCGTGACCAGCCGTTTCTCGCGCTCCGTCAGGTTCTCGTACGCCGTCCGCGCCGTATCGATGGGCGAGAGGATCATCAGGTGCCCCTCCGGTGGTGCCGATCTTCGGCGGGCTCGGGGGCGCCAGGGCACCTCACGACCCCCTCGATCGTGTAGTTCAGGCCTTCGTTGCCGGGGCCGGGGGTCGCGCGGCCGGGAGTGATGGTGCGGACGCACTCGTGGGTCTCGAGCTCCGACGCGATGCGATCGCGCTCGGCCACGCTCGCCACGCGTCCTTGAAGCTCGAACCGCGCGCCTTGCCCGTCCTCGTCGAGCTCGATGTGCAAGCGCCGCGTGTTGTGCGTGATGTCGGTCGGAATCTTCGAGGCTGATCGCGTCGAGCACGTCGTACGCGTCGAAGCGCGGGAGTGGGTCGCGCGTCCGCGGGCCTCGCGTGATGAGATCGCGCGCCTCCGCCGCCGTCTCGGCCGGATCGCCGAACGCCTCCTGGGTCTCGTGCGACAGCTCGGCGGTGAGAGCCTCGTTCTCGTCGTCGAGAACCGACCATCGCGCGTAGATGGAGAACATGAACGAGAGCATCAACGTCGCGGCGCAGAGCGCGATCACGCGCGCGTTCCGTGCGATCGCGCCGCCCTTGCGCGACGGCGCGAACTCGCCGATGCGGAGGTCGATCCGCTTGCCCCGCGTCGTCGCGCGACCGGCGAGCGCCGCGGCGCGCGCGAACCTCCCGATCCCGCCTTCTCCCGCGCCCGGCCCGGGTGGAAGCGGCAGCTGCGAGACGGGGGCTCCGAGCTTCTCTTCGAGCCAGCCGGGAGCGTTCGCGTCCACCGCGACGTCTCCGGCGAGAAGGATGCGCGTCGGAGCGGCGCCGCCCGCCGCACGATACGCGACCATCGTGCGCTTGAGCTCCGCCTCGAGCGCGCCGCTCCTCGCCTGGGCGACGCCCGTCGAGAGCGTTCGCGCCATCTCGCAGTGCCCGTTCACGAGCAGGCAGATGTCGGTCGCTTCGTTGCCGACCTCGACGATCAGCTGCGGCTCGCTCGTGACGAGTGTCGGCGCGAGGACCACGACGCCGTCGAGCGCCGCGGCGCCCACGGCGAGCTCTCGTGGCTCGGCGCCTGCTTCGGTGAGCTCTGCGAGCCGGGTGGCGACCTTGTCTTTCGGCACCGCGGCTGCGAGGAGGCGGACTTCGGTCCCCTGCTGGTCGACGGGCTGATGGTCGATGACCGCGTCCTCGGGCGCGAAGGGCAACAGCGACTCGAGCTCGAACGGGAGAACCTCGGCGGCGCGCTTGGCGGCGCCTGCGGGCAGCGATACCACGCGCAGGGATGCCTCGGCACCGTCGAGCGAGGCCACGATCACGTCCGGCGGGCGCTCACACGCGGCGAGGAGCGAACGAAGCGCCTCGCGCAGCGCCTCGGCGCGCCCCGCCGGGTCGTCCGCGGGGGCGAGACCGACCTCGATGTAGCGCTCGAGCTTCGACGCGGCGGAACTGGGTTCGCACGAGAACGCCGCGGACCGCGATCTTGCCGGTATCGATGCCGAGAATGCGTGCCATGAGGGTCGGGGGCTCCTTCAGTCGATGCGGTAGTGATGGAAATCCCGAGCGACGGCATCTGGCCGGCGTTCGGCGGGGGCGGCGTCCAGCGGTCGTGGAAGTTCACCACGGCGCGGATGCGAACCTGGCTGTTGTGGACGAATCCCGCACGACTCGATCGTGAGGATCTGCGCGGCGGTGATGAAGCTGTTCGTCACGACGGCGCGCTTGTCTGCCGGGATCGTCACGGGTGTGAAGAGCAGCGGATTGTCGGGCCCGAGGATGCCCACGAGCATCGGGTAGAGATCCTGCGGCCCGCCACGCCCCTCGAGGAAGGTGATGAAGTCGGTATTTCGCGTGAAGAACGGGAACGGTGACATCGACCTGACGGTCGTGACGAGCTGGATGAACTTCGCGGCCTCGAGGGGATCGTTGCAGAGCGGTTGATCCTCGATGAAGCTGCACACGCGCGCGAGCATCACGGCAGGCGGGGCTTCGTTCGCGTTCACCCATCCCGAGCCGTAGATCGTGACCGTGCGCGAGTCGGGATCGTCGGGTTCGGCTCGACGAACGTCGACCAGAAGTCGTCACCGACACCGCGGACCAGGCGCAGCTCGTCGAGCGAGTCGAACGGGGCGTTCTTGATCCGGTACGGATCGGGGAAGCTCGAGTAGACGTCGTCCTCCGCGCCCGCGACGAGACCGTGCCGGCGCCGGGTCGAAGATCGGTCCGCTCGGTGTCCGGGTCCCACCAGTCGATGATCGCGCTCACCACGTCGAGGCGACTCGTTAGCTGCCCGTCGGCGTCGACTTGCTGGAAGAGCGGATCGTACGGGCTCGGGGCCTGGTAGCCGCCGATGAGCGCGAAGAGCTGCATCGCGGACTCGCGCCGCGCCTCGTCGCCGGACCGCATCAGCGGGTCGTTGACGTTGATCTTGCTGTTCTCCGCGATGGCGACAATCTCGCAGGTGCCCGGGTTGTCGCCGAGCCCTTCGGCGGCGTCGAGGTCGACGCCCGCTGCGCCTGCGGTCTCGCGAGCCTCGTCGAGGTTGCAGAACGGCTTCATGACGTCGTTCGCGAACCGCCATACGGGGAGCTGCGGTGGCGGACGGTTGAGCATCATCTGATAGATCGGGGTGATCGCTTGGCGGATCGGTTGCTCGTTCGCGACGAGGAGGCGCGTCAGGTTGAGACCGCTCTTCGCCATGTACTCGGCCTGCAATCGATCGCGCTGGCTCATCGCCACGGCGAACGTGGTTCCGGTGCTCTCGTGGAAATCGGCGAGCAGCACCGCCATGATCGTGATGGTGCTCATCACCATCACGAGAGCGACGCCCTGCTCGCGAAGGTTCGCCTCTCGTGCGCCGCGCCGCGCCCGCCGGCGGCGGGTCTTCGAGTCGACGCTGGCCGTGAGCTCGATGCCGGTCATGGGTTGTACGTCGAGTGGTTGAGGGCCCAGACCATGGGCAGCGTCGCGCGCGTGCCGAAGACCTGGTGACGCCGCGGATTGTGCAGATCCGGGACCGTGAGCGTGATCTTGACCTGCGTCGGGAGCCGGTTCGGTTGCGCGGTGAGCTGAGTCGAGTCCCACTCGTTCTGCCACTCTTCGCTGACCGGGTCGTAGTACTCGAGCTCGAAGTTCTCGATGTTCCCGACGAGGATCTGGATCCGGCCGTCCTTCTGCGGATCGTCGTCGATCCGGTTCTGCTCTCGGCGCGCGAGCACCCGAATCGTCGAGTCGTCGGGATCGCGCGTCACGAAGTAGCTGATCTCGTTCTGGTCGGACTCGTGAGCGTCGCGAAAGAGGCGCTGGTGCGAGAACGACGTGAAGTCGACGCGGTCCCCGCGACCGCGGTCGCGGCCGATGAACCCGGTGTGAACGACTTGAAGGGAGGGGTTGTCGTTCTGCTGCGCCGACATGAACGCCATCGACAGCTCGCGTTGCATTCGGTCGAGGGCGCTCTCAATCTCGTGATAGCGGTCGGCTTCGTCCTCGACCATCTTCTTGTTCCGCGACGTCTGCACGAACCCCTGCCAGAGGAGCGTCGCGACGATCGCGAGGATCATGATGGAGACCATCGCCTCGATCAGGGTGAAGCCGCGGCGCCTCATGGCCCCTGGTCTCCCGTCGGATCGGGCACCTGCGGCACCTGACCGGGCTCGGCAACGAGGTACTGCACCACGTCGAACGATTGCTCCCGCTCACCCTCGTGCCACTTCACGGTCACGCGGGCGCGGCGGATCTGCTCCTCGAGCGTCGGCTTCAGCACGGGGTACGCGTACGTCATGACGACCTCGCCGAGCAAATCGTCGGCGCCGGCGCCGCCGCTCGCGAGCGTGTCCTCGATCTTCGCGGCGCCCGTCTCGCCTTCGTCGCCCCCTTCGCCCTCGCCGTCGGCGTCGGGAAGGAGCCCGCCCTCGTCACCGAGGTCGGGATCGGGGAGCACGACGCGCTCGACCACCCAATCGCACTCGAAGCCCTCGACCTCGGCGTCCTCGCAGCAGCCGTCGCTCCCGCTGAGCTCGACCGCCGGGAACCCGTCTTCGAAGATCTGTTGCTCGATCTCGCCCATCTTGCAGCGGGCGAGCGAGGTCGCGACCGACGTCTTGCGGGCGCGGTGAGCGACCTTGATGGCGCCGGCTTGGCTCGCGAAGATCGCGGTGAGCGACAGCGAGAGGATCGCGACGGCGACCATCACTTCGAGCAACGTGAACGCCGCGTATCGCGCCCTCATCCCGGGTCCTCGGCTTCGCTCTGCTCGCGATCGTCGAATCGATCGCGGATGGGCTCCGGCTCGAACGCGAAGTTGTGCACGATGGCGCGACCGGTGAGCGGGCGGATCTCGACGGAGTAGATGTCGTCGCCGCCGTCGGTGAGCTGGACGACGGCCTCCTCGGTCTGGCCCCCGGGAAAGAAGTAGATCGCACCGCGACCCTCTTCGCGGGGCTCCTGTTCGTGCGGGGTGATCAGGCGAACGATGGAGACGCTGCTCCCGAGCGGCTGTGTCTGGTACCTGCGGAGCGGCGCGCCCTCCGCGTTCGCGATCGGCGAGAACGGCGACGCGCCGAACGTCGGTTGAATCGTCGTCTCCAGGCGGGCCCGGGCGGCCGCCCACGGATCGACCGCGGTCGCATCCCCGCCCTCGTCTTCGGTGGAGCGGCGCCGCGGATCGTCGAGGCGCGACAACATCACGGTGCCCTCCGCCTGCTCCATGCCGATCGTCCCCTCGTCGAGATCGAAGACGATGCGGATCGTGTTCCCCGACGTCGCCGCGCGGTTGTACGAGAACCGGGCCGCCGCCGCGACCCTCACGCACGCCGACTTCAGCTTCGTCCGCGTGATCGCTCCGACCGCCAGCGTGAGCCCCGTCGCCGCTAGAGCGAGGATGATGATGACGATCATGATCTCGATGAGCGTCATGGCTTCTTTGCGGGGGGCTCTGGCTCGTGTTCGGGGGGCTCTGCCCCCCGTCGTTCGCACCGCGCGTTCGCGCGGTGCTCTCTCGCCTCGGAGACGCGGACGAAGTCCGCGTCTCCGAGTGCGCCCCCCACGCCGCTGCGCGGCGGGCTCGCGTTGCTCGCGGGTGTCGCGCGGCGGGGTCTCGGTGGGAGTCGAGAGAGTGCGCCCCCCACGCCGCTGCGCGGCGGGCTCGCGTTGCTCGCGGGTGTCGCGCGGCGGGGTCTCGGTGGGAGTCGAGAGAGTGCGCCCCCCACGCCGCTGCGCGGCGGGCTCGCGTTGCTCGCGGGTGTCGCGCGGCGGGGTCTCGGTGGGAGTCGGGAGAGTGCGCCCCCCACGCCGCTGCGCGGCGGGCTCGCGTTGCTCGCGGGTGTCGCGCGGCGGGGTCTCGGTGGGAGTCGAGAGAGTGCGCCCCCCACGCCGCTGCGCGGCGGGCTCGCGTTGCTCGCGGGTGTCGGCTTGGTGGGGGGCGGGGGTCATGGTCAGCTGCCGATGTCGTCCTCGGTGTCCATCTGGCCGTCGGAGCCGGCGGAGCGAACGGTGATGTCGTCGCCGGAGCATTCGATCGCGTACTCGTTCCCCCACGGATCGATCGTGTTCTTGCTCCGATCGAGGACGCCCTCGTCGAGGAGGTCTTGCACCGTCGGGCAGTCGCCGCCGACCTGCATCATGTAGAGCTGCACCGCACCGTCGATCGCCTGCACGTCCGCCTCGGCTGTCTTCTCGCGTGCGCGCGAGAACTGCGGCAGCACCGCGATGCCGACCGCGGTCGCGATGAGCGCCATGATGATCACCACGATCATGATCTCGACGAGGGTCATGGCTTCTGTTCGGGGGGCTCTGCCCCCCGTCGTTCGCACCGCGCGTTCGCGCGGTGCTCTCTCGCCTCGGAGACGCGGACTTCGTCCGCGTCTCCGAGTGCGCCCCCCACGCCGCTGCGCGGCGGGCTCGCGTTGCTCGCGGGTGTCGTGCGGCGGGGTCTCGGTGGGAGTCGAGAGCGTGCGCCCCCCACGCCGCTGCGCGGCGGGCTCGCGTTGCTCGCGGGTGTCGTGCGGCGGGGTCTCGGTGGGAGTCGAGAGCGTGCGCCCCCCACGCCGCTGCGCGGCGGGCTCGCGTTGCTCGCGGGTGTCGTGCGGCGGGGTCTCGGTGGGAGTCGAGAGCGTGCGCCCCCCACGCCGCTGCGCGGCGGGCTCGCGTTGCTCGCGGGTGTCGTGCGGCGGGGTCTCGGTGGGAGTCGAGAGCGTGCGCCCCCCACGCCGCTGCGCGGCGGGCTCGCGTTGCTCGCGGGTGTCGTGCGGCGGGGTCTCGGTGGGAGTCGAGAGCGTGCGCCCCCCACGCCGCTGCGCGGCGGGCTCGCGTTGCTCGCGCGAGTCGGGCGGCGGGGTCTTGGTGGTGCCCCGGCGAGCCAGAGCGATGTGGGCAAGTGCGAGCATCGGAATCACCTCACGTTGTCGTCGACGAAAAAGTCCCCGCTCGGTCCGGCGCTGATCACGTCTGCGCCGTCGGGATCGTGAAAGGCGGGGCACCGCACGAAGATGCGGTGGCCCCAGGCGTCGTCCGGTATCTCCCTCAGATATCGGGCAGCGGATCGAGGAGGATGGACGAGCTCGTCCTGCGACCGAGGGCATCGGCCCACGTCCGCTCGGAAGTCCTCGATCGCGTGGTGCACTTCGAGGATCGCGTGACGCGTGAGCCGCATCTTCTCCTCGTGGTCCGCCGCTCGGTAGACGAGCCAGACGGTCACGGCGCTCCCGACCAGGAGCGTCACGGTCCTCCACCGCGAGCTCTGGAGCGCGCCGCGGACGAACGCGGCCCTGTCCTCCCACGGGAGGAAGATGCCGCGCCTTCTTCGTTGCGTCTTCGCCACCGTCCACCGTCACCCGCCTCCTACGAACTCGTTGATCTGCAGGAGGGGCATGAGAATACAGAATGCGATGGAAGCGCTCGTGCCGCCCATCACCACGATGATGAGCGGCTCGAGCAGCGCGGTCATGGTCGCGATGCGCGCCTCCACCTGATTGTCGTAAGCGCTCGCGACGTTCTCGAGCATCTCCTCGAGCTGGCCCGAACGTTCTCCGATCGCGATCATGTGCGTCACGATCGGAGGAAAGCGTCCGCTCCGCCGGAGTGGTTGCGCGATGCTCTCGCCCTCTCGAACGCTCGTGCGCGCCTCCTCGACGACGCGCATCAGCTCCGTGTTGCCGAGAACGTTGCGCGTGATCTCCATCGCGCGCAGCACGGGCACGCCGCTCGCGAGCAGCGTCGCCAGCGTCCGCGCGAAACGCGTGACGGCGACCATGAGCGTGAGCTTCCCGAAGATCGGCACGTTGAGCTTGAAGAGATCCCATCGCTTGAGGCCCTCTTCCGAGGTCTTCCAGCGGTAGAACCCGTAGAACGCGAGCGCGAGCACGATGGCGATGAGCCACCAGTACCCGATCAGGATGTTGCTGAAGAAGATGAGCGCGCGCGTGTACCAAGGCAGCGTCTGGTTGAAGTCCTCGAAAATGGACGTCACCTTCGGCACGACCACCGTCATCATGATCAGGATGATGACCACGGAGAGCACCGCCATGAACGCCGGATAGGCGAGCGCGGCGGTGACCTTGTTCTTCAGCTTCGCCTGGCTCTCGAGGAAATCCGACAGGCGCGCGAGAACCATCTCGAGCGTGCCCGACGCCTCGCCTGCGGCGACCATGTTCACGTAGAGCGTCGAGAAGATCTTCGGGTGCGCCTTGAGAGCGTCGGCGAAGCTCGTTCCCTCGTTGACCTTGTCGCGCGTCTGCGTGAACGCCGCCTTGAGCTCCGGATGATCGAGCTGCTCGATGAGCGCCGACAGCGCCTCGACGAGCGGGATGCCCCACTTGAGCAGGGTCGCGAGCTGTCGTGTCGAGACGGCGATGTCCAGCGCGCCGACGCGCCGGAACACCTTCCTGAAGTCGATCTCGCGCGCCTTCTTCACGCGCGCCTCGGACTCCGCCATCACCTCGCGTGACGAGCACTCCCTCGCGGCGCAGCGCGACCTGAGCGCCTTCGGGCTCTCGGCGTCGCTCAGGCCCTTGACCGACTTGCCTCCCGGCGTTGATGCCTCGCCATTCGTAGACAGCCATGATCAGCCTCGCCTCAGGCGAGCTCCCCCGCCTGTGTCGCTGCGAGCACTTCCTCGACGCTCGTCATCCCCGCGAGGACCTTGCGCGCGCCGTCTTCGCGGAGCGAGCGCATCCCGAGCTTGCACGCCACCTTCATGATGGTGTTCGAGTCGCTGTTGTCGAGGATCTCCCGACGGATCGGCTCCGTCACGACCAGCATCTCGAAGATGCCGATGCGGCCGCGGTATCCCGTGCCGCGAGCACTCTTCGCACCCCGTCGCTCGAAACACGACCGGCTTGACGCCGTTCGCGCGGAGCGGCTCGGGCAGCTTGGCGACGCTCGTCGGTGTGACGTCGAGCATGTCGGACTCCCCGAGCGGGATCTCGCCGGGGTCGCTGTGCCGCGTTCGCACGACGGGCTGCATCGGGGGCGCCGACTCTCGAAGCCGCAGGAGCTCCTGTGGGTTGTCCGGATCGAGCCCGAGCTCGCGCAGATCCTCGTCGCGTCGCCTCGTACGATTCGCGACAGAAAGGGCAGAGCTTGCGCACGAGGCGCTGTGCGAGGACGGCCATGACCGACGATGAGATCTGGAACGGCTGGACGTCCATCTCGACGAGACGCGTCACCGCGCGTGGGCGCGTCGTTCGTGTGGAGCGTCGAGAGCACGAGGTGGCCGGTCAAGCGACGCGTGGATCGCGATCTCGGCCGTCTCGTGGTCGCGGATCTCGCCGACCATGATCACGTCCGGGTCCTGTCGCAGGAAGCTCGCGCAGTCCGGACGCGAACGTCAGCCCGATCTTCGGCTGGATCTGCATCTGGCCGATGCCCTTGAGCTCGTACTCGACCGGGTCCTCGACCGTCAGGATGTTTCGAACCGGGCGCGTTGATCTTGTTCAGGCACGCGTAGAGCGTCGTCGTCTTGCCGGAGCCGGTCGGTCCCGTCACGAGGATGATCCCGTTCGGCCGCGCGATGAGGTGCTCCATGGTCTTGAGCTCGCTCATGTCGAAGCCGAGCTCCGGCAGATCGAGGAGCACCTGCTCCTTGTCGAGCAAGCGCATCACGATTCGCTCGCCCTTCGCGGTCGGAATCGTCGACACGCGGACGTCGACGAGCTTGCCCGCGATCTTCTTCGTGATGCGACCGTCCTGCGGCAGTCGCTTCTCGGCGATGTTGAGCCCGGCCTCGATCTTCACGCGGCTGACGATCGACGGAAGGAAGCCCGCGGTGCGCCGTCTTCTTCAGGAAGAGCTTGCCGTCGATCCGGTAGCTGACGACGACATCCCGGTCGGTCGGCTCGATGTGAATGTCCGACGCGCGGTCGCGCACCGCCGTTGTAGAAGAGGTTGTTCACCCATCGGATGACCGGCGCCTCGTCGGTCATGTCGATCAGGTCCTGCAGCTCGTCGGCCTCCTGACCCTCGTCCTTCGCTTCGTCGAGCGCGGCCTCGGTCTCGCGCTCGTACACGCGGTTGATCGCGTCCTCGATCTTGTCGCTCGGTACCGCGACGGGCTCGACGTGCGATCCGAGCAGCACGCGAAGGTCGTCGAGCGGCGCGAGATCGAGGGGATCGGAGATCGCGACGACGATGACGTCCCCCTCGCGGCCGATCGGAAGCACGCCGTGCTGGCGCGCGAACGTGATCGGGACGAGGCTCACGAGGTCCGCCGGGACGTCCTCCGCCTTGATCTGCGCGCGGACCTCCATCCCGACCTCGGCGGCGAACGCGCGAACGAGGTCTTCCTCGTCGCACGCGTTCGTCGCCACGAGCACGTCGCGAAGCGTGGCGCCGCGCTCGCGCGCCGTGGCGAGCGCCTGCTCCAGACGCTCGGGCGTGAGCGCCCCGTGTCGAACCAGAATCTCGCCGACGTACGCGGGCTCCATCAGCTCATTCTCCCTCGGCCGGTGGCTCCTCGACCGAGCTCGGGAGGTCGTTCCCTGGCGTGATCTGGACCGTGTCCGGAGGGTTCTCGTCCCCTTCGGGCGTGATGATCACGTCGCCCTCGTCGAGGCCGTACTCGGGAGCGGTCCCGACGGCGGCGCGTGGTACGTGCTCGGGGGGTGGGCGAGCGAGCGCGTCGGCTGCCAGCTGTCGTTCCCACGCGACGTCGTCGAGCTCGTTGATGATCTCGAGCACGAGGCCTCGCGTTCGCGAGTAGTCGACGTGCGGCTCGTAGTCGTGGTCGCCAAAGACGAAGTAGCGGTCGATGAACTCCTGCCGCTCGCGCATCTTGCGCTCGTAGATCGCCCGCAGGTCCGCCGCGTCGCGGACGATGTAGGGCGTGAGGAACAACAAGAGGTTGCGCTTCTCGGTCGTGCGGTGGGTCTGCCGGAAGAGCACGCCGAGGAGCGGGATGTCGCCGAGGATCGGGATCTTCGTCTCGTCGTTGATCACCGTGTCCCGCATCAGGCCGCCGATCACCACGGTCTGCTGGTCGCGGACGACCATCTGCGTCTTCGCCGTGCGCTTCGAGATCGAGCGCACGCCGAGCGTGCCTTCGGTCGACGCTTCGGCTTCGGAGATCTCCTCTTCGATCTCGAACCGGATCTCGCTCGCCTCGTTGATGTGCGGGGTGAGCCGGATCGTCGTGCCGACGTCCTGGCGCGGCACGTTGAACCCTCCGCCGCCGAGGCCCGACAGACCGCCGAGCCCGGCGAGCGCGCTCGCGGCGTTCGCTCCGTTCGCTCCGCCGGCGAGCCCGGCCAACCCCGCTGCGCTGCCGATGTTGAACCCGGACGTCTGCAACGGCACGTTGGCGCCGACGCTGATCTCCGCTTCCTCGTTGTCCATGGCGATGACGTGAGGCGTCGACAGGATGTTCGTGTCGCCGCTCGTCGCGAGCGCGTTGAGCGCCACGCCGAATGCCGGGATCGAGATGCCGAGCTGGCGCGCGACCTCGATCTCGGGCCCGCGGACGCCGAGCGCGAGCCCCGTGAGGCTGTCGGGTGTGAGCGGGAAGCCGATCGAGCCCTGCGCGTTCGAGCCGCCGAGCAGGAGCGCACCGCCCACGGGCGTGTCGCCCGCCGCCCCCGTGGAACGAGATGCCCAGCTGGTTCGAACGGTTGACGGACATCTCCATGATCACGGCTTCGATGAACACCTGTCGTCGGGGCGCGTCGAGCCGATCGATCACCGGCCGGAGCGCGGCGTAGTCGTGGAGTGACGACGTGATCACGAGCGCGTTCGACGGTGCGTGCGCCGTCACGCGTATGTCGCCTTCGAAGACGGCGCCGCCACCGCCCGCCGCCGCCGCCGCAGGCGCCGCGCCTTGCGGACCGCCTCCCGGGTGCGCGCCCGCGCCCCCGCCGCCGCCCGACCCGATGACGCTGGCGAGCGTGGCTGCGATCTCCTCCGCGTCGCCGTGCTGCAGGTAGTGGACGTGGATCCGCCTTCCCCTTCGAGCGGGACGTCGAGCTGACGGATGAGCTCGAGGATGCGCAGATACGCGCGCTCCGTCGCCATGATGATGAGCGAGTTGCTGCGCTCGTCGGGGAGGATCTTCGTGATGCGGATGGCGCCGTTGCGCGATCCGATCGTCGCGGCCAAGCCGCCGGCCGACTCGCCGCCGGCCGGAGTGGGCGTCCTCGGCTGTCCTCGCCGGGGCGGCGTCGGGCGACCACCCGTGTCGCTCCCTCCGCCTCCCGGCGCGCCGACCGGGAAGATCTCCGTGAGGAGCGAAGCGAGCTCCGTCGCGTTCACGTAGTGGATCGGCTCGATCCAGACCTGCTCGCCGCCCCGCGGGACGTCGATCGCTTCGATCACGCGGAGCATGCGTTGGATGTTCGAGCCCATGTCGGTGATGATCACCGTGTTCGTCGGCGCGTACGCCGTGACCTGGCCCTCGGGCGACTTGAAGTGGCTCAAGAGGTTCGCGACGTCCTCCGCCGAGACGTTCTCGACGCGATGCATGCGCGTGAGGAATCGGTCGTCACCGGGCGTCGCAGAGCCTCCCGTGTACGTCGGGATCGGTTGGTTCTCGATGTTCTGGCTCTCGACGATCTTCAGATAGCGGCCCGACGGGACGACCGTCATGCCGTTGAGCTGGAGGATCGAGAGGAATGCCTGGTACGCCTCCGCCGCGGTCACCTTCGTCGGCGCGTAGACCGACGCCTTGATGCTCCGGGCCTTGCCCGGAAGGATGAAGCGCTTGCCCGTGATGCTCGAGATCAAGCGGACGAGATCCGGCAGGTCGGCGTCCTCGAGGTTGAACGTCACGCGGGCGCCGGGCGGCGTCGGTCGATAGTCGATGCCGGTGTCGAACTCCTGGACGTTCCCGGGTCGGAACGTGGGATCGGTCGCGGGGCCGGTCCCTCGCGGTGTGCCCCCTGGCGCGGGCGTTCCTCCGGGGGGCGGCGTGCCGCCGGGCGCAGGCGCCGGCCGTTGACCGACCTGTTGACGCCCGAGCTGCTTGAGCACGGGCCGCAGGCGATCCTGCGTCTGCGCGGGCAGCTGAGGCTGCTCGGGCTGCTCGGGTTGCTCCTGCGCGCTCGCGATGCCGAGGCCCCACGCCATCGCGGACGCGGACGCCAGAAGGATCGGCGCTGCCGTGCGTATCTTCATCGTTTGCTCGTGGATGTCGTCATTGGATGTTGTAGTCGAGGCTCGTTGCTTCGCCGCGTCTCACGACGTTGACGCTGAGGTTGGTCGCGCTGCGCAGCCGCGAGTACGCCTCGAGCGCGCTGTCGGGGCTCGTCATGTCGTAGCCGTTGATGGTGCGGAGCATGTCGCCGTTCTGCAGGCCGAGGCGGCCGAGGATGCTGTTGCGCCGGATGCCGTAGAGCTTGACGCCGACCGTTCGGCCGTTCTCCTCGTGCGGGATGATTCGCGCGGTGCGCATCAGCTCCGCTTGGTTCTCGAGGAGCTGGTCGACGAGGCTGCGGCTTACGGTGAACTGTGTGTCGCTCACGCGTGTGATTCCGGACTCCATGTCGGCCGCGGAGATCTCGCCCTCGGCCGTCGGCGGTCCGTCGTCGCCGGGCTCGGGTGGCGCGGTGACGCGCGCGACCGCGCGCGGCGGGGCCGCACCCTCGGGGGTGTTGTCGAACATCGCGAGCTGGCACGCGTTCCCGGACGTCGCGCGCATCACGATGTTCGAGGAGCGGATCTCGAGCAGCGTCTTGCCGTCGAGCGTCATCCCTTCGCGGTAGAGAAGCGCCTTGCCGGTCGCGTCGGTGATCGCGGCGAACGACCACTCGCGATTGCGGTCGTTGACGAGCGCGCCCACGAGCCGGACGGAGCCTTCGCATCGGGGAAGAGGCGCGTTCGGATCGAGCGGCTCGTCGGGCGTCTCCTCGTCGGGCGTCACGTCGGCGACGCGGGTCCCATCGAGCGGTCCCGTCTCGGAGTCGAAGATGTTGCGACGCAGGATCGTCGTCGCGTCCGCGTGCTGCGACGCGACACCCCGAGCCGCACGAGCCGAGCCGCCGGTCACCACGGTGTCGCCGCCCGTCTCGAGCGGAAGGAGCGAGCTGGCGAGGAGCCCCGTGACGCCCTGCGCGAAAAAGAGCGCGTCGAGGACGAGCGTGACCAGCACGATGCCGATCCCGATTCGATTCTCTTGCTTGCTCAAGGCGCGATGCTCCGGTCCGTAGTCAGCAACGCGTGTGCCTAGTCGAAAACGCCTGATAGTTCCAGCGATTCCCGCGTTTACGCGCCTCGAGAAGAGGCCCTGGCTGGACAAGCTGGCAAGGGGCTCGGGGGCTCCCGAAGGACCGCTGACAATTTGGCAGCCGGCCCGCGGGTCGCCCGGCGCGCCGTCAGTCGTCGCGGTCGGCGCCGAGCTTGCGGTAGATCGTTCGCGCGCTGATCCCGAGGAGCTGTGCGGCGAGCTGCTTGTCGCCACGGGTGTGGGAGAGCGTCGCGTGGATGACGCGCGCCGCTCGATCTCCTCGAGCGGCGTCCCGATCGGGAAGGCGAGCGACTCGCTCGCGGCGCTTCGGCGGCGCGATCGGCGCGCGGGAGATCGTCGATCGCCGAGCGTCGTCGCCCTTCGCCAAGACGACCGCGCGCTCGATCACGTTCTCGAGCTCGCGCACGTTGCCCGGCCAGTCGTACGAGGCGAGGCGGTCGAGCGCGGCGCGCGCGACCACCATGCGCGGGCTTGCCGTTCTTTCGGCAGTAGAGCTCGAGGAAGTGATCGACGAGCAGCGGGACGTCGTCGCGTCGGTCGGCCAGGCGCGGGCACGTGATCGCGATGACGTTGAGCCGGTAGTAGAGGTCCTCGCGGAACTCGCCGAGCTCGACGGCGCCGCGCGAGGTCGCGGTTGGTCGCCGCGATGAGCCGGAAGTCGGCCTGCGTGGTGCGCCCCCCGAGCGGCTCGTACTCGCCCTCCTGCAGCACGCGGAGGAGCTTCACCTGCACCGCGGGGCTGAGCTCGCCGATCTCGTCGAGGAAGAGCGTGCCGCCGAGCGCGCGAGCGCGATGCGGCCCTCTCGCCGGCCGGCTGCGCCGGTGAACGCGCCCTTCTCGTGGCCGAAGAGCTCCGCCTCGACGATGGTCTCGGGCAGCGCGGCCAGGTTGACGGCGATGAACGGCCCCGTGCGGCCGCTGCGCTCGTGGACGAAGCGCGCGATCAGCTCCTTGCCGGTTCCGCTCTCGCCGAGCACGAGCACCGTCGCGGTCGACGGCGCCGCCTGCGACGCCGATGTCGAGCGCGTGCCGGAGCGCGGGCGAGTTGCCGACGATCGATCGGCGTCTTGAGCGCCGACAGCTCCTGCTTGAGCGTCCGGTTCTCGGCGACGAGCCGGTGCCGCTCGGCGGCCTTCTTGACCGTCTTCACGATGTGCACGCGCTTGAGCGGCTTCTCGACGAAGTCGTATGCGCCCTCGCGCATCGCTTCGACGGCCGTCTCGATCGTGCCGTACGCGGTCATCAGGACGACCTCCGCGTCGGGCGCGACGGTGTCGAGCGCGCGCACGAGATCGATCCCGCTCATGCCCGGCATCATCAGGTCGGTCAGCACGACGTCCACGTTGTGCTGCCGGCACAGATCGAGCGCCTCGCGGCCCGACCCGGCGGTGAGCACCCGCGCACCTTCGCGCTGGAAGATCTTCTCGAGCGAGTCCAGGTTCGACCGCTCGTCGTCGACGACCAGAACGGTCGTGTCCGCGAGGCCCTCCTGCGCCTCTTTGTCAGCTCGTCCTGACACGCTGTCAGTATGCGACAAACTGTCGGAGCGGGCCAATCTTTCCGCGTCGGTCGTCCAATCCAGGTCCTGAAATTCCATGTTTTTCGCCCCATCCGGCCCTCAGCCCAGGCCGTCCGGCTCGTTCTCAGCAAGCTTGGGGCCAACGTCGGGGCGGTCGAACAGCTCGAGCTGGGGTGACGGTCTCCTCGCGGGCCTCGTCGGGACCTCGCCGTCGCCACCGAGACCGAGGCGCCGCTTGGTCGTCTCGAAGAGCATCTCGATCGCCGCCCACCTCGCGCCGCGGCCCCGCATTCGGTCCCCGAACGCGGTCGAGCCGCGGGTCTCCTCGATCGCGTGGCGCACGCGCTTCGCGCGCGAGGCCGACAGGGCGTCCTCGAGCCGCACGTCGAACACCTCCTTCACCTCGCGCGGCAAGCGCAGGAGCGTCATGAACGCGTCGCCCGCGCCCGCCGCGCGTGCACGCTCGAGGATCTCGGGGACGTGGCTGTCGTTCAGCCCGGGGATCAGCGGCGCCACGCCGACGACCGTCGGCACGCCGGCGTCCGAGAGGATGCGAAGCGTCTCGAAGCGCCGCGAGACCGGGCTCGCCCACGGCTCGATCGAGCGACCGAGCGCGTCGTCCGCGAACGGGATCGACACCGCGACTCGACAGCTCGCCTCGCGCGCGAGCCGCGCGAGCAGCTCGACGTCGCGCCGAATGACCGAGCTCTTCGTGATGATCGCGACCGGGTTCGCGTGCGCGAGGCACACCTCGAGGCACGCGTGCGTCAGGCGATACGCCGCTTCGAGCGGTTGGTAGCAGTCGGTGATCCCGCTGAACGCGACGAGCTCTCCCTTCCACGATGCTCGGCCGAGCTCGCGTCGCAAGACCTCCGCGACGTTCGTCTTCACGACGATCTTCCGCTCGAAGTCGGTGCCCGCGCCCCACCCGAGGTACTGGTGGTACGGGCGCGCGTAGCAATAGGCGCAGCCGTGATAGCAGCCGCGGTACGGGTTGACGCTCCACCGAAAGCCGATGTCGGGGCTGTCGTTCTCGGTCAGCGCCGATCGCACCGTCTCCGTGAACACCTCGAGCCGGGCAGGCGGCGGCTCGCCCTCCCAGTCCACGTGGGCCTCTTGCCACGGGTTCTTGGGGTTCGATACGTGGCGGGGTCGCGGCACATGAACGAATGTACAGTATCTTCTCGCCCGCGTCGAGGGGGGCAATCCCGGCTCCGGGCCGTCACGAGCCCGGGCTCTCACGTCGCGCGCGTGCGCGGTCGCGCGCGCGCGCCTCGAGCTCGGTCACGACCGCGCGCACTCGCGCGATTCGCGAGGAGCCGATGATGACGTAGCAGTTGCTCTGAACCTCCAGGATGACCTCGGCGTCGCGCTCGACCAGCGCGCGAACGACGGCGAGGCTCTCACGGACATCGAGCGCGTCGAGACAGACCAAGCCGGCAAAAGCACCCGTGTGTCCGCGGGTCGGCGGTGGGCTCGTGTCTTGGGCGGACGCGAGCGCGCTCGGGAAGAGCGCGGCCGCGAGAAGGAGGATGGGAACGGCTCGATGGGCTCGTAGGGTCATGCGTCCGCGCATCGCAATTCGCGCGCCAACTTTCGGACGCGAAGACCGCGGCGCTCTTTCGTCTCTGTGCGTCGCCGCCGCGCGTCGAGCGCGACGTTTCGTCGAGACCGTGGACGTCGTGTGCCGTCGTGTCAGCGCCGACCGCGTCAGTCGCCGGGCTCGGCCGCCCGAACGCGCAGCAGCGTGTCCGCGTCCGCTTCGATCGCGCGGCACGCTCTCTCGCACGCCCAGCCGGCGACGTGAACGCGAAGCCGCGTCGCGCCGACGGTCCGCGCGACGAGCGGGACGCGGAATCGCAGCTCCTCCGGCGTCGCGTCGTCGGCGTCGGCTCGCAGCAGTCGCCCGCGAACGACCTCCACCGCCGGCCCTTCGTTCGCCGGCGTCACGAGCAGCGGTCGATCGTTCGGCTGCGAGAACCGAACCACCACGATGGCGCTCGCGCGGTCGCCGACGTGGAGCGACTCCGGCGGCTGGATCCCGACCGTCACGGTCTGGCGCGGTCCGTCGGCGCGCGCGCCCGACGCGAGCGCGCACGCGACGGCGATCGCTGCGCACCACGGCGCGATCAGTCGGCGTATGGGACGGTCTCGCACTCGCTCTGCTTCCCTCGCCATCGCATCAAGCTCGTGTGCGGTCGGCCCTCTTCATTGTACTCGATGATCGCGTACGTCAGACCGCTGTCCTGACCGAGGTACTGGATGTCGAGGTTGATCATCTTCATCCACGTGCCCGTGTTCACGAGGAGCTTGTTGCCGGGGAGAGTACGGTACCGCGGCCCGTGGCTGTGCCCGACGATCATCGTGTGCACCCCGCGCATCTTGCGGAGCGCGCGCACCGCAGCTTCGTCGAAGCCGCCGAGCGCGATCACCTCCTCGCGCAACCGCTGAGGCAGCATGCGCAGCCGCTCGCGCCACGCACGGAACGTGAAGATGCGCCACCTGAGGAAGTACACCGAGGTGCGCCACAGGAACCTGAGGACGAACGACGTGTCGAAGAGCATCCCGCCGAGCAGGAAGCGACTGAGCGGCTGGATGCGATCGATGTGGTGCCGCTCTTCCTTGGCGGGGTTCATGACCTCGAGGATCCAGAGGCTTCCCCACGGCAGCGAGAGCACCTCGGTCCCGTCGCGCCGCTTGTGCATCGGCCGGTCGTAATCGATGCGATGGATGCGCTCGAGCTGATGCCCGTGCCGCACCTGGATCCCCTCGGGCAGGTAGTACGTGTCGGAGGCGGTCACGAAGCGGAGGCGATCCGACGCCGGTCCAGGCGCGACGTAGCGGCGGAACAGGTCCTGTGCGCCCGTGAACAGCATGTCGAGGTCGTGGTTCCCCGGCAGGTAGGTGATGCGCCGGTTCGGGCGCGCCAGGAGCTCGCGAAGCGCGTGCACGAAGCGCGGGTGACCTTCGAGGCACTGCCGCAGCTTGTCCGTCGCGATCTCGTCCGTGATCTCGGTAGGCCAGACGCCGGCGATCTTCACCTTCAGGAGATCGAACACGTCGCCGTTCAGGATCAGCTCGAGCTCGGTGTCGTCGCCCGCGACGCGATCGTAGTGAGCGAGCAGCTCCGCGAAGCGATCGTCGTGGAAGAAGTCCTCGAACGGGTTCAGCTCGCCGCGGCGCTGGCCCGTGCCGAGGTGCAGATCGCTCAAGACGAGGCGAAGGAGCTTCATGGGTGCTTGCAGGCGAATCTGTCGCGGCAATTCCAGCTCGTGGCTGCTTGACTTCCCGCTTGCCTGGTCGATACTGCCTGTCACGCTCGGTTAATAAGGGTGTTTGGCTGGGCGTGTCACCTGCGCGCCCGCGAGGGAGTCACGATGGGGATGGTTTCGCGGCGGGCGCTCGGCCCCCTAACGGCGCTCGTACTGGTGAATCCCGCGTGCGGTGGCGACGACCTCGTCGAGCCGCCGCCGATGCTCGACGGCGCGACGACGGACGGCGGAATGGCCGATGGGTCGCCCGGCTTTCCGGATACGGGGATAGGCACCGGGTCGCTCCAGGTCACGCGGCTCGTGCCGGACCACGGGCCGTTCACCGGCGGGACGCGGGTCGTCGTGCGCGGAACCGGCTTCTCGGAGACCACCGAGGTCACGATCGCCGGGCGCGCGGTCCAGCCCGCCGACTACGAGCTCATCGACCCGAACCGCCTCGCGATCGTCACTCCGGCCGGCGAGGTCGGTCCTGCGGACGTCGTCGTCTCGCGCGGCGACGACCACGTGGACATCCCGGGTGGCTACACGTACGACGCGTTCTATGTCGAGCCGACTCGCGGCGCGGTCTCGGGCGGCACGCTCGTCAACATCGTCGGCAGCGGGACGACGTTCGCCGACGGCGACCAGGTCATGTTCGGGCGGACGCCGTGCAACGACGTCGATGGTCGTCAGCGAGACGCGCATCACGTGCCGCACGCCGCCGATGGCGGCCGGGCTCCGTCGACGTCACCGTGGTGCACGAGGCCGACAGCTCGAGATCGTCGTCGAGGACGCGTACACGTACTACGACAGCGCCGATCCGTTCGAGGGCGGCCTCGGCGGCGGCCCGATCAACGGCGCGCTCAACGTGACGGTGCTCAACGCGGCGACGGGCGGCCCGGTCGACAGCGCGTTCGTCATCGTCGGCGAGGACGTCGCGACGCCACCAGGGCCTGACCGACCTCGGCGGCCAGATCACGTTCTGCGGTGACGACATCATCGGGCCGCTGACGATCCACGTCGCGAAGCACTGCTTCGAGAAGACGAGCGTCGTCTCGTTCGACGCGACCGACGTCACGGTGTTCCTCGTCCCATGGATGGACCCGATGTGCGGGATGGGCAGCGGCGGCGGCGCCGGTCGCGGTCGCAACGGCGCGTTCATCAGCGGCGAGCTCGTCTGGACGGGCCCGAACGGTACGGCCCGAACCCGTGGTCCAACATGCCGAACCCGCGCCCCGGACGAGGTGAAGGTCGCGTACGTCTACACGACGCAGCGCGACTCGGCGTCAGCCGAACCCGGATCCGCGCGCTCGGCGGCGCGCAGCAGCGCGTGCTCGAGGAGGTCGAGGCCGACTCGATGAACGGCTATCCGTACCGGATCTTCGCGCGCCCCGCGGCGCTCGCCATGTACGCGCTCGCCGGCCTCGAGAACACGCGCACGGGCAAATTCATCGCCGTACGTGATGGGCGTCGCGCGCAACGTGCTCGCGAGGCCCCGGCGAAGAGGTCGAGCACGTCGACATGCATGATGGACATCCCGCTCGACCACACGCTCGACGTGCGGCTCGCGGGCCTGCCGTGCGAAGGTCGCGCCGGCCCCGATCGGTTCAAGCGTCGAGGCGAACATGGATCTCGGCGGCGAGGGCATCATGGTGCGCAACGTGAACGGGGTGCCGTTCGACGAGGTGCGCGGGCGCAACGAACAGCGCCCCGTTCCGTTTCTGCGGCGGAGCCGGCGATGCTCGGTGACGCTCTCCGACGGGCGTTATCGCTGCTCGGCGGTGTGGTACACGGGCGACTTCGACGCGAGCCGCTACACGGTCGTGGTGAGGAACGGCGTCCGCGATGTCCGACTCGCTCGTCACGCTCGACGGCTTCCTCGGCGTCCCGCAGGCGACCTCGCCGGTCTACGGCGAGAGGCTCCCCGCCGATCGCATCCTCCGCTGGGAGGCCGACGGCCCGATGCCGGACATGCACATCGTCCTGATGATCGGCGGCGACGGAAACCCGGCGTGGCGGCACTTCGTTCCCGGCAACGTGCACGAGGCGCCCGATCCCCGACCTGAGCTCCATCCCCGGACATCGACGACATCTCGCCGGGCTTCATCACGTGGGTCGGTGTACGCCGTGCCGCATCCCGGGCTTCGAGTTCAACGAGTTCCGCTACACGTATCTCCATGAGCGGTTCTGGAGCCACTGGGCCTCGGACTACTTCACGGCCACGCGCTGAGCCCGATGCGGACCCACCCTTTCCTTCGCACCTTCATCGTCCTTCTCGCTCTCTCTCCATGCCGCGTGCGGGGACGACGTCCGACCATGCCGCCCACCGACGGTGGGCGGCCCCCCGTGGTCGACGGCAGCTTCTTCTGCGTCGACGAGTCGTGCAGAGCCTGCCTCGACAACAAGCACTTCTACTGCGTGAACGACGGCGAGTTCCTGCGGCCGGCGAACGTCGACTGTGGCGCCATGGGCCTCGTCTGCGTCCAGGACCTCTGGTGCGTGATGTGCGCGCCGGAGCGTTCGGCGTGCGACGGCAACACCGTGATCCAGTGCTCGTCGGACGGGAGCTCCTGGTCGGACGTCGAGGAGTGCGCGCTCCGCGGCGAGGGGTGGGCCTGTGACGACGGGCGCTGCGTGAACCTCTGCGAGGCCGCGCTGGCGAACCGAAGCTACCTCGGGTGCGAGTTCTACGCCGCTGATCTCGACAATGCCTCGATCGGCGCGGGCCGCGACGCGTCCGCCCAGCAGTATGCCGTCGTCGTGTCGAACCCGAACCACGTCGCGACCGAGGTCGTCGTCGAGATCAACGAGGCGCCGTACGGATCGGCGCCGAGCCCTACGGAGCTCCTGCGCGTGCGCGTTCCGCCCGGCGATCTCGAGGTCCTCGCGCTGCCACGCCGCGAGGTCGACGGCTCGAGCAGCAACGCGGACTGCATGCCGTCCGATCGGACGTGTCCTGGGTCCGAGGTGTGCGTGTGCTCGCGGATGGACCGGCACCGCCATGCTTCTGCCGCGTGTGCCGCGACCGCGAACGGCATGAACGACGGCACCCACACGGCCGTCACGTCGCAGGCCTACCACATCCGGTCGGAGTTCCCGATCATCGCGTATCAGTTCAACCCGCTCGACAACTACGGCGTGTTCTCGAACGACGCGTCGCTGCTGCTACCGACGTCGGCGATCGGCAACTACTACTCCGTCGTCGCCTGGCCACAGACCATCGCGAACAGCGACACCGATCCCGACCAGGACTTCGACCCCTCGCGCAACGACGAGGACCTGCGCGCCACGCTGACGATCGTCGGGACCGCCGCGGCGACGTCAGTCGACGTGACGCTCGGGACCCGCATCGTGCGCATGGTCGGCGCGGGGCCCGTGCCCGAGCTCGGGCCGGGCGGCACGTTCACGCTCGACATCGGACCGTTCGACGTCATCAACCTCGAGACGCAGGGCTTCAACGCCGACTTCACCGGTACCGTGATCGACGCGAGCCAGCCGGTCTCGGTCTTCGTCGGCAGCGAGGCGTGCGACGTGCCCCGGTTCGACACGTACGCGACGCGCCAGTGCTGCGCGGACCACCTCGAGGAGCAGATCTGGCCGGACCAGAGCCTCGGGACGCGCTTCATCATCGCGCGGATGCCTCGCCGGACGGTCGCGCTCAACAACGCGTTCGTCGACCCGCTCACCGACAGCGTCGCGGAGCCGAACGAGCCCGAGTGGGTGCGGGTGCTCGCGACCGCCGCCGGGACGACGACGCTCCGGACGACGCTGCCGTTCCCCGACGACGTCCTCACGATCGATCAGCTCCAGAGCGTCATCTACCGGGCGGATCAGGACTTCATCCTCGAGGCGGACAAGCCCATCGCGGTCATGCAGGCTCTGCCGAGCCAGGAGGCGGTCGGCATCCCGTCGGACTATCCGGGCGGCGACCCCGCGCTCATCTTCGTGCCGCCCGTCGAGCAGTACCGGCGGGACTACGTATTCCTCACGCCGAGCCTCTACGCGTTCGACTTCGTCACGATCACCGCTCCGTACGGCACGCAACATCCTGCTCGACGGCGCTCCGCTCGACCCGATCGCGTGCGAGCAGAGCCCCGCCGACGGGCTCCCGCGACTGCCGGCCGACCCGCCTCCCGCGGAGGTCATCTGCCGCTGCCAGTTCTCCTTCCCCGACGTGATCGGCCTGCCGAACGTCCGCGTGCTCGACGGCGACCAGAACGACGGCGTCCACACGATTGTCGCCGACCACCCCGTCGGCATCGTCGTCTACGGGTTCGACGCGTACGTGAGCTACGCGTACGCGGGCGGGCTCGAACCTCGACATCATCAACTGACGCGACGCCGGGGCAGGGCCCAGGAGGGGCGATCGGGACGCGAGCGCGCCTCGATCCGTACCCCGCTCGGGGGGCCGGTGGCAGCGCTTCGTGGATGGGGTTCGAGCTGGAGCGCGGCCTCACCCTGCTCACGCGCAACGCGAGAGACTTCCGCAAGGTGCCTGGGTTGAAGATACGCGTGCCCAAGGACGTTCGGTCGTCAACACCCCGTTCTCCGGAGGGTCTGTGCATGCCCTCACCCGATCGTGCCCGTTCGCCCGCGCCCGTCGAGGTGCACGAGATAGTGCACCATGATAGTGTACCTCCATGGGCACCAAGCGCAGAGCGGTGGTCAACGCCGACGACGACCAGCTCGCCGAGGTGCAGACGCTGATCGAGCGCGGTGACTATCGGACGCTCTCCGAGTTCGTACGCGAGGCGATCGCCGAGAAGCTCGACCGCCTGCGTCAGAGCTGGTTGGCCGAAGAGGTGGAGCGCTACTGCGAGGCTGGGGAGGAGGAGGAGGACGATCTCGTGAGCGCGCAGGCGTTCGGCGACGAGCCGCCCGCGAGGACACGCCCGAAGACCAGGACGAGGAAGAAACCGGCGAGCGGTGGTCGTGCGAAGAGGTGAGGTGTGGTGGGGAGCGCCACAGCTCACCGGCGACCGGTCCAAGCGCCGCCCATTCGTGATCGTGTCCGCCGATGCTTTCAACGCGAACGAACGATATCCAAAGATCGTCGTCGTTCATCTGACGACGACGGCGCGAAGCGGCGGACCCTACGCCTGGGAGGTACGCTTGCCGCGGGGGGCAGCGGGGCTCGCACGAGCGAGCGTGGCGAAGTGCGCGGAGCCGTACACGCTCTGGAAAGAGCAACTCGCCGAGCAATGCGGCGTCCTGCCCGACCGGTACGTCCACGAGATCGACGCAGCCCTCACGGTCGCGCTCGGCCTGGGTGTCTAGAAACGCCCACGAGCTGGCGAACCCCGGCCGGGCGCTCGGGGTGATGTCGAGGCGTCGACGGCGAGCCTCGGTCGCGTGGTGCGGCGCGCGCCAATCATCCCGGGGCCGCGGAGGTCTGCGACGACGCGAATGTCGACGAGGACTGCGGATGCTCGCGCTGCCGCAGCCAGATGACAAGCGGGGAGGAGCCCCAGCGTGCCAAGCTTCTCTACCTCTGGCACGCTCACCCGCGAGATGCCCGAGCCGAATTGGAACGAGCGGGACGGGGACCAATGCGCTCTGGCTTGCGGCGCACGGCTTCGACGTCGTCGCCGTCGACGCCTCGGAGCTCGCGATCGAGCGCGCTCAATCGGCCCTAGCGCCCGTAGCTCGTCGAGGAGAGCCTCGATGCGTGCCCTGCTCATGCGCCGACGGGTAGCGTTGTTCGGTGAGGCGACGCGAGCGCTTCTTGGCCGCACCGTAGCGGAGCTCGGCGGCGACGATGATGCTCGTGGCGACGTTCTCCTCGCCAACCTTCGCGACTCGCTTCGCTACCCGGCCTTTGGGGTTCCTCACGAGGTCGCGAGCTGTCAGGTCTCCGCGAGCCCGATGTTCGGGTCGAGCCGATGCAGATCTCCAACGTCGCTCGTGACGACGGACGCAGCCCGGCTCTGCCGGGCGCACAAGATCACGCTTGCGTCGATCACGTCCTCGGTACCAGCCTCGCCGCAGAGGACTCCGGCGGCCTTCGCCATCGGCTCGGTGAGGGCCCAGGTCTCGACCTCGGGCTGGGCAAGGAACCGGACGAGACGCACCTGCCGCGGCGCTCCGCGCCACGCCTGACCGAGAACGCCCGTCGGGACCACGAATCGGACGGACACGCCGAGCCGCTCGGGCGCTTGGAGGAGCGCACGCATCTTGTCGGTGTTCTTCTCGATGCCGATGAGGGCGCCCGTATCGAGCACGATGGTCCGGTCGACGGCGGCGGCGCGCCTGCGTCCGCGCCTCGATGCCCTTCGTCTCACTCGTCGAGCCCCAGTGCGCGCCGCGCCCACTCCCGAGCACCCTCCGACGGCTCGCCGCGCTCGGCGATCATCTCGGCGACGATGGCCGCGAGGCGGTCGCCTTCGTCCCGCTGCTCCAGAGCGCTGACGACGTAGGCAGATAGGGAAGGCGCCCGCCCCTCGGCGACGGCGCGCTTGGCCTCCCTCACACGTTCGGCGGGCAAGCTCACGGTGACCTTGATAGCCTTGCGCGTGGACTCGCCCATACCCGCACCATAGTAGGTATGGAAACGGCCGTCAACGCGCAGCCCCTTCGTGGGTGTAGCTCGCCCTAAAAAGAGCCGAGCTGATCCGCGTCTACACGCAGCGTCTTCGCGATGGTGGCCAACGTCTAGAGGATCCCCACCTAGAGGATCCCCACGTCTAGAGGATCCCCACGAGGTACTCGGCCCTATAGAGGATCCCCACGAGATAGAGGATCCCCACGAGGTACTCGGCCCGATTACCCCGTTCCATAGAGGATCCCCACGAGGTACTCGGCCCGATTACCCCGTTCTAGAGGATCCCCACTCGAGGATCCCCACGAGGTACTCGGCCCTAATAGAGGATCCCTAGAGGATCCCCACGAGGTACTCGGCCCGAGTACCCCGTTCTAGAGGATCCCCACGAGGTACTCGGCCCGAGTACCCCGTGCACACAGGCGCGACTTGCCGCGAAGCGGCTGAGCGCACCGCGCGCGACACCCGAGAGCGCCCGCCAGAGCCACGCGCGCGCCGGCGGACGCGAACTACGCGCGACAAGTCGCCCGAATAGGCGCACGTCGGCGTCGCCCGAGCCGGTCTCGAGCGACGCGACGCCACCGTGGGCGGTCTCGGGTCACGCAGGTGGGTCGGAGCTCGTTCGTCCCGCGCCTCGTGGAGGTCCGCGGCGGCGGTCGCGGTGGGTGACGACGCGTGGGGCGTCGTCCTTGTCGGCGGGCGTGTCGGTGCGGCGGCGGACGACGGGCGCAGACGCCGAGTCGGCCGAAGGCTCGTCGTCGCTCGCATGCGTCGCGCCGCGACCGACGGGCTCGTCTACGAGGCCGAGGTCGGTGTGCTCGAGGATGTCGTCGGCTTCGTCGGTGAAGGCGCTCGCGACCTCGTCGCAGAGCGCCTGTGGAGCGCGCGATCTCTTCCGCGACGCGCTCGCGCTCGAGCTCGGCGACGACGTCGTCGAGCAGTGGACCAGGCCGGCAGGGGTTCGAGAGGATCCCCACGAGGTACTCGGCCCGAGTACCCCGTGCACACAGGCGCGACTTGCCGCGAAGCGGCTAGCGCCCGCGCGCGACACCCTTCGAGGATCCCTCCGCGGATCCCCACGAGGTACTCGGCCCGGTACCCCGTTCCCCCGCACACAGGCGCGACTTGCCGCGAAGCGGCTGAGCGCACCGCGCGCGACACCCGAGAGCGCCCGCCAGAGCCACGCGCGCGCCGGCGGACGCGAACTACGCGCGACAAGTCGCCCGAATAGGCGCACGTCGGCGTCGCCCGAGCCGGTCTCGAGCGACGCGACGCCACCGTGGGCGGTCTCGGGTCACGCAGGTGGGTCGGAGCTCGTTCGTCCCGCGCCTCGTGGAGGTCCGCGGCGGCGGTCGCGGTGGGTGACGACGCGTGGGGCGTCGTCCTTGTCGGCGGGCGTGTCGGTGCGGCGGCGGACGACGGGCGCAGACGCCGAGTCGGCCGAAGGCTCGTCGTCGCTCGCATGCGTCGCGCCGCGACCGACGGGCTCGTCTACGAGGCCGAGGTCGGTGTGCTCGAGGATGTCGTCGGCTTCGTCGGTGAAGGCGCTCGCGACCTCGTCGCAGAGCGCCTGGGAGCGGGCCGCGATCTCTTCTCTCGCGACGCGCTCGCGCTCGAGCTCGGCGACGACGTCGTCGAGCAGTGGACCGGGCCGGCAGAGGATCGCGTCGGAGGGCGGCTCGCGTTCGACGGGCGCGTGGTAGACGACGAGCTTTTCGTACGTGCCGAAGGGGTAGGCGGCGGAGTCGTCACCGTCGCGTCGGGCGACGCGCACGGTCTCGTGGCGCTTGCGAAAGCACGTCGTCTCTTCGGCGCAGCGGACCTCTTGCTCGACGCCGACGATGCCGCGCGCGCCGACGCGAAACGTGGGCACCCGCTCGCCGCCGCGCTCGCGGAGCGTCCGCGGCTCGCTCCAAGGGTGCATGCGCTCGATGCGCTTGACGCCGAGGACGGGGCGCGTGCGCCTCGCGCGAAGGGCCTCGAGAGCGCGCTTGGTGAGCTGCTCCATGTGGTAGACGAGCTTGTCGATGTCGCCCCCGAACGCGCGGTAGAGGAGCGGCGGCGGCGTGACCCTCAGGGTGAGGCGCTCGGGGCGCGAGTCGTCGAAGTAGATTGGCGGCCGCTCGACCTCGATCGAGCCGGTCTTCCAGAGCCCGAAGTCGAAGACGAATCCCGGCATGAGCTCGGGCCGCTCGACGAGGCCGGCGGCGACGCAGTTGACGTGCTCGTAGACGAGGTGCGAGGCCTGCGCGGCCGCGTCGACGAGGCGCATGCGGTGCGGCTCGCGCCCGTCCCAGAGCTCGCGCGGCGCGTCGTAGCGCTCGCGTGCGAGGAGCGTGCTCAGCGCGCAGCTCGTGTCCCGGTGCACGCGGTGCGTGAACGCGGGCAGGTCATTCGAGCTCGGCGTGACCGTGAGGTGCTCGTGGTTGATGACGAGCACGCCGTGGTGCACGGCGACGCCCGTCTCGCGCTGCGCCCACGCGAGCGAGTAGAGCCAGAGGTCTCGCACGAGCGGGTGCCACGGCGCGAAGAACGCTTTTCGAAACGCCGCACGCCGCGTCAGCGCGGTCGTCGCTCCCGAGACCGTGATGTGCGGCGCCCCCACAGAGCGCTCGAGAGCACGCCGCGTACCGGCCTCGGGAGAGCGAAATCACCAAGCGAAACGCGCCGCACAGGGTGGCGGCCGCCGCCGAACCGCCGGCGGACCGCCGGGGTCACGCCATGCTCAGCGGTCGCGGTGCCGTTTGCGGTGACGCGTCGGGTGGGCAGACTTGGGAGTACGTCGTGCGGTTGCTTTGGGGCGTCGGGTGGGCAGACTTGGGAGTACGTCGTGCGGTTGCTTGGTGGGGTGGGCAGACTTGGGAGTACGTCGTGCGGTTGCTTGGTGTGAGAGGGAGACCGTGCGGTTGCTTGGGGCGTCGGGTGGGCAGACTGTGGGAGTACGTCGTGCGGTTGCTTGGTGTGTCGGTTCAGACTTGGGAGTACGTCGTGCGGTTGCTTGGTGTGCGGTTGCTTGGTGTGCGGTTGCTTGGTGACATATCAAGGAGGTCCCGTGCGGCGGCATCGACGGATGCGATAACCTGGCGCCATTGGTGCAAATTGTAAACGGTAGTTTTGGTTCACAGATAAGGCGGTGTCGTGATCAGCTGGCCGCGCCCCCACATGACCTGACGGGCGTAGTGAGTACCAGGCCGGTCGAACGAACCGTCAGCGCACGAGGAGGACTCCATGTCCACGCAAGAGGACCTGAAATCGAAGGTCGATGCGCTTCACGCCGCACTGAACGAGTTGTATGCTCTCGATGACAGTTGGCGAACACTCGCCCAGTGGCCCGAAGGAGTGCGTGGCTCGGTCCTGCACGATGCCGCTTCGGACGATGAGATTGCTCGGACCGAAGTGCGACTCGGTCAAACGTTTCCGCCGTCTTACAGAGAGCTCTTGCGACTGCACTCAGCCTGGGAGCATTTCTGGGCTGACGTCACGCTGATTGGGACAGGGCGTCCCGCGACCCAGAAAGCTCGGGATGAAATCGCTGAAAACACTCGCGAGCAGACGGCCACGCTGCAACGAAAATTCGGCGGGACTTTGTCGGCGGAAGCGATCGCCAGCTGGGAGTCCGAAGAGGAGAGAAACCTGTACCTGGCAAATCACCTCGTAATCGGTACTGACTTCAGCGGCGCACACTGGGTGTTCGATACTCGCACGCGCACGCCGAGTCAGGAGATGAAACTGACTTTTTGGGACATCAGTTACGGTGCTCAGGATCCTGCTTTCGAGAGGTTCGACGAGTTGGTGGACTTCGCAATCGGCGAAGTGGCCTTCCGACTGGAACACCTGAAGCGGAAGAAGGGCAGCGGAACACGAAAACAGAAGGCTGAAAAGGCAACCAAGCGCGGCTCGACGAAGAAGCCGTGAATCCTCGAGTATATGAAACAGTTGTTGATCGAGGTGGATGACGAGACCGCGCGCCGGCTCGAGGCTGTCGCTCCCGGAAAGGCGCGCATGCGCTCGCAGTTCGTCCGGGAAGCGATCCGTCGCTCGCTCGACGCCCTCGCGGGCGAGCGTCCCCAGATTCTCCATCATACTCCACGAGGCATGGGACGCGATGCCGGCGGCAAGCCGCACCCGGATGCGCGCGCGACGCGATTCGTGCTCGGCGGCGAGGAGCTGTTCGTGCTCAGCGTTCCGCTCGGATCGGGCGGCGCGGTCGCGGCGCTCACGCCCGCCGAGCGCGACGTCGCCACGCTCGTCGCTTCGGGCGCGAAGAACGCGGAGATCGCACGTCGCCGTGGCACGTCGGTGCGGACCGTCGCGAATCAGCTTGCTTCGATCTATCGCAAGCTCGGTGTGAGCTCGCGGGCCGAGCTGGTGCGCAAGCTGAGCGGATTGGTCGCGGCTACCAGCGGCCCGTGACGCCGCCGACGAGCGCGGCGCCGCCGCCTTCTTCGGGCGACGCGCCGGCGAAGAGATGGAGCGAGGGACCGTCCATCGCGGTGCGTCGCGCGACCTCGGAGGCGCCGCTCGCGGAGCTGAACGCGTCGACCGCGAATGCGAGCTCGGCGGCCATGCCGGTGAGCACGAGGCTGATCGCGACCTCTTCCGGGATGTTGTCGCCCATCGCGCCGAACACGACGGCCGAGCCGCCGAGGATCATGAACACGGAGTAGCCGACCCAGCCGAGCACGCGCATCGCGACCGATCCGCGCACGTCGGGATGACCGCGCGCGGACGCGGCGCCGGCCGCCACGATGGGAGACGTGATTCCGACGAGGAGGACGACCGCCGCGCCGAGGCCGATGTCGGTGCCGCGTTCGTCGACGACGAGCGCGGCGATCAGCGCGACGCCGACGAGCGCCGCAGCGACGCTGCCAACGGCGCCGGCGGCCGTTGCCCAGCCGGCATCGACGTCGACGTCGGGCCCGGTGCCCTGGCCCGCGGCGCCTGCGCCGGACGCGGGGCGCGGCTGCGCGGTGCAGGTTAGGTCGGGGTTGCAGGTGAAGCCGACGTCGCAGGGCGGATTGCAGGCTTCGCGGCACGTCCCCGCGTCGCACGTGTAGCCCGGCCGACAGCCCGGAACGCAGTCCTCCGCGCGCGCGTGCGCCGGGGCGAGCGGTGCTGCAGCGGCGAGCGCGAACGCGAGCGTCGCGAGCGAGAATCTCGCGACCCGACCCAGGCTCGCTCTCGCACGCATGGGGAAAGACTCCGACCCGCGGCCGTTGCGGTCCATGGTCATTTTGGTGGGTCGCGGTGAAGCGCGAGGCCGCGCCTCGTGAGACGATTCCGTGCATGACGCGCGCCCCCTACGCGTTCCCGCGCCCCCTCGCCCACGCCCTCGCGCTCTCGCTCCCGCTGGCGCTCCCGCTCTGCGCCTGCGGCGACGACACCGCCGCCCCGCCCGACGCCGGCACCACCGACGCGGGCGCGCGTGCGGACGGGTCTTTGCCCTCGGACGGCGGCACGACGATGCGCGACGGATCCCCATCCGAGGACGGTGCTGGCGCGTCCGACGGAGGCGAGACGGTCACGCCCTGCACGCTCACGCCGAGCGGTGCGGTCGTCGTGGACACACCGGGCGCGGTCGTCGAGCTGCTCGACATCACGACCGACGGCGAAGACGCGCTCGTCGTGACCGCGGATGGTGTGACGGTGCGCGACGTGCACATTCGCCATCACGGCGGAACGGGCATCTCGGTGAGCAACGCATCCGACGTCGTCATCCAGCGCGTCGACATCGAGAACACCGGCGCGCCCGCGACGGGCGCGGCCGCGAGCGCGGACGAGAACAACATCCAGACGTATCGCGCGCCGAACATCACGATCCGGCACGCGCGCCTGACGCGCGGCTCGACCGGGATCTACCTCCAGGAGAGCCCGGGCTCGGTCCTGAACGACATCGAGGGCCACGACTTCCGCGGCCCGTTCCCACGCGGGCAGCTCGTGCAATGGAACACCTCGAACGACGGCTTGCTCGACGGTTTCTCGGTCGTGAACGACGCCGGCTCGTGGACCGAGGACAACGTCAACGTCTACCACACGACCGGCGCGACGATTCGCAACGGTCTGGTCGACGGGAACAACTCCCCGTCGGGCGTCGGCGTGATCTTCGACGAGATGGGCTCGGGCTTGGTCGAGGACGTCGACGCGGTGCACATGGGCAACGGGTGCTTCTCGACGTACGCCGGGCTCGGCGGCAGCGTCTTTCGGCGCACGCGGTGCCGCGACAACATCTGCGAAGACCAGGGCCGCGGCTTGCCCAGCTCGAACGCGCTCATGTGGGCCGGCAACCCCGACGGCACGCTGACGCGCGTCGAGGACTCCAGCTACTGGTCATCGTGCAACGGCAACATCTCCTGGCCCGACACGTCGTTCGAGGTGCTCGAGCTCACCGAGCGCGAGTTCACCGCGCGCGCGCCGCTCGATCTGGCGTTCTGCTTCGAGTGATCGCTCACGCGCCACGCATCTAAGGCCCCGTGCCGTCGTCGCGCCACGCACCTTCGAGCGGGGGGCACAGGAAGTAGAAGACGGGGCGCTCGAAGTCGGGGAGGACGGTCAGGGAGGGCGCCGTGACTTCGTGCTGGTGGCCTCCGAAGGAGTGGATCTCGATCGGGCCGGCGCCGAACGGGACGTCGAGGAGCTCGCTCGGCAGCGCGACGCCGGGTGGGCAGTGGCCTTCGTCGCGCGCGGCGCTGAGCGCGAGCGAGACGCGCATCATGCGAGCGGCCACGAGCGGTTGGATCAGACGCGCGAGGTAGAGACGGTAATCGGCGTCGTACATGGCGATGACCTCACGCATCTGGCGATGTGCGCGGGCCGAAGGAGGCAGCGCGAGCGCGAACATCTCCGGGAGAGGGTCGTCATCGGCTGGGAGCGCGTCGAGGGGCGCGGAGAAGCACTGGGACGGCTCACGGTCCGCGGGGCAGTGCTCGGCGTTCAGGTGAAGCATCTCGGCTGCGATCATGTTCGCGAGCGCGTCGTAGGGGCCTACTGGAGCGTCGGCGGCGTACAAGGCCTCGGCGGTGAAGATGGAGCTCGGATGCGGTACGGGGAGCGCGTCGATGAGCGCGCTCAGCCGTTCGCGCGCCTCGGCGGAAGGACCAGGGCTCGGCACGAGCAGGCTGTTGAACGCCGACCATAGCGCCATCTCGGCGCCGACGCTGGCCATCGCGAGGAGGAGAGGCGCGCCGCCGGTGCGCACGTCGCGCATGACGGTCGCGCCCTGCAAGAGGAGCGTGAGCGCGCGTTCGGTGTCACCGTCCTCGGCGATCGAGCGTGCGACGATCGTGAGGGCTCGCGCGAGATGCACCCAACGAACGTTGACGACGACTGGGTCATTGGCCGTGGCAGACGACGGGCTGCAGTTGGTCGTCGTGCGAGCGAGCTCGTCGATCGCGCCAGCCAGGACGCGGCAGTGCGCCCGCACACTCGATAGAACGCCGGGCTCTTCGCCGGGCGCGAAGAATGGCGGGTGGGTCCGCATGAAGGCGAGGCCCGGTGGCCCCGGTGGTAGCGGGGGATCGCTCGCGGGGACGTCGTACGTCCACGTGCGCTGCGTCCCGTCCGGCAGCGTCACGGTGCCTGACAGCGCAGCTTCGGCGCGCTCGTTCCCTGCGGCGTGCACGCACGCGTCGAACGGGCCGCTCGGATCGAGCAGCGCATCGAGGCTCGTATGCGCGTGCTCGACTGACGGACCACCGACCGGCGCGCGGTGGCAGGTCATCGTCGCGAGCGTGGTCCGCGCTTCCTGGATGTCGCGGGTCGCTGCTCGGAGCTCGTCGTCGGTGAAGGGAGGCCGTGTCCACACGATCACTCCGACGACCGCGACCACCACGGCCGCGCCGAGCACGGTGATGGCTGTCCAGCGCGTTGGAGCGATTCGTTTCGGCCGCACGATCGAGTCTCCAGCGACAGACGCTACACCGTGATGCACGATGTGCGAGATGCGATCGAAGGAAGGCGCCTCGCCCACCGCGCTCTGGATCTCTCTGCGCGGGCTCGCGACCGGATGTGCAACGTCGCTCACCCCGTGATCACGCCCGTCGTGCGAGAGGTGTGGAGCAAGGCGCCCGCAGGTGAGCGGAAGCTGCCGGAGCTGGCGCCGTGGGACCCGGCATGGGGTGTGCGGGGCGGGTGAGGGGGTGTGCGGGGAGCTCCGCGGCCGCGGGCGAGGCCGAGCCGTGAGACACTGAGGGGAGCGGTGAGGCTTGGACGACATCTCTCGGTGGTGGCGGCGGTGCTCGCCGTCGCGTTCGGTTGTGGCGAGGACGACGGCTCGGTGATGCCGGGGATGGACGGCGGGGGTCCGATGGTGGATGGGGGCTCGCCCGAGGTGGATGGTGGGCCGCCGGGGGTCGACTCGGGGCCGATCACGCCGATCGTGTGCACCGACCAGTGTCGCTACGTTCGAGAAGGCGCGCCGTCGGGCGCGTCGGGGCTGGATTGGGCTGACGCGTATGGCGATCTGCCGGACGATCTCGAGCGCGGTGCGGTCTACTGGGTCGCAGCGGGCGCGTACGGAGGTCACGACTTCGCCGATGACGTCGACGGGACGCTCGTGATCGCGGTCGTCAAGGCGACGACGGCCGATCACGGCACGGACACGGGATGGATGGACGCGTATGGAGACGGCGTCGCCGAGCTCGGCCCGGTGACGTTCAAGCGCTCCTATTACGTGCTCGACGGGCGCACGGGCGGCGGGCGCGGCGCTTGGCGCACGGGCCACGGGTTCCACATCGACGTCTCCAGCGGTGGCTACGCGATCACCGTCGGTGATCCATTCGGCTCGATGGAAGAGCGCGAGCAGGACCGCTCGAACATCACGGTGCGGCATGTCGAGGTCTCGGGCACGCGCGTGCCGTGCAACGACATCGGTGGCGGCGGCGTGAGCCTGGGCTCGGGGCTCGACGGCCACATGAACATCACGCTCTCACACCTGTGGATCCACGACCTCGGGATCCCGATGCAAGGAGCGCTCCTTCGCGGCGCGCTCGTCGAGCAGAGCGTGTTCGAGCGCAACGCCTCGAGCGCCTCGTGTCACTCGGAGGGTTGGGCGGCCTGGGGTCCGAGCGACCACGTCGTCGTGCGCGACAACATCTTCGCCGATCTCGAGGGGACCGCGTTCATCGCGATCGGCAACGCGTACCGATGGGACGTCTACGACAACCTCTTCATGTGCACACCAGGCGGCCCGACATGCGGCGTTGGCAACGGCGTCATCGGTACGACCGACCACGACTACGAGACGACGAGCGACTGGCGGCTACACCACAACGTCGTCGCGGGAGTCGCGGACGGCTCGGCCGCGTTCGATTCTCGATTCCCCCGCCGGCCCGCCCGCGACGAACAACGTCGCCTACAACAACATCTTCTACGGCAACAGAACGAGCATCTGGTTCTCCGGCACCGCTCACGACTACGACCTCTACTTCGGTAACGATGATGACGCCGCGCTCGCCTCGGCCGAGGACAACGGCGAGGCCGGCACCGTCGACCCATTCGTCGACTTCGCGGCGCTCGACCTCCACCTCGCCGCGCCCACGGCGGCAGGCGCCACTCTCCGCGCCCCGTTCGACGTCGACCCCGACGGCACGACGCGCGGTGCGGACGGAACCTGGGACCGCGGTATCTTCGAGTACACGCCCTGACGCAGGCCAGAGCGCGCAACGCGCGGAGCATGTGGAAGCGCGGTGGCGGCACGAGCGCGCACAAACGCGAGATCAAATCGAGGGGGGACACATGTATCGGGTCTCCTCGAGCGAGGGCTCCCCCTCCGGATCACACGGACGGATCGGCCGCTTCCATCGCCGTAGCGTCTTCGGCGGTGTCGCTGCCGCGGCCCGCCAGACCGACCGCGATCGCGATCTGCACGGCGGCGAAGCATCCGAGCACCCCGAGGCCGGCGATGCGGCCCGAGGCCGTCACCGGCGCGAGCGCGGCGGCGAGCACAGGGCCGGCGAACGAGGCGGCGAGCGTCGCCTTTCCGACCCAGCCCGCGCGGAAGGCGGTGACGGCGAGCATCCACGTGGAGAGGAAGAAGGTGGCGATGAGCGGCGCGACAACGAGGAGCCCGGGACCCTGCATGCGCGCCATCACGGGGAGCATCGCTGCCTGATTCTGTTCCCGGCGCGGTCATCTCGACCGCGAGCCAGTGAAAGATCGAGTCCGCAGCCGAGCCCATCGCGCCAACGAGCAGACCCACCGCGGCGTACGCGGCCCAGCGCTTGCGCTCGAACGACGCGCGCATGGCGAGCGCGACGAGCGCCGGGGCGTAGAGCACGGCGGAGAGCAGCTGACAGATGACCGAGGCCATGACGGAGCCGCGGTGGGCGCCGACGAGCCTGAAGATCACGGCAGCGTCGGTGACCCCCACGCCCGGCATGAGCGTCCACGAGATGAAGAACGAGGCTGCGGCGAGCGCGAGACAGATCGCGCCGATGCGTGGCCCAAACGTGATCACGAGATCGGTCTCCTCGGTGAGCATGCGAGCGTGCGGTGCACGCAGCGTGCCCGTGAATCTTCGCTGCGCCGGCGAGCTCGTTGCCAAGAAATCCGACACCCGACTGATCGGAGATCCGACAGGCCCCGCCGGATCGACGCATACTACGGGTCACGAGACCGGCACGCGGACTGCACTTCGGAGCTTCGTCCGAACCCGCCCACAGGAGAGACCCCATGGAGCTCACGATCCCGCCCGCCGCCCTCGTTCCTTTTGGTCTACGTGCGCTCAAGACCGTCGCGATGGCGAACGGCAAGTTCGATGTCGCCGAGCGTGCGCTCCTCGATGCGGCGCAGCAGATGTTCGCTGCGTCGGTCGACATCGACGAGCTTCCGACGATCACGCCCGAAGAGCTGGCCTCCGCGGTGCTCGATGTGCAGCTCCGGCGGCAGCTCGTCTTCGGGATGCTGATGACGGCGCTCGCCGACGGAGACGCCACGACCGACGAGGCCAGCGCGATCGAGGCGTTCGCGGCAGCGCTCGGCGTCGAGGCGCACGAGATCGCGACGTTTCGCGAGATCAGCGAGGGCCACCTCATGCACGCCCGGCTCGACGTGCTCAGGCGCTTCTGGGTGCGACCGTTCATCCTGGAGGAAGCCAAGCGCGGCGGCGTGACCTGGCTCGTCAAGGCGCTGGTGACGTTCGCGGGCGTCAGCGAAGACCGGGCTCTCGCCGATCGGTACCGCGCGCTCGGCGAGCTCCCGGAGGGAACGCTCGGGCGTACGTATGTCGATCACATGCGCGCCGATGGCTTCTCGCTTCCCGGCGAGAAGGGCAGCCCGCCCGAGCCCATCGTCGTGCACGACCTGACGCACGTCCTGTCCGGTTACGGGACGGATCCCGCGGGTGAGATCTGCGTCACGGCGTTCTCGGCAGGGTTCCGCAAGCAGGACCCCTTCACGTTCATCCTCTTCTCGATGATGCAGTTCAACCTCGGGATTCGGATGACGCCGGCCGCGGCCGCGACGCGGTACGCCTTCGAGCCGAAGCGCGTCCTCGAAGCCATCCGCCGGGGGGCCGCGATGAACCGCGACATCACCGATCAGACCTGGGATTACTGGGCCGATTTCCCGCTGCCCATCGAGGAGGTCCGGGCGAAGTATGGGATCGGGCCGCTCGGTCGCTGAGCTACCGACCGATGTCGTGCTTCTTGATCTTGTCGAGGAGCGTCACGCGGCTCGTGCCGAGGCGGCGGGCGGCTTCACTCTGGTTGCCGTCCGTTGCTTCGAGCGCGCGCGCGATGACGCTCTTCTCGAACGCGTCGACCTGCTCTTTGAGCGTGCCGCCGCCGCTGCTCGGCTGTGACGGCACGAGCGCGGTCGATGCGTCGAAGTCGCCGATGTCGAGCTCGCCTCCGTCCGAGAGAGCGGCGAGGCGGGCGATGGTGTTCTCGAGCTCGCGCACGTTGCCCGGCCACTCGGCGGCGCAGAAGCGATCGACGAGCGCGTCGGAGAGGCGAAGCGTCGGTAGGCCGAACTTCTCCGCCGTGCGACGCGTGAGCTCGGCGGCGAGCACGGGGATGTCTTCCCGTCGCTCGCGGAGCGGAGGCACGACGATCTCGACGACGGCGAGCCGGAAGTAGAGGTCTTCGCGGAAGCGGCCCGCCCGCGCCTCGGAGGCGAGGTCGCGGTTCGTGCAGGCGACCACGCGCACGTCGACCTTCTCGACCTTTCCCGAGCCGACGGGCTGTATCTCGCCTTCTTGCAGCGCGCGCAGGAGCTTCGGTTGCAGCGAGAGCGGTAGCTCGCCGGCCTCGTCGAGCACGAGCGTGCCGCCGTTCGCCTCGGCGAAGAAGCCGCGGCGCGCCATGTTCGCCCCCGTGAACGCCCCCCGCGTGTGGCCGAAGAGCTCGGCCTCGGCGAGCTCACCGGGGATCGCCGCGCAGTTGAAGCGGACGATCGGGCGTTCCGAGCGCGGGCTGTGCGCGTGGAGGAGCGCCGCGACCAGCTCCTTGCCCGTGCCGGTCTCGCCGCGGACCAGCACGGTGACGTCGCGCTTGGCGACGCGCTCGACCGCCTCGTAGAGGCGGCGCATCGCGGCGCTCTCGGCGACGACGCGCCGGCCGATCGCGCGCTCGGCGCGTAGGAGCCGGTTGTGCGTCCGCAGCTCGCGCGTCTCGAGCGCGTGCTCGACGGCGATCGCGACTTCGTCGATGTCGAAGGGCTTGGTGAGGTAGTCCCACGCGCCCGATTTCATCGCCGCGACGGCGACGCGCTCGGAGCCGTGCGCGGTCAGGAGTAGCACCGGAAGGGTGGGGTCGTGCTTGCGGATCGCGGTGAGGAGCTCGAGCCCGTCCATGCCTGGCATCGACAGGTCGGTGAGCACCGTCTCGGCGCCCTCGACGTGCTCGAGCGCCTCTTTGCCCGAGCCGGCGGAGACGACCTCGTGCCCGCGCTCCTCGAGCACCTCGCGCAGCGTGTAGAGCACCGACGGCTCGTCGTCGACGAGCAGGACCTTACCCATTGGTGCGCGCCTCCTCGGACGACGGACGGCTCTTCGGGAGCCGAGCGCGGATCGTCGTTCCCTCACCGACGGCGCTCGTGACGTCGAGCCTTCCGCCGTGCTGCTCGATGGCGTTCCTCGCGAGGACGAAGCCGAGCCCCGTCCCGCCCTCGCGCGTCGTGAAGAACGACTGGCCGAGGCGGGTCATGTCCGCGGCAGAGATACCGCGGCCCGTGTCGGTCACGTCGATCGTCGCGCCATCGTCGTCCGTCGCGATGCTGACGGTCACGCATCCGCCCGACGGCGTCGCCTCGAGAGCGTTCGAGACGAGGTTGATGAGCGCTTCTTTGAGCCGCCTGCGGTCGGCTTGGATCGGCCTTGGCGCCGTGCCGGAGGTGACGAGACTGATGCCGCCGGTCTCCGCGCGCGCCGAGAGCACCGCGACGACGTCCGAGACCAGCTCCGGCAGCCGAACGGGCGTCGGCACGAGATCTTCGAGCGGGCGCGAGTACGAGAGGTACTCGCCGAGGATGACCTCCATCCGGTCGATCTCGGTCTGCACGACGGCGATCCGCTCGACGGCGCGCGGGTCGGTCGCGGACCGCCCGACGAGCTGGACGAGGCCTTTGATCGCGGCGAGCGGGTTCTTCAGCTCGTGCGCGACCTTGGCGCCGACCGACTGCAGGCGGCGCGCCTGCGCGAGCGCTTCGTTCAGGCGCTCATCGCGCAGGCGGTCCATCGCGACGCGCGCGCGCCCCTGCGCGGCTTCGATCCGTCGCGCGGACGCGCGGACGACGACGACCGTCCACGCGATCGCGAGCGCAGCGAGCGCAGCGACGATGCCGAGCTGCCACGGCTCGGCACCGGTGGCCCAAAGGAGCGCGATCGCGACCGCGGCGAGCAGACCGGTCCCGACCGCGCCGCTGCGGATGGACCAGCGCAGGTCGGTGACGCCGGAGGTTGTCGGAGACGGTCGCATCTCGGCCTTTCGCTCGGCTGCGAGAGGTGCTCCGCGCGCGCTGCCCGTCACGGCCGGGATGATAGCTCCGCTGCTGTAAAGAGATCCGACAGCTTCGTCGGGCATCCGACGACCCCCCGGACGTTTGTCGAGCCTTTTCGCGAGGTCCCGCCGGCACACTCCGTGGATTGGCCTCCCCCCAATCGGAGGTCACATGCGAAGGCTCTCACTCCTGCTCCTTTCGTCCGCTGCCGTTTGGCTCGTCGCCGACGTGGCTCGGGCGGACCCGCCGGAGCTCGGCGATGCGCTCGAGGCCGAGCTCGGGCGTCCCTCGGGGATCACCGCGAGCGAGGCCGCGGAGCGCGCGACGGCGGGGAGCCCGACCGTTCGGGCGGCCGAGGCGGACCTCGACGCTGCGAGCGAGCAGACGACGGTCGCGACGCTCGCGTACCTGCCGCGGCTGACGGCGCGGGCGCGCTACACGCGGCTCTCGGAGGTCGACCAGTCGACCGAGCTCCCGATCGAGATCCCGTCGATCGTGAACCAATGGACGACCGAGCTCGCGCTCGACGTTCCGCTGTCGGACTACCTCGTGCGCCTTCCCGAAGAGCGGCGCGCAGCCGAGCGTACCGAGGAAGCGACGCGCGAGTCGGTCGACGCGACCCGCCGCGGCGTCGCGTACCGCGCGCGCCTCGTCTATTGGGGCTGGGCTCGCGCGAAGCTCGCGGTGAGCGTGACCGAGCAGGCAGCGGCTCAGGCGAGCGCGCACCTCGCGGACACGCGCGCGATGCTCGAGGTCGGGCACGCTTCGCTCGCGGACGTGCTGCGCGCCGAAGGGCAGCTCGCGGCGCGACAGAACGCGGTCGTTCGCGCACGAGCGGACGAAGCGCGTCTCGCCGACGAGCTACGGACGATCGCGCACCTTCCCGACCGGCAGCGTCTCGAGATCGGTGAGGCCCTCGCGGACGCGCCGGAAGAGCAGCCGCGCGAGCTTCGCGCGCTCCTCGAGGAGGCGTACGCGCTCCGCGCGGACCTGCACGCAAAGCATCTGATGGCCGACGCAGAGCGGTCGCGCGCGACGGCCGTTCGCACCGGTGCCTTCCCGCGCCTGTCGGGCTTCGCCGCGACACAGCTGCTCAACCCGAATCAGCGCTCGTTTCCGCAGCAGGAGGCGTGGGACACGGGCTGGTACGCCGGCGTCGAGCTGACCTGGGGGCTCACGAGCATTCCGAGCACCCTCGCCCAGGCGCGCGCCTCCGACGCGCGCGCTGATCGGTACGACGCCGAGCAGGCCGAGCTTCGCGACGCGATCCGCAACGACGTCGTCGACGCATCCGAATCGTACCGTGCTGCCGAAGCGAGCATCGAGGCCACGGGCCGCGAGCTCAGGGCGGCCGAAGAGCAGCACCGCGTGAGCCGCGAGCTCTTCGTCGCCGGGCGCGCGCCGGCGTCGAGCGTCGTCGACGCGGAGACCGAGCTCACGAATGCGCGTCTCGACGCGATCCAGGCCCGGATCGATCGCGAGGTCGCGGCCGTGCACCTCGCAGCGGCAATGGGGCGATGAATCACCAACGAAGAGCGAATCGAGAGGAGAACAGCATGCACCCGATCAGCATCGTCATCTTGGCCGTGGTCGCGCTCACCGGTTGCGACGGCGCCTCCCAGGCGGCCGCGCAAGAGGCCGAGCCCAGGCTATCGGTCACGTTGGTGACCGTCACGGAGACCGACGTCGCGCACACGCTCACGCTGACCGGGACGCTCGCGGCACGTGAGGAGTCACAGGTCGCGGCGGACGTCCAGGGGCGCGTGCTCTCGACGAATGTGGAGCGCGGCGACATCGTCGAAGCAGGGGCGACGCTCGCGCGCGTCGACACCGAGACGGCGAGCCTGTCCGCCGCCGAAGCCCGCGCTCAGCTCGAAGCCGCGCGCGCCGACGACGCAGAGGCGCGTCTCGAGTGCGGCCGGTCGCAGGCGCTCTTCGAGCGCCGCGCGATCTCCGAAGGCGAGCGTGACCGCGACCAGGCGCGCTGCGAGGCGTCCGCGTGGAACGTGCGCGCCGCCGAAGCACGCGTCTCGAGGGCGGTCGCGAGCGTCACCGACGGCACCGTGCGTGCGCCGTTCCGCGGAATGATCGCGGAGCGCTTCGTCACGGCCGGTGAGTACGTGAGGCCCGAGACGCGCGTGGCGACGCTGGTCTCGACCGACTCGCTTCGCCTCGAGCTCGCCGTGCCCGAGGCCGACGCGCTGGCGATCGCCGTCGGACAGACGGTCCGCTTCGACGTCGCAGCGCTGCCCGGTGAGAGCTTCGAAGGGACCGTACGGTACGTCGGCCCAGCCGTTCGGCGCGACAGCCGCGACGTCACGGTCGAAGCGCTCGTCGACAACACCGGCGGCACGCTTCGCCCAGGCATGTTCGCGGTCAGCGAGCTCGATCTCGGGCTCGCATCGCAGGTCACGATCCCGAGGACCGCGATCCGCGAGGACGATGGCACCGCGCACGTCTTCGTGGCGCGCGGTGGTCGGCTCGAGGAGCGCGTCGTGCGCACCGGGCCCGACGCGGGCTCATCCATCGTCGTCCTCGATCGCCTTCGAGCCGGTGAGCGCGTCGTCGCGCCGATCCCGGACGAGGCGCGCGACGGCATCGAGATTCAACGCTGAGAGAGAGAGGAAAGGGAAACACCATGCAATGGCTCGCAAAGCTCTGTGTAGAGCGCCCCGTCTTCGCGTCGGTGATCATCCTCGCGATCCTCCTGGTCGGCGTCGTCGGCTACGAACAGCTCGGGCTCGACCGCTTCCCGAAGGTCGACTTCCCGATGGTGACGGTCACGACGATCCACCCGGGCGCTGCGCCCGAGGAGATAGAGACCGACATCTCGGACCCCATCGAGCAGGCGGTCAACACCATCGCCGGTATCGAGGAGCTCCGCTCGGTCTCGACAGAGGGTGTCTCGCGCGTGATGGTCCAATTCGAGCTCGACAAGGACATCGACGTCGCGACGCAAGAGGTGCGTGACCGCGTCAACGACGTCCTCGGCGATCTTCCCGAAGGCATCGAGGCGCCGACGGTCAGCAAGGTCGACGGCGACGCGACGCCGATCATGATGGTCGTCGTCGAGGCGGATAGGCCGGTGCGCGAGATCACCGAGCTCGCCGATCGGACGATCCGTCGCGGCATCGAAGGCGCGTCGGGCGTCGGCCAGGTGCGCGTGCTGGGCGGCGCGGCGCGCCAAGTGAACGTCTGGATCGACCCGATGCGGCTGCGCGCTCGTGGCCTCACGGTGCCGGAGGTCGAGCGCGCGCTCCAAGCGCAGAACATCACGATGCCTGGCGGCCCGGTCGAGACCGGGCCCGAGTCCGTCACGCTCCGGATCGAGGGACGCGTGCACGAGGTCCGCGACCTCGAGCGCCTCGTCGTACGCCCGGGCGGTGATCACCCCGTGCGCCTCGGCGACGTCGCGCGCATCGAGGACGGCGTGGACGATCCGGACACGGTCGCGATCCAGGACGGGCGTCGCGCGGTCTTGCTCACGATCCGCAAGCAATCCGGGCAGAGCACGGTCGCAGTCGTGGACGCGGTGCGCGAGCGCATCGACGCGATCTCGGAGCGCTTGCCCGAGGGCTACCGCCTGCGCATCGTCCAGGACAGCTCCGACATCATCCGCAACAGCGTTCACTCGGTCGAAGAGCACCTCGTTCTCGGCGCGATCTTCGCCGGCATCGCGGTGCTGCTCTTCCTCGGCAACGTGCGCAGCACGGCCATCGCCGCGATCGCGATTCCGGTCTCCATCGTCGGAACGTTCGCGTTCCTCGCGTGGAAGGGCCTCGCGCTCGACACGATCACCCTGCTCGCATTGGCGCTGGCGGTAGGCATCGTCATCGACGACGCCATCGTCGTGCTCGAGAACATCGTCCGCTTCGTCGAGGAGAAGAAGATGTCGCCTCGTGAGGCGGCGATCGCCGCGACCCGAGGAGATCGGTCTCGCGGTGCTCGCCACGACGCTCTCGCTCATCGCGGTGTTCCTGCCGGTCGCGTTCATGGGCGGCATCGTCGGGCGCTTCCTCGAGAGCTTCGGCCTCACGATGGCTTTCTCGATCGGCGTCTCGCTGATCGTGAGCTTCACGCTCACCCCGATGCTCTCGGCGCGGTGGCTCCGGCCGATCGCAGCCGACGGCCGGCACGCGAAGCCGAGCCTCCTCTCGCGCATCGTCGACCATTTCTACGGGCCGATCGAGCGCCTCTACATGGTCGTGCTCGTTTGGGCGATGAAGCGCCGGTGGGTGATCGTCGCGGCGTGCGGTGTGGCGCTCGCTTCCATCGTTCCGCTGATGAGCCTCGTACCGAAGGGGTTCCTCCCGAACAGCGACGAGGGCCAGTTCGACGTCAACGTGCGGACGCCCGAGGGCACGAGCATGGAGGCGACCGCGGTCGAGGCCGAGCGTATCGCACGCGCGATGCGTGCGCTCCCCGAGGTGCGCGCGACGACGCTCACCATGGGTGACAGCGACGACAAGGCCGACAACCGCGCGCGCATCCTCGTCAGCCTCACCGACCCCGAGGAGCGGGAGCGCGACCAAGACGAGCTGATGGAGCACATTCGTCAGACCATCGTCGCGCGCGCGCCCAGCAGCCTCCGGATCGACGTCACGCGGACGGCGCTCTTCCAGGGCACGGGCTCGTCGGCGTACGTCACGTACGAGCTCCGCGGTCCGGACCTCGACGAGCTCGGTCGCTACTCGGCGCAGATCGCAGAAGGTCTGCGCGGGGTGCCTGGTGCGACCGACATCGATACGAGCCTCGTGATGGACAAGCCCGAGCTCCGCGTGCAGGTCGATCGCGACCGCGCGGCGGCGCGCGGGGTCAGTGTCGCGGACATCGCGGGCACGCTCCGAACGCTCGTCAACGGTGAGAACGTCACGGACTTCGTCGACGACGGAGAGACCTACGACGTTCACGTGCGTGCCGAGCGCCGGTACCGCGCCGACGCCGATGCTCTCGCGCTGCTCAGCGTGCCGGCGGCGGGCGGAGGCGTCGTTCCGCTCCGGGACCTCGTCACGGTCGAGCGCGAGACCGGTCCGGCCTCGATCTCGCGGTTCGCCCGAGCGCGGCAGGTCACTATCAGCGCGAACATCACACCAGGCTACGCGGAGAGCGATGTCGTCGGAGGCCTCGAGCGGGTCGTCGATGGTCTCGACCTGCCGGCCGAGTACAGCTTCGCGCCCACGGGTCGGTCCAAGGAGATGAAACGCACCGGCGAGTCGTTCGCGCTGGCGTTCCTTCTCTCGTTCATCTTCATGTACCTCGTGCTCGCGGCGCAGTTCGAGTCGTGGCTCCACCCGCTCACGATCCTGATCTGTCTGCCGCTCACGCTGCCGTTCGCGCTCGTCTCGCTGCTCGCGTCGGGGAACGCGCTCGACATCTACTCGATGCTCGGGATCCTCGTGCTCTTCGGCGTCGTGAAGAAGAACGCGATTCTCCAGATCGACCTCGCGAACCAGCTGCGTGCTTCTGGCATGGATCGGCTCGGCGCGATCCTGACGGCGAACCGCGAACGGCTTCGCCCGATCCTGATGACCACCGTCGCGTTCGTTGCTGGCATGTTGCCGCTGGCACTCTCGACGGGGATCGGCGCCGGCTTCAACCGCGCGACGGCCGGCGTCATCGTCGGCGGGCAGGTGCTCTCGCTCCTGCTCACGCTGATCGCGACACCTGTCGTGTACTCGCTCTTCGACGACGCGTCGCTGTGGCTCGGGCGCCGCTTCGCGAAGAAGGCCGAGCCTGAAGGCCGCGCTGCCATCGTTCCGAGCGCCCCGAGCCGTCCGTCACGCCCGGACATGGTCCATGCGTGAGCCCTCGGCGGTCCGGACGGTGCGGACGAGCCGGTCTCGTCCTACCGTTCCGGGCCGCCTCATGGCCACGCGCCCGGCTCGTCGGGGGTCCGGCGTCCGCCCGAGGGTGCTCGACCGCGACTCGCCGTCCGATGTAGAACGCGAGGTCGCCACCGTGGACCACGCCGTCGCGCCTACCGACCTCGCGAGCCCTCCGGCCGACACCGAAGGCGGGCGCGAGCTTCTTCAGCGCCGCTTGGCGCTGCTCGCGCGCGTCATCCTCGGCATCGGGTTCCTCGTGCAGGCGATCATCCTGTGGACCCTCTTCTTCGCCGAGCACGAGACGAACACGAGGCCGTGGCACGCGATCGGTCAGCTCCTCGTCCTCGTCGTCGTGGGCGTGAGCCTCTGGCGTACGCGCGCGGGCGCACGCGGGACCATCGAGCTCGCGGCGCACGACGTCATCCTCACGTTTCTTCCCACGGTCTTCTGGTGCGTCGCTCGGTGGGACGCGCCGGCGGTCGCACGTCCGTGGATGACGCTCACGCTGAGCGCGACGAACATTCTCTTGCTCCGCTCTGTGCTCGTGCCGAGCACGGGACGGCGGACGTTCTCGATGGGGGCTGTGTTCGTGGTGATCGTCGCGGGTTGGACCTACGCGTTTCGGATCTGGCACGTCCTCCCGGGTCAGGATCCCGCGTTCGTCGAGACGGTCACGATCGCAGCGATGTGCTTTGTCGGCGTGGTCATCGCGACGATCGCGTCTCACACGATCTACGGCCTGCGCAATGCCGTGCGTCGCGCATTACAGCTCGGCCAGTACACACTGGTCCGGAAAATCGGTGAGGGCGGCATGGGCGTGGTCTGGGAGGCGAAGCACGCGCTCTTGCGCCGCCGGACCGCGATCAAGCTCCTGCCCGCCGATCGCGCCGGCGCGGACGCGATCGCGCGCTTCGAGCGCGAGGTCCAGCTCACGAGCACGCTCACGCACCCGAACACGATCGCGATCTACGACTACGGGCGCAGCTCGGACGGCGTCTTCTACTACGCCATGGAGTATCTCGACGGCATCGATCTGCAGGCGCTCGTCGATCACGACGGCCAGCAATCGCCAGGCATCGTCGCGCACGTGCTCGGGCAGCTCTGCGACGCGCTCGCCGAAGCGCATGCCGTCGGCCTCATCCACAGAGACATCAAGCCGGCGAACGTGCTCCTGTGCGAGCGCGGCGGCATCCCGCTCGTCGCGAAGGTGCTCGACTTCGGCCTCGTCAAGAGCATCGACGCCTCGAGCATCGACTCGCACCTCAGCGCGGCCAACGTCATCGTGGGCACGCCCCTCTACATGGCGCCCGAGGTCGTGACCTCTCCGGACCGCATCGACGCGCGCAGCGACCTCTACGCCGTCGGCGCCGTCGGCTACTTCCTGCTCACCGGAAAGCCGATCTTCGACGGTGGGAACGCGCTCGAAGTGTTCGCGATGCACTTGCACGGCGCGGTGGTCCCGCCTTCGGAGCGCCTCGAGCAGCCCGTGCCGGGCGACCTCGAGGCTCTGCTCCTCGCCTGCCTCGAGAAGAACCCCGACATGCGTCCGGCTTCGGCGGCGGAGCTCTCGGCGCGTCTCGCAGCGACCGAGGCGCGGCGGAGCTTTTCGGCAACTGACGCGAAGGAGGCATGGGAGCGATGCCGTGCGCTTGCAGGTGACGCGAGCGCGAAGCCGCAGCAGCCCACTCGTCTCACCGTTCAGCTCCGGGCGCGCGTCAACTGAAGTGCCATAGGCCGCCGGCAGTACAAAGGCGCGCGAGCGCATCGCGGACGCCGCGGCGCCTGGGTGTCCGCCTCGGCGAGGAGCCCGGTGGAGGTGCGTTGGTACCAGCGCAGCTCGACGTGATGGCCGACCGGGATGGGCGCGACATAGACCACGACGATGTGCTCCATGCGCCGGAGCGTATCCCAAGACGCGATCCCAGTACCGCTTCTACGCCGCGGGCACCAAGCGGATGCTTCTCTTTCGCGTGCGCGTCGTGAGCATCGCCCGCGCAGAGCTACGGTCTGCGAGCGGTACCACCAGCGGACAGCCATCGCCGTGCCCAGCGATCGAGCGGCAGCAGAAGCTCCCCGAGAGTGATGCCGGCCTGGGTGAGACCGTAACCGTCGTCGCCGGAGGCGACGATGCCCAGAGCCCGGAGCTCTGCGAGGCGGTCGTTCAACACGCTCGGAGAGATGTCGTCGCAGCGTGAGCGGAGCGCGCGGAAGGTGAGCGGTCCAGAGCGCAGCTCCCAGAGGATGCGGAGCGACCAGCGCTGCCCGAGGACGTCGAGGAGCACCATGATCGGTCGTCCGGTCCGACTTCCGCGAGCTGCTCTGGGCACACGAGCCTCCTGGGGGGGGGGTGCGCTACGGAGCTCGTAGCGCTACAGTGCTACGTAAATCATAGCACACCAGGAGCTCCCATGTACGCACGCATCGCGCCTGCCGAACCGCCGTATGACGAGCGAGTATCCGAAGATCTCGGAAAGCTCATGCCGGGGGGGATGGCGTCCATCCGTCTATTTCGCGTGCTCGCGAAGAACCCCCGCGTGCTGCGCAGGATCCGCCGCGGTGGGCTGCTCGATCCGGGCAGTATCAGTGTGAGGCAGCGCGAGCTCGTGATCTTGCGTACGACCGCGCGTGCCGGCGCAGAGTACGAGTGGGGGATCCACGCGACAGTCTTCGCTGGCGAAGCCGGATTCGACTCACGCGCGCTGCAAGCGACGGTGCAGCTCGGCCCCGACGCGGACTGTTGGACCGACGACGAGAAGCTGATCGTCCGAGCGTGCGACGAGCTTCACGAAGCCGCCACGCTCAGCGACGTGACGTGGACCGGGCTCCGCACGCATTTCAGCGAGCCGCAATTGATCGAGATTCTCGTTCTCGCCGGTCTGTATCGTGCGATTTCGTATGTCGTCCGCGGAGCAGGCGTCGAGCTCGAGGACGCGGCTCCGCGCTTTCCCGCGATGCCGGCGCCGCAAGAGAGGATCGTTCACCGCGGAAGCTGTCTCTGCGGTGGTGTTCGCTTCGTCCTCACGGGTGAGCTCGGTCCGTTCGGCTATTGCCATTGCCGAAGCTGCCGCAAGGCCAGTGGCTCGGCCCACGCCGCCAACGCCCCGATCGACCGAGCGCGCTTCTCGTTGGTCGAGGGATGGCGCTCGGTACGCGAGCACGAGTCGTCGCCCGGCAAGGTGAGAGCATTCTGCCTCACATGCGGCTCACCGCTCTATGCGTACCTTCGCTCGAGCCCGTGCGTGCTGCGGATCAGGCTCGGTACGCTCGACACGGCGTTCACGGAGCGGCCGCGGGCGCACACCTTCGTCTCGGAGAAAGCGGATTGGGAGCCCATCGGCGATGCACTACCTCAGTTCCCCGAATGGGCGCCGCGATCGGTGCTCGATCAACGGGGCTCCCGACAGCCAGGCCATCCTCTCGCCGGCGCGTAGCCCGGCGGGCCGCCACCGATCCGCGAGCGAGGCCGTCGAACAGGATGGCCCTCACGCGCTGGGTCAGCTGAGCCGCCGAACGTAGCGGCTCGTGTGGATGAAGAGCAGGACGAGGACCAGTAGCGCCGCGCTCGACGCGTACGGGAGCTCGGGGCGGAGCTCGTAGAGCCCCGTTCCGAGGAGCGGGCCGAGCGTGCGGCCCAGACCCTGCGCGGAGCTGTTGAGGCCGGCGACCGTGCCTTGATCTCCGTCGCCGACGGCGAGCGAGAGCGCCGCGCTCACACCGGGCAGCGCGAGGCCCTGCCCGAAGGCCTGGAGCACGAGAGCGAGCGTCATCACCACGAAGCCGTGCGCGAAGACGAGCGTCGCGAAGCCGACGAGGGTGATCGGTAACCCGTACCGGAGGAGCCGGACCGGTGGCCAGCTCGCGCGGCGCACGAGCCAGCCTTGCACGGCCACCGCGACGACGCCGTAGCAGACGAGCGCCATCCCGACGAAGCGGGCGGTCTCGTCCTCGGTGAGCCCGAGGCGATCCTGATAGTAGAACGCGATCGTCTGCTCCATCCCGACCGACGCGATCGTCGCGACGCCGGCGACCGCGAGCAGCGGCCACGTCTGGCGCGCGACGCCCGCGGTGCCGACTCGCTCGTCCGCGTGCGGGCGCTTTTCGGGCTCTCGTAGCCGAAAGATCACGAAGACCGCGTTGAGGACGCTCGCGAGCACGGAGAAGTACACCGGCCAGAGCAGGCCGAAGTACGAGAGGCCTGCGCCGATCGCGGGCCCGAAGATGATCGCGAGCCCGAACGCTGCGCCGATCAGAGCCATCCCGCTCGTGCGGTCCTCGCGCTCGGTCAGGTCCGCGATCCACGCCTGCGCCGTCGGCAGCGTGGCGGACGACACCATGCCGCCGAGGAGGCGCGCCGAGAGCAGGAGCGCGAAGAGCGGAACGTGCGAGATGCGGCCGTCGAGCCCCGCCTCGGCGACGAGCGCGAAGCCGAGGAACGTGAGCCCGAAACCGGTGATCCCCGTGAGGAGGACGGGCTTGCGACCGACGTGCTCGCTTCGCCGTCCCCACCACGCCGCCGTGAGGAACTGCATGAGCGCGTAGCCCGTCGACAGCGCGCCGACCTCGATCTCCTGGAGCCCGAGCGAGCGACCGAGAGGCGCGAGGATCGGGAAGAGAACCGAGAGGCCGAGGATGCTGTTGAAGACGGCGAGGAAGAGAAGCGCTCGCGGTCCCATCGTCGGCGGAGCGTACCCCCATCGACCCTGCACGCCAACGCCGCGAGACGGGCGTGATATACCGCACCCGATGCGCCGCTCCGGCCTCCCCGCCGTGTGCGTGTTCGTGCTCCTCGCGGGCGCTTACTCGTGGATCTACACGATGGAGCCGGCGCCCCGCATCCAGGGCGACGGGTATTACACGTACCTCTGGGCGGTCTCGATCGCGTTCGACCGGGACCTGGATCTCACGAACCAGTACAACCAGTGCGGCGACCCGTGGCTCCTGCTACGGCGCCGTCCCTCGCGCGAAGGGCAGTGGCCGCACAACACGTGGAGCCTCGGGCCGTCGCTCGTGTGGGCCCCGATGCTCGCGGTGGCGCGTAACCTCGAGCCGGACGTCCACCACGACGACCCTCGCGGCCGCTTCGGCTGCGTCGGACGCTGGGCGAACCAAGCGCTCTTCGGCTCGGTGTTGATGGCGCTCTTCGCGCTCTTCTTCACCTACCTGCTGGCACGACGCCACACCGGGATGTGGCCGGCGCTCTTCGGCGTCCTCGGCATCGCGCTCTGTTCGACGCTTCCGTACTACGCGGCGTTCTTGCCGAGCTACAGTCACGCGCCGGCCGCGTTCGGCGCCGCGCTCTTTCTCGAGCGCTGGGACGCGACGCGTGGCAGCCGCACGGTCAAGCGGTGGCTCCTCCTCGGCGTGCTGCTCGGCGTCGCGATGCTGATGCGGGCGCAGAGCGCGCTCCTCGCCGTCGCGCCTCTGCTCGAGTGGATCGCGGGCGCGCGGGAGGACCTCTCGCGCCGAGAGCACCGTCGCGTCGTCGGGCGCGTGCTCACCGGCGTGCTCTTCGTCGCGGTCGCCCTCGTCGTGTTCTTTCCGCAGCTCTACGTCTGGAAGCGGACGTACGGCGTGTGGCTCGCGCTGCCGCAGGGACCGCATTACATGCGATGGACCGAGCCCCACATCGACGGTGTGCTGTTCGGCGCGGCGGCCGGGCTCTTGACGTTCACGCCGCTGATGTACCTCGGCGTGCTCGGTCTCATCGGCGGGAGCGTCGCGCGAAAGACCCGGCTCGTCGCGGGCGCGTGCACCGTGATCCTCGCGCTCTTCGTCTACGTGAACGCGTCGGTTTGGGATTGGTGGGGCTCGGCGGGCTTCGGTGCGCGGAGGTTCACCGAGATCACGCCGCTGCTCGGCGTGGGGATGGCGTTCGCGGGAGCGTGGCTCGCGAGGCGCGCGGAGCGGCGCCCGCGGCGCTTCGCGGGCTGGGCGCTCGCTGCGCTCGTGCTCCCGTTCGCGCTCTACAACGTGGGCGCGATGAAGGGGACGGCGAACGGCCACATCGTCACGCAGCGCGACCTCCGGAGCGACCACTATTTCCGCCTGGCGACGGCCGAAGTGAGCGAGGACGTCGAGGAGCACGTAGGCAACCCGTTCGCGTGGCCGGCGTCGTTGCCGTTCGCGCTGATCTACGACACCGAGCCGCGACGTTACGATCTCGTGCGCGGCTTCGGCGCGTTCTATCAGGAGTTCGAGACGGCGCGCGTCCGCGCGCGCGAGGACTGGGACCACGTCCGGCCCGGACGGGGCGCCCAGATCGACTACGCGGCCGACGGCTTCGAAGAGGAGCCGCGCACCGTGCTCGGGCGGCCGGCGGCGATCACGAGCGGGAGCCGGTCGCGCTTCCTCGTGCCGCTCTTCGCGGACGACGTGTCGGCGTTCGACATCACGTGGTTGGCGACGTTGCCCGTGGATGCGCCCGCGCGCGAGCGACGCGAAGAGCCGGCAATCGTGGCGATCACGTGGAACGGTCACCCCGTCGCGCAGGCCGATGCCCCGACACGGTGGATGACGATGCGCTTCGACATGCCTCCCGGCGTCGCCGAGGTCGGCGTCAACGAGGTGTGGCTCGATATCGCGCACGGGCCGGTGGCGATCGAGAGCATCCGGTTCCGGCAGCTGCCCATCCCGGACGACCCGAATCGCATGCGGGACTGGTTCGATCTCCACGGTGTCGAGCCGTGACGCTCTGGCGGCGCGGCCGTCACGCGGTGGGCAACCGGAGCGGGGTGATGTGTCGCGCGCGCAACGCGAGCGCCCCGTGTCGGTGTTGGAGAGCTCCGGCGACGAGCAGGACCCCACGCGCGACGACCGCGCTCCGATAGCGCTCGTAGACCCGCGGAGCGACGACCACGTCGAGCCGCCCCGACTCGTCCTCGAGCGACAGGAAGACGAACCCCTTCGCGGTCGCGGGCCGCTGGCGCGACGTCACGACTCCGGCGACTTCGACGCAATCTCGGTCGCGCCTCTCGAGCTCGTCGATGCGCGGGACGCCGCGGGCGCGTAGCTCGCTCCGCAGGAGCTCCATCGGATGTCGCTCGACGCCCACGCCTAGCAGAGCCCAGTCCATCCGCGCGGTCTCGGCCTCGCCGAGCGCCGGCAACGTCGCTTCGCGCTCGGTCCGCCGCGGGGCGAGGGGCCCGTCGCGCGGTGCCGTCACGCGGAGCACCTCGAAGAGGGCGCGACGGCGATCGCGAGCGAGCGCGTCGAGCGCTCCGGCGCGCGCGAGGATCGAGAGCTCTTTTCTCTCGAGCGCGGTGCGTCTGGCGAGCTCTTCAATCGAGCCGACCTCCGTCTCGGCGATGCGCGCGAGGGCATCGCGCGCTCTCTGCCCGAGGCCTCGCACGAAACGGAGGCCGATGCGGAGCGCGAGCGGATGCGGCCCGCGCGAGCTCGGCTCTAGCGTCGCGTTCCAGCGAGAGCGCGTCACGTCGGGTCGCCGGATCTCGACCGCGTGGCGCTTGGCGTCGGCGACGATCGACCCGAGGGGATAGAAGCCCATCGGCTGCGCGTTGAGGAGCGCGGTGTAGAGCTCGGGCGCGTGGTGGCGCTTGAGATACGCCGACGCGTACACGAGCAAAGCGAACGACGCCGCGTGGCTCTCCGGAAAGCCGTAGCCCGCGAACGCGCAGAGATCGCGCACGATCTCGTCGGCGACCGCCCCATCGATTCCCCGCTCGTTCATTCCGCGACGCAGCTCGCGACAGAGATGCTCGACGCGACGTCGGTCTCGCTTCGACCCGAGCGCGCGCCGGAGCTCGTCGGCGCGGGCCGCGGAGAAGCCCGCTACGGTGATCGCCATCCGCATGGCTTGCTCTTGAAAGAGGGGGACGCCGAGCGTCCGCGCGAGGATCGGCTCGAGGGACGGGTGCGAGCACGTCGCGGGCTCTTCACCTCGCCGGCGGCGCAGGTACGGGTGGACCACCTCTGCCTGGATCGGGCCCGGCCGAATGATCGCCACCTGCACGACGAGGTCGTAGAACCTCTCGGGCGACATCCGCGGGAGCGTCGCCATCTGCGCCCGCGACTCGATCTGGAAGACCCCGAGCGTGTCCGCGGCGCGGATCATCTCGAACGTCCCCGGGTCATCCGGAGGGATCCGCCCGAGGTCGATGCGCTCGCCGCGGTGCTCCTCGACGAGCGCGATCGCGTCTCCGAGCACGGTGAGGATCCCGAGCCCGAGGAGATCGATCTTCACGAGCCCGATCGAGGCGATGTCGTCCTTGTCCCACTGGATCACGGTTCGACCGGCCATCGCAGCGCTCTCGATCGGGACGAGGCTCGCGAGCGGATCCGCCGAGAGCACGAAGCCCCCGGCGTGGATCGAGCGGTGGCGCGGGAGGCCGTCGAGACCGCGCACGAGCCGGACGAGCGCGCGAACGCGCGGGTCGCGGGGGTCGAGGCCCGCCCGCGCGAGGCCTCCTTTTTCGAGCGCGTCGGCGGCGGCGGCGGCTTCGTCCGGCGGACCGTCCGTAGGAACGCCGCCCACCTCGTTCGCGAGCCGGTCTCCGGCCTCCGCCGGGAGCCCGAGCACGCGAGCGGCGTCGCGGACGGCGCTGCGAGCCCGGAACGTCACGGTCTCGGCGACCATGGCCGCGTGATCGCGTCCCCAGCGCTCGTACACGTAGCGGATGACCTCCTCGCGAGCCTGGTGCGCGATGTCCACGTCGATGTCCGGAGGCTCGGCGCGCCCGTCGCCGAGAAACCGCTCGAACAAGAGGCCCAGCCGAATCGGGTCGACTGCGGTGATGCCGAGGCAATAGCAGACCGCACTGTTGGCGGCGCTGCCTCGGCCTTGGACGAGGATCCCGCGGCTTCGAGCGAAACGAACGATGTCCCAGACGACCAAGAAGTACCCCGCGAGCTCTTTCTCGCGCACGGCGTCGAGCTCGTGACGGAGCTGGCGTTCGTGACGGTCCGTCGCGCTCGGCCATCGTTCGCGCATTCCTTCGCGCACCCGCGCCTCGAGGTACGCGTCCTGGTCCGTGCCGGGAGGCAGCGGGAACCGCGGAAGGGACGGGCGAAGCTCCCGCACGTGAAACCGACATCGCTCGGCCACTTCAATCGTTCGCTTGACGCCGCCCGGCACCTCGCGAAACGCGCGCGCGACCTCGGCCGGCGACGCGATGCACCGCGCGTCGTTCGGAAAGAGCGCGTCCCCCGCGCCGTCGATCGTCGTCTTTCGTTTGAGGCAAACGAGCGCGTCGTGGACGTGCTTGTCGGTCCGCCTCGCGTGTCGGACGTCGCCGGCGACGACCCACGGCAGATCGAGATCGCGCGCGAGCGAGAGGTGGCGAGCGACGCGCGGCGCGTCGTCGAAGAGCCCGTGATCGGCGACCTCCACGTAGAGCGCGCGTGGGAACGCGTCGGAGAGAGCGCCGAGGAGAGAGCGCGCGCCGGCACGCCCGCCGCGAACAATCGCGCCGTCGAGCGCGCCGCCGCGGCCGCCCGTGAGGCAGACGAGCCCGCTCGCGTGCGAGGCGAGCGTCGGGAGGTCCACCCGAGGGAGCCCGCGCGGCCGGGCCCGAGCGACCGAGATCAGGCGGGCGAGGCTCGCGTGCCCGGCTGCGCTCTCGGTGAGGAGCACGACCGGTCCCACGTCGTCGAGCGTGACCTCGGCGCCGAAGATCGGCCGGACGCCGTGCTCCTCGCACGCGAGCGAGAACCGCACGACGCCACCCATCTCGTCGAGGTCGGTGATCGCGAGCGCGGCGAGGCCGACCTCCCGAGCGCGCTCGGCGAGCGCCTCGGGGAGCGATGCGCCGTCGAGCAAGGAGAACGCGCTTCGCGCGTGAAGCTCGGCGTACTCCGGGATCAATCGAGCCATGCGACGACCTCCCACGCGTCGTCGCAATCGGTGCCCACGCGCGCGCGAAGGAGCGCGAGGAGCGGACCCTCGAGCTCTGCCCACGCGACGAGCTCGACGCTGCCAATCCCGTCTCGCCACCACGGCGCCGTGGCTCGCTCGACACGGCCGATGCGAACGACGCGCCGCGTACGGCCAGAGACGACGGCCGCGCCGTCGACGAGCGCGACGGGAGGGACGAGGCGTCGAAACGGAAGCGCCGCGCCGCCTCCGGGGACCGACGGATCGGCGTCCGCGTCGCACCACGACGCGCGCGCGAGGAGCGGCCCGAGCTCGGCGCGCGTCGCGCGCCGCACCAATCGGTCGCCGAGGCGCGAGCGCAGCCGGTCGAGCACGATCTCGGGCGCGCTCGCGTCCCGTTCGAGCGGTTCGAACAGGTCGCCGGTCCTCGGCACCGAGAATCGCGGTCTCGGTGGCGGAGAGGACGAAGCCGGTCACCTCGGTGTGCGAGCGAGCCCGCTCGAGGTGCGCGCGAAGAAGCTCGAAGAGCGCGGCGGCTCGCGTGACGGGAACCGTCGCGCGCACGTCAATCGTGGTGCTGCGAGCGGGCACACGGCTCTGGAGCTCGAGCCGCGTTCGGGTCGCACCGCGGCCTATCGCTCGGAGCGAGCGTGCGAGCGCCTCGGTCGCAGGGCGGAGCACGAAGAGCAACGGCTCGAGGCTCTCGATCGCGTCGTCGAGCGCGACAGAGACCGACGGCGCCCTCTCGAGCCGCGGCGAGAGCGGTCGCCTGGGATCGTCACCGTCCGCGCCGTCCGCGCGTCGTCGCGCGGAGGCGGCGTCCCGCCCGAGCCTCACCGAGAGCGCGCTCGTGGGAAGCGCGCGCAGCTCGCCCACACGACGAACGCCGAGCGACGCGAGAACGTCAATCGTCTCGCCGGGGAGCTCGAGCACTTCGACCGGCGCGTCGTCGAGGAACGCGCGCGCTTCTCCGTCGTCGACGATTCGCGCGCCACGCACTATCGAGCGCGCCGCCGCCCACGCGACGGTCGCGGTCGGGCCAATCCCAATCGCCGAAGGCCCAAAGCTCTCGAGCGTGCGCTCGACGCGCTCGCACCACGCGAAGAGGGTCTCGCGGACGGGCGCGGGCTCGACCCAGAACCGGCTCGTTCCCTCGCTCGCAATCCGAGGCGTCGTCGTGAGGAGCGCCTCGACGACACGGATGCGGCTTCGGGCGAGCTTGCCGGGGTCTTCGGGTGTGCTCTCGAGGTCGGCGCAGCGCGCGCGCGCCGACGAGAGCGAGAGGCCCGGTCGGATGTCGTGTGCCCGTGCGATCCGGCTCGCGTGCGCGATGCGCGCGTGCGGGCCCTGACCTCGGTGTACGGCGCGGGGCGCGTTCGCGTCACCGAGCTGTCCGTGGTGCGCGACGATCGGGAGCTCGGGCAGGTGTACGCAGCCAATCGTCGAGGAACGCGTCACGACGGACCTCGACGACCGTCGAAGACACGTCGTGATGCGTGCCGAACGCAATCCGCAGGGCTCGATGGCTCGGGACGGCCCCGAGCGGGCTCTCGGTCCAGCCCACGCATGGAGAATCGAGCGCGAGCGAGAGCTCGGAGCGAAGGCCCAGAGCTCCGGTCGCGACGAGGCGGGTGCGATGGAGGCGCACCAAGCGCTCGATGCGGATCCTCGTCGCCGGTCGCGGCCGGTCCAGGTCGAGCGCCGCCACGAGCCCGAACGCCTCGGATCGGAGCAGGATGTCCAGCGCCGGCCAGGCGTCGCGAGGTGTCGGCGGGACGACGACCCAGACCGGAGGCGTACCGAGGAGCGCTGCGTGAGGGGACAACGAACCGCGCGCGTCCAAGATGACGGGATTTTCCGACCGCGCCGCGGCAGCCGCGAATCCACGCCGCCACGAGCGCGAGCGCGCCGCCCGTCCCCCGGATCGTGGCGATGTCGCCCACGTCGAGCCCCCCGGCCGGGAGGACCGCGTCGAGCTCCGGCCAGCCCGTGGGTATCGGCCGGCCGTCTCGGCGTCGCTCGGGCTCCGCCGGGGTGCTCGGCCTCAGTGAGGCCCGTTTCGGGGAGTGCGACATCCGTCATTGGTCTGAACGGATGCTCAGTATATGGCTCCCGGACGCGGGATCAAGCGCCGCGAAATACCGACGTCAACTCACCCGTAGGAGGCGTCGAACGGCATGCTGTGGGCGATGGCAGGGGAGCGACCCGGGTTGGTCGCGCAATCGGAGGACGCGGCGGAAGCACCGGACGTCGCGGGCGGCGTCGAGCGACGGGCCTCGTCGGGCGACCGCGATGCGCTGGGAGCGCTGCTTCGCGAGCACGGGCAGGCAATCGGCCAGCTCTGCCACTTCGTCGCGGGGCCGTCCGACGCGCGCGACGCGGCCCAGGAAGCGTTCGAGCGCATCGTGACGCGGATCGAGACGTTCGAATCCCACGCGCGGTACGTTCCGGAGCTGGGCGCTCACGGTGGCGCGCAACGTGTGCCGCGACCGTCTTCGGCGACGCGGTCTCGAGCGCGCAGCGTTCGTCGCCGACGGCGAGACGGGGACCGACCTCGCCCGGGCCGAGGAGCTCGACCCCGAGCACGCCGCGGTCGTCCGCGACGACGCCGGCACGCTCGAGGAGGCGCTCGCGACGCTGCCCGAGCCGATGCGCGCCGCCGTCGTCCTCTTCCATCTGCACGAGGCGACGTACGAAGAGATCGCCGCTACTCTCGACGTGCCGATGGGCACGGTCATGACGTGGCTGCACCGCGGGCGAAAGCGCCTGCGCGCCGCTCTCGAAGCGGGAGAGGCGGTCGCGTGACCGATCGTCCCGATCCGCACCTCGACGAGGCGGCAATCGAGGCGCTCGCGCACGGCCGCAACAATCTCGTCGACGACGAAGGGCGAAAGCACCTCGCGCTGTGCGAGTCGTGTCGCGATGCGCTCACGGACGCGCGCGTCCTGTCGAAGGGCCTCGCCGGCTCGCTGAGAGAGCGCGCTCCCGAGCTGCCCGACCTCGACGCGCTCATCGAGACGGCGCTCGCGAAGGCGCCGTCACGAGCGCGGGCCGCCGTCCCGTCGAAGCGCGCGCTCGCCATCAGCGCGGCGCTCGGGGTCGTGGCGACGGCTGCGCTCGCGGTGCTGTCTGTGCCGACGCCCGAAGCGGTCTTCGCGAGCGTTCGGGGCGGGCTCACGTTCGTGAGCGCGCTCGACGACGTCGTGCGTCTTGCGCTGCCGGGTGGTTGGACGCTCGTCACGCTCGTCGGGTGCGCCGTCCTCGCGGTGCTCGCGCTTCCGTTGTTGAAGCTCCTCCGTTCGAGCGCGGTCCCGCGAGCGCTCGACGCGGCGCTCGGGCTGATCGGGCTCGTCCTGTTGCTCGTCTTGGCGCTCGCGCCGAGCACGGCCGAGGCGCTCCGCTTCGAAGGGGACTGGCCCGCGTCGGAGAGCTCGGTCACGCTCTCGGTCGAGAGCACGCCGGCGACCGACGTGCTCGTCCGGGCGGCCACCGCGGCGGGGCTCGGGTTCGTCTCGTCGGTGCCGCGCGACGAGCACGCGGTGACCCTCGAGGTCGCAAATGCCAGCCTCCACGACGTCATCGAGGCCGTGCTCGGCGATGCGCCCGTCGTCGCCCGCCGAACGGGCTCAATCCTCGTGCTCGCGCCCGACCCGGACGCGGCGACGCCCCCCGCCGAGCCCGCGCCCGCGGAGGCCCCGAGCGGGCCGTCCGCCGATACGGTGCCGTCCACGCCGCCCGCTCCACCGACGCCGCCCGCGCCGACGGCGGACCTCGGGCGGGTCCGCGATCGCGTGACGTTCGGCGCGGACGTGCACGTTCGTCGCGGAGAGCGCGTGAAGGACGTCGTCTCGATGGGGGGCGACGCCGAGAATCGAAGGCGAGGTGCTCGGCGACGTCGTGACGATGGGCGGCGACATCCACGTCGCCCGCGGCGCCGTGGTGCACGGCGACATGCAGTCGATGGGCGGCGACATCGAGGTCGACGACGGCGCGACCGTCCACGGGGTGCTCGTCGCGAACGGCGGCGACGTTCACGACTCGAGCGCCGCCCACGCGGACGCGGACGACGGCGACGACAGCGCGGACGACGACGACGACGACCACGACGAGGGCCCGCGCGGGCTCTTCGTCGGACGCTCTTCGGACGATGACCCGGGAATCGTGCACTTCCTCGAGAAGACGGTCTCGTCCGCGGCGAAGCACATCCTGCTCTTCGTGCTCGGAGTGCTCCTGCTCGCAATCTTCCCCAATCGCTTCCGCGCCGTGCAGGGCACGATCGCGAAGTCTCCGGTCCGCTCGCTCGCGACGGGCCTCCTCGGCTTCGTCGCCGCGGTCGTGCTCGCAATCGTCCTCGTCGTCACGATCATCGGGATCCCGGCGGCGGTCGTCGGAGATCATCGGCGCGTTCCTCGCGGTGTACGTCGGGCTCGTCGCGGCGGCAGCCGTCCTCGGCGCGGGTCTGCCGTTCTCGGCGCTCCAGGGCAAGCCAATCCTCCAGCTCGGCGCCGGCATCGCAATCGTCTTCTTCGCCGGCCTCGTCCCGGTCCTCGGCACGCTGGTCGTCGTGATCATCACCGCGATCGGCTTCGGCGCGGTGATCCTCACGCGCTTCAAGGCGACGAACGTCTAGCCCTAACCGCGGCGCTCCGGTCCACCGCCCGCAGCCCGGAATCCCGTCAGCCGAGCGCGTCGAGCCAGCTGCGGATCGCGCCAGCGGTGCGCTCGGGATCTTCGAGCTGGGGGTAGTGGCCGAGGCCGTCGAGGCGCTCGAGGTCGGCGTTTGGGATGTCGTGGGAGAGACGCTCGGCGATGGGATAGACGGCGACGGTGTCGAGCGGTCCCCAGAGGATCTTGGCCGGGACGTCGAGCGTGCGGAGCGCGCCGGTCCACCGCGAGTGGAAGCGGCGACGCTCCTCGATGTAGCCGATCGTCTCCGGCAATCGCGCCTTGCCTCCGCGGTGACGGATGAGAGCCCACATCGCCTCGAGGTCGTCCTCGCGGAGCGGTTTGCCGACGATGCGGCTCATCTGGAGATCGAACACGCGGCGGCTCCCGAGCCGCGCGAACGTGTTGCCGAGTGGGCCGAGGAGGATGCGCTGGCTCGGCGTGAGGTGCGCCATCTCGATGTAGACGCTCCCGTTCATGAGCAGGAGCGACCGCAGAATCGAACGTGAGGAGCCCGCGCGCGCGCCGCGCGACGAGCTCGCACGCCACGCTCGTGCCCATGTCGTGCGCGACCAAGTGCGCGCGCTTCACGCCGCGTTCGCGAAGGAGCATCTCGATCAGGTCGGCCTGTTCGAAGAGCGAGTAGCTGTAGCTCGCCGGCTTGTCGCTCAGCCCGTAGCCCGGGAGGTCCATGAACACGATGCGCCGCTCGCCGAGCAGCGGAAGCGCCCGGTGAAAGTCGTGCGAGCTGGTCGGAAATCCATGGATGACGACCGTCGCCGTCTTCTTTCCGCGCGCGCTCGTGTCGATCGCGAACACCTCGACGCCCGCGAGGTCGACGTACGCGCCGAGCGACTCCCACGCGCGCACGCTCGCGGGCAGGAGCGTCACGTCGGCTCGCCGAGCAAGGACCGGAGGAGCTTGTAGTCGCGTCGCTGCTCGGCCCACGAGCGCTGGATCATCGCGCGGGCGCCCGGGTGGTACAGCGGCAGCACGAAGCGGCCGTTCCACCGATGCACATCGCCGACATCCCACTTGAGCGCGAGCGAGTGCGGAGCGACAGCGTGGAGCGACTCGAGCGCGGTGGCGCCCAACGTCACGACAATCGCGGGATCGAGCGTCTCGACGAGCGCGCTGACGTACCGCGCGCACCGCTCGAATCTCGCCCTTGTTGGGCTTGCGACTGTGCTCGTCGTCCTCGCGTGGAGAGCAGAGCACCGCGTTCGTGACGAAGAGCTCGCTCCGCTTGATGCCCGCCTCGACGAGGAGCTGCTCGAACGCGTCGCCGGTCCTGTCGCCGTGGAGCGGCACGCCGGTCTCGGCGGCGCCGTGCATCCCGGGCGCCTCGCCCACGACGAGACAGCGCGCCGAAGGCCGTCCGTTGCGCTCGGACAGGACGCGCGGTCGTCCGTGCATCGTCGCGCAGCGTGTGCACGTGCGCGCTTCCTCGAAGATCGTGTCGAGGCGACGCTTGTCCGGCGGCGTCGACACTTCGCTCGTCCCTCCCACGGCCGCCGGAGGGTAGATCGCCCGCGAGCGGAGCGCACGCCGGTTTCTCGTGCGTATCGCGGACGAGCCATCTTCCGAGCGCCCCCGCGCGGAGCTGCTACCCTGACGCATGCCCGCGCGGCCCGACCCGTCCCGCGAGGCGCTCCTCGGAGCGCCGCGCCCGCGGCGCGACCTTCCGATCGCGCCCATCGCGCCCGAGGCGCGCCGGCACCTACCGCTCGCCGAGGACGCCCGCGACAAGGACCTGAGGTGGAAGCCGGTCTACGCGGTCTGGGAGATCACGCTCGCGTGTGACCTCGCGTGTCGCCACTGCGGCTCGCGAGCGGGCAGGGCGCGCCCCGACGAGCTCTCGACCGAGGAGTGCCTCGACCTCGTCGACCAGATGGCGGACCTCGGCGTCAAAGAGGTCAGCCTCATCGGCGGCGAAGCGTATCTGCGAGACGATTGGCTCGACATCGTGCGACGCGTGCGCGAGCGCGGGATGAGCGCGATCCTCACGACGGGCGGGCGCGGGATCACGAAGGAGCGCGCGGAGGCGGCGGCCGCGGCGGGCCTCGAGAGCGCGAGCATCTCGGTCGACGGCAACGAGGAGACGCACGATCGCCTCCGCGGCGTGAAAGGTTCGTATCGCTCGGCGCTCGAAGCGATGAAGGCGCTGCGCGCCGCGGGCGTCCGCGTCTCGACGAACACGCAGATCAACCGGCTCAGCATGCCCGAGCTCCGCGACGTCCTCGAGACGGTCGCTGCGCACGGCGCGCACAGCTGGCAGATCCAGCTCACCGTCGCGATGGGCCGCGCCGCCGACGAGCCCGACGTGCTGCTTCAGCCCTACGATCTGCTCGAGCTCTTCCCAGAGCTCGCGGAGCTCAAGGCGCGCTGCGTGGAGCTCGGGATCCGGCTCTGGCCGGGCAACAACATCGGGTACTTCGGCCCGTACGAAGGCGTCCTGCGCGGGACGATGCCGCGCGGCCACATGGCGTCGTGCGGCGCGGGCCGATCGACGCTCGGCATCGAGGCCGACGGATCGATCAAGGGCTGCCCGTCGCTCCCGACCGAAGCGTGGACGGGCGGCAACATTCGGGACGCCTCGCTCGCGGACATCTGGCACCGGGCGGCGCCCCTCCGCTACACGCGCGATCGCACCGTCGAAGACCTCTGGGGCTACTGCCGCACCTGCTACTACGCGGACGATTGTCGCGCGGGCTGCACGTGGACGGGCTTCGTCCTCTTCGGCAAGCCGGGCAACAACCCCTTCTGCCACCACCGGGCGCTCGAGATGCAGCGCGCGGGCAAGCGCGAGCGGATCGTGCGCGTCATGGAGGCGCCCGGTTTGCCGTTCGACAATGGCCTGTTCGAGGTTATCCTCGAGGACGATCCTTTGGCTTCCGCTTCTGGAGGAACACGATGAGCATTCGCTTGGCACCTTGTCCGGACTGCGCGCGCCACGTGCGCGTGACCGAAGCGGGCTGCCCGTTCTGCGGCGCCGCGCTTCCCCTCTCGCTCCGCGGCATGTCCCGGGCGCCTGCGCCGGATGCGGGGCGGCTCGGCCGCGCGGCGCGGTTCGCGTTCGGCGCGGCCGTGGCCGGCACGATCGCGGTCACCGGCTGCGGCGGCGACGACGACGGCGGGACGACCGACTCCGGGATGACCGCGGACGGCGGCGGCGGAGGCACCGACGGCGGCGGGATGAGCACCGACGGCGGCGGGGGGGACACCGACGGCGGGACGACGGGCGACGACGGAGGCAGCGCCGACGACGGCGGTCCGACCGACGGGGGCGGCATGATGGCGCTCTACGGCGCGGTCCCGGCGGACGGCGGCCAGGACGGCGGGGGCGGCGCAGTCCCGGCGTACGGCGCACCGCCCGCCTGAGCGTTCTCGAGCCGGCCGAGTGCCTCCCGGGCCTCTCGTGCGAGGGGACCGGCCACCTCGTGTTACCTGGCGTGAGCTGCGGTCGCTTCGCCCTCGCGCACGTCGGGCACGCGCGCGCCGAGCTCGGCGATCGCGTCGAACGGCAGAGCGTGCGCGCTCGCGAGCGCGCCGTACTGCGTGAAGGCGTCCCGGGTCTGCGCGCGAACCTTCGTGAAGTGGTGCTCGAGGTACGGCTCCACCGGGAACGGCGCAAAGCGCGGCGCGAGCGCGAGGCCGAGCGCGAGCAGCCAACCCCGGAGCAGGAACCGGCCGAGCGGCGCGCGCACACCGCTGTCGGCCGCGGCAATCACGACGGCCTGCCTCGCTGCGCGCGCGCACACCGTGAGCGTCTCGCTCCCACGCAAGCGCGCGAACGACCAGCGCTCGGCTTCGAGCGCGACGACGAGGCACTGGATCACCGCGCCCGTGAGCGCGATGAAGGCGCGCGCTCTCGGATCCCGGCGGGCCGGGCAGCCCGCGCCGCGGAGGCGCGAGACGATGTCGCGGACACGGGCGTCGGGCCCCGAGAATCGGCTCGCGCCGCCCGGTGGAAGAACGAGCGCCGTGCCGGGCTCGCGCTCCTCGCCCGGTAGGATGGCCTCGTACGCGATGAAGCCGATCCCGCCCGCGACGAGCCTTTCCGCAGGCACCCGCGACTCGAGCGCTTCCTTCGCCGCTCGGCCGGGCTGCAGGTAGACGATGGTCGCGCCGCCGCTCGCCGCGATCAACGCGTCGAGCCAGGCGGGCTCGAGCGCGGTCGCCGCCACGCAGAGCCAGACCTCGTCGAACCTCTCCGCCGCGAGCTCGCCCGGGCTCGTGAGAACGCGCGCGGGCTCGAGGCGCAGCGCTCGCGCTCGGCGTCGGCGTCGGCGACGGAGCTGTACCGAGTAGCCGCGCCGCGCGGCGTCCGCGTGCTTCGGCTTCACGAGCACCGACACCGTCGCGCCCGCCGCCGCGAGGTACGCACCGTACACTTGCCCGACCGCTCCGGCCCCGACCACCAGTGCTCGCACGCGAGCGCTCTAGCACGCGCCCTCGCGCGCCGCCTCGATTCCGGCCCCCGGCAGCGCCTCGGGTCGGGTAGAGTCGGCGGGCCTTGCGGAGCTTTCCCCGAGCGACGACCGCCGCCTTCGCCGCGCTCATCGGCGTGCTCGCGCTCGCGGGCCCTGCGCGCGCCACGCCCCAGGACCTCTTCGGCTACGGGGCCCGATCACCCGGGCTCGGGCTCACCGGGGTGTCGTTCGCGGACGACTACGAAGCGACGTACCTGAATCCAGCGGGCCTGTCGCGTGCGCGGGCGCGCACGATCGTGCTCGGCCTGTCGGCGGGCGTGTTCGAGCTAGCGGTCGACGGCGAGCGATACGCCGCGCACCCGTCGACCGGCATGAACATCGGGTTCACGCTGCCCATCCCGTTCGGCCCGCCGCTCGAGAACCGGCTCGTGCTCGGCGGGGCGTTCTTCACGCCGTCGTCGGTGCTGCTCGACGCGATCATACCGGCTCCCGGCGAGCCTCAGTTCAACGTGCTCGAGCGTGCGCAGGCCGCAGCGATCATGGTCGGTCTCGGAATCGACCTCCGCGGGCTCGTCGACGGTCTTCGCCTCGGTGGCGCGGTGTCGGTCGCGGCCGACCTGGTCGGCAATCTCTTCGTGCGCCTCGACGAGACGAGCGCGTTCGTCTCGACCGTGGAGACGAAGCTCGTCGCCGGCTACTCGCCGATCTTCGGCATCTCGTACGAGCGCGAGCGTTGGGGCGTCGGCGTCTCCTACAGGTTCGAGCTGTCGGGCGAGGTCGCGCTCGACATCACGGCCGCCAATCTCCCGGTCGAGGTACCCGCGCTGCGCGTCGGCGGCGTGGTCGAGTACGACCCGCCGACGGTCGCCGCCGAGGGCTTCTTCTTCCCGACCGAAGCCGTTCGCGTCGTCCTCGGACTCGAGACGAGCATCTGGGACGACTATCCCGGCCCACAGACGCAGGTCACCGCGACCTCGACGCAGTCGCCGGCGCCGGAGTACTCGACCACCGTGTCCCCTAGGCTCGCCGTGGAGGGAACGCTCGACGACGGCGAGATCGCCGTCGAGCTCCGGGCAGGCTACGCGTTCGAGCCATCGCCGGCGGGACCCGCGCGCCTCGCGCCGATGCGCGACGCGGGCGGCAACCCCACGACGGAGCTCGTTCCGTTGCGATACCTCGACAACAACCGCCACGTGTTCACGCTGGGCGTGGGGCTCACGCACGAGCTCGAAGGCGGTGTCGTTCTCTCGTTCGACGGCTTCGCGCAGCTCCACGCCCTCGAGCCGCGCACGCACGAGATCGGCGCGATCGACGGCGCGCCGCCGATGAAGAGCTCGGGTCTCGTGTTGGCGGGCGGCTGGACGCTGTCGTTGGGGTTTCGATGACGCCGCGGCCCGCCGCCTCCCTGGCGCTCGGCATCGGGGCTCTCGTCGCGATGCTCCACGCGGCGCCGTCCGTGGCGAGCGCGCAGGCGATGGACGCCTACGGCCACGGCTCACGGTCGGCGAGCCTCGCGGGCGCGGTCACGGCCGACGTCGACGATCCGAGCGCGAACTACTACAACCCGGCCGGCGTCGTCCGGGCACACGGGCTCGGCGTGATGCTCGGTTACATGGCCGCAGCGCCGAAGCTCCTCATCGACGAACGCGACAGCAACATCGACGACGTGCACGGCTTCGTGTTCGGGCTCACGGTCCCCGGCAGGATCGGCCCGTTGCGGCTCGCGTTCGGGCTCGGCGGTCACCTCCCGGACTCCTGGGTGTCTCGCTCGCGCACCGTTCCTCGGCGCCAACCGCGCTGGGAGCTCTACGACAATCGACAGCAACGCGCGTTCCTCGCCGCGCACCTCGCGATCGAGCCGGTGTCGTGGTTGCGCATCGGCGCGGGCATGGGCTTTCAGGCGACGAGCGCGAACACGCTCGACATCGAAGGCACGCTCGGAGTGCTCGGCTCGGAGCGCGAGACGCGCCTCGCGCAGCAGGTGGAGGTCGCGCTCGAGACGATCCGGTACCCGCAGATCGGCATCCAGGTCGATCCGCTCGAGTGGCTGAGCATCGGGCTCGTGTACCGCGAGGGCTTCGGGCTCGACAGCACGCTCCTCGCGAAGGTCCGGGCGGACCTGATCGCGGGCGGCTCCGATCCGTTTCCCGGGTTCGTCTCGATCGAGACGATCTCGGTCAACACGTTCAACCCCCGCCAGGCGTCGCTCGGCGTCGCCGTCCGGCCGATCGAGGGGTTGCGCGTCGGCGCGGAGCTCTCGTGGGTGAACTGGGGCTCGTACGAGAGCCCGATCGGCTTCTCCGACGTCGTGCTCACCATCGATGTTCCGCCGGAGCTCGCGGGCGCGATCACGGTGCCGGACTCGATCACGCCGGGCGTCCCGATCCCCGCCGAGTTCTCCGACCGATGGGTGCCGCGCCTCGGCGTCGAGTACACGGCGCACGTCTCGGACGGCGTCGCGCTCTCGGGTAGGCTCGGTTACGCGTTCGAAGCGTCGCCCGCGCCCGACCAGACCGGGTTCACGAACCTCGTCGACGCCGACCGGCACGTGCTCTGCGTCGGCGCGGGGATCCGCCTCCTCGACCTGCGCCCGTTCATCGCGGGCTTCCTCGACGTGAGCGCGCACTTCCAGGCGTCGATCCTCCCGGACCGCGACACGGTGAAGACCTCGGCGATCGATCCGATCGGCGACTACACCGCGGGCGGGATGATCTGGTCGGGTGGCGGTACGCTCGAAGTGGGGTTCGAGTGAGCCGCGCACCCACGATCGCGATCGCGCTCGCATCGCTCTGCGCGCTGCTCGGGGCGTGCGCCGCGCTCGCGCCCGAGTCGAGCGAGCTGCCGATCGTCCCGCATGGAGGCACGGGGCTCTTTCGCGTCCTCGCGCCCGAGGAGACCGGCATCCGGGGGACGCCCCGCGGGCGTGTGCTCGCAGCGTCACGTCTCGCGTCGGACGTTCCGTGGGTCGCCGCAGACGGCACGCTCTACTACGCGGCCTCGACGATGATCGCGGGTGCGCCCGACGCCGATCCGACGCTCCCCGCCGGAGACGTCGACTGGAGCGTGCTTCCCGGGCGCGCGATCTACCGAGCGCCTCCGCGCGAGGACTTCGGGTACGCGGCCGGTGAGCTCGTGCTCGAGGCGGCATCGACGTGGGAGGGTGGGAGCGTGCGCGAGCCGTGCGCCGTCTCGCTCCCGAACGGAGCGGTGCGGCTCTATTACGCGGGAGATGGCGGCATCGGCGTGGCCGAGGCGCCGAGCGCAACGGGCGCGTTCACGCGCATCGGGGACGCGCCCGTCGTCGCCGATCCCGGCGCGCGGCGTCCGAGCGCGACCGCGGCGCCCGACGGAGGTTGGCTCCTCTATTACGAGCTCGACGGCGCGATCCTCGTCGCCGAGAGCGCCGACGGCGTGACGTTCCCCGCGCCGGGCACGCCGATTCCGTTGCCCGCGCTCGAGCTCGGCGCGGGCGACGCGCCCGAGGTCGGCGTCGGCTCGCCGGGCGCCGCCACGATCGTCTCCGGCACGGGTCGTACAATCGTCCGCCTCTACCACGAGTCGCGACGCGCAGACGGCGTTCGACTGCTTCTCGCGGCCGGCAGCCTCGACGGGCAGCGCTTCGACCGGTACCCGCTCCCGGTCATCGACGAAGACGATGCGCGAGACCCCGCACCGCGAATCGTGGACGCACGCACCACGCTGCTCTACCTGACGCTCCCCCGCGAAGACGACGGCCGACAGGTGCGTGCGATTGTCGGCGCCGTCGCGCCGCGCGACGCGGACCTCGACCTGCCCACGACACCGTGAGAAGGCGGGCTCGGGGTGCTACATTTCGCGCCGTGAAGGGGACGCTCGTCGCGATGCTCGTCTTCGCCGCCTGCGGTGGCGGTGGCGAGAGTGTCGCACCCGAATGGATCGGAACCGACGACGCGCGGCGAACCGCGACGGCGTCGAGCGAGACCGTCGCGGACGGCCCCCTGCGTGAGACGCTCCTCGACGAAGCGTCGCTCGACTATCAGGACCCCCAGAGCTCGTGCTTCGACGTCGTCGTCCGCAGCGCCTCGACGGACGACGCTCCGCTCGCCGAGCTCGGCGGTCGGTGCGAGAGCGGCGAGGCCCGCGTGACAGCGACGATCAACTCCGAGACCGTCTCTCTCTACGACTACGACGACCGCGGCGAGGTCGAGACGGTACAGGCGGAGGGGACACCTGCGAGCGCGTTCGCGGATCTGCACGTCGAGCCCGCGGAGTCGGGCCTCTCGCGCGTCGTCGAGCGTCACGCGCGGCTTTGCTGCGTCATCGCCGCAGGCGACTCGCTCGGGCTCACCCTCGGGACGGAGCGCTTCGACTGGCAGCTCCGCTGAGCGCCGCCTCGCTCACCAGCTCGCGTGCTCCATGAGCTCGTCGGGGTCGTCGATGTCGACGAGGCCCGCGGCTTGGAGCGCGAGAGCGGAGCTCGGGCCCACCGCGACGTAGACCTCTCGCGTGTCGTCCGACACCAGCGGGAGCATTCGTGGCTCGACGCCGACGCGCTCGAGCAGCACGTTGATGGCCTGGACGATGCCGCGGACCGAGATCGTCTCACCTTCGAGGTCGCGTAGATCGATCTCGCCGGTCTCGAGCGACTCCTCGTAGTCGTCGACGATTCCGGCGACGAGCTCGCCCGCCCGCAGCACGAGCGGTCCGTCCTTGGAGCCGATGCGCTCGATCCGCACGTCCCCGACCTCGGGGTTCAGAGCGGCGAGGCGCTCGACGATCTCCGGCGCCGTGATCACTTCGTCGTCCGACGCGAGGTAGAAACGGTCCGCCATGCGACGCCCGATGTCCGCGCGATAGTAGGTCACGAGGAGCTGGACCACGCGGGTCGACCCGGCGCTGTCGCCGAGCTTCCTCGCGATCTCGTTCAGCTCGTTCGCGCGAAGGGAGTCGAGCAGCCCGGCCGCGCTCAGCTCGTTGACGAACCAGAGATCCTCGACGGTCGGGCGCGGTCCCGTCTCCTCACGTCGCGGAGGCTCGGGCGGCGTGCTGCGCGCGCGCGACTCCTTCGGCATGGGCGGCTCTTGGCTCTCGGTCTTCGGCGGCACGGTGTCGGGTCAGCTGCGCGCGCGCGTCACGGCGCGATCGTAGAGCATGGGGGGAAGGAATCTCGCCGAGCGTACCACCGTGGCGAGCTGCCACGGAAACGCGACGACGGGCTCTCGCTTGCGGATTCCGCGGACGATCAGGTTCGCGGCGTCGCTCGCTTCGACCATGAACGGCGTCCTGTGCTTCACGTCGGCCGTCATGGGCGTCCGCACGAACCCCGGCTGAACGTCGGTGATGGCGATGCCGGCGCTCCTCAGGTCGACGCGCAACCCCTCGAGGAACGTGGTCAGGTACGCCTTGGTGCCGCTGTACGCGGCGTTCTGCGGCAGCCCCCGATAGCCCGCGAGGCTCGAGACGCCGACGAGGTGGCCGTTCTTGCGCTCGACCATCCGGTCGACGATCGCGAGGAGCGTGGCCGTCGCGCCGACGACGTTGACCTGGATGAGCGGCTCGACGTCGCGCCAGGTGAGCTTGCCCGACCAGCGGGAGCGTCCGACCCCTGCATTGGCCACGACGAGGTCGAGCCCCGAGAGCGCGTCGTCGGCGTCGCGCACCGCGTCCGCGATCGCCACGGGGTCCGTGACGTCGACCGGATGAACCGAGGCCCGTCCGCCCGCATCGGTGATGCCTCGCGCGACCGCCACGAGCTTGTCCTCGCTCCGGGCAGCCAGCGCCACGTGGACCCCGTCGGCCGCGAGTCGGCGAGCCAGCGCCTCGCCGATCCCGCTCGACGCGCCCGTCACGAATGCCGTGCGGAGGGACATGGGGCGGCTACCGTGGCCCACCGAGCGGCGCGCGTCAAAGGCCGATTTGAGCCCACGCACGGGCCCGCCCGGGCGGAGCTCGGAGCCCTCATCGGCGACCGCCAGAGGTTGACACCGGCTCCGGGTCGGTTACTCCACGCTTCCCATGCCGAAGCCAATCGAGCCCGTCCGCGTCTTGCTCCTCGAGAGCGTCCATCCCGTCGCGCGCGAGGCGCTTCGCGACGCGGGCCTCGAGGTCGAGCTGGCCGACGGGGCCCTCTCCGAGCAGGAGATAGCCGAGCGGATCCGTGGCGTCCACGTCGTCGGTATCCGCTCGAAGACCCAGCTCACGAGCGCGGTGCTCGAAGCCGCCGATCAGCTCCTCGTCATCGGAGCGTTCTGCATCGGAACGAACCAGATCGCGCTCGATGCGGCGAGCGCGAAGGGTATCGCCGTGTTCAACGCACCGTTCAGCAACACGCGGAGCGTCGCCGAGCTCGTCATCGCCGAGATCGTGATGCTCGCGCGAGGGATCGGCGACCGGGTGCGCGAGATGCACACGGGAAGATGGCGCAAGAGCGCCGCGGGGTCGCACGAGGTCCGCGGCAAGACGCTCGGCGTCATCGGGTACGGTCACATCGGGAGCCAGGTCGGTGTGCTCGCCGAGATGTTCGGAATGCGGGTCGTGTTCTACGACATCGTCGGCAAGCTCCCGATGGGCAACACGGTCTCGCTTTCCTCGATGGAGGAGGTCCTCGAGCAATCCGATTTCGTGACGCTCCACGTCCCGGCGACGCCCCAGACGCACCAGATGATCGGCGCCGCGGAGCTCTCCCGCATGAAGCCCGGCGCGTGCCTCCTGAACCTCAGCCGCGGCACGGTCGTCGACATCGGGGCGCTCGCGGACGCGCTGCGCACGCGGCACCTCGGTGGCGCGTCGGTCGACGTCTTCCCCTCGGAGCCGCGCGAGAACGTGACCGACGCCTTCGAGACGGAGCTCTCTGGTCTCGCAGAACGTCATCCTCACGCCGCACATCGGCGGCTCGACGCTCGAAGCGCAAGAGGCGATCGGCCGCGAGGTCTCCGCCGCTCTCGTCAAGTTCGTCCAGCTCGGCTCGACGAGCGGCGCCGTGAACTTTCCCAACGTCGAGCTTCCGCCCACGCAGGGAGCGCATCGGATCCTGAACGTTCACGAGAACGTCCCCGGAGTGCTCCGCGACGTCAACCGCATCGTCTCGGACGCTCGCGCCAACGTCCAGGCCCAGGTGCTCGCGACGCACGGCACCGTCGGCTATCTGCTCGTCGATCTCGACAAGCCCGTCGCCGACGAGGTGTGCGCGCGGATGCGAGAGCTCGAGACGACGCTCCGCGCCCGCTCGCTCAGCTGAGCCGAGCGCGCAATCTCAGAGGGGCGCGAGCACCTTGCCCGGATTCAGGATGCCGTTCGGGATCGAGGATCGCCTTCATCTCGCGCATGATCGCGATCTCCGCTCTCGCTACGCGTGTAGCCGAGCCACTCGCGCTTCAGGAGACCGATGCCGTGCTCCGCGCTGATGCTCCCGTGGTGCTTCTTCACGAGCTCGAAGAGGTGCCGGTCGAGCTCGTGCGTCTCTTCGTGGAAGGTGTCCGCACCGAGCGCGTCCGGTTTCATGACGTTGACGTGCAGGTTCCCGTCGCCGATGTGCCCGAAGAGGCAGATCTCCAACGCCGGGTACCGAGCTTCGAAGAGCGCCTCGAGGTCGCGCACGAAACCGTCGAGACGCGCGATCGGAAGCGCTACGTCGTTCTTGTGCGGGAGCCCCGTCGCGGCGAGGCTCTCGCTGATCCCTTCGCGGAGCGTCCAGAGCGCCGCCGCCTGGTCGCGAGATCCGGCGAGGACGCCATCCGAGACGAGACCGGCGTCGTGGGTCTCGCCGAGCCACGCCTCGAGCGCCGTCGGCTCGGCGTTCTCCGCCTCGACCAACACGTAGAACGGCGCCGTGTCGGCGAACGGCTCCGCGATCTTGCGATGGCTACGGAGCCGGGCGAGGCAGCGATCGGTGAACGATCTCGTATGCCGTGAGAGCGAACGGGCCGCGCCGCGCCCTGTGGAAGAGCCGGAGCACGTTCGGGAGACCGTCGAGCGCGAAGAGCATCACGTCGAGCTTCTCGGGCAGCGGGGCGAGCTTCAGCGTGGCGGCGGTCACGACGCCGAGGATGCCTTCGCTCCCGATGAAGAGCTGCCGCAGATCGACGCCCGTGTTGTTCTTCTCGAGCGCGCCGCCGAGGTCGAGCATCGCGCCCTTCGCCGTGACGACCTCGAGCCCGAGCACCCATTGGCGCGTGAGCCCATAGCGGATGACCTTCACTCCCCCCGCGTTCGTCGCGATGTTGCCGCCGACGGTGCTCGAGCCCTTCGAAGCGAAGTCGACCGGCCACGTGAGCCCGAACGGCGCGGCGTGGCGGTGCACCGCCTCGGTGATCGCGCCCGCTTCGACGCGCACGGTCATTCCGAGCTCGTCGACCTCACCCATCGCCCGCATGCGGGCGAGCGACAGCACCACCTCGCCGCTCGCGGCGACCGCCCCGCCCGAAAGTCCCGTGCGCCCTCCCGAGGGCACTACGCCCACGCGGGCTGCGTCGCACCGCGCGAGGACCTCTGCCACCTGTTCGGCCGCCGTCGGAAAGACCGCGAGCGACGGCGCCGGGGCAAACACGCGCGTCCAGTCGCGCCCGAGCTCGCGGAGCTCGTCGGGATCGTCGACGATCGACCCCGAGGGCAGGGCGGCGGCGAGCTCTTCGCGGAAGCGCGAGGGCAGGGCGGTGCCCGGGGTCACGCGTCCTCGTTCGCTTGCTCGATCGGCGAGGCGGAGACCGCGAACACGTGCTCACCCTTCGCGATCGCCCGAAGCGTCTCGGGGTCCGGCGCGTTGACGACCGCGATGCGCGCGCAGGCAGCTTCGCCGCCCGAGAAGACGATGTTCTGCATCTCCTGCACGTTGTGCCCGGCGTGCCGGAGCACGTCGAGCACGTGCGCGAGCACCCCGACGTGGTCGGCGTGACGAACGACGAGCACGTGAGTCGCGCCGGTCTGAGCGGCGAGGTTCACGCAGTTCGGGATCGCGCGTCCGCGCTCGTAGGCGGTGACGATCCGCACGACCTCGTCGGCGACGGCGTCCGACGCTTCGAGCGTGCTCGCGCCGATGTGGTGCGTGCCGTACACGTTCGGGTGGGTGAAGAGCGCGCTCGCGACCTCGCCGCCCGCGGCGGCGGGCTCGTCGGCGAAGACGTCGAGCCCCGCGCGGATGTCCTTGTCGCGGATCGCGTCGAGCAACGCAGCCTCGTCGACGATCTCGGCGCGCGCCGTGTTCACGAAGTACGCGCCAGGACGCATCGCCTCGAGCACGCCGCGCCCGACCCGGCCGCGCGTCTCGGGCGTGAGCGCGAGATGTACCGAGACGGCGTCGGCGTTTCGGACGGCGTCCTCTGGCGTCGCCGCGCGCTCGATGCCGAGCGCCTCGGCGCCTTCCTCGGTCAGGCTCCGCGACCATCCCACGACGCGCATCCCGAGCGCCCGCGCCCGGACCGCGACGGCGATGCCGATCGTGCCGCATCCGAGCACGGCGAGCGTCCGGCCCGCGAGACCCCTCGCGTTCGAGAACCCCTTCTTGTCCCATCGGCCGCTGCGCAACGACGCGACGTTGTCCGCGATCCGGCGGTCGAGGTTCACGAGGTGCCCGATCGTCAGCTCCGCGACCGCGTTCGCGTTCTTGCCGGGGCAGTTCGTCACGTAGACGCCCCGCGCCGACGCCGCCAAGAGGTCGATGGTGTTCACGCCCGCGCCGGCGCGAACGACGAGCGACAGGCCCGGCGCGGCGCCGATGTCGGCCGCGGTCACGCGCGTGCTTCGCACGACGAGGACCTCGGGGTCGAGCTCGGCGAGGCGCTCCGTGAGGGCAGCACCCGAGAGCTCCGGCTCGACGTGCACGTGCGCGCCCAGGTCTTGGAGGCGACCGGGTACGAACGTCGCGAGCTTGTCGGCGAGCAGGATCCTCATCACGTCGGGTCTTCGGTGGTGTCGCGACAGAGGATGAACCAGTTCGGGAGAAGGCGCCCGCCTCGGCTGGCGCGCCCAATCGTCACGTGGGTGGAGACCCGGCGGAGGTAGTCCTTGGTGCCGTCGTAGACGAAGCGGGACAGCCGCTCGTCGTTGTGGAGGATCCGCGGCCAGTCGGGCGGCTTGCCGGAGGGCAGACGCAGATAGTCGATCACCACCTCTGCGTCGCCGTGGTCGTGAGCGACGAAGAACCCGGGCCCGACCGTCGTCGACACGAGCGGCGGGTTGCGGTTGTAGCCCCACAGCTCGCCGCGCCGGATCGCGTCCTCGCGGTCGGGCCGGCAGAACACCTTGGCGAACCGCGTGAACGCGGGGAGGCTGTTGCGGCCGTGGTGCACCACCTCCGCGAGCGGAGGGAGCGCCGCCGCCACGAGATCCGCGACGCGAACCGGAGGCGCGGCGGCGGCGGCTTCGAAGAGGGCGCGCTGATCGCGCTTGCCGAGCGAGAGCGCGGACGCGAGGCGATCGGTGTGCGTGAGCCCGTCCAGCAGGTCGGAGATGGCGTCGAGATCGGGCCTCGGGCCCGCGAGCAGGCCGGCGAGGGCCCGCTCGGCGCGGAGGTGGACCTGTGAGCTGGCGCGCAAGGGATCGGTGGTCACGGGGAGGGCTCCTGATGCAGTAACCCGACTGCCGTTCGTTTTCCAGGGACGGCGTGCCTTGCTACGCTCCGTTCGCGGGGGGACGATCGTTCTCACGAGCGCATTTTGAAAGTCCTGATCGTGGACGACGACCCGGACGTCCTCCGGATGGCAGCACGGTTCCTCGAGAGTCGGGGAGTCGAGGTGCACACGTCGCCGTCTCCGTTCGGGGTCTCCGGCATCGTCCACGGCGAGCGGCCCGATGTCGTGATCTTGGACGTCATGATGCCCGCGCTCGACGGTGAGGCGCTCGCGCGCTTTCTCGGCTCGCTCCCGGAAGAGCAACGACCCGCCATCCTCTTCTACTCGGCGATGCCGGAGGACGATCTGTCGGCGCGAGCCGCGCGCGTCCCCGGCGCACATTGGGTCGCGAAGCCCGCGGGGCTCGCCGCGCTCTACAGCGCTCTGCTCGAAGCCGTGGGTTGATCCGCGGGCGTGGGCTCAGGCGGGTCGCGCGTGCGGCATCCCTTGTGCGCCCGCCATGATCCACGCGATCAGCACCTCGGCCGCCGAGATGGTCGATTGGCGCTCGAACTGCCGCCAGTCGTCGCGACCGCGCGAGCCGACCACGTGCGTCGCTCCGAGCACGCAGGCGAAGGGTGTCTGCGCGAGCTGACACGCGTGTGCGATCCCGAACGCTTCGAGGCTCTCTGCGTGCACGGGGCAGCGCTGCGGGACCTCGGCCGCGAGCGTGTCGTCGACCGTGAGCGCGAGCGTCGAGCCGATGCCGGCCATGTGCGTGCGCGGGCCGCAGGCGGCGAGGCCTTGGGAGAGCATGGTGTGCGTCGCGAGCGTCGTCTGCATCGGCTCCGGGAACGACGCGCGGTACGCGTTCACCGCGTGGTCGACGAGCGTGACCTGGGTGCCGACGATGACGTCGTGCGGGCGGTACTGCTCGAAGCCCGGGAAGACCCCGCACGTCCCGAGGTGGATCACGGCTTTGGGCTCGAGCTGGAACACGCGCTTGGCCGTGGACGGGCCCGCGACGGGTATCCCGATCCCCACCGTCTTGGCGGTGATGCGAAGGCCGCGGATCGCCCCGTCGAGGCGCTCGCCGAGGTGGCTGCGCAGCCCCCGGAGGTCCGGGCCGTGGGCTCCGACGATCAGCAGATCGACCTTGTCCGTGGGCGCGATGGACTGCACGACCGGGACGATAGCAGAGCCTCGCGGGGCGTTGCGCGCGCGGGTCGCCTCGGCTACGGTGTGCCCGGGCTGGCAGGGTGTGGGCCGAAGGGCCGGTGCGGTCGTATGCGTGGTTTTCGAGTCGCGAGCGGACGCTCGGTCGTCGCGTTCGGCGTCCTGTTGCTTCTCGCCGGGTGCTCTCCCGATCACGGTGCCGGTGGGCGCCGCGACGGAGGTGCGGGCGGCGAGGGCGGAGCCTCCGGCCTCGAGTCGACCCACGACGCCTGCGGGGACGGGATCGACAACGACGGCGACGGGCTCGGGGACTGCTCCGACCCGGACTGCGCGGTCTGGGCCGAGTGCGGTGGCACGCGGCCCGCGGACGGTGGCGCGGGCGGCGACGGAGGCGGCGAGTCCTGCGCGTCGATCAGCGCGTCCGCGATGCCGACGTTCGCCCCCGTGGACATCATCTTCGCGATCGACAGCTCGGGGTCGATGAGCGAGGAAGCGAGCCTCGTCCAGGAGCAGGTGGACGATTTCGCGGCCGACATCGTCGCGTCAGGCGTCGACTTTCGCGTCGTGATGATCGCGGCACCCGGGTTCGTGACCGTCGATCCGGCGCTCTCGAGCGACCCGATGCGCTTCCGTGGGGTGAGCTCGCCGGTCGACTCGCACAACGCGTTCGAGGTCATCCTGAGCTCGTACTCGAGCTACTCGGACTTCCTCCGGCCGAGCGCCCGCACCCACATCGTCGTCGTCACGGACGACGAGAGCGACATGGACGACGGCACGTTCCGCTCGATGATGGAGGGGCACCTCGGTCATTCGTTCACGTTCCACGCGGTCGCCTCCGAGGAGGCGACTCACTGCATGTCGATGCCCGATCATCGGATCGATCTGCGAGGACGGCTGCGAAGGTCCGCGCGGTGCCGCGGAGAACGTCGGCCGCCGCTACTACAGCCTCGCCGCCGCGACAGGGGGCACGCAGTTCTCGATCTGCTCGGTCGACTGGTCCCCGCTCTGGGCGACGCTGCGCGAGTCGGTCGTCGTCTCGGCCGCCGTCCCGTGCCTGTATGCGCTGCCCGAGCCCGCGGATGGCGAGTCGTTCGATCGCGAGCGCGTGAACGTGGTGTTCACGAACAGCGGTGGTGGGGCGACGACGTACCCCCGCGCCATCGACCCCTCGAGGTGCACCGACGCGGGCGGGGCGCCCGTCGGCGCGTGGTACTACGACGACAACGACGCGCCGAGCCAGATCATCCTCTGCCCCGCGGCGTGCATGCAGGTCGAGTCCGACGTGGCTCCGGCCCACATGGACATCGAGCTCGGTTGCGAGACCGAGCTCGTGCTCATCTAGACCGTTCGAACAGTGTCGCGTTGTTTGGCGTCTCTCGTCGGGCTCTGCTCGGTGATATCGTCCCGGCGTGTCGCCCGAGGATAGGCCGGGTCCTTCGAAGCTCGACTGGCCCAGGATGGAGCGTCACCGGGTGCTCTATCGCTGGGACCTCGACAAGACGTACCTGCGCACGGAGTTCGACACGATGCGCGACGTATTGCGCACCGCGTTCGAGAAGCCCTCGGAGAAACGCACCGTTCCCGGCGCGGCGCGCGCTGCTGCGCGAGATCTGGCCGGACCGAGCCTGCGGGGATCTTCATCCTCTCCGGCAGCCCCGAGCAGATGCGTCGCGTCCTCGAAGCGAAGCTTCGGCTCGACGGTATCGAGTGGGACTCGTTCACGCTCAAACCGAGCCTGCAGAACCTCCTGCGCGGCCGCTTCCGCTTCCTCCGAGATCAGGTCGGCTACAAGCTCGGCTTCGCTGCTCTCGTCCCGCACCTCGTGCGACCCGGACGACCATCGAGGTCCTCTTCGGTGACGACGCCGAGGCCGACGCGTTCATCTACTCGTTCTACTCCGACATCTGCGCCGGCCGCGTGGGCAGCGAGACGATGGTGGCGGTGCTGGAGCGCGCGCGCGTGTACTCCGATGACATCCCGGATCTCGTCGAGCTCGCGATGCGCATTCCCACGCGTCGAGGTCGGGCGGCGGATCTTCATCCACCTCGATCGCGTGTCGCCCGTCGGGGTGTTCGAGGAGTTCGGGCGAGCGCGTCGTGCCGTTCTACAACTACTTCCAACCCGCGCTCGTGCTCCTCGAGGAGGGCGTCCTCGACGGCGCCGCCGCGCTCCGCATCGGCGCGGAGATCGTCGTCCAGCACGCGTTCAGCCCGGACGCGCTCATCGGGAGCTTCATGGACATGGTTCGCCGGATGCACGTCGGGCGAGACGCGGCGACACGCCTCGTCGAGTCGCCGCTCGACCCGAACGTGGTCGCCGGTGCGAGCGACGTGCTCCGAGCGTTCACCGAGGAGCTCGAGCGACGCCTGCCCCAGCTGGACGCCCCGCCCCGCTTCGAGCTGCCGACGATCGACTACGTCGGCCTCTTTTCGCGGGACAAGGCGCGCGCTCGCACGGCGCGACACCGCGCGCGCCGGCGCCGGGCGGTGATCCGCACCTCGACGCCGCACTTGGCGTCGCGCTAGGCTTGCTCGGCACGACGCATCCCGGCGCGTGCACGCCCGATGCCCTCCTGGACCCGCGTCGTTGACCTTCGCGCTCGCCGCGCTCGTCGCCGGGTGCGGCGCGAAGACCGGCCTCGATCTACCGGACGCGGGGCTGGACGCGGGCACGGACGCGCCGATCCCGTGCATGGAGCTTCTGCCCGACGCCGGCCCGATCATCCTCCCGCTCGAGACCGAAGCGCAGGTCGGCCGCGCGGACGTCTCTTCCTGATCGACACGACCGCGTCCATGCAGGAGGAGATCGAGCGGATCCGCGAGCAGCTCCGCGATGAGCTCGCGCCGGCGATCGAGAGCGAGATCCAGGACACGCGCATCGCCGTCGCGACGTTCGCCGATTTCCCTATGGCGACGTATGGTGACGTCGGAGGACGATGCCGTTCACGCTGCTCGTGCCGATGAGCGACGATCTCGTCGCACGTGCAGGCCGCGGTGAACTCGATCTCGCTCGGCAATGGGAAGGACGAGCCTGAGAGCCAGGTCGAAGCGCTCTATCAGGTCGCGACGCGCGAGGGGCTTCCGCCATGGGTCTCGCCGTCGTTCGGCTGCCCGAGGGGCGGCTCGGGCTATCCGTGCTTCCGCGACGATGCGGTGCCGTGATCCTGCTCTTCACGGATGCGCCCTTCCACAACGGTCCGGGGGTCACGCCGAGCAATCCGTACCGTGGGATCGTTCCGGCGCCACACACCTACGACGAGGCGCGAACGGAGCTGCAGGCGCACGGAGCGCGCGTCATCGGCTTCGACTCGGGCGAGGGCTGGGGCGCGACGCCGATCTCACGACCTCGCCGTGGACACGAACGCGCTCGGCATCCGGGGTCACCGCTCGTCTTCGACATCGGACGGCGCGGCGAGCGCCTCGGCACCGGCGTGGTCAACGCGATCAAGCTGTTCGCCGAGGCGATCGTCTTCGACATCGACGCGGTCGCGTCCGATCCCGACCCGGCGACGGGGTCGACGTCGCGGCGTTCGTCGAGTCGATCGTGCCGCTGCGCGCGGTGCCCGCCGACGGCATCGAGTCGATCGACGCGAGGCGGGTGTGTTTCGCGGCGTGTACTCCGGCACGACGGTCGATGTTCGAGCTGCGCATCCGAAGCGACGTGGTCGTGCCCGGCCCGACGGCGCGGCGCTTCCGCCTCGAGATCGTGTTCCGGGGCGACGCGCGGACGCGGCTCGGGTCGCGGATCGTCGACATCGTGATCCCGGGCGCTGGACGGCACGGGGTGCGAGGGCGACGGCGGCACGGGCACGCTCGAGTAGGCGAAGGCCACGACGACGACGACGACGACGAGAAGCGGGTGGAGACGGTGACTCCCGAACGAGCCGAGGACGGTGTCGGGTGCGCTCGCGGCGGCGCTCGTCGCGAGCGCGTGCGGCGCGCGGACGGGGCTCGACATGCGCGACGCCGGGCGACGGCGGCTTCGATGCGGGCGTCGACGCCGGCCCGCCCACTCGCTGCATCGAGGTGCCTCCCGGCGGCGGCACCGTCACCGCCGACTTCACCTCCCGGTCTCGCTCGCCGTCGTCGACGTCTTCTTCCTCATCGACGCGACCGGGAGCATGAGCGACGAGATCGACAACGTGCGAAACCGGCTGTCGGACGTCGTCGTCCCCGGCGTGCGCGCGGCGATCCCGGACGCAGCGTTCGGGCTCGCGCTGCTCGGGGAGTTCCCGGTGGAGCCGTTCGGCCCGCCGACGGTCAGGCCGTACGAGCTGCGCGCACCGGTGACGCGCGACGTGGTGCGCGTCGAGGGCGGGCTCGAGGCGACCCGACGTGGGGCAACTTCGACGATCCCGAGGCGCAGGTCGAGGCGCTCTATCAGGTCGCGACGGGCGAGGGGCTCGGCTCGTTGATCCCGCCGTCGATCGGGCTGCCCCGGCGGGGGCTCGGCGGCGCGTGCTTCCGCTCGGACGCGCTGCCGGTCGTGCTGCTCATCACCGACGCGCCGATGCACGACGGACCGGACGGCGCCGATCCGTTCCGCGACTCCGCCCGACCGCCGCACGGGTTCGACGCGACGATGGACGCGCTGCGCGCGCACGACGTGCGCGTGATCGGGCTCGGCGCGCGCGACTCCGGGCGCCCCGGCCCGCTCGATCACCTGCGGCGCGTCGCGCAGGAGACGGGCGCGGTCGACGAGGCGGGCGCGCCGCTCGCGTTCGACATCGGCGGCAGCGGCGATCGCGTCGACAGCAGCACCGTCAGCGCGATCGAGCGGCTGGCGTCCGGGGTGCCGCTCGACGTGGGCGCGAGCGTCGAGGACACGTCCGGGTGACGAGCTGGACGCGCTCACGGTCGTGCGCGGCATCGTCCCGCTCTCCGCCGATCCGTCGAGCGGCGTGCGTTCGATCGAGCCGGATGGCTTCGCGGGCGTGCTCCCGGGGACGCGCGTGACGTTCGAGCTGCGAGGTCGACGTGAGCGCGCTCGAGCCGTCCCGTGAGGCGCGCGTGTTCAGGGCGCGCGTGATCTTCCGGGCCTCTGGCAGGAGCCGGCTCGGCCAGGAGGACGTCATCATCGTGGTGCCTGGGCTCGACGGCGGAGGTTGTGACATCCTTGGGGTCTGACCTGGCCAGTCGGGAGCGCGGAGCGGAGCGGTGTGATGGCGGGGGCGCTCGAACCGATTAGGGGACATGAGACGCTTCTTTACTCGACTGTGCTGCGCGCGCTCGCCGCGTGCGCGGTGACGACCGCGCCGCCGGCTGCGGTGCGAAGACGGGGCTCGGGCTCCCGACGCCGTTCGACGACGCGGGCTTCGACGGCGGTCGCGACGCCGGCGTGGACGCGACGCTCCGGACGCCGGGCCGATCGTCGACGAGTGCATCGAGCTGCCGTTCGGCGAGCCGCCGCGCGAGGTGCGCGTCATCGTTCGAGGGGCGCATCGTGTCGGCGGACGTCTTCTTCCTCGTCGACGTGACGGGCAGCATGTCGGAGGAGATCGAGCAGATCCGGCGGCGGCTGCGCGAGACGATCATCCCGGGCCTCGGCCGAGACGATCCCCGACGTGCGGCTGAGCGTCGGCTACTTCGCGGACTTCCCGTTCGGCAGCTACGGCGGCGGCAGACGGACGTGCCGTTCGCGCTGCTCCAGGGCAGCACCAACGATCCCGTCGCGGCGTCAGAACGCCATCGACCGGCTGCCGACCTCGGCGGCGTGCGACGGACCGGAGGCGCAGACCGAGGGGCTGTACTCCGGCCGCGAGGGGCCGCGCGCGGCATCGACGCGTTCGGGTGCCGGCCGCGACGTGCCCCGAGGGGACGGTCGGCTATCCGTGCTTCCGGCGCGAGGGCTCGCGCATATTCCTGCTCTTCACCGACTGGCCGTTCCACAACGGGCCGATGGGGACCAAGCCGTACGCCGGACATAGTCCCGGCGGCGCACACGTACGAGGACGCGGTCAACGCGCTCGCCGCGATCGGCGCGAAGGTGCTCGGCGTCTACAGCGGCTCGGGGCGACGGGCTGCGCGACATCGAGGCGATCGCGCGCGACACGTGCGCCGTGACGCCGGACGGGCGGCCGATCGTCATCGACATCGGGGCGGGCGGCCGAGGGCTCGACACGAGCGTCATCGAGGCGGTGCGTACGCTCGTCGAGGAGGTGCCGATCGACATCGACGTCCTCATCGAGGATGCCGAGGGCGACGCGTTCGACGCGACCGAGTTCGTGCGCGACGTGCGAACGTTGCGGGCGGTGCCGGCGGACGGCGCGATCAACCTGGGCGACCGGTTCGAAACGGTGCGGCCCGGGACGCGCGTGACGTTCCGAGTCCTCCTGCAGAACGAGCTCTTCCCACGCGGCCCGGAGCCGAGGGTCATGTACATGCTCCGCATCGTGCTTCGCGGCGACGGCGTGACGCGCCTGCAGAAGACGCTCGTCGAGATGCTGATCCCCAGCATCCGGAACGAGACCTGCGAGGACTTCGGGTTCTGACTCCGCCGGGCGCGCTCACTTGCGTCCGGTCGCGACGCCGGCGCGAACGGTGAGCGACAGCGGCCCGCCCGCGAAGTAGGTGTCGAGGCTCTTTTCCACCTCGCCGAGGAGGGTATCGCCGCCGTGCTCGAAGCCCGCGACCCAACGCCACTCGCTCAGGCCGATGAAGCGCACCAACGGGTCGCCGACGATGTCCGCCGCGTTGCGGAACGAGAGACGGAAGATGTGCTCTCGCACCTCGACGTCGTCGAACCCGGCGTTCTCGAGCTGGCGGGCGAACGCCTGCGGCGTGGGGTAGCGGCGCGCCAGCTCCTCGGTGCGGGCGGCCACGGGGGCTGAATCCCGCTTGAGCGAGATCTCCCGGAACATGTCGAGGATCTCCTGGAACGTTCCTTCGAGGGGGCGAGTCGCCACGAGCGTACCCTCCCGAACGAGAACTCTTCGCACCTCGTTCAACGCGACATCCGGGTGCTCGAGCTCGTGGAGCACGACGTTCCCGACCGCGTAGTCGAACACCTCGTCTCCGAACGACAGACGCTCCGCGGACTCGACCTTGAAGAAGATACGCCCGCCGCTGAGCGCCATCGCGCGGCGACGCGCGAGGTCGACCAGCCCCGCATCCGGATCGATCGCGATCACGCGGCCGGACGCGTCGAGACGATCCAAGAGCGCGAACGCCGGGTAGCCGGTGCCGCAGCCGAAGTCGAGCACCTGCGCGCGCACGCCGCGCGGTATGGCGTCGACGATCAGCTGGCCGAAGCGGGACGAGTAGCGTGGCACCACGACGGCATCGTAGAGAGCGGCCTCGTCGTCAGCCGTCTTCTGGGTCACCGCTCCGCTTCCCGGAGCTCCTCGATGGCCTCGCGTGCGAGCTCGCCGATCGTCACCGGGACCTCCTCTTCGAGGTCTTCGACGCTCGTCGTGCGCTCGTCGCCGACGAGCGACTCGAGGGCGGGCAGTGCGCCCGGATCGCCGAGCGACGCGAGCGCCTCGATGGCGCCGGCCACGGTCTCGGGGCTCGAGTGGGCGAGGAAGCGCCGGATCAGCTTGAGAGCGCTCGGCTCTCCCACTTCGGCGAGGACGTACGGAAGCTCGCGCATGCCGGGCCCATCGAGGGCTGCGTCGAGCGCGCGCTCGACGGCGCGTGCGACCTCGGCGTACCGCTCGTACGCGACGTCGAGGATCGCCTCGCCCGCCGCGACGCGGACCGACGGATCGTCGTCGTTCAAGATACGGATGAGCGCGTCGGCCATCTCGGGGCCGGGAACCTGCGCGCAGAGGTCGGCGAGGCGCTCGAGCTTCACGCCTTCGGCCCGGCGGTCGTCGCCCGCGAGCGCCTCGTCGACCGCGCCTGCGAGCGCTTCGGCGAGCTCGTCCGCCGTCGCCTCGTCGAAGAGGCGGCCCTCCGCTTCCCGCGCCGCGCGATCGGCCTCGAAGATCGCGGAGAGGTGCGTGCGCGCGGACATGCCGAGAGCGTCGTAGCCCTCGCGCCACACCGACGTCAAGCGTAGCCGGGCCCGCGAGGGCGCCACCGCCCCACAAAAAAGCACCGAAATCGCGTCACGGGTGGGCCCGCGCCGCCGGTGCGGACCCTGCACATCCTCCTTCTAGCCGTGGTCTCCTCCGTGCTAGCGTCTGTCCCGACGTGACGGAACGCACCGACGTTACCGCCCAATCCACCTTCCGCGGCACGCAGGTACGCGACGACGGCAAGGGGCCCATGTTGGTCTCGCACCGTCAGAAGCTCGTCGTGGTCAACGGACCGGATCGAGGGAGCGAGGCCGAGATCGAGAACACCCGGCTCTCGATTGGGACGTCGTCGAAGAACGACCTCGTGCTCACCGACAAGACGGTGAGCCGGCGCCACTGCGAGATCAGCGTCCGAAACGAGCGGTACTTCCTGCGCGACCTCGAGTCGACGAACGGTACGGAGCTGAATGGGACGCCGGTCGTCGAGGCATTTCTCTCTCCCGGCGCGCGCATTCGGGTCGGCGACACCGAGATCCTCTTCGAGCCGAAGAAGAAGTGGGAGCGCGTCGCGGGCTCCGAGACCGACCACTTCGGGCAGATGTTCGGCACCTCCAAGGCGATGCGAGAAGTGTTCGCGATGCTGACCAAGGTGGCGGCGACGGATCTGTCGTGCATCCTCGTCGGGGAGACCGGTACGGGCAAGGAGCTCGCCGCCCGAGCCATCCACGAGCACAGCTCGCGCGCGGGCAGGAACTTCGTCGTCGTCGATTGCGGTGCGGTCAGCAAGAACCTCATCGAATCGGAGCTCTTCGGTCACGAGAAGGGCGCGTTCACGGGTGCCGACCGCCAGCGTGTCGGAGCGTTCGAGCTCGCCGACGGTGGGACGATCTTCCTCGACGAGATCGGCGAGCTTCCGATCGACCTGCAGCCGAAGCTGCTCCGTGCGCTCGAGCGTCGCGAGATCAAGCGTCTGGGCGCCGGCCGACACGTCGAGGTGGACGTGCGCGTCATCGCTGCCACGCACCGCGACCTGCCCGACATGATCAAGAAGAGCAACTTCCGGGAAGACCTCTACTACCGGCTCGCCGAGGTCGTGGTCGCGCTTCCGCCCCTCCGGGACCGGCGCGACGACATCGACGTCATCGCGGATCGGATCGTCGAGGAGCACGTCGCCGACGGCAGCCCCGTGCGCCACATCTCGCCGGAGGCCTTTCGCGAGCTCCGCGCGCGCAACTGGCCAGGCAACGTCCGCGAGCTCCGGAACGTGCTGCGACGCGCGATCGCGATGGCCTCGACGGACACCATCCTCCTGAGCGATCTGAGCCTCCTCGGCGCCGAGCGCATGAGCAGCAGCATTCCGCCTCCGATGTGGGGCTCGTCCGGGACCGGCGCGGGCCAACCGCAGCTCGACGTCGCCGAGGACCTCCCGATCAAGGAGGCGCGGGAGCGCTGGGTCGCGCCGATGGAGCGCGCATACCTCGAGAGGCTCGTGCGGCGCTGCGGCGGCGACCTCGACAAGGCCGCGCAGGAAGCCGGTGTCCACCGCAAGTCGCTCGAGCGCCTCCTGCGCCAGCACAACCTCAAGGCGAGCGACCTCAAGGACGAAGACGAGGCCGAGTGAGACGTCGAGCGACGGCTTTCGCTAGAGCGGGCAGACCTCGAGGAACTGGTACGCCGCGCTCAACGCGTAGGTCTTGAAGCCGACGGCGCCGGTCGGGTGCCGGGCGTCGGTCACCGTGAGGTCGGCGCCGGGGATCTCGTCGAGCCAGCAGTGGATCGTCGAGCCGCGCACCTCGATGTTCATCGTGATCGGCGCGTTGACGTCGAACCCGGAGATCGTGTCCGTGTCGATCGTCAGCATGTCGATGACCTCGGTCGTGATGGACGGGCTCTGCCACATCACGAGGAAGTCGCCCGTGTTCGGCTCCCAGTTGCAGAAGTATTGAGAGCCCGTCTGCGCGGGGTCGATGCGGAAATCGACCTCGATCGCGCCGGGGCCGTCGTCGCGGACGAGCCTGAACTGGCTGCGAATGCGGTAGTTCGTGAGGCGCGTCGTCTCCTCTGCGAACATGTAGGCGAGCGAGGCGCGGAAGTCGCCCTGTCGGGCCTCGCCGCCGACCGCCGACCAGTCGCCGGCTTCGATCTGCCATCCGTCGAGGACGCCGTCTTCGAAGTCGTCGTAGAAGCACGAGCTCGCGTCGGCGCCCACGGTGCCGCCGTCGAGCTCCTGCGTCCCCCCGTCGGTGCCGGGCCCCGAGTCGAGCCCACCCCGAGCATCGGGGCCACCGTCGGCATGCGAACCGCCGTCGACGCCGACCTCTCGGACGCACGTGCTCGTCGCGGGGTCGCACTCGAAGCCGTTCGCGCACGGGCAGGGCAGGCCATCGAGCTCGATGTCGGGGATCGCGCACGCGAGCCCGAGCTGACCGAGCGCGGCGAGGGAGAGGATGACGGCGACGCGCGATCGCGTCATCGAAACGTTCCTTCGAGCGCGGCCATCGCGGGCAGCACGTGCAGCCGGAGCCGCGCCTCGCTCTCGCCCTGCGCGCCGACGAGGTCGATCACCCCCCACGCGACACCGGCCGCGAGGATCACGCCGCCCGCGATCAACGCGATGTCGGTCGCGATCGCGAGATCCTGCGCGTGCCGTTGCTCGGTGTCCGTCTCGCGTTGCGACGGCGCGCCGAGCGCGCTGTCGTGCGCGGCGAGCGCGAGGCCGCCGAGGATCGCACCTGCGATCATACCCGCCGCTCCGACGCCTGCGACGACCCACGGCAGCGGGCTCGGGCCGGCGCGGCGCGCGCTCCCCTGCGGCGGAGGCGCGGCTTCGCTCGCGCGTTGGGGCGGCGCGCGCTCGGCGTGCTCGAGGCGCTCGTGCTCCGCGACCTCGCGGCGGAGCGTATCGAGCTTGCGCTCGATCGCGCCCCGATCCGGGACGTCGCCGGCCGTCTCGAGGTATCGGGCGTATGCATCGATCGCTCCCTCGAGATCGCCGTCGCCTTCGAGCGCGCGCGCGAGGTTGTAGAGGAGCACCGGCTCGGCGTGCAGCGAGTACGCCGTGCGGAGGAGCGCGGCGGCGTCCGAGAAGCGTCCCGTGCGATAGAGCTCGACGCTCTCCTCGAAGAGCACGAGCGCCCGTTCTTCGTCCGGGCCATTCGCTGACGCGACAGCGTCGTCCGAGCCTTGGGCGCGCGCGGTTCCGCCGGTGCCCCCCACGACGCACGCGAGAGCCAAGGCCCCGAGCGATGCCCGAAACATCGCGAGAATCGTAGCAGGGTCGACGATTCCACCCAAGGCGTCCGTCCCGTACGATGATCGACACATGGTGAGCCTCCCCGCCACCATCGGTCGTTACCAGATCGTCGGTCGCCTCGCCTCGGGCGGGATGGCCGAGATCCTCCTCGGCAAGCTGCTCGGGCCGAGCGGCTTCGAGCGGGCGGTCGTCATCAAGAGGATCCTCCCGCACCTCGCCGCCGAGCCCCGGTTCGTCACGATGTTCCTCGACGAGGCGCGGATCGTCGCGCGCATTCGGCACCCGAACGTCGTGCAGGTCCACGAGCTCGGACAGGAAGGCGACGAGCTCTTTCTCGTGATGGAGTACCTCGACGGCGAGTCCGCGTTCGGGTTGATGAAGCGCCTGCGGCACGCGCGCGAGGAGCTCCCACTCGGTCTCGCGGTTCACATCGTCGCCGAGGCGTGCGCAGGCCTCCACGCGGCGCACGAGCTGCGGGACGACCGCGGGTACGGACAGAACCTCGTGCACCGCGACGTCTCACCTCAGAACGTGATGGTGCTCTACGACGGTCAGGTGAAGGTCCTCGACTTCGGCATCGCGAAGGGCGCCGACAGCAAGCACCGCACCGAAGCGGGGCAGATCAAGGGCAAGTTCGCCTACATGTCTCCGGAGCAGTGCAAGAGCGAGCGGCTCGATCGGCGGAGCGACATCTTCGCGCTCGGGATCGTTCTCTTCGAGCTGACGACGGGACGGCGTCTGTTCGCGCGGGACGGCGACCTCCGAACGCTCAAGGCCGTCTGCGAAGAGCCGGTCATCGCTCCGTCGAACATCGTCGCCGGATATCCGGAGCGGCTCGGCGCAATCTGTCAGCGCGCGCTCTCGCGGCTCCGGGAGGATCGGTATCAGACCGCGCTCGAGATGCGCCGCGACCTCCTCGCGGCGATGCGGGACATCGGTGGCGATCCGGTGCCCGAGGACGTGCTCGGCAGGCTCATGAAGCGCATCTTCGCGGACCGCATCGACGAGAAGCAGGAGATGCTGCAGCGGATTCGCGCGGGCTCGCAGGTGTTCGAGGAATCCCTGCGCCCGAGACCGACTCGGCCGTCGACATTCCGATCGCGGTCGAGGACTCGAACGTGGGCACGGTCGGCAAGGCGTCGCCGGCCTTCGGCTTGGAGACGAGCTCGCTCCGAAGGCGCCGCACGACGTGGATCGGGCTCGCGGGCGTGACGGTGTTGGCAGCGCTCGTCGGCGCGGGCGCGGTCGTCTTCTTCGACCACCCCGCGCCGCGCGACGCGGCAGGCGACGCGCTCTCGCCCAGCGCGCTCGGGCCGCCGGTGGACCCCGAGCCACCCGCGTCCGACCCTCCGCCGTCCGCCGCGACGCCGCCTCGGACCGAGGTCGTCCGCACGAACGTGAGCGTCGAGATCGAGAGCACGCCTCCGGGCGCCGAGATCGAGCTCGACGGGCGCGCGGTCGGTCGCACGCCCGCGGACGTCGTGGTCCCGCGCGCCGGTACGCCCATCGCCGTCCGAATCGATCTCGCGGGCCACGAGCCGCACGTGGAAGAGATCGTCCCCGACGTCGATCAGCGGCTCCGGATCGTGCTCGAGCCCGTTCGCGGGCCGCGGCGCCCGCCGGCGACGAAGCTGCGCCCGGGGACCGCCGTGACTCGCGAGACCGGCGAGGGGATGGGCTTCCGGAGGTTCGACTGAGCGCTCGAGCGCTCGTCTAGCTCTTTCGGAGCGGCTCGAGCTCGCGAAGAACAGCCTCGAGCCGGTCGAGGGCGTCCGCCTTTGCCTGGTCGGTCCTGTCCTCGAACCGTCGCGTCAGCTTCATGTCCTTCGTGAGCTTGTAGCGGCTGCCGGCACGTTGAACCAGCGCGAGGACCTTCTCGGGATCGAGCGGGGTGTCCTCTCGCAGATGAAGAGCGACACGCGTCGAGGTGGCCTCGCATCCGAGGATCCGGAGGTCGCGCAGGGCGGGCTTGTGCGCCATGGCGCGGACGAGATCGCGGACCGCCGAAGGCGGAGGGCCGAAGCGATCCTCGAGCTCGTCCGCGATCTCGTGCACACCGCGCTCGTCATCTGCGGACGCGAAGCGCTTGTAGAACGAGAGCCTGAGGCCCACGTCCTCGACGTAGTCCTCGGGAATGTAGGTCTCGAGGTCGACCGTGATCTCCGGGTCGACCTCGTGCACGATCGGCTCGCCGCGGAGCTCGGCGACGGCTTCTTCGAGCATGTGCAGGAAGAGGTCCAGGCCGACCGCGATCACGTTGCCGCTCTGTTCGACGCCGAGGAGGTCACCGGCGCCGCGGAGCTCCATGTCGAGGCTCGCGACGTGGAACCCGGAGCCGAGCTCGGTGAATCGCTCGAGCGCTTCGATCCGGTAGCGGGCGTCGTCGGTCATCTGGCTCGGCGGGGGGGTGACGAGGTAGCAGTACGCCCGCTCGCGCGAGCGTCCGACACGGCCACGGATCTGATAGAGCTGCGCGAGGCCGAAGATGTCCGCGCGGTCGACCACGATCGTGTTCGCGCGAGGGATGTCGAGACCGCTCTCGATGATCGCGGTCGAGCACAGAACGTCGTATCGACCCTCGACGAACTCCGTCATGACGCGCTCGAGCGCGCCTTCCTTCATCTGGCCGTGCGCGACGGCGACGCGCGCCTCCGGAACGAGCTCCTGAAGACGCGCGGCCCGCTCGTAGAGGCCGTCGATCCGGTTGTAGACGAAGAAGGTCTGACCACCGCGCGCCATCTCGCGCCGCACCGCTTCGCGGACGAGGTGGTCGTCCCATCGGCTGACGAACGTGCGGACCGCGCGCCGGTCCACCGGCGGAGTCGTGATGAGCGAGAGGTCGCGGAGGCCACCGACGGCCATCTGCAGCGTGCGGGGGATCGGCGTAGCCGTGAGCGTCAGCACGTCGACCTCGGTGCGCAACTGCTTGATCCGCTCCTTGTGCGCGACGCCGAACCGCTGCTCCTCGTCGACGACGAGCAGACCGAGCTTCGCGAAGTGGACGTCTTTCGAGAGGAGCCTGTGCGTTCCGATGAGGATGTCGACGGTGCCGTCTCGGAGCCCGGCGATCGTCGAGGCTTGCTCCGACTTCTCGACGAACCGAGAGAGCATCCTGACGCGGAGCGGATAGTCCGAGAGTCGATCGCGGAACGTGAGGTGATGCTGCTGTGCGAGGACCGTGGTCGGGCAGAGCACCGCCACTTGTCGCCCGGCCATCGCGACCCGGAACGCTGCGCGAATGGCGACCTCGGTCTTGCCGAACCCCACGTCACCGCAGACGACGCGGTCCATCGGAGAGCGGCGAAGCAGATCCGAGAGCACTTCGTCGATCGCCCGGGCCTGGTCCGGCGTCTCTTCGAACGGAAACGTCGCCTCGAGCTCGGTGTACTCGCGGCCGGCGGCGGCGAGCGGCTCGCGTTCGCTCGCGGTCCGCTCCGCGTAGAGGCGCAAGAGCTCGTCCGCGAGTGCTTGGACGTGACGCCGGACCCGCGCCTTGGTCTTCGCGAACGTCTGACCGCCGAGCTTGTCGAGCTTCGGCTCGTGGCCCTCCTTGCCCGCGTACTTCTGGATCTGGTTCAGACGCGTGACGGGGAGGAAGAGCCGGTCGCCGGCCGCGTACTCGACGACCAGCACCTCGACCTTCGGCGGCTCCTTGCCGAGCATCCGGTCGAGCTGCGTCTGCCCGAGCATCTTGCGCTCGAGCCCGAGATAGCGGCCGATCCCGTGGTCGACGTGAACGATGAAATCGCCGACGCCGAGCTCGCGGAGGTCCTCGAGGAACGCATCGGAGTCCTTCTTGCGACGTCGCGCGGGCCGCGTCGCCCGATGCGACCTCGAACCGAAGACCTCCTCCTCGGTCACGAGACACAGCGCTTCGCTCGCCAGCACCACCCCGCTCGCGAGGGCGCCGACGACGACGCGCGCCCGGCCCGAGCTGCGCGTCGCGAGCGTCTCCGCGGCGAACGGCGCGGGTGGATCGACGCCGAGCTCGTAGCCACGAAGCACGTTCGCCAGGCGATCCGCTTGCGTCGCGGTTCGCGCCGTGAAGATCACCGAGAGGCCCGCGTCGAGCCACTCGCGCGCTCGGCTCGCGAGCGGCGCGAGCGCGTCGCCCCGGTCGGCGCGTCCCGCCTTGAGCTCCGCCGCGAGCCCCGCGTGATCGAAGCCTCCGAGATCGAGCACCTGCTCCGGGACCACGCTCTCGAGCGGTGCGAGCGGGCCGGTCTCGTCCTCGGTGAGCGCCCCCGCGACGGCGAGGCGATGGACGACGGCGATGTGGCGCGCGGCGAGGATCTCGGCGAGGTCCTGTTCGTCTGCGTAGTGCGCCTCGAGCGGATAGGCGGGCGCGGCGTCCGCCCGCTTCGCGGCGAGATCGCGCGACGCCAGATCGAGCTCTTCGTGGATGGCTGCGATGACGGCGGTCGGGTCCATCACGACCGCGCGGGCGTCGCTCGGCACGTACTCCCAGAGCGTCTCGAGCTCGTCGTGGAACGCGGGCAAGAAACCCTCGATGCCGTAGAACGCGCGGCCGCTCTCGATGTCCTCGACGAGCCGCCGCGCACGGCTCGTCGGCATGTCGACCGAGTCGCAGAGCGCCCTGACGCGCGCCTTCGCGCGCGCGAGCTCTTCGGGGCCGAGCAGCGTGTCGCGTACGGGGTGCACGAAGACGCTGTCGACCGACGCGATCGTTCGCTGGTCGTCCGGGTCGAACAGCTTGATCGACATGACCAGCCAGTCGTCGAGCTCGATGCGCGCCGGGTGGGTCGCGTGCGGCGGAAAGACGTCGAGGATCCCGCCGCGTACCGCGAACGTGCCGGGATCCTCGGCGACGGGGACGCGGAGATACCCGCCCTCGACGAGCAGACGCACGAACGCGTCGCGGTCGAGCTCCTCCTCCGCGCGCACCACCGCCGAGCGACCGGCGACCGCGGCCTTCGGCGCGACGCGCCTCTGCAGAGCCGCGGCCGGCACCACCAGGAAGCGCCAGGGAAGCTCGCGCGCGAGATGAAAGAGGACCGCGAGGCGGTCCATCGCCGCTCGCCGGTCGGGCGCGACGTCGAGGTACGGCGTGACGTCCGACGACGGGTAGAGCAGCACCTCGCCGAGCCCCTCGTCGCTCTCCGGCTCGCCGAGAAAGAACGCGAGGTCGGTCGCAGTGCGACGCGCGGACGCGAGGTCGGGCGTGACGACGACCGACGGTGGACCGCCTTCGCGGCTCGCTCGCGCGAGCAAGAGCGCGACCGCGCCCGGCGGAGCGCCGGCGATGTCGACGCGCGGCCGCTCGCCGAGAGCGATGATCACCTCGCGCACCGTCGCGTTGGCGCGCGTCAGTCCGCGCGAGAGGTGTGACAGCGACTGCTCGGGGCGATCCACGGCGACGTCAGTGCGCGGAGGCTTCGTCCGGTCGTTGGTCGTCCCCCGCGTCCTCCGCGTCGGGGGTCGAGCCCGGGGTGGGCCCGGGAGGCGCACCCTCGCGGGCGGCGAGGGTGCGAAGACGGAGCGCGAGCCAGGGCGGCGTGACGATGGTGGTGATCATCACCATGAGGACCACGGCCATGTACACGTTCGCGGAGATGAGCCGCTGGTCTCCGACGACGATCGCCATCCCGACGTTCGCGAAGATGAGGCCCACCTCGCCGCGCGGCACCATGCCGACACCGATCGCATATCGGTCTCCTCCACCGCGGCGGACGCCGAGCCCCGCGAAGAGCTTGCCCACGACCGCGACGACCGAGAGCGCGCCTGCGAAGAGAAGCGCCTCGAGAGTCGTGCCCGCGAGCTGCACCATCATCCCGGTGCGGACGAAGAAGACCGGCGCGATCACCGCGACGACCGGCTCGACGATCTCGCTGAGGTCGTGCTTCGACTTCTTTCCGAACGGCTGGACGTGCACCTCGTCGAGGATGAGGCCCGCGGCGAACGCGCCCACGATCGCTGCGAGGCCGGCGCGCGCTGCGAGGCCGGCGAGGAGAAGACAGAGCCCGATGCTGACCGCGCCGAGCACCCCTGGCGTCTTGAGCTTCGACGACGCGCGGAAGAAGCCGGGCATCACGTATGCGCCGAGGAGGAACGATCCGACCAGGAACCCGAACGCGAGGAGAAAGATGCCGCCGAGCTCCATGGCGCCGGGCATCGTGCCGTGAGCCGCGATCGCGCTCACGACCGCCAGAACGACGAGGCCGAGCACGTCGTCGATGACGGCTGCGCCGAGGATGACCCGCGTCTCGATGCGGCCCATCGCTTCGAGGTCCTTGAGCACGCGCGCGGTGATGCCGACGCTCGTCGCGCAGAGCGTCGCCCCGATGAAGAGGTGCACCGAGTGCGACTCGGCGGGCATGAACCACCAGCTCACGAGGTAGCCGAGGCCCATCGGGATGATCACGCCGATGACGGCGACGAGGCCCGACGTGGGCGCGACGCGGCGCATCTCGCTGAGCGTCGACTCGAGCCCGACCTGGAAGAGCAAGAGGACGACGCCGAGCTCCGCGAGGAAGCCGATCGTCGGCGTCTCCGCGAGGTGGCCGAAGAAGCCGAAGCCAACGAGCGACAGGTTGCCGAGGACGATCCCCGCGAAGAGCTCGCCGAGCACGGGGGGCTGCCCGAGCCTCACCGAGATCTCGGCCCCGACCTTCGCCGCCAGCAGGATGCCCGCGAGCCCGAGCCACAGATCCCATCCGGGCCCATGAGCCTCGTTGCCCCCGCCGCACGAAGCGGCGATCGCGACGACTCCGGCGGCGACGACGAGGCTCGTGGGCAAAGGACGCCGCGTTCGCCGGGCTCCCATGGCGGCGCTCTAGCACGCCTCGGGCAGGGGGGAAACCGCGGGTCTGGTACGCTCTCGCCGCGATGAGCGCGAGCGTAGAGTTCGTGTCGACCCGCGTGCTCGCCGCCGAGCCCGCGGGCGAGGCGCAGGTGCGGCTCGAGGTGGCGGCCCCGCCGGGGTTCCTCGATGCGCACGTACGGCCCGGACAGTACTGCGAGCTGCGCGTGCCGGGCGGTGAGGCCGCGCCGTACGCGCTCGCGAACACTCCCGACGAGAGAGCGCTCGTGTTCATCGTGAAGGCCGGCGGTGATCCCGGCGCCGATATCGCCAGGCTCCGCGTGGGCGAAGCCGTCGAGGTCGCGGTGCCTTCGGGGCCGGGCTTCGAGCTCGGACGCGCCGAGGGATTGGACGTCGCGTTCGTCGCCACCGGGACCGGGATCGCACCGATCCGCGCCGCGCTCGACGCCGTGCTCGCACGCCGCGAGGTGTTCGGTGCGCTCAGCCTGTACTACGGCGTCCGGGACGATCGCTTCATCGCGCTCGCCCACGACCTCCAGCGTTGGCGGGACGCCGGGGTGCGTGTCCGCGTCCATCACTCGCGACGCGGGGGGGTGCGCGAATCGGGCTACGTCCAGGACATGATTGAGGACGACGCGCCCGATCCGCGCCTCACCTACTTCGTGGTGGCAGGGCACGTCGAGCTCGTCGCCGCGCTCGTCCGCTACGTGACGGCGCGCGGGGTGGGGCGGGAGCGGGTGATCGAGAACCTATGAGCGATCCGGACCACGTCGGCGAGGCGCTCGACCGCGGCGTCGAGGACGCGTTCGAGCGAGCGCAGGTCCCGCTCCTCGCGCGGCTCGTCGAGCAGCCGAGCGGGAGCCGCGAGCGCGCGGACGTCGAAGCGGCGGCGAGGATCCTCGACGAGGCAGCGCGCTCTGTCGGCCTCGAGCGCGAGGCGCACCCCGATCCGTCGGGGGCGCAGGCCGATCATCGCGTCTACTCGACGCCCGCGGCGGGCGTCGAGCGTGCGCTCTTCCTCGTCGGTCACGTGGACACGGTGTTCCCACGCGAGCTCGGCTTCTTCGGCTTCACGCGCGACGGCGACGTGGTGCGTGGGCCCGGAACGCTCGACATGAAGTCGGGGCTCACCGTCGCGCTCTTCGCGCTCGACGCCGTGCGCAGGTGCGCGCCGTCTGCGTGGGCCAAGCTGCGCGCTCGCTTCCTCGTCACTACCGACGAGGAGCTCGGCTCGCCGACGAGCCGCGCTCTCATCGAGGCTCTCGCTTCGCGTGCGACTCGGGCGCTCGTGCTCGAGGGCGGGCGCGACGCGGACGAGGTGGTCACGCGTCGACGCGGCGTCGGCAACCTCCGGATCGAGGCTCGCGGTCGCGCTGCGCACGCTGGCTTGCAGCCCGAGGCGGGCGTGAGCGCGATCCACGCTCTGGCGCTCGCGATCCCACGCCTCGAGGCGCTCACCGATCCGTCCTCCGGCGTCACGGTCAACGTCGGTCTCGTGCGCGGCGGGACGTCGCGCAACACGGTCCCTGCGCTCGCGTCCGCCGACGTCGACGTGCGGTTCGAGCGCGAGGAGGACGGTCGACGCGTCGTCGACGCGGTGCGCGCGATCTGCGCCGCGCCGCTCTCAGGCCGGCTCGCGGACGCGCGCGTCGGGCTCGTCCACGACCTCGTCCGGCCACCGATGGCGCCGAGCGATGGCACCGCGGCGCTCGTCGACGATTGGTCGCGCCACGCGAGCGCGGTCGGCCTCGGCACCGGCGTCGCGCGTCTTCAGGGCGGAGGCTCCGACGGATCGTTCTTCGCCGCCTGCGGGGTCCCCACCATCGACGGGCTCGGCCCGTTCGGGAAGGGCTTCCACCGCACGGACGAGTGGTCGAGCCTCGAGAGCCTGAAGAAAAAGACGCGCGCTCTCGCGCGCTTCCTCGCGTCGACCTGAAGGTTTTCGCTAGAGGCGCTTGTCGACGACGGCGTCGCGACGGAGCTCGCCGAGGAAGATCGTCTCTTGGCGGTGCATCGCTTCCTCGAGCAGGTCCTGGAAGACCTGCTGGCGCATCTGAGCGTACGGCTGCACCGAGGCACCCGCGCGGTTCCGTACGTAGAGGATGTAGAAGCCGTTGGGCCCGCGGACCGGGTCGCTGATCTGGCCCGCGGTCATCCCGGCGAGCGCGCCCGTCAGCGACTCGTGGAGGTCGCCCTCGCAGATCCTGCCGATGTCGACCCCGCCGTGAGCGTCGAAGTTTCCGGGCGTGAGCTGCGCGCGGAGCGCTCGGGCCGCTTCGCGCGCGGACGCGATGACGGTCGCGGTCGCGTCGGACGGGACCTGCGTGAGGATCATCGAGACGTCGAAGCACGACCCGGCTCCGTGCTCCCGCACGATGTCGCGATATCGCGCCTGGACGTCGGCTTCCGTGATGTTCACGCGACCTCGCGCGCGGTTGTTCAGGACCTTGAGCCGGAGCAGCTGGCGCCGAACGTCCGATCGGTACTGCGTCTCGGTGAATCCCTGCTGCCGCACGGCATCCCAGAACTCGTCCTCGGAGAGGTGGCTCTGCCGGCGGACGTTTTCCATCGCGCGGTCGACGTCTTCGCTCGTCACGCGCACCTGCATGTCGCGCGCGGCCTCCTCGATGAGCTCCTCGTCCACGAGCGCGTCGAGCAGCTGACTGTAGAGCTGCTCGAGCCGCGCCATCCGCTCCACCTCGGACGCGCCGGACATCGCCTGCGGCAGAAACGGGATGGCGCGGCGGCGGAGCTCCGAGAGGAAGATCGCCTCGTCGTTCACGACGGCCACGACGCGCTCGATCACCTCCCGTGACTGCGCGTGCGCGACGCTCCCGAGCGACGACGACAGGACCCCGGCGAGGACGACGACCGCGCCGGTCGCATGTCCCCCGAGCCTCACGGGCTCCCCTCCGGGCTGGGGTGCGTGGGCGCGGGCGCCTTCGTCGGCGCTTTGGTCGGCGCCGGCGCCGGCGCGGGCGTGGGCGGTGCGGTCGGCGGAAGCTCGTGCTCGACGGTCGGTGATGCACCCCCTTCGGGGATGTCGACGTGGATTTCCGCGAGCGCGCTCTCGTCGATCTCGACGTGGGCGTCGTGACGCAGACGCGTGACGAACTCCTCCACGCGCCGGTCGCGGAGCTCGCGCGCCAGCCGGTTCTGGATCGGACGCCGCGCCTCTTCGAGCGGACGGTGCAGCGCGGCGCGCCTTCCGGTGAGCTTCAGGATGTGAAAGCCCTCCGGCGACTCCACGAGATCGGGGTAGATCCCGCCGATCTGCTCGATGGTGAACGCCGCGGTCCGCACCGCGTCGGGCACCGGCGGCTCGTCCGTCGACGCCTCGCCCGGTCGCGAGAAGAATTGGAGGTCGCCGAACCGACCCCGCGTCGCCGGATCCTCGTTGTACTGCTCCGACGACCGCCGGAAGAAGCCCACGTCCTCGGCGTGTGCCTGGGCCTCGGTGAGGACGCGCTGCGCGAGCGCGCGGTTCTTGATCAGGATGTGGCTCGCGCGCACCTGTTCCGGCTTGTTGAAGTCGTCGTGGTGCTCGTCGTAGTACCTTCGGATGTCGTCCTCGGAGACGTCGCTCGCGAGCCCTTGCTCCTCGAACATGTCCGCCATCATCCGGTCGATCATGACCTGCTTCGCCGAACGGACGACCTCGGGGTTGTCCATGTGCCCTCGGCGCTCGGCTTCCTTCGCGAGCAGCTCGAAGCGGACGAGGTTGTCGAGGAACTCCCTCCGCCTCTCGGGGCTGTTGTACCGCGCCTGCAGGTAAGGTGACTGGGCCGCGAGCTGATCCGCGAACTCGCCGGCCGTGATCGTCGTGTCGCCGATCTTCACCAGCACTTCGCCCGCCTGCTCGGCCGTGAGCCCGTGGCGCGCCGTCTCCTCGTGGCCGGCGTTCGCGCCCGCCCCCTGGCCGTCCTCTTGGTCGTCGCCGCATCCGATGACGGCCCCGATCGAGAGCGCCGTCGAGAGGAGCGCCACGAGAAGGGCCGTCCGAAGCGTTCGAGTCAGCACTGCGAGCGGGCTACCACACTCGTTCGACCCCGGCAATCCACGGGTTTACGGGTCCCTGTGCCTCAATGGAGCCGTCTCGGCCGGCGTCGTCGGGGCGCCTTCGTGCGGCTGGGCGGGCCTCCGTCCGGCAGGCCCGCATCGACCGTGAGCTCGATCAGCACGAAGCGGGCCTCGCCGGCGCTCGCCAGCACTTCGCGCTCTTGCGTCACGTAGCCGGGCAGGACGACTCGCACGACGACCCGGTCGCGCTCCTGGGGGACCCGAAAGCTCGTCGGCGTCACCTCGAGCGTGTCCGCGCCTCCGACGAACACCTCCGCCCCCGGCGGTTCGGACATCACCGCGAGCATCAGCGGTCGCGCCGGCGGCGGCGTGGCGTCCGGCGGCCGCGTGCCGGCGTCCGGGGGGTCCGCTCGCGGCGCCGCCACCACGCGCCCGCTCACGGCGCGCGCCGTCACGAACGCGGCGACCCCCACACCGAGGACGAGGACGACGCTCGCGAGGAACAGCATCGCGCGCCGAAGCGCGCTCGGCCTTCGTCGCGGTCGTGCCTCGCTGCGCTCCGCCGTCCGCCGCTCCGCCATCCGGCGCTCCGGCAGCGGGATCACCGTGGAGGTGCGGTCGCTCGCCGCCCCGACCGACCCCTCCGGCATCGCGATTCTCGCGGGCCCCGGTCGGGCGTTCGCTGACGAGCGTCTCGGTCGCGTCGTCGCTCCCGCCGTACGGCCGGTGGGGTGTGAGCGGGACCGTCTCCTCGTCCTTGGCGAGGATCTGGCCGAGGTCCGGGGGCTCGGTGATCTCCGTCGCGTCGGGCATCCGCGGAAGCGGCGCCGTGCGCGACGGCTCCTCGCCAAACGTCGGCGGCCGGCTCGTTCGCTCGAGCGGGGCCGGCGCCTCTTCGTCCGGGATGAGCCGTGCGACGTGCTCGGCCACGTCGAGCATCGTCGGACAGAGGCGCTCGCGCTCCATGTAGTGGACGAGCTCGTCGATCACGCTTCGCACGTTGGGCGGTCGTCCATCCGGGCGGACCGAGAGGCTGCGTGCGATCAGCGAGTCGAGCTCCTGCGGAAAGTGCGCGTCGAGCTCCCGCGGGCGCTTGTACGCGGCCTTGAGGAGCCGGTCGACGATGTTGGCCTCGCTGCTCGCGTCGAAGGGATGCGTCCCGAGGCACATCTCGTAGAGGATCACGCCGAGGGCGAAGACGTCGGCGCGATGATCCACGCCGGCCTTCTTGCTCAGCTGTTCGGGGGCCATGTAGCCGTACGTACCCTTGATGACGCCGGTGCGCGTCTCGTAGACCTTCGTCGCGGCCTTCGCGATCCCGAAGTCGATGATCTTCACCGCGCCGTCGTAGCTGAGCATCACGTTCGCCGGGTTGAGGTCGCGGTGAACGATGCCGAGAGGCCGCCCGATCTGGTCGCGTCGGCCGTGGATGTAGTCGAGCGCCTGCGCCACCTGGAGCGCGACCGCGAGGGCCACCTTGTGCGGCAGACCGCGCCGGCCGGCGCGCGTCGAGGCGGCGAGGAGCGAGCCGAGCGTCGGGCCCCGCACGTACTCCATCACCAGGTAGTAACTGTCCTCGAGCCGCCCGAGCCCGAAGACCTGCGCGATGTTCGGGTGCGAGAGGCTCGCGATGAGGCGGGCCTCGTCGAGGAACATCGTGACGAACTCGGGGTGGTCGACGTAGCTCGGGAGGATCCGCTTGAGGACCACCGTCCGCTCGAGCCCCTCGATCCCCCGCTCCTTCGCGAGGTAGATTCGGCCATCCCGCCGACGGCCATCTTCCTCACGATGGTGTAGGGCCCGAAATCGTGCAGCATCTCGCGGGTCGCAGTGTAGTCGATGGCGTGGGGAACGCGGAGCAATGCGCCAAGCAGGGGGTCTTGGCGCCGGTCTGAGGCACGATGGGCTTCGCCGTCGGGTTGTCCGCCAAAAACCGTTCGAGTAAGCTAGTTTACCGGATTCGATCCGCAATGACGACTCAGTCGGGAAGGGGCGCTCCGGGCGGAGACCACTTCGTCGACGAGCTGGGAGACCGGCTGTCGACCGACGGTGGCCCCAAGGAGGCTCCTCCTCGACGCCCTCCGCCTCTCGGAGCCAACGGAGCGAGCGGAGATGCTGCTCACGTCCCCCCCTCACCGGCGTTCCCACCCCCACCCACCCCCAAGGACTACTCGGAACCGTCGAACACCGACGTGAACGACCAGAGCGACATCCACGAGCTGCCGTCGGGCGAAGACCCCGACGGGAGCGATCCGTTCGCCGAGTTCGAGGACGGCCTCGCGGGCGAGTCCACGCGCATCGACACCGAGCACCTGCTCGCCGAAGAGGCGACCACGATTCTGCACGGCGCTCCGGAGCGGCCGTTCCTCGAGGTCGAGAAGGGGAAGGACGAGGGCAAGCAGTTCTTCCTGAACGTCGGCGAGACCGGCGTGGGCCGCAGCATCGACAACGACGTCATCCTCACGGACATCGCGGTCTCGCGAAAGCACGTGAAGGTCCTGGTCGACGAGGACTCGTTGCCTCGGTTGCGCGACCTCGGCAGTGGCAACGGCACGCTCGTGAACGGTCGACGCGTCCACGAGGTGATGCTCCACGACGGGGACCGCATCGAGATCGGCGAGACGGTCCTCGTCGTCCGCGTCCCCGGGGACGAGCCCACGGTTCCGCGCGATCCGACCACGACCGACGAGAACAACCCGCCGTCGATCCCGCCCCCGGCGCCGACCGTCGGGATGCGCGGGCCGGGGATTGGCCCACCTCCGCCGACGCCGGTCTCGACCGACTACATCGCCTCCCCGCGCGCGTCATCCGGGCCGTTCGGGATCCCGAAGGCGTGGCTCTACGCGTTCATGGCGATCGGCGGCGTGATCATCGCGCTCCTGGGGGCGACGGTGACGACGCTCATCCTCCGCGCCGACGACAGCGCCGACGACCCGCAATTCGACGCGCTGGCGGAGCTCCGAGAGGGCCTCGGCGCCTATCGCGCCCGTCGCCTCGACGACGCGCAGCAGCACGCCAGCCGCGTTCTCAGCAACAACCCGGACGACGCCCAGGGCCAGCAGCTGATGGCGAGCGTGCAGGCGGCGCGGACGGAGAAGGCGGCGATCGACCGGGCGCGGGAAGCCCTCGCACAGCATCAACACGAGCGCGCCCGCCAGGAGCTCGGAAGCGTCGAGAGCTCGGAGCTCTGGTCCCAGGAGCTCGAGTCCGTCCGTGCCGACATCGACGCGGCGCAGGTCGATGCGCTTCGCCACGAAGCCGAGACCGCTCTCGAGGAGGGTGACGAGGATCTCGCGCGCCAGCGTCTCGCGGACATGCGCCGCATCGATCCGCAGAGCGAGGCGATCGCGACGCTCGAGGAGGCGCTCCGAGGCCCGCGCGGCCATCGGCACGGCGATCGAGATCGGCCCGACCACGAGCCGATCCACGAGTCGAGCCCGACGCGGGCGACGGGGTCGCCGTCTTCGATGGGAACCTCGAGACCGAGTACGCCCACGCACACCGCCTCGATGACGGGCCCGACGCGGTCGACCGGAAGCGCCGGTTATCGCCAGCTCGAGAGCCGCGTGCTCGCCGCCTATCGCTCCGGCGACTTCAACGGCGCCGCCGGCCAGGCGCGCTCCGGCGCGGAGCGCCTCGACGACGCGGACCGGTCTCGCATGATCCGTCTCGCGGGCCGCATCGAGGAGTTCGGGACGCTCTATCCGCGCGCCAACGCGAGCAACGCCACCGCGAGCCAGCTGAGCCGAGCGATCGGGCTCGACGAGAGCATCAGCAGCGGGGGCGCGTACGCGAATCGGCTCAAGCCACGCTTGGTCGACATGTATTTGAACAGCGCGCGCGCCGCGATCGGTCGCGGCAACATGTCCGAGGGCTGCGCGAACGTTCGCAACGCTCTCGGTGTGGACTCCGACAACGCCGCCGCGCAACGGCTGCGCGGTCAATGCGAGGACCGAGCGCGCGCGCTGCTGGAGCAAGCACAGGGGCTCGAACGGTCGAACCCGGCGCGCGCCCGTGCCATCTACGACGATGTGATGCAGATGGTCCCGCGCGGCTCGCCGATTCTCGCAGCAGGCGTATCAGCGCAAGAACACGCTCGCTCACTCGCTCGACGCCGACGAAGACGAGTGAGCCTCGCGACCGCGAGCCCCGCTCGCTCGTACCTCCGAGTCGACGCGGCGCCGTCTACTTCTTCTTCGCGGCGAGCACGCTCTTGACCTTCGCGTCGAGCTCGCTGAAGTCGAACGGCTTGTCGAGATAGTCGTCCGCGCCGTAGAGCGGTGACGTCATCTCGTTGAGGCGCTCGCCGATGCCCGTGAGCATGATGACGCCGGTGTCCGCGAGATCGTCATCCTCGCGGATCGCGCGGCAGACTTCCCAGCCGCTCATCCCCGGCATCATGACGTCGAGGATGACGAGGTCCGGTCGCTCGCTGCGGGCGACGTCGAGCGCTTCCTCTCCGTCCGACGCCTCGACGACCACGGCGTCCGTCTTTCGGAGGTGGCGCCGGAGGAGCGCCAGGATCTCGAGGTCGTCGTCGGCGATGAGGATCTTGCGAGGCATCCGAAGCTCGTGAGGCGCGCGGCCCGACGCATCGTCGGTCGTCCGCGGCGTCGCTGTCAATGCCCTCACGAGGCGGCCTCGCGCCGCCTCGCGCGCCCGCGCCGCCTCGCGCGGCATCAATCGCGCGCGATGGTGGCCACGGAGTCGCGCTCCATCCACCCGACCCGGCCGCCGCCGAGCTGGACCTCGGCCCACCCATCGTCGGTGGTGAGGAGCCGCGCGCGCTCCCCTTCGAGCGCGGCGCCGCGGCTCGTGGCGCGTGGATTGGGGCCCTCCCGCAGCTCGGCCTGGGGCGCGACCACGATCGCCGGCTCTCCCTCGGAGAAGACCCTGGTCTTGACGGCCAGGCCCCCGGCCGAGAGCGCGAGCAGTATGACCAGCAGCGGCGCGGCGACGCCGAGCGCGAGACGGCTCGTCTCGCCGCGAGCTCGGCGCCGGACGACGAGCACCGAGAAGAGCGCCACGTCGAAGATCAGGACGAGCCACGCGAGCGTCGGCTCCGAGAGCGGCCGGACGAGCGACTCGACGAACGGCGGCCGCGTCTCGACCAACGCCTCGCCTCTTCGATCCGCCTGACGCCGGCCGAGCTCGTCGCGAACGCGTGCGAGGTCGCGCTCCGCGTCGGGGTCCCCCGGGTGCAAGAGGAGAGTGCGCTCGAGCCAGCGGATGGCTTGTCCCAGGCGGCCGGCGCGCGCGTGCGCGAGCGCGAGGTTGTACGTCACGTCGGGATCGTCGACTCCCGCTTCGACGAGCTGTGTGTACCCGGTCACCGCGGTCTCGAAGTCGCCGGCGAAGTACGCCTGGTTGGCGTGCGCGAAGATCGCGTCGAGCTGCTGAGCGCGCGCCGCGCCCACGCAGGCGACGGACATCGCCACCACGACGAGTACGACCGATGACGTCCGCCACATCACCGCGCCTCCTCGCCCTGGGTGGGAACGAATCGGTCCATGCGCTCGAGGAGCACGCCCACTCGCTCGGTGCAGCTCCTGACTTCAGCGGCCGACGCGCCCGCTGCGCTGAAGCGCGCGAACTCGGAGCCTTCGAGCTCGTCGACGACGCGGTCCGAGAGGTCCTCGTCCATGCCGCGGCTCGCGAGGTGAGCACGCAATTGCGCGTGCGTCAGACCGCCCACCTGCTCGCCGAGCCTTGCCTCGATCACCTCGTGAAGCACGCGGCGTATCTCGCCATAGAACGCGGGCACGTCGCCGCCCGTCGCGAATCCTTCGGCCGTGGCGAGCCTCTTTCTCGCGCGACGCACGACGTGCTTCGGCGCATTCGCTTCCCGGCGTGCACGTACGCGACGCCTCACGAGGCCTCCGAGCACGAGGGCCAGCCAGACGAACGGTGGCACCGCCGCGGCGACCCAGAATGCCCACGCCGTGGAGACGGGCGGTGAGGATCGCTCGAGCTCGCTCGTCCGGTGAAGCGGTCCGACCTCGAGCTCGTGATGCTCGCTCTGCGCGCTCGAGGCGTCGTCGTCGGCGTCGGTCGTCGCCGTCGCGGCGCCGACGGCGGTCACCGTGAGAGGTGGAGTCGTGAGGAGTTGGTAGGTCTCGGTCGACGGGTCGAACGTCGCGAGCTCGAGCGGAGGGATCCGGTGCTCGCCCGGCTGCTCGCACACGAGGATCCACCGGAACGTTCGCGTCCCTTGGACGAGGTCGTTGGGCGACGTGACCTCGTCCCTGATCTCGGGCGAGAGCGCACGAACGCCGTCGATCGCGGGAACCTCGAGCTCGACCTCCCGCACGTTGCCCGTCCCGCGCACGGTGGCGAGGAGCGTGACCGCGTCACCCGTACGCACCTCCGTTCGGTCGACGTGCGACGCGAGCTCGAACCGACCTACCGCGACGTCGCCTTGCGGGCGGTTCGCCCGAGGCAGATCGCGGACGTGCACTGTCACGGGGACACCCTCGCGCCGCAGAGAGCCGCCGCCGTTGCCGAAGATGTCGAAGATCGATCCGGTCTCGAGGCTCACGTCCATCGCGCCGATGGTGAGGTCGCCGTCGCGGAGGGGAAACGCGGCGAACCTCCGCAACACGTAGACGTCGAACGGCAGCCCGTTGACGGCTTGGCGCTGGGGCTCGAGCGCTCGGTTCGGGGGCAGGAGGTCCTGGACCCAGAACGCGTCGGCGAGGGGCTCGCGGTGGATGACGGGCGTCGAGCGGATCGCGCCCCGCATGTAGAGGTAGACGGTCACCGTGACCTGCTCGCCGACGTACGCTCTCTCCTTGTCGACGACCGTCCGAAGGAACGCCTGCTCGTCGTACGCCGCGCCGTCGAGCAATCCGGCGGGCGGCGTCGGGTCGCCGCCCATGGTCCCTGGGTTTCCCGGGTCGGGCGGCGCGGTGCCCGCGCCGACGTCGATCCGGAGCGAGTTGCTCGTGAACACCTGCCCCCCCGCGCGGAGCGTCGCCGGAGCGAGATCGACGCGGCCCTCGCGAACGGGCTGAAGCGTGAGGTCTTGCACCATCGAGGTCTGAATCGTCTGCGGTCGGGTACCGAACCCGAAACGGAACTGCATGGGCGTCGCGACTTGCCGGCCGACGACCCGGAACGCGCTGAGGTCGGGCGGATCGAGCGATTCGATGTCCGCGCCGTTCACGTCGGCGCGGATGTGCAGACGAAACGTCTCACCGACGGCGACGCTCGTCCAATCGGCGGTCATCGAGACCGTGGCGGAGAGCTGAGCGCGAACGGGAGCCGCGGCCACGAGCATCGCGCCCGCGACCGTCACCCCGAGCCATTTTCGTGTCGAGCGTCGTGTCACCAATCCATCGTCACGCGTCGGTTCTCGCGCTGGCCGCGCATGCGCGCACGGTAGCGTTCGAGGTTCTCCTCGCTGCTCTGGAGCGCGTCGAGCACGCGCTCGACGTGCTGCGGAAGCTCTTGGCCGCCGGCGTGGCTGTCCCGGGTCTCTTGGGCGTCCCCCGCGCTGTCCTGACCGTTCTGGCTCTGGTCCTGCGTCCGGTCGCTAGAGTCTCGCTCGCGATCGCTCGAGTCGTTTCCCTGGGACTGATCATCCTGCTGGTCGGCCTGCCCGTTCTGGTCCTGCTGCTGCTGGTCTTGCTGCTGCTGCTGCTGGTCTTGCTGCTGCTGTTGCTGGTCTTGCTGCTGCTGTGAGTCGTCGCTCTGTCCGTTCTGGTCCTGCTGCTGCTGCTGTTGCTGGTCTTGCTGTTGCTGCTGGTCCTGCTGCTGCTGCTGGTCCTGCTGCTGTTGCTGCTGCTGCTGCTCTTGTTGCTCTTGCTCTTCGTGCATCCGGCGCAGGGCGAGCTCGAGGTTCCACGCCGCGTCGCGGTTCCCCGGGCGGACGCGCAGCGAGCGCCGGTACGCGTCGGCCGCCTCGCGGAACGCGCGCTGCGCTTCCTGATGGTTCTCCTGTGTCGCCGCCGCATCCCCTTCGCGGTAGAACGAGAGCCCGAGATCGTAGTACGCGTCCGCCCGGATCTCGGGCGGCGCCGGCGGCTCGGTCGCGTGATGCAGCGACTCGCGCGCTCCCGCGAGGTCGCCCTTCTCGAGCAGCGCGATGCCCCGGTCGAGGTGCACCCCTGGCTCCGACGGGATCTCGCGCGCGGCCCGGTCGTACGCGGCCACCGCGCCGTCGTGATCCCCTTCGGCCATCGCGCGATTGCCCTCGGCGACGTTCCGGTTCGGCGAGATGAACGGGTCCCATGCGCGTGCGCTCGCGGGCACGACGATCGATGCCATCGCGCCCGAGACCAACCACGCTCGCATCCATGCTCGAGATCCACGCACGCTCACGCCGCCTCCACCCTGCGCTGCTTCCGCCTGCCGATCCAGGCTTCGGGCAGGAGCGCCTCCAGCACGATCAGCAGAAAAGCGGCCAAGAGGACGAGCGCATAGCGATCCTCTTGCACCGTGATTCGCCGAGCATCGCGCTCGGCCTGCTTCATCCGTCGAATCTCGCGGCGGATCTGATCGATGCCCACCGATCCCTGGTCGGCGCGGAAGTAACGCCCGTGCGTCGTCTCCGCGACCTCGCGCAGCACGTGCTCGTTCTCCGCGGTGAGCGACGTCGTCACGGGGTTGCCGTCGTCGTCTCGGAGATACCCGGTCCACGTCCCGTCGGGCCCGTACGTCGGGATCGCCTCGCCCGAGCGCGAGCCGATGCCGATCGTGTAGATCCGGATCCCGGCCTCAGCGAGCTCGTGCGCGGCCTCGACCGGATCTCCTTCCTGGTCTTCGCCGTCCGTCATCAGGATGACGACGCGGTCCGCCTGCTCGGCCGGGTCATCGTCGGACGCCGACTGGGGGCGCCCGCGATCGAGGAGCCGCTTCGACGCGATGAGTGCGCGCCCGATGGCCGTGCCTCCGACGGGCATGTCGTACGGCCCGAGATCCCGCAGGAACAGATCGATCGCCGCGTAGTCGACCGTCATCGGAAACTCCATCGTCTCGCCCGCGAACGCGACGATGCCCACGCGGTCGCCATCGAGCTCCTCGATGAAGCGCATGAGCTCGGCCTTGGCGCGGCTGATGCGATCGGGCCGAACGTCCTGCGCGAGCATGCTCTTGGAGAAGTCGAGCGCGATGACGATGTCGATGCCTCGCTTGCGGAGCATGCGCGTGCGGCTTCCGTACTGGGGTCCGGCGAGCGTCACGATCATGAACGCGAGCCCGAGCACGAGGGCGACGCCGCGGATGGCACGGAGCGCCCCCGAGCGACCGATGACGAGCGTGCGCGTCGTCTCCGGCGCGCCGAAGATGCCGAGCCCACGCTGCCTCATGTGCCACGCCGTGACGACGAGGCCGGCAATCGGTCCGACCGCAGCCACGAGCCAGAGCACGCGGACGTCCCTCCACGACAGCGCTTCCGAGAGCCAATACGCGAGCCCGAGCAAACCGCCCGACAGGCCCAAGCTGCCGAGCACGATCGCGAGCCAGATCGACCCCGCGCGGCGCATCACGGCCACCTCCGAGCGACCAGCGTCGAGAGCAAGAGCTCGAGCCCGAGCAGGCCGAACGCGGGCCACAGGAACGCCGGGAAGAGCTCGCCGTACGACACACCGAGATCCTCGATGTCGCTCTTCTCGAGTCGGTCGAGGATGGTGTGGAACGACCGCTCGAGGCCCTGGCGGTCGGACACCGCGAAGTACTCGCCACCGGTGCGCTCAGCCATGCTCTGCAGGAGCTCGGGGTTCACGGGGAAGTTGCCGACGTCGAAGATCGGCCGGCCGCCGAGGCCCATGCCGCTCTGCACCCGCGCTTCGTCCGAGACGCCCATCAGGATCGTGAAGACCTTCACGCCCATCACGGACGCGAACTCGGCGGCTTGATCGGGCGAGACGTTGCCGCTGTTCGAGTCTCCGTCCGTCAGGAGGATGACGACCTTGCTGCGCGCGGTCGAGCCGCGTAGGCGATTGAGCGAGGTGGCCACGGCGTTGCCGATCGCGGTGCCACGCCCGTCGATGAGCCCGAGCTCGAGCTCCGCGATCGTCGAGCGCAGCGTGTCCTTGTCCGTCGTGAGCGGCATCAGCGTGTACGCGTCTCGCCCGAAGATCACGGCGCCGATGCGATCGTTCGGGCGGCGCGAGATGAAGTTGTCGACGACCGACTTCGTGGCCGCGAAGCGGTCGGGCTGGATGTCCGCCGCCTGCATCGAGAGCGACGCGTCGAGGGTGAGCACGATGTCGATGCCCGAGAGCGAGGTGCGATCGCGCGCGTGGATGCTCTGAGGGCCCATCAACCCGACGGCGAGGAGCAGCACGGCGGCCGCGCGCAACCCGACGGCGGCGTCCCGGAGCCAGACTCGGAAGCCCCATCGACCGCGCGCGAGGTCCTGGCCGCGGCTCACGAGCAGGCGCGGCGCCGACCAACGCTGCGCGTAGCCGCGCGCGATCACGACGATGATCGCGGCGGGGACGAGCAGGATCGCCCAGAAGCGCTCGAAGCGGAACGAGTCCGCGGTGAGCGGCGTGTCGAACCCGAGCGTCACGATCAGGATGGCGATCGTCCACGCCACGACCATGAGGCCCGCCGACCAGATCGCGGGCGAGATCCATCGGAAGACGCGGCGCGTCTTCATCCAACGCCTCCTCCGGGTGGCGGCGACGGCGGCGGCGACGGCGTCGTGGTCGTCGCCGCCCCGTTCGGCTGCGCCGGAGCCGCGGGCGGCGTGCGCTCGGCGCTGACCTTCGCAGCGGCGGCGAGGTTTCTCGTGGTCATCTGGACGATGCGGACCGCAGCGTCGAGGAGCGCGGAGCACCGTTCCTTCTCCGGCGTCACCTTGGCGAACTTCACGAGATCGCAGTCGCCGAGGATGCCGCTCACCTCTTCGACGGTGATCACGATGGGCTTGGCGCGCCGAACGTGCGTCACGACTTCGTCCGAGGTGCTCTCGAGCCCGTCGAACCCGTAGCGTGCGCCGAGGTACTCCCTCAGCGTGTCGCTCAACCCGTCGACCCAGACGACGAGCCGGTCGTCGTCGGCGTGCTCCGAGAGCGAGCGTCGGAGCGCGCCGAGCTTCGCGAGCGCGATCTCCGCGGCCGGCCGGGGCGGCGGCGGCGGAGCCGCGGCGCGCTCGCGCCGGAGCCACCAGCGTGCCGCCCAGAACATCGCGAGCGCCAACAACACGAGCCCGAGCAGACCGCCCCCGACGTACGCGAGCGTGTAGTCTTTTTCGAGGACCTCGACGGGTGTGGTCACGGGCTTCGGCTGCGCGTCCGGTTCGTTGCCGAGCACCGAGCCGACGTCGATCGTGATCGCGTCGGTCTCGACGCCGCCGAGCGTTCGGTCGTGCGTGAGGACTCGCAACCGCACGGGGCCGACCTCGTGGTCCCCGGGCTCGACCGCGAGGAGGCTGACGTGGAACACGAACCGGGAGTGTCCGTTCGCGGTCGACGTGTCGACGCGCGAGTCGAGGAGCTCGAGGTTGCCGAAGCTCTGCCGCGGGATGGTCACGTCGTCGCCCGGGTGCGCGACGACGGTGATCACGAGATCGATCGCGTCGCCGGTGACGATGCCGTGATCGGGCTCCGCTGCGAATCCTCACCCGCGGAGCCAGCTCGGCCGGAAGCGGTGGCAGCGAGGCCGAGGCGTTCTGGCCGTGCGCACCGCCGGGATCGGTGTCCTCCTCAATCTCGGTCTCGTCGGCGTCGAAGTCGCTCGGATCCGCGGGCGGCGCGGCCGGCACGGCCCCGGGATCGGTGTCCTCCTCCGGCGCGATGCCGGGATCGGTCGTGACCTCGGTCTCACCTCCGAAGTCGTCCGGGTGCGGCTCGTCGGGCGGGGGTTGGGCGGCGGCGCCTGCGGCGAGCATCGCGAGCGCGGCCGCGCACGACGACGTCCAGAGCACACCCTTCGGGAAAGTCATCGAAAGCCTCCGAGCCGCTTCTGCCGAAGGCGGAACAGCTCCGTGATCGGTCGAACGTAGTCCTCGTGCGTGCGCACGACGACGAAATCCATCTTCAAGCGCCGGAACGTGCGCTCGCGCTCGGCGCGCTGACGAGCGACGTGCTCGGCGTAGGCCTGGCGCACGGCGGCGTTGCTCGTGTCGACCTCGACTACCTCTCCGGTCTCGAGATCCTCGACGAGCGCGATCCCGACGTCGGGCAGATGCTCTTCTCGCGGGTCGACGACCTGTACCGGAATCAGATCGTGCCGGGCAGCTGCGATGCGGAGCGGCTTGTCGTACCCGTCCGCGATCAGGTCGCTCACGAGAAACGCGACCGCGCGCCGTCGCATGACCTTGCCGAGCATGTCGAGCGCGACCGACACGTCGGTCCCGACGCCCATGGGCTTCGCATTCAGGATCTCCGTCACGACGCGCATCACGTGGGCTTTGCCCTTCTTCGGTGGCACGAACCGCTCGACGCGGTCGGTGAAGAGGATGAGGCCGACGCGGTCGTTGTTCTTGATGGCGCTGAACGCGAGGAGCGCGCTCAGCTCCGCCACCACCTCCACCTTCGGGCGCGCGAGCGAGCCGAACCGTTCGCTCGCGCTGAGGTCGACCAGCAGCATCACCGTCATCTCGCGCTCTTCGGTGAAGACCTTCACGTACACGTCGTTCATGCGCGCGCTGACGTTCCAGTCGATGAACCGCACGTCGTCGCCCGGCTGGTACTGACGCACCTCGCTGAACGCCATCCCGCGTCCCTTGAAGACGGAATGGTATCCGCCGGCGAGCTGGTCGTTCGCGAGCCGTCGCCGTGTGGATCTCGATCTTCTTGAGCTTCTTGACGAGCTCGCGGGGGATCATGGGGCTCGTCCTCGCGCGTGGGTCGTCATGGCACCTCTACTGCTTCGAAGATGCGACGAACGATGTGCTCGCTCGGATCTCCTCGGCCTCCGCCTCGTACGTGCGGATGATCCGGTGCCGGAGGACGTCCGGCCCGATCGCCTTGATGTCCTCGGGTGTCACGTAGCCGCGGTGCTTGATGAACGCGTGCGCGCGCGACGCGATGTTCAGCGCGATCGACGCGCGCGGCGAGGCCCCGTGCGCCACCATGTCGGCGAGATCCTTCAGCCCCACCTTCTTCGGATCGCGCGTCGCCCCGATGACGTCGATGATGTAGTCCTTGATCTTCTCGTCGATGTAGACCTGGCCGACGACGCGACGCGCTTCGAGGAGCTGCTGCGTCGTCGTGACCTGGTTGACCTCGTGCGGGTCCTTGCCGTCCGGGCCCGGACGCGGGCCGCCGAGCAGGTAGTCGGCCATCCGCTCCATCACGGCGCGCTCCTCGTCGCGGGTCGGGTAGCCGACGCTGAACGTGCAGCATGAAGCGGTCGACCTGCGCCTCTGGGAGCGGGTAGGTTCCCTCCTGCTCGATGGGGTTCTGCGTCGCCATGACGATGAATGGACGGTCGAGCGGGTAGGTCGTGTCGCCGATCGTGACCTGCCGCTCCTGCATGGCCTCGAGCAGGGCGCTCTGCACCTTGGCCGGCGCGCGGTTGATCTCGTCGGCGAGCACGAAATTGGCGAAGATCGGGCCCTGTTTCGCTGTGAATTCCCCGCGCTGCTGGTTGTAGATGACCGTGCCCGACGACGTCCGCCGGCAGCAGGTCCGGGGTGAACTGGATGCGTGAGAACTTGGCGTGGATCGGTCTGCGCGACGGTCTTGACGGTCAGCGTCTTGGCGAGGCCGGGCACGCCTTCGAGCAGGATGTGCCCGCCCGTGAGCAGGCCGATGAGGATGCGCTCGACCATGTACTCCTGGCCGACGATGACCTTGCGGACCTCGTAGAGGATCGAGTCCACGAAGGTGCTCTCGCGCTGGACCAGGTCGTTGATGACACGGACGTCGTTGTACATTCGCTCGCTCCTCGGAGGCGGTTCGTCGGGCGGGCTCGGACGGTGCCATGCAGCCCACCCGAGCCGCAACACGCTCGGAACGCGTGGTATTTCCAAGCCGGCCGGCCCCTCGAGCCCGGTCTCGTCTACACTCGGCGCCGGTGAACGGCCGGGCCGGCATGATCGCGCTCTTGGCCGCGCTGACCTCGCTCGGGGGGTGCGCGGCAGGGCTCCGGCATTTCCCGCTGGCCGAGCCGATGTGGCGCGACCACGACGCCCATCCGTTTCAGCCACGGCCCGAGGGGTTCTATTCCTCCTTCAGCTGGGACGGCGCGGACAACGCCGTGTTCAGGCCGGTATCCGAGTTCTTCCTCTTTCGTCCGAGCCGAGACGCGATCAACGTCAACGCGCTCGACGAGGTGCCGGACTCGAGCTGGTTCGTGAACCGCCTGAGCCGCCACCGGATGACTCCCGACGAGGTCGCGCGAGGTGCGTGCGATTCGATCGACGACGACCTGCCCGGGCCGTGGACGATCGTCGGAGGCAAGCCGGACGGAGCGAACCCCGGCTTCCAAATCGAGGACGCGGCCGGGGTGCGCTACCTGATGAAGACGGACGGCGATCTGCAGGCCGAGCGGCCCGGCGCCGCGGACGTCGTCGGCGCGCTCATCTACTACGCGTCGGGCTACTGGGTGCCGTGCAATCGCGTCGTCGTGTTCGACCGCGATCAGCTCGTGCTCGGCGAGGGGGTCGAGATCGAGCGCACGAACGGGTCGGTGGAGCCGCTCACCGACGCGGCCGTCGAGCTGGTGCTCTCGAAGGCGACGCGGCTCCCGGACGGGCGCTACCGCGCGAGCGTGAGCCAGTTCGTGGACGGAAGGCCGATCAGCCCGTGGCGGTACTACGGTACGAACGACGACGACCCGAACGACGTCGTGCCGCACGAGCATCGTCGAGACGTGCGCGGGATGTACGTGCTCTCGGCGTGGACCGACCACATCGACGCGCGGCAAGAGAACACGATGGCCGCGTGGATCGAGACCGACGCAGAGAGCGGCGCCGGCTACGTGCGCCACTACATGATCGACTTCGGCGACTGCTTCGGGATCATCCACGCCTGGGACGATCTCGTGAAGCGGTTCGGCCACTCGGGCTACCTCGACGGTGCGCACATCGCGAGCGACTTCGTCACGCTCGGGTTGATCGACCGACCCTGGTACCACGCGCGCTATGGCCCGGCGGGAAAGACGCTCGGCTACTACGACTCGTTCCGCTTCGTCCCCGACGCATGGCGGCCGGGCTATGCGAACAACGCGTATGACCAGCTGACGGAGGCCGACGCCGCGTGGATGACACGCATCGTCGCGCGCTTCGGCGACGCGCACGTGCGCGCGATGGTGAGACGAGCGCGCTTCTCCGATCCGGTCGTCGAGAGCGAGCTCGCTCGGATCCTGATCGAACGCCGCGACGCGATCCTGCGGCGATGGCTCACGCGGTTGTCACCGCTCACGTGGCCCGAGGTAACCCGCGCGCAAGACGGTCGCGCGGAGATCTGCCTCGAGGACCTCGCGACCTCGAGCCACGTGCGGAGCCGCGGCCTGCGGCGCTATGCGGCGACCGCGTACGTCGGCGACGAGCTCGAGCCCGTCCCGCTCGACCCGCCGCGGGCCAGCGACGATTCGCGAGTGTGCACCACGCTCCCCGAGCTTCCGGACGCACGCGCGAACGATCCGCCGTACCTCGTCGTCGACGTCGTCGCGTCGTCGCTCGGCCTCGAGACCGCGCACCCCGCGCGCCTCCACTTCTACGTGACCGGCCGCGAGCCCGACGACTACCGTCTCGTCGGCCTCGAGCGCCCCGACGGCGACGCGCCGCCCTCGCCATGAGAGCCCTTGCAGCTCTCGCGCTCGTCGCGCTCTCGATCGCACCCGCTGCGCGCGCCCACGCCCAGCACCGCACGTCCCAGGAGGAAGACGTCCCCGAACGCCGGGGCGCCGAGCCCGCCGAATTCCAGCTCGATCCTCCGATCCTCGACGTGCATCGCGCGCGGGCGCGGCCCGACTACGATGGGCGCGAGGATCGGCCGGCCACGTTCGGCGAGGGGCTCCTGTGGATCCCGCGGATCGTCTTCTTTCCGGTCCACGCCGTCTTCGAGTACCTCCTGCGCGCGCCGATCGGGTGGCTCGTCACCGAGATCGAGCGCAACCAGATCCTCGCGCTCCTCTTCGACTTCTTCACGTGGGAGGAGCGCAAGGCGGGGCTCGTGCCGACGTTCCTCTTCGACTTCGGCTTCCAGCCGAGCGTCGGGCTCTACTTCTTCTGGAACGACTTTCCGGTCGCCCGAAACGACGTGCGCGTGTGGGGTGGTCTCTGGGGCTTCGATTGGCTCCACCTCACCGTGCTCGATCGCATCCACATCGATCCCGATCACACGACGCTGCACTTGGTCTTCGACGCCCTGAAGCGTCCCGACTTCATCTACAACGGGGAGGGTCCCGACGTCGTCGTCGGCGACGAGAGCTCGCGCTACTCGCGCGAGTCGCTCGAGGGCTACGCGCTCCTCGAGCACGACTTCTGGCGCGCGAGCCGCTTGAGCCTCGAGGTCGGGATCCGCCGATACGAATTCGGGGACACGACGTTCGCCGACCACCCCGACGATCCCGTCGACGACCAGCCGAGCGTCCCCGAAGCGGTCGACCAGGGGATCTTCGACCGCTATCCGACGAGCTTCCTCGAGGGCTACACCGGCGTCCACCAACGCATCCAGCTCGCCGTGGACACACGGAAGCCACGTCCCGCGCCGGGCACCGGTGTCCGTCTCGTCGGCTGGGGCGAGCTCGGCTGGGACGCGAGCGACATCGTCGCCCGTCGGTGGTTCTCGTACGGCGGCGTGCTCGGGCTCTTTCTCGACGTCGGTCACCAGCGCGTCGTCGGTCTGAGCGCCGGGACGGAGCTCGTCGATCCCGTCGGCACCTTGCGCGGCGCAGCCGGCGTTCCCTTCACGGAGCTCGTCGAGGTGAACGACCTCCCCAACGTGGTGAGCGGCTATCTGCCCGGGTCGCTGCGCGGCCGGAGCGTCGTCGGGCTCACGCTCAACTACACGTATCCGATCTGGGTCTGGCTCGAAGGCACGGTGCACGTGAACGTCGGCAACGCTTTCGGCGAGCAGTTCGAGGACTTCGCGTGGGACAAGCTGCGGCTCTGGTGGGGCATCGGGATCCGGACGATCTCGGAGCGCGACTCCGCGTTCTCGTTCGAGGTGGCGTTCGGAACCGACACGTTCGAGCAAGGAACGAACGTCTCGAGCGTGCGCATCGTGTTCGGTGTGGTCAGCGGGTTCTGAGCGCCGGAGATCACGGCGGCGAGTGGAGGCGAGCGAATGAGCGACGCGATCAGCAAGAAGATCTTCGAACGAGCGCAGAAGGTCCTGCCCGGAGGCGTGAACTCGCCAGTGCGAGCGTTCCGAGCGGTCGGTGGTGATCCGGTCTTCGTGAAGGAGGCGAGAGGCCCCTACCTCGTCGGCGCCGACGGGACCGAGTACGTGGACTACGTGGGCTCGTGGGGCCCGATGCTCTTCGGTCACGCGCATCCGGACGTCGTCCGCGCGATCGCCGACGCCGCTTCGCGCGGCACGAGCTATGGCGCGCCGACCGAAGGCGAGGTGACCATGGCGGAGACGATCGCGGAGATCGTTCCGTCGATGGAGATGAGCCGGCTCTGCTCGAGCGGCACCGAGGCCGTGATGGGAGCGCTCCGCGTCGCGCGCGGGTTCACCGAGCGAGACCTCGTCGTGAAATTCATCGGCTGCTACCACGGCGGCGCGGACTACTTGCTCGTCAAGGCGGGAAGCGGTCTCGCGACGTTCGGCGTGCCGGACAGCGGCGGTGTGCCCGCGGCGATCGCGTCGACGACCGCGCTCCTGCCGTACAACGACGAGCCTCTGCTGCGCGCGCTCTTCGCCGAGCGGGGCGCCGAGATCGCGGCGGTGATCGTCGAGCCCGTCGTCGGGAACATGGGCTGCGTCCCGCCCGCGGACGGCTGGCTCGAAGCGCTCCGCGCGATCACGCTCGAGCACGGCGCGCTGCTGGTCTTCGACGAGGTCATGACCGGTTTCCGCGTCGCGCTCGGCGGAGCGCAGGCTCGGTACGGCGTGAAGCCCGATCTCACCTGCCTCGGGAAGATCGTCGGCGGCGGATTGCCGGTCGGCGCGTACGGAGGGCGACGCGACATCATGCAGAAGGTCGCGCCCCTCGGGCCCGTCTACCAAGCGGGGACGCTCAGCGGGAATCCGCTCGCGGTCGCCGCGGGGCTGGCGACGCTCGAGCTCTGTCGAGGCGCGGGGGTCTACGAATCGCTCGAGGCGGCCTCTTCGCGCGTCGAGGACGCGCTGGTCGACGCCGCGCGCGCCGCGGGTGTGCCCCTTCGCGTCCAGCGCGTCGGCTCGATGCTCACGCCGTTCTTCACGGACCACCCCGTTCGGTCCTGGGACGATGCGGCGCGCTCCGACACCGCACGGTTCGGGCGCTGGCACGCCGCGATGCTCGCGAACGGCGTGTACTGGCCGCCCTCGCAGTTCGAGGCGGGCTTCGTCTCCACCGCCCACGACGACGCCGCGCTCGAGCGCACCGAGCGGGCCGCTCGCGCCGCCTTCACTGCCTGCTAACCATCGGTAAAGGTAGCGATTTTGCCCCTTCTAACTGGGCGCCTGTCGGTCTTGACCCCACATGGGGTGCATGCTACATGGCGCGCGCGCTCGACCGGGGCGCACCTGGTCGCCAGGTGATTGAAAGCGTTGGATTTTGATCGGAGAGGCGGGTTCGCATGCCACTCCTCGACCCGGAGGGCAGAGAGCAATGGCAGATCGCGGGGCGCGTCGGCGCCATCGGGATCGAGCTCGGCCTTTCGATCGCACTGGGCTTCGTGGCGGGCGACTGGCTCGACGGAACGTTCGGCACCAAGCCCTGGCTCACGTGGCTCGGGCTGGCGCTCGGACTGGTCGCCGGCGGACGGAGCCTCTATCGACTGATGCGGAAGACCCGCGCCGATCTCGACGCTGATCGCGAAACGGACCACGACCCGCCTCCTTGACCCGATGCCTCCCATCCTCGACCGCATCACTCTGCTCGTCTCCGCGTTCGGCGCGGCGATCGCCGCTCTGTGCTTCGCGATCGGGGGCATCGACACGGGGCTCGGAGCCGCGGCCGGAGCTCTGGTCGCCGTCGTCAATCTGATCGCGCTTCGCGTTCTCGTCGGCCGCCTTCTGATGGGCCAGAGACAGAAGCGGGCGACCCGCGCGGTCGCGTCGGCGCTCCTCGCCTCCAAGCTCGCCGTCCTGGGCCTCGTCGTGTGGGTGCTCTTGGTCGAGGTCGGTGTCGACGCGGTCGGCTTCGCGCTCGGTCTCGGTGCGCTCGTCGTGGGCGCGACGGCGGCCGCGGGCCCGCTTCTCGGCGGCCTGTCTGGCGAACGATTCGACGACGGTGCGAAGGACGTGCGCTGATGCCCCACGGTCACAGCTGGTTCGACGTGCTGCTCGGCACCTACTACGACAACGCGCGCAATGCCGCGCACGTCCTCGGTTGGCCCGTGAACGACGAGGGAAGGTCGTGGATCGGCGGCCAGCCGATCGACGTGCAGCACGTCTTCGGGGCGCTCCTGGTTCTCCTGCTCATCGTGATCGTCGCGCTGATGGCGTCGGCGGCCGTGAAGGACACGAAGGCGGCGCTCGTGCCCGAGGATCGGCTCACGGTTCGGACGTTCGTCGAGCTCCTCGTGTCGGCCACGTACGGGCAGATGACGGAGATGATGGGCGCGAAGGCGGCTCGGTTCTTCCTGCCACTGATCGGGACGTGCGCGTTCTTCATCTTGTTCTCGAACGCGCTCGGGCTCGTCCCCGGCTTCCTGCCGCCCACCTCGAAGCTCGACACCACGTTCGCGTGCGCCGGCATCATCTTCGTCTCGACGCACGCCTTCGGTGTCAGGGAGCACGGGCTCGCGTACTTCAAGCATTTCCTCGGGCCCATCATCAAGTGGTACGCGCTGCCGCTGATGCTGCTGATGCTCTTCATCGAGGTCATCAGCCACCTCGCCCGGCCGATGTCGCTGTCGATCCGCCTCGCGGCCAACATGACCGCGGATCACATGGTCATCGGCGTCTTCATGGCGATGGTGCCTTGGCTCGTCCCGCTGCCGATGTACATCCTCGGCGCGATCGTCGTCGTCGTGCAGACGCTCGTGTTCTGCCTGCTCTCCGCGGTCTACATCTCGATGGCGATCGCGCACGAGGAGCACTGACGGTCCCGACCAGACCCCGCTTTTCCGGCTTGCCGGCCGGCCCTACGACAGTGTAAGGAGACTGCCCCATGAAGACGAAGCTGCTCGGCCTGTTCTCGTTCCTCACTCCGCTCCTGGCCACGGCCACTGCGTTTGCGCAGGACGAGCAAGGTGCGACCGCCGATCCCGCCGTCAAGATGGCCGCGTACATCGGCGCCGGGCTCGCGATCGGGATCGCGGCCGCGGGCGGCGGCGTCGGCCAGGGCCGCGCATCGGCGGCGGCGCTCGAGGGCATCGCGCGCAACCCGAACGCTTCGGGCAAGATCTTCACGCCCATGATCCTCGGCCTCGCGTTGATCGAGTCGCTGGTCATCTACGCGCTCGTCATCGCGATCATGCTCGTGACGGGTCTCGGCCGAGGCTGAGCGAAAGCCGCGGGCTTTTCTCTGTCCCGCATCGGCAGTTGGAAGACTCCGCCTCTGGCCTCATAATGCGGGAGGATGGAGACCGCCGAGCCGCCCACGACCGGATGGAGGAGCATGGCCGCCTGGAAGCGGTGGGCCCTCTTGTCGATCGTGCCGATCGTGCTCGGCGGCGCGATGGCGGTCCTCATCCTCGGCGGCGGGGGCTCGAGCCCGTTCGTGTACTCGAAGCTCGTCGACGAGGTCATGTCGCACCCGAACGCGTTCGTCGGGCGTGAGCTGCGCGTCGAGGGCCAGCTCCGGCAGGGGTCGATCCAGTTCCGCGAGGAGCCCTGCGAGTGGCGGTTCGTTCTCGAAAAGAACGAGCAAGAGATGGCGGTCGCGTTCCCGGAGTGCGTCGTGCCGGACACGTTCCGCGACGGCTTGGGCATCAGCGTGACCGTGCAGGGTGAGCTCCAGCCGGACCACACGTTCCTCGCGAACCAGGTCGTGCCGCGCTGCCCGTCGAAGTACGAGATGCAGCAGCGCCGCCAGAACGGCGAAGCGATCCCGCACGCCATGACACCGCCCTCTCCCGAGAGCTGATATTCGGGGGGCTTCGCCCCCCGTCGTCGGCACCGCGCTCCGCGCGGTGCTAGCTCGGCTGCGCGCCCCGCTCGCTGCGCTCGCGGGTGGGGGCGAGATCATCTAGAGTGCGGGCGCCATGGGGGCTTCGCCGAGGACGGTTCTCGACTCCGATGCGGTGGGGCGGGTCGTGAGGCGCGTGGCTTCCGAGATTGTCGAGCGGACGGCGGGCGCGCAGTCCCTCGTGTTGGTGGGGATCCGGCGCGGCGGGGTGCCCCTCGCGCGGCGGGTCGCGCAGGCGATCGCGGAGGCGGAGGGCGTCGAGGTTCCCGTCGGCGCGGTCGACATCGCGCTCTACCGCGACGATGCGGCCACGGCGTTGCCCGACCCCAAGATCGGGCCGAGCGAGATCGCGTTCGACGTCGGGGGCAAGGACGTCGTGCTCGTGGACGACGTGCTGCAGACCGGTCGCACGGTGCGTGCGGCGATCGACTGCCTGCTCGACTACGGCAGGCCGCGCCGGATCTGGCTCGCGGTGCTCTGCGACCGAGGTGGGCGCGAGCTGCCGGTCGCGGCGGACTTCGTCGGCGCCGTCCTCGACGTCCCGCCCGGCGGACGCGTCGACGTGGCGCTCGACGGCGACGCGCCGAACGTCGTCGTTTGGGAGGCGGGCAGATGAATCGACACCTCGTCTCGATCGACGACGTCTCGGTGGACGACGCCACGATGATCCTCGATACGGCCGAAGCGTTCTTCGAGGTGTCTCGACGGCCCGTGCGCAAGGTGCCGACGCTCCGCGGCAAGACCGTGATCAACCTTTCTACGAGAGCTCGACGCGCACGCGGAGCTCGTTCGAGCTCGCGGGGAAGCGCCTCTCGGCCGACGTCGTGAACATCAGCGCGTCGTCTTCGAGCGTCACGAAAGGCGAGTCGCTCAAGGACACCGTGAAGAACGCTCGAGGCGATGCGCCCCGACGTCGTCGTGATACGACACTCGGCGTCGGGCGCCGCCGCGTACGTCGCCGAGCGCGTCGACTACAGCGTCATCAACGCCGGCGACGGAACGCACGAGCACCCGACGCAGGCGTTGCTCGACGCGTTCACGATCCGTCGCGAGAAGGGAAGGATCGCGGGTCTCACGGTCGCGATTGCGGCGACATCGCGCACTCTCGGGTCGCGCGCTCGAACGCGCTCCTGCTCGGAAAGCTCGGCGCGCGCGTGCGGTTGGTGGGGCCGCGGACGCTCGTGCCCCCGGACATGGGCGCGGCCTACGGCGTCGACGTCCCACGATCGCCTCGAGCCGGCGCTCGAGGGGGCGGACGTCGTGATGGTCCTTCGCATCCAGCGGGAGCGGCTCGAGGGGGCTGCTCCTGCCGAGCCTTCGCGAGTACAGCCGAACGTTCGGGATTGGACCTCGCACGCTCGCGTTCGCCAAGGACGACGCTGGTCGTGATGCACCCGGGGCCGATGAATCGCGGCGTCGAGATCGACCCGCGCGTCGCCGACGGCGACCGGAGCCTCGTCCTCGACCAGGTCGAAGCCGGCGTCGCCGTGAGGATGGCGCTGCTCTACCTCCTGGCGTCGGACGAGCCCACCGCGCAACTCGGTTGACATCACCTCACCAAACATCCATGAATTTATGGATGTACCGTGACGACCGAGGTTGAGAAAACGCCAACTGCGTTGACTGGGGCGGCGCTCCTGGCGGGCCGATACGAGCACGCTCCGGGAGCTCGGCCGGGGGTCGAGCGGTCGGGTCGTGCTGGCGCTCGACCGCGCGGCGGACCTCGCCCCGAGAAGCTCTCAAGCTCGTCCCCGGGGTCGAGGCCTCGCGCCTGCGCTTCGAGCTGGACGCCCTCGCGCGGGTGGCGCACCCGAACGTCGCGCGGGTTCACGAGCTGCTCGCCGTCGAGGCGCGGGTCGGAGGTGCGTTTCGCCTCGAGCCCGGGAGCCACGCCCTGGTCTTCGACTTCGCCGACGGGGCTCGCGCGAGCGACGCGGCCGACGCGCGCTCGGGCGAGGACCGCGTGGCGTTCGCCGCCCGTGTCGCGGGCGCGGTGGCGCGTGCGCTCGCGGCGATCCACGCAGCCGGGCTCCTGCACGGCGACGTGAAGCCCGACAACGTCGTCGTCGGCGACGACCCCGACACGGCGGTGCTCGTCGACCTCGGCCTCGCTCGCGCGCCCGGCGTCGACGGCCGCGTCACGGGCACACCGGCGTATCTCGCGCCGGAGGCCTGGCTCGGCGAGCGCACGATCGCGACGGATTCTGTACGGGCTCGGCGCGACGCTCCATCGCTTGCTCGGCGGCCGGTCCGTCCTCGACGACACGCGCTCGGGCTCGGCCGCGGACCTCTTCGGGCGCGCCGCCCGCGGCCCACGTACCGTCGAGAGCCTGCCGGTCGAGGTGCCGCCGGCGCTCAGGCGCCTCGTCGCGACGCTGCTCGACCCGGACCCGGCGAACCGTCCTCCGTCCGCTCGCGAGGTCGCGGCGCGGCTCTCGGCCCTCGACGAGACCGGAGCCGCGGCGGCGACTTCGGATCAAGCGCTCGGCGCGGCCACGCCGGCGGAGCGCGCGATGACGGTCGAGGCGCTCGCGCTCGTGGGACGAGAGGCGGAGCTCGGCGCGCTGGTCCGGGGGCTCGGCGCTTCCTGTGTCGTGTTCGTCGTCGGTCCTCCGGGTGCGGGCCGCTCGCGGCTCGTCCGCGAGGCGGTTCGGACGCTGCAGCGCGCGCGCGCCGCTGCGGGCCGTCCCACGCCGACGTTCGTCGTGACGCCGGAGCTCGCCGATCGCGTCCCGGCGCACGACGCGGTCGTCCTCGTCGAGCGCGCCGAGGCGGTCGATGCCGCGCGGGCGCACGCGTTCGTGCGCGCTGCGACCGTCGACGGGGCGACGGTCGCGCTCGTGCTCGAGACCGACCGTCCGATCGACGGCGTCGATGCACGCGTCGACGTGCGGCCGCTCCCCGTTCAGGCGCTTCGCGCTCTTCTCGGCGCGGCGCTCTCGGCCGAGCCCCCACCGGAGCTCGTCGACGCCGCGCTCGAAGCGAGCGGTGGGCTCCCAGGTCTCCTCTGCCGCGCGCTCGCGATTGGCTTCGCGGACGGCGCCGACGTCGGGCGCCCGGAGACGCTGCGAGGGCTTCGTGCGCACGCGGCCGAGGACGCGACGCGGCTGCCCGTGAAGGCGAGGGGCCTCTGCGAGGTGCTCGCCCTCGCGGGAGGCGCGATCGGGCCGGGGGCCGTCGACGTGGTGCTCCGGGGCGATGCGAGCGACGCGGTCGGTGCGCTCGTTCGCGCGGGCGCGGGCTCGGTCGGGAGCGACGGGCGTCTCCGCTTGCGGCGCGACCTCATCCGCGGCGTCCTCGACGCGATGTCGGAGGCGCGACGCATCGAGCGCGCTCGCGCGCTTCTCGCGGCCCCGCTCGGCGACGACGCGCTCGCGTTCATCGCGGCGACTCTCGGCGACCAGGAGCGCGCCGAAGGCGCCCTCGCGCGCGCTATCGGCTCGGCGCGGCGCGCCGGAGATCCCGAGCGCGCGTCCTCGATCGCGCGTCTCGCCGGCGATCGCTTCCGTCCGGTGCCCGAGCTCGTCGCGCTCGAGCTCGCGGACGCCGAGAGGGCGCGTGCACGCTACCCCGAGGCGCTCGCGGCGCTCGCCGGTGAGAGCTCCCAAAGAGCGCTCGCGCTTCGTGGAGAGATCTCGCGTCTCGCCGGCGATCGCGAAGGAGCGCTCGCGGCGGTCGAAGAGGTGCTCGCGTCGAATGACCAGAGCGCCCGCGCGCCTGCGCTCGCTACGCGCGGCCGGCTCTTTCTCGAGAGCGGGGATGAAGCGCGCGCGCTCGTCGACGCTGCCGAAGCGGAGCGGCTGGGCGACGCGCGCACGGCGACCCGCGGCCGTGAGATTGCAGCCCTCGCGGCGCTCCGCGCGGGCGACCTCGCGGCGGCGGCCGACGTCGTCGAGCGATTCGTCGCTTCGGCGCATGCGTCGGGCGACGCGGCCATCGAGGCGCGAGCAGAGGGCGTCGGCGCGAGCCTCGCGCTCGCGCGCGGCGAGGTGTGGCGGGCGACAGAGCGCTTTCGCCGCGCGTTCGAGCTCGCGGAGCGCTCGGGCGAAGCGCACGCGGCGGCGGCGTTTCTCGTGAACGTAGGCGTTGCGCGGCTCGACGCGGGCGAGCTCGGGCACGCGATCGCGGCGTTGCGCGACGGCGCCCGACGGCTCGCACGTCTCGGACGCGATGCCGATCTCTCTCGCGCGCTCTACGACCTCGGTCTCGCGGCCGTGCACGCGGGCGACGACGACCTCGCGAAGACCGCGCTCGCACGTGCGCGCGAGGCGGCCGAACGCGCGGGCGACCGCGCTGCGCTAGGCTTCGCGGCCGTGCTCGAAGCCGAGATCGCGCTGCGCGAGGGCTCGCTCGCTCGCGCTCGGTCGCATGTCGAGGAAGCGCACGCCGCGTCGGTTGGCGCGCCCGACGAGGCGCGCGCCGTCGTCGGCGCGCGGCGCGCGTTGGTGCTCGCGGCGGTGGGTGATGCGAGGGCAGCGCGCGCGGCGCTCGACGAAGCCGAAGCGCTCGGGGTCGAGGGCATTCTCGCGCGCTCGGAGCTCGCGGTGGCGAGCGCGCGTGTGGCGCTCGCCGAAGGTCGAGCGAGCGAAGCGGTCGCCGCGGCGACGGTGGCGCGCGCGCACGCCGAGCGAGCGGGAACGTGGGAGGCGCGGCTCAGGTCGGAGCTGCTCTCCGCGGAGGCCGCGGATGCCGTCACTGATCGCGAGAGCGCACGCCGCCACCTCGGTGCGGCGCGTGCGCTGCTCGACGGGGCGGCGTCTTCGCTGGCCGCGGACGCCCGGGCGAGACTGCGCGCCGTCGGTGCATACCAGCGGGCGTTCTCGGTCGCTCCAGTCGACGTCGGGCCGAGCGGGCCCGCGGACCCGCGGTGGCGGCGGCTCGCCCGTCTCGCGCGGCGGCTCACCGCCGAGCGCCGCGTGAGCCGGCTGAAGGAAGAGATCCTCGACGCCGCGATCGACCTCGCCGGTGCGGAGCGTGGTTTCTTGATCACGCGAGCGTCGGACGGCGAGCTTCGCGTCCGCGCGGTGCGCGGGATCGACGAACGGCCGACCTCTCCCCGCGACGCTTCGGGGTTCTCGCGCTCGATCGCCGCGCGTGCGATCGACGGGGGCCTGCCGATCTCGAGCGTCGATGCAGTCGCCGACGAGCGGCTCGACGGAGCGGCGAGCGTGCACGCGCTCGCCCTCCGCTCGGTCGTGGCCGTACCGCTGCGATCCATGGGAGAGGTCACCGGAGCCGTGTACCTCGACGATCGGCTCCGCCCCGGGGCGTTCGACGCCGACACGGTCGCGCTCCTGTCCGATCTCGCGGATCTCGCCGCCATCGCGCTCGACGGCGCCGAGCGCTCGCGCAGGGAGCGGAAGGACGCGCGCAGGCTCTCTCTCCTCCGCCGCCAGCTCGCAGAGAAGGTCGAGACGCAAGCGATCGAGATCGCGACGCTGCGCCGGGCGACGGTGGGTGGCGAAGCGCTCGGTATCGTCACCCGGAGCCCGGTCATGCGAGTCGTCGTCGATCTCGTCGAGCGCGTCGCTCCCGCGGACGTCCCCGTCCTGATCACCGGCGAGAGCGGGACCGGAAAGGAGCTCGTCGCCCGCGCCGTTCACCGGCTCTCGCGGCGCGCGGACGCGCCGTTCGTCAGCGATCAACTGCGCGCGCGATCCCCGAGACGCTGCTCGAGAGCGAGCTCTTCGGCCACGTGCGTGGCGCGTTCACCGGCGCCGAGCGCGACCGCGTCGGGCTCTTCGAGGCGGCGGACGGCGGCACCCTCTTCCTCGACGAGATCGGCGAGCTGGCCCGGCGCTGCAGGCGAAGCTCCTGCGCGTGATCCAGGAGGGGGAGATCCGACGCGTGGGCGGCGAGAGCGTGAAGCAGGTCGACGTGCGAATCGTCGCCGCGACCCATCGCGACCTGCGGCGCATGGTGGACGAGGGCGACTTCCGCGAGGACCTCTACTACCGTCTGGCCGTCGTCACGGTGCCGATCCCTCCGCTCCGCGACCGGCCGGACGACGTTCCGGCCCTCGTCGAGCACTTCCTCGAGAAGCACCGAGGCGGCCGCGCGGTGCGGGTGGATCGGGCGGCGCTCGCGGTGATGCGCGCGCATCGCTGGCCCGGGAACGTTCGCGAGCTCGAGAACGAGATCCAGCGCGCCCTCGTCCTCGCGTCGGGAGACGTGATCGAGCGCGCGCACCTCAGCCCGGAGGTGCGCGGCGAGACCGACGAGGACGCGCCCGACGAGCTCGACCTCAAGGCGCAGATCGCCCTGCTCGAGAAGCGGCTCATCCGGGCGGCGCTCGACCGCGCGGGAGGAAACCAAACCCGCGCGGCCCAGCTGCTCGGCGTGTCGCGCTATGGCCTACAGAAGATGCTCCGCAGGCTCGAGATCGCGTGAGTCAGCGCGGCAGGCAGATCGCGTCGAGGACGCCCGTCCCCGGATCGAACGTATCGAAGCAGCCGAACCCGACCGCGCAGTCGATGTCCGCCGCACAGCGCTCGTAGCAGAGGAACACGCCCGAGCTCATGACGTCGTAGCACGCGCCGACGTCACCGGTGGCGCTCACGGGGCAGTTCGAGTCGGACGAGCAGAGGTTGCTGCAGAAGCTGTCGGTGATCCCCGCGTACGTGACGGTGTAGCACTCGTCGGCGGAGCTGTTGCAGTCGGAGATGCTCGCGCAGTTGTTGTAATTTCGGCGGCGGAGGCGCGCTCGAGCCGGGGAGGCAGATGGCGTCGCCTGCGCTCGTCGCCGTGCACGAGAAGCCGATCGTGCAGTCGAAGTCGTCCGTGCAGCGCTCGTAGCAGATCGTGCTTCCGGAGCTCATCACGTCGTAGCAGGCGCCCCGAGAGCCGTTCGTGCCGATCGGGCACTCGGCGTCGCTCGAGCACGCGTTGCTGCAGAAGCTGTCGCTCACGCCGGCGTAGTCGACGGTGTAGCAGTTGTCCGCGCGGCTGTTGCAGCCGGCCACGCTCCGGCAGCTCCCATAGTTGATCGGCTCGATCGTGCATCCCGAGGCCAGACATGCGGTGAGGGAAGCGACTGCCAAGACGAAGGTCGAGATCTTCATGGGGGGTCGAAGCTCCTTTCGGGCCGGCGCCCGGGTGCCGAAGCGTATACCCGGACCTGGGCGCGGAATACCCCGGGCGTGGTTCGGACGGGCCGGCCGGGCCGTCCATTCACGATATCCGGCCGCAGCGGCCCGGCCCCATTCGGACGTTCAGGGCCGCCGCCCGGATCCCTCGTCGAAACGGGAGAGCTCCCGGTTCGCGGGGACGTCCTCGAGGAAGCGCCGCCGCAGCTCGTCGTCGCCGATCTTGGCGGCGATCTCCTCGAGGCGGGCGCGGCCCCGCTCGACGACGGCGAGCGCCTCGTCGGGCGAGCCGGACGCCGAGAGAGCGCGCGCGTGGGCGAGGAACACGTCGCTCTCGTCCTCCTCCATCGAGCCGACCGCGTCGTGGAGCTCCATCGCGCGCCTGCTGAGCTCGAGAGCGAGTGGGGCGGCTCCCGTCGCGAGCCTCGCCTGCGCGGCGGTCGCGAGCGCGGCCGCGGCGACCCCGGGCATCTCGTTCCGGCGTGCGTCGTCGGCTGCGGCCTCGGCCGCGCGGGCTGCCTCGTCGTGCCGTCCCCCCGCGAGGAGCGCGCGCGCCCGGTACACGCGCACGACGATGGAGAGGTAGCGCGCCGCGACCTGGCCGGCGGCGCGATCCGCCGCGTCGAGCGCCTCGAGCGCGTCCTCGGTGCGACCCTGCCCAGCGAGCGCGTAGCCGAGGTTGGCGAGGGCGAACGCCTCCGCGACCCGGTTGCCGACGCGCCGCGTGAGATCGAGCGCGACTCCGAGCGCGAGCTCGGCGCGGTCGTACATGCCGAGGCGGTTGAAGGTGTCGGCGAGGTTCGATTCTTCCTGCGCCGCGCGGCGGAGATCGCCCGCCTCGCGAAACAGCTCGACCGCGCGCTGAAACGCGTCGAGCCGCTCTCCCAGGTCGCCACGCGCCGATGCGATCTGCGCGCGCCAACCGCCGACGACCGCGCGCATGTCGGCGTTGAGGGCGTCGCCGAGCTCTGCCGCCTCCTCGATCGCCTCGCTCGCTTCGTCGACGCGTCCTGCGTGCACGAGCACCCACGTCTTCCGGGCGAGCGCGTGCGCGACGGCGTTCGCGTCGTTCGACGCTCGCGCGGCCTCGAGCGCATCGGGGACCAGACGCAGGCCGCGCTCGTGGGCGCCGGTCGCAGCGCAGATCGCGACGCGCTCGTTGAGGGCGCGCGCTCTCTGAACGGGCGACGTCGCGGCTTCGAGGGCGGCCTCGATCTCCTTCGATTGATCTTCGCGCCGTCCGAGGAACGAGAGCGCCTCCGCGCGGGCCAGGTGGAGGTCGAACCGACGCGACTCGATCACGCCGAGCTCGAGCGCACGCCCGGCACAGCGGAGCACGCCGTCGGTGTCGCCGCGGCGCGCGGCGAGCAGCGTCGCGCGCGCGTACGCGTCGCCGGCCAGAGCGTCCTCGCCCCCCCGCTCGTGGTGCTGTGCGACGATCTCGACCTCGACGTCCGGAGTCGACGCCAAGAAGCCGGCGGCGCGCCGGTGGAGGTCGCGCGCGAGCTCCGGCGTGAGCATTCGGTACGCCACGTCCGCGACGAGCGCGCTCCGGAGCTCGTGCTCGCCCTTCGCGCCGTGGCGACTGCGGGCGCGGTCCGCGACGAGCCCGCGACGCCCGAGCCTTCCGAGGAGCGACTCCGGCTGTTCGATGCCGAGCGCGCGCAGGCCGTTCGCGGTGAACGTCGGACCGAACACCGCAGCGCGGAGCAGGAGCTTCTTCTCCTCCGCCGGAAGGTGATCGAGCCTCGACTGGACGGAGGCTTCGACCGTGAGGGGGATCGGCAGCGCATCGAGATGCGCGTCGACGAGCCGCTTCTCCACCGTCTCGCGGACGATCTGCTCGACGAAGAACGGATTGCCGCCCGTGCGGGCCGTGATCGCGCGCACGAGCTCGTCTCGGAGCGTCCGGCCCGCGATCGACTCGGCGAGCGCCCCCACCTGCGCGGCGACGAGGCCGCGGGGTTGGATGCGGATGACGTCCTGGCCCGCGAAGAGATCGGGGTGCTCGTCTGCGAGCTCGGGCCGGGCGGCCAAGACGACGAGGATCGGAAGGTCGGCGCTCCGCTCGAGGAGGTTCTCGAGCAGCGCGAGCGACGCCGCATCCGCCCACTGCGCGTCCTCGATCACGATGGCGAGGGGCCCACGCTCGGCGAGGCCGCCGAGGACGTCGGCGACCGCGACCCGCAGCTTGTCGGCCATCACCTGCGGGTCGCTCGTCCTCGAGAAGTCCCGGGAGGTCTCTTCGAGACCGAAGAGCCGACCGAGCGCGGTCGCGTGGTCCGCCGCCCACGCCGAGTTTCCGAGCGCGTCCTCGCAAAAGCGCTGGAGCTGGATTCGCGCGTCGCCGCGATCGGTCGCGATCGCGCTGCTTCGGATGGCTGCCCCGACGAAGTAGAGGCTCGTCTTCTGCTTGTGGGACTCACCGCCGCCGATGAGAACGCGGAGCTCTCCGCTCTGCTCGCGCAGCTGACCCACGATCTCCTGGCGCAAGCGGGTCTTGCCGATCCCGGGCGGGCCGCTGATCCAGACGACGAGCGGCCGCCGTTCCTCGACGAGCATCGCGACAGCGGCGCGTAGCTGCGCGATCTCCGCTCCCCGTCCGAGCAGAGGTGGCTCGTCGACGCGCTGTGCGGGCGCGATCGAAGGCTCGGCGCCGCGTGGGATCTCGAAGAGACCCGACGAGAGCTCCTCGAGATCGTATCCGGTCAACGTCCGCGCCGCGGCTGCGTCGACGACGACGCCCGGCCGTCGCGCCGCACAGGCCCGCTCCACCGCTCGCACTGCGTCGCCGGACACGGTGCCGCCCGCGCCGGTCGCGCGCCCGGAGGCGATCGCGATGTAGGCCGCGGCATCGCGCGCTGCCATCGCTGCGGCGGCCGCGCGGCTCGTCTCGTCGCCTTCGGAGCGCTTCCCGCCGAATACGCCGATCGCGCGTCGCCCGACCATCTCGATCAGCTCGCCCCCCCACTCCTCGACGACGGCGGCGAGTCTCGCGACGTCGTGGACGTCGGTCGCGAGCAGGAGCGCCACGACGCGCTGCTCGTCGGACGCGAACGACATCGATAGCATCGCGGGCGCGACGGCCTCTCGCGGGCTCGCGTCGACATCGATGGAGCCCAGCGCCTCTGCGAGCGCGGGCGCGCTCGGCCAGCGAGCGGACGGGTCTTTCGTGAGGCAGCGGTCGACGACGGCGGCGAGCCCCGCCGGCAGCGGCGGCGCGCGCGACGCGAGGGGATCGGCCTCTTCGAGCACGACCGCGAGGATCGTCGCGACCGAGGAGTCGCGCAGGAAGGGCGAGATCCCGGAGAGCGCCTGGTACAGGATGACGCCGAGCGCCCAGATGTCCGTGCGCGCGTCAATCTCCCGCATTCCCCGCGCTTGCTCGGGCGAGAGGTACCCGGGGGTGCCGACCACCGAGCCTTCGCGGGTGAGCTGGCTGCTCGGGTCCGGCTCGAGCCATCGCGCGATGCCGAAGTCGAGCACCTTCACGGATCCGTCGTCGCAGATGAAGACGTTGCCAGGCTTGAGATCGCGGTGCACGACGCCCTGCTCGTGCGCGGCGGAGAGGCCGGCGCAGACGTCCATGCCAATCCGGACGACCTCGCTCGGAGGAAGAGGCGCTCGCGACAGAAGCTTCGTGAACGGCTCGCCGTGGAGGAGCTCGAGCGCGATGTAGCGCTCGCCCTCCGGCGTCGCGCCGGCGTCCAGCACTCGTACGACGTTCGGGTGCTCAATCCGGATCGTGCCTTCGCGCTCGAACCTGCGCAGGACGTCTTGTGACGCGAGGTACGACGCCATCACCTTGAGCGCGACCTCGCCGCCGTCCGGGCCCTTCGCGGCGTAGACGGTCCCGAATCCGCCCGAGCCGATCACGCCGCCCACCGCGTACGGTCCGACTCGCTCGGGGCGGTCGACTCGGTAAGGCCCGTCGGAGAGCGTGTTCGACTCGTCGCTCACGGCCGCTCGCCGAACTCTCCGACAATCTCGACGTGCGAGTCGGTAAAGCCGGCACGCGGGGACACCGTGCCGAGCTCGAGCCCCTCCGGGATACCGTACATGGCCATCTCGGGGGTCGTGAGGAAGGACGGGAGCGGCATCGTCGGGCCCGAGTCGTTGAGGGAGAAGCTCGCGAGGTACCACGCGAACACGACGAGCCACGATTCGACGTCCGTGCGCTCGCTGTCGCTGAGCGGACGGTCGGTGCTGAACGCGAGCGACCGGATCGCGATGTCGTCGAAGTGCGGGTTCTCGCCCGACGACGCGACGACGGTTCCCTCCGCGACCGCGCCCATCCGGAACTCGAGGCCGCCCGCGTATGCCCCAGCGCCCGAGAGCGTCAGCGCGATCCCGCCCATCGCGAGATCGACGGTGCCCGTCGCGGATCCGTGCGCGACCGGCGGCAGGCCGACGCTCGCCTCAATCATGGTCGGACCGACAATCATGGTCGGGCCGACGATCATGGTCGGGCCGACAATCATGGTCGGGCCGACGATCATGGTGGGCCCGACGATTCCGCTCATTCCGCCGCCCGACCAGCTCGAATGGAGCACGAAGTTCAAGACCGTGTCCGCGACGAGGTTGCCCACCGGATCCGTCGTCGCCGATGCGACCGCGGCGAGCGGCGCGGCGAGCGGAGTGCCGAGGTCGCCCGTCGGCGTCGTGATCGATCCCGCGTCGAAGCGCGTTCCGAGCCCGAACACGACCCCTGTGTCGGAGATCGACACCGACGTGTAGCGCGAGTCGAAGCCGAACGACGTCGTGCCGCCGGTCAGCGTAGGCATGTCGAACGTGTCCCCGAGCGTCCGTACGTCGAACGTCGAGAGCAGGACGTCGAGCATGCCGTCGAGCTCCGTGAGCACGAAGTCACCAATGGAAGCGCGAAGCGCCGCGCCGTCCGCTCCGCCGATGTCCGAAGCGACGATCGACTCGAGCGTCGGGCGTGTCGTCGAGCTGGCCATGGGGAACGAAGCGGTCACGGTCCCGACCGTCACGTCGTTGACGGCGACCGGCGTCGCAACGAGGTCGCCCGCGGCGTCGATCTCCACCGTGACGTCGATGTCCACCGTGACGCTCTCGATGTCCACCGTACCCATCTCGTCGAGCGAGACGCCCGACCCGGAGCAGCTGGTCACGTGGACGGGAAGCGGAATCGACCGCCCCGTTCCGACGAACTGGAGGGTACCGTCGTGCGGCGTCAGCGTGCTCGAAGACATGCCGGTGATGGAGACGCCGCCACCGGCCGACGCCGGCACGTAGTCCACCTGCGCGCGAACGCAGACGCCGAGCGGCATCGCGTCGCAGACGCCCGGCGCCGGACAGTTCTTGAAGTCGATGTCGGGGCGGGAGAAGTGCGCGTCGAGCGTCGTCTCGAGGAGGCCGGCTTCGAGCACGCTGCGCAGAAGGTCGTTCATGCTGTCGAGGCCGTCGTCGGGCACGCCGTCGTCGATCGCGATCGGGCCGAGGCGCATCGTGACGGTGTCGTCCAGCCAGGCATCGCTCGGCAGCCACGCGTCGGAAGCGAGGAAGCTGCAGACGCCGCCTCCGACGTTGCCCGCCGAGTCCGTCACGCGGATGTCGACGTTGTTGATCCCGAACCTCGCCGTCACATCCGTCTCGACCTCGAGCGACGGTCCCGGCGTCACGGGCGCACCGTCAATCGTGACGCTCGCTATCCCGCCCGGAGCAGCAGCGGTGATCGCGGCCCGCACGTGGACCGTCGAGCCCGCGGCGACGCTGATCATCGTGCCGAAGCCCGGCTCGAGGCACGCGACCGTGGGGGCCGCGACCGGCCCGCCGTCGGCGACGCCCGCGTCGACACCGGAGTCCACGCCGGCGTCGCGCGTGGCACCGTCGCCCGCGCCGCCGTCACCTGGGGGCGGCGCGCCGTCGTCGTCCCCGCAGGCCGCGCTGATGACGACGAGAGACACGCAGAGCGAGCACGCGGCGCGGAGCGTCCCGCACCTCCTTCTAGAGCCCTCCATCGATGCCAGCCTTTCCTCCTCAGAATACCAGGTCGAGGGCTCGTACGACGGCCTCCGTTGGGCTGCGCTGGCGCGCGCGGTCACTTCCGCAGCGCGACGAGAGCGGCCTCGAACACGTGCTTGAGCGGGACCCCGTGCTTCTCCGCGGCGCGGCGGCAGGACTCGAATTCGGGCGCTGCGTTCAGAGGCAGCCCGTCACCGTCCGCGACCTTGACCGGAATCGCGCCGTACGGCGTGTCCACCTCGACGATCCGGCTCGGGCGTTCGATCCGCTCGCACGGTCGTACGCGGACGCCGAGCGTCGTCGTTTCGGTGAAGAGAAGCCTTGCGAGCTCGTCGGTCTGCTCGCTGCGACAGAGTATCGAGACCATGGTCGCGGGACGGCCCTTCTTCATCGCGATCGGGCGACGCCCACGCGTCGAGCGCCCCGGCTTCGAGCGCGCGACCGAGCGCGCACGCCGCGATCTCGCCGGTGGTGTCGTCGACGTTGGCCTCGATGATCTCGAGCGCCGCGTCGGGACGTCGCGCGCGGTGCTCGTCGGCGTCGGGCGAGCCGAGGACGAGCCGGACGACGTTCGCCCGGTCGGCGAGCTCGCGCGTCGCCCGCGCCCCAGCCGCACGCGGAGCGGTCGCATGCGGGCCACCGCGCGAACTCCTCGGCGAGCGCGCCGACGATCGCAGCGCCCGTCGGCGTGACCAGCTCCGCGTCGATGCCGGCGTCGTACGTCGGCACGCCGCGAGGCAGAGCACGGTCGCGGGCGCCGGGAGCGGGAGACCCGTGCGCGGCTCGTACGAAGCCCGCGCCCGAGCGGAAGCGGCGACGCCACGAGCGCGCGCGCCGAGGTGATCGAGCGCGGCGGCCGCGGCGACGATGTCGACGATGGAGTCGACCGCGCCGACCTCGTGGAAGTGGACGTCGTCGACGGCGATGCCGTGGACGCGGCCTCGGCCTCGGCGAGGCGCTCGAAAGACGCGAGAGCGCGAGCGCGCGCGCGCCCGGCGGCGAGCTGCGGCGCCTCGAGCAGCGCACGGATGTCGCGCTAGCGACGCTCGGGCTGCGCCCGCGTCGACGTCGACGTCGGAAGCGCGAGCGCGGCGATGCCGGTGCGCTCGACGTCGCGAGATCGTCGAGCGCGATAGCCGCCGAAGCCGCACGCGGCGAGCGACGCGAGCGCGTCTTCGAGCGACGGCGCGCGGCACGCCGAGATCGAGGAGCGCGGCGACGAGCATGTCGCCCGCGAGGCCGCTCGGCGCGTCGATGAAGAGGACGCGACCTGCGACGCGGCGCGCGCGCAGGGGAGGGCGGGCGCGCTCGGCGTGATGATCGTGATCGCGACCGTGATCGTGCGAGTGACCGTGACCGGTCCCGTGTCCGTGACCGTGTTCCGTGGCCGGGCCCGTGCCCGTGTCCGGTGCCCGTGCTCGCCGTCGCTCACGGCGCCTCGCGGCGTTGATCAGGCGTCGCGGCGAACGCCGCGCCGAAGCCGTTGTCGATGTTGACCACCGTCACGCCCGCGGCGCAGCTGTTGAGCATCCCGAGCAGCGCGGCGAGCCCGCCGAAGCTCGCGCCGTAGCCGACCGACGTCGGCACCGCGATGACCGGCTTGGCGACGAGCCCGCCGACGACGCTCGCGAGCGCGCCCTCCATGCCCGGCGACCACGATCACCACGCTCGGCCTCGTCGAGCACCGCGCGACGCGCGAGCAGTCGATGGATGCCGGCGACGCCGACGTCCGTGAGGCGCGTCACCGGGTTGCCCATCAGCGTCGCGCCGTGACGGCGGCCTCCTCGGCGACCGGGAGGTCGCTCGTGCCGGCGGTGACGATGCAGATCGGGCGCTCGGCGAGGGGCGCCGGCGCGCTCGCGGCGAGGACGCACGTCCGCGAGGTCGGCTCCCACACGACGTCGGGGATCGCCGCGACGAGCGCTCGCGCGGCGTCTTCCGAGACGCGCGTGACGAGCACCGTCTGGCCGCGCGCTCCGATCTCCCGGACGATGCCGACGATCTGCTCCTTGGTCTTGCCCGTTCCGAAGACGACCTCGGGGAAACCGAGCCGCAGCGCGCGGTGATGATCGATGGTCGCGTACCCGAGATCGGCGAACGGCAGATCCCGGAGCGCGCGCATCGCGTCGTCGACGTGGACCGCGCCGGTGCGCACGTCGTCGAGCAGCTTGCGAAGCGCGGCCGGGTCCATCTCGCCGGCACCATAGCACCGGTCAGAAGTGGGACCAGCCTCGCCTCTCGAGCTCCACTGGCTCGCCGTCCGGCCCCACGATTGCGACGCCTTCGCCGTCGACGATTCCTCCTACGCGGGTCCCGAGCTCGTCGGCGCTCACGTCGGCCGGCGCGGTGAACACGAGCTCGAAGTCCTCACCGCCCGCGAGCGCGAGCTCGACGGGCGACTCTCCGATCTCGCGTGCGAGCGCGGCGAAGTCGCTCACGCGGGGCAGCTCCGCGAGGAAGATGCGCGCACCCACGTGCGAGGCTTCACAGATGTGGCCGACGTCGGCGGCGAGCCCGTCGCTGACGTCGGCGCACGCGGTCGCGATGGCGGTGAGCCGCTGGCCCGTGACCGTATGAGCGATGGGACGCCGATAGCGACCGACGAACCGCGCGAAGCGCGGGTCGTCGCCGAGGCCCTTGGAGAGGGCTGCGACCCCGAGCGCCGAGAGACCGACGGCGCCGGTGAGATAGATGCCGTCGCCGACGCGCGCACCCGAGCGCACGAGCCATCGGTCGCCCACCTCGCCGATGACGGTCGTGGTGATCGACACTTCTGCGCCGCGCGCGAGGTTCCCCCCGACGACGGGCGCCGCTTGGTCGTCGGCTGCCGCAGCCACGCCGCGGACGAGCGACGAGAGCGCGTCGTCGTCGACGTCGGGGGAGAGGATCAGCGAGAGCAACGCCGCCCGCGGCTTCGCTCCCATCGCGCCGAGGTCGCTGATGGCCGCGACGAACGCGCGGCGCCCGAGGTCCTCCCAAGAGATCCAATCGCGCCGGAAGTGCACGCCCTCCACCAGAGCGTCCACACTGAGGACTTGGCGCCCGGGCGACGGCGAGAGGATCGCCGCATCGTCGCCGATCCCGAGCGCTACGTCGTCCCGCGGCGCTCCAAGAGCTCGCGGATCTCGCGATCCGCTCGAACTCGCCGCTCGAGCTCATATCCCGCTCTCTGCCGACGCGTCCGGAACCACGACGAAGAACGTCGAGCCAGCGCCGAGCTCGCTCTCGACGCGCATCGTGCCGCCGTGCGCCTCGACGAGCCGCTTCACGATCGAGAGGCCCAGACCCGTGCCGCCGTGCTCACGCGTCGAGCTTCCGTCGACCTGGATAGAAGGCGTCGAAGACGCGCTCCTTGTGCTGCGGCGGGATGCCGATGCCGGAGTCGGTCACGCGAGAACTCGATCGCCGGCGCTCGGCGCGGCGAGCAGCACGAGCCCGAGCCCGTCGTCTCGCTCGCGTCACCGGCTCGAGCTCGGTCGCGCGCGCCCCGAGCCGTGACTGCGCCGCCCGGCGGCGTGAACTTGAGCGCGTTGTCGGCGAGGTTGATGCAGCATCTGCCGGATGCGCACGGCGTCGGCCTTCACCTTCGGCAGCTCGGCCGCGCACGTCGACCTGGAGCGCGATCGCTTCTTGCGCCGCGCGTGCGGCGCCACGGTCGCGACGACCTCTTCGATGAGCGCGCGCGGCCGTCGATCGGCTCGAGGCTGAGCGCGAGGTCGCCCTGCTCGAGCTTGCCGACGTCGAGGAGGTTGCGTGATGAGCGACGAGGAGCTGATCGCCCTTGCGCGCGGATGGTCTCGACGAACTCGCGCTGCTCCTGCGTTGAGCTCGCCCGCGATGCCGGTCGCGAGCATCTCGGAGTAGCCGATGATCGACGTGAGCGGCGTGCGCAGCTCGTGGCTCACGGTCGCGAGGAAGTTCGACTTGAGCCGGTCGAGCTCCTTGAGCCTGTCGTAGCGCCTCCTGCAGGCGCGCGTTCTTCTCGGCGAGCTCGCGGTAGCTCTCGCGCACGCTCGCGAGGTGCATCTCGCTCGTCAGGTACGCGCTGTGCCCGGAGAAGAGGATCAGATCGAGCGACGCCGTGCAGGTGCTCCGACGATGCGCTCGGCCGTCTCGACGCGCACGCGCGGCATCTCCGCGAGCGCGTCGCGCGCGCGCGTCGGCGTCGATCGCGGGGTCGATCGACGAGGAGCGAGCGCGGGCACCTCGCGCAGCTCGGCCGGCAGGTACGGGCCGATCACGAAGCGCCCGAGGCGGCGGCCTTCGTACTCGATCGGCACGACGCGGTAGACCGCGCCGGTGAAGCACGGCTGGATCTCGGTCGTGCCCGGCGCGAGCCGCTGCACCTGGCTCGACGACCTGCGCGCACGCGATGCGCCCGCCGCTCAGCGAGTTGACGTACTGGCAGACGCGCCGCTCCTCGTGCGCGTCCGCGAGCAGCGTCCCCTCCGTCGAGAAGACGCGGATCGGCAGGCCGAAGAGCTCGAAGAACGACTTGCAGACGTCCGCGAGCGCCTCGCGGTCGACGAGATCCTCGAGCCGCGCGACGTCGCCGTGGCGCAGGCGGAGCTTCTTCTCGTCGATCACGGCCGCGCCTCGGGCGGCTCGGACGGCGGCTGGCCGAGGCGCGCGCGCACCACCTGCATCATCGCGTCCGGCTCGACGCCGAACTTGTCCTGGAGGTTGTGCTCCGTCTCGAGCTGCCGCCACGTGAGCTCGAAGAGGCCGTAGAACGTCTCGAGCACGCCGACGCCGCGCGTCGCGATCGCCTTGAAGACCGGCTCGCGTGCCCTGCGCGGCGAGCTCGTCGATCTCGGCGTCGCTGCGGACGTCGGGCAGGTCGCGCTTGTTGAACTGGATGACGAGCGGCATGCGCGCGGCGTCGATGCCGTTGTCCGTGAGGTTCTGGCGCATGTTGACGAACGCAGCTGCGTTCGCGCGCGTCTCGCTCCGCTGGGAGTCGGCGATGAACGCGACGCCGTCCGCGCCCTGGAGCACGAGCCGGCGCGTCGCGTTGTGGATGACCTGGCCCGGGACGGTGAACAGCTTGATCCGGACGTGCAGGCCGTGTGCGGTGCTCGAGCGTGAGCGGCAGCAGGTCGAAGAAGAGCGTGCGGTCGTCGCGCGTCTCCAGGGTCATCAGGCGGCCGGACGCGCTCGGGGGCGACCAGCTGGTGAATGGCCTGGAGGTTGCGTGGTCTTTCCGCTCAGCGCCGGCCCGTAATAGACGAGCTTGACCGTGAGCTCTCGAGCTTGGAAGTCGAGCTGCAAGGGGCGTCTCGTTTGGGCCCGCGGGCGGACGGCGCCGCCGTGCTCCCGCCCGCGAGCGCGGGCCCATGACGTTACCCACGGGGGGAGAACCCGTGCAACAGCGCGTAGAGCGCGCCGAGCACGAGGCCCACGGCGAGGACGAGCGCGAGGACGAGCAACACGGGCCGGCGGCCTTCGGGCGGCGGCTCGGTCCGGGTCGCGCCAGGACCTCCATCGCGACCACGATCAGCCGATCGTGCTGCTCGGCGGACACCCGGCGCTCCGGCTCTGTTCGCGCGACCTCACGGTAGCGCCTCGCCGCCTCCGGCAACCTCCCCAACGTCGCGCAAGGGCGACGAAGCGGGCGTGCCCGGCCTCGTCTTCCCACGCGCTCTCCACCTCTTGCCAGGCGGCCGCGAGGGCCTCGTCTGCCGGGTCCACGGGCGCATCGTACCCGATCGGCCCCTCCGGGCTCGGATGGGGTTGAAAGACCCCAGGCCCACCGCGGCATGTGGGTGACCGGGGCGGCGGCGCGGGACGGCCGCCGGCTGGGGGTGGGAGACGTGTAAGACGTCGAATTTACGCTCAGTTGACTGGCCACGAAAGAAGTTGACACCCCGCCGAGGATCTTCATAGGGTCGCGCTGCGGTGGTAACAGGTGGTAACTAGTGCCAATCCTCGGAACCATCTAGGCCGACCATGGACCGACGGTAGGTGATCGCAGGTGTTTCGAGGCAGGTATGAGCACGCGATCGACGGTAAGGGGCGCACGTCGCTTCCGTCACGTTTCCGCGATGTGCTCACCGCGAGCGGCGAGACGAGCGGCTCGTGCTCACGACGGGCCTCGACGCGTGCCTCGTCGCGTACCCGATGGAGCGAGTGGCTCGCGTTCGAGGATCGGCTCGCGCGTCTGCCGCAGTTCGACCGGCAGGTCGCGATGCTGCGACGCATCTACGTGTCTGGCGCGGTCGAGGTCGAGCCCGACAAGCTCGGGCGAATCCTGATCCCGTCGACGCTCCGCGCTCACGCGGGCCTCGAGCGCGAGGCGCTCTGGGCCGGCATGGGGCGGCACGCCGAGCTCTGGTCGAAGCCGCGCTTCGAGGCGCTCCGCGCGACCGTGCTCGAGGACGACGACGAGCGCGTGGCGATGGCGCGCAGGCTCTCGGAGCTCGGCCTGTGAGCGCGCCGTTCGTGCACGAGACGCGTGATGGTCGGCGAGAGCATCGCGCTGCTCGCGCCGCGCGCGGCGGCGTCTACGCCGACGCGACGCTCGGCGGCGGCGGGCCACGCCGAAGCGATCCTCGAGGCGAGCGGCGCCCGACGGGCGGCTCATCGGCATCGATCGCGACCCGCTGCGCGCTCGCGGCCGCGCGCGCGCGCCTCGCGCCGCTTCGGCGAGCGCGTCGACGTTCGTCCACGGCGGCGTTCGGCGGACGCGGAGGAGCTGCTCGCGGCGGGCGGGCACCGCCCGGGTCGACGGCCTGCTCGCGGACCTCGGCGTGAGCTCGCCGCAGCTCGACGACGCCGGTCGCGGGCTTCGCGTTCTCGCGCCGACGGGCCGCTCGACATGCGCATGGACCCGACGCACGGGCGAGACCGCGCGGAGCTGCTCGGCCGCGTCGACGAAGACGAGCTCGCCGACGTGATGTACGCTACGGCGAGGAGCGCCGATCGCGGCGCGATCGCGCGCTCGCATCAAGCGCGCGCGCGACGGCGGCGAGCTCGAGACGACGGCGGACCTGCGGCGCGCCGGTCGATCGCCGGCGTCGGCCCGGCGCCGCGCGGCGGGATCGATCCGGCGACGCGCACGTTCCAGGCGCTCCGCATCGCCGTCAACGACGAGCTCGTCGAGCTCGAGCGCTCGCTCGAGTGACGCTGCCGGACGTCCTCGCGGACGAGGGCGTGGTCGCGTCATCTCGTTCCACTCGCTCGAGGACCGGCGCGTCAAGCGCGCGTTCCGCGGCGACGCGCGGCTTCGAGCCCCTGACGAAGAAGCCCGTCGTCGCGGCCGACGAGGAGACGCGCACGAACCCGCGCGCGCGCAGCGCGAAGCTCCGCGGGCGCGCCGCGCGCGCGCTGCCGACGCGGAGGAGCGTCGTGAGCGCGGCGAGCCGCGCGGCGGCGTGGCGGCAGCGGCGAGGTGGCTCGGCGTCGGCGCTGCATCGGCGGCGCCGCGCTCGAGCCTCAGCGCGCGCTTGCTCGTGCTCTGGACGGTCGCGGTGCTCGCGACCGCGGCGGCCTTCGTCGCGCACCTCGCGCTGCGCTTCGAGACGGTGCAGCTCGGCTACGACGTGGGCCAGGCGCGGCGCGAGCAGCGCCGGCTGCATCGAGACAGCGGCGGCTGCTCGCGCTCGAGGCCGCGACGCTAAGCAGGCGGCGCGCGTCGAGGTGGTCGCGCGCGGGACGCTCACGATGGACGTGCCCGACCCGGCGCGCGATCGTGCCGGTCGGCGGCCGCGCGGCGCGGGCGACGCGCGGGGAGGAGTCCGATGAGGAACCTCGACCCGAAGCGCTCGCGCTGGATCAAGCGTGCGCATGGCGCGTGCTCGGTGCTGCTGCGTCTTCGGCGGCGGCGGGCTCGTCGCTGCGCCGCGCGTGGAAGCTGCAGGTCGAGCAAGGCGCGACGCTGCGCGAGATGGCCGAGGAGCAGTACCTGCGCGACATCCGGCTCGCACCGAAGCGCGGGACCATCTACGATCGCCACGGCGCCGAGCTCGCGGTGAGCGTCGAGGTCGACAGCGTCTGGGCGAACCCGCGCGAGATGCGCCGCAGCAGGGCTGCGATCCGACCGGGACGGTCGATCGCATCGCGACGGTCCTGCCGATCGACCTCGCGACCGCATCGTCCGAAGGCTCGCGTCGGACCGGCTACTTCGTGTGGGTCAAGCGCCGCATCACGCCGCAGCAGGCGGCCGCGATTCGCGCGCTCGCGATACCCGGCGTCGGCACATGGAGCGCGAAGCGCGCCGCTACTACCCGAACCGGGAGCTCGCCGCTCACGTGCTCGGCTTCGCGAACGTCGACGGCGACGGCATCGAGGGCCTCGAGCTCGCGCTCGACGATCGGCTGCGCGGATCCGTGCGAGCGGTGCCGGCGATCCGCGATCGCCGCGGCGCGCGTGGTCTTCTCGAGCAGCTGCTCGACGACCGCGCCTCGCAGGGCGACGACGTCGAGCTCACGATCGACAAGACCATCCAGACGATCGCCGAGCGCGAGCTCGAGCTCGGCGTGCGCACGTTCGAGGCGCGCGCCGGCAGCGTCGTCGTGATGGATCCCGACGACGCGGCGAGATCCTCGCGATGGCGAACTACCCGACGTTCAACCCGAACGAGCCGGGGCGCTGCCGAGTCGGCGCGACCGCCGCAACCGCGCCGTCACCGATCGCTTCGAGCCCGGCTCGACGATGAAGGCGTTCACGATCGCGGGCGCGCTCGCCGCCGGCGCGATCCGAGCCCGAGCAGCTCATCGACTGCGAGGGCGGCGCGATGCGAGGTCGCGCGAGTACACCATCCACGACTCGCACCACGTTCGAGCAGCTCACGCCGGCGCGAGATCCTCGCCTACTCGAGCAACATCGGCGCGCCAAGATCGGCGTCGACGCTCGGGCGCGCGGGGCTGTTCCGCGCGTTGCGGCGGTTCGGTTTCGGTGAGTCGACGGGGCTTCCGCTGCCCGGCGAGACGAGCGGCATCCTGCGCCACTACCGCCGCTGGTACGAGATGGACGCGGCGACGATCTCGTTCGGGCAGGGCATGAGCGCGACGAACGTGCAGCTCGCCGACGCGATGAGCGCGATCGCGAACGGCGGGCGTGCTGATGCGGCCCGATGCTGGTGCGTCGCGTGAGGACGGTCGAGGCGAGACCGTCGAGGAGACGCTGCCCGAGGCGCCGCCGGCGCGCGATGCCCGCGCGACCGGCGCGGCTCGTCGCCGACATGCTCACGGCCGTGACGGGGCCTGGCGGCACCGGCGCCGAGGCGGCAATCGACGGCTACCTCGTCGCCGGCAAGACCGGGACGGCGCAGAAGGCCGACTACGTCGCGGGCGGATACGCGCGAGGACCGGTGGGTCGCGTCGTTCGTCGGGCTTCGTTCCGGCAGAGAGCCCGCGCATCGTGATCTCGGTCGTCATCGACGAGCCGATCATCGCGCACTACGGGCGGTCAGGTCGCAGCGCCGGTGTTTCGCCGCGTCGGCGAAGCGACGCTGCGGCACCTCGGAGTTCCGGCGGCGACTGGCGGCGACGCTCTGCGCGCGCTGGCGGAGCGACGTTCGGCGACCGAGCACGCGGCGGACGCGGCCGACCCCTCCCCGGACGGCGCGGCCGCGCTCGCGGCCGAGCCGCCACCGGCGGTGACCGAGCGCGCTCCCGCGGAGGGAGAGGTCGATGTCCCCGCGTGCGACGGTATGACGGCGCGCGGTGCGCTCGTCGCTCTCTACGGGGCGGGGCTCCGCGCCGAGCTCGAGGGGAGCGGCGTCGTCACGGGCACCGAGCCATCGGGGGGAGCGGTCGTTCGCCTCGGCTCGATCGTGCGTGTCTTGCTCGCGCGGCCATCGCACGACGAGCCGCTCGCGCCACGCGCGGAGGACGGTGTCGGCGACCGCGACGGCGATGGTGGCGGCCGCGGCGGCGGCGCGCCCGCGACGGACACGAACGGCAGCCGGCTCGCGCGCGCGACCATCCCGTCGCGGAGGGAGCGATGACGACCGGGGTGCGCTCGACGCGCTCGCTCGCGCGGGGCTCGGACGGGTCGTCGGGGACGGTGGCGTCGAGCTCTCGGGCGTGCAGCACGACTCTCGGCGGGTCCGACACGGCGATCTCTTCGCGGCGGTGCCGGGCGAGCTCGTCGACGGCGCGGAGTTCGCGCCGCGTGCGGTCGCCTCGGGCGCGGTAGCCGTGCTCGCCGAGCGCGCGATCGACATCGGAGTGCCGGTGCTCGTCGTCGACGACGCGCGACGCGCGCTCGGTCCCGTGTCGGAGCTCGTGTTCGGCGCTCCGACATCCGCGCTCCGCGTCGTCGGGGTGACGGGGACGAACGGAAAGACGACGACGGCTTGGTTGGTCGAGTCGATCGTCGCCGCCGCGGGGGGCAAGCCGGCGATCATGGGGACCGTCGCGGCGCGGGCTCCGGGGATGGAGGCGGCCGCGCTCTTCACGACGCCCGAGGCGGACGACATCTCGCGCTTCGCGCGCGCGGCCCTCGACGCGGGCGCGACTCACCTCGTGATGGAGGTGTCGAGCCACGGGCTCGCGATGCACCGCGCCGACGGCGTGGCGTACCGTGTCGCGGCGTTCACGAACCTGACGCAAGACCACCTCGACTTCCACGGTACGCTCGAGGCCTACGGCGCGGCGAAGGCGAGACTCTTTCTCGAGCTCGGTCCCGCACGCGCCGTCATCAACGTCGATGATCCGTTCGGCGCGTCTCTCGCGACGCGAGTCGCCGTTCCGACGCTGCGCTGCTCGGCGCGCGGCGCGAATGGCGTCGAGGTGCGGGTCGCCGAGGCGTCGTTCGGCCGTTCGGGGATCCGCGCGCGCGTCGAGACGCCGGCAGGCCCGCTCGAGCTGTCGAGCCCGCTCCTCGGAGCGCACAACCTCGAGAACCTTCTCCTCGCGATCGGGATCGGGCTCTCGCTCGAGCTCGACTCCGCCCGTCATCGTCGGGGCGCTCGCCAACGCCGAGGGCGCGCCGGGGCGGCTCGAGCGCGTCGCCGATCCCCGAGACGTTGCGGTCCTCGTCGACTACGCGCACACGCCGGATGCGCTCGCGCGCGCCCTCGACGCGCTCCGGCCGGTCACTCCCGGCCGGCTCTTCGTCGTGTTCGGCTGCGGAGGCGATCGCGACAAGATCAAGCGTCCGCTCATGGGCGAAGCCGCAGCGCGTGGCGCCGACATCGCCATCGTGACGAGCGACAACCCGCGGACGGAGGATCCGCGCGCGATCATCGACGACATCCTTCCCGGCGTGGCTCGCTCCGGCCGGCCGGCGCTCGAGGCGCGAACGTTGACGGGCGCCGCGAGCGGGTTCGCCGTCGAGCCCGACCGCCGCGTCGCGATCGCGCTCGCGATCGAAGCCGCTCGCGCGGGCGATACCGTGCTCGTCGCCGGAAAGGGCCACGAGGACTACCAGATCGTCGGGACAGAGAAGCGGCCATTCGACGATCGAGTGGAAGCGCGCGCGGCGATCGCGCGTGCGTCGGGGGGGCCGCGCTGATGGCTACCCCGATCCCCAAGAACCGCGCGCTCTTCGATCTCGAAGAAGTCGCGCGCGCGACGTCGGGCGAGCTCGTCGGCGGTCGCGGCGAGACCCGCGGCGTCGCGGTCGACTCGCGGGCGGTCGAGGCCGGGGGCCTCTTCGTCGCGCTCCGCGGCGAACGACACGACGGGCACGGCTTCGTTCGAGACGCCGTCGAGGCCGGCGCAGCCGCGCTCGTCGTGGCGCGCGACGCGAAGGTCTCCTCTCCCGGCGTTCCCTGCGTCCTCGTGGACGACACGACGGTCGCGCTCGGAGATCTCGCCGCTGCGCATCGGGCGCGCTGGGGCGGTCCCGTGATCGCGATCACCGGATCGGCCGGCAAGACGACGACGAAGGAGCTCACCGCCGCCGCCCTTGCCGCGTCGGGCGCGCGTGTCCATCGGACGCGCGGCAACCTGAACAACCTCGTCGGCGTGCCGATGACGCTCTTCGAGCTCGACGACAGCGTGCGATACTCGCGGTCGTGGAGATGGGGACGAGCCGTCCCGGAGAGATCGCCCGGCTCGCCGAGATCGCGCGGCCCGAGGTCGGCGTCGTGACGCTCGTCTCGGCCGCCCACACCGAAGGCCTCGGCGACGTCGAGCGCGTGCGGCACGAGAAGATGGCGCTCGTCGATGCGCTCCATCCCGGTGGCGCCGCGGTGATCGACGGGGACGACGAGACGCTCGCCGCGTGGCCCGAGCGTGATCACGCGCCGCGTCGCGTCTTCTTCGGTAGCTCCGAGGGGTGCGACGTCCGAGTCACGGAGCACGAGGTGACCGCCGACCTCGTCACGCGCGCGGTGTTCGAGGTGCGCGAGCCCAGGACCCGCCTCGAGCTCCGGCTCGAGCTCCTCGGCGAAGCGGCGGCGAGAAACGCCGCGGCGGCGCTCGCGGTGGCGCTGGCACGCAGCGAGGATGCTAGAGCGGGCAGGGCGAGCCCTCGAAGCCGTGGCACCCACCCCGGGGCGCATGTTTCCGCTCGTCGGCGATGGTGGCGTTCGCATCCTCGACGACACGTACAACGCGAACCCGCGTTCCATGGTGCTCGCGCTCGACACGGGCGCGGCGCTCGCGCGCGGGCTCGGAGCGCGGTTCGTCGCCGTCCTCGCCGACATGAAGGAGCTCGGCGAGGTGTCCGGTGAGCAGCACGCGGCGATCGTTCGCTACGCAGCGGAGCTCGGCGTCGCAGGCCTCGTCCTCGTCGGTCCCGAGATGCGTGCCGTCGCGGACGCGGTGCGTGGGACGACGGTCCTGCCGGAGGTCCACGAGACGGCCGAGTCGTGCATCTCGGCGGTGCGCGCGCTCGTCGGTGACTCGGACGTCGTGCTCGTGAAGGGATCGCGCTCGATGGCGATGGAGCACGTCGTCGAGGCGCTCGCCGGAGAAGGGGGGGCGCGATGATCTACGAGCTCCTCTACCCGCTCTCGAAGGAGCCGAGCCTCGGGTTCCTCAACGTCCTGCGCTACGTGCCGTTTCGCATCGTGATGGCGATGCTCACCGCGCTCTTCCTCACGTTCGGGCTCTATCCTTGGTTCATCCGTCGGCTGCAGCAGAAGCAGGTCGGTCAGGTCGTGCGCCACGACGGCCCCGAGAGCCACTTCAAGAAGGCGGGAACGCCGACGATGGGTGGCGCGCTCATCCTCCTGTCGCTGGGCGTGTCGACGGTCCTCTGGGCCGATCCGGGGAACTCGATGGTCTGGGTCGTCATGCTCGTCACCGCGGCGTACGGCGCCATCGGGTACATCGACGACGCCGCCAAGATCCAGCGCAGGTCGTCGGGCGGTCTCGCGGGCAGGTACAAGCTGATCCTGCAGTTCGCGATCGCGCTCGGCGTGGCGGTCTGGCTCTACTACGGCGACGCCGGGCTACCGGCCGATTGGATCGAGATCCGCACGCGGGTGCACGTTCCGTTCGTCGCGTTCGCGAAGCACCCCATCGCGATCCCGGCCTGGGCCTACGTGGTGTTCGCGGCGATCGTCATCGCGGGGTTCTCGAACGGCGTGAACCTCACGGACGGCCTCGACGGCCTCGCGATCGGCCCGGTGATGATCAACGCAGGGACGTACGCGATCTTCGCGTACCTCGCGGGAGTGACGTTCTTCGGTCGCGACGTCGCCGCGTACCTCGACATCCCGAGCTTGAGGAGCGCGAGTGAGCTCGCGATCTACTGCGCGGCCGTCGTCGGCGCCGGCGTCGGGTTCCTCTGGTTCAACACGTACCCGGCGCAGGTCTTCATGGGCGACGTCGGGTCTCTCGCGCTCGGTGGAGGCCTCGGCATGCTCGCCGTCGTGACGAAGAACGAGCTGGTCTCGCTCATCCTCGGCGGCATCTTCGTCATCGAGTCCGTGAGCGTGATCATCCAGGTCCTCGTCTTCAAGACGACGGGCAAGCGCATCTTCCTGATGGCTCCCATCCACCACCACTTCGAGAAGAAGGGCTGGCCCGAGCCGCGCGTCATCGTGCGCTTCTGGATCATCTCGATCATGCTCGCGCTCGTCGCGCTGGCGCAGGTGAAGCTGCGATGAAGCTCGACGGACAGCGGGTACTGGTCGTCGGCCTCGGCAAGAGCGGTCTCGCCGCGGCGCGGCTTCTCCGATCGAAGGGCGCGCGCGTGATCGGGAACGACCTGCGATCGCGGGACGATCTCGGTCCGGCCGCGGACGAGCTCGACGCTCTCGGGATCGATCTCGCGCTCGGCGGCCACGACGAGTCGCTCTTCATGTCGGTCGATCGGATCGTCGTGTGCCCCGGCGTGCCACCGCTCCCTGCGCTCGATGCGGCCGAGCGCGCCGGAGTGCCGATCGCGAGCGAGGTCGAGCTCGCGAGCTGGTTCGTCGAGTCGACGGTGATCGCGGTCACCGGAACGAACGGCAAGAGCACGGTCACGACGATGATCGGACGCATGTGCGAGAGCACCTCACGGCCGACGTTCGTCGGGGGGAACCTCGGCACGCCTCTGACCGACGTGGTCGGGACCGGAGCCGCGGCGAAGGACGGGTTCCTCGTGGTCGAGCTCTCGAGCTTCCAGCTCGAGCGCGTCGACCGGTTCCGCGCGCACGTCGCGTTGCTCCTGAACGTCACCGACGATCACCTCGACCGCTACCCGTCCTTCGGTGCGTACGCCGCGGCGAAGGGCCGTGTCTTCGCCGGTCAGCGCGCCTCCGATCACGCGGTCGTGCCCGCGGGTGACGCGCTCTGCCTCGGCCTCGCCCGCGCAGGCGCGGGCCAGATCCACTCGTTCGGCGAGCCGGACGGCGACGTGCGCGTCGCCGAGGGCGTGATCGTCAACGGCGTCTCGTCGCTTCGGGTCCCGCTCTCCGATCTCCGGATCCGCGGCAAGCACAACGCGGCGAACGCGTGCGCCGCCGCGCTCGGAGCGCGCATCGCCGGCGTCCCGGCCGACCAGGTCATGTCCGTGCTCCGCGAGTTCGAGGGTCTTCCGCACCGCATGCAGCACGTCCGCGATCGCGCGGGAGTCGGGTTCTACGACGATTCGAAGGCGACGAACGTCAGCGCGGCCGTCGCCGCGGTCGACGGGCTCGGCGACTTCGGCGGTCGCGTCGTGCTCATCGCCGGCGGTGTCGACAAAGGTGGAAGCTGGGCGCCGCTCGCCGAGCGGATGAAGCGCGTGGGCCGAGCCGTGATCGCTCTCGGCGAGGCGACTCCGATCGTCGAGCGCGAGCTCTCGGGCGCGACCGAGGTAGCGCGCGCCACCGACATCGACGACGCAGTGCGACGGGCTTCTCGGCTCGCGCTCCCAGGCGACGTCGTTCTTCTCGCGCCCGCCTGTGCGAGCTTCGACATGTTCCGGTCGTACGCGCATCGCGGCGACGAGTTTCAACGTGCGGTGCGAGAGCTCGAGGAGGTGCCGTCGTGAGCTTCATGCGCGCGCTTCCATTCTTCGGTCGATCGGCGGGCCCGAGAGGGGCCGACGCCGAGACCAAGAGCGAGAAGGGCCAGGCGACGATCGGTCCGGCCGACGCCGTCCTCGCAGGCGTCGTCGTCGCGCTCGTCGCCTTCGGTGTCGTGATGGTCTACAGCGCGAGCGCGGTCTACGCGAGCCAGACCGTCGGCGACGGCCAGTACTACCTGATACGGCAGGCGGTGTTCGCGGCGCTCGGGCTCGTTCTCGTCGTCGCCGGCGCGCGGTTCGATTACCACAAGCTCGCCCCGCTCACGTACCCGATCCTCGTGGGCTCGATCGGGCTCCTCCTCGTCGTCACGCTCGGGCTCGGTCACAACGCCGGCGGCGCGACGCGCTGGATCGAGCTCGGGCCCATCCACATCCAACCGGCGGAGCTCGCGAAGGTCGCGCTCATCCTGTGGCTCGCGTACTCGCTCTCGAAGAAGCGCGAACGGATCCGTTCGTTCTCGATCGGGTTTCTGCCTCACGTCCTCGTCGCGGGCGCGCTCATGCTCCTCTGTCTCGAGCAGCCCGACTTCGGAAGCGCTGTCATGATCGGCCTGCTGACCTTCGCGCTGCTCTTCACCGCGGGAGCGAAGACCGGTTACCTCTTCGGCGCGGGCATCCTCGCGGCGCCCATCGTCTACGCGCTCGTCGTGACGTCCCCCATGCGGATGAGGCGGATCCAGGCGTTCCTCGCGCCCTTCGAGCACCGCTACGACATCGGTTACCAGATCAGCGAATCGCTCATGAGCTTCGGCTCGGGCGGCGTGACGGGCGTGGGCATCGGCGACAGTCGCCAGAAGCTCTTCTTCCTGCCCGAGGCACACACGGACTTCATCAGCGCCATCGTCGGCGAAGAGCTCGGGTTCATCGGGATCGCGCTGCTCGTCGCTGCGTACGTCGTGCTCGTCGTGCGAGGGCTCCGCGCCGCGTTCCAGGCCGCCGACGACTACGGAAGCTACCTCGCCACGGGCATCACGTTGTTCGTCGGTCTTCAGGCCTTCACGAACCTCGCCGTCGCGATGGGGATGCTGCCGACGAAGGGTCTCGTGCTGCCATTCATGAGCTACGGCGGATCGTCGCTGCTCGTGAACTGCGCGGCGATGGGGATCCTCTTGAACGTTTCACGCTCGCGCGACCCGACGCCATCGGTCGACGCGGGGACGGGCGATGTCGAGCGGGTGGGAGAGCGGCGGTCGAAGCGGCGCGGCCGCGCTTCCTCTGGAGGGACGACATGATCGAACGAGTCTTGATCGCGGGAGGCGGGACGGGCGGGCACCTCTTCCCGGGCATCGCGGTCGTCGAAGAGCTTCGGCGCCGCAATCCCGACGTGGAGGTCGTCTTCGTCGGAACCGAGCGCGGCATCGAAGCGCGGGTGATCCCCGAGCTCGGCGAGACGCTCGAGCTCGTCGAGGTGACCCCTCTGAAGGGACGCTCGGCCCTCGAGCTCCTGAAGAGCGTCGGCCGACTTCCCGTCGCGATGGCCCGCGCGATGAGCGTCGTTCGCCGTCATCGTCCGAGCCTCGTGCTCGGCGTGGGCGGTTACGCGTCCGGACCGGTGCTCGCCGCCGCGGCCGCGCTCGGTGTCCCGACGGCGGTCCTCGAGCAGAACGCGCGCGTCGGCATGACGAATCGGATGCTCGCGCCCGTCGTCGGGCGGGCGTACGTGAGCTTCGCGGAGACGGCGACGACGTTCGCTGCCTCGCGCGTCCGCGTCGCGGGCAACCCCGTTCGCCGCTCGTTCGTCGAGGCCGCCCGTCGTGCGCTCTCGGACCCGGATGGATTCGAGGCGCGTGCGAGGAAGGTGCTCGTGCTCGGCGGCTCGCAGGGTGCTCGCGCGCTCAACACCGTGGTGCCCGAAGCGCTGGCGAGCGCGGGCCTCGCCGCGCGAGGGATCACCGTCCTGCATCAGACGGGCGAGTCGATGCGGGACGAGGTCGCCCGGACCTACGGTCGCCTCGGCGTCGACGCGGAGGTCGCAACCTTCATCGAGGACATGGCCTCCGCGTACGCGTCTGCCGCCGTGGTCATCGCGCGCGCCGGCGCGACCACGGTCGCCGAGATCTGCGCCGTCGGTCGGGCCGCGATCCTGGTCCCGTACCCGCTCGCCGCCGACGATCACCAAGCGATCAACGCGGACGCGCTCGCACGCGCAGGCGCCGCGGTCGCCATTCGAGAGAGCGCGCTGTCGCCCGAGGCGCTGGCTTCCGAGGTGCGCTCGCTCCTCGACTCCGAAGAGCGCAGGCGCGAGATGGCGGAGGCTGCGCGCGGCGTCGGGCGGCCGGACGCGGCGGCGGCGGTCGTCGACGACCTGTGCGCTTGGCTGGGGTGTCCGGATTCTCGGCGTGGGCGTGGATCGGGACGACCGAACCGCGGGAGGCGGTGGCGGCGAGCCGCCCTCGCAAGGAGGCATCATGCGTCGCTCGTCGATTCCTGGTCGCGACCCCTACCGACCGGGCACCATGACCGCGCGGCGGTCGAGCGCACCCCCCACGGCACGTCCTTCGCTCGTCGTCGGTTGGGAGGCTTGATCGGTCGTGTTTCGCGGGCGCATCCGGATCATCCACTTCGTCGGGATCGGCGGTGTCGGCATGAGCGGCATCGCCGAGGTGCTCCTCGAGCACGGGTTCGAGGTGTCGGGCTCGGACGCGAAGGAGAGCGAGACGACGAAGCGCCTCTCGGACAAGGGCGCCCGGATCTCGATCGGCCACGCAGCCGAGCACGTCGCCGACGCGGACGTCGTCGTGTTCTCCTCCGCGGTCGCTCGCACGAATCCCGAGCTCGCCGAAGCCCGCGCGCGCTCCATCCCGGTCATCCCACGCGCCGAGATGCTCGGCGAGCTCATGCGGATCAAGGAGGGCATCGCGATCGCCGGCTCGCACGGCAAGACGACGACGACGTCGCTCGTCGCGACGGTGCTGCGCGAGGCAGGCCTCGACCCGACCGTCGTGATCGGTGGCAAGCTCAACGCGCTCGGGTCGGGGGCGGCGCGCGGGGCGGGTGATCTCCTCGTCGCCGAAGCCGACGAGTCCGACGGCTCGTTCTTGCACCTCGTCCCGGCGATCGCGGTCGTCACGAACATCGATCCGGAGCACCTCGACCACTACGGCGACCTCGAGGGGGTGAAGGACGCGTTCGTCGCCTTCGCGAACCACGTTCCGTTCTACGGGCTCGTCGTCGCGTGCCTGGACCATCCAGTCGTGCAGGACGTCTTGCCGTCGATCGAGAAGCGCACCGCCACGTACGGCCTGGCCGCGCAGGCCGACTATCGCGCCAAGAAGCCGCGGTTCAACGGGCTGTCGGTGAGCTTCGAGGTCGAGCGGCGTGGCGAGCCGCTCGGCGAGTTCGAGGTGCGGATGCCGGGGATCCACAACGTGCTCAACGCGCTCGCGACGATCGCCGTCGCGGACGAGCTTCGCGTGCCTCTCGAGCAGGTCAAGAAGTCTCTCGCCGGCTTCACCGGGGTCGAGCGGCGGTTCACGATCCGCGGCGAGGCGGGCGGAGTCATCGTCGTCGACGACTACGGCCATCACCCCGCCGAGGTCCAGGCGACCCTCGAGGCGGCGCAGCGCGCGTGGGGCCGGCGGCTCGTGGTCGCGTTCCAGCCCCACCGCTACACCCGAACACACCATCTCTTCGACGAGCTGACACGCGCGTTCAATCGGGCGGACGTGCTCTTCGTTTCGGACGTCTATTCCGCAGGCGAGGCCCCGATCGAGGGCGCGACATCGCGCCACCTCGTCGCCGCGATCCGCGCGCACGGGCACCGCGATGCGACCTACGTTCCGGACCGCAGCGACCTCGCGAGCGCCATCGCTGCTCGTGTCGAGGAAGGCGACATCGTCGTCACGCTCGGCGCGGGCGACGTCACCCGGACCGGGCCGGAGCTGCTCGCGCTCCTCGGGGGCGACGAGTGAAGGCGAACGCGAGGGCACGGGCCTCGAAGACGGGGCGCGACCTGGACGCGACTCGTCGCGCCAAGCGGTTGCGCTCGGTCGACCGGAGCGGCGTGCGTCGGCGCAAGCCCGCTCCCGTCGAGCCACAGAGCGTGCCCGCTCGAAATCGGCGGCTCGCCCCCGTCCCGAGCGAGGCCCGTTCGTCCGCGACATGCGACGCGCGACCACCGCTGCGCGCCCGTGCTCGGGCGGCGCTCGCGAGCATCGTGGCCCGCGCGCGGCGTCCGGCGCTCGTCGCCTTCCGGGTCACGCTCGCAGCGGCGGTCGTCGCGGGCGCCGTCGCCGTGGCGCGTCTCGTCGAGAGGCACGTGCGGACGTCTCCTGCGTTCGCGACGAGCGTCATCGACGTTCGCGGCGCCGAGCGCCTCGCGCGCGACGAGATCCTGGAGACGGCGGCGCTCGGGATCGGGCAGAACGTCTTCGACGTCAGCCCCGAGGAGGCGCGCGGCCGCCTCGAGCGACACCCGTGGATCGCGAGCGCGGAGGTGTCGCGCCGCCTGCCGGGCACGTTCGTGGTCGACGTTCGTGAGCATCACCCCGTCGCGGTGCTCTCGCTCGCCCAGGGTGAGGGGGAGCCCGGCGGCCTCTACCTCGTCGCGGACGACGGGACCGTCTTCAAGCGCGTGGCGGACGGCGATCCGGTCGATCAGCCCGTCGTGACCGGGCTCGGACGCGAGCGATTCGTCCGCGACCGCGCTTGGCGTGCGAGCGTGCTGCTCGAGATCGTCGCGCTCCTCGACGACTGGCGCGGCGCGGGGCTCTACCGGCGCGAGCCGATCTCCGAGATCCACGTCGAGCCGGACGACGGCCTCACGCTCTACACGGGTGCGTCGGGAGCGGCGACGATGGAGGTCCGCCTCGGACGCGGGCCATATCGACAGAAGCTCACCCGTCTGCGGCGCGTCCTCGACGAGCTCTCGAGCGACTCTGCGCGGCCCGAGTACGTCTACCTCGACAACGTCCGCCGTCCCGACCGCGTCACCGTGCGCGTGCACGAGTAGGACAGCTGCGCCGGCCTGCACGTTTTGCGGAGCTGTCGACGCAAACGACGTCAGCACGTGATTCGATGGCCGCAGATCCTGCGGCAACCCCGCGCGCACGGTGACGAGCTTTCCGCGAAGTCTCGGCCCGCGGTTCGTTGGCCCACTCCGTGCTCGGTCTCGGCGGCCAGGGAGGGTGCGCTCATGACCAAGGTGTTCGTTCGGAAGACGTTTCTCTTCGACGCTGACGACGAAGACGATCTCACGCGACGGATCTGCGCGTTTCGCGCCGCAATTCGTGCGCGCGGCGGGACGGTGCTCGCGGTCGAGCACACGAGCGCGCCCCCTGATCGCGGAACCGCGCGTATTCGTTACGAAGTGCCCGTTCTCGAGAGCTGGCCTGGGGCGAGCACCGCTTGACGTCGGCCTCGAGGGGAGCAGGTCTCTTCTCGATGGGAAGAATCATCGTCAGCGTCGCGATTCTCCTCTCGTCGGTGTCGGCGACGGGTTGTTACGCGCGCGTTCACGGGTCCGGCACGGTGTACGCGGAGTCGCCCGCGGTCGTCGAGGTCTCTCCCGGCGTGTGGGTGGTGGAGGACTCCGACGCCGTCTTCTATTCGGGCGGCTACTACTGGTGGTGGTCGGACGGGGCGTGGTACCAAGCCGCGCGCTACGGCGATCCGTGGGTGTCGGTTCAGGTGGGGGTCGTTCCGCGGCCGCTCGTCCGGATCGAATCGGCCGCGACGCTATGTCCATGTTCACGCGCGGCCAGGCGTCCGCGTTCGACGGATCCGGGGCGCGCGCCCGCGTGCGACCGTTCGCGCGCGAAGCCCGAATGCGCGCGTCCGAGTGCGCGCGCCGCGCGGCTCCGTCCGCGTGCGCGGTCCGACCGGCTCGGTGCGCGTACGAGGACAGCGACGGCGCGACGACGACGAGCGAGATCGCGGGCGGCGTGAGGGCCGGGGGCGGGGTCGCGGTCGCGGGCCGCACGACCGCTGACGGCATCGGCCGCCCGACCCGCGTGATCGGGGCTCGGTGGGTCCCGCGCGGATACCAGAGCCCGCCTCGAACGGGGTATCCTCGAGCTCGGAGGCCCGCGTTGAGGTGCATCGCCGCGTTCATGGTTGGAATGACGCTGTTCGGGCTCGCGTGCGGTGATGACGACGGTTCGATGACGGGGAGCGATGGCGGGACGACGCCGGGGCGGGACGGTTCGACGCCGGGGCGCGATGGCGCGCGGCCGCGGAGCGACGGCGGCCCGCCGACGATGCCGCTCGACGGGCCGCCGGCGGGTAACCCCGACGGCACGTGCGCCGTCCCCGCCGAAGCGGAGGCCGTCGACACGTCGTCGCCCGACCACGTCATCGGCGACGGGACTCCGGCTAGCTGCACGAGCGCAGCCGTCGTCGCAGCCGTCGCGCAGGGCGGGATCATCACGTTCGCCTGCGGTGACGACCCGATCACGATCACGCTCGACGCGACGGCGAAGATCTTCAACGACACCGGACCCCAGATCGTCATCGACGGTGGCGGCAAGGTGACGCTGAGCGGCGGAGGCACGCGTCGCATCCTCTACATGGACACGTGCGACCAGGCCAGAACTTCACGACGCCGATGTGCCAGAACCAGGATCACCCGCAGCTCACCGTGCAGAACCTGACGTTCGTCGACGGCAACTCGACCGGCGAGACGATCGACGGCGGCGGCGGCGGCGCGATCTTCGTGCGGGGCGGCCGCTTCAAGATCGTCGAGTCGCCGCTTCTTCAACAACGGTTGCGAGACCGAAGGGCCCGGACGTCGGCGGTGCGGCGGTGCGCGTGCGCGACCAGTACGAAGATCTGCCCGGTCTACGTCGTCCACAGCACGTTCGGCGGCGCCGACGGACTACGGCAACGTGTGCTCGAACGGCGGCGGCCTGAGCAGCATCGGCGTCTCGTACACGGTCATCAACAGCCTTTCTCGCACAACGACGCGATCGGCAACGGCGCGAACCCGGCGCGCTCGGGGACGCCCGGTGGCGGCAGCGGCGGCGCGATCTACAACGACGGCAACACGTTCACGCTCACGCTGTGCGGCACGCACATCGACGGACAATCACGCCAACGAGGGCGGCGGCGCGATCTTCTTCGTGAGCAACGACCGCACCGGGCCACCTCGTCATCGAGGACTCGATCGCTGCGCCGCAACCCGAGCGACGGCTTCGAGACGCAGGGCTACCCCGGCATCTTCTTCCTCGGGATGGGCGATCCGATGGTCAGCGGCTCGACCATCGAATGATGGCGCCGGCGTCGCGTCAGCAGCCGCCCGCGGCGAACGGGTGACGTCCACGCTCTGCGTCCGCGCCGGGTTGGCGACGCCGCCGATCTCGACCTCGACGCGGACGTGGTACGAGCCGGCGAGCGCTTCGGGCTCGGCGTCGACGAGAATCGATGTGACGTCGGCGCCAAGCAGGGAGCGTACCGAACGACGCCCACCGCCAGGATCGAGCTGTGGGGTGCTGTCCGCGGTGAGCGTACACACGACCGGCTGCCAGCGTGTGCCACCGCGCGGTCGCTCTTGCCATGCAGCGCCGTGGGCGGGACCATCGAGCCTCGGCGCGCGCGTTGCGCGCCTGTTTGCTTCATCGTCAGGGGGCCTGCCATCGCGTCGCGACCCCATCGCTGTTCTCGTGGTTCCGGGTTGGCGTGGTGCGCGCTCGCGCTCGGCGTGGCCTGCGGGTCGAACGGATCGGACGATGCGTCGGTCCCCGGCGACGGGGCCTCGTGTGCGACCGACTCGGACTGCGACGACGGTGTGTTCTGCAACGGCCGCGAGCGCTGCGCCGATTCGGGGTGTGTCTCGTCTTCGGCTCCGGCGTGTCTCCCGTCGCAGTCTTGTGACGAGGATGCCGCGCGCTGCTGGACGACCTGCGCCGGCGCGGCGGACGCGGACGGGGACGGCCGGCCGGCAGAGGAATGCGGCGGCGACGACTGCGACGACGCGAACCCGGCCCGGCACCCGGGCGCCGCGGAGATCTGCGATGCCGACGGCGTCGACGAGGACTGCGACCCGGTCACGTATGGATTCCGCGACAGCGATCGAGACGGGTGGCCCGACGCCGCATGCTGCAACGGCGACAACTGCGGCTCGGACTGCGACGACCAGGCGCCCGCGGTGCACCCCACCGAGGTCGAGGCGTGCGACGCGCTCGACAACGACTGCGACGGGAACGTCGACGAAGAGGCGACCGCGACGTACGTGGTCGACGCGGACGGCGATGGGCATGGGGCGATCGGCGGAGCGACGGTCGAGGCGTGTTTCCGCCCGGTCGGCTACGCGAGCTCCGCCGACGACTGCGACGACGCGCACGCGAGCGCGCATCCGGGCGCGGTCGAGGACTGCGACGCCGAGGACGTGGACGAGGATTGCGACGGCGAAGCGAACCCGCCCGCGCTCTGCTGGTGCGAGCCGCCTGCCTCGCGCGCGTGCGTGCCCGGTTACGGCGTCTGCGCGGCGGGGACCCAGGACTGCGTGTCGGGCCGATGGGCATCCTGCTCGATCCGCGGGACCCCGGAGACGTGCGACGGCGAGGACGACGACTGTGACGATCGCATCGACGAGGGCACCACCGTGAGGTGTTTCGACGATTCGGATGGAGACGGCTACGCCGCGGCCGGAGCGATGCCGTCCGATTCGCTGCCCCGACGCGGCGCGTCCTGCGTATGGGCGCTGCCCGCAGCGGCTCGACGGACCGCGCGCCCCTCGGCACCGCGATTGACTGCGCGCCCGCCGATCCGACCCGGTTTCCCGGTGCGTTCGAGCGGTGTGACGGGATCGATCAGAACTGCAACGGTGCGCCGGACGACGGTCCGGCCATCCGTTGCTTCGCGGACTCGGACCGAGACGGGTTCGCCGCGGTCGGTGCCGCCTCGATAGAGGCGTGCCCATCGCCGACGACGGGAACCTGCCCGGCGGGCCGCACGCGTCGCGACCCGGCCACACCGGGGCTCGCGGACTGCGACGACTCCGAGCGCTGCCTGCTCGCCTGCGGCGTATTCGAGATCTGCGATGGAGTCGATCAGGACTGCGACGGGGCCACCGACGAAGGGAGCACGGTGACGTGCTTCACGGACAGGGATGGCGACGGCTACGCACCGGCCGGCGCGATGGCGGCGAGCCGTTGCCCGGTGCCGGGGACGACATCGTGCCCTTCGATGACGAGTCGCGCTGACCCCGCCACGGGGCCGAGCGACCGCGACGACTCGAACGTGGCGCGCGCGCCTGGCGCGCGCGAGCAGTGCAACGCGGCGGACGAGGATTGCGACGGGCGCATCGATGAGGGAGCGAGATCGCGTCGGACCGACGCCGACGGCGACGGGTCGCAGCGAAGGGGCGGCGCCGACGCTGCGCTGCCCCGATCCGACGACCGGCGCCTGTCCCACGGGAACCGTGAGCGCGGGCGGCCTCGACGACTGCACGACGCGAGCCCGTCTCGGAGCTCGCTGCGCTCGAGGTCTGTAACGGCCTGGACGATGACTGCGACACCATCGTCGACGATCATCTCGCCGACCGCCACGCTCTACCGCGACGCCGACAACGACGGGTACGGAGCGGGGGCGGCTACGACGACGTGCGTCGGCCGGTCCGGACACGCGGCGTCGAACACCGACTGCAACGACGCGGTCGACGCGCTCAACCCGGGCGCGGGTTGGCTCTCGAAGATGCCGGGTCAGGTATGCCCGCCGAGCACGCCGTACCAGTGCGCGCACATGATGGGTGCACGAGCGGACTCGGCTCGGCTGCAGCGCGACGCCGACCGGGCCGTGCATGGACGTCGCGATTTGGGACGTCGATTGCTCGGGCGGCGTCGAGTACTACTATCCGGGCGGCGCGGGCTGCGGAACGCCTCCCACGTGTGGTCCGGTGCTCGGGGGCGTGTTCGACGTGGCCGACGCCGCGGCCCATCTTGGTTCTACTACCGCTTGCTCGGCGTGCGCGTCATCGGCGGGCCCGGCGACTGCTCCGCGTTCTCCGACGGAGTGACGTGCGACATCATCGCCCCACCCGAGCACGAGTGGCTGCCATGCCGATGACCGCTCGCACTCGCTTCGCGCCGCATCCGCCGTCGCGGTCGTCGTCGTGCTGGGCACCGGATGCGGGACGGATCAGCATCGACGCCGGCGATGCGTCGTCGCCGGCGTGCACCGACGCGGTGGATTGCCAGGATGAGTCGGCGTGCAACGGCGCCGAGCTGTGCGTCGAGGGGCGCTGCGCGCCAGGCACCGCCCCCGACTGCGACGACGGGATCGAGTGCACCGTGGACGCGTGCGACGAGCGGCTCGGCTGCGTCCACCGTCTGCCCGACGTCGACGGCGATGGGCACCCCGACGCTCTCTGCGGGGGGGACGACTGCGATGACGCGGACACGACGCGCTTCCCGGGCGCAGCCGAGGTCTGCGACGCGGCCGGCGTCGACGAGGACTGCGATCCGCGGACGTTCGGCTTTCTCGACGCCGACTACGACGGGTACGCGTCGGTTGCGTGCTGCAACGGCGACAACTGCGGGGACGATTGCGACGACACGTTCCCGATCGCCGACCCCTCGGCCGCTGAGGTCGCGACGGCGTCGACAACGACTGTGACGGCCTCGTCGACGAAGGTGTGACGCACCGTTCTACGAAGATCACCGACGGTGACCTCCACGCGGATCGCACTCCACCCCGGTCGACGCGTGCTTCCCACCCGTCGGGTATGCAGAGGTGGCCGACCACTGCGGACGCGAGCCCGAGCGTTCATCCCGGCGCCGTCGAAGTGTGCGAGGAGGCCATGGTCGACGAGGACTGCGACGGCGAGGCCAACCCGAGCTCGCTCTGCACGCGCATCCCGGGGCGGAGCCGCGGATGCGGCCGCCCTATGGGGTGTGCCGGGCAGGGATGAGCCGGCGCGCGGGCGGCGCGTGGGGCGGGCGTCCATCACGGGAATGCCCGAGGCCTGCGACGGGAGGAGGACTATTGCGACGGCGCGACGGACCAGGGGCTCGGGCTCGGCGCTTCGGGACCGGACCGCGACGGGTACGCCGCGGCGGGCGCCGCGCTCATGCTCGTGCGCCCAGCGACCGGTGGGGGGTGCCCCACGGGCACCACGTCGGCGAGCCGATTCGGCGGGCTCGCGCTCGACCGCGACGACGCCGACGCGACATCCATCCGGGCGCGGTCGAGATTCGTGACGGCGTCGATCGAACTGCAACGGTGCGCC
>CAVUEK010000007.1:0-215513 GCA_963740495.1 uncultured delta proteobacterium
GTTAAGGAGAAGCGAAGAGCGCGACCCGACGTACCGCGGCTCGTCGTACGCAGAGGTGAGCGACGCGAGCGACGACGCAATCGCGACGAGCACGACGAGCACGCGCGCGATCGCGGAGCGCGAAGAGCGACGACGTCGCCGGCGCCACGAGGAGCGCGTCCTCGCGCCCGCACCGCGCGCGCCCTTCCTTAGCCGCCGATGCCGAGACGCGGGCGACAGCCGGCGCGGTGGCTGCGAGAGAGCTACGCGGTCGGGAGCCTCGGGTACTGGTCGCGGCGCTACCTCGAGTGGCTCCGCGTGCGGCACTACGCGGAGGAACGATCAAGACCGCACCGTGTACCTCGGGATGTTTCTTCGCTGGTGCGAGGCGCGCGCGCTCGGCCGGCCGGAGGAGGTGACCAAGCCGATGCTCGAGCGCTACCAGCGGCACCTCTTCCACTACCGCAAGAACGACGGCAAGCCGCTCAGCTTTCGGACCCAGCACGCGCGGCTGGTGCCGGTGCGCGCGTTCTTCAAGTGGCTCGCGAAACAGAACGTGCTCCTCTCGAACCCGGCCAGCGAGCTCGAGCTGCCGCGCCTGGAGCAGCGGCTTCCGCGCGCCGTGCTCAGCATCGGCGAGGCCGAGCGCGTGCTTGCCGTGCCCGACGTCGACGACCCGCTCGGGCTTCGCGACCGGGCGATGCTGGAGATGCTCTACTCGACCGGCATGCGCCGCAAGGAGCTCGCGGGCCTGCGCCTCTTCGACCTCGACCCCGAGCGCGGCACGATGCTCATCCGCCTCGGCAAGGGCAACAAGGACCGGATGGTCCCGATCGGGGAGCGCGCGATCCGTGGATCGACAAGTACCTGCGCGAGGCGCGGCCCAAGCTCGTCACGCCGCCCGACGAGGGCGTGCTCTTCGTCTCGCACACGGGCGAGGCGATGATCCCGAACCGCCTCACCGAGCTCGTCCGCGACCACGTCAACGCGTCGGGCGTGAACAAGAAGGGCAGCTGCCACCTGTTCCGCCACACGATGGCGACGCTCATGCTCGAAGGCGGCGCCGACATCCGCTACATCCAGGAGATGCTCGGCCACGCCGAGCTCTCGACGACGCAGATCTACACCCAGGTCTCGATCCACAAGCTCAAGGAGATTCACGCCGCGACACATCCGGGCGCGATGCTCGCGAAGCGGGAGCGCGAGACGGGCGACGCCGGCGACGAGGAGCGCGAGGGCGCGGTGGATGAGGCGGAGCTGCTCGCTGTGCTCGAGGACGAGGCGGACGAGGAGGAGGGCGAGGCTACTTCTTGAGGCGGTGGCGCCAGTAGCCGGCTCTTTTCGTCCTGGTGCGACGGCGACAATCATCCGGACGCCCTCGACGAGGCCGACGATGACCAGGCACCCGAACCGCTTGATCAGGAAAGCGGTGAACATCGAACTCGTCCGGCGCGTACGGGTCCGTCTCGCCAAGATGCGGGTGCTCGGCGGCGAGAACGGCGAGCGCGCGCCACCTCATCGAGGAGCTTGAAGCCGCCACCCGGGTCGCTCGGACTCGAGGTAGAGCACCTCCCAATCGAGCTCGTCGAGCGCTTCGGGCAGAATCGGCAGTCGCATCAGACTTTGCGCAGCGACTCGCGGATGCGCGCCTCGGCCTCTTCCCACGGGATCGGCTTGCTCTCGCCACTCCGCACGCGCTCGATGCGACGGACGATCTCGGCATTCCACGCCTCGTGCAGCACGATCTCGTCGTCACCTTCGAACTCGTCGACGCTCTCGAGAAGCGCGAGCCCAAGCCGGCGACGCTCTTCGCTCGGAAGCGCCATGGCCTCTCTCATCAGCTTCTTGGCCGCGTCGGTCACGACGAAGATCGTACGTCGCGCGCCGCGACGGCGCCAGCCGCACGAGCCGCGTCGAGCCGGGGACTCCAACCGCGTGCACCGCATCAGCGCACCGTGAACGCGCCGGCGCTCGCTCCGCCCGCCCGCCGAGTCGCTTCGCTCGGCATTTCGGCGAAGGCGCCTTCGCCGAAATGGCCGGCCGTCACGCCGCTTGCGTGACCCTCCATTCTTAGCCGCTCTCTTCCTCTGCGACGGGGCAAGCGTCGCGCCGGCCGGCTTCCCTCGCTACGCTCGACCATAATCCCGTCGGGATTATGTCGCCTCGGCGGGCGGGCTCCGCTCAGCGCGAGATGGGCGGCCGGTCACGCCGGCTGCAGCTGTGGTCTCCGAGCTCTGCTCGTGGCAGCCGTCGCGCCCGGCCGCCCAACCCACCACGGCGTCACGGGGCTTGCACGCCGCTCGGAGCAGCTTCGCTCCTCCTCGCTCGCGGCAAGCCCCGCGCCGCCTTCGATCTTTTTCATACGCGCGACACGTGAACACGACGCGTCGCTTCTTCATCCGCGCGAGCCGAGCGCTGCACGTCGTGGCGAGCCGCGCGCGAGCTCGTCGTCCGTGCGAACCGCGCCGACGTCGCGAGCCGCGTCGATCCCGGGCGTCACGTCGCGTGCGGAGGCACGCGCCGCGCCGCCCCCCGTTGCGCGCGCATCGCGAACCGCGCGATGATCGCGATCGTGAATCGGCGAGCCGGGCATGCCGGCGCGCTGCGCTCTTTGAGAAGCGAATCCGTGACCGAGCGAGCCGCGTGTAGGCGGAAAACCGCGTTAAGGCGATTCGAGTAACTCGGGACGACCCGCGACCGGCTGCGAGAGCGACTAAGGACGCGAACGCACCCGGGAAAATCCGTGTGCGTACGACAGCGACGCGGTGGACCACGTTGTTCTGGCAAAGAGGCGGACGACGAGGTCGGCGTCGTTTATTTCGGCGAGCGGTATCTCATGCCGAGGATCGGGAGGTGGGCGAGTCCGGATCCGCTGCACATCCACGCGGTCGGTGGGGGCGAGGCGCTCAACTCGTATCACTACATCGCGGGGAACCTGCTGCAGGGAAGCGATCCGATTGGTCTCTGCGAAGACCCGGCCGGCTGCGAGAGCAAGGAACCAGTCGGTGGTGAGAGAAGAAGTGGTGGCGAGCGGGCCACGACGTCAGGCAGCACCTCGCAGAATTCGCGTGGTGAAGTCCGGCACGCGCAGCAGACACCGCCCGCGCAACCGCAGCACATCATCCTGCCCAACGGTCGGGCGTTCACTTGGAATCAGGAGAAGGGCGAATACGAGCTGAACGGTTGGCTGACGGCACGCGTACAGCAGAACCTCGATGCATCCGACGCTGCGGCACTCCGTTGGAGCAGCGGCACCACAGTGGTTGGTGGCATGATGCTTGGTGGATACGCGCTTGCGGGTGGGGCGGGAGCCGCGGCCGGGGGAGCGTCTGAAGCGGCCGGTCAGGTTGCCGATGCAGCGTCTGACGACAACGTCCTCGTTGGTATCGTCGCGCGCGGCGTCACCGGCTTCGCTGTGCTCGGAGCGCTCAACGCCGGCTCGCGAACCGTGGTGGCGGTCGCCGAGGGCTCGATGGATGACGCATCCATACTTCGACCACCGGGAGGCGGTGGATCTGAAGGTGGCGGCGGGCGAGGCGGAACGGGTGGTGGAGGACCGAGTCGGCCGCGTTATGTACCTCGAGACGAAGCGGGCAATGCGCTTCCACTTCCCACAACACCTGGGGGTGAGCCTGCGCCCTCGTCGCCGTATCCCCACACGCAGATCGGTACCGGAACTGGTCGGACCGTCGGTGAGTACCCGCAAACACGCCGATTTGGGGCGGGAGGACGACCGGTCCACAGAGTCGATTGGACGGATCACGGTCGGCCTGCGCTACACACTGATCCCCACGTGCACGATTCGATTCCCAATTCGACTGGCGGCACGCCAAGAAACGGTCCGGCTCGACCACCACGTCCGGACGATTTCCGATGAGCAAGACAATTCACCGACTCAATCTACCTGCCGCTACTTTCGGCGCCACTGTCGCGTGCCTAGGATCTCAGCTTGCGGAGGTGCTACGGACATTGACGTCGCGTGTGGGTGTCGAGCATTGGTACTACGGTGACGTCGAGACGAACTCGCCGAGTCCATTTGCTCGCGAACCGGGAATGCATCAGATCAGCAGCATCGATCAGCTGATCAAGATCGCAGAAGGCGTAGACCAGTTTCAACGGGGTGTCTTCGTGGCGTCACCCCATGCCACGCCGCGATTTCGACCGAACCTCAATACTGAAGATCCGGAGTTTGCAGATCTGGGAGACGCCGACATCGAGATCCGAGCGTTCGACACCACGTACTTTGAGCTCTATGTCCGAGATGAAGAGCTAGCGAGAGACCTCGCAGAGAGGTTTCGAGTCGAACCCCAATCCCACGCTGAATTCGCGTAGCGCTAGTGCTAACGAGTGCTAACGAGGCTGGCGTTTCTGTCCCCCCGACGCACGAGCGCGCCGCCCGAGCCTCGAGGATCAGATGGGGACGCTCCTCTTCAGTTTCTCCATTTCGTGGTGTGCGCTCGGTGTTGCGAGCGGCCGTGACGGGTCCCACTCCGCACGGGATCGGCGGAGCCCGGGGCCCGGGTCGTGGTTGTCGGAAAGAGGCGCGTGGGGCGAGAGCCGGGTGACGATCCGGTCTGCGCGCATGGGAGGGCACGGAGCTGGAGGCTCCGTCCCTCGGCCGGACCGCGCTGCGCGTACTAAGGCGCGGCACCGACGATCGACACGATCGCCGGTCTGAGTCGGTCGTCCAGATCTCGACGAAGGTCGCTGCGCGCCGCGGGAGCGGTGCAGGGATACGAGCTGATGTGCAGACGTTGTGGCGGGGGCTTCGTGCGCTGCCCGCCTTGCTACCGAGGCGAGGTGTATTGCTCTGCGGGCTGCGCGGCGGCCGAGCGCGCCGAGCGGATGCGACAGTACGACGCCCGCTACCGCGGGGGATTCAGCGCGCGGATGAAGCACGCGGCGCGAAACCGTGCGCTTCGGGCGCGCAAGAAATCAGCACGAGATCGAGACCGATCATGCTCTTCCGCTCGAGCGCCGATCGCGCATCGTAGCGCGCACGTGATCGACGGCGGCGCGAGCCGGCCCGCGGTCGCGGCGGAGCACGACGATGACCGAATCGATCTGGATGGGGCTCGAGCCGAGCGCGACGAGCACGCGGGTGCTCGCGATGCGCAGCGCGAGCGAGACGATGCTGAAGGCGCATCTGTCGCTACAGCCTTCGAGCCCGCACGCGGTCGTGTCGCTGATGGAGGCGCTCGCGCTGTGGGAGGGGCGACAGGTGCGCGCTGCGCTCGTTGTGGCCGACGACTCGAACTCGTTGTCGACCTCGGTCTATCGTAAGACCTCGCTCTACCCCGTCCTGACGTCGCCGCGCTGCTGAGCGACGATTGCGGGCATGACGACGGAAATCGAGCGTGTTCGAGAGCGGCTTCGAGCGGAACAAACGGTCGGCCGAGTTTCGGCGGAGCTTCGGCGTGAAGCGGTGCTCGTGGTGGAGCGGCTTCGCGCGGCGGGCCGGAGCTATCGAGCGGTGGCGGCGGAGCTGGGGATCAACCGTCACACGCTGATGGGCTGGCGACAGCGCGTGAAACACGGCGCGCTCGCGCCGGTGCATGTTTCGACGACGCCAGGGGGCGGCGTGGTGGTGCACGGCCCACGCGGGATGCGGGTCGAGGGGCTCACGTCGTCGGAGCTGGCGGAGCTCTGGATTCGGCTTTCGTGATCGGACTTTCACGTGGGCTCGTGGGGTGGGCGTACACGGAGGTGTGCGACATGCGGAAGTCCTTCAACACGCTCGCGGCCCTCGTGGAGCAGGAAATGAAGCGGAGCGTGCTGAGCGGCGACATGTTTCTGTTCGTCGGACGCGATCGGAAGCGCGCGAAGGTGCTGTACTTCGACGGGACGGGGATGTGCCTGCTGGCGAAGCGCCTCGACAAGGGACGCTTCGCGCCGTTGTGGAATCGGAAGAAGGACGGCGGCGTGGAGCTGTCGCCAACGGAGCTCGCGCTCTTCATCGAAGGCTCGGAGATGGTGGGCCGACTGCCGATGAGCCCGCCGCTCCTGACGCAGCGCGACCTCACGCCGAAGCACGGCGCGATGGATCGTCGATGAGTCTTGTTAACGGCGCGCGACGGTGTTAATCGAAGAGCGTGCCGACGCTCGACGACCTAGACCCGCCGCGCCTCAAGCAAGCGGCCAAGCTCCTCGAGCGCGAGAACACGAAGCTCGCGAAGAAGGTGATCGAGCTCGAGGCGCGCGTCCGCACGCTCGAGAACAAGGAGCCGACGCAGCTCGAGCTCTTGATCGCGGAGCTCGAGCGTCAGCTCGCAGATCGGAATCGCCGCCTCTTCGGTGATTCGAGCGAGCGACGCGCGGGCGACGAGCCGCGCAAGGTGCGTCGGAGCCAACGCGGTCACGGGCCGCACGTGCAACGAGAGCTTCCCATGCTCGAAGAGCGACACGAGCTCGACGCGGCCGACCAGACGTGCCCGAGCTGCGGCAAGGAGCTCGTCGCGTGGGACGGCCAGACCGAAGACAGCGACGAGGTCGACGTCATCGAGCGCCGCTTCGTGATCGTGAAGCACCGGCGACAGAAGTATCGCTGCACGTGTGGCGCATGCGTCGAGACGGCGCCGACGGCGCCGCGGCTCATCCCGGGCGGCCGCTACTCGAGCCGCTTCGCCGTCGCCGTGGCGATCGCGAAGTACACCGACCACCTGCCGCTCGAGCGGCAGACGACGATGATGCAGCGGCAAGGGCTCATCGTGACGTCGCAGACGCTGTGGGATCAGATCGAAGCGCTCGCGGCGAAGCTCGAGCCACTGTACGTGCGACTCGGGCAGTACATCCGCAGCCAGCCTGTGATCGGTGCGGACGAAACACCGTGGAAGATGCTCTGGTCACGAGCAAGGCACAGCAACAAGCGCTGGTACGCATGGGCGCTCTGCGCTTCGGACGCGGCGTTCTATCAGATCGAGGACAGTCGCTCGGCCGAAGCTGGCGCGCGCGTGCTCGGCGACTTCGCCGGCACGGCGATCGTCGACGGCTACAGTGCTTACCCCGCGATCCAGAAAATGCTCGGAGGACGTTTTCGTATCGCCGCGTGTCACGCGCACGCGCGCAGGAAGTTTTACGAGATCCAGCCCCTTCATCCTGCCGAGTGCGATGAAGTGCTCGATCTCTGGGCCGAGCTCTACGGCGTCGAGCGTGAGACGAAGGACCTTTCGCCCGACGAACGGCTGGACGCGAGACGCACGCGCGCCGGACCTATCCTCAAGCGCATCCAACAGTGGGCGCTTTCGATCCGCGCGCTCCCCGAGAGCCCGCTCGCGAAAGCCATCGCCTATCTCGGCGCGATGTGGAACGGCCTGCAGGTCTTCCTCGACGACCCGAACGTCTCGCTCGACAACAACGCCGTCGAGCGCGCGCTCCGCGCCGTCGTCGTCGGCCGCAAGAACCACTATGGCTCCAAGTCGCGCCGAGGGACCGAAGTCGCCGCGCTCTTCTACTCGCTCATCGAGAGCGCGAAGATCTGTGGCCTCATGCCCGACGACTATCTGCAGTACGCGCTCGACGAACTCCTCGCCGAGCGCGAGCCCAACCTCCCGCACGAGCTCGTCGTCGAGCAGCTGCCGCTCGCTTGATCGACGGCTGCTCGGCCTCCCCTCTGGATTTCAAGATGGGGCAGAGCGAGGTCTTACCCGGAGCCTGCGCAGCGCGCGCGTCGTGATGGCTTCTCAGTGGCTCGCGAACCGGCCGCGCGTCAGCCCTCGGCCCGGCGGGGGCCGGCCGACCGGGTAGGGATCTCCCCCCGGTCGGGATCTCCCCCGGCGCCAACGCGGTAACGGTGTCCAGCGTCCCCTGCGGTCAGTATCGACGCATGGAGGGCCACGTACGGAAATGTCGTCGCGGATCTCGTCGCGGCTCCATTCTCGGCTTCTGGATCGCCGTCTCCATTGTGGGCTGCGTGGGCCAGATCGGCAGCGTCGACTCGCTCGGTAGCGATGACGCCTCCGACGCCGACATTGTCGTCGACGGCGGTCGAACCGGCTGCACGAGCAACTGCCCGGATAGGTGCACCCCCCTGTCTTGCGCGGACATCCCAGACTCGTGTGATGTCGTCGACGACGGGTGCGGACATCTCATCCCGTGCACGGATGACTGCGCAGATACGTGTACACCCCTGTCTTGCGCGGACATCCCAGACTCGTGTGGTGGCGTCGATGATGGATGCGGACATCTCATCCCGTGCACCGACGACTGCCCGGCCGAGATTCGCACCGAAGGCGACAGCGGCATGCAGGGAGCCTATGGGTTCAATCTGTATGAATCCATCTCGGCTGCGGCGAGTCGCCCCGTAATCAACACCGCGCGCGGCGGCTCGACGTTCAAAGAGGTCAAAGACCGAATCCTCGGCGACTCGTCGCACCAGCACGAAACCACCGTCATCGACGACATGTCGCCGAACGGCTTCACGACGATCGAGGACTTCATGGCCGACGCTCGCGCGATCGTGGCTTTCCTGGGGCACGAGCGCTACGTCTTCGTCGCGTCGATCACGCCCCCGCCGATCTCGGGGACGGGGTGCAACGACAGCCAGATGCGCACCACGGACGCCATCGAGGCCGCGCTGGTCGAGGAATTCGGTGCCGAGCATGTGCTCGACGTCATTCCGGCGCTGCAGGCCATGTCCAACGGCAGCACCGACGACACCCATGATGTGACGGTGTGCAACACGTTCCCACGATCCCTGCTCGCGGATGGGACCCATCTGACGCAGGCCGGAATCGATGCGCAAGCGGTACTGGTGCCGGGTGCCGTCGAGCTCGTGGAGGGTCTGTGACCATGACCTATTGGAGAGGTGCGTCGATGCCAACTACATGCCAACTCACAGCATCGCGCAGTGGTTTGCTTCTCCCGGTCATCGTAGTGGCCGCGGGGGCCACTGGCTGCCTGGGAACAATCGGAGATTCTTCTCCCTTCGGAGGAGGAGATTCTTCCTCTGACGGAGTCTGCGAAGCGGCGTACCAGCCCGCACCCGTGGCACTCAAGCGACTCAATCGGCGCGAGTACGAAAACACGGTTCGCGATCTGCTCTACTTGCCGAGCGTCGACATGTCGGCGTTTCCCCAGGAGGCTGCAGCCGAGGGTTTCGACACCGTGCCGTCGGGTCTGTACATGACCGAGGCGCTCGTCGATGCGTATTGGACTACGAGTCGGTCGTTGATCGCCCGAGCCCTGTCCGGGGTGGGTGGAGGATCTGCCACCGTCGAGCTCGACCTCGAGCCGCAATCGCCGGACACCTGTGAGGTCGTCGCTGGCTGGGCCAACATTTGCTCCGAGACCACCCTCACGAGCGACGTCGACCTGCCGCTTTCCGACCAATACACGATCGCGGTCCGTGCCTACGGCGTCGAAGCCGGCGGAGAGGCACCCAACATGCGCGTCACGGTGGACGGAGGGAGTCCCCACGATTTCGCGGTGACCGCCAGCGCCGAAGCGCCCGAGGTGTATGAGCTCACGGCCGACCTCACCGCCGGCAATCACCGCATCGCGATCGCGCTCACCAATGACTATTACGCGCCGCCCGAAAACAGAGACTTGCGGGTCGACTGGTTTCGCGTGACCGCCGCCACGGGCGGGGGAACCCTCACCGACTCACGGGAAAGGATCTTGATCTGTTCGCCGTCAGAGTCGGACGACGAGACCTGCGCACGCCTCATCGTGACGAACTTCGTCAATCGCGCTTGGCGCCGTCCCATTCAGAGCGAAGACGAGATCGCGGCGATGCTGCAGGTCTTTTCCAGCGCGATGGACGCGGGCAACGACTTCGAAGCCTCGATCGCCCTCGCGCTACGCGCTGTACTGATGTCTCCCGGCTTTGTCTTCCGGCCCGAGTTCGAGGACGCAAACGCGGACGGGCTCGGCCGACGCTATCTCGACGGATACGAGCTCGCATCGAGGTTGTCCTATGCCATCTGGAGCTCCATGCCCGACGACGAGCTGTTTGCGCTCGCCGGTGAGGGAGCGCTCGTCGACCCTACCGTTCTGGATGCGCAGGTCGAGCGCATGATCGCCAGCCCCAAGGCGGTCGGCTTGATCGAGGGGTTCGTTCCGCAGTGGCTGGAGATCGGGACCTTGGCCGAGCAGGATCGCGATGCGTCTCTGTTTCCGACGTATCAGACAGTTCGACCCCATATGTCGGGTGAGTCGATCGCGTTCTTTTCGTCTTTCCTGTTCGAACGAAAGGATATCCGCGAGCTCGTCAATGCCGACTATGGATACATCAACGAGGCCCTCGCCGCGCACTACGGAATTTCGGGCGTGACCGGCCCCGAGTTTCGCAGAGTGGCTTACGACGGTGACCGGATCGGAGGGATCTGGGCCAAGCCAGCGTCCTCACGAGGACCTCCGGCTACGCGGGTACCTCTCCAGTGAGGCGCGGGAAGTTCGTTCTCGATCGGATCCTCTGCAGGCCGCCGGCCCCCGTGCCGCCAGGCGTCCCGGCTCTGCCGGATGAACCCGAAGAGGGCCTCAGCAAGCGACAGGAATTCGAGCAGCACGACTCGGACCCCGCTTGCCGCAGCTGCCACGGTTCGATGGACCCGATCGGATTCGCCCTCGACAACTTTGGCCCAACCGGCCAGTGGCGCGAACACGACGACTACGGTTTTGCGATCGACGCCTCGGGCGAAATTCCCGGACTGGGCTCGTTCTCCGGCCCCCGGGAGATGATCGCGCTGATCCAAGAGAGCCCGGAGTTTGCCGACTGCTTCAATGGCCAGTTGTTTCGCTACATGGTGGGGCGCTCGCTGACCTCCGCGGACGAGTGTCAGTTCGAAGTGCTCGAGGAACAGGTTCGAGACGGAAACGTCGCGTTGGAAGACATGATCAAAGCGATTGTGCGGAGCGATGCGTTTCGCGCAACCACGACGGGGAACGACTGATGACCACGACAAAGAAATGGCAGATGGCACGCCGTACGTTCTTGCGGGGTGCGGGGGCAATGGTTGCGCTGCCGCTCTTGGATGTCATGCGGCCGTCCGTCATATGTGCGGATGAACCACGTACGCCGGTTCGATTGGTGACGCTGGTATTTCCCCACGGACTCCCCCATGGGTCCTCGACCGGCAGCGGCGAAGGAACCAGTTACGAGCTTCCGGACAAGGACGGGCGCGACATGTTTGGCCCTCTCGATGCCTACCGCGATGATTTTCTGACTCTCGCTGGACTCAGTCGTGCGTGGCCCGACGGCATCAGCGGTGACCATCCAATCGGCCACGCGCAAATTCTCACGCACCAGCTCATCGAGACGGGAACGACGCCGACCATGACGACGTCGTTCGATCAGTTGGCCGCTGCCCATTTTGCGGAGACCAACCCCCGGTTGCCGTCGCTGGACCTCCAGGCGGAGGGCATGAACGAGCTCAGTGGGCGTGATGGGATCGACAACTATTACGGTTCGTTCTTGTCATGGAATGGGGCGACGCCGCGCGTTCCTCTCACCAACACGGGCGAGATGTTCGGCAAGATCTTCGGCGATGGGTTCGAATCCGGTCGGAGCGCGGCCGAGGCGGCGGAGCTGCGGCGGCAGGGCCAAAGCGTCCTCGACTCCGTGGTCAGCGAGATCGGACGGCTCGACCATCGCCTGGGCGCGGGCGATCGGGTGACGATGGAACGCTATCTCGATTCGGTCCGCTCCCTCGAGATGCGGATCGCCTCGACCGATCTCTTGACCTGCACCCCGGGCGACCGTCCCGACTCCAGCGAGAGCTATCCTGAACGCCTCGACCAGATCCTCGATCTCATGGTCCTCGCGATGAAATGCGATGCGACCCGGGTCATCACGCTCAACCTCAGCGACGTACACAGCGCCATCAACATGTCTGGTTTCGTGCCGGGAACACCCAACCTGGGCTATCACAGCATGTCGCATTCGTACCCGAGCGAGCACGCCGAAGGCGTGAAGTACTGGGCCACCAAGTTTGCCGAGCTCATCGCCAGACTGAAGGCAGAGCCCGACGCCGAAGGCACGCTCCTCGACAATTCCATCGTCCTCATGACCTCGGAGCTCGCCGACGGCCTCTGGCACCGTGCGTACGACATGCCCGTGTTCGTTGCGGGCAAAGGAGGGGGGGCGCTCAGACCGGGGCGCCGCGTGGATTACGGCGGCCGAAACGATACGAAGATCGTAGGCGAGCCGATTGCCAAGCTCTACGTTTCCCTTCTGCAGGCGCTGGGGCTGCCCATCGATGCTTTCAAGGGAGTGAGCGGAGGCCTCGCCGGCCTGACCTAGGATCCGGTCTCGTCGTCCGAACCTCCTCGTGCGAGCATCACTCGCTGTGCGAACGCTTTGGGCACTCGCCTCGCTACCCCTTCTCGGGTGCGCCCCACCGCCAACAGAGGTCGTGATCGAGCTCCACGGCGACTCGCGGATCGAGGGCGCGACCGTCGACATCGTCGCAATCGGTCCAGACGGGCCTCGAGCGCTCCCTCGCCAAACGATCGACGCCGCCGACCTCCCGATCGAGCTGCCCATCGTGCCACTTGGCGGAGACGCGACGCGCTGGTTCGTCGTCGAGGTGACGGTCGGGGTGGCGGATTCGGCGCCCATCACGTTGCGTTTGCGCGGCAGATACGAGCCCGACACCCTCGTGCGCGCGCCCGTCTGGCTCGTCGCCCCTCCGCTCTGCGACGACGCCATCGACGAGACTTGCATGGTCCGCCCACGCTCACCGGCAAACGGCGCCCACACGGGAAGCGTGCACGCCGCGGCGTCGCTCGCTCCGACGTTCTCGTGGGACGAAATCTCGGGGGCCGAGCGATACGAGCTCGAGAATCGACGGCACTTGCACGGACGTTTCGCCCGTGCTCTGCCCTTTTGCGACGCCCGAGCGGCGACTGACCACGACGACAACGCGCGTCACGCTGGACGAACCTCTTCCGGTCTCGCGAACGCAGCCCGTCGGGAAGCGCTACGTCTGGCGTGTCCGCGCGTGCGGCGGCGGTACGTGTAGCGCGTGGAGCGAGCCGCGTGCCCTCGAGGTAGGTCGACAACGAACCGACTTCGACGGCGACGGCTACGCCGACCTCGTGACAGCCTCGCGCTACGGCGTATCGGACACGTATTGGCACGGCATCGTCTTTCGGTGGGCCGGCCAACCCGACATCACGGCGCTTTCGAACATGCCCGATCAGGCCTTTGGGTCGGGGCCGTGCCGCCTCGGTGAGGCGATGGCTCCGCTCGGCGATGCCGACGGCGACGGGTACGAAGAATCTCGCCGTCACGTCATCGCTGGACCCCGACGGCTCCTGCGGTTCGATGGCGCACAACGGCGGCGCGACGTTCGTCTACTTCGGCGGCCCCGAAGGGTTGGACCAAGACGGCGTCTCGGTTCCGTCGCCCGAGCCGAGCACACCGGGTTACGGCATTGGCGTCTCCACCGCTGGCGACATCGATCGTGACGGGCTCGCCGACCTCGCCATTCCGGTCGCCGATCGCGTTCTGTTCTACGTGGGCGGTGACAGCCGTGAGTTCGTCGCACGGGGCTCCGTCTCGAACCCCTCGGTGCAGCCGCGCACCACATGCTGCGCGGATCTCGACGCGGACGGCCGCGACGATCTCGTCGCGTCCCGCTCGGGCGGCGTGGCGCTCGTCACGAACGGACAGCTCCAGGCGCTCGACGGACCGATCGTCGTTCCGCCACTGCAGTTCTCGCTGGACGTCGCGCTGCCCGACCTCGACGGCGATGGCAACGCCCATCTCGTGGCTGGAAGCTGCGGCAACGGTTTCTACGACAGCGAGGGGGACGTCTACGTGCGAAACGCTGCGACGGGTGCGTTCATCCCGCTCGAGCGTACCGGCGCGTTCGAGCTCGGCGCCAGCTTCTACGCCTGTTACCTCTCGTCGCTGGGCGACGTCGATGGCGACGGCCGCGACGATCTCGCGGCGGCCGCGCCGTTCACCCTCGCCGGAGGAACGGCGGGGCAGGCCATCGTCTGGCTCGATGGCGGGACGCGAAACCTGTCGCTGACGGGGACGACCCACGACGAGAACTCGGGCCGGACGATGGCCGGCGTAGGCGACCTCGACGGGGACGGCCTCGACGACATCGTGCTCAGCTCCGTGCGCGAGCCCCACGAAGATTTCACCTGCACCTGCGGGGACGGATCGTCGTGCGCGTGCCCGGCAGGATCGGTCGAGATCTTTCTCGGCCGCGCAGACCTCGACGGCGCGCGCTCCGATCGCGTCCTATGGAACCCGATGCCCGCGTATCTTGCGGACTTCGGGTACGGAATCGCGGCCGCGTACCCCTGAACGAATCCAGTCTAGACGATGGCGTCCAGCGTCATTCGTCGAACCGGTTCATGATCTTCTCGTACACAACCGGGCCGAGACTGTCGACCCACCGCGACGAGGATCGGCCCAGACTTTCGCCCACCGGCGGGGACCTCCGGCGTCACTGCGGCTGGCTGAAGTCGCGACGCGGTGTCACGATTTGCGCGTGCTTCGCGATCGGCTTGCACACCTCGAAGGGTGGATCCGCCCCGACGCTGCCTCCGAGTCGACGCCCATGCACCGGCGGCGGCTCACGCAACACGTCGGCGCGCCGATCCCGGATGACGCATGGGCGGTGTTCGAGGAGCTCGGCGGCGTCTCGCTCCAGCGATGTTTCGTGGAGGTCGAGGATCGCGAGATCACGATCGAGCGCTTCGTGACCGCGGAGATCGCGCTGCGCCTGTGGGATACGGAGAGGAGGCCACCGCCAGGGCTCCTCCACATCGCCAACTGCGGGATGGGACAACTCTTCATCGTCGTCGGTGGGCCGCTGGACAAGTGCGTCGCATATGAGAGCGGTCTGCTCGAGCGCAAGGAGCCGCCCGACTGGCTCGCGGTGATCGTTGCCACGAGCGGCGAGGACGCGCCGGCGCTCCCGCTCGAGCCCCTCGACCTCGTCCTCGGCGTTGAAACGACATTCCCACGCAACGGGGAGCTCGGCTTCGACGACGCGGTCGGAGCTCCGATCCACCGGCTGGCCGACCCAACGCTGCGGAGCGCGCTGCGCGAGTGCCACCATCGAAGCCCTCGCTTCCGGTGCATCGTCCACGGGCCGTATGGCGAAGAACCGGTCGTTCTCCCGGGAACTTCGCCCCGAAGCGCACTGCGCGCGCTTCGAAGAGCGTGATGCCGACACCCCGGTGAGCCCGCGGCCTCCCGCCAGCGCGTACTTGGAGTCCACCGCGCGCGTGCCGCGCTTCGCGAGGCGCCACCGGAGTTGTCGAATGTACCGGCTTTGCTCAGGCCACGTGGCCAGCCCGGCGGGCTACGCGCCGGCGAGAGGATGGCCTGGCTGTCGGGAGCCCCGTTGATTGAGCACCAATCGCGGCGCCCATTCGGGGAACTGAGGTAGTGCGTCGCCGATAGGCTCCCAATCCGCTTTCTCCGAGACGAAGGTGTGTGCCCGCGGCCGCTCCGTGAACGCCGTGTCGAGCGTTCCGAGCCTGATCCGCAGCACGCACGGGCTCGAGCGAAGGTACGCATAGAGCGGAGAACCGCATGTGAGGCAGAATGCTCGTACCTTGTCGGGCGACGACTCGTGCTCGCGTACCAAGCGCCATCCCTCGACGAACGAGAAGCGCGCGCGGTCGATTGGGGCGTTGGCGGCGTGGGCCGAGCCGCTGGCCTTGCGGCAGCTTCGGCAATGGCAATAGCCGAACGGACCGAGCTGCACCCGTGAGGACGAAGCGAACACCACCGCAGAGACAGCTTCCGCGGTGAACGATCCTCTCTTGCGGAGCCGACGTCGCGGGAAAGCGCGGAGCCGCGTCCTCGAGCTCGACGCCTGCTCCGCGGACGACATACGAAATCGCACGATACAGACCGGCGAGAACGAGAATCTCGATCAGTTGCGGCTCGCTGAAATGGGTGCGGAGCGCGGTCCACGTCACGTCGCTGAGCGTGGCGGCTTCGTGAAGCTCGTCGCACGCTCGGACGATCAGCTTCTCGTCCTGGGTCCAACAGTCCGCGTCGGGGGGCCAAGGACATCCAAAGCAAGGTTCGCAGCTTGGGGTCGAGCTCGTCGAGGCCTGACCGGTCTGCCGGCGCAGGGCCTCGCGGTACTGGAACGCCGCTCACGCCCACCCGAACGTCGCGATGGCGGAGCCGTGGGCTGGCGGAGCGGGTCTCGAGACGCACGTGGGCACGCGCCGGCGCAAGGTTCAAGCTGCGGCGAAGTCGAGCGCGAGCTGGCCGGGTGGCGGCGGTGGCGAGCGTGATCGCGGTGGGCGACCTTCGAGCACCTCGGCCACCTGTTCGAGTGTCTTTGCGATGGTGACGAGCCGCATTGCTCCACCGCAGTCTGGGCAAGCGCGAACGTCCACGGCGAAGACTCTGCGAAGAAGCCACGACCAGAGGTGGCGCGAAGGGCGCGGGGGCGAGAGCGGTCCGGCGTCGTCTCGGGTGAAGAGAGCGAGCTGCTGGCCCCGGGCGAGGTCGCGGCGCGGGACGACTTCGCGGCGCGCGGCGGCGTGAGCGGAGAGGACGCCATGGTATCTGAGCATGTGGAAGCGCGGTGGCGGCACGAGCGCGCACAAACGCGAGATGAAATCGAGGGGGTGGAGCACGACGGCGTCGGTGCCGTCCCTCCAAGGCGCCTTGAAGCGCAGCCGCACACGGCCATCGCCGTGGAGCTCGAGTCGCTCCTGCGACAACGGCGGGCGAGCGACGTAGCGGACGAGGCGCTCGAGCCGCTTGCGATCACGACCATCGACCGCTACAGCCGCATGAACGTTGACGCCGCCGCATTCGGCGAGCGCGTCGTGGGGCGATGCGACGGCCCGGACGGGGCGTATGAGCTTTTCGGTGCGCTGTCCGGGTGCGGCGCCGAGAAGCTGCACGTCGGCCGCGGAGGCCGCGTAGCAGGATGCGAGCACGGGCTGCACGGCGGCGAGCGTGTCGGGCGTCTCGTCGGTGCCGTCGAGCGAACGGCCGTGACGCTCGAGCACGACGAGCAGGCGCTCGTAGGTCCATCGCGCGACCTCGAGCACCTCCTTGCCGCTCGGGGGACCGAGCGCGTGGAAGCGGAGCGTGCCGGCCTCGTCGCGCACGTACACGCCGTCCAACGACAGAACGTGAAGATGTGGGTTGATCCGCAACGAGGCGTCGGAGCGCTGCACGAAGGTGATGGCGCCGGCGAGGGCATCGTCGACCGAGCGCAAGCCGAGCATTCTCTTGGCGCGCCGGCGCAGCGAGCGCACGAGCGCGCGAGCCCGTCTCGCACGAGCCCGGCGAGCAAACGCCCCGCGTGCACGTCTCCGCGCGATGAGGGAAGTCGCAGACGACGCCACAACCGCCGCAGTGCGAGAGGTCCACGTCGGTGTCCACGCACGCACCGCCGCAATCCGACAGCCACGCTGAGCACTCGTCCACGCAATAGCCCGCCTCGCACGCCATCGACGAGCCGCATGCGTGCCCACACGCTGCGCAATCGGTCGCGGTGCCAATCGCGGTCTCGCAGCCGTTCGCAGGGTCGCCATCGCAATCGGCGCGAGCGTCGTCGCAGGCCGTGATCTCGCACGAGCCCGTCTCGCAGGTCTCCGAGGCGCCAGCGAGGTCGCAGCGCGCACCGCAAGCCCCTCAGTTCGAGGGGGCGGCGAGCGACGCCTCGCACCCGTCGACGGCGAGGCCGTCACAATCGGCGTAGCCGGGCTCGCAGCTCGAGACGACGCACGCGCCATCCGCACAGGACGCGACCGCGAACGGGAGATCGCAGCCTTCGGGGCAGCCGGCGTCGGTCGCGGCGTCGCCACGCCTGTCGTAACCGCTCCGGCCGGGGCAACCTGACCCGAGCGCGACGACCAACACGACGGTCAGGCGCGCGATCGTGCTCCTCCACGGGTACTGCATCCCTCGAGTGTGCTGTGAGCGTGGTACCCACGCGTTGGACATGAGTGGACATCGCTCGGCGGTGGCGCTCGGAGCGCACGTGTCCACGCATGTCCAGGGCGTTCGCCGCTCGGAGCGGGTAATAGGGCGTCGATGCGCTGCGTGTGGTTCGTGCCATGCATCTTCGTGATGGGCTGCGGCCGGATCGGGTTCGCGGAGCAGCCTCGTTCGCCGCGCGATGCCGGAGTCGTGTCGGACGTATCGCGGACTGCGGATGAGACCCGCTTCACGGACGAGCGATCCGGCCAATGCCCAACCGTGTGGCCACAGCGGACGGCCGAAGAACGGCTGCTCGCGAGCTTGCCGGCTGCAACGTGGTGGCAAGCTCCGGGCTCCCGGATGCGCGCGGTCTGCCCGGTGGATCGCGGCGGCTGCGATCAAGTCGTCGCCGCATGGAGCGGAGGCGTGTACGACAGCGTCGGCAACCGCATGCTGGTCCTCGGCGGAGGAGACGACCATGAGGGTAACGAGGTGTACGCGTTCGAGCTCGGTACACTCTCGTGGCAGCGGCTGACCGAGCCCTCGCCCGGGACCGCGACCGGCCCGGACCCGCTGCCCGACGGATCCCCGGCGCCCCGCCACACCTACGACGGGCTCGCGTTTGTCGCACACGCGAACCGCCTGATCATGATCGGAGGCTCCGATCTGACGTGGACGCTCGATCCGACGGCGCGTGAGTGGCGGAACATGAGACCGCGCGACGAGATCGTTGCAAGGCCGTGCTGTGCGCTCGCCGGAGACTATGATGACGCATCGGGCGCGGCGATCTTCCACTTGGTCGATCGCATCGCGGCGTATCGGTACGACGACAACCGTTGGGAGGAGCTCGCGGATCTCACGACGCCTCCGTTCTGGCCGCGATATCAGATCTGGGACGGCAAGCGCGCAGTGCTCGATTCGAGGCGGGGTCTCCTCTGGTTCCTCGGATCGGGCCTCGTGATGGTGTGGGACGTAGCGGCACGCCGCGACGTCACCGGCGAGTGGGTCACGAGCGGTGGATCGCCGTTCTCGAATGCCGACTACGTCACAGGTCACCCGGAGCAGCGGATCGAGACGGGCGGTGCGGAGGTGATCACCGCGGAGGCGCCGGGCGCCGACTACGACCCGGTCGCCGACGAGATCGTCGCGTGGATCGGCGGCGATCCATGGGTGCTCGATCTCGATTCGCGCGTCTGGTCGCGGCGCGGGACGGATGGCGCGCCCCCCGCGCCCCAGCCTCACGGAACGTTCGGCCGATTTCGCTACGTGGCGCGGACGAACGTCTTCGTCCTCGTGAACGACGTCGACCAGGAGGTCTGGTTCTACAAGAACGCCGCGGCGGAGTGCCCGTGATGACGATCGCGTCCTCGTCGAAGAATGGAGGTCTCATGCGAACCGTTCGAAGCGACACGATCGCGCTCCTGGCAGCGCTCGCGATCGCCGCCGCCAGCTGCGGTGACGACGACGGAGGCGGAGGTGGAGGCGGCGACGCCGGCCGCGACATCGACGGAGGCGGAGAGCGGGACGGCGGTGCGGCCCGCCGCGACGGAGGCCCGCGGCCAGAGGACGGTGGCACGTTCACGGGGCTCACGCTGATGCTCGAGCGCCGGACGCCGGAGCAGATCGGCCTCTACCTCGCCGCCGGCGCTACGCCGCCCGAGGGCAGCGCCGTCACCGTGCGCTACAAGGATGTCGCGGACGCGGACTGGCGCGTCGCACACCCGCTCCTCAGGCTCCGGCCCGAGTGGACGACCGAGGGCGCGCCCGAGCCCGTCGTCGACGGCTTCGCCGGGTCGATCTTCAATCTCGCCCCAGGCATCTCGTACGACGTCGAGCTCACGCTGACCGTGCCGGGCATGCCCGACGAGATCATCACGACGGTCGCGACGACGCGCGCGCTACCGCCGCCGGCGGGCGTGCCGACGGTGACGGCGACGCCTTCGGACGACCTGCAATCCGTCTTCGACGCGCTCGGGCCCGGGGACGTGCTCGAGCTCGCGGACGGCACCTACGACGCGACCGATCTCCATCTCGACGCGGCGGGCAGCGACGCGATGCCGATCTACGTTCGCGGCGCGTCGCGCGAAGGCGTCGTGCTCGCGTCGAACGAGCGCGTGCTCCAGCTCCAGGGCGCCTCCCACGTCGTCTTCGAGAACCTCACGATGCAGGGCTCTGGTGTCGATTCCGGGACGAACGCCGAGCTCGGTGGCCGTCTCGTTCTGGGATGGCGCGCTGCAGGAGGACGTGACGTTCCGGCAGCTCGACATCCGCGGCGTCGACATGGGGATCGTGGCGCACGGTGAGACGCACGGGATCCTCGTTTACGACTGCTCGCTGCGCGGCAACAACGCGTGGACGGCGGAATTCGTCGAGTCGAATCTCACGTGGAACGACGACGGAATCCGGCTACCCGGCGAGGGCAACTGCGCCTGGGAGAACACGTTGCGCGGCTTCGGCGACGCCTTCGCCGTCACGGCCGGGACCCACTCCGCCGGAGTCTATTATTACCGCAATCGCATCACGATGACGGGCGACGACGCGTTCGAGGGCGACTACGGGACGCGCAACCTAGCGTTCTACGACAACTACATCACGAACGCGTCGACGCTTCTCTCCCTCGATCCGCTCTGGGGTGGACCGCTCTATTGCTTCCGCAACGTCGCCATCAACACGGTCCGGGGCCCGTTCAAGCTCAACAGCCAGAACACCGGCTTCATGATCTACAACAACACGATGGTGCGCACCGCGGGGACCACCGATTGGGGCTGGGTGCAATTCGACAACGGCGGCCTGCGCGCGTGGTCGTACAGAAACAACCTCCTCGTCTACCGCGGGTCGAATGGCAACGTGCTCGCGATCGAGTCGAGCGACAACGACCCCATCGACTTCACGAACAACGCATGGTTTCCCGACGGCGCGGTGTGGTGGACGGGAAGCGGCGGCTCCTATGGCAGCTTCGCCGAGGCGGCAAGCGGCGTCCCGCGAACGACGCCGCTCTTCGGCACCTCGACGGCGCGTCACGACGGCGACCTCGCGCTCGCCGCAGATCCATTTCAGGCGAGCGTGACGCTCGGCGACGATCACCTGACCGAGATCACGAGCGAGGTGGTCCCATCGCTCCCAGCGGGCTCGCCGGCCGAGAACGCCGGCATGCCGATCCCGAACGTGACCGACGGCTACACGGGCTCCGCCCCCGACATCGGCGCGGTGATCGCGGGCCGGCCGATACCGCGGTGGGGCGCTTCGCGGTGAAGTCATCGAGGACGCGCCTCCGACATCGGGCCTCGTGCGCGCGATGTCCACGCGTGTCCATGCGGCCCGTGCCACATGGCGACTAGAATGATGAGCATGAAGACGGCAAGCCTCACGTGGGCCTCGGCGTTCGGCTCGTTGCTCGTGGCGGGATCGGCGGCAGCGGATACCTGTCCACCGCCGGCCCCCGGGGAGACCGCGCTCTACGCAGCTGCGGCGGCGCTCGCGCCAGGCGAGTCGTGCGAGCTCATGCCGAGCCTCGGCGGAGCGGAGCTCGAGGCGGTGGCGGGAGGCCGTCCCGTCCAATGGGCGGACAGCGCCGCGTGGGATCCCGTCGCGCGGAGGATTCACTTCATCGGTCGTGACGCCGGCTGTGGCTCGGCCGAGCGTCCCTTCGTCCACATGCAGTACGACGACGCGACGTCCTCGTGGAGCCTCGAGCCCATCCCGCCGATCTCTCCGTGCGGGCACGCCTACGACGCGAGCGCCGTGGATCCGACGACCGGCATCTACTATTTTCGCGCGTACTCGGAGAGCACGGTGTGGGGGCTTCATGGCTCGACGTGGTCATCGACGCCCAGCGTCGAGGGCCCGGCCGGCTCGTCACCCGCCATCGGCTTGATCCACTTCTCGGGTCTCCGCCTTCCGGGATGGAGCGAGAGCGGCGCGCTCGTATGGGCCGATCGCGATCAGCTGCTCGTGCTCGCGCGCGGGGCGACGAAATGGCGGGCGATAGCGCTTCCGACCCCCATCGGTTGGTACTCGAACTTCGCCGAGCACGATCCGGTCCACGGCGTGGCGATCTTCGGAGGCGGTAACGACGCGGGCCGGACCGTCGTTCGCCTCGACGCCGACGGATCGGTGACGACGCTCGGGGCCGCGCCCGTCGAGCTCGGGGTCCACGGCGAATCCGGCGCGTTCGTGTCCGTCGATCCGGTACGAGGCGAGTTCCTCGTGTACTCGTTCGGCAACGGTACCGATGGATGGTGGACGCTCGACGCGGTCGCCGACGTGTGGACGCCGCTCGAGGGCCTGCCCGAGCTGAGCCTCTACTCCTTCCAGGTGCCGATCACGGACTACGGCGTGGTCGCGTTCTTCGACGAGGCGCCGCCGAGCGGTGGCGATCCGACGCTGTGGATCTACCGACATCGACCGTCGGACCTACCACCGCTTCGCGACGGTGGCCCGGGAGCGGCCGACGGCGGGCCCGGGACGGCTGACGGCGGACCTGGGCAGAGCGACGCCGCGATCGGGCCGCGCGACGGATCGCTGCTTCGTCCGGATGGCGAGGCGGCGCCTGGCGGCGATCCCGGTCCGGGGGCCGGAGGCTGCGGGTGCCACGCGGCCGGCTCGGGTGTCGAGAGCACGCCCCCGTGGCTCGCGTTCACGGCGACGCTCCTCGTGCTCGCGCCAGCGCTGCGGCGCAGGCGGTCCACCGGCCTCAACGCCCGCCGCGGATCCGCACGCTCCGATCCTTGAGCACGAGCGCGCCGTCCTGCCAGACGAGGAACCGGTGCGGGTCGCGCGGGTCGAGTGCTCTGCCGACGCGCGCGACCGCCTTGTAGATCGCTGCGTCGCGCGCCTGCGATCGGTAGGGAAGCTCCCAGACCTTCTCGAAGAGCGCGCCCTTGTCCCACTTCGTATCCGGTTCAGCGAGCACCACATGGAGGATCTTCGCGAGGAGCGGTTGCGAGGCGAAGTCGACGACGCGTGCTCCGTCCACGGTCGCGCGGAGGCTCTCGACGTCGAGCTCGAGGCTGACCGCACGGAGCTCGGCGGGTGCCCACCACGGAAGCGCCGGGCCCGTGCGTCCATCGAGCAGGAGCGCGAGCGCGTCGAGCCCAGCCGCTGACGTCCGCGCGGCTTCGAAGCGCTCGGGCTCTGCGCGGCCGAGCCACGCGCGCGCTTCGTCCTTCTGGTCTCGGGCTAGCGACGCCCATCCAGCGAGCCCCGCAGCGCGCGCGTGCTCCCAAGCTTGACCCGTGTCTCGCGCGACGCTCACCGCTTCCTCGGCGAGCTCGAGCGCGCGCTCGGCCTGGCCCCGATGCAACGAGAGACCGCCGAGCACGACCAACGCTCGCACCCGCACGCGCGGAAGCTCCATCAGGTTGGCCGCGCTCACGGTGAGCTCGGCGAGCCTCTCGGCGTCGTCGAATCGGCCGCACGACGCGAGCAGAATCCGCGAGCAGCGCCACTCCGGGCGCGGCGACGAACGGCATGCCGCCTCGTCGCGCGGACTCGATAGCGGCGATCAGAGGTCGGAACGCGCGCGCCGGCTGCTCTGCCGCTGCGCGCGCGGCCGCGAGCGCGAGAAGCGCTTCGGCCGAGTCGTAGAGGTGTCGTTTGCGAGTGGGCGTTCGCAGCACGATCCGCGCAGAGCGCCGAGCGAGGTCGGGATGATCTGCCTCGCGCGCGGTGAGCGCGAGCGCCATGTGGGCCCAGCTTCTCTGATCGGATTGCTGCTCTTCGATGCGTTCGTCGAGCTTCCTTTGCACGGTCGCCGCCGCGTCCTCGATCGCCCCGGACGCGGCTGTGATTCGCGGGCCGAGGAGCAAGCCAAATATCCCGGCGGCCACCGAAGGGTCGTGCTCGGCCACGGCCGTAGCGAAGGGCCGGTACGTCATGCGAGCGCGGGCCACTTCGCCCTGATCCATGTAGAGCCACGACCGCGTCATGGCATTGAGCGCGTCGATGTGTCGGCTGCCCTGCACCGCGGCCAACTGCTCCGCCTCGTCGAGGTCGCGATGCGCGCTCGCGACGTCGAGGGCGAACGCCGCGGACACGCGCAACATCTTTCCACGGTTGGCGCCCGCGAGTGACGCGTCGGCGAGCGCCTCGTCGCAGATCTCTCTCGCGCGGCGCCGGTCGCTGCGCGCTGCCGCCCAGATCGCGATCTCGACGATGCGAGTCCAGTCGGCCGATGGCCGATGCGCCTCCGCTCGCCGTGACGCCGCGGCGCGCGCAAGTAGGTGGTCCCGTTCCGCACCGGGCCCGCGCGTCACGTAGTTGATGGCGAGGCGCGCAATGGCGTCCACGAGGACGTCCTCGGGTCGGGGCTCCCCGGCGCGCTCGAGCGCTTCTCGCGCTCCCGCTACGCGGTCGTTGTACGCGAGCTCGGCTGCTTCACGAAGCCTGAGCCGAGGCCCGACCTCGACGCCGGCCGCGTCGAGCGACGCCACGTACGTCGTGATCCGCGGGAGCCACCTCGAGCCCACGAGCCACTCGTCGAGGCCGCTTGCGAGCGCGTCGCGAAGCGCGACGAGGTCGCCGGAGGCGACGAGGTGATGGAGGCGCTCCTCCTGGTCGCCCGCCGCGGCCCAGCGCGCCGCGTGGCTCACGTGGATTTCGGTGGAGCGCTCACGCGATAGATTCTCCGCCACGGTGGCCCGGACGACGTCGTGCATCTCGACGCGCTCTTGCCCGGCGTCGGCGCAGAGGTAGCGTGAAGAGAGGACGTGAACCTCGCCGGGCGCGCCCACCCACTCGCGCGCCACGGGGCGGCGGAAGAGCGCGAGGCGCTCGAGCGCACGCATCGCCGGCGGGTCGAGATCCTCGATCAGCGAGACGAGCCTGTCCGAGAGACGTCCGGCGCCCGAGAGCAGCGTGCACCAGAGCGGGTTGCCGGCCGCGGCGTGCACGATCGCGTCCACGTCGCCCGCGACGCCCCGCCGGTCGAGCAGGTCTGCGACGAGCACTCGCGCATCCGCGTCGTCGAGCGGCGCGAGCGCGACGTACACCGCGCCGGACACGGCATCCGCGAGCTCGAGCGGGACGCGCGAGGTCAGAACGACCGTCGCGCGCTCGAGCGCGGCGAGCACTCGGAACAAGCGCGCGTGCTCCGTGGATGGGACGACGTGCACGTCCTCGATGGCGACGACGGAGCGCCGGGCATCGAGCTGCCGCGCGAGGATCGCGGCGCGATCGGCGTCGTTCGTCGCGATCCGTTCGAGGCCGAGCATGCGCTCCATCGCTTCGAGCACGCCGCCATCGGCGGTGCATTGAAGGCCGCGGGTCTCGCGGCCCGACGCATTCGCCGCGACGAGGGAGCGCGTGAACGCGCTCTTGCCGACGCCGGCCGGACCGGTGACGACGATCGCGCGCGCGGACGCGAACAGGCGCCCGACGCGCGCGAGATGCTCGGCGCGCCCCACGAACGTCGAGGGCGGGCTCGGAAGCGGTCCGAACGACTGCGGCGTGACCTGCGTGCTCTGTCCCGGAGTACTCGGCTCCTCGACCGATGCGGGCTGGGACCGAGCACCGAGGACACGCTCGAATCGCTGCGCGCTCCTTCGCGAGCCTCTCGCGCGCGAGCTCCTGCACCGTCGCGCCGACGGTCCTCGAGGTCGCGAGCCCACCGGCGGAGGGTGCGGCGCGCTCGATCGCCTCGGCCATCTCGAGCGCGCTCTGGAAGCGGCTCTCGACCGGCCGCGCGAGCGCCCGCGCGACGAGCGGATCGAGCGACGCGAGGTCCGGTCGCGCGCTCGACAGCGGCGGTATCGGCTCCTCGAGAACACGTCGCATCGTCAAATCCTGCGTGCCTGCGCGAAACAGCGCCTGACCGGTGAGCGCTTCCCAGAGCACGATGCCCATGCCGAACAAATCCGAGCGCTGGTCGAACGCGCCGGACCCGAGATGCTCGGGCGAGGCATACGCGAGCTTGCCCTTGAAGCGCCCGGCGTCGGTCGCGGCGGCCCGGCTCCGCGCGTTCGCGACGCCGAAGTCGGCTATTCGCGCGAGCCCATCGACGCCGACGAGCACGTTGTGCGGCGAGACGTCTCGATGAACCAGCTCGAGCGGGTGGCCCTCGGCGTCCGCGAGAGCGTGCGCTGCGCCGAGGCCCGCGAGCGCGTCGGCGACGACGCGGAGCACGACCGGCGCCGGCAGCGGCGTCTCGCGCTCGCCCGCGAGCACGATGAGCTTCGCGAGGTCCACGCCGTCGACGTAGTCCATGACGAGGAAGTGGCCTTCGGGGGTGCGGCAGACGTCGAGCGTCGCGACGACGTTCGAGTGCCGGATTCGCGCGGCGAGCCGGGCCTCGTCGAGGAACATGCGGACGAGCTCGGCATCGTGCGCGAGGTGCTCGTGGAGCATCTTGATCGCGACGAGCCGCTCGAACTCGCCCACGCCTCCCGATCGACCCACGTAGACCGAGCCCATCCCCCCCACCGCGAGGAGACGCAGGATCTCGTAGCGGCCGACCGTACGGCCTTCGAAGCGATCGCCTCGCGCGTCGAGCACCAGCTAGAGGATAGCGCTGCGCGGGCGCGCCTCGAAGCGACGGGGTCGGACGAGCTCTCTCCCGCTTCAGGGGAAGACGGTGCGGACGGGCGTCGCCCGGTCCGTCGTCGTACCGTCTCCGAGCTCGCCGCGAGCGTTGTGGCCCCAGCAGGTGACGCCGCCGGCCGCCGGCGCGGCGCAGGTGTGCGCGTCACCAGCGGCGAGGACGGCGCTCGCGACGACGCCGTCCACCGTGACGGGTGAGGCGCTGTCGACGCGCGTGCCGTCACCGAGCTGGCCATAGTAGTTGCTGCCCCAACACGAGACGGCTCCACCCGACGCCACCACGCAGGTGTGGTAGCCGTGAGCGGCGACCGCAGCAGCGCCGACAATCGCGGGAACCGCCAGCGGTGTGGAGCGGCTCTCCACCGTCCCGTCGCCGAGCTGTCCCTCCGTGTTGTCCCCCCAGCACGCGACTTCGCCGCCCGCGAAGAGGGCGCACGTGTGCGACTGACCCGCACGGATGGCGACCGCCCCTGTGAAATCGACGACGAGAACGGGCGTCGCTCGGTCCTCGGTCGTCCCGTCGCCGAGCTGGCCTCGGGTATTGCCGCCCCAGCACCAGACCGAGCCGTCCGACGTGAGCGCGCAGGTGTGCGTATTCGCTGCCGCGACCTCGACCGCGTCCGCGAGCGACACGACGGCGACCGGTACCGCTCGGTCCTCGGTCATCCCGTCACCGAGCTGGCCACTCGCCCCGTCGCCCCAGCAGAGCACGCCGCCGAGACTGATCGCGCACGTATGCCGTCCCCCTGCAGCGAGCGCGGTCGCGGCGTCCACGCCGTCGACGGCGATCGGGGTCGCGCGGCTCGTGGTGGTCGTGTCGCCGAGCTGGCCGTGGTCGTTGCTCCCCCAACAGGCCAGCGCGCCCGAAGAGGCGAGCGCGCACGTGTGCCGCCCGCCCGCGGCGAGCGCGGTGACGCCGGCGAGCCCAGCGACGGCGACCGGCCGTGCGCGAGCGGTCGTCGTTCCGTCGCCGAGCTGCCCCGCCGTGTTGTCGCCCCAGCACGCGAGGCCACCTGAAGCGAGCAGCGCGCAGGTGTGCGCGCGTCCAGCGGCGAGCTCGATCGCCACGATACCGGCTGCACCACCGTCGATGCGCGCATCCGTCGCCGCCTCGACAGCCGCGTCGTGTATCGGGTCGGATGCGGCGTCGGGCGCTGCGTCGAGACCTCCGCCGTCGAGCGATGGTCGGTCCGCCGGAGCCGCGTCGAGCGGGGTCGCGTCGAGGGCCCCATCGGGGCTCGTGCATGCGACGAGCGCGAGCGCCACGACGACGACCGATGCCCATGTGCTCATCGCCTGGGTCTAGCATCGTGCTGCGCGGACGAGCGGCTCGGTCTGCGACATGTCCAGCGATGTCCACTCGCTACCGCACGCGAACCCGGTGCGCCCGGAGCACGAGCGAGCCTCCCTCCCAGACGAGAAAGCGATGCGGATCGGACGGATCGAGCATCTTGCCGAGGCGCGCGACGGCCTTGTAGATGGTGGCATCCCGCTGCGGCCCGTACGGAAGGCTCCACACGCGCTCGAACAAGGCGTCCTTCTCCCAGCGGTCTCGCGGTGCGCGGAGCAGCGTCTCGAGGAGCCGCGCGAGCAGTGCGTTCGAGGCCAGCTCCACCAATCTGCCGTCGACGACCGCGCACGACCGCGCGAGGTCGAGCTCGATTTGGGGCGCGGGGCCAAGGACATCCAAAGCAAGGTTCGCAGCTCGGGGTCGAGCTCGTCGAGGCCTGACCGGTCTGCCGGCGCAGGGCCTCGCGGTACTGGAACGCCGCTCAGGGCCAAGGACATCCAAAGCAAGGTTCGCAGCTTGGGGTCGAGCTCGTCGAGGCCTGACCGGTCTGCCGGCGCAGGGCCTCGCGGTACTGGAACGCCGCTCACGCCCACCCGAACGTCGCGATGGCGGAGCCGTGGGCTGGCGGAGCGGGTCTCGAGACGCACGTGGGCACGCGCCGGCGCAAGGTTCAAGCTGCGGCGAAGTCGAGCGCGAGCTGGCCGGGTGGCGGCGGTGGCGAGCGTGATTGCGGTGGGCGACCTTCGAGCACCTCGGCCACCTGTTCGAGTGTCTTTGCGATGGTGACGAGCCGCATTGCTCCACCGCAGTCTGGGCAAGCGCGAACGTCCACGGCGAAGACTCTGCGAAGAAGCCACGACCAGAGGTGGCGCGAAGGGCGCGGGGGCGAGAGCGTCGCTGCTCGGCGCGGTGCGCGGTGAGGCAGCGCCGTTGCCGCGGCTCGCGTGGTGCGCCTCGCCGACCTCGCAGGCGTCGTGGTCGAGGATCTGCGCGGCCTCGGCGTCGAACGCGCGCTCGACGGAGGGAACTGGGCGGAAACCATGAACTGCACACCTACGCGCCGTTCGACGGCCCCCAGCCTTCGTGTAGGCCTTCTCTCCCACAACGGTCCCCCCAGCCTTCTCTGACTTCGGATGTCCTAGGCGCCCTGCTCCGCGTGATCATCGAGCATTACGAGGGCCGGCCCGTCGGCGTGGAAGCGCTCGCCGCGGCGCTCAGCGAGCCCCGCGACACGCTCGAAGACGTGTACGAGCCGTACCTGATCCAGCAGGGCTACCTGGCCCGAACGGCGCGCGGGCGCGCCGCGACCGCACGTGCGTACGAGCACCTCGGCATCGAGCGACCCAAGGGAACGTCGGGCACGTTGTTCTGAGCCGGATGGAGCGCCTCGTGGTCAGCTGAAGTAGATGGCTGTGAGGACAACGTAGGCTAGGTCGCCGGTGTCCACGACCACGAAGAGCGGAGCCGGCGTACCGAAGCCCGGCAGCTCGCTCGGGAGCTCGGTGTCCATCACGAGGGCTCGGAGCTCGTCCAGCACGGCGGGCCCGAGCGGATTGCCGGTCACGGCGTCGAAGCCGACAGTGTCCTCATACAGGGTGGGCTCGCAGCCGTAGCCTAGCTCGGCCGCGCTCATCCATGTGGACGGCGTGAGCGTCTTCATCGGCGACCAGTCGAGCGCAACGCGATCGAAGATCCCGTCGAAGACGACAAGCCGCGCCTCGGCCGCGGTGGAGCCTTCGTGGAAGACCGCGGTCGTTCCCCAGAACAAGAGCGTGGCGTCGGGAGGGACGCCAGCCGCCGTCCGCAAGTCATCCTCTGTCGAATGCTCCACCGTTGAGCACACCGGTTCTCCGGCGCCGCCGCAGCAATCGAGCGTGTACTCGATGGGGGTGTTCGTGCGCGTGTCCACGGCCATCACGGCCGTGCAGCTCCCCGCGAACCGTGGATTCGGGGTGCACGTCGCCGCATCGTCCGTCGGACAATCTGCCAGTGCGTCGGACGTCGGTGCGTCGCTTGCGACCGCGTCGACGACCGGCGATGCATCCCTGTTGCCACCGTCTGCGGTGGCCGTCGGCCCCGCGCATGCGCCGATGGCAGCGAGGAGAGGCAGTACTACGGGTCGTAACAGCATCTGAATCCGACGGACGGCGTCGCTTGGTCGCGCTCGACGGTTGAGGATGGATGCGCCAAGCACGTCCAGGGTGGCGCGGCGTAGCTTCCCCCTCGGTAGTAGCACCTTCCCGCTGAGCCGCCCGCCGTGTCGCAACCGCCGGTCCACTCGGCAACGTTTCCAACCATGTCGACGATCGCGTTGAAGGGTGAATCTGCACCGCGGCACTCACCAGCTGCGCCCACGGCGCGCACGGCATCCGTCGACGGGTCGTACCCGTCCGTCCCATCGAACGCGCTGTCCACGCAGCGCGCGGGCCCGCCGCATTCGGCGAGCGCGTCGTGGGGCGATGCGACGGCCCGGACGGGGCGTGTGAGCTTTTCGGTGCGCTGTCCGGGTGCGGCGCCGAGAAGCTGCACGTCGGCCGCGGAGGCCGCGTAGCAGGATGCGAGCACGGGCTGCACGGCGGCGAGCGTGTCGGGCGTCTCGTCGGTGCCGTCGAGCGAACGGCCGTGACGCTCGAGCACGACGAGCAGGCGCTCGTAGGTCCATCGCGCGACCTCGAGCACCTCCTTGCCGCTCGGGGGACCGAGCGCGTGGAAGCGGAGCGTGCCGGCCTCGTCGCGCACGTACACGCCGTCCAACGACAGAACGTGAAGATGTGCGGGTTGATCCGCAACGAGGCGTCGGAGCGCTGCACGAAGGTGATGGCGCCGGCGAGGGCATCGTCGACCGAGCGCAAGCCGAGCATTCTCTTGGCGCGCCGGCGCAGCGAGCGCACGAGCGCGCGAACGAACGCGTCGAGCGCTTCGGCGAACAACTTGCGGTCGTACGCGAGCGCGTAGCGGATCGACCACGGAAACGAGCACACCCACTGGCGGACCGGAGCCTCGGGCAGCACCTCGTCACAGAGGTGCGCGGCCACGTCCGACATGCGCCGCCCGGTGCAGCTGGGGCAGAAGCCGCGGCGCTTGCACGACCACGCGACGACGAGCTCGTGTCCACAGCGGCGGCACTGAAAAACCGCGAGGCCGTGCTCGAGGATCCCGCAGCGCAGGTACTCCTCCATCTCGCGCACGACGAAGCGTGGCAGCCCGCCCTGCTCCTCGGCCCGAGCGGCGAAGGCAGGCCAGTGCTCGCTCACGAGCCTGTAGAGCAAGGTCTCTTCGGGCCGGCGGCGTGCGTAGCCGTCCGGGCGCACCGCGGCGGCGCACCCTGTGCTCGTGGACCGAGGCACGCGCCTTCATCGGGCGCTCGGGCGCGAAGTTGCCCCGGGCACTCCAGTCCGAGCGTTCCCAGCACGCGGCCCACCTCGCGAGCTGGTCCGCCGCCGGAATGCTCGGCTCACCGACGAGCATCGACGGAATGACCGCTCCGTTCGGCGACGCCCACCAGCTCATCACGTCCGAGTTCAGCACGTACCCGCACTGCTCGGTGTGCGTGCACTCGACCTCGCCGCAGGACTCGATGGGGAACTACCTCTTCGAGCCCGCCTGGCGCTACATGTACGGCGTCGCCGAGCTGTCGCACTGAGATGCGCCAGAGCGTGGACCGGTTGACGAAGCGTATGCGCAAGGATTGACGCCACCCACCGCGACGCGCTCGACGGTCTCAGAACCTCGCGAGCGTGATCTTCACGCCGATGTTCCACGCGCCGCCCGGCTCGAGCGCGCCCTCGAGCGCGACATCGAGGTCGCCGAACCGGAACGTGAGGCTCCCTTCGGCGCCGAGCACGCTCGCGAGCTCCTGGTCGAAGAACGTGCCGTGCTCGATCTCCGCGACGTCGACCGTCACTCCGGCTTCGCCGCGAATCGTGATCCCGTCGCGGAGCGTGACCTCGAAGAGCTGACCGCCGAGCGTCGGCTTCGCGAGCCCGAAATGCATCGCCACGCGGCCGAGCTCGCGGGGCGCGACGATCGCTGCCGTGAGGGCGCCCGCGGCCGCGGCCGCGAGAAACCCGAAGAGGACCTCCTTGCGCGCGACCTTCGCGAGCTCCCTCTCGACCGCTTCGAGAACGCGCCCGGTCGCCTCGTCGACGAGCGCGTCGACGAACGCGTCTCGCGCGTCGAGGTGGGCGCGTGCGCGGAGCTCGGCCGGCTGTGGAGCCGACGGAGAGAACGCGTTTGCGGCGATGAAGAGCGTCTGGTCGTAGCGCGCGAGCGCCGCGCGCGCTGCGGGTGCGGCGACCGCATCGAGCGCGTCGCTCAGGATGGTGATCGCATCGGGTCGAGCGGGCGCCAGGCCGGCGACACCCGAGCGCTCGACCGCCTCGAGCGCGGCCACCGCCGACGAGAGCGCGCCACGCTCGGCGTCCGCTAGCGCGAGCGGCCAGAGGCGGTCCTCGCTCCGCGAGATCAACCGATGCACGCCTTTCGGGACGCGCGGATCGCTCCCGATCGATCGCGTGAACGCCTCGCGCGACGTGTCGCCACGGTCGAGCGCGGCCTTTCCGGCGCGATCGAGGCAGTGGCCGAGGTGCTCTCGAGGCATCCTTGCCGCCGTCTCAGCCGCCCATGAGCTCGGCGACGAGCGCCGCGAGCTCGGTGCGCGCGCCGCGAAAGATCGGCCAGCCGTCGCCGACGAGGACCGCGTCCACGCGCGTGTTCTCGAGGAGCCGATGGACCGACGCGATCGCCGCCGCGCGGTCGAAGAGCTTCGCGTCGGGTAGGATCGCGAGCGATCCACCGCGCGGCGCGCGCACGAGGTCACCCGTCACGAGCGTCGTCTGGTCGAGGAGGAGCGCGAGCTCGCCTTGGGTCTTGCTGCCGTCGAGCTCGATCGCGACGAGGCCGTCGACGACCTCGTCCCCGTGGCCGACGAGGCGTGCGGCCGAGAACGCGGGATGGCTACGCTCGCCTCGTGGCGCCACGAGCTCTGCTCCGTACCGGTCGACGATCTCGAGCGCTCCGCGCACGTGATCACCGTTCGTCACGACGACCCGCGCTATCGGGCCCCGGCGCTCGAGCTCGGCGCAATCGTGATCCGAGAGCGGCAGGGGGTCGACGAGGACGATCCCGTCCGGGCGGACCCAGGCAAACGAGTTGAAGTCCATGTCCCGCGCCTCGTCGAAGCGCGACCAACAGAACAGAATCGTCGCGGTGCGTGCGTTTCATCCCCCGACGAGTCCTCGATCCCGGCCGTAGCGTCAAGCCCGACCGCGGGATGACCAGCGGCCCGCGAATTTGGTATGATGGTGTCGATGCCCCGTCGGTGTTGCGGGCTCGCTGCCTTCTTCCTTCTTCCATTCCTCGCGAGCTGCGGGCTCCTGGTCGACTACGATCCCGAGCCTTCGGACGGGACGGGCGGCGGCAGTTGCGCGCGCGACGGCGAGTGCGCCGGCTGCTCTGTCTGCCGCGGGGGAGCGTGCGTCGCGGCGGAGGGCACCACGTGCAACCCACCAGGCGCGTGCGCGGTCGGGGTCTACACGTGCACGGACGGCACGCCGAGCTGCGATGAGGTCGAGATCGCCTCCGCCGGTACCGTGTGCCGTCGCGCGGGCTCGGAGTGCGACGTCGAGGAGACGTGCGACGGAACCAGCCGAGTCTGTCCGTCGGATGCGACCGTGCCGGCCGGTACACCCTGTTCGGGTGGCGGCACGTGCGACGATCGCGGGCGCTGCACCGACGGGGATTGCGTCGAAGACGCCCCCTGCGACACGGGCAACCCGTGCGAGCTCGGCCGGACGCACTGTGGCGAAGATGGCGAGACGGTATGCGTGTCCGACGGACCGGTGACGGACGGGCGTGTATGCCGCGACGCATTGGATCAATGCGACGCGGCCGAGGTCTGCGACGGCTCGAGCGTCGTCTGCCCGCCGGACACGTTCGCCGCGCCAGGCGTCGAGTGTCGCGCCGCCGCCGGCGACTGCGACGTCCCCGAGGTCTGCACGGGCTCGACACCCAATTGTCCCGCCGACGCGTTCGCACCTGCCGGCTCGATGTGCGCAGCCGGGTACTGCGACGGCTCGTCGGCCACGTCATGTGGACCTTGCGACCCCCACGGCGAGTGCACGCTCCCAGGGATCACGTGCGAGCGGGGTGAATGGAATTGTGGCGAAGCGGGGATGCCGCCGCGGTGCGTCGGGACGGGCCTCCCGGTTCCGAGCGGAACGCCCTGTCGGGCCAGCGCGGGCGCGTGCGACGTCGTCGAGCAATGCGACGGTACTGGTGTCGACTGTCCCGGGGACCAGTTCGCCGACCCGGGGGTGTCGTGTCGGCCGTTGGCCGGTGTCTGCGACGTGGCGGAATCGTGCGACGGGCTCTCGCCAACGTGCCCTTCGGACGCGTACGATGCGAGCTCGCAGTGCCGAGCGTCGAGCGGCGTCTGCGATCCGCCCGAGTACTGCAATGGAGGATCGGTCGGCTGTCCCACGAACGCGTTCGCGCCTCCGAGCGTGACGTGTCGCGGCGCGGCCGGAGTGTGCAATCTCGCCGAGTCGTGCAGCGGGACGGGTCCGACCTGTCCGTCCGACATGCACCGGGCGGGCGCGATCTGCCGAGCGGCCGTTGGTGGGTGCGACGTCGAGGAGGCGTGCGACGGTACGTCGAGCCTCTGCCCGGTCGATGGTTTCGTGCCCGCGGGTAGGGCTTGCCCCGGAGCGGGCACGTGCGACGGCAACGGAAACTGCCTCGCGGCGACATGCACGGTCATGCCGTGCACCCGCTCGAACCCCTGCGAGCGTGGGATGATCGATTGCACGAGCGGAACGGCGGTCTGCGTCGCCGCAGGACCTGCGTCGGCCGGAACGGTCTGCCGCGCATCGGCTGGGGTCTGCGACGCCGCCGAGGTGTGCAACGGAACGAGCACGACGTGTCCACCGAACGCGTTCGCGTCTTCCGGTACGCAGTGTCGGGGCTCGGCAGGCGTCTGCGATCTCGCGGAGACGTGCACGGGCACGAGCGCAGCGTGTCCGCCCGACTCGTACGTGCCCTCGTCGATGATCTGTCGTCCGAGCGCCGGCTACTGCGACGCGATCGAGTATTGCTCGGGCACGAGCCCGACCTGTCCCAGCGACGTGTACCGCGTGGCGGGGACCGTCTGTCGCGTGGCAGGCCTCGGTGGATGCGACGTCGCGGAGACCTGCACGGGCAGCACGCCCGCCTGCCCGATGGATCGATATCAGCCCGCCGGCGTGGCCTGCCGCGCCGCTGGCGCGAACGCGGTGTGCGATCCCGCGGAGGTCTGCGACGGCTCGAGCCCGTTGTGCCCTCCGGACGACAACAGCAACGACGGGATGGTGTGCGGGGGCTGCGGTGCACGGCAGTGCGTCGGTCCGCTCTGCATCGCCGTGAGCTCGGACTATTGTGTCTCTCCCCTGACGTGCTGCGCGGACGGAATCAGCTGTGGATCGTCCGCGATGCCGTGCCCGTGAGCTCCGAGGGGCGGGGCCCGACTTGGACCGCCCCGGCGTGCGCTTCGTGCTAGGGTCGCGCCGCCGACGGTGCCGACGGGTTTCGCGTTGCTGTTCTTCACGAGCGCTCTCGCCGCCCTCGCGGCGCTCGTCGTCGCGGTGCGCCTCTACGACGAGAGCCGCGCCGAGACAGGCGCCGCCGCGGGCCTGATCTTCGTCACGCTGCTCGGGCTGCCCGTTCACGTGCTCGGCTGGCTCGACCGGCTCACCGCCGACCGGCTCGCGCTGGCCTCCGTGCTGCTCTCGACGGCCGTGCTCGTCCTCGGCGTCGCCGGGCGCGGGGTTCGCCGTCGCATCGCCCGCGCGCAACGCGCGATGCTCCGTCTCTTCGCGATGCCGTTCGACGCGCTCCGCGACGCGGGGCGAGAGCGCAGCTTCGTCGTCGTCGGCCTCGTCGCGATGTACCTCGTCACGATCCACTCGGCCGTCGCGACGTGGCTCGCACCGTCGAGCAGCTGGGACGGCATCTGGTACCACGAGAGCATGGTCGGCTTCGCGATCCAGAACCACGGCTTCGCGCTCGTCGACGTGCCGCGCGACCTCAACTGGGTCAACGGCTACCCGCGCGCCGCCGAGAATCTCATGCTGTGGACGACGATCTTCACCGACCGCCGGCTCATCGAGATCGTCCCGACGCTCGTGAGCCCGCTCGTCGTGCTCGCGTTCTATGCGCTCGCTCGTCGCTCTACCACGTGGCGCGTCGGAGCGATGGGCTTCGCCTGCGCGCTGTTCTTCTTGCCTGCGTATGTGTACCAGCTCCGGAGCACGTACAACGACGACGTGGTGTTGGCCGGGTACCTCTCGGCCATGCTGTTCGTTGCCCGACCGGTATTACGCGGTCGCGACCTGTGGATGTCTGGGCTGGCGCTTGCTCTCGTCGCGGCGACGAAGTCGTCGGGGTTTTTCTATTCAGCGATTTTCGGCGTTGTCCTCTTGGTTCGAGTCGGGCTCGCTGTCCGTCGCCCGGGTATGATGCGAATTGCGCTTTCCGTCGCGGCGTGCGCGCTCTTGGTACTGATCTCAGCGGCGCCAACGTACGTCCGGAACTTCTCTCTACACGACAATCCGGTGTGGCCCATGAACGTGGAGTTGCCCGGCATGCACTGGGACGGTCCCGCGGAACTCCAGCACATGCACTTGCCTGCGCACGAGTTCTTCTCGCGACTTTATCACGCCCCCGTGGAAGGGAAGGCATACGTCGACACCCGTTGGGAGGGATATGGGTTCGTGCTGCCATACATCGCGCCGTTCGCCATCTGCGTGCTCGGCTTGGTCGTCTGGCGTTGGCTGGCCGCCCTCGTGACCGAAGATCGCCGAACCTCGCGGATGTTGGGCTACCTGCTGCTTTCCTCGATGCTCGGGATGACGACGCTGGCCACGTCACCCGCATACTACTGGGCGCGGTTCAGCATGCCCGCCGTCGCGGTGATGCTCGTCGCGATCACGTGGTATGCCTCCAAGCCTGCTCTGCGGAACCTCGGGAACGGTCTGATCGCGCTGCTCATCGGCAGCCACATCATCACGTTCTGGTGGGCCGAACCCTCCTGGGATGCTCCGATTCCGAAGATCTTGGAACTCGCACGCCTCCCTTCAGAGGATCGCGCGACAGTGCAGCTCAACGTGATCCTGTTGGCCCAGGAGACAGCGCGAGCTCGCGAACGAGAGCTTGGGCCCGACGATGTCGCGGCATTCACCGACGGCTTTCCGTTTCCGAGTCTGCTCTGGAACGAGCGGATGTCGAATGTCGTGGAATGGGTTCCGTGCCGCGGCACCGAGGCGTTCTTGTCGCGCCTCGAGACAGACGGGATCGAGTGGGTCGGCGCAGGGATCGGTACGCCCGCAAGCCGCGCGCTCGACGCCTCCCCAGACTGGGAAGTCGTCGGCTCCGCGGGACGCGGGGCACTCTGTTATCGCCACGTGGGCGATCGGTAGCAGGGTCGATTCCTTCAGGAATGCTCGACGGGGTTGCGGTTGCCCTTCCACGCACCCCGCGCCTCAAGCACATCTGATCAATTGGGCGCTGCGCGACTCGCCTCCGCCTCGGCGACCCAGTCCTGCTGGGTGGCCAGGGCCGTGCTTCGTGGCCAGATTCCAACGAAAACTCAAGGCTCGCCTAGTCGACCAAGATCCGTCCTCCAAAAAAAAGTGGATTGGCTGACAGTATTTTGCTGACGTCGGCGACTCCCTGTGTTACGCACCACGGTGCCCCGTGGCCAGCCGCCGGGCGCGTACGATAGCGCGGAATTCACCGTGATACTCTCGTCTCGAGGACGCGATGCGGCATCACGGGAGACGGTCGGGCGAGATGGTGGGCGCGCTGCTCGCGCTGCTCGCGGGGGCGTGCACAGGCGACCTCGGGAGCGGCCGTGGCGGCGGCGACGGCGGAGCGCGCGACGCGGGCGGCGCGACGAACTCGGGCTCGACGATGGACGCAGCGCGCGTCGATGCGGGTGCGGGCGTCGACGGGGGGCCCGGGACCGACGCGGCGACCGGGGTCGACGCGCCCGGTCCGACGCCCGACGCGGGAGCGGACGGTGGTGCGCTCGTGTGTCGTCCCGAGCCCCGCGATTGCTCTCCGGCGCCGGTGATGATGGAGGACTACTGCGTTCGAGGGACGTCGTGCTACCTCGGGGACGTTCAGGCCGCCGTGCGGGCGACGATCAGCGCGCACCCCGAGTGGTTCGACTCGACGGGGTCGTGCAGCATCATCCTCGACGTCGGATCGTTCATGGACGACGTCGCCGCTCGGATCGTCGCGCGCGGCGTGTGCGCCATTCGCGACCCCAACGCGCCCGACGAAGAGGTCACTCTGAAGTACTCGAACGTGTTCACCGAGAACTTCGATATCGTCGCGTCGACCGGATGCGCGCGGTACGGCGACCCAATCTACACGTCCACGTGCTTTCCCGCGTGGTGGTAGATCGGGGGCCGCACCGGGCCGCCCGCCGGCTCAGGTGGCCGGGACGGGGCCGCAGTCCGCGCAGTCCGTTCCGAGCTCGCAGAGGCTGTAGTGCGAGCCGGGACGTCCGTCGTCGCACTCGCCGTCGCCGGCGGTGAAGCACGTGTTGTTGCACGCGGGATCGGGCTTCGCGAGGCACATCCCCGTGACGTTGTCGCACGTCTGCCCGGTCGGGCAGTCGCCGTCGTTGGCGCCGCACGGGTTGTCGTCGCAGTCGTAGCCGCACTGGTGTGTTCCGCATGCGCAAGACGTGCACGAGCCGGCGACGCACCACTGCATGTCGGGGCAATCGCCGTCCATCGTTCCACAGACGCCGCCCGCACCGTCGTTCCCGCACTCGCGCCCCATGCACATGGCGGTCCGACACTGCGACCGATAACAGACCGCGGGATCGGTGCAGGAGCCGCAGTCCATCGTGCCGCACGCATCCATGCCGCACCCGATGCTGTCGCAGCCGCAGACGACGCACTCGCCGAAGGTGCCGCACATCGAGCCTGCGGCGCACGATCCACAGCTACCGCCGCAGCCGTCGTCGCCGCACTCCACACCGTCGCAGCTCGGAACGCAGTCGGCGGGATCGCGCGGGCCGCAGTCCATGCAGTCGGTCCCGAAGTCGCAAAGCCCGTCGAGCGAGTCGGGCCCGCCGTCGTCGCACTCATCGTCACCCGAGTACGGGCACTCCTCCGAGCAGAGCATTCCAGGCAGCGCGCCGTCGGGTGCGGGCGCGCCGTCCGCGCGGCTCGACCCGTCGGTTCGCACCGAGCCGTCGGTGCCGCCGCCGCCGTCCGCTGGCGTGCCGTGGTCATCGTCGCCGCAACCGACCGCGCCTAGCGCGCAGATCAAGAAGCCGGCTGCGAGCAGATCGAAACGCCTCGTCGCCAAATGAGCGATCGTCATGAGTCCTCCCGGAGCAAGGAGAGCGAAGCATGCGAGGTTCGTGCCGTCGTTCGTCGCGCACCGCCACGCGAAAACCACCAAGGATCGCGCGCAGAGCGCGGTGTGCGGTGGCCAATCGCGTCGCCACCGCCGGAACCGTTCGCGCTCGGCCTCTCTGGGACCCGATCAATCGTCGACGAGCGTGATGTCGTCGAGCAGGGCGCACCTGTGCCCGTTCTCGTGCGGAACGCACTCGAACGTCTCGGTCGCGTCGCAGCCGGATGCGCGAAAGTAGAGGTGCTCCGTCGAATCGGGCACGAGGCGCGGCTCCGGCGTGGGGTGCTCGGGATCGCGACAGTCCGCCGGGCCCGCGAGCTCGAGGATCACCTCGGCGGCCCTGTTGCCCTCGACCTCGCGCCGGTGCGCCTCGAGCTGCTCGCGCGTGCACGTCGGGAGCGTCGGTGCTTCGTCGAGCCGGTCGCCTTCGTCCAGCCAGCGCACCTCGATCGACCCCTCGGGACAGTCGAGCTCGAGCGCGGCGACCTCGAGCGCTTCGCTCGCGGCTTCCTCCTCGAGCGCGGCCCTCTCGTCGCAAGCGCTGCAGCCCGAGATCGCGAAGAGCACGATGGGCGCGAGCCCCGAGAGGCGCGAGCTTTCCATCACGGGCACTCGTCGCGGCAGTTGCACGGGTCGAATCGGACGTTGCACTCCTGCGTGTCGTAGCGACAGTCGCCGCCCATGGGATGCGGGCACGTGTGGCAGGACGCGCCCATCCCGCACGCGTCGCACGGTGTGCAGCTGCTGCAGTCCGCGTCGTAGCGCGTGACCGCGCCGAGCACGACGCAGCAGTCCCACGCGCGGCACGAGTCGCACACCTGCACCGGAGCGCCGCAGTCTGCGGGGCAGCTCGTGCAGTCCTCGCCCGTGTCGCACGTCCCATTGCCGCAACAGCCGGGGCCCGTGCTCGCCGTGCACCCGCCCAAGCCGTCGCACGTGAGCGTTCCGCACGCCGTCGGCTCGCACACGTACGGCATTCCGGCGCACACGCCGCCAGTGCAGACGTCGTCGCTCGTGCAGTCGTCACCGTCGTCGCACTCCGCGCCCTCCATCGGGCAGCGCGCGACGCACCCGGCCTCGCCGTCGCAGCGCTCCTCCGCCATGCAGAGCGTGTCCGACGGCCGCACCAGACACGTTCCGTCGGCGCAGCGCGCGACCGCGCACGACGCCGCGGAGCAGTCGGCATCAATCGAGCACGCGGGCGCGCCGCACGCGATAGACGAGCCCGACCCGCAGTCGGGGCGGACGCACTGGCCGTTCGAGCACGTCGTCTCCTCCGGATCGTCGGCCGGCCCCGGGCAACGAACGCCCGCGCAGCGCCGGCTCAGCACGACGACCACACCGGTGTTCTCGCGCACGTCAATCACCGTCACTCGGTCGACGACGATGCTCCCGCTCGTGTCGAGCAAGCTCACTCGGATGTACGTCGACCCCGCGGCGATGGGCGAGAGCTCCGCGACCCTGCGACCGTCGAGGAAGTCGTCCCCCCGGAACGCCCCGAGCTCGACCCGCATGGAGGCGCCTCCCGCGACGAGGTCCTCGCGGCTCGTCGAGGACTCGGTGCGGACCGTCACGAACTCCACGCCCGGGGCGAAATCGGTTCGCACGTCGACGGCGACCACGAGCTCCGCGGTCGGGCATCCGGCCGCGAGCGCGATCAGCACGACCGCAAAAAACCATCGACGGAGGCGACCCACCAGGACATCGTAGCAAACGCCGGGAGGGAACCATGGACGACTCCACGGGACGCATGCTCGCCGTCGTCGGGTTTCGCTTCGACGAGGGACCGGCGAGCGAGAATCATCGCGTACGCGACCGACGGCGGCGCCACGACGGAGCTGACGCTGGCCGTGCTTCCCGACACCGAGCCGCACCCCGCGATCGTCGCGATGGGCGACGGGGCGTTCCTCGTCGCGTGGGAGGCAGCGCGCGGCGACGAAGCCCTGGTCGAGGGCACGCTCGTCCGCTGCGACGCGCTCTGATCGACGCGCTCTGACCGACGCTCGGCGGACGCTTGGCCTCGGCGGCGCCCGAAAGTTGGACGCCGGGGGGTCCGCGCCGCCCATCGGGAGGCCCGCGGCCCGAGCCAGATGGTGGAAAGCCGCGGGATTCTCGCGTGGCACACCGGTTGCGAAGTCTGGGTTCGACCGCCGTGCGATCCCTCCTCGACGACGCCCGCGCATCCGCGATCCCCGACGTCCTCGGGCAGAACGAGCACGCGGCCGACGTCGAGCGCACGCGGCGGGCGGCGTTGCTCGCCCTCGTCGCATGGCCTCTGTTCGCGATCGTCGACCTCTTCAGCGTGCTCTTCGTCCACGACGGGCGCCTGTGGGTGATGCTGCTCCTGCGCGCGCTCGGTCTCGCGGTCATGCTGCCGGCGGCGCTGCGACTTCACGCGGCGCCCGTTCCATCGCGGGCCACCCTGACCGCGCTCGACGCGCTCGCGACCGGGACGATGTCGTTTCTCATCGGCATCTCGTGTGTCGAGACCGGTGGTCTCGCGAGCCCGATGAGCATCGGCGTGGTCACGCTCCTCGTCGCGCGAAGCGCGCTCCTCGCGGACCGAGTCGAGCGCTCGCTTCCCGCGGTGGCGGCGGGTGCGATCGCGTTTCCCGTCGCCATCGCCTCGCTCCTCGCCGTGGCTCCCGAGGTGCGAGCGCAGCTGTTCGATGCTCACGCAGTCGGCACGTTCCTCCTCGGGGTGATCTCGTCTTCGCGGCGGCGGCGCTGACGCTCGTCGGCGGGCACATGGTCTCTCAGCTCCGGCGGAGCCTCTTCGAGAGCGGTGGGCTCGGACGCTACCGGCTCGAGCGGCGGATTGGCGAGGGTGGCTTCGGTGAGGTCTGGGCGGCGAGGGACCGGAAGCTCGGTCGGCCGGTGGCGGTGAAGATACTGCACGGTCGGGCTCGGGGCTCCGCGTCCGACTCCGCGGAGGTCCGCTTCGAGCGCGAGATACGCGCGACCGTCGAGCTCGTGCACCCGCACACGGTGAGGCTGTTCGACCACGGCGTCGCCGAGGCGGGGATGCGGTACTACGTCATGGAGCTCCTGTCCGGGCAGAACCTCGAGCAGCTCGTCGGCGACGAAGGGCCGATGCGAGCGAGCCGGGCGGTCGAGCTCGCGAGACAAGCATCGGCGGCGCTCGCCGAGGCTCATCGACGCGGCATCGTGCACCGAGACGTGAAGCCCCAGAACCTCTTCGTGACACCGGCATGCGGCCGGCGCGACTTCGTGAAGGTCCTCGACTTCGGGCTCGCGATCCACGCGTCCGACGTCGAGCTCACCGGCGACGGGCTCGCGGCGGGGTCACCGAGCTACATCCCACCCGAAGTGCTCCGCGGGCAGCCCGCCGACTCGCGCTCCGACGTCTACGGTCTCGGGGCCGTCCTCTACTTCTTGATGACCGGCAGGCCGCCGTTCGTCGGCCACGACGCGCGCGAGGTCCTGTTCGCGCACCTCCACCGCGCCCCCGACCCGCCGTCGCGCCACGCGCGGCACGAGGTGCCGCCGGAGCTCGACGCGCTCGTCGTGCGATGCCTCTCGAAGTCACCCGACGACCGACCCGTCGACGGCGCGGACTTCTTCGAGCTCCTCGGCGTGTTCATGCGCGCTCACGCGACCCACGTCCTGTCTCGCTCGAGGATCTCGGAGCCGCCCCTCCGGCCGAGCCTGCCAACGCCCGTGTTCGAGGCGAGCGCGTTCCCCACGCCGCGAACGCGCATCCTCCGGCTCGACGAGGACGGTCCCACTCGCCCGCGCGATGACGACACGGTGGTCACCCGCGACGTGATCAACCCGCACGTCGCTTGAGCGTGGCGATCACGAGCGAAGCGAGGCCGGGCCGAGGCCCCGAGCCGCCGCTCTAGTCCTCGCCCATCAAGTCGTCGAACGCACGGTCGACGTCGTCGATCGTCGGCGGCGGTTGCGTCTGGTGTCGGCGGCGCCTTCGGCTGGGTGAGCGCGCGGATGCTGTCCTCCACGTTGCGGAACCGCGGCTCTCGCTTCTGCACCTTCTGAAAGTAGTAGAGCGACTCCTTCGGGTCGTGGAGCAGCTCGTACGCGACTCCGAGCTCGAAGTAGAGGCCGAGCTCCTCGCGCTCGGTCTTGTTGTCCGCGTAGAGGCCCTTCTTGAACCGGGCGATCGCTTCGGTGATCTCGCCCTTCTCGACGTGGCAGAGCCCGATCATCGTGTGCGCGATGCACTCGCGCTGCGGGTTCGCCTTGCGCGAGCTCGAACTCGTGGACCGCGTCGTCGAGGAGGCCCATCTCCTTGTAGGCGATGCCGAGGTCGAAGTGGGTGTCGCTGTCCTCGATCCCGATCTGCTCCTCGACGCCCTTCTTGAACTGCGCGAACACCTGCTCGACGTCGAGGACGTCGCTACCGGCTCGGTCGGATCCGCCGCGGTCGGACCGAGCTCCTCCGCGAGCTTCTCGGCGAGCAGGAAGCTCTCGTCCGCAGAAGACGCGGCGGCGGGTGGCTGCGACGCTGTCGCAATCTCGAGCTCTGCGAGCTCCGTCAGCTTCTCGAGCAGCAGCGGGTGCTCTGGGTGGTTCGACAGGGCTTCGGACAGCGTCGCCTTCGCTTCGCTGACGAGCCCTTGCGCGAGGAAGAACTCCGCCTCGTCGAGGATCTCTTCCACCTCGCCCGGTGGCAGCGAGGCGCGCTGGACCGCCGCCGCGACTTCGCCCGGGCTCGACGGCCGAACCGGGCCTGCTTCGAACTCTTCCGGCGAGATCGGCCGGAGCGCGGGCTTGGGCGCGGTCTCCGGTAGCTCGCCGACGATCGTCGCGTCGCCCGCGTCCGTGTCGTTGAGCACTGGTTGAACGGCGACCGGACCGATGTCGCCGTCCATCGTGATGATCTCGTCGTCTTCTTCTTCCGAGACGAGCGCGCTCTCGTCGTCGACGAACAGGACCTCGTCGTCGACCGTGGGCTCGGGGGACGTCGTGTCGTCCACCGGCATCGGAGCCGCGTCTGCGGCCATCGCCTTGGTGGCGGCAGGCTCGCTCGAGGGGTCGAGCTCGGCGATCTGTGTGTAGTAGATCAGAGCGACGTTGGGGCTGTCCGTCTCGAAGAGCGTCGCGAGCGCGTACAGCTGCTCGATCGCGTCGTTCCGTCGGTCCTGATCGAGGTACGCGTCCTTCAGTCGCTCGCGCGCCTCGATGTGCTCGGGCGCGACCTCGATCACGCGCTGGAGCTGCTCGATCACCTTCGCCTTCAACCCGTATCGCGCGAAGACGTCGCATTCGGTGAGCAGCCGCGCGATCTGTGCCTCGCGGGCCACGTCGGGCGGGATCGAAGGAGCGGCAGCGACCGGAGGCTTCGACCCGGTGGGCGGAGCGGAGACCGCGACGTCGACGTCGATCTCCATCGACTCTTCTTCTTCGTCGCCCGTGTCACCGTCGACGACGTGCTCCTCGGCGGCGCCCATCTCGAGGAGCTCGGCCTCGTCGGCGAGGATCACGTCGTCGTCGTCCTCTTCGAGGATCTCGACGTCCTCGTCGGGATCGGGGCGGCGGGGTGGAGCGCTCGACTCCACGATCGCGCCGGGCGGCGGCTCCGCCACCACGGCGCCGCGCGGCGCGTAGCTGGCGAGGGCTTGGCGCGCCTCGGCGTCCGCCGGATCGAGGTCGAGGATGTGCTTGAGCGTTCTCGCCCGCTCGTCGTTGCGCCCGGCGTCCTGATGGATGCGCGCGATCTCCTTGTAGACGCTGATCGTCTTGGGCGTCTGGCCGAGCTGCTCGAACGCGCGCGCGAGCAGCTCGAGGGTTGGAACGTGGCGTGGATCCGCCTTGAACGAGAGCTGCAGCTTGCCGAGCGCGCGCTTGGGATCCTCTCGATCGAGGTAGAGCTCGGCGAGCTCGCGCGCGAGATCGGCGTCGGTCGGCCGGTGGAACAAGAGGCGCTCGGCGACTTTGATGTAGTCGTCCATGCGGCCCTGATCGCGCAACAAGAGCGCGCCGGCCTCGAACGCCTCGGCCGCTTCTTCGGTCCGCCCGGCCTTGGAGAGCGCCTCGGCGTACTTGATGCGGACCGGGATGTTCTCGGGGTCGAGCTGCGTCATCCGCGCGAGCGTCTCGAGCGCGCGCTCCACGTCGCCGTTGCGCGCGTACGCGCCGCGACCGCTCGTAGGTCAGAGCGCGTCGCTCACGAGCTGCAGCTGCTCGTACATGTCGGCGAGCGCGAGCGAGACGTCGAGGCGCGACGGGTCGAGCTTGAGGATCTGTTTGAAGACCGCGACGGCCTTGAAGAAAAAGCCTTGCTCGGCGTACTGGTTCGCGACGCTGAGCGTACGTGTCAGCACGCTTCGCGCCGCGAGCCCTTGCGCGTGTAGAGGTCGCCGATCTTCAGCCACGTGCGGACGTCTTCGGATCCTCCCGAACGAGCTTCTGATACTCGACGATGGCCTTGTCGTATTGGCCCTTCGCCAGGAATTTCTGGGCTGTTTCGAGGACTTTCGTGCGGTCGAGAGCCACCGCCCTCCGGTTGGGGGTGCGCTCGGTACACATACGGCCCGCGCGGAGAGGCTCGCGAGGGTCAAAGCTAGGGGCAGATGCCGCTTGGTGTCGAACCCCCCCAAAGTGCCTGCGGATGCCGACGGGATGCCACCTGAAAACGTCCCGAGCGCGCGCGAGGAAAGCGCCACTGACCCGAGGCATCAGGCGCCGTCCGAGCCGCTCGAGGAAGCGGGTGGAGAGGCGTGCCGCGGCGAAGTCCGGGTGCGCCAGGATCCGTCCGGTGTAGCGCCACATTCGTCCGGATTCCCGAGACGATCGACTCGACAGGGCCCGCTCGCATCCGCGCGATCGCCTCGGCGCGGGTCCGGCCGTGGGTGATGATCTTCGCGAGCAGCGAGTCGTAGTCGCCGGGCACGCGCCAGCCGCCGTAGATGCCGCCGTCGACGCGCACACCGGCCCCTCCGGGCGGGTGGTACTCGGTGATGAGCCCGGGCCACGGCGCGAAGGTCACCGGGTCCTCCGCGTTGATGCGGCACTCGAGCGCGTGGCCGCGCGGCGCGCATCTCGCCGTCGGGGAGGAGAACGACGGCGCCTCGCCCGCGGCGATGCGGATCTGCTCGGCGACGAGATCGATCCCGGTGACCAGCTCGGTCACGGGGTGCTCGACCTGCATGCGCGTGTTCATCTCCATGAAGGAGAGGCTCCCGCGCTCGTCCATGAGGAACTCGAGCGTGCCGAGCAGATACGTAGCCGCTGTCCTGGATCGCGCGCGCGATCGTCGCGCCATGTCGCGCCTGAGCTCGTCGAGTCACCGCGACGCTCGGCGCCTCTTCGACGAGCTTCTGGTGGCGGCGCTGGATCGAGCACTCTCGCTCGCCGAGCACGAGCGCCATCGCCCTCGCCCGTCGCACAGGACCTGGAACTCGATGTGGCGCGGCTCCTCGACGTAAGCGCTCGCAGTAGAGGTCGGGGTTCTTGAACGCCGGCCTCGGCCTCGGCACGCGCTTGGCCGGGAAGCGCGCGCATCTGCTCGCGGTCGCGGATGATCTTCATGCCGCGCCCACCGCCGCCACCCGACGCCTTGAGCATGACCGGGAAGCCGACGCGCTTGGCTCGACTGCTCGACCGCGTCGCGCCGCGTCGGCGAGCACGGCGGTGCCCTCCATGAGCGGCAGCCCGAGCGCTTGGCTTGCTAGCGCGCGTCTCGGGGACCTTGTCGCCCCACGTCCGCATGTCCGCGGGCCGTCGGCCCGATGAACGTCAGCCCGCACTGCGCCGCAGATCTCCGCGAACTCGGCGTTCTCCGAGAGGAACCCGTACCCCGGATGGATCGCGTCGGCGCCGGTGATCTCCGCGGCCGAGATGATCGCCGGCACGTTCAGGTAGCTCCTCCGAGCGGGCGGCGGCCCGATGCACACGGCCTCGTCAGCGAACCGTACGTGCAGCGCGTCCTCGTCGACCGTGCTGTGCACGGCGACGGTCTTCACGCCGAGCTCACGGCACGCGCGAATGATCCGCAGCGCGATCTCTCCGCGGTTCGCGATCAGGATCCGTCTCGAACATCGTCAGTCCGCTCTCTTCACCTTGAAGAGGCGGTCGCCGTACTCGACCGGCTTGCCGTTCTCGAACAAGACCTCGACGACCGTTCCCGCGACCTCGGCCTCGATCTCGTTCATGAGCTTCATCGCTTCGACGATGCAGAGCGCCTGCCCGACGCGGATCGTCTGGCCCACCTCGAGTGAACGGCGCGGCGTCCGGGGAGGGCGAGCGGTAGAACGTGCCGACGAACGGCGAAGTGACGTAGACGACGCTGGGGTCGTCGTCGGACACCGCTGCTGCGGGTGAAATCCCCGCGTCGGCCGCCGCGGCCATCGGGACGGCGGGCGCGACCGATGGCGCGTTCGTGCCCGGCGAGGCCACGATCACGTTCCCCGGCGCGGCTGCGCCACGCCGGAGGAAGATCCGCTCGTCACCGCGCTCGATCTCGAGCTCCGTGACGTCGTATTCGTCGAGCGATCGCATCAGCTTTCGAAGCTGATCGAGGTCGATTTCCATCCGCTGCCCTCGTGGTCCGCGGCCCTGTGCGCGGTTCAAGTGGTGTGTGTCGACTCGTGGTCGGGGGACTTCAGATAGTCGATGAGCGCGCGCAAGCCAAGCGCGTAGCTCTGCGGGCCGAAGCCCATGACGATACCCATGGATACGCCGGCGGTGAGCAGCTCGCTCCGGAAGCTCTCGCGCGCGTGGACGTTGGTGAGGTGGACCTCGACGACGGGCACCCCGGACGCCGCGATCGCGTCGCGCAGCGCCACCGAGGTGTGGGAGTAGCCGGCCGGGTTGACGATGATGCCGTCGAAGTCGTGGACCGCCTCTTGGACCCAGTCGATCAGCTGGCCCTCGTAGTTGCTCTGGCGGCACTCGATCGTGCCGCCCAATTTGCGGCGGCGAGAGCGGTGAGCACCGCGTCGATCGCTTCGAGCTGGACGGTTCCGTACACCTCGGGCTCGCGTCGCCCGAGCAAGTTCAAGTTGGGGCCGTGAGAGCACGAGCACCCGCGGCCGGCGTCCACCTGCGTGTGCCACGTTACTCGAGATGGTTGAGGATTCGGCTCTTGCTCGTGCGGAGGAGGAACCGGCCCTTGCCGAAGTTGCCGTCCGGACGAAGCGTAAGGGCGACGAAGTACTCGTCGTTGAGCAGGTGCACGATCGTCGTCATGCGTTCGGCGCGCACCGCGACCTCGCTCGTGACGCCGGCCTCGAGCATCTCGGCGGCGCGCTTGATGTCTTTGAGGATGACGCTGAACTCCATGCCAACGCTCTCGACGTCGACGTTCGCTCCGTCGCGGACGTAGTGATCGACGGGGATGCCGTCGAAGCCCATGAGGAGGCCCGCCACCCCGCCCTCGGTCCCCTCGACCACGTCTCTGAGAACGTCCCGGAACATCGGTCCTCCCGTCGCTGAAGCGCAGCGCGAATGACCGCACGGAGCGGCGAACGGTGTCAAGCGCGCGACGAGGGCGCCCGGCTTCGCGCGGGCCACGCCGCCCTCGTCACGGCGGGCCCGGCGCCCTCGGTGCGGAGGAGAGGACTCGAACCTCCACGGGTTTTACCCCACTAGATCCTTAGTCTAGCGCGTATGCCAATTCCGCCACCTCCGCGGATGGGCGAGCGAATCTAGCCGTGAGCGCCGGAATGTCAAGCGTTCTGGGCGAGCTGCGCGGACGGCTCAGGCGACGGACATCAACCGGGTGAGCCGCACCACGGTCGCGAGATTCTGGAGCGCGCCGACCATGTGGATGCGGCCCTCGCTCGACGCGCGCATAACGTTCTTCGCGTGCTCTCGCCGGAGGTCCGGGAGGCCGAGCACGGGGAGGAGCTCGACGAGGCTCATCTCGGTCACGAGCTCGGTGTCGGCGCGGATCGTCAGGTCGGGGATCCCGAAGATCCCGTCGTGCACGACCAGCCGGTCCGCGGTGAACTCGAGCGTGATGGCCACGCGCGCGTCGTCGACCACGATCGCTATCCGGCCTTGGAGCCGGTGGAAGTCGCGTCGCTTCTCCGGCCGGTCGTCGAGGTTCTGCCGAAGGAGCTCGGAGATCATCAGCGCGAGCCCGTTCTCGTCCGCGCCGTCGGCGAGCTCGATCCGCGGAGCGCTCAAGACGCCTCGTCGACGAAGCGCGTCGGCACGCGCGTCGCGCTGACGACGAGCTGACGCGACGACTCGACGTACTTGAGCATCGTCGGCAGATGACCCTTCGTCAGCTTCAGCTTGCCCTGCATCATCGCCTTGATCGGATCGTGCTTGCCCTGCACGACCTCCTTCCACATGGCGTACGGCGCGACGATGATGAACGGTGCCTCGGCGACGGCGTCCATCCCGTGGACGAAGCGCGTGCCGTGGCACGCGCCGCCGCCGACGTCGAGGATCATGCCGGTGTCCTCGGCGATCCCGACCGCGGCGTCGGCCTTGATGACCATCGCCACCTTGCCGTGGGTCCAGCCGGCCCCCGCCGTGCGGTATGCCTCGTTGCCGTTGACCGCGTCCTTGTAGGCGTCGGTCCACTCCTTGGACGGAAACACGTGGGTCATGACCGGCGGCTATTTATCGCGGCCCCCCGGCGGAGGCAAACCGCGATCGGGTAGGCTCCGGTCGTGATGCTCCATCGGACGTCGACGCTGCTCGCACGGCACGGGGTGAGGCACGGGTTTTCGCTGCGGACGGGCGGGGTCTCGCGGGCCCCGTTCGAGGCGCTCAACCTCGCGCGCAACGTCGGGGACGACGACGCCGCGGTGGACGAGAACCGGCGTCGGCTCGCGATCGCGGTCGACTACGCCGAGGATCGTCTCTACGAAGTGAGCCAGGTCCACGGGGCGGACGTTCGGGTCCTCGCGCCCGACGACTCGGTGGCCGGCGTCCGCACGACCGAAGCCGACGCCATCGTCGCTCTCGCGCGCGAAGCGCGCGTCGCGATCGGCGTGCGCGTGGCCGATTGCGTGCCGGTCCTCATCGCCGACATCGAGACTCGCGCCGTCGCAGCCGTTCACGCCGGTTGGCGCGGCGTCGTGCGGGGCGTCATCCCCGCGGCGCTCGACGCGCTCGCACGCGAAGCCGGCTCGCGCCCGTCCTCGCTCGTCGCGGCGCTCGGGCCGCACATCCGCGTGGGTGCGTTCGAGGTCGGCGACGACGTCGCGCGCGAGATCGCCGCGGTGGCTCACGGGCGGGCGGTGGTGCACGAGGCGACGCCGCGGCCGTTCGTCGATTCTCTCGATCGCGATCCGCGCCCAGCTCGAGAGCGCCGGGCTCGCGCCGGAGGCGATCGACGACGTGGGCGGTTGCACGTTCTCGGAGCCCGAGTGGTTCTATTCGTTTCGGCGAGACGGGGCGCGCTCGGGACGGCACCTCGGCGTCGTGGTCGCGTGACGCGGGCCCCGGCGGCTCGGTATGCTGGTCGTTCGATGCGCGATCCCTTTCGGACGTTGGCCCTGATGGCTTGTTGTCTCGTGCCGCCGGCCTCGTCCGCGAGCTGCGCGGGGAGCGAGTGCCGCTTTCACTCGCAGTGCGAGCGGCTTCACTACTGCGAGTCGGGCCTGTGTCTGCAGGACTGTCAGCGCGACTTCGACTGCGGCGCGGGGATGCACTGCACCGAGATCGGGCAGTGTGCGAGCGGGACCGCGGACGGCGGGGCCACCGACGGTGCGGTCTCCGTGGACGGTGGCCCCATCCCGACCGACGGATTGCTCGTGCTCGACGGCGGGCCGGTGGGCAGCGACGGAGGGCCGATGGGCACCGACGGAGGGCCGATGGGCGCCGACGGTGGGCCGCTGGGGACCGACGGTGGGCCCGCGGGGACGGGCCGCTACCTCGATCGGTGCACCCGCGACGCGGATTGCGCGAGCGGTCGATGCGTCGACGACGTCGGCGGTACACGCATGTGCACGCGCGCATGCGCGAGCGACGGCGCCTGCGCGGACGAGCACGTCTGCGCGAGCAGCGTGTGCGTGCACGACGACACGGGCGCTCCGTGCTCGACGACGACGCCGGCGACCTGTGCGAAGGGTCTCTGCGTCGGTCCGAGCGGCGGGACCGGCGCGTGCACGAAGACCTGCGCGAACGCGAGCGACTGTCCGGCAGGCTACGCCTGTACATCCGTCGGCGGGATGTTCGTGTGCGTCGACATCGAGAAGCCGTGCGCTGCAGCGGCGGACTGCGCGACGGGCCTGTGCATCCCTGGCCTGGGCTGCACTTCCACGTGCCGCAACGCTACGGATTGTCCCGGACGCTTCTCGTTCCTTCCTCCTTACACGTGCGCGGTCGCGCACGGTTCCTCGTCAGCCATCTGCAATCCGCCATCCGACATCCTCGGCGACGACGCGGCGGGCGCCATCTGTCCGGCCGTCGGGACGAACGAGTGCCGGAGCGATGCGTGCGACACGTCGGCACCGATCACACCGATGTGCACCCAAGCGTGTACCGCCGAGAGCGGTTGCGGTCCTGGGCTCGGCTGTTTCCCGGAGATCGATGGAACGGACCTCTACCTCCTCTGCTCGCGCGCCGGCACCGGCGCGCTCGGTCACGCGTGCACGACGGGCCGCGAGTGCGATTCGGGCCTCTGCGACGCGACAGCGAGCGTCTGTACGCGGCTCTGCATGGACGCGCTCTGCCCGACCGGGTGGAGCTGCGAGCCCGTTCCGGGCTTCGGCATCTCGATTTGTCGGCCCTGACCATCCGGCTCGCCGAGCCCGCAGAAAAACGCCGTCACTTCCGCGGGTGTCGGCTTCGTGTTAGAGGAGCGACTTGCGGCGATGAGCTGGTTCGAGAAGACGAAGGCGACGACCGACGCGTCCGAGAAGAGGACGCTCGGCCGGGGCGTGTTTCGTCGCTGCGACGCCTGCGGGGAGACCGCGCTCGCCGAGGAGTTCACGGCCAACCTCGAGGTCTGCCCGGCGTGCGGATTTCACTTTCGCTTGAGCGGCGAAGCGTGGGTGGAGCTCTTGCTCGACCCCGGGTCGTTCGAGGAGCTCGATCAAGGCCTCGTCAGCGCGGACCCGCTCGGTTTCGTCGACGAGCGACCGTACCCGGAGCGCGTCTCGTCGTCGCGACGAAAGACCGGCCTCGACGACGCCATCATGACGGGGAAGGGAACGCTCGAGGCGCGCCCGGTTCAGCTCGGTGTCTTCCTGTTCCGCTTCATGGGCGGCTCGATGGGCTCCGTGGTCGGAGAGAAGATCACGCGGATGTTCGAGCGCGGAGCGGCGAATCGCGAGCCGGTCATCTTGCTGTCGTCCTCCGGCGGTGCGCGCATGCAAGAGGGCGTGCTGTCGCTCATGCAGATGGGCAAGACGGTCGCTGCGCTCGGTCGCTTGCGGTCGGTGAACGCGCCGTTCGTCAGCATCCTCTTGAATCCGACGACGGGTGGTGTCGCGGCCAGCTTCGCGCTCCTCGGGGACGTGAACATCGCGGAGCCGAAGGCGTTGATCGGCTTCGCCGGACCACGCGTCATCGAGACGACCATTCGCCAGAAGCTGCCCGAGGGCTTCCAACGCTCCGAGTTCCTGCTCGACCACGGAATGCTCGACGTGATCGCCGAGAGGCGCGAGATGCGCGCCACCCTCGCACGCGTCATCGGTCACCTCGTCGGTTGACGCCGTGGCGCGCCGTCGTGCCAAGCGTTGGACGTACGGCGACGCGATCCGATTCCTCTACGGGCTCGAGCCGCGAGGCGTGAAGCTCGGTCTCGACCGGATGAAGACCGCGCTCGAGCGCTTCGGCAATCCGGAGCGCTCGTTCCCGGTCGTGCACGTTGCCGGTACGAACGGCAAGGGCAGCGTGGCGGCCATGGTGGCGAGCGCCCTTCGCGCCGCAGGCCACCATACCGGCCTCTATACGTCTCCGCACCTGCATCGATTCGTCGAGCGCGTACGCATCGACGGGCGCTGCATCGGCGATCGACGCGTCGCTTCCATCGCGCATGCGATCGCGGACGCCATGGAGGAGCCCGACTTTCCCGAGCTGAGCTTCTTCGAAGCGGCGACGTTGCTCGCGCTGATCGCTTTTCGAGACATGAGCGTCGACGTCGCCGTGCTCGAGGTCGGGCTGGGCGGGAGGCTCGACGCAACGAACGTGATCGAGCGGCCGCTCGTCACCGTCATCACCCGCCTGGCGCTCGACCACGAGCAGATGCTCGGCGAGACGCTTCCAGAGATCGCTCGCGAGAAGGCGGGCGTGATGCGGCCGGGTGTGCCCACCGTGTGCTCGGTGCGCGTGAGCGACGGGAGGGATGTGCTCGAGCAATCCGCTGCGGAGCTCGGCGCGCCGCTGCACCTCATCGATCGGGACTTCAAGGCGCGGCCGGCGAAACGGCCCGGACGCATCGAGGTGGACGTCGGCGACGTGCGGATCGAGAACCTTCGCGTTCCGTTGCGCGGGGCGCATCAGGTCGACAACGCCGCCTGCGCGGTCGCGACGTGCGTGGCGGTCGACGCGGCCGGTCTGCGGGTGCCCGAGGACGCGATCCGTCGCGGCATCGAGCGCGTGCGCTGGCCGGGCCGGCTCGAGTGGGTGAAGGGTCGTCCGCGCGTGCTCCTCGACGTCGCGCACAACCCGGACGGCTGCGCCGCTCTGGCCGCGTACGTGTCGACCCGGAAGCGCAAGCCCCGTTGTCTCGTGTTCGGCGCGATGGAGGACAAGCACGTGGCGGCGATGATCGAGGCGCTCGACGGTATTTTCGAGTCTCGGTTCTACGTCGCCGCCGCCACGCCTCGCTCCGCGGACCCCGCGTCGCTGGTCGAGGTCACGCCGGGCAACGTCGCCGAGTCCGTCGTGGCCGGGCTCGACAGCGCGAGGGAGGCCGTCGGCCCGCGAGGGGAGGTGGTCGTGACCGGATCGATCTTCGTCGTGGCCGAGGCGCGTGCCGCGCTTCTTCACGTCCCGGCCGAGCCCCCGATCGCCATGTGACGTCGCCGGGAGTGGGCGGTTCGCGGTTGACACCGCGGGCCCGAGTGCGAACGCTCCCGGTCAGGCGTCATCCGAACGGGCGATGCCATCGTGCGGATGACGTCCTCTTCGAGACCCCCTGTCGCGAACCTGCTGTCCGGCGCTCGCGTCGTCGCGTTCGAAGGGCGTCGTGGCCCCGAGCTCGCATCGCTCGTCACCCATCTCGGGGGATTGCCGTTCGTGGCCGCGGCGCTTCGCGAAGTGAGGCTCGAGCCCGGACCGGACGTGATGGAGCTCGCACAGCGGCTGCGCAAGCGCGACGTCGACGGCATTCTCTTTCTCACCGCGGGCGGCGTCGAAGCGCTTCCGGACGCGTTGCGCGGCATCCTCCCGCGCGAGGAGCTCCTCGACGCTCTCGGCGCGCTGCCGATCGGCGCGCGCGGCCCGAAGACTCTCGCTGCGGTCAGCGCGCTCTTGCCCGACCATTCGCAGATCGTTCCTTCCGAGGAGCCACACACGCATCGGGAGCTCGTCCGCGCGTTCGACCGCGTGTGCGCGGTCGGCGGCGCGGCGCTCGTCGTCGTCGAGCACGCCGTGCCCCATGTCTCGCTCCGCGCCGCGCTGATGGACGCCGGCGCGCAGGTTCTCTCGGTCGCGCTCTATCGGTGGGTCTTGCCAGAGGACGTGACGCCGCTCCTCGAGGCGATCAGCCGGATCGTGGAAGGGCGAGCCGACATCGTGCTCTTCACGAACGGAGCGCAGATCGAAGCTGCGATGGGCGTCGCCGCGGAGCAGGATCTCGACGAGCCGTTTCGCGACGAGCTCCGGCGTGTGGTCGTCGGAGCGATCGGCGAGGTGACGGCCGATCGGCTGCGCGCGTTCGGTGTGGAGCCCGACGTGATACCGGCGCGGAGCCGCATGACGGACCTGGCTCGCGCCGTCGCCGCGCACGTCGCACAGACCCGCAAGGAGACCGGATCATGAGCGCCTTCATTGCCGCGTGCCGCCGGCAGCCCGCCGACCACACGCCGATCTGGATCATGCGTCAGGCCGGACGCTATCAACCGGAGTACCGCGCGATCCGCGCCAAGGTCAGCTTCATCGAGCTCTGCAAGAGCCCCGACCTCGCGGCAGAGGTGACGATCCTTCCCGTCACGCAGCTCGGCGTGGACGCAGCGATCATCTTCGCCGACATCCTGCTGGTGCTCGAGCCGCTCGGCATCGGCTTCGAGTTCGCGAAGGATCACGGCCCGCGCATCGATCGGCCCGTGCGAGATGCTCGCGACGTCGACGCCGTCGCGGACTCGATCGACGCCGCGGAGTCTCTCGGGTTCGTCATGGAGGCGATCCGCCGCACTCGGGCGGGCTTGCCCTCGGGCGTTCCGTTGATCGGCTTCGCGGGCGCGCCGTTCACGCTCGCGTCGTACGTCATCGAAGGACGCGGGTCGAAGGACTATCACGAGACGAAGAAGCTGATGTTCTCGGACGAGGGCGCGTGGAATGCGCTCATGTCGAAGCTCACGTCCGCCGTCGTCGAGTACCTGAACGCGCAGATCGCCGCGGGCGCGCAGGCGATCCAGCTCTTCGACAGCTGGGTAGGAGCCTTGTCGCCCGCGGAGTACACCCGCTACGTGAAGCCTCACGTCGCGCGCCTCTTCGCGTCGCTCGACTCGAGCGTCCCGCACATCCACTTCGGCACCGGCAACCCCGAGCTCTATCCGCTCATGAAAGAGGCAGGCGGAGACGTCATCGGTCTCGACTGGCGCGTCGACCTCGGAACGATGTGGCGGACCCTCGGTGAGGACGTGGGCGTCATGGGAAACCTCGACTCGGCGGTGTTGCTCGCCCCGCGCGAAGCTCTGCTTCGCGAGGCGACGGCCGTCCTCGACTCGGCGGACGGCCGTCCCGGGCACGTCTTCAACCTGGGCCACGGCATCATGCCAGAGGCGCGGGTCGACGACGTGCGAGCGCTCGTCGATCACGTGCACCAGACGAGCGCGATGCGGAAGAGCTGACGTGCCTCACGTCGTCGTCGTCGGAGGTGGGGTGGCGGGGCTCGCGGCCGCTCATCGGATCACGGAGCTCGACCCGTCGATCGACGTGACGCTCTTCGAGGCGAGCGAGCGGACCGGCGGCCTGCTTCGCACGGAGCGGGTCGATGGGTACGTGATCGAGCGCGGCGCAGAATCGATCATCACGGACAAGCCGTGGGCGTTGGCGCTCGCGCGCAGGCTCGGGGTCGACGGCGAGCTCGTCTCGACGCGCACCGACAACCGGGGCGCGTACGTCGTGGCGCACGGACGCCTCGAACGGATCCCGGAGGGCTTCTCGCTCCTCGCGCCCGTTCGTCTCGCCCCGTTTCTCGCGACGAACGTGCTCTCGAGCGCCGGAAAGGCGCGCGCGCTCCTCGACCTGGTCCTCCCCCGCGGCGCGCGCGGTGAGGAGAGCCTCGCGCAGTTCGTGCGTCGCCGTTTCGGGCCCGAGCTGCTCGACCGTCTCGCGCAACCGCTCGTGAGTGGGATCTACGCCGCGCCTTCGGAGCGCTTGAGCCTCGAGGCGACGATGCCGCGCTTCGTCGAGATGGAGCGCCAAGCGAGGAGCGTGTCGTACGCGCTCTGGAAGCGACAGAGAGCGGCGAGCGGCGAGGCGGCGTCGGGCGCGCGCTACGGGCTCTTCGTGAGCTTTCGGGACGGGAACGAGCGCCTCGTCGAGGCTCTCGCCGAGCGGCTCGGGGACCGCATCCGCACGAGCGCCGTGGTGACACGCGTCGAGCGCCGCAGGCGCGCGTACGCGGTGCGGGCGGAGGGCATGAGGAGCGTTCGGGCCGATGCGGTCGTCGTCGCCGTCTCGGCCAGGCTCGGAGCGCGCCTGCTCGACGGGCTCGATCCAGCGCTCGCGGGCGCGCTCGCCTCGATCCGCCACGGGTCGGCGGCGGCGGTCAACCTCGCGTGGCCGAGGAGCGACATCCCGCATCCGCTCGACGCGTACGGGTTCGTCGTGCCCGTGATCGAGCAGCGCGCCGTCCTCGCGTCCACGTGGATCAGCCGGAAGTGGCCGGCGAGAGCGCCGGACGGCATGGAGCTCGTCCGGGTGTTCCTCGGCGGCGCAGCGCGGCCCGACGTCGTCCGCTGGTCGGACGCGGAGCTCGTCGCTGCGGCGCGACGGGAGCTCGGTCACTTCCTCGGCGTCCGCGCCGCTCCGCATCTGGTCCGCGTCGACCGGTACGACCGCTCGATGCCGCACTACTACGTGGGCCACCGCGCGCTCGTCGATCACATCGAAGAGCACGTCGATGCGCACGATGGGCTCGCGCTCGCCGGCAGCTCGTATCGAGGCGTCGGCGTCCCGGACACCGTCCGCTCCGCCGAGGCTGCCGCGGAGCGCGTCGTCGCGCACGTCCGGCGCGCGGAGTGATCCGTGGGCTTCTTCGATCGGTTCTCACGCGGCGCGAGGAGGCGTGCCGAGGCGAGGCAGAGAGCGATCGGGCGCATCCGCGACGCCGTCGATCGCGGCGACGCGGACGAGGCCCTGCGCGCGTCGCGAGCCGCCGCGCGCGAGCCGTTTGCGGACACGGACGTGTATCGCGCCGTCGCGGACGCGCTGGTGCGGTTCGGCGACCGCGAGGCGGGCGAGCTGTTCGCGCGGGCTGCCGACGCGCCCGAGGACGTGGAGGCGGCGTTCGCGCTCGGGAGCTTTCTCTTGACACGCGAGGAGCCGGAGCTCGCCGCGGCGGTCCTCGGTCGCGCGTCCGATCTCGCGCCGTTCGACGCGGTGCTCAGGTGCGAGCTGGCCGTCGCTCTGGCCCGGTCGGGTCGCCCGGACGCCGTGGTGAGGACGCTCGTGCTGCACCCGGATCTCGCCGGCGACCCCGGAGCGCTCTTCGAGCTCGCCTGGGCGTCGCTCCTGATCCTCGACTTCTCCTCCGCCGCGCGCGCTCGCGAGACGCTTCTCGATCTCGATCCCCCGCGCGAGCTGCTCGCGAAGCTCGACGCGGCCCTCACCCGCGCCGATGCGCTCGCGCCCGCGCTGCCTCCGTCGGCGCGCGACTACTACTTCCTCGAGCACGGCGCGCTCCTCCTCGACGCCGAGGGCGAGGACAGCGGCCGCTACGAGTCGGTCGTGCTCGATTCGACGCGCCTCGCGCGCCTCGGCGCGCTCCTCGTGGGCGCCCTGCGCGAGCTCGACCTCGAGATCGCGCGGGTGGAGCCGGTGGATCCTCGGCTCGTGTCGTTTGCGCGCGCGCTCGAACATGATCTCTCGCGCACGTCCTCGAGCGGTCGCGCGTTGGTCGTGGCGGTCGACGCGCCCGCGCTCGCGGCGGCTTCGTCGAGAGCTGTCACGTTCGCGCTCGCGCTCGACCCGACCAAGACCGCTCCGCTCTCGCCCGACTTCGTCGGCGTCATGACACCGCGCGCCGAGATCGCGTTCGATCCGGCCGTGGCCGTGTCGCTCCCCGAATTGCACGCGCCCGAGCTCCGCTCTTACATCGACGCCCGCCGCGCGCACCTGCCCCCGCACGGCGAGCGCGTCGCGACCGCGTTCGTCCCCGACGCGCCCCGAACGAGCTAGCCGAGGAGCGGCGCCGCTCAGAAGTGGAGCGCGAGGTGGCCGTGGGCCCGGACCGAGAGGCCGGCGGCGTCTCCCGTTTCTTCGAAGTCGATCATCATGATGTTGCAGTCCGGTGACGCGGTGCTCGAGCTGCACATGTCGACGCGCTGGCGCGTGAGGTTCAGGAACGCGAGGTCGAGGCCGGCGCCTATCGACAGGATGGAGTTGAGGTAGACGTCCACGCCGAGGCCGCCCTCGACGACGAGCCCGAAGACGGACACGTCGCTGTCCATCGGCTTCGTGTAGTCCGCCTGACCGACGAACGCGTACCCGATTCCGAAGCGCACGTACGGCTCGACGACCGGGATCGGTAGACGGAGCGCGACGTCGGCGACGAGCGCCCACAGGTCGAACTGGGGGAAGTTGGCGAGCCAGCCGCGCGCCCCGAGCGTCAGGAAGAACACCCGGAGCCCGGCCGCGACGTGCGCCATGAACCCGTTGCCCTCGAGCTCGTCCACGCCCGGGAGGAAGTTGTCCGCGTTGAACGAGACGAGGTCCGCGTACGCGTACCCGAACCCGGCCTCGATCCAGAGCAGATCGGCCGTCCGACCGTCGTCGTCGTCTTCGTCATCGTCGCCCTCGGGTCGTCCCCGCGCCTCGCCTTCGCGGCCCGTCGGCGAGGACGTCGGCGCCGGGGCCGGGTCGGAACGTCGCGTGGTCGTCGGCGCGGGAGTCGCTCCGGTCGAGGAAGCTCGGGCGGCACTCGTCGAGCTCGTCGTCGTGGTCGGGGTCGTGGACGGCGTGCTGGAGGTCGGCGTGCTCGAAGCCGGCGCGGCCGTCGGCTCCTGCGGCTCGGTCGGGGCGAGCATGTCGCCCTCCGCATCGGGCGGAGGTTGTGCGCTCGCGCGCGTCGCGCACGCGAGCACCAGAAGAAAAGCGAGCGGGATACGGCGCATGAAGGCTCCGATGGCAGAGAGAAGAGCGCTCAGCGAGGAGCACCCTGCGGCGCGAGCTCGGTATCGGGGTCGGGCGGCGGCTCACCGTCCACACCGTCCGTGGTCGGGATTCGATACCGCTCGCCCAACCACCCGCCGAGGTCGATGATCCGGCAGCGCTCCGAGCAGAATGGGAACGGCTCCGCCCCGCGGGCCACCTTTCCGCCGCAGGTCGGGCAACCGCCGCTCCGCTGGTCCGATTTCCTCATCCCGAGGAGGATACCGCTCCTCGGCGCGTGCGTCCCGCCTCGGTCGGCTCTACGATTCGATCGAGATGCGGACCGACCGCACCTCGCTCTGTACGGCGTGCCGCGTGCGCTTCGCTCGGTCGCGCACGTGCCCGACGTGCTCGAGCGGTGCCGCCGTCTACGACACGCTCGACGAGGCGTCGCGTGCTCGTGCCGTCGCGCGCTTGCACGGCGGCTCGCGCTATCGGCGGACCCGTGGTTGGGCCGGCCTCGATCCCGCCGCCGAGGCGCCGCGCGCGCGGCGGATCCGTTTCGTGGTCGGAACGGTCCTGCTCGTCTCGACGTTCTCGGTGCCTCTGGTCGCCTCGGAGGTGCTCGGCGTCACGGCCGGGGTCGGCGCGATCGTCGGTGCGGCCATGCTGTGGGTGCTCGCGCGGCAGCTGCGCGGGCTTCGGCGCGAAGAGGGTGGGCTCGAGCTCGACGTGGTGGACGTGCCCCGGCCGCCGCCTCGGAGCGACGTCGAGGTGATCCGCGGCCGCGTTCGGATCGTCGAGGCGGCCATCGCACCTTTGTCCTCGCGCCCTTGCGCCGCGTTCCGGATCACCGGGACGGCTCACGGCGGCGTCGTCGATGACGCGGGCGGAGGGGTGTTCGACGTGGTCCGCGACGGCGAGGAGCCGGTCCGCATCGCGCTCGGACCGGCGACGGTGGATCTGCCGATCGAGGTGGCACCGGTCCCGGTCGACCCGACCGCGGCCCTCGCGCGGTTCCTCGACCAGCGCGGCGTGTCGGGGTCCCTCGGCCCGGCGACGCTCGCGGAGGCGGTTCTCGTCGAGGACGACCCCGTCGAGATCACGGCCGTGATCGAATCGACCACGCGCCCCAGCGGCTACCGCTCCACCGAGCCGCTGCGCGTGGCGCGCGACCGTCGCGACGCGCCTCTCACCATTCGCCGCGCCCACCTGTAGTCTACGCGGCGTGAGCGACGCCGAGGTCTACGGAACGAAGCGCGAGCGCGCCGCGTGGTGCATGTTCGACTTCGCGAATTCGGCGTTCCCGACGATCGCCATCTCGGCGTTCGGCGCTCCTTACTTCACCGGCGTCCTGGTCGGTCCGCGCGGTGTCAATCTCGGCTTCGTCCACCTCGGCCCGACGGCGGCGTGGGGCGCGACCATCTCGGTCTCGATGGCGCTCGTCACGCTGAGCTCGCCCGTGATGGGCGCGCTCGCCGATCGCTCGGGGGGCAAGCGCAAGCTCCTGGTCTGGTACGTCCTCTTGTGCGTCCTCTCCACCGCGGGCCTCGGTCTTCTCCCGCCGGGCTCGGGGCTCCTCGCGTTCGCGCTCTACGTCGTAGCGAACTTCGCTTTCGAGGGCGCGTACGTCTTCTACAACGCGTTCTTGCCGGAGCTCGCTCCGCCCGACCGCATCGGTCGCCTCAGCGGTTGGGGCTGGGCGCTCGGCTACGTCGGCGGCCTGCTCGCGCTCGCGCTCTCGTTTCCTCTCATGCCAAAGGAGTACGTGGCGGAGGAGGCCGGGGCCGCGCGAGCGATCTTCTTCATCGTCGGCGCGTGGTACCTCGTCTTCAGCCTCCCAGCGCTCCTCTGGCTCCGAGACCGCGCGCCCGCGCCCGTGACACGGGGGTCACCGATCGTCAGAGGAGCGTTCCGTGAGCTCGCCAGCACGTTTCGGAGGATCCGCGCGTACCAGGTCGTCGCGATCTTCCTCGTCGCGTACCTGCTCTACAACGACGCGATCGTCACCGTCATCGAGTTCGTCGGCGTGTTCACGCACGAGGTGCTCGCGTTCAGCCCGGGCGACAACGTCATCCTCTTCCTCGTGCTCAACGTCATCGCCGCGCCCGGGGCTCTGTTGTTCGGCCACCTCCTCGACAAGGTCGGCGGCAAGCGCGCGATCGCCGCGACGCTCGTCCTCTGGATCTTCGTCGTCCTGGGCGCGGCCATCACGACGACCCGCGCCGGGTTCTGGCCGGTCGCCATCCTCGCGGCGGTCGTGATCGGCGCGACGCAGGCGTCGAGCCGCGCGCTCATGGCGCGGCTCGCGCCGCGCAGGCGGGTCGGCGAGTTCATGGGCTTCCTCGCGTTCAGCGGGAAAGCCTCGGCCGTGTTCGGACCGACGGTATACGGACTCGTCGCCGAAGCCGCCGCGCACGGCGACGCGTCGCGGGGCCACAGGTTCGCCATCGCGACGCTCGGCGCGGTCTTTCTCGTGGCCCTCTTCGTGATGTTGCGGGTCGACGAGCCCGCCGGTATCGCGCGTGCCCAAGAGGACGAGGACGAGGCTCCGTGAGCCGCGGCGACCGCCCGGGTACGGCGACGCGAGGCAACGCGCCGCCTACCTGCTACTGTTGGGGAACAGGCGCCGGTCTGCCGGTGTCGAGGATCTCGATGCGCTCGCCACGGTCTCCCGACTTCGTAGTCGTCCTCCTCGCCTTCCTCGGCGGAGCCACGGCCTGCGGCGGCGCCGAGGCGCGCCTCGAGTCCCGATTCGTCGCCGTTCACAACGCGATGGCCGCGATGGGCCTCACCCAGAGCGGGCCGATCAGCGAGGGCTCGCTCCCCGAGGGCGCCGACGCGACCGTGGTCCAGACCCTCCAAGCCGGCGAGTGCTACACGTTCGTCGCGCTCGGGTCGGGCGGCGCCAGGGACCTCGACGTGCGCGTCACGACCGACGGGGGCGACGAGGTCGGTCGGGACACGACGCACGACGCTCAAGCGGCGGCGCAGGTGTGCCCCGACGCCACGGGCGACTACCACGTCATCGTCCACATGGCGGAGGGCAACGGCGGCTACACGGTGACCTCGTGGTCGGGTGGCCAATCCGGTGGCGGCGGGGCGCTCGCGCGCGGCGGCGCCTCGGGCGGAGACCGCGCCGGGACCTGCGAGTCGCCCCGCCAGGTGGAGCTCGGGCGTCCGGTCCACGGCTCGACCAGCAGCGGCGCGCATCTCGTGCAGGGCTCGTGCGCGGCGGGAGATGCGCCCGAGCAGGTCTACCGCGTCACCCTCGACCGACGCACCCAACTGAGCGCGGTGCTCCAGTCTGGCTTCGACGGGGCGCTCTATCTGTCGCGCCGCTGCGGCGACCCGAGCGCCGAGCTCGTGTGCAACGACGACTCGCCCGACACTACGCGGAGCCAGATCGACGCGACGCTCGACCCGGGCGACTACTACCTCGTCGTGGACGGCTACGGCAACGAGGCGGGCGAGTACGACCTCGTCGTGCAGCTCTCGGAGCTCCAGTCCGCGTCTGCGATCTGCAGCGAGGCCCAGACGCTCGTCGTCGGGCAACCGGTGAGCGGGACGACGCTCGGCGTGCCGAATTATTTTCAGGCCACGTGCGCCGGCGGCGCGCAGTCGGGCGATCGCGTCTACCGGCTCGACGTCCCGGCGCGGTCCCGGTACCGCGTTCGGCAGCAGAGCGATCACGACGGGGCCGTCTACCTGCGGCGCGCATGCGACGACCCGACGACCGAGCTCGCCTGCAACGACGACTTCCACGATCAGCGCCACTCGCTCCTGAGCGGAGTCCTCGACTCGGGCCGTTACTTCGTCTTCAGCGACGGCTACGCGACGGGCCAGTCGGGCAACTTCACGATCACCGCGGAGCTCGGCTCCGAGACCGGCGGCTCCGCCGACGGCGAGGCGTGCGGCGCGCCCGGCGCCACGACGCTCGGGCAGCCGATCGACATGGACACGTTCGAGGCGCGTGACGACTTCGCCGGCAGCTGTGGCGGGTCGAGCGCGCCGGACGTCGTGTACGAGGTGCCGGTGCACGGGCGCTCGCGGATCCGCGTGACCGTCGAGGAGCCCGAGATGTCGGGCGCGATCTACCTGCAGCGCACGTGCGGCGACACCTCCAGCGAGATCGCGTGCAGCGCGGTCGAGCCCGGGGCTCAGGCGACCCTCGAGGCGCAGGTGACGCAGGGGAGCTACTTCCTCGTCCTCGACGGCGCCTCCGCCGAGGCCTTCGGCTCCGCGAAGGTCACGGTCGACGTCGACGATCTCGCGGCGCTCGAGCGCAGCTGCCGGCAGGCTCCTCGCCTTCGGCCGGGCCAACCGGTGAGCGGGAGCACGATGACCTCGAGCGACCAGTTCCAGGCTTCGTGCGCCGGCGGAGCGGGCAGCAACGACGTCGTGTACAGGTTGTCGCTGGCGCGCCGTCAGATCGTGCGGCTGAGCCTCGAGAGCGACTACGACAGCGCGCTCCACGTCCGTCGCACCTGCACCGACGCGACGACCGAGATCGCGTGCAACGACGACCAGAACGACAACCGCCACGCGTTCATCGAGACGACGCTCGACGCCGGCACGTACTTCGTCGTGGTCGACGGGTTCCAGACCGGGAACGCGGGGACGTACACGCTCGACGTCCAGACGTCGAACCCCTGAGCGTCGTCGAGGTACCGGCTCAGTGCTCGGCGTCCCGGGACGCGAAGGCTCGTCGAATGCTCTCGCGCAGCTCGCGGTACTCGCGCTCGTTCATCGGCGCGTCTTCGTCGTCGTCCGCTGGGGCATCCGCAACCGAGCCCACGCGGGTCGCCGTGCTCGCGGCCGTGGCCGTACCCGCGGCCGGCGCCGGCTCCGCGGCTGGGCTCGTGGCCGTGTCCGGGGCGGTGTCCGCGTCCGTGCGCGTGTCCGTGCCCCTGTCCGTGTGGGTGCCCGTGCCGGCCACGACCACCCGCGGCGGCCACGGTCCGTAATCCGCCCGCTGCCCCGGCCCGCTCCGGTCGATCCAGTAGTAGCTCTCGTCGCGGACGTCCACGTGGGTGAAGTCGCTGTTCGGGTAGTAGCCGACGCCCGTGTGCGGGAGCGTTCGGGCGAAAGCCACGACGTCCTCGCGCGCGACGCCCTCGATCGCGACGTCGAGCGCGCGCCCCGCGTGGTGACGGCTCGTCGCGCGAGAGCGCGGCCGGTAGCCGCTGACGATGTCGATGCGCCGGTCGGGGAATCGACGCGCGAGACCGGCGAGGCGGTCGAGCAGCCCGGGGTCGAGGCGCCGGATCCCGGCGACGACGAACGGGCTGTCCGGATGCTCCTCGCGAAACGAACGGATCGCGTCGCCGGTCGGACGATCGACGTGCGCGGGTCGCGCGAGCACGCTGAGCTCGTCCAGCGCCTCGCGGCGCGAGCCTTCGTCGTCGAGGCGGAGCACGGCCTCTTCCACGTGGCGCGCGCCGAAGATGCGCGCGACCCGGGGGCCGTCATCGGCCAGCGCGGAGGCCGGCGTGGTGAGGAGTGCCCCCGCGAGGAGTGCGACGCGAAACCACATTGCCCTACAAGAGAGGGGGTACCTCTCAGGGGCTCGCGCCGTCAAAAAACGCGCAGGCCGCCCGCGTTCCGCGGAAGCGAGATCAGGCGCTCGGGGCAGACCGCAGGAGGCGGTGGACGAACCGACCGCGCACGAGGACCGGCTGGCCGTCGAGCGTCACGTCGACCCGGCGAGGCAAGAGGGGGATCTCGATCGGGCTGTCCCAGTCGGCCGAGGTGAGGTCGCGGAGCGTGCGCCCGAGCGTGAGATGAAAGCCGGGCGCCCGCAAATCTTGAAACCCGTTCACCGGCGCGAGCACGCCCACGTTCGTTCCAAAGCTCACGTGACCGACCCGGCGACCGTTCTCGGCCTCGTCGAGCTCTTCGAGCAGTGGGTCCTCGTCCTCGAGGCCTTCGGCCGCGACGAGCACAGCGTCCTCGAAGCGCAAGCGGATCCGCGGCGAGCGCGGATGCTCGTCCGCCTCGCTCCGCCAGATCCCGCCGTCGGCGACGAGGACGCCGTCGACTCGAAGCGGCGTCGTCACGACCTCACCGCCCGGCAGGAAAGCCCAAGTCCCGTCGGCGACGAGGCCGCTCGCGTTGTGCCACGTGAACCGCGGGTCCAGCCGGATCACGAGCTCCGTTCCGAGGGGCGAGCTCACGCGAAGCTCGGACCCTTCCTCGAGCATCTCCATCAGCGCCTCGCCCACGGCGTGGATCTCCCTCGGATCGGTGCGCATCGACTGAACCATCATCGCGGGGCTCACCCCCGCCATGTCGGCGTGTCGGTGCGTCGGTCCGCCGGCGCGGGCGAGCCTTCGCCGAAACTCGCTCGGGAGCCCCGCGACGCTCCCCGAATAGACGGACGCGCGAGCCTCGCCGATGCGCGACGCGAGACGTGCGACGAACGGTTCGTTGCGCGCTTGCTCCGCCTTCACGATGAACGCGATCACCTCGATGCCCGACGCCTCGGCTGCGGAGAGGAGCGCGGCCCCGACCGCCTCCCAGCCCGACTCGACGACGAGCACGACGCTCTCCGCCTCTTCGAGCCCGAGGCACCTCGAGATCGCGTTCGCTGCGCCGGGCAACAGCGCCGGGTCGGTCTCGTGCGAGACGAGGTACTCGCGCGCCTCGAAGCTGATCGTCACGCTGTCGCGCCGCGGCGGGCGAATGCTGGACGACTTCTGCATGGAGCCCCCCTCCGGGGCGGCGACAGCGAACTCTATGATCGGTCGGGCGCGAAATGAACCCTGCTCAAGCGGTCCCTGGGCCTGGCTCGTCCGTTCGGTACGCCACCACGCTGAATCCGACCGCCGGAACGTCGCTTTCGTTGTGATATCCATGGGCTTGGTCGCCCGCAAACGCGGCGACGTCGCCGACGTCGAGGTCGATGCGCTCACCCGCGGTGTAGAGCGTGAGCTTGCCGCTCTCGCAGCAGAGGTACTCCGCCGTTCCGGGACGATGCGGAACGCCGGTCATGCGCGCTCCGGGGGCGAGCTCGATCCGGTCGATCTCCATACCCGGGATCGGATGCGGCAGGAGCTTGTCGACGCGAGCCTTGCCGCGAGCGCGGGCGGCGGTCGGCAGCGCGCCCTTGCGAAAGACCTCGAGGCGCGCGCGCGGTGCGCTCAAGAGCTCCTCGACGGTGAGCTCGAGCGCGCTCGCGACGCGCGTGAGCACGGAGAGCGTCGGGTTCGCGGCGCCGGTCTCGAGGTTCGCGACCGTCGAGCGCGGTACACCCGAGACCCGCGCGAGCTCCGCTTGCGTGAGACCGCGGCGCTCTCGAACGAAGCGTACGTTGGCGGCGAGGTGCTCGGCCGGGTCGCGCATGAGGCCGCGGAGTATAGCTGCTACAACGGCGCGATGCGCTCGGTGACCCACCGCTACGTCGATCCGCTGGACGCCGTCTGGCTCGCGGCGGCGTCGCGGATCGGCTTGCGCGTCGCCCGATCGCCCGACGTGTACGCGTCGACCGACGGGAAGGGCGTGCTGGTCATCGGCGCGGCCGAGACGCTCGACCCCGACGATTGCCTCGCACAGATGATCCTCCACGAGCTCTGCCACTCGCTCGTCGAAGGCCCCGATTCGCTCGAGCGCGCCGATTGGGGCCTCGACAATCGCTCCGATCGCGACCTCGAGCGCGAGCACGCCTGCCTGCTCCTGCAGGCCACGCTCACGGCGCCGCTCGGGCTCCGGCGCGTGCTCGCCCCGACGACGGAGCACCGCGCGTACTACGACGCCCTACCGCCCGACCCGCTCGCGGGGCGCGACGACGCGGTCGCGCTCCTCGCGAGGCGCGGCGCGGTGCGCGCGGAACGGCCGCCGTGGGCACCTCACCTCGGCGACGCGCTCGCGCGTACGCGCGCGATCGCGGATGCTGTGCCCGTCGAGCTGCCTCCGCTCGAGGGCGCTCGTTCGCTCTTCGAGCTCCTCGACGACGCTGCCCCGCTTCATCCGACGGGCCTCCCGATCGCGCGCTCGGCCAATCGCACGTGCGGCGAGTGTGCGTGGTCGCATCGTGGGCCGCGCGCGCGGAGTCGCGACCGATGCCACGAGCTCGACGGAGCCCGGATCGATCCGAGCTGGCCTGCATGCGATCGGTTCGAGGCATCGCTCGAGTGCACCACGTGTGCGGCGTGCTGCCGCGAGGCGTACGGGGCCGTCGACGTCGGCCGGCGTGATCCCGCGGCGCGACGGCACCCCGAGCTCGTCGAGCGAGTCGACGGGCGGCTCGCGTTGCGGCGAGACGGCGATCGCTGCGCCGCGCTCGACGGAGGACGAAGCGCGGGGGAGCCGTTCGCCTGTCGCATCTACGAGGACCGTCCCCGCACCTGTCACGACTTCGTGCGCGGCGGTCCGCACTGCCTCACCGCTCGCCGGCGTGTGGGGCTCAGCCGCTAATCGAGCGACGCTCGACGACCGGGAGCGCATCGGGGCTAGAATGAGCAGGACGTGTCGCTTCGCCTGACCGCTTTCGTGCTCGGTCTCGCGTCGATGACGTTCGCGTGCGCGCCGCCTCCGACCGAGGTCGTCGTTCAGCTCTTCGGCGACGAACGCATCGATGGTGCAACGATCGACATCGTCGCCACCGGTGCGGCCGGCGCGCAGACGCTTCCGGTGGTGACGTTCGACGCGAGCCAATCGCCACTCGAAGTCCCGATCCTTCCCCTCGACGGCGACGCCACGCGGCGCTTCGTCCTCGACGTGACAGTCACTCCCGTGAGCGGCGGCCTCGTTCGCGCGCTTCGGCTGCGCGGACGGTTCGACGCGGATCACGTCGTCTTCGCGCCGGTTTGGATCGTGCCTCCGCCGATCTGCGCCGGCGCGATCACGAGCCGATGTGCGCTCCGTCCGCGGGGGCCCGCCAACGAGAGCTACACGGGGAGCGTTCACGCGGACGCATCGCTCACGCCGACGTTCACGTGGGACGCGATGGCGGGCGCCGAGCGCTACGAGCTCCAGATCGATGGGACATGCACCGACATCTCACCGTCGCTCTGCCCGTTCAGGTCGCTCGAGCGCGCGCTCACGACGTCGGAGACACGGCTTTCTCTCGCCGATCGGCTCGCGGTGTCCCATGAGCCGCCGGTCGGCCATCGCTACGTGTGGCGCGCGCGCGCCTGCGGCGGTGGCGCTTGCAGCGCTTGGAGCGAGCCGCGCTCGCTCGAGGTCGGACGACAGCGAACGGACTTCGACGGGGACGGCTACGCGGACATCGTCGCGCCAGCGCGTCACGGTGTTCCGGCGCCCGATTTCGGGCGCGGCATCGTGTTCCGCTGGGCAGGGCGGCCCGACGTCTCGACGATCCCTGCGACGCCGGATCAGTCGTGGGGCTCGGGCCCCTGCCGCCTCGGCGAGGCGGTCGGCGCGATCGGCGACACGGACGGAGACGGCTATCCCGACCTCGCGGTGACGTCATCTCCCGGCGAGCCTCCCGCAGTGAACTGCTACGACACCGAGGACGGCGGGCAGACCTTCGTCCACCACGGCGGTCCGGACGGGCTCTCCGTGGTGGGCGTCTCGATCCCGTCGCCCGAGCCCGACACCCCGACGTACGGTATGGGGGTCTCCACGGCCGGTGACCTCGATCGCGACGGGCTCGCCGACCTCGTCGTCCCGGTGGGCGACCGGTTGCTGTTCTACGCCTCGCGCGAGGATCGCAGCTTCGTCGCAGTCCAGACGTTGCCGAATCCTGCAACGCAGCCGCGGACGAGCTGCTGCGCCGACGTCGATCGGGACGGGCGCGACGATCTCGTGGCCTCGCGGATCGACGGGGTGGCCATCGTGAGCGACGGATCGCTCGAGGTGGCGCCCGCGCCCACGGTCGACGACGGGGTGATCTTCTCGATGGACGTGGCCTTGCCCGATCTGGCCGGCGACGGGAACGTCCAGATCGTCGCGGGAGCTTGCGCGAACGACTTCGTGGCCCGCACCGGAGGCTCGTTCGTCCGCGCGGGACCGAGCGACGCGTTCGCCGAGCTCCCGCCGACGATCCCGGTCGTGAGCCCGTACGGGTTCTACGGGTGCCGCGTCGCTTCGCTCGGCGACGTCGACGGCGATGGGAGCGAAGACGTCGCGGAGGCCGCTCCCTTCACCCAGGACGGCGGAACGAGGGGCGCGATCGTCGTCTGGCTCGACGGTGGGTCGCGCTCGGTGGTGGTCACGGGAATGGCCCGAGAACGGGGCAATGGAACGTCGATGGCGGGCGTGGGCGACATCGATGGCGACGGGCTCGACGACGTGGTCACGAGCTCCGTCCGCGAGCTCCACGAGACCCTGTGCATGTGCGACAGCGGCGTGATGTGCGCCTGCCCGGCCGGGACCATCGAGGTGTTCCTGGGCCGCCCGGGCTTCGACGGATCGACGTCCGACCTCCGGATCCTCAATCCGCGACCGGCGAACAACGCGGACTTCGGCTTCGGGATCGCAGCCGCGTACCCGTGAGCCCGTGCGTGCGCGCGCTCTCTCACCCGTGCGTGCGCGCGCTCGCTCAGAGGACGCGAGCCAGGCTGACCTTGAGGTAGTCGCCCTCCGGAAATGCGACGAGGCGTGGATGGTCGGCCGGGGCGCCGAACGCCTCGAGGATCTGGACCGGCCGCCGCACGCGACGTGCGGCGTCCCGGATCGTCTCGTCGAACCGCTCGCGTCGCACGTGGCTCGAGCACGACGCCGCGAGATAGAGGCCGCCCGGCTCGACGATGCGGAGGCACGCCGCGTGGAGCTCCCCGTACGCCCGAAGCGCATCGTCGAGCGCGTCGGCGCGGGGCGCGAAGCTCGGCGGGTCCGCGACGACGATGTCGTACCGGGCGTTCGCCACGCCCTCCAGATACGCGCGCACGTCGCTCACGTGCGCCTCGTGCCGGGTCGGCTCGAGGCCGTTCGCCGCCCACGTCGCGACCGCGGTGTCGATCGCCTTCGCCGCGACGTCGACCGTCTCGACCCGCGAGGCGCCGCCGAGACCCGCGGCGACCGAGAACCCGCCCGTGTAGCCGTAGAGGTTGAGCACGCGCCGCCCGCTCGCGAGACGCCGGACGAGACGCCGCGACTCTCGGTGATCGAAGAAGAGCCCCGTCTTCTGCCCGCTCACGACGTCGGCGAGGAGCACCATGCCGTGCTCGCGGGCCCGGACCGGCTCCGTGGGCAGCTCCCCCGCGACGGCGCGCGCGGCCTTCTGCCGCTCGCGGAGGACCACCGTGCCGATGCCGTGCTCCGCGAGAGCGGGCACGAGGAGGTCGAGGATCGCCGAGGCGTGTGACGTCGCTCCGGCGCCGTCGAAGGTGACGACGCCGACGGACGCATACGCGTCGCACACGACGCCCGGCATGCGGTCGCCCTCACCGTGAAGGAGCCGCAGCGCATCGGTGGCCTCGGGCCGGACCGCGTCGCGGAGCGCGAGCGCGTCGGCGATGCGCCGCGCGAAGAGCGGCTCGCCGACCGGCTCGTCGCGCGTCGTCCACACGCGCACGCCGATCGGCCCGAGGTCCACGATGCCGCGCGCGAGGAACCGACCGCGGCGGTCGAGGACGGTGACGATGTCGCCGGGCTCGCCTGGCTCCTCCGCGAGCGCGTCACGGAAGATCCACGGGTGCCCGGCGGCGACGGTGCGCTCGAGGGCCTTCGCGAGCCGAACCTTCCTCCCCGATCCTCCCGGCACGGCCCTCATGGTAGGGTGTCGCGCATGGGACGGCTCGGTTTCCGCGCGCCTCTTTTCCTCTTCGCCGCGTCGGTCGCGGCTTCGTGCGTCGACGCCGGCACGGTGGACCTCACGGGCCGAGAGTGTCCGTGCTCCGACGGCTGGGTCTGCGGTGACGACGGGATTTGTTATCAGGAGCTCTCCGCGGGCGGCGCCGACGGTGGGCCGGGCGTGGACGGCGGACCCCGACCGGACGCCCCCGGCGTCGACGGGGGCGGGGGTGGGGTCGACGGCGGGGGCTCGACGAGCGAGCTCATCTGGATCGAGGCCGAGGACGGGACGGTCGAGGCGCCGATGGAGACGCACAACGACGACGCGATGGCGTCGGGCGGCGAGTACGTGACGGTGGCGGCAGGCAACGCATCCACCGCGGGCCCGCCCGCGACCGGCAAGGTCACGTTCAACGTCACGATCGCAGGGACGGGCCCTCATCACATGTGGGGCCGCGTGGCCGCAGCGGACACCAACACGGATTCGTTCTGGGCCACGGTCGACGGCGGTACCGCGATCCAATGGAACAACCTCCCGGGAGCGGGAGCCTGGACGTGGTACGAGCTTCGCGACACCGACGCCGCGGACGCGATCGTGGACCTCGACCTCGCGGCGGGCCCACACACGATCGCGATCGCCTATCGAGAAGAGGGCGCGCGGATCGACAAGATCCTCGTCACGAACGATTCTCGCGTACACGCCGACCGGCACCGGCGGCTGAGTCAGAATTCGCCGGAGAGCGACAGGCTGCCCGGTCCTATGCCGAGCCGTGCGGACGCGCGCGCTGCGTGCCGTCCCGGTCGCGAGAACTCGATCGCGGACCACCCTCCGCCGAAGAGCACGAGGCAGAGGCTCGTCACGAACATCGCGTTGGCGAGCGTCGCGAAGGTGCGGGCGGAGCTCGCGTTCGACGCGGCGTCGAGCTCGGTGGTCGCAGCGACGGCGGAGTCGTGAGCGGAGCCCGACATGGCCGCGAAGATCCCGCCGAGCCCGAGGGCGACGACGCCGCCGGCCGCGATGAACAGCGGGATGGGGCTCGGCGGCTCGAGCTCGTCGTCGGCGCGCGCCGTCCCGGCGAGCGGGCCGGCGGCGACGACCACGGCGGCGGCGAGTGAGAGGAACGTCGCGAGCAAGCGTGCGTTTCGGGCCATGGTCGGACGCGAGGATAGCGGACCGGCTCGGCCCGCGAAAAGAGGCAAAGGGCAGCGGCGAGCGACGGCGGGCGGCCGAATTGGCGGGCCCCCTCGGACGTGGTATATCGCCGCCCGCTCGAAAGAGCCGGGTACCTCCCGTGAGGTGCCCGAAACCACACACGCTCCTCGTCACATGCGGCCGAGCCGGTGCCCCGTCCGGGGTCCTCGGTCGCGAGGAGCGGCGGAAAAAACCGGAGGACCCCATGACCGAGAACCAGCCGGCCGAGACGGCCGAGAACGAGACCCCCAAGGTCGCTCCTCCCGAGGCGCCCGCGGCGACCGAGGCGCCCGACGCGCAGGCGGCCGCGATGGCGAGCGACGTCGCGAGCGGCGACCTGCCGATCGGGCTCCGCGCCCTCATCGATGCCGGAGTCCATTTCGGCCACCAGACCAAGAGGTGGAACCCGAAGATGCGGCCGTACATCTACGGCGCTCGCAACGGCATCCACATCATCGATCTCGACCAGACCGCACAGCTCTTCAAGCGGTCGTTCCAATTCATCTCCGACGCGGTCGCGCGGGGCGGTCACGTTCTGTTCGTCGGAACGAAGCGCCAAGCTGCCGAGACGATCCGCGAAGAGGCGGCGCGGGCCGGACAGTTTCACGTCACGGGCCGCTGGCTCGGTGGCACGCTGACGAACTTCCGCACGGTCAAGGGCGCGATCGAGCGGCTTCGCGAGCTCGAGCGGCAGGACACCGAGGGCGAGCTCGAGCTGCTCTCGAAGAAGGAAGCGATCAAGCTCCGGCGCGAGAAGGACAAGCTCGAGAAGTTCATCGGCGGCATCAAGATGATGAACGCGCTTCCGTCGGTGATCTTCGTGATCGATCCGCATCACGAGCACATCGCCGTGCGCGAGGGGCGCAAGCTCCACATCCCGATCGTCGCGCTCACGGACACGAACTGCGATCCGGATCAGATCGACTTCGTGATCCCGGGCAACGACGACGCGATCCGCTCGATCAAGCTCGTGACCTCGCGCGTGGCTGACGCGTGCATGGAGGGAACCGAGCGGCGGCGCGACAACGTGCACCAGGACTACGCACCGCAGGCTGCGGGCGGTGTCCAGGTGGAGTTCCAGCGGGGTCGCCGTCGCGGCGGTGGCCGGCCGTCCTCGCCGCCCGGCGCGGGTCGCTCCTGAGCAGCACGGCGCCAACGGCGCGCGACGAGACTACGAACGAGGGAATGGAGCGATGGCTGACGTAAGTGCACAGATGGTGAAGTCCCTGCGCGACCGAACGGGTGCGGGGATGATGGACTGCAAGAACGCTCTCGTGGAGGCGGCCGGCGACGAGGATCAAGCCGTCGAGATCATCCAGAAGAAGGGCCTCGCGAAGGTCGCGAAGAAGGCCGGCGCGATCGCCACCGAGGGCGTGATCCACGCATACATCCACCCGGGCAGCCGCCTGGGTGTGCTCATCGAGGTCAACTGCCAGACCGACTTCGTCGCGCGGAACGAAGAGTTCAGGGCGTTCGTCGAGGTCTGCGGCATGCAGATCGCGTCGATGTCGCCCGAGTTCGTCCGCCCCGGCGAGGTGCCCGAGAGCGTGGTCGCCGACAAGAAGCGCTTCTTCCGCGAGCAGATCGCGGAAGAAGACGCCGCGAGCGGCAAGTCCCGACCCGCCGCGGCGATCGACAAGATCATCGACGGCAAGGTCGCGAAGTGGCTGAAGGATGCTTGCCTCGTCGACCAGCCGTCGGTGCAAGACGAAGAGGGCCGGACGATCGGTCAAGTCCTCGACGCCTTGTCGGCGAAAATCGGCGAGAAGCTCGGGATCCGACGCTTCGTGCGCTACGAGCTCGGCGAAGGCCTCGAGAAGAAGAAGTCGGACTTGGCGGCCGACGTGGCGGCTACGCTCGCGGGAAAGTGAGCATGGGCGAGACCGGACAGCTGAAGCACAAGCGAATGATGCTGAAGCTGTCCGGGGAGGCGCTCTGCGGCGTACCGGGCGGCTTCGGCGTGCAGCCCGAGACGCTCGCCGACATCGCCGCGGAGCTCGCGGAAGTGGCGCAGCTCGGCGTCGAGCTCGCGGTGGTCATCGGCGGGGGCAACATCTTCCGCGGTCTCAAGGGCAGCGCGGCCGGGATGGACCGGGCGAGCGCCGACCACATGGGGATGTTGGCGACGGTGATCAACGGCATCGCGCTGCAAGACGCTCTCGAGAAGCTCCGGCTCGACACGAGGGTGCTCTCGGCGCTCGAGATTCGGCAAGTCGCGGAGCCGTACATCCGCAGGCGCGCGATCCGGCACCTCGAGAAGGGTCGCGTCGTCATCTTCGTCGCGGGAACGGGCAACCCGTACTTCTCGACGGACACGGCGGCAGCGCTCCGCGCGATGGAGATCCAGGCCGAGGTCCTGCTCAAGGCGACGAAGGTCGAGGGGATCTACGACAAGGACCCGGTCACGCACGAGAACGCGACGATGTTCCGGCGCCTGAGCTACGACCGGTTCCTCAACGAGCGCATCGGCGTGATGGACTCGACCGCGGTCACTCTCTGTCGCGAGAATCGGTTGCCGATCCGCGTCGTGAAGCTCGCGCGGCGCGGCAACATCAAGCGAGTCGCGCTCGGCGAGGACGTGGGGACGCTGGTCACGGAGTCCGGGGAGGAGTAAAACCTCGTGTCCTCGTCGCGCCGCGACGGGACGTGCGTGGAGGCACCATGATCGACGAGACGCTCGAGGAGCTGCAATCGAACATCGAGAGGGCTCACGAGGCGCTCAAGCGTGAGCTCTCCCGGATCCGGACCGGCCGCGCGAACCCCGACATCCTCGCCTCGCTCCGCATCGACTACTACGGCACGCCCACGCCGATCGCGCAGATGGCCACGGTCACGATCCCCGAGCCGCGCATGCTCATCGTCAAGCCGTGGGACAAGAGCCAGGTCAAGGCGGTCGAAAAGGCGATCATGGAGTCCGACCTCGGGCTCAACCCGCAGAGCGACGGCGAGATCATCCGTCTCCCGATGCCGTCGCTCACCGAAGAGCGCCGCAAGGAGCTCGTCAAGCTCGCGAAGAAGCACGGTGAAGACTCCAAGGTCGCGATCCGCAAGGCTCGCCACGACGCGAAGGACATGATCGACTCGGTCGAGACAGAGGGTGAAGCGAGCGCAGACGACTGCGACCGAGCCCGGAAGAAGCTCGAGGACGTAGTCGCGTCGGCTCAGACCCGCGTCGACGAGATCGTCGGTCGCAAAGAGAAAGACATCATCGAGATCTGAGCCGTCTCGGTGCGACCTGTCGCGACCTCGCGAGCGGGCCGCAGGCAACGGTCGCGCTGGGGCGTCGGCGAGCGCCGCCGGACCCCTCCCCGGGTCAAAACGGCAGGCCGAGGTGGGCGTAGACCTGCGTGTCGCCGCCTTCCATGAGGCCGCGCGCTACGCCGATCCGGAGGGTGTAGCTGAGGTAGTAGGCGAGCATGAAGTCGATGAAGATCTCGCCGCCGACGCCGACGCGGAAGGTGTCGATGTCGAACTTGTCGAAGAAGGCGTCGCCGACATCGATGAACGCCGACGCCCACACGCGGGCGATGTACGCGGGGAGGGTCTCGACGCTCCACATGGGGCGCCAGATCGGGAAACGATACTCCGCCTGCAGGAGGTGGAACTGCGTGCCGGAGCGGTCGAACGGTGGGTATCCGCGCAGCGCCTGACCGCCGAGCACCGTTTGATTGATGATCTGATCGATGAACGACGCCTCGGGAAAGCCGCCGACCGAGAAGAGCCCTCGACGGCCGAGGTCGCCGCCGCTCAGACCGCCTGCGTAGCGGAGCGCGAGGACGTGGTGCTGGACGAACGGGTTCTCGATGAACTGTGCGATGGCCCAGCTGAACGACACCGACTCGAACTGGCTCCCGATCAACGGGTGCGCGAGCGACACCGAGAGCGAGAGCGCGCGGCCGGCGCTCGGCGTGACGTCCCACGTCGTCCGCACGAGGTCGTTCCACGCCCAGCCGAGACGGACGCTCGACAGGAGCCCGGTCTGCGGGAGGACGGGCGGGGGGTCGTTCGGGTCGAGGCGCCCGCCGAAGTCCTCCGCCTTCTCCACGTCGGCGAGGGAGTACGTCAGCGATACCGACTCGCCGATGAAAGCGCGCGGAAACGAGTAGCGCAGGCCGATGTCGCCGCCGAAGCCGCGCTCGATCCAGCGTTGCGGCTCTCCGCCGACCAGGAGCCCTCCGCGAGGTGACACGCGGTGATAGAGGTGCACCGAGATGGGAAGCACGCTCCGCTGGTAGAGGTACCTCAGGTCGACGTCGACGTTGCCGTAGACGAGCCCGATGCCGATCGTCGCGGCGTACGAGTGGTAGCCGACCACGTCACTGCCCTCGGTGCCGAACGTGAGCTGCGTGCCGAACCCGTCCTGAGCGACGCCCACGAGCCAGCTGCGCGGCCAGATCGTCTCGAGCGGGTCGTACGGCTCGCTTCGCGTCGTGACCACCGCGTCGTCCTCGACGGGCTCGGGTCGATCGTCGATGTACGGGGGAGCGGGGCGGAAGCGCGCCGGGTCGAGGTCCATCCCGTAGATGTCGAAGCCCTCGCTCCGAAAGCCGAGGTACACGAGGCGCCTTCCGTCGGGCGAGATGGTCGGCGAGAAGGCGCCGCCGAGGACGTTCGTGACCTGCCGCGTCTCGCCGGCGGTCATGTCGTACGCGTAGACGTTGTTCACCCCCGTGCGGTCGGACGTGAAGTAGAGCGTGCGTCCGTCGGGGGCCCACGCCGGACCGGTGTCGAGCGCGCGGTCGCGCGTCACCTCCGCCACGTGCCCGCTCGCTACGTCGAGCAGAACGATGTCCCGGAGCCCCCCGCGCCGCCACGCGCTGAACGCGATCGTCGACCCGTCCGGCGACCACGCCGGCGTGAAGACCTGCTCGAAGCGGCGGCTCCGGTACACGACCTCGCGAGTCGCCTCGATGTCGCGAGATCGGCGACGACGAGGTGCGTCGTCCCGGCGCCGTTGATCGTGAACGCGATGCGCCGCCCGTCGGGCGAGATGTCGGGCTCGCGGGCGCGCATGCCATCGGTGAGCCTCTCGCGCGGGCCGCCGCGCCGGTCGATCCGGAAGAGGTCCGAGTACGCGTAGAGGTCGCGATGGAACTCGAGCGAGCTGTAGTAGACGTACCGCCCGTCGGGATGCGGCGAGGAGTACGCGACGCCGCCCGTGCGGTCGAGCATGCCCTGGACCTCGCCCGTGTAGGCGTCGATGATCCGCAGCTGGCTGACCTCGTCACCGTCGCCGGCCCAGTAGACGACGTGTCGGTCGTCGATGAACCGCGGCGCGCGCGCGTCCTCGGCGTGATGCGTCAGCGCGGTCCCTCCGACGAGGCCGGCGGCGCGTATTCGCGACGCCTGACCGCGGTAGAGCCGCTCGATGCTCGCGACCCAATCGTCGTAGAGCTCGACGAACGTCTTGCCCGTCACGCGCCGCGCGACGCGGTTCAGCCCGAAGGGGATCACCTGTCGCCCGTACGACGTGGCTGATGGCCGCCAGCGCTTCGGGCCCGTAGGTGTCCCCGATGTACGAGACGAAGCGGGACCCGTAGAGGTACCAGGCGTTCCCGCGCGGGAATCGATCGACGAAGTTCGACACCTGGTCGAGGCGGAGCACGCGATCCTCGAGCACGTCCATGCGCAGGTACATGTCGAAGACGCTCGACCGATTGCGGCCGGCCGAGGTGTGCTCCGATTCCTCGTGCACGGCGAGCCCCTCGAGGAACCAGCGAGGCTGAGATGAGTTCGGGGAGTAGACCTTCCCGAAGACGGCGTTGATGAGAGCCGGCACGCCCCCGATCGTGTCGAGGTGGACGACGTGGGTGCTCTCGTGCGTGATCAGCTCGCTGAGCCAGTCGTCGTAGTCCGAGAGCGCGCTGATGTCCTCCGGTCCGCTCGCGAAGAGGCGGATCGCGTTGTACGGAATCGCCGTGGCCGAGCCGTTGGCGCCATCCGCGTCGTCGCTGAGGACGACTTGGATGCGGCCCTCGGGCTCGTGATCGAGCGCGCGGGTCAGGATGCCGAGCGCTCGCTCGCCCACGGCTGCGGCCCGGCGCGCGAGGACGCCGAGCGGCTCGTGGTAGTGGACCTCGAAGTGCTCGGTTCGGATGGTCCGCCAGACGAGATGCGGGTCGGCCGCCTGCGCCGATGCGAACGCGTGCGTCGAGAGCACGCACATCGCCACCAGCCATCCGAGCAGGTGCGCCGCGTTTACCCCGTCTTTCCCGCGTGGCGGGCCGTGCGCTCCGGAATTGCCTCCACGGCCGACCATGCCGGGGACCGTTGTATCAGACGAGGTCGCGGGCCGAGCGCCCGTCCGTCACGACCTTGACCAGCCGGCCTCGCCCCCTCTAACCTGACGAAACTCCTGGGTAGTCCGGGATGAATCCATGGAGCCGCCCGTTCCGAAGATGACTCCGCCTCCGACCGCGCGGGCAGCGAAGGCCTTCGCTCTGCGCTTCATCTCGGGCAAGTACCAGGGCGGCGAGTTCCCGCTGCCGCCGCAGGGCGAGATCGTCATCGGGCGATCGAGCGAGCTCGACATGGTGCTCGTCGAGGACATGGTCTCGCGCCGTCACGCCAAGATCACGGTGACCGGCGACCAGATCTTCATCCAGGACCTCGGCTCGACGAACGGCACGTTCGTCAACGGCGAGAAGATCAAGCGCGCCAAGCTCAACGAGGGTGATCGCATCCTGATCGGCACGAGCATCATCAAGCTCGTCGCCACCGAGCAGCAGGGCGACGGCGCGCAGGCGCGGCAGAACCTCGAGGACGTCGCTGCGGGCCGCCGCGGAGGCTCCCAGGTCCGAACCATGACTGGGTCGATCGCGGAGGTGCCGCTCCCCGATCTCCTGCAGCTCTTCACCGCCTCGAAGAAGAGCGGCGTGCTCGTCGTGCGGACCGACAACGACGTGGGCAAGCATCTACATGGACAAGGGCGCCGTCGTGTACGCGACCGTCAACGACAACTACGACGTCGCGGCGACGAAGAGCTTCATCCGCATCCTCACCTGGGAGCAGGGCACCTTCGACATGGAGGCGCCCGAGGAGCGCGAGTTCCTCGAGCCGATCGAGATGAGCACCGAAGGGTTGCTCATGGAGGCGATGCGGCAGATCGACGAGGTGCGCCGCCTCGGTCCGGACATGCCGGAGCTGCGGCGCGACGATCTCGCTGCACATGCCGCTCATCCCGCCGCTCCGCGATCTCAGCCCGGAGGAGCTCGACGTGTTGCAGCTCGCGTACAATTACGGGCACGTCGAGACGGTCCTGAACAAGAGCCTCGCGTCCGACCTCCAGACGAGCGAGATCCTCGTGAAGCTGATGAAGGCCGGCTACCTCAAGAGCGAGTAGCGCTCACGAGAGGTGTGCGAGAAGCGCCTGATACGCCTGCGTGAGCGACTGGGCCAGCTCGGTCGCGGCCTTGTGCCGCTCCGGGTCGCCGATGTGCTTGTCCGGGTGGTACTTCCGCATGAGCTCGCGATACGCCGCCTTCACGTCTTCGATCGTCGCACCGGGCCTGAGCTCGAGGTTCGCGTAGTACTGCGAGAGCTGTTTCTCCTGCGGTGACACGGCGCCGCCGGCCTCGGCTTTTTCGCCGGCGCGCGCGCGCCGCCCGCTCGCGACGGCGGCGCATCGAGCTCTTCCTCGAGCTCCGCGCGTCGCTCAGCTCCGAGAGCGGCCGATTCGAACGACCGAAGGTCCGATTCCGGAAGTCGGTCCAAGGTTCCGCGCGTGCGCTCGCCCGATGCGGCGAAGTACGCCCACGGAGCGCTCACCGCCCGCTCACGAGTCGCTCGCCGCTCGGAGGGCTGCACCGTGAGCAGGCGCTCGATGAGGTGCTTCGAGTACTGGTTGAGCTCGGTGAAGACGACGCCCATGCCGGGCGGGTCGGCCTCGACGCGCACGACCTCGCCGACCCCCTCGATCGTCTCGATGTCGTCCATGATGACGGTGAACTTCAGGTTGACACGGGTTCCGACCGGAAGCGGTTGCTTCGATTTCACGAACACGCCCGAGCGCGAGATGTTCGTCACGTACTCGTGGATGAACGCGTCGAACGACTCGAACTCCTTGTTGATCGTGATGCGCTCGTCCGAGCGTTTGTCGTCACCGGAGTCGTCGTCGCTCATGTACCGCACCCTCGACATGCGCCGCGCGGGGCGCTCGATCAAATCCCGCGCAGAGGTCGAACTGTTCGAGATGATAGTCCTTGCGCGGTTGTACCACGATCCGTCTCTCCACGCGCGAGCAGGCCTCTTCGAGCGCGAGCCTTCTCCTCGCGGCCGAGCATGTCGCAGATCGCCGGGTGCGCGTTGACCTGACGATCTTGTAGCCCGGCAGCGAGTCCTTCTCGCGCCGGATCTGGCGGAGGATCTCGTGGCAGACGGTGGTCTTGCTACGGAGATGGCCCGTGCCGTCGCAGTAGAAACACGGCTCGTACATCGTGCGCCCGAGCGACTCGCGCGTGCGCTTGCGCGTCATCTCGACGAGGCCGAGCTCGCTGATCCGCACCACGGTCGTCTTCGCCTTGTCCTTGCTGGAGCACGTCGAGGAGCGCGCTGGTAGACCTTCTCCCGGTGCGACGTGCTTCTCCATGTCGATGAAGTCGAGCACGATGAGCCCGCCGATGTTCCGGAACCGCAGCTGGTAGGCGATCTCGCTTCACCGCCTCGAGGTTCGTCTGGAGGATCGTCTCCTCGACGTCCTTGCCCTTGCCCGTGAACCGGCCGGTGTTGACGTCGATCGCGGTCAGCGCCTCGGCCTGGTCGATGATGAGGTAGCCGCCCGACGGCGAGCGGACACCTTGCGCGCGAGCGCGCGCGCGATCTCGTCCTCGATGCCGTACTCGTCGAAGATCGGCTCCGCGCCGTCGTAGAGCTCGACGTCGTCGCGCGCGCTCGGGCATGAACACCACGAGGAACTGCTATGAGCCGATCGTGAACTCGTCGGGATCGTCGATGATGATCTTCCGACGTCCTCGGTGAAGAGTCGCGGCCGACGCGAAGCACGATGTCGAGGTCGCGAGTAGAGCTGCGCCGGCGCGCTCCGACGACTCGCTCGCGGCGCTTGACCGTCTCGTCCCACGCCTTCACGAGATAGCCGACGTCGGCCTTGAGCTGCTTCTTCGTCAGGCCCGCCGCGACGCGTGCGCACGATGAGCCCGCCCGACGGCGGCTTGAACGCGTCGATCGCCTCGCGCAGGCGCTTGCGCTCCTTGATCGTTGCCGATGCGCTTCGAGATGCCGATGTGATCGACCGTCGGCATGTACACGACGTAGCGCCCGGGGAGCGAGACGTGGCTCGTGACGCGCGCGCCCTTCGTGCTGATCGGGCCCTTCGAGACCTGGACGACGATCTGCTGGCCTTCCTTGAGCACGTCGCGGATGGGCGTCTTGCGCGAGACGCGCAGCGACTTGCCGCTCGGCCTTGTGATCGCCCTCGTCGTCCTCCTCGTCGTCCTCGCCGGTGTCGACGAGCTCCTCGAAGTCGCTCTCTCGCCGGATCACGTCCTCGACGTGCAGGAACGCCGCGCGTTCGAGGCCGATGTCGACGAACGCGGCCTGCATGCCGGGCAGCACGCGCGTGACTTTGCCGAGGTAGATGTTGCCGACCGGGCTGCGGTCCCGCTCGCGCTCGACGTAGAGCTCGGCGAGGATGCCGTTCTCGACGAGCGCGACGCGGGTCTCACCGACGTCGACGTTGATGACGAGAGTGTTCTTTGCCATTCGAAGAGCATCGTGACGATGAAAAATTCTGGCGCCAGCGTGATCGCGGGCGCAGTCGTTCGCTCGTGGCTCGATCTGCCGCGGGGTCTTCGGGTCGTGAGTCGCGTGTGGCAGGAGTGAGCCTCAGTTGGTGGAGAAGATCCGGTCGATCTCCTCCTGGACCTTCGCTTCGCTCCGCCGACGCGCGACCGCGATCTCTTTCACGATCAGGTCTCGTGCTCTTTCGAGCATCTGGCGTTCGGAGAACGAGAGCGACTTCCCGGCCTTGATGCGGGAGAGGTCGCGCATGACCTCCGCTGCACCTTCGACCGAGCCGGTCCGGATCTTTTCCATGAAGCCGCGGTATCGGCGGTTCCACGGTTGGTTGTCGTGACGCACGGTTCGATCTTCGAGGATCTTGAAGATCCCGCTGATCTGCTTCTCGCTGATGGGAGGCCTGAGCCCGACGCTCTCGGCGTTCCGAACCGGCACCATGATCCGGTGGGCGGTGTCGACGAGCTCGAGCACGTAGAATCGTTGCCGTTGTCCGGCGATTTCCTTTTCCTCGATGGAGACGACCTCGGCCACACCGCGCGCCGGATAGATGGCCTTGTCGCCGACCCTGAACTCTCGCTTGCGCGTCTGCATGGCTTCGAGGAGGCCGAGCGCACTCCGCCGGCCGGCCGGACGGTAGCCCGAGGTTGGGGCACCCGTCAATCGGGTCGTAGCATTTCCTCAACGATCCCGTAGCGCAGGCCGCCGTGCGAGACCTCGATACCGACGCGAAGGACCTCGATGACGCGCCTCGCGATGCGCGCGCCGACCGCGATCACGTCGGCGCGGCCCGCCTCGACACCCGGGATCTCGGCGCGCTCGGCCGTTCGCATCGCCGCGAGGCGCGAGGCGATCGCGCACGCCGCCTCGCGCTCGAGCCGCGCGCCAGGACCGACCGGGATTGGCTCGCCCCGAATCCACGCGTCGACCGCCGCCAGCGTCGTGAACGTCGCGGCGACGCCGATCGCTCGCGGAGCGTCGCTCCCGCCGGCGCTCGTGAGCGCCGCCGCGATGTCCGCGTCGACACGCCCGAGCTCGTGGGCGGTCGGCGGATCGCTCGCGACGTGCCTCTCGAAGAGGCGCACCGAGCCGACGTCGTAGCTCCTCGCGCGCTCGATCGCGACCCGTCCCGTCGCGTCGCGCTCGCCCAGCACGATCTCGGTGCTTCCCCCGCCGATGTCGACGACGCACACGCGCCCCGACGCGCCCGCGAGCGCGCCCGCGAAGGCCCCCGCGAACGTGAGCGCGGCCTCGCGCGCCCCGCTCGCGATCTCGACGCGCGCCCCGAGCACGCGCTCCGCTTCTCGCCGAAACCCCGAAGAGTCGCCCGCGTCGCGGAGCGCGCTCGTGCCGACAGCACGTAGCTCGGTCGCGCCGAGAGCACGCGCCACGCCCGCGTAGCCCTCGAGCACCTCGATCGTCGCGCGCGCCCGCTCCGGGTCGAGCGTTCCTCGAGCGTCGAGGCCGCGGCCGAGCCGCGTGATCGCCGCGCGATCGTCGAGGACGCGGAGCGGCCCGTCACCGCGCTGCTCCGCGACGAGGAGCAACGCGGTGTTCGTGCCGATGTCGATGGCGGCGACGATCCGGGCGGCGGGCACCGCTAGAGCACCGAACGGCAGGAGCGGCTCAGCCTTCGATGCCGGTGAGGTCCGGGAGCTCGTCGAGGTTGAAGTTGAGCGCGATCTCGATGCGCCGGTTCGCCGCGCGCTCCTCGGGCGTCGCGTTGTGGTTGAGGGGCTGCGTGTCGGCGTAGCCGGCGGCCGAGATCCGGGGCGACTCGAGCCCCTGTTCGATGATGTACCGGGCGACGACGACGGCGCGCGCCGTCGACAGCTCCCAGTTCGACGCGAAGCGGCGACCTCGGATGGGAACGTTGTCGGTGTGGCCCATCACCTGGTACGTGCGGCCCTGGATGCTCCGCAGAACGCGCGCGACCTGGGCGAGCGGCTCTCGCGCTTCCGGCTTGAGATCCGCGCGGCCCGAGTCGAACAGGATCGCCTCGGGGAGCACGACGACCATGCGGCCGTTGCGTACCTCCACCTCGAGGGTCCCGGCGTCGATCAGGCTGCGAAGCTGCTGCAGGATCTGCCGGAACTGAGCGAGGCGCTGCTGCGCCTGCCGCTCGCGCTCCTGGAGCTGGTTCAGAGCGCGCTGCGTCCGCTCGAGCTCGCCCTGCAGGCTCGCGCGGCTACCCTCGAGCTCTTCCACGTTCTCACCGAGCGCGCGCAGACGATCGGCGAGCTGGGTGTTCTGGCTCGTGATCGCCGCGACGCGCGCCTCGAGCTGCGTTCCGTGCTCCTGGGCCTGACGCAGCTGATCCTGGAGGTCTCGAACGCGCGCACGCTCGGCGTCGAGGTCCTTCTGCGAAGGCCCGCACCCGACGGCGACCACACCGATCGCCAGCAACGCGAGCACCCGCACGAGACTGTTGCCCATGGCCATGATCCCTCCGTTGGACGGTGGCCGGCGCAGGCCGGGCGCACACGTCAGGGCGCGCACCCTAGCCCGAGCTTGGGGTCCGCGTCACGCGTTCCGAGACCCCCTCGGCGAGGCTCGGGCGGGTCGCTCGCGGCCTCCGATCCGACCCCTCGGATCGTCGATCTAGCTTTCCCAAGGGTTCCGGGGACCTCTGATACCATACATTTAAACCTCATGATTTCGGGAAGTTGATAAAAATAGCGTTCACTAAGCTCTCAAATAGGAATAAGTTAGGTATAAATTATGTGCCTTACTGCTTGACACTTGCAGTGACGTGACAATACCGTACGCGTCATCCGAGACCCCATCTAGGAGGAGGTCCCCATGGCCGCGAAGAAGAAGACCACGAAGAAGAAGGCGACGAAGAAGAGGGCCGGCAAGAAGCGCGCGACCAAGAAGCGCGCAGGAAAGAAGCGCCGAGCTGCCAAGAAGGGCCGCAAGGGCGGCCGCAAGCGCCGAGCTGCCAAGAAGGGTGGCAAGAAGCGCGCTGCCAAGAAGGGCGGCAAGCGCAAGGCGCGTCGGAGGAAGGCCAAGAAGGCGGCCGCTCCGGTTCCGCCGGCCATGTGAGCGGAGGTCGGCTGCGTCGATGTTCTGACGCGGCCGGCACGCCTGCATGGTGGGCTCCACCTCGTGGGGCCGACCGGAGTGGATGCTCCGGGTAGTTGGTGACGGCGACGCAGCTCGCGATGGCGAGTGAGGTCGCTCGATTGAAATGCTGTCCGCACGTCGGTTCCTCGAAGTTGGAGGAAGGCGTGCGCGCCGCGCGGGTAGTCGACGAGCGGCGCAGCAGGGACGAGCCATCGACGAAGCCTTCCGGTTCCCGAGATGGCTCGTTCGCTTTTTGGGGGTCGCGATCAGAACCGCTCGGCGGCGAGCAGCTCGGCGAGCCGCTCCGGCGCGACGCGCACTGCGAAGACCCTCTCGCGATCGACGCGCACCGACCCCGCAGGCGAGCCCTTGGGCTTGCGCACGTGTCGCCGCTCCGCGTGGATCACCTCCACGACGGGCTCGTCCCGCGCGTCGCTGAAGTGCGCCGCGAGCATGGCGGCGTCCGCGAGAAGGTCCGGCGGGCAGGACGCGCCGCGGCGAAGCGGCACGACCACGTGCGCGCCGGCTCGTCCGCGCGCGTGCAGCCAGAGGTCGTGCGGTCGCGCGTGGTGCAACGTGAGCGCGTCGTTGTCGGCGGCTCCCCGCCCGACGAGGACGCGGTGCCCGCGGCTCGCTTCGAACGCCCGATACGGAAGCCGCGCCGCTGCGTGAGCGCGCTTCGTGGGGCTCTCCGCTCCGACGGCGTCGCGGGCACCGCGCACGCCATGCGCGCCGGCCTCCTCGGCGATCGCGCCGATCGCGCCCACGTCCGCTGCCGTGGCGAGGCGCTCACGCCATCCTTCGACGCGCGCACGCTCGGCGCGCGTGACGGCTTCGCGCTCGACGGCCATGGCGCGCGCGCGCTCGAGCCGCCGCGCGCGGCGATAGAGCGACTCCGCTTCGCCCCTGGCGCCTCGCGTGGGATCGACCGCGAGGGTGCGCGGGACCGGCGGATCCTCGCGGTAGTCCATCACGTCGAGGGTCGAGCTCCCGGTCGCGTAGGCGTGCGCGTGCGCGAGGATCAGGTCGGCCTGCTCGCGGAGCCCCGCCGCGTCGCCGACCCGAGCCACGTCGGACGCGATCGCGCTGAGCCTCCGGTCGAGCCGCGTCCCGGCCTTTCGGAGCGCGCGGTCGAGCATGCGCCGCGCGACCTCCCTTGCCTCCTCCGAGCCGCCGCGCACGAATCGCCTCCCCCGCGGCGCGGAGATCGGTCCGCTCGAGGTCCGGGCCGGCTCCGGCCTCGGCGCCGGCGTCGAACAATCCCCGGCCGTGCGACGCCAAGAGCGCTCCCACGGCCGAGACGAGCGCGACGCGCCCGTGCTCGCGCCCCGGAACGACGAAGAGCCGCGCGCGTTCCTCGCCGCGCGCGAGCGAAAGAAGCGCGCCGCCGCCGGCAAGCGCGCGCGCGGACTCGATCCGCGCTCCGCCAATCAGCTTCCGGAGGCGCATCGTGAACGCGCTCGCGGGAGCGCCCCGGGGGCGGTCTGCGACGAGCCCAATCCCGCGGTGCGATCCGGCGAGCCTCGCCACGAGGATCTCCTCGCCGGCCGGCGCTCCGAGCGTGAGCGCGAGCAGATCGCTCGAGGGCATGTCGACGCGGCGGACCCGGCTTCCGTCGAGCCGGGTCTCGCTCACGGCGTCGCGCTCTCGTCGGCGAGGGCTCGGGCGCGCGTCGCCTCGCGGAACGACCGCGCCGACTCGATCGCCACGAATGTCCTCTCGGCGTCGCACTCGCTCGCGGCCTCGACAATCGTGGCGAGCGCGCTCTCGCCGAGGCGGGCGCGCGCGCCCATGCCGAGCACGCGGAGATACGCGAGGGCGCCGCCGGCCGGGACGAGCATCGCCTCGAGCGGGTCGAGCCCGCAGACGACGCCGAGCTCGCGCGCGAGCGCGACCGCGTCCTCGGCTTCCCACAGGCCGCCCGGCACCCAGACCACGGGCCGTCCGGCGTCCCTCCGGAGTCGCTCGAAGTACGTGGCGAGCCGCTCGCGATCGCGCGGGCCCGTGCGCACGTCGCTTTGCGTCGGGACGACAATCGCGACCGCGCGCGCCGCGCCCGCAGCCTCCGCGAGCCACGTGAGGCTCGCCTCGAGCGCATCGTCGAGGACGAGCGGGCCCTTGGCTCCGACGACGCACGGGCGCGGGGCCGCGAGCGCGAGCTCGAGCGCGTCGTCCGCTTCGCGCGCGAGGCTCGTCGGGCGGGGCAGCGGCGGCCTCGGCGCGAGCTCCGCGAACTCGAGGGCTGCGCGATACTTGGGACCAGGCAACCGGTCGACGACAGCGCCGACGCGGACACGGTGCACGGGGCTGTCTTCGGCCGACACGGCTGAGAGGGTAACCGGGCAGCGGACGGGCGCAACGGGGTGACCCAGGCGCGGGAGCGATGGTATCGTCCCCGGCGGCGTGCCGGCTTTTCTTCGTGCGATCCACGGGCTTCGTGTCCGTCCGTCGGGGGCCATCCTCGCCGCGCTCCTCGCATCGGCATGCGGAGGTACCAAGGATCTCCCGCCCTTCGTGCCCGACGGGGGCATCGAGTGCTCGACCGCGTCGACCGCGCCGACGGACGGCGGCATGGACGCCGCCGCCAGCGCCGGCCCCGACATGCCCTGCCCGACCGGCCGGATCTGTCTGCAGGGACGCTGCTACGCCGAGTGCAGCGGCAATCGGGACTGCGCCGCGACCGAGATGTGCAGCGCCGGCGCGTGCGTCGAACGGACCGCGCCGCGCGTCGACGGCGGCGGCGTCGACGGTGGCCCGCCCAATCTCTGCGAAGGCGTCACGTGCGAGAGCCCGATGGCGTGTCACCCGCAGACCGGCGCGTGCGTCGAGTGCCTCGACACCCCGTGCCCGGGCGCGACGCCCGTGTGCAACATCGCGTACGGACGGTGCGAGACGTTCCGGCCGGCAGTGTGCGCGCCGTGTGCCATGGACGCCGACTGCATGGACAGCGCCGGCACGAGCTACGGCCATTGCGTGATGCGCGACGGCTCCGACTTCGAGCGCGTGTGCATCCCCGATTGCGTCGCCGGCACCTGCGCCGCCGGCCTCTCGTGCACGCCCACCGACCAGTGCGTGCCTCGCGTCGGCTCGTGCACGGGCTATCGGGCGGCGCTCGAGCTCGTCGGCTGCAACGCCGACACCGATTGCGTGCCGCTCGGGTCGGTCGCCGCCGCGGGCCAATGCATGGGCGCGGTCCCCGCGCCCGACGGTGGAATGCCGACGCCCGGCATCTGCCGCGAACCCTGCGGGCTCCCGACCGACTGCCCGCCCACCACCACGTGCACCGCCGGCTTCTGCGTTCCCATGTGAGGGAGCGCGCCCGTCCCCCCGCCGTCAGGAGGTTCTTCATGCGCCGTCGACCATCCCTTGCCCTAGGCTTCGCGTGCGCCGCGCTCGCAATCGCAGTCGCGCCCGACGCCACGGCGCAGAACCCGGCGTGGCCGCCCACCGGTCCGGTCACGCCGAGCGATCTCCAGGATCCCTCCACGTGGCCCGACGACCCCGGCTACGCCGGCGACTGGAACTACTGGTCGTGGGTGCCGCCTCAGGCCGAGGCGCAGTCGGGCTGGCGCACGGCGGAGTCGAGCATGGGCTCGGGCACCTGGGCCGACATGGCCTGGCAGTTCACCGCGGGCGATCCCAGCGTCGTGATCGCCGTCCTCGACAGCGGCATCAAGTGGGACGAGACCGACCTCACGAACAAGTTCTACATCAACCAAGCGGAGCTCGAGGCGCCGGGCCTCGACTCGCGCTGCCTCCCGACGCCGCCGGCCGGACACACGGGCGATCCGATCGACGTCGACGGAGACGGTTATCTGACCATGGCGGACTGGACCGCCGGGCAGACGCCGGACGACGCGACCGCGATCCGCGAAGCGATCGACGACGGCGGCAACCACAACGGCGTCGCCGACCCGGGCGACCTGATCACGATCTGCAGCGACGGGGTCGACGACGACGGCAACGGCTACACGGACGACATCTCCGGCTGGGACACCTTCGCGGACGACAACGATCCCCAGGACGACAACCGCTACGGCCACGGCACGAGCGAGGCGCGCTGGAGCACCGCGGAAGGCAACAACCACGAAGGCGACATCGGACAATGCCCGCGGTGCAGGGTCCTCATGGTGCGGACGGGCGACAGCTTCATCGCCGACGCGCAAGACTACGGGCAGAGCGTCGTCTTCGCGACCGACTCGGGCGTGCGCATCGTTCAGGAGGCGCTCGGCACCATCAACCACACGACGTTCATGCGGCGCGCGCAGGACTACGCGTACGCGCACGACGTCCTCATCGTCTCGAGCGCCGCCGACGAGAACAGCTACCACCACAACTTCCCGGGCACGTCGAACCACACGCTCTACGTCCACGCGATCCAGTACGCGGGGCCGAACTACGAGCGCGCCACGAGCTTCCTGGCGTTCAACAACTGCACGAACTACGGCGGACAGCTCGTGCTGAGCGCGCCGGGGACCGGTTGCTCCTCGGAAGCGACGGGCGTGACCTCCGGCGTCGCGGGGCTGGTGTACTCGTCCGCGATCGCCGCAGACCGCCCGGGCGGGCCGCTCGACCCGCCGCTGTCGGCCGAGGAGCTGCGGCAGCTGGTGCTCATGAACGCGCAGGACATCGACGTCCCCGAGAGCCGGCCGGGCGATCCCAACTACAACTCGTTCTGGTATCCGAGCCTCGAGGGCTGGGATCAGCGATTCGGCTACGGACGCGTCAACACGTACAACGCGGTCGTGGCGGTGCGGGAGGGCCGGATCCCGCCCGAGGTCGACATCGTGTCACCCGATTGGTTCCGCCCGATCTACCCCGATCGCACGCCCACGCTCCTCCTCCGAGGCACGATCGCGGCGCGGCGTGCACCGTCGTTCGACTACGTCATCGAGTGGGCGCGGGGCATCCAGCCCGAGGACTCGGAGTTCGAGACGCTCGACATGGGCGTGGGCGAGACCGCCGCGATCGAGGGCGACCTCTACAGCTGGGACATCTCCGATCTCGAGGTCGACAACCCCGACGACGGGTCGCAGAACAAGTACACCGTCACCGTGCGCATCCGAGTCACCGCGCACTACGGCGGGACCGCCGGCGACGTGATGGGTGAGCAACGTCGCGTCTTCGCGATCCTCCGCGATCCCGATCTGCTCCCCGGCTTCCCGCTGGGGCTCGGCGTTCGCAACGATGCCGACGAGCTCCACATGGCGAGCGGTGAGGCGGGCGCGAAGCTCGCGGACATCGACGGCGACGGCAATCTCGAGATCATCTACGCCGACGCCGACGGGCTGCTCCACGTCATCCAGGAGGACGCGACCGAGCTCGCGGGCTACCCGATCCACCTCGGCAAGCTCCGCGGGTTCTCGCCGACCGATCCGTACGACGTCCTCGGCTCACGCGCCTACGCGTCCGGCGAGATCCCGACCGACGACCTCTCGTCGTCCGTCATCTTGGGTGTGCCGGCGATCGGCGATCTCGACGGCGACGGTACCGTCGAGATCGTCGTGCCGACGATGGAGGGCGACGTGTACGCGTTCCACGGCCCCGACGGGTCGGTCGTCGACGGCTTCCCGGTCGGCCTGCCCGAGGTTCCGTCGGGCGATCCGCTGCGCATGGGCCCGATGGGCCCCGACAGCCCGATCGAGCGGGCGATCCTGCCGGCGCCGGTGCTCTACGACCTCGACGGAGACGGCACGCTCGAGACGATCATCTCGGGCTCCGATGGCAACGTGTACGTCTATCGCTACGACGGCACCGACCAGCCCGGCTTCCCGGTGACGCTCGTCGCGCCCCAGCTCTGGATGAACCCGGCCGACGCGAAGCCGGGACGGATCGTGACGCCCGCCGCCGTGGGCGACGCCGACGGCGACGGCATCCCCGATCTCGCGTTCGGATCGAACGAGACCGGCAGCGACTCGGGGTCGGGCGCGGTGCACCTCATCCACGGCGACGGCAACCTCCACCCCGGCGGGCCGTACCACGACAACTGGCCGATCTCGGTCACGTCGATCATGTTCTATCCGCTCGTCGGCGAGGGGATCACGTCGCCCGTGTCGATGGCGGACGTGAACGGCGACGGCCGGCCCGACATCGCTGCGGCGGGGCAGGCCGGCCTCGTCCAGATCTGGGACGCGATCCAGCCGCCGCGCGTCGGCGGCTTCGACGCCGAGACGATCGTCGTGCTCGACTCCGGTGATCACGGCCGGCTCACCGACATCCCCGGGCGCGACCGGCCGCTCCTCAACACGTTCGCCGCCGGCTCGTTCGGCGACGTCGACGGCGACGGGCGGCCCGAGTACATCACCGGTGGCGCTGGTCTCGGCCTCGGCCTGAGCCTCGCGGGCGGCTGGCAGAACATGCCGTTCGCCCACCAGATCGGCGTCTGGGACACGACGACCGGCGACTCGCTCGAGGGCTATCCGCGCGAGATCGACGACTACCTCTTCTTCGTGAACCCGACGGTCGCCGACGTGGACGGGGACGGGTACCCCGAGGTCGTCGTCGGCTCGGCGGGGTACTGGGTGCGCGCGTGGAACGCGTGCGGCGTCGAAGCGGCGGGCTTCCCGAAGTTCACGGGCGGCTGGATGACGTCGTCGCCCGCGATCGGCGACATCGATGGAGACGGCTTGCTCGAGGCGGTCGTCACCACGCGCAACGGCTACATGTTCGCGTGGAACCTCACCGGCGCGGTCAACGGCGCGAGCCCGTGGCCCGAGTACCGGCACGACAACCACAACACCGGCAACTACGAGGAGCCGCTGTCGAACGGCGGCATGCCGACCACCGCGAGCACGCCGCTCGTCTGTCCGATCCCGACGGTCGACGGGGGGCTCGACGCGGGCGCGGACGGCGGGGTCGACACGGGCGGCGGCGCCGTCGGAGGAGGCGGTTGCGACTGCCGCGTCGCGAGCAGCGGCCGCGGCGGCGCGAGCGGAGGAGGCCTCGCCTTCGCGCTCTCGTTGGCGTGCGTTCTCGTCCTGCGACGACGGGCTCGGTCGCGGCTCACCTGACGAGCGCGGCGATCTCGGACGGGCGCGCGCAGAATCGCGCGCGCGCCCGCGCGCTCGAGCTCGTCGCGGTCGCGAAACCCCCAGAGGACTCCGACCGGGAGCATCTGCGCGGCGAGCGCGGTCTCGACGTCGGTCCGCGTATCGCCGACGAACGCCGCCGCCTCGGGCTCGGTGCCGAGAACGCGCGCGAGCTCGAGCGCCGCCGTCGGGTCGGGCTTCTTCGGGACGCTCGCACGCGCGCCGAGCACGCCGCCGAACGGCGTCGTCGGGAAGAAGCGCTCGACGATGCGCACGGTCGCCTCGTGTGGCTTGTTGCTCAGCACCGCCATCGGCGCTCCGCGCGCGGTCAGGTTCTCGAGGAGCTCGGCAATCCCTTCGTACGGCCGCGTCTTCTCGAAGAGGTGGTCGAAGTAGCGCGCGCGGAAGCGCGCGAGGTACGCGTCGGTCTCGGGGCGCAAGCGCTCGGGCAGCGCCTGGTGCACGAGATGACGCGCTCCCTCACCGATGAAGAGCCGATACGCGTCGCGGCCGTGCTCTTTCAGCCCGTCGGCGCGCAGCACGAAGTTCATCGCGTCCGACAGGTCGTCGAGGCTGTCGACGAGCGTTCCGTCGAGGTCGAACACGAGCGCCCGCACGCGCGCGCGCCCGTCACGGCTCTTCGACGTCATCCGCGTCATCCTCGTCTCCCGGCGCGTCCGCGTCGTCGTCCTCGACGCCGTAGTACGCGAGCTCCTGCAGGAACACGAAATCCTGATCCTCGGAGATCGAGGAACGCATCGGGTGGCCCGAACGCCGCGCAGTCGCCGGGCTCGAGCGCCACATAGCGACGGGTGTCGCCGCGCATGGTGAGCGCGCGGTTCAGGAGCGACAGGATCGCGTAGAGATTCGCGGACGCGCTCACGCCGCTGCTCCAGATGCTCACCTCGGAGCCGTCGAGATACGCGGCGATCCGATAGGCACCGCCTTCGGCGGTCGGCTCGCCGTCGGGAAGATCGAAGACGGCGTCGTCGAGCGCGGGCCGCGCGAGGTGCGCGAAGCGCACGAGGAGCGCCGTGACCATGGTCGCCGCGTCGGGAGGCGGAAAGCAGGCCGCGCGCCTGCGCGCCTCGAGGAGCCCGCGCACCGAGATCCGCGCGGAGAGGCCGGGCGCCGGCTCTTCGTCGGAGAGCAGCCCGAGCTCCCGCAAGCGCGCCAGCGCACGCGCCTCGGATCCCCACGCCGAGAGCGCGGCCACGGCCTCGTCGAGATCCGCCGACGGAACGTCGCCCGCGACGAGCGACGCGGCCGCCGCGCGCGCGAGCTCCGGCCGCCGACCGACGAGGACGCGCAGACACTCGAGCGCCTGCCAGTCGTTCACCTTCTCGCGATCGGCGGCGCAACGGACCAGAGCCCGATCGAGCTGGCCGGCCTCGGTGTCCTCGATCCGACTGGCGAGCACCGCGAGCCTGAGCGGCGCGTTCCTCACGCGCTCGTCGAGGGGCGAGGTCGGTCCGGTGCGCGGCACCTCCGCGGCCGTCTCCCACCACGAGTAGACCTCGCCGCCGAGGTGCGGGCGCAGCCGATCGAGCGCGAGGGTACGCTCGCGGTCGGGAAGCGCCGCGAGAGCGCCGGCGAACGTGCTCCCCGACCTCGGGTCGTCTGCGGCGCGCAGCGCGAGCACCGCGGCGACCACGCGCGCGCCGTCGAACGGCGCGAGCACGGCAGGCTCCGAGTCAGCGAGGACGATCCACCCCGCGAGCGCGTCGGCGCGCGTCTCGAGCAGCGTCACGCTCTCCTCGTCCTCGCAACGGCCGAGATCGATCACGAGCCCGTCGCGCCCGACCACGAGCTCGTCCGACGCGACCTCGCGTCGGAGCCAAGCGCAGTGCTCCGGAGTCGGGTCGACGTCGAGCAAGAGCGGCAGAGCGGTGTCGGCGTCGTCGCGCGAGGTCTCGATGCGGAGCGCTCGCGACATCGCCGCTTCGGTCTCGGGATCGCCCATGGCGAGCCGCTCGCGGATGAGCCAATCGGGCTCGTACCGGTAGCGGTCGAACGCGTAGTCCGCGATCGACGGCGGAAACGGAGCCAGCAAGCTCGACGGCGCCGGGCTCGGCGCGACCGCCGCGGAGTCGCCGCTCGGAAAGAGCTCCACCTCGGCGTCCGCGACCGCGTCGGTGAACGGCGGGTCCACGGCGTCGCCGAGCGACTCGATCCCGTGGACCGCCGCGTACCCGAGAACCACGAAGAGCCCCATGGCCAGGAGCGCGACGAGCAGGTAGGGGAGGGCGTTCTTCACGGATTTTCGTGCCTACCGCGCCGGGCGGTCCGCGAACGAGACCGATCACGCCGCATTTCGGCTCGCTGCGCCAGTGGAGACTTTCGAGCTCGGCGTGCCTGCGGTCGACTCGCCGGGCACCGAAGCCCGCCCTCGCGCGTCCCATGGGCCGGGGCTCCGTTTGCGGCCCCTCGGCTCTCATGCGCTACACTGATCGTGGATTGACGCCACGAGGACACCGGTCGCGTCTCGCGCCCCTCGTCTTGGGCTCCTGCCTCGGGCTCGCGGCAGCCGCGGGCGGGTCGTCCGTCGCGGCGGCGCAGGACGACTGGGGGATCACTCGGCCCGGGCATCCGACTCGCCCCGCGCGGCCCGGGAACGGTCACTCGAAGCGGCCGCCGCGAACGCATCCGACGACCGACGAGGCTACCTCCTCGCACGATCGCTCGCTCGTCCTCGTGCAGCGGTACATGCACGTGCTCGAGGCCGACCCGCGCGAGTCGTTCGCGTTCACGCGGCTGCTCGACCTCTACCGCGAGCGCGACGGCAACGTGGACGGGCTCATCCGTGAGCTCGAGGAGCGGCTCGGCCGCGACGAGGACGACTACGCGGCGCGCGTGCTGCTCGGCCACGTTCTCAAGGCGCAGGGCCGCGCGGCGGACGCGCGCGCCGCGTACGAGCGGGCGCACGCGCTCCGACCGGACGCGCTGCCACCCCTGCTGTCGCTCGCGGCCATGGCCGCAGCCGAGAACGATCACGCGGGCGCGCGAGCGCGCTACCAAGAGGCGCTCACCCACGTGCGCGAGACGGCCGAGAGGCAGGAGATCCTCCGGAGCATCGGCGCCGAGGCGCTGGCGATGGAGGACTGGGACGGCGCGCGCGACGCCTACGCCGAGCTCGCACGCGGCGCCGCGTCGAGCGTCTACCTGATCACGGAGTACGCGCGCGCTCTCGCCGAGCGCAATCAGCACGAGCGCGCGATCGCGGAGTACGAGCGGGTCATCGCACGCCTGCGCGGCGACAACCGCGTGCTCGGTCCGGTGCTGCGCGAGCTCGGTGAGGCGCAGCTCGCAGCGGGTGACGCCGATGCCGCGATCGAGACGCTGGGTCGCGCGCTGAGCACGGCGGGCCGGGCGTCCGGTGTCCGGGCCGAGATCTACGACACGCTCCTCGAGGCCTACAGACGGACCGATCGGCTGCCCGAGCTCGTCCAGCGCCTCGAGCACGAAGGGCGGGGCTTCGAGACGGCCGAGCTCCTCGGACGCATCCACGACGAGCTCGGTGACGAGGCCGAGGCGCTCGCTGCGTATCGTCGCGCGCTCGCGACCGATGCGCGCAACATCGACATCCGCGTGCGGGTCATCCAGCTCCTGACCCGCTCTGGACGGATCGACGACGTCATCGCCGAGTACGAGGCGCTCATCCGCACCGCGCCGAGAGAGCCGCGGTTCGTCGTGGAGCTCGCGCAGCTCCTCATGCAGGTCGGGCGGCGCGAGGAGGCGTTGCGGCGAGCCGAGCAGACCGGCCGCGCCCACCCGCGCGAGCCGTCGGTTCACCAGGCGCTCGCGGAGCTCTACTCGCGCTGGGGAGAAGAAGAGCTCTCCGCGCGCGAGATCGCGACGCTCGCCCGGATCGAGCCGAACGACCCGGCGCACCTCGTCGCGCTCGGCTCGCAGCGCCTCGAGGCGGGCGACCGGACCGGAGCGATCGCGACATGGCGGCGAATCCTAGAAGCGGACTCCGATCACGCGCGCGCGCACGCGACTCTCGGCGGCGTCTACGCGGATCACGACATGCTCGAGGAGGCCGCGCGCGAGTACGAAGAGGCCGTGCGCATCGACGGGGACGAGCTCGACGTACGTCCGCGGGCTCGCGAACGTCCGCGAGCGCCTCCATCAAGGCGACGAGGCGATCGAGAGCTGGCAGCGGGCGCTCGAGCTCGCCGGCGACGATCGTGCGGCCAAGCGCGAGGCGCGGCAGCGGATCGTCGCGATCTGGGCACGCGCCGGCCGCGGGCGGCTGAGCCAGCGCATCGCCGAGCTCACGCGCGCGTTCGAGGCGACCCCACCGGACATCGACGCGGGCCGCTTCCTCGCGGAGGCCTACAGGCGAGCCGGCGACGAGCACGCGGACGATGCCGAGCGGGTGCTCGAGCGGATCATCTCGCTCGAGCCCGGTGACGTGGAGACCTTGCTCGCGCTCGAGCGCGTCCGCTCTTCGCGCGGGAACGTGGCGGGCGCGATCGAGGTGCTCGAGCGGTTGGTCCGCGCCGACCCGCGGCGCGCGTCGCAGTATCTCGCGCGGATGGCGGAGCACGCGCTCGCGCTCTATCGCGACGAGGACGCCGTACGGTACGCGGCGCAGGCCGTCGAGCGGACGCCCGACGACGCGGACGCGCATCGGCGGCTCGGCGATCTCTATCGTGCGCGCCAGGACGCCGACCACGCCATCGCGAGCTATCGCCGAGCGCTCGAGCTGAACGACCGGCTCTTTTCGACCTACTTCGACCTCGCCGAGATCTACGTGGCGCGGAACGAGCTCGTCGACGCGGACCGGGCGTTCCGGCAGGTCATCCGCGCGTGCCCCGGATGACGATCTCGTCGCAGCGCGCGGCGCGTGCGTCGATGCAGATCCACCTCGGCGCAGGGAACGCTCCTCGAGCTCGAGCGCGACCTCCTGCCGCTCTCCCTGGGTCAATCCGCAGCGGCCGATCTTCCGGCAAGCTCGTCGTCGAGCTCTACGAGGCGCTCACCGCGCCGCTGGATCCACGCGGTACAGCGCGGCGGCGAGCGGAGCCGCGGAGGCCCGCGCCGAGCTCGGCCGCCTCGGCGGTCGCGCGCTCAAGCCGCTCCTCGAGGCGCTCGCGGACAGCGGATCCCGCTCAGCGGCGCGTCGCGATGGACATCCTCGGCCACCTCGGCAACCAGAACGCCGCGAGCCCGCTGCTTGGCTGCCGCGGAGAGCAGCGACGGCGAGATGGATCTACGGCGTCGAGCGCTCGCCGCGGCCGGCGCCGTCGCGCCCGCCGACGCTGGCGCCGCGGTTCGCGGCGCTTTCGGACGGGCCCGAGCGGCGGCTGCGTGCGGTCGCGGCGTGGGGGCTCGCGCGCACCGGCGGCCCGGAGGCCGTGCGAGCGATGCGGGACCTCGTCGGACGAGGCGACCCGAGCGTTCGCGCCCTTTCGGTGATCGGTCTCGGCCGCGCGCGTCACCGGGCGAGCGGCGAGCTGCTCGACGAGCTCCTGCGCACCGACCGCAGCGTCTACGTGCAAGCGGCCGCAGCATGGGCGCTCGGCCGACTCGGCGATTCCGCGCACACGGCGGCGCTCGTCACCGCGCTCCGCGAGCACGCGGGCGTGGTCAGCATCGCCGCGGCGTCGGCGCTCGGCCGGCTCGGCGACGTTCGCGCTCGCGAGGCTCTCGCGCGAGCGGTGTTCGATGCGGACCCGGAGCTTCGCGACGCGGCTGCGCGCGCTCTCGCGAGCCTCGGCAGCGGCTCGGAGCGGCGCGTGGAGGAGCTTCCCGTGATCGATGGTGCGCTCCCCGTCGCGTCGTACGTCGCGCTGCTCGTGTCGCAGACCGACGCGCCGCCCGAAGGCGCCATCGATCTCGCCGCGATTCGCCCTCTGCTCGCGTCGGCCGCACGCGAGGCGCTGCGCGGCCCGCTCGAGCGCGTCGCCGCGGCGCTCCTCGTGCTCGCCTCCGCCGACGCGCCGCACGTGACGATCGGCTCGTTGACGGGCGACCTCGACAGCTGGCCGGAGGCGGCTCGAGCGGAGGCTCGTGAACAGCTCGACGCGCTCGGCACGGACCTGCTCGACGAGCTCGTCGCGGTCTCGCATCATCCCGATCCCTCCGTGCGTGCCGCCGCTGTGGGCGTGTTGGCGCGCATCGACCGACCCGAGGCCGCGACCGCGCTCGTCGCTTCGCTCGAGGACGACGAGCGATCGGTTCAACGAGCCGTGCTCTCGGCGCTCGGTCGGTACCATCCGTCGACCTCTCCCGAGGCCACGCGCCACGTGGGGGCGCTCCTGCGGAACCACCCCGACTGGGCGACGCGCACGCTCGCGGCCGAGACGCTCGCTCGGCTCGGCCAACCCGAAGGCCGGACGGCCCTGATCGAGGCGCTGCGGCGCGACGGGTATGCCTTCGTTCGGGAGGCGGCCGCGCGCGCTCTCGGCCGGCTCGGCGGGGAAGAGGCGGTCGCAGCGCTGAACGAGGCGGCTTCGGCCGATCCCGAGCCCCGCGTCCGCGAGGCGGCCCGGGCCGCGGCGCGCGGCGAAAGGCCCTGAATGCGCGCGTGTGCGGGGTCGCGGGCCCCGGATCTCGGTCTTCGTTGACGGCCGGCCCTGCGATCCTCTACAAATCGCCTGGATTATCGAGCACGAAGGAACGATTTCCACGAAATGGACCAGGGCATCGGGATCGCGTGTGGCGAGTGCGACACGTTCAGCCCGATGGGGAGCGGACGCGTGTCCGTCCTGCGGGAACGACCTGTCGCTCGACCAACGCGGTCGGGCGGCAGATGCCGAGGCTGCGCCGGCGCCGCCACCGACCCCGCCCACGTCCGAGCAGCAGAAAGCCCCACCCACCCGAGCCGCGCGACCCGAGACCGCATCGAGCGGGATCACGCGCCCCACGCGAGAGGAACTGATGGAGCAAGCGCGCAACTACGTTTGCAAGGAGTGCTCGACCCCGGTCCCGTCGGGCCACAAGTTCTGCGGCCGCTGCGGCACCGCCGGTCCCGCCGAGATCCTGAACCTGCAGACCAAGTTCTTCGGGGCGATGCAGGCGCCGGGCAAGGCGCGGCTGATCCTCATCCGTGGTGACCAGGGCGTCGACGGGCTGAGCTATCTACTGCAAGGCACCGAGCACGTCGCGGGCAGGCAGGACGCGCAGATCCTCTTCCCCGACGACGACTGGCTGAGCCCGCGCCACGCGAACTTCATCTACCGCGGCGAGAAGCTCGTCGTGCGCGACGAGGGAAGCGTCAACGGCGTGTACGTCCGCTGCGCCAGCCGTCGCCGCTTCGGCGGCGGCGATCAGTTCCTCTGCGGCGAGCAGGTGTTCCGCCTCGAGTCGACGCCGAGCGACACGTCCGGCCCGGAGCCCGGACCAGACCTACTTCTACTCGTCTCCGAAGCGTCCGAGCCCGTTCCGCGTCGTGCAGATCCTGCGCGGCGGATGGCGACGGAATGGTGTACTGCGCGCGCGAGAACACCGCCGCGGATCGGTCGCGAAGAGAACGACATGAACTTCCCCGAGGACATGTACATGTCCGGCAACCACGCGCGCGTCGAGATGTCCGGCGACGGCAAGTTCAAGCTCGTCGACGCCGGCTCGAAGAACGGCACCTACGTCCGCATCAACGGCGAGCACGAGCTCACCACGGCGACTACCTCTTCCTCGGCAAGCAGCTCCTGCGCGTCGAGATGACGACGTAGCGCGACCCTAGTTCTGGTTCTCGAGCAGTCGCTCGACGAACGCTCGGTCGGGGGCGTCCGGGGAGAGGTCGAGGTAGCGGCGGTAGGCGGCGGTGGCGCGGGCGATGTCGCCAGAGCGCATGTAGGCGCGACCGAGCTGCTTCTGGACGTCGGCGCTCTGAGGCATGAGCCGAGCGGCGTTCTCGAACGAGCGGATCGCGGCCTCGATGTCGTTCGCGAGGAACTCGCGGCGGCCCTCGTCGTAGGCGATGCGGCCGGGGCTGCGCGGCTCCTCGTGTGAAGGCTCGGCTCGGTCGCTGTCACCGTTGTCGCGCGGGTGTCGCGGATGTCGTCCGGCCGGGGCCTCGGTCGACATCGCGTCGAGCGCCGGCGCCGGGTCCGTGCTCGGTCCGGGGTCCGAGCCGAGCGTCTCCATGGTCTCGGCCACGGGATTGACCATGGTGGTCACGCTCGGTCGCACGTGCATCGAGGTCGGGCTCGACGAGCCGGTCCTCGGGGCATGGACGACTTCGCTCGGGCGCGTCGCGTTCCACAGGGCGATCCCGATCGCCAATCCGCCCAGCGCGACGAGCGACAGGGTCCAGTACAGGCCCGACGATTCGCGCGGCCGTTCGACCGGCAGACGTGGATCGGTCCCCGCGAGCGGCTCGTCCCCGGGCGGGTCGAAGCTCCCGAGCCGCTGGTCGGCGAGCTCGCCGAGCGCGTCGACCGCCTCCCGCAGCGCCTCGCTCATCGAGGGAGCGTCCGGGTAGCGCTCGTCGGGCTCCTTCGCCATCGCCTTCGCGCAGATCTGCTCGAGGCTCGACGGGATCTTCCACTCCGGCCGACGCTCTCGCGGCGGTATGGGCTTCTCCGTGAGGTGCTTCGTGATGATCCCGAGCGCCGACTCCGCCGTGAACGGAAGCTTCGCCGTCATCATCTGGTAGAGCATGCACCCGGCGGCGTAGATGTCGGCGCGCTTGTCGAGGATCTCTCCACGCGCCTGCTCCGGCGCCATGTACTCCGGCGTGCCGCAGACGAAGCCGCTCACGGTGATCATCGAGCCGCCTTCGGCCTCCTGGATCTTCGCGATCCCGAAGTCGCAGACCTTCACGTGCTCGCCACCGTCGGAGCCCTGCGTGACGACGACGTTCTCCGGCTTCAGATCCCGGTGGATGATCCCCGCGTGGTGCGCCGCGTCGAGCGCGGACAAGACCTGCCGCAGGATGCCGTAGATCCGGCGTGGGCTCAGCGGCGCGTCCTCTTCGATGACGGCGAGCAGGTCGTCGCCGTCGAGCAGCTCCATCGCGATGTAGAGCGTGCCGTCCTCGTCCTGGCCGAAGTCGAGGATGTGCATCGAGCTCGGATGGCTCAACCGGCTCGCGGCGCGCGCCTCGCGATGGAAGCGCTTGGCCACCTTCGGATCGTTCGCGAGGTGCTTGTGCAGCAGCTTGACGGCGACGAGCTTGTCGAGCGCGACCTGCCGCGCTTCGTACACGCGACCCATCGCGCCCTCGCCGAGCAGCTCGACGATCTCGTACTTGCCCGCGATGGTGCGTCCGAGCACCGCGTCGGGCGCGTCCTCCTCGTCGAGCCCCGGTAGCGGCTCGCCGCAGGCGCGGCACGTCTCGTCCACCGGGAGCACCTTGGCTCGGCAGTTCGGGCATACGACCGGCATGGGACGGGCGCTCGAAGGCATCACGCGGCGCGTCGAGTCTAGCAGCGCGAGGCGGCGGGGGCCGCCTCCCGGCCGCGGCCTTTCGCCCCCGTCCTCGCGGGCTTCCATCCCCTCGACTTCGTGACGGTCTCCGGCCCTCGCGCGCTTGACCGTTCGAGGCAGGGACCACTATCCTCCCGGACCCAAGCGTGTGGTCCCCCGAAGCGGGGGGTGTGTTCGGCTCGCGGGAGGCATCGGTGATCGTCTGCCCCAGGTGTGGCAAAGAGAATCAGGACCACTACAAGTTCTGCCTCGGTTGTGGGGCGGAGCTGCCTCGGGATTCGGCGCAGGCACCGAAGAGCTTCACGGCTCCCACTCCGCCCGCGGGGTTCCCGAAGAGTGGCGGCAACGACGGCGTGCCCTCGAGCGGTCCGACACCGGCAGCGGGCGCGCCCCGCGGCCCGTCGTTCGGCGGCGCTGCCGCCGTCGGCGGCGCTGGCGCCGGTGGCGGCATGGCGGTCGCGAGCACCGCGCCCTCGGCGGCCGCTCCGGCCGCAGCGGCCCCGGCCACCCTCACGTGCCCGAGCTGCAGCTCGAGCGTGCCGTTCAACTTCAAGTTCTGCGGAAGCTGCGGTCATCCGATGGCGGAGCTTCAAGCTGCCGCGATGGGGGGAGCCGCCGCCGCTGCGCCCGCGCCGATGCCTGCCCCTTCGAGCACCGGTCGCGGCGCGCTCGTCTTGATCCGGCCCGACGGCAGCGAGGGGGAGTCGTTCCAGCTCGCCGACAAGCCGACGCCGGTCGGACGTGACGCTGGCGCGCTCTTCGCGAGCGATTCGTACCTGTCTCCGCAGCACGCGACGTTCCGCTTTCAGGGCGCAGACCTCGTCGTGGAAGACGCGGGGAGCCTCAACGGTGTCTACGTTCGCGTCGAAGCCGAGGTCCCGGTCGAGCTCGCGGACGGGGGGATCTTCCGGATCGGCCAGGAGATCCTGCGATACGAGAGGATCCAATCCGAGCCGCGCAGCCAGGACGGAGTCGAGGTGATGGGCAGCCCCGACCCCGGCTTCCTCGGTCGCATCCGTCTCGTGATCGGCCGCGAGACGTACGGAAACAGCTACTGCATCCCGCCGGACGGGATGCACCTCGGCCGTGAGCGCGGCGACATCATCTTCCCGGACGACGGGTACGTCTCGGGTCTGCACTGCCGCATCCACTCGGAGAACGGCCGCATCATGCTGACCGACGTCGGCAGCTCGAACGGCACGTTCGTGCGCGTCTCTCAGCCGCACAAGCTCAAGCCCGGCACGATGGTCCTGATGGGCCAGCAGCTCTTCCGCGTCGAGTACTGACGGCGAGCTACTCGGTCGCTTCGACGCGGGTCGCGAGAAACTCGCGGATGCGTGCGAGGATCGTGTTCGGCTGCTCGATCGGCGCGGCGTGGCTCGCGCCGATGACGATCATGAGCGCGCTGCCCGGGATCCGGTCCGCCATGCTCTGCGCGAGCTCGGGCGGCGTGAAGGTGTCGCGCTCGGCAGCGATGACCAGCGTCGGCACCCGGATGGTCGCCAGCACGTCCTCTGCGCTGTGCTCGCCGGCGAGGCGCAGCATCGGCAGAAAGATGTCCGGGTCGATGATGTTGATGTGCTCCCAGTACGGCCGGAAGTCCTCTTCGCGGATGTTCAGCGCATCGACCTCGCGGCTCATCCTGGCGGCGCGAAACGCGAGCGCCGGTGGGATCCGGCCCCACAGAGCGCGCGCCAGACCCTGGTGCCGCTGCACCTGTTCGATGAGCGCGGGGAGCACGTTCTTCAGCACGTCGGTGCCGTGGAAGGTCTCGGTGACCCGCCCATAGCTCCCGCACAGGAGCACGAGACCGGACACCCTGTCGGGCGCGAGACGCAGCATCTCGAGCGCCACCTGCGTGCCCATCGAGTGGCCGAAGAGCACCGCCTTTTCGACCTCGAGCCGATCCATCACCGAGCGCAGATCGCGGGCGAGGGCCGGGATGTCGACGCGCGCGCGGTCGACCGGCGGGCCGCTCCGGCCGTGGCCCCGGTAGTGCCAGTGGACGACGCGGTGGTCCTCCGCCAGGTCCGGCTGCAGGTACTTCCACGCGAAGCCGTCGCAGCCGATCCCGTCGTTCAGGACGATGACGGGCTTGTCCCCGTCGGAGCTTCCCCGCACCCCGAAGAACAACCGCGTCCCGTCCTCCGCGACGGCGAAGCCTCGATCGTCGTAGATCAAGCGTGCTCGACCGCTACGCTCGCGTCACGGCTCGTCGTCGATCGCGTCGCCCTCGTCGCCGATATCGTTGACCGAGGGCAGCTTGCGAATCTCCTGGATGCCGATCTTGACGCAGCGTTGCACGATCCAGGACAGCGACCGATCGAGGCGCGCGGCCTCGTGCTGGATGTCTTGAAGCATCGACTCGGGGAAATACAGGCTCTGCTTCCGTTTGTCGGTTCCGCCCATGTGCCCGATGTCCTCCGTTTGTAGCCCTGGAGCGGCCGCTGTGCACCCGTGTCGTGCTCCCAGGGCCCGTGTCCTGCATGGTACTACACAGGAGCCCCTGGGGAATAGTCCATGCGAGGTGAGCGGATGACGAGAAGAGACGGTCGCGTCGGCATGCTGGAGCGGGGCGTGTGGTGCCTCGCGATCGTGGGCATGGCGGTGGTGTTCGGCGGGCACGTCGCCGCCGTGCCCGAGACGGCCAGCCCCTATCGGAACCTCGGCATCCTCGCGCGGGTGCTCGCGCACATCGAGATGAGCTGGGTCGAGCAAGCCGACCAGGACGCGCTCGTATACGGGGCGATCCGCGGCATGGTCGGCACGCTCGACCCTCACTCGTCGTTCATGGACCCGGAGGAGTACCGCATCCTGACGAGCGACACGCAGGGTGCGTTCGGCGGCGTGGGCGTCGAGATCGAAGCCCGCGACGGATGGCTGACCGTGCTGTCGACGTTCGACGGAGGCCCTGCGGCGCGGGCCGGCATCGTCCCGGGCGACCGCTTCATCGCGATCGAGGGCCGCGACGCGCGGGACCTGCCGATCATGGACGCCGTACGCATGATGCGAGGCGAGCCGGGCACCGAGGTGCACGTGCGGGTGCGGCGCGAGGGACAGGAGCGCCCGCTCGACGTCGTGTTGCCCCGCGAGATCATCCAGGTCGAAGCGGTCGAAGCGCGCCTGCTGCCGGACGGCATCGTGTGGATCCGACTCAAGACCTTCCAGGAGACGACGACGACCGAGCTCCGCCGCGCGCTCGACACCGCGGCAGCCGAAGCCGCGCGAAACGGCAGCAGCATCACCGGGGTCCTGCTCGACATGCGATACAACCCAGGCGGGCTGCTCGATCAGGCGGTCCTGGTGAGCAACGAGTTCTTGGCGAGCGGCGTCATCGTGTCGACGCGCGGCCGAGGCGGCCAGCTCATCTCCGACGCGCGGGCGACGCGCCCGGGCACCCGTCCGGACTGGCCGATGGCGCTTCTCGTCAACGGTTACACGGCGAGTGCGGCCGAGATCGTCGCCGGCGCCCTCCGGGACAACCGGCGCGCGATCGTCGTCGGGACGCGCACGTTCGGGAAGGGATCGGTGCAGAACATCATCGAGCTCCCCGACGGCAGCGCGCTGAAGCTCACGGTGGCGCGCTACTTCACGCCGAACGGGCGCTCGATCCAAGCGGAGGGGATCGAGCCCGACATGGTCGTCGACCAGCTCGACCCCGCCGCGGTGCGCGACGCGTCGAGCGAGCGATATCAGATCCGGGAGGAGTCGCTCGAAGGTCATCTCGAGCGCGAGGGGGGAGGCGACGTGGAAGGCGCGGAGACGCCGCGCACCGAGCCTCGCCTCGGCCCGGTCGCGAGCCCCGAGGGCGGCGAGCTCTTCCCCGACGACTACCAGGGTCGGATGGCGTACCAGGCGCTGCGCGCGCTGATCGCGGACCGCGCTCGCTGATCAGGTCGCCGCGAGCAGCACGGCGGCGCCCGCCGTCGCGGTGCCGAGGCCGAGCAAGAGGAGCATGACCACGCCGGCGAAGCCGCTCTTCGCGCTCGCGACCTCGCGCTCGACGAACGTCTCGAGGGAGCACGTGGCCAACACCAGAGGCGCAGCGCCGCCCTCGAAGCACGGCACGGCGAGCGATCCGTCCCGGTAGCCTTCCGGTGCTCCGGGCGCTCTCACGTCCCGCTTCATCGCCGGGCGCCCCACGACGAGGAGCTCCTTGTCGGGGGCGATCGCGGAGTGCTCGATTCGGATCCCGGCGATGTTCGCGAGGCCGCGCTTCTTCAGGAAGCGCGCCACCGGCCTCCGGTCGTCTCCCGTCTGCCAGACCTCGTGCGTGAGGATCGCGTCATGCACGATCGACGGGTCCACGAGGGCGAATCCGGTGTCGTCGCGCAGAAAGAACCGGGCCCCTCCGCGTTCGTCGATCGGCAGGCCGGTCCGCTCTGGCCCGTCCGCGTGAACGTCGAAGAACACCACCGGTTCGTCGGTGATCGGATCGCGCAGTATCTCGTCCGGCACGACCGTTCCGCGGATGGCGGAGACGACCGCCTCTTCGCTGACGTCGGAGATGCGGGAGAGCGACAGCCCGCTGACCTCGTCGGCCCATTTCCGCCCGCCCTTGGACCGCGCGACGGCAACCGGCGCCAACCCGGCGAGAAGCAGCCCAAAGAACAGGAGCACGCCGCCGAGGACCAACACCCTCCGCTACTCCCCCTCGGTCTGGACCTCGACCCGCCCGTGTGCCTCGTCGCGCCGGATCGAGTAGCGCACGAGCGCGCGGAGGATGTCGTTGCGCTCGAGGTTTCCGACGAGGCGCTTGATGTCCTCGTAGATCGACGGATCGACGAGGAGCCCGCCGAGCGTTCCGCGCCCCGCGCGCACGTCCGCGGCGATCGCGCGCATGTCCGCGGTCACGGCTTCGAGGTTCGCCATCATGTTCCCGCCGGCGTTCTCGTAGACGAGCTGATGGATCATCCCGTCGCCTTCGCGCACGTCGCGCATGAGCGTCGCGAGCTCGCCCGTCGTGTCCGCCAGGTTCGTGACGAGGCGAGTCCCTTGGTCGCCGTAGATGAGCTCGTGGGCGCTGCCGTCGCCCCGCTCGACCTCCGTGAGGATGCCGCGCGCGCTGCGCGCCGTCCCCGCGAGCTCCGTGCTCGCGAGCTCGACGTTGTGAAGCGTCCGTTTCAGCTGATCGGCGGTGTCGGGATCGCCGAGCACTTGGGCGAAGGTCCCGTCCTCGTCGGCGAGCATGTGAGAGACCGTCGCCAGGTCGTGCGTCGTCTCGCGGAGGTCGGTGGCGAACTGCTCCTCGCCGAGGGGCTCGGTCGCGCGCCTCAGGTTCTCCGCCGTGCCGCGAACGTCGTCGATGATGCTGCCCGCCTGGCTGAGATACTCGCCGAGGCCGACCGGCGTCTCGGTCCGCAGCGTGCCGCCGGGCTGGAGCTCGGCGCCGCTCCCGACCGTGATGTCGAGGAGCTTGTCGCCGAGCAGGCCCTTGTTGCCGATGGTCGCGACGCTGTCGACGCGGACGAGGTGGGTCGCGTCGGAGATCACGCCGACCACGATGTGGATCTGACCGTCGTCGCCGAGCGAGACCTCGCGCACGGTGCCGACGTCGACGCCGGCGATGCGCACGGGGCTCCCGGGCCGAAGCCCGTCGACCTGTCCGAAGACCGCTCGGTACTCGGTCTTGGACTGGAAGAGGTTCGCTTGGTTGCCGATGACGAACGCGAGCGCGCCGCCGATGAAGAGTGCGACGATCACGAACAGCCCGACGCGTAGCTCGATGGACCGGTCTCGCTTCATGGGGAGAGAGCGCCCATCTTAGCTCATCTGCGCCAGCCGGTAGTGCAGCGGAAGCACCGGACCGGCGAGGGAACGGATCGCGTGATCACGGCGCAACACGCCCTTCGGGACGGCCCATGGCCGGGACGAGTCGAGGACGAACGAGCCGTCGTCCGGGTCGACCGATGTGCTCGCCTCGGTCATCCGCCGAACCGGAGGAGCGTCTCCGTGTCGTCGTCCTTGGGGGCGTTGCCTTCGATGAAGTCGCGCACCCTCGCATCGGTCGAGGCGCGGAGCTCGTCGGGCGTGCCCTGGAAGATCACGTGCCCCGTGTGGATCATCGCGATCCGGTCGCTCACCGTGAACGCGCTGTGCATGTCGTGCGTCACCACCACCGACGTCACCTTCAGCGCATGCTTGAGCTGCAGGATGAGGCGGTTGATCCGCGTCGTGTTGATCGGATCGAGGCCGGTCGTCGGCTCGTCGTAGAGCAGAACCTCGGGTCGGACCGCGATGGCTCGCGCCAGCCCTACGCGCTTCTTCATGCCGCCGGAGAGATCCGCCGGCCACATGCTCTCGATTCCCGGCAGGCCCACCGCCGCAAGCGACTCGGCGACACGCTCGTCGATCGCGCTCTCGGTCATGTGGAGGTGCTCGCGGAGGCCGTACGCGACGTTCTCGCGAACGCTGAGCGAGTCGAACAGCGCCGAGCCCTGGAAGAGCATCCCGATGCGACGCCGCACCTGACTCAGCGGGTCGCCGCTCAGGCCGACGATCTCGGCGCCGTCGAATCGAATCGATCCCGCGTCGGCCGGGAGAAGACCGATGAGGAGCTTGAGCATGACGCTCTTCCCCATTCCCGATCCACCGATGATCGTGATCGACTCGCCCGTCACGATGTCGAGGTCGAGGCTCTCGTAGACGACCTTCTCTCCGAAGGCCTTCTTCACGCCGCGAAACTCGATGAGCGCCACGGCGGGTACTGTAGCTCGTGCGCTCGCCGGCGGGGCCCACGCCGTAAGTGCTGCGCGAGGACGCCCTCATGCGGTACGCTCGGCGCGGTGCGGAGGAAGCTCCTCTCTCGTGCGGCGTGCGTGGCTGCCATCGCTGCCTATTTCGGCTGCACCGCGCCCGTCCGCGCACAAGATTCCGACGACGAGGCAGACCAGGCCTCGGAGGACGGCGACGCCGACGAAGAGCCCGGCGACGGCTACGAGCCGTTCACCGGCGAGCAGCGCGAGCACACCGTGCTGCGCTTCGACATCCACGCCATGCTCGGTTACTACGCCGAGGTGGGGGGCGGGCTGCGCGTCGACATCCCGCTGATCCGCTCGGGTATCCTCGACGCGCTGGACGACGACCTCTCGCTGACTCTCGGCGCCGAGATCCTCTACTTCTACTACGACATGTACACCGGACTCGGTGTCTATCCCGTCCTGGCATTCCAGTGGAACTTCTACATCTCGGAGAGCTGGTCGATCTTTCCGGAGATCGGCGCGACGCTCGTCTTCGCGCCACACCGCGAGCGGTTCTATCCCTCGTTCATCGCGCCACACGCCATGTTGGGGGTGCGGTGGCACATCAGCGTGCACAACACGCTCTTCGTTCGAGCGGGCTGGCCGGAAGGCGTGCAGCTCGGGCTCACGTTCTCGTTCTGATCGGCGTCGTCGCCGCGAGCGCGTGTGGCGACCGAGCGCTCGACGCTGCGCAGGCTGCCCGCTTGCTCGCGCCGGTTCGCGACCGCTTCGAGCGCTTCGACCGTTGGTCGCGGCGGGCCGTGGCCGCCGATCCCGCGTTCGGCAGCCGCGCCGAGCTCGAGGAGACGCTCTTCGCGCCGCTACGTCGCCAAGAGGACGTGCGAGCGGCGTGGATTGAGCGCGACGGCGCTGCGCGGTCGCTGCGCTACGGAGTGAGCGAGGCGCCACCGACGGAGGTCGAGTGGGTGCGTGTTCACGACGCCACGCTCGGCGACGTCGAGGTGACGGCCGCGAAGCTGCCGAACGAGAGCGGGCAGGGTGCGGAAGGCGAGACCTGTGTTCTAGTTCGACGTGTTCGTCCGGGCAGCGACGGCGTCGACGTCTCGGTGACGCTCGCGGTCCGCGCGAGCGGCGACTCTCAGCGCAGGTAGCGCCGCGCTTCCTCGGCCTCGAGCGTCACGAGCTCCCGTCCGGCGGCCTCGCTCTGCGTGACGCGAATGCGACGCTGTTGAAGCGCGACCGTCGGGCTGTCGGCGAGCACAGCCATCCCCTCGAAGCCGGGGACCTCGGCCGTCACTTGCTTCATGATGCCGAGGAGGGTCACCGCGTCCGCTTCGAGTGGGAACAGGCCGCGAAGGTCGAGAAGAACCTTGAACGCGAGCCCGCCCGTCGACTCGAGCGCGTTCGCATGCGCGCGCGACAGCGCCAGCACTTCTTTCGTCGAGACGTGGTCCCGCATGCGCACCGAGACGAGCCGAGAAGACGGGTCGAACTCGATGCGCCACATGGCTCGCTACGATTCCATCAGCCGGGTGGCTGCACCATCGCGAGGTTTTCCATGTGCACGATCTTGAACCCCTCCGGCAGCGCGCATCCGACGATCTTCGCCGTGCCGGACGAGAACGAGTAACACTGTGCCGGATCTGCCGCGACCGCGGTCGCCCAGCTCTCGTCCGGGGAGCCCGCGGCCACGACGCCCGTGGCGCGCGTCGCGTCGCTGAACGCGTTGACGACGTCCGGGGTCACCTGGCACGCCTGGGACTGGTACGTCGCGAAGACGTTCGGATGGAAGTAGACGGCCGCGCCGCCTCCGCTCGGATCCATCGTGCAGCTCGATTGGATGCCGGAGAGCGTGAGGCTGAGCGAGAGGCGGTTCGCCTCGACCTCGATGGACGAGCCCATCGAGGTCGCGGCTTGCCGTCCCATCCAATAGAGGTAGCCGCCGACCCCGCAGCCGACGAGGAGAAGGAGAAGGCAGCAGCCACCGATGATGAGGCCCGTCTTGCTCTTCTTCTTCGGCGCTGCGCCGGGCGCGCCCGGTGGCGCGCCGCCCGGCGGTCCGCCGAAGCCGCCGCTGCCTTGCGGGGCTCCGCCGGCAGGAGCGCCGAAGCCGCCGCCCGGGGGCGGGCCGCCGAATCCTCCGGGGGACGATCCGGGAGGGGGACCGCCGCCGGGGGGGCCGCCGAATCCGCCGCCGGGAGGAGCACCGCCACCCGGAGGAGGGCCACCGAAGCCGCCGCCGCTCGGAGGCGGGCCACCGAAGCCCCCGCCGCCGGGAGGAGGTCCGCCGAAGCCGCCGCCCCCCGGAGGGGGTCCGCCGAAGCCGCCGCCGCCGGGAGGTGCGCCGCCGGGAGGTGCGCCGCCCGGGGGAGGCCCACCGAAACCGCCGCCACCGCCCGGCGGGGGACCGCCGAATCCGCCGCCGCCGGGAGGCGGACCGCCGAAGCCGCCGCCGGGAGGCGCGACGGGCGGGGCGCCGTAGCCGCCCGGGCTCGAGCCTGGAGGAGGCCCACCGGGAGGAGGGCCGCCGAAGCCGCCGCCGCCGCCGGGGGGCGGACCGCCGAATCCGCCGCCGGGCGCGCCACCGCTCGGGGGCGGAGCGCCAAAGCCGCCGCCGGGGGGCGGGCCACCGAAGCCGCCGGCCGGTGGGGTGCCGCCCGGGGGCGGGCCGCCGAAGCCACCGCCTCCGGGGGGTGGGCCGCCGAAGCCACCGCCCGCGGGCGGGCCGCCCGCCGAAGACCCGCCGCTCGGGGGCGGAGCGCCGTAGCCGCCCGGCGGAGGGCCGGCGGTCGGCGGTGTCGCGAGACCGCTCGGAGGCGGGGCCGCGCCGGGAGCAGGCGCGCCGCCGGGGGGCGGCGTCATCGGGCCGAGCATCGTCTGTTGGAACGCGAGGTTCTGTCGCGCCTGCGGCGAGCCCGTCTGGACGGGACCGCCGCCGCCGGCGGGCGGGCCGGGCGGAGGACCCGGTGGTGCGCCGCCCGGCGCAGGGGGCGATGCGCCCTGCGAGGCCGTCATCATCATCGTGCCCTTGAAACGGCCGCCCTTCGCGGCGGGCTTCAGCTCCGTGCCGCATGCGACACACTTCGAGGCGGTATCGGTGTTCGGCTTGCCGCAATTCGGACAGAAGACGGTCACTCGTAGCCCCCTCCGCGGGCAGGCGTACCTAATCAGTTTCGCGATGGAAATGGAAGGGCCGTTCGCCCGCCTCCGCGCTGCTTGACAGGACCGCGACGCACGCCTAGCGTCCCGCGTCGCTGCGGGCGTGCAGCCTCGGTGCACTCGGTGCTCCGGCGCGTTTCGCAAAAGCCCCGCCCGGCGGCATGCACACGGATCATGGGATTCGCCCTCAGCCCCGACCGCGAAAAAGAGCTAGGCGAGCTCATCACGCGCTATCCGACGAAGCGCGCGGCGTGCTTGCCGGCGCTGTGGCTCTGCCAGCGTCAGAACGGCTGGGTCTCACCCGAGGTGATCGAGTACGTCGCGAAGCGCCTCGAGCTGTCGACCGCGGCGGTCAAGGGCGTCGTCACGTTCTATACGATGTACTTCGAAGCCGAGGTCGCGCCGAACGTCGTGTGGGTGTGTCGCACGCTCTCGTGCGATCTGCGCGGCGCCAAGGCGGTCCAGGAGCACCTCGAGCAAACGGCTCGGGTGCAAGCGTCGGCGAGCACGAGCGCGGATGGCAAGTTCACGCTCCTGAAGGCCGAGTGCCTCGCGGCGTGCGGTCAGGCGCCCATGGTGCAGATCAACGACGACTACCACGAGAACCTCACGCTCGCGGAGGTCGACGAGATCATCGACGCGCACGCCAGCAAGACCGTCGCTACCACGAGCGGCACGGGCAGCGCCGAGGGCATACCTGATGGCGGACTTCGAGCGCCTGCTCGACCCGCCGCTACGGGGTCCGCGACAGCCATCGCATCGGCGTGGCCGAAGCGCACGGCGTGTACAAGGAAGCGCGCCGCGCGATCACGAGATGAGCCGGCGGCAGATCAAGGACGAGGTCAAGAAGGCCGACGATCCGCGGGCGCGGCGGCGCGGGCTTTCCCGCGGGCGTGAAGTGGGGCTTCTTCAGCCCGAAGCCGGGCGAGAAGGTCTACCTCGTGGTCAACGCGGACGAGGGCGAGCCGGGGACGTTCAAGGACCGCACGATCATGATGGAGCGACCCGCACCGCTTCATCGAGGGGATCCTGATCACGTGCTGCGCGATCGGCGCGCACATCGTGTTAGGATCTACGTGCGCGGTGAGCTCAAGCGTTGCATCGACAGGCTGGACGAGGCGCTCGCGGAGGCGCGCGCCAAGGGTTACGTCGGTGCGCGGCCGTTCGGGGCGAGACCACGCGATCGACGTGTGGACGCACCCGGGCGCCGGCGCGTACATCTGCGGCGAAGAGACGGCGATGCTCAAGTCGCTCGAGGGCAAGCGCGGCGAGCCGCGGCTCAAGCCGCCGTTCCCGGCGGTCATCGGCGCGTTCGGGCAGCCGACGATCGTGAACAACGTCGAGACGATCACGGCAGGTCCCCGACATCGTCGAGCATGGGCGGCGCGGCGTGGGCAAGAGCGCTGGCCGCCTGCCGAACGACGGCGGCACGCGCCTCTACGGCGTGAGCGGCCACGTGAAGAAGCCCGGCGTCTACGAAGGGCCCGGTCGGGCATCACGCTGCGCGAGCTCATCTACGATCTCGGCGGCGGCATGCTCCGCGACGACCGCCCGCTCAAGGCGGTCATCCCGGGCGGGTCGTCGACGCCGGTGCTCCGACCCGACGAGCCGTCAACGCGCCGGACGAGAAGCATCCACTCCACGCGTGGCACGGCAAGAGCGCACATCGACGTGCCCATGGGCGTCGACACCTACCGCGCGCTCGGCACCATGCTCGGCACGTGCTGCGCGATCGTGATGGACAGCTCGGTCAGCATGGTCGAGGCGGCGCGCAACCTGATGAAGTTCTACGCGCACGAGTCGTGCGGTCAGTGCACGCCGTGCCGCGAGGGCGCGGGTGGTTGGTCGACATCCTCGACAACCTCGCCGCGGGGCGCGCCAGGAAAGAGGACGTGGATCTGCTCGTCGACGTCTCGAACAACATGATGGGCAACACCATCTGCGCGTTCGCGGACGGGACGGCGATGCCCATGCTCGGGTTCGTGCGGCAGTTTCGCGAGGAGTTCGTCGCCGCCGCCAAGGGCGGCGCTTCGCGACAGCCGGCTCGACCGCGAGGTCATCGCGTCGCTCGGGGGTGCGCGGTGAGCACGATGGGCGAGCTCCTCTTCGTGATCTGCGCGGTGATCGCCGTCGCAGGCGCCGTCGGCACGGTCGCCTTCCAGAACCCGCTGCGCGCGGCCATGTCGCTGCTCGTTCACATCATCGCGCTCTCGGGGATCTTCCTCACGCTCCACGCGCATCTGCTCGCCGCGCTACAGCTGCTCGTATACGCCGGCGCCGTCGTCGTGCTCTTCGTGTTCGTCATCATGCTGCTCGGGCCCGAGTCGGTGACACCTCCGGGCGAGCTACGTGGCCTGCTGACGCGGACCGCCGCGGCCGCCGTCACCGCGATCGTGCTCGGCGGCATCGCCTTCACGCTGGTGAAGCAGTCTGCGCCGTATGTCCCGATCCCGGGCTGTGAGAACGGCGCCGCCGAGTGTGGTCAGTTCGGCGGCGTCGACGGTCTCGGCAACGCCATCTTCGGCGGCGGCATCGTCCCGTTCGAGCTGGTCTCGATCCTGCTCACCGTCGCGATCGTCGGCGCGATCGCGATCGCGCGCGGGCGCTCGGCGGCCGAGCTCGCCGGCTGCCGGAAGCACGAGGCCGACGAAGAAACCGCGCGCGCAGCGGACCTGGCACGCGACAAGAAGCTCTCCGCCGAGGTCTCGGCGCACGGAGGGCACGGATGACCCGATGGCTCGCGGTCGAGAGAGAGGCACCGCCATGGAGCTGACGATCGGGCTCGGCGAGTACCTCGGTCTCGCCGGCTTCCTCTTCATGATCGGCGCGGGGGGCTTCCTCGTTCGCCGCAACGTGCTCATCCAGCTCATGTCCATCGAGCTGATGCTCAACTCGGTCAACCTGATGCTCGTCGCGTTCAACCGCTTCGCGCCGGGCGACCACGCTGGCCAGCTCTTCGCGTTCTTCGTCATCGCCGTCGCAGCCGCGGAAGCCGCCGTGGGCTTGGCGATCGTCATCGGCCTCTTCCGTCTCAAGGGCAGCGTCAAGACGGACAAGGCGGATCTCTTGAAGCATTGAGGCTCGCCATGAACCTCGATCTACTCGCGGAGCGCGCGCTTCTCTGGATCGTCCTTCTTCCCGCTGTTCGGCGCGGTCATCAACGGCGTGGTCGGGCGGTTCGCCGATCGGCGCCTGGCGGGCGCGCTCGGAGTCGGCTCGGTCGCGGGCGCGTTCGTGCTCGCGCTGTTCGCCGTGTGGCGCCTGTGGGTGATGCGCGGCGAGGTCGGCGACGGCGCTTTCATCGTCAACGCACGTCTACCACTGGTTCGACCTGACGCTCGGGCACACCCAGGTTCCGATCCAGGTTCGCTTCCTCCTCGATCCGCTGAGCGGCGTGATGCTGCTCATCGTGACGGGCGTCGGCCTGCTCATCCACGTCTACAGCCTCGGGTACATGGAGGAGGACCCGGGGTTCGCGAGGTTCTTCACGTACCTGAACCTCTTCATGGCGTCGATGTTGATCCTCGTGCTCGCGAGCTACGATGCCGCGTGATGTTCGTGGGCTGGGAAGGGGTCGGGCTCTGCAGCTACCTGCTCATCGGCTTCTGGTACGAGAACGGCGAGTACGCCGCCGCGGGCAAGAAGGCGTTCATCGTCAACCGCATCGGCGACTTCGGCGTGTTGATCGGGATGTTCGTGCTCCTGCTCGCGTGTCGCACGCTCGAGATCCCCGAGATCAACGCGGAGGCGAGCCGCCTCGACGGAGTGTTCTACCTCGGCCGCACCGAGGTCGGTTCGGTCGCCACGGTGGCGAGCTTGTTCCTCTTCCTCGGCTGCACCGGAAAGAGCGCGCAGATCCCGCTCTACATGTGGTTGCCCGACGCGATGGCCGGCCCGACTCCGGTCTCCGCTCTCATCCACGCGGCCACGATGGTCACCGCGGGCGTCTACCTCTGCTGCCGCATGAGCCCGGTCTTCCACCAATCGCCGACCGCGATGGCGACGATCGCCATCATCGGTGCGCTGACCGCGCTGCTCGCCGCTTCGATCGCGCTCGTCCAGAACCAGATGAAGCGGATCCTGGCGTACTCGACCGTCAGCCAGCTCGGATTCATGTTCGCTGCGGTCGGTTGTGGTGCGTTCACCGCCGGCATCTTCCACGTCTTCACGCACGCCTTCTTCAAGGCCTGCCTGTTCCTCGGTGCGGGCGCGGTCATGCACGCGGTCCACGCCCACGGCGACGCCGACATCCGCAAGCTCGGCGGGCTCAAGAACAAGCTCCCGACGGTACACTGGACGTTCCTCGTGAGCTGCCTCGCCATCTCGGGCTTCCCGCTCACGAGCGGTTGGTTCTCGAAGGACGAGATCCTGCTCGGAGCGTTGAACGCCACGACGGTCTTCGCCGAGCCGTGGCTCGGATGGCTCGTCTTCGGCCTGCTCGTCGCAGCCGCGACCATGACCGCGTTCTACATGTTCCGGATGTACTTCCTCGCGTTCCACGGCACGTAAGGAGCGACCGGCCACGAGCGGCCCGGACGAGGAAGGGGAGCCCGAGCCGGCGCACGTCCCGGACGCTCACCCGGCCGATTCCGCACCCGCATCCGCCAGAAACACGCATCAAGACGGTCCTCGCGATCCTGGCGTTCGGCGCCGTGGTCGCGGCGTCGCGTGGACCTCGAGCCCCTCGGCATCGAAGGCGGGAACTACTTCGGTCAGTGGCTGGGCCACACGGTGCGCACCGCGGAGGCCGGTGACCTCGGTGGCCTCGGGTACCTCGCGCTCGTAGCCGGTCTCCTCGTCGATGGCCGTCGGCATCGGTCTCGCGTGGCAGATGTACGTGCAACAGAAGCGCGTGCCGACCATGGGTGAGACGCCCGGGCTCCACCGAGTGTTGATGCGCAAGTGGCACGTCGACGAGGTCTACGGCTGCGGTGATCGTCACGCCGGTACGCTTCCTCGCCGGTCTCGGCCGCGCACATCGACAAGTACTTCGTCGACTGGCTCCTGGCGCGAGCTACCGCGCGCACGGTTCGCTTCGCGGCCTGGCTCTTCACGCGGGCGCAGACGGGTGTCGTCTACGCCTACGGCGCCGTCATGGTCGCCGGCATCGCGGCCTTCGCGTGGTGGTTCATCTACCCGCACGCGAGCTACGAGGTCGACGCGACCGGCCCCGAGGTTGCGCTGACAGCCGGGCGCGGGCTCGGCTACGAGTACCGCTGGGACTGGGACGCCGACGGGCAGCCCGACACCGAGTGGAGGCGACGACGCCACGGCGCGACACCACTTCACCGACACCGAGCTCTCGGGCCTCGCGCTCGTCGCTCGAGTCGGGGAGGCCCGGCGAGGCGCGCCAGATCGTCCTCGACACCGACGGCGACCGCGTGACCTTCGACGAGGACGACATCGGTCCCGACTGGGAGGCCGATCCCGACGCTGGCGGCGACGTGCTGCCCGTCGCGTGGCTCGAGCACGGCGCCGTCGCCTTCCGCGCGAACGACGCCCGGGCGCGCTTCGCGGGAGGCGTCCCCGAAGAGCGAGATCGAGCTTCACGGCGGTGACGCCGTGCAGGTCGGGGCCCTGACGATCCGCGTATTGCCGGTCGCGAGCCCGCGCCTCGAGGTGCGCAGCGCGTTCGGCAACCTCGCGCACGAGCGCGTCGACACGGTGCTCGACACGACCGCCGGCGCCGCGGCGGCGCAAGCCGTGCTGGAGCCGGGCTCCGCGGGAGGTGCGCCGTGATGGAACATCTGCTGAGCGGGCTCATCGCGGTCCCCATCGCCGGTGCCATCGGCCTGCTCTTCTTTCCGCGCCAGGCGGTCAACACGATCCGCACCGTGAGCGTCGTCGTGATGCTCGTCGAGCTCGTGCTGTCGATCCGGTTGCTCGAAGGAGACTTCTCGAGCGCCGGCTTCGTTTTCCTCGAGCAAGTGCCGTGGGTCGAGAGCCTCGGCATCTCGTACAAGGTCGGGCTCGACGGGATCTCGCTGTGGCTCGTCCTCCTGACGACGCTGCTCACGCCGATCGCGCTCTACGCGTCGTGGCTCGGCGTGAAGACGAAGATCAAGGAGTTCGCGGTCGCGTTCCTGCTGCTCGAGGCGGCGATGATCGGCGACGTTCGTCGCGCTCGACCTGTTCCTCTTCTACGTGTTCTGGGAGCTCATGCTCGTGCCGATGTACCTGATCATCGGCGTCTGGGGCGGCCCGCAGCGCGTGTACGCGGCCGTGAAGTTCTTCCTCTACACGATGGTCGGCAGCGTGCTGATGCTGGTCGCCATCCTGTACGTCGTCGGCGCCTACAAGAGCCTCGCCGGGACCTACACGTTCGATCTCGTCGAGCTGCAGCGAGTCGTCCTTCCGTACGGCACGCAGCTCTGGCTCTTCGGCGCTTTCGCGCTCGCGTTCGCGATCAAGGTCCCGATGTTCCCGTTCCACACGTGGTTGCCCGACGCGCACGTCGAGGCGCCGACGGGCGGCTCCGTGATTCTCGCCGCGGTGCTCCTCAAGCTCGGGACATACGGGTTCATCCGCTTCGCGATGCCGCTCTTTCCGCTCGCCGCCCACTACCTCGGGCCGACGATCGCGGTCGTGGCCATCGTCGGCATCCTCTACGGGGCGTACTGCGCCTGGGCGCAGCGCGACGTGAAGAAGCTCGTCGCGTACAGCTCCGTGAGCCACCTCGGGTTCGTGATGCTCGGCCTCTTCTCGATGAACGGCGGCGGTATCTCGGGCGCCATCCTCCAGATGGTGAACCACGGCGTGTCGACGGGCGCGCTCTTCCTACTCGTCGGCGTCATCTACGAGCGGCGCCACACGCGCGAGCTCGACGACGTTCGGCGGTCTCGCGAAGCAGATGCCGATCTACGCGACGATCTTCGTCATCATCACGATGAGCGCCGTCGGCCTGCCCGGGACGAACGGTTTCGTCGGCGAGTTCATGATCCTCGCCGGCACGTTCGCGTCCGAAGCGCTCCAGCCGTGGCCGCGCGTCTTCGTGCTCTTCGCGGCGGCCGGCGTGATCTTCGCCGCCGTCTACATGCTGCACGCCGTGTCCAAGATGTTCTGGGGACCGCTCGACAAGAAAGAGAACCAGGGCCTCACCGACATGAGCGCTCGAGAGGGCCTCGCGCTCGCCCCGCTCGTGGCGCTCGTCTTCGTCATCGGCTTCTTCCCGAGCACGTTCATCGACAAGATGCAGCCGGCCGTCGACGACTTCATCGGGACGTTCCAGACGAAGCTCATGGTCTCGAACCAGGACGACACCGAGCGGCTGCTCCCGTTGCCGGGAAGCGCCGGGGGGGGTGCCGAGGAGCCGGCTGACGCCACCGCGATGCTCGCTCCCGGCGAAGGAGGTGCGCGATGAGCCTCTTCTACGTCATGGCGCCGCTCTGGCTCCTCGTCGTGGGCGCGCTCGGGCTCATGCTCGTCGACGCGTTCACGAAGGAGAAGTCCGAGCTCGCGTTCGCGAGCTTCTGGCTCTTCGTCGTCGCGGGCGGCTGCTCGGTCGGTCTCTGGTTCTCTGGTGAGCCCACCGGCGTGCCCGAGCAGATCACGCACTATCTCGCGGTCGATCGGCTGGGTCTCTTCTTCGACGTCGTGATCTGCGCCGGGGCCGCGTTCACCGCGCTGCTCGCCGGCGGGTATCTGCGCGAGCACGGCCTCGAGCGAGGCGAATTCTACGTCATCCTCGTGCTCACCGCGTTCGGCGCGATCGTCCTCGCGCGCGCGGTCGACCTCCTCTCGCTCTTCCTCGGTCTCGAGACGATGAGCCTCGGGGCGTACTCGATGGTCGCGTTCCGGCGCACGAGCCCGCGCTCGGCCGAGGGTGCCATCAAGTACTTTCTCCTCGGGTCGTTCGCTGCGGCCATCCTCCTCTTCGGGAGCGCGCTGCTCTACGGTGCGACGGGGCACACGGACCTCGCCGGCATCGGCGCCGCGATCTCGGGCGGCACCGCCGACGTGCGCCTCTCGCTGCTCGGGATGCTCCTCGTCATCGTGGGCCTCGCCTTCAAGGTGAGCGCGGTTCCGTTCCACATGTGGACACCCGATGCGTACGAGGGCGCGATCACGCCTGCGACCACGTTCATGGCGGTGGGCGTGAAGGCAGCCGCGTTCGCCGTGCTCGTCCGCGTGCTCCTCGTGAGCTTCGGCGACGACCTCAGCGCGAGCGGCGACACCGGCTGGCCACCGGTCCTCGCCGGCCTCGCGGCGGTGACGATGATCTACGGCAACATCGCCGCGGTCGCCCAGTCGAGCGTCAAGCGGATGCTCGCGTACTCGTCAATCGCGCACGCGGGCTACATCCTCGTCGGTGTCGTCGCGGCGTTCCGAGTCGGCGAGACCGCCGTGATCTCGGTGCTCTACTACCTGATGGCGTACACCGTCTCGAACGCGCTCGCGTTCGGTGCCCTCATCTGCCTCGGCTCGCGGGGCAAGGAAGCGGTGAGCTACGAGGATCTCGCGGGCGTCGGCCGGCGTCACCCCGCCGCGGCGCTCCCGTTCGTGCTGGGTGTGCTCTCGCTCCTCGGCATGCCGCCGACGGCCGGCTTCTTCGGCAAGTACTACGTGTTCAACGCCGCCGTGCAGGCAGGCGGCGGCATGGTCTGGCTCGCCGTCCTCGGCGTCCTCACGAGCGCGATCGGCGCGTACTACTACCTGCGCGTCATCGTCTACATGTTCATGAAGCAGCCCCAGGCGGGCGCGCCGGTGGCCGTCCCGATGCGCTCGGGCTACGTCATCACCGCGCTCGTGCTCTCGGGCTACTTCGTGCTGCGCATGGGCATGGCGCCGTCGGCGTACCTCGACATGGCGATCGAAGCGGCGCACCGCTTCGTGGCTTGAGTCGCGCACACGCCGGTTTTCCGCGGACGCCCTCGACGTCTCGATACGTCTCGACACTCGACGCCACGGCGCTCAGCGATCTGGTCGCGTACCTCGCGAGCCTCTGGAGCGCGACTCAGACGGAGAGACGGGCTCGCGAGCGAGCGCGCAGGCGGAAGAATCGAAGGAGCGAGGACATGCGTCGCCGCTGTGCAGGGCGCGTGCCGTCGCCGGCGGGCGCGATTTCGCTAATGATTGCGGTCGGCGCCGCGCGCGCCGCCGTAACGATCGTTGCGCTCGGCTGCAACACCGTGCGCTCGGGTTACGCCGCGCTTGCGGCGCCATCGGGACGGCCATACACCCGCGGCATGGAGCGCTCATCTCCGCTCGCCGCGCTCGCGCTCGTCTCGACGCTCGCCGCCTGTGGCGGCACCGCGGTCGCGCCGCAGCCGAAGCAGGCGGGCGACGTCGCGGAGGGCGTGGTTCGGCTCGCCGAGGGCGCGACGCTCCCGCGCTATCCGGACGTGCGGAGCGAGCTACAGCCGGAGATCCCCGAGAGCTGCACGCCGGCGAGCGAGGCCGACCGCACGCCCGTTCGCGTCGGCGAGGGCCGCGGGCTCGAAGGCGTGCTCGTGCAGGCGTCCGAGTTCGGCGTGGAGATCCCGCACGAGCCGACCGAGCACGAGGTCGTCATCGAGGACTGTCGCCTGACGCCTCGTCTGCTCCCCGCCGTGCGTGGCGACACGCTCGTCGTTCGCAACGACACCGACTATCCGTTCCTGCCGACGTTCGGCCGCTCGCCGATGATGCAGGCGATCCTGCCCCACGAGACGCGCTCCTTTCCGCTGCAGGAGGGCGGCGTGCACACGCTCCAGTGCGCGTTCGCCGCGCCGTGCGGGCGCACCGACGTGATCGTCGTCTATCACCCGCTCCACACGGTCACGGACGAGAACGGGCACTTCCGGTTGAAGGGCCTGCCGCGCGACCGCTCGATGGAGATCCACGCCTGGCATCCGCTCTTCGAGGACGCGATGGTGCGCGTCACGACGAACGGCGCGATGAGCCCGGTCGAGCTCACGCTCGTCCCGTTGACGCCGCCCGAGGGGCCGCCGGACGCGGGGGTCGACGCGGGAGTCGACTCGGGGCTGCGCTCCGAGGACCGACCGGGTCTGTTCTGACACCGCGCGCTTCGGTGCGACCGTTGACCCTCGATCGCTCGGCGACTAGCGTCCGTTCGTCTTGCCAGGTCACGACAATCCCTGGGGGGCCCTCGCGTTCGTGGGCTTCTACGCGCTGATCGGCGCGCTGGCCCTCGTGCGGATCGTGATCGATCAACGCCGCTTCCGCCGTCGCCTCGCCGAGGAGAAGAAGAACGACGCGCGGGCCTTCGTGCTCGCGGTCCCGGCGTCGCTGCGGGTCGGGCTCGAGCCACTGGTCGCGACGGCGCGCGAACGAAGGACCAGCGACGCCTTGATGGCTCTTCGCGACGCGCTCGTAGAGCAGGTGAGCTCCGTCCGGTTCGCGGCCGTCTCCACGTGGCGCGGGGCGACCGGCGAGTTCGCGGCGTGGGTGATGTCGGTAGCGGGACCGGCGAAGGGTGCCGAGGGTCTCGCGAAGAGCGCCGGCTACCGCGACGCGGACGTGGGGCTCGCGGTGCTGGTCCTGGCGATCCAACATTCGTGCGACCTGCTCGATTCCGGGGACGTCCGGGACGCCGGCGCGCTCCGCCTCGCGCTCGAGTCGTCGATCCCCGCGAACGACTCGTGGCTGACGCACGTCGACGTGCACTGGGAGCCGAGCGACCGCGACGCCGCGTACGACGACTCCGTCCTTCCGCGCGCGTTCCCGCAGCTTCGGGCGTTGCAGGGCCGTTCCTCGTAGAGCGGCGCTCCATTTCGCCGCCCCGGCGGCGGCCGCCGCGGCTCGGATCGCGCCGATCCCGCGCGCCGAGGCGCGGAACGCCGATTGCACTCACACGCGCACGAGGTGCGTGATGATTGTTTGGGCTCGAATCGTCCTGATGCTCTGCGCCGTGCTCGGGCTCGAGCTCGCGCCCGCGGGCGCCGCGCTCGCACAAGACGGCCCCTGTGGCGTCGTCGACGTCGCGCCCGAGGCGCTCGACGCGATTCAAACGGCGGCCGATGCCGAGCTCGAGGAGGACGAAGGGTGGGAGGAGGGGGAAAAAGCGGACGGATGGGAGGAGGACGGCGTCGCGATGGTCGAGGTGTACGTGCACGTCGTGCGCATGGCGCCAGGCGGGGAGGGCGACATGCCCGTCGAGCGCGCCCGCGGAATGATCGTGGACGTGCTGAACGACGTGTTCGCGTACCAAGACGTCCCGTTCGTCTTCGAGCTCGCCGGGATCGATTACATCACGGCGGACAGCGAGACCTACCACCTCGAGCAGGGCTCCGATCGAGAGCGAGCTCTCTACGATCTCGCGAATGTCGCTGGGGCCACCCGGATGAACGTGTACGTCGTGGGCCCCCGCGCGGGCACGTCGGTCACGGGTTGGGCCGAGTTCCTCGTGAACCCCGCGCTTCATCGCGGCGACCACGTCGTCGTCCGCTACTTCCCCGACCGCGGAGGCCTCTCGGATCCTCTCGTGATCGTCCACGAGACCGGGCACTGGCTCGGGCTGCTCCACACGTTTCACTTCGGATGCGGAGCGCTCCGCAACGGAGACCTGATCTGGGACACGCCGACGCAGGCGACGGGCCACCACCTCTGCGGATCGGACGTCGACACGTGCCCGGACGACTGGGGAAACGACCCGGTCGAGAACGTGATGGGCTACTCCAACGAGTGCCGCGGCCTCTTCACCGAAGGTCAGAAGAGCCGCATGCGTTTTCTCTGGCGGTGGGCTCGTGGCGGAAAGGCGGACGGCGAGACGTCCATCGGCCGCGCGGACCCGAGCCAGACCTCGGGCTGCTGCGCGGTCCCTGCGCGCTCGGGCAGAGGTGTCGGGGTCGCGGGCGCGCTCATCGTGCTGGCGTGCCTTCGTCGCCGCGTTCGGACGGCGGGGTCGGGCCGACGCTAGGGCTGTCTTCTGCGGGCGCGTGATTCGGTACAATCCGGCATGCCGCCGCGCCGCTTCGCCGAGCCTGGGCACACCGTTCGACTCGTCGTCGATGGGGACGACGTCGTCGCCGCGGATGGAGAGCCCGTCGCCGTCGCGCTCGCCGCGGCCGGCCGGCTCGTGCTCGGCAGGAGCGTGAAGTACCACCGGCCGCGCGGGGCGGCGTGTTACGCGGGTCGGTGCGACGGGTGCTTGATGCGCGTCGACGGGATCTCGAGCGTGCGAACGTGCCGGACACCCGCGCGCGAAGGCATGGTCGTCGAGACCCAGAACGTGCTCGGGAGCGCGGAGCGCGATCTCCTCGCCGCGACCGATTGGTTCTTCCCGGACGGGATGGACCACCACCACATGTTCACGGCGTTTCGGCCGCTGAACCAGATCATGCAGAAAGTCGCGCGGCGGATCGCGGGCATCGGCCGGCTGCCTGACGAGACTCGGCGCGCCGTCGAGCCGGGCGCGATCGCGTCCGAGGTGCTCGTCGTCGGAGCCGGGCCCGCCGGGCTCGCCGCTGCGGCGGCGCTCGCACGCGCCGGCCGCGACGTGTGCGTCGTCGACGACGAGCCCGAGCCCGGTGGGCACTTGCTCGTGTACCCGGAGCCGGTGTGCGACGACAGCGGAAGGGAGCGCGAGCCGCGCGACCTCGCGGCGACGCTCGCGCGAGATGCCGCCTCGGTCGGGGCGACGTTGCGCGCGGGCGCTACGGCGGTCGCGATCGACGACCGCCGTAGCGAGGGGCACGCGGAGCGACCCGCGGACGATGCCGCGTCGCGATGGCTCGTCGCGGTCGACGGGGACGAGCGGCTCTCGCTCGCGCGCCCGCGTGCGATCGTGATCGCGACGGGAGCGCACGAGGGTTCTCTGGCGGTGAACGGAAACGACTTGCCCGGGGTGATCGGCGCGCGCGCGGCCGGACGGCTGATCGCGGCGGGCGTGCTGCCGGGTGCGCGCGTCGTCGTGGCGGGGGAGGGCGCGTGGGCGGAGGCGGTCGCCCGAGCGCTGCGGGCGCGCGGCGCCGAGGTGGTCGGGCCGCTCGAGCCGTCGCGTGTCTCGGGCGTGCTCGGTGGCGCGAGCGTGCGCCGCGTCGAGCTCGCCGCGGGCGACGACGATCTGCCGCGGCGGATCGATTGCGACGCGGTGGTGCTCGCCGCGCCGCCGTCGGCGGCGTACGAGCTCGCCGCGCAAGCGGGCGCCGAAGTGGCGCTCGCCGGGGATGGTTTCGCGGTGGTGACCGGCGAGGGTGGGCGGACGCGCGCCCCGTTCGTGCGCGCCGCCGGTGAGTGCGTGGGCGCTGCCGACGCCGCGGCAGCGATTCTCGGCGGGCGCGCGCGTAGGCGCCTCGCTCGCGGAGGAGCTCGCCCGTGGCTGACAAGATGCTGATTTGTCGGTGCGAGGACGTCACGCTCCACGACGTCGAGGAGGCGCTCGAGCGAGGCTACCGCGACATCGAGTCGGTGAAGCGCTACACGGGCTTCGGGACCGGCTTCTGCCAGGGCAAGCAGTGCATCGCGCTCTGCGCGCGGGTGATCCGCGCTCGAACCGGCGAGGCGCCCGCGGTCCCGTTCACGCGCGCGGCCGCCGTACAACCCCGTCCCGCTCTCGCGTCTCGCCGCGCTGCTCGACGAGGAGGAGCCGGAGTGACGGCCGCGGGAACCGGCGCGGTCGCGCTTCCCGAGTCCGCCGACGTCGTCGTCATCGGCGGAGGCATCATGGGTCTCGCGACCGCGTACCACCTCGCGCTGCTCGGCGTCGAGCGCATCGTGGTGCGTCGAGAAGAGCTACCTCTGCGGCGGCGCGTCGGGGCGCAACGGCGGCGGCGTCCGCGCGCAGTGGTCGAGCGACGACGAACATGCGGTTGATGAAGGAGTCGGTGAAGATGTGCGAGAGCGTTCGCGACGAAGTTCGGCATCAACGTCTGGTTCCGGCAGGGCGGGTATCTCTTCCTCGCGCGCACCGAGCCGTCGAGCGAAGCAGCTCGAGGCGTCGGTCGCGCTGCAGAACGAGCACGGGGTCGGCTCGCGGATGATTGATGCCTCCGAAGCGAAGGAGATCGTGCCCGAGCTCGACGCGTCCCGGGTCGTCGCGGCGAGCTACAACCCGGACGACGGAGTCGTGTTTCCCTGGCCTTTCGTCTGGGGATACGCGCGCGCGTGCGACGAGCAGCGGCGTCTCCGTTCACACGTTCGCCACCGTGACCGAGATCGCGAGTGACGGCGGTCGCGTCACCGGGGTCGTCACCGACCGCGGCGCGATCCGAGCCTCGCGCGTTCTGCTCTGCGCCGGCGCCGGGAGCCCTGCGGTCGCGCGGCTCGCCGGCGATCGAGCTCCCAAACCACCCGCACCGTCACGAGATCTGCTCGACCGAGCCGCTCAAGCCGTTCCTCCGGCCGCTCGTCGCGGACCTCGGGACCGGGCTCTACTTCTCGCAGTCGATGCGCGGCGAGATCGTCGGCGGGATCTCGAACGCAGAGGTGCCCGAGGGGCTCGACCAGGACAGCTCGCTCGCGGTTCCTCGGTCTCTACGCGCGGTCGCTCGACGCGCGACATGCCCGTGCTCGGCGGTGTGCGCGTGCTCCGGCAGTGGGCCGGGTGCTACGACATCACGCCGGACGGGGCGCCGATCGTCGGCGAAGTGGACGCGCTTCCGGGCCTCTACCTCATGTGCGGATTCATGGGGCACGGCTTCATGATGGCGCCCATCATGGCCAAGCTCATGGCACGCTACCTCGCGGACGAAGAGGGCGCCGACCGGCCCTTGTTCGAGAAGTGGAACCTCCGCCGCTTCGCCGAAGGCCGCCTGCTCTCCGAATCGATGATCCTCGGATGAGATTCGCTCACACGCTCGCGCTCTTCGCGCCGCTCGCGCTCTTCGCGCCGCTCGCCCTCGGCCCCACGCCAGCGTGGGCGCAAGACGAGCCCGCGGCCGACGGGCAAAGCCCCCCGCAACCACGCGTCCGCGCGCTCGTCGACTTCTCGTTCCACTCGGGCTCGCGGCGGATCCTCGATTACGACGTGGACCTCTCGGGGTTCGGGTTCGTGCCGACAGTGAACGTGCGCATCGTCGACGGCCTCTGGGTCGACGCGGCGTGGGGGTTCGTGCACGGCGCATTTCGCACGACCGTCGAGACCACGGACCCGGACACGGGCGAGACCGTCGAGGTCCCGGCGAGCGGCGGGCAGACGCGCGTCGGCAACCCGTATCTCGGCGCGGCGTGGGCGCCGCGCTTCGACTGGCTCGCGCTCCGCGTCGGCGCGGGCGTCGCGTTTCCCGTCGCGAGCCGCCCCGACGTCTCGGACCCGATGGACCTCGACTCGCTCGCCGGCTCGCAGGCTGCCGAGCTCGTCAGCGCGATGGAGGGAAACGCTCGGCCCTGGCTCTATCTCCCGGGAGCCCTCTCGGTCGTCGTCGCGGCGCGCGCTGAGACGATGACCACGTTTTACGGCGCGATCGATCTCGCCGTCGTGCCGATGATCCCGGTCACCGACGACGGCGTCTTCGACGGTGAGACCGAGCTCCTCGTCGCGCCGGCCGGCGAGCTCGGGTGGCGCCCGCTCCCCTACATCGCGCTCGGCGTTCGCGCCACGCTCGCCTGGTACCCGACCCAGGGCGATCGCACCCAGATCTCGCTCGAGCCGTTCGTGGCTGCGGAGAGGATCGGCGTCGGGATCCTCCGCGCGGGGCTTCTCATGAACCTCGACGAACCGAACGGCTTCGCGTTCGACCAAGACGGCGTCTGGTCGTTCCGCACGACGGCCGGCGTCGTGTTCTAGGTCGGGCAGTCGGCGGCGCGGATCAGGTTGTCGTAGCGCACTCCGACGCGAAAACCGACCACGACCCACGAGGCGTCGGCGTCGCGTGGGCCGAAGAGGGTCGTGATCCCCGCCCGACGCGCCGACGCCGCAGCCGAAGAGGTTCGGCGACTGCAGCCCGAGCAGGACCTCGAAGACGGAACCGGGCTCCATCGCGAGCGGCTCGGTGCCGAAGCCCCACACGTAGCCGCCGAGGAGCTCGAGCGCGAACGGGAACCATCGCGGCGCGTGCACGCCGCCGAGAAACCCGTAGTACACCCCGGCATCGCCGGGCGGTACGTCCTCCGTCGCGGGCACGTCGGCGACGATGCCGAGGCCTCGGGCTTCGAGCGCGAGGATCCGGCCGAGCGGAAAGCCGACGCCGAGCTCGAGCCACCCCGCGATGCCGGCGTTCTCGGTGAGCCCGACGCCGAAGCCGGGCGCGACCGTGAGCACGTACTCGAGCCCCGGCTTGATGTGGCGGACCGGCGCGCCTTCGGGGAGCGGGACACCGGTCTCGAGCCCCGCGTAGAGCGCGACGAGCACCGCGCGGTAGTCGGCCGCATCCCCGAAGCCTTGCCGATAGCGGAGCGCGAGGCCGACGTCCAGCCCGGTGCCGTGCGTCTGGCGCTCGGGACCGTCGCCCGCGAAGAGCATTCCGGCTTGGCGCTCGAGCGAGACCTCGATCAGCGGGCCCGACGGCGCGTCGCTCGTCACCGTCAGGAGGGCGCCGCCATCGACGCCGAGCCGCCACCCCTCGCGCCGCGCGGGTTGCGAGAAGAGAATCAACCGAGGCCCGGCCGTCACCACGATCGCCTCGAGGTCGGGCATCTCGATGTCGTCGTGATGGTCGCCGTCCGCGTCGATGCCCTCGTCGCGTCCGGCTTCGTATGCGAAGCGCGCCCCGAGCTCGAGAAACGGCAAGACCTCGACGTCGGCGTAGAGACCGATGCCGAACACCGCGCCGTCGAGCGGAATGCTCGCGTCGTGCCAGCCCCCGCGCAGATCCACCCCGAGCCGGAGCGGCGGGAGGATCGGCGGCCGCTCGATGCAGGGTGGGGGCGGCTCCGCGGAGAACGCGTGATCGCCGGCGGCGCCCGGACAGTCCGCGCGCGCGCTCGAGGCCATCGCCGCGCATGCGGCGAGCACGAGCGCGACGAGGCGCGGCATCAGTCGATCTGGAGGCCTGCGATCGCGCGCTCGATGCGCGGCTCGGCCTCGGTGAAGATCTCTTCCCGGCCGCCTGCCTCGACGACGTGAAGGCGCGAGTCGCCGACGAAGACGGTCACCCAGTATCGGAACGCGACGCCGTTCTGGTCGCGTCCGAAGCGGAGCTGCTTTCCGCTCTGACCGCTGCCCGCGGTCACGTCGCGCTCCTCGACGAGCGCATAGCCACCGTTCATCCGCACTCGGTTGCGGATGGCGTCGACCCAGAACGCGAGGTTGCCCTTGGGATCGTTGTCGAGCTCGCGCACCGCGATCACGATGCCGTGCGCGCTCGTGGCGCGCATCGCGTAGCTCGAGTTGTCGTCGTCGAGCACGACGAAGTCGTCGGGAACGGTGAGCTCGAAATGATGACCGCAGCCGCTCGCCAGGGCGAACAGGAGCAAGCCGAGAGACCGTGACCACGAGGCGCGCGTCGGCATGTCAGAGCCTCAAGAGGTTCGAGAGCCCGAGCTCGTCGAGCCATGGGAACGGCAGGACGAACCCGTCGGGCCCGTTCGCCGGCTCGGTGGAGAGCGGCCGGAAGTAGACCGTGATCGTGGAGAACGAGATGCGGTCGGCGAGGAAGCGCTGCCGGCCCTTCGAGCGCTCGATGAAGTCGGTGATCCGCTGGAGCTCGCGCTCGATCGCGAGCGCGCCTTCGACGTCGTTCGCGCGCGCGAGCAGCTGTTCGAGGCGATCGCGCATCGCTTCGGCGTTCTGGATGCGGATCTGGAGGTCGTGGAACTCCTCGCTCACGTCCTGGACCTCGATGTTGCGGTCGAGCACGTCGCCGGCCTCTTCGATGAGCGCCATCGCGCGCTCGAACCGCGCGGCGGGAACCCGGACGACCAGCTCCGCGGAGGTCCGATGCGCGAGGAACCCCTCGAGCTCGTGGAGCGACTCGAGAATGCGGTCCTGGGTCTGCTCCACTTCGTAGACAGCGAGCGTCACCTGGGCCGTGTAGATGAGGAGCGGCCCCGACGGCGAGGTCGCGTCGGTCGCCTCGTCCGCGTGCGTCGTGCCGCTGCCCGTCTGGGTGCCCTGTGGCTGTTGACGCGCGGGCGGCGTCGCTTGCGCGTAGCGCGCGCGCATCTCCGGGGAGCTATCGGTCTCTGTCCGGCGATCTGCGGAGCCATCGGCCGGCGCAGCCTCGACCTCGTCGTACCAGTCGTTTCCGCCGAAGCCCCCTCCGCTGTCGGCAGCGACCATCTCCTCCGCCTCGAGAGCCGACCCGGGCTCCGTGCGCTCGTAGTCCGCGCCGTACGACTCGCCTCCGGCCGCGCCTCCGGCCGCGCCGACGGCGTAGTCGGCCGCGGGGCCGGGGGATGCGGCGGAGGCCTCCGAGTACTCGTACGAGCTTCCGCCGCAGCCGACCAGCGCGAGCCCGAGACCGAGCGATGCGATCGAGACGGTGAGCCTCATCCCCACTCCATACGAGGGAGGCTTGGACGTTTCTCCCTCGCCCGCGTTCTTCGGGTTCATCGAAAACGCATCATGCCACGACGGGGAGGCCGCCACGGCTCTCGTTTCGGACGGGTAACGCCGCGAAAGCACGCTGGTAATCGCGGTACCCGCCGCCGCCGCGCACCGCGTCGAGCACCGCGCGCCCCTCGGCCGCGCCGCCCTGCGCGAGCACGTGCTCGACCCACGCCCAGCGCGCGCTCGTCGCGCGCACGTCGACGCGCCCGTGGACGCCCGCGCCGCAGCCGCGCGAGCCGGCGCTCGACCACCTCGATGCCGGCGAACGGCAGGCCGTCGAGCGGCGTGTTGCGCTTCGACACGAACGGCGCGATCCCGAGCGACGATCGGTGCGATGTGCGAGAGCTCGGCCGCGAAGCGGACGAGCTCGTCGATGTCCTCGTCGGTCTCGCCCGGCAGCCCGACCATCATGTAGAGCTTCAGGCGATCGAGCCCGTGCGCGCGCACGAGCTCCGCCGCGCGCGATGAAGTGCTTCTCCTTGCGCCTTGCGCTCGACGATGTCGCGCAGCGCTGGCTCGCGCCGTCGATCGCCGTCGTGAGCGTCTTGTGGCCCGCTTTGCGAGCGCCGCAGCGAAGCGGTCGTTCATCCGATCGGGCCGGAGCGACGAGAGGCCCGACCTCGCGGCCCTGGCTCGCGAGCGTCTCGACGACGCTCGGCGATCTTCGGGTGGTCGCTGACGGCCGCGCCGACGAGCCCGACGCGCCGCGCGTCTCGGGGACGAGCTCGAGGATCCGCTCCATCGGGACGATGCGCATGCCGCCGTTCGTCGATCCGGCGCATCACGCAGTACGTGACAGCCGCGTGAGCAGCCGCGCTCGGCCTCGATGAGGAACATCGTAGCGCAGCTCGGTGTGCGGGGTCGCGAATCTGCGCATACGCGGGGAGCCGGTCGGGATCGCCCCATCTCGGTCAGCGCCTCGCCGTGGACCGACGGGACCCAGGCGCTCGGCACCTCGTGCGCGAGCGCGGCTCGTGCAGCGGCGTTGTCGCCCGCGTCGAAGATCACGTCGAGCGCGGCGTGGATCGCCTCGTCCGCCTCGCCGAGCAGGATGGCGTCGCAGTACGGCGCGAGCGGGAGCGGATTCGAGAACGTGAGAGGACCGCCGCCGAGCACGAAGGGATGGCGCGCGTCGCGATCCTCGCGAGCGGCGGGATGCCCGCGAGCTCCAGCGTCTGTATCAGACCGGCGATCTCGAGCTCGAACGCGACCGAGAGCGCGACGACGGGATAGTCGCCGACGGGACGGGCGCCCTCGTACGTGAAGAGGGGAATCCGCGACGCGCGGTAGCTCGCGACGTCGTCTGGAAGGAACGCGCGCTCGGCGCTTCGCGACGGCGCTCCGTTGATCTCGCGGTAGATCGTCTGATACCCGAGCGAGCTCATCGCTACGGAGTACGGGCTCGGATAGACCAGCGCGACGCGCTCGGGCGTGTCCTTTCGGACGGTCCCGATCTCGTCCTCGAGGCGTTGCCGGGCGACGGCGCGTACGTCCACTGCGCGGGCCATGCGATCAGTTGACGCCTTCGAAGAACCGGTCCCAGCGGATGCCGTCCGTGTCGCTCGACCAGTAGATCCCGAGCGCGCGACCCTTGACCGCGGCGACCGGGACCGTGCCGAAGAAGCGGCTGTCGTTCGATCGATCGCGGTGGTCGCCCATGATGAAGAGATGCCCGGGCGGCACGACGACGAGGGGATGGTTGTCGGGCGGTCGCGCGACGTCGCTGCTCGTCGCGTGCGTCTTTCCTGCGATGCGCTCGGAGACGCACTCGCTGGTCGCGCCACGCAGATACGTCTCCACCTCGTTGCACGGCCCGAGGTCTTCCTGGGTGAGCTCGCGCCCGTTGCGGTAGACGATGTCGTTGCGGATCTCGATGCGGTCCCCCGGGACGCCGATCACGCGCTTCACGATGTCGATGCCGTCGTGCGGGCTGTTCACGATGACGACGTCGCCCGCGTGCGGCGTCGCCCACGTGAGCACGGCTTCGTTCTTGTTCGTGAACGGACGCGTGAGGATCGAGGGCAGGAACAACCCGTACGAGAACTTGGACACGACGACGCGGTCGCCATTGAGGAGCGTCGGCTCCATGGACGGGCCTTCGATCTCGAACGCTTCGAACAGCACGATCCGGATGAAGATCGCGAGGAGCACCGCCCCGCCGATCGTCTTGAGGTTCGCCTTCGCACGCTCCCAGCCGGTCTCGGGCGCGGCGTCCTTGCCCTTGTCGCCGCCGTTTCCCTTGCCCTTGACCCTGGCGTTCGATTTCGACTTCGGATCGTCGGCGCCGCGTGCTTTCGGCGACGGGGCTCGCTTGGACGCCGCTCCCGCATCCCTCGTGCTGCTGCCGGCGTCCTTGGGCGGCATGCTCAACCGTGGACCGTTGGGCCGAGAGGAAGCCCGCTCACGATCTCGGACTCGCGTCGGGCGAGCGCTTCGAGCCGCTCACGCGTGACGAGCTCGCCGAAGGCGTCCTCGGCGAGCTTCGTGAAGAGCCGGTGGTGTCGCGCCTCGGATGCCATCAGGTCGCGATAGAAAGCGCGAAGGTCCGCGTCGGAGAGGCGCTCGGCCAAGAGGCGAAAGCGCTCGCACGAGCGCGCTTCGATGATCGCGCCGACGAGCAGCCGGTCGAGGAGCCGCGGCACCGACGCCCCGTCGCTCGCCGCCGCGTCTCGCAACGCCCCTACGTAGGCGTCGCGGCCGGGCGGAGGCAAGACACCCCCGCGCGCGCTCGCGCGGTGCTCCACCTCGCGGAAGTGCTCGGCCTCCTCGCGCGCGAGGGCGACCAGGGGCTCGACCATCTCCGGACGCTCGCCGGCGTGCCGGCCGAGCAGGCTCAACGCGGTCTGCGCCGCTTTCAGCTCGCAGTGAGCGTGATCGGCGAGGAGGCCATCGAGGTCGCGTTCGACGGCTTCGACCCACGCGGGGTCGGTCGGGGACAGGAGCCCGAGCATCAACGCAGTCTTTCTCCTCGGGCTTTCGGGGGATATCGTCGTCGTCCCGGTCGCATCGCGCGAAGCTAGACCCGTGCCGGGAGGCGGTCAAGCCAGCGAAACCATGCGCATCCTCGCCTTCGATACGTCGACCCGCGTCGGAGCGGTCGCCGTCGTGGTCGGCGAGCGCGTCGCGTCCGAGGTCTACGAGCCCGTCGAGGCCCGGCACGGGGAGGTGCTGCTCGGCCACGTGGAGCGTGCGCTCGTCGCGGCCGGGCTCCGAGCCGACGAGGTGGACCTCGTCGGCGTCGGGATCGGGCCGGGCTCGTTCACCGGCGTGCGGATCGGGGTGGCGACGGCAAAGGGTCTGTGGCTCGCTCGTCACACGCCGGTCGTCGGGGTGACGTCGCTCGTTGCGCTGGCGCGCGGGCTCGGCGCGCCGAACGGTTCGGTCGTCGCGCCGATCGTCGACGCGCACAAGGGCGAGGTGTACGCCGCTCTCTACCGAGTGATCGACGGCGGCTTGGACGAGATCGCGCCGCCGTTTCACTCGGAGCCGGCGGACGCGGGGCGCGAGCTTCGCGCGCGAGCGGGGGAGGCTCGCATCGCCGTGCTCGGGGACGGGCTTCGGCGGTACTCGGAGGAGCTCTCGCGGACGCTCGGACCCCACGACGTCGCTCCGCTCGGACGCGACACGCCGAGCGCCGTCGAGGAATCGCGAGGGAGGCCGCGCGTCGGTTCCTGCGCGACGGGCCCGACGACGCGGCGCGGCTCGAGCCGCTCTACGTTCGCCCGAGCGACGCCAAGCTCCCGAAGGGCTGAGACCGAGCCCGGAGGGGGGTTGCAACGACGCCGTCGGGGTCACTATGTTCGCCGCCCGCGGAGCCGCTGCGATGGCGATCCCGCGCCACCAAGAGGAGGTCCGCATGCCTTCGTTCGACGTCGTATCCAAGCTCGAGTCGCACGAGGTCGAGAACGCGCTGCAGCAGGCGAAGAAGGAGATCGCTCAGCGATTCGACTTCAAGGGAACCAACACCGAGATCGAGCGGAAGGAAGACGGCATCGCGATCACGGGCGACAGCGAGGGACGCGTCGCGGCCGCGCTCAAGGTGCTCGAGGAGAAGCTCGTGCGTCGCAAGATCTCGCTCAAGGCGATCGATGCTCAGAAGCCCGAGCCGGCCGGCGGCGGCAACGTGCGCCAGCTCCTCAAGCTCAAAGAGGGGATCGCGACCGAGCGCGCGAAGGAGATCGTGAAGGTCGTCAAGGACTCGAAGCTCAAGGTGCAGGCGTCGATCCAGGGCGACCTGGTGCGCGTCTCCGGCAAGAAGCGCGACGACCTCCAGGCGGCGATCGCGGCGATCAAGTCGAAGGACATCGACCAGCCGCTGCAGTTCGTGAACTTCCGAGACTGAGGGCGCGCTCGAGCGCCGCGACGAGGGGAGAGCGAGCTCCGCTCATCCCGCGTGGCGCTCCGCTGCGGCGCGATAGACGCGCTCGTAGAGGCGCGCGCTGCGCTCCCACGAATGGTCGACGCGCATCGCTCGAGCCTGCAGCACCTCGAACGCGCGCGCCTTCTCGAACGCCGCGACCGCGCGCCGGAGCGCAGCGAGGAGATCGTCGGCGGTCGGCTCGTCGAAGACGAAGCCCGTCCCGCTCTCGAGCTTCGCGTCGCAGTCGACGACCGTGTCGGCGAGCCCGCCCGTGCGGCGAACAATCGGCAGGGCGCCGTACCGGTGAGCGACGAGCTGCGCGTTGCCGGTGGGCTCGTGACGCGACGGAACGACGACGAGATCCGCCGCGGCGAACGCTTCGTGTGCGAGGCTGCCGTCGCCCGCGCCGCGAAACTGCAGCCGGTCGGGCCAGCGCTCGGACAGCGACGCGAACGTCGTCGAGAGCGGCTCGCTCGCGTCGCCTTCGAAGACCACGACGAGCTGGCAGTCGTTGCGGAGGAGCTTCGGGCACGCGTCGGCGAGCAGGTCGAAGCCCGCGGCCGGCTCGCTCCGAGCGATCGCGAGGAGGAGAGGCACGTCGTCCCGAACCGGAAGCTCGAGCACGCGCTGCAGATGGCTCTTGTCGCGACGCTTGCCGGACAAATCCATCGGGTCGTAGCGGCTCGCGATCCGCGCGTCCGTGGCGGGATTCCAGAGCGAGGCGTCGACGCCATCGAGGATGCCGTCGAGGCGCTCGCCGAGCGCGGCGAAGGCCTCCTCGAGGCCGCGCCCGTTGGGCGGTCGCGTGATCTCGCGCGCGAAGGAGGGCGAGGTGGTGACGACGTGATCGGCACGGCGAAGCCCGAGGAGGAGCGAGCACACGCGGCCGGCGAGAGCGGCGTCGCGTTCTTCGGCGCCATCGAGCCCGAGCGCGGCCGCGTGCGATGCGTCGAACGCACCCTGGGAGGCGGGGTCGTGAGCTCCGAGGACCGAGCCGAGCGTGCCGAGAGCGTCGTCGGTGCGCGCGTGGGCGAGCGCGAGCGCGCCGACCCAACCGTGCGCCGCGAGCACCGTCGGCCTTGGCTCGAGCGAGCGAGCGAGCGCGACCGCCGCGCGCGCGAACGTGCCGGCGCGGAGCGCCGCTTCGTGCGATGCGTCGCCGTCCGCGGCGAGCGAGGGCTGCTTCGCGAAGAGCTCGGGGTGGCCGACGAACAGGAGGTCGACACCGCCCGCGGTCCGACCATCGTAGACCTCGCACGCGAGCGTGCGCCCATCGATCGTGACGTCCACCTTGCTGAGGCGGCGCGCGAGCGCCCGCTCCGCGGGATCGACGCCGGCGAGCAACGGTGAGATCACCGTCACCGAGTGGCCGAGGCCGCGCAGGGCTTTGGGGAGAGCCGCGATGGCTTCGGGGAGGGGCCCGCGGCCCGTGAAGGGCGCGATCTCCGCGGTGAAGACGAGGATCTGCATCGGGTCGCGGACTCTACACGCTGGCGTGGGTGGCTGCCAGCGGCGCTCCGCCTCGGGGCTCGGCCGGCGTGCGGAGCTCCGAGGGCGCGGCTATCGTCTCGGGCGATGAGGACCGTGGCGATCTCGGGCGCGTCGGGCTTGGTCGGTCGGGCGCTCGTCGGTGCGCTCGAGGCCACCGGGAATCGCGTGGTGCGACTGGTGCGGCGGAAGGCCGAGGTCGGGGAGGGAGCGGTCCACTTCGGGATCGACGAGGGGGTGATCGACGCCGCGCGCCTCGAAGGCGTCGACGCCGTGCTTCATCTCGCGGGCGAGAACATCGCCGCTCATCGCTGGAGCGAGGCGCAGAAAGAACGCATCCGGGCGAGCCGCGTCGTCGGGACCACGCTTCTGTCGCGTGCGCTCGCGGGGCTCGAGCGGCGGCCGGCGGTGCTTATCGCTGCCTCGGCGGTCGGGATCTACGGCGATCGCGGAGACGAGGTGCTCGACGAGGAGAGCGCTCCGGGGGAAGGCTTTCTCGCGGAGGTGTGCAGAGCGTGGGAGAGCGCAGCGGACCCGGCGCGTGACGCGGGCGTGCGCGTCGTGCACACGCGCTTCGGGCTCGTCTTCACGACCACCGGCGGCGCGCTCGCGCGCATGCTGCCCCTCTTTCGCCGAGGCCTCGGCGGCCGCCTCGGCAACGGGCGCCAGTACTGGAGCTTCATCTCGCTCGAAGACGCCGTGCGCGCCGTGCTTCACGTTCTCGACCACGACGACATCGACGGCCCCGTCAACCTCGTCACCCCCGAGCCCTTCACCAACGCCGAGCTCACGCGCCAGCTCGCCCGCTCACTCCACCGCCCCGCGCCCTTTCCCGTCCCCGCCCCCGCGCTCTACCTCGCGATGGGCAAGCAGATGACCCGAGAGGCCCTCCTCGCCAGCCAGCGCGTCATCCCCCGCCGCCTCCTCGACACCGGCTTCATCCACCGCCACCCGACGCTCCCCACCATCTTCCCCGGCTGATCAGGCGTAGCGCTTCTTGTCTTCGGCGATGCGGGCCTCGAGGCGGGCGGTGAGCTCGGGGTGGGAGAGGGCGAGGATGCGAGCGGCGAGGAAGGCGGCGTTGCGGGTGGCGTCGACGCCGACGGTGGCGACGGGGATGCCGGGGGGCATCTGGACGGTCGAGAGGAGCGAGTCGAAGCCGCCGAGGCTCCCCGCGGCGAGCGGCACGCCGATGACGGGGAGCGTCGTGTGCGCGGCGACGACGCCCGCGAGGTGTGCGGCCATGCCGGCGCACGCGATGATCACCTCGATGCCGCGCGCGCGCGCGCCGTCGACGTACGCGACGACGCGCTCCGGGGTCCGGTGCGCGCTCGCGGCGAGCGTCTCGCACGGCACGCCGAGCGAATGCAGCACCTCCTCCGCCTTGAGCACGACCGGCATGTCGCTCGGACTGCCCGTGAGGATGCCGACCACCGGACGCCCCTTCTTCGTCAACCCCGCGTGCGGCGCCGCCCGCTTCTTGCCACTCGTACGCTTTGTCGTCGCCATCGTCGCCTCCGAACGTCGTGCGAAGCCCGCGTGTGTACCAGACGTCGCCGAGGCCGTCATCACCGGGATGCGCTACGCTGCCCTCCTCGTGAAGCGGCAGAACGCCATCGCCATCGGTCTCCTCGCCGCCGCCGGCGCAGGCGTCCTCGGCTTCGTCTTGTGGGATCAAGCGGAGGATCGCGCCGCGGAGGAGGCGGCCCGCATCGCCCGCGAGCGCGCCACCGCACGCAGAGAGCGCCGCGACGCCGAGCGCTTCGAGCGCTTGCGCAGCGAGTCGGCGACGCTCATCCCCGAGGAGCTCGGCGGGCTCGCGCTCGGCATGACCCTCGAGGAGCTCTCACGGGCCCGGCACGTCCGCCCCAAGGTCGGCACGAACGATCCGAGCCAAGACTTCTTCGAGGAGCGCCTCCCGAACGGCGCCGAGGTCGTCTACGGAGTGGCGCACGACTCGCGCCGGCTCGCGCAGATCCAGGTGCAGAGCGTCCTGCCCTCAGCCGAAGCGGTGCGCGCGCACGTCACCGCGATGACCGAGACCTACGGTCGACCGAGCGGCCTCTGGGACTGCCCGAACACGGGCGGCGTCCCCACGCGGCGCTTCACCTGGCGGCATGCGCAGACCAGCGTCGCGGACGTGTTCCTCGTGTACGGAGATCGCGTCTCGATCACGCTCTACATCGCGCCGACCGACGTGATCGGCGGCTCTCTTCAGCTCGGCGCGTGCCACCCGGTGCGCACGCCCGAGGAGCTGGCGGAGTTTCCGACGACGACGCTCGAACAGATCATGGCGACACAAGGGGCCGAAGACGGCACGCCTTCGCCCAACGCCCCGTAGCTTCGGGTACGCTTCGCTCATGCGAACGCCTCTTGTGCTCACGTCGCTCGCTTTCGCGCTGGCCGCGTGCGGCGACGATAGCGCGCCCGCGCCCGGGCCGGCTTCGACGCAGGCGCCGAGCGCGCCCGCCGAGGCGCCCGAGCCCGCTCCGCCGCCGGCCGATCCGAACGAGGCCTGCGCAGAGGTCCTCGTCGTCGCATGGGCGGGCGCCGCGCACGCGAGCGACGCGATCACGCGCGACCGCGACGCCGCACGCGCGCGCGCCGAGGCCCTCCACGCGCGCGCGGCCGCGGCCGGCGCCGACTTCGCAGCGCTCGCGCGCGCGGAGTCCGACGCGGCATCGAGCGGTCCGCGCGGCGGTCTCATCGGAACGTACGCGCGCGACGAGTGGCCCGACGCGCACGTCCCGATCCGCGACGCCGTCTTCGCGCTCTCGGTCGGCGCGATCTCCGGCGTGCTCGAGGCGCCGTACGGCTTCGTCGTTGCGCGTCGCTGTGCTGTCGAGAAGATCCACACGCGCCACATCCTCGTGCGCTTCCGGGGCGCGCGGAACGCCGGCGACGACATCACGCGGAGCGAGGACGAGGCGCGCGCCCGCGCCGCGGAGCTTCGCGCTCGTGCGGTCGCGGGCGACTTCGAGGCGGTCGCGCGAGAGGCCTCCGAGGACGCGAGCGCGGCGCGCGGCGGGGACGTCGGCACGGTCGGCCGCGGCCGCCTCGCCCCCGAGTACGAGGCCGCCGCATTCGCGCTCGAGCCGGGCGGGATCAGCGAGCCCATCCGCACCGAGCTCGGCTATCACGTCATCGAGCGCGTGGAGTGACGCTCGGCCCCGAGCGTCTCAGCGCGGGCGTGGGCTCGGGGCGTCCTGCGGCGATCGCGACGGAAATCCGGCCTTATGGCAAGCTGATATCGGCCCCGTGGGGAACGACGACGACGATCGCTCGGGAAAGAGGCAGCTCTACAGCTCCTTTCGGCCGCCGGCTGCGGGCGCGACGGATGTCATCCGCCGCCGCTCGCGCCGCCCTCGCGCGGGCGCGGTCACCGACCCGCCGCCCGCCGAGCCGCTGTCGCATCCGCTCGACAGCGGAACGATCCCCCGCATCACCGGCGACGAGGACGCCACCACGTCGCTGACCACCTTGCTCGAAGAGCCCTTGCCGAAGAGCGTCCCGCCGATCGCTCCGGGCTCGATGGACGCGTCCACGGACGCCGCCCTCGACCGCTCCGAGGAATCCGCCGTGCTCGACCCTCCTCGCGTCGTCGTCGAGCGCGCCGAGCCCGCGCGCGAGGCGGTCGCGGAGCCGGCCGCGCCGACGCCTGCGCCCTCACCGCCACGACGCTCTCGCGCGAGACAGCTCGCCGGAGTCGCGCTCGGCCTCGGCGCGGTCGTCGTCATCATCGTCGCCTGGGCGGTGAACTCCGAGGACGAGCGGCAGGGCGTCACCTCGTCGCCCGACGTCCCGCTGCCCCCCGCGACCTCGCCCCCGACGTCACCAGCACACCCGACCGCGCAGGTCCGTCACGAGCGCGACCAGGCCGCGCCGCCCGCAGCGCCGGCGCGTACCACCGCCGATCCGATCGCGGTCCTGCCCGCGCCGCGCACGGAGGTGCTCGGCGAGAACCTCTGGGTGCGTCGAAACCGCGCAGCCGGCCTGCGTGCCGACGCGCGCGGTCACTACGCTCAGGGTGATTGGCTTCGTGCCGCGGAGCTCCTCTCGGAATCGCTCGAGTGGGATCCCACGAGCGCGGACGCGCAGCGCAACCTCTCGCGCATTCATCAACGTCTCGGCGAGATGGAGCTCGCGCTCGCCTGGGCGCGCCGCGCGATCGCGACCGACCCGACCGATCCACGCAGCCACGAGCTGCTCGGCGATCAGCTCCTCATGCTCGACCGCCGCGAGGACGCGGCCGCGGCGTACCGCACCGGCATCGAGGCGGCGCCGCGCGACGTCCGCCTGCGGAGCCGGCTCCGCCGCATGGACGAGGTTCGCTGAGCGAGGTCCGCTGCGCTGATCGCGGTGGTCACGAGCACGGGCGAACGTGACCCGCGTTCCGCGAACTGGCCCGTTCCGCATCACGCGGAACGCACTTGGCGCTAGGAACGAAATCTTGACTAGCTGGCGTGACTGGTAAAGGATTCTGTTACCAGAGGCGCCGGAAGGAACGATTTCGTGACTAGTGAAGAAGCGTCGGAACACGCTCTCGAGCCGCCTGGAGACCCGAGATGAGCCAAAGGAAAACAGGCACATACGAGAGGACGACGGCCGGCGGTGAGGAGGTCGCGGCCTTCATCCCGGCGCCGCTTCCACCGGATGGGCCGCCCCTCGCCCTCGACGGAGCGGTCTCGGAGCATCTCCGGGCCGCGGAGCAGGCGCTGGTGCGCCTCGAGCTCGCGGGCGAGATGGTGCCTTCGGTCGACTGGTTCATCTACGCCTTCGTCAGGAAGGAAGCGGTGGTCTCGTCCCAGATCGAGGGCACGCAGGCCACGCTCGTCGATCTCCTGACCTTCGAGGCCGAAGACGACGCAAGTCCACCGGGTGCCGACGTCGAAGAGATCTGCAACTACCTCGACGCGCTCGCGTACGCCCGGGGAGAGCTCGCGGAACCTACGGGGCTGCCGCTTTCGATGCGGCTCTTGAACGAGACCCACCTCCGGCTCATGCGCGGCGTCCGCGGTACCGACAAACAGCCGGGAGAGATCCGCCGCACCCAAAACTGGATCGGCGGCACCCGCCCAGGCAACGCGGTCTTCGTTCCTCCCCCTCCCCATGTCCTCGGCGACGCGTTGTCGGCTTTCGAGAACTACATCCACGGTGAGGATGACCTACCGCCACTCGTCCGCGCCGGACTGCTCCACGTCCAATTCGAGACGATCCATCCGTACCTCGACGGCAACGGCCGCATTGGGCGGCTCTTGGTCACGCTTCTGCTCGAACACTGGAAGCTACTGACGAAGCCTCTCCTGTACCTGAGCCTTTTCTTCAAGCGCCATCGCGACGAGTACTACCGCCGACTCGGTGCCGTGCGCACCGAAGGCGACTGGGAAAGCTGGCTCGACTACTTCCTCGATGGCGTGGCGACCATCGCCGATGAGGCCGTGGCATCGGCGCGCGAGCTCTTCGGTCTCGTCGCGGACGACCGCGCCCGCGCGCTCGAGCACGGCGGGACATCGGTCGCGGCCGTACGACTGTTCGAGCTACTGCCCCGCCATCCCATCGTGTCGGTGGCCTACGCCATCAAGCAGCTCGGAGTGAGCAAGCCGACGGCAGGGCGCGCGGTGGATGCCTTGGAGAAAGCCGGAATCCTCATCGAGATCACCGGTAAGAAGCGCGACCGCTCGTGGGCCTATCAAAGCTATCTGGATCGGCTGCGCGTCGGGACCGATCTGGAGCTTCCCCCGAGGCGATAGTCTCCCCTGCGCGCACCCGGACCTCGTCGCGGTGGCCAAGCGCGTCCCGCAGGGCGTGCTCTGCCTGATCTCGGCGCTCTCGTTCCATGAGCTGACGACGCAGGTGCCGCACGTGATCGACGTGGCGCTCGAGCGAGGCAAGACGAGGCCGCGCCTCGACTACCCGCCAACGCGCTTCTTCTGGTTCTCCGGGCCGGCTTTCCACGAGGGCATCGAGACGCACGAGCTCGACGGTGTGCCGGTCCGCATCTACGACCCGGAGAAGACCCTCGTCGATTGCTTCCGGTACCGGAACCAGATCGGCATGGACGTGGCCCCGTCATCACCGCACCATTACCGCGCCGCCGGCGACGTCCAGGATGACGCCGGTAATCCAGCTCGCACTGTCCGAGGCCAAAAAGAGCGCTGCACGCGCGATGTCTTCCGGTGCTCCAAGGCGCTTCAACGGATGAGCGTCGACAAGCTGCGGGCGCATCCCTTCTGGGATGCGTTCGAGGTTGCGCTCGGTGAGGATCGTTTCCGGAGCGATGCAGTTGACGCGGATGTTGAAGGGCCCGGCCTGGGCCGCGACGTCTTGCGTGAGGAGCTCGACGCCGGCCTTGGCGGCCGCGTAGGCGATCGGGGATCGCGCGTTCGCGCGGCGGCCCGCCGCGGAGGACACGGTGACGATATTCCCGGACCGCCGCTGTTTCATACCGGGCAGGACGCTCTTCATCGTCAGAAACGTTGCCGTGAGGTTGCCGTCGATCGAGGCTCGCCACCCTTCTTCTGTCATCTCCTCGATCGGCCCGGGCGGGCTGTACATGCCGCCCGCGTTGGCGACCAGAATGTCGATCGCGCCGAGCTCCTGCTCGATGTGGAGGCGCATCGTCTCGATTTCGGCAAAGCTCGTGACGTCCGCGGCAACGGCGATCGCCCGCCCGCCCGCGCTCTCGATGTCCCGCCGCGTAGCAGCCATCATCGCCTCGTCCCGCCCGTGCACGGCGACCCTCGCCCCCTCGCTCGCGAAGAGCTTCGCGATCGCCGCGCCGATCCCGCGCGAGCTTCCCGTCACCAGCGCGACCTTGTCTTTCAGCGCACTCATGATTCGCGTCCTCCTTTCGTCTCCTTCGAAGTGGCCTGTGCTCGGCGCGACTTGGGAAGCGCTGCGCCGGCACCTATCAACCAGAACATCCCCAGAAACCGTGCAATCGGGAGCAGGAACGCGGCGGGCCGGCGCGCTCGCTCACGTGCGCCTCTGTATGCCCAACGCGGAGAAGGATCGTCACGTCACGGCGGCGGCGGTCAAGGCCGGTGCGCAGGTCATCGTGACCTTGAACCTCAAGGACTTCACTCCGCTGCCCAATGGTATGGAGGCGCAGTCTCCCGACGAGTTCCTGTGCAATCTGTTCGACCTCGATCCGGACGGCATCGTTGATATCGTCCGCGAGCAAGCGAAGGCGCTGCGAAACCCGCCGCGGTCATTCGAGGCAGTACTGGGTGCCCTTGGAAATTGGTGCCGGAGTTTGCGGCCATGGTCACCGCCCACGAGAGTCCGGCGGATGAACCTTGAACTCAGAACATTCGGTCCCTGCCCGAGCCAGTCCAGGACGAGGCCAGATTTGCGGACGACGACGTCACTGTAACGACTTCGCTCTCAAACCCAAGCCGAACTCGGACTGGGTAGAGGCGGTGGTTCCACGCGACCTTCTTTGGGAGCTGGTGAGAACACCTCCATATACGACGTGGCAGGGCGAGTGCTGGTTGTTTCACTGCAGCCGACCGATGATCTTCGTCGGGGAGTTCACGCCATCCGAGCTTCGCGACGCCGACCTTGAGGAGCAGGCGACCGAGCAGCGTGATCTACTCGAAGAGGACATGGGCCCCGATGCCGGAGGGTTCATGACCTTTCGGTGTGAGCTGTGCTCACTGTACCGCTTCCACGTCGACGTTGACTGAGAGGCGAACGCGCACGCGGGCCCCAGCGCGACTTACGGGTCGCATCCACGCACAGCCCGAAAACGAAGAAGAGGCGATCGCGGGAGAGGTGCCGGCGAGCTCGTGCTCGGCGGTCGGCTCGTGAGCGTTCGCCGGCCGCGTGCGCGGGATGATGGGGCGAGGTCACGCTCCCGAGCTGGGCCGCGTTCGGCGATCGCGATCCGCTCTCGGAGCGTGCCTCGAGCAAATGCTCGTCGGCGTCTCGACGCGCAAGTACGATCGCTCGCTCGAGCCCGTGGACCCGAAGCTCGAGACGCGCGGAACGAGCAAGAGCGCGGTGAGCCGGCGCTTCGTCCGCACGACGGAGGCGCGCGTGAAGGCGTGGCTCGGCCGCGACCTGAGCACGATCGACCTGGCGGTGCTGATGGTCGACGGGCTGTACGTCGAGGATCATGTGCTGCTCGTCGCGCTCGGGATCGACGTCGAAGGAGGCAAGCACGTGCTCGGGATCCGCGAGGGCGCGACCGAGCAGTCGACGTCGTGCACCGCGATGCTCGCCGACCTCGCGTCGCGCGGCCTCTGCACCGACCGCCCGATCCTCGCCGTGCTCGACGGCAGCAAGGCGCTCGCGAAGGCCGTGCGCGCCGTGTTCGGACCGCGCGTGAAGATCCAGCGATGCCAGGTGCACAAGACGCGCAACGTCATCGACCAGCTCCCCGAGGAGATGCGCCCGTCCGTACGGCAGGCGATGCGCCAGGCGTACCGGAGCCGGAACGTGAGGCTCGCCGAGCAGCAGCTCAAGAACCTCGCTCGCCGGCTCCGTGACAATCATCCCGGCGCCGCGGCTTCGCTCGAGGAAGGTCTCGACGAGACGCTCACCGTGATGGCGTTCGAGCTTCCGGAGTGGCTCGAGCGCACGCTCTCCACGACGAACGCGATCGAGAACATCATCGGCTCGGCGCGGGACCTCACGCGGCGGGTGAAGCGCTGGCGCAACGCGCGGATGATCGTCCGCTGGATCGCCACCGCATGCATCGACGCCGAGAAGCGATTCCGCCGTCTCCGCGGATACCAGGGCATGCGCGACCTCGTTGCTGCGCTGCGCGGTGACGATCAGGTTGCGAGGGAGGCGCGCGTCGCGTAACTGTCATGTCCGCCCCTGCTCACTTTCAACAGCGAGAGGGACGTCGCCCGCTGGCCGGCCGAGCGACGGCACGTCGCCTTGTTTGGCTCCTCATAAGCCAGTAGGTTCCGCGCATGAGCCTCCAGCCGTGGTGGCACTACAGCCCATGCGCCGGGAAAGAGGCCAATCCGCGGACACTGCAAGGCATCACGCGGAACGCGGTGCTGGCACGCGGGGTCCGATGGCCTGGCGACACGCTCGCGTCAGTGCAATTGCGACTCGAGCGGCTCACGCGGGAGAAGAGAGCCGCGTTCGCATGCGCCTGCGCACGGCGCGCGGTCGCCTATCGATCCGCTGTCCAGCCGGCCGCGCGTTCCGCTCAACAGCATGCGAATCGGGCCCTCGACATCATCGCGGCACACGTCGACCAAGCCGACGCTAGCGCGATCGATACCATGCAACGGATGTTGCTGTGCGGTGAACGCGAGCTGCGCGATCCCAACCTGCGCTCGGTCGACTATCCGAGGACCATCTTTGGAGCCTTTGAAGCAGTGCAGCACGCGCTGAGTGAAGCGCTCTCCGGGAGCGGGACCGAGGCACATCTCGCGGCAAGCGCCGCGATATCGGCCGTGTGGAGCTTTGGCCACTCCACCGAGACGGGACATGACTGGACTGCGACCGCGGCGCGAACGGCCGACGAGCTGTCGCATCCCGCTGTGCAGCACGAGCTGTTTCTCGTCGTGGCGATGTTGGATTGGCTCGAGACGCATCCAGCCCGTCCGCTGTGCAGCCGCCATGGCGACGACTACTTCGAGCGATACGTGCGGGATGCCGAGCAGACGGCGAGCGGCTCGCCGGACGTCGACGATGGCGGTGCAACGGACGAAGACTCCCAAGTACGTCCAGCCCCATGGGACGTGGTTAGCGAGCCCGAGTGGGTGTGGTGTGAGCAGCCGATCGTATCGCAGTCCTCACGCGAAAACGGCCATGCCAGCGCGAGAGACAGGTTTGGTGGTCTTCCGGTTGGACTTCCAAGCGAGCATTGGCCCGAGTGCGAGAGCTGCGATCGCCCGATGACACTCCTCGCCCAACTCAGGCATCGCGACGGAACGTTGAACGTGGGGCTAGGAAACACACTCTTCGTGTTCTTGTGTCAGAACGCTTCTGAGTGCGACTTCTGGGATGAGTTGTCGGGTGCAAACGCGTGCTTTGTCCTTCCCGACTCCGAGCTAAACGATGAATCTACGACTCCACCGGAGGGCGCCACGATCGCTCCCGAGTTTCCGGTCGTTGGCTGGAAGCGATTCCAGGACGAGCCTGACCCCTTCGGGGGCTGCAAGGCTGGTGGCTCCCCTCTTTGGCGGCAAGAGCCGAGTCCGGCCGGACCCGACTACCGCTTCGTGCTCCAGCTCGAGGAAGAACTTCAGGTCGCAAGTCCGAAGTCGGGGTCGAGCTCGGCCCATAGTTGGGAGGTCAACCTCTGCGCAGGCGGACGCGTGTACGTTTACGCACCGCGCACCCCAGAGGAAGACGAGTCAGGGCTTGTGATGCTTCAGCGTTGAAGCTCGCTGAACTAGCGGACCCGATGCACCCAATACCTCTCGACGACGTCGCACGGGAACGACAACTCGCGGCTGAAGGCTCTTTCGCGGTCCTGAAGCTTACGCGTTACTTCGTCTCCGTTCGACGCATCCGTCCTTGCGCCGCGGGGCGGCCCCGGTTTTCGCGGGATGGTCAGCCGCCGAGTGTGAGCGCGCGGTAGGGGTTGAGGTCGAGAATGCGGCGCACGTCGTCGCGGGCAAGCGTGGTGGTCCAGTTCACGGGCGCGAGAATCCAGGAGCGTGTGCACTGGCCAGTCGGGAAGGAGGCACACTCCGCTTCTCTTAGTGTGAAAGCCCATGGTACGTAGGGCAAATGAAGCTCGGCCTCCCCTGTCCAGTACTCCCGTCGCGGGCCAGAGAAGAAGCGGCGCGCCGCATGGGGGTCAGCGTCGATGATGTTGTCGAGATTGCCCTCGGCACGCGCGCATGGCGAGACCGCAAGGTCATCGATGAAACGACGTTCCTCGATGCATACCCTGATGACGACTTCGAAGAGTTCACCTGCGCTCGTGTCCTTCCGGATGATCTCACCGTTCGTGAGATTGAAGTGCCTCGCGATCCCAGCGAACTTCTGGCGCCCCCGATCAGCTCCGCCGACGTGGTTGCCGCGGATGTGTTCGCGCTCGCTGAGCATTTGGAACGAATGCTCGAGTTAAGTGCACCGAACATTCTGCTGCGTCATGCTCGCAGCATCATTCAGGCGGCTTGCGAGGACGCATCCCACGGAACCGCCTGGCAACCACTGAGCGAACTCATGACCGGCCGCCCAGCCGAGCCGGGGGCAGCCGGTGATCCACAGCCTATGTTCGCGGTGCCGTTCGGATCCGAAAGCTGCGAAACTGTTCCTTGCGACTGCGCCTTTCTCGACTCGGGGTTCCTTTTGCAGTTCCGCTTCGCCAGCATTGTTCTCGACGCAGATGGCGAGGTGCGCGACTTCTTCGGTACTTGCGGTCTGCGCGCGGTGGGCAGCGATGAGCGACATGTTTTGTTGGTGTGCGGTGGCGGTCGTACCGCTAACTCCGGTTACTTTGGTGCAGAAGCCTTTGTCCGGGACGTGGTTAGCCACGGATGGTTGAAAGGCGTGCTCCCCGAGTCGTTGCCACGCTTTGTGGCGGGAACAATCGGCGACGCGAAGTGGTCGGTCGTTGTGGATGTGGTGAAGGGTGGCGGTTATCGGATGGCGCCGCGTTGGATTGGAGACCAATGCGGCAACACGTTCAATAGCACATGCGGCCACTACGCCTGGGACGGGACGCGCTTCGTCCTAGAAGCGAACTCAGGTACCGCTGTTCTCGACGCGCGCGACCTGCATGGGGATCTGGTGAGCTTCGCGAAGACATCGAATGGTTGGCGTTTTGTGATGCTCGAGCATCCGAGTGAGGAGGAGGAGGACGAAGAGAGCCTGCCGAACTTGCGCCTCCTTGACGAGGCAGGTCAGATCGTGCGCGAGCTCGGCGAGTTCGATTACGAAAGTGCTGTAGCCCTCTCGCCGAATGGCGCGCGATTGTTGCATGTGACGGGGGATCGGCTTCGCATGCTCGACACCGACAGCGGCGAAGCCCTGGGGCACTCGATCGATCTTCGGCCGCTTCGGGCGGCGCTCGCTCTCCCGGAGGACGGGGGCCTGTGGCAACGGCTCGCTGCAGCCTACGCAGTGCCGGCAGCGCTCGCTGAGGCCAGCCCGGCACAGGCACGCGAAGCCATCAAGGACACATGGGGAGACGAGCCGAGCGACGATGACCTCGCCGCGGCGATCGGCGTTGCTCGTCAACGCCCGGAGTTGCCGAAGAGGCTGCCACAGCTCAAGGGTTCGCCGTGACCGCTCGCAGACTCTGAGCTTTACAGCCCTGCTAATCTCAGAGCCGTTTTGATTGGCAACCACCAGATGGCACCGCCCAGCCTGAGCCCCACACGCGGCTCTCTGCGACCGCGATCAGCACGTCGCGAACGACCTCGTGCTCTGAGCATCACCGCCCGCCGAGCACCGCGATCACCACCGATGCCGCAAGACCCCGCGGAAGCACGGGAAAAAGAAGAGCGCCTCGCCGGTCATCCCGATGAGGCCCTCTGTTTACCTGGCGCCCAAGGTTGTTCGCCTTGGGCAAAAATGGCTCAAATTGCGTCTTGCCTTGCCGCCGCTGTTAAACGGCGGACCGCTCTTCCAACGTCTGAAGATTGCTGCGATTGCTCGACACCGCCGGCTGCTAAACAATCGGGTACTTGTTCGACTTCGAGTTTCGCGATCGTCGATCTCAACTCGAACTCGAAGCGGATCGTCGCGCACTTCGCGCTCACATTTGGATCGATCGCGCGACCGTTCGAGACTCGAACACCTCGCGACGGAGAGAGGAACGGCGCGTGCATCGCGACACCGTCGTTCTTCGTGATAGCTTGGAAGGATGGAGCGCAGCCAGGTTCGGTGCGCCATCTACACGCGCCAGTCGGTAGTCCGTCCCGGCACCGATTTCACGTCTTGCGACGCGCAACACGACGCGTGCCTGTCGTACGTGCGCGCCTACGCCTTCCGCGGCTGGGTGCCAGTTGAGGAGCGCTTCGACGACGTCGGACAGAAGGGCGCGACCATGGAGCGACCGGCCCTTGAGCGGCTCCTCCACCGGATCCGGGAAGGCGCGGTGGACCGCGTTGTCGTTCATCGCGTCGACCGACTTACCCGACGTGTTTCCGACTGGGCGACCCTCGTAGGCACGTTCCGGCGACATCACGCGGAGCTGTCGGTCGTGGCGGGCGACTTCCACACGGGAGAGATGGCGATGAGCGACGTAGCGCTCAACGTGCTCGCGACATTCGCCGAGTTCGAACGGGAGATCATCGGCGAGCGACTGCGGGACGCTCGCGCGGCTTTGCGAGCACACGGCCTGCGGAACGCCGGGCGTGTTCCCTACGGATACTCGTCGGATCCGCTCAGCCACCAGTTGGTACCACGACCGGAACGAGCGGCTGTCGTCAAGCGCATCTTCGAGATGGCGGCCGACGGCGTCCTGCCATCGGCCATCGCCGAATGGCTCAACTTCAAGTGCGATCGGGACCGGCACCTCCTTGACGAACGTGCATGGAGCGCGAGGTCAGTCCTTCGGATCCTGCGCAACGATGTCTACCTCGGACGCATCGCGGACGTCGCGGATACGCATGACGCGATCGTCGATGACGGACTCTTTGCCAGGGCCGGAGCCGCCATCGATGCTCGCAGCACCCGTGCATCTGGGCGACCTCCGAAACAGGAGGCGGACTTGTTTCTTCTGCGCGGCCTGATTCGGTGCGTTCGATGCGAACAGATCATGACCACTTCATCGAGTCGGACGCTTCCAGATCCGCCCGTCAGACCGACACGTCTCGAAAACGTGCCTCCCCGATACTACCGGTGCCGTGGCTCGAAGCCTTGCCCGGGATCGCAGGTCGCTGCGGACGAGATCGAGCAGCGGGTGCTCGCGTGGCTCCGAGAGCCGACCGGGAAGATCTCCCCGAAGGCACGCGTCGTTCTGGAGTCCTACGCGAAGATCTGGGACGTGCTCTGGCCGCAGACCGTACGGCGCGCGGTGGCGCAGCTCGTCTGGGAAGTGCGGTGGAGTGGGCCCCGGAACCGACTCACCGTTGTGCTGGACGAGATCGCGATCGCCGAGGCGTACGCATCGATGCTCCGCCGGGACGAGGAGCTCGCCGCGGAGCGCAAGGCGCGGCGGAAAAGGCCTCGTCGACGCCGAAGGCCAAAGGGCAAGGCCCTGCCGCCGAGACTGCCAGGGGGCGTAGAAAGCGACACTCAGGAGCCGCTTCCATAAATTTCTCAATAAATATCGGGTCGAGCACGTCGCCGAGTTGCGGTTGAGTCGAATATTAGGTTGCGGTTGGGTCGACTAGGACCTATCCTCTCTTCGAGGTCTTCACCATGTCCGCCGAAGCGACTGCCCGCTCCCTCGAGGAGCAAATCCGCCGGATGACGCCCGTCGCGGCGCCGCCCGAACAACGCGCCGACGTGGCCGCCCTCTTCCGCCTGCTCGACAGCGTGGCACACGCCCGCCGCCGTCGCGGTGCGTTCAAGCTAGTGGGGCCGTCGGGTGAGACGATCTCGATTCCAGACAGCGTGTTCTACGCTTTGGAGCGAGTGGCCGAGGTCCTCGCGCGCGGCGACTCGGTCACGATCGTCCCGGTCGGCAAGGAGATCACTACCCAGCAGGCAGCGGATCTGCTCAACGTCTCCCGACAGTATCTCGTCCGGCTCCTCAACGAAGGGCGCATTCCCTACACGAAGACCGGGAAACACCGGCGACTTCGCATCGAGGACGCCCTCGCGTTCAAGGAGCAGCGCGATCGCGATCGCAAGGCCAAGCTCGACGAGCTCGCGCAGATGAGCGAAGAGTTCGGAGGCTACGACGAGCTGAAGTAGGCTCAGGTCGGCCGATGATCGTGGCTCCGTTCAAGGTCGTCCTGGACGCCAACGTCCTCTTTCCGTTCACGCTGCGGGACACCCTGCTGCGCGCGGCCGCCGAGGGGTTCTTCCAGCTCCACTGGTCCGAAGAGATCCTGGACGAGACCGAGCGGAGCTTGGTCGGCACCGGGACGATCACCGGAGAACAAGCCAGGAGGTTGCGTACCGCAATGACCGGCGCCTTTCCCGAGGCTCTCGTCGAAGGGCACGAACATCTCATCGACGCGATGCCCAATCACGAGAAGGACCGTCACGTCGCGGCGGCAGCGGTCAAAGCCGGCGCCCAAGTGATCGTCACGATCAACCTGAAGGACTTTGCAGCGCTGCCGGACGGAATCGAGGCGCAGTCGCCCGACGAGTTCCTCTGCAACCTGTTCGATCTCGATACCGACGGAATGCTCGACGTGGTTCGGCAACAGGCGCAAGCCCTGCGCAATCCGCCGCGCTCGTTCGACGATGTGCTCGCGGGCCTGGCGAAGATGGTGCCGGAATTCGCAGCCATGGTCGGCGACTGCCTGCGTTCCGGCGGCTGAGACAGCCTGTTCCCGCCCTATCCAATCTCACGAGGAGGCCAAACTCCGAGCCGACACCTCAGCCACGCAAGGCGTGGAGATGTGTAGGTAGGTGGCGTCTAGCGACAAGACTCCCAACGGGCTAGTGTCGCCACCCGCGCCGGAGTATCGAAAGCCGTGCGGAGGCATGCGATGCCAGCTTCTCTCGATGATCTCCTGAAACTCGTTGACCAGATATCTTCAGGTACCACGGCGGAACGAATCGCCGAGCTTGTCGTTCGGGCAAACTCAGGTGCGGACCCGCACGCACTCGCCGCAACCATCCGTGGGCCTTTGGATTTCCGGATCACCGCGAAGCACGCGTGCGCAGCCTCCCACGTCGAACAGCGTCCCGAGACACTGGCTGCCGCGCTCGCGGGTCCGCCCATGCGTCTACAAGCCGTGCTCCGTCGGGCGCTGCGCCTCCAGTGGTTCGATCGGTTGGCAGAGATCGCCCCCGAAACCCGACGAAGCGTGGGCTGGAACGTCCCTTTCGATGAGCTGAAGGATTGGGGCAGGTGGGCCGAGGCCGGCTGCGCCAAGTTTTGCGAGGCCTTCGGCTTACGGCATCCACTGCTGTTCGACTTCATCGCGAGGCATCGGGGCCCCGATGCCATTCGCGAACAGGCGACGTTGGCATGGAGCGTTGCAGCGGACGATTGGAATGGAGGCCGGTCAGGGCGGCCGTCGGTGCTGCCCTGGGCATATGGCGCGATTGTCGAGGCCAGCGCCAAAGCAGGACTTTGGGGCGTGGCCGATGACCTTCTGGCCAAGATACCTGGCGAGTCGGCGGAGTATCGGCAGGCGTTGCATGCCGTCGGAACGGCTGCGGCTCGGTGCGGAGCGATCGACCAAGCAGAGCAGTACCTGGCGAGGCTGGAAGAGCAGGGGGCCGAAGCCAAGTCCGTTGCCCGGGACTGGGGGCTTGTTCTGTTTCACCGCACTGGCCGTGACTACCCTGAATTCCTCGACCTAGCCCGAACGAGCCGTCATTCCTCGAAGGACATGATTGCCAGCATCTTCTGGTATACGATCGAGGAACGAGATACCGCTACGGCTGCGGCAGTCCTTCTCTCCTTGGGAACCGATCAGGGATTCGATCGCCTTGAGGAGCAATTGAATACGTGGGGCGGCTTCCTCATCGCGGAGCTTTCAGAGAGCGGAAAGTACGAGGCCGCCTTGGAATGGTGCTCACGGGTCCTGGATCCTGACAGCCATCGTGCTCGAGCGGTTCGCATCGCCTATCTCGCCGCGCTGCATGGTCGCCCGGAGACCGCACGATTCGATCCTGCGGAATCGGAGCGATGAACTGGCGCGCACCGTTTTTCCGCTCTTGGCGGCCGTCGAGGGGGGCCCCTTCGTGCCTGGGCCCGGCCTCGCGCCTCGCGAAATCGCGTACTGGCTGCTCTTCGAAGTAGAGACGCAACTCGGCCATAGTGCCGCGATCGGACGCGACATCGCCAGCTACACGGCGCCTAACTTCCGACCTCGGTCGGCGCACGACGCGGCAGTGGCAGATATCTCCGACGCAACGTTGAACAAGATCCCGGAGGTGTCCGGCGGATCTCCCTTCTTCAAGGAGCTGGGCATTCCGTTTCGTCTGTACGCGGCGCGAGCGTCATCATGTTCACGATACGTTGGTAGAGGACGCTGCGCGGTGAGTGGACGCGACGAGGAGCACTGCTTCGAAGTGGACCACCTCATCGTCAAGTGTGAGAAGTGCGGCGGACGGATCGTTCGCAGCGAGGAATCGTCGGCCTGCGACGGTTGTGGTGCTCAGTCGCCTCCGGGCGCGGATCAGAACGGAGCTGACGAAGAGCTGATCGTTGGGTACGAGGCCCTCGCGGATGGAAAGGCAGCTCTTGTGATCGATACGGAATTCGGAATGGTGACGCCGGAACTCGCACTACGAGGCCACACCCACGGAGTTCCAGGACTCAACCTAGAGAAGCTCGGCGGTAACGACTTCGCTCTCAAACCCAAGCCGGACTCGGACTGGGTAGAAGCGGTGGTTCCACGCGACCTTCTTTGGGAGCTGGTGAGAACACCTCCATATACGACGTGGCAGGGCGAGTGCTGGTTGTTTCACTGCAGCCGACCGATGATCTTCGTCGGGGAGTTCACGCCATCCGAGCTTCGCGACGTCGACCTTGAGGAGCAGGCGGCCGAGCAGCGTGATCTACTTGAAGAGGACATGGGCCCCGATGCCGAGGGGTTCATGACCTTTCGGTGTGAGCTGTGCTCACTGCACCGCTTCCACGTCGACGTTGACTGAGAGACGAACGCTCCCGATGCTGAAGCGACTCTCCGTCTGTTCAACGCGCCCGACCGCGAGAGGTTGCAATCGCTTGACCATCGATCGCAACCTCTCTCCGCGCTCCGCTTGACAGCGACGCGCCGAGAAGGAGAGGAGCGACGGGATGTTGCGCGGCGCCATCGGCGACGGAGAGGTGTTCGAGCTTTTCGGCGATTCTCTCCGTCTGTCAAATAGCGGAGGGGTCCTCCGTTAAACTATTTCGGAGGCTCTCCGCCCACTCTCCGCCCCGTCGGGCGCCCGAGAGAGCCGTCGCGGACCCCCGAACGGTGCTCGCGACTCTCCGCGTCGATCGCGTGGAGAGCGACGCCGAAATGCATGGTCACGCAACCGCGCGAGATGACGTGCAGAAAGAGAAGCCCCGATCGCGTCTTCACGATCGGGGCCTCTGCTAAACGTTGGGTCGCCTGGTTCGACTGGCGACATTTTAGCTCCAGGTGCAGGACTCGAACCTGCGACAAATCGGTTAACAGCCGATCGCTCTACCAACTGAGCTAACCTGGAATGGGGCGGGGAATGTGCCGTCGGGGTTGGGGGCTGTCAAGACGTGGACGGTCGCGCACGGCGGGCCGGAGGCGCCGGGCTCAGCCGGCGTCGGCGCCGGCGTCCATCACGGCGGCGCCGCCGTCGTCGGGGCCGGCGTCCTCGCCGGCGTCGGGAGCGGGACCGCCGTCGTCGGGGCCGGCGTCTTCTCCGGCATCTTCGCCGGCGTCGAGGCCGGCGTCTTCGCCCGCATCTTCACCGGCGTCGACGGCCGCGTCTTCACCCGCGTCGCGGCCTGCGTCGACGCGGCCGCCGCCGTCGCGCGGGGGCATGCCGCTGTCCTCGCCGGCGCAGTCGCTGCAGATGCAGTTGCCGGTTCCGACGCACATGAAGTCGCAGTCGCCGCTCGGGCAGTCGAGGGTGCAGTTGCCGCGACCCTCGCAGCTGACGTCGCAGCCACCGCCGGCGCACGAGAGGATGCAGTTGCCGATCCCTCGGCAGATGAAGGTGCAGTTCCCGTCGGGGCAGTCCTTCACGCAGTTTCCGATGCCGTCGCAGACGCAGGTGTCGCCGGGGCCACAGTCGCCGGTGCTGTTGCCAATCTTGCAGCCCGCGAGAACCGCGAGCGACGCGGCCGCGACCGCGATGTACGAAAAGGAAGCGCGCATCGAGGGACCTCCAAAAGAAAGGTGAGACGGGGAACCGTCGGACCGATTCATCCACTCTACCACCACGCGGCCGACCCGGTTTCCGCTTCGACCCGCCCGCGGCCTAGCTCGAGCACTCACTTCGCCCTCGAGGAGAGGAGACAAGCTGCTCTCGCCCTTGGTCCTCGCAGAGCTCGACTGGCTCATCGACGCGTCGGCGAGGCCGACCTCGAGCTTCCGATTGTCCACCCGGTTTCGATGCCTCGACGTGCTCACGCTCGACGAGCGCCATTTTCGGTCCCTGCGTGGCTACGGGGGGAACGGTTTCGTCTGCTCCCGGCGGACTCGTGACATCGCCCATGGACGACCGATCCCGGGCGCGCCCAGCACCGCCACGTCAGTCCGGTGGTGCGTAGTCGCAGAGGCTGCCGCTCGTGCACGTGAGTCCGTCGCAGCAATCGTCGCCACCGCACGACTCTCCGCGTGCACGACACGCCGACGTGGGGGGCGCGCAGACGTCGTCGGGCCCGCACTCGAGGCTGCAACACTCGGCGCTCGTGCCGCACGAGGTGCCGTTGGGTTTGCAGGGGGGCGGCACCCACTGCGGCGAGAGGATCGTGGCGACCTCCTGACCCGCGAGATAGTACGGGACCTCCGAGGGGTCGGACGTTCCGTCCGGAGCCCGCCTGATCGCGGTGACCCATACCTGCTTCTGCCCGTGAACGCCGGCGGGCGCGTTGCCGTAGTCGTGCATGGTGGTGAAGAGGAGCCAGAAGTAACCGCCGGAGTCGAAGGGGGAGAAGGTGGGTCGATACGAGTCGTCGGTGGTCCGCGCGTCGTCGGCCGGTCCGAAGTTGGCGTTGTCGAGGCGCACCGGCGACGCACCGTCGGGCGCGATCATCCACAGCGCGCCGCGCGTGCCGGACAGTCCACCACCGGTCTCCTCGCGCGTCCTGCGCGTCTCGCCGTGCTGGTAGGCGATCCAGCGCGAGTCGGGCGTCCACGTGGGATGCCAGTCGACCGCGCCGCCGGGCGTGGTCGCGGCGCTGTGAATCGCGGTCGACGATCCGAACGAGCCGTCGGCCATCACGGGCGTGACCGCGAGGTCGTTGTTGCGATCGCTGTACGCGATGGTCGCCCCGTCCGGGGACCACTCCGGATCGAAGCCGTCCCCCGGAAGTCCGGCGAACGCGGTCAGCTCGGCGCCCGTGCTGACGTCGATGATGCCGAACGGCAGGCTCGTCGGATTGGCGCCGCAGTCGCCCGTGACCACGAGCGTCGTGTCAGGATTGAACGACTGGCAGCGTCGCACGTCGTAGTGCACGGCGAAGAGGTTCGGAGCGGGAGTTGCCGTGAGGTCGCTCGTGATGTCGAACGCGGTCACGGTCTCCGTGGGCTCGCGGACGGCGATGAGGCGCTGCCCGTCGCGCGAGACCGTGTGGCAGCCGATGCAGTCGTCGCCGGGGCTCGGCAGGAAGTCGACGAGCGTCGCCGTCTGCACGTCGATGCGCTCGAGGCGCGCCGCGGGAGGCGACCAGTAATAGACCGATCCGCCCAGCACTGCGTCGACGGTTCGGAAGTCGACCGCAGCGCTCTCGTAGATCACGCCGCCCGAAGAGACCTCGACGGCGACCTCGATGGGCTCTCCGATGTCGCTCCCGGACAGGGTGGGCCAGATGTCGGTCGGGAGCTGCCAGCTGTCGGTGAACCCGGACGCGCCGAGGAAGTAGCCATCGAGGACGGCGTGCGGACGCACGAGGCTGACGTGCCACAGGTCTTCGGCGGCGGGCGCCGGATGATGCGGCGTCCACATGACGTTCGGCGGGTACGCGTTGCGAGGCATGACCGCATCGGCGAGTGGGTAGTCGACCGCCGGCGCCGCCGACGCGTCCGTGCTCGGCGCGCCGCCGGCGAAGACATCCGTGTCGCTCGGCGACACGCCCGTCCCGAGCACCACGCCGTGGTACGTCACGGTGAGGCCGGTCATCGCCGCCGGCCCCGAGCCGTCCGCCTCGTGCACGTGGACGGTCGCGGCGCCGCCGACACCGGCGGCGGTGAACACGCCGGTCGACGCCTCGATGCTGCCCAGCGACGCGTTGTCGATGGAGAACACGAGACCGCTCGTCAGCGTGCGGGTCGTCCCGTCGCGTTGTCGGCCGACGACGGTGAAGGCCAAGGTGAGGGGATCATCCGGAAGCGCGATCACCGGATCCTCGGGCATGAGCGAGAGCGCGACGATGTCGGTCGGGCTGACCGCCCCACCGTCTGCGCCGGGCGTGCACGTGCCGTCGACGCACACCTCGCCCGCGACGCAGTCGTCGGTGGACTCGCAGGGAGCCCCCGCGCTCGACGAGCCCTGGGAGCAGGCCGCGCCGAACGCGATCGAAGCCACCACGAACAGCGTCCGGGCGGTGGTCGCGCGCGAGCGCCGGTCGGTGGTGAAGATCGAAGCAAGCGTCGTCGTCGTCATCCCACCAAGCTTGCAAGCAAGGATCGTGGCGACATTCCGACGCCGAATTTTCTGAAGAAAATGGGCGGGCAGCTGGGGTCAACGGACCGCCTCGCGACAGAACGGTACGGTCGCGCGCACCACCGGCCCCTCGCAGGGAACGCGTCGCGGTCGCCGGGATCGACGCGTCGCCGTGGTGTACCCTCCGCCCCGGTCGACGTGAGGAACGTGCTCGCAAGAGGCGCAGAGCTGCTGGTCCTCGTCGCTTTCGCGGCGTGCGGGGGGAGCTCGTCCAGCGGCGTGGGGGCGAGCCCACCGGAGCCGCGTGTGACCGCCACGCTCGTGGTCGACAACGCACGGCTCGCGGACGGTCGGGTCGTGTCGATCGCTGTCCGCGGCGATCGCATCGTCGCCGTCGGATCGCCTGGCAGCCGTGACGTCGCTTCGCGCGAGGCGACGACACGCATCGACGCTCGCGGGGCGCTCGTCACGCCCGGCATCCACGACTCGCACATCCATCTCGAGTCGGGCGGGCTCGCCAGCACGCGGGCCGATCTGAACGAGGCCAGGACGCGCGACGAGCTGCTGCGTGTCGTTCGCGCCTACGGCGATGCACATCCCGACGCCGCGTGGCTCGTCGGGCGCGGCTTCGACTACGACGTGATCGAAAGCGCGGCGCTCGATCGCACGGACATCGACGGTGTCGCGACGGACCGTCCCGTCTATCTCGAGTCGTACGACGGCCACACCGGGTTCGCGAACACCGCCGCTCTCGAGCGCGCGGGCGTCGGCCGCACGACGCACGATCCCGAGAACGGGCGGATCGGCCGCCTCGCCGACGGCACGCCGTCGGGCCTCCTCTACGAGGAGGCGATGCTGCTGGTAGAGAACGTCATCCCGCCGCCGACGCACGAGGAGCAGCTCGCGGCCCTGCGCGCCGGGCTCGCGTACTGCCTCGCCCTCGGCATCACGACGATCGAGGACATAGGCGACGCCGGTCTCTTCGGTCTCTACGACGAGCTGCGCGCCGCGGGAGAGCTTCCGATCCGCGTTCGCGTTTGCCCACCCCTGGGCGGCGACCTCGACGAGTACGAGCGGCTGCGCCAGCGATACCGCGGCCCCATGCTCGGCTTCGGATTTCTGAAAGCGTTCGTCGACGGCGTGATCGAGTCGAAGACGGCGTACATGCTCCACGACTACGTGGGCTCGAACGAGCGCGGGCGGCCGCTGATCGCGCCCGAGGATCTCGATCGCATGGTGGACGCGGCGCACGCACGCGGCTTCACGGTCGCTCTACACGCGATCGGTGACGCCGCGGTGCGCATGTCCCTCGACGCGTATGAGCACGCGGCGAGAGCGCATCCGAGCCAGCACGTACGTCACCGCGTCGAGCACATCGAGGTGATCGATCCCGACGACATCGGTCGGTTCGCTGCGCTCGACGTGATCGCTTCGATGCAGCCGTACCACGCCGTCCCGTCCGACACGCCAGGCGGCGTTTGGTCGGAGAATCTCGGCGAGGAGCGACTGCTGCACAGTTTCTCGTGGCGCGATCTGAGAGCCGCCGGCGCGACGCTCGCGTTCGGCTCGGATTGGCCGGTGATGAGCGCGAACCCGCTCTGGGGCCTCGCCGTCGCCTCGACGCGCAAGAACGCGCGCGGGCTGCCCGAGGACGGTTGGTACGCCGACCAAGCGATCCCGGTCCGCGAAGCGCTCGCGGCGTACACCGAGGGCTCGGCTTACGCCGCGAACCTCGAGCGGGATCTCGGCGCGCTCGAGCCCGGCAAGTGGGCGGACCTCGTCGTCTGGTCGCCCGAGGTCGAGCTCGACGATCCCGCCACGCTCTGGAACGGCGAGCCGGAGGTCGTGGTCGTGGCGGGCCAGACTCGATATGCGCGCGCTCGCTGACGGGTTTTCGGGTCTGAGCGCCCGCCAGCGTTGCGAACCGAACACGTCCCGCGATACGGTCGAATGATGCGCACACGAGCTCTCTTGGGGACGCTCGTCCTCCTGACCGTCGGCGCTGGATGCGGCTCCGACTCGGGCTCCATGACGCCGTTCCCGGACGACGGAACGCCGGCGGGCTGGGTCGACGGTCATGCGTCGGTCCCCGCCGCGGGACAGGCCGAGGACACGTCCTCGCCGACCACCGTCATCGGCACGGGGACGCCGGAGAGCTGTACGGCCGATGCGTTCGTAGCCGCGGTCAGGCAGGGCGGCGTCATCACGTTCGACTGCGGCTCGGACCCGGCGACGATCGTCCTCTCGGCGCCCGCCATCGTGTACAACGACGTCACACAGGTCGTCATCGACGGCGGCGGCAAGGTCGCGCTGAGCGGCGGCGGCAGGAGCCGCATCCTCTACCTGTCCACGTGCGACAACTCGCACGGCGGTTATCCGTCGGGCTCGGGCGACTGCAACACCAACCCGGGGCCGGAGCTCGTCGTTCAGAACCTCACCTTCCTCGACGGGAGCGCGGTGGGCATCCCCGAAGGCGACACCAACGGCGCGGGTGGCGGCGCCATCCACGCGCAGGGCGGCAGGCTCAAGGTCGTGAACTGTCGCTTCTTCAACAACGTGTGTGACGACCTCGGCTCGGACCTCGGCGGCGGCGCGATCCGCAAGCTCGACTACCTCGTCGATCCCGGCGCCGGCCCGGCGCGTCCCGCGTGGGTCGTCAACAGCACCTTCGGCGCGCCCACGATGGGAAACCACTGCGCGAACGGCGGCGCGCTGAGCAGCATCGGCGTCTCGTGGAACATCGTCAATTCGTGGTTCAGCGACAACCAAGCCGTCGGCCACGGCGCGAACGACGGCGAGGGCGGTAACGGCGGCGCGATCTACAACGACGGCAACGAGATCGTGATGAACCTGACGAGCACGCTCATCGAGAACAACGAAGCGAACGAGGGCGGAAGCGCCGTCTTCTTCGTGAGCAACAACATGAGCGGCTCGATCAACATCACGGACTCGCTCACGCGCAACAATCCGCGGGGCACCTTCGAGACGCCCGACCTTCCGGGCTTCTACGTGATCGCGAACGGCCCGGCGAACGTGGTCAACTCGCAGATCCTTCGTTGAAGCGAGTGAGAGCTGGACCGTCTCTCGCAGAGCGAGCGACCGGTTTGGTCTGCTCTAACGCCTTGCGCGGCGAAGCGCTTGTTGCTTTCCGAGTGAGACGCCGCGTGGTAAGCCGGAGATGAGCGATGGGCACTCGGAGACGATGAGGAAGTCGATCGTCAGTGGCCTGCTCGTCGTGCCCGTCCTTTTCGCGTGCCAGAGCGAGGCGCCTGCACCACCCGAACCGCTGCAGCGGACCGAAGAAGCCGTCGCCGGAGGCACCGCGAGTGCTCCGATGGATGACCTCGCGAGCCTCGATCATCGCAGGCCCGTGCCGTTGCAGCCCATGATGGCCTGGCATCAGAAGCAGAGCATGATGATGCACCTCGTCGCCATCCAGCGCATCACGGACGGCATCGCGCGCGAGGATTGGGACGCCGTGGCGGGTGCGTCGGCGCTGATCGAGACGTCACCAGAGATGGAGCAGATGTGTGAGCACATGGGCGCCGGCGCCGAGGGGTTCACCGAGCTGGCGCTCGACTTCCACCGCCGCGCGGATGCGATCGGCGAGGCGGCTCGAGCGCATGACGCCGCAGCGGTGCTGCATGCGACATCGAACGCCCTCGAAGCATGTACGAGCTGCCACGCGGTGTTTCGCCAAGAGGTCGTCGACGCGGCGACCTGGCAGGCGCGCACCGGTCAGGCCCACGACAGAGCGACGCCCGTACGCTAACAGCTCTACCTCGAAGACGCCTTCCCATCCGGTTGGCACCAGGTCAGTCGTAGAAGCGGGCCTGAAAGAAGATGGAGACCGGATAGGTGCCCCACTCGCTAGTCGGTGTTCCGGCGGCGGGCGTGCTGCCCCATGGAACGAATGCGTCGAGCACGAGCGTGACGGCGTCCGACTGAAACCAGGTCAGAGTCCCCGCGACCATTCCGCTTCCATCGACGGGGCTCTGGACGTAACTGAGCGACGCGGAGAGGTCGTAGAGGATGTCGTAGCTCAGCGCCAGCGCGAGGGCGTGGCGGCCGAGGATTTGGCTCTCGCCGCGCGCGAAGCGCGCTTGGAAGTACGGGTCGAGGAGGATCGACGGGTCCTCGCTGATGTCGTTCACGCCGAAGCCCGAGTAGTGGTACTCGGCGACCACGCGCAGCCCGGTCCCGACGTTCACGTTGTAGGAGCCGCCGACGAGGCCCTTCGCGACGACGGCGCGCGTTCCCATGAAGCCCCCGTCGATGCCGAGGCCGTCTGTGCCGAAGAACGCGAGCTCGCCGTGCGCCTCGGCGTCGCCGATCGTGGCGGATAGACTGCCGCCAACCATGTTGTCGACGCCGCGCTTGCCGAGGATGACCTCGGCGTCGACGTCCTCGACGACCGCACGGAGCCGGCCGAGGAGCGCCCACGTGCCGAGGCCGTCGTCCTCTATCTGTCCCAATGCGGCGTAGACGTCTCCCGAGAGGCCGTTCAGTCCGGGGATCTCGAGCTCGAGGTGCGCTGCGTCGACGCCGCGGCGCCACTCGCGGTCGACCTCGGTGGGCGAGAACGGCGAGAAGACGTCGACGGCGCTGAAGAGCACTCCGCGCCCGAGGCCGATGGCCTGCCGGCCGATCGTGAGCTCCATGAAGTCGAAGTGCAGCGCGACGTACGCGCGATCGAATTCGTGCAGGTGTTGATATGTGGGCGCCTGATCGATGACGTACCAGGTCAGCGGATCGAGCCGGAACGGCTCCGGAGCGTCCGACGGGAGAATGCCGGCGCCCACGGCCGTCCCGGACGCCATGCGCGCGCGGTGCTCGTACGCAACCGCCGCCGTGAAGTGCTCGCCCACGTTCGCCGCGAGCTCGAAGCGCAGACGGAAGAGGCCGGCGCCCGCGGGCCTATCAGGGTAGAGGATCGGATCGTCGGGAGGGAACGCCAGGAGGAGGCTGCTCTTGAACGCCGAGTCGAGGGAGAGCTGGAAGTCCTCCTCGTCCACGACGTCGCGCGCCTCGGCGCGCGACGCGATCGAGGCGAGCGTGACGAGCGCTGCGAACGCCGCCAGCCGCGCCGTCCGTGTCATGCGGCCTTCGGTTGTTCGTCGCTCGCGACGCGCCCGTCGACGAGGGTCACGATCCGGCTCGCGTGCGCCATCACGCGGGGATCGTGCGTCGAGAACACGAAGCTGACGCCGTGCTCGTCGTGGAGGCGCCGCATCAGCGTCATGAGCTGCTCGGCGTTCTTCGTGTCGAGGTTCGCCGTCGGCTCGTCGGCGAGGACGAGCTTCGGGCGCGCAGCGACCGCACGCGCGACGGCCACGCGCTGCTGCTGCCCGCCGCTCATCTCCTTCGGACGTCGGTTCGCGAGCTCCTCGAGGCCGAGCTCGGCGAGGACGGCGCGCGCCCGCTCCCGCCGCTCGGCGCGCGGCACACCCTGGAGCTCGAGGACGAACTCGACGTTCTCCCGCGCCGTGAGGACGGGAACGAGGTTGTACGCTTGAAAGACGAAGCCGAGAGACGTGAGCCGCAGGTGCGCGCGCTCCGCCTTCGTGAGCGTGCCGAGGTCTTGTCCGAGGACCACGAGCTCGCCGCTCGTCGGGTGGTCGAGCGCGCCGAGCAGGTTGAGGAGCGTCGTCTTGCCGCTGCCGCTCGGGCCCACGAGAGCGAGCAGCTCGCCCTCCTCGAGCACGAGGTCGACGCCGTCGACGGCTCGCACCTCGACCTTTCCGGTGGTGAAGATCTTCGTGACCCCGGTAGCGCGGACGATTGTCTTTTTTTCGTCGGTCATCGGTCGACTCGCAGTGCTTTGGCCGGATCCGTCCTGGCGGCGAACACGGCCGGGTAGAGGGACGCCACCATCGTTGCGAACAAGGCGAGGAGGAGGCCCAAGGGGAAGAGCCAAGTCCCGAACGCGGGATAGAAGACGGGGTCGAGGAGCACGCCCCCGAGGGCAAACGATTTCTCGTCGCCGAAAGCTTCGCGCAGGTTCACGCCCGCGGACGCGAGCTCGGCGACGAGCGGCGCAGCCCACCCGACCGCAGCGGCCGCGCCGAGGCCGCCGAGGAGAGCGCCCTCCGCGAGCACCACGCGCACGAGCGCCCACGTCCCCATGCCGAGCGCGCCGAGCACCGCGATCTCTTTTCGGCGCTCGAGCACCGCCGTTAGCTGTGCGCTCGCCACTCCGAGCAGGACGACGATGAAGACGATGATCACCGCGACGTTCATGAACGCCGCGTTCGTCGCCACGCCGGCGACGAGAGCAGGCGCCACGTCCTGCCAAGTGAGCACCTCGGCTCGGTCGCCGACCGCCGCGGCGACACGCGAGCGCAGCTCGTCGACGGCGGTGACGTCAGACGCGAGCACCGTGATCTCGCCGATCTCCTGACGCCCCGTGAGCGCCGCGACGTCGGCGAGGCTCGTGTGCGCGATCCCGGTGTCGATTCTGCCGGCTCCCGGACTCCGCGATGCCGACGAGCACGAGGAGCTCACTCTGCATGTCGCCGTTCTCGTCGACCGCCATCGCGACGAGCTCGTCGTCGAGCTCCGCGCCGAGCCTGTCGACGAGCGTGCGACCGAGCACGACCGCGCCGCGCTCGCCCGGCCGGAGATAGCGGCCCTCGGCGAGCTCGTGTACGAAGCGGCAGGATCGCTGCTCGGTCTCGGGATCGACTCCCGTGAGCTCGGCGCGCACGCTCCGCGTTCCGAGCGCGACGAGCGCGCCGGCGCGCGCGTGGGGCGTCGCGATTGCCACACCGTGCATGTGCCGCACCTCGCGGAGGAGCTCTGCTCCGTTGCGGAGGCGCAGGTCGTCGTCGCGTGAGCGCAGGAAGTCTTCGGGTGCGACCCGCACGTGCCCGATGCCGCTCCCTGCGGCTGCCCGCGCCATCATCGAGCCCTCGCCTTGGATCCACGCGATCCCGAAGAGCGCGACGCCGACCCCGAAGCCGATGCCTGCGACCGAGAGCGCCGTTCGCCGAATGCTCCGCCCGAGGCTTCGTGCGGCGTAGCGGAGGCTGATGCTGCCGATTCCGACCTTCATGATCGCATCGCCTCCACCGGCTCGAGCCGCGCCGTGTGTAGCGCCGGCCAGAGCGCTGCGAGGACCGACGTCAGGGTCACGCCGACGAATCCCGCGAAGACGTCCTCGACTCTCAGGTGGGGGAAGAGGTCGCCCGTGACGCTCACTCCGTACATCGCGAGCTCGTTTCCGCCCTCCGCGCCGCCGAGCGTGGTGATGTCGAGGCCCGTCTGTCCCTGGATCATCACGATCGCGGCGCCGAGCGCGGTCCCGATCGCGACGCCGACGAGGCCGGTCACGATCGCCTCCATGAGCACCATTCGAACGAGCCGTCCGGGTGTCGTACCGATCGCCAGCATCATCCCGAGCTCGCCGCGCCGTTCGAACGTCGCCATCAGCATCGTGTTCGCGACCCCGGCCGCGGCAGCGAGCATGACGATGACGAGCACGACGAGGCCCCACGCGCTCGAGAAGTCGAGGAGCTCCACCATCTCGGGTGCGAGCTCGCGATAGCTCTTCACCTCGAGATCCCCGAAGCCGTCGAGGGCCGCGATCCTTCGCGCCAGAGCGGGCGCGTCGGCGGCGTTGTCGCCGCGAACGGTGAGCTCGTGGGCTTCGTCCGGCATCACGAAGAGCTCCTGTGCCGCCGAGAGCGTCATCACGACGCCGAGGCGATCCACTTCCTCCACCGGCGTCGGGAAGATCCCGCCGACCGTGTAGAGGTCGTTTGCGATCGACCCGTCGATGGCCTGCCCCACGACCACCAGCTCGTCGCCGACAGAGAGGCCGGCCTGCCGAGCGAACGTCGCACCGACGAGCACGCGCTTGCCACGGGGAAGCGCCGAGCGCGCGACGCCTTCGAGGAGACCGTCCTCTTTCTCGTTCGCGACGTCGAGACCGACCACCATCGCCGCGCGCGCTTCGGTGTCGCGCGCCGCGAGCGCGGGCGCGTAGATGCGCGCCGAGGCGTGGGCGACTCCCGGGAGGGCGCGGAGCTGCGCGAGTCGTGCGTCCACGTGCTCTACGGTTTGCCCCATGGCTTGTTCGTCCCGCCACTTCGGTGCGTGCACCTGGACGTGGCCGAGCATCGGTCCGGTGATCGCGTGGATCGTGGCGTCCATCCAGCCGTTCATGAGCCCGTCCGTCCAGAGCACCGCGCCCTGCGCCAGCGCGATGGCGAAGACCGCCAGCGCGGTGCGCCGCTGGTTGCGTCCGAGGTTGCGCCAGGCGATGCGCAGCGTGCTCCCGTCGAACATCACCTGCCTCGCTCGAGGGCCGTGAGAGAGAACGTGCTCGATGGCACGTCGGCGTCGAAGTCGATGTCGAGGTATCGAAGCTCGGTGCGCTCGTCGGGGCGATCCACCGGCTGAAGGACGAGCCGCGTTGGGAGCCGCCGGCCGTCCATCGTACGCACCTCGTCGAAGCGGAGCGTTCGCGCGAGACGCATCCGCCTGTCGTAGTAGCGCGCCGAGAGCGGCAGCGTCCCGTCGGCGGTCACGATGAAGTCGACGCGCTTCCACAATCCGGCGACGCCTTCCCGCGCCTCGTAGCGCACGACCCAACCGGAGCCGTCACGGGAGTGACCGGCGATGGAGCCGACGAAGTCTTCTCGATACGACGCCGACTGCGTGAGGTCGTCGTTCGTGAAGTCGCTTCCCATCCAGCTCGAGAGCATCATCGACGGGGGAACGCGCATCGTCCGCGCGACGCGTGGCAGGTAGGTCCAGAGGTTTCGCTCGCGGCGCAGCGTCGCCGTTCCGCGCTCCCGCTCCGGTGATTCGATGACGACGAGGGCGTTGTGTGTGCCGCGGGTCCAGACCCTCATGCGAAGCGTCCGCGTTGCCCTCGGCCGCACGACGCTGAGCTCGACACGGGCGATGCTCGAGTCGCTGGTCCAGAGCGTGTCGAGAAGCGTGGAGAGGTGCTCGATGCTCGGCGCTCCGTCCTGAGCGCGCGCGGCACGTCCGGCGACGCAGAGGAGGACGACCGAGAGCGCGAGCGTGGTGGTCGAGACGAATCGCTTCATGACTTCTCCTCGGTCGCCGGCTTCGGCGCGAGAACGTCGCGCACGAGCTCGATGGACTTGGGCGCAAGCGAAAGAAGCTCCTCCGTGGGGATCTCTTCGAGCGCCATCACGAACCAGCGGTCGATGGCGACGACCATGCCCGTCAGCGCCTCCGCGAGGAGCCCGAGCGGGACGTCGGTCCGTACCGCGCCGAGACGCTGGCCGATTCGATGAGGTGCCGGATCCATCCGCCGCTCCGCTCCAGAATTCGCTGGTACGCGGGGTCGCTCCCGCCGCGCCGGTAAAGGCCGCGGCCGAGCTCTGCGAGGGTCGCGTCGTGGAAGAACGCGGCGCTCAGCTTTCCGAGACCGACCTCCAGCATGTTCCAATACCCGGCCGCGTCGCTCGGCGCCGCGGTGTCGGCGACGACCTCTTCGACGCGATTGAGCACGTCGTCCATCACCGCGGCGTAGAGGTCTTCCTTGCCGTCGAAGTAGTAGTAGAAGGCGCCCTTGCTGAGCTCCGCCCGGCTGATGATGCGGTTCAGCGACGCCCGCTCGAAGCCCTCCTCCGCGAACTCTGCCGCGGCGGCGTCGAGGATCGCTTTTCTCTGCTCTTTCGGGAGCTTTTCGAATCGAGGGCGGGGCATTTGGACGACGATGAAACCAGTGGTTCAACCACTGGTCTAACCTTTGGTCTAAACCGAATCCCGGTCAAGCGGAGCCAACGCCCGCGAGGCCGGTCTGGTGCTGGGTCGCGATTTGCGGGGTCGCGTGATCAACCACGGGCCGGCGGCGACCGATGGACACGCGCGTGTACGCTCATATCTTCGCTCTTCGCAGGCGCAGCGCGTTGCTCACGACCGAGACCGAGCTGAAGCTCATGGCGGCGGCGGCGATGACCGGGCTCAGCAAGAGCCCAAACACCGGGTACAGGACGCCCGCCGCGATGGGCACGCCGGCGGAGTTGTAGACAAACGCGAAGAACAGGTTCTGCTTGATGTTCCCCATGGTCTTGCGCGAGAGCCGACGGGCGCGCGACAATGCCGCGGAGATCGCCCTTGACCAGGGTGACGCCGGCGCTCTCCATCGCGACGTCGGTGCCGGTTCCCATGGCGATCCCGACCTGGGCCTGGGCGAGCGCCGGCGCGTCGTTGATGCCGTCGCCGGCCATCGCGACGACGCGCCCCTCCGCCTGGAGCTCCTTGACCTTGGCGGCCTTCTGATCCGGCAGGACCTCCGCCATGACATCGTCGATGCCGAGCTTCTTCGCGACCGCCTACGCGGTCGTCTCGCTGTCGCCGGTCATCATGACGATGCGGATCCCTTCGTCGTGAAGGGTGCGAATGGCTTCGGCCGTGCTTCTCCTTGATGGGGTCGGCCACGCCGACCAGGCCCGCGGGCTTGCCGTCGACGGCGACGAACATCACCGTCTGGCCGTCGGCTTGCGCAGCTCCTCGGCCCGCTCGGCGAGGTGCGCGCCGTCGACGCCCAGGCTCTTCCATCAAGGCCCGGTTGCCGAGCGCGACGTCTCGCCCGTCGACGCGACCCGTCACGCCCTTGCCCGTGACGGAGTCGAAGTCCTGGGCCTGCGCGAGCTCGATGTCGCGCGCCTCGGCGCCCGTGACGATGGCTCGCGGCAAGCGGGTGCTCGCTGCCGCGCTCGAGGCTCGCCGCGAGCCGGAGCAGCGTGGCCTCGTCGATGCCGTCCCCGGGAGCGACGCTGACGAGCTTCGGCTTGCCTTCGGTGAGCGTGCCCGTCTTGTCGACGACCAGCGTGTCGACCTTGCGCAGGACCTCGATCGCCTCGGCGTTCTTGAAGAGAACGCCCTACGCTCGCGCCTTTGCCGGTCGCCACCATGATGGACATCGGCGTCGCGAGGCCGAGCGCGCACGGGCAGGCGATGATCAGCACGGCCACGGCGTTGATGAGCGCGTGCGCCATTCGCGGCTCTGGGCCGACGAGCGCCCAGACCGACGAACGTCGCCACCGCGCTCAGGATGACGATCGGCACGAAGTAGCCGGCCACGGCGTCGGCGAGCTTCTGAATCGGGGCACGGCTTCGCTGCGCCTCGGCCGACCATTGCCACGATACGAGACAGGAGCGTCTCGGCGCCGACCTTCTCGGCGCGCATCACGAGGCCACCCGTGCCGTTGATCGTCGCGCCGATGACGCGGTCGCCCGCTTGCTTCTGCACCGGGATCGGCTCACCGGTGACCATGGATTCATCGACGTGGCTCTGACCCTCGAGCACGACGCCATCGACAGGGACCTTCTCGCCCGGACGAACCCGCAGTCGGTCTCCTGCTTGGACCACGTCGAGCGGCACGTCTTCTTCGCTGCCGTCATCCATCAGCCGGCGCGCTGAGGTGGCCGCCATGCCCGAGGAGCTTCTTGATGGCGGCGCCCGTCTGACTTCGCGCGCGAAGCTCGAGAACCTGGCCGAGGAGGATCAACGTGACGATGACGCCCGCCGCCTCGAAGTAGACGGCGACCTCGCCTTCCTCGCGGAACGACGCAGGAAAGATGCCCGGGAGCAGCGCGGCAACCAGGCTGTAGACATACGCGACGCTCACCCCGAGGCCGATGAGCGTGAACATGTTCAGGCTCCGGTGCTTGAGCGACTGAACGAAGCGCACGTAGAATGGCCAGGCCGACCAGAGACACACGGGCGTCGCCAGCGCGAGCTCGATCCACACGCGCACGCGCATGGACATCAACGCCGAGACCGGGTGACCTGGCAGCATGTCCCCCATGGCGAGGAAGACGAGCGGCAACGTGAGCGCCGCCGCGAACCAGAAGCGGCGCCGCATGTCTACGAGCTCGGCGCTGTCCTCCACGTCCGCCACTGCGGTGCGCGGCTCGAGGGCCATGCCACAGATCGGGCAGCTGCCCGGAGCGTCGCGCACGATCTCGGGATGCATCGGGCACGTCCACTCCGCGCCAGTCACTCCCGGAGCGACCGGCGGTGTCGAAGCTGACGGCTCGACCTTTGCCGCGCCGGCGAATCTTGCCGGCTCGGCGCGGAATTTTCGAGGCAGCGGGCGCTGCAGAAGGCGTACTGCTCTCCATCATGCGTGAAGACGTGAGGAGACCCGGCCTTCACCTTCATGCCACACACCGGATCGCGCGTCTCGGCTTCCGAGGCTTCCGCCGCGTCCGGGGTCGATGCGTCGTGATGATGGGTCTGTTCGTTCATTCTGACCGTCTCCTAGAACCTGCGGCCCGCCCATGCGGCCGTAGCGGGCAAAGACCGCCATGAGCTCGTCGTTTCTTTGGCTTGCGAGCAATCGTCGTGCCAGTTCACACGCTGCCGTGAATGACGACCAAGTGTGCTCTGTCCTCCCGACGCTTGGGTCCGCGAACCGCGATAGACTGCCGCGATGCCGGACCCGGAGCTTCTGCGGAGGCTATTGCGCGCGAAGGACCGGATGGACGCCGCCTCGCACGAGGAGTGGCCGGTCCGCCGGCTCGCCCGCGTGAGCGGCGTCTCCGGGGCCCACTTCGCGCGGTCGTTCAAGGAAGCGTTCGGCGTGCCGCCCCACCGCTACCTGCTCACGCGACGGATCGAGCGGGCGACGGCGCTCCTCCGCGACACGGACCTGCCGATCACCGAGATCGCGCTCGAGACGGGCTGGAAGAGCCTCGGCACCTTCGGTCGGACGTTCCGCGACGTCACCGGCGAGAGCCCGCGCGACCTCCGGGCACGCGAGAAAGCCGACGCCGCACGATCTCGAGAGCGTGCCGGCGTGCTTCCTCCACGCCGCGCACCGGCCCGATCTCACGATCGCAGTTTCGGAGAAGCGACGGCAGGCGGCGTGCGATACGAAGGACTCCGAGACAACGGAGGTCCCATGAGCCAAGGCATCGGAGTAGTCGGACTTTACGTCCGCGATCAGGACGAGGCGCTCGCGTTCTACACGGAGAAGCTCGGGTTCCGCGTCCACACGGACGCGAAGAACGGCAACTACCGCTGGCTGACGGTGCAGCACCCCGATCAGCCGTCGTTCCAGCTCGGCCTGTTCACGCCGGAGTCGCCGATGGTAGACGAAGCGACGCGCGCAGGCGCTGCGCGAGGCGGTGGCGAAGGGCGCGATGCCGCCGCTCGTGCTGGTGGTCGAGGATGTGCCGCGCCACCTTCGAACGGATGAAGGCGCGAGGCGTCGAGTTCACCCAGGAGCCGGTCGAGCGATTCGGCGGCGTCGACGCCGGCTTCCGCGATCCCTCCGGCAACGGCTGGAAGCTGACCCAGGCGCGCTGACCGAGGTGGGGCGCTCGCGTGTGCGAGCGGCCTGGACCTCGATCAGCGCCGGTCCTCGGGCCCCGAGCGGCCGCGAAGAAGAGGTGCCCGAGAGCTTGGGTTGCGAGCCTAGAGGTCGAAGCGGTCGAGGTTCATCACCTTGTTCCACGCCGCCACGAAGTCGCGCACGAACTTCTGCTCGGCATCTCGCGCAGGCGTAGACCTCCGCGAGCGCGCGGAGCTGGGAGTTCGAGCCGAAGACGAGGTCGACGCGGGTGGCGGTCCACTTCGAGCTCGCCGGTCGCGCGGTCGCGTCCTTCGAACACGTCTTCGGCCTCCGAGGTCGCCTTCCACGTCGTGCCCATGTCGAGCAGGTTGACGAAGAAGTCGTTGGTGAGCGTCGCCGGGGCGCTTCGGTGAGCACGCCGTGCTGCGACTGTCCGACGTTCGCGCTCAGCGCGCGCATGCCGCCGACCAGCACGGTCATCTCGGGGGCGGTCAACGTGAGCAGCTGCGCCCGATCCACCAGCATCGCCTCCGCCGCGCACGCCGAGCCCCGGCTTGCGGTAGTTGCGGAAGCCGTCGGCGACGCGGCTCGAGCACGGAGAACGAGTCCACGTCGGTCTGCTCCTGCGACGCGTCCGTGCGGCCCGGCGTGAAGGGGACCTCGACGTCGATGGCCGGCCGTCCTTCGCCGCCTGCTCGACGGCCACGCAGCCGCCGAGGACGATCAGATCGGCGAGCGAGACCTTCTTTCCTCCGCTCTGCCGCGTCGTTGAACTCGTTGCTGGATGCGCTCGAGAACGCCGAAGCACCTTCGCGAGCTGGGCGGGCTGGTTGACCTCCCAGTCCTTCTGCGGCGCGAGGCGGATGCGCGCGCCGTTCGCACCGCCGCGCTTGTCGGAGCCGCGGAACGTGGACGCCGACGCCCATGCGGTCGAGACGAGCTGTGAGACCGACAGGCCCGAAGCGAGGATCTCGGCCTCGAGCGCGGCGATGTCGTTCTCGTCGATGAGCGGATGATCGACCGCGGGGATCGGGTCCTGCCAGAGGAGCTCCTCGGCGGGAACCTCCGGGCCGAGGTAGCGCGCGCGCGGGCCCATGTCGCGGTGGGTGAGCTTGAACCACGCCCGGGCGAAGGCGTCGGCGAGCTCATCCGGGTCTCTCCATGAAGCGACGCGAGATCTTCTCGTAGACCGGGTCGAAGCGCAGCGAGAGGTCCGTCGTCAGCATGGTCGGACGATGCTTCTTGGACGGGTCGTGCGCGTCCGGAACGATCTCCGGGGCGTCTTTGGCTATCCACTGATGGGCACCGGCCGGGCTCTTCGTGAGCTCCCACTCGTACCCGAAGAGGTTCTGGAAGAAGTCGGTGCTCCACTTCGTGGGCGTCGTGGTCCAGGTGACCTCGAGGCCGCTGGTGATCGCGTCGCCGCCCTTGCCCGTGCCGTAGCTGCTCCTCCAGCCCAAGCCCTGTTCCTCGATGCCGGCCGCTTCCGGATCGGGCCCGACGTGCGACGTCGGACCGGCGCCGTGAGTCTTGCCGAAGGTGTGCCCGCCTGCGATCAGCGCGACCGTCTCTTCGTCGTTCATCGCCATGCGCGCGAACGTCTCGCGGATGTCCACCGCTGCCGCGATCGGATCGGGGTTGCCTTCGGGGCCCTCCGGGTTGACGTAGATGAGGCCCATCTGCACGGCTGCGAGCGGGTTCTCCAGATCCCGCTCGCCGGAGTAACGCGCGTCACCGCCCAGCCACTTCTCCTCGTTGCCCCAGTAGACGTCTTGGTCGGGCTCCCAGACGTCCTCGCGGCCGCCGCCGAAACCGAACGTCTCGAGCCCCATCGTCTCGAGGGCGACGTTGCCGGCGAGGATCATCAGGTCGGCCCAGGAGATCTTGCGGCCGTACTTCTGCTTGATCGGCCAGAGCAGTCGACGCGCCTTGTCGAGGCTGACGTTGTCGGGCCACGCGTCCACCGGCGCGAAGCGCTGCTGGCCTCTGCCTCCGCCTCCGCGGCCGTCCCCCGTGCGGTACGTACCGGCGCTGTGCCACGCCATGCGAATGAACAACGGCCCGTAGTGACCGAAGTCGGCAGGCCACCACTCCTGCGAGTCGGTCATGAGCGCTGCGAGATCCTTCTTCACGGCCGCGAAGTCGAGGCTCTCGAACTCCTCGGCGTAGTCGAACTGCTCACCCATCGGGTTGGACTTTTCCGAATGCTGGTGCAGGAGGTCGAGCCGCAATTGATTCGGCCACCAGTCGCGATTCGACCTGCTGGCAGCGGTCGCGTTCGCTCCGTGCATCACCGGGCACTTCTGGATGTCGGCGTTCTTGTCACTCATGGCGTGGTCTTTCTCGGGGTGGTGGGTTGCCCGCGGTCACGCGCGTCGGGACGCTCGGTCTGGCAGCTCGCGCACACGCCTCGGACCTCGACGTGCGCGTCGGAGACGCTGCCGAGCACCTTCACGGTGTCCGGGACCTCGAGCGCGTTGAGGTCGTCGCTATCGAAGTCGCGCACGAGGCCACAGCGCGTGCAGACGTAGTGATGGTGCTGGTCGAGGTTGGCGTCGAAGCGCACCCCGTTGCGCTCGGGCCCCAGCGTCGTGACCAGCCCCAGGTCGTGGAGCATCCAGAGCGTCCGGTACACGGTATCGACCGACACGGTCGGCATGCGTTGGCGTACGGCGCGGAAGAGCGTGTCGGCGTCCGGGTGCGCGTCGGTTCCCGCAAGCTCTTTGAAGATCTCGAGACGTTGATGGGTCAGCTTGACGCCCGCTCTCCTGGCGACCTCCTTGAGGTGGTCGAGGCGCCGCGCGGCGTTGGCGGGATCGGTCTTGCTCATGATTCCTAGTTGCGACTTATTCGCAGGTAGGAACTTAGTAGCGATGAGCCCCTCTGTCAACGGGCCTCTCCGCCCGGCGCACGAGCCGTCACGTCCGGGCTGGCTCCCCCGAGAAAGATCGGATGGCATGTCGAAACGGGCCGCGCCCGTTCGACGCAGAGCTGAATCCCAGCCAAAAGGAGCAGCGATGAGATACCTGACGTTCATCCGCCACTCGGAGTCGCACCGCGAGTCCCCGCCGCCGCCCGCCCTGTTGGAGGCGATGGGCGAGTTCGTTGCGAGGTCGTTGAAGGACGGCACGCTCGTCGACACGGGCGGCTTGCTGCCGAGCAAGGACGGAGCCCGCGTGCGTCTGGCCAACGGCAAGATCACCGTGACCGACGGCCCGTTCGCAGAGGCCAAGGAGGTCATCGGCGGCTGGGCCATCGTGCAGGCCGATTCGAAGGAGGAAGCGATCCGAATCGCTACCGAGTTCATGGAGCTTCACCGAAAGCACTGGCCGGAGTTCGAGGGCGAGTCCGAGGTGCGGCCGATGTTCGATCCGGGGATGGGCCCGTAGCTTCCCGTGCACGATCCCGGGCTCGAGCCTGCGTGCGATGTCATGCAGAGAAAGGAGCGGTCCATGCACCGAGGATCCTGCCTGTGCGGCGCCGTGAGCTTCGAGGCCGACGGCGAGCTGCCCCCACCCGACGCCTGTCACTGCTCGCAGTGCCGCAAACACTCGGGCCACTTCTTCGCGTCCACCGACGTCCCCCGCGCGTCCCTGACGATCCACGGCGTCGACAACGTCAGGTGGTTTCGCTCGTCCGAGAAGGTGCGACGCGGGTTCTGCTCCACGTGCGGCTCGTCTCTGTTCTTCGACCCGATCGATCAGGTGAAGAACGCATGGATTGGGGTCGCCATGGGCGCGTTCGACACGCCGACCGACACCAAGCTCGGGATCCACATCTTCGTCGCCGAGAAGGGCGACTACTACGACATCGCCGACGGTCTGCCGCAGAACGAACGATGAGCTAGGGTACGCGGCCGAGCGGCGGAATGCCCCTCGCTCGGCGGGCGCGGTACACTCGCTGCCATGCGGCATCGCGCTGCAGCTGCGCTCGGGCCCTCCTTGCTCGCGCCCGCGCTCGCCATGACGTTCGCGGCGTGCGGGGGGAGCGACGTCGAGCTCTTCGTCGACCTCCAGACCGACCTCGCTCCGGGATCGCAGTTCGACCACGTGGATACGGGGCTCTTCCCGGGGGAGGCCGTGTCTGCCGAGCGTCGTGTCGTCGTGAGCGCCGGCGCCGGCGACGACTTCGGGATGGGTCGTCGCGTCGCGGAGTTCTCGGACGTGGCGCGCGGCAACTACACCCTGCGCGTCGGGCTCTCGCTCGCCGGCGGCATCGCGGCGGAGCGAGCGATCGTCCTCGACGTCCAGGAGGACCGAGCGGTCACGGTCATCATCTCCGCGTCGGATTGCACCGAGTGCGAAGACGGCGGTGCCGACTCGGGATCGCTCGACGCAGGAATCACGGATGCGCAATTCGAAGACAGAGCTCTGGACGCAGCATTCCCGGACCGATTCAGCGCCCCTACTCTCCTCGGGATCGACTCCCCCATCGGCGTGAACGATGACGACCCCACGCTCACGGCCGACCTTCTCGAGCTCTACTTCGTCTCCACACGTCCGGGTGGCCTCGGCCCGAGAGCGATTTGGGTCGCGACGCGGGAGCGCGCGAGCGATCCATGGGGAACGCCGACGCTCGTGGCGGAGCTCAGCAGCGCGTCGAGCGACGTCACTCCCGAGGTGTCCCCCGACGGGCTGACGATGTGGCTCGCGAGCAACCGCGCGGGCGGCCTCGGCGACTACGACGTCTGGATGGCCACGCGGTTCGACCGACACAGCGCGTGGAACCTGCCCGTGCCCGTTCCCGAGCTGAGCTCCACGGAGTACGACTGCGGTGCCGCGCCGAGCTGGGACGGGATGAGCATCGTGCTCGAGACGCAGCGCGACGCCCCGATGGTATCGGACCTCTATTCGGCAACGCGTGACTCCGGGGGCGCGTGGAGCACGCCGGCTGCGCTCGCAGGCGTCAACACGGGCGCTTACTCCGAGGCCAACGGATTCTTTGGCGCGGACGGCACGGCTCTGTTCTTCAGCTCCGAGCGCCTCGGAAACCGCGACATCTACGTCGCGACCCGCGAGGGGACGTCCGGCGCGTTCACCGACATCGCGCGCATCGACGAGCTCGCGACGGGCTTCATCGAAGACGACCCGTGGGTATCCGAGGACGGGCGCTACATCGTCTTCTCGAGCAACCGCAGCGGAAGCTTCAAGATCTACGAAGCGTCGCGCTGATCCGCTGGCTACGTGCCGCAGATCATACCTCCCGAGCTCTCGGCGCGACGTCGCCGATCCCTTTCGCTACCATCCCGGACGTGGAGCCACCGATCTCGTGACGCAATCGGTCGTGACCTGGGAGACGCGGGGCGGCGATCTTCTCGCGGTAGGCCGCGCCGGCCCGGGATGACTCTCGTGCCGCGCGCAACATCAGCCACGTTGCTGCTGGTCTTGTCGAGCTGCATCTCGGCGACGAACGTGCCGGTGCGGCTGGATTGGAGAGCGCCTGCTTCCTGTCCCGGTGCGGGTCAGGTTCGAAAGGACGTGGAGCACATGCTGGGCCACGCCGCGGAGGTCCCTTCGAGCCAACCGCTCGCGATCGAGGCGGTCGTCTCGTCCGATAGCGCGGTCGACAGCGACCAGTGGCGCGTCCTGATCCGCACTCGCTCCCCCGACGCCCGCGGGGAGCGGGAGATCCGCGAGATCTCCTGCGCGCGTCTCGCTCGGGCGGCGGCGGTCGTCATCGCGCTCGCGATCGATCCGAACGCGGGTGAGGAGCGCGAGCCCGACCTGACGGCCGAAGCGACGGTTCGTGTCGCGGGCGGTGCGACGTTTGGCGTGCTGCCAACGACTTCTCCGGCGGCGGAGCTCGGCGCGGGTGTGCGCTTCGTGCTGCGTCCCGCACGTTTGCGCATCGCCCTCGAAGCGATCGGACGGTATTCGATACGACAGCAAGAGAGCATCGCCGGGATCGCCAGCGCCTCGGCGGCGTTCGAAGAGGGCGGGGGTGGGCTCCGCGCGTGCGTGGGAGCGCCGCTCGCCGCGTTCGGTGCGGATCTCTGCGCCACCGGCATGCTCGGCGTTCTGTCGGCGACCGGCATCGGCGTTCCGGACGCGGAGACCGCATCGCCCTTCTACGCAACGGTGGGGCTCGACCTGGTCCTCGAGTGGAGATTCCGCGAGTGGCTCGCGCTCGAGCTCGGCGGCGGCGCCGGGGTCGCACCTACCCGGACGACGTTCGCGCTGCGAGGCTTTCCGCAGCCGGTGTATGAGACTAGCCTACTCGTAGGTCACGTCTCCTTGGGCTTCGAAGCCTCGTTCCCGTGATGGATGGCGATCCTCGTGGACACTCAGTTCGGATGCTAGCTGTTGCAGCATCGGAATCCGCTTCCGTGGTCGTCGAGAGCCCGCCGGCGCCGCCGAGCTTCGAATCGGTCTACACCGACCAATTCGACTTCGTTTGGTGCGGCTTGCGCGGTCTCGGGGTTCCTCCGTCGAGCATCGACGATGCCGTGCAAGACGTTTTCGTGGTCGTTCATCGCCGGCTCGGGGAATTCGAGGGACGATCGAGCATCCGCACCTGGCTCTATGCGATCGCGATGGGAGTCGCTCGCAACTACCGGCGTCGTGACCGCCGAAAGGGTGGGCTCCATCCGCTTTCGGACCAGGCCAGCGACGACGGGCTCAGCCCCGCCGAGTCCGCCGAGAATCGGGAAGCGCTTCGCCTCGTGGAGAGCGCGCTCGCGCGGTTGGACGCCGAGCGCCGGCGGGTGTTCGTGATGGCCGAGCTCGAGCAGATGACCGCGCCCGAGATAGCCGCGGTCCTCGCGATCAACGTGAACACGGTCTACTCGCGCCTTCGCCTCGCACGCGCGGACTTCGAGCGGTCGCTCGCCGAGGAGCTCCAGGGAGGAACGCATCATGACTGACCTCTCTCCGAGAACACGCCAGATACTGCTGAAGGCGCGCGCCGCACGCATGCCCACCGCGGCGGACCGCGACCGCATCCGTGCGGGGCTCGCGGCGCGCCTCGAAGCGCCTCCGAGGCGACGCTCCGTCGGGGCGACAGTGACGAAGATCGCGGTTCCCATCCTCGTCGCTGCGGCTGCGACAGCCGCGGCCGCGACGTGGTGGACGACCGGACCGAGCTCGCCAACCGCGCGCTCGCACCGTCCCGACGACGCGACGACACGGGAGTCGAGCACGCCGGAGCCGGTGTCCCCGCCGGCCGCGGCCACGCCACCCGCAGAGGACGAGGGTGGCGCACCCCCCTCCGACGTCGATGACCGACAGGAGCCCGCGGCACGCGCCGCAGCGAGGCCACACCGGGCGGGCCGTCACGCCCCGACGACGCGGGCCGCGAGCGAAGCGCCGGCCTCCGACGCGCCCGTCGTCGCGGCGGCGGACACCGCCGACGTCGTGGAAGCAGCCGTTGCGTCGCCGCCGCCCGTTTCGCCACTCGAAGAGGCCGCGTTCATCTCGCGCGCCATTCGGCTGACTCCATCGGACGCGCCAGGCGCGCTCACGGTCCTCGACCAGTACGCCCGCCGCTTTCCGGAAGGTCAGCTTCGCAGCGAGGCGATGGCGGCACGCATCGACGTCCTCTGTGCGTTGCATCGCACGGCGGACGCGCGCGCGCTCGTTCGGACGTTTCTCCGGGAGTATCCTCGGTCTCCTGCGGTCCCGCGCGTTCGCAGCGCGTGCGGAGCTCGATGAAGCGAGGCCTGGTCGCGCTCGCCGTCGTCGCGCTCGGCTGCTCTGAGACACGCTACATCGGCTCGTACGACGCCTCGCTCGCGGACGGTGCGGTCGCGGATGCGGGGCTCGACCCGATCGAGAGCGCAGCGGCGGTCTGCGTGCTCGCGTCCGCGTGCCTCCATGGCCAGGTCCAAGTGAGCCGCTGCGTCGAGTTGGTCTCGCGCGCGGGTGACGCAGCGTCCTACCGCTCCGTCTTCGAAGGCCAAGCGAACACGGCCTTCGACGCGACGGGCGTGTCGAGGCTCGACGCCGAGTATGTCGCGATGATCGCCGAGCCCGGTGTGCGCACGTGTCTCGCCAGTGCCCGAACCTGCGATGACGTGTTCTCGTGCTTGGATCGCGGGGCGGCTTCGCCGGCGTGTACACCGGGCTCGGGTGCGGCGTCCTGCAGCGGTTCGGTGCTCACGACGTGCGCGGTCGTGGACAGGGCCGACCCGTCGCAGGGCCGCGAGGTCTCGCTCGACTGCGCGCTCGCCGGGAACCTTTGCGAGACGAGCGTCGAGCTCGGTGCCGTGTGCGCCGCCGGCTCGTGCGACAGCGCCACCTTCACGCCGACCTGCGAAGGTGCGCTTCCCGGGATCGCCGTGGATTGCTCGCCCGCATTCGGGGTTCTCTCCCGACGCCCCTGCACCGCGCCGAACCGGTGCATGACCTCCGGTGCGAACGCTTTCTGTGCGACCGCGACGGCCTGCGGGGCAACCTTCGTCCCGCGATGCAACGCCGGACGGTTCGAACAATGCCTGGGAGGGCGAGTTCAATCGGTCGAGTGCGAGGATGCGTGCCAAGAGGTCTCCGGGACCGGATTCTGCGGCGTGGCGGCCGACTGTGATCCGTCGAGCACGCCCGCGACCTGTGCGGGCGCGCTCGTCCGCACGTGCGCGCTCGGGCGCGTCGTGGACATCGACTGCATGGCGCTCCTCGGCTCGCGGTGCGTGCTGGATGCGCGAACGGGAGAGGGCGTCTGCGCGCCGTGACCCCCGACCCGTGGGCCCTCGGGATCCGCACGGCACCGCGAGATCGGACGTGTCGCGCGCCTCGGTCAGCGAGACCTGGACGATACACGTGTCGTTCGCGTCGTTCGCGAGGCTCGCGTCGCGCGCGGGGCTCGCGTCGTCTGCGGGGCTCGCGTCGTCCGCGGGGCTCGCGTCGCGCGGTGGGCTAGCATCGCTCGCGGCGTCGGCCATCGTCGCGTCCGCCACCCTCGCGTCGGCCCCGATCAGTCGTGCTCGCCCGTCGCCACGGCGTCCAGCGCGTCGGGCCCACCATCCATGGTCTCGTTTCGGACGTAGCCGAAGCGCCCGCATGCCCCGACCGCGACGATCGCGAGCGCAACGAGCACCACGGTAGACGCGTTCGCAAGGCGAGCGCTCCAGGCGGTGCTCCTCATCTCGGGATTCGTGTCCGGCGGCCGCGCTTCCCGTCACGGCGCAGCGATTCTTCTTGGTCACCCAGTTCTGTGAAGGGCGACGGATGGAAATCGGAGTGTTCGGACACCTAGTCGCACATGGACACGACGTGCGCCTCGGTCGTTGAAATTCGGAGGGACCGGGCACGCTCCCGGGCTGGCGCCCTCTCGGTAGTCGCGGTGCTGTCGATCGCCGCGCCGTCGAACGGTGCGCGGGCCCAGAATTTCCCACCGATTGTCCACGCGGAAGCGATTCCCTCGACGGTGTCCGTCGGCGAGACGATCCACCTGTCCGCGGCCGGGACGTACGACCCCGATGACGGGCCTGCGCCGCTCGTCTTCACGTGGGACTTCGACGACGGGGCCGGCGCGATGGGCGTCGACGCGTATCACGCGTTCGCGGCGGCCGGGAAGCACGGCGCGATCCTCACGGTCGACGACGGGGACCGAACGGCCATCGCGACCTTGACCGTCATCGTCACCGACGAAGTCGCGACGGCACGCGGCGTCGCGTCGAGCTCGATCGTCGTGACGCCCGATGGGTCCCGCGTCGCGGTGGTGAGCTCCGACTCCGGCTCGATCTCGGTGATCGACGCATCCAGCCTCACGGTCACGGAGATCGCGACGTGTGACGGTCCGCGGACCCTGGCTCTGCTCCCCGACACCGACACGGTCGCGGTGGCCTGTGAGGGCTCTTCCGAGCTGGTGCTGGCCGACCTCGGCGGCGCCGTGACGTCGCACATCGCGATCCCGGGGTCGCCAGGCGGTATCGCGATTCGCCCGAGAGATGGCCTCGCGGTGGTCGCCCTGCAGCGAGAAGCGGCCGTCGCGCTCGTCGATCTTCGTGGCGGTGTGATCGCGCGCGTGCCCGTCTCCGCCGATCCCTTCGCGGTGGCGATCGACGCAGCGGGCGAGCGCGCGTTCGTCACCCATTTCCTGACGCGCGGCCCGCACGGGATCGTGAGCGTGATCGATCTCGAGCGGCGAGAGGTCACGGAGATCCCGCTCGAGCCGGACCCGTCGCCCGACACACCGTCGTCGGGCGGCGGCTATCCGAACCTGCTCTCGGCGATCGCATTCGACCCGACCGGGCGTGAGGTCTGGGTGGGCGGTCTGAAATCGAACACGGACCGCGGGCTCTATCTCCGCGGAGAGCCGCTGGTGCCCACCAACCGGGTGCGAGGCGTCGCGCTGCGGATCGATCTCTCGACGCTGGTCGACCGACCGCTTCGGCGCATCGACACGAACGACGCCGACAGTGTGTCCGCGATTGCGTTTTCCGTCGACGGTCGGTATGCGTTCGTGACGCACCAAGGGTTGGGTAGCTTGAGCGTCTACGACCTCCCGGTCCTCGAAGGGCACGACGCGTCCGATGGAGCGGCTGCCCCGCGCGCGGGTCAGGTCGACGTCGGCGCCGCTCCGCGCGGGCTCGCTCTGTCTCCCGATGGGACGCGACTCTACGTGGACGAATTTCTCGGCCGCAGCGTCGCGGTGCTCGACGTCACCGATCCGACGCGGCCGCTCCTCGTGGGCCGTGTCACGACGACTGCCGAGCCGCTCGCACCGACGGTCGCGCTCGGAAAGCGCCTCTTCTACTCCAGCCGCGGGCCGGCGATGTCCGAGGACAACTACATCGCGTGCGCCTCGTGTCATCCCGGCGGGCGGATGGACGGCCGCACGTGGGACTTCACCGACGGCGGGGAGGGGCTTCGCAACACGATCGACCTTCGGGGTCGCGGAGGCATGGGCCACGGACCGCTTCACTGGAGCGCGAACTTCGACGAGATCCAGGACTTCGAGAACGACATCGTTCACGCGTTCGGGGGCGAGGGGCTCGCGGCCGACGGCGATCCACCGTATCCGCCGTTGGGCGATCGTCCCAATGCCGGACGGAGCGAAGCGCTCGACGCGCTCGCTTCGTACGTGAGCACGTTCGTCGAAGCGCCGCCGAGCCCGAATCGTCGTGAGGACGGCTCGCTAACCGAACAGGCCCGCCGAGGCCGCGAGATCTTCGAGCGCGCGGACGTGGGATGCGTGGAGTGTCATGCCCCGCCGAGGTTCACCGACAGCGTGCTCACCGGCGATCCGAGCACGTTCGTGCTCCACGACGTCGGCACGATTGGCCCGGGCACCGGGCGACGGCTCGGAGGTCCTCTCACTGGGCTCGACACACCGACGCTGATCGGTGCGTGGGATGGCGCTCCGTATCTGCACGACGGGAGCGCGGCATCGCTTCGGGAGGTCGTCACGACCCGCAATCCCGAGGATCGTCACGGCCGGACGTCGCACCTCTCGGCGGCGGAGATCGACGATCTCGTCGCGTACCTGGGCTCGATCGACGGCACGGACGACGGCGTGCCGCCTGAAGGCGACGCCGGCGTCACAGGCGATGCGGGAGATGCGGGCACGGGCGATGACGGATCGGTGGCCGCCCCGGTGGATGGCTCCGCTTCATGCAGTTGTCGCGCCGCGCCGGGGAGGCGGGGCGCCGCGTCGTGGATCTGGTTTGCGCTCGCGCTCGTGGTCGCGGGCGCACGGAGGGACCGATGAAGAACGCGATCTGGCTGGTGCTGGCTTCCTTCCTCTTGCCGACGCTCGCCGAAGCGCAGTGGGCAGGTTTCGTCGACAGGAGCAGCGACCTCGAGACGGATCGGTTCCCGTTCTTCGGAACCAACCCGCTCGCGGGCACCACGAACGAGAATTACTACGACGGCGATCTCGGCGACTTCGACGGCGATGGAACGCCGGACAGGGTGCTAGGCTCGCGCTACGGGCTGCTCTTCAACACCGGCGATGGGTACATGGAGGTGGCGCGGCGCGACGTCGGCTTCCTTCTCCGAGGCGATCCGGGCGCGAGCGGTTGGGGCGAGGACGCGGCCGCGTGGGTGGACGTCGACGGCGACGGCGATCTCGACGGGCTGATGGGTGGGAACGGCGAGCCGCTCACGTGTCAGATCAACGACGCGGGCCGGTTCCGGATCGGCTGGATCATCACGAGCCACCAGTCGGCGCTGAACATCGTCAACACGGATCTCGAGAACGACGGCGACGTCGATCTGCTCGTCGCCCACTCCTTCTGCCCGAACACGTCGTGCGGCGGCCCGACGAACTTCGCGATCTTCGTCAATGACGGGACCGGCCGGTTCCACGAGGAGTCGTCCGCGCGGGGTCTCGGGTTCGGCAGCAGCGACTACCTCGTGGGCGTCGTCTCTGGCGACGTCGACGGAGACCGGGACTACGATGTCGTGATCGCGCACGGGACGTCCGCGGGCCTCCGCGAGATCATCGTGGGTCTGAACGACGGCACGGGGCACTTCACGCGCCGGAGCTTCCCTTCGATCCCCATCCCCGGCTCCGGGTTCATGCAAGGCATGAGCCTCGGCGACATCGACGACGACGGGGATCTCGACCTCGTGATCGGCAGGCCGAACGTCGATCCCGGGGGGCATCCGGTGATCGGCGGCGTCATCGCGATGAACGACGGTCGCGGAAACTTCACCGACGAGTCGGCTGCTCGATTCGATGCCGGATCGTTCACGGGCGGCGTGTTGGCCGGGCCGGCGACCAAGCTCGTCGATCTCGACTACGACGGCGACCTCGACATCGTCGCGTACGAACGGAACAACGGCACGACGACGAAGCAGCTCCTGTTCTTCCTCAACGATGGGACGGGCCATTTCACGTTCGATGCGACTCACTCTTTCATGGCGCTCGGCGGTCGCTTCTCCGGCCTCGGCATCGACGTGGACATCGGCGATCTCGACGGGGACGGTTCCTACGACATCTGGGTCGGGACCGCGGGAGACGTCGTTCGGATCTTCGAGAACACGTACGCGGACGCCTCGGGTGTCCCGGCCGATCAGCCTCGGAGCTTGCGCCTGGTCCGCGCGGACGCGAGCGGCGTCGTTCTCCGATTCGCGGCGCCGCCGTTCGCCGCGGTGAATCGCCACTATCGCGTGTACCGCTCGATGGCGGCGGGCCTCGCGGATCGGGATCGCACGCTCCTGCACACGATCGGCGAGCGCTTCGAAGATCAGGACTTCCAGGCGCCCATCACGCGCCACACCACGACGGCGTATCTCGGCGATCCGGCGGTGACGCTCGACGGCGCGCACGACGAGATCACGTTCACCGACGCTACCGCGGTCCCCGGGATCCGCTACTTCTACGCGGTCTCGCAGGTGGGCACCGAGCAAGATCCGAGCGCTCACACGCCGGAGCTGAGCGCGATGGTTCCGGGCCCGGGCGGCGCGGACCGGACGGCGCCGAGCATCGAGATCGCCCGCCCGACCACGCAGGACTGGACGCGATGGCCGCATGTCGTCGCGCATTTCGGCGATGGCGGCAGCGGCGTCGATCCCTCGACCGTCGAGGTCCGATTCGACCGGCCGCTCGGGTCGGGCGCGATGGCGCGTGCGGCCGGGACCGACGTCTCCGATCTCGCGATACGACGCGATGGCTCTGCGGTCTTTCTCGACGTGCCCCGCGGTCTTCCGCTCCCGATGGGGATGCCGGTCACTCTGACGGTCTCGGTCTCGGACATGGCCGGCAACGCCGCCACGCGCACGGTGCGCTGGGTCCCGAGCGTGGACTCGCCGATGCCACCTACGGCGGCGTTCACGTCGCGGGCCGCGCCGTCTCTGGCGCGCACGATCGAGCTCGATGCGTCGGGCAGCGCCGATCCCGATGGCCAGGTGATGCGTTGGGATTGGTACTTCTCCGACGGCACCGCTGCGTCCGGGCGCCTTCTGAGAAAGACGTTCGCCGGCGGTGGCACCTACGACGTGACGCTCGTCGTTCGCGACAATCAGGGCGGGGTAGGCACCGCCTCGCGCTCGATCGACATCGCCGGTCCACCTCCGACGGACGGCGGAGTGCCCGATGCGTGCACGCCCGATTGTGCCGGGCGCACGTGCGGAAGCGATGGCTGCGGGGGAACGTGCGGGTCCTGCGCGACCGGCACCGTCTGCGCGTCCGACGGCACGTGCCTCTGCGAGGGCGCGACCGTCGACTGCGGCGGTGCATGCGTCGACACACGCATCGACGCGTCGAACTGTGGCGCGTGCGGTGAGACGTGCGCGAGCGGCGAGGTGTGCGTGGCGAGCGCGTGCATGCCCGCGGGCACCATGTGCATGGCGGACTGCGCGGGACGCGTGTGCGGAGACGATGCGTGCGGAGGCTCCTGTGGCAGCTGCGGGCCCGGAGGGGTCTGCGCGGGCGGTGGGCTCTGCGCGTGCGGCGACGGAACGACCGACTGCGACGGCGTCTGCGTCGACACGAGCACCGACCCCGAGAACTGCGGCGGCTGCGCTGAGGTCTGCGGCGCAGGCGAGAGCTGCGCGGCCGGGCATTGCAGCGTGGCCGGAGACGCTTCCGGCGCGCCCGGGCCCGGCGCTGCTCCCGAGGGCAGCTGTACGTGCACCGCGGTCGGCGCCGCGCGCGGAGGAAGTGCGCTCGCGTGGGCGTCGCTCGCGCTCGTCGTGCTCGCCGCGTGGCGCCGAAGGCGCGGAGCGGCCGCAGCGCGCCACGGGCGGACGGGACGGTGACGTTGCGTACGACGAAAGCAGGCGCGGTGGCGCTCGTCCTCGTAGCGCTCGTCGCTGCGTGTGCCGAGCCGGGTGCGCTCGTCACCGACGCCGGGACCGCGCTCGATGCCGCGGGCTCGGACGGGCGAGTCGCAGACGGACACGACGCCGGGTCGGTGCGTGCCGACGGCGCCGTACCGGACGCTCGCGGCTCGTCTGACGCCGGGACACCCGAAGGGCCGCGCGAAGTCCCGGGGGGCGCACCCGGGACGGCGCCGGTCGTCGGGTGTACGGATGCCGAGCGTCCGGCGCGCGCCCTCGCGAGCGTCGGCTCGCCGGTGTGCGAAGCGTCATCGGGCACGTGCTTGTACGTAGCGCCCGACGGTGACGACGCCGCCGCCGGGACGTTCGACGCGCCGCTAGAGAAGCCGGTCGAGGCGATACGGAGGTCCGGCCCTGGCGACGTCATCTACCTTCGTGGCGGCGTCTATACGATGGCCAACGCGTACCCGGTCGCGGCGCGTACCTGGGACGACCCATCCGCGGGCATCATCTCGCGGCTCATCTTCCTCGGAACGGTCAATCTGCCGAGCTGGGCGGGAGGCGAGCACTTTGGCACGCCGAACGGAACCGACGACGCCCCCATCACGATCGAGAGCTATCCGGGCGAGCGCGCGTGTGCAGAGAACGCGGGTGGCGTGTCGATCGGTGACATTCGGTCGGAGACCCACGATTGGAACGTCGAGGACATCACCGTGCGAGGCGGCGGGGTGCTGATCGCGGGAGGAGCGAGAGGCCCCGGGAACACGTTCGTGAACCAGACGCACCACATCGCGCTCCGGCGAAACGAGATCTACGCAGTCACGGGGCAGCGGCTCAACAACACCGGTCTGATCCGGATCGATCGCGGAGATTGGGGTGGGCCGAGCGAGATCGTCGTCGAGAGCAACATCCTGCACGACCTCTCCGTGATCGAGTCGGACGGCGTGCACGACTGGCAGACGACGACCGACGCACAGCACTTCGGCGCCGTCACGACGCTGAGCTGCGAGAGCTACATCATGCCGTTCGGCGCCTGCGGAGGAAACGGTCGCCTCGTCGTCTACAACAACCTGATTCACGACGTGCCGTCGGCCCTCTTCTTCAAGAACCCGACCAATGGCCCGGTCGAGGTCACCTACAACACGATCCACCACACCAGGATGTTGGGACACTGGTCCCCGTCCAACATCACGTTCGAGCGGAACGTGCTCTGGAATACGGGCGGGGCCGCGACCGTCGGCGGCTTCGGAGGAAGCACGGTGCCGGAGGTCTACGCCGTCTCGGGGCGCAACTTCATCATGCGCTACAACACGTTCATCGGACGGTCCTCCGCCGTCGAGCTGGCCGTGTACGGCTCGGGTCACACGATCCGTGACAACGTGATCCAAGGGCTCGCCCAGCGCGTCATGGGCGCGAGCTACAACACGGCCGGATACGTGAGCCGCCACGACACAACGCCGTACCCCGACACCGGTGGCGCCGATCTCTCCATGAGCGAGCTGGCCACCGGGAACGACTTCGACCACGAGTGCTTCGTGTCACCGACGGACGACTTCATCGCGCTGAGCCGGTACCAGAGCACGACGAGCGGGTGGAACATCACGTGGCTCACCATGGACCAAGCCCTGGCGACGTTCGGCTTTCACGAGACGAGCGTCATCGTCCACGACCCCCACGAAGTCTTCGTCGACTTCGACGGCGGGGACTACCGCGTGCGGTCCGATGGACCTTGCGCCGCGATGGGCGTGGAGGGCACCTGATCCCACGCGCGTGCGGTCTCGCGACGCCGCTGAAACCCACGAAGCTCGATCGCGGTGTACGGCATCCCGCCGTCCGCGGCGTAGTCAGCGCGGTGTGCAGCCGAGGAGCGTCGACCCCGTCGACGTCGCGCGCAGTGCGCGGAAGTCGTCGTCGCGGCACGCGCGCGCGGCCATCGACGCGTCGAGCGCGATCGCTCGCGTCTCCGACGCGAGCGCAGCGGTGACGTCGCCCGTGCGAGACTCGACGCTCGCGCGGTCGTGCCATGCGAGGGCGTGGGTCGGGTCGATCGACGTCGCTTCGGTGAAGTCGTCCAGCGCTTCGCGCATCCGTCCGGCGCGGTACGCGCGGAACCCGATCGTGTTCGCGAGCTGCGCCCGCGTGCGGGCGATGTCGATGACGCGCACGTCGATGGCGGTGAAGTCCCAGCACATCGTCGATGTCACCGACCGGACCGCGAGCGCGACGTAGCGGCCGTCCGGGCTACGGTAGGCCGTCACGTCGACGGCGCCGATCTCGTCGGCGTCGCCGAGGTCGACGAGCCGAACGCGTGCGCCGGAGGCGCCGGCGAGATCGAGCGAGAAGCGCGCTGTCACGTTCTCGTCGGCCTCGGGCAGGGGGCGTGAGCCGACGTCGACGCGCACGGCCGCGCGCGCGACGGCGTCGAACGCGTCGCCGGCGCTCGCGAGCGCAGCCGACGAGGAGAGCGGAGGAAGCGCGTCGATCGCCGCACGCTCGGCGGCGATGAACGCGCGTGCGGCGGCCGGCGCGACCGGATCGTAGCCCTCGTATGCGAACGTCCGGGTCTCCGCCGCCCGACCGGTTGTGTCATGGAGCCCGACGCTGGACGAGCACTCCCGCTCGCCGCCCTCCGAGCAAACGAACGTTCGCACCGCCGCGCGGCCGTCCGACGTCCACCCCAGAAAGCTGTGCTCGGCTGGGCTCTCGCCGCGGCGGAGCGCCGCGAGGATCGTCCCGGGCGTCCTGGGCGAGCACCGCGGAGGAGCTCACGAGGACGAGCAGAGCCACGGATGTGCGGAGCAGCATGCGACGCGTGGGTGCAGCGTCCGTTCCCAGCCCACCAACGAAGGAATCGTTACATTTCTCGCGCGCCTACGCCGCGGCGTCGTGCCTGGACGGCCACGCCGGCGTGGGTGGCTCGAGACGCCGAGACCCGCACGTCTTGACTCCTCATTTCGATACTCATAGAAACGACGCCGTGCCTGATGAGCTCGAGCGACACGCGGGACGGTTCGCAGCGCTCGGGAGCCCGGTGCGGCTCGCGATCCTTCGCTTCATCGTCCAGGGCGATCCCTCAGGCGTCGCGGTCGGCTCCATCCAATCGCGGCTCGACATTCCGTGGAGCACGCTCAGCCATCATCTGGACCGCCTCGCCTCGGGCGGTCTCGTCGTGAGGCGCCCGGCCGGAAAATTCATCTTCTATCGCGCCGACGTCCGCGCGCTGCGCGCTCTCACGAACTATCTGTGGGAAGACTGCTGCAAGGGCGGCAACGGTCGGTGTTGAGCGCGCCCGCCCGACCTGCCGATCACGTGAGCTCGCGTGGGCTCGCGCGCCGCCTCGTCGCCGAGGGCTTGGGCACGGCGCTCCTGCTCGCGACGGTCGTCGGCTCGGGCGTGATGGGGGATCGGCTGGCGGGCGGGAACGTCGCCATCGCCCTACTCGCAAACACGCTCGCGACGGGGGCCATGCTGATCGTGCTCATCCTTTCGCTCGGACCCATCTCGGGTGGCCACTTCAATCCTGCGGTCACGCTCGCGGTCGCCTCGCAGCACGAGCTCCGATGGCGTGACGTCGGTCCATACGTCCTCGCTCAGACCATCGGAGCGCTTGCGGGCGTGGTCCTCGCACATGCCATGTTCGAGCTCCCGCTCCTCTCGGCGTCGCATCACGTGCGAACCGGGCCCGCACAGTGGTTGTCGGAGCTCGTCGCGACGTTCGGGTTGCTCGCGACGATCTGGGGCTGCTCACGCACCAGACCCTCGGCGGTCGCGTTCGCGGTGGGGGCGTACATCAGCGCCGCATATTGGTTCACCGCCTCGACGTCGTTCGCGAATCCCGCGGTCACGCTGGCGCGAGCGGCCAGCGACACGTTCACCGGGATCGTCCCGTCGATGGCCGGCGTTCATCGTCGCCGAAGTCGCCGGCGCGGTCGCGGCAACCGCCTTGTTTCGTTGGCTCGCGCCCGTCTCGAATCGCGATGCGGGGAGCGACCGATGAAGACCGTGATCTTCGCGTGCGTGCAGAGCGCGGGTCGGTCGCAGATGGCAGCGGCGTTCTTCAACGGGCTGACGAGGCCGGACGTGGTCCGCGCGGTATCGGCGGGGACGCATCCAGCCGAGCAGGTTCACCCGGAGGTCGTCGAGGTGATGCGGGAGGCCGGTCTGGATCTTTCCGACGCGCGACCGCGTCTCTTGACGACGGAGCTCGCGTCTAACGCCGCGTGGCTCGTCACGATGGGTTGTAGCGAGGAGTGCCCGGTCGTACCCGGCGTTTCGCGCGAAGACTGGCCGCTCCCCGATCCGAAAGGCCAACCGATCGTCCGCGTGCGCGAGATCCGCGACGAGATCCGCGCGCGCGTCGCACGAATGATCGCGAAGGAAGGCTGGTCTCCGTGACGACGGCGGTCAGCGGCTCGGCGTGAGCGATCACGTGGTCGAGCCGGCGAGCTCTTCAGGGCGCTTCGTGACAGACGGCTTCGATGTTGTGACCGTCGGGGTCGAGGACGAAGGCGCCGTAGTACGCGGCGTGATAGTGCGGGCGCACACCCGGCGGGCCGTTGTCCTTTCCGCCGGCGGCGAGCGCCGCGCGGTAGAACGCGTCCACGACCGCGCGCGAAGCGGCGCGAAACGCGATGTGAAGCCGCGGCTCGTTCGGAGCGCCCTCGGCGATCCAGAAGTCGGGCTTCTGCGGCACGCCGTAGCCCAAGACGACCGCGCCGCCCGTGTGCTCCTTCGGAACTTCCATCAACACGCGATACCCGAGCGGCTCGAGCGCGCCGTCGTAGAAGCGGCGGCTCTCGTCGGGATCGCTGACCGTGAGACCCGTGTGATCGATCACGGCGGCAGCCTAGCACAGCGCCTGGAACGTCGCGGCTCTCGAATGGCGGTTCGGAGGGGGCGCGCGGGACCCTCGCGAACGTGGTTTGATATGTACGGGTGCGCGCCTCGATCCACATCACCGTCGTCGTGACCGTGCTCGCCGGCATCGCGTGCGGCGGCGATGACGCGGCCGACGCGAGCGTCGATGGCGGCGGCTCGGTCGACGCGGGCGCCCTCGATGCGCGTGCCCCCACGGACACCGGCCCGACGCTCGACGCGGGGATGCCGGACGCCGGTCCGCCGCTCGATCCAGCGCTCTTCGACTGCACGTCGCCCGGCGCGACCGACGAGACGATGCTGCCCGAGCGAGCGAGCCCGATTCCGATCGCGTGCGCGCTCGATCCGTCGTGCCGGACGCCACAGGTCACGGCTCATCGGGGCGCGGGCGGACCGCTCGGCCGGATCGCTCCCGAGGACACGCTCGCCGCGTACCGAGCGGGGATCGCGATCGGCGCCGAGTACGTCGAGACCGATCCCCGGCCCACGCTCGACGGCGTGATCGTCAACATGCACGACACGACGGTGAACCGGACGACCGACGGCACCGGGACGGTCTCCGAGATGACGTTCGATCAGGTGCGCGCGCTCCACATCGTGACGACGCTCCCCGGCGACTACTCGTGCGAGCGCGTCCCGACCCTCGAAGAGATCCTCCGTACGTGCGTGGGGCGCGTCGTCGTGCTCGTCGACGCGAACAAGACCGACCGGGTGGACCTGCTCGTCGAGGCCATTCACGCCGCGGACGCCGTCGAATGGTCGATCTTCGACACGAGCAGCCTCGACAAGATCGACCAAGCGCTCGCGATGGACGCGAGCCTGCACTTCCAGATCCGGCCCGGCAGCGTCGAGGAGATCGAGCCTCAGCTCGATCACTACTCCCCGACGCTGCCGGTCATCGTCGAGCTCGGGCTGGGCGACGTCCCGGACGGCGCCCCGATCGTCCACGCGCGCGGCACGCGCGCGTTCACCGACGTCTTCGGCGCGGACGCTCTCTTCAACATCGTCGGCGACACATCGGGTTACACCGACGCGCTCACTGCTGGGGCGGACATCCTCGAGACGGATCGGCCCGACGTCCTCATCGAGGTCTTGCGGGCGCGCGGCGATCGGTGACGAACGGCGTCGAGGACCTCCGCCGCTGACCGCGCGCCCGGCGCCGTTCGTCGCGTCGCCGCCGCCACCCGTCGCACGTCGGCGCCGGCGCGCCAATCGTCGTCCACGCTCGACCCATCCACACCGAAAGGGGTCACGTGCGCCGAATCTCGATCCTATGTCTCTCTCTGTCGTGTACCGCCGCGCTCTTCGCGAGCGCGCCCGCTCGAGCGCAGTATCGGACGACGACCGAGCGCGGGCGCTTCGAGCTGGCCTTCGACCACGGCTACGGTTTCGGCACCGAGGGCGACTACCTCGAGCTCGGCACCGACATCCGGGGCTACGCGCCGAGCGGCCTCGGCGCGGCGCTTCGAATTGGCGTCGCGGCCCAGGGGCTCAGCAACGCGGTCGCGGCCGACCTCGGCGCGGCGCTGCGCGTGAACCTCGTGTCGGGCGTGCACTCCGGTCTGCAGCTCGCAGGCGCCGTCGGACCGTCCCTCGCAATCGGGCCCTTCGATGGTGGGAGGGTCTTCGCGTACGGAGGCTGGGCGATGCTCCACCTCAATCTGTGGGTCGGCGTGTTCTTCGTCGGGCTCGGCGTCAGCGCCCACGCGCTCTGGTCGGAGCGGCACACAGAGCCCAACGGGCGAAGCGCTCCCATCCTCACGATCGCGCCGAGCCTCCGCGTCGGCTTCGACTGGGGCGTATAATCCGGGCGCGGCGTACGATGCGGGCGCGGCGTACGATGCGGGCGCGGCGCACGATGCGGGCGCTCGTCGTCGCGGCGTTCGCGCTCGCGGGCTGCTGGCAGAGCCCGCCCTCCACGTCCCTCTACCCGCATCCCTGGCCGGACGAGCGCCTCCGACGACCGGACGGCACGATCGACGTCTCGGGGTTCCCCGTCGGAACCGGCGCGGCGCTTCGGGACGACGCGCTCGCCGCGCTCGAGGGCGTCGAGGGTTTCGGCACGGCATCGGCCATCTTCTTCCCCTTCGACGTCCCGCTCGATCCGGCATCGCTGCCCGACGTCGAGGGAAGCGAGCGTGCCGACGCGAGCGTCTTCGTCATCGACGTCGACCGGACCTCGGGCTCGTTCGGTGAGCGGGCGCCCGTCGACGTGCGCTTTCTCGACGACGCGGGCCCGTTCGGCGGGACGAACCTTCTCGTCGTGCTCCCGTACCCTGGCGCGCCGCTCGAGCCCGAGACGCTCTACGCGGCCGTCGTGACCGACCGCGTTCGGCGGGTCGACGCGCTCCCTGTCGGCGCGGACACCAGCGAAGACCCAGGCACTTCAGCCGCACACCGAGAGGCGGACGAGGCGCTCGCGGATCTCGGAATCGACTCCGCGTCGGTGGTCGCGCGCGCAATCATCCGCACGGACGACCCGACGCGCGCCCTGCGAGCCGCCGCCACGCAGGCGATCGCCGAGGAGCCGCTCGAGCTCGCGTCGCCTACGTGGATCGAGACGTATCCCGACTACTGCGTTTTTCGCTCTTCGACGACGATGCCGGTCTATCAAGCGGGGGCGCCGCCCTACGCGTACGACGGCGGCGGCTGGGTGTTCGACGACGCGGGAGCGCTCGTCGTCCAGGCCCGGCTCGCTGCCGACGTGTGGATCACCGTTCCCCGCCGTGAGGCCGAGACCTATCCGAGCGCGGTCTTCGTCCGCGCGGGCGGCGGCGGCAATCGGCCGCTCGTCGATCGCGGACCGCGCGACGCCGACGGCCGAAGCGAGCCGGGCACGGGGCTCGCGCGAGAGCTCGCGCAGGCGGGCTACGTCGGATTGAGCGTGGACGGCCCGCTCGGCGGTGTGCGCAACCTCGCGGATTGGGACGAGCAGACGACGGTGTTCAACCTCATCAATCCCACGGCGCTCCGAGACAACGTCCGCCAGTCGGCGCTCGAGCTCGTGCTCTTCGCGCACGCGCTCGAACGACTCGCGTTCGACGGCTCGGCGTGCGACGGCGCGGCCGCCGAGGTCCGCCTCGACCCGCGTCCGGTGCTCATCGCCCACTCGACCGGCGCGACCATCGCGCCGCTCGCGGCGGCGGTCGAGCCGCGCTTCCGCGCGCTCGTCTCGAGCGGGGCGGGCGCGAGCTGGATCCGACAAATCGTGTTCAAGCAGAGCCCGATGCCCATCCGGCCTTTCGCCGATGCGCTCGTCGGCTACTGGCCGCACCGAGAGCTCGTCGAGCACGACCCCGTCCTCAGCCTGATCCAGTGGGCTGGCGAGCCGGCGGACCCGCTGGTCTATGGAAGAGGCGTGCTCGACCGACCCGTGCTCGTCTTTCAGGGCGTGCGCGACACCTACATCCCTCCGCCGATCGCCAATCCGCTCGCGATGTCGCTGCGCGTCGACCTCGCAGGTGCGGCGCTCGACGCGGACGGCGCTACGCGCGGGATGCGCGACGACCTCGGCCTCGTGGGAGGCGTGCAGCGTGATCTGCCCACCGAGCTCACCGAACGGCCTCGCGTCATCACCCAGCACCCCGCGGACGGCATCGAGGACGGGCACGAGGTGCTCTTTCAGCGGCCCGAGGCGCGGAGGCAGCTCCGCTGCTTCCTCGCCTCGCTCGCCGAAGGAGCGCCCGTGCTCGTCGCTCCGGAGGCCGGCGACGCGCCGTGCACGCCGTGACGAGAGCTGCGAACGCGCCTAGCGCGCGAACGCCTTCTGGAACGCGGGTCGATCGGAGATGCGTCCGACGTAGCTCTTCAGCGCGCCGTCGACCCAGCCCATCTTGTCCGCGTAGTACACCGTGTAGCCGATCATCACGTCGGCGAACGTGAAGTTCTCGCCGAGAAGGTAGGGGCCCTTGCCGAGCTCGCGCGTGAGGAACGGGCCGATGGTGTTCTTCCACATGCTCGCCGCGCGCTCGACGAGCGCGTTGTCGCGCTTGTCTTCGGGGGCGAACTGCTGGAGGAACGCGTCGATGGTGAGATCGTCGATCGTGGCCGGTGCGTAGAACGCCCACTGCAGGACCTTGGCGCCCTCGATCGAGCCCAGGTTGGGGAGGAAGGTCGAGTTCGCCTTGTGACGGTAGGCGAGATGGAGAGCGATCGCGCCCGACTCGATGAGGTTCACGCCGTCGACCACGACGGCAGGCACCTTGCCGTGCGGGTGACGCGCCTTGTGCTCCGGGCTCTGGCCCTCGCCCTTCTGGAGATCGATCGGCGTGGTGTCGACGTTCGCGCCGACTTCGTGCGCGGTCCAGACGACGCGCGACGAGCGCGTTCCCGGCATGTGATAGATGTTCATGGCTTGCACCTCGAAATGAGTGGGGTGGGCAGCCTACGCGAGGCGCTCGCCGGCGTCGATGGGCTCGATCAGCTCGACCCTTCCCGTCGCGAGGGCGTAGTACGCCGAGACGATCTCGAGCTTGCCTTCGGCGAGCGCGGGCCCGAGCACGTTCTCGTGGGACCGTGCGAGGCCGGCCATGTTGTCGGCGTTGAGGCGGATGGCCGTCTCGAGATCGCCACCCGATCGCTCCACGGCGGGGCCGATCGAGCGGATGATCTCGTCGAGGTGCGTCTCGCCCTGGGCCCCTTGCATCGCGGCGCGCACGGCACCGCAACCCTGATGTCCCATCACGACGACGAGCTGCACCCCGAGCACGCCGACCGCGTACTCGATCGACCCGAGCACGGCGACGTCCACGATGTGGCCGGCGACGCGCAGCACGAAGAGGTCGCCGATGCCCTGGTCGAAGATCAGCTCCGGCACCACGCGCGAGTCGGAGCACGTGAGGACCACGGCGAACGGCGCCTGCGCCGCCACGAGCTTCTTGCGGCGCTCGGCGTGAGACTCGGGCTGGATCGACTCGCCGTGAACGAATCGCTCGTTGCCCGCCACCAGGCGCTCGAGCGCGGCGTCGGCGGTCACGTTCGACGGGGTCTCGACCTGCACGGGGCAGGTTCATACAGAAGAAGAGGCGGTCAGGCCACCCGGGCAGCGAGAATCGAGCCGCGAAAAAGCAGCAGTTGCCGACCGGCCCCTCCCATGGCAGGCTCCCGCCGCTCCCAGGGTGCTGCGCTCATGTTGATGCGCCCGCTCCCGGATGTCCTGCTCCCGGCTTCTCGCCGGGGGTGAGCTTCAGACCACGGCGCACGTTCCGAGGGCGGAACGTGAGTGCACGACGGCCCCTCGGCCCTCTGCATCGCCGCCTTTCCCAAGCGATGCGCGCTCCGCGCGCTCGCCTACGAGATTCCATGCATTCCGATTCCCTACCTTCCCATCCCGGCTCGTTCGGGGAGCTCGGCCTCGTGCCGGCGCTCTGCCGCGCGGTCGCCGACGCGGGCTACACCACACCGACTCCCATTCAGACCTCGGGCATCCCGGTCGTCCTCGAAGGGCGCGACCTCCTCGGCTGCGCCCAGACCGGAAGCGGCAAGACGGCCGCGTTCGCGCTGCCCATCCTCCAACACCTGCTGCGGCGACAGCCTCCGCGCGGTCGCGACCGCGTTCGAGCGCTCGTGCTCGCGCCCACGCGCGAGCTCGCCGCCCAGATCGATGACTGCTTCGCCAAGTACGGCCGTCGCTCCGGCATCCGTCACCTCGTCGTCTTCGGCGGCGTCGGCAAGAGCCCGCAGGTGCGCGCTCTGCGTCGCCCGCCGGACGTCCTCATCGCCTGCCCCGGACGGCTGCTCGACCTCGTGTACAACGACGGCCTTCGGCTCGACGACGTCGAGATTGCGGTTCTCGACGAGGCCGACCGGATGCTCGACATGGGCTTCATCCACGACGTTCGGAAGATCGTCGCGGAGCTACCCGACGACCGCCAGACGCTGCTCTTCTCGGCGACGATGCCGTCCGAGATCGAGAAGCTCGCGCGGAACATCCTGCGCGACCCGGTGCGAGTCGCCGTCGATCCGGTGTCCTCGACCGCAGCTCCGATCCGCCAGACGGTGTATTTCGTCGGGACCAGCCAGAAGCAGGCGTTCCTCGCGGAGCTGCTGCGGCGCGAAGAGGTAGAGCGCGCGCTCGTCTTCACGCGGACCAAGCACGGCGCGAACCGAGTGACGAAGAAGCTCGAGAGCGCCGGCATCTCCGCCGAGGCCATCCACGGGAACAAGTCGCAGAGCGCTCGCGAGCGCGCGATGGCCGGCTTCAAGTCCGGCGCGATTCGCGTGGTCGTCGCGACCGACCTCGCGTCGCGCGGCATCGACGTCAAGAACGTCTCGCACGTCATCAACTACGATCTCCCGAACATCTCCGAGACCTACGTGCATCGGGTGGGCCGCACCGGTCGCGCCGGGGCCTCCGGCGTCGCCATCTCTCTCTGCTCGGATGAAGAGCGGCCGTACCTGCGCGACATCGAGCGGCTCACCGGCACGCGCATCGAGCGGATGAACGCCGAGGGCCGGCCGGTTCCGACCGGCGAGCCGATGTACGGTGGTCGTACGCGGACGCAACAGCGGTTCCGCCGCCGAGCGTCTTCGATCACCGGCTGACGTCGCCTGCGCTTCCGGGTTGCGCGCGCGCGGGCGGCGATCGATCGTCACCCCTGCCGACATGAACAAGCGTCCGCGGATGGATGACGACGAGCGCCGCGCCCGCGTGGTCGCACGGCACCACCTCGGCCGAACGGCCGAGAACGTCGTGGCCGCGGTCCGTGCGGTCGTGGCGATGCACTCGACCGATCCCAGCACCCCGTACCTCGGAGCGCGCGCGCGCGTGGCGCGTTTCGAGACTGCCGATCTCGACCGTGCGTTGCTTCGCGACAAGGCGCTTTGGCGGATGCACGCGATGCGCCGGACGCTGTTCGTGGTGCCTGCCGAGGAGGGACCGGTCTTCGATGGGGCCGCCGGGCGCGACATCGCCAAGAAACAGCGCAAGCGGGTCGAAGCGTGGGTCGCTCCAGAGATCCGCGCGAGGTCGGTCCCGCGTTGGCTCGAGAAGCTCGAGCGGCGGGTGCTCGACGAGCTCGCCGACGGGAGCGAGCTTCGAACGTCCAATCTCGCCGAGCGCATCCCGGAGCTCGCGACCGAGATCACGCTCGGTTCGGGCAAGTGGTCGGCGCGCTCGCCGTTGTCGTCGCGGTTGCTCTTCGTAATGGCGATGGAGGGCCGCATCGTGCGCACGCGTTCGTCGGGGAGCTGGCGTTCGAGCCAGTATCGCTGGGCGAGCGCGCCCGCGTGGTTCGGGCGCACCGCACCACCCGTACGCCCGGAGGATGCGCGCGCCGAGCTCGCGCGGCGCTACCTCGCCTCGCACGGGCCCGCGACGATGGCCGACCTTCGTTGGTGGACCGGGTGGACCGCGAAGCAGGCCGTGGCTGCGGCGACCGACGCCGGCGCGCACCCCGTCGAGCTCGACGGTGGTGGAGAGGGTCTGGTGCTCGCCGACGACATCGAGCCCGTACGCGGTCGCGCGAGGCACGTCGCTTTTCTGCCCGCGCTCGATCCGACGCCGATGGGCTGGAAGGAGCGGGCGTTCTACCTCGGCACGCACGCGGATCTCCTCTTCGACACGAACGGAAACGTCGGCCCGACGGTCTGGCTCGACGGGCGGGTCGTCGGCGGCTGGGCCCAGACCCCGGGCGGTGAGGTCGTACATCGTCTGCTCGAAGACGTGGGCAAGGCCGGCGCTCGGCGCGTCGCCGAGGAGGCGGCCTCCCTCACCGCCTGGATGGCCGGGGTCACCGTGAGCCCGAGGTTTCGCACGCCCCTCGAGCGCGAGCTGTCCGCGGCCTCGTCTTCTTCTGCGTCTTTTTCTGCGTCTTCGGCACGCCCTCGGCGTCTTCCCAAGAGGAGGTCCCGATGACCGAGCACATGACAGAAGACGAGGCGCGGGCGCTCGTGCGCGAGACGTACGGAAAGATCGCGCGGGAGGGCGGCTCGTGCTGCGCACCGGGCGCCGGCTGCTGTGCACCGAGCGAGGCGAGCCGTCGGATCGGCTACTCCGATGACGACCTCGCCTCCGTTCCCGCCGGCGCCGACCTGGGGCTCGGGTGCGGGAGCCCGCTCGCGATCGCACGTCTCGCGGAAGGTGAGCGCGTCCTCGACCTCGGGAGCGGCGGCGGGCTCGATGCGCTCCTCGCCGCGAGGCAGGTCGGGCCGCGGGGCCGGGTCATCGGCGTCGACATGACGCCTGACATGGTCACGAAGGCGCGCGCGAACGCAGAGAAGGCGGGCGTCTCCAACGTCGAGCTCCGCTTGGGAGAGATCGAGCGCCTTCCGGTCGCCGACGGGTCGGTCGACGTGATCGTCTCGAACTGCGTGATCAACCTCTCGCCGGACAAGCGAGCGGTCTTCCGCGAGGCGTGGCGGGTGCTCGCGGACGGCGGGCGGATCGCGATCGCCGACGTGGTCGCCACCGCAGCGATCCCGGACGAGCTAAGCCGCGACCTAGCCGCGTACGCGGGCTGCGTCGCGGGAGCGGAGCACGTCGACGAGCTCCGTGCCATGCTCGACGAGGTGGGCTTCGTGGACATTCGCATCGAGGTCGACGAACGGAGCCGAGCCCTCGTGGGCGAGTGGTTTCCTGGCACGGGTGCGGCGGGAGTCGTGGCATCCGCAACGATCGAGGCCGTGAAGCGCGCCGGCGCCTGCTGCGAGCCGGGGTGCTGCGGGTGAGCGACGCCTCGACGCGAGACGATGGCGACGCGCTCGACGCGCGTGAGTGGCGTCGAGTCGAGGGTCGGCTCCGTTCGTTCGTCTCGCGTCGGGTCGGCTCGCCGGCCGACGTGGACGACGTGCTCCAGGACGTGTTCTTGCGATTCCAGAGCGGCCTCGCGTCCGTTCGTGACGACGAGAACCTCGCGCCGTGGCTCTTTGCGGTCGCGAGGAACGTCGTCACCGATCACCACCGCAGGGCAGGCAGGAGCCCGCTCGCGCACGGTCTTCCGGAGGACCGGGTCGAGGCGGCGCCCGAGCTCGTCGAGCCGGAGGACCGCCCGCTCCGAGACGAGCTCACCGCGTGCGTCGCGAGATTCGTGTCGATGCTTCCGGCCGAGCAGCGCGAGGCGATCACTCTCGTCGAGCTCGAAGGCATGCCCCAGCGACAGGCCGCCGACATGCTCGGGATCTCGCACTCGGGGCTCAAGTCTCGTGTTCAACGCGGTCGGGCCGAGCTCCGTCGGATGTTCGAGCGGGCGTGTGCGCTCGAGCTCGACGCGCGCCGTCGCGTCGTCGCGTGCGAGCCGCGTGCGTGCGGTGCCTGCGGTCCGGGTGGAGAGGACGCGGAGTGATCGCGCCTCAGCCGCCTCCCTCCGCGGGGAGCCCGGCGATGGTCACCCACGCACAGAGCAGGGCGAGCAGCGGCGCGAGCACGAGGACCTGCTTTCGCCGCGGTGCCTCCGGGTGCTCGAGCGCGACGAGGAACGCGACGACGCACTGCAACGTGTAGAACGCACCGAAGGCGCGCGACGCGTAGCTCAGGATCGCGAGGACGCCGCCGCTCCAGGTCAGGGCGATCGCGCCGGCTGCGATGAGCGCGTACGGGATCCGCGACGACAGCCGCTCGCCGAACATCGACGCGAGCAACCCCGAGCAGCCGGCGTCGTCGGCCACGGCCGCGGAGAACTGGCTGGCCGCCGCGCACACCACGATGAGGATCGGGAGCACGCTCGCGACGGGCCCTACGAGCCGCACGATCTCGGTCACGCTCGGCGTCGGCGGATCGCCAGCGTGGAACAGAATCGAGACGAGCGCGCTGAACGCGACGTAGATGGCGCCGGAGGCGATCTGTGCGACGCGCATGGAGCGAGCACGTTCGCGTGGCCCGTGGCTCGTGCCGAGGAATCGGCTCGTCTCGAACCCTTGGACGACGATGAGGAGCCCGGCGAGGTGCCGGGAGGCCTGGAACGGGCTGTCGCGCGTGGTCACCGCCGGTATCGACCAGGTGCCCCTGGTCAGCGCCGAGATGTGGAACAACACGAGGCCGGCGATCAGCGCCGCCACCATCCCGAGGTTCGCCGCCACCGCGTACCGCTCGATGCGCTCGAGCGCGGCCAATCCGTAACCGACGCCGACGACGCCGATCACGACGATCATCGCGGTCGTCATCGATCGAGCGGCGACCGTGCTCGAGACCCCGAACCGATCGAGCACGAACGAGGAGAGCAGGGCGAGGTAGTAGCTCACGGTCACGACGTAGGCGCCCGCCAAGACGATGTGCGAGAGACGCTCGGCCTTCGATGCGAGCGTCCGTTCGGCCCGCCGCCACTGCGCAGCGGTCCGCGTGCGATGGCCCCGCTCCGACGAGTGCTCGCGCCGCTCGCCCGCGCTCTCGAGCTCGGGCTCGGCCGCGACGATGTTGAAGCGGATCATCGCGCCGATACCGTAGGCGAGGACGACCAGGCCGAGCATGGCGATCGGTGCACCGACGCCCACCGACGCGACGACCAACGGCGCGGATACGAGGAACCCGCTGCCCATGATGGAAGCAAGCGGCGTCGCCGTCGCTCGCCACGCGTCCGACCTGCGGAGCGCGGGCAGGAACGCGAGCACACCCGCGCCGCCCACGGCGACGGCGACGACGATGACGTTCGTCAGCGAGATGGCGCCTCCCTCTGCGAGGTCACGGCGAGGGCCGTTCGCGCGGGCCGAGGAGAAAAGCGAGGGCGCCCGGGAGGCGTTGGCGCCAATAGACCTCGTTGTGCTCGTGACCCGGCGCGACGAGATAGTGGAGGTCGGCCCCCTCGACGTACCCGGCGTCTTCGTACGCACGATCGAGATCCGCCGTGTCGGTGACCCCGTCGTTCGACGCGCCCGAATCGCCCGAGTCGAGGTAGACGCGCAGCGCGCGTGACGGGTGCGAGGGTATCGTCGCGACCTCCGTGAGGATCACGCGGCCGTCCCACCACGTCGAAGGGCTCATCGCGCCGATCAGCCCGAACGCGTCGGGGCGTGTGACGCCGCCGTGCGCGGAGATCAATCCGCCGAGCGACGAGCCCAAGAGCGCGGTGTCCTCTCGTGCCGTTCGCGTGCGGAGCATCCCGTCGACGACCGGATGGAGCTCGTCGGCGAGCGCGCCGACGTAGAGGTCGCCGCGCCCGCCGTCGCCCACGTCCGCGTCCATCGTCGGCGTGTACTCGCTCACGCGGTCGGGCGTGTTGGCGATCCCGACGACGATCGCTTCACGAAACGTGTCGCACCGTGCTCCACCGCACTCCGCGTCGTTCGCGCAGACGTCGGCGTTCGGGCACCGACCCGATTCGGCGGCGCCGTTCATCGTCTCGTCGACTTGCCACTCGTTGCCGCCGAACGCGAGCAACGGGTCGAAGAGGTTCTGCCCATCGTGCATGTACACGACCGGGAACCTCGCCACCGTGTTCTCGTCGTACGACGCCGGGAGGTACGCCCAGACCGCACGGTCGTTCCCGAGCGCCGCGGAGTGCCACGGCGACAAGAGCTCGATGACGCGGCCGCTCGAGGGGGTGAAGTGCGGCGCGATCTCGACGGTCTGGCCCGGCTCGACGTGGTAGTTCGGCCCGCGCGCCCAGGTCGTGTCGTCGAGGAGGGGCTTCCACTCGACGGGCGCCGTGATCGTGTCGGTCTCGAGCACGTAGAGTCCGCCCGCCATCGGTGTCGCGAGGAGGCCGCTGTCCCAATCGAGCGGCGAGCCCGAGCCACGGACCGTCATCGCGGCGCCCTCGGGGTATACGATTCGCAGCGTCGTGATTGTTCGGTCGCCGCCGTCGAGCGCGTTCCTCGCGTCGGTCGCTCGCGCGTCGGGCGTTCCCGCGTCCGACGCAGCGGCGTCGGGGTGACCTCCGTCCGCGAGCCGTCCTTCTGCGGCACATCCCCCGAGCGCGACGAGCATGAGCGCGAAGCGGTCGACGCGCGTCGCGCGGACGCACGTCCTCTCGCGTCCGATCGCGCTCGCGAGCCGTTTCTCGGGGGATTTCACCGCGCAAACGCTAGCATGAAGGCGCCCTTGGCGCGTTCGCGCACGCGATTGGCGCGTGCACAATGGAGCCCTCGACGGTCACGGGTATCATCCGTTCCATGAGGTACTTCGCTCCGCATCCTCTTCGCTCCATCGTTCTCGCGGCCGCGTTCCTCGTGGCGGGCTGCGGTGACGATTCGGCCTCCGGCGGCGACGGTGGTCTTCGCCCCGACGGTGGCGCACGGTCCGACGGTCAGGTCGCCGACACCGACGGCGGGGGAGGTGGGGGAGACGACGGCGGCGTCGTCGTCCCACCGCCGAGCGGGTGCCGGACCGCGTTCGACCCGTCATCGCGCCCAGAGACGCCGCGGGGCAGTGGCGCCGTCTACTACGTCGACGGGGAGAACGGTGACGACGGGAACGACGGGCTGGCGCCGGAGCGCGCGCTCCAGAGCCTAGGTGACGCCGTCGGGCGCAGGGGCCCGCTCTCGCCGGGCGACACGCTCCTGATCGCGCCGGGCAGGTACCGTGGGCCGATCGAGGTCGCCGCTGCCGGAACGATGAGCCAGCGGATCGTGATCGGCCCGTCGGCGCCCGGTGACGTCGTCATCGACAGCTCGATCCCGGTCACCTGGATGCGGGAGAGTGGGGACATCTATCGCGCGTCCGTGTCGGGCGGTGACGCGCTGGCCGTCGTGGTGGACGACGCGCCGCTCGCGGCCGCGGTTCCGGTCGACAGCGGAGCGAGCTTCTCCGCGGGCTCGATGCGCGAGGGGACCTACCTCTACGACGCGGGCGCGCACACCGTCTACGTGTGGATCCGCGGTGGCGGTGACCCGACCTCGCACGAGGTCGGCGTCGTGGCGGATGACGCCTACGCCGACGGTGTGCTCGTCAACGATGCGAGCGACGTGACGCTCTACGGCATCGACGTGCGCTATGCCGGCGGGCACGGCGTCTCGATCCTCGGCGACCGCGTTCGGATCGAGCGCTGCGACCTCGCGCACAACGGCAAAGCCGGCGTCTCCACGTTCTCGTATGGCGGAACGTCGACCGAAGGCGTCGAGATCGTGGCCAACCACATCCACGACAACGTGCTGCGCAACTGGCCGCGCGGCAGATACCCGTACGGTGGCTGGTCCGCAGGCAGCGGGAGCAATGGCACGCCGGGGATGCGCTTCGTCGGCAACCTCATCCACGACAACGGCGGCGAGGGCATCGCGTGCTACGCGGGCGACGGCGGCACCGAGTACGTCGACAACGTCGTCTACGACAATTGGTCGGTCAACCTCTACGTCGACAACCAGCCCAACGCGGTGGTCGAGGGTAACTTCGTCTTCTGCCACGACCCGCGGATGTCCGACCTCGACAACAACGGCCACCCGGAAGCGAGCTCGGACAGCGTCAAGCGTCTTCGCGCGATCGGCATCATGACCGCGGACGAGGACTACGGCTTGAGCCCGCCTGCGAACCTCCAGCACGTGACGATCCGCAACAACGTGATCGTGAACTGCCGGTACGGGTTGCAGCACTACGCCGACGCGGCGGGATCGGGTCTTCGAGACGTTCGAGTGCTCGACAACACGATCGTCGTCCCGTCGGCGCCGAGCCCCGGGGCGCCGTACGCCGGGATCTCGATCCCTTCGAACGGCGGAAACAATTCCGGCGCCGTCTATCGCAACAACGTGGTCGTCGCGACCGGCGCTGACTCCCTCCTGGTGGTGAGCGACTCACGTGGTGGGGACGCGTTCGCCGGGCTGAGCATCGACCACAACCTCTTCTTTCACGCGGACCGCGACGATCCGTTCAATTGGGGCAACTACGACGACCTCTTCGATCACGACGGCTGGGTGGCGCTCGCTGGCACGGCGCACGGGACGGGCGACGTCACGAGCGATCCCGGGATCGCCCGCACGCTCGCGACCGATCCCGCGGCGTACACCCCCGCCGATGGGTCGGGCGCAGTCGGCGTCGCTGCCGACGATGGTGTGGTGGCCGATTTCTTCCACAGAGGGCGAGGGATGCCGCACGACCTCGGTGCGATCGAACGCGACGCCGAACCCTGCACCCCCGGCTCGGCGTTTTGAGATATGGTCCTTCCCCCAAGATTCGACAGGAGGAATCGATGCCCGTTTTTCAGCACATGGAGCTCAACACCACCGACCCGGTCGCCGCGAAGAAATTCTACGGCGCCATCTTCGGCTGGAAGTACGAAGACATGAAGATGCCGAATGGCGTCTACTCGATCGTCAGGGACGGGAAGAACGGGATCGGTGGCATCACGGCCAAGCCGATGCCCGAAGCGCCGACGATGTGGCTCGGCTACGTCACCGTTCCGTCGGTGAAGAAGACCGTCGAGAAGGCCGAGGGCCTCGGTGCGCAGGTCATCGTTCCCTACCAGCCCATCCCGGGCATGGGCGCGTTCGGAATCTTCACGGACCCGCAGGGTGGTGCGATCGCGGTGTGGGAGGCGGCGCCGAAGCAGGCCGCTCCGAAGAAGGCGGCGAAGAAGGCCGCGAAGAAGGCGAAGAAGGTGGCCAAGAAGGCGAAGAAAGCAAAGCAGGCGACGAAGAAGGCGAAGAAGGCGAAGAAGGCAAAGAAGGCAGGCAAGAAGCGCAAGTAGACGAGCTCGTGCAGCGCGCGCCTCGACGAAGGCGCGCGCTGCGTCGCGACTCGACGACTCGCGCGTGCGAGAACCTCCGATCCATGCCGAAGAAGCGATCTACCGACGTGCTCGTCCGCAAGCTCCGTGCGTTCGGGCTCTCGTACCCGGGAGCGCACACCAAGAGCCCCTGGCCCGACCACCTGGATCTCGCCGTGAACGACAAGACGTTCGCGTACATGAGCCTCGAGGGCGAGCCGTTCGGGATCTCGTGCAAGCTCCCCGAATCGAGCGAGGTGGCGCTGCTTCTCCCGTTCACCGAACCGACGGAGTACGGGCTCGGCAAGTCGGGTTGGGTCACCGCGAGGTTCGAGGAAGGGCAGACGCCACCGGTCGCCTTGCTCGAGGCGTGGATCGACGAGAGCTACCGCGCGCAGGCTCCGAAGCGGCTCGTCGCGATGTTGGACGGAGGCAAGGCGGCGTCGAAGCGGGCCGCGGCGCCTCTGCGAAAGAGGCGCGCGAAGCCATCGCCGAAGCGCGGGAAAGCGAAAACGAAGCCGAAGCCCAAGCCGAAGCCCAAGAAGTCACGCAAACGCTGATCGGTGCGCGCCAAATGGCGTGCACGCTCGGGCGACATCGGTATGATGCGCCGCCATGTCCGAGCCCGAGCTACCGGACCGTGCACGCGTCGTGGTGATCGGCGGAGGCATCATCGGATGCTCCGTCGCGTATCACCTCGCGCACATGGGCGAGAAGGACGTGCTCCTCCTCGAGCGGTCTCGGCTGACGTCCGGGACGACCTGGCATGCGGCAGGTCTGATGGTGACGTTCGGTTCGTGGTCCGAGACGTCCACGCGCATGCGGATCTACACGCGCGAGCTCTACGAGCGGCTCGAAGCGGAGACCGGGCAGGCGACGGGCTTCATGCCGGTCGGCTTCATCGAGGTCGCCAGCGATCCCGACCGCCTCGAAGAGTACCGCCGCGTCTCCGCTTTCAACCGTTACTGCGGGGTCGACGTGGAGGAGATCTCGCCCGCCGACGTGGCCCGTCTCTTTCCGCTGGCGCGGACCGACGATGTGCTCGCCGGTTTCTACGTGCGCCAAGACGGTCGCGCGAACCCCGTCGACGTGACGATGGCGCTCGCCAAGGGCGCGAGGCAGGCTGGCGCGACAATCCGCGAAGGCGTCTCGGTCACCCGGGTAGTCACGAAGAACGGCGCCGTCGCGGGCGTCGAGACGCCCTACGGAGACGTCGAGGCCGAGGTCGTCGTGAATTGCGCGGGGATGTGGGCGCGGCAGCTCGGCGAGAGATCGGGCGTCAACATACCGCTGCAGTCGGCGGAGCATTACTACCTGATCACCGAGCGCATGCCGGGGCTCAGCGTCTCGCATCCGGTGCTCGAGGACCCGGGCTCGTACGGCTACTTCCGCGAGGAGGGTGGCGGCCTGATGATCGGGTTGTTCGAGCCGGTGTGCGCTCCGTGGAAGGTAGAGGGCGTCCCCGACGATTTTTCGTTCGGTGAGCTCGCTCCCGACTGGGAGCGCATGGGGCCGTACGTCGAGCGCGCGATGAGCCGCGTGCCGCGCGCGCTCGACACCGGCGTGAAGAAATTCTTCTGCGGCCCGGAGAGCTTCACTCCGGACCTGTCTCCGATCCTCGGCGAGTCGATGGAGGTTCGCCGCTACTTCGTCGCCGCGGGGCTCAACTCGATCGGCATCCTGACAGGCGGAGGGCTCGGGCGCGTGATGGCCCACTGGATCCTGAACGGCCGGCCCGACGTGGACATCACCGCGTTCAACATCAATCGGCTCCACACGTATCAGCGAAACCCCGAGTACCGAAGGACACGAACGGTGGAGTCGCTCGGGATGGTCTACCAGTGCCACTACCCGACGCGGTCCATGCAGACGGCGCGCGGTGCGAAGAAGTCGCCGTTCTACGACAGGCTCGCGGCACGGGGAGCGCACTTTCGAGACGTCAGCGGTTGGGAGGGTGCGGACTGGTATGCGCCCGAGGGTGTCGAGCCGCCCGTCGAGAGGCTGTCGTGGGGGCGCCCCGATTGGTTCCCGTACTGGGAGGCCGAGCACCGCGCCGCGCGCGAGGGGGTCATCGTCATGGACATGTCGTTCATGTCGAAGTTCCTCGTACAGGGCCGCGACGCCGGTCGGCTCCTCGAGCACCTCTCGGCGAACCGCGTGGACGCGGCAGCAGGTCGGATCACCTACACGCAGTGGCTCAACGAAGAGGGCAAGCTCGAGGCCGACCTGACGGTCACCAAGCTCGACCACGAGCGCTTCATGGTCGTCGCTTCCGACACCGTTCACGGCCACGTCCTCACGTGGATGCGCCGGCACGTTCCGGACGACGCGCATGCGTTCGTCACGGACGTCACGTCCGGCCTCGCGCAGATCAACGTCCAGGGGCCGCGCTCGCGCGCACTGATGCAGGCGATCACGAGCGAGGACATGTCGAACGAGGCCTTCCCGTTCCGCGCGGCGCGCGAGATCGACGTCGGCTTCGCCCGGCCGCTCTGCGTGCGCATCACGTACCTCGGCGAGCTCGGGTACGAGCTCTACGTGCCGGCGGAGCAAGCGACGCACGTCTACGACAGGCTCGTCGAGTCGGGGCCGGCGTTCGGGCTCCGACACGCAGGGCTCAAGGCGCTCGCGAGCCTGCGGATGGAGAAGGGCTACCGCGACTACGGCCACGATATCGACAACACCGACACCGTTCTCGAAGCCGGTCTCGGTTTCGCGGTGAGCACGAAGAAGCCGGGCGGATTTCTCGGCCGTGACGCGGTTCTGGCACAGAAGGCGGCCGGCCCTCCGAGGAGGCGATTGCTCTCGGTGCTCGTGAAGGATCCCGAGCCGATGATGTTCCACGCGGAGATCGTCAGGCGGGACGGGCGTCCCGCCGGCTACGTGCGCGCCGCATCGTACGGCCACACTCTCGGCGGCGCGGTCGGCCTCGCCATGATCGAAGCCGATGAGCCCGTCGACGAGGGCTACATCGAGCGCGGGCGATGGGAGGTGGAGATCGCCGGCGCGCGCCATCCCGCCGCCGTGTCCCTCGCGCCCTTCTACGATCCGGACATGAAGCGCGTCAGGGCCTGAGATCGGGCTTGCACATAGTTGTGTTTCGGGTTAACTATTGCCTGTGCCGACAACTAAAGGACGACGGGGAGCGCCAACATGAAACCGACACCGCCCGGCTGGCCACGCATCTCGAGCGCCATCTACTACGACGACCCGGCTGCCGCGATCGACTGGCTCTGTCGCGCATTCGGCTTCGAGGTCCAGCTCAAGGTCGAAGGCGAGGGGGGCTCGATCGAGCACTCCGAGCTCGTGTTCGGGGAGGGGCTGGTGATGGTCGGCGGGCCAAAGGACGGCAAGTACCCCAACCGAAAGCCGCCGAGCCGGGCCGCCGGCGCCAACACGCAGAACCTGATGGTGTACGTCGACGACGTGGAAGCGCATTGCAAGCGCGCCCGCGAAGCCGGCGCCACGATCGTGAGCGAGCCCGAGACGCACGACTACGGTGGCGACTACTGGGCGGACCGCGGTTACGAGTGCCGCGACGTCGGAGGTCATCACTGGTGGTTCGTCCAGCGCCTGCGCACCGGCGGCGCCGATGCCTGACACGTGACCGACCCTAGCCTCGACCGAACGCTCGCGGCGCTCGCCGACCCGACCCGGCGCGGTGTGGTGGATCTGCTCCGCGCCGGGCCTCGGCGAGCCGGCGAGCTCGCCGCCGAGCTCGAGATGAGCCCGGCGGGCATGAGCCGGCACCTGCGCGTGCTCCGACAGACCGGCCTCGTCGAGGAGGAGCTGCTCGAAGACGACGCGCGCGTGCGCGTCTACGCGCTCCGGCGCGAGCCGTTCGACGCGCTCAAGAGCTGGGTCGAAGACGTCGAAGCGTTCTGGACAGGTCAGCTCGCCGCGTTCAAAGCGCACGCCGAGCGAACGCGAAGCGTCCGCGGCGGACGCGGGCGCGCCACGAAGAGGAAGAGGCGATGAGCGCTACCGACTTCGACTCCGCGGCGGCGAGCGTGCACGTGGCGGTCGGTCCCGAGGACGCGTTCGAGGTGTTCACGCGCGAGATCGATCTGTGGTGGCGCCACGGCCCCAAGTTTCGTATCGCCGGCAAGCGTCCGGGTCGCCTCGTGTTCGAGTGTCAGCTCGGCGGACGCCTCTTCGAGACCGTCGAGCTCGACTCCGGCGCGCGCACGTTCGTGACGGGCACGGTGGTGGCTTGGGATCCGCCGCGACGGCTCGCGATCGAGTGGCGCGGCGTGAACTTCGCCGAGCACGAGAAGACGCTCGTCGAGGTCACGTTCACCCCGGCCGGCGAGGGGACGATGGTGCGCGTCGAGCACCGCGGCTGGAGCTCGTTGCGCGACGACCACCCGGCCCGACACGGCCTCGTCGGCGCGCCGTTCAGCCGGATGATCGGCATGTGGTGGGGCGACCTCGCGAGCTCGCTGCGCGAGCACGTGGCGACGCGGCTCAGCTAGGCCGCGCGGCAAAGACGCGATAGAGATACACGAGCGCAGGGCCGAGCACGAGGGCGCCCGAGCCGAGGGCCACGGCCAACACGGGCAGCGCGGGGGGGTAGGTGACGGCGTCTTCGACGAGCACGTCGGGCACCACGAAATGGCCGTTCATCGCGAGCCCGTAGCCGATGACGACCAGCGAGACCTGCGCCGCGGCCGTCACGCGCGCGAGCCGGAACCGCCGGCGCAGGAGCAGAGCGACCGTCGCGACCGCGCAAGCCGCCGTTGCACCCTGGAGCGGGACGCCGAGCGGTCCGGTGATCGTCGCGTAGAGCTCGGGTGCGTCGACGCGCGCCCTCACGAGGACGAGGAGCGCCAGCACCCCCGCGACGGCTTCGCAGGCGATCGCGTTTCCGCGAAAGTCCTCCTGCAGTGCCGAGGTCGCGCTCCGCGCGCCACCCTGGCCCCGGCCGCGCGAGCCGCCACGCACCGTCGCTGCCATGTACGTCGCTGCGAGCATCGTGAAGAGCGCCACCGAAAGACAGCCGGTCAGCCACGCGAACGGTGTCGTCCAGCCGGCGAAGAATCCGGTCGTCACCTCGTGATCCACGACGCGCACGTCGCCCGAAGCGAGCCCACCGAGGACGGCTCCGAGGCACAGGGGGCCACCGATGCTCGAGAAGCTGAAGACGCGCTCCCAGAGGCGGCGCGTCGAAGCCGATTGGATGCCGTAGGCCCGGAACACGAACGCGGAGCCGCGGAGCACGATGCACACGAGCGCGAGAGCGAGCGGAACGTGAAACGCGATGGAGACGACCGCGAACGCGCGTGGAAACGCCGAGAACATCACCACGATGACGAAGATCAGCCAGACGTGGTTCGCTTCCCAGATCGGGGCGATCGCGTCGCGGATCGCGGCACGTCGAGCCTCCGCGCGCCGACCTGCCGAGAGCAGAGCCAGCACGCCCGCACCGAAGTCGGCGCCTGCGGTGAGGGCGTACGCGACCAGACCGAGGCCCATGATCGCGAACAGCGCCGACGGCCAGAACGTCACGTCGGTTCCTCTTTCGCGGCATTCGGTGCACCTCGAAGGACGTGTCGTCGCAGCATGACGGCGGTCACGGCGCCGAGCAGAGCGTAGATCACGACGCTCGCCGCGAACGTGACGACGAGGCCTGGCATCGGTGTCACGGCGTCGCTCGTGCGCAAGATGCCGTGGAGGATGAAGGGCTGACGACCGACTTCCGTCACCGTCCATCCCGCCTCGACGGCCACGAGCCCGAGCGGCGCCGCAAGCGTGCAGGCGCGGAGAAACCGCGTGCTCTCCTCGAGACGCCGCCGGCGGAGCAGCAGGACGGCCGCCCACGAGGCCACGCCCAACATCGCGATGCCGCAGCCGATCATCAGCTCGAATGCGAGGTGAGGCACGAGCACCGGCGGCCGCTCGTCTTCGGGGACGTCGTCGAGGCCCGTGATCTCCGCGTCGAAGTCGCCCTTGCCGAGGAGGCTCAGCAGGTAGGGGACGTGAACACCGAACCGCACCTCGCCCGTATCCTCGTCCGGGATGCCGCCGATCACGACCGGTGCTCCTCGCTCGGTATGAAAGAGCGCCTCGGCGGCCGCGAGCTTGGCGGGTTGGTATTCGGCGACGTGCTTGGCGGACGAGTCGCCGCTCAGCATCTGCAGAGGCATCACGACGATCACGAGGGGCAACACGACGCGGAGCGCCGCCCGATGAAACCGGCTCGCGGGGTCGCGGCGGAGGCCGGCCGCGTGGATCCCGAGCACGGCGAACCCGACGCTCGCGTAGGCGGAGAGCAGGACGTGCGTGGCCTCCGTGGGAAACGCCGGCGTGAAGAACGCCCGCCAGAGATCCACGTCGACGAGCGAGCCATCCGCGGCGAGCGTCATGCCCCGTGGCGTGTTCATCGAACGCATTGACCGCGACGACGAAGACACCGCTCGCGGCGCCCGAGATCGCGACGACGACTCCGCTCGCGAGGTGAACGCGCGGAGAGACGCGATCCCAGCCGTAGAGATAGATGCCGAGCGAGATCGCTTCGAGAAAGAACGCAAAACCCTCGAGGCTGAACGGCATGCCGACGAGCGGCCCGCGAGAGCTCCATGAAGCGGGGCCACAACAGGCCCAGCTCGAAGCTGAGCACGGTTCCGGAGACCGCGCCGACCGCGAAGAGGATCGCCGTCCCCTTCGCCCACCGATCGGGCGAGCTCGCGATACTCCGCCGCGCCCGTGACCGGTGCCGCCACTCCGCGACGACCATCAACAGCGGCATCGCCATCCCTGCCATCGCGAAGAGGATGTGGAAGGCGAGCGAGATCGCCATCTGTAACCGCGCCGCGAGGAGGTCGTCCACCGCGCGCGATACTAGGCCAGATCCTGCGCCGGTCGACTCGGTCCAGACGGAGCGCGTGTCCGTGTATCATCTCCGAATGGCGAACCGTGGCGGGGGCGCGCTCATCAGCGCGGTGGTGCTTGCGACGTCCATCTCGATCTCCGGGTGCGACTGCGGCGGCTCGGCCGTCGCGTGCACGACGTCGAGCGAGTGCGAGAGCGGTGAGATATGTAGGGACAGCGTGTGCGTTCGGTTGCCGGACGGCGCGGTGCTCGACGGCGCGGTAGAGGACGGCCGAGTGGCGATGGATGGCGAGCCTCCGTTCGACGGCGCAGGCCGCGACGGAGACGTGGGTGACACGGGCGTGTGCGCGGAAGCGACGGGCGAGCCTGGTCGCCTCCCCGTGGACGTGATCGTGATGGTCGACCAATCGGCGAGCACCGGCGAAGAACGCGACGCGATCCAGGCGAACATCAACACGAACCTCGGCGACGTCCTCGAGGCGTCCGGGCTCGACTATCGCGTCATCTTGATCTACGGCGACGCGAACGCGCTCTGTCCGGCGCCGCCGCTCGGCGTGGCGGGCGACTGCGCCGCCGACAACCCGCCGCGCTTCTACCGAGTCCTACAGCCGGTGAACAACTCGGACGAGCTCACGCTCTTGCTCTGGACGTACGACGGCGCATCGAGGACGCCGAACTCGTGCCACCGCCGCGAAGGGATAGTGGCCGCGTGGCGCGACTACCTGCGGTTCGAGTCGTTGAAGGTATTCATCGTCTTCAGCGACGACGATCCGACGACGTTCCGCCGCTCGGGCGGACCCGCCAACTGCCCGTCGCGGCCAGGCGGCGCGTTCCCCGGATGCTCGAACGCCGACTGTCTGTCGCTGACCGGCACGTCGGCGACGTGTGGCACCGACTGCCCGAACTTCAACTGCCCGACGTTCGCCACCGGCCCCGCGGACTGGGGAGGTGGCGATTTCCCGACCGAGCTCTACGCGCTCGAGCCGCATCGCATGGTCGGGACGCGCATGGAGAACCCGTTCGGCTCTCCGGAGAACCCGCGCTGGGTGTTCCACTCCCTCATCGGCGTGAGCAGCCTGCTCGAGCCGACGGACCCCGTGAGCGATCGCTGCGCGATCTGTGCGTCGGGTGGCAACACGGCCGAGAACGCTGGCGTGACGTATCAGGCGCTCTCACGCCTGACGGGTGGGGTGCGCTTCCCGAGCTGCAACACCGACTACTCGCCCGTCTTCACGCGCATCTCGTCGATGCTCGCTCCCATCGCGTGCGAGCTCACGCTCGAGGACACCGGCCTCGGCACGGTCGATCCCGATTGCACGAACGTCCTCTACTACCCGGGCGGAGGCTCGACGGCGGAAGCGATACCGCGGGACGATGGGGTCGCCTGCGACGCGGGCGCGAACGGTTGGCAGTTCGCCGGTGGGATGACGCGGATTCGCGTGTGTGGCGCCGCGTGTGCCCGCATCCAGGCGGATCCCGACGCGCGCATCGAGATCGAGGTGGGCTGCGAGCCGGTCACCTGTCCACCGGACTGCGCCGATGGGGGGGTCGTGGGGGACGCCGGCTCGTGTGTCCCCGAGATCTGCGGAAACGGAATCGACGACGACTGCGACGGGCTCGTCGACGAGCTCGATCGCGACTGCATCCTCTTCTGACGCGCGCTATCCTGTCGCTTCGGCATGGTGCTCGGGCTCATACAGGACAATCTCGGCGCGGGGGTCGATCGAATCGTCCATCGGTTCGCCCTCCATCGGAGCGACCGATCGCGGAAACAATCGCGTGCGGAGTCGCTCGGTCCGACGGACCGCGAGGAGGCGCTGTCGTTCCTCGCGGACCAGTACCGTCGCTCGGATCACGTGGGCGGCCCGGTGCCGTTCTTCCCCGCTCCGCCGGTTCCTTCCCCTTCGGAGCGGCGCGTCCGGTCGTTCGGCCGCCACGGCGAGGTCGTCGATCTCGCCTGGGCGAGCGACTACGAGCCCTTCGCGGCCTCGGTTCGCGAGACCTACCTCGCGCACGAAGCGAACCGAACGGCGCATGCGCGGCTCTTTCTCCACGATCGCCCACGCCCTGCCGCCATCCTGGTGCACGGCTACTTCGCGGGTCGCTACGCGATCGAGGAGCGCGCCTGGCCGACACCCTGGCTCTTTCGGAACGGTCTCGACATCGCGCTCCCCGTCCTGCCCTTTCACGCGATGCGCGCGAGCGGACGCCGACCGGTGTTCCCGTCGAGCGATCCGCGCGTGACCATCGAGGGGTTTCGTCAGGCGATGCACGACCTCGGGTCGCTCGTCCGCCATCTCCTCGATCGCGGCGCCCCCGCCGTCGGCATGATGGGAATGAGCCTCGGCGGCTACACGACCGCGCTCGCTGCGACGGTCGAGGACGCCCTCGCGTTCGCTGTTCCCTTCATCCCCCTCGCCTCGATCGCGGACTTCGCCGCCCAGCACGGCCGGCTCGTGGGTGACGAGGCGCAGCAACGACGCCAGCACGCGCTGCTCGAGGAGGTTCACGCCGTCGTGAGCCCTCTCGCTCGACCGGTCAGGGTCGGGCCAGCGGGTAGACTCGTCATCGGCGCGCGCGGCGATCGCATCACTCCCATCTCACACGCGCGCCGGATCGCGGAGCACTTCGACGTTCCGCTCACCGAGTTCACGGGTGGTCACATCGCGCAGCTCGGCCGCGCCGACGCCTTTCGCGCGATCGGCCGGATGCTGGGCGCGCTCGAGTTGTTCGAGCCCCGCCGGCGCAGATCGTGACTCGGTACGGCGGTCCCGACCACGGTTTTGCGGCGAACTGCCCCGGATTCCACGGACTTCCGCCCGGCCGGACCTGCAGCCAGGTTCTGGGCGGGGCACCTTACGTGTTAGCGTAGCGCTCGTCGATGGCGCAGGCGGACGCGATGCAACGGCCTCTGGCCGAGGGGGACGACAGCCAAGCCGATCTGGTCCCGGGAGTGATCGTCGAGGACCGCTACCGCATCCTCGGGATCCTGGGTGAGGGTGGGGTCGGCGTCGTCTACCGGGCCGAGGACCTCAAGCTGCCGCGACACGTGGCCGTCAAGGTCCTCCAGGGTCGCTATGTCGACCATGCGACGCTCAAGACGCGTTTCGCGCGCGAGGCGAGAGCGCTCGCGGCGCTCTCGCATCCGAACATCGTGCACGTCAGCGATTACGGCGTCACCGACGGCAAGCCGTTCGTGGTGATGGAGATCCTCGAGGGGCGGACGCTGCGCGAGCTGCTCGACGAGGGCCCGCTCGAATCCGACCAGAGCGCTCGAGATCGAGCACCAGCTGCTCAAGGGGCTCGCATACGCGCACTCGCACGGCCTCGTGCACCGCGACATCAAGCCCGGGAACATCTTCCTACAGGCCCTCGATGCCGAGACCGAGCTCGTGAAGATCCTGGATTTCGGTTTCGCCAAGTTCGTCGAGGGCCACGAGACGAGCATCGATCCCAACGTCTCCCAGGAAGGCCTCGCGTTCGGAACTCCGTCGTATCTCGCGCCGGAGCAAGCGACGGGCGCGACCACCGACGCACGGTCCGACGTCTACTCGGCGGGTGTGGTCCTCTTCGAGATGCTGGCGGGCATCAAGCCGTTTCAGGGATCGCTGATCGACATCGTCCGCGCTCACCTGACCGCGCGGGTCCCTCGCATCTCGTCGGTCTCGAAGACGCGCAAAGAGACGCCGGAGCTCCACAAGCTGATCGAGAAAGCCATGGCGAAGCGTCCGACGGACCGTTATGCGGATGCCTCGGAGCTCTTGCACGCCCTCGACGCGCTCCCCAAGCCGGCGGTTCATATTCGGGCGGCGCGCGGCGCTTTCGGGATCGGGACGATCCTTCTGCTCGTGCTCGTCGCCGCTCTCGTCGCGGTCGCCGTTCGGCTCGCGATGCAGCCCGACCCCCGCGCGGAGTGGCAGAGCTGGGTCGACGGTGCGGAGGGAGCGCTCGGTCTCGCCGACGGGCCCGAGACCGAGCCCACGGTCGGGGAGCCGACGAGCCCACACGATGAGCACCCCATGGAGCTCGACTACGACGACATCGCCAACGTCCCTCCAGCCCACCCCGGGGAGCATCCGGATCAGGCGCAGCACGACCAAACGAACGATGGGTTCGCTGGCTCTGCGGTGCTCGACGCGAACGGCGACCCGGAGGCGGCTGCGCTCCTCGCGCGCGTGAACGGGCAGCTCGACGGTGAGGATCCGATCTCGGACGAATCGCTCGCGCAGCTTCGCTCGTATGTCCGGAACGGGAACGAGATCCCCGGCGCTCATCTCCTGCTCGGGCACGCCTACATCGAGCGCGGTTGGGTGTCGGACGCCCTCCATCACTACGATCAAGCGTTCAGCGGCGACCCG
>CAVUEK010000008.1:0-119963 GCA_963740495.1 uncultured delta proteobacterium
GGATCTCTTTCGGGACAACGTCCGCTTCGACGGCGACTCGGTCGTCGCGGCAATCGATTGGGAGAGCGCGAGCGACGAAGCGCGCATCTACGATCTCGCGGTGACGGTCCTCGCCTGGTGTTACGACGACGCGATGCGCTGGGATCTCGCGCGGGCGATGTGCGAAGCATACGTCCGCGAGCGGCCGCTCTCCGCGAAGGACCGGCGCGGGCTTCGGCGCGCTGCGCTCGGCGCAGCGGCGCGCTTCACGACGACCCGCATCACCGACTTCCACTTGCGACGCCCGGTCGGCGAGCGCGTCGAGAAGGACTACCGGCGATTCCTCGCCCGGCTCGGCGAGATCGAGGCGCTCGACGACGCCGCGCTGGCGGCTCGGGTCGGCCTCGGAAGCTGAGCGGGCACGAAGCAGCCCGCCCCGTCACTCCATCTCTTCGTCGTCGAGGAAGCCGCCGAACTCGTGCTCGTCGTAGCTCGGCGTCTCCATGAGCGAGCCGTCCGCGGCATCACGGCGCAGCACGAAGGTCTCGCGGCTCATCACGTCGTCGGACTCGCGCGCGATCACCGTGACGTAGTTGATCCCGCCGCTCAGTCGGACGTTCGCGTCGAACGTGAGCTCGCGCCTGTTGTCCGAGCCGCGATTCGACTGGTAGAAGACCTTGCGCGAGCCGACGAACACGTAGACGTCGCGCACCTCTTGATCGTCGCGCGCGGTGCCGTGGAGACGAACCGAGTCCTCCCGGGTGACGAGCGACGCCGAGTGAGTGACATCGAGCCGCGGCGGCATGTGGTTCACGTGCCACTCGATCGAGCCGCCGCTGCCGCTCGAGGCGAGGTCGCTCGAGGCGACCCAGCCGGGCCGACCGTCGCCGAGGCCGACCCGCACGAACCCATCGAGCTCGGCCGCTGCCGGCAGCGCGAGGGCGCCGCCGTGTATGCGGGCGATCGCGTCGCCGTTCGCGGCGGGCAGGCTGCGGATGGTCGCGCCGTCGGCGACCGTGACCGAGCCGGTCCGCGCGTGGAGCTGCGCAGCCTCCTCCGAGATGGGGATGTCGACGCGCTCGGTGACGAATTCGCGGAGCTCGGTGTCGGTCACGGAGACCTCGAGCTTCGCGTCGTCGCGGTCGAAGTCGCGGAGGACCTCGAAGGTGAACTCGACCTCACGCTCGTCTCCGGGAGCGAGTGAGCCCAACGTGAACCGGCCCGCGCGAAGGAGCACACCCCGGCCGGAGAGGTTGCGTACGTCGGCCTCGGTCTCGTAGGTGCGGCCGCGACCGACGTTCCGCACGCGGAGGTACATCGTCGCCTGCTCCCCACGCGAGAGGTGTCCGTCGCCGTTGCCTTGCGGGTCCGCGACCTGGATCGAGTACGCGAATTGCGGGTGCGGCAGCGCTTCGACGCGCGTTCGGATCTCGGCGGGGGGCGGCGACGTGGCCGTGCGCTTCTTCGAACTCGACGCGGATCCCGTCGGCCCGGTCGGGCAGGTCGCGCGGCAGTCGACACGTGCGCCGGTCGTTCTCGGTCGAGCAGATGCCGAGGGTGGTGGACCACTCGCGCGTCTGCCCGGGGTCGAGGCGCCCGAACACGAGCTCGCGCCCATCGAAGAGGCGGTGGTCGCTCTTGGTCGCGGCGCGAAGCTGGAACAGCGGGCTCGTGCCGCGGTTCGTCACGCGAACGCGCAGGTCGAACGGCTCGCCCGCCTGCACGGTGTCGTCAGGACGGCTCGTCGTCACCTCGACCGCGACCTCGCTCGGACCGCGGTCGGTGCCGGGCGCCCAGTCCACGCCGAGCCGGCGGAGCTCGGTCACCGCGCGGCCCATCTCGTCGTTCGCGATCCGCTCGATGACCGGGCCCGCGTCGGTGAGCATCTCGTGTCGTCCCGAGCGCTGCGCGTGGCTCAGGAGCTGGCGCGAGAAGCGCAGCAGGAACTCGTCCTCCTGTTCGTTCTCGACGTCGTCGTCGGGATCGGAGTCGCGAAGGCGCTGTCGTTCTTCGCGCGATAGATAGTAACGAAGCGTGGTCTCGGACTGCTCCGACGCGCGGACCCGCTCGTTCGTGAGGGCGGCTCTGAGATCGCTCTCGCGGAGGTAGACGTTGTCCGCCGCGAGGTCCATGTCCTCACGGTCGACCGTCATCGGGTCGATCGCGACGTCGGGCACGATGCCGACGCCCTGGATGGAGATGTCGCCGGGCGTGAGATACTGGGCGATCGTGAGCTTCAGCGCGGAGCCGTCCTGGAAATCGTAGAGGACCTGGACCGAGCCCTTGCCGAAGGTGCGCTGTCCGACGATGAGCGCGCGGTCGTGGGCCTTGAGCGCCCCAGCGACGATCTCGCTCGCGGACGCGCTGCCGCCGTTGACGAGGACGATCAGCGGGTAGTCGGGCTCCGTGCCGTCCTCGTGCGCGAACTTCTCGTCGCGCTGCGCAGGGTCGTTCGACGAGGTCGTGACGATCGTGCCGCTCGAGCAGGAACGCGTCGGCGACGCGAACAGCCTGCTCGAGGAGCCCGCCGGGATCGTCGCGCAGGTCGAGCACGAGGCCGCGCAGGCCTTGGCGGTGCAGCTGCGCGAGCGCGCGCCGCATGTCCTCGTAGGTGTTGTCCTGGAAGTTCTTGATCGAGATGTACCCGATGCCGTCGCCCAGCATCCGCGACTCGACCGACTCGATGTGGATGACGGCCCGCATCAGCTCGAACATCCGCGGCTGCGTGAAGCCGCCGTGGCCGGGGCGCACGACCCATACGTCGACGCGCGAACCGGGAGCGCCGCGGAGCCTGTCGACGGCCTCGGACAGCGGCATGTTGAGCGTCGACTCGTCGCCGATCTTCACGATCCGGTCGCCGCGCTCGAGGCCCGCGCGCGACGCGGGCGTGTTCGGCATCGGACGTATGATCGTGAGCTGCCCGTCACGGATCGAGATCACGATGCCGAGCCCGCCGAACTCGCCGCGCGTGCTCATGCGCATCTCTTCGTAGACGTCCGGCGTGAGCAGCATCGTGTGCGGGTCGAGCGTGCGCAGCATGCCGTTGACGGCCGCGTACTCGATGTCGCGGAGGTCGATGTCTTCGTCGTCGTCGAGGTTCGTCTGCAGGAACGCGAAGATCTCGCGGAAACGGTTCGCGAGCGCCCAGGGGCTGTTGACGTCGTCGACGCGGAAGCGCGCGCTGCTCGGCGTTGACGCGGATCGTGAGGCGCGCGTCGCCCTCGTCGTAATTGACGAGGACGGGGGCGACCGAGCGCTGGATGGCATTGAGGCCCGAGATGAGCATCGCCTGCGGGCGCACGCGCGAGGGATCGACGTAGTGGTCTTTGACCTCGAGGATGGCGCGGTTCAGGACCTGCAGCTGCGTGAGGTCGTAGGGCTCACGGCTCCTCGCGGCCTGTGCGCGCGGCGATCCATCGATGTCGATGTCGAGGCCGTTTCGCATCGGCCAGACGAACGTCACCGTGAAGGCGGCGACGATGGCGGCGATGGCGAGGGCGGCCTTCCAGAGAACGCTGAATTTTCTCATTCGTGTCGTGGGGGGGGCGCGGCCGGGGCGTGAGGGGAGAGTATAGGGAGGGGCAGGGGATGGGGCCAGCACGGCCGGCGGCCGTCCCCTGCTAGACAATGACGCCCACCCGGGTGTTCCGATCTGCTCCGCACGATGGACGACTTCGGCGACCCCGCCTACCTGAAGAGGAGAACGCGCCGGCTCCGCATCTGGGCGGCCGGGATCGCGCTCCACGCCACGCTTTTCGGCGCTCTGGTCGTCTACCCCTACCTCCGGGGCGACCAGCGGGCGACGGCGGCGACGCGAGCCTACGGCGTATTCGTGGCGTGTATCTACGGCGGCGAGCCTACGGGCGCGGGTGGCCTCGCGCTGCCCGCGCACGAGCGCACCCATCACGCGGGCCTCTGGCTGCGAGGCGGCCCGGACTGGCCGGCGCGTTGCCGAGGCCCGCTTCGGCGGGTCGCACCCGCCGAGGCGTCGCTCCTGTTCCCTTCGGTGAAGGCGGCAGAGGCCGACGTACGCGACGCCGTCGCCCGGGCCGACGCGGCGCTTCGGGTGGCGGCGAGCGCGCGCGCACGAGGGGAGGTCGTGATCCAGGTGCCCGTCCTCGACTCGGTCGCGCGACTGACGGGAGCGGTCGCCGAGCTCGCGCGCTCCGTCGATGCGACGACGGTGGTCACGACGGACGCGATTCGCTTCGCGCGCGATGCGAGGGTGCCCGAGCCGGCACGCGTCGCGCTGAACGCGTCGGCCGACGCCGCGGTGCGCGCCCGCGCGACCGCGGACGAGCTCGAGGTCGTCTCGGTCGACGCGCACGGCATCTCGCACACGCGCGTGAGCAGCGGGCGGACGCGAACGATCCGGATGAGCCGGCCGGGGCTCGTTCGCGGCGTCCTCTTTGGCGACGCGGGCCCCGTGGCGGTATTCGCCACGCCGGCCGAGCGCTGCGTCGAGGACGCGACGCGCTGCAGCGGTAGGACGCTGGCGGCCGTGCCGTTCGAGCGCGAGCCGCGGCTTCCGGACCCGCAGTGGCTCGGCGGACACCCGGCGGGCCGGTTCGATTGAGACGTGGAATTGATCCGCGACGGCGTGCTCGTGCTCGGCGTCGGTCCGCGCGGCGAAGGGCTCGCCCTCCGGCGCTTCGCCGCAGCGCGGCAGGCCGAGAGCGCGCCGTCCGACACGGACCTCGACGCCGCCGCGCCCGGCGAGCCGCCGCCGCGTGCGCGCGAGCCCGACGAGGAGCGCCTGCTCCCCGACGCGACCGACGGCGTGCTCGTGGACGGCGCGCGCGCGGCGGTCGTCGTCGAGCCAGATGCGTCCGCGTCGTCGGTCCGCTTCGCGCTCGCGCCGCTCGCCGGCGAGACGGTCGAGCTCGCGACGCTCGCAGGCAGCGCCCCGTACGTCGTGGCGTGCGCAGGCGCGTCGATCGGGTACGCGCTCCTGTCGACCGACGGGGAGTCGGCGCTCGTCGCGTTCGAAGGCCGCTCGTTGCTCGCGAGCACCGCGATCGATCTCGACGCGCGCGACGCGCTCGGTCGCACCTTCCTCGACGCGCGTGATCCCGCTCGCGACAGGGTGAAGCTCGTGTGCGACGATGCGGGCGCGACGCTCGCCGTGCACGCGCTCGACGGCACGCTGCGAGCGCGCGAGTGCACGGCACGCGGTGCGTGCGGCGGCGAGGTCGACCTCGGGGCGACGGCGGGCTTCGATGTGGCTCGCGTCGATGGACGGAGCCTCCTCGCGACGACGCGGTCCGAGGGCGGAGCGGTGTGGGTGCGGTCGATCCTGCGCGGCCCAGCGCACGTGGCGGCACCCTGTTTTTCGGACGGCGAGGGGCTCTGCGGGCGGCCCCTCATCGCGGCCGGCGGCGGTGGACGAATGGTGCTCGTCACACGCGAGAGAAACGATCTGGCCGCGGTGGAGTCCATCGATGGAGGCCGGACGTGGCGGACGATGCGGGGGGTGCGGGACGACGATCCGTGAATTCGGACGAGTCGCAGCGCGCTGCCGCGCGCTATCATGCCGAGCGAATGGCCCGAGCCCTCGCGTGCGCGCTGATGCTCTCCTTGGGGGTGTCGCACGTCGCCGGAGCGCAAGACGCTCCCGTCGAGGGCGGCGCGTCCGCCTCGACCGCGCCTGCCTCGACCGCCACCGCTCCCGCGACCGACGAGACCGAGGCGCGCGCTCTGTTCGCGGCAGGCTCGAGCGCGTTCGACGCAGGCCGGTTCGGGGACGCGCTCCGCGACTTCGCACGCGCGTACGCGCTCTCCGATCGGCCCGCGTTCCTCTACAACATCGCGATCGCGTACGAGCACCTCGGGCGGATGCAGCTCGCGCTCGAGCACTACACGAAATACCGAGATGCGTTGCCGGACGCGGAGAACCGGGGTGAGGTCGACGAGCGCATCCGCCGCCTCACGCCGCTCGCGGAAGAGGAAGCGCAGGCGGAGGCCGAGGCGCGCGAGCGGGAGCAGAGCGCGCGACACGTGGGCCCGTGGCCTTGGGTGGTCGTCGCTACAGGGGGCGCGCTTCTCGTCGCGGGCGTGATCGTCCACGTCGCCGGTCAGGTCGACGCGATGCACGTGGAGTCGCCGAGCGAGCCGCTGCCGCGCTGGGCGGACGTGATGGACGCGGCGGCGCGGGCGCCAACGCTGATGAACACCGGGATCGTGCTCGGAGCCGTCGGTCTCTCCGCGCTCGTCGGCGGCCTCGTGTGGGCGTTCGTCGGGGCCAAGCGCACGGCCGAGGAGCCGATCGCGGTCGAGGTGACGCTCTTTGGCGCGTCGGTGCGAGGGCGGTTCTGATGGGGCGGCGCGCTCTGGCTCTCGCGGTCGCGCTCGCGTGTGGCTGCTCGGTCGACACACCGGAGGGCGTCTACGTCTGTGCCGTCTCGAGCGAGTGCCCAGCGGGATGGGTGTGCCGCGCGAGCGACGGCCGTTGCTGGAGGACGTCCGATGTCGACGGCGGTGGCGTCGACGGCGCGATCGGTGATTGCGGCTCCTCCGGGCTTCCATGCTGCGGCGGCCGGCTCTGCGAGCCGGGGAACGCGTGCCTCGACGGCACGTGCGCGACTTGCGGGGCCGAAGGCCTCGCGTGCTGCACCGATCCGCGCGAGTCGCCGTGCGCCGAGGGGCTCCTGTGCAGCGCGGGCGAGTGCAGTCCATGCGGCGCCGCGGGTGGAAGCTGCTGCGCGGACGGAACCTGCGCCGGGGACGCCACGTGCGACGGAAGCGCGTGCGTCGGTTGCGGTGCCGCGGGGCAGCCGTGCTGCACGACCGGCGAGCCCTGTCGAACGGACCTCGCGTGCTTGGGGCTGTCCTGCGGCACCAGGCCCGACACGTGCGGGCTCATCGGAGCGCCGTGTTGCTCGGGCACCGAGTGCGCCGAGGGGACGTGCAGCGGCGGATCCTGCGGCTGCGGCAGCGTTGGCCAGCCCTGCTGCACGGGCTCGGCGTGCGCGACCGGGCTCGCGTGCGAGGCGAACGTATGTCGACCGTGCGGTGCGTTGCACGCGCTCTGTTGCGCGGGCGGCACGTGCAACCCGAACCTAGTCTGCGCGGGCAGCGAGTGCGCCTGTGGCGCGGTCGGTCAGGTGTGTTGCTCCGGGACGAGCTGCGCGGCGGGCGCGACGTGCCGCTCCGGCTCGTGCGTCGCGTGCGGTGCGATCGGTCAGGTGTGCTGCAGCGGGATCGATTGCAACGCGGGTGCGTACTGTGCGCCGGGCGGTTCCTGCGCGGCGTGCGGTGCGGCGAGCCAGCCCTGCTGCGCCGGCGGCGCCTGCAACACGGGCCTCGCGTGCAACAGCGGGATGTGCGTCACGGTGCCGTGTGGCGGCATGGGCCAACCGTGCTGTGCGACGGGGCCTCAGTGCGCCTCGTCGTACTCGTGCATCTCGGACGGGTCCGGCGGGCAGGTCTGCTGGCCGGGTGCGTGCGGCAACGTGTACGAGACCTGCTGCCCCGGCCTCCGCTGCAACGGCAACCTCTATTGCAACGGAGCGATCTGTCAGTGCGGCGTGAGCGGTCACGCGTGTTGCGGCGGAGTGGGGGGGACCTGCTCGGACGCGAGCGTCTACATCTGCGATGCGTCGGGGACGTGTGTCGACTGCGGCGCGGAAGGCGAAGCGTGTTGTGCTTTCAACGCGTGCGATCGGAGCGACACGACCTGCATCGGGAGCCATTGCGTGTCGTGCGGCGACCCGGACGAGCCGTGCTGCGGGGGGCTCTGCAACTTCGGCCGAGCTTGCATCGGCGGCACGTGTTGATGGGTCGCCGTGCTCGTCACGACGGGCGGGGAGTGCGCTTCGCCGCGAGCGTGGCGACGAGCTCGGGCGGGAGCGGCTTCACCGGCTGACCCTCCGTCGCCGCGACGTGTGCGATGCGCGCGAGGTGCTCGACGAGCTCGAGCCGAAGGAACGCTTGTTCGGCGTCGGTGCCCCAAGCGAGCGCGCCGTGCCCCTCGAGGAGCACGACGTCACACGCTGCGACGAACGGAGCGAGCGCGTCCTCGGCGGGCTTTCCCGGTGGAGCGAACGGGACGAGCGGGATCTCGGCGCCGAGCGAGACCACCGACTCGGGAAGGAAGCACGGCATCCCGCGGCCCGTGCACGCGCGCGCCGTCGCGTGCGGCGGATGCGCGTGGACGACGGCGCCGACGTCTGCGCGGCGCGCGTAGATCGCGAGGTGCAGGCCGAGCTCGCTGAACGCGCGGAGCCTTCCGCGAACGACACGACCGGTCTCGTCGACGACGAGCAGGGTCTCCTCGTCGCAGAGGCGCTTCGAAACGCTCGTCGGCGTGGCGATGATGCGTCCGGGCGCGGCGCGCGCCGTGACGTTGCCGTCGTGGTTCGCGACCCAGCCTCGCTCCCACAGCAGCCTCGAGACCGCCGCGACCTCGCGGCGGACCGCGTGCTCGGTCTTCCGCATCACCCGCGGGTCACGGCAGGTCGACCTCGTCGACGATGCCGACGATCACCGAACGGATGGGGAGCTTGCCGTCGATCGTGCCGAGCATCTGACGTGCTCCGTTGCCTTCTTGGTTGACGAGCACCGTGTCGCCGACGCCGGCCTGGACGCGGTCGACTGCGACGAGCGACTCTCCGCGTTCGTCGCCGTGCTCGTCGATGAGCTCGACGAGCAACACCTTGTGCCCGACGAACGCGACGTGCTTTTCGGTCGCGACCACCGTGCCGACCACGCGACCGAGCCTCACGCCGACTCCTTTTCGGGTTGGTGGACCTCGTCCACGATGCCGACGATCGCGGCATCGACCGGCACGAACGCGTCGTCGAGCGCGTGCGACGCCTCCCGTGCGCCGACCAGGTAGACGAAGTCTCCGGGACCGGCCTTGACGGTGTCGCACGCCACCTGGGGGCGTCCGATCGCGCCGCCGTCGCGGTCGAGCGGCTGCACCACGAGCAGCTTGACGCCCGTCAGCCCGTCCGCCTTGCGAGTCGCGACGCACGTGCCGATCACGCGCCCGAGGTACATGGGCCGGAGGTATACGGAACCCGGCGAGCCGCGGGAAGGGGCGGCGGTGATTGGGGTATTCTCACACCCCGGCCTTGCCCGTGTAGGGGGTTGTAGGATAACGGCCCCCCCGCCCCGCGGGTGCATAGAAAGAGCTCCGACGATGCCCACGACGTCAAAGTCCGGTCCCCACCCGATACCGGGGGTGCCTCACTCGAAGAGAGCACCGCTCGTCGGGCGCGGCCCCGAGATGCGCGAGCTCGACGAAGCGCTCGCGCGCGCCCTGACCCAGAAGGAGCCGCAGGCGGTCACGGTCATCGGGAGCGCGGGCGTCGGCAAGTCGCGCCTCGTCCACGAGTTCACGTCGCGGGTGCACGAGCGAGAGCGGCGTGTCCGCATCTATCGCGCGGCGGCGCGCGAAGGCGGGCCGCCGTTCGGCGTCGTGCAGAGGATCCTCCGTGCGCGGTTCGGGATCATCGAGGGAGCCGAGCCGGAGGCGACGCAGGAGGCCTTTCGCAAGACCGTCTCGGACGCGCTCGGGGACAAGCGCGTGACGGAGTTCCTCCACTTCCTCGGCGCGTTCCTCGACCTGAAGTTTCCCGAGTCGCCGTTCATCAAGGCCGTCGAGGAGGATTCGACGGCAGCTCGAGCTCATCAGTCGGGCGGTGCTCCGCCGCTTCTTCGAGGTCGACGCGAGCGCGAACCCGCTCGTCCTCGTCTTCGAAGATCTGCACATCGCGCCCGACGACACGCTCGACCTCGTCCACTTTCTCATCGACTCGCTCCGCGAGGCGCCGGTGCTCATCGTGGTGGTGGCGCGGCCGGAGCTCCTCGCACGTCGTGCCGACTGGGCTCGCGCGGGAGGCGGGCGGCAAGCGCGCCTCGAGCTCTCGCCTCTCACGCCGGACGACGCGGCCAAGCTCATGATGCATCTGCTCGAGCCGACGGGTGACCCGCCGGACGAGCTCGTCGACGCGGCCGTCGAGATGGCTGGCGGAAGCCCCTACCTGCTCGAGCAGATGGTGCGGACGTTCCACGACGCGGGCACGCTCACGGTCGAGAAGGACGGCACGTGGGCGGTCCACCTCGACAAGCTCGACGACGCGCAGCTCCCGCTCTCGGTCGACGATGCGATCAGCGCCGGATCGCAGCGCTCGCACCCGCCGAGCGGCGCCTGCTCGAGATGGCATCGACGATGGGAGGAGTCTTCTGGCTAGGCGCGTTGATCGCGCTGCTGCGCATCACGGAGAAGACCCCGGAGCTCTGGGGCGGCCACGAGAGCATGCTGGCGCATCTACGCGATCAGCTCGCGAGCCTCGCAGAGCGAGACTACATCCTCGAGCTTCCCGATTCGTCGCTCTGGGGCGAGGTGGAGTACGCGTTCAAGCACAACCTCGAGCGCGAGACGCTGCATCGTCTCACGAACAAGACGTACCTCCGGCGCTTCCACCTCGTGGTCGCCGAGTGGCTCGAGTTCCGTCTCGCCGAGCGGGCCGAGGAGCAGTGCGACATGCTCGCGCAGCACTACGAGGAGGGCGGCGCGCCGCGGAAGGCTGCGTGGTACTTCATCATGGCGGGCGACCGCGCCCGCGCGCGCTACGCGAACGGCCGAGCCGCCGAGTACTACTCTCGCGGTCTCGACCTGCTGGGTGACGAGGATGTCATCGTGCGCATCGACGCCCTGCATCACTTCGGCGATGTCCTGCAGCTCGCCGGTCGGAACGACGAGGCGCTCGTCGCGTTCCGGCAGATGCTCGAGATCGCGTTCAAGCTCGACCTACGCGCCAAGGGCGGGGCCGCGCACAACCGCGTGGGCCGGTTGTATCGCGCGATCGGCCAGCTCGAAGAGGCGATGCGTCACCTCGGCACGGGTCACGCGCTCTTCGAATCGGCGGGCGACGTCCGCGGCGTGGCCTCGAGCCTCGACGACGTCGGCAAGGTGCACTGGATGCGCGGGAACTACGACGCGGCAGAGCGCTTCATGCACTCCGCGCTCGAGGTGCGGCAGGACATCGGCGATCGCACGCTCGATCGCGCTCAGCCACAACAACCTCGGCCTCGTGTACCAGGACAGCGGGCGATTCGCCGAAGCGCTCTCGGCGTTTCAGGAGGCGCTGCTCCTGCGGCGCGAGATCGACGACAAGCCCGGCATCGCGCAGACGCTGAACAACCTCGGGACGATCCATCAGGACAACGGGCAGCACGATCTCGCGGTCGGGCTCTATCGAGAGGCTCTCGAGGTGGCGAGCGAGGTGGGCGACCGCATGCGGCAGGCCGTCATTCTCACCAACCTCGGCGAGAGCGAGTATCGGCTCGAGAACCCGACCGAGGCGATCCGCCTCCTCAAGCAGGCGGAGGATCTTTCTTCGACGCTGGGCGATCGCATCCTCGAGGGAGAGATCCTCCGCGGCCTCGCCAAGGCGCACATGCTCGTCCACGACTTCAAGCTCGCGCGGGATTACATCGAGCGCTCGATCGGGCTCTTCGAGGAGACGCGCGGCAAGCCGTTCCTCGGCGTCGCGCTCCGGACCCAGGGAGAGATCCTCGCCGCCGGGGGTTGGGGCGGCGGCGACGACCATCGGCGCGCGAAAGACAGCTTCGAGCGCTCCCAGAAGCTCTTCGAAGAGCTCGGCAACGACGTCGAGATCGCGAACACCTGCGAGAGCTTCGCAGCGTTCCTCGAGGCCAGCGAGAACGAGGAGGATCGGGACCCGGTGCGCGCGCACGAAGCGATGAGCCTGCGCGCCCGCGCCGACGAGATCCGCACGCGGCTTCGCCAGAGCGAGGACTACGAGCTGCCGCCCCTCGAAGGCGAGCGCACGAACGTCGACGGCAAGGTGGACTGAGGCTCGGCGACCTCCGCGAACGGCGGGAGGAAACGGCCAGCGCGGCCGCGCCAACCGCACCGCGACGGTCTCCGGTATCCTGAGCAGAGTGGTGCGCTCCTGTTCGCTCGTGGGGCCCGCTCCGAAGGCGCGGCGTCGCGTCGCGACGCTCCTCGTCGCGGCGTCGGTCGGCTGTTCGGGCCCAGGCGCGGCCGGGGTGGGCTCGGGCTCCGGCACGCTCGACGGCGGCGCCGCGGTCGACGCGGCGACCGCGGCGCCCGACGGGGGTGAGGGCGGCGACGCGGGTGGGCTCCACGGCGCTGGGCTCACCCTCCGAGCGCGCGTTCGGAGCACGCTGCCGAGCCCTCACCTCGGCGAGATCACGGTGCACGGTGACGTCGTCTACGTCGCCGACAGCTTCGATGGGCTCTCGACGGCGCTACTGACCGAGGACGGTGACGCGCGCTTCACGGAGCTGCGCGCCGAAGAGACGACCGACCCGATCCGCCGCTGCACGACGCTCGCGCTCCACGAGCCGTCGGCGACGCTCTACTGCACGTCGGACCGAACGGAGACGATCCGCGCGTACGACGTATCGTCACGCGAGACGCCCGTCCTCGACGACCCGGTGGCGCTCGTTCTCCCCGGCCTGTCGGTGCGCGACCTCTTCGTCGCCGGCGACGTCCTCTACATGGCGTGCTTCGACCGCGGGTTGTGGGTGTCCTCCATCGGTCCGGGGGGCGAGCTCGGGCCCGCGTCGCCGACGGCCGTCCCCGGAAACGTGCGCTTCGTCGCCGGCGACGAAGTGCTCGTGGCGGTCACGTCCGACCGCGGGCTCTTCACGCTCGCCGGAATCGGGCGCGGCGGTGAGCGTGCGGGGCGCGGTCGCGCTCGAGGGACCACCGCAGGATCTCTCGGTTCGCGGCGCACGTGCCGCGGTCGCTCTCGCGTCGGGCGGCGCGGTGCTCGTCGACGCCTCGGCCGATCCCCCCGCATCACGCATCGCGTCGCGCCGCCCGCCGTCGCGACGAGCGCCGACGTCGACGGCCACGCGCTCGTCGTCACGACGCTCTCGGGCCTCTACGTCTACGACCTGTCGGCGGGCGAGCCGCGGCTCGCCGGCTTCGCGATGGCGGGCCTCGGACAGCACCGGCGCGGCGTCATGCTGAGCGGGCGATTCGTCGACGGCGACCTCGTGACGAGCGACTGGCAGTTCGTCGAGCGGTGGAGCGTGGACGTTCGTGGAGACCCGACGTTGCCGGAGGTCTCGCAGGGCGTCTACGTGTCGCCGGACGGCGTCGCGCGGATCCCCGTGCGGAACCCGACGCCGGCACCGCTCCACTTCGCGCTCCTGAGCGGCGAGCTCCGCCGTGACCTCGACGTCGCGGCGGGTGGCACGGGTGAGCTCGAGCTCGCGCCCGACGATTGCGCGCACGCCATCGCACGCTCTCCAGGCATCTACGATCCATTGGTGGTCGTGCCGGGGCCCGACGTCGTCGCGAACACGCGCGTACTGGTCCGCGATCCGGCGCTTTCCGCGGGGACCCGTCCCGCGCCCTCGGACGTGTTCCCCCGACTCGCCATCGCGAGCGGCGGCGAGACGGTGTTCCTTCCCGATCACGTGCGCACGCGGGTCGTGTTCCACTCGACCGACTGCGTGGCGATGTGGCCCGTGGTGGAGGACGCGGCGTACCTCGCCCGAAACGGCCGTCTCGACGGCGGCGCGCGCCTCGTCCTCGTCTCGAACGACGTCGACGTCGAGCAGAGCGGCTGGGCCGCGCGGTGGCAGCTCGACGGTGCGGTGCTCGGCTACGTCGGCCGGTATGCGCCGTCCGAGGTCCTCGCCGAGAACGGAGGCGAGGGCGTGTACGAGCGACGCTTCGAGCTCCCCGACCTGCGCGCGGCCGCCGCGCACCCCACCGACTACCTGGTCGGGGTCGACGACCGTATCGAGGCCGTCGAGGTCGTGTACCGCGGTGCGTACCCGATGCGCTGAGCCGGTCTCGGCGTGGACTCGAGTCGGCTTTCGGCATACACCCCGGCCGTGGCGACCCGAAGCGTCCCGAGCGGTGCGATCCCCGAGCCCGTCCTCGGGATTGTGACGGCGCTGCGGGAGCGCGGGCATCGCGCGTGGGTCGTCGGTGGGTGTCTGCGCGACCTTCTGATGGGCCGTGAGATGAGCGATTGGGACGTCGCCACGACCGCGGTTCCAGGCGAGGTCACGCGCACGTTCCGCAGGGTGATTCCGACGGGTATCGAGCACGGCACCGTGTCGGTCATGATGCACGGCGTCCCGTACGAGGTCACCACGCTGCGAGGGGAGGGTGCCTACAGCGACGGCCGCCGGCCGGACGAGGTCTTCTTCGTCGAGGACATCGAGGAGGACCTCGCGCGACGCGACTTCACGATCAACGCGCTCGCGTACGATCCGGTCGACGACCGCATCGTGGACCCCTTCGGCGGGATCGACGACATGGAGCGGGGGGTCATCCGCGCGGTCGGCGATCCCGTCGAGCGCTTCACCGAGGACGGGCTCCGCGTGCTTCGCGGGGCGAGGTTCGTAGCGACGCTCGAGTTCGAGCTCGACCCGAGCACGAAGGAGGCGATCCCGAAGGCGCTCTCGACGTACGAGAAGGTCTCCCACGAGCGTGTGCGCGACGAGTGGATGAAGACGATGAAAGCGCGCCGTCCGTCGCGCGCGTTCGAGGTGATGCGCGACACCGGGATCCTCGGCGTGACGCTCCCGGAGCTCCTCGATCAGGTCGGCTGCGAACAGAACCGGTGGCACGCCTACGACGTATGGACGCACACGATGGAGTGCGTCGACGCGGCACCGAGCGACGCGCTACTACGCGTGGCGGCGCTCCTTCACGACGTGGGCAAGCCCCGTACTCGCGAGCGCTCCGAGAAGACGGGCGACTACACGTTCTACCATCACGAGCGCGTCGGCGCGGACATGGCGAGCCACTGGCTCAAGCGGTATCGCTTCTCCAACACGGAGCGCGACGAGATCACGCACCTCGTGAGGAACCACCTCATCTGCTACTCGGCCGAGTGGTCCGACGCGGCGGTCCGCCGGTTCGTCCGCCGCGTCGGCAAGGACCAGGTCGATCGGCTGCTCGAGCTCGGACGCGCGGACGCGCTGGCCAAGGGCAGGCCGGTCGACGAGGAGCTCCGCGGGCTCGGCGAGCTCCGCTCGCGCATCGACCAGGTCATCGCGGCCGGCGCCGCGCTCTCGACCCGCGACCTCGCCGTCGGGGGCGAGGACGTGATGAACCGCCTGTCGATTCCACCGAGCAGGCGCGTCGGCGAAGTGCTCGATGCGCTCCTCGAACGGGTCGTCGAGCAGCCCGAGCTGAACCAGCGCGAGACCCTGCTAGACCTCATCGACGAGATCGCCGCTCGTACCGAGGTGTCGTGAGAGGGCTAGTCGACCTGCACTGCCACTACCTGCCCGCCATCGACGACGGGGTGCGTACACTCGCGGACGGCGTCGCGCTGCTCCGCGGTCTGGCGTCGCTCGGCTACGAGACCGTGGTGGCGACGCCGCACATCCGGACGGCCATGTTCGAGAATCGAAAGCCCGGCCTCGAAGCGGCCTACGCGCGCTTTTCCGAGGACACCGACAACGTCGCTGATCTTCCCGGGACGGGCCTCGGCGCGGAGCACTTCTTCGACGACGTGTTCTGGGGGCTCTTCTCGAGCGGCGAGTCGGTCCAGTACCCGGGCGGTCACGCGGCGCTGGTCGAGCTGCCGGAGCAAGCGTTCCCGATGCGGCTCGGCGAGCGATTCTTCGAGATGCGCGTCCGCGGCGTCCGGCCGGTCCTGGCCCACCCCGAGCGATACGCGCCGCTCTTCAAGCGCTCCGATCCGATCGACCCGCTGCTCGACTCGGGCGCGCTCCCGCTCCTCGACCTGATGTCGCTCGTCGGTCGGTACGGGCGGCGCCCGCGCGACGCCGCCGAGCGCATGCTCGAGGAGGGGGTCTACGCCGCAGCGTGCAGCGACTCGCACAAGCCGGCCGACGTCGAGCTCGTGAGCGAGGCGCTCGAGAGGCTCGTGGCGCTCGTCGGCGAGGAAGAGGCGCTCGAGCTCGCGTCGGAGGGGCCGCGCGCGATCCTCGAGGGGCGATTCGAGGTCTTCGAGTGAGCGACTCGATCGCCGGGACCGGGGGGACGGCCGCGGAGCCGAGCGTCGCGCGCCGCGTGCTGCCCAAGCTCGCGCTGAGCCTCGCGCTCGGCGGACTCTTCGGCTGGCTCGTCGTTCACGGCGGGGTTCCGCTGCTTCCTCCGGCGGCCGCGTTCGCCCGGGTCGATTGGGCGCTCCTCGCCGCGTATCTGCCGTTGCTCGGCGTCACGCACTTCTTTCGCGCGAGCCGGTGGCGGTTTCTCATCGCGCCCGTGAAGGCCGTGCCGTTTCGCGACGTCATCGCGCTGAACTGGATCGGCTTCTTCGCCATCTGGGCGCTGCCGCTCCGCCTCGGCGAGCTGGCGCGGCCCGCCCTCACGAAGATGCGAAACGGCGTGAGCCTCTCCGCCGGGTTCGGGACGATCGCCGTCGAGCGCGTCGTCGACGGGCTCATCACGAGCCTCTGCGTCGCGTGGGCGCTCTTCGCGCTGCCGCACCTCGACACCGACGATCAGCTGGCGCGCGCGCTGCCGTTCTACGGCTACCTGTCGCTCGGCGTCTTCACGAGCGCGTTCCTCGCGCTCGGCTTCTTCCTGTGGCAGCGGCGGATCGCTACGCGCCTCACCGAGCGCGTCATCGGTCTCTACTCGAAGCGCCTCGGCAGCGTGCTCTCGGGCAAGGTCGCGAGCGTTGCCGACGGCGTCCGCTCGATTGGCGACGCCCGCCTCGCAGGCGGCTTCCTGCTCGAGTCGCTCGTGTACTGGGGCTCGAACGCGGCCGGGATGTGGCTCGTCGGCGTGGCGTGCGGTCTGCCCATGACGTTTGCCCACGCGGTCGCCGTCATGGGCATCCTCGCGATCGGGATCCTGTTGCCCGCCGGGCCCGGGCTCTTCGGCAACTTCCAGCTCGCCATCTCCGTCGCGCTCAAGCTCTACTTCGCCGAGGCGCTGGTCGGGAGCGAAGGCGCCATGTTCGTCTTCGTCCTCTACACGGTCCAGGCCCTCTTCATCGTCATCGCGGGAATCGTTCCTCTTTACGCGATGCACATCCCGTTTCGAGCGCTCCTCGGCGGGTCGGGGACCTCTTCGACGAGCTGAAAACTTGGAGGCTCGCGCGTAGCCTCGTACACCCGTGAGCGTGATCGACTCGGGGCAGCGCGGTCGGGCTGGGCGCCACGTCCTCGGGCACGCTCTGCTTCTGATGGCCTGCGCGAGCACGTGGCTCGCGCCCGCGACTGCGCAGGCTCGCAAGCAGACCGATACGCGCTATCGATACGAGCAGGTGTGGAGCGCGTCGCTCCGCCTCGTTCGGGTGGATCTTCGCTACCCGGTGGACGACCAGGACTCGGAGGCGGGGTTCGTCCTGTTCCAGTACCGCGACGGCGACCGGAGCTATCCGGGCAGCATCGAGCTCGTCCGCACCGAGGTGGACGACGCCCCGTGCGTACGCGTGGTCGTCCAGATACCGTCCATGCCGTCCTACATCGAGCAGATGCTCGTCGATCGGCTCAACCGAAAGCTCCGCGACGAGTTCGGCGAGCCGCCGCCGGCTCGTCCGCGCCGTCCCGCGCGTCCTCCGAACGACGACGGCTCCGGCGCGCCGGATCGACGCGAGCCCGACCGCGATCACGGCGACGACGCGAACGCGCCAAGAGGAGATCGAGGCGATCGAGGCGGGAGCGATCGCGACGGCGACCGGTCGCGTAGCCAGCGCCGGCCGCCTCGAGACCGCTGAGCCCCGGCGCCGGATCGGATATCCTCTCCGACGTGCGCTCGATCCTTCTCCTCGTCTCCTCGTTCGCGATCCTCATCCCCGCGCGCTCTCTCGCTCAGGAAAACAGCGCGCCGACGAGCTCCCTCGAGGACGACACCTCGGGCACGCTCGACGACGAGGCGCGCGGGCTCTTCCTCGCGGGCCGGTCGGCGTTCGAGGGTGGGCGATTCGAGGAAGCGCTCGCACACTTTCGACGGGCGTACGAGCTGAGCGATCGCCCCGAGCTCCTCTTCAACGTCGGCGTGAGCGCCGACCGCCTGCGGAGAGACGACGAAGCGAGAGAAGCCTTCGAGGTCTTTCTCACGCGCGTCCCCGACGCCGAGAACCGGGAGGAGATCGAGGGACGGCTTCGTGTTCTTCGCGCGCGCGCTGAAGCCGCGGTCGCGCCGGCCCCCCTGGAGCCGAGCTCCAGCGGACCGGGTGTCGCGCCGTTCATCGTCGCGGGCGGCGGTGCGGCGCTCGCGGTCGTCGGGGCGGTGCTGTTCGGTGTTGCGGCTTCGAGCGCAAGCACCGTCTCGTCCGCCGCGGGCGTCGAGTGGAGCACGGTGAGCGCGGACTACGATCGCGCGGGGACGTTCTCCATCGCCGGCGCAATCCTCGTCGGCGTGGGCGGTGCCGTCCTCGCGACCGGGCTCGTGTGGGCGATCGCGGGGAGCGGGGGGTCGGAGACCGCCGTCGCAGCGGTGCCGGGCGGCGCCGTCGTGCGAGGCAGGTTCTGACTCGCTCGATCGGATGCCCGCTCTCGACGCCGTGACGACCGTTTGACGTCGGCGCGCGCTCCGCGCAACATCGCGCCCCCGTGGGCCTCGTGGTGCAGAAGTTCGGCGGGACGAGCGTCGGCTCGCTCGACCGGATCCGGAACGTGGCCAAGCGCGTGGCCGCGGCGCGGGCTCTGGGTCACGACCTCATCGTCGTCGTCAGCGCGATCGGTGGCGAGACGGATCGGCTGCTCGCGCTCGGTCGGGAGCTGTCAGCCCGCCCGTCCCATCGCGAGATGGACGTGCTCGTCTCGACCGGCGAGCAGGTGAGCGCGGCGCTGTTGGCCATCGCTCTTTCGGACCTCGGGTGCCCCGCGAGCTCGCTCATGGGTCATCAGGCGCGGATCCTGACGGACGGTGCGCACACGAAGGCGCGGATCCGGTCGATCGACGGCACGAAGCTCTCCCAGACGCTCGCCGACGGCCGCGTCGCCGTGGTGGCGGGCTTTCAGGGGATCGATGGCGGCGGCAACATCACGACCCTCGGGCGCGGCGGATCCGACACGACAGCGGTCGCGATCGCGGCGGCGGCGCGCGCGGACGCGTGCGAGATCTTCACGGACGTGGACGGCGTCTACACCGCCGACCCGAACGTGTGCCCGCGGGCGAAGAAGATCCGGCGGATCAGCTACGAGGAGATGCTGGAGCTCGCGTCGCTCGGTGCGAAGGTGCTCCAGATCCGATCGGTGGAGGTGGCGATGAAGTACGCGGTTCCCGTTCACGTGCGCTCGAGCTTCTCGGATGCGGAAGGTACGTGGGTCGTCGGAGAGGAGCGCGATCTCGAGGCCGTCGTCGTCGCCGGCGTCACGTCGGACAGGAACGAGACGAAGCTCACGATGCGCGCGGTCCCGGACCAGCCCGGGATCGTCGCGACGCTCTTCGAGCCGCTCGCGGAGGCAAACATCTCCGTCGACATGATCATCCAGAACATCTCGGAGGAGGGCATCACCGACCTGACCTTCACGGTCGAGAAGAGCGACGTCGAGCGCGCGACCGAGATCGCGCGCGAGCTCGATGCGAAGATCGCGCGGCAAGGGCATCGCGGTCGACGAGAACGTCGTGAAGGTCTCGATCGTCGGGCTCGGAATGCGGAGCCACGCCGGCGTCGCGGCGCGGATGTTCCGGCATCCTCGCGAACGAGGGCATCAACATCCAGGCGATCACGACGAGCGAGATCAAGGTCAGCTGTCTCATCGAGTCGAAGTACGCCGAGCTCGCGGTGCGCTCGCTGCACGACGGTTTCGAGCTCGGCGACTAGAGCCCAGCGAGCGAGCTCAGATCCGCCAGTCGAGCCCGACGCCAGCCATCGGACCGCCGTTCGCGAAGTACGGGTCGGTCTCGCCATCTCGCCGCCCGCGGTCGAGCATCCCGAACCCCGCGGTCGCCGTGACGAACACGCTGCCGGAGAGCCCCGTGCCGACGACGAGGATGCGGACGCCGGCCTCCGCGAGCCGCACGCCCGACGTTCCGCCGCCTCCGCCCGCGATGAGCCAGATGCCATGCGTCAGCGGCGCCTGCCCCTCGGCGTAGAGATCACCGAAGATCCACTCCTCCTCCCACACCGTGAGCGTCGTCTTCACGCTCAGCATGAGCCCGTCCACGTGGCCGAACCGCAGGTGCTGCATCACCGAGAAGCCACCGCTCTGCTGTCCGCCGTCCGACGGAGCGTTTGCGGACGACCATCCGGCGCCGACGCCGATCTCGAACGCGCGCAGAGACAGGCCGAGGTACCCGTACGCGAGGATCGCTTCGACGCTGCCGACGTTCGAGCCACCGAGGCCGAGCGGCATCGTCTCGGCGCCGACCACCAGGCCGAAGTCGGTGGTGTGTCGGATCGACGCGGCGGTCAGCGTGCCGACGCCGAGGATGCCCATCGGGACGAAGCCGCGCGCACGGAGCGAGACCTCCGTCACGCCGGTCACGTTCGGCGGCATCAACGAGATGCCGGGATGCGTCGCGTACTGGCGGACCAGGAGCCCACGTTCCGCGTTACCGTCCATCTCGACGCGCACGCGCGCGTGCGTGCCTTCGACGGCGAGGACCTCCGCGCGCGCGACGACGTCGAAGTCGGCGCGCTCCCCGGCGAGCGCGAGCTCGGGCTCGCGGCGGGGCCGAAGGAGCTCGACCTGATAGCCGGGCCGCAGGGTGTGCCACTCGTCGAGCGTGACGAGCGCCTCGCCGCCGCGAGCTCGGGTGACACGGCCGACCGGCGGAAGCGGCGCGTGCGACGTCCTCGATCGGTCCTCGGGGTCGATCGGCGGGGTCGTCGTCGGCGGCGGCGCCGCGGTCGAGGGCGCGCGAGCCGGCACGGCCAGCGCGCGTGGAGGAGCCGCTTCCATTGCCGCAGCGGCCGGGTCAGCCGCGATCGGCGCGCTGGGCTGAGTCGCCGCGAGCCGCGCACGCCCGAGCTCGATGTCCGCGCCGTTCACCGTCGCGACGACCATCCCGTCCACCGATCGGATCCCCGACACCCGGCCGTCGGTGACCAGCCGCGAGACGCGGGGCCGCCCGTCGTCGAGGTCGACCCAGGCGACGCCGTCGTCACCGCACGCGACGATCACGTGCGTGTCGACCGGAAGCACCTGCGTGCCTTCGCAGCCGAGCTCGACGCTCGTCTCGCTCGTGCCATCCGAGATCAGGAGCCGCGTCCCCGACGTCGAGTACCTCGTCTGGGCAGCGGCTGTCTGGGCAGCGGGTGGCCCCGCGAGCGAAAGCAGTGTGCACACCGCTCCCGCCGCGCGAAAAAATCGCTCGCGCATCATCGTTCCTCCGATCGGGAGAACGAAACAGCACCCAGCGTGCCAAGCGAAAACGCACGCAAAGTCGAGACCCGAAGCGTGGAGGCGTCGAGGAGCGTGAGCCCACGGCACGGTTCGGGCGCCTGCCGCACGGGATGGCCCCGACCGCGCGGCGGGCGCCGCGCAACGCGACCTGCCGCGGGTCGATATGCGCGTGTGCCCAGAGCTCCAAACCGGAAGGCGATTCGGCGTGGCAGGCCTCGCGTGCGCGCTCGCGCTCTCGGCGCTGGCGCGAACGCGGGCTCCCGAGCCGCGCGTCGCTCCGCCGCCCGAGCGAGCGGCCGCGCGGGCGCAGGCCGGAGCCCCCTCGAGCACCGCCGCCGATTCGAGCTCCGCTCGTGCAGGACGGGGGTGCGCTGGCGGCGCTGCGCGAAGGCGCGAGAGTGAACGTCAACACAGCGTCCGCCCGCGAGCTCGAGGTGCTGCCGCGGATTGGTCCGGCTCTGGCCGCGCGGATCGTCGCGCACCGCGAGGCCAATGGGCCGTTCGAGCGCGTCGAGAGCCTCTGCGACGTCCGTGGGATTGGGCCTCGCACGCTCGAGCAGCTCGACGGGCTCGTGACGACAGGAGCCGAGCGCGTCACGGATTGGTGAGCCCCGCGCTCCCGCCTTGCGCCGGCGGGCCCATGCGGCTATCCCAGCCCCACCCACCGCTCGGTGGAGGAGGCTTTTCATGCGTTTCTTCGGAACGATTGGCTTGGCTCTGGTCTCGTGCGCGCTCTTCACCACCGGATGTCGTGACAGCGGCGGACGACCGACGGACGGGGGCGGCGGGACCGACGGCGGCCGCACCGACGGCACGATGCCGATGCGCGACGCCGGAGACTGCACCCCGTCGGAGACGATGGAGACGATGTGCGCCGACGGCCTCGACAACGACTGCGACGGCTACGTCGACCTCGACGACGTGAATTGCTCGGGCCCGTGCACGCCCACGAGCGATCACGAGAACGGTGACCTCTGCGGGAACGGCATCGACGACGACTGCAACGGCTTCCCGGACTGCATGGACTTCAGCTGTGCCGGCACCACCGGCTGTCCGCCCGCGGAGGCGTCGAACCCGGCGTGCTCGGACGGGATGGACAACGACGGCGACGGCTTCACGGACTGCGAGGACACGAGCTGCATGGACCGGCTCGTCTGCAGGGGTGAAGTGACGACCGCGGCGTGCACGGACGGCATGGACAACGACGGCGACGGCGACACCGACTGCGACGACGCGGATTGCAATCAAGAGGGCGTCGTCGCGTGCGGGTTCACGGCCGACGCCTGCACCAACGGCACGGACGACGACGGCGACGGCTTCACGGACTGCAACGACAACAGTTGCCGTCTGGTACGGACCGACTGTGGCGACACGCCGCTCGAGCAGTCGAACGCCACGTGCTCCGATGGGATGGACAACGACGGCGACGGCATGACGGATTGCGACGACACGCGCTGCCAGGGCGAAGGCATCGCCGTGTGCGACGGCTCGACACCCGTCACCGTGGCGGCGGCGGACTACCAGTCGGCCTCGAACGCGCGATGCTCCGACAGCACGAGCAACGACTCGAACGCGTTCGTCGACTGCGACGACTTCTCGTGCAGCCAAAACCCGGACGTGACCGTGTGCCCGGGCGAGAACACCAACGAGCTGTGCTCGGACGGGATGGACAACGACTCGAACACGTTCGCCGACTGCGACGACAACAGCTGCCGCTTCAACCCGTTCGTCACGGTGTGCGACAGCGGGAACGAGCGATGCTCGGACGGCCTCGACAACGACGGCAACGGGTTCGCCGACTGCGCGGACTTCAGCTGCACGCCGATGATGAACCGGCCGGCGGTCTGCTTCTGAGCTCGAAGGGGCGGCTTCAGAAGTCGAACAGATAGCTGATGCGCGCGCCGACCGTGATGTAGACGGGCTCGAGGCGGCCCTCCGTCAGGGTGACGGGCAGAAAGTGCGGCCGAACGTCGATCCCGATTGCGACGTTGCGGCTCACGAGGTACTCGGCGCCCACGGTGACGTGGAGGCCGAGCTCGAGCGCGACCTCGTCCTGCCAGACCGTGGTGAGGCCGTCGATGCCGAGGCCGAAGAACGGTACGACCTGCACGATGTCGACGAGGTAGAGCAGCTCGGCGCCGAAGAGCACGACGTGGAGCGGGTCGTCGCCGGGGTGAAACGCATACGCCGCGTGCACGCGCGCGACGAGCACGTCCCAGAGGCCGATCGATCCCTCGACGCCGGCGACGAGCCCGTGCTGCGGTAGGTCCGTGTCGGGGATGACGACGACTCCATAGCCGAGCTCGGCGCCGACGGTCCCGCGATCCTCGTACGCGTGGGCGCTCGAACCCGAGCCGAGCAACGCCGCCGCGGCGAGCAGGCCGACAGGCACGCCGGCGGGCAGGGCGGGCAGGCGACGAGAGCCCGAGCCGCGGTGGACGGGGAAGGGCGCTCTCGTCGCGGCTCGGGGCACGGCGTGGGCATAGCATGTCGAGCGTGGTCGACTCCCGCACATCCTGCCGCCGCTCGCGTTGACTGGCCGTTCGCCGCGTGTATAGTCCCGGCCTCCCGAGCGCTCGAGATGAGCGCCGTAACCCGACGGGATTCGCGAGGAGAAAAGGTGTCGACCAAGGACGAGGCCGACGAGCCGAGCGAGGGCTCGGACGAGACCGCCGAGAGCGCCCGCGACGAGGCGGAGAGCGGCGGCGGCGATCCGTCGGGCGACCCGACCGCGGACGACGACGCACGCCGACGCCGACGACGACGCCGACGCCGACGACGACGCCGACGACGACGGCGAGGACGCGGAGAGCGAGGACGCGGAGAGCGAGGACGAGGACGAGGACGAGGACGAGGACGAGGACGAGGCGTCGTCCGACGGCGAAGCCTCCGAGGATGAGGACGACGAGGACGAGGACGAGGAGTCGTCCGACGGCGAAGCCTCCGAGGACTCCGAGGACTCCGAGGACTCCGAGGACGACGAGGACGAGGACGACGAGGAGTCGGCGGCCAAGGGCGCCACCGGGAAGGCCGCGAAGGAGAGAAAGCGCCGCGGTGGGCTCACCCCGGGCGAGCGCCTCGCCGCGGCCAAGGCGCGTAAGGCGAAGAAGAAGGCGCAGAAGCGCGGCCGGCAGGCCGAGGCCGTCGAGGGCCGGGTCCTCAAGCAGGCCGAGCGCGCGACGTCGTGGGCCCAAGAGAATCGGAACCTCCTGATCGCGGCGGTCGCCGTGCTCGCGCTCGGCGTCGGAGGCTTCGTGTGGTGGTCGAGCCAGCAGCGGGCGCACGCCTCCGAGGCGGCGACCGCGCTCTGGGACGCCGTCGAGGCCTCGCGTGGTGACGTGCGGCCCGAGGGCAACGCGTCCGACGATCCCGACGACGACCGCGAGGTGTTCGAGTCGCACGAGGCGCAGACCGAGGCCGTCGCCGAGCGCGCGGCCGAGGCAGCGAACGATCACGTGGGCACCGAGGCGGGGCAGTGGGCGCGCCTCGCCGAGGGCCGCGCGGCGCTCGATCTCGGTCATTACGACGACGCGCGCGAAGCGTTCGAGAAGGCGCTCGCCGATGGAGGCGACGACTCGACGCTCGCGGCGGCGGCGCTCGAGGGGATCGCGTTCTCGTACGAGGGCGAGCAGGAGTGGGATCACGCCAAGGAGCGCTACGACGAGCTCGCGCGTCTCGCGGACGGAGCGTACCGGAACCTCGCCGACTATCACCTCGCGCGTGTGCTGCTCGCCAAGGGCGAGAACGAGGAGGCGAAGGAGCTCCTGACGTCGCTCGTGGAGCGGCTCAACGACCCCGACGATCACGACTCACCCGAGATGACCTACGTGTCGTCGCAGGCGCAGATCCGTCTGATGCAGCTCGACCCGAGCGCGGTGCCGTCGAGCGCGGGCAGCTTCCAGGGCGGCGGCGGCCTCGACAACATGAGCCCGGAGCAGATCCAGCGGATCATGCAGCAGCTGCAACAGCAGGGCGCGGGCGGAGGAGCGGGCGAGTGACGCGGTCGGTCGCGGCGCTGGTCGCGGTCGTGTTGCTCGCCGCGTGCGGGAGTGGTCTCGGCGACGTCGGGTGGCTCGACGGCACGCCGCGGCGCTACGCGGGCCACGGGTCGATGCGGATCCTGTGGACCCAGCGCATCGCGCCGCCGTACGAGGGCGATTTCATCCCCGTCGAGCGGGCGCTCGCGGCGCTCGACCCGAGCCACGACAAGATCTACGTCGGCTCGACGGCCGGCAAGCTCTACGCGCTGCGCGTCAACGGCGGGCGGCTCTGGAGCTACGACGCAGGCGGGCCGATCGAATCCCGACCCGCGATCGACGCGCGGCGCCAAGAGGTGTTCGTGGGAACCGAGCAGGGCGTCCTGCACAAGGTCGACGCGCGCACCGGCGAGGTCGTGTGGCACGAGCGGACGGGCGGGCCGATCCGACAGGAGCCGTTGCTCACGAACGACGCCGTGTATCTCATCAGCGACACGGACGTCGTCACGGCGCACTCGCGCGCCGACGGTTCGCAGCTCTGGACGTATCATCGCGACGCTCCCGAGACGTACTCGATCGTCGGGCACGCGGGCCTGGTGAAGATCGGGCACAACCTCGTGACGGGGTTCACCGACGGGGTGGTCGTCGCGCTCGACCCCGCGGACGGCCGCGTCGTCTGGGAGCGCGACACCTCGGTCGACGTCGACAGCCCGGAAGGAGGACGGCCCCAGTTCGTCGACGTCGACACGACGCCGCTCCTCGACGGTGACGAGCTCTACATCGCGTCGTTCGCGGGGGGCGTCTACGCGCTCGACCCAGAGAGCGGCACCGTCATCTGGCACGAGCCGCGGTGGACGGGCGTGGTCGGCATCGCGCGCGGCGTCGATCGCTTGGTGCTCAGCTCCGCCGACGAAGGCGTCGTGTGCCTGCGTGACGACGAGGCCCACACGCTTCTCTGGAAGCATCCGTTCGAGCGAGGCGCGCCGAGCGGCCCGGTGGTCGCGGCCGACACCGTGTTCGTGGGGCTCTCCGGTGGCGGTTTCGTCGCGCTCGCGCTCGGCACCGGCGACGAGACCTCGCGGTTCGAGGCCGGGCACGGGTTCAGCACGCCGCCGAGCCTCCACGACGGCTACGGCTTCGTGCTCGCCAACGGCGGCTCGCTCTTCGCGTTCAGCTACTGACCGGGACGCCTCTTCGGCAGCTCGACAGCGGCGATGCGTCGGGCGGCGGCCGTCCACGCGCATCCCCGCAGGTACCCATCGTACTTCGCAGAAGATGGATTATGTCAAATCGAGCTCAGGTCCGGGGAAGTCAGGCCCGCCCCGCGCGCCGACCGCGAGCCCCTATCGCTCGCCCAAGAGAAACCGGACGATCGGGCTCGCGTCGACCTGCGCGCGCTCGACCAGGGCCTCGACCAGCCGCCGGCCGATCTTCGCGAGGTCGAGCAAGCGCCCGATGCGCTGCTTCTGCTCCTTGGCTCGGCGTTTCTCTTCGGGCGTCGCCGTGCGCATGCGGGCGTCGAGGAGCGCCGTGGCGCGCTCCATCGCCTCGATCGCCTCGAGGATCTCGACGCGCTCGCGCTCTTGGAAGACCCGCGAGATCATCTTCCAGAGGTTTCCTTCGGCGACGTAGTGGTCGCGCCGCTCGCCCTGGAGCCAGATCTTCTTCACGACCCCCCAGCGCATGAGCTCCGTGAGCGTCATCGACACGGACCCCGCCGAGAGTCGCAGGCGCTTTCGGAGGTCGGGCGCGCTCAGCGGCGCCTCGCTCAGGTACAGCACCGCCCAGATGCGGCCCATGTTCCGCTTGAACCCCCAGAACTCGATGAGCCGCCCTATCGCGTCGCTGACGAGCAGCTCGCTCTCGGAGAGCGCGTCGGCGGTTCGGGCCACGGGCCCGGTATAAGGGACTTTCCGGGGCAAGAGAACCGGTCCCATCGCCTGACGGGGCTGTCTCGCGAGCCCGCGTCGCGCCTGGTCGCTCGAGCGGGCCTCGCTCCGGCATACTGCGCGCATGCCACACGCTCTCGGCACGCGTCGCGCCCTGCCCGCTCTCGGCCTCGTCCTGGTCGCCGGTTGCTCGGGCGCGTCCGAGCTCCGGATGGCACGGGAGCCGGCGGCGTCGTTCAGCCTCGGTCGCAGCGCGGAGACGGCGCTGTTCGAAGACGCGCTCTGGGACGACGGCAAGGCGGAGGTCGCGCGCTATCGCGCGACCGAGCCGCGATACGGTGTGATGCGCACCGGCGAAGCGGTGCTCATCGTCGTCAAGGAGACCTTCGACAGCGACCACCTGGTCAAGGCCGACGGTCCGCCCCCCGACACCACGGTCGACGTCATGAAGCTCAACACCGTCACGACGTTCCAGACGGGCGTCTACACGTATCGCCAGATGGTGAGCTCGTTCCTGACGCGCGACGGTCTACGGCCGGTGAAGCTTTCGATGAGCAGCCAGGAGTGGTGCGGCGTCACGTCGAAGATCCTGACCGTGCGCGGGACCGAGGCGCTCCTCCGGACGTTCTCGTACTTCGGCGCTGAAGGAGATTGCGCGTTCGAGCTCGACCTCGGAGACGACGCGGTGCTCTACGATGCGCTTCCCATGTGGCTGCGGGGGCTCGACCTCGAGGACCACACGCCACGGACCGTGCGGGTCCTCGACGAGCAGCGGTCGAACCACGCGACCGAGCCCCAGTGGGCCGACGCGCGCATCGAGGTCGGTGAGCCGACCTCGGTCGACGTTCCCGCGGGGCACTTCGGCGTCGTGCCCGTCGGCGTCGTGCGCGGCGACGCGCGCGACGTCTTCTTCCTGGGCGCGGACTCGCCCCATCCGCTCGTCCGATGGGAGCGCTCCGACGGCGGCGTGTACGAGCTGACCGTCCTCGCCCGCGCCCCGTATTGGGTCATGCATGATCCAGAAAACCTCAATGATCTCTTGCCGCGCGAGGCCGAACCTCGAACGGACATCGAGACGGAGCCGCCCCCCTCGCCCTCCACGCCCTAGCGCGCCGTGGTGGCTCTGCGGGCCGCGCCGGTCATCGGGCTAGCGCCCGCTCCGGACGACGCTCAGCACGCGGCTCTCGGATACCGCGGCGGCTCGCTCGCCGACGACCGCGGTGACGGATGGGCCGAAGCGCTGCCACCACGCGTGCGCGTCCGCCTCGGTCCACGGCGGCGCGTCGCATGCGAGGAGCGCCGTGCGGAGCGCGCTCGCGCTCTCGGGGCGAGCGGCGGGCTCCTTCTCGAGGCACGCGAGGACGAGCCGCTCGAGGGCGGGCGGGATCGGCTGCTCGGTCCGCGACGAAGGTGGCGCCGGGATGTCGGCGAGGTGCCGCGCGCAGAGCTCGGTGACCGACTCGCCTTCGAACACGAATTCGCCCGTGAGCAGGAAGTAGAGGACGCAGCCTAGCGAGTAGACGTCGCTCGCCGGGCCGACGTCGTCCGGGCGCGCGATCGCTTCGGGCGAGATGAAGGCCGGGGTCCCGACGATGAGCCCCTGCTCTTCTTGCCCGGCGCGCTCGACGTCGAGCACGAGCCCGAAGTCGAGCACCTTCGCGAAATCCGGGACGCCCTTCGAGCAGAGCAGGATGTTCTCGGGCTTGATGTCGCGATGGACGAGCCCGACGGCGTGCGCCTCGGCGAGGCTCGAAGCGACCTGTGCGCCGATGTGGATCGTTCGCGCGGCGCTCTGCGGGCCGTCGACGTCGACGACCGAGTCGAGGTCGCCTCCCTCGAGCAGCTCCATCGCGTAGTAGAAGACGCCATCGGCCGTGCGGCCGTAGTCGAAGATGCGGATCGTGTTCGGGTGGACGAGGCTCGCCGTGAGCTGGACCTCGCGCTCGAACCGGACGAGCGAGCGGTCGCCGGGCCGAGACGACGGAAGGAGCTTCACCGCGGTGGGCCGGCGGAGGAACGCGTGCTTGGCGCGGTAGACCTCGCCCATCCCGCCGCCGCCGAGCCGCTCGACGAGCGTGTACTGGCCGAGTCGCCGCGCGTCTCGGATCGCCGTTCGCAAGCCGAAGAGCACCCACGACAGGAGCGACGCCGCGACGGCGGCGACGACCGACCAGAGCACGAGGTTCGCGTAGAGGTCGAACTGGCTCGCCGCGCCCTCGGACGTGTCGGGAGCGATGCCGGTGATCGCCGCGAGCGCGACGACGAGGGTCGCGGACGCGAGCCCGATCCACGCCGTGCGCCGGCCGCGGCTCGGGACGAGCACCGCGCGGAGCACGAGCACGAGCTGGGTGCAGAGCGACGCGAGGAGCACCGCGGCCATGCCGTGCTCGCCGAGGAGCGACATCAGCGCGTACGACGCCACCGCGAGCACGGCGGTGACGGAATCGATGACGATGAGGAAGCGCACGCTGCGCTGCCCGCGAGCGGTCAGCGCCCACAGCGCGCCCGAGACGAGGGCGCCCGCCGCGTTGAGGCTGCGACCGGGCAGTGCGAGCGTCCGCACGGCGACCGCGAGCTCGTGCGTCGAGGTGTCGATCAGGAACGCGATGAGGAGAAATCCGCCGCTGAGCGCGAACGTGATCTTGCCGAGGAGCAAGAGCCGCGACTGCAGGAGCGCCCGCGCGTCCGCTTCCTCCGCGGTGGAGTCGGCGAGCATCGGCGCGGGCGGGAGCGTCGACATGGGATCACGGGAGGTACACCACGTCGACGGCGCCGCCGACGGGGAGCGCGAGCGCGAGCGCGGGGAACGGGTCGAAGTCCACGCTCGTCCCGACCCAGCTCCGGAGCGTCTCGCCGTCCGCGGTCGCGCGCACCGCGAACCGGTTGATGCCCGGGTCGAGCGGCACTTCGATCGCGAACGTTCCGTCGGTCGCGTCGGCGGTTCCGCTCGTGATCGTGCCGCCGTCGATGGGCTCGATCTCGATTGCCGCCCCGGGCGCGGCGCGCCCGCGCAGGAGGAAGCTAGGTGCGTCGCTCAGGGCGGGGACGCTCGAGACGTCCACGGACGGTCCGCGCGCGGCGTCCGAGACGTCGCCGGTGAACGAGTCGACGCGGGCCCGGCCGCGAGCGCCCGCGCCTCCGACCGCGACCGACGCGGACGCGCCGCCGTCGCCGCCGTCGAGCGAGATCTCCGCGGGCGCGACCACCGAAGGCGCGGCGAGGAGGACGTTTCCGCCCGCGCCCCCGCCGCTCGCGTCGGCGCCGGGCGCGCCCGAGGCCAGGATGTGAGCATCGGCGAGATCCATCGGCCCGAGCGACGCGAGCACGAACGTGCCGCCGCCGGCGCCGCCCGGTGCGGTCGCGCTCCCGCCGCCACCGCCGCCGCCACACGTCGCGAGCGCGTCGAACGCCGCGGTGCAGGGGGCGAACGCGAGCCCATCGCCCCCGCCGCCGGAGCCGCCGATCCCGGCCGGCGTCTCCGTCGTCGATCCGGGCTCGCCCTCGTCGCGCGCCCCGCCTCCTCCCGCGCCCCCCGTCCCGGTCGCCGCCGCCCCGCCCGAGACCCCCCCGGCCGCGGCGCCGAGCTCACCGCCGGCGGCCCCTCCTGCTCCGCCCGCCGAGATGTCGACCATCCCGTGCATCGCGGCGCCACCGAAGACCACCCACCGCACGGGGGCGCCTCCGTCGAGCGCGTCGAAGATCGCTTCGGGGGACACGTCCGCGCTCGAGGCGAGCAGCGTGCCGCGGATCGTGGCCGGCGTTCGGCTCGTGCTCGCGATGACGTCGAGCGGAAGCACGCTCAGGAGCGCGAGATAGTCGCCGCCGGGCGTGACGACGCGCAGCTCGTGATTGCGCCCGTCGATCGGCGCGGGGACCGCGACACCGGTGTTCGGGATGGTGTCGCGAACGCGAAGCACGACGCCGCAGCGCGTTCCGCGGCAGCGCTGCTCGACGACGTCGAGGGGGCTGTCCGCCTCGGCGGGCTCGATCACCGCGCTCGAGAGATCGGCGCCGTCCGCGCTGATCTCGATGACCATCCGCTCCTGCCCCTCGAACGCCACCTGAGGATCCGCCGACGCGCGCGGCGGGACGTACGCGTCGACCGCGCCCCCCCCGCCGCCGCCGCATGCGGCGAGCAGAATCGCAGCGAGAGGGACACGCGCCACGTGCGCGGGCATCTACCTGTGGCGGCCGCGGCGTCGATGGCCGCGTCCCGTGGGCGTGGCCGGCTCGGGCGCCTCGAACTCGATGAACAGGCCGTCGTATGCCGAGCCGTAGTCCTCGTCGCCCGCGGCGAAGAGCACGATGCGCAGGCCGCCTGCGGTGAAGCCCTGGAGCGCGATCGGAAGGACCATCTCCTCGGGCTCGGCCGTGGGCATGGGTGTCGGCTCGGGAGTGGGCGTCGGCGTCGGCTCGGGTGTGGCCTCGTCGCCCGACGCCTGTCGCAAGAGCTGGTCGATTCCGTCGCCGCCGCCCTGCTGCGGTGGCTGCTGCGGCGCCGGGTGCTCGGGGTGCTCGTCAGGCGCGGGGGTGGGCGTCGGCGCGGGAGTGGGAGCCTCCTCCGAGTGCTCGGGCTCGTCCCCCGGCGCGAGCGACGAGCCGACGTCCGGCTGGTTCGGCGCGCGCACGGTCGGCGGATCGATCGGCTCGGGGACGACGTCGAGGTTGTGCGCGCTCGGCGCGACCTCGCGGATGGCGGGCACGATCTGCGCGAGCGCCCACTCGATCGCCTGCTGCCGCTGCTCGGGATCCTCGTCGACGACGATCGTGCGGTTCTCCTGCTCGTACCAGCGCGAGAAGCCCTTGTTCGGCAGCAGCATCTCGGCGCGGACGAGCCGCCCGTCGTTCAGGCGCAAGCGCAGGTACATGTCGACCTGCCGCTCGATGCGCGTCGAGCCCGGCACGGGGATCGAGTACGCGGCCGAGTAGAACTTGATGCACTCGGTGCGCGAGCAGCGCGGCGGCGGGTTGCCGCCGAACGCGTGGCTGAACGACGGATTGCGCCGGGCGACCTCGGGGATCGGCGAGCCCCAGTTCGTGATCCCGATGAGCGTGCGGGTCCAGTACCCGGTCGCACGCGAGAGCCAGAGCCTCTGGCGCTCGAGGATGGCCTCGCGGCGCTGGCGCTCGGTCTCGCGCGCGGCCTCTTCCTCTTGTTCTCGTCGGCCCGCGACCGTGGTGAGCGCGGCGAGGCGCGGCTGCGCCTCGGCCGCGTGCGGCCCGTCGGGAAACGCGTCGAGGTAGAACTCGAGCCCCTCGCGGGACGAGCGGACCTCTTCCCAGATGCGCGGCTCGACCTCGACGCGCTTCGCCTGGATCTCGGCGGACCACGTGCCGGTCGGGTACTCGACCATGTACGTGTGCATCGCGCTGAGCTGCGCGTGCTCGTCCTCGGTCGTGTGGATCTCGCGGTACACGTGGTACTCGCTCTTGCTCGCGAACACGGCGCACCCGGCGAGGGCGGTCGAGGCGAGCGCGATGCCGGCGAGCTTCTGGCCGAAGGGGGTCACGGCGTCTCCTCCGGGAGCGGGATGGTCAGGCCGCGCTCCTCGAGATCTTCATAGACGGACAGCACCGTCGGATCGATCTCGTAGAGGATGGGCGCGGACTCCGTGAGCGCTCGACCGGTGCAGAGGGCGCACTCCGGGAATCCCATGGGCGGGTCGGGCTCGGAGAGGCGCCCCGCGTTCTGGAGCGCGCGAATGCAGTTGTCCGACTGGGCCTGGGTGGGCGAGCAGCCCATGGGCCAGTTGATGCCCTGGCACATCGCTCGCTTCGTCTCGGCGCACGCAGCGGACTCGTCGGACGTGATCTCGCCGCGGCCGGCCATGCGCGCGCACACCCACGCTCCGAGCAACGTGCAGTGCGTCATCGGATCTGCGCTGGGCTCGCCTCTGATGCCGTCGTTGCAGTTGCCGACGGAGCCGGGCGCGGGCCCACCGAGCACGAGCAAGAGCGCGACGCCGAGAGGAACGCGCCACGTCGACAAAGCACGCTTCATGGAAGCACGCTTCACGGAAGCACCTCGTAGTCGAAGAGGATCCCGACCTCGCCGGTGACGAGCGGGTGGTAGGTGAGCGAGGCCTCGGTGTTCGGTCCGCCGAGCCAGCCCGAGAAGCCGACCTCCGCGTAGACGCCGAAGCCCGCGAGGAAGAGGAACGCGCCCGCCACCGAGACCTCGCCGCCGAGCGATACGCTGTCGCCGGCTGCGGCGAGGAGATTGATCTTGGGAAGGAGCAGCCAGTCGTCGCCGAAACGGATGTACGGCATGTAGCCGAGCCCGAACGTCACGTTCCCGAGCGGGTCGACGCCGATCGACGCGTCGCCGTCGCCGCTCACGTTCGTCCCGAGCGACACGCCGAACCCGTGGCGGAGCCCGCGGCCCGGAAGCACGACGGCGCCCCACGCCTCGACGTAGCCGGGCCCGAAGTAGTCTTGCCGAAAGTCGAGGTCGCGCACGATGCGCACCTGCAGCCCGCCACCGACGGTCAGCATCAAGCGCAGCGGATCGGGCGGCAGCTCCGGCTCGGCGAAGTAATCGCGCTCGTGCTCGCCCTCGAGCCCCGGAGGCAGCTCCTCGTCGTCCGCCTGCGCCGCTGCCCGCAGCGGGACCGCGGCGAGGACGAGAAGCGCCACCGCGATCGCGCTCGAGAGGTCTGAGAGGGGCCGCACGGCAGCGGGACCGTAGTGGAGCCCCCATTTCCGGTCAAGGCGAAGAGCCGTGCGTTTCCGGCGTGCTATACCCCCAGGCGGTGTCGCGATTCGTCGCCGGTTTCGCCGTCGCTTCGCTGCTCTGGGGCGGCGCCGCCGGGCTCTACTTCTCGGGGGTGCTCGGGCCCCGTGCGGTGGAGCCGGCGGACGAGATCCAGCCGGCGTTCGGGGACGAAGCCGCGACGGATGAGACGGCCGCAACGCCTGCTCACCGGCGTCGTGGCCGCCACCGACCCGGCGCTCGGGGTCCCCTCGGACCGACGCCGCGAGGCAACGCGACGACGGGCGACGCGCTCGGTGAGAACGACCCGCGGGGTCTCGACCTCGAGTCGACGGGCGGCGAGGAGCAGCTCGCGAGCAGCGAGATTGAGAGCGCGATGGACGCGGCGTTTCCGCGCATTCGGCGCTGCCTCGTGCTCGCGGCGGGCGAGGATCCGGTGTCGGGGCACCTGACGTTCGGGATGCGGATCGAGCCCAACGGCTCGGTGAGCCGCGTGAATCTGTCCGGGCCCGCGGTCGTCTCGACCGGAGAGTGCGGAGACTGCCTGCGCGCCGCCGTGCGCGGGACCCGGTTCCGCGCGTTCGACGGCCCGCCCATGGTCGTCCGCTACCCCATCACCCTCGAATGAACCCACTCACCCACCGCTCGGTCTCGCTCCCCCCGCGATCGCAGACGCTCGCCTCGGTCCTGTTCGCGCTGCTCGTCGCGTGCGGGCCACCGCCGCGGCCGGACAACCCACGCCCCGAGGACCTACGGCAGATCACCGAGGCGCGCGCTGGCGAGATTGTGAGCGAGGTCTGCGGCGAGGCCGGCGTGCCCGTCGCGGCGCGCTGGCCGGTGAACGTGGGCGAGCGCGAGCGCTTCGAGGTCGACTTCAAGGTGGGGAACGGCGCGTTCGGGATCGAGTGGGTGTCTCCGCAGGACCGCGCCGACCACGGTGACGTCCTACCGCGGCCCGACCCGAACGGGCAGCTCCAGATCATGGCGGGCGCGGGCGACGACGCGCAGGCGCAGGTGCTCGTGCTCGAGAGCACGAGCTACAGGTACGACCCCGACGTGTCGCGCGTGCAGCGAGGCTCGCTCGGCGTCCGCGAGATGGAGGGTCGCGTCAAGCGCGATCTCCGCGACTTCCTCGAGTACGTCCGCGGTCAGGGCGGGATCTGACCGACGTGGCCGGCGCGAGCTGCTCGGAGCCCCGCCTGGACGGGCGCCGTCCCATGGAGGTCTCGGGGCGTGCCGTGTGGAGCGCGCGCGTCGCCGTCGCGCTCGCCGCGCTCGCGACGTTCGGACGAGGCGTGCCCTACCCGCTCGTCACGAGCTGGGACGACGGGCGGTTCCTCGTCGACTTCGAGCCGGTCCACTCGGTGTCGTGGTCGCACTTCGTCGCGATTGTGTCGCGCGCGCACTTCGAGGCGTGGCAGCCGACGCACCTCTTGTCGTATTGGCTCGACGTGCCGTGGGCCGGCGCGAACGGTCCGGTGCTGCACGCGACGAGCCTGGTCCTCTTCGTGTTGGCCCTGTTCGTCGTCCTTGCGCTCTTTCGGGAGCTCGGTCTCTCGCTCGTCGCCGCGACGCTCGCGACGCTCGCGCTCGGGCTTCACCCGGTGCAGGTCGAAGCGGTCACGTGGGCCACGGGTCGGAAGGAGATCCTCGCCCTCGGCTTCGGAGCGGGCGCGTTTCTCGCGCACCTTCGGTCCGGGAGCTCTTCGGACCGGGCCGCCTGGCTGTCGCGCGGGCTCTTCGTGCTGGCGGCGACGAGCAAGACTACCGTGCTCCCCTTGCCGCTCGTCATGGTGGCGGCCGACGTGCTTCTACGAGGCGTCAGCCTTCGGCGCGCCCTCTCCCAGCAGCTCCCCGAGATCGCAACCGCGATCGCGCTGGGGGTCGTGGTCGTGCGCATCTGGCAGGGCGCCGACATGATCCGCGCGGGCGACGAGGGCACGTTCGGCTCGGCGCCTCTGGTCGCCGCGACGATCTCGCACCACCTCGCGACCGCGTTCGTCCCCGTGAGCCCGTCGCCGATCTATCCGATCGAGCGGAGCGGCGAATTCCCGGCGACCGTCTTCCTAGGTCCCGCACTGCTCGCGCTCGCGTACGTCGCCGCTCACCGTGCCCGGGCGAAGCGCGCCTGCTTCGCGCTCCTCGCGTTCGCGCTCCTGATCGCGCCCGTGTCGAACGTGATCCCCGTCTACTTCCAGTACCAGGATCGCTATCTGTCGCTGCCGCTTCTGCCGCTCTCGTTCGGGCTCGGAGCCGCCGTCGACGCGGCGCGCGCGAGGTTCTCACCGCGTCTCGCGGTCGGGGTCGCCGCCGCGCTCGTCGTCGCGCTCGCGACGCGGACGGCGCTCTACGTCGGCGAGTGGGCGAGCGAGGAGACGCTCTGGCGCTACGCGACGAGCGCCTATCCCGATGCGCTCTATGCGTGGATGAAGCTCGGCGAGCGACGCCGGGAGGCCGGTGACTACGCGGGGGCGATCCGCGCGTACGAGCGCGCGGTGGACGCGGCGCCGGGCGTCCGGCTTCCGTACGGCGCGCTCTTCTACGCGATCGCGCTGTCCGAGATCGACGCGCGTGGTATCGACGGCGTGGATGCCATGGCGTTGTCGACCCGCTTCATGACGCGGATTGACGAGCCCGAGCAGCTGCGCATGCTCGCGGGCGAGATGGCGGACCAGGGCTTCCGGCGCCCGGTCACGATGGCGCTCGGGCGGAGCTTCGACATCGAGCCGATCGACGACGACCGGCTCGAGCAAGCCGCTCTCATCCAGCACCGGCTCCACCACGGATGGCTTGCCCGGTTCTACGTGCGAAGGATGACGCGAGCTCCGCGGGTCCCCGACCTCGAGGGCTACGCGAGCCCGCGCGCGGCGCGGTAGGCCCGAACTCCATAGAGCGTCGCGAAGTATCCGACGATTCCGGTGACCACGCCGAGGACGAGCGAGCCGAGCCACATCTCGGCGCCCATCGAGACGAACGTGTCGAGGAGGTCGCGCCAGAAGTGGAGCGACATGATCTGCGTCCAGAAGCCCTCCGCGGCCTCGCTCCCCTGGGCGATCTGTTCGGCGACCTCCGCGCGGTCGACCGCTACGGGCGCGGCGCCGAAGTGCAAGAGCCACGAGCCGACCCGCCAGCACGCGTAGTACACGGGCACCGCGGTGAACGGGTTGCTGATGAAGAGCACCGGTATCCCCGCCACCTTGTTGGCGCGGAGGAGCGACGCGATCGCGAGGTAGAGGACGATCTGAAAGCCGAGCGTCGGCGTCCACGCGACGAGAAAGCCGAGGAACACGCCGAACGCGATGCGCTGGGGCGTGTCGGCGACGCCGAGGATCCTGCGGACGATCAGGTCGCGCATCCTCCCGTAGACGAGCCTCACGACGCGCCTCCGCCCTCGTCGCGCGGAGGGGCTCCGTACCCGCCTCCGCCCGGGGTCTCGATGCGGATCCGATCGCCGGCATCGAGGTCCGCCTCCACGCACCCCCCGCGCGCGACCCCGGCGAGCACGTTCCTGCCGGGCGCGCCCGGCTGGCCGCCGGCGAGGCCGAACGGCGCGCGCGCGCGCCGCTCGCTCAGGATTGAGACGCGCATCGGCGCGAGCAGCTCGAGCTCGCGCACGATGCCGTCGCCGCCCGCGGCAGCGCCCGGCGCCGCCCGAGCCGCGGCGCACGCGAAGCTCGACGCAGCCGGACCGGGAAGCGCGCCTCGAGCACCTCGGGATCGGTGATGCGCGTGTTGGTCATGTGCGTGTGCACGCGCCGAGGCGCCGTCGAAGCCCGGCCCGGCGCCCGCGCCGCCGCGCGATCGTCTCGTAGTACGCCGAAGCGCCGCGTCGCCGAACGTGAGGTTGTTCATCGTGCCCTGGCTCGCCGCCGCCAGGCCGAGCGCGCCGAGCAGCACGTCGACCACCCGCTGCGAGGTCTCGACGTTGCCGCCGGCGACCGCGCGCCCCGGCGACGGTGAGAGCAGCGACGCTGCTCGGGGACGCGGATCGACGACCGGGCGCAGGCAGCCGCCGTTGAGCGGGATCGGCGCGGCCGACCAGGCGCGCAGCACGTACAGCACCGCCGCGACGGTGACCGCGCGCGGCGCGTTGAGGTTTGCCGGCGCGCTCGGCGCCCGGTGCCGGTGAAGTCGAACGTCAGGTGCTCGCTCGACGACGCGAGCGCGACGCGCGATGGGCGTGCCGTCGTCGAGCGCGTCGGCGAAGCGCGTGCTCGCCGTCGGGCAGCTCGCGCGATCGCCTCGCGCGACGCGCGCCGCCGCGTCGTCCTGCACGTGGCTGCATGTAGCGCCGACGAGCCGTGCGCGCCGAAGCGCGCGGCCAGCTCGCCGAGCAGGCGCGCGCCCGGTCCGGTTGGCGGCGATCTGCGCCTCGAGATCGGCGAGGTTGTCGTCCGGGCTGCGCGCCGGGTACGGGCCCGCGCGAGCAGCCGCGCGCAGGACGGCGTCGCGATCGAAGCGCCCGCCGCGACGATCGCGCAGCGCGCGACAGCACGACGCCCTCCTCGTCGAGGGTGCGCGAGTCGGGCGGCATCGAGCCCGGCGTGATCCCGCCGACGTCGGCGTGGTGGCCGCGGCTCGCGGCGAAGAAGCGAAGCGCGCCCGCGCCGTCGTGGACCGGCGTGACGACGGTGATGTCCGGCAAGGTGCGAGCCGCCGCGCGCCGGGATCGTTGGTCACGAACACGTCGCCGGGCGTCGGGTCGGGGTGTGCGGCGAGCACGGCGCGCACCGACTCGCCCATCGCGCCGAGGTGCACCGGGATGTGCGGCGCGTTCGCGACGAGGCCGCCGTCGCGGTCGAACACGGCGCACGAGAAGTCGAGCCGGTCGCGGATGTTCGTGCTGACAGCGCGGTGCGCCTGCAGCACCTCGCCCATCTGCTCGGCGATCGACATGAAGCGGTTGCCGAAGACCTCGAGCAGGACCGGATCCGGCGCCTCGCCGTCCTTCGCCTCCTCGATGAGCGTCGTCGGCGCGCTCGTCGACGAGCTCGAGCAGCCCGTCGTCGTGGAGCTCGCCGCGAAAGCCCGGCTCGACCACGATCGTGCCCGTCTCGTCGAGCACGAGCGAGCGGCCCGATGATCGGCGCCCCGGGCGCGAGCGCCTCGCGCGCGACGACCGGCACCGCGCGGAGCGCCCCGTCGACGTAGAGCTCGCTCGTGGCGCGCACCGCCGGCGCTGCGCTCGCGTCGGGCCGCGCGATCGTCGATCGCAGGCGCGTCGTCCAACCACCTCGACGCGCACGGTCGCGATCTCGACCGGGTGCTCCGCGCGTACGTAGCCGTGCTCGCGCTCGTGTCGCGCATCGAACGCCGCGCGCGTCGTCGCGGCCTCCGATCCGTCGACGATCTCGATCGCGAGCGCGGTCTCGGTGCCGCGGTAGCGGAGGTCCACGCGCACCCTCGCTCGAATGCGCTCGGCCGCGACGCCCTCGCGTGAGAGCACCGCTCGCCCTTCGGCGTCGAGCGACGCTCCACGCGCGCGTGCAGCGTCGAGCGCGACCTCGGTCGAGCACGCGGCTTCCCATGTCGCCCTCGCCGTGCCACGTCGAGCGCGCGAGGCCCATGCCGAACGCGGAGAGCACGCCCGCGAGCGGGTGGAACAAGAGCCGCCTCATCCCGAGCAGGCGCGCGACCGCGCACGCGTGCTGGCCGCCCGCGCCGCCGAACACGACGAGCGCGTGCTCGCGCGCGATCGTGCCCGCGCGCCGATCGAGACCGTGCGAATCGCCTCGGCCATGTTCTCGACGGCGACCTCGAAAGAAGCCCTCGGCGACCTCGATCGGTGAGCGCTCGTCACCTTCGGCTCGGAGCTCGCCCGCGATGCGTTCGAGCGCCACGCTCGAGCGGGCCCCGTCGAGCGGGAACGGGAAGCGGTCCGGAACGACGCGCCCGAGCGCCAGGTTCACGTCGGTGAGCGTGAGCTCGCGCGCGTGCGGCGCGGCCGTAGCAGAGCGGCCCGGGTCGGCGCCGGCGCTCGCGGGGCCGACGGTGAATCGACCAGCCGTCGAAGCGGCAGATCGATCCGCCGCCGGCGGCGACGGTGTGGACGCGCGAGCATCGGCGTCCGCACCCTGACGCCCGCGACCTCGGTCTCGTACGCCGTCTCGGGCTCGCCCTCGAAGCGGCAGACGTCGGTCGAGGTGCCGCCCATGTCGAAGCCGATCACCCGCTCGACGCCCGCTGCGCCCGGGCGATCGCGCGCACGCGACCACGCCGCCCGCCGGCCCGGACAGGATCGCGTCGCGGCCCGCGGAAGCGGTCGCGCCGGGGTGAGCCCGCCGCTCGACTGCATGATCCGGAGCGCGCTCTCCGGCAGCTCGCGCGCGAGCGTCCCGAGGTAGCGCGCGAGGAGCGGCGTCAGATAGGCGTCGACGACGGTGGTCTCGCCTCGCGCGAGCAACCCGAGCTCCTCGGCGACCTCGTGCGAGACCGACACGTGATCGAAGCCCACGGCGCGCGCCAGGGCTTCGACCTCTCGCTCGAGCGCGTGTGCCAAGTGTACGCGTGCACGACCACGATCGCGAGGCTCTCGCAGGCCGCGGGCCCGAAGCGCCGCGAGCGCCGCGTCGCGTGGCGACGGCGTCCGCGCGGGCGAGCGTCCGCCCTCCGGCGTCCGCGCGGGCCTCGACGGCTCGACGACCGCGCGAGTGGAGCGGCCGCCGCGGCGCGATGTCGAGCGCGAAGAGGTCCGGCCGCGCCTGGTTGCCGATCTCGAGAGCGTCGTCGAAGCCTCGCGTGATGGCGAGCGCCACGGGCTCGCCTTTTCGCTCGAGGAGCGCGTTGGTGGCCAGCGTCGTGCCCATGCGCACGTCGGCACGGCGGGATCGGCGTCGCCGTCGGCGAGGCCGAGCACCGCGCGGATCCCATCCGCCGCACCCGTTTCGGACGAGAGCACCTTCGCCACGCGGAGGGCGCCGGTCGCCGGATCGCGAGCCGATGCAGTCGGTGAAGGTTCCGCCCCGATCGATCCAGACGTCGTGCATCGATCCCGTGGAGCGCTCGCGCGCTCAGTACATCGGCAGCGGCAGGCCGTGCGAGATCGCGACGACGTTCGCGTAGTAGTCGCGGAGGAACTGCGCGATGTTGTCCGAGCCACCGGACGCGGCGTTGATGTGCTCCACGAGCTCGAGCTCGGTCGTCGTGTCATCGACGCGGCGGGCGACGATCGAGCCGCGCATCAAGGAGATGAACGTCGTGCCGTACGTCTTCTGAAACGTGTGTGCGGTGATGTCGGGGCGATCGTTCGGGCCTTCGACGATGCCGTGACGCCAGGTCACGTCGAAGCCGATCGTGATGAACTGGTCGACCTCGTAGTGGATGACGAAGCTCCGGTCGTACTCGGGCTCGACGTCGAGGTCCACCGTGTGCCGGCTCGTCTGGCGAAAGTCGGTGCAGACGTCCGGCGTGCTCAGCGCCTCGTAGACGGTCTCGAGCGGGGCGGCGACGTAGCCGTGGGCGTGAGCGAAGTGGTACTCGGGTGTCTCGCCCGTCACGAGGTTCAACATCTCCGGGTACGGGTCTGTCGGGGTGCCGTCGGGAAGCGGGGCGGTCGTGTCCTCGAGCGGCTCGAGCCCGGGCGGAAAGATGGTCTCCTCGTTCCCGAAGCAACCGCTCGACAGCGCAATCAAGGCGCACACCGCGGACGCTCCGCCGCCGAAATTCCGAGGGAAACCACCGAAGCTCACGTTTCCAATCCTGCCCACCCCGAAAATACTACAGGGGGTCTCCATTGTTGCCCAACACCGCTCGGGGTCTCTAAACTGTAGAAGACCCCTTCGTCCAGCCCACCCGAGGACTTTCCATGGAAGAGATTCGCGTTTCATCGCTGATACAAGCCAGCCCCAACGCCATCTATGGTGCCTGGTTGGACGAACGGAAGCACAGCGCGTTCACGGGGAGTCGGGCGACGGTGGAGCCCTGGGTGGGCGGACGCCACACCGCATGGGACGGGTACATCGAAGGGGTCCTCGTCGAGCTCGACACGGGCCGGCGGATCGTCATGACCTGGCGATCCACCGAGTTTCCCGCCGAGGCCCCCGACTCCTCGCTCGAGGTCTGCCTCGACCCGGTCGCAGGCGGCACGAAGGTCACGATCGTCCACACGCAGATCCCCGACGGTCAGGCGGACCAATACAAGCAGGGCTGGAGGTCGCACTACCTCGATCCGATGAAGCGCTTCTTCGGCAAGCCGGGGGCGATGAAGGCCGCGGTCCGCGCGGCGTCGCGCGCGGGCAGGCTGCCCCGCCCCGGAGTGACGAGCGCCCGACCTGGGACCGTCCGGCCGAAGCTTCGACCGGCCAAGACCGAGACGACGAAAGCCAAGAAGACGTCGCCCAAGCGCGCCGCGGCCAAGCGGGCCGGGACGATCACCCCTCGAAAGAAAGTCGCGAAGCCGAGCGCCAAGAAGAGCCTCGCCAAGAAAAAGCCCGCGAAGAACGCGAGGAAAGCCCCGACCGGGAAGAAGCCGGCCAAGAAGAAGCGGTGATCTCACGCGAGGTGCTTCACGCGCGCGCGAAGCTTCTCGCGCTCGAGGATCGGCGCCATTCGCTTCTGCGACTCGAGGTCTTCGATCACCGTGACCTCGTCTTGCTCGGTGTGCTCGACGACCACCTCGAGCAGGATCTCCATCGCGCGCGTCGGCTCGAGCAGGCCGAGCGCGCGGCCCGGTAGGACGCACGTGGACGCGCGGACGCGTGCGGCGCGGAGTGTATCGAACACGAGCCGGGTCGCCGCCACGGCGCCGGCGTCGGAGAACTCGGCGCGCGGGCCGAGGCCGAAGAGAAAGAGCTTGTCGAACGGGAGCTTCGGGCGCGCGGGCAAGAGCGCCTTGTCGCCGCGTCTGCCGCTGATCTTCCCGGCCGACAGCATCGACGAGACGGCGCCCGACATGCGCCAGTCGAAGAGCCCGAGCGCGCCCCGGAGCGGGCGCTCGTCCTCGAAGAACGACGCGCACACGGCCTCGCTCCGCAACCGGTCGAGGCTCCTGAGGTCGGTCGTCACGAAGAGGATGTCCATCGGGCTTGCCGCTCCGTCCGGTCAGTCCTTGCCGAGGTCGCTCGCGATCCGGTCGAGGACGCCGTTCACGAACCCCGCACTGCCCTCGCTCCCGAAGCGCTTCGCGAGCTCGACCGCCTCGTTGAGAGTGACGCGCCTCGGCACGTCGACGAGCTTCAGGAGCTCGTACGTCCCGAGGCGGAGGATGTTGCGGTCGACGCGCGACATGCGCTCGAGCCTCCAGTGCTGGCTCACCGAGCGGATGAGCTCGTCGATCGCGTCGCGCGCCTCCGCCCAGCCCCGCACGAGCTCGTTCGCGAACTCGGTGCCTTCGTCCGCCGCGGCGAGCGTCGCCCAGTACGTGCGCATCGCCTGCTCCGCGCTCACGCCCGACGCGTCCACCTGGTAGAGCATCTGCAGCGCGGCTTCGCGTCCTTTTCGTCGCGACCCCATCGTCTCAGTAGCCTGCGCCCGCGAGCGCTCCGCCGAGGTCGACCATCTCGAGCGCGACGAGCGCGGCGTCCCAGCCCTTGTTCACGACGGGGCGTTTCGGCCCCTCCGAGCTCGCCTCCGGGCCGTCGGGGCCCACCGAGCGAGCTCGCTCGAGCGCCTGCTCGACGGTGTCGGTCGTGAGGATCCCGAACGCGATGGGAACTCCGGTCTCGCGCATCGCGTCTCCGATCCCCCGCGTCGCCTCGCCCGCGACGTACTCGAAGTGTGGCGTGCCTCCGCGGATCACGGCGCCGAGCGCGATGACGGCGGCGACCTTGCCCGAGGCCGCGAGCCGCCGGCACGCCCACGGGAGCTCGAACGCGCCCGGCACGTGCACGAGATCGATCCGGTCGACCGATACGCCGTGCTTGACGAGGCAGCCGACCGCGCCCTCGACCAGACGCTCGACCACCGAATCGTTGAAGCGGCTCGCGACGAGCGCGAAACGCGCGGTGTCCGGGGCGCGGCGGCGCCCCTCCAACGTTCTCGGCTCGTGGCTGCTCATGATCGCACGCTCAGTGGGTCGTGTGCGCTTCGGGCTCGCCGTCCACGTCCGCGCCGAGGAGGAGCTGCTCGACGATCTCGAGACCGTATCCCTCGAGGCCGGCGATGCGGCGTGGTCGGTTCGTGAGCAGCCGGATCCGCCGGACCCCGAGGTCGGCGAGCACCTGCGCGCCGAGGCCGTACTCGCGGAGCACGTCGCCGCGGTCGGTCGCGGGACGCGGGGGGGCTTCCTCGCCGGAGTGAAACGCGAGATCGAGCTCGAGGTCGAGCGGGCCCGGAAGGAACAGGATCACGCCGCGGCCCTCGCGCTCGATCCGTTTGACCGCGTCGGAGATGACGACGCGCGCGCCGGTCCGGACGCTGAACACGTCGCCGAGCACGCTGCCCGTGTGAACCCGTACGAGCGTGGGGCTGGCGTCGACGTCGCCGAGCGTCAGCGCTAGGAACTGACGCGACTCGACGCTCATCCCGTAGACGTGCGCCGTCCACGGCGTGTCGCTCGGCAGCGTGACCACGCCGGAGCGCACCCGACGCACGAGCCGCTCGTGCTGCAAGCGGTAGTGGATGATGTCCGCGATGGACAGCATCTGGAGCTCGTGCTCCTCCGCGAACCGGGCGAGGTCGGCGTGCCGTGCCATCGTCCCGTCCTCGTTCATGATCTCGCAGATGACTCCGGCGGGCTCGAGCCCGGCCAGCCGAGCGAGGTCGATCGAGCCCTCGGTGTGGCCCGACCGCTGGAGCACCCCGCCCGGGCGCGCCCGAAGCGGAAACACGTGCCCCGGGCTGACGATGTCGCGCGCGCGCGCGCCCGGGCTGGACGCGACTCGGATCGTGTGCGCGCGGTCGGCGGCGCTGATGCCGGTGGTGACCCCTTCTCGGGCCTCGATGGAGACGGTGAACGCGGTCGCGCGGGGCGACCGGTTGTCGTCGACCATCATCGGCAGCTCGAGCGCCCGGACCTTGTCCTCGCCGAGGCTCAGGCAGATGAGCCCTCTCGCGTGCCTGGCCATGAAGTTCACGGCCGCCGGGGTGGCGTGCTCGGCGGCCATGACGAGGTCGCCCTCGTTCTCTGCGATCCTCGTCGTCGACGAGGATCACCATCCGCCCGTGTCGTATCTCTTCGAGGGCTCGAAGAACGCGTGCGGTCGATTCGTGGGGCGTGCTCACGTGGCTCCATAGATAGTGCCCTTCGGCGCGCCAGTCGAGCGCCCGACGGCGGGTCCTCTGCTACCGGCTCGGTGTTCGGGCCCGGTGCGGGAGGCGGCCGCCTCCCGTGTACGCCGTCCACGCTCCGACCTCGCCCGTGACGAGCAGGTCGTCGCCGAGCCTCCGCACGCGCGGCGAGGCGAGCTCCAAGGCGTCCGCCATCCGCTTCACCGCCCCTCCGCGGGCGAACGGGATCGCCTGCGGGTCGCCGAGCAGCCTCGGCGCGAGGTAGATCGCGACCCGGTCCGCGTGCCCCCGCGCGAGCATGCTTCCGTGGACGCCCGCGCCGCCCTCGCAGAGGAGCCGCACGATGTCGCGCCTGCCGAGCTCGCCGAGCACGCGCGCGAGATCCACGCGGCCGCCTTTCGTCGTCCGGACCTCCACGAGCTCTGCGCCCGCACGCTCGAGCGCCCGCCGGCGCGACGCGGTCGCGAGCCTTCCGTGGAAGACGAGCGTCGGGCGCCGCGGCCGCCAGGGCGAAGAGCTTCGCGACGGCGGCGTGCGCAGGTGCGTGTCGAGCACGACGCGGGCGGGTCGCGGCCGCTGGCACGAGGCGGACGGTGAGCTCGGGTCGTCGGCGAGGACGGTGCCGACCCCGACGAGCACGGCGTCGCTCGCGCCGCGCAGCGGTGCGCGTGCCGGCGCGCGCGCTCGCCGGTGATCCACTTCGCGTCGCCCGTGCGCGTCGCGGTGCGGCCGTCGAGCGTGACCGCGGCCTTGAGGTCGACGTACGGCAGGCCCGGTCGTGATGGTGCTTGGCGAAGTCGGCGATGAGCCGCGCGCGCTTCGCCTCGTGCACGCCGATGCTCGACCGCGACGCCCGCCGCCGCGAGCTTCTCGCGCGCGCCGGGGACGTGCGGCGCCGGGATCGGCGCAGCCGACGACGACGCGCGCGAACTGTCGCGGCGAGGATCGCGTCGGTGCACGGGCGGCGTGCGGCCGAAGTGGTTGCAGGGCTCGAGCGTGACGTAGAGCGTCGCGCCGCGCGCGCGCGGCCGGCGCGCTCGAGCGCCGTCGACCTCCGCGTGCGCGGCGCCCGCGCGGGCGTGGTGGCCGACGGCGATCACGTCGTCGCCCCGCGCGACGACCGCGCCGACGTGCGGGTTCGGGCTCGGGTCGCCGCGCTCGGCGTGCGCGGAGCGCGAGGTCCATCATGCGTCGATCGAGCGCGCTCATCGGTCTCGCCTCGTCGCCTCGCGTCGCTGCGCGCCTCTGCCGCGGCGCGCGCTCAGCGCCCCTTGCCGCCGGACTGACCGAGCAGGTGCGACAGCTCGGCCATGAACTCGTGGATGTCCTCGAAGCTGCGGTAGACGCTCGCGAAGCGCACGTACGCGACCGGAGTCGAGGTCGCGCAGCCCCGCCATGCACGCGCTCGCCGACCTGCGTCGAGGCGACCTCCTTCTCGCCGAGCGTCCACGAGGTCGCGCTCGATCCGCTCGACGAGCCGCTCGAGCGCCTCGGCGGAGCCACCGGGCGCTTCTCGCACGCGCGGCGCAGCCCCGCGATGAGCTTCAGCCGGTCGAAGGGCTCGCGCCGGCCGTCGCGCTTGACGACCAGCGGCAGGACCTGTCCTCGACGCGCTCGTACGTCGTGTAGCGGCGCGCGCAGCCCTCGCACTCGCGGCGACGTCGCGTGACCTCGCCGCCCTGCGAGAGGCGCGAGTCGATGACGCGGTTGTCGAGGATGCCGCAGAAGGGGCACTTCATGCCGCGGGCGGTAGCCTAGCACACACCGGGCGACGGGCCACGGCTCGAGGCGGACGACGGCCTCGACGTGTGCGGTGTGCGGGAACATGTCGAGCGCGAACGCGCGATCCGGCGCGTAGCCCGCTCGCGGAGGATGCCGCACGTCGCGCTCAGCGTCGTCGCGTCGCACGACACGTAGACGACGCGCGCGGGCGCCGAGTCGGTCGCGATGGCATCGAGCGCCTCGCGCGCGCCTTTGCGCGGCGGATCGAGCACGACGACCTCGGCGCGGTCGACCCAACGCGAGACCTCGGCCGCGTCGGCGGCGAATCACGCGCGCCGCGAGGGAGCGGGCTGCGAGGTTCGCGACGGGCGCTCTCGCACGCCTCGTCGCTTCGCTCGACGGCGCGATCACTTCGCGCGCTCTTCGCGCGAGCGCGACCGTGAGGTTGCCGCGCGCCGGCGTAGAGCTCGACGACCCGGGCGTCCGCCGGCGCGGCGAGCTCGAGGACCCGGGCCACGAGCCGCGCGTTCACGGCTCTGTGCGCTTGCGCGAAGCCGCACGGCGGGCCGAGGAGGGGAGCCCCGTCGTGACCGATCGACACCTCGCTTGCGTCGCCGACGACGCGCGTCCTCCCCCGCCCGACCTCGAGCGCGATCCCGGAGACATGCCGGCGTCGACGAGCGCGCGAGCGCGCCCGTAGAGGCGCTCGGGCTGGCGGCGACGGGAGCGACCACGTCGCGGGCCGCTCGTCGCCGCCGTGCACCACCTCGAGCTCCCCCTCGCCCTCGAGACACGGCAAGAGCTCGTCGCGCGCGAGCGCGAGCCCGCGCGCGACGACCCCGTCGAGGATCGCGCACTCGGCACGTCGACGAGCGCATGCGAGCGCGGCTCGCGGTAGCCGACCAGCCGGCCTTGCTCCCGCGGGCGGCCCGAACGCGAACCTCGCGCGCCGGCGATACGCGAGCTCCGGCCCCGGCGCCTCGACTCCGACCTCGTGAGGCGCCAGACCCGCCGCCTCCGCGACCCGGCGACGCCCATGTCGGCCCGCGGGCCCGCGGAGAGGATCATCAGGGGACACCCACCGCAGCGCGCCAAGTGCGGGCACGGCGGCGCGACGCGATCGGTCGACGCCTCGAGCACGCGCATCGACCTCCACGCGCATGGTCTTGCCTGGCGGGCGAGGCGAGTGACGAGCACCCGCTCGCCCGGCAGCGCGCCCGCCGACGGAGACGATGCCGCGCGGGGTCTCGACGACCCCGTCGCCCGAGTGCCCGAGGTCGCGCACCCGTCCCTCGAGCTCTCGGAGCTCCCGCGCCTACGGGTAGCGCTGCGCCGGGCGCCCACGGTTGAAGTTGAACCGGAACAATCCGTCGAGCTCGGCGTGACGCTCCTCGGGCCGGCTCGGGTCGACGAAGCGAACCGCCGAGAATCGAGCGCTCGTCTCGAGCGCCTGGTCGTCCACCATCGGAGCGTAGATCGAGTCGAAGACGATCGTTCCGGCTACCGCGGAGAGTCGCGGCGGCTCGTGCTCGAATCCGATGGGGCACGTCTCGTTCAGGTAGAGGCTCATGCGAACCACCGGGTCGGTCGCCGCGAGGTCGAACGGAAGCCGAGCTCCCGTTGCTCACGTCCGTCGCGCCCGCGACGAGGATGCGTAGCCCGTCGCTCGTAGACCTCGAGATTGCCGCCGCGCTGCACCTGAATCGTGAACTGATCGCCCACGTCGAGCACCTCGCCCCCGAAGAACGTGGGGCCGAGCGAGTAGGCGTCCTCCGCGAGGCCGCACTCCGGATCGGTCACGAACCCGTCGGCGTAGCCCTCGCCGACGCCGACCGAGCAGCCGGCGCACAGCACGGCGGCGACGAACAGCGATAGCTCAGGACCGAGCGATGACCCCACCGGCGACGACCTCGTCTCCACGATACACCACGCTCGCCTGGCCGGGCGTGATCGCGCGACTGCGGGGCGTGGAAGCGCACGTCGAACCCGTCGGTCGGTCGGCGACGACCGTCGCCGGCGCCGGCGCGTGCCGATAGCGGACGCGCACGGCCGCTTCGAAGGGCGCTTCGGCGCGTGCCGCCCGGCCAGGTCACGTCGATGCGCGGGCCGTGCTGGCGAGGAGACGCTCCGCTGGGCCGACGACCACGTCGCCCGATCGGGGACGATGCGAAGGACATAGCGCGGCGGCCCGCCCCCCAGGCCGAGACCGCGGCGCTGGCCGACGGTGAAGCCCGCGATGGAGGCGTGCTCGCCGAGGGTGGCACCGTCCTCGGAGACGATGCGTCCGCCGACGGCGGCGCCCCGCGCCCGGTCCGCGAACGCCGCCACGTCTCCGTCCGGCACGAAGCACAGCTCCTGCTGTCCGGCTTGTCCGCGTTCGGGACGACCGAGCCTGCGCGCCTCGGCGCGGACCGCGGCCTTCGAGAGCGCGCCGAGCGGCAGGAGCGAACCGCCCGAGCACCGCGTTGGGAACGCCGAAGAGGAAGTAGCTCTGGTCCTTGTCCCGGTCCCGCGCGCCGCGGAGGAGCCGCGGGCCGGGCTCGATGCGCGCATAGTGGCCCGTCGCGATGGGCGCGCGCCGAGGGGTCTGCGAGCCGGCGAGGAGCGTGAGCTTCACGTCCGGTTGCACGAGACGCACGGGCACGGGCGTCTCGCTCGCGAGGTAGCTCTCGACGAACGGCTCGACCACGGCTGGCGAAACTCCGCTCGCTCGTCGAGGACGTAGTAGGGATGCCGAGATGCTCTGCGACCCGCCGCGCGTCGTCGCGGTCCTCGGGCGCGCAGCAGCGGCCGACCTGTGCTCGCCGGTCCGAGTCCCACAGATGGAGCGTGACGCCGAAGACCTCGTGGCCTGCTCGGCGAGAAGCCGGCCGCGACGGAGGAGTCGACCCCTCCGCTCATCGCGCACGAGGACGCGCATCGAGCTCGTCATGGACGCATGCGTGCGCGGGATGCGCGCGTCCTCGTCATACTGCCCGCGCGCCGCGGCGCGCTGAACACCGAACGTTCGTGCAGGCGATTGCCTTGAATGGCATCATGGACGAGCAGTGAAGCCGAGATCCGATCGCGAACGATTCGTTTCGCGACTTGGGGCTCGAATGCATCGACGTGCGCTCCCTTTCGCGCGAAGACCTAGATGTCACTCGAAGTTCGTCGCGCGAGGACGCGCGTAAGTGTTTACGAGCGCGATCGACGTCTCGTCGGACGTCTCGGGGCCGAGGCTCACCCGCAGCGCGGCGCGCGCGCGCCAGGGCTCGGCGGGGTTGCATGGCCGAGAGCACGGGCGACGGCTCGGCGAGGCCCGAGCTGCACGCCGCGCCGCTCGCCGCTGCGACGCCCTCGACGTCGAGCGCCGCGCACGAGCGCTCGGCCGCGAAGCCCGCGCACGCTCGCATTGGCGACGGTCGCGACGCGCGGCGCCCTCACCGTTGACGCACGGCGCCCGCCGCGAGCAGCCCGTCCTCGAGTCGGTTGCGCAGACGCCGATGCGCGGCATGGCGGCGAGACGGCTCGCGACGACGCGCAGGCGGCGCCAAGCCCGGCGCAGCGACGACGTCGAGCGTGCCAGGACGCCGGCCGCGCTCCTGCCCGCCGCCGATGAGCACCGGCTCGAGCGGGTGGTCCCGGCGCGACGAGAGCGCGCCTGCTCCCGATGGCCCGCCAAACTTGTGCCCGGCGCGAGCGATGGCGCGGTCGCGCCGAGGCGTCTCGGCGTCGAGCGCAGCTTGCCGAGCGCCTGCGTGGCATCGATCGACGAGGGGCACGCGCCACCCGACGCGTGCGCCGCGCGAGCCCAGCGAGGGCGGGGACCATCGTGCCCGTCTCGTGATTCACCCACTGGAGGGCGACGAGGGCGTGCGCTCGTTCGCGCGCTCGGCGACGGCCTCCGCGCTCGGCGGGACACCGCGCGGCACCGGCCAGGCGAGTGACGCGAGCCCCACGCGCGGCCAGCGCGTCGACGGCGCGCGCGATGGCGGGGTGCTCGACCGCCGTGGTGATCACGCGAGCCCCGCGTCGCGCCGCGCGCGGCGAGCGCGCCATCACGCATCGCCGAGGTGGCACCGCCTCGGTGCCGCCGGACGTGAGCACCACGTCCGCGGGTGCCGCGCCGATCGCGGCCGCGACCGTGGCGCGCGCTCGCTCGAGCAGCGCCCGCGCTCGTCTGCCCGGCGGCGTGCACGCTCGACGGGTTGGCCCATCCGTCGGCGAGCGCCGCGTCCATCGCCCGCGCGCGCCGCGGGCAGAGCGGAGTCGCGGCGTGGTGATCGAGGTAGATCACGACGACGCGCGGCGACGGCGACGGCGCCTGCGGATCGCTCAGCCGGACGGCGCGCAGCGGACGCGGAGCGTGACGGCGGCTCCGCCGAGCCGGCGCCCCGCCGTGACCGGCTGAGGCGGGCTCTGCGACCTGCGACGTGCCGCCGTGCGACTCGCACACGCGGCTCGCGAACGCGAGCCCGAGGCCGACCCCGCCGTGGCTGCGCGTGGCGAGCCGTCGACCTGATAGAAGGGCTCGAGGATCTTCGCGAGCTGATCGGGCGCGACGCCGGGCCCGCTGTCCGCGACGACGAGCGCGACCACGGCTCGGGCGCGTCCGGCTCGCTCCGGCGCACGGCCACGGCGATCGCGCCGCCGCTGCGGCGTGAACTTGATCGCGTTGTCGAGCACGTGGACGATGCGCGCGCTGGAGCTTGTCGGCGCGTCGCCGCGCCCGAGCAGCGGCGAGGCGAGGTCCGCCTCGAGCACGCTCGAGCCCGGCGTCCTCGATGCGCTGCCGCACCTCGCCGAGCGCGCGGCTCGATGAGCTGCGCGAAGTCGTACTCGGTCGGACGTAGAACGTCATGCTGCCCGTCTCGAGCGCGGTCACGTCGAGCAGCGTGTCGATCAGCGAGCGCAGGCGTGGGCATGGACTCGTCGACCGAGCGAAGCACTTCGTCTGGAGCGGCGTGAGCGGGCCGAGCTCCTCGTCGAGCAGCAGCCGCAGGTAGCCGACCACGGGCGTGAGCGGCGTCGCGAGCTCGTGCGTCGTGTTGCGCAGGAACTCGCGGCGCAGGCGCGCCATCTCCTCGAGGCGGCGTTCGCCTCGGACGAGCTCGATGACCTTGCGCTCGAGGCGCTCGACAATCCGTTCGACGACTGCGCGCGCAGGCGCGTGCCGTGTTGTGCCGCCGATCTCGCGGTGACCGCCGAGGAAGCGCTCGACCGTCGTCGCGAAGCCGCTCGCGTCGATGGGCTTCCGATGAAGCCGTCCGCGCCGACCGCGAGGCTCGTCTGCCGGTCGCCCTCGGCGGTGATCGCGACGATGGGCACGCCGCTCAGGCCGGGCGTGCCGCGCAGGCGCAGCGTCACCTCGTAGCCGTCGAGGTCGGGCACGTTGATGTCGACGAGGACCAGATCCGGGCGCACTGCTCCGCCGAGCCGGATGCCCGCGAGCCCGTCTCTGCGCCTCGATGACCTCGTGGCCGGCCGCCGCCAGGAGCTTTCGGACGAGCAGCCGGTTCTTCGGATCGTCCTCGATGTGGAGCACGCGGGCCATCGACGGCGAGCTAGCGAGAGCGGTCGTCGCCGGCCCGGCGCCCCGCGCGGCACGGGGCCGGACGCTGCCCCTTGACGGCGGACTCGCCTGGTCGATACTAACATCGCCGAAATGCCAGCCGACCTCGGCTCGCGCCTGGTGCGCGCCGGAATCGTCACTCGTGACCAGCTCTCGCGGGCGCTCGCGACGTGCCGGCGCAGCGGCGGCCGCTCGTGACCGAGCTCGCGCAGCGGGGCGTGACCGAGGACGCGCTCGCGGCGTTCTTCGTGTCGGAGGGATTCGGGCCGCTGCTCGTGAAGGACGAATCGGAGCTCGAGCGAGCCGTCCGGCGACGCGCCCTGTGCGCGGCGATGGCGCGCTCGCTCGGCGCTGCCGGTGCGGCGAAGCCCCGCGGGGCTCGTCGGTCGCGATGGCGGATCCGTCCGATGAGCACGTGACTCAGCGAGCTCGCGCACGTCATGGGCAGCAAGGTCGATGCCGACCGTCGCGCGCGTGCGAGACCGCGCTGGCAATCGAGCACGCGTACGCGCGAGCGATGACTCCGCGACGCGCAGGCGTCGAGGACGCGCCGGGTGCGAGCGCGTGCGCAGGCGCTCGCCGACGACGCCGACCGCGGCGGGCGATGCCGCGTCCGGCGTCGAAAAGCGCCGGCACTGCGGCGTTCGGCTCTGCGCGACGCGAAGCCCGATGTGAAGACCGGCACGCTCGACGTGACAGCGGCGAATCGCGCCCGCGCCGAGCGGATCGAGACCTCGTCGGACGACGCGCGACGTCACCGAGCGGTCGCGGTGACCCGCAGCCGCGCGGGCGGCGCTGCGCCGTCGACCGGCGCCGGCGTTGGCGCCAGCCGCTGTCGGGGAACGCGACGCGGCGGCGGCGCGGGCGAGGTGGGGGAGTGACGACGCCGGCCCGCGGCGCCTCCGCCCACGCCCATCCCGCCGCCGACGACCCCGACCGCTGGGCGGACCTCGAGAACCCGTCCCCGGTCAATCGCATCGCGCGCCGTGCGGCTCGCGCTCGCTCGGTGCTGCCCGGGAGGCTCCCGCGCCGGCGATCGACGCGGAGCGCGCGACCGTCCGGTCCGCCGATGGACCTCGGCGTGGTGCTCGCATCGCTGCGCGCCACCCGCAGTCGCGACGAGGCGTTCGGCTCGCGTGCCAGGGCATCGCGGTCTCGGGCGCGTGGCGCTCCTGCTCGTGCTCAAGAAGGGCGTGCTCGAGGGTCGGGAGGCCGCGGGGCCGGAGCTCTCGCGCAAGGACGCCGTCCGCAACCTGTGGATCCCGGCGACGAGCCGCCTCGTATCCCGACGCGTCGCGAGTCCGGTGAGACCTACCCGGTCCCCACGGGACTCGTCCGCGCGACCTCTCTTCCGCGCGGCCATCGGTAGCCGCGGCGGCGAGCTGCTCCTCATGCCGGTCATGCTGAGCGACAAGACCATCGCGGCGCTGTGCGTCGACGGCCCCGAAACGCGCCGGACGTGCGCGCGAGCGCGTGGAGCGGCTGGCGCGGCCGTCGCAGAGGCGTTCAAGCGGATCATCGTGACGGGCAAGACATGAGCGACGACGAACGCGACGCGATCGTCGAAGACGCTCGCCGGCGCTGGCGCGAGAGCGTCTCGAGCCGGCCGAGAAGGAGCGCCTCCGCGCCCGAGGGCGCCGAGCTTCGCGGGCGGCGAGGACGCCGAGCCGCTCTACACCGAGCTCGACGTCGAGGAAGGCGCGTACCTCGAGCGAATCGGCTTCCCGGGCGAGCCGCCGTTCACCCGCGGCGTGCAGCCGAACATGTATCGCGGGCGCCTCTGGACGATGCGGCAGTACGCGGGGTTCGGCACCGCGGCCGAGAGTCGAACGAGCGCTACCACTACCTGCTCGGCAGGGCCAGACGGGCCTGAGCGTCGCGTTCGATCTGCCGACGCAGATGGGCCGCGACAGCGATCACGCGCTGGCGCGCGGCGAGGTCGGCAAGGTCGGCGTCGCGATCGACTCGCTCGAGGACATGGAGGTGCTGCTGCGCGGGCATCCCGCTCGACCGCGTCTCGACGTCGATGACGATCAACGCGACGGCCGGCGATCCTGCTCTCGCTCTACGTCGCGGTCGCCGAGCAGCAGGGCGTCGCGGCGCGTGCGCTGCGCGGGACCATCCAGAACGATCTCCTCAAGGAGTACATCGCGCGCGGGACGTACATCTATCCGCCGCGCCCGTCGCTGCGGCTCGTGAGCGACATCATTCGCCTGGTGCGCGGAGCACGTCCCGAAGTGGAACACGATCTCGATCAGCGGCTATCACATGCGCGAGGCGGGCTGCGACGCCGATGCAGGAGGTGGCGTTCACGCTCGCCGACGGGATCGCGTACGTCGAGGCGGCGGTCGACGGCCGGGCTCGACGTCGACGAGCTTCGGTGCGCAGCCTCTCGTTCTTCTTCAACGGCCACAACGGGCTTTCTCGAGGAGGTGGCGAAGTTCCGCGCGGCGCGTCGGCTGTGGGAGTCGATCATGCGGGAGCGCTTCGGCGGCGAAGACCGAGCGTGCGCGCGCTCTCAAGTTTCACGTTCAGACGGCGGGCTCGACGCTCCAGGCTCAGCAGCCGCTCGTGAACGCCGTCCGGACCGCGATCCAGGCGCTCGCTGCGGTGCAGGCGGTTGCCAGTCGCTTCACACGAACGGTTACGACGAGGCGCTGTCGCTACCGACCGAGGAGGCCGCGTCGCTCGCGCTCCGAACGCAGCAAGTCATCGCGCACGAGAGCGGCGTCGCCGACTTCGTCGACGCGCTCGGCGGCTCCTACGCGGTCGAGGCGATGACCGATCGGATCGAGCGGCTCGCGCGGGGCTACATCGACAAGATCGACGAGCTCGGCGGCATGGTCGCCGCGATCGAGACCGGCTACGTCCAGCGCGAGATCCAGAGCACCGCGTACCGCTACCAGCTCGCCGTCGAGTCGGGTGAGCGCGTCATCGTCGGCGTCAACGGTACACCGCGATCAGCGAAGAGCCCCTGCCCATTCTGCGCGTCGACCCCGACCTCGAGCGCGAACAGATCGAGCGCGTGAAAGCGCGCTCCGCGCTCGGCGCGACGGGCCCGCCGCCCGCGCCGCCGTCGCCCGCGTCGAGCGAGCTGCCCGCGACGACGACAAGCTCATGCCCACCATCCTCGACGCCGTCCGCGCGCTGGCCACCGTCGGCGAGATCAGCGGACGCATCCGCCGCGTCTTCGGCGAGCACCAGGAGACCCTCACCATCTGATCCCGCCGCGACCTCGCAACGCGCGCTCTCCCGGGCCCCTTTCGTGGTAAACGGAGGGCGTGACCGAGAGCGCCGACCCCGACGACGAGATCCCGGAAAGCGTCCTGTTCGACGGGAGACCCGCGGTCATCGGGAGCGCCGGCGCGCTCCTCCTCTCGATCCTCACCCTCGGCCTCGCCGCGATCTACTTCTACTTCCGCTCGCTCGGGCGGCACTACCGCCTCACCAGCGAGCGGATCATCGTCGAGGAGGGTGTGCTCTCGAAGCGTACGGAGCAGATCGACCTCTACCGAGTCACCGATTACGTGGTCGATCGCCCGTTCGGGCAGCGGCTCCTCGGTACGGGCAACATCGTGCTCGAAGCGATCGACCGAACGACGCCACGCATCGAGATCGCCGGCATACGCACGGACGTCACCGCGCTCTACGAGCAGCTTCGCAAGGCGACCGAGAAAGAGAAGCGCCGCAGGGGCGTCCGGGTCATGGACATCGACGACGACCTCCACCGCCCGTGAACGCCGAGGCCGCCGCCCTCCCGCTCAATCGACGAGGCCGGTCGTGCCCACGGGAGTCTTCGCGAGCTCGATGAGCCGCTCGCGCTCGCGCAGCACGCGACGGCTGTAGTCGGTCTCACCGCAGATGCCGCGGTTGTAGTAGCCGAGCGCATCGAGCAGCCCGCCGCAGCTCGAGATGGCGTCGGCGAGGTGCGTCGCGCCGACCTCGACGACCTCCTGCTGGCACGCGCCGACCTCGCGTCGGCACCGCCGGCGATACGCTTCGTTTTGAACGAAGCGAACCCCGCGCCCGATCCCGTGCGGGTGCAGCTGCACGATCCCGACCTCGCCGGCTGCGCCGGTCGCGAACGGATCGAATCCGCTCTCGCGAAACGCCATCGCCGCCAGAACGAACGGATCGAGCCCGTGGTCGTGCGACGCCTCCGCGATGTACCGCGAGAACGCTGCGATGCGTGCGCGGCAGCCCGACGGCGCGGCTCGACAATGCGCCACGTACGTCACGCGCCCTCCGGGCGAACGCCACACGGTCAGCCGCCCTTCGATCGCACGCGCCAGAGGTAGCGCGGTGTCTTCGGGCCGCGACGGAGCACTGCCGCTCTCCGCGGCGTGCTCCTCCGGGTCCTGCGCCCGCGCCGCGCCCGACATCAGCGTCATCGCGATGAAAAGACCAAGTCCAGCTACGAAATAAGCACGGCGCATGGGGGACCTCCTCGGTGGGCCCGGTCGGCCCGGCGGTCGCGACACGCGACGCGCGGGGGCGCGGCGGGCTGTTCACCCTCAAGACCTCAGCGTGCGGATCCCCCCGGCTCCGCTACGGGTATTCGTCCTCGTCGTTCGCCTCGTTCTCCTCCGCGTCCTCGTCATCATCGTACGCGCTCTGTTCTTCGTCTCTGTCGTCGTCGTCGTCGTCGTCCGCGTCGTCGCTCGCGCTCGCGTACGCGCCTCCGTCGTCCCGACCCGGACCGCCGCGCTCGGCGTCGACGTCGTCGTCCGCGCCGTCGTCCGCGTCGTCGTCCGCGTCGTCGTCCGCGTCTTCGTCCGCGTCGTCGTCCGCGTGATCCGCCGCGACCTCGCTCGAGTCGGCGTTGTCGTCCGCGTCGTCCTCCGCGAACGCGCCCCCGTCGTCGAACCGCTCGTCCGCGCTCTCGTCGCGACCTCCGCGGAGCTCCGTGTGCGCGCGGAGCTCGTCGTCGTCGTCCTCGCTCGTGCCGCGCGCGTCCGATCGTGCATCCGCCTGCGGCTCCGTCGAGCCCGCCACGCCGTCCGCGGTGGCAGCGCCATCGCTACGCCGCCCGCGCCGTCGCCGCCGTCGCCGTGGTCGCCCGTCGTCGGCGCCTTCGCCTTCGCTTTCGCCTTCGCCTTCGTTTTCGTCGAGGGTCTCGTCCTCCGCGCGGTCCCCGCGGTCCTGGCGCGATGCGTCGGCCTCCACGTCGCCGTCGTCGGCCCCCGCGTCGACGCTCTCCCGCGGACCGATCCCCGAGCCGAGCGACTCGAAGAGCTCGGCGTCGAGGTACACCATCGGCACCACGAACCTCACGAGGCCCACGCCCGCCCGCTCCATCGCCTTGGCGAGCGCGAGACCGTCGAGCAGCACCACAGGGGCCGCTCCGGCCGCGCGCAGCTCCTCTCGCGCGCCCGACAGGATCGCTCCGGTCGTCACGAGCCACGCCGCCGCTGCGTCGTCGTAGTGATGCAGCGCCCCGCGTACGGCGATCACCGCCTCGCGGCCGACGTCGCTGCCGTCGGTCATGACCACGAGCGCGAGGCGCGTCTCCTCCGGACCGCGCCTGAGCGTCCCGGCGAGGTGGATGCCGGCCCCGCCACCGCCTCCCGGGCGACGCATCGCACGGAGCGACACCACGCCCTCGGCGTTCAGCCACGTCGCGAGCAGCTCGACGAGCCCGGCCGTCGGCAGCTCGCCGAGCTTGCGCAAGAACGCCCGCCTCGCGAGGTCGCGCTGGCGCTCGCCGGACCGCACCGCGTCTTGCTCCGCGCGGGCCGCGTCCCGCGGCAGCGCCCACTCGACGAGCGACACGTACGCGCCTTCGACGAGGAACCGCGGTCGATTCCCGAGCCCGAGCCGGCGCGCGTTGTCGCTCCGCACCGCGGCCGCGATGGTCGGCGCCAGCGCGCGCGCGGCGCCGACGAGCTTGCCCCTGCGGACGAGCTGCTCGGCCACCCACGCGAACCCGCTCGCCCGGAGCCTCCCGGACGCGAGGACGTCGTACACCGCGTCGGCCAGGTCGCTCCCCACGACGTCGCCCTCGTCGGGCGAGCGATGCCAGTCCCCCGAGACCCGTTCGTCCTGACGCGAGCGCGCGGTCCGGTCGTCCCGGCGCCCGCGGTCCCGATCCCGGTCGCGGTCCCGATCGCGCCCGCCACGCCGGTCGTCGCGCTCGCGGCCCTGGTCCCGCTCCCGATGCCGGTCGCGCTCGCCCCGGTCGCGCTCGCCCCGGTCGCGCTCGCCCCGGTCGCGCTCGCCCCGGTCGCTCGCCTCGACGCCCCCCTCGTCCCGACGCTTGCCCCGGCGCCGCCGCCGCTTGCGGCGTCCGCGGCGACCCTCTTCGTCGTCCCCCTCGCCGCCGCCGTCGGCCGGCGCGTCGAGCTTTGCGAGGATGGGCTCGTCGTCGTCCTCCTCCTCGGGGAACACGTCGCCCCCCGGGAGCTTCGGCGACGGTCGGGCCGGCGCCTCGGCTTCGCGAGCCTCTTCGGCCTCGTCGTGCGGTTCCATCGCTTCGACCTCTTGCTCGGGCAGCTCGTAGTCGTGGCCGGACTCGCGCTCGGCGGTCTTGAGAACGTCGTTCGAGAACTCGCGCAACCCGAACACGCCGGGCTTCACCTTCACGATCGGAGCCTCGCCGCGGTCCTTCTTGACCATGGTCGCGAGCCGAGAGCTCATCGTGATCTCCGGCGTCTTGCCGACGTGACTGAGCAGGTTCTTCTCGATCGCGATCTCGGCGATCTTTCGGTAGTGCAGAGGTTTCCCCGCCAGGCGGAGCACCTCCACGGCAGCTTCCGTGAACGTCATCGTCCGTGAATCCTTGGAATGCGCGCGCTCGATAGCTCTCGAAGTCGTCGTCGGCCGGCGCGGCGCTTGACCCGCAATCCCACCGGACCTCGGGTCGGGGCGGCCAAGCTACCAATAACCCCGCGTGGGTGCAAACCCGCTTCACAGGCGGCGCCGGGGGTGCTAAGCGCCCCCGCCAGCCCAGCAAGCCTGGGCACGCCCCGCGTGCTTGCTCGCTTTTTTTGACCGCTCGGGGCTGCGGGGAGTAACCGAGAGAGGATGGAGACCAACGCGACCGTGTCGGTTTGGACGCGCTCTCGCGGGGTCGACCGCAGCTTAGCCCTGTCTTTTCGCGAAGGCCGAACGCGGCTCGGTTCGTGGTTCTCGTCCGCTCGGTCCCTGGGCTGAAGACGGACGGAGAGGGACGGAAAAGGAAAGCAGACATGGAGAAGAAGCACGTCGGGGTCTTGATGGGCGGCATGAGCGCGGAGCGCGACGTCTCGGTCATGAGCGGCGAGGCCGTCGTCGCGGCTCTGTCCGAGCGCGGCTACCCCGTCACGAAGATCTTCGTCGACGAGGACGTCGATCAGGTCCTTCGACAGACCCCGATCGACGTCGCCTTCCTCGCGCTGCACGGCACGCTACGGCGAGGACGGCTGCATCCAGGGCCTGCTCGAGCTCCTGCGGCATCCCGTACACGGGCTCGGGCGTCCTCGCGAGCGCGCTCGCGATGGACAAGGTGAAGTCCAAGGAGCTGTTCCGGCTCTACAACGTGCCGACGCCGCCGTACTACACCCTCGAGGCGGACGCGCTCGGCTCTCTCGAGGAGATCCACGGCTCGTTCGGGTTCCCCGTCGTTCGTCAAGCCCCGCCGCGAGTGGGTCGAGCGTCGGGGCAAGCCGGGCGAACGACTTCGGGGAGCTCCGGGCGCGCGTGCGACGAGGCGGCTCCGCTACGACCGCGCCATCCTGGTCGAGCGCTTCGTCGCCGGGCCGGGAGATCGCGGTCGGCGTGCTCGACGGCCGCGCGCTCGGCGCGATCGAGATCGTCCCGAAGGGCGGGTTCTACGACTACCGGTCGAAGTACCAGCCGGGGCAGAGCGAGTACCACTTCCCCGCGCGGCTCATCGCCGACGCGCTACAAGGGCGTCCTCAACATCGCCGAGCGCGCCGTACGCGCGCGCTCGGAGCGACCGGCGCGACGCGGGTCGACATGCTCGTGACCGAGGGCGAGAACGAGTACGTGCTCGAGGTCAACACGCTCCCGGGCATGACGCCGACGAGCCTCTTGCCGAAGATCGCCGAAGGGCGCCGGCTACGACTTCGGCGACCTCTGCGAAGCGATGGTCGAGCGCGCGTCGCTCGACATGGTTCGCGAACGGGGAAGCGACACGGTTCCGCCGCCCGCCCGCGCCGGCGAGGGCGCCCCGCGCGAGAAGGTGAGCATGTAGAAGACCTGGCTCGTCGGAGCCAGCACCGTCGCGGTCGTCGATCGCGCTGCCCCTGGCCGTGGCACGTCGTCGCGCTCGGCGCGGTCCCCTCGCGCTCCGCGACGAGCACGCCGTCGCGAACGAGCCGGAGCGACACGGCACCTCGGGGCGCGACGACGGTGACGCGCGTACAGCCGCCGTCGTCGCGAACGGAGACGTCGTGAGCGCTCGCGTCGTGTGCCTCACGCCCGACGAGCGAGAGCCCATCGGCGCGCGCATCCTCGATCGCGTCGAGGATCGGGCCGCGGTCCTGCGTCGGTACCTCGGCGAGCCCCGCGTCGATCGGCTTCTCGAGGACGTAGAGCGCGTAGTCGCCTTGGCCACGCCGCGCGACGAGCTCCGCCGAGACGCGCGCGCTCCGCTCGTTGCACAACGAGGCGCTCGCGGACGGCGCCGCACCGCCCCGCCGCGCGACCTCTCTCCCCGCCTCGTCCACCACGCGCAGCAGGAGCCGTCCCATGCCACGACCTCCCGTGGCGATCACGAGTGAGCACCGATTCGCGGGAAGCGAGACCTCGTGCGCGATCGCTTGCCCTCCGAGGAGCGAGCCGCCGGCGGCGCGTCGCGGCTCGGCCCAGCCCGCCGCGCGCGCTCCGTCGAGATTGGCGCGGACCGCGTCGTCGAGCGGCACGGGCGAGCGCGTGTTGGCGCGACGCTCACCGAGCCACAGTCCACTCTCGGCACCGACGTCGCGCTCGTCGCCGGCGAAGATCGCGATGCGCGCCTCGCCACCTCCGCGCGCCGCTACGAGCTCCGCCGCGTAGTCGGCTTGGCGGTCGGCGCAGATCTGGACCTGTGCGTCGCTGCTCTCGGACGTGTCGCTGACGAGCTCGGCACCGAGCTCGTCGAGCACCACGAGGTCCAGGTTGGCGATGCCGGGCCCCGCGAGCCCGACCACGGTGTAGCAACGCGACGGCTGCGTCGGAAGCGGCACGCGTACGCGCTGTCCGGCCGCGATGCGCATCGAGATGGGCGTGCCTTCCGGTCGAAAGCCGCGTCGGCGGATGCCTGCGGGTGATCTCGCGGAGGCGGACGTCTTGTTCGCTCCCCTCCTGGTCGTCGCTGACGAGGCCCGGCTGTCCACCGACGATCTCCGCCGCACGGTCGAGCGTGGACCGACCTCCGAGGAACGAAACGTAGGCGAAGCTCCCCGCGCCGTCGTAGGCCACGAGGGTGTAGTAGAGGTGGCGTGGCTCGCTTCCCGCGCAGACCTGGATCGTCGGGTGCGCGTCGGGCTCCACGTCCTCGGCGAGGACGTCGCCGGTCGGCGCGTAGAGAGTCGCGTCGAGGTCGCGGATCCCGCGGGTCGTGATCGCGACGATGGTCGCGCACTTTCCCGGCGGCACTTCGAGAGACTCGGTCGCCTCGGCGCGTGCGGTCAGAAACCCCTTGCCGGTGGGCTCGCCGGCAGCGAGCCCGGCCCGTTCCATGCGTCGCGCGATCTCGCGCATGCGCGTCGCGAGCGGGTCGTCCTCCGACTGCATCCACGCCGGCCCTCCCGACGCTCCCGCCCCACCCGCAGCGGTGCCGCCGCCGCAAGCTGCGAGCACGAAGGCGAGCGCGGCGTGCCGCGTGTGCATCATCGCTCGCTTCCTAGCACGAGAAGATAGCGGCCCCACGCGCCGTAGATGCGCGAGACGGCGCGGTACGCTCCGCCGTGCGCGGGACAGTGCCACACCGTGGGGCTCGCCGTGCTCCCGAGATCCCACGCGACCAAGTGACCGTCCGCGTCGAGCAACAAGAGGTCGAGGTCGCCGTTGCGCGCCTCGTCGGCGGCGACGGCGGCGACGGCGTAGCAGCGGCCGCCTTCGAGCTCGATGGGCATCGAGAGGGGCTCGCCCGGGATTGCCATCCCCCACGCGACCGGCGCGGGTTGCATCCCGTGGCGGCCGAGGCGCTCGGCCACCTCGGCCCATCCGAGGCGTGCACCGCCCTCGACGAACCGTGGCGGCGGGGCGCGCTCCGCGAGCCGGAAGCGCGTGAGCGCGTACGTGCCGCGCCCGGCGTACATGCGGACCTCCGCGACGTAGTCGGTGCGGTCCGCGCAGACCTTCACCACGGCGTTCGCGGTCCGCTCGACGTCGCGCGCGAGCTCGCGACCATCGGTCGACCGGATCACCGAGATCGATGTCCGCGACGCCCTCGTCGCCGACCGCGACGACGGCGAAGCACGCGCCTCGGTCGAGGCGCAGCTCGCGGGCTTCGCGCGCTCCCTCGGCGAGCTGGCCTCGTTGCTCGGTTCCGTCCGGCGCATAGCCGAGCTCGGCGAGGTCCGCGCCGACCGCCCGCAGGCCTTCGTCGAGCGTTCGGCCCGGCGGCGCGCTGCCGACGTCGGCCGGCGGCCGATGGATGCCGCCCGAGGTCGCGAAGCACTCGCCGATGGTTCGGTTGAGATCGGGCAGGACCGCGGGCGCGTTCTCGAACGCGACGAGCGCGAACTCTCCCTGACCCCGGTACATCTGGACGGCGGCCTCGAGGGTGAGCCCGCTCGCCCCGCAGAACCGCACCCAGGGCCGCGCGTCGAGCTGGTTGTCCTGCTCGAGCACGATCCCGCTCTCGGTGTAGAGCACGAGGTCGAGGTCCTGGACTCGCGCGTGCCCCACGGCGAGGAAGCCGACGCACTCTTCGCGGTCGAGGTGAAACGGCACCGCCCGCGCTCCGCCCTCGCGGAGAAACCCGACGACCGGCGCGCCCATCGGTCTCGCGCCGGTGGCTTCGAGCGCGTGCGTCGCGACGTCGACGCATGCCCGGAGCGTGTCGTCCGCCCTCGCGGGGGCGGCCTCCACGAGGGCGAGCGACGCGAGCGCGCCGGCGAGGAGCGGCGCCGCGGTCCTCATGGAGTGCCCTCGAATCGAGCGACCGTCACGTCACCGTGGCCGTGGTAGACGAGGACCTCGAGGCGGAGCTGCTCGCCGGTGCTCGAGCTCGGGTCGGCGCATCGCGTGACCGTCGCGAACGGCTCGGGCCCCGAGGACGAGGCGACGAGGCGGCCCTCCGCGGTCCGAAGAAACACGTCGACGTCTTCGATGTCCGCATCGCCTGCGGCCGCGACCGCGACGCAGCCCCCCGGTCGGACGTAGATGGGCTCGCGCGTGTTGCCGGACTCTTCCATCGCGCGCACGGTTCGCTGTCCTTCCACGTAGCCGCGACCGATGAAGCTCGCGGTCGCCTCTTCGAGCCGCAGGCTCGAGACGTCCATGATGGTCGCGGGCGCGCGCAAGGCCGACAGAGCGTAGCTCCCACGGCGGCCGTACGCCTTGACCGAAACACGAGCCTCGATCGCTTCGCTCGGGCACGCGCGAACACGCGCCGTGGGCTGCACGCCGGTATCGCGATCGAGTGGAGCGCCCGATTCGTCGGCGAGGTAGAGGTCGAGATCCGTCTCGGCGCGGGCGGCGGCACCGACGACCACGGTACAACCCGGGCCGAGCACGACGGTCTGCGTCCGCACCTCGCCCGGCCCGATGTAGCCGTCCGCGGTGATGAGCGTGGGCGTCCCGTACCCACGCGCCTCGAGCGCGGCGGTGAGCGTCGTCAGTGCCGCGACGGGATCGGCCGGCGGCGACGGCGCGTCCGATGTCTCGACGGGTGCGGGCCCCTCGGCCGGCACACCCGCCGCCTGCGCCTCCGTCGCCGGCCCGCCGACGACGAGCAAGCCGATCGCGCCCGCGCCCTCGAACGCGCGCGCTTCCATCGAGTACCGCCCGGCCTCGTTCGGGCAGATCTCGAATCTCGGGCTCTGCGTCGCCCGCCACGTCGCGCGCGACCTCTGCGCCCTCGGCGTCGTAGATGGACAGATCGACGTCGACGATGCCGTCGTCCCCGCGCGCGAGGACCACGTAGCAACGATCGGCCTCGAGCTCGAACGCGCGGCTGACCTCCTCGCCCTCGGCGACGCGGTCGAGGTAGAGGTCGCCGAGCGGGAGCAAGCCGCGCTGGCGCAGGATCGCCCGGCGCCCCGCGAGCTCCTCTTCGACCGCGCGCATCGGCACCTCGGGCGCGAGGATGCCGTCGAACAGAATCCTCGAAGCCCGAGCCGTCGCCGGGGCGGGAGCCGAACGCCGCCGCGACGACGGCGCCCGAGCCCGCGATCGATCGCACGACGAGGTAGTGCGGCACCGTCGCGCCCACGTCAGGACCGCCCGGCGGGCAGACGTGCGCGAGCCCGCCCTCCCCTCGCACCGAGTCCGAGGCCACCTCGTGACCGGCCGCGTCCCAGACCCCGAGGGAGAGATCGCGTACGCCACCGCCGGCGAGCGCGACGAACGTCGCGCAGCGATTGACGTCGAGATCGATCGGCACCGAGGTGCCGGTGCCCTCGAGCGCGAACATGCGGGTGACGCCGAGCTCCTCGTCGTAGCCGCGCTGGCGCATCCGTTCGCGCAGCCGCCCGAAGCGGCGCGTCAGCGCGTCGAGAGGCCCCGCACCGCTCGACGGCAAGAGGTCCCGCGTCGTCGCGACGACGGGCTCGGGCTCCCTTGCGCAGGCCGAGACGATTGACAGCGCGACCAGGAGAGACGCGGACGTCACGGGCGCACCAGCGGCGCCTCCGGCTCGTGCGCGCCGAAGAGATTGTCGAGCCGCACGTCGAGGCCCGTCGGACCGACGAATCGCCGAACGCCGAAGAGGCCGGTCCCTTGGGTAGCGAGCGCAGCGACGTAGTACGTGCCCGAGTGCGGAGGGCAGTAGAGTAGCGCCGCGCCCGGGCCGCGTTGCGCATCCTGCGCGACCTCGCCCCCGTCGCTGTCGAAGAGGCGCAGATCGAGCTCGCGCAGGGCGTCGGTCGCGGCTGCGACGACGAGGTAGCAGCTGCCTCCGTGCATGGGCGCGTCCGAGACGACCGAGCCCTGGTCGACCAAGAAGCCGCGCCACTCGTCGCCGTCCGCTGCAAAGCCGCGCGTGCGGATCGAATCGATCCGCGGCGTCGAGCACGCTCTGGACCTCCGCCGACCGGAACTCCGCGGCGAGGCGGGGCGCGGGCTCGTGGTCCTCGGCGCCCGCCCCATTGCCGCAGCCGGAGACGGCCAAGAGCAGGCCCGTCGCGGTGAGGGTCCGCGAAGGAAACCGGAGGAGGCTCTCGAGGGGCATCGCTACGCCACGTTGAAGACGCGGTCGCGCACGCGTGGGATCGCCATGAAGTGATTGTAGACCGGGGTCACGTCGCGCATCAGTGCCTCGATCATCATTCGAAGCTCCGAGTCGAGCCGCGTCGCTTCGTTGCGGACGTCCCCCATGTCGAGATCGCTCTCCGCGTTGAAGGTGCCGAGCCTTCCCTTCAGCTGAGCCACCTGGAACTTGAGGTCCTCGCGCTCGCGCTCGCGCTCGGCGAGGTCGCGCTGGCGCGCGGTGTAGGCTCGCTCCGCTTCGGTCCAGATCGCGGCGAGGTGACCCGCCTCGCGCAGCGTCTCGACGATCTCGGGCGTCGCGCGCGGCCGCTCGGCGGGGACCGGCGGGATGGCGGCCCAGGCGCGGAGCAGCGGCTTCTCGAGCTCTTCGAGACGCCTCTTCGCTTCCTCGAGCTTCGGCCGGATGTCGCTGAGGAGCCTCGAGACGCGGCTCTCGTCGTGGCCGAGCTCGTCCAGGGCTCGCCCGATCCGGAGACGCGCGTCGCGCATCTCGTCCTCGCGACGCGACGCGTTGGACGTGAGCGCGTCGAGCTTCTGGCGAAGCTCCCTCATCTTCACGACGCGCGTCTGCAGATCGTCGAGCTTCGCCGCGAGCCACGGCGGCGAGTCCCCGCGCGGGTGCGCTTCGGGCACGAGGTGCGCGAGCAGCTTGATGCGCTCCTCCCACACCTCCTCGGTGACCATCGTCGCCGTCGAGACCGTCTCGACGGGCAAGCTCGGGTGCGTGTCGAACGGATCGGCGACCCTCTGCGCTTTCTGCGGGGCAGCGAGGCGCATCTGGCCGGGGAGGATCGACTGCTGCCCGACGGAACGGGGCGCGGCGCGCGAATCGCGGGGGCTCCCGATCTCCGCGAGGATGAACTTCAGCTCGTCGGCGAGCGCATACGCGTCCGGGTGACGCTCCTCGGGAGACTTGGCGAGCAAGCGCAGCACGAGCGCGTCGATCGACGCCGGCAGGTCGGGCCGCTTCGTCGACGGCGCGGGCGGCTTCTCGCGCATGTGCTTGAGGATGAGGTCTGGCGTGTTGCCGGTGAACGGGATGTCGCCGGTCAGCATCTCGAAGATCACGCAGCCGAGCGCGTAGAGGTCGACCGGCGTACGTCGAGCGGCGCGCCGCGCGCCTGCTCGGGCGCCATGTACTCCGGCGTGCCGAACACCGTGCCGGTCGCGGTCAGCCGCAGCTGCGCCCTTCATGTGCGCGAGGCCGAAGTCGAGGATCTTGACGAAGTCGGCCGTCGTACGCCGCGCCAGCAGGTAGACGTTCTCGGGCTTGATGTCGCGATGGACGACGTCGAGCTCGTGCGCGCGCGCGAGCGCTCGAGCGATCTGCATCGCGATGCTGATGCGCGCGCGCCGGCGGCATCGGGACCGTGCGCGATCTCGTTCGTTCAGAGCGGAACGCCCGTCGAGAAACTCCATCACCAGGTAGACGAGGCCGTCGTCGGTCGTCGCCGAAGTCGGTGATGTCGATGATGTGCTCGTGGTTGATCCGGTTCGCTGCTCGCGCTTCGCGGAGGAACCGCTGGCGGTTCACGGGGTCGACCGCGAGGTCGGTGCGCGAGGAACTTCACGCGACGTCGCGCCCGACGACCTCGTTGCTTCGCGCGATAGACCGTGCCCATCCCGCCCGCGCCCACGCGCTCGGTGATCACGTAGCGGCCGCCGATCGTCCGCCCGATCAACGGATCGGGCACGTCCGTGAGCTCGCCGCCATCGAGCGGGCAGCGCGCACAATGCGGCGGAAACCTCCGTCGGCAGACCGTGCAGAGCTTCACGTCGTCGCCCCTGGGTGGGGACGATAGCCCCCGGGACGGGTCTCGGGCAACGCCGGACGCCCGTCGCCGCGTTTGACACCGTCTACGCCTGGTGTACGACCCCGGCGCGATGAGCACCGCCGGCGCACCGAGAGTCCCCTTCTATCGCTGGCCCCTGCTCTGGTTGCGACGCCTCTACGACTGGACTCTCTCGTGGGCGGAGACGCGCTACGGCGCCCCCGCGCTGCTCGTCCTGGCCGTCGCGGAGGCGAGCTTCTTCCCCATCCCGCCGGACGTGCTCTTGATGGCGCTCGCGCTCGGCAAGCCGAAGCGCGCGTTCAGCTACGCGGCGATCTGCACGGCCGGGTCGGTGCTCGGCGGCCTGCTCGGATGGACGATCGGAAACGCGCTCTGGCACTCGCTCGGCGTCGCGGCGGAGTGCCCCGAGCTCGGCGGCGGCGGATGGCTCTTCGATACGCTGCCGGGCTTCAGCTGTGACAAGTTCTGCGTCGTGCGCGATGCCTACGCCGACAACGCGTGGCTAGCGCTGTTCACCGCGGCGTTCACGCCGATCCCGTACAAGGTCTTCACGGTGGCGGCGGGTGTCTTTCGCGTGCCGATCGCGACGCTCGTCGCGGCGAGCGTCGTCGGGCGTGGCGCGCGCTTCTTCCTCGTCGCGGGCCTCATCTACCGGTTCGGCCCGCCGATCAAGCAGTTCATCGAGAAGCGGTTCGAGATCGTGACGATCCTCTTCACCGTGCTCCTCATCGGCGGATTTCTCGTCGTCCGCTACGCGATGTGAACCCTCGTATCGTACCCGGCCGCTCGGTTTGGCGGGGTGGTTGTGAGCGACCGGGCACGACACGAGTGAATCTGCTCCTTAGTGGGCTCGCGGCGGTTCCGACCGGGTCAACGCGCTGCAGAAAAAACCGCGATCACGAGCCAGGCGGAAAATTCGGCGTCGACGCGACCCTCTCCCGCGCACGAGCAGGAGCAGCCACGGCGCGAGCACCCAGAGCGTCTTGACGGATCCATCGCCCGCGGCGCTGCAGCCGCCTCGGTGAGGCACCGAGCCCGGGTCGACGCCCCCGCCCGGGTCTCCCGGCATCCCCGGCTCGGTCGTCGTCCCAGCGTCGGTACCGCCCGGATCCTCGCCCATGATCGGATCGGTATCGCCGGGCGGGGGGCTCACCGTGCCGCCGACCATCTCGAGCGCGGCGTCGATCAGGTCGAGGTGCGTCGCGATCTGGTTGAACCCCCGAGCGCCGACGCCGCACTCGGACGTTCCGATCGACGCGACGCCGATGATCGCGCCGTCCTCCTGGAACATCGGGCCGCCCGAGTCGCCCTTGCAGATCGAAGGGCCGGTCACGAGTAAGCCATCGCGCACGTCGTCGACGACGGTCGTCGCCTGATAGCGCTCGCCGTTGTGTCCGTCGGGCGTCAGACCGTAGCCGACGACGGTGACGGTGCGGCCAATCTGATCGCTCGGATCGTCTCTTCGGATCGCGCGCGTCGGGAGCGAAGCGTCCTCCGCGAGGACCATGATCGCCACGTCGTCTCCGACGAGCCCGTCGCCGCCTGGCGACCACGCGCCTCGCGTCGTACCCACCGCTGCGACGGGGAGGATCTCGTCGATGCGCCCGTTGAGGCTCCCCGAGGGCACGACGAGGAAATCCTCCGGGGCTCCCGGCGCGGCGTCGCCCGCCTGCTGGACGCAGTGCTTGGCGGTGAGCACGAGCCGCGGATGGATCAACGTGCCCGTACAGAGGCTCTCCGACCGAAGATCGAAGAGCCCCACGACGCTGCGATCGGCCGACGGCACGCCGCCGACGATGGCCTCGCTCGCGGTGCCGACGTCCATCGTGCACGCGCTCGCCCAGAACAGCAGCGCAGCGCCGAAGAGGAGCGCGCGCATCACTCGGCCTCGAAGCAAGAGTCGAACACCTCGCCCCCGAAGATGCCGCAGGCGATGACGCGATCGGCGCACTCCTGGAGCCAGGACAGCTCGCTCGCGCACTCGGAGCTCATGCACGTCATCTCGAGGCCGCCGCACTTGTCCTCGGCGCAGCACGAGAGCGTCGCGAGCTGCGCGTGGCATCCGCGCGCGTCGAGGCAAGAGAACTGCGTCTTCGAAACACACTCGCGACAGCCGAACGGCAAGCCGTCGAGCGTCGTGGCCGGGTGCGCATCCGCCGCGAGGCACCCGAGCGCGCAATCGAGGTCGACGGGCGAGCAGTCCATCAGGCACGCGTGGGTCGATGCTTCGCAGCGCGGCAGCACTTCGGGCGCAGGCGCCGGCCAGTCGATGCAGGACGTCGTCGGGATGACGAAGCCATCGGGAGCGCCCGCGTCGGCGGGCGAGGACGCGCCCGAGTCACGGCGCGGCGCGACGCCGCCGTCCGGTGCCGTGGCTCCGGCGTCGCGGGGGACGCCCGCGTCGGTGACGAACCAATCGGGAGGCGGAGGCCGGTCTCTCGAGCGGTCCCCGGCCGCGCAGCCCCCGAGAGTTGCGACTGCGAGCCCTAGAGCGGCGATCCGAACCGATCGCCGCTCTCGAACCATGTCGTTCTGCTTCCTCATGACGCGACTCCCGTTTCTCAGATGAAGATGAGCGTGCCTTCCGGTGGCACGACGATGTAGACGTCGCGCGCGTCGAGCGTGGTCGTGCGGTTGCCGATCACGCGGATGCGCGCGCGGAAGATCTCGGCCTCGGTTCCTGCCTCTCGCACGTCGTTCTCGAAGCGGACCAGGAACTCCACGAGCGTGCCCGGCATGACGCCGTAGAACGTCGCGTCGTCGCGCGCCGTGTAGGTGACCCCGGGCATCTCGCCCGACGCGGCGCCGCGGTACCCTTCGACGGGAACAATCCCATCGATGAACCGCGTCGCATCGAAGTCGTCGGGGTTCGGCGGTCGGTTCTCCGCGCGTGCCGTCACGTCCTGGGGCGTGCCACCGACGAGCTCCGCCACGGCGTCGACCACCGTGTCGCTGAGGCCCGCGCCGTCCGCGCCGATGTCGAACACGAGCGGCGTGCCGTCGGCGCGGACCGCGCCCGTGTCGGTCGAGACGCGCTCGAAATCGGCGCGAGACCCGGGGTTGTCGGCGCTACCCGAGAAGACGCCGAGCACGCGCGCGCCCCGATCTTCGAGCGCTCTGATCGTCTCGTCGTAGGTGGGTGCCTCGATGCGCGGGTCGAGGTACGGCAGCGCGCCGTCCGGCCCGTTGTGGAACGCGGCGTCGCCAATCAACATGATGATCGGGAGCGCCCCGGGCCGAAAGCACGGGTAGCCGTACCGCTGCCCAGCCTCGTCGGGAACGGTCGGGCACTCGCCGCGCGGGTCGAGCGCGCCCGTGCCCCAGCCGAAGCCCTCGCCCGTGATCGTCGCGAAGAGCGCGGGCACGTACGACTCCGCGTGGTCACCGCCGCCGTGGCACGGGAGCCCTTCGATGCCGTCGTAGATGTCGGGGATGCCGTTGGCCGGCGCCTCGATCTCGCCGACGTAGCCCGTCGAGCACTCGAGGGTCTCATCGTAGCCCGGGCTGCCCGCCACCCACGTGCCGAGGTCGTCCTCGGCCGGTCCAATCTCGCGCACGAGGTAGAACGGACAATCGGCGCCGTTGCCGTCGAGGCGTCCGAGCGGGTAGTCGTCGAGCCCGCCCGCGCCGATCTGCACGTCGGGGACGGCGCCTTGGACGCCTGGCACGATCACGTCGAGGAGCCCGTCGATCAGGTTCGCTCGCTCGCCGCTCATCGAGCCTGTCGTGTCGACCAGCAGGAAGACATCGGCCTTCCTTATCGCCGTGTCGAAGCGAAGCGACCGCGTGACGGGCGGATCGCCGTAGGGCAGCACCAGCACGAAGTCCGTCTCGGGGAGGCGGCTCGAGCCGTCGGTCGGGTCCGTGCCCGCGGCGCGCTCGACGAGATCGCTCAGGCCGTCACCGTCGGAGTCGACGAGCGTGGGATCGGTGCCGAGCTCGCGCTCGTCTCGGTCGGACACACCGTCGCCGTCCGAGTCGCTATCGAGAAAGTCGAACACGCCGTCGCCGTCCGTGTCGGCCGGCGCGCAGATGTCGCTGCTGCGCGCCTCCTCGGCGTCGGTCCAGAGGTCCGCGTCCGAGTCGGTGTCGAACGGGTTGTTCGTCCCGTCGCCGTCCGTGTCGCCGTCACCTTCGAGGGCGTCTGCGATGCCGTCTCCATCGGAGTCGACTCGGTCACAGTGGACCGGGCCCGGGCTCCGCGGGCCGTCGGCCTTCGCGGAGCATCCGGCGAGCGACGCGAAGAGAGCCAGGATGGCGAGGGGCTTCATCGCTCCCTCATCAGATGAAGACCACGCCGCCTTCGGGCGGCACGATCACGTAGACGTTGCGACTGTCGAGCGTGGCGACGCCGTTTCCGACCACGACGATCGTCGCGCGGAAGATCTGCGCGGTGTCGGCGGGCTCGCGAACGTCGTTGACGAACGTGACCTCGAAGTCGAGGAGCGTCCCGGGGATGACCCCGTAGAAGGTCGTCTCGTCTTTGCTCGTGTAGCTCACGCCCGGGCTCGGCCCCGCGATCCCGCTGCGGTAGCCTTCGATGGGAACGATCGCGCCGATGAAGCGAGTCGCGTCGAAGTCGTCGGGGTTGCCGGCGACGTTTCGAAGGCTCGTGCTGACGTCTTCGGGCGTTCCGCTCGCGAGATCCGTCACCGCGTCGACCACCGCCGTGCCGAGGCCGCTTCCGTCGGGCGACGTCTCGAACACGAGCGGCGAGCCGTCCGTGCGGACCGCGCCCGTGTCCGTCGCGAAGGCCTCGAAGTTGGCGCGCCGCGCGTCCGCGTCCGGCGCATCGGTCCCCGAGAACACGCCGAGCACGCGGGCGCCGATCGATCGGAGCGCGGCGACGGCGTCGTCGTAGGTCGGCGCTCCCGGAACGAAGCGCGGGTCGTACGGGTCCGATCCCTCGGGGCCGTTGTGCGCATGCGCGTCGCCGAAGAGCACGACCACCGGAAGCGCGCCGGGGCGGAAGCAGGGGTATCCGATCGAGGCGGCGAACGAGTCGGGGACCGTCGGGCACGAGCGATCGGGGATCGTCCACCCGCCCAGAAGTACGACGGCCACCGCGAGGGGTCGGTGCCGTCGGGCCAGCTCAGCCCGCGCCCGCTCGCCGTCGAGAAGAGCGCGGAGGCGTACGACTCCGGCTCGTCCATTCCCTGCCCGCACGGGATCCGGCGCAGCGCCTCGACGATGTCGTTCTCGCCGTTCGGCGCCCCGACGATCGTCCCCATCGCCCCGGGTGGGAAGGAGCCGATGACCGGGCAGCCGCCGGAATTGAGCGGCACCGAGTGAGAGCCGTCGTCCGCGTCCGCGCGCGTCATCGAGAGCAAGAGCCGGAACGGAGCGTCGCGCGGCTCGGCGAACCCGTTGCCGTAGTCGGCGACCGGGTAGTCCTCGACGCTTCCGACGCCGATGTAGACGTCCGGGATCGCCGCGCGCAGGCCGGGGACGATCGTACCGATGAGCCCCGCGACGAGGTTCTCCTTTTCCTCGCTCATCGACGCGGTCGCGTCGACCAGGAAGAACACGTCGGCTTGCTGGATGTTGCTGCCGAAACGAAGCGTGCGCGTGACCGCGGGCTCGCCGTACGGAAGCACGACGAAGAAGTCGCCGTCGGGGATCGTGCTCGCCGGGTCGCGCGGGTCCGTCATCGAGCCGCGCACCTCGCCGAGGTCGGTCACGCCGTCGCCGTCGGTATCGACGAGCGTCGGATCGGTACCGAGCGTCGCTTCCTCCGAATCGGACAGCCCGTCGTTGTCCGAGTCGGTGTCGAGAAAGTCCGGGCGCCCGTCGAGGTCGGAGTCCGCCGGACCGCACGGCGAGGCGCTCCGGCGCTCCTCCGTGTCCGACAGCCCGTCGCCGTCCGAGTCGTCGTCAGCGCGGTCGGGGCGCCCGTCGCCGTCCGTGTCGGTGTCGCCGTCGAACGCGTCCGCAATCCCGTCTCCGTCGGCGTCGGCCGAAGGGTCGCACCCGCTGACCGGCGGTGACGCGTCCGGCCACGGCGGAAGGCCTTCGCCCCGATCGCCGCCCGTAGTACAGGCGGCGAGCCATGCCGCCAGAACGGCGGCGCTCGTGATTCGAGTCATCTCCCGCACCCTCTCGAGCCCGCGGCAGGAATCCCGCGTCGCTACAGGAACCGGGCCCCGCGCTCGCGAGGTCGGGTCAACATCGCGTGGTGCAGCGTGACCGCGCTCACGCCTTGACCCGGATCGGGGCGCTCCGGCCACGGCATGTTAATGTCCACGAGTGATGCGCTCGACGCCGCATGCGAGGCTCGCCGCCGCTTCGGCGTGCGCGCTTTCGCTTCTCTCGTGCGACGTGCGTGACGTGGCGTTCCGCATCGGTCCCGAGGCGTGCCTTGCGGACCTCGACAGCGACGACGACGGCTTGTTCGACGGCGAGGAGTGCGCGCTCGGCACCAATCCGGCCGATCCCGACACCGATCACGACGGCGTGACCGATCTCGGCGAGCTACGGGGCTCGATGACCAATCCGCTCGATCCCACGAGCACGATCCCAGAGGACGACTACCTCGTCACACTGCCGTGGCACGGCGATCACGAGCTCAGGACGCTGCGCTTCGACCTGCGAGTGCAGACCGCGGACGTGTTCTTTCTCGTCGACGGCACGGTGTCGATGCGACGGACGCGAGAGTCGCTCATCGCGAGCGTGCTCAGCGTGGTCGTGCCCGGGCTCGTCCGCGCGATCCCGGACGTGTGGGTCGGCGTGGGAAGCGTCGAGGACTACCCCGTCGACGGCTACGGTCGCGACGATCGGATCCCGCTCGACTCGCCGTTCGCGATGGTGCTCGACATGTCCGACCCGTATCAAGACATCGGCTATCCGAGCGTGATGATCAGCCTGTTCGCGGGGTGCCCCGCCGCGTCGTACTACGCGCCCGGAGCGCGCAACGTCTTCATCGGCGCGCCGAACGGTCGACAGGATCTGCTCGAGGCGCTCGAGGCGCTTCCTTGTGGTACGGGCGGAGACGAGCCGGACGCCTACGTGGCCGCGCTCTTTCTGACGGCGACGGGCGGCTCGCTCTCGTGGCCCGGCGGGAGCGACACCTCGGGCTCTTGGGCGTCGGGCTCGATCCCGGAGCGCACGTGTCCCGAAGGCCGGATCGGCTATCCGTGTTTCCGCCCGGACGCGCTGCCCGTGATCATGCTCGTCGGCGACGCGCCCTTTCACGAAGGGCCCACGCTCTCGAACCGCTACGACGCCGGGCGCCTCCCCGGCGCGCCGACGTACGCCGACGCCGTGACCGCGCTCGATGCGCTCGGCGCCCACGTGATCTCGGTGTTCACGGGCACGGAGCTGCCCGACGCGGCGCTGCGGCGTTTTGACTTCGAGACGCTCGCGCGCGACACCGGCGCGGTGGACGTCGGCGGAACGCCGCTCGTCTTCGACGCTGCGGCCGACGGCACCGTGTTCGGCGAGACCGCCGTCGACGCGGTCGACAGTCTCGTCGAGAACGTCGCGGAGGACGTGTCAGCCGAGACGCGCGACGCGCCCCCGAACCCCGACGGGTTCGACGCGCGCGCGTTCGTGCGGTCGATCGCGCCGATCGAGGGCTACCGCGGCGACACGCCCGGCGCGAGCCCCGGCGTGAGCTACACGAGCAAGGACGAGACGACGTTCTACGGAGTCGTCCCCGGCACGCGCCTCGAGTTCGCGATCGACTTCTACAACGACGCCCGCGAGCCGGGGCCGGTCACCGAGATCTATCGCGCGCGGATCGTCGTCCTCGCGAACGGCGCCGCAGTCCTCGCCGAGCACGACGTCTACGTGATCGTGCCGAGCGCCCGTTGACGGCTCGCTCCGCGACCCCCGCGCCTCAGGGCGTGAGGGCCGCGCGGCGCTCGCGCGCGCGCGCGGCGAGGGGATGGGTGGGGTACGCGGTGAGGAAGGCGTCGAGGGCGGTCGCTTCGTTCGCGTCGTCTCCGAGCGCCTCGAACGCGTTCGCGACGCCGAGGCGGGCCTCGGCGTCGAGCGTTCCGTTCGGCCGCGCAGAGAGCGCCGCGCGATACAGCCGGAGCGCCTCGCGCGGGTCGTGGAGCTGGCGAAGCCTGAGGTCGGCCGCGGCGAGCGTCGCGACGTACGCGGGCTCCGATCCGGCGTGCTCGTGCATCACGCGACGGTAGGTCCGCTCGGCGTCGGCCCAGCGATGCTCGCCGCGCAGGGCGTTCGCGCGCGCCACGAGATCTTCGGCCGACGCGCTGCGCGGCGAGTCCACCGGCTCGGCGATCTGGACGGTCTCCTCCGGGACGGGCGCGACCTCCGTCTCGGTGTGCCGGTGCCGCGGCGGCTCCGGGGCCGGAGGCGCGACATCGGGCGTGACGTCCGGCGTCGGTGCGGGCTCGGGCTCGGCGAAGGGTCGCGTCACGGTGAGCACCGCGGCCGCCGCCGCTCCCGCGACCAAGAGGATGAGCGCGGCCAACGCGACCGCGCGGAGCCAGCGCGTACGCGGCACGACCGGTGCGGCTCGCTCGGCGCGCTCAATCGCGCCCTCGACCATCTGCCGCGCCTGCTCGGTCGTGATCCGGTGGGCCGCGCCGGGCGAGGCCGACAAATCGAACAGAGCGCCCACGTTCGGTTCTTCGTCGGTCATGACGGACGCCCTTCCTTCTCTCTCGGTCTCCCCCCGCTGCCCTCCCCTTCGCTCTGTGCAAGAAGCTCTCGGAGCTTGCTCGTGCCGAGACGGAGCCGGCTGCGCACGGTCTCGACCGGCACCTCGAGCATCTCTCCGACCTCGGGCACGCTCATTCCCACGGCGTGGTGGAGCACCATCGCGACGCGTTGCTTGTGAGGGAGATCGTCGAGCAACCGCGCGAAGCGCCGATGCGAGAGCAACGCCTCGGGCCCGGGCGCGTCCGACGCGACCGGAACGAGGTCCGGGACCGCCTTGATGTGAGCGCGGTCGCGCTTCTGCTTCTGGATCGCCTTGATGGTCACGCGCGCCGTCACCTTGTCCGCCCACGACTCGAGCTTTCCTTCGCCGCGATAGCTCGGGAGGCTCTTGTAGATCGCGATGAGGGCGTCTTGCGCGATGTCGTCCACGTCTCCGTCTCCACGACACAAGTAACGAACGAGGTTGCGAACGCGCGGCAGCAGCTCGGTCAGGATCGCTTGAGCCGCGTTGCGGTCGCCTCGAGCGGCAGCCTCGACCCGCGGGTCCTTTTCCACGACCACCCGCGACCCGAGATCACCGATCTCGACCGCCAACATCGATCCAAATGGGCCGAAGAACGCTTCGATCGGGTCAACGAATCGAGTCATCGAAAGCTCGCGAGGAGGCCGAGAGCCAGGGAAGGTGTGACGTTCCAAAGAGGTAGCGCCGAAACGAATTCCGTGCCGCGATCGTAGCCTATGGTGGGCGCACCTGGGACGATGTCTGCTGCTGCACGCAGAAACACCGACATCGGCCCACCGAGCTCGACGACCAGGTCGAGCCCGGGCGAGAGCAGGATCGACGGGATGAGCGCGTCCGCCTCCGCCTCGACGCCCGACACCGCGTCGGTCGTGGATCGCAGGTAGCCCACCGCTCCGACGGCGAGCGACGGCACCAACGCCACGCCCGTGGCGACGGGGATGAAGTACGCGACGCGCATCGCCGCGCCGAGCCGCGCGAGCGACACGTTCGCCTCCGTCTGCTCGAGCGCGCGCGGGACGGTACCGGTGAGAACGATCGCGACGACGAGGCGCTCGACGCGAAGACCGACTTCGAGAAGCCCACCGTGCTGACCGCCGGGCGTCACGCCGTCGATCTGGCCCGTCCACGCGATCGACAGAATCGAGCCCGTCGATCGCCGCGGGGTCGTGGGGAGGTGGCGTAGGCGGTGGCGGCTCGGGCGGAGGAGGAGGTGGCGGTTCCTCGTGGACGGGCTCGGGGACGGCGACGCCGATCTCGCCGCCGGCCGCGAGGGCGAAGAGCGCCGTCCGGAGCGTGAGCGCGGCGGTCTCGAGCTGCGCCGAGACCGCCGCGTCCGTGCTCGGCTCGTCCCCTCGCGCCACGGACCGCACGAGGATGCGCTCCGCGTGTGCGTCGGCGAGATGGAGCACGAGCGCGTCGCCGTCGGCGACGACCCAGAAGACCGCGTCGGCGCCGCGCTCCGCGGCGAGCGTTCGCGCGGCCGCGAGGCGCTCCGCGAGCGGCGCGTCGACCGGAAGCTCCTCGTCGACCGGGACGAGCGTGACGTCGAGGTCGCTCGTCTGGCCGCGGATGCGTTGGAGCAGGGCGTCGTCGCCCTCGCCCCGAACGACGACGACCGTGAGCGGGTCGAGCTCCTGCGCGGCGGCGGGCGTGGACGGGGCGAGCAGCGCAGCCGCGAGCGCGACGCCTGCGAGAGGCATGGCGCCGCGCGCTCCGTTCGTCCTCACGGCTCGATGATAGCGCGCCGACGCTGGTCGTCCCTCGCGTCCGCTCGATCGGGCGCGTCCGCTCGATCGGGCCGGGCGATGCGTCGCTCGGGAATGGCTGCTTCTAGGGCGCCCGACGCATACTTGTCCGTTTTGCGGGGGTTCATCGCCGATTCTTGACACGTCCGCTGGGTTATCCCATATCTCCGGCGAAGCCGTGAAGCTCTCCAACAAAGGACGCTACGGCGTGCGGGCGGTGTTCGACATCGCGTTTCACAGCCGCGGCGCGGCGACGCAGATCAAGGACATCTCGGAGCGCCAGGGGATCCCGCCGCGCTTCCTCGAGCAGATCTTCCAGGACCTCAAGCGGGCCGGGCTCGTGTCGTCGAAGCGGGGGCCAAAGGGCGGCTATCAGCTCGCGAAGCACCCGGACGAGATCCGCGTCGGTGACATCGTGCGCGCGCTCGAGGGACCGATCGCGCTCTCGACGCCGCGCGCACAGCCGAAGCAAGCCGGTGACGAGCGGAGCCGCGCCGTGACCGACGCGCTGTTCGTCGAGCTCTCGAAGCGGATCGAGGGCTGCTTCGATGCGATCACGGTCGAGGATCTGTGCGAGCGTGGCGAAGAGGCCGGCCTCGGCCGCGTCCCGCCGCGCAGGTACGTCTACTCGATATGAGCCGACCCGCCGCGCCCGTGGTCGACAGCGTCACCGACCTCGTCGGCGGGACGCCGCTCGTGCGCATCCGGAAGCTCGTCCCGGAGGGCGCGGGGCGCGTCTTCGCCAAGTGCGAGCACCTCCAGCCGGGGGGCTCGGTGAAGGACCGGATCTGCGTCGCCATGATCCACGACGCCAAGCGGACCGGCCGTCTTCGACCCGGTCAGACCGTCGTCGAGCCGACGAGCGGGAACACCGGGATCGGTCTGGCGATCGTCTGCGCAGTCGAAGGGCATCCGCTCGTCCTCGCGATGCCCGAGAGCATGTCGCTCGAGCGGAGGCAGCTCCTCGCGGCGTACGGCGTGGAGATCGTGTTGACGCCCGCGGAGCGCGTCATGGAAGGCGCGCTCGAGGTCGCCGAGCGCATCGCGAAGGAGCGCGGCGCGTTCGTCCCACATCAGTTCGAGAACGCGGCGAACCCCGAGGTGCACGAGAGGACGACGGGCGTCGAGATCCTCGAGGCTCTCGAGGGCGAACGCGTCGACGCGCTGGTCGCCGCTGTCGGCACCGGTGGCACGGTGAGCGGCGTCGGCCGCCTCCTCAAGCGTCGCGACGATCGCACGCTCGTCGTCGCGGTCGAGCCGACGTCGAGCCCGGTCCTCGCCGGAGGCGCGCCTGGACCGTCGAAGATCCAGGGCATCAACGCGGGGTTCATACCGCGGAACTACGACTCGAGCGTCGTCGACCGCGTCGTCCACGTGAGCGATCGCGAGGCGTGGGAGACGAAGGTCGCGCTGGCGCACGAGGAAGGCCTGTTGGTCGGGATCAGCTCCGGAGCGAACGTGCGCGCCGCGATCGCTGTCGCGGTGGAGCTGGGCGGGGACGCGAACGTCGTCACGTTCCTGTGCGACACGGGCGAGCGGTACTTCAGCCTCGCGGAGTACTTCGAGCCATGACGCGGTCGTCCGTTCTCGTCATCGGCGCAGGGGGGCTCGGATCCGCGGCGAGCCTCGTGCTCGCGCGGAGCGGCGTCCCCTCGCTCACGCTGGTGGACGACGACGTCGTGGACGCGTCGAACCTCCACCGCCAGCTCCTCTACGAGGAGACGGACGTCGGCAGACCGAAGGGCGCGGCAGCGGTGAGCGCGATCGAGCGTGCGTCACGCGGTGGGACCCGGGCCCGCTGGTTCGAGGGGCGGTTCACGCCCGACACCGCGATCGCGCTGGTCGAAGCGCACGATGTCGTCGTCGAAGGCGCGGACAACTTCGCGACGAAGTTTCTCGCTGCCGACGCGTGTCGCATCGCCGACAGGCCGCTCGTCTCCGCCGGCGCCGTGCGCTGGTCGGGGTTCGTCCTCGCGAGCGCGCCGGGCCGAGGCGCGTGCCTGCGCTGCGTGTTCGAGGATCTGCCGCGCGACCGCGAGGAGACGTGCGCCGTCGCGGGGGTCGTCGGGGCCGTGGTCGGCGTGCTCGGTGCGCTCCAAGCCGCGCTCGCAATCCGAGCCCTCGAGGGCGACGAGCGTGCCGCGGGCGAGCTCTTCGCATACGACGGCCTCGCGGGGTCGCTCCGGCGGCTGCGGCCGAGGCCTCGAGCCGGTTGCGACGGCTGCTCGGGGCGCATCGACAATCTCGACGAGAAGCGCTATCAGAGCGCCTCACCGACCTGACCCACGGAAGAGGAGAGAAGCATGGCTGTCACGGTTCGCATCCCCACCCCGCTCCGGACACTCACCGGCGGCGCCGACGAGGTGAAGGCCGAGGGCAAGACGGTGGGCGAGGTCATCGACGACCTCGAGCGCAAGCACCCCGGGATGAAGGACAGGCTCTGCGACGACAAGGGCGTCCGCCGCTTCGTCAACATCTACGCGAACGACGAGGACATCCGGTTCCTCGAGAACCTCGCGACGGCGCTCACAGACGGAGACTCGGTCTCGATCGTGCCGGCCATCGCCGGCGGTTGAGCGAATGACGCTCGGCGATCGAGAGCGACGGCTGCAGGCGCGCCACGCTTCGCTCGTCGAGATCGGCGAGCGTGGCGTCGAGCGGCTCGCGGCGCTCAGCGTTCGCTTTGCGAGCGGTGCGGCCGCGCCCGCCATCGAGGTCGCGCGCGCATACCTCGTGCGGGCGGGCGCGACCGTGTCCGACGAGGCCGACGCCGACGCAGCCCGAGTCGTGGTTCCCTCGCGAGAGGACGTCGCGCGGCTCGCCGGTCGCCCTTCGCTCGAGCCGGCCGCGGCTGCGCTCGCGGGCGCGTTCGCTGCGGTCGAGGCGATCAAGTCGGGGGTCGGCGCCGGGGTGCCGGCCGAGCTACCCGCCCTCGTCCTCGGAGACGACGCGTGATCCCTCGCCACCGTCGCATCGACGACATCGTCGAGGCCGTCGGGGACACGCCTCTGGTTCGTCTGCGGCACATCGAGCGCGAGGCGCCGGGCGTGAAGATCTACCTCAAGCTCGAGCTCGCCAATCCGGGCGGGTCCGTCAAGGACCGCCCAGCCCTGAGGATGATGCTCGACGCCATCGAGGACGGGCGGCTCACGCGTGACAGGGTCCTCATCGACGCGACGAGCGGCAACACCGGCGTCGCGTACTCGCTCTTCGGCGCTGCGCTCGGGTACCGCGTCGCGCTGGTCATGCCCTCGAACGTATCGAAGGCGAGAAAGGACATCACTCGCGCGTTCGGCACCGAGCTCATCTACAGCGACCCGATGGAAGGCTCGGATGGCGCGATCGCCCTCGTCCGCGAGCTCGTGGCGAAGGATCCCGACCGCTACTTCTACTCGGACCAGTACTCGAACCCCTCGAACTGGCGCGCGCACTACCTCGGGACGGGTCGTGAGATCCTCGAGCAAGTGGGAGAACAGATCACGCACTTCGTGGCCGGCCTCGGGACGACCGGGACCATGATGGGCACGACGCGCCGGCTGAAGGAGCACACGCGGCCGATCACGTGCGTCGCCGTCGAGCCCGCGGAGGCGCTCCACGGTCTGGAAGGCATGAAGCACATGGAGAGCTCGCTCGTCCCTGCGATCTACGACACGTCGGTCCCCGACGAGGTCATGTACGTCGGCACCGAGAGCGGCTGGGACATGGCGGACCGCGTCGCGGCCGAGGAAGGTCTGCACATCGGGCACTCCGCGGGGGCGAACGTGTTCGCGGCGCTCGAGATCGCGAAGCGGATCGGCGAGGGGTGCGTCGTCACGATCGCGTGCGACCGCGGCGACCGGTACTTCGCGCCTGCGAAGTGGGAGAAGCGTTATGAGTGGTGAGCGTCCGTGGATCCGTGGCGACCTCGTCATCCGCCGGGCCGTGCTCGACGCGGTCGAGGCTCACGCCAAGGAAGCCTATCCGAGCGAGAGCTGCGGCTTCATGTCGGGCCCTGCCGCCGAGCCGCGGCTTCTCGACGGCGCCACACGCGCTGACAACCTCGCCGACAAGTACCACGCGCTCGATCCCGAGACGTTCCCCCGGACCAGCCGAACCTATTTCAAGATCGACGAGCTGAAGGCGTCGCGCGCGTTCGATGGCGGCGAGGCCGACGGCCGCCCGATCAAGGTCATCTATCACTCCCACTGCGACGCGGGCGCGTATTTCAGCGCGGAGGACGCCGCGACGTTCGCGTCGGACGGCGTGCTCATGTGGCCGTGCGCGTTCCTCGTCGTGAGCGTCGTCGAGGGTGAGGTGAGAGACCGCAAGCTCTGGGCCCACGTCGCCGGCACCAACGACTTCACGGAGGCGCGCTTCGCCATCGAATGAGCGTCGGCCGCAAGCGCTTGATATCATCGGGCGTCGATGTCGAGGTCGAAGTCCAAACGACACGCGCACGCCTGGCTCGCGGCCGCTTCGTTCGCCGTCTCGCTCGGCGCTTGTGACTCCGAACCGGCGGTGCTCGTCGTCGACGTCGAGACCAATCTCGTGCCCGGCGTCGAGTTCTCGTCCGTGCACGTCCAGCTCGACGATCGAGTGGTGAGCATCGGTGCTCTGGTCGGCGACGACTTCCAGACGCCGCATCGAGCCGCCGAGATCTCGGGCGTCTCGGAGGGCCCGGCGGACCTATCCGTCCTGCTCGTCGACGCGAGCGGCGCGACGGTGCTCCGGCGCGACATCGAGATCGTGATCCACGGAAGCGTGGGCATCACGGTGGTCCTCTCGCGCGACTGCGTCGGGATCGAGTGCGCGGAGCCGGCGCCCGGTACGGTCGCGACGAGCTGCGTGGACGGCCGTTGCTTGCCGCGAACGTGCTCGCCGCTCGACCGACTCGCCTGTGGCACGCCCGAGTGCACCGGTGCGAGCGACTGCGCGGTGCGCGTCGAGTGCGCGTCGCCGGCGTGCGCCGACGGCATCTGCCTCGCGTTCGGCGACGCGAGCCGATGCGCGACCGGCGAGCTCTGCCACCCCGAGGGCGGCTGTGAGCCGGTACCGAGCGATAGGGTGGACGCCGATGGCGACGGCGTCGTCGACGACGTCGACTGCGATCCGGCCGACCCCTCGGTCGGGTTTCGTTCGGAGCGCGCCTGCGAAGGTGAGTGTGCGAGCGGGCTCGAGGTGTGCGTCTCGGGGCAGTGGCTCCCCTGCGACGCGCCGGCGGACTGCCGTTGCGACATCGGCGACGTACGGATGGTCAGCTGCGAGCGGTGTGGGCGAGCGACTCAGACGTGCGAGACCGGCGTCTGGGCGACCGGTCCGTGTGAGGGACAGGGAGAGTGCTCAGCCGGCTCGTTCGACGAGCTCGGCACGTGCGGTCGCTGCGGCAGCGATCGAAGGACGTGCCTCGACGATTGCAGCTGGGACGAGCCCACGTGCACGAACGAAGGAGAGTGCACGGCGGGCGCCTCCGAGAGCGACGAAGAGAGCTGCGGTACGTGCGGCCAAGTCCGCACGCGCATGCGGTCGTGCGGACCGACCTGCAACTGGGGGCCGTGGTCCGCGTTCTCGGCGTGCGCGGCGGGAGGCGGCTGCACGCCGGATCAGGTGGAGACCCAGATGCAGGCGTGCGGAGCCTGCGGTACCCAGGCTCGCACTCGGACGTGCGGCGCGGACTGCGTGTTCGGAGCGTGGACCGCGTGGAGCGCGTGCGCCGGAGAAGGGACGTGCGTTCCGTCGACGCTCGCGACGGAGATGAGCGCGTGCGGGAGCTGCGGCGCGGGCTCACAGGTCCGCACCCAGACCTGCACCGCGGCCTGCGTCTTCGGACCGTGGTCGGGGTACAGCACGTGCAGCGTGCCCGCGGCCGTGTCGGTGGCGACGGCGCAGAGCGCGGCGTGTCTCGTGGCGAGCGACGGAACGCTGCGCTGTTGGGGCGGAAACGACACCGGGCAGCTCGGCGACGGAACGATGACGCGCCGCGCGACCCCCACGCGCATCGGGACCGCGACGTCGTGGACGCGGGTCGTGATCGCCGGGGCGTTCGGGTCGGGCGTCGACTACGGCCACGCGTGCGGGCTTCGCGCCGGCGAGCTCCACTGCTGGGGCCGGAACGCCTACGGGCAAGTGGGGATCGGGAGCTACGCCGACGCGTACTCGCCGGTGCGCATCGGGACCGCGTCGGACTGGACGGACGTCGCGGCCGGCCGCGATCACACGTGCGCTATCCGCGCCGGCGAGCTCTACTGTTGGGGCCGCAACACCGATAGCCAGCTCGGAACGGGGGGGAGCACGGTGAACGTCCCGACCCGCGTCGGCAGCGCGACGACGTGGGCTCACGTCTCCTGTGGTGTGACGCACACGTGCGGGATCCAGACGGACGGCGCGCTCTACTGTTGGGGCGACAACGCCGTGGGCGAGCTCGGTCTCGGCGACCGCGTGACCCGCGCCGCGCCGGCGCACATGGGAACGGAGACGTGGTCGAGCGTGAGCTGCGGCAACAACTACACCTGCGCGATCCGCACGAGCGGAGAGCTCTACTGCTGGGGCGGGCGCGGCACCGGCCAGCTCGGCAGCATGGGCTCGTCGAACGAGGACCTTCCCGTGCGCGTCGGTACGGCGTCCGATTGGACGTTCGTCGGTGCAGGCCAGGGCCACACGTGCGCCATCCGAGCGCCGGGCACGCTCTACTGCTTCGGCGATGGCGTGGCCGGCGAGTGCGGCGTGCTCCCCGCGCGCGATCAGACGCTGCCGATCCAGGTCGGCACGGACGCGGACTTTACGTGGGTGGCCTCGGGCACGCTCTTCACCTGCGCCGTGCGGGCGGGGTCGCTCTACTGTTGGGGCCAGGACGGAAACGAGCGGCTCGGCAACGGTCCCGGATCCACGCCCTCGAACGTCCCTGCGGAGTCCTGCTTCTAGGCTCGCTCTCGGGGGGCTGCCTGGCGTATCGCGGTGCGAGATACTATGAACCTGCACGTGTCCACGGAGCTCACGGCCCTCCGCGACCGGATCGCCTCGCTCGAGTCGGTCGTCGTCGCGTTCTCGGGCGGGATCGACTCGGCGCTGGTCCTGAAAGTCGCGGCGGACGTGCTCGGCGACCGGGCGCTCGGCGTGACCGCCGTCGGGCCGGCTCTCGCCGAGCGCGAGCGCGAGGACGCGGTGCGCATCGCCCGCACGCTCGGCGCGCGTCACGAGCTCGTGAGCTCGAACGAGATCCACGACCCGCGTTACCGCGCGAACCCGTCGAACCGCTGCTACTTCTGCAAGACCGAGCTCTATCGAATCACCGAGGCGCGCCGCGCCGCGCTCGGCTTCGCGTGGGTCGCGAACGGCACCAATCGGGACGACCTCGGCGATCATCGACCGGGGCTCGTCGCCGCCGACGAGTCGCGCGTGAGGAGCCCTCTCCTCGAGGCCGACCTCGGCAAGGATGGGGTGCGCGCCGTCGCGCTCGAGCTCGGCATGGACGTGTGGGACAAGCCCGCGTCGGCGTGCCTCGCGTCGCGCATCCCATACGGCGTCGAGGTGACGCCCGAACGGCTCGCGAAGATCGGCGCGTTCGAGGCAGCGCTCGCCGATCTCGGCCTGCGCCAAGTGCGCGTGCGGTACCACGAGAGCCTCGCGCGCGTCGAGGTGGCGGCCGGCGAGCTCGAGCGCGCGTTCGGAATGCGCGACGCGATCGTGCGCGCGGGACGCAGCGCCGGCTTCTCGTTCGTCGCGCTCGACCTCGAAGGCTACCGCACGGGCTCCCTCAACGCGCTCTTGCCCGTGGTCTGACGATGGCGAACGCCACGGAGCTCGGGCTCACGCGCGACGAGCAGCAAACGCTGCTCGCGGTCGCGCGCGACGGGCTCGAGGTCGCGGTGTCCGGGCGAGCTCCGCGCGAAGTGCCGGGCGAGCGCACAGGCCACCTCGCCGAGCCGGGCGCGTGCTTCGTGACGCTGGAATCGCCCGAGGGGCTTCGCGGCTGCATCGGCACGCTCGAGCCGCGCGGCGCGCTCGCCGAGGTGACGCGTGCGATGGCCGAGGGCGCGGCGCTTCGCGACCCGCGCTTTGCGCCCGTCGAGCCGGGCGAGCTCGGCGCGCTCCATCTCTCGGTCACCGTCCTCACGCCCGCCCGCCCCCTGTCGCGCGCGACCGATTGGCGATTCGGTCGCGACGGGCTCGTCGTCGGACGCGGCGCGCAGCGCGGCGTGCTCCTGCCACAAGTCGCGAAGGAGAACGGGTGGGACCTCGAGACGTTCCTCGCGCACACCTGCAAGAAAGCGGGGCTCCCCGCCGACGCATGGCGCGACCCCGACACGACGATCGACGTGTTCGGCGCCGAGGTCTACGAGTAGCTACTCGGACTGCTCCGGCGTGTTGATGTCGGTCTGCCGCTGGGACTCGCGCAGGCGCGCCTTCTTGCCGCGAAGATCTCGCAGGTAGTAGAGGCGCGAGCGGCGCACGTGCCCGCGAGCGGTGACCTCGAGCTTCTCGATGCGCGGCGAGTGCAGCGGAAAGATGCGCTCGACGCCGACGCCGAAGCTCACCTTCCGAACGGTGAACGTGGCGGTCGCGCCGCCGCCCGTACGGCGGATGACGGTCCCCCGAAATACCTGCACGCGCTCCTTGTCGCCCTCGCGGATGAGGTAGTGGACATCGACCGTGTCGCCGACCCGGAACGGGGTCACGTCGCGGTGGTACTTGGCCTCGATGGCCTGGATCTGGAGGACGGGGGTCGCCATGGTCGTGCTCGCTCTTCTGGTAGCGCGGGGCGGTTAGCTAGCCCGGGAGCGCCGCAGCGTCAAGCCTCGGCTTTCGAAATCATTGGAGCTTGTGGGCGGAGCTCCGCGAGACTATGTGTTTTTCCCATGCCCGGGCCGGCGTGGGCGCCGACCCTGATCGCTCGTGCGGCCGGCTCAGCGTGGCGCGAAGCCGACCACGTTCGGCAAGTCCCAGAACGCGTGGTTGTCGTCGCTCGGGTAGAACCCGTCCTCGTAGCTGCCCATCAAGGATACGTGCACGTCCCGGGTCTCGACGACCAACGACGCCTCGGGCCCGCCTTCCATGTAGACGAGCCCGCGGATCCCGAGCTCCTCCGCGGAGAGCATCTCGGAGAGAACCTGCATGCGGTACGGCGTCCGGACGTGGACGAGGACCGCGCGCCCCTCGCGGTCGACGCCGAGCGCGGCGGCGCTGTAGCGGTTCGTGCGCCACGACCGGTTCGGTCGCCCCGCGCAGTCGACGAGCACCTTCACGCTCTCCAGCACCGAGCCGTACGCGCTGCGCATGCCGTCGAGCGCCTCCGGGCAGCCCCGTCCGCCAATCGCGAACGGCGCCGCGCCTCCGGTCGGGTCGAACCCGATCGCCCCCTCGAAGCTCCGCGGCCGCCTGCTGCTCCACACCTCGCCCTCGGACGACATGAAGCCGCACGGCCGGCCGCTCGGCAGGAACATCCCCGCGTTGATGCCGCCCGCGAGGTGCTCGTCGCGAGCCCATGCGGGCAAGGGTCGCCGCGCCCCGTGCCGCTCCTCCGTGAGGAAGCGAAACGCGTAGCGGCGAAGGTCGACGCGAACAATCGTGATCGTCCGGTCGCCGAACGGCACCTCGGGCGCGCGCGGCGCCCGGATCCTCTCGACCGTCAGGCCCGGCGTCTGCGCCTCAATCCGCCGCGCGCCCGGGAGCGTCGAGGCGAGCCCGACGAGGGCCAGCGCTGCGGTGGCGGCGACGCGGTGCGGATGCCTCATCCTCGGACCCGGAGAACAAACGAGCCCTGCCGCGCTCTTCCCCGGCCGGCGAGCATCTCGGGCTGGACGGCCGGCCTCCTCGCGTGGGCGACCGCGAAGTGGAGGGGAAGCGGTCCCGACCGAGCGACGGGCGCCGCTACCCGTCGCCGACCAGACGGTCGAGCGTGATCGCGGCCGCCGCGCGGACCGAGAGGTGGTTGTAGCCTCGCGGCCGGATCGGGGGCAGCAGGGCGTCTGCGTCGGCGAGCGCGTGGTCGGCGAGGCCGTGGCCGGTTCCGAAGAGCACCAGCGTGGGCGCTTCGTCGCGGGCGAGATCGCGCGCGGCCTCTTCGAACGGGACCACGCGAGCGCTCGGGACGGGGCGCGCCGCGGTCGCGAGGACCCGCGGTGGCTGGCCGGTCTCGTCGGCGATGCGCGCCCGGGCCTCCTCGATGCTCGGGCACGCGCGCACGAGCGAGAGGGCCTCTCTGCGCTCGGGGATGCGGCGCCCCGAGGAGGTCTCGCGCCAGTGCGCCAGGATCTGCTCCACGAGCTCGCGCTGCGCGGTTATCGGCGTGACGACGAAGCAGCCGCGCGCGCCGTAGGTACGGGCGATGCGGCCGAGGTCGTGGACATCGAGGTTCGTCACCGAGGTCGTGACGACCGCACCGTCGCGCGCGCGGACCGGATGATGCGCGAGCGCGAGGTAGAGGCGCACCTCGCTCAGCCCTCGGACGTGTCCGCGCGGGCCAGCGCGTCGAGGACCGCGCGGTCGGCGTCGTCGAGCTCGGCGGTCGCGAGAAGGTCCGGACGGCGGGCGAGCGTACGCTGAAGCGCCTCCGCACGCCGCCACCGCGCGATCGCACCGTGATCGCCCGAGCGAAGGACCTCGGGGACCTCGGCGCCGCGAAACTCGGCGGGGCGCGTGTACTGCGGGTACTCGAGGAGCCCTCGCACGTGTGATTCCTCGACGGCGGACGCCTCGTTGCCGAGCACGCCGGGCACGAGCCGGACGACGGCCTCGAGCACGGCCATCGCGGCCACCTCGCCGCCGAGGAGCACGAAGTCGCCGAGCGAGATCTCCTCGTCGACGTGCAAGCGCACGCGCTCGTCGACGCCTTCGTACCGGCCACACACGAGCGCGACGCCGTCGAGCGCAGCCAACCGCGCGGCGTCGGCCTGTCGAAACGGCTGGCCTTGCGGCGTGAGGAGCACCCGGTGGGGCCGCGCTCCGGACTCGGCGGCCGGGAGCGACTCGAGCGCCTCGACGATCGGCCCCGGCATCATCACCATCCCGCTCCCGCCGCCATACGGTGTGTCGTCGACCGTGCGGTGCTTGTCGCGCGTGAAGTCGCGCGGGCTCGTGAACGCGACCTCGATCGAGCCCGATGCGATCGTCCTGCCGAGGATGCCGGATCGGAAGAACGACCCGAACATCTCCGGGAAGAGCGTGATGACGTGGAACCGCTTCGTCACGCGCGTCTCTTCGGCTCGGCGCGAACGGGGACGTCCGTGAGGTCACCGACGACGACCACGCCGGCGTCGAGGTCGACGCGGAGGACCCACGGCTCCATCGCGGGCACTTCGCGCACGCCCTCGGGTGTCGTGACCGCGATGCAGTCGACGCTCGGGTACGGGACGACCTCGAGCACCTCACCGACGCTCGTGCCGTCGTCGCGCCGCACGGCCAGGCCGACGAGGTCGACGTGGTACCACTCGTCGTCGTCGAGCGGCGGGAGCGCGGCGCGCTCGACGCAGAGCTCGGCGCCCCGCAGCGCCGTCGCGCCCTCGACGTCGCTCACGCCCTCGAGGGTCAGGACGAGCGCGCCCTTGCTGCCGTCCCGCGCTCCCAGCACCCGCAGCGTGCGCGACCCGCCGCCGTTCGGGAGCCTCGCGGTGAGCGACTCGGTCTCGCCGAGCAGCGTCGAGCTCGCGTTGTACGGGTGCACTCGCACCTGCCCGCGGACGCCGTGCGGACGCCCGACGACGCCGAGCGGCACGAGCGCGCCCCGGTCGGCCACGCTACTCGACGATGTCGAGCACCGCGCGCTTGCGGAGCTTCGCGGACGTCGCGGCGAGGAGCGTGCGGATCGCGCGCGCGGTGCGGCCGTCCTTGCCGATGACCTTGCCGAGGTCGCCGTCGGCGACCGACAGCTCGTAGATGATGGCGCGGTCGCCTTCGACCGCCTCCACGCGCACCGCGTCCGGATCGTCCACGAGCTGCTGCGCGATGAACACAATCAGCTCTTCGAGGAGATCCTCCGTCTCGGGAGGCGGCTCCATGGCTGCTTCGCTCAAGCGGAAGCCTTCGCCTCTGAAGCCTTCGCCTGTGCAGCGTCGAACGCCTTCTTGTGCTCGCGGAGCACCTTGGCGAGCGTCTCGCTCGGCTGCGCTCCGACGCCGACCCAATAGGCGAGCCGATCGAGGTCGATGCGGGCATCGGCCATCGGCTTCTGCGGATCGTAGGTGCCAATCTGCTCGATGAACTTCCCGTCCCGTGGCGACTCGTGGTCGGTCACGATGACGTGGTAGTAGGCGTTCTTCTTCGCGCCGTGGCGGGAAAGCCGGATCTTGACCACCGGATTCTCCTCTGAACTTCCGTAGTTGTGACGTGCCCCCAGAAAATGGGACGGCGGAACCTACATGTGGAGCGCCACCTCGTCAAGGCGACGGGGCGGGGGCGGTCGGTGGACCGGCAGGCGCGGGCCCGGGCGCCGGAGGCGCCGGCGAGGCCGGCCCGCCGTTCGCGCGACACGTCGTGAACGCCTCACCGCAGGGCTCGTTCGCGCAGCGGGCCTCGCCCTCGCTCACACCGGCGTACGCGCCGCCCTCGCGGCACGCCGCCTCGCAGTCGTCCTCGCCGGGCCCGAGCGGCTGATGGGTGCGGCGCGCGCACCAGGCAGCGCGCGCGCAGAGGCCCTGGCAGATGGGCGGAAAGACCGCGACGTCCTGATCGCGAAGCGACGCGAGCATCGCCTCGCGCGTGCAGCGGGTGAAGGCCTCGCCGCAGGGCTCTGTGACGCACGCGAGCACGGCCGGTGGCGCGAGGCGATGCGGCCCGCCGGCCGAGCAGCTGCGGCTACAGTCGCGCGCCGACTCGGGGATGCGCCGGCCCTCGTGCTCGGCGCACTCGTTCGACTTTGCACAGAAGCGGAGGCACGCATCGCTCGCGGGCGTGTCGTCGTCCACCTGCGGGCCGCCGGTGACGACCGGATGGCCTGTCGCCTCGGTACCCCCGGAATCGGCGTCGTCACCGCACGCGAGGGTCAGAGCGAGCCCGATCGCGGCGGCGACCGTGAGGATGCGGGGGGCCCGCGCGCGTTCGGCGGTCATCGGAGCGCCCCTGTGCTACGACCTCGGACGTGCGAGTCAAGGCGACCCCGAGCCCGCTCGGCTCACTCCTCGCCCTCTCGATGATCGTGGCCGGAGGACTCGGTCTCGGAGCGAGCTGTGGGGACGACGCGCGGACGACGACGACACCGCCGCCGGTCGAGCGACCCGCGCCGACGGTTCGGCTCGTCGTGGTCACGGACCTCGACGGGTACCTCGAGCCCTGCGGGTGCACGAGCCGACCGCTCGGCGGCATCGATCGCATGGCCGCGAAGGTGGCGGCGCTGCGAGGCGACGGGCCGGTCGTGCTCGTCGCGGCGGGCGACATCTTCTTCGACGGGGCGACGCACGGGGGCGTCGACGCGGCGGCGGCTGCCACCCAGGAGATCTGGAAAGCCGAAGTGATCGCCGACGTGCTCGGGCGCCTCGACGCCGCGGCGGTGACGCCGGGCGCGCACGACCTCGCGCACGGCGTGGACGCGCTCGTCGCGCTGGCCGGGCGGGGAGAGGTGCCGTTTCTCGCGGCGAACGTGAGGTTGCGGCAGAGCGCGAGCGGGAGCGAGACCGGGACCGAGGGCGAGACCGGGACCGAGGGTGAGACCGGGCCGGCCGCGACGGTGCTTCGCGGGTCGGTGGTGCGCGAGGTCGGGGGGGTGAAGGTCGGGATCTTCGGGGTGAGCCTCGATGGGCGGTTCGAGCGGCGCGCTTCCGGCGGGCGTCGAGGAGACCGGGTCGATGCGGGACGCGGCGCGAGGGGCGGTGGCGGAGCTTCGGTCGGCGGGCGCCGACCTCGTCGTGGGGCTCGTGCGCGGGACGCGCCGCGAGGCGCGACAGATCGCGATGGGCGTCCCGGGCGTCGACTTCGTCGTACAGGCGGGCCTCGACGAGGCGCACGCGATCCCGCCGGTGAACGCGGAGGGAACCTGGGTCGTGAACGCGGGGCGGCAGGGCCAGGGGCTCGTCGTCGTCGACGTGTTTCACCGCGGCGACGGGGCGTACACGGACTGGAGCGATTGGACGCGCGACGTCGAGCGCGAGCGGATCGAGTCGCGCATCGACGAGCTTCGAGCGCGCATCGCCGAGTGGGAAGCGGACGACTCGGTCGACGCGAACGACCTCGCCGCGCAGAGGCGGCGGCTCGCGTCGCTCGAGCGCGAGCTGGGCGCGGTGCAGACGCCGAGGAGCGTCGAGGGTAACGCGTTCTCGGCGCGCTACGAAGAGCTGCCGCCGGACGCAGCGCGCGACCGGCACGTGACGTCGCTGATGACCGCGTACGACCGGCGGGTGAATCGCAACAACGCGCGGGTCTTCGCGGACCTCGAGCCCGTGCCCGCGCCGGACGGCGAGCCGCACTACGTCGGGTCGGCCTCGTGCGGCGGCGCGGACTGCCACCAGGCCGCCGTCGCGTGGTGGCAAGGCCACCCGCACGGGCACGCGTACCGCACGCTCGCGGACCGCAACAAGGAGTTCAACCTGAGCTGCGTCGGCTGCCACGTGACCGGCTACATGCGGCCCGGCGGCTCGACGGTGACCCACAACCTCGACGGCGCGCTCGTCAACGTCGGGTGCGAGAGCTGCCACGGCCCCGGGAGCGCGCACGTCGAGCGCCCGCGCGAGGCGGGCCTGATCCGTCGAGAGGTCCCCGAGCGCGTCTGCGTCGGCTGCCACGAGCCCGAGCACTCCGACCTCTTCGAGTACTCGGCGTTCCGGGCGACCCTCCTCGTGCCCGGGCACGGCCAGCCCGCGCGTCCGCGCTCGGAGGGCGGGTGAGACGCGTCGCGCGGCCCGTGCTCGCGGCGGCATCCGTCGCGATCGCCTGCGGCGGCTCGCCGCGAACCGAGACCGGGACCACGCCCGCGACCGCGCCGCCCGCCGCCGCAGCGGTAGAGCCCTCCCCCGCCGCCGCGCGCTCCGCTCCACCGCCCACGTCCGCCGCGCCGCGCGAGAACCCCCTCGACGCCGAGTACGCCGGCGCCCACGTCGTCCGCGTCCTCGAAGGGGACGCGAGCTACTACGCCGACTCCCTCGCCGGAAACCACACGGCCAACGGCGAGACCTACAATCCGGAGGCCTTCACCGCCGCGAACCGCCGCCTCCCCTTCGGCACCGTCCTGCGCGTCACCCGCGAGGACACCGGCGCTTCCGTCCTCGTGCGCGTCAACGACCGCGGCCCCTTCGGCCGCCGCCGCCGCGTCCTCGACCTCAGCCGGGCCGCCGCCGAGACCCTCCACATGGTCTCCGCCGGCGTCATCCGCGTCCGCGCCGAGGTCCTCGCCAATTAGCGGTGGGCTCGCTCGGTGGGCTCGCTGCGGACGGCTCGCGCCGTCGCCGATCACGCGAGGAGGTCGCGGCTGATGACCATGCGCTGGACCTCGCTGGTGCCCTCGCCGATCTCGCAGAGCTTGGCGTCGCGCAGGTGGCGCTCGACGGGGAACTCGCGCGTGTAGCCGTAGCCGCCGTGGATCTGGAGCGCGCGGTTGCACGCGCGCGTCGCGGCTTCGCTGGCGTAGAGCTTCGCCATCGAGGCCTCGCTTCGAGTAGCGCTGCGCCGCTGTCGGCGAGGAGCGCGGCGCGCCAGGTGAGCAGCGCGCGGCGTCGAGCTCGGTGCGGCTGTCGGCGATCATCCACTGGATGGCCTGGAACTCGGCGATGGGCTTGCCGAACTGCTTGCGGTCCTTCGCGTACCGCACCGCCGCCGCGAGCGCGCCCTCGCCCGAGGCCGAGCGCCATCGCCGCGATGCTGATGCGCCCGCGGTCGAGGATCTGCAGCGTGTCGATGAAGCCGTGGTCGACCTCGCCGACGCGCTGCTCGTCCGGGACTGCGCACGTCCTCGAGCGTCGAGCTCGACGGTGTCGCTCGAGCGGCACCCGAGCTTCTCGAGGTGCTTGCGACGCGCTGAAGCCCGGGCGTCCCGTGCTCGACGACGAACGCGGTGATGCCCTTCTGCTTGCGCTCCGGCGTCGTCACGCGCGAGCACGACGCACACGCCGCCGACCGAGCCCTGCGTGATGAACATCTTGGTGCCGTTGAGCACCCAGCTCGTCGCCCGTCGCGCACGGCGCGCGTCGCCAGCCCCGCCGCGTCCGACCCCGAGCCCGGCTCGGTGAGCGCCCACGCGCCGAGCCACTCGCCCGTCGCGAGCTTCGGCAGGTACTTCTGCTTCTGCGCCTCGTTCCCGAACGTCAGGATGTGCGCCGTGCCGAGCCCGTTGTGCGACGCGAGCGTCAGCGCGAGCGAGCCGTCCGCGCGCGCGATCTCCTCGACGACGATCGCGTACGCGAGCGTGTCGAGCCCCGCACCGCCGTACTCCTCCGGGATGCGGATGCCGAGGAGGCCGAGCGCGCCGAGCTTCGGGACGATCTCGTTCGGGAAGCGCTCCTCCTCGTCCCACGCGCGCGCGTGCGGCGCGACCTCGCTTCGTCGCGAACTCGCGCGCCGTGTCGCGGATCGTCCGATGCGTCTCGCTGAGCTCGAGCTCCACGACGCTCCTATGCCGCCTTCGGCGTCACGTTCGCGCGGACCCACGCGATGATCTCCGCGAGCGGCGTCCCCGGCGTGAAGATCCCGACGACGCCCGCGGCCTCGAGCCGAGCGAAGTCCTCGTCGGGGATGATCCCGCCGCCGAACACCGCGATGTCCGTCGCGCCCTTCGCGGCGAGCGCGTCGATCACCGCCGGGAAGAGCGTGTTGTGGGCGCCCGACATGATCGAGAGCCCAACCGCGTCGACGTCTTCCTGGATCGCCGCTGCCGCGATCATCTCGGGCGTCTGATGGAGGCCCGTGTACACCACCTCGAACCCCGCGTCGCGAAGCGCCCGCGCGACGACCTTCGCCCCACGGTCGTGCCCGTCGAGCCCTGGCTTGGCGACCAGGATCCGAACCTTCCGTTCCACCATCCCATCGGATGTAGATGCCGACCCCCCGACCTGTCAACGGACACCCCCCGATCGGGTCAGACCGTGGCGCCGCCGCAGCTCGAGCCCGCGCCGGCCGTGCAGCCGAAGCAGTGGCGGCCGGTCGCCGATCCGCGCGCGCCGCGAGCGCTGCGAGGTCGAAGTCGCGGAGGTGCCGCGGCGCGCCGCCGGCTCCACCTGGAGGTCGAGCATCTGGTTGAAGTCGCAGTCGTAGAGCGCGCCCGTCCCAGCCGACGCTGATCGTGTTGCGGCACATCACGCCGGCCGCCGCCGCCGGGTTGAAGGCGTCGCGACGAGCCGCTGCATGTAGCTCTCGAGGTTGCCCGTGGCCTCGAGCCACTCGAGGTAGCGGCTGATCGGCATGTTGGTGATGCGTGTAGAGCGCGTCGAACGAGACGCCGTGCACGGCGCTCGAGCTCGCGCTTCCACTCCGCCTCGAGCGACGCCTGGCTCGCCGGCAGGAACGCGCCGACGGGGTTCGTGACGAGCACGAGCCGCAGCTCCGGGTCGCCCCTGCCGTAGCCGGCGGCGTTCAGGCGCCGCAGCGCGCGCGATCGACTCTCTGAACACGCCCGCGCCGCGCTGCGCGTCGGTGTCGCGCCTCGCGGTAGTGCGGCAGCGAGCACACGACCTCGACCTCGTGCTCGCGCGAGGAACTCGGGCAGGTCGCGGTGCGCACGGCGTCTCGAGCACGGTGAGGTTGCAGCGGTCCATCACGTGCCGGCCGAGCGCGCGGCACTCGCTCGACGAGCCAGCGGAAGTCGCGGGTTGAGCTCCGGCGCGCCGCCGGTGATGTCGACGGTCGGGATGCTCGTCGTCGGCGAGCGCGCGCGAGGCACAGCTCCATCGTCTCGCGCGTCATCACCTCGCGCCGCTCCGGTCCCGCGTCGACGTGGCAGTGCCGGCAGGTCTGGTTGCAGAGCTTGCCGACGTTGATCTGGAAGATCTCGATCCGCGTCGGGCGCAGGGGCGCAGAGCGCCGCGCTCGAGGAGCGCCTCGTCGAAGTCGCGCGCGAGCGGGCAGGCTGCCGCAGGTGCTCGCGCTGCACCACGGGCGACGCGAGCGGGAGCCGCGCGCGGTCAGCGTCGGGAGAGTGCGTGCGGCCATCGCGCTCAGCTCACATCGAATCGATCTGCGGCCTTGTTCCGCATCTGCACGCCGTGGACGAGCGACGCGCCGCCTCGGATCGCGGCGGCGACGTGCGATCGCCTCGGTCATCTGGTCGAGGTCGCAGCCCTTCTCGAGCGCGTCCTTGCGTGTAGGCGTCGATGCAGTACGGGCACTGCACGGCGTGACGCCACGCGCGAGCGCGATCAGCGACTTCTCGCGCGCGCGACAGGGCCCCGTCCTCGAACACCGCGCCGTACCAGTCGAAGAATTTCTTCGCGAGCTCGGGGACGTTCTCGCCGATCTCGGAGAAGCGCCCGAGGTCCTCGGCATCGTAGTAGTGGGGTCGGGTCGTCATCGTTCTCCTTACGCGAGGGTGCCGGGCCCTGTTACACGGGCGCCTCGGCGCGCTCAAGCGCCGTTTTCCTGACCTCTCCCTCTTGGTCGGCTAGCGTGCGGGCGTGGGAGCCGTGTCGCTCGCGAGCGCCGTTTCGAGACCGGAGCACCGGTGCGCCACGTGCGGCCAGCGCTTCCCCGGCGACTACGCGCTCTGCCCGAAGGACGGAACGCCGCTCGGAGCGAGCCCGGGCGCAGACGACCCGCTCATCGGCCGCGTCCTCGGTGGGAGCTTTCGCATCACGCGCGAGCTCGCGCGCGGAGGCATGGGTCGCCTCTACGAGGCCGAGCACACGCGCCTGCCACGCAAGCTCGCGGTCAAGATCATCCACGACGTCTACGCGAAGCACACCGACGCGCTCGCGCGCTTCGAGCGCGAGGCCCGCGCGGCGGCGCTCGTCGACTCGGACCACGTCGTCGAGGTCGTCGACGTCGTCCGCGCGGACGACGACCGACCGTGCATCGTCTGCGAGAGCCTCGAGGGCGAGGACCTCCAGAAACGCCTCGACCGCGAGGGCCGCGTGCCGATCGCCGAAGCGATCACGATCGCGCGCCAGATGTGCCGCGGGCTGGTCGCGGCTCACGCGGCAGGCGTCGTCCATCGCGACCTCAAGCCGTCGAACGTATTTCTCGCGGCCCGGCCATCGGGCACGACCGTGAAGCTGCTCGACTTCGGGGTGGCGAAGCTCGTCGGGGCGCCCGAGATCACGCGGACGGGCGCCGTCGTCGGCACGCCCGCGTACATGGCGCCCGAGCAAGCGCGCGGCGCGGCCTCGGTCGACGGCCGGGCCGACGTCTACGGGGTGGGCGCGGTGCTCTTCCGCATGCTCACCGGCCACTCACCCTTCGAGGCCACGGACGCGACCGCGAGCCTCGCGCGCCTGCTCGCCGAGCCAATCCCGCGCGTGCACGACTTCGTGCCGGACGTCCCGGCCGAGGTCGCGGAGCTCGTCGAATGGGCGATGGCGAAGGATCCCCTCGACCGGCCCGACACGCCCGCCACGCTCGAAGCGCGGCTCTCCGCCCTCGACACCGCGACCGACGAGCCGCTCGACCTCGTCGAGCCGCCCGCGTTGACGAGTGGCGAGAGCACCGTGGTGATGCCGCGCGGGGCCGTCGATGGGGCGGTCGGCGAGGCTCGCGCCCTGGCCCGCGCTCGGCCCCGCCTCGGCTGGCTCGTCGTCGCTTCGGCGCTCGCCGTCGCTGCGGCGCTGGCGTCCGGCCTCGGCGCGACGGTTCGCATCCTCCGCGGCGCATACGCGATGGCGCCCGTCGAGTCGGCGCTCGTCAGCGCCGCCGCGGTCGTGATCGCCTCGTTCGCGACGAGCGCCCTCGCCAAGCGCGCTCGGGAGACGTGGAGCGAGCCGCTCGCGCTCCGCACGCTCTCTCGCCGCCTCGAGCGCGCGCTCGGGGTCGGTGCGGCCACGGCGGGCGCGGTTCTGGTCGCTGACGCCGGCGTCGGGGCGCTCACGCGCGGTGGCGGCGCGGCCCCCGCCGCGATCCTGCTCGCGGCGGTGCTCGCCGGCGCGTTCGGCGCGCTCTTCGCCTCGCGACGCTGATCAGATCCGCCGTATGGCGACCCGGTCTTCGACGCGCAGCCCGACGCTCAACGGGATCATGAGCAACGTTCCCTCGGCGTCGACGAGCCGGCCGGCCACCCACTCGGGTGACTTGTCGCCGAGGTACGCGAGCAGCGCCGCCGAGCGGCCGGCGTCGTCCGCGCGCGCGAGCGGAAGCGGTGTCCCTTCCGAGTCGAGCAGCGCTGGCGCAGGCTCTTTCACCACGCGCGCCGGCGCAAAGATCGCGAACGGCTCCGCGAGCCCCGGGTAGCGCTCGATGCTCCGCTCGTAGTCGGCCGCGAGATCGGCCACCGAACGCTTCGCCGACTCGCGCACGCGCTCGACGTCCGAGCGCGGCGGCACGTTCACGACCGAGTACTGGAGCAAGCGTATGGCGCGTGGCGTCGCGCCGTCCTCGGCCTCCGCGAGCCCGACCGTCACGAGGCGCGGGACGGGCCCGACCGATCCGCCGGCGCTCGCCCGTGCACGCTCTTCGCGGAAGAGCTCGGCCGTGTCCACGCAGAAGAGATAGCGCCGCTCGATGCTCGAACGCTCGGCGCCGGCGAGATGCTCGCGCCCGAGCTCGATCATCGTCCGGTCGCTCATCCGCTCGACCGCGCCCGGCACCTCCGCCGCAGCGCCGAGCCACGCGACGAGCCGCCGTCGTGCGCGCTCGTCGATCGAGTCCGCGCGCAAGTCTTCGGCGAGGCGGCACGCGCCGTCGAGCGTGCGCGCGACGCCTACGACGTCCTTCGACCCGAGCCCGACGCGGAGGAGCGCGAGCCAGCGCGAGGTCGCGAGCGAGACCGGCGACGGAAGCGTCGAAGAGAGCCGCTCGAGCGCCTCGCGGACGGCGGGCGCGTCCGAGGCCTCCCGCACTCCGGCGCGTGCCACCGCGACGACGACGTCCTCGAGGGCATCGGCGAGCGCTTGCTTCTTCGACGAGGCGGTCTGCGGATCGCCGCCGCGGCCCTCGGGCCCGATCAAGCTGACCCGTTCGCCCGGAAGGTCGCCAGGCGACGTGCGGACGCCCTTGGGAAGCTCGAACGCCGCCGCGGCGAGGAGCCGCAGTGCTTCGAGGACGTACGGCCCGCGGCTCTGTCCGTCCGTCGACGACAGGACGATCTCCCCGTCGCGCATCATCACCGTCACCATCTCGGTGCGACCGTCGATCGTGACGTCGAGCACCACGCGGGCGACGCCGCCCTTCCTGTCCCCCGACGCGCTCTCGCCCATCGCGTCGAGCGCGCGGCGCGCCGCCGCCCCGATGTCCTCGACCGTCACGCTGCGCCTCGGCGCGCTGCCTCGTACCGGCGCGTCACCTCGAACCGGAGCGCGCTCGGCGCCCGCCGCAGGTCGAGCGCGGTCACCTCCTCGAGGAGCCCCCGCGCGATGTCGTGCCGCCCGTCTCGCTCGACCTCGTCGGCGCGGCGCAGGAAGCTCATCGCGAGCGCGCGCATCGCGATCGGGTTCTGCTCGACCTCGTTGCGGTCGATCTCAATCGCGCGTCGAAAGCTCGCGAGCGCGAGGGCGTGGCGCTCGCGCCTCGCATACGCGAGAGCCACCGCGACCAGAGGGCGCGCCCACGCCCGGCGCCGCGTCGCCGCGCGCTCGAACCGCGCTACAGCACGCGCCATGGAGCCGAGCAGGAGCCACATCACACCGATCGCGTAGTCCGTGTACCCGCGGAGGCCGAAGCCCCCCTTCCCTTCGTCCTTGGTCGCGATCTTCTCGCGCTCCCTCCGCGCGAGCACGATGCCTCGCGTGTCGTGCTCCTCGCCCCGGAGCTCGATGCGCGCGCGGATCGCGCCCTCGGCGTCTTCGACCTCCGCCCAAATCGCCGAGACGCTGGTCTGCTCCTGGAGCGCACGCAGCGCCTCGAGCGCGCGCCCGTCGCCGATCCGCGCCAGCGTCCGGATGGCCGTGACGCGCAGGCTCGGATCACCCTCCTCGAGGAACTTCACCACGGCCGAGACGTCCTCCGGTCCGCCGACGGCGTCGAGGGCCTCGAGCGCCCGGCGCGCGGTCTCGGTGTCTCCGGACTCGAGCAGGCCGAGCAGAAACGAGCGTCCGCGCGCATCGCCCGCGGCGTGCCCGAGCGCGCCTGCGAGCACCGCCTTGAGCCGCTCGACGACGGTTCGCTCGTACGCGCCGAGGAGCGCCGGGTAGACGCGCGGGTCGTCGATGCGCCCGAGCGCGCGCGCCGCCTCCGTGGCGAGCTCGCCGTCGCTCGACTCGAGCAGCGACGCGAGCGATGGAACGAGCCGCGGGTCGCCCGAGAAGCGGAGCGCTCCGAGAAGATTCGAGCCGCGCCTCGCGCGTGATCATCCAGTCTCCCGTCTCCACGATCGCCCCGAGGTGCTCGGCCACGGGGTCGGGCACGTCGCGCTCACGCATCATCAGCACCGCGCGCTCGTCGCCGGGCAAGAGCGTCACCGGCTCTTCTGCGAGCTCGCCGTCCCAGTAGCGACGGATCTGCCGCTCGAGCTGCAACACGATGTCGTCGAACGACGCGCGCTCGTCGCGCGCGTCGCGACCGATCGCGCCGGGGAGCTGCGAGCGCGCGAACGACAGCTCGTACGCGATCTCGACGTCGCGCGTACGCGCGATGAGGTCCGTCGCGCGGCGGATCTGCTCGGACGGGACGTGCCTCCTGCCCTCGGTCAGGAGCTCCGACAATCGGCTCAGCGCGGCGCGCCTCTGCGTCAGCCGTCCCGCTCGCACCACGGCGAGGATCGTGCGGACGTCGTCGAGCGACTCGACCTTCATCCGGTCGCCGCTGTCGACGCCGGCGCTCAGCCGACCGAGGAACGACGTATCGGCCCCGGCCACCGGAGACGGCGCGAGGAGCGGGCGCGGATCGATCGCGCGACGCTTCGTGGGCTCGACCGGGATCGCGTGCGCGGCGTTCGAGATCAGCGCCTTGGCCACGGCGAGGTCGGACGCGTCCTTGTCGAGCTCGAGGTCGGCGCGGAGCACCGCGGCGTCGGCGGCGGAGAGCCCGTCGCGCAGCCGCTCCGTGGACTTGGGCTCCTCGGTCGCCATCAGCCGAGACGCTCGAGCTCGCCTCCGCGCACGAGGAGGCGGAACAGACCCGCGCCGCTCGCCACGAAGAGCTCGGTGCCGTCGCGCACCGGGCGCACCGCGAGCGCGAAGACGCGGTTGTCGCCCTCGGGATCGCCGCGCCGGTCGATGTCGCGTCGCTCGCGCTCGGCGCGCACGTCGAGGACGAGCGCGCTCTTGCGATCCGCCGGATGCCGGACGACCACCCCGCGGTCCGCGCTCTCGAAGAACAGGCTCGCGTAGAGCACGACCACTCCCGCCTCCTCGACGAGCGCGATCGCGCCCGGTGAGGGCATCGCGTCGAGCCGCTCCCACGTCGCGCCATCGTCGTAGCTCACGTACGGCCCGTCCGTGTGCCCGTCGCTCGCGATCGCGATCGAGCGACCGAGCGCCGCGACGTGGTACTCGGCCTCGCTGTCGGGTGAGCGGGTGAGCCCCGCGACGTCGCGCACCGTCCAACGGTGGCCGCCGTCGTCGCTCCGCGCGACCTGTGCGCCGCCTCGCGCGGGCACGAGCAACGCGACGACGCCGCCCTTCGGATCGCACGCGAGCGCGGCGACCGGTGCCGGAAGGAGCGGCCGCGACCACGCTTCGCCGAAGTCGTCGCTTCGAAAGAGCGCGCCGCTCCGCGTGCGACCCCAGAGGCGCACGCCCTCGGCGTGCGGCTCCGCGGTCACGAAGAACGCGACCGACGGCGGCACGTCTGCGCGTCCGCTCCGCCACCCGTTCTTGTCGTGGAACGACCGCCCGCCGTCGCGGCTCGTCCAGGCGCCCGAGAGCCGCGTCCCGATCGCGACGGCCCCGGCGTCCAGGCGCTCGACCGCGACCGACGTGAGCAGATCGGTCTCGAGATCCACGTCAATCGGCGCGACCTTGCCACCGTCGCTGCGGTAGAGCCTCTCGCCCGCCGCGAGCGCTCCTCCGTCGATGGACGCGACCGCGTAGAGAGCGTCGTCGCGCGGTCCGAGCCACGCGAGCTCGAGGCGCGATCCGCCGAGCGAAGGCGGAAGAGACGCTCCCGAGAGGCGCGACTCCTCTTCGAAGCTCAGCTCGGCGCCTTCGATGAGCGCGTCGCCCGCGATGTCGAGATCCTCCGCGAGCGCGTCCGCGCCGGTCTCCACGTCGCCGCCTCGAAGCGGTGGGAGGCCCACGTCGTCCTCGTCGCTCCCGCTCGACGGCAAGACGATGTTGTCGTCGACGCCCTCTTCGCCGGAGTCGTCAATCCCGGTGCCGTCCGCGTCGCCGAACGCAATCTCGTCGCCGAGGTCGCCGACCTCGCTCGCCTCGGTGTCCTCGGTCCAGCCGTACTCGGCCGCCGCGACGCGCTCGAGACCGTCGCTCCCGATCGCGTCGCCGGCAGCTTCGCTGCCCTCGGTCCATCTCTCGCCTTCTTCATCGGCGGTGTCGAGCATCTCGTCGATCGAGAGCTCCACGCCCGAGACGCGGTCGTCGAGCCCGACGTCCTCCTCGACGCCGAGCGTGTCGAGCTCGGGCTCGCCGCCCTCCTCGACGCCGAGCGCTTCGTCGTCCTCGAGCTTTCCGCCGAGGGGAGGCAGCTCGTCCAGTTCGTCGTCGAGGTCGCGGTCGGAGGCCGGCATGGTCATCCGTTGCCGGGCGGTGCCTTTCCGAGGCGGGCCATCACCTGCTTCAGAATCTTCCCACACCGGCCGCTTCATGTCGGGCGTTCGGAGCAGAAACGCCGGGTGATACGTCGGCATCACCGGGATGCCGCGGTAGCTCGCCCAGCGGCCGCGCCACCCTCGCGGGCTCGGCGACATGCACCCGAGCCGCTCGGCCGCGCATCGCCCGAGCGCGACAATCGCCGCGGGACCGATCGCTTCGAGCTGCCCGTCGAGAAACGGCGCGCACGCGCCTGCTTCGGTCGGGAGCGGCGTCCGGTTGTCGGGGGGGCGGCACTTGACGACGTTGCAGACGTAGACCTCGTCGCGCGCGAACCCCATCGCCTGGATCATGCGGTCGAGCAGCTGCCCCGCCTTGCCGACGAACGGCTCGCCCTGCTTGTCCTCGTGATAGCCCGGCCCTTCGCCGACGAAGACGAGCGTCGCGTCCGGTGAGCCGCGCGAGAAGACGCTCTGGGTGCGGCCCTCGTGGAGCGCGCAGCGGGTGCACTCGCTGGCGTCGTGAGCGAGGACGGCGAGGCGCTCGCGGCGGGCGTCGGGGGCGAGGCCGGGGAGGATCGCCGCGGCCGGCGGGGCGGGTGGAGGGTCTGCCGCGGCGGGCGTCGAGCGGCCCGATCCGCTCCCCTCGCTTCGCGCGATCACCGCGGGCGGCACGTCGACCTCGGGGACTCCGATCCCACGCAGGCCGTGCTGAAACGTGACCAGCTCGCGTGCCATCGCGGCGAGCGCCGCGAGCTCCTGCGCGTCGTCGTCGGTCAGCACGCCTGCCTCGGTACCGCGTCGCCCGTCGGCCTGCAACCGCCACCAACGCCGCCCACGCGGCACGCGGGTGGGAGGGGGCAGCGGAGATCACAGGCGAAAAGAGCCCCGACCCCGACAGGAAGTTTTGACTTCCCGAAGGGTTTGCGGCTATTTACGATCCGTTTCGTGCAATCGGAGGAAAGCTGCCTGTGGCCGCTCGAGTGATCGTCGCCGGCGAGACGAACGTCGGCATGAAGCGCGACGCACAACGAGGACAGCTTTGCCGTCATCGACGAGGACCACCTCTACGTCGTCGCCGACGGAATGGGCGGTCACGCCTCGGGCGAGGTCGCCAGCAAGATGGCGATCGACACGCTGCGCGACTTCTTCCACGCGACGAGCGCCGACCCCGAAGCGACCTGGCCGTACAAGATGGACAAGTCGCGCGGCTACGAAGAGAACCGCCTGATCACGGGCGTCAAGCTGGCGAACCTCCGGATCTTCGAGAGCGCGCAGCGCGATCCGAAGCTCCGCGGCATGGGCACGACGCTCGTCTCGATCCTGGTGGTCGACGACGGAGTGCTCGTCGGGCACGTGGGCGACTCGCGCGTCTACCGCTTGCGGGACGCGAAGCTCGAGCAGCTCACCGAGGATCACTCGCTGCTCAACGACTACATCAAGATGAAGAAGCTCACCGAGGAGGAGATCGCGGAACTTCCCGCACAAGAACGTGATCGTGCGCGCGCTCGGGATGAAGGAGAGCGTCAAGGTCGACACGCTGCTCGACGAGCCGCAGCCTGGCGACGTCTACCTGCTCTGCTCGGACGGGCTCTGCGGTCCGGTCAACGACGAGGAGATCCGCGGGCATCGCCCTCGAGCACCAGACGACCTCAAGAAGGCGTGCGCGGCGCTGATCGACCGCGCCAATCAGAACGGCGGCCCCGACAACATCACGGTCGTCGCGGCGAAGGTCGTCGGCACGGGCTGATCAGGCGCCGCCGCACCGCGGCAGGGGGTAGGTGCAGAGAAATCCGCTCGGCCGGCACATCCCGCCGCAGCACCGTTGCGCCGCGCCGCACGGCATCCCGCAGCCGCCGCAATTGAGGTCGTCGTAGTCCACGTCGACGTCGCAGCTCCCCGACCCGCAGTCGAGGCACGGGCGGGTGCACGTGGTCGCCGACACGCACGAGCCGGCCGAACAGCGACCCACGCAGGTCCTGCCGCAGGACCCGCAGTCGGTCGAGCTCGCGCCGGTGTCGGTCTCGCAGCCCGTATCCGCGTCCATGTCGCAGTCGTCGTAACCCGGATCGCACGCGCCGAGCTGACAGTGCCCGGAGACGCAGAGCCCCGCGGCGTGATCGAAGAGGCAGACGTTGCCGCAGTCCCCGCAGTTCATGGGGTCCGTCGCCGTGTCGGCGCAGACGGAGCTGCAGAGCCTGAGGGCCGTGTCGCAATACGTGCGACACGCTTCGCCACCGAGCAAAGAGCAGAGGGGCGCCGCGAGGGGGCACGTGACCGAGCACGACCCACAGTGCGCCGCCGTGGACAGCGAGACGCAGACTCCGTCTCCGGCGCAGTCCGCGTAGCCGGTGCGGCACGTGCTCGTGCAGGTCCCCATCACGCACGTGGCGTACGCGTTCGTACCGCTCGCCACGCAGGCGGTTCCGCAACCGCCGCAGTTCGAGACGTCGGACATGAAGTCGAAGTCCTCGTCCACGAGCATGTCGCAGTCGTCGTCGAGACCGTTGCAGATCTCCGATCGCGGCACGCACGCGAAGGTGGTGCCGCCATCGGGCGCCGCGTCCCGCCGGCCCGTCGAGCCGTCGTCGCGCTCGGCGCGATCCGCGCGCGCGCCGCCGTCGAGGTCGTAGCCGGCGTCCAAGGCGGACCCGCGCACTAGCTGAGGGTCGGCGTCGAGCAGGAGGCCGCATCCCGTCAGCACGCAGAGAATCGACGACCACCCGAAGACGAAGCCACGCCAAGACATCGATGGAAGGATAGCCCGCTCACCGCGACGTGTCAGAGCGCCGCGGTCAGAACGGGATGTTGATCGCTTCGAAGTCGAGGCCACCCGGGTACATGTACGACGTGTACGACCCGAACCCATACACGACGATGCCGAACGGTGCGGACGTCGAGCTGATCTCGTGCGAGCCGCCGTTGATCATCAAGCGGGTCGTCGAGAAGCCGCTGCCGCCGACCGTGCGCCAGCCGGTGACGGGCGCGCCGTCGAGGATGACCTCGGCGCCATCGGGGGCGGTGACGTTGACGTAGCTGACCACGTACGTGGTCGGCGCGAGGAACGTGTACGACGTCCGGAACTGCTCGGTCGGGATGGCGAGGCCGAGCGCGGGGTCGCCGTTCCCCATCATGCCGCTCGAGCCGAGCCCGGCGTAGTCCTGACCGACGAGGTGTTGGACCACGCTGAACGCGTCGGTGCCGGTGACGCGGAAGTCCATCGACGCCTCGAACTCGAGGATCTGGCCGCGGTTGAGCGTCTGGGAGGGCTGCACCGGCGGATCGAACGTCAGCATGTTGTTGTCGTGGCCCGAGACGATGCGGATGAGGTTCGGCTCCGAGCGAAGCGGCGCCGTCATGCTGACGATGTAGTCCTGTCCCCACGCTTCGAGCGGGAACATGGCTTCCTCGAGGTGATCGCAGGCCCAGCGGTTGTAGGGCACGAAGTCGCAGTTGTGCCCGCTGATGACCGCGACGCGCTGGCCGGCGCCGGCGCGCACGATCGTCCCGGTGAGGTCGTAGTCGTTGCCGGGCTGGCAGTACGTGATGGTCGCGCCGAGCCCGTACGGCTCGGTCGTCCCGGGGTTGAGGCAGGTCTGCGGCTGCGTCGTCGCGATCTGCAACACGTCGCCCTGCTCGAGCGTGAACATCCCGTTGTCGCCGGGATTGAACGCGCGGACCATCCCGTCCATCGACGCCTCGACGTGCGCCGTGAAGTCGACCGACACCGTCGTCGGCGCGTCATCGACGCCGATGACCGCGAAGAAGCCCGGGCTCGTCAGGTAGACCTCGTCGATGCCGTCCGTCAGGTAGTTGATCATCGTCGGGCGCGACAGGACCATGTAGTTCGCCGTCAGCACGTGCGTCGGCAAGAGCAGCGACGCGTCGTTCGTGTACGAGAAGCACTGCCCGTCGGGAATGTTCAGCGGGTCGTCGGCCTCGCGCGCGCAGTCCCGGCTCACGCGATACTCGAGCGCGTTGAACTGGTAGACCGTCACGGGCACCGTCGAGCGCAGCCGGTACGCGCCGCCACGGACGAGCACCGACGCTTGGTGCGTGTCGTCGCCCTTGAGCTCCGGCACGTACGGCAGAGTGATCGTCTCGAGCGACCCCGGCGCCACCGTCGCCGACGTCACCGCCGCTCCGCCTCGCGTGATCGTCACGTCCGCCGGCACGCTCTGAGGGTTCGCCACGACGACCGCGAACTCGAACTCGTCCGCCAACCCCGCGTTCATCACCGTCGTCGGCCAGTACTCGCACCCGATGTACGAGCTCGACGCCTCCGCGTCGCGGCACAAGCTCGCGCACACCCCGGTCGACACGTTGCACGTCTCGCCCGCCGCCGCGTCACAGGTCGCCCCCGCCGTCCAGCCCATCCCGTCGGCGTTGCACGTCCGTGTGGTGTTCCCCTCGCACGATCCCGTCCCGGGCACGCACATCCGACAGCCGAGCCCCGGCGCGCACACCAGCCCCTCCGCCGTGCACGTCCGCATCGACGCGACCGACCCGTCGGAGTTGCACGTCAGCTCCGTCACGCCGTTGCACACGATCGTCGGCCCGCCGCGCGAGCACATGTAGACGCCGCCGTCGCCACCCCCCGGCCCCCCGTCACCGCCCCCCGGCCCGCGCCGTCCCCCGCACGCCGCCGCCACCAAACACAAGAAGACAAGCCCAGTTCTCATCGCCTCACCCCGTTCCCCCCCGAGTCTAGTGGATCGGGGACGGTTTGAAAGTCAGAGAGGGACCCGCCGGGTCGGCGTGACGATCGCGTCGGCGATGTCGCGGTCGACCGTGGCGCCGTCCCAGACGACGGATCTGCGTACGGTGGCGCGCGCGGCGACCCGGGCGCCGGCGCCGATGACGCTGTGCTCGACGAGGGCGCCCGGGCCGAGCACTGCGGTCGGGTGGACGAGCGACCCGCGCGGCGCGGTGCCAGGCTCGATCCCGGGCCAGGCGAGCGCGCCCGAGGCGAGCTCGAGGTTCGCGTCGCGGTACGTCCGGAGCCTTCCGACGTCGCGCCAGGGCGAGTCGTCGACGACGCCGGCGACCACTCGCCCCTCGTCGACCCATCGTCGGTATGCGTGCCGCACGATGCAGCCCAGCGCGGGCAGCTCGCGCACCGCGTCCGGGGCGAGCACGTGCACACCGGTGAACATCATCGCGCGAAGCGCATCACCGCCACGCGCCTCGGCGCCGCGCGGGCCCAGAGTCGCGGCGACATCCACCGGCCGCCCCAGAAGCCGCCTCACCCGCCCCGCCCCGTCGATCTCCACCGCGCCGTACCGCGCCACGTCCGCATCCGGCCGGAGCACCATCGTCGCCACCGCCCCGAGCCGCGCGTGCGTCTCGAGCGCGCGCGCGAGGTCCGGCGCGAAGACGATGTCGGAGTTCATCACGACGATCGGCGCGTCCGCCGCCGCGCCCGCATGGAGCTCGGCCCACGCGTTCGAGAGCCCCCCACCCGTCCCGAGCAGTCGCTCCTCGCGGAGCACCACCAGCTCGACCCCGTCCGGCGCCGCCGCGCGAAGCCCCGCCTCGGCCTCGTCCGCGCCGTGATGCACGTTCGCCACGATGCGCGTCACCCCCGCGCGCGCGAGGTGCCCCATCGCGAACCACGCGAGCGGCCGATTCGCCATCGGCACGACCGGCTTCGGCCGCTCGTCCGTCAGCGGCGCGAGCCGCGTCCCGCGACCGGCGGCGAAGAGCATCGCGTGCATCGCCGCGAGTGTCGCACAATCCCGGCCGTCGCCCGATCACCCGGCGCCCGCCTCAGTCGGCGCCTGCCGCCGCGCCGCCGCGGATCAGCCCGACGAGCTCGCGCGTCGAGAGCGTCCCGGCGCCGCTCGTGCCCGCGAGGAGCTCTTCGGCGAGCGCGCGCTTCTTCTCGTGCAGCGCGTACACCGATTCTTCGATCGTCCCGGACGCGACCAGCCGCACGACGGTCACGGGCTTGTCCTGTCCGATGCGGTGCGCCCGGTCGGACGCCTGGTCCTCGGTCGCCGGGTTCCACCACGGGTCGAGGTGCACCACCGTATCGGCGGCGGTGAGGTTCAGCCCGGTCCCGCCGGCCTTCAACGAGATCAGGAAGAACGGCACGTCGCCCGACGAGAACGCCTCGATGCGCGCTCGCCGGCTCGGCGCCGGTGTCGCGCCGTCGAGGTAGACGTACGGGATCCGCAGCGCATCGAGCCGCTCCCTCACGAGCGCGAGATGGCGCGTGAACTGCGAGAAGACGAGGGCGCGGTGACCCGCGTCCCGGAGCTCCTCCGCGAGCGCCTCGAACGCCGCGAGCTTCGACGACGGGACGGGCGAGCTCGGTCGACCAGCCGCGGATGGCACGCGAGCTGCCGGAGGCGCGAGAGCTCGGCCAAGACGGCGATGTGCGCTTCGGGATCGCCGTCGCGCACGCGTGCGAGCTTCTCGAGCGCGTCCTTCTTGGCGGTGTCGTAGATCGCTCGTTCGACCCGATCGAGCTCGCACCCGACGCACCGAATCGGTCCGCGGCGGAAGCTCCGCCTCGACCTCGCTCTTCTTGCGCCGCAACAGGAAGGGTCGAACCCGCTGCTTGAGGCGCTCGAGCGCCACCGGATCGCCGTGTTGCTCGATCGGCTTCGCGTAGGCCCAGCGGAAATGCCGCGCCGGCCCGAGCAGCCCCGGCTGGACCGCGTGAAGGATCGACCAGAGCTCGCTCAGATGGTTCTCGATCGGTGTGCCCGTCAGCGCGACCCGAAACTCCGCCGAGAGCGCGTGCACCGCGCCCGCGCGCTTGGCCGCCGCGTTCTTGATCGCCTGCGCCTCGTCGAGGACGAGCGTCGCGAACCTCTGCCCTGCGAGCGCGGCCTGGTCGCGGAGCACGACATCGTAGCTCGTCACGAGCACGGCCGCCGCGCCGAGCCCCTCGAGCTGCGCCGCGCGGCCCTTGCCGCGATACGCCGTCACCCGCAGCGTCGGCGCGAACCGCGCCGCCTCCGCTCGCCAGTTGTCGACCACCGACGTGGGCGCCACGACGAGCGCCGGTCCGCGCGCGGCGCGGTGCAGCGAGCAGCGCGAGCGCCTGGAGCGTCTTTCCGAGGCCCATGTCGTCGGCGAGGCACCCCCCGACCCCCCACTCTGCGAGGCGCGCGAGCCACCGAAACCCCTCGCGCTGGTACGGCCGGAGCTCCGCGCGAAGGGCGTCGGGCACCTCCGCCGACAGCTCGCGGCTCCTCGCCATCCGCGCGACCGCGTCGCGCAGGTGCACCGCCCCCTCGATGCTCCGCTCGTCGAGCGCGAGCGACGCGACGACCTCGGGCGCCGCGAACCCCGCGGCGAGCCCCTGCTCGTGCTCGAAGACCACCTCGGCCGCGCCCGTGAGCCGCGCGCGCAGCTCCTCGGTGATGCGCGCGTAGCGCCCCTTGCCGAGCGCGACGAACCGCCCGCCGGTCCGAGCGACGCGCAACAAATCCCGCAGACGCACGCGGTCGCTCCCCACGCGCCCTTCCCCGTCGACGCCCAGCCAATCCTCGAAGCGCTGGATGCGCACGTTCACCTCGGGGATCGACCCGACGACCGACCGCGCGACCTCGCCCTCCGGCCACTCCACGACGACCCGGTCCGCCGCCGCGCGCACGCGGTCGAGCAGCTCGAGCAGCGCCTCGTCGCTCGCGAGCTCGCGCGGCGCGTCCGGTCCGAGCGCGCCGCCCGCGAGCCCGAGCCGCGCGCAAAGCTCCTCCGCGCGCTCGCGCTCCGCCTCGAGGTCGCGCACGCGCGTCGTCCGCTCGCCGCCCGCGAAGCACACGACGTTGCGCCCTCCGACGCCCGGCGCGAGCAGCGCCGCCCCTTCGAACGGCCGCACACCGACCACCACGCGCGCCCCCGCGCCCGGCCGCGGCGCGACCCTCAGCACGATCCGCTCGTCCGCCGGGCTCGTCCGCCCCGCGAGCGAGGCCGGCAGCTCGAGCGCCGCATCCGGGATCGCGTGCACGAGCCCCGCGAGGACCCGATCGACGCCCTCGCGCGGGATCGTCGCACCGTACGCCGCGAGAACGTCGAGCACGCGCTTCTCCCCGGCCTCGAGCACGTGAACGTCCAGCGTCGCCTCGCGCGCGTCGTACGCGCCGAACGTCATCGGCAGGACCGTCTGGCGGAGCACGTCGCCCGGCGAGAACGTCCGGCGACCCACGCGCACCCGAACGTCGAGCCCGCTCGACGCCGGCTCGAGCACGAATCCGAGCCGATGCACCGCCACGCGCACCGGCGACTCCGCGTCGCCGACGTACACGAGGGGATGCCGCGCGAGCAGCGCCGCGATGCGCGCCCAGCGCGCGCGCTCGCCGGCGCCGGCGTGCACCGCGGCTCCGCTCCCGTAGCGAATGCCGGCGTTCGCCTCGAGCTCGGCGCCGAGGTGGTGGTCGAGCTCGGTCGCCGTGCCCGGGCTCGTCGCGGCGAGCCACGCGAGCGGCTCCCTCGACCCCTTCGTCCACGTCCCGTTCTTCCGCTGCTTCTGATGGAGCACCTCAATCGACGCGCTCTCCGGCCGGAGCCTCCACGCGACCCGTCCACCGCCGCCGCGCGCGCCCGCCGCCGCCGGCGCCGTCGCGCCACCCCCCTCCATCGCGCGGACCAGCCGGCTCCACACCGGCGTTCGCACGAGCTCGATCAGGTCCGCGCGCACGACGTTCGATGGCTCGTGGAGCACGTCGAGCAGCGCCTCGACGGTCGCGCGCACGTGCCCGCCCGCGTCGTCGAGACCCGTCGACTCGAGCGTCACCCGCCCGACCTCCCAGCTCGAGAGCCCAACCGTCACCGACGCGTCCTCGAGCCTCATCGTGAACCGCGGCGGGTCGACGGACAGATAGAACGAAGCCCGATCCGGCACGACCGCCGACTCGCCCGCCAGCCAATCGAGCGACTCGCGCAAGACCCCCGCGAGCGCCGCGAGCCCGGGCTCCTCCGGCGCGCGAGACCACGCCTCCCGCCGCCACTCCGCGCGCCGCAGGTCGCGCACCGCCGCCGCGAGGTACTCGCGCATCGCGCCTCGGAGCACCGGCACGAGGTGCCGCTCGCTCCCGATCTCCTCGACGCCCAAGCACTCCCCGAGCGACGCGTCGCCGAGCAGCCGGACGAGGTCCCGCGTCATCCACCTCTGTCGTACGAACGGCAGCACCACGCGCGCCGGACGTTCCAACACCGCAAGCGGCGCGCGCTCCTCCACCCACGCCCGGAGCGCCCCCTCGTCGCGCGGCGGGACGTCGCTCCGCGTCACCACGTGCGCCGTCCCCGCGCGCGGCGACGCCGAGCCCCACTTCGCGTGCGACACCAGGCCGAGCAGCGAGGTCGCCGCGGCCCTCCGCTCGCGCGGTGACAGCGTGCGCAGCGCGTCGTCGAGATCCTCGCGAAGGATGAGCTCCCGCAGCGTCTCGCTCCCCGTCAGGAAGCCGAGATACGCGAGCGTCTCCACCCCGTCGTCGCCCTCGCCGAACGACGATAGCTCCCGAATCGAGCATGGCGCCCCCGTGCTCGAGCGCCCAGCCGAGCGCGTTCGCGAGATATGCATCTTCTCTCATCGGCCCGCGTTCCTCTGTCACGGCTTCCCCCGGAGGTCGAGACGCCCGCGCCCGCTCACGACTGACGGTCCTCCCGCGCGGCCGCCGTGGTCGCACGAGGTCGGCGCGCTCCGTTCGGGCGCAAAATCGGATCACCTTCGCATCGTGCTCGGGCTCGTGCTCGTCCGACGGCACGGCGGGAGGTATCGCGCCGCGCGAGCGGCGGTTGCGCGTGCGGGGCGAGCGTCGCCGGCGTCGAGCCAACGTCGAGCGGCCAGCGCACGACGTGCGAGACGAGCGCAGGTCGCGCGACCTGTGCGGAAGTCGTACGAGCTCCGCGTGCTCACCTCGCGCGACCCGAGCCATCAGCTCGGTGGGCCGCGCCTCGACCGCCGGCGCCGGCGCCGGCGCCACGCGACGAGCGCGAGCCACGCTGCCGCGCCCGGCCAACCCTTGCCGCCGCCGCCCGTCGCTCCGCGCGTTCCGCCACCGCCCGCCGCCGAGCACCCGCTGGCGACCGCACCCTCTGCCGCGCCGCCCTCGCCGAGCGCCGCCCTCGCCGAGCGCGCGTAGATCGCCGCGACCCCCTCTTCGTCGTCCGTCTCGAGCGTCCGCTGCGACGTCGCGCCCCGCTGCGTGCGCGGCCACATCGTCGCTTGCCGCTCGCCGCTCTCGTCGAGCCCGAGCACGTGCCCCATCTCGTGCGTCAGCACCGACCCGAGATCGTACTCGTGCGCGTGGCGCTCCTCGTGCCCCTCGCGCATCAGCGCGAACGGCATCTCCCCGTTCAGCAGCACGTCCGCGTCGACCATCCGCCCGTCCGCCGCGTCGTGCGACCCCACCGTCACCCCGAGCGTCGTCCCATGCTCCCACTCGCACACCACGTAGATCCCGTTCTCGCCGTCGACCGCCGCCTCGCGCGACGCCCGCCCATCTTCGATGACGATGTCCGGCGCCCCGCCAATCCCGCGCCACGCATCCGCGGCCATCCGCGCCGCCGCGAGCAGCTCCTCCCGCGTCGGCCCGCATCGCGCGCTCTCGCGCACCCGAAACGTCACCCGCGCCTCGCGCCAGTAGAGCGCGTCACCCGACTCGGTGCGCTTCAGCTCGTAGGCCTGTGCCCGTGAAGCGACGAACAGCAGAGCGGCCACGGCAGCGACAGCCACAGCGAGCGAGACGAGCGAGCGACCGACCACGATCGACTCGTCATGTACGCACCCTCACGCGCGCGTCGCTGTGGGATTCGGGCGTCGTGGAGCGCACATCGGCGCACTCGGGATTTCGCGTGTCAGCCGCGTCGGCGCCGCCGCGCCAACGCCCACGCCGCCGCGAGCAGTGCCAGCACCGACGCGCCATCCCCACGCCCGCGACCCGCTGCCCCGGTCACCGAGCACCCATACGCCACGTGCTCCGCGTCCCCCACCTCGCCGTAGATCGCGATGATCCCGTTCTCGTCGTCCGGCGCCAGCGTTCGTTGCCGAGTGTCCCCTCGCGCCGTCGTCGCCCACATCGTCGCCGCCGGCACCGTGCTGTGATTCAGCCCGAGCACGTGCCCCATCTCGTGCGTCACCACCGACACCAGATCGAACTGCGACCCCGGGTTCATCTCCGACAACATCGCGAATTCCGCCCGCCCGTCGATCAGGATGTCCGCGTCGAGGATCTCCCCCGTCACGTGATCGAACGACACCACCGTAACCGCCAGCGGCGCCTCGAAAGGCCAATCACAGAGCACATAGATCCCGTGCCCCGCCTCGCTCCCGGCCGCGTCCCCATACGCCGCCGGCGGCGCCCCACTCTCGATCACGATGTCCGGCGCCCGCCCGATCCCCCGCCAAGCGTCCGCTCCCATCCGCGCCGCCGACATCACCTCCGCCCTCGTCGGCCCGCACCCCGCCCGCGGCGCGACCCGCAGCACCACCTGGCTCGCCGTCCAGCGAAGCGGCCCCCCGTCATCGCGCTCCTTGAGCGTGTACGCGTGCGCCGTGCTCGCAGTGGCCAGAAGAACGAAAAGAACACACGCGCGCATCCGCAGACCTCATGGGTTGCCGGCGGCCGCCCGCGCATTCACGCGACTTGTAGTCAAAGGTCGCACACGCGAGGCATGGCGCTGGCCGCGACCGGACTTCCCGGCCTAAGCTCCGCGCCCATGGTCACGAGCTCCGCCATCGCACGGCTCGAGTCCGGCGACGCCCACGTCGTCGTGATGGGAGCGGGCTACGTCGGCCTGCCGCTCGCCGTCGAGCTCGCGCGCGGCGGCCTCCGCGTCACCGCCCTCGACGCCGACGCCGCGCGCATCGGAGACGAGCTCCTAGCCGCTCGAGTTGGTGGGCCGACGCGCGGGCTCATCGATGACCCGCCGGTCGTCGAGGGTAGACTCCCCGTTGGGAGCGAGCATCGAGTCTGCTTCGATGGGACGGCGTCACGTCCTCGCGTGGTGGGTACCGGGCGGCGCGCTACAGGCGCAGTTGCTCGACATGCCGACGCACCAGTCATGGAGAGCGCGGCATTCGTGAGCGACGGCGGCGGCCGCAGGCGGTCTACGCGGGCCCCGATGCGGCGACGATGAAAAATCGCGTGTACGCGCGATTCCTCTTCTGAAACAGCTCGCACCTCCTAGCAGCCTCCGCACGCCCGCGCCCACCGGACACCCCCGCGTGCCCGCCCGCAGAGAGACGCCGAGCGCCCGTCTGCACTGACGGTGGCGGGTCGCACGACCGGCCAGGTGCGAGGTATCGGCCGGCCGGCGACCGAGTTGCGCGGCCGGCGAGGCGCTGCGGAGCGTCGCGGAGCTAGAACGTCACGGCGACGGGCGTCGCCCGATTCGTCGTCGTCCCGTCGCCGAGCTGTCCGACACTGTTCTCGCCCCAGCAGACTACGTCGCCCGTCGCGCGGAGCGCGCAGGTGTGGTTCTCACCACCCGCGATTGCGATTGCATCGCTCAGGCCGACCACGCTCGTCGTCGGCGTGAGATGGCTGATGCCGCTCATGTCGCCGTCGCCGAGGCGTCCCGAGCCTGTCGGGCCCCAGCACGTGACGGTTCCTGCGACGCGGCGGACGCACACGTGGGAGTCGGCCACCGCGACTTGGACGGCGTCGGTGAGCCCGGTGACCGTGATCGGCGTCGCGCTGCTGGCGTTCGTCCCGTCCCCGAGAGGACCTATCCCCCAACATCGAACCGTTCCGTCCGTGAGCACCGCGCAGGTTCGCGAGCTGCCCGCGTCCACGTTCCGTGAAGCGGCGAGCCCGGAGACCGCGGTGGGCATCGCGGATCTCGTCGGAGTCGCGCTCCCGCGGCCGAGCTGCCCGTCGCCGTTGGCTCCCCAGCACCACACGCTGCCCGATGCTGCCGTCGGAGTCGCTCCCACGAGCGCGCAGGAGTGGCGCCCGCCCGTGGCGACGGCGATCGCGTTGGTGACGAGCGCGTCGATCGGGATGAAGCTGCCTCCGGTCGTGCCCTGCCCGAGCTGCCCATCGACACCGTCGCCCCAGCACGACACCGCTCCCGTGGTGCGGAGCGCGCAGGCATGCATCGCCGACGAAGCGCCGCCCACGTCGATGTCCCGCGCGTCTGCGAGCATGTACACGTCGTCCGGAGCGCCGAACGTTGGCGAGTTGAAGTTGCCCATTCCGCCCGAGTCGCCCCAGCACAGCCCGCCGCCGGCCGTGCGGATCGCGCAGCTCACGTTGCGTGGCCCCGAGCTGCCCCCCGTGCCACCGGCTCCGATCCTCACGGCGTCGAAGACGCCCGTCGCGGCCACCGGAACGTAGCTGGGCACGAAGGTGCCCGTCCCGAGCTGCCCATCGTCGTTCGTGCCCCAGCAGCGCACTGCACCCGTGCTCAGCGCAATACACGTGTGTCGTGGGCCCGCGGAGACGTCGACCGCAGTCGCCGTCGTCGCCGTGACCGACCGACAGGTCCCGCCGACGCACGTCGTCCCCGAGCTACACGACGTCCCGCAGGCACCGCACGACGCGCTGCGGGCGAGAATGTCGGTCTCGCACCCGTTGCCCGCAGCACCATCACAGTCCGCGTGCGACGCCTCGCACGTCGCGATGGCGCACGCGCCCGCGGTGCACGTCGCGAGAGCATGGTCCAGGACGCAGCTGCGGGTGGGTTCCGGTCCTTCGTCGGTGGCTGCGTCGCAGTCGTCGTCTTCCCCGTTGCATGACTCGGTCGCACCTGGATGCACGCCCTCGTTCGCGTCGTCGCAGTCGTTTCCACACCGGGCGACACCTTCGCCATCCACGTTGCAGCACCCCGTGTCGATCGCACCGTCGCCGTCGGCGTCGCCGTCGGCGCCAACCGTCCCCGGATTGCAGTCCTCGTCGACGTCGAGCGCGTCACAGGTCTCGGTCGCGCCGGGGTGCACGCCAGCTGACGAGTCGTCGCAATCGTCTCCACCGCACCCGACCCAATCGTGCCCGTCGCCGTCCGCGTCTGGAGCGTCGGTGCAGCTCGACACGCACGCGATGGCGGTCTCGTCGCAGCGCTGCGTCGGAAGACACCGCCCTTCCACTGCGGAGACACACCCGCGAGCATCCGCGCCGGGGTCGCTCGGAGCGCATCGCTCGGTCCCGTCGCAGAAGACGCCGTTCTGGCATGCGGCGTCCGATGCGCACGTCTCGGGCCCGCTGTCGACGCCGGCGTCGTGCCCGCCGTCGGGCCGGTCCGCGGCGTCGACCACCCCCCCGTCCGGCGCGCTGGCGTCCGATACGCGATTGTCGTCGCCGCACGCGAGCACCGCGGCGAGGATGCCGACGATTGCTCGTCGCTTCACGGTGTCAGCTCCGGCACGATGACGGGTGCGGTCCGCAGGATTGTCGTACGGTCGCCCACCTCCCCGTACGTGTTCTGCCCCCAGCAACGCAGCGCGCCTGCGGCGTCGAAGAAGCACGCGTGGTATCCCCCTGCTCGCCACGCCTGCGGCGCTCGACGATCCGAGAACAGCTACCGGCGAGAAGTGCACCGGGTCGAGCGACACCCGCGTTGCGGGCGGTGGATTGCCGCTCCCACCCGACTGACCCTCCCGATCCGAGCCCCAGCAGACCACGCCACCGGCACCGAGCGCGCAAGAATGCTTGCTACCGACGACGACGCGCGTGCGCGAGGACGCACCAGCGACGGCGACGGGCGTGGTGCTCGAAGTCGAGCTTCCATTGCCGAGCTGGCCGAAGAACCCGTCGCCCCAGCAGACGACGGACCCGCCGGAGCGCACCGCGCACACGTGCATGTCGCTCGTCGCGATGTCGATCGCGTCCGACAAGCCCGTGACCGGCACGGGAGCCAGCCGTGCGTGGTCGTCCCGTCGCCCAACGCGCCGGCCGAATTGTCGCCCCAACACGATACGGCACCGGTCGCGTGTCGCGCGCACGCGAAGCCGATGCCCACTTCGACCTGCGACGCATCGGTGATCCCGAGAACCGTCACGGCGGGGCTCTCGTTGACGCGCGGGTTCCCATCGCCGAGCCGACCACTGCCCCAGCAGGTCACCGCGCCCGTCTCGCGTGTGCAGCGCACGCGCTGCTCAGACCTGCGGCGATGTACGTCGCGTTCGTCAGACCCGTGACCGCGAGCGGGGTCGAGAACGAGCCTGCCGTGGACCCGGTGCCGGTCTGGCGCTCGCCGTTCTCTCCCCACACATCGCGGCCCCGGTGGCGAGCCGCGCGCAGCTGAAGGCTGCCCCAGCGCTCACTTGGACGGCCGTGCTGATGCCGGCGACGTCGCGCGCATACGGGCGCGTTCGTGTCGTGCCGTCGCCGAGCTGCCCGTCCGTGTTGCGACCCCAACAGACCACTCGATGGGCCGTCGTCACCGCGCAGAAGTGGTTCGGCCCCCGTCCGCCTGCGCGACGACGCGCGCACGCGACATCGGCCATCGACGCAAGCTTCGCTCCCGACACACGCGTTGCCGCACGCGCCGCAGTTGGCGTTGCTGGTACGCAGGTTGGCTTCGCAGGAGCCGCTCGGATCGCCGTCGCAGTTCGCGCGATCGCTCGCACAGGCCGCCGTCCCGGCCATGCACGTTCCGCCGGAGCACGTCGACGTCGGCCCGCACGCGGCGTCGGCTTCCCCCGCTTCGTCCGCTGTCCCGTCGCAGTCGTCGTCGCGAGCGTTGCAGAGCTCGACACCGAACGGCACGACATCGGGGTCGCCATCATCGCAGTCGCCGCCGCGCTCCGCGTACATCGCTGGGAGCGTGCACGCGGTCGTCGTGGCATCCGACCGCCCGAAGCCATCGCCGTCCGCGTCGAGGAACCACGTCGACGCGACGTCTTCGTCCAACACGCCATCACAGTCGTTGTCGCTGCCGTCGCACACTTCGGCGTTTCCCGGTGCGTTGCTCGCGTCCGCGTCGTCACAGTCGTTGCCGCAAAGAACAGCGCACCGGTCGCGGTCGCATTGCAACATTCGCCGTCGGAGGCGCCGTCGTCGTCTGCGTCGACCAGCCCATACGTCGTCGGCTCGCAGTCTTCGTCGAGATCATCGGCGTCGCACACCTCGGTCGCGCCAGGGTGCCGCGTCGCGTCCGTGTCATCGCAGTCATCACCGCCGCACCGAATGGCCGCATGCCCATCGCCGTCGGCGTCGACCCCCTCGTCGCAGTTCGTGAGGCACGCGTCCACGGTCTCGTCGCAAGTGAAGCCACTCGCGCACGCCTCCTCGAGCGCCGCTAGACAACCGTGCTCGTCCGCGCTCGCGTCCTCCGGCGCACAGCGCTCCGCGCCATTGCAGAACGTGCCATCGGTGCACGTCGCATCGCTCGTGCAGACGACGGGCCCCGAGTTCGTCGACGCGTCCACCGAGGCGTCCGCGCCGGAATCGCTCCCGGCGTCCGTGGTGGGATGCGGGCTCGAGCAGGCCCACGCGAGCACCGCCCCCAGCCAAGCGACCCGCATCGGTCTCGAACCGACTCCGATGTCTCCCCTCGCCACCCCAGCTTCAGATGTACCAAGCGCTCCGAGGCTCGCGTGCGCGAAGTCACCGAGACCCCCCGTTTTGGTGGGACAAAGGAGCACACCCTCACACCCGCCGACGTCGTCGCAAGACGCAAAGCACCGCCGCCGCGAGCCACCAAGGCGGCGGCCTCGATCCGATAGCCCCCACAGCCGAGCACCCTGCGCTCAGCGCGCCCTCGCCCGCCGTCACCGCCGCGCTCGTCGCGCGCTCGCCGTAGATCGCCGCGATGCCCTCCTCGTCATCGTCTCGATTGGCCGCTGCGACGTATCGCCACGCCGCGTCCGCGGCCACATCGTCGCCTCGCGCTCGCCGCTCTCGTCGAGCCCGCCCGTTCTCGCCATTCGACGCCAGCCACGCGCGCAGGCCGACCCCCCTCGACGTCGATATCGGGCGCCCCCGCGATGCCGCGCCAAGCCTCGGCCGCGATCCGCGCGGCCTCGAGCAGCTCCGCGCGCGACGGCCCGCAGCGAGCGCTCTCGCGGACGCGGAGGACGACGTGCGCGTCGCGCCAGTGAAGCACCTCGTCCGAGCACTCCGCTTCAGGTCGAACGCGAACGCGCGCGACGAAGCGCCGACGAACAGAACGCGAGGACCGAGGCGACGAAGAAACGAGCGAGCACCGACGATTTGTCACGTACCCATCGAATCGCGCATGTCGCTGTGAGAATCGGGCGCGGCGCGCGCACATCCGCGCACCGGAGTGGCGCTCAGCCGCGCCGTTCACGCCGCCGAGTCGCGGCCAGGAACAGAGAGAGCGCCGCGAGCGCGCCCCCAGCGCCTCCGCCGCGCCCCGCCCCGCCCGCCGAGCACCGTACGCGACATGCTCGCCGTCTCCGACGTCGCCATAGATCGCGACGATCCCCGTTCGTCATCCGCAGCGAGCGTCCGCTGCCGCGTATCGCCACGCGCCGTCGTCGGCCACATCGTCGCATTCCGAACGCCGCTCTCGTCGAGCCCGAGCACGTGCCCCATCTCGTGCGTCAAGCACCGAGACGAGATTGTAGTGCG
>CAVUEK010000009.1:0-225864 GCA_963740495.1 uncultured delta proteobacterium
TCCTGATCGCGTCCGATGGCCCCCTGACTCAGGTAGAGCCGTTCGACACTGAGCAGCCGGCGCCGTCCACGGCGTTCCCGCTCGGCGAGCACCTCGGCAATACGTTCGGCCGCGGTGGACGGCTTCTTCGGCGGCGGCGATGTCGTAGGGGGCGTCGCGAACATCGTCCGGCCAGTCCCGCACGACCGCTGACGCCCAGGCCACCCAGTGCGCGACCATCGCGGATAGAAGTCGGTGAGGAATTTTCCGCCAAGTTGGTTCAGCGCGGCGAGTTTCGGGAAGCGGCCGCTAACTCTTCGAGGTATACACGTCCGGTGGCGAGGTTCTCCTCGTTCTGCGATCGTGCCCCGCGGGTTGGTGTAGGTCGGCGCCGTTGTGATCGTCGACGTCGTTGTTGAGTTTGTCAGGCGGTGATGGCGATCGGCATCTCCTCGGGGGTGGTGGCGGGCGTGTCGATCTCGGCCATGGATTCTTCGGAGAGGTAGCGGCGCTCGGCGACGGCCCATTCGTCGTGGGTTTCGACGAGAACGGCGGTGACGAGCCGCAGGATCGACGCGTCGTTGGGGAAGATGCCGACGACGTTGGTGCGTCGCTTTATTTCGCCGTTGATGCGCTCGAGCGGGTTCGTCGACCAGATCTTGCGCCAGTGCGCGAGCGGGAACGCAGTGAACGCGAGCAGGTCTTCGCACGCGTCTCGCAGCATCGATGCAACGTCGGGGAACTGCGTCTCGAGCATGTGGGTGACCTCGTCGAGCTGGCTGCGGACGTGCTTGTCGTCGGGCTGGGCGAAGATCGTGCGGATCGCGGCGGCGATCATCTCGCCGGAGGCCTTGGGGACTTTCGATAAGACGTTGCGCATGAAGTGCACGCGACAGCGCTGCCATGCCGATCCGATGAACACCGCGCCGATCGCGGCCTTGAGACCGAGGTGATGGTCGCTGATCACGAGCTTCACGCCGGCGAGACCGCGGGCGCGCAAGCTCTTCAAGAATGCGGTCCAAAAGGCGCCGTCTTCGCTGTCGCCGACGTCGATGCCGAGCACCTCCCGGTCACCGGTTGCGGTCACTCCGGTCGCGATCACGACCGCGCGGGACACGACGCGTCCGCGCACCCGGCCCTTGATGTAGGTGGCATCGAGGAACACATAACGGAACGCCACGTGATCCAGCGGCCGATCACGAAACGTCGACAGGTCTCGGTCGAGCTCGGCGCAGATGCGGCTCACTTCGCTTTTGGAGATGCCACTCGCAGCGCCGAGTGCCTTGACGAGGTCATCGACCTTGCGGGTGCTCACGCCATGCACATAGGCCTCCATCACGACCGCGTACAACGCCCGGTCGATACGGCGGCGCCGTTCCAACAGCGACGGGAAGAACGACCCCTGCCGCAGCTTTGGGATCGCGAGCTCGACATCACCCGCCGGCGTCGACAACAGCCGGGCACGGTGCCCGTTGCGCTGCGTCGTACGCGTCTCAGTACGTTCGTTCGGCCCGGCGCCAATGACCGCAGTGGCTTCAGCTTCGATCAACTGCTGCAAGATCCACTCGAGCGACGTCCGGATCGTGTCCGTCATCTCGCCGCCCTTCAGCGCGGCGAGCAGCTCGGACAGGTCAAAATCAGTGAGGGTCACTGGCGTGTCTCCTTCTACGTATCCCGGCTAGGACACGTCGAAGATCACGCCGGTGGCCCCCTCAGTGGTGGACCCTCACCCACTTACACCACGCCCCGGGACGTCCCCCGTTCTGGTCGATACCGATTGGCGCGCCGCTTCGAGGTTGGCAACGACGTTGGCTGTCGAAGAAGAGGCTCAGCACGTTACGACGACGGCTGGACATCGCCGACCGTGAACTCGCCGACGCGATCGTCATTCGGGACCGTGTGCAGGCGGAGCTGTTCGCGAACACCGATCACCAGGAAGTGCAGCGCCTCGCCGACGAACTCGTCACCAGTCAGGCCCGTGTCGACACCGCCGAAGCACGCGGGCTTGCGCTCGCCGACGAGGCCGAAATATTCCGCATGGAGTTTTCGATCTGCCTGCTGTTTGAGTGGGTCGATCTCGACCGAGAACAGGTCGGTGCCGACGGTCACCGCACCCGTGTACCCGCCGCTGCGCACGTCGGTGGCGAACGCCCGCGAGTCTTCGTTGTTTCCCGGCGGCGGAATGAGATGCGTGAGCACGAGGTGCGGCACCGTGGCGCGGTCCCGGCGAGAGCGCCGAGGGCAACCGTATCGGCGTGATAGCTGAACACGCGGCTCGAACGACGTCCCGCGGATCGCATCGCGGATCGTGGTAGCCCGGCAGGCTTCGTGCACCAGCACGTCGGCACCGGCGCTGATCGCCTCGACCCCGGCGCACACGCGGGTGTCGCCCGAGATCACGACGACGCCGGTCGGTGTCGCCACACGGTAGGCAACCGCGTCGGCGACCGGCTCGTGGTGCACGGCAACCGCGTCGACCTCGACCGCGCCGTTGTCCGACTTCCACACGAACTCGGGTTCCGGCCCCGCGGGCAAACGCGTGCAGACCGATCGTGGGCGGCGCCGAGAGCACCTCCGCCATCCTCGCTTCGATATCGTCGTTGTACCCGTCGAACAGGTGCTGGGCGAAGCGCGCGGCGGCGCCTGCGGGCGCGACGATTGGGAGCGGTTCGACGGGTGCGATGTCGTCGAAAATCCAGCGCGTCATCAGGATGTCGACGTCGGATCGACCGCATGCTGATCGGCAACGGTCGCGACGTCTTCGGCCTCCGCATCGCCGGCGACTCCATGATCGACGCCGGCATCTTCGACGGGGACTACGTCTTCGTCCGCAAGCAGCTCACGGCGAATCGCGGTGATGTCATCGTGGCCCTCGTCGGCGAAGAGGCCACCTGCAAGTACTACTTCCCCGAGCGCGAGCACGTCCGCCTCCAGCCGGCGAACGGCTCGATGGCTCCCATCCTCATCCCCAAGAACGACTGGCGCACCACCCAGGTGCTCGGCGTGGTCGTCGGGGTCTACCGCAAGCTCGGCTGAGCGAGAGCGAGCCCGCCGCGCTCAGCCCGAGCGGCGTGCGCGACGGACGCGCACGATCCATCGAAGCGCGTACACGGCCAACACGACCGCCGTGACGGCGAGGGCGATCGTCCGGTACCTGTCGAGCGCGACCAGCGCGGTCGACAGCTCCTCGCCATACCAGACGCCGAGGCCGTAACCGAGCCCCATCCAGATGGGCACGCTCAGGAGCGCCGCGCTGCCGTCGAGCAGGATGAACCGCCGGTACGGTACGTGCGTGGCGCCCGCCGTGAAGAACACGGCCGCACGCAAGCCGACGAGAAAGCGCGCGAAGAACACGAACCCCTGGCCATACTTGCGAAAATACGCCCGCACCCGCCGCACGCGCTTCGGGGGGAACAGGCGCGACAGAAACGCCGGACCGATGCGCCGGCCGAAGTAGAAGAGGATGGAGTCGCCGATGAGCACGCCGAGGATCGCGATCGCGAACGCCGCCTCGGGGTGCATCGTCCCGTCCCAGCACAGGTAGCCCGCGGCGAGCATCGGAATGTCCTCTGGCAGCGGAAGCCCGAGGCCGCATGCGACGAGCAGCCCGAAGACGACCGCATACGACCCCACGCCGTGCATGTTCGTGAGCGTGATGAAGAAGTCGTCCAACGGGCCCCTACGCGCGCTTCGCGTGCCGGTAGGCGAAGAGCCCGCTGAGGATCTTCGGCGAAAAGAAGGTGCTCTTCTCCGGCATCACGATCTCGGGGTTCTCGAGCCCGGCGTCCGCCACCGCCATGAGCTCCTCGATGTCGACCGGATGCAACGCGATCGCGAGATCGAAGTCGCCGCGGTCGACGACCGCCTTCATCTCGGAGAGAGCCGACTCGGGGTAGTAGTCGAAGCGCGACGGGTCCGAGATCATCGAGTGCGTCAACCCGAGCAGCGGGTAGAGCTCCCGCTCGAGGATCGAGCAGTCGAGTCGACCGACGACGTCGTCGGGGACGAGGCGGGCCCGTAGCACGAACGATCCGGCCCGTGAATAGAGGCAGAACGCGTGCTTCTCCGGCGTCGCGAGCTCCCCGACCTCCTCGAGGTCGAGCTCGGCCCTCACCTCGTCGAGCCGCCGAACCCCGCTGACGACGCAATCGTAGGCGAGGATGCGCGCCTCCTCCGTCACGTAGCAGAGGAAGTGCGTGGAGCCTCCGAGCAGCGCCGCGTGATACCGGTGGTGCCCGTCGGCGATGTAGAACGGATGTGGCGCCAACGCGGCCGCGAGCGCGACGCCGAGCTCCGAGCTCGCGGCGACGCGAAAGACGCGAGTCGCGATCCCGGTGAGGTCGCTCGACGGACCGAAGTCGTTCGTGAGCTCGTAGAGCGGTTCCCCTCGCTTCGCTTCGGAGAACAGCGGGGCCAGCCTCGCGCGCGTCAACACGAACACCGGGCCGAAGGTGTGGCCTGTCGCCTCGGCGAGCGCGATGCGACCCTTCACCTTGTCGTCGAACGTCTTCTCGTGCCGGATAATCCTTCGCTCGCGGTACGGGCTCACCTCCGCGGCGACGAGGACGCCCGTCCGCTCGCCCCGTTCCCAGACCTGCTCGTAGACGTAGAAGGCCGGCTCGTCGTCCTCGACGAGGAAACCCTGCCGCGACAGCCGCGACAGAGCCGACGCCGGGTCCGGTCCCAACGTCACGTGATAGAGCGACGCCGGCTCGGCCGAGAGGCGCCGCTCGAGCGCCGAGCCCGGTTTGATCACGTCGTACGGCGGCGCCGTCACTCGCGCGACGTGCTCCTTCGCGGGCCGCTGCCCGGTGAGCCCGATGACCTCTACCATGGGCCCGGGAGGATAACGGCATCGGCCGCGACGCGCCGCCGAATCTCTCGCTCGAGCGGGCGCTCAGCGGTAGAGCGGCCGAGCCGGCGACCCACCGACGACGATGTGCGCCGGGACGTCGGCGACGACGGTCGAGCCGGAGACCACGCGAGCTGCCTTTCCGACGACCACCTTGCCGACGACGGCGACGCCGTGCCCGAGGTAGGCGTTCTCCCGGATCCGCGGAGCGCCGCGCTCGTCGCCCTCGATGACGACGTTCCGACCGACGAACACCCCCCGCTCGATGCTCGTCCCGGCGCCGATGAACGCGCGTCCGGCGATCACGAGGCCCCCGGCGAGCTCGGCGCGCGGATGAACGTCCACACCGAAGACCCTCGTGACGCGCGAAGCGAGATAGAGCGCGAGCGCCGGGCGATGGGTGTGCCAGATCCACTTCACGAATCGTTGCCCCAGCATCCCGAGGAAGCCCGCGTCATAGAGGAGCAACGCGTACGCCGAGGGGCGCGGCCCGATGCGCGCCAAGCTGGCGGAGTGGTCCTCGGCCACCTCGTTGCAGAACGCTAGCGATCGACCGAACGCCTCCTCGCAGAGCGCGCGAACCCGGGCCGCGGGAAAGGTCGGCTCCGACAGGCGCTCCGCCAGCATGTCGCTCGCCGCGCCGTCGAACGAATGAAACCGGAGGATGTTCGCGGTGAGAAACGCTGCGAGGACCGGCTCCTCTTGGACCGTGCGCTCGGCGTCCTCCCGGATCCGGGCCCAGAGCGGCTCGAGGATGCTCAGGCGCTCGGTCTTGGTGTCGTCGACGTAGTGGCGCCCCGTCGAGATCTCGTGCACGTCGAAGGCATCCGCGTTCGAGTCCGTAGAGGGCGTCAGCTCGTCGGAGTCGTGTCGGCCGTCATCGCGTCGCCTCACCGCTCGAGTCTACCCGTGCACGCCAGAGAGGTCACGGGCGGCGTCTCGCCCGCCCCAGAGTCCGCGACGCACACCGTTTCATGGCCCGAGCGCGTCTGGGACGGGAAGCGTCGTCGTGTCGAGGTTCGTGTCGTTGTCTCGGTACGCGACGTCGTGCGTCAGACGCGTGACGTCGAACCCCGGCGTCTGAATACACGCCCCGATGACGGAGTGGCTGACCGCGCCCATCGAGAGATCCGCCTGACCGCCCCCCGCGATGTGGATGCCGCAAAAGGCACTGTCGTCGATCTCGAAGCCCGTGAGCGTCAACCGCGCGTCGTAGTAGACCCCAATCCCGTGCCCGCCGGGGGCGTCGGCGCACGCGGTGGCCGCACATGCCGCGCTGCGGGTGCGCCGCACCGTCACCTGCTCCGCGGCGACGATGGAATAATCGGACAGCTCGATCCCGACGTCCGCGCTGTCCTCGACGAGCACGCGCGTCAGCGTGCTCTCGACGCCCTCGAGCGCGATGGCCCGGCCATAGCGACCATCGGCGTCGCGCGAGCGCGCCATCCGAACGACGAGGTCCTCCGCGTCCAGCCGGGCCCCTGTTGACCAGCACGCCCGCCTCGAGACACTGGTCGACGACGACACGAACGAGGCTCGCGGTCGAGCGCCTCTGGATGGAGAGCGCTCGGCCCGAAGCCGGCACGGCGGGCGCCGTTCGCGTATCGCGGACGACGACGTCCTCGAGCGAGACCGTCGTCCCCTCGCCGTCGACCACGAGCGCGACGTCCGCATTGCGATCGAAGAGCGCGCGTCGGATCGTGCACGTGCACCCGAGGGCGGCGTTGAGGCCCCGACCCGCTTCTGCCGTGAGCCCGTCGAAGGACTCGGGCCCGCGCACCTCGAGATCCTCCATCTCGAACGTCGACGCATCGTTCACGCAGTCGATGCCCGCTTCGCCCGAGTCCGTGACCAGGACCCGGACGCCTTCGAGCCGAGCGCCGTAGGTGACGTCGAGCGGAAACCCGCCGCCCGTCGGACCCTCGCGCGAGCTCGCCGACCACGACGTCCTCGAGATGCACGACCGACCCGTCCATCGTGGCCGAGACCCCGACCTCAATCGAGCTTCCGACACCGGCGTGCAGGAGCTCGACCCGTGCCCCCGCCTGCGCCTGGACGCCTCGCCCACCGAACGTGCCGTCTGCACGCGGGACCGTGTCGCGCACCACGGCACCGTCGATGTGAGCGACGGCGCCCGCGCCCGCCGCGATCACGCCAATCTCGACGTTGTGCTCGTCGAGCACGCCCTCGAGATCGATCCTCGCGCCGTCCTGAACGACGATGCCCCGGCCGAACCCGCCCGCCGGCAGCTCGCGCGTGTCGCGGACGACGACGTCCAATCCCTCGACGAGCGTATCGGCACCGTCCGAGAACAGCCCGATGTCGGTCGCGCTCTCGATGACCACGCGCGCGATGCGAGCGTGCGCGCCCCCTTGCACGTCGAGCCCGCGGCCGAGCATCCCGTCGGAGACCTGCGGGCCAATCTCCCGAATCGCGACGTCCTCGAGCACGAGCTCGCCTCGCGTCGTGAACACCATGACGCCGCGTTCCTCGTTGTCTTCGACAATCGCGCGGTAGAGCTCGAATAGCTCCGCCCTCTTCTCCTCCGACACCGCGCCCGCCAATCCCCTCGTCCGGACGCGTCCGAGTGCCACGGACGACGATGTCCCGGCCGATGAAGCGCCCCCCACCCGACGCGACCGCTCCGGCGACGACAGAGCCGTCAATCAAGACGCGCTCTGCTTCGAGCGTCGCTCCCATGCCGATGACGACGGCGCCCACCTTCACGGGGGAGCGCAGCGTGAGGTCACGAACCCCGGCGCCGAGCCCGCGGCTCCGCACGACCGCCGGAGAGAGGGCAGACGCGGGCTCGTCGCTGGTCAGGATCGTCCGCTCGACGCACGCACCCTGCACGACGACGCCCGGGGGGATCTCGACCCCGGCATCGAACGTTCCGGCCGAGAGCGCCACCACGTCGCCGTCGGCCGCCATCGCGAGCGCATCCGCGAGCGTCGCGAAGGGCCGAGCCTCGCTCCCGTCGCCCAGAGGAGACGCGCCTTCGAGGACGTGAAGCGCGCCGGGCGGCGTGCCGTCGGCGTAGTCGCCCGCCGGGCACGCGTCGAGAGGCGCGCAGTCGGCGTCGCCGGGAAAGCGATAGGTGCCGTCCGAGCAGCGTGGAGCATCGCGAGGCCACGGCTCGCACGCGAACGTGCTCGACGGCCCCTCGGCCCGCGTCCATCCCGGCGGGCACACGTGCTCCGATGCGCGGGCAGCGAAGGCGGGGTGGGAGCGAGCAAGCCGGCGTCAATCATCGGCGTGCCGGTATCGTCGTCCCCTCCGCATGCGCTCGTGCCCGAGAGCAGCGCGAACGAGAGCACGTACCCCAGCGCGAGGAGCAGCGCGCGCTTCATCCTCCCCCGGCTCCTCCTGCCACTGGGATCGTCACGTTCATGTAGGTGTGTCGACCAGAACGGATCTCCACGTCGAGCGGTCGCGGCTCGCCGTCGCCGAACAGCGTCAGCACGAGGCGATGGCGCCCCGGCAGCAGCTCGACGTCGAGCGGCGTCCGGCCGAGCACGCGTTGGTGGTGCCGGATCTCGGCCCAGCCTCCACCGCGTGCGTCGACGTGCACGTGCCCGGGCGGTCCCTCTTCGACGACCTCCTCGAACGGCGGCCAGGCGGCCTCCCCGGTCGGTTCTTCGGGCGTCGCCTCGATGTGGGTCTCGCGTGGGGTCTCACCGATGCCCTCGGGTGGATCGGGCGGCTCCTCGCCTGCGGCGGGAGTGGTGTCGAGCGTTTCGGGCGCGTCGTTCGGGTCCGCCCACGGCTGGAGGTACGCGAAAGCGCCCCCGGACACGAGCGCGACCGCTGCGGCGGCGAGCCAGAGCGGAGAGCTTCGCCGAGCGGTGCGCGAAGGCGGCGGTGCACGGTCGCTCGGCCGAAGCGGCAGCGCGCGCGGGGTCGGCGGGGGCGCGGGCAGACGGTCGGTCGGCTCGACCTCGTCGGGCGGATCGCCCGCATCGGCGTCGGCACCTCGAACGCTCGTGGGCTCGGCCGGACGGAACATCTCGGTCGGTGCGGACTCGCGCCCGTCGTCGACCGGCATCGCGGAGTCGCCGCGCCGGGTGAGCTCGACGAGCTGCTTCTTCTTCACTTGGGAGCCAGGAAACAAATCGTCGAGCCACTCGCCGATCTCCGCGCGGCTCACCGCGCGACGGTTCTCCGCGAGAAAGCCCTCGAGGGCACGCGCGACCGACCGCGCATCCGGGAACCTCAGGTTCCGGTCGCGCTCGAGCGCGCGGAGGACGATGGCGTCGAGATCGGGGGGCACACCTTGCGCACCGACGAGGGCGGGCGCACCTCCGCCTCGGCGACCGCCTTCATCGTATCGAGGTGCGAATCGCGCTTGAAGAGCCGCTCGCCCGTGAGCATCTCCCACATCACGACGCCGATCGCCCAGACGTCGCTTCGCCGGTCGATCCGCTTCATGTCGAGCTGCTCGGGCGAGACGTACGCGTACTTGCCCTTCACGGTGCCGAGCTCCGTCTGGTGGAGCTTGTCACGCGCGGTCGCGATACCGAAGTCGACGACGCGAACCGTGCCGTCGTAGAGCGCGAAGAGGTTCGCGGGCGTCACGTCCCGATGCACGATGTTCATCGGTCGCCCGTCGGACGCGAGCTCGTGAGCCGCGTGCAGCCCCTCGCAGATGTCCGCCGCGATCCGCGCGAAGAGGAACGGGAGATCCGGCGAGGCCGCCCGCGCCGGATCTCGGCCGAGCGCGGTCCACACGCGGGACAAGGGCTCGCCGAGGATGAACTCCATCGCGATGTAATACGTCTTCTTGGCCTGGCCGAAGTCGATGACGCGACAGACGAACGGGTGATCGATGTGCGCTGCGATGCGCGCCTCGTCGAAGAACATGTCGAGGAACTGCTGCTCCTTCGCGAGGTGCGTGTGGATCGTCTTGAGCGCGACGACCTTCTCGAAGCCCATCGGGCCCTGATAGAGGGCGAGATAGACGGTCGCCATCCCCCCGGACGCCACCTCGAAGCACAGACGATACCGCCCGGCCGCGTCGGCCGTGTCCTGGCCCGCCGGCGCGGTGGGCACGAGCCACTCGTCGGGGATGTGTACCGTCTTCTCCTCGAGCATCCGCCCCGAATGGTGCCACTCGCCGGGCCCCGGCGAAACGGACAGAAGGTCGCCGTGGAGATCCGGAGGCGCAGGCCTTATCCTCGTGGGGTCCCTTGACCGACGAGCTGCGCCAGACCATCGGACCCTTTCGCGTCGAAGGTGTGATCGGTCGTGGCGGAATGGGCGTCGTCTACCGGTGCACGGACGCCGCCGGCCGCCACGCCGCGGTGAAGGTCCAAAAGCCGCGCAAGGGCAAGCCCGAGATGGGGCGACGGTTCGCGCGCGAGTCGCGCATCCGCATCGACCACCCCAACGTCGTCGTCGTGCTCGACACCGGCACGGACGACGACGGCACCCAATGGATCGCGTTCGAGCTCCTCGAAGGCACGAGCCTCCAAGACCGCATTCGCGAGAGCGCGCTCACGCCCGCCGACGCCATCGCCGTCGTGCGCGAGGCAGGCCGCGGAGTCGAGGCCGCACACGCCATGGGGGTCGTCCACCGCGACCTCAAGCCTGCAAACATCTTTCTGTGCGCCGACGGAACCGTGAAGGTGCTGGACTTCGGTATCGCTCGCTGGGCGGACGTGGAGCCCGAGCTCACGATCGACAAGGAGGTCCTCGGCACGCCCGCGTACCTCGCGCCAGAGCAGGCACGGGCGGAGCCGGACGTCGACGCGCGGGCCGACGTCTGGGCGCTCGGTGTCGTCCTCTACGAGTGTCTGACGGGGCAGCGGCCGTTCCGGCGCGACTCTCCCGTCGCCACGATGCTCGCGCTCGTCCTCGACGAGCCCAAGAGCATCCGATCGCTCGCGCCACACGTACCTCGAATGCTCGCCGAGATCGTCTCGCGCGCGATGCGCAAGACGCGCGATGCTCGCTGGCCATCCGTCAGGGCATTCCTCGACGAGCTGGCGAAAGTCGACGTCTCGGCGGAGGCGCAAGCGTCAGCGTTGGCGCGCGCGCATCCGGAACGCGGTGCCAATCTCGTCACGCGTATCGAGACAGGCGGCGTGTCGAGGCCGAGCCGCGCCACGACGGGGATCGCCGCCGACGAAAAGCGCGTCGTCGCGATGCTCTTCGCCGAGGACGTTCAGCGCGCACGCCAAATCGAGGTCGCGGTGCTCGACCAAGGCGGCGCGTTCGTTCCGCTGCTCGGCCGCACCGCGATCGGCGTCTTCGGAGGCGAGTCGTGGGAAGGTGACGAGCTCGAGCGGGCGGCCCGCGCTGCTCTCGGCTGTCGCTCGGCGGCCGGCCGCATGTCGGTCGCCAGCGGGCGCGCGTCCACCGGTGACGGCGGAGGGGTGTCGGGCGAGGCGGTCGCCGAGGCCGAGCAAGCCGCCGGCCACGCGATCGCCGGCGTCGCGGTCATGGGGGAGTCCGCCAAAGCGCTGTCCGTCGCGTTCCACCTCGACGAGGTCGCGCCGAACGTCTACGAGATCCGCGACGAGCGCGCCGACTACGATCCGTCCGGCTCGCCGCGCACGCCCACGATCGGCCGCGAGGTCGAGATCGCGCAGCTGTCGCGTGCCATCACGGCGTGCGTCGAGGACGAGCAGGGCTCGCTCGTCGTCGTCGTCGGGCCTCCGGGCAGCGGCAAGAGTCGGATGCGCCGCGAAGTGGAGTCGCTCGTGCGCGCGATGGGGCCCGCGACCGAGCTCCTGTCCGGCCGCGGAGCGCCGCTGCACAAGGGTACGAGCCTCGCGCTCCTCGCGAGCACGCTGATCTCGTACGCGCGGCATGGCGCACACGAGCTCGGCTGGCCGCGGCTCGACCCGAGCGCGGCCATGGAGGAGCGCCGCAGCGCGATCGTGAACATGGTCGAGCGCGCGATCGCCGATCCCGAGGCGGCGCTCCGGTGCGCAACGTTCCTCGGCGCGCTGCTCGGCGTGAGGATGCACGAGAACGTCGAGCTCTCGGCTGCGCGGTCCGACGCGCGACTGATGGCCGACCAACTGACCGGCGCGGTCGTCGAGTTCATCGTCGCCCTCGCGGCGCGCGTCCCGGTGGTGCTCCTGCTCGAGGATCTCCAGTGGGCCGACGACGCGTCGCTCGACATGCTCGAGGTGCTCGCGGAGCGAGCGGCAGAGCTGCCCCTCCTGCTCGTCTTGACGTCCCGGCCGGAGTCCGCCGAGGCGAGGCCTGGTCTCTTCGCCAACCGCGACGCGATTCGGCTCGACCTGCCGCGCCTCTCGCTCCGGCACGTCGCCGAGCTCGCCGAAGCGCTCGCCGGCCGGACGCTTCCAGCGGCGCTCGTCGAAGCGGTCACGGAACGCACGGGTGGCAACCCCCTCTTCGTCGAGCAGATCGTGCAAGCGCTCGCCGAGGACGACCTCCTCGACAGCCCGCCCGGTCATCTCCCGCTACCGCGCAGCGTCGAGGCCGCGGTCCAGTCGCGTCTCGATCATCTGCCGGGGCCCGAGAAGAATCTGTGCAAGCGCGCGGCATTGTACGGTCGACCCTTCGTCGCGCCCGAGCTCGAGGCGCTCGGCACCGCGGACGTGGAGCGGCTCCTCGGGTCCCTGCGACGGCGCGGTCTGCTCGTCGCCGGACCCCGCCCACCCGACGGCACTCCCCGAGAGCATCGCTTCCGGAGCACGCTCGTAGCCGACGTCGCCTACAGGATGCTGTCGGACGACCTGCGACGCGAGCTCCATCGCCGCGCGGCGCGCGTCCTCGCGCGAACTGGCCGCACCGATCCCGAAGAGCTCGCGCTCCATCACGAGCGGGGTCACGAGCCGGACGCTGCCGCACGCATGTACGCCGAGGCAGCCACGGTCGCGGCGCGCCGCGGCGACAACATCACCGTTCTTCGATGCGCGGCGAGCTGCGAGGCGCTCGGCGCGCCCGACGACTTCGTGTACCCACTCCACATGCTGCAGGCCGAGGCGCTCGGCTTCCTCGGCAGGCGCGACGAGCAGGGGATCGAGCTCGCCGAGGCGCTCGAGGCGGCGCCGGAGGACGCTTCGCGGGCGCGCGTCATGATCGCACAGGCGACGTGGTTGCTTCGCACATCTCGACTCGAGGACGCGGCCCAGGTCGCAGCCGACGCGGTCGAGTACGCCGACAAGGTCGGCGAGCCGGAGCTCCGTGCGCTCGCGCGCGTCCGCCGAATCGCTTCGCTCGTGTACGCCGGGAAGCTGGAAGAGGCCCGAGCGGTTCTCGACGAGACGCGCGAGCTAGCGACGTCGATCAGCGCGCACACCCGAGCGTTCATCTCCGAAGCGCGTGCGCACCTCGCCGCGGCGCTCGGCAATCTCGGTGAGCGCGAAGACGCGTTCCGTCGAGCCGCCGAGCTCTTTCGCCGCACCGGCGACGTTCGGCGCGCCGCCGCGAACGAGTCGAATCTCGCGGACACCTACAATCGCGTCGGCGCATACGCCGAGGCAGAGGCCGCGCTCCGAGACGCGCTCGAGGGCTGCAGACGTGTCGGCAATCGTCTGGGCGAGAGCTACGCCCTGCTGAACCTCGCGTATGCGCTCGGAATGCTCGGTCGGATCGACGAAGCGCTTCGCACGATCGAAGAGGCGCGCGCCCTCCCGCACGTTCGAGAGGATCCACGGCTCATGCTGACCCTCAGGCTGTATCGGGCGAAGGTGCTCGCTCAGGTGCTCGACGATCCGGAGCGGACGGCGGGGCTGACCGAAGAGGCCGCGGATCTCGCCGTCGACGCGGCGCGCGCGGGGATGGAGGCGCTGCGCGTCGGCGCGCTCGCGGTCGCAGCCCGCGTCCGCCTTCACTCGGGTGACGTCGCCGCGTCGCTCGCCGCGTCGTCCGAGGCGATGTCGGTGCGCGACACGCTCGGCTCCGTGGAGGAAGACGAGGCCGAGGTCTTCCTCGCGCACGCGCTCGCCCTCGCGGCCTCGGGCGACGTCGCGGGCGCGGCGCGGGTGCGCGAGCGCGGCCGGGCGCGCCTCCAATATCTCGCGCTACGGATCGAGAATCCCAGCGTGCGCTCCCGCTTTCTGCACGACGTCCCCGCGCATCGCGAGCTCGCGGACTGAAGAGGTCCGGGCGCCGCGGACGGGTCGCGTCAGTCGCTCGGACCGACGATGCCGACGAGGCCGCTCGTGAGGACCGCCGTGACCGCGGGCAGATCGCTGGGCCCGACGATCCCGACCGTGTCGAGCACGCCCGAGAACGCGGCATCGTTCACCGCAAGCGTCGCCGAGCGCGTGACGCTCGCGTCCCACATCGCCGGGACGGTGCCGTGCTGCGCGATCGCGCCGTACTCGGCGCCCGAGCCGCTCACATCAATCGAGTCGAGCGTGATGCCGTCGAAGGCGCCCCCGGCGGAGATCGACGAGGAGGCCGACGCGCGCGTTGTCACCGAGGCCGAGACGTGCGAGCGACACGTTCGTCGTCGAGCCGACGAGCTGGACACCGTCGCCCACCTCGACCGGCATCGTCCCGAAGATGCGCGTCATCGAGCGGGTGCCGTCGATGACGACGTCGGCGAGATTGACGTCGGTCGACGCGTACGCGACGACACCGGCCATGCCGTTGTCGTCGAGGTTCGAATCGGAGAGCGAGAAGCCACCGCTGTTCTGGACCCAAAGCGCCGCGCTCCGGTTGCTCATCGCGGAGAGGCCGACGTGGGTGGCGGTGGCCTCCGACTGCAGGATCCCGTACCCGCCGCTGTTCGAGACGTCCACGCCATTGGTCGACACGTCCGCGCCGCCAGCCAACACGGCGTCGTATGCGGGGATGAGGCGCGTTCCCTGTAGAGCCTCCTCGAGGTTCGCTGCCTCAATCGTGGCGGTGCCGCCGTAGACGAGCAGGTTGGTGCCGAGCGTCGAGGTGATGGCACCTCCACGCCAGGTCATTCCGCTGTTCACCGAGAGCACGCCGACGTACGCGAAGCCGGTGACCGTCGACTCCTCCACGATCACCGTCGAGACGCCGACGAACGTCATTCCGTGCGTCGCCGAGTCCGTGATCGACGGCGTCAGCGGCATCGCGTCCGCGTTGCCCGCGTTGACCGGGCCCGTCACCGTCACGCTCCGTATCGCGACCGACGTGAGCGACTCTGCGCCGATTCCCGCACCGTTCGTCGGAACGGCGACCGCGGCGTCGCTGACTTCGACGTACCCGGCGCCGACGGCGCGGATCGCGAGGTCGCCGACGCTCTCGGCCGTGAGCCCGGTGACCACCGTCGGCGTCTCGGCCGTGCCGGGAGCGAGGGTCAGCGTCGGGAGATCCGACGGGCCCACGATGCGCGTGGCGCCCGCGCCCGCTCCACACAGCGTCACTCCCGCGGGAACGTCGAAGGGATCCCTCGAAGACTCCGGCGGCGAGGCAGACGCGGTCACCCAATCCCGCTTCCGCGAGGCGACCGGTCAGCTCATCCGCGGATCCGACCACCTCGTCTCCCCCGCATCCGATGGTGGGGGAGAGGAGTAGGACGAGCGCAATGGCTAGCCGTCCCCTCATCCTTGCAGCATACACGCAGGGCGCGCGACCGGTACTGCCCTGACGTACTTTGGTGCGCTCCAGTAGGCCGCTGCGTTACATGGGCGCCGCTCTCCCACATCGGCGCCGCACACGATTCGAAAGCCGCGCCAGTGCTTGCCGCGTCGGCGAGATGCGCTGCTTGCCGCGTCGGCGAGATGCGACTAGACGAAGCGCTTCGATGCTCCAAACCGTCGCGCCGATCCTCCTCGCGGCCCCCCTGCTGTTCGCGTTTGTCGCGAGCTGCGGCGGCTCGGGATCGATCGTCCGCGGCCAGCCGATGCACGTGGAGGCTCCCGCTCCCGAATCCCGAGCCGGTCGACGCTGCCCCCGTCTCGGCACCTCCGTCGAACGAACGGCGACGCCAGGAGCTCGCGACCGAGTGACGCGCGGCCTTCTCCTGGCGACGATGCTCGTCGGCTGCGGTGGAACGACGACACCGAGGGAGCGAGTGGCCGACGATCCGCTCGGACCGATGACGGAGCTCCCGGGCACGGGCGTGCGGCTGCGCCCGCCTTCGGGAGCCGAGCTCCTGCCCCTCGGCCCCGGGCTCGCGATCCCCGACGAGCGAGCCGTCATCACCATCGCGATCCGCGACGGCGACCGATCGATCCGCGACGAGCTCCTCGGTGCGCTCGAGCACGGGGAAGGAGCGGACGTGCGGCACAGGACAATCGACGGCCGCGCGGCGACGCTCGTGCGCGACGCCGTCTCGAGCGCCGACGGAACGCTCGCACGCCTCGCCCTCGTCGCCGACGCGGAAGGACGCGTTCTTCTCGTGACGGCCACGTCCGCCCCGAGCGAGAGCGCCGAGGCGACGCTCGAACGCTCGCTCGCGACGGTCCGCTGGAACGCGACCGCGCCGCTCGACCCCGCAGCAGCGATCGGGCTTCACGTCGACGGCGGCGCGGACCTCGTCGTCGACACCGGGACCGTGAGCGTGCTCGTGCTCGAGGGCAGAGGCGCCTCCTCGCCGCCCGCGCTCGGAGATCCGACGCTGACGTTCTTGCCGGTCGCACGCCCGCCCCCTCCGCGCGGCGACCAGAGAGCCTGCGCCGCGCTCCTCGAGGAGTCCCGCGCCCTCGACGCGCCGGTCGAGTCGGCGACGGCCATCGAGGAGAGCGCGCTCTTCGGTTGCGAAGCGACCGGGCTCGTCGAGCGCGAGCCCAGCATGACGCTGCGAGGCTACGCCGCGCTTCTCGTCCTCGACGTAGGACCGTTTCTCGCGGTGGGGTCGGTCGCCGACGCCGGGGGCGAGGTTTGGATCGAGCGCTTTCGCGCCGCCGCTCGCTCGCTGCGCCAGACGCGCCAGAGCGGGAGGTGAGTCAGCCCATCGGCGCCGGCATCATGTAGGGGTCGAGCACGTCGTCGGTGTCCGGGGCGGCCCAATCGGGCTCCGTGTCGTCGCTCTGACGGCGTCGTGGGCGCATCGACGGGCCCTCGCGCCGTCGGACGCGCTCTGGCTCGACGGGCTCGGGCGCGCGCCCGGCGTCGCGCGCCGCATCGATCGAGGCGTCCGTCGACCTGGCGCCGGCGTCGAAGACGGGAACCGGAACGGGCGCGGTGCCCGTCACGACGGGCTCGGGCTCGAGGCCGAAGAGCTGAGGGCGCATGAGCGCCAGCGCACCGGCAGCGAAGATGAGCGCGCCGACCGCCGCACCGAGCAGAAGGAGCACCTTCACACCGCCACCGCGCCGCCGCACTCGGACGAGCGGCAGCGAGTCTTCCTCGTCGATCACGAGCGGAGTCGGCGTCTTTCGCCTCTCGCCGCCCTCGTGAACGATGCGCGCGCGCTCCGTGAGCTCGAAGGGATGCTCCGCGGAGACCGGTGGCGCCCACGAGCCCTCGGACGGATGAGCGTGCGCCACGTGGCCCATCCCGATCGATTCGACGGCGCGCGTGAGGGCCCTCGACAGCTCCTGCATCGACTGCGGACGTTCGTCCGGGCTCTTGGCGAGACAAGCCACAATCACGCGCTCGAGGGCTTCGGGAACCCGCACGTGCGGATTCGCCTCGCTCATGCGCGGCGGGGCATCGAGCATGTGTTGCGAGAGAATCGCCATGAACGACTCGCCCGAGAAGGGCACGCGCCCGGTGAGCATCTCGTACGCGATGATGCCGACCGCGTAGATGTCCGAGCGATGGTCGGTGGGGCGACCGTAGGCCTGCTCGGTCGACATGTACTCGGGAGTGCCGAAGATCATCCCGGTCTTCGTCAGCTTTCGACCGGGAACGCCCGGAGTCTCCTGATCGTTCATCTTCGCCATGCCGAAGTCGACGATCTTCACGAAGTCCGGCTCGCCACCTCGTGACACGAGGAAGATGTTCTCGGGCTTGAGATCGCGGTGAACGATCCCCTTGTCGTGCGCGGCGCCGAGCGCCCGACAGACCTGCAGGAGAATCGGGATCGCGCGCTCGAGAGGCAGCGTGTGCTCGCTCGCGAGCACACGCGCGAGGTCCTCGCCGTCCAGGAGCTCCATCACGAGGTACGACGCGCCGCCGTCGGTCTCTCCGAAGTCGGTGATCTGGACGATGTTGTCGTGACCGATCCGGGTCGCGCTCTTGGCTTCCTGACGGAACCGCGCGACGGCGTCGTCGGACGCGGTCGCCTGCTCGCGCAGGATCTTCACGGCGAAGCGCTTTCCGAGCGTCGTGTGACGAGCTTCGTAGACGACTCCCATGCCTCCGGTCCCGATACGCCGCGAGAGCACGTACCGTCCCGAGAGGACGGCGCCGATCAGCGGATCTTCGAGATGCGCCTGCGCTGCGAGCTGCGACGCGGTGACGAGTCGCGCTCCGTCGAGCGGACAGAAGGCCTCACCGCCGGAATACTCCGCGCGGCATTTGGCGCACATCTTCATCGGGGGCTCGCCGGCCGATGGTAGACCAGGCTCGGCCGCTTCGGCAGAATCACGAACGCTCACTCTTCGGGCCTGATCGCGTGCTCCTCGCGTTCGAGGCGCCTTCTCGAAGCCTCGGTTCGGATCCGCTGCGGTCCTCCTCGGGGGTCAGCGGTCGGAGAACCTCCCCCTCGCTCGCGGCCATGGCGCTCGCGACGGCGAGGTCGCCGGTCACGTTCACGACGGTCCGAAACATGTCGAGGATCCGGTCCATGCCGAGGATCAGCGCGATGCCGACGGCGGGGATACCGGCGGCGCTGAGCACCATCGCCAAGGTGACGATCCCCGCCCCGGGAACGCCCGCGGCGCCGACCGACGCCATCGTGGCGGTGGCGACGATCCCGATTTGGTCGCCGAGCGTCAGATGGACCTGGAACACCTGCGCGATGAAGATCGCCGCCACTCCTTGATAGAGGGCGGTGCCGTCCATGTTGACGGTCGACCCGAGCGGAAGGACGAAGCTCGCGACCGAGCCCGATACACCGAGGTTCTGCTCCGCGCATTCGAGGCTGACCGGAAGAGTGGCCGAGGAGGACGAGGTGGAGAACGCGATGAGCTGCGCCGGTCGGATCGCGCGAAGGAACCGGAGCATCGGGATCTTCGCGAGGAACCGTACGATGCCGCCGTAGACCAGCGTGGCGTGGATGGCGAGCCCGACGAGCACGGTCCCGGCGTAGACGACGAGCGCGGAGAGCACGCTCACGCCGCTTTGCCCGATCACGTCCGCCACGAGCGCGGCCACGCCGAAGGGCGCGAGCGCCATCACGATGTGGATGATGACGACCATCGCGTCCTGGACGCGATCGAAGAACGCGACGACGGTCGCGCCCTTGTTCTCCTCGAGCAGCGTCAGCGCAATGCCGAAGATCACCGCGAAGAAGATCGTCTGCAGCATGTCGCCGCCGGCGAGCGACGCGATGGGGTTCTCGGGGATGATGTCGAGCACCGCGTCGATCAAGCTCGGCGCGTCCGCGGCCTGGCTCGCGCGCGAGGATGCGTCGCCCGCGAACTGTGCTTGGAGCGCGGCACGGTCGCCCTCCCCCACGAAGTGGCCTGGACCGATGGCGTGCGCACACACCAACCCGATGGTGACGGCGATGGCCGTCGTCGTGAGATAGAGCGCGACGGTCTTGCCGCCGAGCCGCCCGAGCTTGCGAACGTCACCGAGGCTCGCGACTCCGACGAGCAGCGACGAAAAGACCAGCGGCACGATCACCATCTTGATCAGCTTCATGAACGCTTTGCCGACCGGTCGAACCCACGACAGGATGTCGTCGCCAAGACCGCTGATGGGGGTGGGCAGAGACGTGAAGCCCCCCGACGGGAGGGGCTCGTTCTCGATGCGGAGCCACCCCGTGATGCGAGCGCCCGTCTGGGGACTGCCGAGACGCTCTCGCAGACTGCCGTCGCTGTCTTTCAGCGCGAGCGCCTGCGTGAACCGAAAACGCACGTGCGCCCACGTCGGGACCCGTCGCTCCGCGCCGCGGCTGTCCGTCCGAGCCGCGTGCACGAGCTCGAGCAGCTGCATCGAGAGCGGGATCGTCGGGAGCTCGACGCGACTGGCCTCGTCGTCGCGATCGAGGCGCAGCTCGATCTGCGACGCGTCGCGGAGCTCGTACGTATCCTTCGCGAGGAAAGGGCTCTGTGGGCCGGCGACGATCCCGACGACGGCGCCGACGCCCATGCCGATCAAGACCTTGGTGTAGATCTGCACCGAGCTCAGCCCTCGATCGGACCGAGCACGAGGTGCCCGTCGCGCTCCTCGATGGTGGTGGCGATGGTGCCCTTGACCACGCGCTCCCGGTCGACGACGTACAAGAGAACGGACCGGATTCGAGCCACCAATCCGGCGGCGAACGGTCCCAGAGATCGGCGCAGAAGCGATCGACCGCGTGCTGATCGGGCATCGCGCCCTCGAGGCGCCGGGTGTCCGCGGCGCCGTAGATGCCGGTGAGGTCCTGCTCGCGAAGAGGCGGTAGGAACCGGCAGTCGGGTCCGGAGAACGCCTCGATGAACGCGTCGCGCAGCTCGGACCAGCTCTCGGGCACGGGCGTCATCTCGTCGGGTGCGGTCTCCTGCCGCCGGATCTCCGTGTGGAGCGCGGTCAGCCGAAAGACCCCGCCCGGACGCGCGGCGGTGACCTCCATCGTGACCTTCTCGAAGCGCTCGCTCTCCGGCGGGCCCCGGTCCTTGACCGAGAAGAGCACCATCTCGAGCTCGCCGATCTCGATGCGGCTGCCGCCCATCGCGCGGACGCGCTCCGAGAGCCCTGCGACGTGCACGGGCTCGTCGATGACGATGTCTCCGAACGCCTCTTCGGGCCGCGTGCCCGTCAAGACCTCGTCCAAGCCGTGCTCGAACGGTCGTGCGAAGACCTCGAGCGGGGCTTGGAACACGCGCGCGCGCTCGGGATCGTCGGTCAGGCTGTGGGCCGGCGGCGTCCCCGGAACGCCGGTCTCATCGGTGGACGGGGCGGTCGCACCGCAGCCGAAGAGCAGGAGCGCTGCCGAGGCGACCCGAAACATCCGGGGAGCCTACAGCCTCAGTCGTCGGCCGAAAACACCTGTAGCCCGTACTGACCGTAGCCGGAGAAGACGTACACACGCGCGGTCCACCTGCCCGACACCGCGGCGCATGCGCGCACGGCCGGCGTGCTGCCCTCTCCGCGATCCTCTCCCCGCGTGTCCCCGAGATGATCTCTCACCTCGAGATCGAGATCGTGAATGGACGGGACGCCCGCGGCGAGCACGCGGTAGCAGTGACCGCTCTCGACATCGAATCGATGCTCCGCGGTCTCACCCGCGCGACCGGTGCCGAGGACGAGGTCCGTGGTCGCGGCTGCGCCGCCGGCCAGCTCTCCGTGACGCGCGCGGACCCGCGACGCGACGTAGCTCGTGCCCGTGCCGCCTACACGAAACCGTGGCGCGTCGCGGCCGTCGGTTGCGCGCGCCCGCTCGCCGCCCGCCGAAGACCCGAGCGCCTGCCAAGCGAAGGCTCCACCGCCCCGCGCGACACGGAGCACGAGGACGTGGTCACCGGGTGCGGCGGGGCAGAACGGCGAGAGCACGCCGATGCTCGGCGTCGGCCCATCGGACGCATCGGCCGCGAGCCTCGTGCCCGCGGGTCCCCGCACCTCGAGGTCGAGGTCGGCGATGCCGCTCTCGCTCGCCGCGAGGATCCGGTAGCAGCGTCCCGGCGCGAGCGGCAGCGATCGCTCAATCACTTGCCCCTCGGCGAGCTCCTCGCGCGCGGGCGCCGAGACGGCGCTCATCCCCGTCCCGCGCTGCGTCACCACCGACGCGAGCCGGGCGAGCGCCGACTCGCCCTCGACAATCGCGGCGCGTCCAAGAGCCCCATGCTCGCTCGGCTGGACGAAGAGCGCGGCGGCGAACCGGCCGGCGCCTCGAAACGGTCGCACCCCGACCCGGACGGTCTCCCGCCAATCCCCCGTGCAGTAACGGGCCACGGCCGCCGGGCCGGTGTCCGCGTCGCGAGCGAGGACCTCGCGTCCCCGTCGGATGTCGACGTCCAGGTTGGCGACGCCCGGGCCGCCACGACCGACGGCGACGTAGCACCGCGAGGGATCGAGCGCGTACGAGAGGCTCGCCGGGCGTCCGTGCGAGAGGCGTCCCACGTGGATCGTTCCGACGCGCGTCGCGCCTCCCTCCTCCCCTGTGGAGCTGACCGCCACGACGAGCTCGGCGTCCACGCGGCCTTCGGAGCGGTCCGTGGACCGCTCCTGCGCGTCCGCGACCGAGACGAGCACGAGCGAAAGGGCGAGGAGCGGCAGCGTGGCGCGGGACATGGCGGACGGAACGTGATACCCCGACCCGCTCTTCACGGCCAGCTGGGCTGGGCGCCCGCGGTCAGTGGACGACGAGCACCGTCGCGGCCAGAGCGAGCATCGTGAAGAGCACGGTCCGAAACCGCTTCTCGTCCACGCGCCGGTGAAGGAGCTCGCCGAGGACGATGCCCACGGGGATCGCGGGCAAGAAGAGCGCCGTCTGGAGCAGCGACGGACCGTCGACGCGACCGGCGGCGACCATCATGACCGTCAGCACGAGGTTGAGTAGGAGCCACATCGTCGTGAGGGTCGCGCGAAACGCCGCCTTGCCGAGGTCGAGGCGCCCGACCGCGTACACGAGGAGCGGGCCACCCGCCGCGTAGATGCCGTGAAGAATGCCCGCACCGATGAGCGCCGCGGTCCGCGGGACGACGCCGAGCGGCGCGCGAGGTGCGGTCTCCTTCGCGAAGCAGAGGTACAGCTCGCGGCACGACAAGACGAGCACGAGCGCTCCGAACGCGATGCGAAGCGCGGGTCCTCTGACCATCTCGGAGACGGCGAACCCGATCCCCATCCCGACGATCATGACGGGCAGCAGCATCGTGAGTATCAGGCGTACCCGGACCTCGTCGCGGTACCTCACGGCGATCCACGCATTCTGCGCCAGCGACAAGGGGACCATGATCGCGGGCAAGACCTCGATCGGCAGGATCAGCGCGCCGAGGGTGATGCAGACGACCATCGCGCCGAACCCGACCACGGTCTGGACCGCGTACGCGGTCGTCACGACCACGCCGAACGCGAGCAGCTCGTGCGTGCTCATCGGCCGATCGCGCGCTCGAGGTCCGCGTAGATGTCTTCGACATCCTCGATGCCCACCGAGAGGCGGATGAGACCGTCGCCGATCCCCGCGCGCGCCCTCTCCTCGTTCGTGAGCGACGCATGCGTCGTCGACGCGGCGTGCGTGAGGAGCGAGCGGACGTCTCCGAGGCTCACGGCGCGCGTGACGAGCTCGACGCGATCGTAGAGCGCGCGACCGGCCTCGACCCCGCCGTCGACCTCGAACGCGAGCAGCGCACCGAAGCCGCGCCGCATCTGCTTCTTCGCCACCTCGTGGCCCGGATGAGACTCGAGGCCCGGATAGCTCACACGAGCGATGCGCGGGTGTCGCTCCAGCCGCTTCGCGATCTCGAGCGCCGACGCGCTCGCGCGCTCTGCGCGCAGCGCCAGCGTCCGCACGCCACGGCCGATCAGCCATGCCGTCAGAGGCGCCATCGCTCCTCCGAAGGTGCGGACGGCGTGCGCGCGAACGCTCGCACACAGGTCCGCGGAGCCGGCGACGACGCCACCGATGGCGTCGCCGTGGCCCCCGAGAGCCTTGGTCGCGGAGTGCACGACGAGGTCTGCGCCGAGCGAGAGCGGCGTCTGGTGGTGTGGCGTCGCGAACGTGCTGTCGACGACGAGCAAGGCGCCGGCGCGACCCGCGAGCTCGGCGGCGAGCGCGATGTCGGTGATGGCTAGCGTCGGGTTCGCGGGCGTCTCGACCCAGACGAGGCGCGCGGGAGGGGCGAGCGCGCTCTCGAGCGCATGCGGGTCGCTCGTGTCGACGAACTCGGTCCGCACACCGAAGCGCGCGAAGGGGCCGCTCAGAGCGCGAGTCGCTTCGGCGTAGACGGCGCTCGGGGCGAGGACCCGGTCGCCCGCCGAGCAGAACGCGCCGATCGCGCCCGAGACGGCGGCCATCCCGCTCGCCATGGCGACCGCCGCCTCCGCGCGCTCGAGAGCTGCCACCTTCCGTTCGAGCGCCTCGACGGTGGGGTTGCGCCAGCGCCCGTAGATGTAGCCGTCGCGCTCTCCCCGAAAGAGCGCCGCCGCCTCCGCGGCTCCCTCGAACGCGAACGTGCTCGACATGACGATGGGCGGGTCGAGCGCCGCGGTCGACGCATCGACGAAATCACCACCGTGCACCGCGAGCGTCGACGGGCCGAGGTCCTTGTCGGTCACGGGTCGGGAGAATAGCCCCTCTGGGCGGTGTTGCGGGCGCGGTGCCCGGGGGCCGGCCCACCCGCCGGATGCGCAGGGGATCCCGCGCGCGACCCGCCCGTGATAGATTTCTCGGTCTCCATGTCTGCGAAACTCGGGCGCTTCGGGCCTTACGAGCTCGAGCGGCGACTCGGCGCGGGGGGGATGGCCGAGACGTTCGTCGCCGTGCGCCGTGGCCCCGGAGCGTTCGAGCAACACGTTTGTTTGAAGCGCATCCTGCCGGCGTTCGAAGCGGACGCCGAGTTCGTTCGGCTCTTCCTCGAGGAAGCGCGCATCGCGGCGAAGCTGCGACACGCGAACATCGTCCAGGTCCTCGACTTCGGGGTGGTGGACGGCAGTCACTTCATGGCGCTCGAGCTCATCGACGGTCTCGATCTGCGCGCGCTGCTCGAGCACGTACGAGCCGCCGGCGAGTCGATGACGAGCGGCCTCGTCTCACATCTCGCGTTCGAGCTCGCGAACGCGCTCGAGTTCGCGCACGCGAGCGACGCCGACGGACGCGTGCGTGGCGTCGTCCACCGCGACATCTCGCCGTCGAACGTGCTGCTGTCGAAAGCGGGTGAGGTGAAGCTCGCGGACTTCGGAATCGCGAAGGCGATGAACAAGACGAACGTCACGAACAGCGGAGTGATCAAGGGCAAGGTGCCCTACATGGCGCCGGAGTACGCGCTCGAGGGTGTGTTCGACGCGCGCAGCGACCTCTTCTCCCTGGGGGTCACTCTGTACGAGGCGCTCACGGGGCGCCGCCCGTTCGACGGAGCCACCGAGCTCGACACGATGCGGCGGAATCCAAGAGGGGATCCACACACCCTTACCCGAGGCGCTCCCGTCCGCGCCTCGAACGCTGACGCGCTCGATCGAGGCGCTGCTCTCCCCCGACCCTGCAGATCGCCCGCGGACCGCGGCGGCATTCCTCGACTCGCTGGTCGACGTCGCGCCCCCGCCCACCTCGCGGCGTATCCTCGGCGAGCTCGTGAAGAAGACGAGCCTCGCAATCGCGGAATGGAGCGAGAAGCGGACGAGCGACGCGGCGTACGCACCGACGTTGGCCGCGACACCGAGCGGCACGATGCTCGTCGGCAACGAGCCCTCGTTGGACCAATCCGTCGAGCCTGCATCGCCGAGCGCAGAGACGCGCACCGCGCTGCCCGAGCCATCCGGAGCCCCGACGCGTGCGCTCGCGGAGGCCGAGACGCGCGCGATCGCTGCCCCGAGCCCGCCGCTCGAGACCGCGCTGCCCCCGCGCATCGAGACGCCGACGACGAGCCCGATGGAGCGCCCCGCCCCCGAGAAGCGTGGACCTCGCGCGGTCGTGATCGGTTCGCTCGCCGCGGCCCTCGCAATCGCGTGCGCCGGCGCGTGGGCCCTCGCAGCGAGCGGCTCGGGCAAGGAGGCGCCACCGGTGCAGCCCGCGGCCGTCGCGACGCCGCCACCGGTCGAGCCGCCCGCCGTCGACCCGGGGCGTACGAGGCCGGCGCCGCAGCCGCGACGCCACGACGAGGTGCCGGCCGTGACTGACGAAGCGCGCGCGACCGGTGCCGAGCGCGGCGCCACGGCGGCCCCCATCGAGGCACAGGGCGCGCCTCACCCCGGCGAAGCGCGTGAGGCGCCGGATGACCGACGCGGACAGGCGACGCTCGAGATCGTCGTGATCCCGTTCGGCGACGTTTGGATCGACGGGCGCCGGGTCGGGAGCGCGCCCATCGTACAAGAGGTGCCGCCGGGGCCGCACGTCGTCGCGACCGGAGACGACGGCCCGACCAATCGCCGGAACGTGCGCGTGCACGCCGGCGAGAGACGGCGGGTGGTCATCCGCTGAGACGACGCGCTCGGCTCACTCCACGCGCACGACGAAGCGTCGGCCGGCGGTCGCATCGACCGTCACCGCCACGGCGCCTGCGCGCGACGCGAAGGTCGTGTCGACTCCGTCCACCGCGACGCGCGCCATCGACGGATCGATCCCGCTCGGAAGCGCGACGACGAGCTCGAGCGGACCGGTCTCGTCGACGACGAGGTCAATCTCGATGGACGCGGGGGTGCTGCGGATCGCGATGCGCGGCATGACCACGGCGAAGTCTTCGGTCGGAAATCGCGGCGCGACCTCGATGCCCGCGGCGGTTCCGCGCAGCCCGAGCAGGCCGTAGAGCGCGCGGATCGGGCTCGTGTGGACGTGCGCGTTCAGCGCGGGATAGTCGGTCAGCGCGGTCGCGAGGTGCGCGTCCGCCTCCCCGGGCCTCGCGGCGTCCGGGCCGTAGGTGCTATCGGGCCCGGTCCAGATCCCGTACCAGAGGTCTGGGTAGAGCTCCGCGTGCGTCGCGAGCGTGTTGCGGACGAAGCTGCTCCACCCTTCCGTCGGGTCTCGCGTGGAGTACGCCTCGGTGAGCCACGCGTTCGCGACGGGCCACACCCCACCGATCTGGGCAGAGTCGACGCCACCCGACCCCGACCCGCCGGAGACGTCCAGGGTGCTCACCGCGCCGAGCGGGGTCTCGAGCCTGTCCTCGACCGCATCGAGCACCATGTCGCGGCGAGCCGGCGTCGCGAGCCCCGAGAGTACGGCGAGCACCTGGGGCTCGAGGAAGAGCAGCTCTGGGGCGAGCGGGCTCCCGCTGTCGACGAAGCCGCGTTGGTACCATCGGCCCTCCCATCCCGCCGCGTCGAGCGCCGTCACCTGCGACGACACGAGGTCGCGCATCTCGGCGGCGAGCGCGGCGTCGCGCGACTCGACCACGTCTGCGGCGAGAGGAAGACCGAGCGCGACGAGCATCGCGTTGTACGTCGACGACGATCCGGTCGGCGTCGTCGGCTCGTCGGAGAGACCGAGAACGCCGTCCGCGTAGTCGCCCGTTCCCATCGCGACGAGGCCACGCGCGCCGATGCCGAGCTCGTCGCTCGCGTAACGCATCGTCTCGCGAAGATGGTCGATCACCGTCCCCGTGGCGCCGCCGGCGAGAGGCCAGTACGGGATCTCCCGGTCGAGGAACGCGTGGTCTCGGGTGACCGCGACGTAGCGCGCGACGCTCGACGGAACGTCCAGTACGCGTCGCTCCTCTGGTCGTAGAGGATCACGTCGCTGTAGTCGCCGACTCCGGTGGTCGCGTACGGAAATCGCCCCGGCACATCGCCGGTCGCCGCGGAGCCGCGCTGAGTGGACAACGTGTAGCGCAGGGTATCGGCCGCGGCGTCGGGAGCGACGAAGAGCAGAGCGTCCGCGAAGAGACAGAGGTCGCCCATCGCGCCGTCGAGCCCGTGGACGTACTTGTAGCTCCCACCCTGCCCGAGCAGACGCGCTCCGTAGTGCTCGTCGTATGTGATGTTGGCGATCATGTTGTAGGTCGACCATGCGAGCTCGCGCTGGATCACGCCCGCATCGGGAAGACCCGGGAATGCTGCCCAGACGAGCCGCTGGCGCCACGCCTCACGCGACGCGGAGAAGAGCGCGTCCGGTGCCGTCCGCAGGCGCGCGACGTCGGCCTCGACGCTCGCGCCAAACGGAGCGTACCCGAGCGCAAATCGAACGGTGCGCGAGCTCCGCGGCGCGACTTCGACGGGCACGCGGACCGCGAAGAACGCGTGCTGCCCCTCGCCGTCGATCGTCCTCGTGCGGCTCGTCGCGTCGCCCGCGAGCGCGGCGGCGTCGGGCACGCGCCGCGCGACCTCGCCGCCGAAGAGAGCGTCGTCGACGAGCCACACCGCGTCGACGGCGTCGTCCGCGTCGAGCGGTGCCAGATAGAGCGGCGCAGGGAACCAGTCGATCTCCGAGACCGAGCGGCGATCGGCGACGCCTTCGGGAAGCGACCTCGCCCGCGTGGTCACACTCGCGATACGAGCCGTCGCATCCCACGCGACGTCCTGCTGAAAGTCGGCGTCGAGCATCCGCCGCCGCCGATCGATCGACGCCGTGGTCCCGGGCGCGAGCAGATCGCTCGTCGCGAGCTCCACCTGTAGCTCGTGGAGGTTCGGGTCGAGGACCTCGATGACCGCGGCCGAGAGCGGCGCGTCGCTCGGGTTCTCGACCGTCACCTCGGCGACGAGAGCGCGTGCGTCGTCCTCGGGCGCGAGGACGCGATGCCGAACGACGAACGCTCCGAAGTCGGTAACGGTCTCGTAGTAGCCGACGCCGAACCTGCGCGTCTGACGGCTCGCGGCGACGCCGACGGGCGCGTCCTCGAAGCGCGTGGAGAAGACCTCGCCGCCCGCGACCACGTACGCGAAGCCACCGGCGAGCTGCTCGGGGAAGCTCGGCTCCCGCGGATCGTGCCAGGTGTCGAGCCGATTGACCCACGCGTGGCCGCGATCCTGCGTGTAGATCTCCACGCTCCCCGACGCGTGCGCCATCGCGACGAGCCCGCGACCGTTGCCGAGGAGGTGGACCGGATCGCGGATGGGCCCTCGTGGCGGCTCGCGCGGCGTGTAGCTCTGCGCGCGCGGATCGCATCGCTCCTCGAGCTCGAAGTCGTAGGCGGGGAGGCCGTCGGCATCGACGCGCCACACGCCGGCGTGCCCCGAGCCCCGCGCACAGGCGACGAGCGCGCTCGGCTCGTCCGCGGACGGATCGCCACAGGTCGGATCGTCGGGTCGCGGTGGAGGAACGAACGCGGCGCAGGGGTCCACGGAGGCGTCGGCCCCGCCGTCCCCCGCCGACGCGTCCACCGCGCTCGCGTCCGGGGCGCCGCCCGTGTCGCCGCCGCACGCGGCCGAGACGACCAGCGCGAGCGCGAGCGATCGACCCACCCAGGGATCATCGCTCGTCCGGCCTGCGTTGAAAACCGGCGCGGGCGAGCGTAAGAGGGTGCATGCTGGATTCGGCGCTGGCCCGTCTCGAAGAGCGGTTCCCCTCGCACCTCGCGACGCTCGCAGCTCTCGTACGCATCGGCGGTGTGTCCGCGAGCCCACCGCCCGACCCCCTCCTGGAACGGAGCGCGGAAGCGGTCGTGCGCGTCCTCGCGGAGGCTGGGTTCGAGCACACGCGCGTGATCGAGCTCGACGGCGCGCATCCGTACGCGTATGGCGACTGGCTCCACGCCGGCTCCAGCGCGCCGACGGTGCTGCTCTACGGGCACCACGACGTGATGCCACCGGGTCGCCCGGAGAAATGGGAGAGCCCTCCGTTCGAGCCGACGATGAGGGACGGTCGCTTGTACGGCCGGGGCGCCGTCGACGACAAGGCCGGCGTCATGATGCACGTCGCGGCCGTCGAGGCGTGGCTCCGCGGCGCTGGTCGGCTTCCGATCAACGTGAAGATGATCGTCGAGGGCGAGGAGGAGGTCGGATTCGACGAACCTCGAACGCTTCCTCGAAGCGCACGAGCGCGAGCTCGCCGCCGACGTCATCGTGCTCACCGACACCGCCAACCTCGACGTCGGCGTCCCCTCGCTCACGGTGAGCCTGCGAGGCCTCGTCGGCCTCGAGGTCGAGTACCGCTCTCTCGATCATCCGATCCACAGCGGGATGTGGGGCGGTCCGGTCCCCGATCCGGTGATGGGGCTGTGCAAGGTCATCGCGATGCTCACCGACGACCGCGGCCGGCTCGTTCCGGAGATTGCGAAGGGCGTGCGCCTGCCGACCGCGGAGGAGCTGAGCGACCTCGCCGCGCTGCCGTTCGACGAAGACCGGTTCCGCGCCGACGTCGGGCTCGAGCGCGGCGTGGCGCTCGCGGGCGACCCCGACATGCCGGTCTGGGGACGGATCTTCCGTCAGCCGTCGGTCACCGTCATCGCCTTCGAGGCGAGGCCCATCGAGGGATTCGACGAACCAGATCATCGAGAGCGCCCGGGCGCGCATCAGCGTGCGAACCGTCGCCGACATGGATCCGGCACGGACGCAGGCGGCGCTGGTCAGACACTTCGAGGAGAACGCGCCGTGGGGCCTCGGCGTGCGCGTCGAGCGCGAAGCCGCCGCGAGGTGGTGGATGACGACACCCGAGGGCCCGGCCTTCGACGCAGCGGCCCGGGCGCTCGAGAAGGGCTACGGTCGCGCGCCTGTCCACATCGGTTGCGGCGGCTCGATCCCGTTCGTCGAGCCCTTCGCGAAGGTGCTCGGCGGAGTCCCCGCGCTGCTCATGGGCGTCGAAGATCCAACCTGCAACGCTCATGGCGAGAACGAATCGCTGCACGTCGAGGATTGGAAGAAAGGCACGCGCGCCGCGGTGCATCTCTACGACGAGCTATCCCGCATCTGAGATCCGAGTCGCACACCGTGCGCAGATGTACGCGAACGTGCCGAATTCGCGCGCAGGCGTTTCCCCGACTTCCTAGGAATCCGCGCAGCCTATATCCTGGTCGAGCCGGGTGGTCTCGGTGGAGGTGCGGGATGCGGTTCTTCTTGTTGCTGTGCGTGGTCGCCGCGTCCGGTTGTGGCGGATGCAGCGGCACGACGAAGACCGAAGGTACGCCCTGTGAGCTGACCGACGCCCCCGAGGCATGCGGCGCCGAGTGTGGGGTCGCGGGCGCCGAGCCCTGCCCGGCGGGCTTCTACTGCACCGACGACAACGCCTGCAACGCCGATTGCGGGATGGGCATCGCGTGCGCGTCCGGCTACGCGTGCACGCCGGACGGCCGCTGCGTGGCGACCTCGCGCGATCACTGGGACGTCTGCGCGGATGTCTCGGTCGGAGCTCGACTGGTCACGCCGCGCGTCATCCTGATCGTCGATCAGTCCTCGAGCATGACCCAAGACTTCGGCGGCGGCGGCTCGCGCTGGAACGTCCTCAAGAACTTCCTGCTCCAGACACCGGACGGCCTCATCGCCGCCCTTCAAGATCAAGTCGAGTTCGGCCTGGCGCTCTACAGCGCCCGCTCCGGAGGCGACGGCGGGCCACCGATCGGCGAGTGCCCGATGATCACCAGCGTCCCGCCCGCACTGAACAACTACAACGCGATCGAGACCGTCTATCGACCGGCGGACGTCATCGAAGACACTCCGACGGGCGACGCCGTCGACGCGGTGCTCGCCAGCGTCCTCTCCGTCCCCGATCCGGACGACGATCCGACGATCTTCATCATCGCGACCGATGGCGAGCCCGATCGTTGCGAAGAGCTCGATCCCCAGCACGGCCAGGCCGAGGCGATCGCCGCCGTCGACCGCGCGCTGGCCGCCGGGATCCGCACGTACATGATCTCGGTCGGCGACGAGGTCTCCGCAGGCCACATGCAGGACATGGCGAACGCCGGCGTAGGCCACACGGGCGCACCCTATTGGGTCACCGGCGATGACGCCGGCCTTCGCGCCGCGCTGCTCGAGATTGTCGGCGGCGTGCTCAGCTGCGAGGTTCTGCTCAACGGTACGCTGGACGTCAGCCAGGCCTGTACCGGCACGGTCAGCCTCAACGGGCGCGATCTCGTGTGCGACGACCCGAACGGTTGGCGCGCCCTCGACCAGCACCGGATCGAGATCCTCGGCGACGCGTGCGACGAGCTGACCACCTCCAACGGAGCTACACTCGAGGCATCGTTCCCGTGTGACGTAGTGCTGATCTCGATCCGCAGCCGAGTCGTTCGAGAAACGACGTGCCGAACCCTTTTCGCGACGACGACCAGACGATTGCCGAGCCGGTGAAGGTGCCGCTCCGTCAGGGCTCCGTGGAGCTGTCGTACAGCGAGGTGCCTGCAGACGAATCGTCGCTCGCTACCCCGTGGCGCGCCATCGACATCTGCACGCGGAACACGATCTACGCGCTCGATGCACGGATGGTGTGCACCGCCGTCATCGAGCGCGCGACCGGCGAGGTTCGAAGGGACCACGCGTTCGTGGGGGCCAGGCTCGTCGGAGGCGCGCAACGCACCGAGGAGGGACGCCTCACCGCGGTGTCTCATCCGCTTCCCGAGGTCGGGATGTGCGCCGTCTTTCAAGGCGAGCGAGCGAGCCGTCGCTGGTACAACGAGACCTCGGACGTCACACGCATCATCATCCGACAGCGCGTCGTGACCTTCGACGGGAAGACGTTCCACGAGCCGCAGTGGGAGGACATCACCGGCTCCGCCCGAAAGACGCTCCGCGGCTCACCGGACTTCTGACCCGGCCGGCAGGAACCTCCCGCCGCCTGCCGACCTTCGCTATCATCCCGCGCATGGACAACACGCGCAGGGAGTTTCTTCGAGCTATCTTGGCGGTCGGCGCGAGCGCCGGCCTTCTACCCATCCTCGGCTGCGGGGACGACAGCGGCGGCGGAACCGACGGCGGCGGCAGAACCGACGGCGGCGGCGGCGGGACCGACGGCGGCGGCGGAACCGACGGCGGCGGCGGCGGAACCGACGGCGGCGGCGGCGGCACCGACGGCGGCGGCGGCGGCACCGACGGCGGCGGCGGCGGCACCGACGGCGGCGGTGGCGGCGGCGACTGCACCGAGACCACGGTCACGATCGGGATGAACCACCCCCCGCCCAACGACCACCAGCTCACCGTGCCCGTCGCGGACGTGACCGCCGGCCTCGACAAGACCTACGACATCATGGGCGGGTCGGCGCACAACCACACGGTCATGGTCACGGCGGCCAATTTCGCCACGCTCGCGGGTGGCGGCACCGTCATGATCACCTCGAGCTCGAGCAACATGCACACGCACCGTGTGACCGTCAGCTGCGGCTGAGCCACCGGTCGCGAACGAAGATGATCACGTCCGCGACGTTCGTCCCGGTCGCCCCGGTGACGACGCGCGTCCCCGTGCGCGCGAAGAACGCGTCCGCGTCGTGCGCGGCGAGATGCGCGTCCGCGTCGAGACCTGCGTGCTCGGCCGCCGCGCGCGCTCTTTCGTCGAAGAGCGCTCCGGCGGCGCCGCTCGTCCCGTCGACACCATCGGTACCGAACGAGAGGACGAGCTCCTGCTCGATCCGACGGGACGCGCCGAGAACGAGCTCCTGACTTCGCCCTCCCCGCCCCACGGGGCCGTCGGACGGCAGCGCGACCGTCGTCTCGCCGCTCCAGACGACGACGGTCGCCCCCGTGGCGCGAGCCCGCGCGACGAACGCCTCTCCGGCGTCGCGCGCCTCGCCGGACGCGAACCCTTCGAGCTCGGCCACGCCCCGAGCGCGAGTACGGGCGAGCGCGAGCGCGGCCTGCCGAGCGGTCTCGTTGTCCGCGGCGACGTAGACCGGTCCCGGGCCCGCCCCGGCCGGTGGAGGAGCGCACGAGAGCGCGTCGAGCGTCGCCGGCGGCAGGGACTCGTAGAGACCAAAGCGCTCCAGCGCCTCCCGGAGGTCGGGCGGATCGACGGCACCAACGTCGGCCCCGATGCGACGAGCGAGGGCGGCGAGCCTGGCACGTCCGAGATCACGATGGTGATCACTCGGGCCGGCGCGAGCGTCGCGGCGAGACCCCCACCCTTGAGGCGCGAGAAGCGACGTCTCACCTCGTTGATCACGGCGATCGGCGCGCCCGAAGCGAGCAGTGCGCGCGTGGTCGCGCCGAGCGTGGCTGCGTCGATCCCCTCTCTTGGCACCTCGACCATGGCGGAGCCCCCACCGGACACGAGGCAGAGCGCCGTGTCGCCCGCTCCGAGCGTCTCGGCCAGCGACAAGAGCGCGCGCCCGTTCGCGATTGCAGCGACGCCCGGCACCGGATGCTCCCCCGCGCGGTACTCGAGCGGCCCGAGATTGGCCGACTGCGCCTGGCCGATGACGAGCCCGCGGCTCGGCCGGACCTCGGCGAGCGCGGCCTCGGCCATGCCCACCGCCGCCTTGCCGAGCGCGAGCACGACCGCACCGTCGAGGTCGATCCCGTCTCGACGAGCCTTCGCGATCGCACGTGCGGTCACCGACCGCGCATCGACTGCGCCGAGAGCCGCCTCGACGATGTCGAGCGCGAGCGCGCGGCTGCCCGTCGGGTCATCGCGTTCGAGCGCCTCGCGATGGAGAACCGAGAGAGCCAACTACTCGGCTTCGTCGGACGCGTCGTCGCCGACGACGTTCTCTCGCTGGTCCTCGAGGAGCCCTAGCCCGATTGCGACGGCCTTGCGCGCTCTCTCGAGCAGCGCGGAGTCGCCCTCGATCTTGCGGTTGGCCGCAGCGAGCTTCGCGTCGAGATCGCGCTGCTTCCGCTCGAGGCTCCCGATGCGCTTCTCGTTCGACGACTTCGTCCTCTCGAGGTCGGCCTTTTCGCCCTCGAGCTCGCCGATGCGCCGCTCTTGCCCCGCGTTCGCGTCCTCCAGCTCGGACTTCGCAGCCTTGAGAGCCGCGACGCTGCCCTCGAGATTGGCCCTCTCCGCTTCGAGCCTCGCCTTTTCGTCCTCGAGACCGGCGATCGTCGACTCGCGCTCCCTCACCGTCGCGAGCAACGCGCTACGCTCCGCCTCGAGCTCCGCCTGCCGCTCTTCGAGCTCGGAGATGCGCCCATTCGCGGCGGCGAGCTCGGCGCGCACCGTGTCGCGCTCTTCGGTCCTCACTCCGAGCTCGCCGTCGAGGCGCGCGCGCTCCGCCTCGCTCGACTCGAGCGTGGCGCGCGTGCCCTCGAGGCGTGACTCGGTCTCGGCGAGCTTGCGCCCGATCAGCGCGAGCTCTCGACCGTGCTCGTTCTCTATGTCCTCGAGCGCCTTCGCGTTGCTCGCCTCGAGCTCGGCGCGCAACGACTCCACCGCTTGCTGCTTCTCGACCGACGCTCGTTCGAGCTCGGCGGCGCGAAGCGCCTCCGCGGCGGCGAGCTCTTCCTCCCTGCGGGCTTCGGCGGCCGCGACCTCCGCCCGACGCGCCGCCTGCACGTCGGCGAGCTCTCGCTCTCTTCGTTCCTCGGCGGCGCCGAGCTCCGACCGGCGACGCTCCTCGGCCTCTTCGAGCTCCTGCTCGCGCCGCGCCTCCGCGGCGCCGAGCTCGCTCGCGCGTCGCGTCTCCGCATCCTCGAGCTTCTGCTCCGCGTCGGCCGTGAGGCGCGCTCGAAGCGTCGCGACGGCCGTGTCCTTGGCTTCCTCGAGCTCCTCGAGCTGCGCCGCGAGCGCGGTCGCGTGCGCTTCCTCGGCCGCCCGAACGATGGCCTCCGCTTCTTCCTTCGCCCGCTGCAGCTCACCGGCCGCTTTTGCGGACGTCCGCGCCTTGTCCTCCGCGGCCTTCTGCTGCTCGGCCTCGAGCGCTTCGGCGTGCGCGACCTGCATCTCGGCGATCCTCGACGTGGCCGCTTCGAGCTCGACCTCGAGCTTCTTGCCCTTTTCCTCGGCGCGCTCCGAGCGCGCGCGCATGTCCTCGGCGCGCTTGTTCGCGGCCGCCTTGTCGGCCGTGAGGGCTTCGTTCTGCTCCCTCTGGTCGGCGAGGTCCCGCTCGAGCTCGAGGAGCTTGTCCTCGAAGTCGGCCTTGCCTCGCTCGAGCTCGAGGTTCTTGTCGCGAACGTCGATGAGCTGCTTCTCGCGCGCGGAGACCTGATCCTTGAGCTCGAGGATCTCCTTGTCCTTCTTGTTGAGCGCTTCGCGCAGATCGAGGAACTCGCGGCTCGAGATGCCGCCCTTGGCCGCCTTGGCCTTGAGGTCGGCGAGCTCGCGCTCCATCTTCTTCTGTGCGTCCCCCGCGCGGGCGCGCGCGGACGCGAGCTCTGCCTCGAGATCCGAGATCTGCGCGCGCGCGGACGCGAGCTCGGCGGGGTCCGGCCCGGTGGTCACCGGCCGCTCGGATCGCTTTCGCGGTGGGGGCGGCGGAGGAGGCGCCTCGACCGGGATCTCCTCGACCGCGTCGAGCTCCATCGGCTCTACCGACACGCGCTCGTCGGGCTCGGGGTCGGGGCCCTTGCCCCGCGACTTCGCGACCATCGCCTCCACGTCGGGCGGGATTGCCCCGACCGTGGTCTTGTCCTCGTCCTCGTCCATGACGAGAGACTCGAACGCGCTGTTCGTGAATGCGTCGATCTCGTCGTCGACGCCGGCGCCGCCCTCGGCAACGACGTCGATGTCGTCAGCGATCTCCTCGACCGCGGCCTCGCCGTTGCCTCCGTGCGCGTGCTCGAGCGGCACGAAGCGCTTGACGCGATCCAAGAGCTCGTCGAACGGCACGGGCTTCTTGACGTAGTCCTCGGCCCGGGTCCGGAGCTTCTTGTGCTGTTCGAAGATCTCGTCCGCGTTCGCGTCGCTCGACAGGATGACGAGGGGGATGTCCTTCAGCTGAGCGCTCTTCTTGATCTTCTTACAGACCAGAAACCCGTTCATGCTCGGGAGCTCGATCGACAGGAGGATGAGGTCAGGCTTTTCTTCCGCGGCCCGCGTGAGGCCAGCCGACCCGTCCGCGACGACCTCGACGCTCGCGCCCAGGCTGCCGAAGCCCGAGGTCAGCTCGGTCGCGAACGCTTCGTCGGCCTCGAAGACCAGGATCCGCTGCGCCATCTGCGCTCCTTGCAAGGGGTCGGCGAGGCCCCGAGAGGCCCGTCGGACGCGAGGATACGGTGCCGAGCGCTCCGAGGTCAACGCTTCGGCGACTCAAACCCCCGCCTTTCCGGTGGGTTACGGAAACCGTTGCCGCTCTAGTAGCGGACGTGCGCAGTGGCGGCGAGAGAGAGGAGAGAGCGACGGTCGAGGTCGCCCGTAAACGCATAGGTAATCCCACTCTGCTCGCGAACCGGGACGACGTAGCCGCCGACCTGTTGGTAGCGGACCTCGCGCCCGAGCAGACGCGTACGCCGGAGGCCCTCGTCGAGGTGGCTCGGCTGATCGAAGACGACCACCGTCACGCGGCTTCCTCCGACGTCGTAGAAGAGCGCCGCGGCACGCCGCTCCCGCACGTTCGACAAGCGCGCTCCGAGCAGGCGAGCGTCGCTCCGCTCGAACTCGGCCGGCCGCACGGGGAACGCGACCTTGTTGCGGAACCACCGCGTCACTTCCTGGGGCTGCTCCCCCGGCACGTCCGCGGGCAGGTCGCTCGCGTGAACTCGAACCACGTCCTCGAAGATCGGGACGCTCGCGGCGGCGGACGCGGTGGTCGCGGAGAGCGACCGCTCGGCCGCAGACTCGGAGTGGCTCTCTCCGGACGACAGCGCATAGCTCAGCGCCATCAGCACGACGGCCGCAGCCGCGACGGGCAGCGCGTAGCGCGCGCGGAGCGTCATGATCCGGACGAAGGGCGAGGCCGCGGCGGCGCGCTCCCGATCGACTTCGTCCATCGCGAAACGGATGCGATCGCGCAGCGTCTGGGGCGCTCGGGTGCCGACGAGCGCGCCTCGCACCTGCGCCTTGAAGCCTCTCGCGAACGCGACGTCTTCTTGGCAGCCCGCGCAGGACGAGAGGTGCTGCTCGAACTCGATCGCGGTGGTCGGATCCACCTCACCATCGATGTAGGCGTCGCGGTACCTGTGCACCAAGCGGCAATTCATCGGCCGTGGGACTCCTCGGTCTTGCGCTCCCGCCACGCCGCCAACGAGACCGGCGCATCGGCCGGCTCCGTGATCGTCTGCACCTCGAGCGTCTCGTCGTCCTCGATGATCCCCAGCTGGATCGCCTGCGACAAGAGCCGCTTCTGGAGCAGCTTCCGCGCGCGATGCAAGCGCGACATCACCGTGCCGATCGGGCACCCGACGACGTCCGCGATCTCGCGATAGGAGAGCTCTTCGACGTCCGCGAGGAGGATCATGATCCGATAGTCCTCCGGGAGCTCGTCGAGCGCGCGCTGGATCTCGCCCACCACGATGGGTCGCTCCGCCGCGGCGACGGGCTGGCTGAAGGCGCGCATCGCCGCTCGGCTCATCACTCCGTCACCGACCGGACCGGCGTACGCACCGTCCACCGCTTGCCGCTCGCGCGTGCGCCGCCGGTAGCGGTTGATGAACGTGTTGGTCTGGATGCGGTGGAGCCACGCGCGCAGGTTCGTCCCCGCCTCGAACCGGTCGTAGAACCGGTAGGCCTTGAGAAAGGTGTCCTGCACGAGGTCTTCGGCGTCGGCCTCCGAGCGGGTCAGTCGGAGCGCCGCGGAGTACAGCGAGTCGAGGTGCGTCAGAGCCTCTCGCTCGAAGGTGCCCCGAGCCGCATCGCGTTCACTCTTCGAGCTTCCCACGCTGCCTCAACATAGAGGGGGGTGTACGTATTTCAAGCGGGGTCCCCGCCGCCGGCCGGACCGCGGCCCCCTCCCGACTTTCCCCCATCGTTCTCGTCTCTTGCGCGGCGCACGAGCTTCTCTTCGAGCTCCTGCACCCGAGCCTGCAGCCGCTTGACCTCGGACTGGAGCTCCCGGAACTGCCCCCGCGCCGTGTCGACGAGCGCTCGGACGCGGTCGTCCGCGGAGCGGCTGAGCTCCTCCCACGCTTCTCTCGAGCGCGCGACGAGCCCCGCCCTCGGCTCGGTCGGCTCGGTCGGCTCGCTCGCCGTTCGCTCCGAGGCTTCGCCGTCCTCCGCCCCTCGCGCGACCAGCTTCGCGACGGGGCTCTCGCGGAGGGAGGTCATCAACCGGTCGCCACCCTCGCGGACGAGCCGCTGCAGGGTGCGAACCGACCACGCGGTGCGCTTCCCCTCTTTCTGTTCCTCGTAGATGATCTGCGCGAGCGTGACGTCGGTGAGGTCTTCCTTGGTGCGGTTGTCGATGATCCGCACGTCCTCGCCGCTCCGCACCAGCTCGGCGATCTGCAGCAGCGTGACGTAGCGGCTGTCCGTCGTGTCGTAGAGCTTGCGGTTCGCGTAGCGCTTGATCACGCGGACTTGGCGTACAGCGGCTCATCGGCGTTTCGGTGTCAGTCGTCCTCGCGGTCGGGTATAGCCGCCCCAACGCAGCGCGTCAAGCGGCGAGGCCGGGTGCTCTGCTCGCTACCTCGCGCGGTCGGTCGGCCAGCACGGCGTCGTCACGCTTCCGCCGGCCGCCCTCCCCGCCGAGTGGCCACCGTCAGCCGCCCAGCGGATCGGCGCGTCCCGTACGTGCGCGCGGGCGAGTCGGTACGCCACAAGCGTCGCGGGCCCGCTGGACGATCGCGGCGGGCGTCGTCGCAGAGCCGGTCGCCTCCGAGCCCGGAGCTGCGCGATCACGGCTCAGCCTCGCGCTCGACCACGAATCGATGTCGGTCTGCGTCGCTCGCGGACGAAGCGCGGCGGCCGCGGGCGCACGAGGTCGTTCTCTTGCTCGCGAGCGCGGGCGCCGAGGCGCGCGACGGCAAGGCCGACGGAAGGCGCGCGGCAGGGCCGAAGGAAGGCCGCGCTCCGCGGTCCCGGACTTCGGGGCCGGCCGTCCGCTGACGCTCGGCGAGCGAAAGCCTGGCCGCGACGGCGAGCGATCGCGGCCTCCTCGCGCGGGTGCTCGCGCGATCCGCACCCGGACGTCATCCGGATCCTGCTCGGAACCCGATGCTGCGCGAGGCCGACGTGTTCGCCTGTGCGCTCGCCGGCCGCTCGTGCCGGAGATCGCGCGCGAAGTGATGCGAGCGGCGCGCTGGACCGTGCGCGACGCGTGCGGCCGCGATCGCGAAGAACCCGCACACGCCGCTCGATCTGGCGCTGCAGCTCGCGCCGCGCTGACCGCCAGGACCGGCGGAGATCGCGCGGTCGAGCGAGCTTCACGAGGAGCTGCGCGCGCGTGCGAACGGCGCCCGGCGCTCGCGATGGGCCGCCGAGCGGCCACTGACGGCGACCGGCAGCGTCGGAGCGCCTCAGGACTTGCGCTCGACGATCCCGCGTCGGCCTCCGCGCGATCCTTCGGGAGCGTCTGCGCGCTCGATCTCCGAGGGACCTGCTTCTCCTTCGGGGTCACGTCGATGTCGTCGTCGGTGTTGAGGCCTCGCTTGAAATTCCTGATGGCCTTGCCGATGCCTTCGCCGATCTGCGGAAGACGACTGGCCCCGAAAACGAGCAACGATAGGAGGACAACACGAGCTCGCCCATTCCGATGTTCGGCACGTTTGCCTCCGGCGGGATGTTCCAGGAGGTGCCCGTCACGACCACGGAAGGAACGGCCCGGGCGGAGGAGCCGCGCCGCAAGCGTAACCGCCGGCGACGCTCCGCGGGAAAACACCCGATGAATCGCGCGCTTGGGTACACAGGGAAGCGATGGCACGGTTCGGCTGCGACCCGGCCACGTCCAACCCGTGTGGGCGGCCACCCGTGGGTGTTCGCGCAAGCGATCGCGGACGTCGAGGGCGCGCCCGCGGCGGGCGACGTCGTGTCGGTCGTCGACGCCCGCGGCCAGCTCCTCGGCAAGGGGTATCTGGTCGCCGAAGTCGCGATCCCGGTGCGCATCCTGACGCGCGACGACGACGATCCGCTCGACGCGCGTCGCTCGGGCGGCGCATCGAGAAGCCGAGTCGCTGGCGAAAGTCGCTCCTCTCGCTGCCCGAGCGAGGACAGACGACGGGATATCGCCTCGTCCACGCCGAGGGCGATCAGCTCGCGGGGCTCGTCGTCGACGTCTACGGCGAAGTCGCGGCGGTGCAGCTGCTCACCGTCGGGATGAAGCGGCGCGAGGCGGACATCTTCGCTGAGGTCGCGCGCGTGACGGGCGCGCAAGAGCGGTCGTCGAGGTGGCGAGCGCGCGGATGCAGAAGCTCGAGGGCTTCGAGGCGAGCACGGCGGTCGTGCGCGGGCCCGACGTCGACCGCGCTGCACTTTCAAGGAGCGCGGGCTCGAGTATGCGATCGAGCTCGCCGATCGCGCAGAAGACCGGGTTCTACTTCGATCAGCGCGACAACCGCGCGACGCGTCGAGCGGCTCGCGCACGGGCGGCGCGTGCTCGACGCGTTCTCGTACGTCGGCGGGTTCGCGCTCGCCGCCGCGCGCGGTGGCGCGACCAGCGTGGTCGCGATCGACAGCTCGGCGCCGGCGATCGCGACGGAGCGCGCAGATCGCGCGCACGAACGGGCTCGTCGACGCATCGAGTGCAGCAAGGCCGACGTGAAGCGTGCGTTGCCCGAGATGGCGCAGCGCGGCGAGACGTTCGACATGGTCATCGTCGATCCGCCCAAGCTCGCGCCGACGGCGCGGCACCTCGAGCAAGGCCGCAAGGCGTACCGACGCCTGAACGCCGCGGCGATCCGGCTCCTGAACGCCGGGCGGATTGCTCGTGAGCTGCTCGTGCTCGGCGGCGATGCAAGCTCGGGCGAGCTTTCTGCGCACGATCGGCCTCGCGGGGCGGGACGCGCGGGCGAACGTCACCCTCCTCTACATCGGCCGGCAGGGGCGCCGACCACCCCGTGCCAGCGGCGTTCCCCGAGGGTCGCTACTTCAAGTGCGCGTCATCGCCGCTGCGGGTCCATACGATGAGGCCGCGCGACGGAATGCCGAGATCGAGCGACGCTCGCGGCGTCGCGGCGTCGTGTTCGACGTCGACGACACGATGACGCGCGACGGCCAATCGAGCAGGAAGCGTTCGACGCGATGTGGGCGCTCTCGGGCGCGGGCATGCGACCTCGTGCGCGGTCACCGGCCGGCCGCTCGGGTGGGCCGAGGTCGCGCGGCGGTGGCCGTCGTGGCCGCCGTCGGGGAGAACGGCGCGGGTGGCTCTCGCGCGGCGCGGCGCGCATCGCAGCGAGGTTCTCGACGGCGGACCGGGCGCGGACGGCGCGACGCGAAGCTCGACGCGCGATCGCAGCTCGCGTCGCCGCCAGGTGCCGGACGTGCGCGTCGCAGGCGACCAGTGGGCACGGCGTGCGATCTCGCGTTCGACGTCGGCGAGAGCGCGACGCTCGACGCGGGAGACGAAGGCGCGCTCGTCTGCGCTCATCGAGCGGAAGGCGCTCGCGCGCTCGTCTCGAGCGTGCACGCGCACGTCATGATCGGCGACTGGGACAAGGCGAAGGGCGCCGCGTGCGCCGTGCGCGCAGGTGCCTCGGCGTCGACGTCGACGCGGAGCGCGAGAGATGGCTCTTCGTTGGCGACAGTGGCAACGATCGCGAAGCGTTCGCGTGGTTTCCCCTCTCGCGTGGGCGTCGCGAACGTCCGAGAGCACGCGGCCCGCCTCCCGGTCCCGCCGCGCTACGTGACGCTCGCCGATCGCGGGCGTGGGTTCGCGGAGATCGGGGAGAGGTTGCTTCGCGCGCACCGAGGAGCGGAGGCGTGACGAAGATCACGGAGCGGCGCGTCCCGACGCCCGTCGTGCTCGCGATCGCGAGCGGGATGCTGTGCGTCGGCGTCGTCGCGGTCATCGTCTCGCGCGGAGAGAGCGAGCCGGAGGTGGAGGACTGGCGGCGGGCGCCTTCCGACATGACGATCGACACGCGCACGCCGGAGGCGACGGCCGAGACGTTTCTCGACGCGTGGCGTAGGCGCGAGCACGGAGTCGCCGCGCACATCTCCATCGGGCAAGCGCACGAAGCGGTCCTGGCGCGGCAGCGCGATGACGAGTCGCTGGACTCGGAGGAGCACGACATCAAGGAACAGGTGTGGGACGAGATGGCGGCGGAGCGCCTTCATCTGTTCATCTCGGAGAGCGAGACGCGCGGCGAGAAGCAGGTGACGCTCCGCGGGACCGCCCGCGGCGAGTTTCTCGGCCGGCCGTACGAGCGCGAGATCGAGTTCGTCGTCGAGCGCGTCGCCGGAGAGTGGAAGGTCGAACGGATGGGGCTCGGGGAGATCCTCAGCGAGACGCCGGACTTCTTGGATGTCCGGCCGGAGCCCGGAGATACACCATCGCCGAGGGAGCCAGGTCAGCTCGAGTACCGCGGGGAAGACGTCCCGTGACCGAACCGACGCGAACGGCGCAGGCGGTCGCTGCGATCCTCCGAGAGGGCACCGAGGCGCACTATCGCGACGCGGCGCTCTACGATCGAACCTACCGCTGGCGGCGGCGAGACGTGCGTTTCTACGCCGATCTCGCCGTGGAGCGCGGAGGCCCGGTGCTCGAGCTCGGGGTCGGAACGGGGCGCATAGCGCTCGCAGATCGCGCGGCGTGGCGCGAGCGTCGTCGGAGTCGACCTCGCACCGCAGATGCTCGCCGGGGCCCGCCGCGCTCTGTCAGCCGAGCGCGCGGAGGTGAAAGAGCGCGTGCGCCTCGTTCGCGCGGACCTCCGGAGCGTGCGGCTGCGCCGGCGCTTCCCCCTCGTCATCGCGCCTTTCAACGTCTTCATGCACCTCTACGATCGCCGAGACGTCGAACGGGCGCTCGCGACCGTCCGTGCCCACCTCGCCCCAGGCGGTCGCTTCGTCTTCGACGTCCTCGTGCCGGATAGCCGCGAGCTCGCGCGGAGCCCTGCCCGAACGTACCGCGAGGGGTTCGTACGCGTCCCGGCCGGCGGCACGCGTTTCCGCTACGGCGAGGCGTTCGACTACGACCCGGTCAGCCAAGTGCAGCTCGTCACGATGGTGTTCGAGGAGGACGAAGCGAGCGCTTCCTCTCCGGGCCAGGATGCGTCGTTCATCGTGCCGCTCGCGCACCGCCAGTTCTTCCCGGCCGAGCTCGAGGCGCTCCTACACTACAATGGGCTCACCATCGTCGAGCGCTATGGCGACTTCTCACGTGGTCCGCTCACGCGGGTGAGCGAATCGCAGATCCTGGTGGCCCGCGTCCGACGCCGCTGAGCTCAGCGAGGCGAGCTGCGCGCCGTCTCGATCGCTTCCTCGACCATCCGGTCGTGCTCGCTCGGCTCCGCCCAGCGGGCTCGCCCCGCCTCCGCGAGCAGATCGATCGGATCGAAGTAGCAGAAGAACCGCCCGGGCTTGACCGACGGCGCGGCGTACACGGACACGCCCGTCACGGCGTCGTAGTGCTCGTAGCTGCTCGCCGTCCGCTTGCCGCCGCCACCGGGCGCGTCCACGACGAATGTAGGCGTGTTGAAGCCCGCGGTGATGCCGCGAACGTGCTTCTCGAGCTGCACCGCCGTCCGGACGGTGGTGCGCAGCTCCTCGGTGCCGCGCACGAGATCGTGAACGTATACGTAGTAGGGATGCACGTTGACCCAGGAGCAGCGCTTGACGAGCATTCCCATCGTCTCCGGGCGTGTCGTTGACGCGCCTCTGCAGGACGCTCTGGTTTCGGATCACGACGCCGTGGTCGAAGAGCCGATCCATCGCACGCTGCGTGATCGCGGTGATCTCGTTCGCGTGATTGAAGTGCGTGTGCAGCACGACGTCCTTGTGCATCGCGCGACCGCGCTCGACCACACCGACGAACGCGGCGAACCAAGCGTCGTCGGTCAGCACCTTCTGCGGCATGACCGCGGGGCCCTTGCTCGCGAACCGCATGCGCCTCACGTGAGGTACGGCGAGCAGTGCGTCGCCGATCGCGGTCACCTGATCCGCGCGGAGGTTCCAGCTGTCGCCGCCGCTGATCACGACGTCCTCGATCTCGGGGCGGCTCGCGATGTACGCGAACACGCGATCCCAACGCGCGTTCGTCGCCTTCAGACTGACCTTCTCCACCGCTTCTTGGTCCGGCCCGACGGCGTACGAGCGCGTGCAGAACCGGCAATATACCGGGCACGTGTCGAGCGCCAGAAAGAGCACCTTGTCCGGGTAACGATGCGTGAGGCCGGGTGTGGGCGCGTCCGCCTGCTCCGCGAGCGAGTCGAGCGTGAGCTTCGGATGGTCGGGCAGGCGCGTCGACGCCGTCGGTATGAACTGGAGGCGGATCGGATCGTCGTACGGGTTCTCCCAGTCGACGAGGCTCAAGAGGTACGGCGAGATGCGCACGGCCATCGGCGCGAGCCGAAAGCCCGTACGACAGTCCTCGACGAACGCCTCGCTGACGACGCCGCGAAGGGCCTCGAGCAGCTTTTCGGCCTTGGTGATCGTGTGCTTCATCTGCCAGCGGTGATCGAGAAACTCCGCCTCGCCGACCTCGGCGAACGCGGGGATGCGTCGCCAGAAGTCGCCGTCGACGAGCTCGCGGTGCGCGAGCGCGCCCCTCGAGACCTCGGGTCGGGCGTTCGGAAACTCCTCTTTCACTGCGGACAGCTCCATTCGATGACCTCCAGGGGACGCGGGATAGCACCCGCGCCCGCGACACGCATCTATCCGTAAAGCTTGGCTTGTCGAACGCCGAGGATCCAGCTACCACGCTCGGGCCGCGCGCCATGGACGTCAAGGAGAGCCTCGTCTTCCTCGTGTCGCCGCCCCGCTCGGGCTCGACGCTCCTGCAGCGCATGCTCGGCTCGCACTCCGAGATCGCCACCCACCCCGAGCCGCACCTCGTCACGCCTCTCGCCTACCTCGGTTACTACGACCGCGTCGACGCTGCGCCCTACGACCACATCAACTCCGCGGACGCGATCCGCCTCTTCGTCGGGCACCTCCCCCGCGGCGAGGAGGACTACCTCGACGCGCTGCGGGCATACGCCGACACGCTCTACGGCCGTGCGCTGGCGGCGACCGACAAATCGCGATTCCTCGACAAGACGCCGGCGTACGCGCTCGTGCTGCCATTTCTCGCGAAGCTCTACCCACACGCCAAGTACGTCGTGCTCACGCGGCATCCGCTCGCCGTGTTCAGCTCGTATGCCCAGAGCTTCTTCGGGGGCGATTGGTCGAACGCGCACCGCTACAACCCCATCGTCGAGCGCTACGTGCCGGCGATCTCCGCGCTTCCTCCGCGAACGCCGCGGTGCCGCTCTGCCACGTCCGCTACGAGCTGCTCGTCGCCGAGCCCGAGCACGAGCTCGAGCGCGTCTTCGCGTTCCTCGGCCTTCCCAACGAGCCCGAGGCGGTCGATTACGGCGAGCGCTTCGAGGGATCCAAGGCGGGCCCCGGCGATCCGATCGGGGTCTCGAAGCACTCTCGCCCGACGACGAGCTCGCTCCACAAGTGGGCCGACGAGGTCGCCGCCGACACCCAGAAGCGCGACCTCGCCGATCGCATGATCGCGATGCTCACGGACGAGGAGCTCTCGACGTGGGGCACCCCGAGGGACGCTGTCTGGGAGCCGCTCGCCCACGCGGGCGGCGCACCGCCGCCCAGGCGCTCGGTGAGCAGCTACACGCTGCAGCGCCGCGTGCTGATGGCCCTGCGGAAGGACATCCACGAGCGCCCGCACGGGAAGCTGGTCGAGCGGATCCGCTATTACTGCGACGTGCTCCTGCGCGACACGCTCTAGTACCTCGCCCTGGCGCCGGAGCGCCGGAGCGCCGGAGCGCCGGAAACGCTTGCGTCACTAGCCCGGCCTGCGTTCCAATCGAGCGTCTCTCTCCCAGCGGAGGACGAAGATGGCCAAGGGTCAGATCAAGCAGGGCAAGAACAACAAGCCGAAGCTCTCCATCAAGGAGAAGCAGAAGAAGAAGAAAGAAAAGAAAGCGAAGGGGTAGCGCCGACGGGCATGCGCCGCGCGGTCTCGGCGTTCTCCGCTCTCGGGCTCGTCCTCGGGTCGTCCCTCGGATGCGGCGAGGACGCGCCCGTGCTCTTCATCGAGCTCCGCTCGGACCTCGTCCCGGGCGTCGAGTTCGTCTCCGTCCGCACCGCGCTCGAGGAGCCGGCGCGCACGACGACCGCGGCGGCCGGGATCGCGCAGGACTACGTCGCGGGCGAGCGCGTCGCGGAGCTCGCCGGCATCCCCCTGGGGCCGCGCACCGTCCGCGTGTCGCTCCTCGACGCGGGCTCCGGCGTCGTCGCCGAACGCACGGTGAGGATCGACTTCGAGCGCACCGTCGGAGTGACGGTGCTCGTCACGCGTGACTGCCGCGGGATGACGTGCGGGAGCGGGATGACGTGCGTGGGCGGACGCTGCGTGTCGGACGCGTGCCACGAGGAGCTCCGACCCGAGGAGTGCGGGGTGCGGGAGTGCTCGCTGTCCGCCGACTGCGACGCCGCCGCAGCGTCGTGCGCCCGCTCTCGCTGCGAGCTCGGGAGCTGCCTCTACGTCGCGGACGGCGCGTCGTGCAGCGACTCGGAGTACTGCGACGTGGACGTCGGTTGCCGCCCACGGCCCACGTCGATGGACGCTGGGACGAGCGACGCGGGCTCGCGCGACGCAGGCGAGGTCGACGGCGGCGTGAGCGATGCGGGGGCCGACGCCGGACCCACGCTCGGCACCCGCGTGGCCGCTTCGACGTTTCACACCTGCTCGACGCGTCCGGACGGCCACGCGAGCTGTTGGGGCATCGCAACCGGGGGAACGCTCGGCGAAGGCTCGACGACCGGAGTCGCGACCGCTGCGCGGCCGGTCTCGACGCTGACCAACGTCGTCGAGCTGGCGGCGGGCCCCTACCACACGTGCGCGCGGCGAGCGACGGGGGCGGTCGCGTGCTGGGGACGGAACACGTCGGGCCAGCTCGGCGACGGGTCGCGAGCGAACGCCACGACCCCCGTCGACGCCGCGATCAGCGAGGTGACGGCGATCGCGGCGTCGCTCGACTTCACGTGCGCGGTGTCGGGCGGAGCGGTCTCTTGTTGGGGCGCGAACGACGACGGCCAGCTCGGCGACGGCTCGAGGACGCTCCACGAAACACCCGCGCTCGTCTCCGGCATCGACGACGCGGTAGACGTCGCGCTCACGCAGACGGGCACGTGCGTCCGCCGTGCGAGCGGCGTGACGTGCTTCGGCCTCGGGTATTTCGGCGACGGCGTGCAGACGAGCGACCCGACGATGCGCGCGACGCCCCCGCTCCCGGCTGGCCTCGTCGACCTCGTCGCGGGCACCGATCACTTCTGCGCGCTCCTCTCGTCGGGCGAGCTCCGCTGCTGGGGCGACAACAGCTACGGCGAGATCGGGACCGGGCCCGCGATCTCGCCATCACCGCAGCCCGTCCCGGTGCCGCCGATCGCGGAGGTCTGGGCGGGGGAGGCGCGCACGTGCGCGCGCGCGCGCGCGGGCGGGGGGATGTACTGCTGGGGCCATGACGACCAGGGCCAGATCGGCGACGGCATGACGGGGGACGTGCTGGTTCCCACCCGGATCGATGTCCTCGACGTCGTCGACACGCTTTCCTTGGGGGCGTCGCATACCTGCTTCACCCTCGGCGACGACGTCTTCTGCTTCGGCCGAAACGACACCGGGCAGCTCGGCGACGGCACGATGACCCGCCGGTTCGCCCCGTCGATGACCATCCTCGACTGACCCGCCCCGGGACCCTTGGCAAATTCGGTGTAAGCGCTCGTGCGCACGGGGAAACTTTCGGGGCCGTGCTGCGTCTACTATGCCGTCGTGGCGACTCGAGCGGCTCAGGGGTCCCTTCCGGCATCGGTCGCTGCGGCAATCGGCCGAGCGCGAAGGCGGCTGAACCGTCGGATCGTGCTCGACACGCTGCTCGGCACCGCAGCGGTCGCGGCGCTGGTCGGGCTGCCGACGGGCGCGGTGCTCGCGACGGCGGAGCTGCCGCTCGTCTTCGCTGGCGCGGCCGCAGCGGTCGCGGCGCTCGCGTTCCTCGTGCGGAGCTATTCGACGCGGCGCGCAGACGAGAATCACGGCGGCGATGGCGCTCGACGTCGCGATGGGGAGCAAGGACCGCTTCGCGTCGGCGTGCTCGTTCGCGCGCGCGAGCGACGTCGGGGCGCTCGAGCGTCTGCAAATCCAGGAAGCGGCCGAGTACCTCGACAAGCACGGGCCGCCTCCGCCGGTCGCGCGACCTCCGTATCGCTCCGGGCAGTGGGCGCTCGCGGCGGCCGCCGCCGCGGCGCTCAGCCTGCCGCTGCCGTTCCTCGCACCGTCGGTCGTGGGCTGGCTCGCGGGCGACGACACGCCGGGCCGTGACAATCCGCGTTCGCCCGAGGAGATCGCACAGCGCGCTCGAGCGCTCAGGGACGCGTTGATGGAGGCGCCCGACCGGCGTCTCGACGCCGAGATCAACGCGCTCGAGCACGAGCTCTCGGAGCAGCGCGACCGCTTGCGCGACGATCGCGCCCAGGCCCTGCTCGAAGCCGCGCAGGCAATCGAGCGGGCGACGAGCCAGCCGAGCCAGGACCCGACCGAGCAGGGCGGCGGCGAGGAGGAACAGGCTCAGCCGGAGGCTCCGCGCTCGGTCGCGGAGCAACCGCCCGCGACCGCCTCGCCGCGGCTCTTGCGCCAGTGGCAGGAGGCGCGCGAAGCGCAGGAACGGTGGCGCCAGGCGATGGAGCAGAACGAGGACCGCCGTGAGCTCGAACGGCTCCGCCGCGAAGCGCAGGAAGCCCAGCGCGATGCGCTCGACCTCGCTCGCCAGGAGGCGGGCTGGGATCGCCAGCGCGGCACGGAGTTCGAAGAGCAGAACGACTCGGCGCGCTCGCCGGAGGAGCGGGCCGCGGCTCTCGAGGAGGCGGCGGCGCGGCTCGACCGCGCGCTCGAGTCGCTCGAATCGCACCGACGAGTCGACCGGCGTGCCGGGGCAGGAGGTCGGGCAGGGCCTCGACTCGGCGTCGCAGCGCGTCGGGCCGCACACGCCGCGGACCGCGCAAGCGCTGCGGGAAGCGTCGGCCGCCCGGGCAGCCGGGGACGCGGCCGGCATGGATCAGGCGCTCGAGCGCGCGCGCGAGGCGCTCCGCGAGGAGGCGCTGACGGAGCCCGAGGCGTTCACGCAGGCGCGGCGCAGGCTCGACGAGCTGCACGATCAGGTGGCGCAGCAGGCGCAGCAAGGACAACAGCAGCTCGCGCAAGGGGACGGCCAGCAAGGCCAGGGGCAGCAAGGCCAGGGGCAGCAAGGCCAGGGGCAGCAAGGTCAGGGACAGCAAGGTCAGGGACAGCAAGGTCAGGGGCAGCAAGGTCAGGGGCAGCAAGGTCAGGGGCAGCAAGGTCAGGGACAGCAAGGTCAGGGGCAGCAGGGTCAGGGGCAGCAGGGTCCTGGGCAGCAAGGTCAGGGCCAGCAGGGCCAAGGCCAGCAGGGTCAGGGCCAGCAGGGTCAGGGCCAGCAGGGTCAAGGCCAGCAGGGCCAAGGCCAGCAGGGTCAGGGCCAGCAGGGTCAGGGCCAGCAGGGTCAGGGTCAGGGTCAGGGTCAGGGCCAGGGTCAGGGTCAGGGTCAGGGACAGGGACAAGGCCAGGGCCAGGGCCAGGGTCAGGGACAGGGACAAGGCCAGGGCCAGGGCCAGGGTCAGGGACAGGGACAAGGCCAGGGCCAGGGCCAGGGCCAGGGTCAGGGACAGGGCCAGGGCCAGGGCCAGGGTCAGGGACAAGGCCAGGGCCAGGGCCAGGGTCAGGGTCAGGGACAAGGCCAGGGCCAGGGTCAGGGCCAGGGTCAGGGACAAGGCCAGGGTCAGGGTCAGGGCCAGGGTCAGGGCCAGGGTCAGGGACAAGGTCAGGGTCAGGGTCAGGGTCAGGGTCAGGGTCAGGGTCAGGGTCAGGGTCAGGGTCAGGGTCAGGGCCAGGGCCAGGGCCAGGGTCAGGGTCAGGGTCAGGGTCAGGGTCAGGGCGGTGACAGCAGCGGGCGGGCGTCGGGGCCGAGCCAGTCCTGGGGCAGTGGCAGCGGCGGCACGCCGGACACCGAAGGGCCCGACCACGGCGCGCCCTCGCAGGGGGTCGACGTCGACCCGGGCACGCGGCCGGGCTCGACGCCGGAGATGGACGACGACACGCCAATCGGGGGCTTCATCCCGGGGCTCGGCGTCGGCAATCGCAGAGGAAGCGTACGGATCGGGGGCATCGAGATGGGAGGCGGACCGGAGGCGAGCGGCTCTCTGGTCGGTCCATCCCCGGATGCGGCGCCGACCAGCGGACGTGACGAAGACGTGCCCGCATCGCTCCGAGCGTTCGTTCGGAGGTATCTCGAGAGCGTGCGACACAGACGCGGTGACACCAGAGACGAAGCGAGGTAGCGATGGCGGATGCGAACCAGGTGCGAGTGCTGAACCCGTTCGATCACGTCCGGGCGCTGTGCCGCCGGATCACGGACGAGGTCGCGCAGCGCGTCGTTGGTCACGAGGAGATCGTCGCGTGCCTCACGGCGGGGCTCCTGACCGGCGGCAACATCCTGATGGAGGGCGTCCCGGGCATCGGCAAGACGCTGCTCGCGAAGACGCTGTCGGACGTCGTGCACCTGCGCTTCTCGCGGATCCAGTTCACGCCGGACCTCATGCCGGCCGACATCCTCGGAACGCACATGGTGTCGGTCGACGCGCAGGGACGCCCGCAGCTCACGCTCCAGAAGGGACCTCTCTTCGCGAACGTGATCCTGGCGGACGAGATCAACCGCGCGTCGCCAAAGACGCAGTCGGCGCTGCTCGAGGCGATGCAGGAACGCCAGGTGAGCCTCGGGAACGAGACGTACACGCTCGACTCGGACCGTACTTCGTCGTCGCGACGCAGAACCCGATCGAGCAGGAGGGAACCTATCCGCTGCCGGAAGCACAGCTCGACCGGTTCCTGATGAAGCTCCTCGTCGGCTTTCCCACCGAGGACCAGGTCCTGTCGATCGTGGCGCGCACGACGGGCGCAGAGGAGCAGCACGTGCAGCCGATCGCGAGCGCGGAGGACATCCTCGCCGCGGGCCGTGCGATCCGGCAGATGCCGGTCGCGGAATTCGTGGCCCGGTACGCGGTCAAGCTCGTCCTCGCGACGCACCCCGAGGCGCCGGCCGCACCGGCCGCGGTTCGCCGTTACGTCAAGTGCGGTGCGAGCCCGCGAGCAGCGCAGTCGGTCATCCTCGTCGCGAAGTTCTTCGCGCTGCTCGATGGGCGACTGAACGTCGCCGTCGAGGACGTTCGGCGCGCCGCATTCCCGTGCCTCAGGCACCGCATCTTGCTGAACTTCGACGGCATCGCCGACGCAGCGACGTCGGACTCCCTGATCGAGCAAACGCTGCACGAGCTGAAGGTTCCGAAGACGAAGTGAGCAAGCTGATCGATCCGGCGAGCCGTCGGCTCCTCGATCGGCTCCGCCTCGCGGTGACACCTCGCGCCACCGCGGCACGCCAGGGCGGACATCGCTCGCCCGTCCTCGCGAGCGGTCTCGAATTCGCCGATCACCGCCAGTACGTCGCCGGTGACGATGTGCGGCAGGTCGACTGGAAGGCGTTCGCACGGCACCGCCAGCTGACCATCCGGCAATTCGAGGAGGAGCGCGACGCGCGCGTCTATGTCCTGTGCGACCTCTCGTCGTCCATGACGCGCGGAGAGCCGCCGAAGCTCGACCTCGCGCGCCGGCTCTCCGCGGCGTTCTCGTACGTCGGGGCGAAGCAGTTCGACGCGGTGCAGATCGTGCCGTTCACGGACGACGCAGCCGAGCCCTCGCCGACGCTCCGCCACCGCGAGCGATACCCCGAGGTCGAGAAGTTCCTGCTCGCGCTCGAAGAGGGCGGCACGACCTCGTTCCCGGTCGCCGTTCGCACGCTCGCGACGCGTCATCGCGCGCGCGGGCTCGTCGTCGTCGTGACCAATCTGATGACCCCCACCGGCTGGAGCGACTCGTTTCGCCTCCTCGGCGCGCTCGGGCATCAGCTGTCCGTCGTGCGTGTGACGTGCGTCGAGGACGACAAGCCCGACTTTCGCGGCGAGATCGAGCTCGCGGACTCGGAGAGCGGGGAGCGCATCCGCCTTCGGATGAACCGCGAGCTTCTCGCCGCATACCGGCAGGTCGTCGCGGAGCACGTCACCGCGTGCCGCGACGCGGTCGTGCGCGTCGGCGGGCGCTTCGTCGAGGTGGACGTTGCGACTCCCGGCGAAAAGATCCTGCGGGTGGCGATCGGAGAAGCCGGATGAGCTTCGCGACCCTGCCGCTCATCATCGTGCTCGGCCTGCTCGCGACCGTCGCGATCCTCGTCGTCCTTCTCTATCTCTTGAAGCGCACGCCGCGGCCGCAGATGGTCTCGAACGTCCAGTTCTGGCTCGAAGCGGTTCAACGCGCGAAGCCGCGCTTTCTGTCTTCGACCCGCGTACCTCTGCTGAGCCTGCTCTTCACGCTGCTCGTCGCGCTGCTCATCGCGTCGGAGATCGGCGGCCCTCGCTTCGGCGAAGGCGTGCGCGGCACGACGGTGATCGTGCTCTGCGCCGATCGTACGATGGGCGCGGAGGACGGCGGCCGGAGCCGGCTCGACCGCGCGCTCGACGAGACGAGGAGGTGGGTCGACCGCGGCACCGGCGGCGGCGAGGTCGCCGTGATTCGGGCGGGGATCCATCCGACCGTGTTGATGCCGCTCACGGACGACGCGGCCGACCTCGATCGCGCGCTCGCGGACGTAGCGACCGACGATGGGCCGGCGGATCTCGAAGGGGCCGTGGCGATCGCCGACGAGCTGGTTCGACGCCACGGCGGCGCGGGCCAAATTCTCCTGATCTCGGATCGTGCGAGCGAGAGCCGACCGCGATCGCCGATCGCGCTCATCCCCGTCGGCGGCACCGCGGACTCGTTGGCGATCACTTCGCTCGTCGCTCGTCGTGACCCGCTCGCGGTCGGCGAGTACGCGGTGCACGTCGAGGTCGCCTCGTTCACGTCGCGAAGCGCGCACGCACGCCTGACCGTCCGCGACCGCGACGTCGTGGTCTTCGACCAGCCGTTCACGCTCGCGGCAGGAGAGCGGCAGCTCTTCGAGGCGCAGGGATTCTCGAGCGCGCAGGGCGAGGTCGTCGCCACGCTCGACGAGATCGAGAATCGCCGGGAGCGAGGACGACCTCGCCAGCGACGATGCGGCGTACGCGGTGGCCGCACCGCTGCCGCGCACGAAGGTCCTCGTGGTGACGCCCGGGGAGCCGTTTCTCGAGGGCGTGCTCGAGGCCCACGGCGGGCTCGACGTCACTCGTCGCGATTCGCTCGCGGGGATGTCGGCGGCGGAGCTCGCAGGGTTCGAAGTCGTGATCCTCGACCGCATCGCACCCCCGGAAGGCTTCGACCATCCAGGCATCCTCGCGATCGCGGCACCGGGCGCGGTCTCGGGCATCCGGCGCGGGCGCGAGCTCAGCCAGCCGCGGATCAGCAGCTTCGATGGCAGGCCACGACGCGCTCCGCGGGGTCCGCCTCGAGAACGTGCGGGTGTCGCGCGCGTGGGCGCTCGACGCCGACCCGACCGACAACGTGCTCGTCCGCGCGGGCGAGGACGCGCTCGCCGTCGCGCGCGAAGCGCGCGGGCATCGGACAATCGCGCTCGGCTTCGACCTCGAGTCGACCGACCTCGTGGAGCGCGTCGCCTTTCCGCTCTTCGTGCACCACGCGGTCCGCTGGCTCGCCGGGTTCCACACCGACGCCCCGCTCGCGAGCATCCCGGGAACCCCGCTCGTCGTTCCCGCAGATACGCCGGCGCTCGATCCCGACGGCGACGCGCTCACACCCGTGGCAGGCCTCGTGGTCGACACGACGCGTGCGGGCCTCTATCACGTCGGGGAGCGGGCGATCGCGATCAGCGGCGCGGAGGTCGCGACGTCGATCCCGGCGCCTGCCCCGTTCGCGAGCGCCGACACCGTGGGCCGGCTTCCGTCGCTGATCCTTCTCATCGCCGCGGGTCTCCTCTTCCTGCTCGGCGTCGAGTGGGTGCTCCTGCACCGCGGGAGGCTCACGTGAACGTCACGGTCGGTATCCCGTACGCGCTCCTCGGGCTCCTGCTCGTTCCCGTGTTGCTGCTGGCAGCCATCAAGAGCCAGCTCGTCTTGTCGCGTGGGCGGCGCGCGATGCTCTTCATCCTGCGCTCGTTCGTCGTCACGCTGGTCGTGCTCGCGGCCGCGGACGTTCGCGTCGGATGGCCGACCGACGAGCTCGCGCTCGCGACGCTCGTCGATCGCTCCGCCAGCATCTCCGACCCCGAACGCGCGGACCTCGACCACCATCTCGCCGAGCTCCGCACGTCGCGAGCGGAAGTGCAGTTCCAAGAGATCGACGACGCGACGGCGGCGCCCGACGAGGTTCACCTCGCGCGAGACATCGACACCGCGGTGGCGCTCCTCCCGCGAGACAGGGTCCGCCGCATCTTGCTCGCGACCGACGGACGCGACGCCGCAGACGACGTGATCGCTGCGGTCGACGCGGCGCGACAGGCCGGCGTCGGCGTCGATGTTCTGCCGCTCGGCGACGAGCCTCCAATCGATCTCGTCTCCGTGTCGGGCATCGATGCGCCTCGGCTCGTGCGAGCCGGCGAGAGGCTGGAGCTCGGCGTGGTCGTGAATGCGTCGCGAGCCGCACGAGTGGAGCTCGTCGCACGGGTCGACGGCGAGGAGGTGGCGCGGACGACGGTCGACGTCGCGCCCGGCGAGTCGCGGCCCGGCATCGACGTCACGTTCCCCGAGGAAGAAGGCGCGCACCCGCTGGAGGTCCAGGCCAGCGCCGCTGGCGACGTGGTCGCGGTGAACGACACGTACCGCACGATGGTCCGCGTGCTTTCGCGGCCGCGCGTGCTCCTCCTCCACGAGCCCGACGTGGCTCCGGCCCTGGCGACCGTCTTCGACGACGCCGAGCTCGAGGTCGACTCCCGCAGCGTCACCGACGCCCCCGCGAGCGCGTCCGAGCTGGATCGTTATGGGCTCGTCGTGCTCGACGAGGCGGACCCGGACGACCTCACGGAGTCGCAGCAGGTCGCGATCCACTCTTTCGTGGAGGATCTCGGCGGCGGCCTCCTCACGATCACCGGCGAGCACGCCGTGCGGCGCACACCCGAGATCATCCGCGAGATCGAGCCCATCCGCCCTCCCCCGGCCATCCCGGAGCCGCGGCCGCTCGAGCTCGTCCTCGTGATCGATCGCTCCTCGAGCATGGAGGGAAACAAGAATCGCGATGGCTCGTCGTGCCGGCGCGGCGGCGGTCGCGGCGCTCCGCGAGGACGCGCTCGCGGGAGTGGTCGCGTTCAGCGGCGGCGCCGACCGCGTCATGGCGCCGGTGCCCGTCGCCGAGGACGCGCAGCGCCAAGAAGTCATCTCGTTCGTCTCGCGCATCGGCGCGAGTGGTGGAACGAACATCGCCGCGGCGCTCGGCGCGGCGCGCGCAATCATGAGCCACGACCCGCGCTACATCCACCACGTCATCCTGCTCTCCGACGGCGAGAGTGACCCGGCGCCCGCGCTGTCCGAGGCCGGCGCGCTCGCCAGCGACGGTGTCACGGTCTCGGCGATCACCATCGGCCCCTACTCGGAGCTGATGGCGGAGATCGCCCGGATCGGTCACGGTCGCTATCACGTGACGAACAACCCGACGTCGCTTCCCTCGCTCTTCGTGCGAGAGGCTCAGTTTCGGCAGCCACCCGCGAACCGGCGCGGGCGCATCCAACCGCGCGTGGTCATGCAGCACCGCGCCGTCGAGGGGATCGACTTCGCGTCCGGGCCACCGGTGCTCGGCCACGTGCTCGCTGCGGCCCGACCGGGCGCAGACACAATCATCGCATCGTCGGACGAGAGCCCGATCTTCGCGCACTGGCACTTCGGGCTCGGACAGGTTGGGACGTGGACGTCCGCGACCACGGGCGGCTGGGCGAACGAGATGCGCGAGTGGCAGGGCTTCCGAACGTTCTTCTCCCAGACGGCGTGGGCGCTGATGCGCGCGCGCACCGTGGATCCGCTCGAGATGCGGGTCGTCGAAGTACCCGGCCGGCCCGAGGTCCGGCGCGTGCTCGCGATCGCGCCTAGCATCCACATGACGCCGGTTCCGGTCGCACACCTCACGCGCGCCATCGGAGGCGAGCACGATCTCGACCTCGCCCCGTTGGGCCCGGGCATCTTCGCAGCGGACGTCGAGGTGGGCGACGGGTTCCTCGTGGACGCGCGGCTGCCGACCGACCCCGAGCCGACCGCGGCCATCACGGTGGACCACTCGTACGACGAGGAGCTGGCTCACTTCGGCGCAGATCAGGCGACGCTCGCGCGCCTCGCCGAGCTCGGAGGCGGAAGAGTGGTCGCGTCCGCCGACGAGGCGACCGCCGCCGTCACGCCCGCGACGGTCGCACGCTCGCTGCGAACGCTCTTCTTCGCGCTCGCTCTCGCGCTCTACCTGCTCTCGGTCCTGCTCGTCCGACTTCCCGACCGCGCGGTGGCACGCGCTGCGGCCGACGCGCAGATCCGCCACTCGCGTCCACCGGGGATGCGAACATCGTCCCCCGGGACGACGAAGAAGGAGGCCGCATGAGCCGAGCTCTGCTCGCCCTGATCGTGCTCGGCGCGGCATGCGGCGACGAGGACCCGCGGTACGGAACGGTCACCATCTCGATGGAGGCACCGCGCGCGGAGCTGAGCGGACAGACGCGTGGTGACACCCCGGCGGTCGAGCTCTCCCCCGGCTGCGCGGGCGTCGTCGATACCTCGGGCCCCGATCACGTGGTCGTCGTCCGGGACCTGCTCAAGCTCGGCATCAGCGCGAGCAGCGAAGACGGGCCGGTCTCGCTCGTCATCGAACGAGACGGCGACTACTACTGCGACGCCGACAACAACACGGGTCACCTGCCTCACATGCAGATCACCGAGCCGGGCACGTACGCGATCCGAGTCGCGGCGCTCTCGCCGGGACAGGCGCTCGCGTATCGACTGCTCGTCGCCCCCGACGACAAGGAAGAGCACGCGCGACCGCTCGCCACCACGCCCGAGAGCCTCGTGAGCGTGACGGTGACGAGCGATCCGGCGGGCGCCGAAGTGCGGACGCGCACCGGTCAGGTCCTCGGCGTGACGCCGGCCATGCTCGAGATCCCTCGGAGCGACGCGGCGGCGGACGGTTCGTTCGCGTTCGTGGTCGCGGCTCCCGGTCGCGGGGAGACCGTGGTGTCGGGCAAGCCGCAGGGCGACGAGCTCGTGCTGCACGGAACGCTTCGCCCCGCCGGCCCCGAGACCGTCGCGATCGCCGCCGCGGAGTCTCAGCCCATTCGCGACTTCCACACGGCCGAGCAGCACGCGGACCTCGATCGCGACTGCATGATCCAGGACATCGAGGTCGATGTGGACATCCATCACACGTACGTCGGTGATTCCATGGTCACGCTTCGCTCGCCGGCCGGCACGAGCGCGACGCTCCACCGATATCGAGGCGCCGCGCGGAGAAACCTGGAGCGCACCTACACGGCGAGCGACACGCGCGCCCTCCGCGATTTCGTCGGCGAGAACGGCCACGGCAGCTGGGTGATGGCGGTCTACGACAACGCCGAGGCCGACATCGGATCGTTCGAGAGCTTCAACGTGAGGTTCACGTGCGCCCCCGCGGGGACGACGGTCGCGGCCGCGACCTCGCCGACTCCCGGGCCGAGCTACGGAACCTCGGGCGATTCTACGCCTTCCGTCGTTCGTTGGAGGGCCACGCGCACCGGCACCGTCCGCGTCCCGCGCGCCCGCGCATCGGGGGGGCGGAAGCGAGGTCCTCAATCCGTGGCACTGACCCGCTGACGAACGCGCGTCGTGAGAGCGAGGGCGCGCTCAGCTCGCGAGCTGCCTGAGGACGTACTGCAGGATCCCGCCGTGTCGGTAGTACTCGACCTCCTGCGGCGTATCGAGGCGCGCGAGCGCACGGAACGTCTTGTCGCCCGCCTGCACCGTGACGCTCGCTCCTTGGGCGAGCGTCGAGAGGCCTCGGAACGAGTAGATCTCCTCGCCCGTCAGTCCGAGCGATGCAGCCGACTCACCCGCCTCGAACTCGAGCGGCAGGATGCCCATCCCGATGAGGTTCGACCGGTGTATCCGCTCGTAGCTCTCGGCGATGACGACGCGGACGCCGAGCAGCATGGGCCCCTTCGCGGCCCAGTCGCGCGACGAGCCCGTGCCGTACTCCTTGCCCGCGATGACGAGCAGCGGGACGCCGTCCTTCCGGTAGCGCTCGGCCGCGTCGAAGATCGTCATCTGTTCGCCGTCCGGGAGGTGTCGCGTGATCCCCACCCTCGGTACCCGGAGCGAGGAAGTTCTTGAGTCGAATGTTCGCGAACGTTCCGCGCACCATCACCTCGTGATTGCCGCGCCGGCTGCCGTAGCTGTTGAAGTCGCGCTGCGACACTCCGTGGCTGACGAGGTACTTCGCCGCCGGTCCATCGGCCGCGATCGACCCCGCGGGGGAGATGTGATCGGTGGTGACGCTGTCGCCGAGGAGCGCGAGGCACCGAGCACCCTCGATGTCGGCGGGAGGAGGCGGCGCACCGCGCTCTACCGCGTCGAAGAAGGTCGGGCGCCGGATGTACGTGCTCGCGTCGTCCCAGGTGAACGTGCTGCCCTCGGGCACCTCGACGCTGCGCCACTCCGACGTACCCTCGAACACCCTTCCGTAGCGCTTCTCGAACTGGGATGGCGATACCGAATCGCGGATCGCTTCGGTGATCTCCTTCTGGCTCGGCCAGATGTCCGCCAGGTGCACGGGCTTGCCGTCACCGTCCGCCCCGATCGCGTCCTTCGTGAGGTCGAGGCTCATCGTTCCCGCGATCGCGTACGCGACCACGAGCGGAGGGGAGGCGAGGTAGTTCACGCGCGTGAGTGGGTTCACGCGCCCCTCGAAGTTGCGGTTCCCGCTGAGGACGCTGGCTACGACGAGGTCGTTCCTCTTGATCGCGTCGGCGATCGGCGGATCGAGCGGACCGCTGTTCCCGATGCACGTCGTGCAACCGTAGCCGACGAGGAAGAACCCGAGCTTCTCGAGCTCCTTCATGAGCCCGGACGCCTCGAGGTACTCGGTCACGACCTGGGAGCCCGGCGCGAGGCTCGTCTTCACCCACGGCTTGACGTCGGAGCCCGCGCGCCGCGGCTTTCTTCGCCAAGAGACCGGCGGCGAGCATCACGGCGGGGTTCGAGGTGTTCGTGCAGCTCGTGATCGCGGCGATGACGACCGCGCCATCTTCGAGGTCGAAGCTCCGACCGTCCTTCTCGACCTCGACGGACGTCGCATCACGGCCGCGGGTCGCGGCGAGCGCCTCGAAGCTGCGCGACCAGGAGCGCGACGCATCGGTGAGCGCGACGCGGTCTTGGGGCCGCTTCGGCCCGGCGAGGCTCGGCACGACGTCTCCGAGGTCGAGCTCGAGCCTGTCGCTGAACCGCGGCGTCGGTGAGTCGCCGGTGCGGAAGATCCCCTGCTCGACGTGATATCGCTCCACGATCGCGCACGCTTCCTCGCTCCGCCCCGTGAAGCGCAAATACGCGATCGTCTCGGCGTCGACGGGAAAGTAGCCCATCGTCGCCCCGTACTCGGGCGCCATGTTCGCGATCGTGGCGCGATCGGGGAGCGAGAGGCGATCGAGGCCCGCGCCGCAGAACTCGACGAACTTCCCGACGACGCCCTTCTTGCGGAGCATCTCGGTGACGGTGAGGACGAGGTCGGTCGCGGTCGCGCCCTCGGGCAGCTTTCCGCGGAGCTCGAACCCGACCACCTGTGGCAGCAGCATGCTGATCGGCTGACCGAGCATCGCTGCCTCCGCCTCGATCCCGCCGACACCCCAGCCGAGCACCCCGAGCCCGTTGATCATGGTCGTGTGCGAGTCGGTCCCGACGAGCGAATCGGGATACGCGACGGTCCGTCCGTCGATCTCGCGCGCGAACGCTACACGTGCGAGGTACTCGAGGTTCACCTGGTGGACGATGCCCGTCCCAGGCGGAACGACGCGCATGTTCTCGAACGCCGTCTGACCCCACTTGAGAAACTGGTAGCGCTCGACGTTGCGCTCGAACTCGCGCTTGACGTTGTCCTCGAACGAGCGCAAGCAGGCCGTAGCTGTCGACCTGGACGGAGTGGTCGATCACGAGATCGACGGGCTCGTGCGGGTTGATGCGCGCCGGGTCACCCCCGAGCCGCGCGAACGCTTCTCGCATGGCGGCGAGATCGACGACCGCCGGCACGCCGGTGAAGTCCTGCAAGAGGACGCGCGCGGGACGGAACGCGATCTCGCTCGAGGGAGAGGCCGTCGGGTCCCACGAGGCGACGGCCTCGATGTCCGCTCGCTCGACGGACGTTCCGTCCTCGTGACGCAAGAGGTTCTCGAGGAGGACGCGCATGCTGTACGGAAGCGTCGCGACGTCGTGCTTCGCCAACGCGTCCAACCGGAAGATGTCGATCCTCTTGCCGGCGACCTCGATGGTCGCGCGGCTCCCGAAGCTGTTGGGGTGCGCCATGAGGCGCTCCTACCAGCTTTTTCGGCCGGTTGCAGGAGGACGATGCGAGGACCGGCGCCGCGGCCGAGGAACACTCGCGAACTGCCCGGCAACGCCCCGGGAAAACCGGCTCCAGATCTTCCGGAGCTTCATCTGGACGTCGGAGCTCCAGTGGTTCTCGAACGCGCGGACGCACGTCGAGAGGTAGCGGTCGTAGTCCTCGAAGACCTGGTCGCCCCACTTCGCGCGAATGTCGCTCTCGTGGAGCCGGAGCCGGCGCAGCCACTCGCCTGTCGTCTTGCCGTACGAGGTGCGCTGCGTTCGCAGCTCTTCGATCTCCCAGCACGGATTGACGGCGGCGACGAGCTCTTCGAGCCGGGGGTTGAGCCCGCCGGGGAAGATCACGTCCGCGGTGAACGCGAGATCCTCCAGGTCCTTTCGGCTGCGCGGCACGCGGTTGCGCAGGATCGCCTGGAAGCCAAAGCAGGCGCCGGGCTCGACCATCGTCGCGCAGCGCTCGAAATAGCCGCGATAGAGATCGATCGCTCGGCCCTGGCGCGACTGCTCCGGAGAGCACACGTGATCGATCATCTCGATCGAAATGAGCGCGTCGTATTTTTCCGCTGGCTCGTACTCGAAGAAGTCCTTCAGCATCACTTCGACGCCGGGGAGGTTGCGAGCCTTGATCCAGTCCCATTGTGCCTTGGACAACGTCACTCCGTGCGCCCGACGGACGTTGCGACCGACCAGGTATTCGAGGTTCGACCCCCAACCGCAGCCGATGTCGAGGACGAGCTTGTCCGGGGTCATCTCGGCGTAGTCGTGGAGGATCTTGCACTTCTGCGTCTGCGCCCGTTCCAGGGTCTCGTCCCCGGACGCGAAGCTCGCGGACGTGTAGTGCATCCCCTCGTCCAGCCAGAGCCGGAAGAAGTCGTTGGAAACGCTATAGGACTCGTCGATCTGCGACTGAGTGCTCGTCATGGCGGCGCAGCATGCCACCGTTTCGGGCGTCGTTCCAGCCCATGCGGCGCCGCCTTTTTGGGCCCCGTCGCTTGCGTGGCGGGGCGAAGTGAGTTACCGAGGTCCCAGTTCGAGAACCTCGGCAGCGTTGCAATTGGGGTTTCTCGCGACCGAACTCGGGGGAACGAGGGACGAAATGGCAGCTCGTAAACGTGGAAATGCGAAGACCTCGGGCGGCAGAGGCAGCCCCGAAGCAATCGAGAAGCGCCGAACCGCACGGCAGCTCAACACGCTGCTCTCGGGCGGATCGAAGGCCTCTTCGCGGCTGGACGGCCGCACCGAAAAGCGCCGCCAACGCCTGGTCAAGGAGCTCAAGGCCGGACGCCGCGGGACGCCATTGAAACCGATCGATTTCGTCTCTCACGTCAACGAGCTCTTGCAGATCGGCGAGACGCTCGGATCCTTGAGGAAGCAGGGCGTGAAACCGCGCAAAGTGGAGGCGACCCCGGCGATCCTCGACATCGCTCGCCGAACTCAGAAGGCCTACGAGTTCCGGACCGAAGCCTGGAAGCTGCTCGGGCTCGAGGTGGGAGACGGCAAAGGCGCGACGAAGGCCGCGGCCAAGAAGCGAACGAGACGCGCGCGCAAGCGCAAGGGTTGAGCACGCTCGGCGGCCACGCCGTGCCCACCCAGCACACCCCCAGGAATGCTCGAGTGGCGTCGGGCCACGGCTCGACCCGGCGCGCGCTCTCCTCGACTTTACAAGCCCCCTTTCGTCCGCTACATCCGCGGTTCTTCGGCGCCGTAGCCAAGTGGTAAGGCAGAGGTTTGCAAAACCTCCATTCACCGGTTCGACTCCGGTCGGCGCCTCCGGGGAGCCTGCTCCGGGCGACGATCAGCGGAGCGGCTTCGGGTCTCGCGCTCGGCTGCCTCGACTTCTGTGGCTCGCTCGCCTGGGTGAACGACCCGCGCGATCTCGCGCGCCTCGCGTTCGGGCTGGCCGCGCTGCTCACCTCGAGCGGCGCTCTGATCGGCACGGCCCTCGCCCTGATCGCTCGGGCGGCCGCGCCGAGCCTCACGCTCGTGGCGCGCCGTCTCGGAGGAGCCGACGTCGGGCGCACCGAGCGTTGGAACGAGCGGCTCGCGCCCGCACCTCTGGTCCTCGCGCTCTCGCCGGGCCTCGCCTGCGTGGCCATCCTGCTCTTCCGCGGCGCGCGGGCATCCTCCTTGCCGCTCAAGCCGCTCCTGACGGTCGCCGCCGCGCTCCTCCTCTTGGCGATGACGTGGGCCATCGTGGGCGCGGCCACGCGGCTCGCGCGGCGCGCGGCGTCGAGCCGCGGCCTCGCGATCGGCGTCGCGCTGTCGGCGTCGCTCGTCGGCGCTGCGCTCTGGGTCGCGAGCCGGCGGCTCTACCCCGGTCTCTACGAGTACCTCCACGGCCTGCTCTGCGTGACCGCGTGGGGAGCGTTCGCGTTCGCCGTCTGGCTCGTCGCGTTCGCGCGGAGCCCTCGGGGCCCCGAGCGAGCTCGCGCCTCTCTCTCGGCCGCCGCCGCGTGCATCGGGCTCGTCGTCGCGATCGGAACGGCGCGCGCCGAGCCGGTGGTCCGAGCCGCGCTCTACGACGTCCGCATCCCCGTCTCTCACACGCTCGCGCTCGCGCTCGGTCCCCTCGGCTCCTCCGGCGGGGTGAGCGCCGCGGCCGTCGCGCGCGCCCGGCGAGCGCGTGCGGAGCGGACGCGAGCGTTCGCCGCCGGTGACCTACCGCGCTGGGAGGGGGCGCACGTTCTGCTCGTCACCGTGGACGCGCTCCGCGCCGACCATCTGGGCCTCTACGGCTATCGGCGACACACGTCGCCTTTCCTCGACGAGCTCGCGAACGACGCGGTCGTGCTCGAGCACGCCTACGCGCAGGCGCCGCACTCGAGCTACTCGCTCTCCACGATCATGACGGGTGATTACATTCACGAGCAGGTCGAGCTCGAGCACCCGCTTCCCGCCGACACGCTGCCGACGCTCCTCACGGCGGCTGGATACGACACCTCGGCCATCTTCACCGACGGCATCTTCCACACCGAAGGCGAGCGCGTCGCGCGCTATCGAGAGGACGGTTTCGGGTTCACGCGGTGGGAGCCGAGCGCCGAAGATGCCGACGACCTCACGACGCGCGCCATCGCCGAGATCGACCGCGTCGTGCGCTCCGGAGAGCCTACGAGCTTTCTCTGGGTCCATTATTTCGACGCGCACGAGCCATATCGCGCAACCGCGTTCGGCACGTCGGACGTCGATCGGTACGACAGCGAGATCCTCTCCGTCGACGCCTCGATTCGTCGGCTCGTCGCCGCGGCGCGCGAGCGCTACGCGCGAGAGCTCGTCCTCGTCGTCTCGGCCGACCACGGCGAGGAGTTCCGGGAGCACGGCGGCGTCTACCACGGGACCTCGCTCTACGAAGAGCAGATCCGCGTCCCGCTCCTCGTGCTGGCCCCGGGCCTGACACCGCGGCGCGTCGCGACACCGGTGGAGCTCGTCGATCTCGCCCCGACCATTCTGGCGATGCTCGGCGTTCGACCGGGGCCGGCGATGCGCGGCGACGACCTCCGCGGTCTCCTGACGGGAAGGATCGACCAGGTCGGTCCCGTGTTCGCCGGGCAGGCGTCGCGTCGGATGGTCATCAGCTGGCCGCGAAAGCTGATCTACGACCTTCGATTCGGTGTCACGCAGCTCTACGACCTCGAGCGCGACCCGCGAGAGCGCGTGAACCTCGCCTCGCGAGATCCGGAGTCGGTCGATGCCCTCCGCGGCGAGATCCACGCGTGGCTGGACTCGCTCGCCGAGCCGGTCGGAGAGCCTGCGCCCGAGGACGCGATGGAGCTCGCGCTCGCCCGCGGCCGCGTCGGCGATCGACGAGCGCTCGCACCGTTGAGCGAGCTCGTCACCGACCGGTCGCGGGATGCGGCGACCCGTCGCGAGGCGGCGGAGCTGCTCGGTCGCATCGGTGACCGCCGCGCGCGCGATCCTCTCGCGCAGGCGCTCGAGGGATGCGGCCCGCTCGCGACGTGCACCGAGATCGCCGCCGCGCTCGGCCTGCTGGGCGACGAGCGTGCGCGCGGCCCGCTCGTCGCAGCGCTCGACAGCGTTCACGACACCGAGCCCCGCGTGCGAGTCGCGCTCGCTCTCGGACGGCTCGACGACCGCGCCGCGGTTCCGGCGCTGATCGAGGCGATGCGCGACGCCGCCACGCATCCGGAGCGTCGCGAAGCGGTGCGCGCGCTCGGGCGCATCGGCGACCGGCGAGCCGTCGATCCTCTGCTCGAGCTCCTCGACGATTTCCGATTGCGCCGCTACGCCGCCGTTTCGCTCGGCCAGATCGGAGACCGGCGGGCGCTCGAGCCGTTGATCGACCACCTTCGGTCCGAGGACCACGAGGCGATCAAGGATGGGCTCGTCCGCGGGCTGGGCGAGCTCGGCGATCCGCGCGCGATCCCGGTTCTCGTGAGGGTCGCGTCCGAGGACGCGACGGTCCAATACGCGACGGAGTCGCTGCTCGTCTTGCACGCTCTCTCGACGGGCTCGGTCGGGGGGGTCGATTTCGGGCCCACGGCCCCGATCGTCGACGGGTTCGACACCTGCGTCGCCAAAGAGCCCGACGATTGGCACTACATCGGCCGGACGACGTGTACGACGAACGCTGGGCGCGTCACCGCCCGCCTCATCGTGCCGTACGCGCTCCGCGCGCACGGAGCGACCGCGATCGTCCGCGCGCGGCGAGCCGACGCCGCGACGGTGGCGCACGCCCGCGTCTCGATCGGGGGCGCGCTGCTCGGCAGGATCGCGGTCGACGGCCAGTGGGCCGAGATCCGGCTCGACGTCCCGGCCGAGGCGTTGTCGTCCGACGAGGGGCTCCTCACGATCGAGATCGATCCGCCGGAAGCTCGGCTGGAGATCGATCACATCGTGCTCGTCCCCGGTCGCTCGAGCGTCGCGCGTCGCGGCACGTGATCGCGGAGCGGGTGCGTGCGCCGACCGAGTTGACCCCGCGAAACGCCCCTGCGATATGAGCGCCATGGCGTTCGAAGCGAACTTCGATGGCCTCGTCGGCCCGACGCACAACTACGCGGGCCTGTCGTGGGGTAACGTCGCCTCGAAGACCAACGAGGGAATGGTCTCGCGCCCCCGCGACGCCGCTCACGAAGGCCTCTCGAAGATGAAGCGGCTCGCGGATCTCGGCCTGATCCAGGGGGTGCTGCCGCCGCACGAGAGACCTCACGTTCCGACGCTGCGACGCCTCGGCTTCGGCGGCACCGACGCGGAGGTGATCGAGAAGGTCGCGCGAGTCGACCCGCGCCTCCTCGCTCAGGTCTCTTCCGCCTCGGCGATGTGGACGGCGAACGCGGCCACGACGGCACCCAGCGCCGACACCGAGGACGGCCGCGTTCATTTCACGCCGGCGAACCTCTGCTCGACGTTCCATCGCTCGCTCGAGGCCGGTCTCACGGCGCGAGCGCTCGCACGCATCTTCGACGGAGATCGGTGCGTCCATCACGCTCCGCTCCCCGCGCAGCACGGCCTTTCGGACGAAGGCGCAGCGAACCACACCCGGCTCTCGGCCGACGGAGGGCCGGGCGTGCACGTGTTCGTCTGGGGTCGGAGCGCGTACGGAGACGACCGCGAGCCCGCGCCAGCCGTGTATCCCGCCCGCCAATCGCTCGAGGCGTCACGAGCGGTCGCGCGCTTGCACGGAATCGACGCCGCTCGGACGGTCTTCGTCAGGCAGGCGACCGACGCGATCGACGCGGGTGCGTTTCACAACGACGTCGTCGCCGTGGGCAGCGGATCGGTGCTGCTTCACCACGAGCGCGCGTTCGCGCGCGAGCAGGAGGCCATCGACGCGATCGAACGAGCGATGCACGGAGGACTCGTGCGCGTCCGAATCACGGAGGACGAGGTCAGCCTCGCCGACGCGGTCGCGTCGTATCTGTTCAACTCGCAGCTGGTCACACCACCCGGGCGACCGATGACGCTCGTAGCTCCTTCCGAGTGCCGTGAGATGCCGGCGCCGAAGCGCGCGATCGACCGCGTCATCGGAGACCCACGTTGCCCGATCGGCGACGTCGTCTACCTCGACGTGCGTCAGAGCATGCGCAACGGCGGAGGACCGGCGTGCCTCCGTCTTCGCGTGACGCTCACCGACGAGGAGCTCGGTTGCGTCCGTTCACGCGTGCTGCTCGACGGGGCGCTGTTCGCCGCGCTCGAGGGTTGGATCGATCGTCATCATCGCGAGCAGCTCGCCCCACCCAATCTCGCCGACCCGGCGCTTCGGGAGGAATCTTGCCGCGCGCTCGACGAGCTGACTACGCTTTTGGGGTTGGGGCCGATGTACGACTTTCAGATGTAAGCGCTCTCACCCCAATCCCCTCTAGACGGCGGCAGCCAAGCCGGTTAAGGTCGAGAGAGTTTAGATGGCCGGTAATTTTGCAGACTGGCTGATGCGTCAGCCCGTCTCGAGCCCGGGGGGACCACGAATCCGGCGCCCCTCGCGCATCCCCGGCGTCCTGCGCTCGGGTGAGATCAACGTCGTCTTTCAGCCGTTGGTCGACCTCCGGCACGGCCGCGTGTTCGCCTACGAAGCGTTGGTGCGGAGCACTGCGCCGGACTACAAGAGCCCGCCCGCGCTCTTCGCCGAAGCGATCGACGCGGACTGCTGCGGCGCGCTCGGCCGCCAGATCCGAGAGGTCGCGGTCGACACCTGCCCCACGCACAGCCTGTTCTTGAACATCCATCCGGCCGAGTTCGACGAAGGCTGGCTCGTCCAACCCGACGACCCGATCTTCCGACACGATCATCCCGTGTACCTCGAGATCACCGAGTCGGTGCCGCTCTCGCATTTCCACTACTGCCACAGCGTCCTCAAGGAGGTTCGCGGCAAGGGAGCGCTCCTCGCGGTAGACGACCTCGGGGCGGGGTACTCGAACCTCAAGTACATCGCCGACCTGCAGCCCGACGTCGTCAAGCTCGACCGCGGTGTCACCGCCGGCATCGACACGGACCGCAGGCGGCGTCTCCTCGTCGCGGGGCTCGTTCGCCTCTGCGTGGACCTCGGCGCCACCGTCGTCGCGGAGGGCCTCGAGTCGCTCGACCAGGTCAAGGCGGTGCGCGATAGCGGTGCGCACTACGGTCAGGGCTTCGTCCTCGCGCGCCCGAGCTTCCCCCCGCCGGCGTACGACGCGTCTCAGCTCTCGCGGCTCTGAGCGACGCGCGGCCGCCTATGCGCTTCCGTCGAGCCGGTCCGCCAGAGCGCGGGCCTCGACGATGTTGTCCTCGATGCTGCAGTACGTCCAACCACCGTAGCGGCCGATCGACTAAACCCCGGCACCCTCGAGCGTCCGCCGGTGACGCGCGACGTCCTCGATCGACGCACGCGTGATGTGGACGTACGCCGGGTCCAGGACGACCGAATGCCATGCGAGGAGCTCGTGATCGCGGAGCACGTTCGCCGCGCGGAGGTGGTCGAGCGCCCGTACGCGCATGCGCTCGACCTCGGCGTCGTCGATGACGGCGTCCTTCGGGTAGCCGATCTCGACATAGAGGCTCATCCGATCGGAGCCGAAGATGTTGTCGTAGAAGCCGACCCGGTAGAAGCACAGCTCCCGCTGCGGATAGTAGATCCAGTGGACGCCCGTCGGACCCTTGCGATCGAATCCGAGGTTGAACACCAGCACCTTGTTCCAGGTGTAGACCGACGGATCGTGATCGAGGCCGGCCATCGCGAGCAGCCGGTCGAAGGGCGCCGAGCTGACCAGGTGCTCGAACGCGATCTCGCGGCGCGTCGTTCGCGCGACCTTCCGCTCGAGATCGACCGCTTCGAGACGCTCACCGTACGCGATCCTGTCCTCGGCCGAACGCCCTCGAGGAGCGCCTGCACGTACTGGATCGCGCCGCCCTCCGGATACGTGAACGTGGCGTTGTAGCTCGCGTTGTCGGCCCGCTTCATGTTGCGGATCACGTCGTCGACGTCCGCGTATGGGAAGAAACGCCCCATGGCGTCGACGTCGAGCAGCGACAGATCGGTCGCGTAGAGCTTCTCGTTGTATGGAATGAGGAACCGCTCGGCTATGCCCGTGCCGAACTTCGCGTGAAGCATCGCGCCGAAGCTGTCCGGAGCGTCGTTCTTCTCGCGAAAGTAGAGGTCGTAGAGGCAGTCGATGAAGTCTTCCTGCGGGAGCTGGTGGATGTTCTTCTGGAACGGAAAGTCGACGAGGCGATCGGCGAAGAGGATGCGGCTGTCCTTCTCCACGACGAGCACGCGCTGATCGCCCATGCGCGCGACGAGCTCGCGCTCGATCTCGGGATGCTTGAAGTGGAAGAAGTGGCCCGAGTAATCCCAGACGAAACCATCTCGGACGATCGTCTTGCAATAGCCGCCGACCTCCGCCTCGGCCTCGAGGACGAGGTAGTCGTCGGAGCGCGCCCGGCCCGCGAACGCGAGCCCGGTCACGCCGGCTCCCACGACCAGATGGCGCACCCGCTCCATCAGGTGCCCCCGTCGAGCCCGCACTCGTGCCGCGCGCAGAGAACCGCGTTGCAGCACGTTCCATCGCAGCAGATCTCTTCCGACGTGCACGTCGTCGAGCAGGACGCACCAATCGTGCACACACCGTTCTCGCACCGGTCCGCGGCAGTGCAGCGTCGCCCGCATGCCCCGCAATGCAGGATGTCATTCATCAGATCCCGGCACCCCGAGGTTCCCACCGCGTCCTGACAGCAGGTGTCGCTCGGCTCCCCGGTGCATGCGCGGCGCTCGTCTCCGCAGAGGCACGTGCCGTTCACGCAGTCGGACGACGTCGCGGGATCGCAGGCCGCGCCGCAGCCGCCGCAGTCGTCCGCGTCTTCCTGGAAGTTCGCGCAGTAGTCGAGGCCGCCGTCCGCGCGCGGGGGGCAGCACCACGAGCGACTGTTGCCACCGCACCCGCTCGTCACCCTCCCGCACACACACCGAGCTCCCTCGCACGCGACCCCGCGACCGGCCGTGCAGTCGTGGCCGCACTCACCGCAGTTCTCGATGTCGGTGAACGTGTTGGTGCACGCGGGGACGGACGGGGAGCCACAACACTCCGCCGGCGCCCCGCAAGCGGGCTCGCACACGGGACCTCCGTCGCGCGGGGCATCGACTGCGCCTCCGTCCCGCCCGGCGTCAATCTCGCCACCGTCGGCCGGCGCCGCGTCGTCGCCGCACGCCGAGACAGCGACGAGCGCTGCCACGATCGCGAAGCGCCCGCGCGTGCCGGCCACGCACGGAACGTAGCGTCTATCCACGTGGCTCGCCAAATCCGTCGCCGGCCTCCGACGCGGTCGACGGTGGCAGTCGGAGACCCCGAACGACGCAGAGGACATCGTCTTTCCGTTCGACAATCGCGGCCGCGGCGCCGTCCGGCCCGAGCGCGAGCGCCACGCCGCCGTCCTCGCCCGGCCATCCCACCCGGACGGCGGTCTCCGGGATCGCGCGCCCCGTGGCCAGCCGCGAGACACCCTTCGCCGGTGAGCTCGGCGCGGGGGCCCGGCCATGCGTCGGCCACCGAGAGGGCGCGCCCGAGCAGCTCGGCGCGAGCCTCCGGATCGCCCGCCGCGGCGCGGTCGACGAACGCGAAGGGGACGGCCATATCGAGCGTGAACGCGCCGCTCCGCGTGCGGCGCAGAGACGACAGGTGAGCGAGGGTGCCGAGCGCGATCCCGAGGTCGTGCGCGAGCGACCGCACGTAGAACCCCTTTCCGCAGTCGAGGGAGAGGGTGATCCGATCCTCGGCGACGAGCTCCGCGTCCGCGCGGTGAAGGACGACTTCGCGCACCGGCGGCAGCACGTCTTCACCCCGGCGAGCGCGTGCGTGGAGCGGCTTCCCGAGCACCTTGATCGCGCTCACGCGGGGCGCCCGCTGGAGCCTCGCTCCGAGGAACGCGCCCAGCGCGCGCACCACGTCGTCGCGGTCGAGCGCGGGCACGGGGGCTCGCGCGACGACGCGCCCGTCCGCATCCAGGGTATCCGTCTCGGCACCGAGCACAATCTCGGCGTCGTACGACTTGTCGGCGGCGACGAGCCAGGGGACGAGCTTCGTGCCTTCGCCGATCGCGAGCACGAGCACGCCCGTCGCAGCCGGGTCGAGCGTTCCCGCATGCCCGACTCGACGCGTGTCGAGCGCACGCCGCACGCGCTGAACGACGTCGTGAGACGTCGGGCCAGCGGGCTTGTCGACGACGAGGACGCCGTGCACGTCGTTCGGGCGGGCGACGGACACGTCAGCCCCGAGCGAGCGCATCGCGTGTCTCGCGGACGATTCGGGCGGTGACCTCGTCGAGAGTCCCGCGACCGTCGCGCCGGCCGCCGCGCGGTGGCCACCGCCGCCGAGCGTGCTCGCAATCGCGGCGACGTCCACGTCACCGCGGGCTCGCAGGCTCACCCGGACGCGCGCGTCCCCGGCCGACGGCGGCGAGGCTCCCAGAGAAGCGCTGCCACTTCGACGCCGCGCAGTCGCCGGCCGTAGTTCACCAACCCCTCGACCATGTCCGCGGTGGCACCGACGGCCTCGAGCGTCGCGTGGGGCACCTCGATGACGACGAGCGCGCCGTCGAGCTCGAATCCGGAGCGTGCGCAGCACCTCTCGCAGCAGGTCCATCCGCTCTCTAGGCCAGCCCTCGAAGAGGTTGTACGCGACCTGCCACGGATCGGCCCCTGCCTCGACGAGCTCCGCGCCGAGGCGCAGCGTGGCCGCGCGGGTCGACGAGTAGCGAAACCCGCCCGTGTCCGCGACGATCGCGGCGTAGAGCGGCGTCGCGGCCTCCTCCGGGACTCGCGCGATGCCGAGGTCGCGCATGATGCGCACGACGACCTCTGCCGTCGCGCACGCGTCGACCTCGCGCACCACGACGTCGCCGAAATCACCGTGCGCCGCGTGGTGATCGAGCACGACGAGCGTTCCGCTCACCTCTCGCGACGGAAACGGTACCGGGAGGAGCTGCTCGGCGGCGGCGTCGGTGACGAACGTCGCGTCATACCTCGCGTCGTCGGGAACGGTCGAGAGGAGGCTCGGCACGCCGACGAGAAACTCGAGCGAGTACGGCACTCGATCGGGACAATAGACGTCGGCACGCTTGCCGAGAGAGCGGAGGATGGCCGCGAGCCCGAGCGCAGACCCGAGCGCGTCGGCGTCGGGACCGCGATGACCGGAGAGCAGAAACCGCTCCCCGCGACGTATGAGCTCCACGACCTCGGCGCGGCTCACGTGTCCTCGTCGCGAGAGCTCGACGCCGCCTCGCCGTCGGTCTCGACAGCTTGCTCCGCGCCGTCGCGGAGCTCTCTCTTGTCGTCCAGCTCTCTGAGGATGCTCTCGACGCGCAGCGCCTCGTCCACGCGGTCGTCCCATTCGAAGACGATCTCGGGGGTCTTGCGGGCCACGAGGCGCTTTCCAATCTCTCTGCGGAAGAACCCGGCGGCACCCCGGAGGGCGCGGACGACCTCCTTCCTGCGCGCAGGCGGCGCGTCCGGCGTGATCAACCGGACGTAGACGGTGGCGCGCGAGAGGTCCTCGCTGACGACCACGGCGCTCACCATCGCGTGCTCGGCGCGCGGATCCTTGACGGCGCCGGTCACGAGGAGCTCGCGAGATCTCGGTGCGGATCCGCTCGCCGACTCGCTTCGCACGCGGAACGGCCGGTCTGTCCGCCGGGCCTCTCGCCATCAGAGGTCTCCCACGTGGAGGATCTCCATCGTGCGGTCCACCACGACGGCCGCGCCCGCGCCGGCGACGAAGGAGGTGATCTCGTCAATCATCGAGTTCGCGTGTCGGCCGTCGTTGCTCACGACCGCGAACCCGAGCACCGCGCGCGTGTGGGCGTCGTTGTCGGCAACCTCTGCCGCCGCGACGTTGAAGCGGCTTCGCGCGCAATCGAGGATCGCGCGGATGACCTTGCGCTTCCCCTTCAGGGAGTCGTTCCCAGGGAGCGAGAGCGCGATTCGGAGCGTACCTACGACCACGGCGGCGGTCACTCGAGCGTCGCCGCGACCTCTTCGACCTCGAAGCACTCGATGACGTCTCGCTCCTTGAGGTCGTTGTAGCCCTCGAGCGCGATCCCGCACTCGTAGCCCGAGGCCACTTCGCGAACGTCGTCCTTGAAGCGGCGCAGCGACGCGAGCTTGCCCTCCCAGATCTGCACCGAGTCGCGGACGAGGCGCACCTTGCCGTTGCGGATGATCTTGCCGTCGGTCACGATGCAGCCGGCGATGGTGCCGATCTTCGGGATGCTGAACGTCTGGCGAACCTCCGCCTTGCCGAGCTCCTTCTCGACGAGCTTGGGCGCGAGCAGGCCGGCCATCGCCTACTTCACCTCGTCGACCGCCTCGTAGATGACGGTGTACATCCGGATCTCGACGTTCTCCTTCTTCGCGGTCGCCGCGGCCTGACCGGCAGGCCGTACGTTGAAGCCGATGATGATCGCGTCCGACGCGCTCGCGAGCATCACGTCGTTCTCGGTGATGCCGCCGACGCCCGTGTGGATGACGTTGACCTTCACCTTGTCGGTGCTGAGGTCGGTGAGCGCCTTGGTGAGCGCCTCGATCGAGCCCTGCACGTCGGCTTTGATGACCAGCTAGAGCTCCTGCGCCTCGCCGGTCTGCATCATCTGGTAGAGCTCGTCGAGACCACGGGCCGCCGTCGGGGCCTGCGCCGCGGGCATGACCGCGCTCTCGGCGACTTCCTGCGCCTTCTTGGCGTCGGTCACGACGTAGAACGAGTCGCCGGCGTCGGGGACGTCCGATAGACCGAGCACCTCGACCGGCGTCGCCGGGCCTGCCGACTTGAGCTGCTGGCCGCGATCGTCGGTCAGCGCGCGCACGCGGCCCCACGCCGATCCGGCGACGACATGTCGCCACCGTTGCAGCGTGCCGTTCTGCGACGAGCACGTTCGCGACGGGCCGCGACCGCGGTCGAGGTACGCCTCGAGCACGACGCCTTCTGCCGGGATCTCGGAGTTCGCGCGTGAGCTCGAGCAGCTCGGCCTGCAGCAGCACGCTCTCGAGCAGCTCGTCGATGCCCTGCCCCGTGAGCGCGCTCGCCTCGACGTACATCGTGTCGCCGCCCCACTCCTCGGGCTGCAGGCCTTCGGCGGCCAGAGCGTGCTTGATCTGCTCGGGCTCGCGCCTCGGCCTTGTCGATCTTGTTGACCGCGACGATGATCGGCACGTCGGCCGCCTTCGCGTGGTTCGATCGCCTCGCGCGTCTGCGGCATGACGCCGTCGTCCGCGGCGACGACCAGGATGACGATGTCGGTCGCGTTGCGCGCCGCGCGCGCGCATCTCGGTGAACGCCTCGTGGCCCGGCGTGTCGAGGAACACGATCGTGCCCCGGTCGGTCTCGACGCGGTACGCGCCGATGTGCTGCGTGATGCCGCCGGCCTCGCCCGCGGCGACCGTCGCCTTGCGGATGCGGTCGAGCAGCGAGGTCTTGCCGTGGTCGACGTGACCCATGACCGTGACGATCGGCGGTCGCGTCTCGCGGTCGGACTCGAGGTCCTCGAACGTCCCGCGCGCGCCCTCGATGATCTCGTCGTCGCTCCTCGCGACGTTCTCGACCTCGTAGCCGAACTCGTTCGCGAGGATCTTCGCCGTGTCGGCGTCGAGCGTGCTGTTGATGTGCACGTTCGCCATGCCGAGCTGCATGAGCTTCATGAGGACGTCGGTCGCCTTGAGGCTCATGCGCTGCGCGAGGGTCTGCAGCTGGATGTTGTCCTCGATGCGGATGACGCGCTTCTGCGCGCTCGGCACCGTGATCTCGGTCTGCTTGCCCTTCTTGCCCGGCGCGAGCTTGCGCCGTCCCGGGCGGCCTCCGGGCCGACCCGGCTGACGACCGGTCGGACCGAGCGCGGCGCGCCCGAGCTCGCGGCGACGCGGGCCTTCGCGGCGTTGCGCGTGCTGTGTCACGATGCGGCGCCGCTCGGCGTCGCTGAGCGCGCTACCGACGCCGGGCGCGACGTGCTTGCCACGTGCGACCACGCCTGGGGGAAGCGGCGCGCTACGTTGATCGCCAGGCGCGGGCATCTGCGACGGACGCCTGGGCGGCGGCTCGAGCGGCGGCGGCGCCTCGAACGCGTCGGCGTCGGCCGCGCCCGCGCCTGCGCCTGCGCCCGCGCTCGCGCCCGCGCCCGGGCCCGCGCCCGCGCTAACGCTCGAGCTCACGGCGGCCTCGACGACGCGCTCCGGCACGGGGGCCGGCGCAGGAGGCTCGGGCGTCGCGGCCACGGGCGCCTCGGCGATCGCTGCGACCGCTGAGGGCGCGTGCTCCTCGACCGGAGCCGGGCGCGCTTGACGCGGGGCTTGGGCGCCTCTCGGACCGGCGCTCGCTCCGGCGCGGGCGCAGCCTGCGCCGCCGCGAGCTCCGCTGCGGCCGCAGCCGCGGCGACGACCTCGGGCTTGCGCGTCACACGACGGCGCACCACCGTCGGGCGGATACGCTCCTCGACGACGTTGTCCTGCTTCTCGCGATCGAGGGCGCGCTTGACGCGCTCCACCTCTGCCGGGTCGAGGGCGCTCATGTGGTTACGGACGGGTATGCCCATCGACGCGATCTTCTGGACGAGCTCGCGGTTCTGGAGCCCGACCTCTCTCGCGACCTCGTACACGCGGACCTTCGTCATTCGTCCTCCGAAAGCTCGTTCACGCACGCCACGGCGCGGGCGACCTCTGCCGCAACACCGCCGTCCGTGACGGCGAGCACGCCGAGCTCCTCGCGCCCGAGGAGCCGGCCGAGGGACGTCTTGTCCCCAAAAACCACGCACGCACCACCGAGCCTAGCGACCGCGCGCTCGAGCTCTTCGCGACGCCCCACCGCGTCGCGGGCGACGACGAGGAGCCTCGGCCGCTCCGCTTCGGTCGCCTGTCCGAGCGACGCGCGCACGGCGTCGGTGCCCACCACGAGCTTCTTCGCGCGGAGCGCGGCGAGCAAGAGCCCGTCGGCGCGGCGCCGGTACTGCTCCACGATCACCGCGACGAGAGCGCCGGCGTCGGCATCGATGCCGCGGCCGAACGCGCGAGCGAAGCCTCCGCGCGTGACCGCCGCTCGCAGGCACGCGAGGTTCGGGTGGACGGAGGCGCCTCGGCCCGGAAGGCGCCGGCCGATGTCCGGGACCAGGCGCTCGGGCTCGCCACCGAAGACGACGCGCAGGAGCGCATCGCGGGCGTCGGTCTTTCGACAACCGACGCACGTCCGCTGCGACTGCTCGCGCTCTGTCTCGTGGCTCACGTCGAGCACGTCGTCGTCACTCCTCCACCTGCGAGACGTCGTTCGCGGCTGGGCCGTGATCCGCCTCGTTGGTCTCCGCCTCGCTCTTCTCCGCCTCGGCCTTGGCCTCCGCCTCGGCCTTGGCCTCCGCCTCGGCCTTGGCCTCCGCCTCGGCCTTGGCCTCCGCCTCGGCCTTGGCCTCCGCCTCCGCGATCGCGTCGGCGGCCGCCTTGGCCTTCGCGTGGCCCAGAGCGACGGGCGGCCACTCGGTCTCGAGGAACTGCTCCACCTGATCTTCGAGGTAGCTCGCGCGCTGAGACCCGAGGCCGGTCTTGATGGCGAGCCGATCGGTGTCCTCTTCGGCGAGTACGTCCTCGACGGTCCGGTACCCCCCGTGCTCGAGCATGTCGGCGACGCGCTCGCTCACGCCGCGGACGAGCAGCATCCGCTCGCGCTCGGTGAGCGGCTCGGCAGACGCGCTCGCGCGCTCGAGCCGCTCGAGCCGATAACCCTCGAGTGCCTCGAGAGCCCGCTGCTTCACGTCGTTCGCGTTCGACTCGCCGATGCCGCCGATCTGCAGCGAGCTCGGCCTCGGGCGCCTCCGCGACCTCGTCGAGCGAGCGGAAGCCCATCTTGTAGAGCGCGCGCGGGAGCTCGTCGTCGCTCCACTCGATGCGCGCCAGAGCGCGTCATCGCCTCTTCTTCCATCTGCTTGAAGCGGCTCTCGCTGACGATGTCGAGCCTCCAGCCGGTCAGCTGCGACGCGAGCCGGACGTTCTGGCCGCGGCGTCCGATCGCGAGGGAGAGCTTGGCGTCGGGCACGACGAGCTCCATCGAGCCGTTCGCGTCGTCGATGACCACGCGCACGACCTCGGCCGGCGCGATCGCGTTGCAGACGAAGCGCGCCGGGTCGCGGTCCCACGGGACGATGTCGATCTTCTCGCCGCGGAGCTCCTGCACGACCGCCTGCACGCGCGAGCCCTTCATGCCGACGCACGCGCCCACCGGATCGACGTCCGAGTCGCGGCTCGAGACCGCGATCTTCGAGCGCGCGCCCGGCTCGCGGCCGCCGCCACGATGCGAACGATGCCTTCGTAGATCTCCGGGACCTCCATCTCGAAGAGCTTCACGAGCAGGCCCACGTCCGTGCGCGACAGGATGATCTGCGGGCCGCGCGCCTCGCGGTCGATGTCCTTGAGGTACGCGACGATGCGATCGCCCGGACGATAGCTCTCGCGCGGCGTCTGCTCCTTCGGCGGGAGCACCGCTTCGACGTTGCGGCCGAGGTCGACGATGATGTTGTTGCCGCGTTCGAAGCGGCGGACGACGCCGGTGATGATCTCGCCCTTGCGGTCCTTGAACTCGTTGAAGATGCGCTCGCGCTCGGCGTCGCGAACGCGCTGGATGATCACCTGCTTCGCCGTCTGCGCCGCGATGCGCCCGAACCCGCGCCGGTGCTGCTGCATCTGGAGCAGATCGCCGTACTGCTTGTCCTGCTCCTTCGCCTTCTTGGCGTCCTCGGGCATGTAGAAGATCTGGAAGCCCAGGTCCTCACCGAGCTCGACCTCGAAGCCGTAGCGCCGCGCCTGCTCGATCGAGATCTCGCGCTCCGGATCGGTCACTTCTTCGGCGACGGTCATGTACTGGTACAGGTCGACCGCGCCGTTCTCCTCGTTGAAGCGAGCTTCGAGCTCACGCGACATCCCGAACGTCCGCTTCGCGGCGGTCAGGATCGCTTGTTCGACAGCCTCGACGAGCACCTTCGGATCGATGCCCTTTTCCTGGCTGACCTGCTCGATGACGTGTTGAAGAGTGAGACCACCCTGCTGCATCGAATCACCTCTCGCGCTCGCGCGCGGTACGCTCTGTGTGATCACTGCACCGACCTATGGCTCGTAGACCAGGCGCGCCCGTTCGATGTGCTCGAACGGTAGCGCTTGCACGGTGCCGTCGAGCTCGAGGCGTACCTCGCCTCCGGCGGCGCCGAGGATCGTTCCGGTGAAGCGCCGGCGCCCGGCGACGGGCGTCGACAGCTCCACCTTCGCCTTGCGACCGACGAAGCGATCGAAGTGCTCGAGCCGCGTGAGCGGGCGGTCGAGGCCCGGCGAGCTCACCTCGAGATCGTACGCACCCGGCACGAGCTCCTCGTGCACGTCGAGCGCGGTCGAGAGGTCTCGGCTCACCGAGGTGCAGTCCTCGAGCGTGACGCCGCTGCCGTCGGGACCGAGCCGACCCTGCTCGCGGTCGATCAGCACCTGCACGATCGCCCTGCCGCCCCGGCTCATCATCCGGAGCTGCACCAGCTCGACGCCGTGCGCCCGACAGACGGGCTCGGCGAGGGTCTCGAGGATGGTCTCCACGGCAGTTCGGCTCATTTCCTTCGTGATTCCCGAGCCGCCGGACTGTGCGGAGGTGAAAAAAAAGGCGGGCTCAGGAGGCCCACCTAATGCACAGCCCTCGACTGGGTGGCGCGCTCTTACCATGCGAAGAGGGGGCGGGCAAGCCCGTGGCCGGCGAGCGCGACCCGCGGGAAATCAGCTCTTCGCGAGCGAGCGAACCTCGTCGTAATGCCGGTCCGCGTAGTACGAGAGAACGTCGAGCGCATCGCGGAATTCGCTCCGGTCGATGTCCCCGCTCGGGTACTCGACCGAGAGCACGACGTCGAGATCGTCGTCGATGGAGAACTTCGCCATCAGGAGCGAGTGGTTGAGCTCGAGCAGGCGCAGGTAGAGGCCGTGCGCTTCCTCGGGAGCCTCCGGGGACTTCACGAAAGGGACGATGGCAAACGTCACCCACCCGTCGGCTCCCACGCGCACGAAGAACGGGAAGCTCGCGTGCTTTCCCTTGAAGTGGCTGCGCCACGTATCCTCGTTGATGCGGTCACACGGCCAACCGTCCTCGGTGAGGAGCGCGCGCATGGTGGCGTCGTCGAGGGTTAGGCCCTTGTGCCCGTTGCCTTCGCGCCCCTCGCTCATCGCCGCCGCCAGGTTAGCACAGGGCCGGCACGGGCTCGCTGCCAAGTCGGGCGCGTTGACACCCGTACCGGCCGTTGGTACTTCGCGGCGATATGAGGGCTCCCGTTTTTTCGGTCGGTTTCGCCGTCGCCTTGGCGATGGTCGGGTGTGGGTCGAGCCGCGAGGCTGTCTGGGACACGACGCCCGGCGCGAGCGCGGACCAGAACCAGAGCGAATCGGGACGCGCGCAGCGGGCGAGCCTCGTCGAAGAAGGCGACGCCGCGTGGGCCGAGCGCGGCGACGAGGCCCGGCTGAACGTCGCGATACAGAAGTGGGAAGCCGCGGCAGAGATGGACGCGTCCGACGCGGACACGTGGGTCAAGCTCTCGCGCGCGTATTACTTCCTCGCCGACGGGCACATGAGCTTCGACGAGTCGCGCGCAGAGCTGATGATCGCGACGTACGAGAAGGGCATCGCCGCCGCCGAGCACGCGCTCGTCGCGATCTCTCCGGACTTCGCGCGGCGCATGCAAGCCGACACGCGCATCGAAGAGGCGGTCGAGATCCTCGACGCGAGCGCGGTGCCGGCGCTCTATTGGCGCTCGTCGAACATGGGCAAGTGGGGCATCGCGAAGGGCTTCGCCACGGTCCTCGCGTACAAGGACGAGATCCGCGCGATCATGGCGCGCTGCCTCGAGCTCGACGCGACCTACTTTCACTACGGGCCGCACCGCTACTTCGGCGCGTTCTACGCGCGCGTGCCGGCATTCGCAGGCGGCGACCTCGAGCGCAGCAGGACCCACTTCGACCAGGCGCTCGCGGGCGCGCCCTACTACCTCGGCACGCGAACGCTCTATGCGGAGTTCTACGCCGTGAAGGCGCAGAACCGGCAGCTCTTCGACGAGCAGCTGGCCGCGGTGCTCGCGGCCGACCCCGATGCGAACGCAGACGTCGCACCGGAGAACCACATCGAAGTGCGGCGGGCTCGGGAGCTACAAGCCAAGGCCGACGAGCTCTTCGAGTGACGGCCGCGGTTGAATGAACGACCACCGCCGGCGTCGAACGCGGCGGAGCCGCGACCTCCCGTCGTCCGGGAGACGTCCACGGTACCGAGGAGAACGAGCATGAAGGCACGACAGCGGATCATCGTCGCCCTCACGTTGCTGTCGTCGGCGATCGGCTTCGGTGCGGTCGTCGCGATCGACGAGCCCGTCGGCGCGCAGGAGGCGGAGTTCGAGATGAAGATCGCCACGGTCGCGCCCGAGGGCACACCGTGGGAGAAGCAGCTCCGAGCGCTTCGACGGTACATCGAGACCGAGAGCGGCGGGCGCATCCGAGTGCGCATGTTCATGGGCGGCTCGCTCGGCGGCGAGCAGGCGCTCGTCCGGCGCACCGCCGCGGGAACCATCCAGTGCTTCGGCGGCTCGACGGCGGCGCTCGGCTCGCTCGTGCCGGAGCTCAACGTGATCGAGGCGCCGTACATCTTCGAGACCGAAGCACAGGCGGACGCGGTGCTCGACGGCGGCGCGAAGCCCATCGTCGCGCGCGCTCTCGACGCGCACGGCGTTCACTTCGGGCTCTGGGCGGAGAACGGGTTCCGCTCCTGGTTCACGAAGGAGCGACCGATCCGGACGCCCGCGGACCTGCACGGTCTGCGGATGCGCTCGCAGGACGCGCTCGTCCACCTCGAGACGTACCGCGCGTTCGGGGCCAACCCCGTCCCGATCGACGTGACGAACGTGCTCACGAGCCTGCAGACGGGCGTCGTCGACGGGTTCGACAACACGCCGCTGTTCGCGTTCGCGACGTCCTGGTATCAAGCGGCGCATCACCTCGTGCTGAGCCGTCACAGCTACCAGCCTGGCATCGTCGTCTACTCGAAGCGCTGGTACGACTCGCTGCCTCACGATCTGCAACACGTCCTCGACAGCGTACCGCAGCAGCTCGTCACGGACGGGCGCGAGGGCGTGCGCCAGATGGAGCCGATCCTGCTGCGCAACCTCAGGAGCCGAGGCATCGAGGTGCACGAGATGAGCGCCGAGGAGCGAGCGGCGTTCGTCGAGGTCGCGGCGCCGGTGCCGGACCGCATCGCCCGCAAGGCCGGGCGAAACGGCCGGGCGCTCCTCGCTGCGCTGCGGGCGCGCTGAGCCCCAAGCTCCCCGGCGAGGTCTTCGTGGCAATCCTCCCCGGTGTGGTATGCACCGTGCAGAAATTTGTCGCGACTGCGCGATGGAGTGGCACAAACACACCCCGATGAGGGAGGGTGTGACCGCCGCGTAGTGTCCGAGAGGCACAGTGTATCTTTCTTGCAACGGTCCCCCGGCACGCCCTCGGGGCGTGTGGTAGAGGGGCCGAATCGGAGAGCTTCGATGCGTATTCTCGTCACCGGCGGCGCGGGCTTCATCGGGAGCAACTTCCTCTCTCGATTCGTGCCCCGGCACCAAGAGCACGAGTTCATCAACCTCGACAAGCTCACCTACGCGGCGAACCTCCTGAGCCTCTCGGAGGTCGCGCAGCTGCCGAACTACAGGTTCGTCCAGGCCGACGTGGGCGACCGGGCCGAGGTCGAGGCGGTCTTCGACGAGCACCAGCCCGAGGTGATCGTCCACTTCGCCGCCGAGAGCCACGTCGACCGCAGCATCCTCGACCCCGGCGAGTTTCTGCGGACGAACGTGCAGGGGACGCTGCACCTCCTCGAGGCGGCCCGGGCGAGCTGGGACGACGGCGAGGGGCTCTTTCACCATGTGAGCACCGACGAGGTCTACGGCTCGCTCGGCGACACGGGCCACTTCGACGAGGCGAGCGCCTACGACCCGTCGAGCCCGTACTCGGCGTCCAAGGCCGCGAGCGACCACCTCGTCCGGGCGTGGCACCGAACCTACGGGTTGCCCGTGAAGGTGACCAACTGCTCGAACAACTACGGGCCGCGTCAGTTCCCCGAGAAGCTCGTGCCGCTGATGATCCTCCGCTGCCTCGAGCGGCGCCCGCTTCCGATCTACGGTCAGGGCCTCAACGTCCGCGACTGGCTCTACGTGGACGACCACTGCGACGCGATCTGGGCCGTCATCGAGCACGGACTGGTCGGCGAGACGTACAACGTCGGCGGCGGCGCCGAGCGGCGCAACATCGACGTGGTGCAGTCGATCTGTCGGATCTTCGCCGAGGAAACGGGCGACGACCTCGACCGGTTGCTGTCGCTGATGACGTTCGTCACCGATCGACCCGGCCACGACCTGCGCTACGCGGTCGACGCCGGCAAGATCCGGCGCGAGTGCGGATGGGCGCCCGCCGACACGTTCGAGTCGGGCCTGCGAAAGACGATCCGCTGGTACCTCGACAACCGTACGTGGATCGACCGCGTTCGCTCGGGCGCATACCGCGAGTGGGTCGAGCGGCAGTACGTCCACACCGACGCGCTCTAGCACGACCACCGGACCTTCGATGACTCGCAACGGAATCATCCTCGCCGGCGGCTCGGGCACGCGGCTCTTCCCGCTGACCCGCGCGGTGTCGAAGCAGCTCGTTCCCGTCTACGACAAGCCGATGATCTACTACCCGCTCACGACGCTCATGCTGGCGGGCATCCGGCGCATCCTCGTCATCAACACGCCGCACGAACAGCCGCTGTTCCGTCACCTGCTCGGGGATGGCTCGCAGTGGGGGCTCACGCTGGAGTACGCGGTGCAGCCCGAGCCGCGGGGGCTCGCCGAGGCGTTCCTCATCGGACGCCGCTTCGTGGGCCACGACCCGTGCGCGCTGATCCTCGGCGACAACATCTTCCACGGCCAGGGCCTACACGCGCTGCTCGAGAGCGTCTCGCGGCGCCAAGACGGGGCGACCATCTTCGGCTGCTGGGTCAAGGATCCGAACCGCTACGGCGTCGCCGAGATCGATCGCGAGGGATGCATCTCGGGGATCGAGGAGAAGCCGAAAGCGCCGAAGAGCCACTGGGCGATCCCGGGGCTCTACTTCTACGACGCGGACGTCGTCGACTTCGCGGAGAAGCTCGCACCGTCCGCCCGCGGGGAGCTCGAGATCACCGATCTCAACCGCCTGTACCTCGAGCGGCAGAGGCTCGGGTTCGAGCGGCTCGGGCGCGGCATCGCGTGGTTCGACACGGGGACGCCGGACGCGCTCCTGCACGCGGCGAACTTCGTGCAGACCGTGCAGTCGCGACAGGGGTTGCAGATCGCGTGCCCAGAAGAGGTCGCGTGGCGCAAGCGCTGGATCGACGACGACGCGGTTCGCGAGCTCGCGCGCCCGCTCTCGAACACCGCGTACGGGCGCTATCTGCTCGACCTCGTCGACGACGAACGCCCATGAGAGTGGAGACGACGAAGCTCGACGGGGTGCTCGTCCTCCACCCCCTGGTCCACGGCGACACGCGCGGCTTCTTCCAGGAGACCTGGGTCGAAGAGCGTTACCGGGCCCACGGCATCGGCCCGCACTTCGTCCAAGACAACCTCTCGCGCTCGGTGCGCGGCACGATCCGCGGGTTGCACCTACAGCACCCCGACGATCAGGGAAAGCTCGTGTTCGTCCCGTACGGGGAGGCGCTCGACGTCGCCGTCGACGTGCGCGTCGGCTCGCCCACGTTCGGCCGAAACCGCGCGAGCTGTTGTCGGGCGAGAACCACCGCCAGCTCTGGATCCCCTCCGGGCTTCGCGCACGGGTTCGCCGTCCGGAGCGAGACGGTCGTGTTCGCGTACAAGTGCACCGGCCCGTACAGCCCGAGGTCCGAGATCGGGATCGCGTGGGACGACCCCGATTTGCGGATCCCGTGGGACGTCGCCGAGCCGCTCGTCTCCGAGAAGGACCGCGCTCAGCCCAGGCTCTCGGAGATCGATCCGCGGACGCTCCCGCGCTGGGCCGCGGGGTGACCCGGAGCGTTCGCGGCCCGGTCGTGCTCGTGGGCGCGAGCGGCATGCTCGGGCGCGCGATGGTCGACGCGCTCGACGCAGAGAGCGCCGAGGTGCGTGTCCCGGCGCGAAGCGCGCTCGACCTCGAGCGCCCGGAGACGATTCGCGACGCGGTCTCGTCGAACGCGGCGCTCGTGATCAATTGCGCGGCCTACACGGACGTCGACGGCGCCGAGCGGGAAGAGGAGAGAGCCGTGCGCACGAACGGCGACGGCGTGGGGCGGCTCGCCGAACGATGCCGCGAGGTCGGCGCGTTGCTCGTCCACTTCTCGACCGACTACGTCTTCGACGGAACCCGCTCCGAGCCGTACGCGGTCGACCACGCGCGCTCGCCGATCAACGCGTACGGGCGGAGCAAGGCTCGAGGCGAGGAGCTCTTGCTCGCGTCGGGCGCGCGCCACCTCCTCGTGCGGACGAGCTGGCTCCACGCCCCGTGGGGCAAGTGCTTTCCGCGCACGATCGTCGAGCTCGCCCGCGCGAGGGGCTCGATCCGCGTGGTCCACGATCAGCGCGGACGGCCGACCTTCGCGCCGCACCTCGCGAGCGCGGCGCTCGAGCTCGCGCTCCGCGGCGGCGAGGGAACCTTTCACGTGACCGACGGAGGCGAGTGCTCGTGGTTCGAGCTCGCGCGAGCTGTCGTCGAGACGGCGGGGCTATCGTGCGTCGTCGAGCCATGCACGACGCGAGACATGCCGCGTCCGGCAGCTCGGCCGGAGCGCTCGGTGCTCGACTTGTCGAAGACCGAAGCGGTGCTCGGACCGATGCCGCCCTGGACCGAGCACCTCGGTCATCTCCGCGCCTCGTAGATCTCGAAGCGCTCGACGGGCTCGAGCGTCAGCGTCCACGGCACGCCCTGCCACACGGAGTAGAAGCCGAGGCGCGTCGTGACAGTGCGAAAGAGGTCGAGCGGGCCGCCGGGCACCTCGCGCGTCTCGCGGAGATCGAGCCGGGCGCGGTCGCGCTCGGCGAGCGCGGAGTGATCGACCGTCGTCGGAACGACGACGAGGTCGCCTCGCGCGAGCTCGCTCTCGCCGGGAACGTAGGCTCGCATCCCCGCGCGCTCCGCGTAGTACTGAAAGCCCCAATGGCCGTCGTACCAGACGGTGTGGCCCGCGCCGGCCTCGGTCGCGAGCTCGGGCGCCGCGTCCTCGAACACCGCCGCGTAGCGGTGATCGGCGAGCGCGACGACGAGCCCGAGCGCGATCGTCAGCGCGAGAGCCCCTCGCGTCGCCGGGATGCGCCCGTCGGCGAGGAGGAGAAGGAGGACCGGCGGGACGACGAGCAGGACGTGTCGCACCGCGACGAACGGCGAGAGTAGAACGACGAAGCTCGTCGTGACGAGCGCCCACGCGCCGATGATGGACGCGATGCGCGCGAGCCGCACGTCGTCGGACCGCGCGAGGCGACGCGCCGCGAGCGCGGTGTGCGTGGCGACGGCGATGCCTGCCGCCGCGAAGGCCGCGCGAAGGAGGCTCGTCGCGACGCTCTCGTCGCGCATCTCCGCCGGCCCGTACGCGGCGAGGCCGCGGCCGACGAGCGTCCCGAGGGCGACGAACGCGAGCGATCCCGCGAGCACGACGCGCCCGCGCCGCGAGCGGAGCGCCGCGGGAACGGCGCCTGCCGCGAACGGCACGACCGCGCCGAGCGTCACGAGGAACAGACCGAAGCGACCGATCGTGACGCCGACCGTCGCGCCGATTCCGCCGACGTGCGCGCTGTCCATCGGACGCGAAAGGATGTGGACGCCACCGTAGTCCACGAGGTTGAAGACGGACCACGCGACGAGCGCGAGGATCGGGACGAGCACCGCGAGGTACCGCTTCGGCTTGCGGGAGAGGCGGGCGTCGAGCGCGAGCACCGGCAGGAGCGCGAGGCCGGTGTACTTGACGAGGCATGCGGCCGCGACGGCGAACGCGGCCCCGAGCGTGGCTCGATCGCCGTCGGCACCGGACTCGTCGTGGCGCGCGGCGCGCGCGAGACCAGCGATCGCGACGAGAAAGAGCGAGACGAGCGGAACGTCGGTCATCAGGTTCTGCGACGGGAGGAGCGCGGGCCCGAGGAGAAACGCCACGACCGCCCAAGCGCTCCTCCTCACGTCCAGATCGATCGACCGCGCGAGTCGGTAGAGCGAGATCGCTCCGAGCCCGGCGAAGAGCGAGACGAGGAGGTGGGCGAGGACGAGCGAGCGATCGAGCGCGAGCGTCGCGGCGAGGGCGTAGAAGAAGAGGTGCGGTTGGTTGAGGTCGTGGATCGGCGCCGGTCGCTCGCCCCAGTGCACCACTCCCGACATCGGGTGGACCGGGTCTCGGAGGATGTGCTCGGCGATCGCGAGGTGGGCGGTGTCGTCGATGTGGACGGGCTTCCAGGCGTTCACCGCCGCTGCGACGGCCCAGGCGAGCACCATCGCGAATCGGGCGCGCGCGATCTCGCGGCCGTTCACCCGCGTCGCCGCGTCATCCGCTCGAACGTGTTGAGCACGATGGGCGGGCACAGCTGCTCGCCGATCTCGCGGAACGTGAGGGGGATGCGCTCGCCCGGACGGCGTCGAAACACCGTGCTGTGGTCGACGCCCGCCCGAGCCGGTGGCGCTTCGGGCGTGTAGTAGTAGAGGGCCATCGACTTGCGCGTTCGATCGGGAGGGCACGCGAGGGGGTCGGGGTGGCCGTGGTACGAGATGTCGCTCGTCTCGAACAGGACGAGGCGGTTCGCGAGAGGCTCGACCGAGCGGTCGCAGCGCGACACGTCGGCGTTCCAGAGCTCGAGGTTGCCGCCCCACTCGGGGCTCCAGTCTTCGTTGAGATAGAGGAGCGCGTTGAGGCGTCGGAAGAGGCCGGTGCGCGAGTGGCGGCTGAAGTCCACGTGAACCTTGAGGAGGCCCCCGGGAACGATTTGGTGCAGGCCGCCGCCCTCGAACCAGGAGTCGGCGACGAGGCGTTCGATACCGGTCAGCTCTTCGAGGAACGCGAGGAACGCTGCGGAGTTGAACTGCGCGAGCACGTGGCGCGTCAACGGCCCGAGGTCGCGGTCGCGGCTCGACGCGAGCTTGCGCTGGCGGGGCTCCTCGAACCTCTGCCAGCGCGGCGCGTCGGGCGAGGGGAACTCCTCGAGGAGACCGCGCACGATCTCGGGCGGGAGAAAGTCGTCGATCACGACGTGCGGAAACGGAGACGCCGTCCGGTACTCGGCGCGGTGCGCGCTGCCGCGCTCGACGAGCGAGTCATGGTCGAAGAAGAAGAGAGGCTGTTCCACGAGGCCCGACTTGCGCTACCCATGCCGCGGAGGCTAAACCCCGCCGGATGCCGCGGCTGAGTGTTGTCGTCCCGTCGTACAACGCGCAAGCGCTCTTGTCGCGCGCGCTCGAGCGGCTCGCACAGACCGCGAACGGCGCCGAGATCATCGTCGTCGACGGCGGCTCGAAGGATGGCTCTCCCTCCATCGTTCGCGAGCAATTTCCGCGAGTTAAGCTCATCGAGCAGCCGAACTATGGCTGGGGTCATGCCACCAACCGAGGGATCGAGGCGGCGTCCGGCGACCTCGTGCTCATGATGAATTCCGACCTGTTCCTGAGCACTCCGGCGCTCGACGCGATGGAGGAGCGACTCCTCTCGAGCCCGGGCGTCGGCGCCGTCGGGCCGTATCTCCTGAACGAGGACGGCACGCGCCAGCGCGTGTTCTCCGCGCTGCACTGGCCGCGGTACGTGCCGATGGTCGGCCCGATCTCGGTGCCGGTCGTCTCGGGCGCGTGCATGATGACGCGACGCGACGTGCTGAGCCGCGTCGGGCTCTTCGACGAAGGCTTCTTCATGTACAACGAGGAGTACGACTTCTGCGGCCGCATGCGTGAGCACGGCTACCGCGCCGAGCTCGTACCGTTCGGCGTCGTGCACGTCGGCGGCGGGTCGACGCAGCCCTCTCACGAGCTCGTGCTCGAGACGCACCGCGGGTTCATGTACCTGATGGACAAGCGTCATCCCGGCGTCGTGAGCGAAGGAGTCCGACGCCTGATGCAGCTCAAGGGCTGGTTCGGCAAGCGGTTCGAGCGCGAGCCGGCGAAGCGCGAGATGTGGGCGCAGCTCGAGTCGATCGCGGCGCGGGAGGCGTACACCGAGAGCCCGTTCGAGCTCAGCGGGCGCCGAGAGGTACGCTTCAAGCGCGGCTCGAACGGCAAGTCGAACGGCAAGTCGAACGGCGGGCGCTGAGCGTCGAGTCGGTCAGACGCGCGAGCTGTCTCGAGCCGACGCGAGGCTCTGCGACGCCTCCGCGCTCGTGCGCGCGGTGTCCTCGAGGATGAAGTCGATCGTGGGGCGCGACTCCGCCACGACGAAGATCTGGTAGCTGAAGAGGGTGCGGCTGACCCGGATGAGCGCCTCGTTCGCTCGGAGCAGCGCGTGAGCGAGGGCGTTGTCCCCGACCGCTTTCGGGAAAGGCGCCGGAACCCCGCGCACCTCCTTCACTCGGAGGCCCGCGTCGTCGAGGAGCTGGAGGAACGACCGGAAGGTGAAGAGGCGCGTGTGCGTCCTGTCGAGGATGCCGCGCTTGCCGTAGTTGAACTGCCCGGCGAGCAGCATCAGCCGTGGGATCGCGAAGGCGACGTTCGGTGTGGTGATGACGATCGTCTGGCGCTCGTTCGTGAACTTGCGGCGGAGCTCGTCGAGGAACGTCTCGGGCGAGGCCAGGTGCTCGATGACGTCCAGCACCAGCACGTGCGAGTACCGCTCGATGTCGAGATCGAGCGGCTCGTTCAGATCGTGGAGGTGTAGATCTACGCCCTCGGGAAGATCCGGCAGCGTGCGGTCGACCACGGTGACCTCGCAGCGCTTGTCGACGAGCGCGCGCGCGACGGCCCCAGGCCCTGCGCCGAGGTCGAGCACCTTCGCGCCGGCGGGCACGCTCTCGACGGCGAGCTGGTGCGTGGACGCCCACCCGAGCTTCTCCTCGTAGTGGACGTTCGCGTCGTCGTCCGGTGCGGGATCGAACCGACGTTGGTAGAGGAGCCCCATGCGGTGGAGCGCGTTCTTCGTCGTCGCGACCATCACGTCCTTGGCGTACCTCATGCCGTTCACACGGCTGATCTCGTCGCCGTAGTACGTGGGGATCGGGATCTCGACGATGCGCTGCTCCGCGTTGAGCAGCTGGATGATGATCTCCGTGTCGAAGTGGAAGTCGTTCGAGTCGAGGAGGTACTTGACGCGCGAGAGCGCCCTGGTGGAGTAGGCGCGGTACCCGCTGTGGAACTCCGACAGGCTCGTGCGCAGGAGCGCGTTCTGAGCTGTCGTGAGGATCCGATTGCCGACGTACTTGTAGAGCGGCATCCCTCCACGAAGCGCGCCGAGCGTGGTCATCATGCGGCTTCCAAACACCGCGTCGGCTTCGCCGCGCGCCACCGGGGCGATCATCCTCGGCAGCTCTTCGGGAGCGTACTGGCCGTCGCCGTGGAGCATCACCACCACATCGAAGCCGTTCCGCAGGGCCCAGGTGTAGCCGACCTTCTGGTTGCCCCCGTAGCCCTGGTTGACGCTGTTCGTGAGCACCGTCATCGCCACGGACGGGTGCGTGCGACGGTACTCCTCGCCGATCGCGAACGTACGGTCCGCCGACGCGTCGTCGACGACGAGGATCTCGGCGTCGTACGAGCGGAAGACCTCGTCCGGGATACGGTCGAGCACGCGCTCCAGGGTCGCCTCCGCCTGGTACGCGATGACGAAGATGCAGACGCGTCTGCGCTGCTTCGACCCCTCGTTCATGGCCGGGCAGGATGGGTTCTGACCCCGTCTCGGTCAAGGAGAGCCGGCCCGGAGCAGGCCCCCGCGTCGAGCTCCACGAGCCTCCCGTCGACCTCCACGTACGCGCTCCGCTCCGGGTGCGCGCACGCGAGCTCGACGTCGCGCGCGCCGAGATCTCGCGCGAAGAGGATCGGCGCGTCGAGGTCGGGGCCGACCGCCCAGAACGCGCGCTGGTACTTTCCCTCGACGAAGACGAGCGCGGGGCGCGTGAGCTCCGCGCGCGCATGCGCCACGACGCCCCCGTCCTGCGCGTACACGGTGCGATAGTAGACTCCGAGCCCCGGCAGGACGGATACGAGACCGATCGCGACACAGACGACCGCGCCGCGCGCGACGTGCCCGGCGCCCGCCCCGGCGCGGAGCGCCGACGGCAGGGCGAGCGCGGCGAGTGGATAGAGCCCGACGCTCGCTTCGAACATGTAGCGTGGACCGAACGTGAGGTCCTGGAAGTACCACCCCGCGTAGATCAGGATCGCCGACACGAGGCCGCCGCCGAAGAGCCACGTGGCGGGCGTCGAGCGATGCTTCGCCCACGCCCAGATCGCGAGAGCGAGCCCGGGAAGCGGGAGCGGCAGAAGATAGAGGTCGAGCGCGTTCGCATTTCGGAGCGAGTACTCGAGCCCTCTCCACGCCGTGTGCGTCTGACCCATCGACTCGACGAACCCGTAGTGGAGGTGGGGATAGCCGACGGCGTAACCGAACAGAAGCGGATCGCCCGTCGTCCGTCGATTGAACTCCAGCTGAAGCGCGCACACGCACGCGGCGGCCGCGGCGAGAGCGAGCGATGCCGGCACGACGCGCGGGGCGCGTGCGACGAGCGCGCGATGCGCGAGGAAGAGCGCTACGGGCAGGTTCAGCGCTGCGCACGTCAGCGGCTTCGTGTCGAAGAGGATCCCCGCGCCGAGCCCTGCGAGCGCGCCGAGAGCGAGCGCGACCCCGAGCGAGGGTGACCTCGCCGACGAGGTGAGGCGAACGACCGCGTAGAGCTCGAGCGCGTACGCGAACGCGGCGGTCGAGTGGTTCATGTACTCGGCGCTCATGTACGCGACGAACGGCGAGAACGCCGCGAGCCCTGCAGCGACACGGGCGGTCCTCTCGCCGAACGGGATGCGCGCGGTCGCCCAGACGAGGACGCACGTACCGGCTCCGAGGAGCGGGTTCACGAGAAACGGAGCACCGGCGAGCACGCCGACGGCGAGCGGCAGGATGTGACCGAGCGGGTAGATCGAGTACCAGCGCCCGTGCGCCTGGATCATGTTCTCCGCGAGGAAGAAGTCGCCGAGCGGCGGCGTCGCGGCGGTGAAACGTCCGCTCGCGAGCAGCCTCGCGTGCCAGAGCTGCGCTTGGCTGTCCTGGATCACGGGGACGAAGCGAAAGACGAGCCAGCCGAGCGCGACGTACGACGCGAGCGAAAAGAAGAAGAGCGCGAGAGCGAACCGCGCGCCTGAGACGCCGAGCGCGCGCTCGTACGCGCGCTTCGCGAGCGGCACGAGGCGATCCGCCGGCGAGAGGAACCGGGCCGCGAGAATCCACGTCGACAGGAGCCCGAGGCCCGCGAGGACCAGGCCGAAGTCGCGTGCGCTCGGAAGGAACGTGAGAAGCCCCGCGAAGAGCGGCCATGAAAAGCGACGGGTCGGCTCGACGCGACGGGCGATCACGCGGGTCACGAGCCCGAGGAGGACCGCGAGCGCTGCCCAGACCGCCAGGTAGATCTGCCAGTGGTGCTCGCTCCCGTGAAAAGCGTCGAGCGGAAGGCGCGCGTCGAACGTGGCGTGCGCGTCGGCGTGCTCCTCGGGCATCGGGCCGCGTTGAACACCGGCTCGACGGCGGGGTCAAGCCGATGAGCTGCGGCCACCCGTCCGCCAACCTTCGCGATACGCTCCCCCCGATGCATGCACCGAGGATCACCGTCGTCGTCGTTCTGCTCATCGCCTGTGGCAGCACCTCTTCGCCGCCGCCGGACGAGGCCGGCGCCGAGAATGCTCCGACGGCGACGAGCGGGGGCGATGTCGAATCCGCCACCGGCGGGGCCTCCGCGCCTCGTGCTCGAGGACGTAGACGCAATCGGTCCCGAGGGCACCGCGTTCGAGCTCCACGCGGACGGATCGGTCGTCGTCGGAGGAGAGGCGGTCGGAACGCTCGGCACCGACGGGCGACTCGAGGTTCCGGGCGAGGGCGTCGTGGCCGAGCTTCGCGCCGACGGAGGCCTCTACGCGCGCGACCGGCGGATCGCGACAATCGACGCGAGCGGGCTGGCGACGCTCGCGGGCGGCGAGACGCTACGCTTCGGCCCGGACGGTGCGCTCGAGTGGGGCGCCGAACGACCCGCGCTCCGGCTCAATCCGCCGGGCTCCGCGGCGGCCCGGGCGGCGCTCCTGCTCGTCATCGTGTTGATGTACTGAGAGCTCAGTCGAGCCCCGGCGCGCTCTTCGGCCCCCGAAATGGGTAGACGAGCTGGCCGAAGAACGTGCGTGGCAGCCGCTTCAGGGTCCCGTACTCCTTCGGCCAGTGCTCCTTCGGCATGTGGAACGTCCCGAACACGAGGTCGAGCAGCGGCAGGTGCGCCGCGTAGTTCGTGTCAATCGCGGGCCGGTCCTTGCTGTGATGCCAGTGATGGTACTTCGGCGTCACGAAGAGATAGCCGATCGGGCCGAGCTCGATTCGGAAGTTCGCGTGGATGAGCACCGCCTGGAAGGCGACGATGATCACGTAGAGGTTCAGCGCTTCTTCGCGCGGGCCCAGGAGGTAGAGCGGCACCATCACGAGCGCGCGATGGATGATCGTCTCGAGGAGGTGCGTTCGGGAGCCCGCGAGCCAGTCGAGGTGCTCCGCCGAGTGGTGGACGGCGTGAAGGCCCCAGAGCCAAGGGATCTCGTGGTACGCGCGATGGACCCAGTATTGGACGAAGTCCGCACACAACATGAGCAGGAGAACCTGCGCCGGCAGCCAGAGGCCCGAGACGAACGCCTGGACGTGCCCATTGACGGCCCAGCCGAACACGCTCGGAGCGAACCCGTTCACGATCATGAGGAGCACGCCGAGGAGGAGGTGATTGACCGTGAAGTACCCGAGGTCGAGCTGCCACTCCGGCCTCAAGATCGGCTGCTCGCGATACTTCGGGAAGAGCTTCTCGAGGAAGATGAAGATGACGGTCGACTTGAGGAGGTCGAGCACCATCCAGTCGACGCCGATGCCCGGACCCTCTTGATGAACGGCTCGCTCGGACAGCGACCCGCCGACGAAGTACGCGGCGATGACCGAGACGACGCCGACGGCGCCCATCCACCTTCGCCCGGAGCTCCGCACGAAGTTGAAGAGGCCGAGCGCAATCGCGATCCACATCGCGGACCGCAGGATCGTGCGAAGCAGCTCGACGTCGTAGACATCGCGAAGCTCGCGCGTCGTGAGGAATCTCAGGGAATCGGAAGCACGCCGCGCCGAGCAGCGCCATCACGCCCAGCAAGAGCGAGATCGCGCCGGAGATGCGCCCTTCCCCGAAGCGCAATGCGCGCTCCGGCATCGGCGGCACGACGCGCTCACCGTACTCGTAGCTGTCCCGCGGTGCGTCCTCGCTCACGGCGAGCCGATCGTAGCTCGCGCGCGCTTCCGTGTCGCGGCCAGCGCGAGCACGGCCGGAAGCGCGACGATCGCAGCGAGCACGCACGTCAGCTCGCTGATCGCCATCGCCGCCCCGAACGAGTTGAGCGCCCGGTTGCTGCTCACGTAGAGCGAGATGTAGCCGACGATCGTGGTGAGCGAGCAGAGCACGACGGCGCCTCCGGTCGCTTCGACCGCCCGACGAATCGCCGCATCCGGAGCCTCGGGCGCCGCGGGGTCGACCGCCGCTTCTTCCTGCGAGATGCGTTTCATGGTGTTGACGCCGTAGTCGGCGCCGTTGCCGAACGTCACCGGGAACGCCACGAAGTTGAGGAAGTTCAGTCGGATCCGGAACGCCGCCATCGCACCGGCCATGAAGAGGATGCCCGCGAGGAGCGACGACAGAGTGAGGAAACGGTCGCGCGCCCGGCGAAACGCCAAGAGCACGAGGACGACCGTCACGGACAGCGCCGCGGCGACCGCCTTGGGCCCGTCCTTGCCGATCGCGCTGAGGAGATCGGCGAAGACCGGAGCGTGCCCCGACAGCGGTGGGCGCGTACCGTCGGGAAGCCGAACGGCGCGCATCGCTCCCGCCCACGCGAGCAGGTACTTCCCGTCCCATCCGTTCGCGCCGGGATAGTGCTCGACGAAGAGGATCCGTCCGAGCGAGCCGTCAATCTCGCGGAACATGCGCGTCGCCTGCTCGGGAAGATCGTCTGGGGAGAGCGGCAACAGGTCGGCCGGAGGAAGGTGCTCGTCGATCGTCGCCTGCGCCTCGGGGCTCGCGTGCGCCCGGAGCGCGAGCATCGTCTCGCGAATGTGAGCGAGCACTTCGATCTTGCGCTCCTGCTCGAGCGGCAGGACGTCGCGAATGCTCCGCGTGGGTCCGAGCACGAGGGGCCGCTCCTTGCGAACAATCTCGATCTCGTCCCTCCATCTTCCGAGCCATCTCCGCGCTCGGGAGGAGCACGGCGATGCTCGAGCCGGTCGCGGCCTGGCTCACGATCTCGCCTTGCCGGAGGTTCACCCACGCGGTCCGGCTGTTCGGGTCGCGCTCCGACTGCAGGTTCCGGAAGTCGTACTCGAACGGATCCTCGATCACGAACTCGACGACCAATGCGAGCGACGCGAAGCTCGCGACCACGGAGGCGATCACGACCGCTCGCGGGGCGCCAAGCGCGAGCCAGGCGAACGCAGCACCGAACGGGTTGCGATACGAGCCGCGGAGGTCGCGGCCCGGAAGGAGCCGTTCGCCGAGCGCCGCGAGCGCCGGCAGGAGCAAGAACGCGGCGAGCCACGAGAGCGCCATTCCGACGGCGCCAATCAGCCCGAAGTCGCGAAAGCCGCGAAAGTCCGTGATGACGAGCGATCCGTACGCCAAGCCGGCGGCGAGCGATGCCGTCAGCGTGGCCGCCCACGTCGACCGATGCGAGGTCGCGATCGCGTCGCGGACGCTCTCGCCCGCGCGGCGCGCCTCGAAGTAGCGGGCGAGCCAGATGATGTTCGGGTTGATGCCGTTTCCGACGACGATGCTTCCGAGAAACGCGGTCGACGTATTGAGGAAGCCGACCATCGGTTGGGCGAGCGCGAACGTGACGATCACGGGCGGGACCAGCGCCAGCGCGAGCAACGGGATCGCGCGCACCCGACGAAAGAACACGTACACCGCGAGCAGGACGAGCACGACGGTCGCGACAATCGCGAGCGCGACCTCGGTGACGAGCGCGCGCACCTCCTCGAGGATGTCCATCGTGTCGCCGCCGTAGTCGACGCGAATCCCGTCGAGGAGCCCGTCGTGGCGCATGGAGGCTTCGATCTCTCGCACGCGCTCCAGCAGATCCTCGGCGGCGAGCGCGTCGCCCGTGCCCGCATGCGTCCTGACGAAGACGACGACGAGCGGAAGCGAGCGATGGACGAAGTACCCCTCGGGATCGACGACCCTTCGCGCGCGCTCCTCCTCGGCGCGCTGCTGCAGGCGGTCTCCCAGAGCCTCGACGTCCTCGGGAGGCTCGCCTTCGAGATCCACGTAGAACGGGTTCGCGCGCGCCCGCTCCCACTCGAGCCGCGCCTCGAGCGCGCTCTCGACCTCCTCGAGATCGCGCATCGGCGCGTAGAGATAGCGATGCTCCTCGACGAACTCGACGAGCTCGCGGACGTTCCACTCGACGGTCGCGACCTCGGGCAGGTCCTCCGCCTCGATGCGCTCCGCCATGGCCCGCGCCGCGCGCTCGAGCGCAGGGATCTGGGCGCGCGTCTCGGCGCCGAGCGCGATCGTGAACGTGGACTTGCCCTCGAATCGCCCCTCGATCCGGTGCATGTCGACCACCGACTGCTGGTCGTCCGGCAGCAGCGCGGAGATGTCACCGCGCAGCTCGAGCTTCGCCACCAGCGGGAGCGACGCCGCCGCGAGCGCGAACGCGATCGCCACGATCGTGAACGGCCGCGCCGTCTGGATCGCAGCGAGCCTCTCCGCGAGAGCGTTCATGAGCTACCGCCGGCGCGGTGGCGTCTCTCCGTGGATGAACACCCAGGTGCCGGCGGAGCCCTCTTCCGGATACACGCCGTGCCACCCCTCGGGCAGCTGCGGGTCGGTCCAGCCGAACAGCCATCGCGCGTCGCGGGGCGAGAGATTCACGCACCCGTGGCTCTTCGGCTTTCCGAAGAGGTCGTGCCAGAACGCGGAGTGTAGCGCGTATCCCTGCTCGTAGTACTGCACGTACGCGACGTCCTGGATGCTGTACGGACCGTCGAACGCGTTGTCGCCGTCCATGGTGGTCGCGAGGTGCTTCGCGCGGATCCGGAACACCCCGGTCGGCGTCGGATGATTCAGGTCAGGTGTTCGCTCCGAGATGACGATGCCCGTGGAGACGAGCGTCGCGAAGACCGGCGTGTCCCCTTCGTACGCGACGAGGGTCTGCGTCGTGAGGTCGACGTCGATCCACTTCTCGCCTTCGCCCACTTCTTCGGGACGCGCTCGCGCCTCGACGCGCGTCACGTCGGGCTCACGGTACGCGTGCCCATCGGCCGAGAGCCAATAACGCTGGCCGTGCTGCTCGTGCTCGCCGACGATCGGAAACGACGCGTGATACCCGGGCGCGCCGCGCGCGCGACGCAGCCGCCCGTCCTCGCGGAGGTCGTACGCGCCGACGTGCGACGAGAGTATCCACCCGTACGGCAGCGCGCGGCCTTCGTCGCCGAGCACGGCACCCTCGAACGTGCTCCCCGTCTTCAGGTTCAGCATCGCGTACGGGATGAACTCGTGCTGCTGCGTACGCCAATAGCGCCTCGCGCCCGCCCGGAAGTCGCGATCGAGGCTCACGTAGAAACCCTTCATCATCCGCCGGAGCAGGATCGAGCCGCGCTCTCCGGTGAGGTCGGCGAGCGTCGGCGGACCCGCCGGCTCTTCGGGCTCCGGCTCCGGCATCGCGAGCTCGGAGTCGGCGTCCTCGGCGCCTCCGATGCCCGCCGGCGTCGAGGCGGGCGTGTCCTCGGCCGTGGCAGGCGGCCCCGCTCCCTCGACCACCGAGGGGGCTTGCTCCTCCGGGGGCTCGGCGCCCGGGATGACGTAGCCCTCGAACTCGGCGGCGTCTTCGTCGGTGGGAAGGCCACGATAGACGGGGACGTCGTTCCGTCGTGCGTACGCGTATTGATACGGCAGATCGGCCGCGCGATCCGGCTGAGCTGCGCGCACCTCCGGCAGGCGCCTGCCGTCGAACGCGATCGCGTCGTCCCCCGTGCACACGAAGCCGCCCGTCTCGAGCTCGTACCAGCCCGTGTCGCAGCCGTCGGACGCGACGGGCCGCGAGGTGCGGGCCGTGAGGACCGCCCCTCCGCGCAGGTACCCGATCCGGAACGCCTCGGGGTCGGGCGCCGTTCGTACCTGGACGACGAACCTTCGGGCGAAGATGCGCTTTTGTGGCCCCGGGTCCTCGGGCTCGACCGCGGCCGGCCCGGCCTGCGTCTCGGGGGGCTCCGCGACCTCCGTGGAGTCGGCCGCGACCGTCTCCTCTTCGCGCGCGCGGTCGCTGCACGCCACCGCGGCGACGAGCGCCGGCAGGACGAGAGCCTGGATAAAGAGTAGGGTTCGAACGCGCGTACCCATCGTCCGTGCGTCGGCTGATTTCATGCACCCGCGCCCGCGTCAACCCGTCGAGCCGCGATGCCGCTGAGCGCGCCCGCGAAAGAACGCTGGGGCGCCGCCGCCGGGCTCGCCGCGTCGCTCGCGCTCCACGCGGGGCTCTTGACGTGGGTGAGCTGGTCGAGGACCGAGCTCGACTTCGAGCTCACGCTCCCGGACGAGGTCGAGATCGGCCTGACCGAGGACGTGTTCGTCGTCGGCGGCGATCCGGCGGGCGCGGAGGCGCCACCCGCGCCGGCGCCCGCGGTGGCCGAGGCCGCCGCGGAGGCCGCCGCCGAGGCGGAGGCAGCGCGGGACGCGGGGGCGCGGGGGCCGAGGGACGCGGGCGTGCCCGACGCCGGCGGGACGGGCCAGGACCTCGTCGCAGAAGAGGAAGGCGCCGAGGGCGAGGGCGGCGCGGGCGGGGGCCAGACCGACGAGACACGGCTCCCCGCGGGAGCGCAGATCGCGCTTCGTCTCGACATGGAGCGGATCCGCGGCTCGTCGCTCGCGCCCGACGTGCGGCGGGTGCTCGGCGCCGTGCCGGACTGGCAGGCGGTCCTCGAGGGATCCGGAATCGAGCCGCTCGACGATCTCGACCGCGTGCTGATCGCGTCGCCCAACCTGCAGCGCTCGCGGATGGTGCTGGCGGGCCGATACGTTCCGGACCGAGTGGACGTTCGCGCCGTCATCGCACGGATGGCCGCGGCGCGAGGCACGACAGCCGAGATGCACCGCGAGCACGGGGTCGAGGTTGCGCCGTGGGCGAACGCGGACGACACCGAGCGTGTGATCGCGCTCGTCGGACCGCGCCATTTCACGATCACGCGGCCGGAGGATTTGCCGAGGGTGCTCGCGATCGCGTCGGCCAGAGCCGAGCGCGAGCAAGAGGAAGCGGATCCGGGGCACGAGCACACCGACGAGAACCCGACCGAGGCGCTCGACGGACCCGACGCGTTGCTCTCGATGGGCGAGGGCGAAGCGCTGAGCCTCGAGGTCGAGGGGGCGCGTCAGTTCGTGCGCGGACAGACGCGCGGCGCGCCGGCGAGGCTCCGGGTCGCCGTGACGGAGCGCGATGGGGGCGGTGTCGCCATCGACATCGAAGGCCATTTCGACTCCGACGCCGAGGCGCGCGACGCGCTCGACTACTGGTCGGCGCTGCGCGACCAAGCATCGCGCGATGTGTTCGTCGCGATGACGGGAATGGCGTCGACGCTGCGCGGGGCGACGCTCGAGGTCGACGGGTCGACGCTACGCGGTCACACGACGATGTCGGCGTCGCAGATCCGGCTCGTCTTGAGCTTCGTCGAGTCCACATTGGCGCGGCAAGCGCGACGCCAAGGCGCCCCGTCGCCGACTCCGTCACCCTCGGTCTCGCCCACGGCCACGCCCACGCCCAGGCCCGTACCTCCGCCCTGAGCGCGCGCTGGCCCCCCTGGGCGCGGATCACAGGCGTCCGGCCGGTACGCGCCCGTCCGCGATGCCGGCCCGTTGCTCGAACAGAAACGGCGGCTCGAAGAGCTCGTAGAGATTGGGACGAGCTCCGCGAACACGGCGAGATTCCCGGCCGAGATCTCCTCGCTGACGCGCTCGGTGACCGTCGTCGCGATGGGCGCGACGCCCGTCAGCCGGAGCAGCCTCGCGGCGGACGCGCCGGCGGCGTCGAACACCGGACGTAGCCGCGGAGATCATGCACCGCGAACGAAAAAAGGGCGCGAGGCTCGTGGCCGCGCGCCCTCTTCCGAATCTCACCGAGATCGGCTCAGAGAACCATTTCCTTGAGCTTCTTGAGCGGCGTCGCGCGGAGCTTCTTGCTCGCGGGAACGTCGCGCACGATGATCTCGCCCGTCTGCGGGTTACGGAACTTCTTGCCCTTCTGCGCCGGCGCCTTGCGCACCTTCAGCTTGAGCGCGAGCTCCGGAATCACGAACTCTCCGGGACCGCGCTTGCCGAGCTCGCGCTTGACGACCTCCCGAAGCCCTTCGAAGACCGCGTTGATGTCCTTCTTGCTCATGCCGGTCTTCTCGGCGAGCTCGCTCACGATCTGGCCCTTCGTCATCCGCTTGCCGTTTGCCATGGTGACCCTTCCCTCCTTCGCACTGCTCTCGAGAACGTTTTGTTCGCTCGTTCGATCGGGCCGTGGTTCGAAAGGTCGCGGCCCCGAGTCGGCGGCCATCTATGCACTCTGGTCTTTCGGCTGACAAGGGGATTCGCCGCGAAAACCGCCAAAAACGGCGGAAATCGCGCGCTCCCGCTCAGCACGGCAAACGATCGCCGCCGTTTCACGCGATCTCACAGGGCTGTCACGCGCGATCACCCCGAAAAAACGTGGGCCTAGCGCCCCCCGACGGCGCCGGGCACAACGCCCCGAGCCACAGGTTATCCACAGTCGACCGCGACGCGTGAACCACCGTCGCACGCGCCGCGAGCTGCGAAGCGCAAGCGCATGGGATCACGCGTGTAACTCGATGAGCCGGGGGGTGGCTTCTGCGGTCGCCACCCGGTGGGCCGGAGAGCGGCCCGGACCTTATCCACAGTCATCTCCGGCGGCCCTGGGAAGGCCGGGCCGCTGTGCAAAGAAGGTCCGTTCGCGCCTTCATGCGTCGCTCTTCCGTCACGGTCCGGTGATCCATGCCGAGCAGGTGCAGCAGGCCGTGGGCGAGGAGCATGGTCACCTCGTCGACGATCGTCCCGTGCGCCCGAGCGGCCTGCCGCCGAGCGGTTTCGACCGAGATGACCACGTCGCCGAGCGCGGGCGTCCGCGCCCCCCGACCCTCGTCCAGCGGAAACGCCAGCACATCGGTAGGCCGGTCGCTCGCACGCCACCTCGCGTTGAGATCTCGAATGGTCGCGTCGTCGCACAAGAGCACCGAGAGCTCTCGGTCGTCGAGCGCGAGCGCCGTGAGCATGCGCTCGGCCCGGTGTCGGATGTCGTCGGGTGCGACCGAGCGTCGGGTGAGCCCGCGAGTGCGCAAGAAGACCGGCACGGCCCGAGCCTACCCCACGCTCCGAGCGCGCGCGCCCCGAACGCACGCGCTTGCGCTATGCTGCGCGCGGCATGACGGCGACCATCGAGCGCATCCTGATCGTCGGACCGAGCGAGCACGCTGCGCGCGTCGAGCGCACGTGCCGGCGGCTCGGGCTCGACGTGCTGGTCGCCGGCGGGGACGTGGCGGAGCATCCGCATCGACCCGACCCCGAATCGCTCGTGCGCACCGCGATCGACGCGGGCGCGAACGCGATTCATCCGGGCCACGTCGCGCCGCGCACGCGCGCCGAGCTCGGCATGTTCGCGCGTGAGGCCGGCCTCGTGCTCGTGGCTCCGTCGAGCGAGTCGCTCGCGTGCCTCGCGGACAAGACGGTGCTGCGCGCACGCGCCGCGAGCGCCGGCCTGCGAATCATCGAGGGGTCCGACCCCGTGGCCAGCCCCGACGCAGCGCTCGACGCGGCGGATCGCCTCGGGTACCCGGTGATGCTCAAGCCGGTCGGCGGCGCCGACGGAGTCGGCGTGAAGCGGTGCCTCGACGCCGACGACCTGCGCGGAGCCTTCGACGCGTCGAGCGAGCAAGCCGGACGGGCGCACGGCGACTCGAGGCTCTATGTCGAGCGCGCGCTCGATCGACCTAGGCAGCTCGACATCGTCGTCCTCCGAGACTCGACCGGGGCGGCCGCGGCGCTCACCGAGTGCGAATGCAGCGTCCGGAGGCTGAACCGCGTGCTCATCGCCGAGACGCCGTCACCGTACGTGCTCGCGCTTCCCGACGGCGAGGCTCTGCGCGAGCTGCTCGTCGACCACGCGCTGCGGATCGCTGCCGAGCTCACGCTGGTCGGCGTCGCCACGATCGAGCTGCTCGTCGACCCCGATGGCCACGTACACTTTCTCGAAGCGAACGCGGACGCGCATCCTTCGTCGCTCACCACCGAGCTCCTCTCGGGCATCGACGTCCACGAGCTCTCCCTCGTGCTGGCGTGCGGCGGCGAGGTGGGTGATGAAGCGCGGCTGCTCGCGTACGGTCACGCGTTCGAAGCTCGACTCGTGGCAGAAGACCCGGACGACGCGTTCCGCACGCAGCCCGGCGTCGTCGACGAGATGCGGTTCCCGCCCGCGCCCCACGGGCGAGTGCGCATCGAGACCACCGTCGAGCCGGGCGAAGCGCCTTCGAACGGCATAGAGGCGCTCGTCGCTCGCATCGGCACCTCGGGTCCCGTGCGGCACGACGCGCTCCTGTCGCTCGATCGCACCCTCGCCGAGTGCTTCGTCGGTCCGGTCCCGACGAACGCGGAGTTTCTGCGCCGAGTCATCGCCGCCGAGTCCTTTCGCGCGGGCCAGTACGACGTGACTTTCACCGAGCAGGTGCTCTCGGGCGTCGCGATCTGATGACGACGATCGCCCGACCGCATCGTCGCGAGCCCAGGACGACGGGGAGGAGATGAGCAAATCTCGGCGCGGTGACGTGTGGATCCTGCGTGAGGCCCTCGAGCGCGAGCTCTCGCCCTCGACGACGTCGGCGGTGCTGTTCGAAGCGCTCTCGACGTACGGCTCCGAGGTGCCGAGCTCACCCGACGCGCTCCGCGATTCGGCGCGAACCGCGCTCGGGCCCGCGCTCGAGAAGCGCGTCGACGCGGAGCTCGCCGCGAACCTCGTCGCCTCGGTGCTCGACGCGCTCGAGGGGTCGGAGCCCGAGATCGTCATCTCGGAGATGCGCTCGGACCCGCCCGCGTCCTCCCCCAAGAGCCGCGAGTCGACGCAAGCCGTCCCCACGCACCGAAGCCCCGTGCAGGTCTTGGTGATTGCCGGAGGGGACGCGTTCGAGCGACGGCTCGCGGCCTCGCTCGGTCCGCGACGCGTCGCGCCGTTCAGCGCCGGCAACCTGAAGAACGTCCGTCGTCACCGAACGGCGGCCATCGTGCTCGTCGACGCGACGGACTTCGCCAGGATCGAGCCCGTCGAGCTCGCGGACGAGCTCGCCGGCCTGCCGGACACGACCGCGCGCGTCATCTGGGGAGCGGATCTGCCCTACGGGCGCGGGGTGCTCGCAGCGATGCAACAGATCGGCGTCGCGGTGGTGTCGCTCAACCGGCTCGATGGATTCGACCCGTTGCTGGACCTGATCCGCTCACGCCGGTCGGAAGACTGACCCGCTCGGCGCGCGCTCACGCGCGAGCTTCGAGCGGGCGCTCGCGCGCACCGCGGTTCGCGTACGCATCGAAGAGACCGCCCCACTCCGTCGTGCGGCGCCACTGCTCGAACACGCGGCGGTCGCGCAGCGGCCACCGGTAGTAGTCGTGGTAGAGCCTCGCTGCCGAGGATGAACACGTTGACCAGCGGCGTGTGGAAGAAGAGCTTCTGGAAGCGCTTGAGCGGGCCGAACCACATCACGTCGCCGACCATGCTACGCGCCGTTGTCGCCGACCTGGAACCCCCAGCTCTCGTCCGAGACGTCCGTCGCCGACGATCTCGATGTCGCGCGGATCGCCGACGCCGAGGCCGTCCTCGTGGGCGACCGGATGTACTCGAGCGACATCGGATCGAAGCCCATCATCTTCGCCGCGACCGCGTCGATCGCGACCTGATCCGCCGACGCGAGCATGTAGTCCTTGATGACCGGGCACATCGTGCGCGGCCCGGGGCCGTTGCCCGCGGTCGTCCCGTCCATCACCGCGAAGAGCCCGGCGTGGATCTCCTTCTGGATCGCGAGCAGGTCGACGAGCGTGCGGTGGATCCACGAGTGCGTGTAGTGGCGCTTGGTGTTGAGCAGCCCGCCGAACGCGTTCTTCATCGCGCCGGTGGTGGTCGTGTAGATGTGGCACTTCACCGTCGGCAGGTGGACGATGTTCTTGCCGAGGAAGTAGTCGGGGATCGGGATGCCCTCGGGGAAGATGTGGTCGAGCACGTGCATCTTCGCCTTCGGCCGGTACGTCGACCAGCGTCATGTCCTCGGGCTTGAAGTTGTAGCGGACCGGGATGTCGTAGCGCTGGAAGATCGGGACGTAGTCGTTCAGGTCCTCGCCCTTGAACGCGTCGGTGACGACGGTCTTGTTCTGGACGCAGACGAGGTCGTCGTAGCCCGCGCGCGGAGCGCGAGGATCGTGCCCTCGAGCTGCCACGGCGTGGTGTTCGCCCCCGGGAACGGGAAGTGCCAGGAGATGTTGTCCTTGAGGATCGTCGTCGCGCCCTTGGCGAGCGCACGCTCGACGCCCGCGAGCTCGTGCAGCCGGTCGATGTCGTCGAGAACGGTCTTGGCTGGAGACTTTGAGGACCGCGACCTTGGATTTCATGTCTTGTCTGCTCCGAGGGTGAGCGTTGAGCCGAAGCGTCGGCGCGGCAACGGGGAGCCGGCCGGGCGTCCGATGGAGGCCGCGAGCCGTCCCAGCAGCCGCATCAGCGGGAGAAAGAGGTCCTACCGGCGTAGATCGCCGACTCGCCGAGCTCCTCCTCGATCCGGAGGAGCTGGTTGTACTTCGCGACGCGCTCCGAGCGCGAGAGCGAGCCCGTCTTGATCTGTCCGGCGCCCGTCGCGACCGCGAGATCGGCGATGAACGTGTCCTCGGTCTCGCCCGAGCGGTGGGAGATGACGGACGAGTATCCATGCCGCGCGGCGAGGCGGATCGCGTCGAGCGTCTCGGTGATCGTCCCGATCTGGTTCAGCTTGATGAGGATCGAGTTCGCGACGCCCGCGTCGATGCCGCGCCGCAGACGTGCGACGTTCGTGACGAAGAGATCGTCGCCGACGAGCTGCACGCGGCCGCCGAGCGCGTCCGTCAGCTTCTTCCAGCCGTCCCAGTCGTCCTCGGCGCAGCCGTCCTCGATGCTGACGATGCGGGTACTCGTCCACGAGCTTCGCATAGATCGCGACGAGCTCCTGCGGCAGTCGACCTGTTTCTTGTTCCAGGTGTACGCGCCCGTGTCTTTGTCGAAGAACTCGCTCGCCGCGGCGTCGATGCCGAGGCAGACGTCCTTGCCCGGGGTGTAGCCCGGCGGCCTCGATCGCGCGCGCGATGAACGCGAGCGCGGCCTCGTTGCTCTCGAGACGCGGCGCGAACCCGCCCTCGTCGCCGACCGAGGTCGCGTGCTTCTCCTTCGCGAGGAGCTTCGCGAGATGGTGGAACATCTCGGACCCGGCGCGGAGCGCCTCGGCGAAGGTCGGCGCGCCCACCGGCAGGATCATGAACTCCTGCACCTCGAGGCCGTTGTCCGCGTGCGCTCCTCCGTTGATGACGTTCATCATCGGCGTCGGCAAGAGGCGCGCCTGCGCGCCTCCGAGGTACCGCCAGAGCGGTACGCCGATCTCCGTCGCGGCTGCGCGCGCCGTCGCCATCGACACGCCGAGGATCGCGTTCGCCCCGAGATTCGACTTCGAGGCCGTGCCGTCGAGCTCGATCATCGCGCGGTCGACCGCAGCCTGGTCGAGCGCGTCGATCCCGAACGACCTCTGGCCCTGGATCTCCGTCTCGACGTGCCCGAGCGCGTTGGACACCCCCTTGCCGAGCCACCGCGTCGCGTCGCCGTCGCGAAGCTCGAGCGCCTCGTGCTCGCCCGTCGAGGCTCCCGATCGGCACCGCGGCGCGCCCGATCGCCCCGCTCTCGAGCGCGACCTCGACCTCCACCGTGGGATTGCCGCGCGAGTCCAGGATCTGCCGTCCTCGAACGCCGATGATCTCCGTCATTGTTCGCTCCTCGCGTCGCTCCGGAGGCTGCGGAGTATTCGGGCGCGGTGGGTGGTGTCAACCGGAGCGCTCCGACGAAGGAACGGCTCGCATCGACCGGTTCGACGGAGTAAAACGGCCCCCGTGGAGCCGCTTCTTTACATCCCGTGGTTCAAGCCGGAGGCGCTCGAGATACCCCTTCCATGGGGTTATTCGCTTCCAATCCAGCCGTTCGGCGTCATCGTCGCCATCGCCGTGCTCGTGGGCGCGAAGCTCTCGGAGCGCTACGCCAAGCGGAGCGGCGTCTCGCCGCAGGTGATGGGCGATCTCGTCGGGCACATCGTCATCACGGCGTTCGTCTCCTGCTACTTCCTGAACGGGCTCCTCTACGAGCCTGCGAAGTTCTGGGCGGTCGTCGACAATCCGATCCGCTTGTTCGACTTCAAGAACTACTACCTCGGGCTGAGCTCGTACGGCGGGTTCGTCGGCGCGGTGCTCGGCCTGCTCATCTGGAAGTGGCGACGCCGCCTGCCGGCGATCGTCGTCGGCGAGTCCGCCGTCTGGGCGTTCCCGTTCGCCTGGACCATCGGCCGGCTCGCGTGCTTCACCGCGAAGGATCACCCCGGCGTCGTCACCGACTTCTTCCTCGCGGTCGACAACTACCACTACGGGCAGCCGGACCACTGGGAGAACGGCGAGCCGGTCTACCCGCCGCGACACGACCTCGGGCTCTACGAGGCGATGTACACGGCGCTCATCGCGCTGCTGTTCTTTTTTCTCTCGAGGAAGAAAGTCCGCAAGCCCGGCTTCTACTTCGGGCTCTTCCCGATCCTGTACGCGGTCGCACGCTTCCCGCTCGACTACCTGCGCGTCGACGACGCGACGTACGGTGGGCTCACCCCGGGACAATGGGGCTCGATCCTCCTGCTCTTCGCGGGGGCGGCGCTCTTCTATTGGACCCAGACCCACCCGACCCCGGCGCTTCCGAAGAGCGCGCGGTACGACCCCGAGGCCGAGGCCAAGGAACGCGAGAACGAGGCGGAGGCGAGCCGCAAGAAGAGCTCCAAGAAGCTCCGCAAGGCCAAGAAAAAGAGCTGAAAAGCGCGTAGAGAGACGGCTCTCTCGCGCCCGAGCGTCCGGCCCGCGAGCGGTCGAACCGCTCCCGGGCTATCCTGAGAAGCGAGATGCGCTCTGACGTGCGAGGTGCGTGGGTGGCGGCTCTGGCCTCCCTCGCCGTGCACGCGATGCTCGCGGTCTTCCTCGTGACGCTGCCGCCGACGAGCTCGCTCGTCGCGCGCGCCGCCGAGGTCGAGATCGATCTCGCCAGCGCGCCGGCGGTGGGCGATGGGGAGACCGGGAGCGCGCGCGTGGCGCGGGCAGCAGCGCCGGCTCCCGGAGGGGGCACGCCCAGGGAGAACGTGGACGCGCGCGATCGCGGACGCGGCGGCGACCGGAGGGGCGCAAGCCGCGTGATCGTGCTCTTGCCGCACGCCGACGCGGTCCTCCTGCAGGACAGCCCGATGAACGCGTGGCGCGACGCGCAGACGCAGCGCATCCGCACAGCCGACAATCGCGCCTCGCGCGACTCGCGCCGCGCGACGCCGAGCCCCGACGTCGATCCGTTTCTCGCGAGCGGCGACGGCGCGCATCCGGAGCGCCGTCCCATCGCAGCCACCGATGCGCGCACAGGAGCTCGGGTCGCGCCGCGGGAGAGCGAGCTCGGTCAGACGCGCACCGCAGCGCCCGAGCTGCGGGGGCCGGAGCTCGCCCGCGCGGAGGGATCGCTCTTCGCGAGCGCGGGTGCCTACGGCACCGACGCCGAGCACTCGCCGCTCGACGCCGCCCATCGGCGGATGCGTCAGGGGACATCGGTCTCGTCGCCAGGACGCGGCATTCTCGAAGGGCGCGGCGAGCGAGAGAGCGAAGCGGCGCGTGTCGCCCGCGGACGACCGCCGGTGGACGAGGGCCCCGCCGCGACGCAGGCGCGGTCGGTGGACGCGCGCATTCGCGACGACCAGGACGCGGAGCTCCTCGCCGCCGAGATGGTGCAGTCGCTCGTCGAGTCGAGCCCTCGCAGCGGTCCCGACCGTGGGCAAGGCGCGGGCGGGACGGGTGGCGGCGGTGCGCCCGGAACGGGCGGCGGCGCCGCCGAGGGCGGGCGCGCGCACGCGGTGGGGCCCGGAAGCGGGGAGTATCCCGCGCTCGACACGTCCGACGCGCGATACGTGCGGTGGTACCTCCAGGTCCGCGAGCGGGTCGGCGAGCACCTCGAGTTTCCTCGCGAGCGCGCGCTCGCGATGGACCAGGGGCTCAGCGTGTACAGCTTCACGGTGAGGCGCGACGGTGCGCTCGTCGGCGAGCCCGAGCTCGTGCGATTGAGCGGCTTCGCCGATTTCGACACGGCCGGGCGGCGAGCGATCGAGCGAGCCGCGCCGTTCCCGCCGCTGCCACCGGAGCTTGCCGAGGGCCTCTCCACGCACGCCGTGCGGATGACCGTCGAGCACTCGAACCCGATGGTCCACTGAGCGCTGGCGGCGACGGCCGTCGGCTCAAAACCTGCTAGCATGCTCGGGTCCATCCCGGGTGACGCCGATGACTCTGCTTCGCTTTCAGCGCCTCGCCTGCACGTTCGTCGCGGGCCTCACGCTCGCCTCGTGCGCGAACGGCTCGGGCGCCCAGATCGCGCCCCTACCGCCGCAGACGGCCGTCGTGGGGATGCTTCTCAGAGTCCCCGTCGACGTGCAGAGCGGCTCGACGTCGATGACGATCGGGCTCGAGAGCGATACCCGCGCTACCGCGAGCGGGACCGGCGCGGGAGGCGAAGTGCGATGGACGCCGCTCGCGGCGGAAGTGGGCATGCACGAGCTCCACGTGTTGTTGCTCGATGGCGACACCGAGATCGATCGAGAGACGCTCGTCGTGACTGTCACGCCGTCGGCGGACTCGGCTCCGATCTTCGTCACGCCGAGCGGTGCCGGCCAGACGTTCGACCTCTCGCGAGACGCGACGGTCCGTTTCGACGTCGACGTTCGCGACGACGACACCAACGACATCACGCTCAGCGCGACGAGCTTGCCCGAAGGCGCCCGCTTCGATCCCGTCGGGCCGAAGGAAGGCGAGTTCAGCTGGGAGCCCACGCCCGACCAGGTCGAGGCGAGCGAGCGCTGGACGATCACTCTCCTCGCGGACGACGGCGACCACGAGCCGACACAGAAGCAGTTCATCGTGGTCTTGCGCTCGGGACCTGGGCGCGAGGGTTGCCCGGGGTCGCCGCCGAGCATCGTGATCGCGGAGCCGTCCGAAGGAGAGCACCGGTCGAACGAGCCCGGTTATACGGTCGCCGTCGACGTGAGCGACGACGTGGGCCTTCGTGACGCCCCGCTCCTCTACTACGCGACGACACAGCCCGACGACCCCGAGAAGCCCGACATCACCGAGTTCGAGCAGGTCCCGTTCAGCCCGGATGGCAGCTCGTTCGTCGCGCGGATCCCGTCGCTCGGTCTCGCGACCGGCGCCGAGCAGCAGGTCTGGTACGTGGTCAGCGCCACCGACAACGACGACGCCGCCGGGACCTTGTGCGACCACCGCGTCGACAGCGATCTGCACTCGTTCGTCGCCGTCGGTGGCGATGCCTCGGGCGGGCTCGCTCGATGCCAGCACTGCACGCGGTCGAGCGACTGTACGTCCGGCATCTGCGCGACCGAAGCCGGTGGCGGTCGCTGCCTCGACGCATGCAGCGGCTCGTGCGGCTCGGGGACGTGCGGAAGCCGCACGACGACGGAGGGCGGCGTCGTGTCCGCGTGCGGACCGGTGAGCACCGTCTGTCTCGGCCGCAGCGACACGTGCACCGACGACACCTACGAGCCGAACGACACGCTGAGCAGCGCGGCCACGGCGCCCGACTCGCTGTCCGGTCAGATCTGCTCGGGGGACGACGACTTCTACCGGATCACCACGTCGACCGGCACGGACCTGACGGTCACGATCGACGGATTCGTGCACGGCGATGGCGATTCCGATCTCCAGCTCCTCGGGGCGACGGGGACGATCCTCGCGTCGAGCGCGGGCGTGACAAACAGCGAGAGCGTCCACTACTGCGTGCCCTCGGGTGGCAACGTGTACGCGCGCGTCCTCGGGTACCTCGGCGCGGAGAACCACTACGACATGCACGTCCTGCGCTCCGCGGGCAGCTGCTGCCTCGACGACGCCCGCGAGGACGACGACAGTCGCGCGAGCGCACGCACGCTCTCCGGCACCTCGTTCGACGGCACCATCTGCCCTCGAGACGACGACTACGTCCGTTTCAACGTATCGAGCCCGACGGGCGTGGTGATCACTCTCGTGTTCGACCACTCCATGGGCGACCTCGACCTCGAGCTCTACGGGCCCAGCGGAACGCTGGTCGCCGCCTCGCGCGGGACGACCGACGAGGAGGACATCACGATGGACCTCTTCGAGACCGGGACCTACACCATTCGCGTCCTCGGCTACATGGGCGCGCTCGGGGACTACCTCGGCGAGGTTCGCTTCACGAGCTTCAGCGGCTGCACCTCGAGCGCGGGCTGCCCGAGCGGTCAGGTCTGCGACACCGGCAGCTGTCGCAGCGGTAGCTGCACGAGCTCGAGCACGTGCCCGTCCGGCCACATCTGCCCGACGGCCGGGCCCGGCGGCGGCGCGAGCACGTGCGGACAGTCGTGCACCGTGAACACCGACTGCAAGGGATCCGAAGCGTGCAAGTGGTTTCCGGAGGGCCGTTACTGCGGCGCGCGCGGCAGCGGGCTCAACGGCGCGGCGTGCACCAACTTCGCTGCCTGCGGTGGCCAGCGCGCATGCGTCGCGTGGACGGGAGGCTACTGCGCGCGCGCCGGCTGCGCGCACAACAGCGACTGCGAGACCGGAACGTACTGCGTCAACGTCTCGGGCCAACGCGTGTGCGCGCTCGACTGCTGGGCCGCGGACGAGATCTGCCGGTTGAGCGGCGGCTACGACTGCAACGTCGCCACGGACACGGACGGCTTGGTCGAATTCGTATGCACGCCCGGGTGAGACCAGTCTCCCTGGCAGCAGCGGTGGCGCTCTCGACGCTGGCGTGCGGGAGCGATGCACCACCGCCACCGCCGCCCGACGAGCGCCCGATCATCGGCAACGTCGAGGCTCCGACCCCGACGCTCGAGGGGAGCCTGCTGCGGGTGACGGGCAGCCGCTTCGAGTTTCTCGGCGACGCGCCGTTTCTCGCGCTCGACGGTCCGGACGGCGGGGACGACCTTCCGCTCGAGCGCGCCGGCGCGCCGGGCGAGCTCTTCTTCCGCGTGACGGCGGGTCTCGTCGGGTCGCTCGGCAACGGTCTTCACGCGCTCGACGGCACGCTCCACGGAGACAACGGGACGAGCGACCCGTACCCGGTCGATCTCGAGATCGCGAGCGAGCTCTCCATCTCGCTCGACGAGGTCCCGTCCGGCCTCGTCCATCGCAACGACCTCGGCGTCGTGCGCGGCGGCGGGATCCTCGGCGAGGGCGAAGGGACGGTCTACGCGCACTTCGAGGGAACGTTCTCCGCCGACGCGGGAGGCAGCGCCGCGGTCGACGTGCGAATTCCGGTCGCCCCCGCGGAGCGCTACGACCGCGAGCGCGGCGTCGTGCGGCTCACGACCGCGATCGGCGGGCTCGCGACGGGATCGTTCGACGGAACGATCACGCTCGAGTCGGAGCCGGCGTCGGGCGGTACGCTCGCGTCGAGCCCGCTCTCGACCTCGCTCACGTTCATCGGTCCCGAGCTCTACGCGTTCTCGCCGTCCGAGGTGTACCTCGAGCAGGTCGTCACCGTGCAAGGAGCCGGCTTCCTGGGCGGCCCGGACGAGCCGGACGAGCTCACGATCGTGCACATCGACGGCACGTTCGAGCCGGAGGACGGCCTGCCCCGCGCGGTCAGCGAGGACCTCGTGCTCGATTGGATCTCGGGCACCGAGCTGCGCACGACGATCTCCGCGGAGGTGAGGAGCGCGAGGCTCGTGTCGGCGCTCTTCGGGGCGAGCCGAGGCGTGTTCACCGGCCGCGCTACGCTCACCGTGGTCAAGGGCGTCGAGGAGCTCTCGAGCACGCCCGTGGACTTCGCGCTCACGCTCGCGGGCATGAAGCAGGTCGTTTGGGTGCAGTTCATCCCGGGGTTCTACGTGAGCCTCGCGCGCTTCGGGCTGCAGGGCGCCTACGGGCGCATCGAGGAGCTCGTGCGCGAGCGCATGCAATCCATCTACGCCGATTACAACGTCGACATCCGCCTCGAACAGCCGACCGACTTCTCCGAGAACGGCTTCGCGCGCGTGGAGGTCGGGGGCCCCGACCCGACCGGGCGCGGGCTCTTCGGCTACGACAACACGCCGGGCAAGGACGTCTACAACACGCGCCTCTTCGACCGCATCGGTGGCGCGAACTCCGAGCGTCAACAGCAGGACGACGCTCCGGGCTACGGCGGCGTCTTCGTCGAGTCGTTCCTCTACTTCTCGTCGCACCCCGACCTGCCCGGAACGCCGCCGCTGAGCCGCCCGGATCCGGATCCGCTCTTCGACGAGATCTTCAACCCCGTCCGCAGTCGCACGGCGTCGCTCGCGGAGCTCGACGGCGAAGGCGACCCCGCGCGCGTCGACGCCGTGCAGCGCGCGTTCCACGCCCTCGCGTCGATGATCGGCGAGACCACCGCGCACGAGCTCGGCCACAGCCTCGGCCTCGCGAATCCTCGCGGCTCGCCCACGTCGTTCCACAACGCCACCGACGATCCCGGCTGCCTCATGGACAACGGCGGCAACCGCACCATCGCGGAGCGCACCGACCAACCCGGCGCCGAGCCCACCCACCTCTGCCACGACGCGCCCAGCTACCTCGCCGAGATCATGCCGCGCTGAGAGCGCGAGCTCGTGCTCGGGAGCCCGGCGCGAGGCCAGCCAATTGACCGATCCGGGCCTCGGGCATAGGTTGCCGACGTGCTGCCCGACACGCCCGCGGGGTACGGTCTCGTCGCCGCCGTGCTCTTGTTCGTCGTCTTTCTGCTGTTCAAGGCCACGGTCGGGCTGCGTCCCCGCGATCCCGCGATGGCCGAAGCGCGGCGCCGGATTGGGGAGGCCAAGCTCCGGGCCCGCGCCGCCGGGACCGACACCGAGGCCCGTGTGCGTGCCTGGCTCGAGGCCGCGCGCATCGCGCGCGACGAGCTCGCGAGGCCCCGCCTGGCGGCGAGCTTCGCGCACCGCGCCGTGAAGTTCGGCCCGAACGACGTCGAGGCGATCGGGACGATGGCCCAGTGCTTCCGCGAGGCCAAGCGCTACCGCGCTCTCGAACGGTTCCTCTGGCGGCGGCTCGATGGAGACGCCGGACCGGGCTACGACCGCGCGTTCGACGAGCTCCTCTCCCTCTACGAAGGGCCGATGCGCAAGCGCGAGCGCGCGCACGCGCTCCAGAAGCTGAAGGCGCGCGCGAGCGAAGCGTGATGAGCCCGCGCGTTCCGTTCCACCTCGCCTTCCCCGTGCACGACCTCCATGCCGCGCTCGTGTTCTACCGCGACGTGCTCGGCTGTCGCGTCGGTCGCACCGGAGAGCGCTGGATCGACTTCGACTTTCACGGCCACCAGCTGAGCGCTCACCTCGTCGACGCCGCTCGCGCCGGCGACGGGCCCGCGCTCACGAACGAGGTCGACGGCGACGGCGTGCCGGTTCGCCACTTCGGCGCCGTTCTGCCGTGGGACGAGTGGCACGCGCTCGCCAAGCGGCTTCGGGCGCTCGGGCAGGTCTTTCTCATCGAGCCCAAGACGCGCTTCCGCGGCGAGCCCGGCGAGCAAGCGACGTTCTTCGTGCTCGACCCGTCGGGCAATGCGATCGAGCTCAAGTCGTTCCGCGATCCGGCGAGCCTCTTCGCGACCTGAACGAAGGGAGCCGCGACGGATGCTACCCTGCCCCGCCATGCGAAACCTCGTCCTCGCCGCCGCCGCATCGGTCCTCGTGCTCGGCGGTGCCTGCGGCAACGACGGCGGCGCGACGCCGATCCCGCAACCGTCGACGAGCCCGACCACGCCCCCCGCCGCCACGCTCGACCCACAGGTTCCGCCCGCCGATCCGAACGACCCGATCGGGAGCCAGATGCAGCTCCGCGCGACCCAGTTCGCCGAGGGGATGGCGCCCGCGACCCCGATCTTCCGCGGCTCCCTGCAGACGGGCGAGAACCAAGACTACCAAGCGATCCTGCAGAGCGACCGCTGCTTCCGCGTCATCGGCGTCGGTAGCTCGACCGTCACGGATCTCGATCTCTTCCTCTTCGATCCGAACGGCGTCCAGCTCCAGCAGGACACCGCGGTGGACGCGTACCCCGTCCTCGGCCTCACCCACCCCATCTGCCCGGATCTCGCCGGCAGCTACCGCGTGCAGGTCCGCATGTACACCGGCAGCGGCGACTACGGCGTGCAGGTCTTCTACAACGAACGGCACTAGCGAACGGAGCCCGTCTCGCTACGGAAGCGTCAGCGCTTCCTCGAGCCGCGCCACGGGAGCTCCGTCGGGGGAGTGCGCGAGGAGCGCTCCGAGCTGCGCCGCCTCGCGGAGCTCGGGCGACAGGATCACCGGGAGCTCGCCGTCGCTCGCGGCCTCGGCGTCGCGCCCGCGCGCGGAGCCGAGCGCGCCGACGCCGAGCACGTAGTCGAGAAGCGTCGTCGGGCGCGCGGGGACGACCTCGATGGGCGCGTCGTCCGGCAGATTCGCGCGCGCACGCGCGCGGGCGAGCGCCGACCCGAACCCGCCGAGCCGGTCGACGAGGCCGTTCCTCGACGCCGCGTCGCCACTCCAGATGCGACCGCGCGCGATCGCGTCGATCGCCTCGACGTCCATGCCGCGCGATCGATGAACGCGCTCGAGAAACATCCTGTACCAGATCCTCACCTTGTCCGCGGCGAGCGCGCGCTCCTCCGGCGTGAACGGCCGGAACAGCGAGTCGAGCCCCGCGTGCCGCCCGCGCGCGATCTCCTCGAGGCCGACGCCGATCCGCTCGGCGAGCTCGGCGAAGTCGACCTTCGTGTAGAAGACGCCGATCGATCCGGTGATCGTCGCCGGGTCCGCCCAGATCTCGTCCGCCGCCGACGCGATCTCGTACGCGGCGCTCGTCGCGATCGCGCCCATGGAGACGATCACCGGCTTGTGCCGTCGCGCTCGCATGACCGCGCGGTAGATCTGATCGGCGGCGATCACGCTGCCGCCCGGGCTGTCGATCCGGAGCACGATCGCCGCGACGCTCGAGTCCGCGGCGACGCGCTCGATGGTCTGGACGACCGTCTCGCTCCCGCTCATGCGAATCCCGAGGATCGGGATGTCGACGTTCTCCCCGGTGACGATGTCGCCATCCACGACGACGACGCCGATGTGCCGGTCGCGGCCCCACCGCCTCGTCGCGAGGTCGGGCTCGTCGGTCAACCGCCGAAAGCTGCCCCCGAGCGCGACGCGCAGCTCCTCGTCGAGGTCGACTTCGTCCGCGCGACCGTCGACGAGCCCGAGATGCGCGAGCTCGCTCGCGACGTACGGCCCTTCGTCGTAGATCTGCCGGACGCGCGCCTCGTCCATGTGCCAATCGCGCGAGAGGTCGCGCACGTCTCGCGCGAACACGTCGTCGTAGAACGCCTCGTACGCGCCGCGCGCGGGCTCGCTCGAGGTCCGGTTCTCGAACTGCTCCGGCGCCGACTTGAACTGGCCGATGCGCACCGACTCGACGCGGATCCCGAGCTCGCGAGCCAAGTCCCCGACGAGGATCGTCGTGCTCGCCGGACCGACCAGCCACGCGCCGCCCGCGGGATCGACGACCGTGCGCGTCGCGCCCGCGCACGCGTAGAGCTCGGCGCCGGAAGCGGACTCGAGGTGGCAGACGACGTGCTTGCCCGCGCGCTCGAGCTCCGCGACCATCAAGCGGATCTCCTGCGCGTAGGCGCTTCCGATGCTCGAGTCGCGCATGCGCAAGAGCACGCCCGCTACGTCACGGTCGTGGAGCGCCCGGTCGAGCCGCCGGATGATGGAGACCATTCCGCGGGCGCCCGCTCCGGTCACCTCGACGTCGGCGACGTAGCGGGGCGTCGGCAGCCCACGCCGACCGAACGCCTCGATGTGCCCGGTGACGAACCACCCGGGCAATTGGTCGATCCCGTCGCCGCCGACGAGCCCTCCGCCGACGCCGACGCCCGACCAGTCCGCCGAGAGGCCGCCGAGGAACATCAGGTCGGTCTGCTCGTCGAACCGCTCGACCTCGACGCTCCCGAAGAGCCTCCCGACGTAGGGCACCTCGAGCGCGCCGAGCAAACGCGCGCCCAGCCGGCCGTCCACGTCGACCGAACCGGCCGCGTCGAAGAGGAGCTCGCGCGAGCCGGTCGGTCGAAAGCCCACGGCCAGCACGAAGCTCGGAGCCAGAATCGCTCGACCCGAGGTCGAGCCTGCCGTTGACGTCACGCGCGATGAACGAGAACGCGATGCGCTCGTCGGGGCGGTAGCTCGCCGCGAGGTCGACCGTGGTCGCGCCCGGCACGAACGGAGCGGGCGATCCGAACCAACGGATCGATGCGCCCAGCCCGAGCGCGTCGCTCGGTGCCCACGCGATCGCGACGTTGCCCATGCCTCGATCGAGCTCGGAGGTGGCCAGGCTCGGCCGGATGCTCTGCGCGGAGCCGCCGAGCGCGAGGCCGAACGGAAGCGGTATCGCCACCCGGACGGCATCGCCGCGGCGCCGCATCGCAATCTCGTCGCTCCCATCGGCGTGGACGTAGACGAGGCTGAACGCGTCGAGGAACGGCATGGCCGACGGGTTGATGTCGGCCGCCGTGGCGTCGTCGGGCGCGGAAAAAGAGGCCCCGGGGGTGAGGACCGGAGCGCTGGCCCCACGGAGCTGAGCGCGCACGGACGGGGCGACCGCGACGAGAAGCGCGGAGACGAGCCCCGCCAACGCGCGCCGAACTCTGTGCATTCGTTGCACATACCACGGTTGCGGTGCCCCCGTCCGCCCATCGGACGGCTGGCGAACCGGCGCACGAGACGGTACGTTCGAGCTGGATGGATGCGACAAAGCCCCGACTCGGGCTGGGGGCGTGCGCCGTGGTGCTGGTCTCTGCGTCGCTCTCCCTCATGTCGCCCGCCCCGGTGCTCGCCCAGGGTGCCTCCAGCACGCCTCCCGAGGCGGTCGAGTTCTACCGTCGCGGACGCGACCACTTCGCCGCCGGCAGGTACCGCGAAGCGATCGCCGATCTCGAGCGCGCGTTCGCGCTCGATCCCACGTCCGCGACGCTGGTCTACAACCTCGCCCGCGTGTACGAGCTGCTCGGCGAGCTCGACCCTTCGATCCAGAAGTATCGCCAATACCTCTCCATGCTCGGGCCCGACGACGACGAGGAGCGCGCCCGAGTCGAGGAGACGCTGCAACGCCTCGAAGGCGCGCGCGATCAGGTCGAGGCCGAGATGGCAGATCCGCAGCCGACGCCAAGCGGGGGCGGCCTCGAGATGAACGCGCCGGTGCGGATCGAGGAGCGCGGCGTCGCAGACTGGCTCTTCTGGGGAACGACGCTGACGAGCGTCGCGCTCTTCGCTGGCGGTGCGATCATGGGAGTGCTCGCGCTGAACGAGGAGAGCACCGCGCAGTCGTTCGTCGTCGGCGCGGACGGCCCACTGTCGCTCCGAGACTGCATCGCGTCGACCGCCGACACGCTCGCGCTTCTCACCGACGTGCTGTTCATCGCCGGGGGCGTCGCCGCGGTCTCGGCGACCTTGCTATACCTCCTGCGCACTCGAACGGTCGAGACGCACCCGGGCTACGACGAGACGAGCGGGTTCCTGACGACCGACGGGCACGGCATCTTGGTGGGCGTTCGAGGGACGTTGTGACGCAGCCAAGCGTGTCGTTGTCGGCGTGGGTGTGGCTGGTCGCGTGCGCGGCCGGTTGCTCGCTGCTCGTCGACCCCAACGACGAGCCGGTTCGATGCGCGCCGTCGGTTCCGGGCTCGTGCCCGGCGGGGCAGACGTGCACGCCGGAAGGGACCTGCTCCACGGGAACCACGCGCCTCGACGGGGGCAGCCGTCCCGACGCGCCCGTCCCCGACGGCTGCGACGTCGAGCGCTGCAACCAGATCGACGACGACTGCGACGGACGGATCGACGAAGGTCACGATCAGGACGGCGATGGCTACACGTGGTGCGGGGACGGGATCGACATGGCGTCGCGCGACTGCGACGACAGCGTCGCGAGCACGCGCCCCGGCGCACCGGAGGTGTGCGATCTCGTCGACAACGATTGCGATGGAGCGACCGACGAGAGCCCGACGACAATCTGCTCGGGGGGCCAGGTGTGCTCGTCGGGATCCTGTCTCGCGGCCGGCGACTGCCGCCTCGCCACGCCGCCGTGCTCGGGTGACGACATCTGCGACACGAGCACCTCCCCCGCGCATTGCATCACGCCGGGGTGCACGCCTGCCGACTGCACGTCGCCCGAAGTGTGCGATCCGGTCACGGGAGATTGCATCACGCCGCTCGTGTTCGGCAGTGCCTGCACGCGCGACGCCGAGTGCGCCACCGACCTCTGCGCGCCGGCCACCCTGATCGGGCTCTCGACGGTCCCTTCGCGAATGTGCACCCAATCCTGTTGCTCGGACCGCGACTGCCCATCGAACGCCGTGTGCTTCGCGTCGGGGCTCGGACCGAAGCTGTGCATCCCGCTCGAGTACACCGGCCTCACGAGCGTCGGGGCCGGAGGCGCCGGTGCTTCCTGCTCGAGCGGTACCACGTGCCGGTCGGGGCGCTGCTTCACGGGCGACAACGCGTGCCTCGCGCAATGCGCGCACGCTGCGGACTGCGACGGTCTCGCCTGCGTCGCGTACCCGATCGGGAGCGCCACGAGCGCCATCGTCACCACATTCTGCGACACCGCCGGCGGCGGCGGGTTCGGCGACTTCTGCCTGAGCGACAACGACTGCGGGACCGGCTTGTGCCGAACGGTGATCTGCACGCAGCCGTGCCGGTCGTCGGCGGACTGCGGGTCGGGCGGGTTCTGTACGTACCTCTCGCGGCGCGGCGATTGGGTGGCGGCGTGCGACTTCCGGACGCGGGCGGGGGGAACGGCGACGACCGGAGCGGCGTGCGCGTCTCCCGACGACTGCGAGGATCGCGTCTGCTACGAGGGCCGGTGCGCGGACATCTGCTGCACCAACGCCGACTGTCCGGAGGCGGGCTACGATTGCAAGCCCATCTCGGTGGGTGACCACTACGAGATGCACTGCGTTCCCTGAGGCTTGGCGTCCGTGTGAGCACACGTGATACGTCCCCTGGTGCGCGCGCGTCGAGGTCGGGCTAGACTCGGACGGTTTCGGAGGAGGCCGTCGCGTAAGGCGTTCCAAGACGCCCCCCGGTGGGGAGCGTCCGACACGACACGAGCATGCGGATCTGCCCGAAATGCCGGACGACGTACCCGAAGCGGACGCAGTCGACCTGCCCAGTCGACGGCGCGAAGCTCGTCGAGCAGCACGAGCTCGCCCAGGCCGACGCCGATCCGCTTCTCGGGCGGACCATCGCCGGCCGGTTCAAGATCGTCGAGCGGGTGGGCACGGGCGGGATGGGCACCGTCTACCGCGCCGAGCAGTCCGGGCTCGACCGAGACGTCGCGCTCAAGATCCTGAAGAAGGAGCTCAGCTGGGAGAAGGACACCGTGACGCGCTTCCATCGGGAAGCGCGGGCGATGAGCCTGCTCACGCATCCGAACACGGTGCGCGTCTTCGACTTCGGCGAGACGGAGGACGAGCTTCTGTTCTTCGCGATGGAGCTGCTCGAAGGGGAGCTCTTGACGGCGAAGGTGGAGCGCGAGGGCGCGCTCGACGTGGAGGAGGCCATCCGGATCGCCCACCAGATCCTGCGCTCTCTCGCCGAAGCGCACTCGAAGGGGATCATTCACCGCGATCTCAAGCCCGACAACATCTACCTCGCGCGCGTCGACGGTCACGCCGATCCGGTCGTGAAGGTGCTCGACTTCGGCATCGCCAAGGTCGTCCAGGGCGAGAGGCAGATCGATCAGCTCGAGACGCAGGCGGGCACCGTGTTCGGTACGCCGCGCTACATGTCGCCGGAGCAGGCGCAGGGTAAGACGCTCGACCCGCGGAGCGATCTCTACTCCGTCGGCGTGCTCCTCTACCACATGCTGGTCGGCCGGCCTCCGTTCGTCGACGACGACGCCGTGGTCGTGATGGCGAAGCACATCCGCGAACGGCCCGAGCGCATTCGCAAGGCCGCGCCCGACCGCCCGATCCCGACGAGCCTCGAGCGCGCCGTCATGCGCACGCTCGATAAGCAGCCGGACAGGCGCTACAAGTCCGCCGAGCGGCTCGATCAACGCTTGCGGTCGACGGTTCACGACGTTCGCGCCGAGGTGCTGGCGCGCAAGCACGGGCGTCGGGGCATCTGGTTCGCGCTCTCCACCCTGCCGCGTGTGCCGCTCGCCATCGGTGGCGTCGTCGTCTGTTTCGCCCTCGGCATCGCGATCTACGTCGTCGCGAGCTCGGGCGCGGCGAGCGCCGGCTCGGAGGGAGGCATTCCGCTCAGCACGCTCGAGGGCATCCCGACGAGCGCCGACCTCGACGAGAACGAGGCCGCGGACCTCGCGATCACCTCGGACCCGTCGGGCGCAGAGGTCTGGTCGGGCGCATCGAAGCTCGGCACGACGCCGCTCTCCGTGCGTGCCGCTCGCGGGCGCACCTACCAGGTCGAGATTCGCCGTGAAGGTTTCATGCCCGTCGTCGCCGAGGTCGAGCCCGGCCACGGTCCGTTGCACGTCGAGCTCCATCGCGACGGAAGGCCGGCACCTCGGGGCGTTCTCGCGCGCACGCACATCCTGGGGACCACGGCGCTCGCGAGGCCGCGGCTCGGCGGCGTGCCACGCACCGCACCCACTCGGAGCCGATGACGACACCGATGGAGGCCGCCGAACCAGCTCCTTCGATCGATCCGTACGACGATGTGGTGAGTCAGCGCAGGGTCGACCACGGTGACCCGCATCGCCGCCCTCGTCGCGCGACGCGTCGTGCATGCGCCTCGACGTACCGACTCTTTTCGAGGTTCTCGCGCAGAGCGTCCCTGAGCGCGAACGTGCCCATGCCGTGCAGAACGAACGCGACGGGCTCGACCGGCAGCGTACAGCCTATCGAGGAAGGCCTCGACCATGGCGAGCGCGTCGTCGACGCGCAATCCCCGAACGTCGACCGTGTTGTCGCTCGTTCGAGCCGCGGCTGCGTGCGAGCGGCGTCCGCCGCTCGCGCCCGGCTCGAGCGCGCCGGGGTCGGGTCGTCGGGCTCACGGTTTGGGCGCGCACCGACGACGCGCACGTCGGCGACGCCGACCGTCAGCCTCATCGGTCCGGCGGCGACCCGTACCCGCCCTCGACGCGGCGTCTCGACGACCTCCGCTTCGGTGCGCAACCGTTCGACACCACACGCGCGTCCGGGCGCGAGCAGGTCCTCGGTGGCGGGTTGGCCCCGGGGCTCGAGCGCGGCTTCGGCCGCGATGTGCTCCGCCGCGCGCTGCGCCGCTTCGGCCGCGACACGAAGGCGCCTCCGGACTTCGGCGAGCTCCTCCCTGGTCCGCGCGTCGAATCGCTCGGCGCGCGTCGCGGACCTCGTCGTCGAGCTCGAACGAGATCGGAGCGCAGGCGCTCCACGTCGCCCGCGACCTCGGCTCGAAGCCGACCGCGCGACCCTTCGATCGCGCGGTCGAGCTCGGCGCGCTTCTCGAGCAGCTCTCCCTCCCGATGCGCGAGCGTCCGGCGTTCCTCGTCCAGCCTGTGCTTCACGCGAGCGAGCTCACGCGAGAGCTCGTCGAAGGTTCGCGCCTCTTCGGGCAGTAGGCGGCGCGCCGTCTCGACGACGTCCCGCGGCATGCCGAAGCGCGCAGCGACCGCGAGCGCGCTCGACGGACCGGGACGTCCGGCACGAGCCGAAACGTCGGCTCCATTCGCTCGACGTCGAATCCAACCGAAGCGTTGCGCAGCCTACCGTCCGCCGCCGCCATCGCCTTGAGCGCTTCGTAGTGCGTCGTCACCGCGACCGCGGCGCCCCGCTCGCAGAGCGCGTCGACGACTGCGCACGCCGAGCGCTGCGCCCTCGACCGGGTCGGTGCCGCCCGCGAGCTCGTCGAGCAGGACGAGCGTGCCCGTTCGCGAGCGCTCGAGGATCCGCGCGATGTTGGCGACGTGCAGCGGAGAACGTCGAGAGGTTCCTCGCGATCGACTGATCGTCGCCGACGTCGGTCAACACGGGATCGAAGAACCCACACTCGCTCCCCTCGGCCGCGGGGAACGGCAACCCGGCCCGCGTCATCAACGCCGCGAGCCCGAGGAGCTTGAGCGCCACGGTCTTGCCGCCGGCGTTCGGTCCGGAGAGAACGAGCGCGTGCGCTCCGCTCGCCTCGATGTCGTTCGGCACCACCTCGGCCCCGTCGAGCAGGAGCAACGGGTGGCGCGCTCGCAGAAGGCGGATCCGCGGCTCGCCCACCAGCCCGAGCACGTGCCCGTCGAGGTCGCGCCCCAGCTGCGCCGCCGCCGTCCGCAGGTCGATGTGATCGATCGCATCGGCCGCAGCGCGCAGCTCGGGCACGCGCTCCTCGACGAGCTCGCTCAACGCGGCCAGGATGCGTGCCTCTTCGCGCTCCATCTCGCCCTGCGCCATCTTCAGACGGTTGCCCTGTGCGACGAGACCGCGCGGCTCCACGAAATCGTCGACCCGCTCGCGCTCGTCGCGTGAACGATCCCGCGAAGCGCTCGTGCGCGTCGGTGCGCACCGGAAGGACGTAGCGACCCTCCCGGATCGTGTGGAAGCGGTCCGAGAGGATCGCCGAGCTCTTGACGATGAGGTCCTCGAGGCGCGCGATGATGCGCGCGCGGAGGTTCGACACCTCGATGCGAAGCCGCGCGAGCTCCGGGCTCGCCGCGTCGCGCAGCGTGCCGTCGAGGTCGACGGCGAGATCCAGCTCTTCGCCGAGCGGCACGAGCGTCGGGTCGATGGTGCACGCGGCGACGAGGCGCGGGGCTCGATCGCGGCGCTGCCCGAGAAACCGACGCAGCGCGCTCGCGGCCCGAATGGTGGCAGAGATGTCGCGGATCGCCGGCCCGTCGAGCGCGGCGTGGCGCTCCAGGCGAAGCAGGTGCGCTCGCACGTCTCGAAGACCGTCGAGGGGTGGCGGCTCGTGAGCATCGAGGAGCTGGCGCGCCTCGTGCGCCTCGGCGAGCGCGACTTTCGCCTGCGCCAGCGTCGCGGCGAAGGGAAGCTCCCGGATCGCCGCGCGCGGCCCCCGGCAGCGAGCGAGGACCGCGTTGAGGATGCGATCCCACGCGAGATCGTCGAGCGTCTTCGTCACTGCGCCCAGGCTCTCACAGTCGGCGAGGATTCTGGCCTCGGGTCTGCTACGATCCGGTCCGTGGACGGTCGCAGCCGGCGCGCTCTGTCGGTGGCGCTTTGCGCTTATCTTCTCTCCGGATGCCAGCCGGGTGAGAACGCCGTCCTCATCGAGGCGACGAGCGAAGCGTACGTCCAGACGGTCGACGTGACCGTCGTCACGCTCGACGCGCGGCGCCGGCGCGTACACCGTGCGTTCCCGGTGAACCGCGACACGCCGGACATCGACGCCGTACCGATTCGGATCGCGGTCGAGCTCGACGGGCCCTCTTCGGTCCTCGTGCACCTGAGCGCTCTGTCCGAGTCGGGCGCGACGCAGGTCGCGACACGCTGCTACGAAGTGAGCGGCGTGATGCACGACTCGGTGCGTCTCGTCTTTCCGCCTCCGGGATCCGACCCGGACATGGACGGGTTCCCGGCGGACCCGCACGCCACGTGCTTCGATGCGTCGGGAGCGCCTTGCGGCGCGTTCATCTGCCCTGCAGAGGTCGGCGGCGATTGCGCGCCCGACGACGCGTCGGTGAGCCCCGGGGCAGTGGAGCTCTGCGAGGACTCGATCGATCAGGACTGCTCCGCCGGCGGCGACCCCTCGGGCGACATCGAGTGTCGAGACGACGATGGCGACGGATGGCGAACGTGCAGTGGCGGCAGCGCGCCGGGCACGTGCGACTGCGATGACGTCGACCCCGACGTGAGCCCGTCCGCGACGGAGAGCGACGACCCGGCCGACGGCACGTGCGGCGATGGAGTCGATCAGGACTGCGACGGGGTATTCGTGGCCTGTGATCGCGATCGCGACGGCTATCGGGCCGACCGCGAGGTCGGCGGGACACCGGACTGTGACGACACCAACGCCGCGATCAACCCCGGGGCCGCCGAGCGATGCACGCCCGAGGGAGAGACGCCGGTCGACGAGAACTGCAACGGCCTCTTGGACGAGGCGCCCGAGTGCGTCGGGCCCGACCTCGACCGCGACGGCGTCGACGGCTGCGACGCACCAGGCGCTCCCCCGCGACCGAACTGCGATTGCAACGACTGCGACTCGGGCGTGAAGCCCGGCGTCGTCGATCGCTGCGGAGACGGCATCGACCAGGACTGCGACGGCGTCGATCCGCCGTGCCCCGCCGGTGACATGGACGGCGACGGCGACCCGGCGATCGCGAGCGGCGGAGGCGACTGCAACGACGCCAATCCGACCATCAACAGCTTCGCTCCCGAGCACTGCGGGGACGGGATCGACCAGGACTGCGACTCGGTACCGGACGACGGATGCGACGGCGACACGGACGGGGACGGTTGGGTCGAGACCGGAGCGCTCGCCGATTGCGAAGGCGATCCCACCCGCAATCCCGGCATGCCCGAGCTCTGCAACGGCATCGATGACGACTGCGACGGAACGGCCGACGAGCTGCTCCTACCCCCCGTCGGAGGCGACCCGGGCTTCCCGGAGGGCGCGACGGGCTGCGTCCGGCCCGATGCGAGCGTGCCCGGCTGCACCGGAAGCGCGTGCGTCGTCGACTACATGTCGACGTTCGGGCACTGCCACGTCTGTCGCGACGCTTGCCCTCCCACGCGCGCTCTCGAGTGCATCGGTGGCGTGTGCAACTGCCCCGCCGAGACGAGCTTCGTCGGACCGTGCAGCGATGAGCAGCTGTGCTGCGGGACGGGCTGCGAGAATTACCTCGTCGACATCGACAACTGCGGCGAGTGTGGGAACGAGTGCAACCGGGTGACCGCGGAGCGCAATGCGTCGCAGCCGGCCGCCGACCAATGCGTCGGCGGCGTCTGCCAGTGCGGCGCCGCGGGAGCCTGCGGGCCGAACCTGATGTGCTGCGGAGCGGCCTGTGTCGGGTACAACGACATCAACAACTGCGGCGCCTGCGGCAACGTGTGCTTCTCGGACGCGAGCAGCCCCGCGCGAATGACCTGCCCCGCGGCGACACTGCGGTGCGAGTGCGCCGTGGCGAATCGCGCCGACTGCAATTCGAACTCGGCCGACGGCTGTGAGCGCGACCTCCAGACGGACGTGAACCATTGCGGAGGCTGCGGCAATCGCTGCTCGTTCGCGAACGCGAGCGCCGAGTGCACGGGTGGCTCGTGCCACATCGCGAGCTGCAACTCCGGCTGGGGCAACTGCGACGGCAACGAGGCCAACGGGTGCGAGACGCAGCTCAATTCGCTCTCGAATTGCGCCAGCTGCGGCACGTCGTGCTCGCGCGCGAACGCCACCGCCACGTGCGCCACCGGGAGCTGTGCCATCGCGATGTGCAGCTCGGGATGGGGCAACTGCGACGGCAACGACGGAAACGGCTGCGAGCTTCGTCTCAACACGACGGCGAATTGCGGCGGCTGCGGTGTCGGATGCGCTCCACCCTTCGCCACGGGAACGTGCTCTTCGGGCTCGTGTCAAATCATGAGCTGTGACACGCTCCGCGGCGATTGCGGTGGCGGCGTCGGCAACGGCTGCGAGACCGACTTCACCACGACGAGCAACTGCAACGGCTGCGGCGTGAGCTGTACGCGCGCGAACGCGACGCCCACGTGCGCGGGCGGGATGTGCCGGATCGGAAGCTGCAGCTCCGGTTGGGACAACTGCGACGGAACGGACGGGAACGGCTGCGAGACCTCGCTCAACCAGCCGTCGAGCTGCGGCAGCTGCACCAACATGTGCTCCCTGATGCACACGGCGACATACTCGTGCCCGAGCGGCACCTGCAGGGTCGCGAGCTGCAGCTCGGGCTGGGGCAACTGCGACGGATCGCACCCGAACGGCTGCGAGACGCCGACCAACACGACGACGAACTGCGGCGCTTGCGGCATGGCGTGCATGCCGCAGCACGCCACCGGCGACTGCTCGACGGGCACGTGCGCGATCGCCTCGTGCACCTCGGGCTGGGCCGACTGCAACGGCGGCGCGGGCAACGGCTGCGAGACTCAGCTCGGTACGGACGCGAACTGCAACGGGTGCGGAAACACGTGTACGGCGCCTCAGACGTGTGGCGGCGGCGGGACGCCCGGCACGTGTGGCTGTACACCCATGCCGTGCGGTGGGCGTTGCGGCTCGGTGCCCGACGGCTGCGGCGGGATGATCAGCTGCGGCGGTTGCCCGGGAGCGAGCAACATGTGCTGCAACAGCATGTGCGTCGACACGGACACCAGCAACATGCACTGCGGCGGCTGCAACATGCCCTGCACGTCGCCTCAGACCTGCGGCGGCGGCTCGGCCCCGCCCGGCATGTGCGGCTGACCCGGCGCTCCGGCGCCGCCCAAGCACCACGCGCGCGCTACCGCGGCGGCTTGGCCCAGTCCGGTATCTTCAGGTCGTTCGAGGAGTGCCCACCGGTGCCCTGCGAGCCGTTCCCGTTGCCGTTTCCCTCGCCGTGAGGGCGCGCGCCTCCCCCGCGACGCGACAGGACCATCTCGATCTCCATCGCCTCGGTCGGCTCGAGGTCGCGCGACGCGACCAGACGGCCACGACGCGCGCGAATCCGGAGCGCCTCGCCGGGCGAGGCGTCGAACGAGCAAGGCGATGGATCACAGACCACACCTCGGCCGTCGACTTCAATCTCGGCGCCGGACGGCTGCGTCGAGACGCGAACGCTCACGAGCGACGGCGCGACGGTCTCGGGAGGTGGATCCGTTCGCTCCGGGTCGTCCGCAGAGGCGCGCTCGGGATCGACGGCGGCGAGCCCGGCGTTCTCTTCGGGATGCGACGGAGCGGCCGCGACGGGCGGCACGGGCGTCGTTCCGTTTGCCGCCGTTGGCTGCGGCCGAAACGCGAAGTAACCACCGACGCCTGCCGCGACGAGCGCGAGCATTCCGCCTGCGATAGCGAGGCCCATGCGAGCGCGCCTCGGCTCCCCCGAGTACTCGGTCGTGGGCGCCGCCTCGACCATCCTCGCGCGGTTGCGGGCCGACCGGCTCGGCTCCCCATAGCCGGGAACCGTGTGGTCGTCGTGAAACGCACCGGACAGGTCCATCGCGACGGCGAGGGCGCGCCCGTACGCGCCCATCGACGGGTAGCGCTCGTCGGGCTCCTTCGCGAGAGCCTTCAGAATGACGAGCTCGAGCTCTTCTGGACAGACGACGTTCTGGTTGATCGCGCGGAGCGGCGGCACCTGCTCGAACATGTGCTGCGTGAGTATCCCCATGAACGTGTCGCCGATGAATGGGACCCGCCCGGTGAGTGCCTCGAAGAGGATCACGCCGAGCGCGTAGATGTCGACGCGGTGATCCAGCGGCTTTCCGGCGGCCTGCTCGGGTGACATGTACTCGGGCGTCCCGAAGATCATCCCGGTCTTCGTGAGCTTTCGGCCGGGCGCGCCCTCCGTCTCGATGTCGCTCATCTTCGCGATGCCGAAATCGACGATCTTCACGAAGTCGGCCTGCTCGTCGCGACGTCGTGAGGAAGATGTTCTCCGGCTTCATGTCGCGATGGACGATGCCCTTCGCGTGCGCGGCGCCGAGCGCGCGGCAGCACTGCAGGACGATGTCCACGCGCGCGCGCGGGGCGCGAGCGTCCCCTCCCGCGCGAGGACGTTCGCGAGGTCTTCGCCCTCGAGCGTACTCCATCACGAAGTAGCTCGCGCCCGTCGGCGTCTCGCCGAAGTCGGAGATGTCGACGATGTGCTCGTGGCCGATGCGCGACGCGCTCTTGGCCTCTTGGCGGAAGCGCTCGACGACCTCGGTGCGCTTCGAGAAGTCGTCGCGCAGGACTTGATCGCGACCTGCTTCTCGATGATCGTGTGCTCGCCTCGTAGACGATCGCCCATCCCGCCTTCGCCGATCGCGCGGATGACTTTGTAGCGACCGCCGAGCGTCGATTCCGACGAGCGGATCGCTGGCGTCGGGGCCCTCGGTCATCATCTGGCTCGGCGTGCTGAGGCGCGCACCGTCCAGCGGGCAGAAGACCTCTCCACCGCCGATACTCGGACTTGCACGATGGGGCAGACCTTCATCGACTCGGTGCCCGTGCCTGATGGACGAGACAGACGGTAGCATCGGGTCCTCTTGAGGGTCAACGCAAGCGACAGCCGCGTCAACCGAATGCGCTTCGAAGTGATTGTCCACGACGCAGACACCGAGCGTGTTGCGCGCCTCGACGCGTCGCGCGGACGTGATGCGCCGCGCGGCTCGCTGATACAGCGATGTAACCTCGTGCAATCGACGCATTCGGATCCTCGACGACGCGCTCGTCGACCAGATCGCGGCCGGCGAGGTGGTCGAGCGACCCGCGAGCGTCGTCAAAGAGCTGGTCGAGAACGCGCTTGACGCGGGCGCACGGGCGATCGCGGTCGAGATCGACGGGCGGAGGCATCGCGCGCATTCGCGTGACGGACGACGGGACCGGCATGACGGCCGCCGAGGACGGGCTCTGGCCGTCCGGAGCCACGCGACGAGCAAGATCGAGAGCGTCGAGGATCTCGGCGCGGATACGCGACGATGGGCTTTCGCGGCGAGGCGCTGCCGTCGATCGCTTCGGTCGCGCGTTTCGTCGCTCACGACCCGCACCGAGGGACGACATCGCCGCGACGCGCGTGACGATCGAAGGGGGCGCCGGAGCCCGCCGTGCGCGAGTCCGGCGGGCCGTCGGGACGACGGTCGAGGTGCGCGATCTCTTCTACAACGTGCCGGCGCGGCGGAAATTCCTGAAGTCGCGCGCGACCGAGAGCGCGCACGTGGCCGAGGTGTGCGTACGCGCCGCTCTCGCGGAGCCCTCGCTGCGGCTCACGCTCCACCGCGACGGGCGCCGCGCGCGCGAGCTCTTGCCGCAGCCGGATCGCGAGGGGCGGGCGAGGGAGGTCTTCGGCGGCGAGAAGCTCGTCGCTCTTTCCGGCGAGCGCGACGGCGTCCGCGTCGAGGCCTAGCTCGGCGCACCGGAACGAGCGCGCGCCGGCGCCTCGGGCCTCTACGTCCACGTCAACCGGCGCTCGGTGAAGGATCGCGCGCTCGCGCGCGCGGTCGCGTTCGCCTACGGGAGCGTGCTTCCCCCCGGCCGTTACCCCGTAGGGGTCGTCTACGTGGACGTCGACCCCGAGAGGTCGACGTCAACGTTCACCCACAGAAGCACGAGGTGCGCTTCGCGGACGCACGCGGCGTCCTCGAGGCGGTGACGCGCGCGCTCGCAGCGCGGCTCGGTACGTCGGCGTGGAGCGGGCCGTCGGCGCGGGGAGCCGCATTCTGGGAAGAGAAGCTCGGCTACCGGCGCTCGTCGGCACCGGCCGATCTCGCGGCTTCGTCCGTCGCGGCCGCCGACGGCGGCGCGGCCATGGCGAGCGATTCGTGGGGCGTCTCCGCGGCGTTCCGCGAGTCCCGCGCGCCCTACCCGGTCGCCGGCGCGCCCGAGGCCGGCGCGGGCGACCTCGCGCCGGGCCAGCGCACGCTCGAGCCGGCCGCGCGCGGTTTCTTCGGAGCGCTCCGAGTGCTCGGACAGGTGCGCAAGATGCTCGTCGTCTGCGAAGGCGACGATGCGCTGTACGTCCTCGATCAACACGCCGCAGACGAGCGCGTGAGCTATCACCGGCTGCGAACGAGCTTCCGTGCCCGATCGGTCGCGACGCAGCGGCTGCTGTTTCCGGACCGCGTCGAGCTGGCCGCGCCGGAGATGGCGATCGTCGAGGAGCGGCGCGACGAGCTGCTCTCGCTCGGGCTCGACTGTGCGGTCGTCGGCCCGTCGACGTGCGCCGTCCACGCGATCCCGGCGCTCGTCAGGCGAGCGCGGGCCGAGCGCCTCCTGCGCGACGTCCTCGACGAGCTCACACGCCGGGGCGAGCGCGCGTTCGGCGACGCCATCGACACCGCGCTCGCCACGATGGCGTGTCATGGATCGATACGCGCCGGCGACGCGCTCTCCCTCGACGAGTGCGCTGCGCTCGTCCGGTCGCTCGACGAGATCGACGACTTCGCGGGCCACTGCCCCCACGGGCGACCGATCGTCTACAGCGCCTCGTTCGCGGATATCGAGAGACGTCTCGGACGATGACTGAGCCGGCGCTGCCCGAAGTCCTGGTCCTCGCCGGCGCGACGGCGACGGGAAAGACCGACATCGCGATCGACATCGCGAGCGAGGTCGGGGGCGAGATCGTCGGCGCCGATAGCGTTCAGGTGTACCGAGGGCTCGACATCGGCTCCGGCAAGCCGACGCGAGCGGAGCTCCGCGGCGTCCGGCACCACATGATCGACATCGTGGATCCCGACGAGCCGATCGACGCGGTTCGATACGCGGAGCTGGCGGACCGCGCGATCGCCGATGTCGCGGCTCGAGGTCGCCTTCCGATCGTCGTCGGTGGCACCGGGCTCTGGCTCCGCGCGTTGCTGCGCGGCCTCGTCGACGTGCCCAAGGTCGATCCCGACGTTCGCGCTCGGCTCGAAAGAGAGGCCGAGCGCGACGGTGTAGCCACCCTCCACGCGCGCCTTTGCGCCGTGGACCCGCGCGGCGCGAGCGCCATCCACCCGCACGACCGCGTGCGCATCGTGCGCGCGCTCGAGGTGTACGAGCAGACCGGCGAGCCGCTCGGCGAGCTCCGCGCGCGCCACGCGCTCGGAGCGCCGCGGTACGGAGGGATGGCGCTCGTCCTCGATCGTCCGATCGACGCGCTCGAGTCGCGTATCGAGAGCCGGGTTCGTCGAATGATCGATGCGGGGTGGGCGACCGAGGTCCGATCGCTCGTCTCTCGGTGGGGCTCGGAGATACGCGGGCTCCACGCCGTCGGCTACGAGGAGATGCTGGGGCACGTCACGGGCGGGCCGCCCATGGACGAGACCGAGCGTCGCATCATCAAGGCCACACGCGCGTACGCTCGGCGGCAGCGAAATTGGTTTCGCGCCGAGCCCGGGCTCGAGCCGCGAGTGGCCCCGGATGCATTGCTCGCCGCGGGCGAGCTGCGAGATCGGATCCGAGCGCTCGCGGGCTCGGCTCGCACGAGAGGTGCGATGTGAACTTCGTCGCGCACGCGTTCGTCGCGCTCGGGGCCCGTTCGTCGCCAGCGATTGTCCTCGGCGCGATGCTCCCGGACTTCTTCGGAATGGCGCGCACGCGAGGTGCCCGCACCGACCATGGAGAGCTCGCGAGCGGCATCGCCCTCCATCACGCCACCGACAGCGCCTTTCACGGAGCCAAGACCTTCCTCGCGCTCACTGCGCAAGCCGTCGGCGAGCTCGAGGCTCGCGGTGTCGCGCACGGGCCCGCGCGGGCGGCGGCGCACGTCGGCATCGAGCTGCTCCTCGACGGCTTCGTCGTCGAGGAGCCCGGCCTGCGCAACGCCTACGCGGCGGCGCTCGCCGTCGCGCCGCGGACGGCGCTCGGCCGGCACCTCGCGTTTCGCCGCCCCGACCACGGCGAGCGTTACGACGCGCTCGTCGAACGCCTCGCAACGTGGGGACTGCCGGAGGGGTTCGCGGAGCCCGACGCGGTGGCCGATCGCCTCTCTCGCGCGCTCGCGGGCCGGCCACGCCTCGCGCTCGACGACGCGGCGGAGCGAAGCGTGCGCGTGTGGCTCCCTCTCGCCAAGGAATCGCTCGGCAACGTCGTCGGAAGACTGCTCTCGGAGGTTCGCGAGGGCCGCGCGCGCGCTCGGGACGTGCCGTCAGGTTGACACACGACGGGGCGCGCATGCGATACTTCGCGGGTCTAGCTCAGCGATTTTGCGAGGCAAAAGCACGCCGGGCGACGCGAGGAAGAGCCGAAGAAGCAGAAGGACAGAGAGCCCGGTGTCCCAAGCCCACGTCCCGGCACCTCCACCCCCGCCTCCTCCCCAGGGAGACGACGCCGCCGGCCCGCCCGAGCTCCCCGAAGAGCAGATGCCGAAGCGCTTCGGCAAGTACACCCTCATCCGCCGGCTCGCGCTCGGTGGCATGGCCGAGCTCTTCCTCGGCATCCAACGCTCGATGGCCGGCTTCGAGAAGCTGATCGTCATCAAGCGCGTCCTTCCCCACCTGGCGAAGGACACCGACTTCGTCGAGATGCTCCTCGACGAGGCTCGCATCGCGGCCACGCTGAACCACCCGAACGTCGCCCACATCTACGACGTCGGCGTGTTCGAGGCTCAGTACTTCATCGCCATGGAGCACATCCACGGCGAGGACCTGCGCTCGATCGTGCGGCAGATGAAGAAGAAGGAGGTGACGGCCTTCCCGCTCGAGCACGCGCTCGCGATCGTGCTCGGGTGCTGCTCGGGGCTCGCATACGCGCACGAGAAGAACAGCCTCGACGGCGAGCCTCTCAACATCGTGCACCGTGACGTGAGCCCGCAGAACATCCTCGTCACGTTCAGCGGCGACGTGAAGCTCGTCGACTTCGGCATCGCCAAAGCCGGCAGGAGCGCCGAGGAAGAGACGAAGAGCGGCAAGCTCAAGGGAAAGATCCCGTACATGAGCCCGGAGCAGGCGCAGGGTGTGCTGCTCGACGCGCGCAGCGACATCTTCAGCCTCGGCGTGATTCTCTTCGAGCTCTGCACCGGGCGCCGCCTCTTCAAGGGCACGAGCGAGTTCGACACGATGCGCCTCATCGTCGACGGGGAGTACCCGAGGCCTCGTGTTCTCAACCCCGCCCTGTCGCCGCGTCTCGAAGAGATCATCATGCGCGCGCTCGCGAAGGACCGCGACAAGCGGTACCAGACGGCGCGCGAGCTGCAGGGAGATCTCGAAGGCTTCATTCGAGCCGAACGCCTCGCGGTGAGCCCGCTCTCGCTCGGCGAGTGGATGCAGGGCCTCTTCGCCGAGAAGCTCGCGCAGCAAAAGCAGATGCTCCAAGAGGGCCGCCAGCTCGCCGAGGTCATCGCGGCGCAAGTCGCGGAGGAGGAGGCGGAAGCGAAGGAGGTCCTCGCGTCCGGAGTTCATCGGCGCAAGGCGAGCAAAGCGCCGTGGATTCCTCCTCGTGCTCGTTCTGCTCGCCGCCGGAGGCGCCGGCGCGTTTCTCCTCACGCGCCCGCCGAAGACCGGCATCGCCACCGGGCCGGGCGTCCTCGACGTCGAGACGACGCCGCCTGGCGCCGCGATCTGGCTCGACGGCGACCGGAGGAGCGAGCGGACACCCGCGACCCTCCGGCAGCTCCCCGTCGGGGCCACGTACACGGTCAAGCTCGCCGCCGACGGCTACGCCCCCCACGTCGAGCAGGTGCGCTTGACGACCGCCGAGCCTCACGGTCGCCTGCAAGCGACGCTCGAGCGGCCGTCGGCGGACTCCTTCGCGGTCGTGAACGTCCGAACGATTCCGGCCGGCGCTCACGTCCTCTTCGATGGGACCGACACGAGCGAGACTACGCCCGCAACGGTTCCACGCATCGAGCCGGGCATCGAGCACACGCTCGTGCTCACGCTCGACGGCTACGTCACGCGCTCGGTGCCGCTCACGCTTCGCGCCGGCCAAGCGGAAGACCTCGTCTTCGAGCTCGAGCGCACGCCGCTCACCGACGCCGAAGCGATCCTCCGCCTCGTCACCGAGCCCGACGACGCGCGCGTACAGCTCGACGGTCGCTGGTACGACACGGGAAGCCCCTACGAGTTCCGCGTCCAAGCCCGCGCATACCGGCTCGTCGTCGCCAAGAGCGGCTATCGTCCGGACGAGCAGCACGTCGAGCTGCCGGGCGGCGAGGTCACCGAGACGACGGTCCGCCTCCATCAAGCCCGCCGCACCGGTGGAAACCAGACGGGAAGCAGCGAGGTGACGCCCACCGCGAGCGGTCCGGGCCAGCTCACGTTCGACGCGAGGCCCTGGTGCCAGGTGTCGATCGACGGCAGCGGCGTCGGTCAGACGCCGATCGTCAACCGCACGCTCCCATCCGGACACCACCGGATCACGTGCACGAACCCCGACCTCGGCGTCACCCGCACCGTCAACGTCGAGATCCGACCGGGCGAGACGACGCGGCAGCGCATCTCCCTCGAGTGAACGCGCACGAGCCACCGACCCGCGACAAGAAGAAGCGGCGCATTCTCTTGGCCATCCAGATCGCGGGCTCCGCCTGCGGGTTCGCGTACATCGCAGCGGTCGCCGATCTCGGCGCGGCGTTCGACGCTGCTCTCTCCGCACCGCTCACGAGCCTCGGCGCCGCCATCGCGATCGGCTTCGCGACGCTCGGAGTCGGCGCGCTTCGCTGGCAGATCCTCCTGCGCGCGTATGGTGCCACCCAGGTTCCCGCGCTGCGCCGCCTCTATCTCATCTACCTCGTGGGTCTCTTCTACAACTGCTACCTCCCCGGCGGCGTGGGCGGCGACGTCGTGCGGGGCGTGGTCTCTCGCGAGGCGTTCGGCGCCGAGGGCGTGACGCGTGGAATCGCGGTCGTCACCGTCGAGCGCGCGCTCGGCTTGAGCGGGCTGCTCCTCGTGTGTGCCGGCGCGCTCTACGCACGCCCGGTCCCGACGGCGATTCCGAGCGAAGCGGCGCTCGGGCTCGCCGTCGCTTGCACGGTCGGCGTCGTGGTCGGACTCGCATGGGCGCGACGCCTCGCGCCGCGGCTCCCCGGCGCGCTCGCCCGCGTCGCAGGTGCGCTGCCTCGAGCACGGAGCCTCGGCAGCATAGGGATCGCCCTCGCGCTCAGCGTCGTCACGCAGCTCGGCGTCGCGCTCGCTGGCCACGCCGTGCTCAGCGCGATCGAGCCGCGCGCGATGCTCGCCGACTCTCTCTTCATCGTCCCGCTCGCCGCCGCGACCGCGTTTCTCCCCATCACGGTCGGCGGCGCGGGCGCGCGCGAGGCCGCGTTCGTCGTCCTCGCGGCGACGGTGATCGGGACGAGCCAAGACCGCGCCACCGCAGCGTCGCTCCTGCTCTGGGCATCTCAGCTCGTCGTCGCGGGCGTGGGCGGCATCGTCCAGATTTTTCTCCCGGTCACGCGCGTCGCGACGCGAGCCGACGAAGCATCATGAGCGAAGTCGGCCCGCGCCCGCGGCTCGCGACGCTGTACCTCCCGCTCGCCGCGCCGGGCGTTGCGTGGGCCACCTCGGCCGTCGTCTTCGCCGTCTACGTCGCGACGATGGGTCGAGATTCTCGGCCCGTACGACAGCGCGGAGCTCGCGCTCGCGGCGTGCGAGCCGGGGCTGAGCCATCCGATCGGCCAACCGCTCCACACCCTCCTCGGCTTCGTCGCGTGCCACCTCCCCGCCATCCCCTCGCTCGTCGGCCTCGGGCTGCTCTCCGCGCTCCCCGCTGCGCTGACGATCCTGCCGGTCGCGTCCATCGCCGAGCGGCTCGGCGCCGGGCGCGATCCGCGCGGCACCGGGATCGTCCTCGCTCTGTTCGCGCTCCACGCCACGCTCTGGGAGCCGGCGACGCGAGTCGAGGTCTACGCACTCGGCACGTTCTTCGCGCTCTGGTCGATCGCGCGCGGCGTCGCCGCAGAGCGCCCGCGCGACCATGCGCTGGTCGGCCTCGCCGCCGGTCTCGCGGCGTCTTCGAACGCGTGGCTCGGCGTGATGGCAGCGGCGACGATCGCGCCCCGGCTGCTCTTCGCCCTCCGGCGCGATCGGCGCGCTCCTCGTCAGCTCGGCGCGGCGGTGGCTCTCGGCCTCGCCGGCCTCGTCCCGTACGCGTGGATCCCGTACGCGTTCGTCGCCCGGCGCGGACACGCGTTCGTCTGGGGCGCGTCGGGCGCGCCCGATGCGCTCTCGTTCTACCTCCGCGGCGCCGACTACACGCAGAACCGGCAGCTCACGGGCGACCTCTTCGCGGACAACCTCGCGCGCTTCGCGTCATGGGGCGTGACGAGCGGTTACCTGCCGTTGCTCGCGCTCGGCGCCCTCGGCGTCGCGCTCGCGAAGGATGCGCCGCGGGCAGCGCGCTTCGCCATCGTCGTGCCGGTCGCGCTCTCGATCGGGCTCGTCACGACCAACGCCATCTACGAGCCGACCGTCCTCGACCACCTCGGCTACCTCGCTCCCGGCCTCTGGCTCGCCGCCGCATGCGTCGCGGCAGCGCTCGCGGGTGCACGGACGCGGAGCGGGCGCGGCAGGATGGGCGCCGCGCTCGGTGTCTTCGTGCTCGGTGTCGCCACGCTCGTCGGACCGCCCTCGATCCTCGCCCGCACGCGTGCGCGCGACGACTCGCTCCGCGTGCTCGTCGATGGCGTGCTCTCGGAGGCGCCGCGCGACGCGATCCTCGTCGTCGAGCGCGACCACTGGGCCGCTCCGCTCCTCTACGTCCAACGCGTCGAGCACGCGCGCCCGGACCTCGTGATCCTCCCGTACGGTCTGAGCGCGTCGTCATGGTATTGGCAGCTCTTGCAGCACGACCACCCGCGGCTCCGGCGATTCGCGCTTCGAGGGCCGGGAGGGCGCCCCGCGCGCCTGCAGCGGTTCCTCGGCGCGAACCCCGAGCGAGCGGTGCTCGTCCAGACCCGTGAGCTCGGCGCGATCGTTGGCCTTCCGATCTGCGGCGTCGGATTTCTCGCTCGCGCGCGCCCATGCCCCGCACCGGCGCTCGACCCGGGCGTCGCGACGCGCGCGACAGCCTCTCTGCTCTCGCGCATCGGGCATGGGTCACCCGCGACCGACGAGGTGCTGGCGAGCGTGGCGCTCGACCGCGGGCTCGCGCTCGCGGACCTCGGGCGGTTTGCAGACGCGCTCAGCGCGCTGCTCTCGGGAGTCGTCGAGCCACCGGCCAGCCGCTGGCCCGCGGGATCGTCGCTCGACGCACCGCTCGGGCCCCTGCCACCCTTCACGGGCCACGCAGCGATCGGAGACGAGCGCAGAAATCTCCACGTCGCGGCGATCCTCCTCCTGCGAGCCGGCGCCGAGCGCGAGAGCCGGCGGCTCCTCGACGAGGCCGCGCGCCGGGGCCTGCCGCGCGCGTTCGCGACGCCCCCGTGAGGTCGCACCCCCTCGCCCGACCCGGTGGTATCGTCCGCGCGTGCGGCACTCCTCGCATGGAACCGGCGCGTTCACCCCGGCCGACCTCGCTGCCTGCGGCGAAGGCTGCGTGTTCGAGACCGGAGTACTGATTCTTCACCCCGAGAACGTGCGGCTCGGCAAGAACGTCTACGTCGGCCACCAGACGATCCTCAAGGGCTACTACAAGAACGCGCTCCTCGTCGGCGACGAGACCTGGATCGGACAGCAGTGCTTCTTTCACTCCGCCGGCGGTCTGACGATCGGCGCCCGCGTCGGGATCGGGCCCGGCGTGCGCATCATCACCTCGACGCATCGCGAGGTCGGCCGCGCGACGCCGATCCTCCTCGCTCCTGTCGACCTCGCCCCGGTCGTGATCGAGGACGACTCGGACCTCGGCACCTCGTCGGTGATCTCTACCGGGCGTCACGATTGGCAGAGGCGCCCAGGTCGGCGCCGGCTCCGTGGTGACCCGCGACGTGCCCCCGTACGCCGTCGTCGCCGGCGCGCCCGCGCGCGTCCTTCGCGAGCGCCCCGAGTGAGCGAGCGGACACCTTTGTCGGTCGTCGTCCTGGCGTACGACGAGGAGGAGAACGTCCCGGCGGTGCTGGGCGAGCTCCTCGCGTGGCTCGACGCGAACGAGCCCGACGCCGAGGTCGTCTTCGTCGACGACGGCTCACGAGACGCTACGCGTGCGCGAGCTCGAGAGATCCTCGGCGGGCGACGCGCCACCATCGTCGGACACGAACGCAACCGAGGGATGGGCGCCGGGCTCAAGACCGGTGTCCGCGCGGCGACCGGCACGTGGGTGACGTTCCTCCCGGCGGACGGACAGATCGCCCCCGAGGCGATCGGAACGCTTCGCGCCGCGGCCGACGACGAGACCGACGTCGTGCTCAGCGTGTACGAGCATCGCGACGACGGAGTGCATCGAACGATCCTGTCGTGGGGCGTGCGGGCACTCGATCCTCGCGGTGCACGGCGTGCGCCTCCGGAGCGACGGCCCCTACCTCTTCCGCCGCCGGCTCTTCGTCCCCGAGCAGCTTCCGCCCGACACGTTCTTCCTGAACTTCGAGTTCCCGATCCGAGCCCTCGCGGCGGGCCTGCGCGTCCACACCGTCGTGATCGAGTGCCGTCCCCGTCGCGCAGGGCACTCCAAGACCACAGCGTTCGGCCGAGCCGCCGGCGTCGCGCGTGATCTCGTCGCGCTTCGATGGCGTCGAACGCGCGAGCTCGCGGCCAACGCCCTCGGACTGCGCCGCTGACGCGTTCGCCCTTGAAACCCGAGGCTCGCGTGACTACGAAGACCGCATGGATCGCGCCCCGGCCGTAGCTGGCACGTTCTACCCGAAAGAAGCTGCCGCGCTCGCGAGCACGGTCGATGGCCTGATCGGCGAGACGGTGGCAGACGAGCACGCGATCGCCGTCGTCGCGCCGCACGCCGGGTACGTCTACAGCGGCGCCGTCGCCGGCGAGGTGTACGCGGCCGTGCACGTTCCCGAGATCGCCGTCGTGATGTGCCCGAATCACAGCGGTCTCGGAGCGCGCGCAGCGATCATGAGCACGGGCGCGTTCCTCATGCCGGGCGGCGCGGTGCCGATCGCCGAGCCGGTCGCGGAGGAGCTCCGCGATCAAGCGGGGCTCACGGAGGACGCACGTGCCCACGCGCGAGAGCACGCGCTCGAGGTGCAGCTGCCGTTTCTGCGCGCGCGCAATCCCGGCGTATCCATCGTCCCGTTGTGCCTGGGCGTGCTGCCCTTCGAGTCGTGCGCTCGCATCGGGACGGCGCTCGCCGACGTGATCGCTCGCCATGGTCGCGTACCGCTCATCGTGGCCTCGACCGACATGAGCCACTACATCCCCGCCGAGAGCGCGCGACGCCTCGACCGAATGGCGATCGACCGGATCGAGCGCCTCGACGCCGAGGGTCTCTACCGAACCGTCTTCGACAACGACATCACGATGTGCGGTGTCATCCCGACGACCGTCGCTCTCGTGACCGCCCGCGCGCTCGGCGCGCGCAGCGCCGAGCTCGTGCGTTACGCGAACAGCGGCGACGTCTCGGGAGACTTCGACCGCGTCGTCGGCTACGCGGGCCTCGTCGTTCGCTGACCCTGAAGCGCACGAAGGCGCCCCGGCTCACCGATGCGCGTTCACCGCCGGACCTTCACCGCCGGCATCTCCTGCACCGTGCGCCGCACGCGCGTGCTCGCGGGGCCCTTCAACCGGTCGCGCAGCGTCGAGCGCGGCAAGCCGAGGGCGCGCGCCGCCGCGGTGAGGTTGCCGCCGTGACGCTCGACCTCTTCGGAGAGCGCGACGTTCTCCCGCCGCACCGCATCGATGCCGCCGACGCGAGCGAGCGCGGCGTCGACGTCGCACGACTGGATCACCTCGGCGGGCGTCGCGGCGGCAGCGGTTGCGAGCACGTTGCGGAGCTCGCGGACGTTTCCCGGCCACGGATGCTCGAGCAACCTCCCGAGCGCAGGCTCGCTCAGCCGACGTGTGCCGATGTCGTTCGCCATCTCGCGCAGAAACCGGGCCGCGAGCGCGCACAGGTCCTCGGGCCGGTCGCGAAGGGGGGGCAGCTCCACCACGAGCCGCGCGATGCGATAGTAGAGGTCTTCTCGGAACGCGCCCTCTGCGACCATCTCGCGGAGATCGCGATGCGTCGCACAGACGAGCCTCACGTCCACGCGCGTCGCGCGCTCGCTACCCACGCGCCGAACCTCCCACGTCTCGAGCACCCGAAGCAGGCGCGTCTGCAGGTCGAGCGGAAGCTCGGCCACCTCGTCGAGAAAGAGCGTCCCGCCGCTCGCCTGCTCGAACACGCCGCGATGCGCGCTCACCGCCCCCGTGAACGCGCCGAGCTCGTGACCGAAGAGCTCGCTCTCGACGAGCTGCCGCGGGAGCCCCCCTGCGTTGAGCGCGACGAACGGGCCGGGCGCTCGAGGCCCGTCGCTGTGGAGGCGGCGGGCGACGAGCTCCTTGCCCGTACCGCTCGCTCCGTGCAGAAGCACCGGCCAGCTGAGCCGGGCGAGCCGGAGAACCTCGGCGAGGACGCCCTGCATCGCGGGCGAGGCGACCACGATGTCCCCGTCGGCGTCGTCGTCTCGGTCCACCGAGACGTGGAGGTCGGTCCGCCCGATCCGCACGTGCGCCCCGGGACCGACGCGCGCGACCGTGACCCGTACCCCATCGACCCACGTGCCGTTCGAGCTGTCGAGATCGCGGATCAGCGCGCCGTCGAGCAGCTTGTCGACCCGGAGGTGGCGCGCGCTGACCGTGGGGTCGGGCAAGACCACCTGATTCGCGGGCGAGCTTCCCACGTGGAGCGGCTCGTCACACAGCCGGTGCCGCCTCGCTTCGCTGCCCCGCCCCACCGTGAGGACGAGGTGCCCGGGCCGCTCGCGCGGCAGGGCGACCTGCTCGGTGCGAGGCGTTTCCCGGCACACCCGACCCTTCGACTCGACGCGGACGAGGGAATGATGAAGCCCGAGGGCGAGGCGCAATCCCCGGCGGACGGCGCGGCCCCGCCAGGGTCGGTCGCCCGAGAGGTCGTAGGCCACCACCTCGTCGCCCCGACGGCGGACCAGCCACGCGCGCTCGGCGATGCCCGGGTCGTGGACGACGATGTCGCAGGCCGAGCTCCGACCGATCTCGAGGGGGCGAGCGTCCAACGGAAACTCGCGGAGGGGCTCCTCGCGGTAGCACAGAACGAGCGCGTCCATCGTACCTCCGGCGTGGTTATCGCTCGGGGGGGACGGGCGTTTCGGGCCAGGGACCTCGCCCGCAGCATGGAGAAGGCACCAACACCGCAGCCGGGCGCGGTCCGCCGTGGCAGAACCGACCTTCGGCGGCCTGCTCAGGCCTCGGCGGACTGCGCGGTCGCGTTGGCGCGGCGGGCGCGCCGGCGCGCGAGGCCGTCGGCGATGACGACCGGCAGGAGGAACACCCCGCCCGGGAGAACCACGATGGCGGCCCAGGCGAGCAGTCGGAGCGCCGGAGTCATGTGTGAGAACATGTGCACGGCGCGTGCCCACGTCCAGATCCGCCACCGCGCGCGCCTCGCTTTCGCCGACCATGACAAGCGTGTCGCGGGTGTGCTCGCTACGGCCCACGTCGCTCCGGCGCTCCCCTTGAAAGGGAGGGGGGCCGCGGCTACTGTCCCGCGACCGTGGCGGACGAAGGGCTGAAGCAGACACCTCTGATCGAGGAGCATCGCGCCCTCGGCGCGCGTCTCGTGCCCTTCGCCGGCTACCTCATGCCCGTCCAGTACGCAGGGGTCGTCGCGGAGCACACCGCCGTGCGCAACGCGGTCGGCCTCTTCGACGTGTCCCACATGGGGGAGCTCGTGCTCGAAGGGGAGCACGCGCTCTCGCTCGTCGACTTCCAGGTCACGAACGACGTCGGGCCGGCTCGCGGTCGGCCAGGCGCGCTACACACCTTGCTGCAACGAGCGCGGGACCATCCTCGACGACCTCATCGTCTATCGGCTCGGCGCCGAGCAGGTGCTGGTCGTATGCAACGCCTCGAACCACGCGAAGATGGCAGCCCACTTCGCGCGGGCTGCGCCGAGGGCCACTGCAGCTTCCGAGACGAGACCGAGACGACGGCGTTGCTCGCGCTCCAGGGGCCCCGGGCGCTGCGGACCCTCGAAGCCGCCGGGGGTCGCGGACGCTGACCCTCCTCTCGCTACCGTCCTTCCACGTCGCTCGCGGCCGAGTGGGCGCGGTCGAGGTCACGGTCGCGCGCACCGGGTACACCGGCGAGGACGGGGTCGAGATCTTCTGCGCCTCTCGCGACGCGGTAGCCCTGTGGCGCCGGCTCCTCGCGGCGGGCGCGCGAGCACGGCATCGCCGCGACCGGGCTCGGGGCGCGCGACACGCTCCGCCTCGAAGCGCGGTTGAGCCTGTACGGAAACGACATCGACGAGACGACAAACCCGATCGAGGCCGGCCTGGGTTGGACGGTGAAGCTCGACAAGGGCGACTTCGACGGGAGAGCAGCGCTCGCGCGCGTCGAAGTCGCGAGGGGCCCAGCCGGAGGATCGTCGGCCTCGAGATGGTCGGGCCGCGGCATCGCGCGCCACGGCTACCCGATCGTGGTGCGAGCGGCGAGCAGGTCGGCGTCGTCACGAGCGGCTCTCCCGGCCCGACGCTCGGCAAGAACATCGGCCTGGGATACGTCCCGGCGCGATGAGCAAGATCGGTACGCCCGCTCGGCGTCGAGATCCGCGGTCAAAGGTCATCGATGCCGTGATGGTGAAGACTCCGTTCTACAAGCGGAGCGACGCGTGAGGCGAATCGCTCGCGGGGACGCAGAGAATGAAGAGATGGCGCACTACCCGAGCGACCTCAAGTACACGAAAGAGCACGAGTGGGCGCGACCCGAGGGTGACCTCGTGCGCGTCGGCGTGACGCGTACGCGGTGGAGCAGCTCGGCGACGTCACGCTCGTCGATCTGCCGAAGGTCGGTACCGAGCGTACAGGCGCACGAGCGGTTCGGGGACATCGAGAGCGTCAAGACCGTCGAGCGAGCTCTTCGCGCCGGTGAGCGGCGAGGTCGTCGAGGTCAACGCGAACCTCGAGGACGCGCCCCGAAGCGGTCGAACGAGGCGACCGTACGAGAACGGCTGGATGGTGCGATCCGGCCGTCCATCCGCCGCGGAGATCGACGAGCTGATGGACGCGACGCATACGAGAAGTACCTCGGAACGCTGGACAGCGCGCGAGGGGGGCACGATGAGGTACCTGCCGCACACCGCCGACGAGATCCGCGACGATGCTCGCGCGCATCGGCGTCGAGTCGTCGACGCGCTCTTCGAGCCGATCCCCGCGTCGCATCGGTTCACGCGCGCGCTCGACCTCGAGCCGACGCTCGACGAGCCGGCGCTGATGGCTCACCTGCACGGAGCTCGCGCGACGAGAACGACGCGGCGCGCGCTCGTCTCGTTTCTCGGCGCCGGGATGTACGACCACCACATTCCGCCCGCGGTCGATCAGCTGCTCATGCGGAGCGAGTTCTACACGGCGTACACGCCGTACCAGGCGGAGGTCTCGCAAGGGACGCTGCAGGCGATGTTCGAGTTCCAGACGATCGTCTGCCAGCTCTTCGCGATGGACATCTCGAACTCGTCGATGTACGACGGCGCGAGCGCGGCGGCCGAGGCCGGCCTGATGGCGCGCCGCCTGACCGGGCGCGGGCACATGCGTGCTGGCGAGGCGCTCCACCCCGAGTACACGGCGACCTCCGCACGTACGGCCCGCGATCGGCATGACCGACAGTGTCGTCGCCCGTCGCCGCGGACGGCCGCACGGACGTCGCCGCCTCGTGCAGAGCCTGCTGCGTGCCGACACGGCGCGGTCGTCGTCGGCTACCCGAACTTCTTCGGGTGCGTCGAGGACCTCGCCGGCGCTGCGCCAGCTCGCCTCGGAGGCGAGCATCTGCTCGTCACCGCGACCGCGGAGCCGTACGCGCTGTCGCTGCTGCGCGCCGCCGGGCGCCGCGGGCGTCGACATCGCGGTCGGCGAGGGCCAGCCGCTCGGCGTGCCGCCGCAGTTCGGCGGGCCCGGCGTCGGGCTCTTCGCGTGCGGCGCGCGTACCTGCAGAAGATGCCGGGGCGCCTCGTCGGCGAGACGGTCGACGCGGCCGGCCAGCGCGGCTTCATGCTCACGCTCTCGACGCGCGAGCAGCACATCCGCCGCGAGCGCGCGACGTCGAACATCTGCACGAACAACGGGCTCATCGCCCTCGCGCTCACGATCCGGACCGCGATGCTCGGTCGCCAGGGCTTCGCCACGCGGGCGCCTGTGCGCGAGCAAGGCCGAGTACTCAAGCAGCGCATCCCGCGATCGGCGGCCGGTACACGATGCCGTACTCGGCGCCCACCTTCAACGAGTTCGTCGTCCGCCGCAGCGACGGCAAGGCGGCGCCGCTGCTCGCCGCGCTCGCCGCGCAAGGGCTCGTCGCAGGCATCGACCTCGGTCGGTTCTATCCCGGGCGTGACCACGAGCTTCCTCGTCGCGGTGACCGAGCGCCACGGGAGCAGCCGACTCGATCGGCTGGTCGAAGCGCTCGCGGACGCGTGATCGGACAGCCGAGGCGACGACGACGATGACGACGAGCAAGCGACCCTCCGGCAATCACGACCACTCGCGCAGCTCGACGAGCTCAACCGACCGCGCGCTCGAGGCCGGCGGGGCCGACGCGTCAAGCGCCAGCACGAGGCCGGCAAGCTCACCGCGCGCGAGCGGATCGATTTGCTGCTCGACCCGGGCTCGTTCGTCGAGCTCGACCGGCTCGTCACGCACCGCTGCACCGACTTCGGCATGGAGCAGACAGCGATCCCCGGCGACGGCGTCGTCACCGGCTACGGCACGGTCGACGGCCGGCAGGTCTTCGTCTTCGCGCAGGACTTCACCGTCTTCGGCGGCTCGCTCAGCGCGCCTACGCGAGAAGATCTGCAAGGTGATGGACCTGGCGATGAAGGTCGGCGCGCCCGTCGTCGGCCTCAACGACTCGGGCGGCGCGCGCATCCAGGAGGGCGTCGAGTCGCTCGCGGGCTACGCGGACATCTTCCTGCGCAACACGCTCGCGTCGCGGCGTCGTCCCGCAGATCAGCGCGATCATGGGCCCGTGCGCGGGCGGCGCGGTGTACTCGCCCGCGCATCACCGACTTCATCCTGATGGTCGAGGAGACGAGCTACATGTTCATCACCGGCCCCGACGTCATCAAGACGGTGACGCACGAGGAGGTGACGAAGGAGGAGCTCGGCGGCGCGCACACGCACAGCGTCGCAGAGCGGCGTCGCGCACTTCGCGTGCGCCGACGACGCGAGCTGCGTCGCGCACGGTGCGCGAGCTGCTCTCGTATCTGCCCGTCGAACAACACCGAGGACCCGCCGCGCACGAGCCACGAGCGATCCGATCGACGCGCGAGGCGCCCGAGCTCGACACGCTGGTGCCCGCCGACGCCGAACAAGCCGTACGACATCAAGCGCGTCGATCGCGCGCGGTCGTCGACGACGGCGACGTTCTTCGAGGTGCAGCCAGACGTTCGCGGCGAACATCGTGGTCGGCTTCGCGCGCATCGCGGGCCGCGCGGTCGGCGTCGTCGCGAACCAGCCGATGGTGCTCGCCGGCTGCCTCGACATCGACGCCTCGCGTCAAGGCCGCGCGCTTCGTGCGCTTCTGCGACTGCTTCAACATGCCGCTCGTCACGTTCGTCGACGTGCCCGGGCTTCCTGCCCGGCACCGATCAGGAGTACGGCGGCATCATCAAGCACGGCGCGAAGCTGCTCTACGCGTTCGCCGAGGCGACGGTGCCGAAGGTCACCGTCATCACGCGCAAGGCGTACGGCGGCGCGTACGACGTGATGGCGTCCAAGCACATCCGCGGCGACGTGAACCTCGCGTTCCCGACCGCCGAGATCGCGGTGATGGGCCCGGACGGCGCGGTCAACATCGTCTACCGCAAGGAGATCGACGCCGCGCGACGGACCGGCGCCGACGCGCGCGCGCTTCGTCGCGGAGTACCGCGCGAAGTTCGCGAACCCGTACAAGGCGGCCGAGCTCGGCTTCGTCGACGAGGTGATCTACCCGCGCACGACTCGGCCAGCGCGTCGCCGCGGCGCTCGAGATGCTGCGCGACAAGCGGGACACGAACCCGCCGAAGAAGCACGGCAACGTGCCGCTCATCACGCGCGCGTCGCGCGAGCTAGAGCCAGGAGGCGCATGCCGTCAGACGGGCCATGGCGCGACGAGGCCGTGCGGAGCAGGTCGACCGGATCGGACGCGTGCCGGCCCCGCGAGCGGGCGACCCAGACGCCGACAGCGGATCGCGACCGCGACCAGAACCAGCGCGGCAGCCGCGCGAGCGGGTCACGAGCATGCCGCGCGACGAGCCCTGCCGCGACGAGCAGGCTCGCACGACCGCGAACGCGAAGAGCGGCAGCACGATCGGCGCGAGCGGGTGTAGCTCAGCGCGCGCCCGAAGTCGAGGTGAAGCATCGCGAAGAGCGCGCGCGTCATCCCGCAGCCCGGGCACGGCACGCCGACGAAGTTCTTCATGGGGCAGATCGGAAGCGGCGACAGAACGAGCGCGCCGAGCGCCGCGATGGGCAGCGTGGCGACGGGCAGCCCGCGCGCGCGCTCCGACCAGCGAGCGCCGCATCCCGGCCGAGCCCGGCGGCGGAGCGCGACGCCCGGCTCCACCGCACCGGAAGAGGTGCAGCGGAGTCGGCGTCGTCGATGAACAGCAGGCACTACGACAGCGGCGGGCGATCAGAACGTCGCCGGCGCGCCTCCGCCCGCTTCCCAGACCTGTTGAGCTCTTCCTGCATCTTGGCGTAGCCCCAGCCGCACAGGAACATGAAGAGCAGGAACATCACGCCCTTGTCCTCGGCGTTCGGCGTCCCGGCGCGCTCTGCGCCTCGTAGATGTACTTCCCGTACTTGATCGGCAGGTAGTACATGTAGAGGAAGCAGAGCGAGGCCGATGACGATGTCCATCACCGGGTTGATGTCTTCCTTGCCGAGGTAGTTCTTCAGCTCGTTGCCCATCGTGTAATAGAAGTACATGCCGTACAGCCCGCAGGTCACGAGCGCCAGCAGCCAGACCGTCGTGGGGTTGCGAACCTCGCCCTTCATGCGTGCTCCCTCCGTTGTGTCACTCTGGTTCCCGCGGCGTCGGCGAGACGTCGGGTGCCGCGGGGACGCCTTCGCGAGGCGCTCGTCCCGAGGCGGGCGCAGCATATCCACGTCCGCCGATGGGGGTCAAATCGAACGGCTCGCGCCCGCGATCCGTGCTCGGGCCGGGACAGCCACCGCCCCACGGCAACGAGTTGCGAACATCACCTCGACGCGGAAGCAGTCCCGAGCGCAGCGAGCCGCCGCGCAGCGGCGTGGGGACGGGGGGCGCAGCCCACCGCTACCGAAGCCCCCGCTACACACGCCCGGCTAGCGAGGCGAGACGATCTCTGCGACGCCGCCCTCTCGCCAGCTCTCCATGAAGTGGAGGATCTGGGCCAGGACGTCGTCGACGGGGTTGTCCACGGCGACCTCTTCCACGGCGACGAAAGGAGGGCGCGACCGGGTGCATCCACGTCTGGCTTCCGTGGCGCGCCTTCAAGAGCCCGTGCGTCGCGGGGTCGTACACGTACAGACCGCGCGTCACCATCTCGCCTGCGACGGTGATGTTGTCCCGCACGGGAGGGGTCTCTTCCCGCAGGTCGGCGTACAGCGCCTCGCCGTTCATGATCGGCATCCCGATCGCGCGGGCGAGCGACTCGGTGCCGACGTTGTTCAGCGTCTCGTCGTGACGCGCCATCACCATCAGGACGTCGAGCGGGCGCGCCGCGATGTGATCGGCGTGCGCGATCGAGTCGCCACGGTCGAGCAGCGTCTGCCAGATCCCGAGCTCGGGAAAGAAGTCCGGCGGGTACCCCGCGTAGTCGATCGCGGAGGGGGTGATCCCGAAGTGCGGCAGCAGCAGCGGGAAGTAGCCACCGTTGAAGATGGGGCTCGCCGCGACGATCGACATCAACGAACCGCCCGTGGCGACGAGCGCCGCGGCGCCGACCTCCTCCTCGGTCCCCACGTAGAGCGAGCCGATGATGCCGCCGAGCGAGTACCCGATGAAACCGAACGGCTCGTCGCGGAAGCCGAGGGTGGCGAGCGCCGGGTCGGCGTCGCGAACCTGGCTCCAATCGCCCTCGCGAAGAAGCCGGGTCAGCGTGAAGAGGTCGATCGCGGACTGGCGCAGCGCGTCCCGCAGGTAGAACGGATGGAACGGGGCGTAGTCGCCGGCGGAATCGACGATGCCGGCGAACTGTACGACCACCGAGATCCCGGTGTTGTCGCCGAACCCGTCCGGACCGACGGCGCCGGTGAATCGATTCAACGTGTCCGTCGGCTCGCTCGGGTTGCGCAAGCCATGGAACGGACTGTCGATCGCGATCACCGCGTATCCGGCGCCCGCGAGCGCATCGGCCACCGCGAGCGCCTGGCTGCGATCGTCGCCCAGGCCGTGCTGGAAGATGACGACGCGCAGCGCGGAGAGATCACCCGCCGCGGGCAGGAGGAGGGTGAACGGGATCGTCTCGGTGCGCCGCACTTCGATCGCGCCCGCGCTGTCCCGTCGGATCGCGCCGTGGACGTTGGCCGCGTCCGAGATCATCCACGGGCCCTCGAACGTCCCGTCGATCATCCAACCGATCGCGCCGTGCGCGACGCCACCCTCGACGTCGAGCCCCCACAGGTCGTCGACCGGGGTGCCGAGACGTTCGTCGAGATCGGGCCCGGCCGCGACGGCCGTCACGCCGGCCGCGACCGGCGCGTCGCCGCTCCACACGACGGCGCGCGCGTCGGCGAGCTCGTGGCCCACCGACTGGGTGTGGAACACCGCCACACCAGCGACGTCCGCCCGATTCACTCCGGCCGTCTCGAGGTTCGCGAGGACCGTCGCGTACGCGTCGTACGCCTCGGCGAGGACGGGGTCGGTCGGGCGCGTGAGCGCATCGCGAACGGCCGCGAAGTCGGGGTCGGGGACGATCGGACGACCCGCGTCGTCGAGCACCCGCCGCGTCACGACCGCCGCGTATCGACGGCTCTCGTGCAGCGGATGCCCGGCGGTCGGCCGGATCGCGAGCTGCCGACGGTTCGGCTCGTAGTTGATCCGAACCGGTATGCGCGTGAAAGGCTCGGGAGAGGCCGGGTCGACGTCGAGCAGGAAGACCGACGCCGAGTCCGAGACGGACGCTGCCGCGTCGGCCGGAAGCGAGGACGGATCGAGCGCGCCGTCGAACGTGAAGAAGATCGGCGAGACCACGCCGAACCCATCCAGCTCGGCGAGCCCCCGGCCGAGAGACGCGGCGTAGTCTTCGTCGGCCGCGTGGCCCGGCAGGCTCGTCACGGCGATGTGCCCATCCGCGTCGAGGTAGAGATCGTCGGGCCAAGGCACCGCTCCGAACGCGAGCGGGTCGGGGCCTGGGTCGAAGCGCGGCGCGACGCCTTCGACGACGCCCCCATCTTCGGGCGGGAGCGTGCTGTCGTCGTCCCCACACGCCGGCAACGTGCCTGCGACGACGACGAGGAGGCCCGGAAGAAACGATTTCGACGCTCGAATGCGCGGGGGACGCAACAAGTAGAACGAAATCGTCCCATAGAACGTCGAAGCCATCAATGGAGCGTCATTCCGGAGATCCTCCGGGCAGCGCCGCCCGCTCGGAGGGAGCGGCAGCTTTGCCAAATCCAAGCCGGCCGTTAGACTCGCGGTCGAAGCCCCGGGAGCCCGTGAGCACCCACGTGCGTCCGGCCTTGCCCTCTTCCATGTCCCGCAAGTGCCAGCGATGCGCCCACCAAAACACGCCCGAGGCGAAATTCTGCCTCCAGTGCGGGGCGATGCTCGAGATCGAGGCGGAGGCAAACAGCGATCCCGCTCGTCGGCAAGATCCTCGAGGGCCGCTACCGGATCCTCTCCGTCCTCGGCGAAGGCGGGATGGGCAAGGTGTACCTCGCCGAGCAGAAGATGGGCACGGCGACCCGCAAGGTCGCGATCAAGACCCTGCACCCCGAGCTCAGCGGCGACCCGCAGCTCGTCGCGCGCTTCCACCGAGAGTCGGCGACGGTCATCGAGCTGTCGCACCCGAACACGATCCAGTTCTACGACTTCGGCGAGCTCGACGACAGGACGCTCTTCATCGTCATGGAGTACATCGAGGGCGAGTCGCTCGCGCACGTGCTCCAGCGCGGCGCGCTCGATCCGGCGCGCATCGACAAGCTTCTCATCCAGATCTGCGGCTCGCTGCACGAGGCGCACCAGCATCGGCATCGTCCACCGCGACCTCAAGCCCGAGAACGTGCTCCTCACCGATCGCGGCGGGCAGACCGACTTCGTCAAGGTGCTCGACTTCGGCATCGCGAAGCGGAGCGAAGCGGAGGACGAGCGCAACGCGAAGCTCACGAAGCAGGGGATGGTGCTCGGCACGCCTCCCTACATGAGCCCGGAGCAGTTCAGCGGTCAGGCGCTCGACGCGCGCTCCGACATCTACTCGCTCGGCATCATGGCGTACGAGATGCTCACCGGGCAGCTCCCGTTCGAGGCCAAGACGCCGTGGGAGTGGGCGACCAAGCACCTGACCGCGGCGCCCAAGCCGCTCGAGAGCTTTCCGCGGCTCGCGGGTATCCCCGACGCACAAGAAGCGCGCGGTGATGCGCGCGCTCGCGAAGAACCGCGACGACCGTCAGGCGAACGTGCTCGAGTTCCTGCAGGAGTTCACCGGATATCAGGACGCGCAAGCGGCGTGGACGATGGCGACGTCGTCGGCGAACGTCGCCGCGCACAGCTCGAGCGGTGGTTCGCAGCCTCGCGCTCCGTTGGGCACGCCGGGCCCGATGCCCCAGTCCGGACAGATGCACGCGGCCGGGTCGCCGTTCGCGGGGCAGACCCCGTCCCCGTACGGCGCCCAGACGCCGCCCCCGTACGGCGCCCAGACGCCGTCGCCGTTCCAAGCGCAGACCCCCTCGCCCTACGGGCAAGCGACGCCGTCGTCGTATGGCGCGCCCACCCCGCCCCCAGGCTCGTACCCGAGCCAGGCCGGCTACCCGTCGGGCACGATGGATGCCCTGCCGAGCAGCGGCGGAGTCGGGAAGATCTTCGCCGTCCTCGTGATCGCGCTCTTCGTCATCGGCGGCGGAACGGCCGGCGGGCTCTATTGGTGGATGCAGCGCGAGCCTTTGCCGACGCCGACCCCGACGCCCAACCCGAGCTTCCACACGGGCATCCAGCCGATGGAGCCGACGCCGCACACGCCGAGCAACCCGAGCACGCCGATGGTGCCGAGCACGCCGAGCACCCCCACGATGGCGCCCGCCACGCCCGAGCACGGGACGGTGGAGAACGATACGCCGCCTCCGACGATGGCGACCGAGCCCGAACACCCCACCCCGACCCCGCACCGGGATCCGGACGAAGGCAACACGGGGGACCCGGCGGGCCTCGCCGCAGCGCAACAGGGCGGTGCCGCGCTCGATCGCGACGACCTCGACGCCGCGATGGGTGCGCTGAGCCGGGCGCAACGCCTGCTCGGACGTTCCCACCCGCAGGTCCGCAGGCTCCGCACCCGGCTGGCCACCGCGGGAGGCAACAAGGTCGGGGTCCTCCTCATCCAGGGGCGCTGTCCGGACGCCCAGGCCCTCTATCGACGGCTCCACGCAGTCGGCGCAGAACACAATGCTTCCGGGCAGTTCGCCGACTGGTGCCGCCGGCCGTGAGCTGCCGCAGCGCGTCGTGCGTTTCGGCTTGCCGAGCGCTCGAGGCGGGGTGAGACTCTGCGCCGGCCGGGGGGCGAGCCTCTCCGGCCTTTTTGCGAGCCCAACCCGTGCGACCCCACATCGAACAGCCCGAATCACGCGATTCCCGCCACGGAACCGATCTTCAGCGCCGCCGAGGCGCGTTCTGGTCTGGCCTGTGGCCGGTCCAGCGACACGAGGGGGAACGAGAGCCCATGCCGCGCATGACCTGGGACGAGATCTGTAGCCTCGAGGACTACCGCGGCCGCTGGGTCGCCCTCGACGACTGCGCCTACGACGCCAGCACCGGACGAGCCAGCGAGGGTGCCGTGGTCGACGCCGACGACGACCTCGTCGAGCTCTGCGAGCGTCTGCGCGAGTCGAACCTCACGAGCTGCGCGATCCTGTTCTGCGAAACGCCCTGAACGAGGGAAGCGGCCCCGGACGCGCGGCCTCCGCCACGCCGGAGAAGTTGCTACGCTCACGCGCGTGCGCGATCTCTACGTGATCAAGACGCCCGAGAACGTCGAGTTCGAGTTCGAGCTCGCCGGTATTCCGGCGCGCGCGCTCGCGTGGGGCATCGATCTGCTCGTGATGGCGACGCTCATCGTGACGGCGAGCCTCGTTCTCTCGCTCCTCGCAGTCGTCGCGGGGGGCTTCGCCGCCGCGCTCCTGATCATCGCGATGTTCCTCGTCCAGTGGTGGTACTCGGCGCTCTGCGAGTGGTGGCTCGGGGGCCAGACCATCGGCAAGCGCGTCGTCGGTCTGCGGACCATCAGCGACCGCGGCGTCCGGATCACGTTCCTGCAGGCGGTCATCCGCAACTTGGTCCGCAACGTCGACATCCTGCCCGTGACGTATCTCGTCGGCGGGATCACGGCGTCGCTCGATCGGCACGGCAGGCGGCTCGGTGACATCGCCGCGGGGACCATCGTCGTGCGCGAGCGCAACGTGCCCAAGCCCACCACCGTCGTGCCGCCCTCGGAGCGCTACAACTCCTTCGTCAACGACCCCGAGATCGCCATCGCCGCGAGGCGCATCACGCCGCCGGAGCGCGACGCGATGATCGCCCTCGGACTGTCGCGGGAGATCTCCCGCTCGGCATCCGGCACGACCTCTTCGGGCGGCTCGCCGCGCACCTCGAGCAGCGGCTCGGCGTCCCGCGGCCGCCGTTCTTCTCCGAAGAGAAGTTCGTCCTGAACCTGACGGCGGTCGTCCTCGGCCAAGCCGACGAACGAAGGAGCCTCCCGCCGGGCCTAGAGCGGACGCGATGAAGGGCTTCGACGTCAACCGGTTCATGCAAGAGCGCGCGCCCGCGTGGGAGGAGCTCGAGGCGCTCTTGCGAGACGTCGACGTGCGCGGACTCTCCTCGCTGGACATCGCCGGTGCGCGCCGCTTCGGCGGCCTATACCGCAGCGTCTCGAGCGACCTCATCCGCGCGCGGACGGAGCTCGTCGATGCGGCGGTCGCGGACTACCTGAACGACCTCGTCGCGCGCTCCTACGCGCACATCTACGCGGGCTCCGGCGGGCGCGCGCGAAACCTGCTCCGCTTCTTCAGCCACGAGTTTCCGCGGCTGTTCCGCGCCGAGGCGCGCGCGATCGGCGCGTCGGCTGCGATTCTCCTCGCGGGCGTCGCGTTCGGCGCGGCCTTCACGGCGCTCGACCCGCAAGCGCTCGGCGTCCTCGTGCCGGACGAGCACCAAACCCTCACGCCACACGAGCGCGTCGCCCACGAGGAGGAATCGGGCGGGCTCGACCGAGGAGACGCATCGGCCGCCTTCTCGAGCTTTCTCTTCACACACAACATCCAGGTGACGTTCCTGGTGTTCGCGCTCGGGATCACGTTCGGGGTCGGGACCGTGGGTGTCCTCTTCTTCAACGGCGTTCCGCTCGGAGCGCTCGCGGTCCAGTACCACCTCGACGGGCGTGGGCCTGTTCTTCTGGGCGTGGATCCTGCCCGCACGGGATCCCCGAGCTCACGGAGGTATGCATCGCGGGCGGCGCGGGGCTCGTCGTCGCGAGGGGGTTGCTCCTTCCAGGCCGGCGCTCTCGCAAGGACGCGCTCGTCGACGAGACGAAGCGCGCCGTGAAGCTCGTGATCGGCGGTATGCCCATCCTCGTCTGCGCCGGGCTCATCGAGGGAACAATCAGCCAGATGCACGAGCCGGTGATGCCGTACGTCGTCAAGCTCGTGTTCGCGGGGGTGGTCGCCGTCGGCCTCTACGCGTACCTGTTCCTGGCCGGACGCGGCGAAGACCCGAGCTAGACGGCGCGCGCGAGCTACGCGAGGAGGCAATCGAGCCGCAAGCGGAGCTCGACGAGCATGCCGTAGACCTCGAGGGCGTCTCGCTCGGCCACGGGCCCGCCGAGGCGTACGCGCGCGACGAGGCGCCGAAATGCGAGCCAGCGCTCCCCTCCGACGCCGAGCAGCAGCGCCGCGAGCGCCGGGTCGCTGGGCTCGACGAGACCCGCTCTCGACGCGGTCTCGTCGAGGACGCGCAGCGCGATCTCCTCCGCCCGCGTCACCACCCCCTGCAGACGGCCCGCGGCGAGGTCCCCTTCGAGCGCGACAATCGCCTCGTCTTGCTCCGGGAAGAGGAGCGCGAACGTGGGCCCCGGTCGTGGAGCCGCGCTCTCACGGGAGAACGGGATCGCGTGCGAGGCGCGCCACACGCTGGACGCGGACGGCGCGCTCGAGAGCGGTGGAACGGGCAGAGGATCGCGCGGCGGCGGGGTGACGCGCGCCTTCCAAATCTCCTCGCTCGCCCGCCCAATCTGCTCCTCGAGCGCCTGGTCGGTGCGGCTGAGGCGGACCTCGCCCGTGGGCTGGCGGTCGGTGCCGAGCAGACCGCGCGCCTCGAGGTCGTCGAGGACGAGGCGGACGAGCGCGTCGAGCGCGTCGAGGACCCCGTCGCCGCGCGTCGCACACGTGTCGAACGAGGGCGTGTGGCCCGTGTCGAGCATCCGCTCGAGCTCGGCGTCCGTGAGCACTTCATCGAGGTCGCGCTTGTTGTACTGGACGACCCACGGAACGCCGGTGAGCTTGCGCCCCTGCTCGTCGAGGTTCGCGCGGAGGTTCTCGAGGCTCTCGACGTTCGCATCGGCGCGCTTGCGCTGCGAGTCGGCGACGAAGACGACGCCGTCCGCGCCCGTCAGCACGAGCTTGCGCGTCGCGTTGAAGTACACCTGGCCAGGCACCGTGAAGAGCTGGAGGCGCACGTGGTGGTCGCGCACCGGCGGCATGCGCAGCGGCAGGAAGTCGAAGTAGAGGGTCCGATCCACGGGCGTGGCGAGCGACACGATCTGACCGCGCGTCTCTGGGGGCGCGGCGCGGTGGACGCACTGCAGAGACGTCGTCTTGCCGCCGAGCCCCGGCCCGTAATAGACGAGCTTGACCAGCACCTCGCGCGTGAGCGGATTGATTTGCAAGCGCTGCCGACCTCAGAGGTCCAGGTCACCGAGGTCGTCGCCGCCGCCGGAATCGTCGCCGCCACCGCCGCCGCCGCCACCACTGCCGACGTCGCCGCCCCCGCTCCCGTCCTCTCCGGTGTCGTTCCAATCGTCGTTGCCGTTGTTCTCACCGCCCGAGGAGGTCGCGTTCATCGTCACGCGACGGTTCTGCATCTTGTATGCGTTCCAGTCGCCGCCACCGGTCTCGTCGTCGTCGATCCCCCACTCGCCGAGGAGGTTGTGCTTGCCCGACGGGTCGATGCTGTAACGGAAGTAGCCGCGGCCGCGCGTCACCGAGGGGCGCCCCTCGACGAGCTCGCGCTCCTCGGTCCACTCGAAGCGCATGAGGTCCCCTTGCGCCGTTCCCTGGATACGCCCGCTGCGCTCGTCCTTCACGTACTCACCGACCACCGCGTTGCCGGTCTGCATCATCTGCATCTCGCCGTACTGAGGCGAGAACCAAACGCCGGTGAAGGTGCCTCCTTGGGGCATCGGACCGGCGCTCAAGTGGGCGCTCCCGCCACCGCAGGCGGCAGTGAGAAGGCAGGCGGTAACGACCGAGGTTGGGATCACGGTTCTCATGGTGGTGTCTCCGGCCGAACCATAGTCGAGCCCCTCGCCCGGAATCAAACGATGCGAGGGAGGCCCAGTGCGTAATAGAGGGCCCAATCGGGCCCGTCGAGGAGGCCCACGATGTCGGAGAGCTCCGGGGACAGGCCCCCGAGGAGCGCCGCGGCGGCCTGCCGGGGCTCGGCCGGTGGGAGGTCGAGGCGGCGAGGGCGGACGACGCGAGGCTCGAGCCCGCCGGCGAAGAGCTTCGGGACCCTGGCGCGCGCTCTCACCTCCTCGAGAGCGGTGTCGAGGCCCCCGAGGCGATCGACCAGACCCTTCGCTTGGGCATCGGCGCCGCTCCAGACGCGGCCCCGAGCGAGCGCGTCGACCTCCTCGTGGGAGCGGGCGCGACCGCGCGCGACCACGTCGACGAAGACGTCGTAGAAGCCCTCGATCTCGCGCACGAGGATGGCCGTCTCCTCCGGGGTGCCCGCGCGGGACGCCGAAAGCATGTCGGCGTGTGGAGCGGTCTTGATCGTCTCGGTCCGTACGCCGAGCGTCCCGAGCAGCTCCCGCGCGACGAGCCGGGCGGAGACGACACCGATCGAGCCCGTGATCGTGACCGGCTCGGCGACAATCGCGTGCGCGCCCGCGGCGACGTAGTACCCCCCGCTCGCCGCGACGTCGCCGAAGCACGCGACGACGGGCTTCTTCTCCGCGAGGCGCTGGACCTCGCGATGGATCTGGTCGGACGCGAGGGCGGACCCGCCGGGCGAGTTGACGTGCAGGACCGCGCCGACCGCGAAACGGTCCCGGCGGACGGCCCGAAGCGCGGCCGCGACGTGGTCGGGATCGGTCGCGCCGCGCCGCATCCCGCCCGCGGACACGATGGCCCCGTGAACCTCGACGACTCCGATGTAGGGGCGTGGTAGGACGCGCCGGAAGAACCTCGCCTCGCGGTGCGCCAGGTAACGCGGCGCGCGCACGAGCCGCGCCGGGCGGCCCTCGGTCCCGAGCACCACGGGGAGATCGTCGTCGTACGCGACGCCGCTCGCGACGCCGGCCTCGACGGCCTCCTCGCCGCGAACGAGCGCTCGCTCGAAGAGCGCGGTCACCTTGTCCGCGTCCATGTTCGGCAGCGCCGACACGGCCGAGCGAAGCTCGCCGTCGAGCGTCGCGAGGATGGCGCCGAGCTGTTCTTTCTGCGCGTCGCTCATCGAGTCGCGGACGAGCGACTCGGCGGCGGTCTTGTACTCGCCCGCCGCGACCGCTTGGACCTCCACGCCGAGCTTGTCGAGGAGCGGCTTCATGTAGCGCGATTCGATCGCGAGCCCGAGCGCCATGATGGTCGCCTGCGGCCCGATCACGATCCGATCGGCGGCCGACGCGACGTAGAGCTCACGGTTTCCGCCGCCCTCGGGAAGGTAGGCGACCACCTGCACACCGCCGTCGCGCAGGCGTGCGACGATCCGGCGCACCGCCGCGCAGAGCGCCCAGCCGGCCGCGAGCGAAGGGATCTCGATCACGACTCCGCGGATCCGGTCGTCGCGGACCGCGTGCTCGGCGAGCTTTCGCAAGAGGACGAGCGGCGTCGGGAGCGTCCGGCCGACGGCCGGAAAGAATCGCAGGAAGAACGGTCTGGGCCCGGGCAGCTCGACGAGGCGGCGGGCGAGCACGACGTGCACCCACTCGCCGCGGGGCCGTCCGAGCACGCGAGCGAGCCAGAAGAGCGGCAGGAGCGGGAGTCGAACGAGGTTGTTCGCGAGGCGGAGAACGGCCGTCAACACCGCGGAATCGTAGCAGCTCCACGGGGCGCGCGCCGGAGCGTCCTCCGAACCTGGCTCTTTACGGGCGAGGGGGGCTCTGGTACTTCCTTAGGCCGTCGAAGACGCCTCTCGGCCCCTGGGAGAACGAGGGCAGAAGGACGGCAGCGGCACAGCAGAAAGATCGGATTTCGTCAGGTACGCGCTGCGGTTGGGGCGCGGAGGGACTCATGGCCGACCCGCAGATGGTGATGTACGAGGAGGAGTTCAACCAGATCCAGGCGATCGTCGATCGACTGGTTCGGGACGCGAACGCCAAGGTCGTGTTCATCATCGACAAGAACGGTCAGCTCATCGCCGCGGCGCGGCGAGACCGAGCAGCTCGACACGACGTCGCTGGCGTCGCTGACCGCCGGCAACATCGCGGCGACCGGGCGGCATGGCGAAGCTGCTGCGCGAGAACGAGTTCACGACGCAGTTCCACGAGGGCGAGAAGGCGAACATCCACATCCAGCTCGTCGGCAACCGCGTGATCCTCGTGGTGATGTTCGACAGCAAGACGAGCCTCGGGCTGGTCCGCCTGCGCGTGAAGAAGGCGAGCGCCGAGCTCAACCGAATCTTCGAGGCAGCTCCTGAACAAGAGCCAGGACCCGGATCGCGAGCACGCCGTTCGCCGAGATCACCGACGACGACATCGACAACCTGTTCAACGACTGAACCGGGCCGAGCGAGTTCATCGATGAGCTTCATCAACTACCTCGTCGCGCGAGATCAACTGCAAGATCGTCTACTACGGTCCCGGTCTGTGCGGGAAGACGACGAACCTGCAGTACATCTACAACAAGACCAACCCCGACGCGAAGGGCAAGATGATCTCGCCTCGCGACCGAGACCGAGCGCACGCTGTTCTTCGACTTCCTGCCGCTCTCGCTCGGCGAGATCCGCGGCTTCAAGACCCGCTTCCACCTCTACACGGTGCCCGGGCCAGGTGTTCTACGACGCCAGCCGCAAGCTGATCCTCAAGGGCGTCGACGGCGTGGTCTTCGTGGCCGACTCGCAGATCGAGCGCATGGAGGCGAACATCGAGTCGCTCGAGAACCTGCGCTCCAACCTCGCCGAGCAGGGCTACGCGCTCGACAAGCTCCCGTACGTCATCCAGTACAACAAGCGCGACCTGCCCGACATCGCGCCCGTCGACGAGCTGCGCTCGGTGCTCAACCCGACGAGCGTGCCCGAGCTTCGAGGCCGTGGCGACCGAGCGGCGTCGGCGTGTTCGACACGCTGAAGGCCGTCGCGAAGCTCGTGCTCACCGAGCTCAAGCGCGGCGGCGGCTGAGCCGCGTCGGCTTCGGTCGGGCTGAGGCGTCGCCGATCGCGTCTCGGATCTCCGCCCGGAGCGCGTCCGCGGTCTCCGACGAGAGCGCAGTCGCCTCTCGGACGAGCTCGTTCGCCTGCTTCGCGTCGCCGAGCTTGGCGTGGACGAGCGCGCGGACGAGCCGTAGCTCGACGAGGGCGCTCGCGTCCGTCGTCTCCGTATCCGCGGAGTCGAGCTCGCGGAGGGCGTCCTCGGCGGCTCGCCGCGCCGTCTTGCGGGGACCGCCCACCTCGCTCCGCGCGAGGGACCACGAGAGGTTCCGGCGCACGAGCGGCAGGGCCCCGAGCTCCGAGAGCACGCGCCGGTACGCGATCACGGCGTCGGCGTCGTGCCGGCTCGAGTGGCACGCATGCGCGTACCCGAGCACGATGGCCACGGGGACGTCCGCCGGCCTCTCCCAGCCGTCGAACGCGCGCGCGTAGTGACGACGAGCCTCGGTCGTGTCGCCCGACGCCATCGCGATCCGTGCGCGGCGCTCGGCCCGGTGGGCGGGCGCGCCGAAGCAACGCATGCCGAGCGCGCGAGCGTACCGCGCACGCGCCCGCGCGACGTCGCCGGCGGCGAAGGCCGACACGAGGTCGCGGTCGAGCTCGCGGATCGACGTCCGCGCCCAACGCGGGGCGAGCACGAAGAGCGCGACGAACGGCGCGGCCGCGGCGAGCGCGAGCGGCCACGGAACCGCGAGGACGTAGGCCAGGCAAAAAACGAGGACGGCCGTCGCGGGCAGAAGCGCGGCGCGCCGCGCCGACGGCGCGGGCTCGGGGGACCGACGACGCTTCTCGGCGAGCACGCGAGAGACCATACCGCGGCGCACGGCGGGCCACGTCATCGGCGCTCTGGAGAGCGAGGACGGCGCGCACCGCCGGCCCGGGGTCTGGTATGCTGCACGGCGATGAGACACCGCCGCACGGGCACGGTTCCGGCTCTCGCGGGCCTCGTGTGGGTCGTCGGTCTCGTCTCGGCGTGCGACGGAGATTCCCCGAGCGAGCTCTACGAGGTCTCGGGAATCGTGAGCGAAGCGGCGGGCGGCGGCGCGATTCTCCGGCGCCCACGTCACGTTCCGCGCCGACACGCTCGAGACCGCCGACACGACGACCGACGGGCGCGGCGTCTACCGGATCGCGGTCGCTGCCCAGTCTCGGTACGGACAGGTGCGAGCGGAAGCGGACGGGTACCTCGCGGCCGAGGGCACCGTCTTCTTCGACACGAGCCAGCGCCGGCTCAATCTGATGCTCCGGCCGACGGGTCGCAGCGGCGACTGAGGGCTCGCGCCGCTCGTTGGTCAGCCCGGGATCCCGACCAACGAGTCGAGCTCGCCGGCCTTGTCGAGCGCGGCGACCTCGGAATAGCCGCCGTACGATTTGCCGCCGATGAAGATCTGAGGAACGGTGCGCTGGCCGGTCGTCTCGGCCAGCCACGCCCGCTGCTTGCGGTCGCAGCTGACGTCGACCTCCGTGTACGCCACGCCCTTCTTCTGGAAGAGGCGCTTGGCGGCGACGCAGTACGCGCAGATCCGGGTGGTGTAGATGACGACGTCCGGCACACCGATCATGTAGTCCCCAAGGAGCGTGGGAGCCAGCCCCGGGGCCGATGACCCGGGGGGACGACTCGGCTAGGGTACGGCGCTGATGACCGGCCTCTTCCGCGCCGCCCTCCTCGCGACGCTCGCGGGAACCGCAGCCGTTCCTGCCGGCCCGGCATGGGCGTGGGACGTCCTGCCGCGGGGGGCCGACGCCTGGCCGGCATCGGGGCGCCACGCAATCCGGGGGGTCACGATCGGCCCGATCGAGTCCTCGCAGCAGCCCGGCCGCGGGTACGGGACCCCCTACAGCGCCGCCCTGCTCGACGAGCTCGCGAAGATGGGGGTGACGTGGGTCAGCATCACCCCCTTCGGCCGGCTGTTCGCCCTCGACGACACGCTCGTGACGATGGACTTCGAGATGCCGTGGCCGCAAAACCGCGTCGCGATTCGGCGGATGGTCGCCCAGGCACACGCCCGTGGGATGCACGTGATGATCATCCCGCATCTCTGGGTGGAGACCGGGGGCTGGCGAGGCGAGGTGGAGCCCGGCTCCCCCGAAGGCTGGGCCGCGTACCAGGAGAGCTACGGGGCGTTCGTGCGGCAATGGGCCGAGGATGCGGCGGACGCCGGCGCCGACGCGCTCTCGATCGGGGTGGAGTGCAAGAGTTGGTCGGGTCGCTTCGGAGAGGTCTGGAGAGAGCTCATCGCCGATGTCCGTGCGATCTTTCCCGGGTTGCTCACGTACAGCGCGAACTGGGACGAGGCCGCCGACGTGATCTTCTGGGACCAGCTCGATCTCGATCGGGATCAACGCGTTCTACCCGCTCGCGGACCACTCCGGGGCCACGACCGAGGAGTACCTCGCGGGCGCCGAGCGGGTCGTGCCCGACGTCGCCGAGCTCGCGCGCGAGCTCGAGATGCCGGTGCTGTTCGTCGAAGTGGGGTACACGTCTCGTCCCGATGCCGCCGTCGAGCCTTGGCTCTGGCCGGACGACATGGCGCACGTGGTCGTGGACGAGCGCGAGCAGGCGCGCGCGCTCGACGCGATGCTCCGCGCGTTCCTGCCGCACGAGTGGTTCGCGGGCTTCTTCGTGTGGCGCTACTACGCGAACATCGACGACGTCTCGCAGGAAGCGATCTGGGGGTTCTCGCCGCACGCGAAGCTCGCGGAGGAAGTGATCGCGGACGCGTTCAGCGTGCGGTGGGGGTCCGACCCGGAGCCGTGGCCATGGATCATCTCGGAGCCGGACATCGGAGGCCACCCGTTCGCCGGCCTGTTCCCCGTCCCTCCCCTGTTCTGACTTCCCTTCCGAGCCCTCGCGCCGGTGCGGCTCAGCCGAACGCGATCCCGAGCGCCCGGGCCGTCTGCACGAGCTGACCTTTGGGATCGACGCGCTTCGGCGAGTCGACGGCCTCGGCGAGGGGCACCGGGACGACCTCTCCGTGATGGAGCGCGACCATCGTGCCGAAGCGACCGGCGGCGACGAGATCGGCGGCGTGATGGCCGAAGCGCGTCGCGAGAACCCGATCGAACGCGCTCGGGCTGCCGCCGCGCTGGACGTGACCGAGGACCGTGACTCGCACGTCGGTGCGCACGTGCGGCTCGAGCCCGACTGCGAGGAGGTGCCCCGCGCCGGCGAGCCGCGGCATGCCGCCCGGGACGTGGCCGAGGATGCTCTGCTCGCCGCCAGCCGGACGCGCACCTTCGGCGACGACGATGACGCTGAACGGCGCACCGTGCGCTCTGCGGTCGTCGATGTGCGCCACGATCGGCTCGATCCGATACGGGATCTCCGGGATCAGGATCGCGTGGGCACCACCGGCGAGGCCTGCTTGAAGCGCGATGAAGCCCGCGTTGCGGCCCATGAGCTCGACCAGCATGACGCGGTCGTGGCTCTCGGCGGTATCGTGGATCCGGTCGAGCGCCTCGGTCGCGATCTGCACCGCGGTGTCGAATCCGAAGGTGACATCGGTCGCCGCGAGGTCGTTGTCGATGGTCTTCGGGACGCCGACCACGGGCATGCCGATGTCGGCAAACCGCTTCGCGATGCGCATCGAGCCGTCACCGCCGATCGAGATGAGCGCGTCGAGCCCTAGCTCGCGGAAGTTGTCCATCACGCGCTGGGAGACGTCCTCGATGGCGCTCTCGCCGTCACGCTCGACCGCGAAGCAAAACGGATCGCAGCGGTTGGAGGTCCCGAGGATCGTCCCGCCGCGCGGCAGGATCTCGGCGACGTCGGCGCGATCGAGCCAGAGGTTTCCGTGAGGCGACGCATACGTCGGATCGACGAGGCCCCAGTACGCGTCCTCGATGCCGAGCATCTCGAAGCCGTGCTTGCCGACGCCGACCTCGACGGCGGCCCGGATGACGGCGTTGAGGCCCGGGCAGTCGCCTCCACCGGTCATGATGCCGACGCGCATGGCCGAAGGGGAGCACCTCACCGCTCGGCTTTCAACCACGAATCAGGTCGGCTCGGGCACGCCGAACCGATCGAGCAGGTCCTCGAGCATGCCACGAGTCGCGCGAGCGCGGCGCTCGGTGCCGGTCAGGGAGCGTACGCTCCGTGCGCGTCGGCTTCGGATGCGGTCGCGTGAAGATCGCTACCGGCCGCGTCCTCTTCAGCGAGAGGCTACCCGATGAGTGTCGTCGGCTACAGCCCGAGCCAACCGGCGGCGTCGAGCGAGCGCGTTCCCTCGCGCACCTGGAAGAACAAGCCCGTGTCTCCCGTCACGCCGATGCGCGCGCCGCGCGAAACGTGATCGCCGACGCGTACGTCGGTGGACGCGAGCGATGCGTAGACCGTGAAGTACCCGTCGCCGTGGTCGAGGATCACCATGAGGCCGTACGAGCCGTGGCGGTCCGCCCACGCGACGCGCCCCTCCTCGACGGCTCGCACACCGGTGTTCGCCGGCGCGATGAACTCCAGCCCTTCGCCGTCGCGCTCCGCAGGACGCACGTCGACCGGGCCCGACACGGGAACGCCGAGACGCCCCCTCTGCGCGCGGAACGAACGCGTCGCGTACGACGGATCGTCGAGCACGCGGAGAGAGCCGTAGCCCGCACCGTACGAGTCGAGCTGGTACTCCGTGTCGAACGCGGCCCCCCAGCTTCCGGGCGAGAGGTCGAGCGCGTCGAGCCGCGACTTCTCCTGCTGAAGCGTCGCGAGCGTTCCGCGCGCCGTCGTGAGCGATGCGGCGATCTCGGACGTCTCACCTCGAAGTGCGTCGCCCCGCGCGGAGAGCGACGCGAGCGCATGCGAGTCCTCGCGGACGAGCCGCGTGAGGCGCTGCACGCGCGAGAAGTGCGACAGGAGCGCGGAGAACCCACCGGACAGCGGGAGCATCCCCGCGCGGGTCAGCCGATAGAGAGCGCGCGTCCGTTCGACCACGCGGCGTTGCGCGGCGGTCTTCCGCTCGCCGAGGCCCGCGATCTCCGACTCGACGCGTGCTTGGCGAGCCTCGATGCGCTCGATGTCCGAGAGCGACGCGCCGATGCGAGAGTCGAGGTCGGCGGCGCTATCGGGCACGCGCGACTGAGCGCGTGCGTCCCGCGGGTGCCCGGTCGCGAGCAGCAGCGTGAAGACCGCGAGCGTGACGGCGAGGCGCATCAGATCACCAGGTAGCGTCGAAGCGACAGCGCGCTCCCGGCCGCGCCTGCCGTCGTCCCGCCGAAAACGATCGCGAGCACGGACGCCGGCGACAGAAACGTCGTGTGAAGGCCGGTCAGCGCGGCGATGCTCCCGTCCATGTGGCCGCGGAGCGCGAGAAACGCGATCGCGAGCAGGAGCAGCGCACCCACGGCGGCGACGAGCCCGGACAGCGCTCCCTCGAGGACGAACGGGCCGCGAACGAAGCCATCGGTCGCCCCGCAGAGCTTGAGCACCTCGATCTCGGCGCGACGATTCGCGAGCGCGAGGCGGATCGTGTTCCCGACGACGGCGAGGACGCAGAGGACGACGAGGAGCGCGAGCCCGGTCGCCAGGCCGCGACCGGTCGCGATGAGGCTCTCGAGCTGCCCGAACCAGCCGGCATACGTCTCGACGTCATCCACTCCGGCAAACCGCTCGATTCGCCGTCCGAGCGTCGAGGCGTGCTGCACGGTGACATCCGGGGCGAGCGACACCTCGAGCGTCGCTGGGAAGACGTCGGGCGGAAGCTCGCCGAGGTCCCCTTCGAGCCCGGTCTGTTCGAGGAATTGTTCGCGAGCGTGGCTCGCGCTGACGTGCTCGACCTCGGTCACCTCGGCGAGGCTTCCGAGCGTGACGACGAGCTGCTCGACGTCGGACGCGCGCGCGCCGTCGACGAGGTACACCGTCATGCGTCGAGTGCCTCCCCATCGAGCGCTCATCAGATCCAGGTTCTGGACCGCGAGGAGCGTCGCCCCGAGGCAGAGGAATGCCACGGTGAGGCTCGAGACCGCGACGAGATAGAGCCGAATGTCCTCCCGAAAACCCCGCCTCGCACGCCCGAACGCCGTCTTCAGATCCAAGAGAACCTCCGCTCACCCAGCCAGTGTGGCAACGCGCTGCGGCCAGCTCCGGAGACCGGTCCGCGCTTCGACGAGCCGCCCCTCGTCGAGCGACACGATGCGATGGTCGCGCTTCGAGATCAGCGAATGGTCGTGCGTCGCGAAGAGCACCGTGGTGCCGGTCGCGTTGATCTCTTCGAAGAGCGTGAGGATGTCGAGCGCGAGGTGTGGGTCGAGATTGCCCGTGGGCTCGTCGGCCAGGAGCAGCCCCGGCTCGGTGACGATGGCGCGTGCGACCGCGACGCGCTGCATCTCACCGCCTGACAAGCCCGACGTCCGGTCGTGGCCACGGCCCGAGAGACCGACGCGCTCGAGAGCCTCGGCGACGCGCGCTCGAACGAGGCGCCGCGGCATCGAGAGGATCTCGAGCGCGACGGACACGTTCTCGAACACGGTCCAGTGCGGGATGACCTTGAAGTCTTGAAAGACGATCCCGAGATTGCGCCGGAGAAACGGGATCGACGCGGGCGCGAGGCGCGCGACGTCTCGCCCACAGAACAGGATCCGGCCGTCGTCGGGGGTCTGGGCCCGATAGACCAGCGACAGGAGCGTGCTCTTGCCGGAGCCGCTCGGCCCCGTGATGAAGAGAAACTCGCCGCGCTCGACGGCGAGGTCGACGTGCCGGAGCGTCGGGACGTCCGGCTTGAAGTACTTCGTCACGCCCTCGAGGACGAGGATCGGCTTGGCCGCCGCGCTCGGATCGGCCCTCGTCCCGGTCCGGAAGAACGGAAACGGGCGGATGCCACTACCCATCTGTCGCACCCTTGGCCATGCATCCCGGGTAACCCGAGGCCGGCGTTCGGGGCAAAAAAACGGCGGCCCGCGCGGCGGGGGGCCGGCGCGCAGCTCGACGAGGTGCTCAGGCCGGGTCCGTGATGAAGACCCGCAAGACGTAGTCGCCAGCGGTCGTCGCGCTCGCGCCCTCGACGAGGAAGTAATAGACACCGGCGTTGAGCGTGGTCGAGATGATGGCCGGGCTCGTCGCGGGGCTCGCCAGGTGGCACGCGATGTCCGACCCGGGCCCGCACGTGTTCCGGAGCGTCAGCGACAGGCCCGACGTGGTTCCGGTGCTCGGGGTCGCGGTGATCGTCACGTCCTTCCGTGCGGTCAGCGTGATCTTGTAGAAGGCGTCGGGCCGGCTCCCGAACGCGCACGAGCCTCCGGCCACGTCGTCCTCGAAGTCGAGCAACGTGTCGGTCCGCGTCGTGACCGGCGCGCCGCCGACCTCGATCGCGCCGGCGCATTGATCGTTTGGCGGAACGGGTGTCGGCGGGGAGATGACGATCGAGGCGGTGGCGTCGCCTGACGTGAGGGTGCTCGTGAGGTTCACGTAGTAGCGCCCGGCCGCGAGGCTCCGGAAGGTCTGTACGTACGGCGAGGAGCCGCTGCGACAGCGGATCTCGCTTCCGACCACGCCGCACTCCGAGGACAACGAGACATAGTGGAACGAGCTCGCCCCATTCGTCGTGAGGGTGACGTCACGTGTGCGCGACAGATCGAAGTAGTAGATCGCGTCGCGCCGGAACGTGGTCGCCGGGGAGCACGAGTTCGCGCCGTCGTCCTCGGCGGTCGCGAGAGGCACGGTGCCCGTCGCGCTCGTGATGTCGAGAGCGCTCGAGCACGCATCGCCCGGGAGCCGCGGCACCGGATCGGTGATATCCACCGTGAGGCTCCACATCGTGGAGTCCGTCGCGCTCGACTCGAGCAGGATGTAGTAGGTGCCGGCGGGCAGGCCGCGGCGGCGGAGCATGGGCGCCGTCGCGAGCGTGCACTGAACGGTCGATGTCGTGTCGCTACAGTTGGTGACGAGCGAGAGGTACGTCGTCGGGGTCCACATCGGGCCAGATGTCGATGCCGTGATCGTCACGTCCTTCGGCTCCGTGATCGTGAAGCGATAGGCGGCATCCGCGTACGCGACACCGAACGCGGGGTGACACGTGAGCGCGTAGTCGTCGTCGATCTCGGCGAAGAAGCCCGTGAACGTCCCCCCGGCGGACACGTCGAGCGTTCCGGAATTGCACTGATCGACGGGCGGGATGGGCGTGGGCGGCTCGAACATGAGCAGAGATCGAACGGGGCGCCGCCGTTGGTCTGGACGATGATCGCGTAGTCGCCCGCCGCGAGGCTCCGACGCAGTATCGACGGCGGCGCGGCTGCGCTGCACTTGTCGTCCGGCCCGGCCGCGCACACACCCCAGGGCCGCAGTGACGCTCGCACTCCGGTGCCGCCACCGCTCACGTTGATCCGAACGTCCTGTATCTCGTCGAGGGTGAACCGGAAGACCGCGTCCGCGCCCGTCGAGGTCGCGCACGAGAGCGTGTAGTTGGCCGCGAGTGTCGCTGTCGAGCCCGAGTACGTGCCCGGCCCGGGCAGCACCTGCGCGGTCGCGCAGGTGTCGTTCGTCGGGATGCAGACCGGGTCGTTGTAGTCGCGGAGCCCGTTGCAGTCGTCGTCGCGACGGTTGTTGCAATCCTCCGGAGCGCCGGGATAGATGTTCCGCCCGAACCGGGGATCGTCGTCACAGTCCTCGCCACCACAGCGGCCGTCCACGAATCCGTCGCCGTCGAGATCGCGAAGGATGTAGACGCAGCCTTCCTCCGTCGAGCACATGTCGACCGTGCACGAATTCTCGTCGTTGCAGTAGAGAGGCGACGCACTGCGACAGCCCATCCGGACGTCGCACACCTCGCGGCCGTTGCAAGCGTCGCCGTCGGAGCACATCTCGTGCTGTGGGTCGTGAATGCATCGGTCGACCTCTTCGACGCACGCGTCTGCGGTGCAGTCGATGGCATCTACGCACGGGTCGTCGCCTGCTACGCAGGTGCCCGAGCACCGTTCCACGCCGTTGCAGAAGCAACCGTCGTCACACTCTGCGTCCGTCGTACAGCTCTGCCCGAGCGTCGCGTTCATTCCTTCCGGAGTGCACGTGTCCACGGTCGGCGGCGGGATGTCCGCATCGAAGGCCCCGTCAGCCCCTGCGTCGCCGAACCTCGCGTCGGGAAAATCGGGATCGTCCCGGCCGCGCGTGCACGCGAAGAGCAGAACCGCGAAGACCACCAACGATGTTGACCAGCGCATCGACATCTCCCGCCGCTCAGGGGTCGCGGACCTGGACCTCGAAGTAGTAATTACCCGCCGCCGTCGCACCCCGCCCGTCGACGATGAAGAACCACGTGCCTGGGTCGAGGACCTGATCGATGAAGCTCGTGAGCCCGTCCCCGGTGTCGTCGTCGCAGAATCGCTGCCCGCCGGTCGCGCATCCTGCCGAGTGCACGTGAAGCACCGTGTCGAAGTCCGAGCCCTCGGTCGAGGCGATCACGCGCTTTCGAGCGGTCAGGTCGAGCTCGAACGCGGCGTCGGGGCCGACGGCTCCCGAGCCGCATCCGCCGAGCCCCGTCTCGTAGTCGTTCGACAAACCGACGGTCGACCCCGTGAACAGGCCGCCGGTGCTCGGCACCAGGTAGGGTGCAAAACAGTTGTCGTTACCGCTGACGGGGGTGGTGGTCGTCGGCGGGGTGACGTCGAGCGTGATGTTGAATCCCGTCCCGCGGTACGACTCGACGATCACGTAATAGGTCCCCGCAGCCAGGTCGCGTAGCCGCGCCCGCGAAGGCGTGCCGGTGGTACAGCGGAGCTGAGTCGCGCTGTCCGTGCACGTGGGCCGGACCGACTGCGCCATGTACGTGCCGCCGGCGTCGACCGTGATCGCGACGTCGCTGCGCGCACCGATCGTGAAGTCGTACACGGCGTCGCGGTACGAGAAGCCGCACGTCGTCGTGAGATCGTCTTCCTTGTCCGAGAGCGTTCCCAGGGTGCGAACACCGCTGGTCAGCAGAATCGGGTCCGAGCACGTGTCGCCGTGCGGGACGGGCGTCGGCGGGAGGAACTCGACGTCGAGCGAGTAGTCGACCTCGCGGAACGAAGGCCCTTCGATGATCAGGTAGTACGTTCCCGCGGGGAGCGTGTGGAGAGTCGACCCGGCCGGTGCCGCGCTCGAGCAGCGCATGGTGGACGACGAATCCGTGCAGGTCCTGCGGACTTCGAACGCCATCGTGTCGCCGGTGGTGCTCACGAGCGAGATGCGCACGTCCTGCGGGCTTGTCGTGGTGAACGAATAGACGAGGTCCGGTTGCAACGCGTAGCCGCAGCTGGTCATGAAGTCGTCCGCCACGTCGACGAACGAGCCCGTGAAGGTTCCGCCACCCGAGATGTCCTCGGGCATCGCGCACGTCTCGTTCGTCGGCGGCGGAACGGGATCGGTCAGCTCGAGATCGATCGCGATGTCGCCGATGCTCGTGTCGCTCACGATCAGGAAGTACGTCCCCGGCGGCAACGACCGAGCGCGGATCGTGCCCGGAAAACCGGAGCCGCAGTCGCGCTCCGTGGCGATGTCCTCGCAGCTGGTGCGAAGCGCGACGGAGGTGACCCCCGTCCCCTCGGCGGTCACGCGGATGTCCCGAGCTTCGGTCGTGGTGAACGTCGCGACGACGTCACGCCGACCGCTGCCGCTGCAGGTCGTGCCGTAGTCCGGCATCGCACCGACGTTCGTCATGAAGAACACGCCGCCTGCGCTGATGTCGAGCGGGTCGTCGCAGGTGTCGTGTGGCGGCCGGCCGCACCCCGATTCGTCGATCATCTCGTCGCAATCGTTGTCGACGCCGTCCATGCAGACCTCGGACGCGAGCGCACCCCGCGCCGGGTCGCGGTCGTCGCAGTCCGTACCCCCTTCACAGTGCCAATCGACCTCGCCGTCGCCGTCGAAGTCCCGAGGCGTACGCATGCACGACTTGGTCTCTTCGATGCAGCGGTCGAGCGTGCAGACCTCCCCATCGGAGCAGGTCTCGGGAGTGCCCAGCATGCAGCCGCGGAGGCAATCGCATATCTCCGAGCCGTTGCAGAAGACGTCGTCGTCGCAGCGAGCGGAGTCGGGGATGTTTCGGCAGTAACCCAGGTCGCCGCAGTAGTCGTTCGTGCAGTCGACGCCGTCGTCACAGGGATCGCCGGGCTCGCAGAGGACCGCGCCGTCGGGAAAGCCGATGGGCGCGTCCAGCGCAGCATCCAACGCGCCATCGCCGGCGTCGGCAGAGGAATCGTCCCCACAAGCGCTCGCCATTGCCGCGACGAGCGCGAAAGAAAGCCACAATCTGTGCACGTGATGGTCCTCTCCGGCACACGCCGGAGCGGGCGCGGCAGGGTTCGGCAGTATGACACGGACCCACAGTGGCGCGCACGCCGCCGCCCGGCGCCCGCAGCCGCCGCCGGTCTCGCACGTATCCTACCGGCATCATGGACGAAGCCGGCGAATCCAGAAGCCGCGGCCGTTTACCCGGACGGCGATCCGAGATAAGACCGTCCCATGACCGTGCCGGTCCTCCCGCTCCCGGTGGCGGAGCTCCCGGAGGCGATCCGCAAGTTCGGCAACCCCGCGGCGCCGGCGGGCGCCCGCGCGATGGCCGCGCGCGGGCTCGTCCCCGTCCGGGGCGCAGACCTCGTCACGCTTCTCGTGCAGCTCGCGTCGGATCCCGACGACGCGATCCGCGAGAGCGCGTCGAAGACGCTCGCTGGGGTCCCTCGCGGCGTCGTGCTGAGCGCGTGCGACGACCCGCTGCATCCGGCGATTCTCGACGCGCTCGCCGATCACTTCCGCGACGACGACGGGATGCTCGAACAGCTCGCGATGAACCACGGCACGCTCGACTCCACCGTGCAGCGCATCGCGCTCCGGTGCAGCGAGCACCTCAGCGAGGTGATCGCCGTCAACCAGCAACGACTTCTCGGCGCACCGAAGATCATCGAGGCGCTCTACAAGAACGCCGCGACGCGCATGTCGACGGCGGATCGCCTCATCGAGCTCTGCGCGCGCAACGGCGTCCAGCTCGACGGCATCCCGTCGTTCGACGACCACGTGGAGGCCATCCGCGGTCAGCTCATCCCCGAGCCGTCCGACGAGCCGCTGCCCGACGACCTCGAGTTCAGGGAGGCCCTCTCGGTCGACGCGGACGAAGACGCCACCGAGCACGACCCCGACAAGGACGAGGAGAAGCTCAAGGAGAAGTTCCTTCCGCTTCGGACGCGCATCGAGAAGATGAAGAAGCAGGACAAGATACGGCTCGCGGCGATCGGGAGCGCGGCCGCTCGCTCGATCCTGGTGCGCGACCCGAACAAGGCCGTGTCGAGAGCGGCGATCAACTCGCCTCGCGTCACGGCCGGAGAAGCGGCCGCGTTCACGCAGAGCCGTGAGATCAGCGAAGACATCCTCCGGACGATCGGCAACAAGAAGAAGTGGCTCTCGAGCTACGAGGTGAAGCGCGGTCTGGTCTTCAACCCGAAGACCCCCGTGGGGCTCGCTCTTCAGTTCCTCGCGCACATGCGCGACAACGACCTCAAGACGCTGACGCGCAGCCGCAACGTACCCGGGCCGATCAAGATGGCGGCTCTTCAGCGGCAGAATCAGAAGACGAAGGGACGCCGGGGGTGATCGCATGTCGCTGATGAAGAGGCTCTTCGGGGGAAAGTCGTGGGAGGACCACCGGACGAGCGGGGACCGTCACCTCGAGGCTGGCGAGCTCGGGCAGGCGAAGCTCGAGTACGAGCGCGCGCTCGACAAGTCGCCTCCCGACGAGGCGACGCGTGACGCGCTGGCCGCTCGCATCGGCGAATGCAAGGACGGCATCGCCGATGACAGGGTCGAGCGTGCAAAGGAGTATCTGGCGAACGGAGAGCGCGATCTCGCGCTGGAAGAGCTGGAGGGGGCGATCGAAACGGCGGCGAGCGTCGCGGCGCGCAAGCGGGCGGAGGAGCTTCTCTACACGCTCGAGCGCAAGGACGCGGTGCTTGCGGCCGAGGTCGTCGAGGTGAGCGACGAGGACCGGCTCGCTGCGATAGCCGGGTCGTGGGAGGAGTCGCAAGACGAGGAGTACGCGAGCTACGGCGACCCGATGACGGACGCGCTGCTCGCGCTTTACGCGGGCCGCACCGAAGAAGCGGCGGCGAAGCTCGAAGCGCTGCTCGAAGAGACGGACGAGCCGCGCTACTTGTGGATCGAAGTGGCACGGGCCCGACTTCTTCGCGACGACGAGGAGGGCGGAGAGAAGGCGCTGCGCGCATTTCTTTCGAGCATCGACGAGGACGAGGGCGGCGAATCGCGGATCGCGGCGCACGTCATGCTCGCTCGGCTCGCCGATGCGCGCGGCGATGAGGAGGGCGCGGTCGCCGAGCTCGAGGAAGCGGCCGCGTTCGACGACGAGGACCCGCGACCACTGCTCAAGCTGGCCGATACCTCCGCTCGAAGAGCCGCGCGAGCGAGGCGCTCGAGGTCCTCGAGATGGCCGCGAACCTCTTGAGCGAAGATCCGCCCGGACGAGCTCGTCCTCGAAGAGCTCGGCCTGGCGCACGTGGACGTCGGCAACGACGAAGAGGCGATCCGCGTCCTCGAATCCGTCATCTCGCTGCTGACCGCGAGGCGCCAGCTCGATTTTCCGCCGCGCACCGCCATCTCGCTCGCGCGCCTTCACGAGAAGGCGGGCCGCCTCGAGCGCGCCGCCGATCTCTACGGCGCGCTCTCGCGAGGGCAGGATCGCGACAATCACATCGTCTACCACCGCGAAGCGGGCCGGCTGCTCACCGCGCTCGGCCTCGATCGCGAAGCCCGCCGCATGCTCGAACGCGCGAGCGCCCTCGCCGCCGACGACGCGACCCGAGCCGCGATCGCGAACGACCTCCGCTCCCTCGACACGGGCACGGACTCCGACACGGCCCACCCCTCTGCAGGCACCCCCGCGAGCAAAGCGAGCCCGCCGCGCAGCGGCGAGGGGGGCGCACGAGGCGTCGCTGTCGTAGACAGCGACGCCGAGGCGAGCGAGGGTGCCGCGCCAGCGGCACCCGAGCGACGGGGGGCAACGCCCCCCGCTAGCAAAAGCGAGCCCGCCGCGCAGCGGCGAGGGGGGCGCACGAGGCGGCGCTGTCGAAGACAGCGACGCCGAGGCGAGCGAGGGTGCCGCGCCAGCGGCACCCGAGCGACGGGGGGCAACGCCCCCCGCGAGCAAAGCGAGCCCGCCGCGCAGCGGCGAGGGGGGCGCACGAGGCGGCGCTGTCGAAGACAGCGACGCCGAGGCGAGCGAGGGTGCCGCGCCAGCGGCACCCGAGGCGACGGGGGGCAACGCCCCCCGCGAGCAAAGCGAGCCCGCCGCGCAGCGGCGAGGGGGGCGCACGAGGCGGCGCTGTCGAAGACAGCGACGCCGAGGCGAGCGAGGGTGCCGCGCCAGCGGCACCCGAGCGACGGGGGGCAACGCCCCCCGAGACAGACTCCGCGTGAGGGTGAAAACCGACATCCTGGCGTGGATGCTCGGAGCGACGTTCGGGGCGATGGTGGCCGCGTTTCTCGGGCCGTTCGTGCCCAGCTGGGGGCTCGCGCTGGCGCCGGTGATCGCGGTGTCGGCGTTCGCGGCGGGGGCCATCACGGCTCCGCGCGATCGGTTGGTCGGGGTCGTCCTGCGGGCGTCGACCGCTTTCTCGGTGGGCTTCGCGGCCGTGTTGATCCCTCTCACGCTCGACCGGCTCGGGCGGTCCGCCGGTGCGATGGCCGACGCTCGAGACGTCCTCGGGATGCCGGCCGACGGGAGCGTGGAAGCCGCGCTGACGCTTCGGTGGATCGCCCTCCTCACGGCCTTCCCCATCGGAATCATGGGTGTATTCGCCAGTCGCCGCCGCGACCGAGGTTGAGAAGGATGGACCGCCCACGGGTTCGGCATTACGGTTGTCCGTAGGCGTGGACCGGGAATCGACCCGGCCGCGACCCGACCGTCGAGACCACCATGTCCACCTCCAGCCTGGGCGCTCCGCCGCCCCCGCGCGCCGCGCGTGTGACCGTCCCGCAGCTCCGCGCGATGAAGTCGCGCGGCGAGCGCATCACCATGGTCACGGCGTACGACGCCACGTTCGCCCGCATGCTCGACGAGGCCGGCGCCGACGTGCTGCTCGTCGGCGACTCGCTCGGCATGGTCGTGCAGGGCCTCGACGACCACCCTGCCCGTCACGGTCGACGAGATCGTCTATCACACGCGCGCCGTCGCCCGCGGCGCCCGGCGCGCGCACATCGTCGCCGACATGCCGTTCATGAGCTACCAGGTCACGCCCGAGGAGGCGCTGCGCAACGCCGGCCGCCTCGCTCAGCCGAGGGCGGCGCGCACGCGGTCAAGCTCGAGGGCGGTCGCGACGTCGCGCCCGCGATCGCGCGCATCGTCGCGGCCGGCATCCCGGTGATGGGCCACGTCGGCCTCACGCCGCAGAGCGTGCACGCGATGGGCGGCTTCCGCGTGCAGGGCGCGACGACGAGACGGCGGAGCGCGCATCCTCGCCGACGCGAAGGCGGTCGCCGACGCCGGCGCGTACGCGGTCGTGCTCGAGGGGATCCCGACCGACCTCGCCGCCGAACATCACCGCCGCGCTCGACGTCCCGACGATCGGGATCGGCGCCGGCGCGGAGTGCGACGGCCAGGTGCTGGTCTGCTACGACCTGCTCGGGCCTGACGCCGATCTCAGGCCGAAGTTCGTCAAGCGCTACGACCAGATGTTCGAGCGAGGCGTCGCCGCGGCGCGTCGACGTTCTGCGACGAGGTGCGCAGCGGCGCGTTCCCGACCGAGGAGCACTCGTTCGGGCGCACGTGGCGCGCCGAGCCGGTCGCGTGCCGCACCTGAAGGCGGTCGGCGGCAGCGGCGGCGAGGTACGGGCCCAGCGAAGGATGAACGTCGCGCACGCGCCCGCCGAGCTGCGCGCGGCGTGTGACGGCGGCGCGCGCGCGCGGCGCCCGTCGTCGGGCTCGTCCCGACGATGGGCGCGCTGCACGACGGGCACTCGCGCTCGTCGACGAGGCTGCGCGAGCGCGGCGCGACTTCTCGCGTCGTGACCATCTTCGTCAACCCGCTGCAGTTCGGGCCGACCGAGGATTTCGCGCGCTACCCGCGCACGCTCGAGGCCGACCTCGCCGCTTGCCGCGAGCGCGCGGCGTGGACCTCGTCTTCGCGCCCGCGCCCGACGCGATGTACCCGCCCGGCTTCCAGACGCAGCGTCGAGGTCGGGGCGCTCGACGATCGCGCTTCGAGGGCGCGCACCGCCCGGCGCACTTCCGCGGCGTGACGACCGTGGTCGCGAAGCTCTTCGCGCTCGCCGGCGCCGTGCGTCGCGGTCTTCGGCCAGAAGGACTATCAGCAGTGGAAGATCGTCGAGCGGATGGCGCGCGACCTCGACCTCCCGGTGGACGTGGTGGGGCGCCCGATCGTGCGCGAGCCCGACGGGCTCGCGCTCTCGTCGCGCAACCGCTACCTCGTCGAGGCGCGAGCGCGCGCGCGCGCTCGCGATCGTCGCGCGCCTTGCGCGAGGCAGCCGAGCGCGTTCGACGAGGGCGCGGCGAGCGGAGCGCCGAGGCGCTCGGCCGCGCGCGTCGCGCGACGCGATCGAGCGCGCGTTCGACTCGGTCGACTACGTCGCGATCGCCGACGCGGAGACGCTCGAGCCGCTCACCGGCCGGATCGAATCTCACGCGCTCCTGACCGTAGCGGCCACGATCGGACGTACGCGTCTCATCGACAACCACCTCTTGGGTGAGCCCTTCGCCTGACCCCGGTCACTCGGACGGGAACACGATGCGCACGCGCGGAGTGAGATCGTCCGCCGTGATCGTCAGCGTCTGCGCGACCTCGCCGCGCCCGATCAGCGACGCGCGCACCCGTATCTCACGACCGATCGCGAGCCCCGGGACGTCCACGGGCGACGAGCCGTAGAGCACGTCGTTGATCCACACGTGCGCACCCACGGGATCCGTCTCGACGTGCAGGGTCGCGCGCAGCGGGCGAAGGACCGCGATCTGCTCGAGGACTCCGTCGACCGGCTCGAAGGTCGTCGTCCAGGTCTCGTACCCGGGCTGCGAGACCTCGAGGCGGTAGGCGCGACCCACCTCGATCCCGTCCTCGATCAGGATGGGCGTCGCGCCCGAGCGGGCGACGCCGTCGATCTGAACCGTGGCACCCGCGGGGACGCTGATGATCTGCACGCGCGGCTCGGGCTCGCTCCCACCGACCGCGGCCAAAACGACGAGCAACGCGACGGCGAGAAGCACGAGCGTCCCACCGACGATCCACGGCACACGCGATCCGCCCGACTGCTTCGGTATCGAGAGCGTCGTGCCGGCGCCCGGCGCCGGCGGCGCGAAGGGGTCCGGCGCCTCACGCTCACCGGTCGAGGGCGCTGCCCCTGTCTCTGTCGTCGGCGCCGCCACGGGAGGCCACGACACGGTCCGTGGAGCGGTCGGCGGTGTCGGCGGAGCTTGTGCCCACGGTGCGGCGGTCGCGGGGGTCGCTGCAGGCCACGCCTGCGATCCGTGAACGACCGGGCTCGGAACCGAGACGCGCTGCTGAGGAGCCCACGGCGCGGTCGCCTGAGGTGGGGCCTCGGGCGGAGCCGGCGGCCGAGAGACGGGGAGCGCGGAGCTCGGCACCGGATGGCCGGCGGGCCAAGGCGCCGCGGACGGCGAAGGCCAGGGCGCCGCCGGCGGTGGCCCGGACGCAATCGCTGGCGAGGACGTGCGCGCGGGTGGCGGCGGCGGTCGGGAGGCGCGTACCGGCAGCGGCGGTGGCGGCGCGACCGGGCGCGCCTTCGAGCTCGGGGGCGGCACCGCGCGCGGGGCCGGAGGCGGCACCGAACGCGAGGCCGGCCGCGCAGGCGGCGTCGGCTTCGGCGCCGGCCGCGGCGGCGGAGCGGGCCGCGGCGGTCCGCTCCGCCCGCGGGCGAGGCCCTCCATCACCTGCTCGCCTCCGTCGACCGTCGTCGCGTCGTCCCACGACTCGTCCCAATCGAGCGTCGCGGTCGGCTCGTCCCACGCCGGGGTCAAGCGCATCTTGTCCGCGATCTCCGTCTCCTCGTCCTCGTCGTCGTCGGCGAGGACGCGCTTCACCGGTCGCGTCTCGTCGACGCGCGCCGCGGGCTGGTTGTCGGTCGTGTCTCCCTGCCCCTTCGCCGAGCGATACGGCGCGACGTCGTGCCGCGTCTCGCCTTCCTCCTCGCCCAGATCGAAGATGAGGCTGTCCGCCACGGCGATCTCGGCGCGCGAGAGCGCAGCGACGGGCACAGCCTCGGACTCGTGGGTCGGCGCTGTCGGCGCGGGCCGCTGCCCCGAGACGGTCTCCTCGTCACCGAAGAGCTCGTTCATCAGATCGGCGAGCCGCTGCGCGGTGAACGACGGCGTCTCGGCGTAGAGGAACTGGCCGAGGTCCTGCGCCATGTCGTGCGCGCTCTGATACCGATCCTCGGGCTTCTTGGCGGCGGCGTGGAGGACGATCCGGTCGAGCGAGATCGGGATGTCGGGACGACGCAGCGACGGAGGGAGCACATCCGCTTTTCGGACGCGGTCGAGCAGCTGCGGGATGTTGTCTTCCTGGTAGAGCATCTGCCCGGTCACGAGCTCGTAGAGGACGACCCCCGTCGAGAAGATGTCCGAGCGGTGATCCATCGGATCGCCCCACGCTTGCTCGGGCGACATGTAGTAGTACTTGCCCTTGATCACTCCAGCTTCGGTCTGCCCCGTCCGCGACGCGGCCTTCGCGATCCCGAAGTCGACGATCTTCACCTCGCCGGTCGTGCTGATGAGCACGTTCTGCGGGGAGATGTCGCGGTGCACGATCCCGAGCGGCTTGCCCTCACCGTCGCGCTTTCGATGTGCGTAGTCGAGCCCGTTGCACACCTCGGATGCGATGTACGCACAGACGTCGAACGGTAGCTGCATGCCTTTCGCTTCGGCGCGCTTCAGCAGCTTGTAGGCGTCGGCGCCCTCGATGTACTCCATGACGATGAAGTAGGTGTCGTCGATGCAACCGAGGTCGAACGTCTGGGCGACGTTCACGTGGGTGAGCACGACCGAGATCTTCGCTTCCTCGACGAGCATCTGGATGAAGTGCTCGTCCTCGCTGAAGCGCGGGTGGATCACCTTGATCGCGACGAGCTTCTCGAACCCCCCGATCCCCTTGGTCTTCGCGACATAGACCTCGGCCATGCCACCGACGGCGAGCCTGCGGACAAGGGTGTAGGCCCCGAACGGGCGGGGCAGATCCATCGCGTCGGGCCTGCTCACGGAGCCTGAGACAATGAGGGTAGCGGCTGGGGAGAATGCCGCATAGCGTCGCCTCTTGAAAGCGGGGGCTTCCCGTACCAGGATGCCGCCCATGAGCGGCAAGGACGAATCGCGGCCCACGCCGCGCGTCAACGGGGCGATGCTCAAAGACGTGGGCCTGTTCGGCGGCCTCGACGACGAGACCCTGGGCCACCTCGCTCGAGAGCTGCCGACGCGTCACGTCGAGTCGGGAGACGTCGTCGTCCGCGAGGGCGATACAGCGCGCGAGATGTACGTCGTCATCGGCGGCGAGCTCGAGGTGGTCAAACAGGCGAAGCAGGGCGGCGACGTGCGGGTCGCGCTCTTCGGGCCGGGCGACTGGTTCGGGGAGATGGCCATCGTCGACCCGCAACCGCGTTCAGCCACCGTGCGGGCCGTCGCGCCCACGATGCTGCTCCGGGTGACGGGAGAGGACGTCGACAGGCTCCTCTACCGCCGCGACGTCAAGAGCTACGCGCTGTTCATCATGAATATCGCGCGCGAGCTGAGCCGTCGCCTGCGCGTCGCCGACGGTCTCGTCGCCCAGTTCGTGACGAGCGTCGCGGAGAACTACCAGTCGAAGCCGCCGCCGCGGTAGCGGGGGGCTCTGCCCGCCGAGCCCATTCGAAACCGACGCTGCGCGCGAGAAACCCGCGGTCAGAGCACGGTCGGCGGCGGGTGCGTATGATGACGGCGGTCCTCGCTGTCCTTGTACATCTCGAGGATGATCGTCGCGGTCTCTTCGATCGCCCGCCCGCTGACGTCGACGACCTGCCACGCCGGATGCTGGCGAAACAGATCGTGCGCGAACTCGAGCTCCGCCCTGACGTGATCGCGCAGGCCGTAGTTCGCGTCGGTGGGCATGCCGAGCTGCGAGAGGCGCTGCTTGCGGATCTCGAGCAGCTTGTCGATCCCGATCGTGAGCGCGACGACGCGCTCCTCCGGAACCTCGAAGAGCTCCTTCGGCGGTTGCACGCCGAGGACGAGCGGTATGTTCGCGACGCGAAGCCCACGACCCGCGAGGTACGTGGAGAGCGGCGTCTTGCTCGTCCGGCTCACGCCGACGAGCACGAGATCGGCTTTGCGGAAGTTCCTCGGCTCCTTGCCGTCGTCGCTCTTGACCGCGAACTCGATCGCTTCGACCCGACGGAAGTACTCCTCGGAGAGCGGCAACGTCGCCGTCGGGACGTTGATCGGCTGCGCCTCGAGGAAGCCGCCCACCTTGTGGATGAGCGCGCCGATGACATCGACCGCCTCGATCTTTCGCTCGTTCGCTTTCTCGTGGAAGTACTCTCGGAGCTCGGGCGCCACCAGAGTGAAGACGATCATCGCGCCGGCCTCGGCCGCGCGACCGATCACGTCGTCGGCCGCGGCCGTGTCGCGGACGCGCGTGAACAGCCGAACGCGGACGCGGTGCTCGGGAAACTGGAGCAGGGCGGCGCGGACGACTCGCTCGGCGGTCTCGCCGGTCGAGTCGCTGACGACGTAGATGGGGTTGTGCTCGGAGGCGGTCAACGGATGGGGCCCGACGGCCCTACTTGCGCTTCGTGGCGCGGCGCCCGAGCGGACGGCCGTGCATCCGGTTCTGCCGGCGGCGCTCCTTGGCCTTGGCGGCCGCCCGATAGCGGGCCGACTTCTTCTTGGTGGACCGCTGGGGCCGTCGTCGTCCGGTGAAGATGTACATGACCGTCTCCGCTCACTTAATGGAAAACGCCCCGGTGCTACCGCACCGGGGCGCCTCCGTCAAACCCGAGAGCCGAGCCCCCGGGAGCCGCGGCTCACATCGCCACGCAGTCGCCGACCATGGTCATGGTCGCGCCCATGCAGCGCTCCGTCGTGCGGCAGTCCCCGTCGGTCAGGCAGCCCGGGAAGCAGACCTTGTCGCCGCCCGTGGTGATGCCCGCCATCGTGGTGTCCCAGCAACCGTTGCCAGCGAGGCAGTCGGCCGCCGTCGTGCACGTCTTGATGCAAAGCGTCGTCGTCGAGCCCGAGACCATCGCGCAGACGGCGTCCGCCCCGCAGACGTCCGCAGGCACGCCGGGCGCGCCGCAGTCGAACAGGGTGCAGTGGTTGCCCGCGCCGAAGTCGCGGCACTGGCCGAGACCGTACGGCGAGTAGCAGGTCGCTTCGGTCGTGCAGGCCGCTCCGATGTTCGCGGTCCGCTCGTCGTTGTAGTTGCCGGGCACGCAGCCGCCGTTGCCGGCCGCCGCTCCGCCCGTACCGTCCCAGAAGCAGCTGTAGCCGGGCCGGCAGTCGCGCGGATCGCTGAAGCGGTCCGCCGAGTCCGTCGTCGCCGCGACCTGACACGCCTGGACGCAGATCGAGATCCCGAGGCCGCGCTCCTGGCACTTGCCGTCCGGCGCGCAGTCGTTGCCGGCCACGTCGCAGCCGAACTTCGTGCAGTAGCCGCCCGGCCAGTTGCCGTCCTCGCCGTCGTCCGGAATGCAGTCGCCGTTCTCTTCGCAGTCGAAGTCGTCGTAGCAGGTGTCGCCCGCTTCGGCGCCGGCCGCCCCGTCATGGAGGCAGCGCGCCGTCGTCGTGTTGCACGTCGCGTTCGTCGACGCGTCGTACACGAGATGGTCGCCGCCCGGGTTCATCGTCGCGTCGTACGGGTCGAGCAGACCGTTGTCGTTCGAGTCCTCGCGGATGACCCGGCACTCGTCGTCCGAAGTGCAGCCGGGGAGGCAGACGCTGTTGCCGAGGATGCAGCTGTACGTGTCGCGGCAGGGGTTGGTCGTGAGCGAGGGAACGCACGCGGCCGCGCAGTACGTGACGGGCGAGCCGCTCATCGCGACCTGACCCGAGTTGAGACACAGGCCACACTCCGGCCCACCGCAGCTCATGTCGTCGAGCGGGTCACAGCCGCCGGCGTCGATCGCGTTGACCGTCGTGCAGTAGCCGCCGGTCCAGGACGTCACGGGGATGCTCATGCCGCCGCCCGGGAGCCCGGAGATCGGGTCGTCGGTGCCGCCGATCTCGCCGTCGAACTCGGCGAGGCAGGTCGTGCTCACACGGCAACCGCGCGTGGGGTCGCAGCCTTCGCCGAGGTCGCAGCCCCCGGTCGGGCCGCCGTCGCGCCGGCCGCCGTCGACGCCGGGACCGCCGTCGGTGCCGCCGCCGCCGCCGTCGAGCATGATGACCGGGCCACCGTCGACAGGCCGACCCGAGTCGTCACCACAGGCGACGAGCACGAGACCCGAGCCCGCGCAGAGCGCAAGCGTGAAGATCGAACGATTCATCTTCCAGTCCTCCACCAGTCCGAATGCTCCGGGGCCTTTCGCCTCGGGCCAAAGAGCGCGGCAAGCTATGCGGCGTGCCGAACCCTGTCAAGCCGGCGTAGGGGCATCTGCTCCCTGCACCGACGTCTCGCTCCACGACCGTACACCCGTGTGCGAGGCACCCGTCGCGGCCCGGGGCAAGGAGTGAGCCACCCCCGACACCGAAGGGATTTCGAGGGCCAGGGGCTTCCGCTTCCGGACATGTGTGTCGCGGTCGCACGCGCTCGGCGTGAAAAAACTGACACCGCGAGAGGGCGCGCGATTTCGGCTACTTCCGGCCCTTCAGACGCCTGAGCGCCGCGACGTAGTCCGCTCGCTCGAGCACTCCGGCCTCGACGAGCGTCAAGAGAAGCGCTTCGTGGCGTTGTTCAATCGTCGCCTCGGTCTCGAGTCGGTGCATCGGATCGGTACCCGCGTGCGTCGGATCGCGCTGCGAGAGCAGCTGCTGGGTGTCCTCGGGAGCGAGCTCGCGGCCGGGCTCTGGGCGGGCGGCTCGGATGATCTCGGTCGTGCGAGCCTTGTACTCGCGATCGAGCGCGGCCTTTACCCCGGAGACGGTCGCCACCATCGGCTCGACCTCGAGCCCGGTCAGCTCGCGAACGCTCGCGACCGCGTCCTCGTCGAGAGGATCGGCGAATGCCACCCGCAGCGTGCGCCCCGTCGGTCCCCTCGCCACGGCGATCAAGAGGAAGCGGCGGGCGACCGATTCGGGGATGAGCCTCACGCTCTCGCGATCGAGCGCGCCGAGATCGACGTCGATGACGACGGTTCCGACGGCGCGCGCCACCGCGTCCGCGAGCGCGTCCTCGGTGACGTGGTCGTCGTCTACGAGGATGGCCGCGAGCGCTCGGCCCGCCTCTTCCGCCCTACCCGTGGCGTCGCGCATCGAGCTCGCGTCGACGATCCCCTCCCGGACGAGCAGCTCCCCGAGGCCCATGACGCGATCGGGCGGTGAAACGCCCTTGGAAGTCAAGCGCATCGCGGCACACTCAGTGGCGCGGGACGGCCGTACGCGCGACGACGGCGTCGGCCACGTAGATCGGCGCGTGGAAACCGAGGGCGACCGCGACAGCGTCGGAGCTCCGCGCGTCGACGCGATGCACCGCGACGCGATCCTGCACCACGATCGTGCCCCTGTCGCTCGAATGACGATGCGGTCCGCGCCGGCACTGCGACGCCCACGAGGCGCGTCTCCAGTAACTCTGTGGGTTACCCGTCGCTCGTCGCGTTACCGACCCGGCGACGAGCGCGCGAGATCCTTCGTCGAATGCGCTGGCACGTGAGGTGCGTAGCCCCGCGTGCATGTCCATGCCGTGCTCTTCTGGGCTGCTCCGGTCGCTGCTTCGCTCCGCCGCGATGATCGTCTGTTGCGGTGTGCTCGCGGACTGCGCTGGCGTCATCGGCGGTCTCGACGACGGCGACCAGGCGCACGCGGTCATCGACGAGCCGGACGCGTTGGAGCCGCCGCAGACCGATGCGGCGAGCCCGCCCCCCGAGACGCCAGCCGACGACGGAGGCGCTCGGATTGAAGACGGCGGCGTGGGCGATCGCGTCACTCGTCTACCCATGCTCGCGCTCGGCTACGAGCACACGTGCGCGCTTCACTCCGACCGATCCGTGTCCTGCTGGGGTGACAACACGTTCGGCCAGCTCGGCGACGGCACGACGACGGGGTCGTCATCGCCGATTCCGGTGGTCGACCTCGACGACGTCGTCGCCATCCACGCGGGCGGCCATCACAGCTGCGCGATTCGCAGCGACGGCTCGCTCTGGTGTTGGGGACGAAACGACGACGGGCAGGTCGGCGACGGCACCACCGAGAACCGCTCGCGCCCAGTTCCGATTCGACGTGATCTCCGACGTGGCTCGGCTCCACCTCGGCTACTCCGGGACGTGCGCGCTTCACGCGGACCGAACGGCGAGCTGTTGGGGGCGCAACGGCGCGGGGCAGCTCGGGGACGGAACGACCACGCGCAGAGCACGCCCGACGCCCGTGCTCGACCTACGCGATGTGGCCGAGATTGGAATGGGCGCGGCCCACGCGTGCGCGCGGCACACGGATTCCACCGTGGTCTGTTGGGGAAAGAACGACGCATCGCAGCTCGGCGACGGAACGACCACCGACCGGCTCCGACCGACCGAGGTCGTCGGCTTGAGCGACGTGCGAGAGCTCTACGTCGGCGACTTCCACAATTGCGTCCTGCGCGTCGGCGGCGACGTGATGTGTTGGGGGCGAGGGGAGCGCGGTCAGAACGGCGACGGCGAGCTCGAGAACCGAGCGCGACCCGTATCGGTCGGCGGCGTTTCGGACGCGGAGGTCCTCACGACCGGACATCACAACACCTGCGCGCTAGTGCTCGGCCGAACGGTGATGTGCTGGGGCAAGAACCAATTCGGAGAACAGGGTCTCGGGTACGTGATCCCTTACAACTCCCCGATGGCGTCGGTGGCGCGGACGGTTCCCCTGACCGACGTAGCGTCGGTCGAAGGCGGCGGCCGCCACATCTGCTGGGTCCTCGTCGACGGCCAGGTGCTCTGCGCTGGCAGCAACGAGCACGGACAGCTGGGGGACGGGACCACGACCGACCGCTACGACCCGACCCCGGTGATTTGAAGACCGAAGCTGCGTCCTTCCCTGCCGCTCAGATGATGATGCAATCCTCGTCGGCTCCGTCGGTGAGCCCGTCGCAGTCGTCGTCGATCGCGTTGAAGCAGTCCTCTTCCGTTTCCATGCAGCCGCAGCCTTCGTCCTCGGCCCCGTCGCAATCGTTGTCGACACCGTCTCCGCAGATCTCCTCGGCGGGCGTGCAACAGTCCTCGTCGACGATCCCGTCGCAGTCGTTGTCGAGGTCGTCACAGATCTCGACGTCGGAAGGGCACTCGTCCTCCATGGCGAGCGCCCAGAACGCACGATGGTTTCCGTCCTCGATCTGTTGAAACGGCATCCAGAACGCTGCGTAGCTCGGGTCGCCTCCGGCGGCCGCGACCACGGGGTCGATCGCGGCGCCCCAGAGCTGGTCGCGCTGCACCCCCGCGAGGACCGCTCCGTAGTCGCGGATCGACGAGAAGGCGAGCCAGAAGATCTCCGGGCTCGTGCTCGGCGCCCACGTCGGCATCGTGTTCCCGATCCCGGTCACGCCGTCCTGATCCGCGACGCGCTCGTCGAGGCGTGTGATCGCGATCGGAGCGCCCGAGCCGTCGGCGGCCAACAAGTACAACACCGAGGTCGCGTTGTCCTTCGATTGACCCGTCGCGCGCACGAACGCGATCCAGCGACTGTCGGGCGAGTAGCTCGGGAAGAAGATCGTGTCGTCCGGCCCGTCGCTCGACAGCAGCACCTCCACCGGCCCGAACGAGCCGTCCGAGAGCACGGGCATCCGCGCGAGGCTCGAGCCCCTCACCTCCTTGTTCCCGGGCGCCCGCCCGCCCGCCGCAACGTAGGAAAGTGCGACCCAATGTCCGTCCGGCGACCAATCCGGGTGCGTCGCGAACGCGCCCATCGGGATCGCGACCTCTTGGATCACGGCGCCCGTGTCCGCGTCGAGCAGGTGCAACGCCCCCTTGTTGGCGTAGAGCAGCCGGCTCGCGCCGGGGTTGAACGTACCCCAACCGTACTCGGGCCCCTGCGTGGAGGACGAGGCGGGGACGAGCAGATCACGCTCGGGGATCGTGACCTCGCGCAGCCGCTCCCCGCCGTAGCCGACCGCGAGACGCCTTCCGTCGCGCGAGCACCGTATGGCAAGCGACGCACGTGCGATCCCCCGTCTCGGGGTCGGTGAAGAACTTCGTCGCCAGAGACGACGAGATGTGACCTCGCATGACGCCCTGCGCACCGGTCGACCAGTAATAGAGAGCGCCGAGAACCTCGGACGAGGAGTAATAGAGCTCGTTGTGCTGTGACGTGTAGACCGTGGCAGGCGCCGTCGAGTCGACGCCTCGCACCGTCATGGTCGCGGACGATCCGGCGTGGGTCTCGGTCATCCGCGACCAGAGACCGAGGTCCGGCTGCGCAGCGTGCTCGGCCGTGTAGATCCGCACGTGAGCGACCGCGCTGTCGAACCGGAGCTCGAAGAGGTCGAGCGACGCGCCCGCGCGCCACTGGTGGTTCACCGCGCGAGGTTCCGCGGGAACATCGTCTCGTGGCTCGGGTAGAGGATCCTCGGGCCGTTCGCGTCATCCGCGACGTCGCCGCTCGTGTCGTCCGGGAACATCGAGGCGACATCGCCCGGGAGCCCGGGCGCGACGACGGATACCTCGAGGACCACGATCACGTCGGCCCCTGCCGCGAGCGAGCCGGCCGCGGCCACGACTCGTGCTTGGCCGCCGATGCCGTGGCCCGTGAAGACGCCCGCCGAGACGTCGCCGAGGCGCGGGTCGTCGATTGACCACCCGACCGACGCGGTGACGTCGCGCTCCCCGTCCTCGAACGTCCCGACCGCGCGGTAGGTCGCGGTCGCGAACGGCACGACCCCGTCTTCGACGAGCGTCTGCATACCGGGCTCGACGCGAAGCGCCATGAGCCCCGGGATGGGCGGGACCGAAGAGTCCGTTGCACCTCCGTCGAGGCCGGCGCCCGAGTCCTCGACGCCGACGGTGGCGTCCGTCGAGCACCCCGCGAGGGCGCCGGTCACGGCGAGGGCGGCGATCCACTTCGTCAACGGCGTGGTCCTTCGTCGTCTGCAGCGGGGGTCTGGGATCGCGACGTCGCCCGGCGCACTTCGTCGGCCATGGGGTGATCCGGGCTCTCGCGCAGGAACGCCGAAGCGCGACGGCGGGCCTCGGCGTCGCGCCCGAGCGCGGCGAGCGCGAGGACGCGCAGCGCGTCGCGCTCGCTCTTCAACGTGCAGTCACCTAGCTCGCGCTCGGCGTCGGCGACGATGCGCAACGTCGTCGCGGGGTCGCTGCGAAGGCTCGCGCGTGCGCGCGCGACGATTGGGATCTCCCGCGAGCAGTGCTCGAGCCCGGCGATCGGGGCGTCGTGTTCGTCCTGACCGGTCGCGCCTCGGGAGCCGGCACGACCGGTGTGACCGTTCGATTGCCCGGCGCGGGCGCGTCGCCGAGCGGCGGCTCGCCGGCCGACGGATGCTCGGTCTCGGGCGACGGCCGAGAGGCCGACGGCCCGAGCACGGGCGCCGCAGGAGCGTTCGGTCGCTCGGCGGCCCGACTCTCGCTCGGGTCCACGGGCCCGTCTCGGCTCGTCAGCAAGAGCGTCGCCGCGCTCGCGCCGACGAGCGCGAGTGTGAGCACCCAGGCCTTGCCGCTGCCGAACGAGACCCCCGGCCCCGATCCGCCTCCCGGGCTCGAGCCGCCCTCTCCCGAGGATCGGCCGGACAACCTCCGGCGCAGACGCGCGAGACCCGCGTCCGCGTCGTACGCGATCGATGCGACGCTCGACGCGTGCGAGAGATTGCTCCTCAGCTCCGAGCGCTCGTTCGGATCGTCAGCGAGCCGCGGCGGGTCGGTGGTCATGCGCCCTCCCCGTCCCGTGGACGCTCGTCGGCGTCGAGGAGGCGCGCGTGCGCTTCGCGAAACAGGCTTCGCGCCGCGTGCAACCGAGAGTAGACGGTGCCCACGGGAACCTCGAGCGCATCGGCGATCTCGGCACACGAGTGATTCTCGATCTCGTAGAGGACGAACACGGCTCGGTACGAGTCCTCGAGCTCGTCGAGCGCGCGCTGGACGCGATCGAGCGACGACGCGATGACGAGCGAATGCTCCGGCGACGTGCCCGCGTGTGCGACCGCGGCGCGCGCGTCGAGTTGCGCATCGGGCACGTCGCGACGGCGCCCACGGCTTCGGCGGTAGTGGCTCGCGACGCGCACCGCGATCGCTCCAAGCCACGTACGCGGCGTGGCGGGCCCGGCGGTGTATCCACCTTTCGTGTGTGCGATCACGAAAACCTCCTGCACCTGATCGTCCACGTCCGCGAGCTCCACACCCAACCGAAACAGAAACGACGCGACGTAGCCGGCATGCGCTCGGAAGAGCGCCTCCGCGTCGAGGTCCCGTCGCGTCACGCGGCAACCACCGTCGAAAGCTTCATGCCCGCGTCCGCGCCCATCCTTCGCGCCACCATCAGAGGAGGCCGAGCGAGAGCTCGAGGCCGACCGCCACACCCGAAAGGGGTAGCTCCTCCTGCGTCAAGACGCTCCCGTCGAAGCCGCGGACCGAGAGGTGCGGCTGCAAGAACGCTACGTCCCCATCGACCGCGAGCCCGAGCCACACCGAGTCGGCCAACGGTACGCGCGCCAGCACGCGCCCGACGACCGAGCCCCACGCAGCCGATGCTCGCTCGGACACGGCGAACCCGATCCCCTCCGCGAGGACGGCGCCCGTCGCGACGCCCACGCAGCCGCCGACGAGAAGCACCCATGCCGGGCGGATCAAGCACGCGTCCAATCGCCCGGCGACGAGCTGGGTCGTGACCTCGCCTCGACCGAGAGCGGTGCCCGCGAGGGACGTGGCGAAGCCCGACGCGCGAAGCGCGAACGCGCCCGCGAGCTCCACCTCGAGCGCGAGCGACGCGCCCGCCGCCACCTCGGGAAGCACGCCCACGAGGAGCATGGGCCCGACGCCGAGCGCGAGCCGAACGTCGGACGCCGCGGCAGCCCGAGGCGTCGGGCGCTCGCGCCCGCCGCCGTGTGCGGGCGCGTCTCCGTCGGCCGCCTCCGCGACGGGATCGGCACCCGCCCCGGCGTCTCGCGATGCAGGCGCGATCCCCTCGGTCGGGGCGATGCGGTCGAGCACGGTGTGATCGATCGCGAGCGCGATGGCCAAGCTGATCGCGGCCCGCCGATTGGCGCACTCGGGAGGAAGCCGGTCGAAGCGGCGTGCGGCCAGGACCGCATCACCCCGTCTCACGACGAACGAGGGCGTGCCCTCGTCGTCGAGCGCGAGCACGACCGCGATGCGCGCGTCGATCGCGTCCGTGCCGAGCCAGCTCGCGAGGTGAGCGCGCAGCGGGTCGCCGCCGAGACATGCGTCGCCGACGTCGGCGACCGTGACGGCGGCGTCGAGCGAGTGTGTCGCTGCGGCGGGCGCCTGCGCGTGGGCGGCCGCCGCGCAGACGCTCGCGAAGAGCGCCGGGATCGTGCGAGCGCGGTCGAGCACCGGCAGAGCTTATCGCGCGCGGCGGAAATCAGCTTCGATCTAGCGGGCCTCGCTGGCCCAGGGAGCTGCGCACCCCGCTGCGCGGGGGGACCGACCGCTGCAGTGCCGGCGCGCCGGTCGCCAGGACCTGCTCCGCGACGTCTTCGCCGAGCTCCGCCGCGATGACCGCGCGAAGCGGAACCTTGACGAAGGTCCGAAGCCTGTCGATGTCGGGGGGGAGCTCGTCGAGGCCCGACAGCTCGAGCGCGAGGCGGAAGATCCGATCGCGGGTCGACGGTATCGCGACGGTATCGAGAGCCTCGCAGATGAGCCGTAGGAGCCCCGCGGCTTCCCGCTCGGGCGTTGCCGGCACATGCTCTTCGGCGTCGTCGGACACGGTGTTTGCTTCATGCCCGATGGCAGGCCGAACCTTCGACCGCGCGTCGCAGGTCCTCGGGCGTGCTAGGCTGGCCCGCTCGCGTGGAACCCAAGGAAGAGAGGCAGCTCTCTCGACCGCCCGGTGACGCCGACGATCCGCTCCTCGGCCGTGTCCTCGAGGGCCGCTACCGGATCGCGGGCGTGCTCGGGAGCGGTGGGGTCGGCGTCGTCTATCGGGCCGAGCACATCAAGCTCGGCCGCAGCGTCGCGGTCAAGCTCCTCCAACCCGAGTACGCGGGAAGCGATTCGCTCCGGCAACGGTTCGAGCGGGAGGCGACCGCGCTCGCGGCGGTCGCACATCCGCACATCGTCCCGGTCACCGACTACGGCATCGCCGGTGACATGCCGTACATCGTGATGGAGCTGCTCTGCGGCGAGACGCTCGAGCATCGCCTCGCTCGCGAGGGGGCGCTCGCGCCGGACGTCGCCTTCGCCGTCACCTCGCAGGCGCTCGCGGCGCTCTCGTTCGCGCACCAAGGCGGGCTCATCCACCGCGACCTGAAGCCCGGCAACGTGTTCCTGCAGAGCGTGCCGGACGTCGACGTGCACGTGCGGATCCTCGACTTCGGGCTCGCCAAGTTCGTCACCGGCGAGCGCTCGTCGCAGGGGCCCGCGCTCACGCGCACCGGATCGATCTTCGGCACGCCCGCGTACATGGCACCCGAGCAAGCGGTCGGCGCCGAGACCGATCCGACGAACGGACGTCTACGCGGTCGGCGTCATGCTGTTCGAGATGCTCGCCGGTGAGCGCCCGTTCTCCGGGCATCACCAGGAGCTCCTGCGGCAGCACCTGATCGCACCGATCCCGGCCATTCGCGAGCGGCGGCGCGACCTCGCCGGGAGCCCCGAGCTCGAGCGGTTCCTCGCGCGCGCGATGGCGAAAGAGCGAACGGCGCGCTTCGCGGACGCGGGCGAGATGCTCGCGGCGCTCCGCGAGCTTCGCCAACCGATCGCGATCCGCACGACCGCGACCACCGCGCTTCCCGACGCGGTCGGCGCGCGGGAGACGCAGGCGACGCGCGCCGCCGGGCCACGCCGGGCGGGCCGAGCGCCGAGCCTCGGCCTCGTAGCGATTGGTGGCGGCGCCGTCGTGCTCGCGCTGCTGCTCGCGATTGGCGTGGCGCTCCATGCGCTCGGAAACGGAGCGCCTGCCCCGACTCCGGCTCCGGGCCCGACTCCGACCCGGACTCTCACTCCGAGCCCGATTCCGACTCCGACCCGGACTCCGAGCCCGAGCCCGAGCCCGAGCCCGAGCCCGAGCCCGAGCCCGAGCCCGAGCCCGAGCCCGACTCCGAGCCCGAGCCCGACGCCGACACCGTCATCCGCGGTCCCGCGCACGCCCCCTCTGCCGAGCGACCCCTGGAGCGATCCCGCGCCGCGCGATCTTCTCCGCGTGCGCGAGATCCTCGACAGCGGGCGGAACGTCACGCAGGGCTCCGACCGCTCGATTCCGCGCATACGCGATCGAACACCACGACGCGCGTGGATGGCTCCTGCTCGGCCGGATTTACAAGCGCCGCGGCTGGCGTAGCGACGCCGTGGAGGCATACGAGCACGCCGTCGAGATGACGCCGGAGTCGCGCGGAGACCCGGTGATGCTGGACGATTTCTTCTCGCTCGTCGGCGACCGCGCTTCCGGTCGGTCCGCCGCGCGCGCGATCGAAGAGATCTACGGCGCCGAAGCCCTCCCCGCGCTCGACCAGCTGCTCGAGAGCGGCACGCTCGCGTCGAGCGATTGGCCGGAGTACGAACGGCTGCGCGCGTCGCTCACCGGTTCGCTCGGCCGCTGAGCGTCAGCTCCGGCTCGAAGTCGGCCTCGACCCGGGGCCCATGCGCATCACGGAGCACGCCAGGGCGGGCAGCGCGAACAAGCGTCACCAACGTCGAGAGCAGAAGACCGCCGATCGTGGCGACCGCCAGCGGGCGCTGGAGCTCCGAGCCGGCGCCGAGGCCGAGCGCGAGCGGGACGAGGCCCGCGAGCGTCGCCGCCGTCGTCATGAGGATCGGCCGCAAGCGCCGCGCGCCGGCGCGCGGCGACCGCCTCGGCGAAGCCTCGGAGGCGGCGCGCGAGCTTCTGCGCGCTGCTCGAGCAGGAGGATCCCGTTCTTCACGACGAGACCGACGAGCAGCACGCAGCCCATCAGCGACGACGCGTCGAGCGGGATGCCCGGTCGCGAGCAGCGTGACGAACGCGCCGACCAGCGAAAGGGGCGCGCACACGAGCACGACGAGCGCGAGCCGGAGCGAGCGCAGCTGCACGAGCAGGATCGCGAGCACGAGGAACAGACCGAGCCCGAACGACGCCCGGCAGGTCGCGCTGCGTATCGCGCGCGGACTCGGCCTGCCCGCCGACCTCGTACGTGTAGCCCGACGGAAGATCGAGGCCTGCGAGGGCTCGCGCACCGCGTCGCTCGCGCCGCCGAGGTCCGCGCCCTCGACGGCGGCGCTGACGAGGATCATCGGGCGCAGGTTCTCGCGCTCGAGCACGGCCGGCCCGCGCGGGCGACCGATCGCCGCCACCGCGGACGAGCCGCACCGACGCGGCCGCCGTAGGCGAGCGGGAGCGACGCGATCGCGTCGGGTCGAAGCGCACTGCGTCGGGCATGCGCAGCGCGAACCCCGATCGAGCCTGATCGCCGACGCGGGCACGCGCGACGACGCGGCCCGCCAGCGCGACCTCCGAGATCGCTCGCGATGTCTCTGCGGAGCGTCACGCCGAGCGCGGCGGCGGACGACGGTCGCGATCGTCGCCTCGAGCACCGGCACGCTGCCCTCGACGCCCGGTGACACGTCGACGAGCTCGGGCAGGGCTCGAGGCCGCTCCGAGACGCGTGCGCGCGATTCTCGTCGAGCGCCGTCGCGGTCCTCGCCGAAGATGCGCACCTCGATCGGGCGCGGGTTGCCCGCGAGATCGCCGAGCACGTCCTGGAGCACCTGCACGAACTCGACGCGCGCCTCGGGCACCTGCGCCGCGACGCGGTCGCGCACGCGAGGCGATGACCTCGTCGATCGACCGGGCCGCGCAGAGCGCGGTCGACCAGGCGAACGAGGATGTCGCCGCGGTTCTGCTGCGGTCGCGGTCGCCGGGCCCATCTCGCTGCCCGGTGCGGCGGGTGAACGTCGCGACGTCGCGCGTGGTCGCGAGCATGCGGTCGAGCCGGCGCAGCGACGCGGTCGGTCTCCTCGAGCGAGGTGCCCGGCGGGCAGCTCGAAGTCGAGCACGAACGCGCCCTCGTCCATCGACGGCAGGAACCCGGTCGCGGCGCGCCGTCGGCACCGAGCCGCCGAGCGCCGCCGCGAGCAGCGAGCACGCCGGCGGCACGCGGCGCAGAGCCCGGTGCGGCGCGCGAGGCGACGCACCAGCGCGTCCGTAGGCTCGCGCGTCCGCGCTCGCCGCCGCTGCCGGCGGCGCGGCCGCACCGCGGACCAGTCGCACCGCGACGAGCGGCACCAACGTGACCGACACGACGCAGCGAGAGCAGCACCGCGGCGCAAAGAGTCACCGCGAGCGCGCCGAAGAAACGGCCGACAACGCCGGCGAGCAGCGCGAGCGGCGCGAACACGACGACCGTCGTCAGCGTCGTGCCGACGCACGGCCGCGAAGAGATCGCGCGTGCCACGCGCTGCGGCCTCCGCGGACCGGCAGCCCCTCCTCGCGGCGGCGCACGATGGCCTCGACGATGACGATCGCGTCGTCGACGACGAGCCCGATCGCGATCGCGAGGCCGCCCGAGCGACATGAGGTTGAGGTCTGTCCGGCGAGCCTCGCGACGCCGAAGGTCGCGACGAGCGTGATGGGCACGGCGACGGCGGCGGCGGCGCCGGCGCGCGGGTCGCGCAGAAACACGGCGAGGACCACAGCGAGAGCACGATCCCGACGAGGATGGCGTCGCGGACACCGCGCATCGAGTCGCGTACGAGCTCCGATTGATCGTAGACGGTGTCCACGCGGACGCCCGCGCGGAAACGCGTGCGATCGGCGGAGACGCTCGACGCGTCGCCATGGCTTCATCGACCACGTCCGGCGCGCTCGCGCCGGGAACACGCGATAGGGTGACGACGACCACGTCCCCGTCCGGGCCCGTCGTCGACACCGTTCGGTCCTCTGCGCCCTCGAGCACGTCGGCCACCGTCGAGAGCGGGATCGGGCCGTGCGAGCCCATCGCGATGGGAAGCGCCGCGATGGACTCGACCGTCGTCGCCTCGGAGGTCGCCATCACGGTGAGCGACTCGTGCGCGTCGTCGACGCGGCCGACGGCCACCACGACGTCTTGGCCCGCCAGCCGGTCGGCGAGCTCCGAAGGCGTCAGGTGGGCGTCGGCGAGCGCTCGAGGGCGCAGCACGACCTCGATCTCGCGCACGTCGCCGCCCTTGGACCTGCACCTCGCCGATGCCGTGCACCCGGGTCAACGCGGGGCCGAGCACCCGCTCGGCCACATCGCGCAGCACGCTCGGGTCCACGTTCCCTCTGACGTTGAACGTCGCGATGGGGAGCGCGGTCGCGGTCACCCGCTCCACGGTGACGTCGGAGCTCTCGGGCAGCTCCGACAGCACGGCGTCGACGTGCGTCTGGACTAGCTGCAGCGCGCGGCACATGTCGGTGCCGGGCGCGAACTGCGCCGACAGCTCGGTGGCGCCGCGGATGGTCCGCGAGCGAGCCGCTGGATCCCGGGCACCGTCGCGATGGCCTGCTCGAGCGGTCGCGTGGCCGAGGCCACCATCACGTCCGGCGGAAGATCGCCGGCGCGCGCGACGACGGCGATCCGCGGGAAGTCGACCTCGGGGTAGATGCCGCGGGGCAGCGTCTCGAGCGAGACGACGCCCCATACGACGGCGGCGGCGGTGGCGAGCACGACGAGCGCGCGCCCCCCCGGAATCGCCGCGAGGAGGTCGCGGCTCACGGGCTCGCCCCGGGCCTGCGCCGGACGTTCAGCACGGTGTCGTCCTCGAGCCCGAGCGCACGATCGGCGACGACGAGCTCGCCGGCGCGGACCCCACTCCGTATCTCGACATCGTTGCCGGACCCGCTCCCGACGACCACTCCGCGCGCCGCGGCGCGGGTCTCGTCGCCGTGCCGCTCGCAGATGACGACCTCGTCGCGCCCGTCCGCGCCCCGTCGCACGGCCGCACGCGGCACGACGACCGCCCGCGCTCCTCGCGCCACGGACACCGAAGCTCGGCCTGCCATGCCGATGCGCGCGTGCTCCTCGGTATCCAGGCGAACCCGCACGGTCCCGAGCGAGGTCACGGGGTCGACGGCCGGGGACACCAAGGTGACGTGGCCCGCGATCTCCTCGTCAGAGATGGCGTCGAGCGTCACCGTCCCCGCTTGGCCGACCTCGATGCGAACGAGATCCTGAGCGGGCACGTCGCTCACGAGCTCGAGCGTCGACGGGTCGGCGATCTCGACGATCGGTGTTGCAGGCGTTCCATCGACGAGCTCGCCAGCGCGACGAAACACGCGAAGGACGGTTCCGTCGATCGGCGCGACGAGCGCTGCGCGCGACCGCTGCGCGACGGCGAGACCCGCGCGGGCGCGCGCCGCTCGCAGCGCGGCCTCCGCCGTGAGCGAGCGCGCTCGGGCATCCTCGACCTCCCGCTGGGCTACCAAGCCTTCCCCGAGCAAGCGCTCCGCCCGCTCGAGAGCGGCATGGGCGGCATCCAGGTCCGCGCTCGCGGCGGCGACGTCGGCGGATCTCCTCGACCGCCGATCCGAGGGTCGGATCGTCGATCGCGGGCGAGCGGATCACCGCGGTGCACGACCTGACCCTCCTGCACGGAGACGCTCGCGATCCGACCTGCCACGGTCGGCGCGACCGATGCTTGCCGGTCGGGCAGCGCGGAGACGACGCCGCGGAACGAGATCGATGCGCTCGAGACGACCGACCGCGCCTCCATGCACGTCACGTCCGCGCTCGGCGCGGGCCCCTCCTCGTCGTCCGATTCCTCCGCCGCCCGACCGCACGCGAGCGCGAGAACGAGCAGCGGCAGAGCGCGCCGTCCGGGCGCGCTCACGGCGCCTCCCCGACGGCGACCGCGAGATCCCACCGAGCGCGCGCCGCGCCGGCTCGCGCCTCGAGCTCCTCGATCTCCACCTCCCCGAGCGCACGCTCGGCCTCCAGCACCGCGACGAGGGTCCCGGCGCCCTCCTCGTAGGCTCGCCTCGAGAGCTCCGCGGACTCGCGCGCCGCCGGAAGCACGTCGTCGGCGAGCGCCCGCGCCGAGATGATCGCGGACCGGACGGCGTGATGGGCGGCGACCACCTCCGCGCGCGACGCCGCGCGCGCCCCGTCGAGCTCCACCTGCGCCGCTCGATGGCGCTCCTCGGCCGCGCGGACCGCCGCGCCGCGGCCCGAATAGAGCGGCAGCTCGAGCGCGACGCCACCTCGCACGTCGGTTCCCGGAAGCGTCGGGTCCTCGATGTCGACCTCGCCTTCGATCGAGAGCGACGGCCAGCGCGCCGCGCGCGCGCCGCCGACGCGCGCGCCCTCCGCGCTCGCTCTGCTCCGCGCGAGCTCGAGCCCGGGGCCGCGCTCCGATCGCGCGAGGAGGGACGCGAGCGGCGGCGGGTCGTCCGGAGCGGCGAGCTCGCCTTCGGCGTGCAAACGGGTGGTCGGGCGAAGCGCGAGCAGCCCGGCGAGGTGTGCCGACGCCACCGCGACCGCCGCTGCGGCCGAGCGCGCGGCCGCGTGCCCGCGCGCCGAGGCCACGGTCGCGGCGACGAGCTCCGTGCGCGGCGCGGCACCCGCGCCTACGCGGCGCTCCGCGGCTTCGGCGAGCGCGTCCTCGCGCTCGGAAGCTGCGTCGAGGAGCGCGCGCCTTCCCTCCGCGAGCGCGAGATCGATCCACGCGCCGGCCACATCCCGCTCGAGCCCGAGCAAGGTCATACGCTCCTCCGCGCGCGCGACGACGACGTCGGCGCGCGCGACATCACCGGCGGCGCCCACGGTGCCGAAGATCGGGATGGGGATCGACGCAGCGACCGTGGCGCGTGCGGTCGCGTAGGTCGTCCCAACGGACAAGCTCGGGGCGGGCCAGCCCGCCGCTGCGCCCGCGTCGGCGCTCGCCGCGCGCGTGCGGAGCGACGCCGCGCGCGTCCGCGGCGCTCGCGCCGCCGCCGCGAGCGCGGCATCGAGCGTGATCGAGCGAGACTGCGCTTCGACGGTCGTCGTCGCCACGCATGCGGCTCCGATGCATGCCGATGCCACCCACGCGCGTCCGTGTCGAGCCATCCGCACGACCGCGATCCTGCCGATCTCGTGACACGGTCGCACATTAAGGTTCGATGAACGCCGCTGTGCCCGGTCGGGCATGCGTGGTAGGTGTCGTCGGTGGCCGTCCTTCTCGTCGAGGACAACGCTCGGCTCGCGGCGTCACTCACCAAGGGCCTCGCCGAGGCCGGGGTCTCGGTAGACGCGGTTGCGACCGGGCGCGCTGCTCTCGAGCGGCTGACCGGCGCTTGCGACGCCGAGGCGGTGATCCTGGATCTCGGCCTGCCCGATCTCGACGGTCTCGACGTGCTCCGCGCTGCCCGAGAGGCAGGCGTTCTCGTTCCCGTGCTCGTGCTCACCGCGCGCGACGCGGTGAGCTCGCGCGTCGAAGCCCTCGATCTGCGGGGCGGACGACTACCTCGTCAAGCCATTCGCGTTCGCGGAGCTCGTGGCGCGGGTCCGTGCGCTCGTGCGGCGCGCTTCGGCTCCGCGCTGGGGGACGCTGACGTTCGGGGACCTGCGCGTGGACCCGCGGGCCCCGACCGTGGACGCCGCTGGGCGCGCGATTCGCCTGTCGCCTCGCGAGCACGCGCTCCTCTCGCACCTCGTGCGGCGGGCGGGGGACACGGCGAGCCGGCGCGAGATCTTGTCGGAAGTGTTCGGCTACGAGTTCGACACGGGCACGAACCTCATCGACGTCCACGTCGCGCACCTGCGCCGGAAGATCGCGGGCGCGCGCACCAGGATCGAGACGGTTCGAGGCGCGGGCTACCGCCTGCGGTCCGACGGGGGCGAAGATGCCGGGTGAGCGTCGGGTCCCCACCGGCCGACGGCGGCGCGGCCTGGCCACGCGCATCGCGGTCTGGATCGGCCTCTCCACGGCCGCGAGCGTGCCGTGTTCACCGTCGTCGCGTACTCGGTCGAGCTCGTCGCGGAGGCCGGAGAGCACGACGGATCCCGAGGAGGACGTCGCTGCCGAGGCGGGCCTCGAGGTCGGCACGTCGGTGCTCGTCGCGGCGCCAATCGCGATCGCGCTCGCGATGGTGAGCGCGGTCGTGCTGACGCGCCGCGCGCTGCGTCCGCTCGACGACGTCATGAGGGCGGCCGGCGCCCTCACCGCTCACGAGCTCGACCGGCGGCTGCCGATGCCCAGGGCCGACGACGAGGTCCGCGCTCTGGTCGTCGCGTGAACGAGTTGCTCGCGCGACTAGAGGCGGGGTTCGCCGCGCTCGAGCGCCACGCGGGAGAGGCGTCGCACGAGCTTCGAACGCCCCTCACGGTCGTGGGTACGGAGCTCGAAGTGATGCTCGAGCACGTACGATCGAGCGAGGAATGGCGGCGTCGGCCCGAACGTGCCTCGACGAGGTGCGGCGGCTGGCGCGGCTCGTCGACGCGATGCTCGAGATGGCGCGCGTCGACGGGGCGCGTCCTGGACCAGGAGAGCCCGTCGATCTCCTCGACTTGGCGGAGCGCGTCGTCGAGACCTTCGAAGCGCGCGCCGTCGAGCGCGATGTCCGCCTCGCGTGCGTGGCCGAGGGCGGAGGGGCGGTGGTCGACGGAGACGCGGTCGCGCTCGAGAGCGCGCTCGCAAACGTGGTCGAGAACGCGCTGACCTACGCGCCCGCAGATAGCGATGTCGTCGTACGGCTCCGCGGCGAGGGCAGCGCGCACGTCGCTCTCGTCGTCGAGGACGCAGGTCCCGGTGTCGAACCGGAGGAGGCCGATCTGATCTTCCAGCCGTTCGTCCGCGGCGCAGCGGCCCACGCGGGGCAGAACGGAGCATCTGTCGCCGGAGCCGGCCTCGGGCTCGCAATCTCGCGACGCATCCTCGAACATCACGGCGCGACCGTGTCGGTCGGGCGCTCGCCGCTCGGCGGCGCGTCGTTCACGCTCGCGTTTCCTCGGGGCAAGGCCCGGCCTTCACGGCAGCGCGACGACCATCTGCGGTGACGTGAACCTCCCTCCGAGGGTTCCCGTTCCGACCGCTCCATGTCCGTTGTCACCCCAGCACCACACGGTGTCGTCCGCGCGCAGCGCACAACCATGGAGCGTGCCGGACGCCACGGCCACGACGGAGGTGAGGTCGACTCGCTTCGGTAGCAGGACCCCGTCGGTGTCTCCGGTGCCGAGCTGCCCGTTCTCGTTGTTGCCCCAGCAGTAGAGCTCGCCGCTGCCCAGCACGGCACACGTGTGACCGAGCTCGGCTGCGACCGCCACGACGTCGTGCAGCCCGATGTCCGTCGGTACCACCTTGGTCGTCATCGTCCCGTCGCCAATCTGTCCGCTGTCGTTCCGACCCCAACAATGGAGGCTCCGGTCGGCGCGGATCGCGCACCCGTGATCGGCGCCGAGCGCGATCGCGACGGCGTCGTGCACGCCCGAGAGGGCCACCGGCACCGACGACGGGGTGTAGCTTCCGTCCCCGAGCTCGGCCCCGCTGTTGGTCCCCCAGCATCGAACGTCGCCGGTCTCGAGCCGCGCGCACGTGAACACCCAACCGCACTCGACCTCCACCGCGTCGGTGATGCCCATCACCGCCACGGGGAGCCTCTGCTCCATGGCCGGCGCGCCGTCGCCGAGCTGCCCGTAGTCGTCCGCGCCCCAGCACTGCACCGTCCCGCGCGCGCTCGCGAGGCAGGTGTGGGCGAGGCCCGAGCACATCTGATGTGGGTCCGGGGCCGCATCCATCACGCGAGCGGGAGTGAGCAGTCAATCGTCGTCGGTGCCCATGCCGAGCGCGCCGTTCATGTTGTCGCCCCAGCAGTACGTCGCGGAGCCGACAATCGCGCACGTTCGCTCGTTGCCGGCCGCGACGGCGGTCACGCCGGTCAAATCGACGAGCACCGCGCGCGCGCTCGGAGAGATCGAAGCGTTGCCCAAGCCCCCGGCACTGTTCTGGCCCCAGCAGTAGAGCAAAGCGCCACGCAGAGCGCATTGGTGGTAGCCACCCGCGGCGAGCGTGGTCCGCCGGCTGCCACCGTCTCCCCGAGCGCCGTCCGCGGCGCCGCCGTCCTGGCCGCCATCGAGCACCGCGCCGTCCATCGGCGGCGGTCCGCCGTCCGGCACCTCCTCGCAGCCACGGACGACGTTGCAACGCTCGCCGCCGCTGCACGACGCGTCGTCTGGACGATAGAAGCACGCGCCATCGAGGCACGTCGCCACCGCGCACTCGGCGAGCGGCGGGCAGTCGGGGGGCCCGGCGCACTCGTTCGGCCCGCACCCGGCCGTCCCGGGCTCGCAGTCCGCGGTCGCGCAGACGCCTCCCAAGCAACGGACCGCACTCGCGGGATCACCGGCGCCCGGGCACGAGACGCCGGCGCAATCGCGGGTGATCACGACCGTCACGGCGGTGGACGCGTGGATCTCGACCGTGTACTGCGTCGCGGCCACGGCAGCCCCGAGGAGGGTCAGGCTCGCGCGCAGCGCATACGTCCCGACGGCGAGATCGCCGATCTCCCCAACGCGGCCACCATCGAAGAAGTCGTCCATGCGCGCGGCGCCCGCCGTGAGCATGCGAACGGGCGTCTCGCCCGGACCAGGCGTCGAGTCGGCGAAGAGCTCGAGGTGGATCCCGTCGAATTCCTCGCCCGGATGAAGGTCCGTGCGCAGCTCGACGACGAGCTCGGGCGCGTCGGACGAGCAGCCAAGAACGCTCAGCGCGACGAGGACCAGCCAGCGAGCGACGACCACCGGGCGAGTATATCAGGCGCGTCGTGCGTTCGACCGCGCCGTGAGCCTCAATCTTCTCCGAGGATCGCGGCGAGGGCGTCCGGCCTCTCGACGAGGACGTTGTGCCCGGCGCCTGCGACGACCTCCAGCGAGCCGAGGGCGAGCTGGCCGACGAACGGCTCGGCGAGCCGGCGATGCTCGCGGTCGTGCTCGCCGACGACGAGCGTCACGCGGTTTCCGATATGCGACGGATCGACAGGGGGCATCTGCGCGAGGCCGAGAGCTCGGAGCGCATGAGCCAGACCGAAGGCGCCGTGGGTCTCGCGGATCGCGCGCTGCGCGGCGCGCTGGTCGCTCGTCTGCGTCGCGAACAGAGGGAGCGCCTCCCACGCGTCGAGGAACGCGTCGATTCCGTCACGCTCCAGCATCTCGAGCCAGCGCGCGTCGCGCTTCGCTCGCTCCTCGCGCTCACGCGCCGTGCGGAGACCCGGGTGCGCGCCAATCAACGTCGCCCGCTCGAACCGCTCGGGCGCGCGCACGAGCAACCCCCACGCGACGCGACCGCCGAGCGAGTAGCCACAGAGGTGCGCGCGGTCGACGCGGTCGCGCTCGAGCTCGCCGAGGATTCGCTCGACCTCCTCGTCCCAGGATACCGCCATCGCGGGCGCTCCCCCGTGCCCGCTCAGCCTCGGGCGCACAATCCGTCGGTCGCGCGGCATGCGCGCGACCACCGCGTCGAAGCTCCGGGGCGAGCCGGTGAATCCGTGGATGAGGACGAGCGTCACGCGGTGCCATCGCGGATGTTATGATCTCGGCTCGGCGCGTTGCTGATGATTCGGGGCCACAGCGTAGCGTGCATGGGGACGATCTTCGCGCTCGGCGCGTGCGGGCGGATCGACTACTCGCCACTGAACGGGGGAGCGGACGGGGGTCCGGTGCGCGACGCCGCGGCGGACGCGCGAGCGAGCGACGGCGGCCCGGTGGACGGTCGCGCTGCAGACGCGGGCGGCCCTCTGCCGCTCGACCCGACGACGATCGTCAAGCTGACCGAGGACGCGCCACTTTTCATGTCGCCCTCGCCGACGAGCGGCGACTGCGGACAGTTCGGCATGTTCTACGTGCAGGACGACCCGATCGACGACTACGACCTCGTGCCCGGATTCTTCTCGGATCCGGATGGGCACACGCTCTGGGCGGCGCTGCCGTGCAAGCCGGCGGATACGGGGTGGAGCCTCACGCTCGGGCGGTGGGACACCGCCGGCGGGCCGTTCGAGATCCTCGACGGCGTCGCGGCGACACCCGAACGCGAGGCGTTCGTGCGCGTCGAAGACCACTACTCGGACGGAACGCTCGTGGCAAGCACGCGAATGGCTGCGCTGGCGTTCGGCAGCGACGGACGGGTCTACGGTACGGCGGCGGTCTGGGAGGAGGCCGTGAGCAATCATCACGTGGTGCCTCTTCACGCGGACGCGCCACTTCTCTGGAACGCGCTCTCGTACGACGTGACGCTGCGCGGAGCCGTCGACGCGCCCGTCGGCGCTGTCTGGGCGATGAAGACCGCGCTCCGGCGCTTGCTGCTCCCCGTGGGCTCGTCGTTCTACGTCTACTCGGTTCACTGGGACGGCACGACGATGAGCGCACTCGGGCGAGAGCAGACATCGATCGCCGTCAGCACGTCGAACGACATGCGCAGCCTCGATTTTGGCCCATCGCCCGTGCTCGTCGACGGCTGGACGGCGCCGTTCGTGTCGGCGTGGGGAGGCGCCTATCACATGGTGGCGCGGCGCCTCGACACGAACCAATGGTGTTACGTGCGCGGGACGTCTCCGACGAGCTTCGACTTCGCCGGCGCGGTCCCGCTCGGCCTCGCGCGCTTCGCGGGTGCGGCGGGCGCTTGGGACGAGCTCCGATACACGAGCCACGGGACGAGCGGAGACCCGAAGGTCGTCGGTGCGATCGTCGTCGCCGGTACCCTCTACATGTTCTACGTCGCCGGCATCCCGCCGAACGGGGGATTCGCCGCGAACCCCGGAACGCGCGGCGGCCTGGGCGTCTTCACCGCCCCGCTCACGCCCTGACCACGGCGAGATCCAGCGAGGACCGTCACGACGAACGTTCACGCCGACCAAGGGCACCGATCGCGTAGACTCTGCCCATGCGCTCGGCGCTCTTGATCTTCGCTCTCGCGGCGTGCGAAGGCGCGCCGTCGGAGATGGACGCGGGCGGCTCCGCCGACGGTGGCGCAATGGACGCGCGCGAGCCCGACGCGAGCTCGCCGGACGCATCGATCGCGGACGCGACGGTGATGACGGACGGCACGGTCGAGGCCGACGCTCCGCCGCCCGACGGTGGCGCGAGCGGCGCCGTCGGAACAATCACGGGCGAGTGCGGCGTGCTGGATGACGAGATCCTGTCCGCCGAGCCGGCGTTCGTGAGAAACACCTTCGACTTCGGCGCCGAAGGCTGGGCGGCCGCCGACGCCGACCGGCTGAGCGCCGGCGCGCAGGAGATCCTCGTCGAAGGCACCGCGGGCGGGAGCTCGAGCTATTCCGAGGCGTTCGCGTTCGAAGAGCTCGCACGCTGCGAGGGAGCGTCTCTCGTCAAGAGCGAGACCGAGATCGTCTACGACGCGGCCGGGCCCATCACGGACATGCTCGTGCGGATCGACGGTGAGCTCGTCGGCGTGAGCGTGACGCGCGCCGTGACCGTCACCGGGATGTGCCTGCGATCCGACGCGTACTCTTCGACGGCCGCCACGAGCCTGTTGATGGGCAAGCTCGACGACATTCTCATGAGCACCGCGCACGTCTCCGCGATGGACCGATGGGTGAAGCAGATCCTCTTCGTCTTCGCCGACACGAGCACCGGCGCGGATGCGATCCGGACGGCGTGGGACGCGCTCGACCCGTCGATCCGCGCCGACACAATCGTGGTCGTCGCGGTGAGCGAGGGGATGGACGCGTTCATCTATTTCGAGGACCGCTGCTGACGGTGCAGCGCTCGACGCGACGCGGGCGGCGCACCGTCAGAACCGGGGATTGTTGTACGTGACGTCGTAGCCGGCCGTCGACCCCGGCGGATGAACCTGATCGACGTCGCACGTGACCGTTCCCGCGGAGTCGACGTGCGTGGTGACGTCGGCGACGCGCCACATCGCGCCCACGCTGCGGCCGCCGGGGCGTCCCTCGAAGCGCGGCACCTCGTCCGGCGCCGCGCCGTACGTCGCGACGCGCCGCCCGCTGCAGTAGACGTTCACGAGCGGATGCGCGACGGTTCCCGTCCAGTTCTGCACCATGATGCGGAACCGCTCACCCTCGCGTGGCACGTCGACGTTGATGTTCTCGGGGAGCCCGGTGCCCTCGGCGAGGTTGTTGTCGACGTCGAGACGTGGGTTCGCGCAGAAGCCGAGCGCGGTCCACTCCATTCCATGCGGGCCGGCGTCGCACTCGGAAAGGGGGCTCGACATGTAGCCCCAATCGGCGCGCATCGACGTGAAGCCGCGGATCGTCGCCTCGCAGTTGTGCCACCCGCACTCGTCCTGAACCGCATCGCTCGCCGTCGGTGGGGCGGTCGTCGTGCTCGCGTACCACGGCGTGCGTGTGCCCGGGCTGCTTGAGCATGCGATCGAAATCCTGCGTGTCGCTCTCGCGGTAGCACATCTCGATGCGGAGCCCCGGACCGCGCACGTGAACGACCCAGTCGCACGAGAGCGTCGTGCCCTCGGCGGTGACGACGCGCAGGTGCACCGTGTAGTCGCCCGAGAGCAGAGGCCGGAACGTCGCGGTCTCGCGGTTCGCGCCGGTCAGCGTGAAGCTCGAGAACATCGACGAGATGCAATCGCACGGCCCGCCCTGGACCGTCCAACGGAACGACCGCACCGCGCCCGTGTAGAAGTCGCGGCCGCGAAGCGGGTAGTCGGCGAACGGCATCCCCTCCGGAACGCGCGGGTCCCCTTCGGTCGGGCACAGGATCGGGCAGTCGCGCTGCGCGGAGCAACCGTTGCAGAGGTTGTCCGTCCCGTTGCAGACGTCCGGCTGCGGGCCGATGCCGCCCTCGCACGGGCCCCACGTGCTGGTCATCAAACACGTCTGCGTCCCGTCGACGCACGCGCCGATCCCGCGGCGCCCCGGCGGACCCGGAAAGCACGCCTCGACGTCGCCGGCCGTACACGTGCAGCCGTCATCGACCGCGCCATTGCAGTCGTCGTCGAGACCGTTGTTGCAGAGCTCGGCGGCGCGGCACCGGTCGTCGACGGGCACGCACCCGCCGTCAACGTCCGGCCCGCCGTCGAGCCCCGCGTCGAAGGGCGCGTCGAACGGGCCGTCCGTGCCCCCTTCGTGCCCGGCGTCGAAGCCGCCGTCGGCGAGCGCCGCGTCCATCCCGCCGTCCGCGACAGGGCCCCCGTCGCGGGGCGGTCGCACACTGAGCCCAGTCTTGGACCCGCACCCCGCCAAGAGGAACGCGAGCGCCGCAACGACCGCAGCAGCCAGCGAGGCCGAAACCGAGGCGGTCGGGCGAGGGGCTCCCACGCCGACTGCACTTACACCGGCGAGGCGTGTGCGCAAGCGGAGATCGCGTGGTTGCATCGGACCAGGGCGTCCGAGACGACGACGCGACCGTTGACCCGCGCCGCCCGAGTCGGGATAACCCAGCGCTCCATGACCCGAGTGATCGCCATCGCCGGGAGCCTGCGTGCGGGCTCCTACAACGGAATGCTCCTGCGCGCGGCGATCGAGGTGGCGCCGGCCGGCACGACCGTCGAGGTCGCGTCGATCGCGGGCGTGCCGCTCTACGACGGGGATCTCGAGGCGTCCTCCGGGCCCCCGCCGGCGGTCGCGGAGCTCAAGGACCGCGTCGCGAGCGCGGACGGGCTACTCGATCGTGACCCCGGAGTACAACAACTCCATCCCCGGCGTCTTCAAGAACGCGATCGACTGGATGTCCCGGCCGGCGTCGGACATCGCGCGCGTGTTCAGAGGCTGTCCGGTCGGGCTGATCGGCGCGACGCCGGGGTTGGGCGGTACGGCGCTCGCACAAGCCGCGTGGCTTCCCGTCCTGCGCACGCTCGGCACGCTCCCGTACTTCGGTGGCCGCGTCCTCGTCCCGCGTGCGGGTCAGGTATTCGACGCCGACGGCGAGCTCGTGGACGCCGCCGTCCGCGAGCAGCTCACGAAGTACATGGAGGGGCTCGCGAGCTTCGTCAGCGAGCACGCGCGGCGCAGGGACGCGTGATCGGCACCGCGACGACGGTGAACGTGCGCGCGATCAGCGCGCGTCCAAGAAGCTCGCTCGCGCGACCTCGGTGATGGCACCCCGCTCCACGCGACCTTCGACGAGCTCGTAGCCGAGGAGAGCAAACGTGTGGCCGCGAAAGAAGACGGGACGCGCGTTGCCGTACCAGTCGGCGCAGCTCACGCGACAGCCGTCATCACGCGATACCGTGCCGGCCACGAGGCTGCCGAGGGGTCGCATCTTCGGCGCCGTCGACGATGCGCGTCCTGTCCGCGGCGAGCGGCTCTCTGTCCCCGTCCGAGACGACGCGGGCAGGGGTCGCGATGTCGGCGCACTCGGGGATGACGAGCAGAGGCCGCGCCCCGCCGCAGCCGGCGGCGACGACGACGCTCGCGATCAATGTCACGGGCGCGCGTAGACGAGACTTGCCCACGCCGGATGGAACCTCGGTCGCACCGCACCTTGGGCGGCGCGCGTGGGCGCGGGTGAGCGCGAGCGCGCCCCGTGCGTCTTCCGCTATCCTGAGCACGTGACCGATCGACGCGACAACCCATTCGCGGCGCTCGCAGGCCTGCGCGACGCGCTGCCGAAGCGCGCCGGCGGCCGAGCGAGCGACGACGCGCCCGCCCGTCCCGAGCCGAAGAGCCCGTTCGCGGGCAAAGTCGTCGTCTCGAAGAGTCGAAAGGGTCGCGGCGGGCGCACGGTGACCATCGTCTCGGGCCTTCGCACCGACGACGCCGGACGCGACGCCCTCTGCCGCGAGCTCAAGAGAGCGCTCGGCTGCGGCGCGAGCGTCGAGGGCGACACCCTCGTCGTCTCCGGCGACATCGGCGACCGCATCGCCCGATGGCTCGAGGCCAAGGGCGCGAAGAAGGTCGTGATCGGGGCGTAGGCGCGGGGGCCTCGGCTCCACGCTCCCACCCGCGCCTCGAATGGCGTACGAAGCCGCCGGCGTCGATCGCCGGCTCAGCGCTTCTTCGCTCTCGGTTTCCCGGTCTTCGTCGGCTTCTTCTCTCTTCTTGCGCTGCGCTTCACGGGCTTCTTCGCGGTCTTCTTTGCCGCCTTTTTCGCTGACTTCTTCGCGCCCTTCTTCGCCGACTTCGGAGCAAGGGTGGCCGTGTGATCGATCGCCTTCTTCATCCAGCCACGCAGCGAGGCTCGGTCCGACATCATCGCGTCCGGCAGCATCGCGAACCCGCCCATCGGCGCACCGTCCGAGCCGCCGAGCTTCACGACGGCGGCGCGCTCGCCCTCCGGCAGCCGCACGCACACGCTTCGCGCGAAGAGCCCGCACGCCATGTGCCCGCCGACCTTCGCCGCGACGCCACCGAACATCGTGACCTCTTCGACGCGCGGATCACTCGGCAGCGCCGCGCGAAAGATCGGATGGTTCTCTTTCGGGATCTTGACCCATTCCATGCTCGACCTCGCAGCGAGGGATCATGCCATGACGGGGCGAGAAGTCGGCACTCCCCGGCTGGCTCTCGGGCGAGTGGCGGACGCAGCAGGATTCGAACCTGCGACCTTCGGCTCCGGAGGCCGACGCTCTATCCAGCTGAGCTATGCGTCCTTGGGGGAGGCTCCATGTAAATCAGCGGAGGGGGGACCGCAACTGTGCGTCGGCAGGCCGGTTGACGTGTGGAGCACATGTGCACATGCTGAGCACATGTCCCGGATGATCCAGGTGCGCCACGTGCCGGACGAAGTGCACCGAACGTTGAAGGCGCGCGCGGCGCACGCGGGGATGACGCTCTCGGACTATCTGCGGGAGGAGATCACGAAGATCGCGAAGCGGCCGACGCTCGAGGAGGCGCTCGAGCGGATCGAGGCGCGCGCGCGGCCGAAGGGCGCCGTGGACGCGGCCGCCGCGATCCGCGAGGAACGCGAGGGGCGTTGATCGTCCTCGACGCTTCGGCGGTGGTCGACCTCCTGCTCTCGACGCCGCCGCACGCGGCGAGGGTGCGCGCGCGCATCGTCGCGGAGAAGGGCGAGGTCGCGGTTCCGCACCTCGTCGACGTCGAGGTGGGTCAGGTGCTGCGTCGATTCGTGCGAGCGAAGGCGATGTCGGCGAGCCGCGCGAAGGACGCCTTGACCGACCTCGGAGACCTGCCGTTTCAGCGTCATCCGCACGGTCCGCTTCTCGGACGCGCGTTCGACCTCCGCGACAACGTCACGATCTACGACGCGGTCTACGTCGTGCTCGCCGCCGCGCTCGACGTTCCGCTCCTCACGCGCGACGCGCGGTTGGCGCGCCTGCCCTTGCGTCGCATCGCGCGCATCGAGGTTCTCCGTGACTGAGGACGTGCGCGGTCACTCGGCGCGTGCGTCGGCGCGCTTGGCCCAGAGCTCGCGGGCCTCGGCGGCGTCGTCGGGGTGCTCGTCGAGGAACGCCTGGAAGCTCTCCTCGGTGATCTCCACCTCGTAGACGTCGTCGTCCTCGAGCTTGGCCTGGCAGCCGAGGCGGCTGTTGTGCTTCGGCATCGAAGGCCTTCTCGAGGATGTCGAGCTCTTCGTCCTCGGCCTCGGTCAGCGAATCGAGGCCCTTCTTGACGTAGACGTGGCACGTCGAGCACGCGCAGACGCCGCCGCATCGGTCGCCCTCGGGCGCGCCGATCTTCTTGGCCGCGTCGAGGATCGACGATGCCGAGCGGCACCTCGATCTCCGAGCCCGACGTTCGTGAAGCGCACGATTGGCATCAGGGCTCACCCGCTTCCTCGCGAAGGTGCGCCTCGATGCCCTTCGCGTCCTTCGTCTCGTCCTCGACCGCGGCGACGTCGCGGCCGCGGAGCGCCTCGCGGATGCTCCGGTCCATGCGGCGGCCCGCGAACGCGCGTCGAGATCTCGTCGAGCTCTTCGGTCCGCGACTCGATGACCCGCGGGTCGTCGCTCGCTTCGAGCGCGTCCCGGAGCCGCGCGACTCCGGCGCGGATGTGTCTTGCCTCGCCCGGCTCGAGAAGGCGGCGCGTCGTCGACGAGCGCCCTTTCGATCGCCTGAAGCATGCGCGACGCCCTCGACGTGCTGCTCGCGGAGGAGGCGCAGCTTGCACGTCGTCCTCGCCGTGCTCGTACGCGTCGATGAGCATCTTCTCGATCTCGTTCGTCGGTGAGCCCGTAGCTCGGCTTGACCTCGACGCGCTGCTCGATGCCCGTGCGCTGCTCCTTCGCGGAGACGTGGAGCAGGCCGTCGGCGTCGACCTCGAAGCGTCACCTCGAGCCGCGCCATCCCGGCCGCCATCGGCGGGATGCCCCGCAGCGTGAAGCGCGCGAGCGACCGGCAGTCCTCGGCGAGCTCGCGCTCGCCCTGCACCACGTGCAGCTCGAAGCCCGTCTGGTTGTCCGCGTACGTCGTGAAGGTCTGCGCGGCGGCGGCCGGGATGGCCGTGTTGCGCGGGAGGATCCGCTCGACGACGCCGCCCATCGTCTCGATGCCGAGCGACAGCGGGAGCACGTCGAGCAGCAGCACGTCGTCGCGCGGCGCCACGCCGGCGAGCATGTCGGCCTGGATGCGCCGCGCCGAGCGCCACGACCTGATCGGGGTCGATGTCGGCGAGCGGCTCGCTTGCCGAAGAGCTCGGTGACGTAACGCCCGCACCGCGGGCGTGCGCGTCGCGCCGCCGACGAGGATGACCCCGTCGAGCGCTGCGGGCGTGAGCTCGGCGTCGCGAAGCGCGCGCCGGCACGCGGCGCCGGTCCGCTCGCACGATCGGCGCGACGAGCGCGTCGAACGCCTCGCGCGTGACGCGCGTCTCGAGCGCGCGCCCGTCGGCCGGAGCTCGAGCGCGACGCGTCGACGGCGTCCCGATCCGTGAGCGCGTGCTTCGTCTGCTCGCGCCGCGTCGAGCAGGCCGCGCGCGAGCGCGCCGGGCACGGCAGCGCCGTCGCTCGTAGCCGAGCTCGCCGAGGAACCGGTGCGCGAGCGCGCGGTCCATGTCGTCGCCGCCGAGCTGGCTGTCGCCGCCCGTCGCTCTTCACCTGAAAGACGCCGTCGTCGAGCGCGAGGATCGTGATGTCGAACGTGCCGCCGCCGAGGTCGTAGACGGCGAAGAGCCCGTTCTTCTTCGTAGTCGAGCCCATACGCGAGCGCCGCGGCCGTGGGCTCGTTGAGGAGCCGCAGCACCTCGAGGCCCGCGAGCTTCGCCGGCGTCTTTCGTCGCCTGGCGCTGCGCGTCGTCGAAGTACGCCGGCACCGTGATCACCGCGCCGCCGACCGATCCGAGGTCGTCCTCGATCGCGCGGTTCTTGCAGCTCGCGCAGGATCTCCGCGCTCACCTCGACGGGCGTGACGACGCGGTCACCTGCGACGCGGATCCTCACGACCGGCCCTTCGTCCGTCGCGAAGCGGAGCGTCGAGACAAGACCGTTCGGCCCGATCGGTGGGGACCTGTGACATGGCGATCCCGATGCTGGCCGTGAGCACGTTGACCTCACCGCGAGCGACCGGAAACGGCTCCGCGAGCGCCTCGGTGATGCGTTCGGCGGCCAACATCACGGCCCGGGTGTTGTCGACGCCCTCGCACACCACGACGAACTCGTCACCGCCGAACCGTGCGACCGTGTCACCCTTGCGCATCGCCTTCGTCAGCCGGCCGCCAACCTCGATGAGCACCTCGTCTCCGGCATCGTGGCCGAGGCTGTCGTTGATCACCTTGAAGCGATCGAGATGAAAAAGAGCGCGGCGACCGAGGACCTCTTGCGATCGAGTCGCAGGAGCGCCTGTCCCAGACGGTCGAGCACGAGGGAACGGTTCGGAAGGCCGGTCAACGGATCATGCATCGCCTGGTGCCGGAGTCGGTCCTCAGCGTCAGCTCGATCGATAGCGACTGCAGCGAGTGCGGCGGCCCGTGCAGTGAGGGCAAGCTCGTTGGCTGTCGGCGTCCGTACGTGGCTGCCGTAGACGGTGAACGTGCCGAGCAGCGCGTGGTGTCGGGCGTGAGAATCGGCGTCATCCATACCGACTTGACGCCGTGATCGGCCGCCAGGGCCGCCAATGGGCCCACCTGCTGGCTCGCGGTGTCGGCGCGGTCATTACAGCTCGGCGCACGATCTCGCGATCCTCGCGAAGGCCATCATCGACGATTTCCCCGAATACTACGGCCTGTATGCGGAGCGCGAGTTCAGCTACAACGGCATCACGCAGCAGAACCGCAACGCGCTGCTGAAGCGTGATCCCAGCGTCGACGGGATGAAGACGGGGCACACGAGCGCGGCCGGTTACTGCCTCGTGAGCTCGGCGCTGCGCGACGGCATGCGGCTGATCGCCGTCGTGATGGGCGCGCAGAGCGCGAAGTCGCGCAACGACGGTGCGCAACGGTTGCTCGACTACGGATTTTCGAACTACGAGACGCGCAAGCTCTACTCGGCGGGTCAGGAGATCGAGGAAGCGCCGGTCCGCGGCGGCGCGCCGGAGTATGTCGCGATCGGTCCGGCCGACGATCTCTACGTGACCTTGCCGCGCGGCAGCTTCGCCGGCCTCGAGGAGCGCAGAGAGCGGCAGGACGATCTCGCGGCGCCGCTCCCAGCCGGCGCGAACGTGGGCCAGCTCGATGTCTGGTTTGGCGGGCGCCAGCTCGCGACCTCGCCGCTCGTCATACTCGGCGAGGTCGCGGAGGGTGGCGTGTGGACACGGTTGCGCGAAGGTCTGACGGGCCTGTTGCAGTGACGGAGCCGCAAGAGCCGCTGCTCAAGTTCCCCTGCGATCTGCCCATCAAGGTGTTCGGCCGCAACGAGCAGGGCTTCCGCGACGCCGCACTGGCAATCGTCCGCGCGCATTACGACGAATGGCGCCTGGCCGAGCAGGAGAGTCGGCAAGGCAGCTATCTGAGCATCACGATCACGGTTCGAGCCGAGAGCCGCGCGCAGGTCGACGCCATGTACCAGGATCTCGTGGCGAGCGACGAGATCCTGATGGTGATCTAGAGCGCCGTGCTGCCGCCGCTCGTTCGTGATCTGAAGCTGAGGCCGCTACCGGACGTCTGGCAGGAGATGCAGGCGTTCACCGCCGAGCGCACCGCCACGACTCGAGACGAAATCTGGTTCGTCGAGCACCCGCCGGTCTATACGCTCGGCATGCGCGGCGACCGCGCGCATCTGCTCTCGCCCGGCGACATCCCCGTCGTGCAGATCGACCGCGGTGGCCAGGTGACGTACCACGGTCCGGGCCAGCTCGTCGCTTATGTGCTGCTCGACCTGCGCCGGCTGGGCTTCAGCGCCCGAGCGCTCGTTCAAGCGCTCGAGTCGGCCGTCATCGACACCGTTGCACGGACTACGGCGTCACCGCCGATGGCGCGCCGCGACGCCCCCGGCGTCTACGTGGCCGGCGCGAAGCTCGCGGCCATCGGCCTGCGCGTGCAACGCCACTGCTCGTATCACGGGCTCGCGGTGAACGTCGCGATGGACCTTACGCCGTTTCGCGGCATCAATCCGTGCGGCTACGAGGGTCTCGAGGTGACGCAGCTCAGCGCGCTCGCCGGTATCGACGATGTCGACGCGATTTCGCCGCGACTTCGAGCCGCATCTGCTCGCGAGACTTACACAGGCGGCTCCAGATAGTTCCCGTACGTGAATGCGAAGCCGACGAGCATCCATGCCAGCCAGACGAGGCGCGTGAGCTCCGGCATCCAGGCTTTGCGCAGCAGCCAGTAGCTCGAGGCCGGAATGGCGCTCACGCCCGCCGTCGTCAAGATCTGCAGCAGCGATTCCGTCGCGACTTCCGCGGCCGGGATCTGCTCGAGCGCGGCGCCGCGCAGCAGCGAGTTGCCGACGGCGAGCGCAACGCTGGCCACGATCAGCGCCACCCATTGCGGCAGGCCTAGCCAGGGTCTTTGCGCCGCGGTCGTGGCGTCGAGTGTTTCCTTCGAGCCGATATAGATCGAGCTCGCGGTGACGAACGCGCGCTTCGTCGACACGGCGCGGCGCCACAGCAGCGTCAGCAGCATCGCCAACATCACGGCGGTCACGCCGTAGGCGGCGCTGTGCAGGCGCGTGCGAGCACGAGCCACCGCCGTCATGACGATGGTCGCGGCCGCGGCGGCGGCGCCGAGCGCGACCAGCCAGGGGTCCTGGCGATTCCAGATCCACGCGTGCAGCCCGAGCAGCACGAGCAGCTGCGGAACGGCGACGTAGTGCGTCGTCGCGCTGCCGCGCGGCAGCAGCTCGTTCTCGAGCACGATCGCGATCAGGAGCGTCGTGAGCAGCCAGCAGGCATAGACGCCGTAGTCGCGCGTCCAGCGATTCGGCGAGATCACGAGATAGTGGCGTGCGGCGACGAAGCCGCCCGCCGTCAGCAGCGCCGGTAGCGAGAAGGACGAGGTAGGCGATGCCGAGCGCGGCGAAATCGATGCCGCGGCTGACCAACAATGGCGAGAGCGCGCCGGTTGGTGATGGCATGGCGTACGGAACTAGTGTTCGGTCGGGGTGGACTTGTACGCTTCGGGCGCGTCGGCCGCCAGGAATTGATACTTGCGCTTCCAGCCGTCGGCGGACTCCGTCAGCTTCTTGATCGACGCCTCGTGCTCTTTGATCGTCGCTTTGAGCTGCTTGATGGACTCGTCGCGCGCCTTCAGCGCCGCCTCGAGCTCGGGGTTGCCGCCGCCCGCAGCGTTGCCGCTTTCGGTTTGACGCGCGAGCGCTTCGCGCAGCTGCGCGATCTCGCGCTGCAGCGCGTCGATCTCGCTGCGGTCTTGCTCCTTCAGCGCCTTGAGCCGCAGCGTCTCGGATTCGCTGCCGCGCAGCTTCGCGAGCTTGCGCTGCTGCTCGTCGGCGTCTTCTTGCAGCTTCGCGATGATCTGGTTCTTCGTCTCGACCTCGGCGCGTAGCTGCGCGAGCTCCTCGCTCTTCTCGTCGTCGCTCTTGTGTGCGCGCCGCGCCGCCTTGAGCTCGGTCTCGAGCGATTGGATGAGCTCCGCCTGAGTGTTCAGGCGTCCCTCGAGCTCCATCGCGCGCGCTTCCGCGTTCGCGACCGCTTCGTTCGCATGCGTCGCCGCCTGCTGCTGCTTGATCGTCTCCTCGGCGTCCGCGAGCTCGGCCTTCAGCTTGTCGATGCGTTGCAGCAGCTTCTGCTGATTGGCTTCGGCCGAGGCCTTGTAGGTCCTCAAGCCGTCGAGGCCCGCTTTCAGCGCCACGTTCGCCTTCATCTTGGCGCGCAGCGCGGCGAGCAGCTTCTCGACGAGGCCCTTTGCGCCGCTTCACGAGCCGTTCGAAGTACAGCGCCTTGCCGAGCCGCCAATGGGCTTCGGCGTAGCGTTCCTCGGCTTCCTCGAGCTGCTCCTGCAGCTTCGTCATGTGCTCGCGACGCTCGTTGGCGAGCTCGCCGAGGTTTTCGGCGTGCTCCTTCTCTTCTTTCAGCTCCGCTTCGAGCCCGGCGATTTGCTCCTTGGCGGCGGCGAGATCGTTCGCGGCCGTCTGGGCCGCGATTCGGACCTCGGCCTGCGTGGCTTCGAGCTGGCGATTCTGCTCGCGCAGCTGCTCGAGATCGCGGTTCGCTTTCTGCAGCGTCTCGCGCAGGCTCGCGATCTCTCGGCCGTTCGCCACGACCGTGGCTTTGGCGCGCTCGAGATCGCCATGCACCAAACCGAGCTGCTGCTCGCGATCGACGAGCCGTTCGCCGAGCTGATGCAGCTGCTGCGTGCGCTGCTCGAGCTCCTGCTCGCGCTGGGCGACGACGCGCTCGAGGCGCTCGACGTTCGGCTACGGCTTCACCGTGTCGACTCGCGCGTTCGGCCAGCGCCGCTTCGCTGCGCGCCAGCGCGGCCTCGCGGTCGCGACGCGCTGCTGTGCCGTCGCCAGGGCCGCGCGCGCCGCATCGAGCTCGCTGCTCGCGGCGGCCGCGGCCTGCCGATCCTGCTCGACGCGGCCGCGCAGCTGCTCCGAGCTCGCGCGACAACGCGTTGATCTGCTCGTCGTGCCGCTTTGCCTCGCCGCGGGACTTCGCTCCTCGAGCTGCGAGAGCGCGACGCGCGCTTGCTCTTCGCGCTGCGCGGATTCGGAGCGCAAACGCTCCTCGCGCTGGCGCTCGTCGTTGTGTAGCCGTTCGATCTCGGCGGAGAGCTCGACGAGACGATGGTCGCGCTCTTGCAGCAGGGACTGCGCACGCTCCTTGGCCGCCTCGGCCTCGCGAACGGCGCGGTCGCGCGCCGTCGACGTCCTGCGTGGCGCGGTGCAGATCGGCTTGCGCGGCGGCGCGGCCGTTGTGAGCCTCCGACAGCGCGCGCTCGAGGCTCGCGACCTGGCGGCGCAGCGTTTCGATCTCGGCCAGCGTCTCGAGCGGCGGCTCGGGCTGACCGCTGGCCTGGGTGCGCAAGTCGTGCAGCTCGAGCCGCAGGTCCGCGAGCCATTGGTCGCGGAGCTCGATCTGGCGCTTCAGCTCGTCGGTGTCGGGGCTCGTCGGGATCGGCAGCGCTTCGTGCTCGGCCGCGCTACCCGGCGGTGCGTTTTGCAGCTGCGAGATCTGCGTGTCGCGCTCCATGAGCTCGCGCGCAGGCTGGCGAGCCGGTCCTTGTATTCTTGCGTCTCGGTGTCGAAGGTCTCGGCTTTGGCCCGCCAGAAGTTGATCTCCTTCTTGGTGAGCTTCTCGGGGCCGGACTCGGCGATCTCGAGCTTCTTCTTCAGCTGCGCGACTTTCACGCGCTCGGCTTCGGCGACCTCTTCGAGGTGGCCGGCCTGGCGTTCCCAATGCGACGCGCTCGGCCTCGACCTTCTCGAGCCGATGGGTCAGGACGTCGAGCTGCTCCTCGAGGCGGTTCTTGGGCGCACGCTTGCGCTTGAGCTGCTCGTCGAGCTCGGAGGCGCGCGCCTCCGAGTCGCGCAAGGCGTTCTTGCAGCAGAGCGAACGCTTGTTCGGCTAATTCCCGCGGGTTAGCCATTAATTGACCATGGTGAACAGAATTACGGGCGAGCCTAACCCGCTTCGTAGAGGCGAGCGCGGTATTCAGTCACGTTTTGACATAAACGGCCATGGCATACTGCGCCTCGAAACGGGGCGGCAACCTTTTGCGGTGGCGGCCGGGGTTGCGTCAGCAAGGGGTCGATCGTGGCGCGGGCGAATAACCGAGGCCGAACAGTCTATTAGAAGGAGACCGCGCGGCCGCCGCCGTGCTCGCGTCGAGGCTTTTGAAACCGCGGCCGATAATCTCGTCGAGCGGCCGTGGGGCGGGGCGCAGCTGCGCGAGTTCAAGCGGCTCGGCGTTGCCGCGGCGGGCGCCGGCGCGGTCGGCGAGTCGTTCGAGATCGCCGCCGACGACACCGACGACGAGGCGCGCCGCTATCCGAGCGTGGTCGAGCTCGGCGACGGCTCGACCGTGACGCTGCCGGCATTGCTGGCTCGGCATGCGGAGACGCTGCTCGGCGCCGCGTTCGTCGCGCGCTACGGGCCGCGCTTCCCGCTGCTGCCGAAGCTGCTCGACGTCGCGGAGCTCCTGTCCATCCAGGCGCATCCGCCCGGCAACACGGAGGTCTACGTGATCGTGGCCGCCGAGCCGGGCGCGACGATCCGGCTCGGCTTTCGCGCGGATGTCGACGCGACGGCGTTCGCGGCGTCGCTCGCGCAGGGCCGGCGCGACCAGCAGCGAGTGCTCGAGCTGTGCGCCGGCGCGATGGGTGCCGGCGCAGCTGCAGACGCTGCTGAAACCCTGGCTCGCGGACCGCGGCGCAACAGCGGCAACGCTCGAGCGCGCGCTGCGGCCGCGGCTGCCGCCGGGCGCGAGCTGGGCCGAGCTGGCGGCGTGCCTGGCCGCGTTGCATGCCGTCTACTGGCTGGCGCTCGACAGCCTGAACGAGATTCCGGTGGCGGCGGGGCAGGTCATCTACAACGCGAATCCGGCGCGAGTCGTCGCGGCCAGCGGCCGGCCGGCCTCGGCCGAGGTCCACGCGCTCGGCAACCCGCAGGGCAGGGCTTTGCTCGCGCTCGAGATTCGTCGGCCCGGGGCCGACGTACCGAGCGTGGGACAACGTGCGCTTTCCGCTGCGCCCGATCGACATCGAGGCCGCGCTCGGCGCGCTGAATCTGTCCGCGACGCGCGCCGAGGAGTTCGTCGTGACGCCGACACCGGTGCGCGCCGCCGTGCAGCGCTCGGTCGATTGCGAGTACTTCCGGCTCGAGCATCTGGCGCCGACGACGCTGACCTCGGTCGACGTGCCGGCCACCGCGCCGCACAGCCTGCACGCGCTCGCCGGCGCCGTGAGCGTGTACGCCACGGACGGCATGGTCGTCGGCCGGCTCGCGCGCGGCGAATCGGCGCTGGTGCCGATCGGCGTCGGCGCGTACCGCGTGGTCGCGGATCGAGGAGCCCGCGCTCGTCGTCAAAGCGGAGCTGCCGCCGTATGCGAATTGAAACGCCGACTGCGGCGCTGCTGCGGATCGATCTCGACGCGCTCGCGCGCAATTACCGGTTGCTGCGCGAGCGAGCCGCGCCGGCGGAATGCGCGGCCGTCGTCAAGGCGGACGCCTACGGGCTCGGCATGGTGCCGGTTGCGCGCCGGTTGCTGCGCGAGGGCTGCCGGCAGATTCTTCGTCGCGACGCTCGGCGAGGTCGCGGAGCTGCGCGCGCTTGCCCCCGACGCCGAGATCTACGTGCTCGAAGGCGCCGTGCTCGGGGCCGTCGACGAGCTCGTCGCGCTGCGCGCGGTGCCCGTGCTGTCCTCGCTCGAGCAGATCGAGCGCTGGCAGGGCCACGGTCGCGCGCTGCTGCACATCGACACCGGCATGACGCGGCTCGGCTTGAGCGCGGCCGACGTGCGCGTGCTTGCCGGGCGGCGCGAGCTGCTCGAAGGCGTCGAGCTCGAGTACGTGATCACGCATCTCGCGTGCGCCGACGAGCCCGAGCATCCGCAGAATCGTGCGCAGCTCGCAGTCGTTCGACGAGCTGCGCCGACTGCTGCCGCCCGGCGCGAACCTCGATCGGCAATTCGGCCGGCGCGTTGCTCGACGCGGCGCATCGCGGCGATCTCGTTCGTCCCGGCATCGCGCTGTACGGCGGCAACCCGTTCACGGAGCGGCCGAACCCGATGGCCGCCCGTCGTCACGTTCCTGGCGCCGATCCTGCAGATTCGCGAGATCGCGGCGCCGGTCACCGTCGGCTACGGCGCTACTTACGTGGCCGAAGCCGCCCGCGCGGCTCGCGGTGGTCGGGCGCCGGCTATGCCGACGGCTATCCGCGGTGCCTAGGCAATCGCGGCACGGCCGCGCTGCACGGCGTGCGCGTGCCCGTCGTCGGGCGCGTATCGATGGATCTGCTGTGCGTGGACGTCTCGGCGCTGCCGCGCGATACCGTGCGGCGCGGGGGATCTCGTGGAGCTGATCGGCCCGACGGTCGGCGTGGATGAGGTGGCCGCGGCGGCCGGCACCATCAGCTACGAGATTCTGACGGGGCTCGGCCGCCGGCCCGTGCGCCAGTACGTCGAGGATGAGAAGCACTGACGATCGCGGCTCGCCGTCGCAAGTCTCGACGTCACCGCGGCAGCGAAACTTGGTACTCTGGCGTCATCGAGACCGATAACGAGTCGGCCGCCCAGGACGGCCGCATGAACAAGCCGCAGATAGTCCCGCTGTTCTCGACGCCCGTATACGTGAACAACGTCGGCGATTTCCCGCGACCGGACATTCCGTCGCTCGAGTACGCCACCGGCAGCTACGAGTTCAAGACGTCGGTCGACAAGAACGTGCTCGATCGCCCGGACTTCGCCCACGTGAAAGCGCTCGTCATGCGGGAGGTGGACACGTATACCAGGGAGCTGCTGCGCGTGACGCGGAGCGTGGAGTTCTACATCACGAATTCCTGGGTCAACATCCACCGGCGCGGCGATTCGGCGATTCCGCACATGCATCACAACTCGTTGATCTCCGGCGTGCTGTATCTGAAGGTCAACGACTCGAGCGGCGACATCGTGTTCCATCGCGATCTTCTGAGCCTCGTGCCGTTCCCGCCGGCGCTCGACCTCGACATGGAGTCGTTCAATCTCTACAACTGCAAGAGCTGGGGCCACAAGCCGAAGACGAACGACATCTGCCTGTTCCCCTCGGTCGTCATGCATTCGGTCGACCGCGAACGCTTCCGACGAGGAGCGATGGAGCCTAGCCTTCAACGTTTTTGCGAGAGGCGACTTCGGCACGCAGCACAAGCTGATCGATCCGGTAGGCGAGGGCAGCGCTCGTCCACCCCCGCCCAAAGTCGCTTCGTTACGGTAGAATGCGCGCTGAGAGCCGCCTAACGAGGCATCGCCGCGAAGAAACTGGCTCTCAAGTCACTGATTTTCGAAGTACGCGCCCGTAGCTCAGCTGGATAGAGCATCGGCCTACGAAGCCGGGGGTCGGGAGTTCGAATCTCTCCGGGCGCGCCAATCTCTGGTGCACCATGTCCACCGATGTCCGGTGAAACCCGCGCGGCGCCTCGGGGTAGAGCCCATCGGGCGAGCCAATTGGTACTCTCGTGGCTCGATGCGCGCGCAGGCCGCGTGTTCGCGGCCGGCTATGCTGCGAAATTATCCGTCGATCATTCCGTCTTCAGCGTCTCGACCGGGTCGATGCTGGCCGCGCGGCGGGCCGGCACGTAGCTCGCAAATGCCGCCGCGGCGAGCAGCACGCCGAGCGCCGCGAGATAGGTCGGCGCGTCGAGCGGACCGATGCCGAACAGCAGCGACGACATCAGGCGCGTCAACGCGAACGCGGCTACGAGCCCGACGACGACGCCGATCGCCACCCGCGCGAGAGCGTCGAGCACGAACATCCGTTTCAGCGCGGTCGGTTGCGCGCCGAGCGCGAGCCGGATTCCGATTTCGCGCGTCCGCTGCGAAACGACGTACGCCATCACGCCGTAGATGCCGACGACTCCCAATCCGAGCGCCATCGCAGCGGCGATCGCGAGCATCACGAGCGTGAACGACGTCTGCGCGAGGAAGCCGGCGTAGGAGATCCTGCACCGTACGCACGAGGAACACGGGCAGATCGGCGTTCACCGCCCACACGGCTCGGTTGATCTCGGCGGCGAAGCTCGCCGTGCCCGCGCGCTCGCTGCGCACGACGTAGGCGATCGCCGGCATGCCGGTCTTCGGCTGCCCGAACCAGCTCTCCCTCAGCACCGGCCAGTAGACGAGCCGCGGCGCGTCCAGGCTGACGCCGTCCTCGTGCACGTCGCGCACGACGCCGATGACGTCGCGCCAGATGCCCGGTGCATCCGGCCGCGATTCGCGGACGCGCTTGCCGAGCGCGGCCGCGGGCTCGCCCCAAAGCTCGCGCGCGAGACCCTCGGAAATCACGGCAACCTTGCCGCCCGCGTCGATATCCGGCCACGTGATGTCGCGCCCCGCGACCATGCGCGTACCCACGGTCGCGAAGTAACCGGGCGCCACGTATTGGAATCGGCGTATCGGCGCCGTCTCTCCGGCCTCGTAGCGCTGGCCTTCCACGTACAAGGCGCCTGGCGGCGTGCGCATGGCTTCCATCGGCGCGCCGAAGCCGAACGACGCGGCCTCGACTCCCGGTATCGCCGCTAGGCGTTCGAGAATCTGCCGTTGGATTTGCGTGTTGCGTTCCGGATCGGTGCTGATCGCCGGGGTGATGTTGATCCGGGCGATTTGCACGGCCTCGGGCCGCGAGACGCCGGGATCGACATCGCGCAGCGCGCTGAACGTGCGGAACATCAGGCCGGAGCAGACGATCAGCACGAGCGCGAGCGCCACCTGCGCCACGACGAGCGCGTTGCGCGCTCGATGACGCTCGCGGCTCGCGGTCGCGCCGCGGGCCGCCGAGAGCGGCGCCGCGGCTTGCGCCGCGTGCTTGAACGCCGGGATCGAGCCGAGCAGCAAGCTCGACACGAGCGAGGCGACGATCACGAACGCGAGCACGGACGGATCGATCGAGATTTCTTGAAGCCGCGGCAGAGTTCGTCGGTCCGAACGCAACGAGCAGGCGCAGCCCGACATAGGCGAGCGCGAGCCCCGCGGCGCCGCCGAGCGCGCCGAGCACCGTGCTCTCGACGAGCAGCTCTTTCGCGATGCGTCCGCGGCCGGCGCCGAGTGCTGCGCGCACCGCGAATTCCTGGCGGCGAGCGTCCGCCCGCACGAGCATGAGGTTCGCGACGTTCGCGCAGGCGATCACGAACACCGCGCCGATCGTGCCCATCAGCACCCAGAGCGTGCTGGCGATGTTGCCGACGATCGTGTCCTTGAGCGCCACGAACGCCGGTGCGACACGCCAGTTCGCGACCGCGTCGCGCTGCGCGCCGCCGGGCGCCGCCGGCCAGGCGTCGAGCCAAATCGGCAGCATGCGCGCGGCGTCCGCTTGCGCGTCGGCGAGCGTCACGCCGGGTTTGAGCCGGCCGATGCCTTGCAAAAAGCCGAAGCCCGCGAGAACCACTCGGCTGCGATCGAACTGCGCCGGCAGTATCAACTCGGCCTCGGGCGTCATGTTGAGGAAGCGGAATCCGGCGGGCATTACGCCGACGATTTCCGTGGGGCGCGAATCGATCGACATGCTCCGGCCGATGACGCCCGGATCGCCGCCGAATTTCCGCTGCCAATACGCATAGGTCAGGATCACGGTATCGCCGAACTGGAAAACGGGGCCGGCCGCTTGCGGCGCATGGTCGGCCTCGGAGAACCACCGGCCGAGCATCGGCTGAACACCGAGCGCTTGGAGCACGCCGTCCGACACGACGCGAATCCGCGCCTGCTCGGGGTCGCCGACACCGGTCACGGTCGCTCCGCCGTCTGTGAAGACTCCGAGGTGCTCGAAGGTCCGGTTTTCGTCGCGATAGGTGAAGTAAAGATCCGGCGACAACCCGAGCGCGCCGGAATTCAAACCGGGCGCGACGTGCTGCAGGCTCACGAGCTCGTTCGACTGCGGGTACGACAACGGCTTGAGCAGCACGGCGTTGACGACACTGAAGACCGCGGTGTTCGCGCCGATTCCGAGCGCGAGCGTGAGCACGGCCGCGAGCGTGAACGTGGGCCGGCGCAACAGGCTGCGAAACGAATAGCGCAAATCGCGTCCCACGGAATCTGCGAGACCGATCGTGCTCGTCGGCTGGCGCTGACGCTGGGCGTTCTCGAACTGGTCCATGTCGTGACTCCCCCGGAAAACCTGACCCGCGGATGCGTAGCGATTGCGAGTGGCGATTTACCTGACTTTGTTGAAGACCAGAAAGAACGGCGTCTCCTTACCGTTCTGATCGATGGCCGTGACGTCGATCCGCATCGTCTTGCCGTCTGGCGCCACGCGTCGCACACCTTTATTGATGACGCGGTCGCCGTACTTCGCGACGACGTTGACTGCGTGCTCGTCGAGCACGGTTTCGGAGTACGTGAGGGGCGTCTTCGTGCCGTTGATCTGGAACTCGGCGAGCGGAAACGATTGATACTGCGGATAGTCCTTGCCGTCGCTCTTCGAAACCACCTGGATGAAGTCAGGGTGCCCGTTCGGCGCTTTGCGGATCACGACGTTGACGAGGTAGCCGTCGTCCCGCAGATCGTAGCTGCGCGTTTCGGACGCGAGCAGAAAGCCCTTCGGTAGCTCAGAGGCCTGCGGGTCGAACTCCCAGACGCCGAGCACCTGCGGAACTTGTGCCAGCGCGCTCGTGGCGTACAGAAACAGCGCGCAGGCGATGCGGGCGGTGGTCTTCTTCATCGAGGTTCTCCTTCGGCGGTGCGTGGAGCAGAGCAAGCACCGTGCCAGTCAACGCGTTCCGCCCAGTTCGTCGGTGTTCGCGTTGCGGCGCGCAGCGGCCGTCCCACTTTCGCGCCACGCGCGTCGCGAAAGCGAGACGGAAACGTGCGTTCAGTGCGTGGTGTGGGACGACGTGAGGAGGTGTTTGAGCTCGGCCCGGGTCCACGGGCTTTACGAGATGCCGGTCGAAGTCGGCGTCGGCCGTTCGCGTGCGATCGCGCTCCTGGCCCCAGCCGGTCAACGCCACGAGCATGGCTTTGCGGTGACTGTGCATCGCGCGAATGCGTCTTGCGGCTTCGGTGCCGTCCATCACCGACATACCGAGATCGAAAAACACGATTCGGGATTCGCGACGGGGACCTTGTCGAGCGCCTCGCGGCCGTCACCCGCCGTCCACACCTGGTGCCCGAGCAAGCGCAGCAGCGATGTGTGAAAGACCGCTTGTGGCCGGCTGCGGCAGCCGCGGGTGTGTGTACGAAGGTCTCGGGATCGGAATAGCGGCTGTTAATGCTATGTTTGACGAAGCGCAGTAACCGACCCAAGGCGGTCAGTCACATTTCTCCATAACAGCCGCTCAGATGGTCGACTGCGGACGTTCGATCAATTTCGACACGTCGGCATGGGATCTATGACTTCGATCGCTTGGTCACGGCGGCACCTCATGATCGATCTCCCACGGAATTCCAAACCGGTCCACGAAGAGCGCGAAGTGTGTAGACCAAAACGATTTCTGAAGGCTGACCTGTATGGCACCGCCTTCGGACAAACTACGAAAGACCCGAGCTGCGTCTTCAGGTTCACGGATGTGTAGCGACACGTAGAACCCCTCGGGCCGCCGGTACTGATTCGGCAAATGGTCCGTGCCGTGCAAGGCGTAGTCGCCTACCTGCACACTCGCGAAGAGCACTTTTTGTTGCCAGTTCGGCGGAACCTGTGAGCCCAAGGGTGAATCCGCGTACTTTCGCACTCCGAGGATGGTGCCGCCGAGGATCTGTGAATAGAGTTCAAACGCTTCCTCGCATTCGCCTGCGAAGGTCAGGTGATGAGCCACCCGCACCGAGGGATTTGAAACCACTGCAACTCTCCCGTCTCTCATATGGGCCGCGCTTCGTCGGCACCGGGTTGTCTGGTTTCCTGAAGTTTATACTGGCGCTCGCTGGGTCCGGTCTTGGCCGGGTCGCGCTGTCAGCCGTGGGCGCTCGAAAGTCTCGGGGCCGCGAGAGCGGACATTCGCGAGTAGAATCGCGAAGATGTCCCGACGACCCGAAAGGGACGTTCGTTCCAGGATCACAGAATGTCCCGTTTATCGAAACGAGCACGATTGATAAGGCGTGCCGCTCTTAGGTGAACGGAACGATGATCTCAATCGCCAGCTGGCTTGCCGCTAGTCTCCGCGAGAAGGCGCAGAAGCTCAGCGCAGCAGGCGACGACGAAGGGCGGCTCTATGAGCTCTGGCGCACCGGCGTGAGTGGGGCGAGGAGGGGACGCCGATGGCCTCGCTCGGGCCGCGAGCGCCGCCGCAGCCGTTGCTGTTTTGATTCGGCAGATCGTCGACGGGCTCGTGTTCTGCGGCGCGGGCGACGGGCGGTGCTTTGCCCGGTGAGGCGAACGTCGACCGCCGGCGGCGTCCGCGCCTTCAAGCCCGTGCCGCCGTCGCAGAAGGGCGGTTCAAAATGCCTATCCGCCCACGGGACGCGGTGTAGCCGAAATCGGCTTCGCGCGCTTCGTGATCGTCCGGCTGTATGGCGTAGAGTATAGGCGAGCACCATGCTACCGCTGCCGACACTACAGCACGCGACCGCCAGGGACGGCGTGAGGATCGCGTTTCACACGCTCGGCCAAGGCCCGGCAGTCGTGATGCTGTTCCCGTATCACGTGAGCCATTTGAGCCTGAACTGGCGTGTCGGCCTGCATCGCCACGCATTCGAATTCCTCGCGCGTCGATTCATGGTCGTGAACCTCGATCTGCGGGGCGGCGGTGAGTCCGAGCGACGCGTCGCGGACGTGTCGCTCGAGGCGTTCGACCGCGACGTCGACGCCGTGCTGTCGCGACTCGCCGTCGAGCGCGCATGCCTCTGCGCAATGGGCCCGGCGGGCCTCGTCGCCTGCCATTTCGCGTTGCACGCGCCGGAACGCGTGGCCGGCATCGCATTCGTGCAAGGCGGCGACTCCGCCGCCAACGGGCAGCTGCTGAAATTGCGTAGCTGAGCACGGATCTCGAGGCACGACTGCGCGGCGGAGTGCTCGGCGGCCCGGACGATCAGCAGAACGCGACCGCGCTCGCCGCCGCCGCACGGCAGGCACTCGAGCCGGAGACACTCGAGGCGTGGCAGCGCGTGCTCGATGGCACTCGCGTCGACGCATTGGCCGCGCAGATTGCGACGCCGGCTCTGTGCCTGCAGGCCCCGGACGACGAGCTCGTTCCGGCCGCGGCCACGGAGAGCCTGGCGCGCAGCCTGCGCAACGCGACGCTATTGCCCGTGCGCGCTGCGACGGGTATGCAGATCTGGCGAGACGACTCGGCGCTCGATGCGCTGGACGCCTTCTTCTGCAAGCAGCTCGGCGTGACCCCCAGTGATCCTGCCCGAGCGCGGCGGCCACCCGCGGCGCCCGGCGGGCTCACGGAGCGCGAGATCGCCGTGCTGCGCCTCGTGGCGGCCGGCAAGACGAACGATCAGATCGGCGCCGAGCTCTACATCAGCACGAACACCGTATCTCATCATCTGCGTAGCATCTTCGCGAAGACGCGCGCGGCGAATCGTACGGAGGCGGCGGCGTTTGCACACCAGCACGGCCTGTCGTAGCGCGGCACGAAACTACAAGAATAGGCGATGCGCCGCAGACCCCCGGCTGGCATCCTGCGGCGAGCACACTCCGAGGAAACAGCGACATGACCCGCAGATCACCAGTCGCGACCATCCGGCCGCTCTCGCGCGGCGGCCCGCCGGGTTACGGCCACGACCTACGCGTGGAGCCGGCGCGCACCGCGGTCGTGATCGTCGATGTGCAACGGTTCTTCGTGGAGGCTATGCCGTTCGAAGCCATGAATCGCGCGATCGAGCCGATCGCGCGCTTGCTGCCGATCGCACGCGCGGCTGGAATGACCGTGGTCCACGTCAAGAGCGAGTTTCGCGCGGACATGGAAGACGCCGGCCGGCCGGGATCACGCACGCGGCAGATGATGGACTCGGTCGGACAAGGTCTCGTGCACGGCGGCCAAGGCGCCGAGATTGTGGCGGAGCTAACACCGCAGCCCGAGGATCTGGTCGTCGTCAAACGGCGCTTTAGTGGCTTCGTGGACACCGACCTGCATGCGTTGCTCTCCGCACGCCGCATCGAAACGCTGCTATTCGCGGGTGGCACGACGACCGTTTGCGTCGAGTCGACGCTGCGCGATTCCGTGTTTCTCGACTACAACCCCGTCCTGCTCTCGGATTGCACCGCCGACATAAGCGATGAGCTGCACGCGAGCGCAGTCACGCGCATCGACCTGTTCTTCGGCTGGGTGTGCACATCGGTCGAGCTCGCCACGATGCTCGCTGCAGACGGCGCCGGAATTCGCGCGGCGAGCTGAAGATCACGCGCGCAGCGCCGCGAGACGTGCGACGCGCACCGCCGGAGGCGGGCGCGAATCGTAGAACGCGGAGTACGCCGCGTCGGGCGTCAGCGTAGCTGCGTTGCCGCCGTACAGCTTCACGAGCGTCTGACCGAGCGCGGCGCCGTCGGCGTGGCACACGGCGAACTCGTCGGCTTCGAACTCGTAACGGCGTGACCACGCGGCCACCAGCGGCGTTATGAAGAAAGTGAAGGGCTGCGACGCCAGCGCGGCCAGCAGCAGCGTGCCTGCGGGGTCGGCGTGGCGACGCCGAGCGCTGCGTAGATCTCGGGCTGCTGCGCGGCCCAAACGAACGCAGCCAGCGTCGTCGTCGTTAACCTGACTGAACGTACGTCCGCTTTTAGCCGGGTGCGGGCTGGGCGGTCGGCGGTTTGAATGTCTGGAGCGCGTGAAAGCGGCTATTGCTGGGTAGAATCAAGAAAGCGACATATCGACCCGAAGCGGCTATTGCCTCTCCGCGGACGACCGCCCCTTACTGTAGGATCTGGCCGGAAGAACAAACGGTTGGTGTAGACCCCTCGGGGGCCGATTGCCTCCCAACAAGCCGCGGCCCACCCAGACGATTCCGCCACAAACGTCTCGAGATGATAGACAGGTCGGTAACGAGCCAAGTCTGGCCCCGGCCGCCAAAGGGTGACGGAGTGTTGCCGCCGCCGAAAACTGGCCTTTGACTCGCGCGCAAGACATCGTATCCTTCCATTATCAGGTGAGGGGTAGAGGCTCTTCGCGGTGCTTACAGCTCGCCGCGACTCGCGGCTAATTCAGGGGACAGTAGACCTTCTGATCCTGAAGACTCTCACGCGAGGGTCTGAGCACGGCTACGGGGTGTCGGCGTGGATACGCCAGTGCACAAATGGAGAGCTGGGACTCGATGATGCGGCGCTATACCAAGCGCTGCACCGACTCGAGCGACGAGGGTTGATAGACGCCGAATGGGGGACGTCGGAAAACAATCGTCGCGCGAAGTTTTACCGGATCACACGCGCTGGGCGGCGCCGATTAGTGGAAGACTCCTCGACGTGGCAGCGTTACGCACGCGCCGTATCTGCAGTTCTCGGCACCGCGTGACGCATGGGTCTCGTTCGCGATCGCCGTCGCACGTTCCGCTTCCCATGGCGAAGCGCCGACGACATCCGTAGAGATGTCGACGACGAGTTGGAGTTTCACGTCGCGATGCGTACCCAGGAGCTCGAGGCAGGGGGCCTCTCGTCGGAGGAGGCGCGTCGCGAGGCCCTCCTGCAGTTTGGCGACCTTGAGACGACCCGACGGTCCCTCTCGGCGGCCGGCGAACGTGAAGAGCGAGTCCTGCATCTCGTCAAGGTCTTCGACGTGGCTTGCCGCGGAGTCTCGCGCGCGTGTCGTTCGCTGTGGCGCAAGCCAGGATTCGCCTTTGCATCGACCGCACTTCTTGCGCTCAGTGTCGGTGCGACGGTCGTCGTCTTCAGTCTGCTCGATGCCATGTTACTTCGCTCTCTTCCGGTACGTGATCCCAGTGACGTCGTGACGGTGGGTGAACGACCGCCGCCCGACGCGCAATGGACGATGCAGACCGTTCGGCTCTCGGTGCTGGAGGCGTGGGAGCAGAGTGCGGTAACACTGGAAGATGCCGCCGGCTACACGGATTCGCAATTCACCTGGCTGGGACCGGATGGGCCAGAGCGGCTTGCCGGTGGTGCCATCGCAGGGGACTTGTTCCCGCTGCTTGGTGCCACGATGAGTGTAGGTCGCGGCTTCGCCGATCTCGATGCGCCGATGCTGCCCGTGGTGCTGAGCCACGGATTCTGGCAGCGCCGCTTCGCCGGACGACGGGACGTCGTGGGTGAGTCGCTACAGCTCGATGGCCTCACGTACACGA
>CAVUEK010000010.1:0-362828 GCA_963740495.1 uncultured delta proteobacterium
CTCCGACGCGACACGCCCGCTTGGCTCTTCGCGTGCGACCACCCCGACTGGAGCTTCGAGGACGCGGTCCCGACCCTGCTCCGCGAGCTCGGCCTCGAGCTCGTCGAGACGCGCGAGAACCTCCACGCCTACCCGCTCGACGCCCGCGCGTTCCCGAAGCTCGACGCCGCCGCCGCGGCGCTCGCGATTGACGGCGCACGCGCGCGCTCTCTGCTCGAGAGAACGCGCGCGTGGTCGCATCTTCACGTGGCGCGGCGACCGCCGGGCTGAGCTCAGTTCCCCGACGCGTCGGGCGCGTCGGCCGCAGGCGGCGCATCGTCGCCGCCGTGCGCGTGGCCGTGGCCGTGCCCGCGGCCGTGCCCGCGCTCGTGACCCGGACCGCCGCGATGGCGTCCGCCCGCACCGTCCGCGCCTCCGCCCCACGCGCGAACCGAGCCTCGAGGCGCGCCATCTGCTCTTCGGTGAGAACCTGCGAGAGCTCCGTCTTCATCTCGTCGCGGAACGTGCCGAACGCCTCGCGGCGTTGATCGCGCGGCATGTCGCGCAGCGCTTCGAGGCGCTCGCGACCGCGCTCCACGATTGGTCGAACCCGAGCGACCTGATTGTCCGACAGCCCGAGGTGCTCCTGCATGCGAGCGACCATCTGGTCGGGGCTCGGTAGCTCGCGCGCGCCGCGCTGGCCTCCACGCTCGAAGCCCCTGCGACCACCGCGACCACCGCGCCCGAAGGCGTGGCGCATCGACTCGGCTTGGGCGAGCTGCTCGGGGGTGAGCACGCCTTGCAGCTCGGTGCGGGTACGCTCGAAGAGAGCGTGCGAGGCCTCGCGCCGCTGGTCGGGTGGAAGATCGCGGAGCGCTTCCCGGTCGGCGCGAAGGCGCGTGAAGATCGGACGGAGGAGACCGACCTGCTCGTCGGTGAGCTCGAGGCGGTCCTTCATCATCGCGAGGCGTCTCTCGACGCGCTCTTCGCCGCCGGCGGCCTCCGCGGGGGAAGCCGTCTCGGCGGTCGCGGTGGCGCCTCCGCCGGACTCGTCGGCGTTGGCGGCGCACGCGCCGAGAAGAGCCACGGCGGTGGCCAATGGAAGGGTTCGAAGGAAACTTCGCATCGCGAAACCTCGGGGTTTTTGGCCGGCGAAGGTGCCGGTCCTCCATGAGCCTGCGCACCGCTCCTTGCGGAGATCCTAAGACGCGTCGAGCTCTCGAAAAATCAGAACGGGACGTCGGGCTCGTCGTTCGAGACGACGACGACCGTGCCGTTCGCGCGGATCCCGTGCCAGCCTCGGGGCAGCTTCGGCGACGTGAAGCGGAAGAGCCATCGTGCGTCGACGGGCGACATGTTCGTGCAGCCATGGCTGCGCACGCGCCCGAACGTGTCGTGCCAATAGGCGCCGTGGAGCGCGTAGCTGCCGTCGTAGTACATCGTCCACGGCACCTCTTCGACGTCGTAGACGTCCTCGCCCGGCACCGCGCCGCTCATCGTGATGCTGACGTACTTGTGACGGATCCGGAACGTGCCCGCCGGCGTGTCGTAGCCCTCCTTGCCGGAGCTCACGAGGGTCGCGAACACGGGCCGGTCGCCTTCGTAGGCGACGAGCGTCTGCTCGGCGACGTCGACGTTCACCCATCGCTCTTCGGGGCCCACACCGGAGGGCCGCGCCGCGCGCCTCGCGATGCGTATCGACGTTCGCGCAAGCGCGACGTCGCCCGGGCCTACGACGAACGCTTCGCCCTGGCGCTCGAGCGTTCCGGCCACCGCGAACCGCGCGTACTTCTCCGCGACACCGAACGGCTCGAGCCCTTCGGGCGTGACACGAAACGTCTCCACGCCGGGATCGATGACGAACGCGAGGGGCAACCGGCGACCTGCGCCGAGCATCGCGCCGCGAAGCTCGGTGTGAGCGGTCTCGACGATGACCGAGGCGTCGACGTACTCACCGGCGATGGTGCGCACGTACGAACGGCCGTCGTGGCTCACCTCGCCATCGATGGCGACGAAGTAATCTCCGTCGAGCCGCTCGGCGACGCCCGGCAAGCGCGCGCCGTCCGCGAGACGCTCGAGCTCTTGGCTCGTCGGAAGCTCGGAGAACCGGTATGCGGCGCGCGACGACACCCGTCCGTAACGATAGGGGAGCGGCGCATCGAGCGAAGGCGGGCGCGGCGTTTCGGCGCGTTCTGGCCGCTCGCTCAGCATCTCGAAGCCTCGCGTGGTGCAGACGAAGCCGCGGCCGGCGAGCGAGAGCCACGACCCGGCACACCCCCCCGCGCGACGCGACGCCCGCGCTCGGAGCACGGTGCCGCGGCGGGCTATCCCGAGCTCGACGGGCTCGTCGCGCGCGTAGAGGTAGATCGATGCGTTGTGGTGTGTGGCGCGTACGAAGAGGTCGAGCTCGGGAGGCGCCGGCGCCTCGTCGAAGAGCGGCGCGCGTACCCAAGACGGCTCGGCTGCGTTCTGAGGACGCGTCAACACGACGCGCGTCGAGGCGAGCGCGCTGGAGGCGGCGGCGGACATGGAGCCGTCGGCGTGCGTTGGCGACGGGATCGCCACCGCGAGGGTCATGAGAGCCGCGAGGCAAGCCGCCCCGCGAGCCTCGCTCGGGGAAGTGGCAGCCATCACCGCGAGTACCCTACCCGCTCGCGCCGTGAGACGCAAAACCCGCGCGGCGGTCGTACGCGATGCTGCTATACCGTGACGCATCGCGGCGATGACCGAGCTCCTTCGAACCCCGCTCACCGATGCGCTCGGCATCGACGTCCCGCTCGTGTGCGGCGCGATGTACCCGTGCTCGAACCCCGAGCTCGTCGCCGCGGCATCCGAGGCCGGCGGGATCGGGATCGTGCAACCGATCTCGCTGACGTACGTGCACGGACACGATCTGCGCGAGGGCATCCGACTGATCCGGCGGCTCACCGACAAGCCCATCGGATTCAACGCGCTCGTCGAGAAGTCGGCCAGCACATACCTCGAGCGCATGTACGCGTGGGTCGACGTCGCGCTCGAAGAAGGGATCCGCTTCTTCGTGACCGCGCTCGGAAACCCTCGCCGTGTGGTCGAGCGCGTCCACGCCGTCGGAGGCGTCGTCTATCACGACGTGACCGAGCGCAAATGGGCCGAGATCGCGCTCGGCCATGGGGTCGACGGGCTCGTCTGCGTGAACGCGCGCGCCGGTGGGCACGCCGGAAGTCGCGCGCCGGAGGCGCTCTACGAAGAGCTCGCCGATCTCGGCGCGCCGCTCGTCTGCGCGGGAGGCGTGGGCGACGAGGAAGGCTTCGTCCGCGCGCTGCGCATCGGATACGCGGGCGTGCAGATGGGCACGCGTTTCATCGCGACCGAGGAGTGCATCGCGCACGACGACTACAAGCAGGCGATCCTGCACGCGCGCGCGGAAGACATCGTTCTGACGACGAGGATCAGCGGCGTGCCGGTCGCAGTGATTCGGACGCCTCACGTGGAGAGGGTCGGGACGAGCGCGGGACCGATCGCCCGCCGCATGCTCCGACATCCGCGGGCCAAGCACTGGGTGCGTGCGTGGTACTCGGTTCGGAGCGCGTGGCAGCTCAAACGAGCGTCGCTCCGCGGCCGGGGATACCTCGACTACTTCCAGGCCGGCCAGAGCGTCGACGGCATCGATCGCATCGAGAAGGCCGGCGATGTCATCCGTCGGTTCCGCGCTCACGCCGAGCTCGCGGAGCGTGCGCGCGCATCCTGATCTCGTTCAGGGCGTGTCGCAGGCGAAGAACGGGACAGCGTCGCGCATCGCGAAGAACGGAAGCCGCACCAGCACCGATGTCTCGTCGTCGCGGAGGTATGCGTCCGGGTACGAGTAGACGCCGGTCCACATCAGCGCCCCCATGTCGCAGCTCGACGCCCCGGAATCGCAGCCGGGCGGGTGCGGCAGACCGAACGCATGGCCGAGCTCGTGCCCGAGACCGCCGATCCATCGACACGGCGGGTACTCGTACCACCACATCGGATCGTCGGGGCACGCGGGCACGCCGACGATCCCCGCGAGGCCGCGGAGATCGTTCGCCGGCATCGCGGCGACGCCGCTCGTGCCCGCGCCGCCCGTCTGACCACACGCGGTGTCCGAGTCGTTGTAGTAGATCCAGATGTTGTCGGGATCGTCGAAGCCGCCGCCCGTGAGCGCGAACCCCTCCTCGGTCACGTTCCCCCACCACCAGTTCGACATCCCTTCGCCGGGCCGCGTCGTGCTCGCATAGAAGTCGGCCGCGTGACCCGTCGTCACGATCTCCACGACGGGATCGTGGAGACGGAACGTCACGCCCGTACCGATCTGGTCGCGGTAGAAGCGCTGCAGGTGCCGCGCGGCGCGCTCGATCCCGCGCACGTACTCCGGACGCGCGACGCGATCGGTCGGGACGAGGTACACGAGCCGCACCTCGGGGCCGAAGGGCCCGGGATCGACCCAGAGAGCGCCGTCCGGCTCTCCCGCACCACCGTCGGCCGCGGCGGCGTCCATACCGCCCGCATCGGGAGCCATCGCGTCCATCGGAGCGCGCCCGTCCGAGCCTCCACCATCGCTCGCGCCGCCTCCATCCGTGTCGCCCAGAGGTGGCTCGCTGGCGCATGCCGCGCCGCACGCGACGCACGCCATCCACGCGAAGGCACCACGCGATCCGGCTCCCACGCGACCAGCATCACCGACGTCGCGCACCGAGGGCAAGCGGCGCGTTGGCGCGCACCGCGACACGGTGCCGTGCTTTTCGGTACCGTCGGCCGCGGTGATACACTCCCTCCATGCGGTACCTCGCGACCGTGCTCGTCGTGGTTGGGTGCAGCGTCGAGACGGGTGTAAGCCCGGGAGATGGCGTCGACGGCGGGCCCAGCGGGAGCGACGGCGGTGGGCGCGACGCACCCATCTCGATGCGCGATGGCGGGCCGCTGCCCGACCGGATGGGGATGGATGTCGACGCTGGGCCGCTGCCGGGCGACGACGGGGGCTTCATGGAGATCGACGGCGGGCCCATCGGGACCGACTCGGGGCCGCCGGACTCGGGACCGCCGGACTCGGGACCGCCGGACTCGGGACCGCCGTCTTGCGACAGCATCTATGGCTCGGCGACGTCATATCGGCTCTGCTCCGAGCGCGCGACCGAGTGCGAGTTCTACTCGGATCTCGACGGGGAGCCCATCGTGCGACACGGTCTGCGAGACGTTTCGGGGCACGTGCATCACGTCGTACTACGAGCTCGGCAGCGGCACCGACGAGTGTGTGCGAAACGGCAACGGAGACTGCGGTACAGGTCACAACGACCAGATCTGCGTATGCTCGCGCTGACGCGCACACTGGCGACGTCGCTGCTCGTTCTCGCGTCCTGCCAGAATGACGTCGAGCCGCTCGACATCGGCGTGCGGCCGGAGTGCAACCCGCTCGCGTCGACCGACGAGTGTCTCTTCCCGTTCCCGAGCCGCTTCTCGCAGACGAGAGACGACTCGAGCCCGACGGGCGTCCGCACGGCCTACCACGACACGGATCTCGACCTTCCTGCCGGCGCGCGGACTCTCGATCTCGGCGCGTTCAACGCATCGGATGGCCACCCACCGTCGGCGCCTCTGCTCGTGCACCTCGGCGTCGACGTCGATGCATCTCTCCTCGTCGGGCAGCGCGAGGTCGAGCGATCCCTCGAAGCGAGCGCGCCGATTGCCGTGCTCGACTTCGAGACCGGCGAGCCCGTCCCGCTCGTCACCGAGAACGATTCTGAACCTGCGGGACGGCGCCCACGTGGGCCGGCACCTGCTCATACTCCGACCGATGGTGCCGATGCGCGGCGGTGCGAGACACGTCGCCGTGCTCACCGACGACCTCGTCAGCTCGACCGGCGAGCCGATCGAGGCCCCGCCCGGCTTCGCAGCGCTCCGAGACGGCATCCCGACGACGAACGAGCGCCTCGAGGCGATGCGCGCCGACTACGAAGAGATCTTCTCGTTCCTCGAGGCGCACGGGTACGCCCGAGAGCACCTCGTGCTGGCGTGGGACTTCATCGTTGCGAGCGACGCTTGGACGCTCGGGGGGATCCTGTCCATGCGCGAACGAGCGCTCGCCGAGGCGGCCGAGCCTGGACGGCTCGGATACACGATCGACAGCGTCGTCGAAGATCCCAACCCCAACGTCCTTCGGATCGTGGAAGGGACGTTCGAAGTACCGTCGTTCCTCACCGCCGACAACTCCCTCGTTCGGACCGCGGACGGTGCCGCCGTCGAGCAGGCGGGCCCCGCGTCGTACCCGTTCAGCATGATCGTCCCGAAGCGCGCCGAAGACGGCGAGCCCCTGCCGCTCGTTCTCTTCGGTCACGGCGTGTTCGGTAGCGGTCACGAGTATCTCACCGGCTCGATCGGCACCGACGTGATCCAGCCGATCGCCGAGTCGACCGGCGCCGTGGTCGTCGCGACCGATTGGATCGGGCTCTCGAGCGGCGACCTCGATCTGATCGTGAGCGAGGTCGTCGCCGACCTGAACCACATCAACGTCATCACCGATCGCCTGCAGCAGTCTCTCGTGAACAACCTCGTGCTCGTCGAGCTCGTGCGCAACGCGATCCAGAACGATCCGCAGGTGACCGTCGACGGCGGTCCGCTGCTGACGGATGACGTCTACTACTACGGCGTCAGCCTCGGCGGCATCCAAGGGTCGTCGCTCGTGTCCCTCTCCCCCCGCATCACGCGCGCGGTGCTCGCGGTACCGGGCGGGGCATGGTCTACGCTGCTCACGCGGTCGGTCGTCTACATGCCGGTAAAGCAGCTCATCGATCTCACCTACCCCGATCCGCTGCTCCAGCAGACGTTCATCACGATGCTGCAGGCGCGCTTCGACGGCTCCGACGGCGTCAACGTCGGTCAGCTGATGTTCCGGCGTCCGCTACCCGACGCGCCCAGCGAGCGCCACGTGCTCTTCTTCGAGGCGATCGGCGACTGCCAGGTGCCGAACATCGCGACCGGGATCCTCGTGCGCGCGGTGGGCGTGAAGCAGCTCGAGCCGGCCGTGGAGCCCGTGTTCGGCCTCGACCCGGTCACGGGTCCGACGACCGAGCCGGTCGTGGCACAGCTCTTGATGCCCGATCGCCTCGCGAGCTACACGCCGCCCGAAGAGAACCTCGTTCCCACCGAGGACAACGGCGTTCACTCCGACTCGCTCCAGCTCCAACCGGCGCTCGACCAGGTCGTCCGACTCCTCCACGACGGCGTCGCCGAGCAGTTCTGCGACGGCGCCTGCGATCCGGACTGAGCGTGGCCGACGCCGATCGCCGATCGCTCGTGCGCGAGGCCCTCGCACTTCTCGGAAAGCGGCGCCTCGTCCTCTCCATCCATGGAGCGAGCTTTCCGAGCTTCGACGACGAGGACATCGGCCGCGGGGTCCCCGCGAACCGAGGCGGTCGCGCGCTGCTCGCGCTCGCCCACGACCTCGGCTTCGACGCGATACAGGTCGGCCCGGGCGGCGAGACGTCGCGAGAGGATCCGTCGCCGTACGCGTCGACGTTCTTCGCACGGTCCACGACGGCGATCGATTTCTTCGGTCTGGCCGAGAACGAGGCGTGGGCCCCGTTCGTCGACACGACCGAGGTCGGTCGAGCGGTGCGAGACAACCCGCGGCGCGGGCTCCGCCGGTGCGACCATCGCCACGCGTTCGACGCGTGCCGCGGTCTACTCGATGGGATCCACGCGCGCTTCGCGGCCGCGCGCGGGAGCGCCGCGCACTCGGCGCTCGACGCATCGGTCGCTCGCTCGGCCGCGAGGGATGGCGATTGGGTCGAGCGCGAGCGCGCCGCCATGTCCCGCGCCGAGGACCCACGGCGATACGCGCTCGCGCAGCTGGCCGCGCGGCAGACGCACGACTCGTTTCGCGAGCGAGCCCGTGCCGCGGGCGTCGCTCTCCTCGGCGACCTCGCGGTCGGGAGCCCCACGGCGCGCGCTCTGTCCAGCGAGAGCTTCCTGGCGACGCACGTCCTCGGAGCGCCTCCGAGCCGCACCAACCCCGCCGGCCAGCCCTGGGGCTACCCGGTGCTCGACCCCGAGCGGTATCGCGAGCCCGACGGCGCCGACGGTCCGGCCATCGCCTTCCTGCGACGGCGGATAGCGAAGCTCCTCGACGAGCACGACGGGATGCGGGTGGACCATCCACACGGATTGATCTGTCCGTGGGTCTACCCGCGCGACGCCGAGGACCCCGCTGCCGCGGTGGGGAGCGGAGCACGTTTGTTCTCGGCGCCGGACGACCCAACGCTCGCGCGCTACGCCATCGCGCGCGCCGATCAGATAGCCGGTGACGTCCCCACATACGCCGACGCCCACGTGCGCGAGCTCGATGAAGCGCAGGTCGCTCGATACGCGCAGCTCGTGGACGTCATCGTCGAGGAGCTCGACGTCCGCGGCCTCGACGTCCGCGATCTCGCGTGCGAAGTGCTCTCGACGATCCCCTACCCGCTCGCTCGCGTCCTCGAGCGGCACCGGCTCGGCAGGTTCCGCGTCACCCAGAAGGCCAAGCTCGACGACCCGACCGATCCGTACAGCACAACGACCGCATCCGCCGGGGATTGGGTGATGGTGGGGACACACGACACGCCGCCCATCTGGCGCGTCGCTCGAGGCTGGTCCGAGGAGGTGCGCCGGGAGAGAGCGCGGCACTTCGCCCGGCGCCTCGCGGGCGGAGCAGACGAACAGCGCGAGCTCGAGCGGTCCCTCACCGCGGACGTCGGCGCGCTCGTTCACGCGGAGGTGGCGGATCTGTTCGCGTGCCCGGCGGCGCAGGTCGTCGTCTTCTTCGCCGACCTGTTCGGGATCGAAGAGGTCTACAACACGCCCGGCACGCTGAGCGACGACAACTGGACGCTGCGGCTCGTGCCCGCCGCGATCGAGCGTTACGAGGGCGATCGGGCCGCCGGCCGCGCCCTCGACCTCGGCCGGTCGCTCGCGCTCGCGCTGCGTGCGCGCCACCGTGAGCTCGGGCAGCCGGCCATCGCCCTCGCCGCCCGCCTCGACCGCTCCTGACGAGGGCCGCCCCCCGCGCGCGCCGGTGCTACCATCCCCGACCCATGAAGGCGGAGCACGGTGGAATGATCGTGGGCGAGGTTCTCGCTCGGGAGGGTGTGGCACACGTCTTCACCCTCTGCGGCGGGCACATCTCGCCCATCCTGGTCGGCGCCAAGGCGCACGGCATCGACGTCGTCGACGTGCGCGACGAGGGGAACGCGGTGTTCGCCGCCGACGCCGTCGCGCGAATGACGGGCATCCCGGGCGTCGCCGCGGTCACCGCCGGCCCCGGCGTCACCAACACGATCACGGCGCTCAAGAACGCGCAGATGGCGCAGTCGCCGCTGGTGCTCTTCGGCGGCGCGACCGCGACGCTCCTCAAGGGCCGCGGCTCGCTCCAGGACATCGATCAGCTCTCGATCATGCGCCCCGCGACCAAGTGGGCGACCAGCGTATCGACCGTCGCCCGCGCTCGGCCCGACCGTCGAGCGCGCGTTCGACCTCGCGCGGAGCGGCGTCCCCGGCCCGGTGTTCGTCGAGGTGCCGGTCGACCTCCTCTATCCCGAGGAGACGGTCCGCGAGTGGTACATCAAGGAGAGCGGCGTCGAGAAGGCGACAGGGATCGGCGCCAAGGCGCTCGGGCTCTACATCAAGGGCCACCTCTACCGCCAGTTCCACATGCCGCACGTGGGCATCGATCTCCCCCAGCTCGAGCTGCCGCGCTTCTCCGACATCGAAGGTCAGCTCGACCGCCTCGCGGCCATGCTCCGCTCGGCCGAGAAGCCGGCGCTCGTCGTGGGCAGCCAGACGATGGTCAACTGTCGCGACGCGGAGCGCATCGCGGACGCGCTCCGCCGGCTCGGCGTGCCCGTCTGGCTCGGCGGCACGGCGCGCGGGCTGCTCGGGCGCCGCTCGACATCCAGTTCCGCCACGCCCGCGGCGCTGCGCTCAAGGAGGCCGACCTCGTCATCGTTGCGGGCTTCCCGTTCGACTTCCGGCTCAGATACGGGCGCGGCATCGGTTCGCGCGCGAAGGTGGCGTCGGTCAACCTGAGCTCGGGCGAGCTGCGCAAGAACCGCCGGCCGGATATCGCGATCCAGGCGCACGCCGGCGACTTGCTCGTGCGCTCGCGGCGGCGTTCGCGGGACCGGGGCGATGGGACGCGTGGATGGCGGACCTGCGGAAGCGCGAGGACGCGCGCGACGACGAGATCGCGGCCAAGAGCGATCCGCGCGGCGAGCTCGTCAATCCGCTCCGGTTCTTCCTCCGCATGGAGGAGAAGATGGCCGACGACGCGATCCTCGTCGTCGACGGCGGCGACTTCGTCGCGACGGCCGCGTACATCCTGCGCCCGCGCGCGCCCCTGTCCTGGCTCGACCCCGGCGTGTTCGGCACGCTCGGCGTCGGCGGCGGCTTCGCGGTCGGCGCGGCGCTGTCGCGGCCGGGCCGCGAGGTGTGGCTCATCTACGGCGACGGCTCGTGCGCGTACAGCCTCGCCGAGATCGACACGTGCGTCCGCCACGGGCTCGCGCCGATCGCGGTGATCGGCACCGACGCGAGCTGGGCGCAGATCGCGCGCGACCAGGTCGACATCCTCGGCGACGACGTGGGCACGGTGCTCGCGAAGACGGAGTACCACAAGGTCGCGGAGGGCTACGGCGGCGTCGGGCTCCTGCTCACCAAGCCGAAGAAGATCGACGAGACCCTCGACGAGGCCAAGCGCATCGCGAGGAGCGGAAAGCCGGTCGTCGTCAACGTTCACATCCGCAAGACCGACTTCCGCAAGGGCTCGATCTCGATCTGACCCGGCGTCAGGCGCGTCAGAACGCGATCGGCCGCCGCAGGCTCCACGACGCCTCGCCATCGACGCGATACGAGTCGGTCGCCGTGTCGTCGGGCGGCAGGTCCCCGCGGATCGAGATGAGCTGAGCTTGGCCCGGCGCGCCGGGGAACGGGAACGTCGCGTCGCGGTCGTATCCCATCGGGAGCGGAGGGAACGTAGCGGTCGTCGAGTGCGTGCGGAGGCTCGCGACGAAGCTGTTCCCCGCGACGATGAAGCTGATGGAGTACGACGTGATGTCCGGCGCGGGCGCCGCCCACGAGAAGGTCTCGTCGAAGTGGTCGCCCCCGGTGAAGCGCGCCGTGTCGAGGAACGTGAGCGTGTCCTCGGTGGGCTCGCCCGAGAGCCAGCGGTAGGAACGCGACTGGTCGTCGAGGCTCGCATACGGCGCCAGCGCCCAGACGAGAATCGTCGCCAGACACGGGGAACGTTTCGACCGTCATCGAGATCGAGTCCGCGCCGAAGACCAAATCGGTGACGGCGCTTCGAACGAGGTGGCTCCCCGGCGCGACGGCGGTCACCCAACCCTGCCACGTCGGGTCGAGCGTCTCGGTGCGGAACGGGCTCTCGGGATCCGTCGGCAGCGTGAGCGTGAGGGCGCGACTGACCGGCGCGACCTCGGGGCTGTCGTCGAAAGCCAAGACGACGGCGTACGTGTCGCTCAATCGCTCGTCCCACGGCTGCTCCACGAAGTCGACCAGCGCGCCGCTGGCGTCGAACGCGAACCCCGTGACGCCGTCCGGCGTCGTAGCGTCCTCGAGCACCGACGCACCGACCGACGTGCTGAGCCCTTCGCCTTCGGCATAGCAGAGCTCGGCCCACGCTCCGTACCCGATGCACCAGCGACCGCCTGCGGGCACTCCCGTCGCGGACAGTCGCACCTGCGTGCTCGGACCGCCCGCGCGCGAGAGGCTCATGTGGACCGCGATTCGGCCGTCGACGAGCGGGCTGTCCGAGATCTCGGTGAACGTCCAGTTGTCGAGGGCGCCAATCGTGTATCCCGGCATCGCAGCCACCGAGTCGAATCGATCCTCGACGTACTCGACGGGCAGATCGACCTCGCCCGCCGCGTTGGACGTTCCCTCGTAGTGACCGCGATCGGTATCGATCGCCACCGCCACGCCCGCCAACGGTTGATCGTTCTCGTCGGTGTAGAGCAGCGCGAACGTGTACGCGGAGATGCCGCCGGCGTCCCGACCGGAGTCGACGCCGCCCCCAGCATCGCCGCCGACGCCACCGTCGGTCGTCGCCGGATGATCGTTTCCGCACGCCGACAGAGCGAGCGTGAGCAGCGAGAGTCCAATCGAGAGCCGAAGCCGCATGATCCCCTCCGAGGTGCGGCGTCATCCCACGACCCTCGAGATGTGGCAACCCGCCCGTGCGGACCTTTGATAGCGTGCCGCGCCGGAGGAGTCCATGACGCACCGCCAATCCCTCGTCGTCGTCCCGGACGCGCTCGACGTTCGGGACCGCGCATACCAGCCGGCCGTGGAGAAGTGCCCGCCGTCGTCGCTCTTCTCGTGGGAAGGGCGGACGATCCCCGACCGCGACCAGGGCGACACCGGCGCCTGCACCGGTTTCGCGCTCGCGAACGTGATCGAGTACCTGCTCGCGCAGGCGGGCCGTCCGAAGGACGCGCCCGTGTCGCCGTGGATGCTCTACGCGATGGGCCGACGCTACGACGACATCCCCGGATCGAACGCCGACACGGGCTCGAGCCTCCGCGGCGCGCTCAAGGGTTGGTACCGGCACGGCGCGTGCGCCCACGCCCTCTGGCCGGACTACGACGCGCCGAAGAAGTCGCGCGACGCCGACGGCTTCCGGCAGGAGGCGGCGCGACGCCCGCTCGGCGCGTACTACCGCGTCGACACGCGCTCCGTCACCGACATGCACGTCGCGCTATCGGAAGTCGGCGTGCTCTACGCCAGCGCGATCTGCCACGCGGGATGGGACGCGGGCTACGAGCTGACGAAGAGCGAGCGGAACGACTGGACCATCCCGCTCGAGAAGTCGCACGACTCGGATCCGGGTCACGCGTTCGCGATCGTCGGTTACGACACATCGGGCTTCTACGTCCTCAATTCGTGGGGGCAGGGATGGGGCGAGGACGGGTTCGCGCGCATCACGTATCGCGACTGGCTCGCCAACGCGATGGACTGTTGGGTCGTGCAGCTCGGCGTCGTTACCGAGCAGCACCGCGAGGTCGCGCGCGCAAAGTCGCTCCGCACCGACGCGAACGGCAAGGTCGCGCTCGCGAGCAACGAGACCCTGCGCAACCACGAGATCGCGCCGTACATCGTCGACGTGGAGAACGAGGGCCGCCTCAGCGCGAGCGGCAGATTCGCCACGACCGAGGCCGACCTCCAAGCGCTCTTCTCGGTCTACTTCCCACGTTTCTGCGAGGAGAAGAACAGAACGAAGGGCAAGATCGACGTCGCGATCTACGCGCACGGCGGGCTGGTCGACGAAGGCGCCGCCGAGAAGACCGCCGCGAAGTGGATCCCGGCGCTCTACGACGCCGGCATCTTCCCGGTGTTCCTCATGTGGGAGACCGGGGCCGGCAAGACGATCGCCGACATCTTCGAGGACGGAGCGGCAGCGCTCCGCGACCGCCTTCGGCCGACGGCAGGGCTCCGCGACCAGATCGAGCGGTGGTGGAACGAGCGGCTGGAACGGACGCTGGCCTGGCCGGGCTCGAAGCTCTGGGGAGAGATGAAGGAGAACGCCGAGCGGATCAGTGGAAACCCGGAGGGCGGCGGGCGAAAGCTCTACGAGACCGCCAAGGCGCACCTCGATCCGAGCCGCGTCCGACTACACCTGATCGGCCATTCGGCCGGCTCGATCGTGCACTCGTACCTCGCCGACCGGGTCATCCGCGACGCTGGCTGGCCGATCGAGTCGATCACGTTCATGGCGCCGGCCGTGCGCGTCGACACCTTCCGCGGTCGCGTGGTCGATCATCTGAAGAGCGGCGCCGTCGGCCGCTACCGCCAGTACCACCTGAGCTTCGAGGTCGAGAACCGAGACCCGACCTGCGGACCGTACCGCCGCTCCCTTCTCTACCTCGTCTCGCGGTCGTTCGAGGGTGGCAAGACGACGCCCATCCTCGGGCTCGAGGAGTCGTTCACCCCCTTCGAGAAGTCCCTCCCGAAGAGCGTCCGTGCACGCATGGGCGCCGCGGTCGCGCCATCTCCTGCCTCGCACGCGACCACGCACGGGGGCTTCGACGACGATCCGGAGACGATCCGGCGCGTGATCCTGGGCATCAAACGCCCGTGAACGGGCTTCGAGCGCGCTCCCACTTGCGGAATGCCCGAAATGAGCCAGATTTAACCTCGTAGACGGTTGAAAGCAGGGCTCCGAAGTTTGGCAGCTTGCTCGCTCCTCGCCTTCGTCCAAGCGGGGCTGGAGACGCCCGAGGAGCCGACTCGGGTCCCGACCGACGACCAGCCCGCCATCGTGCTCGTGCGCGACGACGACGGGCGGCTCTGCAGCGGCACCCACGTCTTGCCACACGTCGTTCTCACCGCCGCCCACTGCGTCGACGGGAGCGACCGCGTCGCGGTCGTGATCGACGGCGAGCCGATCCCCGCCGAGGACGTGATCATCCACCCGAGATACGCCGCGGAGAGCGACGACCCGTCGACGCCGAGCGACCTTGCCCTCATCGTTCTCCCCGCGTCGTCGCGCCGTGCGTCTCCGCGCCCGCTAGCGCTCCGGCGCGCTAGCCTTCACGCCGGCGAGCGCGTGACCTTGATCGGCTTCGGGGGCACGTCGCCCGCCGAGAAGCGCATCGGCCACGACACGTACATGCCGGGCAACCGACGGAGCCCGAGCGGTTCGGAGGATCGTGTCGCGGAGACGGAGCACGAGCACGGGCGCCTGTACCTCGAGGGAGCGCCCACCGACTCCGGTCCGAGCGCGCTCGGGGCGAGCGCTGACCACGGCGACAGCGGCGCACCGCTTCTCGGGGAGGACGGACGGATCGCCGGTGTCGGTGATCGCGGTGAGCCGCGTGCGCGGCGGCCGCGACCCGCACCGCGTCACCTGGGCTTCCGACGTGACCCTCTCGCCCGCGCGCCCGTTCCTCGCGCGAGAGCTCGCGCGGCTCGGCCGCGACGTCCTGGCGAAGCTCGACCGCGCGCTGCGACCGCCCCGCGGCTGAGCACAGCCGGCCGAGCGACGGGACGCCCGTGATCGAGATCGGCTCGTCGAACGAGCGCGCGATCTGCTTGATGAGATCGTCCATTTCGTAGAACTGGATCGCGAAGTCGCGCACGGGGACGAGGATCTTCGATTTCACGAAGCCGATCTTCGCGAGCGAGCGAGACTCGCCTTGGATGGTCTCCACCCGCTTCTTGCGTCGAGCCTGAAAGAGCGCGAGAGCGTGGGGGATCGTGGCCGCGTCCGCGCGCCCGAGCTCGTCGTCGAGGACGGCGGCGGACTCCATCGCCATCGACGCGCCGACTCCGGCCGTCGGGAGGAAGCCCGACGCAGCGTCGCCGAGCAGGACGACCCGGCCCGAGACCCAGTCGTGGGAGCGCGCATCGGCGAGGTGCCAGAAGAAGAGCTCGGTGTCGTCGCTCGGCAGGCCCTCGAGCGCGCTGTCCACGAGAGCCCCCATGCCTGCGAGGCGCGCGCGGATGCGGTCGCCCCGGCCTGTCCCGTGCTTGTCGAAGTCGTTCTCCATCGGCGCACCGGCGAAGACGCCGACGCCGTCGATCGTCGGATAGAGGCCGACGAACGTGCCCGCCCCGTAGTGATCGATCGCGAAGTCGTCCGGTACGTCGACGCGGTCGGTGAACCAGACCCAACCACCCCACTTCGTGTCGTACGCCGGCTGCTCGCCGAAGAGCTGCCGCCTCACCCCCGAGTGGATGCCATCGGCCGCCACGACGACGTCGTACGCGCCCTCGGTGCCGTCCGAGAACTTCACGCGGACCTCACGGTCGTCCTGCTCGAGCGACTCGAACGCCACGCCCATTCGGATCGGGTCGAGGACCGACGAGCACAGCAGCCGGAGCAGGCGCGGCCGAGTGCAGTTCCGGATCGCGCCGACGCGCTCGGTCAGCCTGGTCATGTCGTAGAGCTTGATGCGCTCGCCGTGCCCGTCCCGAACGTCGTACTGCACGAGGGGGTAGCTCTCTTCGCAAAAACGCTCGAAGAGGCCGAGCCCGTGAAGGACGCGGCTCCCGAGCGAATAGAGCCCCAGCATGTAGCCCGCGTGATCGAACGAGGGAGCTCGCTCGACGATGTCCACGTGCACGCCGCGCTTGCCGAGGAGCCCGGCGAGCGTCGTTCCGGCGATGCCCGCTCCGATGATGGCGATTCGCATTCAGGCTTTCTCCCGTGTGGTACCGAGGGTGGCGGATCTATAGTGGAGCGTCCCCGGGCGGGGGCATTGACCATGGACGCCAGAACCACCGACCGAGCGCGCCACTTCGTCCCGACGATGTGGGCCCGAGCGCTCGGGGCTTTCATCGCGCGCGGAGCCGGCCTCGGCGTCACGAGAGAAGAGGCGTGCTCGATGGTCGGCGTGAGCGAGAAGGCGCTCGGCGATCCCGACGGTCGCGTGCCGGTCGAAGCGGTCTACTGTCTGCTCGAGCACCTCGTCGATCGGACCGAGGACGAGCTCACGCCGCTGCGCCTCGCGTGCACGATCGAGCCGGGCGATCTCGACGCCCTCGGGCTCCTGGCGCTCACGAGCCCGACGCTCGGCGACGCGCTCGAGGCGACGATCCGTTATCAACGCGTCTTCGTCGAAGGCGAGCGCTATCGGCTCGAGACGATCGGCGACCGCGTGCACGTGCGCTACGAGCCGTGGGGCACCGACCGTCGCGGCCACCATGCGATGGCCGACATGTTCGTCCGGGATCTCGGCGTCAATCTGCCGATGCTGATCGGCGCCGCACCCGCCGCCGTGAGGCTGCGGCACCATCCCTCCGATCCCGGCCGGCACGCCGCGCTCCTCGGCGTCGTGGCCGAGCTCGGCGCACCGGTCGACGAGGTGGTGTACCCGCACGACACCCTCGCGACTCCGATCCCGCGTGCGGACGCGCTCCTCGCGAGCTTCTTCGAGCGATATCTCGACGAGCGTCTCGCGCGTCTGCCCGAGGTGTCACGCGTCTCACGAGTCCTCGTCGCGATCGAGCAGAGCATGAGCGGAGGCTCGCCGAGCCTCGGAAGCGTCGCGCGGCGCATGCGCGTGAGCACGCGAACGCTTCAGCGCTGGCTCGCAGACGAGCAGACGTCGTTCGCCGCCCTCGTCGAGGAGGTGCGGCGCTCGCGCTCGCTCGTCCTGATCGAGTCGGGCAGAGCGATCGCCGAGGTGGCGTTCCTCCTCGGCTACTCGGAAGCGAGCGCATTCCATCGCGCGTTCCGGCGCTGGACCGGGACGACGCCTTCGGCCTGGCGCGAGCGAGCGCGCGGCGCCGACGCGTGATCTCGTGCGGCGCGCGTCACGCGCCGCGCATCATGGGTCGAGCAGACCCGTGTCGGGCAACGGCAGCGACAGCGTGTCGAAGTTCCGGCGCACGTCGCGGAACGACACGTCCGCCACGTCGGTCGCGAGGTCGAAGGTGTCGTTCTGGATCGCGATGCCGACGTCGCAGCTGGCGATCTCCCCGCGCGTCCCGTGGAATGTCCCGCCTTCGCCGACCTGAACGCCGAGAACGCGGCTCCTCGCGATCTGAAATCCCTCGAGCGTGATGCTTCCCCCATCGTAGACGCTCACGCCATAGCCGAGCGGATCCTCTCCGCACGCGTCGCCGCACGCCTCGCCCATCGTGTCGCGAATGATGAAGTTCGTGAGCTCGATCGTGCTCCCGGGATCGGTGGAGAACAGCGCGACCTCGTGCGAGCGCTCGACGAGAACCCGGTCGCCGGTGAGATGCGCTCCGAGATTGCACTCGAGACCGCGCCCGTAGAAGCCGCCCTCGGGCTCGCTCGCCGTGTCTCGAATGGCCACGTCGACGAGCTCGACCTCGCTCGTGGCCCCGGACGCCGCGATCCCCATGAGCGTCGCGCGATCGACCACGGCACGCTCGACGTGCGCGGCGCCGCCGAGGACCATCCCCGTGCCGAGGTTGCGCGGGAGCGTCGGCATGACGTCTCGCACCACGAGGTCCGCAGCGTCGAAGGACGTCCCATCGTGTGTAACGACACCGCCCCGGCGAAGTCGTTCGGCGAGAACGCGTGACAGCGACAGATGCCCGGTCCCTTCGACGGTCGCCAAGAGCCCGGAGCTGTCCGTGCCCGACGTCAGCACGTCGCGCACGATCGCGTCCTCGACCGTGAGGGACCCGTCTTCGGCGACGATGAGCGCAGCGCCCGAAGGCCGCTCGATCAGCGCGCCGGTGACGTGAACTTCCGAGCCGACGCGCGCCTCGATCGCCGAAGCCGAGATGTACCTGTGCTCCGGGCCCGAGTCGCGGAACGAGACATCCGTCGCGGTCACGCGCGAGCCGAGCGTGGCGAGCAGCCCGCCCGACTCGTTCGCGTCGAACGCGGACTCGCGCACGGTGACGTCCGCGTCCTGCTGGACGGCGAGCGCGGTGCCGGTCCGAATGCCGTCGGGCTGTCCGGGCGAACGCCGCCCGACCACGCGATCGAGCGTCACCACGCTGTCGAACGCCACCACCATGTGCCCGACGACGTTGTTCTCGAGCGCGGTGTGGCGGACCATCCCGCCGGCGCCGTCGATGTACTGGATCCCGATGCCGGTCGACGAGGGCCCGCTGGGAAAGGCGATGACGTTCTCGACGATGACGTTCTCGACGTCCACCGACGTGCCGGCGTCACTCGCATAGATGCCGAAGCCCCACGCGCGATCGATGACGACGTCGCGGATGGAGACGCTGGCGCCGCCTTCGACGTAGATGCCCATCGCAGCGTCCGCGCGAACGGTGAGGTTCCGCAGCTCGCTCGTGCCCGGAAAGAACGCCCCGACGACGGTGCTCATCTCCCCGGCCTCGCTCGACGTCAGGATCGTCTCCTCGGGGCACGTGCCCCATACCGAGACGTCGTCGAGCAGATCCACGCGACCGTCATACGTCCCGCGCGCCACCGCGACGATCGAGCCCGGCTCGGCGCGCGAGACCGCGAACCCTACGTCCGAGTACGGGTTGGTCATCGTCCCTAGACCGCTCCCCGACCCACCCGCCCCGGCGCGTACGTAGACGATGTGACGGTCCGACGGCAGTCCTTCGGGCCACGTGCCTGCGGGGCACGCCGTCCCGACCCGCGCGCATGCGGGCTCGCCCGGGAAGTGCGCCTCGACGCCGGTGCAATCGAGTGCTCCCGTCTCGGGCCACGGATCGCAGACGCACACGCCCGTGTCGGCGCACACCTGGCGGAAGCCGGTCGGGCACTCGCGCGGCGGCGTGGGGGTGAGCGGGGGCTCTCCCGCCGTAACCCAGGGGATGTCGACCCCTGTCGGCGCGGGCTCTCGCGCGTCCACCCCAGCGTCCGCGGGTGGACCGCCGTCGCGTCCCCCACAGGCGAAGAGCGCGAGCGCGAGAACGGCGGTCGAACGGAAGGAAGAGACGAACGTCACGGCGTCCCCAGGATACGATGTCGCCGACGAGACGCACGTCGCACCCGACAGCGGGCCAGCGGGGGCTTCGGACCGCGCGATCTGGGCCGAGGTGCGGGGCCGGAGCGGGGGTCCTATCCTCAGGTCCGTGAGCGGAGACTCCCTCGTCGGCCGCGTCCTCGGCGGCGCCTTCGAGATCACGGAAACGCTCGGCGAAGGCGGATTCGGCGCGGTGTACGTCGCACGTCACACGCGGACGCGCCGGCGCTACGCCGTGAAGGTCTTGCGGAGCGAGCGCGGGAGCTCGGGGGACGCGGCGCGGCGCTTCCGGCGCGAAGCCGACTCGCTCGCGGCGCTCGGCCACCCCGGCATCGTGTCGATCCACGACTTCGCGACGACCGAGGACGGCATCGACTACCTCGTGATGGATCTGCTCGAGGGCGAGGACCTCGCGTCGTACCTCGCGCGGACGGGCCGGCTCCCGCTGAACGAAGCCCTGGATCTCGCAGGCCAGGTCGGCGCCGCGCTCGGCGCCGCGCACGGTGCGGGGATCGTCCACCGCGACCTCAAGCCCGCGAACATCTTCCTCGTTCAGGCCGCGGGCATGCCGGTGCGTCCGATGATCCTCGACTTCGGTCTCGCGAAGATGCTCGACGAGGCGACGCCGGAGCGACTGACCGCGTCGGGCGTGGCGATGGGCACGCCTCAGTACATGTCGCCCGAGCAGGCGAGTGGCAGCGCGATCGATCACCGAACCGACATCTACGCGCTCGCGTCGATCGCTTACGAGATGATCGCCGGCGTCCCACCCTTCGAAGCGCCGACGATCTCCGCGCTCATGGTGAAGATCCTCACGGCGCCGCCGCCGCTGCTCTCCACGCGCATCGACGTGCCGGTGCACGTCGACGCGGCCCTCGCCCGAGCGCTCCTCAAGGAACCGGAGGAACGATTTCACGACGTCGGCAGCTTCATCGCCGGCCTGCGCGGGATCCGGGGCTCGATCGCCGACACGCGCATCGAGCGGGCCGCGCAGCCGGTGCCCGCGACGCGCGAGCTTTCGGCGCGAACGCCCGAGGCTCTCGCGGCGGTCGCGACGCCGGAGGGATACACGGTTCCGGTGGCGCCGGGCGCAGGTGTCACGCCCGTCGGCGCGCCGACGCGAAGCGGTGTCCGTAGGCTCGCGGTGGCGGGCGCGGTCGCGATCGTCGCGCTCGCGGTCGTGATCGGCGGGAGCGTGTGGGCCGTGTCGAGGCTGCGGATGGAAGCGACCGACGCGATAGGCCAACCGGACGAGATCGCCGCCGTCGAAGTCTCGGTGGCGCCCGCCGATCCGCGGACCGAAGAATCTGCGCCGCCGGAAGCTCCCGAGCCCGAGCCGGCGCCTACGGTCGACGACGCGATCCCCACGGACGTGGTCGAGGCTCCTGTGGCACCCGTCGAGGGGCGCCACCGATCGGGACCTCGCGACATCCGGCCGGCCGCACCGCCGGCACCGGCGCCGTCCGCCGCTCTACCCTCGGCGCCGAGCGCGGCCGCGGCCGCACCGAGCGGGCCGGCCGCATCGCTCCCGGCGAGCGTCATCGCCTCGTACCGCGCGACGATCGACACGTACGAGCCTCAGGTGCGGGAGATCGACGCGTACATCGCCAGGCTCCCGCGGCTGCGGAGCGCCGTCGATGGTCTCGCCGAAGGACACGAGCCGGCGCTCTGCCAGGCGGCGGTGCGCGGCAGCGTCGCGACGAACAGTCACGTGCCGATCGTGGTGTCGACGTCGCAGCAGCTCGACCGCGAGATCGAGCGCGTGTGCGCTCCGTTCGAGCGCCATCGCAACCCTCCCGAGGAGGTGCGGCGCATCCTGCAGGATCTCCCGAGCACGCTCGACCGCGCCGAGGCGATGACGCGCGAGACGCACTCGTCCAATCAGCCGACCGAGATCGCCGATCAGGTTCGCGACGCGGTCGTGGAGGCGCGGCGCGTGACCGACGGCGTCGAGGCGGGGAGACGACCGTTCCCGTGCGACGCCGCGGTCTGGAGCCGGCTGCGACGCCTCACGAACGCGGGCAACGGATACTCGGGCGCGGCGGCCGAGCGCGTCGTTCGCGTCCGCGACAACGCGTGCTCCCGCATCGGTATCGACCCGGACCAGCTCCAGCGCGCGGAGCGACAGTTCCGGGACCAGCTCGACACGATGGAAGGCACGATGAGACAGGTTCAGCGGAGCTTTCAGCAGATCATCGACCAGTACCGGGCGTACGTTCCGTGACGCGGCTCGTCGCGATCGTCGTCGCGGTGCTCGGTGCAGCCCTCGTTGCGAGCTGTGGCGCGGGGGCGGGTTCGGGTGCGGGTGCGGGGGGCTCCGCCCCCCGTCGTTCGGGCGACGCTGCCGCGTCGTCCTCTCTCGCCTCGCCCCCCTCGCCGCTTCGCGGCGGGCTCGCTCCGCTCGCGGGGGCGTCCGGCGACGCGGTGGCGTCGACTCCGAGCGCGGGGGCGTCCGGCGACGGGGTGGCGTCGACGGATGCCGGCACGGGCGCGGGCGGCGGGTCCTCGCCTCCGCCTCCGGCCGCGGCGGCGCCGGTGACCGATGCGCAGGCGCCCGCCTCGCCGGCGCGGACGCAACCACCGCCACAGGTGAGGGCGCAGGTGCAACAGATGGAGGCGGAGATCGCGGCGATAGAGGGCTTCCGCGCGTTGCTCACGCGCGTCGGGCGCGAGATGGAGGCGCTGCCGGACGGGACGACGCCGGTCGCCTGCACGTCGAACCTGCGCGACACGCTCTCGGGGGTCATCCGGGACGGACGATCGTACTCGAGCGATGCAGGGGACTATCGCCGGCGAGTCGACGATCTCTGCGGCGGGTTCGAGCGCTGGAGCCACCCCGACGAGAGCCTCGAGACTCGCATCCGAAGCTACCTCGATCACCTCGGTCGCATCGAAGGATGGATGCGCGACATTCTCGGCTGCACCGGCGGCCACTACGACGCGCGCTGCGAGAACGCGTACGGCCCCGAGGAGCCGGAGGACCAAGCCGCCGCGCGCGACGCGCTCGCGACGGTCGCGCGCGTCCGCCAGGAGCTCCGCGGCGTCCCCGGGCGGCAGCGGTTCCCTTGCCGCTCGCCGCTCTGGGGAGAGCTGGCGGCGCGACGTTGGTCGACGAGCACCACGCGCGCCCAGATGCCCGACCTCGGCCGAAACGCGCTGCACCTCTGCGAGTCCATCCAGGTCGACACGGAGACCGTCGCCCGAAAGGTGCGCGAGGCGCGCGAGGAGATCGCTCGCGACGACGCGATGTACGCGCAGACGGTCGCGTCGCGTCAGAGCTCGATCACGCAGCTGCGGGCGATCTACGAGCTCTGATCAGAAGCAGATCGAGACGGGGACACCCGTGCACACGTTGTACTCGGCGATGCAGTCGTGCGCCGCGGGGTTCTCACCGCAACGGCACGACGTGCAGATCGCAGAGCTCCAGTCGGAGATGCACTCGCTGAGGCAGATTGTCGGCCGCACACTGCGCCGTGTCCACGTAGCACCCTCGGCAAGGCGCGGTGATCGTCCCACCGGTCGCGTCGTTCATGCACGCGTCGACGCACGTCCGAATGTCACCACCACCAAAGCACTCGAAAGCGCAGTCGTAGACGATCTGCTCGACCGTGCGCCCAGCGTACGTCGTCGAGGTCGCGGCGCGGTCCGCGGACGACGTGCACAGGTTGGTCCCGCCCGAGCCAGCGTCTCGCCCCGCGTCCGTCGACGTTCCACCGTCGTGACCGCTCGAGCCGCCGTCGCGACCCGACGACCCGTCCGCGCCGCTCGAGCCGTCGCGCCCGGACGAACCGTCGACGCCGCTCGAGCCGGCATCGCCGTCACCGCTGCACGAGCACGGACCATAGGATCGGTCGTCGCGGCACACCTGCGCGCCCGTCACACCGCCCGGGCACGCGCACGCGACGCTCATCCCGGGAACGCACCCGGATCCACCGCCGGCCCTCCGGCCCGTGCAGGCCGCCGAGAGAGAGAGAACACCGATCGACAGAACGAGCGCGAGTTGACGAAGCATCGCGACGGAGTAGCGCGCTCATCCGCCGATTCAAGCCGCCCGCGTCGCCCGCCGGAGGACCCGCCCGGCGCGCGCTCCCGTGTGCGCACCGTCCTTCACGGTCCATTCGCCGTTGACCATCACGTGCGGGATGCCGTCGGGGTGGTGCTTGGGATCGTCGTACGTGGCGCGGTCGTGGACACCGTCCGGATCGAAGAGGACCAAGTCGGCCTTCTTCCCGGCTTCGATCGTCCCGCGGTCGGCGAGCCCGGCCTTCGCCGCGACCATCCCGGTCATCTTGTGAACCGCGGACGCGAGCGAGAGCACTTTCGTCTCGCGCACATAGTGCTCGAGCACGCGCGCGTACGTGCCGTACGTGCGTGGGTGCGGCTTGCCTTCACGAGCTTCGAAGCCGTCGCTTCCGATCATCGTCGTGCCGTGGCGCATGACTCGGCGCACGTCGTCCTCGTGCATGACGTGGGCGATCGCTGCGACGGCCGTGTCCTCTTCGGCCAAGAGATCGAGCAGCGCGTCGTAGAGGTTCTGCCCGCGCCGGAGGCGCATCTCCCGCAGCGTCATGCCTTCGTACTCGTGCTGTCGCTTGCACGAGCTGATGACGACGAGCTTCTCGAGCTCGCGGAGCGCGAGCGGCAAGAACAGCCGCTTCGGCACGATGACGTCGAGGATCCCGGGCAGCTTCGCGAGCGTCAGCATGCGCGCCTTGCTGTCCGCGATGATGCGGGTGCGCATGGCGGGGTCCCTGAGCCGCGCGAGCATCTCGTCGTTCGAGCCCTCGAACACCCAGAGCGGGAGGAACATGGCCGAGAGGACCGTCGAGCCTGCCGTGTACGGGTAGACGTCGCTGCTCACGTCGACGCCGCGGGAGCGCGCCGCATCGACCATCCCGAGCGTCTTTTCCACCTTGCCCCAGTTCAAGCGCCCCGCCGCCTTGTGGTGCGAGATCTGCACGGGCACGCGGGCCTCTTCGCCGATGCGGATCGCCTCGGCGACGCTCTTCACGAGCCCCCCACCCTCGTCCCGCATGTGCGTCGCGTAGATCCCGTCGTGGGGCGCGACCACGCGAGCGAGCTCGATGATCTCTTCGGTCGCCGCGTAAGCCCCGGGCGGGTAGACGAGCCCGGTCGAGAGGCCGAAGCCACCCTCCTCCATGCCGCGCGCCACGATCTCGCGCATCTGATCGAGCTCCTCGGCCCGCGCCGGGCGCTCGGCCATCCCCATCGCCGCGCATCGAACGTTGCCGTGCGGGATCAAGCACGCCTGATTGATGGAGAGGCCTCCGCGCTCGAGCTTCTCCCGGTAATCGCCGACCGAGCGAGCGCACGACCCGCCGTGCTCGCCGAATATGAGCGGCGCGAGCTTCTCGTACATCGCGTCGACGCGCTCGTTCGCCGGCTGCAAGCCGATGCCGCAGTTGCCGACCACCTCCGACGTCACGCCCTGCCGCACCTTCGCGTCGGCACCCGGGCTCCCCGCCCGCGTGAAGTCTCCGTGCGAGTGCACGTCGATGAAGCCCGGCGCCACCACGAGACCCTCCGCGTCGAGCACCGCGTCCGGCGCGAGGCTCGTCTCGCCGACCTCCGCGATCGCGTCGTCCTCGACGAGCACGTCGCCGACGCGCGGATCGGCCCCGGTGCCGTCGACGATGCGCGCGTTCGAGATCAGGAGGCGCATGCCGGGGCGAGTGTAGACCGCGCGCCCGGATCGGCGGCGGCGATCTTCTCGATCAGCGTCTCGGGCGCGATGGGCATCGGGTCGATGCTCTGCAGAAGCCCGGTCATGCCGAGGCCCGCGCCCTTGATCGCCCAGCCCGGACCGAGGTCTCGCACGATCGCGTTTCGGCTCGGCGGCGGTATGGGCGGGCGAACGACGGTGTCGGCCCACGCGTACCGCGGTCGCTCGTACCGATAGTCGAAGCGCCCGTCGTCGCGCTCGAGCGCGACGAGCCATCGCGCGGCTCCGGCCGGCGCGAGGCGCGTGAGCACGGGCCCGGGCGCCTCCGAGACGCCGGGCGCGTGCACGAACGCGACGATTCCGCCGTGCACGAGCACGCGCACCTCCGAGCGACGCGCGCGCTCGAGCGCGTCGACGAGCGAGGAGAACGGTCGCTCCCAGAGATCGCGGTGGGCGTCGAGCCGCTCGACCACGTCGCCGATCACCTCGAGCGCCACGCGGTAGGTCGCGCGATCGCCGATCGCGCGCGCCGAGATCGCACCGACGGCGAGATCGAGCGCGAGACCGGCGTCGTCGGCGGGCCACTCGTCGAAGTCGCCAGCCTCCGCCGCGGCGACGAGCAGCGATTCGTGCCGCAGCGCGCGCTCGGGCTCGCACAGGGCAAACACCGAAAGGAGCCCGTCCGTGTCGAAGTGGTTGTTCGCCGCGACCGGAAGCGCTCGGTCGTCCCCGCGCTCCCGGGCGAACACGAGCGCGCTCTCGGTCGAGGTGTCGCGTCGAAATGCGTCGGGAGTGCGATTCCCCGCCCAGTGGCTCAAGTGCACAGCCGCTCCGTCCACGAGCCCATCGCACGCGATCGCCCCCTCCGGCGCGGTCCCGCCGAACGGCACGAGCTCGAATCGTCGCGAGATCACGCCGAGAACCTGTGGCCGAGACAGGCCCAGCGCAAGTCAGCCTCGCGTCGCTCGAGCACGAGCTTGCGCTAGTCCAATGCGAGCTTGCGCTAGTCCAATGCGAGCTTGCGCTAGTCCAATGCGAGCTTGCGCTAGTCCAATGCGAGCTTGCGCTAGTCCAATGCGAGCTTGCGCTCGATCCGCCGGTCCGGGATGAGCCACGCGAGCGCGACGGCGACGAAGATCCCCCACGCGATCCAGCACGACACCCACGCGAGGCCGATCGACGCCGCGTAGGCGACGCCCGAGAGCTTGCCCTTCAGGTCGCTCCCGAGCGCGGCCGCGAGCATCGATTCCTCGCCCTGGCTCGCGACGATCGCGGATTGCAGGATGAGATACGAGATGCCGGCCATCAGCATGTTCACGCCGTAGAGCGCCGTAGGCAGCGGCGCGTGCGGGCTCTCTCCCATCCACCCCGTCACGAACGGCACGAGCGACAGCCAGAAGAGCAAGTGGAGGTTCGCCCACATGATCCCGGCGGTCGGACGCTTCGCCGTGTGCATCAGGTGGTGATGGTTGTTCCAGTAGATGCCGAGGTACACGAAGCTGAGCACGTAGCTGAGCAGCATCGGAAGAACCGGCCGCAAGGCTTCGAGGTCGGATCCATGCGGCACCTTCAGCTCGAGCACCATGATCGTGATGATGATCGCAAGCACCCCGTCGCTGAACGCCTCGAGCCTTCCCTTGCCCATTCCGGGCTTCTCTACCGGTCCGGGCATCGCTCGCGCAAGTGCCGGGAGCGACGCGCGGCCAGGGCGCGACCGACGCGTCAGCGCGTCGCGGGACGGAGCACCTCGACCTCGGTCCCGCCTCGGACGATGACCTGGCTCGCGCCGGCGGCCTCGAACGCGCGGCGCGCGACGTGGAGCCGGGTCGAGCTCGACGTCTCCACGCCCACCAAGACCGCGTGATGCCACTCGCCCGCACCGGGCACCTCGATGCGCTCGCTCCAGAAGCCGATGCCACCGAGCACGCCGAGGAAATAGCCGATCGCCGCACCCACGGCCACTCCGACCACGAGCTCGACCCAGAGCCCGAGCGTCAGCGCCCCCGCGGCAGGGAAGAGGACCGCGCCCGCGAGCCCGCCCAAGATCACGCCTGTCGGAATCGTGCGGCGAGATCCGGTGCGCAGCGTGACCGAGAGCCGCTCCACGTGCTGGTCCACACGAGTCAACACCCGGATCTCGTGCGCGTCGAAGTGAGACTCGAGCAACGCGTCGACCGCTCGTTGAGCCGCCGCCGCGTCGCGGAAGATCGCGTATGCCGACTTGCTCATGGGCTCCTCGGTGCCGACGCCCCCCCCAAGAGTCAGGCGCCGACACCCCGTTTCAGGTGCAGCGCGTGTGCCAGCTCCACACCCTTCGAGCCGCACGCCGTTCCCGGACCGAGCTCCCTGCACGTCCTGCAGTCCGTGGCCTCAGGCGCCGCACGAACTGCCTCTTTCATCCGGGCACCGCTCAGCGCAGCGCCATCTCGACCAGCATCCCTGCACCGACGCCGATCGCGAGGACGAAGAGGAGCAGCCAGCCCTGCGTGCGCGCGGGCACCGGGTCGCGGATGACGTGCTCGCGCCGCAAGAAGTCGCCGAGGTTCTTCGCTTCCGAGAACGCGCGCTCGAGGCGAAGGATCTTCTCTGCGAGGCGCGGACGTTGCGACAGCGTCAAGAGCACGTCGGGCACCAGCGCCGTCATCTGCTCGCGCATCGACGGTCCGAAGATGCGACGCCGCATGATGCCGCCGGTGATGTTGCGCACTTCGACGACGGTGTCGAGCGAAGGGCAGTAGCGCAGGATGATCCCTTCGACGATCGTCAGGTTCCGAATCACCATGAAGAGATCCGATTGCGCCTTGAGACCGTAGCGCGCGCCGATCCGCATCCCCTTGATGAGCTGTTCGGTGATGCGGTTGTCCTTCATGGTCTTGGAGCGCATCGCCTCGGTCATGACGCTCTGGAGCTCTCGTTTGAACTCCTCGACGTCCGCGTTCGGGCTCGGCTGAAACACCGTCACGAACGCGTCGATGGCCTCGTCGACCTTGCCGCTCGCCTGGTTGAAGAGCATCTCGAGCATCTTGTCGCGGATGGCGCGCGGCACGTGGCCGTGAAGCCCGAAGTCGATCAGGCCGATCTGCCCCGTCGGGAGCAGGATGATGTTGCCCGGGTGCGTGTCGCCATGGACGAACCCATGCTCGTACGCCATCGAAAGCTGCAATCGCAGCATCGAGCGCGAGAACATCTCCGCATCGAAGCCCAAGCTGGAGAGCTCGCGCGAGGTCGGGATCGCGTCGAGCTTCGTCCCCTCGAGCCACTCCATCACGAGCACCCGCGGCGTGCAGATCTCCCTGAACACCTTTGGCGCGCGAAACTCGGGGACCGTCTCGAGCACGTCCGAAAACCGACCGATCGCATCGGCTTCGGCGACGAAGTCAATCTCACCCTTGGCTCGCTGGACGTACTCCTGCGCGACGCGGTGGACCATGCTCCGATGGTAGGGAGGGAGCACCGCATCGATGAACCCGGAGATGTCCATCAGCACATCGAGATCCGACAGCAAGCTCTCCTCGAGACCCGGCCGCTGCACCTTGACGGCGACCCGAGTACGCTCGGAGTCCCGCAGCCGAAGGTCGTAGACCTGCGCGATCGACGCTGCAGCCACGGGCGCATCTGGAAACGACTCGAAGACCTCGTCGACTGGCTTGCCGAGCTCGGCCTCGAGAATCGCGCGCGCTTCGTCGTTCGGAAACGGCGCCACGTGCGAGTGGAGCTTCGCGAGCTCCGCGACCAGCTCTTCGCTGAAGAGGTCTACACGCGTCCCGAGGAGCTGACCGAACTTCACGAACGTCGGTCCGAGCCGCTCGAGCGTCCGGCGCAACCGCGCTCCGAGCTCGGTGTCGGACGGACGCGCGTTCGCGCTCACCTGCTCGCCATCGGCCACGGGCGCCGGCGGCTTGCGTGGCTCGGTGAGATAACCGAGCCCCTCCTCGACGAACACCTTCGTGATGCCAGCGATGCGGGTGAGCTTCATGGAGGCGGAGCGTACATGGAAACCCGCGCGCTGCGGCCCGAGCGCGGACGCGCGATTCGCGCTTTACGCGACCGGCGACGGAGCCGTATGGTCGCGTCCCCGCCCGAGGGACGAGCGGGGATTCATCTACGAAGGAGGGGACCGATGGCGTTGAAGCTCCACTACTACGAGCTCTGGCCCGCGGCGCAGGCCGCCCGCGTCGCGCTGCTCGAGCTCGGCCACGACCACGAGCTCGTCCGCGTCGACATGGCTGCCGGCGCGCACCAGACCCAAGAGTTCCTCAAGCTCAACCCGACCGGAGAGCCGCCCATCCTCGTCGACGACGAGGGCCCCGACCCGACGCACGATCTGGTGACGTGGGGAGCGATGGGCTCGATGACGTACTTCGAGGAGCGGAGGAAGCGATTGAACCTGGGCGGCGAAGCCCAGATACCGACGAACCCGTGCGTCTACCCGAAGACCTTCCAATGGGCGGAATGGGTCGCGGTCAACATGACGGCCCCGATGAGCACCGTGCTGCTTCACGCGAAGATCATGCCGGCGACCGAGCGGAAGCGCGCCGTCTTTCGCGCGGCGGTGCAGACCCTTCGCCAAGCGATCCAGACGTTCGAGACCGCAGCTCCAGGCGCGGGGCAGTTCATCAACCGTGACGTTCAGCACGCCACGCCCGACACCGGCACGTTCAGCGTGGGAGACATCCTCTTCGGAGCCTCTCTGACGTACGCGCGCCTGTTTCAGGGCGGCGACCGGATCCTCGACAACCATCCCAAGACGAGCTCGTTCCTGGCGAGCCTCGAATCACGCTCGTCTTTCCAGCTGGCGTTCAAGGGCGTGACGATCGCGCCGCCTACGCCGGATCCAATCGAGCCGCCCCCTCCCTGAGACCGGCGTTCATCTCGCGCCCGGCTCGCGCACCAGCGTGTGTGCGAGCCGCACGCCCGTCGTCACGAAGCCCTCTCGGCCGCTCTGAACGGTCCGTCGGCCCACGCGGCACTGTTCTGCGTTCGCCTGCCATGCACCGCCGCGCGCGACCCGGAACGGCTCGCCCGCGAGCGGGCCCGTCCACTCGCGCACGAGCCCAGCCATGTCACAAACGGAGAACGGTGACGTGTCCGCCGGTCGAGTGCCCACGCATCGCGCACGAACGACGACGGAATGATTTTCGATCGTCCAGCTCAACCCCGCGTCGAATCCGTTGCCCCACGGGTAGACACGCCCGTCTCCGCCGGTCGCCGCGATCTCCCACTCCTCCGAAGACGGGAGGCGAATGGCGAGCTCCGCGCTCCTGGCAGCGAACGCAGCGAACGTATCGGCATCGACCGCGCTGAGCATGCAGACCGGCCACTTCGACTCGAAGACATCGCCGTCCGGATCGGTGAACGGCAACCGATACTCACCGTCCACCGGCGTCCAGTACGGCGTCGCCGCGACGCGCGGCGCGTGCGCCGCCGCCGCCGCTTCGCCATCCGTCGCGAGGAGGTGATTCAGGAGCTCCGCGTACTCGGCCATGGTCACGACGTACTTCTTGATCGCGAACGGCTCGAGCTCGACGATGCGGCGCGGCTCGGCCCCGGGCGCGAGCATGTCGCCGCCGACGGCGTAGCGGCCGCCCGGCACGTAGCAGTAACCCGACGCGACGACGCCTTCCGCCGGGATCCACACGCGCCGCTCCATCCGCTCGCCCGGGCCGACGACAATCGTCGCGCGGATCGGCGGCCGCTCCGGGTGCGCGATGTCCGCGACGTAGCTTCCTGGCGGTAGCGTGAGCGTCGCGGGCGTCCGCTCGATCTCCGCGAACGGACGCTCGACGAGGAGCGGACCCTCGGGCTCGAACTTCGCGATCCGCGCGCGCGCGCCCGCGGGCCACGTGACCAGCTCGACCGTCGCCGGCGCGTCGAGGAGCCCGGCGACGCGCGGTGGGTCGTGTTGTCGCGCGATCGACTCGAGGTCGCGCGCCGTCTCGGCGTCGCCATGCTCGCGCGCCTCGGCCGCACGCCCGACCAGCAGCTTCACGAGCGCCTCGCGCGGCCCGACGAGCGCCGGGTCGTCCTGCACAGCGGCGACGAGCGTCCCGTACGCCTCCCAGAACGCGCGCGTCGCCTCCGCCGCCACGCCGTCGGAGCGCGCCTGCTCCCGAAAGAGCGCACGCCGCTCGTCGAGATGCTCGGTATCCGTCGGCACGTCCCCGAGCTTCGCGAGGACCGCCGCCGCGAGGGCCGCGTGCTCCTCGCGCAGCTCGCGATGCCGGGCGAGGTGCCCCTTCGCGGCGGCTAGCTTCTCCTCGGCGGCGAGCCTCCGCCGCGCGGCCTCACGCGAGCCCTCGAGCTCCTGTGCCACCGCTTCGCGGAGCTCGCCGACGCTCTGGTAGCGCTCGGCGGGCTTCGCCGCGAGGGCGCGCATCACGACCGCTTCGAGCCCTTCGCTCACGCCGCGCCTCGGCGAACGCACGCGCGGCGGGACGACGTCCGCCGCCGCCGTCGCGAGCAGGATCGCGCCGAGGTGCTCGCCCTGGATCGCGCGCTCGAGCGTCAAGAGCTCGTACAGGATCGCGCCGAGCGCCCACACGTCGCTCCGCGCGTCGAGCTCGGAGAGCGCCCCGCGCGCCTGCTCGGGCGCCATGTACCCCGGCGTCCCGACGATCGACCCGGCCATCGTGAGCTCCGCGCCGCTGTCGCGCACCGACGACACGCGCCGCTCGCCGCTCTGCTCGTCCTCGATCCCCGTCTCTCCGACCCGGGCGAGCCCCCAGTCCATCACGAAGACCTCGCCGAACCGCCCGAGCATGACGTTGTCGGGCTTGAGGTCGCGATGCAGCACGCCGCGGCTGTGCGCGTACGCGACGGCGTCGCAGATCTTCGTGAACACGAGCAGCAGCTCGGCCGGCCCCCACCGGTCGCGCGCCTCGCGCTCGCCGCGACCGAGGCTCTCGATCACCTCGCCGAGCGAGGTCCCCTCGACGAGCCGCATGGAGAAGCGCGGCCGCCCGTCCTCGTCCGCATCGAGATTGTAGACGGGGACGATGTTCGGATGCTCGAGCTGCGCCGTCGCACGAGCTTCCTCGCGAAATCGCAGCTTGCTCCGCTCGCTCGCCGTGTCGTCGATGCGCGCCTTGAGAGCGACCCGCCTCCCGAGCCAGTCGTCCTCGGCGACGAGCACGCGCCCCATGCCTCCACGACCGATCTCGCTGAGCACTCGATACCGCGCGGATGACGACGGGGCTTCGTTCGCCTCGATCGCCGGCGGCCCGCCCGTCGACGCGCGCTCCACGCCCTCGACATCGAGCGTCGGCGCGGTCGCGTGTGCGTCGGCGGTAGGTTCCCTCGAGCGCGTTCGCGGCACCCCGGGGTCGTCGGCCGACGGCGGCGCATCGCCCTGCTCTCGCTCTTCCTCCCCCATCGTGCGGCACGGTCTAACACGCGCGCAGGCGAGACTGCACACCGGATGTCCGGAACTCCGGACACTCGAGGTCGGAAAGCCAGAAAAAGCGGTTGGCGTCGAACTTGCTCCAGCTCCCGCCGTGACGATTCGCGTCCTCTTGGTCGACGACGACGCCAGCGTGCGTCTCACGATGGCCGGTGCGCTCGAGGTGCACGGGTTCGACGTCGTGGAGGCGTCGCTCGCTCGCGAGGCATTGCATCACCTCGAGCACCGCGAGTTCGACCTCGTGATCTCCGATATCCGCATGCCTGGGATGGACGGGCTCGAAGGGACGTCGCGGATCCGCTCGCGGTTCCCCGACCTACCGGTCGTCCTCGTCACGGCGTACGAGGCCGAGGGCGTGCTCGGCGAGGCCATCCGTCGCGGGGCCTATACCGTCGTCGCAAAGCCGGTCGACCCGGCGAGACTGGTCGAGATCGTGTCTCGTGCCGCGCTCCGACCGAGGGTGCTCGTCGTCGACGACGTCGAGGAGTACGCCGTTTCCATCGTGGGCGCGCTCGAGTCGGCCGGGATCGCCGCGATCGCGGCGAACAACGGCGGAGAGGCGGTCGGGGTCGCAGAGCGAGAGCCCGTGGACGTGGCGATCCTCGACGTGCTGATGCCGGAGATGGACGGGCTCGAGACGCTCGACGCCTTGCGCGCGCTCGATCCGTCGCTCCGCGTGGTCGGGGTCACGGCGCACGACTCGTCTGCGACGATCCGCGAGATGCTCCGTCGCGGCGCGGTCGCGTGTCTTCGCAAGCCTTTCGAGGTCAGGACGCTCATCTACACGATCGGGCGGGCGCGCACACGGACGCCCATGGCGGCAGGTCAGCCCACATCACGTCTGTGATCTGGCGTAGCACGATTGTGTATCCGACTAGAAAAATGCATCCTGAACGTGCGTGGCTTCATCGAGGTATCGGGTGTTGGTGGTCGACGACGACGACTCCGTGCTCAGCACGATGCTCGCCGTCTTGGAAGACGAGTTCACGGTCGAAGGCACTCGCTCGGCGACCGCGGGTCTCGACTTCCTCGCCGACCACTCGTGTCAAGTCGTCATCGCCGATTGGCGGATGCCCGAGATGGACGGTCTTTCGTTTCTCCGAGCGGTACGGGAGAGTCAGCAATCGATCGCATGCTTGCTCGTGACCGGTCACGTCGATGTACTGCTCGACGAAGTCCCGTGGGACGATCGCCGGATGATCGCGCTTCTCTCGAAGCCGATCGAGCCGCAGCAGCTCATCGACCGCACGCGCCATCTCGCGCGCATCGCCGCGCTGAAGAGCTCGAGCGCCGAGCTGATCGACGCGTCGCGCAAGCTCTAGCCCGTGAGCCCGTGCGCAGATGAGCGGCATCGACCCGCTCGCGCGCGTCGAGCGCGCCTGTGTCGTCGAGATCGCGCTCGCCGGCGTACGCCACGACGTGCGAAATCGTCTCGCTGCGGTCCGGCAAGCCGCGTTCTTCCTCCGAAACAAGACGCGACCGCACGACGCTTCGGTGGCCGATCCGCGCATCGACCGGTTCTTCGCGCTCATCGACGAGGAGATCGACAGGGCGAATTCGCTGCTCGGCGACGCGGAGCCCATACGACGCATTCACGCGCGAGCAGAGGCGCGATTCGACGCTCGGGCGAGTGTCGTTCTCGGCGTCGAGACCGCCTCGCGCCGGGACGGTGTCTCGGTCACGCTCGAGGCCGAGAGCGGACGCGCGTTCGGAGACCCGCACGAGGTCGCGCTCGCGGTGCGCTGCCTCGTCGAGAACGCGGTCTGTGCCTCGCCGGTCCCAGGCCGCGTCGCTGTCGTCGGCCGCTCGGCCGACGACGGGTACGAGCTCACCGTCCGCGACGAAGGGACGGGCATCGGCCCCGAGCTTCGAGAAAGTCTGGCCAGCGCGACCGGGCCCGGTAGCGCGGGCGGGCTCGGCCTCGCGATCGCACACCGAGTGGCGCGCCGCGATGGCGGCCGGTTGTCCGTCGCGGACCACGTACCGGGCTTCGAGATCGGGCTCTGGCTTCCGGCCGGGCCCCGCGAGCCGCGGTGATTCGTGGCTCGCTTTCTCATCGTCGATGACGACGAGGCGAGCCGGATCACGTTGGCCGCGCTCCTCGAGGACGCGGGCCACGAGACCGTCGAAGCGGACTCGCTCGCCACGGGCCGAGCGCGCCTCGCCGAGGGCGGAGCGATCGACGTGGTGCTGCTCGATCAGAATCTGCCGGACGGCTCGGGGCTCGGGCTCCTCTCGGAGGTCGAGGCGTGCGCGCCGGGCGCGAGGGTACTGCTCGTGAGCGGCGACCCACCTCCACCGACTCTGCCGGCGGTCGTCGTCGGACATCTCGCGAAGGGTGAGGACCCGGCGCGCTCGATCGCCCGCATCCTCGGCCTCGTCAACGGACGGTGAACGGCATGCGGATCGCGAACGCCGCTCCGCGCGTCGCCGGCGCGAGCTCGATCGTCCCGCCATGACGGGTCACGCTCGCCTTGGCGATCGCCAGGCCGAGGCCGGAGCCGCGCGCTTTCGTCGTCACCAGAGGCTCGAAGAGACGGTCTCGCAGGTGCGCTGGAACGCCGGGGCCGTCATCGGCGACCGTGAGAGCCACGATCGTCCCTTCGATCCGCGCCTCGACCACCACGTTCACCGTGCGACCCGGCGCGGCTTCGGACGCGTTGTCGAGCAAGCACGCGAGGAAGCGAACGCACACCTCCCAGTCCCACGTCGGGATCGGCAGCTCCTCGGGAGCGCGGTTGTCCATCACCAGCGAATCGCGACCGCGCGTCGCGCCGAGCGCCGCGTCGAAGAGCTGTCGAACCGGACACGAGCTCGGGACGAGCGGATCGCGACTCGCGAAATCGAGGAGGTCACCGATGATCCGATCGGCGGTCCCGATCTCGCGATCCATCAGCGACAGATACTTGGTGAGAAGCTGGCCATCGGCCGCCCGCTCGTTCGCGAGGAAGTAGTGAGCGTTGCGCAGCGCCGCGAGCGGATTGCGCAGGGCGTGCCCGACAGCGGCCGCGAGCGTGCGCACCTCCTCGGCTCGAGACGCCTCGAGCTCGGCCCGTAGCCCGGCGAGGTCGGCCTCGTGAGCGCGCCCCTCGTCGTGTGTACCTTCGTCCGCCACGACCCGGCCGAAGCTACCATCGCGGCGCTCCCAAAAGCCAGTGTGCCTGCTAGCACGAGAGCAGAAATTGTAGCTTACGATGCGTCCCGTGGAACGGCGGGAGCTCATCGTCCGCGGCGTCGTGCAGGGGGTCGGGTTTCGGCCGTTCGTCCGCCAGCTCGCGGCGCGCTTCGGGCTGTCGGGCTCGGTGCAGAACCGGACCGGGGACGTGCGCATCGACGTCGAAGGGCCGGGCGCCGCGCTCGACTCGCTCGCCGCGGCCCTCGTCGCCGATGCGCCGGAGCTCGCTCGCATCGACTCGGTGAAGTCGATCCCGCTACCGCTCGCGGGCGCTCGGACGTTCGTCATCGCGCCGAGCGATGCCGAGCACCGCGGCGCGGCGGTCGTCGCTCCGGATGCAGCGACGTGCGACGAGTGCTCGAAGGAAGTGCTCGACCCGAAGGCGCGCCGGTGCGGCTACCCGTTCACGACATGCACGCATTGCGGCCCGCGGCTGACGATCGCGATCGACGCACCCTGGGATCGCGAGCGAACCACGATGGCATCGTTCGCTCTGTGCGCGTCGTGCCGGGCCGAGTACGAAGATCCCGACGACCGTCGCTTTCACGCGGAAGCGCTCGCGTGCAGACGGTGCGGACCGACGCTGACGTTCGCCGGTCCGGCATCCGACAGCACCCCGCCGCTCGAGTCCGCAGCGGCGATGCTCGACCGCGGTGGCATCGTCGCGATCAAGGGCATCGGCGGTCACCACCTCGCGTGCCGAGCGGACGACGAGCGGGCGGTGGCAGAGCTTCGCCGTCGCAAGCGACGCGAGGCGAAGCCGTTCGCGCTCATGGCGCGCGACCTCGACGCGGTGCACGAGATCGCGCTGGTGAACGACGTCGAGGCGCGAACGCTCTCGTCGTGGCGCCGGCCGATCGTCCTGCTCGCACGCCGCGCGGGTGCGACGGTCGCGCGCTCGGTCGCAGCAAAGAGCCCGCGCCTGGGCGTGATGCTGCCTTACGCGCCGCTTCACCACCTCCTCTTTGCGCGGCTCGAGGCCCGTGTGCTCGTCATGACGAGCGGCAATCGGAGCGACGAGCCGATCGCGTTCGAGGACGCGGACGCAGCCGAGCGCCTCTCCGACATCGCGGACGGCCTCCTCGGCCACGACCGGCCGATCCGCACGGGCTGCGACGACAGCATCGTGCGCGTCGACCATCGGGTCGCGGTCGTACTGCGGCGATCGCGTGGCTACGCCCCCGAGCCCGTGTCGATCCCGATCGCGTTCGACGTGCCCACGCTCGCGGTCGGTGGGCACCTGAAGTCGACGTTCGCGCTCGGCCGCGGCAGTGAGGTGATAGCCAGCCATCACCTCGGCGACCTCGACGACATTCGCGCATGCGACGCTTTCGCTTCGACGGTCGAACGGTACGAACGGCTGTTCGGCCACGCGACCGCGCGCATCGTGCACGATGCCCATCCGGATCTTGCCTCGACGCGGTACGCGCTCGAGCGCGCGAGCCGCGAGGGGCTCGACGTCCTCGCCGTCCAGCACCACCACGCCCATCTCGCGAGCTGCCTCCTCGACACCGGCCACGAGGGCGAAGCGATCGGTGTCGCGTTCGACGGCGCCGGGCTCGGCTCGGATGGCGCGATCTGGGGTGGCGAGGTTCTCGTCGGCGACGCCGCGGGCGTCCGCCGCGTCGCTCACCTCGCGTACGTCGGGCAGCCGGGCGGGGACGCCGCGGCGCGCGAGCCGTGGCGGATGGCGGTCTCACATCTGCTAGCGGCGGGTGAGCCTCTCGACGCGGTGCGCGGAGTCGCGGCGGCGAGCGCGATCCGCATCGTCGAGCGGATGATCGAGCGCGGGGTCAACACGCCGCCGACCTCGAGCGTGGGCCGGCTCTTCGACGCCGTGTCCGCGATCGTCACGCGGCGGGCGTCGGCGCGCTTCGAAGCCGAGGCCGCGATCGAGCTCGAGGACGCCGCCGCGCGAAGCGGAGCAGACGGCGCGTACCCGTTCGACCTCGCCATGCCCGAGGACGGTCCGTGGAGGATGGATCCGGGCCCGATGATCCGCGCGATCGCAGCCGACGTGCGCCGAGGGGAGCCCGCCGCGGACGTCGCGCGCCGGTTTCACAACACGCTCGCGGAGATGATCGCGTCGACGTGCGAACGCGTGCGATCACGCGGCGGGCCGTCGACGGTGGCGCTCACCGGAGGCGTCTTCGCGAATGCTCTCCTGTCCGACGCCACCGAGCGCCGCCTGACCGCGGCCGGGCTCGAGGTGCTCTCGCATCGGCGAATTCCTCCGAACGACGGCGGACTGTCGTTCGGTCAGCTCGCGGTCGCCGCGGCTCGGTGCGCTGCGACCCTTGACACCCGAGGTGTGCGAGGGGCAACGTCGGCCGCGACACGGGGGGCGCCATGTGCTTAGGAATTCCTGGGCAACTGGTCGAGACGTTCGTCGATCAGGACCTGCGAATGGGTCGCGTTCGCTTCGGGGGGATCACGCGATCCGTTTGCGTGGAGCACGTACCCGACGCGAGCGTCGGCGATTGGGTTCTCGTGCACGTGGGCTTCGCGCTCGCGCGAATCGACGAAGACGAGGCGCGCCGCGTCTTCGAGATCCTCCGAGAGATGGACGAGCTCACCGATCTCGGTTCCACACCCGAGGCCGTCATCGAAACGGGCCACGAATGAGATACGTCGACGAATACCGCGACGCCGACGCCGTCGAGCGGCTGGTCACCGCGCTCGCGAGGGAAGCGACCCGCCCGTGGAAGGTCATGGAGGTGTGCGGCGGGCAGACCCACGCCATCGTGCGCTACGGCCTCGATGCGCTCCTTCCCGCGGGCATCGAGCTCTTGCACGGGCCGGGGTGTCCCGTCTGCGTCACGCCGCTCGCGATGATCGATCGCGCGCACGCCATCGCCGCGCGGCCGGACGTCATCTTGTGCTCGTTCGGCGACATGCTCCGCGTCCCGGGCTCACGCGGCGATCTCTTCACTCGGCGCTCACGCGGCGCAGACGTTCGCGTGGTCTATTCGCCGCTCGATGCGCTTCGGCTGGCCGAAGAGCGGCCCGACCGGCAGGTCGTCTTCTTTGCCGTCGGCTTCGAGACGACCGCGCCCGCGAATGCGACCGCGATCGCGACGGCGCGCAAGCGCGGCATTCGCAACTTCAGCGCGCTCGTCTCCCACGTGCTCGTACCTCCAGCGATCACGTCGATCCTGCAGGCGCCCGACAACGAGGTCCAGGGATTTCTCGGCCCGGGGCACGTGTGCACCGTCGCCGGCACGCGCGAGTACGAACGAATCACCCAACGCTACGGAGTGCCCATCGCCGTAAGCGGCTTCGAGCCGGTCGACCTCCTCGAAGGGCTGCTCACCGTCGTTCGACTGCTCGAGGCGGGCGAGGCTCGCGTCGACATCCCCTACTCGCGCGCGGTCCGTCCCGAGGGCAACGCCGCTTCGCGCGCGTATCGTCGAGTCGGTCTTCGAGGTGTGCGACCGCGAGTGGCGCGGGATGGGCACCATCCCGAAGAGCGGGCTCAAGCTCGCGTGGGAGTATCGAGAGCACGACGCCGAGCGACTGTTCGAGCTCGAGGACGCCATGGTCAGCGAGCCGGAGGTCTGCATCGCAGGCCAGGTGCTTCGAGGCCGCAAGAAGCCGTGCGACTGCCCCGCGTTCGGTCGAGAATGCACGCCCGAGACGCCGCTCGGCGCGACCATGGTGTCCGCGGAGGGCGCGTGCGCGGCGTACTACCGGTACGGTCGCGCCGGGTCGCTTCCGGTCGCCGGAGCGGTGTGGTGACTCCTGTGTCCGTCGACGGCCTCGCAACGGCCGCGCTCCGCAAAGCGAGACGAGAGCGCGCGGACCGTCGAGGCGTTCGTCGAGGGCGAGGCGCCGCTGATCGCGGAGTGTGCGCTCGCCTTGGCGGAGCGCCTCGAGCACGGTGGCCGTCTCTTCGTGCTCGGCAACGGCGGAAGCGCGTGCGACGCGATGCATCTCGCGGTCGAGTTCATGCATCCCGTCGTCGAGAAGCGGCGCGCCTTTCCCGCGTATCGCGCTGCCGACGGATGCGGCCGCTCGCCACGGCGGTTGGCAACGATCGCGATTTTGCGCTGCTGTTCGCCGACCAGCTCCGCGTTCTCGCGACGTCGGGCGACGTCGCGATCGCGCTCTCGACGAGCGGCGATTCGGCCAATGCCGTCCGCGCCATTCGCGCGGCGACCGAGATCGGCATGCTGACCGTAGCGATGACGGGCCGCGCGGGCGGACGGCTCGCGGAGCTCGCGACGCACTGCTTCACGGTCCCGAGCTTCAGCATCCATCGCATTCAGGAAGCGTCACGCGCTCTTGCTTCACGTGCTCTGGGATCTCGTGCATCTCGCGCGAGGAGAGGACGACGTGTTGTGACGAGGCGCGCGGAGACTGGAGTCGGCGCAGCGTGCCCGGTGCCGAACGGCGCGTACACGGAGGTCGTGCTCGGGCACGGAAGCGGAGGGCGTCTGGGGCATCGCCTGCTCGCGGACGTGTTTTTCGCAGGCGATGACGACCAGCCGGCGCGCGAGGACAGTGCGACGCTCGGATCTTCCGAAGAGCCCGGGCTCGCGCCTCGCGTTCACGACCGACGCGTTCGTGGTGCGCCCGACTCTTCTTTCCGGGCGGCGACGTCGGACGGCTCGCGGTGTGCGGCACGGTGAACGATCTCGCGGTCTCCGGCGCGCGACCGCTCTTCTTGTCGGCCGCGTTCATCCTCGAGGAGGGGCTGCCGCTCGACGACTTGCGCCGCGTCGTCGCCTCGATGCGTGCCGCGTGCGCGCGAAGCGGGCGTCACGTTGGTCACGGGTGACACGAAGGTCGTCGAGAGAGGGAAAGGCGACCGCGTGTTCATCACGACGTCGGGCGTCGGGGTGGTGCCGGCCGGCCGCTCGCTCTCGGTGCGGAACGCGCAGCCCGGCGACCACGTCCTCGTGTCCGGGACGATCGGCGATCACGGGATCGCCATGCTCTCGACGCGCGAGGGCCTCGAGTTCGAGACGACGCTCGGCGAGCGACGTCGCGCCACTCGTCGACCTCTGCGCGGCGGTGCTCGAGACGTGCGACGGGACGCGCTGGATGCGGGACGCGACGCGCGGCGGTGCTTTCGAGCGCGCTCTTCGAGCTCGCTGCGGAGTCGCGCGTCGGCGTTCAGCTCGACGAGCGCGCGCTCCCGCTTCGGGGCGAGGTCCGCGGCGCCTGTGAAATGCTCGGGCTCGACCCGCTGTACGTCGCGAACGAAGGAAAGATCGTCGCGGTCGTCCCGCCGAACGGCTCGGACGGCGTGCTCGCGGCGATGCGCCGCGCCGCCGGGCGGGAAGCCGCGGCGCGCATCGGCGAGATTGGTCGAGCGCAGCCCGGGATCGTGACGATGAGGACACTCGCCGGGGGCGAGCGCGTCGTCACCTGCTCGCGGGCGAGCAGCTCCCGCGCATTTGTTGAGGAGGAAGCGACATGGGGGAACAGAATCCGTTGCGCGAGGCCCCGGCTGGAGCCGTCCACGTCATATGGATCACCGCCGGGCTCAGCTGCGACGGCGACACGGTCGCCGTCACGGCGCGACGCAGCCGAGCGTCGAGGACCTCCTGATGGGCGCGCTGCCCCGGCATGCCGAAGTGTCGTGCCTCCACAACCCGGTTCTCGCCGTCGAGGTAGGCGATGAGTTTCTCGCCGCGATGCGCCGGCCGCCGCGGGAGAGCTCGGACCGTTCGTCCTCGTCGTCGAAGGCGCCATCCCAACGAGCAGGTCTCGGCGGCGAGGGCTACTGGGCGGCTCTCGGGACCGACCCGGTCACCGGCGAGCCGATGACGACGTGCGCGTGGGTCGACCAGCTGGCGGGGAAGGCGCCGAAGCGGTCGTCGCGATCGGCACGTGCGCGACGTACGGCGGGATACCCGCGATGAGCGGCAACCCGACGGGCGCGATGGGGCTGCCCGACTACCTCGGGTGGGAGTTTCGAACGAAGGGCAGGGATCCCATCGTCTGCGTCCCGGGCTGTCCGATGCAGCCCGACAATTTCATGGAGACTCTGACGTACCTTCTCTACCAGCGCGCCGGCCGCGCGCCCATGATCCCGCTCGACGCGATGCTCCGGCCGCGCTGGCTCTTCAGCGAAACGGTGCACGAGAACTGCGACCGCGGCGGGTACTACGAGTCGGCGCGACTTCGCGGCGCCTACGGGGAGAAGCAGTGCGTCGTGAAGCTCGGTTGCTACGGGCCCGTCGTCAACTGCAACGTTCCGCAAGCGCGGATGGATCAACGGCGTCGGCGGCTGCCCGAACGTCGGCGGGATCTGCATCGGCTGCACGATGCCCGGCTTCCCGGACAAGTTCATGCCGTTCATGGAGGAGCCGCCCGGCGCGAAGATGTCGTCGACAGCGGTCGTGATGTACGGGCGCACGGTTCGCGCGCTCCGGAAGTTCACGCAGATGCAGCTCGACAAGGAGCCGGCTGGCGGCACTCGCGACGCCGAGCTGACCACCGGATACGAGCCCGAGGACGCCGCGAAGGGAACGAACGATGGATGAGCGAGCAGCGGCGCCGACGGCATCGCTCGTCGAGATGTCGTGGGATCCCATCACCCGGCATCGTCGGGAGCCTCGGCATCCACACGAAGATCGACTTCGCGAATCGCGAGGTGAAGGAGTGCCACTCGCACGTCCTCCATCTTCCGCGGCTTCAGCGTCTTCCTGAAGGGCAAGGACCCTCGCGACGCGCACTTCATCACGAGCCGCATCTGCGGCATCTGCGGTGACAACCACGCGACGTGCTCGCGTCTACGCGCAGAACATGGCGTACGGCGTGAAGCCGCCGCACATCGCGGAGTGGATCGTCAACCTCGGCGAGGCCGCCGAGTACATGTTCGACCACAACATCTTCCAGGAGAACCTGGTCGGCGTCGATTACTGCGAGCGATGGTCGCGGAGACCAACCCGGGCGTCCTCGAGAAGGCGGAGCGCACGCCGCTCCGCACGCGAACAGCACGGCTACCGAACGATCGCGGACATCATGCGCGCGCTCAACCCTTTCGACGGCAGCGCTCTATCGGGAGGCGCTGCACGTGTCCCGCTACACGCGCGAGATGTTCTCGCTGATGGAGGGGCGGCACACGCACCCGTCGACGCTCTATCCGGGCGGCGTAGGGACGGTGCCGAGCGTGCAGCTCTTCACGGAGTACATGGTGCGGCTCGACGAAGTACTGCGAGTTCCTGCGACGCATCGTGCCACTGCACGACGACCTCTTCGACTTCTTCTACGAGGCGCTCCCTGGTTACGAGGAGGTGGGAGAGGCGGCGCGTGCTGCTCGGATGCTGGGGCAGCTACCAGGATCCCGACGTCTGCGACTTCCGCTACGAGACGATGCGCGACTGGGGCAGCGCGATGTACGTGACGCCCGGCGTGGTCGTCGACGGCAAGCTCGTCACCACGGATCTCGTCGACATCAACGTCGGCATGCGCATCCTTCTCGGGAGCGAGCTTCTACGGGGATTGGGAGGACGGCGAAACGTTCGTCGACCAGGACCCGCTCGGAAACCCGATCGACAAGCGGCATCCGTGGAACCAGACGACGAATCCCAAGCCTCGAAGCGCGACTTCGGCGGCAAGTACACCTGGGTGATGTCGCCGCGTTGGCTCGACACGAAGACCGGCGACCACCTCGCGCTGGACACGGGCGGCGGAGCGCTCGCGCGTCTCTGGACCACGGCGCTCGCCGGCCTCGTCGACATCGGGTACGTGCAGGCGACGGGATCGAGCGTGAAGATCCGACTGCCGGGGACGTCGTCGATCGCCGAGACCGAGCTCGAGTGGAAGATCCCGAAGTGGAGCAACACCCTCGAGCGCAACCGCGCGCGATCGTACTTTCAGGCCTACAGCGCCGCGGCGGCGTTCTACTTTCTCGAGAAGGCGCTCGCCGAAGTGCACGCCGGCAGAACGCGAACGTTCGGGCCGTTCAACGTCCCGGACGAAGCGATCGGCTGCGGCTTTCACGAGGCCGTCCGCGGCGTTCTCTCTCACCACCTGGTGATCCGCGAAGGTCGGATCGCGAACTATCACCCGTATCCGCCGACACCGTGGAATGCGAGCCCGCGCGATTCGCTCGGGACCCCCGGGCCCTACGAAGATGCCGTTCAGGGCTCGCCCATCTTCGAGGAGAACGGGCCGGAGTCGTTCAAGGGCATCGACATCATGCGGACCGTCCGTAGCTTCGATCCCTGTCTGCCCTGCGGCGTGCACATGTACCTCGGCGACGGACGCGAGCTCGAGGTGAAGCACTCGCCGACGTTCGGAGTGCGAGGCGACGGCCGATGACCCCCTCTCGCCGAGACGACTTCGACAGAGCGATGCGGCGCATCGATGCGCTGGTCGCTCGGCTCGAAGCCGAGCCGATCTCTCATGCTACGTCGGCCGCGCGCGAGCTACTCGCGTCCGTGCTCGACGTACACGGCATCGGCCTCGGCGTCATCGTCGAGACGATCCGGGAGATCGGGCCCGCGGGCGGGACCGCCTTCGAGCGCCTCCTCAGCGACCCCTTGGTCCGAGCGATCCTCGAGATGCACCAGCTCGCACCCACGGCGGCTTCGGAAGGAGCGACGCCGCTCGTCACGCTCCGGTCGTCACGCGACGGTGCGCCGCTCGAGCGCGCGCCGGCGCCCGAAGCGACGGGGGCTCGATGCGACCTCTGCAGCGCTCCGCTCGACACACGGCACGACCACCTCTACGACGCAGCGCAGACGCGCACGAGCTGCGTATGCAGGCACTGCGCGATGCTCTTCACCAGCGCGGCGTCCGGCCCGAAGCGCGTAGAGCCGTTCGTTCGGCGTCTCGACGACCTCGTGCTCGACGACGCGACCTGGGCATCGTTCGACATCCCGATCGGGCTCGCGTATTTCTGGCGCAGATCCTCCGACGACGAGATCGCTGTGCGGGTTTCCGAGCGCTATCGGGACCGCGTTCGCGATCGCGCGCCGCGACGCGTGGTCACGGCTCGCAGCCGCCCATCCGGCTCTCCATCGCATGGAGCCCGACGTAGCTGCGCTGATCGTGAACCGGCTCGGCGGCAGGCGAGATCACTTCCTGGTCTCGATAGATCGTTGCCACGAGCTGACCGGATGGCTCGGAAGGCCGTCCGCAGCGGCGGAGGAGACGGCGGCCACGTTCTTCGATCGCCTCGACGCGGAGACGCGCACATCCGCGTCGACGGAGGCGATGGGATGATCGACCTCTCCGCGGTCCGCGCCATCGCCGACGCGGTGCTCTACGAGGGCTACGTCCTCTATCCGTATCGGCCGGCGCTCAAGAACCGCCGCCGTTGGACGTTCGGCGGGCTGGTCCCGCGCGAGAGCGCTCTTTCGCGCGGCGGATTCTCCCCGTGCGAGCTCGGAGCCGAGTGCCTGCTCGAGACCGGTGACACGACCGCGATCGAGGGCGTCGTCCGATTCCTCCTGCCCGGTCCGCCCGACGCGGACGCCGGCGGGTTCCGCCCGGCGGCCGAGCGCTCGATCGAGATCCCGCGCGTGGATCTCGCATCGCTCGCGGCGCCACGAGCGATCCGCTTCGAGATCGACGACGGAACGATCCGCGGCACCGTCGAGCTCTCGGCGCGCAGCGTCGACAGCGGCTCGTCCGTTCTCGGCGTTCGGGTCTCGAACGAAAGCGCCGTGCCGTCGGGTACCAGGGACGACGAGCTCGCGACCATGGAAGCCACTCACGCCGTCCTCGCGATGCGCGGCGGCGCATGGATCTCGTCGATGGATCCTCCCCGATCGCTCGCGCGCAGACGCCGACGCGCTCGAGCGGCGCGGTGGCCGGTGCTCGCGGGCGAGCCGGGCGACCTCGACCTCTTGCTGTGCTCGCCGATCCTCTTCGAGGATCATCCGCGCGTCGCCCCGGAGAGCCCGGGCGACCTCTACGACGCGACCGAGAACGACGAGCTGCTCACGCTCTGCATCCTGTCGCTCCCCGACGCGGAGCGCGCCGAGGCGCGGGCGTTCGATCCTCGCGCGGCCGCGATCATCGAGCGCGCGGAGAAGCTCGAGCGCGGGGCGATGTCGCGCCTGCACGGCGCCGTGCGCTCGTTCGGCGGCGCGTTCCGACCGGGGGATCGCGTCGTGCTGCGGCCGAGCGCGCGCGCAGACGTGCTCGAATCTCGCGCTGGCCGGCCGCCGCGCGACCGTCGTCGAGGCGAGGCAAGACGCCGAGGGGCGCCGCTACGTGGTGGTCGCCGTCGAGGGAGATCCCGGCGCGCACCTCGGCGACGAGGCCGGCGCGCTCGGTCATCGGTTCTTCTTCTCGCCCGAGGAGCTCGAGCTCGAAGGAGGGCAGCGAGCGCGCCCGAGCCGGCCGCGAACGTCGGCGACGAAGGCGGCGCGTGAGCGCGCGTGGCGACGCCGGGGCGCGAGGGCCGGAGCCGGAGCGTGAGCGCGAGCGCGTCCTCGTCGCGGGCGTCGGGAACATCTTCTTCGGCGACGACGGCTTCGGATCGGAGGTCGCGCGCCGGATGATGGCGCGGCCCGGCGCGAGGGCGTCGCCGTGCGCGACTTCGGGATCCGAGGGCTCGACCTGCTGTTCGCGCTCGAGCGCTGCGGCGGCGGCCGAGTGCTCGTCGATACGGTGAGCCGTGGCGGGCGCGCCGGGGACGCTCTACGTGATCGAGCCGACGCGCGGACGCGTCCGGCATGGCGAGGGCTCCCGGATGCGCACGGGATGACGCCCGATCGCGTGCTCGCGTCGCTCCGCGCCGGGACGCGCGCCCGATGCGTCGTGCTCGTCGGCTGCGAGCCGGAGTCGCTCGCGCTCGAGGAGGGGCGCATCGGGCTTGAGCGCCGAGGTGAGCGGCCGTCGAGCAGGTGGTGCGACGCGGTGGCGCTGGTGGACGACACCGTCGCGCGCTGCTCGCGCGCGGCGGGGCCGCGACGGAGGCGGTGGCGATGCATGAGCTCGCGCTCACGGCGGAGGTCGTCGCGGTCGGCGGCCGGAGCGCGCCGCGGGACAGCGCGTCCGGCGCATCGTGCTGGGATCGGCAAGCGCACGTGCGTGATGCCGTCGTCGATGCGGTTTTGCTTCGAGGTCTGCGCCCGTGGCACCCTCGCCGAGGGCGATCCTCGAGATCGTTCGTACGCCCGCGCGCGCGCGCTGCCGGGCGTGCGGGATCGAGGCGGAGCTCGACGGCGTGGTCGGGCGATGCGCGTGCGGTTCCGGTGATCTCGAGTGGGTCAGCGGCGAGGAGCTGCGGGTGCGCGAGATCGAGATGGAGGTGGACGATGTGCGGGATCTGCGGGTGCGGCGCTGGGGGAGACGAAGTAGCCGGTGGCGGCCGTCGCGAGGACGGCAACACGCGCACGGCGACGATCACGCGCACGGTGCACGTCACGCGCACGATCACGCACGACCGATCACAACCACGCGCACCACGATCACGATCACGCGCACTCGCGCGCGCACGCGCGCGATCACGCGACGTCGCTCCTGCGGCTCGAGCACGACCTCCTCGCGCACAACGACCGGCTCGCCGCGGACAATCGCGCTTGGTTCGCGCAGCGCGGCGTCGCTGGCCGCTGAACCTCTTGAGCTCGCCCGGCGCCGGCAAGACGACGCTCCTCGAGCGCACGCTGCGCGAACGGGGCGCGGCGCACGACGATGCAGGTCATCGAGGGCGATCAGGCGACCGACCGGGACGCGGTGCGCATCGCGCGCCGCGGGCGCGCGCTGCGTCCAGATCAACACCGGGACCGGATGCCATCTCGACGCGGCGATGGTCGGCGGCGCGCTCGGCGAGCTCGAGCCCGACGCGCGACTCGATGGTGCTGGTCGAGAACGTCGGCAACCTCGTGTGCCCGGCGCTCTTCGATCTCGGCGAGAGGGCGAGGTGACGTCATCCTCTCGGTCACCGAAGGCGACGACAAGCCGCTCAAGTATCCGCACATCTTCCGCGCGGGCGAGCTGGTCGTGATCAGCAAGATCGATCTGCTTCCGCACGTGTCGATTCGACCTCGGCACGTGCATCGCGAACGCGCGGAGCGTCCGAGCCCGGGCCTCGCCGTGCTCGCGCTGTCCGACGGAGTCGGGCAAGGGCCTCGAGACGTGGTACGATGGCTCGCGACGCCTGGCGGGCGCCGCGAGATCGCGCTCGATGGAGGGCGCGCCGCGCATGCAGAGCCGGCTCGAAAGGAGCGCATGTCCGGTCCTGAGCAAGCGGAGTCCTTCGACAGCTCTTCGGCGTCCTCCAAGGCCTCATCGGCGCGCTCCAGGCGCCGCGCGGCGACGACGCGAAGGGCCAGATCGTCGTCCCCGCCGAGGCGGCGCGGACCAGATGCGCTCGCGCACCGAGGCGCGCTATCAAGCGCTCGTCGAGCAGATCCCGGCGCTCACGTTCACCGTCAGCCTCGAGGAGGGGATGCCCGAGATCTACGTCGGCCCGCAGGTCGAAGAGATGCTGGGCTTCAATCAGAACGAGTGGATGGCCGATCCGATCCTCTGGTTCGATCAGTGCCACCCCGAGGATCGGGACATCTGGCATCAAGAGTTCGCGCGCGGCATCGCTACCGGAGGGCCGTTCCGCGCCGAATGCCGCGTCTTCTCGAAGGACGGCGGAGGTAAGTGGCTCCGCGGCGAGGCGCGCCTCGTGCGCGACGACACCGGCAAGCCGCTCTTCATCCAGGGCATCGCGTTCGACATCACGGAAGCAAGCTCGCGGAGCAGAAGATCAAGGAGGCGCAGGAGATCCGCGTCCTGAACGAGCGCCTCAACGCGGTCGGGCAGATGGCGGCGAGCATCGGCCACGACCTGCGCAACCCGCTCGGCGCGATCCGCAACGCGTGGTAGTACATCGAGTCCGAAGGTCGCCGCGAGCTCGCTCGCCGGCGAGGACAAGCGCATCGTCGCGCTCGGCGGCATCATCGAGCGGGAGCTGGCGCGGTGCTCAGAGCATCATCGGCGAGCTGCTCGAGTTCGCGCGCGATCGGCCGCCGAATCGCGTCCCGTGCCCTCTTCATGCGCTCGTCGAAGAGGCGTTCTCCGTCGTCAACAAGCCCGCTGCGTCGATGCGTCTCGTCAACGAGATTCCGGAGGACTTGACGGTGCCGCATCTCGACTTCGATCAGATGCGGCAGGTCGTCGTGAACCTCGTCCAGAACGGCCTGGAAGCCGTCGCGAAGGACGGGATCGTGACCGCTGCCGGCCGCGTCGACGAGGACTTCGATCGGATCGTTCTCGAGGTGATCGACGACGGTCGTGGTATCGCGCCGGAGATCCGCGAACAGATCTGGAAGCCGCTCTTCACCACCAAAGTGAAGGGGACGGGTCTCGGGCTGCCGATCGTCGCCAGCATCGTCCAGCGCCACGACGGCGAGGTCTTCGTGGAGAGCACGCCCGGCCACGGAACGAGCTTTCGTCTGTTTCTGCCGCTCGGAGCGCCGCGCGACGACGCGATTGCGCCTGCGGGCGCGCCGCCGAGCTGACCTCAGCTCGGAGAGCCGCGCCACGCACGCGCCGGCCCGGCGTGCGCACGACCCGCCTTTGCGGTGAGCACGAGCGGGCGGCTCGTCTCGACGGCGTCGAACTGGTCGCTCGACAGGAGGAGCTCGGCCACCGACCCCGGCCGGCCTGCGCGCCCGAGAACGATGGCAGCTGCGCCGTAGTCCGAGGCTACCTGCAGGAGCTCGGCCGCGATGTGCGACTGCAACCGCGTGAGATGAACGGGCGCGAAGCGCAGCTCGAGGTCGATCGTCACTGCGGCCACGAGCGGTTCCCGCTCAGCTACCGCCTCCACGACAGCCGTTATCTCTTTCCAGAGAGCCGGGTAGAGACTCTCGAGCGCCGCGGCCTTCTTTGCGTCCGCGGTGAGCTCCTTCGTCGCGTCGAGCTCGGCCTGCGAGACGACGTGAACGACGTAGACGGTATCGACCGCCTCCGCAGCGGCGCTCTCGAGCGCGTGATGAAGCGCCGTCGTGGAGAAGGCCGAGCGATCGTAGCCGACGACGATGCTCACGTTCCTTGCTCCGTGATGCCGTGCTTGCGGAGCTTCTCGTGCAGCGTGGCGCGCGCGATGCCGAGCATCTGCGCGGCCGCCGTTCGATTGCCACCCGTGTCGCGCAGCGCCTCCAAGAGCAGTCCGCGCTCGTACGCATCCGTTCGCTGCTTGAGGGTCGCGCGCACGGACAACCCACCACCGTTCGCCGCGGGCAGGAGCGTGCCGTCGACGAGACCGTGCGGGGACAGCGCCACGAGGCCTTCGAGCGCGTTCCGAAGCTCGCGCGCGTTACCGGGCCAGCGCCGACGCGCCAGCTCGTCGCGGACGTCCTGCGGGATCGCGATCCGGCTGCCGTACTTCCCGGAGAGCTCGCGGACGGCGGCGTCGATGATGAGCGGAACGTCCTCCGGACGCTCGCGGAGCGGCGGAATCGCGAGCTCCACGACGCGCAGCCGGTAGTAGAGGTCCTCTCGAAAGGCGCCTCGACGGACGGCATCGGGGAGATCGACGGACGACGTCGCGATCGTCCGCACATCGACACGCTCGGTGACGTCGCTTCCCATCGGACGGACCTCGCCGTCCTGCAGCACCCGTAAGAGCCGTGCCTGCGCTTCGGCCTGTAGCAGCGCCACCTCGTCGAGAAGCAGCGTTCCACCGTGCGCCGCGCGGAAGAGCCCGGCGCGCGTCTTGTCCGCGCCCGTGAACGCGCCTCTCTCGTGCCCGAAGAGCTCGGCGTCGACGAGCCCCGGCGGCACCGAGCCGCAACCGAAGCGGAGAAACGGTCGCGCCGCACGATTCGACGCAGAGACGATGCACTCGGCGAGACGCTCCTTGCCCGTTCCGCTCTCTCCCGTCACGAGCACCGAGACGTCGGCGCGCGCAACGCGCTGGACGAGCACCGCCAAGCGGCTCATCGACGGCGAACAGAAGGCGAAGTGGCGAGACAGCGTGAGCTCCCCCGCCAGCCGTTCGTTCTCGCGCGCGAGGACTGCGGACTCGAGCGCGCGCCGGACCACCGCGACGAGAAGCTCCACGTCGCACGGCTTCGTGAAGTAGTCGTACGCGCCCTGCCGCATCGCCTCGACGGCGCGGCGCTCCAATCCGTGTCCGGTGACGACGACGACGCGAGGCGGAGTGGGTCGGCGCGAGAGCGCCGCCAAGAGCTCGAGGCCGCCCATTTCGGGCATCTCGAAATCCGTGATGACGACGTGGGGTCGCGTCGCGTCGATGGACGCGAGGGCGGCTGCGCCATCGTGCGCTTCGGTCACGTCCACCCCTTCGTCCTCGAGCACGGCGCGAAGCGTCGTGCACAGAGCCGGATCGTCGTCCACGAGCAAGGCCCTGGGCCGCGCGCTCGGAGCGCGAGAACGGGCGAGGCCCATGGGCTCTGGGCTCTTCATTCGCCAACGAGGGTAGCCAATCGCGCTCGTCGCGCCACGGCCCCGAGGCCTCGGCTCGTGCGAGCCCAACGAGCGTCGATTGTCCGGCCCGCCGCCTGGTATCATCGCGCTCATGGCAGGTCGGACGACACGCTCCTGGGCGGTCGCGCTCACGCTCTTTTGCGCGTGTCTCGGTCCGCTGGAGGGCCCGGGAAGCGCAGCGGCACAGGCGGGCTCGGACATCGAGCGCGCGCGCGAGCTGTTCGCTCAGGGTGTCTCGCACATGGACGCGCAACGTTACGACGAGGCCGCGGATGCGTTCAGGCAGACCCTCGAGCTCCACGAGTCGCCGCAAGTGCGCTTCAACCTCGGGACCGCGCTCCACGAGCTCGGCGCGCTCGGCGAAGCCGCCGAGCAGTTCGAGATCGTCAAGGACGATCGCCACGCGCCGCGAGCGCTTCGCCGCGAGGCTCGTCGCTTGTCGCGGGAGATCGCGCCGCACCTCGGGCACTTGACGATCGACGTCGAGGGCGACGTCGCGGGCACCGAGCTGACGCTCGACGGGCGGCCCATCGGCGCTGAGCAGCTCGGCGCGCCGATCGCGGTCGGCGAGGGACGACACGTGATCGAAGCGCGGAGCGGCGAGCGGACGGGCTCGCGATCGGTGGACGTCGCGGCGGGAGGGACGGCGAGCGTGACGCTGCGCATCCCCGCGGCGGTCGCGGTGCATCGCGAGGCTCACGTCCTCGACACCACGCCTGCATCGACCGCGCCCGTGGAGCCCGACACCGGGGGAGGCGTCGTCAGCCGCTGGTGGTTCTGGACGATCATCGGCGCCGTCGTCGTCGGCGCGGTCGTCGTCGGCGCGCTGGCGGCGCAACCTCCCGAGCCCGACCCCATCCGAGGGAACCTGAACCCGCCGGTCCTCGAGGTGCGTCCATGACCGAGCTCACGAAGAGACTCGTCGCGCTCGCGGCGCTAGCGCTCGCGGCGAGCTGCTCGAACGACCTGACGCAGCTCGTCGTCGTGGTGGACAGCGACCTGGCGGTGCCCGGAGAGCTCGACCACGTCGCGGTGATGGTCACCGTGGGGTCGCGCACGCAGACCGCCGAAGGAGTGATTCGCTCCGCATCGGAGCTCCCGCAGATCGTGAATCTCGTACACCGGGAAGGTCCGCTCGGGCCGGTGGACGTCCGCGCGACGGGCACGCACCTCGGAACCGGCGTGATCGTACGAGAGGCACGGGCTTTCTTCGTCTCGGGCGAGACCCGCGTCCTCCGGATCGAGCTCGACCGCGCGTGCATCGGCGTGACCTGTGGCGCCGGGATGACGTGCGCGGCCGGCTCGTGCCGGTCGGTCGACGTGCCCGTGTCCGAGCTGCTCGTCTATCCGGCCGGCGTCGATCACCCGACGTCCGACGGCGGAGCGTGCGGCGACGGTATCGAGCGCTGTAACCGGATGGACGACGACTGCGACGGCATGGTGGACGAGGGCTTCGATCTCACGAGCGACCCGCTCGACTGCGGTGCGTGCATGATGGCGTGCCCGTTCGGCGATCACGGCACGCCGGTGTGCTCGGCGGGCGCGTGCAGCCTCACCTGCGATCCAGGCTTCGGCGACTGCGACATGAACGCTGCGAACGGCTGCGAGGCGAGCTTCGACGATCCCGCGACGTGCGGCTCGTGCACCAACCCTTGCGACGTCCCGAACGCGACGAGCACGTGCACGGACGGCACGTGCGCGTTCGAAGCATGCTTGCCCGGGTTCGACGACTGCGACGCGGATACGTCGAACGGTTGCGAGGTGGATCTCATGTCTTCCGCAGACGACTGTGGAGCGTGCGGGACCGTCTGCGACCTCGTGAACGCGGTCGAAGCCTGCGTGGACGGAGGCTGCGCGGTCGACACCTGCGAGGACGGGTTCGGCGACTGCAACGGAGATCCCGACGACGGATGTGAGCTGGCCCTGACCACGCTCGCGAGCTGCGGCGCGTGTGGGGCGGCCTGCGCCCCCGCCGACGGCGTCGGAGACTGCGCCACCGGCACGTGCGAGGTGGCGAGCTGCAACGCGGGATTCGGCGACTGCGACGCCGACCCAGCAAACGGCTGCGAGCAGGCGTTGAGCACGCTCACCGACTGCGGCTCGTGCGGGACGTCATGCTCGCTGGCCAACGCGACCGAGACGTGCGCCACCGGCACGTGCGAGGTCATGACGTGCAACACGAACTTCGGAGACTGCGACTCCAGTCCGATGAACGGCTGTGAGACGAACCTCACCCGGAGCGACGCGAACTGCGGCATGTGCGGCAACGCGTGCACCGGCGGCGACCGCTGCCGAATGAGCGTCTGCCGCTGAACGGTGTCAGGGTGACGTCGTTCAGAAGCCGGGGTCGCGCGCGACGAGCGGGCCCATGTGCGCCGCCATCGGTGCGCGGTGCGTGGCCCGCGGTGCGCGGTGCGTGGCCCTCGGCGCGCGGTGCGTGGCCCGCGGCGTGCGCGCACGCGGCTCGGCGCGAGGACGCATGGTCGGCGTGGCGGGCGGCGGCTCGACCGGCTCCTCGACCTCGGCTTCGGACGGAGCTGCGGGCTCCGTGTCCGTGACCGCCTCGGTCTCCGTATCGGTCCCGGTCTCGGTCTCCGTCGTGTCGCTGCCGCGGAGGGTCTCTTCGACCGCCGGCGGCGCCGTCTCCTCGCCGGGCGCCGTCACGTTCGGCTCGGGCCGGCCGGGCTCCTCGCGCTCCGGCTCGCTCGCGATCGGAGCGGGCGCGCCGTCGGTCGAACGAGCGCTCGGCGGAGGGGTACCGCCCTGCGACGCCCACACCACGCCGACCACCGCCACCGCCGCGATGGCCACCGCGGCGACGGCGTAGCGCGGGACTCGAGACGGAAGGCGCTCCTTGGCGACGAGGAACGCGTCGTCGAACGCCGAGTCATCGCCCGTGAGGGGCTCCGCCGGCGGCACGGCGGGCACTTCTCCAGGCGTTGGTGGGCTCTCGATGACCGCGGGCGCGGACGGAGGCGACGGAGGCGCCGGAGGAGGACCGGCAGCCGCCCCCGAGGCAGCCGTGCGAGGCGGCGGAGGCGGCGGCCGCACCGACATCGCGACGTCGATGTCAATCTCCTCCGTCGGCTCGTCACCGCGCTCGCTCGCGTCAGCCGCGTCGACCGGAGCCGCCGGCGCATCCGCGGGCTCGGCGGCGCCTGCGTCGGACGCGGGGGGGGCGTCATCGACACCGTGGGCAGGCTCAGCCGGCGAAGTCGGCGGCGGCGCCGCGGGCGCTGCTTCGTGCGGCTTCGCGCGCTCCGCTCTCGGGGGCATCCGCACCACGGGGACGGGTACGGGCACCGGGACGGGAACGGGAACGGGCACCGGCGCGGAGGCGGCGCCGTCCTCGCTTCGCGCAGCCCTGGCGGCGAGAGCCGACGGCGAGGAGGGCTTCCACGCCGGAGCGCGGGGCCGCGCGGGATCGCGCTCCACCGTCGCGAGCCTCTGACGAGTCGGCGGCACGACCGGCGCGCCCGGCAACGGATTGCCGACGAGCGTCCCCTTCGGTCCGCGCGTCGCCGCCGTGTCGTCATCGCTCTTGGCAGTCACGGGTCTCGGGCCAATCGGCACCGGCAGCGCTCCCGTGGTGCGCAACGCGATCGTCGCGGAGCGCAGCGAGTCGTACATGGACCTCGCCGTTCGAAACCGCTTTGCGCGGTCGCCTTGAAGGCTGCGGGCGACGACGCTGTCGACGGCCCCGGCGAGCTCACGTCGCACGCGACTGAGCGGCGTGAAGCGCGCGGCCACAATCGCCTCGTGCAGTGCCGCCGCGGTACTGGCGGCGAAGGGGAGCGCGCCGACCAAGAGCTCGTAGAGCACGACCCCCATCGCGAACACCTCCGACTGCTCGTCGGGGGCGGCGTCGTCGGCGAGAAGCTCCCTGGCCATGTACGCCACGCTCCGGAGCAGCTCGCGGTCGTCGGACGAAGACGGCCGCTCGCCGGCCTCGCGAACCTCGCGGCGATTGAGCAGAAACCCGTCGAGCTTGGCGACGGTCGCGTCGTTCACGGTCGCCAGCACAATCCGGTCGGTGCCGAGGTCGCCGTGGAGGACCCCCGCCGCGTGGGCCGCCATCAGCCCCCGGAGCGCCGACACCACGAACCCCGTCACATCCCCGACCGTGAGCTCCGGCGCGAGAGCGATGCGGTCCGCGAGCGTCGGAACGACGAGCTCGCTCACCGCGTACGCTTCGCCGTCCTCCCCCGTCCCCGACTCGAGCACTCGGACGAGGCCCTCCGACGACACCCGTTCGAGCTTCTCCGCGCGGCCGAGAAACCGCGCCTTCGCGTCCTCACCGCCTTCGTCCAGGATGGTGATCGCGACGGGCGCTCCGCCCGCGTTCGGTTCGGCCCGCCAGAGGGTACCGAGCGGTCCCTCGTCGAGCGGAACCTTCAGCGTGTAGGCGTCGAGGCCCATCGGGGACATTGTAGACACTGATCGGACGCTTCGCGCACATCGCGGCATTCCGCGCCGGGAGGGCCGATTTCGATGTGTAATCTCGGGTTAGACCGCAGCACGACACGGCTCTTGGACCGACGCCCGTTCTCGGATGACATCCGCCCGGGCTGGGACGCCGGCACTCATCTTGCGATGTTACCCTGACGGCCGTGGCTGGTGACACGACCGACGCGGACGTCGCGGTCTCGACCGGCACGTGGAAGGTGCGCGTCGCGGCCGCGTTCTCCGCGCTGACCGGTGTGATGCTCACGGTCTCGGGCCTCCAGCTCGTCGTCGCCATCCGCTTCTACGAGGAGCTCCTCAACATGGTGCCCTGGGTGTTCCTCGGGCTCGCTGCGACGCACGTCGTGGTCGCGGCCATCCTGTACCGCGCGCGGCGATGGGCCGCGCTCGCCTCGACGCTGATCTCCGTCTGCACGATGCTCGCGTCGGCCGCGTGGCTCGTGTACTCGGTCGCGCACGGCGTGTTCTCGGGCCCCGCGGCGCTCGTCCCTCCGCTCGCGTTCCTCGCGACGGTGCTCGGCGCCATCTCCATCTCGGACGCGCACAGAGCGACCGAGGCTCGCAAGCGCCTGGCCTCGAGCGGGATCGATCTCGGGCTCTAGGAGCTACGGGACCGACACGTAGGCGTGGTCCATCTCCATCGTCTGATCCTCGACGATCATGTCCCCGGTGCCGCCCCACGTCGGGTTCCACGAGACCTGGTCGAACAGGTTGTTCGAGCCGGACGGCACGTACCCCGTGTCCCCGATGCGCTCGTACACCTTCGTCCCGTCGATCCACAGATGCGCCTCGCCGTCGACCGACCCCGGCTCGTTGCTGACGAGAAGCACCTCCCAGTGGTGCCATCGGCCGCGCACGATCTCCGCCGCCCCGCGATCGAGATAGGTGGAGCCGTTGTAGCTCACCTGCCCCATCGCGTTCGGGACCATCCCTTGGAACCGGACCTGCGCGTAGAGCGCGCCGTCCCCGATCCCCTGCGCCGACAGCAACACGTGGTTGCCGTGGCTCGCGCCGGAGCCGACCCAGAAGTGAAAGATCTTGTTCACTCCGGAGCGGTGGCCTTGCCAGTTCGGCGAGAGCTTCAGCCAGAAGGAGATGTAGAGCTGGTCGGCGCCCGGCCGGACCGGGAGGCCCGTCTGGATGGGGCCCGTGCCGCCGGTGCGCCGCGCCGCAAAGAGGGCGACGCCGACGTTCGGTGGCGAGCAGGGCGCGGTCGCGTCGGGCTCGATCGTGAACGCCGCATCGGTGCGATTCCCCCACCCATCCTCGCTGAGCGCGTCGAACGCTCGCTCGCTCACCACGCGGAAGCCCGACGGCTCGTGAGGCCGGCCGCACGGATCGCCGCCGCTCGAACCGCCATCCCACGCACCCGAGTCGAGAGGGCTCGACCCTCCGTCGACGGAGACATCCGCGTCTCGCGGCGAGCCCGAGTCCGTTCGAGCCCACGCGTCGCCGGCGCTTCCGTCGTCGCCGAGCGGCCCGCCCGCGTCCGGAGGGCCGGCGTCGAGGCCGCCGGTCATCGAGGCTTGGCACGCGGACACGAGCAACGACACGACCGCGAGCACGAACGGCTGGGGAGCGCGCATGCGGAGCGGAGAAGCAGGGAGCGTTCCGAGCGAAAAAGCGAATGGTTCGTGGCGGGCTGGGACGTTCTCGTCCCACCGCCGCCGTTCGTCGGAGGCGGCGCGGGACGCCCGTGTCTCGTCAGCTCGACGGGCGCTTCGCGGGCCAGAGCGCCGCTACGAGGATGAGCCCGAACATCGACGCGAGGACCCAGACCGCCCCGGGATCGGTGCTCACGATGCCGGCGTACGCGAACCCGAGGACGATCGGGACGAGGGCGCAGATCACCCACGACCTCCCGCGCGTGTTGAACGAATGATTCGGATCCGCGGCGGCGCGGCGCGTGATGTAGTTGTACGCGACGAGCAGGAGCATCGAGGCGAGCCCGATGAGGGTGAACACGAGCCACATGCCGTACGGCTCGTACGCGTCCCAGAGAATCTGGCGCGTCTGCCACGGATCGACGTGCAGCGTCCGGCCGAAGAAGTCCAACACCTCGGTTCGGTCGAGGCCATGCGCCACGCTGCGCGAGACGTGAGCGTGCTCGACGAGATAGCGCCGCGCGAGCTCCACCTTGTCGCCGGTCTCCTGGTAGAGATGACCGGCGACGACCGAGCCCACCGACCAGCCCATCCCGACGGTCATGTTCGAGTAACCGAGGTAGAGGCCTTCCTTGCCGGGCGGCGCGATCGCCGCGATGTAGCGAAGCTGCGTCGGGCTGGCGCTCATCTCGCCGAGGGAGAAGAGCCCGATGGCGCCGATCGTCCACCAACCGTTCATGCTCATCCCGAGCGAGTAGATCGCGGCAGCCGAGATCGCGATGCCGACCACGATGGCGGTGAGCGTAGGGAGCTTCCCGGTGACGCGACCGCCGAGGAACGCGAAGAGGCTGATGATCAACGCGTTCACGTTGATCATCCACTCCTGCGTGAGATTGCCGCCGCCCGTCGTCGGCACGCCTCCGTGACCGAAGAGCGAGATCAGGAAACCGGCTGCGGCGCGGGAGTCGATCCAGTCGTCGATGAAGTTCGGGAGGATGTCGAACAGCTGATAGAACATGAGCCAGAAGCCCGAGAACGCGATCGTGAAGAAGAACAGCCGCGGCTCGAGCAGGCCGCGCACGGCGTCGACGAGCACGGTCATCGGCCCGGCGCTGTTCGGAGCGCCGTGGTGCGGAGGCTCGCGGAACAAGAAGAGCGGGATGAAGTTCAACGCGATGCCCGACGCGCACGCGATGAAGACGTACTCCCATTCGAGAACGCGCAGGTAGCCGGCGAGCAGCGGCCCGACGAAGCCGCCGACGTTCACCATCTGGTAGAACATCGCCCAGCCGAGCGACGCCGAGCCCTTCGGCATGCGATTCGCGATGAGCCCCTGCACGCCCGGCTTGAAGATCGCGGTCCCGAGCGCGAGCAGCATCGCGCCCGCGAAGAAGACCCCGTAGACGTGGTCCTCGCCGGCTGCGCGCGCGGCGTGCAACGACTTGCCCGCCATGGCCTCCGCGATCTGGATGCAGAACCCCATGACGAGGTAACCGACGATCTTCAAGCAGGTCGAGATCGCGATGTTGACCTTGAACCCGTAGCGATCGGCGAATCCGCCGGTGAAGATCGGAACGAAGCTCTGCACGAGCGCCCAGATGGCGAAGATCGATCCCTTCTGCTCGTGCGTCAGCTCCGGTCCGCCGCTCTCGATGCCGAGGACCATGAACACCGGGAGCACGACGCGGACGCCGTAGTAGGCGAACCGTTCGACCAGCTCCATCCAGTTCGCGGTCCAGTAGGTGCCGCTGAACGAGCGGATCTGAACGAGGAGCGGTTCTGTGCTGTCGACCTGTTCGTCGGTGACGGGAGCGGCCACGGCCGGGGACGGTAGCATCGACGGCCGCTCGAGCGCGTGCTTGCTGTACCCTTGCGCGGTGGCCTTCGCTCCCGGGAACCAAATCGGTTCCTATCGCATCCTCGCGAGCCTCCGCGACGGAGGGATGGGCAACCTCTTCGTCGCTCGCGCCGAGGGCCCCGGTGGGTTCGCGCGCCGCGTCGCGCTGAAGATCATTCACGACAAGCTCGCTCGAGACCCGGAGTTCGTCGACCTGTTCCTCCGCGAGGCGCGCCTCTCGGCCCGCATCCGCCACCCCAACGTCGTCCACGTCGAGGCGCTCGGCGAGCAGTCGGGCAGCTACTTCCTCGTGATGGAGCTCGTCGAGGGCTACCCGCTCTACGAGATCTCGCGCGAGCTGAACCGCGCGGGACGCGGGATGAGCGTGGCCATCGCGATCCACATCGCGACGTGCATCGCCGACGGCCTGCACGCCGCCCACGAGACGGTCGACGAGCGCGGCGCGCTCCTCGGCATCGTTCATCGCGACGTGAGCCCCGACAACGTGCTCGTCACGCACGACGGCCACGTGAAGGTGATCGACTTCGGCATCGCCAAGGCCGTCCACGAGACCGAGTACACGCGCAAGGGCTTCATCCGCGGGAAGGTCGCGTACATGGCGCCCGAGCAGGCGTGGGGACACGCGGTCGACCGGCGCACCGACGTCTACTCGCTCGCGGTGCTCGTCTGGGAGCTGCTGACCGCTCGCCGCTACGCGCGCGGCGACAACACGGCGGAGCTCTTCGCGTTCGTTCGCGACCCGTATCCGGTGCCGGCTTCGGACTTCAATCCGGAGGTCACGTCCGCGCTCGATCGGGTTCTGCTACGCGCGCTCGAGGCCGATCCGGGCAAGCGGTACGCGAGCGCACAAGAGCTTCGGAGGGCGCTCGTCGAGGCGTGTCCCGCGACGCGCGCCGTGCACTCCGACGACGTCGCCGCGCTCGTGGCGAGCGTCTTTCCGCGTGGCCACGACGCCCGGCCACCCGTCGCGCCAATCGAGCCCGCGCCAATCGCGCCACCGCCTCGCGCGAAGGCCGCGGCGGTCGTCGCGACGCCTGCGCCGATCCCCGTCGGCGGCCCCCCATCGGCTGCGCGCGCAGAGGAGCGACCACCCGCCGCGACGACGCAGCGCGATGCCCCCCCGAGCCAGCCCGTTCCTCACGCGCCGCCGGCCGTGTCCGCCGACCGCCAAGGAACCCCACCGACCCGCATTCAAGGGGTCGCTCCATCGGGTCTCGGCTCGGGCTCAATCACGCACGAGGCGTCGACCCCAGGCCCGCCCGCTCCGGGCCCGGCCCCCCCCGTCGTCCGGTCGAGCCAGCGTCCGCCCGAGTACGTCGCTCCACGCGCTGCGGCCTCGCCCGACGCGCCGCGCTTCTCGAAGCCCGTGTCGACGTCAATCCATCCGTCCGGCGCGGAGCCCGAGCCCAAGAAGCGGGCCGGATGCGGACGCATCGCGCTCCTCGGTTGCCTCATCGTCGCGCTCGGGGTCGGCGCGTTCGTCATCGCGGCCCTCGTCGTCCGCGGAATGTGAGGGCCTCAGGTCTTCGGCGGCGTCGACTTGCGCGCGAGGAAGCGACGGAGCCGCTCGACGGCTTCGGCGAGGGCCCGTCGAAGCGCAGCCCCGCGACGTGTGCGCCGGTGTCGGCGGCCGCCGACCACATCACGGTCGCCATCGTCTTCACGCCGGACGCCGCCCCGGGCTCGAGGTCGAGCTCGATCTGAACTTGGCTCCCCGTCTCGAGCGGGCGGAGCACCACCAGCGCGAGCCCGCCCTCGCTGAGGTCCCGCGTCTGCTGCCGTCTCGGCCGCGCCCACTTTCACGGGAACGACCGCGGGGATTCGAGGGTGGGTGCGCCGCTCGTCGGAATCGCCTGCCATCGGCTCCCTTTCTCTCTCATTTCGCGGCGCGATTCCAGCCCGCCGTGCGGAATCCCGGCGCGGCTCACGCCGTACGAAGGGCGTGGGCCGGATCGAGCCTTCGTTGTTCTTGCTGCTCGCCGCGTGTGGCGCCGCACCGGGTGTGGCGCTCCCGCCGACGAAAGCCGAGCCCGCCGTCGCTGAGCGCGACAATCTCGCGGCCGAGCTAGCGCTGGGCTACGACCGCGAGATTCGCCGGCGTCGAGAGCGCCGAGAGCAGCGCGCACGACGAGGAGATGACGGAGCGACAGGCCGTCGCGATCGTCGACGGCGGTGATGACACCGAAGCCGGCACCCGAGCGCTCACCTTCCTCGCGCGAAGAGCGGTCGCCGCCGCGGACACCGACCTCGCCGACCGGGTGCTGCGAGCGCTCGTCTGCCCGTCGCTCGCTGCCACTCCACCGGTGCGCGGCCCGCTGCCGCCGCTCCCGACGCCGGACCCGTGGGCGTCGTGCGCGCCTCGCACACACGACGAGGCGATCCTGGTGCGCACGTGGCGAATGCTCGGTTGGACACACGGCGTGCTCCTCGGCGACGAGAGCGCCGGAATGCGCGCGTACGAGCAGGCACTCGCGCGAGCGGTCGAGGGCACCCCCAATCGTGCGCGCGTGGCGTTCGAGGCGGGGTGCCTCGCGGAGAGCATGGGCGACCCGGAGCGCGCGCTCACCATCTTCGCGTCCGGTCTGCTCTCCCCAGAGAGCGACGAGACCAGGCACTGCCTCCTACATCTGCGCATGCTGCTTCTCTCGGAGGACTGGGACCGAGACGGGCGAAAGGATCGTCGCCAGGGCATGGGACGGCCCGAGGTCGCGAGATGGCTCGCCGGACGACCGGCTGGGGCGTCGATCGCGCTCGCCGTGGTCTTCGACGACCTCGTGAGGGTGGGTGGATGTCGGGAGGCTCGCCGGGTGCTCCGCGCGCTCGACGACCTGCCGGGCGGGCCCGAGCTCGTGGCAGCGCGCCAGGGCGCCGAAAGAGGGTGCCGCCCCGCTCGATGAGGCCCGGCCTAGGTACAGGCCCCCGCGCGGCGGCCCTTCTGCTACAACGGTAGAGGGGCCATGGGCCACGTCGCCGCGAAGCTGCTGATCGTCGACGACAGTCGGGCGACGCGAGCTGCGCTCCAGCGCTATCTCGAGGAGCACGGCTACGAGGTCGTCGCGCTCGAGAGCGGTGAGGCCGCGCTCGCGGCTCTCGAGAACGAGCACTTCGATCTCGTGCTGCTCGACGTCGTGATGAAAGGCCTCGATGGTCTCGCGGTTCTCACGCGCATCCGCGAGACGCACGACAAGCTCGAGCTGCCGGTCCTGATGGCCACCGCCCGAGCCGACAGTGAGGACGTCGTGCGCGCTCTCGAGATGGGCGCGAGCGACTACGTCACCAAGCCAATCGAATCTGCGAGTCGCGCTCGCGCGCATCGAGAGCCAGCTCCACTTGCGCGCGGAGATCGCGCAACGGCACGCGCGTCCCGCTGCCATCGCGCCCGGCGGGATCATCCCGCTCGGCACGGTGCTCGACGACCGGTACGAGCTGCGCGAGCTGCTCGGGAGCGGCGGCTTCGCGCTCGTCTACGGTGCACGCCAGGTGTCGACGGGCCAGAAGGTCGCGGTCAAGGTCATGAAGGCGCACCGCGCCGCGGGCGGAGACATCGAGCTCGCGCGGTTCCGCCGCGAGATGAGCGTCATCGGGGAGCTCCGGCATCCGCACATCGTGCGCTTGGTCGACTCGGGCTGGCTGACGATCGACGCCGACGAGGAAGCGCCCGCCTATGCCAGCGCTCCCGAGGACAGCGTCACGCGGACATCCGCGACGGTCGCGCTCCGGCCGTCCGGCACGCGCGGGCGCGAGATGACCGGCCCGAGCGCCCGTGCCGAGGCCGCGCTCGACCCGGTGACCGTCGCGGGGAGGTCCTCGCGCATCCCGTACATCGTCATGGAGCACCTCGAGGGCCGACCCCTGTCGGCGCTGATCGAGGAGCGGGGGCGGCTCAGGGTCGACGAGATCGTCGACATCGTGCTCCCCGTGCTCAGCGCGCTCTGGGAGACGCACAGTCACGGCGTCGTCCACCGCGACCTCAAGCCCAGCAACATCTTCCTCGCGGAGGAGCACGCGAACGACATCCGACCGATGGTCGTCGACTTCGGAGTGGCGAAGCTCGTCCGAGAAGCCGACGAGGGTCTGACCGATGACGGGATGGTCGGAACCCCCGGATGGTGGTCGCCCGAGCAGGCGCGCGGCGCCGAAGAGCTCGACGCGCGCAGCGACGAGTACCAGCTCGGAGCGGTCCTCTATCGCGCGGTCACCGGCGCGAAGCCGTTCGACGGCAAGGGCGTCCGCGTGGTGCACGACATCGCCAACGGCCGCTTCCGCGCGCCCAGCCACGTGGTCTCGGATTTTCCGAACGGCTTCGAGCCGGTGCTCCTCAAGCTCATGGCCAACGACCCCGACGATCGGTACCCGACGATGCGGGCCGTCGCTCGGAGCCTCCTCCCGTTCGCGTCACGCAAGGCGCATCGACTCTGGGAGCCCGTATTCGAAGAGGGCGACACGGTGCCTCCCCCCGGGCGCGCGGATTCGTAACGGGCCTCACGTTCGTCTTCGTGTTCACGTGCTCGGCTGGTAGCATGGCGGCTCGGGAGGCTCGGTGGCCGAGGACCGCGACAACACCGTCCGAATCACCGTGACCCAACCGGGGAGCGACGCGCGAAAGCTGCGAGCCACGCTCACGGTGCTCACCGGGCATGGCCTCGGTCAGCTCGTCGTCCTCGACGACACGCACCTCGTCGTGGGGCGCGGGGAAGAGGCGGACCTGCGCGTGGAGGACGAGTCGCTCTCGAGGCGCCATGCCCGCTTCGCTCTGATCCACGGGACCTGGTTCCTCGAGGACCTCCGCAGCACGAACGGAACCTTCCTCAACGGTCGGAAGGTCGCCGACGTGGAGCGCATCGGCGACGGTGCGCGGATTCAGCTCGGCGAGGAGACGCTCTTGCGCTTCACCCTGCAGGACGAGCGCGAGTTCCAAGCCGCGCGCCGGCTGTTCGAGAGCTCGGTGCGCGACCCTCTCACCGGATGCTTCAATCGGCATTATCTCGACGAGTGTCTGCCAATCGAGCACGCGTACGCGAAGCGACACGACGTGCCGATGTCCGTGCTCTTCATGGACGTGGATCACTTCAAAGACATCAACGATCGATTCGGTCACGCGACGGGCGACGACGTGCTCCGCGAGGTGGGCGCGTATCTGCGGCGAGCGGTCCGAACCGAGGACACGGTGGTGCGTTACGGCGGAGAGGAGCTTCTCATCCTCGTGCGCCACTCGAACGCCCTCGCCGTGAAGCAGATGGCCGAGCGCCTCCGCGCGGGCGTCGAGCGCCTCGCCGTCGCGGCCGACAAGGAGCTCGTTCGGGTGACCGTCACCATCGGCGTGGCGACGCTCTCGGGCTCGAGCGACGAGACCAGCATCGAGGAGCTGCTCGCGCGGGCCGACTCGGCGCTCTATCGCGGCAAGGAGCGGGGCCGCAATCGGGTCGAGGTCGGCTGAGCCGAGACGGTCGGACCGCTGCTCGCGGGCAATGAACGCGCGGCGTCATGCTGCGACTCCGCGTGAATGGCACCCAGCCATCGCTTGATCCGAACCGCCGCTTGGTCGACGATGCTCGAGTGTCGCTGTACGCGACATTCACCGGGGAGGGTTCGATGAGGCAGTTCGAGCGTTGGGGGTGGATGGGGGTGGATGGGGTGGATGGTCTTGCTCACCTCTATGTGCGCGAGCTGCACGAGCGCCGACGAGCACGTGGGCGGGCGCGCCGAGGCAATCGAGGGTGGCGTGAACGACAACACCGGAGGCACGTTGGCGAGAGCGCGTCGCGACGCGGCCGTTCTCGTTGGCAGCACGTGCACGGGTACGCTCGTCACGCCGCGCCTCGTCCTCACGGCTGCGCACTGCACCGACCGGAATTCGGTCCAGATGGGACCCACCACGTCACCGGCATCGCCCGTGCGCGTGCGTGTGCTCCGATGTCTCCCCTTGACGGGATACTCGTCGTGCCCGGCCGCGACGCCGCCAACATCGGATGATATCGCACTCCTCGTGCTGGCGGAGCGCGTCGATGCGGATCCCGCGACGGGCACGGCTCGGACGGGCGTGTGGAACGCCATTCCCATGGCCGTGCGCACGACGGATCCCGCGGTGGATGGACGGGCCGTACGCTCACCGCGGTAGGCTACGGATACGATGGTCCACCGCCTGGGTGGTTCGACGGGGGTACGGGCGAGGTTCCGGCGCTGCGCCAACGAACGACCTTCACGGTCGTGAGTCAGGAGTCAGGTCACCTCACCGTTCCTGGCGCGACGACATGGCCTGGCGATTCCGGCGGACCGAGCTACACCGGAGGGATCAACAGCGCGCAGCTCGTCGGAGTACACAGCACCACGAGCGGGGACGTGCTCGTCACGAGCTCCACGGTGCGGGACTGGATCGCGTCACATCTGAACGGCACTTGGAACGGCATTTACCTCGGCGCGACCGATGTACCCCTCGCGGGGGAGGCCGCGCGCAGTCCGAGCGACGACGCCGTCGATCCCGACGGGGATGGGCTCGTGGATGCACACGACAACTGCCCCTCGGTCTCGAACCCCGACCAAGCCGATGGCGATCTCGATGGGCTAGGAGACGCGTGCGATCTCTGCGCGTCCGCCGCCGATCGCGACTTCGAGGACGCCGACGGGGACGGCTACAACGACCTCACGTGCGATCGGTGCCCGCTGTTCGACGCTCCCGGAGACGGGGGCCCGCTCGACACCGACGGCGACGGGATCTCGGATGCATGCGACATCTGCGCGTATGCTCCCGACCGCCCGGGAGCGCCGAACTGCAATCGCGACGCGGAGATTGCGGAAGCGCGGCCCGAGCTCCCCGACGCCTGCGATCCCGTTCCTTGCCCCGCGGGCGTGACGACGTCCCGTCCGACCGAGCTCGGAGCGCCTCCGTACGTTTCGACGGTCGAGAGCTCGATGGTCACACTCGTGGGACGCACCGAGGCGCTCGGCTTGCTCTCGGCGGACGCGGAGGCCGGCATGCGGTTCTGCCGATGCGACGACGCGGAGGACGATACGGTCGCGGCGCGAGCACTGTGCAGCTCACCGCTCGGTTTCAACTGTTCACTCGATCCGGCGGAGTTCTCCCCGCCGGAGCCATCCGCCGTTTGGCACACGATGTCGCTCACGACCAGCGGGCCGGGTTGCGCCACGCACCCCTACGGCGACCTGCGATGCATGCTCGACTACCAGCGCGGGACGCCGCGCGACGTCGACTGGGACTTCACGACCGACATGACGGCGTGGAGCGTGCCGTTCACTCCCAATCCATACTCCGAAGAGGTGCACGGCGTGCTGTGGAGCCATACGGAGGGCGCGTACACGCAGTGCGTTCCGCTCTTGGGCTGTAGCGGGGTCTCGTACGACGAGCCCGTCGCGAGCCACTATTGGAGCGGCGCCGTGCGGCGCGAGCCGCGGCTGCCCGTACCTGGCTGGCGGGCGGACACCTCGTTTTTCCCGGTGCTGATCGCACCCGAGGACTGCATCCCGTGTCGTGCCATGCAGCGCCTCGCGTGGATGGTCGGCCTCTCGTGCCTTCGAACGGGCAGCTGCGGCCTCACCTCAGGACGGACGCGGTACTCGGGGTTCGACCGGGAAGCCGACCAGCTCCTGGAAAGCGCGAGCCCCCTGGCGACCGGAATCGGATACGAATGGCTCGGCGCGGCGGATCTGGCGATAGCGCCCCCCGACCGACCGCTCTACCTCGCCATGCCCATCGACGCGAGCTGGCTCGGCGGAGCTCTGCGGCGCAACGCGCAAGGGCTTCTGACCGAGTCGAAGGACTACCTCGCGTCGTTGCCGACTCTTCCGGTCGCCGGATGGCCGACGGGCCTCGCGTCGTTCCAAGCCGTCTATCGCGCCGCCGATCTCACGGCGTTTGCCCTCGGTGTGCCCGTCGGCGGCGACAGCGCGGAGCTCGACCGGTTCGATCTCGCGTCGAGCCTCGTCACACCCTTTGCGCTCCGCCTGCCGTCCGACCAGCGGATCGTGGACGTGCTCGCGCTCGGCCTCCGATGGCAGGACGAGACTCTCTTCGCCCTCGTCGAGACGGCGCCGGCGTCGGACGTGGACGGCCTGCCCGTGCCACCTGCCCCTCCCGTCATCGCGCTGGCCGAGATCCCGTTGGACGGCAGCGACGTGACGCTCACCCCGCTCGCCAACCCTGGGACGGCGCAGTGGGATCGCCACGCGATCCTGTTCGACGGGCTGGGGCGGCTCGTGCTCGTCGGCTGGGATCTCGGCGGAGGCTACGTGGCGGTGCGGGCCTCGATGGCGTCGCTCTACACCGCCGACGGATACCGATACGGCGCCGACGCGCTCGTCGCGGCTCCGGTCTACGACGAAACGGGCATCTCGTACGTGCGCGACACGGGTCAAGATCTCGAAGCCGCCGGCTTCGCTGACGGCGAGCTCGACCCGAGCGTTCCAGGCAATCTGTCGCTCGGGTACTAGATGGAACGCGCGCTGCCGGTCATATGGCTCGTGGTCGCGTCGGCGGGTTGCGGCGCGTGCACCGACGCGCACGTGGGTGACGGAGGCCACGACGGCGGGTCGCGTGACGCGGGGCCGCGCGACGGCGGCGCCCGCGACGCCGGGCCCCGGGACGCGGGACGAGACGGCGGGCCGGACGACCCGCAATGGACGGTGCCCGACGGGCTTCCCGCGGGCTGCACGTTCGAGGTCGCGCTCCACCCCGAACGCATCCCGGCGTTCGGGTGGGTGCCTTGCTTCGACGGCCGCGCCGGCTGTCAGGAGCTGGTCGTCGACTGGGGCGACTGGTCGGTGATCGACACCTTGCGCGTGTATTCGGATGCGTTCGTGGGTCGGGGAGAACCGTTGGCAGCGTTCATGCGGCCGTGGGGAGCGAACGGGCGGGAGCTGTTTGCCGTTCGGCCCGAGGACGGGAGCGTTGTGTGGGCCTTCCGCTTCGAGGTCGCGGTGGACGCGTGTATGCCCAGTACGATGGCCCTTTCACGCGATGACGCTTGGTATCGAGCGGGCTCGGGAAACGACGCGTTGGACGATGTCGAGTCGATCGTGCGATCGAGCGCGGCGACACCTGGTGTTGCATCGCTCCTTCACATCGAACACCCGGTCTTCGTGAACGCCGCTGCGCAACGCATCCGAGTGAGCGCAACCGGCATGATCGCCCTCGAGATCCAACCGGCGTATCGCGTGGGCACGATCCGGGACGGGGTGTTCCGACTGACGGCGTCGCCGGGCTCGGCGATCCATCCGCTCGTCGTGGACGATTACCTCTTGTTCGACGCGATGGTGTCGGGCCGGCACGTGGTGGACGTGGAGATGCCGGATGGGTCGGTCGGGCCGTACCTCGATGTGGCGGACGCCGACGTGTTCTCGCTTCGGACCGACGGCGAGTGGCTGGCCTGGGTCGAGGGGCGCATGCCGCTTGCGAGCGGTCTGTGGGGGCAAACCACCGTGCGCGCGGCTCGGTTCACACCCGATCCAGCCGGCCTGGCCCCACGCACGGTTCTCGAGCTCGGCGAGTACGGAATGGGAGCGCTCGCGGTCGGCGGCGGATGGGTGGTCTCGGGTCGGAACGACGCGGGCACGTACGTGCGCGTCGCGGTTGATCTCGAAACGGGTGAGCAGCGCGTCATCCCGACTCCGGAAGGCTACTTGTTCGCGGACGACCCGTCATATGTCACGCGGACCGAAGTCGGCCTCGCGGTCTACACCGAGGGCGGCGTGGGCCGCACAATCTGGCGCGTGGCCCTTCGCTGAGCCGGCGGACGGTAAGACCGCTGCTCGGGTGGTGTAAAGTACCTCCACCACGTGCAACACCGAGCCGACGGCGGCGAGCACACGATGGAGAACCTCGTGACGTTGTGCAGCGCGCACCACCGCGCGGCGCACGACGGGCGGATCCGTATCGAAGGCGCGGCCGGCGCGCTGTCGGTCATGCACGCAGACGGGCGGACCTACGGCGAGGTGACCGCGAGCCCGAGCGCGCCGCGCGCGGACGTGCGTGACGCGCGCGTGCACGCCACCCGCACGCGAGCAAGGTCGCGACGCTGCTCTCCTCGCTCGGCTTCCAGAAGGGCGGGGCCGAGCGTGCAGTGCGCGCGAGCGTCAGCAGCTGGCCCGAGGGCGTGTCGCTCGAAGAGGCGCTGCGGGCGGCGGCGTGGGACCGCCTCACCGATCGCCCTCCAGCGCTCGAGCCGCCCTCTCGCTCTCGCCGCCTGAAGCCGGTATCCTTGGGGTCGTCCGGTCGACAGTGGGTGGTTCGTGTGTAAGAGGAGCGCCCGGCGGGGTGGGTCTCGAGTGCTTCATGCTGCGGCGCGGGCGCCGGTGGGCATGGGATGTGCTGGGATCGACCTCGATCGTTAGGTCGAGCCGTATCGTCACCTCTCTCCAGAGGCTGAGGAGCCCATCACCATGACGCAGCGCACGCTTTCCTATCTTGGCTCGATCGCCTTGTTCCTCTGCGTTTTGGGGGGCTGCAACAACGGCGGCGGTGCCCTTCGCGTCCAGGTCAGCTACCACGAAGCCAGCGCCCATCTGCGCGCCTCGGTGACCAGAGACCTAGCCACCGGAGAGACCCTTCACCTCCGCGTGCGGCAAGGCGAGATCACGGATCTCGATTGCGCGTCCCAATATGGGAGCATCGAGCGGATCGACGGCAACCGGGTGAGCGACCCGTTCCCGGGACCCACGTTCGAGGGGCCCCAGGTCGACGCGTCGCTCTTCGACTCGCCGTACGACATGAGCTGGCTCGACATGCCCGAGCCCACCGCCGAGATGCTCGCCGCGATCGCCGACGGCGGCTACGTCATCGACGTGTGCCTCATGAACGGCCCGACCGTCGTCCTACAGGACTCGATGGACATCCTCGAGGCCCTCGACGTCCTCGGCCCGAACGGGAAGTACGACGGTGAGCCCGAAGAGCAGATCCGGAGCACCGCCGCGTACGCGGACGCGTGCGTCGCGGAGATGGGCGAGATCCCGTTCTTCACGAAGCTCGCGGACGGCGACTACAGCACCTACAACTGCCTCGACTCGGTGCCGATCCCGACGACGGTCACGTCCGACACCGGCACGGAGTTCCCGCAGACCGGCGTGAGCGTCTGCGACAACCCGCAGTACATCTACAGCCTGTGTGAGCCCAACGCGGTGAGCGGCATGTCGAACGGCCCCCGCGTCGCGAGCCGGAGCAACGAGCAGGGGACGCACTGGGTGCTCCTCTGCCGCAAAGCTAGGACCGAAGAGGGCGCGTACAACGACATCGCGATGGTCGGGCACAACCCGTACACCGGCCACACCTGCTTCTTCCAGAACGCGCTCTACAGTCGGACCGACGGGCTGCACGTCCCGCACCCCGGCGACCACATCGAGTCGGAGGCGTCGCCGCAGGAGTCGGCGAGCCTGTGGGAGGGGATCCACGGCGGCCTCGGCAGCGGAATCCAATGCGCGCGCTGTCACGACGCCGACCCGTTCATCCACACGCCGTGGATCGACGGCGCCTTGGATCAGAATGGGGACCCGGTCGTCCCGAAGATGGGCGTGAACCAGGACTTCACGCTCGGATTCAACGAGTCCCCGTACACGATCCTCAACACCGAGGGCCAGGGCTGGACGATGCCCCAGCACCTCACCAGCCCCGAGGCCGCGGCGTGCACGCAGTGTCATCGAATCGGCAACGGTGAGTGGGCCTCCAGTTGGATCAACCGGATGGACGGGACCGATTCGTCGTGGACCGGGATCACCACCCCCGCGTACCACGAGTTCGAGCACGTCTTCTGGATGCCGCCGGACCTCGACGGGCTCGACGCGACGACGTTCCCGGACTCCGACTACGGCCGCGCGATGGCCTTCATCAAGATGTGCGGACAAGGCGGCAGCGCGGGGTGCCAGTGGGAAGCGCTCCCGTCCGCGCAGCTGACCGATCCCGGCGAGCCTCCGCCCATCGACCTCGAGGGCTTCGATCTCGCGCTCGCGTCGGCAAAGATCCTCGGCGCGAACGCGATGGATCTGGGCGACGCGCGCTGCACGGGCGCCGACGGCTCGTGCGCGACCCGTCGCTGCGCGGAGTGTCACTCGACGTCGCGGCAGGGCATGCGCCACTGGCTCGACATCACCGAGCAGGCGTGGGGCACGTGCCAGCTCGACCGCAACCCCGACGAGCTCACCCAGGAAGAGGCGATGCGCACGATCGACTGCATGCGCGTCGATTCGGCGGACAACCACTCGGTGTTCGCAGCCGATCGCATCGGCATCATGGCGGCCGGCGCGCAGTACAACTACTTCCGCAAGCTCTTCCGGCAGGCGTACGGAGAAGGCGCGTGGCTGAACGAGTACCTCCGCTTCCGCGCGCGCGTCGGCATGCCGAAAGGCAGCCACCCGCGCCTCACGCAGATCGAGTACGCGACCGTGCTCAAGTGGTTCCAGGATCGTCTCCCGAACCTCGAGGAAGTGATCCAGGAGGCGCCGCCGCCCGACACGTGCACGGATCTCACCACTCCCGCGCTGGCATCGCTCATCTCGACGATGCAGCTCGAGGGCTGGGAGGCGACGAACCGCGACGCCGGCATTCGCATGTTCGGCTGCGCGGGCGCCGACCCGCTGACGTGCTTCTCGTCCAATCCCGACCGGACGGCGGCATGGGGCAACGGGACCGGGACGATCCGCGAGGTGACGCACCTCGGTTTCCGGACGAGCTTCTGGACGCGGAGCTCCGCCGACGGGCGCTTCATCGGCAACGGCGGTGGCGAGCACGGCGCGACGATCACGGACTTGCAGCGCGGCATCGACATCGGCGTCGACGCCTCGTACGACCCCGGGTTCTTCCCGGACAACAGCGGGTTCATCTTCCAGGGCGGCGGCGCCGGGATCTGCGCGCAGAGCCTGCTCGAGACCGACACGCTGGTCACGTTCGACGAGCCAGAGTGCATCATGGCGTCGGGCATCAACCTGTATCAGCACGTCGCTCGTGGCCTGAACGGCGGCGATTACTTCATCATCAATAGCCAGTTCACGTCGGACTCGGGCGGCAGCAACGAGGACCCGACCGCGAACTTCGGCGACACGTCGACGATGAAGTTCTCTCCGATGGTCTTCGACGGCAGCCGGTACCAGCAGCTCCCCGCCGTCATCGTCGAGTCCCCGTACGAGGGTGACTCCGTGATGTCGCCGTCGGGAAGCATGGTCATCAGCCGCATCGCGGGCCCCGACGGACACTCGCTCGGGTACTCGCTCCGGCGCGTCGCCGCGACGCGCGCGGGCGACAACTACCGCATCAACATCGACGAGCAGCTCGGCCGCTTCTGCCTCCCTGGCGCGAAGGCGAACATCAGCTTCGACGAGCGGTTCTTCGCGACACACCACTACGAGGACGGCGGATCGAACATCTACGTCACCGATCTTTCGACCGGCATGACGACGAAGGTGACGAACTTCTCCGACGGGACCGAGGCGCGTTACCCGCACTTCCGCTCCGACGGCTGGCTCTACTTCCTCGTCGTCGAGGGCGGGGGCAGCGGCGCGGAGTACATCGCGGCGAGCGATGTCGCGCTCGTCCTTCGCTCCCGCTGAGTCGGCTCGGTGCAGTCCTCGCGAGATCGATGTCTGTGCGTCCTCGCCGTCGTCGCGGCGGGGGCGCTCGGCGCTTGTGACGGGAGCCCTCCTGCCTCGCCGGGCGGGCCGCACGAGTTCCCCGTCGGCGCCGACGACGAGAAGGCAGACATCTTCGGTCGCGCGCTCGCCGGCGTCGCGGCGCCGTACCAACCCGACCTCGGACTGGCTGCCCAGGAGATGCGGCTCGGCGCGGAGATGGGCTACCGACGCCAGGTCGCCTGGGAGATCGTCGCGCGAACGCTCGACTCGGTCCCGCTGCTCGGATTGGCGGAGCGCACCGGCGCAGGCGAGGAGCCGACGCTCGCGGACGGGACCCCGGTTCCTCGCGTCCCGCGGTTCGAGACCTGGTACGGGGTCGACGACTTCAAGCGGATGTTCCAGCACCTCTACGAGGAGCTCGGTGAAGAGCGGCGCGCTGCACGCGAGCCGTTCGACGAGGCGGCGCTCGCGCAGATCTTCGAATGGAATTCCGGCGCGCTCGAGCGCTCCAGCCGTTGGCCGCTCGAGAGGTTTCTCCAGTACGTGAGCCAGCTCGGCGTCTGCCCGGACGGAACGCCCGAGGACGAGTGCGCGCGCATGCTCCAGAGCAACTTCAGCGGCGCATCGGGCGGGAACATCCGCATCACGTACAGCCCCGGTACGGTGATGCATCTGCTCCGGAACTACCCGCGGATCCTCCAGTGCTTGGACGAGCTGGGCGACCTGCGGATGGACGCGGAGCCGTCGGTCGAGAACTTCTCGTTCTGCTTCGAGACCGAGATGCCCGCGGACGCGGTGCTCGTGAAGGCGCAGTGGGTCCGCGCAGACTTCAACATGCCCGTGCGCGTCTACGACACCGACTCGTCGGTCATCGCGCGGCAGCTCGACACGACCCTCGCCGGCGACTGGTCCACGCGGCCAGAGGACGGCCCAGCCGGACCCGAGCCACATCTACACGATCCGTCTCTGTGAACGGGAACACGTTCCGCTTGGCCGGCATGCACATCATGACGAAGGAGACGCGTCATTGGATGTGGGTGTCGCTCTTCTGGAGCGAGAGCCCCGACGCGGACTTCGGCGCGGATCGTCCGGACTTCATCCGAGAGGGCCTCGACCCGGTCTTCTCGAACTACAAGATGTGTGTCGTCGCCGCGTACGAAGAGGGCGACCCCGATGTCGGTCAATGGTTCTCGTCGACCCCGTCGCTCGCCGACGCGCTCCGCGCGTCGACGTCGCAGGGCGCGCCGACGTGGTGCAGCAATCCTTACGTCGAAGAGGGCCGTGGGAACGCGCGGACGAACTGCATGGGATGCCATCAGCACGGCGGCAGCACGGTCGGCTTCGATCTCACGGGTGACGGCGTCCCGGAGCCGTTCGATCTCGACGCGGTCATCTCCGACGAGGCTCACTTCCCGTCGAATGGACGGCGTCAGATCCGACAGGTCTTCCCGGGCGACTACACCTGGTCCATCAACCGCGTGGACGACATCTCGCACGTCATCCGGAGCGAGGTCGAGCACTTCGACTTCATCGACCGCGACAGCGTCCCGACGCGGGCGCGGCGCATCGCCGACCTCACGGGCGACCCGACCGCGGGCGGGAACACGTTCTCGATGAACTGCACGCGCTGCCACGGGACCGACGGTCGTGGGACGAGCCGCGCGCCGTCGCTCTACGATCGGGTGCCCATGCGCGACGACGTCTCGATCCTGACGACGCTGATCGGCGGCCGCGGCATGATGCCGGCGTGGGGCACGATGTTCGACGACAACACGCTCGCGAACATTCTCGCGTTCCTCCGCGCGACGTTCGACACGCCCGCGACGCCGAGCTCGCCGGTCGTCGGCGACGTGGTGATGACGGAGATCATGTACGACCCACAGGCGGTCGACGACTCCGTGGGCGAATGGGTCGAGCTCCACAACGCGACGACCCATCCGCTCCTCCTCGACGGGTGCACGATCTCGGACGACGAGCGTTCCGCGGATCTATCGGGGCTGACCATCGCCGCTCGCGGATACGTCACGATCGCGCGATCGACCTCGGCCGGTTTCACGCCGGACGCCACGTTCACGCTCGATCTCAACAACACCGGAGACCGGCTCACGGTGCGGTGCGCCGCCGGCGACATCGACGTCGTCGACTACACGACCGGCTTTCCGCGCGCGTTCGGAGCGAGCCTGTCGCTCGATCCCACCTCGACCGACGCGACCGCGAACGACTCCGGGGCCGCGTGGTGTTGGGGCGCGACGGCGTTCGGCGCAGGCGACCTCGGGACGCCCGGCGCCGCGAACCCTCCCTGCATGTGACGAGACGGGGTTGTCCCTAGGCTCGCGCGACCCGATAGTCCGGGGGTGCAGGAGCTCCTCGACGACACCCGTCTCGAGCCCGCGGGCGAAGGGATCTTCCGAGGCGTGATCACGTCCCGTTGGAGCATCGGGACGGCGCCCAACGGCGGCTACGTCTTGGCGTTCGGCCTCGGCGCCATCCAACAGGTCAGCCCGTTCGCCGATCCGATCGTCGCGACGGCGTACTACGTTCGTCCGACGATCCCGGAGGAGGCGCGGGTGCACACCGAGGTGATCAAGGTGGGCAAGCGCTTCGCGACGCTTCAAGCCCGGATCGTGCAGCGCGGCGAAGAGCGCACACGCATCATCGCGACGATGGGCACGCTGCCCGACGAGGACGAGGTCACGCACCTCGCGCTCGAGCCTCCCGTGCTGCCGCCACGCGAGGCGTGTCTCTCCGAGCGCCCAGCTGGCGCCTTCGCGGAGATCGCGAACCGCTTCGAGATGGCGCTCGATCCACCGAGCATCGCGTTCATGCACGGAGAGCGATCCGATCGAGCGCTCCTACAGGGCTACGTTCGGTTCGTCGACGGCGGCGTCCCGGACCTCCGGGCGCTCGCGCTCCTCGCAGACGCGTTTCCTCCGCCGGTCTTTCACGTCATCCCGATGGCCTGGGTCCCGACGCTCGAGCTCACCGTCGAGATGCGCTCTCGCCCACGGACGGAGTGGCTCGTCGGCCGGTTCGTCACCCGCAGCGTCGTGAACGGGCTCCTCGAAGAGGACGGCGAGATCTGGGCGTCGACGGCCGCCTGCTCGCGATCTCGCGTCAGTCGGCGATCCTGCCGCGCTGACGGCTCAGCATCGTTCGATCGGGCTCGCGGGCCTCGAAGAGCTCCTCCTGCTCGGGGACGAGACCGAGGGCACGTCGGACGGGAGCGAAGGACCGCCGGTGGATCTCGGTGGCGCCGAGCCGCTCGAGGGCGGCGTAGTGCTCGGGGACGGGATAGCCCTTGTGCCGCGCGAAGCCGTAGCCAGGATGCTCGCGATCGAGCTCCACCATCCACGCGTCGCGATGCACCTTGGCGACGATCGAAGCGGCGGCGATCGAGATCGACTCCGCGTCACCGCGAATGATCGACGTCTGCGGGATCCGGACGTCGCGCAGGCGGCGCGCGTCGATGAGAAGGTGCTCGGGCGGAGGGTCGATCTGCTCGACGGCGCGCCGCATGGCGAGCAGGCCCGCGTGATAGATGTTGATGCGATCGATCTCCTCGGGAGAGACCGATCCGATCCCGAACGCCAGCGCATCGCGGCGGAGGATCGCCGCGAGCCGCTCGCGGCTCTCACGATCGACCTTCTTCGAATCGTCGACCCCCGCGAGCCGGTAGCCAGGAGGGAGGACCACCGCGGCCGCGACGACAGGGCCGGCGAGCGGGCTCATGCCGACCTCGTCGACTCCGGCGATGCGCGCGATCCCGTCGCTCCACAAGGCCTGCTCGCGGCGGAGCATGCGCCGCAGCCGCTGACCTTCGGCGCGGTTCTTGCGCCTCCGTTTGGTGACGGCCTCGAGGATCGCCCGGGCCCCGGCACGCTCGTCCCGTTCGAGCGCCGTCTCGAGGGCGCGGGGCAAGCTGCGCCCCTCCTCGACGAATCGACGCCACAGATCCTGAAGGCTCGGGCTCTCTCGCCGGCTCACCGCGCGCACTCTAGCCGGCAAGGGCCGCGAGGAAAACGCTCATCGCGGTCCGACGAGCCGAAGGTTCGCGTTCGAGCCGCCACCATCGCTATACTCGCACAAAGGTGGAGCCCCTCGACGAGCTCACCGACGCCTTGCTCGCGGCGCTCGACCGTGCGGGCGTCGGGATGGCGATCGCAGTCGACCGCGGCTACGCGTTCGAGCGCGTCCACGTCAACGACGCCGCGGCGCGTTTGTTCGGCCGCGAAAGGGCATCCGATTCTCGAGAACGTGGCGGACACCGATCTCGTCCCGCCCGAGTCACGCGACCAGCTCCTCGCGATCTACGAAGCCGCTCGAAGCCGTCGCGACGCCCCGAGCACGTTTCGCGTCGACATCTTCGGCAAGGAAAACAAGATCGTCCCCATCGAGGTCGACATCGCGCCTTCGGTGTTTCGAGGCGAGCCGGCGATTGTCGCGTTCCTCCGCGACGTGAGCGACCGCGTCGCCGTGGAAGAGCGGCTTCGCGCATCGGAGGGGCGGTTCCGGCAGCTCGCCGAGGCCGCTCCCGACGCCATCGCGGTCGTTCAGCGCGACACGATTCGCTACGCGAACCCCGCCGCGAAGCGCCTCCTCGGAGCATCCGCGAAGGGTGACGTCGTCGGCGAGTCGCTCCGCAACTTGATTGTCGAGGAAGACCTCGACGTGATGGAACAACGGATGACGCAGGTGATGAACGGCGACGGACTGCGCCCCTACGAGTACCGCGTTCGCTACCCCGACGGGTCGATGGCGACGGTCGAGATCTCTTCGATCCCGATTGAGTACGAGGGCGAGCGGTGCCTGCTCGCGTTCGGCCGCGACGTGACGGAACGCAAGCGCATGCAATCGCGGCTGATCCACGCGGACAGGCTCGCGACGGTCGGCACTCTGGCGACGGGCGTCGCTCACGAGATTAACAACCCGCTGACCTATGTCGTCCTTCACCTGGAGAAGCTCCGCATCACTCTCCCGCGCGTCATCCCATCCGAAGAAGCGCGCGCGGAAGCGTTGCGCGTGCTCTCCGAGGCGCTCGAGGGAAGCGAACGCGTCCGACTCATCGTGCAGGATCTCCCTGGCTCTCGCTCGGAGCGACACGTCGAGCCACGCGCCGACGGATGTTCGCCGCGTGGTCGAGACGTCGGTCAAGCTCGCGCGACCCGTGCTCGACGACCGGGCCCGCCTCGACACGACCCTCGACGCCACCACCTTGGTCCGCGCGAACGCGGCGTGGCTCGGTCAGGTGTTCGTGAATCTCCTCGTCAACGCCGGACAAGCGTTCCTGAGCGCGGACCCCGTGCGGAACGTCGTTCGCGTGTCGACGCACACCACCGAGACCGGCGAGGTCGTCGTCGAGGTCGAGGACAACGGCCCGGGCATTCCCGAGGAGATTGCGGACCGCATCTTCGACCCGTTCTTCACGACCAAGCCCGCCGGGAGTGGCACGGGGCTCGGGCTGGCGATTTCGCGATCGGTCGTCGACGCGGTCGGCGGCGACATCGAGCTCGTCACACGGCCCGGTGAGGGCACGCTCTTTCGAGTCGTCCTTCCGCCGGCGGATCGAGCCCCGCTGCGCGCGCGAACGGTCGTGGACGCGACCGACGCGATCCGCGCGGCGCTCGAAGAGGCCGCGCGGCGCAGCTCGGTTCCGCCCCCCGAAGATTGACTCACGCGGCGGGGGGCTTCACAACGCCGGCATGACTGCGTACTCCGACATGACCGGCCGCTCGTGCGTGGTGACGGGCGCGAACACGGGCATCGGCCTCGTGACGGCAAAGGAGCTCGCGCGCGCCGGCGCGCACGTCGTCTTGGCGTGTCGATCGCGCCCGAAGACGGAGGAGGCGATGGCGGCGATCACCGCCGAGACGGGCAGCACATCCGTCGAGATGCTCGAGCTCGATCTCGGCCTCGTTCTCGAGCGTGCGCGCCGCGGCGAAGACGCTCACGGACCGTGACCGGCCGATCCACGTCCTCGTGAACAACGCCGGCCTCGTGACGCCCGGCGTGACGGAGGACGGGTTCGAGCTCGTGTTCGGCGTGAATCACCTCGGTCACTACCTCCTCACTCGGCTGCTCCTCGACCGGATGCGCTCGTCGCGGCCGGCGCGCATCGTGAACGTCTCGAGCCGCGCGAACTACCGAGCGAGCGGCATCGACTTCGAGGCCGTCAAGAAGCCCACTGCGAGCATCACTGCGTTTCCGGAGTACACGGTCTCGAAGCTCGCGAACGTGCTCTTCACGGTCGAGCTCGCCCGACGCCTCGGCGACGGCTCGGGCGTGACGACCTACTCGCTCCATCCCGGCGGCGTCGCCTCCGACATCTGGCGTCGCGTCCCCTGGCCGATCCGCCCGATCGCGCACCTCTTCATGATCACCGTCGAGGAGGGCGCCAAGACGTCGCTCTTCTGCGCGACCTCTCCCGACGTCGCGAGCGACACCGGGCTCTACTACGACGAGTGCGCACCGAAGAAGCCGAACCGCGTCGCCGAGGACCCCGAGCTCGCCCGCGCGCTCTGGGACAAGAGCGCGGAGTGGACCGGGCTCCCCGTCGAGATTCTAGCGCGGCGAATCAGCGTTCGAGCTCGACTCCGGCGCGCACGCACTCGGCCACGAGGCCCGAGCGGCTCGGCAAGACGTCGAAGAGACCGACGCGGACGGCGAGCTCCTTGGCGACATTGGCGACCTCGCGGGGCGAGGGAGTTCCGCATCGAGCGCGGGCGATTCGGTACGCGGCGAGCGCGAGACTTCCGGACTCGTCGACGAGCCGATGGAGCGCGCCGGGGTCGCGCTCGAGCGCGGTGAGCCAGCGAACGGGTTCCGTGGTTTCCATGGGCCTCTCGTGGGTGTTCGGGGAGAACGTCGACTTCCGGACGAACGGCCAGCAAGTGCCGTGCCGCGTCGGCCGATCGAATTGGTCCATGCTTTCGCGATCCCACCGGGATCGCCCGGTGTGCAGAGGCGGTCACTCGGGGATCCACGTATCGCCGCGGATCCGCCGAATTGGAACGGGCAGCCCAGATCGCCCACGCTTGTTCCATGAAGTGGATCGCGTGCGCGCTCGGGCTCTTCGCCTCGAGCGCGTGCGCCGGCGCCTCCGGCGAGCCCGGACCGGTCGAGACGCCCGTCGAGCGCCCGCTGCCAGCGCCAGCGCCAGAGATCGACGCGCCGGCGAGCGTTCCGAGCCCCGACGAGGCGCTCGGCGACGTCCCCCCGGCGGTCCGAATCGAGCCCGCGTACCAAGACGCGATCGACGATGCCGTCCACGCGGCGCTCCGCGCACGCAAGCTCCCGGGTTGTGTCGTCGTGATCGGCCGCCGCGACGGCACTCTCTTCCGGCGTGCGTACGGCGAGCGAGCGCTCGCGCCCGAGCACGAGCGCATGACGCTCGACACGATCTTCGATCTCGCGTCGCTCACGAAGGCCGTCGGCACCGCGACCGTGATCGGTCAGCTCGTGGCCGACGGCCGCGTTTCACTCGACGCGCCCGTCGCGCGCTACATCCCCGACTTCGGGCGCGCCGGCAAGGCCGCCGTCACGGTGCGCCAGCTCCTCTTGCACACGAGCGGCCTCCCCGCCGTCAACGCCCGATCGGACTACGACGACGGGCCCGCGGCCGCGTTCGAGCGGATCTTCGATCTGCACCTCGAGTCGAGCCCAGGGAGCCGGTACCGATACAGCGACATCGGCTACATCTTGCTCGGCGCGATCGCCGAGCACGTGTCGGGACACCCACTCGACGAGCTCGAGAGGGACGAGATCTTCGAGCCCCTCGGGATGACCGACTCCGGCTTCCGCCCGCCCGCCGCGCTGCTTCAGCGCATCGCGCCGACGGAGCGAGCCGTCGAGCGCGGGAACGTGATCATCCGGGGCGACGTCCACGACCCGCGCGCGTTCCGTCTCGGCGGCGTGTCGGGCAACGCGGGGCTCTTCGCGACGGCCGACGACCTCACCAGGTTCGCGCGAATGATGCTCGGTGAGGGCGAGATTGACGGGCGACGCGTGCTCGCCTCGGGCGTCGTCCGAGCGATCACCGTGCCCCAGCCGGTGCCGGGCGGCACCCGCACGCTCGGCTGGGATACCGCGTCCGGCGACCGGCGCGCCCGCGGGTTCAGCGCGCGCGCCTACGCGCACGGCGGTTTCACCGGCACGTCGCTGTTGATCGACCCGGAGCTCGATGTCTTCGTCCTGTTCCTCAGCAACCGCGTCCATCCGAACGGCGACGGCGACGTCCGGCCGCTGATTCTGGACATCGAAGGGATCGCCGCGCGTGCGCTCGCCACGGCTCGACCGCCGCCGCCCGACGGTGTGCACGTGTTGCTCGGCGTCGACGTCGCGCGCCGGGACGGATTTCGGACGCTAGCCGGCAAGCGCATCGCGCTTCTGACGAATGCGTCCGGCCGAGCGCGCGACGGCCGCCGAACGGCAGAGCTGCTCGCCGAGGCGAGCGACGTCACGTTGTCGGTCGTCCTGACGCCGGAGCACGGCCTCGACGCGAACCGCGAAGGTCGCGTCCCGAACGGACGCGACCCGAGGAGCGGCGCGCCCGTTCGCAGCTTGTTCGGCCGGAGCCGGACGATCGAGCCCGACGCTCTCCACGACCTCGACGCCATCGTCGTGGACCTGCAGGACGTCGGCGTCCGCTTCTACACGTACGGCGCCACGCTGCTCGCCCTCCTCGAAGCCGCATCCCGGGCGTCGTTGCCGGTCGTCGTCTTCGACCGCCCGAGCCCGATCGGCGCCGACATCGTCGCCGGGCCCGTCCTCGACCCGTCCCTCTCGTCGTTCGTGAACTATCACCCGCTCCCCATCCGCCACGCGCTCACGTTCGGCGAGCTCGCGCGACTGCTGGTCGAAGATCGCCACCTCGACGTCGATTCTCGACGTGCGCCGCGTCGAAGGATGGGATCGCCGCTCGCTCTATTCCGCGAGCGCGCTCGAATGGACACCGCCGTCGCCGAACCTCCCGACGCCGGAAGCATGTCTCACCTATCCAGGAATCGCTCTCGTCGAGGGGACCAACGTCTCGGTCGGGCGGGGTACGCCCACTCCGTTCGCGGTCGTCGGCGCCCCGTGGATGGACGCCGCCGCGGTGCGCGAGGGCCTCGAAGCCGAGCACCTCGACGGCGTCGAGATCCACGAGACCACCTTCGTCCCCCGTTCCGGCACGCATCGCGGTTCGCGCTGCCGTGGCGTGCGCTTCGACGTGAGCGATCAGAGCGCGTTCGACCCGGTACGCGCGGGCCTGGCGCTGATCCGCACGCTCTTCGCGCGGCATTCTCGCGAGTGGGACGCGTCGCGTCTTGCGCAGCTCGTCGGTCGCACCGACGTGGTCGACGCGCTCAGGACGGGCGCGACGCTCGACGAGGTCGAAGCGATGTACGAGCCGGAGCTCGCGCGCTACCGCGAGCGGCGTGCCGCTCTCCTGCGCGAGGCGTCGCCCTCCGAGTGACCGTTTCTCGCGCTCCGGGTCCCCGGCGGCGACGCCGCGCCCCGAACGCGACCGCGACGACCGCCGCGGCCCACGCGAAGAGCGTCGATGACGTGCCACGCCCCGGCCCCGCGGCCGAGCAGCCGCTCTCGAGACCGATCCCAGTGGGCAGCGGGTCGTCGTCGATCGTCGGATCGCCACCGACGATCGGCATGTCGATCGGATCGGTTACCCTCGGCGGAGGCTCCATCGACGGATCGGGCATCTCGGGGTCCGGCGTCGGATCGGTGTCCGGCGGTGGAGGCTCGGCCTCGGGACGAAGGCGGATGGCGTCGACCGCGATGTGCTGGTCGGCCGCGATCGCGCCGGCCACGTTGTCGTAGACCGAGACCCACTGGTCTCCTCCCGTCGCGAAGTCGTGCTCGCCCAGAGACGCCCAACCGTCGGACGCGCTCTGGTCCACGATCACGTCGGTCTCGCTACCGCCTGCGCGCACGCGGTAGCGGGTCGCTCGGTGCACGCCCCAGAGCGGATCGACGTACGCCTCGACCGTGTAGGTGCCGCCGGTCGTCATGTCGATGCGCCAGCGCGCCCAATTCGAGGGCGTGTCGTTCTGAAACGCGTTGGTCCACAGGAGCGATCCGCCGTAGCCCGCATCGCTCACGCGTCTCCAGTACGCGCTCGGACCGAAGCTCGAGAAGCACGGCGCGGTCTCGCGCACCTCGCCACCTCCGGTCGGCACCGCGTCGCAGCCCGCGGTGGAGGGCAGGGTCCTCGGTCCCGTGAACCACGGCGTTCGCATCGCCGATGCGTCGAGCGAGAGCTCGACGTGGAGGTGATCGACGTGCGGGTTGGTCCCACCGTACATCCGCTCCTTCGAGCCCGCCGCGCGCGACGCGTTCCACGTCCAGCGATCCCAGATGATGTACTGGATGCCGATCTCCTCGGCGTGCTCGATGAGCCAGTTGCCGATCGGGTCGCCTGCGTCGTTGTCGGCCGCGCCGCCGTCGGTCGGGATCATCACGTCGAGCGCGCGTCCGGTCGCGTGGACGCTCATCTGTGATTCGTTGCCGACGATCGGCCGGCAAGAGTAGCCACCGATCGAGGCGATCTGCGGGAACGCCTCCCGCAGCCAACCGCGGAACACCTCTGCGCCAGCGGTGATCCCGCCCGAGCACGCGGACGTGCCGGTCCACGGACCGGCGCCCGTATACGGCACGTACTCGGTGTCGCCGATCGCGAGCGTGCTCGACGGAATGTCCCATGGACCTGCGTGGGAGAGCGCGTGCTGTGCCTTGCCGAGGCTCTCTTCGTCCGCGCACCCCGCGACGAAGATGCTGATGAGGCAAAGGCCGACGGCGCGCGACGAGCTCATCTGGACGCGTCGCATATCGCAATCCGCGTGCCCGCCGGATGGTGCACGGGACCGGCTCGGAGTGCCGCCTCGAGTCCGCGGTCCTGCACGGCAGCGCGACCGCATGTCGCGTCGTGCGCCACATCAGCTCGTAATTACTGCCCGATCTCCGCTGCGCCCTCAGACGCCCGATCGCGCGAAAGCTGGTCGGTCTCGCTGGCGCGATCGGTGGGGACGTGGCGTACTCCGAGGCGTGACCGATACCCAACCCGACGTCGAGCGGCTCAAGCCGCGCCGCCTGCCGCGGCAAGAGCGCGGGCGGCGGCGCGTCGCGCAGATCCTCGATGCGACCGCCGAGCTCGTCGACACGGTGGGCCCGCAGGCGGTGACGACGAACGCGATCGCTCGGGCCGCCGGCGTGCCCATCGGCAGCGTCTACCAGTTCTTCCCGAACAAGGAGGCGATCTTCCACGCTCTGCTCGAGCAGCAGATCGACGCGCTCGATGCGCGCTTTGCTCCGGTGATCGAGGCCGGGCTCGAAGGCGCGGATCTCGAGAAGCTCGTCGACCGCGCGGTCGACGAGCTCTGTGACGCGTACCTCGAGCTGCCCGGGCTGGCCGTCCTGGTGGGGACGGTGCGGGCGAGCCCGGACTTCGACGAGACCTATGCGCTGAACAACGCCAAGCTCGGCTCGTGGATCGCGGAGCTGCTGCCGAGGCGACTGCCCGACATGACGAGAGCGCGAGCGCGCGTCGTCGCCACCGTGCTCGTCGAAGGCGCCGACGGCGTGATCAAGCACTGGCTCAGGAGCAAGGCGCGAGGGGACCGACCGAGCCCTCTGCTCTTGGAGGAGCTCAAGCGCATGCTTCGGTCGTACCTGGCGCGCGGCTGAGGAGCCCGCCGCGTGAGCGCGCGACCCGTCGACCTCGCGGGTCGACGGATCTCGACGCTACGTCGCGTCCCGGTCGCCGACGGACGAGCCGCCGGCGACGAGGAACGCGAGCCGCGCCTGCGCCGATGTCGGTAGCGCGGAGGCTACCAGCGGTCTCGACCGCCGCCGCCGCCGCCGCGACCGCCGCGGCCGCCACGACCGCCGCCGCCACCGCCGCCGCCACCACCGCCACCGCCAGCGCGATCACGACGCTCTTCCGCCTCGTTGACGCGGAGCGCGCGACCGTCGAGGTCGGTGCCGTCGAGCTGAGCGATCGCGTCTCGTGCTGCTTCGGGGGTGCCCATCGTCACGAACCCGAAACCGCGCGAGCGGCCCGTCTCACGGTCCGAGATGATCTTGAGGTCGACGACCTCCCCAATCTCGGAGAAGACCCGACGGAGGTCTTCTTCAGAAGTGGAAAACGAGAGGTTTCCTACGTACAAACGGCTGTTCATCTGCTTGTCTCCTGCATCGCCGTCATCGCTGAGAAACGACCTGCCGGCTTCTCCAAAAGACAGACAGAGAGCAGCGGACGAGTACCAGTACCAGAAACGTGCGTGCGCGTGGCGTCTAGCACGCTCCCCCGGATCGGGGCAAGCCAACAAAAAAGACCCCGGGCCAGTGGGGGCCGGAGCCCTCGGCTCCGGCTCAATCGAACGAGTCGTCGTCGGGAGCGTCCTCGGTCCCGGCGGCGTCGTCGTCCGTGTACCCGGCGTCGACCAGCGAGACGTGCTCGACGTCCGACCGCTCCGCGATGGCTTCGAGCGTGGGCCGGTCGACACGGCCGATGGCGTCGTGCTCGTACGCGACGAGCAGGAGGGCCGCGAGCTCGTCCCGCGAGGGGCGGCTGGTGAACTTCACGAGGACGGGGAACACCGAGTCCTGGTCGAGCCGCTCGCGGAGAGCCTCGTCCAGCTTGGCGAGGGCGGCCCTCGAGATGGGGCGCGGGCGCGCGGAGGCGTGGTCGGCCGTCGCGCCGCCTCCCGCGGCGGGCCCGCCGCAGGCGAGCGCGAACGATAGGGCCCCGGAGACGAGCAGGAGGCGGGGTCGAGGGGTCATGGAAGGTACGTTGTGACGGCGGCGACGACGGTTCAACCCGGCGTGGGGGCCGCCCGCCACGCGCGAGCGTTCGGGTGGAATGCTACAACCAGGGCGTGCCCGCCGAGATCACGGTCGCGTACCCGCTCGACGGACCGCTCGACTTCGTCCGGTCCTTCGCGGGCTGGCGAACGGGGGCCGGTGACCCGACGTGCAGGCTCGGCGCGGACCGTGTCGCGAAGGCATTCCGTCTGGACGACGCGCCGCACTCGGTCGAGATCGCGCGCGAAGGCGAGGGGTTGGTCGTGCGCGCGTGGGGCCCGGGGGCCGAGCGCGTGGTCGCGCGCGGGCGGGAGCTGGCGGGCCTGGACGATCCCGTCGAGACGTTCGCGCCGGCGCACGACGCGCTGGCGCGCCTCGCGCGGGCGCATCGCGGCATCCGCTTCGGGTGCGCGCCGTCGCTCGTCGAGGCGCTCGTCCGAATCGTCCTGCAGCAGAAGGTCCGAACCAAAGACGCGATGCGGTCGTGGCGACAGATCGCGTCTCGCTTCGGCGAGCCGGCGCCGGGGCCGCATCGGCTCCTCTGCCCGCCGGCGCCCGCGGAGCTCGCCCGCACGCCCTACTACGTCTTCCACCCGATGGGCGTGGAGCGCCGGCGCGCGGACCTCGTTCGCTACCTGTCCGCTCGCGCCAAGCGCATCGAAGCGTTGGCTCGCCTCCCCGTCACCGAGGCGTGCGCGAAGCTCGCGACGATTCCAGGCATCGGCCCGTGGTCGCTCGCGCTCGTCGCTTCGACCGTCTTCGGCGACGCGGACGCCGTTCCGACCGGCGACTACCACCTGCCGAACGACGTCGCGTGGGCGCTCGCCGGTGAGCCGCGCGCGGACGACGCGCGCATGCATCGAGCTCCTCGAGCCCTACCGCGGCCACCGCGGGCGCGTGATCCGCCTCGTCCACGCCGCGGGGATCGGCGCGCCCGCGTTCGGCCCGAAGATGGGCCCGCCGCACTGGATCTGATCGTCAGACCCAGCTCACGCCTTCGATGATCCGCGCGAGCTCGACGTCCTTGGCCGTCACCCGCCCGCCCGCGTCGTGCGTGTTGAGCGCGATCCGCACCGTCGAGTACACGTTCCAGATCTCCGGATGGTGATCTTTCTTCTCCGCCGCGAACCCGATCCGCACGATGAAGCTCACCGCCTCCGCGAAGCTCCCGAACCGATACTCCCGTCTGAGCGCATCGTCCTCGAACCGCCACCCGGGCAGCTCACCGAGCGCCTGAACGATCGCGTCCTTCGTCAGTGCCTCTGTCATTCCCGGAGAATACGCTCATCTGGATGCTCGGCATCAACTACCCGTGGGTGCGCTGTGGACACGACTTCGGGCCCTCGCCGCCGCCATGGGGAGGCGCGCGCTCGCGATGCGACTTCGGCGAAGTGGAGCGCGAGCTCGCCGCGCTCCGCGCGCTGGGCGCCGAGCTCACTCGCTTCTGGGTCCTCGGCGGCGGGGTGAACTATCCGGTCGGGCGCGACGTTCGAGAGCTGGCCGACGTCGTCGATCTCGCGCTCGGGCCGCTCGACGCGCTCGCGAGCGCCGCGGGGCTCGGTACCCTTCCCGATCGGATCCCGACGCTCCTGCCGTACACGGCGCTTCGCCTCCGCGACCACGCGCCGCCTCCCCCGCTCCCGGGTGCGTTCCTCGAGGACTTCGTCTCGCTCCTCGGCGCGTGCGCGCGAACCGGGGTGCGCATCATCCCGTCGCTCGCGAGCTTCGAGCTCTTCCAACCCGCGCTCGTAGACGCCGACGGCGTCGTCCGTCGCGGCCGCGGCGCGTTCGTGTTCGGAGACGACCCCGACGACGACGCGAGCGGCGCGCTCGACGTCACGCACATCGACGCCTTCCTCGACGCGACGCTCACGCCGCTGCTCGAGGCCTCGCGAGCGCACGCCGACGCGGTGTTCGCGTGGGAGCTCGTGAACGAGCCCGAGTGGGCGGTCGCGAGCGGACCGCTCCAGCTCGATCCGCACGCGTACGGCGTCGTGCCCTCGCCGAAGCTCGTCTCGCCGCGGCGCATGAGCGCGCTCGTCGGGCGCGGCGTCGAGCGCATCGCGAGCGCGGGCTTCGTCGCGACCGTCGGCTTCGGCGATCCGAGCCCCGGCTGGCTCGACCCAGAGGTGCTCGACCGGCTCCGCGCGCTCGCCGCCGACGGCCGGTACGTCCACCAGCGCCATCACTACCCGACGCTCATCTCGAGCCGAAGGCTTCCCCGTCACGACGAGAGCCCCATCGTTCCGTGCATCCTCGGCGAGCTGCCGTCCGCGCCCGCGTCCGGCCCGGAGAACGCGCGGTTCGGCGACCCCGAGCTCCATGGCTCGGAGCGCGACCCGGAACGCTACCTCGAGGAGCGCCTGCGCCTCGTCCACGAGCTCCGGGGGTACCCGACGTCGCTGCTCTGGTCCGCGCGCTCCACGGACTCCCGCAAGCGCTGGGGCGAGAGCCAGCGCGCTCAGTTTCGGCGTTACGCCACGCGCCTCGAGCGCGCTCGAGGCCGCGGGGTTTGACGCAACGCAGCATGCGCATCGAGCTGCGGCGCTGTCCTCGAGGTGATAAAGAGCAGGCCGATGACGACGGACGCCCCGCCCGACCGACGGACGCGCGCGCACCCGACCGCCGCGCTCCCGGACGAGCTCCTGCTTCGGATGCACTCGATCATGCTCGAAGCGCGCGTGCTCGAGGAGCGCCTCATCCGCATGCACAAGCAGGGCGACGGCTTCTTCTGGATCGGCGGCCCCGGCGAGGAGGCGTTCAACACCGCGCTCGGCCTGCTGGTGAACAAGGGCCGCGGGCTCGACCACGACTTCCTCCACCTCCACTACCGCTCGAGCGCGCACGCTGCTCGCGATGGGCGCCGACTCCGGTCGACTGCGCTGCGCCAGATGGCGCAACGCGGCGACCGATCCCGTACAGCGGCGGGCCGCAACTTCGCCGGCCACTACTCGGTGCGCGCGTGGAACATGTGCCCGGTCAGCTCGAGCCCGATCGAGGTGCAGTTCTCGATCGCGATCGGCACCGCCTGCGCGCAGCGCCGGCACGGCGGCGAGGGGATCACCGTCGTGCAGGGCGGCGACGCGGGCACGCGCCGAGGGCGACTTCGCCACCGTGCCTCGTGTGGAGCGTCGCGCCCGGGCGCGAGCTGCCCGCTCCTGATCGTCGTCACGAACAACCGAGTAGGGCATCTCGACGGCGTGCGTCGACGCAGCACGGCGAGGAGCACATCGTCGGATCGCGGCAAGCCGTTCGGCATCGAAGACGGCCGTCTGTCGACGGCAACGACGCCGATGCCGCGTGTCGCGCGCTGAAGAACGCGCATCGACTACGTGCGCCGCGAGCGCCGTCCGTTCGTGCTCGAGGCCCGGTCTCGCGGCTGCTACGGGCACTCGTCGTCGTCGGGCGCGAACTATGTCACGGACGAGGTCGACTGCATCGTCGAGCTCGAACGAGCACCTCGACGCGCGCGGCCTCCGCTCGGCTGGCCGAGTCGAAGGCGATGCGCGAGCCGCTCTACGCAGAAGCTGCAGGACGCGTGTCGCGCAGATCCTGGACGAGCCGCGACCCGACCGCCGGCGACGTGAGCCTGCACGTGTTCGCGGACGAACTCGTCGGACGCGACGTCGAGCCGTCCAGCGACGGGAGAGACCGCTGATGGCGACGATGGTCCAAGCGGTGCGCATGGCGCTGCACGTCGGCGAGACCCGGCTCGGCGTGACCGACATGTTCGGCGAGGACGTCGGCCCGCCGCTCGGCGGCGTGTTCACCGCGACCCAGGGGCTTCGGACCGCGTGGAACACGCCGCTCGACGAGCGCGGCATCGTCGGCATGGCGATCGGGCTCGCGCTCGCGGGACAGAAGCCCGTCGCCGAGATCCAGTTCTGCGACTACGCCTTCAACACGATCGACCTGCTCAAGATCGCCGGCAACACGTACTGGTCGTCGACGGCGACTGGAACGTGCCGATGGTGCTGATGACGCCCGTCGGCGCCGGCATCCACGGCAGCATCTACCACTCGCACTCGTTCGACGCGCAGGCGACGCGCATCCCGGGCTGGAAGATCGTGCATGCCGTCGAACCCGCGCGACGCCTACGGCCTGCATGCTGTCGCGCGATCGCCGATCCGAACCCGGTGATGGTGCTGCTGCCGAAGGCGCTGATGCGCGTGAAGGCGCCGCGGCGCCGAGGGCATATCCCCGGCGAGCCCGAGGACGCCGAAGCGAGCTGCAGCCGCTGATCGACGCGCCGCTCGGCGACCGGAGCGAATGGAAGCCCGACTGGCCCGACACACCGATCGAGCTGGTCCCCATCGGCGAGGCGCGGACCGTGCGGCGGGGCCGCGACGTCACCGTGGTGACGCTACGGCCGCCTGGTCTGGTGCGGCGAGCGCGGCCGCCGAGCGCTCGCGGCCGAGGGCATCGAGGCCGAGGTGATCGACCTGCGATGCCTCCACCCATACGACTGGCGCGCGATCTCGGAGAGCGTTCGCCGGACGCGAGCGCGTCGCTCTTCGTCAACGAGGACACGGAGGTCACGAACTTCGGCGAGCACCTCATGCGGCGCACGGTCGAGACGCTCTACGACGTGCTCGTCGCGCGCCCGCGCCTCCTCGCCGGAAAGCACGTCCCGGGCGTCGGTCTCTCCCCGAATCCTCGAGAATGCGTCGGTCCCGACCGAAGACGCAATCCTCGAAGCTATCCGCGAGACGGCCCGCGAGACGCTCGCGTCGCGCGGCGCGACGCTGCCGACTCTCGCCTCCGCGCCCGTCGCGAGCCCACCGCGCGTGCGCCCTCCGTGGCTCCGCCCCGACCTCAGCGGCGCGGGCGCAGAGACGCGCGACGTCTTCTCCCGTGTGTTCCGAGGGTGAGCGCGCTCAGTCGGTCGCCGCGAAGCTCGTGAGCCCGTAGTCGGAATTCGCGCCGCAGTCGCGACGGAAGAAACCGATGCCCGGATTGCCGGTCGTGAACGTGTCATCGGTCGCGGTCGCGATCTCGACGCCGTTGAGCTCGATGGCGATCCGGTTCCCGCGGATGGACGCTCCAATCGTGTCGCCGTCGTGGACCGACGCGACGCTCCCACTGCCGACGTAGGTGAAGTCGCCGAGCGGGCCATTCCACCGAACGATCTGGGCGTAGCTCCCGTCGAAGCTCAGATTGCACTCGTAGCCGTGCGCGTCGTGCGGAGCATCGGACCAGCGGAGCAGGATCTCCACCTCGTGCGTGCAGCTCCGATCGATCGCGGCGTTCAGGTGAATCACCGCCTCGGCGCTCTGGTCGGGAGAGAAGCCGGACAGGATCGCGTACGAGTCGTCGTACCCAGAGGTCCCGGTCTGCGTTCCGTACGCATCGCCGCCGCCGGTCTCGACGACCGCCCAATCGAGCCCGGTGTGCGACCACGCCCCGCCTTCCGAGATCGGTCTCTCGGTCAGGTCGAACGTCGTCGCATAGCCGTGGCTCCCCGCGCCACCGTCGAATCCGGCGGGCGCGTCCTCGGCGCCCGAGTCGGCCGGTGTCCCCGAGTCGCGGCGCCTCCGGCCGCCGTCCGTCGCGTCGCCTCCGTCGGTTCGAGCCGAAGCGCCGTCATGCTCGCCGGCGTCGGACGGCATCGCGTCCGAGCCGTTGCACCCGAGCGCGGTCAGGCACGCGAGCCAGGCGGTACGATGGAGCGCGAGCGACACGACCACACACGCTATGCCGCCCGTGCTCGCACCGCAATCCGGGTCAACCGAGCGGGGCGAGGAGGTGCTCGATGTCGTCGGCGGAGAGGCGCGCTCCGCCGGGGCCCGCCAAGAGAGCGTCGGCGAGACGGCGCTTGCGCGCCTGCAGCGCGAGCATGCGCTCCTCCACGCTACCCTTCGCGTAGAGCTCGTGGACGAACACGGGCTTGTCCTGCCCGATCCGATACGCGCGGTCCGTCGCCTGGTCCTGCGACGCGGGGTTCCACCACGGATCGTAGTGAACGACCGTGTCCGCGCTCGTGAGCGTCAGCCCGACCCCGCCCGCCTTGAGGCTGACGAGGAACACGTCTGCGCGACCCGCCTCGAACGCGTCGACCACGCGTTGCCTGCGCCGCGTCGCGCCGGTCAGCGACAAGAACGGCACGTCGCGCTCGCGGAGCGCCGCGCCGACGAGCGCGAGCATGCTCGTGAACTGCGAGAACACGAGCAGGCGGTGCCCGTGCCCCGAGCTCCTCGCGCACGATCTCGAGCAAGCGATCGAGCTTCGCCGATCGCTTCACGCTGCGCGCGGCGCTCATCCGGCACAGGCGTGGATCACAGCAGACCTGGCGGAGCTTCGTGAGCGCGTCGAGCACCGAGATGAACGACCCGCGGAGCCCCTTTTGTTGGATCGCGCGCCTCACGTCGGCGTGCGCGGCGACGCGGATCGCCTCGTAGAGCTCGCGCTGGCGACCCTCGAGCTCGACGGGCCTCAGGATCGTCGTCTTGGGCGGGAGCTCCGTCGCGACGGCTCGCTTCGTGCGGCGCAGCAGGAACGGTGCGATCTGGGCGCGCAATGCGGCGAGGCGATGCACGTCGCCCTCCTCCTCGATCGGCTTCCTGTAATGACGGCGGAACGAGAGCTCGTCACCGAGCAGCTCCGGGCTCGACGAAGTCGAAGAGCGCCCAGAGCTCCCCGAGGTGGTTCTCCATCGGTGTCCCGGTGAGACAGACGCGATGCGCGGCGCGAAGCCCCGTGGCGGCCGCGTGCACACGGCTGCGCCCGTTCTTGATCGTGTGCGCTTCGTCGAGAGCGACGAGATGAAACTCGCACTTCGTGAGCAGCCCCGCGTCACGCAACAGCAGCGGGTACGTGGTCACCGCCACGTCGGCGACGGTGTCGGGCGCACCGGTCGCGAGCGCGTCGTACATGGCGCGACGCCTCGAACCGACGAGCGCGACGGTGCGGAGCGACGGCGCGAAACGCGCCATCTCGCGCATCCACGTCGAGACCAGCGTGGTCGGCGTGACGACGAGCGATGGGCCGGCGCCCGGCCGTCTCGCCCTCTCGACGAGTAGGTGCGCGATCAATTGCAGCGTCTTGCCGAGCCCCATGTCGTCGGCGAGAACCGCGCCCTCCCCCGCCGCAGCCCGCGCGGAGAGCCACGCGACGCCCTCGCGTTGGTACGGCCGGAGCGTCGCCACGAGACCGGGCGGGGCGTCGCAGAGCGCCCTCGATGCCACTCGCTCGACGATCCTGCCGCGCGCGCGCGCCGCGCCGCCACCGGTCAGAACGAGCGGTCGTCGCGCGCCCGCGAACGCCTCGGTCAGCCTCTCGAGCGCGCGCGCGGAGAGCTCGGGGAAGGCGAGCATGTCGGTCCGTCCGCGGACGCCGCGATGGAGCTCCACGACGACCTGGACGATCGCTTCGAGCCGCTCCTTGGGGAGCGTGACCCAGGTCCCGTCCCCGACCGGCAGCGCGACCCTGCGCAGCGATCGACGGGCGAGCGCGCCAAACGACTTGCCGCGCGTACCCTCGATGAGAGCGATCAGCGCGGGCAAGAGATTCACGCGCTGCCCGGCGACCTCGACCCCGAGCTCGAGCTCGAACCACGCGTCGCGCCCGGACTCTTCCAGCGCCGCATACCACTCGCCGTCCTCCGCGACGACTCGGTACGGGTACTCGTGGGCGATCTCCACCTCGAAGCCCCTGGCCTCGAGCGCGGGAACCACCGTGGACGAGAACGCGCAGTAGTCGTGCTCGTCGCCATCGACCGCGACCAGGTAGTCGGCTTCGCTCCCGGGCGATGTACCGACGTCGTCGAGGCACGCGATCTCGATGGCGCCGAGCCCTTCGAGCACCCTCTGGGCATCCGCTTCGGCGGCCGTGTCCCGCACCTCGGGCCGAAGCCCCGACGCGGACGCGCGGAAGAATCTCTCGCTCGGGTCGGTGGACCGAACGACGACGCCCCCGCCGTAATCGAAAGCGAGCGACAGGACGGGCAACTCGCGCTCCTCCAGCGCGACCCCGGCGGCGCTCCGACACCAGACGGCGACGCGCTCGACGAAGAGCCGGATCCGTGCAGACGGGCCCCTCGCGGCGGGCTCGGTCGCGTCGGACCCCCGACACGACCGAGTCGCTGCATCGGACGCGTGCACGACCACGTTAGATCAGAGATTGGAGCTTTTGTCGATCGTACGACTGTGACCCTTGTTACCATCTCGCTCCATGCATCGGTTCTTCGTCGAGCTCCGCGGCACGCGGATCGTTCTGACGCACGGTGTGTGGCGAATCGGTCGGGACGCCGCGTGCGAGCTCCGCTTGGACGACGAAGCGATCTCGCGCCGGCACGCGACGCTCCGCGTCGGCGACGCCGGCCTCACGCTGCTCGACCATGGCAGCCGAAACGGCGTGCGCGTCAACGGAGACCGCATCCACGGCGAGGTCGCGGTGAAGCCCGGAGACGCGATCGCGATCGGCCCCGAGACGCTGCTGCTCGGAGCTCACGAGGAGGGCCGCGAGTCGGCCGCGCCCCCGCCGACCCGCCCGCTCCCGAAGATCCCGGAGGGCGCGGGACGTTCGCCGCTGGACGATCTCAGCCCTCGAGAGCGCGAGGTCTTCGAACGCCTCGCCCACGGGGAGACTCAGCGCGCGATCGCCGAGGGCCTCGGGCTGAGCGTCAAGACGGTGGAGACGTACCGGGCGCGCATCGCGGACAAGCTCGGCGTCGGGACGCGTGCCGAGCTCGTTCGCCTCGCGCTCGAGACGGGCGTGCTCCGGCCCAAGTGACCGCAAGCCAAACGGCCCCGGTCATGGTCCCTGATCGGTCGTCGGCTCCGCTGGCTCGGGGCTGTAGAGCTGCCCGAAGAAGAGACCGACGACGACACCGACCACGATCGCCAGCGCGATCGCCGCAGCCATCAGCCGCGTGGCCGACACGCGCGGTCGCTTGGCGATCGCGTCGACGTCACGCGGGATGATCACGGTCTTCCTGAGGCGCTCGGACCGCGCTCCGAGGGCGGAGTCGTGCATCTCGACCTCCATCGATTCCTTGATGCGGCGGATGTCGATGTCGGTCGAGGAGACCTGCATGTCGTCCACGTCGATCGGGATGTCGTCTCGCGTCGGTATCAGATCGATCGCCCGAAGCGCCGCGCCGAGGTGCCGCGCCGATCGAGGTCGGTCGTTCGGCCGCTTCGCGAGGAGACCGAGGATCACGGCCTCGAGCGCTGGGGGGAAACCAGGTTGGTGGTGCGTGAGCGGCTTCGGCTCTTCCCGCGAGTGCTTGAGAAGCACGTCGAGCAGCGCGCCGCCGACGAACGGAGGCTCCGACGTCGCGAGGAAGTAGAGCACGCACCCGCACGCGTAGAGATCCGAGCGCGCGTCGAGCGCGCGGCCATCGCACTGCTCTGGTGACATGTACTCCGGTGTGCCGGAGACCATCTCGATCGTGACGTGACGCGGCGCGCCGGCGATCGGTGCGTTCATCTTCGCGACGCCGAAGTCGAGGACCTTCACGACCTCGATCGGCGTCCCGTCGTCGGCCTCACGATCGACCACCACGACGTTCTTCGGCTCGAGCCCCCGGTGGATCACGCCGGCGACGTGCGCCGCGTGGAGCGCACCGGCGATTCTGGAGCCCGATGTTCCGCACGCGCGACGGCGATAGAGCGCCCTCCTGCGCAACTACCTCGTCGAGGCGGCGACCATCGATGTGCTCGCTCACGAGGAAGAGCGAGCCGTCCGTGTCGTCTCGGCCGAGGTCGACGATGTCGACGACGTTCGGATGCCGTATCCTCGCCGCCGCGAAGCCGCCGCGGTTGAACCGTGTGACGAGCTGTTCCTCTCCGAGGTGCGAGCCGTGGAGGATCCGGATCGTCACCGGTCGATCCAGCGCGAGCTGATGACCCATGTACGTGCGGCCGAGCTCGTCCGCGTCGCGAAACGCGTCCAACCGGTAGCGGCCGTTCGCGATGACGCGCCCTTCCAACGGGTCGGTCGGAGGCTCGATCAGATGCGCCATTCCCGAGACAGGCTATCCAGCCGTCGCGCGAGCGTCTACGTGGCCGATGGGCTGCTGCGCGGTTGCCGGTTGTCGCGCGGGCGGCGTCTCGTATACTCCGCCCCCCGGATGAGCCGAGCGAGCGTCGAACAGAGAGCGCGGGTGCTGCGACGAGAGCTGGAGCGCGCGCGGCGCTCCATGCGGTACGCCGGCTACCCGCGGCCCTACTACCTCTCGTATCTCGTGCGCGACGAGACGTCGCTCACGATCGAGGGTCGCTTCGGAGCGCTGGTCGACGACTCGGAGCGGACCCGCCGCGACTGCCTGGCGGACGTTCGCGTCGGCTCGTACCGGTACGATCAGGTGCAAGAAGGCGGGCTCCACGACAACAACCGCGAGGACGAATCGTTCGGCTACGTGGAGCTTCCCATCGGCGGCAGCGTCGATGGGCTCGAGCACGCGCTCTGGCGCCTGACCGAGGCGCGATACCGCGAGGCGCTCGACGCGTACCTCCGCAAGAAGTCCGTCGCGCTGACGTACCGGAGCTCCAACCCGGGCCTCGCGAGCTTCGAGCGCATGAAGGGCCGGACCGACATCCGGTGGCGGTCGCTCCCTCGCATCGATCGCGCGCGCATGCGCGCGCTCGTCCTCGCGGCGTCGGCGGAGGTCAAGAAGTACCCTCGGATCAAGAACGCGATGGTGAAGCTCGTCGGCCGAGACACCATCCGAACGTTCGTCAGCTCCGAGGGGGCGACCCGGGTGCAGGCCGCGGGACACTGGGCGATCGAGCTCTACCTCTGGTATCTGGCCGACGACGGCGACAGCTTTCCGCTGTCGCGCTCGTACTTCGTCGGCTCACCGAAGGAGCTGCCCGATCTGCCGACGCTTCGCCGCGACCTGAAGCGGCTCCACGATCGCCTCGCGGCGCTCGCACGTGCGCCCACGATACGGTCGTTCTCGGGGCCCGTGCTCCTCGATCCGCGACCGGCGGGCCTGCTCGTCCACGAGGCGATCGGGCACCGGCTCGAGGGCAACCGACTCCTCTCGTCGGGCGAGGGCCAGACCTTTCGCGACTCGATCGGTCAACAGATCCTGCCCCGTGGCTTCCACGTCTGGGACGATCCTTCGATGTCGCGATTCGCGAAGCGCTCCTGCGTCGGCAGCTACGACTTCGACGACGAAGGCGTCGACGCTGCGCGCGCCGACCTCGTCCACGACGGAAACCTCGTCGGCTTTCTCACCTCGCGCGCGCCGGTGAAAAAGGGCCACGAGAGCAACGGCCATGGACGCAGCCGCTACCACGCGCGGGCGATGAGCCGCATGGGCGTGACCGTCCTCGAGCACGCGAACGGTCTCAGCGACGCGCAGCTCCGCGGAGCGTTCCTCGAGGAGATCCAGCGCCAGAAGGTGCCCTATGGTATCCGCATCCTCGACGCGTCGGGCGGCGAGACCGCGACCGACGCGTACGACTTCCAGGCATTCCTCGGACAGATCGACTTCGCGTCGCGCGTCTTCCCGGACGGGCGCGAGGAGCCGATACGGGGCGTCGATTTCGTCGGGACACCGCTGAACGCGGTTCGCAGCATCCTCGCCGCGGGCCGCCACAAGGAGCTCGACAACGCGTTTTGCGGGGCCGAGTCCGGCGACGTACCCGTCACGACCATCAGCCCCGCGCTCCTCGTCGAGGAGCTCGAGCTGCAGCAGAAGCACACGCGGCCCTACACGCCGTTCGCGTACCCGATGCCCTGGGAGCGCCGGTAGCGGTCGAGACGGGGCGGGGCGGCTGCGCGCCCGGCGAAGAACCTGCGCGAATCTCGATGGGGACACCGCCACCGGCGTGGGGTGCGCCCCACGACCGAGGGTCGCGTCCCACGCGCACCGCGACGACGTGCGGGGAAAAGCCCCACGCCGCGCGCGGTACACGACTTGCTCCGCGGCTGGCTCGTGGAGCGCACCGGACGAGAGATCATCGTGGTCGAGCCGAGCTCGTCGTTGCGCCGGTCGTGGAGAAAGCGTGCGAGCGCACTCGGCGTCGGCGTGCGGCCGTACGAGACGCTCGACGAGGCTGTCGAGGCCATCCGCGAGGCCCCCGTCTGCGCCGTCGTCGCGACCACGGCCGCGCCCACCCAGGGCGCCCTCCGGATGGCCCGTGCCGCCCGCGACCTCATGCCGCCCGCCGAGGTCGTTTTCGTGACCGATGATCCCGATACGCTGAAGATCGCGCTGCGAGCATCGGGGCTCGTGGCGGAGGTCTTGAGACGACCCGCGACGATCCCGCAGCTGGTCGATAGACTGGGTCTCGCGAATACGGGCCGGGCCATCGAGCCCGGACGTGGGGAGACTGGATGAAGTCGATCTCGCTGACCGCTCTTGCTTTGGCCCTGTCGATCATCGCTGCGCCCACCCTCGCGAGCGCACAACAACTGCCGACGACGTCGATCGTGCGAACCGCGCCACCGGAGGGACGCGAAGGGCTCGCCGCTGCGCTGGTCCGCGTGACGAGCGCGCGCGCGCAAGCGCTGCACGTGGCGCGCGTGAGCGGTACGCCGGCGCTGTCGCTGCGGGACCTACAGCTCGCCGTCGGCTGCGTGGGCGAGACCGAGGAGTGCTTGCGCTCCGTGACCGAGCAGCTCGAAGTCGACGCGCTGCTCGTACCGTCGATCGAGGAGGTGTCGGGCGAGGTCGTCGCGTCGCTCCTCTACTTCGTGCGAAGCAGCGGTGAGACCAAGCGCGTCGCCCGGCGCGCCCAAGGCGAGGATGCGGAGAGCGTCTTACTCGACGGCGTGGACGGGATGGTGCGCGAGCTGTTTGGGCTGCCGGAGGCGGAAGCCGGGCTGCACGGCGGGGAGACGGGCGGTGGGCACACGGGCGCAGCCGACGAGGGTGGGGGATTCCCCATCCCGATTCCCGCGATCGTGGTCGCCGGTGTCGGCGTCGCGGCCCTCGCGGTCGGCGGCGTCTTCGGCGGGCTCTCGATGGGGAGCCAGTCGGAGTTCGAGGCCGCGTCACCCACGCTCACGACGGACGCAGAAGCCGACGCGCTCATCGACATCCACGACCGCGCCGCTCGCCAAGCCATCATCGCCGACGTGCTCTTCGGCGTCGGTGGCGCCGCGCTCATCACCGCCGCGGTCCTCTGGCTCGTGCTCGGCGGGGACGACGGCGAGGCGGAGCCCGCCGTCGCCGTCGCTCCCGTGCTCGGCTCGTCGTACGCGGGCATCGCGCTCTCGGGCAGGATCGGAGGCAACCTATGAGGCGCGCAGCTCCCTCCTCGCTCGCGCTCGGCTTGCTCGCGCCTGCGCTCGCGCTCTTCGCGTGCACGGCCGACTACGCGGCGAACCCTGCGCCGCGGTGCGAAGGCGACGCGGACTGTGCCTCGGGCGCGCACTGCCATCGCGGCTTCTGCGTCGGCGGGACCGGCGGAGCGTGCGACGTCGAGGGGCAGACGCGATCGTGCTCGGAGCGCGGGGAGATCGGGCTCATCGCCGTCGGCGCGTGCAGGCCGGGCTCGCAGCGCTGCGTGGGAGGAGCGTGGAGCGCCTGCGACGGCGAGATCGCGCCGACGAGCCCGGACGCGTGCGACGGCGTCGACCAGGACTGCGACAATCGCATGGACGAGGACCTTCCCGACGCGTGCGAGGCCAACGGGGTCGGCGTGTGCTCCGAAGGGATGCCGGGTTGTGCCAGCGGCTCACCGTCGTGCGTCGTCGTCAACGAGCCGGATTCTCGAGACGTGCGACGGCCGTGACGAGGACTGCGATGGCGCGACCGACGAAGACGTCGGACGCTCGTGCTACCCGCCGGCGGAATCGGGCTGCGCGTCCGCAGGTACCGGGTACACCTGCACGGGCGACGTGCGTCGCGGGTCAGATCGTGTGTCGGGCCGGCGTCGAGAGCGACTGCGAGGACGCGATTGTCCCCGTCGACGAGGAGTGCGGGCAGGACATCGCGTTCGACGACGACTGCGACGGCACGATCGACGACGGCTGCACGTGCTCGGGCGCGGAGACACAGCCCTGCTACCCGGGCCCCGCGTCCTCTGCCGGCGTGGCCGGCTGCGCGACGGGAACGCAGACGTGCTCGGGAGGGACGTTCGGAGCATGCGTTGGCGCGGTCCTACCGAGCGACGAGACGTGCGCGAATCCCGGCGTCGACGACGACTGCAACGGAGAGATGGACGACATCCCCGGCCTCGGCGCCGCGTGCATGGGGACGGGAATGGGCGTGTGCCGGCTCGGAACCGAGGCCTGCGACGGCGACGAGCTCGTGTGCGTGACGCCGGAGCCCACCGACGAGACGTGCGATGGGCGCGACGAGAACTGCGACGGCGTGGTCGACGACGGGTTCGATCTCATGACGGATCGGGCGAACTGCGGCGCTTGTGGGGTCGCGTGCGGCGACGGATTCGAGTGCTGCAGCGGCACGTGCGTCGCTCTGGCCACGAGCGCCGCGAACTGCGGCGCCTGCGGGCGCGCGTGCGACACAGGTCAGCAGTGCTGCGGGAGTGTCTGCTTCGACACGCGCACGGATCCGATGAACTGCGGCGCCTGCGGCAACGTCTGCGGGAGCGGGCAGTCGTGTTGCTCGGGCATGTGCGTCGACACGAGCTCGAGCGTCGCGAACTGCGGCACGTGCGGGAACGTGTGCTCGGGCTCGATGAGGTGCTGCGCGGGGGGCTGCGTCGCCCCGAGCGCACCCGCGTGTACAGCCTGCACGCCCGCGTGCACCGCCGGGATGGTCTGCTGCGGGGGCACGTGCGTCGACCCGATGACGAGCCCGGCGAACTGCGGCGGGTGCGCTCCGCCGATTGGGACCGGAGCGAGCTGCGGGCCATCGCAGGTGTGCTGCGGGGGCATGTGCGGGCCTCGAGACGACCCCTCCGCGTGCGGTACGTCCTGCTCGACGTGCAGCGACCTCTGTTGCGGCGGAGCCTGCGTCACGTCCGACAACACGAACTGTCACGCGTGTGGCATCTCCTGTTCCACAGGGTCGTGCTGTCCCACGGGCTGCGTGAACATGCAGACGGACGACCACAACTGCGGAGGCTGCGGAGTGGACTGCGCAGCCGTCGGCCAGCATTGCAGCAGCGGGGTCTGCTGCGGCGCGGGATTCACGAACTGCGGTGGAACCTGCGTGAACCTCCAGAGCGACAGCGCGAACTGCGGATCGTGCGGGCACGGCTGTTTCCTCCTGCGATGCAGCTCCGGCGGATGCATATGAGCGAACCGAACGGGGAACCGCCGGAAGACCCGCTCATCGGAACCGAGATCGCGAGCAGGTACCTGATCGTCTCGCGTCTCGGAGAGGGCGGTATGGGGGTCGTGTACGAGGGCGTCCACGGTGCGCTCGGCCGATCGGTCGCGATCAAGGTGCTGCGGCCCGCGTGGGCATCCGACACCGAGGCCGTCGAGCGGTTCTTCCGCGAAGCGCGCACCGCGGCCGGGATCGGGCACCCGAACATCTGCGACGTGTACGACCTCGGACGCTTGCCGAACGAGCGGCCGTACATGGTCATGCCGCGCCTCGAGGGCGACAACCTCGCGAAGCTCCTCGAGAGCACGGGCGGGATGCCGACCGAGCGCGTCCTCGAGCTGCTCCGCGGGCCCGCCTCGGCGCTCGACGCCGTCCACAAGCGCGGCCTCATCCACCGCGACATCAAGCCGGAGAACCTCGTCCTCGGCATGCTCGACGATGGCCAGGAGATCGTCCGGCTCGTCGACTTCGGCCTCGCCACGCTCACCGACGGCCGCGACTCGCGCCTCACGCGGGAGGGCTTCGTCTGCGGCACGCCGCACTACATGCCGCCCGAGGCCGCGCGCGGCGACCTGCCGGACGCGCGGGGGGACGTGTACTCGCTCGCCGTGGTCGCGTTCGAGCTCATCTCCGGTCGGCTCCCGATCGACAGCCCGAACCCGCTCACGCTGCTCGCGACGAAGATCGGCCAGAAGCCCCCGCTCTTGAGCGAGGTGAGCGAGGCGGAGATCCCGGTCGCGCTCGACAGCGTGTTCGAGCGAGCGCTCTCGATCGATCCGGCGCTCCGCCACTCGACCGCAGGGGAGCTCATCCGCGCGTTCGCCGACGCGATCGGGCGCGACCTGCCGAGGACCTCTACACCCAAGCGCACCGAAGAGGTCCCGTGGACCGCGCTCATGCAGCGCAGCGACCCACCGCCTGCGCCCGCCGCCGTCGAAACGGAGACGCGAGGGAGCCCCGCCGTCGCCGAGCAGCGCGAAGCGGAGACCGGCGAGGTCCGGCGCGGGGACATCCCGGGCGCGCGTAGCCCGAGGCGCTTCGTCGTGCTCGCTTTCCTCGCCGCCCTGGCGGTCGGCCTCGTGGCGGTGGTCGTCGCGACGCACGGCGGCGACGGTCCGGCTCGGACCTCCGCACACGACGGCACCGTCCACGCGGCGGCCCACGAGCCGACCGCACCGCCGACGACCACGGTGGGCGACGTGCTGTCACCCGCGCACGAGGACGAGCGAGCTCGGCCCGTGGAGGCACCGCCGGTCGTCGCCGACGACAACGGCGAGCCGACGCCGACCGCCCCGCGCTCGCGACCGCGCGGCCACGGTCGCGGGCCGGCCCCGACGCATCCTCCCACGCCGGTGACGAGCGCCGCCCACGCCGCCGGCGAACAGAGCGCGGGCGACCCGGCGGTGCGCGGCCGGACCGACCTTCCTCCCGTGCCGGCTCGCGATGCCGAGCGCGCGCGCGATCTCACCCGAGAAGGGACGAGCGCGCTCGTGACCGGCCGCATCCCGCGCGCGGTCGAGCTCTTCCGCGACGCGACGCTCGCGCACCCCGGTTACGCGCCCGCGTGGCGAGGCCTCGGGCTCGCGTACCAGCAGCTCGGCCAGGGGGCAGACTCACGCCGTGCGTACGGGCAGTACCTGCGGCTCGCGCCGAACGCTCCCGACGCCGACGACATCCGAAGCCGCATGGCGCAGAACTGAACCGCGCCCGAGAGGCGGAGCCGAACGAGCGCGGCTTCGGCTGGCGCCGAGCCGGAGAGCGCGACGGTCAGCTCTTGTCGCGAACGTCGTGGCGCCTGAGGAGCTGGAACAGATAGCTCCGGTCCATGCGCGCCACTCGGGCGGCTTGCGCGACGTTGCCGTCGTTGGACTCGAGGAGCCGCGTGAGGTAGCGGCGCTCGAACTCGTGGAGAACCGAGCCGCGCGCCTCCTTGTAGGGCAGCGGCAGAAATCGGCCGATGGCGATGGCGTCGCCGTCCTCTCTGGCCGCAGGAGACGCCGGGCCCGCTGCGTCGAAGAGCTCGGGGGTCTCGCCCATCGCGAGGGTCGCCTCGACGAGGTTGCGCAGCTCGCGCACGTTGCCGGGCCAGTGGTGTGCACGAAGCGCGTCCAGGCGTCTCGATCGAGCAGATCTCGTTCGGTCGAGCCGTCGTGTCCGACGCGCGCGCAGGAAGTGCTCGACGAGCAGGGGGACGTCCTCGGGGCGCTCGCGCAGCGGCGGGGACGCGCAGCTCGACGACCGCGAGCCGGTAGTAGAGGTCGAGCCGGAAGCGCTGCGCGTTGACCTCCGCGCGCAGGTCGCGGTGCGTCGCCGCGACGACGCGCACGTCGACGGCGACGGGCGCGTGCCGCCGACGCGCCGGAACTGCCGACGCTCGAGCGCGCGCGAGCAGCTTCGGCTGGAGCTCGAGCGGCGAGCTCGCCGATCTCGTCGAGGAACAGCGTGCCGCCGTGCGCGCGCTCGAACGCGCCCGCGTGCGCGCGATCGGCGCCGGTGAACGCGCCGCGCTCGTGGCCGAAGAGCTCGCTCGCGACGAGGCTCGGCGCGAGCGACGCCGCAGTCGACGACCACGAACGGTCCGCTCGCGCGCGGGCCCTGCCCGTGCAGAGCCCGCGCGACGAGCTCCTTGCCCGTCCCCGACTCGCCCACGAGCAGCACGGGCACCTCGCTCGGCGCGGCCCGCGCGATCTGCGCCATGAGCCGGCGCATCGCGCGCGAGGTCCCGTGCAGCTCCCCGAGGGTGTTGTCGGGGTGGATCTCGAGCGTGACCGGCTCCGCGTCGACCACCCGGATCCGCGTTCGACCGAGGTTGAGCGTCGCACCCGACGCGACGACCCCTCGCTCGAGCTCGACCGAGCCCGCGACCGTTCCGTTCGTCGAGCCGTGGTCGACGACGACCACTCCGTCCGCGCCGCGCGAGAGCTCGACGTGGTAGCGCGAGACCGTCGGGTCGGTGAGCACGAGGTCGTTGCCGTCGGCCGTGCCGATCGAGAGGCTCTCGGACGAAGCTTGGGCGGACCGACCTTCGTCCGGGCCCTTCACCACCTCGACCCGGACGGTGCGGACGGGAACGCCGCGCTCGCCCGTCGCGAGCGGAGTGGTCCACTTGCTCACGCGCCGGAAGACTACCACGCGGCGATTACCCGGGCGGCGACGCCGCCGACGGAGTGCTACCCTCGCGGGCGTGACGTCCGTGCAGGCTCTCACCATCGGCCGGCTCGTCCTCGCGCTCGCCGTGCCGGTCGCGGGCTGCGGGGACGACGACGAGCCGGTCACGCCCGACGGCGGCGTCGCAGACGGGGGCGGCGTCGACGCCGCTCCCGACGTGGACGGAGGCACCGACGCAGGCCCGCCGCTCGACGACACGCCGTCCAAGGGCCCATGGGCGATCCGCCCCGAGGTCGACGGGGCGACCGTGATGTGGGAGTCGCGCCTCGCGCCTCCGTTCGTCGCCGTCGAGGTCACGCCCGAGGCCGGGGGCACACCGGTCGAGGTGGACGGCGAGACGACGTCGAGCGTCGTCACCGCGATGTGGGTCAGCTCCATCGTCGACGAGCCGGACCTGCCGGGCACGTACTACATGAACAGCGTGGCGATCACCGGGCTCGACCCCGCGACGTGCTACTCGTACACGCTCGTCGGGGATCCCGAGCTCGGGGGACGCTTCTGCACGATGCACACGAGCGACGACCACACGACGCCCATCCGCTTCTACGTCGTCGGGGACACCAACCCGATCCTGATGCACACGCAGGACATCTTCGACGCCGCGAGCCCGCGCGACGGCGAGTTCGTCGTCCACGGCGGCGACCTCCAGTACTACAGCTCGATCCTCGAGACGTGGCAGGCGTGGTTCCGATTGATGCCGGATCTGCTCGAGGCCGGCGCGTTCCTGCCGTGCGTCGGCAACCACGAGATGGAGCTCGACGGCGAGTTCGAGGACTACTACTCGCGGTTCTTCCCGGCCGCGGGCGAGGACGGCGACACGATCCGCTACCACTTCGAGACCGGCGGCGTGCACTTCTTCTCGCTCAGCACCGAGCACGACACCGCGCCGGGCTCCGATCAGTACGACTGGCTCGTCGCGCGGCTCGACGAAGTCGAAGCGGAGCCGGACTACCGGTTCAGCATCGTCTACTTCCACAAGCCGTACTACTCGGTCGGCGACTACCGGCCGAGCCTCGATCGGCGGGCGGACTTCGACCCGATCTTCCAGAGCCACCGCGTCCCGCTCGTCATCGCCGGGCACGTGCACGGCTACGAGCGCTTCGAGGTGGGCAACGTCACGTACATCACGTCGGGCGGAGGCGGCTCCATACTCGGCGACATGGATCAGTACGTCTCGGAGTACCCGGAGGACGCCGCGCTGCGCGTGTCCAGCGGCGCGTTCTATCAATCGATGCTGGTGACGATCGAGGGGACGACCGTACAAGGCGTCGTGACGGACGACGTCGGCACGGTGCGCGACTCGTTCGAGCGAACCGTGGAGTGAAGAGAATGTTCGGACTCGGAAAGAAGACGACCATGCCATCGCCCGGCGACGCGCTTCCGGGCCGCGACGACGCGATGCCGATCACCGGCCCGCACCACGTGAACGGGCACTCCCTCACCGACGTGCCGGCCGGGATGAAGAAAGCGATCTTCGGTCTCGGATGTTTCTGGGGCGCCGAGCGCAAGCTCTGGCAGACCGACGGCGTGTTACGACGGCCGCCGGCTACGCCGGGGGCTACACGCCGAACCCGACGTACGAGGAGGTGTGCACGGGCCGCACGGGGCACAACGAGGTCGTGCTCGTCGTGTACGACCCGGAGAAGGTGAGCTACGCGCGGTTGCTCGAGGTCTTCTGGGAGAGCCACGACCCGACGCAGGGTATGCGGCAGGGCAACGACGTCGGAACGCAGTACCGCTCGGGCATCTACGTCTTCGACGAGGAGCAGCGCGCGCCGCCGAGCTCGCGAGACGAGCACCAAGGCGCTCGCCGACGCGGGGCACGGTGCGCCACGACGGAGATCGTCGACGCGCCGCCGTTCTACTACGCGGAGCCGTACCACCAGCAGTACCTCGCGAAGAACCCGGGCGGCTACTGCGGGCTCGGCGGCACCGGCGTGACCTGCCCGACGGGCATCGTGGACTGAGGTCAGAGCCCGAGGTCGAGCTGCTCCGGCCCTCGCGACTCGTCCTCGGGCTTCGCCTTGCGCGCGCGCGTTCGCGAAGCTGCGTGCTTCGGCGCGGCGGCCTCCGCTCTTCGCGGCTCGGGCGCGCGCTTCTTCGCGGGCGTGCGCTTCTTCGCGGGCGCGCGCTCGGGCACGAGCGTTCGGACGAGCGACGACTCGCGCTTGAAGAAGCCCTCGGTGTGGAACGAGTCGGCGAGCCGGTAGAGCTCGTAGTCGAGGTGGTGGCACACCTCGTGAAGGAGCGTTCGCAGGAACGTTCGCGGCGAGACGACCTTGCGCATCGCCGCCGTTCGCATCCACACGTGGATCACCGGCGTGGTGCGGTCGTCCTCTCGGACGTAGAGCCCGTGGAGCTCTTCGGTGGCGGACGATGGCCGCGTGGCGAGGACGCGCACCGACACGCGGCGCACCCCGAGCTGGCGCGCGATCCCGGCCGCCAGCGCCGCCGAAGCGCGCTCGACCTCTGTCCTGTCGTCGGCGCCGAGCCCTGCGATGACACCGCGGACGATCGGCGCGAGCGCGCCCGGGTCCGGCAACGCGACCGGGTGATGGCGTCGCTCTTGCGGTAGATCGCCTGATCGCGCTTCGAGAGGCGGCTGTAGTACCCGAACGCCATCGCGGCCCCATCCTCCCCCTGCTCGGGAAGCCGTGCAAACGGCCGCGGCCGCATTTCGAAAGGATCGACAAGCGCCGCCGTTCGCGCTATGGAGTCGCCGCGCATGAGCCGTGGCGACCATTTGGAGCTGGAGGGGGTGGTGACCGACGTCTTCGCCGGAGGGAACTTCCGGATCGAGACCGACACCGGGATGGAGATCCGCGCCCAGCTCGCGGGCCGCCTTCGCAAGAACCGCATCCGCGTCCTGCTCGGCGATCGCGTGACCGTGAAGCTCTCGCCGTACGACCTCACGCACGGCCTCATCGTCTACCGCCACAAGTAGCGGTCGCGGCGGGCGCGCACGCCGTCGACCTGATACAGTCGGCCGATGCGGTTCATCACGGCGAGGCGAGCGATCGTCGCCGCGGCCATCGCCGGCGCGGTGGGGGTGGGCCTGCCCGTCGCCGGCGCGGACACGCTCCCATCGGGGACGTATGAGTTCGTCCTGCGGCGCAACGGCGATCAGATCGGCACACAGCACGTGCAGTTCCGTTCGCGGGGTGGCCGGCTCGCGATCCAGCAGCGCGTCGCGGTGCGCGTCACCGTCGCGCGGATCGGCGCCTACCGCTACGACATGAACATCAACGAGTTCTGGGCGGGGAACCGATTGAGCCAGTTCGCCGCGATGACGAACAAGAACGGGACGCCGCTCCGCGTGATGGTGCACGCCGACGGCGAGGAGCTCGAGGTGCAGGGCGACGCAGGACAGGTGCGCACCCGCGCGACCGCTGTGCCGGCGCCGCCGGTGTGGAACGTCCTCGCGCACCGGCCGAGCCGGATGTTCGACGTCGAGACCGGCGAGGCGCTCGAGGTCCGGGTCAGCGAGGCCAGAGAAGAGAGCGTTCGCATCTCCTCGGGCACCGTGCGCTGCCAGCGCTACGAGATCCGCGGCGGGCTCGACGCCACGGTCTGGTACGACCCCGACGGCGTCCTCGCGAAGCAACGCATGCGCGCGCCCGACGGCTCGCAGGTGTACACGCTCCGCGCGAGCGGCGGCTGACGGCCGAGCCAGCCCGCTTCAGCTCCCGTTGTCGGGCTCTTCGCGAGGTGTCGCTTCGTCGCGGCTGCGACCGAAGACCTTCGAGCCCGGCGGAACCGACTTCACCAGCCACACGTTGCCGCCGATCACCGAGCCGCGTCCGATGACGGTGTCGCCGCCGAGGATCGTCGCGCCGGCGTAGATCGTGACGTCGTCCTCGATCGTCGGGTGGCGCTTCTCGGTGCCGGATCGCTCGCCGTCGCGCGCGCGCACGCTCAGCGCGCCGAGCGTCACGCCCTGGTAGAGCTTCACTCGTCGCCGATGACCGCGGTCTCGCCGATGACCACGCCGGTGCCGTGGTCGATGAAGAAGCGCTCACCGATGCGCGCGCCCGGGTGGATGTCGATGCCCGTCTTGGCGTGGGCGTGCTCGCTGATGATGCGCGGGATCATCGGCACGCCTTCGAGGTAGAGCTCGTGCGCGATGCGGTACGCCGTGATCGCCTCGATCGCCGGGTAGCTGAAGACGATCTCCTCGATGCTCTTCGCCGCGGGGTCGCCGTCGAACGCGGCGAGCACGTCCGCGTTGAGGCGGCGCCGAATGCTCCGGGAGCGCGTCGCAGGAGCCGCGAGCACCACCGCGCTCGCCCGAGCCGGGCGGGGGCGCGACGCGTGCGCGGCCGGTCGCAGTGGTCGTATGCGAGCGCGCGCTCGATCTGCTCGACGAGCAAGCCGTGCGCGCGGCGTGAGGTGCTCGGCGACGGCCGAGCGGAGGTTCTCGCGGTCGAGCGGGCGCGTGCTGTAGAAGCCCATGTAGACGGCGGGCTTGAGGTGGTTGTACGCCTCGATGACGGCGCGCTTGTTCGGGAGCGCAGCGCTGTCGAGGTTGTTGATCTCCTCGGGGCCGTCGTAGCTCGAGGCCACCGCGTCGATCGCCTGCTCGAGATCCTCTTGTGGGTTGCTCATGGTGGAAGCCGCCGTGATATAGCCCTCGTAAGCCGGCGGCTCAACGTGGCGGGGCGAAAGCGCAAGGAGACGAGCGACGAGCGGAGGAAGCGGGCCGGCCAGGTGGCTCGCCGGCTCGCGCGCGCCGTCCCGGCGCCGCGGATCGAGCTCGACTTCGAGACGCCGTGGCAGCTCCTCGTCGCGACCATCCTCGCGGCGCAGGCGCTCGACGTGACCATCAATCGCATCACGCCGAGCCTCTTCGCGCGCTGGCCCGACCCGGCCTCCCTCGCCGCGGCGGACCCGGCCGAGGTCGAGCCCGTCGTTCGGGCGAGCGGCTACTACCGAAACAAGACGAAGGCCATACAGAAGGTGAGCGCTGCGCTCGTCGAGCGTCACGCGGGCAAGGTGCCGCGGACCATGGACGAGCTATGCGCGCTCCCCGGCGTCGCGCGCAAGACCGCAAACGTCGTCCTCGGCGCCGCGTTCGGTGTGGCAGGCGGCATCGCGATCGACACCCACGTCTCGCGCATGGCGAAGAGGCTCGCGCTCAGCGCAGCCCACGATCCCGCCGACATCGAGCGCGACCTCTGCGCGCTCTTCCCGAAGAAGAGCTGGATTGCGGTCACGCAGCGGCTCGTGCTCCACGGCCGCTACCATTGCACCGCGCGCGCGCCACATTGCGCGGCGTGCCCCGTCGCGGAGCTCTGCCCGAGCGCCGAGGCGAAGCCCGAGGCGGGCTGGACGCAGCGCGCCGACGAGGAAGCGGCGCGGATCGCGAGGGGGCCGGCCGGGCCTGCGGCGGCGCGATCGGCCACCGCGGAGAGCGCGGGCTGAGACGGGAAAGAGGGGGTGCGAGACCCCACGAGGTTCACGTGGCTCGCCTCCGGCGGCCGGCCGCGAGCAGCACGAGGAGCCCGACGGCCCACACGAAGCCGGCTGCCCTGGGTGCCGACGCGATGCTGCACCCGCCGCTGTCGCCAGGGTCTCCGCCACCGGTCGGAAAGCAGCCCGACACCGCGCCCGCCTCACGGCACTCGAAGCCGGAGGGACAGAGGTGCGCGGCGTCGCAGATGCGCGTGCACGTGCCGGCGCAGATCCCCGAGCGGCACTCGGGGTTGGCCGTGCATCCGGCTCCGAGGCCGAGGCCCGGCGGACGGCACGCGCCGTCGGCGCACTCCTCGCCACCCGGGCACGTCCCGTCGGGGCACGGCACGACGCAGATTGTCTCTTCGTCGACAGCCGCACAGACCGGCGCCGAGTCGATGCACTCGGCCGAGTCCGCGCACGCGCCGCCCTCGCCCACGGGCGCGCCGCGCACGCACACGCCCGAAGAGCCGCACCGGAACTCGCCCGGGCACTCGTCGTCGGACGCGCACGACCGCGAGCACGCTCCCGCGACGCACACACCGCCTTCGCACATCGAGCCGTCGGTGCACGCCGAGCCGAACGGAAGCGGCGCGCCGGGGTCGGGCATCTGGCACGCGCCGCAGGGGAAGCCGTCCGTGTAGCAGACGCGACCGGCGCTGCAGGGCTCGCCGCCCTCCTGGCACTGGCGAGCACAGAACCGAGCGCCGTCGGTGTCCTCGAAACAATAGTTGCTGGCGCATCGAGAGTCGTCGGTGCACGGCGCGTCGAGGGCGCCTCCGCCGGCGGAGCCGGCGACGCACTGGCCGAGGTCGCAGCCCATCACCTCGCACACGTAGCCCGCGGGGCAGCCCGGATTGTCGTGCGTCGGCTCGCACGCCTGGACGCATGCGTTCATGTCGCCGACGCGGCGACACGCGCCGCTCGCGCACTCGGCGTCGAGCCAGCACTCGTCGCCGAGATCGCTGCAGCCTGCGTCGACGACGCCGTCGCAGTCGTTGTCGGCGCCGTCGCATGCGGGCGGAGATGGCGTGCACGGCGGGTCGCCGCCGAGCGCCGTGGCGATGATGTCGATGTTCGACGCGACCTCCGTGTAATACGACGTGCTCGTTCGACAGGAGCGGTCGGTGCCGAAGCTCGTGATCCCGACGACGCGGCCCTCGCCGTCGAACGCGGGACCGCCGCTGTCCCCCTGGCACGTCCACTGCGGGCCCTCGGACTCGAACACGCCGATGTAGACCGCGCTGACCATCGCGGATCCGCGGAACTTGATGCCGGACGAGCCGCTCGCGGGGTTGGTGCGGCCGAACCCGACGATGGTGAGCGGGTTGCCGGGGCGCGGCTGCGCGCGCGCGACCTCGCGCTGCGGGACGCCGATGTTGCTGGTGGTCACGACGATCGCGATGTCCCGCCCGGTCGAGATCTTCGTCGGTGAGCACGCCCGGCGTCGTCTCGATGCGCGCGACGTCGCGCGAGTACTCGATGCCGGCGGTCCTCGTGACGTCGTTGCCGACGATGACGCGAAACGCGGAGGTCGGAAGCGCCGAGTAGGTCCCGTCCATGTTCTCGTGGAACACGCAGTGCTTCGCGGTGAGCACGTGGCGCGCGCCAATCACCGTCCCCGAGCAGAGGCCGTTGATGGCGCCGCCGCTGCCGACCTGGGCGACGACGACGACCTCGCGGAGCCCGGTCTCGCGCATGCCGTTGATGATCGGCGCGTCGACGGAGCCGACGGTGTCACCCGGCTCACACGCGACGGCGAGCGACAGAGCGAGCACCGTTGCGAAGGCGAAGGCGAAGAAAAGAGCGGGGGCACGGCACATCCCAGGATGGTAGCACCGTGCCCCCGCGAGGGCGCCCGCGTGTGGGCGGGGAGGGTACGCGGGCGGTTCAGCGGTTCGGGCGCGCGGTCGAGGCGGGCCTACGCGTCGGGGACGCCGGCCGGCCGCTCGCGCCGCGGGCGCGAGGCGACGCCGCAGGGCCGCGGGCGGAGCGCTCCGCGCTCATGCGAGCGAACGCGGTGCGCTGCGCGGGCGTGAGGATCGCGGCGATTCGGACGCGCGTCGCGTCGCGGCTCCGAACGAGCACGGCTCGGTCGGGGCGCGCGTCGGGCCGCGCCGCATGAGCCGAGCGCATGCGCGCACGCTCGGCCGACATCACCTGGCGGATCCGGGCGAGCTGGGCGTCCGAGAGCCCGAGGCGCGTCTTCATCCGAAGCGCGAAGCCGTCGCCGCGCGATCCGTCGCGCGCGGCGCGCGGGCCGCTGCGCGCATGCTCGCCGTCGCGACCGTGCTCGCCGCTCCGGCCGTGCTCGCCACCGGCACAGCGATCCTGCGCGGACGCGCTCGTGATCCCGACCACGCTCATGCAGAGCGCGAGCAACAGGCTGGTGATCGTTCGTTTCGTCATCGGTTTCTCCTTCGCCGGCATCGTCCGGCTTCGAGGAGTCCGACGCTGCGAACCCGAAGAGAGTCCTAACGCGGCTCGGGCGCGCTCAATCCGCGAGCTTTTGCGCCATCTTGGCCCAGGAGTCGCGGAGCGTGATGGTGCGGTTCCAGACGGGGGCGCCGGGCTTCGTGTCGGGATCGCAGATGAAGTAGCCCAGCCGCTCGAGCTGGACGCGGGTGCCGAGCTTCGGATCGGCGAGCGACGGCTCGAGCTTCGCGGGCACGACCTCGAGCGACTCGCGGTTCATGTGGTCGAGGAACGTCCGCCCCTCGGGCACGTCCATGGGGTCGGGGACGCGGAAGAGCCGGTCGTAGAGGCGCACCTCGGCGTCGATCGCGTGCGCGGCGCTCACCCAGTGGATCGTTCCGCGCACCTTGCGCCCGTCGGGCGCGTCGCCGCCGAGCGAGCCGGGGTCCCAGGTCGCGCGAAGCCGCACGACATGGCCCGACGCGTCCTTGTCGGCGCCGGTCACGGTGACGAGGCAGCCGTAGCGCAAGCGCACCTCGCGGCCGATGCCGAGCCGGTGCCACTTCCTCGGCGGATCGTCCATGTAGTCGTCGCGCTCGACCCAGACGGTCCGCGTCAGCGGCACGTCGCGCGCGCCCTGCGACGCGTCCTCGGGGTGGAGCTGCGCCGTGACGCTCTCGACGCGCCCCTCCTCGAAGTTCTCGATGACGAGCTCGATCGGGCGGAGCACGCCCATGTACCGCGGGCAGCGCGCGTTCAGGTCCTCGCGCAGCGTGTGCTCGAGGAGCGAGATGTCGATGACCGATTTGCTCTTCGAGACGCCGACGCGCTCCGCGAAGCGGCGAAGCGACTCGGGCGTGAAGCCGAGGCGCCGCATGCCCGCGATCGTCGGCATCCGCGGGTCGTCCCAGCCCGAGACGTGGCCGTCCTCGACGAGCTGTTTGAGGCGGCGCTTCGAGAGAACGGTGTAGCTCGGGATCGATCTTCGCGACCTCGATCTGACGCGGCGCCGGATCGATGCCCAGCGCTTCGAGGAACCAGTCGTAGAGCGCGTGGTGGTTCACGAACTCGAGCGTGCAGAGCGAGTGAGTGATGCCCTCGATCGCGTCGCTCTGCCCGTGCGCCCAGTCGTACATCGGGTAGATGCACCACGCGTCGCCCGTGCGGTGATGAGCGACCTTCTTGATGCGGTACATGAGCGGGTCGCGGAGCTTCACGTCGGTCGAGCTCATGTCGATCTTCGCGCGGAGCACGTGCGAGCCCTCGTCGTGCTGGCCGGCGCGCATCTCGCGGAGGAGCTCGAGGCTCTCGTCGGCGGGCCGATCGCGGTACGGGCTGTTCTCGCCTGGCTTGTGGAAGTCGCCGCGCGTGGCGCGGATGTCCTCTTCGCTCCGGCTGTCGACGTACGCCTTGCCCTCTCGCACGAGCTTCTCGGCCCACTCGTAGAGCTGCTCGAAGTAGTCCGACGCGTAGTACTCGCGGTCGGCCCAGTCGTAACCGAGCCACCGTATGTCGGCCTTGATCGACTCGACGTACTCGACGTCCTCGGCCTCGGGGTTGGTGTCGTCGAAGCGGAGGTTGCAGGTCCCGCCGAACGTCTCGGCGAGCCCGAAGTTCAGGACGATGTGCGCCGCGTGGCCGACGTGGAGGTAGCCGTTGGGCTCGGGCGGGAAGCGGGTCGCGACGCGCGTGCGGCCCGCGGCGATCTCCTCGCGGATGATGTCGGCGACGAAGTTGCCGGGCGAGCCGTGGTCGTCGTCGCTCACGGGCGCTCCTCCGCGAGGACGGTGAGCTCCTTCGGGCTCGCGCGGCGCGCGCCCTCCCCGCCGCGCGCCTCCCACGCGTCGCGGACGGCCGGGATCGAGCAGGTGCGTCGGCCGCACGTTGCGCAGCGCGTTGAGCATGACCTGCGCGCACGTTCGGGTGCTCGCGCTCGAGCTGCGTCGAGGAGCCGCGTCATCGCATCGCGCTGCAGGCCCGTCTGCGAGCCGCACAGGTTGCACGGGAGGATCGGGATACGCGGCGCTCGCGCGCGTACGCGCCGATGTCCGCCTCGGCGCACTCGATCAGCGGGCGGATCACCTCGAAGCGCCCGTCGTCGGTGCGTGTAGATCGCCGGCATCGCCTGCAGCTTGCCCGCGAAGAAGAGGTTGAGCAGACAGCGTCTCGAGCGCGTCGTCGCGGTGGTGGCCGAGCGCGATCTTGTTGCAGCCCAGGCGCTCGGCGACGCCGTAGAGGATGCCGCGCCGCATCCGCGAGCACGGCCCGCAGTAGCTCTTGCCCTCGTCGACCAGCTCGATGACCATCGAGTAGGTGTCCTCGCGCAGGATCTCGAACGGCGCGCCGTAGTCGTCGAGCCAGCGCAGCAGCGGCGTGCCGTCGTAGCCGGGCTGCGCCTGGTCGAGGTGCACGCCGATCAGCTCGAACGCGGAACGGCGCCCGCGCGCGCGCGCGCCACAGCAGATCGAAGCAGCGTGTAGCTGTCCTTGCCGCCCGAGAGCGCGACCATGACGCGGTCGCCGCACGGAGGAGCGCGTGCGCCTCCGACGTCCGCTTGAGCGTCCGATAGAGGCGCCGGCCCGCCTGGCTCGTGCTCTCTCCCATGGCCGCCGAATATGACACGCGCGAGCCGTCGTGGAGCGAGATAGCTACAGACGAACGATCCTCGCCCGTCTGTAGCTGAGATCAGAGGCGGGAAGCTCTGGCAGGCGGCGTCGAAGGTCTGGAGGGCGCTCATGAGGCCGCCGGTGAGGTCGCCGTCGCAGATGGAGCTGAAGACGGTGTTGTCGCCGGCGTCCATGAGGAATTGCTTGAGGCGACCGGCTTCAATCGCGTCGCCGAACGACGAGGTGCAGGTTCCGGGGCCGGGGCCGGCGATGACGGCCATCGCCCAGCGGCCGCGGTCGCCCTTCACGGTGTCGAGGGCGTTCATGAAGCGCGAGAGCGGCTCGATCATCGGCGAGGTCGGGTCGCACTCGTCCGCGGCCGCGATCGGCATCGAGAACGGGTCTGGCACCTCGATCGTGATCGGGTCGTCCGTCCGGGAGCAGTCGTCCTCGTCCGTCAAGACGACGACGGCGAGGAGCGCGTCCTCGCGCAGGAACCCGGCGTTCGTTTCGTCGGCCACGCGATCGGTGATCGCGCGCTCGGTCATGAGCAGCGGCATCTCGATGCTCAGCCGCCCGTGCCGACCGCCGCGGCGCACGAGAACGTCCCGGCGACGTCGCTGTCGGCACGCTCGATCCAGCGGCGGCTCATCCCGCACGACGAGTCCTCGACGAGCGCGCCGTTCGGGCCGCTCTCCGTCATCGTGATCGGTGGCACCGGGAACGCGGGCGGGAAGGTGATGATCGTCGTCGTGTCGCGGCCCGTGGTCGTGATCCCCACCCGGTAGTCGAGGGGCGCGCCCGTCTCGGTGACGAACCCGTCGAGGATGTGGATGAACGCGGGGAAGTTCGCCGCGAGGTTGCCCTGCTCCTCCGCCATCGAGCCCGAGTCGTCGACGACGAACAGGATGTCCATCTTCGTGCAGGTGCCTTCGGGCGGAGGCGGGACGAAGGGGGCGTCGGTGCCGGCGCCGTCCGTGGGCAGGCCGCCACCGTCGCGGCCTCCACCGGGACGCTCCCGCGTGGAGCACCCCCCAATCAGGGCGGCTGCCAGCGTGGCGGAGGCGAAAACGAAGACGAAGCGATGGGACACTGTGCACTCCTGGTACGACGTCTACCGGTGTACCCAACCCCGCTGGGGGCACACAACCCCGCCTCCAGGATTGGCCTGCGTTTCCGCACGGGCGCGCCGCGATTCACTCGAGGGCGAGACGCTCCAGCGCTTCGCCGGTGAGCCGCCAGGTCGTCCACCCGCGCAGCGGCCGAGCGCCGAGCCCCTCGTAGAACCGCTGCGCGAGCTCGTTCCAGTCGAGGACCGCCCACTCCATCCGCGCGCAGCCCCGCTCCGCCGCGATCCGAGCGAGTCGGACCAGGAGCGCCCGCCCTGCGCCGGACCGGCGCGCCTCGGGCTCGACGAAGAGGTCTTCGAGGGTGATGCCGGGCCGACCGCGCCACGTCGAGTAGCTCTGGAAGAAGAGCGCGAAGCCGACGGCGCGACCGTCGCGCTCGGCGAGCAGGCACTCGAAGGGGGGGTGGGGGCTCTCGAGCTGGGCACGGATGGACTCCGGTGTGGCCTCGACGGCGTCGGGCTCTCGCTCGTACGTGGCGAGGGACACGACGAGCTCGTGGATCCGAGGCGCGTCGTCGGGGCGGGCGAGGCGGAGGGCGATGCTCATGTCGCCGGAGTAGGCGTGCGGAAGCGGAAGTGCAAGAGTTGCCCGACCCGGCAACCGTTCACTCGGGTGGCGGCCGCAGGTCACCGAGATCATTCGACTCGATCCTGGCACGCCAGGTGCTCCAACCGGGGACGTGGAACGACCTCAGCACACACATCCTCTCATCGGTGACGACGACTTCGACCTCGACGAGGGCCGGACCCGGGTCCAGGAGAGCCCGTTCGGTTTCGGCCAGACGCTCGTCGGGTATCCGCCCGGGTATCCCGCGGCGAGCCCCGTGCTCCTGCGGAGCGACGACGGCGAGGTCATGCACCGCTTCGACGCGCCCGAGCGGGGGTACCCGCCCGGGGCGGCGTTCGTCCCGCCGACGGACGGCGAGCCGTACGTCATCATGAAGTTCCAGCCCATCGCGTACGAGCCCTCGCCGGCCGACGAGCCGCCGCCCGGCGAGCCGGCCCGGGAGACCGAGCAGAGCACGGACGACGCCGACGAGACCGGGATTTACGATCGCGTCGCGCACACCTTCCACCGCGCAGGGGAAGCGACGCTCGACCACGCCGCCGAGATGTACGCGCGCGCCGCGCACGGTGGCGAAGACTTCGCGTCGCTGCCGGCCGACGACGTGTGGCCGGGCGCCCGCCGCACCCCGGCGTGCTCCGGCGTGGTCTTCGACGAGCACGCGGCGCTCCTTCGCGCGACGGTGACCGCGGCGAGCGACGCGACCGCGGCCGCGTTCGCTGCGGCGGCCGGGGAGCCGCGAGCGCCTCTGGATCGATCCCCGCGAGCGCTCTCGAGGGCGCGACCGCGCCGAAGGTCGTCGTCAGCGCTCCGTCCCGCGAGGTCACGACCGGATCGGTCGAGTCCCCCGTCCGCACCGGCCGCGCGATCCTCGGCGCGACGCTCGGCATGCTGCTGGGCGCGGCGCTGTGGGGCGGTATCGGCTTCCTCACGGGCGGGCTCGAAATCAAGTACGCCGCGGTGGCGATCGGCATCCTCACCGGCACCCTCGCCGCCCGATTCGGCGGAGGGCGAACGCGCACGCTCGGCATGCTCGCCGCTGCGACGGGCGTCTTCGGGCTCGCGCTCGGCAAGGGGCTCTTCGAGCTCTTGGTCCAGCCCGGGCTCTCGCTGAGCGAGCACATCGCGTACCACACCACGCCGATCGATTTCGTCTTCTTCGCGGCCACCGCGGTGACGGGCTTCGGCGTCGCGTCGGGTCTGGTCTCCCCGCGACACCTGCGCGCCCGGGCGCGACGCCGCCTCGGCGCGAGCGTGCCGACGGTCGGCTGACCTCGGGGCCGTTGCCTCACCGGCGGGGCGGGCTAAGCTTGCGCTTGGTGGAGCGCGCCCTCGTCATCGCCCTCGTCGCAGTGTTCCTCGCGGCCCCGATCGTCGCGGCCCCGGTCGTCGGTCTCGCGCAGGAACGCTCGGAGGGCGGCACCCTCCGGGTGAGCATCGTCGGCCTGCGGTCGCGCGAGGGAAACATCGGCTGCGCTCTGTTCGCGAGCCGCGACGGCTTCCCCGGCGAGCCCGACCGCGCCGTGCAGAAGGCGCGCGGGCGATTCGGCCGGAGCGCGGGCGTCGCGACGTGCACGTTCGAGAACGTCCCGCCCGGGCGCTACGCGGTGTCGCTCGGTCACGACGAGAACGACAACGGCCATCTCGACCGCAACTTCTTCGGTATCCCGACCGAAGGTTGGGGCGTGTCCAACGACGCCCGCCCGCACATGGCGCCGCCGCGTTGGGACGATGCCGTGTTCGAGTTCTCGGGTGACCGGAAGCTCATCCTGATCACCGTGCGCTACGGCGCGAGCTGAGCCGCAGCCACGCGGGCTCAGAGGATGCGGGCCGACTCGATGTAGTCGAGCTCGGGGAATCCGCGTGGAGGTACTGGTTCCCCTCCACTTGCATGCGCCCTTGAGCGGGACCGCGGCCACGCGGCGCCCCTTCGCCGTATCCCGAATAGATCCGATCGACCGGGCCCATGTCGCGCACGCGGCCGAACGCAGCGAAGCCCATCGGGTCGAGGTTCGAGTTGTCACCGAAGTTGATGAAGAACTGCGTCGTCCGCGAATTCGGCCCAGACGTCGCGAAGCTCACCATGCCGCGCGTGTTGTGCTGGCGAGGCGGATCGTCGGGGATGATGGCCGCGCCACACGCTGTTGACCCGCCCGTCGCCGTGGATCCCCGTCTGCGCCATGAAGCCGTCGATCACGCGGAAGAATGCGACGTCGGTGAAGAAGCCGATCGAGACGAGCGTGTAGAAGCGGTCAGCCCCGGCGGGCGCCCAATCGCGATGGACGTCAATCACAATCGGACCCTTGCGTCATCGTGAGCTCGACCGCGTACGTCGCCGGCGCGTGCATGTCCTCGGCGGGCGGCGCGAGCACCTGCTCCGGGATCGCCGTGCCCGTGCCCTCGGCGCCGGGCGCGAGCACCGGCTCGAAGGGCTCCGGTTGGGCGGGCGGAGGCGTCGGTGGCGGTGCCTTCGTCGGCGGCGACGGCGGCGGATGCTGTTCGTTCGTCGGGACGGTGCGCGCCGCGGGGGCATCGCCGCGGGGATCGGTCGAGTGGCATGCGGCCAGCGAGGCGAGCGCGGCCGCGGCAACAGTGGGAATTCGCGCTTTCATGGGCCACGCAGGTTAGCACTCTTTGCACGAGGCGAAGGGCGATCTAACGAGGCGCTCATGCCGACGGTGCACCAAAAGCTCGACGCCCTCGCCGACGTTCTCGCGCACAAGGGCGACGAGGAGCAGCGGCTCGAGCCGTGCAGCGGAGCGGCGCTTCAAACGCTCGTGGGTCGAGATGGCCGAGGCGCTCACGTGGGTTCGCGACGCGCGAGCGTGGGAGCGGTGGGGCCACGCCTCGCTCCACGACTACGCGCGAGACGAGCCCAAAATCCGGCCCGCGACGGTCGACAAGCTCACGGGCGGATACACGACGCTTCGCGAGCACGCCCCGGAGATGCTGCGGGGCGAAGCGTGCGACGTCCCGAGCGTGGACGCGGTCGATTACCTCGCGAGCGCGATGGCCGAGACGCGCGGACGCGAAGCGCCTCGATCGCGCGACGACGAAGTCATCGAGCAGATCAAGCATGCGGTGTTCGAAGACGCCAAACCGGTCGCGGTCCTCCGGCGCGAATTCGACCCCATCCTGCGGCCGAAGCCGGACGGCGCCGAGGCGCTCGAGCAGATGGAGAAGGCGAGCGCGGCCGCGCGACGGCTCTCGGCGCTCCTGCCGAAGCTCGAGGACGTCACACCGGCGACGCAGACGCGCTGCCAGCGCGGGATCGACGCGCTCCTCGACGAGCTCGACGAGCTGATCCCGGAGGCGCGCGACCGGCTCTATCCCGCGAGGGCAGGTTGACCGTGCGCCGCGCTCGTACCGTCTGGCCCGTCGCCTGCGTCGTCGTCCTCGGGTGTGGTGGGATGTCGGGCGCCGCGCCGGAGTCGACGACGCTCGAGATTGGCCATCGCGTCGCGGACGGGCGCGTCGCTGACGCGAGCCCGCTCGAGGTCTCGCTGTCGGTCGGCATGCGCGGCGACCTCGAGGTGTTCGAGCCCGAGCGTCTCGAAGGCGGATCCGCGACACAGCGCGCGGACGACATCGACCGCGCGATCATCCGCTCGGTCGTGTCCTCGGACGAGGCGGTCGTTCGCGTCCTCGACCTCGCCGGCAGCCACTGCACCGTCGATGCGCTCGCGGTCGGCACGGCACGCGTGGCGTTCTCGACCGACCATGGCACGCGCACGTTCGACGTCCATGTCGCCGAGCCCGCGGCGGTCGAGGTGACCCACTGGCTCTGGGAGCGTCTTCACGAGACGGGGCGCGTCGCGTTCGCGCGAGGGGGCGTCGCGCGCTTCGAGATGGTCCGGCGCGACCGCGCCGGCCGCGTGCTCGGGGGCTATGGAAGCGCTCCGCCCGTCTACGTCGATCCTCCGCGGGCCGCGCGCCTCTCCATCCGCGAGGGCGACGTCGAGCACCTCGACGTGCACCTCGAGATGGTCTCGGAGGAGGCGGCGTTGCGCCCGCTCGGCGGGCAGGCCGTCGAGCTCGCGATCGTCGAGCCGGCCGCCGACGACGTGTTCGACCTCGCGGCGCTCGATCAGGAGGCGGGAGAGCGTGCGCTCTCGCCCGTAGCGCCGGGAGCGCGAGAGCTCGTCACGCTCGTCGCTCGACAGACGGACGGCACGAGGCTGCTCGGCGTGCTCGAGCGCGCAACGCTCGTCTCGACCACGCCCGAGACGTGCACGATCGGCAGCATGGAAGCGCTCTACGCCGACGGCGTCTACGAGCTCGCGCGAACGGCCGAAGGGCCATGCGCGGTCGAGATCCAGTTCGCCGGTGGCTCGCGCGCGCTCACGCTCCCCGACGAGCCCCCCGACGCCGATCAGTCCGGCATCCCGGTCGCCCAGCGATAGCGGAGACCGAGGAGGAACGTGTCGCCGCCGACCGCGCCGAGGTCGTCGGGGCTCAGGATTGCCGGCTCGGCGATGACGCGTATCTCGAGGTCGGGCCAGAGGTGCACACCGGCCTGGAGACCGACGCGGAGCACGATTCCGTTTCGGCCGACGAGGTGGACGATCTCCGCCCGTGGCTGGACGTAGAAGCTCAGGTCCGGCCCGAACGCGAAGCGCACGCCGAAGTCGACCGACCACAGCCACGGCGGCTCGACGACCACCTTCAGCGTCTCTTCGAACACGTAGAGCCCCGGGTCGACGAGCGTGATGTACGTCCCGGTGATCTCCGTGTTGAGCGAGATGCGCAGGCTGTGATTGATCTCGACGATGTCCGGATCGAGCTGTAGCTGGGCCTCGAGAGAGAGGTAGCGAGAGGCGGCCTGGCTGCGGTCCTGGATGTCGAGATGGGTGAACCGATCGCGGGGACTCAGGAACGACCTCTGGAACGTGAAGAAGTAGCGGCCGCCCACGCGAACCTCGAGCCAGGAGTACTCCCCGCGGAGGCCGGCGTACGCGCCGACGCCCTCGCCGGACACGAGCGGGTTCGCTTCGATGCCGATCCACGAGCTGTGGGGGCGTCCCCAGCCGAAGTGGAAGCGCGGTCGGACATAGAGGAAGCCCAGGTCGATGACGCCCGAGATGAACGGGCGCGGCTCTCCGCGGCTCCAGTAGCTCGCCCGCGGCACCTCGACCTGCGACGCATCGGGGGCGGGCGTTCGTGCATCGCCGGCTGCGGGCGTCGCGCCGTCGTGCACGTCGGGCGCGGTCGTCGGCTGCGCGCGTGCGGTCGCGGCGGTGCCGAGCAGCAGCGCGAAGAGCGCGATCGCGTGTGCGGCGCGCCGCATCAGAAGACCCCCACGAGCGAAGCGCCGAGCCCGTTCGGGACCACCATCACCTGCGTCCTCGGCGCTCTGGGCGTGCTGTCCCCGGGCTCGTCGTCGTGTTCGTAGGAATCGTTCGCGCCCGTCCCGTTGCGGTAATGCAGGAGCCACGGCACGAGGAACCCGGTCGCCGTCCCGATCAACGCGCCGGTGATGACGTCGGTCGCGTAGTGCATGTCGCCGAGGATCCGGAGCAGGCCGGTCGCGCCGGCGACGACCATGCCGGCGATGCAGGGCACCGCCTCGATCGCACCACCCCCGTAGAGCGGCATGTTCATGTGGTGCGAGCAGAGCAACGCGGCGTTCGCGAACGACTGCGAAGTGTGGCCGCTGAAGAAGCTGTAGTAGCGATCGTTGCCGTCGCAGTAACGCGCGTCGGTCGGAAGATCGTCGGGCCCGCCCGCGCCGCACGTCCGGCCATACGGACGCTCCCGGCTCAAGACCACGTTCATCGTCGTCTGCAGCGCGAGCGTGATCGCGATGACCTCGGCATTGATGAACGTCATCTGGATCGCGACGTCGGGTGCGTGATGGGCCCACGCGGCCACGAGAATCGCGTCGACGAGCGTCGGGAACGACGTCATCACGGTGAGCGTGACGTCGCTCGCGTCGCGCGCGAACCTCCGGTCGTACTCGGTCGGAAGCCGAAGGACTCGCCGCGCATCCTCGTCGAACAACCAGCCGCCCTGCGACGGCGAATCCTGTCGCGGTCCGATGCCGACGTTCACGAGGCTGATGACCGCGGTGACACCGATCAGGAGGTACTCGGGGATGCCGACCCTCCCCCACCCCGGATCCCAGACCAGCGTCGGCTCGAGCTCCTCGGTGACTTCGGTCGAGACGACGTGGCCGCCGAGCTCCACGTCCGGCGGGGTCTCCTCGACGGGGGCGGGCGCTTCTTGGGCTGGGGGCGTCACCTCGTCGGCGTGCGGCGACGCCTCCTCCGGGACCGGTGCCGCTTGCTCGACGACGCCACCGTCCGGCACCTGTTCCGCCGCCTGGGCCTCGGCGCGGCCCAAGCCGAGCAAAGACGCGAAGGCCAGAGCCCCCGCCGCCAAGAAAGCCGAGGCGCGCATCGAAGCCCTGGCTTACGCGGGAACGAGCAGACGCGTCAACGGCCGGCTGCGCGAGCGCGAGCGGGGGCTCGAGCGAACTCATCTAGAATGCGGGAGTGATCGCGTGGAAGAGGAGGGGGCGAGCACGGCTCGTAGCGTTTTCGCTCGGCGCCGCGCTGCTCCTTTCGCTGCTCGCGCCCGAGCCGGCGCCGAGCCAATCGCAGGGCGCCGGGGCGCGCCCGTTCGTGTGGGACGCAGACGCCCTCTTCGCCGAGCTCGAGGCGCGCTTCAGCCGTGCTCGGCGCGCAGGCTGCGGGCGGGCCGCCGGTGCGATCGCGAACGGGATGACGCATCTCGACGCGCGGATCGCGCGCGTGCGCGCGGAGCGGCCGCGTGCCGACGACCCGTCGCTCCTCGCGCTCCAACGCGAGCTGTTCGAGCTCGCCCCGCTCGTCGCCGCGTGCCCGCGCCGCGTCGACGACTTCGTGCGAGAGACCGTCGCGCTGCGCCGCGAGGTGAAGCTCGCGTCGCGCGACTGGGACATCCGCGAGCCCGGCGCGCGCAACACGCTCTATCGGCTCTTGTATGGTGCGCGCGCTGCGGCGGAGGAGGTCATCCTACAGACCGATCCCCGACGCGTCGAGCCGCTCGTCGCGGGGACCGACGAGCCGTCCCGCACGCCGTCGGTCACGGTCCACGGCGTGGTGCTCCACAGCGGAGACCTGCTCGTGTCGCGCGGTGGCGCGCCGACGAGCGCTCTCATCGCGCGCGGCAGCGATCACCCCGGGAGCTTCTCGCACGTGGCGCTCCTACACGTGGGTGACGACGGCGAAGCGCACGTCGTCGAGGCGCACATCGAGCGCGGGGTCGTCGTGTCGAGCGTCGACGAGTACCTCGCCGACAAGAAGCTCCGGATCCTCGTGCTGCGGCTCGCGGCGGATCTGCCGCAGCGCTCGTCCACGATCCGATGCTTCCGCACACCGCGGCCACGCGAGCGCTGGACGAGGCTCGCTCGCGTCACGTGCCGTACGACTTCGCCATGGACTTCGTGACCCGTCCGAGAAGTTCTGCTCGGAGGTCGCGTCCGCTCCTTACGGCGAGCTTGGCGTACGCTTGTGGGAGGGGCCCACCACGATGTCGTCGCGCGGCGTCGTCTCGTGGCTGTCGCGGCTCGGCGTGCGGCACTTCGAGACCAACGGGCCCGCGGATCCTCGAGTACGACCCGAAGCTCGTCGTCGTCGCGGAGTGGCGCGACCCGGCCACGCTCTTCGACGACCACGTCGACAGCGCGGTGATCGACGCGATGCTCGAAGGGGCAGAGCGCGGCGACCCGCTCGATTACGACTACGCGATGCTGCCGGTCGCGCGGGTCGGCAAGGGATGGAGCGCCTTGCTCGAGCTCTTCGGGCGCGTCGGTCCGGTGCCCGAGGGGATGAGCGCGACGACGGCCCTTCGGGTACGGTGGCTGTCGGCGCGTCACGCCGCGATCCGGGCGCGAGTCAGCGCCAGCGTCGAGCGGTTTCGGCGACGCCAGGGGTACACGCCTCCGTACTGGGAGCTCGTGGCGATGGCACGGGCGGCTGCGGCGCACGGCGATTGAGATCGCGGGCGCGGCGCGGGCGGGGATCAGGCCGCTTGCGCCGCCTGCTGAACCGCCTCGATCTCCATCGCGATCTCGACCTCGTCAGAGATCACCACGCCGCCTGCGTCGAGCATCTGGTTCCAGGCCCATCCCGAAGTCGCTCCGCCGCCGCATGCCCAGGAGGTCGACCACGAGCCCGCCCGGCTCCACGTCGAGCACGACGTGAGCAAGCTCGCACCCGAGAAGCGCCGCTCAGAACGTGATGCCGAACTGGAAGCCGAAGGGATAGATGATGCGCATCAGCAACGCGACGCGCGGGGGCGCGAAGTGCCAGCGCGCCCCGAACCCGACGACCGGGCTGCCGGTCACGCACACGCGGTGGTCGTTGGCGGGCCCGCAGTCGTAGATCGCGACGCCGCCCCCGAGCTCGGGGAAGATCGACCACTTGTCGGCCACGTACAGGTTCCACTGCGCGACGACGTGCGGCCAGATGCTCCAATCGTTGAAACATCCGTAGTTGCCGCACCGGTGGTCGTTCCACCTCACGAAGCCGGCCTCGAGGCCGACGCTCAGCGCAAATTCGTCTTCGATGCTGTCGAGGAAGCCGTCGGGGACGATCGGGATGTCGACGCGTGCGCCGCTCCCGAACGCCCACCACCAGCCGAGGTCGACGTGGAGATCGATGCGGACCGTGTGGATCTTGTTGTCCGCTGCGCCCCGATGCTGAGCCGACGCGGTCGCCGCGTACCCGAGGAGCAACGACGAGAAGAGCACTACCGCCGCGAAACGAGCGAGGTGACGCATCAGGAGCCTCCCATCTCGTGGTATATATACTATCGTATCTATTATTTCCACATGAGGATGGCGTCATGGATTGCACTGAACAGGCGCTTCGGGTAGAGTCTTCAGGATTGCGATGAGCGAGGACGCGAAACGCATCGGCGCGCGGATTCGGGCGGCGCGAGAGCGGCTCGGTCGCAACAAGAACCAGATGGCGCGCGACGTCGGGACCTCGTGGCAGCACGTGGATCGCTGGGAAAAGGGCAAGACGGTTCCGGCTCCGGAATCGCTCCGCAAGCTCTCGGCGTACCTCGGCGTCACGATGGATCACCTCGTCGCGGACGACGCCGTCGGGGCAGAGTCGCCCGGGGACGCGCTCGAGGAGTTTCTCGGGAGCTACGCGCCGCGCGATCTCACGGGCACCGAGCTCGCGTGGCTGAAGAGCGCCCCGCTCGGGCGTGACGCGACGCCGGGGCGCTACGTGGATCTGCTTCGCGCGCTCCGAGCGGGCGGAGCGGCGATCGTGCGCGTGGGCGACGTGCCCGAAGACGCCAACAGCACGAAGAAGCCGCGCTCCGGAACGCACGCGAAAGTCGATCGCGCGCGTGCGCTCGAACGAGCCAAGAAGCACGGCTGACGTCTACGCGGCCGGTGCGGAGTCGACACCGCGGCCGACCAAGAGTTGGGCGCGGCGCGGCGGCGGGCGCGGCGTAGGAGAACGGATCGGCGCGGCGGCGCCCCGGAATCGCACGCGATCCGAGACCGCCCGGCGAGGCACGTCGGTTGCTGAACGGACGGGTGCAGGAGGAGCTCATGAGACCCCGTGTACCCATCGCGCCTCACATCGCGCTCGCGCTCGCGCTCGCCCTCACCGGCTGTGCCGCCGGTGGCGACGGCGTCATCGCGTCACCGCTCGGCGCCCCGGAGATCCGCGCGCTGTCGTCGACGTCGATCGCCGTCGGCGAAGAGCTTCGCTTCGAAGGAGACGGCTTCCCCGAGCCGGACGAGGGGTGGGTCGACGTGACCCTCGAAGGCGAGTTCGTCCCTCTTGACGGCTCCGCCCGCGAGCCCGTGGACATCACCCTCGCGCTCGCCCCGAACGCGAGCGGCGAAGTGATCTGGCGGAGCTTCGGCTCGCACCGGGTGCCGTTCGGCACCGGCGACCAGCTCGGCCGGTTCGAAGGGTACGTGCACGCCACGTCGCGATACTTCGACGGCAACGAGGTCCCGCAGCGGCGGAGCTCGTGGATGCTCGCGACGCTGGACGTCGCCCCGTCGGTGATCGTTCGCGACTTTCGCGCGGTCGGCGAGACGTTCGTGGCGGACTGCGCGGAGCCGGCGCCCAACGCGATCAACCTCGTCCCGTACGGCATGCGCGTCGACGCGCTCGGGTTCACGCCGGTCGAGGCCGAGTTCCGGATCAGCCAAGGCCTCGTCGTCGATGGAAGCGTCTCGACCGACGCGACCGTCGTGGCCGCGACGCCGGAGGACGGTCAAGCCGCCGCGCTGATGCAGTTCGCGCCTGTGCCCGCGCTCGTCGACGGGTACGGCGTCACCATCCAGGTCGACCTCGTCGAGGAGTCCGGCGAGCGACACTCGCTCGTCTACCCGGTGACGGTGCGCAGGCCGCTCCAGGTCTACTTCACCGAGCCGATGCAGGTCGCCCAGACATACGAGCCCGATCCGGTGAGCGGTTGCATCCCCGGCGGGATTGGCGGCCTCGCGACGACGTACGCCGAGAGCCATTCGGAGACGCGCACGCGCTCCATCACGCACACCGAGACCCGCGGCTGGGAGCAGACGTACGGCATCGAGCATTCGGAGACGTACGGGACGTCGCGCTCGGTCGGCGGCAGCGAGTCGGCGACGCACGCGACGACGGCGACCGATACGCGCACGTCCGGCGGGTCCGTCGTGAGCACGGACATGTTCTCGGCGACGACGGGCCTCGCGCGAACGAACCACGTCGACTACTCGGCGACGTCGAGCGACAGCTACGGCTGGTCCGTGAACGACGAGCACTTCAGCGAGATCAACGGCGAGGTCGGCGCAGAGGCGGGCGGCAGCCTCTTCGGGCTCATCAACATCGGCGGCAGCGCGAAGGGTGGCTTCGTCGACGGCAACCGCAGCTCCTACGGTCAGAGCGGATCTCGAACGAACGGGAGCGGCGTCGAGGCGGGCGAGAGCGGCACCGCGTCCGCGTCCGCGAGCGAGTCGCACAGCCGCGCGGTCGGAGCGCACTGGGAACAATCCCAGAGCTACGCGGAGACGAACAGCTTCACGAGAACGGCGACGTGGGAGAACACGCAGAGCTACTCGGAGGCAGAGTCGCACAGCGAGACGGTGGCGATGAGCCTCGGCGAGAGCGACTCGGAGACGTACAGCGTCTCGACGACCGACGCCGAGTCACTCCATACGAGCGGCACCGTCTATGCGGGGCTCATGGGCATGTGGTACCGGCAGACGACGCGCCTCGCGCGCTACGGCACCGTCGTCGCGTACGACCTCTGCGGAAACGGCACGGCCGTCGGCCACGTCATGCTCGACGACTGGACCTGGGCACCGGATCTCGCGCTCGGCGCCGAGTGCCCGCCGGCGACGAACTTCCCGCCCGCCGACTGCTTGATCGAGCCGTGTGACGGCCTGTGAGCGAGACCCCGCGAACGGCGCTCACGGCTTGACGAACGTCCCGGCGCTCGCGTCCTTCACCACGCCGGGGAACGCGAGGACCTGCCCGTGCATCGCGACGTACACGCCCGGCGGCACGAGCTGCACCGCGAGGAGCGCTTCGGTCAGGTTCTGGAGCGCATCGGTGGTGCGCAGCGCGTAGGGACGCATCGCACCGGTCAGCACGGTCGCGACCGGTACGCTCGCGCCTCGCTCCTTCGCGACGTCGACGATGCGCTCGCCCGTCTCGGCGAGACGGTCGGTGCCGTGGACGATGACGACGCCATCATGCGCCTCGCCCAGGTCGAGCGCGGTCTTCGCGATGAGCGCGTGATCCGCGTCGACCATCTCGAGGCTGTCCTTGTTCATGAGCGGGATGCGAACGATCTCGACGCCGCGGAGCTCGAGCGACGCCAGCATGACGTCGAGCACCGACACCTTGTTGCTGAGGACCCCCGAGAGCTCGTCGTACGTCTTCTCGATCGTGCCGCCCGTCGAGATGAGCGCGATCCGGCGTTTCTTCGTCATCACCGTGCGCGAGAGTATCACTCTGGCTCGGATTGCCGGGCTCGTCGTGCGGGGTTAACTTCCAGTCGATGGCGTGGGTCATCTATCTGGGGCTGTTCGCCGCCGTGATGTACTTCGTGTGGCGCGCATCGTCGCGCGGCCCGGCGGCCGGATTGCTCACGTTCGGCCGAAGCCGGCCGAAGCTGTCCGACGAGAACACGCCACGCACCCTGTTCGACGACGTCGCGGGCGTGGACGAGGCGAAGGAAGAGGTCCGAGAGGTCGTCGGGTTCCTCTCGAACCCGGAGCGCTACCACCGGCTCGGCGCGCGCATCCCGCGAGGCGTGCTCTTGGTCGGGCCGCCCGGCACCGGCAAGACGCTCCTCGCGCGCGCGGTGGCGGGCGAGGCGAACGTGCCGTTCCTGTCAATCAACGGATCGGAGTTCGTCGAGATGATCGTCGGCGTGGGCGCGGCGCGCGTTCGCGACCTCTTCCGGCGCGCGGCCGAGAGCGCGCCGTGCATCCTCTTCATCGACGAGCTCGACGCTCTCGGTCGGTCGCGGGGGACCTCCATCACGAGCAACGAGGAGCGAGAGCAAGCCCTGAACCAGCTGCTCGTCGAGATGGACGGGTTCACTCCGAACCAGGCCGTCGTCGTGATCGCCGCGACCAACCGCCCGGAGGTGCTCGACCCCGCCCTCCTCCGGCCGGGCCGCTTCGACCGACAGGTCCTCGTCGACATCCCCGACCGGGCCGGTCGCCGCGCGATCCTCGAGGTGCATTCGCGGGCCGTCCCGCTCGCCGAGGACATCGATCTCGACGTGCTCGCCGCGCGAACGCCGGGCTTCGCCGGCGCCGACCTCGCGAATCTCGTGAACGAGGCGGCGATCCTCGCAGCGAGGCGCGAGCGCGCGCGCGTCGACATGGGGTGCTTCTCTGACGCGATCGACCGCGTCGTCGCGGGGCTCGAGAAGAAGAACCGCCTGCTCAACGAGGACGAGAAGCGGCGCGTCGCGTATCACGAGGTCGGACACGCGCTCGCCGGCGTGCTCGCAGGAGGCGATGACGTGGTGCACAAGATCTCGATCGTGCCACGCGGCCTCGGCGCGCTCGGGTTCACGATGCAGCTCCCGCAGGAGGAGCGCTACCTGATGACCGGGCGTTCGCTCCGCGCGAAGATGGTCGGCGTGCTGGGTGGCAGGGCAGCCGAAGAGGTCGTGTTCGGCGATCCTTCGACGGGCGCGCAGAACGACTTGGCGAAAGCCACCGACCTCGCGCGCGCGATGGTCATCGACTGGGGGATGAGCGACGAGGTCGGCCCCGTCGCCGTGAGCGGCCGGCGTCAATCCACGTTCTTGTCCGCCAAGGACGGGACGCCCGTGGCGCTGAGCCGAGAGGTCGGGGAGTCGCTCGCGGACACGATCGATCGCGAGGTACGACGGATCGTCGACGAGGCGCTCGGGACGGCCCGCGACCTCCTCCGCGAGAATCGGGAGGCGCTCGACCGGATCGCCGAGCGGCTCCTCGAGACGGAGGTCCTCGAAGGCGAAGAGCTCACCGCCCTGCTGGCCCAGGCCCGCGAGGCCCACGCAGCTCGCATTTGTTGAGCTCTGGCGCAATTCGGTCTTGAAGGTGCCGGGGCCGCGCCCCGATACTGGGCCCCGATGGCCGAGCCCGACATGTCGAAGGCGTCGCTCCGGGTCAACGCCGCCGGAGACACCGACATCGGCTCCCGCGAGCACAACGAGGACACGGTCATGCTCCGTCCGGACCTCGACCTCTACATGCTCGCGGACGGCGCCGGCGGACAGAACGCCGGCAACGTCGCGAGCGCGCTCGCCTGCACCACCATCGCGCACTACTTCGAGGAGAGCCTCCCCGACGCGATGATGAAGTCCGAGTACGACGAGCTCGGGCTCTCCACGGCCGCACGCCGGTTGGCCACCTCGGTTCAGGCCGCGAACCGCGCGGTCATCGAAGTCGCGAAGACCTCCCAGCGGTACCGCGGCATGGGCACGACAATCGTCGCCGTGTTCGTCGAGCCCGAGCGCGGGCTGATCCACATCGCGCACGTCGGCGACAGCCGCTGCTACCGCGTGCGCGACGGGCACAACGAGCTCCTCACGCACGACCACACCCTCGTGAACGACGTGCTCGCGCTTCGCCCGGACATGCCGGACGAGCAGCTCGCGCGCTTGCCCCGCAACGTGATCACTCGCGCGCTCGGGATGGGCGAGAGCGTGCGGGTGTCGGTGCGCTCCTGGAACCTGCGCGCCGGCGACCGGTACGTGCTCTGCTCGGACGGCGTGACGGACGTGCTGGACGACACGGACATCGAGGAGGCGCTCGAGACGGCGAAGAACCCGGAGGATCAGGCGCGCTTGCTGCTGCAGCTGGCGGGCGGCCCGGCGGCTGACGACAACATCGGCGCCGTGGTGATCTCGTGCGACCTCGCGCCCGGCGCGAAGGTCCTGCCGAAGCGGTCGAGGCCGCCGGCGCGCCCGCGGCACCGGCGCGCTCCCACCGCGGCCGAGCGCGCGGCCGGCGCCGGGGCCGACGACGACTTCGAGGACGACTACCCAGGAGATCATCGTGGTCGGCGAGGGCGTGAGCGAGGAATCGCAGCCCGAGATCCACATCGTCCCGGCGCGGAGCGCGAATCCCGATCTCATCGACGCTCTGCACGAGCTCGTCGAGCCGCGCGGCTGGGTGCTCCCTCCGCGCAAGCCCGAGCCACCGCAAAAGAAATGATCGCGCGCCGGATCGGGACGGCGCTGGCTCTCGCCGCGCTCGCGGCTGTCCTCGGCGGATGTCCCCGGGGAGGCCACGCGCCGGCGGAGCGGTGCACCGAGATCGGTCAACAGTGCCACATCGAGGACGGCCTGCTCGGCGTGTGCTCGCCCGCCGCCGATACGACCTGCGCCGAGCCGCCATGCCTCGCGTGCGCGCCCCAACACTGAGACCCGGAGCGGAGATCCCGTGCTGACGCTTCCTCGAATGGAGCAGATACGCCTCACCGCCAAGCCGCGGTTCCAGCGCGTCGTCGCGTGGGCGCTCCTCGCGCCGAACTATGCGCTCGTCCCCGGCGTCGACATTCGCTTCGAGGACGCCCACCGGATCCCGGCTGGGCCGGTGCTCTACGCGATGAACCACACGGACCGGTACAACTACTGGCCGTTTCAGTATCGGCTGTGGCGCTCGACCGGCCGCTTCACCGCCACGTGGGTGAAGGGCAAGTACTACCAGAACGCGTTCGTCGCGACATTCATGGAGACGACGAACAACATCCCGACCGTGTCGCGCGGCTATCTCATCACGCGCGACTTCGTGAACGTCATGAACCGCCAGCCGACGAACGAGGAGTACGAGACGTTGCGCGGCATGGTCGAAGCGGTCGCCGACGCCGCGGCGACCGGCACCCAGCGCGCCCATGTCGACGCGTCCGCTGCGCCGGCGGCCATCCTCGAGACGCCGCGCGACATCCTCGGCACGCCGTTCGACCCGAAGACGGGCGAGCACGCGGACGCCATCGACGCGCTCTTCCGAGCGATGATGCGCCGCTTCACCTCGCTCAACGCAGAAGCCCTCGAGCTCGGCCTCGACATCCTCGTCTTCCCGCAGGGAACGCGCTCGGTCCGGCTGTCCAAGGGCCACATCGGCCTCGCGCAAATCGCGCTCGCGAACCGCGCCACCATCGTGCCCGTCGGCTGCAACGGCTCGGACCGCGTCTACCCGACCGGCTCGCCGATCGCGCGGCGCGGAACGATCGTCTACCGCTTCGGCGAGCCCATCACCTACGAGGACATGCGAGAGCACCACGTCGCCGAACGGTTCGAGCCCTTCACGCCCGAGGCGGAGCACCGCCACCGCGCGAAGTTCCAAGCGCTCGTCGACCGCGTCATGGACCGCATCAACGACCTCCTCGACCCCGAGTACCGCTACTCCGACGACCACTCGAGCGAGGGTGTGAAGGGCACGTCGCGGTTCGTGTGACGGCGGAGCTCGTTGTGAGCCGAGCCACGGCGAGAATCGCGCGTGCGCCGGGTAGGATGCCCGATCGGCCGAAGACGAAGGTGAGCATCACGCTCTCGGAGAACCTGGTCGAGCGCGTCGACCGCGAGTGACGAGGCGCCCCCGCGTCACGCGGCGCGGCGCCGACGGCGGCCGAGCGTGAGCGCGAGGAGCGCGCTCGCTGCCAGCAGCGGCCAGCCGCGCGAGGACCGCGTGCCCGCTGCCGTGCAGCCGCAGCCGCCGCCGTCGCCGCCGCTCCCGGTCGAGCCTCCGTCGCGCGAGGGTGACGAGCCGTCGAGCACGACCGTGCCGCCGTCCGCACCACCCGCGCCGCCGTCGGGCCCGCCGCCGGCGACGAGGACGAGGTCTGCGCACTGGTAGTAGATGTCGTTGTTCTCGGGGACGTAGCCCGAGACGTACGGCGGCTTGTCGGTCATCACCTGGATGACCTGGAGCGTGCAGTTGTCGCACTCGATGTCGGGCAGCGTGACGTCGATGTCGTACTCGCCGCCGGCCATGTCGGCGATGCCGTCGAGGAGCACCGTCGGGTCGGTGTAGTCGCCAGGAGCGACGCCGATCACCATCGAGCGCGCATCGCAGTCCGAGAGGCACGGCGGAATCCTGGAAGTCGTCGTCGCCGTCGTCGTCGAACGCGATCCGAAAATGGCCCGGGTGATTGATGTACTCGTCGAACCGGACCGTGATCGTCTGACCCGGCGCGAACGTGTAGACGTGCGTGCTGCGCGTCCCGCCGTCGCGTCCGCACGGCCCGTTCTTCAGCACGTCGGTTCCATAGCGCGACTCCGGGTCGATGAGCCCGATGTGCGCGCTGGCGAGGTCCGGAACGACGAGCGCGGATGCAGCGACAGCGAGCGCGAGGTGAGTCTTCCCCATCAGGGGGAGATTATCACGCCGCTCTTCGCGCCATGCCGCCGTGTTCGCGCTTCCTCGAGGCGGCAGGAGAGGACCGGGACGACGAAGAGCGTGATGAGCGCGATGGTCATCCCGCCCACCGATGGCAACGCCATCGGCACCATCACGTCGGAGCCGCGACCCTGCGAGGTGATCACGGGGAGCAACGCGAGGATCAGAGTTGCCGTCGTCATGAGGCACGGGCGGACGCGACGCTTGCCCGCCTCCACCACGCGGTCCCGGACCGAGGCGACGTCGGGCGCCGGCCCCGCGCGAAATTTCTGCTCGAGGTACGTGCTGATGATCACGCCTTCGTCGGTCGCGACCCCGACCAGCGCGATCACGCCGACCCACACGGCCATCGACAGATTCACCGTGCCGACTTGGAACAGGTCGCGCATCGACGTGCCGAAGAGCGAGAAGTCGAGGAACCAGGGTTGACCGTAGAGCCAGAGCAGCATGAATCCGCCGCTCACCGCGACGAGAACGCCGCTGTAGATGATGAGCGATGTGAGGATGCGTCGGAATTGCAGGAAGAGAAGCATGAAGACGAGCGCGAGCGCGATCGGGACGAGCACGCGGAGCCTATCCTCGCTGCGAAGCTGGCTCTCGTAGGTGCCTGCGAACCGGTAACGGACACCCGGGGGCATCTCGAGGTCGCCCGAGTCGATGTGCTCCTGGATCGCGCGCTGCGCCGCCTCGACCGCGTCGACCTCGGAGACGTCCTCGCGCTTGTCGAAGATGACGTAGCTCGTGAGGAACGTGTCCTCGCTCTTGATCACCTGTGGTCCGCGTACGTAGCGGATCCTCGTGAGTTGCTCGAGCGGGATCTGCTCGCCCGAAGAGGTGGGGACCATGACGCGCCCGAGCGCTTCGATGCTGTCCCGCTCCTCGCGCATGTATCGGACGCGGATCGGATACCGCTCGCGGCCCTCCACGCTGCGCGTCAACATCATCCCACCGAGCGCGACCTGTAGGACGTGCTGGACGCGGTCGATCGTGAGGCCGTAGCGCGCGATCGCGCGCCGGTCGATGCTCACTTCGACGTACGGCTTGCCTACGACGCGATCGGCGAAGACCGTCTCGGCGCGAATCTCGGGAACGTCCCGCAGCAGCTCTTCGAGCCGGAGCCCGAACCGTTCGATGGTCTCGAGGTCGGGCCCTTGCACCTTGATGCCCATCGGCGCCCGCATCCCGCTCTGGAGCATGACCAGCCGCGCGGCGATGGGCATGAGCACGGGCGCGGTCGTGGCGCCCGGCTGCTGCGCCACCGCGACGATTTCGTCCCAGATGTCCCGAGGCGTGCGGATGCTGTTGCGCCACTGTCGAACGCGCGCGCCGTCGGCATCCGTGCGGTACTCGGGAACGTACGTGACGATCGCCTCGATCATCGCGATGGGAGCCGGATCGAGGGCGGAATCCGTGCGGCCCCACTTTCCCACCACGCGATCGACCTCTGGGATCGTCGCGATCGCGGCGTCCATCTCGGAGACCATCTCCTCTACCTCGCCGACCGACGCGTGCGGCATGGTCGTCGGCATGTAGAGGTACGCGCCCTCGTCGAACGGCGGCATGTACTCCCGTCCGAAGCCGGGAAATGCGCCGGCCAGCTTCGTCAGCGGAGTGCTCGCGCGTGCAGCGTCGGGAAGCCACGCGAGCAGTCGGTCCGACCCGAGCCAGGTGGTCAGCCCCGCGAGAACGATCAGCAAGGGCAGACACAGAAACAGGAGCTTGTGGGCGAGCACCCAGCGCAGGATCGTCGGATAGGCTCGCTCGAAGAGCTGAAACGCGCCGAGGACGAGCGCGACCACGGCGCCCGTGAAGAGCACGTTCGCCGCGAGGCCGACGCCCGGACCGAACGGAAGCCACTCGGCCGAGAGCGCGAGCGTGACGCCTGCGACCGCGATCCACACCTCCGCCCGGTCCACGATGGAGACGGTTCGAGCCGACAGGAAGGGTCGAATCAGCCGCACGACGCCGAGCAGCACGACGAAGAGCGCGGCCCACGCGCTCCAGAGGAAGAGCAGCGCCCCGAGCGCGATGAGCGCCCAATCGCGGACGTGGACCATTCGCAGCGTCGAGCGCAGCTTGGCGCGAAGACCAGAGGCGTCCGCGGGAGCTTCCGGCCGGCGCCTCATGACCACGTGAGCGAGCGCCGGCAGAACGAGAATGGCGAGGATCAGCGCACCCGTCATCGCGAACGTCTTCGTGAGCGCGAGCGGTGCAAAGAGGCGGGCCTCCGAGGCGGTCAGCCCGAAGACCGGCAGAAAGCTGACCACCGTCGTGAGGACGCTCGTCATCACGGCTGGAGCGACCTCGGCAGCCGCGCGCTTGACGATCGGTCGTCGATCCGCGTCGGGTGGCGCCGCGTCCAGGTGCTGGACGATGTTCTCCGTGAACACGATGCTGATCTCCACCATCGTCCCGATGGCGATCGCGATCCCGCCGAGCGCCATGATGTTGGCGTCGACGCCCGTGTACCTCATCACCACGAGAGCGAGCAGCACACCGAGCGGCAACATCGCGCTGATGAGCATCGCGCTCCTCAGGTTCCGGAGCATGACGAGCACGACGATCACCGTGATCAAGATCTCGAGCCAGAGCGCTCCCGACAACGTGTCGATCGTCTCGTGGATCAGCCGCGTTCGATCGTAGAACGGAACGATCGTGACCTGACTGATCGTCCCGTCCTCGAGCGTGCGCCGCGGCAACCCGGGCGCGAGCTCGGCGATACGGCGCTGTACGCCGTCGATCACGCGCAGAGGATTCTCGCGATAGCGTGCGACGACGACCCCGCCGACGGCCTCCGCGCCCGCGTCGTCGAGCCCGCCGCGCCGCAGCCCCGGACCGAAGTGAACCGTCGCCACATCTCGCACGCGGATCGGCGTGTGCTCGCGCTCGGCGACGACGACTTCTTCGAGATCCGCGAGCTCGCGGACGAACCCGAGACCGCGCACGACGTACTCGACGCGATTGATCTCCATCGTCCGCGCGCCGACGTCGAGGTTCGACTCGCGTATCGCGTTCGCGACCTGGGCGAGGCTCACCTGGTGCGCACGCATCGCGTCGGGATCGACGTCGACCTGATACTCCCGGATGAAGCCGCCGACCGAGGCGACCTCGCTCACACCCGAAACGGACTGCAGCGCATAGCGAACCGTCCAGTCCTGAATCGAGCGCAGCTCCTGAGGGTCCCAACCGCCGACGACGTTCCCGTGCGCATCCTGGCCCTCGAGCGTGTACCAAAAGACCTGTCCGAGGGCCGTCGCGTCGGGACCGAGCGTCGGCACGGCGTCCTCGGGTAGGAGGCCGGTGGGCAGCGACGCCAGCTTTTCGAGCACGCGCGACCGCGACCAGTAGAACTCGACGTCATCCTCGAAGATGACGTAGATGCTCGAGAAGCCAAACGCGCTCGAGCTCCGGACGGTACGCACGCCGGGGATGCCGAGGAGCGCCGTCGTGAGCGGATACGTGATCTGGTCCTCGACGTCGCGCGGTGAACGGCCGGACCACTCGGTGAAGACGATCTGCTGGTTCTCGCCGATGTCTGGGATCGCGTCGACGGGCACGGGATCGCGCGGAAGGAAGCCGAGGTCGAGCGCCCGGAACGGGGCGACGCTCAGGCCCACGAACACGAGCAATGCGATGACGACGAGGACGACGAACTTCGTGTCGACGAAGTAGCCGAGGAAGCGCTCCCAGAAGGACGACGGCGTGCCTGTTCGCTGGCTCAATGGTGATGGCCTCCCGCCATCGCGCGCGCGGGTGCCACGGCATCGGCGGGCGTGGGCGCGGGGAGATAGCCGCCGGGCTCGACGGTCTGGCGAATCTCACCGCACGTCAGCATCGCGCGGCCGAAGTACGGATTCGCGATCGACTCGGAGGTCTGGATCCATTCCGCGCCGCGCCTCTCGGACGCCATGGGGCAGAACGCCAGCCGCAACGGAACATCCATCGGATTCCCGAGCGAGCGCAGCAAGGCGATGACCTGTTGGGCCACTAGCTCGAAGTCGGCTCTCACCGCCTCAAGAGAGTCGGCGCCGCTCGCGCGCTCGGCCCGCATGCCGATGGACCGGCCGAGCGCCTGCCATGCTTCGACCGCGTGCGTCGGCTCCGTGGGCGCGAACGCGGCGGTAGCGCTGGCCAGCTCGCGCGCGGATGCGTTCGCGCCGGCAAGGTCGTCGTCCGCGAGACGCTCGTGCAGCTCGAGGTACGCGGCGATCACGGGCCGAAGCCCCGCGCGCCACGACGCCGACGTCTCGATGGCTTGGTCGAACGGTCCGGGCGTCGTGTCGTCGCCGCTCATCATCATGCTGTGCCCGCCTCGGATCTGGAGGTCCGCGTCGAGCGTGAACGCGCCCTCGATGACGACGCGCTCGCCCTCGGATAGCCCCGCGATGACGGGGTAGAGGTCGCCGACGCGGGGTCCGAGCCTCACCACACGCGCGTCGTAGGTCGGCCGCGGCGCGTCCGGAACCTCGATGTAGACGATGGACCGCCGCCCGGTGAAGAGCGGGGCGCTCGCCGGGACGACGAGCGGCTGGGCCGCGTCCGAACCGGGGCGACCATGTACGACCGCCTCGACGAACATGCCCGGCCGAAGCTTGCGCTCGGGGTTCGAGACCTCGATGCGCACCCGCGCGGTGCGCCGCTGCGCGTCGACGACGGGATCGACGAACGAGACGCGCCCCTCGAACGTCTCGGCGGGGAGCGCGTCGACGTCGAGCTCGACGGTCTGGCCGACCTCGAGGTTGGCGAGGTCGCTCTCGTACGCGTCGAGCTGCACCCACAGCCGCGTGAGGTCCGCGACGCGATAGAGCGGCGCGCCCGTTTGGACGTACGCGCCCTCGGTGGCGAGGCGCTCCAGGATCGTGCCGGCGAACGGGCTCCGTATCGAGATCCGCCTGTTGGGTACGGTCGAGTCCTCGATGTCGGCGATCTCGGTGTCCGGCACGCCCAGCAAGCGCAGCCGTTGCCGCGCTCCGTCGAGCGCAGCCGCCGCGGAGGACGCCGCGATCGCGGAACCGCTAGTGAGCCTGGCGAGCTGCCGCTTCGCGGTGATGAGATCCTGCTCGGCCGCGTAGACCTCTGGGCTGTAGAGCGTCGCGACGACCTGCCCTCTTCGCACCTGCTCGCCCGTGATACGCACATGAAGCCGATCGATCCGTCCGCCGATCCACGTCGTGATCGACTGGAGCGTCGACTCGTCGTAGTCGACGCGCCCGAGAAGGTGCGCGGTCGCGCCGCTCGCGGAGAGCCTTCGAACCTCGGTCGTGCGAATGCGCGCGAGCGTCGCCGCGCGCTTGGTGAGCGCCACCTCGGTAGCGGCGAGAGGGGTATCCTCCGCGCTCCCGACTGGGACGAGATCCATCCCGCAGATCGGGCACCGCCCTGGCTCGCTCTGGCGGATCTGGGGATGCATCACACACGTGTAGACGGTCTCGGTACCGGAGGCGTCGGCCGATGCGGAGCTGCTCTCGTCGCGCTCCCCACTACAGCGGCCGAGGGCGAACGCGACCAGCGCGAGCGCGAGCGTCGCGCCAGCCCAGGGAGCGACGCGGCGCACCCGAGCGCGAAGCCGTTGGACGCGCGCCGGCGACGCGTCGGGTGCCGAAGAGCGTTCGGGCTCGTGTGTGGGGTCGGTCATGGCGCTCCTCTGGCTTCGACCGGACGGCCCACGACGCGCTCGAGCCGCGCCCAGGCTTCACCCTGGTCGGCTCTGGCCCGCGCGAGCCCGAGCGAGAGCTCGAGAAGGTCGCGCTGCGCGAGCAGCGTCGCGGCGACGGTCGCGCGTCCGACCGCGTACGCGGCGACGACGGACTCGTAGGCGCTCTGGGCCTGAGGCAACAACGTGTCGCCGTACAGCGCGACGCGACGCGCCGAATCGCGCACCGCGGCCAGCGACTGAGCGAGCTCGGCGAGAGCTGCATTCTCCGCGCTCTGCCCGTCGGCGCGATCCGCCGCGGCGTCGGCTTGGGCCGCGTCGCGTGCATCCACGTAGCTTCCTTGCCAGAGCGGGACGGAAATACCCACGTTCAGGACCACCGCGTCGTCCCCGCTTCCCTGGACCGGTATCGCCGCCTCGCCGGTCTCGATCCAATCGACGCCCACCGAGAAGCGCGGAAACCGGTCGCCCGCGAGCGAAGCCGCTTGCGCTTCGTTCGCCTCCGCGGAGAGCGCGAACGACTGGAGCAAGGGATGATGGCGCACCGCTTCTCGAAGCGATCGTTCCGTTTCGCCAGGGACCAGCGCAGCCTCCGGCTCGTTCGAGGTCGGCATCGCAAGATCCGGTGGTGCTCCGATCGCCGCGCGGAGGCTCGCCTCGTCGGCGCGCTCCTCTTCCGCGAGCCCAGCGACGGAGTCGTCGACGCGCGAGCGCGTCAGGTCCACCTGCGCAAGCTCGGCGAGCGTCGCCTGACCCACCTCGAGACGGGCGCGGAGCGTCTCCGACAGCCCGCCGAGGACCTCGAGCTGCTCGCGCTGAATCGCTCTCGAGCGACGCGCGAGCCAGAGCGTCCACCACGCATCCGCTACCATCCGCCTCACGCCGAAGGCCTGCGCTTCGAAGCGACGCTGCGCTGCGCGCGCGCGCCCCGACTGCGCATCGGCCGCGCGGGTCAACCTCGTGGGCCACGGAATGTCTTGTCGTGCGCTCAGCCGATGCTGCTGAGGCCCGACGCGCGTCTGCACCGGAAGCGCGTAGTATCCGTACGCGATCGTCGGCTCGGGCAACCTCCGCGCGGGAGAGATGCGCAGCACGGCGGCACGCCACCTCTCGTAGCTGGCCCGGAGCTCCGGGCTCCGCGCCATCGCGTACTGCACGTAGGTCGCGAGCGTACCGTCGAGGGCGCGGCCGTGCGTCTCGCCGGGCGGCGCCAGCGCGCGGCCCGCGATCGGCAAGTCGCTGCGTACCGCGGTTTCGTGCGTCGCGACGCACCCGGTCACGAGCGTCACTACGGCCAGCGTGAACGCGCGCGATAGCGCGGCGTGGCGCGCCTGTACCATCTGAATCATCGATCCTTCGCTTTCGATCGAACGTCGAACGACTCGGTGTGTGATCACCGACCCGGTGAGCGAGCGCATTCGCGCAGGCTTCGGGCAGCCCGGGAGTCGCGACGGATCAGATCAGGAAAGCGCAGTTCTTTGCGTACAGCGGGGATCCATCCGCGCCTGGAGATGCGCGGGCGTCCGCGATCGGAGCCGTGACCGGAGCAAAGCGGAACCGAAACACCGCATCGGGAGTTCGCTCTGCGCGCGCCGCGGCAGCCTGGCGCGAAGCCGCGTGCTCACGCACCGCCGACGGCCCGTCGTGCAACGCGACCGGCCGAACCTCGCAACAACCGACCTTGCGAAGCGTGGGATCGAGGTCCGGCGCGTGGCTCTCCCCCGCCATGCACGGGCAGCGCTGGGACGCGCGCCCCATCATCGAGCACTCGTAGAGGAACGCACCGTGAAGCTGGACCGAGCCGGCGCAGACAAGCGCCGCGAGGGCTGGCCCAACGAAGCGCTGCCATGTGCTCGAGAGTCTCACCGTGGCTCGCATGCCAACTGTAGGCCTCGGCCCTGACGACGCGCAAGGCGGCGGGACGACCAACCAGCTTGACTGGTCCCATGGGTCACATATATCTGGGCATGGTCGAGGTCATCGCCGGAGAGACGTTGACGTGCGCGCGGCGCTGAGCGTCGCCGATTTCTGTCGGCAACCGGTCGATGCCTTCGTGACGGGAAGGGGCTACGTGTACGCCCGCCCGCACGCTCACCTCTGCATCTCCGCTATCTTCGGCATCCCCACGAGCGCGGATTTTCTGGCGCTCGCGCGGTTGTACCGAACCGAGATCGCGCCGACGTCGCCTCCACACACCTCGATGGTCGACGTCAGTCGGCTCGCAACCATCGATCCCACGGCGTTCACGGAGCTCGCGGTGTACGTGCGCGACAACCGGAGGCACCTCGCGGACAAGGTGGAGAAGCTGGCGATCGTGCGGCCGGGAGGGATGGTCGGTGCCACGGTAGCCGGGTTCTTCCGCGTCGCCGATGCTCCCCATCCCGTCGAGGTCTTCGAGACCGCGCCTGCTGCGCTCGGATGGCTCGGCGAGCCGGACCACGGGATCCTATCCGCGCTCGACGGCGTGGTGGGCTCCATGACAGGCAGCGATCATTGGCTCGCGGCTTTTCGCCGCGCGCTCGATGCAGAACCGGGCACACTGCACGTGCGCGCCGCCGCACGAATGCTCGCCCTCTCTCCGCGCAGCTTGCAACGCCGCCTCGCGAGGCATCGGACGACGTTCCAAACCGAGGTTCGTCGCGCCCAGGTCCGCGTCGCGCAGCGCCTGCTCGACGACTCGAGCGCTTCGGTTGCTGCGATCGGTCATGCCGTCGGATGCTCCACACCACAGCGCTTCAGCTTCCTCTTTCGGACGCTCACCGGAATGACACCGACCGAGTGGCGCACGCGAACACACGACGCCACACCCTCCGCGATCTGACGTGGCGCTCGCAGACCATCAAGGTGGCGCGCCCTGGAACGCGCGACGCCCGGCTTGTGCCAAAACAGCCGGATGTCAGCGAGCATTGCCCGGTTGCGGAGCGGAGCGGTTCGCGCGATCACTGGACCGCTGTGCGTGCTCTCCTTTGCTTGCACCGCGGAGCGATCCGGCGGTGCTCTCGATGCCTCGGCCACGGTGGATGCGCCGCCCCATGCGATCGTGGACGCCGCCGCCGATCGCTGCCCACCGCGACGCTATCGTGACTCCGACGGAGACGGGTTCGGTGACCCCCTCGTGCCGGTCGACGTGTGCAGGGAGCTCCCTTGGGCTGTCGAGAACGCTGACGACTGCAACGACGATCGATCGTCTCAGTACCCACACGCACCGGAGCTATGCAACGCGGAGGACGATGACTGCGACGGTGCCGTCGACGAGGACAGCGGCTGTGGGTGCGATACCGGTTGTGACGACGGGGACGCTTGCAATGGCATCGAGACATGCAGGGACGGTACGAACGAGTGCTTGGACGGCACGCCACTCGACTGCGATGACGAAGATGCGTGCACGACCGACACATGCGCACCGAGTACGGGTTGCCAGCACATCCCACTCGACTGTGATGACGGCAGGGGGTGCACCACCGACAGTTGTAACGCGTCGAGCGGCTGTCACAACGACCGAATCGACTCGGATGGTGACGGCGAAGGTCCTTCCGATCTCGGGTGCGGTTCGGATTGCGACGACTCGAACCCCCGCGTCAACAGCTCCGCGCTCGAGGACTGCAGCAACGGCATCGACGATGACTGCGATGGGCTCGCGGACGAGCGGGTCAGCTGCTATCGCGATGGCGACCGGGACTCGTATCCCGAGATGTCGAGCAGCCTGCGCACGTGTGATGCATGCGCGGTGGGCTACCTCGAGGCTCGAAGCGACGGTCTCTGGGATTGTTCGGACGGAGCCGCCGCCGGGTCGGAGTACGCAGCGGTCCATCCGAACCAGCGAGCCTGGTTCGCAGACAGCTACTGTCCGCTGGGCGTTGCGTGCAGCGGCAGCACGGGTCGGTCATTCGACTACGACTGCGACGGCGAGGAGACGCGCCGCTGGACCGACATCCGAACCGCTTGCAGGGAGGTCGGGGGCGCGTGCATCGGCTCGGGGTGGGTGTCGAGCCCGTACCCTTCGTGCGGCGAATCTGCATCGTTCGTGACGTGTGGTTTCGACTTTGCCAGTCGATGCGTGCAGCTCGGCTTCTCTTTCGTCAGGACGCAGGAGTGCCACTAGCGCGTGGCCGAGAGCGGCTTCGAGCCACCCGGTCGTCGCCTCGAGACTCGCGCGTCATGGCGCCCCTGGCATCGCACGACGCAATCGTCCGCCCGCGCGACACGACGCCGCACCTCTCGCGATCTGACCTGGCGCGCGCAGATCATCGAGATGGCGCGCCCTGGAACGCGCGAGGCATAGGCGGCGCCAATGGCTCGGTTAGGCATCTTCGATTGGAGCCGTCGCCCGCCGGGGCCCACGATCTCATCGATGCCGAGGGAAACCCGAGAGGCTCCGCGCTTCACACGTCGCGAGCTCTTGCTCGCAGCGACAGGCGGCGCGGCAGCCGTTCTCGGATGCGCGACGGAGTCGAGCGGTGGGCGCTACCGAGGGTCGCCGGACGGCGGAACCGACGGCGGCGCGCCGGATCCGGACGCGGCTCCCTTCGACGCCGACGTGGCCGGACGCGGGCGCCAGCGACGCGGGCAGCGCCGACGCTCCCTCGACGCTCTCGTGCCCCGAGACCGACAGCAACATCCTCGGCCCCGCGTACGTCGATGGCGCGCCGCTCCGCAGCGACGGCAACCTGAACCCGCTGCGCTGGCCCGGGACCGCGCTGACGCTCTCGGGCCGCGTGATGAGCGCCGTCGGCTGCACGCCGCTCGCCGGCGCCGAGCTCGATCTCTGGCAAGCGGACGACGGCGGCTGCTACGACGGAAGCGCGATCGGCTGCGGTCCGCTCAGCGCCGAGTGGCCTCTTCGCGGGCGCGTGCGAACGGACGCAGACGGCCGGTATCGCTTCACCACGATCTATCCGGGTCTGTACCCCGGTCGTACACGCCACATCCACGCGATCGTTCGTGCCACCGGCCATCTCGAGCTGACGACGCAGATCTACTTCGCCGGCGAGCCCGCGAACGCGACCGACGGGGCGATCCTGCCGAGCCTCGTGGTGGACCTCACCACCGACGCGACCGGCGCGCTCTCGGGCGAGCTCGACATCGTGCTCGCCGCGCTGTGACCGCACCGCTCGTAGAATCGACGACGTCGATGCGCTAGACTGTGGTCCTGTCTCACCGGCTACGGTGGTGGACGGGATGGGCTCCATCATCCATCTGCTCTCCCAGAACGCCGGCGTCGCCGCGTGCGTCGCGGTCACGATCGTCATCTACTGGCTCTACTCCCGCCGGCAGCGCGCGGCGAACGAGAAGGCGAAGGCGAAGCTCCAGGCGACCGTCGAGTCCGGCAAGACGACGGCCTACGCGCTCTATCCGAAGATCGATCCCGCGAAGTGCTCCGGATGCGGGACCTGCACGATGGTGTGCCCGGAGGGGGACATCCTGCAGATGGTGGACGGCTTCCCCACGCTGGTCGGCGCGACGAAGTGCGTGGGGCACTCGCTCTGTTTCCGATCGTGCCCGGTCGATGCGATCACGATGGTCTTCGGCACGAAGGAGAAGGGCAAACAAGTCCCGCACTACAACGAGAACTACGAGACGAACGTCGAAGGGCTCTACATCGCGGGCGAGCTCGGCGGGATGGGGCTGATCGCCAACGCGATCAAACAAGGAGTGTGGGCGGCGAGCCACGCCGCCGCTAATCTGAGCGCGGGGTCACAGGCGGACGTCGATGTCTTGATCGTGGGAGCCGGGCCGGCCGGTATCGCCGCCGGTCTCAAGTGCATCGAGCAGAAGACGAACTATCGGTGCATCGAGCAGAATTCGTTCGGCGGAACGGTCTACAATTTCCCTCGGCAGAAGCTCGTGATGAGCCATCCGGCGTCGCTGCCGATCGTGGGGAAGATGAGCTTCCCGAAGAACCGAATCGTCAAGGAAGATCTGCTCCACTATTGGACCGATGTCTGTCGACGCACCGGCCTCGAGGTGGAGGAGCGGGTCAAGTTCATCAACGCGACCAAGACGCGCGACATCTTCGAGGTCGAGACCAGCGCCGGAACCATCCGCGCGAAGAAGGTCATCTTGGCCGTCGGCGTCGGCGGCACGCCGCGAAAGCTCGGGCTGCCGAACGAAGACTCGGAGAAGGTGACGTTCAAGCTGGTCGATCCGGAGCAGTATCAGAACCAGAAGGTCGTGGTCGTTGGCGGTGGTGACTCCGCCGTCGAAGCAGCGCAGCGCCTCGGAGCGGAGAAGCTCCACAACACGGTTCACCTGCTGGTGCGAGGCGACGCGCTCACGCGGTGCAAAGAGGACAACAAGATCCAGATTGAGGAGATGGAACGTGCCGGGCTCGTCAACATCTTCTTCTCGTCGCAGATCACGGAGATCTACGAGGACAGGGTCGTCATCGACAAGCAGGGCGAGCGCGTCGAGCTTCCGAACGACTACATCATTCTGTTCATGGGAACGATCCCCACCGTACGACTTCCTGAAGAAGATGGGCATCGGCATCCGAACCCTCCACGGCGAGCCGCTCTCGTCCAGGTGAGCGAACGGTCGTTCGACGGTTGATGTACGATTGGTCCATGCGCTCCCGCTCGGCCGTGCTGGGCCTCGTCGCCATCCTCGGTGGTGGGTGCGAAGTCAGCGCGAACGAATGTGTGACGAGCGCCGACTGCTCCGGCGCGATGCGCTGCGTGGACGGGATGTGCGTGTCGCGAGCGGACGCGGGCAGGATGGACGCCGGCCCAACCGACGGGAGCCGGTCGATCGACGGTGCGAGAGCGTCTTTCGATGCGGGTGGAGGCGCCGGCGACGCGGGCACACCCGACGCGGGCGCACCCGACGCGCGCTCCGTGGACGGCGGGACGGACGCCGGGCCCGACTGCGCGGAGACCAGCACCGAGCAGCGGGCGACGACCACCCCATGCGGCGCCTGCGGCACGGTGCTCGAGCAGCGCACCTGCACGTCCGGGGCGTGGGGGGCGTGGGTCGCGGCAGGGTGTGAGAACGATTTCCCGTGCTACGACACGTGTACGGGAGGGACCGTCTGCCCTGGCGAAGCGTATTACGTCGGCGACCCGTACTCGGGCTGCTACAGCGTCATCTGCTGACGCGTACGCTCGCGCCGACGACGCGCTCGGACGCGACGCGTACGCTCGCGCTCCACGCGGCGTTCGCCGGCGCACTGGTCTCCATCGCCACGTGCGGGGGAACCGCTGCGCAGGACGCCCCCTCCGCATCCGACACGATCGTACTGCCGAGCGGAGAGGCCGGGATCGGGTTCGACGACCTTCGCTTCTCCACGACGCTCGGCCGCGTGCTCGTGCCAGGCGCTCGAACGGGAAGCTCGCGCTCGTCGACCCGGCCACGAACGCGGTGACGACCGTATCGGGTTTTTCCACCGCGCCGCACTATCGCGGCGGCCACGACTTCGGCGCGACGTCCGTCGACGAGGGACGCGGGCTGCTCTTCGTCACCGACAGGACGAGCGAGCGGCTCTACGTCGTCGACCCGGCTCGCCGCCGAAGCGTGTCGTTCGTACACCTCGGCGCCCACCCCGACTACGTGCGCTGGGTGGAGGCGACCGGCGAGCTCTGGGTCACCGAACCGGACGCGTCGCGGATCGAGATCTTCACGCTCCCCGACGGAGACGCGCCCGAGCCCGCCGCGGTCGCGACGATCGCGGTCGCTGGCGGGCCCGAATCGCTCGTCATCGACGCCCCGCGCCACCGCGCGTACACGCACCTCTGGCATCGGTCGACCGTCGCGATCGATCTCGCGACGCGATCGATCGTCGCCACATGGCCGAACGGGTGCGAGGGCTCGCGCGGGATCGCGCTCGACGCGGAGCACGGTCTTCTCCTCGCCGGCTGTAGCGAGGGCAAGGTGAGCGCGCTCGACGTGGCGCACGACGGCCAGACCGTCTCGACGCTTTCCGCCGCTCCCGGCCAAGACGTGATCGGCTACGCGCCGGCGCTCGGCCACGTGTATCTCGCGGGCGGGCGCTGCCGCTGTCTCGTGATCGTGGGACTGTCGTCGACCGGGCAGCTCACGGAGCTCGCGCGTCTCCCTGCGCCGCGCGGGACGCATTGCGTCACGGCCGACGACTCGCGGCACGCCTGGGTCTGCGATCCGTCGGCGGGCGCGGTGACGCCCGTGGCGGACACGCAACCGTCGAGCCGTTGACCCGTCGCTCGGCATTGACCGAGCGCGCTCGAGCCCCATACTCGCGGCGTGAGGACCCTCAGCGCGATCGCGGGCAACACGCAGCGCCTCGACGGCGGCGCGATGTTCGGCAACGCGCCCAAGGCGGTGTGGGAGCGCTGGATCGCGCCGGACGAGCGCAACCGCATCCCGCTGGCGTGCCGGGCGATGCTGGTCCGAGACGGTGACCGGACGATCTCTGTTCGAGACCGGCATCGGCGCGTTCTTCGAGCCGAAGCTGCGCGAGCGCTACGGCGTCGTCGAGGACGGCACGTGCTGCTCGACTCGCTCGCCGGCGTCGGCGTGGCGCACGAGCGACGTCGACGTCGTCGTGCTCTCGCACCTGCACTTCGATCACGCCGGCGGCCTGCTCGCCGCCTGGCGCGAAGGCGCGGAGCCGCCGCTGCTGTTTCCGAACGCGCGCTACGTCGTCGGGCGCGAGGCGTGGGCGCGCGCGCGACGACCCGCACGCCCGCGATCGGGCGTCGTTCATCCCCGAGCTGCCACGCGCTGCTCGAGGCCACCGGCCGGCTCGAGATCGTCGAGGGCGATCGCAGCGCGGTGCTCGGCGACGGCTACCGATTCCACCTCGCGACGGGCACACCCCGGGCCTGCATGCTCGCCGAGGTGGCGATGCCGGACGGGGCCGGTCGTCTTCATGGGCGACCTCGTCCCGGGCGCGCCGTGGGTGCACCTGCCGATCACCATGGGCTACGACCGCTACCCCGAGCTGCTCATCGACGAGAAGCGCGCGCTGCTTCGAGGCCCTCGTGCCGAGCGGCGGCCGGCTGTTCTTCACCCACGACCCCGAGGTCGCCCTCGCTCGGGTCGTGCTCGACGCCCGGGGCCGCTACACCCCGACCGAGCCGCTGTCCGTGCCCATCGACCTCGCGGCGTGACCGTCGGCCCTTGGACACCGCTCACCCGACCCGAATGCGTCGTGATCTCCGGGCACCGTCGGCCCGCCGTCAACCTCGGTCGGCTGCGATGGGGCACCGATCGAGGCTCGGTGGGGCGCTCGGCTGGGCCGCGTTGGCGCTGGTCGCAGGGTGTGGGAGCCACGATGCCGACCCCGATCCCGCGGCTGGCCACCGACCCTCCCCGGCGGACGAGCGGCCGCCGCGGGCCCCTGGGTGTCGCGCTGCCGAGGCGGTGGGGCTCGAGCCCGCGAGGGACACCGACGCCGCGGTCATCGCGATCGCGGACGGGTGGGGATACGTCGCGCTCGGCTCGTCCGGCACGCTGCGGCTCGTCCCCATCGACGCGGCGGGACGCCGGACGGGACCGTCCCGCACCGTCGACATGCCGGGCACGCCATTCGCTCTCCGCGCGACCCGGCGTCATCGCGTGCTCGTGACGGGCGATGCGGATGCGGGCGGCGCGCTGACGCTTCACGCGCTCGCGTTCCCGCGCGATGCGAGCTCCGAGGTGGGCGCGCCGGCGACCGTCCAGATCGGTGCGCTCGACGAAGTGCTGGCCGCGGCCGCCGAGGGAGACCGCGTCGCGATCGCGTATCGGGGCGACCTCGCGGCGATCCGCGTGCTCACGCTCGACGTCGCGCGGGACGGGGCGATCGAGGCTCGGATCCACGACGTCGGATCGGAGGAGCACGCCGTGCACGAGCTGCTCGCGCTGGCGGTCGCCGACCGGCGGTGGGCCGCCGTCTACCGCGAGCAGCACGGCGAGGCGACCGACGGTGCCGTGCTCGTCCAGACCGACGCATCGTCCGCGACGGTGAACGCGCTCTTCGAGGCCGTCGCCGTCGAAGGCTTCTCGATCGACGACGCTTCGAGCTTCGCCGCGCTCGCGACGTTCGAGCACGACCCGACGGCGCTCTTGCGGTTCGGGCCGGACGGCCGAGCGACGCGAGCCCCGGTCGCGATCGTCGCCGGCTCCCCCACGCCGGCGCCCTTCGAGGGTCGGCTCCGCGCGATCGTCGGCGGAGGGAGCCGCGAGATTGTCGTCCACGTGGAGACGCTCGCCGGTCACTCGGTCGGGCCGAGCCTCACGTTGAGAGAGACCGACACCGGGTCGCTCCGGGCGGACGTCACCAAGGCCGGCGGCGGCTTCGTGGCGATCGTGCTCGACCAGAGCGCCGGCGAGCTCGTCTCGTATCGCATCGACTGCCCGCCGGGGCGATGACGGGATCAGGCGCAGTCGTCGCAGACGCCGCGCACCTGGATCTCGACGGCGCGACGGCGCATCGACTTCGGCATGCCGCGGCGCTTCTGCACGGCGACCGCAGCTTCGGGCAAGCACTCGACCGTCCCGCACTCCTCGCAGATGAAGTGCGGGTGCGCCTCGATCGCGTGGCCCGCGTCGCCGGCCATCTCGAAGCGCCAGACGCGATCGCCGTGATCGCCGCGGCGCGCGATGCCCGCCTGCGTGAGGTCGATCAGGTTTCGGTACGTGGTCGCGCGGTCGTAGCCGAGCTTCGCGACGCGCTCGAACACCTCGGCGTGGCTCAGCGGCGACTTCGCCTCGATGAGGCACCTGAGGACAGCGACGCGCGCGGCCGTTGCACGAAGGCCCGCGGTCCGGATGCGCTCCCGAAGCGTCGTCACGTCGTCATCACGCTCCGCCACGTCTCGCAGCATAGAGCCAGCGAGCCGAGCCCGCAACGCGATCGCCCGTCTCGTCACGCGAACCTCGGAGCGCGGGCCAGCCGAACGGGCGCAGCGACGACGAAGAACAGGAGCGCGATGAACGCCTGGGAGGCCCCGACCGGGAGCTCGTAGAAGAACGCGAAGAGGTAGCCGAGGGCACCGGCGAGAGCGCCGAACGCGGTCGCGAGCGGAAGAGCCCAGCGGAGGCGCTTCACGAGGACGAGCGCCGTCATGGCCGGCAACACGGCGAGGGCGAACACCGGCAAGACGCCGAGCGCCCGCGTCGCGACGCTCACCGTGACAGCGACGAGGACCCACGAGACGAGGTCGAGCACGCGAACCGGAAGCCCTTGAACGCGGGCGCTCTCGGGGTCGAACGTCGCGAAGACGAACCCACGGTACATGGCGAGATGCGTCAAGAGCACGAGCGCTGCCGCTCCGATCACGAAGTAGAGGTCGATGTCGCGGACGAGCACCGCTGTCCCGAAGAGGATCGACGCGATGTCGTGAGACTCCTGGACGATGCGGTCGCCCACGAGGACGGCGCCGGCCCAGCAGGCGAGGTAGGCGAGCCCGAGCAGGCTCTCCTGCGAGATCTTCAAGCGCTCGGCGGGCAGCGTCAGCAAGGCGGTCGCGAGGAGCGCGGCGCCCATCGCGCCGACGACCGGGTTGATCTCGAGCGAGAGATGGATCGCGGCGTAGAACGCGAGCGCGACACCGAGGCCCGCGGCCTGGCTCACCGCCGCCGTGATGAACACCATCCGGCGCAGGACGACGAACACGCCGAGGTAGCCGAGCACCGCGCCCGCGACGATCGCGCATAGGATGGGTGGACCGTAGAGGCCGAGCTGAAATCCGGCGACGAGATCGTCCCAGCTCGGAGCGGCCTGCGCGAAATCATCCATGCGCGTGGCTCTCGATGCCGCCGTAGCTCCGGTGAAAGTCGGCGTGCTCGAAGACCTCGTCGGGCGTCCCGACGACCGCGCTCCCGCAGTCGCGGTCGAGGAAGATCGCGTTCGTCGCGAACTCCTTCGCCAGGCCGAGGTAGTGGCTCACGACGATGATCGCGGTGTTGCGCTCCTGACGCAGCCGCTCGAGGTGCTCGAACGCGCGGCGTTCGGCGACAACGTCCATCGCGGCCGTGGGCTCGTCGAGGAGCGCGAGGTCCGGCTCCGAAGCGACGAGGCGCGCGAGAAGGACCCGCGCTTTCTGGCCCTCGGAGAGGTCGCGAAAGGACAGGTGCGCGAGGTCGAGCGCCTCGGCGTCGCGCAAGGCCTTGTCCACGATCGGTGGCGTGCGAAGCGCGACGCCCAGAAACGAGCGACCGCGCTCGACGCCCATGCGAACGACGTCGCGCGCGGCGAGCGGAAAGAGCGGATCGAGGCTCGTTCGCTGTGGCACATACGACAAGCGCGCGCCGGGCTTCTTGCGCACGCGGCCCGCGACGGGCGGGAGGAGCCCGAGCATGGTGCGAAACCAGGTCGACTTCCCGGCGCCGTTGCGGCCGATGACGACCCAGAGCTCGCCCGGTGCGATCTGCACGTCGAACGGCGGCAGGATCGCCTGGCCGCGATGGCCGACCTCGAGACCCGCGCACGACAGCAGAGCCCCCGGCGGTGGCAGGGAAGCTCGGCGTTTCGATTCGTCGTTCATCGCCGGGCGCGCTCGTTCACTCGAACGCCACGCTGACGGGCGTGGCGAGCACGTCGAGCGCGATCCGCTCGGCGGCGTCCGTGTCCTCGTCGGTGATCTGGATGCCGCTCGGCGTCTCGTGGAGCTCGAACAGCACGCCGTCGAGGACGGTGCCGTCGAGGACGACGTCGAGCGCGACGTGGAGGTCCTCGGCCGTGTCCACGCCAATCTCGCGCGCGGTCTCTTCGGATCGAACCGATCCGTCGAGAGCCACGTCGACCGCGAGCGCGAGGTCTTCGGTCCCGAACGAGCCGCCGGTCACGCGACCGGTGAGCCTGAGGCGACGCACCTCGACCGAGCTCCGCGCAATCGTCCCGCGCTCGAGCTCGGGCGAAGGGTCGAAGACGGTGAGCGGCGTCGTCGTGGAGGCCCCGAGGTCGAGCGTCCCATCGATCGGCATCGTGACCATCGGCTCGTACCCGGGAAAGCCGTCGTCGCCCACCACGCGGCGCTCGAGCGTGACGGCCCCGACGTCGAGATCGATCGTGTCGACCGCGACGTAGTAGCCGCCCAGCGCGAGGAAGCGCCCGTCCTCGCGGGCGCGCGCGCTGGGATCGAACGCTGTCGTCAACGTCGCGTCCTCCACGGTCGCGAAGCCGCTGCCCGCCTCGAACGTGCAAGCGCCGAGGAGCGCGAGGAGGGCCGTCGCGAGGGCTCTCACGTCAACCTCCAGCCGCCTGCGAGAGCGCGTGGCCGATCGCGTCGAGAAAGTCGGTGTAGCTCTGGTTCGCGCGGAGGTCGGGACCGCCCGGGATCACCACGAGGTGCGCCCCGGCGTGCTCGGCGACGAGCTGGCTCGTCGAGGTCGGATAGTACGTCTCCTGGATCAGCATGCTCACGTGGTCGCGACGCGCGAGCGCGAGCACCTCGGCGACGTGACGCGGATTCGGCGGAATGCCCGGACGCGGCTCGAGCTGATCGACGATGTCGAGCCCGAGCCAATCCGCGAGGTAGGGGAGCGACTTGTGGTAGCCGATGACCTTCGTGCCGCGGAGCCGCGCGAGCTGCTGCTCCCAACGGCGGCGCGACTCGAGTCGATGCGGCGAACGAACGCGCCGCGCGCGACGCGTAGTAGTCGGCGTTGTCGGCGTCGAGCTCCGACATCTTCCGGCTGATCCCGAGCGCCACGAGCTTCGCGCGGCGGGGGTCGAACATGAAGTGCGGGTTGCCCCCCGGATGGATGTCGCCCATCGACCGATCCACGCGCTGGCGCGGGACCTCGAGGAGGTCGACGAGCGTCGAGACCTCGAGGTAGCCGTTGCCGCCGACCTGGATGTCGCCGTTGCGCGAGCCGGTCTGGAGCGTCGGCAGCCAGCCGACCTCGAGCGAGAGGCCGACGGCGACGAGCAAGTCGGCGCGCGCGAGCGCGAGCGCGAGGTGGGGCCGGGCGTCGACGAAGTGCGGGTCCTGCGTCGGGAGCGCGAGCGCCTCGACCGAGACGTGATCGCCGCCGATCTCGCGCGCGACGCGCCGAGGTCCGGATGTCGTGGTGACGACCCGGAGATCGGCGCGCGCGGTCGGGATCGCGATCAGGGAGACCAGAATCGCGAGAAGGAGAGTGTGGATACGGGCCATGTTTCGATGCTCCGTCAGAACGTGTGCGCGCCGTGTGCGCCCGTGACCAGCTCGAGCGCGAGGAAGCCGGCCCAGATGGGCGTGTCCTGCCAGGTGGGGACGTCGACCGATCCCTGAAGGCGGATCCGCGAGAACTCCGTGGGCCAGAACGTCAGGTTCGCGGCGACGCGATGGCGCTCCGAGACCCATTCGGGATCGAGGTAGTCGACGACGTTGCCGCCGTTCATCGATTGCGCCGGCGTGCCGAGCTCGTAGCGGGCGGCGACCGCCCAGCGCTGCGCGAAACGGAAGAAGACGCTCGCGTACATCGACCAGTCGTCGAGGACGTCGGTCGGCACCTGGCGCCGGCGGTAGAACGCTTCGCTCTCGATCGAGACATCGCGTAGCTCGCCTCGGTGATCGGGCGCCACTTCAGGTAGACGTCGCCGGCGTAGATGTCCGTGCGGTTGTCGCGACCGGTGCCGTTTGGACCGAACGCGCCCGAGACGCCCCAGAAGAACGACCAGTCGTCCGAGAGCGGGTGGAACGACTTGAGCGAGAGCACGTACTCGAGGTCGAGCGGCGTGCGCACCCCGAGATCGTCCTCACCGTAGAAGCTCCTCGCGGTGCCTTCGCCGTTCGCCTGCGTCGCCGAGCCGACGACCTCGACGTACCAGGGAAGCGGCGTCAGCCACGAGACCTCGGCCCCGAGCCCCCGGTTGCCGTCGCTTCCGAAGATGCGGCCGATCGCGAACGGCTGGTCGACGAAGTACCACGTGTGCGGGTGCGTCGGGTTCGTGCGGCCGATCCGCGTGAGGAACTGTCCTGCGCGGATCTGGAGCTGGCCCGGGAGGTCCAGCGTCGTCCCGTAGATCTCCTCGATCTCGACGCCGTCTGCGCCAAAGACGATGTTGCCGGCGACCTTGAAGTACGGGTCGACGTTCGCCATCACGGAGAGCTCGAGCTGCTGGAGGTTGAACCCGTTCGTCGTCGGATCGTGGTCGCCGGTCTGGAGCTGGCTCTCGTCGTCGGAGAACCACGCGAGCGCGACGTCCGCGATGAACGAGAGATCCGGGTTCATGCTCTGGAGGAAGCCGAACGCGCCGCCACCGCCCGTGGCGGGCGCGTCGCTCGATGAGCTCGCCGTGCTCGTGTCGGCGGCGGCCGCGTCGGCGGAGGTCGCGGCCTGGATGGCGGCGAGCTCCTCGGCGGAGAGCTCCGTGTCCGTGTCCGAGTCGGTGTCCGCGTTCGTATCCGTATTGGTGTCCGTGTCCGCCTCCGTGTCCGCGTCCGCGTCCGTGTCGGTGTCGGTGTCCGCGTCCGCGTCCGATCCAGCCGCAGTCTCGGGGCTCTGCTGCGGTTGGTCGTCCGCGTCGGGCGCAGGCGGCTGACCCAGCACGATCGAAGGGGCGAGGAGCCAGCCGAGCGCCCCGGCGAGGGTGGCCACGCGAGGCCAAGAAAGACGCGAGATCATCGACGTGGGAACTGGCTAGCGCATTCAAGACGCTGTCGCAACGGACTTGCGGATGCAAATGGTCTTCGTCTGCGACGCATCTCCAGGTCCGTGCAATTGCAAGCCATTTGCACGTGCCAGATCGGTGCTCGGCGGCCCTGTTGCTACATGAATTCAATTGTAATTCGATTGCATCAGCTTGCGGATTGCGTGTGTGGGTGATACGGCCCCGCGGTGCTCGACGAGCCGACGCGAACGCGCCTCCGATGGTGGTCGCTACCGGCAGCGCCCGTCGTGCTCCTCTTGTGGTCGGGCGCTGCGCACGCGCAGGACACCGAGTCGCTCGTCCCGCCGACCGTCGTCGAGCAGGTGGAGGCCGCGTACCCACCGGACGAGCTCGCCGCACGCCACGAGGCGACCTCGACGCTCTACGTCACCGTGGGCGTCGACGGAACCGTGACCGACCTCACCGTCGCCGAGACGGGAGGCGAAGCGTTCGATGCGGCCGCGATCGCCGCCGTACGCCAGTGGCGCTTCGCGCCGGCGCAGCGTGACGGCGTGCCCGTGCCGAGCCGGATCCGCGTTCCGGTCGAATTCGCGCTTCCCCCGGGGCCGATCGCGCCGCCCGCGCCGGAGCAGCCGGTGCAGGAGCCCGCCCCAACGAGCGCGCCGCCTGCCGGCGACGGGACCGCCGAACGCGACGAGTCGCCCGCCGACACCGAGGGCGTGATCGATGTGACGGTCCCTGGCGAGCGCGAGCTCCGCGCGCAGGAGCGAAGCGCGAGCAACTTCCGCGTCGACCGCGCGGTGATCGACGCTGCGCCGCGCAACGAGGGAGCCGACGCGCTGCGCACGGCGCCCGGGCTCTACATCGGACGCGGCGAAGGGCTCGCGGTCGCGCACAACTACATGCTCAGGGGGTTCGACTCCGAGCACGGGCAGGACATCGAGATCCGCGTCGGCGGCATCCCGATCAACCAGCGGTCGCACGTGCACGGTCAGGGCTACGCCGACCTCGGGTTCCTGATCGGCGGCACGGTGGACGAGCTTCGCGTCGCGGAGGGTGTATACGATCCGGCGCAGGGCGACTTCGCGGTCGCCGGGACGCTCGACCTCGATCTCGGCGTCGCCGACGACGCGCGCGGCGTCCGCACGCGCACGAGCTATGGCGCGTTCAACACGTTTCGCCAGCTCGTCCAGTGGGCGCCGCGCGACGGCGAGCGGGAGAGCTTCGCCGCGGCCGAGTACGAACGGACGGATGGCTTCGGCGAGAACCGCAGCGGCCAGAGCGGGAGCGCGATCCTCCAGCACCGATTCGGGAGCGGTAAGCTTCGCTATCGGGCGCTCGGCATCTTGCACGGTGCGCGCTCGGGGCTCGCGGGCGTCGTCCGGCGCGACGACATCGACGCGGGGCTCGTCTGCTTCGAGTGCGCGTATCCCTACCGCACGGCGCTCGCGCAGGCTGGGACGGACAATCGCGTGCTCGCAGGCCTCTTCGCGGACTACGAGGGCGACGGTGGCTCGAACGGCCAGATCGGCCTGTGGGGCGGCTACGACGACTTCCGCCTGCAGGAGAACTTCACCGGCTTCGTTCAGCAGTCGCAGACGCTCGAGCGCACCGCGGGCCGCGGCGATCTGATCGAACAGCAGAACCGCGCGGTCTCGGTCGGGCTGACGGGCCGGTACCGCACCTCGCCCTACCGCCCTCTGCCGTGGCTCCACGGGACCGTCGAGGCAGGCGTCGATGGACGCATCGACGTGATCGAGCAGGCGCAGAACCTCCTCGACGCGATCCGGAACCAGACCTGGGATCGGCGCGTCGACGCCGGAGTACGCGGCCTCGACCTCGGCCTCTGGGGCGACCTCGACTGGAAGCTCACCGAGTACGTCAGGCTCCGCGCGGGCCTCCGCGCGGACGTTCTCTCGTACGACGTCGACGACCGGCTCGGCAACTTCGTCCCGCTCGCGCGCCCGCACGACACGTACATCGTCGGCTTTCGTCGGAGCGCGCTCGGCGTGGCGTGGGGGCCGCGGGTGAGCGGCGAGGTGAAGCCGCTCGACTTCTTGAGCGTGCTCGCCGCGTACGGCGAGGGCTATCGCTCACCGCAGGCGCGCTTGCTCGAGGACGGCGAGGACGCCCCGTTCACGAAGGTACGGTCGGTCGACCTGGGCCTGCGGTTCGACTTCGGCGATCCGCTGCACCTCGTCGTGGGCGGCTACTACACGTCGCTGTCGGACGACGTGGCGTTCGACGCCGAGGAGGGTCGCCTCGAGCAGATCGGAAGCACGCAACGGCTCGGCGGGGTGCTCCAGGCGACGACGAAGCCGACGGACTGGCTGATCGGATCGCTCTCGGTGACGTTCGTCAGCGCGACGCTCCTCGAGCCGCCGCCTCCGACGCGCGAAGAGCCGCAGCCGCCGTTCACCAAGGGCCAGAGCCTGCCGTTCGTCCCGCCGCTCGTCGTGCGCGCGGATGTCGGGGCACAGCACGTGCTCACGAGCATCGCCGGTGCGGACCTCCGCGGACGCGCCGGCGTCGGCTTCTCGCTCTTGTCGCCGCGGCCGCTGCCATACGGTGCGTACTCCGACACGGTCGCGCTCCTCGACGCGTCGGTCGGGCTCAGCTACCGCATCGTCGGGCTCTCGTTCGAGGCCTTCAACGTGCTCGACAGCCAGTACGCGGCCGTCGAGTACGACTTCGTCTCCGACTGGGATCCCGACACGACGCGGCCGCGCACGCCCGAGCGCCACATCTCGGCGGGCTCGCCGTTCTCGTTCCTCGTGAACCTGGAGCTCACGCTATGACGCGCGCTGCTCTCGTCGCACTCGTCGCGCTCGCCGCGCTCTCGTTCGCCGGCTGCGTCGACACGAAGACGTACGAGGTCGCCCTCCCGCTCTACGTCGCGGGCAGCGACGCGACCGCGACCTTCCGCGCGCGCGATGGCAGCGTGGTCATGATCGACCAGGCTGAGCTCGCGTTCGGGCCGCTCTACCTCTGCGCGGGCTACATGGCAGGCGACAACTGCGAGACGGCGAGGCTGGAGTGGCTCGACACGATCGTGGTCGGGGCGACCGACGCTACTCCCGTCGTCGCGGGCGAGCTCACCGGGGTCAACGGCACCGTTCGGTCGTGGATGTACGACCTCGGCATCACGTCGCTCCTGACGCAACCAGACCCGGTCGTCCTTCCGGCCGCACAGATGCTCGGCGGGGCCTCTTTGCACATCGAGGCGAGCGCCGACGTCGGAGGGGTCGCGACGCGCGTCGTGGCGGACGTTCCGAATCGAGCAAGACGAGGAGACCGAGATCGGCATCCCGGTCGTGCGCAAGAGCACGTCCGATTCGTTCGAGCACGAGGTCACTCGCGACGAGGGAGGCCTGCTCGTGCGCTTCGACGCCGCGCCATGGCTCGCCGGCATCGAGTACGGCGCGCTCGTCCAGACGGAGGGATGTGCGCCGGGCCGTGCCGCCGTGCGCTGCGCGGGAACGGTCGAAGAGACGTGCGACGCGACCGGCGCGGCCCTCTCGACGCGCGACTGCGCGGAGGACGGGAACGTGTGCGTCCCCGACGAAGGCTGCGCGGACCACGTGGCGCTCGAGCCGACCGACGCCGCGTACCGCGCGATCCGAAACGCCGTCGTCTCGGGGCAGCGGCCTGCCTTCGAATGGGGATTTTCGCCGTGAAGCACACGGTGCGCAGTGACGATTGCCATGGAGGAACCACATGATCGATGCGAATTCGAAGCGGCTCTGGTCGACGGCGTGGCTGTTGCTCGCGTGCGGGATCGCGGGCTGCGGAGGCACGGGATCGTTGACCGTCCTGCTCGAGCCCGAGGACACCATCACGGACGGGATCGAGCCCGGCACCGACGTGGAGAACACGCGCGACGGGTGGACCGTCTCGTACGACAACTTCATCGTCGCCGTCGGGAACGTCGGGCTCGACCTCACGGGAGGCGGTGAGACCGCGAGCGACCCGGCCGTGTACGTCGTCGACCTCACGCAGGCGCCGGCCTCGGGCCTTCCGCTGTGGAGCCTGACCGACCTCACGACGGGCCGATGGGACTTCAACTACTCGACGCCGAGCGCGTCCGGGGCGATGCAACACGAGAGCGTGACGGCCGCGGACTTCGGGGCGATGCAGAGCGGCGGCCTGACGTACCTCATCCGAGGCACGATCTCGAAGCCCGACGGGACCTCCTGCCCACCGACGAGCCTCGCGATGCCGCCGCCTGGCGCGACGTCGACAGGCATGAACGCCGCGGGCGACGCCTGCTTCGCCAACACATCGATCAGCTTCGAGCTCGCTGCGCCGGCGGCCACGCACTTCGGGCCGTGCGAGATCGACGGCGTGCCGGGGGTCACGATCGGTGGCGGCTCGCAGACCGTCGCGGCGACGATCCACGGCGATCATCTCTGGTTCAACGGGTTCCCGGAGGGCGACGAGAGCGGCACGCTCCGGCTCGTCCAGTACATGGCGGACTCCGACCTGAACGTCGACGGCGCCGTCACCCAAGAGGAGCTGCAGGCGATCGCGCCGTCCGAGCTCGCCGAGATCGACTCCCGGTACCAGCTGGGCGGCTCGCCGATCACCCCGCTCGACACGATGTGGGACTACGTGGTGGCGCAGCTGAAGACCCAAGGACACTTCCAGGGCGAAGGGGAGTGCCCGTTCAACTGAGCGGCGCACGCAAGGGAGACGCACGAAGTGACGACGGTCGAAGCGATCAAGCACCTCTTCATCGACACCGGCGCCGGCTGGGTGCTGTGGTTGCTCGGCGCGCTGTCGGTCGCGAGCGTCGCCATCGCAGTGGAGCGGTGGCTCGTCTACAAGACGCGCACCGGTGACCTGCGCGCGCTCGCCGAAACGCTCCACCGGCACCTCGAGCACGGCGACCACGATGGCGCGGTCGACGCGCTCGCCTCGTCTCCGGCGACCGCCGCGCGCATCGCGGTCGCCGGTCTGCGGCTCGCGCGCCTCGGCGCCAACGGCGTGGACAAGGCGATTCGGAGCCGCACGGCCCTCGAGCGCGAGGAGCTCGAACGACGGCTCGCGTTCTTGGGTACGCTCGGCAACAACGCTCCGTTCCTCGGGCTCTTCGGAACCGTCATCGGCATCATCCAGGCGTTCGAGGAGCTCGGGCACTCCGCTCCAGGCCACGCGAGCGCGGCGAGCAGCGCAGGCCAGGTCGCGTCGCAAGCCGTCATGACCGCGTTGGCCGAAGCGCTCGTCGCGACGGCGGTAGGAATCGCGGTGGCGCTGCCCGCCGTCGCGCTCTTCAACTATCTTCAGCGGCGCGTGGAGACGCTGCTCTCCGGCGCGGACGTGCTGTCGAATCTCGTCCTCGCCTATCTTTCGGATCTGCCGCCGACGATCGAGAACGTGCGGCGGCCCGGCGCCGAGGATCCTTCGAACGTGGCACCGATTCGGCCGCGCTCGGGCCGCGAGGGCCTCTGAGATGGGAGGCGACGCAGCAGGCCGGCGTCACGCGATCATCGCCGGCATCAACGTGACGCCGCTCGTCGACATCACGCTGGTGCTTCTGATCATCTTCATCGTCACGGCGCGCATCCTCGTGACCCCGGCGGTCACGGTGGACCTGCCGCGAGCGAGCCGGACGGAGGAAGTGCAGGTCGTCTTCTCGGTCATCGTGACGCGGGACGGTGGGATCCTCGTCAACGGGACACACGTTGCCAGCGACGAGGCCTTCCGCCAGCGTGCACGTGACGAAGCGTCCCGCGATCGCGATCTTCGCGCGGTCATACACGCCGACGGCGCGCTCCCTCACCGGCGCGTCATTCGTGTCCTCGACCTGCTCAAGCAGGCTGGCGTCTCTCACATCGCGTTCGCGGCGCTCGCGCTGCACGATGATGACGAAAGGCCCGACGAATGACGGCGCTGGCGAGGTCGGGGCGCGCTCCCGCGGTCGAGCGCGTGATGGATGTCGTCCTCGGAGTGGCCGAGGAGCCGCGGTCGACCGGGCCCGCACGCCGCATCGCGATCGGCTGCAGTGCGGCGCTTCTGCTTCACGCGGTCGCTTGGGTCGTGGCCACGAACGGTGGCGTTTCGCTCGAGACGTGGAGCGCCGAGCTCGCGATGCTCGTCCATGCCGAGCTCGCAAACGAGAGCATCATCGAAGTGGAGCCACCGCCCGAGCCTCCTCCCGCCCCCGAGCCGGAGCCCGAGCCACGAGCGCCGCCCGCGCCCGAGCCCACGCCGAGAGCGCCCGTTCACGAGCCGCAACCGCCTGCGCAGGCGGCCGAGATTGTCACGGCGGAGCCGAGCCCGAACGAGCCTCTCGACATGACCGCGGACGCCTTCGTGACCGGTACCGCGCGCACCTACGCAGGCGGCGCGACGACCTCGACGGGGACCAATCGGTCCGCGGTCGATCCGAGCGCCGTCGGGACGACCGCCGAGCCCCATCACACGGGGCCCGACCTCAGCCGCCGCGTGAGCCTCGACGCGGAGGAGTGGAGCTGCCCATGGCCGCGAGAGGCGGTCGCGGAGGACATCTACGAGGAAGTCGTCGTCCTGCGCGTCGTCGTTCGCGCGGATGGCGCTGTCGAGGCGGCGCGGGTGCTGGACGATCCCGGGCATGGCTTCGGACGCGCGGCGGCCGACTGCGCGCGCCACACCCGGTTCTCACCCGCGCTCGACGCCGACGGTCACCCGATTCGTTCGACGTCGCCACCCATTCGCGTCACGTTCACGCGATGAGCTCGAGCTGGGCCCATGGCCGCGTGATTCTCGCCGGAGCGGCGCTGTGCAGCGTACTGTTCGGGTCGGGCTGCAACCGCCGTCGCGCAACCGAGGATGAATGTCGCGCCATCTTCGACCGCATCGTCGACATCGAGCTGGAGGAGCGGGGTTACCGAGATCCGATGCTGGCTGAACGGCGAAAGACAGAGCTTCGACGGCAGTTCGACGACCGCGTCCGCGCGTGTGTGGGACGGCCGATTCCCGACGACGCGATGGGTTGCGTCGCGCGGGCAGGGACCGCAGAGTCATTGAGTCACGAGTGCCTACGGTGATCCTCGCGGGAGCGATCGCGATCTCGTCGGTCTTGCTCGGAGCGGCGATCGGCGTCTACCGCCGCGCCGGTGTTCTGCTCGGGCCGATCCGCACGTTCGCGATCGTCTCGGCGGTCGGCGTCGTCCTGGTGCAGCTACTCCCCGACGCGCTGGCGGCGACGGGCCTCGTCGCGCTCGTCGTCGCTACCGGTGCGGCGGTGCTCCCGTCGTTGCTCGATCGTCTCTTCCGCCGCGGGACCGGACACAGGCTCGGGCTCGAGCTCGGGTACGCGGGGCTCATCCTCCATCAGATCGGCGACGGGCTCGGGATGGGGGCGTACGCGACCGGCGCGCACGCGACGCATGCGCACTACGACATCTTTCTCGCCATCTCCGCGCACACGGTTCCGGTGACGGCGCTCGTGGTCATCGGGTTCACGCATGCTGCGGGCGCGCGCGCGGCGGTGTTGCGGGCGCTCGGGCTGGCCGCGGGCACGCTTCTCGGGATCGCGCTCGTCGAGGTCGTCCCCGTGTCACTGGCGGAACAGACGATGCCCTGGCTCGCGGCGATCGTAGGAGGGCTCTTGCTGCACGTCGTCGGGCACGACTTCCATCCAGTCGGTCCGGCCCCGGAGCGACGCGGGCTCGAGCTCGTCGCGATCGCGCTCGGTCTCCTGCTCGTGATCTACGCCGGAAGCGGCCACGCGCACGGAGAGGAGGCGCATCTCGTCCGCGATGGTGCGATTCGGGCGTTCGTCGACCTGACGGTCGAGACCGCGCCTGCGCTTCTCTTCGGACTGATCATCGGAGCGCTCCTCCAGACGTTCGGCTCGAAGCTCTCGTTGAGCTGGCTGAGCTCCGGCTCTTCGCTTCGGCAGGCGATTCGGGGCGCGGTCGTCGGCGCGCCGCTTCCCCTGTGCGCGTGCGGCGTGCTTCCGGTCGCGCAATCGCTTCGCGCGCGTGGCGCGGGCGCGGCGCTCGTCGTGGCGTTCCTCCTGTCGACACCCGAGCTCGGCGTGGAGTCGTTCGCTCTGACGGTCCGGTTCCTCGGTTGGCAGCTCGCCGTGGTCCGGCTCGTCGCTGCCGTCACGGTCGCGATCGCCGCTGCGTTGCTGGTCGCGCGGGTGAGCGGGTCGCGCGGCAATGTGAGCGGATCGCTTCCGCCGCTACCAGCCGGCGCCTCCTCGCGCGTGAGCCTCTTGTCTCGCACGCTCGACAACCTCGACGAGCTCCTTCATCACGTCGGCCCGTTCACGCTGGTCGGTCTGGTGGTGGCGGCATACGTCGAGGCGTCTCTTGGACCGAGCTCGCTCATGGGCTGGCAAGCGTTCGGGCTCGACATCCTGGTCGTCTCGCTCGTCGCCGTCCCGAGCTACGTGTGCGCCGCGTCCGCGACGCCGCTGGCCGCCGTCCTCTTGCTGAAAGGCTTCTCACCGGGCGCCGTCCTCGCCGGGTTGTTGCTCGGTCCGGCCACGAACCTCGCGACGGTCGGCTTTCTGCGGGCGAGCTTCGGCGCACGCGCCACGCTCATCGGCATCGGTGGCCTGGTCGCGGCCGTCTGGCTGATCGCGTTCGGCGTGAACGCGTCGCCCATCCACGTCGAAGCGCTCGCGAGCTCGGCCGGTTCGCACGACCACGGCGCGCTCGCGCTCGCGATCACGGCCGCGCTCGGATTGCTCGTCTTCAAGGGCATCGCGCAACGCGGCCTGACGAAGTGGATGAGCTCGCTCAACGAAGCGCTCGGCATCGAGACGCACGGGCACGGTCACGGGCACGGTCACGGGCACGGTCACGGGCACTGACAGAGGAGCAGCCTACGTCAGTGGCCGTGATGTCCGGGGACGCAAACGTGGCCGCGCACGTCGCCGCCGAGGCCCGTTTCGGTCGCGAACCCGAACGCGAAGAGGTCGCCCGTCGCGCCGGCGAGCAGCCCAGTGCCCGACTCCACTCGCCAGAGCTCGCTGAACGTGCCGCGCGCGGTGTCGAAGACGCCGGCGTCGCTCACGACGAGGTCGCCAGTGCCCGTGCGGAATCCGGATCGTGCCGCTGTACGACCAGGTGGTCGGCGGCTCGACGGGCGGCGTGACGATGCTTTCCTCGCCGACCGCACCGCCCCCGAGCCCTTGCGCGACGAAGCGCGTCGTCGCGTGAGCGAAGAACGGATGCCCATCCATGCGGCCCGTCGTGCAGAGCCCGAGAGGGCTCTCACAGGATTCGAGCGCGTACTCGACATCGATCGTCGCGCGCACCTCCCAACAATGGAGCACGGGGGCGTGCGCGGTGCTCCGCGACGGGATGGCGACGACGACGAACGTCGACACGACCACGGTGATACACGCTGCGCGTACTGCTCTGCTCATGGCTCACCTCCGGCACTCGTTGGCGGAACGCGTCGCTCGCCGGCCGCGGCGAGCTTCGATTTCACGTCGCGTTGGACGCGACTGACCTTCATTCGCACACGGCTCCACGCGCCAGCGACCCGCGGGAGCGCGTCGGCTTCGTAGAGCCGTCGACATTCTTGACGACGCACCTTGCCGCTCGTCGTCTTCGGAATGGCGCCAGGGGGCGTGAGCACGACAATCGGGCGGACGCCGAACGCCCCCTGCACCACACGCATGACGTCGTCGCGGATGGCGCGCGTCGAGCGCCACGAGGTCGGCCGCACGGTGGCCACGACGACGAGCCGGTCGGTGCCTTCGTCGCCCCGCACGCCGAACGCAGCGACGCCGCCTGGGGCGATGCCGGCGACGCGGGCGGCGTGCCGCTCGATGTCCGTCGGCACGAGATTGCGTCCGCCGACGATGACGAGGTCACGCGCGCGGTCGACGACGAAGAGGCGACCGGCCGCCAGGTAGCCGAGATCGCCGGTTCGAAGCCACGAGCTCTCCCGCAGAGGACGGCCGAAATATCCGGCGGTGACGGAAGGACCGCGGACGACGACCTCACCGACTGCGCGCTCGGCCAGCGGCGCGTCGCTGTCGAGTGCGACGACGCGGATCTCGTGACCGGGGAGCGCGCGCCCGACGCCGACCACGGCGTGCCCCGACGAGGCCGGTACCGCGCGGCGCTCGCTCGAGAGTATCTCTCGAATCGATGACGTCGATGTCGGGTGACGCTTCGGGCGTGGAGAACGCGGTCGCGAGCGTGCACTCCGCCATGCCGTACACCGGAAACATCGCGTTCCTGCGCAAGCCGTGCGGCGCGAGACGCTCCGCGAACGCCTCGATGGTGTCGCGGTCGATCGGCTCGGCGCCGTTGAACGCGAGCCGCAGGCTCGAGAGGTCGAGGCCGTCGAGCGCGGCCGGGGGCACGCGGTGCGCGACGAGGTTGTACGCGAAGTTCGGCGCGACCGTGAACGTCGCGCGACAAGCGTCGATCGCGTGGAGCCACGCCAGAGGTCGCGCCATGAAATGGCGCGTCTCCATCACGAACGCGGGGGTCCCCATGTAGAGCGACACGAGCAAGCCGCCGACGAGGCCCATGTCGTGATGGAGCGGTAGCCACGACACCGAGCGCTCGTCCGGTCCGAACCGAGCCGCGAGCGCGATCGCGCGCAAGTTCGCCGCGAGGTTCGCGTGCGACACGACGACGCCCTTCGGGTCACCGGTGCTGCCGGACGTGTACTGGAGCAGAGCGGTGTCGGAGGGCGCGACCTCCTGCCACGAATCGATCGCCGCTCCCAGGCCGAGCCGATCTCTCTCTGCCGCGAGCATCGACGCGATCCCCACGGCCGCGAGCCGTTCACCGGCTGGGCGGTCGGCCACCACGGCGACGACAGGCGAGGCGTCCCGCGCGACCGCATGGACCCGCTCGGTGAACGCGGCGGGCTGCTCGAGTGGCCCGAGCTCCGGAACGGGAACGGCCGCGGCGCCGATCCGCATCGCTCCGAGGACGAAGGCCGCGAAGTGCTCCGGTCGGCCGAGCGCCACGAGGACCCGGTCCCCGTGCTCGACGCCGGCCGCGCGGAGCCTCGCTGCGGCGTGCCCGATCGCGTGATCGAGGTCACCGTTCGTGTAGGGGACCGCCACGACGGACACGCGCGAGGGCTGGAGGACACCGAGCGCGAGCGCCGCCGAGCGCCGCCGAGCGTGTGCGCAGAGGACGGTCGGCAGCAGGGCGTTCGGCGCAGGCAGGAGCTCGTCAGCCGACATGCAGCCCTCCGTCGACGACGACCGTGCTACCCGTCAGGTACGGCGTCTTGCACGTCCCGACGAGCTCGACGACCTCGGCGATCTCCTCGGGCTCGGCGACGCGGTGCAGAGGGATCCGCGGTAGGACCGTGTGCTTCAACAGCCCGAGCTCCGCCTCGAGCATCGACGTGCGGCAATAGCCTGGCAGGACGGCGTTGACGGCGATGCCGGCGGCCGCGAGCTCACGCGCATGCGATCGGGTGACGGCGACGAGCCCGGCCTTCGACGCGGCGTACCCCGCAGCGAGGGCAGCGCCCGTCACGGCGGCGACGGACCCCACGTGGACGATGCGACCGCCGCGCCGCTGCATGTGTCTGCCGAATGCTCGGGTCGCGTGGATCGCGCTCTCCAAGTTCGTCTCCAAGAGGAGACGGATCGCGCCTCCGTCCGGCTCGAGCGCCGGCGTGCGCCGGAAGACGCCCGCACACGTCACGAGGAGATCGATGCGGCCGAGCCCAGCCGCGAGATCGTCCGCGATCGAGACGAGCGCGGGAGCGTCCCGCACGTCGACCTCGAAGAAGTGAAGCTCCGGGGCCTCGGCGCCGAGCGCGCGCCCGAGGCCGGGCCCGTCCACGTCGAGCGCCGCCACGCACATGCCGCGCTCTCGCAGGCGGCGCACGACCGCGGCGCCGATCCCGCCCGCAGCGCCCGTGACGACCGCGACGTGCGGATCAAGCGTAGACGTCACGGTCACCTCCCGCGTAGCGATCGAGAAGCGCGCTGTGCGCAAGGGGCGTCGCCTCTTCGAGCGCGGCAGCGATGATGCGTCTCGTCGCGTACCGACAGAGGCTTCCGCGCGAGAGTGGAAAAGCGAGCAGTTCGCGAGCGAGCACATCGGCTGCGCTCGGGTGAATCACCGGCAAGGCGGCGAGCACCGTCTCGAACACCGAGAGGAGGATGGAAGACGCGAGCGCGGGGATCGCTCGCCCGTCGAACGGGTGCGCTTCGATCGGCGCGCCCAGCGGCTCGGTGAACCAGCCACCGCGCGTGGTGGGCGGGTCCACGTACCCACTCTCGCGCAACGTCGCGGCGACGTCCGCTTCCGAGCCGCCGGCCGAGAGGTGCGCTCGGATCGGGCGATAGAACGCGTCCCGCATCGCCGTCGCGAGCGGCTGAGAGCGCGACCCCGTGGCGACGACGAGGAGCCCGGCGCGATGGAGCACGTCCGCGACGCGCCTCGCGCGCTCCGGCATCGCGTCGCGAGCGAGCAGCTCGACCACGTCTCGTCGGTCCGCAATCCACGGCGCGTACGCGAGCAAGGGCGCGCCCCACGCCCGCGGTGCCTCGCCTTCGAAGACGAACGTCGCGTCGACGCCGTCCACCGGCGTCCCGGGCGCCGCGAGGACGACCGGCGCTCTCGAGTCCGAGCTCGGTGTGCCCGTCGTGACGTCGAGGTCGCGGAGCCGGCGGCTCATCAGCGCGGCCGCGAGATCGTCGAGGCCGTGGAGAACGACCTCGCTCTTCTTGGCTCGGTCGATGACACCGCGCGCGCGAAGGATGGCGTTCGTGCGAACGAAGAAGTAGCTCTGCGCTGCCTTCGACTCGCGGCGGACGAGGCTCCGCCCGGACGCGAGCAGCTCGTGGCCGAACCCGCTCGCGGAACGGCCGCGGTGCGCCGCAGCCGCGAGCAGCGTCGCGCAGTCCCGGTATGGAGGTTGTATCTCCGGCGGGAGCGCGCGAATGCGCGCCCACGTCGCGTCGTTGGGCGCGCCGGCGGACGGACGTTCGGAGAGCCGTCGGCGCGGCCTCGAGTGCATCGTCCGCACCATCGTCGACAGCGCCGATTCGACCTCGTCCGGCGCCGGCGCGGCGTCGGCGAGACCGCGCGCCACCGCAGCGGTGGCGCTCCAGGTCTCACCCCACAGGAGCAGGTCGACCGACGCGTCGAACCCGACGAGCGGAGGCAGGAGCTGTGTGCCACCGAAACACGGAACGAACAGATAGTCCGCGAGCTCGGTCATCCTGAACTGCGTGTCCCAGCGGTCGACCGCGATGCGCGCATCGCAGCGCAGCGCGAGCTCGACGCCACACCCGAAGCAAGACCCATCGACGACGGCGATGGTGGGGACCTCGCACGTCTCGAGCGCCCGGTAGGCGGCTCGGATCGGTGCGGTTAGACGCGTCACGTCCTCGGGGCTCGAGACGGCGTTCGCCATCAGCAGCCCGACGCCGTTCACGAAGCTCCCGGGCTTTCCGGTGCAGAGCACGAGCGCGTCGAGGTCGCGCGGCGTGACCTCGGCGAGCACCGCTCGGAGCTGCAGCGCGGCGTCGCGATCGAACACGTTCACCTCCGAGCCCGGTGTGCTGAGCCGGAGCTCGAGAACGCGCGCTCGATGATCAACGTGGAAGGGCTGCGGCCTCATCAGCGAGGGTGCTCCTCAGGTGTTTGCAGAGCGACTCGACCGTGAGGCGCGTCGGGTCCGAAGCGGAGCCGAGCCAGCGATCGAGCAGAATCGGTCGATCGAACGCCTCCTCCAGCGCGACCGACAACGTGACGATGCCCATCGAGTCGAAGCCGAGATCGGTGACGAACGAAGCGTCGGGCGCTATCTCGTCGGGCAGCGGATGCATGGCTGACGCGCGAATCGCCGAGATCACGCGCGTCGAGATCGGATCCATCGTCATCACCTCCACCGTCGAGCATCACCGCGCCGCCGGCTCCGGCCCATCGGGCAATCCCCCCACACGCGCCTGTGTCGTCCGGTGTGGGGGAATTGCCGGACGGCGGTCGCCGGAGCGGCTGCTTACGCTCGACTGGTGGTGCCGCCGAGCTTGCCCGTGCTTCCGACCGTCCAAGCGCTGCGCTGGATGAGCGAGCCGTACGCGTTGCTCGACGAATGCGCCGAAGCTCTCGGAGACACGTTCACGTTGCCGCTCGGCGCCTCCGGCAGTTACGTGATCGTCTCACGACCGGCGGACGTGGCGACCGTGTTCGGCGCGGAAGACGGCGCGCTGCGCGCCGACCGTGGGAACGACGTGCTCCGCCCATTTCTCGGCCCAGGATCGCTGCTCGTGCTCGACGGAGCGGCGCACCGGCGCGAGCGGCGCATCCTCATGCCCGCGTTCGGCGCTCGCCGCGTCGCGCAGCACCGGGGCCTCATCCAGCGCGTGGCGGAGAGCGAGATCCGCGGCTGGAAGCCCGGCGAAGAGCTCGATCTGCGCGACGCGATGGAGCGCGTGTCGATGCGCGTCATCCTGTCCATCGTGCTCGGTCCGGGCGCGCGCGATCGTCGCGAGCTGCTCGCCGGCCGGCTCGCGCGCTTCCTCGGCGATCCGAAGTTCAACCTCGGGCTCCTCGGCATGTTGGATCGAGACCTGGGGCATCCGTCCTGGCGCGCCTTTCGCTTGGATCTCGAGAGCATTCGCGCGGCCCTGTCGGACGAGATCGAGCGTCGGCGGGCGGGCCCTCGGTCGGGAGACATCGTGTCCATGCTCCTCGACGCGAAGCTCGAGACAGGGGAGAGCCTCGCGCCAGAGCACCTCGTCGACGAGATCCTCACGCTGCTCGTGACGGGGTTCGAGACGACCGCGACGGCGCTCGCGTGGGCGTTCTACTGGCTGGACCGTTCGCCCACCGTACGCGACGAGCTTCGTGCAGCGCTCGCGACGACACCGGCTCGTGACGTGCCGGACCAAAAGCTCCTCGACGCCGTGTGCCGCGAGGTCCTGCGCATCCATCCGGTCATCCCCATCGTCGCGCGTGAGGTCGTCCGGCCGCTCCGCATCGGCAGCTGGGAGCTCGCGCCTGGGACCGTCGTCGCGCCATGCGCGTATCTCGTGCACCGCGACCCGACGCTCTACCCCGATCCACGACGGTTCGACCCGTCTCGCTTCCTCGAGCGGAAGTACGGTCCCGTGCAGTGGTTTCCGTTCGGTGGCGGCCAGCGCCGTTGCATCGGCGCGTCCCTCGCGCTCCTCGAGATGAAGCTCGTCATCGCGTGCGTCCTGGGAACGTGCGACCTCGCTCTCGTGAGCCCTGATGCCGCGCGACCGCGTCGCCGATCCGTCACCGTCGCACCCGCGGGCGGGCCGCGCGTCAGGATGGCCAGCTGAGGAGGGCGATGCTCGGTCAGGGCCAGGCCAAAGGAAGCATCTTCGTCCACCTGCAGAAGTTCGTGAGAACCAGGTGCGGCGGACAGGCGTGGAGCGACTTGCTCGAGCGCTCGGGGCCCGAGGATCAGAAGGTGCTCGGCGGCTTGGTGATCGTCGGTGGATGGTACCCGGTCGCCGCGTGGAACCGCGCGCTCGACGCGTTCCTTCCGGCGAACTACGAGCGCCCGGACGACGGCATGCGCGAGCTGGCGGGCTACATCGCGGACGCCGACCTCAACCGCGTCTACAAGATGATCCTGAGCATGGGCTCGCCCGAGTTCTTGATGAAGCGGACCGGATCGCTCTGGAACCGGTACTTCGACGAAGGCTCGCTCGTTCCCGCCGAGGTGGAGCCGCGCCGTTGGTCGTTGACGCTGAACGCGCCACGCGGGATCGAAGAGGCGCCCGGCTACTACACCTGCGGTCCGGGCGTCTGCGCGTGGATCGAGCTCGGGCTGAAACGCACGGGTGTCGCCGGAACGGTCATCCATCATCAATGCCGTTTCGATCGCGCGCGCACGTGCGAGTACACCGTGACTTGGTGAGCTTCTCAGCCGGGTCGGAGCAAGCCCGCATCGAGAGCGAGGCGCACCATCTCGGCACGCGAGCGGATCCCGATCTTGTCGCCGATGCGCGCGCGGTAGGTCTCGATCGTCTTCACGCTGAGGTCGAGGTGCGCGGCGATCTCGCGCTGATCGAACCCCGCGGCAAAGAGCGAGAGGACTTCGCGCTCGCGAGGGCTGAGCACCTCGAGCGGGCTCGGAGGAACCTCGCTGTCGGGTGCGATCGCGGCGATCGGGATCATCGACATGGGTCGCGTGGTCGCGTCCGCGAATCCCGGGTGGAGTGAGTCGCCGCGGAGGATCCGCGCCTCCACGCCGCCGATCGAGACGCGGTCACCCGGCCTGAGGCTCGCCGTGTCCTCGACGCGCCGCCCGTTGATCCAGACGCCGTTCGAGCTCTCGCAATCCTGGATCTGGAGCGCGGACTCGGAGACCGAGAGGACGGCGTGGACGCGCGACACCCGAAAGTTGTCGAGCCGGATGTCACACTCCGAGCCGCGACCGAGCTTCAGCTTCCCCGGGAGGAGCACCCACTCGCGCTCGCCACACCGCAAGACGTACCGCGACACGTCCGCCCCATCGTGCCCACAAAGCCAGGGAGGCGCTGTAGTGCTTTCCCCGGCGAGCGCGAGGCGAGTGATTGCGGCAACGGCGTGATCGGCTAGCGGCGGTGCTGCTTGCGCTCGCGCTCGAGCTGCTCTTTGTGGGCGACGCTGTAGCGGGTCCAGGGGCGGACCTCGAGGCGCTTGAAGGAGATGGGCTCTTCGGTGCCTTCGCAGACGCCGTACTCGCCGCTGCGCTCCATCTTCTCGAGCGCGTGGTCGATCTCGCCCAGGAGCTTTCGCTCCTTGTCGGCGAAGCGCATGAGCGAGGCCTGCTCCGTGTGGCGTTGCGCGATGTCGATCTCGTCCGCGAGCGGATCGATGTCCATGATCGCATCGCTCAGGCGCTGGCCCATGCCCTCGACGATGCGCTTGCGCTCTTCGAGGAGCTTCGAGTGGAGCTTCTTGAGCTGCGTCTTGCTGAGCTCGGCGAAGGGATGAGCGCGGAGCTCCGCCCCGTTCCCGTCGGCGTACGCGATCGTCGGCTCCGGCATCCGCTGCGGAACCGGCTCGGGCTCGTCCACGAACTCGACCACGACCGCGGGCTTGGGCGGAGGCTTCGACGGGGTCTTCGGCCTCTCACGCTTGGATGCGGGGGCGGGCTTCGCGGCCGGGGCGGGCTTCGCGGCCGGGGCGGGCTTCGCGGCGACGGGCTTCGGCTTGGGCGGCGGCTTGCTCGGCCGAGCTGCCTTGGAGGGCTTGGCGGGCTTGGCCGTGGCCTTCTTCGCGGGCTTCGCGGCGGACTTGGCGGGCTTCTTGGGCTTCCCGCTCGTCTTGGCCGAAGCCGAGGCCTTCGGCTTTGCGGCCGACGCCTTCTTGGTCGCTGCCGACTTCGTCGCCTTGCCGGCCTTCTTTTGTACCGCGGCGGCCTTCTTCTTGGCGCCCATCTCGTCACCTCGCGAAGGGCCCGAGATGTGCCATGAACCCCAACGAAATGCAACGGTTGCGCGGCTGACGAGGCGCCCCCGCCCGGCAGAAAAGCGCTGTGATTCCGCCGCCGCGCTACGGCGACAATCGGCCTCCCAGGACCACCTCGGCGCGCCGACCCGGCAACGGATAGCCGAGGAGGTCGGCGCCGCGCGCGTCGGAGAGATCGCAGATGGTCGCCGCGACGAAGAGGTGTCCGACGAGATCGGCGCGTACCCCGACGCTCACCCACGCCCGCGCCGGTAGCTCGACGAGGTTTGCTGGGTCGACGTGGTTCGCGCCCACGTAGGTGACGCCGACCCAGAGCGCGAGAATCGTCCACCCACGCGCCGATCGGCCCCGTGTGACCTTCGGGCCCGACGTCGAAGACGAGGCTCGGGCGAAACGGGAGCTCGAGGCCCGTGGAGGCTCGGGATCGCATGAACGTGAGCGCCCCCGCGAGCCCGAAGTGCTCCGTGACGCGACCCCGCGCCCCCGCCTCGAGCCCGAGGGTCTCGCCCGACTCGATGTTCTCCGCGATCGCGGTCTGTTGCGAGGTGCGCCGGTAGCGGATCAGATCGTCCACCTCGAGCAGGAAGAACCGCGCTTCGACGAGCCCGCGGAGGACGCCGGCCTGGCCCCGCACGACGAGGCCCGCATCGAAGCCGGTCGAGCTCTCGGGCACGAGAGCGGGGCTCGGGAGCAGCACCGCGCGGTCGCCGAAGAGCTCGACGATCGACGGCAGACGCGCTCCCGTGGCAAACGACGCGGTGATCGAGAGCCACGGCGCGGGCGCGACCGCCGCACCGACGCGAAACGTCGGAACGAAGTGATCGGCTTGGTGCACCTCGCCGATCGAGCCGGGCTCCGTGTCGCGGATCGTCGCGCTGCTGTAGGCGACGCGTACGCTCGGCCGGAGCTCGAGGCGGAGGGGGCCTGCGCGTCCATGGGCGCGCGCCTCGAGCGCGAGCGCGGGTGTCAGACGTTCGGACGGCGCGTCGGATGCGAGCGCGAGCGCATCGCGCGGGTCGTATCGGTCGTAGCGACCGGTCGCGACGCCCGTGAGCTCGAGCCACGTCGCCGGCTCGAGCGAGCCGACGGCGCGCGCGAACAGAGACGTCGTGCGGTCGTCGGTCGCCTCCGGGAGGATCCCTATCTCGCCGAAGCGATCGGCGAGGCGGTTCCGTTCGTAGCCGCCGCCGATGGCGATCTCGAATCGAACCGGGAGCGCACCGTGCCCGTCGACGTGGTAGCCGAGCGAGCCGAGCGTGTGCGCGAGCGTACGGCGGACGCGCAAGGCGGGCGCCGAGGCGGGCCCGGGCTCGCCTCGTTGGCGCTCGACGCCGAGACCCACGACCTCGAGCTCACCAGGCCCGGCGGGGAGCGCCGCGCGAAGGACGGCGTGACCATCCGTCGTGTCCGCGTTGCGTCTTTCGCGCTCGACGTCGTCGTCGGGGACGAAGCGCGTCCCGCCGTCGTCGAGATACGGGTACGCGCCCGACGTCCCGCGCGCACCGACCGCGACGAATGACGAGACCGACGGCTCCGATACGGCGGCCCAACCGTCGGCGCCCCACGCGTCGAAAGAGCCGTAGCGAAGCTCGAGCCCCGCATCGTCGTCGGGCGCGGCGCGGGGAACGAGCCGCACGACGCCGCCGATCGCTCCGTCGCCCCATCGGACCGGCGCGCCTCCGCGATACACCTCGATGCGGTCGATCGCCGCGAGCGGTACGAGATCGAGATCGAACGCGCCCGTGTCAGGGCCGCCGAGCGGAAGCGCACCGAACAGCACCGTCGTCTGCGAGAGCTCGGCGCCGCGCAGAGCGACGCCCGCGAAGCTCCCGAGCGCGCCGGTCGCGAGCACGCGCGTTCCGGGCACTTCGTAGAGGAGGTCCTGCACCGTATCCGCCGGCGCCGCGCGATCGGCCACGTCGACGGTGGTGCCGGCCGCGGTGGGATCCTCGTCGTTCGCCGCCGGCAGGGGCGCATCGGTGACGGCGCGCGCACCGTACGTCGGCTCTCCATCCTGTGCGCGCGCCACGCCCGCGCCGTGACCGCAGGCGAGCCACGCGAGGGCGAGCGCAGCGAACGCGCTCGGGGTGCTCACGAAGTCACTCGGCCGCGAGCCATCGCCCGTACACGCCGTCGATGTCGGGACCGTCGGAGATCGCCGCGGCGGGGTACGGCTCGCCGGTGTCCGGATCGATGCGCGCGTGCGCGGAGACGATGCGCAGGAAGACGAGACCTTCCTCGCGGATGGCGAGCGCCTCCGGGTCGTCGCTCGGAAGCGTCGCGAGGTCGAACGCGTCGCCACCGGCTGCCTCCGCGTCGAAGGGATCGACCGGGTTCGCGTCGACGTCGAGCCGCACGGGCGTGACGCCGGCGAACCCGAGCCAGTCGCCGGGGCTCGAGCTGTACGCGCCGTCGTCTTCGGCGCGGTAGTCGTGGGGGAACGCGACCCAGGTCGTGCCGTCGCGCGACACCTCGACGATCGCCGCATCGATGAAGTTGCTTCCCGGCGTGACGACGAAGGCATTCTCGAAGACGACGACGTCCGCGCCGGGCCCGTCGGTCACGCGTTGTCCCGCCCAGCGCAGCACGATGTGGTCGTCCTCGCCCGGCGTGTACCCGAGCGAGAAGACGTCGAGGCTCCCCATCGAGTCGCCGGCGCCACGCACTCCGTTCACGGCGCGCGATGCGTCGCGAAAGCCCTCCCCCGTCGCGCCGGGAGCCTCGATCACGGTGTCCGCGTACGCGACCGTGCCTTCGTCCGCACATCCGAGAGAGACCATCGCGACCGCTGCGACCGCGAGCCACGACAGCGCCGGCGGCGAGCTCCCGCTTCTCACTGGAGCGCCCCGACGATGCGCGGCGGAAGGCCGCTCGCGACGCCGATCGCTACCGGCTCGAATCTCTTCGTAGCGGCCCCCGTCGAAGGCGAGCCGTCGCACGCCGGCGCGCGCGTCGGGGACGAGGACGAGCCCGCTCGCCTCGAAGACCGCTGGGACGCCGAGCACGTAGGCCGCGTCGGACGCGAGGAGCGTCTCGGTCGATCCGCTCTCGAGATCGGCGAGCACGAGCTCATCGGGGCCGCCGTCGGCGCGGGTGACGACCGCTAGGGCACGCGAGCCACCGATCGCGATCGCGTTCGAGAGGGCGCCACCGAGCGCGGGCGCGAGCGCGGCGCGAAGCTCGGCGACGGTGTGCGGGTCGCCCTCGGTGTCGAGCAGGACGAGGCCCGAGGTCCGAGGCGTCACCTCGGGATCGTACGGGTGACCGTAGCCGGCGCAGTCGACGAGCACCTCTGCCGGATCGCCGGGCACCGGCACGACGCGGCCGCAGCTCGCCAGACCCACCAGATCGAACGCGGTCACCGAGCCCGCGTCGGGATCGACGACCGCGACCGCGCCATCGGCGAACGCGCCGAAGTCGATCGAGAGGCGGTCGAGCCCGACGACGAGCACATCGCCTGCGACGCGAACGACCTGCTTCGGGCGCGCATACACGCGAACGTCTCGATCGCCGAGGCGAGCGGTGGCGTCCATCGCGGACAGGTCGATCCGCTCCCCGGTCCGCCGCATCCATCCCGGATCGATCTGCACCGAGATCGTCGCCGCGATCGGCGGACGGCGCCTCCGGGTCGAGCGCCGGCTCGTAGCGCGTGATCCACGCGTCGTGCGTCGAGAGAAAGACGAGGTCTTGCGGATTCGACGAATAGCCCGTCCCGAGCGCCTCGCCCTGTGCGCGAACCTGGCCGAAGAGCTGGCCGCCCGGCGCGCAGAAGCGCGTCACGACGTCCGTGCGGAACCTGTCGATCAGCGTGAGCGTCCCATCGCCCGCTTGCCGTGTCGGAAGCACGACATCTCCCGTCAGCGTGGCGACGAGCCCGGGCGCCGTCGTGCCGGAGTGCACCCACCGCTCATCGATCGAGTCGCCGTTCGCGTCGAGGAGCGCGATCGCGGTGCTCGAGTAGTCGGAGAGGACCACGGCGAACGCCGGGTCGCGCTCGAGAGCGTCGAGGACCGGGGGGCCGTCACACGATGGAGGGCCCGTCGGCTCGGGCGGCGCCACGGGGGCCGCGCACGCGAAGACCAGAGGCGCGAGAACGGGGATGAAGGAGAGCGAGAGCCAGGGCATCGATCCTCCGCTGCGCGCCCACCGCACGCTGCCGGGGTTTCCGCGCGCGACATCGCGCGCGGTGCTCTCGGGGTCGGATCTCCTGGCTCCCGGATCGTCCTCGGGCGGGCCCTTCCCAGCGCGTCGCGCCAGTGGATCTGCTCGCCGTCGTCCCCGGTCACAGTGGCGGGGGCCGCACCGGCTTCACACCGGTTTCCCCGAGTCCCGTGAGCGTTGTGTGTCGTGCGAGGCGTAGCCTCGGGACGCACGCGCGTCAACCGGCGCCGTGCGTCAACGACCGAAGGTGTGCGCGCGCGGATCCTCGGCAGCGGCGAGATCGGAGACCGCCCTCAAGAAACGAAACGTGTAGATGCCCGTGCCGTGGCCGTCGCCCCACGCGAAGCGAAGCGCGTATTGGCCGACCTCCTCGATCTCGACGAGCTCGAGGGCATCGTCCGCGAGCGCATCGACGGAAGCGACCCAGCGGATCGGCCCGTCGTGACCCTGGCAGCCGGCGCACGGACAGAACGCGCGAAGGACGCGGTGATGCGCGCTCGTCGTCACGCCGTCGGACCATTCGATCTCGACGACGCGCGCGCCGCGAGGAGCCCGGAGCTCGACCGGAACAGGCCCACCCATGCACCGCAGGATGCGCTCCCGAGCGGCGGCGTCAATCGTGGCGTGCCCCACGGGCGTGCGCGACGCGCAGGTTCGTGGAAAGATCGCGCTCGGTGCTCCGGTACCTCGCGCTCCTGCTGATCCGCATCTACTGGTGGACGTTCTCGCCGCTCATCGGCAACGTCTGCCGGTACGAGCCGTCTTGCTCGCGGTACACCGCGACGTGCATCGAGCGGTTCGGCTTCTTCCGCGGCGGATGGCTCGGCACCAAGCGGATCTGTCGCTGCCACCCGTTTCACCCGGGGGGCTACGACCCACCGCCCGAGCGGCTCCCTTCGTCGTAGAGTCGCGCTGCGATGCGCGTCTCGCGCCAGGTGGTCGTGATAGCGGCGGGCCTCGCCGTGTGGTCGGCGTGGGGCGAGCCGTCGTTCGCGGCGCTGGTCGGCTCGTACGCGATCGGCTGGCTCGTCGTGAACGCGGTCGTCGCGGTGCGGCCCAGGCTGTTCGAGGGCGAGCTGTCGCGCCCGGTCGCGGCGCTCGGCGCGGCGCTCGTCCTCGTGCCGCCGGCCGCCGCGCTCTGGCGCGCGCGCGGAGCGATCGCCGACGAGGAGTCGCTCGTCGGTCTCGACCAGCGCGTCGCCGACCGAATGCGGCTCGAGCGCACCCCGTCGATCGCGCCGCCGATTCTCTTCGCAGACCATCCTCAGGATCTCTACGTGTGGGCCGAGGGTAGAGCGCGGGTGTCCGCACGCTTCGGGCGCGCGCGCGCCCTCGACGCCGACGCCCTCGGGGCCGGCCTCTTCCGGGTGCACTTCGATCCGCGCGCGGACGGAGAGCCGCGCGCGGCAGAGGGCTCGGTCGAGGTCACGCTGACGGTCGACGGCTCGCGCGTCGAGCGGGAGCTCGTCTTCGTGCGTCCGCTCGCGCATCCGCGCTGGCTCCGCGCGTCCCCCGATGGCTCTCTCGCGGCGACGGTGAGCGAGGAGACGGACGAGCTCGTCGTCGTCGACGACCGCGGGCTTCTGCGGCGAGTCGCGACGCGCGACGGGCCCGTCGACTGCGGGTTCGTCTCGCCCGACCGGATCGCGGTGAGCCACGCGCTCGATCGTGCGCTCGTCCTCGTCGACGTCGGGAGCGGCGACGTGGCTGGAACCGTCGATATCGGTGGGTACGCCGGCAGGATGGCCGTGTCTCCGGGGCTCGGGCGCGTCGCGGTCGCGGTCGACGGAACGCCGCCGGGCGTCGCCCTCGTCGACGTCGCGTCGATGCGGGTCGAGGCGTTCGTCGAGCTCGACGCCACGCCGGACTGGCTCGCGTTCGGAGCGGACGACGACACCCTCGTCGTCTCGACGCGCTCGCCCGCTGCGCTCGTGAGGCTCCGCGCCGGGCGGACGGGGCTCCGGGCCGGCCGGCCGCTGCTGCTCGGACGGCCGGCGGTGACGATGGCGCGCTCCCCCGACGGAACGACGGTCGTCGTCGCGACGACGGACTATCGACGGGGAGGCGCGCCCCACCTCGGCAATCACTTCATCCAGGATCAGCTCTTGACCGTCGACGTCGCGAAGATGCGCGTCGTCGGACAGCTGCTGACGGCTCGCCGGAGCCCGCGTCAGGCCAAGCCCGGCGACGTCGACCGCGGGGGATCGCCGATGGGCATCGACGTCCTCGGGCCGGGCGTGATGCGCGTGACGTTCGCGGGGACCGACGAGGTGTGGCGGATCGACCCGCGCCGGCCGGAGCCGAGCGTCGTTTCGCTCGCCGACGTCCCGCTCCCCGCCCCACACGGCGTCGCGACGTTCGCGAGCGGCGCGTTCGCGGTGACGTCGCCTTCGGAGGGGACAATCGGGATCTTCACGCGCGCGGGGGAGCTCGCGACGCTCGTTCGGCTCACGCCCGACGACGACGCGCTCCTCCGTCGCGATCCCGACGCGCTCGCGAGACGGCTCGGCGAGCACGGCTTCTACGAGTCGACGCGCTCCGGTGTCGCGTGCCAGAGCTGCCACCTCCACGCTTCGAGCGACGGAGCGATGCACAACATCGGCGACCGCCGCCTCGCGCCCACGCTCACGGTCGCGGGCGTCGCGGGGACCGCGCCGTATCTCCGCGACGGAAGCTATCCGCGCATCCGCGATCTCGACGAGCTCTCGGAGGAGCTCTACCGCGGGTTTCTGCGTCACGCCCCGGGCCGGGCCCTCACGCTCGAAAGGTACGTCGAGGGCCTCCCGCGCCGGCCCCACCTCGTCGACGCGCGCGATCTCCGGCGCGAGCGCGCTGGGTTCGCGGCGTTTCGGAAGGCGCGCTGCCCGACCTGCCACGCTCCGCCGGCGTTCACGAACCTCGGACAGCATCCCGTCGGTGCGCTCTTTCCGGAGCGTGCCCGCGAGCTCGGCGCGGACACCGTCCTCGACACGCCGTCGCTCCTCGGAGCCTGTGACCGCGTCGCCTTCCTCAGCGACGGCCGCGCGACGAGCCTCGAGAGCGTGGTCCGCGACCACAATCGGTCGAACCGTCACGGTGACACGGCGAGCCTCGATGACGGCGAGATCGCCGACCTCGTCTTCTTCTTGGAGGCGCTGTGAGGCGGTCGCCGTTCGTGGTCGTCGTTCCTTCGCTCGCGCTCTTCGCGCTAGGACTGGCTCTCGCGCTCGTCGAAGCCGCGTGGCGCCCGAACCTCTATCTGTCCTCGACGCGCGCGATTGGATGGACCGCGCTCGGCGCCCTCGCCTGCGCGCTCTCGGCGTCGCCCGTCGCGCGCATCGCGCGCTTCGTGCGCCCGCGCCACACGTTTCCGCTGCGCCTCGGTCCGACGCGGCGCGCGCTCGGCATCAGCGCGGCCGTCCTCGCGCTCGCGCACGCCACGCTCGCCCTCGTCGGCCCACTCGACGGCGCGTGGGGCGCGGTCCTGTCGTGGGCATACCTCCGCGCGGGGCTCGTCGCGCTCACCGTCCTGGCCGCGCTCCTCGCGACGTCCTTCCCGAGGGTGGTCCGCGCGCTCCGCGTCCGCCTGTGGAAGCCGCTCCACCGCCTCGCGTACGTCGCCGCGGCGCTCGTGCTCGTGCACCTCGTGCTCTCCCCGTTCGCGCCACGCGCGATCACGCTCGGGCTCTTCGCGACGCTGTTCGTCGTATCGCTCGGGCGCTTCCTCCCGCGTCGTCGCTCCTCGCCGTGACGACTCTCGGCGCGCGACGTCACCGAGCCCGGGAGCCGCGAAGGCCGACGTCAAGAATCCGCGTCATCCGACGGGCAGCCCGGCGTCGCCGCGCTCGCGGTATTTCTTCGTGTCCTTGAGGGCGCGCGTGGCGGCGAAGACGTCGCCGGGGGTGGCGAGATCGCGATCGGGGAACGCGGCGGCGACGCTCTTCTTCACGGTCGGAGAGCCGTGGCGCAAGAAGGGGTTCGTCGCGCGCTCCTCGCCGATCGTGGACGGGATCGTGCAGCCGCCGCCCGCGCGGATGCTCCACACGCGGCGGATGCGATCCGCCAGCGCCTCGTTGTCGGGCTCGACGGACCAGGCGAAGCGGAGGTTGTCCTCGGTGTACTCGTGCGCGCAGCAGACGCGCGTCGACGGGTCGAGCGCGGAGAGGCGCGTCAAGCTGTCGTGCATCTTCGCGGGCGGGCCGTCGAAGAGGTACCCGCAGCCCGCGCCGAACATCGTGTCGCCACAGAAGACCACGTCGCCGAACACGTACGAGATGTGCCCATCGATGTGCCCTTCGGTGAGCATGACGCGCGCGCGGGCGGCGCCGAGGGCGACCTCGTCCCCTTCACCGACGAGCTCGGTGATCCCCGGCACGTCGGCGGCGGCGCCGCGCGGACCGACGACGCGAAGCGAGGCGAGCTTGCCACGCGCGTCGAGGTCGCGGTTCACGCCGACGTGATCGGCGTGCGTGTGCGTGTTGAAGACCGCGGTCAGCCGGATCCCGTGCGCATCGCAGTACGCGAGGAGACCGCCGGCCTCCGGCCCGTCGACGACCGCGGCGTCTCCGGTCTTCGTGCAGACGGCGAGCCAGACGAGGTTGTCTTGCCACGCGGGGATCTGATGGACCTCGAGCGCGCCGTCGGCGGTGCGAAACGGCGCGGTCGGCTTCTTCACGACGTGTTCCATGCGGCGCATGGTAGCGCCCCTGACGCGCGGGGAAAGGGCGCTCCGGGCTCGAGCGAGCTCAGTCGAGCTCGTCGAGCTCCTCCTCGAAGCCGCCCGAGAGGATCGGGAAGCGGCACCACGTCTTCGGATCGAGGCTCACGTCGTCCACGTGGAACGATGGCGCGTACCGCTCTCGCTTCCACTGATTCCGGCTGAAGAGCGTGTAGAAACGCCGCACCCAGACCGCCAGATCCGCCGGCGCCACGTCGGGGTAGCGCGCGCGGAGCGTGTCGTAGGTCTCGCGCGGCGATTTCTTTCCGCCGATCGCCTCGTGCTCGATCGCGTCGAGCATCGGGTATGGCATGAGGTCGCCTTCGTCGGTCTGGTTCGCGCCCGCGGGTCGGAGCTCCGCGGTGGGCGCGAGCGCATTGACGGCGGCGAGCGCCGGGATCGGCGCTCCGCCGGTCGGCCCGTGCGCCTCCATCCACGCGAGCCACCTGCGCAGGAACGCCTTGTCGATTCCGGCGATCGGCGAGAGCCCTCCCGACGTGTCGCCGTCCATCGTCGCGTAACCGACCGACGCCTCGCTCCGGTTGCTCGTCGACAGCAGGATCGCGCGCTTCACGTTCGCGATGAGCCAGATCGACGGGCTCCGAACGCGCGCCTGCACGTTCTGGCGCGCGAGGTCGTCCTCGCCCCAGCCGAGCTTGCGGCCGAGCGCGCCCTCGGCCAGACGCTCGTACGCCGCTACGATGGCGTCGACGTCGAGCTCGTGATGCTCCGCGCCGACGGCCTCCGCGACGGCCCGCGCCGCGGCCCGCGTCGTCTCACCGCTGTTCTTCGTCGATTGGTACGCCGTCGTGAGGAGGCGCCCGACCATCTCGCGCACCGACTTCGCGCCGGCGAGCGACGAGACGTGCGCGAGGCGCTTCGCGACGCCCCCGAGGCCGAGCTCCGCGGCGGACAGCGAGAGCATCTCCGCGACGAGCACCGCGCACGCCGCCGAGTCCGCTCCTCCCGACAGCGACACGACGTAGCCGCCCGCGCGCGACTTCCGCAGATAATCGAAGAGGCCGAGCGCGATCGCCCGCGTGAGCTCTTCCTCGTCGTTGTGCGGCCCGCCGTCCCATGCCGGCACCTCGAGCCGCGCTTCGCTCGCCGCGGACGCGGGCACGTCGAAGTCGACGTGAACGACGCCGTGCGGCGCGACTTCGGGCACGAAGCTCGAGAGCCTCGCCCGCTCCATGCGCGCCGCGTCGATGTCGACGACGGCGTCGGTGAGCGAGAACGGCGCGAACGAGAAGCGCTTCCCCTCGACGACGAGCGCGCCCTTCTCGGCGATCATCGTCCCGCCGTCGTAGATCGCTCGGCCGGCCTCGTTGCCGAGGAGGTTCGCGTACAAGTACACGCACCCGAACGCGCGCGAGCCTTCGAGCACGAAGCGCCGGCGGACCGCCTGCTTCTGGAACGCGAAGTGGCTCGCGCTCGGGTTGAGGACGACGTCGACCCCGCGGAGCGCGAGCCGTCCCCCGGGGCGCGACGCGACCCACGCGTCCTCGCAGATCTCGAAGCCGAATCGGACGCCGCCCACGTCGAAGACGAGGTCCCCGATCGGCACATCGTCCGCGCCGACCGAGAGCGTGCTGCTCTCGCCCGCGGGCCAGGGCTTGAACCACCTCGGCTCGTAGTGAAGCCCGTCGCCCGCGAGGTTCTGCTTCGCGACCAAGCCGACGACGCGCCCGTCGACGCACATCGCCGCCGCGTCGTAGACGGCGCCGAGGTGGTGGACCGGGAGCCCGACCGACACGACCATCCCCCGCGTCGCCGGAGCGACGTGCTCGACGAGCGCGCGCATCGCACGCCCTGCCACGTCGAGCGAGTGGAACATGTCCTCGCAGCCGTAGCCGGTGAGACACAGCTCCGGCAGACAGAGCACCGACACGCCGCGCGCGCGCGCGGACGCGATCGCCGCGAGCGCATTGTCTCGATTGTCGCGCCACGCGAGCGGCGTCTGGTTGAGGGCGGCGACGCCCACGTGAACGAGACGCATCGAAGCTCCTCTCGCGCGATCGGCTCGTCTAGGACTTAGACGCAGGCGGCCGGCGGGTCAACCGGAGGAATCCCTTTACTGCCATGGGGATCCGGCCCACCATCGGCCTCGGGAATCGTGTCGTCGGCGTCCGCGGGCATTCGTCGAATACGAGAGCTGCTGCGCGAGGACCTCTCCGCGGTGCTGGCGCGCGCCGTGCTTTTCGACGCGCTCACGCAGTGGGGGCCACAAATCCCGAGGAGCCGCCTCGAGCTGACGCGCTTCGTGCGCGGACCGCTGCGCAGCGTGCTCCACAAGTACGTCCGCCCCGAAGACGCGGTCTCCACGCTCGTCCGGATCGAGAACGCGCTGGCCGTGGTCGACTGGACCGACGACGACTCGCGACCGAGCCTCAAGCCGAGCACGCTTCCCCCGCCGCCGGGCGCCGCCGGAAAGACGCTCGCGCTCCGGCCGATCATCGAGGTCGTTCGCGTCCTCGTCGTCTCGACGCGCCCCGCGTTCGCGACGACCCTCGAGCTCTCGCTCGGCTCGAGCCTCGTGAAGACCGAGCCCGCCGAGAGCCTGCTCGCTCTGCGCGCGAGCCTGGAGCGCGACGTCGACGTCGTGCTCATCGACGCGGGCAATCCTCCGCCGACCGAGCCCACACGGCTCGCGTCGGTGCTGAACCGCGCGGCGCCGGACACGTGGATCGCGATCTGGGGCTCCGAGCTCGTGTTCGGGATGGAGCTGGCCCGCGCTCTCGAAGCCGGCGGCGTCGACTGCATCCCATTCCTCAACCGCGAGGGGATCGCGCCGTTCGTCGACCTCGTCCGGTCGCGCCAGTCCGGCTGACGTCAGCCCTGCGCGATCGGGCAAGTCCTGCTCGGGCCCCGCGGTACCGCCGCGCTGGCGCGGCCGATCCACGGCATTTCGCGCCGGATGCCCTTGGCCCGGCCCTTGCGATGAGCCCCCCCATCAGGAGGATCGAGATGAACAAGAATCGAATCGCCAGCGGGATCGCTTCGGTCGTCTGTGCCCTTTCCATCACGGCGTGCGCTCACGAGGCGCGGCCGCCCCAGACCGTCGTCCAAGCTCCGCCCCCCGCGCCGGTGCACACTGCCCGCGTCGCCATCGCCGAGCCGCAGATGGTCGAAGAGTGGGTTCAGCTCCCGGAGACGATCACGTTCGAGGCCAACCGCGCGGTGCTCACGGCGGAGGGCGAATCGGCGCTCCAGCGGCTCGCCGAGGAGCTGCGCGCCCGCGATGTCATCGAGGTTCACGTCGACGGACACGTCAACGCGGAGCGGCAGTCCGAGCGCGGCCGCGAGCTCTCGACCGAGCGCGCGCGCGTCGTCATGGAGCGCCTCATCGCGTCCGGCTTCGACGCCGACCTCTTCGTCACCGAAGGTCACGGCGCGACGCAGCTCGTCGAGACCGACGTCGAGCACCGCGGCGAGCGCAACCGCCGTGTCGAGCTCTCCGCGAAGGTCCGCCACGAAGCGGGCGAGAGCAGCTCGTCGAGCTGACCGACAGCGCTCACTCGTGCTGCACGACGAGAAGAGGATCGAGGAGGGTTTCCCTCCTCGATCCTCTTTCGCTTTGGACGGTAGCGAAGCGAGAGTCCCCGTCGTGTGGCGCGCTCGTCAGCGCCGGCGAAACCGGATCGGCAACCCGGCGGTCGGCGTGAGCGTGATGTTGCGGCGCTGCGTCCCGACCCTGCGGAACGGCGCGCGCACCGGCTCGAGGCGCTGCAGCATGGTCGCCAAGACGACCTGCATCTCGTAGAGCGCGAAGGCCTCGCCGATGCAGCGGCGGATCCCGCCGCCGAACGGGAAGTACGTGTACGGCGTCGGCTTGGCGTCGAGGAATCGCTCCGGCCGGAAGCGCTCGGGCTCGGGCCAGACCGCCGGGCTCATGTGCGAGAGGTATATGCTGCAGCCGACGATCACGCCGCTCGGAAGCGACAGGCCGCCGATCGTCTCGGGCTCCATGAGCAGGCGGCCGACGCCGGGGATGACCGGATGGATCCGGAGCGACTCCTTGATGACCGCTTCGAGGTACGTGAGCTCGCGGATCCGTTCGACCTCGATGTCGCCTTTCGGGAACGCCGCGTCGAGCTCGGCCTGCACGCGGCGGAGGACGTCGGCGTGTCGCGTGAGGCGATGGATGGTCCACGACAGCGCCGTCGCCGTCGTCTCGTGGCCGGCGACGAGGAGCGTGAGGAGCTCGTCGAAGATCTCCTCGTCGGTCATCGGCGAGCCGTCTTCGTACGTGGCCGCGAGGAGCATCGAGAGGATGTCGTCGCGGTCTTCGTACCCTTCGGCGCGCCGCGCGTGGAGAAGAGCGAGCGTCTCGTCGAAGGATGCCTTCCTGAGGCGCAGGAAGCGGCCCCATGGCGATCGCGGTCCGAGGTCGCGCTGGAAGCCGCGGACGAGGAACACGGGGTTGTCGAGGATGCGCGTCGCGGCGACGAGGCGCTCGCGCATCCCGTCCTCCGCGGCGCCCGCTTCCATGCCGAAGACGGTGCGCAGGATCACGTCGAGCGTGATCGCCTGCGTCTCGGTCTGCATCCGGAAGGTCCTGTTCATGGGCCAGCGCGCGATCCGGGCCGCGGTGATGTCGCGCATCGTCCGGCCGTAGGCGCGCATTCGCTCCCCGCGAAACGGAGGCATCAAGAGGCGCCGCTGCGCTCGATGCCGCGCGCCGTCGAGCACGAGCACCGAGTGCCGGCCGAGGAAGGGCGCGAGCACGTCGTTCGCCTTGCCGGCGTGCATCGCGTCCATCGACGCGGCGAACACCTGTTTCACGGCCTCCGGATCGCTGAGCTGGACGATCGGCGGCACGCCCGGTAGGCGCAGGGTGAGGCTGTCGCCGTAGCGCTCGCGGCACGCGGCGAGAAACGGGATCGGCCGGAAGAGGAACCCGACGAGCTGCAGGAGCGGCGGCGTGGTCGGTCCGGCGGGGAGCCCGTCGTCGATGCGCCGCCCGCGGTCGTCGGCGATCCGTCGAGCGGCGATCTCGGACAGGCTCGGGAACGTGGCCACGCCGTCAGGGTAGGCAAAGCCGGCTCGCGTGGCGAGGGGCGCTAGGGGCGGTCCACACGTCGCAGGAAGCGGGAGTAGCGCGGCCTCACCACGTCGAGACGCTGCAGCGGACGCCGTCGGGCTCCGGGTCCACCGAGCCACGGCAGATCGCGAGCGTCCCCGCGGCGTAGCGCGCGACGCCACCCGGGCCCGACACGAGCCGCTCCTCGACCACCGCGCCATCCGTCCGCAGCTGAGCGATCACGAGCGGCAAACGAGCGGAGCCCGACTCCTGAGGCACCGCGAGCAGGAGATCGCCGCTCGGGAGCGCCCCTGCGAGGTAGGCCGGGGCGGTCGAGCTCGGCTGCGCACGCGTCGTGAGCGTGCGCGTGCTGGTGGCAGCGCCGGTCGCGTCGAGGACCGCTGCGTAAAGATGGTAGACGGGCGAGGGAGCGTCGGGCGGGTCGTATTGCGACCAGACCGCGAAGTAGCCACCGCCCGGCAGCGCGACGAATGCATCGAGCGGCGCGGGCGCGCCGTGGAGATCCACGACGTTCACGCTGGGCGTCCCGATGGCCGTGCCGTCCGACGCAAACCGCTGCTGATCGATCGAAGCGGCGCCCGACGGGATCCAGAGCAACGCAAAGCCGCTGCCCAGGCTCGCCGGTAGGACGCTCGTGCCGTAGAACCAACGCTCGACGCTCGGGCTCAGCGCGCTCGCGCTCGCGCCGGGCGTGTAGAGCTCGACGCCGCAGCTCGCCCCGCGCGTGAAGAGCACCGCGGTCCCATCGATGCCGTAGGCCTGGCGTGCGCTGCCGCTCCCCGTGCACACGTCGTGGCGCACCAACATAGTCGCCGTCCCGTCGGCGGCGAGCTCGCTCAGCGCGTACCAGTCCATGGGCGTCGGACGGAGCTCGGCGACGCGCTCGTACACGAAGGTGCGAGAGCCGAGCTCGAGGAGCTGTTCCTCCTGCGACCCGATCGAGGTGCGATGCGGAGGACGGATCACGCCGCTCGCGTCGAACCTGAACGTCGCGCCGTCCCGCGCTTCGGTCGTCGCGTAGTCGTATACGACGGTGCCGTACGTCCCGTCCCACAAGAGATCCTCGGGCTGCGGGTCGCGTGGCGTCGGTTGCGTGAAGCCCGCGGGCTCCTCGGCGCGCAGCCGGCACGCGCCACCGCGGCACTCGAAGAACTCACTGCACGTCTGCTCGAGCGACAGCGCCGTGCAGCCGTCCGCGAGCGCAACGCAGCGTAGGACGCGCGGGCCGTCGCAGATGGCAGAGACGGCGAGCTCGCATGGATGACAGCCCCCATCGACGATCGAGCCTGCATCGCTCGGCACGAGCGCGTCGATCGCGGGGCCGGAATCGGTCGGCATTCCCCCACCGTCGCCCGCCGCGCCGCCGTCGCCGAGGTCCGGCAGACACACGCCTCCCTCGAGATGGGTCCCCGGCCCGCACACGACGGCGCTCCCACATGCGCCCGCGACCCAGAGAACGCATTGAACGGCCATGAATCGACGGAGGGTGCCCATGCTCGCTCTGCTTGGTTGAGCTCTACGCTGACAGCATTCATGCCACGAGATTGCCCGGACGCGCGACGATGTGGCACGCGTGCTTGGGGTCAGCTCACGCTACGCAGCAGTCAGAGCCTGCGGTCAAACGCGCGGACGAGCCGGGCCGCGGCCGTGCTGCGCCCGACGCGAGCGCCGCCACCATGCGAGGAAGAGCGCGGAGAGAATCACGAGCGACCCGGGGATGGGTCTCGCGCGCGTTACATCGCATCCGCAGCCGCCGTCAGAGCCTCCGCCGGCCCCTGCATCGCCACCCGCCGAACCGTCGACGACGTCGTCCCGTGCGGTCGATCCGGCGTCCCCGCCACCGCCACCACCATCGCCGGCGTCGTTGTCCTCGTCCGTGCCCGCATCCGGCGTGGGCGCGTCGACGACGAGCTCGTACGCCCCGATGTCCCACCCGAGGCCCTGAGGCCTGTGCACGCCAGCGAAATCGACGTCGGGAGCGCCCATGCTCGAGCCGACATCGATGCTCGGGGCGCCGGGTAGCTCGGTGAAGTCGGCCCCGCTCGGGTCGGTGAACTCCGCACCGAGATCGATGTCGAGGAGGTTCCCCGCGACAGTCGCGCCGGGACAGCCGTTGTTGCAGAGGCGGGTTTGGTTCGTGAGGTTGTTCTCGATCACGGCGACGACGCCGCTGTCGGTCGAGTCCTCGATTGCCGCCGTGCGTCCCGCGGACGTCACGGCCTCGAAGAGGATGTTGTTCCGGATGACGTGGCCGCTGCCATACGCGACGACGCCGCCGCCCCGAAACATGTTCGTGTCGATGAGCGTGTTGTTGACGATCGTGTGGTTCGTCGCCGCGCCACCGCGGTCGTGGCGATCGTAGATGTGGATCGGCCATCCGAACGGAATGTCGTAGATCACGTTGTTGCGGATCACGATCGCGTCCGTGTTGTCCCCGATGTAGACGCCGTGAAACTGGTTCACGACCGACGCGTCGGTTCCCGGCACGTCGTGGACGACGCAGCCCTCGACCACCGAGCTCTCCGTCGCCTCGAGCACGATCCCCGAGAAGCGCGCCCCGCGGACGTGGAGCCCGGTGAGGGAGATGTCGGTGCAGCGCGTGTCGTAGGGTGCCCCGTTCGCGTCCTTCGACTCCACGCCTTCGCCGCCGAAGTCGACGATCTCGAAGCCCTCGATCCGGACGTGTGACGCGGGCGACGCCTCGCAGCGAATCCAGATTCCGGCGGCCATCGTTCCGTGCCCATCGATGATCGCGCCCCACCGGTTCTCGGCGCGGAACGTGATCGGGCTCGCGGCGGTGCCACTCGCCTCGATGTAGAGCACGGCCTCCGCCCATTCGGCCGAGCGCGTGTCGTACGTGCCGTCGCCCACGACGACTACGTCACCGGGCGCGACGTTCTCCTCCGCGTGGTCGATCGTTTGCCACGGCGACGACCGACTCTGCGCCTCGGTCCTCGAGCGCGCGTCGTCCCCCGTCGCCCACCCACTGCCGGCGCCGGAGTTGCAGTCCCCGCCGTCGTCACACACATAGTAGGTGGCCGCTTCGACCCGCGCGGGATATCCCGCGAACGACACGGCCGCGAGCGCAGCGAGCGCGAGGCCACCGTCCCCTCTCCCCGTCCGTACGCGCCGCATGGAGCCCTCCGCCTGCCCGCATCCACGCTACCATCGTTTCACGGTTGCGTGACGTCCGATGCCATGCAGAGCCGGCGGAGCACTTCGGAGACGCACCTTCCTGCCTCGCAGCTCCGCCAGATCGATCGCATCACCGGCGATCGACGTCACGCGCATGGGCGGAGCGGGTTGGCTCTTTTCGAGCATGATCATCCTCCTCGAGCGTGCGCTCGCGGGCAGCTCAGGCGCGAATCCCCACGACCGTGAGGTACTCCCCGTCGACCACCGTGCGGTCGTTCGTGGGCGCCACGTTGTGCGTCGACCAGAGCTCGACGAGATCGCGCGCGCAGGTCCGCCTGCTCGGCCTCGCCGAGCTTGGCGAACGCGCGTGTCGTGGGGCCGTAGTCTCCCGGAAGAACTCGACCACCTCGGCCGGCGCGAAGGGGTAGTCGAAGCGGTAGTTGACGCGCGTGAGCTTCGCGCTGCAAAGGGCCGAGCCGAACCGTTCCCGCACGACGCCCTCGTCGCCCCACAGCACGGGCGAGGGCATGCCGGGAGGCGCGATGAAGCGCGCGAAGGTCCTGAACATCTTGCCGATGAAGCCCTCCTTGGTCCAGTTGCCCATCGCGATGGTGCCGCCGCGCCGGCAGACGCGCAGCAGCTCCGCCGCGACCAGCTCGGGCCGCGGCGCGAACATCGCGCCGTAGAGGCTGGTCGACGACGTCGAAGCTCGCATCCTCATAGGGCAGGTGCCTCCGCGTCGCCCTCGTCGAAGCGAGCGTCGAGCCGTCGGCGAGGCGCACGGCCTCGCGCAGCGAGGATCGAGTTGGTGGCGATGTCGACACCGGTCACGCGCGCCCCGCGGTGCGCGGCGATGAGGGCGAGTTGTCCCGAGCCGCAGGCGACGTCGAGCAGCGACGCGCCGTGCGGAACGTTCAGTCGGTCCAGGAACTCGACCGCCGAGCTCTCCATGAATCGGGAGAAGTAGTCGTAGTTGCCGTCCATCCAGGTGGCCTTCAGTCGGGACTTCAGGGCGTGGATGTCGATGCTCGTTGCAGGGTCTGTCATCGTCGTAGCTCCTTCTCGTGGACCATGCGACAGCGCAGACACCGACGCCTTCCCCGCGCGTCCGGCTTACTTGACTGGATCACCGCGGCGCGACGATCGCTTGATTCAGCGTCCGGGATCCTTTGCAGCGCCGCCAAGACCACGTGCTACGCTGCTTTCGACGGAGATGGACGCGCTCTCGGAACTGTTGAGGGTCATCAAGCTCGACTCCGCCGTCTACATCAACGCCGAGCTCTCCGAGCCCTGGTGCCTCGCCTCACCGGAGGCCCAAGTGTTGGCGCCGATTCTCGCGCGGAGTGGCGACCACTTGATCATCTATCACCTGCTCTCCGAGGGCCGGGCCTACATCGAGATGCCGGATGGCGAACGCGTCATGCTCTCGGCGGGGGATCTGGTGAGCTTTCCGCACGGTCATGCGCACATGCTCGGCAATGGCGCCGGCGTGCCCCCGATCGACGTCGAAGCGAGCCTGCCGAGCGTGCTCGGGCGCGGCCTCGAGGTCTTGCGCGTCGGCGGCGGTGGTGCTCCGACGCGTTTCGTCTGCGGCTTCTTGGCCTGCGACCGCGATCTCAGCCAGGCATTCCTCGGGGGGTTGCCTCCGCTCATCAAGGTCAACATCCGCGACGATGAATCCGGAGAGTGGCTCGAGAACTCGATCGAGTTCTCGGTTGCGCTCGGCAACGCCCCCGGCGCGAGCGCAACGCTGACGAAGCTCTCGGAGGTCCTGTTCGCAGAGACGCTCCGCCGCTACATCCGGGAGCTGCCGGACGAGCAGACCGGTTGGTTCGCAGGGGCGCGCGATCCGTCCGTCGGCAAGGCGCTCACGCTGATTCACCATCGCCCCGCTCATCCGTGGACGCTCGCCGAGCTCGCGCAAGAGGTCGGCACGTCTCGGACCGTGCTCGCGCAGCGGTTCCGACATTTCTTGGCCGAGCCGCCCATGGCGTACCTCAAACGCTGGCGCCTCCAGCTCGGGGCGCGCGCGCTCACCGCCACCAACCGCGGTGTGGCGCACATCGCCAGCGAAGTCGGCTACGAGTCCGAGGCTGCGTTCAACCGCGCGTTCAAGCGCCACTACGGCCTGCCTCCCGCGCGCTACCGCAAGGACCGAGCCGAGAAACGCGACTCCGCTCCAGCGTCGTGATCGCGGGCGGCTCGAGCCGCCTCATTCGTTTCCTTTCTCTCACTGACGCACGAGGGCGACCGACGCGCCGCCCGTCACCGCGAGCGCGAGCGAGTCGCAGCTTCCGGAGGTGCAGTCGAACATGAGCGTCAGCGGGGCGCGGCGCGCGTAGAACCGGTCGGTGGCCGCGACGTAGATCCGGAACCGCGGTTGGTCGGGGATCTGGACGTAGGGGTCCGGGCCGTCGAGCGAGATCACGAGCGCACCGGCCGCGGGCATCGTGGGATCGACGAAGCTGCCCACGTAGGGCTCGAGCTCGGCGACGGTCGGCGTCGAGGGCGGCGGGATGTCGATCGGGTCGTACGACTCTCCGGCGAGCATCTTCAACAGTGTGAGCCCGAGCGCGGTCTCGGTGAACCACGCGTTCTCCACGTTGCTCAAGACGACGACGCCGGCGCCGTCCATCTGGTCGAAGCCGACGAACGAGCCGAACCCGGCCGTGCCACCGTTCTTCCAGACCCACCGATCGTCGGCGATGTTCCAGGCGAGCCCTATCCGCGCGGTGCCCGAGGTCTCGAACCGCGGCATGTGGGTGAGCGCGATCTCCCGCGCTAGGGTCGCGTCGTCGGTTCGGACCTGCGCGGAGACGTAACGAAGCATGTCGCTCGCCGTCGAGCGCAACGCTCCCGTTCCGGCGAGCACGTCGAACGTCCACGGAGGTACTGCGTTCAGATCGCCGTCGTAGCCCTGTGCGAATCTCGCCTCCTGCGACGCGGACAGAACCCGCGCCGTGTCGGCCATCGAGAGCGGCTGAAGCACGCGCGTCGCGACGAGATCGTCCCATGTGCCGCCGTCAGCGAGCGAGAGCGCGTGGCCGAGCAGCCCGAAGCCGACGTTGCTGTACTCGTACCGCGTCCCCGGCTCTGCCGTGAGCGTGTAGCCATCGAGGAACGCGTAGAGCTCTCTGGCGTGATAATCCGCGTACGGGTCGGACGGGTCCGCGGGCGCCATGTTGTCGGGAGATCGCGGAAGCGCGGACGTGTGCGTGGCGAGATGCTCGAGCGTGATCGGAACGCCGCCGAAGCTCGGAACGGTCACCTCCGCGCTCGGCAACAGCTCCTGCACCGGCTGGTCGAGAGTGACCGAACCCTCTTCGACCATCGACGCGAGTGCGAGGGCGGTGAACGTCTTGGTGATCGAGCCGATCTCGAACACGGTCTGGGCGTCCGGTGCGGCGCCGCCGCCCTCCGACGTGCTCCCGAGGCTGTACGTCGCGGTGGTCCCGTCGGGCAGCAGAAGCCCGATCTCGATGCCGACGCTCCAGCCATCGTCGACGAGCGGCTCGGCGAGCGCGTGCACCTCGGCCTGGTAGGGCGCTGGCCCGGCGTCCACACCGGGCCCCGCATCGGGCTCAGCCCCCGGGTGCCCATCCGAGCAGCCGCTGACGAGGCATGCGATCAGCAACGCAGCGGTGAGAGCGACGGCGTGCACCACAGGCAGGATGCCACGTCTCTCGTGACCGGTGGCGGCGTACCCGTCCACCGTTCGAGAGTCCGCGGATGCGAACGATGGGGCGCTGGTCGCGCTGACGCCGCCCGCGCGTAGCTCCGCGCACGCCGAAATGCCGGCGTGATCGGCTGCGCCTTCTGGGTCGTCGACCTCGACAACGAGCGCAGCCGCCTACACGCGCCGAACCGCGGTACCCTGGTGACGTGCAACAGCTCCTCGCGTCAGCCGCGATCTCGTCTCTGCTGATCCTCGCCGCGTGCTCGCCCGACAGCGGCGGCTCGACGTGCGCGGTCACCGCCGACTGTCCGACCGGTCAGGTCTGCGTCGACGGCACGTGCCACGCGGTGTCGGCGGTCGACGGCGGCGGAGACGGACGCGACGGCGGTGGTGGCGGAGCCGACGGCGGGGGGGCGGACGCGACGTGTGGCGGAGAGGCGATCCCGTTCGACTACCGGCCGCCGAACGTGCTCATCGTGTTCGACCGTTCCTGCTCGATGCGCCGCTTCATCGACGCGTCCGACTTCGGCACCGGGCCCGAGGATCCGGCGACGCGCTGGAACATCGCGCGCGAGGCCGTGCGCGGCCTGATCACGCGGTACGAGACGCGGGTCTTCTGGGGGCTCATGGCGTACCCGGACCCGCGCGAGGGCTGCGGGCTCGACGTGACCGCGGAGGTGCCGCCCGGCCCCGGCACGCGCGCCGCGATCGAGGCGCAGCTTCTGAGCGACACGATCCAACCATTCGGCCTCTGCGGGCCCGACAACACCGACATGACGACGCAGCCGCGCGACACCCCAACCGCCAACGCGCTGATGAGCGCGAGCGCGCTCCCCGAGCTCTCGGACCCGATGCGCGCGAGCTTCATCGTGCTGGTCACCGACGGCGGCGTGAGCTGCGGCGTCACGAACCCCGAGCTCATGACGCTGGCGTCGGGTCTCGTCACCGCGGGGATACCGCTCGCCGTCGTCGGCTTCGCCACCGGTGCCACCGAGCCGACGCTCGAAGCGCTCGCGTCGAGCGGCGGTATCGTGAACCCCGACGGACCGCCGAGCTACTACGTCGCGGACTCCGGAGCGAGCCTCGATCGCGTGTTCGACGAGATCGCCGAGCGCGTCGTGAGCTGCGACCTCCCGCTCTCCTCGACACCGCCCGACGGCGAAGCCATCTACGTCGCCGTCAACGACGAGCCGCTCGCGGAGGACCCCGCGAACGGTTGGACCTACGACGCCAGCACCAACACGATCACGCTCGAGGGCTCCGTCTGCGACCAGCTCCGCCACGGCGACGTCCGCCGCATCTCCGTCGCCTTCGGCTGCGCACCGTACATGTGCACCCCGAGCCCCGAGATCTGCAACGGCCTCGACGACGACTGCGACGACGTGGTCGACGAGGATTGTCTGGTCTGAGCGGAAGCGCGCGCGCGGGTCGCGGGCGTCGTCGGGAGCCGGTCGCTCGCGTGGAAGCGCAACGACCCGCTACATCGATTGGCAGGCCGCGGAGTCCGGCGTGGCGATCGACCCGTCAGGCAGACGGCAACACCCGGTGCCACTCGGATGCAACTCACATGTTCCGCCATTGCAGGGGCAGGGATTCCCGACCGGTGCGCCGCAGATCCCTTGGAGGATCCGGAATGCGGTCATACAGACATGCTCAGCAGCAGGGGGCCTGACACGAGAGCTCACCCCACCGCGCACACGCCGTCGAGCGCGAGCACCGGGCGCTGTGCTTCGCGGCTCTTCTCGAGGCTCACGCGGAAGCGCGCGCGCTGGTCGCGGGAGTCGTCGGGGTCGAGGAGGGTCTGGTCGACAATCCACGCGTCGTCGGTTTTCTCGATGCGCGTGCAGTCGGGGGCGCGGGCGGAGGGGCCGGTGAGGATCTCGCCCTGCTCGGCGAGCACGGGCTCGACCAACGCGGCGAGGCGCTGCTCGGTCCACGGCTCGACGTCCGGGTCGGGCGTCGGGTCGAGCACGTCGAGAGCGCGCCACCACTCGCGGCGCGCGAGGTGGCGGACGAAGCGGAAGGCCTCGTTTCGCACGAGCACGGTGAACGCGCGCTCGTCTCGCGTGATGTCCTCTTCGAGGTCCTCGAGGCGGTCCGAGCCGCGGATCGCGCGCCGGACGGCGTCGGGATTGCGCAGGCGCTCCCACTCCTCGATGAGGCTCGAGTCGACCTGCTTGATGACCGCGCCGAGCCAGCCCTCGACGTCCCGGAGCTCGGCGGTCTTGTCGGCGTCGGGGACGGTCTGCGCGAGCGCCTTGTACGCGTCGGACAGGTACCGGAGGAGCACGCCCTCGACGCGCTGCAGGCCGTACTCTTTGACGTACTCGACGAACGTCGCGGCGCGCTCGTACATGTCGCGCGCGATGCTCTTGGGCCGCACGTTGTCGCCGACCCACGGGTGCTTCGCGCGGAACGCGTCGAACGCGGCGTAGAGGAACTCCGCGTTCGGCTTCGGCCACTCGATGCTGCTCGAGCTCCTCCATCCGCTCCTCGTACTCGACGCCCGCAGCCTTCATCTCGGCGACCGCCTCGTCCTTGAGCTTGTCGAGCTGGCGCAGGAGCACGGCGCGCGGGCTCTCGAGCGTGGACTCGACGAGGGTCAGCACGTCGAGGGCGTGGTCGGGCGACTCGGGATCGATCTCGTGCGATGGTCTCGACGACGATAGAGCGAGAGCGCGTGATTGAGCGAGAAGTCGTCCTGGAGGTCCGCGTGGACGCGCACGCGCCTGCCGTGCTCGTCCGGCTCGGCGAGCGTCTCGACGACTCCGGCCGCGAGCAGCGAGCGAAAGAGAGCGATCGCCGTCCGCCCGTGCCGGCGCTTCATGACCTCGCGTCTCGTGACAGCCGCGGAGCAGCGCCTCGATCGCGCGACACCCGTCGCCGTCGCGCTGGAGCATCTGGAGCAGCATCGCGTGGCTCACCTGGAAGCTCGAGAGGAGCTGCTCGGGCTCGCCGCTCACGAGCCGCTCGAACGTGGCTCGGTCGTAGTGCGACGTAGCCCCTTGTCGGGCGGCTTCTTGCGGACGAGCTTGCGGAGCTTCTTCGCGTCGCCGCCGGCCTTCGTCTCCATGCTCTTGTTCTCGATCACGTGCTCGGGCGCCTGCGCGACCACGCTGCCGCGCTCGTCGAAGCCCTTGCGGCCCGCGCGCCCCGCGATCTGCTGGAAGTCGCGCACGGTGAGGAGCCGCGTCTTCTCGCCGTCGTACTTGCAGAGCTGGGTGAAGAGCACGGTGCGGATGGGCACGTTCACGCCGACGCCGAGCGTGTCGGTGCCGCAGATGATCTTGAGAAGGCCCTTCTGCGCGAGCTTCTCGACGAGCAGCCGATACTTCGGGAGGAGCCCCGCGTGGTGCATGCCGACGCCGTGCCGGACGAAGCGCTGCAGCTCCTTGCCGTGCGGGCGTGTCGAACCGAAACCCGCGGAGCTCGTCCTTGATGTCGTCTTCTCGTGCGTGCGTGAGGAAGTCGACGCTCATCAGGTTCTGCGCGCGCTCCGCCGCGGCGCGCTGCGTGAAGTGGACGACGTAGACGGGCGCCTTGCCGCGCTTCGAGCGAGCTTCTGGATCGTCTCGTGGAGCGGCGTCTCGCGCGTACTCGAAGTCGAGCGGCACGGGCCGGTCCGCGCTCTTGACGGTGCGCGTCGGGCGGCCCGTTCGCGCGCTCGAGGTCGTCCGCGAAGAACGTCGTGTCGCCGAGCGTCGCGCTCATCAAGAGAAAGCGCGCCTGCGGGAGCGTGAGGAGCGGGACCTGCCACGCGACGCCGCGGTCGCGGTCGGCGTAGTAGTGGAACTCGTCCATGACGACCTGCTGCACGTCGGCGCGCCGGCCCCTGCGCGGAGCGCGATGTTCGCGAGGATCTCGGCCGTGCAGCAGACGATCGGCGCGTCGCGGTTCACCGTCGCGTCGCCCGTCATCATCCCGACGTCGTCCGGCCCGAACGCGCGGCACAGGTCGAAGAACTTCTCGCTCACGAGCGCCTTGATCGGCGCCGTGTAGAACGCGACCTCCCCGCGCGCGAGGCCGCGTAGCACGCGGCCATCGCGACGAGCGACTTGCCGCGATCCGGTCGGCGTCGCGAGGATGACGTTGTTGCCCGAGAAGATCTCGAGGATGGCCTCTTCCTGCGCCGGGTAGAGCTCGAGGCCCGCGCTCCGTCTACGTAGTCGAGGAACCCCTCGAGCAGCGCGTCGGCCGTCGCCTCCCCGCGCCGTGGCAGGCGCCGCCCGAGCGGCGCGTCGTGCATCCGCATGGGTAGATCCTTTACCTCAGTTCGTGGCCGCGGCGCCTTCGCGCGCATCCCGGGGTGGTCGCATCCAGTCCGCCGCCATCGCGCACGGCGCCGTCCAGTGCCGCGTCCGTTCCCGATCCTCCGTCGGCGGCATCTTCGGCTCCCACGCGTTTCCGCCCACGCCAGCCTCCGCGTGGGCGCTGCCCACCCGCAGGATCACATGCTCCCCCGCCCCCCGGCCACCCCTCATGGACGTCGGGCGGGCGCCATCGGTGGTCGCGCAGCTCGCGCGGAGGTGCGTCGGCCTCAGACCGGGATCAGCTCCACGTGACGGCCCGAGGTCTCGGCGAGCGGCTCGAGGTCATCGACGTCCGACGTGAGGACGTGGTCGCCGTCCTCGGCGAGCAGGACGAGAACCGCGTCGATGACATCGCTCTGCTTCGCGCGGGCGAGGAGGTCCCCCGCCGCACGACCAAGCGCGTCGTCGAGCGCGCGGACGTCAATCGCGGTCAGGGCCATCGCGAGCAGCGCCTGCCGCGCCCCGCCCGCGCGCCACACTTGCCCGACGACGCCGCCGTGCGTGATCGGAACGTCGCCGGCGAGCTGCGCCGCCTTGAAGCGGCGCCACATCGCTCGGTCATTGCGCTCGAGCGCGATGAGCGCGCCGCTGTCGATGACGAGCTTCACACCGGCTGGTGCTTCCTGCGGCGCCGCGGCTTTCGACGCCCGCGCACCACGGTGGCGCGAGCCCGGTCGGCACGAGCTTGAAGAACGAGCTCGTCCGGCGTGATCTCGCCGAACGCCGACTCGTACTCCCCGATGGCGTCAGCCATCGCCGAGAGCCGGCGCTCCTTGGCTGCCCGCTCCGTCAAGGCGAGGTTGACCCAACCGCTCAGCGAGTCGGCCCGACCGGCTGCTACCGCCTCGTTGGCCGCATCCACGAGCTCGGGGTCGACGGTCACCGTGAGGCGCTCCTTCTTGCTCATACTATGATGCTAATCGGAGTCGTATCATGGTGCAACCGCGGGACGAGGGACCGTGCAGCGGGAGCAACGTAGATCTGACGGGAGTGGAGAGCTCGCTCAGCCCGTCGCCTTCTTCTTCACCTTCTTGGCGGCGACCTTGCGGCCGGGCTTGCTGTCGACCGCGGCGGCGTCTTCGGGCTCGACCTTCGCGGGGCCTTTGCGCGGGGGGGCGGCGCCGCTCGAGAGGCTCGCCTTGAGGGCCTCGAAGAGGTCGACGATCTGCGCGACGGGCTGCTCGGGCGCCGCGGTGACTTCGTGGCCGGCGACCTTCTGCTCGACCGCGGACATCACGCGATCGCGATACTCGTCGCGGTACTTGTCGGACTCGAACGACTCGGACGTGAGCTGCTCGATGAGCTGCTCGGCGAGCTCGGGCTCGCCGGGCTTGAACGCGATCTCGTCGCCGAGGTCGACCTCGGAGAACGCGCGCATCTCGTCGGCGTAGTAGACCTGGTGGAGGATCAGACCGCGCTGGTACGGGCGCACCAAGACGAGCTGCTCCTTGCCGCGCTGCCACCACCTACCGACGGCGACCTTGTCGGTGCGCTGCATCGCTCCGGAGAGCAGCTGGTACGCCTTCTGGCCGCCCTTGTCGGGGCCGAGGTAGTAGCTCTTCTCGACCTGCACGAGGTCGACCGCCGCGAGCGGGACGAACTCGACGATGTCGAGCATGTTCGTCTTCTCGGCCTCGAGCTTCTTGAGCTCCTCTTCCGTGAAGGTCACGAACTGGTCCTTGGCGTACTCGTACCCCTTGACGGTGTCCTTGCGGTCGATGACCTCGTCGTCCACCGGGCAGATGGAGCTGCTGCTTGATGCGCACTGCCGCACTTCTCGTGGAGCATGTTGAAACGGACGCTCTGCGAGGAGGCCGCGGTGAAGACCTTGACGGGGATGGAGACGAGCCCGAACGAAATCGTCGCCGAGGAGATTGCGCGCGGAGCCGGCATGGGATTGGAAATTGAAGACCGCGGAGTCGGCGCGTGGGCAAGAAGACCGGAGAAAGAGCTCCTCGGACGTACCGCGCAAACGCGATCCGGCGGCGACGACCGAGCCGTTCGACGCTGAGCCGACGCGCAGCTCGGTCCGACGCGACAGGGCGCTTTCGTCGTGCATCTGCACGATGCCCGCGGCGGCACTACGATCTGCGCATCGAGACCGGGGGCGTGCTGCGAGCTTCGCCGTGCCGAAGGGCCCGAGCCTCGACCCGAAGGAGAAGCGGCTCGCCGTGCAGACCGAGGCGCACCCGATCGAGTACCTCGACTTCGAGCGGGTGATCCCGAGGGCAACTACGGCGCGGGCGCGATGATCCTGCTGGGACAAGGGCCGCATCCGCTACCTCGAGGCGAGCGCGGAGGAGGCGTCCGCGACGGGAAGATCGATTTCGTGCTCGAGGGCTACAAGCTGAAGGGCCGGTTCGCGCTCGTGCGCACGTCGCCGCGCGGCAACGCGAAGCCGAAGCCGGGAGAGCAACCGACGTGGTTGCTCCTCAAGAAGAAGGATGCGTTCTCGCGGAGCCGAAGGCGACGTGCTCGCCGAGCAGCCGCGGAGCGTGCTGCTCGGGCCTCACCGTCGACGAGCTCGCGAGCGCCGACGAAGTCGCGGCGAGCTGGTCGAGGCGCTGCGGGACCTCGGCGCGGACGAGCGAGAGGTCGACGGGCGGCGCCTCCCCCGATGCTCTGCTCGCCGAGCGAGGGCCCGGGGCTCGACGCCGACGGGTACCTCTACGAGCTCAAGCTCGACGGCGTGCGCATCATCGCGGACAAGCGACGGCGAGGACGTTCATCTCCTGTACCGCACCGGCAGCGCGCACGGCGAGGCGTACCCCGAGGTCGTGCGCGCGTTCGCGACGCTCGCCGCTCGAGCGCGTCGTCCTCGACGGCGAGATTGTCGCGTTCGACGAGCGCGGCAGGCCGAGCTTCCAGCGCTTGGGCAGCGGATCCAGGCGACTCCGGCCCGCGAGTGCGGTCGCGCGCCACGGCGGTGCCCGTCCAGTACCTCGTCTTCGACGTGCTCGCCCTCGGCGCGTACGACCTGCGCGGGCTTCCGCTCGCGTCGCGCGAAAGCAAGATCCTCGCGCGACGTTCGTCCGCGGGCCCGGCTTGGTCCGACGGCTCGACCACCTCGCGGGGGACGGCCGCGCGCTCTTCGCGTTCTGCCGAGGCAACGGGCTCGAGGGCGTCGTCGCGAAGCGCGAGGACTCCCCGTACCGCGAAGGGCCCGAAGCGCGGGCGACGACTGGGTCAAGGTCAAGTGCGAGCGCGAGGCGGACTTCGTCGTCGTGGGCTATCACGCGGGGCGAGGGCGCACGCGCGCGGCTCGGCGCGCTCGATCTCGCGACGTTCGACGACGAGGGCATGCTCGTCGTCCGTGGCAAGGTCGGTAGCGGCCTCGACGACGCCACGATCGAGCTGCTCGCGCCGCGTCTCGAGGCCGCGGCCGTCGACGAGCCGCAAGCGAAGGGCGCCTATGGGAACGAAAAGGGCGGGCGCGTGCACGTGATCCCCGAGATTGTGGTGAGCGTCCGCTTCCTCGGCTGGAGCGACGAGGGCGTCCTAAGGTTCCCGGTGTTTCGCGGCGTCCGCGAGGACGTCGCGCCGGACGCGTGCCACGAGGCGCCGCGCATCGCCGACGACGCGGCCGAGGCGCTCGTCCACGAGGAAGAGGAGACGCGGCGCGACAGCCGCGCGGCCGGCGTGCACAGAGTCCCGCTCACGAACCAGAGCAAGGTCTTCTGGCCGGACGAAGGGCTGACGAAGGGCGACCTCTGCGACTACTACGACGCTATCGCCGACACGCTCGTGCCATACCTCCGCGACCGGCCGGTCGTGCTCGTGCGCTACCCGGACGGGATCCGCGGCAAGAGCTTCTACCAATGGCGCGTGCCGCGAGGGACGCCGCCGTGGGTGCGCTCGTACCTGATGAAGACGTACGACGACGACTCGCCGCGCGGCCCGCGGGCGGACAAGGCGACGTTCATCGTCGAGGACCGCGACACGCTCCTCTACATCGCGAACCTCGGGTGCATCCCGATCCACGTGATCGCGAGCCGGACGGCCACGATGGGCGCCTGCGATTTTCTCACCATCGACTTCGATCTCGGCGGGCAGGAGCTCCGCTCCGGCGTCGTGCTCGCGCGCACGCTGCGCGACGTGCTCGGCGAGATTCGGGCTCGAGGGCTTCCCGAAGACGTCGGGCCAGACGGGCCTCCACGTGCTCGTTCCGCTCGGTCCCGGTGTCGGCTGGGAGACGTCGAAGATGCTGGGCGAGCTCCTCGGGCGCCTCGTCGTGTCGCGGCACCGCGACATCGCGACGATGGAGCGCGTGAAAGAGAAGCGCGGCGCGCGCGTCTACGTCGACACCGGTCAGATCGGCGCCTCGCGGACGATCGTCGCGCCCTACTCCGTCCGCGCGTACCCGGGCGCCAGCGTGTCGACGCCGCTCACGTGGGACGAGGTCGGCTTCGCGCTCGACCCTCGCGCGTACACGATGGGGACCGTCCCCGAGCGCGTCGCGCGCCTCGGCGACCCGATGCACGGCATGCTCGGGGTGAGCCCGGACGTGCCGGCGGCGGTCGCGCGGATTGGGGACCTCCTCGGCGCGGGCTGAGGCTGCGCGCCTCGACGACGCGCCAGTTCAGGGCTCGATGCCGGTGACCGTCGCGGGGACGGCCGTGAACTCGAGGCCGAAGCTCAGCGCGTCGTATCCGGCGACCGACGCGTCGACGTCGAGGTCCGCGAGCGCGGGGACGATTGTGGGCGAGAGCCCGCACGCCGTGCCGGAGCCGAGCTCGACGCACGCGGGCTCGGCCGCGCAGGACGTCATCGCGTCCGACGGTGCGACGCAGTGGTTCGTCCACGACGCGCCCACCTTCTCGTAGAGCGCGGTCGTGAGCCCGAGGCAGGAGCAGTCGCGCGCGACGACCGTGTTGATGCCCTCGAAGAAGTCGTCGACGAGCAGATAGCCGGCGAAGGTACCCGAGGAGTACGAGGGACCGCTCGAGTCGAGCGTCCCTTCGACGAGCACGTCGCGGAATTGGTAATCGATTCGCGAGCGCCCCGAGCGGGATGGGAAGCACGACCTCGCCGGGCCCGGCGTGGAGCGCGCCGCTCGCGACCGACGCCGGAACGAAGACCGAGCTCGGCCGCCCGGTCGCGCCGACGAACGAGCGTCGTTGGACGAGGTAGCTCCCGGTCGCAGCCGTGTCGGGCGTGCCGTAGAGCATCACGAGAACGAGCGAGGGGTCCGTGTCCCCGTCGAGATCGCGGTGGTCGAGGAGCAGGACCAGCTCGTCGGTCGCGATCAGATCGTCGAGGAGCGCCTGGATGTCGAGGCCGAGCGCGGTCGTCGACATGGCGAGCTCTGCGAGCGCGTTGTCGATCTCGTCGGTCCCGTCCTCCATGTGGTCGCGAGAGATGTCGCCGAAGTCGCGGCAACAGGTGCCGGGCGCGGGCACCGTCAGGCTGTCGACGCGAGCGACGAGCTCGACCGCGTAGTCGTCCGGCGTGACGGGCCACTCGATCGCCGCGTCGAGCCCGGCATCGACAGGGCCCGCATCCAGAGCGGCAGCGTCCCGCGTGCCCCCGTCCATGCCGCCGCCGTCCCCCGCGAGGCAGACGCACGCTCCGAACGCGCCGTCGGCGCCGCAGACGCGCGAGCCCGAGGCGCCGTCGTCGCACGTGCACGCCTCGGTCGCGCCCACGGTGCACGTGGGCCCGGAGTCGTCTCCGCCGCAGCCCCACGCGACGAGGAGCGCGACCGACGCGAGCGAAAGCAAGAAAATCGAGCGAACCATGAAGCCTCCCGCAAACGGGCGGGCGCCGCCGCGAGCCGCAGCGGAGACACCCCGCACCACGAGACCTTACCGGAGCGCCGTGGGCTCGCAAGCTGGCCGGGGTCCGCCTGCGGATTGCTTGGCGCAACGCGAAGGACGCGGCACGATGCGCTCATGCCCGGCTCGAGCTTCGGAGTGGCCTTTCGCGTGACCACCGCGGGCGAATCGCACGGTCCCGCGAACGTGGTCATCGTCGACGGCTGCCCGCCGGGCCTCGAGCTGAGCCTCGCCGACCTCGTTCCGGACCTCGCGCGACGCCGGCCCGGGCAGAGCCGCCTCGTGTCCCAACGCGACGAGGGCGACGCGCCGGAGATCCTGAGCGGCGTCTTCGAAGGCAAGACGACGGGCACACCCATCGCGATCCTCGTTCGCAACGAGGATGCGCGGGGACGCGACTATGCCGACCTAGCCGACAAGTACAGACCGCGGCCACGCGGACTACACCTGGGATGCGAAGTTCGGGTTTCGCGACCACCGCGGCGGCGGCCGCGCGAGCGCGAGGGAGACGGTCGTCAGGGTGGCGGCGGGCGCGATCGCGAAGAAGCTCCTCGCACGCGCGTTCGATGCGTCGCGTCGTCGGTTGGGTCTCGCAGATCGGCGATGTCGTCGCTCGCGTCGACGACCCCGCCGCCGTGACGCTGAACGCGGTCGAGACGCTCGCGAGCGGAGAGCCCAACCTCGTGCGGTGCCCCGACCACGACGCGGCCGCGCGCATGGTCGAGCTCGTCGAGAGCGCGCGCAAAGACCGCGACTCCGTCGGGGGTGTCGCGACGGTCGTGCGCGACGAACGTGCCCGCGGGCCTCGGCGAGCCGGTGTTCGACAAGCTCAAGGCCGACCTCGGCAAGGCGCTCTTCTCCATCCAGGCGGTGGTCGGCGTGGAGTACGGCGCGGGCTTCGCAGCCGTGACCGAGCGCGGGAGCGAGAACAACGACGCGTTCACGACAGAGCGCACGACCGCGGGCAGCCGCGTCGTGACCGAGAGCAATCGGCACGGCGGCATCCTCGGCGGGATCTCGAGCGGCATGCCCATCGTGCTCCGCGCCGCGGTCAAGCCGACGAGCTAGATCCGCAACGAGCAGCGCACGGTGACGCGAGCCGGAGAGCCCACGACGGTCGTGACGAAAGGACGTCACGACCCGTGCCTGCTTCCGCGGTTCGTGCCGGTCGCCGAAGCGATGGTGGCGCTCGTGCTCGCCGACCACTGGCTGCGGTGGGTCGGACAGACGCGCGCGCTCGGGTGAGCTACCCTCGTGGCATGCTCGAGCGTGCGCCGTTCTTGTGGCTGGTGCTTCTCGCCGGGTGCGGGCTGACTCTCGACTACGATCCGGTCCTGCGCGACGCGGGACGCGAGCTCGACGCACCGGGGATGGACGGGCCGCGAGGCCGGCGCGATGCGGGGTTGGACTCCGGGCGGCCCGACGGAGGCTCGATGGGCATGCGCGACGGCCGGGTCCCTCCGGCCGACGCCACCGCGCGCGACGCGGTCGTCTCGGTCGACGGATCCGTGGGCATGAGCGACGCGAGCCCGCTCGACGGATGGGCGACATCGTGCGTGGCGATCGCGTCATTGGAGTGCGTGAACACCGTTGGAGGCGAAACGGTGTCGTGCCTTTGTGCGACGGGCACCTGCAACTTCGCGTGCGGCAGCTCCAGCTGCCTCGTGATTTGCGCGGCGGGCACGAGCTGCGTCGCCAGCTGCCCGACGCACGACTGCCAGTTCATCTGCGAGGCGGGGGCCAGCTGCACGTTCAACTGCGGGACCAGCTCGTGTACGGTTCCCACGATGGGGGTGGCGACGACCTTCGACTGCACCACCGGTGAGTGTGTGCCGGGCTGCCCGTAACGCGCGCTCTAGCGCGCCTCGACCGACGCCCCGTCGCGGACCTGATCGCTCGGGTGCAAGATGACGTCGGCGCCGTCGTCGAGCCCCGACGCGATCTGCACCTCGAGGCCGTTGCGCATGGCGATCTCGACGGGGGTGAGCTTCGCGTGGCCGTCGACGACGGTGAAGAGCGCCCATCCCTCCTCGCGCCGAAACACGGCGCTCGCGGGGACGTGCAGCACGTCGGCCTCCTCTGCGACGACGATGCGCGCCTCCACGCGATAACCGTCGCCGAGCGCCCGCCAGCGATTGTACGGGTCGGCGATGTCGATGACGACGTTGACGCGCTGCTCTTCCACGCCGAGCGCGCTGATGCGCGTGAACGCGGAGGGCTCGACGATACGGACGTGGCCCGAGAAGAGCCCCGTCGCCGCCCCAACGCTCGATCTCGACTCGAGCGCCCGGGTGGACGTGGACGGCGTCGCTCGTCAGGACGTCGACGACGATCTCGAGGGCCGAGGCGTCGCCGACCTCGAGCAGGGGCGTCCCGGCCTGGACGACGCCCTCGCTCTCCTGGATCACGCGCAGCACCGTGCCGGCGACGGGCGACGTGACGTCGAGCTGCTCGTTCTCGTCGGGCCGCGTTCGCCTGCCGGTGCGCGGCCGCCTGGGCGACGCGGAGCTCGTAGTCGGCGACGCGCACGGCGAACCCGGCGGACGACGAGCTCCTCTTCGGTCGAGCGACGCTCGAGCTCCGCGCGCTCGAGCGCGACGTCCGAGACCGATCCCTGAGCGAGTGTAGCCGCGTCTGTCGCTCGGCCTCGCGCCGCGCGTAGTCGGCCGACGTGCCCATGCGCTCCATCGTCGAGCGCGCCTGCCGCGCGGCGGCCTGCGCGGCAGCGACCTGCGCCTCGGCCTGCGCCCTGCTCCGCGCGTCCATCAGCGGCGGCTCGAGCGGAACGATCCGCGCGAGCACCGCGCCCTCTTCGACGATGTCGCCCGGGTCGCTCTCGATCCGCGCCACGTTGCCCGTCAGCGGGGCGCTCACGACGTAGCGATCCTTCACGCGCGTCTCTTCCGTCCTCGTCGACCGTCACGCGCATCGCCCCGCGCGTGGCCGTCACGACGTCGACCGGAACCGGCTTGGGCATCCAGGCGACGACGATCATCGCGAGGACGCCGACGATGAAGAGCCCGCCGAGGGCTCGCTTCGCCCACGACCAGAGCGTCTTTCTCAGCCTGCCGTGGGCGCGTTTTTCCTCGTCGGGCATGTGTCCTCTTCTTCTTGCCTCCGGCTCAATCGCGCGTCTTGAGCACCCCGATCAGGTCGAGCTTGTCGAGCTTCCTCCGCACCATGAGCGCGCTCGCCACGCCCGCGCCGATCGCGACGACGACGGCGAACGCGTAGGTCTGCGACGAGATCACCACCGGCATCCGGTACTGCTCAGGGTCGATGTTGGCCACGACGCCGTACACCATCAGCGTCCCGAAGACGAGACCGATCGGTATCGCCAAGAGGACCTGGAGCGACAGCTCGCCGAGCAGGATCGCGCTGATCTCGCCGCGCGTGAACCCGAGCACGCGGAGGCTGCCGAGGTCGCGCGCGCGCACGGACAGCGCGACGCGCGCGTTGTTGTAGACGACGCCGATCGCGATGACGGAGGCGAAGGCGGTCACGATCAGCATCATCACGACGAGCAGGTCCGCGCTCTGCGCCTTGAACTGGTCGATGGTCGTCTGCTTGCGCAGCACGCCTTGGACGTTCGGCAACGCCTTGAGACGGTCCTCGAGCCGGTCGAGCTCGCGAGGGTCGACGCGCAAGAGCGCCTGCGAGACGACGTCCCGCTCGCGCAGAAACCTCTGGAGCGTCGACATCCGCATGTAGCCGGACAGCCCGAACGAGTCGTCGATCGTGCCGGCCACGAGGAGCGGCCGGCGACCTCGATCGCCCTCGTTGATCTGGACGTCGATCATGTCGCCCACGTCGACCGAGAGCAGCTCGGCGAGCTTGCGGCTCAGCACCACGCCGTCGGGCGGCAGCTCGACGCGGTTGCCGAGCCCGTCGAGCGGTATCCGCAAAGTGCCCTCGTCCTCGTAGCCGAGCAGCGCCGCGTCGCGCTGGGCCTGGCCGTTCCGCAACGCGGACGGGGACCGTCCGAAAGCCCTCGGCGTGAAGCACGCCCGGCAGGTGCTCGAGCTCGTGGATGGCGCGATAGGTGAGCGGGCGCAGGAACGTGACCGAGACGTCCTCGCGCCACGCATCGTGGAACTGTACGCGAATGAGGTACTCGAGCGCGTCCGCGTTGAAACGACCGACGACGAGGATCGCCACCGCCATCGCGATCCCGAGCGCGGAGAGCAAGAGACGGAGCGGGCGACGCTCGACCTCTCGAAGGACCATCCGCGCGGCGGGAGACAAGAGGCGATGCAGGCCCATGCGCTCGAGCAGCGTCGGCTTGAAGTTGGCCGGAGCGGGTCGGGCGCATCGCCTCCGCCGGCGGAAGCTTCGCCACGTTCCTCGCAGCGGAGAGCGCGCCGGCGAGCGCGGCGACGAGGCTGACGACGACGCCCGACAGCGCGGTGCGCACCTCCAGCCGATAGTGAAGCCCGGGGATGCTGAAGAACTGGCTGTAGAGCCCTTCGGTCATCCCGCGCCCGAGCCACGCCCCGAGCGCCACGCCGATCACCGCGCCGATGAGCACGATCACCGAGACGAGCTTCACGTAGTGGAGCCCGATCTGGCGATCGGGGTACCCGAGCGCCTTGAGCGCCGCGATCTGCGTTCGCTGAATGCTGACGAGGCGCGCCAGCACGACGTTGAGCAGGAACGCCGCGACTCCGAGGAAGATGAGCGGGATGACCGTCGCGAACGACTCGAGCTGCCGCATCTCGCCGTCGACCGCCCAGTTCGAGAGCTGCTTGTCGCGACCGACGGCTCCGAGGCAGCCGTACGGCTCGAGCACGCGATCGACGTCCGTGAGGAGCGACGCCTGCGACGCGCCCGGTTGCATGCGGATCGCGACGTCATCGAACGCGCCCCCCATCTCGAACGCGGCGGAGAGCGCGGGGCGGCTCATCCAGAGCACTCCGTAGCGCTTCGGGTCGGCCGACATGCTCCCGGCGGGCATCGCGAAGACGTACTCGGGCGACATCGCGGTGCCCGCCACGACGAGATGCCGCAGCGTGCCGTTGATGACGACCGGGATCGTGTCGCCCGGTCTGAGGTGGTGCTGCTCGGCGAACGCGTCGAGGACGAGCACTTCGTCGGTGCGACCGGGCTCGAGGTAGCGACCCGACTTCACGTAGACGTCGTTCAGCGGGGGCCGCCCGTCGTCGGGCACGGAGACGATCGTTCCCTGCGCCGGCTCGGGCAGCGACTCAATCGGGATCGACACCGCCTCGACGATGCGCGCGTGCACGGACGCCACGCCGGGGAGGCTCTCGATCTCGGGCACGAGGGACAACGGCGCGCGCTTCACGTGAGCGAAGACGTCCGCGAACCGGTACCGTTCGTAGTACGTCGTCAGCGAGTCGTGGAGAGAGCTGACCGTTCCCTGCATCGTCACGTAGCCGGCGATCCCGGCGGCGACGACGAGCGCGATCGTGATCACCTGCCCGCGGAGCCGGCCGATGTCTCGGAGGAGCTTCCGGTCGAGCGCGCTCACCATCTGATGTGCTCCGGGCCGAGCTTCTCTTCGTTGTCGCGGATGCTCTCGATCCGACCGTCAGCGAGGGTCACGACCCGGTCGGCCATCGCCGCGATCGGCATGTTGTGCGTGATGAGGACGGTGGTCGTGCCGAGCTCGCGATTGACCCGGTCGAGCACCTCGAGGACGCGGATACCCGTCTTGAAGTCGAGCGCGCCGGTCGGCTCGTCGCACATCAAGACCGCCGGGCGCTTCGCGACCGCGCGCGCGATGGCGACCCGCTGCTGCTCGCCGCCGGACAGCTGCGCCGGGAAATGGTCGAGGCGCTCTCCGAGCCCGACGAGGTCGAGCGCGGCGGCGGCTTCCATCGGGTCGCGTGCGATGTCGGTCACGAGGTCGACGTTCTCGCGCGCGGTCAGGCTCGGGATGAGGTTGTAGAACTGGAAGACGAACCCGACGTTCTCGCGCCGATACCGCGTGAGCTCGGACTCGTCCGCCGAGGTGAGCTCCCAGTCGCCGTAGAAGACGCGACCCGCCGACGGCACGTCGAGCCCGCCGAGGATGTTGAGGAGCGTGGACTTCCCGCTCCCCGACGGCCCGAGCAGCACGACCAGCTCGCCCTCGACGAGCGCGACGTCGATGCCGCGGAGCGCGTGCACGTCGACCTCGCCCATCCGGTAGGTCTTCGTCAGCCCCGTGGCACGGATCACGAACCCGGGCTCGGCCGCCACGCTGGGAACGTACACCCCTAAACGTTGTTGTCACACCACGAGATGGGCAAGACTCTGGGCTCGTGACCGACGCGGCGCGCCGACGACGACGACTGCTCGCATGGCTAGCGGCTGCCCTCCTCGCGACGGTCGCCGCGATGGGCATCTCGTTCTGGCTCCGCCCCGAGGTCGTCGAGCGCTTCGCCGAAGCGGAGCCAATCGCGCAAGCGCTCGTCGAGCGCGAGGCGGAGTCGTGGCCGCCGGTCGCCGAGGATCTCGCCGGAGCGCTCGAGCGGTCGCAGTCGCAGGTCGAGCCGCCCGCGGACTCGGGAGCGCCACCGGCCGATGCGGGCCCGCCGCTGCCGGAGCCGCCGCCCGACGAGCCCGACTTCCGCGTGCGCCGCGGGCACCGCCTCGACCTGCACTACCTCGAGGTCGTCGCGGGCGAAGCCGGCTGGGACGACCCGCTGCCGATGATCGTCGTGCTGCACGGACGCGGCGGCACGGCGCAGATCCCCGGTGGGCCGTTCCGCGAGCTCGCGCACGCGGTGCGCATCGTCGTACCGCAGGCACCCGATCCGCTCGGAAGCGGGTACGCGTGGATGCCCGTGCGCGTCGGCCAGGGCCTCGTCGATCGCCTGTCGTCGACGTTGTTCTTGGCGGCGAGCCGCGTCGCGAACCTCGTCCGCGCGCTCGTGGCCGACCGACCGACGATCGGAAGACCGATCGTCACCGGCTTCTCGCAGGGGGCGATGCTCGTGCTCGCGCTGGCGCTCTACCACGACGACATCGTCGGCACGGCGTTGCCGATCGCGGGATGGCTGCCCCCACCGCTCGAGCCGGCGTACCGGCGCTCGGATCTCGAGTTCCCCGTGATCCGCGCGATGCACGGCACCGCCGATCCCACGGTGCCGATCGATCCGACGCGGCTCCTCTTCGAGCGGCTTCAGGAGCTCGGCTTCGACGTCGAGCTCTTCGAGATCGAGGGCGTCGGCCACTCGGCCACCCCCGCGATGGACGAGGTCGTCCACTTCTGGCTCGACGCGGGTGTGTGCCGCGCGCTCGGCGACAGCGCGTGCGAAGCCGCGGCCGAGCGGGAGGCTCGCGTCCAGCTCGGCCTCGAGCCCGCCGACGGAGGCGTCCCCCCCGACGCCGGATCGCGCGACGCCGGCATCGCGGACGGATCGATCGACGCCGGCACCGACGCGGGTCGTGACGCCGGACGGCGCCGCGCGCGACGTCGCGACGCGGGACCGGATGCCGGCCACGCCACCACGGCACCGGTGCTCTAGCTTCCGGTGCGGACTGCACGACCGGCTGCGTTCCGGGGCGGGAGAGGATCTGGCTACCCGGAGCGTCCCCGCGCTCTAGAAATCCATGTCGTCCATGCCCGGCATGCCGCCGCCGCCGCCGGGCATCGCGGGCGCTTCGTCCTTGGGCTTGTCGGCGATCATCGCTTCGGTGGTGAGCATGAGGCCGGCCACGGATCCGGCGTTCTGGAGGGCCGTTCGGACGACCTTCGTCGGATCGATGACGCCGGCTTTCACGAGGTCCTCGTACTCGTCGGTCGCCGCGTTCAGACCGAACGCGCCCTTGCCGGCGCGCACCTTCTCGACGACGACCGAGCCTTCGAGCCCGGCGTTCACGGCGATCTGGCGGAGCGGCTCCTCGATCGCGCGCCGCACGATGGCGACGCCGACGTTCTCGTTCGGGCCGAGGTCGAGCTTCTTCAGCGCGCTCTGCGCGCGCACGAGCGCCACGCCGCCGCCGGGGACGATGCCCTCTTCGACTGCGGCTCGCGTCGCGTTGAGCGAATCGTCGACGCGATCCTTCTTCTCCTTCATCTCGACCTCGCTGTTGGCGCCCACCCGAAGGACCGCCACGCCGCCGACGAGCTTCGCGAGGCGCTCCTCGAGCTTCTCGCGATCGTAGTCGCTCGTCGTCTCTTCGATCTGGCGGCGGATCAGCGCGACGCGTCCGTCGATGTCGGCCTTCTTGCCCGCGCCATCGACAATCGTCGTGTTGTCCTTCTCGACGTGGATTCGCTTCGCGCGACCGAGGTCCTTCACGGTGAGGTTCTCGAGCTTGAGGCCGAGGTCCTCGCTGATCACCTGGCCGCCGGTCAGGACGGCCATGTCCTTCAGCATCTCCTTGCGGCGATCGCCGAAGCCGGGCGCCTTCACCGCGATGACCTTCAGGGTCCCGCGGAGCTTGTTGACGACGAGCGTCGCGAGCGCCTCGCCGTCCACGTCCTCGGCAACGATGACGAGCGCCTTGTTCGCGCGCGCGACCTGCTCGAGGACCGGGATGAGGTCCTGCATCGACGAGACCTTCTTCTCGGACAGGAGGATGTACGGGTCGTCGAGGACCGCTTCCATCTTCTCCGGGTTGGTCACGAAGTACGGCGACAGATACCCGCAATCGAACTGCATCCCTTCGACGACCTCGAGCTCCGTCTCGAGTCCCTTGGCCTCCTCGACCGTGATGACGCCTTCCTTGCCGACCCTCGCCATCGCGTCCGCGATCAGCTTGCCAATCGTCTCGTCGCCGTTCGCGCTGACCGTGCCGACCTGGACGATCTCCGCGTCGCCCGAGACCTTCTTCGAGACCTTCTCGAGCTCGGCGACGACGGCCACGACGGCCGCGTCGATGCCGCGCTTGATCGCCATCGGGTCGTGGCCCGCGGCGACCATGCGCGATCCCTCGCGGTAGATCGCCTGCGCGAGCACGGTGGCCGTCGTGGTGCCGTCGCCCGCGACGTCGTTCGTCTTGGACGCGACCTCGCGCACCATCTGTGCGCCCATGTTCTCGAACTTGTCCTTGAGCTCGATCTCCTTCGCGACGGTCACGCCGTCCTTGGTGACCTTCGGCGCGCCGAAGGACTTCGCGAGGATGACGTTGCGACCCTTCGGGCCGAGCGTGACCTTCACGGCGTTCGCGAGCGCATCGACTCCCACGAGGATTCGCGCGCGTGCCCGAGCATCGAAAGCGATCTGCTTCGCAGCCATGTGATCTTCTCCGTTCTTGGGTCGAGGGCCGAAGGATCCTCAGGATTGGGCGCGGGTCAACCGCCCGGGCCGTCGGCCCGCTTGCGCCCTCGTCTACCGTCTGGTAGACAGATGCCGACCGGGCGGTAGGCACGCCACCGCACCGAGAGCGGGCTCAACGTGGACGTTCGCAGCCAGATCCTCACGACGGCGACGCGCCTCTTCGCGCGGCGCGGCTTCGACGGGACGAGCCTGTCCGCGATCGCGGACGAGGTCGGGATCCGGAAGCCCTCGCTCCTCTACCACTTCCCGTCCAAGGAAGCGCTCCGCAAGGGCGTCATCGAGGCGCTCGTGCAGCACTGGAACGAGGTCGTCCCGCGCGTCCTCTCGACGGTCACGCGCGGCGAGGATCGCTTCGACGCGCTCACGCGCGAGCTCGTCCGCTTCTTCGAGGTCGATCCCGATCGCGCGCGCCTGGTCGTTCGCGAGCTGATGGATCGGCCCGAGGACATGCGGGCGAGGCTCGGCGAAGCGTTCCGTCCGTGGCTCGCGCTGCTCGCGGACTCGATCGAGCGCGGCAAGAGCGAGGGCATCGTGCAGCGCGAGGTCGACGCGGAGGCCTACGTGCTCCACGTCGTGACCCTGATTCTCTCGGGGATCGCGGCGCGCCCCGTGCTCCGCGCGATCGTGACGGGCGAGAACGGAAGCGACCGATACGACCAGGAGCTCCTGCGCATCGCGCGCGCGAGCTTGTTTCGACAGAGGTGATCGATGGCGAGCTACTTCAAGGACAACGACGACATCCAGTTCTACTTCGACCGCGGGATCGACTGGGAGCCGCTGGTCCGGGCGACGGAGCTCGACTACCGCGCCGCGGACGGGCCCGAAAACGCGGCAGACGCCGTCGAGCTCTACCGCAGCATCGTCGAGATGGTCGGCGAGTTCACCGCGAACGAGATCGCGCCCCACGCGGCGGAGATCGATCGAGTCGGCGTGCGTCTCGTCGACGGCGAGGTCGTCCTGCCGGCGCGGATGGAGCGCATCTTCGAGCGGATCCGCGACCTCGAGCTCCACGGCCTGTGCCTGCCGCGCGACGTCGGCGGTATGAACTGCCCGCTGCTCCTCTACTTCCTCAACAGCGAGATCATGGGCCGCGCCGACGTGTCGACGATGGCGCACCACGGCTTCCACGGCGGGATGGCCATGGCGCTCTTGCTCTTCTCGGTCCGCGAAGGGACGACGGTCGTCGACGCCGAGCACGCGCGCATCGTCTCGACGCGCTGGCCGCGCGAGATCGAGGAGATGCGCACCGGCCGCGCCTGGGGCTGCATGGACATCACCGAGCCGCACGCGGGGAGCGACATGGCGCAGCTCCGCACCGTCGGCGAGCAAGCGCCGGACGGTAGCTGGACCGTGACGGGCGAGAAGATCTTCATCACGTCCGGGCACGGCAAGTACCACTTCGTCATCGCGCGCACGGAGAAGGCCGATGGCGGCGACGACCCGTTCGCCGGCCTCGGCGGCCTCTCGATGTTCATGGTGCCCACCTACGAAGAGGACGCGAACGGCAAGCGACGGCGCATCGTCCAGATCTCGCGCGTCGAGGAGAAGCTCGGCCACCACGGCTCGGCGACCGCCGCGCTCGTGTTCGATCGCGCGCCCGCCCAGCTCGTCGGCAAACGCGGCGAGGGCTTCAAGCACATGCTCACGCTGATGAACAACGCTCGCCTCGGCGTGGGATTCGAGAGCCTCGGGCTCTGCGAGGCCGCGTACCGCGCGGCGCTCGACTACGCGCGCGGGCGCCCTTCGATGGGCAAGACGATCGACCAGCACGAGATCATCGCCGACTACCTCGACGAGATGGACACGGACATCCGTGCGATCCGCGCCCTCGCGATCCACGGTGCCACCCACGAGGAGATCGGCCAGAAGCTCCTCCTCGGTGCGCGGTTCGGCGGCACGTTCGGCACGTCGAGAGACGAGCTCGAGCGCGAGTCGAAGCGCCACCAGCGCATCGCGCGCCGCGCGACGCCGCTGCTCAAGTACCTCGCAGCCGAGAAGGCCGTCGAGATGGCGCGTCGCTGCGTGCAGATCCACGGCGGCAACGGCTACATGCAGGAGTACCCCGCCGAGAAGCTCCTGCGCGACGCGATGGTCATGCCCATCTACGAGGGCACGAGCCAGATCCAGTCGCTCATGGCGATGAAGGACACGCTCGGCGCGGTGATGAAGAACCCGCAGAGCTTCGTTCGCCGGATGGCGCAGGCCCGGTGGCGCTCTCTCTCGGCTCGCGACCCGCTCGAGCGCGAGGTCGCGCGCATCCAGGCGCTCTCGGCGTCGGTGCAGCAGCACCTCGTCACGAAGACCGCGAGCGACAAGCTCAGGAGCGTACGCGCCGAGCCGCTCACCGAGTGGCCCGAGCGCTTCCTCCGAAACTGGGACCCGAAGCGCGACTTCGCGTACGCGATGCTCCACGCCGAGCGGCTCACGCGTCTCCTCGCCGACGAGCTCGTCTGTGAGGTGCTGCTCGAGCAGGCCAAGCGCCACCCCGATCGCCGCCCGCTCCTCGAGAGCTACCTCGACCGCGCCGCCCCGCGCGCGCGTCACCTCCACGACGAGATCACGACGACCGGCACACGGCTGCTCGCGAAGCTCGGGCGCGCGCGGGATGAGGCGAGCGCGCACGCCGCGGAGTGAGCCCGGTTCTCGTCCTTCTCGAGCGAAGGCTGATAGAATCGACGCATGAAGCGTCGCACATCCGCCCTCGGGCTCGTCTTCGTGTTGTCGGTCTTCGGGGCGTGCGACTGTGGAGACGCCGACACGCCCGGGGACGGGGGCGGGATGGACGGCAGCGCAGCGGACGGCGCCGCGACCGACGGGGCGCGGCCGGACGGCGCGGGCACGGACGCCCCGCCGCGCATCGACGGCGACGCGTGCCTCGCGAACGGCGCGACGTGCGTCGCGCCCGCCGATTGCTGCTCGACCGAGTGCACGGGCGGGACGTGTGGGCCGGCGACCGCGTGCGCGGCGGTCGGCTCGCACTGCGCTGACGACGACGGGTGCTGCAGCCGCAATTGCGTCGGATCGGGCGGCGGCGACTGCGGCGGCGCGGGCGACTGCGTCTGCGCGCCGCGCGCGGCGTGCACGGCGAGCGGAGCCGCCTGCACGGACGACGACGAGTGCTGCAACGGTCTGTGCGACCGTCCGGGCGGGGCCGCGGACGGAACCTGCGCGTCGATCGGGGCATGCATGACCGCGGGCGAGCCGTGCGGCACCGAGGGTCTGAGCGGCTCGTGCTGCTCGACCGTGTGTCTCGACACCGAGGGCGAGGGGATGGGCCGGTGCCAGTACCTCGGCGGATGCCGCGTGCAGGACGAGCTCTGCCGGACGAGCGCGGAGTGCTGCTCGGGCGTGTGCGAGGAGCGCGGAACGACCGCGGACGGACGGCCGATCATGCGCTGCGCGAACGCGGGCTCGTGTCTGCCCGCCGGCGAGGTGTGCGGCGAAGGGGGGGCGAGCTCGAACTGCTGCCCCAACGGCGGCGGCGATACGGGATGCGAGCCGACCGGCACCGGCTTTCGTCGCTGTTTCGGCGGGACCTCGGGCTGCACGATCCCGAGCCACACCTGCACGACCACGGAGGACTGCTGCGTCGAGACGTTCTCCCACATCATGTGCCAGCCGGATCGCACCGGCGAGATGGTGTGCTGCTTGTCCGACGGTGAGGAGTGCGCGTTCGGCGACGTGTGCTGCAGCGGGATCTGCGCGCCCGACCCGTCCGACGGTGTCCTGCGCTGCGGGGCGATGTGCGTCGCCGACGGCGGTGCGTGCACGACAGCCGCCGACTGCTGCGGGTGCGGCTGCATCGCTGGCGCCTCCGGCCGCGTCTGCACGAGCGACCCCGCTCTTTGCGCCCCGTGCACGGGCCCGCAGCTCGGCGAGCTCTGCGAGCACGGCGGCGAGCCATGCTGCAACGAACCGACCGTCGTGTGCGACCCGGCCGCTGCCGAGTTTCCGACGTGCGTGCTGGCGCGATAGACCCGGCGCGCAGGCGCCGGCTCACTCGGGGATGGCGACGACGACCACGGTGTTGTTGTGGTAGCCGTCGAGCTTGCCCTTGACGCGCGCGATCTCCCCGTAGCTCGAGAAGCCCGCGACCGGCACCCCATCGAGCTCCGCGGCGATGGCGCGCGCCTCGAGGTCGTACGAGTCGCCCATGATCATCCCGCGGGTCACGCAGCTGAACACCAGCGCGCCCGCGATGTCACCCCCGACCTGTCGCTTCGCCTCGCGGGCGGCCTCTCGCGCGGCAGCGACGAACGTGTCGACGCTCCCTCTCACGAACGAGACGATCGATCCCTCGGGGACCTCACCGGCGCACACGAGGCCCCCGTCGTCCGTCGACGCGATGCCCGCGCGCACCCGAACAATCTCGTCGAAGAGGTAGATCCCGATGAGATTCTCGACGTAGTACTGCATCCGCGTCCCGGACGTCAGCTCGACCCCATCCTCTTTGGCGAGAGCATCGTAGACGCCGTGGATGGGCGCTCCGTCGAGCTCGTAGAGCACGCTCCCAGTGGAGCGCGTCACCGTCATTCGCTTCGAGCGCGGAGCGATGCCCTGACCGATGCCGATGCCCCACGGCCGCGCCGAGCAGATGTGCACACCGACGGCGCCTCCCCGCATCGTCGCGTCGCCCTTGCCGACCCACGTGTCGGCGAGCTCGCCGTCGTCGCCGGCGCCGCCGCCGATGACGACGTGCTCCGGCGGCGTGACGCGGCGAACGCCACGGACGAGCTGCTCCACGCGGGCCGACATGCCGTCGGCGAGCACGAGCGTGAGCGAGCTGCCTCGGCCCGCCGCTCGATGCCGCTCACCGAAGGCGCGGACGCCGCCCGCGAAACGCCAGGTCAGCTCCTCCGCGTCGCTCGTCCCGTCGAGCGGAACGAGATCGGTGCAGGTGTGGGCGACCTCTCCCCACGAGAGAAGCATCGCGACCACGCCGCCGTGCATCACGCCATCACGCGTGAACTCGCCTGCCGTCGAGCATCCGACCACGTCGGTCCCGGGGAGAAGGTCCTCCGCCTCGGCGAGAACGAGCGAGAGCGGCTGCTTCGGAGACGCGAAGACGAGCGCCAAGTCGGGACGGCGACCGCCGAGCGCGGTGCCCGCGTCCTCGATCGCGCGCCGTGCTACGGCTCGCGGCGAGTCACCCGTCGCCGCCCCGGTTCCTGAGAGGGTCGAGACCATCCCCGCGTTCCCCCGAGCGCGAGCGTAGCCCCCGCGTGCCTCGAAAGAACAGTCCCCATGATGGGAGGTGGCACGACAGGGTTTCTCGCTATGCTCGCGTCGTGTCCATCGAGCCCGAGCTCCGCCGCGTCAAGGCGGCCCTGTCCCGCCACGGCGTGCTGCTGCTCCAAGACAGGTCGCTTCCCTCGGTCGCCACTTTGGTCGCGCGCGAGCCCATCGCGGGCTCGTGGTGGGGCCACCCCGAGGGGGAAACGATCTTCCACGTCCTCGAGGCGCTCGAAGGGACCCTCTTCACCAAGCTCGTGGGTGGCAAGATCACGCTGGTTCACGAGCGGCTCGTCCCGGCCATCGTGACGGTCGGCGAGTCGCGCGGACGCTGGCAGATCGAGGGGCTCTCGACCGCAGCGCGAACGCTCCTCGCCGCCGTACGCCGCGACGGTTCGACGCGCCTCGACGCGGTCTCGGGGCTCAGCAAGAAGCGAAGCGCGGCCGCGAACGAGCTCGAGAAGCGCCTCCTCGTCCACTCGGCGCAAGCGCACACCGAGTCCGGCCGGCACGTCCGAACGCTGTCGACGTGGGGACGTTTTCGCGCGGGCGCCGGGCTGCCGAACGAGGGTGGCCCCGCGATCGCCGAGGCGAAGCTCGCGCTCGAGCTCGCCGTGACGAGCCTCGGAGCAAGGGACGCGCACGGCCGGCTGCCATGGAGCGCCTGATCCAGCGCCTGATCCGGCGCCGATGACCCCCGACATGCTCCCGATATTCGACCGCATCACGCGATCGGGCAGCTGATAGGATTCCCTCGGTGTTCGAGCCGGGCACGGTCGTAGGGGGCCGTTACCGCCTGATCCGAGAGGTCGGACAAGGAGGCATGGCGACTGTCTGGGAAGCCGAGCATCTGACGCTCGGAAGCCCGGTCGCCATCAAGTTCCTGGCGTCGTCGGCGGGTCCGCGGCAGACGCAGCTGATCGAGCGGTTCATGCGCGAGGCACGCGTCGCGGCGTCGGTTCGCCACCGCAACGTGATCGAGATCACGGACTTCGGCATCAGCGACGACGGGCGCGCCCCGTACATGGTGATGGAGATGCTCCAGGGTGAAGCGCTCGCGGATCGGCTCGAGCGCGAGGGGCACCTTCACGTCGGAACCGCCGTACAGGTCGTGTGGCTCAGCCTCCGCGGGCTCGCCGCCGTGCACGACGCAGGCATCGTTCACCGCGACCTCAAGCCCGAGAACATCTTTCTCGTGGACGACCCGGACGGGGCCTACCCGAAGTTGCTCGACTTCGGTGTCTCGAGGCGCGTCGCCGACACCGACATCACGCAGGAAGGCATCCTCGTAGGCACGCCCGACTACATGTCCCCCGAGCAAGCGCGCGGGCTGCGCGACATCAATCTGCGCACGGACATCTACAGCATGGGGGTCATCCTCTACGAGGCGCTCGCCGGGCAGCTCCCATTCCAGTCGGAGAACGCGGGCGATCTCCTGATGATGATCACCAAGGAGGCCGCACCGCCGCTCTCCTCGCACAGGCCGGGCATCAATCCGGCGATCTGCGAAGTGGTCGAGCGCGCCATGCACAAGGACCGAGACGAACGCTACCAAGAGGCGCGGGAGATGCGATGGGCCCTCGCCGAAGCGGCCGCCGAGTACGGGCTCTCGTCCGAGCGGGAGTCGGGCGTGTCGCGCATCTCGGAATTCCCGAACACGGGCAGCGGCCTCACCCCGCGCCTGCCACGCGACTCGAGCATCAGCGAGCCGAGCGTCGTCTCGCGCGAGACCGACACACTGCAGATGTCGGTGGACGAGCACGCGTTCGGCCACGAGCCCCTCGGCGGACCGCCTTCTGCAGCGCCGGCCGGACGACGGTCGACCGCGCGTCTCGTGGTCTTGTTCGCGCTGCTCGCGGCGGCGGTCGGCGCGACGCTCGCGATGACGGTGCCCGACAGCCCGCTCCAGTACTTCGGTGGGGCCGAGGCGGACCCTCGCGCGGTCGCCGTGCCGTGGGAGCCCGAGACGCCTGCCATGCCCATCGCCGAGCTCGAGGACGACACGGAAGCTCCGCCTGAAGTGCGCGTCGCTCTGTACGACCTGCCCGACGGCAGCGTCGCGCGAGTCGAAGACGTGAGCGTCGACGCGGACGAGGTCTGGCTTCCGGAGCAGAGCGAGGGGTACCGTGTCGAGGTGCTGGCCAGCGGAACGGCGCTGTGGAGCGTTCTTCATCCAGGCAACGTGGACGGCGAGTACGAGGTCTGGCCGATGACGGAAGCGGAGCTCTCGGAGGCGCGGGCGCAGCGCGCGGACGCCGAGCGGGTCAGACCGCGCGGACACGGCGGCGGGCCGCGACGCCGCCGGTGACGACGTGACGATCGACGACCTCGAGACGATGGCCGCGGAGCGGGTGGATGCCCTCGGGGAGATGGGCAGGACGATCGTCGAGCATCCGAACCTCACGATCCGTCCCGATCGCGGCGAGGACAGCGCGGGCGAGCGCGCGGTGGAGCTCCTCGAGCAGCTCTCGCCGAAGCGCAGCGGTGCGATCGAGCTGCACGAGACGATCGGCGAGGGCGGCTTCGGGGTCGTGCGGCTCGGGACGCAGGTCGCGCTCGGACGCACCGTCGCGGTGAAGACGGTGAAGCCGGACGTCCGGTCCCGCACGGCGACGATCAAGCTGCTGCGCGAGGCGTGGGTCACCGGAACGCTCGAGCACCCGAACGTCGTACCGATCTACGACGTCGGGATCGACGATGGCGACCCCGTCATCGTCATGAAGCGGATCGAGGGGGTGGCGTGGTCCGAGGTGATCCACGACGCGGACGAGCTCCGGGAGCGATTCGGCGCGAGCGATGCGCTGAGCTTCAACCTCTCGATCCTGATCCAGGTGTGCAATGCGGTGAGCTACGCGCACAGCCGCGGCATCGTTCACCGCGATCTCAAGCCCGAGAACGTGATGATCGGTGCGTTCGGAGAGGTGTACATCGTCGACTGGGGCATCGCCGTCACCGTCAACGACGACCAGAGCGGCCGATTGCCGCTCGCGTCGAAGGCGACCGAGCTCGCCGGGACCCCTTCGTACATGGCGCCGGAGATGCTGGGCGGCCCGGCAGCGAAGATCGCCGAGCACACGGACGTGTACCTGCTCGGCGCGATCCTCTTCGAGATCATCGCGGGCCGCCCTCCGCATCGGGGAAAGCAGCTGATGCAGATCGTCTACAGCGTGCTCGCCACACCGCCCGCATTGCCGAGCGAAGGGAGCCAAGAGCTCGCCCGCATCGCGCGCCGCGCCATGGCGTTCGCACCGCCGCAGCGCTTCGAGAGCGCCGAAGCACTGCGCCGTGAGATCGAGGGTTTCGTTCGACACCGCGGCTCGGAAGCGCTCGCGATCGAGGCCCAGTCCCGGCTCGACACGCTCCTGTCCGAGCTCGAGAGCGAGACCGCCGACCCGGACGAGGATCGCGAGCCGATGCTCCACAATCTCTTCGGCGAGTGCCGGTTCGGCTTCCGGCAGGCGTTGCGCGAGTGGCCCGAGAACGAGCGCGCCAAGGCGGGCGAGCGACGCGCCATCGAGGCGATGGCCGCGCGCGAGCTCCGCATCGGAAACCCCCGAACGGCGGCCTTGCTCCTGTCCGAGCTCGACGAGGCCGATCCCGAGCTCCGCGCACGCGTGGAGACGACGCGGCGCGAGATCGAGACGGAAACGGGCGCGCGTCGCGAAGCTCGAGCTCGACCTCGACACGGGCATCGGTCGCAAGACTCGCCGCTTCGTGACGCTCGTCCTGACGACGCTCTGGACCGTCTCACCGCTCGCGCTCTGGTGGCTCGTTCCGAGCGCGGTGTCCACGAACCTGCGGCTCGCGGGCTTCACGGGCGGTGTGTTCGCGCTCATCGTCGCCCTGGCGATCTGGGCGCGCGAGTCCATGAGCAAGACGCTGATCAATCGTCGTGTCCTCGCGTTCGCGTTCGTGGCGGTCGGTTCGAGCGTCGTCGCGCACCTGGGCGGCCACCTGCTCGGCCTCTCGGCCAGGGACACGCTGGTCGTGGATCTACTGCTCTTCGCGCTCGGCTCGGGGCTCGGGATGTTCATCCTCGACTGGCGGTTCATCTATTCGACCGTGGCGTTCACCGTGGCGTTCTTCGTCGCCGCAGCCTGGCCCGAGCTCGTCATGTACGGGCTGAGCGCCGGAAACCTCGCCCTCATGATCGTCGCGGTGAGCGCCAACCGGGAGAACGCGGGGGGCGGGCCGATCTGGGGAAACCCTCACGATCGGTCCCGCGCCGAGCGTGGCCCGTCAGCTCGCCGCCTGCGCTGGCGCCTCCGACACGGGCGCCGCTCGTAGGTCGGGCGACCGATCGCTGGTCACGCCGTACCGCGCGAGAACGGCGCCGCCACGAGCGTCGGCGAGAGCCCGATCGATCGCGATGCGTGTGCCGTCCGCGGCCTCGACCTCCACGTACGGCCCAGGCGCCGTCTCGACGAGCTCGACCAGATGCGAGAGGTCGCGGATCTTCGTCCCGTCCACCGCCCGAACGAGGATGCTCTCGAGGTGGTGGTAGCCCTGGTTCACGCGATCCGCGAGGACCTTCTGGAGCACGACGGGCTCTCGCCGATCCTCCGTCGGCACACCGCGCTCGTGAAGCGTCATCAGATCGCGCGGCGCGTTCTGCCACCACGGGTCCGAGTAGGTCGTGAGGTAGTTCTTCGTGAGCGGCACGAAGAGCAGGCCCGCGTAGACGTAGTACGTCGGTCGCACGTCGTAGCGCTCCTCGGCGACGAGATCCGCGGGCGGCCGGAGCGGCAACGACACCACGTGCTCGACGCGCTCTCGCACGATGGTGAGCGAGCACGCCTCCCCGACGTGCCGGCGAGAAAAGACGTACGAGAAGTCGACGAGCTCGCCGTCCCTGAGCGCGACCGTCCCGTCAGGCAGAATGGGCACGCCGTCGACCTCGAGGAGCACGTCGCCCTCGGCGAGGACGCCCCACGCCGAGCCGCCATAGGCGACCCTGCGCACCAAGACGCCTCGCTCCGAGTCCGGCACGAGGCCGAGCGCGGCGCGGTGGGTCCGCGATTCGAGGGGCTGCGTGAGCGCTCCGAGCGAAGGAAAGACGGGCGTCGCGCCGCGCGCCACGTCCTCGAGGAAGTGCGACACGACGGGCGCGGCCACCACGTACCCGACGTTCTCGGCCTCGTCGAGCGTCTGGAACGCGATCCCGACGAGCTCGTCGCCACGGTAGACGGGTCCGCCGCTGTTGCCGGAGTTGATCGCAGCGTCGATCTGCAGCGCGAGCAGCTGACGATGCGACTGCTCGTACTCGACCAGATCGATGCGCGACACGATCCCCTGCGTGATCGAGAGGCGCTCGCCGCCGACGGGATAGCCGCACACGCTGACGGCGTCGCCGAGGTGCGGCAGCCCTCCGACCTCCGCAGGCGTGACGCCGGAAAAGAACGACTCGTCCTCGACGGCGAGCAGCGCGAGATCGCAGGCGTGACCGGCAGCCTCGACCTGCGCGACGTGCTTGCGCGACAAGCCGTAACGCCTGACCTCGACGAACACGGCGTTCTCCACGCAGTGGGCGTTCGTCAGGATCCGCGGCCCCCGCGCGGTGGCGACCACGACCCCCGAGCCCACGCTCGGGCTCGCGCCCGACGTCTGCCACGGCTGGTCGTAGTCGGGCGGATCGGACACCGCCATCACCTTGACGACGCTGCGTAGCAACGCGCCGAGCTTCTGGCGATGATCCGGCGCGTCGTCCTCGGGTGCCATCGTCGAGGGGCAAGGTACTACCCCCCTCCCCGGCTTTCACCCGGCCGATCGGCCGAATCGAAAAGCTAGGTCTTTCCGGACCATTGAAGAGCGTCCCGGACGCTCTCGGCCAGCGGCTCGGCGTCGGTCGGGACCGGCTCGTGACGCAGGACCGCGGCGAGCGTTCGCTGCATCTCGCGCGCGGATTGGAAGCGGTCCGAAGGCTTCGCGGAGAGCGCGCAGTGCACCGCTTCGGCGAGCGTCGCCGGAACGTCGGGGCGGCGCTCTTCAATCGGCGGAACCTTCGCCTCGCGCGCTTGGAGAACGACGTCCACGTCGGTCTTGCCGTCGTAGAGGCGGGCCGTCGCGAGCGACTCCCACAGGATGATGCCGACGCCGAAGATGTCGGACAGGACGGTCGCGGGCTTGCCCGAGAGGATCTCGGGAGCCATGTACGCGAGCTTTCCCTTCACGGTGCCGGGCTTGGTCATGCTCGCGCGATCCATGGCCTTGGCGAGGCCGAAGTCGGCGAGCTTCACGATGCCGTTCTTCCCGATGAGGATGTTCGTCGGGGTGACGTCGCGGTGGATCACGGGTGCCGGACGGCCGAGATCGTCGACGCGCTCGTGCGCTGCACCGAGCGCACGCAACACCTCGATGGCGATCGCCGCGCAGTAGACCCACGGGGTCTGCCGGCCGGTCTTCTTGTGGGCGCGGATCCATTTCTCGAGATCCATGCCCTCCACCCACTCCATCACGATGAAGTAGTTGCCGCGGTCATCGTGATCGAAGTCGTGGATCTGGACGATGTTGGGGTGCGCGAGGTCCGCGACGACGCGCGCCTCTTCGACGAACATCGCGGCAAACTTGCTGTCGTGCGCGAGCTCGGGGAGCACGCGCTTGATCGCGACCTTGCGCGAGAAGCCCGCCGCGCCGAGCGTGAGCCCCCGCCAGACGCTGGCCATGCCGCCCTCCCCGACGGGCGCCACGAGCTCGTACTTGCCGGCGATGCGCCGGCCGCGGTCGGACGTGGACATCCGCGAACAGCCTATCGCATCCGGCGCCGTGCGGATGGCCATACCGTCTGGGTAGACTATGGACGTATGGCGTCGTTCGCGAGCGGCGGTGGGATCTCGGCTCTGCTCGCGCTGCTGCTCGTCGGGTGCTTCGCGACGGATGCGCCGCGCGGCCTTCGCGCGACGCCGCCCGGGGACGGGCCAGTCGTGGTCTGGGACGTGAGCGCGCCCGGCCTGCCCCGCCTCCCGCTGCCGAACGACGCGCTCACCTGGCCCGATCCGACGTCGCCCACGGGACGTCGCCTCGACGTCGGCTTCCGCGCCGGGACCGCGCTCGAGGACGACCTCGCGTCGGACCTGAACGAGCTCTGCGGCTTCTCGATCACCGGTCCCATCCGGGTCCCGTTCGACGCCGACATCGACGTGGACAATCTCCGCGCGCGCCAAGGCCGGATCGAGACCTTCGGCGCTTTCGAGGACGACGCCATCTACCTCGTCAATCTCGAGACGGGCTTGCCCGAGCCGCTCGGCTTCGGCGCAGACCTGTTCCCTCTCGCCACCGCGTTCGAAGGCGGGCTCCTCCCGAACAATCCGCGCGCGGGGGAGCTCACGATCGCAGTCGACACGAGCGAGGGAGGCGACGACGATCCGGTCGCCGCGTACGACCGCGCGAGCCTCGCGTACAATCGGGCGACTCGAGCTCTCGAGGTGCGGCCCGTCCGCCCGCTGCTCCCCGCGCGCGAGTACGCGGTCGTGCTCACCAATCGGCTCCAAGGCCTCGACCATCGGCCGGTGCGCTCGCCGCTCGACGACGTTCACCCGGCGGCGCAGGCCGAGCCAATCGCGGGGCTCGCGAGAGCGTTCGCGGCGCGTCCCGACCTCTACGGCAATCTCGCGGATCGGGGGCTCGACGGCGTCGCGTTCACCTGGACGTTCACGACGGACGCTACGACGTACGTGGCCGAGGCGCTTCGGGACGGGCTTCGCGGCGAGGGACCGTACGCGACGCTCGCGAGCGCGCTCCCCGCGCGCGCGGTCCCGCTTCCCGTGCGTGGAGGGGTGCCCGGCCGGCCCTGCCCCGACCCTGGTGCAGCGCGCTACCGCGTGTCCGGTCCGGAGCTCGGTGCGGCTCTCGCCCGCGTCGCGCCCTCCCTCTTTGGATGGGACGCGGAGCGCGCCGCCGCCCTCGCGGCGAGCTTCGACTCAATCTCGTACGCGGTCGCGTTCGCGGTCGAGCTGCCGACCTTCATGGGCAATCCGGATCGCCCGTCCGCGCTCGCGCGCATGGGGGCGGTCGCGGGCTCGTCGAGCGCGCCGATGCGGCCGGAGACCGTGATCGCGCTCGCGTTCGTCCCGCGCGACGCGGGCGAGGCGCCCCTGCGACCTCTCGTCGTCGGGCACGACCTCGGCGGGAGCAAGCTCGACCTGCTGCCCGTGGTCGGTCTGCTCGCAGAGCACGCCATCGCACCCGTGCTCTTCGACGCGCCCGGGCACGGCGCCGCGCTCGACGAGGCCGCGCGCGCGGACGTGCTGAACGAGCTCGGCGAGCGTTGCCCTCGCGCCCGTCGCGGACGCGCTCCTCGCGAGCCGCGCACGCGACGTCGACGGCGACGGCGTCGGTGACCCGGGAGCGTTCTGGGTGTCGGCGCGGATCGCGCACACGCGCGACGCAATCGTCGACGCGGCGGTCGAAGAGGTGGCGCTCATGCGCGCGCTCGCGACGTGGGACGGCCGGATCGCCGAGCCCGCGTCGTTGCCCGCACCGTATCGTGGCTCGCCGGTCGAGTTCGACGGAGACCTCGACGGCGACGGAACGCCCGACGTCGCGGGCGACTTCGACGGCGACGGTACGCCGGACCTGGGCGGTCCCGCGCCGCCGTCGACGACGGGCGTCGGCCTCGGGGGCACGGTCGCCGCGCTCGCCGCCGCGCTCGAGCCGAGCGTCGAGACGACGGCGCCGATCGCGATGGACGCCGCGCTCTCGGACTGGCTCTTCCGCAGCGCCGAGCCACGCGTACGCGACACCGTGCTGTCGGCGTGGGTGGGCCCCGCCGTCGTGGGCGTACCGAGCGAGGGGCGGGGGCCGGACACGAGCTGCATCACGGGCGAGGTGTCGCTGCGCATCGTGGGCACCGACAGGCTCGCGGAGCGCTCGATGGAGGTCGCGTGCATCCCGCGCGACCAGATCGGTGCCGACGACGTCCTCTTCGTGCGCGATCTCTCGAGCGGCGTGACGAGCTGCAGCGCGAGCGTGAGCGCGCCCGGGACGTTCCGAGCGCCGTTCCGCGCAGACGCCGACGACTACGTCGTGCTCGAGGTCTACCGCGGCGCACGCGACCTCGTGTCGCTCGACGATTGCGCAGCCCCGCCCGGCAGCGTCCCCGACCGGATCGTGGAGTCGATCGAGGTCGCGAACGGGCCGCTCGGTCCGGGCACGTGCGACGAGTGCGCTCGGTTCGGCCGCACGATCTTCGACATCGGGGCGGCGCTCCGGATGCCGGCGTCGGGGCTCGGGCGGGAGCGCGCGAGCGCGGGCCTCGGCGAGCTCGCGTGGGTCGCGCCGGCGCTGCTCGACGCGGCCAATCCGGTCGCGTGGGCGCGGAGCGGGTTTCTCGAGCGCGAGGACGGCCCGAGAAGCGCGCTCGTCGTCGCGAGCGCGGGCGACCCCATCGCGCTCGTCGCCGGCTCGCATCGGTTCGCGGAGGCCGCGGGCATCGTTCCGTTCGCTCCGTCGAGCGCGCCGGCGTTCCTCGCGGACCACCGCGCACCTGCCGCGTTCGCGTCGCGCTATCCCGCCGCGCTGGCTCCGACGGGCGTGCTCGCCGCGTTCCACATCACCGAGGGCGTGGCTCGGCTCGCGCGCCACCCGGTCGCCGGTGCTCCACTGCTCGTCGTCGATCCGGACGACGTGAGCGAGGGCCGCGCCCGGTTCGCGCCCGACGGCCGGCCCAATCCGAGCGGTGTCGCACCGCCGATGCTGCCCGAGCCGCTCCGATGGCAGCGTGCCGCGCGACGGGCGGGCGCGAGCGACGACGACGCGCTCTTCGCGCCACGCGGTGGAGAGCCGCGAAGCGCGCTCGTGCACGTCGTCATGCGTGGAAACGGCTCTCACGACGTGGTGCTCGGGACGCTGTTCGACGAGGCTGCACCGTTCGACGCGAGCGCGTTCGTGCTCGACGCCGTCGGGCGCTTCGTCGGCTCGAGGGGCACCGAGACGCCGTTTTGAGGGTGCGCGGAATTCAATCGCGACCGGTCGGGCCGCGCGGATCGCAGCCGATACGATGCCGCGCGGCCGGCGAGCCAATGGATCGGAATGGCTCGCGTTTCGGATCGCGCGTGCACGCTCGACGCGCGACCTACGACGGAGCGTGAAACACGTTTTTTCGCCGATGTCGTGACGAGCGCTTGCCAGGTCGGTCACGTCTCGGGCATGCACGCTCCTGCGGAGGGGAGGAACCTTCGCGCATCGCGGCCGAGGCGAACCGAAAAGCACATCGACGCGACTGGCTTGGCTTGGGTGGCCCCCGCCACTCGGCCGGTCCGGTCTCTCCCGACATCACGTCGTCTCGGCATGGCAGGCCACATGGGGATTGCCGTCGGGGGAGACCGGACCGGTTCCGAAACCGGTCGGTCGAAGCGAGCGAGCGAGCGTGTTGGGGTGGCTAGCGCGACGACGCGCGCCCGCGTCACGGCCAGACGGGCAGCGACGGAAGCGCCGCCGCTTCCTCGTCGAGGATCGTCTCCGATGCGAGGTCGTCCTCCATCGTCGCGGCCGTCCACGCGGCGGCGACGTCGTCGGGGAGCTCGAACGGAAGGAGCAGGTTGCGATCGGTGATCTCCCCGAGACCGCCCACGCCGCCGATGCGTGCCGCGATGTCGGCACGCGAGATGAAGCGCCCCAGCTCGGCGAGGCTCCCGTCCGGGATGCGCGGGTCGAGCACCGTGAGGTAGAACGCGCCGACGTTGTCACCCACGTGAACGACCTCGAAGAAGCGGCCCTGGTGCGGGAAGTCGACGATCGCGCTCGTCGTCACCTCCCAATAGCCCGTCTGGCCGTCGGGCCCCGGCGTGCAGCGCCCGTCGCCAGCGCCCAGGATCGTGCCGTCCGGGCAGACCGCGCGCACTTGATGCCGGTGATTGTGGCCCGCGAAGTGCGCGATGACGTTGCCGCTCTCGGCCAGCATCTGGCGGAACTCGACGTCGGAGACGGCCTCTTCCGGCGTGATGATCCAGCGATCTGCGATCTCCTGGACGACGGGATCGACCGCGAAGAGCGAACGGTACATGTCGACGTGCGGCGTGACGACCATGTCGGAGGACGCCTGATGGCTCATCACCATCACCGCCACGTGGTCGGAGACCGCGCGCGCGAGCTCCTGCTGAAGAAACGCGACCTGGTCGTAGCGGGGGTCGTCGCGGCACGGATCACCCGCGACCATGCAGCCCGTCGGCGGTCGTCCGAGGACACCCGAGTCGCCGCCCTCCATCGGACCGAGCGCGAGCGCGATCAGGCGGAGCACGCCGGGCACGACGTCTGCGGTGTACCAGCCGCCGGGCGCGCGGTTCGGCACGACCGAACGGAACGCCTCGCAGCTCGCGACCATCTCCGGCGTGAAGCCGTGACCGACCGGGACGCCGCCCGCGTCGAGGTGCGCCTGCATGTACTCGCAGGGATTGTGGTGCGCGCGCATGGGATCGGCGGGGATCGGTGTCGGGACGAGCCCGGCGAACGCATCGGTCGTGTACGGCAGCTGCGAGAGCTCGAACGCGTTCATGTCGACGGTGAACGCGGCGCGGCGCGCCGGAGCGAAGTAGCCCGGGTGCATGCCGGAGTCGGAGATCCCGGGCAGCGACAGCCCGAGGGACATGAGCACGGGCGTGAGAGCCGCGACCGCCGCAGGGGTCTCGTTCACCTCGCGGAGGAAGCCGGGCGGGAAGTTGCCGTTCGCGAGGATGCAGTGGTTGCCGATGATCGTGTACCAGGGGACGCCCGGCCTGAGACCCTCCGCGACGAACGGGTCGGCGGCGTCGTTGTCCGGGCCGGGGACGACATCGTCGCGCGCGCCGGAGTCGATGCTCATCTCGCCGCCGTTCATGACGGTGAGGAGCCATTGGAGCTCGTTCTTCTGTGCGTTCTCGACGAGATCGCCGGTGATGTACACGGCCTCGACCGGACGCATGTCGTGGAACTCGTTCATCGAGCGCAGGAGCGCGTCGCCGAGCGCAGGCGCGAAGTCGCCGTGCGGGCGATACGCGGCGGCACCGATGTTGTTGTTGTTCGGCACGACCACCGGCGACTCCTGATCGACGAACTGCGGATCGGAGATGAGGAAGCCGAAGTGCGCCGAGCGGGCCGCCGCCGGAAGCGCGCCCGGCGTGAGCGTCGATGGACCGCCCGCGAGCGCGAGCTGGTCGCGGAGCATCCACGCCTCGCCTGGCTGCGGATGGAGCGTGCCGAACTCGTCGAGCGGGACGCGTGAGCGGCCGGACATCACATAGCGCTCGGCCCAACCGTAACGCGGGGCGTAGGTCTCGCGGAGCGTGGTGACGACCGCGTCGCCGACCGGCGCGTACGACTCTTCGAACGCGGGGTCGACCGGCAGCTGCGGCACGCCGGCGTCGCCCTCGCCTCCCCCGTCGGGTGTTCCCGCGTCGACCGAGGCGTCCGGCGGCGGCCCGGAGTCGGCGACGCCCGAGTCGTCGCCACAGGCGACGGCGAGAACGAGCAGCGGAAAAGCGAGGAAAAGGGTGAGAGTCGAGAAGCGCATCGGCCAAATGTCACACACGGGCAACCTACGCGCCACGAGATGTGTGCGGGAGGGAGGCGTCGAGGAGCCGGGCCACCGGGCAGTCCGGGATGGCCGCGAGCAGGAGGTTCGTCCGGCGGCCGAACACGTAGGTGGTGTCGCCATGCCAGACGCGAAGCGCGGCCCGAAGCGTCGACAGCGGGACGCGATGCGCGGTGCCGTCACGGCGCCTCGCGTACACGTGCTCGCCCGTGACCGCCACCTCGACCGGCTGATCCCGGAACTCGAAGCCCTCGCGCGACGAGAACCAATGGAGAAACGAGCCGAAAGGCGTGAGCGGCGGCCGATGCGCCCGGACGGCCTCGACGCGGAACGCATCGGTCGAGCGGTACGCGCCGCCCGGCGGCGGCGCCGGTACGTCCGTCGGCAGGTTCTTCACGAGCTCCCAGGGCACGTCCGGCGCGTCGAGCCAGCCTCGCTTGGTGACTCCGGGCCGCCGCAGCTCGGTCTCCTCGACGACCCGCTCGACATCGGCCCCGAACCGTTCGGGATCTCCACGCGGCGCGAGGACGGTGGAGACGCGGGTGCCGTCGTCGTCCCACTCCACGTGGAGCCCGGGCCACGGATCGACGGGCTCGAGGAGCCGTAGCGCGTCCCACGGGACGAGCGGCAGCGTCGCAGCGGTCGTGTACGGCCGATCGAGCGAGAAGCAGGAGATACCGAGCGCGCTCGCGTCGATCTCCGGGTCGAGCGCGAGACCGCGCGGCGGCCGATCAGTCAAGGCTCGGCTCGTAGCCGAGGTTCGGGCCGAGCCACCGCTCGATCACCCGAACGTCCTCGCCTTTGCGCCGCGCATAGTCGGCGACCTGGTCTCGGTCGATGCGGCCAACCATGAAGTAGCGCGCGGCGGGGTGCGCGAAGTAGAGGCCGCTCACGCTCGCGGGCGGCCACATCGCGAAGCTCTCGGTGAGCGTGATGCCGACCGCCGGGGCGTCGAGCAGCGAGAAGAGCGTGCGCTTCTCGGTGTGGTCGGGGCAGGCCGGATAGCCGAACGCCGGGCGGATCCCGCGGTACTTCTCGGAGACGAGGTCCGTGTGCGTGAGAATCCTCGTCCGCGCCGTAGCCCCACTCCGCGCGCGCTCTCTCGTGGAGCATCTCGGCGAACGCCTCGGCGAGCCGATCGGCGAGAGCTTTGGCCATGATCGCGCGGTAGTCGTCGTTGTCGGCCTCGTACTCGGTGACGAGCGCGTCGACGCCGTGCCCGCACGAGACCGCGAACGCGCCGACGTGGTCGGGCAGCGCCGCCTCGCGTGGCGCGACGAAATCGGCGAGCGACATGTACGGCTCGTCGCCGCCCTTGGCGGCTTGCTGCCGAAGCATCGGAAAGCGCGCGAGCTCCCCGTCACGCGCCGGTGTGAAGAGGACCACGTCGTCCCCTTCGGCGTGCGCCGGCCAGAAGCCGTAGACGCCGCGCGGCTCGATCCGATCGGCGATGGTCGCGAGGAGCGCCGCGGCCTTCGTCGTAGAGCTCGCGAGCGGCGGCGCCGTGCTCCTGATGGTCGAGGATCTCGGGGAACTTTCCACGGAGCTCCCACGCGTGAAAGAAGAACGTCCAGTCGATGTAGGGGACGAGGTCGTTCACACGGACGTCGTCGACGACGCGGCGACCCACGAACGAGGGCGTCGGGATGTCCGCCGCGGACCAGCTCACCTGGAGGCGGTTCTCGCGGGCGGTCTCGTACGGCAAGAGGGGCTTGTCCTGCTTCGCGCGGAAGAGGCGCACGAGACGCGCTTGGTCCTCGCGGTTTCGTCCGTCGAGCTCGGTCTTTCGCCCGGCGTCGAGCAGGTTCGACACGACGCCGACGGCGCGCGACGCGTCGTGCACGTGGACGACACTCTCGTGATAGGCAGGCGCGATCTTCACGGCCGTGTGCTGCCGGCTCGTCGTCGCACCCCCGATGAGGAGCGGCCGCTCGAAGCCCTGTCGCTCCATCTCGCGCGCGACGTGGACCATCTCGTCGAGGGACGGAGTGATGAGGCCCGAGAGCCCGATCACGTCGACGTTCTCGGCCTTCGCGGTCGCGAGGATCTTCTCGGCCGGCACCATCACGCCGAGGTCGAGCACCTCGTAGCTGTTGCACCGAAGGACCACGCCGACGATGTTCTTCCCGATGTCGTGCACGTCGCCCTTCACCGTGGCGAGGAGCACCTTCCCCTGTGACGACGCGCCGCCGCCCGCGCGCTCTTCTTCCATATAGGGCGTCAGGTACGCGACCGCCTTCTTCATGACGCGGGCGCTCTTCACGACCTGCGGCAAGAACATCTTGCCCGCGCCGAAGAGATCGCCGACGACCTGCATGCCGCCCATGAGCGGGCCCTCGATGACCGAGAGCGGCCGGCCGAGCTTCTGTCGCGCCTCTTCGGTGTCGGCCTCGACGTGATCGACGATGCCCTTCACGAGCGCGTGCGAGAGGCGCGCTTCGACGGGAGCGTCGCGCCAGGCGAGATCCACCTCGCGCTTCGTCCCCTCGCCCTTGTAGCGCTCGGCGAGCTCGACGAGGCGCTCGGTCGCGTCGGGGCGGCGATGGAGGATCACGTCCTCGACGTGCTCCTTGAGCTCGGGCGGGATCTCTTCGTACACGGCGAGCTGCCCGGCGTTGACGATCCCCATGTCGAGGCCGGCCGCGATCGCGTGATAGAGGAACGCGGCGTGCATCGCCTCGCGCACGCGATCGTTTCCGCGGAACGAGAAGCTGAGGTTCGAGATGCCGCCCGACAGCAGAGCGCCCGGGCACTTCTCCTTGATCTGGCGCGCCGCTTCGATGAACGCGAGCGCGAACGTGTCGTGCTCCTCGATGCCGGTGGCGACCGCGAGCACGTTCGCGTCGAAGATGATGTCCCGCGGCTCGAAGCCGATCCGCTCCGTCAAGAGCCCGTACGCTCGCTCGCAGATCGAGACCTTGCGCTCGACGGTGTCCGCCTGGCCGACCTCGTCGAAGGCCATGACGACGACGGCCGCGCCGTACCGGCGCGCACGGCGTGCCTTCTCGAGGAAATCCGCCTCGCCTTCCTTCAAGCTGATCGAGTTCACGATGCTCTTGCCCTGGAGCCACGCGAGACCGGCCTCGATGACCGACCACTTCGAGCTGTCGACCATGATCGGGATGCGGGCGATCTCGGGCTCGGACGCGACGAGCTTCACGAACGTCTCCATCGCCTTCTCGGAGTCGAGGAGGCCCTCGTCCATGTTGATGTCGAGGATGTTCGCGCCGCCGCGCACCTGATCGAGCGCGACCTCGAGCGCCGTCGAGAGATCGCCCTCCTTGATGAGGCGCATGAATCGGCGTGAGCCCGTCACGTTCGTGCGCTCGCCGATCATGGTGAAGTTCGAGTCGGGGCGGATCACGAGGGGCTCGAGCCCGCTGAAACGCGGGTACCGCGGCAGGTCCGTGGGGATGCGGCGCGGCTTCACGCGTCGCACCGCGTCGCCGACCGCGCGCACGTGGTCGGGCGTCGTGCCGCAGCAGCCACCGACGAGGTTCAGGTGACCCTCGCGCGCGAGGTCCCCGAGGAGCGTCGCGGTCGTCGACGGCGTCTCGTCGTACTCGCCCATCGCGTTCGGAAGGCCCGCGTTCGGGTAACAGTGGACGTACGCTTCCGCGATGCGCGCGAGCTCCGCGACGTACGGGCGCATCTCCTCGGCGCCGAGCGCGCAGTTCAAGCCGACGAGCAGGGGCTTGGCGTGCGCGACCGAGTACCAGAACGCTTCGACGGTCTGACCCGAGAGCGTCCTACCGCTGCGGTCCGTGATGGTGACCGAGATCATCACGGGCACGCGCTCGCCGCGCTCAGCGAAGACCTCCTCGATCGCGAAGAGCGCGGCCTTGGCGTTGAGCGTGTCGAAGATCGTCTCCACCAGGAGGATGTCGGCGCCACCGTCGAGGAGCCCGCGAACCTGCTCCTCGTAGGCGCTCTCGACCTCCGCGAACGTCACCGCGCGAAACGCCGGATCGTTGACGTCGGGCGAGAGGCTCAGCGTGCGGTTCATCGGGCCGATGGATCCGGCGACGAAGCGCGGCTGGTCCGGCGTGCGGTCGGTCCAGGAGACGGCGGCTTCCTTCGCGAGGCGTGCGCCCGCGAGGTTGATGTCGCGCACCACGCCCTCGAGGCGATAGTCCGCCTGGGCGATCGCCGTGGCGGTGAACGTGTTCGTCTCGACGATGTCCGCGCCGGCGGCGAGGTACTCGTCGTGGATGCCGCGCACGATCTCCGGACGCGTGAGGCACAGGATGTCGCTGTTGCCCTTGAGGTCGTGCCTGTGGTCCCGAAAACGCTCGCCGCGGAAGTCCGGCTCCGCGAGCGAGTGGCGCTGGAGCATCGTGCCCATGGCCCCGTCGAGGACGAGGATGCGTCGTTCGAGCAGGTCGCGAAGCGTGTCTTCAGTGGTGCTCATGTCTTCATTTCTCGGGGCGATGGGCGAACGCGGTGACCACGCGAAAGTGTGGCTTCCTGCGCTCTCGCGACGTGACGTCGCAGAAATCGACGGCGAGGCTCGCGGCCTCGAGCAGCTTCCGCAAGGCGGTCTCGGACGTTCCTGCGTTCACGTGGCCGTACGCTTCGGTCACGTCGCGATGACGATGCGGCGCGAGCGTGGTCGCGACGAGCGCGCCCCGCGGGCGGAGCACGCGGGCGGCTTCGCGGAGCGCCGCGGCGGGATCGCCCGAGTACTGGAGCACGTTGAGCATGATCACCTGGTCGAACGAGCCCGCCTCGAAGGGGACGGCGTGCATGTCCGCCGCGATGACGCGGACGTGTGCGAAGCCTCGGAGCCGCGCGGTGGCCGCCGCGACCAGCTTCTCGCTTCGCTCGAGGCAGGCGATCGACGACGCGCGCGGCGCGAGGAGCTCCGCGACCGTTCCATCGCCCGCGCCGACGTCCAGCACGTCGCCCAGCGACACGAGCCCGAGGAAGCCGCGCGCGAGCGACTCCCACGTGCGACCCGGCGAGTAGTGACGCTCCATCTGTCCGGCGATGGTGTCCGGCCAACCGCGCCCGTCGCGTGCGCGCAGCACCTCTTTGCAACGCGCCCGATCCGCCTCGATGAGCGGGTCGTCGACGCGACCGCGCAAGACGTCCCACAGCGCGCGTGCCTCTTCGGGCATCGAGCCGTCGCTCGACCGATAGAACGTCGACGCGCCGGCGCGGCGGTCGTGCACGATGCCGCCCTCGCGGAGCTTGCCGAGGTGCGTCGACACGCGCGACTGGGCGAGGCTCGTCACGGCGCAGAGCTCCGCGACCGTGAGCTCGGTCTCCGCGAGCAGCGCGAGGAGGCGGATCCGCGTCGGATCGCCGAGGAGCGAGAGCGTGCCTTCCGTGGTCGCGAGGTCCATCATCCGTTCATCCGGATAGGCGGATGATGGACCTCCCGGGGCCGGCGGTCAACCGGTCGCGGGCGCTCTCTCTAGGGGCAGACCAGGTTGGCCGCGCCGGGCGTCCCGTAGTCGCTGTTGCCGCCGACCGTGTTGTAGACGTTGCCGGGGTCGAGGGGCGTGAGGCACCACGTCGGCGTCGCGGTGGTGCCGTCGAGGTACGCCTGGTCGAGGTTGAAGCTCTGACCGGCGACCTGACCGGTCCCGGTGTTCGACAAATCGTTCCCGGTGCCGGGGTACGTGACGCGGTGGATCTCGGTGCCGCCGTAGAGGATCGCCGCCTCGTCGCCGCTGTTCCCGAAGTTGAAGCTCGTGTCCACGCCGGACAACCCGCCGTTTGCCGTCGGGTCGTCGTTGATGAGGAACAGCATCGACTCACCCGCCGCGAGGACGAGCGGGCCGGTCACGGTCGCCATGTGCGTCGGCGTGTCGTCGGACAGGACGAGCCCTTCGACGTTGATCAGCTCGCCCGAGACGTTCGTGACCTCGGCGTACTCGCCGTCGTTGTCGTCGACCGCGTTCGGGTTGGCCATGATCTCGGTGATGAGGAGCGTCCGGTCGGTCGTCAGAATCGAAGTCCGAGAGCGGCCGTGCACAGACGCCGCCGGCGCACGACGCCGTCCCTGTGCACATCCCGAACCAGTTGTCGGCGTCGCACGTCCCGAGCGCACACTCGGTCGCGCAGTCCGCGTCGTGGCAGTCCGCGTTCCCGTCGAGGTCGTCGTCGGTTCCGTCGGTGCAGTCCGCCTCGGTGGCGATGCAGACGGGGAGCGTCTGGCAGCCCGGATCGCGGCAGTCGACGTACCCGTCGCCGTCGTCGTCCGTCCCGTTGGAACAGGTCGTCGCGTCGTCCTCGCCGGCACACCCTGCCATCGAGGCGCAGCCGAAGTCGGCGCAGTCGACGAAACCGTCGCCGTCGTTGTCGTTCCCGTCGGTGCACGCCGCGTCGCTGTCCTCCGAGCCGCAGAACCCGACGCCGTCGCACGACGAGTCGTCGCAGTCCGTCCGCCCGTCGTAGTCGTCGTCGAGCCCGTTGCCGCAGAGCGTGTCGGAGTCCTCGGCCGCCTCCATCGTCGCCGGCCGGCATGCCGCCGTCACCGCGCAGGAGCGCTCGCCGCAGTCCACCCTGCCGTCGCAGTCGTTGTCGAGCCCATCGGCGCACGTCGTGTCGTCCGCCTCGTCGCCGAACTCGCTCGCGGCGGGCGGCGGGCAGAATCGTGCAGCCGTCGTCCGTGTCCGTGTCGCCGTCGCAGTCGTTGTCGATGCCGTCATGACAAGCGACCCAATCGATCTCGAGCGTGCAGTCGCCGCCGTCGCTCGTCGGCGCGTCGGTCGCCGGCGCGTCGGTGCCGGGCGCGTCGACCGCCGGCGCGTCCGCGCGGGGCGCGTCGGTCGCGGGCGCGTCGGTCATCCCGCCGCCGCCGTCCCGCATGCCGCCATCGGTGCCGGAGCGATCGTCGTCGCCGCATCCCGTGAAGGTCAGTGCGAGCACCGAGAGAATCGAAGCAAGCATGCACGCGCGGTTCATCGGTCACCTCCCAAGTAGCTTCGGTGGGCGGCGAGGATAGCTCAGCTCGCCGCGAGCGCGAGCCATCGGTCACGAGATCGTCACCTGCGCGCGAGAAGCGATGGGATCTCCCGCCACGGAACGGCGAGGAGCACCGCGGCGAGCGCGAGCGGCGGCCCGAGCACGAGCGCGGCGAGACGGACGACGAGGTGCACGAGCCCGATCGCCGCCCCGAAGAGCGAGCCGGGATCGGTGCCGGAGAGCACCGCGACGCCCTCGCCACCGTCGACGAGCGCGAGCGTCGCCCACGCGGCGACGAGACCGACGGCGCACAGAGCCAGGATCGCCGCCGCCCTCATCGCGTCACCTCTCGCGAGGCGAGCTCTCGAGCCGGCTCGGCCGCCCCCACCCGCTCCCAGAGCGGGCCGTACGTGAGCGCGTAGAGGAGCACCGCATCGCCGACGGCGTTGCTGGCCGCGTAGCGCATCCGCTCCCCACCGCTGTCGTCGTCCACGACGATCGGAAACGCGGCGAAGTCGAGCGTCGTCAGGAGCTCGCCGAGATACGCGCGATCCGAGAACGCGCTCGCCCCGAGGATGGCCATCCCGCTCGCGCCCGCGCTCGCGTCGACGAACGGGACGATCGGCCCCGAGTCGACGTCCGACGGCGACTCCCAGGAGCGCGGCCACTCCCGCGCCCAGCCGAAGCCGAGGAGCGACTCGCCGATCTCCGCGCGCGCGCGGAGCCATTGGTCGTGCGCGAAGTCGGGATCGAGGACGACGAGATCGTGCGCGGCCATGAAGATGCTCGTGCCCTCTGGGCCGTCGAGCGCGCGCCCATCGTACGTGTAGCTCGAGACGAGGAGCCCGGTGCGCGTGTCGACGAGGTGCTCCCGCGCGCTCGCGATCCAGCGCCGCGCGAGGTCCGCGCTCTCGTCGGTGCCGCGGGCCACGTCTGCCACGCGCAGCGCGGCGAGAGCGAGCGTGTTGCAGAACGTCCAGCACTCGTCCGGGTAGCTCTCCGCCGACAAGAGCGGCGCCGCCTCCATGAGCGCGTGGATCCGCTCGACGCGCGTCGTGAGCAACGCGTCGAGATCGGGGCGCGGTCCGACGATCTCGCGCACCGCCATCATCATGGCGATCTCGCCGTCGACGAAGACGCTCCGAATGCCGCGAGGGCCGACGAACGGCGCGCGATGTGCGTACGGGAGGAGAAACCACTCGTGACCGTGCTCGGCCTCCGCCGCGAGCGTGTCGTCGAGCACGACGTCCATGACGTGAACGTCCCGCTGCCGCAGGTCCGGGTCGCGTTCGACGAGCACGACGTCCGCGAGCGCCATCACGAGGAACGTCCTAGACATGAGGTCCCACTCGGGGTTCGTCGCGCGAAGCCGCGCCCGCTCGGCGTCGCCTGCGTCCGTCTCCCAGAGCGCTAGCTGTGCGCCGAGCAACCCGCGCGCCCGGTCGGACGCGATCGGACGTGCGAGCTCTGCCTGGCTCGGCGCGTCGACCACGTGCAGTAGCGGGAGCCAAGCGGCGAACGCGAAGAGGAGCGCGAGGACCGGGCGCGACGATCGCTTCATGTGTTCGATGTGAGGCTCGCGCGGCGGGCTCGCCGCGGGCGGCGAGTCGAGCGGTCCCGAGCCGCGGGTGAGCGGTCGCGGTAGGCTCTCGGGCGGGGCGTCGCTCGCGTCGCGCTCGCGCCCGGGCTCATCTCGATCCGCCGAAGACGGGCGTTGGCGCCGTGAACGAGGGTCCACGCGACGTCGGCGGCCATGCCGCGAATTTCACGTGTGGTTTCCGCGGATCCTACACTGGCACGTCACATGCTCATCCGACGCATCCGCATGCGAGCAGTCGACCTCCTCCCCCGGATCGCGTTCGCACGAGAGAGCGCCCGCCGGGCGCTCGCCGTGCTCGTCCTCTTCGTGGCCTGGCTCTTCGCCACGTGGCTCGGCCCCGAGCTCGTGCCGCCGGGCGGTTGGCGGCTCGGTTGGGTCGTCGGAGCGCTCGCCCTCTACACGCTGCTCACCTGCGTGAGCCTGCCGGCCATGTTCGTCGAAGCGCTCGGCATCGTCCGCTCGAGCGAGCTCCGCCGCGTGATCTCGCAGCACGCCGCGCCGTTCTGGACCGTCGGGTCGCTGGCGGGCGTCACCGGCGCGGCCGTCTTCCGGTACGGACCCGGGTCGACGCTCGGATCCGCCTGCCTCGGCATCGGCGCCGGCTCGGCGGTCCTCGTCGCCATCCTCGCGTGGGCGCGCATCGTCGAGTCCTCACGCCTCGAGCGCGATCGCCGGCACCTCGCGATCGCCGATCCACACGGACCCGTTACACTGTTCTAGTGTTCCATCCGAAAGGCCCCACGCTGCTCGAGCTCGCCGAGCAGGCGCTCTCCTCGACCGATCGCGGCTACGACCTGCTCGCGCCGAAGTTCGACTACACGCCGTTCCGCACACCGGACGCGATCCTCGAAGCCGTCACGACCGCGATCGGGCCGCCGCGCTCCATCGCGCGTGCGCTCGACGTGTGCTGCGGCACGGGCGCCGCGATGCGCTGGCTCCGCCCGCTCTGCACCGACGAGGTCATCGGGATCGATCGGAGCGAAGGCATGCTCGCGGAGGCCGAGCGACGCGTGAGCGACTCGCCCGGCGACGCCGCGCTCCGGTTCGTGCGCGGCGACGCCCTCGACATGCCCTTCGACGCCGAGATCGACCTCGCCGTCTCGTTCGGCGCCTTCGGTCACATCCTCGAGCGCGACGAGCCCGCGCTCGTCGCCAGCGTCCACCGCGCGCTCCGCCCCGGCGGCCGCTTCGTCTTCGTCACCTCGAACCCGCCCTCGAAGGCGAGCCCCGCGTACTGGCTCGCCAAGGGCTTCAACGCCGCCATGCACGTCCGCAACGCCTTCGTCTCGCCACCCTTCATCATGTACTACCTGACCTTCCTCTATCCCCGCGCCAAGCAGCTCCTCGAAGAAGCCGGCTTCACCGTCACCGCGCTCCCCGGCGTGTGCCCCCCACCCTTTCATCCCCTCCTCACCGTCATCGCCACCCGCGCTTCGATCCGGGGGACGGTTCTCGATTCGCAGCTCGGTGCCCGTGCTAGCTTCCCGGCCCCGTGGCCGAGCCCATCCTCCGAGCCGAAGGTCTGTCGAAGAGCTACGACGGGCGTCGCGTCGTCGACGATCTCTCGATCGAATGCGACGAGGGAGAGGTCGTCGGCCTGCTCGGACCGAACGGCGCCGGCAAGACGACAACGCTGCGCATGCTCTACGGGTTCATCGACCCCGAGACAGGCTCGATCCGCTTCCGAGGCCAGAGCTTCTCGGAGCACCGAACCGAGCTGAAGCGGCTGATCGGCGTCTGCACGCAGGACGACACCCTGGACTATGACTTCTCGGTCCGACAGAACCTCGTCGTCTACGCGAGCTACTTTCGCCCCCGCATCGACGACATCGGCGCGCGCGTCGCCGAGCTGCTCGCGCGGTTCGGGCTCGAGACGTACGCCGACCACACGCCGCACGCGCTGAGCGGCGGCTTCAAGCGCCGCCTCCTCATCGCCCGCTCGGTCGTCCACCGCCCGCGCATCCTCTTCCTCGACGAGCCCACGACCGGCCTCGATCCGCGCGCGCGCGTCGAGGTGTGGGAGCTCGTCGACGCGATGCGCGCCGAGGGCATGGCGATCATCCTGACGACCCACTACATGGACGAGGCGGAGAAGCTCAGCGATCGACTCGTCGTGCTCGCCGACGGCCGCGCCGTGGCCGAGGGCACGCCGTCCGACGTCATCGGCCGGCTCCTCGGCGAGCACGTCGTCTCGGTCCCGGCGTCCGCGCCCGAGCGCGACGCGATCGCCGCGTTCGTCACGGACGAGCTCGGCGCGCGAACCCACCGCGTCCTCGGCGAGCTCCGCGTCCCGCTCGCCACCGCCGAGCTCGGCAAGCTCAGCGAGCGCTTCCCGGACGGCCGCTTCGACGTGCGTCGGCCCAACCTCGACGACCTCTTCCTCGCGCTCTCGGTCACGCCGCCCGGCCCGCCCAACGCCGCCCGCCAAGAGGCGGCGCGCCCGTGACCGCGATCTTCGACTGGCGCTCGATCGCGGTCTTCCGGCGCAACGCGCTCGTCTACTTCCGGAACTGGAAGACCGCGTTCTTCCCGCCCGCGATGGAGCCCGTCGTCTTCTTCATCGCGTTCGGGCTCGGCCTCGGGAGCTACGTCGGGAGCTTCGACTACCACGGCAAGGACGTGAGCTACGCGACGTGGGTGGCGCCCGGCCTCCTCGCGTACACCGCGTTCAGCACGCCGTACTTCGAGGGCCTCTACTCCGCGTACGTGCGCATGTTCTATCAGAAGACCTGGGACGGGATCCTCGCGACGCAGGTCGAGATGCACCATCTCGTCTGGGGCGAGATCCTGTGGTCCGGCGCGCGAGGCGCCATGAACACCGCCGTCGTCGCGGTGGTCATCGGCGCGTTCCAGCTCCTCGGCCTCGTCGACATCGCGTGGTGGTGGCTCTTCGCCATGCCCTTCGTCGCCTTCGTGGTCGGCTGGACGTTCGGCGCGTTCGCGCTGATCTTCACCGCGATCGTCCCGTCGATCGATCACATGAACTACCCCGTGTTCCTCGTCGGCATCCCCCTCGGCCTCATCAGCAACACGTACTTTCCCCTCCACAGCGACAACCCGTGGCTCCAGACGCTCATCTCGCTCAACCCCGTCTACGAGCTCGCCACCACGGCGCGCGCGCTGCTCGTCACGGGAGCGCCGGACGTGCACATGCTCTACCTCGCGCTCAGCGCCGGCATCCTGCTCGTGATCTGCGCCACGCTCGCGCAGCGTCTCACGCGCAAGCGCGTGCTCGGCGAGTAGCGCCGACACGGCGCCGCCGACTGCTACGCTACGCCTCGTGACCGATCTCGTCGTCGCCGATGGTCGCGGCCTCGCGTGCGAGCGCGGCGCGTTTCACGTCGACCCGTGGGAGCCCGTCGAGCGCGCCGTCCTCACGCACGCGCACGCCGATCACGCGCGGCCCGGAAGCGCCGAGTACCACTGCACGCACGAGTCGGTCGCGCTCGCGCGACGCCGGCTCGGTGACGACGCGTCGATCGTCGGGCACGCCTACGGCGAGACGTTCGAGCTCGGCACGACGCGCGTGTCGCTCCATCCCGCCGGCCACGTGCGCGGCTCCGCGCAGGTTCGGATCGAGGCCGGCGGCGAGATCTGGGTCGTGTCGGGCGACTTCAAGCGAGAGCCCGATCCCACCTGCGCACCGTTCGAGGTCGTGCGCTGCGATTGCTTCGTCACCGAAGCGACGTTCGCGCTTCCCGTGTATCGCTGGCCCCCGGCGGAGGTCGAGCTCGATCGGCTCGTCGCGGCGTGGGACGCGGCCGCGGACGCCGGCCGCGCGACGCTTCTCTTCGCGTACGCTCTCGGCAAGGCGCAGCGGCTTCTCGCGATGCTCCAGGACCGTGCGTCGCGGCCCATCTACGCACACGGAGCCGTCCACGCCATCACCGAGCTCTATCGCGACGGCGGCGTCGCGCTCCCGGCGGTCGACCTCGCGACGACCGAGACGAAGAAAAGAACGTTCGCGGGCGCGCTCGTCGTCGCACCGCCATCGGCTGCTCGCACGCCGTGGACGAAGCGCTTCGGCGACGCGACGACCGCCTTCGCGTCCGGTTGGATGCGATTGCGTGGGCCGCGGCGCCGGCGCGTCGTCGACCACGGCCTCGTCGTCAGCGACCACGCCGACTACCCCGCGCTCCTCGCGACCATCGAGGAGACCGGCGCCGCGCGCGTTCGTGTGACACACGGCTACGCCGCGCCGTTCGCGCGCCTGCTCCGCGAACGCGGCGTCGAGGCCGAAGCGATCGAGACCGCGTTCGAAGGCGAGCCAACGAGCGCCTAGAGAGCTCTCGCAAAGCGAGAGACTCTCTACGCTGCTCTGGCGCGGCAGAGCCGCGCCCAAATGGGGTTCGATGAACTCGACTCGATGCGTCACGGTATAGCCATGCGCCTCTTCGCGGATCTCTACGACGTCCTGGACACCACGACGTCCACCAACGCGAAGGTCGCCGCGATTCGGAGCTACCTCGCCCGTGCGCCCGACGCGGACGCGGCGTGGGCGATGTTCTTCTTGACCGGCCAGCGACTGAAGCGCGTCGTCGGCTGGAAGGACCTCCGAGAGCTCGTCCTCCACGAGACCGGCCTCGCGCCTTGGCTGCTCGAGGAGTGCTACTCCGCGGTCGGCGACCTCGCCGAGACGGTCGCGCTCCTCGTCGACGCCGCGCACGTGCTCCGGCGCGAGCTGTCGCCCGAGGACGACGTGCCGCTCCACACGTGGGTCGAGGAGCGCGTGCTCCCGCTCCGCGGCGTCGACGCCCCCGCGCGCGCGGAAGAACGCGCCGAGGCACTGCGGAGCTTCTGGCACCGATTGCCGCCGCGGGAGCTCTTCCTCGTCCACAAGATGCTGACCGGCGAGCTGCGCGTCGGCGTGAGCCGCACGCTCGCCGTCCGCGCGCTCGCCGAGCACGCCGGCGTCGCCCCGGCTGTGATCGCGCATCGCTTGATGGACTTCGCACCGTCGGCCGCGGCGTATCGGGCCGCGCTGATCCGACCCCGAGCGAGCTCGACGACGCGCGGCCCTACCCGTTCTGTCTCGCGCACACGCTCGAAGTGCCGACGGAGACGCTCGGCGCGCGGAGCGACTGGATCGCGGAGTGGAAGTGGGACGGCATCCGCGCACAGCTCATCCGCCGCGGCGGCAAGACGGTCCTCTGGTCGCGCGGCGAAGAGCGCATCGACGAGAGGTTCCCGGAGATCGTCGACGCCGCTCGCGCCCTCCCCGACGGAACCGTTCTCGACGCAGAGGTGCTCGCGACCAAAGACGGCGTGCCGCTGCCGTTCGGTGCGCTGCAGCGCCGCATCGGGAGAAAGAAGCTCAGCCGCTCGATGCTCTCCGAGGTCCCGGTCGCGCTGGTCGTGTTCAATCTGCTCGAGATCGACGGACGCGACGTCCGGGCGGAGCCCCTCGAGGAACGGCGCCGACTGCTCGAGGCGCTGCTCGGCGTGCACGGCGCGACCGCGCTCCACATCTCACCGCTCGTCTCCGAGCCGACGTTCGACGAGCTCGCGGCGCTCCGCGAGACCGCGCGCGAGCGCGGCGTCGAGGGGCTGATGCTGAAGCGACGCGACTCGCCATATCACGCGGGCCGCAAGAAGGGCGACTGGTGGAAGTGGAAGATCGACCCGCTGACGGTCGACGTCGTCCTCATCTACGCGCGCCCGGGGCACGGCAAGCGCGCGAGCCTGCTCACCGACTACGGCCTCGGCGTCTGGGACGGAGACGAGCTGACGCCCGTCGCGCAGGCCTACTCGGGGCTCGACGACGCCGAGATCGCCGAGCTCGACCGGTGGATCCGGCGCCACACGACGGAGCGGCGCGGGCCCGTGCGGATCGTCGAGCCCGTGCACGTGTTCGAGCTCGGCTTCGAGGCGATCCGCCGCTCGCGCAGGCATCGGTCCGGCATCGCCCTGCGCTTCCCGCGCATCCTCCGCTGGCGACGCGACAAGCTCGCGAAGGACGCCGACACGCTCACCGCGCTCCACGAGCTGCTCGCGGCGCACGCGTTCGAGCCGCCGAAGGCGAAGCGCGCGGAGCAGCTCGATCTCTTCGAGTGACCGCGTCACACCCGCGCGACGAGGCTCCGCGCTCGCTCGTTGACCGTCGCGCGCGCGCGTTCCGGGTGGGCACCTGCGGGCGGCGGCTCCATACTCGGGAGGTCATGCGCCCGACCACCGCGCCCGGAACGTTTCAGCTCGTCGCGGCGATCGCCGCCGTCGCGCTCGGCCCGCACGTCGCGCGCGCGTTCGACGTCCCCGAGAGCGCGCACGCCGAGGCCGCGCTCGACCACGGAGACCCGCGCGCCGAGCTCTTTCTCGTGGCCGATCACGCTTCCTTCGCGCCCGGCACGACGCCAGAGGTCGGCGTCCTCTTCCGTCTCGATCCCGGATGGCACGTCTACTTCCGCAACCCGGGCGAGGGTGCGCTCGGCACGGAGATCACGCTCGAGGCCACCGGCGCGACGCCCGGCCCGGTCGCGTGGCCCGTTCCGACCCGCTTCCTCGAATCCGTCGCGAACGATCGCCACGTTCGGCTACGAGCGCGAGGTCCTCTTCGCGGCGCCGCTCAGCGTACCGAGGAGCGCGACCGAGAGCGTGAGCCTGCACGCGGTGGCGGACTTTCTCGTCTGCGACGTCGAGTGCATACCGGGTCGCGTCGAGCTCACGCGCGCGTTCCCGGTCGGAGACGCGCGCGGCGCCGAGCGGGAGATCGCATCGATCTTCCGCGCGACGGCGCGACGCACGCCGGTCTCCCCCGACGAGGCGGGCGTCCGCGTCGAGTGGGCGATGGCGCGGTCGGCGCTGCGTCCGGGCGACGCCGTCCGCGCGGCGATCGGGATCGTCCGGTGCGAGACGCGCGGCGCCGATCCGGGCCGCTGCCCCGCCGTCGGCGAGCCGCGCGGAGGCGCGCATCCGTTCTTCCCCGACCGCGTCGAGTCGGTGGGCATCGAGGTCCTCGGCGTCCACGCGCACCCGAGCGCAGCGTCCGGCGCGGTCGTCGAGCTCGAGCTCCACGCGAGCCGCGACGATCCGGGCGCGGACCAGGAGCTCTCCGGCATCGTTCAGCTCGACGGCGGTCGCGCACCTCTGCTGCTCGAGATCCGCGTCCCGCTCGCGCGCGCGCGCCGTAGCTCGCGGGTCACCGACGTGCGGAGCCCGCTGCTCGGCGCACCGCCCGGCCCGAGGGCGTCGCCGGACCCGAGCCAACCACCCGCCACAGGTGGGACGACGCTCGCGTGGGCACTGGTGTTGGCGCTGCTCGGCGGGTTGATCCTGAACGCGATGCCGTGCGTGCTGCCGGTCCTCGCGCTCAAGGTCTTCGGTCTCGCCACGATCGCCGGCGAGGGTCGACGCGCGCGCGTGCTCCACGCCGGCGCGTTCACCTCCGGCATCCTCGCGGCGATGTGGGCCCTCGCGGCGATCGTCGTCGCGCTCCGCGCCACCGGCACCGCGGTCGGATGGGGATTCCAGTTCCAGGAGCCGCTCTTCTCGGCCGCGCTCGCCGGTCTCATGGTCGTCCTCGCGCTCGTCCTCTTCGGAGTCGTCGAGCTTCGCGTCGGGGCGACCCAGCTCGCTTCGCGCGTCGACCGAGCGCACGGGGTGCGTCGCTCGTTCGGCGAGGGTGCGCTGACGGTGGTGCTCGCGACGCCGTGCTCCGCCCCGTTTCTCGGAACGGCCATCGGCTTCGCGTTCGCGTCGAGCACGCCCGTCATCTTCGCGGTGCTCGGCGCTGTCGGGCTCGGGCTCGCGCTCCCGTACGCGCTGCTCGTGCTCGTTCCGGGCGCGTCGCACCTCGTGCCCAAGCCGGGCCCTTGGATGGTCGGGCTCTCGCGTGTGCTCGGCTTCGCGTTGCTCGGCACGGCCGTCTGGCTGGTCTGGCTCGTCGGACAGGTCGCGGGCCTCGATGCGGCGACGGGCACGCTCGCGTCGCTCGTCGCTCTCGGTCTCGCGACCTGGGTCTTCGGCGCCACGCGCGACGCGTCCCGACGAGCGCGCCTCATCTCGAGGACGCTCGCGCTCGCGGTGCTCGCCGGCGTCGCAATCGCGGCCTCGTCCACCGATGCGAGACGCGACGACGCGGGCGACGCGGACGCCGACGCGGCCCAGGCGTGGTCGGACGAGGGCGTCGCCGCCGCGCTCGACGCAGGCAAGGTCGTCTTCGTGGATTTCACCGCGGACTGGTGCATCACGTGCAAGGCGAACGAACGGCTCGTCCTCGAGAGCGACGCGGTGCGTCGCGCGTTCGCGCGAGCGGACGTCGCGTTCTTCGTCGCCGACTATACGCGCCGGGACGAGCGCATCCGGGCGGCCCTCGCTCGCCAAGGCAAGGCGGGCGTCCCGATGTACCTTGTCATCCACCCCTCGGCGCCCCATGAGCCTCGGGTGCTGCCCGAGCTCCTCACGGAGGACCTCGTGGTGGATGCGCTGAGGGAACGGACAGGAGACACAGGATGATGCCGACTGCACCATGGGCCCTACGGACCTCGAATCGAATCGAAGAGCGGCGTTCTGATCGCGACGCTCGCGCTCTCGCTAGCGCTCTCTCTCAGCGCGTGCGACGACCAGAGCCGCGCGGCACAGACGGCCGAGATCTCTCCCGAGCCGGGCGCGGGACAAGAGACGCCGAGCGCGACGGGTGGCGCGGCGAGCGCGGCGACGAACGAGCAGCCGGCCGCGACCGGCGACGAAGTGCCCGCGATCGCCGTCGGCCAGCCGGCGATCGACTTCACGCTGACCGACCAAGCGGGCCAGCCCCACACGCTCAGCCAGTATCGCGGCCGCATCGTCGTCCTCGAGTGGACCAACCCCGGCTGCCCATTCGTCCAGCGCCACTACCACGCGCATACGATGACGCACCTCGTCGAGACCCTACCGAGCGACCGCGTGGCCTGGCTCGCGATCGACTCGTCCCACACCGTCGAGCCCGCGGGCTCCGAAGCGTGGCGTCATGAGCAAGGCATCACCTATCCCATCCTGCAGGATCCTACAGGCCGCGTCGGCCACCTCTACGACGCGCGCACGACACCGCACATGTTCGTCATCGACGCCGCCGGCGTCGTTCGCTACATGGGCGCCATCGACGACGACCCGCGGGGCCGGAACGAGCACCCGACGAACCACGTCGAACAGGCCGTCAACGCCCTCATCGAAGGCCGAGATCCCCCCGTCACCCAGACCGAGCCCTACGGCTGCACCGTCAAGTACGACAACGTCTAGCACCTCGCCGCGCCGAAGCTGATCGCCGCGCGGGCCGCGCGGGCCGCGCGGGGCGGGGGCGCGCGGCGCGCGGGGCGCGGGGCGCGCGGGGGCGCGCGGGGGCGCGGGGCGCGCGGGGCGCGGGGGGCGCGGGGCGCGCGGGGGCGCGGGGGGCGCGGGGGGCGCGGGGCGCGCGCGGGCGCGCGGGGGGCGCGCGGGGCGCGCGGGGCGCGCGGGGGGCGCGGGGGGCGGCGTGCGTTCGCTGCCGCTCTTCACCGGGGCGTACCCGCGCGCGTCACCTGCCGGGGACGAAGTCGGTCGCGATCCTCCCGCCGCCGCGTCGCCAGCCGCGGGAGAGCAGCCACGTGCCGGGCGGCGCGACCGGCGGCGGGCCCGTCGTCTCGCACCAGGCGGGCGCCGTCCAGCCGTCGAACGCGCGCGCGCTCGAGCACGGGTCGACCCAGTCGCGCCGGATGCGGCGGTCGACGAGGCCGTGCCGTCGCGCGTTGTTGAGCACGTACGCGAGCGCGTTGCGGACGCGGCGCGGCGTCTCGAGCACCTGGTCGTCGTAGCGGTCGGCGAACACCGTGCCTCGCCGGCCCATCACGCGGTTGAGCCGGCGCGCGATGCGCACCTTCACGCCCTTCATCCCGCGGGCCAGCGCAGCACGGCTCGTCGCCTCGACGATGAGGTGCACGTGGTCGCCGAGGATCGCGTAGTGGACGATGCGTACGCCGTCCCGTGCAGCCCACGAGCCGATCGCGCCCTCGACGACGCGGCGACACCGCTTCGCGCGGAGGTGAAAGACGTGGGGCAGCACCTTCAGCGTGACGAGCAGCGGGAACCGCCCCTGGAAGCGGCGCCGCACCCCGTGGTGCACGCCGGCCTGCTCGCCCTTGGGCTTGCGCCCCGCGCCCGCGCGCTTCCCACCCCACGTCCGGAAGTCGAGCCCGAGCTGGCGCGGCCGACGGGGTCGGGAGCGTCGAGAGCGTTGCGCGCCGGCGGTGGTCATCTTGATTCCGCAGACAATAGCTCCATCCAAGCGCGGTGTCGAGTGATTTGTCGACCGCCGCAACCGAAAACCCGAGCCCGCGATCAGCCACGGCCGAAGACGCACGCGAGCGACGCACGCGAGCGCAGCGAGCCCGCCGCGCATGCGGCGAGGGGGCGCACGAGGAGACGTCGCCGAAGGCGCCGTCTCCGAGGCGAGTGAGCGGCGCGCGCGCGCGCGCGCGCCGCGAACGACGGGGGGCGAAGCCCCCCGCAAGCGACCGGGGGGCGATGCCCGCCGCAACCGAAAACCCGAGCCCGCAATCAGCCACGGCCGAAGACGCACGCGAGCGACGCACGCGAGCGCAGCGAGCCCGCCGCGCATGCGGCGAGGGGGCGCACGAGGAGACGTCGCCGAAGGCGCCGTCTCCGAGGCGAGTGAGCGGCGCGCGCGCGCGCGCCGCGAACGACGGGGGGCGAAGCCCCCCGCAGACGGGCCGAGCCCCGCCGCGCATGCGGCGAGCGGGGCGCGCGGAGAGTGGCCGAAGGCGCCGTCTCCGAGGCGAGCGAGCGACGCGCGCGCCGCCCGCGAACACCGGGGGGCTGTCCACCCCGCGAGCGAAGCGAGCCCGCCGCGCATGCGGCGAGGGGGGCGCACGAGGAGACGTGGCCGAAGGCCACGTCTCCGAGGCGAGCGAGCGACGGGGGGCGAAGCCCCCCGAACACCAGCCCGCTGTCCACGCACGCGAGCGAAGCGAGCCCGCCGCGCATGCGGCGAGGGGGCGCACGAGGAGACGTCGCCGAAGGCGACGTCTCCGAGGCGAGTGAGCGGCGCGCGCGCGCGCGCCGCGAACGACGGGGGGCGAAGCCCCCCGCAACCGAAAACCCGAGCCCGCAATCAGCCACGGCCGAAGACGCACGCGAAAGACGCACGCGAGCGAAGCGAGCCCGCCGCGAATGCGGCGAGGGGGCGCACGAGGAGACGTCGCCGAAGGCGCCGTCTCCGAGGCGAGCGAGCGGCGCGCGCGCGCGCGCGCGCCGCGAACGACGGGGGGCGAAGCCCCCCGCAAACGACCGGGGGGCGAAGCCCCCCGCAACCGAAAACCCGAGCCCGCGATCAGCCACGGCCGAAGACGCACGCGAGCGACGCACGCGAGCGCAGCGAGCCCGCCGCGCATGCGGCGAGGGGGCGCACGAGGAGACGTCGCCGAAGGCGCCGTCTCCGAGGCGAGTGAGCGGCGCGCGCGCGCGCGCGCGCCGCGAACGACGGGGGGCGAAGCCCCCCGCAACCGGGGGGCGATGCCCGCCGTACCCGACCTCACGCGTCGGGGTCGATCAGGCTGTCGAGCGCTGCGAGCAGAACCGCGGGCTGGAATGGCTTGGCGACGAAGGCGCCGTAGGGGTCGCTCGAGAGGCGGCGAGTGATTTCGGGTGGGGCGAAGCCGCTCGCGACGACGACGGGCAGCGCGGGATGGATCGCGCGGATTCGGTCCAGCGTCGCGACTCCGTCTAGGCGCGGCATCGTGAGGTCGAGCACCACGATGTCGACCTTCTCGCCCGCCTCGAACGCCTCGACGGCCACCAATCCGTCCTCGCACTGCAAGACGTCGTACCCGACGCGAGCCAGAGCGCGCGCGATCCCGCGACGGACGATGGGGTCGTCGTCGACGACCATGACGCGACGCGCATTCGCCGGACCGGCTTGCGAGTCGAACTTCGTGCTGGCCCCTCGCCCCTCCGGGACGAGGAGCCGAACAGAGGTTCCGCGACCCACATCGCTCGAGATGTCGACTGCGCCTCGATGCCGGAGCGCGATACCGAGAACGACGGGAAGGCCGAGCCCTCGTCCACCACGCCGGGTCGTGAAGAATGGATCGAAGACGTGGCGCAAGACCTCGGGCGCAATCCCTTCTCCGTCGTCGTGAATTTCGATGGCTGCGTATGCCCCGGTGGGCGCATCCCGCGCGACGAATGTGGCGTCGGGCGCCGCGGCTGGATGGTCCTCGCGGACGATGCGAATCGAGATGCGGCCGCGACGCTCTCCGATCGCCTGCACGGCGTTGGCGATGACATTGTCGACCGCCGTGCGAAGGAGCTGTCTGTCGGCCTCCACCCACACGCGCGACACCGACCCGACATCGAGCTCGATGCGCGCCGGAACCACCGCCCGGAGGTCGCGCTCCATCGTTCCCAAGAGCCCGGACAGCTCGACCGGCACGAGCTCGCAGGCGCCCGCGCCGGCGTAGGCGAGCATCTGGCTCGTGAGCTCCTTTGCGCGCTCCGCGGCCCCGACGATCTGCTCGAGTGATTCACGTACCGCGCCGGTGTCGTCGAGCGCGTGCAGGGCGATCGTGGCGTTCGCCAGCACGCCACCGAGGACGTTGTTGAAATCGTGGGCGAGCGCGCCCGCGAGGTAGCCGAGGCTCTCTCGCCGCTCCGCCGCGCGCAGATTCTCTTCGAGCCGCTCTCGCCGCTCCTCGTCGTCGATCCGCTCGAGGATGTGCCCAGCCCACTTTCCGAGCATCGCCACGAACGTCGCGTCCTGCTCGGGGATCGGCCCGGGGCTCCGCGCGACGAACTGGATGCTGCCGTACGGAGCCCCGTGCACGCGGACGGGAACGCCGAGGAAGCGACGGACTCCGAGCTGCCGCGCGGGGTGGTTCGCTTCGCCGATCTCGTCGAGGTCCGTGATCGCCAGCACCGTGCCCGCCGCGAGCGACGCGTCGTACTGTTTCGCCTCGAGCGGCACCGACTCGGGTAGCGAGCCATCCGGATGGCACGTGCGCACCCTCCACGTCTCGGTCGTCGTCGGATCGAGCTCGGTCACGAGGCCCACGTCCATGCCGAGCAGCCTGCAACCGAGCGCGAGCACGTCGCGGATCCGATCTTCGAGGGATCGGTGTGGATTGCTCGTGATCTCGTGCAACGCACGAAGCCGTTCGAGCTGCACGTCGCTCGCGGTGACGGCGCGCTCGAGCTCGTGCACGGGATGCGCCGCGATCGGCGAATCGTCGCGCGCCGCCATCGCGCAGGCCACGATGACCGCAGCTCGCGCCTCGAGCTCGCGCTCAGGAGCCGTCGCGACGAGCACGTCGCGCGCGCCGTACGCGACGCAGCGGTGAACCTCCTTGGGCTCGGCGACGTCGACCACCGCGATGTACTGCGGCCGCTTCGCGCCCGACGCGAGATGTGCCCGCTCGCCGGGCAGATCGGGCGCGGCGATGACGAGCAGGTCGAGGTCCGCGCCCCCCTCCGCGCGGATCTCCGCGCCGACCGACGCGAACGCCCGCTCGAGCCGCTCCCGCAGGCCCGACTCAGCGATGGCGAACGCTGCAACGAGTCGGTTCGCCGACGAGCTCAACCATGCACTCGTTTCTCCCCCGAGCGAGGATACACGTCGCTCATCCTTTGGTGGGCGAGAACTCCAACTTGCTGTGACATGACCCTCGCAACCTCGCGCCTGTCGATTTTCCCCGTGATCGTGGCGGGTAGCCGCGACATGACACCCCAGCGGCGCGGCACCTTGAACCCCGCCAGCCGCTCGCGCGCCAGCCCATCGAGCTCCTCGAGCGGCACGGACGCACCCAGCACGAGCGCTGCCGCCACGAGCTGCCCGAGCTCGGCGTCGGGGACGCCGACGACGCATGCTCGAACGACGCGCGGGTCCGCGAGGAGGGCCGACTCGACCTCGAGCGCCGATACGTTCTCGCCGCCCGAGACAATCAGCTCCTCGGCCCGACCGGTCACGTGCACGAAGCCGTCGTCGTCGAGGAATCCTCGGTCGTTCGTGCGCCACCACGTGTCCGGCGCGACGCACGGCCCGCCCGCGTAACCGGAGAAGAGCGTCGGCCCGGACACTTCGATCGCGCCCTCGGCAATCCGCACGCCGATGCCGGGCAACGGCGGGCCCACGCCGCCCTCCGTGCCCTCCGCGCCCCTCGCACGCGCATCGGGCGCGGTCGCGACCTGCGAGCACGCCTCCGTGAGCCCGTAGGTCGGACGGAACCGCCAACCGGCCGCCCGCGCACCCTCGAGGAGCGACGGGTCGACCCGCTCCCCTCCGACGAGCACGGCCCGGAGCGACGCCGGGGCTCGCGCGGTCGACCGCGCGTCGAGCGCCCGAGCGAGCATCGTCGGGACGAACGAAGCGATGGTGGCTCGGGCGCGCTCCATGCGCTCGACCGTGGCCCGAGCATCCCAGCTACCCTCCGGCGCGAGGACCACCGCGCCGCGGGCGAGCAGCGCGCGCACGAGGATCGCCGCTCCGCCCACGTGAGCGAGCGGAAGAGACACGAGCCAGCGGTCCGAGGCGTGAAATCCGAGGACCGATGCGCTGGCGCGCGCGGATGCGACGAACGCCCGCCGCGAGAGGATCGCGGCGCGCGGAGACGCGGTCGTCCCCGACGTCGCGATGATCGCGAGCGGGCGCTCCGGGTCGAGGTCCGCGCGGGTCGGCGGCGCCGGCGAGCACGCTCCGAGGTCGAGCGCCGCCGCGTCGTCGACGAGCCACGTGGCGCCGGCCGCGCGAGCGCACGCGTCGCGCTCGACCGCGCTGTGGCGTACGTGAAGCGGCACGATCGGCACGCCCCGCTCGATCGCGGCGAAGAAGAGCGCGACGTCGTCGAGGCTGCGCCGGGCGACGAACGCGAGCGGCGCCGACGACGCCGAGAAGCCGTTGGCGTCGAGCCACCCGCGCGCGCGAGCCACCATCCGCGCGAGGCCTGCGTACGTGAGGGCTCCCGCGTCGCTGACGAGCGCGATGCGGTCCGGGTGCTCGCGCGCCGCGTCATGCACCGAGAGCGTCACGCGAGCTGCTCCTCGTCCATCCCGAGACCCGGCTCCCACCACGGAACAATCGCCGAAGGCGTGACCATCGGAAGCGCCACGCTGGGCCAGGCCCCGAGACCCGCGTGAGGGTCGAGCCCCGCGGCAGCGCGCGACGGTCCGAGCACGAGCGCCATCGCGCACGCCGCGGCGAACGCTACCGGGCCGTCGAGCGTGTGGCTCGCAATCGCAGCCGCGCCGAACCGGCGCGCATCGCGCGCGACGTCGAGCGCTGGAAGAATGCCGCCGAGCGATGCCGGCTTCAGAACGACCGCACCGAGCATGCCGGCTTCGGCGAGCGCTTCGATGAGCTCCGCCGCGTCCGGCGCAGCGAGAGACTCGTCGAGCGCGACGGGTACCGGCGACGACCCGAGCGCGATCAGGTGCTCGACCGCGCCGGGCTCCTCGACGAGAGAGACGCCCGCCGCGCCGAGCGCATCGAGCGCTCCGGCCAAATCGGCGCGCCCGATGGCGCCGTTCGCGTCGGCGCGGAGCGCCACGCCGGAGCCCACCGAGGCGCGAACCGCGCGGACCAGCGCGAGATCCTCGCGCAGGTGCGCGCCGCCGCGGAATCTGAATCTTGATCGTCCGGATCCCCCTGTCGACCGCGCCCTGCGCCGCCGCGACGGCGTCGTGAGCCGAGGGGGTCGCGACGAGCGACGCGATCGGCACGGGGGCCGAGGCTCGGCCGTGCGACAGCAGCTCGTGGAGAGGTATCTCCATGGTGCGCGCAGCGACATCGAGAAGCGCGGTCTCGAGCGCGAAGCGCGCCGACGGGATCGACGCGGGGATACGCTCGACGATGGCGCGCACCTGGGAGGCGATCGAGGCCGACAGGTCGACCTCGACGCCGTCGAGCCCGCCGACGCAAACCGCGTCGAGCGCCGCGCCGGCCTGCGCCAGCGTGTCGGGGGAAAAACCGGGGAGCGGGCTCGCTTCGCCGGCACCGGTACGACCGGCGTCGGAGGCGAGCTTCAGCAAGAGACCTTCGCGGGCGACGTACGCTCCGCGCGCGCTCTCGAACGACGACGCGAGGTCGCCGGACACACGTCTCACGCTCGTGTGGACAATCCTCACGCGAGGGCAATCCCCAGCGCGAGGAGCGCTCCGTTCGCGACGAGAAGGCGCGCGGTCGCACCGAGGAGCGGGTCGAGCGACGCGATCTCGCCGCGGCGACGCGGCGGACGATCAGCACGGCCCACGGCGCGGTCAGGAGCGCGGCGAGCACCGGGGCGCCACACATCCCCGTCGCAAAGAGGCCGAGTGGAACCACGTGCGCCGCTGCGAGCAAGAGCGCGTGCTCCGCGATCGTCGCGCTACGACCGAGGCGGACGGCAAGCGTTCGCTTTCCCGCACGCGCGTCGCCCTTGAGAATCACGAAGATTGTTGACGACGAGGATCGCGGTCGCGAGCGCGCCCGGGGCGACGGCCGCAGCGAGCGCAATCGGGGGAACGCTCCCGACCTGCACGTACGCGGTGCCGGCGACCGCGACCAGGCCGAAGAAGGTCATCACGAAGAGATCCCCGAGCCCGTGATAACCGAGAGGAAACGGACCGCCCGTGTACGCGACCGCCGCGAGGATGGAGGCCGTCCCGATCGCCACGACCGCCCACCCCGCGACCCAGGTCAGGTACACGCCCGGGAGCAACGCGAGACCGATCGCGACGACGACTCCTCTGCGAACGCTACGCGGGTCGAGCAACCCTGCTTGTACCGCGCGCGCGGGGCCGACGCGATCGGGCCCGTCGGCCCCTTTTTCGTGATCGAACACGTCGTTCGCGAGGTTCGCGGCAATCTGGAGCAGCACCGCGCCGAGGAGCGCCGCGACCGCGGGCCCGGCCCGGAACGAATCCGACGGCGTGCGCGCACGCGCTCCCGACCGCGACCGGGACGAGCGCGGCGCCGAGGGTCCGCGGCCGCGCGGCGAGCCACCACGCGCCCAGCGTTCCCCTGCGGGGGAGCCGAGCGGCGAGCGGCGCCTCCCGCGAGCCGGCGCTCATCGGTCGACCTCGGGCGCTTCTCGACCGAGCGCGCCTTCGAGACGCGAGGCGAGCGAGCACCGCTCTCTCGCGGCCGCATGGGGAGCGATGCGCGCGTCGATCACCGTGCACGTGTCGCGCGCCGTCGCCGCGCGGATGGCGTCTCGAAGCGCGTCGGGGCAATCGACGCGCGCGAAGCCATGACCGAAGAAGCGCGCCACGTGCTCGAAATCGACCGCGTGCGGAGTGGTGAATCTGTCGAGGTGGGGAGCGAGGAGCTCGGACGACGCGACGGGCAGCTGTTCGAAGATGCGGCCACCGCCGTTGTTCGCCACGACAATCGCGAGCGGGGCGCCGAGGTCGTTCGCAGTCGCGAGGCCGCTCGTGTCGTGTAGGAAGCTGACGTCGCCGAGGTAGAGCACCGTCGGCGCACGCCACGCGCTCGCGGCGCCCGCGGCGCCCGCGACGAGGCCGTCGAATCCCGGAGAGCCCACGCTGGGAGAGAACGGCGACATCGGCGAGAGCTCCGGACGCCCACGTGTCGACGTTGCGCACCGGGAGGCTGTTCCCGATCGCGAGGAGCGCGCCCCTCGGAAGCGATGCGACCACGGTGCGTGCGACGTCGGCCTCGCCGAGCGTCGCGCCCGAGCCGAGGACCGACTCCGCGGCGCCGCGTGCCGTGGCATCGAGGGCTCGCACGTCCGCCTCGAACGACTTCCGCGCTCTCGGTGCGATCCGTTCGTTCAATGCGTCGAGCACCTCCGCGACGTCGCCGCGCACGACCTCGAGCAGTGTTCCCGGCGGAATCCGGCCAGCCGTGCGGTGCGATCGCGTAGCAAGGAAGATCCGGTCGATCCGCGAGCAACCGCTCGTACCCCCGCGACGTGGGTGTCGCACCGAGCTGAAGCACGAAGTCCGGCGCGAGCGTCTCGCGGCCAATCCCCGAGTCGAGGACGGCGTCGAACGCGTCCAGGACCGCTACACCGTCTCGGCTCTCCCCCGCGAAGCGGAGCTGGCTCGTCGCCTCCGCGAGGAGCGCCATCCCGGTCCTTCGCGCGAGCTCGAGCACCGAGCCCTGCGACTCGCGGAACGACACCGGCGCGGGCCCGGCCACGAGGACAGGTCGCTTCGCCGACGCGAGCGCGGCGGCGAGGGCGTCGAGCGCGTCCGGATCGGGGACCGACCGCGGCGCACGGACGCACGTCTCACGCTCGGCACGCACACGCTCCGCGGCGGCCTCCGTCGCGAGCTCCCCTGCGCCCCGCGCCGCCGACGGCTCGAGCGGTTTGTCGGCGCGCAGGTTCAGGTGGACCGGGCCCGGCACCGGGAACGTCGACATCTCAATCGCGCGAACGAGGGCGCGCCGGACCGCGCGCATCCCCTCGGCGTCGGTGGGAGGCCGGCCGATGTCGATGAAGGCGCGCACGTGCGGGCCGTACAGGCCGACCTAATCCGTGGTCTGATTCGCGCCGCAACCGTGGAGTCGCTCCGGGCGGTCCGCGGAGAGAACGACGAGCGGCGTGTGGCTCGCTTCCGCCTCGAGGATCGCCGGGTAGTAGTGCGCCGGCGCGCTACCGGACGTGCACAGGAGCGCGACGGGCCTTCCCTCGACCTTCGCGCGCCCTAGAGCGAAGAACGCGGCGGCGCGCTCGTCGAGCACCGTGCGCGTTCGGATCGACGGATGAGAGACGAACGCGTGGAGGAACGGCGTGCACCGCGAGCCCGGGCTCGCGACGACGTCGCGCACGCCGAGCGCCGCCAACGTCGAGGCGACGAGCCGCGCGTGCTCGCCGAGCGGGCTCACGCGACCTCCGCGATCACGCCGAGAAGCGCGTCGAGCTTGATCGCCGTCTCGTCGTACTCGGCGTCCGCTCGCGAGCCGCGCACGATTCCGGCGCCGGCGTAGAGCCAGGCGCGGCGACCGGCGAAGAGCCCGGACCGGAGCGCCACCCAGAGCTCGCCCGATCCCGCCCCATCGACCCAACCGACCGGCCCCGCGTACCAACCTCGAGGGCTCATCTCCTCTCGCTCGATGAAACGCACGGCGCTCTGCGCGGGCACGCCACCGACCGCCGGCGTCGGGTGGAGCTGCGCCGCCAGAATCGAACGGATGAGCGTCGGTCGCGAGCTCCGCCGCGATCGGGGTCGCGAGGTGCACGACGTTCGGGAGGCGACGAACGATCGGGAGCGCGGTGCGGCGGAGCTCGATGCACGACGCCGAGAGCCGCCGCTCGATGTGCCACACGACGAGCTCGTGCTCGGCGCGATCCTTCGCGCTCGCGAGAAGGCGCTCCTCTGCGTTCGGCGTAGCGGCGGAGATCGAATCCGGCGAGCGCGAGCGAACGGAACGACCGGCCTCGGACCGACAGCAAGAGCTCCGGTGTGGCGCCCATGAACGTGGCCGAGCCCTCGCGAATCGCGAACGTGGTGCACTCCGGTTGGTGCGCGGCGAGCGTGCGCACGAGGGCCGACAGACGGATCTCGTCGTCGAAGAGGACGTCGGAGCGACGAGCGACGACGACCTTGCGGAGCCGCCCTGCGGCGATCTCGGCGTTCGCGGCGTCCACGCGGGCGGCATAGCTCGCTCGTGCTTCGTGCTCGACACCGAGCAGACGCGCGCTGGACCGCGCGGCGGGCCGCTCAATCGACGCCAACAGCCGGCGAAGCTCGCCGGCGTGGCGGATCGGCGAACAATCGCCGGGCAGCGTCGCCAGCGAGATCGTCGCGCGGTGATCGTCGCGACGATATGTCCAGCGCGGCAAGACGAACGAGGCGTCGCCGAATGCGTCCCACGGCGCTTCGTCGGCAGAGCCGGGCGCGAACGCACCGCCCCCGTAGAAGCGGATCGCCGGGCCCTCGCCGACGACGATGGCGCCCGCGAGGAGCGAGAGCGTTTCGTCGCGCAATCTCGCGAAGCGCTCGGGGCCGCGGGCAACGACGCGCGCGGTCTCGCCGACGCCTGCGACGACCACACCGTCATCGGTCCGGAACACCGACGCGTGAGACGCGAGCGACGCGTCGAGGAGAGAGAACGCATCGCCGAGCGGGGCGGGAACGTGGACGACCGCGATGCCAGGCGCACGCGCGACGGACGGGAGCGCGCGGCTCAACGCCTCGAAGCAGTCCACGCTCGGTCGCGTGGTGATCGCTCGGACGGTGGAGAGGCTCACGGCGCCGCCTCCGGCCGAGCGACGAGGAGAAGCGCGGCGCCGAACGTGAGCGTCGTCCACGAGACGACGTCGAGGCCGTTCGCCGCAGCCAGCGACGCGAACGCCGCCGGCGCGGGGAACGCCGCGATGGAGCGCTCGAGGTAACGGTACTCGGGCGCGCCCGTGAGGAGCGCTCCGAGCGCGGGCACGACGGTGTGTATGTGGAAGCGCGCGAGGCGCGAGAGCACTCCATCGGTCGGATCGCTGAGCTCGAGCACGACGACGCGGCCTCCGGGCCGGGTCACGCGCGCCATCTCGCGGAGCGCTCTCGCGCGATCGGCGACATTGCGGATCCCGAACGCGATGGTGACCGCGTCGAACGATGCATCGCCGAACGGGATCGCCTCGGCGGACCCGAGGCCGAGGTCCACGCGCGCGTCGAGCCCTGCGCGGCGAATTTTCCCGCGCGCGACCTCGAGCATGCCTCGCGAGACGTCGGTGCCGACCACGCGAGCCGTGGGCCAGCGTCCGGCGACCGCGATGGCGACGTCACCCGTTCCCGTCGCGAGATCGAGAACCGCGGGGGCTCGATTGCTCGCTGCCTCGGCGCCGAGCGCGAGCGCATCGACGGCCGCTCGGCGCCAACCGCAATCGATACCGAACGAGATGACGCGGTTCATCGCGTCGTAGCCGGGCGCGATCGCGGTCGAACATCGCGCCCGAATCCGTCCAGAGCCTCCCCGCGCGAGGCGTGCGTCACGCGCCCTCCCGCTCGGCTTCGACGGCCGCGCACGGTCCCAGAACCGCCATGAGCGTGGCGTTCTTGCGCCCGTGAAGGCGCATGTGACCGCGCTGGATCCCCTCGCCGGCGAGCGCACGGAGCGCGGCGAGGTTCGACGCGAGCCCGGCCGCGCCGAGCACCACCGCGAGCTCCCGAGCGGAGCCCACGTCGAGCATCTCGAACGCGGCTCGGACCCCCGGCACACGCGTCGCGCCGCCGACGGTGCCGACCGCGAGCGGCATCTCGAGCGCGCCACGAAGCCCGTCGTCGCCGCGCGCCCACGTGGCGAGCGGCCGGTACGCGCCGCCGAGAACGCCGCGAACGCGTGCGCGCCCGCCTCGATGGAGCGCCAGTCCTGGCCGAGCGCGAGCGCGGCGGCGTCGACCCCGTTCATCACGCCCTTGTTGTGGGTGACGGCGCGGTACGGATCGATCTCGGCGAATCGCGAAGCGCGCGCGATCCCGTCGGCCAGGGCCGCACCACCGACGGCCTCCGTGCTCACGAACGCGTGCACGCGTACGCGCCGGCGCAGCGGCAGGTTGGTGAGGATGCGAAGCCCCAACGTGCCGCCGAGCGAGCTCGGCGAGCGCGGGCGCCATCGCCTCGGCGACCGTGTCGACGACGTTCGCGCCCATCGCGTCGCCCGACGTCCACGTGCACGTGGACGACCACCAGTGTCCTCGCGCGGCGTCGAGGACGCTGACCTCGACGTCGCGGCAGCCGCCGCCGCGCGCGACCATCCTCGGGATCGCGGCGTCTCCGAGAGCGAGGAGCGAAGCACGCGCTCGTGGCGACCCGCGCTTCGGCGTGCTCGGGCCGAGGCACGTCGTCGAGCTGCACCTGCGCGGTCATCACCGGCGGGTCGGCCTCGCCGGGAAGCCGCCGCCGACACGCGAACGAGGCGCGCGGCGTTCGACGCGGCCGCGACCACCGACGGCTCTTCGACCGCCATGGGAACGAGGCGATCCCGACCGTTGACGCGGAAGTTGAGCGCGACCGAAAGCGGCAGGCCGTGCGTGCCGATCACGTTCTCGCTCATCGCGGTCGGCCACGGCGAGCGAAAGCCCGCTCCCGCGCTCGAGATGCTCGACAGCGAGCGACGAGAGCGCGCCGCATCGCGCGAAGTCGCGCACAGCGCTCCCCGAGCGTGAGCGGGTAGAACCCGGCGATGCGGCTGGTGAACCGTCGGGCTCTGCTCATGCGTCCCTCCGCTCCGCCCTCACGTCGCTCGATCGGCGGCCGTCGAGCGCGACGGTGGCGAGCGCCCGCGTAGCGGGACCGCGGGCAGCGCGTCGAGCCGACGCGATCGCCGCGCGTGCCCGTGCCCGCGCCATCCGGGTGCAGTCCTCTGCTGCGCCCGTGCGCGTCGAGCCGCCGCGACCACGCGGGCGACCAGCGCGGTCTCCGCGGGCGCAGAGGCCGGCGACCGGACATCGCCTCGAGCAGCGGCGCGGAGCGTGACGTCGCGGTCGAGCGCGACGATGAGCGGCTAGGTCATCTTCCCCTCGCGCAGATCGGTGAACAGCGCCTTGCCGGTCCGGTCGGCGTCCCCGTCGAAGGTCGAGCACGTCGTCGACCGCCTGGAACGCGACGCCGAGGTGCCGGCCGAAGCGCTCGAGCGCGCTCGGCGCGTCCGCTCGACAGACCTCCTGCGCGCGCGCCCGCGAACATCGCCCAGCGAAAGAGCGCCGCCGTCTTGCCCTCGACGATGCGCGCCCACGCGTCGAGGTCGGCGACGATTCGCCCGCGCCGCTCGAGCTGGATCGACTCGGCGCAGGATCATCGTCTCGATCGTCGTCGAGCAGCCGATCGAGCGTGCCGGCGACGCTCGCCCGCCGGACGCGCCGCAGCGCGTCCACGAGGAGCCAGTCTCCCGCGAAGATGCTGGCGGCGTTGCCGTAGAGCGTGCGCGCGGCCGGCGCACCGCGCCGGACGTGTCGGCGAGTCGTCGACGACGTCGTCGTGCAGCAGCGTGGCCGCGTGCACGAGCTCGACCGCGATCGCGAGCTCGCGCGCGCGTGCGTCGAAGCCTCGGCCGACGCGGCTCGCGAGGATCACGCAGATCGGCCGGAGCCGCTTGCCGCCGCGAGCGAGGAGGTGCTTCGCACTGGCCACCACGACGTTGCCGCCCGAGGCCGGCATGGCGTCCCCGAGATCCGCGTCGAGGTCGCGAGCGTCCTCCGCGACGAAGCGCGAGAGCTCGGCCAACCGACCCGCGAGATCCCGATGGGCGCGATCCCGCGCGAGCGCGGTCAAGGTCTCGAGAACCCTCGGCTCTCGGGGGTCGAGGGGGGCTTGGCCCATGGCCGCGGGCGTGGATTCAGCCGACATTTGTTCAAAACTTCTTGAACAGTCTATAGGCTCGGTCGGTCAGGTCGGTCAACCCACATCGAGCGGCTCTGCGCGGATCGGCGGGCTCGGCCGATCGCGCCCGGCACCCGCTTGCCCTTCCGCGAGCGCGAGGCTACGCCCTGCGCGGTGTGACCCCTCTCGACGACGACACGCCGCTGTCCGCGCTCGTCGCGGCGCTCCCGAACGACACGCTCGCGGAGCCCGTCCACACGCGCGTCCTGACGTTGATCTCGTCCGAGGGAGCGCACCTTCTCTCGATCTGCTTCCGGGACCCGGGCGGCGCGCGCTCTCTCCACGCCGCGCTTCAGCCACGCATCGAAGGATCGCTCCTCGCGGAGCTGTCGCGGCCCGCCAAGGACCTCCGGAGCGCGCCGACCGAGCTCGACTCAATCCTTCTCGTGCTGTTCGACGAGGTGCGCGACGTCGGGGCCGCGCTCCTGCCCTTCGCGATGCGCCCGAATCGACCCCGGCTGCGCCCGGGCACGCGCGGCGATCGCGCGCGCACGCGGCGAGGCTCAGGCACTCGGCGAAGCTCACGAGGAGCGCGACGCGGTCGTGTACGAGACCGTTGCTGCACGACCGAGCGAGATGGTGCGCTCGATCGACGCGCGGCTCCTCGAGACGACCGACGACGTCTTCGGCGAGTCGCCCGGCGCTCCCTTCGCGCGGCTCGCTCGCGCGCTCTTCGAGGCCGGGGGCCCCCGGGTGACGCCCGATCTTCGCGGGATCGACGCGCTCGACGGCGCGATCGTGGCGCGCGTCGAGAGCGAGCTACGACTGCTGCCTCCGCTCGTCTTTCAAGCGCTCTGCGACGCGGTGGCGACCGCCGCGGCACGCGCGCTCGGGGCGCGCGTCGAATGGGCGGTCGCCGAGCCCGACGAGCACGGGCTCGCGTCGCCACCGCTCGTTCGAGTCGCGAGCGGAGCAACGCACGCGCACGTGCCGGTCGGCCTCGAGCTCCTGCGCTTCGCGGTCATGCCGCTCCAGCCGTCCGAGAGCGTTCCGCCGCTCTCCGATTGGGTGCGAGCGGTCCTCGCCGGAAGCGGTTGAGCGCCGGCGGACAAGCCGAGGAATCGGTCGACCGGAATCCGTGTACCATTCGAGGCTTCCGAGAAGGAAATGGCGGACGACCCGAAATCGGACTCGGACGTGAAGAGTGAGCGCAAGAAGGGCTCGAAGACCGAGCCTTCCGGCGAGTCGACCGACGTGCGAACGACGATCGACGAAGACCTGTCGGACATGTCGTTGCACGACTTCGAGATCGTCACCGAACAGAACATCGACGTGCCACCGCTGCCACCGCCTCCGCCGACTCCTTCGAAGCGACCGTCATTCAAGCCTCCACCGCCGCCCGCCCGGCCGAGCAACGGGCCCCGCGCTCCCTCGCGCCGCCCACCGTCCGGTCGAACGCCGCCGCGCAGGTCGGTCACTCCGCCCCTCCCCATCGCAGCCAAGGTGGAGCCGCCCCCGAAGATCGACGAGGACGACGAAGAAGAGATCACGGAGAATCGAGCTACCCGCACCGGACCTCCACGAGGAGCCGGCCACCGAGCCGCCGCCTCGCGAGCCGATCGTCCTGCGCGACGCGCGGGCGCTGGTCGATCGGGCGCGCGGGGAGCTCACGCGAAAGCCCGACAACGTCCGAGCGGCGCGCCTTCACTACGAGATGGCCCGCCTGTTCGAGGGAGCGCTCGACGAGCTCCACAACGCGGAGCGGCACTACCTCGAAGCCGCGCGGCTCGCCCCGGACCATGTCGCGGCGGTTCGCGGCGCACGACGGATCCTTCTCGCGGGCGGAAAGCACGCATCTGCGTTGCCGCTCTTCGATCAGGAGATGCGCGCCACACCCGACCCGAAGCGGCGCGCGGTTCTCTCGTATCGCAAGGGCCGCGTGCTCGAAGACGGTCTCGAGCGGCGTGACGACGCACGCAAGTGCTACTCGCAAGCGCTCGAGCTCGATCGAGACAACGCCTCGGTGCTCAAGGCCATCGAGCGGAGCGAGCGCAAGGCGGGCGCGTGGGCCGCGCTCGGCAGGACGTACGGTCAGCTCGCGAGCTCTCTTCCGAGCGATGCGCGGCTGCGGGCAGCGTGGATGACGACGCGCGCCCGCATCGCGGAGACCCGCGAGAAAGACCCGAAGCTCGCCGTGGAGCTCTATCGAGCGGCGCTCGACCTCGATCCGCGAGCGCCCCAAGCGCTGGCGGCGCTGAAGCGGCTCGCCCGAAGCCAGCGCCTCTGGAACGAGCTCCTGGCCGCGCTCTCGAAGGAGGTTCAGCTGGCGCAGGAGCCGCAGACCCGCTCGCGGGCGCTCGTCCAGATGGCGCACGTTCAGCGAACCGCGCTCGGCGACACGGCTGCCGCCGTCGTGTCGCTCGAAAAAGCCTACGAGCAGGACCCGAACGACCGCCGCATCGTGAAAGCGCTGGCAGAGCACTACACCTCCACCGGGCGCAACGAGGCGCTCGCCTCGGCGCTCACGCGGCTCGCCGAGACCGCGTCCGACCCGCGCGAGCGGGCGTCGCTCGCACATCGGCTCGGCATGCACTTCGGCGACGTGCTCGAGGACCGGGACCGCGCGCGTCGATGGCTCGAGATCGCGCTCTCGGTCGATCCCGCTCACGGGCCATCGCAGCTCGCGCTCGCGGCGCTCTACGAGACGTTGGGCGATCACGAGGCTCTGGCCAACCTCCAGCACGCGCGCATCGCCGCGACGGACGACCCGAAGGCGCGGGCCGAAGCGCACGCGTCGCTCGGGCGCCTCTTCGAGGAGCGACTCGGCCGCAAAGAGGAGGCGGTGCAGCACTACGCGGAAGCTCTCGGCCTCGACGCGACGCGCGACGACGCTTTCAAAGCGCTCGACCGGCTCCTGACGGGCGCCGGAAGGTATCGCGAGCTCGCGGAGCTCTATCAGCGCAAGGTCGACCGGGCCGCCGAGGAAGCTCAAGCGATCGGCTTTCTCTTTCGGATCGGCGCGATCTACGAGGACCGCCTGGACGAGCCGGAGACGGCGCTTCACGCATACGAGCGCATCCTCGAGCGCGCGCCCGAGAACCTCGGCGCGATCCAAGCGCTCGCGCGCGCAGCCGAGCGTGCGGGCAAGCACGACAGGCTCGTTCGCGCGCTCGAGTGGGAGGCCAAGCTCGCGAGCGCCGAGCGGTCACACGAGCTCGAAGTGCGCGCGGCGCGAACCATCGATCAGCACCTGAACGACCCCGAGCGTGCGATCGCGAAGCTCCGCGAGGTGCTCGCAAAGGACGTCGCGCACCGCGAAGCGCTGGACGCGCTCGCCGCGATGCTGCAGCGGCTCGGTCGGTTCGACGACCTGCTGGTCGTGCACGAGCGGCGGCTCGAGATCACTCCGCGGGGCCCGTTGCAGATCGCGCTGCTCTTCGAGATGGCCGAGCTGTGCCGGACGCGACTCGCCCGTCTCGACGACGCCATCGGGCTCTACAAGCGCGCGCTCACCGTCGACGCATCACACGACCCGTCGTACGGAGGCCTCGTTTCGTGTCTCGAGGAGCGCGAGCGATGGCCCGAGCTCGCTCAGGCGCTCGAGAAGCGGATCGCGCAGGCCTCCGATCCGTCGACGCGCGCGCACCTGGCCTGCGACGTCGCCGAGATCTACGAAGAGCGGCTGCGCCAACCGGAGCGGGCGCTCACGGCGTACGACCAGGCGCTGAGCGCGCGGCCCGGGCTCGTCGTCGCCGTCGAGGCGCGCAATCGGCTGCTCACCGACAAGGGTGCCTGGCAGCGCCTGACCGAGAGCCTCGCGGCCGAAGCGGACGCGGCCACGACCGACAGTGCCGCCATCGACGCGCTGCTCCGAGCGGGCGAGGTGCACTTCGACCGGCTCGACGACGCCGCCGCAGCGACCGACTGCTATCAGCAGGTGCTCGCACGCGACGCGAACCACGCCGGCGCGTTGCTCGCGCTCGAGGAGATCTACGAAAAGACCGGCGACGTGAAGGCGTTGGGCGACGTCTACCGCCGGCAGGCCGACGTCCTGGGCGACGAGGCGGCGCGCGTCGCCGCTCTCCGAGAGCTGTCCCGCGTCGAGCGCGACGACCGGCTGCTCAGAGAGACCTACGAAACGATCCTTTCCCTCGAGCGAGGGGACGAAGAGGCGCTCGAAGGGCTCGCGGCGATGGCGCGCGCGCGCAAGGACGAAGCCGCGCTCATCGGGCTCGAGGCGCGGCTCGCCACCGCGACCACCGATCCGACCCTCACGGCCTTTCACCAGGCGCGGGTCGCGGAACAGCTCGAGCGGGTCGGGGGCCCGGGCGCGCTCGAGTCGTATCGCGCGGCGCTCGCGCTCGATCCCGAGAGCATGTCCGTCACGCGCGGCTTCACCCGCGTGGCGCGCGCCGCCGCAGATCCGGACGCGCTTCGCGAGGCGGCCGAGCGCGAGGCGCGTGTGACGAACGACATCGAGCTCGCGGTCGACTTGTTGCTGCACGCAGCGGTGGTCCGCGGGGAGCGGCGGGACTCGCAAGGCGCCGTGGCGGATCTCGAGAAGGCGCTCGAGCTCGACCCCGACAACCGCGAGGTGGCGGTCCGCCTCAAGAATCTCCTCATCGCTCTCGGCCAGGTTCCGTACCTCGTCGATGTCCTCGGTCGCGCCGCTGGCAACGCTCACAAGCCCGAGCGCGCCGCCGACCTCTTCGTGATGACCGCAGAGCTCCACGCCGAACGGCGTGAAGATCTCCCCGCCGCCCTCGCCGCGTGCGACCGCGCGCTGGCCAAGGTGTCCAAGCACATCGGCGCGCTCACACACCGCGCCGCGTACCTCGAGCGCAGCCGGCAGTGGAGCGAGGCCGCCGACGCACTTCGGCGCGTCGTCGAGCACTCGAAGGAGACGACCGTCCTCATGGACGCGCACCTTCGCCTCGCTGCGATCTGCGACGAGCACCTCGGCGACGTCGACCAGGCCATCCGCAGCCTGCGCGCGGTGCTCGTCACGGACGAAAAGAACCACGTCGCGCTCTCCCGCCTGTGTCGCATCCTGCTCGGCCGCGGCAACCGCGACGAGGCGCTCGTCCTCGCCCAGCGTCTCGTCGAGACGGCCGAAGACCCGACCGAGCGCTCGGCGGCTCTCGTCGAGGTCGCGCGGATCGAAAAGGCGCGGAAGCGACCGGTCGAGGCAGCTGGCGCGCTCATGAACGCGGTCGCGCTCTCCGGCCCGTCCAACCCGGCGGCCGAAGAGCTCCAGAAGCTGATCGGCCACGCCGAGAACGCGACGTGGGACAGCTACCTCGGCGTCCTGATGCGCTACAAGGACCTCGCGTCGCGCATGCACGCACCCGTCGGTGACGTCTACCTCGCGATCTCGCACGTGTTCGGCGATCACATGAACCGGCCCGATCGCGCGATGACGACGCTGCGCGAGGGGATCGAGCGCGAGCCTTCATCCGCGCCGCTCGTATTGGCGCTCGGCGACCGGCTGGCGAGGGCGGGGAATCACGATCGCGTGATCGACGAGATGCGCCGGTTCCTCGAGCACGACGTGACGCACCCCGACATCTGGCGGCGCCTCGCCCGAGCGCTCGGCGCGGTCGGCGAAGGGGAAGAGTCCATCACCGTGCTGTCCACGTTGCTCGTGCTCGAGAACGCGACACCCGAAGAGACGATGGTGCTCCGAACGCGGCGCACCCGAACGGCCACCGCTCCGCCCGGGCTCCTCGGAGACAACGGCATCCGACAGCTACAAGTAAACGGCGCGCACGACATGACCCCAGCGGCGCTCACCGCCGCGATCGACGAGGTCTTCGCCAAGCTCTACCCGATCGACTTCAGCCGCTACGGAGTGTCGAAACGCGATCGGCTTCGCGCCGGGTCGGGCGACGCCGTGCGATCTCTCGCGGATCGCATCGCCGCGATCTTCGGCGTGATCGAGTTCGAGCTGTACGTGCACGACGAGCCAGCGCGCGACGTCGGGCTCGAGCCCGGGAGCCCCGCGTCGGTGTTCGTCCCGCGCTGGGCGACGCAGCTCGGACAGCCCGCGCTCACCTTCATGCTCGCGCGTCCGCTCGCGCACGCGGCCCGCGCGCTCAACGCCATCATGCGCGTCTCACCCGCCGAGCTCGAATCGGTCCTCGACTCGGCCGCGGGCGCCTACAACCAGGACTACCCTGGCGGCGACATCGACCTCGGCCGGCAGATCAGCAAGCACGTTTCCCGCCGCAACCGGCGCACCGTCGAAGAAGCCGCCAACCGCTACGCCGCGGCGAGGCCTCCGATCGACGGCTGGATTCACGACACCGAGCTGACCGCGATGCGGGCCGCGCTGCTGGTCGCCGACGACCTGCACGCGGTGGTGAAAGTGCTCGAGAAGACTCGCGGAACGGAGGTCGGACGCGACCACGTCATCGACGACCTCGTGCGATTCTGGGCGTCCGACACCGCCGTACGCTTCCGCAGGGTGCTTCGGCAGGCCGGCTGAGCGAGCGCGGCCCGGCCGAAGTGCGGTGAACCTTTTCGAGCGACCGAGCGTCCAACGTCGTGCTCCGAGGTTGCACGCGTGAATGCTGCGACTTAGGTTCGGCTTCCCGCGGTGCGCCGTGGGAGAAAGGGATCGGCTCGTGAGCCCGGCAAGTGAAAACACATTGCGAACGGGTGGTTGCGGTACCCACCGCGACGTTTGACCGCGAGCCATCCCTTCTCGCACGACTATTCTCGGTGCGCGCCTGCACGGTGGCTTCTCGGATGGGAGCAGCCCGGCGCGTAGCCCGGCGCCCCGCAACCATCGCGGCGCGGCCGTGACGGCGACGTCACGACCGTGCCAGAGGCGCCTTTGGGCCCGGCTCGAACGAGCCGGACCTCGGAGAGCGGCGGGCTCACCCGCCGGTCTCTCCCCGTGCGGTCGATGAGGAGGGGTGCGCGCGCGCCGTCCGAACCATGCTCGATGATCGCGGACGCGGCTCCTTGCGTCCGCTTTCGCCTGAGCAGGCAGGCTCGGCGCGCGTAGCGGATCGAATCGCGGCCGTCGCGCGACGCGCGGCGGGATTCCTGCGCGGTTGGTACCCCAGCCCCCCGTTCTGCTTCCATCCCTCCCTTCTTCATGCGATCCACGTGGGCCCATGCGGGACGTGGAGCTCTACCGACTGCTCGGCCGAGACGAGATCGACGCCGCCGATCCCGCGCGCCTCGCAGCGCTGCTCGCCGAGCTCGCCGAGCTCCCAGCCGCGACCCGTGTACCGTTCTTCGGCCGGCTCGACCGGGCGCTCGTGCACGGTGCGCCCGACGTCCGCGCAGCGGCGTTGCGCGCGCTCGCCGGCGCGGAGGGACTTCCAGGCGCGCGCGCGATCGTCGACGCGCTCGACGACGGCGACGAGTCGGTCGCGCTCGCCGCGGTATCGACACTTCGCGAGTCGTCGCCGGGGCCCGGCCGATGGGCGCACGCTCTCTTCCACCGCGCGACCGCCGTGAGGCGCGAAGCGCTCCGCGTGGGCGCGCCGAAGGACGCGGCGACGTGGCCTTTCTACCTGCTCGCCGACGACGAGTCGGCCGATGTCGTGCGCACGTCCGAGCTACGTGCCCCGGACGGCTCTCTACCCACGGTGCTGACGTTCGTCGCACGAGGCGCGCTCCGGCGCGACGAAGCGCGGCGGCTGATCGCCGCGATTCCGTGGCAGACGCTCGCGTCGTTCACGGACAGCGCTCGCAAGCGCCCTTCGTCCGACATCGACCGGATCGTCGCCGCCGACGGCGCGGTGGACGCTGCGCATCCGGACGAGATCGACGACCTGTTCCTCCTCTTCCTGGACGAGGGCGCCGACGAGGCCGTCGTGAACGCGTTCTTCGAGGCGATCGAGCGACGGGCGCTGTCGGTCCTCCCGTTCCGTCAGCGAGTCGTGGCCTCCGTCCTCTCGGTGATGAGAAGACTCCGCTTTTTCCTGCCGCGCGCCGCCGAGCTCTGCGCCGCGCTGCATCCATCGTTCATGCTCGCCTCGTGGGTTCCGAAGGACGTGCGCCACGCGTCGATCGCGGCGCTCCATCGCTGGGAGCGCGCAGTCCCGCGCCTCGCCGACGATCGGGTGAAAGAGCTGGTGGCGCGAGACGACCTCGTTCGACGGCGCGGTGTGCTCGAATCCGTGGGCGCTCGGCGGCATCCTCTATCTGGTCTCGAGCCCGCCCTACCAGCTCCTCTTCTCCGTTCTCGACCCGGACGAGGTGGCGGACGCGTGCCATTCGCACGTCGACCGGGCCCCGGCGCTCCTCGTCCATGCGGACGCGAGCGAGCGCGGCCGAAAGTTCCTCCTCGAGCGAATCGTGGCCCGCGCGCCTGCGCGCCGCGGCGAGATGCTCGCGCTCCTCGTCGCTGCGGCGAAGACCGACGAGAATCGACTTCCTCGACGGCCTCGACCCGGACGGTGCGCGCGCCCTGCTCGAGGCGCTGTTCAATCACGAGGCGAAGAGCCCCAAGGGCCTCGCGCCGAAGAAGATCGAACGCGTCGCGGATTTTCTCGTTCGCGCCCTCTATCTGCGCGAGCCACGGGCGTTCCTCGACGCATGGCTTCGTCGCGACAGCCCCGAAGCGTCGCGCGTGGCGCTGACAATCCTCGGCGACCTCTCTCGTCGCACGAAGACGGACGAGCTCGTGGAGCTCTGCGCGGGGCTCCCGACGTCGAAGCTGCGCCGGCTGCTCGACGCGCTCGGGTTCGCGACGGCGGTGCCGTACGGGAAGGAGCGCGCGCTCGCGCAGCGCTTGATCGAGCACACCTCACCCGCGATCCGGGCGTGGGCCGAGGAGCGCGTCCCGCCGGTCTCACCGGTCGATTCGGCACCCCGGCACGAGCCGCTCCGAACGCTCCTCGCACACGGAATCGACGCGATCGCGACGGCGAGCGACGCGGCCTTCGAGGCGGCGCTCGCCGCGTGCCTCGCGGGGCCTTGCCGCGGGCTCGTCGCCGCCCTCGCGCGGCGCGCGGCGCCGCGCATGCCGTCCCCGACCGCGTGCGCCGCGCTTCTCGCGTGCGAGGACGACATCGAGGACGTGGCGCACGCATTCGACAGGTTCGGGATCGGACGACGCGGCGTTCGCAGGTGCCGTCGATCGCGTGGCCTGCCGCGTTTTCCGGGGCCACCCGGACCTGCCGCTCCACGGCAACGCGTGGCTCTACCGATTCGAGCAACACGCCTTCGCCGTCGGCCGCGCGCTGCGCGAAGGAGGGGGTGGCGTGGCCGGCGGCCTGGCGCGGGCGCTCGAGATCCCGTCGACGCCCCTCCGGACCCACGTCTTTTGCGCAGGCGCGCGCGTGTTCGAGATCTGGCGGTGGCGCGATCGCCCGGCGCTCGACGCGCTCGCCGACGATCCGCTCGTGGACTTCCTGTCGTCGCAGCTCGACACGGAGGTCGGCGAGAGCGTCGCTCGCATGCTCGTCGCGTTGCATCAGGCGCGAGCCTGCCCCGAAGTGCTAGCTCGGGTCGTGCCCGAAGTGCGCGCGCGCATGGCCGACTTCGACGACGCGACGCGCGCCACCCTCGCGAGCTGGGTCGACTCGCGGGGCGTCCCGTCGCGCACGGCGGGCGCGCGGACCCGCCGCAGGCCGCCGCCGGAAGACGTGCTGACCGAGATCCGCCGCGCGACCGCAGTAGATGCGCTGATCGCGTGGTGCAAACACGACGATCCCCGCATCGCACACGAAGCGACGCTGCGTCTCGTGGAGATCGGCGAGCCCGGGCTGCGCGCCCTCGTCGCTCTCCTCGCGACCGCCCCTCCCTGCGGCGCGATCGTCATCGTCACCGACAGCATCGCCATCTGGCCGGACGGGCCGTGGCTCGACGCCCTCGATCCCGTGGTCGACGACGCGTCGCGGCCCGCGGAGGTGCGGTTTCGCGTGGGCCTCGCGCTGCTCGAGCGCGGTGACCTCGCGCGCCTCCCGGCCGTCATCGCCTCGGCGCTCGAGGGCTCCGCGGAGCCCTGGGTGCGCAGCGAGGACGCGGACCGGCTGTTCGCGGCGTTCGAGGATCCGCTGCCGCTCGCACGCGCCCTCGCCTCGTCCCCACATCCGCACCTCTATCGACGCGCCGTCGAGCGCGTCCTCGAGGAGGAATCCGCCCGGCACCGAGGATCGACGAGCTCTCGAAGAGCTGCTGGAGCAGGGAACCGACCGAATCGGGGACATCCGGCGTCGCGCGGCGCACGCACTGCTCGCCGCGGGGGAATCCGAGGGCGCTCCCCATCGTGACCGAGAGCTTCTTTCACTCGGGCGAGCCGGTGGATCTCTTCGCGCGTCTACCGCGCGAGGAGCTCTTCTCCGTCGTCGACTCCGCGCTGGTCGCCGGCAATCGCGCGGTGCCCGAGCGACGGATCCTCGAGCTCATCGACCATGCATCGATGGAGCGCGGGCTCCGCGACGAGCTCCTCGAGCACTTCCTGCTCGGGTGCGAACAAGACGCGACCCGACAAGCAGCGGTTCAACGCCTCCGCCGCCGTCCCTCGCGCGCGAAGAAGCTCCTGTCGCTCGCGGAGACCTTCGCGTGGGGCGTTCGACGCGGTCGCGAGCTCACCGGTCGCATCTTTCGCTTCCACATGATCGGGACGAGCGCGCTCGGCTGGACGCGGCTCGACACCCACGACATCCACGTGAACCCCCTTCCGCTCCTTCGCGGCGAGCGTTACGGGCGGGAGGTCGTCGAGGGCCTGTGCCTCCACGAGATCGGCCACCACGTCTACCACCGGGGCAAGGAGGACGCCGAGGTGTGGGCCGAGGCGCAGCGCGAGGGCGTCGGCGGGCTCTTGAACCTGGTCGCGGACGAGCATCTCGAGCGGAACCTCCGCGCCACCGAGGCCTCGTGGGGCGACCGTCTGAAGCGCCTGGCCGCGTATGCGTTTCAACACTCCGATCGCGAGATCGCGGTCGCGTCGCTCCTCGAGATGCTGCAGGCGTCGAGCTTCGAAGTGCTCTCGAAGACGAAGCTCGACGTCGCCCGCAAGTGGGACTCGGTCCGCATCGACAACGGCGCCGTGCTCGCGGAGATGGAACGCGTCGGGCTCTCGTTCGCAAAGTTCATCCGCGCGCTCCGGATGGGCCTCGGCGGTCGACACGACGACGAGCGCGTGAACCGGGGTTTGGCCCTGTTCGGCAAGAAGTTTCGCAAGGGCGACATGCGGAGCCTGCTCACCGTCACGCGTGCGCTCCGCGACATCTTCGGCGCCGAGACGCGCATCGTCGAGTGCTTCGGAGGCCACGAGACGATCGGCGGAGACCCGTCGGACGGGATCATCCACGGCGAGGGGATCGGCGACGACGAGCTCCAGCGCGAGATCGAGCGCGTGCTCGACCCGCGATCGAGCGATCGCGCGGGAACGTCGGGCCCCAGTCCCGGCGGCAAGCTCCAACTCAACGTCAACCCCGACGAGCGGTTCGATCTCATCACGAACGTTCAGAAGATCCCCTACGAGCCGGATCGTCACCGCGAGGTGTCGCGTGAGGTCGCGCGCCACGCGCGGCGCATGCGCGCGTTTCTCGAAGAGCTCGGCCTGACGCTCGAGCCCGAGCGACTCAGGCTTCGCGGCCGGAGGTTCGATCGCAGCCGGGCGCTCGCCGTCGTCACGCGCGGCGACCCACGGATGCTGATCGCTCGCGAGCGCCGCGTGAAGACCGATCTGTTCCTCGGGGTCATCGTCGATTGCTCCGGGTCCATGCACGGCACGCTGATGGAGCGCGCGCGCGCGTTCGGGGTCCTGCTCGCCGACGCCGCACGCGGCATCCGCGGAGTCGACGTGCGTTTGTTCGGCTTCACGGACCGCGTGATCTACGACGCCGGCGATTCTCGGTACCCGGCGGTCGCGTCACTCGCTGCCGGTGGCGGCAACAACGACGCCGCGGCGCTCGACCACGTCGCGGCCATCGCGCGTCGCAGCCGGAGGCGCGCGAAGCTCCTCGTGATGATCAGCGACGGCCTCCCCACGGAGTGCTCCGTCGCCGCGCTGCGCGGCCTCGTGCGGCACCTCGTCCACAGGGAGGGCATGTGCTGTGCGCAGGTCGCGGTCCGGCCGATCTCCGAAGTGTGCTTTCCCCACTACGTCGAGGTTCTCGAGGACGATTTCGACGCATCCGTGCGACGCTTCGGCCGCATCGCGGCGGGGCTCGTGCGAAAAGCCCTCGGCACCTGACCAAGAGAGACACGATGGCGAAGCTCGGAGATCGAGGACGTTCAGCTGGGCGCGGTGATGGAGGCGACGTTCTGGGCCAACCCGGTCGAGGAAGCCGCTTTCGGTTTCGCGCGACGCACCTCGACGGGACAGCGCGCGCCCAAGGTCGTGCTCTGCGACGACCCGCGCATTCGCCCGGGCGTGCCGTGCCAGGTGCGCGTCGAGAAGGTCACGCAAGTCCGAGCGCGAAGACCGCGGCGCGATCGAGGTGGAGTTCGTGCAGCGCGCAGCCGCTTTCGAATCGAGGGCGTGTGGCTCGACCCGATCGTCTCGAAGAAGCTCCAGGTGCTGCTCGAGAGCGGGCTCAACATCCTGCTCGACGGCCCGCAGGGCTGCGGCAAGACGGTGCTCGCGCGATCCATCGCCGACGCCCTCGGGATGGAGTTCGTGTTCTTCAACTGCGGCGCGGTCGTCGAGGCCACCGACTTCCTCGCGACGATCCAGGTGCGCGCGTCCGAGACGCGGGCAGCCGGTCACCGACTTCGTCAAGACCGAGGTCCTCGTCGCGCTCGAGGAGCCGCGCACGAGAGCCCCGAGCGGCGCTACCTCGTCGTTCCTCGACGAGCTCAACCGCTGCCAGGAGAGCGCGCGCAACGCGCTCATGCCCGCGCTCGACGCCACGCGACGGGTCTATCCACCCCATCGAGAATCGCTTCCTCGCCATTCCCGACAACGTGCAGTTCATCGCCGCCGTCAACCGCGGCAGCGAGTTCTCCGGCACGTTCGGCATCGACGCCGCTCAGCTCGACCGGTTCGCCCCGCTGCAGATGACCTATCCGCCGCCCGAAGGAAGAAGTGAAGATCCTGCTCGCGCGCGGCACCCGGAGCTCGGCAAGAAGATCGTCGAGTCGCGTCGTCGAGATCGCCGACGCGATCCGGCGCTCTCCGGAGCTCTCCGCGAGCCTGTCCGTCCGCGCGACGGACGAGGCGTGCATCTACCTCAAGCACCCGCTCATGAACGGCGACGCGAACGGCGCATGCTGCCCGAGGTGCTGAAGTCGTCGTTCTGCGGTCGCTTCGGCGGGCGCTGGGACGACGTGACGACCGACGCCGGCGCCGCGTGGGCCGTCGTCGAGCGCACGCTCAAGACGCTCGACGTTTGAGGCGCATGCGAGTCGGCTGGCTCGTCGCTTCGGTCTCGCTCTCGTGCTGCGTCGCCGCGTCCGGAGCGGCGGCGGCGCAGGATCGCCCCCATGTCCGAGCCGCGCGCGCGTCGAGCCCGAATCGAGATCGACGGTCGCCTCGACGAGCCCGCCTGGCGGACGGCCGAGGTCGCGACGCACTTCGTCGAGCGCACCCCGACGCCGCGCGCCGAGCCGCCGGTACAGACCCGTTTTCGCGTGCTCTTCGACGACGACGCGATCTACGTCGGCGCCGAGATGGACCTCTTGCCGGGAGAGCGTCCCCGCGGCTTCGAGCTCCGGCGGGACAGCTTCGAGGCCTACGCGGACGACGTCGTCACGCTCAAGCTCGACGTCGCGCGCGATCGCAGAACGACGGTCGGCTTCGCGGTCAGCGCCGCGAATACGCAGCTCGACTACGTCGCCGTCGACAACGGCCGGACGTTCCGCCGCGAGTTCGACGCCGTGTGGGAGTCGGCGACCAGCATCGGCGACACGTCGTGGATCGCCGAGATCCGCATCCCGCTCACGGCGCTCGGGATCCCGGGCGGCGCCGCCGAGCGCGTCCTCGGCTTCGACGTGACGCGCAATCACAACGCTCGATTCGCGACCGACGACTGGGCGTATCTGCCGCCCGAGAACGGCCCCGTGAGCGCGCTTCACTACGGCGACCTCGAAGGCGTGAGCATCGGCGGGGGCATCCCGATCACCGCCATCCCGTACGCCCTCTTCGAGTGGGCGACGGTCGACGACGGGCCGCCGGAGGACGGGCTGCGCGGGAGCGCGGGCGGCGACGTCCGCCTCCGGCTCGGCGCCGACGTCTGGAGCGAGCTCACCGTCTTGACCGACTTCGCGGAGGTCGACCTCGACGACCCGGTCGTGAACCTCGATCGGTTTCCGCTCTTCTTCGACGAGCGGCGTCCGTTCTTCATCAACGGCCTCGACGTGTTCGCGTTCGGCGAGGAGGGGGCGTCGCAGCTCCTCTTCTCGCGACGCATCGGTCTCGACGAGGATGCGCAGCGCGTGCCGATGTGGGGCGGCCTCAAGCTCTACGGCCACGCGGGACCGATCGGCTTCGGGCTGCTCGACGTGATGACCGGCGAGCCCAACTCCAACTGGGGCGTGGCCCGCATCCGCGGCAACGTCGGCGAGGCGGGCTATCTGGGCGCGATGCTCACGACGAAGAACGACCTCGAGAGGCCCGACGACGACGGCTACGCAGCCGGGATCGACGGCACGCTGCGCTTTCTCGAAGGCGAGCGACTGCAGCTCTCGGGCTCCTTCGCCGGAACCGACGACGCCTTCGACGAGGGCGCGATCCCCGAGGACCATGCCTCGGCGACCGGCTCAATCTCGTACTTGGGCCACACGTTCCGGCCGAGCGTGCGCTTTCTCTACGTCGGGGACGAGTACGCCCCGCCCGCAGGGTTCGTCCGCCGCAACGGCGTCGCGTCGGCGAGCGCGGACTTCACGTACGTCGCGTTCCCAGAGGCGCTCGAGATGAGCTCGATCTCGACGACGCTCCGCGCAGCGCTCCAGACGACGGACGAGCTCGACGAGCGCGTCGGCGGCACGGTCGGTCTCGGCACCTCGCTCGATTGGCCGAGCTGGGGCTTCGACGCGTCCGCATCCCTCGTCGAGGACGTCGTCACCGACGCGTTCGTGTTGCTCGACCGCTTCGACATCGAGCCGGGAGCGTACGCCGGCGTCGCGATGGAGTACGGCCTCTACGCATCGTCGACGCTGAACCCGTACGGCTCCATCCGGTATCGCGGCTCGAGCGCGTTCTTCGGCGGCACGATCCAGACGGTCACGATCGATGCCGGCGTGGCGCTCGGCCCTCACCTACGCGTGACGGCGTCGGCGGATCAGTCGTTCGTGAAGCTGCCGAACGTCGATGTCGAGAGCGTGCTCACGCTGAGCTCTACCGTGACGGTCGCCGTCTCGACGCGCCTCTTCGCAGACATCGTCGTGCAGCTCAACGACTACGACGAGAGCACGCGCGGCCTCGTCCGGCTCCGCTGGCGCTACCTCCCGGGCTCGGATCTCTTCGTCGTCTACCGCCAGGACGTCGGCTACGACGGGGCCTACGAGGGAAGCATCACCGTGAAGCTCGCCTACCGAATCGACGCGCTTCTCTGAGACGAAGCTCAATCTCGAGGCCCGCTCTGCTCGTGAGCGACGCGACCGTCGCACCCTCGACGACGCCGGCGCGATACGAGGCGTCCCGCACGAGCGACTCGGGCGCGACGGTGCCCCGCACCGCGTCGACGAACCCGCAATCGCGCGAACGGCGCGCCCTCGCCCACCCGGCCACGGCCCACGCGACGCCGCGCCGCCGGGCCGACCCCGCGACCGAGCGTGCGCGCTCGAAGACCGCGCCGCGTGCAGGTCCCGACCAGCCCTCGAGACCCGCGGCGATCCCGTCGTCCCACGCCTGGCGCACGGAGCGGAAGGTGCGGCAGGCGGTCGCGAACGCCTCGGGCTCCCGGTCGCCGACCGACCATGCCCACGCCGCCGCCTCTGCGAACGCGAGGGTCCGCTCGTCGCGCGCCGCGCGCTCCGCAATCGTCTCGGGCGAGAGGCCGGACAAGACGACACACACGCCAATCGCGCGGTCGTGCCGGCACAGCGCGTCCCGGGGAGAGCGCGCGGGCGCGAGCCCCTCGTCCTCGAACGCGACGGACAAGAGGAGCCGCGCGTTGTCGGGTATGCGGACGACATCGCGTCGCCAGCTCGAGCCCACGGCCCGCGCCCACTCGAAGGCCGACCGCGCGGATGTCTCGTTGCTTCGGTTTTTGCCCACGATGGGTCCGTTATCGACGCGGCACTCGCGGAATTGCGGGCTACCATCGGCGCGTGACGCGCAAGGCAGCGCCGCCTAGCCAGCTGATGGAGCTCTTCCTCTCCATCGCGACCAATCTCGGCATCGAATCGGACAAGGATCTGGCCGCGCTCGCAGGCGTCAGCGTCGAGAACGTCGCGAACTGGCGCGCCGGCGCGGTCAAGGAGTTCAAGCCGCAGAAGCTCGCCGCCATCAAGCGCGGGCTCACCTCGCGCATCGCCTCGCTGCGCGAGCGCGCCGGGGATCTGTCGCCCGACCCGGACCTCGGGATGGTGTCGATCGAGGTCGAAGAGGAGTCGCGGGCCGGCGGAGCTCCAGCGCCAGCTCCGAGACCGCGTCCACTACGACTACCTCGGGCACCGCTTCCTCTACTTCGAGCCGCAGGGCGCGCTCGCGTGGGAGAACCTCATCCGCAGCCGGCTACGAGCAAGCGACGTGGGTTCGCGGCGTCGAGGATTGCGCCGCGGAGTGGCTCGAGCCTGCGCGGGACGCGAAGGGGCGATGCAAGGGCCCGATCGCGCGCGCGCTCGGACTCGACCCGAAGAACCGCGTCGCGCGGCCTCGATGTCGTCAGCCTCGGGCCCGGCGAGGGCGGCAAGGAGGTGCGGATCCTGCTCCACCGCGCTCCTCGACGTCGAGAAGGAGCGCAGCCAGACGCTGCCGTGGATCACGCTGTGCCTCGCGGACGTCTCGATCTCGCTCTCTGACGCGCGCGGCTTCCGACGCGGTCAAGGCCGTGCACGAGCGCGGCGCTCGGCACGTCGGCGTCCTCGCCGCGTGCGCGGACTTCGAGGAGGGCCCGCTCGGGTTCACGCGACGGCTCCCCACGCGCAAGCTCCCGCCCGAGGACGGCCTGCGGCTCGTGCTCGTGCTCGGCAACGTGTTCGGCAACCTGCGCGACGAAGAGACTTTCCTCCGCGAGAAGCTCGACTCCGATGCTTCGCCCTGGCGACTTCCTTTGGCTCGAGGTCGGGCTGCAGACTCGAGCCGCTCGAGGCCGACCCGCTCTACCGCTTGACGCTTCCGAACGTCGAAGAGACCGCCGCCGAGGCGAACCGGCGGCTTGCTGCTCGAAGGCCCGTACCGCCGGTGGGAAGCCGCGCGCGGCCGCGGGCCGGGCGAGCTCGAGCTCCGCGTCTGGGTGCGCGAGGACGACGACTCGAGCCGCGTGCCCGGCTCGTACAACTTCTGCCACGACCTCGTCATCGCCGACGAGCGGCCGGACGATCACGATGCTCTACAGCCGCCGCTACGATCTCGAACAGCTCACGCGGTGGCTCGAACGCCAGCGCTTCGCCGTCGAGCGGGTCGCTCAGGTCGAGAGACTCGCGCGCCCGGTCGCGCGTCGCGCACCTCTTGCTGCGCAAGACGGGGTGACGGGTCTTTGCTAGACTGGCGGTTCCGCTGGCGGGCGGATGCGAGTCAGGACGGCATCGAACTCATGTCACGCACGCTCTGCCCGACGTCGCCGATGCGCACCTCGTGGACCGCGACGGCGTCGATCCTCTTGCTCTCGTGCAGCTGCGGACGCGTGGGCTACGAGGACGCCGGCACGGACGACGCCGCGACCGACGCGCCGGCGACCGTGGATGCGCCGGTCGATGCCGCGCGCACGGACGCCGAAGTCGACGCGCCGCCCGCGGACGCGCCGGCGCTCGACGCGCCGCGCACCGGGGAGGTGATCCCTAGCAACGTCGGTGACGCGATCGGCCTCGGGTCGGGCACCGGCGACGTCGTCGTGGGCTCGGACGGCTATCCGGTGTGGCTGTTCAACACGAACAACGGAGAGATCGTCGCGTACGCAACGAACACCGCGGGGGCCGCGACGCACATGATTCGACTGCCCGGCGAAGGCGCCGACGCCGCGACGGGGATCGATTTTCGGATCGTGACCGTGGGCGCCACGGCGATCGCCACGTTCTCGGTGCTGTCGTTGACGGTCCCAGCGGGGACGCTGCTCGTCGGCCATGGGTCGCGGGCCGGAGCGTTCATCGCGCAAACGACCGTCGTGATCGACGGTGAGCTCAGCGCCGCAGCCGATCGCCCGCGCGGTCCCGTCGCAAACGGCGCGTCCTATCAGGGCCCCGGGGGTGGCCGCGGTCGATGCCCCGGGACGGGCGGCGGCATGGGAGGCGGAGTGCTCGGCACGATGACGGTCGGCGCCGGCGGTGGGGGATTCGGCTCGAACGGTGCAAACGGCGGCGCGGACACGGGCGCCGGGACACCGGGCGCCGCCGGCGGCGTCGCCTACGGGACGGTCGAGCTCGTGCCGCTCGTGGGCGGCTCGGGAGGTGGCGGAGGGCTGTGCGCCGGGGGCGGCAGCGGAGGTCACGGAGGCGGCGCGCTCCAGATAACGGCGGGGGTGAGCATTCGCGTGGGGCGCACCGGAACGATCGATGCTTCGGGCGGCGGCGGGCTCGGCGGGTCCGCTACCGGGCAGAGCGGCGGCGCGGGCGGTGGCTCGGGCGGCGCCATCCTTCTCGAGTCCATCGCGGTGACGGTCGAGGGCTTCGTCGGAGCCAACGGCGGTGGAGGTGCGCGCGGGTCGCTGCCGGGCGCGGGCGCCGCGGACGGCGCGGCCGGCAACCCGACGCGATGGCCGGCGCTCGGCGCCGTCGCGTCGGGCGCCGCGGGCTGCGGCGGCAACGGAAGCGACGACCTCGGCGCCGTCGTCGAAGGATGCGACGGGCAGAGCGGAGGAGGAGGAGGCGGCGGCGCGGGCCGCATCCGCATCAACACCGCGTGCGGATGCGAGCCGTTCGACACGGGCGTCATCCCGCGCGTCAGCTCGGGATTGGCGTCGGTAGGAGTCGTGCGGCGCGTGGAATGACCGCGCCGCTCCGTCGCCCGCGCTCGGCGTCACGCGTGGTCGCGGCAGCGGGCATGGAAGAGAACGCTTCGATGGTAGGATTGCTTGGCCCAGGGGGCAGCCAGGATCCCGTGAATCGATGAGCTCGCCAGCGTCCGAGACGATTGTCGGGCGCTACGTGGTCAAGCGACTACTTGGCCGCGGGGCGATGGGGCAGGTGCTCCTCGTATTCGACCGCGCGTCTCGAAAGGAGATCGCGCTCAAGCGCATGCTCGACCCCGCGGACCCGCAGCGCCGGCATGACGCGGTTCTGCGTTTTCGGCGTGAGTTCCACACGCTGGTCGGGCTCCGGCATCCGAGCATCGTCGACGTCTTCGAGTACGGCCTCGATGACCAAGGACGCTCGTACTACACGATGGAGCTCCTGAGCGGCGCGATCTTCGAGACGTCACGCCCGTGGCTCCGGGCGAAGCATGCCGGTTGTTGCGAGACGTCGCCTCGGCGCTCGCGTTCCTACACACGCGAATGCTTCTGCATCGCGACCTCTCGCCAGCGAACGTCCGATGCACGTTGGAGGGTCGGGCCAAGGTCATGGACTTCGGCGTGCTCGCGAGCGTGGGCATGCAGAGAGACGTCGCCGGGAACCCGCCGTCGATCGCCCCCGAAGCGTTGTGGGGCGCCCCCCTCGACCACCGTTACGATCTGTATGGGCTGGGTGCCCTCGCCTATTTCATCTGCACGGGCCGGCACGCGTTCGCGGCTCGCCGCGCGGACGAGCTGCCACGGGTGTGGAAACAACGCCCGACGCCGCCTTCGTCGATCGTGCCGGACATCCCGCCCCGCCTGAACGAGCTCATCCTCTCGCTCCTCAGCGCGAATCCCCTGGCGCGACCGAGCTCTGCCGCCGAGGTCATCGATCGCTTGAGCGCCATCGGTGGTCTGACGCCGCACGATGAAGAGGTCGCACACGGCTACCTCCTGAGCGCCGCGATGGTCGGCCGGCGGCGCGAGATGGCTCACGCCCGACAGCGGATCGAGCGCGCCGGCGAGGGCTCGGGCCGAAGCATCGTCGTGGCCGCGCCATCTGGGTTGGGCAAGACGCGCTTGGTCCGCGAGATCGGCATCGAAGCCCAGATCGCCGGTTGCCGCGTCGTGACCACGACCGGAGATGGTTCGGGGTCGGGACCCTACCGCGTCCTCGCAAACCTCGTGAGCCAGCTTCTCGCGCGCGACCGGGACGCCACGATTGAGGCGGTCCGCCCTTACGGGTCGTTCGTGGCGCCGGTGCTCCCCGAGGTCGCGGCGCACCTCGGGACGCTTCACCTGACGCCGACGACTGGCGACCCGGGCGAGGACCGACTGCGGCTCCAGTCGAGCTTGGCGAATTGTGCGAGCGCCATCCTGGAGAGGCTCTCCCCAATCGTCGTGATCGTCGATGACGTGCAGCGATCGGACGAGGGCTCGGCAGCCGTGCTCGCTTCGCTCGCTCATGCCGCAGGCGCGAGCCACTTCGTGCTCGTCTTCTCGCTCCGTACGGACGAAGCGCCCAACGCTCCGGCCGCGGTCGCCTCACTGCGCGACGCCTCCGACGTGCTGCGCTTGCGGGGGCTCGGGGTCGAAGAGATCGAAGACCTCGCCAAGACCACCTTCGGCAACGTCGACAACCTCGGGCTGCTGTCGCAATGGATGCACCGCATCGCGGGCGGCAGCCCGTTTCATTCCACTCAGCTCTTGGGATACTTGGTCGACAACAACATCGTCCGCTACGCGGAGGGCACCTGGATCATCCCCGACGCGCTCCCCACGACCGGCGCCCCGCGCGGCCTGGTCGAGGCGATGGACGACCGAGTGCGACGTCTCTCCGAGGACGCTCGCTCGCTCGGGCAGACGCTGAGCGTTCACGGCGGTCTCATTCCCCTCGAGCTGTGCGCGGTCCTGGGCGAACCGATGTCCGAGGAACGAACCTTTGCGGCGCTCGATGAGCTCTGCCGTCGAGAGGTGCTGGTCGGCGATGCGACCACGTATGGCTTTCGTCACGACGCGGTCAGAGAGGCGTTGCTCCGCGGGCTGGCGGCGGAGGACGAGAGCAAGGCGCACTTGCGCGTCGGGCGCGCGCTGCTCGCGCGCCGTGACACCGATCAGTCGAGCCTCGAGAATCGGCTGGCACCTCCTTCACGGCGGAGACATCGAGGAAGGCGCCAAGCTGCTCGCAGAAGCCGGCAACCGACTCTTCGAAGCGCAGTCACTACGAGATGCGATCCCGCCACTGGAAGCGGCGCTCGAAGTTCTCGAACGAGGCGATACGCCGGTCTCGGGGACGCTCGACATTCGCCATCGGTTGGTGCTCCTGGGCGCGCTCTGCGACCGACGACTGACGTATGAGTACGCAGACGAAACAATCCGTCTCACCCTCGAGCACTCCGGGCTCGACGTCGCCGCCCGCGCGCAGGGCGTCGTCGGACGGCACTTGGGGCTCGCGCTGGGACTCGCCGGTGCCGCGCTGAAGTACGTGGTGAAGCCGGCCGCGGCGAAAGGGCCCTCTCCCCAAAAGGCGCTCGCCGACCTGAGCGCAGACGTCACCGCCGCCGCGATCGCATACTCCGGAACGTTCGACCTCGAGCGTGGCCGGCGTCTCCCGCAGCTCCTCGAACCGCTCGCCGCCCTGAAGCACCGAATCCCGAACGCAGCGTTTCTCATCAATCAGGCCATGGTCGAGATCAACCTCGGCAGGAGGCACAAGGCGTTTCGCGACTTCGAAACGGTCGAGCGCATTCTCGAGACGGACCGGTTGACGCCGTTACCGAACGCCGAACGGATCCTCGCCATCGGGACGGTGCATTACAGCCGCGCGTTCCTGCTCGCGCTGGAGCACGATCCGGTTTGCCTCGAGCACCTCGAGCGTCTGATGGAGCTCGACTCGCGGTTCTTGAGGTTGAGCGGGGACCTGACGCGAGTGGCGTACCATCGCGTGAGAGGAGAGGAGCAGGCCGCGCGAGAGATCGAAGAGCGCATCCGGATCCCGCTGATCCAATTGGGCTCGCCGTGGTTGTCGGAGTATCTCCACCAGTGGTCCTCGAGTGCGGTTACGCGCTGTGCCACGACATGATCGGATTGAAGCGGACCATCGAAGCCATGGTGCCCTTCGTCTCCAAGGGCCAAGTCACCGAGGGTCTGATGGAGCTCGCGGTTGGAGAGTACCTTCGCGAGCGAGGCGATTATTCGGGCTCTCTCGAGTCGCTCGAGCGCGCCGTCGCCCTCGTCCCGGGAGAGTTGAGGCAGTATCTTTGCTGCGTCTACTCCGCGCTCGCGGAGACCCACCTCGCGATGGAGTCTTTCGAAGAGGCGCGCGAGGTTGCGCTCCATACCATCATGCTGAGCGAGCACGAGGAAGGCGAGCGGCTAGCGTATCGCGCCCGCGGCCACTCCATCCTCGCGCTCGCGGAAGCTGCGCTCGGCGCGCCCGACACGGCCATCGAGCGCCTTCGGCCTCTCATCCGAGAGGTAGAGGCGATCCGCAGCCCCTCGCTGTGCACGATAGTGCACGAAGCCGCAGCCCGCATCGCGCTGGCCAACGACGACGAGCCGTCTTTCGAGCATCACCTCGACCGTCTCGAGCTGGCGGCGCGACCCACCGAGAACCCGGCCCTCATCGCACGTGGAGAACGACTGAAGAACGCCACCAGTCAGCGGATCGACACGCCAGCACGAGAGGGCGATCTCGTCGCGATGCCAACCGAGATCACGATGGTGGAGTCGTGGACATGGCGACGAGAGAGGCTCTCGGAGGAGCTCAGCAGGATTCCTGGTCCGGGAGGCCGCGCCACCCGAGCCCTCGAGGAGTTGCTCGCCGCGACCGGAGCGGCACGCGGCTATCTCTACCTGGCGCGAGACGCCGGACCGGAGCTCGTCGCGCCCCTCGGGGGGGACGAGCCCTCGGCCGAGCTGACCGAAGTCGTGCACGCCATGCTCACCGGGGAGACCGACGAGCGTGAGCAGAGCGGCGAGGGTCGATTGCTCGTTCCGATCGTCGCCGGTGGGACCGACGACCCCGCACCGATCGGCGTTGCCGTGTTCGTGGCCGGCCACGTACCTCTGCGCGGTCCGGACACCGCCCTCATCGAGCTCATCGCCCAGAGCCTCCGGACGACGGGCCACGCGGTCTCGGGTGTCCGGCGCGCCCCATGACCCGAGGCTACGGCGTCAGTCGCCAGCCCGAGCCGGTCATGACGGCGCCCGCCGTGTTCACCGAGATCTGCACCGCGCGCGTGCCCGAGAGGTCCTCGGCACCGATCGTCGCGCTGTCGCCGGTGACTCGCGAGCTGCCCGTGAGCGAGCAGTAGTGAAGCTCGATCTGCGAGCTCGTCTCGCGTAGCCAGATCTGGAAGCGCAACGAATCGCTCGGCATACCGTAGGGGGTCCAGCCGTTCCACTCGACGACCAAGCGACGGTTGGGCGTCGTCCCGATGACGCGCGAGCGCAGCGTGGTCGCCGTGACCGTGTTCAGGTCGTCCCAGAACGGCGCGACCATGCCGCGCGGATCGAACGGGCCGGGGATCGGCCCGTTCCCGTACGACGTGGAGGGCGTACCGGCGGCCGACGGCCAGAGCTGGACGTAGCCGTTCGACGTGACCGAGTAGTGGGTCACCGCGTCACCGAAGTACGAGAACGCGAACGGTAGGGCCGCGATCGGGCTCGCGGCGTCGTCGCCGAGCGCCATCACGTCCGTGCCCGCCGTCATCGACACGCACGCGGCGGCGATCGGCGTGACCGTGTACTCGCGCGTGCACGCCGAGGGCTCGCCCGTGCAGCTGTACCCGAGCTCCGTCTGGCACGTGTGCGAGCAGCCGTCGCCGTCGGTCGTGTTGTCGTCGTCGCAGCCCTCGCCGGCGGCGATGACCCCATCGCCGCAGACGATCGGGGCGATCCGGAGGGTGAAGTCCCCGCCGCCGCCCGCGCCCGACGTGTAGGGGAACACCGCGAACGTGACCGTTGCCGTGCTCGCGCCGCCGTTCGTGTACGTGAGCTGCTCGGCGGCGGTCCCGGTGAGGTCCGACGTCGCGGCGCAGCCGAGCGAGCAACCGTCCATCCGGACGAGGACGGCGTCCCACGCGTCCGGCACGAGGTTCGCCGAGATGGTCTCGCCCGCTGGAACGGCTACGGAGTAGAACAGCGCTCCGAACCCCGGGGGCGAGCCGCAGCCCGGTCCGGTCGGACGCGCGCCGCCGGCGGTCGTCGTCGCCATCACGGTCGCGGGCGACGTGAGCATCCGAGCGGTCGCGCACGTGGCGTTCGCCGCCGTCATCACGCACGTGGTCGGCCCGGGCGGCGGGCAGACGTAGCCGGGCTCCACCTCGCAGTGCGCCGAGCAGCCGTCGCCGGCGGTCATGTCCCCGTCGTCGCAGCCCTCGGACGCATCGACGACGCCGTTGCCACACACGTTGCCGCACGCCGAGGGCGCGCCCGTGCAAGCGTAACCGGGCTCGACCTCGCACGACGACGAGCAGCCGTCACCGTTCGCGGTGTTCGCGTCGTCGCAGGCCTCGACGCTCGCTACCACGCCGTCTCCGCATCGGATGGGCGTGCAGCTGATCGTGAGCGTGAACGGGATCGGCGAGGCCGGCAGCCCGCCGTAGTCGTCGAAGACGACGTAGCGGATGTCGCCAGGGGCCGCGCGAAAGTCGACCGTCTCGACGGCCGTGCCGCCCGTGCTCCCCTCGAGACAGTCGATGTCGCTGGTGCAGCTCCGGGTCGTGAGGTCCGCGTCGAGAACGAACAGGTCGTGATCGACGCTCATCATCGACGAGCCCGACGTGATGGTCACGAGCGCCTCGGTCGCACGGTCGTTGCGAAACCGGAAGATGCGCTCGGGGCCCTCATAGCTGTTCAGAGGGGTGCATCCCGGGTACGCGTCGATCGCCATCGTGCCGCCGACCGTCGTCGACGAGACGGTACCGCTCGAGCAGTCGATGAAACCGCGGACCGCCTCGGGGCAGAGCGTGTCGGCGATGCATTCGGCGGTCGCCGTGGACGTGGACACCTCGCAGAGCCCCGTGCAGGTCTCTCGCGCCGACTCGACGAGGCACCCATTCGCGTCCGGGGCACAGACGACCGCGTCGAGGCCATCGCAATAGCTCGCGAGCGGACACTCGGTCACGAGCGTGCACGGATCGACACAAGCGGCCAGCGCGCCGCTGTCGTCGCAGACGTCACCCGTCGCGTCGCACGCGGTCGTCGACTCGACGTCGCAGCCAAACGCGTTGGTCGCACAGACGTGGAGCGTGTCGGAGTCGCACGTCCGGCCCACGGGCGTGCACTCGGTCATGCCGAGGCACGGGTCGGTCGCGGCTGTGCCGCACATCGGACGCGGCGTCGCGGTCGCGTCGCAGAACCCGAACGGCGCGTCCGTACACGTCGTCCGCGTCTCGACGTAGCAGCCGAAGCCATCCCTGTGGCACTCGACGAGGTCGGGGCCGTCGCAGCTCGCGCTGCCCGGCGTGCCGCACGTGGCGATGCCGGCGCAGGGATCGCCGGTGAACGCGCACGCGGCCGGAACGGTCGGGTCGCAGGTGCCGCTCGCGCGCTCGCTGCAGTCGGTCGGCGTCCGGACGAGGCACCCGAACGCGTTGGGCGCGCAGGTCTCGAGCGTCGTCGCGTCGGTGCACGACGTGCCGGAGGTCGCGCATCGTTCGGACGCGGGGAGCGAATCGCACGGGTCGGGCGACAACACGCAGAGCGGCGTGGCGCCGCTGTCGTCGCAGAGACCGCCCGGCGACGATGCGCAATCGGTTCGCGTCTCAATCAGGCAGCCCGCCGGGTCCGGGCTGCACGCGACGAGCTCGTCACCGTCGCACGCGACGCCCGCCGCGGCGCAGGTGGGTCGGCCCGCGCAGGGATCCCCCCCGTCGGTGCCGCCGTCGCGCGTCGTCGCATCGGAGGTGCCGCCATCGGAGAGCGCGGCATCGCCGCCGCCGTCGCCCGGGGGCGGCCAATCGTCGCCACCGCAAGCCACGGAGACGCACGCGAGAAGAACGCACGGAAGAACGATCGCCCACGGTCGACGCATGCCCACCTCCACCCGCCGGTTGTTCGGAGGGCGGAGCGATATCACAAATTGGGGACGAAAGGAGGGCCCCCCGGTAGCCCGGAGCGGGGCACGGGAGTACGGTCCGGGCCCGCAGGTTGTCGAAGAGGAGGAGCTCACATGGAGATGCCGAAGCCCGGAAACGCACACGAGCTGCTCGCGCGGTTCTCGGGCAAGTGGAGCATCGCGGAGACGATGCACCCGTCGCCGTGGGATCCGAAGGGCGGCACGGCACAGGGTCGGACGGAGTATCGGATGGCGTGCGACGGGTTCTTTCTCGTGTGCGACTACGAGCAGCTTCGCGACGGCGTGGTCACCTATCGCGGCCACGGCGTCTACGGCTGGGACGACCGGGCGAAGAAGCACACGATGCACTGGTTCGACTCGATGGGGATGGACCCGGGAGCGCCCGCGCTCGGCGACTGGAAGGACGACACGCTCGTCTTCCAGCACGCGACGCGGATGGGCTTCACGCGATACCGCTACCGATGGGAGTCCCGCGAGCGCTTCACGTTCGAGATCGCGAGCTCGCAAGACGGCGAGACGTGGACCACGTTCCTCGACTCGGTGTACACGCGCATCGACTGAGCGCTCTTTGGCCGAGCCCGGGCTTGCGCGCACCGGGGGTGCGTGTCACGACAAGCGTGGCGGAGGAGGAGGGTGCAGGGCACACCCGACGTGGGGATTCCGCTCTAGGCCGACCGAAGCAGCCGTGACGGGCACCGGTGTCCGTCGCTGTTCAATCGAGACGACGTCGTGAGCGCTCGCGACGGGCCGCGCCGATCTGCGCCCTCGAAAGGCGGATCGATGGGACCCAAAGGCTACGAGATGATGAACCGTTCGACGTGGGGGCCGTGCTTCGCGGCGCTCGCGGTCGTGCTCACGTCGGGCTGCGTGATGAGCACCGATGGGACGATGGACGAGGAAGGTGCCCCGTACGACGACGAGAGCGCGGCGTACGACGACGAGGCTGCGACGAGCGACGACGTGGGCTCGACGTCGGCCGACCTGATGTCCAATCCGTACACCAATTGTTCGACGGTCTCGTACCCGCACTGGCTGTTCGAGTGCACGAACGTGAACCAGCTCTGGTGCGACAACCTCGCGACTCACCGGCGCGAGCTCGTCTATCAGAACTACACCGTCGACGGCGCGTGCCTGCAGCGCAAGTACGGTGGGGGCGGTGGCGGCGGCGGTGGTGGCGGCGGTGGCGGTGGCGGCGGCGGCTGCAGCTCCGACTGGGACTGTAGCCCGAGTGACGGCTGCTGCAGCGGCTCGTGCGTGCCGCTCGACTGCTGCTGATGAAGACCGAGGCCCGCGCGCGTGGCATCGACCGCATCTCGATGCCGACGCGCGCGAGGCCCGGGCAGGCCGTGGGGAGCCTCGCGAGCTTCCTCGCGAACGCGCGCGACCACGGTCACGCGCCCGAGGTCGCCATCTTCGACGACGTCGGTCGCGGCGAGCGAGGCTCGGTTCGCGACCACCTGGCGCCGCTCGCGAGCGAGCACGGGAGCGATCGGTTCCTCCACGCCGACCCCAGCGACCGCGCGGCGTTCGTCGAGAGGCTCGTCGCGCACGGGCTCGATCGTCGGCCGGTCGAGCTCGCGCTCCTCGGCGCGCGGGGGCTCGAGCTGACGACGGGCGCAAATCGCAACGCGATGGCGCTCGACGCGGTCTCATCGCGCGTGCTCACGGTGGACGACGACACGCGTTGCCGCATCGGGAGCGTCCCAGGCGCGCGCGAGGGCGTGGAGACGCGCGGGGGCGATCCGACCGAGTTCTGGTTCTTCACCGACCGACAGCACGCGCTCGGATCTGTCGGCGCGACCGACCTGGACGTGCTCGCGGTCCACGGCCGGATGCTCGGGCCCTCGCGCGACGACGCGGACGTTCGAGTCGTGGCGACGTGGGCGAGCTACGTCGGCGACGCGGCTACGTCGAACCCGATGTTCTATCTCGCCCAGCACGGCGCGTCGCTCGAGCGCCTCCTCGCGACGGGCTCGCGCTACGAGCGCGCGTTCGAGAATCGGCAGCTTCTGCGCGGCGTGACGGTGAGCACGATCTCGGACGGCTCTTTCTTCACGCCGCAGGTCGCAGCGCTCGATCATCGTGCGCTCTTGCCGCCGTGGTTCCCGGTGCTCCGTGGGCAGGGGCTCCTCTTCGGAGCGCTCCTGAGACGGCTCGGCGCGGGACGCGTCGCCTTCCTTCCGCACACGATCGACCACGTGCCGGAGCCTCCGCGCACCTTCTCTCGCGCCGACATCGAAGAGGGCGCGGGTCGGATGCCGTTCGCGAGCTTCCTCCGGAGCCTGATGGCCGGGACGCCGGAGGCCGCGGCGGACCGGAGCGAAGCGCGGCGTTACGCCTCGCTCGGGCACGCGCTCGTCGCGATCGCCGACGAGCCCGGGGAGCTCGTCGAGCGCGTGCACGCGATCCGCCGCGCGTACTGGGCCGCCGCGATCGAGCAGCTCGGGCGGACCGCGGCGAAGCACGGCGCGCGACTGCCCGCGTGGGCCGAGCACGTCCGGCTCTCGATTGCGCGCGCCCGCATCGTGCTCGAGACCCCGAGCGCATCCGCGCCGCTCGACATCCCCGGCGACGACGTCGAGAGCGGGCTCCCGCGCACGCGCGCGCTCGTCCGTGGCTACGGAGAGCTCCTCGCGTGCTGGCCGGACATCGTGCGCTCCGCGGCCGAGCTCCGCGACGAGGGGGTCACGATCGCGCGCCCGCTCGACGCGCCCGGTCGATGAGCACCGACGCGCGGCCGGCGCGCGCCGCTCAGGAGACGACGCGAACGGGCTTCTGCGCGGCGAGCCAGCTCGCGGCATCGGGCTCGGTCGGCGCGAGGACCTCGAGGTCGGTCCCGATGTGCTCGCGCGCGCCGAAGGTGACCGACGGGTGCTCGCCGACGATGGCGCCGCGCATCTTGGTGGCGTAGCCGAGCTTCTCGCAGTGTGCGACGAGCACGTCGAAGCCGTCGCGTCCCGGGCGTACCCCGAGCGATGCGGCGACCTCGCCTCGGGTCTCGAGGAGCTCGCGGTACGGAGTCCGCGCCTCACCGGGCTCGACGAGCTCGATCATCGTGTTGCCGATGCGCGCCCACGCGACACGGGAGCCGGGCTCGGCGCGCGCGTCGAAGACGTGCCACGGACCGACGCCGACGAGGTCGAGAGAACGATCGGACCGTCGCGTCGAGGTCGCGCGTCACGATCGTGACCTTCGCGAGCGGCCCGACGCGCCGGTTCGGGAGCGGGCGCTCGAAGCGGTCGTCGCCCTCGGGGACGCACCACTCCGCCATGCCGCTCCGGAGAGAGAAGCGCTCGGAGAGCCCGAGCGGATAACGGGTCAGCTCGATGCTCGTGCGGAGCGTCGACTCCGCGTCGACGTACCCGAACTGCAGGCTGATCGGCGCGGCGAACCGGTTCGGCGGCGACGGCAGCGTGAGGCCGCGGATCCGAACGGTCGCGTTGAGCTTCGCCGTCTGACCGAAGGGATGCCCGTGACGAGCGAGGTGCTCGGCGGCGGCCTCGAACGGCGTGTCGCCGGTGCTCATCAAGAGGTGCTGGACGCCCGGGCCGTGCTGATCGAGGTGGTCACGGTACATCGTCGGCCCGTCGACCGGAGTGATGACCTCCCACTGCACGTCGTCGAGCCACGTGATCGCGAGCTTCATGCTGTAGCGCGCGCGCTCGCCCCGATACGTCGTCCCGTAGAGCCGCGGCGGACGGAAGTGCCAACAGCGGAACGGCCCGATGCCGAGGTGATCGACGAGGTTCGCTACGGTGCGCTCGAAGTCCCACGCGACGGTGCACACCTGACGCACGTCGTCGAAGAGCGGCCCCTCCGACGCGTCGGACCGACGCCGTGAGCCGAAGCGCCGACGGACCGTCTCAAAGAGCGGTGCGGCTACCGGCATCCTTGCCCTCGCGCGCGGAGCGCTCTTCGGCCAGCAGCGAGACGAGCCGCTCGCCGAGGAGCTGCGCGTCGCCGGGCCAGCGACCGGACACGTAGCGGCCGTCCTCGACGACGAACGCGCTGCCGGACCGTCGGCGCACGATGCCGCGCGCGGACGAGCGTCATCGGCCCGCGCTGGAACTGCCTCTCGGGATCGCGAGCGCGGCGCGGACCTCGTCCTCGACGTAGGCGGGGTACGTGCGGTAGTAGCGACCGAGCACAGGCGCGTCGCGAGGTACGCGCTGCGCTCCATGAACTTCGGCAGGCACGTGGTTCGCGCGCCGCGAGGACGCTCTTGCCGGTCGCCGGAGCCTGCGACCGCGCCAGCACGAGCACGCCGTGGCAGATCGCGGCGACGGGACGGTCGAGCTCGAAAGAACGCGGCGACCTTCTTCTGGAGCGTCTCGTTCCCGAGGTACTGGCGCATCCCCGGCGCGTGACCGCCCGGCAGGAGCAGCGCGTCGTAGTCGGCTGGCTCGATCGACTCCCAGGCGATCGAGCGCGACGAACGCCTGCGCAGCTCCGGAGCTCGTCGTAGAACTCGTCGCGCGTCGCGCGCCGCGCCGAACAGGTCGAGCACCGCGCCGCGAAGCAGCTTCGGATCGCACTCGGGCTTGCCGCCGCCGTGCTCGGTGGCGAACACGACGTCGTGGCCCGCGCGCGTGAGGAGCCGCCACGGAACGGCGACTTCGGTCGCGTCGAAATCACGGTCGGGCAGAGGCAAGAGGATCCGCTTCGACATGGCACGGACCTTTCCCCCGGGCCGCGCCCTTGTCAAACGTGCGCGCGGCGAAGCCCGGCGGCGGCCGCTCGCACCCGAATTCCCGTCGGCCCGCTGCATCCCGGCCATGTACCCTGGTCGTCCTTGGTGACGTGACTCACCAGCCAGGCAGGGGGCAGGGCACCGTTGTTGGAGGCATCTATTGAGCGCGGCCGCGAAGAGTCCGCCGCGGTCCGCGACATCATCGCGCGCCGACGCGACGCCATCGTCGCCACCATCGCCGAGCGCGAACAGCTCCGCCTCGACTTCACCGACAAAGAGCGCGCCCAACGCGAGCGGTTCGAGCAAGACCAGAAACACATGATGGACCGCCCCGTCTCGCTCCAGCGCGAGCTCGAGACCGAGCCCAAACAGATCGAATCGCTCTACGAGGTCGCGCTCCACCGGCTAGAGCCGGTCGGCCTCGTCGTGCTTTGGCCGGAGACGCGGGGATGACCGCTGAAAGGGAAGGACGCGAATGCATCGGAAGCTAGCTCTGGTGGGTGTGATGTTGGCGATGTGCGGGATCGCGGGCTGCGGCAGCATGGCCAAGACGGTACGGTCACGGGCTGCCTTCGACTTTCATTGCGACGAGATGCAAGTCACCGTGACCAAGATCGCGAGCAACACGTTTGCGGCGCGCGGGTGCGGCAACGAGGAGGTGTATGTATGCGCGGGGCCTCAGGCGAAGGCCACCTGCGTCCGCGACTCCAATAACTCTCAGCAAGCCGACTAGCGCGGGCCCATGACCGACGCCCTCACCCGCTTCCACGAGCAGTGGCTCGGCATGGTGCAGCCCGTCGAAGCGCTGGTCGTGTCCGTCCCCGTGCTCGTCGACGCGGGCGTGTCGCGTCCCGACGACGCGCAGGCCGCGCCCCAGCAACGCCTCGTCGCGCTCTCTCCGCCCGCGACGCTGCCCGAGCGATCCGACGACACGGGCGCGTGCGACCACCGCATCGCCGATCTCCCCGCGTTCTTCGCCGAGCTGCTCGCGCTCACGCCCGCGCCACCGCCTCGAGCCGGTCGGCCTCGTCGTGCTCTGGCCGGAGACGCAGGGATGAGCCACAATCCCATCCGTGCGCGTGATTCGCGAAGCCGACGGTCGCGTGGCGTACTTCGGGACGCTCGACGAGAACGAAGCGATCATCCGGCTGCGGGTCGCCGAGAGCACGCCCGAGGAACGGCTCGCCGCGCTCGAAGCCATTCGGAGCGGGAAGTATGAAGACCCCGGCGCTCCACCCCGACTTTCGCGCGTTTATCGAGTCGCTGAGACGCCATGGCGTACGGTTCCCGGTGGTGGGGGCTCACGCGATGGCCTACCACGGCCGCCCTCGCGACACGGATGACCTCGACGTACTCGTCGCACCGACCGTCGACAACGCCCGAACGCTAGCCAGCGCTCTTCGATACTTCGGCGGCTACGATGCGGTAGCCGACATGGCGGAGACCCATCTCGCCGTCCCCGATCGGATTGTCACGCTCGGACGGCCGCCCGTCGCGATCGACGTCATCACCAGCATCTCGGGCCTCGGGTTCGACGAAGCGTTCGCGAACCGCGTCGAAGGCGAGGTCGACAGGCTCGTGATTCCGTTCATCAGTCTCGATGACTTCGTCCGGAACAAGAAGGCCTCCGGCCGCACCAAAGACCTCCAGGATCTCGTGCTCCTCGCCGAAGGGGGCGTCATCTCCGAAGAGGACGCGAAATGACCGACGCCCTCACCCGCTTCCACGAGCAGTGGCTCGGCATCGTGCAGCCCGTCGAGGGGCTCGTCGTGTCGGTGCCGGTGCTCGTCGACGCGGGCGTGTCGCGTCCCGACGACGCGCAGGCCGCGCTCCAGCAGCGCCTCGTCGCGCTGGCGCCGCCCGCGACGCTGCCCGAGCGTTCCGACGACACGGGCGCGCGCGACCATCGCATCGCCGATCTCCCCGCGTTCTTCTCCGAGCTGCTCGCGCTCGGTCGCACGCCGCGAGAATATCTCGCACGTAGAGCTCGGGATCACGCGACACGCAGCAGGTCCTTCTCGACCTGCCCGCGAATCTCCGGGCGAAGCGCCTGCTGCGTGACGAGGTCGACGCGGCGGCCGAGCAGGTCCTCGAGGAAGAGCTTGAGGTCCATGTACCCGTCGAAGGTCGCGGGCCCGGTGAACTCGACGAGCACGTCGACGTCGCTCGTGGAGGCAGCCTCGTCACGTGCGACGGACCCGAACAGGCAGAGCGACGCGACGCCGAGCTTCGCGAGGCGCGCGTGCTCGGCGCGGATGCGCTCGATGATGTCCTGCCGGCTCATGCCGGTGATCGTAGCAGTATTTCCGAGGGCCACGCAGCCATGACCGACGCCCTCACCCGCTTCCACGAGCAGTGGCTCGGCATGGTGCAGCCCGTCGAGGGGCTCGTCGTGTCCGTGCCCGTGCTCGTCGACGCGGGCGTGTCGCGTCCCGACGACGCGCAGGCCGCGCTGCAGCAGCGGCTCGTCGCGCTCGCTCCGCCGGCGACGCTGCCCGAGCGTTCCGACGACACGGGCGCGCGCGACCATCGCATCGCCGATCTCCCCGCGTTCTTCTCCGAGCTGCTCGCGCTCACGCCCGATCTCTTCGACACGGGCGACGCGATCCCCTCCGCGCTCTCGCTCTACGTGCCCGAAGGCCGTCAGACGATCCGCCCGACGCACGCGCTGCGCCGCATCCCGCCCGCGCCCGCACCCGCCTCGCCCGCGCCCGCAGAAAACGCGCCCGCATCCCCCGACGCCACGCCCGCCTCGCTCGCCGCCGCGCCGTACCTCGCGCTCGTCTGGGACCTCGCCGATCCCTCCGTCGCGGCCGAGCACGGCGTCGCGCTCCCGCTCGACGCGCCCGAGACGCGCACCGGCCCGTGGGACTATCCGCCCGCCGCGAAGCTCGACCGCCTGCTCCGCCACGCGCGCGTGCCGATCGGCCTGCTCACGAACCGCGAGGTCGTCCGCCTCGTCTACGCGCCGCACGGCGAGTCGTCCGGGCACATCACGTTCCGCATGGCCGACATGGCCTCGGTCGGCGGCCGCCCGATCCTCGACGCGTTCGTCGGCCTGCTCTCGGCCACGCGCATCTTCGGCGTCGCCGAAGAGCACGCGCTGCCCGCGCTCCTGCCGAGAGCCGCAAGCGCCAAGCGAACGTCACGAACGAGCTCGCCGAGCAGGTCTTCGACGCGCTCCAGATCCTCCTCGCCGGCTTCGAGTCCGCCGCCGAGCGCGACCCCGCGACGGCGCGATCTTCCGCGACGCGCTCGAGCGCGGATGGGGTGGGGCGGACGCCGAAGGCGGCCGGGGATCCCACGTACAGGTCGACCACGCCTACCGCGGCCTCCTCACCGTGCTCCTCCGCCTCGTCTTCCTTCTCTACGCCGAGGACCGCGGCCTGCTCCCGGTCGACCGCGCCCTCTACGAAGAGCACCTCTCGGTCCTCGCCTCTTCGCAGCGCGCCTCCAAGAAGATCGCGGCGCGCACCCCGACGCGATGTCCCGCCGCTTCGGCGCGTGGGCCCGCCTCGTCGCGCTCTTCCGCACCGTCTACCTCGGCGCCGCGCACGGCGACTTCGTACTGCCCGCGCGCCGCGGCGCGCTCTTCGACCCGCACGTCTACCCCTTCCTCGAAGGCTGGGGCCCCGCCGGCAGCGCCCCCATCACCCAGCCCGAAGCGCGCGCCGACGTCCACGTCCCGCCCATCGACGACGACACCATCGCGCGCGTCCTCGACAAGCTCCTCGTCTTCGAAGGCCAGCGCCTCTGCTACAGGACCCTCGACGTCGAGCAGATAGGCTCCGTCTACGAAGCGCTCATGGGCTACCACGTCGAGCGCGTCGACGACGCCGCGGTGTGCATGTCGCCGAACGGCGTCTGGGTGAACGGCGCGACGTGCTCGGTCAGTCGTCGAAGTCGATGTCGCGCGAAGTACCTCGAGGACACCGTCGGGCTCTCGAAGAGCCAAGCCGACAAGCTCGCGTCACGCCTCACGGAGCTCGGCGCCGGCCCGGGCGTCTCGACGCGCGCGAGCCCGGTCGGCGCAGGCGGCACCACCGACGCCGTCATCGACGTCCTCATGACCCACGCCCGCGGCGGCCGCCGCAGGGACCCCGCCGCCGTCGTCGCCAAGCCCGGCCGCCTCGTGGTCCAGCCCGGCCCCGAGCGCCGCCGCACGAGCAGCCACTACACCCCGCGCAGCGCTCACCGCGCCGATCGTCGCGCCGCACCCTCGAGCCGCTGCTCGCGTGCATGGGCGAGACGCCCACTGTCGGAGCGACATCCTCGAGCTGAAGATCTGCGACCCCGCCATGGGCAGCGGCGCCTTCCTGGTCGAAGCCTGCCGCTTCCTCGCCGACCACCTCGTCGCCGCGTGGACGCGCGAGGGACGCTCGAAGAGATCGCGAAGCAAGCACCGAACGAAGACCCGCTGCTCCACGCCCGCCGCCTCGTCGCCCAGCGGTGCCTCTACGGCGTCGACAAGAACGACGCCGCCGTCGAGCTCGCCAAGCTCTCGCTGTGGCTCGTCACGCTCGCGAAGGACCTGCCCTTCACCTTCCTCGACCACGCCCTCCGCCACGGCGACTCGCTCGTCGGCCTCGACTTCGACCAGATCCGCCACTTCCACTGGAAGCCCGAGAAACAGCTCGAGCTCACGCATCAGATCCTCGACGAAGCGCTAGGCGAAGCGATCGCGATCCGACAGCGCATCCACGAGCTCGCAGAAGACGGCACGCCCGAAGCGCAACGCGAGAAAGAGCGATTGGCGAGGGATGCAGAGGACGCGAGCGATCGCGCGCGGCTGGTCGCGGACGTGTGTGTCGGCGCGTTCTTCGCGGAAGCGAAGGACAAGGCGCGCGAGAAGGAACGCGCACGAAGGCTAGACGTCATCCAACGCTGGAACGCGGGTGACGAGAGCGCGGAGGATGAGCTCCGCGCGATGCAGGCCGAGATCCGCGCGCGGCTGCCCGTGTTTCACTGGATGCTCGAGTATCCGGAGGTGTTCTACGCCGAGCGGCCGGACCCGTTGGAGGACGGTGCGGTGAATCGGGCGGCGTATATGGACGCGTTCGTGGGGAATCCGCCGTTTGCGGGGAAGAACCAGATAGCCGAACAATACGAGGCCGTTCCTATTCAGGAGTGGTTCAGTCCCGCGACCGAGGCGGTACGCGACGAGGCGACGCGTGGAGCCGCTCCGGAGATCGCTTGGCGCGCGTTCGAGGAGGCGACGGCGGTCATCGATCTCCTCGCCGACGTCGTCGAGCCGGCGCCCGCGGATCCGAATGCGTTCTTGCGAGCGGCACAGTGGGTCCGCGAGACGCTCGACGACGACGATTACCGCGCGCTCGACGATGCGCGGATGCGCGACCTTCGCTGAGCCGTGGGACACCTGCTCGATACGTCGGTCGTTCGGCCGCTCATCGATCCGAAGGCGCGCACGAAGACGCCGAAGCTCCTCGAGGAAGTGGAAGCGATCGGTGAGTCCGACGGCGGTTTTCACCTGTCGATGGTCAGCGTCTACGAGATCCGCCGAGGCCTGCGCGCGCTCGAGCTGCGAGGCCAAGGGAGCCGGAAGCGTCGAGTCGGGGAGTTGTTTCTACGGAGCGCCACCGTCCTGTCGCCGACGAGGGCCTGGGCCTCGCGACGGAGCTGTGGGCACGCGCGCGCACGCGCCGTCGATCAAGATCGCTGACGCCGACCTCCTGATCGTGTCGGTTGCGATCGCCGAGGAGCGGACGCTCGTCACGGCCGACGCGAAGCTCGCGGAGAATCTCCGGGCGATTGGCGTGACGGATGTTCGGGTGCTGGTGATGGAGTGAGGGTCGGCGTCGTCGAGCGCCGGCGCAAAGGCAAGCGATGAAGAAGAAGAAGACGACGAGGTTCCCCGCGGGATGGGACGAAGAGCGCGTACGCCGCGTGCTCGAGCACTACGACGCGCAGAGCGATGAGGAAGCCGTCGCGGAGGACGAAGCCGCGTTCGAGGAGACGACTCACACGGCGATGGAGGTGCCCGAGCTCGTCGACCATGTTCATCGATACGGGATGCCGCTCTCCGTGAGGGCATTCTCGCATCGTGTGAGCAGTTCGAGCTCGCCGGCCTGCTCGAGCCGGTCGCGAACCGCTTCGAAGTACTCTCGTGCGGCGGGGCTCCTCAGCCCGGCGTGGGCGAGGCACAGGCCGACGGAGATCTCCGTTTGCAAGGCGGCTCGCATGGCCCGTGGAAGCGGAGCCCACCGAGCCCATCGCGCGGCGACTCGGAACCGGTCGACGGCGTCCTCGAAGCGGCCCTCGCGCACGCAGATCAGTCCGTCGACGTACGGACGATACAGACTCGATGCGAGGCCGACGCGCATCGCTTCGGCTCTCTGGAAGAGGGCGCGCGCTTCGGCGGGGTCGGTGTGTACGCGTGCATGATGAAGGGCCGCGTCCAGGACCTCGACGCCAGTGGGGGTCCCCGTGGCCAGCGCGCGCCGCATCGCCGCGAAGCCCTCCTCGAAACGATGTGCGGAGATGAGCGCGTAGCCGCGGCCCATCCAGTAGCGCCGCTCGTTGGCGCCGCCGTCCAGCGTCGCATGTGGACGAACGACCTCCTCGGCCTCGTCGTCGCGCTCCAGAGCCCACAACATCGCCGCGATGCGATAGTCGATATATTCGGCGGCGTTATCAGGGATGCCGCGGCCGCCCGTCCGCGCGAGCTCCTCAGCACACTGGAAGACGGCGTTCGGTTGGTTCAGCGAGCTCGCCTCGATGAGCCGGTTGTAGTGCTCCATCGGCCCCGAGGGCGGCAGCGTGTCGACGATGGCGACGAGCACGGCGATGGCCGCGAGCCACCACGACCAGGGCGGCGCGCCGAGCGCGAAGATGGCGAAGAAGCAACCGACACACACGAGCCAGACCACGGCTGTCCGAAGCGTTCTCGTTCGTCGTGCCGGTGGGCTCGTGGGCGCAAGCCCGGTGTCGATCGCCGCTCGCTCCACCGAGTCGATCCCTCGACGTCGGAGTAGGTCGCGGGCGCGCGCTTCGCTCTCCGCGACGACGCGATGAGACGGCGCACCATGCGCCGGCCCGAGCTCGCGGAAAGCGTAGAGAGGCATGCCTGATCAGAGTAGCGAGCCGGTTGTGCACCTGTCGACGCCACTGGTGGGACGCAACTTCGCCGCCGCCCCTCCGATAAGGCCGCCCGCCGAACGTGCGAGCGCTCTCGCTCGTTCGCGATCCTCACGGCCGATGGCCTACAATCCGCACGATGCGCTCGTGAAGCGCGGGTTCTCCGAGGTGGAGAACGCGGCGGGCGAGCTGCGCGTGGTGTTGCCGGCTTCGCTCGTGGCCGCGATGGACTTCGCGACGCTGAAGCTCGAGCCGGGGAGCTTCGTCGACGAGGAGCTCGCGCAGAGCCACACGGATCTTCTGTACTCGGTGGAGCTCGAGGGGCGCGAGGCGTTCGTGTATCTGCTCTTCGAGCACCAGAGCACGGTCGATGCGCTCATGGTGTTTCGGCTCTTGTGCTACGCGTGCCGGATCTGGGAGCGCTGGCTCGCGGACCATCCGGGGGCGACGCGGCTGCCGGCGGTGATTCCGGTGGTGCTCTATCACGGCGTGGCGCGCTGGAGCGCAGCGCGACGGATGCACGAGATGGTGAGCCTTCCGCCGGAGCTGCTCGATGCGGTGGGGCGGCACGTGCCGGAGGTCGAGATGGTGCTCGACGACCTGGGCGAGCTGAGCTTCGAGCAGATCCGGCAGCGCGCAATGACGGCGGTCGCGCGGCTCGTATTGGTGTCGTTGCGGCTGTCGGGTCGGGGCGAGCCGCCAGAGGAAGCGGCGCGCGTGTTCGCGGCGCTCAGCCGCGAGCTCGACGAGGTGGGGAGCGGTCAGGAGGCGCTGCTCACGATCCTGCGGTACCTTGGGGATGTCATGGGTCGAGAGCGCCAAGACTTCATCGACGCGGTGGTGGCCGCAGACGGCGGCGATGTGATCAGGGAGGCGAACGTGACGTACAACGAGATGTTGTTGGAGGAGGGGCGCGAGGAGGGGCGCGCGGAGGGGCGGCTCGAGGAGCGGCGCTCGCTCGTGATGAAGCAGCTCGTCCTCAAGTTCGGGCCGGCGACGGCGGAGGTCGAGCGGCGCGTAGCGAAGGCGAGCGCTGATGAGCTCGAGCGATGGGCGGAGCGGGTGCTGACGGCGGCGCGGATCGAGGAGGTTTGGGAGTAGGTCCGCCGCCACGCGCCGGCGGGGAGTAGCCGTGCGGCGCGCGCTCTCGATGTGTGGTGCGGTCGCTCTCATGGCGTGCGCCTCCGACCACTCGGTGTCCGACGACGGTGGAACGGAAGATGGGCGGAGTGATGCGACGCCCGACGCGTTGCCCGAGGTTGGCGCACGTGACGGGGGCTCGATCGATGCGTGCCGAAACGATCTCGGCGAGCGTGCCGCGCGGTGCGGAGCGATGGAGTGTCTGGGGAGCGTCCCAGATACCGTGGTCGGTGTCCGGCGTTCGGTGCCTGCGCGCGCGCCTACGACTCGGGCGGTTGCTGGCGTCCGTACTCGTATTGCACGCCTCCGCTCGTCCCGTTCAGGGACGAGTGCGGCTGTGGCTGCGTCGATCCCGACGGTTCCCGCGAAGTGTGTCGCGGCTCGGATGAGGGCGCCGTGTGTGGGCCCGACCATTACTGCGACGCTCCGTGCGCATGGCAGTCGGGCGTGGGATTCTGCCGGGGGTACTTGCCGTGGTCGCTTTGACAGAGAGGCAGGTCCGGGCGCTCGAGGTCATCCGTGCGGCGTGGCCCGAGGCTGACGCGATACTCGTAGGCGCATTGGCGCTCGGACAACACATCGACATGAGCCACCGACAGATAGAGGACGTCCACGTCGGAGACGTCCTGGTCCGCGGTGCGGATCGAGACGAAGCGCTCGCGCACGCCGCGCGCGGGCATGAGCGCTGGGCGGGACGGGCGCGGTGAGATGGGCTTTGCGCCGCCCGCGCACGTGCACGGGCTCGCCGCGGAGGACGGCGGAGAGCGAGGTGAGCCGTTGAGCGAGCGTTGCGCCTCAACGCAGGTGCTCTGGCTCGTGCCCGCGGCTCGCGTGCCAGAGCGACGCGATCTGCACCCGATCACCTGCGACGATCCGGAAGTACACGAAGTATCGAACGCGCTTCAGGAACACGCGCGGCGATCTCAACCGCGCGTCGGCGCGTCATCCTGGCGGCGCAGTCTGTCGAGGAACCCGCGCGCGTCCACGCCCTCACCGCGGTCGCATGCGGCGAAGCGTTCTTGGAGCTCGCGTCGTTCGTCGTCCGTGACGTCGAAGCCCCCGCGGATCAGCTCGAGGGCCTCGCGCGCGAGCGGTAGATCGCCATCCGGGATCTCGTCGAGCAGGGCGTGAAGCTTGCTGCGGTTGGCCATGGTCAGACGGAGAGTGTAGCCGCCTCCGGATCGGCGTCGAGCGGGCACCGACGCAGCTCCTGCGGTCCGACGGTCGGTAGCGACCCTAACAGAGACGGGTGCAATACAGCTCCTCGCACGCGATCGAGGAACCACGTGAGCACGCCCCCGCTCACCTCGCCCAGCCGAGCTCCTTGCGCAGCGTGACGACGTCGAAGCGCTGGTCGGCGGGGAGCGTCGACTCGCTGCGCTCGATCTCGCGAAGGAGGAGGTCGACCTGCTCGCGGCCCTTCTTGGTGCGGGCGGCGCGGCGCGGGGTGGCGCCGCCGAGCGCAGGGACGGGCTCGTCGAGCCAGCTCGCGTAGTGGCGCGCCTTCATCTCTCGGACGATCGCGTCGACCTCGCGCTGCTCGGCCTCGCTCGGCGGGGCCGCGGGGCGTCGCGCCTTCGCGGCACGCGCGGCGCTCCGGACCTCCGGCGAGGCCGGGTCTTCGTGCGTGCGCGCCTCGTGGACGATCGAGGGCGCGAGCGCCTTCTCGACGAGGGCCCGGAGGCGATCAGCGCGTGCGATCGAGTTGGTCACGAGCTCGAGCCGTTGCCGGCGCGCGTGGACGTGCACGACGCCGAGGGTCGTGTTGTCCCAGTCGGGATGCATCACGTTGCCCGGCTTCGAGAACACGAACGTGCGCTCGGCGTCGTCCGCCTCCGGCGCGCGCATCCCTTCGATCGCGGCGAGCGCCGCTTCGGCGGCCGGAACGTCGGGCGTCGCGATCCGATAACGATCGGTCGTGAAGAGCAGCGGGTCGCCGTCGGTGTTCTGGTAGATCGGTGGCTCCATGGCTTGAACGTCCTGCTCGCGGACGGCGGCCTGCCACAGGGCGAGGAGCGCGCGGGCGGTCGCGGGGTCGCGCATCCGAGCGGGGGCGACCTCGCCTTTCGCTCGGAGATGATCTCGGAGCGCTTTCACGACGTGCGCGGCCGGACGCGGCGGGAGCGTGCGCGGATGGAGGCCACAGAGGAGCGACGCGGTCCCGCCGTCGACGATGCGTGCCAAGAAGGCCTCGCGAACCGGAACGTCCCGCGATCCCTTGCGCTCACTCACGGTGCGCACCTCGCCGGTCAAGAGGTCGCGCAACGTCATCGCGACGCCCCGCTCGATGTCGACGACCTCCCAGACGCTCGGCCAGCTCCGCATCTGCGCGCCGAGCCAGGCGCGCTCTTCGTCCTCGAGGTCGCTGTCATGCGCGTCGAGGAAGTGCTCGACGATTCGCCGGCCGTCCACGGTGTGCTCGTAGACGGACCAGGGCGCGCGGAGCTGCACAATCGCGGGGTGCGGGTCGAACGCGCCCTCGTGCGCGCGCCACGCGTCGCCGAACCGTTGCTCCGCGAACGCGGCCATGCGCCGTACGAGCAATCCGTCGAGGACGTGCCGCGGATCGAGGTCGGCCGGCGCTTCGTCCTCGAAGACCGAGACGCCGTCGAGCTCGTTCAGCGTGATGACCGCCTCGACCCCCGCGTCCGAGGCTCGGCCGGACAGCGGCCCGGGCCAGTCGACCTCGCCGAACAGCACGGCCTCGTGTTCGGCCAGCAGCCGGACGAGCGCTCGCACGGCGAGCGTGACGAGGAGCGCGTTGCGCTCGTTCAAGACGCCGACCGGCTCGCCTCGTTCCATCGCGGTGACCCACGGGACGGCGTGCTCGTCGTAGCGCCCGTCGAGGCGGCCGAGCTCCTGCGCGAGCCGCGTCGGTAGCTCCTCGTAGGGATCGTAGGACACCCCGACCCAGTCGAGGCTCGCGCGTGAGGGAGAGCGGTCGTCGGCGAACCAATCCGCGTGGTCGACGAAGGCCTCGTAGGCGTCGTCCGACGGAAAGAGGATGAGGCCGAAGTCCTCGCGCGCCGCGCCAATCACGACGCCACGGCCTCGAAACCCGAGCCTCGGCACGTCCACGCGCAGGTGGGCATCCTCGGTGAGGATGTCCCAAGGCGCGTGGTCGTGGAGCTCGACCGCGGCGTCGAGGAGTCGCTCGACGGTCTTCGGCGCGACGCCGCCCGAGAGGTAGCTCGGTTGGGCGGATCGACCCGGTGCGCGCGAAGCCGCGGCCGCGAACGCCGTCGCTACGCGCGAGATCTCGGGTGTCGATCCGACCGCGACGTCGAGCCCGAGCTCCTGCCGGATCCGCGCCGCGGTGCCCTCGCTCGCCACGAAGACTCTGTCCGGGGCGCCGGGTCGACCGACGAGCGGCTCCTCGATCGCGCGTCGGAGCACCTCGACGACGTGCCCGTCCACGTCACCGTCGCCGTCCGAGACCTCGAACGCGAGGACCTCGTGACGCGGCCGAGCGACGCAGAGCATCAGACGAACCGGCCCGTCCGCTTCGTGGACGGGCAACGGGAACGGAACCGCTCCCACCGCCCAGATCGCTCGCCGCAACGACTTCTTCTTGCGCTTGGTCTTCGCGCCGCCTCCCCTCGACATGCGCGTTCCATAGCGGACGGGGAGAGAGCCGGCAATGCCCGGCTCTCGGCAATCCGTGCCAGTCCAAACATCCGAGGGCTTACGGACAGACCGTCAGTCGGTCGCCGCACACCGCGTCTCTCCCTCCATGACACGACGCTTGCCCGGCGCGGCGGTTCTCGCGATCCTCGCCCACCATCGCTGAGGGGGCGGAGACGCGGTCGCCGCTGATCGAGGCGCTCGAGGCCGATCTGATCGGCCCGTTCGATCCGTCGGGCGAGGGCGAGGAGGTGCTGAAGCTGCCGCCGTCGCGGTGGTATCTGACGGGGTTTCTCGCGCCGATGGGGCAGCGGGAGACGCTGGATCCGACGTCGGATGACGAGCGCGCTCGCTACGCGAAGGAGAGCGTGCGCGCGACGGTGCGGTTCGCGGAGTACGTGCCGGAGCCGCGCGAGGTGGAGGGACGAACGAAGCCGGTGATCGTGTGGCGGCGGGTGCCGCGCGAGGCGAGGTCGGTGGAGCTCGCGCTCGATCGCGCGGCGATCGAGACGGGCGCCATGGTGCCGGACGCGCCCGGGATCTGGGTGAAGGGCAAGCTCGAGGAGGCGGAGGCGCCGGGGCTCGCGCCGCGGACGCGAGCGCTGTCGCTCTTCGTGGTGAATCAGCGGTCGGTCGAGGGCGAGAAGGCGCCGTTCGATGCGCACTTCATCTTTCAGGTGGAGCTCGCGGTGCAGTACGCGGGCGGGCTCGTCGCGCGGCCGAATCGGCGCGGCGAGACGGACGGCGAGTGGGACGACCGGCTTCCTTGGATATCCATATTGTTCGTCGTGGCATCTCGGGCCGCACTGTCGCACGCGGCCGACCTGGCGTTTGCTGTCGCGCTCATCCTGTGGAGAATGCAGCGACCAAGGACCACGGCCGCAGATTCGCTTTCTGCACCACAACCCTCTGCGCTCCTCGGGCGCAACTCCTACGAGCGCGAGCGGAGCTGAGTCGCGTAGATTTGTGCGCGTCGTGGCAAGCCTTCGAGCTCGGCGATGCTCTCCTTCGAAAAGTGCGCGAGGGCATCCATCGCTCGGTATCCCAGCTGCGGCATGAAGGCGCCGAGTCCGCTAACTGGTTGGAACGACACTTTCACCACGTGCTGGAGAGTCTTCGCGGCCGCGCCATCGGCGCTGAACCGTGCGAGCCCGACCACGAGTGCATGCAGCACGCGTGCGTTCGCCTCCTGGGCCACGGTCAATCCTCCCGCGACGGCGCGGCCGAAAACCGGCTCGTCGGGCGCGCTTAGCTGACGTAGCCAGGAGCCCGCGTGACGGGCGAAGGAGGCCTTTCCGACAGCCTCTCCAACTTCGTCAAGCTTCTCGAGCCAGTCCGACCGAACAGGAAAGGCTGGGGGCCGGTCGTAGAAGAAACGGAACGCTGTTTCCCAGGCGCTGCGTTCTTCCTCGGAGAGGGTGGCGAGGTCCGCGACGGCGGTGTCCGCCCATGAATCGCCGGGAATCGGAGGAAAAACCTGGGCCTTTGCCTGCAGAGCATGGATGTCCTCGGAAGGCTCGAGCTCGAGAACGGCGGCACGGAGCGCATCCGACCACCCATGCTCATCGGTGTAGCGGCCAACTGCGGTCACAACGGGTCGATGGCGCACCACCGACCACGCGGACAGCAACCTGAGGATGTGGGTCTCCGTGAAGGGGAGTTTCCGTTCGACCAGGAGCTCAACCCAGAGCTGAGCCAGTGCGTGGTTGATGTACTTCCCGAAGTCCTGGGTGAGCGAGTCGGTGCGCTCCTCAAGGACGTCGACAAGCTCCGAGATGAAGCCCAGCTGCGCCTCTGCGGTCGCTTCCCGGACAGCCGAGTACTCGGCAAGTTTGTCCACCCCGGTCGGTGGTACGCCGGTTGCGGCGCGGAGAAAGGACTGTAGCAGCGTCTCACCGTCTTCTGCGGGCGGTGACGAGGAAGCGTCACTCGGGGCCGGGGTTTTCCCTCCACGGTTGCCGAACAACTGAGTCCAAGATCCCATGACGACCTCAGCTCAACGAAGGAGCAAACCAGGGTGAAAAGAGAGGCCGACGGGCAGCCACTGATGGCGAATCCAGAGAGGAGCCTCTGGAACCAAGTCCTCGTCGTTACTGCCGTCCTCGCCCAGAAGGTCGTACGGGTAGGGCCTATGAATCACGAAGCAGCCCATGCGGGCACCCGGTTGCGAATGCACGACGAGCGCGCGGCCGTACTCCACTGCCTTGCTCCAAAACGGCTCGAGACAACGCGCAAACTCTGCGGCATCGAGTTCGTCGGTCGCGTAACTCCAGAGGCTCAAGCCTCCTTTTGGACCCGCAGTTTGCCCCTCTCTGGCAGCGAGGTCCTTCAAATATTTTCTCGCTGCGGAGCGAGGGAGGTCGGGATTCTCCCCGAGGCATTGCCGGGCGTGAGCGGCAAGGTCGTCGTGGGAGTTTGCGCGCAGCGATACGCAAAGGGTCCTCGCGGTGACGTGGGCCGGCGGTGCTTCGCCGAGTGCCGCTTGCTCGGTGACGTACGGTGCCCACGCGAGCGGGAGCGTTAGCTCTCGAACGACGAGGTCCGTGCCGACCGAGATGCCGAACCGCTGCTGGTCGTCCCTTGGGCCACCCCAATCCTCGTCATCGCGACGCGAGACTTCCCAGCACTGAATGCTTTCGGACTGTTCAGCCTCAGCCCATACGTTCACGCGACCGTCCGGATTGCGGCGCAGGGCTTCCAGCCACAGTGGGCTCAGGGCCTCGACGAAGGCACGACCATCCGTGTAGTTGCCAACCGTCCCCCAGGCGACCACGCCGGGTGCGGTGCCGGGTATTTGCAGCCCCACCGGTGGGCCGTCCGCGAGCTTTGCGAGATCCGAGGCGAACCACTGCGCCTCCCACCGCCCCTCACGTGGGTGTGGTCCATCTTCGGCCTCGAGACGCTGTGCAAGCATCGCTGCCGCCTTTCCAAGCTCCGCAAGCTGGTCGCAGTGGAAGAGAGTCTGGATGGTGACCTCAAGCGCCATGCGCAGCTTATAGCAACGGCGGCCTCCCCGCGCGAGTCGTGTCCACGGAACCGGGTCAAGCTCACACTGCTCGCCGAAGGTTTCGCGCGCGGCGCGCGCGCCCTCGCGCGCGCCCTCGCGGGCGTGCTCGACGCCCACGCCGCCGCCGTCGTCGTCCGCGTCGCCATCGCCGAGCGCGAGCACCGCCCGCCGCCGCGCCTCGACCTCGTCCGTAGGCGTCGCTGGATCTCGGGCGAGCGCAGCTCGCCGTCTCGGAGAACCGGCGGCTCGCGCGCGCGGCTTGCTTGCGGTAGGGAGATCCCATGGCAAAGGAGCGATTCGTCGAGGGCTACCGCGGCGCGCGTGCCGAGGACCTGCCCTGGTACCACGCTGACCCGGATCCCGATCTCGTCGCGCTGTTCGACGAAGTGCTGCCGGCGAAGGCGGCGCGTGTGCTCGACCTCGGCGCGGGGCCGGCCGTGCACTCCATCGAGCTCGCCGCGCGCGGTCACCGGGTCACGGCGATAGACGCGGTGCCCGACGCGCGGAAGATGGCGCTCGGGCTCGCCGCGAAGCGCGGCGTGACGCTCGACTACCACGTCGGTGACGCGCTTCACGACGCGCCCGAGGGCCCTTTCGATCTCGTTCTCGATCGCGGTTTCCTCCACACGCTCGAGCCGGATGAGCGTGCGGCGTGGCGCGAGACGGTGACGTGCTCGCTCCCGAGCGGCGGTGTCGTGATCGTGAAGTGCTTCGACGTCCAGCCGGCACGCGACTTCGGCCCGCACGGCCTCACCGCGCGTGAGGTGCTCGACACCCTCGGCGCCCCCGAGCCGGGCGGCCTCCGGCTCGAGCTGCTGCGGCGCGGAGAGTTCGCGCAGCGCGAACGGCGCGAGCACGCCGCATGGACCGCCCTGGCGCGGCGACTCTGACTGAACTCGCCGTCGCCGCATCGATGAGGCCGCCCGCTCGACGGGCGGGTGAGCTCACCGTGGACCCGGTTCCCGGTCGGCGAGCAGCTCCGCGGCTGGCTCAGCGCGCCGCCGGCTCGGTGCCGTCGGTCACCCCCGCACGCGACGTGCCGGCTGTAGCCCATGAGATCGAGCAAACGGCGCGTGTCAGGGTCGATCGCCTGCGCGTGGCGCGCACGAGCCGGCGGATCGTTCGCGAGCGCGAGGCCGAGCAGGCCACGGAGATACCGGACGGCGATCGGGTGGTCGGGCGCGATGTCGCGGGTCTCTCCGGGGTCGCGGACGAGATCGTAGAGCGTGACGTGCGCCGGCGTGCGCTGGACGAGCTTGTAGCGGCCGACGACGACCGTGCGCCAGCCCTCCATGAAGCCGCTCACGATCGGGTGCGGCGCGGGCTCGGCGCGATCCTCGCCGCGGAGGTCGGGCAGGAGCGAGCGGCCCGAGAGCGCTTCTGGCACCGGCTCGCCGAGCGCGTCGAGGATCGTCGGGACGACGTCGACGAGGCCGGCGGACGCGGACAGGTGCGTCGTCTCCGAGGTGATCCCCGGGATGCGCACGACGAGAGGGACGTGCAGGAGCTCCTCGTAGACGCTGTGGCCGTGGCCGACCGAGCCGTGATCGAAGAATTCCTCGCCGTGGTCGGACGTGAAGATCACCATCGTGTCGTCCGCCAGGCCGCGCCGCTCGAGCGCCTCCATGACCGCGCCGAAATGGACGTCGTGGTACGTGATCTCTCCGTCGTAGAGCGCCTCGAGCCGGCGCCGGTCGCGCTCGTTCGTGTGGAGCGAGCCCGCCTTGATCTTCTCGAGCAGCTCGCGGTCGCGCCCGAAGTCGACCGGCCCGTCGTACGGGTCGGGATCGTACGTCGCGAGCACATCGGAGGGCGGCATGTACGGAACGTGCGGATCGACCGTGTGGACGTACAGAAAGAACGGTCGGTCTCGTCGGGCGCGCGTCGAGCCACTCGAGCACGTCGGCGGCGACGAAGCTCGCCTGCGTCCGGCGGCCCTCGCGGAGGTAGTTGCGAAACGAGTCGAAGCCCTGATCGAAGCCGAAGCGATCCGAGACGAAGCCGTTCGCGACGAACGCGCCCGTGTGAAAGCCGCGGTCGCGGAGGCGCTCGGAGAGGAGCTCGACCGACGGCGCCACGATCGCCTCCTCGGTCGTCGCCTGGTGCTCCCACGGGAAGAGCCCGGAGAGGAGCGTCGCGACCGACGGCTTGGTCCAGTTCTCCTGCGCGTGGCCGTGGTCGAGCACCGCGGTGCCGCTCGCGACGAAGCTCGAGAGGCCGGGCGTGCGCACGCGCGTGGTCTCCGAGTAGACGCGGAGCTTGTCCGCGCGGAGCGTGTCGACGAGCCAGACGATCACGTTGTGCGGACGATCGGCGTCCGCGTCGGCCGCGCGCGCCGGCCGCGCTGCGTCGAGGAACGTCGCGATGCGCGGCCGCTCGACGATCACGGGTCGATCGCGCGCGACGAAGTCGACGCGGACGATCGCGCCGGGCGGAGCGCGGAGCGGAGCGTCGATCGCCGTGCCGTCGCGGGTCGCACGCACCGAAGCGAGCGTCTCGCGCGGCGCACCGTCGCGGACCGCGACCACGTCGAGGCGTGCTCCCTCGGCGCCCCGAGCCGTGGCGCGAACGCGCGCTCGGTCTTCGACCTCGAACGACCAACCGAGCGTCGTGCGCGCGGGAAGCGCCACGCGCGAGGCCTCCTCTCCTACGGTCGTGACGGGCGGAGGCGCGGACCCGCGCGCGCTGTCCGAGGCGCGCCCGACGCGCAGCCACGCGAGCGCGAGGCCCGCGCTCCCGACGCCGGCGCACGGGCCCGTCGCCGCGACCCGGAGCGTGAGGAGCCGCTCGCCCGCTGCGAGCGCGTCTACGGGGAGATCGGCCGCGACCGTCGCGAACGCGTCGGTCGGCACGGTGACGTGCGCGATCGTTTGGTCGTCGAGATAGAGCGTCGTCCGCCCGTCGCCGAACGCGCGCGCCCCGAGCTCGACCCGATACGCACCGGGACCCATGCGCGGCAAGAGCAGCTGACCCGTCTCCGCGCGGAGCAAGAGCGCGCGGGTACCGCCGACGTCGGCGATCGGCCCCGTCCGCGTCCGCCAACCGCCGAGCGTGTGCTTCGCGCCACCGGGCGCGCCGAGATCCACGACGAGCGCGTCGCCCTCTCGCACCTCGGCGCGCTCGAGGTGCGCGGCGAGATCGAACACGACCCGCTCGACGCCGGGGTCGGGGTCGGCGGCGGCGGACGCGCGATCGGGCGCGGGCGCCGGCTCGGGACGGACGTCCCCGGGCGGGTCGTCGCACGAGCCGCTTGCGAGGACGACGGCGAGCGCGAGCGCGCGCGCGCAAGCAGCCGAGAGGACGACGCTGGAGAGACCCCGCCGCACGCCTCGTCATAGCGGCGACGGCGAGCGCGGACAAGGGCGGGCCGCCGGTCACTCGAGCGGCGCGGCCCGGCGCAGGAGCGCCGCGAGCGCCCTCGCGACGGCGGCCGGAGCGCGCTCCGCACGCGCGAGCGCGCGGCAGCGCGCGATCGGCCGGGGCGCGGAGCGAGACGCGAGCGACGCTCGATGCGAGGACCTCCGCGAGCGCCGCACGGGCGCGGGCGGCCGCGCCCGCGTCGAGGAGGCTCCGCTCGGCTCGGAGGCGCGCCTCTTCGAGCACCGCGAGGTGGCACATGAGGCTCGTGTGCGGGAGCTGCGCCCGGCCGTACGCCGTCGGCGACGCCGCGAGCAGCGCAAGCCCGCGATTGACGTCGCCTTCGTGGACGAGCGCCGTGCCGAGGAGGCGGCGCGCAGCGATGCCCGGGAGCGGCGCGTGAGCGATTGCATCACGAACGGCGGGCGCGTCGAGCGCGCCGATCACCTCGGCGTCGCGGCTCGAGCGTGCGAGAGCGCCGGCGAGGGCGACGCGAAGCCACGACTCGCGCGACGCGCGCTTGTCGCCGCGGACATCGGCGTCGAGCAGCGCCATACCGCGGTCGTACGAACGACGCGCGTCGGCGAGCCGGCCCGCCGCGCCGAGCGCCTCGACGAGGTAGCCGATCGTCCGAGGGGCGCTCGATGGGCGATGGCGCAGCACGAGCTCGAGCGCGCGCTCGTGGTGCGCCACAGCCGCGGCCGCCCGCCCGCGCGCGAGCTCGACCAGGCCCGCGCAGCCGTGCGCTTTGAGGAGCTCGCCGCGGAGGTGCCCACGTTCGGCGAGCCGGATTGCTTCGCGCGCCGCGCGCGCGGCCTCTCCGTGGCGGAAGAGCTTCGCCAGGGTGAGGGCGCGGTGCTGTGCGAGCTCGCTCCGTGCGGCGTCGGGCACGGCCTCATCGCCTTCGTCGCTCTCGACGAGCGCGAGCGCGCCGTCGAGCAACGCGAGGCTCTGCTCGGGCGCGCCGAGGTGGCGCATGACCGCGCCGAGCATCGTGTGCGCCTCGACGCGCAGGTCCGGGCGATGCGAAGGAAGCGTCCCGAGCAACCGCTCGAGCGGCTCGCGCTGGGTCGGCCAGAGGAACCCGTCCCAGCCGCGCGTGAAGACGCGTCGCGCGCTCGCGACGGCCGCCTCCGGATCGCGCGCGCTCGCGGGCTCCGGAGAGAGCGCTGCCGCGACGAGCGCGTCGATGGTCGCCGCGCCGATCACGATGGCGCGCCGCCGCGACCTCTTCACGGTCGCGCGCGCGGAAGCCGCGTTCCGCGACGGAACGATCACTCGCTCGAGGTCGGCCCGGCTCGCGAGCGCGCCGCGGATCTTCTCGGCGACGCCGCCGACCGGCGCGACCGCTCGGCCTTCGAGCGCGCCCGTGACGAGCGTCCCGGGACGGACGGGCCGGCCGGTGAAGAGCGAGACCGCGGACACGAACGCGGCGGCGGCGAGCGAGCGCCCCTCGATCGCGAGCGACGCGAGCGCGCTCGGCTGTGCGGCGAAGAGCGCGTGGCGCTCGACCGGCGGCAGGCGCCGCGAGCTCGGCGGCCCGAGCGATCGCTTCCTCGACCGCGTGGTGCGCGTCGTCGCGGAGCGCCACCTCGGCGGTCGGCCCAGACTCGAAAGCCGACGTACACGAGCCGAGCGAACGCGACGGAGCCGTCGACGGCGACGAGCGGAGCAGGACCGCGTGCGGCGGAACCGGCGCGTCGAGCGCGGCGAGGACCGAGGGTCGATGCCGAGCGACTCGCACTCTTCTCGGGTCTTTTCGTCGATCGAGCCAGGGTCGGCCCAGAGGACGGCCCGCTCGAGGAGGTCGCGCAAATACCGCCTGTCCGCGACGCCGCGCGCGCGGCGGAGCGCTCGGGCCACCGCCGCGACGCGCCCGATGGCGGCGTCTCTCTCGAGCGGACCGGGCACGGGAGGCGATGGTATAACCGCCCCTCCCGTGCAGAGCGAGCCCTACCGCCCGAGCTCGGAGCTTCCCCGATCCCGAGAAGACTCGGCGAACCGTCGGGCTCGTGCTCTACGTGCTCGCTACGCTCACCGGGCTCGCGCTGCTGCTCACGCTCTTCCTCGTGCCGCCGCTCTTCGAGCCGAGCCCGGCGGACACCTACGCTGCGATGTTCCTCGGCGCCGTCCTCGCCTTCCCGGCCTCGCTCATGTACCTCACCGTCCCGCGGCTGCTCGACCGGTACGATCCCGAGCCATGGTACGCGCTCGTCGGGTGCCTCATCTGGGGCGGTGTGACGGCGTGCGGATTCGCGGCGGTGATCAACTCCGCGTTCGGGGCGATCATGATGCAGATCGGCGGTCCTGGCTTCGGCGAGACCGCGTCGGCCGTGTTCAGCGCGCCGCTCGTCGAAGAGGCGCTCAAGTGCACGGGCATCTGGGGCGTCGCGTTCTTCCTGAAGCGCGAGTTCGACGGCGTCGTCGACGGAATCATCTACGCGACGTTCACGGCGCTCGGCTTCGCAGCCGTCGAGAACGTCATCTACTACTCCGAGGCGATACGGCAGGGCTCGGACGTGCTCGCGTTCACGTTCGCGCTCCGCGGCGTGCTCGGACCGTGGGCGCATCCGGTCTACACGTGCATGTTCGGCATCGGCATGGGGATCGCGCGCGAGACCAAGAGCCCCGTGATGAAGTGGGTCGCGCCGATCCTCGGCTACTTCGGCTCGGTCTTCCTGCACTTCGTGTGGAACGCGTCCGCGTCGATCGGCGAAGGCGTGGTCTTCTGCCTGATGTTCCCGCTCTGGCTCCTCTTCGTCGGCGGCTTCCTCATCGCGATCGTGGTGCTCGTTCGGCGCCGAGGGCGCATCATTCGAGAGCACCTCGTCGACGAGGTCGCGCTCGGAACGATCGACCAGCAGGAGCTCGACCTGGTCGCTTCGCCGTTCGGTCTCTTGCGCGCCCGGCTCGCTCATGGCGGGACGGGCGCGGAGTTCGTCCGCGCGACGGCGCGCCTCGCGCTGTCGAAGTGGCACACCGCGCGTGCCATGGAGACGAAGAACGCGACCGTGAGCATGGACTTCATCGTGCCGCTCCGCGCGCGCATCTCGGAGCTCCGCGCGAAGCTCGGGTAGCGACGTGGCGCTCCTCGACGCGCTCCGCGCGCTGCGCGACGCTCCCGATTCGTCTCGGGGCGACCTCGCGTGGGCGTGGCGCGCCGTGTCGGACCACATCGACCGAGCGCTCCGCCGGCCCGAGCGCGAGCACGACGACGTCCGCCAGCGAACGCTGCTCAAGGTCTGGCGCGGGCTCACCGCGCTCCACGCGAACGACGCGCGCTCGGCCGAGGCGTGGCTTCGAACGGTGCATCGATCGGCCGTCGCCGAGCACCACCGGAGCATCGGGTCGCGCATGATGGACCGCGCGCTCCGCGCGACGCCGCGAGACGATGCCGGCGCGTTCCTCGAGCGCACCGCGCCGCGCGAGCCCGATGTCGAGAGCGAGCCGCCGTTCGACGCGCGCTCGCCCGAGCTCGACGCCGTGCTCGACGCGATGCTCGAGCGGGCGGCGAGCTGGCTCGAGGCCGAGGTCGCGCGACCCGAGAAGCGCCAAGGAGACTACCTCCGCGCGCAGGCGGCGATCCTCGCGAACGTCCGCGGGCTCGACGCGGCGGCGATTGCCGAGGCGCTCGGCGCCGGCGAGATGACGCGCCCGTCCATCTACAAGTGGGTGGAGCGAGGCCGGGAGCGGGTGCTCTTGCCGGCGCTCGCCGAGTGGGATCATCCGGCCGCCGCCGCGCTGGCAGCCCACTTCGTCGCCAGCCGCCGTGCGGACAGCGGACGGGCCCGACCTGGGCGGCGGTCGCCGGCGGTCAGTCGGGTGGCGACGCCGGCGTCTACCTCGAAGAGACCGGGGAAGAAGAGGAGAAAACCGTGAGCACAGGCGCGAACGGCGGTGGGCTCGGGGCCGCGCTATCTCGTTCGGTGAGCGGCATCGGGCCGAGCTCCACCGACGAAAGCGTGCTGGAGGCGTGCGCGCTCGCGGCGTGGGCGACGGTAGCGGGCGCGCTCGACGATCTCGGCCTCGAGGCGCGCGACCGGCTCGCCCGTGCGGGACGGCGGGCGCTCCTCGCGGCCGGCCCCGCGAAGGACGAGGACGCGCGGCTCGCGCGCGCGCTCGCGACCGTCGGGCTCGGGGCGCTCGAGACCGGGCGCGTCGCCGCGGTGCCGGGGGCGCTCGCCAATCCGATGTGCGCTCCGGACGGCAGGCTCGTCTCGGCGCTCGCCGGACGGCTCGACGGCTTCGCGTGCGCATCGCTCGCGCTGCACGTCGCGCGCTGTGACGGTTGCGACGCCCGCATGCGCGTGCTCGGGCTCGCGCGCGAGGAGCTCGCGCCACCGCTGCGTGTCGCGGCCGAGACGGCGCCGGAGGTCCGCCCACCGTCCGACGGGCGCAGGGTCGCGCGGCTCGAGAGCCCGCGCGTCGAGATCGTTCTCTTCCACGACGGCGACGGGCGCACGCTCGCGGTCTATGCCGAGCTCGACGAGCCGGTCGAGCTCTCCGGCGCCGGCCTCGAGCCGCTCGAATCGCTGCCCGGCTACTGGCTCGGCCGCGTGACAGGTGCGCGCGCCACCGTGGAGGCCGAGGTCCGAGTCGGCGCGTCGCACGCGAAGGTGCAGCTGCGGCTCTCGTGAGCCCGGATCACCGCCCGCGCGCGCGCGTTCGCTGCTCGAGGAGGCGGACCGCGAGCGCTTCGAGCGGGGTGAGCGTGCGCGCCGGGTCGTGCACGACGAAGAAGCTCGAGCGCGGGAAGAGGCGGGTCACGTCCCGCGCACCGATGCCGCGCTCGTCGATGCGGTCGCTCGGAGACAGGGACAGATACGCGGCACCGAGCCCGTGGCCGACGTAGCGCAGAGCCGCGGCGCGGCCGTCGACCTCGACAGAAGGCTCGACGCCTCGTGGAGAGAGGCTCGCGAGGACGCGCCGCCGCGTGCTCGACGACTCGCCGAACGTGACGAGCGGTAGAGCCGCCAGGTCGTCCAGAGACACCGAGCGCGCGCAGAGGAGCGGATGCGACGCGGGAAGCGCGAGCCACAGGCGATCCGACGCGAGGCGCCTGGCGGCGAGATCGCGTGGCGCTCGCTCGGCACGCAGCACGGCGAGGTGCACGTCACCGCTCTTCAGGAGCGCCCGGGCCTTCTCGGCGCCGGCGCGGCGGACTCGGACGACGAGGTCCGGCTCTCGTTCGCGAAGCTCCGCGATCACGCCGGGAAGCACGTGGTTCGTGATCGTGCCGGTGCCGGCGAAGTCGAGCGCGTGCGGCGCGGCGGCGACGTCGTCGAAGAGGCTCGCGATCTCGCGCTCGACGCGACGCGCGGCCGCCGCGGTCTTCGCGCCGGCCGGGCTCAGGCGGAGCGACGCGCCGCGGCCCTCGACGAGCGGGGCCCCGGTCGCCTCCGCGAGCGCCCGGAGCCGCCGCCGCAGGACGCTCGCGTCCACGTGGAGCGCCGCCGCGGTCGACGAGAAGGCCTGGCGCGGGATCCGACTCGATGCGCCGGGCGAGGAGCGCGAACGAGCGCAGGTGCGTCAAGAGATCGAACGAGAGCAGGTGCGGCGGGGGCACGATCGCCACAATATATGCAATAGATGCCTTAGTTCTAGGCATATCATGCACTTGTTGCACATATACGGCCGGGTCATCTTCACGGGGAGGTGAGACGATGTCCAAGAGCCCCATCATGAGCCACGCGTTCGTGCTCGTCGTGGTCGAGCACGAAGGCCGGTTCCTTCTCGTACGCGAGCGGAAGCACGGCCAGACGTATTACCTTCCCGCGGGAGGGGTAGAGGTCGGCGAGACGCTCGTCACGACCGCGGTGCGCGAGACGATGGAGGAGGCCGGCGTGCACGTTCGCCCGACACATCTCCTCGCGATGGACCAGACGTGGTTGGCGGTGAACGGCACGCCGAGCGTTCGCTACCGGTTCGTCTTGTCGGCGCGCGTGCTCGGCGACCCGACGCCGAAGCTGGTCGCGGATCGCCACAGCCTCGGCGCTCGCTGGGTCGCGCCCGGAGAAATTCGGGGGCTGCCGCTCCGCGCGACCGAGGTGCTCGACTATGTCGCCGTCGCGCGGTCGAGTGCCCACAACCTCGCCCTCACCGCGGTGACGCAGACGGGGTACGTGCGTCCCGAGCCGCCGGCATGGGCCGACTGAGCGGTCGGCTCAGCCGGCGTGGGTCGCCGACCAGGCATCGTAGAGAGCGCCTTCCTCGAGGGGAAAGAACGCGGTGGGGCGCACCTCGCGGACGTACCGGCGAAAGAGAGCGGCGAACGCCTCGGGCGCTCGCTCGTACTGTTCACCTGCGCGGTTCGAGCCCGCGAGCAGCCGCTCGAAACGGAGGCGCACGACCAGGAGCCACGCGAGCTCGACCCCATCGGCGGTCGAACGCCCGACCGCCGCGCGCGCGTCGTCGCTGAGCTGCGCGTCGTCCGCGAGGATCGCGCGCCGTCCGACGGGATCGTCGGTGCCGAGGACGTCGGCGAGGACGCGCTCGCGCTCGCGGAGAAGATCGAGCCCGCCGCGATCGGGCACCGCCGAGGGCGAAGGGAGTGGCGGGCTCCGTGCGGGCTTCGGGGAGGTGCGCGCGCGCTCGAGGATCTCTCGGATGCGCCCGAGCTCGCCGCGGACACGCGGCACGTCGGGAGCGTCCACCGTCCCCTCCATCCGCTCCAGCGTCACGCCGCGGAGGTTCGGGCACGACGGGACCACGCGCGCGAGCAGCTCGAACACGCGCTCGGGGACCGCGTCGTCGTGGCTGTCGAGCCGCAGCGAGCGGCCGGAGCGCAGCCACTCGGGCGGGCTCTGTGCTCCACCGGCGACGTGGATCTCGATGACGCGCGCGAGATCGACGCGCGCGAGCCACTCCTCCGGCTCGAAGCCGAGGTTTTCGGCGGAGGTGCAGACGTTGTGGAGGTCGAGCAGCAGATGGCTTCCCTCGTCCTCGAGGCACGCGTCGATGAACGCGGGCTCGGCGAGCGGGTCGTCCCAGCCGAAGTAGAGCGCGCTGTTCTCGACGCCGACCGCGGGCACGACCTCGCGCATCGACCGGAGGACGTCGCGCACGACGCGCGCAGCGGCGCGTGTGCAGGGCAGCGGCAGCGGGAGCGCCGCGTACGAGCCCGCGGCGCTGACGAGCCCGAGGTGGTCCGTCCACCACCGAAACCCGAACACCTCGTGATCGGCGCGAACGCGATCGAGGAACAGGGCGCGACGCGGCGCTTCGGACGGATCGACGCCCCCGAGCGACATTCCGACCGAGTGGGCGACGAACGGACGCCCGGTCTCCTCGCGAAGCCTCGCGAACCTCAGGTGGTACCCGTTCGGAGCGAGGCCGCCGCCGTTGCCCGGCGCCCAGAGCGTCTCGGGCGTCACGGCGTAGTAATCGACGTCATCCGCGAGCGCGGGCTCGAGGCGCGAGAGCCAGGTCTCGTCGGGCGCGAGCACGATGCCCACCCCCAGGCGATCCACACGTTCGGTCACCGCGTCACGATCGCACGGCGGCGCCGCGTCGCCGAGGCGAAAGCCGTCTCACGCGCGAGGGACGGCGAAGAAGTAGAGGAACCGCTGGCTCCGTTCGGGCACGTGACCCATGCCGCACCCGACGACCATCTGCTGATCCTCGGGGATGCCCTCGATCTCGGTGCCGCAACCCCAGCTCGAGGCCCAATGCGCTCCGGCGACCGGACGCGTCACCAGGTCCTCGCGAGCGACCGCGGAGAGACGCGCCCGGAGCTCCGTTCGCACCGCGGGGTCGCGCTCGGCGGCGAGCGCGACGATGGCTGAGCCGCGCCGCGCGAGGTCGGCCGAGAGCCGAGCACGCGAGCCGAGGACCTGTTCGAGGCGATGGCTCTCCCACGCCTCGAGCCGCGCACCGACCTGGGTCGCGCGAGACTCGAGCGCGGGCGCGCCTGCCGCGATCACGCCGCGAACCGCGCCGGCGAGCCGCGACATGCGGTCGTCGATTTGGTGGTCGGCGCGGCCCTCCGGCTCGTCCCAGCCCATGTCGAGCTCGGGCAGCTCGAGTGTCATCGACGTGGTGCGCGGCGGGCCGAGCGTCTCGACGACGAGACCCACCGGCTCGTCCGCGGGCGCGGAGGGGATGACCCGACGGACCGCGGAGTACGGCGCAGCCACCACCTCGACGAGCGCGAACGGCCAGAGCTGTTCGTCGGTACCGTTGTTGAGTAGCTCGCCCCAGGCGTGACCGCGATCGTACTTCCGCTCGTCGGATGGGACGACGATGACGAAGAGGGGGCGGCCAGCGAGCGCGGCGCGCCGGTACGCGTCGGCGACGATCGCCGCGGCGTCGTCCGGATCGCGCTGCTGGGCGAACGCCTTCTCGAGGAAGCCGGGGAGGCCCGCGGCGGCGGTGCCGAGCGCGGCGGCGCCGAGGAAGTGTCTTCGCTTCACGACTCACCTCCGACGTGTCGCGGAAAGGCTTCTCCGGCGACGCGCACCGAGCCGTCGCTGTAGGCGTCCACCTCCATCGGCGGGCCCGCCGACGGCGAGAGCACGACGGTGCCGGTCTCGGGAACGAAGACGACCCGCCCCGAAACGGTCGGCGACGGGAGCGGCGCGACCGTCACGTCCCACGGGTCGTCGTGCGCGGGGCCCGCGAGGCTCGGGCTCGGGTGCATCTCGAAGCCGCCGGCCGCATCGATGAGCAGCGTGCGCTCGCCGAGCCGGTAGACGCCGACGAGCAGCGGAAGGGTCGGGCTCGCCAGGCGCTCGGCGACCGGGGCGGCGCGATCGACGGCCCGGGCGCTCGCGCTCGTCTCCTCACGCGCGCCGGTCAATCCAGCTCCGTTCAAGAACGCAATCGCGAGGCGCATCGCATCGCGCGAGGCGTCGCCCGTGTCGAGCGTCGCGACGTCGTCCGCTCGCAACGTCGCCGCCGGCAGGCCTACGGCGTCCGCGAGCGCCTCGTTCATCAGGACCGGCGCGACGTCGTACAAGCGGAGGTTCGCGTCGGCGCGTCCGGCGTCGCCGAGCAGACCCGGCGAGAAGAGCTCGTAGCGCCCGTCGGCGCGATCGATGACCTCGGCGCCGAGCCGATCGGCGAGCACCGTGATGGCGCTCTCGGGAGCGTCGACGACGAGCCGGTCGGGGCTCGCCTCCGACCCGAGAATGTACGGCTCGGCGTGCGCGTCGCTGCCGCGAAGAACGACGAGCTCACCGCTTCCGACCTCGACGGGCAGGGCGCCGAGCGAGGTCTCGACGACGGCGGACATCCCGGGCTCGATCCGCTCGGGGAGCAGGTCGGCGACGGCGACTCCGTCGACGACCAGCTGGGCTCCCGCGGCGCGCGCCTCCCGGTCGAGCAGGACGTATCCCTCGACGTCTCCGACCTGGTCTTCGGCGCAGCCCGCGGCGACGAGGACGAAGACGAGGGCGAACCCGAAACCGTTCGCGATTTTCCATCTGGGTCGTGCGTGCGACATGCCCCTCCGCCGGAGGTAGACGTCGCAGGAACGCGAAAGTTTCCCGCCGGCGCTTCCAGCACCTCGCCACAGGGGAGGACCTCAGGGGCGCTCCGAGACTCGAACGAGCGAGCTCGGGGTGAGCGCGTCGTCGCCGACCGAGAGGACGAGATCGACCGCGAGGTCGCGTCGGCCCCTCGAAGCCATACTCGACGCCGAGGTCGAAGCCAGGACACCCACCTCGATGGCGCACGTGCGCGGGCGAGCACCGCCCGCGTGCGGGAGCTCGTCGCGAATCGTTCCACAGGGCGAGGAACGGGGCGGCCCACGGCGCCCGGGCGCTCGCTTCGTCGTCGGCGAGGAGCCCGAGGCGCGCGCGCTCGCCCTGATCGAGCGCGCGTCCAATCGCGGCGAGCTTTTCGGCGAGCGCGGGAGCGGCGTCGAGCGCGCGGGCGCCCGTGGCATCGCTCCGCTCGAGGGGGTCGAGCTGAACGAGCCAGGTGGCTCCGTTCGAGAAGAGCAGCCCGACGCGCACGGGCGGGTCGTCGTCGGAATCCGAAGAAGACGTCCGCGCGGAGGAAGACTGCGTCGACGTGCGGCGCTCCGCCGAGAAGGCGGCAATCGCCCTCGACATCGGGACGCGCATCCACGACGACGCGAGCGCGCTCGGTTCGCGGCAGCGCCGAGCCCCGCGCGAGCGCGAGAACGAGCACGCCGAGATCGGTGGCGAGGAGCGAAACGGGCTCGGACACCGCGCTCGGCCGTTCGCCGCCCGGATGGGCGTCGCCATGCGCGCTCGTCGCGGCGTCGTGCGAGCCCGCCGGTGGCCCGCACGCGACCAGGGACGTCAGCGCGAGCGAGACGCACGACGCGAGCGCGTGCTTCATCACACCTCGATGCTCGCCCATCGTCCGCGCCGCCACATCTGCAGAAAGAGGAACGCCTGCAGCAATCGGTAGAGTGTGTTCGCCGCGTAGATCGCGAGGAGCCCCCAACCGAGAATGGGACCGACGAGCGCGACCAGCGGGAGAAGCAAGAGCCACTGGAGCGACGCGGAGATGATCATGACGCGTCGGTTGTCGCCCGCGCCGAGCAGGCCGTGCATCAGGACCGTCCCGCCGGCGTCGAGCGGTAGCAACAGCGCGACGAGCCGGAGCGGCCACTCTGCGAGCGCGAGCGTCGCCGGCTCTTCGTGGAGGAACACGTAGAGCACGAGATCGGGCGCGACCAGCGCGGGCAACATGATGAGCCCGACGAACACCATCGCGAGCTTGGCGACGTCGTAGCCCCAACGCCGCGCGTCGTCCGCGTCGCCTCGGCCGAGCGCATGGCCGACGAAGGACATGGCAGCGAGCCCGAACCCCATGCCGGGGAGCAGGCCGACGAGCAAGAGGTTGACGACCACGTTCGACGCCGCGAGCTCGGCGGTGCCGACCATCCCGGTGAGCACGTGGAAGACGAGCATCCCAGACGCGAAGAAGAGCTGTTGGATGCTGTTCGGGAGCGACAGCCGCAGCATGCCGACGAGCACTTCGCGCGAGGGAAAGCGCCGGAGGAAGCCGTTGTGACGCGCGTGACGAAGCCCGAGGAAGAAGTAGTAGAGCGTGCCGAGCCAGGTCGCGGCCGCGGTCGCCATGCCCGCGCCCGTCGCGCCGAGCCGGGGCGCGCCGAGGTTTCCGTAGATGAGCACCCAGTTGAGCGCGATGTTGGTCACGTGCATCACGATCAGCGTGCGCATGTAGAGACCCGGTCGATCGGTCGCGTTCCAGAAGCCGCGGAAGCAGAAGTTCATCCCCATCGCGGTCAGTGCGACGACGCGCGCCTGCAGGTACGGGATGCCTTGGCTCTGCACGTCGGGATCGTGGATGAGGAGCGGGAACAAGACCGGCACGAGGAAGAAGAGCGCGATCGACCACGGGCCGCCGAACCCGAGCGCGATGGCGAGCCCGCCGTTGAGAGGCGATGCCGCCTCGTTCTCGCGTCGCTGCCCGACGCGGCGCGCGGCCGTCGCCTGAACGCCCGCCGACAGGCCTAGCACGACCGCCGTGAGGACGAAGTTGGCGATGCCACCGAGACCGACCGCGGCGAGCGCGGAATTGCCGAGCGAGCCGACCATCGCCGTGTCGACGAGGTTCAGGACGTTCTGCGAGACCATCCCGCCGATGATCGGGAGCGCGAGCGCGAAGATTCGCCGGCGTCGATCGCCGAACGGAGCAGGGGGCGGTGGTGGTGGTGGAACCGAGATGACGGCCGGTTCAGTCTCCACCGCCGCCCGCCATCCCCCCCCCGTCCACCATCGGATGCCTCGCGTCGAACGCGAGCGCTTCGAGGTGCTGCTTCACGCGCACGATGCGCCCGCGCGCTTCGAGGTCGGTCGCCCACTCCCACATCGAGGCGCTCTCGCCGCCGAGCCGCACGCGCAGCCGTGCGCGCCCGTCTTCGAGACGGCCCTCCTCGTCGCGGTCGCGCTGCTCCCAGACGCGGATGTCGACGAGCAGGTCGACGAGCGCCGCGAGCGACGTCTCCGGGATCGTGCCCGACCACTGGATCGCGTCCTCGTCGCGGCCGCCGGGCCGCCAACGCTGCGCGTCGATCGAGCGGTCGCCATGGACCTCGATCCGCTCGCCGCCGCAATCGCCGTCGCTGTCGTCGTAGACGACGACCAGATCGGTCGGGACCGTGGTGGCGTCGGCGGCGGAACGGATCCGCGCCTCGAAGCCGCCCCCGCAGCCGGCGGTGATGGCGGCGATGGCGGCCAGAAAAACGGGGACGACGAGGGTGAGCCCGGAGCGCAGCACGGCGCGGATTCGTACCACAGCGAGGCGGAGCTGGCACCGGAACGGGGCCGTGAATAGCGCCAGCGGCTGCGGCGTCCACCCCACCTACCTCTAGGTGGAGGGTTTCGGGCATGCTTCTGCCCATGACGAGATCGACGAAAGCAGCGATCGCGCTCGGGATCGCGCTCTTTTTGCCCGCCGTCGCGCTCGCGCAGCCGATGGGTCAGGGCGAGGCGCGCATCACGGCGCGCTCGGACGTGCGGCTGGGCATCGAGAGCGGTCCGGGAACGCACGGTGCCCGGCTCCAGTCGATGGTCGACGCGATCACGGCGAAGCTCGGGACGATCCGCGGGTGTTACGCGACCATCGCGGAAGCTCGGCCGACGGTGACGGGCTCGATGCGTGTTCGGGCGATCCTCGCGCGCGGGGCTCGAAGGATCGAGCTTCGGACCGAGGAGACGTCGGTACAAGACGCCGAGCTCGACCGGTGCGTGCGGCGCGCGCTCGAGGGCGCGAGCTACGCGGATGTGTCGCGGCCCGCGAACGTGCAGATCTCGCTCGAGTTCACGAACACGGCCGCGGCCGGCATCGAGCGAACGCAGGAGCGGACCGCGCGGGAGGGCCAAGTGCGCGTCACGCACGACTCGGACGGCAACGCGACCGCGACGGGGGGCACTCCGGAGGTGCACTTCCGCGTCGTCGGTGGCGCGAGCGCCGACGACCAGGTCGCGGCGGTCCACCGGTCCGTCCGGGCGTCGATCGCCGGTCTTCTCGACTGCCGCAGGCGCGCGGGCCGGCGCGGCATGGATCCGTCGGGCGAGATTCATCTGCAGCTCGCCGTGACGCGTCAGGGCCACGTCACGGCGCGCTCCGTGCGCAGCACGGTGCACGACGACCGGGCGCCGGCCTGCGTCACGCGATCGCTCGGGCGCGCCGAGTTCGAGCGCGCGGCCGCGGGCCGGAGCCAGCTCGTCCTGACGTTCGCGGCGGCGGCGGAGATCGCCGAAGCCCACGACGACTAGCGACGGGTCACAGCTGGATGTGCCAATAGCCGGTCTCGAAGTAGCTCGCCTCGGCGAGGTAGTCGGCGCAGGGTTTGCCCGCGTAATAGAACGGGTCGGTGTCCGTGTAGAGAATGGTCGGGTCGCCGGTGCCGGCGGAGATCACGACCGCGCAGGAGTCGCCGCCCCAGCCGAGCCACGCGTCGGTGCCGATGTGGTAGGTGTTGAAGGCGTCCCGAAACGCGTAGACCGTCGCGTGCTGCCACGTCGTTCGATAGATCTCGAACGACGCCGACCAATCGGGGTCGTCGGTGACGCCCCTGACCCCCGTGAGGACGATCAGGTAGATCGCGCCGTCATGGATCACGGGCTCGAGGACCGCGCCTTCCCCCGGGTAGACCTGCCCGCCGCTGAGAAACGGCGAGGGGAGCTTCTCGCCGTCGGCCCAGAGATCGATCCGCACGTCCACGAGGCCGTTCGCAGGGATCGAGATGTCCTCGACTTCGATCTCGATGCGATCTCCGAGCTCGTCTACCGGGCGACGCTCGAACTGAGCGACGTCGAGCGAGCCGACGAGCGTCGAGTACTCCGACCGTTCGCCGCTGCACGCGCCGAAGATCCGGCAAAGCCAGCCGATGTCGTCGGCCTTGGCGTCGGCGATCTCGTCGCAGCTCTGATCGAGGATGGCGGCCGCTCCGTCCGCGTCGCAGGCCGTGTCGTCGACGCGCGTGCCGAGGCATTCCTCGACGCGGTCGGCGGCTCGCGCACACAGGTCGGTCTCGGCCGAGGTCGGTTCGTTCGCGCAACCGATCGCGGTCGCGAGGATCGTGACGCTCCACGCCCACGGCGCAGAGCGCCCGCAGCGATCGATCAGGGTCCGGGCCATCGTGCCTCCATGACCCCGCCGGGGTGAATCATGATGCAGCGCACGTGCCGGCGCCAGATCCCATCGCCGCCCATGCGATCGTGGAGCGCGCATTCACGAAGCGTGCGCTCCTGTCGCACCGCAAGAGCACGACTTGCGTGTGCAGCCATCGTTCACCGACGGGACGATCCCGGCGTCAGGGGCAGACGCGGCGGTCCACCGGTCCGTCCGGGCGTCGATCGCCGGTCTTCTCGACTACCGCAGGCGCGCGTGAATGGAGCGAGTCGTCGTTCACCCCGCCGAGTTGGTCGTGACCCGGAAGCTCACCCCGGCGTCGAGCACGGCATCGAGGCTCGAGTGCCGTCCACCGAGCAGCAGGGCGCCGTGCGCGAACAAGCCGATCGCGAGTGGGCGCGCCACGGCCCACTCGTAGCCGATGCTCGCGTCGATCCCGAACTGTGACTCATCGAAGAAGTGGTAGCCGACGTGGAACGCGAGCCAGAAGTCGTCGCCGAGGCCGCCGTCCCCGTGGCTTGCGGCGTCTTCGTAGGAGCGCGCCGTGCCGAACCGCACGCCCGCCGCCGCGGTCGCGTACGGCGCGCCGAAGGTGCCGCCACCGCCGAGCACCTCGACGCCCATGAAGTATCCGTCTCCGATCACGCTGACGCTCGCGGTCGCCGTCGCCACGAAGCCTGCGCCAGGCACCTCGTCCGCCGCGTCGTCGCGAAAGTCGTCGCCGACGATGGGTGCGCCGCCGCCGATGTCCACGTGGAGATCGATCGGAGTGGGCTGGGCCCGCGCAGCGCACGGCGCGAAGCCGAGCGCGAGCACGGCGACGACGACAGCCGTGAAGACGGCGAATGCCGCAAACCCCACGTCGAGACGGCCGCTGGATCGTCCTTTCACGTGCCTCCCCGAGTAGGAGGCGAGCGCGGCGCAGAGCGTGCAGAGAAATTTCTCGCGCGCTCAGGGGCAGACGCGATCGCCGCCGAGGACGGGGTCGGCCGGGGCGCAGGTGCCGTCGACGCACTCGGTGAGGTAGCAGCCCGCGTCGCCGCACGCGTCGCCGGGGCCAGGGAGCGGCGTGCATCGGCCGGCCTGGCAGGTGTGGCTGAGCGGGCAGACGGCGTGCTCGCCACACGGTTGGTCGGGAGCGACGATGCGGCGGCAGGCGCCGTCGATGCAGCGGCCGCCGACGGCGCACGGGGTCTCGAACGCGCACGCCGCGCCGATCGCGGCGCCGGCGCCGCAGCGTCCCCAATATGGCGAGTCGGGGAGCATCTCGCAGACGAGGTTCGGGCGGCACGAGTCGACCATCTCGCCGCCGAGACAGGGCTGACCCTCGTCGAGCGCGTACTCGTTGCACACGCCGACGGCGTCTTCGTCGAAGCTCTCGAGCCAGCAGTTCAAGCCGCGGCGGCACGGGCGCGCCCACGTGCAGTGCGCGCCGGGCGCGCCACCGTCGGCGCAGTGACCGTCGACGCAGACGAGGCCGCCGCCACATTGCAGCGCCTTCTCGCACGGCTCGGAGCGCGCGGGTTGCGCGACGCAGCGGCCGTTCGCATCGCATTCGAGATCGTTCGCGCACGGGACCGCTTCGTCGCAACGCTCGCCGGCGGCGGCGGGCCGAACGCAACGACCGGGGCACTCGTCGCCGAGCGCGCAGACGAGACCGGCGACGCACTCGACGCCCGGAAAGCGGAGGTCGGTCCGGCGCGAGCACGCGCCACCCTCGTCGACGGTCGGAGCGAGCACGCGCGAGCACGCCGCGTCCGCGTCGTCGTCGTAGAAGACGTCGCACTGGCCGCTGCGGAGCCACGCGAGGCAACGCGTCGCCGCGGCGGCGTCGTAACGCGAGCGACCGGCGCGCCACGCGGCGATGCGATCCGCCCAGATGGTCTCGCGGTACTCGGGGTGGCACGCCGTCGCGTTCGCGTCGGGGACGCTCGACCAGCGCGGCTCGCAGGCGACGCCGCGCGCGCAGAGGGCGCTGCGATACGCCTCGACGAACCGGTCGGCGTCGCGGACCTCGGCGTCGCTCACCTCGCCGGCGCCGCCGGCGAGGGAGGCGCCGGTCGTCGAGCCGCCCGAGGCTGGCGCGCCGGAGCACGCGGCGAGGAGCGCGAGGAGCGATGCGACCGGACGCACGGCGCCCGATGATAGCGCGTCGCCAGTGGGAGGATTCGCGCATTCGCGGGCCGCGAGCGCGCTGCTATGCTCCACACGTGCGGACGGTCAGAGGCGCGTGCATCGTCCTCGGGATCGCCGCTGGGTGCGCCGGGCCGCACGAGGCGGCGGCGCCGAGCGCGGGCGCCTCGAGCACGGCACGCGCGGCGCGACAGAGCGAGCCTCGGGCGACCGAGCAACCGGTCGGCGGCAGGATCGAAGGCGCGCCGGAGGACCTGTTTCGGGTCGTCGTCGTGAGCGACATCAACGGCGACTACGGGTCGACCGAGTACGGCGAAGACGTGCACGGAGCGATGCGCGCGATCGTCGCGATGCAGCCGGATCTCGTGATCTCCACCGGAGACCTCGTCGCGGGGGAGCGGGCGGGGCTCGACTACCGCGCGATGTGGCGTGGTTTTCGCGCGGCGGTCGGCGATCCGCTCGCGGCGGCAGCGATCCCGTTCGCGCCGACGCCGGGCAACCACGACGCGTCGGGCTACTCGCGGTACGCGGACGAGCGAGAGGTGTTCGTCGACGAGTGGCGGGAGCGGCGGCCCGAGGTGGAGCTCGTCGACGGATCGAGATTTCCGCTGCGCTACTCGTTCGTCGCGGGCGGTGCGCTCTTCGTCTCGCTCGACGCGACGACGGTGGGGCCGATCGCGGCCGAGGAGAAAGCGTGGCTGCACGCGCAGCTCGACGCGGAGCGCGCACGGCGGGTCAAGATCGTGTACGGGCACCTCCCGATCCAGCCGTTCACGCACGGGCGGGAGCGCGAGGTCCTCGCCGACACCGAGCTCGAGTCGATCCTCCTCGAGGGCGGCGTGACCCTCTACCTGAGCGGGCACCACCACGCGTACTACCCGGGCCGCCACGGCGCGCTGCGCGTCGTGAGCGTGGGCTGCCTGGGCGGCGGACCGCGCGCGCTGCTCGGAACCGACGAGCCGTCGCCGCGAAGCTTTCTCCTGATCGAGATCGACGGTGACGAGGTGCGGCGGGTCGACGCGATGCTCGCGCCCGACTTCGACACGCCCGTCGAGCGCGCGTCGCTGCCGGAACGGCTCGGGGAGGTCGTGCGGGACGACCTGTGAGCGTCGAGCGGCGAGCTCGGCCCATCACTCGACGAGCAGGGTGTAGCCAGCGCGGGAGAGGGCTTGGGACTCCTGGTCGAGGTCGGTGCGGGAGAGGGGGTTTTCTTCGAGCCAGCCGTGGGGGAACGCCAGGCTGAGGGTCTTCTTGCGGGCGCGGAAGCGGAGCATGGGGACAGCGCGGCGCGTGCGGCTTCGGCCCAGCAACACGGCCAGGCGCAGGATGAGGCTGAGGCGGAACGCGCGCTCGGTGCGTTCGAGCGGGAGGCGCTCGAAGCGAGCGGGACGCAGGCGCCCTCGGTGGCCTGCGATCAGCGCGGCGAGCACTTCTTGGTCGCTGCGTGAGAAGCCGGGCATGTCCGAGTGGGTGACGATGTACGCACCGTGCTTGTGGTAGCCGGTGTAGCTGATCGCTTTGCCGATCTCGTAGAGGCGAGCGGCCCAGCCGAGGAGCTGACCGGCGTCGGGCTGGGGGAGGTCCCAGCTGTCGACGACCTGCTCGAGCATCTGCTGCGCGGTGGCCTCGACGCGCCGCGCTTGCTCTTCGTCGACGTGGTAGCGCTCCGAGTAAGCGCGGATGGTGCGGTCGCGAACGTCTTCGTGACGGATGCGGCCGAGGAGGTCGTAGACGAGGCCTTCGCGAAGCGCACCGCTCGCGGCGCGCATCGAGTCGAGGCGGAGCCGCTCGAAGAGCGCGATCAGGATGGCGACGCCCGGCGCGAGGACGACGGCGCGATCCGCGGGCATGCCGACGAGGTCGAGCGCCTCGACGTGGCCCGCGGCGACGAGCGCCTTCTTCAGGCGCCGCAGGCCCTTGTCCGTGATCCCGTCGCCGTTCGCCCAGCCGTTCTCGCGCAGGATCGCGTCGACCGAGGTGACCGTTCCGGACGAGCCGACGACGCGCGCCCACCCGAGCGAGGTGTAGCGCCGCTCGATGGGCTGGACCTCGAGAGCGGCCGCGAGCTCGGCGTCGTCGAAGCCCTTCTGCGTGATCTTGCCCTTCGGAAAGAAGCGCTCGAAGGTCACGCAGCCCATGTAGAGGCTATCGGCCTCGAGGGGCTCGAAGCCCTCGCCGATGATGAGCTCGGTGCTGCCGCCACCGATGTCGACGACGAGGCGGCGGCGGCCGTCGTCGTGGAGGCTCTGCGCGACGCCGAGGTAGACGAGCCGCGCTTCCTCGCGACCCGAGATGATCTCGATGGGATGGCCGAGCACGGCTTCGGCCTCGTCGAGGAACTCGCGCGCGTTCTTCGCCTGCCGGAGCGTGTTGGTCCCGACCGCGCGCACGCTCCCGGGCGGCATGTGGTGGAGGCGCTGGCCGAACATCCCGAGCGCGTCGAGCGCGCGCGTGCGCGCCCCGCCCGTGAGGTGCTTCTCGTCGTCGAGGCCCTCGGCGAGCGCGACCCGCTCGCGCATCCGGTCGACGACGTGCACCTCGCCATCGACGACCCGCGCGACGAGCATGTGGAAGCTGTTCGACCCGAGGTCGACCGAGGCGACCGTGTCCGGCTGGGCATCCACGCGGTCTGGATACTAAGCGCGATCGCTCCGCCGCAAGGGAAAGGCCGCGACGACACAGAATCGTAGCGCGGGAGGGCGCGCGGGCCGCGGGTTTTCGGGGTGGAGCTCCATCGGGTCCGGGCCCGTTGTGGCACCACCGCGAATTCCCTCGGGCCGTTGCGATCGCCGGCACATCCGCTAGAACGCCCCCGCGGGCACCCGATGGAAGGACCCCGGAAGCACCGCGTCTGGCGCGCGACGTACGTTCTCCTTCTCGCCACGGCGTGTGGGGACGACTCCGCGGTCGGCGACACGTCGTCGCCCGACCCCGCGGCCTCGGCGCCCGGCGCGCTCGCGACCGACGGCACACAGGCCATACCGGAGGACGAGGCAGCCGCGCACGCGCTCGAAGCCGAGCTCGACCGCGAGTACCCGCTGCACGGGCTCGTGACGGGCATGCAGCTCGTCGTCCGCGGCGCGGCCGACCCCGAATCGAGCCCGGTCGGCTGGCTGCGGATCGGGGCGCGCGTGCGGGTGCGCTCCGAGCACGTTCGGACTCCGACGTGCAGCACGGGCTGGTATCAGCTCTACCCGCAGGGATGGGCGTGCGCCGGTCAAGGGATCGAGGTCGGAGAAGAGCCGCCTCCCTCGGAGCTCGCCGTCCCGCCGCCCGCGCGCGACGCCGCGCTCCCGTACATGTACTACTACGTCAAGGACGACCTCACGCCCGAGTACCACCGCCTGCCTTCGCGCGACGAGCAGCGGGCCGCCGTCGCAGTGGAGACGCGGGTCACCGAGCTCGTCGCGGCAAACCAGGAGCAGCGCGCGGCGCGCGTGCGCGCGGGCGAGGCGCCGAACGAGCCGACGTCGCCCGCGGTCGTGTACCGGTATCTCGACCGAGGGTTCTACGTGGCCGTGACCGGGATCCAGGAACGCGCCTCGCGTCGCTTCGCCCGCACGGTGCGCAACCGATACGTCAAGGAGGCGAACCTCGAGCAGCGCGAGGGCTCGTCGTTCTCGGGAGTCGAGATCGACGACGAGCACCCGCTGCCCCTCGTCTGGGCCGTGAGAAGCGCGCGGCCGATGCGGAAGATCGAGCGAGCCGATGGGACGATCGTGTTCCGGGACGACGACGAGGCGGAGGTGATCGAGCGCCACACGCTCGTCCAGGGCTGGCAGCGCCGCGAGAACATCGGCGGTCAGTACATGCACGTGCTCGAAGGCGAGCGCTATGTCCGCGACTGGTTCTTCGCGATCGCCGAGCGTATCGACCGCCCGCGGGAAGTGGGCGCGGACGAGCCGTGGGTGCACGTCGACAAGAGCCAGCAGACGCTCGTGCTCTATGAGGGCGACACCCCGCGTTACGCGACGCTCGTCTCGACCGGGCTCGAGGGGTTCGACACGCCGACGGGGCTCTTCACGATCCGCCGCAAGTACGTCGCCGACACGATGGCGAACATCGGCGACGGGCAAGACAACCGGTACAGCATCGAGGACGTCCCCTGGACCGAGTACTTCGAGGGCTCGTACGCGCTCCACGGGGCTTTCTGGCACGACCGCTTCGGGCTCCAGCGCTCGCACGGCTGCGTGAACCTCGCGCCGATCGACGCACACCACGTGTTCGACGCGCTCTGGCCGCACGTGCCGGACGGCTGGCTCGGCGTGACGACGGACCAGACGTCGTTCCGCGCCTCGCACGTGCTGGTGACCGACTGATGACCGTGGAGCCGGTGCGGATCTGCTTCGTGTGCCTCGGCAACATCTGTCGGTCGCCGACCGCGGAGGGGGTGTTTCGCCACCTCGTGAGCGCGGAGGGGCTCGATGACGCGTTCGTCATCGACAGCGCGGGTACGGGCAGCTGGCACGTCGGCGAGCCCCCGGACGCGCGGGCGCGTGCCGCCGGACGCGCGCGCGGTATCCGGATCGACGGAGCTGCCCGCACGTTCACGCGCGCGGACTTCGCGCGCTTCGATCACGTCGTCGCGATGGATCGGTCGAACGAGCGGAACCTCGTGAAGATGGCGCCCGACGCCGCCGCGAAGGCGAGGGTGCGTCTCTTCCGGAGCTTCGACGCGAGCGCGCCGGACGGAGCGGAGGTTCCGGATCCGTACTACGGAGGGGACGACGGGTTCGAAGAGGTGCTCGACATCTGCGAGCGCGCGGCGCGCGGCTTGCTCGCGCACGTTCGCGCCGAGCGGGGCCTGTGAGCGTCTGGGACGGCGTCGCGAGCGCGCTCGGCTCCACCGTGACGAAGCGGAGCCCGCTCGGCGGCGGCGACATCAACGAGGCGTTCGCGGTCGAGCTCGCGGACGGGCGCCGCGCGTTCGTGAAAACGAACGCGACGGCGCCCCGAACCATGTTCCCAGCGGAGGCGCGCGGGCTCGATTGGCTGCGCGAGGCGAACGCGCTCCGCATCCCGCGGGTGCTCGCCGTGAGCGCGACCGAGGGCGACGAGGCGCCGTTCTTGGCGCTCGAGCTCCTCTTGTCCGCGCCGCGCGTCCGAGGGTTCGACGAGATGCTCGGTCGCGGCCTCGCCGCGCTCCACCGGTTCGGCGCGCCCTCGTTCGGTCTCGACCACGACAACTTCATCGGCCGGCTGCCGCAGAGCAACACGCCCCACGACACGTGGGCCGAGCTCTACCGCGACGAGCGATTGCTTCCTCAGACTCCGGATGGCCGACGAGCGTGGGCTCCTCGGCGCGGCATTGCGACGGCGCCTCGACGCGCTCCTCGACGGGCTCGAAGCTCTCGTCGGTCCCGAGGAGCCGCCCGCGCGCCTGCACGGCGATCTCTGGGGAGGAAACCTCCACGTGGACGACCGCGGCGAGCCGTGCCTCATCGACCCCGCGGCGCACGGGGGGCATCGCGAGCTCGACCTCGCGATGATGGCCCTCTTCGGCGGCTTCTCACCGCGCGTCTTTTCCGCGTACGACGAGGCGTACCCGCTCGCGCCCGGGCACGACGAGCGCGTTCCGCTCTACCAGCTCTACTTTCTTCTCGCCCACGTGAACCTCTTCGGCTCGGGCTACGTGAGCAGCGTGGAGCGCGCCCTGGCAGCGTGTAGGTCGTAGGCCTGCACGCTGCTACTCCGCTACTGCCAGCAGGATCGATTCGCGTGGTGCGGGCGGCGTTCGAGCACTAGCGCGACTGTTGTGAATCGGCGAACGCCTTGAGCAGCGCCTTGTAGAACATGTTGCCGATGACTTCGTAGCCGGCGGGGGTGGCGTGACGGTAGTCGTTCAAGGCGAGGCGCGGGCGCTCGCGCGCCCATGCGCCCATCGCGCCCTCGCCCCCCATGGCCGCGAAGGTGTCGTAGAACGCGCACCCTTCGTGCTCCGCGGCGTGCCGTTGCGCCTCGACGATGACGGGCACGCCGGGCAGCGTCTCGATGCGCCCGTATGCGTCGCGTGACGCCTGGTCGAGAGGCGCGAACACGAGACAAGCCATGTCGGTCCGACCCGCGCGCATGCGGTGGATCACGCGCTCGAACTCGTCCTCGTAGTGACGCCGCGTGACGCTCACCGGGTCGTCGGCTTCGTTTCCGCCGAAACCGAGCACCATGAGGTTCACGCCGCGAAGATCGAGCTGCCGCCGGACGTGTGCATTGTCGAACCCCAAGAGGCGCCGCGCACGCGCACCGACGAGACCGAGCGAGTCGTAGACCACTCCGGGCCCGTCGCGCTCCATCACGACGCCGTACAGGCGCACGGGCCCGCCGCCCGCGGGTCGCACTTCGAGGCGGTGCGGGCCGTCCGCCACGGCGATGCTCTGCACCGCGTCTTCTTCCACCTCGGCGTCGGTGTCGAGGACGGCGAAGTCTTCGCCATCCACGCGGTAGCGCACGCGACCACCGTGCGGCGCGCGCCTGTAGTAGATGTCGAACCGCGAGACATCGCGACCGACAGGACCGCGGTCGTCCGTCGAGAACGAGGCGTACGCGCCTGCCAGAGGCCGGAAGGCCACGCCTCCATATCCGTAGAGCCCGTCGCGATCCTGATCGCGGACGATCTGCCGGAGCTCCCACGGGCCCGACGACCGGGAGACGACGTCGCGATGGCCGTACGGCATCGACCCGCGGGCCATCAACAGGAAGCCGTGCCCGCCGTCGCCGAAGCGCTGCTGGAACTGACGTCGCACGGTGTACGTCAAGAGGTCGGTCGCGATCGAGCTGTCGCCGTAGTGGGCGATGCGAGTGAGCGCGCCCCGATCGCCGCGCGCCGTCCGCTCGAGCGCAGCGAAGAACGGCGCGAGGGCCTCGGGTCGCTCGATCTCGACGTCGATGCCTTCGTACTCATCGGGGTCGATGACGACCGCGGGCCCGTGGTGACCATGTCGACGCGAGCGGCGCACTCCCGCTGCCTCGCCGAGGTTCGCGGCGATCGAGCGACCGAGACGCTCTTCGACGCGGCGCGTGACCGTTCCGGGCGCGACGTAGGAGCCGCCGGCGCCGGCGAACGCGGGGACTTCCTTGTCGGGCTCGGCGAAGAGACCGAGGACCGGAATGGGATTGCCAGAGCGCCACGGCTTGAGGCGGTCGAGCTCGATCGTCGCGTCGACGCCCGGCAGGTGAACGACGACGCCGTCCGGAACGAGGAGCGTCGCGAGCGACAGGACCGCGACGAGGGAGACGACCGTGCCGAGGCTCGTCAGCGCCCGGCTCGTCTCTCGGTCCGTGGCCTCCACCGGGGTCGCTGTGCCGCTCGTCGCCATCAGAACTGGAAGTAGATGTAGGGGACGACGTCCGATGTCGCGACGAGCGCGAGCGCGCCGCCGAACAGCGCGAGCGCGAGCCCCTGCCCGAGAGCGGGCAGCGCGACGAACCGCCTCTCGATGGACGTGTAGACGTGTCGTGGAAGGTAGTGAGCGACGAGGGCGAGCACGAGGATGATCCAGACGCCGGCCGAGACTTGCGCCATCGATGTCGTACCGCTGAAGAGCCGGGCTGTCACGTCCCTGGCGTTGTCGATCCCGGTCGCCCGAAAGAGAATCCGCGAAAAAACCACGAACTGGAGGCAGAAGAAGATCTTCGTCGCTCGGGTGAGGGGCGGGTCGACCGCACCCCTCGGCCGCCCCGAGCGCCGCGAGACGAAGCGGTGGATCACCATCGCCGTCGCCTGCAGGATCCCGTAGAGCACGAAGGTCCACGACGCCCCGTGCCAGATGCCGATGAGGAAGATCGTGAGCCAGAGGTTCAAGTAGGCGCGGACCTCGGACACGCGGGAGCCACCGAGCGGGAAGTAGAGATAGTCGCGGAGCCACGTCGACAACGTCATGTGCCAGCGGCGCCAGAACTCCGCGGGGCTCGTCGCCTGATACGGGCGGTCGAAGTTCTCGGGCAGCTCGAAGCCCATGAGCCGCGCGGAGCCACGTGCGACGTCGGTGTAGCCGGAGAAGTCGCAGTAGATCTGGACGGTGAACGCGTAGAGCGCGATGACGACCTCGGTGCCCGTGTAGAGCGACGGGTTGTCGAACACGCGATCGACGAGGTTGACGGAGAGCAGATCCGCGATCGCGACCTTCTTCGTGAGCCCGGTCGCGATGAGGAACAGCCCGCTGCCGACGCGCTCGCGATCGAGCGTAGGTCGCTCGGCGAGCTGCGGGAGGAGCTCGGATGCGCGGACGATCGGCCCCGCGACGAGCTGCGGGAAGAACGTGACGAAGACGGCGAACTTCACGAAGCTGTCCGTCGGCTCGAGTCGGCCTCGATAGACGTCGATCGTGTAGCTGAGCGTCTGGAACGTGTAGAACGAGATGCCGACCGGCAGGAGCACGTCGAGGAACGGCGGATCGATGGTGACGCCGCCGAGCGAGAGCGTATCGGCGACGGCCTGCGAGAAGAAGTTGAAGTACTTGAACGCGCCGAGCAGCCCGAGGTTGCCGGCGAGGCTCGCGACGAGCCACGCGGTCTTCTCTCGCTGTGTGCGCGCGCGTGCGATCCGCCCGCCCGCCACGAAGTCGAGCACGCTCGAGGCGAGGATCAGAACGATGTAGTACGGCTGCCACGCCATGTAGAAGGCGCACGACGCGAGGAACAGAAACACGAGCCGCGGCAGCGGCAGCCGTGCGAGCCCCCAGAACGCCGCGAGCGCCAGGGCGAGGAAGAGCACGTAGTCGATGCTGTTGAAGAGCATCGCCGGCCGGCGGTTCTACCCCGCCCACCGCTGTAAGGCCACAAGCAGACAGGCGAATTCGGCGAGGCGGCGGCGGGCTCCGTCGGCGGCCGCTCGGCGAGCGCGGGGGCGGCATCGCGGTCTGCCGGGGCTGGGGGCGCCGCGGACGGGTCGTAGCCGCGCATCATCGCCGAGAGCAGGACCGCCCCGAGCCGCTCGTAGCCGAGCCGGGTGAAATGGACGTGATCCGGCGCGCCGTAGGGCGGGTCGTGCGCGACCCACTCCACCATGGAGAGCGGTCCGCCCATGAACTCCACGAGGTCGAAGAACGCGCACCCGTGCGCCTCGGCGACGCGCCGCTGCGCGGCGATGACCTCGGCGGTCCGGGGCCGGTCCGTGATCTCGCCGTTGTCCCGGATCGGCCGGTCCGAAGGACCGATGAGGAGGCAGGACGCGTCGGGAACGACGTCGCGTACCCGCGCCACCACGCGGTCCATCCGCGCCTCGTAGGCCTCGATGGGATCGTCGTCATCGCCGATCTCGTTGGTGCCGTACGCGAGGACGACGAGGTCGGGGTCCCGCCGCGCGAGGTGCTCCCGGTAGAGGGCATCCTCCCAGAGCAGGTGGTACTCCGCGCGCGCCCCGTTGATGCCGAGCGTGTCGACGATGACGCCCGGCTCGTTTCGTTCCACGGCGACGCCGAACACGCGCACCGGACCGTTGCCGCGGACGCGGATCTCGAAGCGGTGCGGCGCGTCCTCGACGTCGTACGTCGCGTAGCCGGCGGTCGGCTCGGGCGCCGCGGTCCGCACGCGCTCGACGTGCTGCCCGTCGATGAAGACCTCCATGTCGCCGCCGCCGGGCTGCTTCAGGTATTGGAGCTCGAACCGGCTCGCCGTTCGACCGATCGCGCCGCCCGACGCGGTCTCGACCGCCCCGAAGGCGCCCGCGCGGCTGCTCTCTACCGCGACGCCGGCGAGGCCGTAGCGGTCGAGGACGCGGTTCGTCGCGCGCACGCGTAGTGGCGTCCACGCGCGGGGGCTAGACTCGATCGAGATGCCCTGCTGGTGGTAGGTCCGCCAGGGCTTCGCGGGCAGCACGAAGCCGTGCCCCGCGTCTCCGAACCGCGTCTGGAGCTGCTCGCGGATGACGCCGGTGAAGAGATCGGAGGCGACATGGCTCGCCCCGTAGAAGAGGATGCGCGACTGCCCGGTGCCCGCCTGCGCCGCGGCGAGCGACGCGTAGAACTGATCGAGAGCGTGACCGCTCGCGTCGTGCAGACGAACGGGCAGGCCGAGAACGCCTTCTTCGGGGAGCGGCAGCGCTTCGTCTCGGGCGGCCTGACCGCGGGGGGGGGCGGGCTCGGCGCGCTCGGTCGCGGCGAGCTCGTTCTCGGCGCCCGCGGTCGGGGCCTGCGCCCGCGCACCGTCTGCTCGCGGAGGCGCGGCGCCGGTCGGCGCCTCCCCACAGGTCCAGCAGGCGAGCGCCGAGAGCAGAACACTCGCGGCTTCGAGACCGTACCGGCGGTGCGGGGCCAGGGCGCGCACTTCCTACACCATGGCGACGGCACCCCGGTCCGTCGAAATTCACCAACGCCCCTGCACGCGAGCCATGAAATCGTACGGATATCCGAGATCGAAGGCGGACGCCTCGTCGAGCACGCGGAGGCTCGCGGGCTCGAGGGCGAGCGCCGCGCCCCCGAGGTTGCTTTCGAGCTGGGCGACCGAGCGGACGCCGATGATGACGCTGGCGACCTCGCGCTTGGACAGCAGCCAGGCGACCGCGACCTCGGGCTCGGTCGAGCCGACCTCCTTCGCGACGGAGCGCACCGCGTCGAGGATCCGCCAGTTGCGCTCGGAGTCGAAGCGCGCGAACCGGTCCTTCCACTTGTCGAGGCGCGAGCCCTCGGGCGCCTTCTGTCCGCGGTGGTACTTGCCGGTCAGAAAGCCGCTCGCGAGCGGCGACCACGGCAGGATCCCGAGGCCGTGGTCGCGACAGAGCGGCACGTGCTCGCGCTCGAGGTCGCGCTCGACGAGGCTGTACTGCGCCTGGAGCGCCACGAAATGCTCGAGCCCCTGGGTCTTGCTGATCCAGAGTGACTCGGTGAGCCGGTAGGCGGCGTAGTTGCTGCAGCCGATGTAGAGCACCTTGCCTGCGCGCACGAGGTCGTCGAGCGCGCGGAGCGTCTCGTCCTCGGGCGTGGTCATGTCCTGCATGTGGATCTGGTAGAGGTCGATGCGATCGGTGCCGAGCCGGCGGAGGCTCGCCTCGCAGGCGGCGATGACACGGCGGCGCGACGCGCCCGAGCCGTTCGGGCCTTCGGCCATGCGAAACCGGAACTTCGTCGCGAGCACGATGCGGTCGCGCATCCCGGTCCGCTCGAGCCAGCGACCGATGACGCGCTCGCTCAGCCCGTCCTGTCCGTAGACGTCGGCGGTGTCGAAGAAGTTGACGCCGGCCTCGAGGGCGCGATCGATGATCGCGAACGAGGTCTGCTCGTCGCAGCCGACGTCGTGCATGAACGACTTCTCGTCGGCCTCTCCGAAGGTCATCGCGCCGAGACACAGCGACGACACCTCGAGGCCGCTTCGTCCGAGATTGCGGTGTTCCATGGCGCGGATGCTACGCTCGGCCCGCGTGGACGTCGACGCCTTCCGGGAGCGGCTGCTCGAGGTGATGGAGCAGAAAGAGCACTGGGCGTGGATTGCGTTCGGTGACGGCACCGTGCCGAAGGAGCGGCTCCACGTGCACTTCGAGCAGGAGTGGGAGGTGTACGTTCGCGACTTCCCGGTGCTCATCGCGCGCGCATACGTCGCGTGCCCGGTGGCGGCGGTCCGTCGCGAGCTCGCGGAGAACATCTACGAGGAGGAGACGGGGGGTCTGTCCGCGGGCGCGCCCCACCCCGAGCTCTTCCTGCGCTATCCGCGCGGGCTCGGGTTCGACCTCGCGCGATTCGAGAGCGTCTCGCTCCTGCCGGAGGCGCGCGACTACCGCGGGTTCCTCGACGACGCGACGCTGCGCCGCGGCTGGGAGGTCGCGGCCGCGGTGACGACGTTGTTCGTCGAAGGCACCCGGTTCGAGCGCGGCGAGATCGATGACGCGGCGCCGAAGCGGCCGAGCCCGCCGCTCGAAGAGCATCCGCTCGTCGTGCACTACGGCCTGCCGCTCGCGGATCTCGCGCTCACCAAAGCGCACCGCGCGGTCGAGGGCGAGCACCGCGCCGCCGCGTGGAGCGTGATGCTCTCGCACGTCGCGGACGCGCGGCGCGAAGCGGTGCTCGACGCCATGCGGGAAGCGCTCGACCGCTGGCTCGTCTACCGCGACGGGGTGGCACGCGCGTGCGGTCTTCAGCGGGGCGTCGACGGACGGCCCGCCCGCGCGCCGTCGTGACGGCGCGTCCCGAGCGCCCGACGGTTCGAACGTCGCAAAGGGGCATCCACCGTGAGATGATGCGAGGGGATGACGACGCGTCGGCGGTCGCGGACGCTCGAGGGCCAGGTGGCCGTGCTCTCGGTCTTGGCCGCGGCGACGATCGGGTGCGGGCGCCTGCAGTTCGAGCACACGGCGGAGCGAGGCGGCGACGCGGGCGCCGACGCGAACGTCGACGACGGCTCGGTCGCCGGCGCGCGCTGCGGTGACGGAATCGTCGCGGGCGCGGAGCTCTGCGACGACGGCAACGCGGTCGACGGGGACGGGTGCAGCGCGGACTGCTCGACGCGCACCGTCTGCGGGGACGGAGTGACGACACCCGGCGAGCAGTGCGATGACGACAACGGGACCGACGGCGACGGGTGCGACTCCGACTGCACGTTCTCGTGCGTCGCGGGCGCCGACTGTAGCGACGGAGTCGCTTGCAACGGCGACGAGACCTGCGACGGCGCCTCGCATAGGTGCGTAGCAGGCCCGGCGATGGTCGACGGGACCGCGTGTGGCGGCGGACGCGCGTGCAGGGCGGGGTCCTGCGCGCCGGCGAGCTGCGGCAACGGCACGACCGACCTGGACGAAGCCTGCGACGACGGCAACACGACCGGCGGCGACGGCTGCGAGAACGACTGTACGTACACCTGCACGACGGACGCGGACTGCGACGACGCGTCGAGCTGCGACGGGCGGGAGACCTGCGCGGGGCTCGGCATGCCGTGTGCCCCTGGCTCGCCTCTGCCCGACGGGACCATGTGCGAGCGCGACGGCGTCCTCGACACGCGCGACATATGCCTCTCGGGCGACTGCCGGCGATCGGTGTGCGGCGACGCATTCGTCGACCACATGGCGATACCGCAGGAGAAGTGCGACGACGCCAACGCCGTCAACGGCGACGGTTGCGACAACGACTGCACGTTCTCCTGCACGGATCCGAGCGACTGCGCCGATGCGAACCCGTGCAACGGCACCGAGACGTGCAGCGCGATGAGCCACAGCTGCCTCCCCGGCTCTCCGCTCGCCGACGGCACGCCGTGCGGCGTGGGCAGGCGATGCACCGGCGCGATCTGCCTCCCGCCGACGCCGATGGACGCGGGCATCACGGACGCCGGCCCGCCCCCGACCGACGGCGGCGGTTGCCCCACGACGCCGGTGGCGACGATGTCGCTGATGTGCTTCAAGCGATGCACGACCGACGCCGACTGCGTCGAGGTCGCGACGAACTGTTGCTGCTCGTGCAGCCAGGGCGGCGGCCAAGACGCGGTCAACGCGGCCTACCTGTCGCTCTGGAACGGGCACCTCGGATGCACGAGCTGCACCGGGATCTTGTGCGCGGACATCTACCGCTGCGTGCCGGGCGAGCCCGCGTGCAGCTCGGGTCAGTGCGTCTTCGGCTCGACGCTCTGAGCCGATCGTCGCCACAGCGGACGCCGAACGGGTACCCTCCCCGCGTGCCGAGCCCGGTCGCGCCCAGCGTCACGCTCCCCGAAGGTACCGTCGACCTCGAGCTCGAGGTCGTGCCCGCGGTCCGCGCGATGCTCGGGCGCGGTCTCCCGGAGGACTTCGTCCGCGCCTGCGTTCGCGTCGGCGCGTTCACCTCGTTCGGAGGCGGGATGAAGAGCGCGCTCGTCGGAGGGCTGCGCATCGACGTCAACGCCGCGATGAAGGTGGGCGACGCCGAGCTCGACCAACACGTGATCCTGATGGAGCGCGTGAACCGATCGCGAGCGCGGACCTTCCCCGCCGTGCAAGCGCTCGTGAAGCTCGACGGCGGCCGGAGGCTGCTCTTCATGGAGCAGCTCCTCGGCCACGAGACGCTGCTCGATTTCGTCTATCGGCGCCCCACGCCGAAGCGCGACCTCGACCGCATCCTCGACACGGTGCTCGACGGCGTGCGCGCAATCCGGCGAGCCGGCCGCGAGTCGGCGCGCGCGCTCGCGAGATTGCCCCGAACGAAGGACCCGTACGGGCCGCGCCTCCGGGATCGCTTCGCGCGCCTCCGCGCCGAGGATCCCGAGCTCTGTGCGATCGAGTCTCGCGCCGGCGTGGCGCTCGGCGAGCGCGTCCCGCCGCTCGCCGAGCTCCTCGACGAGGTGGACGCGTTCCTTCGTGATGCGCTTCCGTCGGTGCCGAGCACGCTCTGCCATGGCGACCTGCACCTCGCGAACGTGATGGCGCGCCGCCGCGGGCGTGGGTTCTCCGTTCGGTTCCTCGACCCGAACCCGACGATCGGGATGAGCGATCCACTCTACGACGCGGGCAAGCTCCTGCACTGGGCGGAGCCGGTCGGCTGGCTCGCCGTCGACGAACGAGCGTGCCGAGCGCGCTTCCGTACGACGCCCGGTGACTATCGCTTCGACGCTCGGGTGGTGGGGGTCGCCGCGAGCGCGGAGCGCCGCCGCGCCGGGCTCGAGTCCGCGGTCCGCGCGCGGCTCGCGGCCGTGCGAAGGCGGGACGCATCGCGCGCGCCGCGCCTCGAGATCGCGATCGCGTCCGCGCACGTCGGGATGGCCGCGCTCTTCAGAGGCAAGGAGCGCGAGCACGCGCGCCGCTTCGCCCTCGCCCACGCGCTCGCCGCGCTCGGCCGGTTCCACCGGCTCGGCGCCAACGCGCCGCCCTCTGGCTCGTGAGGAACTGGCAGAGGTCGCCTGACGCCGATGGCTACGCTGTTCGAGCTCTCGACCTCGGGAGCCAGACAGCGATGAAGACCCCCACACCGATCAGGAGCACGCCCCCGACGGGCACCGCGTAGGTCACGGACGTTCGGCCGGTCTCCAGAACCGAGCTCGACGGATCGCTCGGGTCGTAGTGAACGGTGACGTTCGCCCCCGCGGGATAGAGCGCGACCTTCGACCTGGCGTAGGCCCGGTCGCTGCGGTCGCCGAACGTCACGCGGTCGCCGGTGAAGCGCTGCGAGCCGACCTGGTACTCGTACTCGATGTGCGGCGCGTACGTGCTCCCGGAACCGCCGGAGCTCGCGTTGCGGCTGTTCTTGAGACCGCCCCCGCTCGAGCTGCCTTGGTACACCTCGATGGTCGCCGAGCTGACCTCGCCCTGCACCTCCGCCCATCCCGCGCTCTGGGCCGCGTCGATGACGTCTTGCACACCGAACCACAGCACCCAGACGCCCAGCGCGAGAAATGGCAACGCGAACCACACGGCCCCAGGCGGCGGCTTGGGGAACGTCAGGCCCATCAGCGCGCGCCGCGCGTCGTCGGCCGGGCCGCGGCGCACGGAGCGAATGACCGATTGGACCGCTGCCTCATCGAGCCTCGTCGCGGCGAGGACCCCGGTGAGGTCGGTGATCAGCTGCTCGATCCCGATGGCGTACCGCTTGATGGGATCGATCGCGATGCCGCGCGCGTCGGCCATCGCGATGGCGTCGTCGAAATCACCGTCGAGGACGTGGTCGCGGAACTCCTCGAACGCGTCCGTACCGTCCGGCTGGGCCTCGAAGGCCTTTCTGAGGCTGTACGTGTAGTCGGTGATGTTTGGCCGAGAGAGGTCTCGCAGCCTATCCAGGAACGGTTCGAGCGCCGCTTCGGACATGGCGAATCGTCGGCCATGGCGCGGCCGGTGACAATCCCCGGGGCGCGGCGGCGCTGACGAGCGCGCGAACGAGGTCACGAAGCGCAGCGAGCCAGATAGCGCTGCATCGGGCGAGGTGCGTGGTCGAGCGCGCCGTCTCGGACATCGGGCAGGGGCACGGTCGACTTGGTCGACCAGAAGAGCGTCGTTCCGCCGAGGCCGGCGCGGGCGCGGGCGATCAGCGCCGCTGCGCTCTTTCCGCTGTACGTCGTGTCGAGCACGAGGCCGTCGTGGGCGGCGAAGAGCTCGATCGCTTCGAGGCCCGCCGGCGTCGAGTGACCGTAGCCCGTGCCGAGGAAGCGACCGTCGACTTCGAGATTCGCGCGAAGCGTCTCGCGCGAGAGCTCGAGCGTCGCGTCGCGAGCGAGCGCCGCGAGGAGGCGCGACGCGCGCGCCGCGAGGCTGACGATCCGAAACGCCGCGGTGACCGGCCACGGGGTCACGCGCACCGACACGAGCCTCGGCGGTGCGGGCCTTCCGGCGCGATCTACGAATCCGATACCCATCCGCGCCGCGTGGTGAAACCCGACGAGCAAGCCGGCGGACGTGCACGTCGAGCCGACGCCGATGACGACGGTCTCGGGCCGCGGCATCTCGCCGCTCTCGACCTGACGCGCGACCTCGAGCGCGGCGGAGACGTAACCGAGCGCTCCCTCGGGCGTCGCGCCGCCCGGGACCATCACCGTGACTCGCTCGCCGCGGTGGCGCGAACGCCGCTTCACGCGCGCCATCGCGAACGGAAGAAACGACCAGTGCGGGAGATCGACGACATCGGGACGCTCCGCGAGCACGACGCGGAGGTTCTCGGCCGCGGTGGCCGACGGCGGCTGCGGAAAGAGGATGACCCCGTGATCGAGCCCGGCGCGTCGCGCGTGCAAGACCGTGGCGGCAGCGTGATTCGAGCCGTACGCGCCCGTCGAGTAGATGCGCGTCGAGCCGTGACGGAGCGCATCGCCGAACAGGACCTCGAGAGTGCGCACCTTGTTGCCGCCGTACGCCGCAGCGCTCACGTCGTCGCGCTTCACCCACGCGGGGAAGCCACGAGCTCGAGCGGCGGCCATGACCGGGGCGAGATCCTCGACGGGCGTCGGAAACGTGCCGAGCGGCGCGATCGGAAGCGCGTCGTCGAGCGCGGGCCAGGCGTCGAAGATCGCCCTCGGCGCGCGGCTCGTGTCGACGTTCGTCGTGTCTCGCGCGCCTTTGCCAACCATCGGGCTCCGTTGTACACCCCGGGGCTTCCATGCGGATCCCCCTCGCGCACTTGCTCGTCAAGAGCCCGCTACCGCAGGCGGACACGCTCATGGAGCGCGTCGTCGAGTGCGCGTCGGAGGTGCCCGAGCTCATCGCCCGCGCCTGTGCCGGCGATCAAGAAGGGGTCATCGCTCAGGCGAAGCGCATCAGCCAGCTCGAGGGGCTCGCCGACCAGGCGAAGGACGACGTTCGCGACGCGATGCCGATCCGCGTGCTGCTCCCGGTCGACCGGCGAGACTTCCTCAAGCTCCTGAGCCAGATCGACGCGATCGCGGACTCCGCCGAGGACGTCGGTGTGTTGCTCACGCTCCGGCCGATGCACGTCCCGGACGAGATGAAGACGCTCCTCGCGCTGTTCGTCGAGCGCGTCCTCGACGCGGTCCGGACGGCGGCCGACCTGGTCGGTACGTTCGACGCGCTCCTCTCGTCCGGTTTCCGCGGCGCTCCGGCCGATCGCGCGCGAGCGATCATGACCGAGATCGGCAACAAGGAGCACGAAGCGGACAAGCTCCAGGATCAGCTCGCCAAGGTCCTCTTCCAGCTCGAGGCCGAGTTGTCGCCGGTCGCCGTCATGATGTGGATGAAGATCCTCGAGGAGCTCGGCGACATGGCGAACCGAGCGGAGAACGTCGGAGATCAGTTCCGCCTGTTCCTCGCCTCCTGAGGCCGGCCGCCGATGGACCTCACGACGATCGTCCTCGCCGTCGCCGGTGTATCCGGCATCTATCTCGCGTGGAACATCGGGGCGAACGACCTCGCGAACCTGATGGGGACGTCCATCGGGTCGCGGGCGCTCGGGCTCCGGCGCGCCCTCGTCGTCGCGGCGGTGTGCGAGGTCGCGGGAGCGCTCCTCGCGGGGCCGACGGTGAGCGAGACCATCGCGTCGGATCTCGTCGTCGTCGACGCGCTTCCCGACACACCGTTCACGGTCGCGCTCGGGCTCGCGGGCGCATTGCTCGCCGCGGCGCTGTGGCTCGCCTTCGCGACGGCGCGGGGTTGGCCGGTGAGCACCACGCACAGCATCGTCGGCGCGATCATCGGGTTCGGCGTGGCTGCGGGCGGCCTCGACGGCATCGACTTCGGCGCGGTCGGGCTGGTCGCGACGGCGTGGGTCGCCGCGCCGGTCGCGAGCGCCGCGATCGCGTACGTGCTGTTCGTCGTGCTGCGGCGAAACGTGCTCGTCGCCGAGCGCCCGCTCGTCGCGGTGCGCTCGTGGGCGCCGGTCATGGTGGCTCCGATCTTCGCGCTCGCCACGATCGCCGCGCTCTATCGGTCGCCGCTACCGCTCGTGGCCGCCCTCGACTGGCAGGAGCTCGCCGCGGTCGCCCTAGGCGTGGGAGCGCTCGGCGCGGGGATGAGCGTCCCGCTCCTCGCGCGCGCCACCCGGGGTGCCGAGAGCGCGCGCCACGACGAAGCGTTGCGCCGGACGGAGCGGGTGTTCCTCGCGCTCCAGCTGCCGAGCGCGTGCTTCGTCGCGTTCGCACACGGGAGCAACGACGTCGGCAACACGGTCGGCCCGTTGAGCGCGGTCTTCGCGGCCGTCGTCGGGAGCACCGAGCATCCGGTGCCGATCCATCCCAACGTGATCCTCATCGCCGCCGTCGGCATGGTCGTGGGGCTCGCCACGTACGGCTTCCGAGTCATGGGGACCGTGCGCGATCAGATGAGCTCGCTCTCGGCCTCACGCGGCTTCACCGCCGAGGTGAGCGCAGGCACCGTGATCCTCGTCGCGAGCAAGCTCGGGATGCCGATCTCGACGACACATACGCTCGTCGCGGCGGTCATCGGGGTGGGCCTCGCCCGCTCGCTAGGCGCGATCGACTCGCTCGTCATGCGACGGATCCTGACGGGCTGGCTCGTGACGGTTCCGGTCTGCGCGACCATGAGCGCCGCGATCTTCCTGATCGCGCACGCGCTCTTGCCGTGAGTCAGCTCGGCGGCGCTTCGCGGTAGTGTGCGACCCACCCGTCCGGCGTCTGGAAGAGGCGCACGCAACGGATCTCTCGCCGGTCGGTGAGGAAGAACCGGTGGTGCCGGTTCGCGGGGACGACGATCAGGTCGCCCTTCTCCACGGTGACGCGCATCCACCGGTCGTCGCGCGAGCGGATGTCGAAGATGCCCTCGCCCTCGAGCATGAACCGCACCTCGTCCTCGGTGTGGTGGTGCTCGTCCACGAACTTCGCGCAGATCGCGTCGAGGCTCGGCGTGTCGGGTGCGAGCGCGATGACGTCCTTCTTCACGTAGCCGCGCTCACTCATCAGCGCGTCGAGGCGCGGGCCGTGCTCGCTCTCGTCGGTCGACATCGTCTCGGTGTGGATCCCTTCGCGCTCGCAAGAGCTCGGGCGAGATCGCTCGCGGTCCCGATCGAGAAAGTCGTGCCTGTCATGTCTGGATGCCCAATTGCCGCATCCGCACCGCGGCCTCGAAGAGGTAGTCGTAGCACTCCGCGTGCGTCTTGGCCTGATCCCAATCGGCGCCCCAGACGTAGACGCCGTGGCGACGCACGAGCACCGCGTGCGCGCCCGGGTGCGCCTCCATCGCGTCGGCCATCGCTCCGGCGAGCTCGTGCTCGTGCGCCGTGTTCTCGATGATCGGGACGCCGAGCTCGTCGTAGTAGCCGATGCCCGTGATGCCCTTCATCATCTCGAGCTGTGTGACCTGAAAGACGTCGTCGAACACGAGCGTGGCGAGCATCGCGTTGACGCTGTGGCTGTGGAGGACGGCGCCGGCTCCGCGCAGCCGGTACGCGTTGAAGAAGAGCGACGCGCACGCGCTCGGCCGAAGCGCCTCGTCGGCGGGACGCTCCAGGAGCTCGCCGGACTCGTCGAGGACGAACAGGTCCTCGGGCTCGAGCCGCTCCTTCATGACGCCGCTCGGCGCAAGGTAGATCCGACCGTCCTCGCGGACGCTGAAGCCGCCGCCCGTCCCCGACGCCCAGCCCTTCTCGTAGAATAGGCGGCAGAGCTCGACGATGAGCTGGCGCGGGTTGTCGGCTCGCCTCATGGTCGAGGCTGGAGGATAGGGAGGGCCCTCGCCCGCCGCAACATGCGCATCACCGTTCTCGGCAGTGGAAGCCGCGGAAACTCGTCGCTCGTCGAAGCGGGCGGGACGCGGCTGCTCGTCGACGCCGGGCTTCCTCCGAGCGAAGTGAGGAGACGCGCGGCGGCCGCTGGGCTCGAGCCGGTCGAGACGCTCGACGCGATCCTCGTGACGCACGCGCACGGTGACCACGTCGGGCACCTCCATTCATGCGCCGAGGCATTCGGCGCGCGCACGTTCGCGACGGCGGCGACACGTCGGTCCGGCCTGGTCGCGGACGTACCGAGCATCTCGGTGTTCGGCGCGCGCACGCCGTTCCGCGTCGGGGCCATCGAGGTCCGCCCGCTCCCGGTCCCTCACGACGCACCGCAGGTGGCGCTCGTGCTCGAGCGCGGCGGTGCGCGCGCGGGGCTCGTCACGGATCTCGGCGTCGTGCGGCGCGACCTGCTCGATCACCTCGACGGCTGCGCGACGCTGCTCTTCGAGTTCAATCACGACCCGATGCTGCTCGGTTGTGGGCCGTACCCCGAGACGGTCCGGCGTCGCGTCGCGAGCGGCGCGGGCCACCTCTCGAACGCGCAGGCCGCGAGCGCAATCGAGGCGCTCCGTCACGGCCTCCGCGAGCTCGTGCTGATGCACGTCTCCGAAGCGAACAACGAGCCGCACCTCGCGCTCCGCGCCGCGGAGCAAGCGCTCGGACGGTATCGCTCGCGCGTGCGCGTTCGCGTCGCGGCTTCGGTGGAGCCGACGGTCGTCGACGTCGCCGAGTCCCCGAGCCAGCTCGCGCTCCCGCTCGCGAGCGAAGCCGACGCCTGACACGACGTTGAACGTTCGAGGGTTTCGAGCCGCGCGCTCACGTGGTACGACGAGCGAGCGATGGGTGAACGCCACGGACGGAGGCAAGCGCCTCCCGAGGTGCATCTCAACCTCAACGTCCGCGGGCTCGGGCACTCCGCGACCGTCGCGATCAACGAGCGCTCGGACCGCGCTGCGAGGCGAGGGGCGCACGATCTTCAAGCTCGGGCTCGGCCAGTCGCCGTTTCCCGTGCCCGACCGCGTCGTCGAGTCGCTCCGGCGCACGCCGCCGAGAAGGACTACCTGCCGGTGCAGGGCCTCGCGGCTCTCCGCGAGGCCGTGGTCGCGTACACCGACGCGCGACGCGGCGTCGACGCCGCAGCCGCGCGACGTGCTCGATCGGACCGGGCTCGAAGGAGCTGATGTTCCTGCTCCAGCTGGTCTACTACGGCGACCTCGTCATCCCGACGCCGGCGTGGGTGTCGCTACGCGCCGCAGGCGCGGATCATCGGGCGCACCGTGCGCTTCATACCGACCTCGCGCGAGGACGACTGGATGCTCACGGCCCGAGGCGCTCGAGCGGCTGTGCGCCGAGCGACTCCGCGCGGCCGCGCGTCGTCGTCCTCAACTACCCGTCGCAACCCGACGGGCGCGACGTTCACGCTCGACGAGCTCAAGCGAGCTCGCGCGCGTCGCACGCCGGCACCGCGTCGTGCTGCTCTCCGACGAGATCTACGGCGAGCTCCACCACAAGGGGCAGCACGTGTCGATCGCGCGCTTCTACCCCGAGGGGACGATCATCTCGAGCGGGCTGAGCAAGTGGTGCGGCGCCGGCGGCTGGCGGCTCGGCACCTTCGTCTTCCCGCCGAGCCTTCGCTGGCTGCTCGACGCGATGGCGTCGGCCGCGAGCGAGACGTTCACGTCGACGAGCGCGCCCATCCAGTACGCCGCGGTGACGCGCGTTCGCGGGGGGCCCCGACATCGAGGACTACCTCGCGCGCTCGCGGCGCGATGCTCCGCGCGCTCGGGCAAGTGGCTGCTGGTCGCACGGTTCGCCGAGGCGGGCATCGCGTGCCCGGCGACCGGCGGGCGGGTTCTATCTCTTCCCCGACTTCGAGACACACGCGACACGCCTTCGCCGAGCGCGGCGTCGCGACCGCCGACGCGCTGTGCGAAGCGCCTGCTCGAGGACACCGGCGTCGCGATCCTGCCCGGCACGAGCTTCGGGCGGCGCGGCCTCGGAGCTCACGGCGCGGCTCGCGTACGTCGACTTCGACGGGGCGGAGGCGCTCGAGAACGCGGGTGCGAACGGCACCGTCGATGAGGCCTTCGTCCGCGCGCACACCCCGCGCGTCGTCGAAGCAGCCGAGCGGATCTGCCGCTGGGCCGCCGGCGCCGATGGCGCGGGCAGGGCTCAATAGCTCGCGCCGGCGTGGGGCGTGCTCGCGGCTTCGTCGCGCGCCGTCGCGTCCTCGGTCGAGACGCGGAACAGCAGGATCACGCGCAGGTCCGTGCGCGGCGCGATTCGACGAACCCCGCCGGCAGCGCGCCAGGCCGCGCCCGTGGAGCCGCCACCGTCGAGGTTGAGCGCGTCGTCACACCCTTCCTCGACCAGGCGCTCCGCGAACGCGAAGAGGCTCGGGCCGCCGTGCCCGACCGGGTCGTCCGTGCGAGCGAGGTAGACGTCGAGCGTACGGCCCTCGTCGCGCAGGCAGATCGCGGTGCGGTCGGCGGGGCGGTGCGTCTCGCGCACGTTCACCGCGCCGTGCACGACGAGGCGCGGCATGCACTGGACCGCGAGGTCGGCGCTCTCGACGGGCGCGAAGCCCTCGGCCTCGACGTCGAGGATCCGCGCGCGCCCGCCGTCGACGACGAGCAGCCCGCCGCCGATCTTCTCGCTCAGCTCGCCGATGCGCTCCTCGCCGTCGAGCGTGAGGCCTTCGGGCTGTCGTTCGGTGTCCCAGTAGCCGCCGTTCACGACGAACGTCGCGCCGCTTCGCTCGAGCGCCGTGTCGAGCGGCGACTGGAACGCGAGGTCCTCTGCGTCGATGCGCGTTCTCGAGAGGTCGAAGCGGAAACGATGAAGGGCGTAGGAGCGCTCGTCGTCTAGCCGCACTTCGGAGACGGTGTCCTCGATCGTCACCACGGGCGCAGCCGTCGCCGGCGCGATCGGCGGCACCTCGACGGGCGCCGCGCTCCGCGGCTCACACGCGCCGCAGCCGTACGCCGAGCCGCACGCCGCGAGGACCAGAGTGGTGGCGGACACACCGAGCTGCACCTCCGGGTCGTACCACGAGACGGGCTCCCGACCACGTAACAGCGACTACCAGGCGAGCACGATCTTTCCGAACGTCTCGTTCGCGTCCATTCGGCGATGCGCCTCGGCGATGTCGCTCATCGGAAGCACCGCGTCGATCACGGGGCGCGCGCGGTCGCTCTCGAAGAGCGGGACCACATCCCGCTCGAACGCGCGCGCGAGCTCGGCTTTCTCCTCGAGCGGCCGCGAGCGCAGGATCGATCCCACGATCGACGCCCGCTTCCGTAGCAAGAGCCCGAGCGCCAGCTCTCCCGTCACGCCGCCCATGAGCCCGATCACGACGATCGTTCCGCGCGTCGCCACGGCGGCGACGTTCTCGCCGAGATACGCGGCGCCGATCGAGTCGAGCACGATGTCGGCACCTCGACCGCGCGTGATCTCGCGCACCGCATCGGCAAACTTGCCGCCGTCCGGCACGACAGCGTGAACGAGGCCGAGCTCTGCACACCGCTCGATCTTGTCCGCCGTGCGCGACGTCCCGACCGGAGTCGCGCCCGCCGCGAGCGCGAGCTGGAGCGCGGCCGTGCCGACGCCGCTGCCGACCGCGTGCACGAGCACCACCGTAGAGAGCGTCGTGTGCGCTTGCGCGAAGAGCGCGTCGTACGCCGTGAGGAACACCTCGGGCACCGCGGCCGCGTCGGTCAGCTCCATCCCGGGAGGCACGCGGATCGCCTCGCGCTCGTGCACGACGACGCGCGTCGCCATGCCTCCGCCGGCGACGATCCCCATCACGCGATCGCCCTCGGCCCACGCGGACGCGCCCTCGCCCACGGCCGAGACGACGCCCGCGTACTCGAGCCCGGGGACGTCCTTCGCCGCGCCGGGCGGCGCCGGATAGACGCCGCGACGCTGGAGCGTGTCCGCGCGGTTCAGCCCCGCCGCCCGCACGTCGACGAGGATCTCGTACGGCCCGGGCTCCCTCACCTCAATCTCGCCGAGCTCGAGGACCTCGGGCCCTCCGGCTCCGCGAATCCTGACCGCGCGCGCGTGGGTCATGGACCGACGACTACCACAGTCGGGCCTTCCAGGTCAGGCTGCTCGCCCGCCATGCCACCCGAAGGCGCCACGCTCAACGGTCACGCGGCGACCGATCTCCCATCCGAGGCGCGCGCGCTCGCGCGTCTCGCGATCCCGCTCGCGCTCTCGAACCTCGGCAACCAGCTGCTCGGCGCCGTCGACACGGCCGTCGTCGGCAGGCTCGGCGAGGTCTCGCTCGGCGGCGCCGGGCTCGGCAACGGCTTGTACTTCACCGTCGCGGTCATCGGCCTCGGGCTCATGCTCGGGATCGATCCGCTCGTCTCGCAAGCTCTCGGCGCGAACGAGCCGAGCCGCGCGCGCGCCGTGCTCGTTCAGGGCGCGTGGATCGCGCTCGGTGTGTCGGTACCGCTCGCCGCCATGATCGCGCTCGCACTCCTCGCGCTCGAGCCCCTCGGCATCGGCGCGGCGACGGCGCGCGAGACCTCGGCCTACGTGCTCTCGCGCCTGCCGGGGCTCCTGCCGTTTCTCGTGATGGTGGGCGCGCGCACGTACCTCTCGGCGCGATCGGTGACCGCACCGATGGTCGTCGGCACGGTCGTCGCGAACGTCGTGAACCTGCCCGTCAGCTGGGCGCTCGTGTTCGGCGACGCGGGGCTCACCTCGATCGGTCTTCCTGCGCTCGGCGTCCCGGCGCTCGGCATCGCGGGCGCTGGCTGGACGAGCACCGTTTGCACGGTGCTCCAGTGCGGGATCGTCCTCTACGCCGTCCGCGCGGTCGACGGTCGGACGGGAACGAAGCTCGCGCGCGGGATCGATCGCGCCGTGTTCGTCCGCGCGCTCACGATCGGCGCGCCGATCGGTGGCGCGCTGCTCGCCGAGGTCGGCATCTTCGGTCTCACCGGCTTCTTCGCGGGCCTGCTCGGCTCGCGTCCGCTCGCCGCGCACAACGTCGCGCTAACGCTCGCATCGACGGCGTTCCAAGTCCCGCTCGCGATCGGCGCCGCGACCTCCGTGCGCGTCGGCCAAGCCGTGGGCCGAGGCGACACGCGGGGAGCTCGACGCGCTGGGCTCGTCGCGGTCTTCGCGGGGGGCGGCTTCATGGCGCTGTCGGGCCTCGCGTTCGTGATCGCGCCCGGCCCGCTCGCGCGCGTGATCACGGACGACGCCGCCGTCGTGAGCGCCGCGATCCCGCTCGTCCTCGTCGCGGCCGCCTTCCAGCTCGTCGACGGTGTACAGGCGGTCGGCTCGGGCGCGCTCCGCGGAGCGGGGGACACGCGCTTCGCGCTCCTCGCGAACGTCGCGGGCCACTACGCGATCGGCCTACCGCTCGCGCTCGTCCTCGCCTTTTCCCTCGGGCTCGGAGCGCGCGGGCTCTGGTGGGGCCTCTGCGCCGGCCTCAGCACGGTCGCCGTCTCGCTCCTCTTGCGGTTCGTGCACCTCTCGAAAAGGACGATCGCCCGTGCGTGACCGGGGCGGGCGCGGGGGATTGACCGTCTGCTCGGGCGTAGAAGAAAGCGTGAGAGCTGCGCTCCTGATTGCGATGTGCGCGCATGCGGTCGCGTGCGCCGGGGATCCCCCTCCGCCGCCGCGCACGCCGCTCACGGGCCCGATGAGCTACTTCCTCTCGGTCGCACACCGAAACGAGATGAGCGCGACGTTTCAGCTCGTCGGGCTCACAATCGCGGTCGACGGAGCCCCCGTCGCCCACCTGAGCGTCCCCGTCGCGGACGACCAGGCCGAGATCCAACCGCTTCCGGACGCGCTCTGCGCCTACCGCGGCGCGGTGCAGGCCGGCACGCACGAGGTGCGATGTGACGCGGAGTATCGCGGCCACGGGTACGGCGTCTTCAGCTATCTCCGCGGCTATCGCTTTCGCGTGACGTCGCGGACGGCCGCGAATGTTCCTCGCGACGCGTTCGGCGTCGAGGTGACGAGCGTGGGCTACGAGAACGGCGACGCGACCGCGCCGCTCGAGGACCGACCGCAGATCCGCTTCGAGGTCACTCCGCACCGTGAGAATCCGAACACCGGTTGCCGGCCGGAGGCCTCGCTCGCCACCGTCGCCCGGTGACAGACCCGAGAAAGTCGTCTAGGGCTGTCCCATGGGCGTGAGCATCGGGCAGGTCTTGCGGCAGGGGGCGCTCCGACATCCGGATCGCGTCGCGGTGGTCGACCTCGGGCGCGGAAGGAAGCGCGACGAGACGACGTACGGCAGGCTCGACGAGGAAGCACGCCGCGCGGCGCGCGCTCTCGCCGGGAACGGCGTCGGACCGGGCTCGCGCGTCGCGATTCTCGCCGACAACGGCCGCCCGTTCCTCGAGGCCTGGTTCGGCGCGATTCTATGCGGGCGCGACGGTCGTGCCCGTGCCCACGGTCAGCTCGGCCGACGAGGTCGCGGTGCGCCTCGCGCACGCGCGCTGCGACGTGCTCATCGCCGACGACGCGCGTTACGAGATCTCGGCGCAAGCGCTCGAACAGCTCGGCCGCGAAGTCCCGCACATCGACGTCGAGGGCCTCGCGATGAGCGCGCTCCCGATCGATCGTCCGTTCGACGCGCGCCCCGAGGATCCCGCGATGATCCTCTACACCTCGGGCACGCTGGGGCACGCTCGGGGCGCGACCATCTCGCACGCGTCGCTCGTCGCCCACACGGCCGCGCTCGTCGCGCACACGCTCCCCATCGCACCGGACGACCGTGTCCTCGCGGTGCTCCCGCTCTCCCACAGCTTCGGGATCCGCATGGCCGTCCTCTGTCCGTTCTTCGCGGGCGCGCGTTGTGTGACCCTCCCGAAGTTCGACCCGGCGCGTGCGCTCGCTGCGATCCGTGACGAAGCGATCACCTGGCTCCCCGTGGTGCCGACGATGCTCAGCGCCTTCGCGCGCGAGCCCGAGCGCGACGGCGGCAGCGGGCGCTCGTCGTCGTTGTCGTTCTGCCTCAGCGCCGGGGCGCCGCTCGCCGAGAGCGTGCGAGCCGCGGCCGAGGCGCGCCTCGGCTGCGAGATTCCGCCAGGGCTACGGGCTGACCGAGGCCACCTTCTCGACCATCGACGCCCCTCCCGACCCGCCGGCGCACGGCAGCGTGGGCAGGCCCGTCTGGGGTGTCGAGATCCGCGTCGTCGGTCGAGCGGGCGACGAGCTCCCGCGCGGCGCGGCCGGAGAGATCCAGGTGCGCGGCGCGAACGTGATGACCGAGTATCTCGACGATCCGACGGGAACGGTCGAGGCGCTCCGCGGCGGCTGGCTCGCCACGGGGGACGTCGGCCGGATCTCCGAGACCGGCGTTCTCACCGTCGTCGACCGCTTGAAGGACGTGCTGATCCGCGGCGGCAACAACATATACCCCGCCGAGATCGAGGACGTGCTCGCTTCGCACGCGGGCGTAGCAGCGGCGGCGGTCGTGGGCCGCGAGGACGAGCACTACGGTCAGGAGCTCGTCGCGGTCGTCGTCCCGGCGAGGGAGCCGAGCCCGAGCCCGGAGGAGCTCGCCGCGCACTGCAAGAAGACGCTGTCGAAGATCGAAGTCCCTCGCGAGTGGACGTTCGTCCCTCGCCTGCCGCTCGGCGACAGCGGCAAGGTCCTGAAGCGCGAGCTACAGCGTTTGATCGCGAAGGGCGAGATCACCACCACTCGGGTCGACATCTGAGCCGAACGCGCCAACACCTTCCCCGATGGGATTTCAGGCCGTACGCTCCCGCGCGATGAGATCACTCGCCCTCTTCCTGTCCTTGCTCGCGACGGCGTGCGGCGCCGCGCATGCGGGGACCGCCCCGTGCTCGGAGGCCGCGGCGGGCGCTCGATCCGCGCGCGCGGCGGCCGACGACGCGCCCCTCGCGCGTTACGCGGCGACGCAAGGATTTCGTCTCGGCCGACCCAACTCGATCCAGATCACGCCGGACGGATTCGGAGATCCTGTTCTTGCGCTCGGGCGCGGCCGACCCGACGCGCGAGCTCTACGCGCTCGACGTGGCGTCGGGCCGGATCCGCGAGGTCGCGAGCGCAGACCGGCTGCTCGGCGGCGCGGAGGGCGAGCTCAGCCCGGAGGAGCGCGAGCGCCGCGAGCGCCTCCGGCTCAGCGCGAGCGGCATCACGTCCTACGAGCTCTCACAGGACGGCGCGCGCGTGCTCGTTCCGATCTCCGGCCGCCTCTTCGTCCTCGACCGCGCGAGCGGCGACGCGAACGAGCTACATACCTCGGACGGCTACGCGAACGACGCGCATTTCTCGCCCGACGGAACGCTCGTCGCGTTCGTGCGCGACGGAGACCTCTACGTCGCGCCCGTCGCTGGCGGCGCGGAGCGCCGGCTCACCCGAACCGCGTCCGAGACCATCGAGAACGGCCTCCCCGAGTTCATCGCGCAGGAAGAGATGGACCGCTATCGCGGGTACTGGTGGGCGCCCGACTCGCGATCGATCGTCTTCCAGGAGACCGACACGACCGACGTCGTGCGCTGGCACATCTTCGACCCGCGGCACCCCGCCGACCCGCCCGAGACACACCCCTACCCGCAGACCGGCACGCCGAACGCACGCGTGCGGCTCGGGATCGTCGCGGCGACCGGCGGCGCGGCGCGATTCATCGACTGGGATCGCGACGCGTTCCCATACCTGGCGGACGTGGTCTGGACCGAGGGGGCACCGCTGACGATCCTCGTACAGAACCGTCTGCAACAGGAGGAGCAGCTCCTCACCGTCGATCCGGCGACGCGGCACGTCGACACGCTCCACGTCGAGCGCGACCCGATCTGGATCAACATCGACCCGAGCGTGCCGCGGTGGATCCGGGCCGGCGAGGCGTTCCTCTGGTCGACCGAGCGCGAGGGCAGCTACCAGCTCGAGCTCCGCAACCACGACGGCTCGCTCCGCGCCGCCCTCACCCCGCCGGGCTTCGGTTACCAGTCGCTGCTCTACGTGGACGAGGCGCGGGGCGTCGCGTGGGTGCTCGCGAGCACCGAGCCGACCGAGATGCACGTCTGGCGCGTCCACCTCAATCCTTCGCAGGGCGCGCCGGAGCGCATGACGACCGAGCCCGGCATGCACGAGGCCGTCGTGCGCGGCGAGCTGTGGGTGCACACGGCGGAGACGGCCGACGGTCGGCTCACGACCGTCGCACGAAGAAACGCCGAGACCCTCGGCACGCTCCCGTCGGAGGCGGAGGAGCCGCCGTACATCCCTCGCATCGAGCTCTTGACCGTCGGCGAGCGAAACATCCGCGCCGTCGTCGTGCGACCGCGTGACTTCGAGCCCGGCCGGAAGTACCCGGTGCTCGTATCCGTCTACGGTGGCCCTCATCACCTGACCGTGACCGCGACGCCACGCCGCTATCTCCGCGAGCAGTGGTACGCCGACCATGGCTTCATCGTGATCAGCGCCGACGGGCGCGGCACGCCGGGCCGCGGCCGCGAGTGGGAGCGCGCGATCTATCGCGATGTGATCTCGCTTCCGCTGCAGGACCAGGTCGACGCGCTCGCCGCCCTCGGACAGCGAATCCCGGAGATGGATCTCCGGCACATCGGCATCTACGGTTGGTCGTTCGGCGGTTACTTCTCGGCGCACGCGGTCATGCAGCGCCCCGACGTCTTCGCGGCCGCCGTGGCGGGCGCGCCGGTCGCCGACTGGCGTGACTACGACACGCATTACACCGAGCGCTACATGGGCCTGCCGTCCGAGAACGCCGAAGGCTACGATCGCGCCTCCGTGCTCACGTACGCGGCGCGGCTCGAGCGGCCGCTGCTCATCGTGCACGGAACGGTCGACGACAACGTCTATTTCGTGCACAGCATCAAGATGAGCGACGCGATCCTCCGGGCCGGAGGCCGGCACGACTTCCTCCCGCTGTCGGGGTTCACGCACATGGTCGCGGAGCCCGAGGTGACGGTGAGCCTCAATCGAGCGATCGTCGGGTTCCTCGCCGATCACCTTCGATGAGTCAGACTGGCTGGATGAAGCATCGCAGGCTCGGCGCAGTCGTCACGATGCTCGTCTCGAGCGCCGCGGCGGCGGCGTGGGCGCAGGCGTCCGAAGCGCCGGAGCATCTCGCGGAGCCGCCCGAATCGGAGCCCATCGTGCTCGAGATCGGCGCGGGCCTCGCGCGGCCGGAGCCCATCGGCGGCATCCCCGCTCCGCGCGAGCCAGAGAGCGCGGAGACCCCGTTCACGACGACCGTCGTCGCGACGACCGAGGACACGGCGGGCATCGTCCTCAGCCTCGACGGCTCGCTCGGCCCGGTGCTCCGCAGCGTCATCGCGACCGACCTCGCGTACGTGAGCGAGCTCCGCCTCGACGCGAGCGACGGCTACCTCGTCGAAGGGACCGGAGCGAGCGCGAACGGCGAGACGACGATAGAGCTCGCGCTCCGTCACGCGGACGGGTCGCCGGGCGTGCTCCGGAGCTCGTATCGGGGCCCCGACACGGGCGCGGCGGCGTTCTTGCACGAATGGGTCGACGACGTCGTCGAGAAGCTCACGGGCGTGCGCTCGGCGTTCCGGTCGCGGCTCGTGTTCTCGCGGCGGCTCGGTCCGCGTCGCAAGGCCATATTCGTGGTCGACGCGGACGGCGGGAACCTCCACATGGTCTCGGGCGATCAGGGCATCGCGATGCTGCCGAGCTTCGGCGCCGACGCGATCTGGTACTCGCTCGTCACGACGTCCGGCGTATTCATCACGCGAACCGGCGTCGGCGAGCGGTTCATCATCGGCACTCCGGGGACGAACATGGGCGCGCAGGAGTGCCACGGACGGCTCTTCTTCGCCGCAACGCGCGATGGCAACACCGACATCTGGAGCGCAGCCCTCGACGGAACCGACGAACAACGGCTCACGCGCGAGGACGCAATCGACGTCAGCCCTACGTGCCTGCCCGACGGGCGCATCGCGTTCGTCTCGGATCGCGGAGGCCGCCCGCAGCTCTGGGCGCTCCGCCCCGGGCGCGGTCAGCCGCGGCAGCTCTCCCGCACGGACACCGAGAGCCAGACGCCCGCGGTCTGCCCCGACCCGCACCGTTCGATGCTCGCGTACACAGAAGTCGGCCACGGGATGCGCATCATGACGCTCGACCTCGCGAGCGGCGAGACCCATCGCGTGAGCCCTGCGCGCGGCATCCACAAGGATCCCGCGTTCTCGCCGGATTGTCGGATGCTCGCGTGGGTATCGCCCGAAGGCGTCGTCGTCGCCACCGTGGATGGCCGTCTCGTCCGTACGATCGCGCGCGGACACGCCGAGACCGTGCGATGGGGGAGATAGTGGCCCGAGCTCAGTCGTCTTCGGGCGGGCGAATGTCCAGGGTGCGCATCTTGTAGGAGAGCGTGCGAATCGGAATGCGGAGGTGTCGAGCCGTCGCCGATTGATTCCAACCGGTCGCGTCGAGGGACTCGACGATCAAGGAGCGTTCGAACTGCCGGACGCGATCCCTGAAGCTGCACGCCGCGCCGGGGTCCCGCCTCACCGCCGCGACGTGGACGTCCCCGACACTGGTGACGAGCCGGTCGTGCTGCCCGCGGGTCGGCTCTCTCTGCACCGCCGCCCGGATCCGAGCGCTCAAGTGGTGCGGGCCGATCACGCTGCGTGCGTTGATCGTCGCGTGCTCGATCTCGTTTCGAAGCTCTCGTACGTTTCCCGGCCATGGATAGCTCATGAGCGCCTCGAGCGCCTCGTCGCTCAAGCTCGTCGGTACGAGCTCCGTGCCGACCGCCTTCGCCCGCGCGAGCCGCAGGAAGCGGTTCGCCAGAGCCGCGATGTCTGCGCGCCGCTCCCTCAACGGCGGGATGTCGATGCTGACGCCCTTCAATCGGTAGTAGAGGTCGGCGCGAAACGTGCCGGCCTGGCACATGGCTTCCAGGTCGCGGTTGGTCGCAGCCAACACCCTCACGTCGACCGGAATTTCCGTGGTGCCACCGACTCTGGTGATGCGCTTCGTCTCGATGGCTCTGAGGAGAGCGGCCTGGGCGCCGGGCGACAGCTCGCCGACCTCGTCGAGCAGAAGCGTGCCTCCGTCCGCGGCTTCGAAGACACCCTTGCGCAGTTGGTGCGCGCCCGTGAAAGCGCCTCGCTCGTGCCCGAAGAACGTGCTCTCGATCAGCTGCTCCGAGATCGCGCTGCAGTTGATGCACAACATCGGATGCGGGCGGCGGCGGCCGGAGTGGTGAATCGCCTGAGCGACGACCTCTTTTCCCACGCCGGTCTCTCCCTGGATGAGGATCGGTGCCTCGCTTCGAGCCAGCCGCTCGACCTGACCAAAGATGTGCTGCATCTCGGGGCTGCTCACGACGGGCCCGCTCTGGTCCGCGTGCGCTTCGTTCCCGGCTCGAATGGGCGGCGGGACGACCGAAGACGTGTCGCGCACCTTGGCCCACACGATCGGTCGTTCGGGGCTCGCAGAGCGCAGCGCCGAGCGCGTGACGTCGAGCAGCTCGTCGATCGACCGCGCCGCCGCCGGAAACATCGCGACACCACAGAAGAGCGCGGGCTCCTCGGGCGGGCGCGATCGGACGATCTCCTCGAGGGCCCGCAGCGCCAGGTCGTGATCGGTCTCGACGAGAAGGAGCTCCGCGACCTTGGGAGCGTAGAGCGCGAGCCGGTCGACGGGCTGCAGGATCCGTCGGAGCCGCGGACATGCGTGACCCACGAACGCATCGGTCGACCCGTGGGTGCCCACGAGGACCAACGCGAGCGACCTGCCGAAGACCTGCGAGCGGAGGACCTCGTCCTTGAGCGACCGAACGAAATCGTCGTGGCTGTCGAACCCCCCGACCGCGCTCTTCAACGGCGCGCGTGAATGAAGCCAGAGCGCGACGTCACCGAGGCGCACCTCGTCCCCCGGCGCGATGCGGACGCGACCGAGCGGAGGCATCCCGTTGATCTCCGTGCCGTTCCGAGAGCCGAGGTCCTCGATCCAGAATCTGGTTGCCCGTCCTCTCGATGCTGGCGTGCTTCCGAGAGAGCGTCGGCTCGTCGAGGACGATGTCGCACGGCTTGCGTCGCCCGACGGTCAGCGTCTGCCCGTCCTCGATGGCGAACGCAGCGACCTGCGCCGCATAGTGCACGAGCAGCCAGGTCTGCGGGGCCGGCGCCGGCTGTCGCAGGTGTCGGAAAGCGGCGTCGTCACGAACGCGGGTCTCCGGCTCTTCTCCCATCGCTACGGTCGTCGTCCTTCGCGCCGCTTTTCGAGCCAAACATACAACACTCGGCCCCGGTGGTGGAGATCGGCCGAATCGGAGTCTGGTAGCGCCCCACACCGGTTCCCAGCGCGCACATCTCGGCAAGACTTGCCGCATCGAGGTACCAGCAAGTCTTGCCGCCCGGCGCGTGCGCTCGCTCGCGACCGGCGAGATCAGAGAAGAACTGGCGCGCGCGGCGTGGCGCGCGACGTGCAATGCACGCGTGCCTCGGAGGAACGTCAATGAAGCGGACTACGCGTGTTGGATTGCTCTTGCTCGTCGCGTCATCGCCGGGTGTCGGTGGGTGTCTCGGCGATGCGGGCTCGGACTCGACAGCCACGAACGTCGCCGAGATCCGGCACAGCGGTGGGGGCACAGAGACGATCGAAGCGGCGGAGCTCTCGTCCGCGGTCCTCTTGATCCGCGACGAGGACGGCGTGGTGCACATCGACGCTCGCTCGGAGCACGACATGCTCTTCGCGCAAGGCTGGGTCACGGCGCGCGACCGGCTCTTCCAGATGGATCAGGTGCGGCGTCAAGGCAGCGGCACGCTCGCCGAGCTCGTCGGGCCGGACGCCCTACCGATCGACGTTCAGCTTCGAACCCTCGGCATCCGGCGCTCGGCCGAGGCGTCGCTCCCGCTCGCCTCGGATCGGGTGCGTCGCGGCCTCGACGCGTACGCCGCGGGCGTCAACGCGTATGTCGCGGAGAACCCTCTGCCGCCGGAGTACGGGGCGCTCGAGCTCCACGAGTTCGCACCGTGGACCGCGCTCGACTCCCTGACCATCATCCAGGCACTGGGCTTCAGCCTCTCGTTCGACCTGGCGGACATCGACAGGACGACGGCGTTCTTGACGTTCGACGCGCTCGGCTCGGCGTTTGGGTTCGATGGCCAGGCGCTGTTCTTCGAGGACATCGCTCGCGCCGCGCCCTTCGACGACGTCGCGACTCTCCCGGACGCAGAGCACGAAATCCCTGGGCCCACCGTGCGATGCCATCCAGGCTCGCGCGCGCACCGAGGCGAGGAGCTCTCGCGGAGGTTCCGCGACCTCGTCCACGACATGCCGTTCTTCCGCGACGCCCTTTCGCGCGAGCGCCGGCCGCATGGAAGCAATGGATGGGTCGTCAGCGGCTCACACACGCGAACCGGAGAGGCGCTCCTCGCCAACGACCCGCATCTCGACCTCGGGACTCCGAGCGCGCTCTACCCGGTGCACCTGCAGGCCAGGACCGCAGGGTTCGACGTGATCGGTGCCTCCGTCGCGGGAGCTCCCTACGTCGTGATCGGGAACAACGACCGCGTCGCGTGGGGCGCGACGAACAACATGGCGGACATGACCGACGTGTACCAGGAGCAGGTGGCACCCGATCCCGCGTCACCGAGCGGCTTGAGCATCGTCCACGACGGAGATCTCGAGCCGATCCTTCCGGTGCCGGAGCAGTATCGCTTCAACGTCATCGGCGACGGCGTCGACGACGACCTCGTCGACGTTCCGCCCTCGTTCGGGCTTCCGCCGGTGAGCCTCCTGATCCCTCGACGCAACAACGGTCCGATCGTTTCACTCGATCCGGGCACCGGCACCGCGATCAGTATCGCGCACGTCGGGTTCAGCGGAGGACGAGAGCTCGACGGGCTCCGCGCGTTGAATCTCGCCTCGAGCGTCGACGATGTCGGCCGTGCTGCGCCATACCTGGATGCGGTCTCGCTCAACCTCCTCGCGGCCGACACCCAGGGCAACATCGGCTACTTCACGACCGGCGAGGTCCCGTTGAGAGAGGACCTCGAAGCGGCGACCGTCGACGGCCTGCCGCCCATGTTCATTCGCAACGGGACGGGTGGCAACGACTGGATTGCGGACCCGCACCCCGGCCCGACGCAGACACTTCCGTTCGAGATCCTGCCTGTCGAAGAGATGCCGCACGTCACGAACCCACCCGCGGGGATCATCGTCAACGCCAACAACGATCCCGACGGCGCCACCCTCGACAACGATCCGTTCAATCAGCTGCGACCCTCTGGCGGCATCCGCTACCTCTCGCCCCGATACGCGGAAGGCCTGCGTGCCAAGCGAATCTCGATCCGCCTCGCAGAGGCCGCCGCATCGGGCGGTGTCACTCGACGGGTGATGGAGGACATCCAAGCGGACGTCGTCCTGCGCGACGCCGAGGTGTTCGTCCCGTACATCCTCGCTGCGTTCGCACGCGCGAACGAGCCGGGCGCGAACCCCATCCTCGCCGGTGCGGCCGCCGATCCTCGCGTCGTCGAGGCGATGGGCCGCTTCTCGGCCTGGGACGGCAGCGCGCCGACGGGCATCGCGGGCGGATACGATGCGAGCGACGAGAACGGTGCGCTCTCCGAGCCGAGCCCCGACGAGATCGAGGCGAGCATCGCGACGACGATCTACACCGCGTGGCGTGCCCGGTTCGCAGCCAACACCGTCGACGCCGTGCTCGGCGGGATCTTCGCCGCGGCGGGTGTCGACCCCGGTCTGCCCGGCGACCACACGACGCTCGTCGCGTTGCGACACCTCTTGGACGACTTCGACGAGGCGGGTGGCATCGGAGCTTCGGGCCTCGACTTCTTCCCGGTCCCCGGCGTGGCCGACCCACGAGACCGCCGCGACATCATCCTGGTCGTCTCTTTGGCCGAGGCCCTCGACATGCTGGCCAGCGACGCGTTCGGACCGGCGTTCGGTGGGTCGACGAGCCAGGAGGACTACCGCTGGGGTCTCCTGCACCGAGTGCAGTTGCCGCACCTGCTCGGCCCTCCGTTCTCACTGTCACCGCCGGCAGGCTTTCCGGTGGACGGCGGATACGGCACGGTCGACGTGAGCTACTTCTCGATCCGCGCGGCGAGCGCCGACGGCTACTCGTCCACCATCGGCCCGAGCCGCCGCTACGTGGCGCAGGTCTATGGCAGGCGCTTCGGGCCGCGCGGGATCGTCGCGCAGAGCAGCCTCCCGGGAGGGACGGGGGGATCGATCGATTCCCCCTGGTTCGACAACCTGCTCGGACCGTGGCTGACCAACGAAGCGTATCCGCTCCGAACGGCTCCCGCCCTGATCCTGCGCGACCGCGCCGAGGTGGTCCTGCTCCGGCCGTGACGGTGCGGTCAGCTCGGCGCGTACAGGATCGCGAGCACCCCGGTGTACGCGAGGACGCGGGCGCGGCCGCCGATCCTCGCGATCTCGAAGCCGGAGCACGTGCCGGCAAACGGAAGGTCCGGAAAACGGCCGGCGATCGCGCGCACGTCGACGTCGGGCCGGCCGTATAGGCGGACGCCGCGCGCCGCGCAGTCGATGTAGATCCCTGCGACCCGGATGCCGCCGGCGAGACCGCGCTCGACGTCGCGCAACATCGACTGAAAGTCCTCGCGCGCGGCGGTGGGGTCGAGGACGGCGTACGCGATGCGATCGCCTACGGCGATCTCGTCGCCTACGTGGATCGCGCCCTTCTGCGGGCTGACGCCACCGATCCCGCGGACCACGGTCCGAACGCGGCCGTCTTCGGGTGCGTCGCGCGCCTCCACGAGAACGAGCGCGAGCGGCCGGTCCCGACGGCCGCGCATCGTCTCGGTGAGCAGCTCGAGCGGCCGTCGCCCGCCGACGCGCGTCACGAACCCCCGTTCGATCGACTCCACGGTTCGAAGGTCCGAGACCTGCTTGACCGC
>CAVUEK010000011.1:0-211946 GCA_963740495.1 uncultured delta proteobacterium
CCACGCCCAATCGTGACCCAGTCCTGGCCAAGCTCCAACTGGACGGGACAGCCAGTCCCTTCGTGATGACAACGAGTTTGGCCATATCGGCATATCAAACTAGGGCGTCCGCACGGTGTCAATCGCGCAGAGGCGGCCGATCCGGCTGACATCGATTGTCCCCCGGACCGAGCCGATTCCGGCCGCCCTCGTGCGGGATGTTTTCGTTGAGCCAAATCCGAACAACCTGAATTGACACTTCGCAACCTCCGCACGCCTCACAAATCTTTTACATATTCCTTACGCCAGCATGACAACCCGCACCATGGATCGGTTTAACTGGGGGACAGAGATGGGATGATTGGCCGCGTGGCCGGTCATCCAGACGCAAAATCACCCTCAACCAAAGAAGACACCATGAATACAAAAGATCTTGCCGCTGTCACCACGGCGGCCTTTGCAACGGCGGTTCTGACGGTAGTGGCCTTCAGCGGCGGTCCGCTCAATGCCGGCGACGACACAGACCCGAGCGCGGCCAAAACCACCCGGCCCAAACTCACCCTCCAAGGAGTCGAGTTCACCGTGACACCCGTCGGGAATCAACCAATGCATGCCGGCGACCAGCCCAAGCTTCGAACTGACAGCCACGAACACGGAGAATCAACCCGCCAGCGCGAGCATCCATTTGACCATGTTCTTCAAGCGGACCGAACAATCTGCTCGCCCGTGCCGTCTCCCTGCCCTCCGTTTTGTGGAACGATCAACCGTCGTTCACCTTGCAGGCGCACGAGAGCAAAACCGTCACGCTGGCGACCAAGACGGCGATTCCCACCAACGCAATTGTGTCGGTTACCATGGACTTACCCGCGGCGCCCATGACCGGAACGCCACTGCGGGAAATATCACCCAGATTGCGACCTCGGCGGCCCGCCCGCAGGCCAACGAGTCCGGACCGACCGGTGTAACCGTGCCGAACGTGCTGTGGTTAACGCCAACCCAGGTCACGGCTTTGAGCTTTTCGACCATGCCCGCACTGCCGGCAGCGCCGGCCCAAGCGTTCCCCGCCGCCGGGTCCTTGAACAGACAAAGGCGGCCCGCCGCAAACGATATGTCTCGCTGGCAAACCTGGCTTGGAATGGCCATCGGCTTGATGGCGGGTCTGGCGATCCTCGGACTGATCGCCCCGTCATCAAGACACCTCCCGCCGTGCGGACCCATTCTCTCCGAGTGCGACGGCCACTCCTCCGTGAGTTGGTCATGCAATATGATCACGCCGCGAAAGAAATGGTCGCCGCCACGTATCGCGACTTCCTGCGCCAGCTCGGCGATGACGTGAAGGTGCGGGTCGTCGTTTCAAATCGGGCGGCTTACGAGGACTTCGTTGCGAAGTTTCTCGTACGGCAAGCCCAGGTTTTCGCCCATCATCGTCGGCCACTCCGTTACCACCTGGTCGCGCGACCGGTGGGTTGCGTTCGGCCCGGCGGCTCCGGGAGGGTTGACCACGCTGCTGAGTCCGCGCGGTGGTAAGCAGGGGATGCCATCTGGCCGCAACGCCTCGGTGACTGACAAGTTGGCGCCGACATCGCCCAGGCGCTGCCCGGGTCGGTTTTTGCGCAACGCAGCCGTCTCTATTTTGACGGCGGCGATTTTCTTGCGGACGGCAGCAACGTGTTCGTCGCGGGGGCGCGTTGCTGCCGCGCAATCTGCAGCACACCGTCACCAGCCGTGCCGGGTTCCTGGAAACGCTTGCCGCCGAATTCAAGCGGCGCGTCGTCCTCCTTGAAGAATCCCCCGACCATCACGCCGGCATGTTCATGGCGTCACCCGGCGAGGGCGTCGTGCTCGTGGCAGACCCGTCCCTGGGAAGGCCCCTGTTGGCAGCCGGCCCGGTTGACATTCCCGGACGGCCCGGACTTCACGCCGGCAACCCAGCATCGCTTCGACGCCGTCGCGATGAAATGCACCGCCGAAGGTTACCGCGTGGTGCGCATCCCCGGTGGTTCCCGCGGCGGATGGCCGCAGCTATCTGACCTATGTAAACGTGATCATGGACCGGCAGGGCGACCGTAAAATCGTTTATCTGCCGACTTACCGCGGTTTCGAAGCGCTGAATGCCGCGGGCAGAGAGGTCTGGGAACAGCTTGGCTGGGAAGTGCGTCCGGTGGACTGTTCAGATACTGGAGGCATTTCGGTTGCCTGCACTGTCTGGTTAATGTATTCACGCGCTCGTGACAGAATAGGGTTGGCCCGTCAGGCAAGCGGTCAGACAGCGGGCTGGCGGCCTGTCCAAATTTTCGGCTCCGTCTTAATCAGGTTACGCCACCCATAAGTCGCTTGATGGGTCGATAGCACGCGATCAAAAGCAGACCCAGAACCACCGGCAAGAAGATCATCGGCCGGCAGAGCGCAGGCCAGTCCTGCAGGTTGTTTTTACCGAAGCCACCAGCGATCATGCCCGCCAGCAGGTTGCCCAACGACGATGCCACGAACCAGGCGCCCAGCATTTGTCCGACCATGCGCGCCGGCGCCAGCTTGGTCACGGAACTCAGGCCCACCGGGCTGAGACACAATTCGCCAAACGTGTTGAACAAGTAAATGGTGATGAGCCAGGTTGGCCAGACTTTTTGACCCGCCGCCACGAGCACCGAGGCTCCCGCCATGACCGAGAAGGCGCCCGCCAGCAGCAGCAGGCCAAAACCAAATTTCACCGGCATTGAGGGATTGAGGTTTCGCAGTGCGAGCCGCACCCAAAGCCACGCCATGAACGGCGCGAACAGAATCACAAATATGGGGTTGATGGATTGAAACCAGCTCGCTGGGATCGCATAACCGGGCTGGCCCAGCAATTTGCTCAACCAGCCGTAGGAGCGCACAGTGTGCTCCCTGGCAAACAAGTTGAAGAAGGTCGAGGCCTGTTCAAATCCCGACCAAAACAAGGTCGAGGCGAGGAACAGGACAATCACCACGAGGACTCGTTTGCGATCGCCTCAAGTAACCCCGCGAAGGCAGCCCGTTGAAAATAGAGCACGCCAGGAACATGATGAAGGCGGCGTATGTTCAGCAGGCCACGGATTGCCGGGAATGACACCCAAAACCCACAAGACCAGAAGGAGCACTCCAAGGCCGCACACGCTATCAATCCGGTGTTGAAAAGGGGGGCAGCGGCGCGCACGGCATGCCGGGCGGCAAATGGCAGCGCCGTCAGACGGAACTGAATCAAACCCACCACCATCCCCACCCCTGCCGCGGCGAATCCCTAATGCCAGTTCACTCCTTCCCCAAGCGTCCCGCAAACGATGGGCCCCATCAACGCGCCGAGGTTGATGCCCATGTAAAATACGGTGAAACCCGCATCCCGCCGCACCCCTCCCTCCGGGTAAAGGGGCCGACGAGCGCGCTGACGTTGGGCTTGAGCAGGCCCGTGCCACAGGCGACCAACACCAGGCCAAGAAAGAAGGTCTCTGTACGCGGGATGGCCAGCGTGAAATGCCCGCCGCGATGATCAATCCCACCGTACCAGACCGCGCGGCGCGGTCCCAAGACTGATCAGCAACCCATCCACCGGGAAGCAGGCAGATAGACCGCCGCGTGTAAAGCCCGTAGATGGCGGTCCGCTCACCTCGTCCATGTAGCCGAGGCCGTGCCTTTCAGCCCGGTCCACCATGAACAACACCAGCAGGGCCCGCATCCCGTAGTAGCTGAACCGCTCCCACATCTCTGTGAAGAAGAGCGTGTAGAGCCCTGCCGGGTGGTCCGTTCCCCACAGGCATCGTGCTTCGTGGGTCAGAGCGTGGATTCGCGGATTGCGCGTTCAGCTCAGCGTGGCAGGCCGGTTTTGCGCGCACCAGTTCCGGCAGGTACTTCACCGGCACGGCTCCCGGGGCGAGCACAGCTTCGTGAGAAGTGGCCCAGAATCGAAGTTGTCGCCCATTTCCCGCTGGATCACTTGTCGCAGTTGGTAGGAGCCATGCGCCCCACGAAGTACGTCGAAAGTTGCACCGGACTCTGCTCGGCGCGGATGACTTTCAGCCGGGCCTCGCCCTCGGACTGGAAGGCATGATGCGTCAGCAGGCCGTGGGCCCCGTCTCCGTCATCATGCCGCAATGCATCCGGTGGTCGAGGATGGCGTTCGCCACGGCGCGGAGATAGAACTTCAGCTGGGTCAGTCGCAAGGCCAGGTCGCCCTCTCCGTAACCCTGATCCAGCATCGTCTGTTCGTTGTAAACCGCCCAGCCTTCCACATAAACGCCCGAGTGCAGAACCTGCCGGATGAGCGACGGATTGCTGGTTGGCATATTCGAGCTGCACGTAATGGCCGGGGTAAGCCTCGTGAATCGTCAGGATATGCAGCATCTGTCGGTTATACTCCTCGAAAAAGCTTTCCGACCCGGTGCGGCGTCCCAATCCTTCGGCGGCGGGCTGACCGCGAGAGTGAGCTGGCTTCGGGATCCAGCGGCGGCGCGGCATCCATGTACGCGCGTCGAATTGCCGCGGCGAAACTCGGGCATCTCGATGATCTGGCACGCGGTCCGGATCGGGCAAGCGGAAGATAATCGTTGTCGGGCGATAAACTGCTTGAGCCGCGCCACGGTCTGCCGCATGTCGCGCATCAGCGTTGCGGCCGTGCCCGTGGTCGCTGGCCAATGGCGTCCAGCACCCGCGTCGATCGTCGCGCCGGCCCGGGCGCGTCGTCGGGCGGTAATGGGCCGCCGCGGGCAGTCGCGGCTCCAGAGCTGCCGCGCGATCACATACATGTCGCGTCCCACCCGCGTCGAACTCGGCCTCGGCATCGGCCAGCACGTCATCGGCGGTGAGGCCGGCGTCGAGTTCAAGTTCGAGTTTGCGGGCAAAACTTCGTCGGGTCCCAGCCGCCAATCGCCCGCGGCGCGGGGCAGCAGGTCCTGTTCGAGAAGTCTTGGTAATCGCCTTGAGCGGCGTCGACCACCTGCGGCTGCGGCCTTGCAGCGGCGTCAATTTGCCGGGTGTCCGCCCGCCAACTCGAAGATGTCCGTCTCGTAAAAGTGCGATCGCGCCGCGGTTCTGGCGGATGGCCGTCTCGGTATGGGGCGGGGCGGGTTTTTGCAGGTTCGTTTTCGCGCCGCGGCGATAACCTGGGGGAGTAGCGCCATGCGTGCGATGCAATTCGCGACGTTGGTTTCCCGCGGCTGGGTGGACTGGGTGAGCAGCAGGTAAACGCTGTCGTTGATGTAATCGTTGTAGATCCGCGGATCGGGCTCGAACGGATGCGTATTCTCCGTCAACCAGATTCGGTTTCGAGTTCGTGTCGCAGGATTTCGAAATCGATCTGGCCGTCGCGGGAAAGTTTCGCGTAATCGACCTGCCGGGGCAGGTCGGACAGCGTCTGGCGCGTCTGGTCGAGCCAGACGGCCCGCGATTGGGGCGTCAGGTTGTCGATTAGATTGTCGTAACGATGGTCCCCGAGGGATGTGGCCTGGAGTGGCCGGAGCCGGAATGTCGCGTCCAAGTATCCCTTGAAGAACGCGCTGAGCTTCGCGTCCGCATCCTGTGCCCATGCGGCTGGCACGGCCAGGGCCAGCGCCGCGAAGAGGGTCATCCACCATGGCAGTCTGTTCTTCATCGCCCGCCTGGAATGTTTCGGAATTGCCGTTGCCGCGCAAGCGGGAAGTGTCCTTTTGGGGAGTTGCCTTGCGGAAGCGACACCCGGAGGCCGGCGGCGGGCTACTGAAGAAACTTTTGCAGGTCCTCCTCGCCGCCCCGGCCGGCGAGCACGTACAGCTTGTCCCCGGCGCTCCAGCTCGCTGTCATGAGCGTGCCGACCAACTCGAAGCTCGCCTTCCCCGCAGGCGGCGCGTCCGGCACCGCATCCTTCTTCATGATGAAGACCCAGAGGTCATATTTGACGCCGTTGGTATCCACGCCCCCGTTGAGGCAGAGCATCTCCACCGGGTGGGTGTTCCACGTCAGCACCGAACCTCCCTCGCCGGGGAGCTGCTGGAGGTTGGTGGAAATCTCATAATCCACGGTCGCGCCGCGTCCGCGGAAGAATTCCCGGATCTCCGCCTGGTTGGTGGAAACAAAATTCATGTAGGTGCTGCCGGTCCGCTGAACCGACCGCGCCATCCGCTCGCGGAAACGCGGAAAGGTGTCCTCGCCGGGCATCGCCTCGAACACGCGCCAGACGATGGCCGCCAACACCACCAGCGCCGCCGCTGCCGCGAAAAACCTGACCAAGCCCGGAAACCGGACCACCCGCCCCTGTGCGATGCGCTCAACGATGATCCTGCGTTTGAGCTCGGGCGGAACGGGGATGCGCTCAGCTTGGTCCGGATGGCGGTGTGCACCCGCAATGCTTGCTGGAACCAGGCGGCCAGTTGGGGATCACGGCGCACCTGGTCCAGCGCTTCGGCCATCCGGGGGTCCGCGGCGTCGGTGCTGCCCGGGCGGTAAAGTGTCAATATTTCCCTGGCCTCCCGGCTATCCATGGGCGTCCTCCTTTCGCGGGGCATCGGTGGTGGCCGTGGTGTTCAAGATGAGCTGCTGAAGCTGGGCCATGCCCCGGGAAATCCGGGACTGCACCGTGCCCAGCGGATCTTGAGGATCTCGGCAATTTCCCGGTAAGAACAATCCTCAAGATAGAACAGCGTGAGGGCGGCCTGGTTGCCGGCTCGGTAACCTGGCCGAGGAGTTCGACGACTTTTTGGGGGTTCGATGGCGTCGACCATGGCCGGGGAGATGGCGGGAAGTTCGCGGTCCATTTCACCGAGTTCGTAATGGGGAAAGCGGACCACTTTCCTGCGCAGGTTCAAGAATTCCCGATGCAACGTCGTGAACAGCCAGGTTTTGACCTTCGAGTGATCCCGCAGTTGATGTCCCTTGGTGGCCCAAATGTAAAATGTCTGTTGCGTAAGGTCACTTGCGTCCGCTTCCGATCCCGCCAGGCTGTAGGCGAATTCATAAAGCGGGCCATAGTAGCGGGCCACGAGATTTTCAAAATCCACGCCTTCAGGCATACGGCGTTACGCGCAGATAAGAGCGGCGGCGGCGCGGTTTATTTCCCCGGCCATTTCAAATTCGGGGCAGTGGGAGGCAACATTCCCCAACGCGCGCTGCTTGACGAGCAAAAAGACGGTCCGGGAACATTCGCCTGGCCAAATGGGTCTCAACTTCAGTCGGTGCCGGCCGGCTGGTAACCCGGCGGCAAGCCCGAAGGTCTGAGGTGCCATGAATCGCATCACCAAACCCGCCCCGCTCCGCATCCGTTTCTGGAGCGCGCGCGGGTTTCAGCGTCAGCGTCCGCATCCGCCGTGCCCGGGCCGGCCGGGATTTGGCGCGGAGATTCGCGGCCCGCGTTGTGCCGGTGCGTTCCATGCGAATCAACTGCCGTCCAGCGCGGCGGTGAGGCACGCCATTTCGTTGGCGACCTGCGCCGGACAGAGAAGGGTGAAAGTTCAGGTCGGCGAAGAAAATCAACTGGAATTAGATGCGGGAAATCAAGGGGTTGCGGGACATTTGCGATTTTCGGTTTGCGATTGAAGCGCGGGAGGAGAATCGGGGTCGGGCCAAAAAATGTTTGTGGGACAGGATGCGGGAAATCAAGGACTTGCGAATGCTTACGCGGGTTTAGGCGGGTGGCGGAAGATTCCAACCGGGATAACCACCCGCGTAACTGCGGATGTGAACGGGGCAGGGGTAAGTGCGCGCAGTGCGATGGGGAGGCATCCTCACGGCAGGTGGAAAAAAGCGGAAAATCGCCGTGTTCCCGGAGTTCCGTGGGCGGAAAAGGGCGGAAAATCGCGGAAGGCGCGTAAAAGGGCGAGGCGCGGGCGGTAAGATACGGTTGCGGCGGGCGGGTGGGCCGGCATCCCGCCTGGAGTGGCTGGCGGGCGCGAGCCACTGAGGGCTAGAAGCCCGCGGTCCGCCGGAGGGCTGGCCCCGGTTGGGCGGAGTTCGACGGTCATGCAGAATGTGCATTTCTTCGATGGCCTCCTTGAGGCCGGGTGGCGTTACTTGCGCCACGGTGAGGGGAATAATATTTTCTGGTTAAATGTCAAGGGCGATGGCGAGAAGTACGTCAAGCGCCACAAGGCCGCGGCAAGCTCCTGCCGCGCGAGCGCATCGAGCGCTGCTCGACCGCGACTCGTACTTCCTCGAGCTGTGCGCGCTCGCCGGGCACGACGTGCCGGGCGCACGGCCGGGCGCGGCCGTGGTCGGCGGCGATCGGCCTGGTGTCCGGCGTCGAGTGCCTGATCACCGCGAGCGAGTCGACGGTCAAGGGCGGCGCGGTGACGCGAGTCGGCGTTCGAAGTCGGGCCGGCTCGCCGACATCGCGGAGCAGAACCGGCTGCCGGCGATCGCCTGATCGAGTCGGCCGGGCGCCGACCTGCCGAACCAGTCGAAGATCTTCGTGCCCGGCGGGCGCGGCTTCCGCGACCTCACGCGGCGCTCGCGAGGCGGCATCCCGACGGTGTGCCTGGTGTTCGGCAGCTCGACCGCGGGCGGCGCCTACATCCCCGGGATGAGCGACTACGTCGTGATGGTGAAGGAGCAGGCGCAGGTCTACCTCGCCGGCCCGCCGCTCGTGAAGATGGCGACCGGCGAGGAGACCGACCACGAGGAGCTCGGCGGCGCCGAGATGCACAGTCGCGTATCGCGGCGTGTCGCGACTACCTCGCCGAGGACGAGCGCGACGCGCATCCGGCTCGGCGCGCGAGATCGTCGCGCACCTCGACTGGCGCAAGGCCGGGCCGCGCGCCGCGCGCGCGCGATCGAGCCGCCGGCGCTACGACGCCGGAGGACCTGCTCGGGATCGCGTCGCCCGACGTCCGCGTGCCGTTCGACGCGCGCGAGGTGATCGCGCGCATCGTCGACGGCTCGCGCTTCAGCGAGTTCAAGCCGCTCTACGGCGCGACGCTGGTGTGCGGCTGGGCGCACGTGCACGGCTATCCGGTCGGCATCCTCGCGAACAACGGGATCCTGTTCTCGGAGTCGGCCGACAAGGGCGCGCAGTTCATCCAGCTCTGCAACCAGATCGACATGCCGCTGCTGTTCCTGCAGAACATCACCGGCTTCATGGTCGGCAAGAAGGTCGAGCAGGAGGGCATCATCAAGCACGGCGCGAAGCTGATCAACGCGGTCTCGAACAGCACCGTCCCGGCGATCACGATCATGACCGGCGCGAGCTACGGCGCCGGCAACTACGCGATGAGCGGGCGCGCGTACGACCCGCGCTTCCTGTTCACGTGGCCCAACCACCGCATCGCGGTGATGGGCGGCAAGCAGCTCGCCGGCGTGCTCGACATCATCCAGCGCGAGGCCGCGGCCAAGAAGGGCGAGACGGTCGACGAGCAGCGCCTCGGCGTCATGCAAGGCGATGATCGAGGCGCAGATCGACAACGAGTCGACCGTTCTTCGCGACCGCGCGCCTGTGGGACGACGGCATCATCGATCCGCGCGACACGCGCACGGTGGTCGCGATCGCGCTGTCGGCCGCCGTACAACCGCGACCGGTCCGCGGGACGACGAGCTGGGGCGTCTTCCGCCACTGAGGCCGGCCGCCGATCTCGAGACGATGCGATGAACGTTCGCCGGATCCATAGAGTGCTGGTCGCCAACCGCGGCGAGATCGCGCGCCGCGTGATGCGGACCTGCCGCGCGCATGGGCATCGCGACCGTCGCGGTGTTCTCCGACGCCGACGCGGACGCGCCGCACGTGCGCGACGCCGACGAGGCGGTGCGCATCGGCCCGCCGCCGGCGCGCGAGTCCTACCTCGCGATCGAGCGGATCCTCGACGCGGCCCGCGGACGGGCGCGGACGCCGTCCACCCGGGCTACGGCTTCCTCTCCGAGAACGCGGCGTTCGCGGAGGCGTGCGCGAGCCGCCGGGCTCGTCTTCATCGGCCCGAGCCCCGAGGCGATCCGAGCGATGGGATCGAAGCGGGAGGCGAAGCGGCTCGCCACGCGGCGGGCGTGCCGGTCGTCCCCGGCTACGACGGTGAGGACCAGACGCCGGCGGTCCTCGCGGCGAAGGCTGTCGAGGTAGGGTTCCCGGTCCTGCTCAAGGCGTCCGCAGGCGGCGGCGGCAAGGGCATGCGCGTCGTGCACGGGCGCGAGCGAGCTCGCCGGCGGCGATCGAGTCGGCGCGGCGCGAGGCGGAGAGCGCGTTCGGCGACGGTACGCTCCTCGTCGAGAAGCTACGTCGAGCGGCCGCGCCACGTCGAGATCCAGATCCTCGGCGACCACCACGGCAACCTCCTCCACCTGTTCGAGCGCGAGTGCTCGATCCAGCGCCGCCACCAGAAGATCGTCGAGGAGTGCCCGTCGCCGGCGCTGACCACGACGCTGCGCAGAGAGATGGGCGACGCCGCCGTCCGCGTCGGCCGCGCGATCGGCTACGCGAACGCCGGGACCGTCGAGTTCATCCTCGCCGAGGACGGCAGCTTCTACTTCCTCGAGGTGAACACCCGCCTCCAGGTCGAGCACCCGGTCACCGAGCTGGTCACCGGCCTCGACCTCGTGCGCGAGCAGATCCGGGTGGCTCGAGGGGAGGCGCTCGGATTCGGCCAAGACGACCTCCGCATGACGGGAGCGGCGATCGAGTGCCGCCTGTACGCGGAAGACCCGGCCGACGGTTTTCTCCCTCAGAGCGGGACGATCGTCGACTACCACGTTCCGCACGCCGAGGGTCTGCGTGTCGACTCGGGCGTCGAGGCGGGGAGCGCCGTGAGCATTCACTACGATCCGATGCTCGCGAAGGTGGTCACGCATGGGAGCGACCGACACGAAGCGCGGGAACGGATGGTCCGGGCGCTCGAAGCGATGTCGGTGCAGGGCATCGCGACCAATCGCGGATTCCTGATCGACGTCTTGCGCCATCCGGCGTTCGTCGCCGGCGATCTGCACACGCACTTCATCGAGCAGCACATGGCCGCCGCGCTCGCGCGCGAGGCCGATCCCACCGCCGTCCGACGCGCGTCCATCGCCGCGGCGCTCGCGAGCCACGAAGAACGGCGCCGGCACGCTCCGCCGCCGCACGTCCCGAGCGGCTTCCGCTTCGGCGACAAGCCCTGGCAGCGCGCCGACTACGACGCGTCGTCGGGCCTCGTCAGCGTCGAGTACCGCCGCGTCGGTCGCGAGGAGCTCGAGGTGCGCGTCGACGGCGTCGTCTCGAGCGTCACGCTGGTGTCGGTCGACGGACCCACCGTCGTCGTCGAGGAGGACGGCGTCCGGACGTCGTGCCGCGTCGTTCGAAGGGGCGCGCGGCTCTACGTGCACGCGGGCGGGTACGACGCGTCGTTCGTCGAGCGACCGCGCTTTCCGCCGCCCGGCGCCGGCGCGCTGCCGGGCGGTTGCGCGGCTCCCATGCCCGGGAAGGTGGTCTCGGTCGAGGTCGCCGAGGGCGATTCGGTCGCCGAAGGCCAAGTGATGCTGGTCATGGAAGCGATGAAGATGGAGCACTCGGTGAAGGCTCCTTCGGCGGGCCGCGTCGCCGAGGTGCGCGTCGCACCCGGCGATCAAGTGGACGCCGACCAGGTCCTCGTCGTCGTCGCGCAGCACGACGCCGGCTGAAGCGCGGCGTCTGATAGCATCGTCGTGTGCCGCGCCGCCTCGAGCTCGTGGCCGCTGCGCTCGCGGCTCTGGTCGCGCCGTCCATCGTCGCATGCGGTGATGATGTCGCCGGGGTCGATGCCGGCGCGCTCGATGCGGGTCTCGACGGAGCGAGCGCGGACGCGGGGCGCGACGGCGCGACGATCGAGCCGACACCCCCCGCGCCCCCCGTTCTGACGCCGTGCCCCGCCGGGTGGCAGGAGCGCGAGGTGGACGGAGTCGCACGCTGCGACCCATGGCCGGGCGGCGTGCCGCTCGACTGCCCCGTCGGTGAAATGCAGCTCCCGGGCTCGTCCGCGTGCGAGCCCGTCGGCTCGCCCTGCGCCGTGGATGGCTGGCCCACCGGCCTTCCGCCCGCCGTGCCCGTCATCTACGTGCGCGCGGGGGCGTCCGGTGGCGACGGAACGCGCGCCTTGCCCTATGGCGACATCCGGAGCGCGCTCGACGCGGCGCCGGACGGAACCATCGTCGCGATCGCCCCCGGTCTCTACGAAGAGAGCGCCCTCGTGCGCACGTCGGTGACGCTCTGGGGCGCCTGCACGGACACGATCGTGACCGCGCTACCGATCTCGATCTCGATCGCGGCCGACGACGTCACGATCCGGAACCTCACGGTCGGCGGGAGCACCGCGATGAGCGTTCGCGCGACGCGCGCGCACATCGAGGACGTCGTCTTCTCCGATCTCGCAGAGAGCGCCGTGTCCATGATCGCGGGAGGCGACATCAGCATCGCTCACGTCTCGGTACGCGGCACGGGCTCGTCCGCGTTCCTGGTCTCGGGACCGGCGACCGTGGACCTCCGGCGCGCCGAGATCCGCGACGTGGGCGACTCGCCGTTCTCGTTCAGCCGCGTACAGGCCGTCGTCGAGGACGTCGCGATCCGGGGCCTCACGGGCGCCACCACGCTTCCGGGGGCGATCCTCGCAAGCGCGAGCACCGACCTCTCGCTCGAGCGATTCGTGATCGACGAAGCGACCACGACGAGCGTCTACGTCCTCGACGCCTCCCACGTGAGCGCGACCGATTGCTTCGTCCGATCCAGCGCGACGGCCGCGAACGGCGAGCCCGGCTGGGCCGTCATCGACGGCTCCTCGCTCGAGATCGAGCGCGCCGTGTTCATACGGCCGACGTTCGAGGTCGCGGTCGGGGTGGGCGTCGTGACGCTGTCGATCCGCGACGTCGTCGTGGAGGACGTGGTCGTCGATCCGATGCTCGGGCGCGGCGAGGGCTTCGAGATCACCGAGGGCGCCCACCTCGCGGCGGAGCGGGTCTCCATCACCGGCGCGACGGGGTTCGGTATCTTCGCGTCGGACAACGGTACGACGCTCGACGCCACGGACCTCTACATCGCGCGCATGCGCGCCGCGCCGGACGGCCTCCTCGGTCGCGCTCTCCAAGTACAGAACGGGGCGGCCGCCACGATCGAGCGGCTTGAGATCGTCGAGGCGCGGGAGGCCGCGGTCGTCGCGGCCGGGCTCTCGACGAGCGCGATGCTGACGAACGTGTCCGTCTCGCGCACCGCGGAAGCGTCGTGCGAGGGCGCCTGCGCCAGCGCCGGGGTGGGCTTCGGTGCATACCTCCGCGGGCACATCACCGCGCGGCGATTCCTGGTCGACGAGAGCGCGCTCGTCGGGATGCAGCTCGCGCTCACGGGCGAGATGGATCTCGAGGACGGCGTCGTGGCCCGCTCGCCCGTCGGGATCAACGTGCAAGCTCCCGGCTATGATCTCGGACGCCTCATGCGAAACGTCGCATTCGTCGACAACGGCGCGAACCTCGACTCGAGCGAGCTTCCCGTGCCGTCGCTCGGGGGCACGTGACGCGCGCGACGCACGCACGCGTGTGGGCGATCGCGGCTGTGCTCGTGGCCGCGTGCGGAGACGACGCGACGCCTCTCGACGCCGGCACGGACGCCGCGACGGTGGACGCACCTCTCGACGGCGGCGTCTCCACGCCGGTCGCGCCCGCGGAGCTTCCGCGCTTCACGCCGTGCCCGACCGGGTGGCGCGAGGTGACGCTCGACGTCGCGGGCGGTCTCGTCGTCTGTGACCCGTGGCCGGAGGCGGGCCCGGCGACGTGTCCCGGCACCGACGTTCACCTTCCGGGACAGCCGGGGTGCACGCCGGTCGCGTCCGCGTGCCCGACCGACGGTTGGCCGGCCGAGCTTCCGGCCGGCGCGACCGTCGTCTACGTGCGCGCCGGCGTGACGTCGGGCGACGGGACTCGCGCGGCTCCGTACGCGACGATCGCCGAGGCTCTCTCCGCGGCGTCGGCCGGCGACGTGATCGCGCTCGCGGTCGGCGAGTACGACGAGGAGCAGGTGGTCATCGAGCGCGACGTCACGATCGTGGGCGCGTGCGACGAGACCGTTCTCAGGGGCGACTCGCGCTCGGGAGCGGTGAACATCGACGGGGTCTCCGCCACGCTTCGAAACCTCCGGGTGAGCTCGACGATGGAGGGGGTCTGGTCCTTCGACTCGTCGGTCACGCTCGAGCACGTCGTGATCGAGGACGTCGGGGGCGTGGGGGTCAGCGCGTTCGGAGGGACGCTCACCGCCAGCGACCTGCTCATCCGGCGCGTCGGCAGCTCGGGCGTCGCGATCACCGTGGGCTGCGAGGCCCGGCTCGAGCGAACGGTCATCGAGGACTCCCTGGGCGACGGCATCCGAGGCGCGGGGGGGACCGCCACGGTCCTCGATTCGGTCATCCGTCGCACGGGCGGTCCCGACTCGCTGCCGTACTTCGGCGCCGACGAGGGCGGGCTCACGATGGAGCGCTCGGTGATCGACGATCCGCGGGGCGACGCCGTGCTCAGCACCGGCCCGGTGACGATCGTGCTCCGCGACGTCGTCATCAGCGGCGCGGACTTCGCCGAGGCTCGACCGGAGACGACGATCGCCGCGGTCATGGGGGGCACGCTCACGCTCGAGAGGGCTCGCCTCGAGCGCATGCGTGAGGTCGCTGTGCTCGTCGCGGATGGCGAGACGCGGCTCGCGCTGAGCGACGTCGCCATCCTCTCGGTGCGCGCCGAGGGAACGAGCGCTTTCGGGCACGGCGTCGAGATGGCGTTCGGCGCGGACGCGACCATCGCGCGCGTGCTCGTGGACGACGCGACCGGTCTCGGGCTCCTGGTCGACGGGTCGGGCACCGACGTGACGGCCTCGGACGTGACCGTGCTCGACATGCGGGCGAACTCGATGGGCCACCTCGGTCGCGCCGTCCAGGTCCAGCGCGGCTCGCACCTCGATCTGTCGCGAGGCCTGTTCACGTCGAACCGCGAGGCGTGCATGGTCGCGGCGGGCACGCTCACGACCGCGATGCTCTCGGACGTGATCATCGAACAGACGAGCATCGCGGACTGCGCCGCGATCGGCTGTCCTCGCTCGGGCATCGGCGTCGGCGTCTACGAGCGCGGTGCCGCGTCGATCACGCGCTTTCGGATCCGCGACAACGCCCTGCTCGGCCTGCAGATCGCCAGCGACGGCCAGCTCGACCTCGACGACGGCGAGGTCAGAGGCCACCCGATCGGCGCGAACGTCCAGGTCCCCGGCTACGACCTGAACCGACTCACCTCGCGCGTCCAGTACCGCGACAACGACACCAACCTCGACACCGCGACCCTCCCCGTCCCCGACGCCACGACGACGCCGATGCGGTGAGCCTGGCCCCAAGCCGGCGGGGAAGCATACGCTCCGGGCATGGCTCGACGCCTCCTCGTCGTCTCGACATGGCCCGTCTGCTTCGCTCTCGGGCTCGGATGCGGCGGATCGACGGCCGATCCGCAGGACGAGCGGCCCCGCTTCGCGGTCGCGGCGCACGAACGAGCGACGGCGGTGGCGCCTCCGGCGGCCGCAGCGTACGAACGACACGCGCTTCGCGGGGACGAGCTGTGCAACCCGAACCTGTACGAGATGGGTGACGACGACCCGCCGTTGATGTTGTGTTGGCAGCGCGCGTCGGTGCCGGACGGCGCGCGGCCCGCCGCGTCGCTCGAGGATGTCGAGACCGCGTTGTTCGTCGAGCCCCAGAGCCCCGGTTCTCCGGTCACGTTGGTCGGCGAGCCCGGAGCGTGCGTGACGACGACGAACGCGCGCGCGTTCGTCTACACGACGGACGGGGCGTTCGAAGGCTTCACCCTGAACCTCGAGCCCTGCGGCACGCTGGTTGGCGCGACCGTCGTGCTCGCGGGCGCACACGCGGACGCCACCATCCAGTCGATCATCGACCCGCAGCGCCTGTCTCGCGGTGCGCGCGCTCTCGCCCTGCTCCGCCGCTCCGGCCTCTCGCTCGCCCCGAGCGCGCACAGACCCGATAGCGCGGGCGCTGCAAGCATCGAAGGAACGGACGTGCGCGTGGTGACCGCGAGCTGGGTCACACCGGCGGCTCCGGATGAAGGCCTCGACGACGACTACACCAAAGGCTTCGTCAGTGTCTGGCGCGGCGAGCGCTCGGCCGTGGTCGGTGTCGCGTGGGGCGACCATGTGCGCATGCTGCGCGTCGGCGACCGGACGTTTCTCGTCTTCACGGGCCCGGGCGGATTGGTCCACGGTGCGATGACGTTCTTCTTCGAGCTGATGGCCGATGAGCTCACGCTCCGCTTGACGGAGTGTGAGGGCGTGCCCGCCGACTTCGACGACCCGAGCTGCGGCATTCCGGACGCGAGCGCCGTTCCCGAGTACGCGCACCTCGCGTTCGCACGAGGGACGGCGGAACGGGAGATCTCCGGGTACGCGAGCGACGAGTGAGCGGTGATACGCTTCTCGCGTGCGCTCGCATGGAGCGATGACCGTTTGGTTGGCGGCGCTCGCGTGCGTCGTCGCGATGGTCGTCGGGTGCGGCGACGACGGGGCGCCGGCGGGTGACGGTGGGCACGACGGGGGCGTCGATGGGGGGTCTGCGGACGGGAGCAGGCCACCTGCGCCGGTGCCGCCGGAGCCGCCGCGCTTCACGCCCTGTCCGGCGGGATGGCGCGAGGTCACGGACGACGAGACGCCCGACGTCGTTCGGTGCGAGCCCTGGCCGGCGAGCGGGCGGCCCGAGTGCGGCGAGACCGAGATGTTTCTTCCGGGTAGCGCAGGCTGTGAGCCGATCGCGCCGGCGTGCCCTCTGGATGGCTTCCCCGTGGGGCTGCCGGTCGGGACGCCGGTCACCTACGTGAGAGCGGGCGCGACGGGTGGAGACGGCACGCACGATCTGCCGTTCGGGACGATCTCCGAAGCGATCGCGGTCGCGGAGGCAGGCTCGATCGTCGCGATCGCGGCGGGCGCGTACGTGGAGCGCGTGGATGTCGAGACGCCGCTCACGCTCGTTGGTGGGTGCGTGGACGCGGATATCGTGGGCGACGTGTTCGCGAGTGGAAGCCTCCAGGTCCGGAGCCTCGGGGCGCGCTCGCTCACCGTATCGAACGGGACGCTTCACGTGGAGGACGCTCTCATCCACGACTCGCTGCGCGCGGGCGTGACGATCCTGACCAGCCACGCGACGATCGAGCACACGGCCTTCAGGCGCATGAGCGTCGCGGCGATCGACGCCGCCTCCTCGGAGACGGAGCTCTCGCACGTGCTCGTCGATCACGCGATGTACGGCGCGTTCGGCAATGCCGGGGGCACGCTCACGGTGACCGACTCGGCCGTGGTGACCGTCGGCGAGGGCAATTCCGGCGTCGCGATCCTCGCGTCCGACGGAACGGCGGGCGCAACGTCGACACGATTCGAGCGGGTCGCGCTCGACAATCTCTTCTCGACCGGGCTCTACGCCGTCTCCGGTGCCGCGCTCGAGCTCCGCGACGTCATCGTCAGGTCGAATCCGGACAACCCCGTCACCGACGTCGGGATCTTCGCCGCCGGAGGCTCGCTGACGTACGAGCGCGTGTTCCTCGACGGGCCGAGCTTTCAGGGGGCCGGCGCCGGCGACGATGGCAGCACGCTCACGCTGACGGACGTCTTGATCCGCGGGGTGCGGCCCGACGCCGACAGCGGGCGCGGAGAGGGCGTCGAGGCCGCCGCGGGCGCGACGGGCACGCTGACCCGCGTCGTGATCGAGCGCTCGACGGGTCTCGCGGTGCTCGTGAGCACCGCATCGCTCGAGGTCCACGATCTCGTCATTCGCGGCACCCTTCCGTCGCGCGTGGGCGAGACCTTCGGGCGCGCTCTTCAGGTCCAGCTCGGCGCGAGCGTCGTCGGTGAGCGCGTCCTCGTCGCCGACAACTACGAGGTGGGCATGGTCGCGGCGGCGAACCGCTCGCTCATCCAGCTCACCGATGCCGAGATCACGACGACGCACGAGAGCGCGTGCACGCTGCCGAGCTGCGCTCACGCGGGGATCGGCGTGGGTGCGTACATCACGGGGCGCATCGACCTCTCGCGGTTCCGTCTCTCGACGCACGACCTCGCCGGCGCCCAGGTCGCGGTTCGGGGTGAGCTCGATCTGCGGGACGGCGAGGTCTCCGACAACCCCGTCGGCGTGAACGTCCAGATCGAAGGCTACGACTTCGGTCGCCTGAGCCGGAACGTCGCGTACCGCGACAACGGGAGCAACCTCGACTCGACGGCGCTGCCCGTGCCCGACCCGACGGCGGCGGGCGGCCCGTAGGGCAAGTTCGGTCAGTCGGAGTCGAGCGGGTCGAGCGAGGCCGCGTTGTCTTCCCAGTGGCGGCCGTCGAACGGTGTGGTCGTCTCGCCGGTCACGGTAGCGTGGTCGAGGCAACGCGTGTTGACGCTGATGCCGTCCGGGTGGCTGCGCGGCACGTAGAACGACTGCACGCCGCACGTCGCGCAGAAGAGGTGCTGGGCGACCTTGGTGTTGAACGTGTAGGTGGTGAGGCTCTCGCGCCCCTCGAGCAGGCGGAACCGCGACTCCGGCACGATGAGGTGTCGAAATCCGAGCATCTGGCAGCGCGAGCAGTTGCACTCGAGGCTCGCGAGGAACGCGTCCGCGTCGACCTCGAACTTCACCGCGCCGCAGTGGCAGCCTCCCCGGTGTGTGACGTGCGCCATGCCCAAAGCATAGCCCGCTCGGTTACCATCGACTCATGAAGGTCGGTCTTTCCCCGCTCGGTCTCGTCGCGTTCCTCGCGTTCCTCGCGTTCCTCGCGGTCGCCGCGTGCGGCGACGACTCCGGGGGTACGAACGATGGCGGTACGATGACCGGGCGCGACGGCGGACGGCCCCCGCCACCGACCGACGGCGGGAGCACGACCGGCGGCACCCGCAATCCGGTGTGCGAAGCGGCCACGAGCACGGGCGAGGTGCAGGAGCCCGAATTCGTCCGGAACCTCCGCGGTCAGACCAGCTGGTTCGCGTCGCCCGTCGTCGCGGACCTCGACGGCGACGGGTCGAACGAGCTCGTCGCCGCGTACTACGACGTCTACGTGTTCGACTCGTCGTACGAGCAGGTCGCGACGGCGGAGGGCGGGGAAGGGCGCGTCTACGCGCCGCACGTCGTCGCCGATCTCGAGGGCGACGGAATCACCGAGATCGTCGTACGGGAGCGACAACGAGGTGTGGGCGTACGAGTATCGTGGCGGCAACGCTCGAGGTGAAGGCCGGCTGGCCCGTGGACACGACCACGGCCGGCAACGCGCCCGAGGTGCGCGGTCTCGCGGCGGCCGATCTCGACGGCGACGGCCTCGCTCGAGATCGTCGCGACGACGACGCAGACCGCAGCCGAGCGAGGACGGCGGCGCGCAGGTGTTCGTGTTCTCGGCCGACGGCGCGCTCTACCAGCCGGCCGGGATCGCGTTCCAAGCGTGGCCTCGCTACAACGCCCGGGCCGGCGCCGGGGGCGACGCCGACCGCAACGGGAGGGGCACAACGGCTACGGCTGCTACGGCCTCAACGTCGGCATCGGCAACATCGACGACGACCCCGAGCTCGAGATCCTCGTCACGTACGACAACCACGCACATCCAGGCGTTCGACCTCGACGGCGAGGCGATCGACTCGTCGCCTTGGTTCACGAACCGCGACAGCGACTACGACGGCGAGCGCCTCACGTGGGGCCAGTTCATCCGCTGGGCGGACCCCGCCGTCGAGCAAGCGCACTACCACGACCACACCGGCGAGTGGCCGAGCCCGACGACGGCCGAGTGGCTCCAGTGGACCGCGTCGCCGCCGAACGTCGTCGACCTCGACGGCGACGGGCAGAACGAGGTGCGTCGGCGTCCCGAACGTCGAGATGCACGAGCCCTACGAGACGCAGGCGTACGCGATCATGGTGCTCGAGGGCGCGTACGGCGACGGAAGCCGTTCGGCGATGCGCAAGGCCGGCTGGGAGACGCTCCCGCGCGGGGACGCGCCCATCCTGGTCGACGGGTACTACCCGCCGAGCGGCGTGCCCGCGGCGCTCACCGTCGACATCCAAGGGGACTCCGCACCGGAGGTCATCGTGTCGCTGAACGACGGGTACGTGCACGCCTTCTCGTCGACGGCCGAGGAGCTCTGGCGGTACGACTACACGTCTCGGCAAGCCCGATCATGTACGCGTCCGAGGTCGTCGCCGCGGACCTGAACCAGGACGGCTCGCCCGAGCTCGTCTTCTCGACGTTCGGCGATCCCGACGTCGAGCGACTCGGGCCACCTCGTCGTGCTCGGCGCGGACGGCTCGCTGCTCTACGACGTCGCGCTGCCGAACCCCGGCCACAACGGCAACGGCAACGGCGCACCCGCCGCGCCGGGCATCGGCGATCTCGACGGCGACGGCCAGCTCGAGATCTTCGTCCAGACGTTCGACCACGGCATGGATGTGTTCACGGTGCCCGGCAGCGGGACGAACTGCTTGCTCTGGCCGACGGCGCGCGGCGGGCCGCTGCGGATGGGACAGCCGAACGGGAACTGATCAGTACTCGAAGCCGCTGCCGCCGATGAACTCGCGCAGGAGCGACGTCGGGGGCACGTGGTCCGGATAGATCGCGATGAACTGGTCGACGAGCTGGAGCAATCGGCTCGCGGTCACGTACGCGGGGTGCTCGTTCGGGACTTCGAGCAGGTAGCGCTCGGCGAAGACGCGCAGGACCGACAGCTCGTACACGAGGCTCGAGTCGAAGACGGCGTTCGCGTGGTGCTGGTACGGGAAGATGTTCTGGCGCTCTCCGCGGCGGACCGATGGCCACCGCATGATGTTCGTCGCGGCGTTCGCCCCGCGCTGGTGCCGGTCGCGGACGATCCGGCGGATGAGCCGGATGTCCGACGCATGCAGCCGCGACACGCGGTCGATCGGCAGGACCGTGAGCGGACAGATGAAGATGCGAAAGATCCGATCGTCGGGCACGGCCTCGAGGAGGCGCGGGTTGAGGCCGTGGATGCCTTCGAGAAGCAGCACGTCGTCCGCGCCGAGACGGAGCTCCTTGCCGCCGTCGGGGACGCTCTTGCCGCTCGGGAAGTCGAAGCGCGCCGTCTTCACCGGCTCGCCACGTAGGAGCGCGCGCAAGTGCTCGCCGAGGAGGTCGGTGCGGAGCGCATCGAACGACTCGAAGTCGTACTCGCCCTCTTCGTCGCGCGGGGTGTCGTCTCGGTCGACGTAGTAGTCGTCGAGGCCGAGCCCGACCGGGTTCATCCCGTTCACCTGGAGCTGCACGATGAGCCGCCGGATGAACGTGGTCTTGCCGCTCGAGGAGGGCCCCGCGACCGCGATCACCTTCACGCGGTCACCGCCGTCGTGGACCTGGTCGGCGATGTGCGAGATCCGCTTCTCGTGGAAGCCCTCGACGACCCGAATGAGCTGCGCGACGTTCCCGTCGACGCATGCCGCGTTGAAGTCGCCCGCGGACTTTATCCCGAGCGTCGAGAGCCAACGCTCGTGGTGGCGCGTCATCTCCTCCGTCTGACGCGACGCGGAGCGCGCCTCCGCGCGGACCGCGTCGTCGGCCGGAAGGATCGAATGACGCCCGCGACGCGCGGCCCGCGCGCCGAAGACGAGCAAGAGGCCGTCCTCGTCCGGGACGAGCGAGAAGCCTCGGAGCATCCCGGCCGACGGGACGAACGGTCCGATCCGGAGCGCGTAGACGCTTCCGTACGAGACGAGGCGGACCGCGGGATCGTAGTGCGACACCAAGAGCCGCGCAGCGCCCGGCCAGCCCGCGGCCTCGAAGTGCTGCTTCGCCTCGTCGACCATCCACCACTCTTCGCGGAGCGGCTCGTCCACCTCGCAGATCGCGCACATCTCCGCGTGGAGCGCGGTCGCCAACGCGGTGAGGTCGCCCGCTTCTCCGGCCACTTCGACGCGCTGGCCGAGCCCGACGGAGGTGCCCATCTGAACGACGAGCGCCGAGTCGAGGCGATGAGCCGCTTCCACCAGCAGCAGGCCGAGGCTCTCCGCGAAGATGCGCTGCCCTTCCCAGTGCGCCGTCGTGAGCGCCTCGAGCGTGCTGTCCGCGGTCAGGTGCGACACGAGCGACTTCGCGCGATTGTTCACGATACCGGCGACGACCAGCTGATCGTCGACGTGTGCCGGGAGCAGCTCGCGCAGGACCGTGCCCGTCTCGACCTCGTGCACGTGCGATCCGACGAGGACCTCGACGACGCGCCGGCGCGGAAGAGTTCGCTCGGCGAGGATCGGCGGGGGATCGCTCACAGGTCCGTCCAGCAGATCGCGTTCGGGTTGATGCCGCGAAAGCGAGAGTGGGCGTGCCGCTCGAACGCGACGCGCCGTCCGTCCGCGCTCACCCTCGGGTACCTCTCGCCCGCGGCGTTCGAGGTCCGCTGATCGATCTCGCCCGTGGCCGGGTCGACGACGACGAGCTCCGTGTCGCGGTCGTTCGGATCGCCGTCGCGCGTGACCACGGCGACCCCGACGATGCGTCCGTTCGGGGTCATGTGGGCGTCGTCGACGCACGCGACGAGCGGAAGGAACCTCGTCGCCAGCGTCTCGCGGTCGCGGACGCCGAGCTCGCAGTGCCTTCGCTCGTCCGGCGGCGATGCGACGAAGTACAGCGTGCCCTCGTGTGCCCCGATGACGTATTGAACCTCCCGATCGCCGACGTCGACCGCGACGGCGGCGTCGCCTTCGGGATCGTAGAGCAGCGGCCCCGCCTCGCCGCGGACCGACTCGCTGCCCACGGTCGCCACGGCGAGCCGCGGCGCGCCACCGTGCTCGAGCGGAACGACGACCCATCGCAGCGTGCGCGCTCGCCGGGTCACCACGCGGTGCTCTGCGGCGCCTTCGCTCGAGACGAGCCGCACCTCGGCCGCGCCGCGCGCGAAGGGCTTGAAGAAGTACGCGACCCAGCGGCCGTCCGGGCTGACGCGCGCTTGTTGCACCGACGCCGGCCGCTCGGCGAGGTCGAGCACGCGTCTCGCTCCCGACCTGACGTCGAGCGTCACGACACCGAAGCGTGCGTCGCCCTGCTCGACGAACGCCGCGACGCGCCCGTCCTCGGACAGGCTCCCGTAGCCGTAGAAGTTCGCCGCCTCGGCGAGCACGCGCGGCTGCCCTCCGCCGAGCGGCTGGAGCTCGAGCCGCTCGACCGACTCCCCCGAGCGAGGGGCAGGCGACGCATCGAACGGGATGTAGACCGTCGGCGTGTCGACGTGTACGAACGCCTGCCGGCCGGTCGGGTCGATGCCGTAGAGGTACGACTCCGAGCACGCGTCCATCGCGCAGTGGACCAATCCGTCCTCGACAATCTCGCCGGCCGTGATGGCGCACTCTTCCTCGTACCGCTCACGCGTCCGCGCCTGTCCGCTCCGGCGCTCGAGCGCGCGGTCGAAGCGCGACTTGGTCTCGAGGTCCGAGAAGCTGTCCGGGTCCTCGAGGCTCGTCACGAGCGCGGGCATGGCGAACAGGTCCCCGGCGGTCTCGCTGTCAATCACGGTCGCGAACGCGCGCGTCGTCCGCGCCACCGCGTCGTCGCGGTCCTCGCCTTCGGCGCCGAACACGTACGTCCGGCTCGGCGGCGGCTCGCCGCCGCCACCAATCTCCCGCACCTCGGCGGTGGCGGCCACCACCACGAAGCGGCTTCCCGGGCGGAGCCCGTCGCGCTCGGTGCGGACCTCGAGCCCCACGTGCACGACGTGCGCGGCGCCAATCGCCGAGGCTGCGCTCACCGCCTCGTCGAGCCCGTCCGTGTCCGGTGGCGCCTCGGCTGGGTCGGGGAGCGCCTCGAACCCGAGCTCGGCGAAGCGCCGCACGAGCTCGGCTCGGATCGCGCCGTCGCACCGCTCGCCGCATCCCTCCACCGCTACGAAGAGCCGGGTCGGCTCCGGCCCGGAGTGGAGCTCCCACAGCGCGAACGCGCCGCCGAGCACCAGGATCCCGACCACGACGGCCGCAATCGCGGTGCGCCGGCCCGGGCTCGGGGCGGGGGCTTCCTCCGTCGTCACGGCCGGCATGGTACCCGCGCCGAAGGCGCGCGGGGACCCTGCACGTTGGGTGCAGACAACCGGAGCTCGGGGCCTACATGCAGGTCGGGAAGCGTGCCCTTTTTCTGCCCGGAATGGAGGTCTCCATGACCGCCGAAGAGATCATGACCAAAGATGTCGTCTCCATCTCGGAGACCGCCACGATCGGTACCGCGCTGCGCGCCTTGTCCGAGCTCTCAATCCGCCACCTGCCGGTGGTTCGGGGCCACGAGGTGGTCGGCATGTTGAGCGACCGCGACTTTCGCAGCCTCGGTCTCGAGCTCGGCTCCGACATGGAGAGCATCGAGAAGCTCGAGCAGCGGCTGACCCCCCCGGTGTCGTCGATCATGAGCGGCGATGTCCTCTCGGTCGAGCCTTCCACCGAGGTCTCCGAGGTCATCGACCTGATGGTCGAGGAGAAGGTCGGCGCACTGCCCGTCGTCGACTCCGAGACGACCAAGCTCGTCGGCCTCATCAGCTACATCGACGTGCTCAGGGCGCTGCGCGAGACGCTCGACTGAGCGCGGCGTAGAGCAAGAGCCCGGCCGCGAGCGTGCCGAGGCCCGTCAGCCCGACGAGCGGCCGCTCGACGAGCGCGTACACGACCATCCATAGCGACAGCAGGATGAACGCGCCGGTCGTGAACGGATGCCCCCACGTTCGGTACGGCACTTCGGTGCTGGTCTCGCGCCGGCGTAGGACGAACACGCCGGCCACCGTGAGCGCCGAGAAGATCGCGAGCGTGAATCCGACGTACTCGAGCAGCGTGTCGAAGCTCGCGTTCGCGACCATGACGAGCGCGAACGCGGCTTGGATCACGATCGCGACGCCCGGTCCCCCGCCGGCGCGCCGCAACGCGAGCGCGCGGAGCTCGGGGTAGTCGCGCCCCATCGCCTCGTAGACGCGCGGGCCCGTCATGACGAGCGCGCCCACCGTCGACACCAGCCCGAGCGCGATGATGCCGGCGAGCACGCGTCCGGCGCTCTCACCGAAGAGCGCGACCGCCGCGACGGCGCCGACGTGCGACTCCGACGCGGCGAGCTCCGCCGCGGGCGCCGACGCCAGGAACACCGCGTTGATCGCGACGTAGAGGAGCATCACGAGCCCCGTTCCGAGCGCGAGGGCGAGCGGAAGGTTTCGGCTCGGCCGGTCGACCTCGCCCGCGACGTAGGCCGCCGCGTTCCAACCGCTGTACGAGTACGAGATGAAGACGAGCCCGACGGCGAACGCAGGCGTCGCGAGCGCGTCTCCGAGCGCGCGCGTCGAGCCCTCGCCGAGCAGGCCGACGTGGCCGGCGAAGGCGCCGGCGACGACGAACCCGACGACGAGGAGGATCTTGCCGGCCGTGAACACGTTCTGGAACCCGCTCCCCGCGCCGACGCGGAGGGTGTGCACGACCGACGTCGCGACGACGAGCGCGATGGCCGGCCACGGTGCCGGGACGACGTGGCCTCCGAGGGCGATCGCTAGGTACTCGTCGAACGCGATCGCGGACGCCGCGATCGGTGCGGAGAAGCCGACGACCGACGAGGTCACACCCGCCGTGAAGCCGACCGCGGGGTGGTAGAGGTCGGAGAGGAGCTTGTACTCGCCGCCGTTCTCGGGGAGCGCAGCGCAGAGCTCCCCGTACGCGAGGGCGCCGAAGAGCGCGACCACCCCGCCGAGCACCCACGCGACGAGCACGGCGGGGATCGAGCGGATGTCGCGAAGGAGATAGCCGGTCGTCGTGAACACCCCGGTCCCGACCATGCTCGCCACCACGAGGAGCATCGCGGTCGGCAGGCCGAAGCGGCGGTCGGGGGCCACCCGCCGAGGTTTGCCCCCTGGCGGCCATTCCAACAATGTTTTTGCGAGTCTTTCGTGCAGGGCCGGCCCGGCCGTGGGAAGCTCGACCCGTAGGGAGCGTATGTCTTGGAGGGATGGCAGATTGCGCGCGGCCCCCGCGTGCGGCGCATCCAGCCTCGGCTATGTCCCGCGAGCATACATTCATGCGTGTTTGGACCGACGGTCGGGCGCTCTTGGCCCTCGCTAGCCATGGGTTGAGCCTGCATCGCGACGGCCGCGCCGAGCGTCTCCTCGACGAGACGGCCCTCGCCCTCGACGCCGAGGCCGCCGCCTCGCGCGTGCTCGCCGTCGCGGCGGACGCGTCGTCCGCGATCCTCGTCGACGGGCGGGGACGCGTGGTCGAGGTCCGCCTCGACGGGACGACCGCGCCCGAGGTGCTGCCCGGGACGCTCCTCGACGCAGTCGCGCTCGATTCGGAGCGCTTCGGCGTCGCGCGCATCGTCCGCGTCAAGGGTCGCGACGTCACGCGGCTCGCGATCGGCCGCGTGCCACGCGCGCCGCGCGAGCGCTGGAGCCTCGACCTCGACCCGGCGCGTCCATCGCGCGTCGCGTGGCCCGACCAGGTCGCGGTCGCCGGAGAGCGGCTCGACTTCCAGCGCGGCAGGTGCAGCACCTCGCCCGGCGAGGTGCGGGTCGAGCGAAGCGCGTTCGGTGTCGCGCTCGCCTGCGCGTCGAGCGGCACGATCGCCGTGGTGCGCAACGGGGGGCGGAGCTTCGAGGCGGTGCACCGCGTTCCCGTCGCTGCGGGCGGGCGTGTGTGGGCCGCGTGCGCGGCGGACGGCGTCGTCGCCGCGGTGACGGTCGCGTCCGGGGCAGGCTTCGTCGTGTCGATCGGCCGCGACGGAGAGGTCCGCGCGATCGTGAAGCGCGAAGCGCTCGTGCTCGGCGCGATCTTCGACGACGGCCGTTTCGCGTACGCGTCCGGGGCCGAGCTCGTCGTGGCTGACGCGACGACGCTCGAGAACCTCGAGACACACGACCTCGGCGAGACGTGGGGGCCCGACGCGTCGCTCTCGGCGACCCCCGACGGGAGCGCGGTCGCCATGGGCGAGGACGGGCACGTGATCGTCGCGACGCGTAGTGACGACGCGTACGAGGTCGAGGCGCTGGCGATCCCGCGCACGCGCCCGAAGAGCGAGCCTCCGCTCGCGCCGAGCGAGCGGCCGGCGGCGGCGCCGACGTGGGAGCGTATCCGGGGCCCCGCGCAGCTGAGCCTCGATCCCACGCGCCCCGCGATCGACTGGAACTTCGAGGCTGGGCGCACGTTCGAGATCGAGCTGCCCGTGGTCAGCGTGGGCGGCGCGGCCGAGGGCCTCTACGTCGAGCTCGCGGGAGACGCGATCGATCGCGGGTTGGTGGCGCCGTCGGCGGCCGAGACCCACGGCTGCGCGTCGGACCTTCCGCCCGGTCGTCCGCTCCGGTGCGAGCTGCCGACCGTCCCCGTGACCGCAGGCGTCGTGCTCCCGAACGCCCGCAAGGCCGAGGAGCGCTTCGCCGCCGCGCCCGCCGACGTCTTTTTTCGCGTGTGCGTGCGCGGCGAGGCCCGCGCGAAAGGCCGAGGGCTCCTGACCGTCCGCATCGGCTTCCTCGGCGAGGGCACGCGCGGCTCGCTCATGCGGGGGCGTTCGATTCGAGGTTCTCTGAGGTCGTCGCCGGGCGCTCGCTCGGCCGATGCCCCGATCGCCCCGAGGTCGATCACGCGCAGGCGGTCCTTCGGCACAGCCTCGCGGGCGAGCTCGACGAGGCGCGCGTGGTGCGTGAAGAAGAGCACCTGGAAGCGCTGCGCCACCTCGCCGAGGACCTCGAGCGCCGCGCGAGCACGCTCGTCGTCGAAGTGGACGAGGCAGTCGTCGAGCACGAGCGGCAGCGGCTCGTCCCGCTCGGCGTGGCGCTCGAGGCTCGCGAGGCGGAGCGCGAGGTAGAGACAGTCGCGCGTTCCGTCGGAGAGAGCCTCGACGCCGAGCTCCTCGTCGCCCGTCGCGCGAACGCACGTGAGGACGGGCTCGTCGTTCGCGCCGACGCCGCTCCGGACGCGCGCGAATTGGCCGTGCGTCAAGAGCGTGAAGAGCTCGCTCGTGCGGCGCAGGACCGGGCCTTGGTTGGCGTCGCGGTACTGTCCGATCTGCTCTCTCAGGATGGTCGCGGCGAGCTCGAGCCGGACGTACCTCCGCGCGTGCGCCCGCACGCGCGCGAGGTGCGCCGCCGCCGCGTCCGCTGCGTCGAGCGCGCTCGACTCCTTGCGCTGATGCTCGAGACCGCCCTCGATCCGCTCGACCTCGCGCGCGGCGTCGTCCACCTCCTCGTCGAGGTGCACGCGCTCGGCCTCGACCTCGACGAGCTCCGCGCGGATCTGCGGCAGGTCGCGCTCCCGGAGCGCCGCTTCGAGCTCCGCTACACCGGCACCCTCCGCGACCGCGTCGAGCTCCACGTCGACGTCGCGGATCTGCGCGTCGAGAGCGTGAGCCCTCGCCGCGCGCGTCTCGACCTCGACGAGCTCGGCGATGTCGTGCGCTCCGACGGCGATCCGGAGCTCGTCGAGCTTCGCTCTGGCGTGCGCGACCTTCGCCTCGAGCTCGTCGACGCTCGCCCGCCCGCGCTCGATCTCGTCGTCGATCTCGGCCGCGCGCTCGTCCGCCTGAACCGCTTCGCGCCACCTCTCGTAGAGCGAGCTCGCACGCTCGAGGAGCGTCGCCCCCGCGAGCGCGGGCGCGTGCGACGCGATCAGCCGGGCGACGTCGCGCTCGAAGGCCGCCGCGTTCTCTTCCATCGCCTCGATCCGGTGCGCGAGCCCGCTCGCCACCTCGAGCTTCGCGAGCACGAGGTCGCCCTGCTCGAGGACCGCGACCGCGACGGCCGGCGAGGCGTCCGGTGCGAGCCCGAGCGAGGCCGTGCACGCCCGCCAGCCCTCGCGCCACGCCTCGAGCGCAGCCTCACACGCGGCGCTCGCCCGGACGAGCCGCGCGACGTCGGCCGCGAGCCGCTCGACCGCCTTCTCGGCCTCGCGCGCATCGGTCGCGCGGGCGCGCTCCGCGGCGACGGCGGCGCGCGCATCGCTCACGAGGCTCGCGAGCGTCGCGGCGCTCGTGGAGCGCGCCGTGACGCCGCGCTCGGCGAGCGCCGCCTCGAGCAGGGCGCGCGCTTCGCCCACGCGTCGCTCGAGGTCGGACGCTCGCTTCTCGGAGGCGCCGACCGCCCTCGAGAGCTCGACCGCGCGCGCGTGCCGCGCGACGACGTCGCGCATCGCGCCCGGTGCGTGCACCGCCACTCCGACGCCGTTCCAGAGCGCCGCCCACGCCTCGCTCGCGGCGTCGACCGCCGCGCCGGCGCGGGCCGCGTCGTCTCGCGCCGCGGCCTCGTCTGCCGCGGCACGCGCCGCGTCCGCCGCGAGCTGCGCGTTCCTCGCGACGCGGTCCGCCTCGCGCCGGAGGCGATCCGCCGTCGTGTCCGCGTCGCTCACCGCCTGCTCGTAGGTGTCGGGTGCCACGTCGCCGAGGACGAGCTCGCGCTGCGGCGCGCCCGCACCGGGCTCGAGCTTCCGCCGGATCGCGGTCCAGAGCCGATTGCGATTGGCGCGCTCGCTCGCGAGCTGCTCCTCGGTCGGCACCGCCCCGGCCTTTTCGAGCGCGAGGCGTTCGTGCTCGGCGGCGCGCTTGCGCTTCGCGGCGCTCTTCGCACGCTCGAGCGCTTCGCTTCGTTCGCGCTCGAGCGCTTCGAGGCGCCGCGCCTCGCGCTCGACCACCTCGAGCGACGGCACCGGGAGCGCGGCCACGTTCCTCGAGGCGCGCGCGTCGAGGCCGAGCGCGGCGACGACGGTCGCGAGCTCGGCAGCGGTCTCGTCGCGCACCGCTCGCGCCGCCTCGAGCTCGACGTCGACGTTCCCGACCCGGAGCGCCGCTTCGACAGCCTGCTCGAGGCGCGCGATATCGCGACTCTCGCCGACGGCGCCCACGCGCTCGCGTGCCTGCGCGAGGTCGGCTTCGGCCTCTCGCCGGCGCTCGAGCGCGAGCTTCGCCTCCGCCGCGAGCGCGCCGTGGCCCTGCGCGTGCTCGCGGATCGCGGCACGCACGGCGAGCGGGACCCGTAGCGTCTCCACGTCGTCGAGCGACACGTCGCGATCCGTTCGCGCGAGGAGGGCCTCGGTCTCGGCGCGGATCGCGCGGAGCTCGGCGCGGCGCAACGGCAGGTCCTTCTGCTGGTCTCGATACACCGCGAGCCGTTCGGCGAGATCGTTCATCACCTCGCGCGCGATCGCCGCGAGCTCTTCGTCGTATCGGATCGCGGCGCGGCGGTCGACGAGCCGAGCGAGCTCGCCGCGCGAGAGGTCGAGCTTCGAGCCGTCTCGGTCGAGCACCAGCTGCGCGCGCGAGCGCGCCTCGCGCATCTCGTCGCTCACCTCGGCGACGTCGCCGAGCTCGGCGCGCTGCGCCACGAGCGCGCGCCGCCGCGCGAGCTTCGGCAGGACCGCAACATCGCGACGGAGCCGCTCGGCGTCCCGCGTCCGCTCGCGGCGCTTCGTCGAGAGCGCCGCGTGTCGAGCGCGCGCCTCGTCGAGGCTATCGACTTGGTGTGCGTACGCCTCCGGCGACACGCCGGACTCGCGGAGCTTCTTCTGTGCCTCCTTGAAGTCGCGGATCGCGGTGTTCAGCGTCTGCTTCACGCCCTGCGGCTTGAAGATCGCGGCGGCCTCCGCTTCGAGACCGGCGAGCACGGCGTGGATCCCTCTCGACCCGGTCCCGGCGTCGAAGAGGCTCTCGCCGAGGTCTCCCCGCGATGCCACGAGGCTCTCGGCGCCCTCGCGCAGCGACTCGTGGTCGAGGCCGAACATCGCGCGGAACTGCTCGCGCCCGACGCCCCCGAGGAGCGCGAGGAGGACCTGTTCGTCGACCGGCTCGCCCTCCTCGGAGAGCAGCGTGTCCTTGCGGCCCTTGCGACGGACGAGCGTCACCTCGCGGCCGCCGCCGGCGAGCCGCGCTCCCACGCGGAGCTTGGCCGGCGGGTGCAGGTGCGCGTCGGGCGTCCGCTCCGGAACGCCGTACAGGAAGTCGCCGATCGCGCGGAGCGCCGTGCTCTTGCCCGCTTCGTTGCGTCCGTGGACGACGTGAAGCGCCGGCCCGTCCGCGTCTAGGTCGAGCGTGACGTCGGTGAACGGACCGAACGCCGTCAGGCGGAGCTCGAGCAGCCTCATCGTCGTCCCCGTCGAGCAAGCGCGGAAAGAGAAGCTGGCGGACGTCGCCGATCGCCGCGTGGAGAAAGGCCGGGTCGTCGAGCCGGAGCGCGTCCTCGCCGTCGCGCGCCTCCTTCGGGAGCTTGCGCTTGAGCTTCTCGAGCTCGGGCAGATACCGCTCGAGCGAAGCCGGATCCCTCTCGAGCGTATCGAGGGCGCGCGCGAGCTGCCCGACCGCGTCATCGCGAGCGGCGAGCGCGGCGAAGTCGATCTCCGCCGCCGTCTCGAACCGCACGCGCTCGACCCACGCGTCGCCGACGTCGTTCGCGACGCCGCGCACCTCTTGCTCCCAGCGCTCGACATCGGCCACGAGGCTCGCGTGCGCCGCGCTCCGCCCGGTCACCGCGACGCGCGCCGCGATGAGCCGGTTCGCGCCGTCCTCGTTCGCGCTCGCGACCTCGCGCTCGAGCGCCGCGCGGACGTCGTCGAGCACGTCGTCCGGGCTCGTCATCGCGGACGCGTCGACGTCGATCGCGGTCCAGCGCACGACGTCGAGCGCGCGGTGCTCGACCCCCGTGATGCGCTCTCCGTCCACGGTCACGAGGCTCGCGCCCTTCGCTCCGGTCTCCTTCGCGTGGCGTCCCTGGAGGTTCCCCGGGAACACGATCCACGGATCCTCGGACACGATCTCGCGCGCGTGGACGTGCCCGAGCGCCCAGTAGTCGTAGCCCTTGCTCCTCAGCGTCTCCACCGTCGTCGGCGCGTACGACGCGTGACCCTCGCGCCCCGTCAGCGCCGTGTGAAGGAGGCCCACGTTGAAGAGCCCCGCGCGCGCGTCCGGATATCTCGCGGCGATGTCCTCCGCGACCTTCTGCGTCGCGAAGCCCTGGCCGTGCACCGCGAGCCCGAGCTCCTCGTCGATCACGGTCACCGGCTTGCGGGTCGAGAGCTCGGTGACGTTGTCCGGCAGGCGGAGCTCGCGCGTGATGCGGCTCTGCGCGTCGTGGTTGCCTCGCACGAGAAAGACGCGGAGCCCCGCCTCGCGGAGCTTGGCCATCTGTCCGACGAAGAAGAGCCCCGTCGAGTAGTCGCGCCAATCGCCGTCGTAGAGGTCGCCCGCGAGCATCACCGCATCCGCGCGCTCCTCGATCGCGAGCGCGACGAGGTTCTCCATCGCCCGTCGAGTCGCCCCGCGGATCCGGTCGGTCGGCGCCCCCTCGTAGCGGTCGAGCCCCGAGAGCGCGCTGTCGATGTGCAGATCCGCGGCGTGGACGAGCTTCACGTTCGATCCCTCCCGTCGAGGAGAGAGACGCACCTTAGCAGGCCGAACTGACAGAAGGGACCGGCCGAGCGTGCGCCCATTCCGGCGCCGGTCGTTCCGGCCGATGTCGTCACGGTCAATCGGTGATCGGTATCGACGCTGTCATCACAGGGAGCAGCGGGTCATCGAGGGCTGGGTAGTAGTCGCCGCTCCACGGGCCACCCATCAGCCCGAAATCGCCCTCGTGGCGAAATGCGCTCGTGCGAAATCCAGGGCTCGCTCCGTCCAGCTCCGACCGCGGCACCAGAAAGGCGATGTACTTGCCGGCGATGATGAAGCGCGCCTGGCTCGGGACGTCGGCGAGCCCGAGTCGCACGTCCCTCGCCCGAATCGCCCAACCGGTGCCCGGCGAGTACGTGAGCTCGTACCAGAGATCGGTGCCTGCGAAGAAGTCGCCGGGATACGCGGGAGCGGGAACGTAGTTGTTCGACGTGATCCCGTCCGCGTCGAATACGAACGCGTGCTGGTAGATCCCGGTCGAATCCGCGAGCGGAACGTCGTCGCCCATCGTGTTCATGAGGAACACCCATTCTCCGCCGGGCGCCGGCGTCACGTCGTCCGCGCACACGGTGAGGCCCACAGGCCCGTCGCCGCAAGGAAACGCGACATCGAAGATCCGCCGTGCAGCAGCGTCGCCGAGGTCCAGCAGGGGATCGAGCGTTCGCTCGATCGTCTCCGGCGGTCGTGGCACTTCGCACGCCGACCCAGAAGAGTGCACCGTGCACGCACCGTCCTTCACGGCCTTGTCGCCCCGCGCGATCGCGTCCTGCGTGGCCGGCGACGTTCCGGCGAGCTCTTGGATGATCGGCGAGACCGCATCGCACTCGTACTGCCCCGCGGTGCGGATCATCTCTTCGAAAGGTATGTCATCGAGCTCTCCGCTCAACAATCGAGCGATGGCTCGAGTCGCATCTTCGCCACTGAGCACGGCGACGTCTCGCTCGAGGATCGCGCTCGCCGTACCGTCCACGGCGAAGTCGGGGAGGGCAGTCGCGTGGCCGACGGCCGTGCACACCACGCTCGCCGTCGAGCTGGCGCTGGCGCCTGCTGCCAGAAACTCGACGTCGAGCGGCTGCCCCGCGGGAGACAAGAGCGCGAGACCCCTCACCTGCCACGACACGCTGCTCACGCGCGCGCTCCTCAGCGTCCCGTGCAGCGACGAGCCGACCGGCCGACTACCCGGCGCGCCAGCCGAGAGATTGAAGGTTCCCGTGCCCGTGCTCACCACGCTCGAGGTGAGGTCGGTGACCCCCGTCGAAAGGTGGGTGAGCTGCGGCGGTGTCCACGGGCCTTCCACCCCGGTTCCCGAGAATTCCATGTCGACACCGCCGGCGGAGAACAGCCACAGCGACGAGAAGTGCCCGATCGATCCCATCACCGCACCGTCGACGATTGACACCGCGACGGGCGTCGCAGAGCCATCCGAGCTCGCGTCGAGGAGCGTCACGATCCCATGCCAGGCGTCGGGCAATTGCACCCGCGCCTCCACGGGGACCGCAAAGGTCAGGCCGTCCGGCTCGAGGACCCAAACCCAGTCGTCGGGCCCTCCGACGTCGGAGATCGTGATCGTCTCATCACTCTCCAGCGCCCCAGGCGGGATGGTGAGCGTCAGCCGGCCGTCGGGGCTCGTCACGACGCCTCCTTCGCTGGCAACGACGTCGTCGCTCGCGCTCGGACCGGCCACGAGGGTGATGGGCTCGCCGCCGTCGACGCCGCCGTCGGCCGACGGTCCCGCATCGGACGTTGCGGAGCCGTTGTCGCACGCGGTCATCATCGCGAGCAAAGCCACGGAGAGAGCTGACATCGCACACCTCGGGTGAAAGCGGTTCCACGCTACAGGAAACGAGCCCTCTCTACCTCCTACGTTTGTAGGAGCGACCCGCCGACCAGCTACCGTCCGCGCAGGTTCCGTTCCGCGTGCGCGAGGATCGCGACGACGTTGTCCACGATGTCCTCGGCGTCGGGGCGCCCCGCGGTGCGGAGCACGATCTCGCGCGCGAGGAGCGCGAGCAGGTAGCGCATGCGACCGCGCGGGCTCGCCCGGACGGCGCGGTAGTCCTCGTGCGCGTCGTTCACCTCCCAGCGATCGGCGTGCATGCGGGACCGCCACCGGCCCGCGGCGTCGCTCACGAGGTGCGGCTCCGGGATGCCGAGCGCCGCTTCGGCCGTCTCTTCCGGCTCGACGATCGCGACGCTCGCCGTCGCGCTCACCGTGACGTCTTCGTGCCTCGCCTCCACGCGGACCGCGCCCGAGCTACCGAGGACGGCGTCGGGCCGCACGCACACCGCCGGCCGTGCGCCGCCCTGGCGAAGCTCGATCCCGGCGCCCGCGCCCGCTTCGACGCTCCACGTGTAGTCGACGTCGGCCACGGCCCGCCCGCCGGCGTCGACGGCCCGTGCGCCGACCCGACGCTCGCCGCCCGGCGCGACCTCCACCGCCGCCGGAACGATCGAGACCGCGGCGAGCGGCCCTGGCGGAAACAGCGCCGGCGCCTCCACGTCGCTCTCACGCTCTTGCTCCGATGCGGCGGACGGCGCCTGCGCGCCTCCGCTCGGCGCCTCCTCCTCGCCGGCGGGCGCGCCGCGACCCTCGACGTGAGGAAGCTCGAACTGCGGCAAGCGCCGAGCGAGGCCGCGGAGCGCCTGCTCGAGCTCGCGGTGGACGTTGCGGTCGAGCGCCGCGCGCCGCTCCTCGTCCAGGCGGTCGAGCTCCGCCGTCACGACGGGCGCGAGCGCGTCCATCGCGGCGGCGAATGCGAGCGCCGCCCGGTCGGGCGCCACGCCCCGGCGTGTCCCCGGCGGCACGTTGAACGACGGAAAGTCGATCACGCCCGAGAGCTCCCGTCCGACCCACGGCGCGCGGTCGAGCCCGAGCGCGCGGAGCTCCGCCACGTCGTCCGCGACGAGCGTCCCGGCACAAGCGACCTCGATCGCCGCCCGCTCCACGCCCCGCGCGATGTAGAGCTCGATGCGCGCAGGCGTGAAGCCCTCGACGGGCACCTCCCCCGGCGCGTTCAGGCGCTCGCCCGTGTAGCGACGCGGCACGACGGTGAACCGCTTCTGCGCGAGCCCGCGCGCTACGTGGTCGTGCACGACGAGCTCTACCTCACGGGCGAGGAGCTGCCCGCGAAGCTCGGCGGCGAGGTAGTCCGTGAGGCGCCGGCCGCCGAGCGCGCGGTTCGCGGCCTCGTGCACGTCGGCGACGAGGACCTCGGTGAACGTCTCCGGCGCGTCCGTCGCGAGCGGGAGTCGGTCGATCTCGGCGCTCGGCGAGTCCTCCACCAAGCGGAGCGCGTGAAGCGGAGAGCCCGCGACGCGCGTCCGGAGCTCGAGCGTCCTGCCAATCGACCAGAAGCCGAGCAGGCCGACCCCGTACTTCCCCGCGACCACACGCGCCGCTCGCTCGGCCGCGTCGAGCCCCATCTTGTGCGAGTGACCCACGTGGGTCGCGAGGTAGCGAAGCGCCTCCTCGCGCTCGAGCTCCGGAAGCACGCCCTCGCCGTCGTCGCGCACGACGATGCAGAGCCGCTTGCGGACGCGCTGCCTCCTGATCTCGACGCGCCGTGCGCCCGCGTCGAGCGAGTTCTGCACGAGCTCCGCGACCGCCTTGCGCGGATCGGACTGGCTCCGCGCGAGCCAACGGATGAGCTCGAACGGATCGGCTGGCTTGAGCGCGATGCGAGCGGCCGCCTGCCCGCGCTGTTTGCGTCCACGCGTCCTCTGCACAGGCACGGGCGCGAGGGTAGTCGACGCGCGTGCGGACGCCAGCGCCGGCGTGCGCCTTTTCGTCTTTCCGCTCCGCGCCACCGAGATCGTCGCGCCTCGGCGGCGCCGCGCCAACGCGAGCGTCGCCGCTTCGTGGAGCTCGCGCGACCGCTCGAGCTCTCCGGCCGCGAAGAGCCGCATCTCCGCCGCCACCCCGATCAGGTGCCCCGTCTCCTGCAGCGATCCATCCGCGATCTCCACGAACCGCAGCCGCTCCTTCGCGCTCCTCCGCGATCGCGCCTCGACGAGGTTCGCCGACACGGACAGCGCCGCCCGACAGAGCTGCCCCCCGATCGAATGCCGCTCGTGCGGCCGCCACTTCTCCACCACCTCCTGGGCCACGACCGCGAGCTCGGTCGCGAGCCGCACCGCCAGTTCGTCCGCGCGCGGCCGCGCCGCGGGCGCGCCATCCCCCGCCGCGACCGATTCTCTCATCGCGTGCATCCGAGCTCCCTTCGTCGAGACCGAAACGGCCTCTGCCACGGAGAGACGCCTGCTGTCGCGGCCGACTGACGGCGCCCCGTCCGGGCGAATGCCCAGCGCGTGCGCGAGCGCGGCGACATGCTATCGATCCGACTGGCGGTGGGAGGCGTCGAGATGGCCGACACCGGCGATGGGCTCGCAGCCGATGGGCAAGGCGCGGGTCGCGTGGTAGTGGAGCGGGGCGAGCGGCTGCGACTGAGCCCGCTGGGCCTATCGTTCGGTCATATGGGCTTCTACGCGTGGGACGATCTCGTCCTGGTCGAGCCGACCGATCCGTGGCCGAACCTGCGCGTGCGCGGAAAAGTGGGTGATGGCGTGTTGGACCACGAGCTGACCGGTGGCGATGGCTTCGCCGAAGTGGTCGCGGACGTGGTCGCGCGTGTGCGCGCGGCTCTACCGCGCGTCGTGCGAGACGGGTGGCTCTCGTTTCCAGAAGTGATGTGGACGCGCGTCGCCTCGCTTCCAGGCGGGAAGGGAGCGCAACACGCCGGCGGCTACCGCGGCCGCGCCGAGGAGACCGTCATCTGCCAGCGCGAGCCGGCGTCCGGAGCTCTGCGCTTGCTCGAGAGCCGTTCGGCGGGCGTCGCGATCGCGGCTGGGGCAGCGCTCGCGACGGCCCCGCTCCTCGCCACGCACCCATGGATCCTCGCGATCGACGCCGCGCTGGGCATCGCCGGGATGGCGGGCGTCCACTACTGGCCGGATCTCTCGAGCTCGCCCTTTCGCATCGACGGTCGCGTAGCCCTCACGCCCGACAACGTCTACCAATCCAAGGGCCGCGCGGTGTACCGGATCCCCCTCGGCATCCTCCGCGCCGCCGTCCTGCTGCGTGAGCCGGCGGGACACATCGACTACTACTTCGGCCGCCGCGCCGTCCTCCGACTCAGCGTGCGCGAAGACTGCCCCGTCCAGCGCGCGCTCGAAGCACACCTCGCGCGCGCGGAGACGTCGGACGAAGAAGACCGATCCTGATTCGCGGTTCGTGCCGAGTCAGGTTCTCCATCGCGCGTCGAGCCCAACCGATTCAACGTCCTGGGACGACGACCATCAGCGGCGGAAGGACGGGCATGAGCGTCGTGGCGGCGACCGTTCTGTACGCGCCCATCCCGCCGTGCTCGAGGTGCTCGCGAAGCTGACCGAAGATCGCGACGCGATCGCCCGTGCTCGCCACGAGGGCTCGCGCGAGCTCCTTTGGGAATTCCGGATCGTCGGGCGCGATCTCGTGGGCCGCGAGGATGGCGCCTCGCAAGGAGTCGTCCGCGTTGGCCCATGCGCGCGTCGGGGAGTCGAGATGGATGCGTCCCGCGGGGATGACGACCGTACGGTCGTCGTCGAGCAAAACCTCCAGCCGGCGGCACCATCCGCACGCGAAGGTCACCGCTGCGCCGTGCTCGATGCTGAGCTCGAGCAGGCACGCCATGAAGATCTTCCCGCCCGGGGCCTCCGTTTCGGGACGGACGATGCGACCGAGCCATGGACCGTCGATGCGCGGAACGCCGACGTAGCTCCCGCGAGGCTCATGGGCCTCCGCTTCCCCGATGGGGCCGAGGCCCGCCACGTCGAGTGGTTCGGCGCCCCATACCTCGGCACGCAGTGCCTCGCGCCCTTCGCGATCACGCAACGAGACGATCTTTCCATTCGGTACCGGCGGCGTGCTCTCGTCGTCACCGACGCTGATGCGCGAGCGGATGCAGATGCGATGTCGGGCCGGGATCGGCGGGAGCGCCTCGATCGGCGGATGATGCGCGGGCCGCTCGTAGGGCTCGTAGCTCACGTTCGGCGAGATCCTAGCGCACGCATCCGTTCGAGATCGATCGGGCGCGCGGTGTCCTTCTTCATTCGAACCAGCGTGCGGGGGCTCGCTCGGGGCGACGAAGATGGCGATGTCCTGAGTAGCCGAGCCACCGCCCGAGCCGCGCGCGGTCGGCCCGCGTACACTGACGCCGATGGAGACGCTCGACGTCCGGCAAGCGGATGGTGCGCTCGAGGTGCGCGTGCGCGTCACGCCCCGCGCGAAGCGTACGAGGGTCGGCGGGATGCACGGCGGCGCGCTCAAGATCTCCGTCACGGAGCCGCCCGTGGACGGCGAGGCGAACGAGGCCGTGATCGTCGCGCTCGCTTCGGCGCTCGACGTCCCGAGGCGCTCGGTGACTCTCGTGCGCGGCGCGTCCTCTCGCGAAAAGACGCTGCGGATCGAAGGCGCGACGGCCGCGCAGGTTCGGGCGCTCGCCGTTTACGTGGGCTCGTGACGTGATGCAGGACGACAGAGCACGAATCGACCGCATCGTCCGGAAGCTCGCGCAGGCACGCGACGGGGGCGCGACGTGCTCCGGGGCCGAGTCGCACGGTTTTCACCTCGACGCGCCGATAGAGGAGGCGAGATTCAGCGCACGTCGACCGGGACCCAGCCCGAGTCGGGGTCGTTGCCCGGCATGTCGAGGCCGGCCTGGACTTCCCAGATGTGTCGGATCATGTGGCCCTGGAAGCTCGGCCCGACGTTCGCCGGGAGCTGTACGGAGCCCTCCCAGTGATACTGCTGGCCGTTCTGTAGCTGCCCGCCTCCGGATACCGGAACGCGCTGCTCCCAGCTCACCTTGCGACCGCGCACGATCTCCCTGTGCGCTTTGCCGCCCTCCCAGTCGGTGTCCTTGAGCTCCGCCGACTCGACCGCGCGGACGAGGAGGTAGACCCCGTTGACCTGCGCGTCGGCCTTCGCCGTCGCGTGCACCCGAAACGGCATGGCCTGCCCGCGGACCGCCTGCCCGACCTCGACCTGCACGGTGGCAGCCCCACCCGTGACCGCATTCTTCAGATTGGAAAGAAATCCCACGTCGGCCTCCCTGGATGATGACGGACTCTACGTCGGCGAGCCGCGGAGCCTACCCTGCGATCCGCCCGGGTGGAACGGGGCTGCCTGCGCGCGTCCCACCCCACCGCTCGCTCGCCGAGACGCGCATCGGTAGCATCGGCCCCCATGCCTCGCCGCTCGCCGCGCCCCGATCCCGAGCTCGTCTCGATACAGCAGGCCGAGGCCGATCCGGCGGCGGCGGACGTTCCCGACCGCATCCGACGAGCGCTCGCACGAGGCAGTGCGCACATCGTCACGCGCGCGGCAGGGCTCGTGGGCGAGCACGGCATCGAAGGTCTCGCCGCGGACCTCCTCGCGGCATACGCCCGCTTCCGCGACGAGCCTGCCAAGGACACGGGCTGCTACGCGAAGACCGCGATCCTCGAAGCGCTCGACCGGGTCGATCACGATGACCCGACGCCGTTCCTCGAGGCGACGACGTTCGAGCAGTTGGAGAAGCGCGGCCCCACGCCGCCGGAAGACACGGCGATCAACGTCCGCGTGCGCGGTGGCCTCGCGCTCGTCCGGCTCGCATACACCGATGCGCTCCTCGTCCTCGGCCGCCTCCTCGGCGACGCGCACCCGCACGTTCGACAGGCCGCCGCACACGGCATCGCCGTGCACGGCGACCGCCGCGGTGCCGGGCTCTTGTTGCTCCAGCTCACGCGCGGCGAGCCCGATCCCGCCGCGCTCGCCGCGATCCTCCGGGCGCTCGTCGGGCTCGCGCCCGACTTCGCCATCCCCCTCGCCACGAAGCTCCTCCGCGACGCTGACCTGCGCGAGGTCGTCGCGCACGCGCTCGTCGAGAGCGACCACGCCGACGCGATCGCGCTCGTCATCCGCGGAGCCGAGGCCGCGCTCCTCGCCGACGAGCGCGCCGCGCTCCTGCGCGCGCTCGGCCTGAGCCGACGTGACGCCCCGCGCGAGCTCCTGCTTCGCACCGTCGCCCAAGCCCACCGCGCCGACGCCCTCGTCGCCGTCCGCGCGCTCGCGATCCATCACTACGATAGAGGGCTCGCCGCCCGCGCTCGCGAGGCCGCCGCGCAACACCCGAGCGCCGAGGTGCTCGCCGAAGTGGATGCGCGGTTCGCTCCGCGCGGCGAGCCCAATCGCGAGTAGGCAGGCGCGCGGTCTCGAACCGGTCACCTCTCTAGCGCTTGCGTCGAAGCGCGCCCGAACGCGACGCGAATGCGCTCCTCCGGCGTGCGCGAGAGCGCCGCACGAATCTGGGAGCGATCGACGTCGGCGACCGCCGCGAAAGAAAAGTGACGAGACCGTGTAGAGCCTCTCTACGCGGCAGCACCGCGGCGTGGCTCACGAGAGCAGCGTGTACACGCCGAGCGCGAACGCCGCGGTTCCCACAATCCCTCCCCAGAATCGACAGCGCGAGGACGACCCACGTGCCGAGCCCGAGGCGCTTCCGGAGGTCGCCGCGCGTGGCGACGTAGTAGAGGGTCCATCCGGACGCGACAATGGCGAGCGGTGCGGCGACGAAGAAGAACTGGCCGACGAACACGAGGCACAACGACATCGATCCGACGAGCGCCGTGCCGATGGCGCCTCTCCACACGTTCTTCGTCGACAGCGGATCCTTGACCGCAATCTCCCGATTGGCCTCGCGAACGGTCGCAGCCGCGGCGCACGCGCGACAGACCAGGTCGCCCGCACCGTCGTAGACAGCCCCGTCGGCGCTCAGCTCCACGCCGCATCGCGGACAGGTGCTCACGCGCGGGACCGTAGCAGCTGAGTTCCGACCTGCAAGAGAGCGGTCCTCGGGAGCGGCTCCTTCGCCAGTCCGTCGGCAGACGCGTCCTCCAACCGCCGCAGCAGGACGAAATGGGCCCATGCCAGCGCCAGCTCGATGAGGATGCCGAAGCCCCCTTAGGCGCGATCCGGGCGTGATAACCTGCGCTTCCGATGCGGACGCGTGGGGTCATCGTCGTCGCGCTCATCGCGTTCGCGATGGCGTGCGGCACCGATGTCGTCGATGTCGACTGGACGTACGAGTTCGCGAACGACGCGACCCGCACGGCGACGGCCGGGCTCGCCGCCGAGGTGCGGCGTGGGCCCTGCGGGAGCGGCAGCGCAATCGTGTACGGCGCGGCGTGGACGTTCGGCGGGCGGCCGACGGCGGCGCCGAGCCGGCTCGACGAGGGCGAGTACAGCTTCGACATCTACGCCCTCGACAGCGGTTGCACGATCATCGCGCACGCTTGCGACACGGTGAGCCTCCCCGATGGCAGGCATCTCCACCAAACGCTCGCCGACGAGACGGCGGGTGCGCGTCGGTGCGACGCGGGGGACTGCCGCGGCGGAACCTGCGAGATCCCGGACGCGGGGCTACCACCCGATGCCGGGCCACCGCGCGACGCCGGGACGGCGGACGATGGAGGTGGGATGGACGGTGGCGTCAGCGACGGCGGCCCCGCCGATGCGCCGACGTGCCCGCCGTTCATGCTCGACTGCAACGGCGACGGCACGTGCGAGAGCGTCGCGAGCGATCGGCAATGCGGGAGCTGCACGGCCGACTGCACGACGGCCGTCGACGAAGCCGCGTCGTGTCAGATGCTGATGGACGCGCTCGACCGCCCCTACTTCGACTGCGTGCTCGACAGCTGCACAACCGACCGCTTCGACTGCGACGGGGACTGGTCGAACGGCTGCGAGGTGCTCTGTAGCTGCGGTGCGGGAACGACGTGCCCGACCAATCCGTGCGGGGCCGGCGGATGCATCGCGACGTGCGACACGCCGCCGTGCACGCTGACGTGCTCGGGAGGCTGCTCGATGCGATCGACCAATCCACAGACCGGGGCAATCTACTGTGACGATGGCGCCGACATGTGCAACGGCGGGTGCCCGAGCCCGGGCGAATGCGTGCAGACGTGCGTCGGTATCGACTTCGGAACGCGGTGCGAGTGTCGAGGGTCCGGATGCTGAGGCTGAGGATCCTCGCGCGGTCGCTCGGCATGCTCGGCATGCTCGGGGTGCTCGGCGCCGCGACCGCCGCGCGGGCGCAGTCGAGCGCGATCGTCGCCGAGGGCCGGCGCCTCTACGAGTCGGGCAATCTCGGAGGCGCGCTCGACCGGTTGACCGCCGCCGAAGCGCGCGACGATCTGACGCGCGACAATCTGATCGAGCTCCTCGAGACGCGCGTGCTCATCCACCGCGTCCAAGGTGACCAGGATGGTCTCATCGCCGACCTCCGGACGCTCGTCGCCATCGCGCCGGAACGCCCCGCAAGCGAGGAGTTCCCGCCCGAGGTGCGCAATCAGATGACCCGCATGCGCGCGAGCGCAGGACGCCGAATCGAGGTTCGATCCGAGGTGAGCGAGACGGACGAGGGGGTCGTCGCGCGTGCAGAAGTCGTCACGGACGCGGCGCGCGTCGCGCGCACGGCGCGTGTCCACGTCCGCCAAGCAGGCGACGCGGCGTTCCGTTCCAGCGACCGGCCGCTCACACTGCGCGACGTGCATGGCGTCGTCGAGCACTACGCCGAGGCCATCGGCCCAGGCGGCGTCGTCGTCGCGCGCGACGGGACGAGCGACGCGCCGTTGACCTTCGCGCTCTCCCCCACGCCGCGGACGATGGCGACGGAGGCGGAGGCGCGAGCCCGTGGCCGTGGATCGGCGCGGGGATCGGCGTCGCCGTCGTCGCGGTCGTCGTCACCGTCGTGGTCGTGGTGGCGTCGGGTGGCGGGACGCAGGCACGCGTCTCCGGCCCGGTCGAGACGCCGGGGATGCCATAATCGCCCCATGGGGCCGCCGGCCAAGCCCGTTCGCGACGCCGCCCAGACATGGCCGCCCGACGTCGTCGGGCGGTATCGGCTGTGCTTTCAGCTCGCGCGAGGCGGGATGGCGACGGTGTACCTCGCGCGCGCCGAGGGCCCGGGCGGCTTCTCGAAGCTCTTCGCGGTCAAGGTCATACATCCACACCTTTCCGATCAGCGGCAATTCGTCGAGATGTTCCTCGACGAGGCGCGGCTCGCGTCGCGCATCGAGCACCGGAACGTCTGCCAGGTTTTCGACTTCGGCGCGGCGGACGGCATCTACTACCTCGCGATGGAGCACGTCCGCGGAGAGACGCTCTCCGCGATCCAGCGCCACGCCGCCGAAATTCCTCGTCGGTCGACACGCTCTATCCATGGGTCGTCGCTCGTTGTGTCGCGGACGCGGCGCGCGGCGTCCACGCGGCGCACGAGGCGCGCGACGACAAGGGCAGGCTCCTCGAGCTCGTCCACCGCGACATCTCGCCGCAGAACATCATGGTCGGCTACGACGGCGGCGTCCGCGTCCTCGACTTCGGCATCGCGAGGGCGCTCGGGCGCGCGACGCATACGAGCGACAACGTCATGAAGGGCAAGCTCGCGTACATGGCGCCCGAACAGCTCCAGAAGGAGCCCGCGTCGCGACAGACGGACGTGTTCGCGCTCGGCGTCGTGCTGTGGGAAGGGCTCGCGCGCAAGCGCCTGTTCCGCGGCGAGACCGACGGGGGCACCCTCATGGCGGTGCTGTCGCAGGGCATCGATCCGCCTTCGAGCGCGCGCACGGACCTCGCGGACACGCTCGATGCGGTCACACTGCGCGCGCTCGAGCGCGACCCGAAGAAGCGCTACGAGACCGCGCTCGAGCTCGCGCGCGCGATCCACGAGGCGCTCGACGCGGGTGGCGTCTCGATCGACGCCGCGCACGTGGGTGAATGGGTGTCGCGCGAGTTCGCGGAGAACCGCGCGCAGGCCGAGACGCTGACCCAGCTCGCGCGGCAGGTGGAGCACGTACCACGCGTGCGACGCGCCAACGAGTCCGACGCGATCTCCAGCACGGAGGTCTCGCTCCCACCCGACATGCTCGCGCGAGCGAGCGCGACGTCCGAGCGCACGAGCCGCCGTTTCACGGCGACGCACTGGGCCGTAGCCGGAGCGATCGTCCTCGGCGTGCTGATCGGCGTGGTGATCGCGACGCGCTCGAAGCGCGAGGGGGCGGAGGAGATCGCCGCGACCGGGAGCCGGCCGGCGGGCGAGCCGAGGGCGGACCCGGGCACGGGCACCACCGTGGGCACGGACACAGGCACGGACACAGGCACGGACACAGGCACGGACACAGGCACGGACACAGGCACGGACACAGGCACGGACGCGGGCACGGAGACCGGCCCGGGCACCGACACACGAGCGGCCTGGGGCCGCCGCCCTTCCATGCACCGCGTGCGCACACCCGCCGCGGCGGGCCAAGGGCGCGTGCTCGTGATCACGACGGGCGGCTGGGCCGACATCTACGAGCGTGGGCGGCGCCTCGGGCGCAGCCCGGGGACGCTCACGCTGGGCGCGGGCCAGCATCATCTCGAGCTGCGTCGCGCCGGACAGCCGCACGGCGTGCGCCGGACGGTTCGCGTCGTCGCGGATCAGCAGCAGACGTTGACGGTGCGGCTCGACGGCGGCTGAGCGCGCGTCAGCTGCGCGGCCGGGGAGGTGACGAGGAGGTTCTCGAGGGCATCGAGCGCCTCATGGATCGCGCGGTCCGTTGGACCTCCGCACGCGCTCATCGCCAAGACGACGGTCATGAACGGGCGCACATCACGCCATCCGCGCGTCCAATTCCGCGCGCGCCTGGCAATCCGTGCGCGCCGCCTCAATCGCGCTACCATCCCGCGGTGCTTCGCTCGGCTTCCTGGGTCGTGCTCGTCTCACTCTCGACCGGGTGCGGGGCGCGAACCGAGCTTCTCGTCGAGGACAGCGACGCGCCGCCGCCGTCCCCGCCCGAGAACGCTTGCACGTCGGCCGTGTCGGGCGCGACCCCGATGCGCGGCTACTGCTCTACGCGAGCGCACCTCGCTCCGCACGCGACGCCATCGGCACCGGTGCGCGGATGGGTATCGGCGCTGCCGACCGACTTCCAGCCGATCGAGGTGCTCGTCGACGAGCGCGGGCGCGTGTATGCGACCATCGATCCGATCTCGGGCGACACGGCGGTCGTGCCGAAGATGCTCGTCGTGGTCGACGCCGACGGCGCGTTGATCGCCCGGCACGATTTCCGACCGGACTCGGTCGGGAACCTGTTCGTGGCGAGCGACGGCGGGTTGCGCGCGACCGTCGGCGTCTCACCGCGGCGCCTCGTCCGCGTCGACGAGACGGGTGAGGTCACCCCGCTCGCGACGCTGCCGCCGAACACGTTCCGCTTCGCGGTCGCGTCCGACGGCTCACTCGTCGCGACGACGACCGATTTCAGCTCTCCCGATCACATCGTGCGCGTCTCGCCGGACGGCGCCGTGCTCTTCACGTCACCGCCGCTCGGCGAGGGCGCCTCCTCCGTGATCGCGCTCGAGCCGAACGACGACGCGGTCATCGCGACGCTGACCGCCGACGCCGGCACGACCGTACGCCGGCTCGACGAGCGCGGAGCGTTCGCCTGGGAGCGCCATGTGGACGGGATCCTGACCGAGGGCCCTGCGATCGCGCCCGACGGGAGTGTCCGCGTGGTGACCGGGGTGAGCGACGCGGCGATGGTGCCGACCACAATCGTCACCGCGCTCACCGAGGAAGGCGAGCCGCTCTGGGAGACGCGCCTCGACGAGGACTACCAGCAGACGTGGGAGAACGCGCTCGTGGTCGGCGCAGACGGCGCGACGTTCGTTCACACGTTCCAAGCGCTGATCGCGCTCGCGCCCGACGGCGGCGTACGCTGGCGCATCGACGCGCCGGCGAACCTCTCGTACGACGCGGTCGTCGACACGGGCGGCACGCTCGTCGCGCTCCTCGGCCCTGTCCGCGCGATCTCGGCCGCGACCGGTGACGAGCTCTGGCGAGTCGAGGGCCCGGATCCCGTAGGCGGCACCTTCTTCTACGCGAGCAACCTCGCTCTCCGCCCGCACGGCTGTCTCGTCGGCGCGAGCCACGGTGGCGAGCTCTTCTCCGCGTGCGACCCTTGACGCGCGCCTCGCGGCGGCGCGTGCGCTACCATGCTCCAATGGTGCGTTCAGCGCTCGTGATGATCGCTTCGCTCGCAGCGTGCTCGAGCCAGCCGGCGGTCGTCGTCCAGCTCCGGACCGACTTCATCCCGGGCGTGGAGTTCAGCCAGATCGAGGTGGGGCTCACGCCTTCGGGAGCGACGAGCGAGATGCAGATGACTTCGTCCGCGAGCGTCGGCGACGAGCTCCTGCCCGGTGCGCGCATCGCCGAGTACGAAGGAGATTTGCCGAAGGGTCCCGCGGTCGTTCGCGTCCGGCTGAGCTCTTCGGGGGGCACGACGGTCGCCGAGAGGAGGGTTCGCTTCGACATCGACGGCAGCGTGACGGTCACCGTGGCGCTGACGCGCAACTGCGCTGGTGTGAGGTGCCCGGGGATGGGCGACAGCGCCGATGCGACCGAGTGTCTGGGCATGCGGTGCGTGCGACCCGACTGCTCTTCCGCGAATCTCGGCGCGTGCGGCTCGCCGGAGTGCTCGAGCGACACCGACTGCATCCCCAACGCCGCGTGCGCCGCGGGCAGCTGCTTCGAGGGGTTCTGCTTCTACGGCGCGCGCGCCGGTGCGTGCGGCGTCGGGCTGTACTGTCACCCCGAGCGCGGGTGCACCGCGCTCGGCATGGAAGACGGCGGAGAGCCCGACGCGGGTGCGTGCGTCGACGGCGCGAGCTGCACGGTCGGCTGTCAGTCCGGGACGACCCGTTGCAGCGACGGGGGCCGAAGCTGCGTCGTCGACGGCATCGCGCCGGCGGGGACCCTGTGCCGCGCGGCCGTGAGCGCGTGCGACGTCGCCGAGAGCTGCGACGGGATCCTCGGGGGACTGCCCGGCGGACGCGCTCGTCGAAGCGGGCGGCGCTTGCCCGGACGGCTTCTGTGACGGGTCGGGAAACTGCTCGGACAGCTGCGTGACGGGCGCGTCGTGCAGCACGGGCAACCCCTGTGAAACCGGTGTGCTCGACTGCGCGGGTGGCGTTCCATCGTGCGAGGCCGCGGGCCCGATGCCGGCCGGCACCGAGTGTCGTCCCGCGGCCGACGCGTGCGATGTCGCGGAAGTGTGCGACGGGACGGGCACGTCGTGTCCGGCTGACGCGTTCCTCGGCATGTCGACCACGTGCCGGCCCGCCGCAGACGCGTGCGACGTCGCGGAGACGTGCGACGGGTCCGGCCCGACGTGCCCGTCGGACGCGTTCGCGTCGACCGGTACGCCATGCACATCCGGCAGCTGCGACGGGCTCGGCAACTGCGCGTCCGGTTGCACCCCCGGCGCGGTGTGCGGAACGGGCAACCCGTGCGAGCGCGGGACCATCTCGTGCGCCAGCGGAGTGCCGACGTGCACGTCGGCGGGGCCGGCACCGTCGGGGACGATCTGCCGGGCAGCCGCGGGGGCGTGCAATCGCGCGGAGCAGTGCGACGGATCGACGACCGCCTGTCCCGCGAACGGGCTCCTCCCGAGCACGATGGTCTGCCGCGTCTCCATGGGCAACTGCGACTTCGAGGAGGTCTGCACCGGCGTCTCGCCGTTGTGCCCTGCGGATGCGCTGATGGGTGCGGGCACGACGTGCCGTGCGGCCGCCGGCGCATGTGACGCCCCAGAGATGTGCGACGGCGTGCACGCGACGTGCCCGAGCGACGCCGTGCGCCCTGCGCCGTTCGTCTGCCGCGCGAGCGTCGGCGCGTGCGACGTGGCCGAGCGGTGCAACGGCTCGAGCACGACCTGCCCAGCGGACGGGTTCGCGGTGAACGGGATGTACTGCATGACGAATCCGTGCGAGTGCCAGAACGACTACGTGTGCTCGGACGGAGCGTGCGTTCCGGGTGGCGCCGTGCCGGACCTCACGGCCTGCAGTGCCGGCACCTGCTTCTCGGGGGAGTGCTCCGACTGCAGCCCCTGCATCACTCCCAACTGCCTCGCCGGCGGGGGCCCCGGCTGCGACTCGGGCGGAGGCTGCGTGGCGTGCGTCGCCGACAGCTGCTGATCGCGGGGCATGCGCCGGCCAGAGGTCTGAACTAGACTTCGGCGCGTGCCGCAGCCAGACCAACCCCGTCGCCGAGGCGTCATTCCACTCGTGGCCGGGGTGGCGGTCGTGGGCGGCGCCGCGTGGCTTCCGAGCCCGGGCGTGGACGACCAACTGATCGCGGCGCTGGCGGGAACGAGCGGTCCCCTCGGAGAGCGTGACCTCTGGCTCACTCCGATCGATGGATCGGTGCCGTGGCTCGTGGTCGTGAGCGCCGTGCTGTTGCTCACCGGTTGGCAGAGCCGTCCGAGCGCGCGCCGCATCGCCGCCGCGATCTACCTCGGCGTCGCCGCATTGGAAGGCGTCGCTGTCGCGATCTACCTCGAGCGCATGAACACCGTCAGCTCGCCCGGCACGCTCGTCTACGAGCCCGGCTGGTCGTTTCGCGGGCTCACGTGCCTCACGTGGGCGACCGGAGCCGCCGTCGCCTGGATCGTCGCGGCGGCGATCGACCGCGGGGGTCGCGCGCGCGGGGCGCTCTTTCTGTTGCTCGTCTTGACGGCCCTGACGTGGATCGACCGGAGCATGTCCGCGGGCTTCTCGCTCGGGCATGGAACGACTGGGCTCGCCCTGGTGGTCGCGGTGCTGCTCGTGCCGCTGTGCCTCTTCACCGTCGCGCTCGCCGTGGTGGCCCGCCCGCCGGCGGCGTGGCCCGTGGCGCTCGGTCGCGTGGCGCTCGCATCATCGTGGGACGTCGTCGGGCTCGTCGTCGTCGGCGGAGCGATCGCCGAGGCCGGGGTCTCGCTCGTGTGGCGCCCGACCGCGGGCGATGTTCCATTGCCCGCCTGGATCGTCTGGGTGCCCATTGCGGTGGCGCTCTCGTCTACGGTGGCGATCGTCGCCTGGTGGCAACGAGTCGGCGATCGGCACGGCCGACCTCGCCCCATCACCACGGCCGTGAATGTCTTCCTGGTCCTCGCCGTCGCGATCTACTCCGCCGGTGCGAGCTTCGTTCGGGCGGGCGGCGTCGAGCGAGCGTCGGCTGCCGGCGCGCTGGAGGGGGACGCGTCGTTCGAGATGGAGCTCGCGGCGGAGACGACGTTCGCGACCTCCGACGCGAGAGCGATGGTGGAGCGTCTCGACACGCTCGGAGCGGTGGCGGAACTGACGGCGGCGTCCGATCAATCCATCACGCTCCGCGTGTCGCACGCTCGCAGCGTCGATGCGGTGCTCGAAGCGCTCGCCCCCGGCGCGCTCGCGCTCTACCTCATCGGCGATGTGCTCCGAGACGGCGACGCGGGCGTCGAAGCCCTGCAGCTCAGCCCCCTGCCGGCTCCCCCTGGGATGCCGAGGAGCGCGGAGGGTGACTGCAGCGCGATCGAGCGCTGGCAGGCCGAGCACGAGAGCGGCGGCTCGTGTCTCTACCGCATCCAGCGCGGCGTGGCGCGAGACGATCCCACGAGCTGCACGCTTCACTGCCTCGCGCCGCCTCCGGTTCTGACGAACGACGACGTCCGTGACGCCACGGTCGCGACGATGACTTCTCGGGCGCGCCCGTGGTCCTCGTCGAGCTCGAGCAGGACGGCGCGCGACGCTTCGCAGATTTCACCGAGCGCAACGTGCAGCGTCGCGTGGCGATCGTGGTCGACGACGTCGTGCTCTCGGCCCCCGTCATCAACGAACGGATCTCGGGCGGCCGCCTACAAGTCACGATCCCGCGCGATGCGAGCGTGAGGGGCTCGCTCGTCCAGGCGGAGCTGCTCGCCAGCGCGCTCTGCCCCAGCGCCCGCATCAGGTCGCGATGGACGTTGGCCCGTGTCGAGCCCTGAGACTTTCTCGCGCGCCGAGCGGCGGTCCGCGTGTCCCGAGGGGATGGCGAGCGACTCCTGCGGCAGCTGCTATCGTCCGTGCGCTTCGGACGCCGACTGCGTCGGCGGCGCGGTGTGCCGAACGACGTGCGTGCACTCGTTCGGAATGCGCTGTGCGGCGATGCCGCTCCCGCTGCCGTAGCTGCGGGGGTATCTTCGCCAGGGCGTGGAGGCCGATCGATGAGCTCCCAGGAGAACCAGCCGCGGCGGGATGCCGACGGGCACCGGCTCTGGCGCGACGTCCGGGTGAAGCGGTATCCGGTCGAGGACGCGACGGCGGCGGCGCGGGAGCGCGACCGCATCCTGGCGGCGGTGCCCGACGAGCGGGCCAGGCTCGTCGCCGAGGCGTACCTCGGCTGCCAGAACCGGCCGCTGGCGGTGCACCTGGAAGAGCTCGCCCTCGGTCTCTTGTGGGCGGGCGACGTCGCGGGGTTCCTGGTCGCGGCGACCGGGTTGGGGTCGGTGCAGCGGCGGCTCTTTCTCGAGGTGGACGTCGTGAGCTGGCTGCTCGATGGCGCGGACGCGGTCGCCGCGGAGCGGTTTCTCCACGCGCTCGCTAGCGAGGTGCGGACGACCGACCTGCCCGGGCTCAACGAGCTCGCCTTCGACGTCTGCCGGCTGCTCGCCGACGACGGTGGGGTCGCGGCCGACCAAGTGATCCAGAACGTGCCCGGTGGGTCTGACCTCGAGGCGGTGCAGGCGAGGCTCGGCGAACGGAATCGGGCACTCGGCCCGGCGGCCGCAGATCTGCGAGCGGCCTGCGGCTACCAACCGTTCGAGCGGGTCGACGTCCCCAGGACAACCGACCTGCCCTGGGCGGAGCTGCTGGCCGACGCGGAAGCGGCGGTCCGCGAGCTGTCGTATGAGCGCCGCTTCGTCCGGACGGTGATCTTCGCGGCGACGATGCAGGGAGACTTCGCTCGTGCGATCGCGATCTACGAGAAGTATCCGTGGCGCACGATCCGGGTGGCGGACGGAGGGGCGCTCGTCGACGACGCCTGCTTGGCCAACCTGGTCGCTGGCTACATTCTGGGCGGGCGCGCAGCCGAGGGGATCGAACAGCTCGCTCCGCTCTTGGCGTCGGTGGCGTGGAGCGAGGTCGGCAACGCCGGCTTGCTCGGCAACCTCGCCGAGGCCTACGCGCTGGCCGACGACGCCGAGCGCTCGGCTGACCTGGTCGAGCGCATGCTGGCGCTGGGCGATCCGCAGCTGGGCTGGAGCTACGTCGAGAGCGAGCCGAACTTCGACGGCGTGCGCGGTACCGCCGCCTTCGCCCGGCTGGCCGCTGCGCGCCCGACCCCGCGCTGACGAGATCCGGCGGAGCGTGGCGGTCGGTCAGTCTGCCGCGGCCGGACCGAGCGCGTCGAGGAAGCTCGCGCGGCCAATCTCGTGAACGGCGCGCGGGTCGATGCGACCCTCGATGAGCTCGTAGCCCAGCAACGCGAACGTTCGGTCGCGCCAGAAGATCGGGCGCGCGTTGCCGTACCAATCGACGCAGCTCACCTCGCAGCGATCCTCCTGTGGCGCGGTACGCGACGAGGCGAGAGAACCGAGCGGCTGAAAGTGCAGGCTCTCGACGCGAGCGAACATGAGCTCGGCGGAGCCCTCCACGAGGTGCGCGTAGCCGGGCTCCTCGTCGCTCCGCACGGGGAGGCCGAGGACACCGTCGGTCGCCGACGACGGCTTGTAGAAGAATCCGTGGCTCCGGAGCTCGCCCTGGCCGACGCCCTCGCGCACGAGCGCGTCGATCGCGCTCGGCTGCGCGCCGAGGTCGATCGACGTGAAGTGGAGCGCGTGCCCGTCGGTGCCGATCACGACGCTCCCGGGGCTCATCGGCTCGATGCGATCGACTCCGTGCGGCACGTCAATCGTCCACGTGCGCGGCGCGCCGCCGGTCACGCGATGGAGATAGAGGAGGTTCCGCGCGATGTTCTGCCCGTAGCCCCAGCTCGACCCCGTTCCATAGAGGACGTAGTCGCCGACGAAACGGTTCTGAAGCGTCCGAGACGTGTTCGCCGCCGGCGCGGGAAGATCGCGATACGCGGCAGGAGTGGCTCTCGGCATCGCGGTCGAGAACGCCGAGATCGGAAGCTCGAAGAGCGCCATCGCACCCGCGCCGACCTCCGGGCTCCACATGGCGTCGCCGCCGCCGAGCGCGCGCACGAGCACCCGGAGAGTGCCGTCGCGCTCGTCGAACGAGAACTGATCGGTGGGCGATCCCGCGACCCGCACGGCGCCCACCGGGCTGCCGTCGAGCGGGAGCCGGTAGAGGTATGCCCGCGAGTCGACCGTCGCTTCGTCGGCGTCATCGGCGTCGTCGGCGTCGTCGGCGTCGAGCCACTCGTTCCACCCGGTCGACACCCAGACGTACACCGCGTCGCGGGACACGTAGAAGCTCCGGCTCTCCGGGCCGAGGATGCCGCGTGCCGAGCACGTGAATCGCGGCGCCGACAAATCGCACGTCACGACCGAGTGCAGCGTGAAGAGATCCCGTTCGCCCTGTGGATAGTAGACCTCGGTCGCGTTCACGATGGAGCGCCACGCGCCGCCGATCCGGAGCTCGAGGTTCGAGCCGCGCACGGGCCAGCTGGGGCTGACGAGGTAATGCGGCGTATAGAACACGAGCGAGTTGCCGGTCAGGCGGCTCGCGTAGTTCCGCGACGAGTAGTAGTCGTTCGAACGGAGATAGAACGTGTCGCGATACGTCAGCGCGCCGTCGTCGGCGATCCCGAACCGCGCGATCTCCGTCGCCTCGAGGGCGTAGCTGTATCCCACGACGATGATCGTGCGGCTCGGCGCGTGGATCAGCATCTCGTCGTACCAGCCGTCGTGGGTGTCGCCGGGCGCGCGGACGTCGAGCGCCGCGACGGGCGTCATCGATCCCGCGGCGGGGCCGAGCCGCATCGTGAAGAGCCGCCCCCGCCGCAGGATGACGAGGTTCTCGCCGAAGCTCTTCACGATCCCGCCCTCGTCGACGCCGGCGACCTGCGTGTTCGTGATCGCTTCGGAGCTCGGAGCCGAGCCCGCGGCGGACGTGTGCGCGGACGGTTCGGACGCCGCGGAGTTGGACGACATCTCCCCGTCGGCGTCTCCGAGACCGATCGACGCGCGGCGCATGCGCCCACGCCCCTGCCTACGGGCGGCCGCGACGCGACGCCGAACGATCGCAGCGAGCCGGTTCCGTTCCCGTACGAACGACGCGTTCGACGCGAACGCCACGAGCCCTGCGCCCGCGGCCTCGACGCGTGCGGTGCCGGCCGGCGGGACCGCTGTGGTCGCGACCTCGTCCACGGCGTAGCTCGCGGCTCCGCGTGCGGACGCAGACCTCGTTTCGTCGTCCACGTCCCCAGCGCTCGGTCTCCCGGGCTCGCGGTCGGTGCCGTCCTCGGCGGGGCTCGTGCCCGTCTCCGCGAGAGTCGCGCGGCCCCCGCCACCACAGGACGCGAGGAGCACCCACAGGCCCGCCGCGATCGCGGGCGTCGTCCGATCTTTCGATCATCGACCTCATCCCCCGTCCGAAACCCGAGATGCGCCCGGGCTTGGCTCGCGCCACGCGCCGCTCAGAGCCCGCTGAAGAACGCCCAGATCGCCGCCGGAGCGAACGCCGGCCACTCGTGCTCACCGCCATGCTCGCACCACCACTCGGGCTGGCCCGTGCAAGCGTACGCGACGCACGGCGAGGGCGGCGCCCCGGTCGTCGAGCCGGTGTCGCAGCCGTTCCTCGTCGCCCAGTAGTCCCGGCTCGCCTGCCCCGTCGCGAACGGCACGGTCGGGTCGGCCGTCCCGTGCGCGAGAAAGACAGCCACCTCGCCCCGGCAGGTCGGCCGCCCGAACGGTCCGCCGCCCGAGACGGGCGCGATCGCGCGCAGCACGTCGCCGCGCTGGCAACCGAGCGAGTTCGAGAAGAACCCGCCGGAGCTGTGGCCCGTCGCGAACACGCGGTCCTCGTCGACGCAGTAGTCGCTCTCGACCTGTGCGAGCAGCGCGTCGAAGAACGGGATGTCGACCGCGTCGTCCCACGCGGTCGGCTCGCCCTGTGCGTCGGGATAGACGAGGATCGCTTCGTCGCCCATCGCCGACGCGAGGTTGCCGTAGAAGCGGCTCGCGAAGAGCATCCCGCTCGTCGTCGCGCCGTGGAAGCCGAACACGAGCGGCCAGGGCGTGTCCGAGTCGTACCCGCCCGGAAGCTCGACGAGGTAGGTGCGGGCGCCTTGCGCGGGGACGTCGACGGTCCGTGCACCGTCGGCGGCGGGAGCGCGGCCGCATCCGGTCGAGGGCGCAGGTAGCCCGCCATCGGTGTCGGGGATCGCGCCGCCGTCGACGCCGCTCCCCGCGTCGCCGCTCGGCATCCCGGTATCGACTCGGTCGCCGCCGTCCGCGCGGCTGCCCGCGTCGACGCCGCCGGCGCCTCCGTCGCCCGTGGCGCTTCCGTCGTCACCGCACGCGACGAGCACGACGACCACCGAGACGAGGATCCGCATCCGAGAAGCGTCTCAACTTCGGCGCTGCGGGACAATCACCGAGCGCCGAGCGCCCGTACGCGCTACGCTTTCGGAGGAACGAGCCTCAGGCTCGCTGTTCTGGCCCCGACGATGTCCTTCGATCCCGCGTCGCTCCTCGTATCGCTCGTCGTCTCGTCGATCGGGTTCGTCGGCTTCGTCTACGGCAAGCGCCAATCGCGGCTCCCCCACATGGCCGCGGGCCTCGTGTTGATGATCTACCCGTACTTCGTCCCGAACGTGCTCCTGATGGCCGGGATCGGGGTCGCGATCGTCGCGCTCTGGATCGTCGCGGTCCGCGTCCTCGGGGTCTAGCCGCTCGGGCCGGGGGCTGGCTTGACAGACGCCGCGGCCGGAGCTAACTCCGCGTGCTCGCGAGACCAATTCCGGTCACCGACACGGGTGGTGTCGGGTCGCCGACAGGGGTAGCGGAATGACCAGCAGGTACTTGGCTTTGGGGTTGATGGCGGCGCTTGCGACGAGCGCGGGTTGCGGGGACGACAGCAGCATCCGGCCGTTCGACGGCGGCGGCGGCGGGGACGGCGGGCGCGTCGACGGCGGCGGCGGCTGCCCGACCGGGCAGATGTCGTGCGGCGGCGGCTGCGTCAACACCCAGACGGACCTCGCGAACTGCGGCACGTGCGGCAACGCGTGCGCCATCACCGAGACCTGCTCGAGCGGCACGTGCACCGAGATGATGAGCTGTGGCGCCGGCATGTCCGACTGCGGCGACGGTTGCATCGACGTGCTCTCGGACGACATGAACTGCGGCACGTGCGGGCGCGAGTGCGGCGCCGGCGAGAGCTGCATGTCGGGCAGCTGCACGATGACCACGTGCGCCAGCGGCCAGATGCGCTGCGGCGCGGCCTGCGTGGACACGGACACGGACAGCGCGAACTGCGGTGCCTGTGACGCTGCGTGCGATGTGGGCGAGGCCTGCACGGGCGGAACGTGTAGCGACGCGTGCGCCGCGCCGCGCACGGTCTGTGGCTCGGACGAGACCGCGACGTGCGTCGACACGACGTCCGACGCGGCCAACTGCGGATCGTGTGGAATGGCCTGTCCCACGGGACAGGTCTGCGCCTCGAGCTCGTGCGGATGCTCCGCCGGCCGGACGCTCTGCAGCGGCGCGTGCATCGACACGGACACGGACGATGCCAACTGCGGCACGTGCGCGCACACTTGCCCGTCGGGCCAGACCTGCGCGGGCGGCTCGTGCGCCTGCCCGGCGCCGACGACGCTGTGTAGCGGCATGTGCACCATCACGAACGTCGATTCGATGAACTGCGGCACGTGCGGGCACATCTGCTCGGGCGGCACGCCGACCTGCGTCTCGGGCACCTGCATGGCCTCGAGCTGCACCGGCGCGCAGATCCCCTGCGGCGGTTCCTGTGTCGACCCGCGGTCCGACAACATGAACTGCGGCGGATGCGGGATGGTGTGCGGGACGGGCACGACCTGCGCCACGAGCGTGTGTCGCCCGGCGAACGACCTCCGCGCCAATGCGACGCCCGTGACGCTCACGGCGGGCGAGGTCACCGTGATGGGCACCACCGTCAACGCGACGAAGGACGGCCCCGCGAGCGGGACCGAGTGCAGCGGCTGCGACAGCAGCGGCAACGTCTGGTACCGCGTGACGCTCGCTCAGTCCGGCGTCCTCTACGTCGACACGCAGGGCTCGACGCTGGACACGAAGCTCTTCGTCACGAACAACAGCGGCGCGCTGCTCACGCCGGGCACCGGTGAGGTCTGGTGCCAGGACGATCACCACGCCTGCGGTGGGGTGTCCGGGTGGGGCACCTTCGATTCGCGCGTCTACGGCTACCTCGCCGCGGGCACGTACAACATCTCGGTCGGGGGCTGCGGCACGAACACGTTCCGCCTGCACGTGCAGTTCATCCCGTCGAACGTGGCGGCGTATTTCTACACCGAGCCGCTCTCCGGTGACGACGTCACCGAGTCGACGTTCCTGCTCCCGACGAGCGTGACCGCCGCGGCAACGTGCGGCGGCACCGGATCCGGTGAGGACGCTCGGTGGTTCGTGACGTGCGGCGGGCAGCCCCAGACGTTCAGCTTGTGCCGCAGCGACTACACCGGCTTCATCTTGTTCGCTACTCGCCCGGAGTACGAGCGCACGAGCGGTTCGGCGTACTTCGATCCCGTCTTGTACATGCGCAGCGCGCAGACCGGGATGGAGGTCATCTGCAACGACGACGGCGGAGGGATGGGCGGAACCGACTGCCGCGGGTACGACTCGTCGATGGGGAACTCGCTCGTGGACGGCATCGAGTTCGGCTCCCGCATCAACGGCGTCGTCGCGCCGCGCGGCGTCAACGCGGTCTTCATCGACTCGCGCACCGGCAGCGGCATGCACTACCGCTTGCTCCATCGCGTTCACGACACGCCGTAGAGCGGCAGCCCACCAGTGGGGCCCGGCGGGTGCGAGATGCGCTCGCCCGGGCCCGCCTCTCGTGGCATCGTCTGCCGCCATGGACGGGCTACGCACCCTCATCTTCGACGTAGCGGACCTCGCTCTGGCCAAGCGGTTCTACACGGATGTGCTCGGGGTCGCGCCGTACTTCGACCAGCCGTTCTACGTCGGGTTCGACGTGGCGGGCTACGAGCTCGGGCTCCGGCCGGCCGAGAACGACTACCAGCCGGGCATCGGCGGCACGACGGCGTACCTCGGCGTGCACGACGTCGACGCAACGGTCGCGCGCCTCGTCGAGCACGGCGCACGCGTCCGCGAGAAGCCGGCCGACGTCGGCGAAGGCATCCGCGTGGCGTCGGTGGTCGATCCGTTCGGCAACGTGCTCGGGTTGATCCGGAACCTCGGGTTCGCGCCGCGGCTCGTCGAGGCACGCGCCGGCGACGTCTCGGAGCGCGTCATCCGCTGCGAGACCGACGTCGCGCTTCCGCGCTCCGAGGTGTGGACGCTCGTCACGACGAGCGAAGGTGTGGCGTCGTGGTTCGCCCCCGAAGCAAACGTCGAGCTCCGGATCGGCGGTATCTTCGAGGTGCGCTTCCTGCTCGACCAGCCCGTCGGCCTGCGCGGGAGCGAGACCTGCCGGATCCTCTCGTTCCTCCCCGAGCGAATGCTCTCGTTCACGTGGAACGCACCGCCTCACCTGCCCCGCACGCGGTGGCGGCACACCTGGGTCGTCGTCGAGCTCGCGGACGCCGGCGCGGGGACCGAGGTCACACTCACCCACACCGGGTGGCCCGCGAGCGGCCTTCGCGACGACCCCGACTGGCGGGCGACGTTCGACTACTTTGCCGAGGCCTGGCCTCGCGTGCTCGCGAACCTCCGGGCACACGCGGCCGGCGGAGCGGCGTAACCGCACGATCCGCGACAGGAATGTCGCGGATCGCCGCACCGCGAACGGGCGATCCGCGGCGGCGTGCGAGTGGTGCGGGCATTGCTACACTGAAGGTGACCCGAGAGTGGGTTCGCGTTGGATCGCTCTCGGCATCGCCGTGAGCCCAAGAGACCGACCGTACAACTACCTGCTCTTCTCCGACGTTCATCTCGGCGCGGATCTCGTTCAGCACGTGCGACCCTGGACGGTCGACAAGCTCAAGCAGGTCGCCCGCATCGACCGCGAGCTCTGCGCGATGCTGGACTGGTACGCGGAGAAGCGCGACCCCGAGCGGCCGTGGCGGCTCGTCATCGCCGGCGACCTGGTCGACTTCATCGGCATGAGCATCGCGCCGCTCCCCGAGCTCGAGAACGACCTCACCGACGAGGAGAGGCGCAACGGGCTCGGCAGCACGACCGAGCACGCGGCCGCGAAGATGCGCGCGGTCGCGCGCCGTCACGACGCGGTGTTCTCGCGCCTCGCTGCGTTCGTCGCCGCCGGCCACTCTCTCGTGCTCGTTCGCGGAAATCACGACGTCGACTTCCACTGGGACGGCGCCCGCCGCGCGTTCGTCGACGCGCTCCTCGACCGCATGACGGACACCGACGCCGCGGCGCGCTCGGCTGTGGAGAGCCGCATCGAGTTTCGCCCTTGGTTCTACTACGACGAGGGCCTGCTCTACGTCGAGCACGGGCACCAGTTCGACGCGATGTGCAGCTATCACCACCTCCTGTGCCCGGTCTCGCCGCGAGATCCGCGGCGCATCTCGTGGTCCTTCTCCGACATTCTTCTCCGGGCCGTCGTCCGGCCGACGCCGGGCGTCGGCTCGGAGGGGCACGACGACCGCGGGATGCTCTACTACCTCCGGCTCGGCATCGGCATGGGGCTCGCGGGCATGTTCACGCTCGCTTCGCGCTTCGCGACCGCGATCCTTCTCGCGCTCCGCCGCTGGCGCGCGCACCTCGACGAGCGCGCGCAAGCGCTTCGCGAAGAGCACGAGCGGCGCATGGCCGAGCTCGCCGAGCAGACGCGTCTCGGCCTCGACCGCGTGCGCGCGCTCGCCGCGCTCTGGCCGACACCGGTGACGCGCGGCGCCGTCGCCGTGCTCCGGTCCATGTTCGTCGATCGCATCGTGATCGGGATCGGGCTCGCTCTCGTCACGACTGCGCTCTGTCTGTTTCTGCCGTACGTCTACGCGCTTCCCATCGTGGGCGCGCTCGTCCTCGCCGCCGTCGTGTTCACCGTGGTGTCGGGTCGTCTCCGAGATCGCGACATCGACCCGACTCGTGCGATGCGCGAAGCGGCACGCCGCATCGCAGAGCTCGTCGAGACGCGCTTCGTCGTGATGGGCCACACCCATCTGCCTGCCGTCGTCCCGTTCGACGGGCGCGTGACCTATGTGAACCTCGGCGCGTGGGCCGTCGACGAGATCGATCCTTCGGCAGCGCAAGCGTCGCGAACCCACCTCGTGCTGCGCTGGATCGACGGCGAGATCTGCGCGGAGCTCCTGCGCTGGAGCCCCGAAGACGGCCAGCCCGTCGTGATTCCCAGCGTCGCGGCCTGAAGGCCGCGCGATCGTCCACGCGTTTCTTGATAGTCTCGTGACATGGGCTTTCAGCGAGCTCTCGCCGCGTGCCTCCTCGCCATCGTGCCCGCTTGCGGCACGTCGGACGACGACGCGACCATCGACGCCGGCGGTCTCGTTGACGGTGGCGCAGGGCGATCCGACGCGTCCGGCGGTGACGGTGGCGGTGACGTCGACGCGGGAGCTTCGGCCGACTCGGGCGCCCGACCGGACGGCGGCGGCGAGTGCGTGTATGCCGACCAGCCGACGGCGGCGACCGTCGGCCTCCCCGCAGGGACGGAGCTCACCGTGCTCGACAGCGACACGCACACCGATCACGACGGCCAGGTGTTCGACGGCGTCGACTTCCAGGCGCGGCTCTACGTCGATCACCAGAACGTGGTCATCCGCAACTCGCGGCTCGTCGGCGACATCTACTACGCGGTCTACTCGACGAACGGCCCGCTCACGATCGAGGACTCCGAGATCATGGGCGGCGTGCTCGCTCCGGACGGCTTCACCGCGCGACGCAACTACGTCCACGCGCCGCCCGGAGGCGACAAGGACGACGGCTTCATCTTCGCCGCGTCCGACGTGCTCATCGAGGACAACCGCATCGACGGCCTCGTCGGCGGGGATGGAGCGCACGTCGACGGAATCCAGATCATGGCGGGCGTGAACGTCGTCATCCGCCACAACTGGATCGACGCGTCCTCGCCGCCCGTCTCGGGCGGCGGCGTCAACGCCGCCGTCTTCTTCGCGCCCGACATGGGCGAGATCCGGGACGTGACCGTCGAGTGCAACCACCTGATCGCGCGTGAGGCGTACTACCCGCTGCGGATCGAGTCCGGCGGCACCGTGATCGTGCGCCACAACCGCTGGGACCACGACCACCTCGGCAGCCCATACCTGCTCTCCGGCGATACCGTCGCGAGCGTCTGGGAAGACAACGCGTACGAGGACGGCGAGCTCATCCCGGCGCCGTGACGCGGGGACCGAGAATCAGGTCTCGTCGTCGTCGTCGTCGTCGCCGTGGGAGTCGCCGAGCCATCCTTTTCGCCGGAAGAAGTAGAGCAGCGCCACCGCCGTGACCACCATCGCGCCGAGGGTCATCGGGTATCCCCACGAGGAATGGAGCTCCGGCATGCCTTCGAAGTTCATGCCGTAGATCCCCGCGATGAACGTCAGCGGGATGAAGATGCTCGCCATGATGGTGAGCACCTTCATGACGTCGTTGGTCCGGTTGCTCACGACTGACAGGTAGATGCCCATGAGCCCGTTGACGAGCTCGCGGTGACTGTCGAGCACTTCGACGAGCTGCGCGCAGTGATCGTAGGTGTCCCGCAAGAACGGGCGCACGGCCTCGGGCACGAAGCGGCTCCCGTCGCGCATGACGTGGCTCAGCGCGTCCCGCTGCGGCCAGATGCCTCGTCGGAGCTTGAGCAGGATGGACTTGTATCGATTGAGCCGCTCGAGCATCTTCGGCCCCGGCTGCGTCATCACGCGCGGCTCGAGGCGCTCCAGCGCTTCGCCGATGCTCTCGACCACCGGGTAATAGCCGTCGACGATCGTGTCGAGGATCGCGTACGCGAGGTACCCGGAGCTGGACGTCCGGATGCGTCCCTTGCCGTCGCGGATGCGCGCACGGACCGGGTCGAGCACGTCGCCGTACCGCTCTCGAACGGTGATGACGTAGCGATCGCCGACGAAGATCCCGAGCTGCTCGACGTCGAGCTCGAGCCGATCGCCGAGGCTCGTCATCCGCGTGATGATGAGGAGCTGTTCGTCGTACTCCTCGATCTTGGGGCGCTGCGGCGCGTTCACGACGTCTTCGAGAGCGAGCGGGTGGATCGCGAAGTCCTCCGCGACCTTGCGGAGGAGCGCCTCGTCGCCGAGGCCCTGGATGTCTATCCACGAGATGCTGTTCTCGGTGACGATCCCGCGGAGCGCCCCGGGGTCCTCGACGTCGATGTCCTCGACCTCGTCCGGTCGGTAGCGGATCACGTGCATGCGCGGGGCGACCGTCGATTCCGGTACGACGAGCGTTCCGGGCCGCGATCCGGCCGGCGGGTGACGTTTCCGAAAGAGCGCGGGCATCGAGAGTAGGGTCATCGCCGTCACTCATGCCAGAGGTGCGCGACGTCGGCCACCCTGACGTCTTGCTTCGGGGCCCGCGTGGCTGCGACTCTCGGCGAGTGAAGTCGATGAAGCCGAGCCGCGTGGGGATGGGCTTCACGTATCTCGGGCTCGGGCTCTGGGCGGCGCTGCCGGGCTGCGGGAGCTGCATGGGATGCTCGTCGACCGATGTCGCATCGGCCGAGGGAGAGGGGTGGCGAGCCGCCCTTCGATGCTCGACCGAGACTCGCATCGGCGCCGCAGGCGCGGCGCACGTCGGCGGCGTCGTGTATCCGGACGGAATGCGACCTCCGATGGCAGCTCGACGTGCAGCGCGACGGGCGTACCGGGACCGGGCACGTCGAAACGCGGCCGCCTTCGACGACCGACTGCAAAGAGCTCGCGGACGTGTGCGACGACGCGACCGGCGAGATCGCCCACCGCGTCGACAGCGACGATGTCGTTCTCGTCGCGGCGACGGACAGCGCGCGCCTCGGCTTCTACCTCCCCGCGGGCGCGCCTCCTTTCGCATGGCTCGCCGCTCTCGACGGCGACAGCGCGCCCGCCGCGCTCCGCTCGCTCCCGTCCGCGGATGACGCGCTCGACATCATGCTGAGCGGCACGGCGAACGCGCCTCCCGAGGCATGGGAAGCTCTCGACGGCGACCGGCTGACGCGCCATCGCGACGCCGTCTTGTCGGCTCTCCGAAGCGGGCTGCCCGAGCTCCCGGACGCGCTCCTCGGTCGCGCCGAGGCGGCGTTCGGGGACGACGCGCACATCGCCATCTACGATGGGGCGTTCCGCGGCGCGTCGCCGGACGCGTACCTCGGTCGCGTCATCGAGGAGCCGTTGCCGGTCCTCGCCTCGCGCGCCCTCGAGGATCTCTCCCAGTGCGGGCTCGACTGCTCACCGCGGCGCTTCGCCGGGCTCGCCGCGCTCTCGGCTTCGCTCTCGCTCACCGACGCGGTCCCTCGGCTCGAGCTCTGGCTCGTCGCTCCGGACGAAGAAGGAAAGCGACCGGGCGCGACGGGCGAGCTCGACGAGCCGCGCTACGGGTTCGCTGCCTGGCAGGCGGCGGCGTTCGCGCTCTCGCAGCTGCGACCGGCCGAGACGTGCCCGCGCATCCTCGAGGTGTTCGCGTCTCGGCAGAGCGCGAGCGCCTCGTTCGACCCGCCGGCACGGACGCGCGAGCCGCACCTGGCGTTCGGTACGGCCGAAGGTATCGCGGCGGACGCGGTGAGCCTGCTCTACGAGTGCGATTCCCCGGCCACGCGGGATGCCATGGCCGGCATCGCGCGCGACATGGCTCGCCCGCGCGCGCTCCGACAGCTCGCGGTGCAGTGGCTCGTGCGCGTGGGGGCGCCCGAGGCGCGCGAGCTCGTCGGCACCGACGGGCCGCTCGACGATGCGCAACGGCGCCACCTGCCGCCGGAGCTCCGCGCCCCCGAGGGGTCGACCGCGGGCGCCGCCCCTCCGCCGGCGCATCCGTGACACGGAGTCGGCATCACGGGCGCGGGTGAGCGCACCGACTGAAGAGCGTCGCGACCTCTGAATCGGTGGTGCCGCTCCACTCGGCGCGGTTGCCTTCGAAGAGGACGTCGTAGGAGCCATCGACGAGCGCGCGGGCGAACGTCCCGCCACGAGCCACGGCGACTCGGAATGGGTCCGAGGTGTCGCGTCGGACGAAGACGGGGCCGTCGGCGAAGTCCGCCCCGGTGATGCCGCCCGAGGGCCAGGGCGCGCCGTTCAGCGTGAGCGCGCCCGAGACGTCGTGCGCGACGACGTCGAAATCGCGAGCGACATCGGCGTGGACGGCGAGGCCGGTGACGAGCGGTGTGCGCTGCGAGTCGGTGATGCTGCTCGTCCAGTCGGCGCGGTTGCCCTCGAAGAAGACGTCGTAGACGCCGTCGACGAGCGCGTGCGCGAACGCGCCGCCGCGCGGGACGGCGAATCGGAATTCATCGTGCGTGTCGCGCCGCACGAAGACGAGGCCGTCGGCGAGGTCCGCCCCGCTGATGCCGCCCGAGGGCCACGGCGCGCCGTTCAGCGTGAGCGCGCCCGAGACGTCGTGCGTGACGACGTCGAAATCGCGAGCGACATCGGCGTGGACGGCCAGGCCGGCGACGAGCGGTGTGCGCTGCGAGTCGGTGATGCTGCTCGTCCAGTCGGCGCGGTTGCCCTCGAAGAAGACGTCGTAGACGCCGTCGACGAGCGCGTGCGCGAACGCGCCGCCGCGCGGGACGGCGAATCGGAATTCATCGTGCGTGTCGCGCCGCACGAAGACGAGGCCGCCGGCGAGGTCCGCCCCGCTGATGCCGCCCGAGGGCCACGGCGCGCCGTTCAGCGTGAGCGCGCCCGAGACGTCGTGCGTGACGACGTCGAAGTCGCGAGCGACATCGGCGTGGACGGCCAGGCCGGCGACGAGCGGTGTGCGCTGCGAGTCGGTGATGCTGCTCGTCCAGTCGGCGCGGTTGCCCTCGAAGAAGACGTCGTAGACGCCGTCGACGAGCGCGTGCGCGAACGCGCCGCCGCGCGGGACGGCGAATCGGAATTCGTCGTGCGTGTCGCGCCGCACGAAGACGAGGCCGTCGGCGAGGTCCGCCCCGCTGATGCCTCCCGATGGCCACGGCGCGCCGTTCAACGTGAGCGCGCCCGAGACGTCGTGCGTGACGACGTCGAAGTCGCGCACGACATCGGCGTGGACGGCGAGGCCGGCGACGAGCGGTGTGCGCTGCGAGTCGGTGATGCTGCTCGTCCAGTCGGCGCGGTTGCCCTCGAAGAAGACGTCGTAGACGCCGTCGACGAGCGCGTGCGCGAACGCGCCGCCGCGCGGGACGGCGAATCGGAATTCGTCGTGAGTGTCGTTCCGCACGAAGACGAGGCCGTCGGCGAGGTCCGCCCCGCTGATGCCTCCCGATGGCCACGGCGCGCCGTTCAACGTGAACGCGCCCGAGACGTCGTGCGTGACGACGTCGAAGTCGCGCGCGACATCGGCGTGGACGGCGAGGCCGGCGACGAGCGGTGTGCGCTGCGAGTCGGTGATGCTGCTCGTCCAGTCAGCGCGGTTGCCCTCGAAGAAGACGTCGAAGACGCCGTCGACGAGCGCATGCGCGAACGCGCCGCCGCGGCCGATGGCCAGACGGAATTCATCGCGCGTGTCGTGCCGCACGAAGACGAGGCCGTCAGCGAAGTCCGCCCCGCTGATGCCACCAGACGGCCACGGCGCGCCGTTCAACGTGAGCGTGCCCGAGGCGTCGTGCGTGACGATGTCGATGACGTCCCATGCGCAGACGTTCTCGCAGTCGCGGTCGTCGAAGGAGAGGCAGCTCGGGGCGCAGCGCAGCTCGCCGCGATCGAAGCCGAGGGCCGCGCAGCTCTGGCCGTCGAGATCGGATCCGTCGCAGAGCTCGCCATCGTCCACCGTTCCGTTCCCGCACGTCGCTGGCGCGCACTCGGCGCCGCCGTCCGAGCACGCCGGCGGCGCAGCGCACTCGGTCCCACCGTCGGGACAATCCGAGCCCGGCTCGGAGCCCGCACACCCGTCGAGAGGCGCGCACTCGGCTCCCCCGTCTGGAGAGAGCGGGCGCGCCGCGTCACTCGAGGCCCCCGCATCCGAGCCCGATGGGCCCCCGTGCGGGCGCGCACATCCTGCGAGGGACAACACGGCGAAGAGCGACGCGCGGCGGAGCATGCACACCTCCAGAGGTAGTGCCACCCCGCCGCTCCATTCTACGCCGGCCGCCGCACCGTCTCCCCCAGGGTGCGAGAGCGACGCCCGGCACGTTGACGCGCGTCCCCGAGGCGGGCGACCGTAGCGGCGATGGCGGCGGAGAATCGTACGCGTTCTCGTCTCGGTGACGGCGCTCGCGGGTCTGGCAGCGAGCTGCTCCGGTGGCACGCCTCCGGCGGCCGACGGCTCCACGGATGCGCCGCGCGACGCCGGCGTCGACGCTCCGGCGGGCGACGGCGCGAGGTCCGTGCTCGAGGGCGGAATGACGGAGCCCGACGCGAGCCTGGGCGACCCCGACGCGGGCCCCTCGGACACGTTCGACGGAACGCACCACTTCGATCTCGCCGACCACATGCCGGGATCTCTGGCGATGATGTACTCGATGAGCTGGTTCGGGATCCCGAGCACCGACCCGGACGGCGCCGGCTCCGATCCGAGCTGGGGAAACTGGCGCTGGGGCGGCGGGTGTGTCCCGACGAACGATCCCGGCGCCTGCGAGACCGTCGCCGGCGCCTCGCCGCAGCGCGACGTCGCCTCGAAGCGCTACCCCCTGGCCGGCATCTACTCCGCGAGCGGGCGGGACGAGGAGAGCCGCCGCCGGACCGATCTGATGCTCTCGGTGCTGCGGCGCCCTTGCGACCCGGGTGCCCTCGTCGACGCGTGGGCGGTGCAGCTCGACACGGTCCGGTTCACGTCGCGCCACCTCGACGAGGGCGATCCCAACTACTCCACCAGCGGCGACACCGCGTATCGGGCGCTCCTCACGTTCTACGATCGCGCCGACGCCGCAGGTATGAACGGCGTCGTCGTGGCGGCGGACGACACGTCTTGGTATTGGCACTTCGGCGACCGGTTCGGGCTCGCCACGCAGGCCGACCGGCTCGCGGCGCTCACGGACGACATCGTCGACATGGTCGCCGTCGCGGCAGGCCATCGTTCGGCGTTGCGGCTGAACGGCAAGCTCCTCTTCTACTTCTGGTTGAGCGGCGTCGGCAGCACGCCGTACGTCACCGTCGACGAGTGGCGAGCTGTCCTGCTCGACGCGCGCACGCGCTCGGGCGTCGACTTCTACGCGGTGGGAGCGAGCATGAACGCGGCGTTCTTCGGCGAGTTCGACGCGCTCGCGCCGTGGATTCAGCTCAGCATCTGGCAGTCGACGAGCGGCGCGACCCTCCGCGACCACGCGCTCGCGTGGACCGAACGACGTCACGCCCCGCTGATCTCGGCGCTCCCCACGTACCCGGGCCGAGTCGTGTGGGCCGGCATCACGCCCGGCTTCGACGACTACACACGCAACTGGGGCGCATGCGCCGACCGCGCGGTGCCGAGAGACCCAGCGCTGCTCGACGGGCAGTTCGACTGGCTCGACGCGCGGCGCGCGGACGGCGACGCGATCGGCGGCATGATCCTCGAGACCTGGGACGACTGGACCGAGGGGAGCGAGCTCGAGCCCGACGTGCTCGACGGCACCGCCAAGCTCGAGCAGCTCCGCGGCCGTCTCGCCGGCGCGTTCGGCACGACGCTCGATCCGACCGACACCCGCATGGAGGACCGCTGGCAGAGCTACGGTCAGGCCCGCAACTGCGACGGCACGGCCGCCGTGCCGGGCCCGGCCATCGACCTCACCTGTCCCTGAACGATCGCGCTCAGAGGTCGCAGCCGGGGAGCTCGAGCTCGTCCGTCGGGACGATCACTTCCTCGGCCGTCGCGCGCGTCCCGTTCGTGTCCGTGAGCGTGACGGAGATGCGGATCGGCTTGCCGACGTCGCATCCGGGGTGCGCGAGCACCGCGGGCCAGCCGAGGAGCTCGAACATCCCGTCGATCTCGGCGGCCGGCTCCATGTGCGTGGGCACGTCGCTCCGCTCGAGCGGCCGGCTGCCGTCGAGCGGCTCGGTCTCGAGCAGCAAGCGCACCGGGTCGGGCTCGATGCCCGACGCTCGCGCGCTCACCCACACGTGAAAGCCCCCCTGTGCCCCGTGGACGATGCTGAGCTCCTGCTCCGGCACGACCGACTCGAACCGCCACTCGCCCGTGCCGAGCTCGGCGTAGCCTTCACCCGAGTCCATCGCACAGCCCGCCGCGCCCACCGAGAGGAGGACGAAGTGGAGGGTGATGAGCACGGCGGGCGTGCGCGATGGGGTGAACGTCACGGGAAGCCTCAGCTCCAGCGCCGGCGGAGCAGCACGAAGAGCCCCGCGAGACCGAGCAGCGCCAACGATGCTGCGGAGCCGCGCTGTCCGACCGAGCACGCGCCGCCGCCGCCGAGGGCGACGCCGGGCATCACGGTCACGGGCCGTCCGCCCTCGATCGGGAGGTCGGGCAGGCGGCGATCGTAGAAGTTGTCGGGCACGTTCTCGGTCGGGCTCACGCACGAGGTGAGACGCGTGCCGTCCGGCGCGACGCTTGCGACCGCGACGAGGCCGCGGTCGCACACGCAGGTCGGCGTCATGTTCATCGACACGCAGGTGCCGCCGAGGCCGCAGTCGAACGCGACGCACGGATCGCCGAGCGGCTCCTCGCCCGGGAAGGCGCGCTCACCAGGGTTCAGGAACGAAAGGCGCTGGTCGATGCACGACACGATCGGCTGTCCCGACGGGTCGAACGTGGTCCGCGCGGTGGCCCCCGGCGCGCAGGCGCAGCCCGCGACATCTCGCGTCGAGCCGTCGCCCTCGACGACCGCGACGCGACAGAGCCCGGCGCTCCCGCAGGACGCGAAGTCGCACGGCGTCGTCGAGTCGGTCGGCCCCGTCGTCCAGTCGATGTCGCAGAGGTCGCGACCCTCGACGTAGCGCGGCAGGATGTGCGTGCGGTCCACGTCGCCGCCGGCCACGCGCCGGAACGACGGGTCGCTCGTCATCTCCTCGGGCGAGAGTCGCGTGTAGAGGCGAGTGATGTAGGGGTGTCCTTCCATCAGCGCGAGCAAAGCGTCCTTCGCGGCCCGCTGCTCTTCGTCGGGCGGGTCGGTCGCGCGAACGAGCTCGAGGTACGGCTCGGTCGAGCCGGCGAACTCGGTGACGAAGCCCTTGCCGGCGACCGCGTCGACCGAGCGCGCGACGAGCGCCGCCCAGTTGGTCTGGAGCGGGTAGCCGTACGGGCGCCAGACGATCTCGGAGTCGTTCACCGTGACGTCGCGCCACTCGCCCGCCATCCCGTAGCGCATGTCGCCGAGGACGAACACGGCGATGCCCATCTCGGGCTCGGCCGCGAGCGCCGTGAGACGCAGCGGGATCGTCGGGGACTGACCGGGCATCGTGAACATGAAAGGCTGGATGTCGTTCACGTCCGCGGTGGGCTGCAGGCGCAGCGCGAGGAGCGGCATGCCCTCGGCGGTGTACAGGTCGATGTACGGCTCCATCGCGGTGGTCACGCGGTAGCCGTTGTCGCGGAGCCAGCTGACGAGCGCCTCGGGGCTGTCCGACTCGATGACCGCGACGTCGTACGGTCCGACGTCGGCTCGGATGTCGACGGTGACGTCGCCCTCGCGCGTCGCGGGCGGGGGTCCGCCGCCGGCGGCGGCGTCCTCGACGCCGTAGTAGTAGCCGTAGCAGTCGGGATCGTCCGGCCACTGGAAGTTCGGGCCCGTCTGCGCGTCGAGCGCCGTGAGCGCGCGCTGCGGGAAGACGTCGAGGCTCTCCTCGTCCGGCACGGCGCCGAGCGGGAGCACCCACGCGAAGTTCTCCGAGTCGCCCTGATACGCGATCTGGACGACCATCGTGACCGTGCCGTCGTCGTTCACGGCGAACACGATCCGCTCGGCCTGCTGGTCGACGGGCTGCTGACTGCAAAAGAACCCGCCGCACGCCGCCGCGGGTCGGGGGGCGAGCGCGATCGCCGCCGCCGCGAGCGCCGTCGCGCCCGTCAGAAAAAGGATGCTTCGCATCGTTCTTGCTCCTTCTTGCTTTCCGCCGCGGGCTGCCCTGCTCCGCGGCACCACGGGCGCACGAAGGCGCCCGACTTCTTCCCAGAGGGCGCTAGAGCAAGCCGGGTGCCACGCCCGGACGCACGAGATCATTGAGTTTGACACCAACCTCGGTCGTTCGCGCAGCGGGCCCGCGAGCGTGGGATCGGGCGTGATCGGTCGGGATGGCTCATCGCGGCACATCCGCACGGAGGTGCCGGCTTCGCGGTCCTGGCCTACGCTGCCGCTGATGGAGAGCGAAGCGCGCCTCGTCCCGCTCGGCAAGAAGGGCCACACGTCGGTCGCTCGAATCGAGGACGACTGGTACGTGGCGTGCCGCTCCACCGAGCTCGGCGACGCGCCGCTCGGCGCGACCATCTTGGGCGTGCCGCTCGCGCTCTTTCGCGGGGCCGGGGGCGCGCCGGGCGCGCTTCTCAATCGGTGCCCGCATCGCAACGTGCCGCTCACGCTCGGGCGTCTGCGCGGTGAGCTGCTCGAGTGCAGCTACCACGGCTGGCGCTTCGACCGGACGGGCGCGTGCAAGCACGTCCCCGCGCTGACGGGCGAGCCCGAGGCGAAGGGACGGCGTGCGGAGTCGTTCGCGTGCCGCGAGCAGGACGGCTTCGTGTGGGTCTACATGAAGGCCGACCAAGAGCCGGTGCGCGAGCCGTTTCGGTTCGAGTGGGCGGCGAAGCCCGGCTACACGACCGTCTACGAGCGGCTCCGCGCGCACGGCTCGCTCCACGCGACCGCGGAGAACGCGCTCGACGTTCCCCACACGGCGTTCCTCCACCGCGGCCTCTTTCGCAAGGACACCGCGGCGCGGAACGAGATCGAGGTCATCGTCCGACGCCACGGCGATCGCGTCGAGGCCGAGTACGTCGGCGAGCCGCGGCCGACGGGGCTCGTCGGCCGGGTCCTCGCGCCGCGCGGCGGGCTCGTGCGCCACGTCGACCGGTTCTTTCTGCCCGGCATCGTGCAGGTCGAGTACGCGCTCGGCCAGAGCCACTTCATCGCGTCGGCCGCGCTCACGCCCGTGTCCGACTTCGAGACCGACGTCTTCGCGGTGATCAGCTTCGAGCTGCCGATCCCCGGCGCGGTGCTCGTCCCATTCCTGCGCCCGATCGCCCTTCGCATCTTCGGCCAGGACGCGAAGATGCTCGCGGTGCAGACCGCGAACATCGAGAGGTTCGGCGGCGAGCAGTTCATGTCGACCGAGGTCGACGTGCTCGGCGGTCACATCCTCCGGCTCCTACGCGACGCCGAGCGCGGCGTGCGCTCGGCGAACGGCGAGGCCGTCGAGAAGCGCCTCACGATGCTCGTCTGAGAGAGCCTGTCAGAGGCACTCGCGCGCGACCGAGTCCGCGATCCGCGCCGCGATCGCGCGCATCGCCCCCGTGAAGTCTTCCTGGCAGATCGACTGCACCACCGCGTGCGCGCCCGCCGCGTCGAGGCCGCGCGCGGTCTCGATCATGCGGCGTGGAGGCAGCGCGTCCACGCGTCCAGGCACGAAGCACGAGGGGAGAAGTCGGTTCCCCGAGGCAGGGTCGACATGCTCCTCGAGCCGGGGGTCGGCGAGGATCGCCTCGTAGTCGGGGTGAAAGGTGTCGTCGACGAGGTCCGGCGGGATGCCGCCGATCAGCGTGAAGACGACGTCCGATGGGTCGGGCCGGAGCGCGAGGAGTCCGTCGACGTACCGGGAGACCGGGTAGAGCGCATCCGGGTACATGAAGCAGCGGAGGTTCAGGTCGCCCACGTAGATGCTGCTCGCGGGGTTCGAGAGCTCGGGGTTCGGGTTCGAGCAGTCCTCTTCGTCGCTCAGCACGACGACGGCGAGGACCGAGCCCGCCCGCACGAAGCCCGCGTTCGCGTCGTCGGCGTGGCCGTGCGTGCCCATCGCGAACGTGATCGGCGAGGTCGACGGCGTCAGCGCCTTGAGCGCCGCCTCGAGCTGCTGCTCGATACCGCAGCCACCGGTGCCGACGGTCGCGACGCAGGCGAAGTCGGACGCGATCGCTTCCGTCGATCCGGGCGCCGCGTACGAGAGGAACGACGGGTACGCGGCGGCGCAGCCCGCGATCCCCGTGCTGCCGGCGGACCTCAGGATCCCGTCGTCCCCGAAGTTCGGCTCGGAGCACGTCGGCACGCGGAGCCCGCCTGTCCCCATGTCGGAGGTGACGACGCCGACGTGCAGGTCCGTCACGGCCGGGAAGTCGGCGGCCCCGTCCCCGTCGAGGTCGCCACGGGTCAGCACGTCGAGCATGCGCGGGAACGCCTCGACGAGGGACGCCTGCTCCTCCGCCATGGAGTTCGAGTTGTCCACCATGAAGAGCAGATCGACCGGGTCGGTTCGAGGCACGCAACAGACCGCGTCGACGCACGCCTCCGACGGCGAGCACACGGTGTCGCAGTCGCCGCAGTGGTTGCGCGCCCGGTTCGTGTCGTAGCAGACGCCCCCGCAGAGGTGCGCCGGCGGGCACACACACGCGCCGTCCACGCACTGGGCCGCGCCGCAGCCGACCGCCGTTCCCGATCCCTCGTCGACGATCCCGTCGCAGTCGTCGTCGACGTCGTTGCACGTCTCGTGGATCGCGACGCAGCCGTCGGGCACGGGCACGCTGGCGTCGTGGCGCGTCCCGCCGTCGATGCCGCCGCCGTCGAGCGTGCGGGACTTGCTACAGGCCGCCGAGAGACAGAGCCCGAGAGCGCCGAGCGCGACGCAGATGTGGTGACGATGCACGAGTGAGCTCCCTCGGGATCGGGTCGCACCGACGGCGGCCGATTTCCAACGTCCCCTACTCCGGGTCGCAGGGCCCGTCGCAAAAGCTCGTGATCACGCCGTCCGGATGCATGAAGGCGTCCATCTGCATCAACGCTGCCGGGGTGCGGCGAACGCCTTCGTGCGCGGGGTTGTCGCCGTTCGGGGAGTGGGTACCGGGCGCGATCGGGTCGACGCCGTCGATGTGGTACTGAACGTACGCGGAGTCGGCGGGGCCCATCGTGGTCTCGACGCCCCACACGTCGCGGACCGTCGGCACGAGCAGCGGGATCCCCATCGTGCGCACCGCCATGTCGCTCGCGACGTTCGGCACCTGCGCGTCGTCCTGCGAGATCATGTAGAGGACGCGCTTCGCGGGCGAGCCCGGCAACGGATCGTTCACGATGTGCGAGATGTACGTCGACGGCTCGGCGAGATCCCACAAGAGCGCGGACGCGACGAGGAGGATGTCGGCGTCGAGCGCGTCGTACCAGCTCGTCAGGATCACCGAGTAGGGCGGAAAGTCGACCGAGCGCTTGACCATGACCGGGTACTCGATGCCGCCGACCATCAGAACGAAGCGCTCGATGTCCTGCGAGAGCGCAGCGACCGACCCGCCCATGATGCCGCCCTGGCTGATGCCGAGGTAGTAGAGGTCGTTCCCGTCGATCGTCGGATGGCCGTCCACACCGAGCTCGGGCTTCTCCGAGCACACGCCGGCGAGCGTGCGCGTCATGACGAGGAAGTTCACGATCCCCTGCGTCAGGCGCTCGGGCAGCGTCGGGAACTTGCTCATGTCGGCGAGCGCTTCGGCGGCGTTGAGCACGTCGTCCTCGCTCATGCCCCACCAGTTCGTCGCGGCCGCGACCGTCGGGTCCTGGTCGATCCAATCCTGGATCCAGCCCGAGCGCACTTCGCCCTGGCTCCCGAAGAGCCCGTGCCCATACGTCATGAGGCGCGCGGGCGGACCGCCCGCTCCGACCTGCTCGGCCACGCTCCGCGGGATGACGACCGTGAACGGGATCTCCGCCATCCCGTTGAACGCGGGCTTGCCGTCGGCGCCGCGATGCAGCCGCACGCCCGGCCGCTCGCTCTCCATGTAGAGCGGCGTCGTGATCGTCCCCTCGACGAAGCGGAACGTCGACACGCTGTCATCCGTCGTCGGCTCCTCGACGTTCGTGATGGTGCAGCCGAGGCCGCGGTCGCCGACGCGCATCATGGCGTCGTCGCGCATCGTGACGAGGTCGCTCCAGATGGCCTCGCCCGAGGCCGTCCGGAAGTCCCAAGCGACCAGGAGCGACGACCGGTCCACGCCGGCGTTCGCGAGCGTCGTGAAGATCTCCTCGAAGTGGGCGCGCCGTCCCTCGAGCTCGGAGCTCGACGTGTGCGTCCCGTCGCGGAGCGCGCGGAAGTACGGAGTCGGCTCGAGCGCCGAGCCATCGGCGAGGTGGATGTCGCGGATCGCGACGATGTAATGCGCGTTCTCGTCGAGACGGTGAGCGGGCCGGATGTAGAACGGCGCGTGCATCGGGTCGGTGCCGGGCCACTGGTCGATCTCGGCGAAGTGCGGGATCCGCTCGCCCGTGCTCGCGTCGAGGAGCACGGTCGGCGATCCGTCCTCGAGGCTCATCGGGATGCGCGTCTCGTCCGGAAGGTTGCTCGTGTCGAGCGCGCCGTCGAAGACGGTGAGGATCTGTGTGGACGGGCTGAACCCGTCGAAGCGCGCGAGGATCGTCGGGTCGACCGGCACGTCGTCCGAGTTCTTCGGCATCGCGTCGACCGGCATCTCGATGCGATAGCCCGTCGCCGTCGTCCCGTCTTCGACGAGATAGCGGCTCGACGGCCAGGGCGCGAGGCAGTGCGGCGTTCGCGAGGTTCTCGCACTCGGGTCGGAGGTCGGCGAACGAGCCGTCGCCGCCGCCGTCGCACGCGAGCAGAGTGCCGACGACGAGGAGAAGCGGGAAGGGAAGGCGGATGGACATCGTGCCGAAGAGGATAGGTGGGCTCGGGCCGAACGTCACGGAGGGTCAGGAGGGGGCAGCGGTGGGAACAGGCGCGGGCTCAGCCGCTCGATCCGCTCGAGACAGATGGGCCCGAGGTGCCCGGTGCTCGTGTCGACCGTCGTGATGCTGCCTTCGGCGTCGCGCATCACGCCGTGCGGATCGTCGCAGTGCTCGAGCCCGAGGGTGTGGCCCACCTCGTGGACGGCGGTCGTCGTCACGCGGAACGCGAGCTGGGCCGCGTCGCGCGCCGTGCGGCGCAGACGAAACGTCGAGATGACGCAGCTCCGGCCGCCGAGGTTTCCGAGCCCGAAAATGCCCCAGTCGTGGATGCGCCCCTTCGTCGTCGAGATGTCGACGCTCGTGAGGCCGAGCACGCGCGTCTCGTCGGGCTCGCCCGCGAGGTGGCCGTCGAGGAAATCGAGCAGTCGCTCCGCACGATACCGGTGTCTTGGCGGGTAGTACGCGGCGGCCGGCAAGGCGACGCCTTCGATGCGCTGCACGTCGACCTGGAGCTCGCGTCGAAGCGCCTCGTCGACCGCATCGATGAGCTCCTCGGGGAACTCACCCATCACAATCAGCTTCACGTGTGCGCGCACGAGCTCCGGGGGCGGCTCTCCCTGGCGCTCGGTAGGTGTGCGGTCGACGTCGGACGCCTCCGCGAGCGGTGCCAGCGGCGCGGGGGTGGACGCGGGGGTGGTCTCTGCGGGCGCCCGTCCGCTCGCGTCCGGCGAGCCGGTGCACCCGAACGCCAGCGACGCGATCGCGCACGCAACACGCGCGATCGCGTGTCGGATGGGGTGGGTGTGAATCACACTCATGATCGCTGTGAGGGTTTTCCCTCCTGGCACGCGTCCCACTGGAAGCGTACCGTCATCCTGTAGCGCAAGGGAGTCTCGGGGTGGCAGCAGCGAAGAAGGCGAAGGTGCTCGGTCCCATGGGCCAGAGCGTGGGCGAGGCCATGGAGAGCCTACTGCCAGCGCCGACCGCGCGCATGGTCCTCGACGTCGCCCTGCTGCTCGACGGTCGCGATCGCGTTCCCGAAGAAGCGTCGAGCGCGCGCACGTTCGTGCTCGGACCGCTGCGCCGTGCGCTCGAAGTGTGCGCGACGCCCGACACCGCCTCTGCGGTCGTCGAGCGTCTCGAGCCGATCCTCGAGATGGCCGCGAGCCACGTGCGAAGACGCGTCGTCGACGATAGCCGCGTCGTCGAGACGAGCTCACCCGTGCCCGCGGAGCGAGTGGTGCTCGTCTCGTCGCTCGACCGAACCAGCGTGCACGGCCTCAGCCGACAGCTCTTCGGTGTCGCCGTCGTGAAGCAGGTGTCGAACGTGTTCGACCTCGTTTCCGCGCTCGAAGAGCACAGACGCGAGCGTCCCGCCGTCGTCGTCGACTGCTCGCTGCCGGCGATCGATCCGACGGTGCTCGCCACGATGGTTCCGCCCGACATCGAGGGGCTGACCGTGATTCTCTGGGGCGCGAACGAGCGTCTCGTGTGCGATATCGAGTGCGTCGCGCCGATCGCGCGCACGTTCGTCGTCTGTGCGGCGGACGCGAACCACGGCGATCTCGCGGTGCTCATCCGCTCGGTGTAGTAGAAGCTCAGCGCGCGAGGCCGAAGAGCACGACCCCGGTGTTGCCGCCGTATGGATCGGCCTCGCCCGACGACGCTGCGACGCCGATCGCGATTCCCGCTGCGGTCGCGACGATCACGCCCGCCGCGATCCAGACCCACGGGCTCTCGAAGAGCGTCGCCGAGCGCGACAGCGACGCATGCACGTCGAGGCGCTGCTCGGGCTCGACCGTGAGGACGCGGTGGAACGGCTCGTAACCGTCTGCGCGCACCTCGACGCGATGCCGGCCCGCCTGGAGCTGTCCACGATACGAGCCCGCCGCGACCACTTCGCCATCGACGAGGATCGTCGCGCCCCGGACGCTCGCCGCGATGCGTACCAGCGCAGGACCGGTCGGGCCGGGAAGATGCGCGAGCGCGACAGCGCGCTCGGCCTGCTCGCCCTCGAGCACGGACAGCTCGAAACCGGACGGCTCGTAGCCGTCGGCCGTCACCTGGATGCGGTGCGTCCCGGGGTCGATCTCGATGTCGCGGGACGGGCCTTCGACCGTGATCGCCGTTCCGTCGACGCGGACCTCGGCGTCCGGAGGCACGATCTCGAGGTGTAGAGTGACCACCGACGCGCGTGCGATCTCGCGCAGCCGCGTCGCTTCCGCGCGGCGATGCTCCTCGGCGGGATTGTCCTCGGTCGAGGCGAGGTACGCGTCGAGCGAGGCGATCCCTACCGTTGGCTGCCCGAGGCGCAGCTCGGCAACCGCCATGTTGAAGACGGTGCTCGGGCGGTCGACCAGGTCGCGCGATCGCCGGAAGTACTCGAGCGCTTCGCCCCAACGTTCCTGCTCACTCAGCTCGACACCCCGGTCGAAGAGAGCGCGCGCGGCGTCCTCCCGATCGTCCGCTAGAGCGCCCGATGCGCATGCGAGCCACGCGGCGACGACCAGACCCGCGAGTCGCATGACGCGCATCACCACTCGCGCGTGACGCCCGGAAGCTGCATGCCGCTCGTGGGCCGGGACATCGACGTCCCGCCGGTCGCGGGGACCGGGCGATGGTCCGGCGGCCGTGGCGCCGCGAGACCCTCGGGCTCGATCGAGGGCGGCTCTGCGGCGACGACGTCGACCGCGCCGACCGTGAAGGGCTCGCTCGCTGCGTCCACGCGCTCGGCGTCAGTGGTGAGCAGCGTCGAGTCGACGCCGCCTGCGGCGGGTCGCGTCGCGTCCGTGGGCGCGCTCGCTGCGTCCACCCGCTCGTCGTCGCCCGCTCGTCTCGGCGGCTCGGCTCCCCCGAGTGAGGCGAGCCCCGCCCCGGTCAACGCGATCGCGAGCGCGCCGCCCGCCCACATCGCCGTGCGCGCGCGACCGCTGCGCGACGCCGCGCTCGGGCCGGGATCGAACGCGGCGCGCTCCACCCTCGCGTCGGGGTCGGGGAGCGCCGGGAACGGGATGTTCGCGTCCTCGGCCGCTTCGCGCAGCGCGTCCAGCATGGCTTGCATCGTCGGCCAGCGCTTCTCGACGTCGGGCTCGAGCGCGCGGTCGACGACGCTTGCGAATGCGAGTGGAACGTCCGGAGCGCGCTCTTCGAGCTTCTCGTGCTCTGCACGGATGATTTCGATGAGGAGCTTCGTGGGCGTGTCGGCCCAGAACGGGAGCGTCCCGCTCGCACAGCGGTACAGCATCACGCCCATCGACCAGACGTCGGTCGGCGGGCCTTGCTCCTTCTTGCCCTCCGCCTGCTCGGGCGACATGTAGAACGGCGTCCCGACGAGCGTCCCCGTCTGCGTCGCCGAGCCCCACGCGGCGTCCACCATCTTCGCCGTTCCGAAATCGAGCAGCTTGGGGACGCGGCGACCGGCACCGTCGCGGTGCAAGAACACGTTGTCCGGCTTGAGGTCGCGGTGGATGATCCCTTGCCGGTGCGCAACGACCAGCGCGTCCATGATCGGGACGAGGACCGAGAGCGTTTCGGCGACCGAGAGCGTTCCCTCGTCTTCGAGGTGCTTTCCGAGCGAGACACCCTCGAGCAGCTCGAGCACCAGGTGCACCGTTCCGTCGGGCTCGTTGCCCATGTCGAGCACCTGCACGACGTTGGGATGCACGATGTTCGCCGCTGCTCGCGCCTCTTGCAGAAACCGCCGCGTCAGCGAGAGATCGCGCGAGTGCTCGGGGCGCAAGAGCTTCACCGCGACGTGGCGCCCGGTCCAGTTGTGCGTCGCTTCGAACACGACGCCGGTTCCGCCACGGCCGAGGATCGAATCGAGCCGGTAGCGCCCCGCGAGGAGCGTTCCGACGCGTTCCTCCTCGGTCAGGATCGGCATCGTGGCGCTCGATCACGCTACGGCGGCGCAACGTCGGGGTCAAGCGTCCGGGTTGTGAGCTAGCGCTGAAAGAGCAATGATCCGAATCGGATGCGCGTTCCGACCCTCTGGGCAGTGCTCGCCGCGAGCGCCCTGTCTCTGTCGTGCACCTCCGACGCGACGCAGCTCGTCGTGTTGGTCGACACGGACTACTCGGTTCCCACCGAGGTCGCGCGCATCGCCGCCCGCGTGCTCGATTCCGAGGCGAACGAAGTGTCGAGCCAGGAGTTCGCCCTCACCGATGCGCCGACCCCGGACGATCCCGCGCTCTTTGCGGTACCGCTGAGCTTCGGCGTGGTACCGACCGACGGCAATCCGAGCCGGCGCGTGATCGTCGAGGTCGACGCGCGCGACGTCGACGGGCGCGTTCGCGTGACGCGGCGCGCCAGAACCGGGTTCATCCCGCATCGGACGCTGCTCTTACCGATGTTCCTGTCGCGGAGCTGCGAAGGGGTTGCGTGTCCGTCGACGCAGACGTGCGTCGACGGGGAGTGTCGCGACGACGCGGTCACGCCCGAAGGGCTGATCGTGATCATTCCCGGCGAGGAGCTGCGTTTGGACGCTTCGGCGGACGCGGGGCGTCGCGACGGTGGCGCGTCGGCCGACGGGGCGCCATCGGACGGCGCTCGGTCGGACGGTTCCCTCCCGCTCTCTTGCGGCTTCACGCGGTGTGCGTGCGATGTGGGCTACTGCGACGTCTCATGTACCGACATCAACTTCTGTCAGGTCGACTGCGGTGATCTCGGATGCTCCGTCGCGGCCGAAGGCTCACACGCGCTTCAGGTCACCTGTGCGCCCGACGCCGAGTGCACGATCGACGCGCGCGACGCCATGGACGCTCAGATCGCGTGCGGTGCGGGCTCGACGTGCACGGTCGACTGCTCGGCCGCGAGCTCGTGCGACGTGCGGTGCCCCGATCCGACAACGCGTTGCACGGTGGAGTGCTCGGGCTCACCGAGCTGTGCGATCCGGAGCTGTGGCGACGCGGCCGGCGGCATGACGTGCCCGGGCAACGTCCTCGTGTGTGGGGCACCTTGCCCGTGACGGTCAGCCGTAACGGGCTTCGAGCATGGCGTAGAGAGCGCGGAGGCCGAGCGCTTCTCCGCCGCTCGGCCGTCCGGGCTGGCTCTCGAGGTTCCACCCCATCGTGTCGACGTGGATCCAGGGCGTCTTGCGAGATACGAACTCGCGCAGGAAGAGTGCAGCGGTGATGGCTCCGCCATAGCCACCCTCGGAGACGTTGTTGAGATCGGCGACCGGGCTGTCGATCTGTCGTCGGTACGCGTCCACCAGAGGAAGGCGCCAAAGCGGGTCGCGCACCCGCCCGCTCGCGGCGAGTAGCTCCGACGACGCGGCCTCGTCGGTGCTGAACACGGCCGGCACTTGTGCGCCGAGCGCGACGCGCGCGGCACCGGTGAGCGTCGCGACGTCCACGAGGAGATCGGGCGACTCGGAGTCGGCCTCGGCGAGCGCGTCGGAGAGGATGATGCGGCCCTCGGCGTCGGTGTTGCCGACCTCGACGGTGAGGCCCTTTCGCGTCGCGAGCACGTCGAGCGGCCGGTAGGCGTCGCCCGAGACGCTGTTCTCGACGGCAGGAACGAGCACCCGAAGTCGCACCCGGAGCTTCGCGTCCATGATCGCGTGCGCGAGCCCGAGCACGAGCGCGGCTCCTCCCATGTCCTTCTTCATCAGCTTCATGTTCGAAGCGCCCTTGAGATCCAGGCCGCCCGAGTCGAAGCAGACGCCCTTGCCGACGAGCGTGACGCGCGGGTCCTTCGCGTTGCCCCAGCGCAAGTCCACTAGCCTCGGTGCACGCGACGAGGCGCGGCCGACCGCGTGGATCGCGGGATAACCTTCGTCGAGGAGCTTCGCGCCCTCAATCACGCGGTGCTTGGCGCCGTGCGCCTTCGCGAGATCGATCGCAGCCTTGGCGAGCTCGGCTGGTCCCATGTCGCTCGCGGGCGTGTTGATGAGGTCGCGCGCGAGGAACGTCCCGTGAGCGAGCCGGGCGACGCGCTTGCGGTTCGCGCCGGCGGGCCACGCGAGCGTCGCCGTGGGCAGGCGGGGCTTCCGATAACGCGCGAACTCGTACGTGCCGAGCGCCCAGCCGAGCGCGGCGTCCTCCGCCTCGGCGTCCGAGAGCTTCGCGTCGATGTGGTAGCGGTGTCGTGGGAGGAGCGCGGCGAGCGGTGCCCAGTCCCACGGCCCGTTTCCGCCGACACCGACGACGACCGACGCGATCTTCCCGTGCGCGCTCGGGAGGAGGCAGTGTTGGCCAGGCTCGACGCGAAAGCCGATGCTCTCGATCCAGGCTCGCGCGCTCGTGGGTCGCGAAGCGATCCACCTCTTCATGTCGCGCCGGTGGACGGGGTGGATCGGGATGTCGCCCTTCTGGGCGCGCGGGACGAGACGATAGGTCACGCGTCGCGATCTACCACCTCGCTGATCGAAGCACCACGCCGGCGCGAGCGAGGTCGATGCGCTTCGGTCACTCCGCGCCTGGCGCGGCGGCATCGGGTGTCGCGCACATCCGGAAGCGATACACCGTCTCGAAGCCGAGCCGCTCGAGGATCGGCGCCGAGCTGGCCTCGCGCGCTTGCGTCACCGCGAGGTCGCGACCGCTCTCGACGAGGCGCTGCAGTCGCGCGGCGACCAGCGCGCGGTAGACGCCTCGCCCGCGAAGCTCCGGCAGGACGACGGCCGAGACCAGATACCCGTAGCTCGGAAGAAGCACCACGCCGGCCGCGCCGGCGGGCTCGCCGTCGACGCGCGCGAGATAGAGCAAATGCGTGTCAGCTCGCTCGGCGAGCACGCGCGAGAGCTCTCGCTCCGCCCATTCGAGCGGGCGATCCCAGCCGCGCGCCATCGTCGTGTAGAGCGTCTGCCGCTCGTCGGGAGCCGCTCGCGTGACGGTCACGCCAGGTCCGCTCTTGATGGGGAGTGACGTGTCGCAGCACATCCCTCGCGCCCACCACGAGAGCATCCCGCGCGCGCGGAGGCGCTCTGCGAGGTCGGCCGGCGACGAGCGCGGCCCGACGCTCCACTTGTGCGGCACCTCGTGAAGTCGGTACTCGGCGAGGATCGCGTCGATCGCGGCGTCGGCGTCCTCGCCTCGCGCCGAGAAATGGGCGACTTCGTTGTAGGCGCCTTCGGCGCGCGACGGCGTGATCACGAACCGCCTGTCGGGCTCGTCGACGATGCGCGTGTCCGGCATCGGGACAAATGCGCGGAGCGGCGCCCGGTCGATCGCGTCGAGCTTCGCGTCGTGCGACCACGTGCTCACGACCGGCTCCGCTTGCCGAGCGCGATCACCTCCTCGTGAACGCGGCCGCCGAGCCAGGTCCAGGCTCGCTTCGGGTCCGTCTTGTCGACGAGATCGCCTTCGAGCTGCCAGAGGAACGCGGCTGCATAGCCGAGCCGCTCGGCGTTGTAGAGGTAGTGGCAGAGCGAGTCGGGCCGCTCCGGGCCCGGGTCCTTCGGGATGCCGAGCTCACCGCCGAAGATCGGGAGCGCTGGACTGCGAAGGGCGTCGTCGCCGACGTAGCTCGCGAGGTCGTCGCGCGACGGAAGCCCGCCGTTCGGGTGGTACACGTGGACGTCGATCGCGTCGAGCCGCGCGTCCACCTCCAGGAGGCGCGGCAGGAACGCGTGCATCGTGCCGCTCGTCACGAGGATCTCGCGCTCTGCGCGCGCCGCGTCGCCGGCCAACCGGATCGCGCGCCCGATCCCTTCCCATGGGACGGCCTCGATGGCCGGGTCGTCGATGCACTCCGCGGCGCTCGACTCCGGCTCGTTGATCACCTCGAGCGCGAGGTGGAGCTTCGAGTCGAGCGCACGCGCGACCGGCCGGACCACGCGCTCCGCGAAGCGCTCGGCCTGGTCTTCGTCGGCCAAGATCGAACGCGTGATCCCGTCGCCCTCGCGCGCCCACGCGTTGCCGTCGAGGAAGCAGAAGTAGAGGTAGAGCCCGTTGACGGCAGCGGCTTCCTGGAGGACCGCGATGCTCTCGAGGAGGCGATCGCTCACACCGACAATCGCTCCGTCCGCGTCGACCCGAAGCCCCTCGCCGTTCTCGCAGAGCCACACCCGAACCGCCGAGAGCCCGAGCCGGCGCGCCTCGACGAGCGGTCGATAGGCGCGCATCGCGCTGAACTCGCACGGCCAGGTCGGGTAGCGGGCGTTATCGGCGAGGTCGTGACCATAGTCGCCGTCGAGGTAGGGCACGTTGACGCCGAAGAGGGTGGTCACGGGCGGACGTGTAGCACGAACCCCGTTGCGCGGCGGGCCGCCGGCGGCGGGGGGGCCACCGGCGGGGGGGCGACCGGGCGGGGGGGCGACCAAGGTCGAGCTCGGGCGGGGCGACCGGCGGGGGGGGGCCGACCGCGGGGGGGCCACCAAGGTCGAGCTCGGGCGGGGCGACCGGTGGGCGACCAAGGTCGAGCTCGGCGTCGTCGGAATGGGGGGTGGGGTGTTGGCAGTGAGGGCCGATCGACCGGGGCGATGGGCAACCGCGGTGCCTGTGGGGTGGGCGGCGGTACGGGCGGAGCGTACGAGTGAACCGGCGAGCGAGTGACAGACGGAGGTGTGCGCGCCCGCGGTGGGTCGCAGGCGAGCAGGAAGCGGCGGGGCTCTGGCTAGGGTGGTTGGGCGCAGTTGGCGTGGTGATGGACGCGCATCCACCAGGTGCCGTGGGGGAACGCGGCGTCGCGGTCGCCGGCTTGCCAGCGCTCGAGGGCCTCGGCGTACCCGGAGAGGAACGCGGACCGCTCGTACGTCGCCCGCATGGCGGATTCCGTCTCGCCGGCCGCAGCGAACGTGGGGTTGCGCTCGCCCAACACTTCGTAGCTCGTGCCGCGTGCCGTGATGGGTGCGCGCATGACGCGGCGTGCACCGAGGAACGTCTTGCCGAGGCGGCGCGCCTCCCGGTGCGCCTGCTCGACGTGACGGTCGAGCGCTGCGCGGATGGCGGCCCGCGCGCCGTCATCCGAGCCGTGCGCCTGCACGAGCGCGTCCGGCAGCGCGAAAGAGAGCTCCGCGACGTCGGGCCAGCGCGTGTTCTCGGGGTCGAAGTACGGCCCGGGCCGCTCGATGCGTATGACAACACCGCTCCCCATGTCGTCCACGCGCGTCGTGACACCCGGCCAGTCCGCTGGGTAGCGCACCGCGAAGCACGCGACGGGGTTGGCGAGCGTGTAGCCGATCTTGTCCGCGAGCGCGCCCGGCGTGAGGAGCTCGACCCGGCTCGTTTGCGACTTGTTGAAGACCTCTTCGGGCCAGCCGCGGTGGCACTTGGTGACATTGGCGAGCGTGCGGTGGAGCTCGCGGACGAAATCAGGGAACACACCGCGCACGTCCGTGAGCACCACGTGGACGTGATCGCTCATCAAGACGACGGCATGCACGACGACGCCGTGCTCGGCCGCCACCACCGCGAGGCAGTACAGGAAGATGCGCTGCATCCCCTTGTTCTCGTCGGGACGGAACACGAAGTACCGCCGCGTCGCGCGACGCGTGACGAGATAGGACTTCCCTTCGATGACCGGCCGCGGGAGAGACACGCCGGACGCTCGAGAAGCGAGCCTCGTGCCGGACGTCAATCGCGCTTTCGCTCCGGCGTTTCGGGGTAGTGGGGGTGGCGGCCGCCGGCGGACCGCCGGCGGACCGCCGGCGCAACGCCACCGCGCATCACGGATGGCGTCGCACGGTCGCGCGGCTTCGTTCGAGCGGTCGCGTCGATGGAATCGATCGAGAGTGACGCGTACGATGGTGGTCGTGGGATCGGAGGTCGCCGTGTCTGTCTCGAAGTGGGGTCGGGTGTGGGCTCTGTCGGTCATCGTCCTCGCGGGCTGCAGCGCCGGAAGGGGTGGTGCGGGACGCGACGCAGGGCTCGACGGCATGGCCGCCACCTGTACGGATCCGACCGACTCGGACGGCGACGGGATCGCCGATTCGCTCGAGGGCTCGAGCGATCCCGACGGCGACGGCGTGCCGAGCTCTCTCGACGACGACAGCGACGGTGACGGCGTCCCGGACGCCGAAGAGGCGAGGAGCACGAACCCGTGCGCTCCGGCCGACAGCGACATGGACGGGACGCCGGACTTCTTGGACGCCGACAGCGACAACGACGGGCTCAGCGACGCGCGCGAGCGCGATGTCGGCACCGATCCGACCATGGTCGACACCGATGGCGACGGAGTCACCGATCTCGGCGAGGTCGAGGGCTCGCACACCGATCCGCTCGATCCCTCGAGCACGATCCCCGAAGACGACTTCTTCGTCGTGCTTCCGTACCAAGGAGACCGCGCCGAGCGGCGGCTGCTCTTCGGGACGAACATCGAGATCGCTGACGTGTTCTTTCTCGTCGACATGACGGGATCGATGGGCGAAGAGCGCCAGAACCTGATCCGCGGTCTGCTCGACGTGATCATCCCGGGGGTCGAAGCCGCCATACCCGACGTGAGCTTCGGCGTGGCCGGGTTCGACGACTATCCGTACGGCGGCTACGGTGCCGACTGCACCGTGCTCGACATCGTCGGCACCGGCAACGGCCCTCGCTGCGACACGCCGTTCTATCTGTTGCGCGAGATCGCTCCGGCCGAGCAGGACCTCGGACAGTGGAGCCTCACCGCGAGCGCGACCACGTGCCCGATCGACGTGAGCGTCCGCAACATCGGCCACATCGAGGGCTCGCCGAACGGGCGCCCCGACATCCTCGAAGCGGTCGAAGGGCTGCCGTGTCACTACGGGATGGACTCGCCCGAGAGCTACGGTCCGGCGCTGTGGGCGACCGCCACGGGCATGGGCCTCAGCTGGCCGGGCGGCAGCGTCCCCGGCCGGACGTGCCCGACGATCCCGGACGAGCTCACGCCTCGCCGGGGCTATCCCTGCTTCCGGCCGGGCGCGCTCCCGATCATCGTGATCGTCGGAGACGACGTCTTCCACAACGGTCCGGGTGGCTCGAATCCGTACTCGTTCCCCGCGCCGACCTACACGGAGGACGTCACCGCCCTGACCGACATCGGCGCGCGCGTCATGGGCGTGAACTCCGGCGGAGCGCGGGCCGGCTTCGAGCAGGTCGCTCGCGATACCGGCGCGGTGCGCGGCGACGGGACGCCGCTCGTCTTCGACATCTCCGGCGACGGCAGCGGCCTCGACAGCACGATCGTGACCGCCGTGACCGAGCTCGTCGGCGGTACGCCCGAGGACGTGAGCACCCGTACGGAGAACGTGCCCGGTAACCCCGACAACTTCGACGCGACCCTCTTCATCAAGTCCATCGTGCCGTACGAAGGCTACACGGCGTCGGGAGCGACCGGCGGGTACGACAGCAAGGACACGACCACGTTCTACGGCGTCATCCCCGGCACGACCGTCGAGTTCACGATCGACTTCTGGAACGACGTCCGACCCCCCGCCGACGTCGCGCAGATCTTCCTCGCTCGCATCATCGTCGTCGGCAACGGCGTCGCCGACCTCGACTCGCGCAACGTGTACATCGTCGTGCCGCCCGAGGGTGGCGTGATCCTGATCTGATCCGACGGCGACGGCGCGCGAGGACGGGCCAGTGTGGGGAATGGTACGCGCCGCCGCGCTCGTGCGGACACGACGCGCGCCCCGTCGGCGAGCTCAAACGCCCGATATCGCTCGAGACCGATCCGTTGGCTCGCGAGGTGCGAAGGAACGTGGCCACAGAAGGAGGTCACATGACCCGTTTCGCCCTACTCGCACCGATCGTCCTCGCGCTCACCGGCCTCACCGCGTGCGCAGAGCGCGCCGCCACCGCACCCCCCGAGCCCGTTCCGTCGCTCGCGTCCACGGCGGGTGAGCCGAGCATCGATCTCAATCTCTCGTCGCCGTCGCCAGCTCCGGAGCGCGTCGAGCACACAGAGGCTGCGCCCGAGGTCGTCGAGTCGGCCGACCGACTCGGCGCTCCGAGCCCCGAGCTCTACGAAGCCTCGGGCTTGCGATTGCGCCGGCTCGTGCTCGCCCGCGACATCCAGAGCCGTGAGCCGGTCGAGACCGGTGTGCTCTTCCCCGCCGAGGAGCGCCCGATCTACGCGTTCGTCGACGTCGCCAACGACACGACCGAGGACCGCCACGTTCGCGTGGTCTTCGAGCGCCCCGATGGGCAGAACGTCGGTCTCGTCGAGCTCACCGTTCCTGCGAGCGCGCCCCGCTGGCGGACCTGGGCCCTCTCCCGCATGGTGACGGAGCCGGGCGAGTGGATCGCGAACGTCGAGACCGAAGATGGAGAGTTGCTCGGCCGCCAGCCGTTCACCATGGCGCCCGTGAGCTGAGCCGTCACATACAGCGCCTTCGCCGGATCACGCGGCCGAGCTTCGACGTGATCCCGGCGAGGGCGCGGTTGAAGGTGTCGTCGCAGATCGATTGGACGGTGGAGACCCGGGCGAGGCCGCGGGCGACCTCGACGATGCGGCGCGCGGGCTCGGCGTACCCGACGCCGACGACGTCGCAGGCGGCGACCAGGCGCTCGGGCCGGCTCGCGTCGACTCGCCGCTGCATGCGCGGGTCGGCGAGGAGCGCGTCGTAGTCGATGTCGTTCGGGTCCTCGACGAGGTCGGGAGGCACGCCGGTGATGGCGGCGAACAGAAACGAGTCGGGGTCGTCGGCGCGCACTTCGGCGAGCGCTTCGATGAAGCAATCCACGGGCTGGAGCGCGTCGGGGTAGTAGAAGCAGCGAAGGTTCTGTGCGGGCCCGTCGATGCGTGGGTAGCGCTCGCTCGCCTCATCGAAGAGCTCGAGGTCCGCGGCGGAGCAGTCGTCCTCGTCCGTGACGAGCACGACGGCGAGGATCGACCCATCGCGCACGAATCCGGCGTTGTCGAGGTCAGCGCGTCCCGTGCCCGTCGCGAACTCGATCGAAGACGTCGACGCAGTGAGCGCCTTGAGCGCCGCCTCGAGCGGCTGCTCGAAGCCGCAACCGTCGTTACCGACGAGCGCCTTGCACGCGAGCTCCTGTACGAATCGATCCGGCGACTCGCCCGAGCCGGGCGCGTAATCGAGGAAGCGGGGGTAGTTGCGAACGCACTCGTCCCGCCAGAAGTACCCGTGCGTGCGGAGCGCGCCGTCGTCGCCGTCCGCGAGCGAGACGCGGCAGCCGGGGATGTCGGTACGCCCGATGTCGAGCTCCGTCGTGACCACGCCGACGCGTAGGTCCGTGACCGGCTCGAACTCCGCGCGGCCGTCCTCGTCGAGGTCACCGGTCACGAGCAGGCGCACGAGCCGCGGGAACTGGCGGGCGAGCGCCTCCTGCTCCTCGGACATCGAGCCCGAGTTGTCGACGACGAAGAGCATGTCGACCGAGATCGGCCCGCCGCCCCCGTCGAGCACGACCGGGCCTGCATCGCACTCGCCGCCGCCGTCGACGTTCGCGTCGAACGGGGCGTCCACGCCACCGTCGGGCGCACCCGCGTCCGGCTCACCGACCGTCGCGTCCCGGCCCCCGTCCTCTCCCGCATCTCGCGACGGCGCGTGCCAGAGGTAGCACGCCTCGAGCAGCAGCGGCGAAGCGGCGAGCAGCGCGGTGTGTGCGAAGCGCATCGGGCGCACGCCTAGCATGCGCCGCGCCACGCGGAATTGGCACCGACTGACACACCCGCACGCGCTTCAGATCTCGTCGATGTCGAGCGTATTGCCGGAGCTGCCGCCGCTGACGAAGCGCATGCGCGAGGGGACGCGGAGTGGGACGACGCCGTGCTCGACGCTCTCGCCGGCGACGGCGGACGCGAGAATGCCGCGGTTCCAGTCGTCGTCCCACGAGTAGTTGAAGCAGTTGCACGCGACGCAGCGCTTCTCGAGGCCTTCTTTCACGATGTCGCGCGCGAGGTCCGAGCCGAGACCCTCGATGAGGCTGTCGGTCTCGATGTTCCGCCCCTGGTGCCAGCAGAGGTAGAAGCCGTGCTCGGAGAAACCGATGAACTTCTGCGGGATCTTACAGCCGTCGATCGGCCGATAACGCCGGCTCTTCTGGGCGTACGTGTCGAAGTGGTGGACGAGCATCTTCTCGTCGTTGAACCAGGTGTGCGTCTCCTGGCACGCGTCGCGGATCCGCACGATCTGCTCGTATGCGATCCGCGTCTCGTCGGGCGTCATCTGGAAGTGCGCGGTCTCGGGCACGACTTCGACGTGGGAGAAGCCGCAGTACGCGTACTTCATCCCGCCGATCGCTTGGATCGCGCGGAAGCTGTCGTAGAGGCAGTGAAAGTTGTCGCGCTGCATCACCGTGTTCGTCCCCCACTGGATGGAGGTCTTCTCGGCGAGCATGCGGATCGTCCGGATCGAGCGCTGGTACGTCCCGGGCCGCACGCGGATCTTGTCGTGCGCTTCTTCGGTACCGTCGATGCTGATCGTCAGGCAATCGAGGCTCTCGAGCAGCTCGATGTGCTTCTCGCGGATCAGCGTGCCGTTCGACACCATCTGCACCTTCACGCCGAGCGAGAAGGCGTGCTCGAGGAGCTCGAGGATCTTCGGATGCACGAATGGCTCGCCGCCGGAGAAGCTGATGAACTCGACGCCGACGCGCGCGGCCTCGGTCATGACGCGCTTGCAGCGCTCTGCGTCCATGAAGAGCGCCTCGCTCGGCCGCCGGCACATCTGGCACTTGAGGTTGCAGTACTCGCTGAGCGCGATGTCCATGCGCACGAAGCTCGAGAAGAGGACGTCCGCGCCGCACGCGGGGCAGGGCACGCGCTCGAGCGCCTCGTGGCCGGTGAGCGTGTGCGTCACCGCCGTCCCGCAGGACTCGCACGGCCGCGTCTTCGTCGCGGCCGCGCGGTTCGTCGGCTCGCTCGCCGTCGAGACGTCCACGCTACTCTCCACCGTCTCCGATCGCGTCGAGGAGCACGCGAGCCGGTGGCGCGTACGTCACCTCGGCGTCCCGGTCCGCGACGTCGAACGTCTCGACGTCCGAGCATGCGGCGAGGCAGCCCGGGCAGCGCTCCGTGAGCGCGAGCGTCTGGAGCTGGTCGTGATGCGCCGAGTGCCACAGCTCCGTGATCTCGTCGCGGTACACGTTGCCCATGCGGTCGTCATCGGTGCGCATGAAGAAGCACGGGTAGACGTCGCCGCGGAAGTCGACCAGCAGGAACTTGCTCGGTAGGTAGCAGCCGCCCGGCGGGATGGGGCGCTTGCCGAACGCGAGGTAGTCGGGGATCACGCCGAAGAGCGACTCGGTGAAGATCTTCACGCCGAGCCGGTCGGCATGCGCCGCGAGATCCTCGAGCGACGCGATGATGCGGCTCTTCGGTGTGCGGAGCAGCGAGAAGCGCGGGATGTCCTTCTCGGGCCCGCTGATCTCGGTCTGGAACGGCTGGAAGCTCACCTCGCCGATCCCGAGCTCGGCGGCGAGCGTCACGAGCGGCTTCAGATGATCGAGCGACTCTTTGAGGATCACGCCGCTCAAGCCGACGTCGATCCCGCGCGCCACGCACTTCTTCACGGTCGCGACGGCCTTGTCGTAGTTGCCTTCACCGCGGAGCTGGTCGTGGATCTCGCGCGGTCCGTCGATGCTCACGTGCAGCGACACCGACGGGCACGCCTCGAGGCGGTCGAGGTGCGCGTCGGTGATCATCGTCCCGTTCGTGACGATGTCCTGTCGCGTGAAGCCGATGCGGTGCGCGTGCTCGATGACGTCGAGGAAGTCCTTGCGCATGAAGCTCTCGGCGCCACACGGCGTGAACGAGGTCGCGCCGAGCTCGCGCGCCTGGTCGAGGAGCTTCGTCGCGAGCTCGAATGGCACGCCGTGCTGCTTCAGCTCCCAGACGCTGCACATCACGCACTTGAGGTTGCAGTAGACCGTCAGCTCGATCGCGATCTCGTCGAGCGGTCGGTCGAGCGCGCGGTGCGGCGTGAGAAGTGAGAGTTGTCGGGTCATGCGCCGTCGCGGATCCGTTGAGCTTCTGGTCGGGGTGCCGGCCCAGCTCCCCGAGCGAGCTGCTCCCTACACCGCGCGAGGACGAAATCGACGTCGTTCGCGTGCCCGTTCTTCACCCAACGGCCGGCCTCGTCCAACACATACCAACGCAGATCCTTGCGCACGAATTCCTCGAGAACGGGGTCGTCGGGGTATTTGTCCATGAAATACACGGCGTTGCGGACGTACGTGTCGTAGCTCGGGGGCAGGGCCCGTTGTTCGCATCGGAACGGATCGCGCGGTGTGGGGTCCTCGATGTGCAGGACCCGGGCTCGTGGGGCGTCGATCACGGCGTGACCCGAGTGGAAGAGCCGGTAGCCGAGCTCGGTGTCCTCGAGGCCCCACCCGCTGAAGCCCTCGTCGAAACGCAGCTCCTCGTGCCCGAGCGTCACCGAGAAATTGCACGAGTAGACGTAGAATCCACGGCGCGGGCTGCGCACCGACAGGCCCATCGAGGTCGACCAAGCGGTCCTCGCGCTCGGCCGCGACAATCTCCGACCAGCTCGGCGCGCCTCCCGAGTACGCGTCCGTACGGTGGCGATACCCGACGGCGACGCTTCTTCCGGCGCCATGCGCCTCGTGCGCCCGCACGTGCTCTTCGACGAAGTCCGGGCGCACGAGCACGTCGTCGTCGACGAAGACGACGATGTCCCCAATCGCGCGCTCGATCCCCATGTTGCGCGCCTGCCCGGCGCGAAAGCCGAGATCCTCCTGCCACGCGTACACGAGCGGCAAGCGGCTCGAGAAGCTTCGCGCGACCGCTTCGGTCTCGTCGGCCGAGCCGTCGTCGCACACGACGACGCGCGCGAGGTGCGAGCCCTCCTGCCGCGATAGGCAATCGAGCAACGCCCTCAAGCGTGCGGGCCGACGGTACGTCGGGATGACGACCGTGGCCCCCGCGTCGCTTCCAAGCATTCGCGGAGAGTAGTCCATCGCGGTGGGGCAAACTACCCCATCGACGGCAGGGCGCCGGACAATTTTTTCGTCTCAGAGCTCGAAGCGCGCGACCACCGGGCGGTGGTCGGAGATCTCGTCGCGGTAGCGGTCCATCGTCGCGTCCAGGTGCAGGACCTCCGTCGTGCCCGCCCCGTACTCCTCGAGCGCGTCCGTCGTGACGAGGACGTGATCGATCATCGCGCGGAACGGGATGTAGGAGTACTCGCCGGCTTGCGCCGCCGGGAGCGTCAGGAACTGGAACAGGTCCGGATGATCCAGGAGCGGCTGATAGACGTTGTCCTCCGGCGGGTCGAGGAGCTCGTCGTTGAAGTCGCCGACGACGATGTAGTCCTTCTCCTCGTCGGTCGCGACGCGCTCGGCGAGCCAGGGCTCGAGCTCCTGGATAGCGAGCGCTCGACGCATCTGGCTCTCGGCGTCAATCTGCGCCTTGAGGTGGACGACGAGGAACACGAAGTCGAACACCGTGCTCCCCGCCTCGTCGAAGACACGGACGTCGGCCTTGAGCGGCGCGCGGATGAACGCCCAGTCGTCGCTCGTGAAGAGCCGGTCGATGTTCGTGACCTCGACGCGATCTTCACGGTAGAGAAAGCCCACCCGGATGAACCCGCTCTCGAACGACACAATCGACGCGTAGTCCGGGAGCGCCTCGTCGAGCGCGGCGAACACATCGCGATCGGTGATCTCCTGGATGCCGATGAGGTCGAAGCCCTGCGCTTCGATGTACGGAGCGACGCGCTCAATCGTCGTCGCGCTCAGCGGAAACTGCTCGAGGTTCCACGTCGCCACGGAGAAGCGGGTCTGCGCGCCCACCGCTCCGGCGTCGTCTCCGGTGCCCGCGTCCGGCGCCGTGGAGGCGTCGGACGCCGGGGGGCTGCCGTCCGCACGCGGGGGTCCGGCGTCTTCCCCGGGCGCGGCGGCTTCGTCGCCGCCGCACGCCGCGAGCGCGACGGCCGCCGCGATCGAGAGAGCGATCAGGATCGAGTCATGGCGCGGAGCCTAGCCCGGCGCGCCTGCGCGGGCCGGTCGAGATCGTGAGGTTTGACCTTCTTTGACCGCCTGGTCACCACCGCCCTTCTTTGACAGCCTCTCGGCGTGCCGTTCTTCGGCCGGGACCGGGAGAATCGCTGCGCTTCGGGAGGCGGTCGAATCGGCTCGCGTGGTCAGCGTGGTCGGTGCTCCGGGCGTCGGCAAGTCCCGGTTGGTCGAGCAGGCGCTCGGCGAGCGCGTGGACTTCGCGCGGCTCGAGAGCGCGACCGACATCGGCGTCGCACGACGCATGGTCGCGCGCGCAATCGGCGTCGACGCGTCCGGCGACGTTCCCATCGACGCCGCGATCTCCCGTGCGCGCGGGCGGCGCGGTGATCGCGTCCTCTGTCTCGACGGCGCGGACGGCGCACACGCGTTCGTTCCGGCGCTCCTCCGCGACGTGGAAGGTGAGGACGGCGGTCGCGTCGTCCTCACCGCCTGTCGCCCGTTCGGCTTCGAGGCCGAGCGGATCATCGATGTACCTCCGCTGGCGCCGGACGCTGCAATCGACCTCTTGCTCGACGCGGTTCGCGCGCGAGGGAACGCAATCGGACGGGACGCGGCGACGCTGATCGTCGATCGGCTCGATCGCATCCCGCTCGCCATCGAGTGGTTCGCCGGCCGTGTCGCGATCCTCGGCGAGGACGCGGCCGTCGCGCAAATCCGGGCGCCGGGCGCCGTCGACGGCCCGCTCGGGTCGGCGCTCGACGCGACGCTCGACGCGGCGTCCGAGCCGGAGCGCGAGGCGGCTCACCTCCTCGCGGCGTTCGAGGACGGAGCGCGTGCCTCGGTGCTCTCGGATGCGCTCGCCGGCAATCTCTCGCCCGTCGACGCGCTCGTGCGCGGCTCGCTCGCACGCTCGTTCAGCCGCGGCGGTCGGCCGCCTCGTGTGACGGCCCTCCGCGCGGTGCTCGCTCGCACGCGCCAGCGCGCCGAGCGAGCCGGCCGCTGGCGACGAGACATGGAGCGGCATGCGGAGCTCGTGCTGCCGCGTCGACCGCCAGCGCTCATCGGAGACACGATCGGGTCGCGCGCAGAGCTCGCCGACGAGCGAGCCGAGCTCGAGGCCGTTCGCCGGAGGTTCGACGCCGACGATCCGGAGCGCGCTCTCGCCGCGCGCCTCGCGCTCGTCCCGCTGCATGCCCGCGACGGAACCGCTCGCGCGGCCGCGGCCAATCTCGAGGCGCTCCTAGCGCGCGTTCCGGTCGCGTCTCCGCTCGCTGATCGCGCCCGCGTCGCGCTCGGCTTGCTCGAGCGACGCTCGGGCGATGTCGTTCGCGCCCGCGCCCATCTCGAGACGGCGGCGTCGCGCGACGGCTCGCACCGGTTCGAGGCGTGGATCGAGCTCGCGTCGCTCGACCTGCTCCAGAGCCGACTCGACGAAGCGCTCGCGGGCTACGAGCGTGCGCTCGGAGACGCGCGAGCTCGCGGTGACGCGATTCACGAGACCGTCGCGCTCGGCGAGCTCGGGCGCGTGCTCCAGAGCCTCGGACGAACGCGCGACGCGCGCGCATGTCACGTCGAGGCGATCGCGCTGGCGCGATCGCTCGGGCTCCGACACCGGGAAGCGCTCGAGCGCTCGCTTCACGCGCGCGCGACGCATCGCGGCGGGGCAGTGCGTGAAGCCGTGCCGCTCCACCAAGCAGCGCTCGCGCTCCATCGCGAGCTCGGAGACCCGCGCCTCGCCGCGGCGGAGCAGGGCCACATCGGTTACTGCCTGCACGAGCTCGGCGAGCTCGACGAGGCCGAGCGCGCGCTGCGGAGCTCGGTCGACGGGCTCGCCGACGTCGGCGACGTGGCGCTCGAGTCGATCGAGCGGCTGCTGCTCGCGCGGCTCCTCACGGACCGCAGACGCTTCGACGAGGCGCGCCTCGAGCTCGCGATCGCGGCGCGCCTCGCGCGCGATCTCGACACTCCGCGCATCCGGGCTACGCACGCGCTCGTCAGCGGGCTCGTGGCGGTGGGCGAAGGCAGGCTCGACGAAGCGCGCGAGGTATGGCGCGCCGCGCTCGACTCCCGCGTGCTCTTCGAAGTGGGGTTCGAGGCGCTCTTGCCGGCGTACCTAGCGCTCGTCGAGACCGCGCTCGGCACGGGCGATCCGCGCGGCGCGATCGACGCGAGCGGGACGGCGATCGCGCGGCTCGACGACGCGGGGCTCGTCGCGGCTCTCGGGGTGCTTCGTGCGGCGGTGCTCGGCGAGGCTCCGTCAGCGGTCCCGAGCGACGTGCTCGCACGTTCGAGCGATGCGCGCCGCGCGACCGAGCTCTCGCGTGCGCTCTGTCATGACGTGCGGGTGCTCTCGGTGGCCCGCGACGGCCGCGCGGCGATCCTTCCGGACGGAACGCGGGTGGACCTCCTGCGCCGCAAGGCACCGCGGCTCGTCCTGCTCGCGCTCGCGCGGGCGCGGCTCGACGCGCCGGGGCAGGCGCTCAATCGAGACGCTCTCATCGCGGCGGGCTGGCCCGGCGAGAAGATGAGCCACGACGCTGCAGACAAGCGCCTGCGCACCGCGGTGTGGACGCTTCGCAAGCTCGGCTTCGAGAGCGCGTTGCTCACGCGCGACGAGGGCTACATGATCGATCCGTTCCTGCCCGTCGCGTGGAATCTGAGAGCGGCCTACGCGTCGTCGAGCCCGCGCATCGAGAATTTCGACGCCGCGGCGTGCTACGGCGGCTGATCACTCGCTCTCGGGCTGCGCGATGTCGGGGACGGGGAGGGTCGTGCTGTCGAGGTTGATGCCGTTGTCGGTGTAGCTCACGTCGTTCGAGAGCCGCGCGAGGTCGTAGCCGGGGACCTGAACGCAAGCGCCGATCGGCGAGCCGCTGACCTCGCCGCGCGCGAGATCGATCTGCCCGACCTCGAGGAACACGCCACACAACGCCGATCGTCGCACGGCAAAACCCCGGACGGTCATGCTCCCGCCCGATGCGGCGAGGCCGTACCCGAAGGCGTTCGCGGTGCACGTGGTCTCCGCGCACGCTCGCTCCATCGTGTTCTCGACGACGACGTCGTCGACCGTCGCCATCGAGTCGAGCTCCGCGATCCCGACGTCCCGTACCCCCGCGATGACGAGGCGAGAGAACGTGCCGGTGGATCCGTCCTGAACGTTGATCCCGCGGCCGTAGTCGTCGTCGGGCGTGCTCAGCGTGTCTCGGATGAGAGCATCGGTGAGGATCAGCTCCGCGGACAACATCGCGCTCACGGAGATCTCGTGTGCGCGCTCGATGATCGCGCGAGTGACCTCCATGTGACCGCCCCGCTCGATGCTGAGGGCGCGGCCCAGCACCTGGTCCGACTGGCGCACGTCGGTGTCGCGGATCGTGACGTCCGCGACCGTCATGGTCGAGCCGGGGTTGAGCGACGAGAGCGCGACCTCTCGCGTACGAGCGACGACCAGCCGCACCGCGCTCACGCTCGCTCCGTACTCCGCGTTGATCGCTCCGCCGTTCCGCCCGTCGTCCTCGGGCTCGGTGTCTCGTATCACGACGTCCGAGAGCTCGACGCTCGTCCCGTCTTCGCCGGCGTAGACGCCGAGGCCCCGATTGCGCTCGAACAGCGTCTTGTGCACTTCGAGGCGCGCTCCCGCCTGCGCGTTCGCGCCGCGGCCGCTCGCTCCGGTCGCGAGCTCGCCCAACCCATCGCGCACGACCGACGCCTCGAGCACCACGCTCGTGCCCGGATCGCTCGCGGAGATGCCGACCTCTCGGGTGCGCTCGAAGACGGCCCTCTCGACGACGACGCTCGCGCCGCTCTCGGCGACGAGCCCTCGGCCGAACGTGCGGTCGAGCGCGCGTCCGAGCAGAATCGTGTACGTACACGCCCGAGAGCGCGAGGCTCGTTCCCGGCCCGGACGCGATGATGGCCGCGTCGCGCTGGTGCTCGAACACGGCTCTGTCGATCGTGAGCATCGCGCCGCCGTCCACGACCGCGCCGATCCCGTAGAGCCCTTCGCTCGTCGCTTCGCCGTCGGTCGCGACGAGCTCTCGCGCACTGACGGACGCGCCCTCCGACGCGTAGAGAGCGATCCCCGTCGCGTGCTCGATCACGACTCCGTCGAGCACGAGCCCGCGGTCCGCGCCGCGAACGACGATCCCTCCCTGACCCGCCGGGCGCAGCGTGAGGCCGCGGATCTCGGCGGGCGGACCGCCGCTCGTCACGGTCGCCACGGCCTCGATCGGCGCCGCCGGGCCGGTGACGATTGTCGCGCTCGCGCACGCGCCAACGACACGCGCCCCGCCGCGAAGCGGCAGCGCGCCCTCGTACGTCCCGCGCGCGAGCGCGACCGTCTCGCCGGCGCCGACCGAGCTGAACGCGACCTCGCTCAGCGAGCCGAACGGGGCCGCGCGCGAGCCGTCCCCGGACGTCGCGCCGGCTCTCACGAAGATCACGCTGCCGTCGTCGGCGAGTCCGTCCGCGAAGTCGCCGGTCGGGCACGGGTCGCCGACGGGCGCGCAGCCGGGCCCGCCCGGGAACTGCGCTTCGCCTGCGACGCACGTCTCTGGCCCGCTCTCCGGGAACGGCTCGCACGACGTCGCGTCGTCGTCCGTGACCTCGCGCCAGCCGGCCGGGCACGGCGTGAGCACGGGCGGAGCGACGGGAGGCGCTCCGCCGGCGAGCCAAGGGATGCTCGGCCCGCGCGACGCGCCCCCGTCGGGCGCCCCGGCGTCGGTCGCCGGGCTCGTGTCGTCTCCTCCGCAGCTCGAGAGGAGCGCGATCGACGACAGCACGAGAATCGCACGCATCAGCCCATCGTAAGACGTGCCTCGCCCGACGCTCAATGTGGATGGCCGAGGCCCTCAGAACCCGGGATCTCTGAATGCGGACGTCGTCGGCTCCGCGAGCGCGCCTCCGGGGGTTGGCCTGTGACGATCGGTCGAGTCGCGCACAGCGCGCCTCACCGGCGCGGGCCGCGGCGCGGGAGGAGGCTCGGGGGGCGCCTGCTCGACGAGCTCCACCATGTACGATCCGTCCGCGGTGGCTCGGTGGTCGACACGCCAGGGAGCGAAGCCCTCGGCTCGAACCGCGATCGCGTGCGATCGGTCCTCGCGCTCGAGCGTGATCTCCGGTCCCGCCGTCTCGTTCCCGTCCACGCTCACGATCGCACCCGCGGGGACTCCCGACAGGGAGACTCGAACGGTTTCGCGGGCTGGAGCCTCGGCCGGGGGCGGCGCGGGATCCGGGGCCTCGTGCGCGCGGCTTTCCTCCGCGCCGTCGCCTTTGCGAGAGAGCACCGCGCCCAGCGCCGCGACGACCGCGAGCGCGAGCGCGAGCGCGAGCGCGATCCACGATCCCCTCCGCGAAGCTGCCGGCGGCGCGAGCCCGACCGGCGCGCCCTCCGCCTGCGCGGGCCGCGGCTCGGGCTGCGTCGCCGGGGCCGCGGGCGACTGCGATACGGTGGCGCGATCGAGCGGGTCGACGGAGCGGATGCTCGGTGTCCCGAGCTCTCGCGTCCGCTCCAGCGGCCCCACGCCGATCAGGGCTTGTCCCCAACCCGTCGCGGTCTCGGCGGTCTTCTGCGCGGCCGTGAGCAGCGCTTCGCGCATCGCGTCGGCAGTAGGGTGCCGAGCGTTTCGGTCGCGCGCCATCGAGCGCTCGATCACGTCCGAGAGCGGCTGCCCGAGGTCCGCGCGAAACGTGCTCACCGGCGCAGCGACCTCCGACATGATCTTCACCAGCAGGTCACCTGGATTCACGTCGTCGAACGGCAGCTCTCCCGTCAGGCCCTCGTAGAGGATGACTCCCATGCTGTAGATGTCCGTCCGCAGATCGATGTCGGCGAGACCTCGAGCCTGCTCGGGCGACATGTAGTGAGGAGTTCCGACGACCATCCCTTCGCGCGTCACCCGGCCCGGGCCGAGCAGCACGCTGCTCTCGGAGATGGCGCGCGAGATGCCGAAGTCGATCAGCTTCGGGTAGAAGGACCGGTCGCTGTCACGCACGAGCACGATGTTCTCGGGCTTGAGATCGCGGTGGACGATGCCCGCGGCGTGCACGGCGGCCAGACCCTTCAGCGCTGAGTTGGCGATCGCGAGGAGCTGCGAGACGTGCAGTGGTGGGCCTTCGGTCAGCCGCTCGGCGAGGCTCTCCCCATCGAGGAGCTCCATGACGATGTACGCCTGACCGTCATCCGTGAGCCCGAAGTCGATCGTGTCGACCACATAGCGGTGGCGCACCGACGCTGCGACGCGCGCCTCGCGAAGAAATCTCTCTTTCGCGTTCTTCGACGCGCTCTTGTGAGCGCTCAAGAACTTCACCGCAACAGGCCGGTCGAGATCCATGTGTACGGCGCGCCAGATCGTCGCCATGCCACCTTCGGCGATCGCTTCCTCGAGGCAGTATTTGCCTCCGACGATGGTTCCTAGCTCGAGCACTTCGTGTAGATTAACACGGTGTCGCGGGCCCGATCTTGGACTGCCGTGGTCGTTTGCGTGGTGTCGTTCTCGGGATGGGCTGGGCACGTGCGCGCACAGGAAGCCGGCGTCGATCGCACCGCTGCGGCTCGCGAGCTGTTCGACCAGGGCATGGACCACATGGATCGCGAGGAGTGGTCCGAGGCGGCCGCGCTCTTCCAACGCGCGCTGCAGCTGCGCTCCTCGCCCCAGATCACGTACAACCTGGCCCTCGCGCTCTCGCGGGACGGACGCGTCATCCGCGCCTCCGAGCTCATGCGCCAGCTCAGCCGTGACCCGACGGCCGACGCCGACGCGAGGGGGCGCGCCGAGGCCCTGCTCGCCGAGATCACCCCGCGGATCGCTCGGCTCACGATTCGAGTGAGGGGCGAGCTCGGAAGTGGCACCATCCTCGTGGACGAGCGGCCGGTCGATTCTCGTCATGCTCGACGTCGCGATCCCGGCGGACCCAGGCTCGCACACGATCTCGGTGCGACGCGGCGCGCACGAGACGCTCACGCGCGACGTCACGCTCGATGACGGCGGTGAAGCCGAGGTCGTTCTGGATCTCGCACAGGAGACCGAGCGGTTGGACGGGGCCTCCAGAGCGCAGGCGCCGGCGATCGTGCCGGTCGATCGGACGAGCACGAGCGATGGTGATGGTGGCGTGCTCGGGAAGTGGTGGTTCTGGACGGCGGCGGGCGCCGTCGTCGCCGGCGCCGTCGTGCTGGTGCTCGTGCTCACCCTCGGGGGCGGCAGCCAAGACGCGGTGTTGGGCAACGGGGACCCGCCACTGATCCGGATTGGCGGAGGCTCGTGAGGGTCGTCGCGCGGGTGCTCTTGTCGGTGGTCCTCGCCGGCTGCTCGGATTCGCTCACCGAGATTGTGGTCGTGGCCGACACGGACATGCGGGTACCCGAAGAGATCGATCGCATCGCATTCTCGGTCGACGCGAGCGAGATTGACATGACCATGCACACCTCCGCGGTGAGCCTCCTCGACTCGCGTCCTGCGACGCTGGGGATCGTCCATGAGGGCGGGCCGCTCGGGCCGTTGACGGTCGTCGCCGTTGGTCGGCGCGAAGGAGCGATGGTCGTCACCCGACGCGCGGTCGTCTCGTTCGTGTCCGGCAGCACCGAGATGCTTCGGCTGGATCTCTTCGGAGACTGCCGCGACGTGATGTGTCGCGCGGGGCTCACGTGTGCCTCGGCGGACGGTGAGTGTGCGAGCGAAGCGGCCAGTCTCCTCGATTGGCCGGGCTCGGCGTCGCGCCTCGACGCGGGCATGGCAGCGAGCCCAGACGCAGGCGACGGCTCCGTGGCGATCGACGGACGCATGCCGCTGGACGCACCGAGCGACGCCGGACGGGACGCGCCCGGCACCGATGGAGGAACCGGCTGCGGTCTCGGCGACGCGGGCGCGTGCAGCGGGCTCGATGTGAGCGCTGGAGGTGGCCACACGTGCGCCGTCGCGCCGGGCGGGCGACTCTTCTGCTGGGGTGACGGCGCATCGGGCGAGCTCGGCGACGGCTTGATGGTGAGCCATCCGGAGCCGACCGAAGTGACCGGTCTCGCCGCGGGCGCCGTTCGCGTGTCGACGGGGGCCGACCACACGTGCGCGATCCTGAACGACGGGACGATCGCGTGCTGGGGCGCTGGAGGCGCAGGCCGCCTCGGAGCGGGGGCAACGAGCGACCAAGCGACACCGGTCGCCGTCGGATCCCTGGGCGGGATGGCGACGGATGTCTCTCTGGGCGATGCGCACACATGTGCCGTCGTTGCCGCGCGCGTGCGCTGCTGGGGCGACAACGGCAGCGGCCAAGTCGGCACGACGAACACGATGGAGACGTCGCCTGCCCTCGTTCCGGGGATTGTCGGGAACGTCGAGCGCGTCTCCGCGGGCGCGCGGCACACATGCGCGATCGCAGACGGCGCGGTCTTCTGCTGGGGCGACAACAACGACGGTCAAGTCGGCGTCGGAGCCGCGTCGGCCCAGGAGGCGCCGAGCGCGATCGACCTCATGGGCGCTCGCGCCGTGGACATCGCTGCGGGCGGGTCTCACACGTGCGCTCTCCTCGCGGGCGGAGACGTCTACTGCTGGGGCCGCGGGAGCGACGGTCAGCTCGGCAACGGCGGGCTGACGCAGCGCCCCGCGCCGACACGCGTGGGCACGCTCGCCGCGACCGCGGTCTCCGCCGGCGCTCTCCACTCGTGTGCGGTCACCGCGGGCGGGGCGATGTGCTGGGGCGCGAACGTCGACGGTCAGCTCGGCAACGGCTCGGCTCTGTCGCGCAGCACGACTCCGAGCGCGGTCTCCGGCAGCCTCGAATTCACGTCCGTCTCGGCCGGTGTGCGTCACACCTGTGGCCGGCTCGCGAGCGGGACGATTGCGTGCTGGGGCACTGCGGCCCTCGGCGAAGGCACGTCGTCGAGCCGAAGCCCCGTGACGTTCGATACCCCATAGGACCTCGCCCTCCCCGGACACTCAGGGTCGCTCGCACATGTAGTGCAGCCCGCCCGAACAGCTCTCATCCTCCCACCGATCGTCGTTCCGCATGCGCACGCAGTCGCGCGTGGAGCCACCGTCCGGCTCTCCGAATGCCCAGTTCGTGTAAGGCCCGATGGGAGCGCTGCTTCCGGACAGATCCCACACGAACGTTCCCTCGACCGCCGTGTCGTTGAGACCGATCCACGTGCTCTCGGTCGTCATGCCTCCGACGAGGGTGTTCTCTCCGTCGGAGGTGATCTGAACCAGATGCGCTCCGATCGCGGCGCAAGAGGACCGAGCGGTGGCCCAGGTGGCGTGGGATCTGAACAGCATGTAACACGCGGGGCCGACCCGCATGTTCGTGTCGCCCTCGACGCACGAACGGATGCAATCGTTGTCGCAGCCGTCGAGATTGACGCCGTTTCCGTCGTCGCATCCTTCGGTCCCGCTCTGCACGAAGCCATCCCCGCATCGCGCGCGTCGACACGTCGAGATGCACGCGTCGGTCTCGATGGCATTCGCGTCGTCGCACTCCTCGACCCCGACCCAGACGAACCCGTCGCCGCAGCTCGCCGCTCGGCACGTCGAGAGGCAGTCGTCGGAGTTCGACGTGTTGGCATCGTCACACTCCTCGACTCCAAAATGGAGCACGCCGTCCCCGCATCGGGCGCGCACGCATGTGCGGAGGCAATCGTCTCCGTCGAACGTGTTGGCGTCATCACACTCCTCGACGCCGGCGCGAACGAATCCGTCTCCGCAGGAGGCGAGCTCGCATGTGGTCAGACAGGCGTCCGTGTTGTCGAGGTTCCCGTCGTCGCACGGCTCGACCCCGGCCCGGACGAAGCCATCGCCACAGCTCGCGACGAGACAGCTCGTGAGGCAGCCGTCCGTGTTGTCGATGTTGCCGTCGTCACAGCCTTCGGGCGCCTGGACGATTCCGTCGCCGCACGAGCCGAGCGCGCAGGCCCTCGTACACCCGTCCGAGTCGACCTCGTTTCCATCGTCGCAGGCTTCGACGCCGGCCCGAACGAACCCATCGCCGCACCTCGCGGCGTGGCAGGTCGTCAGGCAGGCGTCGCTGTTGTCGCTGTTGCCGTCGTCGCATTCTTCGATTCCGAGGTGAACGAACGAGTCGCCGCACGTGGCCACGACGCAGGTGCTCAGGCATGCGTCGGAGCTCGAGAGGTTGCCGTCATCGCACTCCTCGACGCCGAAATGCAGCACCCCGTCGCCGCATCGAGCGTTCACGCACGTCGCCAAGCACGCGTCGCCGCTGAACGTGTTGCCGTCGTCGCACTCCTCGACGCCGGTCTGGACGAAGCGGTCGCCGCAGCGAGCGCGCCTGCAGTCGTTGAGGCACGCGTCCGAGTTGTCGGAGTCGGCGTCGTCACACTCTTCGAGGCCTGCTTGAACGAAGCCGTCACCACAGCTCGCGAGCATGCACGTGTTGAGGCATGCGTCGGCGTTGGATCGGTTCCCGTCGTCGCACTCCTCGACGCCGGAGCGCGTGAAGCCGTCTCCGCACGTCGGGAGGAGGCATGACGTGAGGCAGTCGTCCGTGTTCGTGAGGTTCGCGTCGTCGCACTCCTCGGGAGCTTGAACGGATCCGTCACCGCAGGTGGGTGGGCCGCATCGGCTCGTGCAGCCGTCCGTGTCGTCATCGTTGCCGTCGTCGCAGACCTCCACGCCGGCGTGAACGAAGCCGTCACCGCATCTGGCCGCAATGCAGCCTGCGACGCAGCCGTCCGTGTCGTCGGTGTTGCCGTCGTCACATTCCTCGACGCCGAGTTGAACGATGTTGTCCCCGCAGCGCGGCAACAGGCACGTCGTCAGACACATGTCGGTGTCCGAGAGGTTGCCATCGTCGCATTCTTCGCCGCTCTGCACGACGCCATCCCCGCAGGTGGACGGCCGGCACGTCGCGAGACAGAGGTCATCGTCGATCGTGTTGCCGTCGTCGCATCCCTCGACGCCGATCTCGAGGAACCCGTCGCCGCAGGAAGCGAGCTTGCACGAGCTCAGACACTCGTCGGTGTTGATCGCGTTGCCGTCGTCGCACTCCTCGCCGCTGTCGACCACGCCGTCGCCGCACGTAGGAGGCCCACATGCGTTCGTACACCCGTCGTCGTTGACGAGGTTTCCGTCGTCGCAAGACTCAACGCCGTCGCGGACGATGCCGTCGCCACATGAGGCGAGCAGACATGAAGCGAGGCACCAATCGCTTCCGTCGCGGTTGCCGTCGTCACACGCCTCGTCGCCGCGTCGAGCGTGCCGTCACCGCAAGTAGGCCCGCCGCAGTCGACGTTGCAGGCGTCGGTGTCGTCGGTGTTGCCGTCGTCGCACGACTCGACCCCAGCCCACACGACTCCATCCCCGCACCGCGCGCGGCGGCACGTCGAAAGGCACCCGTCGGAGTCGTTTCCGTTACCGTCGTCGCACTCCTCGCCAGCCGCGCCCGCCACGATCGGTGCGACGACCCCGTCGCCACAGACGACCGGCGCGGGCTCGGAGGTCTCGCCGCACCCAGCGAGGATCAACACGCATGTGATTCGCGCCGACCAGTGAATCGATCTCGATCGGCTCGCTTCTCCCATATCTGCACCCTCGAGCATCCGTGGCCTCATGGTCATGGTCGCGGCGGAACACTGCGGGATGACACGTCGGAGATCACGATGTTGCGACCCGCGCGCTTTGCACGGTACAGGCATTGGTCGGCGGCGGCGACGAGCTCTGCAGCCGACGCTCGCGGGGTCCCGGTGTCGTGACAGGCCACGCCGATGCTCGCGGTGTATTCGATGAGCTCACCACCCCACTCCAGACGCTCCGCTTCGACCGTGGCACGGATGCGCTCGGCGACGATGCTAGCGCCCGCCGCGTCCTCTTCGCGCAAGATGATCGTGAACTCTTCGCCTCCGTACCGCCCGACGATGTCCTCCTCGCGGACCGAGCTCGTGAGAAGCGCGCCGAACCGTTCGAGCGCAGCGTCGCCCGCGAGATGGCCCCACGTGTCGTTGATCCGCTTGAAGTGGTCGATGTCCACCATGAGCACCGAGACCGGGGTTCGGTGTCTCAGCGCGAAGGCCATCTCGTTCTCGAGGCGCTCGTCCAGGTGCCGGCGGTTGTAAACGCCCGTGAGCTGGTCGCGCATGCTCGATTCGTAGAGCGCTCGTGCGGAGGCCAGCTCGATTCGGTGGAGCAACTGTACCCGCACGGTCGTCTTGGCGCCGAGCTGCACGTGCGCGCCGCTGTCCAAGACGCACGCCTCGACGATCCGCCTCCCGTTCACGAAGGTGCCGTTGGTGCTTCCGAGGTCGGCGACCGTCGCCACGCCTGCTTCGAGCGCGAACGCGGCATGCGCTCGGGAGAGGGAATCGTCGTTCTGTCGAATGTGCGCGTCGGCGCCCCTTCCGATCACGATCGTGGTCTCGTCGAGCTCGGTCACGAGCCCACTCTGATCACCCGTGAGAATGGTCAGGGTCCAGACCTCGCCCTTCAGGACCGCCCGGAGGTCCGCCATGCTCGTGATGGTCGTCGGAGGCTCGGACGCGAAGACATCTCCGCGAATGAGCTCTCGCGTCTTTCGGTCCCCGATATCGCTCACAAAGGCCACCTCGGCGTCGGCGGAGGGAATCCGGGACGAGCAATCAAGTAGCCCTGCCCGTAATCCACGCCGAGATCGCGGACTGCGCGGAGCTCATCGACGGTCTCGATACCCTCCGCGACGACCGCGGCGCCGAGGTCCTTGCACATGTTCACGACGTGCTGGACGAGGCGCTGTTGCCTGGGCACGGCGTGAATTTCGTTGATCAGCGCTCGATCGAGCTTGATCACCGTCGGTTCGAGATCGAGGACGCGCATCAGGTTGGAGTGGCCGGCACCGAAATCGTCCACCACCAGGAGCGCACCGCTTCGCGCGCACACCTCCTTGAGCGTGCTCATGCAGAGGTCGTAGTACTCTATGGTCGCCGACTCGGTGATCTCCAGGTAGACGGTCTGCCCATGGAAGCACAGCGGATCGTCGGGTCGAACCAACCACCGCTCCGCCAGCTCGTGCGGATGGAGATTCACGAAGAGGGGCACGTCGCTGCAACGCGCGAACGCGGACTCCCTGATGACGCGTCCCAGTCGACCGCAGGACGACTCCTCGACCGCGTGCTCGAACAACGACAGAGGGCTCGCGAACGCGGGCTCGGTGCACCGAACGAGGGCTTCGTACGCGAAGAGCCGACCATCCGAGAGCGCGACGATCGGCTGAAACGCGGTCGGGAGCTGGGCGGCCGTGAGGTTCCGAACCGACAGGGCGCCCGCGCTCGGCAGGTCGCCGTCGCCCATGGTCCACATGTTCGGACGTCGGCGCTTCATCGCGCGGCAGCACCGATGCGGTCCGCGAGGAACGAGCGCGGGCACGGTTTCGCGATGATCTCTCGAACGCCGGCAGAGAGCAGCTCCGCTTCCTCTTCCGGGGAGCAAAAACCCGAGAGGACGAGGATCGGGACGCCTGGTCTTGCGGCGATGAGCGCCGGGATGATCTCGAGTACGCTCGCGGAACCGAGGTGAAAGTCGACCAGCGCGATGTCGACGGCGACCGTCGAATCGCGCGCCCGTTCGATCGCGGTCGCTCCGTCGGAGCACGGGGTGCACTCACAGCCGAGCGCGGACACCTGGCGGACGAGCGCACGAAGCACCAGCGGGTCGTCCTCGAGCAGGAGCAGCGACAAGCCGGAGACCGGCGCGTCGGCCTCCTCGAAGTCCGAGCCGTCGCGCGTTTCGCGGAACAGCCGCGAGCGTTCGTGTGCGGGCAGGCGGATGGTGAACGTCGTCCCCTGCCCCGGCGTGCTCGCGACTTCGATGGTACCGCCACGACGCCGCACGATCGCGAACGTGGTCGCGAGCCCGAGGCCCGTCCCTCGCGATGCCGCCTTTGTCGTGAAGAATGGCTCGAACACGCGGCTTCGCGTCTCTTCGCTCATGCCGACGCCCGTGTCGGTCACGGTGAGAACCGCGTCGGACCCGTCGCGAACGGCGTGGATCCGGAGGACGCCGCCGCCCGGCATCGCGTCGCGCGCGTTCACACAGAGATTCATGAGCACCTGCTGCATCTCCGCCGTGTTTCCCCAGATGCTCAGGCCGGGCGCGACGGAGACCTTCAGCGAAACGCTCTGCCCGACGAGGCGCGTGAAGAGCCGCGCCGTCTCCTCCACTGCGTCGGCGATGGAGACCGGTTCGTCCGTTCCGGCGGCCGGCCGCCCGAGGGAGAGCAGTCGCCGCGTGAGCGCTTCGGCCTGGCGTGTCGCGTCCATGCCGTCTGCGAGAACCTCCATCGTCGAACCGCTCCCATCGAGGTCGAGCTCCGCCAGATGCGTGAAGCTCGCCCTGATGACGTGGAGGAGGTTGTTGAAGTCGTGGGCAACGCCGGCGGCGAGTTGGCCCACGACCTCCATGCGGCGTAGGTGCTCGAGCTTCTGCTCGCCCGAGTCGATGTAGGTATAGAGCAGCGTACATTCGCTGCCGAGCTGCACCCGGTCGCCGAAGGTCAGCATGCAGCGCTGCACGGGCCGCCCGTTCACGAGCGTCCCGTTGCGGCTTCCGAGGTCTTCGATCTCGTGCTCACCGCTCGGCGTTCGCCAGATGCGGGCATGCTCGCGGCTGACCCCTGCGTGCGCGATCATCACGGAGGCCGTCCGCGAGCGTCCGAGCAGGGCGGAGTCCCCAGACAGCGGGAAGGCGCGACCCTGATCGGGACCGTCGATGACGAGGAGGCGAGCCGTCCGGGCGGGCGATGAGACCTCCACGGTCGCGAATCGCCTCACTGCGTTGTCCGTCTCTTCTTGTGTCAAGAGAATATTCCGTTCGTCATGTATATATCCCCCCCCGTGCATTGTCCAGAGGTTCAGTCAAACGGGCGCCTCTTGGAGCAGTGGTACGCTTGCTTCCCCCGAGGACCGAGATGACCGACGAGAACAAGCCACCCGCGAGAGGCCCGCTCAAGAGCGCGACGGGAACGGTGCTCGGCGTGCCGCCCGCGCGACCAGGCCCGATCGCGCCGCCTGCGTCGACGGAGACGCCGCAACCTCCCCCGGACGCGGCGGCGGATCGAACGCTCCGAGACCGCTCGCCGTTCACGAGCGCCAATGCGACGGTCAAGGGCGTCGGTGCGGCCGCGCCGCGCGTCGCGCCGCCCATCGAGCCGCCCGCCGTGAGCCCGAGCGCCAGCTCGAGCGACCGCGGTCCTCTGTCGTCCGCCGCGGACGCCCGGTCGGACGAGTCCGCGTGGGCGGCTCAGGACGCTCCCCGCTGGCGCGTCTCCGATGCCGACGTCGCGGGGAGGCTCATCCGCTCCGGCCCGAGCCGGAGGACGCTGCTGATCGCCGGCGGTGCGGGCCTCTTCGTCGTCCTGCTCATCGTCGCAATCGCCGTCGCCAGCAGCGGCGGCGGCGAGCCCGACGGGTCACCCGACGGACCGGCGCCGGCCCCGTCGGTGGTGGCGCCCGAAGCGACCGAGCCGACGTCCGAGGAGCCCGAGGAGCCGCCGCTCCCCGAAGCGCGCGAGCTCACGTTGGCCGAGACGCGTCAGCTCACGCAGCTTCGGACGCGCGCTCGCTCGCGATTCAGCGCGCGCCGATACGACGACGCCGCCGACCTCTACACCCAAGCGATCGCGATCGATCCCAGCCAAGCGGGGCTCTACGCTGGGCTCGGCGCCGCGCGGGCAGAGGCGGGCGACGTGGCGGGCGCGATCGAGGCGTACACGATGGCGACTCGGATCGAGCCCGAGAACGCCGGCTTCGAAGCGGCGCTCGGCCGAGTCTATCGCGCCGAAGACAACACCGAGGCCGCGCTCGCCCACTACGAGCGCGCGCACGAGCTCGATGCGAACAACGCGGCTGCGCGCCGCGCGCTCGCCGAGCTCGGCGAGCACTGATGCCGGCGCGCCCCTCGCGCGCTCCCGGCACCGGACATCTCGAACACCGCCTTCATCTTCGTCGGCAACGGCACCGGGCCCGCCGAGAGCTGGGAGATCTACGGCAACGTGTTCTGGTACTCCGGCGCGCTCGACGACGTGGGCGTCGCAGGTCTGGTCGACGTCGGCACGCCGCGCGGGATCGAGATCGTCGGTTGGAAGTTCTACAACAACGTGATCGCCAACGTGCAGGGCCTGAGCGCCGGGCACGGAGACGAAACGCACGGACGCGGACACCCGTGGCGAGCACGCGGATGATCGCCGCACCCGGCGATCACCCACGTCTCGCCGTCGCGCGTGCGCCCGCATGCGCCCGCATGCGCATCCGCATCCGCATGCGCACGCATCCGTTGCCGCGCGCACCGCGCCCACGCTCGACCGCTCGCCGCCTTCCGCAGCCCCGGCCCAGCCCGCTCGGCTCACCGCACCGCCGGCTCCCTCCCCGTCGCCGCCGTCACCCGTTCGACGAAGCGCGCGTCGAGCACCGTGACCTCTTCAATCCGGATCGTGCGCCGCTCGAGCTCGGCGAGCGTGTGCTCGAGCCGGCCGAAGCTCTCTGCCGATACGACGAGGTGCGCGGTGAGCTCCGCCTCCTCGGCGATCCGCGCGAGGCCCCGCTCGAAGGCCGCGAACGTGCCGGCTCCGTGCAGCCGCTCGTACGTCGCCCGATCGAGCGCGTGCACGAGCGCGACCACGCCGTCGATGCCGAGCGCGCGCGGGCCCGCGGTGGCGTCGCGGCCGAACGGGTATACGGCGCTCTGCATCGAGACCCAGGACACGGCGTCGCGCGCGGCGGCGACGACCTCGGCGAACGCCGGGTGCTCCGCGGGCGCGCCGCCGAGCAAGAATCGTCTTCGCACCGACTTTCTTCGCGTACGCGACGCGGTCGAGCAGCTCGTCCTTCGGGGCTCCGCCGGGCTGGACGCGGTGAAGACGTCGGTGATACGGCGTGCGGAGCGACGCCGCGCCGCCCGTCTCGATCCCCACGGTCGTCGGGCGGCTGCACGTCTCCTCGATGTCGGCGCGAGACCGCGCGACGAAGCGCGCGACGGCGGGATCGTCCGCGTGGAGGCGCGAGAGGACGTCGAGGTTTCGTTCGTACCCCTCGAACGCCTGGCGCGTCGGCGGCCACGTGCGAAACGGGTTCCGCCCCGGGCCCTCGCTCGGATCGACGACGTGGTGCCCGACCGCGAAGCGCGCGAAGACGAACCTTCCGCCGGCGTGATGCAGACGCACCCCGAGATCGATGTCCTCGAGACCCCATCCGGTGAACGCGTCGGCGAACCCGCCGGCGCGTGCGAGCAGCGCCTTCGGGACGCTCAGGTTTCCCGTGTACGTCAGCTGCCACGGCTCGGCGAGCCAGGAGAGGTTGTCGAGGCAGCTGCGGAGCGCTGGCTCGCGCGAGCGGTCGGGGATGATCGGCAACGTCGAGACGTCGCGATCGAGGACGACGTCGGGGGTGTGAACGCCGCCCGCATCGTGGAGGTTGTAGCCGGAGAGGTAACCGAGGACGACCGCGTCGGGCGTGTGGCGATGCGCCCAATCGAGGTGCCAGAGAAAGTCCGGGCCCACGACGACGTCGGCGTCGAGGAAAGCCAGGTGATCGAAGCGCGCCTCGTCCGCGCCGCGTTGGCGCGCTTGCCCGGCGCGGAAGGTCGCGTCGCCCTGGCGCACGAGCCGCACGTTGCCGGGCATGTCGCGCACGACGGGGGAGAGATCCTCGCGCGAGCCATCGTCGACGACGATGAGCTCGCAGCGATCCCTCGGATACGTCTGTGACGCGACGCGCGTCACGACGTCCGCGAGGATTCGGACGCGATCGCACGCTGGCACGACGACGCTGATGCCGATCGGCCCGAGCGCCGCGCACGGGCGGACGATCTCGTCCACGTCGGTTCGCGGGATCGCGAACCGATCGCCGTCCCAGGGCCCGTCGCCCGCGACGGTGAACGCGGCCGCGAACCCCGCGCGCGCCGCGGCTCGGCGCGCGACATCGGGCGCCTCGCCATACGGATAGGCGAAGAGCGCGGGCGCTGCCCCGATCTCGCGCTCGATCGAGGCGCGGGAGCGAGCGAGCTCGCCGACGAGCCGTTGCTCGTGCGCGGCGCGGTCCTCGCCGACGTAGCGCCACGCCATCCGTCCATGCGTCTCGGCGTGAGACCCGATGGACCATCCGGCGGCGTGGAGCGCGCGCACGCCGTCCCAATCGACGAAGGCGTCCGACGTGCCGACGTACGCGGTCGGTACGAAGAGCGTCGCCGTCACGCCGAGCTCGCGAAGCACGGGCAGCGCGTGCTCGAGCACCGACGCGTGCGCGTCGTCGAAGCTGAGCGTGAACCGGTCGGGCCCTACCGTGCCGCCGGCTCCGTATGCGGCCAGCGACGCCGCCTCGCGGCCGGCCGCGCGCTGCCCGTTCACGAGCGCGCGGAGCGCATCGCGCGACACCGTGAGCGGTGCGTCGGTCGCACCCGCAGAAGCGTAGTGCAAGCAGAGGTGCACAGGCCGCGTGGCCACGCGCGTTCATATCATCGCGGTCGACGGATGGGAACGAACGGTCTCGCCACCGCGTCGCGCGACGGCGTCAGAACAGCTCGATGCCGGCGAGCAGCGCGGGCCAGCCGAAGACGTGTGCCGTGCCGACGTCACCGTAGTCCGTGACGAGCACCGGGCCCTCGACGAGCGGATCCGTGTGCCCGATACGCCATTGATAGCTCGCTCCGGCGTAGACGCCGAAGACACCGGGCACGATCGACACGCCGAGAACGACGCGGGGCTCGAGGAGAAGGCTCGTGTCGCTGCCGTTGAACGAGCCGCGGTCGAGCAGCACGTGAACGAGCGCGTCGATGTCGAGGTGAAGGACGTCGGACGGCTCGATGCGCACGCCGAGGCCCGCCCCGAGCGCTCCTTCGAGGTCTGCGCCGAGTCGGATCGATGGACGCCTCGACGACCGAGTGCGTGATTCGGCCGCCATGAACCAGGCTGACGCCGAAGAGACCGGTCGTGTCCACGCCCGCGCGGAGGTTCGTGCGCCCGTGCGCGTGGACGTTCACGAGACCGATCGACGCGTCGGTGTCGTCCGAGACGTTGACCACGCCGAGCTGGACGCCCGAGACGCGGCCTGCCGCGACGTTCACCACCCCGATTCTGAATCCCGGTCGCCGATCCCGCCGTGGTGTTGACGACTCCGAGCTGCATTCCGTGGAGATCCTCGGACGCGACGTTGACGACCGCGATCTGTGCCCCGTCGACGGTGCCCGAGGCGACCGCGGCGACGCCCCCGAGCTCGAGCCCGGTCACGCTTCCGTTCGCGAAGGCCGTGACGCCGCCGATCGAGGCGCCGTCGACCGGCCCGTTCGAGACCGATGCGACACCGCCGACCGAGAGGCCCGTCGTCGACGCGGCGATCGAGGCGATCCCGGCGAGCTGGAGGCCGGTCGCTTCGTGCCCGGCGATGTCGACGACTCCCGAGATCGAGACGCCGCCGAGCTTGCCGGTCCACGCTCCGATCGCACCGAGCGCGAAGGCGCGCGCGTCCCGACCGCGGCAGACGCTCGAGACCCCGGCGCCGGGCGCGAAGTCGAACGCGACCGGCACGAACGTCAGGCGCTCGTCGGGCGGCACGACGGCGATGCTCGCGGCGGCGTCACCGTTCGTGGTGTCGGCGGGCGCCGGCCGCGGCTCCGCCGCGAGCACGACCCGGGGCGGCTCGGGCGCCGGCGCGAGCATCGCGAGCAGCTCGGCCGACTCGTCGCGCACGAGGTTCGAGATCAGGAGCGCCGCGCGGAGCGTTCGCTGGGCGCGGTCGCCCGAGCCGTCAATCGCGCGGACGACCGGAGGCCGACCTTCGCGCGCGACGTGGACGATCATCGCGCGATCGGTCGATTCGACCACGACCGCCGCGCCGTCGGCGCTCATCTCGACGGGGACGCCGAGGTCAGCCTCGAGGGCGCTCGCGAGCGCGGCGCCGTCCAGATCCGCGGCCGCCCCGAGGTCGATCACGAGCGGGCCCGTGAGGCTCTCCTGCCCGGCCGCGATCGCGGCCGGCGAAGCGAGCCAGAGGAGCAACGTGAGGGTCGTGCGCTTCATCGGTTGCTGGTGCCCGATCCGAGCGTCAGCGTTCAGTGGACGAAAGACGATCGTCGAGCGCCCGCACCAGCGCAGCCGCTTCCGCTTGTCGGTACGCGCCGGGCTCTTGGTCGGCGAAGCGAGCGAGCGCCACGCGCGCTTCGCGCAAGCGCCCGAGATGGACGAGCGCGAGCGCGCGGTTGTAGCGAGCTTCGGGGACGTAGCGCCCCTCCGGGTAATCCCCGAGGTAGCGACTCCACGCCTCGAGCGCCGCCGCGAAGTCGCGCAGCTCGAAGTGCACGTGATGCGCGTCCTGGAACTCGAGCGTCTCTTCGTCCTCCGCGACCGAGAGGCTCGCGGGCCCGCTGGCCGCGTGGATCGAGACCGGTGCTCGGTGCGCTCTCGGGACCGCCGCGGCTGTGCCTGCCGAAGCCGTCGGAGTCTCGCTCGGCGCGGGCTCCACGGTCGTCGTCGCGGTTCGCGTCCCGTACGTCCGAGGGAGCGCGGCGCCGCGCGGGCTCGGCGGGGGAAGAGCCGCTTTCGGGACGTCGTCCGCGCCGAGCCATTGCGTGATGTGCTCCGTCGCCCACGCCCACGCGGTCGGCCCTCCGAGCGCGACGGCAATCAGCGCCGCCGCCGCGGCCACCCACACGCCGTTCCGGCTTCGCTCGCCTCGAGCGAGGCTCGAACGGATGCGCATGAGCGTCCAATCGTCTTCCGCGATCGGCTCGTCTCGCATCGCCTCGACGGCGCGGTCCAAGAGATCGCTCATTCCACACCCTCTCTCTCGAGGAACGCGCGCAGTTGCTTTCGCGCATGGAACAAGCGGCTGCGCACCGTACCTTCGGGCACGCGCGCGATCTCGGCGACCTCCTGTGACGAGCGCTCCTCGAGCGCGCACAGGACGAAGACCTCACGGTGCTCGACGGACAGCGTCTCGAGCGCGCGGGCGAGCGCGGCGGCGAGGCGTTGCCGCCGTACGTCCGCCTCCGGGGTCGGCACGATCGCGACCGGCTGACGTCGCTCGGCGCGAGCGACGGCGCGAACCGCGCGCGCGGCCGAACGAGCCCGACGACGACAGAGGTTGACCGCGATCGACATGAGGAACGTCTCGAGCTTGGCGTCCTTTCGAAAGCGAGAGAGCGCGCGAGGCAGCGCGACGAAGGCGTCGTGGACGACGTCCTCCGCGGCGGATCGGTCGTCGAGCATTCGAGTCGCGAACGCGCGGACCTTCGCTTGATGGGCACGGTAGAGCGCGGCCATCGCGTGGGGATCGGCGCGCTCGAGAGCGTCGATCAGCGCCGTCTCCTCTTCGTGACCCGCAGAAGGCAAGGCCAAGACACTCACGATGGCCACTCTGACACGTGCCCGATGCCCGGGCCCGCGTTCAAGGAATTCGTCGGGCGCGAATTCGTTGAACGCACTGCCCCCGATGGGGGACCGAGAGGGGCGGACCGACAGCCGCGTGTGCGCGAGGGCGCTCACGCGAGCGCATCAACGCGTCCGGAAGGAGCTTCGATGACGACGTCTGGATGGATCGCGCTCGCAACATCGCTCGGGATCGTGGGCTGCACCTACTACGACGTTCACGGAAGCGCGTGTCACGACCCGGTGCCCTGCCTCGGCGCGGATTGCTTCGCTGGGACCGACGCCTCGACGGGCTGCTCCCGTGACGCCGACTGCGGCAGCGGATCGCGATGCGCGAGCGGAATCTGTGTGAGCGTGCCGCACGCCTGCGTCGCCGACGGCGACTGCGATGCGGGGTCGGCGCTGCGCGCGTGGTCTGTGCGCACCCAGCGACGCGTGCGAATCGGACGGCGACTGCGAGCCCGATCTCGTGTGCGACTTCCGGGGAACGTGTGTCGCGCCCGGCGCCTGTCGAACGAGCGCGGACTGCGACGAGAGCGAGGTCTGTGACGAAGGCGTCTGCCAAGACGTCGACGCGACGTGCCGCTTCGATCTGCAATGCGGCCCCGGTCGCGGGTGCGTGGACAATGCGTGCCGGGCGGCGTGCACGGACGACATGGAGTGCACAGCCGGGACCGCCTGCGTGGAGGGGCGCTGCCTTCCATCGGCCGTGTGTGCGAGGAGCGACGAATGCGACGCTGGTGAGCACTGCGTCGACGCGCGTTGTCTCACGCCGTGCGCGGGCGCCCCCGATTGCTCGGTCGACGAGCGATGCACCCTCGGCTACTGCCGCCCCGACGTCGCACCGCGTCCGTTCTGCGTCGAGGACGGCGACTGCGAGCCAGCCCATCTCTGCATCGAGGGCGTGTGCCGGACCCCGTGCCCCGACGGCACCGACGACGAGTGCCAGCGCGCCGACACGTCGCTCATCCGCTGCGGCACGAGCTCCTCGGGCCTCCTGCTCTGCTACACGCGCAGCGAGACCGACCCTCAGTGCCTCGTCGCGGAAGACTGCGGCGCCGGCCTGCGCTGCTACGACGCGATCTGCCACTGAGCGGATGGCTCTACGCGCTCGCGCCGCCCGCTTCGAGATAACCCTTCGCTTGGAGGGTGAACATCCGCTCGTAGAGCCCGCGCTTCTCGATGAGCTCGGCGTGGGTTCCGATCTCGACGACGCGTCCGGCGTCGAGGACCACGATCCGGTCGGCCATGCGGACGGTGCTGAACCGGTGCGTGATGAGGAGCGCCGTCGCGCCGCGCTTGAGCTCTTCGAAGCGCTGGAAGATCTCGTGCTCGCCTTCGGCGTCGATCGCGGCGGTTGGCTCGTCGAGCACGAGGACGCGGCTCCTCCGCATGAACGCGCGCGCGAGCGCCATCCTCTGCCACTGCCCGATCGAGAGCTGCTCGCCCCCGAACCACCGCCCGAGCATCGCGTCCCAACCGCCGGGAAGCGACGCCACGATCTCGGCGGCACCCGCGTCCGCGCCCGCTCGAGCGACCGCGCCCCGATCCTCGCGCGACGGCAGCCAGCCGATGCCCACGTTGTCGGCCGCCGTGAAGTGGTAGTGCACGAAGTCCTGGAAGACGACGCCGACCGACGCACGCAGCTCGCCCTTGTCCATCGCGGCGACGTCCTCGTCACCGAGCCGAATCCGCCCATCGCTCGCTTCGTAGAGGCCCGTGAGGAGCTTGATCAACGTCGTCTTGCCCGCGCCGTTCGGGCCGACGAGCGCGACGGTCTCGCCCGGCGCCACCTCGAAGGTGACCTCCTCGAGGCACGGTCGATCCGAGCCCGGGTAGCGAAAGGTCACGCCCTCGAATCGGATCGCGGGCGCCTCTTCCAGCGTCTCCCCCACGTCCTCGGGCCCGCGCAGCGCGACGTCGTCGTCTGGGATCGCGAGGTACGTGAAGAGGTTGTTCATGTAGAGGTTGTCCTCGTACGCGCGTGCGATCGAGCTCATCGATTCTTGGAACGCGGTCTGTCCCTGGCGGAAGACCGTGAGGTAGAGCGTCATCGAGCCGAGCGTGATGGCCCCTGTCACCGTCTGCCCGACGATGAAAGCGTAGATGCCGTAGAACACCCCGGCGGAGAGCAGCCCGAGCACCGACACGGCGATCCCGCGCCGGAGGGCGAACGCGCGGTCCTCGCCATAGAAGCGCTCGAAGAAGGCGCGGTGGCGGCCGAGCAGGAAGCGCCCGAGCGAGAAGAGCTTGACCTCCTTCGCGTAGTAGTCGCTCGTGAGGAGCTGCGTGAGGTAATACGCCTGCCGCTCGTCTTTCGTGCGCGCGCTCTTGATCGCGTACTCCTCCGCCGCGAAGCGCGTCTCGGCGAGGAAGGGGAGGCCTGCGAGCACGAGCGCGAGGACCGCCCACCCCGAGAACCCGACGAGGAGCGCCGCGAAGCCCGCGAGCGTCACCGCGTTCTTCGCGAGCTTGAGGCCGTGCGTGATCATCTCGAGCGGACGCCAGCTCGACTCCTTGCGGGCGCGCTCGAGCGTGTCCATGAACTCCGGATCCTCGAAGTGTTGGACCGATAGCCGCAGGGCCTTCTCGAAGATCAGCTGATCGACGTGGAGCGCGAGCCGGGCGCGCAGGAGCTGCGCGGTGAGACCTGCGTACTGGCCGGCGAGGTGCGCCGTGGCGACGAGGCCGAGCTCGACCGCCACCCAGCTCAGCGACGGACCGACGGGGTGGTCCGTCGCCGCGATCGCGGCCACGACCGCGTCGACGATGAGCTTTCCAACGTACGCGATTCCGACCGGCAAGAGCGCGCCCAACGCGGACGCCCCGACGTGTTGCGCCGTGAGCCCACGCTCGACGCGCCACGCGAGCGCGATCGCGCGTCGCACGTTCGACGCGAGCAGAGCGAGCTGGCGGAGCGGGCTCCGCGGCGGCGCGGGTGCGGTCATCGCGGCGTCGTAACGCGCGGGCGGTTCCGTGTCACGTGATCGCGGGACGAGGAGCCGCGGCGGCCACGCCCGAGCACGAAGAGCGGTACGAGCAGGAGCGAAGTGGCGAGCCAGAGCCACCGTAGCGCCACCGCTTCGCGCGGGCGGTATGCCATCGCGACCGTGTGCACACCCGCCGCCAACGGGACCGCCCGAACGAGCGCGTTCGCTCGGAAGATCGGGACGGGCTCTCCGTCGACGGTCGCGCGCCAGCCCGGGTAGAACGCCTCGTTGACGACGAGGAGCCCGCGCGCGGGCGCGTCGATGCTGACCGCGAGCGAGTCGGTCTCGTAGCGACGGACCTGCCCGGCGACGAGCGGCGTGCCCGCGTTCGCCGCGCCGCCGTGCGGCATCGGTGCCTCGGTCGGGTCCCGCTCACCGTCGAGGATCGCGATTGGGGCGGGCGCGAGAGCTTCGACGCGCGCGAGCGCGGCGGCGCGATCGTGGGCGCGCTCGACCTCGGACAGCGGGACGAAGTACGCGAGCGGAAGGGCCGGGAGCTCGACGACGACGCGCTCCCCGGGACCGCGCCACGCGACGCGCGCGCCTCGGGTCCGGCGAGCTCGCTCGGCGGCGGAAGGAAGTGGCGGTTCCAACCGTGGATGAAGTGCGGGCCTTGAAGCGCGAAGCGCACGTTGAACTGCGGAGCAAGCGATGGGGTCCGGCGCAGCGCGTCGACCACGCGCTCGTACGAGGCGAGCTCGAGGGGATCTTGGTAGCCGCGAAGGTCGCGATGCCGGAGGCGTGTCCCCGAACGGCACGAGATCGCGAACTCGTCCATGTACCGGTAGCGCGCCCTCGTGTGCGGCGCGTGCGCGAGCACGCTCGCCTCGATCGCGGCGGTCGCCGGCGGAGCGCCTGTGCGGAGGTGACGATCCTCGGGGAGCGAGCGCGCAAGATCGGCGAGGAGGACCACGACGAGCAGCGCCGACGCCGGCATCGTCGCGAGCCAGCGCGCGCGCGGGTGCATGGTCGCGACGTCGGTGACGCCCCACGCCGCGAGAGCGGCGAACGAGGGGCCGAGCCACGCCTCGTAGCGGTGCGGCAGGCGAAAGTGCCCAAGGCCCGGCACCACGTCGAACGCGACTCGAAAGAGCGGCGTCGAGTCGCCGAGCGCGAGCAGCACCGAGACGACGATGGTCGCGAGAAAGAAGAAACGCAGCGGCGAGCGTGACCGCACGAGCGCGACGGCGCCGAGAACGATCGCGAGCGCTCCGACGTACAGATGGTTCCCCGGCATGGGCCAGACGAGCGCGACGAGGTCCTTCGCGCCGAGGCTCCCCTCGGCGATCGACTCGAAGCTGCGCCCGGCTTGCACCGACCGAGCTGCGAGCTCCGCGCCGGGCACCAGCACGACCGCGACGAGGCCCAGACCGAGGATCGCGCTCGCTACGAGGACCATGAACAGGCGTGGAACGATCGCGCGGCCGTGCTGCTCGGATCTCCGTCGCAGCGCGCGCGGCCACGAAGAGCGACGTGTACGTCGCCGCGACGTAGAGCGCCGGTGGAGAGCCGACCCACGCCGTCAGTCCGAGCGCGAGCGCGAGGAGCGCGGCGTCCGCCCACGTCCGTTCGCGACCGCGCGGTCGGCCGCGAAGAGCAGGAGCGGCAGATGCGCCATCGCGAGCGTCAGGTTCAGCTCCCAGTTGTGGCGCATGAACGGCGCGGCCTCGAGCACGACCGCCCCGACCGTGGCGCCGGCCCAGCTCGCGTCGAGCCGGCGCAGCCAGAGCAGTGCGAAGAGGCCGCAGAGCGCGAACCCATGACGACGCGTGCGGTCGCCCACCGCGAGCGATGGCTCGAAGCCAGAGAGGGCGCAGATGCCCCACGCGAGCGGGTGGTACATCCCGGACTGCGGGTCGGCGTGGACCGGATAGCCGGCGCGGTCGTACGGGTTCCAGTACGGGAGCTGACCGTGCTCGAGCGAGCCGCACACGAGCACGAGATCCGGCCAGTACTGCTCCGGGACGTCCCACTCGAAGAAGCGCGGCGACCAGGTGAGCGCGCCGGCGAAGAGAGGCCAGAAGAGGAACACCGTGGCCGCGAAGACAATCCCGACCGCCGCGGTGGGCGCTCGCGCGCCCGGCTTCACGTCGGTCCCCCGCGCGTCCACACCTCGAGCGCCGGGGCGACGCCGATCTGCGCGACGAATCGGTGCACGAGCCCGCGAATCCCGCGCTTGCTGGCGGAGCGCCTCAGCGTGCGCAGATGCGGTGCTACGGTCGATCGCGGCGACCGGGAGCGAAGGCTCGCGCCCGAGGCGTCGCGCGTGCGCCGAGCGCATCGCGTGCTCGACGTAGCCGAGATACGGCTCCTTCGAGCTCGACGGTCATGGGCCACGTCGTGACACGAAGCCGTCGTGTCCCGGTCGATGTGAGCGAACGCGGCGCGGTGCGTGCGGATCACGTCGGCGTATGCGAAGGTGTGCTCTTCCGCGTCGGGCTCGGTCGCCGAGTGGAGCGCGTGCGCGCCGGCGCCGAAGGCGAGCGCGACGACGGCGACGGGGAGGGCCGCGCGGAGCCAGGCGGGCCGCGACTCGAGCGCTCGAGCCCGACGAAGAGCATCCCCGTGAGGACCACGAGGTCCCCGGGTGCGCCGGGCAGCGCGTACCGCTCGAGCCAGAACATCTTCGAGAAGAAGATCGCGTTGAACGCGACGAGCCCGAGCGCGGCGACGATGACCGTGTCGCGCGTGACCGGACGCCCACCTCGGCGTCGCACGGGGAGAGGCGCACCGAGCGCGCGGAGCGTGGCGCGGCCCCCAATCGCGAGCGCGAGCACGGCGCCAATTCCCCAAGAGCCAGCGCTCGTGCCACGCGAAGAGCGACGGGAGCACCGTCGCCACCGTGTCGAGCCCGAAGCGACGCGAGAAGAGAAGCTCCTCGTGTACGGGGAAGATGTAGTAACCCGTGCGTGCTTTTTGCCACGCGAAGAACGCGAGGAGAGCGAGCAGCGGCGCGGTTGCGAGCGCGGCGCGCCGAGCGGTTGGCACGGTGCCGAGCTCGCCTCGTCGCCAAGCGTCGTAGAGAACCGCGAGCCCGACCGCGGCGCCGGTGAAGATCCCCGTCTCTTTCAGCAGCACGAGCGCGATCGAGATGATGACGGCGACGCCGAGACGGCCGCGTGCGAGCGCCAGGAGCGCGAGGACGGTGCCCGCCACGAGGAGCGGCTCGGGCAAGAGCATGTTGCCGGTCGACATGAAGAGCGGCGTGACCGCGAGGAGCGCGGCCGCTGCGGCCCCGGCGCCGCGCCCGAAGAGCGTCGCGCCGAGCCAGTACGTTCCGGCGAGCGCGAGGACCGTGAACGGAAGGACGAAGAGGTGCGCGACGGCGGGCGACGGACCGAACAGCGCGAACGGGATGGCGGAGAGCCAGTAGAAGAGAGGCGGGTGACCTCGCCCCCACTCGTCTGGGAAGACACCCGGCCGCACGTCGAGCGCGTGCTCCGCCACCCACTTCGCACCCGGCGCGTACACGTCCGCCTCGTCCCAGAAGTACGGAAGATCGAGCGGTCCCGCGCGCACGAGCGCTACCCACGCGACGGCCGCGATGATCGGCAGGACGTAGTCCTTGATCGTGAGCTTCGTCGGCTCGGTCATCTCGAGGCCTGCGCGCCGCATGATACTCCCCGCCGCGCTTGGCGCGCCCGACCCGATGAAAGGCCCTCCGCTCGATCAGCCGCACCAAGCGCTGAGGATGTCGACCCACTGCGCTCGCCAGCGCGCCTCGTGGAAGTCGCGCTCCGCGCGCTCGCGGCTCGCGGCGCCCATCGTGCGCGCGAGCGATTCGTCCTCGAGGAGGAGCCGGCAGTGCTCTCGGATTTCCCGTGCCGTGTCTCCGACGAAGCCCGTTCACGCCGTGCTCGACGTACCGTTCGATGCCCGGGATGCGGAACGACACGAGCGGAAGGCCCGTCATCATCGCCTCGATGAGGGTGATCGTGTACTCCTGCTCGCCGTCGTGCAGGTAGAGGCGTGCGCGACGCAGTGCGCGCTGCAGATCTTCGTACTCGAACACGGGCTGCGCAGGGTCGAGATGATCGACGTGCAGCGTCGGGCAGGTCGCGCGGTGGCCTCGCGCCATGCGTCGTGGTGCCACCCGCGGTCGTGATAGGAGTGGATGATCGAGAGGATGTTCCCGTCCTCGCCCGTCGCCGGTCCGTACGCCGACGGATCGAGCCCGAGCGGCACGTACGGGACGTCGACGTCGAAGGTCTCCTTCAGCCACGCGACGGTGTTCGGATAGAAGCTCACGACCGTGAAGTCGTCGCGATCGAGCAAGCGCGCCCACTGATCGCGCTCGAGCTCGGCGACCTTGGCGACGCGGAAGAGCTTCTTGCCGGGGCGCTCCCAGAAGAGCTTCACCTGCCAGTTGAACATCAACCACGCCGAGTCGTAGCGGTCGGGCCAGCCGATGTTCGGATCGTCGAGCAGCCGAGCGTAGTCTTCGGGGCCGTATTCGAGGTGCGCCTCGTCGAAGCTCGGAAGGACGTTCACGACGTTGTCCGGCTTGGGCCGCCAGTACTTGAACTGCTCCCAGCAGCCCAGGAAGTGGATCGGTACGCCTACGCGACAGAAGTGGTACTGGACGCCGGGGTGCGTCGGGACGATCAGGATCTTCATCGACGCGCCAGCACGACCACGGGCGCGAGCGTCTCGCGGTCTTCTTCGCTGAGCTTTCGAGCGAGCTCGCCCGCGACGTCCAGGATCGGGACCGCCGGTCTGAGAGCGACGAGCGCGCGCAGATCGGCGTGGCAGGGATGCGCGACGACGACCACGTCGGCGCCGGCGACCGCATGCTCGACGCTCGGAGCCGCGTGCGCGCGCGGATCGCCGAGCGCCGCCTCGAGCGCCGCGACGCCCAGCGGCGGAACGGTCGCATCGAGGATCGCGCCGTCGGCCACCGTCACGTGTACTCCGGCGTCGAGCAACCGAGTGACCAGTCGAACCGCCGCGCTGTCCCGAACGTCGGAGGCGCCGGGCTTGAAGCCGACACCGACGATCGCCGCCTGCTTGGGGCGGGTCTCGAGCACGGCGTTCACGAGGTGGTCGAGGTGCGCGTCGTTCGAAGGGAGGATCGCGCCGAACAGCGGCGCTTCGATGGAGTGCGCGCGCGCGTGGCTCGCCAGCGAGCCGACGTCCTTCACGAGGCACGCGCCCCCGAACGGCATGCCGGGTCGCAGGTACGCAGCCGACGTGTTCAGTCGCGTGTCCTCGCACAGAAGGCGCATCACGTGGAACGGATCGACGCCGAGCGGTCGCGTCACCCGCGCGGTCTCGTTGGCGAACGAGACCTTGAGCGCGTGCCACGCGTTGTTGACGAGCTTGAGGACCTCCGCCACGGCGGGCTCGGTGCGACGGATGCGCCCCGCGTGCTCCGCGTACAGCCACTCGACGAAGCGCGCGGCCGTCTCGTGCTCGGTCGCGTAGACGACGAGCTCGGGATCCTCGTGGTCGGCGATCGCGCTCCCCTCCCGCAGGAACTCCGGGTTGAGGGCCAACGACACGCGTTCGCTGGCATCGTCGCCGGCCACGCTCCGTATGCGCTCTAGGGCGCGCCCGAAGTGGCCTGGCGCGACCGTCGACCGGATCACGATCACGTGCGAGCTCTCTGCGCGCACAGCGCGCGCTATCGCCTCGCATGCGTCGAGCACGTCGGTCTCGTCGAGCTGGCCGGTCGCGTCCGCGGGCGTACCGACGCAGACGAGCGACGCCCGGCACTCGCGCACGGCGGCGGCGATATTCGTCGTGCAGCTCAGCGTGCCCAACAGCTGGGCACGCGAGATCCGCTCCTCGAGGCCGGGCTCGGGGATGGGCGGAACGCCGCGCTCGATCGCATCGACCACCTCCGGTCGCCTGTCGACGCCGACGATCCGGCGGCCCGCCGACGCGAGCGTCGCCGCCACCACGGTACCGACGTAGCCGAGGCCAACGACCGCGATCCCGTCGCTCACGTTCCGCGCCCCGACGTCAGAACCGCTGGATCATCGTGAGACCCGCGGCGCCGCCCTCGGTCGGCACCACCCACGGCGCGATCGCGAAGCTCGGTTCGTCGTCGCCCTCGCTGTAGACGGTCACGGTGCTCTTCAGCGTGAGCCCGAGCACCATCAGGGTGAGCCCAGCGATCTGGAGGAGACCGTCGATCACGTAGAAGGGGATGGGCCAGTTGTTGTCGAGGAGCCCCGTCATGATGAACGGTCCGGCGAGCGGCACCGCCATGAAATAGAAGTCGTCCGAGATCGATGGCTCTGACGCGATCGAGATGCCGATCACCGTGGGCACGATGTACGAGACGGCGAACATCACGATGCCGGTGATGGCCAGGCCGAGCTTGGGGCGCTCGACTTGGTGAGGCGTACCCTGCGGCGCACCGTACACGGGCTGATAGCCGGCGCCTCCATAGCCTTGTTGGTAGTTCGGCGGCGGCGCGTTCTCGTAGCCGGGTGGCGGTTGCTGCGTCTCGTAGCCCGGCGGCGGCGGCTGGGGGGCCATCACGTTCTCGCCGCCCGCGAGGACGCAGTCGTCACCGGAGGCGGTGCGGCCGTCCGGACACGTCGGGGGCCCCGAGCACCGCCCCAGCTGATCGGACCACGTCTGATTCGGCCAGCAGCAACGGCCTTGCGTGTCCGCCGTGCTCACCCGTCCGTCCGCGCATTCCTGCGCGTGTGAGAGCGCTGGGTTCGAGAGCACGAAGCCCAGCACCATTGCGCAGACCGTGATTCGCAGGGTCATCTCTCCTCCTGGTGCCGAGAGCGTAGCATCGTTCCGACGGGCCGGCGTATGATGCGCTCGTGCGCGAACAGAAGCGGGGCGCCACCGGGAACCGCACCGGCGTCCACGTGGCGCTACTGCGCGCGGTGAACGTCGGCGGCAAGAACAAGCTCCCGATGCAGGAGCTCGCCGCCCTGTTCGAGGCTGCTGGAGGCCAAGGCGTCGTCACGTACATCCAGAGCGGCAACGTGGTCTTTCGCGCGGCCGACCCGCTCGCGGCCCGCATGCCCGAGGTCGTCCGAAAGGCGATCGCGAAACGATTCGGCTTCGATCCGCCGATCGTCGTCCGCACCGCGGCCGACCTGCGAAGGATTGCGCGCGCGCATCCCTTCGACGCGCCCGGCGTGGATCCGAAGGCGCTGCACGTGGTGTTTCTGGCCGCACCGGCGCTTCGCAGCGCTCCTGCGGTGCTCGAAGCGAAGCGAGCGCCCTCGGAGAAGCTCGTCGTGCGCGGCAGCGAGGTCTACCTCGGTCTGCCCGGCGGCATCGGGCGGACGAAGTTGACGAGCGCCGTCATCGATGCAGCGACCGGCACCATCGGGACGACCCGCAACTGGCGCACCGTGCTCGCTCTGCGCGATCTGGCGCGCGCCACGAAGGCGTGACACCGCTCGGCGGGGCTTGCAGCGGCCTCCCCGACTCGGCGACCATTCGCGACCGCCAAAGGACTCCCCGGACATGCACCACTCCATCCTCGGCACGGTAGCGCTCCTCCTCGTCGTCTCCGCGTGCGGCGGCGGTCCGAGCTCACCCCCTCCGTCGAGTCAGCGCGACGTCGCGCCTGCGCCCGCGCGTCAGCCGGCTGTCGCTGAGGCTTCTCCGGTCGCCCCGATCCCAGCAGGCCATCATTCGGTGACACCGATGCTCGTCGTCGCCGATGTCCCTCGCGCGATCGAGCTCTACGGGCAGGCGTTCGGTGCGGAGCAAGCCGAGCTCGCGACGGATCCCGACTCGGGCGCTGCGCTTCATGCCGAGCTGCGCATCGGGGATTCGATCGTGATGCTGTCGCCGGAGAACGAGCGCGGAGCACGGGCGCCGTCGAGCGTAGGAGGGACCTGCGGCGCGCTCCTCGTCTACGTGGAGGACGTCGACGCTGCGCTCGCACGCGCGACGGGCGCGGGTGCGCGGGCCATCATGCCGGCTACCGACATGTTCTGGGGTGATTGCTACGCGCAGGTCGAGGATCCGTTCGGCCACAGGTGGTCGCTCGCGACGCACCGTTACGACATCCCGGACGACGAGGTCGCAGAGCGTGCTCAGGCCTGGTCGACGGCGATGGCGCGGCATCGCCGCCCACCGCGCTTCGAGCCCGGTGAGCCGGCGTCGAGCCATGTTCCCGAGGGGTTCTTCACCGTGACACCGAGCCTCGTCATCGGCAGCGCGGACGACATCGACGGATTCGTCGCCGCGCTCGGCGCGGAGGAACGCAATCGTCTCGTCGATCCCGCGGGCAACCTCTCTCACGCCGAGATTCGCATCGGCGACTCCATCGTCATGTTGAGCGGCGAAGAGAGGCGCGATCCGCACATGAAGACGCCGGAGCACCTGAGCGCGAGCCCGGTCTCGCTCATGTACTACACCGACGACGTCGACGACGTGTTCGCGCATGCGATCGCCGCCGGTGCGACGCAGCGTCTGGCGGTCACGGACATGTTCTGGGGCGATCGTTTGGGCATGGTCGGGGTGCCGGCCGGTCATTGCATCGGCATCGCGACGCACGTTGCCGACGTAGCGCCGGACGAGCTCCAGCGGCGGATGCACGAGCATCACCCGGCGGATTGACGCCGCGCGGATCGCGGCCCCGCTCGAGAGGAGCGTCGACGCGAGCGATCCTGCTACCATCGTCTCGATGCGGGGCGTCGTCGCGATCTCGATCGTCGTGCTCGGGATGGTGGTCGTCTCCGCGTGCGGTGGGGAGGACGGACCGGCGCTCTTCGTCGACCTACGAACCGATTATCGATCGGGCTCCGAGATCGACGCCGTTCGGACGGAGATCATCTCCGCCGACGGTCCAGGTGCGGGGCGCTTCGTCGAGACGCCCGCGTCCGCGTCCGAGGACTACGTCTCGGGCGCTCGCGTCGCGGAGCTCTACGACCTCGCGGACGGCGAGCTCGAGATCGACGTCAGCTTGCTGCTCTCTGGCAGCATCGTCGCGGAGCGGCCTCTGTCCGTGACCGTGCACGGGCCGACGGCCGTCACGATCTTGATCCAGCGCGCGTGCAGGAGCGTCTCCTGCTCGACGGGCACCGCGTGCTTCGCCGGGCGTTGCGTCGACGCACGTTGCTCGCAGGGCGACAGCGAGCGTTGCGGAAGTGCAGAGTGCTCGAGCGCCGCGGACTGCCCGAACGGCGACGCGTGCTTCGAGGCCGTCTGCGCGGGCAACGGTTGCCTCTACCCGGCGACCGGTGGAGCGTGCGATTTCGACGGGGGAGTCGGTGACGCTGGCGCGCTCGACGGAAGCGTCCCTCTGGGAGCGTCGGTGGCGGCCGGCAATCTCGACACGTGCGTAGTGCGCGACGGCAGCGTCTACTGCTGCGGCGGCAACTCCGGAGGGCAGCTCGGCATGGACACCGCAGGCGTGGCGGTGGCGACGCCGACCGTGGTCCCGGGCATCGCCGACGCGGTGCAGGCGAGTGTCTCGAGCGGCCACGCCTGTGCCGTCCACGCGAGCGGAGCGGTCTCGTGCTGGGGGACGAACACCGACGGCCGACTCGGGAATGGGACGACGACCAGCTCGTTCGGCCCGGTCGACGTCGTCGACCTGGTCGATGCGGTCGAGGTCGCCGCGGGCTCGGTCTTCACGTGCGCACGCACGAGGAGCGGCCACGTCATGTGTTGGGGTCACAACGGACGCGGGTGGCTCGGCATAGGCTCGATCTCGATCGACCACCGAGAGACGCCGGTCGAAGCGCTGAACCTCGAGGATGCGGTGCAGCTCGTCGCTGGTGGGCTCCACCTGTGCGCGAGACGTGCGAGTGGGAGCGTCGCGTGTTGGGGCCGCAACGACGAACGCCAGACCGGCATCGACGAGGACGCCGTGTACCAGCCGACGGACGTGCCGGGGATCGAAGGCGTGACCGACGTCGCGGCGGGCTACGCTCACACGTGCGTCGTGGTCACCGATGGGACGGTGCGCTGTTGGGGCGCCAACACGACGGCGCAGCTCGGCGCCGATGCGTCCCCGATGTCCGTCGCTCCGGTCACCGTCACGCTCGCGCGCGCGGTGACGCGGGTCGCTGCCGGTGGCGGTCATAGCTGCGCACTCGAGAGGGCCGGCGGCGTCGAATGCTGGGGTAGCAACAACAACCTTCAGCTCGTGATGTCGGGACCAAACACTCCGACGCCCGTGCCGATCACGGGCGCGCCAGCGCTTCGCACGATCGTCGGCGGAATGCATCACACGTGCGGGGCTTCCTACGACGACGAGATCCTGTGCTGGGGCGGGAACAATTCCGGCCAACTCGGATACGAGTCTGGGGGCGTGCCGGGCCCTCCGACCGTGATCTCGGTCCCCTGAGCCGGCCGCACGGATGTTCCGCGATCATGGGGGCGCATTCCCCCGGCTCGGGGCGGTCTCGGGGCGCGAGCCCCCAGGATCGAGCGAGGGTTCGTTCGGAATTTCCGCAAGCCCATCCTGGGACGGATCTTGCTCCCGATCGGGCTGCCATGGACTGGATCGACATCCTCGCTCCCCGCGTCGATGGGCATGTCGACGAGGGATCTCTGGGCTTCGCGGACCTGGCAGAGACCACGGACGTCGCGATCGACGTCGTCGTCGATCTCGACGAGGACGATTGGCTCGGGCGGTTGCTCGACGAGTCGGGGCACCGACTGCAGTTGGGCGAGAAGAAGGAAGCGCTCGAGCTTCTCGGCGTCGCGCTGCGGATCGATCGGCGCAACGACCTCGTTCGCGCACGCTACTTCGCGCTCGCCGCGGAGCTCACCGCTCGGCGAGAGCGCGGCGACGAGACGCTGCAGATTCTCGCAGACGAGCTGAACGCCGGAGGTACCGGGACGACCGAACCGCAGGTACCATGCGCGCGATGCGCGGCGCGATGGACTGGGACCTCTACTGGCGCTTCGAGCTCTTTCGGCGGAGCGCGGACCCGCTCGACTTTCGACGGTGGAAGCGCGACAGCCAGCGTGAGCTCGCGGCGCTCCATCCGGGCGGGCTCCTGCTCGACTCGACCGCAGGCCTCGGCGACCACACCGTGAACCTGGCCGAGGTCGGGTTCCGTGTCGAAGCGTGTGACGAGAGCGAGGTCGCCCTCGAAGCGACCCGGCGCGCGGTCGACGCCGCTTCGGTCGACGTCCCGGTCTTCCGGGCGCGCTGGGAGACGCTCGATTCGGGAAGGCCGCTACGACGTCATCTTCAACGACGCCATCCACTGGACGTACGACGAGGAAGCACTGCGCGCGGCGCTCCGTGGTCTTCGCGACGCGCTCGCGCCCGGCGGTGCTCTGGTCTTCTTCTTCGCGGACGAGGCCGATGCACACGCCGGAGCCGGGCTCGAGATCCTAGAGTGGGATTGGGAGCACATGGAGCACGAGCGCGTGGCGTGGGATCACACCGTCGAGGGTCGCAGCGTTCGCCTCGCGATCACTCTCGAGCGCGGCGCCGATTTCATCGACGAGCATCACGTCTACGCCGTTCGCGAGAGCGACGGTGCCGCGCACCGGCAATCCCTCACGGTGCGCCGCGTGTATAGGTGGGACTGGCACGCGATGACGCGCGTGCTTCGCGACGAAGGCTTCGAGGACATCAGGTGCGACCACTTCGAGAACGTCAAGGGCCACACGTACGCGATGAACCGCGCGTTCCGCTGATCACGCGGCTTCGATGTCGCCTTGCAGGTCCTCGAGCAACTGCTCGCCGGTGAGCTCGGGCGCCGCTGCGCCGCCGAAGTACTTCATCAAGCCGACGCGGTCGTAGTGCGGCTTGATGCGGTCGCTCAGCAGGCCGATCTCGCGGAGGTTCGGCACGAGGCGTCGGAACATCACGTGCCGGAACTGCTCCATCCCGCGCGAGTGGTACATGACGTTTCGCCATTGCGCCCGCGTGAGCAGTCCGGTGAACCACTCGTCGTACACCTCGTACGCCATGAACCGGTTCTTCATCAGGAGCGCGACCTCGAACGTCCAGTCCTCGCGCTCGCGCCGCTCGCTCTCGGAGAGCTCCGTCCGGATGTGCTCGCGGAGCGCGAGCACGCCGTAGTGCACGTGGCGCGCCTCGTCCTGGATGACCATCCGCAGGAGCTCCTTGAGCAGTGGCTCTCGCGACATGTTGTACAGGGACCCGAAGGCTCCGAGCGCCAAGCCCTCGACCATGATCTGCATGCCGAGGAACTTCATGTCCCAGCGTGAATCGCTCATCAGCGCGTCGATGATGACGAAGAGGTTGTCGTTGATCTGGTAGACCTTGCCGAGCTTCGAGTCGAGGTAGCGGTGAAACACCTCGACGTGCCGGGCCTCGTCCATCACCTGCGTTGCCCCGTAGAGCTTGCCGTCGAAGAACTGCACGGCCTCGGTGACCTGGGCCGCGGCGAACAGCGCGCCCTGCTCGCCGTGGAGGAACTGGCTCAGCGTCCAGGCGCCCATGCTGAAGCGGAACCGAGCCTTCTCGTCGCGGTTCAGCCGGATGCCGTACTCCGCCAGCTGATCGAAGTTGAAGAAGTCGTCCGGGACGAGCGGGCGGTCGGGGTCGAGCGGGTCGACGCTCGTGCCCCAGTCGAGGTAGGTCTCGCCGTCCCACTGGTTCTGCTTCGCGCGGCGGTAGAGGTCACGCATCTCTGGCTGGTCGCTCGGATACGACCAATCGAAGTGCGCCGAGTGGGTCGCCTGGATCTTCGTCGGCACGTTCTGCTTCCCGCGCTTCAGAGATCATCCCGCGGGCGGCCGACGGACCGATCGACGCGAGAACGCGCGGATCGCGCATCTCGGCCACGATGTCGATGGCCTCGAGGTACGGGTCGACTCGATCGCGGACCTTCTCGGGGAGGATCTTGCCGATGCGTTGTGCGGTGCTCATGCGTCGCCTCCGTGGCGGGCTCAGATGGACGAAAGGAAATCGCTGACCCGGCGTGCGTGATATCGGACGAGGAAATCGGTGAGGAGAGGGACCGCTCGCTCGAGCATCCGTGCGGCGACCGCGGGCGGGAGGTGTGAGAGCCGCTGCGAGACGAGCTCGACGTCGCGCCGGATCAGCGTATCGACGGCCTCGACGTACGCGCTGAGATCTTCGATCTCGAATCCGAGCTCGGGCGTGAAGCCGGCGGCGCGCATGTTCCCGAAGTTCTCGAACACCCACGCGTCCTCTGCCGCGATCCAGACGCGACCGTCGGCGTCTTCCTCGGCAGCGACGACGCCGAGCTGGACGATGCGGTCGAGCTCGTCCCGCGTCAGGCCGTGCTCCTTCATCAACGGCGCGGCCTCGATGCGCTCGCGCGCCGCGTCGGTGCCTCGCGCGAGCGTGGACGCCAGCTCGCTCCGCACGTCGCCGAGAAACCGCTTCTGTTGGCGGCTGAACTGCTCGTCGCGCCCGTCGAGCATGGCGCGGATCGCCTTGAGCGGCAGAAACCTCTCGTGTTGCAGCTTACGCACGAGGACGAGCCGCTCCACGTGCTCCTCGCCGTAGAACGCCATGTTGCGGCCCGTCTTGTGGCCGGCCGGCACGACGCCCTGCTGGATGTAGAAATGGATCGCCTGGCGCGCGAGGCCCGTCAGCTCGCAAAGCTCCTTCATCTTGTACGGATATCGATCACGCACGTCGCTCGACGTAGTGGGGATCTCCGCGCTGGCCGATGCGCCGTCGCCGCTCATCCCGCCTCCGCGCTGAGCTGACACGGGCCGAGCGGACGTGAGACGCACGCGAGCACCATTCCGTTCGAGCGCTCGTCGTCCGTCAAGCAATTCGGCTCTTCCATCTGAACCTTCCCGTCGTCGAGGCGGACCATGCACGTACCGCATCCACCCATCGCGCACGAGAAAGCCAGCGGCACCCCGGCGCCCGTCGCCGCCTCGAGGAGCGTCTGCCCGGGCCGCACGAGCACTCCGTGCTCTCTACCGTCCACTCGGATCACCGCTCGGACGGGCTCGTGCGGCAATCTCTCCTTCGAGACGCGACGCTCGGGGCGCACGAAGATCTCCTCGCGGACCTTCGACTCGGGCACGCCGCGCGCACGGAGGGCTTCGCGTGCGGCGGCACGCATCGGTGCGGGCCCGCAGACGAACACTTCGACGTCTTCGTCCGTCGGATCGATGCCGAGCGCGTCGAGGCGCGCATCGATGACGGCGCGATCGAGCATCCCTCGCGCGTGAGACCAGTCCCGCGGCGGATCGCTCAGCACGTGGTCGACCACGAGGCGCTCTGGATGAGCGCTGGCGAGAGCGTCGAGCGCGTCGCCGAAGATCACGTCGGCCCAGGCCCTGTTCCCGTACACGAGGGTCACCCGCGTCTCGGGCTCACGCGCGAGGACCGTCCGCACGATCGAGTGAATGGGGGTGATTCCGCTTCCGCCCGCCAGCATCACGAGATGTCGCGGGCCACGCGCGTCGCCCGCCGTGAACGAGCCCGACGGTCCACGGACCTGGAGCACGTCGCCTTCGCGCACGCGCTCGTTCACGTAGGTGCTCGCACGCCCACCCTGGATCCGCTTGACGGTGATCGCGACCTCGCCGTCGAGCGGTGACGTCGAGATCGAGTACGCGCGCTTGAGCCGCTCACCGTCGACGTCGAGCTCGACGGTGAGGAACTGCCCGGGCTCGAAGCTCGGCGCGCTTCCGTCGGTGGCGCGCAGGTAGACGCTCACGGCGTCGTCCGTCTGTCGAACGAGCCGCGACACGACGAGCGCGCGACGCGTCGAGGCGGGTGTGCGCGTGGAAGCGTGGGCGTCGGGTGCGCGTTCGCGCCTCGGCACGAGGAAGGGCGCGCGCCGCCCCCGCGCGGCGCGAAGCACCATCGCCGCGTCGCGCCGCGTCTGGTCGAGCGCGCTCCGCCAACGGCGCGGCATGGCGGCGACCACCCTGCCGAGCATCGAGCGCGCGTCCGAGCGTCCCGCCGTCACCCGCCGAGAGTCATCCGACAACCGCAAAGTGTCAAGTAACACTTTACACTACCGGCGGCAGGTGGGTGTCCCCTGAAGCCGCTACCGGGCGACAGGTGGGTGTCCCCTGAAGCCGTCCTGCCGGGCGACAGGTGGGTGTCCCCTGAAGCCGTCCCCTGAAGCCGTCTTCCGTGAGGCCCCGCGAGGCCGCCTGTAAGGCGTCGGCCGGCTCCGCGTTGTCCGCCCAGAATCGGAGGTTCGCATGTCGAAGAAGGCTCGCGCTCATCACTTTCTACCCGTTCTCCTGCTGGTCGCCGCGTGCGGCGGCGCGGGATGGGGCGGCATGGCCGCGCCGGACTCCGCGGGCGGTGGCTACGTCGCGGAGACCGCCGACGTCGGCGCGGGGGGCGAGCAGTACTCGCACATGCCGGAGAACCAGTTCGTGGACGCGAGCCAGGACGCCATGGCGACGCTCTCGCTCGACGTCGACACGGCTAGCTACACGCTGATGCGGCGCGACCTCCTCGCGAATCGCCTGCCCGCGCCCGACAGCGTCCGCGTCGAAGAGTGGATCAACTTCTTCGACTACGCCGACGAGCCGGCCTCGAACGGTGACGACCCGCTCGCCGTGTCGCTCGAGAGCGCGCCCTCGCCGTTCGGCGAAGGGATGAGCCTCCTCCGCGTCGCCGTGCGGGCAGAGGAGGTTCCGCAAGAACAGCGCCCGAGCGCGAACCTCGTCTTCCTCGTCGACGTGTCGGGCTCGATGGCGGACGCGAACAAGCTGCCCCTCGTGCAGGAGTCGCTCGGCATCCTGCTCGACGCGCTCCGCCCGGACGACACCGTCGCGATCGTGGTGTACGCGGGCGCCGACGCGGTCGTCTTGGAGCCGACGCCGATCATGGAGCGCGCGCACGTCCTCGACGCGGTGATGAGCCTCGGCGCCGGTGGCTCGACGAACGGCGCCGCTGGAATCCGGACGGCGTACGACCTCGCGTCCCAGCACCTGCGGCCGGGCGGCATCAACCGCGTCATCCTCTGCACGGACGGCGACTTCAACGTCGGCGTCACGGGCGACGAGCTCATCCGGCTCATCGAGCGTCAGCGGGACCGCGGGATCACGCTGAGCGTGCTCGGCTACGGCTCGGGCAACTACAACGACCGCGACATGGAGCGGCTCGCGGACCACGGTAACGGCAACTACGCGTACATCGACAGCCGTAACGAAGCGCTCCGCGTGCTCTCTCGCGACCTCGCCGGGACGCTCCAAGTCGTCGCGAAGGACGTGAAGATACAGGTCCAGTTCGACGACGCGGTCGTCCATCGCTTCCGGCTCATCGGCTACGAGAACCGGGTGCTCGCGCACGAGGACTTCGCGAACGACGCCGTCGATGCGGCCGAGGTCGGCTCGGGCGACTTCGTGACCGCGTTCTTCGAGTACGAGCTCGACCCCGGCGTCGACCCGAGCCAATACGACGGCGCGCTCGCCGAGGTTCGCGTGCGGTGGAAGCCCGCGGACGGTGACACGAGCACCGAACGCTCGTACTCGATCGGTGTCCGGGAGTCACGTGCGCGCGTCGAAGACGCCACGCCGGCGTTCCGCTTCGGCGCCGCTGTCGCGGAGCTCGCCGAGATCCTTCGCGGCAGCGAGCACAGCCAAGGCGCGCGCTTCGACGACGTCATCGCGCTCGCGCGGAGCGCCGGCTACCGCACGGACGACGCGCGCGAGCTCGTCGAGCTCGCGGCCCGAGCACGCAATCTCAGCCGGCGGTAGAAGGTCTAGAATCGCCGGATGGTGCGTCCCGTCGTCTCCATCCATGACCTCGCGCCGAACGCGCGCCTCGTCGACGCTCGAAGCGGACCGGATTCCACGGCCCGCTTCGAGCGTTCGCATCTCCGCGGCGCCGTTCACGTCGATCTCGACCGCGACCTCGCGGGACCGGCAGCGGCGCCATCGACGGGCGGACGTCATCCGCTCCCGGCGCTCCCCTCGTTCGCGGCTACGCTCGGGCGGCTCGGCATCCGCCCCGACACCGGGGTCGTCGTGTACGACGACAAGCGCGGCGCGAACGCAGCTGCGCGGTTCTACTGGATGCTCCGCGCCGTCGGGCACGACGCGGTCGCGCTGCTCGACGGTGGCCTCGACGCCGCGCTCGCCGCGGGCGCGCCGACCGAAGCGGGACCGTCGAAGGTCGAGCCCGCTCCCGCGTACCCGGTCTCGGAGTGGTCGCTCCCGACCGCGGACATCGACGAGGTCGCGGCGCGCGCGCACGACCCCGGGTGGCTCGTCCTCGACGTTCGCTCCCACGACCGTTACCGAGGCGACGCGGAGCCGATCGATCCGGTCGCCGGGCACATTCCGGGCGCGGCGAACCTCTTCTTCGGCGAGAACCTCGCCCCCGACGGGACGTTCCTCACGCCCGAAGCACTCGGGGAACGCTACCGAGCGCTGTTCGGCGCGGTCCCACCGTCGCGCGTGATCGTGAGCTGCGGCTCCGGGGTCACGGCATGTCACACGCTCGTCGCGCTCGAGCGCGCCGGCCTGCCGGGCGCGCGCTTGTACGTCGGATCGTTCGGCGAGTGGTGCCGTGCCGGTCGTCCGATCGCGACCGGCGACGAACCCGGCTGAGCGCAGCGGTGGTTGTGCACGCCGTGCACTACCCGAGCGCCGCTCGCGCCGCGCGGGCTCATGAGCTCCAGCGTCACACGCGCGCGTTCTCGCGATCGACGTGATCTCGGAGACGTCCGCTCGCGGCACGCAACTTGGATAGGCGCGTGTGCGGAGGTGATCGATGCAGGGTTTCAACTCACGTCTCTTCTTCTTGGCCTTTGGGATCCCACTCGCGGCAAACGTAGCGTGCGCTGTGATGGTTCACGCGCAGGACGTCGCCATCGCGGCGACCGCGCAGGCGGAGCCCGAGGCGCCACCGGCTCCCATCGCGGTCGAACCGGAGGAGGATGCGTGGTCGCCGCGGTTTCGCCTCGGCGTGGAGGCCGTCGTGCACATCCCGGTCGACGATTGGGCCAGAGCGTCGACCATCGGCCTCGGCGCGCACCTTCGCTTCGCGTTCGACCCGATCCCCAACCTGGGCCTCACGGCGCGGGTGGGTTACGTGCATCAGATCGGCGGGCCCGGCGACGTCACCTGGGGCGTGATCCCGCTCATGTTCGGAGGCGAGTACCGCTTTCTCGGCCCAACCTGGACGCCCTTCGTCGCGGCCGAGCTCGGTGCGTCGATCGAGTGGGCGTCCGGCAACACGGGCTACGGTCGCGTGTCCGACACCGACACCGGCTTTGCCTTGGCGGTCGGCGGTGGGTACCGCTTCGGGCCGATCGACGTCCGCGCGGACTTCTACGTGATGGACATCGACGACGCTTTCGGCTTTCGCGTGACGGTCGGCGGCGACTTCCTCTCCTTCTGAAGAGCCGGTTCGGCGAAAGACCCGCGTTGCCCCCGGAGCGCGGGTCGTCTCGCGTCCGGCGCGTTCCTTTGCTACGCATGCCCCGCGATGACCGACGACGGGCGAGCGCTGCGCATCCTGCTCGATCTGACGCGCCGGCTCACGGACGATCTGACGCTCGAAGAAGCGCTCCAGACCGTGACCGACGCGGCGGTAGAGCTGCTGCGCGCCGACCACGCGTCCGTGCGGCTGCTCGACGACTCGGGTGAAGAGCTCCTGTGCGGCGCGCGCTCGGGGAGTGGGCGCGCATCGATCCCGGTCTCGTTTCGGCCTGGCCAGGGGATCGCCGGATGGGTGGTCGAGCACGGCGAGGTCGTCAACGCCAAGGAGGCCGCGAGGGACCAGCGCTTCGAGCCGTTCGGTGAGCAGGGCTTCGACGTCGGGTCGATCATGGCCGTGCCTCTGTGGTCGGCGGGCCACGTCGTCGGCGTGCTGTCGGTGAGCTCGCCGGCGTACGACGCTTTCGACGAGGACGCCGAGGTTCTGGCGCGCCTCCTCGCGAACTGCGCGGTCCCTGCGTTCGAGCGAGCGCGCCTCGAGCGGCTGGCGGTCACCGACCCACACACGAAGGCGTTCAACCGGCGCTACCTCGTTCCGAAGCTGCACGACGAGATGGCGCGCGCCGAGCGCCAGCATACACCGCTCAGTATGCTCTTGATGGATCTCGACAACTTCAAGCGAGTCAACGACGAGCACGGCCACGCGGCGGGCAATCGCGTCCTGCGCGAGTTCGCCGATCGCGTCCGGGCCGCTACGCGCATCCAAGATGCGCTCGTCCGGTGGGGCGGCGAGGAGTTCGTGCTGGTCATGCCGGACACGGACCGCGACCGCGCGTTGCTCGCGGCAGAGCGCATCCGCGTTGCGATGTCCTCGCGCCCGTTCGTGGTCGTCGACGGCGTCGAGGTCGTACAGACCGTGAGCATCGGACAGGCCACATGGGACGGTGAAGAGGCGCCCGACGAGCTCGAGCGCCGCGCCGACGAGGCGATGTACGCGGCCAAGCACGCAGGCCGCGACCGCGTGGCGAGCTCCGAAGCGCGCGAGAGCCCAGCGTGACGTCGGCCGCGCCCACCACGACTCGCGCGAGTGACGCAGCTCTCCGCCGAGTCAGAGGTGCTCGATGACGAGGCCGACGCGCACGAGCTCCGCCGGAACCGGGTCAATCGCGATCGGGAGCATCCGGTCGTACGCCTCGCGGGGCACGAAGTAGAATCGCGCGGGTCGTCGCGTCGGTGAAGAGATTGTCGCGCCACGTCTCGAGGAGCGCGTAGCTCTCGGGCGCCGTGAGGCCACGCGCTTGGAGCTCGGCGTTCAACCGGTCGCGCAGCTCGCCCATCCCGCCCTGCGCGACCACGTGCGCGCTGTGCCTGCCGGCGTCGAGCTCGCTCTCGGTGTACTGGCCGCTGTCCACGAGGAAGATCGTCTTTTCGGTCGACGACGGGACGACGGCCGCGCCGTTGCCGCGCCACGTGATCGCGAACGACCGCTCGAACGCGACGGGACCATCGTAGAAGAGGAAGCGCTCCGGGGTCCCGCTCTGCGACACGAAGGTGCCCTGACCCGCGGCCCGGATGTCGTTCCAGAAGTGCCCGGCCGGCGCCGGCGGGAGCGCGCGACCGAGCCACGGCTCGAGCTGACCCTCGAACACGAAGGACGGCGCGCCCGAGATGCCGTGCGCGGTCGAGACCGCGTCCGGATAGCCGAGCCAGGGCGTCCCGCCCTGGAAGCCGACCTCGATGCGGATGTTCACGGGTCGGTCGGTCGACAAGAAGAGCACCGGCTTGCGCGCCACGGGCGGGGGGTAAATCGGCGCGGGCGGCGGCGCGGGCGGCAACGGGTGCGGCGCGGGCGGCAACGGGTGCGGCGCGGGAGGATGCGGATGCGGCCGAAACGGCGCGTGCGGCCCCGGAGGCGGGCTCGCCGGCCTCGCGAAGTCCGGAAGCTCCCGCGCGAGCTCGTCGAGGTGTGCCACGTGCCCGTTCTCGAGCAGCCACACGCCCCACTCGTGCGCCACCACCCGCGCCGGCGCCGGCGCCGCTCGCGTCTCGCGCTGCTGCGCGCTCGACCCCTCTCCTCCGGCCCCGACCATCCCGAGCGCGACCAGAACCACTGCCAACCCGCGGAGCCTCGACGCCGCGTTCGAGCCGTTCGGTGCTCTTGCCATCCCCCTTGGACGCTCGACCGCGGGGACGGTTCTCCACTCGCCACGCCGGCCCGCCCCCGGTCGGCAAAACCCTTGCCCACACCCACTTTCATCCGGGGTCGGCCCTCCGCACGGCGACGTGCCGACCGACCGGGGGCGTCACCCCGGCGCGGGCCCGACGTACCTCGAGCGCGGCCGGAGGAGACGGCCGGTCGCCTGTTGCTCGGCGACATGCGCGCACCATCCAATCACGCGGGCCGCGGCAAACGCCGGGGTGAAGAGCTGGCGCGGGAGGCCGACCGCCTCGAGCACGAGCGCCGTGTAGAGCTCGACGTTCGCGCCCATCGGGCGGTCGGGGTGGCGGTCTCGGAGCAGCGCGTGGGCCTGCTCCTCGACGGCGCGTGCGAGGGCGAGGCGCTCGCGCGTCGAGCCGCCGGCCGCCGCGAGCTCGCTCACCTCGCGCTCGAGCACCGCTGCGCGCGGGTCGCGCACGCGGTAGACGCGATGGCCCATGCCCATGATCCGCCGGCCCGCCTCGAGCTCGGTCTCGAGCCAGCTCCGCGCTCGTGTCGGGTCGCCAACCGCATCGAGCATGTCGAGCACCGGCCCCGGCGCGCCTCCATGGAGCGGCCCTTTGAGCGCGCCGAGCGCGGCGACGACCGACGACACGACGTCGCTCGCCGTCGACGCGACGACCCGCGCAGCGAACGTCGACGCGTTCATGCCGTGATCGACGACCGTCACGAGGTACGCGTCGAACGCACGGGCGACCCTGTCGTCGGGCGCATCGCCGGTGATCATGCGGAGCGCGTCGCTCGCGTGCGACGCGCCCGCGTCCGGCGGTACGGCGGTCGCGCCCGCTCTCGCGCGCCACCACGCCGCCGCGAAGACCGGGATCGCGCCCGCGAGACGGATCGCGTCGGCGCGCAGGCCCTCGCTCCCGCCGTTCGCGCTCGGTCGCACGTGGCTCGTCGCAGCGCGAAGCGCGTCCATCGCGTTCTCCGCGCCGAGCGCGTCTCCGAGCGCGGGGAGCCTCTCGAACGCCTCTGCCCGCGCACGGCCGAGCCCGCGCGCAATCGCGCTCGTCTCGCTCGGCGCCGGGAGCGCGCCGTCGAGGAACAGCCCGACGACCTCCTCGAACCGGCGCTCGCGCGCGAGGTCCTGCACCCGATATCCCGCGAGCACGAGCTCGCCGCGCTCTCCATCGACGCGGCTCAGCCGCGTCTCGGCCACGACCACGCCCTCGAGCCCGTGCGCCACCTTTGCGTCGTCCATGGCGGAAGCGTGGAGCCGAGGCCCACATTGATCTACGTTGAAACCTGAATCAACATGGTGGAATGAGCGATCCGGGTTGGATCTCCGCAGAGGACGCGTCCGCGCTCCTCGGCGTGAAGAAGGAGACGCTCTACGCCTACGTGAGCCGCGGCCGCGTGCAGAGCGTTCCCCAGCCGGGCTCGCGTGCGCGCTTCTACTCTCGCGCGGACCTCGAGGGCCTTCGCGCCGCGAGCGCCGCGCGCCGGGGGCACGGCCCGGTCGCCGCCAGCGCGCTCTCCTGGGGCGAGCCCGTCCTCGACTCTGCCGTCAGCGAAATCACCCCGCGCGGCCCGGTCTATCGCGGCCGGCTCGCCCTCGAGCTCGCGCGCGAGGGCGTCTCGTTCGAGCGTGTCGCCGAGCTCCTCTTCTCGGGCTCGTTGCCCGCGCGCGTGCGCTGGCTCGCCGACGGGGCGGGGGTATCCCCGTCCAAGCTCGCCGCGCTCACGGGCCGCTCGCCTCGGTCACTCGAATTGCTCGTGTGTGCCGCCGCGGCGCTCGGCCTCGCCGCGCGCGCTTCGCATCGCGTCGGGGCGCTGCGCGCGGACGGCGAGCTCCCCGCTGCGCGCGCGCTCATCCTTCGTCTCACGGCGCTTCTCGCCACGCCCCGAGGCGGGCGCGCAGTCGATGCCGCGCTCGCCGAGAGCTCGGTCGCCCGCGCGTGGCTCGTCGCGATGGGCGCTCGCCCGCGACCGAGCGCGGTGCGCGCCGTCGACCGAGCCCTCGTGCTCATGGCCGACCACGAGCTGAACCCGTCCACGTTCGCGGCGCGCGTCGCGGCCGCCACGGGCGCGGACCTCTGGTCGTGCTTCGCCGCCGCGCTCGCGACGCTCTCGGGGCCCGAGCATGGCGGTGCGACCGACCGCGTCGAGGCGCTCTTCGACGAGATCGACGCCCCCGAGCGCGCGGTCTCCGTCGTTCGCGAGCGCCTCGCTCGCGGCGAGCCCGTGCCGGGCTTCGGCCACCGTCTCTATCCCGCCGGAGACCCGCGCGGCGCGCTCCTCCTCGAAGAAGCGACGCGCCTGTCCCCGGCGCGTATCCGCGTTCGGATCGCACGAGCCCTCGTCGACGCCATGGATCTCGCCACGGGGATGCGCCCGACCTCCGACGTCGGGCTCGTCGCGCTCTCGGACGCCCTCGGGCTCGGCGGCGGCGCGCCGCTGGCGCTCTTCGCGATCGGTCGCACCGCGGGCTTCGTCGCGCACATCATGGAGCAGCGCGAGTCCGGTCGTCCGCTCCGGCCTCGGGCGCGCTACGTCGCGCGCACGTTCGCGTGACCGAATGCGGGCCCGCGCTTGACTAGCCATCGCCCGACGCGTTCCATGGCGCAATCGTGCCCACCCGAGGACCCATGCAAGTCATCCGCTCCGTGACCATCATCCTCGCTCTGTCGCTCCTCGCATGCGGGGCGAGCATGTCGCGCGAGGAGGCGCTCCCGAAGCTGCGCCACGCAATCGAATCGCCGGTCTCGAGCCCCGAGGAGAGCCAAGAGTCGAGCCGTCTCGTCCAGTCAATCCTCGATCAGAGCCTGCTCCACGGGATGTTCCGCCAGGAGGTCATCGATGCGATCGGGCGAGGGGACCCGTGCAGCCGCCACCCCGCCTGTGCGGAGCACGATTTCTCCGGCGACGACTTCTTCTACACCGTCGGCGTGATGGGGGAAGGGCGCACCGGCGCGCTTCCGCAGCTCATCGTCGGCTTCGACACGTCCGGACGCGTGGTCCGTACGTGGAACCTCCGCACGCACTAGTCCCGTGAGCACCAGCGACCCGACGTCGCGCTCGGTGTGGGAGTTTCCGACGCGCCTCCCGCGCCACGCGTTCTCGGCGCGCGACGCCGCGCGCGCAGGCGACGTCTGGCGATGCTTCCAGGAGGTCGCCGTCGAAGCCTCGTCACGCGCCGGCTGGCCGCCGCGCCGTTACCGCGAGTCGCGGACCGCCTTCGTGATGCGGACGATGACGGTCGTCCACCACCGCGAGGCAGAGTACGGTGAGGCGACGACCGCGCGCACGTGGGTCGCGCGCATGCGTCGCGACATGCTCACGACGCGCGAGATCCGACTCGCGGGAGAGCAGGGCGCGGTCGCGGACGCGACGCAGGAGTGGGTGCATGTGAGCGCCGAGCTCAAGCCCGCACGTGCATCGAGCGCGCTCACCGAGAGCTTCCCGGAGCACGCGGGCGGGCCGTCGGTCGAGCTGCCCGCGTTCACGCCGCGACGAGGACCGACGCGACGCTTCGAGTTCGCGTGCTGGTGGACGTGGATGGACCCGCTCGACCACGTGAATCACCCGGCGTACGTCGACTTCGCGGACGAGGCCACGTCGCGCCGCATGATCGAAGCCGGCTTCGCGCCGCTCGATCTCGTGCCCGTCGCCGAGAAGATGACCTTTCGCGTCGGGGTCGCCGCCGGCGATCGCGTGACCGTCGAGACGACGCCCGAGGGGACGACCGACGCGGGCGCGCTGGTGCTCGCCCACCGGGTGCTCGTCGCCCCCGACCGCCTCTGCGCGGACGGCATCTCGGTGAGGACGCTCGCGGGTGGCGGCGTCGAATCGCTCGTCGCAGCATTCTACGAGCCATGAGACGCGGGTCCGCCCCCACGCTGCTCGTCTTCTGCGCGCTCGCCGCCTCGCTCGCGTGCGGTGGCGAGCACACGGTCTCGGGCCCCGGCGCCCGCGCAGCCGGACGACGAGTCGGCGAGCCCACCGAGGTCCGGGCCGACGAGCCGCCGCGTCGCGTGACGGTGACGCTCGTCGGGACCAACGACCTCCACGGCCACATCGCCGCTCTGCCGCTGCTCGCCGGATACGTGGCAGAGCTCCGCGAGGAGAGGCGTGCCGACGGCGGCGCGGTCCTGCTCGTCGACGCGGGGGACATGTTCCAGGGAACGCTCGAGTCGAACCTGGTCGAGGGCGAGTCCGTCGTGGTCGGCATGAACGAGCTCGGCTACGCGGCGGCGGCGGTGGGCAACCACGAGTTCGACTACGGGCCCGTGGGCGACGCCATGACCGCGCGCTCGCCTGACGACGACCCGCGCGGCGTGCTGATCGCGCGCGCATCGGAGGCGAGCTTTCCGTTCCTGACCGCCAACATCGTCGACGCGTCGACGGGCGCGCGCGTCGACTGGTCGCCCAGCATGCCCGCGACGCGGATGCTCGAGGTGGCCGGAGCGCGGATCGGACTGGTGGGTGTCGCCACGCTCGAGCTTCCGCGCACGACGATCCACGGCAACGTGGCGGACATCCGCATGGTGCCGCTCGCGGAGACGATCGCGCACGAGTCGGCGCGCCTCCGCGCGGCCGGTGCCACCGTCGTGATCGCTACCGCGCACGCCGGCGGCAAGTGCGCCGATTGCACGAGCCCGAACGACCTTTCGAGCTGCGAGCCCGATCAGGAGATCTTCGCGGTCGCCGAGGCCCTCCCGCACGGCGCCGTGGACGCGATCGTCGCCGGGCACACGCACGCCGGGGTCGCGCACATCGTCTCGGGCGTCCCGGTCATCGAGTCCTATGCGTACGGCATCGCGTTCGGCCGCATCGATCTCGAGGTCGACCGGGTGGCCGGGCGCGTCGTGGCGTCGCACGTCTATCCGCCGCGCTTCCTCTGTGACGACGGCGCGAGCGACTTCGAGACGTGCGCACACGCCCCGTACGACGGCGCGGACGTCGCTTACGATCGCGCGCTCGCGAACCGCTTGGCACCCTACTTCCAAGAGGCCGCGACCGTCGAGTCGCGCGACCTCGGCGTCGTCGTGACGGCCGACTTCCCACACGAGACCGATCGCGAGTCGGCGATCGGCAACCTCCTCGCGGACCTCGTACGCGAAGGCGTCGCCGGTGCGGACGTCGGGCTGATGAACGGTGGCGGGATACGCGCGCCGCTCCCGGCTGGACATCTCGATTACGGCGCGTTCTATCGGGTCTTCCCGTTCGACAACCGCTTCGCCACGCTCCGCCTGACGGGACGCGAGCTCGCCCAGGTCCTGCTCGAGAGCTCGACGAGCGACCGGAGCGCGATGAGCGTCTCTGGGGTCCGCGCCCGCGTTCGCTGCGTCGACGGATCGCCGGAGGTCGAGCTCACCCGCGCGAACGGACGCCGGGTCCGTCCCGACGAGACGCTCGTCGTCGCCGCGAGCGACTTCCTCGCGACCGGCGGCTCCGACGTCCTCGCCGCTGCGAACGCCGACGGGCGAGCAACCCTCGACGAGGGCGACCCGATGCGCGAGCGCCTGGTCGAGATCCTCGCGCGGCGCCGACGCGTCGATCCGACCGACCGCGCCATCTTCGATCCTCGCCGTCCTCGCATCGCGCTTCCGGGCGAGCGTCCGGTTCGATGCGACGCGTCGGGAGCGCCGTGAGCGCGGCGCGGCTCCCGGGCTCGGTCGGGCGTCTCGTCCTGCTCCTCGCGTCGCTCTCGCCTGGTTGTGGCCGCATCGATTACGACCCCCTCGCGCGCGCGGACGCGGGCCAAGCCGACGCACACAGCGACGTCGACGCTCGCGCGACGGATGGCGGTGCGATCGACGGGGCTCCGTTCGACGCGGGCTCGACCGACGCGGGCCCGACGGACGGCGGCGCCTTCGTCGACGCCATGAAGCCCCCGCGATGCGACTGGTCGGTCGGCGAGCCGCCGCTGAGCGCGCCCGTCGCCGTGACCGCGGTCAACACGTCGTCGCTCGAGATCGATCCGTTCCTCGATCCGCTCGACTGGACGACGCTCTACCTGGCATCTGACGTCACCGGCGACACCAACGTGTACGTCGCGCATCGACCGTCCCTCGATGCGCCGTTCGGGGCCGCTGTGCTTTGGGCGCCGGCGAACACGCCGTTCGCCGAGACCGGCCTCGCGTTCAGCAGCGACGGGCTCGAGGCTTTCCTCAGCACGAACCGTGACAGCGGTGGTGCCATCACCCAGATCTTCCGAGCGGTGCGCGGTAGCCCGTCCGAGACGTTCGGCCCGTTCGTGGAGCTCGCGGAGCTCGCGTGGCCCTCGTCGCTCTACGACCCGATGCCCGTCTCGGACGGAACACGGCTCTACGTGTCGGGGACCGGCTTCGGGGCCGGAGGCAACGACATCGCGTACGCGTCGCGCACATCGCGCACCGCCCCATTTGGGCCTCCGATGCTCGACGCGAGCCTGTCGAGCGCGTCCACCGACGCGAACGCCACGTTCACCGCGGATGAGCTCACGGTGCTCTTCACCACCGATCGCGCCGGGGCGGGTGGCCTCGCCATCTGGTACGCGACGCGCGGGGCGCCGTCCGACGACTTCGGGCCCGCGGCGGTCGTCTCGGCGCTCGACGACGCTGGGGTGCAGGAGAACCAGCCGTACATCCGGCCCGATGGCTGCGAGGTGTTCTTCGCCACTCGCGGCGACATCTACGTCAGCCACGTCCTCCCGTAGGACGCGTCTCGCGCGTCACGGACGCGGCGAGCCGATCTCCTCCGCGAGCGCGTCGAGGAACGCCTCCATGATCCGAACGCGCCGGCGCGCCTCTTCGCGGCCGGCCTCGGTCCGCATCGTCTCGGTGAGCCCGAGGAGCTTCCGAAAGAAGTGATCGACGGTGAATCGCGCGTCGTCGAGCTCGCGCGAGCGCGCCCACGGATCGTCGGCGTCGAAGAAGCTCGCGCCCATGCGTGCGCCGCACGACGCCGTTCGCAAGATGCCGACCGCGCCGAGCGCCTCGAGCCGGTCGGCGTCTTGGAGCGCGGCGCCGAGGGGAGTCGCCGGCTCGGCGCCGCGGCTGTAGCTGTGATCGCGGATCGCGGTCGCGACGGACTCGACCGCCGGCTCGTCGAAGCCCACCCCGGGAAGGAGCTCCCGCGCGACGCGCGCCGAGAGCTCGCTCGCGCGCGCGCGCTCGGGCGAGCTCTTCGGCACGTTGACGACGTCGTGAAGGAGCGCCGCGGCGATCGCCTCTCGCGGATCCACGCTCGCTCCTGCGAGCCGGAGCGTGAAGAGAGCCACGCGGAGCGCATGATCGATGTCGTGCCCCGGATCGGGCTCACCGTCGGCGTCTGCGCTCAGCCGCTCCTCGACGTGGTCACGCAGCTCGCGGAGCGAGGCGTCCGCCTCGATGCACGCGATCAGGTCGGCGCGCGTTCTCACCCCTCCGTTTCTACACCATCGCCGGTCGAGAGGGGTGCGACGAGACAACGCACCGACCCGCCCCACCGAAAGACACCTTGGACCGGTATCGGATGAACGATCGCCCCGACGTCTCGCCACGCGCGCTCCGCGGCACCGTCCAGCAAAGGAACGCCGTACGTGGGCAGGAGCACGTGCAGTCCGTCGGCTCGCCGATCGAGCAGCGCGTTGTCGTAGCTGAGCCAGACGTATCGCGTCGTCGAAGGGGCGATCGGGATCGGCACCGCTTCGAGGCCTCGCTGCTCGAGATCACGTCGGACGCGGCGGAACGCTTCGAGACGCTCGGTGTCGAGATCGAGCTCGAGCGGCTCGCCGGCGACGTCGACGACCGCGCGGGCACCTGGCCCCGCCGTGAGCCCGAGAGCATCGAGCGCGAGATTGGGATCGCCGTACGCGACGCGGCCCCCGCCGAGCGGCGTCACGAACATGCCGATGTGATGGTCCGGCGATGGATGCGCGGCGTCGCCGATGCGGACGGCGCGCGCGCCGACGACGCGTTCCACCTCACCGAGCAGCTCCGCCCCCGACGTGCTCGGGTTGCGCTCGAACAGCGGCGTCGCGACGTACGCGAATCGATCGTCGGCGACGAAGTCGCCCCCCTCGAAGACGAACGGGGCGTTTCGGATGCGCAGCCCCGCCACGTTTCGCCGCAGATCCCACGGCACGAGCCAATCCTGTGCGCGCGCCCGCGGTCCCCGCGCGCTCTTCGGCGGTGCGAGCAGGATCGGCCCCTCGGCATCCGCGAGCACGGTGAACCTGTCGCGCGCCCAGGACGTGATCGTCCGCCCTGCCAGCACGTACTGGACGCGCGGGCTCGCGGGCCACTCTCGACGCGCGGCCTCGAACGCGTCCCGCGAAGGAGCGTCCGGCACGACGACGACCACCGTCGTCTCCGGCGCGAGCGCGGCGAAGATCTCGCGGTACACCGCGAGAAACGGCTCGCCCCCGTGCCCCTGCCACTGGATGGCGAGCGCGCGGATCGGTCCAGCGTAGCTCGGTAGCATGCGCGCGCTCGTCGCTCGCTCGTGGCCACCGCTTCGTACGAGCGCGGTCGTGACGCCGTGCGCCAGGAGCGCGAGCGCGACCGCGCCGAGCGCCGCGGTCCAGCCCCGCGTCCGCGAGCGCGTCATCAGCTCCGCGACTCGAGCGAGAGCGCCAAGAGCGCGAGCGTCTCGGGCACGCGCGCGCCGACCTCGTGCTCGATCCGGAAGCGGACGCCGTGAAACGACGCTCGGGCGAGCTCGCCGGGCGGGCTCGCCGGCGCAGGGTCGTGCGCGATGACAGCGACGCCGAGCGGAACGACGACGCGCTCGCCGGCGGCGATGGATCGCTCGATCGGCTTCTGGCCGATCTCCGTCTCGCGAGGCCCCATCCGGCTCATGAGCGATCCGGAGACCTCCGCGCAGACGACCTTCCACGCGACCGCATGCGCGACCGCGCTCGCGTTCTCGATGACGAGCTCGTAGCCGCCCGTTCCTTCCCGCACGCGGAGCCGCAGCCCGTCGACCTCCGCGCGGTCGGGGCCCTCGTCGAGCACGGCGTCCGCCGGGACCTCGTCGGGCGCGCCGGCCTCGCCGTCCGGATCGGGGTTCGCGTCGACGATCGCCGGCGCGGACGTCACCGCCGAGGTGACGAGGCCCATCAAGAGCAGCTTCGAGAACGTTCGCATCGCAGGCCCTCCTTCGCAGATCGAGCGGGGCTCGCCAGCGAGCTCCCGTACATCCACTGTGACGCGCGAGCGCGCGGCTCACGGTAAAGGCTCGGTCAATTGCGCGATGGAAGATCTCGCGGGCCGGCGTCGTATACCGCGTGATGTATCGCTGTGCCCTTCTCGCTTCGACGTTTCTCCTGGCAACCTCGGCGTGCGGTCACGATCGCGGCCGGCCGGCGCCTTACAGAGACGGCGCGGTCGTCCTCGACGGCTCGCCGTTCGCCTCGGACGGTGCCGTCTCGGACGATGGTGGTCCGATGGGGGACACCGACGCGGGCGACGACGACGCGGGCTTCGTCGTCCCGGACGGAGGGCCGGTCGACGCCGGGCCGCGAGATGGCGGACCGCCGGATGCGGGGCCGGTCGACGCCGGGCCGCCCGATGCTGGGCGGGTCGACGCAGGGCCGGCCGACGCCGGGCCGCCGAGGTGCTCCCCCGCGCTCGGTCGCCTCGTGATCACCGAGGTGATGATCGCGTCGCAGGCGGGCACGGACAACGGCGAGTGGTTCGAGATCGAGAACCCGGGCACCTGCGCCGTCGATCTCACCGGCCTCGTTCTGAGCAGCCCGACGTCCGCCGGCGAGCCCGTGATGCACACGATGACGGGAGGCACCGTCGCGCCGGGGCAATACTTCGTTCTCGCGCTCAGCGCCGACCCAGTCCAGAACCACGATCTCGACTTCGACTACGTCTACGGCACCGGCGCGCTCTCGGACATCTACCTCGGCAACTCCGGTGACGAGCTCTCGATCTGGTACGGAGGAGTCGAGCTCGACTACGTCGCGTGGGACGCGACGGGGTTCACGCGCGGCTACGCGCGTCAGTTCCCGCGCGCGACGGCGCTCGACCTCAACGACGACTGGTCTTTGTGGTGCGACGCCACCGGCATCTACTCGACATCGGCCGGCGGTCCCTTCTACGGCACGCCTGGCTCGCGGAACGGCACCTGTCCCTGACGCCACCATTCGGGTAGCGTCGTCGCGTGCCTCGCGCGACCGTTGCGCTCGTCGCTCTGCTCGCTGCGTGCGGGTCGAAGACCGCGCTCGAGGTCGGCACGCCGCCGCGTCACGACGGCGGTACGCCGTTCGACACGTTCCCGTGCCGGTGGTCGTGGGGTCTGCCGTACGAAGTGGCGCTCGGCCCGGAGACCGACGCTCCCGTGGACTTCGCGCGCCTGCGCGGCGCCGTGAACGGTCGTCGCGACGAGGTGGTGGTGCTCGCGAACGACGGCGAGCGCGTCGTGGGCGCGCGGCTCGCGCTCGCGAGCCCACCGCTCTTCATCTCGGCCGAGGATGACGGCGGCGCGATCGCGGTCGGGGGCCACCTCGACGGTTGGTCGACGCTCGACGCGACCTGTCGCGTCTCCATTCGCGATCTCGACTTCGACATCGTGTCCGAGGTGACCGTCGCCGATCCGAGCGCAACCTGCGCATACGCGCCCGTCGATCCGCGGTACATCGACGTCGTCGAGCGCGAGCGCGACGGGCTCACGCCTCACCGTTACGACGAGCACGGAGCGCCGATCGAGGATCGCACGTACGCGCTCGGGACGACTCCGACCATCGCGGACGAGCAAGCGGTGCGCGGCCCCGGGCGCGCTCTTCTGTGGACGTGGCGCGACGGCACCGAGATCAGGATGGTGGGGGGCGCGACCGGCTCGGCGGCGATCGATGGCGCGGTGGGCTTCGCGCTCACCGATGACACGCTCCGGCCCGCGGGGCTCTTCGCCGTCGCGATGGCCGCAGGGGGCCTGCGATTCGTGCGAGCGCCGTTCGACGATCCGGCGGACCTCGAGCAGCTCGGATCGACCGACCGAAGATGGAACGAGCCGCTCTCGGTCGTGACCAACGAGACCGAGGCGCTCGTGCCGCTCGAGGACGGGTCGATCGCGATCCAGCCCCTGAGCGGGAGCGCCTTTCGCACGCTCGCACCGCCGGAGCCCGGCAGCATCTCGTCGATGCGAATCGTGATGCGCGACGGAGCGAGCCTCGGGGGCGCGCTCTACACGATCCGCGAGGGCCGCCGGACCGCGCTGCGGTTCGCCCCGCTCACGTGCAATCGGTGAAGATGGCGCACGGTGACACAGGGGCATTCGCCACGGGGCCCGGCCGAGCCGCGTCGGGCCCCGTCAGGTGCTCCGCATCGTCCGAGAATCATTGGCTCGACAGGGCCTCGCCCATCTGGCAGGGCACGTGCACGGGGGCCCGTCGGATGCGGAGATCGTTCGCGGCATGGATGGTGGCCCTCGGGGGGACCTCGCTCCTTCTCGGCGGACCCTCCCTCGCCCGCGCCCAGGGCCTCTCGCTCGTGTGGGACGCGCCGCTCGACGGCTGCCCCGGGGCCGCCGAGGTGACCGCCCGCGCGGCGGGCTTGCTCGGCTCGCAGGAGGCGATCGACGCGTCGGCCCTCGGAGCGGACGCACAGGTGCGACCGCTCGCCGACGGCACCGTCGAGCTCACGCTCACGACCACGCGGCCTGGCGAGCCCGCGGCCGAGCGCGTCGTCGTCGGGGAGAGCTGCGACGCGGTCGCGTCGGCGGCCGCGCTCATCGTCGCGCTCGCCATCGATCCCGAAGCGCTCGCCGCGCGGGCGGCGAGCACGGACGGCGCGGTGAGCGCGGACGAAGCGGCGCCAGGAGCGGGCGAGGGCGCTGCAGCGTCACCGTCGGCGTCACCGGCGGATCCGTCGCTCCTCGGTGTCGCGTTGACGGACACCTCGCGCGGGAGCGCGCGCCCGCCCTCGCTGCGCGGCGCGCACGCGACCACGCCCGACGCAGCCCGCGCGCTCGCGTCGCCGCGCCACGCCGGGCCAGGCGACGACACGCACTCCGACACATCGGCGGACGACGATGCCGGCGCGCTCGACGTCGTCTACGCGCTCTCTGCGCGCGCGATCGGCGACGTCGGGACGCTTCCTTCGCTCGCGCCCGGCGCGGAGGTCGCGTTCGGCGGGCGCGCGGGGATGCTGCGCCTCGACGTGTCCGCGTTCTTTCTCGGCGAACAGGGAGCGGTCGTCACCAACCACGCGAGCGCGCGCGGCGCCGCTGGCGCGGCCGGCGGTCGCGCGTCGGCGTGCCTCGCGCTCGACGCGGGCGCCTTCGAGGTCGGCCCCTGCGCGGGCCTCGACGTCGGTGCGATGTGGGCGTCGTCGAGCGGCGTGAGCGATCCGGCGAACGGCACCTCCACGTACGTGAGCCTCGCCGGCGGCGGATGGGCGGCCTGGTCGTTGGCGGACGGGATCGCGCTACGCCTCGACATCTCCGTCGCCGGGCACCTGGTCGCGCCGCGCTTCGTCATCGAAGGCGTCGGGGCGCTCTACGAGCCGTGGCCGGTCTCGATTCGCGGCGGTCTCGGCTTGGAGGCGCGTTTCCGATGACGGATCGCGCGCGTCCTGGCCACTCCACCGGTATGGCGTCTCTCGCGATGCCCGCGCTCGGCGTCTTCGGCGCCTCTTCCGGCGAGCGCCGGTCCGATCCGCCCGAGCTCCACGGGGAGGTCTCCGGCGCGCGCCCGATGCCGCGGCCGAGCTTCGGCTCCGTCTATGACGCGTACTTCGATTTCGTCTGGCGCTCGGTGCGGAGGCTCGGCGCGCCGGAGCACGTCGTCGACGACGTCGTTCAGGACGTCTTTCTCGTGGTTCACCGGCGCCTCGACGACTTCGAGGGTCGGTCCTCGCTCAAGACCTGGCTCTTCGGGATCGCGCTCCGCGTGGTGCGCGACCACCGCCGCGCTCTCGCTCGACGCCGATCCTGCGAGCCCCTCCGCGACTCGCTCCCCGGTTGTCCGACCACGACGCCGGAGGCCACCGCCGAGCGCGCCGAGGCCGCCGCGACGCTTCACGCGATCCTCGACGCGATGGACGACGACAAGCGCGCCGTGTTCGTGATGGCGGAGCTCGAGCAGATGAGCGTCCCCGAGATCGCCGACGCCACGTCGGAGAACCTCAACACGATCTACTCGAGGCTCCGCGCGGCGCGCGCGGACTTCGAGGAAGGTGTCAGGCGCCATCGGGCGCGCGACGCGTGGAGGCAGCGATGAGCGGCCGGCTCGGCCCCGAAGCGCGCGCGCTGCTCGATGCGGCGAGGGAAGCCGACGATCCGACCGACGCGGATCGCGCGCGCGTCCGGCGGGCGGTCGTCGCGGCGATCGCCGCGAGCGCAGGCGCATCTGCGGTCGCGTCGGCGGGGAGCGCGGCGGCGTCCGCCGCGGGCGGCGGTGCCTCGGCCACCGCTGCGGGGACGGCGACGGCGACGGCGACGTCCGCGGCCGTCGGGACCCCCGCGCTCGCGGGCGCGGGTGCCGCCGCCATCGTGAAGGTCGTCGCGGTGCTCGCGGTCGCTGCGACCGTCACGGCCATCGCCGTCACGGCGGCCACGCCGCACGACGGCCCAGACGCCACCGCGGTCCCCGGCGACCGCGCGCCCGCGACGAGCGCGCCGGCGAGCGTCATCGTGATGCGCTCGCGCGAGCGACCGGCGGGCACCGAGGACGTCGCGCCCGGGCCGATCGCCGCGCCGGTCGCGCCTCCCGTCGAGACGGATCGTCCCGTGGCCCCCGAGCCTGCTCGCGCGGCGCGCTCCACGCCGCGGCTCTCGCCGATCGCGACGCGCAGTGCCGGCGAGGACGCACCGGTCGCCGGGCCCGCACCCGAGGTCGCGCCCGCCACTCTGCGCGTCGAGCCGCCGCCCGCTCCGGCGATGCCGAGGCTCGCGGAGGAGGTCGCCCTCCTCGGTCGCGCGCAGGCCGCCCTGCGAGACGGCGCCGCCCCCCGGGCCCTCGCCTTGCTCGACGAGCACGCCGCGCGCTTCCCCGAAGGAGCGCTTCGCCAGGAGCGCGCCGCGACGCGCGTGCTCGCGCTCTGCGCCATCGGTCGCCCGGACGAGGCATCGGTCGAGGCTCGGAGCTTCCTCGCGAGCTCGCCGGCCTCTCCGCTCGCGGCCCGTGTTCGCGCCTCCTGCGCCTTCTAGAGCGCGGACTGGAGCGCGGATTCTTTTCTTCACGGACGGCGCCGGGCCCGGCCACTCACTCTCCAGATGCTCGCGGAGAGAAACATGACCAAACTCGGAACTGGCTTCTTGCTCTTGTCGGGCGCGCTCGTCGCGCTCGCCGGCTGTTACCGCGACGTGCCCATCGGGGGCGACGACGGCGGCCGTGACGCCGGGATGCCTCCGGCCGACGGATCCATCGGCGAGCCGTGCGGCCCGACCACGTGTCCCATCGGACAGTCGTGCTGCAACGAGAGCTGCGGCATCTGCACGGACCCCGGCGTGGGCTGTCCCGCGATCGCGTGCGCGTCCGACGGCGGTACGCCCCCCGTGGACTCCGGTCCGGGCGAGCCATGCGGCGCCGTCACGTGTGGTGACGGTCTCGTGTGCTGCAATCCGAGCTGCGGGATCTGCACGCCGCCCGGTGGCTCCTGCATCACGCTCGAGTGCGACCGCACGTGCGGTGGGCGCGGTGGAGACGGTACCGAGTGCACCGGCGCCGAGTACTGCGCGTACGACGGCGGCGGATGTGGGTACGCCGACGGCACCGGTCACTGCCTGCCGCGTCCCGACGCCTGCCCCGATGACTGCCCGGGCGTCTGTGGCTGCGACGGCAACGACTACTGCAACGCGTGCGACGCGGCCGCGATCGGCGTCGACGTCTACCACGAGGGCTCCTGCACCCCGATGACTGGAACTGTGTGCGGAGGATTTGCCGGGTTCACGTGCGCGGCCGACGAGTGGTGCGACTACGAGCCCGGCGACTTCTGCGGGGCGGCCGACGCGTCCGGCATCTGCCGCCCTCGACCCGAGGCATGCGCCGACATCTTCTCCCCCGTCTGCGGCTGCGACGCCCGCGACTACGGCAACGCGTGTGAGGCGCATGCAGCCGGGACCGACGACCGCGGCCCGGGAACCTGCGCCGACTGATTTCGTTCCTTCCCGATTCCCGATCCCAACCACCGTGCCACGACGCCTCCACGTCATGGCAAAGAGGCGGAGCCGACGCTCCGCCTCTTTTTTTCGTCGACAACGTCGATCGGGGGAGGCGCTCTACTCGCAACTTCGCAACTTCGCACCGCGCGATCGGAGGCGGTGTACGCTTCGACGGTGAAGGAAGGGCGAGCGAGCTGGACGGCGGCGATCGTGGCGCTCTCGCGCGGGGTGGGGCTCGACGATCGGCGACGGGACGAGCTCGCGGCGACGTTCGCGCCGCCCGCGTTGGGCGCGGTGCTCCACCGCATGGACGGGCGGCCGCTGTTGCGAGGGCTCGCGCGCATCGCCACGGCCGGGCTGATCGACCACGCGACGCTCCGTATGGCGGCGATCGACGAAGCCGTCGCTGGCGCGGTCGAGCGAGGTTGCACCGAGCTCGTCATTCTCGGCGCCGGGATGGACGCGCGCGCGTGGCGGATGGGGGCCCTCTCGGGCGTCGACGTATTCGAGGTCGATCACCCTTCGACGCAGGCCGTCAAGCGCGAGCGCGCCGGGGGTCACGCGCCGCTCTCGCGCTCGCACACGTTCGTGCCGGTCGATTTCGAGCGCGACGACCTGGGCGAGCGCCTCGCCGACGCAGGCCACGATCCCGCGCGCCCGACCGTGTGGATCTGGGAGGGCGTGACGATGTACCTCCAGCCCGAAGCGATGGACGCGACGATCGGCGAGGTCGCCGCACGCTCCGCACGCGGCAGCGAGCTCGTCGTCACCTACGTCACGCCCGACCTCGTCGGGCCGCTTCTCACCAACGTCGTGCAGGCCGCGTTCGTCGTCCTGGGCGAGCCACTCCACGGATTCGTCGCCTCCGACGTGCTCGCCGAGCACCTGTCGGTCGCCGGCTTCGAGGTCGAGGACGACAGCTGCTCGCGCGACTGGGCCGAGCGACACGGATTCGAGCGCGCTCCTCCCCGCCGCGTGGCGCGCCGAGCGCCTCCTCCGCGCCGTTCGCCGGCCCTGAGCGGGGTACGTCACGGTTCGTACCGCCCGCCGTCCCACATTCTACGCGGGCACCCGGATCGTCGATCCGTCGAACATGACGCTGGGCGTGTGCCGCGCGCGGCGAGGCGCAACGCGGACGCGACATGTTCTCCGAGCGCACATGGGTACAACTCGCCGTCGGTCTCGTGCTGCAGCCGCGCGACCGGCGCGCGAAATCTCATGGACCCGTCGTCTTCGAGCTCAGTCCATGCGTTCACGGAGCGAGGTCGTCGCGGATGTTCACCGGTCCGTCGACCCGCCCGAGCGAGCGCGTGCGCACATCTTCGAGCGCGCCCTGGATCTCGGGACGGCTCCAGTACTCGATGCCGAACGAGTACGCCCACACGTTGAACCCGACGGGTCGCGGGTCGGCCAGGATCGCGTCGCCGATCGCGCGGATCTCCTCCGGGCTCATCCCGCACCGGCCGACGTCGTCCCCCCGAACGCAGCCCCAGCCCGGCGTCGTGCCCGCGCCCTGATTGAGCATGTTCGCGCCGGCGACGAGCCCGAGCCCGACCTCCTCGCCCGCCGCGATCTCCGTCGCGATGTACTCCTCCGGGTCTCCGTCGCGCGCGCGGTACTGCGCCCACCCGGCGTCGAGGTAGTGGTACTGCCGAACGACGCCGCCCCGCGTCGCAGCCGTGCGCAGGTACGTGTTCCGCCCGCGCGCGACGAGCGGCATCCACGGCCAGATGCCCTTCGCGTGCCCGCAGATGTCCTCGATCTCCTCGTACGTCACCGCCTCGGCGTACACGTTCTCACCCGTGCCGCCGGACGTGAAGTCGTCGAGCGTGTAGAACGCGCGGAACACACCGCTGCGTACCGCGTCGTGAAGCTTCTCCTCGCCTCCCGGCACGGCGCGCACCTCGTCGACCCACTCGTCGAACTTGGCTTTCCACATGTCGGGACGGAAGCGATTCGTGACGGGATCGCGCGCCTGGTTGTTCCCGCCGCATCCGCGGATCATCATGGCGGCGCCCGCGGCGATCGCCTGATCGATGATGCCGCCCTCGCGTACGTAGTGCGTACCGTTCGTGTCGACCTGTACGAAGTCTGGCGTCGGGGCCATGCCCCAGAGCGACTCGTCGAGCCCGCTCGAGCTGATCATCGTTCGGAAGCCCTCGACCGGTGGCTCGCCGGCGTCTTCCTCCAGCGCACCGCCATCGTCCGCGGCCGCACCGCCGTCGGGCGTAGCGGCGGGACCGCCGTCCCGCGCAGGGCCTGGCCCGGCGTCGGCGGCGGGCGTGCCCGCGTCGTCGAGGGCGGGGTGGCCTGCGTCGTCGTGCGAGCTGACGCTGCCGGTGCACGCGGCGACGACGGCGGAGAGAAGGACGACCGGGGCCAGGCCGCGCGTTCGTGACGGTTCGGGGTGCATCATGAGAGAAGGATGGGCGGCGGGCCCAGCCCTCGCGACGGAGGGCCGCTGAGCTTCGCTTACCGAGCGTCCGAGCCATGTGCACCATCGCCGTACTTCACCGGATTCATGCGGGTATCCCGCTGATCGTCGCAGCGAATCGAGACGAGATGTACGCGCGCGAGGCGCTGCCCCCGCGCGTGCTCTCCGAGTCGCCCCGCATCGTCGGCGGTCTCGACGTCGAGAGCGGCGGCACCTGGATGGGCGTGACCAATCGAGGGTTCTTCGTCGGCATCTCGAACCAGAGGACGTACGTGGGGCCGGACCGCTCGCTCCGCTCCCGCGGCGGCGTCGTGATGGAAGCGCTCCGGCTCGGCACGACCGCGCGCGTCGCCGCCCACGTCGATGCGCTCGACGCGCGTCGCTACAACTCGTTCAACCTGATCTACGGCGACGCCGCCGGGGTCGAGGTCGCGTATGGACGAGCCGACGCCGAGCGCGTCGAGCGCCACCCGCTGCCGCCCGGTCTGCACGTGCTCGCGAACGACCGGATCGGCTCGCCCGAGATGCCACGCGCCGCGCGCGCAGCTTCGCTGCTCGAAGCCGTGCTCGACGTGCCCTGGCCCACGGTCGTCCCGCGCCTCCACGACATCCTCGCCGACCACGACAAGCCCCCGCTCGAGAGCCTCCCCGACCCGCCGGCGGGAGCGCGCTTCGGCAAGGAGCTCCTGCGCGAGCTCCAGGCGATCTGCATTCACACGCCGCTCTACGGGACGCGCTCGTCCACGATCCTCGCGCTCGGAGATGAGCATGTCGTCGCGTACTTGTTCGCGGACGGGGCTCCCTCGGATGCACCGCACGTCGAGGTCACGAGCCTCCTCGATGACACGCCGCGGTGACGCCGACGGAGCATGCGATCGCGAACGATCTGCGCGCTGCGGCCGGATCGCGCGGGTACGAGCGCCCGTTGAGCGGAGGGATCCGCGTGCCGCGCTCGTGTACGAGCCCGGCGATCGCGCACGTGTCGCCGACCCGCTCGAGCTGCTCGGGAGAGAGCCCGGCGAGCGTCGTTCGAACCGCTTCGTCGGACTGGCTCGTGAGGGTGGAGCAGTCGCGGACGTAGTCGTCGGAGAAGTGAAAGAGCGTGTTGCATCCCCCCACGGTTCCGAGGTCGCAGGCGCATTGGGCGAGCGCGATGAGCCGCTCACCCGTCGCTCTGGTCTCGCCTTCGGTCCCGGCGAGCGTCGAGGCCGCTTCGTAGCACTCATCGCCGCTTCCGCACGTGCAGTCGCTTGCGGGCGCGCCGCCTGCCGGCGCCGCGCCCGCGCACCCGATCGAGAGACACGCGGCGCCGAGAGCGATGGTGATGCGCATGCGAACGAGCCTCCGCCGCGACGTCGCGAACGGCGGCCCGGTGCAGTACGCCCCTCCCGCCGCTACTCCGTCAGCGTGAAATCCACGGACTCTAGCTCGGTACCGTCCTCGGTGCGAACGACACAGCGATAGCGTCCAGCCGGTCGGTTCGTCCCGATGCGCGCCACCGTGCGCCAGCGAAAGCTCGCCGGGACGTCGAGCGCCATCCCGCGACCGCCCGACGCGCCCTCGCGCTCCCAGCTGACGCGGATCTGCGTCTCGACGCGCGACGGATTGCTCAAGCGGATGATCGCGAAGATGCGACCGTCCGAGGTCGAGAACGACGTTCCTTCCTCCACCGCGTGCCCGTCCTCGATGCCCTTGGCCAGCGTGATCGAGACGACGTCGAGATCGGTCGGCGTGGCCGGCGTCGCCTCGTCACCGCTCGCGCCCGTGTGCTCCGGCGGCGACGCTTCGTCTCCCCCGCCATCCTGTGCCAACGCGCCGAGCGGCCAAGCCAGTGTGACCGCGAGCGCCATCGTGAAGATGTATCGCATCGCTTCCTCCTCTCGCGTGGAGCGATCACCCTCTCAGCGTGAGCCCATCCGCGCAACCCCGAAATGGAGACCCTCGCTCTCGCTCGGGCGCGGCGACGTATCCTCTTGCGGAGCGACCGCCGTCGGACTACTCGAAGCGACGATGAAACGGCCTCCGAACCTCACGGGCAAGCAGCGGCGCGAGCTACGCGGGCTCGCACATCACCTCGAGCCGCTCGTCCACGTGGGGAACGACGGCGTGACCCAGGGCGTGATCGATGCGGTCGACCGCGCGCTCACCGATCACGAGCTCGTGAAGCTGCGCGTGCTCGACACGTGCCCGGTCGACCGCAAGTCCGTCGGGGCGCTCGTCGCGGATCCGAACGACGCGCACGAGGTGGGCGTGATCGGGCGCATCGTGATCCTCTATCGGCGTCACCCCGAGAAGCCGAAGGTTCCGCTTCGGCCGTGAGCGCGAAGGTCGCCGACCTCCCGACGCCCGCGCTCCTGCTCGACCTCGACGTCCTCGAGCGCAACGTCGCGCGCATGGCCGAGCGGGCGCGGTCGCTCGGCGTCGCGCTTCGCCCGCACGTCAAGACGCACAAGTGCGTGGAGATCGCGCGCCTGCAGCGCGACGCCGGCGCCCGGGGGCTCACCGTCGCGACGCTCGAGGAGGCGCGTGCCTTCACCGATGCCGGCTTCGACGACCTGACGTGGGCGTTCCCGCTGCCGCTCTCGCGTCTCGGCGAGGCGACGGAGCTCGCGTCGCGCACGCGCCTCGGTCTGCTCGTCGACTCGCTCGAGGCCGTGCGCGCGCTCGACGCGACCGGGGCCGAGCTCCGCGTCTGGATCGAAGTCGACTCCGGGCAGCATCGGTCGGGCGCGAGCCCCGGCGGAGAGCTCGTCGTCGCAATCGCGCACGCGATCCACGCGTCGCCGTCGCTCCGGCTCGAAGGGCTCTTGACGCACGCAGGTCAGAGCTACGCGTGCCGGGGCGGCGTCGGCCTCGCCGAGGTCGCCGAGCACGAGCGCGCGACGATCGTTCGCGTCGCCGATCGGCTCCGCGACGCCGGCGTCGGAGTCGAACGGACGAGCGTCGGCTCGACGCCCGGGATGAGCGCGGCCGGCGACCTCTCGGGCGTCACCGAAGCGCGCCCAGGCAACTACGTGCTCCACGACTACACGCAGACAATCATCGGCTCGTGCAGCGTCCGCGACTGCGCCGCGACCGTGCTCGCGACGGTGGTGAGCGCTGCGCCCGACGAAGGCCGCGCGGTCGTCGACGCGGGCGCGCTCGCGCTCTCGAAGGACGGCTCGCCGAGCGGTGTGCCGCCGACGATGGGCCGCATCTTCGGCGACTACGCGCGCGGCGAGCTCGACGAGACGCGCCACGTTCGCGCGCTCAGCCAGGAGCACGGCTGGGTCGAAGGCGCCTTCACCGTCGGGGAGCGCGTCCGGATCCTCCCGAACCACAGCTGCCTCGCGTCGGCGTGCTTCGACCGGTACCACGTCGTCCGCGGCGACGTCGTCGTCGCCGAGTGGCCGATCCACCGAGCGCGCTAGCTCAGCGCAGGACGCGCCGCGCTCACGGGGGGAGCGGGCACGACGTCCCGGGATCGAGCGCGAGGCAGTGCATGAGCGCGCCGTTCGGGATGCCGCCGCCGTTCGGGCAGCAGTCCTCGCCGGAATTGCACTCTGTTCTGGCGTGACAGATGCGCTGGCCTTCGCAGACGCTCGCGCACATCGTGCCGCCGCCGCTGCCGCAGCAGAACGCGTCGGGGCAGTCTTCGCTGCCGTCGCAGGCGATCGCACCGGCCACGCACGAACCGGTCGGCGGCTCGCACGTGATCTCGAGCGCTCCGCCGCAGCACACCTGTCCGACGGGGCACGAATCGCCTTCGGCTCCGACGCACCGAACGCCGTCGGGCCCTCCGCCGCCGCCGCCGTCGGTGCCGCCGGCCCCGCCGTCGGTGCCGCCGCCGCCACCGTCGGTGCCGCCGCCGCCACCGTCGGTGCCGCCGCCGCCGCCGTCGGTGCCGCCGCCGCCGCCGTCCACCCCGCTGCCACCGTCTTCAGCGGAGCGCGAGTGGCTGCAGCCCTGAACGGCCACGAGAACCGGGATGAGAGCCAATGAAGCGAGCGTGGATCGCATGCGGAATCGCACCACGCGGTGGCCGGGAGCGCAAGCCAATCGCACCGCGCGCTCGCGACTTCCTCGTCGGCTCGCGAAGCCGTACCTTTCGTCGCGTGAGGTCCATCGGTAGAGCCGCGCCTCTCCCTGTTGCGTTCTCGTTCGTGCTCGCGCTCGCGCTCGCGGCGTGTGGCGACGACTCGACCGTCACCGACGGCGGCGTCGTGGACGGCGGCACAGAAGATGCGCGCGCGCCCGACGCCGGAGCGCCGGACGCGGGCCCCACGCCGTGCGACACCGAGGGCACGCTCGCGTGCTCCGCCGACGGCTATCGCCTCGAGCGGTGCGAGGGCGGCTTCCTCGTCACGGAGGAAGACTGCATAGCCGACCGCGGGATGCTCTGCGAGGACGGGGCGTGCATCGAGCCCTGGCGGTACGGCTCACCCACGTTCGACTCGTGCGCGAGCGATCCCCGCGCGACCGTGGAGACGTTGGCGGAGAAAGCGGCGTGGTACGACGACATCGCGACGCGCGTCCACCTCCACCCGCAGCTGAAGTGGATCATGGGCGTGACGCTCCGCGACGGCGTCGCACAGGAGGACGCGACCTTCGCGGACGTCGAGCAGTGGCACACGGGCGAGAACGACGGCCTCTGGAGCGCGCTCTACCTCGCGTCACAAGCGTACCGCTACGCCGCAACGCACGACGCCGCTGCGCTCGCCACGATCCGCACGCTCCTCGAGGGCGAGGTCGACCGGATGCGCATCACGGGGGTGCGCGGCCTCTTCACGCGCCAGTACATCCCGCCCGGCGTCGATGGCATCGCGTGCCCCACGGACCTCGCCGACTATGTGCCCGACGTCGAGAAGGACGACAACCAGTGGGTGCGCGTCGGCGTTACCGGGTGCCTCGAGACCGTCGACGCGACGACGATGGAATGGGTCACGTCGTCGGTCTGCGGCCTCGACCACTACGCCGGCTGGTGCTGGCTCGACAACGTCTCGAAGGACGAGTACTCGGGCCACGTCTGGGCGCTCGGCGTCGTGTGGCAGCTCGTCGACGATGGAGCCGTGCACGCGGTCGCCGCCGACCTGCTCACCCAGGTCGGCGAGCATCTTCGCAATCACGATCTCACCGTCGTCGACTGGGACGGGCGCATCACCGAGCACGGTCGCCTGTACGCGTACGCGCTCGACGACTTCCCCGGCTTCAACGCCGCGATGGCTCTCTCCTTCGTGAAGACCGCCGCCGTCGCGAGCGGCGACGCGTCCATCGCGGCGCTCTACGAGTGCCTCTTGACCGATCCGAAGACCTGCCTCCCGTACTCCCTCGAGGCGCACGAGCCCTACACCGAGAGGCTCGACGAAGCCGGCGTGTGGGTCGGCCCCGACGCCTGCGGCACCAACTTCAACAACGTCTCGATGCAGTTCCTGAGCCTCTTCGGCGCGATCGGCTTCGAGCGCGACCCCGCGCGCCGCGAGGCGTACCAGGCCTCCCTAGCGCGCGACGTCTTCATGCCCGAGGGCGTCGCCCGCGCCGCATTCGCCCAGAACAATCCCTGGTTCGACTTCATGTACGCCGTCGCCAAGCGCCTGGGCCCCGGCAGCGACGGCCCCGCCACCGACGCCGTCGAGAACGGTCTCTGCATGCTCCGACAGTTCCCCGCGCGCTACGACCAACCGACGCGCTCCCCCCCCGGCACCGAGCTCTGCCTCGACCGATTCGGCGACCCCGTCACCCGCGACGCCCTCGAGACCGCCGACCGCTGCCCCAGCACCTTCCTCTGGTGGCGCGACCCCTTCGACTACTCCGGCTGCACCGCCGACCCCCGCAACATCTCGCCGCCCCAGAGCTACCTCTTGCCGTATTGGATGGCGCGCTATTACGGCCTCGTCTGAAGATCGGGGACGCTCGTCTTCGTCTTCGTCATTCGGCGCACGTGGAGGGCGAGCACGCGAGGGCGGCTGACGAAATTGACGACCAGCGTCCCCGACCGGGACGCGACAGCGTAGCCGCGGTACGATGGGCTCGTGGGACCGCTCGATTGACCACGCTCGACCCCGGGCTTTTGCGGGAGCTCGCAGCGCTCGTCACGCGGTTGTCCGGCGAGGCGGGTGAAGCGCGTCACCGGCGGGCGCTGGTTCTCGCGGGCGACGAGGAGACGCGCGAGGCGGCGCTCGCGGTGGTCGTCGAGACGCTCGCCCCGCCGAGCGTGCTGCGGCTCAGCGCGGGAGAGGCGCGCGTGCCGAGCGTTCTCGGGCGCGAGACGGATCTCGCGGTGCTCGACTTCGGCCCGGGGCTCGACCCCGACGCGCTCGGCGCGATACACGGGACCGTACGCGGCGGCGGTCTGCTCGTGCTGCTCGCGCCGAAGATCGCGTCCTGGCCCGGGGCCGGCGGTGTTCTCGACGAAGCGCTCGCGGTCTATCCCTACGCGCCCGAGGATGTCGGTCGCCGATTCGGGACGCGGCTCCTGCGCGTCGTGGTCGAGAGCCCAGGCGTCGCGCTGGTCGCGCTCGACCGCGGCAAGCTCCAGAAGACGTCCGTGCCGCCGCCGCCCGCGCGTCCCTCGGACCGCCCGCCGAGCGAGCCCGCGCCGCCGCCGTACGCGACGTCGGATCAGGAGCGCGCGGTGCACGCGCTCTCGCGGCTCTCCGCAGACGGCGCTTCACCGGTCGTCCTCACGTCGGCTCGCGGGCGCGGCAAGTCCGCCGCGCTCGGGCTCGCCGCGCGCGCCCTCCTCGAGGCGGGCGTGCCGCGCGTGATCGTGACCGCCCCGTCGCGCGACGCCGCCGCCGAGGCGCTGCGCTTCGCCGGCGAGAGCGCGCGCGTGGTCTTCATCGCGCCCGACGATGTCCCGGAAGCCCGCCGCGACGCGGACGTGCTGCTCGTCGACGAGGCGGCCGCGATCCCGCTTCCGTCGCTCGAGCGGCTCCTCGCGACGGGTGCTCGCATCGCGTTCGCGACGACGATCGAGGGCTACGAGGGGACCGGCCGCGGGTTCGCGCTGCGATTCCTCGCTCGGCTCCGCGCGCGCCATCCGGCGCTCGTCGAGGTCGCGCTCGAGACGCCCGTGCGCTGGGCCGCCGCCGACCCCGTCGAGCGCTTCGTGCACCGCGCGCTCCTCCTCGACGCGAGGCCCGTCGACGCATCCGCCGTCGGTTCGGTGACCGCGGACGCGACGGACGCGGTGGTGCTCGACCGCGATGCGCTCGTCGCCGACGACGCGAGGCTCGAGGAGACGTTCGGTCTGCTCGTGTGGGCGCACCACCGCACGACGCCCTCGGATCTGCGGCGGCTCCTCGACGCGCCGAACCTCGAGGTACACGCCCTCGTCCACGGTCCCCACGTCGTCGCGGCAGCGCTCGTCGCACAGGAGGGCAAGCTGCCGCCGGATCTCGCCGCGCGCATCTTCGAGGGGCGCGAGCGCCCGCGCGGCCACGCCCTCCCCGAGACGCTCATGTGCCACCTCGGGCGCGAGGACGCGGCCAGGCTCTGTGGCCGGCGCATCGTCCGGATCGCGGTGCACGACGCGGCGCGGCGACGCGGCCTCGGCGCGCGCTTGCTCGATGCGATCGCCCGGCGCGCGCGCCGCGAGGACGTCGAGTACGTCGGCTCGATCTTCGCCGCCGATCCGGAGCTCCTCCAGTTCTGGAGCGCGTCCGGTTATGCGCCCGTTCGGATCTCGGTCTCGCGCGGCGCACGGAGCGGCGAGCACTCCGCGGTCGTGTTGCACCCGCTCCCCGGGCCCGCCGAGCGGCTCGTGCGCGAGCTCCGCGAGCGCTTCGCGATCGATCTCCCGCACGCGCTCTCGGACGTCTTGCGCGACCTCCCTCCCGACGTCGCGCTCGCGTGCCTCGCCGGGAGCGCGCCCGACCGCCGCCCGCGCCTCGACGACGAAGACGTCCGCGCGCTCGTCGCGTGCGCCTTCGGTCCACGGCCATACGACGTGACGATCCGTCCCGTGTTCGAGCTCGTCTCGGCGGCGCTCGCGAGGCTCGAGCCCCCGCTCGACGCCGATGCACGCAGGCTCCTCGTCGCGAAGGTGCTCTGCCGCCGTCCGTGGGAGCGCGTCGCTCGCGACCACGGCTTCGATGGCGTGCCAGCGGCGATGCGCGCGGTTCGCGCCGCGCTCCGCCCGCTCGTGGTCGAGCTCGGCGACGCAGCGGCTCGCGAGGCGGCGCGCTTCCGGTCGGACTGAGACCCGCGCGACCGTCGACTTCGAAAACCGGCGTCTACACGCGCACGGGGACCACGCACGAGCTGCGCGGCTCGGTGAGCGGGACCGCGATCGGCCCGCGCGGCCACGTGCTCACGCGCGACGGCGAGCGCACGTTCACGTGGGACTCGGAGCTCCGCGTCGAGTTCGACGGGACCGCCGTCGCGTCGTGGAGCGCCGACAGCGGCAAGACGGGAACGATCGACCTCTACCGCCTCTGACTCGCTCGCCCGTGCGATTCAGCGCTCGGCTTCTCCCGTCATCGGCACGAACCGGACCGGCAGCGACCGCTCGCGCTCGTAGCCCGACGCGGTTCGCGTCACGACGACGAGCTCCTGGTCCGCGTCGCCGACCGGCGCGACGAGCCGCCCGCCGACGGCGAGCTCGCGGAGGAGCGGCTCCGGAAGCCCCCACCGAGCGCCGCGCTCCCGATCGCGATCGCCGCAGCTGCGATCGCTGCACCCGTCCTTCGGCTCGCCACGATCCTACGATACGATGTGGGCGATGACGGGTCTTCCCGCAGAGCTCGACCAACTGTTCGTGGGATCGCGCGAGATCGAGGGACCCGTCGTCGTCCTCACGGGCGCGGGCATCAGCGCGGAGAGCGGGATCCCGACCTTTCGCGGGCCGGAGGGCTACTGGCAGATCGGATCTCGCAACTATCACCCGATGGAGCTCGCGACGTTCGAGGCCTACAACTCGATGCCGGACGACGTGTGGTCCTGGTACCTCTACCGTCGCGGCGTCTGCCGCGCGGCGGAGCCGAACGCGGCGCACCGCGCCGTCGCCGATCTCGAGCACGAGCTCGGCGACGACATGCTCCTCATCACGCAGAACGTCGACGGGCTGCACCTTCGCGCCGGGAGCACGCTGGATCGCACCTATCAGATCCACGGCAACATCGACTTCATGCGCTGTGGCGGCACGGGCGAGAGCTCTCGCTCCCGCGATCGTCCGTGCACGCCGGCTGCCTGGCCGTTGCCCGACGGCGTCGACGTCGCGTGGGGACGGGGGCGTCCGCTCGGCGAGAGCGAGCGCGCGCTGCTCGTCTGTCCGAAGTGCAAGGGCCGCGCGCGCCCGCACGTGCTCTGGTTCGACGAGTACTACGACGAGACGCACTTCCGGTTCGAGAGCTCGCTCCGCGCGGCCGGCCGCGCGCGGCTTCTCGTCGTCGTCGGCACGACGGGACAGACGAACCTTCCGCTCCACGTCGGAGGGCTCGTCGCGCGGCGCGGCGCTCCGATGATCGTCGTCAACCCCGAGGCGAGCCCGTTCACCGCGTTCGCGACCGAGAGCCCGTTCGGCGCGTGGATCGAGGGCACCGCCGGCGACTTCGTCCCGCCGCTCTTCGAGCGGCTCGCCGCGGAGCTCGCGGAGAGGCCCATGGCCTGAGCCGTTCGACGCTTGGCACGCTCGGTCACGCGTGCGACCGTCGCGACCCAAGGCCGGGTACGACAGCGGAATCGAACGCGGGTCCGCGCCTCTCGGCGCGGGGCCGGCAGCGCTGCCGGCGGAGGAGAGCTCATGCGACGGATCGTCTCGGCCGTGCTCGTCACCGTCTCGCTCGTGCTCGCGCCGGCGCTCGTGCCGGTCGTGGCCAGCGCGTTCTGCGGCTTCTACGTGAGCGGCGCCGACGCGCAGCTCTACAACAACGCGACCATGGTCGTGCTGATGCGCGAGGGCACGCGCACCGTGCTGTCGATGCAGAACAACTACCAGGGCCCGCCCGAGGACTTCGCGATGGTCGTGCCGGTGCCGGTCGTCCTGCAGGAGGAGAACGTCAAGACGCTGCCCGCGCGAGGTCTTCGCAGCGCGTCGACCAGCTCGCGGCGCCGCGCCTGGTCGAGTACTGGGAGCAGGACCCGTGCTGCGCGCATGGCGGCGCCAGGTACGGGCGCGGCATGGCGCCGCGTGCGTCGCGGTCGGCCGTGCCGACGCGCGGCGCGGCACGCCGGCCTCGGCGTGAAGATCGAGGCGCAGTTCACGGTCGGCGAGTACGAGATCGTCATCCTCAGCGCGAGCGACTCGACCGGGCTCGAACCTGGCTGCGCGCAGGAGAACTACAAGATCCCCGACGGCGCCGAGCCGCGTGCTCCGGCCGTACGTCGAGGCGGGGATCGAAGTTCTTCGTCGCCAAGGTCGACGTCGAGCAAGGTCAAGTTCGAGAACGGGCAGCGCCGATGCTCTCGCCGCTGCGCTTCCACTACGACAGCGACGAGTTCAGCGCTGCCGATGCGCCTCGGCCTGGTGAACTCGTGCGGGCACGCAGGACCTGATCGTCCACATCCTCGCGCCGCAACCAGCGCTACGAGGTCGCGAACTACCCGAACGTCACCATCCCGACGAACCTCGACGTCGAGGACGGCGTGCGCGAGCGGCTTCGGCGAGTTCTACGCCGCGCTGTTCGACGCGCACGATCGAGAAGAACCCGGGCGCGGTCGTCACCGAGTACGCGTGGGACGCCACGTCGTGCGATCCGTGCCCGGGCCCGCCGCTCGAGCCGGGCGAGCTGGCGACGCTCGGCGCCGACGTGATCCCCGGCTCGCCGTATGGCTTCGTGCTCACGCGGCTGCACGCCCGCTACGGCCCGAAGGGCTCGGCGAGGATCTCGTGTTCCGCGCCGCACCGCCGATCATCGGCGGCCGCGGCATCCCGGACACCGACGGTCAGCTAGAAGAGGAAGGCGCCGTCCCGTCGGGCTCGAACAACTTCCAGGGCCGCTACGTGATCCGTCACCCGTGGGAAGGCGCGATCGCGTGCGCGTCCCCCGTCCGCGGCCGATGGGGCGGCCCGCCCAACGCGCCGATGCCCGTGTGGGGCGCGCCGAGCCCGCTGCTCCGAGGCGACAACGCCGGCGCCGCCCCGCCCGAGCGCCCCGCCGACGTCCCCGCCGTCACCGCGATCGGCCCGTTCGTCCGCGACGACCTCCCCGACCTCGGCATCGTCGCCGGCACCGCCGAGCCCCCGCACCCGAACGACCCCGGTCCGCCCGGCGCCTTCCACCCCGAAGAGCCCGCCGAGGACCAACCCCGAGAGACCCCGCCCGCTTCCCTCTCCCCGACCGGCGGCTCCCAGATGTCCGAGACCCGCGGCGGCTGCGCCAGCTGCGACGCCACCGGTCACGGCGCCGCCCCCACCGCATTCCTAATCGCCCTCGGCCTCCTCGGCCTGTTCTTTCGCCGGGCGAGCTAGAGCGATCGCAACTTGCCGCGTCCGCGCCGCCTTGCGGTAGGCTCGGCCTCGTCATGGCCACGCTCTTCACGAAGATCATCCGGCGCGAGATCCCCGGCCGATTCGTGTGGGAGGACGACCTTTGCGTCGCGTTCCTCACGATCGCCCCGCTCAAGCCCGGTCACACCCTCGTCGTCCCGCGCGAAGAGGTCGACCACTGGATCGACGCCGACCCCGCGCTGCTCGCACACCTCGTCGGCGTCGCGCAGACGATCGCCAAGGCGATCGACCGCGTGTGGTCGCCCCAAAAGGTCGGCCTCATGATCGCCGGCCTCGAAGTCCCCCACCTCCACATCCACGTCTCCCCCATCGACGAAGTTCACGATCTCGATTTCGCGCGCGCCGAGCGAAATCCCGACGCCGCGGCTCTCGACGCCGCCGCCGAGGCGATCCGCGCCGCGCTCCGCGACCTCGGACACGGTTGACCACGCGCTACGCCGTCGCACCCTGGCTCTACACGCGCGCTCTCGCCGTCACCACGGCGATCGCCTTCATCTCGATCTGGACGCAGATCGATGCGCTCGCCGGCGATCACGGTCTCGTGCCGGCGAGCGAGCTCCTCGGCGTGCTCGGCCAGCGCGGTGTCGGCTTCTTCGATCGCCCGACGCTCGCGTGGCTCGACGCTTCGGGCGGGTTTCTCGACGGCCTCTGTGCGCTCGGCGTCCTCGCGTCGACGTTCCTCTTCTTCGGCATGCTTCCGCGCACCGCGATCCTCGTCGCGTGGCTCGCGTATCTCTCGATCGTCAACGCTTGCATGCCGTTCATGGCGTTCCAGTGGGACATGCTCCTGCTCGAGACCCTCTTCGCGTCCGTGCTCTACGTCGGCGCGAAGCGCATCGACGGCTTCTCGTTCGCCGAAGAGCCGAACCGGGTCGCGCGCTGGGTGCTCGTGCTGCTGCTCTTTCGGCTGATGCTCCGCTCCGGAATCGTGAAGCTCGCGAGTGGCGATCCCACCTGGCGCGACCTCACCGCGCTCACGTACCACTACGAGACGCAGCCCCTGCCGACCGTGCTCGGCTGGTACGCGCACCATCTCCCCGTCTGGGCACAGAAAGCGTCCTGTGCCGGCGTCTTCGTCATCGAGCTCGGCGCGCCGTTCCTCGCGCTCGTCCCTCACCGCATCCCGCGCCGCATCGCCGCGAGCGCCGTCGTCGCTCTCATGCTCGTCATCGGCGCGACGGGTAACTATGGCTTCTTCAACCTCCTCACCATCGTCCTGTGCATCCCGCTCGTCGACGACGACGCGTGGCGCCGCATCCTCCCGAAGCGAGCGTTCCGCCTCTTCGAGCACATGGCCAAGCGCGCGAAGGAACGCACGCTCGCGCCGTGGCGGCGTCGCGCCGTCGACGTGCTCGCCGCGATCATGATCACCATCGGCATGCTCGGTTTCCTCGGCGGCTTCTCGGACACCGATCCGATCGAGCTGGTCCGTCCGCTGGCGTCGTTCAACGACTACGGCCTCTTCGCCGTGATGACGACCTCGCGGCCCGAGATCGAGCTCGAGGGCAGCGCCGATGGCGTCGAGTGGAAGCCGTACGTCTTCCGCGACAAGGCCGGCCCGCTCGATCGCGCGCCGACCTGGTCCCAGCCCAACATGCCGCGCCTCGACTGGCAGATGTGGTTCGCCGCCCTCGGCAGCGTTCACCACAACCCGTGGCTCATGCGTCTCATGCAGCACCTCACCGAGAACGATCCCGCCATCCTCGCCTTCTTCGAACACAACCCGTTCCCCGATCACCCGCCCCGCTACGTCCGCGCGACGATGTGGGACTACCACTTCACGACGCTCGACGAGCACCGCCGCACGGGCAACTTCTGGAAACGCGAGCTGCGCGGCGCATACGCACCGATCGTGGAGAGACGCTAAGCTAGCCCCGAAAGACGCGGTCGCCGACCCACGCCGCGATGCAGACCACGTGGATCTCACCGTACCCGACGAAGGCTCGACGAGCGCACGCGACGTGCTCTCGCGCGCGCTCAAGCGCGTGCTCGTCGACTTCGGGCGGCTCTCGCCGGCGCTCGCGGCGCCTGGGCCGGGGCGCGAGACCTGGTCGGCGCTCCGGCGCACCGTGTCCGATTCTGCTCGCCCGCGATCCGGGCGCGGTCGCGAGCGCGCTCCGCCACCCGACGGTCGCGACGCTCGTGCGCGTGCTCCGCGACCGCGAGCCAGGCGACGGGGATGCGAGCGCGATCGTCGGTACGCTCGTGGCGACGATGGGCCTCGAGCTCGCGTTTTACGGCGCGCTCGCGTCGCCGCTCCGGATCGCGCCGCCGCCCGACCGCGTTCTGTGCCTGTCGGGACGCTTCGCGCTTCGCGCGCCCCAAGGCGCGGCCGCGCTCGTGCTCGACGCGCAGCGCGCGCGCTTCGACACACCGAGCGGCGCACGTGACGTCGCGCTCGACGCGCTCGACATGGCGCACGACCTCGTCGAGCGTCCCTACGTCGCCATCCGCGACAACACCGTTCTCGCGCTCGCCGACGACAACCCGCTCGCGATGGACGAGGCGCACCCCGACAAATCCGGCAACGCGCTCGACCTCGGCGGACGCCCTACCGAAGAGTGGCGGGATGCGCTCGGCGATGCGCTCGACCTCGTCGGCGCGCACCTCCCCGCGCTCCGCGCCGAGATCGACCTCTTCGTTCACCAGCTCGTCCCCGTCGGGTACGACGAGCAGAAGCACCTCTCCGCGTCGTACCGCGAAGCGATCGGTACCGTGTACCTCACGCTCCACCCGCGCCTCATGACGATGGCCGAAGCGCTCATCCACGAGCACTCGCACGGCAAGCTCAACGCCTTGTTCGAGACCGACGCCGTCCTCGAGAACCCACCCGACGCCGCATACGCGTCCCCCGTCCGTCCCGATCCGCGTCCGCTCTCCGGCCTTCTGCTCGCCGTCCACGCGTTTCTTCCCGTCGCGCGCCTCTACGAGCGCATGCGCGAGGCCGATCATCCACTCGCCCACAGGCCCGACTTCGAAGCGCGCTTTCGCGAGATCGTCGAGAGCAACCACGAGGCCGCGGAAGTGCTCCGCGAGCACGCGCGCCCGACGGCCCTCGGCGCGCTTCTGCTCGAAGAGATCGCGCGATGGGACGATCACTTCACGCAGGAGGTGCGCACATGATCGTTCGGACGCTCGACGAGATCGCGGGGACCGAGCGCGACGTCGACGGAGGCGAGTGGCAGAGCCGGCGCCTCCTCCTCGCTCGCGACGGCGTCGGCTTCGGCCTGCACGACACGGTCGTTCGCGCGGGAGCGGTGATCGAAATGGAGTATCGACACCACGTCGAAGCGGTCTACTGCATCGGCGGGCGTGGAACCGTGAAGCGTCTGCCGGACGGCGCCGAGCGCGAGCTCGCCGACGGGACGCTCTACGTGCTCGACGCGCACGACCGCCACGTCGTGCGAGCCGAGACGGAGCTACGCCTCGTGTGCGTCTTCAATCCCGCGCTCACAGGGCGCGAGACCCACGATTCGGAGGGCGGGTTCCCTCGAGCGGCGCGGTGACGGGCTCACGCGGCTCCCGGGGAGCTAGGAAGCGGCGAGGTGCTCCCCGAACCAGTCGAGCATCCGGTCGAAGTGCCGCTCCGACGCCGCGCGGTCATAGGCGGGAACGTCCGGGACCGCGAAGCCGTGCGAGGCGCCCGCGTAGAGCTCGATCGCGTGCGGGACGTTCGCCTTCGTGAACGCCGCCTCGAGCCTCTCGCTCACCTCGGCCGTGTGGCGCCGATCGATCTCTGCGACACCGAGGTACGTCGCCGCGCGGAGCTTCGCGACGATCGCGTCCGGGCTCGCCGCGTCCGTGACGAACCGTCCGCCGTGAAACGACGCGACCGCTCCGACGCGATCCGGGTACGTGCACGCCGCGAGCAACGCGAGCCCGCCGCCCATGCAGTACCCCACGCACCCGACCTTCCCCGGACGGACCTCGCGCCGCGCAGCGAGCGCGTCGAGCCAGGCGCGCGTGTCGCGCATGGCGCTCTCGTCGCCGACGCTGCTCGCGAGCTTCATCACGCGCTCCATCTCGGGGCCCGGTCCGGCGAATACGCTCTTCGGGTCGATCGGCGCGTACTCCTTGCCGTGATAGAGATCCGGCGCGAGGACCGTGAACCCTCCCGCGGCGACCCGCTGCGCCATCGCCTCCATCGTGGGCCGCAGCCCGAACGCGTCCATGTAGAAGAGCACGCCCGGGAACACTCCGCTGCCGTCGGGCGTCGCGACGTACGCACGAGCTTTTCCGCTGTCGGTCTCGATCTCGATCTCCTCGCTCGTCGTCATCTTCTGCCTCCGGTCGGGCGCCCAGGCTAGCACCTCGCCCTCACACGAGCAGGACGACTGCGCTCCGCCAGCTTCCCTGGAACACCAGCGCCTCTGGGACGGAGCGATACGAGCGCGCGGAAACGAACTCCGTCACGTCGCCCGCGGGGGCGCGTTCCGCCCTGCCGACGACGGTCACCTTCGCGCCGTCCGATACCGACAAGACATACGGTGGGCGCATCAGCTCGCGGCCCTCGTGTCGCCAGATCGAGACGTGGTGTGCGTCGACGACCGCGACTCCCGTCGCATCGATCACGGCGAGCCGACCGCACGCCCACGTGTCGTGGATCGGTGACCGCACCGCCGCGTCCGGAAGCGGACTGCGCAGCGTCACGGACTCGCGGAACAGCGTCATCGACCGTCCCCAGAACGCGCCGACCTCCGTGCCGAGCAGGTCGCACACGACGTGCCGGAGTACACGCACGCGCCCCGTCACTCGACAGAGCCCGGGCTCGGCCTTCTCGATGGAGGTCTCCTTCGCCCGCTTGCAGGCTCGCCGGACGCCGCGGTTCTTGCGCCAGTCCGGGTAGTACTCGTACCCCTCTCTGAAGAACCACCGTCGCACGCGGTGAACCGCAATCGGATCATCGGCGGACCGATGAGTCATCGAGAGCTCGCCATGAGCGCGCGCCCGTATCAGAAGTCGAGCGCGAGGGTCGCGCCGCTTCCGCCCGCGACCGAGGGCACGAAGCGAACCGTGCCCGCCCGCGTCTGCCAATCGGCCGCGGGCCGTCCGATCAGCGCGATGGTCAACCACGCGATGCCGAGCAGATCGACCGCGAAGCTGTCGACTGGCCCAATCGGTGCGTCGGAGAAGTACCCGTACTCGTACGTGTAGCTGCTGTAGACCTCGGTGCCGTGGCAGCTCGCGCTGCTGATGAGCCCGAGGATCCCGCCGAGCACCGGCACGAGGATGAGCCCGTCGGTCACGTCGTAGCACCCCGCGTCTCTGTCCCGAGAGCTGAGGACCGTCACAATCTTCGGCCCATACGCAGCGAGAAAGAACGCGACGGCGGTCCAGAAGTACGGGCGCCGGATCTCGCGTCCCGGCGTCGGATTGAACGCGTCGGTCGGAGGGCCGTTCGCCGTCGGCCACTCGGTCGGGCCGGTGTACGCCGCGGGGGGTGCGGGCTCGGACACGGCGGGCTGGGGCGTGTCGGAGCTCGGGGTGGGGCTCATCACGGGGCTCGGGGCGACAGGCGCCGAGCCGACGACGCACGACAATCCGTCGAACCGATACCCCGCCGGGCATTGCGGCGCGGGCGCGGCCGTTGGCGCCGGCGCCGCGACGCAGGTGCCGTCGGCGGCGGCCACCTGTCCCGGCGGGCAGAGGTCTTCGGCGCGAGCCGGCGTCGTGAACGACGCGACGCCGGCGAACAGCGCCGCGAGGACGACGGCCCTCATGCTGCGCCCCCGCTCGGCGGTCCGAGCGCGTTCATCGTGTTCATGACCAGCGATTGGTACTCGTCGCGTAGTGCGCGCGGCATTCGCGCGTCGTTTCCGCGACGTCGCACGTACACGCCGGCCGGCACGAAGCTCACCCAGCCGCCGCGATGGCACTGGACCGTGAAGGTCGAGACGATGCCGCGGCTCACGAAGTTCGCCTGCACGACGATCGTCCCGTGGACCGGGTCCGACGTCTGCACCGGGTAGCCCTGCGTGATGAGCGCCTGCTGCACGCGCCCGAAGAGCTCCGCGTCCGGTATCGACGAGTACGCGCCGACGCTCAGGACCGGGGACGACGCCGCGCAGCCGGCGCCGATGAGCAACAACGCGATCACGACCGATCGCATCCAACGAATGGCGGTCACCCGAACCTCCCTCGTCGCGCAGCGTATCACGGCCGCATCCGAGGAGGGTGGTGGCGGCGTCGCTCGCCGTGCCGTGGGGCGACGGCGAGCGACGGCCGACCGGAGCGGCCTCGGCCCGCGCTCAGGACGGGCAGCTCAGCGTACCCATGTAGTTGCAGCAGCTGCTCGCGGAGCGCCAGGTGCCGCTCGCGCTCGTGCATTGCGAATCGTCGCCGGAATAGGTCATGCCGCCTTCGTTACGCACGTAGCAAAAGTCCGAGTACGTGGACATCGGCCATGCCGCGTGACACGCGACGATCGCTGCAGCCATGTCCGTGGCGGTGATCACTGTCGACGCCCGACCGTTGTTGCACCCGTAGCCAGGGAGGGCCCAACCGCAGCGGAACATGCGCGAGACGCAGGTGCCGCCCTCGCAGGTCTGACCTGCGGAGCACGCGTGCCCGCACGTCCCGCAGTTGGCCTCGTCCGCCATGAGGTCTGCACATCCGGTCGAGCAGGCGGTCTCTCCGGCCGGACAGGACCCGCCGCAGCTCAGCGTCCCCATGTAGTTGCAGCACGTCGTCGCCGCGAGCCACGTCCCCATCGCGCTCGAGCACTGGGACATGTCGGCCGGCGCCGCCGGGCCGCCCTCGGTGCGCACGTAGCAGAAGTCCGAGTACGTCGACATCGGCCATGCCGCGCGACAGGCCACGATCGCCGCCGCGAGGTCCGGCGCCGTGATCACGGTCGACGCTCGGCCGTTGTTGCACCCGTAGCCCGGGAGCGCCCAACCGCAGCGCCACATGCGCGGCGGAGAAACGCACCCTCCGCCGCCGCAGCTCGCGCCCGTCGCACAAGAGTCGCCACACGCGGCGCAGTCCGTGGTCGTGCCGAGCGGGGTCTCGCAGCCGTTGCCGGGGCTGCCGTCGCAGTTGGCGTAGCCCGTGCTGCACGACGCGACGTTGCACGACCCGCCGCTGCACACCGGCGACCCGTGCGCGACCGTGCAGGTGTGCCCGCACGATCCGCAGTTCGCGAGGTTCGCGGTCGTGTCGATGCACGCCAATCCGCAGCACGTCTGCCCGCTCGGGCAGGGCGAGCTCGACGAACAGCCCACGGTGCACGTGCCGCCGCCGCAGATGTGGCCCGAGCCGCAGTCCGAGTCTTCGGTGCATTCGACGCAAGAACCGGTCGCGTCACAGCGACCCGCCGCGCCGCCCGAGCGCGTGCACTCGGCTCCGGTCGCGGCATTTCCCGTCTCCGCGCAGACCGGCGCGCCCGAGCTGCAATCGAGCGCGCCCGTCCGGCATTCCGTCGTCGGAGCACACGTCTCGCCCATCGAGCAGGCGACGCAGGCGCCCGTCGCGTCGCATGCCATGCCGCTCCCGCACGTGCTGCCAGCGGGCATCAAGTCGCCGAGCATGCACTCGCGGCTCTCCACGTCGCACGTGTCAGGCTCGCGGCACGGAATCCGACGCGCCCGCGCAGTCCGCGTCCGTCTGGCAGCCGTCGAGGACACCGGCGTCTTCGGTCGCGCCCGCGTCCGGAGTCGCGCCGGCGTCTCCGGTCGCACCCGCGTCGGACGAGGAGACGCAACGGCTGTCGACGCAGGTTCGGCCGGCGCCGCAATCCGCGCCCGAGCTGCACTCGACCGGAGGGCCGCTGCTCGCGCTGCTACAGGCCGCGCACGTCACACAGACGAGAGCGAGCGTCAACAATCGGTCGATGGTGAGTGTCGTCGAGTACTTCATGATGATCGACAACTAACATGTACGAACGCTGCACGGTGCGTCGCGCCGCGTGTTCGCGCTGAACAGTGTTCAACGCCCGCGGAGCTCAGCGAACGCCACGAAGCGTGACGTGTGGAGGCGCGTGCGCCGCGATGGTAGCGTCGGCGCGATGCGCGTCGCGGTGGTCGGGCACGTGGAGTGGGTGACGTTCGCGAGGGTCGCGCACGTGCCGAGGTCGGGCGAGATCGTGCACGCCCGGGAGAGCTGGGCCGAGCCGGCGGGCGGTGGCGCTGTCGCCGTCGCGGAGATGGGTCGGCTCGCACGCGAGCTCGGCGGGACAGCGCTTTTCTTCACGGCTATCGGCGTCGACGAGGTCGGCCAACGCGTCCGCGCAGCGCTCGGCGGCGGCGCGCTCGAGCTCTCTGCCGCCGTTCGTGCCGCGCCCCATCCGCGAGTGTTCACGCTCCTCGACGACGACGGAGAGCGCGCGATCACCGTGCTCGCGCCGCCGCTCCGGCCGAGCGGCTCCGATGCGATCGACTGGAGCGCGCTCGAGTCGTGCGATGCGGTCTACTTCTGCAAGGGTGACGCCGCCGCCGTGCGGGCTGCTCGGCGCGCGCGCGTGCTCGTCGCGACGGCGCGCGCGCTCGGCGTCGTGCGCGAGGCGCGCGTCACCGTCGACGCGCTCTTGCGGAGCGCGCGGGACGCGGGAGAGGCGTACGCGCCCGGCGACCTCAATCCTGCGCCCGGTGTCGTCGTCTCGACCGAGGGCGCGGAGGGCGGCGCGTACGAGACCGCTGCAGGCGAGCGGGGGCGCTTCGGCGCAGCGCCGACACCTGCGCCGCTCGCGGACACGTACGGCGCGGGCGACACCTTCGCCGGCGCGCTCACCGTCGCGCTCGGCGCAGGGCGCGCCCTCCCAGCCGCGCTCGCGTTCGCCGCCGAGCGTGCCGCGCTCGCGCTCGGGCGGCGCGGCGCAGGAGCCTGACGCTAACGCCCTAGCGCCCGCTCACCCGCACCGTTCTGGCACTCGGCAGTCTTGCTTTCCCCGAGCGCGCCGTCCTACGCTCGAGCGAGGACGTTCAATCGTCGACGCCAGTCGCATCACGAGGGTTGCCGTGCGGGTAGGGAGCGCTTCGTTGCGTGTGGGAATCGTCTTCGCCGTGGCGATGTCTGCTCTTTGCTGCGGCGAATCGGACGCCGGCACCCCGGACGCTGCCACCCCGGATGGCGCTAGCGCCGATGTACGTGGCTCGGATGCACGGCCCGCTGGGTGCAGCGACGGTACGTGCTCGGCGGACGAGGACTGTCACAGCTGCGCGGAGGACTGCGGCGCCTGCGTCGGGGATGGCGACGCGCTCTGGTCCGGCATCCTGGCTCCCGATCGCGCGATCGATTGGACGTATGCCGGGATCCCCGGCGGGATTCCGAGCCGCACCGACGTCTGTGCGAACGTGCTCACGTCGGACTCGACATCGCAGATCCAAGCCAAGATCGACGCGTGCCCGCAGGACGGGGTGGTGCAGTTCCCAGCCGGGACCTGGACGCTGACCGCCTCGCTCTACTCCAACAAGGGTGTCGTGCTCCGCGGCGCCGGCCCGACGAGCACGACGATCGTCCTCGGCCCGGACACCAACATCTTCTTGGGCATCAGCGGCACCTCGGGACAAGGCGGCTATCCGCCCGAGCCCTACGTGGCCGTCGACTGGACCGATGGGCTCGACAAGGGGGACACCGTTCTCACCGTCGCGAGCACGTCGGGGATGGCCGTCGGACAGACGGTCATGCTCGATCAGCACAACGACGCCAACCTGGTCTTTCTCGAGGGCTCGGAAGGCACGCAGGGCGCCGGGCGCGACGAGGAGCCGAGCTTCTACAGCTCTCCGGGCACGCGGGCGCAGTTCCAGACGACGGAGATCACCGAGGTCAACGACGCCACGCACGTCACCATCAGCCCGCCCGTCGATTACACCCACGACCCGACCCTCGCGCCGCAGGTGTTCTTCTGGAATCCCGACGGCTCTCCCTATCCGGGCAACATCCGCAACGCCGGAGTCGAGGACCTGAAAGTCGACGCCCGCCACCAGGACCGCGCGATCTGCTTCACGTTCTGTTCCTATTGCTGGGCGAGGAACGTGGAAGTCGACAACGTGGCTCGCGGCGCCGTCACCACCTGGTTCTCCTACCGCGCGGAGATACGGGACAGCTACATCTCGGCGGCGGGCGCGCCGGCCGGCCCGACTCAGTACGGGTTCGAGATCATCGAATCGCCCTACAGCAAGCTCGAGAACAACATCATGTTCAACGTGACCTCGCCGGTCATGCCCATGACCGACGACGCGTTGGTCGTCGGGTACAACTACGCCCAGCACACGTACGGCCCGGACAATCAGTTCGCTGCCTTCGAGCCTCATCAGGCGCACAGCGATTTTCATCTGTACGAAGGCAACGTGGTCTACATGATCAACATCGACAACGTGTGGGGCTCCGCTTCGCGCCTGACTCTCTTCCGCAACCGCGTCTCCGGCTTCGCGCCCAACAAGACGAATTTCCGCATTCCGTTGAGCGCCGGCGCGCATCAGCGGTACATGAGCTACGTCGGGAACGTCCTCGGAACGATCGGCCATCACGTCCGCTACCAAGTGGACGACACGAGCGCCGGCGGAAGCGACGACTTCATCTACCAGTTCGGCTTCTGGAATCGATGGGACTACGACCAGAACCCGTACGACGCGGTGACCCGGACCAGCGCGATGCGATGGGGAAACTGGGACGTGGTCACCTACGCCGCAAACGGCGACACCGACGGCGTCCGGTGGTGCACCGGAAGCGGAGCCGGAAACCCCGCGTGCACGGCGGACGAGACCGCGGCCACCGAGCCCGTCTTCCCCGGTCTGGCGAGCCCGAGCACGACGCTTCCGCCTTCGTTCTATCTGGCGGCCAAGCCGTCGTGGTTCGGGAGCGTCCCCTTTCCTCCCATAGGGCCGGACGTGACCTGCACGGAGAATTGCAACGCCGACACGGCCGGCCACGCAGCCGAGATCCCCGCGCAGCTCTGCTACGAGAACGGCGCCAAGGATGCGGACGGCTATCTGACCGCGTTCGACGCCCACGCTTGTTACGAGTGATCCGCTACGAGGTCGGACCGCTCGGCAAGCTCGCGGTAATCGTCGTCTTACCGGCACCGTTCGGGCCGGCGATCACCAAGAGGACGGGTCTCACCGCGAGCCCTGCGACGAAGCGACACGCTCATCGAGCCTCGCGAGCGCGAGCGTGCGGAGCCCTGCGACGTGCGCGCGCAAGCGGACAAGCGCCTCACGATGCCGTTCCGTGACGTCCGCGAACGCCTCCCGCGAGAGTGCCGCGAGCTGTTCGTCGGTCGGCTCGAGCTCGGGATTTCCGAAATCCGGCGGGCCTTGCATCGACATGGCGTACCCCGTGGCGAGCGCGCTCGCCACGAGCACGCCGCGGCGTCGTCGGCTCGTATCACCCACGTCTTGCCACCGAGGGGAGATCGGCCACCCACTCGCGTATGATCACGGGCGCTCATGTCGATCACCGCGCGCACGACCGTCGCCGGCTCTCTCGCGACCGTCCTCCTCGTTCTTCCGCTCGCCGCCGCGGCGCAGACGGCCGCCTCGCCCGCGCCGCCGGCCTATGCGCGCGCCGAACGGCTCGCGGCGGCCGTCCACCATGGCCCGATCAGCGCGGGCGCGCTCCAAGCAGAGCTCGCGCGTCGAGCCGCCGCGCTCGCCGCCGCCGCGCGTGCGTACTCAGAGGTGGTCGCCCGCGGTCCGGACGAGTGGAGCGTCGCGGCGCTCCGCCGGATCGGCGACCTCTACTTCGCCTTCGCCGCCGACGTCGAGTCCATGCCGCCGCCCGCCGCTCTCGCCGGGGACCCGACCGCCGCGGCCGCGTTCAAGCAGCAGCTCCGCAGCTTCAGCGGCCCGATGCGCGACCGAGCGCTCGACTCCTACCGCGAGTGTGTGAGCCTCCTCGCCCGCATCCCCTCGACCCCGCTCGCCGAGTCCCACGCCGCCCACGCCCGCGCCCGCATCGAAGCCGCCGCCGCTGCCGCCGCGCGCGCGCCGTAGCATCGGGATCGTCGCTGCCGAGCATCCGAACGCCGGCCTGCATGTAACGACCTGCCGTGACGCGACGTAGGGGGTTGTAGGAGGCCGGCCATCCACGCTCTCGAGCGGATGGTGCGGCCGTGGTTCGCCAATCACACGAGAGAGGTCTGCACATGCTTGAACCCAATGACGTAGCTTTTCGAGCCACGAGCGGCTGGCGGTGGTCGTTTGCGGTGCTGATCGCGCTCGCCGGTACCTCGGTGGGGTGCGGTGACGACACCATGCCGATGGTGGACGGCGGTCCGATGTCGGACGGCGCAATGGTGGATTCCGGGCCCGACGTGGACGGCGGGCAGGACGCAGGCCCGCCGCGCGCGCCGGACGGCTTGTACACGCTGAGCAACGATGCGACGGCGAACGCGGTCATGGTGTACTCGCGCGCTGCCGACGGCTCACTGACGGAGGTTGGATCCGTCGAGACCGGTGGCGCCGGCTCGGGCGCAGGCCTCGGCTCGCAGAACGGGCTCTTCTTCGAGGCGTCGCGCAGTCGGTTCTTCGCGGTCAACGCGGGCGACAACACGATCGCGATGCTGGACCTCGCCTCCGACGGCACCCTCACCCTCGCATCGACGGTCGACTCGGGTGGCGTCTCGCCTCGGAGCATCGCTGCGTTCGGGGACCTCGTGTACGTCGCCAACGCAGGTGACGCGGACGCGGCGACACCGGCCAACATCGCCGGCTTTCGCGTGTCGGGCGGCGCGCTCGCGGCCATCGCCGACTCGTCGCGTCCCCTCAGTGTCGACAACCCGGGCCCAGGGCAGATTCAGTTCAACAGCGACGGCAGCGTCCTGGTCGTGACCGAGAAGGGAACGAGCAAGATCGACACCTTCACCGTCGACGCGGATGGCGTGGCGACCGGTCCGATCGTGCACCCTTCGGCCGGCATGACGCCGTTCGGGTTCGCGATGACCGCCGACGACGTCCTCGTCGTCTCCGAAGCGTTCGGCGGGATGGACAACATGGGCGCGAGCAGCTCGTACTCGCTCGGCGAAGGAACGAGTGGCCTCGGCACCGTCTCCGCGTCGGTTCCGAACTCGCAGAGCGCGCCCTGCTGGGTCGCCGTGACCGACGGTCACGCCTACGTGACCAACACGCGGAGCAACTCGGTGACCGGTTACGACCTCGAAGCGGATGGGACGTTCGTGCTCGGTTGGAGCGCCCCGACCGGTGCGGGCCCGCTCGACGCCGTCGTCACCGACAGCGGCGCGTTCCTCTACGTGCTCAACGGAGGCGACGACTCTTTCAGCATCTACGGCGTCAACGCCAGCACCGGAACGCTCTCCGCGCAGCCGGCCTACACGGGCCTTCCCGCGGCGTCCGCGGGTCTCGCCGTCGGCCCGAGCGCCATCTACACCATGTCGAACGCCGCCGCGGGCAACGAGATCCTCGGCTTCCTCAGGGCGGTCGACGGGAGCCTCTCGCCGCTCGCCCCGGTGGCGACCGGCGGTCACGGAAGCGATGGCGGGCTGGGGTCTCAGGGCGCCGTCGTCGTGGACTCCGCGGCCGGCCGCCTGCTCGCCGTCAACGCTGGCGACGACACGATCTCCCTCATGACGATCGGCTCGGGCGGCGCGTTGACGCTCCGATCCACCGTCGCGTCGGGTGGCGTGAGCCCGGTCAGCATCACGGTCGACGGTGACATCGTCTACGTGGCCAACAAGGGCGACGACGCGACGCCGGCGAACATCGCAGGATTCCGGATCATGGCGAACGCGCTCGTTCCGATCGCGGGCTCGAGCCGCCCGCTGAGCGCGGACGCACCCGCGCCGGCGCAGATTCGAGCTCGTCGACGGCGGTGCGCTTCTCGTGGTGACCGAGAAAGCCACGAACCGCATCGTCATGTACGAAATGGACGGCGGCCTCGCGAGCGGCCCGGTCGCCCACCCGTCCGCGGGCATGACCCCGTTCGGCTTCGCCGTCACGCCGTCGGGACACCTGTTCGTCTCGGAGGCCTTCGGCGGCATGGACGACATGGGCGCGGCGAGCACCTATGCGTTCGGAAGCGCCGGCACCCTCACCGCGATCTCGGGCTCCGTCGGGAGCGACCAGTCCGCCCCGTGCTGGGTGGCTCTCGCCGGGCACTACGCCTACGTGACCAACACGAGGAGCGACAACCTGACCGCGTACGACATGGCCACGGGCGGGACGCTGTCGGTCTTGTGGAGCGCTTCGACGGGCATGGGGCCGATCGATGCGAGCGTGTCGGAGGACGGCGCGTTCCTCTACGTGCTCAACGGTGGCAGTGACTCCATCAGCATCTACGGCATCGACGCCGACACCGGCACGTTGATGGAGCAGACCGAGCTCACCGGCCTCCCCGAGTTCGCCGCCGGCCTCATCGCACGCTGAGAACGACAGAGCCCGTTCCGAATGGCCCGTCCCTTCACGCGAGGGGACGGGCCGTTCGTTCTTCTCGCCCTATCGACCGACCTTCACGATTCCGTGCCCATCAGGGTCTCAGGGCTGGCTCTTCGAAGCGCGCATCCGTGCGAGCGTCGTGCGCGTCCTCGCTGCGTTAGCTTCCTCGATGCTGCGAAACCGGGTGACGCCGCGAGGAACGATGCCGGCGGCGAAAGCATCCGCGCGCGATTCCAGAGGGCCCTGATGCGCGACGAGAGGGCGCCGCTCCCACTCGGGGTGGGCCGTGGCATGTCAGCGACCGATTGGAACTTCTGCACGGGCATCAGCGTGGCTCCTCGTCGTCGAGGTCGAACCCTTCGTTCGAGAGCCCGTTGGGCTACTAGAACCCGTCCGTACGCACGCGAGGTCACGTCGGCGGTGGCAGGCAGAGTCTCGCATCGATGAAGGTGCTCATCTGGCACGTGTAGCCTTCGGCCGTGCGGCACTCGGAGTCACCGGTGCAGGTGACGAAGCAGTGGGGGCCGTACATCGGTAGAGGCGCGCAGGTGCCGCCCGTGCCGCAAGCGGCGCCGAACGTGCATCCCATGTGCGTGCAGTAGCCGCCGGGGAACGCGTCCCAACCGGAGCCCGCCGCCGCTTCGAGGCAGAGCGTGTTGGGCTCGACGCAGTCGTCGTCCGACGTGCACGGGCTGCCCGTGGCTCCAGGCGCGGCATTCCCGTCCGCCGTGGAGCCATCGGTCGGAGGCGGAGCGTCGGCCAGCGGGGAATCGCTCGTCGGGGCGTCGAGCGCCGAGGAGTCGAGCGTCGCCGCGTCACGACCGCCCGCGTCGAGCCCTCCGGCGTCGCTAGGCGCGCTGTCGTCGCCGCAGGCGGTCAGAAGCACGAGGATCGACACGAGTCGCATCGCGAGACGTTACCACGAGCTGCACATCTCTCACCGGAGCGGATAGAGCATCCGAAGACGCCGCGAACATCGCGGGTCTTGCCGACCGTCTCCTTTGCCGTTCACGTTGACAGCTGCGTGATTCCACGATGAGCATGTGCCCATGGCCCGACTCTCCGTTGTCCTGATTGTGATGACCGTGTTGCTGTCGTGCAGCGACGACACCACGTCCCCGTCGGATGGAGGCGTTCGTGACGGGGCTCCTCGCATGGACGGGTCGCTGGTCGGCGACGGCGCGGCGAGCGACGGCCGCACCGCGAGCGACACGGGGACCGGGGCGGACGCGGGCGTGGGGGCGGACGCGGGCGTGGGGGCGGACGCGGGCGGGCCACGCGACGACGTGCTCTTTCATTCGGACTGGAGCACCGCGACCGGGACGAGCGATGACGCCCTTCGCGACACGTCGAAGTCGGTGCCGTGGAGCGAGCGCTGGGGAGGGGAGCGCTCGCTCGCGGTCGTTCCGGCCGATGGCCACTCGTTCCCGCCGTCGATGACAAACGTCCTTCGCGTGACCCACACCGGCGTCGATTTCGACTGGGTGATGGCCCACGATTTGTGGCCTGCGCCGGCGACCGGAGAGTCGGTCTACTTCCGCGTCTACTTTCGCTCTGAAGTGTCCGACGGCGTCGACGGGGGAGAAGCGTACGCCGCGACGCATCCCGTCGAGAGCGAGGGTAGCCCTGGTGGATTCACTGGCGGCTACGCCATCCACTACGGCTCGTATACCGACGGGACGTTTCCGTTCTTCATCGCGGTCGAGGGAGCTCCGTTTCCATTCAACGGCTGGACGCCGGGTGCGCCCGCGTCAACGCATGGCGGGCGCTCCTACGACCCCTCCACCTTGAACAAACGGACGACCTATCGGCTCGAGTGGAAGCTCACCCGCCGAGACGCGAGTCATAGCGACCTCGACGTCCGCATCTACGGCGAAAGCGGGCTGCTCTTCGACGCGAGCAGCATGTTCGCCTGGACGGGTCACGGTGAGACGCTCGAGAGCGACGGGACCAACCTCCCGATTGGAGACGAGCACGTGCGCGACATTCGAATCGGCATCAACGGCGGGTTCGCGACGACGAGCGACGAGTATGTCTACTGGGGTGGCTTCGCCGTGTGCGCCACCGATTGGTGCGGTCCCTACGGGGCGTACTGACGCGCTCGCGACGGAGCGCGTTCTGCTAGATTCTGGTATCGCGAACGACATGCGCGTCTGCCTGCTCACCACGCAAGAGCTCGACGTGGAGGTGCCGCCCGAGGACGACTGGCTCTGCGATCCGAGGCCCTTCTTGCCGGAGGCCGATTGGCACGTGGCCGTGCTCGAGAAGGCTACGGCCGTGCGACGAGTCGAGGAGCGTATCGCAGCGGGTTACGATTTGTTCTTCAACCTCTGCGACGGAGCGGCCGACCAGGACGACGTGCCCGGAGTCGAAGTCGTCGAGACGCTCGAGCGCGCCGGCGTGCCGTTCACGGGCGCGACCACCGAGTTCTACGAGCCGTCACGCGCGGCCATGAAGGAGGCGTGCCGCAGAGCGTCGATTGATACGCCGCTCCACGTCCTCGCACGGAGCGAGGCCGATGCGGAGCGGGCCGCGAAGGAGCTCTCCTTTCCGCTGATCGTCAAGCACCCGAGCAGCTACGCGAGCGTCGGGTTGAGCCGTGCGTCGCGCGTCGTCAGCGTCGCCGGGCTCCGTCGGCAGGTCCGGAAGATGCTCCGACGATTCGGAGGGGCGTTGATCGAGGAGTTCATCGACGGCACCGAGTGCACGGTGCTGGTCGCCGAGAACCCGGAGGACTCGAGACGGCCGACGACCTACACACCGATCGAGTACGAGTTCCCCGAGGGCGAGCGCTTCAAGCACGAGAATCTCAAGTGGGTCGACTACGACGGGATGATCTGCACGCCCGTCGCGGACCCGCTCCTCGATGCACGGCTGCGCGAGGCGTCGGCCCGGTTCTTCGTCGAGCTCGACGGCGCGAGCTTCGGCCGCTGCGATCTTCGTGTGGACCCGCGCGGGCGCCCGTTCATGTTGGAGATCAACGCGAACTGCGGGATCTACTACCCGCCTACGGCGCCGGGCAGCGCCGACCTCTGCCTTGCCCACGACCCAGCGGGGCACGCGGGCTTCACGCGCCAGATCGTCGCTGCCGCGCTACGACGCCACGCCCGACCGACCTGAAGCTCGTGGGCCGGCTCGAGCTCGGCTCGGGGACGGTAGCGATGCGGTGCGAGCTCACCGCCCGCGCCACCCCGCCCATCCGAGCGCGATCCACCCGGCCACGAACGCCAGCCCGCCGAGCGGCGTGACCGCGCCGAGCCACGTCGTGCCCGTCAGCGCGAGCGTGTACAGGCTGCCCGAGAAGAGCGTGATGCCGGCGCCGAACGCGATGGCGCTCACCGCCGCGGCGCGGCCGCCGAAGCGCGCGCTCGCCCAGGCGCTGCCGAGCATCGCGACGGCGTGGACGAGGTGGTAGCGGGCCGCGGTGTCCCACGCCGAGAGCAGGTCGGGGGCAAGCCGTTCGCGGAGGGCGTGCGCGCCGAAGGCTCCGGCGAGCACGGCGGTCGCGCCGAAGAGACCGGCCGCCATCAGGATCCGGCGTTCCGCCGACGGGGGCCGCGTGCGGGCGTCGTCGCTCACCCGAAGCCCGGGCACATCTCCGAGGCGGTCGCTGTGTTGTCGTCCTCGTTGCACTCGGGGACCGGCGTCGCGGCGGTGTCGCCGTCGACGCGCACCTCGTACGTGAGGGCGGTGTCGTACGGGATGTCGCTCACGAGCACCGTGACGCGCTCGGTCTCGCCCGGGAGGAGCGGGCGCGACGTCGTCGCGGTGCCGACGACGACCTCGGGCGCGGGCACCGTCTGCACCAGCTCGATCTCGACGCCGGCGGGCACGCCGCGGCTGCCGGAGTTGCGCACGACCGCCGAGAGTCGGATCGCGCCCTCCGCGCATCGCGCGATCGCTTCGAGGGTCACGGTCAGGTTCGGCGCGTTGAACACGCCCGCGCCCTGGACGTTCTGCCGGTAGTTGTTCAGCGCCGGGTCGGTCCAGTTGTCGCGCTCGGTCGTGGGGATCGCCCCGCGGTCGTCCACGTTGGTCACGTGGTACGCGTACTCGTTCCATATCGGGCGCGTTCGTACCCAGCGGTCCCCGGGGTCGCCGAAGACGAAGATGCCGTTCGTGCCGCTCGCGAACTCGGCCGGGAGCGTCGTCGTCCCGAGCGCGGTCTGCCATGCCGCGATGCAGTGGTCGCGCGCGATTCTGATCCGAGTTCGACGGAACGACAATCTCGGAGTTGCCGTCGCGGTCGACGTCGACGACGAGCGGGTACTCGAGCGCGGTTCGCGACGAGCTCGGCCGCGGCGTCATGAGCACCTCTCGCCCGTCGCGGCCGTCGTACACGTGGAGGAAGCACTCGTCGTTGTAGACGACCTCCGCGACGCCATCGCCCTGGAAGTCGAAGACGCTCGAGCCCGTCACCGACGAGCTGATGTCCTGAGTCGGCGCTTGCCAGAGGATCAGGTTCGTCGCGCCCGACGCGCACGCGCCGCCCGAGCGCGGTGGCGTCGCGGTGCAGTCGGGGTCGTAGACGATGTACTGGCCCTGGCCCGCGGTCGCGAACTCGGGCTGCCCGTCCGCGTCGAAGTCCGCCACCGTCGGTGCGCCGCCCTGGCCGCCGCCCGGGATCGACAGCGTCGTGTCGACCCACGAGCCGCCGGGCCCGATGCGCATCGCGCCCGTCGCCCCGTCAATCACAATCGCGGTCCCCGAGCGCACCACGATCACCTCCGGCGCGCCGTCCCCGTCGAGGTCGGCGACCGCCGGGAGCCCGTGCGGCGTGCCGGCCCGCGTCCACAGCGTCTCATCGGCCGCGGTCGCGCCAATCTGGTACGCCGCGCCGCCCGACGTCACCTCGGGCAGCCCATCTCCGTCGAGGTCGGCGACGACCGTCGTCGTGAACGACTGCGTCGGCGCGAGACACGTACCGTGATCGAAGAAGTCCATCGCGGCGGTCGAGATGTCGAGCCCGTTCATCGCGTGGCAACCGACGATCACGTCGGGCGTTCCGTCGCCGTCCATGTCCGCGATCGACGGCGCCGAGCGCGTCGCGCCCGCGCCGCCGGTCGTCCTGCGCCCGAGCTGGGTCGTTCCGTCGCCGTCGACGACGCGGATGCCGCCGCCCTGGAGCGCGTACACGATCTCGAGCGCGTCGTCGCTCGGGTCGAGGTTGCCGACGGCAGGTGGCGAGATCCAATCCGGATCGTCCGCGCCCGGCCCGATGCTCCACAAGAGCGTCCCGTCGGCGCCCGAGAGCGCGACGAGGATCGCGTCGTCGCCGGTGCGGTACGCGGGCACGACGACGTCCGGGATGCCGTCACCGCTCACGTCGCCCACGGCGGGCGTCGCCGCCACGTGCTGGTACATCTGCCCGCCCGCCATGACGCCCGACCAGTGCCACTCCACCTCGAGCTCGATGTCGTCGAAGTCCGGCAAGATCTCGCACGCCGGGTCGACGTCGGGGATCGCGAGACAGTGGCCAATCGTGAGCTCGCAGTAGTCGCCTTCGGTCAAGCAGTCGTAGTCGTCCACGCACGCGTCGCCCGGGGTGACGCACGCGTCGTTCACGCACGCCTGTCCGGCCGCGCAGCACGTGTCGAGGCTCGCGCCGCACACGGTCTCGTCCGCCGCGCACGACGCTGCGCACACGACGCCGTCGAGGCAAATCTCGCCCGCGTCGCAGCAGATCGACCCGTTGTCGCCGCAGCGCGTGTTGTCACATATCGGCAAGCAGTACCGATCGTCGACGCACTCTTCGCCGTCTTCACAGCACAGGCGGCCCGATAGGCACGAGCGCTCGGGCGTGCACGCGGCTCCGTCGCGGAGCGCGCCGTCCATGGTCGCGCCGTCGGCGCCGACGCCGCCGTCCGTCGTCTCGCCGCCCCCGCAGTCGCACGCGGACACGAAGACGAGAATCGCGAGCCACGAGCCGGTCGAGAGATGCGAACGCATGGGCCTCCGTCTGGTACTGTTGGAATGGTACAGGAGACCCGGCGCCTCGAACGCGGGGAAACCCCTGCAATGCCTCTTCGGGGCGGCGTGGCCTTTTGCCCCGTCAGAAATTGTCGCAGCGCGCGTCCACGTCGCCGAGCGCGCGCACGCGACGCGGGACTTCATCGAGCGCTTGGCTACGATCCTCCGGTGCGGTCACGGCGGGAGCGTACCGTGCACCGCGCGATAGCCCGCAGGGATGTCGTCGATGTCTGCCTCCAATGGCGCACCGGGGTCGAACGGCGGCCAGGCCAGCGAGCCGAACCAGGACGGTCTCGACCCGAGATACAAGGACGCCGGGAGCGTCCTCTCGGCATGGGACGCATCCCAGCGGACCTCGTCGCCGATGAAGTCGTACGTTCCGTGAATGAAGAGCGTGCTCATCGTTTCGGCATCGAGGGGCGACCCGCGCGGCAGATCCCTCCCTCCGATCGCGTACGAGCTGAGGTCCTCCCAGCCCGTACTAGCGTCTGCGAACTGGTCCCCGGAGTCCCCGTTCCGCCCGATGATCGACCCGACGATGCTGTTGTAGCGCTGCATGTACTGCAGCACGTAGCCCCAGCGCCCCGCGGTCGCTCGCGCGGCAGTGTTGATGATCCACGTTCTGAACGTGACGTTGTGGCTCGACGAACCGAACGTCCAGTCGTGGGTGATGTTCGCTGTCACGTTCCCCTCGAAGAGATTCATGTACGGATGCGCTCCGTGTGTATCGAGGGTCTCGCTGAGAAAGCCGGGGTCATCGCTGAACGAGTCGTAGAGATAGTTGTACCCGATGACCGTTCCGCTCCCGCCGCCTTCGTAGTTCACGGCGTGGCGCAAGCGGGACAGAATGTTGTTCTCCACGAGGTGCGCGCTGTTCCAGGAGAACATCCAGATGCCGTAGCTGTGGTCCGAGCCATGGTCGAAGCCGTCATCAAAGGTGCTGTCGCGGATCTCGCATCGGTAGCTCCGCTGGAGGCGGACGTGGTCGTTGCCGCCGCGCTCGCTGACGACATTCCTCACCCAGAAGCCCTCCGCCGCGTCCGCGTAGATGTTCACGCCGCTCTCGGCGCTCACGCGCTCGATCGTCAGATCCTCCACGCCGCCACCGTGAATCGCCCCGATGATCTCGTTGATTCGCGGGCTGTTCGTCATGTCGAGGTACACCGCGTGCTCGAGCGTGATGTCGTTCCCGCTCTTGCTCACGACCTTGTCGACTTGCGACATCACGCGAGTGGAATCGTCCTGACCGCACCAATCGCAGAGCCCGTTGTCGCCATCTGGATCGACGAAGCTCGGATTGGTCTGCGTCAGCACGACGAGGTCGCCTGCGGCGAGGCTCGACGCATCGGAGAGCGTCAACGTAACCGAGCCGCGAGTCGCTCCCGCCGTGACCGAGAGGTTCGGTCCTTTGTCGGGCCCGGAGTCATTCCAAACGAGAATGCCCTCCGCGCTGGCCCCGGTGTATCGAATCGTCGTGCTCGCTGGACCCGCGCCCCGGATGACGATGTCATCTTCTTCGACGTTGAGGCCGGACGTGGTCCGGTACGTCCCGGCTGGGAGGTACACCACCGTTCGGGACGCAGCGTCGTCGAGAGCGCGCGCGATCGCAGACGTGTCGTCGGCTGCTCCGTCACCGGCCGCGTTGTACGGCGCGTCCTGCACGTTCACCAACGTCCAGCCAGTCGTGTCCGGAATCCCTCCCGCGACTCCGACGTTCGTCCAGTCTGCGCGCCGGTCCTCGGGGAGAACGTCCTGGGACACTGGCGTCGCGCCGCCGTCGCCGCCCCCTTCGTCGCCACCGCCGTCAATCCGGCCCGCGTCGACGCCGCCATCAGGAGGCGACGTCCCGGCGTCATCTCCCGAGGAGCCGCCGCCACCGCAGCCCACGATCGAGACGAGTGCAACGACAGCTGCGCGTTCCAGAGCTCTCTCGCGCATGGCTCCATCCCTTCGCTCCCGAGCAGGAGCGGTGCCGCCGCTGCTCGAATGGTCGACGGCGCCGACCAATCCTGGAGCTTATCGCCAGTCCAGGTTCGGACTCAATCGTGCCTCCCGCTCGAATGCCCGCTCACGGAACGCTCACGAAGCAATAGAGGCGCTGGCTCGTGGCACAGTCGGTACCTCCCAGCTCGTGCCAACGCGTCCAGCCGGTGCTGTCCGTCACCCCGGTGATGCCCGTGCCGGTCGCGATGCCAAAGTTGTCGCAGTCGATCCCGTCGTCCGGGCCCCACAGCGTCTCGTCGGTGCTGGTCGCCACGCCCGTCCACGCGCGCGCCGCGATGCCGAAGCGTGTCGGCCCGCTCCAGCTCTCGCGGTCGCCCGGACCGAGCCCGCTGGCGTCGGTCGTGAACGTGGCGCCGCCGACGGTGGCGTCCCCGGAGCGCGCGAACGCGTACGTCGTGCTCGGGAGAGCTCCGAACGCGAACACGGAGGTGACGAGCAGCGGCATGACCTGGTCGGTCGTGAGCGGCGCGTCGGGTCTTCCGAGCCAGTCGTTCGCGTTGAGATCGTCGAGGCACTTTTGCGTTGCGCCGTCGGAGCCTCCCAGGTTCCCGTTCCACGACCCGTTCGTCAGCACGAAGAAGTGCAAGGGACCGGCTCCTCCGTCGGCCGTCGCGGCGTCGCTCTCCGATGCGTCGACGGTCGCGGACGCATCCGGTGTCCGGCCGCCGTCGGATCGGGTGAGAGCGTCGAGGTCGCCTCCGTCGGCGAGCACGGATCCATCGGAGGCCGAGTGGGCTTGGTAGCCGAGCCGCCCACAGCCGAACGTCACCGCCACCGAGACGACACCGAGCAGCCCACCGAGGGAGGCCCTCACCCCGCGATTCTACCACCGTCGCAACGCTCCGACGCTTCCTTGCGGCCAGTCCCGCTCGGCGCCTGTCGGTCGGCGGTTGCGTGATGGATCGCGACAGCGTGCTACGGGCCGGCGCGCGCGGCGTCGACCCACGCGAGAAACAATCCGCGGACGGCTCCGCATTCCGCGCATGCCGCGCACGTGTCGAACCCGACGGCGTCGGCGACGTTTCGCACGACGACAGAGCCGAGCGTCATCTCCGTGCCCTGGTCGAGCTCGACGTCGAAGCCGAGCGTGCGCGTGCGCAGGCGCCAGCTGTCCGTGCGCTCGCACGTCGCGGTCGTCGGGCACGAGACGCTCCCGCGCGCGAACGCGATCTCGGGCGGCAGGTCGCGCGCCGTGTCGGGATCCTCGTGCGACGCGACGAGCGCGAGGAACATGTCACAGCCGCAGCCGTCGCAGCGGCACGTCGGCGACTTGCGGATCACGAGGTGCTGGCGGTCGACGTCGACGATCGTGTTGGCGCGCGGAAACGGAAGGCGCGTGACGTCGACGGGGCCGGTGCCCGCGACGACGATGTCGCAGCGACAGTCGGCGTCGGCGTCCGGACAGAAGTCTGCGCGCAGCCGGACGCCGTTCGAGGCCGGCTCGGCGCTCACGGCCGTGATGACTGCGCCCTCGTGATGACCGTACGCGCAGAGCGTCGCGGTCGACACCGGCACGAGCTCGACCGAGATGCCGTCGCGGCCCGGCGCGCACATCCCCGCGTCGGCAAGCGCGACCACGGCGTCGATGCCGGTCGACGCGTCGGCGAGCGCCGCGCCGCCGCCGGGCGCGGGTGGAGTCGCCGCGTCGCGCCCGGGCGCGGTCTCTGCGTCGAGGCCTGCGTCGGAGGCGCGGCCGTCCGGCGCGCCGAGATCGCTGCGGGTGCCGCACGACGACGCCGCGAGCGCGAGGATGCCGGCGGCGGCGAGTGCCAAGCTGTGTCGCCTCGTCATGTCGCCCCGCGAACAGCAAGTCCCGTGCCGCGCGCGCCGTGCTCGCTTGGCTGGCGCTCGCGTGCAACGTGGAGGAAACCTCGGGCGAAGGATCGACGATGAGAGCGGGCCAAGCGAGCCGGACCGCCGTGTACGTGTGCATGGGGCGCGCGGTCGCGAGCGGGATGCAGCTCGCGGGCGGTGGGCGCTTCGAGGACCCGACGGCGCTCGCGCTGCTTCCGGGCGACGCGCGCACGAAGGTCGAGCGGTTCCGCGCGGGCGCGCCAGCGCGCGGCGTGCGCGCGCGCTTCGAGCACGTGTTCCTCGAGCGCCGCGCGCAGATGATGCTCGTGCGCACCGTCGCGATCGACGAGGCCGTGGGCGAGGCGCGCTCCGAGCCGGTCGTGATCCTCGGCGCCGGTCTCGACGGGCGCGCGTGGCGCATGGCGGAGCTCGCCGACGCGGTGGTCTTCGAGGTGGATCACCCCGACACGCAGCGCGACAAGCGCGCGCGCCTCGCCGGCCTCGCGCAGACCGCGCGCGACGTGCGCTTCGTTCCGGTCGACTTCACGCGCGACTCGCTCGACGACGCCCTCGACGCGGCCGGCCACGACCCGGTGCGCTCGACGACGTGGATCTGGGAGGGCGTCGTGATGTACCTGACGCGCGCCGACGTGGAGGCGTCGCTCGCCGTCGTCGCGCGCCGGACCCTGGTGCGCGGCCGGCTCGTCGTCGCGTACCACGCGCCCGCGCCGATGCTGTGGATCGTCGGGCCGATCCTGCGCACGGTGGGCGAGCCGCTTCGCTCGAAGCTCACGCCGGACGAGATGCGCGCGCTGCTCGCGCGCCACGCTTGGCGCGTCGTACGCGACGACGACCTGCCGTCGCTCGGCGCCGCGATCTCCGCCGAGCTCGGCGGCGCCGTGCGCGCGCTGCGTCACCTGCGCATCGTCGTCGCCGACCACGCCGGCCCTGGCGTGCCGCGCGGGGCGTGACGCCGCTGCCGCGTCGCGCGGGGCGCGCGCCATGCTGGCGCCCGCAAAAGCAGCGCGGTCGAGCCAAACCTCCGCCTGCGGTCCGACCACGGTCGGGCGCGCGCCTTCACGGCTGGCGCGCCGAGCCCTCTCAGAGGTTGTCGCAGCGCGCGTCCACGTAGCCGAGCGCGTTGAGCTGCTGGCACAGCTCGGCGTCGATCTGGGAGTCGGCCTGTGGCAGGACGTGCGACGGGCCGGACCCCGACGCGTGGAGCCAGTCGCGCCGGTTCGTCGCGCCGAGGAACTGACCCTGGAGGATCCGCAGGTACCGGAGCGCGATGCGGTGGGGGTCGCCGAAGTCGAGCTGGTGCTGCTCGCCCGGGTCGGTCTGGAGATCGAACATCGTCCACGTGAGGTTGCCGCGCACGATGAGCTTCCAGCGGCCCGCGCGGATCACCCGACGGTCGTCGAGGAAGTCGCTGAACGCGACGGCCGGCGCGGCCGGCGGCTGCCCGCGCATGTAGCCGAGCAGGCTCCGCCCCTCGAGCTCTTCGGGGATCGCGACCCCGCTCGCCTCGAGCACCGTCGGCACGATGTCGATCGTGCTCACCGTGTCGGGGACGCGCAGCCCCGACGCCTCGGCGCGCGGCCAGTGCACGATGAGCGGCACGCCGAGCAGCTCTTGGAACACCGAGTGGCCGTGCCCCCAGAGGCCGTGCTCCTCGAACTCCTCGCCGTGATCGGCGGTGAGCACGAAGATCATGTCGTCGAAGAGCCCGAGCTCGCGCAACCGGTCGAGGAACCCCGCGAGGTAGTGATCGTGGTAGCTGATCTCCCCGTCGTGCAGGTCGCGCAGGCGCTGCTTGTCGGCCTCGGTGAACGTCACCCGCGGCGGCACGCGCTTGGCACCCTCGATGAGGTTCGCGGTCTCGCGATTTCGCACCTGCCCCGTGTACTCCTCGGGGTGCGGATCGTAGATGCGGAGGTACTCGTCGGGCGGGTCGTAGACGACGTGCGGGTCGATCGTCTGGATGTAGACGAAGAAGCGTTCGTCCTTGTGCTGCTCAATCCAGCGCGCCGCTTCGCCGAACACGTTCTCGGCATCCGACCGTTTGTTCTCGCGGATGTAGTTCGTGTAGTGGTCCCAACCCTGGTCGAAGCCGAAGCGATCGGACACGTAGCCGTTCGCCGAGAACATCGCCGTCGTGATGTGCTCGCGGTGGTAGATCTCGCTCACCATCAGCGCTGCCTCGGGGAGGCTCGAGCCCTCCTCCTTCGTGTTGTGCGTCATCGGGTGGAGCGACGTCAGGATCGAAGCGACCGAGGGCTTGGTCCAGTTCTCCGGTGCCTGCGCGTTCTCGAAGACCGTCGAGTCCGCGGCGAGCGCGTCGAGCGCCGGCGTCTGTACGCGCAATCCGGGGTTGTATGGGTGGAGCTTCGACGCGCGGAGCGTGTCGACGAGGAGCACGACGACGTTCCGCGCCTGGCCGGGACGGCGCGCCAGCTCGGGCATCGGTACGACGATCTGCGGCGCCGCCCACGCGACCGTCTCGTCCGCGTCGGCGTCCGCTTCGGACGTGAAGTCGATGCGCACGACTCCGTGCGCGTACGCGGCGAGGTCAATCACCTGGTCGCCCCAGCTCGTGCCGACGGTGACCGGCGTCTCGGAGCGCTCGCCGTCCGCCGGCACGATCGCGACGTGCGCGCGTGCGCCGCCGGCGCTCGACCCGATCCCGAACGCGAGCTTCGCGGACGGCGGCACCTCGGCGTAGAACGAGAAGGTCGTGCCCGCGGGCGCGACGAGCGCTCTCCGCGCGACGCCGTCGAACGTTTGCTCCTTCACGAGCTCGGCGAACGGCGGCACGCCCGCCTCGGCCGGCGCGCCCTCGCGTGCGAGGTGGATGTCGTAGATCGCCACGGCCGTGTCCGTCTCTCCGACGCCGGGCGAGCGGAGCCGCAGCTGGTTCTCGCCGCGCCGGAGCGCCGACGCCGGGATCGGCACCTCGTACCCGTGCACGCCCGCCTGCAGGTCGATCGTCCGCATCGTGTCGCTGTTCGCGTAGACGACGACCTGCGACGCCGAGTGCTTGCGCATCCGAATGTGCGCGACGAGCGCGACCGGCTCGTCGAGCGAAAAGACGACGTCGCCGCTCGCGCCGAGCCGCGTGAACGTGCCTTCCGAGTCCGAGCCGTCGTGGCCCCACTGGTTCCGCCAGCTTCCGTTCGTGTGCTTCATCCGCGCCGGCGTGCCGAAGTCGATCCACGGCCCCCCGCGGTCGATGTCCGCGAGGTGCGCGAGCGCGAGGAAGTCGAGGTGCGTCCGCATGCCCTCGAGCTCGGCGGCCGCGCGGGCTCCGCTCTGGTCGCTCGCCCCGCCGCCGGCCCCGCCGCCCCCGCCGCCGCGGCCCTCCGCGGATTCCGCCGCTCTCGCCATCGCCGCCGCCCCCGCACGACCCGCAGCCGGCCCCCGCGAACGAGAGGGCGAGGAGCACGCATCCGAGCACCCGTGTCATGGGCCGCGAGCATACCCGGCCTGGCCGCCGCGACCAGTCGCGCCCTACCCGGAATAGCCGGCCCCCGGTGAGGGTTGTGCGGCGTCCCCGGCGCTCTTGACGCACGGCGGACAGGTGGATAGCACACGTCGGGCGATGATCATCGTCGACCACGTCACCAAGTATTACGGCGCGCATGCAGCCGTCCGCGACCTCGATTTCACGATCGAGGCCGGCGAATGCGTCGGTTTTCTCGGGCTCAACGGGGCCGGAAAGACGACGACGCTGCATCTTTTGTCGTGCCTGCTCCTGCCCACGTCGGGCCGGGTCACCATCAAGGGCCTCGACGCGGAGACCAATCCGCACGAGATCCGCAAGCTGATCGGCTTCCTGCCCGACCACCCGCCGGTCTACCCGGAGATGACCGTATCGAGCTACCTCGAGTTCGCCGGTCGGATCCGCAAGATGACCGCGGCGGCCGTCGAGAAGCGCCTCCCGGAGGTCGTGCAGACCGCCGGGCTCGACGACGTCATCGACGACCCCATCCAGACGCTCTCGCACGGCTACCGGCAACGGGTCGGCATCGCGCAGGCGATCATCCACGACCCGACGCTGCTCATCCTCGACGAGCCGATCCAGGGGCTCGACCCGGTCCAGATCGTCGAGATGCGCGAGATGATCCGGCGCCTTCGCGGCAAGCACACGATCCTGCTCTCGAGCCACATCCTCTCGGAGATCGAGCAGACGTGCGACCGCATCCTGATGCTGCACGAGGGGCACATCGCGGCCGAGGGCACCGAGGCCGAGCTCGCGTCGCGTTTCCAAGCCGACGCGAGGACCCTCGACCTCGTCGTCCGTGTTCCCGAGGGCGTCTCCGACGGCGGGAGCGCCGCGTTGAAGGACACCGAGCACGTCGTCGACGTCGAGAGCGGACCGCTCTCGGCCGAGCGCGTGTGCAAGCTGCGCATCCGGACGCAGGGCGACGCCCGCGAGGCCGTCGCGCGCGTGCTCGTCCAGAAGGGCTTCGGACTGCTTCACCTCGAAGAGGCGTCGAGCGGCCTCGAGGAGATCTTCGTGCAGCTTTCCAAGGGTCAGGCCAGAGCGTCGAACGGCGCCCGGAAGGCGGCGGCGTCATGAGGAACGTCGCGCTCATCGTCCGGCGCGAGCTCGCGTCGTATCTGAAGACGCCGAGCGGCTACGTCATCGCGGGCTTTCTCCTCTTCTTTCAGGCGATCGTCTTCAACGCGTACGCCGTCGGGAGCGAGCCGCAGCCGTCGACCGAGGTGCTCTTGCGCTTCCTCGAGGTCTCGGGCGGGCTCGTCGTCTTCACGTCCGTGATCTTCTCGATGCGGCTCCTCGCCGAGGACCGCTCGACCGGCGCGATGACGCTGCTCTTCACGTCGCCCGTTCGCGAAGGCGAGATCGTCCTCGGCAAGTACCTCGCGGCGCTCGCGTTCATCACGCTCGTGATCCTCGCGAGCCTCTACCTGCCAGCCCTGATCTTCGTGAAGGGCAAGGTCAGCTACGGGCACATCTTCTGCGGCTACCTCGGGCTAGTCTTGCTCGCGGCGTCGACGCTCGCGATCGGCACGTTCGCCTCGACGCTCGTCCGGCAGCAGTTCCTCGCCGTGCTCATCACGGGGATCTTCGCGGTGCTGCTCGAGGTCACGTTCTGGGTCGCGCGCATCATGGACCCGGAGGTCCCGGCCTGGAGCACGCTCCTCGGCTCGTTCGCGCCGTTCTACTCGCACTTCTTCCCCACGATGCGGAACGGGATCCTGCAGCTATCCGACCTCGCGTTCTTCGGCGCGATCATCTACGTGTCGCTGATCGCTTCGGTGCGCGTCCTCAAGAGCCAGAGGTGGCGGTGATGAGGCGCCTGGGGATCTTCGCGAGCCTGCTCACGTTCTTCGCGCTCTTCCTCGTCCTCGTCGCGCAGAAGATGCTCGTCGAGGGCACGGCGCACGACGTCGTGCTCTGGCTCGGCGTCGCGCTCGCGGTCGGCGGGGCGGGCTGGCGGGCGTACGAGCGGTCGCGCGCGGTCGCTGCCGCGAAGCCCGTCGAGACGGCGCTCCTCGTGGCGCAGTGCGGCGTCGTCCTCGGGCTCGCCCTGTACGGTCTGTCGACCGACGCGGGGCTCCAGATGATCGGCCAGGATCCGAGCGCGGACGACGCGCGCCTCGGGCCGATGCTCGGCGTGCTCTGGCCGGCGGTCCTCGCGGTCTCGGGCCTCGCGCTGCTCTTCATGGAGCTCGCCTACCAGCGCATGCCGATCGCCGAGGCGGTCGAGGTGAGGCGCGTGTACGGCGCCGCCTACGACGGCATTGCGATCGCGCTCTCGTTCGTGTTCGTGATCTCGATGGTGTTCGTCGCCAACGAGCGCGAGGAGCGAAAGGACCTCACGTACTTCCGCACCTCCATGCCGAGCGGCACGACGTTGCGGATGCTCGACTCGCTCGGTGAGCCGGTGCACGCGGTGCTCTTCTTCTCGCGCAACAACGAGGTGGAGACGCAGGTCCAGCCTTACTTCGAGGCGCTCGACCGTGCCTCCGACAAGTTCGACTTCGAGGTCCGCGATCACGCGCTCTCGCCCGAGCTGACGCGAAAGCACCGGATCCGCGGCAACGGCTTCATCGCGCTCCTGCGCGGCGAAGGCGAGGGGCAGCAGGCGCAGACGATCGACGTCGGGACCGAGCTCGAGGTGGCGAGGAGCCGCTTGCGCACGTTCGACGGTCGGTTCCAGCGCGCGTTCGCGCAGCTCGTCATGCAGCGCCGCGAGCTCTCGCTCACGGCCGGGCACGACGAGCGCTCGGCGACCGGCATCGAAGGGGACACGCCGTTCGTCCGTACGCGCGACCTGATGGACGCCCTGTCGCGGTCGAACATCACGACCCGGCCGCTCGGGATGGCACAGGGCCTCGCGAACGAGGTGCCCGACGGCACGGTCGCGGTCGCGGTGATCGGCCCGCGAAAGCCGCTGCTGCCGGAGGAGGCGCGGTCGCTCCTCCGCTACGTGCAGCACGGCGGGCGCCTCGTAGCCATGTTCGACCCCGACGAGGAGCACGGCCTCGAGCCGCTCCTCCACGGGCTCGGCGTCGACGCGATGCCCGGCGTGCTCGCGAGCGAGAGCGACTACCTGAGACGCACCGGGACGCTCGCCGACCGCGCGATCGTCCGGACGAGTCGCTACTCGTCGCACCCGACGGTCACGATCGCGAGCCGCAACGCGTCGCAGCTCGCGACTGTGTTCATCCACGGTGGAGCGCTGTCGCGGTACCAGGGCGAGGGCGTGCTGCCGCACATCACGGTGGACTTCCCGGTGCGGAGCGGCGATGGCTTCTTCCGCGATCTCGACGGGGACTTCGAGCGCGGCCCTTCGGAGCCGACCGAGACGCTCAACATGATCGCGGCCGTCACGGTGCCGAACCACGGCGGCGAAGAGGGACGCGCCGTGCTCGTCGCGGACGGCGACTTCGTGACCGATCAGGTGATCCGCAACCCGGGCAACGCGCTCGTCTTCGGCGACATGATCCAGTGGCTCATCGGCCAGGAGCAGATCGTCGGCGACGTGACGTCCGAGGAGGACGAGCGGATCGAGCACACGCCGGAAGAGGACCGCTACTGGTTCTACGGCACGAGCTTCGGCGTTCCGCTGCCGCTCTTCGGGATCGCGATCTGGGTCGGCCTGCGGAGGTCGCGGCGCAGGCGCAAGGAAGAGGGAGAGCGCGGCGGAGCGAAGGGCGCGAAGGACGCCGAGGAAGAGAAGAAGAAGGCGAAGCCGAAAGAGAAGCAGAAGGACGGCGAGGCGAAAGACGGGGGCAAGGACGCCGAGGCCGAGGCCGAGGCGGAGGCCAAGGCCGAGAAGCGCGCGGCCGGAGCGGTCGCGGCGGATGGCGAGAGCGAGGCGAAGGGCTTCGACGAAGGAGCGACCGAGGTCGACGATCGGCCGCGCGGAGAGGGGGTGGAGCCGTGAAGAACCTCGCGATCCACGGAGCGCTCGCGGTCATCGGCCTCGGGATGGCGTATTGGGTGTGGACCGCAGGCCCGGAGGACGAGTCCAACCCCGACGCGGTCGAGGTCTTCACGTGCACGCCGGACTCGCTCACCCAGGTGAAGCTCGAGAGCGACCGCCGCGACGTGACGCTCGAGCCGCGCGGTGATGGGGACGACCGCGCGTGGTGGATCACGGTGGTCCGCAAGCCCGAAGAGGGCGACCAGACGACGGTCGAGTTCGTCGCGAACGAGGGTATCGACGAGTATCTCGGCACGATCGCTCCGCTCGAGGCGCTGCGCTCGCTCGGAACGGTCCAGGACGACGTGCTCGAGGAGATCGAGCTGAAAGACGCGACGACGAAGGTCACGCTCGCGTGTGGCAGCCGGCATCAGGTGTTCCGGATCGGCGGCTCGACGTTCGGCTCGGGCGACCGCTACGCGCAGAAGGACGACGGCGGGCCGGTCTATCTCTTCGCCGCGGACATCATCCGCGGCCTCGAGAGCGCGGAGTTCCAGCTCATGCAGCGCGAGCTGCACCGTTTTCCGATGACCGATGTGGCGAGCCTCGACGTGTCGGTGTCGGGCGAGCACCGCCAGCTCCTTCAGAGAAACCACCAGGACGAGGAGCAGGCCCAGTGGGTCGACTCGGCCGACCCCGACCGGCGCAACGAGCTCTACGGGAACTGGCTCGACCGGCTCTCGCACCTGCGCGTCCAGACGTACCTCGCGCCCGACGCGGCGCCGGGGAGCGATCTCGAGGGCGCGAGCGCAGCGCCGACGCCGGTGATGGAGCTCGCGTGGAAGGACGACTCGGGCGACGACCTCGGCCGCATGGAGCTGCAGCGCGTCGATGCGACGCCGCCCGTGTACTACGCGCGCACCGAGGCGACGCGCGCGTGGGTGCGCGTCGTCGCGACGACCGCCCAAGAGGTCGAGGACGACGCGCGCACGGTGGTCGGGCTTCCGCCGATCGAGCGACCCGCGGCCGTGCCGGAGTCTCCGCCCACGGGGCTGGGCGCCGAGACGCCGCCTGGGGAGGCGCCGACCGAGGGTGCGCCGACCGACCCGCACGCCGGCGTCCCCGGCGCGCCGCCGATCGCGCCGCACGCCGTGCCGGCGCCCTCGCCCACGCCTCCGACGATGGCACCGCCCGCCGCGCCGGCGCCCGCGACGATGGCGCCGGCGGCACCCGCGAGCATGGCGCCCGCGAGCATGGCGCCCGCCGCGGGCATGGCGCCCGCCGCGGGCATGGCTCCCGCCGCGGGCATGGCTCCCGCCGCGGGCATGGCTCCCGCCGCGGGCATGGCTCCCGCCGCGGGCTCGACTCCCGCCGCGGGGCTCGACTCCCGCCGCGGGCGCTGAGTGATCGTCGTTCGCGGTCTCGTCGGGGTCGTGCATCTCGCCGGCCTGCCCGGCGACCCCGCGAACGACGGCGCGACGTTCGAGGACGTCCTCGCGCGCGCGCGCGTCGACGCCGAGGCGCTCGTCGAGGGCGGCGCGGACGCGGTCCTCGTCGAGAACTTCGGCTCGGCGCCGTTCGCGAAGGGCACGCGCGGCGCGCGGCTCGAGCCGCACGCCGTCACGGCGCTCGCGCTCGCCGTTCGCGCGGTGCGCGATCTCGACGTCCCGGTGGGCGTGAACTGTCTCCGCAACGACGCGCGGAGCGCGATCGGCATCGCGGCCGCCGCAGGCGCCGCGTTCGTCCGCGTGAACGTGCACACCGGCGCGTACGTCACCGATCAGGGCGTCATCGAGGGCGAAGCGTTCGACACGCTTCGCTATAGGAGCGCGCTCGGCGCAGACCACGTCGCCATCCTCGCGGACGTCCTCGTGAAGCACGCCGCGCCGCTCGCCGCGCTCACCCCCGAGGCCGCGACGCGCGAAGCGCTCGAGCGCGGTCTCGCCGACGGCGTCATCGTCACCGGCGAAGCGACCGGCGCGCCGGTCGACGAGGAGCGCCTCGCCCGCGTCCGCGCCGCCGCCGGGGACGCGCCCGTCTTCGTCGGCTCCGGCATGACCCCCGAGCGCGCCGCGACGCTCGGCCCGCTCGCCGACGGCGCGATCGCCGGCACCTGGCTCAAGCGCAACGGCGACGTCCGCGCCGAGGTGGACGTCGCGCGCGTGCGCGAGCTCGTGAAGGCGCTGCGCGGCCGGTTTCGAGGCTGATCTTGCCGTTCGGAGCGCACCGCGCGAATACTCGACGCAGTCGATCGTCCAAAGGGCCCGCCGGGGAGGACACTGGTCATGTGGTCGCGGATCGTCACGGTTTTCATCTTTCTTCTCGTCGCCTGCGGCGATGACGCGAGCGCGGGCGTGGACGCAGGTACGTCGATCGACGCCTCTACGCCGCGTGATTCGTCCACGCTCGACGCTCGCGTGGGCGACGGCTCGACGAGGATGGATGCGGGCGGCACCGTCGATGGCGGAGAGACCGGGAGCGACGGAGCCGTCGCCACCGACGGTGGCGCCCCCGTCGACGGCGGAGCGAGCGACGCCGGCCCGATGGACGGCGGATGCACGCCCGAGTCGGCCGCCGCGTTCTGCTCTCGTCTCGGCGCCGCGTGCGGCAGCGTGAGCGGGAACGACAACTGCGGCGCGGCGCGGACCGGAGACTGCGGTGCGTGCACTGCGCCGACGACGTGCGGCGGGGGTTCGGCGGGCGCAAACATGTGCGGCTGCAGCGCGCCGCCCGACGTCACGGGGCTCACGGCGAGCTGCGCGAGCGGCAGTGTCCGCGTCAGCTTCAGCGGCGTCTCGACGATCTACACCTACCTCTTTCGTGTGAGCTCGTCCGGCGCGCCGCCGCCATGCTCGCCCGGGGATGCCGCCCTCGTCGGCACGGCCGGGCTCAACACGTTCACGCTGGCCGGTGGCCCGTCGCTCGGGGGCTGCGGCCAGTACCGGCTGTGCACGTACGAGCCGGTCTGCGACGCCGACTATTCTCCCGGCCGCGTCATCAACGTCTGCGTCGACTCGGTCGGCATGCTGACGTGCACCGTGATGTGAGCGGCGCGGTCGCCCCGAGAAGCTCCGTGACCTCGAGCGCTCAGTCCGTCGCGCGCTGATACGCGTCGAGATGCGGAGCGCGCTCGTCGAGGTCGTGGACCTTCGTCTCGTCGAGCTCGAGCGGCAGGATGACATCCTGTAGCGCGGGGAGCGCTTCGAGGCGCTCGAGGATCGCCTCGGTGACGCGCGCTCCGTCGAGGCCGAGCTGGGACAAGCGCGGCAGCGCGGCGAGGTGCGCGATTCCGGGGTCTCCGATCGCTGTCACGTCGAGGTTCAGGTACTCGAGCTCCGTGAGCGGAGCGAGCCGAGCGAGCCCTTCGTCGGTGATCCGAGTGCCGGCGAGGTCGAGCGCTTTGAGGTGGACCAACGTCGCGATGTGCTCGAGGCCGGCGTCGCCGATGGGACAGTCCGAGAGCGTCAGCCGTTCGAGGTGCGTCAGCGCCGAGAGATGCGAGAGCCCGCGGTCGGTCACGCGACAGCTCGCGAGCTCGAGTGAGCGGAGCTCGGTCAGCGCGCTCAGCTCCTCGAGCCCGCGGTCGTCCACGGGAGACCGGACGATGAGGTGCTCCAAGCCGTGGAGCCGCGCGAGCTCGGCAAGGTCCACGCGCCGTAGATCGTGGGGCGCCGTCAGCGTGCGAAGCGCCGGCAGCGAGCCGAGCGCGGCGAGACCCTCGTGCGACATCGACACCGAGGTCGCGTCGAGCGAGCGGAGCGTCGCGTGCTCCGACAGGTGCGAGAAGGCGCGGTCGCTCACCGTGTCGTCGACGAGGCGGAGCGAGACGAGGCCGGGCGCGCTCGCGACGTGAGCGAGGCCTTCGTCGTCTATCGGCGTGTGTGTCAGGTCGAGGCTCCGAAGCGACGCCATCGACGCGAGCGGGGCGATGCCGGCCGCCGTGAACGACGCGCCGTAGAGGCCGACGTCCTCGAGGTTCGGGATGGCGGCGAGGTGCGAAAGGCCGACGTCTCCGATCCGATTGTTCATGAGCTCGATGCGGCGAAGGCTCGGATGGCCGCGGAGCGAAGCGAGACCGGCATCCGTGATGCCCGCGTTGTACAGGCTCAACGAGCGCAAGCTGCGGATCGTCGCGAGCTCGCCGAGGCCCGTATCGCCGATCCAGTTGCCGAGGACGTCGAGCCGCAAATCGACGAGGCTCGGCAGCGATACGAGGAGGCGCATCCCGTCGCTCGACACCTCCGTCTGCGACAGGTCCAGACGTCGGAGGCCGCGGAGCGACGAGAGGTGCGCGACGCCAGCGGTGGTGACCGCGGTCCCGTCGAGGAAGAGCGCCTCGAGCCCGTGCGCCTGCGCGAGGAGCGCGAGGTCGGCGTCGGTCGTCGGCGTGGCGGTCAAATCGAGCGCGAACAGGCTCGCGAGCTGGGAGAGCGCCGCGAAGTCAATCTCCTCGTGGTGCGACAGCGACACGCCGAGGTGCGTGACCTCCGTGAGCCCACCAAGCCGGGCGTTCTCGTCGGGCCCGAAGCGCCCCAGCGACACCCAAAGGACGCGCACCGAGCTCGGCACGCGAAGCGCTCCGGGCCCGACGACCCACGCCCGGAACGGCGCCTCGTCGCGAAGCACCATCGCGACGGGGGCGAGCTGTTCGACGCACCCCCACTGCGCGTCGGTGAACGGTCCGACCGGCTCGACGCCGATCGGCGTGCTCACGTGGCGGCCTCCGAGCTCGCACGCATCGGCGCCCGAGAGCCGGACCATGACGGGCTCGCTCGCGCCCGCGGGGAGCGACGCCCACGCGCGCGACGCCGTCAAATCCAGGTAGACGACGCGCTCGCCGGCGCGCACGACGAAGGGGTCGTCGCCGTCGAGACCGATGTCGTCCTCGATGGGCAAGAGGGTCTCGTGGGCTTCGATGCCTTCGGTGAACGACGGCACGTACGAAAGCCGCGTCCACCACCACCCGCTCGGCCCCGGCGGAGCGGGCGCCGGCGCGGGCTCGGGTGTCGGCGCGACCGGCGGCCCGCTCGTTCGCGCTCCGCAGTCGCACGCGCACGCCGCGACCGCGAGCCCGAGGCACAACCCGAGCTCGACAATCCGCGCCGTCATCGCCGCGTCCCTCACGGGTGCATGCCTAACGACATATCGCGATCGTGTCGATCGACGTACCGCGAAATCCCCGCACCGCGATCCCGCCGACCTGGGATGTGCCGTAGTCATGCGTCAGCGTGGCGAGGACGGTCACGCCGTCCGAATCGTAGAGACGTCCGGTGACGAGCCCGCCCGAGCCGAACTCCACCTCGAGAAGGTACCAGCGCGCGGTCTCGAGCCGGTGCTCGGTGTTCGTGAGCTCCACGTGGGCGTACCCGGGGTTGTCCTGGAAGCGTACGTCGTCGCTGTTCCACGCGGCCGCGAACGAGCGCGCACCGCTCGAGCTCGCGCCGAAGCCGAGGTAGAAGCGCCCCGAGCTCCCTCGCGTCCACGCGCGGATGCGATCGCCGGGACGGCCGACCGAGATCCCCGGATCGTAGTGCCACCCTGGGTCGAGCAGCCCGTAGGTGCCGTCGTGCGCGGATGAGGTCTCGACGGTCCCGCCGGTCCCCTCCGTCACCCATGGCGCGACGGGCCACGATCCGGCTTCGAAGGTCTCGACCGTCGAGAGCGTGCACCCGAGCGGCCCGGCGTCGGCGTGTCCCGCGTCGGGATGACCGGCGTCTCCTGGGCCCGCGTCGTGCGCGCCCGCGTCTCTCGGGCCGGCGTCGGTTCCGCCGGCGTCCCGGGCGCCCGCGTCCGCAGAGCTCGCGTCGAGACCCGCGCTCGCGTCCGATCTCGTCGCCGCGTCGGTCGGCGACGAGCCCGAGTCTCGGTCCGATGCGTCGCGTGCCGAGCCGCCGTCGCGGCCCATGCCGGCGTCGCCGCGCCCAGCGGCGTCGCTCGCCCAGATCGCGGAGTCGGCGAGCCCGCCGCTGGCGTCGTCAGCATCGACACCGTCGGATCCCATCGCGCACCCTGCGAGAGCGCCCGCGAGAGCGAGAGGCGCGAAGACGATCCGGTAGGACGGCTGCGATCGCATGGGTGAGTCGCTGACATGCCGATCGGGGCCCAGCGTGGGGGATCGGGGTCAACCGCATCGGAAAAAAGACGGGTGTCGGAACCCTGGACAGTGTCCGGCCCGGCGGACGAGCGCCGACCCCACCCGCGCGGGCAGCCCCCCTGATTCACCGAAGATCTTGGGCTTTTCGAGCTGGCCCACGCTTCGCAGTGGTCCGTGGCGACGGAGGCTCACCATGAATGTCAGCACACGTGAACGAATCTTCGCTTTGGCTCTGTTCGCTTCGGCTCTCGCTGCGGGGGGCGCGAGCTCGGGATGCGGCTTCAAGCCCGCTGCCGGGGAGCGCGACGCAGGGCTCGGCGACCTCGGAGACGCGACCCTCGCGGACTCGGCTGTCGAGGATCCGGGCCCGCAGATTGAAGCGGTCGGCGGCGACACGCTCGTCACCGTCGAGCGCGGGAGCTTGATCGAGGAGCGACCGACCGACGACCGAGGTCGTTTCGATGGGCTCGTGCGCTACCTTCGGAGCGACCCGGCGATGTTCGGTGCCGCCGGCGTCGAGCCGGACGCTCTCACGTTCGAGCAGGCGGTCGAGCAGGGCCCGATCGCGGACGGCGAGGGCCAGACGTACACGCTGGTCGCGCTCCATCAGACGTTCAGGGGCGCACAGGTGATCGACGAGACGCAGATGGCGATCTTCGCGTCGAGCCCGGACGGCGACGAGCTCCGCGGCGTGCGGGCGCATCTTCGCGACCCGGCGACGCTCCCCGTGCCGCCCGATCCCGCCGCGGTCTCTCCCGGGCGCATTCAGCCGGCCGTGGACGACCTGATCGCGACGTACGACTTGTCGCCCGACAGCACGGTGATCGGCGACGCGCCCGCGATCGTGGCCGCCGACGACATCGCCGGCTACACGGTGTCCGAGGTCGTGCGCGAACGGAGCGGGAGCCTGAGCCGCTTCCGCGCCATCGTGGACCCGAACGGCCTGCGCGTCGTCGTGATCGTCCGACAACCGCCGTGCGACGCGTCGCGACCCGTTCCTCCAGGGAGCACGGTGGTCGAGGCGCCGCACGCGGGCTTCCCGGTCCCGGGGATCAGCGACCTTCGCTTCATCCACATCCAGGCCGTCGTGCTCTCGGACGACAACGGATCGAACACGTCGTCGATCACGCGCGAGCAGATCCGCATCTGGGTCGACGAGGCGAACAAGGTGTGGGCCCCGCAAGCGAAGATCTTCTTCGTGTTCGACGACGCGCCGGGCTCGACCGACGTCTCGTCGTGGAGCTCCACGGTCTTGAACACCGAGCCGGCGAACGACGCCGAGGATTCGCTCTATTCGGCGAGGGCGAACCTGGTCGCGAAGGTGCTCTACCCGCACCGGCTCGTCGTGCTCTTCCGCAAGCGCGGCAACCCAGGCTGGAGCTGGGGCCCGCAGACGAACTTCTTCGTCTCGATGCCCGAGTACACGAGCGGCGGGATCTACAAGCCGCTCAGCGGCGGGACGCTCCGCAACGACACGCTCCTGTCGCACGAGCTCGGTCACTACATGGGCTTGGCGCACACGTTCCCCGGCGCCGACTGCTCGGAGCTGACGCCGCTCGAGAGCGACGGCGACGCCGACGGCCAGCGGCCGAACAAGACGAACGACGACGTCCTCGACACGAACGCCGACATGAGCGACGTCTGCTACCCGACCAACTCGCTCATGTGCGTCGGCGGCGGCGCGCTCTACAACGACTTCAGCTGGCTCCCGCCCTGGAACAACGTCATGAGCTACCACGACTGCCTGCCCGAGGATTTCTCTCCGGGCCAGATCGCCGTCATCGACCTCACGCTGACCGACTCGAACCGCAGCGTGCTGCTCGACTGATGCGCGCGGCCGCGATTCGCGTCACCGTCGTATCTCGCACACGCAGCGCACGCCGACGATCCGCGCGCACTGCATCGCGGTGGTTTCCAGCCAGTGGGCGCCGGTCTCGCTGTTCCCCACCGCGCCCACGACCGCTGTGCTCATGTTCGACCAGTTGTTGCAATGCGTCGTCGCCAGGTGTCCGTTGGCCATCGAACCGCTCCACGCGCTCTCCATCACGCCGGTGCCGTCCATCTGCCCGACGACGATGCCCCCGTCGAGGAGCGACAGCCACTCCTCCGCGACGAGCGACGTGAACATGCGCGTCCGCGGGTCGTACCAGTAGATCGGGATCGTCGTCGTGTAGCCGTAGCGGGTCGGCATGTCGGCAATCTCGTCGGCCGCGTTGACGCTCACGAACGCGTGCGGCGTCCCGCAGTCCGCGAAGTCCGACGGGTTCGGCATCTCGGACGCGCAAAACGCGTCGAGCCCGGCGCGGCCGCCGAAGTTGCCGTCGTGCCCGACGGCCGGCACGTACATCGCGATGAACGCGGCTGGGCCGCCGTCCGGGCCCGAGTCCCGACCGGCATCGCTGACGCCGCCGTCCATCGCGATGCCAGAGTCGGTCGGAGCACCGGCATCCGGAGGCGGAGCGCAATCGAGGCAGCCGCGGTCGGGGTTGCAGTATTGGTCGGCCGAGCAGAGGCTCGAATCGCCGACGCGCAGACACACGCCGTCTTCACATGACGGCACCGCGCACGCCGCGCCCGCGGGACAATCGCTGGGCGCTTCGCACTCGGGCGCACCGCACGTTCCCTCGTCGACGCACGTCGGCGGGACGCAGCGTCCGGCGTAGCACTCGGTCGCGTCGGGCGCGTCCGACGCGCCGGGACACGCAATGGTCGCGCACGCGCGCGTGATCGTGACCAGGATCGCGAGGTCGCCGTGGAGCGTCACCACGACGCGCCGGCTCGCGACCGTGCCGCGTGGCGAGCGGAGCTCGACCCGGACGAGCGACTCCCCGTCCGCGAGCCCCGTGAACGTCGCGAGGTGAACCCCGGCCCTGAAGTCGCCCGACGCGTCGGCGAGGGTCATCGTCGTTCCGGCGCCGCCGGGCGGGCCCGCGGTCACCTCGACCGAGTCGAACTCGATCCCCGGGACGTAGTCCGTCCGGAGGTCGACCACGAGCTCGTGGCCGCCGCTGCATGCGAGCGCGAGCATCGTGACAGTCGTCAGAGCTACACCGCGCGACACGCGTGCAGTGTACCAGGGACCTGGTTGCAGAGTGTGGGCTCCGGCGACGCGCCGAACGACGCATCTCGACCGCCGCGCGAGACGACGTTCTACTCGCCTGCGCCGACCGGAGCGCACGCCGAGAGGTCGCAGAGCTCGGCGTTCTCGCTGCTGGGAAGGGACGTCTCGAGCTCGTGCCCGAGCGCGGTGGTCACGTGGACGCGGAGCGCGGATGGAGCGTCGCCGCAGTACACCCGATCCCAACGACGACCGTCGCGGATATCCCCCGGTGCCACGGCCGTCCAGCCTGCGCCGTAGTCGACATCGACCGAAGCGATGGCGCCGACCGTGCGCTCGTCGCCGGCAAAGCTCAAGATGGAGTAGCCCTGTCGCTGGTCGCCGCAGGCTTCGACCTGGCCGGTCACCGAGAGGCTCTCGGCGGTCCCGTCGGGCAGCGAGACCTCGAGCGTCTCGGCGACCGGACGTGCGTGCCCATCGGGCGACGAGAGATGCACGTCGATCGCTTCGAGCCCGTCGAGCGCCGCGTCGATGACGCCGTTGAAGCTCGCGCCGTCGAACGAAAGGCTCCCCAATCCGAGGCTCTCGCTCGAGCCCGGAGCCCGAAGCTCCGCCTCGAGCGACTCTCCGTCACGGAACGCGAGCAGGCACTCGCCGCTCGGCTTCGCGTCGAGAGAGAAGCTCCCCGGGAGAGACTCGGCGACCGTCAGCCGGTTCACGCAACGCTGCGCCGTGCCCAGCACGCTCGGGTACGCGACGAGCCCGTCACCCTCGCGGCGCAGGAGCACCGCTTGCTGAACGACCCGCGGGATGGCGTCGGTGTCCGCGGTGACGCAGGCCGGGTCGTACGCGACGAGCCCTCGAAAGACGAGTCGATGCCAATCGTCGTCCGCTGGAACCGCGACCGTCTCGTAGGTGTCGAACGCGAGCGTTCGTTCGTTCAGGGCGACGAGATGTTGGAGGACTTCGGTAGCATCGCTCGAGCTGCTGATGGCGACCGACGCGCCGACGACATCGGTGACGCAATCTCCGAGAGTCGCTTCGATGTGGAGCGAACCGTCGCTGCGATCGCCGAGCTGCCCCATCGTCGCGGTGACAGCGGCGATGTAGGGCAAGGGGGCGCGATCCGCGTGCGCGAAGGGCATCGTCGAATCGGCGACGCCGTCGGCCTTGCCGTCGAGCGGTCCGCCGGCGGACGAGTGCGAACCGCCGCCGTCCATCGGGACGGCGCAACCACCGGCGACGAGAAGCGCAGCGGCGAGCGCGACGAAGCACTCGCAATCGGGTCGATTCGGAAAGAGGCGCACGTTCGTTTCCCTCCTGGGGCCGCGAAGTGCAAGCGAGAGGCCAACGATGACGCCGTCAAAGACCGTGGTTTCGGGCGCTGGCGGGCGACGGCTAGAGCATCCACGGCAACCGAAGCTTCCAGTTGCCCGTTGCGGCGCGTAGAGGCGGGCCTACGCGTCCTTCTTCCGCATCTTCGCGACGAGCGCGTCGAGGCTGAACGGTCCCGCGCCGTGGGCCATGAAGAAGACGCCCGCGCTGAGCAGAGTGAGCGGATACTCGAAGCCGTTGTCGCGCGCGAGCAGCCCGTTCTTGATGTGCGCCGAGAGGATCGCGACCGCCATCGTCGACGCGACGCCGAAGGCCGCGACCGGCGTGAGGAGACCGACGAGCAGCCCGAGGCCGCCCCCGAGCTCACCCGCGGTCGCGAGCCAGACGTTGATGCCCGGCGCCGGCACACCGAGCGCCGTGAGGTTGTCGGTCCATTGATCGATGTTCGTGAGCTTGTCCCAGCCGTGGGCGACCATCACGATGCCGACCACGACGCGAAGCAACGTCGTCGCGTACGGTTCGGCCTTCTTGCGCAGGTCGTTCAGTCGTTTCATCGAGCCTCCCTCGTGCGCAGGATTATGCACGCGGCGCCCGGACGTTACATCGCGCGTCGTCGCGCGTCGCGTGACGAGCGTGAGAGAGCGCCGGCTCAAGGGCTCGGTGCCGGTTCCGCTCCAGCTTCGCTCGAACCGGTCATCGACGGTGCGGTCGTCGAAGCCATCGACGGTGTCGAGGGCGCCGGTGCGGCCATCGACGGCGTCGCGTGCGACGGTGCCGCTTCCGCCATCGTCGGGGTGGCGGGCGTGGTCGCCGTCGTCATCGTCGGAGCGACCGGCGCCGTCTCGTCGGTCATCGCGCTGACCGGCTCGTCGGGCGCCTCCGACGGGTCGCGCGGCGTCGGGGTCATGATCGTCGCCATCGTCGTCACGCGAGGACGCGGGCGAGGCGCGCGCGGGGGCGGAGCCCTCTGCACCGGCGCTGCCAGGTTCTCGGGTCGGTCGACCGTCTCGTCGGGCACCGCCTCGTCGGGCGTGACCCCGGTCGGCTCATCGATCGATCGCCCCGGCGCGACGACGTCGTGCGCCTCGTCGATCCTGATCGCGTCGACCGGTCGCAGCTCCACCGCGACGACGGTCGTCGCTCCCGCCCCCACTTCGACGGTGCGAACGATCGTCTCGTAGCCCTCGGCGCCGACCGAGACCTCGTGCCGACCCGCCGGGAGCGAGTCGATCGTCGCCCTCGTGCGCACGCCGTCCACCGTCACGTGCAGCGGGCTGTCGACCTCCGCCGCGATCTCGAGCCGGCCGCCGGTCGGACGCCCGAACGGCCCGAGGTAGAACGCGGCGCCGATGATCGCCGCGGCGATCACGACGGCCGCTCCCACGACGAGCCCCGAGCGCGAGCGCGGCGCCTCGGGTCGATCGGTCGTGCGCGGCGCGACGGGCGCCCTCGGCGTCGTCTCTGCGCCGGGGATGTCGTGCTCGATCGGGATCTCCATCTCGGCGTCGGAGTCACCGGTCTCCGAACCGAACGCCACCCACAGCTCCTCGAGCGAGAAGCCCGGCGGCACGTCGACCTCGGTCGGCGCGGCGTTCACCCACGGATCGGCGGCGATGAGCGGCGCGTACGGCAGCGTTCGCTCGAGGTTCGTCGGCAGCTCGACGTCGATGTCGACGCTGAAGAACACCTCGGTCCCGTCTCTTCCCAACCCGGCGCTCGTCCCCTCCGCGGCCGGATCCGAGACGCTCGCGTCGCGCGTCGCGCCGATGGCGACGCCCCGGATCGTCGACGCCTCGACGTCGACGCCCGCGGCCGTGCCGTCGAGCGGCGCGACGTGCGAGAGGACGCGATTCTGCGCCTCGCGAATGCGCGCGAAGCGCCCGCGGAGCCAGCGCGCGAGCCCGAGCTGTCCGCCCGTTCCGAGCTTGGTGCGAACGGCCTCGAGCGCCGTCGCCATGTCCGACGCCTTCTGGAAGCGATCCTCCTTCCGGCGTGCCAGGCCCTTCTCGAGGATCGCGCCGAGCTCCTCCGGAACGTCGTCTCGCAACGTCCGTATCGGGGGGATCTGCGGGTCCTGCGCGCGCTGTAGCGCGCCGATGTACGTCTCGTCGCGCTCGAACGCCTCGCGACCGGCGAGCAGCTCCCAGAGGCAGATGCTGGCCGCGTAGAGATCGCACGTGTGATCCACGCGCTCGCCACGAGCCTGCTCGGGCGTCATGTAGTGGACCTTGCCCTTGAGCGTGCCGACGCGCGTCGCGGTGCTCTGGAGCGCCGTCTTCGCGATCCCGAAGTCGACGACCTTCACGCTACCGTCGAACGCGAGCATCAGGTTGTGCGGCGTGATGTCGCGGTGGATGAGGTTGATGGGCCGGCCCTCGTCGTCGGCGACGGCGTGCGCGTGAGCGAGCGCCTCGCACACCTGCTCGACGATCCACACCGAGAGGCCCATCGGGATGCGCTCGTCCTTCTTGGACAGGAGCATCTGGACGCGCCTGAGGTCGAGGCCACGAACGAGCTCCATCGCGATGTAATAGAGGCCGGCGTGCTGGCCGTACTCGTAGCTCCGCACGATGTTCGGGTGATCGAGGCGTGCGACGACCTTGGCCTCGTCGACGAACATCGCGACGAACTCGGGCCGACAGGCGTCGGCCGGCAGCATCCGCTTCAGCGCGAAGAGCGGTGGGAGATTCGACGGGCCGCGCGGCCGCGCCGCGAACAGCTCCGCCATTCCCCCGGTGCCCAGCCGGGACAAAAGAGCGAAGCCCCGTAGAATCTCGGGCTCTTCCACGGCGACCGAAGGCACGCCCACAAGATTGCCGGATCGCACGGCCCGGGCCAACCTCGGTCGAGCAGAATCATGGGCGTTTTTCAGGCACGACGCCGAATTAGCGCCAGAAATCAGCGCGGAGAGCGTTCCGGGAGCCCGGCGGACCGCGCACGGGCATCGTTCCACGCAGGGAACACGCTGTGTCATTCGAGCCCGCTGTTGCAGCCGAGAGACGGACTTACTGTGCGCTCATCATGATGGACATCCGACGATCCGACGAGCGCGGCCACGCCGACCACGGCTGGCTCGACCCCGCCACACCTTCTCGTTCGCCGACTACCACGACCCGGCGCACATGGGCTTCCGCGCGCTGCGCGTGATCAACGAGGACCGCGTCGCGCCGGGCGCGCGGCTTCGGCACGCACCCGCACCGCGACATGGAGATCCTCTCCTACGTGCTCGACGGCGCGCTCGAGCACCGCGACAGCATGGGCAACGGCTCGGTGATCCGGCCCGGCGACGTGCAGCGCATGAGCGCCGGCACCGGCGTCGTCCACAGCGAGTACAACGCGTCGCACGCGAGCCCGTGCACTTCCTCCAGATCTGGATCCTGCCCGAGCGGCGCGGGCTCGCGCCCGGCTACGAGCAGAAGCGCTTCACCGACGACGAGCGCGCGCGGCGCGCTCGCGCCTGGTGGCGTCGCCCGACGGGCGCGACGGCTCGGTCACGATGCACCAGGACGGCGCCTCTACGCCGGCGCTGCTCGACGCCCGGCGACGCGTCGGCACGAGCTCGCGCCCGGGCGCCACGCGTGGGTGCAGGTCGCGCGCGGCGCGGTGCGCGTGAACGGCGAGCGCCTCGACGCGGGCGACGGCGCCGCGCTCGAGGACGAGGCTCGCGCATCGAGATCGAGACGCGCAGGCCGCCGAGGTGCTGCTCTTCGACCTGGCGTGAGCGATCGAGGTTCGTCCGGGCAAGATATCTCTGAGCCGAGCTCGTTCGCCGTTCGCCCGCGACACCGCGCATCGACCACCGAGCCAAGGCGTTCAGCGCCGGCGCCAGCGACGCCCGCGACGACGGGAGCACCGAGCACATCTTCGTCGTCGAGAGCGGCTGTCCCCAGATCGGGGGAGCCCGCGCGCGCTACGGGGCGTCGGCGTCGATCCAGCGCACCAGGCGGCGGCGCTCGTCGCAGGTGGGCTTGGGTTCGTCGCCGAGCGGCATGACGTTGATCTCACCGACCCAGCGGCGCATCTCTGTGAGGAACATCCGTACGGACGCCTCGTCGTCCCAGTTGCGGCCCGGCGGGGCGCCGTTGCGCGCGTCGCCGGTGTTGGCGGTGGAGTGGCAGCTGACGCAGTACGACTCGAAGAAGGGCATCGCGAAAGTCGCGTAGGTATCGCCTTCGATCGGATCGCCGGGCGACGCGAGCGGCATGCCCGCCCACGACGGACAGCCGTGGACGAGCCCGTCCGCCTCCATGCCCGCGTCGGTCGCGCCCCCGCCGTCACCGCACGCGGCGATGACGAAGAGGGCGCAGACCGATACGAGGCTCGCTGTCACCGCATGGAGGACGGGCCGCGTCATGCGGTGCGCGTCAGAACAACGAGCAGACGTCGGTCCAGTCCGTGTCGTGCGTGTGCATCACGGTCAGACCGCTCGCCGTGCCGGCGAGGCCGGTCATCTGCCACCCGTGGTCGACCAATCAGTCCGTCCTC
>CAVUEK010000012.1:0-33080 GCA_963740495.1 uncultured delta proteobacterium
TCCCGTGCGATGGGCTCTGCCCCGGAGCCAACACGTTCTGCATCGCGTCGTTCGGGCGCGGCGTCTGCGCCGCGAAGGCCGGGCCGTGGAACCACGACTGCGCGGATCTCTCGGTCGCGTCGCCGAGCTGGATGTTCCTCGGCGAGCAGGTCTGCACCGAGTCTTTCTCGCCCTGCGGAGACGAGTACGGCGACTACTGGCTCTCCCGCGGCACGACGCTCGTGCGAAACGCGGAGCGGTACGTGCTCGATTCGGGCGCCGCTCGCACGTACGCCGACGTCTGCGCGCCCGTGACGAACTTCACCTGTCGGAGCTCGGCGCCGCCCGGAGCCGTCGACGACTGCGGCGACGTCGAGAACGGATGCACGAGGGCATACCTCGACGAGCTTCCACGCGACCGGATCGGCTGCGGCAAGTAGGTGCCCGGTCAGCGAGCCGCGACTTCGCTCGCCGCGTCGCCGCCCTCCGCGTGCACCGCGGTCACGAGGTAGCGCGCGATGAGCTCACGCTGTCGCGCGTCAATCCGAGCGCGCTCCGCCATCTCGTCGAGGTTCGCGGGGAACGCGTCGGTCACGACGCGGTCGGGCGAAAGGAGGGCGTGGCAGCCCGAGCACTTGGCGACGTAGAGCGAACGCCCCTCGCCGAGGAGCTCGACGCTTGCATCCGGCCACCGGAGCGAGGCCCAGCGCGCGTCGCGCTCGGTCGGCCGCGGGACAATCGACGCACCGCAGGCGCCGGCGAGGGCCGCGAGGCAGAGGGCGAGGCAGAGGGCGGAGGACGAGGTGCGCATGAGCACGGGCCCGAATGTGACTTTGATAATCGATTTCAATAAGCCTTGCAACCCAAATCGACGGCCCCGATGACGACGGCCCCCGCCCGTGATGGACTAGGCCGCCGAGATGGAGGGGACCCGAGAGAGCGCGCGCGGAACGGCGCGCAAGTACGCCGACGCGGCGCTCGCGGCGCTCGTCGTCCTGATCGTCGGGATGATGATCGTCCCGCTGCCGACGCCGCTGCTCGACGTCCTGCTCGCGAGCAACATCTCCATCGCCGTCCTGCTCCTGCTCGTCGCGCTCTACATCAGGAGCGGGCTCAACCTCGCCGCATTCCCCACCATCCTGCTCGTCACGACGCTCTACCGCCTCGCGCTCAACGTCAGCTCGACACGCCTCATCCTGCTCCAGGCCGACGCCGGCCGCGTGATCCAGTCGTTCGGTGACTTCGTCGTCCGCGGCAACTACGTCGTCGGTGCCGTCGTCTTCCTGATCCTGACGCTCATCCAGTTCATCGTGGTCGCGAAGGGCTCCGAGCGCGTCGCCGAGGTCGGCGCGCGTTTCACGCTCGACGCGATGCCCGGCAAGCAGATGAGCATCGACGCCGAGCTGCGCTCGGGCTCGATCAGCCAGGACGAGGCGCGCCGTCGCCGCTCCGTGCTTCAGCGCGAGACCGAGTTCTATGGCGCGATGGACGGCGCGATGAAGTTCGTCAAGGGCGATGCGATCGCGGGCATCGTCATCACCGTCATCAACATCCTCGGCGGCCTCGCGATCGGCATCGGGATGCACGACATGAGCGCGCTCGACGCGCTCCAGACGTACGGCCTCCTGACGATCGGCGACGGCCTCGTCTCGCAGATCCCCTCGCTGCTCATCTCGACTGCCGCCGGTCTCGTGGTCACCCGCGTGTCGTCGGAGGACGCCGAGTCCTCGCTCGGGACCGACGTCGCCTCGCAGATCTTCGGCAACCCGAAGGCCCTCACGATCGCGTCCGTCTTCCTCGTCGCCCTGGCGATCGTGCCCGGTCTGCCCGCGTTCCCGTTCCTCGTGCTCGCGAGCGTCTTCTTCGTCGTTTCGCGGCGCCTCGTGATGCGCGCCCCGCGCGACGAGCACGAGCGTGAGTCACACGTGGTGACCCGCGAGGTCGCCCGGGAGACGCGCGCGAAGCGCGCGATGGTACCGATCGTCGTTCCCGTCTCGATCGACGTCGGGCCGGGCCTCGCGGAGAGCGTCCTCGACGACCTCGGAGGCGGCACGTTGCTCGAGCGCGACGTTCCCAACCTGAGGGACGAGCTCTTCCTCGAGCTCGGCATCGTCCTTCCCGGCGTGCGCGCGCGGCCGGCGCCGCACCTCGCTACGGGCACCTACGTCATCTCGATCCAAGAGGTGCCCGCCGGCGCGGGCACGCTCGAGCCGGGCCGGCTCTCGGCCCTCACTCCCGCGGGCCCCCTCGCGTCTCTCGGCGTGATCGGAGAGGAGGCCACCGATCCCGTCACGGGAGCAACGTGCTCGCTCGTCGACGAGACGGCGCGCGAAGCACTCGAAACGAACGGCATCGCCTGCTTCGATGCGTCGCAAGCGATCGCGCGCCACCTCGGCCGCGCGGTCCGACGCCGCGCGAGCGACCTCGTCGGCCTCCAAGAGGTTCAGAGCATGCTCGACCAGCTCGAGCGCGCCTACCCCGCGCTCGTGCGCAACGTCGTGCCCAAGCCCGTCTCGCTGGCGCTCCTCACCGACGTCCTCCGGCGCCTCGTCGAAGAGGGGATCTCGATCCGGCCGATGCGCGAGATCCTCGAGGCGCTCGCCACGTATGCGCCGAACGAGCGCGACCCCGTCTCTCTGACGGAGCTCGTCCGCGCATCGCTGCGTCGCCAGATCACGCACGAGCACGCACGCGGCGGCCTCTTGCCCGTGTACCTCCTCGACCCGATGATCGAGGACGCGGTACGCGACGCGATCCAACGAACCGCGACCGGCAGCTACCTCGCGATGCCGCCGGACATGGCGCGCGACGTCATCGATGCGGTCAAGCGCGAGTGCGCCGCAGCTACGGCCGGCAGCACGGTCCTCCTGCTGACCCAGGCCGACGTGCGCCGGTTCGTGCGCCGGCTGATCGAGGTCGACATGCCCGAGGTCGCGGTCCTCAGCTACCAGGAGCTGTCGCCCGACGTCACGGTGCAGCCGCTGGGTCGGGTCTCGACGTAGGCGCGTCGTCCTCGTCACGCGCGTCCTCTTCATCGACATCGACATCGCGCGCGCCCGCTCCACCGCCGTCGAGGACGAGCGCGTCGTCGCAGGGTGCTTCCGGCAGAGGGCGCGCCTCGCGCACGGCGAAGCGCAGCGACGCGTGCTGGAACGAGGTGCGTCGCTGCACCGCCTCGACGACGGCCAGCGCATCGCCGAGAGCGGTGTCGTCCGCGGGCTCGATGCTTCCCACGACGCACCCTGGCGCCAGGCGCTCAATCCGCTCGAGGAGCGCGACGAGGGAATCGACATCGGGCCCGTCCCCTGCTCGAGGCACCGACGGGCAGGTCGCATCGTCGGGAACGAGCTGTCGTCCCGACCAATCGGGAGGAGACGGCAGCGAGATTGGACGGATGACGACGCAGTCCTCGGATGGGCCCGGCACGGCGCGCACCGACAACCCGCCGACGACGAACTCCACCGTCGGTCGCGCGCAAGCGCTCGCGTACGCGCCTTCGCACGACCGCGCCCGAGGCTCCTCGCGCGCGACGACCTCGCGACCGCGACGCACCGCCATCCGCGGGGCGAGGCTCGCCTCGTGAACCGATCCGAGCACGCGGGAGACGGTGAGCATCGGCACGTTGCGGTCGACCAGGAGCCAGGCGGCGAGAGGCGCGTGGACGTCGCCGGTCCGATGGCCCTCGGCCGCGCGGTTGAGGGCATCGACGAGCGGCGGAAAGCTCCGGCGGTTCCCTGGGTCGGCGGCGTCGAGCCCAGCCTCGAGCCGGACGACGTCGGGGGCGGCGAACGCGGTGTGGGGGGAGACGAGCGCGTCGTCGACCGAGACGGCCGACATCCCCACGACCACCCGGAGCCCGTGGCCCAGCGGCGCGAGACCGGGATCGGTCGTCGGGGGTAGGCGAACGCTCGCGAGCCGCGCCTCGACCTCCGCGGCGAGGTCCTCGGTTCGGGGCTTGCCGCAGTCGCAGCTCGAGAGACACACGGCGAGCACGAGGCCGGCGAAGCGCATCCCCCGCATCGTAGACCGCGCGCGCGATCCACGCGTCCCTCGAGAGGCCGTCGGCCCTCCAGCGGTTCGCGGCGCCAGGTGTGAACCGTTGGTCACGAACCGGGCGCGCGCACCGCGAGGCGTAGCGGAATCGCGAGGGATCGCGGCTGCTACCCCGCTGGCATCACGTTTGCGAATGCGCCAGGCGTGGACCAGTCCGAGGCTCTCACCATGAAACGTACCCCGGCTCTACTGCTTGGCTTCGCGGCCCTCACCGGGCTCTTGGCTCTCGCGCCCACCGCCGAGGCCCAGTGCACCGGCGACGAGGCGTTCTGCGCGAGCGTCCAGGTCGGCGGCTCGTTCTCCGCGCACGCGCAGATCGGCCGGCCGTACCGGAACGCGCAGGTCGTCGTCGTCGAACCGGGGCCGCCGCCGCCTCCCCCGCCGGCCCCGCCGGTCGTGGTGATCCAGGCGGAAGCTCCTCCTCCACCCCAGGCGACGGTGATCGTCGCGACCGAGGCGCCCCCGCCGCCGCCCGCCCCGACGGTTCAGGTCCCCGTACGGCAGCGCCGGGTCCGCCCGACGCGCATGGGCTTCCACGCCCAGCTCGGCGGCGTGTTCGGCGATTCGCTCAGCATGGGTGGCGGTCGCATCGGCATCCGGTTCCGGCCTCACAACGGCCACTTCGCGCTCGACGTCGCGGGCGGTCTCTTCCTCGGCGAGGACTACAACGGTCTCACGCGTCGCGAGATGCCGTTCATCATCGACGCGCTCTTCTTCATCAACCCGCAGCACCGCTTCCAGCTCTACACGCTCGCGGGCCTCGGCGTGAGCATCGCGCACACGCAGGACGGGTTCAACGTTCGCACGCTCGACTATCAAGGCGACCGCGACTACACGCACCTCGGGGGCGAGGCCGGGCTCGGCGTCGAGTGGAGGCTGTCGCGCCGCTTCGCGCTCAACCTCGACGTGCGCGGCTTCCTCCGGTGGCGCATCGACGACAACCCCGAGCCCGAGTTCCGCGAGCTCGACGGTCGCACGACCGACACGTCCGGCGGCGTGACGGGCAACTTCGGCATGACGTTCTACTGGTGAGCCCCTCGGTCACCCGACTCTGATTCTCCGATCGCTCTCGTTACCATCCTCCCGCGAAAGGGCCCGGTCGAAAGACCGGGCCCTTTTTTCGCCTCAGGTCTTGTCGCCGCCGAAGAGCTTCTTGAAGAAGCCCTTCTTGGGCGCGTCGGCGTCGTCTTCGGCGCCTTCGCCGGCGGGCGGCGCCGAGGCGCTGGGCGGTGCCGCGGAGATCGACTCCGCGGGGGCACCGCTGGATGGCGCCCCGGGGGGCATCACGCTCGCCGGCGGCGGCGGGGGGACCGCGCTCACGGGCCGGGGCGGGGGCGCGAGCGCCTCCTCGTCCACCACGAGGATGTCGTCGTCGACGAGCAGCTCGAAGTCGTCCGTGGCGACCTCTGCCGCCGACGCGACCTCGACCTCGACCGGGACGTCGGCATCGTCCACGATCCCGGCCCGGATCGACGCGCCGAGCATCGCGTCGAGGTCTTCGTCGAGCTGATCGGCCGGGGGCGGAAGCTCGCTGTCCGCGACCTCCGCGATCCGCGGGTCGATCGGCGACGACACGATCAGGTCGTCCTCCCCCGTGTCGGGCGCCGCCGGCGCGATCGAGTCGCGCTGGATCGCCGCGATCTCGTCGACCGTGAAGACCGAGGTGTGGTCCGGCTCCTCGTCGTCGTAGAGCGCGTGCTCGAGATCCGGTCGTGGGTCGTCGAGCGCGTCGAGGGGGTCGGCTCCCGCCGCGAGCGGCTCGTCGCCGAACATGTCGGCGAGATTGGTCGCGGGCGGAGGTACGGACTCGTCGTCGGCGTCACCGAAGAGATTGGCCTCGTCGAGCACGGGGCGGATCGCCGCCGTCTCGGCCGTCAGCGGCGCGTGGATCTGCGTCACCGCGCCCTCGAACAGCGAAGCGTCCTCGTCGTCCTCCTCGGGCATGACGGGCTCGACGTCCGTCGCGACGCCGGCGGCCTCGACGTCGACGTCGACGACGATGTCGGGCTCGGCGGGCTCTTGGGGGACCCGCGCGTGCGCCGCCGCGAGGAGCGCATCGACACCCTCGGAGCCCGCAGCGAGCGCCTCGAGCTCTTCGTCGACGACGGCGAGCCCCGGTCGCTCGGCCTCCGCGAAGCGGACGAGGATCGCACCCACCTCCTCCTCGGACTTGCCGAGCTGCGACAGCTCCTCGTCGATGCCGCGGAGACGCTCCTCGGAGACCTCCATCGCCGTTCATGGTGGCAGGAAGCGGCGGGATCAGTCCAGCGGCACTGCCTCGTAGACGCTCTGCACGGCCTGGTCGAGCTTGGACGCGTCGCTGCCGCCCGCTTGCGCGAAGTCCGCGCGCCCACCGCCTCCGCCGCCGACGAGCTCGGCGGCGCGCTTCACGATGGCGCCCGCCTGGAACCGGTCGGTGACCGCGCCCGAGACGCTGCACGCGAGGAACACCTTGCCGCCCTTCCCTTCGGTGCCGACGAGCACGACCGCGGGCGCGTGCTTGTCGCGGAGCTGGTCGGCGAGCTCGCGGAGCGCCTTGGCGTCGCCGATCTCGACCTTCGCGCCGAGCACGGTGACGCCGTCGGACGTCCGCTTCGCGTCGGACGCGTAGTCCCGCGATCCGCCCGACATGAGCTTCTTCTTGAGCGCCTCGATCTCGCGCTCCTGCTCCTTCTGATGCGCGAGCGCGCGCTCGACCTTGTCGGGGAGATCCGCGGGCGCCGCCTTGAGGAGCGCGGCCGCGTGCGCCAGCGTCCGCTCGAGCGTCGCGCACCATGCGGACCGCGTTCCGCCCCGTCGCCGCTTCGATGCGCCGCACGCCCGCCGCGAGCCCCGAGTCCGAGAGGAGCTTGAACATGCCGATGTCGCCCGTGCGGCGACGCGTGCGTGCCGCCGCAGAGCTCGATCGAGTCGGCGCGTCATCGTGAGCATCCGAACGACGTCGCCGTACTTCTCCTCGAAGATGCCGATCGCGCCGCGCTTCTTCGCCTCGTCGATGGGCAGCACCTCGGTCTCGATCGGCGCGTTCGACGAGCACCTTCTCGTTCACGAGGTCCTCGATCTGCGTCGACTCCTCGCGCGTGAGCGGCTGCGACGCCGCGTAGTCGAAGCGCAGGCGATCGGGCCCGACGAGCGAGCCCTTCTGCATCGCCTGCGGGCCGAGCACCGTCGCGGAGCGCGTAGTGGAGGAGGTGCGTCGCGCTGTGGTTGCGGCGCGTCGCGGCGCGCGCGACGTGATCGACCTCGAGCTCGACCTCGTCGCCGACGCGGAGCGTGCCGCTCGTCGACCGTGCCGCGATGCACGACGAGCCCGTCGACGGGCTTCTGCGTGTCCTCGACGGCGAACGCGCGTCGCCCTTCGCCCGGATCTCGCCGCGGTCGCCGACCTGGCCGCCGCTCTCCGCGTAGAAGGGCGTCTCGTCGCGACGACGACCTCGCCGCTCTCGCCGCGCGCGAGCGCGATCGCACGCGCTGACCGTCGCGCACGAGCGCGAGCGACCTTCGACGTGCCGCGTCTCGCGCTCGTAGCCGGTGAACGACCGTGTCGCCGAGCTCGTTCTGCGAGCGCGTGGTGCACGCGCCGAGACCGCGGCTTCGCCGACCTTGCTGCCTCGCTCGCGCTCGCGCGCCGCCTCGAGCTCGCGCCTCGAACCCGCCGTGGTCGACCGACGAAGCCCCGCTCGCTCGCCGATGACCTCCTGAAGGTCGAGCGGGAAGCCGTACGTGTCGTAGAGCTTGAACGCGACGCGCCCGGCAGGAGCCGCGCGCCGTCCGTCTCGAGCCACGTCGGCGTTCGTCGTCGAGCAGCTCGAGCCCGCGCGCGAGCGTCGCCGGAAGCGCACCTCTTCCTGCGCGGCGACGTCCGCGATGAGCGCCGCGCTTCTCGACGAGCTCCGGGTAGGCGTCGCCCATCGCGTCGACGACCGCGAGCGCGCACCTCGTGCAAGAACGGCCGCTCGATGCCGAGCCGGTGCCCGTGCCGGATCGCGCGGCGCATGACGCGCCGCAGCACGTACTCGCGCCCGTCCGTGTCGGGGAAGATGCCCTCCGCGATCAGGAACGCCGTCGTGCGCGCGTGGTCGGCGATGACGCGCATCGAGACGTCGTCGGGCTCGAGCGTGCCGCCGTACGGCTTGTCCGCGATCTGCGCGGCGAGATCCACGAGCGGCCGCGAGCAGATCGGTGTCGTAGTTGCTCGTCACGCCCTGCTTGACGCACCGAGAGCCGCTCGAGCCCCATCGCCGGTGTCGACGCACGGCGCGGGCAGCGGCGATCGAGCCGCCGTCCGTCGGCGTGCCGCTCGAACTGCATGAAGACGAGGTTCCAGATCTCCATCCAGCCCTTGCCGTCGATCGCGGCTCCTCGCCGAAGCGCGCCGGGTCCGGGTCCCCGTCGCCGATGAAGTAGTGGATCTCCGAGCACGGCCCGCACGGCCCGGTGTCGCCCATCTGCCAGAAGTTGTCGGCCATGCCGCAGCGGATGATGCGCTCGTCGCCGAAGCCCGGCGACCTGCGTCCAGAGCGCCGCGCGCCTCGTCGTCCGCCGGCGACGCCCGCCTCGCCGCCGAAGACGGTCACGACGAGGCGGCTCCGGTCGATCTCCATGACGCGCGGTGAGGAGCTCCCACGCGTACGCGATCGCGTCGTCCTTGAAGTAGTCGCCGAAGCAGAAGTTGCCGAGCATCTCGAAGAACGTGTGGTGCCGCGCGGTGACGCCGACGTTCTCGAGGTCGTTGTGCTTGCCGCTGATGCGGATGCACTTCTGGCTGCGACGTCGCGCGCGTGTACGGCGCGCTGGTCCTTGCCGGTGAAGACGTCCTTGAACTGGACCATGCCCGGCGTTCGCGAACATCAGCGTCGGATCGTTCGCCGGCACGATCGGCCCCGAGGGGACGATCCGGTGATCTCGCTCGCCGAAGTAGCCGAGAAACGCCTCTCGAATCTCGCTGGATCGCACGCGCGTTTCCTAGCACGAGCGGACCGTCGAGGGGATGGGGCGGATTCAGTCCGGGCAGCGCTTTACAGCCCAGCTGCGCCTGTGGTAGATACCTTCACCTACACTTTCGGGGAGGCACCTGCATGCGCACCGCACTTCGAGCCCTCGTCCTGACGACGAGCTTCTTCATCACCACCACGGTCCTCGCCCAGGGCACGATCGCCGACGGAACGTCGACGTTCCAGTTCACCGGGGTCGGAACGGCCGGCGGAAACGCCGACTTCATTCTCCACGGCACCGGCGCCGACAACCTCTACCAGTCCTGGTGGTGGTATCGCGTCGAGGGCGACGCGCAGGAGACGGTGCTTCCCGCTCCGGACACCCAGGACTACACCGGAAACGTCGCGACGCTGACGTGGGCGAACGTCGACGCGCGCGACTTCTCCGCGACCCTCACCATCACGATCACGGAGGGCCCGGTCGGCGCCGTGGTCGCGCATCAGCTCGTGATCCGGAACAACGGAGCGCGCCGCACGATCCACGTGTTCGGCTACACCGACTTCGACATCAACGCCAGCTCGGGCGGCGACACGGCGACGCTCACCACGACGAACGTGATCCAGCAGGTCGACGTGACCTCGATCGACTGGCGCGGCTCGGGCGCGGCGGCGCTCCAGTTCGGCGGCTACCCGACCATCCTGAACCTACTCACGGACGCGGCCACGACGGATTTCACCGGCGCGGGCCTTCCGTTCGGGCCCGGCGACGGGACGGGCGCGTTCCAGTGGACGGCGGACTTCCCGCGCAACCGGACGCGCGCGTTCTGGGTCGAGTACGCGGCGAGCGAGTCGCTCCCGACCGGCACCTGCGGCGACGGCGTCCTGACCGCGCCCGAGCTCTGCGACGACGGCTTCCGCGACGGCTGCGGCACCTGCAACGCCGCGTGCAACAACCTCGGCAGCGGCTCGACCTGCGGCGACGGCACGCGCTGCGCCGAGACGGAGGCCTGCGACGACGGCTTCACCGACGCCTGCGGCACCTGCAACGCGACCTGCACGGGCGCCGGCACGGGCTCGACCTGCGGCGACAGCACGGTCTGCCCCGAGACCGAGGCGTGCGACGACGGCTTCGCCGACGCGTGCGGCACCTGCAACGCGACCTGCACGGGCGCGGGCACGGGCTCGACCTGCGGCGACGGCACGCGCTGCCGTGAGACCGAGCGCTGCGACGACGGCTTCACCGACGCCTGCGGCACCTGCAATGCCACGTGCACCGCGGCCGGCTCGGGCTCGACGTGCGGCGACAGCACGGTCTGCCCCGAGACCGAGGCGTGCGACGACGGCTTCGCCGACGCGTGCGGCACCTGCAACGCGACCTGCACGGGGGCGGGCTCCGGCTCGACCTGCGGTGACGGCAGCGTGTGCGCGGAGACCGAGACCTGCGACGACGGCTTCACCGACGCCTGCGGCACCTGCAACGCCACGTGCAACGGGGCGGGCGCGGGCTCGACCTGCGGCGACGGCACGGTCTGCCCCGAGACCGAGACGTGCGACGACGGCTTCGCCGACGCGTGCGGCACCTGCAACGCGACCTGCTCGGGCGCCGGCGCGGGCGCGACGTGCGGCGACGGCACGGTCTGCCCGGAGACCGAGACGTGCGACGACGGGTTCACCGACGACTGCGGCAGCTGCAACGCCACGTGCAGCGGCGCGGGCGCAGGCTCGACCTGCGGCGACGGCATGACCTGCATGGAGACCGAAGCGTGTGACGACGGCTTCACCGACGCCTGCGGCACGTGCAACGACGACTGCTCCGCGGCGGGAAGCGTCGCGGTCTGCGGCGACGGGACGCTCTGCGACGAGTCCGAGATGTGCGACGACGGCAACACCGACGACGGTGACGGGTGCAGCTCGACGTGCACCATCGAGACCATCGCGGACGGTGGCGTCGACGCGGGCACCGACGGCGGCATGGGCACCGACGGCGGCATGATGGGCACCGACGGCGGCATGATGGGCACCGACGGCGGCATGACCGGCACCGACGGCGGCCCGGGCACCGACGGCGGACGCACCGACGGCAGCGCCGGCGGCGACGGCTCGGTCGACGTCGACAGCGGCACCGTCATCCCCCGCGACGACGGCGGATGTGGCTGCCGCATCGCCGGCGAGCGCACCTCGTCGAGCCCGGCGGCGTGGCTCAGCCTCGCGGTCCTCGGTCTCGCGCTCCTTCGACGCAAGCGCCGTTAGCCCGAACGACCTCGGTCGACCCTCTGCGCGCGCCCTGGCGCGTGCAGAGGGTCGGACGGTCGCGCGCGCGGCTCGGCCTGGCTAAGATGCCTGCGCCATGCGGGGCTATCGCATCTTCTCGATCGGGGACATCCCGGTCGCCATCGATCTCTTCTACGTCCTGCTGATCCTGCTCTGGATGCAGAACGGCGTCGTCGCCGGTCTCCTCTGGGGCGGATGCGTGACGGTCAGCATCCTCGTCCACGAGCTCGGCCACGCGCTCGTCGCGAAGCGCTACCGGCTCCATCCGCACATCTTGCTCTGGGGCCTCGGCGGGCTCTGCTTCCACGACCGCGCCGAGAGGGACCGCCACGAAGCGCTCATCACCGCGGCGGGCCCGGGCGCGGGCCTCTTGCTCGGCGTCGCGGTGTGGGTCGGCTCGTTCGCGCTGCCGGACGCCTCGAGCGGCGCCGGCTCGGGGCTCGAGCTCGCGCACCAAGCGGTCTCGATGCTGCTCTTCGTCAACATCGCCTGGTCGTTCGTGAACCTCCTGCCGCTCTGGCCGCTCGACGGCGGTCAGCTCTTTCGGCTCGGCCTCCTGCAGCTCCTGCCTCCGCGGACCGCCGAGCGCATCACACACGTGGTGTCGCTCGGCCTCGTCGCCGTCGCCCTGCTCTTCGCGTTCCTCTCGAGCGAGATGTTCGTCGCGCTCCTCGCGGGCTTCGCGGGCTGGCAGAACATCCGCGCGCTCCGGGGCGACATCTCTTCGGGCGCATATCGGGCGACGAGCAAGCAGGCCGACGCGCTGCTCGCGCGTGCGAAGCAGGCATACACCGCGGGGGACTTCTCCGAGACGTCGCGCCTCTGCCACCAGATCCGCAGCCTCGACAATCCATCGCAGAAGACCACGCGCGACATGTGGGCGCTCCTCGGCGCGAGCACCGCGCGGCTCGGTCATCACGAAGAGGCGCTCCGCTACCTCGAGCGCGCGCCGCTGACGCCCGACGTCGTCGAAGCGAAGATCGAGTGCTACTTCCAGCTCGACCGCGACCAGGAGCTCGACGCGATCCTCCGGTCGCGCGAGTTCGGGAAGCTCCCGGCGACGCGCCGCGACGAGATCGTCGCGCTCGTGCGCGGCTGACCCGCCGCGCGTCGATCTAGCGGAACGCCCAGCCGAGGGTCAGGTAGACGCGGATGTAGTTGTCGTTGACCGGGTCGGCGATGCCGCCCGACACGGAGTTGTCGGGATCGGCCGGGTTCGAGTACGGCCAAGGCTCCCATGGGTCGACCACGGTGCATCCGCCGCCAGCGAGCGTGCATCTCGTCTGCCCTTGGAACGACGTCGTGAAGACCGAGTACTCGAACGAGAGCCCGATGTACGTCCCGTCGACGATGAACGGCGTCTCGGTGCGGAGGTCGATGCCGAGCTGGAACGCCGTCGAGCCTCCGGTTCGGAGGCCCCAGATCGACTTCGCGTCGTCGCCGACGCCGACCCCCGCGCGAAACGCGCCGCGCACGCCGACGATGAAGTGCACGGGCACGATCGCGTAGCTCACGCCGAGCCCGATGTGGACGAAGCTGTACTGAAGCGGCGGGACGACGTACTTGAGCGGCAGCATCTTGAGGTCCTCCGGATCGAGGAGGAACGAGAAGACGCCGTAGCCGAGGTCGGCGCGGATCTCCGGAGCGCCGCGGCGGTCGCCGAACCTAAAGCGCGCCGCGCCGCCGAGGTAGTAGTCGAACTGTTCGGTGCCGACGTCGACGACGGTCGCCCCTTGATCGAGCTTCGTCGCGAGGAAGAGCGAGTGGCGCGCCTCGAGCACGAGGCCGAGCCACGGGATGGGCTGCGTCGCGCCGAACGCGCCGGGGAAGACCTCGAGCCGCAGCCCGACCTCCGCGTGCCCGGGCGCGCCGCTCGTGTAGCTGCGCGTCTCGTCGATCGTCGTCGCCATCACGCGATCGTCTCGGCACGCAGCGTCGAACCCCATCCCGCAGATGTTGTTGACGAGCGCGTCCGCGGACATCCAGCGATAGTCGATGCCCCCGACGATCTCGACCGAGAGCGCATCGAAGCGCGATCCCACCTCGACGGGCGCGCTCGGCTCCGCTTCGTCTTCCCCGTCGCCGCCGGGCCGCTCCTCGTCCGGCGGGCGCGCGCGCTCGTCCTCGTCCTGCCCTCGGCCGCGCGCGTACCACGGCACGTCGCCTCCGCTCGCCTCGTCCCCCGACGTCGACGACGCGTCGGCCGACGCGGTCGCCTCCGTCGACGGCGCGTCGGAGCCGCGGCGGCCCCGTCGCCGCCCCGTGCGCGCGCCGCGGCGATCGCGAGGGCCGGTCCGCTGCACGCGCCGCGGCCCCGCGGGCAGCGCGCTGGCCGAGAGCTCGTCCTCGAGCCTCCGGTACCCGTTGTGCCGGACGGCGTTGATCGCGCTCGCCGTCCGCCCCGACCACGTCTCGCGCCCGAGGTCCGCCCCGTCGGCCCCGTTGAGCACCGTCAGGATCAGCGACCAGCGCCGGCGCTGGCGGCTCACCCGGCCCAGGATGACGGCCGACGCTCGCAGCTCGCGGGCCAGCTGGGGAACGTCGTCCCCACGAACCGCCCGCCGAGCGAGCCCGAGACGCTCCTTGGCCGCGTCGACCTCGGCTCGCGGTATCACGGCGACGTCGTCCTGATCCGAGAAATCCGCGACGAGGGAATTGCGGGCGCTCGCGGCCTGAGGCCCCGTGAAAGCCTCGACGATCACGCGACGCTGGGCTGCGGCGGCCCCTGGGAAGAGCACGGTGAGAGCCGCCGCGGCGAGCGGGACGAGGGCGGCCCGGAGGAGGGGGAGTCGAGGCATCGACGGGATGACGAGCGATCCTAGCAAGGTGCACACCGCTCGGGAAACGACGCCGCCAACGCTTGCACGCCTGTTCAGTATGGCCCATGCTCGTGGCGTTCGGTCAGTCCAGCGCAACCGCTCGCGTCTCACGGGCGAAGAGGGTCGGCCATGCTCACATGCCTACGCGTCCGCAACGTCGCCGTCGTCGACGGCCTCGAGCTCGAGCTCGCCCGAGGGCTCAACGTGGTCACCGGCGAGACCGGGGCCGGGAAGTCGATCCTCGTCGAGGCGCTCGCCCTGGTGCTCGGGGCGAGGGCGGCGACCGATATCGTGCGCAGCGGCGCGCGCGAGGCCGAGGTGGAAGCGCTCTTCGATCTCGGCGACGCGCCCGAGGTGCGTGCGCGGCTCGAAGGCGCGGGGATCGACGGCGACGACGAGCTCGTCGTGCGGCGGCTCGTTCGCGCGGGAGGCCGCGCTCGCGCATACGTGAACGGGCGGCTCGTCACCGCCGGCGAGCTCGCGCGCATCGCCAGCGGGCTCGTCGACGTGACGTCCCAGCACGAGCATCACGCGCTGACGGATCCGGCGCGTCAGCTCGAGCTCTTGGATGCGTTCGGGGGGCTGTCCGGGCGCCGTCGTGCGGTGGCCCAGGCGGCGCGCGAGCTCGCATCGACGACCGCCGCTCTGGTCGATCTCGATGTGCGTGCGCGCCGGCGGCTCGACCGCGAGGATCTCCTCCGCGCGCACGTGAACGAGATCGACGCGATCGATCCGCAGCCGGGCGAGGACCGCGCGCTCGAGGAGGAGCAGGGGCGGCTGCGCCACGCCGAGCAGCTCGCGCGCGCGGCGGCGGGAGCGGAGGGTGCGCTCTACGCGGACGACGGCTCCGCGTCCGAGACGCTCGCCCGCGTGGCCCAGGAGCTCCGCTCCGTGGCGCGCTTCGACGCGAGCCTCGAAGGCCTCGCCGCGGAGATCGACGCGGCGCGCGCTTCGGTCGAGGACAGAGCGCGCGAGCTCGGGGCGTACGCTCGGCGCGTGGCGCTCGATCCGTCGCGGCTCACCGAGGTGGAGGAGCGCCTCGCGGCGATAAAACGGCTCCTGCGAAGGCACGGCGGGTCGATCGAGGCCGTCCGCGCCGAGAGGGACAGAGGCGCGCGCGAGCTCGACGAGCTCGGTGCGTGCGACGAACGGCTCGCGGAGCTCTCGGCTCTGCGAGACGCCGCGCGCGGCCGCGCGGAGGAGGAGGCGCGCGCGCTCCGGGTGGAGCGGCTCTTGGCGGCGAAGAAGCTCGGTCGCGCGATCGGCCGCGAGCTCGGGTCGCTCGGTATGGGCGGCGCTCGCCTCGACGTGTCGGTCGGGCCGGTCCCGGCACGCGCGGGAGAGATCGAGAATCGACGGATCGCACCTCGGTGCTACGGGGATCGACCGCGTCGAGCTCGTGTTCGCGCCGAACGCGGGCGAGGAGGCGCGACCGCTCCGCCGCATCGCGAGCGGAGGCGAGCTCTCGCGCGCACTCCTCGCGATGAAGCGCGTCCTGGCCGGCCTCGCGCCCGCCGGCATGTACGTCTTCGACGAGGTGGACGCCGGCGTGGGGGGCGCGGTCGCCGATGTGGTCGGCAAGAAGCTCCGCGACGTAGCGCAGCACCACCAGGTGCTGTGCGTGACCCATCTCCCGCAGATCGCCGTCTACGCCGACGCGCACTTCCACGTGCAGAAGAACGTCGTCCGCGGCCGGACCCAGAGCCAGGTCCGGCCCCTCGACGCCGACGCCCGCGTCGACGAGATCGCGCGCATGCTCGGTGGCATCAAGGTCACCCGCACCACCCGTGCCGCCGCCGCGGAGCTCCTCGCCCAAGCCCGCGCCGCCTAGTCGAATCTCGGGGCCGGTTCGAAAAGCGACACTTGCGGCCGCCAGGCCCGCGCCCCATTTCCGGCGGCTGCTCCTTGAACGCGAGGCCCGACGGGGCAACGCTAGGGACGTGGGGTCTGCGCGAGGGGTGCGCCGCGGCTTCGAGGCGCTGGTCTCGGCGGCGGCTCTCGCGCTGGCCGCTGGGAGCAGCGCTTCGGCTCAGCTCCGAACGCTTCCCACCCCGACGCCCGCCGAAGGAGGGAGCGGCGCGGCCGAGTCGACGCCGTCCGAGGCGCCCGCGACGCCCGAGCAACGGGACGTGCCCGAGCCCGAGCACCCGCCCGAGCCTGCGCACCCGGATCTCTTCCCCCGCACCGCGCTCGCTCGCGCCGCGGGGTGGCTCCTCCCGAAGGAGCCCGCGCCGGCGCCCTCGTCAGCCGAGGACCGAGGCGAAGAGGCGCTGGACCGCTACTTCGACGACACGCTCGAAGACGACCGCCTCGCGTCCGGGCGCGCGGACGGTTGGTACGGCGAAGCGCAGCAGGCGATGCGGCGCCGCTTTCGCGTCGACGGGCGCGAGCTCATCAGAGAGCGGCGCGCGGGGATGACGCCGCTGCAACGGCTCACCGACGAGCTCCGGCGGTACGCGCGCGGCAACGAGCGTCCACAGGACCCACAGAACGCGCCGCCGCCGGACGTGCTCGACGGCCAGTACAGCGCCGAGGACCAGGCGGGCCTGCGCTACGCCGAGCACGTGAACCTGCTCAACGGTCCGGCGAACTGGTACCGCGTCGACATCCGCGTCGTCCACAGCCCCGAGGGCGTCGTCCAGGCCGCTTGGGTGATCCGCTCGAGCGGCTACGCGACGCTCGACCGCGCCGCTCTTCAGGCCGTGCGCGATGGATCGCTCCTGCTCCCGCCGCCACCGGCCCGACTCGTCGGCGATCGGCAAGCGATCGCGAGCGAGTGGGCGTTCGAGGCCGCGGACGTCGCGACGTATTGGGGACAGATGGGCTGTGTCGACGATCCAGTGGGCGGCGGCGTCACGTGCACACCCGGCGACGGCCGCGGTCTGGTCCGGACGCGCGTCCGTCTTCTTCGCGTCGTGGACGCGGAGCACCCGACGTTCGAAGAGCGCCGTCGCGACGCGCGCGATGCACCTCCAAGGCTGCGCGACTGACTCAGCTGGAGCCGCCCAAGCTGGAGCCCGCGGGCGCGACGTGCTTGCGCGCGACCATCCGAGCCAAGTGCCGGTCGCCGAACCAGCCCTCGCGGTAATATACGACGTCGAGGCCGGAGGATCGCGCAGGAGCTCGTTCCGCTCCGCGAGCCACCGCGCGCTCGGCTTCGCGTGGCGCTCCTGGTTTCGCACCGTCGGTAGCTCGACCAGCACGATGCCGCCGTCGCGAAGACGATCGCGGATCGACGAGAACGAATCGCGCTGGCGGTAGTGGAAGCACGCGACGATGTCGAACGGACCCGCCGGAAGCGGGGCGCGCGTGAGATCGGCGACGACCGTCTCGATGCGAACGCCCTCGTCGGCGGCGAGCTCACGCGCCAACGCCAGCCCGACGGGCGAGATGTCCACCGCCATCACGTCGAGCCCGCGGCGCGCCAGCCAGACCGCGACCCGTCCGGTGCCCGCCGCGACGTCGAGCGCGAGCCCGTCCGTCGGCAGCTCCGCGTCGAGCTCGCGGAGCCAGCCCGGAGCCTGGCCGCGCGCGTGCTCCCCGCTCGCGTAGCGCCGGTCCCATGTTTCGCGGTCTTCGTCGCCCACCGCCGGGGAGCGTGACCCGCGCGGAAGCCGCTTTCAACGGGCGGCGTCGGGGGTCTATCCTCGCCACCCTGGGCGCCAGTGCGCGGCCCTCTCGGGGGTACCGACGTGACGGTGGACGAGCTCGAGCGAGCAATCGAACAACGCGGGATTCGAAAGGCCAAGGTCGGTGGGTTCGACATCGACGGCGTCCTCCGGGGCAAGTACGTCGCGCTCGACAAGCTCTGCGTCGGCGCTCGAGAAGGGCTTCGGATTCTGCGACGTCATCTTCGGCTGGGACATCGCCGACCGTCTCTACGACAACGCCGCGGTCACGGGTTGGCACTCGGGCTACCCCGACGCGCATGCGCGAAGATCGATCCGGGAACCGCCCGGTTCCTCCGCTACGAGCCCGACACCGTGCACCTCCTCGCGGACTTCTGGGGCGAGCGACGGAAAGCCGCATCCGGCATGCCCGCGCGAACGTCCTCAAGCGCGTCGTCGCTCGCGCCGAGGCCAAGGGCTACGCGCCGATGTGCTCGGCCGAGTTCGAGTTCTGGGTGTTTCGCGAGACGCCCGAGTCAGCCTCGTCGACAAGGGTCATCGCGACCTCACGCCGCTCAGCCCGGGCATGTTCGGCTACTCCTGGGTGCGGAGCGCGCAAGGCGCGAGCTTCGTGCACGACGTGCTCGACACGTTCGCGGAGTACCGGATCCCAGATCGAGGGGTTTCACACCGAGACCGGGCCCGGGGTGTTCGAGGCCGCGCTCGGTACACCGACGCGCTCGAGGCCGCCGACAAGTGCGGCGCTCTTCAAGACGACGATGAAGCACCTCGCACATCGTCACGGCCTCGCGGTGACGTTCATGGCGAAGTGGAACGCGAAGCTCCCAGGATCGAGCGGCCATCTGCACGAGAGCCTCTGGGACTCGCAGCACGAGAAGAACCTCTTCTCGGACCCGAAGGCGGAGCACGGGCTCAGCCAGCTCGCGCGGCACTACGTCGGTGGGCAGGTGCGCCTGATGCCGGAGCTCACCGCGATCTATTCGCCGATCGTCAATTCGTACAAGCGCTACGTGCCGGGCGTCTGGGCGCCGCTCAACGCGACGTGGGGCGTCGAGAACCGCACGTGCGCCGTGCGCGTGATCAACGGGCCTGGGCCGAGCGCAGTGCGCGTCGAGTACCGGCAGACCGCGGCCGACATCAACCCGTACCTCGCGATGGCAGCGTCCTCGGGGCGGGGTTGCTACGGGATCGAGCACGGCGATCGAGCCCCCGCCGCCCACCGCGGGGGACGCCACGGCCGAGGACGCCGCGAAGCTTCCGACCACGCTGCGCGCTGCCGTCGACGCCCTCGAAAAGAGCGACCCCGCGCGCGAGGTCCTCGGCGAGGCCTTCGTCGACCACTACGTTCGAACGCGGGACTTCGAGTGCCGCGAGCACGAGCACGCGGTCACCGACTGGGAGCTCGCGCGCTACTTCGAGGCCGTCTGAGCATGCGCTTCCTCCCCGAAAGACCGCTCCGCTTGCCGCGGCTCCGGCCGTACGTCCCGAAGCCGGACGATCCGTCGATCTTCTGGTTCAACGGGGAACGGGACGACATCGTCCGCGAAGTCGGAAAGCGCGTCTCGGAGCGAGCACGGAAACGACCGCGCCCGCCTCGAGTACGCGCTCAACGAGGTCGCGTTCGCAGAGTCCGAGCGCCTCCGTCACCAGCACGACGAGGAGGCGCGAGCGCAGATCGGCTTCTGGCGCGGCCTGGTCCGCCGTATCGCGCGGATGTGCGGACTCGGAGAAGAAGCGAACCCTCGAGCGAGATCTGCCAGCGGATGAGCCGTGACGTGGCGGGCAACTTCGACCCGCGCGTGTACCGGATGGCGCAGCACGTGGCGCCGCGGCTCATCACCGCGGTGATGAGCCCGGCCGCCCTCCCTCGGGGCGTGATGAGCCCCGAGGCGGTCCTCGACGAGCCTGCTCCAGATCCAAGGCTCGACCGAGCGGCTGCGGCGCCTCGCGAAGATCGGCACGCTCGTCTTCGTGCCGACGCACGCTCGAACCTCGACTCGATCGTTCTCGGCTACGCGCTCATGCGACACGACCTTCCACCCGCCGTGTACGGCGCCGGGAAGAACCTCTTCACGAACCCGATCATCAGCTTCTTCATGCACAACCTCGGCGCCTACCGCGTCGACCGGCGTATCAAGGCCCAGCTCTACAAGAAGGTCCTCAAGACGTACTCGTGCGTGCATGATCGAGCGCGGCTACCACTCGCTCTTCTTCCCCGGCGGGACACGCAGCCGGTCCGACCTCGTCGAGACCCACCTGAAGCTCGGCCTGGCGGGGACGGGGGTCGAGGCGTTCGCCCGCAATCAGGTGCGCGGTGTCGACGCGGCCCGTCTTGTTCGTCCCGGCCACGATCAACTATGCGCTCGCCCTCGAGGCCGAGACGCTCATCGAGGACTTACCTCAAGGAGCAGGGGAAGGCTCGCTACATCATCGAGGACGACGAGTTCTCGCGCCTCGACCGGTGGATCGCGTTCTTCCGCAAGCTGACGAGCCTCGAGAGCGCTACGGTCATCCACTTCGGCGAGCCGGTCGACCCGTTCGGCAATCCCGTCGACGACGAGGCACGCTCGCTCGCGCCTCTCGGCACGCCGGTCGACCCGGGCTCGTACGTGCGCCTGCGCGGGGTAGCGTCGGTCGATCCGGCGCGCGACGCGGCGTACACGCGCGACCTCGGCGAGGTCATCGTGGACGCCTACCGGCGCGATACCGTGCTCATGTCGACCCACCTGGTCGCGCACGTCCTGTTCCGGCGGCTGGTCGAGGCGACTCCGGGGCTCGACCTCTTCGTCCGCGTCCGACACCGCGGTGACGTCTCGATGTCGCGCGACGCGCTCGTCAAGGAGGTCGGCGACGCTCGAGACGCGCTGGTCGCCCTCGAGCAACGTAACGAGGTCCGACTGAGCAGGCTCGTGCGCGTCGAGCCGGCGGAGATCATCGTCGACCGCGCGTTGACCGCGTTCAAGGGATATCACGACAAGAACGCAGCGCTCGATGTGGGCGCGGAGGTCATCGCCGAGGAGCCGACGCTCCTGCTCTACTACCAGAACCGCGTGTGTGCGTACGCGGAGGCCATCGCTGGCGAAGATCACGTCGCGGCGGCGCGCGAGATCGTTCGGATGGGGACGTTGCGATGACGGTGCCGCTCGGGATCGTCGGCGGCGGCGGGTTCGGTCGGGCGCTCGCGGCGGCGGCGTCGAGGGAGGGGCGGGAGTGCCTGCTCTACACGCGACGCGATCTCTCCCTCGACCTCTCGAAGGTCAGGGTCGTCGACGAGCTCGCCGAGCTCGCGCGCGCCGAGATCATCATCGTCGCCATGCCGTCGCAGCACGTGGCGAAGCTCGCGCGCGAGCTCGGCGCACACCTCGATGGCAGCCACCTCGTCGCGCACGTCAGCCGGGGCCTCGTGGGGGACGGGCTTCTCACGCTGAGCCACGTGATCCGCGAGGAGACGCCCGTCCGGCGCGTCGGCGTCCTCGCCGGCCCGCTCTCCGCAGACGCGCTCGCAGAGGGGATCCCGAGCGGCGGCATCGTGGGGTCCCCGTTCCCCGAAGTTTCAAACGCGGTGCGCGACGCGATCGGCGGCTCGCGTGTCCGGCTCTACTCGACGGACGACGTCCTCGGGGTCGAGATCGCGTCCGCGATGGTGGGCCTCCTCGCGCTGACGGCAGGGTTCGCGCAGGGCATCGGCCTCGGCCCGTCCACCCTCGCCATCCTCGGAACGCGCGGCCTGGCCGAGTCGGCCCGCGTAGGCGTCGCTCTCGGCGCCGACGAGCGGACGTTCCACGGTCTGGCCGGCGTCGGCGACCTCATGTCCGCGCTCGGCGGCGACGACCGCCCCGAGACGAGGCTCGGCCGAGCGCTCGCCACCGGCAAGAGCCTCGAAGAGGCAGGCCGGATCGCCGGGGCGAACATCGAAGGCGTGAGCATCGCAGGCCGCGTCGCGGCGTTCGCGGAGCGTGCCGGGATCGAAACGCCGATCACGGACGCGGTCGCGGCGATGCTCGCGGGAGAGCTGACGCCCGGTGAGGCGATCGAGTCATTGATGACGAGACGCACCAAAGCCGAGCACAACTGACATGCCGCGCTCCACACGAGCGACGAGCAGGAGGGTCTACGCATGACCGCAGTCTGGAGCTTCCCCACGCGTATCGTTTTCGGGCGTGGGTCGATCTCCACCATCGGCGCGGAGACCCACGGCGTCGGAGGCACACGCGCTCTGATCGTGACGGACCCCGGCGTCGTCGAGGCCGGGCTGATCCGACCGGTGGAGCAATCGCTCGAGGGCGCCGGCATCGTGTCCGAGGTCTTCTCCGGAATCTCGAGCAACCCGACCGAGGCGGAGCTCGAGGCAGCCACGGAAGCCTATCGAGCGTTCGAGGCCGACGTCGTCATCGCGGTCGGTGGTGGGAGCCCGCTCGACGTGGGCAAGCTGGTGCGCGTGCTCTCGACTCACGCCGGTCCGATCGCCAAGTACGACGACAGCAAGGGCGGCGACGCGCTGATCACCGCGCCGGTGCCGCCCATGGTCGCGGTCCCGACCACCGCGGGCACGGGGAGCGAGGTCGGCCGAAGTGGCGTGGTGACCGTAGCCGAGACCAACAAGAAGACGGTCGTCTTCGCGCCGCGCTTGATCCCGACGGTCGCGGTGCTCGACCCGGAGCTGACCGTGTCGATGCCGGCTCGCGTCACCGCCGCGACGGGCTTCGACGCGCTCACCCACTGCATCGAAGCGTACTGCGCGCTCGGCGACCATCCGATGTGCGACGCCATCGCGCTCGAGGGCATCCACCTCGTGGCGAGCGCGCTGCCGAGCGTCGTGTCCGAAGGAAGCGACGTGGCGGCGCGCGGATCGATGATGAAAGCCGCGATGATGGGCGCCGTCGCGTTCCAGAAGGGCCTCGGTGCGTGCCACTCGCTCGCCCACCCGCTGAGCGCCGAGAACGGGCTTCATCACGGCCTCGCGAACGCGCTCTGCCTCCCAGCCGTGCTGGACTTCAACCGCGCGACGATCCCGACGCGGATCGCCACGGTCGCGCGCCTGCTCGGCGTGCGCGCCGACGACGAGGAGACGCTCGCGTTCGAGTGCGCAGGCGCCGTGCGGGCGCTGCGCCGCAAGGTCGGCCTGCCCGAAGGGCTCGGGAGCGCCGGGATCGACGAGGAGAGCCTGCCGCGCCTCGCCGAGCTCGCGCTCGCCGACGCATGTCACGCGCTCAACCCGCGCCCGTGCACCGAAGAGGACATGCTCGCGCTCTACCGCGCATCGGTTTGAGAAAGCGTCGCGAGGAGCTTCTCGCCGTACCTCGCGATGCGCGCCTCGCCGAGGCCCGGTATCGCGGCGAGATCGACCGTGCTCTCGGCGCCCCTGTGAGCGAGCTCGGCCATGCAGTGACCGGGAAGGACGACCTGCACGTCGACCCCGCGCTCCTTGGCGGCGGCCGCGCGAAACGCCGTGAGCGCGCCCTTCCGGCGCTTCTGCGCCTTCTGCACCTCCGGCGGCGGCGCGGGGCGGCGCAGACGCTCGTCTTCGTGCGCCGGCGGCGCCTCGCGCGCCTCGCCGAGCCGCACGGCGGCGAGTAGATCGGGAGCGAGCCGCCGCGCGCGGCCCTTCCCGAGCCCGCGCAGCGCGAGCGCGGCGACGAGCGTGGGAGGTCGGGTGCGAGCGAGCTCGAGCAGCACTGCGTCGGGCGCAACGCGGAAAGGCGCAACGTCGAGCCGGCGTGCGTTCTTGTCGCGAACCAAGGCGACCTCGCGCAGCACCGAGCGCCCGACCGCGGGGAGATCCGCGGCGCCCTTGATGCGAACCCATGGCGGGCGGTCGTCCGGAGCCTCGGCCAGCGCGCTCGATACCACCCATGCGCACTCCTCGCGCACCTCCGCTTCGATCCCCGCCTCGCGACATGCCGCCTCGAGCAGCTCCGCGAGCGGAAGAAGGTGCCGCACATCGTCCTCGAGGTAGAGAACGGAATGCGCGTCGATCGGCCGAGCGCCCCAATCCGCTTGCTGTTGCTCCTTCGAGAGCGTGACACCGAAGTGCTTCGCCACGAGAGACGCGAGCCCGGTCGCGGGCTCTCCGAGGTAACGCGCCGCGATGGACGTGTCGAAGAGACGGCCGAAGCGCACGCCCGCGTCTCTCAGAAGACGGACATCGAACGCAGCGTCGTGCACCACCTTCTCGGGGCCGTCGTCACCGAGCAGCGGCGCGAGCGTGATCGCCGGGACCGCCAACGTGTCGACGATGCCGATCTCGTCCGCCGACGCGAGCTGCACGGTACAGAGCTTCGCAGCGTACCGAAAGAACCCGTCTCCCTCCGCATCGAAAGCGATGCGAGGGTGAGCGCGAAGCCGCTCGCCGAGCTCCGCCGTATCCTCGCGCGTGACCGAGATTCCGTTCACCGGGGGGAGAATACATGCGCCGCGGGATGCGCGGCACGTCCGAGAGGCGTATCGTCCGTGCGTGCCCCGACGGAGCGCACGAAAAGGTGGACTCTCCGCGATCGCGGATCTCGTCCCCGCGATCTACCCGTCGAAGGAGCCCGACGACATCAAGGCTCTGCGAGCGGTGGCGCTCTGGGACAAGGCGGTTCCGGAGCGCGTCGCGCGAAACGCGCGTCCGGTCGCGCTGACTCATGGCACGCTTCTCGTCCACGCCGCCACGACCGTCTGGGCGCAAGAGATCGATCTGCTCAAGGAGCAACTGCTCGCGTCGATGCGTCGCGTGGCGCCTCGCAACGGCATCCGGCGCCTGCGGGTCCGCGTCGGCAGGTTGCCGCCCGCCGCGGACGCTCGGCGCCGGCCTCGCCCGATAGCGCCCGCTGTTCCGGTGGAGAGCTTGCCCGAGGACCTCGCCCGCGAGCTCGCTCGCGTACCGAGCTCGGACCTGCGGGACGCGATCACGCGCGCGGCGTCGCTCTCTCTCGGCCGCTCGCGCGCTGCCCGGCTGGCGAGGCGCGCGCGGCGTGGTTAGCGTGGGGTCGTGTCGACGCGCGAGATGTTGTCGCCCGGTGTCGTTCGAGGCGATTTCTGGCATGTGCTCCCGAACGGGCGCGTGCAGTGCGATCTCTGTCCGCGTCTGTGCACGCTGAGCGAGGGCCAGCGCGGGTTCTGCTTCGTCCGCAAGAACGAGGGCAACGCGGTCGTCCTCACGACCTATGGACGCGCGAGCGGGTTCTGCATCGATCCGATCGAGAAGAAGCCGTTGACCCACTTCCATCCAGGCACGAGCGTGCTCTCGTTCGGCACCGCGGGGTGCAACCTCGGTTGTCGCTTCTGCCAGAACTGGGACATCTCCAAGGCGCGCGAGATGGATCGTCTGATGGACTTCGCGATGCCCGACGCGATCGCCGACGCGGCCGTGGGCGCCGGCTGCCGCAGCATCGCCTACACGTACAACGACCCGGTGATCTTCGCCGAGTACGCGATCGACACCGCGATCGCTGCTCACGAGAAAGGCCTGTTCAACGTCGTGGTGACGGCCGGCTACATCACCGAGGAAGCGCGCCCCGCCTTCTATCGGCACATCGACGCGGCGAACGTCGACCTCAAGGCGTTCACGGAGCGCTTCTACGAAAAGCTCTGCTTCGCCGAGCTCGCGCCGGTGCTGGACACGCTCGAGTGGCTCCATCGCGAGACAGATGTCTGGCTCGAGGTCACGACGCTCCTCATCCCGGGCCACAACGACGGTCCCGACGAGATCGACCGGCTCTCGGACTGGTTCGTCACGCACCTCGGCCCGGACGTGCCGCTGCACTTCACGGCGTTTCACCCGGATTTCAAGCTCGTCGACGCCGGCCCGACGCCGCCCGAGACTCTGTTCCGCGCACGGGCACAGGCGAAGCGCGCCGGCATCCACCACGTATACACCGGCAACGTTCACGACACCGAAGGCCAATCGACGTTCTGCGCGAGCTGCGGAACGCTGCTGATCGAACGCGATTGGTATGCGCTCGGCGAGTTTCGGCTCGACGCGTCCGGCCGCTGCCGCGACTGCGGGGAACCGCTCTCGGGCCGGTTCGATGCGCAGCCGGGGAGCTGGGGCCCACGACGCAAGCGCCTCGTCGTCGGCGGGTGAGCGCACGCCGGGCGGGCGTCACCCTTTCACCAGGCGCTCGAGAACCGCCGGCCCGTTCCTTCCCTCGAGCGCCTCGCGCAGCGCTTCGGGAACGGGGATCGAGACCGCGACGAGCGGCGCCTCGACGAGCATGGACAGGGTGACTCCGAGGGCTGCGGCGAGCCGCCTGCACTGCTCCACACCGGGATCCTCGATCTCCGCCGCCTCGAGCCGCGCCACCGTGCGGCGAGAGATCCCCACGGCCCGCGCGAGCTCGACCTGGCTCTGGCCGCGAAGATCGCGAAGGGCGCGGAGGTTGCGCGCGATGGTGTTGGCGCTCGGCACGAGAGCTTCGACCCGTATTCGTGCTCGGAAGCGCCAGAACCGTCAACCCCGACGGGTCGCGCGGGCCAATTGCGCCACGAGGTCGGCCACCCGCGCGACTCGTTGGGCGGCGTCGGGCGCGGCGAACGCGGCCGAGACCACCGCGCTTCCCACGACCACCCCGTCGGCACGAGCGGCGACGGCGCGGACGTCGTCCGGAGTCTTCACGCCGAAGCCGAGCGCGACGGGCCGACCCGTTCGGCGGGAGAGCTCCGCGGCGCGGACCGCGGCGGCGCCAAGATCGGGTTGCGCCGCGCCGGTGACTCCGGTGAGCGAGACGTAGTAGAGGAAGGCCGTCGCGACCGCCGACGCAGCGTCGACGCGTACACCCGTGCTCGTCGGCGCGACGAGCGGGACGAAGTCGAGGCCCGCGGCGCTCAGCGGGTCGAGGAGGGGCGCGGCCTCCTCGGGCGGCAGATCGACGACGAGGACGCCGTCGACGCCCGCCGCGCTCGCGTCGCGCGCGAACCGATCCTCGCCGTACGCTAGGAGCGGATTGTAGTAGCCGAAGAGCACGATCGGCACGTCACGCTCGCGGCGGACGGTCCGCACGACGTCGAGCACGCCGCGGAGCGTCGTGCCGGCGCGGAGCGCGCGCTCGCTGGCCGTTGGATGGCGGGGCCGTCGGCGGTCGGGTCGCTGAACGGAATGCCGAGCTCGATCACGTCCGCGCCGGCCTCCGCCACCGCGGCGACGAGCGCCGGCGTCGACTCGAGGTCGGGATCGCCCGCGCAAAGATAGACGACGAGAGCCGCTCGGTTCTCCGCGCGCGCGCGCTCGAACGCCGCGGCGATTCGGCTCATCGCGTCCCTCTGCTCGCGACGCTCTCGAGATCCTTGTCGCCGCGACCCGACAGGCAGACGACGCACGACCGCGCCCGGAGGGAGGTCTTTTGCCAGCGCGTCAGGTGCGCGACCGCGTGGCTCGACTCGAGGGCCGCGAACGATACCTTCGGCCGAGCGAGCAGTGGAAGCCGTCGAGCGCCTCGCGTCGTCGACGCTAGCGTAGCGTGCGCGCCCCGAGTCTCGAGCCACGCGTGCTCGGGCCCGACGCCCGGATAGTCGAGCCCGGCGCTGATCGAGTGCGCCTCGATCACCTGGCCGTGCTCGTCTGCAGAGACGTAGCTCTTCATGCCGTGGAGCACGCCCACGCGCCCGGCCGTCAGCGTCGCGGCGTGACGTCCCGTCGTCACGCCTTCGCCCGCGGCCTCCACGCCGAAGAGCTGCGACCTCGGCGTCGTCGAGGAACGCAGAGAAGATGCCGATCGCGTTCGAGCCGCCCGCCCACGCACGCGACGACCGCGGTCGGGAGCGCCGCCGTCGCGCTCGAGGATCTGCGCGCGCGCTTCGTCACCGATGACCGTCCTGGAAGTCGCGCACGATCGTCGGGTACGGGTGGGGGCCCGCTGACCGAGCCGACGCAGTAGTGCGTAGTCGCACGTTCGTGACCCAGTCGCGCAGGGCCTCGTTCATCGCGTCCTTGAGCGTGCGCGAGCCGGACTGCGACCGGATGCACCTCGCGCCGAGCAGCTCCATCCGTTGGACGTTCGGCGCCTGCCGCCGAACGTCCTCCTCGCCCATGAACACCTCGCACGTCGAGACCGAGCAGCGCGCATGCCGATGCGGTCGCGACGCCGTGCTGACCCGCGCCCGTCTCGGCGATGACGCGTCGTCTTGCCCATGCGCGTCGCGAGCAGCACTTGGCCGATCGTGTTGTTCATCTTGTGCGCGCCGGTGTGGCAGAGGTCCTCGCGCTTCGAGCCAGACGCGCAGCCCGGCCTCCGCGGAGAGTCGCTCCGCGTAGTAGAGCGGCGTCGGCCGGCCCGCGTAGGTCGCGAGGAGCTCCCGCCGGCGCTCTTCGAACGCCGCGTCGGCGCGCGCCGCCGCGTACGCGCGCTCGAGCTCGTCGAGCGCGGGGACGAGCGTCTCGGCGACGAAGCTCCCGCCGTACGGGCCGTCAGGCGCTCGCGAGCGGTCGGAGCGCTCCGCGGAGCATGCCGCGCGGAGGACTACACCGAGGCGCTGCACGCGACCGCGTGCGATCTACGTATGCGCAGCGCTCGCGCACGCGGATGAACGCCCGCACGCGCTCGAGTCCTTCACGCCGGGCGACGCACTCGACGCCGCTCGCGACGTCGACGCCCGCCGGCCGCACGGAGCGGACCGCTCGGGCGACGTTGTCGGCGTCAGGCCGCCGGCGAGCATGAGCCGGCGCTCGCGCGCGATCTCCGCGGCGAGCGTCCAGTCGAACGTCGCACCGGTCCTGCCGGGCGATCCCGGACACGCTAGCGTCGAGCAGCAGCAGCGCCTCGCCAGGGAACGCGCGCGCTCCGCGGCGACCGAGCCGGCCCGGCCATACGCAAGCGCCTTGTACGCGAGTCGGAGCAGCGCGCGGACGAGCTCGGGCGGCTCGTCCCCGTGGAGCTGCGCCCACTCGAGCCCGCCTCGCGCTGCGCGCGCACGGATCTCGTGCGCGCGTCGCGTCGACGAAGACGCCGACGAGCGCGGGCGATCGCGCCGACGGCGTCGCGCGATGCGCTTCGCCGTCGCCACGCCACGAAGCGCGGCGAGCGCGGCCAGAAGTTCATGCCGATCGCCGTCGCGCCAAGCGCTCCGCACACGCGATCGGCATCGTCGGGCTCGTCACGCCGCAGATCTTGACGAGCACGCGCTGTGCCAGCTCGCGCCCCGTTCACTCGATCTTGAGCAGCTCTTTGACTTTCGCGATGACCTGCGGCGCCTGGATCGGCTTGGTGATGTACGCGTTCGCGCCGAGCGCCATCGCGCGCTGGCGATCCTCGGCGAGCCCTCGGTCGTGATGATGATGATCGGGCACGTCCTTGTGGATCTCGTCGGACCGGATGCGCTTGACGAGCTTCAGCCCGTCCATGATCGGCATGTTGATGTCGGTGATGATCGAGGTCGAAGCGGCGGCCGCGAGCTTGCGCAGCCCGTCGACGCCGTCGTCGGCCTCCGTCACCGCGAGCGCTTGATGCGCGCCAGCGCGAAGACGAGGAGCTGCCGCATCATCGGCGAGTCTTCTACGACGAGGCAGGAGTACTCGGCCATGGGTGGGTCTTCACTCCCCGTCCGGCGTTGGAGCTAACGAGGCGCCGCGTTTCTCCAGGTTGAGGCGCAAGTCGGAGAGCGCCGAGAGCGGCCCTTCGACGTTCGCAAAGAGGTTGGCCGCGACGATCAGCGCGAGCCGCGCGTGCGCGCCGAGCAGCTTGAAGAGCTCGTGCGTCGACGCTCGCCCAGACCCGACTTCTGCTCGAGCATCGACACGATGGCGATCGCTCCGACGGGCCGTTCGGCGACCATCATCGGGATCACGGCGAGCGGATCGTCGATCGTGCCCGACCGCACCTGGTCGGAGATCCGCGCCAGTCCCGTGAGGCACGCCTCGCCGATCGGCCCCTCGCCGACCTGCACCTGGACCAGCGTGCTCGGCGTCCATGTTCTCGTAGGCGATCGGCGTCGCGGTTCGGCCATCCGGATCGAGCACGTATATCACGAACGCGTGCGCGCCCACGAGTTGTCCGAGCATGTCGAGAACGTGGCGTACGACGCGGCGCACCGAGAGGCTCGCGTGCAGCTGGTAGGCTGCAATGTAGAGGTTCGCGAGGTCGTTGAGCTCGCGCTCGATCTCTTCGAATCGGCTGGCTTCGGTGCGTCGCTTCACTTCTTCGAGCTCCGTGGAGCGGGCGAGAAGCTGCTGCTTCTCCGCCTCGAGCACATCGATCATCTTCATGAAGTCGCGCATCGCGTCGTCGCTCATGACCTGCGCCCGCAGCCGCGCGTTCTCGTCCCGGAGCCGCTCGACCTCGTCGCTGAGGTCCTTGTTCTCGTGGAGCAGCTCTTCGGTGAGCTCGACGCCCTTCCGCAGGAACGATGCGAACGAACAGCCTCGCGCTCTTTCACGAGGTCGAGGGGTACGTCGCTGGCGCGGCCGCGGTGACCGCTGTCGGCGTCGTCGGTCATCGGAATCGCCCGTACGAACGGGATCCGCAACGGTACCAGAAGCGCTGCGTCGTCGGCATCGCGAAAACCTACTGGCTCGCGAGACTCTGCGACGTGGTCCGCGAGGTCGCGGAGCGGCAGGCTCCGCTGGACCGCGCCGGTGCGAACGGCCGCGCCGGGCATCCCGTAGATGATGGCCGTGTCCGCGGCCTCGGCGAGAACGACACCGCCGGCATCGCGGACCGACGTCGACCCCGCGGGCGCCGTCGTCCCCCATCCCGGTCAGCACGACGGCGATCACGCGGTCACCGAACGCGCTCGCAGCGGTCTCGAACAGACGGTCGGCCGAGGGCACGTAGCGATCCTCGGGCTTCGGCGGGCCGACGCGCACCGCCAACCCCGCGCCGGCCTTGAGAACGTCGACGCACAGCCCGCCCGGACAGATCCACGCCTCCCCTCCGACGAGCTGCTCGACTCGGAGGCCTCGGCGACGGTGAGCCCACCGAGCTCGGTCGAGCCGCTCGGCGAAGGTACGTGTGAAGCGCTCCGGCATGTGCTGCGCGACGACCACCGCCGCGCTCGTGCGCGCAGGAAACCGAGCGAACAGCTCGAGCAACGCGGTCGGGCCGCCCGTCGACGCCCCGACGACGACGAGCTTGCTCGGAGGCGAGGCGGGCTCCTTGTTCGCGCGACGCCCTCGCGTGCGGAAGGACGAAGAGCTGCGTGGCGGTGCGCCCTCCGCCGAGGGAGCTGCCGCGGCGTGCGCGGGTCGAGACGTGCGGGCGTCAGGTGCCGCACGAGCGCGACCTTCTCGGCGAGCTCCTCGCGCGACCTGCGCGAGGTCGCTCGTGACGGTGCGCGTGGGCTTCGCCACGAAGTCGAGCGCGCCGAGCTCGAGCGCGCGGAAGACGTTTTCCTTCGCCGAGTACCCGGAGACGACGATGACCGGCGATCGGCCGGCGCGCCATCAGGAGGCGCAGGAACGTGAAGCCGTCCATGCGCGGCATCTCGAGGTCGAGCGTGATGAGGTCGGGACTTGAGCGAGCTCGAGCCAGGCGCAGCGCTTCGTCGCCGTCGGCGGCCTTGCCGACGACCTCGACGCCGGGCATCGACTCGAGCAGGTCGGCGATGACGCGCCGGTTGTAGGCCGAGTCGTCGACGACCAACGTACGCGGAGGCTTGGTCACTTCGCGCCTCCCTTCGAGGTCCGTCGTCTCGGGCCGCCGGTAGACGAGGTCGGTGGGCAGATGGACGAGCTCGAACGCGGTCGTGACGTTGAGCAGGCGACTCACTGTGACCGAGTAGCAGATACCCTCCCGGGGCGATGCGCTCGTAGAAGCTGTCGATCACTTTTCGGCGCGACTCCTGGTCGAAGTAGATGAGGACGTTACGACAAAAGACGGCGTCGACGCGACCGACGATCGCGGTTCGGTCGCCTTCGAGCAGGTTGAGATGCCCGAAATGGCACATCGCGCGGATCTCCGGGTCGACCAGGCGCCCCTCGGGCGTCTCGACGAGGTAGCGGCTTGTACTCGCGCGGCATGGTTCGGAAGCTCGGCGGGGCCGTAGAAGGCGCGGCGCGCGGTGTGGAGCACCCGCCGCGAGATGTCGTTCCCGAAGACGCGTACGTCCCAGCCCTCGAAGATCGCCCGAGCTCGCGACAAGCATGGCGAGCGTGTAGACCTCCTCGCCGGTCGAGCAGCCGGCGCTCCAGATGGCGAGCCTGCGGGCCCCGCGAGCGAGCGCGCGCTCGCGGAGCTAGGGAAGGATCTCGCTCGCGAAACGCGCGCAGCTGATACTCCTCGCGGAAGAGATAGGTCTCGTTCGTGGTAAGCGCTCGACCGCGTGCTCGATCTCGGCTGCGCGGTTCGGATGGTAGCGAAGGTGGTGGTAGTAGCTTGCGAAGTCGGAGAATCCGAGCAGCTCTGAGCCGTTCGCGCAAGCGGCGCTCGACCACGGAAACGGCGTCTCGTCAGCGAAAGCGATGCCGCAGAACTGGTTGACCAGATCGCGGATCAGCCGGAAATCCTCCGACGCGCAGGGCGGCCCGCTGTCGAAGAGAATCGGCACTAGGCGGAGCTCCTCGCCCACCGGAGCGAGCGCGCCTCGATCGCCGTCGCTCACGAGGTCGTCCTTCTCCTCGCCGAGCCTACGCCTCGAGCGCCACCCGCGCCTCGTCCCGCCGACGGCGCCGAGCAGATCCGCGGCGAGGCAGCGAACGTGCCACGCCGCGTGCGACAGCCCGACGGCGAGGCGTTCGCGGTCCGCTCGCCGCCGGTCTCGCGAATGGCGCTCAGGGCTTGTTTCACGACTTCCTCGTCCCCGTGGCCGAGCGCTTCGACCAGGAGGTCGCCGAGAGTCGGAGGATCTTCCGAGCGCACGGAGCGCCTGCATGGCGGCCCACAGCGACTCCCGGGAGCGCCGTCGCGCAGGAGCTCTCGGAGCCGCGAGCGGCTCGACCGCGCGGCCCTGGGAATCGTTGCCGAGGGAGCGCGCGGCGGCAGCCTGTACGGCGGGTGTCGACGACGAGAGGGCGAGCAGGAGCGGTTCGGCGGTTCGGCGGTTCGTTCGGCGGCAGAAGTCGTCCACGCGGCGGCCATTTCTTCGCCCGTACTCCGGGATCAGTCGTGCGGCTTGTGGTCGCAGGCCTGCTCGCATGTAGTGATGGACCGCTTCAGGCCATCTAACGTTCGTCTCGAAGAAGGATGCCGCGTGGATGTGCAGGCCCGCCACCTCACCTTCTGTGCGTTCTGCACCTAGACGCCTTTCAAGGAAGTCTCTGAACAGGCCGTGATAGCGATACTGACCCAATCGATCGCTGAGTCTGAAGGTGAAGAGCCCGCGGCGCTCCAATTCTCCTAGCACCGCGGCTCCGTCGGTCACCCCAGCCAGTCTTCCAGCGAGTTCGGGGTCGATCTGTTGCAGAATCGACGTCGCAAGCAGGAAATTCCTCGTGCGCTCGTCCTGCTGGTCCAACACCTCCTCAGCAAGAAACTCGACCAGAT
>CAVUEK010000013.1:0-289590 GCA_963740495.1 uncultured delta proteobacterium
CCGCTGCCAGCTACCTTGCCCGCGGGCGTGACGAAGACCACCTCGTGGCCGAACGTATCGGCGCGTGCCCGGCGCTCACGCGTCGGATACGGTTCGTCCGCGCAGCCGATGCAGCGTCGGCTCGTGGAACGTCGTGTCCTCGACCACGTACTCGACGCGGCGCGCGTCCGGCTCGGTGGCGCACGCACCCTCTTCGAGCAGCTCGCCGAGCGTGCGCTGGACCGTGCGCAGCGGAAGCGGAGCCCGTCGCGATCTCCTTCGCCGTCGCGCGGCCGTGCTGTCTCGCGAGGAACGAGAGGATCCGATCGGCAGCTCTGCTCGCACCGCGGATCGGGGACGGCGAAGGGGGCGGTGGGCACGAGCACGAGCCGGTCCCCGCGCGCTCGATCGCGCCGCCGCCTTCGAGCTCGGTGCGGACGCGGAGCAGAGGTCTCGGAGCACGTCCTCGTGCGTCGTGTCCGTCGAGCTCGGAAGCGGTAGATCTCCGCGAAGAGCTCGGGTCGGTCAGCCCCTCGGGGCCGCGAACGCGAGCACGGCGACCGCCTCGTGCGTCCGTCGCCGCCGCGCCGCGGCCGTCGCGATGCGCACGTCACCACCCCTCGAGAGCAGCGACAGGCCGCACGCGAACAGCCTGCGCGACCGCCGGCCCGGCGCACCGACCGCGAGCGCGATCGACAACGGGTCCGCGGTCGGGTCGCGCAGGCCGAACGGAATTGGATGCGTGCGGCCGAACACCCAGTCGGCGACGTCGGCGCTCGGCGCGTCGAGCGGCAAGACGAGGTCGACGTAGCCGCGGGCCTCGCGCGCGAGCGGAGCGAAGCCGGAGATCGCGTCGAGCGCCGCGTCGGCCTGGCGCGTCGCTTCGTCCATCGCGCCCGCGGCGACCGAGACGAGAAATGGCGCGAGCGGGCCGCCTTCAGGCGCGCCCGCGAGCGTCAGCTCCCAACCGATCCACGCACGCCACGCAGGCGGGACGACCGCGCCGAGGCTCGTCAGGATCCGGAGCGCGAGGTGTGGCGTGCCCACGAGACGGCGCGCACGCGCCAGCACCAGGTTCGCGAGGTACTCGCTCTGCAGGATCGCCTCCGCGGCGGCCTTCCGCGAGGCGCGGCGGGCCGCGTCGAGCGCGTTCCGGGCGTCGTGCGCAGGCGCCTCGAGCGCGGCCTGAACCGACTCCTCGATCGCGAGCGCGGGATCCCACGACGCCGCCCCGTCCGCGACCAGCCGGGGCTCGACCGGAGCCCGCGGCCGACCCTCGAGGATCGCGAGCCACCCCTCCGCGTTCGCGACGGCGGCGTACGAGCCCGCGCACGGCACCGAGCCCGCGATACGTCGCAGAGCGTCGGCGTACGCGCGCAGGCGGCGCGGGTCGAAGGCGAGGAGCGACGACAGGACGCCCTGCCGTGCGACGAGCGCCCACGGCTGTCCGTCGGGCGGCGGCGGCGTCGCCGGAAGGCTCCCCGCGTCGGGCAGCGCGCCGCGCCCGGCGACCGTCATGGCGAAGAGCGCGCCGAGCGCCGTGGACCACGCGGCGTCTTCGGGCCGCGAGGCGAGCGCAGCGATCGCGCGCTCGACCTCGACGAAATCCCCGAGCGCCGCGCGACGGTAGGCCTCGCTCGCGTGCATGCAGAGAGGGTATCGCTCCCTCGCATACGCCGTGTAGGTGTTGTGCGCCAACCCCGTGATGGGACGCTGCCCGCTCCGAAGGTAGGGTGAACGTGCCATGAATCCCACATCGGTCACCGTCGCTCGCGCCTTTTTTTCGGTGCTCATCCTCTTCGCGGTCGCGTGCACCGGCGCCATGACCGGAGACGGCGACACCGACTCCGGGGTGCCCGCGGGCGACGGATCTCCGCGCGTCGACGGTGGGGCCGGGGGAGATGCCGGCAGCGACGCGAGCGACGGTGGACGACGGCGACGCGATGGCAGCGCCACCTCGGACGAGGACGGCGGACCGATCGACGGCGGTGCGCCCCATCTCGACGCCGGCACGACGCCGGGCACGCGCGATCCGCTGCGCCAACCCTTCGCCTCGTCGAGCATCTGGAACATGCCGATCGGCTCCGGCGCGGAGTACGTGCCGGCGAACCTGCGCTCGGTCCCGGGCGGCGGATCGACGTGGGCCCTGCCCTCGTCGGACACGGACTTCATCGTGATGCGCCCGAGCGCCCCCGCGATCGACGTCCGGTACAGCTCCGTTGGTTGGGGCGGAGGCAACCGCTGCACCCCTTCGAGCGCGATGGTGCTCGCGACGGTGCCGATGCCGAACGACTTCATCGTGATGAACGACACGCGCAACGACGCGGCCGCGTTCCTCGCCGCCGACGGCCGAACCGTCATTCAGGTGCAGCCGCTCGCGCGCTGCTCCGCGGGCGGCGTCGCGACGTCGCTCGTCCGCGCGCCCGACGTAGACCTCTACGGCGACGGCATCGAGGGAGCGCACGGCGGCTCGGGCCTCTCGTCGATCGGCGGCACCCTGCGCGCCGGCGAGCTGCGGCCCGGTGACACGGGCCCGCGTCACGCGATCAAGGTCACGGTGTACATGAAGGAGGCGTATCGCTGCACGACCGCGAGCACCTGCTACAGGTGGCCCGCGGTGCGAGGCGACAGCTACGCCGTCGGCTTCTACGGCACCGCATCCGGCAACCCGAACGTTTCGAACAGCGCGTTCGTGATGGGGGCGCTCCTCGCGCTTCCACCGGACGTCGACATCGCGTCGCTCGGGCTCGAGACCGAGCCGGCCGAGCAGCTCGCCTGGACGCTCCAGAACTACGGCGCGTACGTCGTCGACGACGCGTACGACGCGGCGTTCTACATCGCGACCGACGGGGGCCCGGACGGATCGTTCACCGACCAGTTCCGCGACGACTGGGGCTACTCGTTCGAGCAAGCGTCGTCGTCCACGACCGCGTGGGTCCGAGACATGAAGCGGATCCTCCCGGAGCTCGCGATCGTCGACAACAACGGGCCGTCGAGCGTGGGCGGAGGCGGTACACCTCGTCAGCCGCTCGCTCCCGACCTCGAGTGAGCTCGCCATGTACAGAGCGAGGCGGCAGCGGTTACGCTCGCGGCATGCGAGGGCGCGCCACCGTGCTCGTTCGAGCGCTCCGCGCGGCAGCGCTCGTGATCGCATGCGCGAGCGCGGCGCCGCCGGCGCGGGCACAACCGCCGGGCTCCGACGAAGACGTCGACACGCTCTTCGATCGCGCGCGTGAAGCGACCGACGCCGGGCGCCACGCCGAGGCGCGCGATCTGCTGACGCGCGCGCTCGAGCTCGATCCGAGCCCAGCCATCGCTTTCAACCTCGCCCTCGTCCACAGGAGCCTCGGCGAGATGATCGAGGCGCGCGCGCTCCTCGAGCGCCTGCTCGGTGGCGAGATGGGCGAGCTGCCCGAGGATCGCCGCGAGCGCACGCGCGAGATCCTCGCGCAGGTCACCGCCGAGGTCGGGACGCTTCTCGTCGCCATCGAGGGCGTGGACGACGCGGAGGTGCGCGTCGACGGGCGTCCCGAAGGTCGCGTGAGGAGCGCGAGCGATCTGCGCATCGCAGCGAATCCGGGCCACCACATCGTCCTCGTGCTCGCGTCGGGTCGCGACCCCGAAGAGCGCGACGTCGACGTCGCGCCGGGCGACGTCGAGAGCGTTCGCGTCAGGTTCGGGACCGCACCGCCCGAGCACCCCGTGGGCCCGCAGCCCCCCGCGGGCGGACCGACGGCCGCGGACGTCGACACGGGCGGATCGGCGGCGAGCTCGCCCTGGCTCTGGCTCGGCGTCGGCGCCGGCGTCGCCGCTGCGGTCGTGATCGTGTTGCTCCTCACGCTGCCGAGCTCCGGAACGCCCGATGGCTTCCTCGGCAGCGCATCTACCCTGCAAATCGCCCTGCCCTGAACCGCGACAGCAGGCTCTGGTACCCTTGCCCTCTGATGGGTGACGCCACCACGCCTATCACCCGAACGACGATCGAGTCCGCGACGAGCTATAGCCGCGTCACGGAGATCGCGAAGGGCGGCCTCGGCGTGGTCGAGCTCGTGCTCCGCCTCGAGGGAAGATTCCGGCGTCTCTACGCGCTCAAGCGCCTCCATCCGCATCTGCGCGACGACCCGGAGATCCGCGAGCTCTTCCTCGAGGAGGCGAGGTTCGCGGGACAGCTGCGCCACCTCAATACCGTCGCGGTGCTCGACGTCGGCGAGGACTCCGAGGGCCCCTTCCTCGTCATGGAGTACGTCGACGGGCTGTCGCTGGCTGCGATCGTCCGCGAGCTGCGGAGCCGCGCGGACCTCGTGCCCGTCGCCGTCGCACTTCGAATCGTCCGCCAAGCCGCCGAGGGCCTCCGGGCCGCGCACGAGCTCGTGGCGGACGACGGCAGCCCGACACCGCTCGTCCACCGCGACATCTCGCCCCAGAACATCCTCGTCGGCTTCGACGGGATCGTGCGCGTCGCCGACTTCGGGATCGCCAAGGCGATCGGCGGCGACGGCGTGTCGACGACGAACGCGCTGAAGGGGAAGTACGGCTACATGTCCCCCGAGCAGCTCCGGTTCGAGCGCGTCGACGGTCGATCGGATCTGTTCTCGCTCGGGATAGTTCTGTATGAGCTGCTCGCGGGCGAGCGCCTCTACCCTGGGAGGAAGCTCGAGGACGTGGCGCGACAGAATCCTCCACGACCCGCCGCCCGAGCTCGGAGAGGTCCGCGGCGACGCGCCGCCCTCGCTCGAGGCGTTGATGTTCCGCATGCTCTCGAAGACGGTCGACGGTCGCACCCCGGACACGCGAACGCTGGTCACCGATCTCGACACGGTCCTGCGCGACGTCGAAGCCGCAGAGGGGAGCGTGGACCTCGCGCGGTTCATGCAGGACACGTTCGAGCAGATAAGGCGCGACCGGCGGATGGAGCGCGAGAACGCGGTGCGCGAGGTGCTTCGCGACAGCGAAGCAGCGAACGTCGACCTCGTGCTCGACATCGACACGATGCCATCGGTCAGCGACGAGCTTCCGCGGCACGGGAACCGCTGGCGCGTGCTCACAATCGTGGCGCTCGTGGTGCTGGCGGGAGCGGTGATGGGCGGCGTGATCTTCCTCGGCAGCGGGAACGACGAGCACCAGCCCGAGCGACCCGCGACCGTCGGCGGTCGATCGAGCGCGAGCAGCTCGGCGACGCACGAGCCCTCGGCGGCAGACGCGCTCGGCGACGGGCCGACCGCAGACGAGTCGGGGCGGGCCGTGCAGAGCGACGACGAAGCGTCACGAGGCGCCGACGAGGAACCGACCGACCAAGGCGCGGAGGCCGCCTCGGACGACACGCCGCCGCCCCGGATGACACACCGGGGCCCGCGCTCGCACACCCACTCGATGCGCGAGAAGATGGCACCGCTCGGCGGCGACTGGTGGGAGCGCTGACTCCGGAGACTCACCGCCGGGGCGACAGATACGCGCGCATCGCCTCCGCTTGCGGTCCGTCCGGATAGTCGCGGAGATATGCGCGGGCGACCGCGTCGAGATCGGTGGCGCGGCCGAGGCGGGCGAGGAGCTCGGCTTCGAGGGCGAGGCCGCGCTCGCGGAGCGGTGAGTCGGCGGAGGTGACGTGCGCGTCGTGGAGGGCGCGGAGCGCCGGCTCGGGCTCGTCGAGCTCGCGCGCGCGGAGGCGGGCTTCGAGGAAGCCGGCTTGCTCGCGCTTCGGAGAGGCGAGCTCCTGGGCGGCGCGTCGGTAGACGGCGGCGGCCTCCCCGATGCGGCCGAGCGCGCGCAACGCGTCGCCTTCGAGCATGCGCCACGGGTCGAGGTGACCGGAGCGGGTCTCTCGGCGCGCCTCGTCGAGAGCGAGCGCCGCATCGCCGTCCGCAATCCACGCGCGAACGTCGGTATCGGTCGGAGGCTCGGCATCGGGCATGCGAGCGGTGCCGGACGCGGCGTGCTCGTCCGAGCGCGCGTCGGTGTCGCGCGGCGGCCCGCCGCTACCCGCGGCCGCGCCACGCGACGGGTGCTCGGCCCGCACGGTCGCCGGCTCGTGAATGGCGAGCGCCGCTTCGGCGACCTGGCCCGCCGCGGTCGGCGCCGGCCCCGCGTTCTGCTCGGCGCTCTCCCCGCCGCTCGGCCCGGCGCAATCCTCGTCGCGCGCCCTTCGAGCCTCGACCGCCTCGCGGGCCTCGCTCTCGAGCACGTCATCTCGGGCCACGCCCTGCCCGAGGTGCGCGACGCCGCCGGCGGTCACGACGCGCACGCGCCCGTCGCCGTGGCCGCGCACTTCGACGCGCCCCTCGTAGACGTGGACGGTCGTGCCCTCGTCGGTCGCGCACACCGCGAACACGGTTCCCACGACGACGACGTCCGCGATCGGCGTCGCGACCGAGAAGCGCCCACCGTCGATCGGACGCACGTCGAACAGCATCGAGCCCCCTTCGAGGCGGATCTCGCGCGTGCCCTCGTCCGGCAGCTCGACGTGGAAGCGCGCGCCCGCTGCCGCGACGAGCCGGTCGCCCGTCCGCAGCTCGAGCTCGGTCGCTTCGGTGGCGGTCCCGTCAGCATCGACCACGCTCTCATGCCCCGCGTCCGGCGCCTTCGCGTGCCACACGATCGTCATCGCGGCGGCCGCGAGCGCCCCTGCTATCCCCGCAGCAGCCATCACGCGCGTCCGCGTCCAGCGCAAGTGCCGCGCGCGCCCCGTCATCGCCGCGCGCTCGCCGACACGGCGCACCTCGAGGTCATCGAGCGCATCGGGCTCCGCGCGCCGCGCAACTTCCAGCAGCCTGTCGAGAGCGCTCATCTCGTCCTCCGAAGCTCTTCGTCGTGCTCGAGGATCGCGTCGAGATCCTGCCGCGCGCGGCAGAGCAAGCTCCGCATCGCGTTCGCCGAGACGTCGAGCACCTGCGCCGCCTCGGACGGCTCCATCCCCTCGACGGCGCAGAGCACGAACGCGGCGCGCCGGCGGTCGGGAAGACGAGAAAGCGCGTCGTGCAATCGCGCGAGAGCGTGTCGCGCCGCGACTTGATCCTCGACGTCGACCGAACCAGGCTCGACGCGCGGCGGCTCCTCGACCCGTCCGCGATAGTAGCGATACGAGGTGCGCACGGTGATGCGATGCGCGAGCGTCGCGAGGCTCGACCTACCCTCGAAGCGATGGAGCGCGCTCGCGATCTCGCTCAGCGCGTGCTGGGTCGCGTCGTCCACGTCCGCGCGCGGGCCGAGCTGACGAAACATCCACTTGCGGACGCGCGGCACGAGCTCGCGCAGCACGCGATCGATGAGCGCGTCATCGCGCGAGCGCAACCGGCTCGCGAGCTCGTCGAGGAGCGCGCGCTCCTTTGGCGACTCGGCCCTCGGGGAGAGCTGGACGAGCGAGACACCGGCGAGGGAGAGGCTCATGTCAGCCGAAGCTCATCAAGATGGAGAGCGCCGTGAAGACTTGGCCGGCATCGACCGCCGACTCGAGGCGCTCGTACTCGACGTCGGCGCGGATGTAGAGCCGCGCCGAGCTGGAGAGGCCGACCGAGAGCGCCATGTAGCCGCCCCCCGCGCCGAGCCACCCTAGCTGGTCGAACGTGCCGCCGCCGAAGAACGGATCGAGCTCGCCGATGCGGAGCTCCGCGCCACCGAAGCACCCGCGTGGTGCCACGTGGAAGGTCCACGCCGAGCTGAACGGGATCGCCGCGCCCGCCTCGATGCACACGCGCCCGAGCGGCTGAAGCTCCGTGCCGAGGTTGTCGAGCGTGTCGACCATCAGCGCGACGTCGCCGAGGAGCGCCGCCTCGAAGAGGCCGTACCGCATGCCGAGCCCGCCGCGGATCATCGCGCCTGGGATGAAGCGCCGGTCGTTCGCGAGACCGAACCCGCCCGTCCCGAAGCGTCCCGACCAGCGCAGGCGGTGAGCGTCGTCCGCCGCGGGCTCCTCGCCGTCGTCGTCGTCGTCGGACATCGACGGAGGCAGCTCGACCGGCTCGGGCGGCGCAGCGTACGCGACCGTCGCCGGTGCAGGCGGTGGAGGAATCGGGATGGCGCGAGGCGCGCTAGGCGCGTCGAGGAGCGTGACGAGGATCAACGCGACCGTCCTCGCGTCGGCCTCGCTCGCGACCGGGGCCACCCGCGCGGACGTCGCATCCCGCTCGATCACGCGAAGCGTCATCCCCCGTTCGTCCATCTCGACGCGGGCGGCGGCGAGCGCCCCGCGCTCGCGCGTGAGCCGCTGCGCCTCGGCGTCGCGAAGGAGCGGCGTCTCGCCTTCTGGCGGCTCGAGCGGGATCACCCGGGCCCCGCGCGGCGCCAGCTCGACCTGGAGCGCCGCGGTCCACTCCGCCCGGACGTCAGCGGGCGCGAGGAGCACGATATCGCTCGGGTCTTGGGCGAGAACGGGGCGTGCCGACGCGCCCCACGCGAGGGCGGCGCCGGCGAGCGCGATCGGGAAAGCCACTCGCATGCTCGGTGAGATGGTGGTGGATCCCGTTCGAATCATTGCATTCAGCTCGCGCGGGGACCCTAGCCCAGGCGAGGGAGATTGGCTCGGGCCCGCCGCTGTGCAACGCTCGGGGCCGTGCAACGCTCGGGGCCGTGCAACGCTCGGGACCGTTGGGACCACTGCTCCTCACGAGGACCGCGAGACCCGAGGAGACGACGATGCGAGCCAAGCACCTCTCGATTCTACTGGCGATGACGCTCTTGTCCGGCTGCGAGCTCGCGGGGCCACTGCTCGTCGCGGAGCTCACGAAGGCCGGCGACGAGCCCGGGACTCCCGCCTCGGCGTCGCTGAGCGTCGAGGTCGAATCGGCGAGCGGCATCGTCGACGGGCGCACCCTCGCGCCCGAGATGTTCGCCGCGACGGGCGCGCGGTTCGAGCAGGATCTGAGCTTCGACGTCACGACGCCCGGGAACGAATCTCGCGTTCCAGGTCACCGTCGGCGCCGAGACCTCGGCCGAGAACCCGTACACGGGCGAAGGCGCGCCCTCCTCCGATGGTCCTGTACGAAGGCCGAGCGGCGGCATGTTCGGCGACGGTACGTTCGCCGGAACGAGCGCCAACCTGGTCGTCTGCACGGACCTCGCCGGCTGTCGCGACGCGAGCGACTTCGGCATCGAGATCGTCCAGACCGAGAACGGACGGCGAGCACACCTCGACGGCGTCTGGGACGCGGGCGAGAGCGCGGAGATCACGCTCCACTACACCGAGGATCGCTGAGGCGGCACCGTGCGCCACGCGATCGTCGTGTGGCTCGTCCTCGGTGTGACGGCGTGCGGGGGCGACGACTTGCGCGAGCGGCTCGCGGCGGACGGCGTCTACTCGCCCGCCAGGAGCTCCGGTGGACGCACCGCGATCCCGGAGCTCGGTCAGTTTCTATTCTTCGATCGCGAGCTCAGCGGCAACCGGAACATCGCGTGCTCGTCGTGCCACATGCCGTTCGACCACGCGAGCGATCTGCACGCGCTCGGCCTCGGTCAGGGCGCGACCGGCGTCGGCTTCGCGCGCCACGGCGGCACGGTCCTTCCGAGGAACACCCCGTCGCCGTTCAACAGGAGCTTCGCCGATGCCCTCTTCTCGGACGGACGCGTGGAGTACCTCGACGACGGCTCGGTGCAGGCGCCCGTCGCGCTCCCCGATGGCGTCGAGACCGCGCTCGAAGCGCAGGCGCTTCTCCCGCTCCTCGATCGCGACGAGATGCGTGGCTACGACGGCGACCTCGACGATCTCGGCGCACCGAACGAGCTCGCCGCGCTCGCGGACGACGCGCCCGGTCCGATATGGGACGCGATCATGACGCGCTTGATGGCGATCCCCGAGTACCAGGAGCGCTTCGCGCGGGCGTTTCCCAGCACGCCGGCCGGCGAGCACACGATCGTGCACGTCGCCCGCTCGATCGCTGCGTTCGAGATGAGGCTCTGGGAGCTGACCGACACCGCGTTCGACGCGTACCTCGGCGCGGAGCACCGCGTGCCCGAGGATGACGCGCTCAGCGACGATCAGCTGAAGGGCGCCGAGCTCTTCTTCGGCGACGCGGGCTGCGACCGCTGCCACTCCGGCCCGCTCCTCAGCGACTTCGGCTATCACAACATCGGCGTCCCACCCTTCGGCCCGGGCAAGCGCGACGGGATCGACGAAGGCCGCTTCCTCGTGACGGGCGATCCCGCCGATCGATTCGCGTTCCGCACGCCACCGCTTCGCAATGTCGAGCTGACCGCTCCCTACATGCACGACGGCACCGCGGCGACACTCGAAGAAGCGATCCTCCAGCACATCGATCCCGAGTCGCGCCTCGACGGCAGCGTGACCGGCCCCGACGGGACGCCGGTTGCCGTCGATCCGACCCTCGCGGACGCGATCCGCGCCACGCTCGACCCGGACACGCGCTCCCTGCGCACGCTGAGCGCGCCCGAGATCGGTCAGCTCATCGAGTTCCTCCGAAGCCTAAGTTCGGCCTCCGAGCTCGGCATCTTCCCCGGCGCCGGCGAGCCCATGGTCGTCCCGAGCGGGTTGCCGATCGACAACACGTTCTGAGGCGCGCGCACGCTCAGCCGAAGCGCAGACCGAGAGCCACCTCGAAGAGGATCTGTGCGGTGAAGAAGCTGCGGCTCACACCCATGCCCGCGACGTTGGGCGAATCGCTGCCGAAGAGGAAGTCGGCGCGCAGCCCACCGCGAAGGAGCAGCCGAGGGCCGGGCATCATGAGGAGACCGAGCAGGAGCTGCCCCAGGCCGCCGACGCTCGTGTAGCGGAGCTCGAGCCCCATCGTGGCGTCTTCGGTGCGGCTCCCATAGAACCCGCCCGCGCCGAGCCCGCCGTAGATCGCGAGACCGAGGATGAGGTCGCGTTGGTAGAGCCCCTGCAGCGCGGCGACTCCGGCGACGTTCGTGATCGAGGTCTGGTCGCCGACCGACTGCCCGAGATACTGCGCGCCGAGGCTCAGACGCAGCTCGATGTTGTCCGTCAACATGTACCCGCCGACGAGCGAAGGCGTGACGTAGATGTTCGTCTGGCTCTGCGACGTCCCGCCATCCGGGGTCACCGAGCCGAACGACATCGCGCCCGCCACGTTGAGCGCGAGCTCGATTCGTCCGGCCCGGTCGAGCGTGTCGTCCACGACCGTGTGATCGCGGAATTGCCCGCCCGTGACGCGCGTCTGCTGCGCGAGCGCGTCGCCCGCGCCGGCCACCGACACGAGCGCCACGACGACGAGTGAAACCATCTCTCTCTTCATGTCTCTTTCCTCGCGTTGAAGCGGAGCGACGCCGCACTACGGAGCCCGCTCGACGCGAAGGACGACTTCCCACCCGGCGTAGGCCGGGCCCGTCGCGTCCGCGGAGCACACCCAGTGCCTCACCGACGGGAAGTCCGAAGGCGCGTACGCGAGCGTGCACGTCCCAATCGTCTCGCCTCCGACGAGGTCCTCGTCGAGCACGGTCAGCGTGGCCCCATCGATGATCTGCTGCGCGGTCACGCGCTGGAGCACCGGCTCGTTCCACGCGGGCGAGGTGGTGTTGGGCTGACTCGTCGTCATGCCGGTCCGCTCCGCCCCGGCCGCACCGACCGTGAGCCGCACGATCGGGTCTGGCAGCCCGCCGAACGAGTCCCACGGGTCGCCGTCGGGTGTGCGCTCGGGAACGACGCCGCTCACCGCAATCACGTCCCAGGTCGTCGACAGGTCCGGCATACACATGCCGGACGTGCAGATCGCATCGGCACCGCAGCCCATGCACGGGCTGCCGTCGGCGCCGCACGACGAGACCGACACGGGGTCGATGCACGTCGCGCCGATGCAGCATCCCGCGCACGTCGCCGAGCACGACGTGTCGACGCACGCACCGTCGACGCACGCCTCGCCCCCGCCGCATGCACCACACGCAGCGCCTGTTCGGCCGCACCGAGCCACGCTCTCGTCCTCGATCTCCACACACCCAGACGGCCCGCAGCAGCCGCCGCAGCTCATCGCATCGCACGGGTTCACGCAGACGCCGCCCTCGCAGGTCGCCGGCGCGGTGCAGGACGTGCACTCGCCGCCGCCTGCGCCACAGCTCGCGTCGTCGGGAGCCGCGACGCAGGTATCGCCGTCGCAGCAGCCGCCACAGTTCGTCGAATCGCAGCTCGGCGGCATGCGGCACTCGCCGTCCGCGCAGTCCTCGCCCGCGCCGCACGTCACGCAGGCGCTGCCCCCGGCTCCGCAGCTCGCGGCGGTGGCTCCCGCGACGCAGGTCCCGGCGGATGTGATGCAGCCGCTACAGCCCCCGCCCCCATCCCAATCGCTCGGACGCGCGTCACTCGTGCCGGCGTCGGTCGACACGCGCATCGTGTCGTCCCCACAGCCGGACGACGCCAGCAAGACCATGACGAAGAGGAGTGTGTTCCACCGCATGACGAGCCCTCCGGCCGATGCGCTGATCGGCAAGCGTTGGATGTCGCACGTGGGTCGGGGCTCCCCGAGCCCGCGCGCATCCGGTCGGAGGCCGGCTGAGCAATCGGCGTGCCGCGCAGGCCGGCGTGACCTCGGCCCTGTTTCTCTGCGTCGACGGCCGCTCGAACGGGAAATCGCCCGCTCCATTTCCCGCGGCGAGCCCAACCGATGGGCGAGCGGGCTACGTGTCGAGCCCGTGATGACGAAGCAGACGCAGCACCGACTTGCGCAGCAGGCCCATGTGGTCGGCGATCGCATCGAGGTCGTCGCCGAACCGCTCGCGCATCCGCTCGAGATAGCCGCGCTCGAGCCGCTCGGCCCAATGCTGGCGCGCCTCGCGGATCCCGAGGTGATCGCACAGCTCGACCGTGCCCGTGGCGCGTCCCTGAGCCGCCACTTCGAGCGGAGCCCGCCCGCCGGCAATCGCATCGAGCTGCGTCAGGACCGGAGCGTCAATCGAAGGTCCCTCGGCCAGCGCGGCCGACCGCCGAAGGACGTTGCGGAGCTCGCGCACGTTGCCCGGGTAGTCCCGCGCCACGAGCCGAGCGAGCGCGGCGTTCGTGATCGAGCGAACGCGCGTCTCGTCGGCCCACGAGCGCAGGAACGACTCGGCGAGCGCGGGGATGTCTTCTCGCCGTTCACGCAACGGAGGGATGGTCACGACGATCTCCGCGAGCCGATAGTAGAGGTCTTCGCGGAACTCGCCCCGCTCGACCATCGCGCCGAGGTCGCGGTGGGTCGCCGCGACGACGCGAACGTCGACGTCGATCACGGTCGAGCCGCCGAGCGCGTCGCACCTCGCGGCGCTCGAGCGCGCGCAGGAGCTTCGGCTGCAGCTCGAGCGGCAGCTCGCCGATCTCGTCGAGGAAGAGCGTGCCGCCGTGCGCGCGCTCGAACGCGCCGGGTCGCGCGCGGTCGGCGCCCGTGAACGCGCCGCGCTCGTGCCCGAAGAGCTCCGACTCGATCGAGGTTGCGGGCATCGCGCCGCAGTCGACGACGACGAACGGGCGCGTCGGCCCGGTCGCTGGCCTCGTGAAGGCCGCGCGCGACGAGCTCCTTGCCGGTGCCGGTCTCGCCGTGGACCAAGCACGCTGAGCGGCGTCGGCGCGATCCGCTCGAGGACACCGAACAGCGCCCGCATCGACCGCGCATGACCCAGCATCGCGCCGAAGCGCTCGGAGCCGCTCTCCGCGAGCTTCACGGTCGTTCGGTTCCCGCCGAACACGAGCTCGGTGCTCCCGACGCGCACTTTCGCGCCGTCTTCGAGCCACGCTTCGACAATCGGCACGCCTTCCAGGAACGTCCCGTTCGTCGACCCGAGAATCGCGCAGCACGTAGCGGCCCTGGCCTGCGCGGATCTCGGCGTGGTGGCGGCTCACCGTCGCGTCGGTGAGCTGTACGTCGTTGGTCGACGCGGCGCCGACGCGCACCGTGGTGCCGTCGAGCTCCCACCGCTCGCCGACCTGCGAGCCATCGGTAGCGGTCAATGCCAACCGATGCTCGGTGAGAGCGATCTCGGACGCGCGACCACCCACGGCGTCCACCTGAGTGCCCCAGACGAGCGGCTCGGTGGGGTCTTCATGCCAGTTTCGGGGCACGGCGACGGAGTGTATCAGGGCGCTCCGCCGCGGCTGGCTGGGTTGCGGCCCCCCCCCGCTGAGCTAAGAAGGGCCTGTCATGCGGGGGGTCCTCCTCACAGCGCTTCTCTCGGCACGGTCGGGGCTCCTGCTGATCACGCTCATCTGCGCGGGCGTCCTCGGTGGCTGTGGCGGGCGGGGGTCTCGGGCCGAACCTGCCGACGCGTCCGCGAGCGACGGAGACGCACGCGACGCAGCCGCCGGCTCGCTGTTCGATTGTGGAGCCCGCGAGAACTTCGCCGACCCGCGATGCCAGCGCACGTCCGACGCGCTGCGCGGCTCAATCGGGGCGGGCCCGGCGTTTCTCGCCGAGCCTGCCGCGGGCGTCGTCGTCGGCAGCGAGCTCTGGCTCGCGTTCCATCGCGACCTCGACGCGGGGTTCTTGATGTCGGTGGATCTCGACGACGGGAGCCGGACGTTGCGGAGCGGCACGTACGACGACCCCGCGCTCGGCGAACGGACGATCGCAGAAGGTCCTCCGCTCGTGCATCCCGCAGGCCTCGCGCTCGGGCCCGACGGGCTGTACGTCCTCGCGGAAGGGGGGCTCTTCCGAATCGATCCCGACACCGGCGATCGCGCGCTCGCTCGCCCGTTCGACCCGTGCCGATTCGGAGACCAGCCTACCCAGCTCGTCCTCGCGGGGTTCGCGATGGACGAGTCCGGGCTGGCGTACGTGCCTGCGGTCAGCGTCGTCGCAGGCGCTGGCGTGTTCGCGCTGGCCGCCGACGGCACCTGCGCGGTCGTCACCTGGTCGGAGACTCCCGGTTACGAGGGCCGTGGCTCGGGCCCCGAGGCCTCCGCCGCGCTCTTCGCGGGCCTCGTCCTCCACGACGGCTACCTGTACGCGACCTATCTCAACACCGAGATGCTCTATCGGATCGACCCGGCGTCGGGCGACCGCGTCGGCGTCTCGACGTCCTACGACGGAGCGCCGGTCGGTGGGGGCGACGAGCTCTTGGCGGGCGGCTTTCTCGCGCCTTCGGGCAATCGAGTCTACGCGACCGGCACCGGCCGCGGCTCGGTGCACGTCACCGAAGTGAGCCTGGACACGGGCTTTCGGACCTCGAGACCGGCGCGGTTCGGGCCGTTGCGCGACGCGTGGTCGACCAATCCGCCGATCTTCCTCTACCCGGGCTCGGACGCGCTGATCCTCGCTGTCGAGGAGTCGGTTCAGGTCTTCGAGCCCGCGAGCGGAAACGGCTTCACCCTCTCGCACTGATGTTGCAGCCGGCAGAGCGTCCGACCGACCGGCTCCGTTTCGGTCGGTACGAGCCTCTCTTCGAGATCGCCCGGGGCGGGATGGCGCGGGTGTACGCGGCGCGCGCGCGGGGGGAAGGCGGATTCGCGCGGGCCGTCGCGGTCAAGCACATGCTCGCGGAGCTCGACGACCCGACCTTCGCCGAGCTCTTCCTCGACGAGGCCCGGGTCGCAGCGCTCGTGCACAGCCCGTTCGTCGTGCAGACGTTCGATGTGGGGCGAGCGACCGACGGTCGCCCCTTCCTCGTGATGGAGCTCGTCGTCGGCGTGTCGCTCGGCCGCCTCCTCCACGATCTCGGCGCGAGCGGGCTCGAGCTGCCGCTCGGCGTCGCGGTGCGCGTGATCGGCGACGCGGCGCGAGGGCTCCATCACGCCCACGAGACCACGGACGCCGTCGGGATGCCTCTCGGCATCGTGCACCGCGACGTGTCGCCGCAGAACGTCCTTTGCGACGAGCACGGTCGCGTGCGCATCGCCGACTTCGGGATCGCGCGGGCGCTCGAGAGTCGCAGCTTCACGATTCCGGGCCAGACGCGCGGCAAGGTCACATACATGTCGCCCGAACAGAGTCTCGGACGCACGGTCGACCGGCGTTCCGACGTGTTCTCTCTCGGCGTCGTCGCGTGGGAGGCGATCGCCGGACGACCGCTCTTCGCACGCGACGCGGCGCGCGACGCTCCGATCCCCGACCTCTGCTCGATTCGGCCGGAGGTTCCCGCGGCGCTGTCCGCGGTGATCGCGCGCGCGTTGTGCCGCGAACCGGGCGGACGACAGCGCACGGCCGAGGAGCTCGCGCTCGGCATCGAGGGCTCTGGCGTGGGCGCGGCCTCGGAAGCCGAGCTCGGAGCGCGCGTCGCGCGCTGGTGCGGCGACGCGCTCGAACGGCTACGGCACCCGGAGAAGCACGAGACCGAGGCTCGATCGCGCTCGCACGAGCCGGCGCGTGCCCGATCGCTTCCGTCACCGGCGCTCGAACGGCATACGTCGCCGCTCGTCTCCGAACGCGCAAAGAAGCGGCGGCGCGGCCGCTACTTCGTCATCGCTGCGCTCGTCTCGACCGCGCTGCTCGGAGGTGCCGGCTTGGTCGCAGCGGTCTCGCAAGACGAGCAAGAGCCGCCGCGCGCGAAGCAGGCGGTCACGCTCGCCGCCGAGCCGCCGCATGCGTCGGCCGCCGAGGGCTCCGCGCGAGAGACCGAGGACGACGCCGAGCCTCCGCCGCTGCCGGCGCCCGCCAGCGCGGGCGAGGAGACCGCGCCCGGCCCGCGCGCCCACCGTTCGCCGGCGGAGCGACGCACGCCCGAACCGAGCCCCGAGCCCGAGCACCACAGCCTCCCCTTCGGACTGGCGGACTTTCCGTCCACGGCAGGGATGGCGCCGTGAGCACGCGGCTGCTCGGCGTCGCCCTGGTGCTCGCGTCCATGCCCGCGGTCCCGCTGGCCACCGCGCGTGCCCAAGACCGCGCTGACGACGAGCAGGCGCTGCGTATCGCCCGCGAGCTCTACGAGGCGGGCGTCCGCGCAGCCGATGCGGAGCGCTGGACGGACGCCGCGGACGCGTTCGAGCGTTCGTACGCGATCGCCCCCACCGTCCCCGCGCTCGCGAACCTCGCGAGCGCCGAGCTCGCGCTCGGGCGGTTCGCCGCCGCGAGGGCCTCGGCAGAGCGGCTGCTCGAAGACGCCGACCTCCCGGAGGAACGGCGGCGTTGGGCCCAACAGCTCGAGGCCGACGCGGCAGCGAGGCTCGGGCGGATCCGCGTGGTCGGGCTCGAGGGCGCCGAGCCTCTGCGCTCGAGCCTCGACGGCGAGGATTCTCAATCCCGCGAGCGTCGTCGGCGGCGTCGCCGTTCTCGAGGTCGATCCCGGCGTGCACACGCTCGTCGTGGAGCGGGCGGGACGACCCGAGCGAGTCCTGCGCGTGAACGTCGAGCCCGGCGGGGAGCGCACGGTGCACATCCTGCCGGAGCCCGAGCTGCCCGCCCCCGCGCCCGTCCCAGCAGAAGAGAGCCCCGTCTTCTCCAAGCCCGCGTTCTGGGCGATCACCGCCGGCGCGGTCGCGCTCTTGACCGTCGGCGCGATCATCCTGGCGGTCGTGCTCGCTGGTCCGGAGGATCAGCGACTCACGCCGCGGACGACACGAGTCTACGAGCTATGAGCCGGACCACAATCGCCGTCGGGCGGAGGCTCACGCTCGCGGCCGTCATCGTGCTCTCTCTCGCCGGGTGCGCAGACCCGATGCGCAACGGGATCCTCGAGGTCGACCTCGCCCTGCCTCCGAACCCCGCGCCGGCTGACGCGTACGCCGTGATCGAGGTCCTGGCCGGGCGCGCGGACTTCACGGCGCTCTGGACCGCCGACGATCGAGCCGACGGGTTCGCGCTGACCCGGGAGCCCAGCGCCGCGTCCTTCAGCGTCATCGCCGAACGAGAGCTCGACTACGTCAGCATGAAGGTGCGGTTCTGCGGCGACGCCCGGTGCGCCCTCGACCCCGAGGGACTCTCTCCCGAGGTGCACGTGAGCATCGAACATCCGCTCTACCTCGGCGAGTACACGGGCGTCGCGATCGAGATCGACACCGTTCCCACGCCTTGGGACACGATCGAGGTCGACGCATGCGACGTCCGTGGGTGCTCCGAAGACGTGTTGGCGAGCTACTGCGACGACGCAGGCCGGCATCTCTGCGCGGTGTCGCGCTGAGCGCGCCGAGCACGGTGCCGCCCGAAGCGCTCGCGGGCCAGGAGCTCAGAGCCCTTCGAACGAGAGCTCGTCGAGACGGCCAATCGCGGCGTCGACCTCGGCGTGCGGCGGCCGGTTGCCGAACACATCGACCGACACGGCGCGCACACGCCTGCCTTCGCAGAACGCGAGCAGCGCCTCGCGCACGGAGCCGGGCAGCTCGCCGATCTCGCGCTCCACTTCGTCGATGTCGGGGTCGGGGTTCTTGTCGGACATCTCGCCCTCCACGTCCTCCCCGCCTCTAGCAGGAACCGGAGCCCGGGGCCAGAAATCGGCTCGGATCAGAGGAAACGGACCCCGGTGAGCTCCTCGGAGGTCGCCCAGAGCTTCGCCGCGACAGCCTCGTCCCGGGCGCGGCGAGCGACCCGCGCGCGGGCCGGGTGGCCCCAGAGCTCGTAGATCCCGTTCGGGCCGACGTAGTCGCCGGAGCGGACGTCGTCCGCGGTGGCCGCGTACAGGGTCGGGAGCGCGCCCTTCGGGGCGGACATCGCGAAGACGGCGCTCACGGCGGCGATGGGGCCGTTGTGCCGCTGCAGGTCGGTCTTGGTGCCGCCGGGGTGCGCGGCGACCGAGACTATCTTCGAGCCCGTGCGCTCGAGGCGCCGCGCGAGCTCGAGCGCGAACATCAGGCACGCGAGCTTGCTCTGCGAGTACTCGCGCCACGCCCGGTAGCTCTTTTCGCCGCGGAAGCTCGCGAGGTCAATCCGGCCCTGGCGGTGCGCGAGGCTGCTCAGCGTGACGACGCGCGCGCCGGCGGTCCGTTCGAGCGCGCCGAGGAGGAGGCCCGTGAGCGCGAAGTGGCCGAGGTGGTTCACGCCGATCTGGAGCTCGAAGCCGTCCGCGGTCTTGCCGCGCGGAGGGGATCATGACGCCCGCGTTGTTGATCGAGAGATCGAGCCGGCTCTGGCCGGCGAAGCGCTCCGCGAACGCGCGGACGAACGCGAGGCTCCCGAATCGAGGAGCGATAGCTCCGCCGTCCCGCGCGCGCCGAGCGCTCCGATGCGCTTTACCGCGTCGTCGCCCCGCGCTTCGTCGCGGCACGCGAGGACGACGCGGGCGCCTCGCTCGACGAGAACGCGCGCCGTCTCGAACCCGATGCCGGTGTTCGAACCGGTGACGATGGCGACGCGCCCGGTCTGATCCGGGATGCCCGCCTCGGTGAAGCTCATTCGGGCAAGCCGGCGTCGATCCACGCGACGAGCCGGCGCCGGTCCTCGTCGCTCGGGAACGGGCCGCTGCCCACGGGGAACTGACCCGCAGCCGGAGTGGCGCCGCAATCCGACGACGGCTCGCTCGCCGGCGCGGTGCCGCAGCGGATGATCGCCGCGTCGCGCTGGACGTCGTCGATCGTCTGGTAGTCGCGTCCCGAAGGCGGCCCGGCGTGGCACTCGACGCAGTACGTCGCGAAGAAGCCCATCGCGAACGAGCCCCACGTGTCCGACGACGCGCCGCCGTCAATCGTCGTGCCTCCGCCGTCGGTGCCGGCGTCGGTGCCCACGGGGCCCGAGTCCGTCGCGACGCCAGAGTCGGTGGCCCCGCCGTCGGAGGGCGGAACGTGATCGTCGTCGCCACCACAGGAAGCCACGGCGAGAACGAGGGCGAGGTAAGTCAGGTTCTTCATCGCGCGAAACCTAGCACGAAGCTGGGCCGCGCGCGGCCCAGCGCCCGCGCGCTCTCCGACTTGCGATAGAGTGCGAGGGTGCGCCGCGGGAACGCCATCGCTGCCGTCGCTCTCGGCGTAGTCGCTCTCACGGGCGCGTGCGGAGGTGCGAGCGCATCGTCGATCCGGCTCGCGTCCATCGACGCCGAGACCGAGCTCGTCCTGCGCGACGCCGAGCGCCGCCTCTCCTGCGACCCGCGCACGCTCGACACCGAGCTCGTCTTCGAGAGCCGCGAGAGCCGCACGTACCGCGCTCGCGGCTGCGGTAGCGAGACCGACTACGAGTGCAGCTCGCGCGCGGACGACGAAGAATCGCATCCGTCCGACCTGCACGCACCTGCGAACCGGCACCGTCGTGGAATGAGGCGCGATGGCTGGCGCCGGGCTCGCGGACGTCTCCGTCTTCACTCATCGTAGCCCAGAGCGCGGAGGCGCTCGCGCGTCTCGGCGTCGAGGGAGGGCGCCTTGCCGTGCCCGGCGCGCGCGCCGAGATCCGGCATGCCGGTCGCCGCGCGCCACGCCTCGAGGTCTCCGGCGAGGCGTGACACGTCGTCGGGACGCGCCCGCGCCACATCGTGGAGCTCGCCCGGATCCGAAGCGAGGTCGAAGAGGTAGCGCGCGCCGTCGGAAGCCTCGACGAGCTTGAGGTCACCCTCGCGGAACGCGCGAAACCGCCGGTCCGTGCGCATCAGCGGATCCGCGGCTTGCACCGACGCGGCGCGCGCCGTCGCTGCATCGCCGGAGAAGCGCTCCGAGATCACGGGCCCCGCCGGCGGCCCTCCGTCGATGGGCGCGAGGAGCGAGCTCACGTCGAGGCCACGAGGCGCCTCGACGCCCGCGAGGTCGAGGATCGTGGCGAGCACCCCGGCGGTGGAGATCGGCGTCTCGACGCGCGTGCGTCGCCGGATCCGCGGCGGGTAGCGCACGAGGAGCGGGACGCGCGTCTCGATCTCGTGGACCGAGTTGCCGTGCCCGAACGCGCCGTGCTCGCCGAGTAGCTCGCCGTGATCGGCGAGCACGACGATCACGGTGCTGTCGAGCGTGCCTCGGCGGCGGAGCGCCGCGACCAGCCGGCCGAGCAGATGATCCGCGTAGCTCACGCCCGCGTCGTACATGTCGGCCGCGAGGCCGGCATAGCGTGCCGGATCGGGAGGCTCGCCGCCGAACTGCGCTTCGAGCAACGCGAGGCTGAGCGCGCGCCGCTCGTCCCGGCTCGCGTCGCCGAAGCGGTCGAGATACTCGTCGGGGAGCTGGTGGTACGGAAAGTGGGCTTCGATGAAGTTCACGAACGCGAAGGTCGGACGCGCGCCGAGCGGCGAGCTCTCCGCCCAGCTCTCGAAATGCTCGGCGACCACGGAGCCGCCGTTGTCGCGCGCGCCGAAGCCGAGGCGGTCGAGCACGCGAAACGGAAAGAACCGCGTCCGCCCCGCGACACCGTCGCGCCACGCGTCGTCCGCCCACGCGAACCCGCGGGTGAGCCCGAGCTCGTCCGATATCCAGGCGTTCGCGGTGAAGCAGCGCGTGTCGTATCCATGCGCGGCGAGCAGCTCGGCCAGCGTCGGCGCGGCGTCGTCGAGATAGCGGTGCTCGGAGTGCGCGCCGTGGCGCGACGGAAAGCGACCCGTGAAGAGCGACGCGTGCGAGGGGAGCGACCAGGTCGCGGGCGCGGTCGCGTCGAGGTAGAGCGCGCCTCCGCGCGCGAGGCCATCGAAGCGCGGCGTCGTCGGCCTCTCGTAGCCGTACGCGCCCACGTGGTCTGCGCGTACGGTGTCGAGCACGACGAGCAGGACGTCGGGCGCACCAGGGCGCGCGTGCGCACCGACGTCAGGAGCGGCCGGCCCGCGACGGACGATCTCGGGAGCGGCGAGAGTCGCACCGACGACTACCGTCCCGATCGCGAGCGGTACCCACCGGAGCCGCCGCCACCGGCGCGCTACCCACAGCGAGCCGGCGACGAGCGCGGGGGCCGCGAGCCACGGCACGACGAGGAGCGTCCGATGGAGCGCGAGCGCGGGCAGACCCGCGACGAGCCCGAGCGCGGCCCACGCCGCAGCGACGACGGCCATATGAGCGATGTCACCCCGGCGCGCGCGCAGGATCGGCGCCGCCACCGCGCCGAGCGCGAGCCCGAGCGCGACGTCGAGCCCCACGACCTCGAGCATCGCCGAGCGCGGCGGCGCGATGTCCCGCTGCATCATGCCGATCGTCCACGATCCGACCTCGACAGCGGCCGACGCGAGGCCGAGGCCCGCTCCCGTGAGCGCGCCTCGCCCGAGGAGCCTCCATGGCGACGCGCTCGGCACGGCGCGTCAGTCTGTCACGGACAGCGGAGCCCTTGCGAGCTGAAGGCCGGCTCGCTGCCGTGATTGTCGAAGGTGAGCGCCAGGTACGGTCCGCCCGGGGTCGCGATCATCTCCGAGACCGTCCGGAACCCGGTGATCATCTCCCCCGGGTAGAGCATTCCGTCGAGAGGGCGGGCGCGCCTCGAGTGCGCGGCGTGCGTGATCAGGAACGCTCCGGGAACGAGCGCGACGTACACTTGGTCGGCGCCCGCGGGCAGGTCAATCGTCCGGGTGACGGTCCCCGTGTCCAGCGCGTAGACGCCCACCCGCGACGCGCTCCCCGCTTGATACCCGACGGCGAGCTGGCGGGTGGCCGGGTCCGCCGCGGCCGAAGGACGGGCGGGCACGTCCGGGCCCACATGCAGAGGGTGCGGTACGCCATCGGCCGAAGCGCCGTTGCCGAACGTCTGGTACCAGATGTCACCCGTCGTCGAGAGGCTCGTCCCCACCCCCACGAACTCGGTGCCGGAGACGGGCGCGACGGCGATGTCCTCCCACGTCGAGCCGGCGGGGAGGCTCAGCAGCGTGAACCAGTCCCGCGAGACGCCACCGACACCGTTGTTGAGGATCGTACCGTCTATGTTCGGCCCGTTCTGGACGAGGAGCGCGAGCCCCCCGAGCGGCAGCGTCGCAGCCGCGACGCGCGAGCCGCTCACCGACGAGACCACGTCGAGCAAGCCGGTCGCGTCGAACGCCGAATATTGCGCCCGTCCGGAAGAGATCCAGGCCGCGACGTAGTTCAGCCCGTCCCAGCCGACCGCGACCGGGAACGAGTCCGCGGGGGCCGCCGCGAGTGGAACGGCTGCATCGCTCGGAGCGCCGCTTCGCTCGAAGAACCGCGCGTACACACCGCCCGCGAAGTACACGACCACCCCGCCCGATCCGTCCGGGCTCCACACCGCGTCGATGCTGCTCGGAGCGGACGCCGGCGCGAACGACATGCGGGCGCCCGTTCCGAGCGCGACATCGTCCGCGAAGCCGTTGCAGTCCTCGTCGCGCCCGTCTCCGCAGCTCTCCATCGTTGGCGTGCACATGCAGCTCGCGAGACCCTCGTCGGTTCGCATGTCGCAGTCGTCGTCGGTCATGTTGCAGGTCTCGGCGGCCATCGGATGGACCGCCGCGGAAGCGTCGTCGCAATCGCCAGCCCGGCTCGCGTGCCCGGGCGGCGAGCCACAGAGCCGTAGCGCCGGGCCCGTCCCGTACCCGTCCGCATCGGCGTCGACGTAGACGATGGGCGGCACGGCCTCGCACCCGTTGGCCGACGCGCCATCACAGTCGCGAAAATCTCCGTCGCACTCGAGCCCGCACGTGCCCTCGACACACGTCGGCGACGCGTTGTCGGCGTCGGGGCACGGGTGGCCGCATGCGCCGCAGTGCATGATCGACGTCATCAGGCTGGCGCAGCTCCCGCCGCAGTCGGTCTCGCCGGGGTGACACGAGTCGGCGCACCCGTCGCTGCGACAGACCTGTGTGCCCTCGCAGACGCTGGTGCAGGCGCCACAGCTCGTCGGTGTCGTGAGGTCGGCCTCGCAGCCGGTCGCGGTCATCCCGTCACAGTCGCCGTAACCCGAGTCGCACGTCACGGTGCACACGCCGGCCACGCAGCTCGGCGTGGCGTTGGGGCCCGCCGTGCACGCGAGGCCGCATCCACCGCAGTCGACGAGGCTCGTCCGCGTGTCGACGCACTCGCCGCCGCAGCACGAGAAACCGGCCGCGCATGCCGGGCCGGCGCCGCAGCCACACGCCCCGCCGTCGCACGACGCTCCGCCGTCGGTCGCGCTCGACCCGCTGTAGCCGCCGAACCCGGTGATCGCCGTGCACGCCCCGAGCGCGGTCGCCAACGCCGCAGTGGAGAGCATCAGCGCGGCGCGCATCAGAACCGCCCCCGCACTGCAGCGCGACACCCGTCGGCTGTGCAGGCGAACGACGCGGTCGGGGCGGGCCCCTCGTCGTCGCCGCCGGCGAGGGACACGATCGCGAGGACGAGGCCGGTCGCCGCCGCAGCTGCACCCGTGATCCACAGAACGTCCGACACGACGGCGAGCGTCTGCCCCTCGGACCTCACGTCGTCGAAGCCTGGATTGCACGTCGTCATCGTCGGGCACAGATCGTCGAGCTCGGACTTCTTGCCGAGCGCCAGACCCCCGACGACGAGACCGCCGACGACCAGCGCGCCGCCCGCCCCGATCAAGAGCCAGGGTGCGAGGCCGGGTCCACCGCCGCCTGGCTCGGACGCCCCACCGTCGTCGCTCCCCGCCGCGGCCGGGCCGGTCGAGTCGCCGCCCGAAGCATCGTGATCGCGGCTCTCGCCGTGATGGAGAGCCGCCTGCTCCGCGGCGCGCTGTTCGTGCACGGCGAGGCGCGCCTCGAGGCGCTGGCGGTCGGGCGCGTCGGCGGCCAGCGTCGCGAGGTATCGGCGAAGCGCGTCGGCCGCATGCGCGTCGTCGCCGAGGTCGCGGTATGCGAGGTAGATGTTGTAGAGGAGCGCGTCGCGGTGGGTCAGCCGGTACGCCTGCTCGAACTGCTCGGCCGCGTCTGCGAATCGGCCGGCTTCGTACGACGCGCGCCCGTCCTCGAAGTACGCACGGGCCACGCGGTCGCTGCCCTGCGCGAACGCGGTGCCAGCCCCCGTGCCAGCCGAGAATTACCGCACATGAGACGAGCGCGATGGAGAAGACGATGCTGCGCCAATCCATGCTTGCGCCGGCCAAGGCCGGACCGCAATCATAACATCTCCCCGATCGTCGCGGCGGCCTGAGATACGCTCCCCGACATGCCCGGTGAAGGCTCGGTCGAGTTCGACCACGCGACGGCGTTCGGCCGGACGCTCGGTTGGGTCACCGAGCGGGAGCTCGCGTCGCTGCGGGAAAAGCGCATCGCAATCGCCGGGCTCGGTGGCGTCGGCGGAGCGCATCTCCTCGCGCTGACCCGCCTCGGCGTCGGCCGGTTCGCCGTCGCGGACCCGGACGTGTTCGAGCTCACGAACTTCAACCGTCAGGTCGGCGCCGCGATGTCGACTCTCGGACAATCCAAGACCGACGTGCTCTCGGAGATCGCCCGAGACGTGAACCCGGAGCTCGAGATCGCCAAGCACGCCGCCGTCGACGAGCACAACGTCGACGCGTTTCTCGACGGCGCAGACCTCTACGTCGACGGGCTCGACGTATTCGCCGTGGACGCTCGCCGGCTCGTCTTCGCGCGGTGCGCGACACGCGGGATCCGGCGATCACCGCCGCGCCGCTCGGGATGGGAGCGTCGTTGCTCGCGTTCGTGCCCGGTGGCACGACGTTCGAGCAATACTTTCGGCTCGACGGCCACGCGCGCGAGGAACAGCTCCTGCGCTTTCTCGTCGGGCTCGCGCCGGCCGCCGTGCAACGACACTACGTCGTCGATGCGACGCGCCTCGCGCTCGACCGAGAACGCGTCCCGTCGACGCCGATGGGCGTCGAGATCGCGGCGGGGCTCGCGGCGACGTGCGCGCTGAAGCTCTTGCTCGGCAGGGGGCGCGTTCTCGCCGCGCCGTGGGCGACCCAGCTCGATGCCTATGAGAACAGAGCGCGCCTGACGTGGCGACCGTTCGGCAACGCGAACCCGCTCCAGCGCATCGCGCTCTTCATGGCGCGGCGCGCCCTTCTCGCGCCTCGCGCGCTGCCGCGGCCCGCGCCGAGCCCGACGACGTCGCCACGCGAGTGAAGCTCTCCCAGGGCAAGCGGAGCGCGCGCACGCGAGGCGGCTCGGCGTGTGAGAGCCGGAACGGAAAGATCGCTCGGCGGTCCGCTGGGAGCGCGAAGAGCTCGGAGATCTGGCGGTCGAGATCGAGGATCGTCTTGCGCTCGCGCGCGGGGAGGCTCTCCGGCTCGGTCTCCGCGCGCAGCACGAAGAACGGCAGCACGCACCACGGCTGCACCGCGAGCCCCAAGCTCGTCGCGACGAGCCACGCTCGCTCGAGAGCGCGACCAGAGACGACTAGCCGCTCCGCCGTCGCCTCCCTCGGCATCGAGACGCACGCCAGGCGCGACGAGGCGACGAGCGCCTGCTCGCTCATCGTGCGGATGCGCGAACGCGAGACCATCATCGCGACGAAAGCCCGGTAGCGCATCAGCTTGAGCCCGGTCAGAGCGCCTCCCGGCAGCTCGAGCGTCGAGACGTCAATCCCGTCGCGCGTGCGCGCCGCCTCTTCGGGCGTCCAGCGCATCTCGGACAGCATCTGCTCGTGAAAGCGCCGCTCGAACGTGCGCACCACGTCGGCCTCCGCGAGCACGCGCGCGATCGCCGCCCTGCCCCCCGCGGTCGCCTCGGTGTGGAGCTCCCAACCGTCGCCGAACGCGCGCACGGCCTCGCGCATCGCCTCGACGTGCCGCTGCTCGACGGGCGCTTCCGACCCCGCACGCCGGTTCGTCGTCCGCTCGAAGATGCATCGATGAAGCCGCGGCGGCTCGCCCGGCGGCTCGCTCCGGCCCGTGATCGCGATGCGGACGAGCGGCTCTTCGACCGAGCGTAGCGGCAGGAGCTCCACGCGGTGCGAGAGACCGAGGGCGTCGAGCGCGATCGATGCGTTCTCCGTGAACGAGCCGAGGCCCAGGATCGACGCCGCGCGGCCGACGTCGATGAAGGAGTCCGAGCGTTCGGGGTGAAGCGCGAGCGTGATCTCGTCGTCCCGCACGGTCACGAGCCACGCCTGCGCGTTGCCGCCGGACGGCGCGGCCCCGCCCGCTTCGGCGACGGAGCGGATCTCCGCGTCCCGGAGCTCCATCGGGTCGGCCATGGCTCTACCGATCCCCCGAGCTCTGCCGGTCGATCCACGCGGTCAACGCCGAGGGCTCGAGCGGCGCCGAGTGCGAGAAGACCAGGAGCGTGGGGTGCGCGCCCGCGCGCTCGAGACGGTCCGGCAACGCCATGAGCGACGCCTCGTCCATGTCGCGGTCGTCCGTGAACACCCACGGCGACGGCTCGAGCTCGCCGTCCTCCGTCGATCCTGCGGCGTCCCCCATGAACAGCGTGTCGTTCACGAGCCACGCGACGCTGCCGGCGGTGTGCCCCGGGACGTGGAAGACTCGGATCGAGAGCGTGCCGATCGTCATCGTGTCCCCGTCGCGCACGATGTCGGTCGGCTCGAGCGGCTCTGCGCGCCCCGAGAACCACGGGACGAGCCCGCGCGCGCGCACCTCGCCGCGGAGGAGCGGCAGCTCGTCCTCGTGAGCGTAGACGCGCGCGTTCGGGAAGCGACCGACGCCGGCCCGATGATCCGAGTGGCCGTGCGTCAGGAGGATCGCGACGACGTCCGACTCGTCGTGCCCCGCGCGCGCGAGCGCGTCGAGGATCGGCTTCGCCGTCTCGTCTTGACCCGCGTCAATCAGCACGATCGAGCCCCCGCCGGCGTCCAGAATGAACGAAGCGGTGTAGCCGTCGACGACGGTCGTCGCGGGGCCCACGACCCGACCGTCCTCGAGGGGCCCGATCCCGTCGAAGGCGTGCCAGACCGCCACACCGACTCCGAGAGCGAACACCGCGATGGCCGCCGTGAAGCCCCAGCCGGCCCGCAGGATCGCTCTCACGATGATGCGCACCCGAGGTTCGTCCGGCCCACGCGGCGTCAGAGACGCGTTTCTTTGACGTAGCCTTGGTAGATGAAGGGGGGGAAGAGCCGCTTGCGCTTCTTCAGCGTCGGCTCGAACTGCTGCACCGTCCTCATGTCCGGCGACCACATGAAGTGGGCCCACCAGCCCCATTCGGACTTTGAGACGATGAGGAAGCCACCGTTGATGAAAAATCGCCACAGAGCGAAGAGCCAGCAGTTGCTGAAGAAGATGGTCCGTGCTTGGGAGCGGGCTCGAACCATGCCGGCGGAGGTGGACGCGGGGGGCTCGATGGCGTACTGGCCCGCCGCGACCTCCATGCTCCGCTCCGTCATGGCCGAAACCGAGAATACACCTGGGTCTGTGGGCGTGCCAGCCGGCCCGAGTTGATTGGCGCCCAGGAGTCCGGGATCATCGCGTTCCGCATGGGATCTCGCGCGATCATCGCCCTGTCAGTCGCCGCCCTCGCCGGATGTAGCGAGCCGCCGCCGCCGAGAGAGGTCCCGGCTCCCCCGGTTCGGGTCGAGACGGTCGCGCTGACGACCCGCGCGCCCTCGGTTCGGGTGACGGCCCCCATCCAGGCGGAGCGCCGCGCCACGCTCCGCGCGGAGGCCGAGGGGCGGGTCGTCGAGGCTCCGGTCCGCGAGGGGGCGACGGTGCGGTCGGGCGACGTGATCCTCAGGCTCGGCGGGCCGCGTTCGGCGGTCGCCGTGAGCGGCGCGGAAGCCCGCGTCGAGCAAGCCCAGGCGTCGCTCCGGCAGCTCACCCGGGCGCGCGAGGACGCCGAGCAGCTCGCCCGCGACAACGCGAGCACGCCCCGGCTCGTCGAGGCGGCGCGCGACCGAGAGTCCGAAGCGCAGGCGCGGCTCGCCGAAGCGCAAGCGGGGCTCCAGTCGGCGCGCGCGACGCTCAGCGACACGACGCTCCGTGCTCCCTTCGCGGGCGTCCTCGTCGACTTTCGCGTCCACGAGGGCGAGTACCTTCGGCCCGGCACCGACGTCGCGGTGCTCGTCGACACGAGCTCGAATCGAGGCGGACCTGCTCCTCGATCCGATCCGGGCCGCGGATGTGCTCGAAGGAGCGCGCGTGACCGCGCGCACGGTAGCGCAACCCGACGAGGTCTTCGAAGGCCGCATCACGTTCGTCGGAGAGGTGCTCGACCCGCGTACGCGACGGCTCCCCGTGCGCGCGAGCATCGACGATCCACAGGGACTGCTCCGCCCGGGCGAGGTCACCTCGTTCGAGGTCGAGGTCGGCGACCCACGCGAGCTCGCCGTGCTGCCGGAGCGCTCGGTCCAGGATCGAATGGGTCGGACACAGGTGTTCGTCGTCTCCGACGACGTAGCGCACGCGCGCGACGTCGTGGTCGGTGAGGTCCGAGAGGGGCGCGCCGAGATCCTATCGGGGCTCCGGCCGGGCGAGCGAGTCGTCGTCGCGGGGGCCGAGCGCGTCGTCGCCGACAGGCCCGTTCGCGTCGTCACCACGGTGGCAGACGGAGACCACGAGGGATCGTGAACCCGGCGCGCTTCTCGGTTCGTCACCCGATCCTCGTCAACTTGTTCACGGTGCTCGTCGTGGGGACGGGAGGCGTGATCGCGAGCCGGATGAGCCGGGAGGCGTACCCGAGCGTCTCGACGGGTTGGGCGCGCGTGACGACGGTCTTCCCCGGCGCCGGGCCGGAGGAGGTCGAGCGCCTCGTGACCGTGCCTCTCGAGGACGTCGTCGTCGAGGTCGAGGGCGTCAAGCGCATCGCGAGCTTCTCGAGCGAGGGGTTCTCGTACATACGCGTCGAGCTCGAGCCGAGCGTGGACGACGTGGGCGCGGTCGTCGCGAAGATCGCGGCGGAGGTGTCGAGCTTCCGCGAGCTTCCGCCGCAAGCCGAGGCACCGCTCGTGCGCGAGGAGGTCGTGCGCGTCCCGACGCTGACGGTCGCCGTGCGCGGCGACGTTCCCAATCGGGTCCTGCAGGCTGCGGGCCGGCACCTCGAGCGACGTCTGCGGCGGGTGCCGGGCGTCGTCGAGGTCGAGACCGCGGGGCTCGCGCAACGGCAGCTTCGCGTCGACGTCAATCCCTCGCGCCTCGAGAGCGCGGGGCTCTCGCTGGAGCGCGTCGCGGCGAGCGTGACCGCTCGAGCCACGAACCTCGCGGCCGGGATCACCGACGACGGAGAGCGCCAGCGGATCGTGCGGGGCGTGCTCCGCGCGGACACCGCCGAGCGAATGGCCGACGTCGTCGTGCGACCCGATCCCGACGGCGGTGCGGTACGCATCGGGGACGTGGCGAGCGTGAGCGACGGATATTCGAACGACGGCGTGACCGCGCGCGTGGACGGGGCGCCGGCTGTCATCCTCGACCTCCACCGCGGCGTCGGAGCGGACGCGCTGCGGGTGAACGCCGCCGTGCGGAGCTTCCTCGAGGACGAGCGGGGCGCGCTGCCGCGCGGCGTCCACGTCAGCGTCTTCAACGACGGGTCCCACGCCGTCGCGCGCACCATGGACGTCCTCTCGTGGAACGCGCTCGGCGGGCTCCTGCTCGTGCTGATCACGCTCGGCCTCTTCATGAACCTCCGCAACGCCGTGATGGCGGCGCTCGGTGTGCCGGTCGCGATCGCCGGCGGGATCATCGTGATGCACCTCCTCGGCATCACGCTGAACGTCCTGTCGCTCGGCGCGCTCATCCTGTGCCTCGGGCTCGTCGTGGACGACGCGATCGTCATCATCGAGAACATCTACCGGCACATGGAAGATGGCGCATCCCGGATGCAAGCAGCCGTCGAGGGCACGCGCGAGGTTCTCTGGCCGGTCGCCTCGTCCACGGCGACGACCTGCGCGGCGTTCCTGCCGCTGCTCATCATGCCCGGCGTTCTCGGAGAGTTCTTCTCGATCATCCCGAAGGTCGTCGTCGCGGTGCTCGTCGCGTCGCTGATCGAGGCGTTCTTCGTCCTTCCGAGCCACATGGCGGACTTCGGCGGACGCGGCCGTCGCACGGTCGGGGCGCCCCGTTGGCACGTGCGGCTCGGGCGCGCCGTCGCCGAGCGATACACGCGCGCGCTCTCCGTCTGCCTCCGCTACCGGAAGACCGCGGTCGTCTCGTCGTTCGCGATCGCTGCCGCGCTCGTCGCAGCGACGCTCGCCACGAAGGACGTCGTGCTCTTGACAGAAGGCGACGTCGACGGGATCGAGGTCCGGGTGCGGATGCCGGCCGACGCGTCGGTGAGCGCTACCGAGCGCGCGATGGAGGAGGTCGAGCGGCGCCTGGTCGCGCTCCGAACGGACGACGTCGAGGCGATCTACACGACGCGGGGCCGCAGCCAGAGCGACCTCTTCGCGGAGGACGCCGATTACCTCGGGATGACCACCGTATCGCTCGTGCCGATCGATCGCCGGAGCTCGAACCACTCGGGCCGCGACCTGCTCGGGCGCGCGGAGCACGCGTTCGACAATCTCGTCGGCCCGGAGGAGGTCCAGGTCGTCGAGCGCGAGCTCGGGCCGCCCGTCGGCGCTCCCGTGACCGTTCGCATCGCGGGCGAGGACCAGACACGGCTCGCCGCCATCGCGCGCGAGGTCGTCGAAGAGCTACGACACGTTCCGGGTGTCCGTGAGATCGAGAACAGCGAGGTCGGGGAGAAGCGCGAGCTCCGCGTCGACGTGGACGAAGGGCGCGCCGCGCTGCACGGGATGACGGCGGCCGCCGTCGGAAGCTGGCTCCGGCTCGCGTTCTCGCAGGCACCGGTCGCGAGAACACTCGTAGAGAACGAGCGGGTCGATGTGATCTTCGGCCTCGACGCGAACGCGCACACGGCCGACGAGAATCCGCAATCTCGTCCTCGAAGCGCCCGACGGGACGGGCGTCGCGCTCGGCGACGTCGCGACCGTCCACGAGGAGCGACGGCCCAACTTCATACGGCGAAACGACCGGCGCCGCGGCGTCCGAGTGACGGCGCACGTCGACGGGACGACCACGAGCCAGGAGGCGAGCCGGCGCGTCGACCGGCGGCTCGGCGCGCTCCGAGCAGCGAACCCCGATGTGTCCATCTCGCTCGGCGGCGAGTACGAAGAGACCAACGAGTCGGTGCGTTCGCTCGTGCTCTCTTTCATCCTCGCCCTGGGGATCATCTACAGCATCCTCGCGGCGCAGTTCCGGAGCTTGCTCACGCCGATCGTCGTCGTGTCGGCGATCCCGTTGTCGCTCATCGGCGTCACGACGGCGTTCTTCGTGGCGGGCGCGCCCGTAGGGCTCATCGCGCTCGTCGGCCTCGTCGGGCTCGCCGGGATGGTCGTCAACGACGCGATCGTCCTCATCGACTTCATCAACCGACTACGCGCCGAGGGTCGGCCGCTCGACGAGGCGATCGTCGAGGCAGGACGCCTTCGCCTGCGGCCGATCGTCTCGACGAGCGTCACCACAATCGTCGGCGTCCTTCCGCTCGCGCTCTCGGGAGCGGACGCTCCCGAGCTCTCGCCGATGGCGAGCGTGATCGCGTTCGGGCTGACGGCCTCTACGGTGCTGACGCTCTTCGTGATCCCTTGCGCATACCGTATGACCGTCGGGCTCGGCGAGGTCGCGAACGCGCGTCTCGGACCGCTCTGGCGGCGCATTCGAGGCGCCGACGACGCGGAAGAGCGAGCGACGAGCTGATTCACCGATCGCGATCCGGAGGAGAGATGAGATCGATCACCGTTTGGGCGGTATGTGTCGCAACCGCGGGCGCGTCGGCGACGACGGCGGCCGCGCAGGAGCCGCTCGCGGACACGGGCGGGCCCGAGGCCGGGGCGCCCGCGCCTCCGGCCGTGCCGGCGAGCGCGGTGGACCTCTTCGCGGTGCTGCGGGGCGACGGCCGAGGGCTCACGTCCGACGGGGTCGCCGAGCGCGCGGTGCGGACGGCGCCGAGCGTCGACCGCGCCCGCGAAGCGGTCCTCCAAGCGCGCGCCGGAGCCGCGCGCGCGATCTACGGATTCATCCCGCAGCTCTCGCTCTCTGCGAGCTATACGCGCCTCACGCCGATCCGGAACGGTCAGATCCTCCCGGAGGAAGCGTTCGGAGCGATCGAGCACGTCACGGACGACGCGGCGCGCCAGCTCTGGACGGTCCTCGCGGAGATGCCGCTGCCGGTCGTGCTCGACCAGTACGCCCTGCAAGCGACGCTCGCGATCCCGGTGAGCGATTACTTCGTCACGATCCTCCCTCGGTGGAAAGCCGCCGAGGGCGTCGCCGAGGCCGAGGCGCTCCGCGTCCGCGCGTCCGAGCTCGACGTCGCGCTCGACGCGCGAGAGGCGTTTTTCCAGTACGCGCGAGCGCGGGGCGCGCTCGCCGTCGCCCAGATCGCGCTCGACCAGGCGCTGGTCCGGGAACGCGAGGTCGCGGCGCACGTGACGGTCGGCAACGCCGGGTCGGCCGAGGTGATGCAAGTGCGCGCGTTGACCGCGCAGGCGCGCGGGGCCGTCGCTCGCGCCGAGGGCGGCGTCGACATCTCGGCGGGCGCGCTCCGGACGCTCCTTCACATGGACGGAGAGGGCCCGCTCGCGATCGGCGAGGACGTCTTGCGCGACCTGCCGGAGGAAGAGGAGAACCGGCGCGCGCTCGTCGGCGAGGCGATCGCACGACGGCCCGAGGCGGAGGCGTTGCGCCGAATCATCGCCGCGCAGTCGCACAGCGTGGACGCGAGCGAGGGGGCGCGCTTGCCTTCGCTCGTCATCACCGGAAGCGTCGACTACTCGAGCCCGAGCGGGCGCGTCTTTCCGCAACGGGAAGAGTTTCGCTTCAGCGGCAACGCCGGCGTCTCGCTCGAGTGGTCGCTGCACGATCTCTTGTACGGTGAGCGCAATGCGGACGAGGCGCGTGCCGTGATCGGGGAGGCGCGTGCCGACCTGCGCGCGCTGGAAGACGCCATCCGCAACCAGGTCACGGAGGCTCACATCGGCTATCGGACCGCTCGCGCGGCGCTCACCGCCGCGCGCGCTGGCGTCGATGCCGCGGTCGAGGGCTACCGCGTTCGCATGGCCCAGTTCCGGACTGGCAATGCGCTCGTGAGCGACCTCGTCGACGCCTCGGTCGCACAGGCGCGCGCGCAGCTCGAGCTCGTGAACGCCGCCATCGATGCACGCCTGGCGCTCGCTCGGTTGCACAGAGCGGTGGGTGAAATCGACTGATCGATGCGGCGCCCAGGATCGGGTACGCTTCTGCGATGACCTACCTTCGCATCCATCCTCTGTGTCTCGCTCTCGGGGTCGCTCTGCTCGGAGCGTGCGGCGGCGACGACGACGGCACCACTCGAGACGGCGGTGGAACGCCCGATGCCGGCCGGACCGACGGCGGAATGCGCGACGCGCCCAGCACGGACGCGCCCGGCACGGACGCGCCCGCGACCGACGCACCGGCGACCGACGCGCCCGGCGACGACGGTGGCGGAGGATCCGACGGCGGCGCGCTCGAGTGCACGATGGGAACCGAGACCCCGATCGGCCAGCTCTGCGTGACGGACGCGTCGACCGCAGACGGCGCGGTGACCTTCCAGGTCGTCCCGATGGGCTGCCTCTCGTCGAGCTGCACGATCCGACACCTCACGACCTGCTCGGTGAGCCGAAGCGGCAGCAGCAGCGATTTGACGCTGAGCGCGCTCTTCTGCCTCGAGGGAACGGGCGGCGGCGCGTGCACGGCCGACTGCGGAGGCGGCGGCTTCGCGAACTGCGAGATCACGCTCGAGGCCGGAACGTACACCGCGACCCTCGACGGGCTCAGCGTGACCTTCACCGTGCCGAGCGACGTCTCGGGCGGCACGGCCTGCGACGGCTCACCGTTCTGATTCTCAGAGCCCGGGAGCGGCGACGACGACCGCACGGCTCGAGACGGCGGCGGAACGCGCGACGCGGAACGGTTGGCTCGCGCTATCGCACCGCGTCGAGCGCCATCACCGCGTAGGCGGTCGCGGCGTCGGTGACGAGGCCGTGGTTGAAGGCGTCGTCGGCGTTGAGCGACGTGTCCTGCCACTCGCCGTCGGGGCCGACGTTCTGGGCGAGCCACTCCGTGGCGCGGCGGAGCGCGGGGTCGCTCGACGGCGGGCCGGCGGTCGCGAGCGCGAGCGCGGCGAGCGCCGTGGCGTACGCCGTGCTCTCGCCGGCGGGGTACGCGGGCTGCGCGCGCCAGTCACCGATCTCGGCGAGGTTCCAGCCCCCGTCGGGGTGCTGCATCGCGATGGCGCCCGCGGCGATGCCGTCGCGCTCCTCGGCCGAGAGAAGGTCCGGCCACTCGCTCGAAGCCCAGAGCAACAGGAGCTGGTTGTGGACGCTCTCGCCCGCGAGCGCGCGCAGTCGGTCGCGGAGCGCGGCGACGTGCGCGGCGTCGCTCTCGGGCGGCGCCACGAGGTAATCGTCCGAGACGGCGGCAAGACCGAGCGCAGCGTACGCAACGCCCATCGACCGGCCGTCGCGCGACTCCCACGGAACGAGGTTGAACTGCAGCCAGTCCCAGTCGCCGCTCTCGGTCTGCTCCGCCCAGAGGTTCGCGAGGACGGTGCGGCCGAGGTCGGTCCGTTCGCCCGTCGCGCGCTCGTGCCGGAGGACGACGAACGCGTCGAGCACGGCCTCGGTGCCGAACGACTCGCGCGGCTTGCTCGCGCCGTACATCGTCCCGTACCACGGCGCGATCGAGTCCCAGCTCATCGCGCGCTCTTCGGTGTCGGAGAGCAGCGTCCCTGCGATGTCGGCGCCGTCGGCGTCGAGCGCCGAGCTCGACACGAGGAACGGAACGGTCGTGTGGCACGAGAGCGCGCACGGCCGGCGGCTCCGCCAGTAGCTCGAGCGGCTCGCAAGATAGGTCGTCGCCGATGTTCGATCCTGAGCGCTGCACGACGCGACGTCGGCCGCGCCCACGCCGTCGGGGATACACATCCCGCCCGCGCAGCCGAGGCCCGACCCGCAGTCGAACGTGCCGTCGCACGCGTCGCCGCAGGCGCCGGCCGCGACCGTGAGGCGGCTGCGACCTCGCGGGAGGCACCGGAGATCCGCCGTGCCAGTGGCGCTCGGCCGGCAGACATCACCGCTCGCGTGCGCGCACTCGACCGTCATCGCGCACGGCGATCCGGTCGCGAGCGGCGGCGTCGTGCAGAGCGCGCCCGCCAGACCGCGCGCGTGCGGCGTGTCGAGGTGGCAGTCCTCGAGGAACCCCTGGACCGTCGCGTCGTCCGCGCACGGGTCGAGCTCCGCCGCCAGCATTCCGCACTCGTCCGCCGGGAGCTCCGGCGCAGAATTTCGTACAGCCGAACGCCGCGGCGGCGATCGAGAGCACGGTGAAACGAAGAAAGCGGGCGCTCATGAGCCGGCCATCTAGCACGCGCGTCCAGCCGCGGCACGCGCGCCGGCGCGTGAGGCCGCTCACGGAGACGTTGACCAGAAACACCCGCCGAGCCCCCCGTTCGATGCATGGACGACACGCGAGTAGACCGTGCCGGACGCCCGATCCCCCGGCCGCCGGGCCCCGCCGAGACCCGCGTTCTCGAGACCTACTTCCACGCCGTCGCAGAGCTCGTTCGCGCGTATCGCGTCGGCGCGGATCGCGCCACGCTGATCCGTCTCAGCGAGAGCGCCGAGCAAGCCCACCCGGCGACCTGACGCTCGCCTCGGATGAGGATCGGCACCTGGCACTCGTTCGCCGGGGTGAGCCACTTGATCGCGTTCAGCCAGAAGCGCTCGAGCTGGTGCTCGGGGTGGCGCTCACTCGGGCGGGGTGTCCCAATCGGACACGGGCTCCCCCTTCTCGCGCGAGAGGATGTCGATCGCGGCCGCCGCGCCGTCGCCGGCGCTGATGATCGCTTGATTGCGACCCGGCCGAACGAGCCTGCCCACGGCGTACGCGCCGTCGACCGCGGTCCGGCCGCCACCGTCGACCTCGACGCCGCGCTCCGCGTCGTGCTCGAGCCCGATCATCTGCGCGAGGCGCGGAGACTTTCCTTCGGAGAGGATCACGTACCGCGCGTTGACCTTGGAGCCGCCTTCCACGGTCGCCTCGAACCCGCTCGCAGTCCGGGCGAGCGCTTCCACGCGGCCGTCGACGAGCTCGGCTCCGTGCGCGCTCGCCTGCTCGCGCGCGATCTTCTGGAAGTCGGTCCCGGTGATCTCCGGGATGCCGAGGTAGTTCTTCAGGAGGGCAGCGTGCATCGCGGTCTTGTCCTGCCCGTAGACCACGACCTTCATCCCATTCTTCGCCAGGAAGAGCGCCGCGCTCAATCCCCCCGGGCCGTCTCCGATCACGAGCACGTCGGTCATCGTTCGCCTCCCTCGGTTCTGCGATCGACCTTCTGCGGAACCGGCACGCCGATGTCAACGGCCACCATCCGACGTTGTGCCCGGCCGTCGCCGATCGCGGAGCCGATCGGCGCGTGATAGCGTGTATCGATGCGCCTCGCGCCGTGGATCGCGCTCGCGTCGCTCGCCTTGCTCGCGTGCGACTCGCGCGTCCTCGTCGTGGACCTCAAGACCGACTACGTCGCGGGGATCGAGTTCGTTCGGGTGCGAACGGAGCTCACGGAGGAGGACGCGGCGTCAGGGTCTCTCCGACGTTCCGACCACGAAGCGACGCGCTCCGATCCGTACCTCGACGGCGTGCGGGTCGCGGAGTTCGAAGGGCTTCACGAAGGAACGCACGAAGTCCTCGTTCAGCTCCTCGGCGCCGATGGGTCCATCGCCGGTGAGCGGGTCAGCCGGATCACCTTCACGGAGGACTTCGGGCTCACGGTCGTCATCACGCGCAACTGCGCGGGCGTCACGTGCCCGATTGAGGCCGGCGACCCCGCCGTGACGTGCCTCGGCGGCCGGTGCGTCCTCCCGGAGTGCACGCCCGAATCGCCCGAGATGTGCCCGCCCGCGCAGTGCTCGTTCGACTCCGACTGCCCCGCGGCGATGGCCGAGTGCGGGGCCACGCGCTGCGACCTGGGCACGTGCTTCCTCGTGGGTCGCGATGACATGTGCCCGCCCGGCTCGTACTGCGACCCGCAGCAGGGCTGCTCGGACGTGCCGATCTTTCCGGACGGCGGGCTCTTCGACGCCGGGCCCTCCGACGGAGGGCAGCCGAGCGACGGCGGCGACCCATGCGCGCTCTGCGACGACATGAACCCATGCACGACCGACACCTGCACCGCAGGCGTCTGCGGCTCGGTCCCCGCCGCCGACGGCACGGCTTGCGGCACGAGCGGCGTCTGCATGGCAGGCGTATGCGGTTGCCCGGGCGGGTCGGCACCCGACGGTTGCGACGGAACGGACGCGGATTGCGACGGAACCATCGACGAGGACTGCGGATGCACGCCGGGAACCGTCGTGCTCGACGTCGTCGACACGTTCGCGAACGTCGGCACGTACGCGTCGGTCGCGATCGACGCGAGCGGAGCGCTACACGGTGCGTACTACGACTCGACCGACCACGACCTTCGCTATGTCCATCACTCGTCCGCCGGATACTGGTCGTCCGAGACCGTCGAGACGGCGAACGCGGTGGGGCGCGGCATCGGCGCAGCGGCCGACCTCTCGGGTGGATTTCACGTCGCACACTACGATGCGACGAGCCGCGACCTCCACTACGCGCACCGCTTCCCGTCGGGCGCGTGGGAGTACGCGAACCTCGACTCGGGAGGCGACGTCGGGCGGGACCCGGCGGTGGCGGTCGACCGCGCCGGCGGCGTCCACGTCAGCTACTACGACGCGACGAACGGTGACCTGAAGTACGCGTACCGCCCTGCCGGCGGCATGTGGACGACTACGACCGCTCTCTCGGCAGACAACGTCGGGCTCCAGAGCTCCATCGCCGTGGACGACGCCGGTGGCGTGCACATCAGCTGTTACGACACGACGAACAACGACCTGCTCTACGCGTTCGCGCCCTCTCCGACGTCGGCCTTCACGTCGCAGATCGTCGATGCGGCCGGAAACGTCGGCGAGTACTCGGCGATCGCCGTGGACCGAGGAGGTCGAGTCCACATCGCGTTCCACGACACCGGCTCGCGCGACCTCTTGTACGCGTTCCGCCCCGCTGGCGGCGCCTTTACCGTGTCGCCAATCGACACCGCGGGCGATCAGGGCCGGGACGTGTCGATCGCGCTCACCTCCGGCGGCGTCGTGCACGTGATGTATCGCGACGCGACGGCCAACGACCTCAAGCACGCGCGCCTCGCGACGCCGGGCGGGGCGTGGGAGACCGAGACCGTCGAGAGCTACGGCTCGGTCGGCATCGAGACGTCCATCGCCGTCGATTCCGAAGACGGGCTGCACGTCGTGCACTACGACAACACGGCATCCGACCTCCGCTACGCATACCAACCCGCCGGCGGCCCGTGGTTCCGTGAGCCGATCGACTCGGTCGGCAATGTGGGCCACTACCCGGCCGTCGCGGTCGATCCGCGCGGCCGCGTGCACGTCGCGTATCAGGTCCCGGGCACCGAGGACCTCCGGTACGCGACGCGACCGCGCGGCGAACCGTTCCACCACGAGGTCGTCGCGACGACCGGTGACATCGGCCAGGACGCCGCAATCGCGGTCGACTCGGCGAACGCACCGCACATCGCGTGCTACGACGCGACGGGCAACGACCTCGAGTACTTCGTGAAGAGCCCCGACGGCGGGTGGGACACCGAGACCGTCGACTCCCCCGGGAACGTCGGTCAGTTCGCGTCGATCGCGGTCGAGGCTTCGGGCATCGTCGACGTCGCGTACTACGATGCGTCGGCCGACGACGTGAAGCTCGCCACTCGCTCCTCGTCTGGAGCCTGGACCGCGTTGACGCTCGAGTCGACGGGCAACGTGGGGCACGGGACGGCGACGCGCGTCGACGGAGCGGGTGGCCTGCACGTGGCATGGAACGACACCACGAACGGCGACGTGAGATATGCGTACCGGCCGAGCGGTGGCGCGTTCGGAGCTCCTGCGGCGGTCGCGACCGCCGGACGCGTGGGCGACTCGATCGCGATGGCGATCGGCCCCGCCGACGCGGTTCACCTCGCGTACTCGATGTATCGCGCCGACCTCGAGCACGCGCAGCGCCCGGCAGCCGGGCTCTGGACATTCGACACGGCGATCTCGGGCGGAGACGTCGCCTCGTACACCGGCATCGCCGTGGCCTCCGACGGCACCGTGCGAGCATGCGGTTTCGACGACACGCTCGAGACGGTCGGCACCGTCTCGGTCGCGCGCGCCGACCTCGTCTGCGCCGTGCGCCCCCCCGGAGGTGCGTTCACGCAGATGACGGTCGACTCGACCGGGACGGTCGGCGAGCACATCTCCATGGCGAGCGGCCCGGGCGGCTACGTGTACGTGCTCTACCGCGACACCACGTACGGGGACCTGCGACTCGCCCGGTTCTGCCCGTGACGGGGGCTACCTCCTCGCTCGCGCCCTCCTGACGAGCAGGAGGACGAGCGCAAGAGCACCGATCGCCGAGCTTGCGCTGCCCGTGGTCGACGCGGAGCAGCCGCCGCAACCGCCCGTGCGAGCCGTCGGCTGCGCGCCGGGCGAGCTTCCCGTGAGGCCCGAGCCGGTCGCGAGCCCGGCTCCGGTTCCTTCGACGGGCACCTCGGACGGAGCCGGGTCATCGACCGAACGCCTCGCCGCTTCGGCCTCGAGGCGCTCGACGTACGACCGCTCGGGCGCGGGGAGCCACTCGGGCGTGTAGTCGGGGAGCGGATGGGGCGCGACGACGGCGAGCCCGTCCAGGAGCATGTCGGTGGTGTCGGGAGAGGTTCGAGCGCGCTCGAGCACGCCGGCGAGCTCCGGTCCGGGGTCCGCTCCGTATTGCGTCGAGAGTGCGGCCGCGCACGTACGAAGCGCCTCCGCGCTCACGTTCGCGAGCTCCAGCCCGACATCCTCGGGCGCAGCGTCGGCGACGTCCTCGATCATCGGGCAGTCGATGTCGGTGAACTGGGGTGGGCCGATGCCGTCCCGTCCGGCGAGAACCACGACGAAGTCGTGCGTCGGCACGAGCTCGCGCACGTGTGCGTGCAGCGACACACCGCGCGGCACGCCGTCCTCGCGGATCAAGCGCCGCTCGATGGGGTAGTCGCGATGCGCAGCGATCGCGCGCGGGACGTACGGCACGTGCACGATGAACTCCGCATCGCCGATCGGACCGTTCCACGACGCGCCGGTACGCGTGAGGTAGTAGAGCTCTTCGTCGATGCCCGCGCCGACGAACGTGCGGTCGTGGACGTAGCGATGAACGATCTCGATCTCCTCGTTCGGTGCGAGCTCGACGTCATAGAGGAATACGCGCCCGAGGTCGGGCCACTCGGGGCGCCTCGTGACTTCGCCGAACCGATGCTGAACGAGCTGACCGCGAACCGTCGTCCGCATGTTTCGAAACTCGCCCCCTCGGCCAACGCAGTCGCCCTCGTCGGGATCACAGCGCACCTCGGGGAACCCCATCTGCAGCGCGACGCGCTCGCTCGTCGGGTTGACGAAGTGGTACGTCGCCTGGACGCGCCACGCCAGACCGCCGCCGCTCTCACCCGCGGCGCGATCGGGAACGAGCTCGAGCTCGATCCGCTCCGACGCCATGCGAATGCGGCTCTCCGTGATCGGCGCGAGGTCCGACCCGTGCCCCCCGAACGCCGAATCGTTGGCCCTCGCGCCCGCGTCGACCGAGCACACGAGCACGACCGCCAGAGAAGAGAGACAGCGCGCCGTCCGTTCCATCGCACGCATGGTACCTGCTACTCGCCGAGGGTCACGTCCGAGACGAGGACCGAGCCCCGGGTGTGGCCGGGGGCCGTCATCTCGAGCTCGGCCCGGTCGAGCGACGAGACATCGAGGCCGGGCGAAGCGGCCTCGAACGCGGCCAAGGGCACGCGGACCGTCTGGAGGATCTCGAGCGGGTTGCGAGCGTCGTAGAGGTGTGGGACGCGGACGAAGTCGGACGAGAGCACCTCCGCGGAGACGCCCGCTCCGTCGATCGCGCGGATCACGAAGGCTTGGTCGGTGACACCGGAGTTGAACGTCGAGGGGCGCGAGACGACGCGGAACGACAGGTAGCCGTACCCGCTCGCGTCGAGACCGGCGAGCCCCCACGAGGCGACCGGTGTCCCACCATCCCAGCGGAAGCGCATCGCACCCTTCTCGTGTGGGTAGCTGCCGCCGCACGCATTGTCGTAACAGCGCGACGAGGTCTCGTACGCCACGAACGTGTTCGACCCGCCGAGGCGATTCGTCCCCGGTGAGCCGGCCCCCTCGAGGTCGTCGACGAGCACGCGCCGCGCCACGTACGACCAGCGGAGGTCGAGCGCGGCGTCCGCCCAGGCTTCGATGCCTTCGGGCGTCGGTGCGTCCGCGCGGACGAACGGCTCGGGCGAGGGGCCGCGGACCGTCCCGGCGAGCCACGCGCCGAGCACCCCTTCGAGCATCCCGCGCTGCGCTGCCGGGCCGATCTCGTGCGAGACCGTGCACGCGGCGCCGTTGTTGTCGTCGTTCCGCCACTCGGTGTTGAAATAGTTGTGGTTGGCTCGCGGGAAGAGGACCTGCGCGCGTGGCGCATCGTCCGTCGCGCGGATCGAGCGGTCCCAGATGTCGCTCCCGACGAGCGTGCTCACGTCGCCGTCGCAGCCGGGCAACGCGACCGCGTAAGGCACGTCGCTCGGCGCGGGCATGTCGTAGTCCGTCGGGGCGAGCGAGAAGACCGACGCGAGCGCGACGCCGGCGATCGGCGTGCGGCGAAGCAACGCGGGCACGTGAGCGACCGCCTCGGCACCGCGCGAGTGGCCGAAGAGAGCGACGCGGCCGAGGTCGACCGCACCTGCGAACGTGCGCCCGAACGGCGGCGCCGACCCGCCGCTCCACGCCGCCCACCGCCGGAGGTGCTCCGCGATGAGCTCGGCCCGCTCGGCGATCCACGTCTCGCGACAGTTCACCGCGTTGCCGCTGATCGTGACCGCGATGTAGCCCTGCGCCGCGACCGTCTCGGCGAGGTAGACGAGGCCCTCCGCGTTCGGCGTCGTGAGCCAACCCGCGGTCGGACACTCGTGGTCGTTCGAGGTCGCGCAGGAGTCGTTCGTCGAGGCAGCCGTGCGGCGGCAGATGCCGTGGTTGCCGTGGAGCATCACGACCAGGGGATACGGCCCGCCCGCGAGATCGACCGGGTGGCGAACCACGCCATAGAGGGTGGTCGCGAACGGGATCGTCGGAACGGTCTGACCGCGGAGGTCGTACGCGGTCGCCGCGATCGACCACGCCTCGACCGCCGCCGAGGCTCCGCCGTCGGCATCCCCGGCCAGCGCGATCACGCGGTAGTACGCGTGCGCGTCGGTCAGCGCTTCGTCCGTGTACGTGCGCGCGGTCGGACCGACGGCGTCGAGGCGCGTGAACGGACCGTCGGCGGCCGGCGCGCGCTCGATCGCGAAGCCGCTCGTGTCCGCGCCGCCGCCGTCGTCCCACGCTAGCGTGACGTCGGTCGTCGCGTCGGGTGCGAGCTCGGCACTGACGACGCGCACGCCCTCGGGCGCGAACGCCTCGAGGACATCGACTCGCGTCGTGCAGCTGTTCGTCAAGCCCGACGCGTCGGTCGCCGTATAGAGGACATCGTTCGTGCCGCGCGCGAGCACTTCGGGCTCGAAGGTGAGCGCCGGCGCGGCATCGCAGTCGTCGTCGACCGTCGGCGCGGGGGGGACGCCGGGGTCGCCGGGCGACGCGAGCACGACGACGCTCGCAGCGGCACACTCGATCGAGGGCGGCGTCACGTCGTCGACGGTGACCGTGGTGGAGCACTCTGCGCTCGCGCCATCGTCACCCGTGACCGAGAACGTCACGGTGGTCGAGCCGACCGGATACCCCGGCGGAGCGTCGCTCGTGACGTCGCTCGTCGTCGATCCGCACGTCGCGTCGATTGTGGGTGGGTCGAGCGCGACCGCCGTCGTCGTCCCGGTGCACGTCCGAGCGACGTCGGGCGGACAGGACAGGCTCGGAGCGCCCGATCGCGTCGCCCGAACGACGAAGCTGCAGCTCGCATGCTCGCCCGACACTGCCCTCGCCGTGCACGTGACGTCGTACGAGCCCGCTGAGAGCGACGCGCCGCGCTCGGGAGAGCACGTCACCGCCGGCGCGCCGCCTTCGCAAGCGCTCGCGCGGACGTCGAAGTCGACCGGCGCTCCGGCCGCGGGCACGCAGACGGCTACGTCGCCGGGGCACACGATGACGGGCGTCGTCGGCGTCGGCGTGCCCACCGCGCACGGGTCGATGCCGTCGTCGTCGCCCCCGCACGCGGCGAGGACGAGCACGCCTGCGAGCGAGGCGCGCGATGCGAGCGCGGCGACGCGCGTCACGGACGGACGTCTCCCGCCGGCCCGCCGAGGGGCGCGCGCACGACGTCGACGCGCGAGGCGGCATCGTCTCCCCATTGGACGAACGCGTCCGCATCGCGCGGGAGCGCCGCGCCGTCTGCAGCGACGTAGCGCAGAACCAGCGGGTCGACGTGCTCGTAGTGCTCGAAGCGAAGCTCTCCGACGTAGAGGACGGGATTGAGCGCACGGCCCGGCCAGCCGTCCTCGCGACGGAGCTCGAGAGCGACGGGCGCGCGCGCTGTGACGAGACCGCCCCGCCCGTCCTCTGCGAGCGGCGCATCGACGGCGCGGATTGTGAGGGCGACGCGCGGTGGCGCGGCCGGCGAGGCCGACTCGGCGGGCGCGCTCCCGCGCAGCGCTTCCCGCGACGCGCGCGTCGGGCCCCGCGCCGGCGCGACCTCTGTCTCGACGCGCGTCACCGCCACCTCGTCGCGAGGCGCCGCCGCGCGCGAGTCGCCGGCCGAAGCGCACGCCGCGCACGCGACCACCGTCGCGACGACGCACGCGAGCCCCGATCGCCGCACGGTCTCGAGCACGGAATGGACCGTAGCACCGTGAACCGAGACGGTCAGGCGCGGTCCGCTCGGGACTCGAGCCCGCACGCGTTCGAGAAGCGTGCGAAATCGCACGCCGGAGCTCGAACGCGGTCTGCTCTCCACGTCGACGCGTTGCGCTTCGCCCGAGCCGTTACGCTGGGCCTCCCGCGCAGACGCCGGCCACGCACGACTCTCCGGGTCCGCAACACGTCGTGCACCCGCACAGCGTCTCGCCTGCGCCGCAGAGCGAGATGCATCGGCCGCTCGAGCAGGTCTCGCCGCAGCCACACGGCGGATCACAGCTCGCGGGTGGCGCGGGCCGGCACACGCCGTCGGAGCAGAGCTCGCCGCCCGGACAGCTGCCGCGCCGGCAGGTGCCACCACATCCGTCCGGCCCGCCACACGTATCGCACCGCGGCGCGCAGCGGCACACACCGTCCGAGCAGAATTCGCCGCCCGGGCAGTCCCCTTCGCGGCACGTGCCGCCGCAGCCGTCCGGCGCGCCGCACGCGCCGCACGAGGGCGCGCACTCGCACGCTCCGTCATGACAGCGCTCGCCCGACGGGCAGGCGCCGCGATTGCAGACGCCGCCGCAACCATCGGCTTGGCCGCACGCTCCGTCCGATGGGCACACCGGCAGACACACGCAGATCGCATCGCTGCAGTACGTACCGGGGTCGTCGCACTTCCCGGTGCCGCACTCGCCTCCGCAGCCGTCGGGCCCACCGCACGGTCCATCCTCGGGGCAGCTCGGAACGCAGTCGCAGAACCACACGTCGCCGAGGGCGTCGCGCCCGTCGCGATCCGCGCGCCGGCACCTCTGGCCGGTCGGACATCGACCCTTGCAGGTGCTGCCGCAGCCGTCCTCCTGGCCGCACACCGCGTCCTCCTCGGGCGGACAGCTCGCGTCGCACACGCAGTCGCCGAACACACACCGGGCACCGGCCGGGCAGCCGCCGCCCGGACAGTCACAGGTGTCGAGGCAAGCGCCGTTCACGCAGGCGCTCGTACCGGTGCAGCTCACGCCTGCGCATAGAATCTTCGACGCACGCGCCGCCCACGCAGCGCTGGCCTGCAGCGCAACCCCCGCAGTCGGGTGCGGGCGGCACATCGGACGGCGGCTCGCATACGCAGTCGCCTACGGTCCCCGGGGGACACGCGAGGCCGGCACCGGCCGGGCTCGTGTCGGCGCAACGCTCCGTCGCCGGATCGCAGTGCTGTCCGCCCTCGCACACGATGCCCGCGCACGGCGACGGGGGCGTTGGATAACATCCGGCAACGCACGCGCCGCCCATGCACGTCTCCGTCGCTGCGCATGCCACGCCGTCGCAGGGCGACGGGACATTGCCGCTCCCGTCGGGCACGCACACGCCGTGCGCGGTTCCACCGGCGCTGCCGCAAGCGACGGTCGCGGCGGTCTCGCACACGTCCGTTTGGCACGCGCCCCCGATGCACGCGAGGCCCGGTGCACAGCTCGCGGAAACGAGACACGAAGAGCCGCCGGGCGACGCTGGTGTGTCTGGCGTGGCTGGGCTCGTGTGGGAGTCGAGGGTCGCATCGCGGCCCGACTCACTCATCGAACCGACGCATCCCGCCCACGATGCGGCAGCTACCAAGCAAAGGATAGTGTTCGCGCGCATGTAACCTCCCGCGCTGCGTGACACGCAGACGCCGACCTGCCCCCACGGGAAGCCCATGGCTTCCCAGTGGGGGCCCCCGCAACATTGGTGCCGACGGTCTTCGGATTTTTCCGCAGCGATCATCGAGCGCGAACGACGCTGCGGGCACGCAGAGCGCGCCTCACTCCGGGCGGAGCAGTGGACGCTCCGCCGTCACAGCTCTCGGAACCTCTCTCTTCTGACTCGGGCTCGCCTCGACCCTCGCGCGGCGAGGTGAGAGCATCGATTCGTGCGATCGCTCGCAACCTCGGCGGCGGTTCCCGCCCTCGCGCTCGCCTTCGCAATCGCCGCGACGAGCTGCGGCGGCGACGACGACGTCGCACCGGCAGACGCGAGCACGGACGCCGGGCTCGACGCGGGGCCGACGCCTCTCGAATTCACGGCGCAGCCCGACCCCGCCGAGCGGAGCGACTGCGCCGAGAGACCCGTGCCCGGGATTGCCCGCGCGAAGCACGTCACGTGCGCGGACGAGCTCGTCCCCGGCTCGCTCGCGATGGGCCGCCTCGGCGACATCGTCCTCGAGAACGCCCGCGTTCGATTCGTCGTTCGGACGGGGCCCGAGGCGGCCTCGACCATCGGTGCGTTCGGCGGAGGGATTGTCGACGCAGCAGCGCTCGGCGGAGTCGATCAGGTCAAGGAGATCCTCCCGCTCTTCGACTTCGCGACCGCGCGCGCGACGGACGTGGTCGTGACCGACGCGGGTGATGACGACGCGGCCACGGTGACCGTGCTGTTCGAAGCCGACGCGCTCGCGCTCCTCGACGCGGCCGCTCCCGGGGTGACGCGCGCCCTGCCCCTCCGCGGCGCGGTGGAGTACACGCTCGCCGGCGACTCCGACGCGCTGTCGGTGCACGTGCGCCTCTCGACCACCCCCGGCTCGTCGTCGCAGCCGTTCGTGCCCGGGATCGTCGCGCTCCTCGGCGGAAACGGAGAGCTCGAGCGCCCGCGCGTCGGGCTCGCCGCGGACCGGGGCACGGAGGGCGACGATCCCACGCTCGTCTCCGAGGGGCGAGGCGAGGCGATCGCGATCCGCTTGATGGAGCCCGAGGGAAACGTGCTCTCCGTGCTCACCATCCACATCCTCCAGGGCACCGAGCGACGGCGCGCGATGGCCGGCGAGGAGATTGGGCTCGACGCGCGCATCGCCGTCGCGACCTCGGCGGCGGACGCGTGGCGCGCGGTCACCGATCCGGTGCCGGAGCTCGAGGCACGCGGAGCACCAGGCGACCGTGTCGAGATCACGACGACCGACGACGCGTTCGTGGTCCGCACGCGCCTCGGCGGCGACGGGGCGGCACGCGTCCCGGTCGGCGCGGGGGCGTACCGCGTGCGCTCGGGCTTCGGCCCGTTCTTCACCGGCGCGGCGACCGACGTCACCGTCGACGCGTCGGGCGGATCCGTCGACGTCGCGCCGCCGCCGTCGGGCACGCTCGCGGTCGACGCGCTCGCGGACGGCGAAGCCGCGCCGGTGCGCGTTCTCGTTCGCGACGAGGCGACCCTCGACGAGGTCCTGCGCTTCGTCGCGCTCGGCCCGACCGAGGCGCGGCTTCCTCCTGGAAGCTACGACGTCGCCGTCTCGCGCGGCATGGAGTACGACGTCCAGGAGGAGACCGTCGCGCTAGGCGACGGAGAGCGCCGAGCGATGTCGCCGATCCTCGACCGATCGGTCGACACGTCGGGCTGGGTCGCGACGGATTTGCACCTTCACACCGACCTATCGACGGACAGCCGCCACCACGTCGACGATGCAGTCCGGATCCTCGCCGCGGAGGGTCTCGAGGTCGTCGCATCGACCGACCACGACTACATCACGGACTACGCGCCGATCGTCGCTCGCGCCGGCGTCGCGGATTGGCTCGTCGTCGTCCCGGGCGACGAGGTGAGCTCGACCGTCCTCGGGCACATCGGCGGCTATCCGCTCGTGCCCGATCCCGATCTTTCTGGCGCGGGCGCTCCGATCTGGTTCGACCGGAGCCCCGCCGAGATCTTCGCCGCCGTACGCGCGCGCGGGGACGACTCGCTCGGCGGCGCGCTCGTCCAGATCAACCACCCGCGCTTCCGCGGAGCTGGCTTCTTCTCGACGGTGGCGCTCGATCCGCTGACCGGGCACGCGACCGCCGACCCGGCGACGCTCGGCCTCGCGCCCGAGACGGATCTCGACGACTTCGACTTCGACGTCGTCGAGGTGTGGAACGGCATCTCGCGCGGCGACAACGAAGAAGCGTTCGAAGACTACCTCGGGCTCGAGACGATCGGCCGAAGATACACGATGGTGGGCAACAGCGACTCGCACCACCCCGAGGCGCCCGCGGGAGCGCCGCGCTCGTACGTCCGCGTTCCCGACGACGCGCGCGGCGCCTACGATTGGAACGACGTCGCCGCCGGGCTCCGCGCGCGGAGCGTCAGCGTCGCCGCCGGGATCTTCGTCACGGCCGAGCTCGCCGGACCGCGCGACACGGCGACCGTGCCGGTCCACGTCCACGTCGAGGCGCCGCCGTGGATCGAGGTCGACCGGCTCCGCATCTACGCGGGCCGCGACGTCGCGGTCGAACGGCCGATCACCGCGACCGACATCGTGCGCCTCGACCAGGTCATCGACGTGCCGATCGACGGCCCGGGCTTCGTGCTCGTTCGCGCCGAGGGCACACGGGAGGCGCTCCCCGTCCTCGACCTCACGCCGTACGGGCTCACGAACCCGATCGACGTACCCTGACCGGCCGAGAAGAGCCTGCCAGCGAACCGAACGTCGCCAGCACCGTGAGACCAATCCCGGCGGCACCGACGCGGAGCGCCCTCAGTCCCACCGACTGACGACGAAGAGCGACCAAGAGAGGAACGTGCCCTCGCCCCCGCCGGCGACCATGTCCTCGACGCGGAGGTGCCAGCGGCCGTTGACCTCGTCGTCGCGGGAGATCCCGCCCGTCGTCACGAAGCTGCGGTTCCACTCGGCGAGCTCCGGGCTCCTGTCCCAGAGCACCGCGGAGTCGCCGTTCGGATCGACGAGCGTGACGCGCAGATCCTGCGGGCGCGGATGGTCGATGTGCACGACGACCTCGATGTCGACGGGCACCGACGCGAGCCCGTAGACGACGACCCAGGGCGCGATGCCGCCGGCGGGCACGTCGTGAATCGCGAGGCTCGACTCGAATTCGAACCGCTGTGCCATCCATTGCGGGTTGCAGGTGCCTTCGCCCCACAACGTCCACCCGGCGCAGATGAGCCCGTCGGCGCACGGCGTCCACTGGTCGCAGCTCGCGCCTTCACCGGGGATCGGCGTCGTGTCGATGCACTTGCCGTAGTGGCCCGAGCCGTCGTGCGGCACGCCGTAGCACCGGAGCCCGTCGCCGCAGTGCGCGTGGTCGAGGCAGTCGTCGCCTTCGCCGCCGAGGTGTCCCACACCGCAATCGTTCGTCGGCGGCACGCCGAGGTTGTCGTAGTGGCTCGCGGGCGCCGTGATGAAGTACTGCGACACATCGAACGGACCGGACACGTGCGGCTCGAGGTTGCAACGCCGGAGGCCCGTCTCGGCCCAAGGCGTGCCGAACGGCCGCGTCGCCGGATCCCAAACGTGTCGAGGACGGTCTCGCCTGCGCCGAGCACCGTGTCACCGTCAGCGTCGTCGAAGAGCACGATCCGATCGTCGCCGTCGAAGAGCGCCGCGCCACCAATCTCCTGATCGCAGGCCGCCGTGAGCGTCACGAACGGATCGTTGAACGTCCCGCCCTTGGTCCGGCACATCGTCCACACGTCTCCCGCCGCGAGCTGGCCCGCGCCGGCGGCTGCGTGGTTCGAGCACGTCGTGTCGCCATTGCGGACGAGGCACACGCCGACGTGGTCGAGGGCGAGCGGCGTCGATCCGCAGTTGTAGATCTCGAGCGCCTTGTTGTTGTTGCCGCTTCCCTCGGTGTACTCGGAGATGATCGCGCAGGGCGGCATCGTGCCCCCGCCGGGCCCCGCGTACCCGTGCGCGAGCGCGTACGTCGCGAGCGCGTCGAGCGCAGCCGGACCCACGTACGACACGGCGTCGAGCTGCGCGATCGTCGAGAACGGCCGGTCGTCGTCCGTCCCCGGCATTCCGTCGGCGCCATCGCGCTGCGTCACGATGTTCTCCGCGGCGCGCCGGTCGAGCGCGACGTCGACATCGAGCACCTCGAACGTCGTCGCTCGGTCGTTGACGAGCGCGAGCGTCGCGGCGTCACGCGCGAGCGCGCTGTCCGCGATCCACCCGCCGGCCCGCGCGAAGTCGAGCAGCCGCTGTAGCGCCGACGGCCCGACGTACGGGACGGTGTCGAGCTCGACGACCGAGAGGAACGGACGATCGTCCGCCGTCCCGTCCGCGTCGTCCGCTCCGTTGCGCCAGTCGACGATGTTGGTCGCGGCTCGGCGGTCGAGCGCGACGTCGACGTCGAGCATCTCGACGGTCGTGTCCCTGTCGTTCACGAGCGCCAACATGCCGAGCTCCTCGGCGCTGCCAGGCTCGACCAGCGGGAAGGCGAGGTCGCCGGAGTCGTCGAGCAGAGGCCCGGCCGTGCAGCCGAGCGTCGCTCCGAGGAGCAGCACGCATGCGCGGCTGCCGAAATGATGGAGCTTTCGCATGTACACCTCCCCGCCGGAAGCTCTCGGCGGGGTGTGTGTAGCACCCACCAGCGGGCGCGCCACCGAGCGCACGGCGGTGGCTGGGGCCGGTCAGCGCGGGCGCGTGCGGCGGCGGCGCGCCACGAGCACGAGCACGAGCGCGCCGAGCGACAGCGCCGGTGCGGTGCCGCCACCGCGGCCGACCGTGCAGTTGATCCCGGAGATGCGCCCCTGCGGTTCTCCGTCGAACGTCCAAGCGACCGTCTTCTCGTCGTCGCAGTCCGTCTGGCCGTCGTAGGTCGCCGTCGCGAAGTGGCCGGCGGCCGAGACGGTCGTCCGGCCCGACACCGGCTGGCCCGAGCACACCCCGTCGTTCACGACCTCGTCGATCGTGACCACGTGGACGCGGCCCGTGGGCGCGAGGACGCCCTCGCGCTCGACCGTGCCCTCGCCGCTCCACACGGTCTCCGGTGTGTCCCAGTCGCCTTCGACGGTGCCGTCGTACGAGATGCGCGTGGTCATTCCGCCCTCGATGACGATGTCGGTCGTGAACTCGTGACCGCCCCCAGCGGCCGCACGAACCGCGACCGTACCGCTCGTCGTCTGGTCCGCCCAACGCACGTTGCCGAAGTCGTCGAGCGTGGCGTCGAGCTGGTCCTCACCCGCGCCGCGCACGACCGTCGCCGTGCCGACCCACGGCTCGCCGTCCGTGTCCGTGCAGCCGCCCGCGATCGTGACGGTCGTCCCGTCGTCCGACGTCGCGGGGCACGCCGGGTCCGCGAACGGGCCCTCGCCGTCGGCGAACGCGATCACGTCGTGCGTGTTCGACCAGACGGAGACGGCGCTTCCGGTCGTGACCCAGGTCTTGACCTGCTCGGCGTCTTCCAAGTCGCTGTTGGCGCACGCGCCGAGGGTGAGCGGAGCCATGATGGCGGGGAGTAGATAGCGGGTCATGTCACACCGTCCTTGCGGGAGAGCCGAGCGAGAAATGTGCCGGCCCGCGCGGCCGGAAAAGCCTGGAAGAACGCGCCGATCGGCGTGAATCCAGCGCACGGCTGTGCCTGCCGCGCACGTTTCTCGGCGGCGCTGCACATGAAGCACCGATGGGGACCGAACGCGACGATGGCAGCGTGGCGCCGGCCGTACCTTCCCTCGTCAATCGACGCAGCTAGCGACAATCTGAATCATGCAGCAAGGGTCGGTCCCGTCGCGGTCAACGACGATGCGTCGCGCCCTCGCTGGAGTCGAGCCGAGCCGAGCCGAGCCGACGCCTTCTCGCCCGCGCTTCCCAGCGGCTTGGCCGTCGCGTACGGTGAAACGATGCGTCGCTTGGTCTTCGGTCTCGCGGTCCTCGGCTCGAGCCTCCTCGCGTGTGGTGGAGACGACGACGGCGCCGTCCCCGACGGGGGGATCCGCGACGCGAGCGCTTTCGACGGCAGCGCGCGTCCGGACGGCGCCGGTCCGCTCGACGGAGGCGGCGCGCTCGACGCGCCGGTCGACGCGGGCCCGTCGATCTGCGAGGGCCCGGGTGGCTCGCCGCTCGTGCTCGAGGTCGTCGGCGCAAGCGACCGGACGGGGAGCGTTGGCGGCGTGCTCGGCGAGCCGCTCGAGGTCGTGCTCCAGACCGAAGCCGGGGCGCCCGTCGAAGGATGCGACGTCGAGTGGACGGCGGACGACGCGACGAGCGGATGGCTCTTCGCCGAAGCGCGCGAGACCGACGGCACGGGGACCGCGAGAGCGTACTGGGTCGGTGGGTCGGGTGCCGCGCAATCGGCGACCGCCCGAGTGCTCGTGGCGGACGGCGAGGTGACCGCGGCGTTCGACGCGACGGCGACGCCCGAGGTCACGCGCGCGACGTCGGTCTACCTGAACTACGACACGCCATCGGCGTTCGACGGGTTCCACGTCGACCTCGTGGCCGAGACCTTTCCACCCGACGCGTACTACGCGGCGCTCGTCTGGGACGGCGCGTACGCCGGCATCCAGAACCGATCCGTCGCCGGCGACGAGAAGTGGATCATCTTCTCGACGTGGGACTCGGCCGGGGCCGACGCGATGGTCATCGACGCGGGCGGCTCGACCTGCGAGCCGTTCGGCGGCGAGGGCACCGGGTACAGGTGCCACCAGACGTTCGACTGGGCGATCGGCGCGACGTATCGGTTCGAGCTCCACGCGGCGCTCGCCGGTGCCGGGGTCGACTACACGATGACGTTCACGGACGTCGCGAGCGGCGAGGTGCGCGAGCTCGGGACACTTCGCTACGCGAACCACGCGCTCCCGAGCTACATGGCGACCTTCGCCGAGGACTTCGGGCCAGAGTCGGCGAGCTGCCTCGAGACCGCGCAGCGCACCGTGCACCTCTCCGCACAAGAGGCTCTCACCGGCAGCGCGTGGTCCCCGGTCACCGGCGTCCGCTTCACCTTCGTCGATCCGCGCACCCACTGCGCGAACATCGACGGCACCCCCGAGGCCCCCGGCTTCGACCTCAGCACGGGAGGCGAGCGCATCGGCAACCCATGGGCCGCTGAGCGCATCGCGGGACCCTGAGCCAGCTCACTGCGACCGACGAACCGCTCGGGGCCGATTCGGCCGCGTGCTAGGCTGAGCACGTGCGAGTGCGACGATGCCAATGGGCGCCGCGACGTCGCGTGGAGCTCGCGATCCTCACCGCGCTGCTCACTTCGATGGCGGCGTCGTGCGACGGATCGCTCGGGGGGACCGGCGGCGACGGCGGCGGCGGTGGCGGCGACGCGCGGCTCGCCGACGCGAACGGCGACGACGGCGGCAGTGCGGGCTCGGACGGCGGCTCCACGCCGTTCGACGCAGGTCCGTGCGCGGGCTCGCTCGCGTCGTCGCTCTCGATCGTGACTGCGAGCGACGTCCACGCCTCGGGGGAGCTCTTCGCCGCGCCGACCGACGGGGCCGCGACCGTTCTCGGTTGGGTCGACGGATCGGTCCACGTGCGGCGCATCGACCCGACCGGGGCGAGCGCCGGGCCCGACATCACACTGTCGGCGAACGAGCTCCACGGCGTCGCCGCGGCGGCCGACGCGTACGCCGCGCTCGTCGCGCGCGACGCGGACGTGCTCGCGCTCGAGGTCGTCGGCACCGACGGCTCGATGATCGCCGATCACACGATCCTCGGCGGCGTCGATCACGACGTGACCGGAAACGAGTGGTTCGGCCCGCTCATCCGCCACGGCCGGCTCGTGTGGACAGGGACGGCATGGGCCGCCTATTACCCGGTACAGCGCCTCTGGCCCGACGGGATCCAGCACTACGGCGACCAGCTGCGCACGTTCGCGCGCGATGGATCGCCCGTCGACACGCTCTGGGACTGGGGGTGCAGTCACAGCGTCGACACGCGCCTCGCGTCGAACGCGAGCGGGCTCGGCCCGGTGTGCACGTCGGACTGCTATCCGGGCAAGGGCGTCTACTTCATGCACGACACGCTCCTCTACGACGACCCGTCCGGCGATTGCATGGGAGGCGTCGACACGCACCTCGGCGGCGTCGCCGGCGTCGCCGGCGGATTCTGGGTCGCGTTCGCGACACCCGCGGGCCGCTCGTCGCGCGACGTAGGCCTCGCTCGCGTCGCGGGCGGGCGCCTCGACGGTGCGGTCACGTGGCTCGCGTCGAGCGCCGCCGTGGAGGACGACGTGCACCTCGCGGCCGCGCCCGACGGCGGCGCCGTCGCCGCATGGAGCGACGGGACGAGCGGGCACATCGTGCGCGTCGATCCGGGTGGCGCTGCCGGCACCGTCGAGGACATCGACAACGCGCTCGTACGCGGCGCGTCGGACTACTTCAGCTGGCCGAGCGGCGACGTCGGCTGGGCGCTGCCGGGCACGTCCGGCGCCCGCCTCGTGCGCTTGCCGGCGAGCTGCCTCTGACCATGCGCCGCGCCGAGGCGGCGGTTGCGGCTCTGATGTGGCTCGCGTCCGCGTGCGGCGCGCGGACGCCGCTCGAGGTCGGCGGCGCGGAGCGGCCGGACGCCGGTCCGCACGACGCCCGCCTCGACGCGCCCGCACCCGACGGCGGGATCGCGATCACGTGCGACGGGCACGAGCTGCCACGCGTGCTCGGCGTCGAGACGTCGACGGTCCCGCCTCGTCGCCTCGCGGGCGGCACCGTCGTGCCGGACCCCCACGCTCTCATCGCGACGGGTGGCTCGGACGCGACCGCGCCGGCGACGACGATGTGGTACCTCGACCTCGCGTCGTCCGAGGCCGGCGAGCTCCGCGTCGTCGGCGACGACGTCGAGCTGCCGGACCGCGACGCCGCAGCCGTCTACGTCGCCGACGGCGATCGCGTGCTCGTGATCGGCGGGCGCGCGGGCGAAGCGCAGGTGCCCACGGCCGAGACCTTCCAGATCACCGGCGAGGGCGATCCGAGCGGCGAGCGGTACGTGCGCGCGCGCCGGCACACGAGCTTCCCGGACGGGCCCCTCGCAGGCCACGTCGCCGTCCTCGATCCCGTCGGCCATCGGATCATCGTTCACGGAGGCTCGGACGGGGCCGGGGAGACTCACGGCGCCACGTGGGCGTTCGAGCTCGACATGGGGCCGACGTGGTTTCCGCTCCTGCCCGCCGAGGAGAGCCCGCCGTCCCGAACGTACGCGATCGGGTACGACCCGCGGGGGCGCCGCGCGATCGAGATCGCCGCGGACGACGACGGGCTCCATCCCGCGGTCTGGGCGCTGTCGCTCGAGCGCGGCGCCGAGCGGTGGCAGCGCCTCGCCGAGGTCGACTTCGTCCCGTCGACGCGAGGCGAGCTCGTCTGGGACGAGAGCGCCTGCGGCTTTCACATCCTCTCAGCGCGCCGCACGCGGTGCACGCTCGAGCACTGGACGCTCGTCGTCGACGATCGGTCCGCCGTCCTCGCGCTCGACGGCGACGTCGCGATCGATCGGCCGCAATTTCTCGCGTCCTCGATCTTCGTGCCGTCTCGTCGCGAGATCTTGCTGTTCGGTGGCGAGCTGTGCGAATCGAGCGAGCCTGCGCCCAGCGCGTTGGTCCAGCGAATCGCGCTCTGAGCCGGCCCCGGCGCGACAGGCGGAGCGTGTCGATGAAGGCAAGTCATCTCGCATCGAACGATGCCTCGCACACCACCAGGCGTGTGCAGAACGCGGCGCCAAGACGTGGCGACACGAGCCGCGGCCGGGCCCGGCCATCGTGCCCCCCGCACCCTCGAGCTTCTCCGTTGCGCGTCCCCCTCAACCGTCCACGAGCCGCTCGAGCGTCGCTAGGCAGGCGAGCCAGCCTTGCTCGTGCATCGCGCGGTCCGCGTCCTCGCGGAAGACGCCGTGGTCGAGCACGATCCGCGAGCCGTCGGGGTCGTCCTCGAAACGGACGGACACGAGCGTCCAGTACTGCTCGTTTGCGCACGCGCCGGTCCACGTGTAGGTGAGCGACTCGCCGGGCGCGACCTCGACGAAGTGGCCGTGTATGCGCGTCGGATCGGAGCCGTCGGTCGAGGTGATCACGATTTGGTACGCGCCGAGCGGCTCGAGCTTCGTCTCCACGTCGTGGGTCCGGAAGCCCGGCTCGACGAAGAACCACCGCTCGATGAGCTCGGGGCGCGTCCAGCTGTCGAACACCTTCGCGCGCGGCGCGCGAAACCTCGCGGTGAGCCCGACGACCGGCCCTTCGGGCGGTCCCCGTTCGATCATCATCATCGCGTCACCCTTCCAACAGATCGTGAAGTCCGGACAAGCAGCGCTCCCACCCCGCGGCGTGACCGTCGCGGCCTGCATCGGTGCGGAAGATGCCGTGGACGAGGCGGACGAGCGACCGGTCGCCGTCGTCTTCGAACGTGGCGTCGACGAGCGTGTGATGCTCCCCGCCTACGACGTTCCCGTGCCAGGAGTAGACGAGCTCGCGCCCGGGCACGACCTCGAAGAAGTGGCCCTCGAGAACGCTGTCGGGGTGTCCGTCGAACGGAACGACGATGCGCCACGGGCCCAGAGGCTCGAGCGCGATCTCGGCGCGGGCCGGCATCGGGCCCGGCATGAACCACTTCGCGATCAGCTTCGGATCGGTCCAGGTCTGGAACACCTTCTCGCGCGGAGCACGAAAGCGGGTGGTCAGGTCGACGACCTTCCCGGTGATCCCCGTCGTTTCGATCATCATGGCTTCGTCGTCCTCCCGTCTCTCTGGCGGCGCGCGCGGCTCACGTCCACTCGAACGGGAGCTTGTCGATCGCGTCCTGCTGGATCGCGAACAGATCGAGCAGCGTGTCTGCGGCGACGTTCACGATCGCGTATCTGTAGCTGCCGAGCGCCTTCATCTCGTTCTTCATGCTGTCGCCGCCCTTGCCGTAGATCTTGATGGTGCTCTCGTCGTAGCGCTCGTTGAAGAGCGCGACCTGCTCGTCGGTGGGCACCGATCGGAGCTTCTTTCCTTCGAAGGTGCGCATCACGAAGCTCGCCGAGTAGCGAAACCGCCCGGCGCTCTTCGCGAACCGGGGCTTCTGTCCGAGCGTGAGGTCGAGGAGAACATCGTAGGTGTTGCTCCCGTCCACCTGCTCGTAGAGGTCCGCGAATTGGTACGAGAGCCTCGGGTTGATCTCGATCACGCCGAGCGTGTCGGCTTTCCGGTCATGGAAGAGCTCGACGTTGAACTGGCCGTGCCGGATCCCCAGCCCGCGCACCACGTCCGCGGTCAGCGACGCCATCCGCTCGAGCACCGCAGGAGAGAGCCTCGAGGGGTACTCGAACCGCTCGAAGGTGCTCGTCCCGTCGAACATGACGCTGTCGACGACGCCCATGATCTCGACGTCGCCGTCGTACGCGAAGCCGTCGACGGTGACCTGATCGCCGATCATGAGCTCTTCACCGCAGAAGAAGCTCGCGTCGTGCTCGAGGTCCGTGAGCGCGCGAAGCAGGTCGTTGTAAGGCTTGGCGACGCGCGCGAGCGCGAGGCGCTCGAGCACGTTGAAGCCGAGGTGCTTCTTCAGGGCCGCGAAGTCGTTCACCTTGGCGGCGAAGACGCTGAAGGTGCCCTTGCACGGCTTCACGAAGAACGGAAAGTCGATCTCGAGATCGGCCTCGGTGACGCCGCGGAGCGGCACGAGCGTCGCCCGCGGCGTGTGGTCGGGCGCCGCCGCGTGCTGCGCGAGCCGGCTGTAGTACTTGTGCTGCGCGAGGATGATCTTGGCCGGATCGCCGCCGGGCAGGCCGAGCCGGCGCGCGACCTCGGCCGCGATGATCGCCCCGATGTACTCGTCGCTCGAGAGAACGCCGTCGAGGTCCGCGTCGGCGAACCGTTCCACGGTGCTGTCGATGAAGCGGACGGCGTCGAACGTGAGCAGCTTGAGCGTGCCCGGAAACTTGAAGAGGTCGTCGCCGTGGAAGATGAGCTCGATCTCACCACGATACTTCTCGTGCCCGAACCGAACGTGGTCCCAAGCGTTCGGGAAGAGCACGAGCACGCGCTTCACGTCATCCTCCGGTCGGCGGCGAGCCCATGAGCGTCTCCACGATCATGATCTTCTGCCAGATCTTCCGCGACAGCCCGGTGCAGAGGTTCTCGACCTCGGTCACCGAGGCGAGCGCGACCTCGTCGTCGAACCGCTGCACGTAGAGCGCGGCGATCTTGCCTGCGAGCGACAGCATCTCGCTGCAGTAGTCGAGATACCGGTTGAGCTCGAACGACGTCAGGCCGGACGACGGGGAAGAGCTCAGCGCAGGGCCTCGCTGGAGGGCGCGCTCGGGATCCTTGGTGAGCTGATGCATGTCGATGATGTGCGCGACGGACCGGAGCTCGTGGATCGCGGCGAGCGCCCGCCCGCGCTTGATCCGCTTCTCGAGCGTGGCCAGGAAGAAGATCGCCGCGCCGATGAGCACGACGTCGTTGATCCCCGCTTCGAGGATCTGCGTGAGCTCGGCGATGTCGACCGTCTTGTCCGGAAGCCGCGCCGTGAGAAACACCGCGATGGACGCCCCCACCGTCGCGACCGCCAGCACGGCCGACACCACGCGGAGCGCGACGATCGGCCTGGCGAACTCCTCCGCGCGCGCCTTCGCTTGCTTCGCGATCGCCACGAGCTCTTCGCACACGCGACCGAGCCCGCGCGACGGGAAGCGATCCTCGATGCGCACGTGCAGCCGCTCGAGCGTCGCGACGACCTCGTCGGCGTCGATCGCGCGGTAACCGCCGCCCGCGCTCACGCTCGGCGGGCCCGAGAGAGGGCCGGACGTTCCGTCCGCGGGGCTCATCGCCGCGATGCTACTCCAACGGGGCCGCGCTGCCCCCTCCCCCGTCGAGCGCCGCGAGGTGCTCGGACACTAGCCACCAACCCGAGAACGTGCGTTCGGCTTGCTCGTAGCGGCGACGCGCGCCCGCGAAATCGCCGCGCGCGAGGTCCATCTCGCCGCGCGAGACGAGGAGCGCCGCTCGCTCGCGTCGATCGATCGGGCGGAGCAGCGAGAGCGCGTCGTCGTAGTCGCGCTCGGCGCCTCCCGAGTCGCCGGCGCGGAAACGCGCACCGGCGAGGCGGACGAGGATCGACGCGTCGCGACGGATCGCGAGCGCCTCCTCGTAGCCGGCGATCGCATCGTCGACCTGCCCGCGCGCGAGCGCGATGTCGGCGAGCAACGCTCTCGCCTCGGCGAGCTCGCCGCTCGAGCGGTGGCCACGCACGAAGAGGGTGAGATCCACTTCGGCCTCGTCGAAGCGATGGACGGACGCGCGCGCAGACGCGCGGACGAGGAGCGGACCGGAGCCGGGAGCCGCTTCCCGAAACGCGGCCTCGAGTGCGGCATCGCCAGCCTCGCGGTCGCCCGGATCGCCGGTCAGTCGCGCGCGCGACAGATAGAGCGCGGCGACCTGGCTGCGCCTCATCCAGCTCCTCGGCTCCGCGTCCGCATAGCGGCGAGCCACGTCGATGTCGCGGTCGAGCCGTGCGACGGACCGATCGTAGTCCGACGCGGGCGGATCGCCGGGAGGCGGTGCCGTCCGCTCGATGCGACGTGCGCTCCACGCGTACGCGCCGAGAGCGAGCAGCACGATCGCGAGGGAGAGCGTCACCGGCACCCGCGCGACGCTCTTCCTCGTCTCAGGGGTAGAGCCGGGGCGGGACATCGGAGTGCGCGGGCGCCAGGTACGGGAAGCCCTCCGGGAACGGGACGTCGTTCTCGGGCGGGTTGAGGTGCAGCTGGTCCACGGTCATCGTCGACAGATCGACCAGGCCCATCGCGAGGACCAGATCCGTGATCTGATCGTCGGGGCGACGACCGTTGGGGAAGCCTCCCGGTTCGTCGACGTCGATCGTCACGAAGTCCGGCGTGACGAGGTCGAGGACCGTCATCCCGCCGATTCGCTCGCCGCTCGGCAGCACGCGGTACACGCGCTGGGTCGCGCACGGGATCCCCGTGAGGTAGTCGAGGATGCTGGCGTCGGTGGGCGTGCCAGCGCCCCCGATCACGCACACCGGGTAACCCGCGGCCTCGATCTCGTCGGCCCACATGCGCTGGATCTCGACGAAGCCCCGGTAGAGGTCGAGCAGGCCGAGTTGGTTGTTGACCCCGCGACAGTTCGCCTCGTCCGAGCGATGGAGCGCCACGGTCGTGATGAGCGAGAGGCCGAGATGGTCGATCTTGACCGTGTACGCCTCCGCCGGCTCTTCTGCGAACGCGAAGTGAAAACCTGTGCTGTCGTCGTCGAGCTTGCCGTCCGCCGGGATGCCGCCGTCGTCCGGCGTAGTGCCGGACTCGGATCCGCAGCCGAACGTGAGCGCGAGGAGCCCGAACAGCGCGAAGAGCGCGAACGGCGCGAAGAGCGTCGGCTTCATGGTCAGCCTCCGCTCCTGCAGACGTTGCCCGCGCGAATGTAGGGATCGTCCGGAAGGCGCTGCGTGGTGTTCCACACGCTCACCTGGCGACGGAACAGCGTGGCGACATGCTCCTTCGGGATCTCGAGCACTATCGCGTGCACGTTGTAGCCGGCGAAGTAGTCGACGTCGGAGCGGAAGGCGAGGACGCCCGTGTCGAGCCCCTCGAAGAATCGATCGAGATCGACGAAGAACGGCTCGTCGAAGAGGCCCGCCTGCATCAGCGTGCCGTTCGCGCCCGCGAGCGGCTCGCCGACCGGACCCTCGATGCGGTCCTCGCCCGGAATGCCCTCGACGCGAACGCCCCAGCGCCGGAGCGCGGCGTCGTAGCCGAAGCGCGCCTTGATCGTGTACTCGTCGTCGACGATGTTTCGGTCGCCGAACAGGCCGAGGTCCCGATCGATGTGGAACTCGTAGAGCACGCGATCGTCGTACGCGTGCGGGTGAGTCTCGTCCCACGGCTCGGTCGGGGCGTCGCCGTCGAGGTACTCGAAGCCGTAGGGTGGCGCCGGAAACGTCAGGATCAAGACGACGTAGTCATCCGTCGGAAACGCGAAGTTGCCGTACACGTCTGCGGCGTCGGACGCGACCTCCGGAGCGATCGCATTGATGCTCTGCGGCTCGTTGTGATCGGACGCGTCGGCGGGCTCGGGCCGTGTGGCGAGCGTCGAAGCGCCGAGCAGGAAGAGGCAAGCTACCGCGAACCGCGCATACCTCAGTTGAGGTGCCATGCTCGTACCGTCCCTCCCGCCTCAGGGACCATAGCACCCTCGGCGAAACGCGCGAGCGGAGCGAGCGAGGCCCGCCGGGCCACGTGCTAGCGTTCACGATGCCTTCGATCTCTCGACGAACGCTGATCCTCGGCGGCGGGGCGGCGTTGGGGGCCGGCGCGCTCGTCGTCGCCGGCCGGTCACAGGTCGTCGAGCGGCCGGTCACCACCACCGTCGCCGGCCGCGCGGCCGACGACCTGGATCGGCTGGTCGACGCGATCCTCTCGAGCGACGAGGCGAGCTCGATCGTGGTCGCTCGCGACGCCCTGGCGCGTGGTGTCCCGGAAGAGCGGTGGCTCACGGCCGTGCTCCTTTCGCCCATCGCGAGCGGGGGAGACGAGAGCGACGTTCACGCGTGCATGGTGGTGCCTTCGGTCTGGCGAGCCTGTCGCGGGGCACGCGACGCGCACGAGCGGTGCGTCCTCGTGCTGTGGGCGACGGACAACGTCCACCCATGGACGCGCGCGCGGCGGCGAGGGCGCGCACCGCCTGCGCACGACGCCGATCCTCGAAGCGCGCTCGCACGCGCGCTCGCCGCGGGCGACACCGCGAGCGCAGACGCTGCGGCGGCGAGCCTCGTCGCGTCGGAGCCGTCGGAGCGCGCCACGCGGTTCCTCCGCGACGCCGTGACCCGCGCCCGAGCGGACGTCCACTCGGCCATCTGGGCGGCTCAGGCGTCGCGGTGGCACGCCTCGCTCGGCGCGCACACGCCCGACGCGGCGCGCTCCGTCGCGCGCTATGCCGCGCGCGCCGGGCGGCCGATGCCCGTCGGCGAGCCGATCCCAACCGACGACGCCGACACCACCCCGTCGGCCGAGATCCTCCGCCGCCTGCGAGACGACGCCACCGCTCCGCTCGCGGGCAGCTCCGCGCGCGCCATCTGGAGCGCGCTCGCTCTCCTCGCCGTCGAGACCCGGCTCGCCAATCGGTCCGCGACCGGGCTCGGCGTCCACCGCACGACCCTTCTCGCCGCGATGCATCGGATCTGGCGGGACGCAGCTCCCGAGACGGCCCCCACGCTGTTGAGCCGTGCGGTGCGCTGGGTCCTCGAGGTCGCACCACCGCTCGCGGACGGCGCGCCCGATCCGCTCGTGCTCGAGCCCGCCAGCGGAGATCCGCTGGCGCTCGCCGCCGATGACCCCGTCGGGGCGTTCCGGGCCGCGCTCGCGGCGGTCGCCGACGACGAGGGCGCGTTCCTCGAAGCGATCCGTGCGCGAGTCGCGACGCTCGCCGCAGACCCCCACGACTTCAAGCGCTGGGACGCCGTCCTCGACATCGCGCCTCACCTGGACGCGACGGCCAGGGCGTGCCTGCTCGCATCGATGGCCGCCGACCGGATCGCCCGCGCGCGCGAACCGTGGAGCCGCGCCGACGAAGCCCGTGCCCTCGTTCGGGCAATCCCCGGCTGACCCGGACGCCCAACCGAAGCTGTATCCTCCGCCCCATGGACTACCCGATCCCCGTCCAGCGCATCGCGCACCTGCTCGACGATCCGGAGATCACCGAGATCATGATCAACGGACCGCGGCAGATCTTCGTCGAGCGCGCGGGGACGATGCAGGAGGTTCCCACGGTCTTCGGGAGCACCCAGCAGCTCGAGGCGATGGTCGACGCGCTGATCGTCCCGACCGGCCGCTCGGTCAACACCATGTCGCCTTTCGCGGACTTTCGCCTCGCCGACGGCTCGCGCGTGAACGTGGTGATCCACCCCATCGCGCTCTCGGGCCCGATCGTCACCATCCGCAAGTTCACGCGCACGCTCACGACGATGGCGGATCTCGTCCGGATCGGGACTCTGAGCGAGCGGATGGCGTACTTCTTCTATGGGGCGATCCGCGCGAAGCTCAACATGATCTTCAGCGGCGGCACCGGCACCGGCAAGACGACGACGCTCGGTCTCGCGAGCGGTTACCTCCCCGACCGAGAGCGGATCGTGGTCATCGAGGACACCGCCGAGCTCGAGCTGCGCCAGCGCCACACCGTTCGCCTCGAGTGCCGGCCTCCGAACATGGAGGGCACCGGCGCGGTCCACATGCGCGATCTCTTGAAGAACAGCTTACGCATGCGCCCCACCCGGCTCATCGTCGGCGAGGTGCGCGGCGAGGAGGCGATCGAGATGCTCCAGGCCATGCAGAGCGGTCACGACGGCGTCCTCGCGGTCATCCACGCGAGCTCGCCGTCGCACGCCGTCTCTCGCCTGGAGATGATGGTCCTGTCGCGCGGGTACGCGGTGCCGCTCTGGGGCATCCAGCGGCAAATCTCGGACGCCCTCGACGTCGTCGTGCACATGGAGATGCTCCCCGACGGCACCCGCAAGTGCACGCACATCACGGAGGTCGGTGGAGTCGACGACGGGGAGGTCGTCCTCCGGGACATCTACAGGTACGACCGAGACGCAAACGAGGGACGCGGCGCCTTCCTCTGCTCGGGCGTGAGGCCCGCTTTCGCGAAGCGCATCGGACGCGTCGACGCGAACCTCGAGGAGTCGCTCTTCGTCGAGGGAGTGATTTGAGCGTCAGTCGCCGAGCTTGGCTTCGCGCGCGAGGCGCTTGCGCACCTTGTCGACGCGCTCGACCTGGCCGCGCGCGGGGAACCGCTCGTAGAAGCCCTCGCGACGGAAGTCGCGGACGAGCCCGGACCACGCCGAGACTCGGCGCGTGAGCGCGGGCGCCTCTACGCCCGGCCCGATCTCGTCCACGACGTCGCCGACGATGCGCAGGAGCGCCTTGAGGGTGACGTCGCGCGTCACCATGTAGCGTGCGTTGTCGCCCCAGGCGTCTCCGAACGCGGCGCGCCCGGCGCGGAGCACGTCGCGGATGTACGCGTAGCCGCGCTCGTGATTCCAGCCGCGCCCGTCCTTGAAAGGCATGATCGGATGGCGCGTCACGAGGCGATGGACCTCGCCGAAGATCTGCGCCTGATTGATCCACAAGTCGCGCTGCGAGCGACCGCCGAGCATGTTGATGTGATAGCGCAGAGGCGAGTCCGCCTCCTCGTACAGCGAGCGGACGAGCCGCGCGGCGTACTTCTTCGTGTGATCGGTGCCCCACTCGATCTTCTCGTAGAGGTCGACGAGGTGCGACTTGTTGATGCGCGTGTGGGTCGAGTTGATGATGACGAACATCTCGGTCGCGAAGTCGCCCGTCTTGCCGTCGAAGATCACGCACGGCACCTCGACGCGCTTGTCGGCGTCGGGCTCCTGCAAATAGAAGTGCAGCCCGGCGAGACGGTGCTGGCCGTCGATGATCATGAACTTGCCGCGCGGCTCGGCGAGATCGCCGACGCGCTCGTACTTGCCGAGCGCGGAGAACGCGAGCTCCTCCGACGTGAAGAGGAGCACGGCGCCCGGCACAATCGGCTGGCGCGCCTCGTTGCGGAAGAAGTCGCGGATCTGCCGGACCTTGCGGCGATTGAGATCCCGTTGGAACGCCTTCGAGTGACCTTCGATGGCGTGCACGAAACGCTCGACGTCGTCGGGCTCCTTCTTGCCGGCCGCCGCTTCGCCGCCGATGACTTGCCCTCTCTCGCCGTAGAACCGCGTGACGAAGTGAACCTTGCGGAGCAGCTCTTCCGCCGGGTAGCTGACGAAGTAGAACTCCGCCTCCTTTTGGCGCATTCGAAGCGCGAGCATCCCCTCCTCCTGGGTCGAGAGAGGGGGGAATCCTACCCGGGTTCAGGGGGCCACGCCCCCCTGTCGTGAAGGGGCTGAAATCGCTCGCAAATCGGTCACCGAGCGCCTCGGCGCGCCCGGTCGAGCAGCGCGCGGGCCTCCTCGTCGTCGGGCATCGCCTCGACGGCGTGCTCGAGCTCCGCGACCGCGGCGGCGTACCGCTCCTTGCCGACGAGGTAGCGTCCCCAATAGAGGAACCTGCGCGGCGACGACGGATCGCTCGCCGCGGCGAGCCGGCGCTCCTCCGCGGCTTCGTCGCCTCGATGGAAGGCCTCGAGCACACGCGCCGCGGACTCGTGCGCGTCGGGAAACTCGGGGTGGATGAGCAGGGCCTCTTGGTAGTGCACGAGCGCTTCCTCGAGCTGACCCTCGTCTTCCAGGATCTTCCCCACCGCACCTGGCTCATCTCGTGCGCCGGATCGACCTCGAGCGCGTGCCCGAGGACCGCGATCGCGTCGTCGCTCTTGCCCTGCCGCGCGAGCGCGACCGCCTCGAAGTAGAGGCTCGTCTGCGGCTTCGGGTCCGTCGCGACCTCGCCGGCCCAGAACGTCTCCATCCGCTCGGGCGACCAGTAGCGCTCGGTGTAGCTGCCGAGCATGTAGCGCAGGTTCTCGTCGTACGGGCCGACGTGCACCGCGTCCGCAAGCGCGTCGGTCCCTTCCACGAAGCGCTGCTGGCCGAAGAGGGCGCGCGCGCGCGCGACGAGAATCGTCGCGTCCGCCGGCAGGCGCGCTGCCGCACGCCGGGCCCGATGCGACCCGCGCGGCGTCTGCCTCGAGCCCTTGCCGTCGGTACGCCGCGGCCAGGCAATCGCGCGCGGTCCCGTCGCTGCACGCGTCGGGGTCGAGCATCATCGATTGGTAGAGTCGGATCAGCGCGGCGCGCCCGCGCTGCGAGCCCGGCCGGTGCTCGAGCACGGCCAACATCCATCGCTCCGCCTCGGCGTACTCGTGCCGGCGCAGCCGCAGATCTCCGAGCGTGCGAAGGGCCCCGATCACCGTCGACTCCGACGCGGCCGCCGCGAGCTCGAGCTCGGCGATGGCACCGTCCTCGTCGCCCTCGGCGAGCAGTGTGGAGCCGAGGTTGTTGAACGCGATCGCGCGGCCTCGCACGCGAGCGTCCGCCATCCAGTCCGGCTCCCACGTGCAGACGAAGATACCCAGCGCGACGGCGAGACCAGCCGCAATCCCTGCGCGCGTCTTCTGTCGAAGCTCGCCGACGAGCCAAGCGCCGCCACCGACGGCGAGGAGCGTGATCGCGGGGACGAGCGGCGTCCGAAAGCGTCCGAGCACGAAGAACACGGACAGCCCCGCGAGGTAGAGCGCGAGGTACACGGTGAGCACTCGGGTCTCGGGACGACGCCGCCACAGGACGAGCGCGCCGAGGAGCGCGAACGGAAACACCTCGCCGAGCCAGAAGAGCGGCGAGCGCAGGAGCGGCGAGTCCTCGGCGATCACGTCGGGGTTGTCGTTGTCCGGCGTCTCGAAGCGGTGCACGGCGAGCCAGAGCTTGCGGAGGCTCCGCTTCGCGGTGCGACCGAGGTCTGCGCGCGCGGCGTCGAGCGCCGCGTCGCGATAGAACGCGGACACCTCGGGGCTCGTCGAGGCTTCGGCCCGCGGCCTGCTCGGCGTGGGCGCGAAAGTCGGGCTCCTCGAACGCGGGGTCGGGCCGCACCCAATCGGGCGCCCAGTACGAGCCGACGTCGTTTGCGTCCTGCTGCCCGATGTAGAGGTTCTGCCCCGAGTTCGATGTCAAGAAGACGAGCTCGCCCGAGGCGGCGTAGTTGTGGAGAGTCGCGAGGCTCACGACGGCGAGCGCGACGCCCGCGAACGCGGAGGCGCGCCGGATCGCGGCTCGACCGGGGGGCCAGGCTCTCGCGGGTGCGGCGCCGTCCGGCTCCGCCCAGAACAGGTGGTGTAGGACGCCCGCTACGATGAGAACGAGCAGGTTCGCGCGTGCGAGGGCCGCGAGCCCAGCGAGCGCGCCCGCGAGCAGCGGAGCGCGCGGACGAGGCAAGAGAAGTGCCGCCAGCGTCGCAGCGACGAGAAACGTCGCGAGCGCGGTCTTCTCGACGAACGCCTCGTAGTAGATCGGCGGGACGAGCACGGCGGCGAGCGCGCCCGCGAGGTTGCCGAGCGCGAGCGAGCCGAGGGCGCGACGCGCGGCGAGCGCGGTCAGGCCGGCGGTCGCGACACCCATCGCAGCCTGGAGAACGCGCACCGCGATCACGTCGTGGCCGAGCACGGTGTAGACGAGGGCGAGGAAGTACGCGTGGAGCGGATCGACGAAGAACGGCGCGTCACCGATCAGGTGTCCCGCTGCGATCCGCTGTGCCCACGCGTCGTAGTGGAGGTGGTCGAGCTGCAGCCGATCGGCGAACGGGCTCCCCGCGAACGCGGCGAGATGCCACACGCGCAGGAGCGCACCGAGCCCGAGCGCCGCGGGGAGGAACGCCGCGTGCTCGAGGATCGCGCTCGCGCGCTCGAAGAGATGCACAGGCGCGCGATCGACGGTCCCCGATGACAGCGCGGGTGCGCCGGTGCTCGCGGGTCCCGCTGCCGCGGCGCGGCGCCCGGCCCTCTTCGAACGTCGCGACGCGGATCGCTTGCGGCGGGTCAACGCGCGGATGTTCGCACATCCGCGCGATCATGGCCGAGTCGGCGCGCGCCCACTCGGCCGCGGCACGGCTTGCGAGACCGACTACCAGCCGAGCCGCGCGCGCAGCTCGGCGACGAGAGCGTCCGCCATCTTGCGCTGCGTGGTCTCGTTCGGGTGGTAGTCGCAGCCGTACCCGTCCGAGGAGTCTTGCTCGGCGATCTCGACAACGACCACCCGCGCATCACCCGCGCGCTCGACGACGGTGTCGAGGTACCCCCGGTGAGCGACGTGATCCGCCCCGCCGAGCATCGGGCTCGTCGCGAGCAGGATCCAGGCGTCCGGGTAGTGGCCGCGGAGGTCCGCGACGAACGTCTCCATTGCGTCGACGAACGCACCTCCCGGATCACCGCCCGAGAAGTCGTTCGTGCCGAGGTTCACGACGACGGCGTCGGGCGTGTAGCCCGAAAACCCCCAAGCGCTTCCCGGCGCATCGGCAAACGTCCGGCCGAAGATCTCGGGCATCGGCTCGTTCGTGTCGCCGCCGTTGTTGCGATAGACGCCCTTGCCCGAGTACGCGATCGACGCGTGCCCGGCGTCGAGGTCGCGCGCCGCGAGCGCACCCCACGCGTGCGTCTCGGCTTCGGTGTGGGCGGTGAAGCCGCACGACGGTCCGTCGCCGAGGACGCCGTACCCGCACGTGATCGAGTCGCCGACCAGCTCGATGAACCGCGTGGGGCCCTCCGACTCGACGAGCGGGGAGCCGGTGAAGCCGCGGAAGCGCGTCTCGCCGAAGAACGACTCGGTGCGCCGCGCCACGACGACCGCGTGCTCGCCCGACGGCAAGCCGGTCGCGACGGCGTAGCTGTGCCGGCCCGCCATCGTGCGGAAGAAGTCGCTCGCCAATCCATCCACGTACACCTCGAACCAGCTCTCGCCGCCGTCCTCGGAATCGACGGTGAGGTCGGTGCCGTCGAAGCGCGCGGCAATCGCGCTTCCGGGCCATGCGAAGCGGGCGTCGTCGTCGCCCGCGACCTCGAACCGCCCGATGAAGTGAACGAGCGCGCGCTCACCGCCGCCACCGTCGACGCTCGTGGACGCGTCCTGTGCGGTGGAGCCGTCGCGCCGCGACCGGCCCCCGTCCGAAGCGCTGCCGTCGAGCGACGAGACACCCCCGTCGAGCTCAGGCATCCCGGGCTCCCCACCGCACGCCCACAGGAGGAGGGGCGCGAGGACGAGGAGCCGCTCCATTCGAATCCCGCATCAGGCCCGTTGGGAGATCGCCACGCGTCCCCTGTGTCCGTTCTATCACGCGAGCGAGGTGGCTTGTATCCTGTGCCGCCTCGACGCGCGCGATGCCGGACGACGACGAAGAAATCAACCATCGCTGGCTCGGACGCGCTCTCGCCACGGGACGGATCGCGGCGAGCGCCGCGCGCATCGCGAGCCGCCGCGTGCTCGGTCGCGAAGCAGGGAGCGTGGACGGGCAGATCGGCGAGAGCCTCGCGCACGAGCTCGACCGGATGAAGGGCCTCGCGATGAAGGTCGGCCAGATCCTCTCGTACTTCGACGGCACGCTGCCGGAGCCGACCCACGCCGCGCTCCGAGCGCTTCAGCGCGGTGCATCACCCGTGGCGTTCGCGTCGCTCGTGCCCGTGCTCGAGGGCTCGCTCGGCGCGCCGGTCTCCGAGCTCTTCGACAGCATCGACGAGACACCCGTCGCCGCAGCGTCCATCGGGCAGGTGCACCGGGGCGTGCTCCGTGGCCACGACGTCGCGATCAGAATCCAGTATCCGAACGTGCGGCAGACGTTCGAGTCCGACTTCGCGCGCATCGGGAGGCTCGCGAAGTTGGCATCGCTCGCCACCGCCGTCGACGAGAGGCGATCGCCGAGGAGCTGCGCGACCGCGTCCTCGAGGAGTGCGACTACGAGCGCGAGGCTCGGCATCAAGACGGGTTTCGCGTTGCGTTCTCCGACGACGAAGCGATCGCCATCCCCGAGATCGTGTGGGAGCGCGTGTCCGAGCGGGTGCTCACGACCGCGTGGTGCGACGGGCGCGACTTCTACGACGTCGTGGAGCACGACTCGAGCGAGCGAAAAAACCAGATCGGCCTCACGCTGGCCAGGTTCGCGCATCGCTCGTTCTTCGAGCTCGGAACGCTCAACGCCGACCCACACCCCGGGAACTACCTCTTCCCCGAGTCCGACGCGGTGGTCTTTCTCGACTTCGGGTGCGTGCGCGAGTACGACGACGACTACATCAATCGCGAGCGCGCGCTCGCGCGCGTGGTCCTCGACGGAAGGCGGTCGGCGTTTCGGGACGCGGTCGTCGCGACGGGAATGACGCCGCGGCCCGACAGAATCGACTGGGACGTGCACTGGGACATGTTGCGACAGCAGCTCTCGCCGTACCTCGAGCCGAGCTTTCGCTTCACGAAGGGCTGGATGCTCGCCGCGATGAAGTACTCGGAGCCGAGCAACCCGAACCTCCGCCACCTCGCGATCCGGCCCCCGTGGATCTGGCAGCAGCGCCTCGTCTGGGGGCTGCACGCCGTGCTCACGCGGCTATCGGCGGAGGGCGACTTCCGGGCGGTGTTCAGGACGGCGATGGATCGCCCGCGGAAGCCGTTTCGAGAACGTAGCCCGCGAACTGCTCCCTGAGCGCGGTCTTCAGGATCTTGCCGGTCGCGGTGTGCGGGATGGCGTCCACGAACACGACCTCGTCCGGGAGCCACCACTTCGGAACCTTGCCGCGCAGGTGCTCGAGGACGCTCTGCTTCGTCGGCTCGCTGCCCGGTCGGGGGAGGACGATGAGGAGCGGTCGCTCGCCCCACTTTGGATGCGCCACGCCGATCACCGCGGCCTCCGCGACGTCCGGATGCCCGACAGCCGCGTTCTCGAGATCGATCGACGAGACCCACTCGCCGCCGGTCTTGATGACGTCCTTGGCGCGGTCGGTGATCTGCATGTAGCCATCCGCGTCGAGCGTCGCGACGTCGCCCGTATCGAACCACCCGTCGGGCCCGAGGACCTCACCGCCCTCGCCCTTGAAGTAGCCGCTCGTCACCCAGGGGCCGCGGACGAGCAGATGGCCGAACGCCTTTCCGTCGCGCGGCATGGGGGAGCCGGCGTCGTCGACGATCTCGAGATCGACTCCGTAGACCGCGCGGCCCTGCTTGACCTGGACGTCGAGCCGCCGCTCGGCGTCGACGTCGGCGTGCTTCGGGAGCAGGTTGCCGACCGTCCCGAGCGGGCTCGTCTCGGTCATGCCCCAGGCGTGCACGACCGAGACTCCGAGGTCGTTCTGGAACGCCTCAATCATCGACCGCGGAGCGGCGGAGCCGCCGATGATGGCGCGGCGAAGATGGGGGAGCGTCCGCCCGTTCTCCCTCACATACGCGAGGAGCATCGACCAGACGGTCGGCACGCCCGCGGTGCACGTCACCTGCTCGTCCGTGAGGAGCTCGCACACGCTCGCGCCGTCGAGCTTCGCTCCCGGCATCACCAAGCTCGCACCGCACATCGGCGCCGCGTACGGGAGCCCCCAGGCGTTCGCGTGGAACATCGGCACGACCGGAAGGATGCAGTCCGACGACGACAGCCCCAGGCCGTCGCGCATGCAGACGACGAACGAGTGGAGCACCGTGGAACGATGCGTATAGAGCACGCCCTTGGGATTGCCGGTGGTGCCGGAGGTGTAGCAGAGCGACGACGCCGTGCTCTCGTCGAAGACGGGCCACTCGTACGCGTCGTCACCCGAGGCGAGCAGCTCCTCGTAACAGATGACGTTCGGCAGGCCCGATTCGGCCGGCATGTGCTCGCGGTCCGTCATGACGACGTAGCCCTTCACGCTCGGCAGCGAGGGCGCGAGCTTCGCGACGAGCGGGACGAACGTGAGGTCGACGAATACGTACGAGTCCTCCGCGTGGCCGACGATGTACGCGAGCTGCTCGGGAAAGAGGCGTGGGTTGAGGGTGTGGCAGATCGCGCCTGCGCCCGAGACCGCGTAGTAGATCTCGAAGTGCCGAAAACCGTTCCACGCGATCGTCGCGATCCGGTCTCCCACGCCGACGCCGAGCTCGCGCGACAGCGCGCTCGCGAGGCCCCGCGACCGCCGGGCCGCTTCCCGATAGCCGTAGCGGTGGATCGGCCCCTCGATCGTCCGCGAGACGATCTCGGTGTCGCCGTGATATTGCGCCGCATACTCCAGCAGAGACGAGATGAGCAGCGGACGGTCTTGCATGAGCCCACGCATGGCCGGCTATCATGCCACGATGCGGAGGCCGATCCGTAGCGGAGAAGGGCCGCCTTTCGCTCGACCGCTCTTCTTGGTGCTCGTTGCGGGCATCGCTGCGGCGGCGGCGATCCCGTACCCCGCGGTTCCACGCGCCGCGGCCCAAGGAACGAGCTACGCGCTCGTCCGCCGGGCCGCGTTCGTCTACGCGTCGCCGGACGCGAGCGGAGAAAAGGCGCGCGACCCGTGGGCTGGCCGCTACACGGAGCGGATCGGCCCGTTCTTCGTGATGCGCTTCGTGGGCGAGCACGACGGCTGGGTCGAGCTCGCGACAATCCCGACGTTTCGCGCCACGGACCACTGCTATCCGACGGTGCGCGCGCTCGACGGGATGGATCTGCACCTGTTCGTCCGACGCGACGACCTCGCCCCGGTGACGGCGTCGCGCGTCGAGCGCACCTTCGACGACGGCACCGCGCTCAGGCTCGTCTCCGGAGTCGGGCTCGAGGCGCGTGGACCGCGCAGGTACGACGCGTTCGTGCGCGGCGCGACGCTGCGCGTCGAGCTCGCGCCATCGGAGGTCGCGACGCGCTACCAGCCGAGCGAGAGAATCGCGCTGCCCCGGTCGGCGGCGGGGCTCCTCGCGGGCGGGATCCGCGTGGAGTTCGGGCGCGGAGGACGGCTCGTCACCGAGCGCGCGAGCCGCCCGCGAGCCGGCGCGGCCCGCCGCGGCGTCGTGGACTTCAGCGTCGATGACACACGGCGAAGCTTCGACGACGGCCCAGCGCGCGCCAGCCTCATCGTCGAAGGCCCGCTCGGCCGAGGACGCTCGGTCGCCACGGTCCGGAACGCGTGCGTCGAGGTCGTGGGCCAGATCGACGCGCGGAGCGTGACGAACGAGCGCCCGTCGCGGTCAATCGACGCGCCCGGGACCCACGACGGGACCTCGCTCCGGCCGGGCACGGCGCTCTTCTGGCCTGATGGCTCCCGCGCAGGTCACGTCGTCGAGGGAGCCACGCTCGACGGCTCGCCGCGAATCGACGGCGGTCGCGCATGCTTCGATCACCCACTCCGCGCAGGCGGCTCCGGCGCCGACGAAACGCTGACGCTCTGCGTCGATCGCGATGCCGTTCGCGAGCGGCGAGCCTCGAGAGGCCGGGCCTTCGGGCGCGTGCGCGAGTAACCGAAACGCCCCCTCGAGCATCGAACGACCATGCACGGGATCATCCACCTCGAGCTCCGGAAATTCGTCGAGGCCGGGTACGGTCACGGCGCGTGGCACGGGCTGCTCGCGAAGGCCGGCCTCGACGCGGAGGTCTACACCCCGCTCCGGGCATACCCCGACGAGCAGATCGTCGCGCTCGTGACCGCCGCCTCGGAGGCCACCGGCCGGCCCACGAGCGAGCTGCTCGAAGCGTTCGGCGAGTTCCTCGTCCCGACGTACGTGGGCCTCTACGGCAGCCTGCTCGACCCATCCTGGCGCACGCTCGACGTCATCGAGCACACCGAGGAGACGATTCACCGCGTCGTTCGCCGCCGCCAGCCCGGCGCAGCTCCCCCGCGCCTGCACGTCGAGCGCACGGGCGCGCACGAGGTCCTCATCCACTACGACTCGCAGCGGAGGCTCTGCGCCGTCGCGCGCGGTATCGCCAACGGCCTAGCCCGCCACTTCGGCGAGTCAATCGGAATCACCGACCCGAAGTGCATGCACCGCGGCGACCCGAAGTGCATCATCTCGGTCCGCACCCATCACGGTGCAACTCGGTAACGACTTCGGTCGCTGGTGGGCAACCGCCCCGAGATCATCCGGCGGCTAGATCAAGCCGGGGACGCAGATGCCGCCGGCGCAGGCGAGCGAGGGGGTGCAGCAGTCGGCGTCGGTCTCGCACGACTCGCCGGCCATGCGGCATTCGACGGGGGGTGCGCAGACGGGGACGGCGGCTGTGAGGTCGCAGCGACCGCCGCAGCACGAGTCATCGGTGGTGCAGCTCGTGCCGGTGGCGCGGCACGGGATCGGCGCCCAGTACGCGCTCGCGTTCTCTTGCTCGGTGTCCTGACCGGGGAGCCAATAGGGCACGTTGGAAGCGTCTGCGCCGGCGGGCGTCGTCGAGATGGCGCTCACCCAGATCTGTCGCCGGCCGGTACCACGTGTGCCGGCGAGCGCGTTGCCGTAGTCGCGGCCCGAGTAGAGCAGGAGCCAGTACACCATGCCCGCGTCGTCGGCGGGCGTCACGAAGGGGGTGAAGTTCGGGTACCACGCGTTGCCCACGCTCGCGTTGTCGAGCCGCGACGGCGTACCGCCTCCGCGCGGGATCACGTAGAGCGCGCCCCTGGCGGCACCCGCCGACACGAGCGTGCGGGTTCCGTGGCCGAACGCGATCACCGCCGAGTCCGGAGAGTACGACGGGTACATGTCGAGGGTTCCGCCCTCCGCGGCGCCCGCGAGCGCCGAGCCCATGTGGCTCACCGTCGGTCCCGAGAACGCGTCGGCGCCGGTGACCTCGATCGTCGTGAGGTTGCCGGTGTTCGGGTTCCACGCGTCGTTCGCGCCCGTGATGAACGCGAGCTGCATCCCGTCCGGCGACCACGCGGGGTGAGTACCCGCGGGGAGCGCGCCCGTCGAGGGAGTGATCACGCCGCCGGTCGTCCCGTCGAGCAACCGTGAAGCCTGCCCCTCCGTCGTCATGAAAAGCCGTGATGCGTCGGGGTTGAACGCTGCGAAGAACCACGACGAGCCCAGGCGGAACACGACGGGTGGATCGGCGCTCGTGAGATCGTCGGTGAGATCGACGACGCCACCGAACGCACCGTCATCGAACGCCACCGCGAGCTTGTTCCCGTCGCGCGAGAGCCCGTGACACGCCGCACATCGTTGTCCGTCCGTGCCCACCGGCGGGGTGGGCATGAAATTCTCGATGACCGGCGCAACCTCGGTTCCTTGTCGCACACGCAGGATGCGTCCCTCGGTCCCGCCGAACGATCCGAGCGCCCAGTAGTAGACCGCGCCCGCGATGCTCCCGCGCGCGATGCGCACGGCGATCGGATCGCTCTCGTAGACCACGTTCGCGACGCTGTCCCAGCGATCGACCTCGAGGCTCATCCGAGAGCCGCCCGCGACCGAGAGCAGCGTGTGCCACGCGTCGTAGTCCACGAGGTAGTCGTCCTCGAACCCGGCTCCCGGATGGAGCACGTACGCCGTCAGCGAGATCGGCGCGCCGGTGAAGCGCACGCGGTAGATGTCGCCAGCTCGACCGGGCCCGTCCCATTGAACATCGGGCGAGTACACGTTGCGCGGGAACAGGACCTCGTCGAGCGGATAGAGGATCGTCGCGACGCCCGACGCGTCGGATCCGACCGGCGCCGTGAAGCGATCGGCCGAGTCCGCCGGAGCGCCGGGACCGAAGACGACGATGTCTTCGAGCGGCGGGCCGGCGTCGGTGCCGCCGCCGTCCCGTCCTCCGCTTCCGTCGCCCGGTGGAACGCCGCTGTCCGTCCCGCCAGCGCCGTCGCGGCCCGGCCCGCCGTCGCCGCTACCCAACGCTCCGTTGCAGGAGCAGGCCCCGAGAAAAGAAGCGACCGAGAAGAAGACCCACGCGCGCATGCTCGAAGCCTAGCGCGACTCCGAACGCGAGGGAAAGCTCGTGTTCTTTGCCGATACGCTCGAGGCCGCTACCCCCTGCCCCTCTTGAAGCGGCCACGAAATCATGGAACAAGTCGGCCCTCCGGCGCCGCCCATGGAGCATTACACCGATTGGCTCGGCCTCGCTCTGCGATGGCTGCACATCGTCGCGGGCGCGGCGTGGATCGGGACCTCGTTCTACTTCAACTGGCTCAACAACAACGTCCGCCCCCCCGAGCAGGCGGAGCCAGGCGTCGGAGGCGAGCTCTGGTCGATCCACGGCGGTCACTTCTACCGCGTCGTGAAGTACACGGTCGCGCCCGCGAAGCTCCCGAAGACGCTCCATTGGTTCAAGTGGGAGGCGTACTCACGTGGATCAGCGGGCTTCGCGCTGCTCGCGGTCGTCTACTACCTCCACCCGACGACGTACCTCGTCGACGACGCGCGTGCGCGTGCTCTCGCCGTGGCTCGCGGTGCTCCATCGGCGTCGGCACGCTCGTCGTCGGCTGTCACGTCTATCACCTGCTCTGCAAGTCGCCGCTCGGCAAGAAGCCCGTCCTGTTCGCGATCCTCGGCTTCGCGCTCTTCACGGCGCGTCGCGTACGGGCTCACGCAGACGTTTCGGCGCCGCGCCGCGTACATCCACGTCGGCGCGCTGCTCGGGACGATCATGGCGGCGAACGTGTTCTTCGTGATCATCCCGAACCAGCGCGTGATGGTCGAGCGATGGTGCGCGGCGAGACGCCCGACGCACAGAAGGGCATCGACGCCGCGCAGCGCTCGTCGCACAACAACTACTTCACGCTCCCCGTGCTGTTCATCATGGTGAGCAACCACTACCCGTCGACCTTCGGGAGCGAGTGGAACTGGGCGCTGCTCGCAGCGCTCTCGCTCATCGGCGCGGGAGTTCGCCACTGGTTCAACCTCCGCGGCGTGGGTCAGAAGAACGTCTGGATCCTTCCCGACCGCCGCCGTCGGCATGGTCGCGCTCGCGCTCGCATCTGCGCCGAAGTCGTACGCCGACTATCGCCACGTCGAGTTCGAGGAGGTGCGGACCATCGTCGAAGAGAGGTGCATCACCTGCCACTCGCAGACGCCGACGCACCAAGCGTTCCAGACAGCGCCGCAAGGCGTGATGTTCGACACAGCCGACCAGATCGTCGCGCTCTCGGCGCGGATCAACTCGATGGTCGTCGTCTCGAAGACGATGCCACTCGGGAACATGACCAACATGACCGACGACGAGCGCGACATCATCGGCGCGTGGGTCTATCAAGGAGCCGCCCGGTGACGGTGCGGAAGGCGATCCGGAGCCGCCGCATCGTGACGCCCAACGGAACGACGAGCGGCGCCGTTCTGATCGACGGCGATCGTATCGGAGGCGGTCGTCGACGATGACGCGATCGACGCGGCGTGTCGTCGAGGACCTCGGCGACCTCGTGCTGCCTCCCGGGCCTCGTCGACTCCCACGTGCACATCAACGAGCCCGGGCGCACCGAGTGGGAAGGCTTCGCGACCGCGACCGCGCGCCGCGGCCGCCGGCGGCGTCACGACGCTCGTCGACATGCCGCTCAACTGCATCCCGGTGACGACGACGCGTCGAGGCGCTGCGACGCGAAGCTCGCCGCCGCCGCGCGGCCAGCTCGCGCGTCGACGTCGGGCTTCTGGGGCGGCGTCGGTCCCGGGCAACGCGCGACGACGCTCGCCCGGGCTCGCGCGCGCCGGCGCGCTCGGCTGCAAGGCGTTCATGGTGCACTCCGGCATCGACGAGTTCCCCGAACGTCGACGCGAGGCCGACCTGCGCGCGCGCGATGCCGCGTCCTGCGCGACGCCGGCGTGCCGCTGCTCGCCCACGCCGAGCTCGACCTCGGCGCGCCGCCCGCGCCGCAGGCGCGATCCGCGCAAGTACGCGCGGCTACCTGCAGTCGCGGCCGCCGCGCGTGGGAGGACGCGCGCGATCGCGCTGCTCGTCGGGCTGTGCCGCGAGACCGGCTGTGCGGTGCACGTCGTGCACCTGTCGTCGGCGGCCGCGCTGCCCGATCCTCGCGCGCGCGAAGGCCGAGGGCCTGCCGCTCACGGTCGAGACCTGCCCGCACTACCTCTGCCTCGTCGGCCGAGCAGGTGCCCGACGGCGCGACCGACGTTCAAGTGCGCGCCGCCCATCCGCGGCGCCGAGAACCGCGAGCGCGCTCTGGGCACGCGCTCGCGCGACGGGGTCGATCGACTTCGTCGTCACCGATCACTCGCCGTGCACGCCGGCGCTCAAGCGCCGCGAGCGCGGGCGACTTCGACGCGCGCGTGGGGCGGCATCGCGTCGCTGCAGCTCGGGCTCGCGGCGTCTGGACCGAGGCGCGCGGCGCGCGGCGTGCGGCTGCTCGAGCGCCTCGCGGCGTGGATGAGCGCCGGGCCGGCGCGGTTCGCCGGGCCTCGGCACGCGAAAGGGCGCGATCGCCGCCGGGCCGGACGCCGACCTCGTCGTGTGGGATCCCGACGCGACGCTTCACGCGTGACCGAGCGACGATGCTCCGCTATCGTCACCCGATCTCGCCCGTACCTCGGCCGCACGCTGCGCGGGCGCGGTGCGCGCGACGTGGCTCGCGGGGCGAGCATCGTGTACGATCGGGAGCGACGGTCAGCGAGGTCCGTCGGGCGTGCCGCTCCTCCGCGACGGGACCGCCGGAGGCTGCCGCATGAGCGCGCACGGATCGCCCGCGACCGTTCACCGGGCTGGTCGATCTCGCCGCCGAGGCGCTCGGCGGGCGGCGCTGTCTGCGACCAACGACGAGTTCTTCGCCGACGCGCGAGAACCTGCTCAAGCCGGGCCGCGGCGTCTTCCTCCCGGACGAGTACACCGAGCGCGGCAAGTGGATGGACGGCTGGGAGAGCCGCCGCAACGCGGACGCGCGGCCACGACTGGTGCGTCGTCGAGCTCGGCGCGCGCGGGCGGCGTGCGCGGCCTCGACATCGACACGAACCACTTCCTCGGCAACCACCCGCCGTTCGCGTCGCTCGAAGCGATCGGGTCGCGCCGCGCGGCGCGCCGGTCGACGCGCTCGCTGACGCGGCGTGGACCGAGCTGCTGCGCGCAGTCGCCGCTCCGCCCCGGCTCGCAGAACCTCTTCGCGATCGCACGCATCGCGCCGCGCGTTCACCCACGTGCGCCTCAACATCTATCCCGACGGCGGCGTCGCGCGCCTCCGCGTGTACGGCGACGTCGTGCCCGACTTCGCGGCGCTCGACGCCGACGACGAGACGCAGGCCGCTGCTGTCGCCTGGGCGAGGTCGATCTCGCCGCGGTGCAAGAACGGCGGGCTCGCGCTCGCGTGCAGCGACATGTTCTTCGGCCCGATGAACAACCTCATCGCGCCCGGGCCGCGCCGCGAACATGGGCGGCGGCTGGGAGACGCGGCGACGGCGCGGGCCCGGCCACGACTGGATCGTCGTCCGGCTCGCCGCGCGCGGGCACGCTCGGCCTCGTCGAGATCGACACCAACCACTTCAAGGGCAACTACCCCGACCGTGCATCGCTCGACGGCATCGACGCCGCGCGGCGCGCGCATCACCGATCTGCGTCGAGAGCGACGGCGTGGCGCACGGTGCTCGCCCGAGCAGAAGCTCGACGCCGCACACGCCGGCACTTCTACCGCGACGAGCTCGCCGGCCGTGGACCCGTGAGCCACGTGCGCTTCGCGTGTATCCCGGACGGCGGCGTGAGCCGCCTGCGCGTCGTGCGGGAGGACGAGAGCGCGTGAGCGCGCTCGGCCAAGCTCGACGCGATGGACGCGAGCGCAGGCGACGCGACGCGCTCGCAGCGCTGCTGCGGCGCGACGCGATGGGTCGCGCGCATGCTCGCGCGCGACGCCCCTTCGGGACCGACGCCGCGCTCTTCGCCGAAGCGGAGCGCGCGTGGGCGGAGGCGAGCCGCGCCGACGTGCTCGAGGCGTTCTCCCATCACCCGCAGATCGGCGCGAGCGTCGAGTCGCTTCGCACGAGGTTCGCGCGGACGGCGGGGTGGTCGGGCGAGGAGCAGGCCGGCGTCGTAGACGCGACCGAGGACGACGCTCGTCGCGCTTCGCGACGGAAACGCCGAGTACGAAGGACGGTTCGGCTACATCTTCATCGTCTGCGCGACCGGCAAGACCGCGAGCGAGATGCTCGAGCTCCTCGAAGCCCGGCTCGGCAACGACCCGGAGCGCGAGCTCGCGATCGCGCGCGCGGAGCAGGCGAAGATCACCCGCATCCGATTGGAGAAGCTGTGAGCGCCAAGAGCCCGCTCACCACCCACGTCCTCGACATCGCGGCGGGCAGGCCAGCCCGGGGGATCCGCGTCACGCTCGAGCGCGAGCGCGGCGGGGCCTTCACGGAGGTCGCGAGCGGCATCACGAACGATGACGGTCGCGTCGCGGACCTGCTCGCCTCGGACGCGCTCGAGGCCGGCACGTACCGGATGACCTTTCACGTCGCGGACTACTTCGCGGCATCGGGTGTGCGCGGGTTCTATCCGCACGTGCCGGTCGTCTTCACCGTCGAGAGACCGAGCGAGCACCATCACGTGCCGCTATTGCTGTCGCCGTTCGGCTATTCGACCTACAGAGGGAGCTGACATGGAATCCCGCCTTCACGACGAATGTGCCGACGCGCTCGCAGCGCTGTCGCGAGCGAACCAGGCCTTCGCGAAGAGCTACTCCGGCGAGCGCCCGGACAGGCAGCCCATCCACACCGTCTACGGCGGCGCGCACCTCTTCAAGGCGGAGACGGCGCAGAAGCTCGGTGAGCTCGCGGTCCGCTCGCTCGACGAATATGCGCCCGACGCCGCGACGCTCGCGAGCGCGCTCGGGATCGAGCGAAAGGACCTGGCCGAGCGCGTCTACGAGCGCGTGCGCCAGAAGCTCGAGCGCGAGGCCGTCGAGGACTTCCGCATCGACTTCGAGGACGGCTACGGCAACCGACCCGACGAGGAAGAAGACGCGACGGCCGTCGCAGCCGCGAAGGAGGTCGCGCGCGGCATGAAGGAAGGCGGGCTGCCGCCGTTCCTCGGCATCCGCATCAAGCCGCTCAACGCGGAGCTCGAGCAACGCTCCGTGCGGACGCTCGACATCTTCCTCACGACGCTGGTCGGCGAGGCCGGGCGCGTCCCCGACCGCTTCGTCGTCACGCTCCCGAAGGTGCCGATCCCAGAGCAGGTGACCGCGCTCGTGCGGATGTTCGAGGCGCTCGAGAAGCGGCTCGGGCTCGCCGCCGGGACGCTCCGAATGGAGCTGATGATCGAGCTCACGCAGGCCATCCTGGGGCCGGACGGCCGATCGACGCTCCCGCTCCTTCGCGCCGCCGCAGGCGAGCGCCTGCTCGGCCGCGCACTTCGGTACGTACGACTACACCGCGAGCTGCAACATCACCGCGGCGTACCAGCGGATCGATCACCCCGCCTGCGACTTCGCGCTCCACATGATGAAGGTCGCGTTCGCGAGCACCGGCGTGTGGCTGTCGGACGGCGCGACGAACGTGATGCCCGTGCCGGTCCACCGCGCGCAAGAAGGGTGAGACGCTCACCGCGCAGCAGGCTCGCGAGAACCGCGCCGCGGTCCACTCGGCGTGGAGGCTGCAGCTATGACAACGTGCGCCACTCGCTCGAGAACGGGTTCTATCAGGGCTGGGACCTCCACCCGGCGCAGCTGCCGATCCGCTACGCAGCGACGTACGCGTTCTTCCTCGAGGGCTTCGAGGCCGCGGCCGACCGCCTGCGCAACTTCGTCGAGAAGGCCGCGCAGGCGACGCTCGTCGGCGACGTCTTCGACGACGCCGCGACGGGCCAGGGCCTGCTCAACTACTTCCTCCGCGGCCTGAGCTGCGGCGCGGTCTCCCTCGAGGAGCTCGGCGCGACCGGGCTCACCGAAGGACGAGATCGAGACCCGTTCGTTCGTGAAGATCCTCGCAGGACGGAGCAAGCGGGCCTGAAGACGCGTGCGGTTACGGACGCCGCGTGCGCGACGGTGGCTCGCTCTGCTACCGTTCGATTGATGCCGGGCTGTTCGCACTGCGGTCTGGAGCACCCGAGCGACGAGCTCGTCTGTCCGGTCACGGAGCAGTCGATGCACGAACGAGGGCCTTGCGGGGCGCGCATCGACCGGTACGAGGTGGAGAGCTGGCTCGGGGGGGGCGGCTTCGGCGCGGTCTACCGCGCGCGCCACGCGGTGATGGACCGCCCGGTGGCGCTCAAGATCCTGCACACCAAGCAGAACATGTCCCAGCGCGCGGTGGAGCGCTTCTTTCAGGAGGCGAAGGCGGCAGCCGCGATCGGCCACCCGGACATCATTCAAGTGTTCGACGCGGGTGTGACGCCGGACGGGACGTCGTTCTTGGCGATGGAGCTCGTCGAAGGATGCTCGCTCCACGACCTGCTCGAGGTCGAGCGCTTGCCGCCAGAGCGCGCAGTGTCGATCGCGCTCGGCGTGCTCGGAGCGCTCGAAGCGGCACACGCCGCCGGGATCGTCCATCGCGACGTGAAGCCGGGGAACATCATGCTCGGAGGCACCACGATCGACGGCTCGAACAGCGCGGACCACGTGAAGCTCCTCGACTTCGGGATCAGCAAGGTGAAAAAGCCCGGCGAGGGCATGGACATGACGCGGTCCAACATCGCGATGGGGAGCCCCGGCTACGCCGCGCCCGAGCAGTATCTATCGGCGCGCGACGTCGACGCGCGCGCGGACGTCTACGGCGTCGGCGTGGTGCTCTATCGCACGCTCTCGGGGCAGCTCCCGTTCGACGTCGAGTCGTACGAGGAGATGGTGGTTCGGGCGTGCACGTCCGAGCCGGCACCGCTCGCGTCGCGCGCTCCGGAGGTCCCCCCGGCGCTTGCCACGGTGGTGGATCGGGCGATCGCTCGCGAGCGCGAGGCGCGCCATGTCAGCGCTCGCGCGTTCGCCGCGGCGCTTCGGGCCGCCGCGGCCGACCTCGGCGCGGACACGCCGTCCGCGGGCGCTCCGCCCGACGCGTTGGCCCCGACGATCGCCACCGACGGAAGCGGTCCCTACCCCGCGGTGCGAGCGTCGACCCATGGAAGCGGACGGTGGGCGGCGGTTCGCGCGTCGACGCCGGGGGACACGCCTCGGACGCCCCCGACCCGCCTCGGTCTCACGGCGTCGGAGCCGGGCTCGGTTCCCCGCGCCGCGACACACCCGACCCGCGTGGGTCCATCGGGCAGATCCCTGCCCTCGCGGCTCGCGCTCGCCGTGATTGGTGTCGGGGCCGCCGGCCTCGTCGGGGGAGCGCTCTTGTTCACGATGCACGAGGCGCGCGTGGTGCGGCCGGCGGCCTCGAGCGCCGTGCCGCCGCCGAGCCCCACGCCGGACCGAGACCTCGGCCCGAGCCGAGAGGACCCGGTGGTGCCCGGCCCGAGCGAACCGCTCGAGGCGGACGAAGCGCCGACCGACGGGCGCGCGCGACCGACCGCCGTCGACTCCGCAGCGCTCGAGCGTGGAGCCCCCGACGAGCCGCCGGCGCCGCACCGCGCGCGCACGGCGAGACCACGGATGCGCCTCGACCGCCCCGCACGCGCTTCCGAGCCGACCGCCCCGCCGACGATGGGACAGGACTTCGGCGCAGAGGACCTCGAGCCGTTCTGATCGCCTCGGGCCAGTGCAAGAAGGACGCGCGAACGGGCCGCTGTCTCGGTATCCTCTGGCGATGAGCTCGGTCGCCAGAGCGCTCGCGAGCACGTGCGGCGTGGTCGCGCTCCTCTTCGTCGCGTCGGTCTCGGCGCCCGCTCGAGCCCAGGACGCGGCGCCGAGCGAGCGCGATGTCGCGGCCGCGCACGATCACTACGAGGCGGCCGTCAGCTACTACGAACAGCTGCGCTACGACGAGGCCGCGCGCGAGTTTCGCGAGGCGTACCGACTCTCGCGGCGTGCCCACCTCCTCAAGAACGTCGCGACGTCGCTACAGCACGCGCGTCGCTGGGCGGAGTCGGCCGACGTGTACGCCGAATATCTCACCGCGGCGCCGGACGCGGAGGATCGCGAGGCCGTCGAGGCGCGGATCGCGCGTCTCCGCGAGCTCGCCGAAGGCGAGGCGCGCGGCGAACAGACGCACGACGAGGACGTCCCCGAAGCGGCGCCGCTCGAGAGCCAGGACGGAACATCACGGGCCGCGCCGGCGGGCGGCGGCATGGGTGGCGTTCCGGTCGCGCCCGTCGTGCTGCTCGCGACCGGAGGCGCGTTCGGGATCGCCGCGCTCGTCACGGGGCTCCTCGCGCACGACGTCTACAACGACCTCGACGGCGCGTGCACCTTTGGTGCGTGCGACTCGTCGCGCGCGGGCGATCGCGACCGTGGTCAGACGCTCGCGATCGCGTCGACCGTCCTGACCGGCGCGGCGATCGTCGTCGGCGTGATCGGCGTGGTGATTCGGCTCGTGTCGGGCGGCGACGACGAGCCCACCGAGAGCCCCGTCGCCGTGGGGTTCGATTGCGGCGGCGCCTCGATGCTCTTCCGGGGGGCGATGTGATGCGCGCCCGACCGATCGTCGGGCTGGCCGCATCCCTCGCCCTCGCGGGGCTCGCGCCGGGCTGCGCGTTCATCGACGACTTCTCGCGCTTCACCTTCGACGACGGCGGGGCGGCAGGGACCGACAGCGGCGGACGCGACGGTTCCGTCACGCCACCGACGGACGGTCAGGTGACGAGCGACGGCGGCGGTCCCGTGGGCGAAGAGCTCTCGAACGTGATCGACGTCGGCGTCGGATTCACGCACGCGTGCGCGGTGCGCGACAGCGGAGAGCTCGTGTGCTGGGGGTCGAACACGTGCGGCGAGCTCGGGGTGCGGCTGCCGATGGACGGCGATCGCACGACGCGGCCCGTCGTGGTCATGGCGAGCGGCGTGCGGCAGGTGGCCGCGGGCTGGGACCTCACGTGCGCGCTCGTCGGGACGGCAGGAGACGTGTGGTGCTGGGGCGACAACACCTTCGGGCAGCTCGGCGACGGCACCGAGGACAGCCGCGGCACCCCGTCGCCGGTGGTCGACCTGACCGGCGCGACCGCGATCGCGGTGGGTGACGACAACGCGTGCGCCGTCGTCGCGGGAGGCGCCGTGAAGTGCTGGGGCTCGAACCTCTCGAACGAGCTCGGAAGCGGCACGGACGATTCGTGGAGCTCGCGCCCGCTCGACGTCGCGGGCGGCCTCTCGGGGGTCTCCCGGCTCGCGGTCTCGTCGAACCACGCCTGCGCGATTGACGGCGCGGCGGCGCTGCGATGCTGGGGCATCGACAACTACGGCCAGCTCGGGACGAACGACGGCAGCCACGAGACGCCCGGCCCTCCGGTCGCGGTCGGAGGCGCGCCGAGCGACGTCACCGGCGGCAGCGAGCACACGTGCGCGATCCACGGGACGTCGGTGTCCTGCTGGGGATCCAACGAGGTGAGCCAGCTCGGTCAGACGGGCGGCGGGATGGAGCCATTGCCCGTCGCCGTGACCCTCTCGGAGACTCCGATGCGCCTCGCCGAGGGCGAAGGCTTCGACACGAGCTGCGTGATTGGCGCATCGGGCCACGTGCTCTGCTGGGGCGACGCGAACCTGCTCGGTGCCGGTTCGATGGACCTTCCGAACGGACGGCCGGTGCCGATTGAGGCCGAGGGCCTCGCCGACGTCGTCGAGGTCTCGTCCGGCCCGCAGGTGAGCTGCGCGCGCCTCGCCTCCGGCGGCGTGCGGTGCTGGGGGTTCAACTCCTGGGGCCAGCTCGGCGACGGAACGCGAACCGATCGCTTCGTCCCGGTCGCGGTCCTCGGCGTCGAGTGATTGCGAGCCAGCGCGAGCCTCACGGCTCGGGAGATCCCGTCCGCGCGGCGTTGCCGGCCCACGTCGGCCAGCCGGTGAGGTGGCGGTCGCCGGTGTCGATGCCGACGAGCTCGCCGGCGCCCGTGCCGACGTAGATCCAACCGTTCTCGACCACGGCCTGCGTGCGGAGCGGCGATCCGACGGGGAAGCGTCGCGTCGTGTTTCCGTGGCGTGGATTGACGAGCAGCACGTCGCCGGTCGTCGTCGGCACGACGATTGTCCCCGAGGCGTTCGCGGGCGGCGCGGCTAGGATCCCGAGCGTCGCGAGGTCGCCCGGCAGCGGCTGCGACCATCGCGCGCGCATGGTGTCGCGCTCGACGCTCACGAGGGACTCACCCATGACGGCGTAGTTGGCGGCGCCTACCGAGAGCACCCACGCGCCTTGGAACTCCTGCAAGCCGTGCACGCTCGCACGTCCGACCATCATGCGGGCAGCCTGCGTGTTCGCGGACTGGGGCGCGCCTCCCGAGAACCCGTTCGCGGCGTCGTTCGCGGTCGACTCGGCCGCGTGCACGGTGCCTTGGTAGAAATCGTAGCGTAGCTGGTCGGCCGGCATCGCCTGCGTCTCCTGCATGTTCCGGCCGGCGCCGCCCGGCTTCTGGCTCCGGACGAGGCGCTCCGAGACGCGCGGTGCCGGACGTGCCGAGCCATCGGCCGCGGTCGCCACCTCCGTGGCCTCGTCGCGCCGCGAGTAGTAGAGCGCGCCGTCGACGTATACCGGAGCCGACGTCGCGTGAGCTTCGTGCGCTGCGATGATGTCGCCCGTCTGCTGGTCGAGCTTGTACATCGTGCCGGCGAACGTCGACACGAACACGGCGTCCGCGACGGCCATGGGCGCCGAGATGACGTCGGCGTCGATCCACTTGGCCCAGACGAGCTCGCCCGTCCGCAGGCGGAACGCGGCGAGCGCGTGCGTCACACCCTCGGGCACGGGCTTGCCGTCGGCTTGCGCGGCCCCGAGCGCGGGGTACGCCGCGAACACCAGACCGTTCGCGATCGTCGGAGAGCTCATGAGCGGATCGCCCAGGTACCACGACCACAGCAGCTCTCCCGTCTGCGCCTGCACGGCAAAGATCGTGCACGACTCGGTGTTGAACACGCAGACGTCGTCCTTGCACGCAGGCATCGAGGGCCCGTCGTCGCCGAGCTCGACGCCCCACACGGGGTCGCCCGCGCCGGCGCGGAACGCGAACATCTGGCGGCTCCGAAAGCCGCCGCTCACGACGACGAGATCGCGGTACACGGTCGGGGTCACGACCGGCGCTCCGCTCGGGAGCGCCACGCGAAAGCCGGTCTCGCTCTTCGTCACCGAGAGCGTCGAGACGTCCATCGCCGTGACCGGGATCGCGCGGAACGTGCGCGGCGGGCTCGCGACGGTGGTGGAGTTCTGCGCGAGCACGCGCGTGAGGACGTCGTCGCCGTAGACGAGGTCGGGGGCGACGACCGGTACGGCCTCCGCCGCCGGGCGGCCGGTCGCTCGCGGTCCGTGACCCGAAGCGGCGACGCGCTCGCCAGCAGCCCGCGGCGCCCCACCGCCGCATGCCAGAGCACCGATCGAGACGAGAGCCCCGAAGACCACGTATCGCTTCATGGGTAGACCTCCGAGCCCGCACGCGCTGCGGCGGGCGCACATCGACCGGGGGTCAGACGCGCGAGGTCCGCGAAGGTTCTCCGAACCGATCGGGCGCTCGAGGATCCAGGCGGATGACGCGCGACCTCGGGATCGCGGCCGTTGCAGGCGCCCTGCTCTTCGCCGGCGGGCTCTACCTGATCGTGGACCGCCGCATCCTCGTGGATCGAGCCGAGGCGACCCGCGGCGAGGTCGTCGACATGGACTGCCACACGGACGAGGACGGGGAGTCCCTCTGCGCCCCCGTCGCCCTGTTCACGACCGAGCGAGGCGGCAAGTATCGCGTGACACACACCGTCAGCTCGAACGCTCCGTCGTGGACCCTCGGGGAGCACCCGCGGATCCTGGCAGATTCGAGACCCCGGGACGGCGTACTTCGAGGGCGTCGACATGTGGCTCATCCCCGGGCTGCTCGCGGTGGCTGGCCTCACCCTCTTCGGTCTGGGCTGGGCGCCGTACGTACGGCCGTGGCTCGAGGATTCGAGCGACTCGCTCTTCTTCGTCCGTCTCGGCGCGCTTCTCGCGGGCGCCGCGCCGATGGTGTTTCTCTTCGCGACGGCGCCGCGGATCCCCAACAGCACCGTCGTCTGCTCGTGCATCGCGGCGAGCCTCGGGTCGTTCCTGCTGATCCGCGCCGCAGGCGACGGCGGCGTCGGTTTTCGCCTGCTCTTCGGGCCCGCGGCGTACGCGGGCCCGGCCCTCGGCGCGGGAGCGGTGCTCGGATATCTCGGCCTGCCGGCCGAGGATCGCGAAGGCCTGCTCGCCGCAGCACCGTTCGCCGTCGCGCTCGTGCTCCCACTCCACGTCGCCGGCGGTCTCGCGCTCGAGCGGTGGGTCGACGCGCGGGACCGCGCGCGCGACATCCGAGCACGCATCGAGGCCGCTCTCGACGCCGACGAGACCGCGCCGAGGGAGATCCTCGTGCGCCTGCGCGAGATCGGGATCGAGGACGGCCTCGCCCACCTCGTGTGGATGCACCGCACCGAAGAGCGCGAGCTCGTCGCGCCCGTCGAGCTCCTCGGACGAGAGCGCGAGCCGGGTGACCATTTCGTCCTCGAAGCGCCCGCGTGGGACGAGCGCTCCATCCCGAGCGACGAGGGCTACCGCGACGTGCGAGTCGAACGCGTCTTCACCGGCGCCGAGCGCGCCTGGGCGCTCGGCCCGAGCCTCGCCACCCCGAGAGGCAGCGAGCGCACGTTCCCCTGGCTCGGCGTCCTCGCCTTCGCGCTGTCCGTCGCGGTGACCCTACCCGGCGCCTGGCTCCTCGATTTCGACTGGCCAAGTTGATCCAGGTGCGTTGACCAGGGCCGCAGCTCGGCTGCAGCGCGCGGCGCCCGGGTCGAGCCTCGGCGCGACTGCCCGCTCTAGAAGAGCTCGCGCCGCTTCGCGTCAGCGTCGGTCTGAGGCGGCTTCTGGTACGCGCCGGTGAGCTTCGTGAGCACGGTGTGGCTGCGGCACGCGGCCATCTGGCCTTCCATGTAATGCACGGGGCAGCGGCCGATTTCGATCACGTCCATGCCGAGCTCGCGCGCGCGCGCGACGGCGTCTCGGTGGCCCGTCTGGAAACTGAACCAGACGCGCTTCGCGCCGAGGCCGTGCGCGACGTCGACGGCCTTCGTGGCGCTCTTCGGCTTCACCCAGATGACGGCGAGGTCCGTGCGGTCGTCCGGGATGTCGCTCGCGTCGGCGTAGACCTTGCCGCCCTTCACCTTGCCGCGGCTCTCGGTCATCCCCGCGAGGTCGAGGTAGTACACGCGGTGGCCCTGGGTCGCGTTATTGGCGTAGCTCGTCGCGGGGAAGCGCTCCTCCCCGCTGTCGCCGATGAAGACGAACGGCTCGGCGTTGCGAATCACGTCCTCGAGCGGATGAGCCATGCGCACGCCTCCGATGCTCGCTACTGTACCGTGCAGTCCTGGATGCTGCCGCCATTCAGACGCGCACGCGTCCTGCACACGGCGCCCGCTTCGAGGAGCATGCTCCGCGTCGGCAGATAGCAGCTGCCGTCGCGGTTCGTCTGACTGATCCACTTGATCAGGTAGTACTCCCACGCCCAGAGCACCGGCCCGGTGCCGTCGCCGCGCGACGCCGGATCCGAGTAGTCGTCGTTCCAGTTGTAGAAGCGCCCCTCCCACGTGCTCTCCTCGAGCAGGTGGTAGAGGTCCTCCGGCGGGTCCTGCATGATCGCCGCGTACCGGAGCGCGCTCGCGACCGAGCACTTGACGCCCGCGTCGCTCGCCTCGTCGTACTCATACGTTGGCGACGCACCGCCGGGCCACTTCTGCCACCACTCCCACCCGTTCATGTTGAAGTCCTCGACGCCGGGGAAGAGCGACCCGTACTCGGGGCGAGGGGTGTCGCTGGGAAGCGTGACGTGATTCAGCTCGACGTCGCAGGCCTCGTCGTACCACGGGCCGACGCGACGACAGATCGCGAGGAGCTCTTCGGGGATGTCCGGTCCGGCGTCGACGTCGGCGGGACCCGCATCCGGCTCGAGCGAGCCGGCATCGGTCCCCACCATGCCCGCGTCCGGATCCAACGCGGGCCCGCCGTGCCCGTCACACGCTGCGAGCGCAATAAAAGCCGACAAAAAAGCAGATCGTTCCATCGCGCTCTCCCGAGCCGCCGCGCCCGGGCTCCCACCTCGCGCGACGGGCCGGGTGTAGCCCACGAGCCCCGGATGTCAATCGGACGAACGCGACACGTTCACGGGATCGGAACGAAGCGCACGACCTGCCCCGTGGTGGGGATGCACCCGCCCGTACCGCCCGGGCAGGCATTGATACCCATCATCCCCGTCTGGTCCTCGATCCCCATCGTCTGCGCCCGAGCGCCCGTCATCGTCCCGTAGACGAGGTCGATCGTCCCCGTGCCCTCCGAGAGGATGACCTCGTACGTGAGGTTCTCCCCGCTCCCGGCGAAGTAACGGCTCATCGCCCACTCGACGACCCAGCGCCGGTTTGGCGCGGTCCCGACGGTGGCCACGCAGATGCCGCTCGCGCCCGTCACGTCGTCGCCCCAGTGGGGTGCGATCACGGCGTTCGGTGCGGTGGTGCTCGGCACGGTCCCGCCGAGCGACGCCGACGTGTCGCCCGCCATTCCCATCCAACCGTTGGAGCAGAGGTTGATCATCGACGCGGCCGGAAGATCGGTCGCCCAGTAACGGAACGCGAACGGGAGCGCGACGCGCGTGGACCCGTCGTCGGTCGTCGGAAGGACGGCCGTGTGGCCCGCCGCGGTGCACGCGTCGACGAACGGCACGCTCCCGGGCGCAGGCGCTGTCTGCATGTAGCGGGTCGGCGGCGCGTCGGTGCACTCGCTCATGACGCAGTAGAGCCCGGGGTCGCAGACCATGTCGCACGCCCCGCAGTTGTCGTGGTCGTTGCGCGTGTCGCGGCACGACAATCCGCACATCGTGTACCCCGATGCGCACGTGCACGCGCCCGCCGTGCAGACGCCGCCCACCCCGCAATCGACGCCGCACGTGCCGCAGTTGTGGATGTCGGTGTCGAGGTCGGTGCAACCGCTGCCGCAGTCGACCAGCGTGCCGGCGCACTCGCAGAGACCCCCCGAGCAGGCCTCGCCCGCACCGCACGGCCGACCGCACATCCCGCAATGGAACCGGTCGGTCATCGTGTCGATGCAACGCCCGCTGCATCCGGTGAGGCCAGTGCCGCAGCTCTCGCACGCGGAGTCGACGCACACGCCGCCTGCACCGCAGGAATTGCCGCAAGAACCGCAGTTGTCGGTGTCCGTCGCGGGATCGACGCAGTAGCCGTCACAGTTGAGCTCGCCGAAGGCGCACCGGCAGCGCCCATCGACGCACGAGGCCCCACCGGAGCACCGCGTGTTGCAGCGCCCGCAGTTCGCGTCGTCCGTGACGAGATCGGAGCACACCGCGACCGGCGTGTCGTCCGGGTCTCGGTCGAAGCAGATCGTGTTCGGCGGGTCGCACATGATGATGCACGTGCCCGAGCTGCACATCTCGATCCCGGTGCACTCGTTGCCGCAGCTGCCGCAGTTCGAGACGTCGGCGCTCGGATCGAGACAGATTCCGTCGCACGAGATCTTCGGGTCGAGGCAATCGCATCGCCCGGCGGCGCAGCTCGTGCCCTCGGGACACGCGTTGCCGCAGCTGCCACAGTTGAGCGAGTCGCCGGCGACGTGGGTGCACGTCCCGAAGCAGTCGATCTCGCCCACGTCGCACGTGGGTCCGGCGTCCAAGCTCCCGTCCGGAACGATCACGAACGGTGCGTCGGCGCCGCCGTCGGAGCTCGGCGCGCGCGTGCCGCGCGTGCAGCCAGCCGCGACCAGCGCGACCGCGCCCGCGACGGCGAGCCAATCGGCGCCCCGCGTCGAACGCCGCATCAGCCCCCCGCGCATGTTCCCCCCGTGCACGCCGTGTCGAGATCACAAGGCGGGCCGTCACCGCATGCGCACGTCCGACCCACGCAGTGGTCCGAGGAGACCGTGCACGCCGCGCCACAGAACCCGCAGTTCTCGATGTCGTTCGTCACGTCGACGCAACCGCCCCCACAACACGTCAGGCCCTCCGGGCACGGCCCAGACCCCGGATCGCTGGTGCAGTCGCACACGCCCTCGAGCGTGCAGATGTCGGCGCGGTCGCGGTTCGCGCCGAGGCTCGCGCACGCATCGCAGCACGCCGACGATTCGTCGATGCGCCCGTTGCAGTCGTTGTCGACGCCGTCGCACGCCTCCATCGCGCCCGCCACCGAGCCGAACGGCGGCCGCACGTCGGCACGAGTGTCGTCGCAGTCGCACCCGCTGCCGATCGGCTCCTCGCCGGGGTGGCACGCCTGCGTGCCGTCGCCGTCGTTGTCGCCGCAGGGCTCGTCCGCGTGATCGCAGTTCTGATCGATGCGGTCACCGCATATCTCGTACGGGAGCGGGACGCAGCACGTGCGCGTCGCGCCCGGCCGCGTCGCCGGCGCGCAGTAGGACCCCGGACAGTCGCCATCCGCCGTGCACGGCGGCGGAGGCCCGGCGTCGAACGGTCCCGCGTCCATCTGGCCGCCGTCGGGGCCGCCCGACGAGCGGTCGTCGCCGCACGCGACGGCCGCGACCAGCGAAAGAACGACGAGCGCCCATCGCGTCGACCCGCCGGTGCGCGCGCTCACGATCGCCTCCCGCGGCGGCGCCGTACGATCACGACGCCCGCGAGCCCCAAGAGGAGCCACGCCCATCTCGACGGCGCGCCGCGCTCGGTGACGCGACAGCCGCATCCGCCGTCATCGCCTCCACCGGGCGGCGTCACGCCTGCGTCCTCGCCCATCTCCACGCCACCGTCCTCCACCGCGCCGCCGTCGCCCGGCGTGCCACCGTCCGCCGGCGGCATGCCCGCGTCGGGCATCGGCGGCGGGATGTCGAGGCACTCGCCGAGCACGCACTCCTGCCCCTCGGGGCACACCACGCCTTCGCAGGCGTCGTAGCAGACGCCGTCATCGCAGTAGAACCCGACGTCGCAGATCACGATGTCGCAGTTGCGCTGCGTGCACGTCCCGTCGAACGCGCACGACTCGCCCGCTGGGCACGGCAAGCACGGACAGCTCGGTTGACAGATGCCGTCGCGGCACACTTCACCGGGCTCGCACGTGACGACCGCGCAGAGATCCGTGCACCGACCCTCGACACACTGCTGACCATGCGGGCACACGATGCCTTCGCACGCCTCGACGCACTCGCCGCCCACGCACCTCTGCCCCGCGGGGCAGGTCACGTCGGCGCACGCCGCCTCGACGCACACGCCGGCCGGATTGCATGCATCGCCTTCCTCGCACCCGCCTTCGAAGCACGGCGGGACGCAGTGGCCGAGCTCGCACACCTCGATCCCGGGGCAGAGGTCGTCGCCGTCGTCGGGCTCGCCATTGCAGTCGTTGTCGACGAGGTCGCAGCGCTCCGGCGACGACACCCCGATGGCCTGGCACTCGATCGCGCTTCCGACGCACTGGGTACGACCCACGGCGCAAGGCCCGACCGCGTCCGGAACTTCGCAGGGCATCCCCGCGTCGGCGCATCCGACGACGCCACCGCGCACCGAGAACTGCCACACGCCCGGGTCGCCGATGTTCGACGTCGTGCACAGATCGAGGATGTCCATCGAGAACGAGCCGGGGAGCTCGACGTAGTCCATGAGGTTGCCGGCGTCGAAGCCGGCTTGCGCCGGCGTCCCGCCGAAACCTCCGGTACCGCCGCTCGCGTCACCGGTCGTCCACTCGCAGCGGTTGTACCGGTACTCGACGTCGAAGTCGCCCGAGCCGCAATCGAGCGTGTTCGTGATGATCATCTGGAACGACATGCGCTTGTCGGTGTGCACCGCGAAGTAGCCGACGTCGTACCAGGTCACGACGAGCCGCCCGGGCTCGAGGCTCCAGTACACGAGGTTGTCCGGACCCGACGAGCCCCGCGTGTCCACGTCGCCCCAGAACGGCGCGATCATCGGTCGCGCGGCGATCGGGAAGCGCATGGGCGTGTAGTTGAAGACAGGCCCGCTGAACGTGATGTTGCCGTTGTTGTTCACCCAGAACGTCGAGTACGGGCCGCCGAAGAAGCGCAGCCCGCCTGGGAACGCACCGGTCAGATCGAGCGCCGACGTCAATCCGTCGTCATTTCCGGGAAGCACGTTCGTCCCGAACCCCGCAGGGCCGCCGTAGCCGCGCAAGAGCGTGGCCTGTGCGCTCGCGCCGGATGCCGCGAACGCGGCCGCGCCGATACAGATCCCGAGACAAGCGAAGAAGTGTCGCATTCCTTTTTCCTGAGGCACCGCGGACACCGAGTCCAGCGCGGAGGGCGCTCCGACGTGAGCGAACCCTCGGCAAAATGTGCACTACCGCCTGCAAACCAGCGCGGAGCTTCCGCGCCGACGCCGGCCCACCCGGCCGGCCGCGAGCGCGGCGAGCAGAAGAAGCATGAACCAGCCTCGCGCGCCAGTCGAAGCGACGCTGCAGCCGCCGTGGAGATCGGGGGGCGCGCCCAGGATGGACGCGTCGCCGCCGGTGACACCTCCATCGGGGTGGCTCGGCGCTCCGGCGTCGGAGCCGGCTGGCGGTGGCGCTGCCGGCGGGAACGCCGGAGCGCGGAAGGGACCAGAGAGGCGAATGGTCCCGTGGAACTTCGGCGCGAGCCAGCCGGACCCATCCGCCCAGAGCGGGCCGTCGACCCGCGGACCGAATCCGGTGGCCCCGCCGAGCCAGCACCACATCCCCGCGGAGCTACGGGCGCAGAGATCGTCCGTACCGTCGCCGTCGAGATCTGCAAAGCGGATCGTTCGGTAGTACGGCGCTCGCGCCCAACCCTCGTCGTTCGAGAGCTCCGGTCCGACGACGCGCTCACCCCACGTCGAGCCCTCGAATCGGTAGCACACGATGCCGTTCGCCCCGCGCCCGCAGACATCGCGATCGCCGTCGCCGTCGATGTCGGCGAGCCGGATCGTCGAGTACTGATCGTACGCGTTCCAGCCCTGCTCGTTCGTCATCGCGTCGAGCGCGATCGCGCCACCGAACCCGATGCCCGTCGAGAGGTGGCAGCGGAAGCCCGCGTTCGCGCGCGCGCACACATCGGCGAGACCGTCGCCGTTCACGTCGGCGACGCGGATCGTCAGGTAGCTCGCCGGCGCATCCCAACCGTTCTCGTCCGACCACGACGGGCCGTCGATCGGCGCCGCGTCGAAGCTCGCGCCCGTCGAGCGCCAGCACGAAAAGCCCGTCTCGGTCCGCGCGCAGACATCGACGCGCCCGTCGCCGTCGACATCGCCCATTCGCACCGTGGACCAACGCGACTCGTCGGCGAACCCGTTCGCATCGGAGAGCGCATCGATCGGCGCCCACCCGTCGCCGAAACCGTCTCCGAGCGACGGCCAACATCGAAAGCCCCCGCCCGCGCGCCCACACACGTCCGCGAGCCCGTCCCCGTTCACGTCGGCGAGCCGGATCGTGGCGTAGCGCGCGGGCGCGTCCCAACCGCCGGCGTCCGAGAGCTCGGGGCCGACGATCGAATGCGACGCGAACGCCGTGCCCATCGACGCCCAGCAGCGCATCCCGGCGTTGGCGCGCGCGCAGACGTCGGACAGTCCGTCTCCCGTCACGTCGCCGAACGCGATGGTCTCGTGATTGGTGGGATCGGCCCAGCCGTTGTCATCCGAGAGGGCGGGCCCGAGCACTGCGGTCGGGTCCAAGCCACCGTCGCTCGCGAGATGGCACCTCAGCCCCGACGCGCTGCGGGCGCAGAGGTCGGCACGTCCGTCTCCGTCGATGTCGGTAGAGGACGCGTCGTCGAGAACCTGGGCCAGCGTCGCGGCCTCTTCGGGCTCCCAGGGACGGCACGAGTCCGCCCGCCCCGAGCCGCTCGCTTGGATCGCGAGGTGGTTCGAGACGACGCGCTGCGCACCGTCCGACGGAACGTTGACGACACCCGAACCGCGGATCCACATCGTCGACGAGCCCCCGCCGTCCATGTTGATCCCGTTCCAAGCGCCGAGCTCCGCGAGAAACCGCGCTTCCTCCGCGCACGTCATCCCGATGCTCACGGACGACCGACCGTCGACGACCATGAGATAGAGCGTCTGCCAGTCACGGCTGAAGCCCGCAGCCGTTCGCGGGTTGCGCGTCGTGCAGAGATCGCTCGCGTTCGCGACGACCTCGCCGTTTCGGAGGATCATCGGGTGACCGCCGACCACCTGACGCATCCAGTCGCGGAGCGGATCGACCACCTCGCTCGGTGGCGACAGATCGACGCGTTCGGCGCCGAACGCGAGGAGCCCGTTGCTCGACGAGTCGTGGTGCCCCCAGGCGACGCCGTTGCCCATCGCTGCGCCGCTTGGGTCGTACGTCGTGTAGCTGAAGAAGTCGCCGTTGGTCGCGGCCTCAGCGCCGACCGCGCTCGCGAAGGCGGAGACGGTCGCGCGCTTCTCGCCGCTTCGCGTCGCCCGGATGGACACGCCCGCGTGGCAGAGGTCGACGACCAGGGCGTGCATCCGCCGCGGGCCGGACGCCCGACGGTAGAGGTGGCGGACCCCCGGGTACGGCGTCGTCCAGGTGTCCTGGGCGCGCGCCGGCGGTGGCCCGCCGAGCGCGACGCCGGCGACGAACAGCGCCAGGTGTGGCCAGTACGTAGGCGGCGCGCCCCGCACGCGGGGCGCAAAGAGGCGGCTTCGAATCCGCAAACCGGGGTCCGGCGGGGGGCTGTTCATCCTCCCCCGATCCCATGAAACCCCCGTGCCAGAGCGGACCGGAGTCCGCAGCCGGCGTCTACTCGAGCGGTAGCTCGCGCGTGTCGCGGCGCGGCTCGAGCCGGTGATGCTCGATCGTGCGAACGCAGCTGTTGTAGCGAAGCAGAGCGTCGTCGTTGCCCGCGGGGCGGATCCGCTCGGCCTCCTCGTAGGCGTCCATCGCGTCGCGGAACTCGTCGTACGCGAAGACCGCGCTCATGCCGCGGTCGAGGTGCGCGCGCGCCTGGCGCTCGTGAACGATGCCGCGGTAGTAGGCCCGCTGGTACGCGTCGATCGAGCTTCGCGACCTCTTCCATCGCGCGCATGGCGGACCTCTGGCCGCCGGTCTTGAACTGATCCGTCAGCGCGAGGATCAGCGTGACGATCGCCCGCTGGTTCGTCGGCTCGACCGCGAGGACGTCGAGGCAGATGCTCTCGGCCGGCTCGGGGTCGTTGAGCAGGCGGTAGTGCTCGGCGCGCTCGACGCCGGGGCCTGCGGCCGAGCCGAGCTTTCGGCGCATGGATCGCTCTTCAGCGCGAGCTTCTGCTTCGGCCACCTCGCGTTCCGGCGGAATGCGACGTGGCCTTCGCCTCGGCTCGTTCGGGTGGCCTTGCGCAGCCTTCTTCCCGGTCAGCGCGCGCGCGACCAAGAGCACCGGATCGTAGTACCGATCGACGACGCGCTCCTTCAGCGGGATGATGCCGTTGTCGGTGATGTTGATGTGCTCGGGGCACACCTCGGTGCAGCACCGCGTGATGTTGCAGTAGCCCGGAGCCGTAGTTGTGCGGATCTCGGGGATGCGGTCCGCGTCGTCGAGCGGGTGCATCTCGAGGCTGGCGAGCCGGATCATGAACCGCGGGCCGACGAACTCGTCCTTGCGGTCGCGGTCGCGCAGGACGTGGCAGACGTCCTGGCACAGGAAGCACTCGATGCACTTGCGGAACTCCTGCACGCGGTCGACGTCCTCCTGGTACATCCGGTGCTTGCCGTCGGCGTCCGGCGCGTTCGGCTTGAACGGCCGGATGCGCCGGTTCTGCCGGTAGTTCCAGCGACACGTCGGTGACGAGGTCCTTGATCACCGGGAACGTCTTGATCGGCTGCACCGTGATCGTCCGCGTCGGGCGGCGAGGCTGTTCATGCGCGTCATGCAGGCGAGCTTGCGGCTTGCCGTTGATCTCCATGCTGCACGAGCCGCACTTGCCGGCCTTGCAGTTCCAGCGCACGGCGAGGTCGGGGGCCTGCTCGGCCTGGATGCGGTGCAGTAGCGTCGAGCACGACCATGCCTTCGTCGATCTCGACCTCGTACGTCTCGAAGTCGCCGCCGTCTGCGTCGCCGCGCCAGACCTTGAACTGCGCTGTCGCCATCAGTCGCTCGCCGATGCGCGCAGCGTCCGCGTCACCTCCGACCTTGCCGGACTCGAGGTCCTCGATCTTCGAGTAGGCGATCTCTTTCAGGCAGCGGCGGCGGCGCGGGCCGCTCGACGCTTCTCGACCTTCATCGAGCCGTCGCCGGCCTTGCTGATGATGATGTTGTACTTCAGCCACTCCTCGCTCTCGCCCTCGTGGTCGAGGCGGGTGTGCGCGCCGCGGCTCTCCTCGCGCATGTGCGCGGCCCGGGCGACCGCCTCGCTCGTGAGCAGCAGCGAGTGGATGGAGAGCGCCTCGTGCCAGCCCGGGTTGTACTGGCTCGCGCCGTGCGCCTTGACGTTCTCGGCCTTCTCTTCGGAGCGCGTCGATCGCGCTCGATGCCCTTCTCGAGCTCCTCGCCGGTCGCGCACGATGCCGACGTGCTCCTGCATCGAGTCCTGCGAGCTCGTCGTGGAGCAGCGTAGGGGTTCTCGCCGTTCTCGCGGTCGAGCGGCGCGCGCGCCTGGCGGAAGGCCGCGACGATCTGCTCGTCGTCGGCTTTCGGCGTGGACGAGAGCGCGCCGACGTACCCGTGCGCGCCCACCGCCGGCGAGCTTGCCGAACACGATGAGGTCCGAGAGCGAGTTGCCGCCGAGCCGGTTCGCGCCGTGCAGGCCGGCCGCGCACTCGCCGCACGCGAACAGGCCCGGCACGTTCGGTCATCTGCGAGTCGGCGTCGACGCGGATGCCGCCCATGAAGTAGTGCAGCGTCGGCCCGACCTCCATCGGCTCCTTGGTGATGTCGACCTCGGCGAGCTCCTTGAACTGGTGGTACATCGACGGGAGCTTGCGCTTGATGAACTCGGCGGGGCGGCGCGAGGCGATGTCGAGGAACGCGCCGCCCGTGCGGCGAGCCCCGGCCCGCCTTGACCTCGGCCCGGATGGCGCGCGCGACCACGTCGCGGGTCAGGAGCTCGGGCGGCCGCCGCGCGTTCTTGTCGCCCGTCGAGCCAGCGGTTCGCCTCTTCCTCGGTGTCCGCCGTCTCGGGCGCGAAGCGCTCGGGGACGTAGTCGAACATGAAGCGCTTGCCCTCGCTGTTCAGCAGGATCCCGCCGTCGCCGCGGACGCCCTCGGTCACGAGCGTCCCGCGCACCGACGGCGGCCACACCATGCCGGTCGGGTGGAACTGGGTGAACTCGATGTCCATCAGCTCGGCGCCCGGCGTCGTACGCCATCGCGAGGCCGTCGCCGGTGTACTCCCAGGAGTTGCTCGTGATCGCGCCAGGCCCTGCCGCCGCCGCCGGTCGCGAGGATGACGGCCTTGCACGCGGAACAGGACGAAGCGCCCGGTCTCGCGCCAGTACGCGGCCACGCCGGCGATCGCGCCCGCCGTCGAGCAGCAGCGAGCACGGCCGTGCACTCCATGTGGAAGTCGATGCCCTGATGGACGCCGTGGTCCTGCAGCGTGCGGATCAGCTCGAGCCCCGTGCGGTCGCCGACGTGCGCGAGCCGCGGGTAGCGGTGGCCGCCGAAGTTGCGCTGGCTGATCAGCCCGTCCTTCGTGCGGTCGAAGACCGCGCCCCACTCCTCGAGCTCGCTGCACGCGATCCGGCGCTTGCTTCGCGTGGAGCTCGGCCATGCGCCAGACGTTGAGGAACTTGCCGCCGCGCATCGTGTCGCGGAAGTGGACCTTCCAGTTGTCGCGCGCGTCGACGTTGCCCAGCGCGGCGGCGATGCCGCCCTCGGCCATGACCGTGTGGGCCTTGCCGAGCAGGCTCTTGCAGACACGCCGGTGATCAGGCCCTGCGCGCGAGCACTCGATCGCCGCGCGCAGGCCCGCGCCGCCGGCGCCGATCACGAGCACGTCGTGCTCGAACGTCTGGATCTCCGTTGACGTCCACGCGACTCAGTCTCCAGGTGTTGAAGTCGTGGATGACGCCCATCGACGACCAGGCGCACGTAGACGTCGGTGAACCCGACCCAGAACAGGCTCGTCCACGCGAAGATGCATGTGGCGCTCGTTGAACCACGTCGCGCGCTTCCAAGCGCCGAACGCGAGCCGTCGGCTGGCCGCACGACATGCAGTCGGTGCGCGCCGCCGATGAGGTGGCGGAACGAGTGGCAGCCGAACGTGTAGCTGGCGATGAGCACGACGTTGACGAGCAGGACGATGCTGCCGACGCCGACGCCGAAGCTGGCCGTCGCTCGAAGAACGCGACGACCGCGTCGTAGTCGAGGATCGGGATGTACGACGAGCGCGAAGTACAGCGCGTAGCGGTGCAGGTTCTGGAACGAGCAGGAGCGACGGTCTCGCCGTGGTACTTGCGCGCGCCGGCGTGTCGCGCCCGACGACCGCGCAGCCCGGCGGCGAGCCCGCGAACGAGCGGTAGTACGCCTTGCGGTAGTAGTAGCAGGTGAACCGGAACGAGACCGGGGACGCCGAGGATGAGGATGCCGGGCGACGCCGGCACGAAGCTCGGCCACCACGACGGCCACGCCCCGAACCACGCGTGGTCCAGCGGCGCCGCGCCGTGCGCCGCCGAGATTCGTTCCGAACAGCACCGGCGAGTAGAACGGGCTCAGGTAGGGGCCGGCGTAGTAGTGGTCGCCCTGGAGCGCGGCCCACGTCGTGTAGACGACGAAGGTCGAGAAGCACGACGAACGTGACGAGCGGGCCGACCCACCACGTGTCGATGCGCCGGGTGGCGCCGAAGCCCGTCGGATGGCCGCCGAGGACGGGGAGCTGCTTGGTGGTCATGTCTCCCTCGGGCGGTGCCCTCGCGGCCGGCCCGCCTGCGCCGGGACGGCGCGGGCGTCTCCGCCGAGCGCGCTGCCTCATACCACCCGGACGCCGGGCCGCGCAAGCGCGAGCGCCACCGTCTCGGGACACGCCGTGCGGTCGGGGTATGCTCCGTGCGTGCGCAGAGAACGCCGGGCCTCGCCCCTTCCCTTCGCGGCCGTGATCGGTCTCGCGGCGTGTAGCGGCGGCGACCAGGGTCTCACCGACGTGATGGAGCTCCACCCGGGCGAGCCGCCGATCGCGCCCGCGACCGAGTGCGTCGTCACCATCGCGCGCGAGCCCGCGTCGAGCCGCGAGCACCGCGACCCGTGCAGCGAGATCGACTACCCGCGGCACCCGCCGGCGGGCGGGCCGCACTACTTGATCTGGGCCGACTTCGGGACCTACGACGCGCCTCCGGCGACCGGCTTTCTCGTGCACTCGCTCGAGCACGGCGCGGTCGAGCTCTTCTACGACTGCCCCGACGGCTGCCCCGAGGTGACCGACGCGTTCGCGCGCATCGCGCTCTCGAAGACCGACGACGTCCTGTGTCGCGACCACCCCGCCGGCAGCCGTGTGATCATCGCGCCCGACCCCGCGCTCGACGTCCCGATCGCGGCCGTCGCATGGGAGCACGTCTATCTCGCGACCTGTCTCGACGAGCCGTCGCTCACGGCGTTCGCGAACGAGCACTACGGACGGGCTCCCGAAGACCTGTGCTACTCGGGGACGACGAGCCCGTTCTGCCCTTGAGCTCGGCGGCGGTCCTCGACGATCCACGCGAGCAGGCCACAGACGACGAAGCCGTGCGCGTTCGCGAAACCGTGGACGTGGACCATCGTGTCGAGGAGCACGATCCGATCGCCTGTCGCTTCGCCCCACGAGTAGAGGATCGCGAGCGGCATCGACAGGAGCAGCGAGAGCGCGCTCGTCACGGCGAGGACGCGCGCGAGCGAGCTCGCGAGATTGCGCACGACGAACGCGAGCGAGACGACGGCGTAGAGCAGGAGCGAGCCGGCGAGGAGCACGGCGCCAGCGAGGCCGACGGCGGGCGACGCCGTGATTCCGGCGGCCACGATCGGAATCGCCACCGCGACGCCGAGCCCGGCGAGGGACGCGGCTCGGTGCACGCGGGGTCTGTCGCGGGTCGCGGCGATCGCGCGCGCCGAGAGGACGAGCCCGGCGAGCGCGGCGTAGTGGAAGTGAACGATGGTGAGCTCGACGATGGTGGCGGGCAGCCCGAACGGCGCGAGCCCCGCGCGCGAGACGACGAGCCACGCCGCCCCGACCGGAAAAAAGACGAGCGCGAGCGCGTCCGAGAGGCGCGCGGGATCGCGCCACGCGGCGCCGTCGTAGAGCACCGGCCGGCCGAGAAGGGCCGTGCTCCCCGCGACGACGAGCCACGGGATCGCGAGCGGCCAAGCACCGCCCGAGTCGTCGTAGAGCGAGAGGACCGCGCAGACCGCGCAGACCGGCAGCGCACCGGCGACGAGGAGCCTCGTGCGGCGCGGCGCTGCGCGCGCTACGGCGCTCACGGCGAGCGCGAGCGGCGCGACGGAGAGCACGGCGAGGGCGACGATGCGGGCGACGGGCGCCGCGCCGGGCCCGTGGGTGAAGCGGATCGCGATCGCGGGAGCGAGCCCGACGACGCCCATCGCGGCGAGCGCCCTCTCGATGCGGTCTCGGTTTCGTGCTAGCGCCGGGGCCACCGGCGCGTAGACTACCCGTCCTTCACGGACAGAGGAGATGCGCGTGACAGAGAGCGTGGCCAAGGACAAGGTCGTCGCCATCAAGTACGTCCTGACGAACTCGACGGGCGAGATCGTCGATCGCTCGGGCGACGAGCCGATGGAGTACCTGCACGGCGCGGGGAACATCGTGCCGGGGCTCGAGAAGCAGCTCGCCGGCAAGAGCATCGGCGACAAGCTCACCGCCGAGGTGCCGCCCGAGGAGGGCTACGGCCCGAAGCACGACATCAAGCCGCAGAAGGTGCCCCGCTCGGCGTTCCCCGAAGGGGCGATGCTCGAGAAGGGGATGAGCTACTCGATGCGCACGGAGGAGGGTCGCGCGTTCCCGATCTGCGATCACGAAGGTGCAAGGCCCGACCGTCACGGTGACGCCCGACCACCCGCTCGCGGGCCAGACGCTCACGTTCGACGTCGAGGTGGTGTCGATCCGCGACGCCGAGCCGGAGGAGCTCGAGCACGGCCACCCGCACGGGCCCGGAGGACACGGGCACTGAACTGCGCAGAGCACCTCGACGGCATGCGCAGCGGGCGCCAACATCGGCGGAAGGTTTCCACACGCGCTGTTCAGGCGCCGCGGGGAGGGACCGACACCCTCACGATCTCGCGCGTCTTCGGGTCGACGTCGAGCACCGTCGGCATCCGCTCGCACTCCCAGGTCGTCACGTTGGCGTAGACGAGGCCGTCCTCGTCGAACGCGCCTCCGTCCTGATGGATGTGACCGAACACGTGGAGCGCCGGTCGCACCCGGCGAACGGCCTCGCGCAGGTCGGCGCAACCGAGGCGCGCCGCGCCCATCGGGCCGCGATCGCCCACGCCGGCAGGAGGACCGTGGGTGACGAGGACGTCGATCCCCGCCGGGATGAGCGACCACTTCGCGGCGAGCGCCGGGCCGCGCGGGAGGTTGAACGCCCAGTCGTGGAACTCGGGCTGCCACGGGCTGCCCCAGAAGCGCGTCCCGTCGATGACGTGCTCGGCGTCTTCGAGATACACGACGCCGGGCCCGAGCATCGCGCGCGCCTCCTCGGGGTGGTGCGCGAAGCAGAAGTCGTGGTTGCCTGCGATCACGATCTTGTGCTCGTGAGGAAGCGCGCGGATCCACGCGGCGACGGCCTCGAGCTCGTGGAGCTCGCCGCCCCGGAGCAGATCGCCCGCGTGCACGAAAACGTCGCCGGTCGGGACCTCGCCGAGGTCGGCCTCGAAGGTGTGCGTGTCTGCGACCGCGACGATCCTCATCGGGTCACGGGCACGCAACGCGCTCGAGCACGAACACGGCGAGCTCGGGCGTCGAGAGCTCGTCGTCCTGTATTCCACCCGGGACGCCCACGGGCTGCGCGGGCGCGAGGCCAGCGAGCGAGACCGACAACGTCCCGCCCTGGTAGACCCCGGTGCTCACCGGTGCCGCGTAGTAGTTCTGCGCGTCGCGGAGCTCGTACGCCATGCCGGTCGATAGGATCGGCGATGGGTCGAACGCGACCGTGCCCTCCCCTGCCCAGTCGTAGACGATCACGTGGCCGCGGTTCGGCTCGTAGCGGTTCGGCCGGACGAACACCGCGGTCTCGGTCGGCGGGTCCGCGAGGTACGTGTTGTCGGGGAACGCGGTCGTGTCGACGTCGCCGTCGACCGCGCCGACGAACGTGTTGCCGGTCATCTCGATGCTCGACCAGGGCGCACCGAAGCTCGTCCGGCCGGCGATGTAGTTCCCGGTCACCGTGACGTCCTCGTTGTCGACGCTGTAGCCGAGGCGCACGACGGTGCGGTCGCGCTCGCGGCTGTAGCCGAAGTTGTCGACGAGCCGGATGCGCGCCGCGGGCTGCAGGCCTCCGACGAGGAAGTCGGCGCCACCCTCGCGTCCGCCGAGCGTCGGAGTTCCCGTCTGGAAGAAGACGTTGCCGACGAAGTCGAAGCCCTGGATCGAGCCGCCCTCGGTGTATGCGTGCACGCCGTAGCTGAAGCCGTGGAACAGGATGTTCTCCTCGATGCGCTTCGTGCCCGTCTCGTTCTGGGTGTAGATGGCGTGCCCATGTGGACGGTCGGGCGCATCCCAACCGTTGAGCGACACGAGGCAGCCGTAGACCTCCGAGTCGACCGCGCTCGACCAGAAGCTGATGCCCTGGCTGTTGTCGTGCACGACGAGGTCGATGAAGCGTACCCCGTTGCAGTTGCCGGTGTTGACCCCGTCGCCGCGCACGATGTCGCTCGGCGCCGAGCCGGTCTCGGTGGTCTCGCGGTCGTCGACGAGCGAATTGGTGATCTCGAGGCCCCAGAACCAGGTGTAGTCGCTCTCGACGGTGAGCACCGCCGCCCGCTCGCCGGCGCCGTCGAGCGTCGCGCGCTCACCCGGCACGGCCCGGACGACAATCGGCTCGGCGTCGGTGCCCGCGAGGTTCGCCGTGAACACGCCCGCGTACGTGCCGCCGTGGACCCAGATCGTCGTCCCGGGCGCGATCGCGTGGTCGCCACGCAGCGTCGAGTCGAGATCCCACGGGCTCCCGATCGTGCCATCGCCTCCGGGCGTCCCGTCCGTCGTGACGTGGAGCCCCGCGGCGGGCGGCTCGGGATCGCTGCAGCCCAGCGACGCGCCGTCGACGTCGCCGCCGTCGAGGAACGGCGGCCCACCGCATTCGTACATGGCGGGAGGACAGAACGGAGCGACCGTCATCCCAGTCGTCTGATCGTAGCTGCAGCACGGGCGATCGCACGGGGCGCACGCTCCGGCGGTCGCGTCCACGCCTCCGTCGGCCGCGCCGCCGGCATCCCCGCATCCGAGCGCGAGACCGACGAGCGCGGCGATCGTCGCGCATGTGGGCGCGCGCATTCTTCATGATACCCAGACGCGAGCGAAACGACACGTGGCTCGCGCGCAAAACGGCAGATCGCTCGAGGGGGCCTTCCCATGTCGCGCGCGTTCGCTATCATGGAGTCTCGCTTTCGCGCGCAGCTTCGATTTCCGACTTCCCATTCGCTTCCTTGCACCGCGTGGTCGAACGACGGGAGGGAGCCGCATGACGATCGAAACCCGCCGAGAGCGGCGCAAGGAAGGCCGACTCGAGCTGCCGGCGACGGCGTACGTCTGGCTCGAAGGCTACGAGCTCGGCCCGTACGCGGTCGACAACCTGTCGGTCGGCGGCGCACTCCTCACCGGAGACATGACCGCCTCGCTCGGCGATCTCGTGCAGGTGCTCCTCGTCCTGCCAGGCGAAGAGGCCCTCGAGCTCGACGCTCGCGTGATGCGCGTCGACGCGAAGATCGGCTCCACCGTCCAGATGGGCGTCGCCTTCGAGCACTGGTCCGCGTCCGCCGAAGACGCTCTGCGCGAAGCTCTCTACGGCGCCACGAGCCTCGCCGACCGCGACGCGGACCGCGAGTCCCTCCCGCCCTTCTTCGAGTCGGACGACCCCGACTTCGTCAAGATCATCCCCCCGCCCCGTTGACCGCCCGGCGCGCTCACCCGAGCGCGGCGAGCACAGCGTCGTAGTCCGGCTCGTTCACCACCTCGGGGACGAGCTGTGCGTAGAGGACCTTGTCGTCCGCGTCGAGAACGACGACGGCGCGCGCCGTGAGCCCCGCGAGCGGGCCGTCGAGCATCCGCACGCCCCAGTCGTCCGCGAACTTGCGGTCGCGCATCATCGACAGCGGCACGACGTTCGTGATCCCGTCCGCCTCGCAGAAGCGCTTCTGCGCGAACGGCGAATCGCTCGTCACCACGAGCCCCACGACGTCGTCGCGCGCGGCGAGCTTCTCGTTGAACGCGCGCGCCGTCGCCTGGCAGACCCCCGTGTCGAGGCTCGGGTTGATCGACACGACCTTCTTCTTCCCCGCCCACGCGTCGAGGCCTACGTCCTCGAGCGACCTCGTCGTGAGCCGAAACCCCGGCGCCACACTCCCGACCTTCGGGAGCGCGCCGACCGTCGTCACCGGATTGCCCTTGAACGTGATGCTCGCCATGCGCGCGCCTCCTCGTGCCTATCGTCGTGCGGTTGTAGGGCAGCGGCCCATCCGCCCGCAAGGCCCGCCCTCAATCGAGGTCGAGCCAGACCGGCGTGTGGTCGCTCGGGATGAGCCCCTCGACCTTCTTCCGCCACGTCCTGTCGAGGGCGGGATCCTTCGCGCGCGCGCGGATCGGCTCGGTCCCGAGCAAGAGATCGATCCGCAGGCCCTCGTGCTTGTGGAACGCCCCCGCGCGGTAGTCCCACCACGTGTAGCCCGGATCGGCCGGCCGGAGCTCCCTCCAGAGGTCGTGCAGGCCCCAGTCCAGCAACCGCGCGTACCGCGCCCGCTCGTCCTTGGTGTGGAAAATCCCGCCGCCCAGGTGCTCCTCGCTGTAGCTGTCGATCGTCGCCGGAACGAGGTTGAAGTCGCCGCACACGACGTGCGGCGCGCTCGGATCGTGCTTCTCCTCGAGGTACCGCGCGAGCGCGTCGAGCCATGCGAGCTTTCGTGGAAAGTCCTCGTGGTCGATCGACTTTCCGTTCGGGCAATAGATCGTCGTCACGTCGATCCCCGCGACGTGCACGGTCAGCAGCCTCGCTCCCTGATCCTCCTGGCCCGGCAGACCCCGCTGGACGACCTCGGCCGGAGCGCGCGACAAGACCGCGACGCCGTTCCAGCTCTTCTGCCCGTGCGTCGCCGCCCTGTAGCCGAGCGCCGCGACCGCCTCGTGCGGAAACTGCTCGTCGGTCATCTTGAGCTCCTGTAGACCGACGACATCCGGCGTAACGGCGCGTAGCCAGTGCGCGAGGTACTCACCCCTCGCCTTCATCCCGTTGATGTTCCACGTCGCGATGCGCATGCGGCGAGCGAGGATAACCGCTCCGCCCCGGGCGCGCACCGGCTGCGCGAGATCCCCAGCCGTGGCACCCTATGGACGTGCGCGACCCGGTCTCCCCCTCCGCTCTCGGTCTCGTCGTCCTCGCGTGCGCGGCGTGCGGCGGCGGCGCCTCCGGCGACGGTGAGGTGCGCATCGTCGCGAGCGCCGGCGCCGAAGCGTCCGCCGAGACGAGCGCGTCCGGGCAGCAACTCGACGGGGATCCGCTACCGCCGGTCGACCCCGCGCGCTCCGACCACGTCCTCATCGACGACGCGTACAAGTACGTCATTCGTGTCGAGCTCGCGCCGGTCCGCGGCACGCCACTCGAGCCCGAGGTCCGCCACCTCCTCGCGGCAATCCCACAGTGGCGCCCCGTCCTCGACGCGACCGACCTCGACCCCATCACCGAGATCGACGCCATCGTGGCCGCGTCGCCCGGCCGAGGCTCGCGCGACTACGTGATGCTCGCGCGTCACGCCTCGCGCGACGATCGCGTGAAACAGAATCGTCGAGGCGCTCGCCCGCGCGAACGGCACCGAGCTCTCGTGGACGACCGAGAACGGCGTGACCGCGGCGATCTGGCCGGGCGAGCCCGAGGTCGTGCAGTCGGTCGCGATCGTGCGTCCCGGCTGGGTCGCGATCGGCCCGAGCGCCGAGGTGAGCCGCTTCGTCGCGCTCGCATCGCGCGACGGCTGCGACCTCGTCAACGGCGTGACGATGCCGTGGAACGCGGAGCACAGCGTCGTCGACGACGGCGCCGGCCTGCAAGCGACGGGTCGCGGGCTGATGGGCGAGGAAGATCAGCAGCCGCACTATCCCGACCGCTTCGATCTGCTCATCCGCAACGACGCGCAGGGCAACATCGCCTGCACGTGGACCGGTTACTACCCCGACGGCGCACAGGCCGAAGCTGCTCGCGACCACTGGGACGCACGACGCGCCGAGTACGCCGACAACCCGCTCCTGTCGCTCTTCGGCCTCGCGAGCGCGGTCCAGAACGCCCGCTTCACGAGCGAAGGCACCCGCCTCGGCTTTCACCTCGACCTCACGCTCCTCCAGATGAGCCGCCTCATCCGCTTCGCCACACCGATCTTGGTCGGGGCGCGCCGCGGCTGAGGCGGATCTTCGCGCCTCACAGGAGCTCGAGCGCGCGCTCGAGGAACGCGCGAACGTCGGGGGACGCCGCGGCGAGGCGGGAGCGCAGGTCGTCTTCGAGCGAGATTCGGCGAAGCGAAGTCGGCGTCGGTCGTGGCTCGCGGAGCCACGTCGTGTGGAGCGTGCGGGCGAGATCGAGGAGCGGATGGCCGAGCGTGCAGATCGGGCCCCGCGCGAGGTCGCGCGCGTCGAAGATCCAGAGCTCGTCGCCGCTCGTCCCCTCGCCCGGGTGATCCGAGACGCACGGAGCGACGATGTAGCCGTCGCGCGGCCCGCTCGTCCCGGGCCGCGGGACGAACTGCGGCGACATGAGGGCGCGGTCCCGCGGCACCGACCAGCCGTCGACGACGGCCGTCTTGTTCACGTCGAACGCGAGGAGCGCGCCGGGCACGCCCTCTCGCGGCAAGCGGTCGCGCGCGACGTGATGCGGTCGGTCGGCGTACAGATCCGCGACGCGGCGCGTGTACAGATCCGGATAGAACCCCGCCGCGGTCCAGAACATCGTGTCGAAGCGCGCCGGCGACCGGAGCCCGCCATCTGGATGCGCGCTCCTGTGCGTGTAGAGCGCGACTCCCCATGTCCGCGACGACTGGCTCGACATCGAGCTCGAAGAGACGTACGCGTCGCGCGTGTCGATCACGAAGCTGCCGATGGCGCTCACGTCCCCCGCGCTCGTCAGATAGCCGGCGTAGTCCGCACGAATCGGCACGCCGTCGACCGCACGGACGTCGTCGCGGCGCACCCACTCGGACACGTCGAGCCCCGGGATGTGCGCTAGATGGAGCGTGACGCTCCCTCCTTCGGGGCTCTCGTAGTCGGCGGCGATGTGGATCGCCTCGACGGGTAGCTCGATCACCTTCGCGACGACGCTCGAACCGTGTCGCAGGTCGGCGCGATCGACGAGATAGAATCGTGGTCGTCGCGGCTTGCGGTCGCGAGACGTCACCGCCCGACAACAGCTCCGGCTCGACGCGAAACGCGGAGATCGGCGAGCACGACGTGGCTCTCGGTCGCGACGAGCTGGTGCATGCACTGGCGTGGCACGGCGTTCGTTCCGTCGGGCAGCTTCACGGACCACCGCGACATCGAGCCGTCGGGCCCGATCCGCACGAGATCGAGGTGACCGCGCTCGCCGAGCCCGTAATCCACGGTGAAGAGCTCCCCCGTGTGCGGGTCCTCGTACGGATGAGCGGACGTGAGCTGCAGCGGGAACGGGTGGCCGCGCACCTCGAGCGCCGACCGCCATGCGTCGTACGCGCCGACCGGCGTGACGAGCTCGAGCGACACGGGGTCGAGCGCGTACGGCCGGCCCGCGTCTTCGGTCACGAGCAACGCGTCGCCGAGATGCGCGTATGCCGTGTTGAGCTGGTTGCGAAAGCCGAGCGTCGGCGACACGCGCACGAGCCCGGCGTTTCGAAACGCGTGCGGCGTGCCCGCCGCCGCCTCGTCGGCCGTGAAGCACGCCGTCCGGTGGAGCTTCGACACGAGGCGCGGCGACGCCTCGCCGAACGTCGTCCGGAGCGTCATGCCGTCTCCCAAGAACACGTGCGAGCCGTCGCCGTAGGGCACGGGCGTCACGAGGAAGTGCGCCCCCTCGAGATCGCGCGGCAGGCGGCCGGACAACACGCGAAGCTCGACGTCGAGCTCTTCGCGCGATCCGCGCACCGCCGACAGTGGAAGCGTCGTCACATCCGGTGGCGCGTCGACGGCCGGCGGCGCGTCGGCCTGCGAAGGCGGAGCACCGGGCGGCGCACCGTTCGAGCCGTCCTTGGAGCCGCAGGCGTCGAGGAACGACGCGAGCGCGCCCCCAGCCCCCGCGGCCGCGAGCCTCTCGAGGAACGCGCGGCGCGAGAGATCGGTCATGGATCGAAGGGCAGGATGAACCCGAGCTCGACGTCCATCTCGACGCGGCCCGGATGCGTGACGGCGACACGCGGCACCGTCCGCTCCGCGAGGTCGTCCATCCCGAGCGTGTCCCCGACGCCGGGCGCGGGGTGCGCATGATCGGCGTTCGCGTCGTCGTCGAGGAACGCCGAGACGTGATACGGCTCTGCCCGAGTCGGCACGTGCTCGATCGTCACGTCCACGACGCGCCCGTCCGTGAGGTCGGCGTCCGGCACGGCCTCGCTCGCGACCCGCTCCGCATCGGGATGCTGTGCACGGTTCTCCGCGAAGACCGCGACGAAGAGCGGGCCCTTGCCGTCGCCGCCGAGACCGAGGAGGTCGGTCGCGTCGCGGCGCACGTGGACGACGAGCGTCGCCTCGCCTGGTACGAACGCCGGCTCGGACGGCGGCTCGGGTGTCTGCGCCTCGGTGGGAGCCGACTCGACCGGAGACGGAGGCGCGGGCTCGGAGCGCTCGTCGCCGCAGGACGTGAGCGCAACGACCGCGAGCAGCGCACCGTGAGGACGCATGCGGCTAGATAGCACGCGCTACCCGCGAGACCCAGAGCCCGGCCGTCCGCCGTGCGGAGCCGCTCGATACGCCGCTTCCCGGCCCCTGCTAGAATGGCGCGAGTGCCGCGCTCTCTGGTCGGGATCGCCGTTCTCTTCCTCGCATCCTGCAGCGCGAGCTCTGCCACGTTGTACGTCCAGCTGAGGACCGACTTCGTCGCGGGTGTGGACTTCGCTTCCGTCGAGACGCTCCTCGCCGACGAGCCGATCACGTCGTCGACCGAGGCACGGCGCGTGGAGGCGACCGCGTCCGCCGCCGCCGACTACGTCGTGGGCGAGCGCGTCGCCGAGCTCGGCGACGTGGCGCGCGGCGCACACTTCCTGCGGGTGTCACTCCTCGCGGCCGACCGCAGCCTCGTCATCGAGCGAACAATCGCGATCCAGGTCACCGGAGACATGGCGCTCACGGTCGTGCTCAGCCGCCGCTGCTCGGGCGTCGTCTGCCCGACGCCCGACAATCCGGCGTCGTACACGAGCTGCCTCGGAGGGCGGTGCGTCAATCCGACCTGCGTCGATGGGATGGAGTCGGTGTGCGGCGTGCCCGAGTGCGCGACGGCCACGGACTGCCCCCGAGCGACTTCCTGCGTCGCTCCCGTGTGCGCGGACACGGTCTGTCTCGCTCGCCCCGACGACACGCTCTGTGCGAGCGGCGAGGTCTGTGCAGCGGACGGAACGTGCGTTCGCGCTCCTCTGGACGGTGGCGTTCGGACGCGCGATGGCGGATCCATCACCGATGGCGGACCGATCGTCGACGGCGGGAGAGACGCGGGTCGAGACTCCGGCACGGATGGGGGGGCAATCTCGTCGACGTACTGCCCGACTGCACCTGTCCTCCGGCGGCAGGCGGCCGTGTACTTCGGTCGATTTCTCCATGGCGTAGGGTACGAGCCACCACCCGCGACCGGCACGTTCAGCGACGTCCCGGTGGGCTCGCCGTTCGCGCCGTGGATCGAACAGATGGCTCGCGACGGGCTGACCGCTGGCTGCGGAGGAGGCATGTTCTGCCCGGACGCGCCCCTGCCTCGAGGCCAAGCGGCCGTTTTCTTCGTGCTCGCGGTCCACGGCGTGTCGTTCGTGCCGCCCGCTGCGACCGGGACCGTGTTCGGCGATGTCTCGAGCAGCGATCCCTACGCCGCGTACATCGAGCAGCTCGCCGCGGACGGCCTCGCGCCAGGATGCGGCGGAGGCAACTACTGCCCGAGCGTCGCGATGACCCGCGCACAGGCCGCGGTCTACTTCGTCCGGATCGCGCATGGTGCAGCGTATTCCCCACCTGCCGCGACGGGGCTCTTCGAGGATGTCGTGCTCACGAGCCCCGAGGCGCCGTACATCGAGCAGTTCGCGCGGGACGGATATTCCGTCGGCTGCGCCGCCTGACGGCTCACGCCTCCGAGGTGGTGGTCTCCGTCCGCCCGGCCGCCGCTCGCGCCGCCGCCCGCTTGGCGCGCAGCGAGAGCAACGCCGGCAAGGCGACGATCGCTGCCGCGACGCACATCAGCTCGCTGAACGCCATCGCGGCGCCGAACGAGTTGAGCGCCTGATTGCTGCTCGCATAGAGCGAGATGTAGCCATGCACGGTCGTGAGCGAGCAGAGCACGACCGCGCCGCCCGTCGCCTCCACGCTCCTCCGGACGGCGTCCCCGCCCGAGCGCTCCTCCTCGACCTGCCGCTGCATGTAATTGACGGCGTAGTCGACGCCGTTCCCGAACGTGATCGGGAACGCGAGGAAGTTCAGGAAGTTCAGCTTGATCCGGAACACGGCGAGCGACGCGGTCATCCAGAGCACGCCGACGACCAGCGCCGCGATCGTATAGAACCGGTCGCGCCAGCGCCGGAACGCGACGATGACGAGCAGCGTCGTCAGGATCAGCGCGACGGCGACCGCCTTGGGCGCGTCGGTGAAGATCGCTTCGAGGAGATCGGCGAAGACGACCGCGCTCCCCGTGACGGGCGGTCGCGACCCGTCGGCGAGACGAACCCGCCGAACGGCGCCCGCCCACTTCAGCATGAACTTGCCGTCCCAGACGTTGCCGCTCGGGTCGTGACCGATGTAGACGATGCGTCCGACGGTCCCGTTCGTCTCCGTGAAAGCGCGCGCGGCCGTCTCCGGCAAGTCGGCGTCGTGCACCTCCGTGATGTCGGCGGGCGGCACGTACCGATCGATGTCGTGCTGCTGCGCGTCGTCCGCGTATCGCCGCAGGTCGAGAAGGAGCTCGCGTATTCCCGCGAGCGTCTCGATTTTCTCCGCCTGATCCGTGGGCAGGACATCGTCGATCGAGTGAATTTCGCCGATGTAGCCGGGCCGGCGTGCTTGGATCGCGCGGAGCTCCGCGACGACGCCCGTGACATCTTCACGACGCGGGACGAACATCGCCATCGCGCTCCCCGTCGTCGACTCGCCGACGATCTCGCCTTGCCGATCGTTGACCCACTTCACGCGGCTCGATGGATCGCGCTCGGACTGTAGCTTGCGGAAGTCGTACTCCATCGGGTCGGCGGCGACGTACTGGTAGACCTCCCACGCACTGACGACGGTGAGGAGCGCCGCGAGCGCGACGACGAGGCGCGGCGCCTTGAGCGCCAAGTAGCGGAAGATCACGCCGTAGATGTTGCGCCGAGCCGCCTCTCTTCGCCGCACCGGCCGGACGCGCTCGACGAGCGCCGAAAGTGCCGGGAGCACGAGGATGCAGCCGATCCAGCACGCGACCATTCCGAACCCGCCGATGATCCCGAAGTCGCGGAAGCCACGAAAGTCCGTGATGGCCAGCGACGCGTACGCGAGCGCTGCCGCGAGAGACGCCGTCAGGGTCGCCTTCCAGGTCCCGAGGTGAGACCGCCGGATCGCGTCGTGCACACCCGTGCCCTCGCGCCGCTCCTCGAAGTAGCGCGCGAGCCAGATGACGTTCGGGTTGACGCCGTTGCCGACGACGATGCTCCCGAGAAACGCGGACGACGAGTTCAAGTACTCCACCGTGAGCTGTGCGAACGCGAACGTGAGAAGAACGGGTGGGACCAGCGACAGACCGAGCAGCGGAATCGAGCGATTGCTGAGGAAGAAGAGGTAGACGCTCCCGAGCACGAGGACGATCGCGATCGACGTCGCGAGCGCGACCTCCCCGATGAGCGCCTCGGCCTCTTCCACGCTGTCCATGAGGTCCGAGCCGAGATCCCACTGCACCCCGGCGAGGCCGGTCTCGCGCTGGATGCGCCGCGCGCGCGCCTCGACCTCGTTCGCGAGCGCGCGTCCCTCGGCCGCCTCGCCGATGCGCACGTCGGTCCGGATGAAGATCGCGACGAGCGGGATGTCCGGGTGCTCGAAGTAACCGGCGTGGTTCACCGCCGATCGGTACTCTTCCGCCTCGTGCTCTCGGTTCCGCAGACGATCGACGAGAGAGTCGAAGGACGGCGGCTCTTCGTCGTCGAGCTGGATCATGAACGGGTTCGATTGCGCGACCTCGTACTCCTTGCGCTCCTGGAGCGCGTCGCGGATCTCGCGGAGCTCGCCGAGGTCCGCGAAGAGGTACTTGTGGTCCTCGACGAACGTCTCCATCGCGCTCGCGTCCCAATCGAGCGAGAGCGCGTGCTCGGGGAGGTCGCGCTCGAGGTCCTGCGCGAGCGCCCGTGCGAACGCCCGGACGTCCTCGCGCGACTCGCCGTGGACGGCGACGGTGAGCGTCGTCGCGCGGCCCATCCGGTCCGTGATCGCGTCGAGATCCTCGACCGCGGGCGCGTGCTCCGGGAGGAGCGCAGTGAGGTCACCGCGGAGCTCGAGCCTAAGGACGAACGGCACGGACACCGCGGCGACGAGCGCCGCGGCGAGAACGATCCGCCACGGCGAGTCGGCCTGCAGATCGCCTAGCCGCTCGAAGAACCTCTGGACGCGCGGTGGCGACGGCGCCGGATCGGGCGTCTCGGTCACGCGGGCTGCTCCTCCGGGCAGACGCGCCGCGTTTCGCCTTCTTCCTCGACGCCTGGCGCTGGGGCGTCGCCCGCAGGCTCGGCACCGGCGAGATCGGCGGCACGCCCGCCCGATAGCGCCTCGCGCGCGTCGGCGCGCAGCTTCGACGTCCCTCCCCATGCGGCGAGCAGAGCGAGCGAGAACGACGCGAGCAGGATCTGGTCGACGCGCGCCAGGAGCGCGATCGACACCGCCTTCGCCGGGTCGTCGCCGAAGCCGAGCGCCGCCGCGAAGACCCGGTAGGTCCCTTCCACGACGCCGACTTGGTTCGGGATGAAGTCCCCCGCGAACGCCCCGACGAGGTGCACGCCCTGCGCGAGCAGCGCGCCGTACAGGCTCAGCCCGCCGCCGACCGCGACCAGCGCGATGCCGTATTGGATCGTCTGCGAGACGCGCCCGAGGAAGTTCACGCCGATCGCCGCGAAGAGACGCCGGCGCGGGATCCGCACCGCGTCATCGAACGCGTCGGCCACGTTCACGAGCCTCCGAATGCGCTTGCCGAGAAAGCGTCCGACGCGGAGCTTGCGAGAGACGACGATGATCGACCCGCCGATCACACCGGTCACGACGCCGTTCAGGATGATCAGCCAGGTGAGCGGGTGGTCCGGACCGAGCGCGTGCGCGATGACGAGCCCACACGGGATGCTGATCAAGGTGTTGGCGAGGAGGGAGATCGCCTGCGCGCTCGTCGCCGCCGCCGCGACCTTCGCCCCGCCGACGTACTCTCGAAGCGCGGCCGCGCGCGCGACCTCTGCGCCCGCGCGCCCGGCCGGGACGAGGACCATGAACACGTACGTGAGGAGCTGCGCGCGGACGTAGACCTGCCACGGGATCTTCTTCACGTCCTCGCCGAGGAGGATCCGGTGCGAGAAGACCTCGCTCACGAACCACCCCGCGTCGAACAGGACGACGAAGAACATGAACGGGCCCGCGGCGAGCATCGTCTCGAGCACCGCCTCGGGGCCGACCTCGTGGACGAGGTAGACGACCACGGCGGTTCCGACGGCGAGGAGGGCCCACTTGAGGGCGCGCTTGACCCGCTCCGACATGTCAGGCCGGAGGGTACTCGCTCACGCGCTCCGGGCCAGATCTGAGCGTCGCGCCCACACTCGGGCGAACGTCTCGGCGTACGCTTCGACGGTCGCCTCCTCTTGCGCGATGAACGGGTACGACTGCGAGAACAGAAGCAGCGAACCGTCGAGCAAGGCGCGCGTGACCGGGTAGCGATCGGCGCGGTAGTTCTCCGCCAGTCGCTCCAAAGGAACGCGTCCGGTCGGCCAGCCCTCGCCCTTCGCGAGGCGGTCGCGGAAGAGCGGGTGCGCGGGCAGCGGCTCGGTCTGCCAGAGGACGACCTCGAGACCTTCGGCGCGGAGCGCCTCTGCGAGCCGGTCTCGGAAGTCGCGCGCGTCGATGCCTCGGAGGCCCGCCGCGTCGAGGTCGAACCGCACGCGGTACTTGTGATGCACGCTCGCGGCGCCCGGCGGATCGCGTGGCGGCAGCACGCCGGGTAGCTCCGCGAGGCGCGACGCGAGCAGCGCCGCGTGGCGGCGGCACGCTTCGGTCCGCGCCGGGAGCTTCGCGAGCTCCGCCCTCGCGAGCGCGGCCATCATCTCGTTGCCGCGATACATCGAGCCGACGTGCATCGAGACGTGCGCGCGCCCGCCGTCGAGCGGATGCGTCGCGTCGAACCCGCTCGTCGACGGGTCGAGGTCCTGGCCGAAGTTGCGCACGCGCTCGGCGTGGATCCACGCATCGCGATCGTTCGTCACGAAGACGCCGCCCTCGCCGCAGCCGAGGTTCTTGCTCGACTGGAGCGAGAACCCGCCCGCCGCGAAGAGCGCACCCACGGGCTTGCCCTTCCACGTCGCGAGGTGCGCCTGCGCCGCGTCCTCGACCACGGCGAGCCGATGCTCGGCTGCGAACGCACCGATCGCATCGAGGTTCGCGGGGCACCCGTGCACGTGCACGGGCATGATCGCGCGCGTGCGCTCCGAGAGCGCGGCCGCGAGGAGCTTCGGGTCGAGGTTCCCGGTCTCGGGCTCGACGTCGACGAAGATGGGCACCGCGCCTTGCAGGAGCGGCGCCATCGCGGTCGCGACGAAGCTGTACGCGGGAACGATCACCTCGTCGCCGGGCGAGACGCCTGCCGCCGCGAGCGCGAGCTGCAGCGCGCTCGTCCCCGAGTGCGTCAAGAGCGCGTGCTTCGCGCCGACGAGCGCGGCGATCTCCGCCTCGAACGCCTGCCCTTCGGGCGCGGTCGACCCCGAGAGGACGCCGCGGTCGAGGACGCGCAGCACCGCCGCGCGCTCCTCGGCCTCGATCACCGGCCACATGAGGTGGCGTGGGCCGGACAACGTTACTTCCGGACCCACTCGAGGAGCATGCGCTCCTGCTTGAAGAAGTCGTGGACCGGGTTGCCGTCGCGCGTGTACGGCGACTTGAAGAACATCGAGAGCTGCTCTTGCGGGCCCGCCTCACCGCGCTGCTTCGCGAGGTCGAGGAGCCGCACGAGGTCGAGGACGAGCGGCGCCGCGAGCGCCGAGTCCTGGCAGAGGAAGTCGATCTTCATCTGCATCTGCATGTCGGCGAAGCCCGACGAGATCGATGTTGTCCCACGCTTCCTTCGCGTCGCCGCGCGGCTTGTAGTAGTGGATGTGAACCTGGTGGTTCTCGACCTGGTAGCCGAGGATGCTGTCGAGCACCGACTGCTTCGACATGACCTTGGTCTTGTTCGACTCGGGCGAGTCGAGCACGAGGCCGTCGTTGTTGCCGAGGAAGTTCGTCGAGTACCAGCCCTCGACGTGGAGGCTCGCGGGCGCGGAACATCGACGCGAGCGACGGTCTTCACGAGCGTCTGTCCGGTCTTGCCGTCCATGCCGGCGTAGGGGTTCTTGCACTTGTCCGCGTGCTCGATGAGCGCCGGGATGTTCGCGAGGCTCGGCGCGAAGTTCACGTGCGGCACGCCGAGACGGTTCGCCGCGTAGAAGTAGCGCATCGTCGGAGAGATCGCCGGATCGTTCGCGTCGAGCGCCTTCTCGAACGCGGCGACGGTCGCGTAGGCTGGCACCCGGTCGAGCCACTTCTCGGTCGACGCGAGGTTGACCATCACGACGCGCTCGAGACCGTTCTCCTTCTTGAAGACCTCGATGTGGTTCTCGATCGCGGCGACCTGCTCGCGGTGCGTGCCCTTCGTCAGGTGGTCGCCGTTGATGTTCTTCGCGTACTCCTGCGCGAAGATCGCCGGCCAGGCGACGATGTTCTCGAGGTCGCTCTTGACGCCCTCGAGCTGGTCCGCGCGGAAGCACGCCGTGCTTGAGCGCAGCGGCGTGGACATTGTTACGGCGGATGTCCCACCCGCCGAAGACGAGCCCCTCGAGCGGGGGGAACTCGACCGCGTCAGCGACGCCGTTCGTGGCCCCGTTCGCGTTCTTCTCGGTGACCATCCCGCGGCGTTCGCACGAGACCTTTCACCATCATCTTCACGCCCGCGATCACCGTCGACGCAACGGCACCGTTGAGACCTACGATCACGATGCCCAGACGATTCGGCTTGCTCATGTGCACTGACCCTTTCGAAAAACCGCTCCGCGGTCCGAGGCTCGCTCAGCCGGCCGTGGTGTACGACCGGAGCAGCTCCTTACGCTCGTCGTCGAGGATGCGGGGGAACTTGGTTTGGACGTTGCCGTTGCCGGTGTGGTGCATGAAACGCTGCACCGAGCCCGTCGGCAGGAGGACGAGCTCGGGCTCGAGGATCGCGGTGTCCTTCGAGCGGTGCTCGCGATACACGCGGTTCTGTGCGCAGAGCGCCGAGTCGAACGCGCGAATGAAAGCGTCGGGGTCGAACGGATCGCTCTTGCCCGTGAGCTCGGCGAAGACGACGTAGCGGCTCTTCGAGGTCCCGTCCACGCCGACGTCCGCGGCCGCACCGTAGTCGACGACCGTCGCGGGCGCGGAGCGCAACGCCTCCTCGAACGCGTTCTGGATCTCGACGTGCGTCGTCAGCTCCTGCGTCGTCGAGAGGCAGCCGCACAGGCGGCCCGCGAACTCGATGCAATGCGGCGCCGTGGAGGTGAACCGCACGATGTCGCCGAGCTCGTACGAGTAGAGCCCCGACGACGTCGTCACGACGATCGCGTACATCTGGCCGGTCTCGACCTCCCAGAGCGGCACGCGCCGCGCGTCGGAGCGACCGCGCTCCTCGAGCGGCACGAGCTCGAAGAAGACGCCACGGTGCGGGATGACGAGCATGCCGGAGAGCCCCGGCTCGAACGGCGTCGACGCGTAGACGCCGCCTTCGGTCGCGTTGTACGTGTCGATGAGCGCGACGTCGTCCCGGCCCATCCGCTCGCGGATGACCGGCAGGTACGGCCCGGCCGCGACGCCGCCGCCGAGGAAGACGCGGAGGTTCGGCCACAGCTCCGAGACCGTGTCGACGTGCCGGCCGCGGCGCCGCGCGGCGTCGAGCAGCTTGTCGAAGAGGAGCGAGAACCAGCACGTCGTGCCGGTCACCATGCGCACGTCGTGATCGAGGTACCGGTCCGCGATGCGCTCGAGCTTCGCGTCGTAGTCCGGGATGCACATCGTCGGCCTGTCCGGCAGGTAGACGGCACGCGTCGCGGCCGGCAGCCGCGACGCCATCAACGCGGGGTTGCTGGTGATGAAGACCGGGCCCTCGCGCTTCATCGTGAGCGGCGGGACGAGGTTCAGCACGAATCCGTCGGTGAAATCGCGAACGTCGTTCTTGACGAGGTAGCGGCACAGAGCGTCGCCGCCGTTGCCGCGCTGGTACTTCACCTGGCGGTCGGTGATCGGCAGGTACTTCATCTTGCCGCCGTTCGAGCTGCCCGACGAGTTGCCGAAGTGCTTGACCATCTCGGGGACGAGGACGTTGCGCTCGCCCGTCCGCATGCGGTCGATCATCGGAGAGAACGCGTCGTAGTCACCGATCGGCACGCGCTTCTTGTACATCTCGTAGTCGCGGATCTCGGAGAACCCGTACGCGCGCCCGATCTCGGTGTCCTTCGCGTGCGAGACGAGCGCGCGGAGCTGGGCGAGCTGCGCCCGCTCGACGTCCGCGAGAGCGCGATCCCAGGCCCGGATGCGCAGGTGCCCGGCCGCGAGGAGGCCGAGGCCCGCGATCTTGGGCATGCCGCTCTTCACGAGCTCGGTACGGACGCTCCGCGGGGTGGGAGCCGGCCGTTGGTCCTGTGTGGCGAACACTGCTTTCCCCTCGTCCGGACCGGCCGGGCGGCCGGATGCGCGCACCCTTATACGCGTCAACGAAGGTCGCGCAAGCTGGCGGGCCTGTTTCCCGGGTCGTTGGCTGCGGTTTCTCATGGTGTCGGCGGGGCGGCGGGCGCGGCGTCACCGGCCAGACGGACGGATTTCGCAACGCGCGTACCAAGCCGTTTCGCACATGATCTTGGCCATTCGGTGCCAGGACCGTGACCGGGAAGCGCCAGCTGGGGTGTGCCTCCCCGGCCCACCCGGGCGCCCGGCGCACGGTTGCGAGGCCGTACCGGCCGGTGTAATCCGCCCGGCATGTCGAGCCTCGAGCCCATGTCCACAGCGCATCGATCGAGCCCTCGGGAGCTGACCGGCCGATCCCCGGTCGACGGTCGGCCGCTCCCACCGGTCGCGGTCACCCCGCCCGAGGCCGTGCGTGAGATCGTCGCTCGGGCGCGCGCCGCCCAGCCGCGGCTCGTCTCGCTCGGCCTCGACCGCCGCGTCGCCGCGATGAAGCTGGCCGCGAAGGCGATGTTGGAGGACCGCAACACGATCCTCGCGCTCATGAGCCAAGAGGTCGGCAAGTTCGAGGTCGACGCGCTCATGAGCGAGGCGCTCGGCCCGCTCGACCAGGTGAAGAGCTGGGCGGGCATCGTCGAGCGCGCCTCGTCGCCGAAGAAGGTCCGGCTCAACCCGATCGCCTTCCCCGGCAAGCGGGCGTCGCACGCGCTCGTCCCGCGCGGCGTCATCGGGTGCATCACGCCGTGGAACTACCCGATCGCGACGTTCTTCCGGCCCGTCCTGCCGGCGCTCATGACCGGAAACGCCGTCGTCGTGAAGCCGTCCGAGCACGCGCCGCGCTGCGCCGACTGGTTTCTGTCGCACCTCCGCCACGAGCTCCCGGACGGCGTGCTCGGCGTGGTGCACGGCGCGGGGCCGACCGGCGAAGCGCTCATCGACGCCGGCATCGACGCATGCACGTTCACGGGTAGCGTCGCGACAGGCCGACGCGTCGCGCTGAAGTGCGCCGAGCGCATGATCCCGCTCAGCCTCGAGATGGGCGGCACGGACGCCGCGATCGTCCTCGGCGACTGCGACCTCGGTCGCACCGCGGCGGGCCTCGCGCACTGGGCGCTCCACAACGCGGGCCAGGCGTGCGCCGCCGTCGAGGTCGTGCTCGTCGAGCGCAGCGTCGCGGACGAGCTCGTCGCGAAGCTCGCGCGCGGCTTCTCGCGCCTCCGCGCCGAGCCGGGCCGCCTCGCCGAGACGGACGTCTCGCCGCTCAGCCTCGAAAAGCAGCTCCGCGTCGTCGAAGCGCACGTGAAGGACGCGCTCCAGAAGGGCGCCAAGCTCGAGGCCGGCGGCCACGCGACCGGCCGTGGCCTCTTCTTCGAGCCGACGCTGCTCGATCACTGCACGACCGAGATGGACGTCGTGTGGCAGGAGACCTTCGGGCCGGTGCTCCCGATCGTCCGCTTCGACGGCGTCGAGCAAGCGATCGAGATCGTGAACCGCATGCGCTACGGCCTCACCGCGTCCGTGTGGACACGCGACATCGGCCGCGCCGAGCGCATCGGCGAGCGCCTCGACGTCGGAACCGTCACGATCAACAACCACTCGATGACCGGCGCGATCGCCGCGCTCCCGTGGAGCGGCACGCGTGACACCGGCTATGGCATCGCGAACAGCGAGCACGCGCTCACCCTCTTCTGCCGCCCGAAGTCCCTCCTCGTCGACACGAGCAAGGACCCCGAGCCGTACTGGCTTCCGTTCGACGAAGATCTCTTCGCCCTCGGCGACACGCTCGCCGACGCGATGCTGGGCAAGCTCGCGAGCGCGTGGAAGATCCCGCTCCTCGCGCTCAAGCGCGTGCGGACGGTGAAGCGATTCTGGGGCGGCTGATGGGCCAGTGCGTCGTCGCGTGCCCGCTCACCGACACGTGACGACGGTGCTGCACGCACCGACCGAGGTGCCGTCGGTCGGATAGTTCTGGCAGCAGCCGCCGGCGTCGACGCAGCACGAGGTGCTGTAGAGCGTCCCTGCACAGCTCCCGGGCCGGTCCATGGTCTCGATGCACGCGCCCCAACGGCCGTCGGGCATGCACTCCTGCTGGCCCCAGTGGCAGTACGTCGGGTCGTCGCACCAGCGGAACGAACCGGGCGTGCACCGCTGGCAGTCCGTGTCCGCGCAGTCCGCGCCACCCTCGCAGTCCTCGTCGAGGCCATCCGAGCACATCGACTCCTGCGTCGCGCAGCCACATCGGCCGGGGCTACGGCAGTCGGAGTCGTCGCAGTCGATCGCGCCGTCACAATCGTTGTCGCGCCCGTCGCTGCAGGCGATCTCCGCGAAGAACGGAAACTCTCGCGTGCAGCCCGGAGGAGGAGGCGGCGGCGGCGCGCACGCTGCGTTGCTCGCGCAGTCGGGGTCTCTGCAGTCGATGATGCCGTCGCAGTCGTTGTCGATCGTGTCGGTGCACTGCTCGCCGAATTCCGACGGAGTGCAGCTCGCTGCACAGTCCGCGCTGCTGCGGCAGTACGGATCGTCGCAGTCGACATAGCCGTTGCAGTCGTCGTCCACGCCGTCGGGCCCACAATTCTCGAACTCGGCGCAGCTCATCGAGCAACCGGGCGCCTCGCCGTCGCAATCCTCGTCGACGCAGTTACCGACGACCTCGCCTTCTGGAAGGCGCGCGCCCTCGCATCCGCCCCACGCGAGGAACTCGCCGTAGCGCCCACAGTATTGAAAGCCGTCGTGGCACGCGCCGTTTCCCCGGCGGAGCAGCGGACCTGGCCAGCACGGCTGGCGATCGCCTTCGGTCGGGCAGCTGCAGCCCTCGTCCACGAGGCCATCGCCGTTGTTGTCGACGAGGTCGCCGCACACGTCGCCGGTCGGGCCCATGATGGGCGTGCCGGTGTCCGCGACCGGCTCACCGCCCGAGTCGACGCCGGTCCCTCCGCCTCCCGGCCCGCTGCAGCTCCCCGCCGAGCATGCGGACACGGTGAACAGAAGCGTGAGCAACCGAACGCCACGGCTTCGCATGAGAACCTCCCGAACGCGCAGCGAGCGTAACGGCCAGCGACGCCTCGGGTAAACCCCCCGGCACGAAAGGGACGCGCGATCGTGTGGGCGATTCCGCGCGGCCCTTGCCATCGCCTGCCGTTGATCGCACACCTTTCCGTCGTGAACGCACCCCAGAGCAGGCTGACCCCACGGGCGCGCTTTTCGGCGCGCAACCGCCGCCTCGCCCTCGCGTTCGCCGAGGCGATCATCCCCGGCTCACCGGGGCTCCCAGGCGCGGACGAGCGTACGCTGGTGCAGATCGAGGAGTACGTCGAGCGCGTCGGGCTCGGGCTCACCCTTCCAGCGCTCGGCACGATGCTCGAGCTGCTGGACCGGACGGCGGTCGCCTACACGGGCCGGCGCTTCTCTCTGCTGTCGCGGGCCGAGCAACAGCGCTGCCTCGATCACTTTTCGAACAACCCGGCCACGAAGATCCCGATCCATCTCTTCGCGGTCATGCTCAAGATGCTGCACTTCGATCGCGACGACGTGCTCACGCCGCTCGGCGTGAACCGGAAGCGGATCATGCCGCAGACGCCCCCCTCGTGGATGGCGAACGTGCACGGCGCCGCGGAGTGGGATCCGGACGAGACGATCGAGTGCGACGTCGTGGTGATCGGGACCGGAGCGGGAGGCGGCGTGATCGGGGCGGAGCTCGCCGAGCGTGGGCACGCGGTGCTGTTCGTCGAGGAAGGCCCCTACGCGCAGCGCCACGACTTCCAGCACAGCCAGGTCGAGGCGTTCGAGCGGTTCTATCGGACCGGAACATGGGTCTTCGGAAACAACGTGTTCCCGATCTTCAGCGGCAAGCTGGTCGGCGGCTCGACCGCGATCAACACGGGCACGTCGCTCCGACCGCCTGGGTTCGTGATCGACGACTGGCAGGAGCGCCTCGGCGACGACTTCTCGGCCGACGCCCTCGAGCCGTACTTCGCGAAGGTCGAAGCGAAGCTCGGCGTGCGCCCGAACTCGCGAGCCGCGATCGGCCCGATAGCCGACGTCATCGCGCGCGGATGCGACAAGCTCGGCTGGAGCCATTTCGCGATCCCGCGAAACGCGCCCGATTGCGAGGGCGAGGGCTTCTGCACGTACGGCTGCCCGACCGAAGCGCGCCGCAGCACGAACGTGAGCTACGTCCCCGCGGCGCTGAAGAACGGCGCCACGCTGCTGACGGGCTTTCGTGCCGAGACCGTGATCGTCGAGAACGGCCGCGCCGTGGGCCTGCGGGGCGTGTCGACGGCGAACGGCAAGGAGATCGAGGTCCGCTCGCGCGTCGTCGTGCTCTCGGGCGGCTCCATCCCCACGCCGCTCTTGCTCTTGAAGCAAGGCATCGCGAATCGAAGCGGTCAGGTCGGTCGAAACCTGACGCTGCATCCATCGACCGGTATGACCGCGATCTTCGACGAGCGGATCGACGGCCAACGACACATCCCGCAGGGCTACGGATCGATGGAGTTCATCGACGACGGAATCCTGATCAACGCGGCGCAGAGCGATCCCACCGTGTTCGCGATCACGCTCGCCACGATGGGCGAACGTCTGATGCAGGCCGTCGCGGTGCAGGACCACTCGCTTGGTCTCGGCATCCTCGTGCACGACCACGGCCCGGGGGGGCGCGTGCGGCCGGGGCCGCTGGGCCGGCCGCTCATCACGTACAATCTCGTCCCGAAGGACGTGGAGATGCTGCACAAGGGTCTCGTCCGAACGGCGCAGATGCTCTTCGCCGCCGGGGCGAAGCGGCTCTATCCCGGAATGATGAGCCGGCCCGAGATCGACGGGCCCGACGAGCTGTCGCGGCTCACCGAGATGCAGCCGCGCGCGAACGACTTCATCCTCATCAGCTTCCACCCGCTCAACACCTGCAAGATGGGAGAGGACCCGCGCGACAGCGTCGTGAACCTCGAGCAGGAGAGCCACGACGTGAAGAACCTGTTCATCGTCGACGGAAGCTCCATCCCGGGCGCGCCCGCGGTCAACCCGCAGATCACGATCATGGCGTTCGCGACCCGCGCAGCGGAGCACGTCCACGCTCGCCTGAGCTGAATCGGGATCGAAGCCTGTGACCCTCTGGGCATTCAGCGTGGCGTCTCTCGGTGCGCTCTACGTCGCGTGCGCTCGGTTGTGGCCTCGCGTCGCCAGCCGGCACTTCGTCGCGCACGGCCACCACGTTCCGGAAGGCTGGCGCATCGGGAGCGCGATCGCCTGGCGGCTTCCCTTTCGCGCGTCGCTCGTCGTGCTCCTCGCCGCGCTGATGCCCGCGTCCGCGACGTTCGTGCTGCCGTCGTGGGCGCTCGCGGTCCTGCTCACGCTCTTCGGCACTGCCTTCGCGGTCCTCTGGCTCCTCGCTCCTCCAGGGCATCGCCTGGTCGTGTCGGACGCGACCGCCTCCACCGGCCCACACTTCCACATCGTGCGCTCCGAAGGCCGGCCCCTCCGGGCGCTCGCGGTGTTCATTCTCTTCGGGGCGCTGCCCTCCATGTTCCTCGGGTTGCTCGCCGCGCGCGCTCTCGATGGCTGAGCGCGCGCCGCCCGAGCATCACCTTCTCTTCACGGAATGCCGACGACCGCGTTCGGCGTCGTGTGGCTCGTGCGTGTCCCGTCACCGAGCTGACCGTAGAAGCTGTCCCCCCAGCACGCGACTGCGCCGGTCGAGCGAACGACGCACGCGTGGAACGTCCCGAGAGAGATCTCGGCGGCGTCGTCGATGGCGGGGACGGGCGTAGGCACGTGCTGCTCGACGATGCTTCCGATGCCGAGCTGCCCGACGTTGTTTCGGCCCCAGCACGACACGCGACCGGTCGCGTGAATCGCGCACGTGAAGTAGTAGCCGGTGCCGAGCGCGATCGCGTCGGTGATCCCCGACGCGGCGACGGGCGAGGGCCGGTTGGTCGTGCTCCCGTCGCCGAGACCCCCGTTCGAGTTGCCGCCCCAGCAGACGATCGCGCCCGAGCTGCGGCGAGCGCACGTGTGCCCATCCCCGGCGGAGAGCTCGACGGCATCGGAGAGACCGACGACGCCGGTCAGGCTCACGCTGTCGGTCATCGTCCCGTCGCCGAGCTGCCCGGACGCGTTCCAGCCCCAGCACGCGACGACGCCCGTCGCCCGCCGCGCGCAGTTGTGCGAGCCGCCCGAAGCGATCTCGGCGGTGTCGCCGATGCCCGGGACCGCCCCCGGAAGCGAGCTGTACACCGTCGACGTGTCGATTCCGAGCTGGCCGGAGAAGTTGCTGCCCCAGCACGACGCGCCACCGGCGGTGCGCGCGCACGAGTGGAGCTGGCCCGCCTCGATGCCCGCGGCCTCGAGGCTCGTCACGGTGACGGGCACGAAGGACTCGGTACCGCCGCCATCGCCGAGCTGCCCGAGCGCGCCGTTGCCCCAGCACAGAACGGATCCTCCCGCGCGCCGAGCGCACGTGTGCCTCTCACCCGCCGCGAGGTCGACGGCGTCCGTGATCCCCGTCACCGGAACGGGCGCCCAGCGGGCAGACCGCGTTCCGTCGCCGATTTGCCCGTACTGATTGTCGCCCCAGCAGTACGGCTGACCGCGAACGATGACGCACGTGTGGTAGGTGCCGAGGGCGATCGAGCGCCGCCGCCCGAGCGGCACGATCGAAGCGTCGGCGCCCGAGTCGGGCGGGCCCCCACCCTCACCCACGATCGAGGGGGCATCCAGTAGCGCCCCGTCCGACGTCGCCGCTCCGTCGAGCGCGCCGTCCATGGACGGCGCTCCGTCGATCCCGCGCGCGTCTCCTGTGCACGTCGCACAAGCATCATCGATCGCGCCGTATCCGACGCGACCGCACCCGGCGACCAGCACGAATGACCACCACCACGCCCGCACACGTCGATGCTAGCTCGGCTCTACCAGCACGCGCCTACAAATCGCACCCGATCGCACCCTTGCGCAGAGTGTCCTACGAAAATGAGGACGGATCACGGTTGAGGTCTGCCCGCGATGATCGCGCCCGAGTACACCCGAGCGCATGGGCGACGGTTGCACGTTCTCACTCCTCCTCAATCAGGGCACCGAGCAGCTGGCTCTGGTGCTCACTCCGTTCCTCGGACGCGTGATGGCGCGCGAGCGGTCCGAGACGATGGCCCGCGCGCTGCTCGACGGTCGGGGCGATCCCCTGAGCGTCGCGACCGAGCTCCTGCCGGAGCTCCCCACCGAGCGCCGCCGGCGCGCTGCGGGGCGCGTCGCGCTGACCTGGCTCGCGATCAGTCGGTAGCCGGCGGGGTCAGTCGCCCGAGTCCGCCACGAAGTACGTGGAGCGGGGTCGCGGACCGACGTCGCCAATCGCGAGCCGGTGTGCGGTCGAGTCGAAGACGAGCTGCGGCGAGCCGTCGAAGGGCGTGGTCTCGAGATCGCGCGCGACGACGTCGGTACCCTCGAGCGAGCATCGAGCCCACGCGTCCTCGTGCGAGCCGTAGACCCCCCGGCCCCCGCACTGGACACGCAAGCGGCAGTGGCCGCCGTCGATCGTCGCGTCGACGACCACCTGGCAGCTCGATCCGAGCCGCGGGGCGCCCCGCCCGCGGGACTCCCGGACGCGCACCGTGTAGGCGAGCGGTGCGATCGAGCGCGCCGGGCAGCGTTCAGCGTCCGGCTCGAGCTCGCACGCCCGATGCGAGAACGCCTCCGCGCGCTCGCCGTCCGCGTCGGCGCCGTCGCCTGCGCTCACGAGCTCGGCGAGCCTCACGCACGAGCTCGCGTGCCCGCCATCGCACGCGCGGTGATAGAGCGGGATCGCTGCCGCCCGATCCTGCGGCACGCCACGGCCCATGTCGTACGCCGCCGCGAGCGACCCGCACGCACGCTCCACCTCACCGCTGTCGCACGCCATGCGAAAGAGCTCGACCGCGCGGGCATCGTCGCGATAGCCCGGCGCGTCTCGGACTCGGAGACCGAGCTGAAAGCAGGCGACGCCTCCGCGGCTCGCGCACGCCTGCTCGTAGATCTCGGTCGCGCGAGCCGCGCTCGCCCGCGCGCCGATCCCGCGCTCGACGAGCGACCCGAGCTCGCCGCACGCGTCGGCGTTGCCGCTCGCGCACGCCGACTCGAGCGTCTGCCGCGCTCGCCCCGCATCGGGCGGGATCGCGAAGTCACCACGCGCGAGCGCGACCCCGAGCCGAGCACAGCCGTCGACGTCGCCCCCCTGGCAACCGCGATCGAGCAAGGCACCGATCTGTTCTTGCTCGGCCGCGTCGGTGCCACGCGCGAAGACATCGGCGAGGAGCGTGCAGCCGTGCGGACGGTCCCCATCGCACATCGACCGGTAGAGCTCGACGAGCGCCGCCCGATCGCCCGTGCCCATGTGGTGATCGGCGACGCGACGGCAGGCGAGATCCGAGCCGGCCTCGCAACCGCGACGGTACGCCGCGAGCGAAGCGTCGACGTCGCGGGGGCCGCCACGCCCGACGCGCGCGAGATCGCCGAGCCGAGTACAGGCATCTCCCCGAGCGGCATCGCACGCGCGCCCAAGAGCGTGCACCGCGCGTACGTCGCGCTCGGGTGAGCCCTCGCCCTCCGCGAGGTGCATCCCCGCCCGCGTGCAGGCGTCGACCCAGCCGTGGTCGCATGCACCCTCGAGCAGGCGAGCGGCACGCTCGGGCTCGTGAGGCACGTCTTCACCGTCCAAGAGAAAGAACCCGAGCGCCGCGCACGACGCGGGAGCCCCCGCGTCGCATTCGTTCTCGAGGTCCATCGACACGAGCGGCGCTTCTTCGGCATCGCCGACGAAGCGGCCCACCAGCTCCTCGCACGTCATCGGCTTGCCACCGCACGTGCCCGACGCGGGGGCGTGCGCGAACCGATTGCTCGACGACGCGCCGCACGCGATCGCGATCGCTAGACCCGGGAGCAGCTGGACGACGGCGAGTCGGCGCACGGCCGGCCATGGTAGCGCGCCGGAGCCGGCTCGCCACGACCGACTGCGAAGACGTCGGCGATCGTCCGATGCTGCGTCGCGATCGGGTGACACAACTCACGAGCACGGGGTCGACCGTCTCCACTCGTGACAGTTCCGCACACCGATCGCCCAATGTTTGTGTCGTCATGTCTTGGAGCTCGCGAAGGGCACACCGCGTGCAACGCGCCGGCAGCCATGAAGTTCGGTCCGTCTCCCGCCCCCGCTCGATCCTTCGCGTTCATGTCGATCATCTTGCTCGCAGCCTGCTCGCCCAGCGGGGCGCGGGGACCGGGCGGGGGACGGGGAGACGGTGGTTCGCCGCTCGAGGGCGACGCGGCGCCGCCGCCACCGCCACCACCGGGAACCGACGGCGGCACGCCGCCACCACCCCGCCCCGGCGATGCCGACGCCGACGGGCTGCCGGACGCGGACGAGATCGCGCGCGGTACGGATCCGAACGACGCCGACACCGATGACGACGGCGTCAGCGACGGGGTCGAGGTGCTCGCGGGCACCGACCCGCTCTCCGCGGCGAGCACGATCCCGGCGACCGATTTCTACGTCATCCTGCCGTACGGGGGCGCGCCGGAGCTCCGCGAGCTCGACTTCCGTGCGCGGCTCGGCAAGGGCGACGTGTTCTTCGTCGTCGACACGACCGGGAGCATGGGCGTCGCGATCTCGAACGTTCGCTCGTCGCTGTCGAGCACGATCGTGCCGGCGGTCGCCGATGCGATCGCCGACGTGCAGATGGGCGTCGGCGACTTCCGGGACTTCCCGAACGGCACGTACGGCGACGCCGGAGACTGGCCGTATCGACTTCGTCAGTCGATGACCACCGACATCGGCGCGGTCCAGACCGCGCTCAACTCGCTCGCGGCCGGCGGCGGCGCCGACGGCCCCGAGGCGATGCTCGAGGGCCTCATCGGCGGAGTCACCGGCACGAGCTGCGGCACGGGAACGTTCGGCACCGCGTGCTTCCGCACGGACAGCCATCCCATCATCGTGCTCGTGACCGACGCACCGGCGCACAACAACCCTTCAGGCGATGCGAACTATTCGGGGGTAGCCGCGCACGGCTGGTCCGAGACCGTCAGCGCGATGACCTCGGAGAGCGTGAAGATGGTGGGCGTGTCCGTGGACAGCGGCGTGCCGTTTCCGTTCCCGTTCCCCATCCCGACGAGCTCGGGCGCGCGGCGCGACCTCGAAGCGATGGCGAACGCCACGTCCTCACGGTCGGCGAGCGGATCGCCGACCGTGTACGACGCCACCGGTGGCGCGGTCAGCGGCTCGGTCGTCGACGGCATCGTCGATCTCGTGGGCGCCGCGACGCAGGACGTGACCTCGAGCACCATCGACGACCCGAGCGACGCGGTCGACGCGACGCGCTTCATCCAATCGATCACGCCACTGCGTGCGTCGCGAGCGACCAGCTTCGACGCGACCACGTTCTACGGAGTCGCCGGAGGAACGACGATCACGTTCCAGGTCACGTTCCAGAACGACTTTCTCCCAGAGGAGACGTTCGTCCAGATCTTCCGCGCACAGATCGAGGTCCACGACCTGCCCGGCATGACCCGACTCGACATCCGGAACGTCTACGTCGTCGTCCCGGCCGTCGGCGGCGTGCTGATTCTGAGCTCGACGATCAGTCGCGGCCGACCGCGATGACGTAGCGCTGGTCGTCGTCCATCGGGAATCCGTTCCAGCTCGGGTCGGTTCGCTTTCGCTCGTCGTAGAACGCGCGGTAGCCGCGACCCGACACGACGGTCGCACCCGTCGCCTCGAGGGCGTGGAGAATGTCCTCGATGTACGAGGGCGGCTCGTCGTCGGCCATCATGAAATGAAGGCCGGGACGGATCGGAAAGCGTGCGACGTCGCTCCGCGCGACGCTGAAGCCGGCGTCCTGAAAGGCGCGGCCGAGGGCTTGCGCCCGCCGGGCGGCGCTCTCGTCTCCGTACGACACGGTGATCCACACCCGCTTGTCGCTCGTCTGGATCGCACGCAGTGCGGTCGTGAGCTCGCCCAGCCGATCGAGAGGCAACGGATGCGACTCCTCCTCGGTCGGGGGCGCCGCGTTCTGCGAGGGCGCCGGCGTCGTGGGCGTGGCGCGCCGCTCGGGGTCGTCACCGCTGCCACGCGTCTCGATCCCATCCTCGCCCAGACGCTCGCGCAACCGCTGGTTCTCCGCACGCAGAGACGCCGAGTAGGCGAGCAGCGCGAGGATCAAGCCGCCCGAGACGAAGAACGCGGAGAGGACGGGCGTCGGGAGACGACGATCGGGGCGCGCCACCGTCCGCGTGTATCACACGTCACCCGGCGCCGCGACTGTCGAGCGTCAGATGCAGCTGCCTGCGCCGCTGCACATCATCCCAGATCCACAAGGCGTACCCGCCGGCGCGAGCGCGTCGGCCGGACAGAACCGGCTCGACCCGGTGCAGGTCTCCGCGATGTCGCACTCGCTCGCCGCAGCGCGACAAATCGTTCCCGACGAGGACAACCCGTCCGCTGGACAGGATGGGCTCACGCCGTTGCACACCTCGGCGACGTCGCACCCGCCGGAGGAAGCGCGGCAGATGGTCCCCGCCGGCATGCCCGCGCACGGTCCGGTGCCCGCGTCGAGCACACCCGCATCGCTGGGGCCGGCGTCGCCGCTCCCCGCGTCCGCACCGGGCCCGGCATCGATTGGACCAGCATCCGGGGCCGGACCGCCGTCGAGCACACCCGCATCGTCCGGGCCCGGCTCGCAGGTGCCCACGCCGTTGCACGTCCCGCCCGGGCACACCGTGCCCGCGGCGGCGACGGAATCCACGGGGCACGCGGCGCTCGTCCCGCTGCAGACCTCCGCGATGTCGCACGGCCCGCTGGCCGGCCGGCACACCGTCCCCGCAGCCGCGCCGGCGCACGGACCGGGCCCGGGCCCCGCGTCGAGCGGACCGGCTTCGGAGAACATCTCGCCACCGTCGAGCAGGCCCGCGTCGTCGAAGCTCCCGACCTCCGAATCGTGCTGACAGCTGTCAGCACCGCCCAGGGTCACGAGCATGGCGAGTGCAACGAGTGTCCTCATGATGATCTCTCCCTCGACCGAGTTGCTGCGTGCGCGTCCATGCTGAGCGGCGATGGCAGCTCCCGTTTATGGAGAAATCGACGCGGGCTCGCGCGCGAGCAGATCGCCGAGCCGGTGTCTGTACGTGGACTCGGGGTAGCGCCCGACGAACCGATCGAAGCGCGCTTGCGCCTCGGCGCCACGTCCGAGGTTCGCGAGCGCTTCAATCGCGATCGCTTCACGCTCCTGGGTGTAGTCGCTCGCCGGGTGCTCGCGGGCGAGCTCGTCGACGAGATCGAGCGCGGCCCGAGGATCGCCCGCGGAGAGCGCCGCGCGAGCGCGATGAAGAAGGGCGAGGTCGTCGGGTAGCACGGGAGCGCTCGCGGCCTCGGGCACGGCGACGCTCGGGTGCTCGAGCGCGACGCGCTGCGCCGCGGGATCGAGTCGGCGGGGCGCGATCCGAACGTCGGCGACGAGCCGCGCGCGCGGCGCAGGCTGCGGTGCCTCGATCGGGCGGGCGGCCTCGCTGCGCGGCGCACCCGCGCTCGAGTCGTGTGAGGTCGGCGGCGCCTCGGTCCGTTCGATCGGACGATCCGGAGGGCTCGCGCCGCGATCCGCCCGGACATCGACCCCGGGATCGGCGTGCGGCGGCTCGTGGCTGACGAAGGCGACGGTGACGATCAGCGCCATCGCGCCGACCGTGCCCGCGAGCACGACCTTCGCGAGCACCCCACCCGTCGCCGCCACGAGCGCACTCTTGCCCGCGGCCGCCGCTGCGCCCCCGCCTGCAGCGCCCGCCCCACCGGCACCCCCACCCCCGGCCGTGCCGAGGAGCGCCGCGAGGCGCGCGTCGAGGGACGCACGCTCCTTCTCGCTCGGCGCGTCGAGCGCCGTCGACGCGAGCAGCGCGCGGAGCGCCGCGCTCTCCTCCGAGTCGTCGTCGAGGATGCGGATGGGGTCGTTCGCGTCGCTCATGGGCGTCCTTCCTTCGCGCGGAGGCGAACGATCGCGTCTTGGACGGAGTCTCGGGCGGCGTGAAGGCGCGAGTACGCGGTCTGCAACGGGCAGCCCACGATCTCGGCGACCTCGCTCATCGGAAGCTGCTCGATCTCGTAGAACACGAATACGGAGCGCTTCTCGTCGTCGAGCGAAGCGAGGATGCGCTCGAGGACGGCGCGGGCCTGTTTGGCCGCGAGCTTCTCGAGCGGCGTACCGTCGTCGACGCCGGGGTCCACGTCCATCGGTCGCTCCCGCCGCACCCAGGCGCGGCGCCGGTGCTCCGAAGCCGCGCGGAACGCGATGCCGTAGATCCACGTGCGAAGCGCGGACCGTCCAGCGAAGCTCGCGAGCTTCGCGTGGACGATTGCGAAGACCTCCTGGCAGACGTCCTCGGCGTCCGAGCGCGAGACGCCGAGCCGGACGAGCACCTGGAACACGAAACCCGCGTGCGCTCGGTAGATGCTCTCGAACGAGCCGGTTCGCACGGCCCGCGCCGGGGGAGGCGCGTGCACCGCACGTTCGACGGATCTCGCTCGAGCCACGTCCACCTCCTTGTGCGGCCATGGCAGCCCCCGATTATCACCCGATCAGCGGGGAGCGCGCCCGATGTCGAAGGCGACGCCCAGGGACAGCTCGGCCGACGCGAGCTCCGATCGCCAGACCGTCGACGTCGTGCCGTCGGGCGTGCCGAAGACGAGCCTCGGGCGTGGAAAGCCGAGCCGAGCGCCGAGCCGAGCGCTCACGCTGACGCGCGACGAGACGCGAAACCCGGCGCGCAGAGCGAGCGAGATGCCCGACGCGACGTCGACCGCGCTCGCGTTCGTGTCGAACCCGTAGCCGGACGAAGCGAAGATCGTCGCGTCGACCGAGAGGGTGGGCTCGAGCGAGACCGCGTGGCTCGCGCGGATCCGGACCGGGCACACCGAGAGCGCGATCGCGACCGGCAACGTCTCGGCTCCGGCGCTCGTGCCCGCCACCTCGGCGCGCGACGGCGCGAGCACGCGCACCGCGAGCTCGAGCACCACCCCGCCGGGGGGTATCACCGCGAACGCGATCCCGCCGCCGAGCGACGGCCCCGGGAGCAGCCCGACCGACCCGACGAGATCCGCCCCGAGCGTCACCCCGAAGCCACGCGCGGTTCCGGGCTCCGACAGAGACCCAGACCCGGAGAGCCCCGATCCCGACTCCGTGTCCGTGTCCGTGTCCGTGTGCGTGTCCGTGTCCGTGTCCGTGTGCGTGTCCGTGTCCGTGTCCGTGTGCGTGTCCGTGTCCGTGTCCGTGTGCGTGTCCGTGTCCGTGTCCGTCTCCGTGTCCGTGTCCGTGTGCGTGTCCGTGCTCGAGCTCGAGCCCGATCCCGTGCTCGGTCCCGGTCCCGCGGCCTCGTCGATCGGCGCGTCCGGATCGATCGTCAGCCACAACACGAGCACCACCGATCGGTCGAGCGTGCCGCACAGGTCCCCGTCGGCGTGGACCTCGCGTCGGCCGATCCATCCGCCCTCGCTCTGCCTCGCTTCGATCACGGCGCGGAAGCCCGGGGGGGACGCGCGGCGCGTCACGGTGCCCCGAATGTGGAGCGTCGCTGCGCTGGGCGGCGCAAACACGGCGCGTCCGAGCCGCGCTTCGACGGCGCGACGGAGCTCCGTGGCGTCCGTGCACCCGGCGCCTTCGGGGGCGGACCACTCGAGGCTCACGCGCTCTCGCGCCTGCGCCGCCACGGCCGGCACGCGCGATGCGCAGACCGTCGCGATCGAGACGATGGCGAATACGACGAAGTGCCGATCGAGGAGGCCTGTCATCTCGCTCGCGCCGAACGATACGGCATGTCCCCCCCGTCGGGAGCGTCAGCTCGTGGGAATGCCCTCTCGCGCCGCGCCGCGTGACACCGTCTCGTCGTCCGATCCGGCCACGGTAGCCTCGAGGGGAAGGTCGTCGGGCCGCGTGACGTGACGCCCGATCCGCGGATGGGCATGCCGGCGGCCTCTCGACGGACCGTGGAGCGTCCCGTAGCGAGCGCGACGCCCCGGCCCAGACCAGTCGACCCACTGCGCCTCCGCCTCACGGACGTCCACGTGAACGAACGTGCTGTTCGGATAGAGCCCGCAACCGGTCGCGCGAAGAGACAGACAGTAGTCCCAGAGCGCGCGCTTCGAGACGCCGTCGACTCGGACGTCCGTGGCCTGACCGCGCACGTGCCGGCTCGTCTCGCGCGTGCGCCCGCCGACCTCGCGAAAGCCGCTGATGATCCAGATCTCGCGCCCACCGAAGTGATCACTGATCGCCGCGAGCAAGAGCGCCAGCCGGGGGCTCGGCGTCCGGACCGCGCAGTCGGGCGATTCGCGCGACGCGCGCCGGCACACGTCCTCCACCATCGACGACCGAGCGTCGCTCGAGCCATCGGGCTCGTCGATCTCGTCGTCCGGCTCGTCCTCTTCGCCTCGCGGCGCGAGCTCGAACGGATCGATCGCGCTCACGAGGTCCGCGCGCCAGGTCTCGGCGTAGTCGTGCAGGATCGTGTCGCGGTCAGGAGCGCGAGCGGCCGCGACGGCGTCGTCGCCACGTTGCATGGCGCGAGCCAGCTCGAGCAGGCCGTCGCCCGGAACGTGACCGCGCTCGTCGCGAAGGTGCACCGCGATGTGCTCGGTCCGCGTGCGCAGCCGAACGACGCCTGCCTGCGATGGCTCGCCCCAGTCCTCGCGCTCGGTGTCGGCGGACCGCGTCTCCGAGAAACCGGGCAGGACCAGGCGTTGGCCGGCCCGGATCGTCGAGGTGGTGCGCATGTGGTTCGCGTGCGCCAGCGCTTCGATCCCGACGCCGTTCTCGCGCGCGATGTGCGAGAGCGTCTGGCCTGCGCGTACGAAGACGACGCCGCGCGGCGGAACGACCAGGACCTGACCGACGCGAATGGGATCCCCGGGCTCCATGCGGTTGGCCGCCGCGAGATCCCTGATCCGGATGCCGTGACGGCGCGCGATCTCGGAGAGGCTCTGGCCGGCGCGCACCGTGTGCGCGCCCTGCGCGCACGCGCGTCCGGGTGCGAGAGCCGCGGAAGCGACCAGCAGCGTGACCGCGAGCCCGAGCCCGGCGAGATGCGGCATGACGGCGGAGTATTCGGGCTCCACGGCGACCGGTCAAACGCGTCGCCGATCGAGCGGCGGTGAGCGTCAGCGGCGCGGCTCGGCCGAGCCGACCGCCGGCAGCGTGAACGACGGCGGGACCAATCCAGGCGCCGGGCCGTCGCCCGTGACCGCCGGCAACGTTCGCGCCGGTGGCTGGACGTCGCGAGGTGCTTCGCCGGCGACCGCCGGAAGCACGGCGGCCGGGGCGCGCGTACCGGGAGGCAGCGCTGGCTGGGCGGGGGGCGGCTCGACCTCGGCGCGCACGGGACGCGCAGCCGCCGTGTACTCGAACGTCGTCGATACGGTGCGCGGGGCCTCGCGGACCGGCCCCGTGACGCGCATGTGCTCGGCGCGGGAGACGAGGCAGGCGCGCGCTTCCGCCGTGAGCGCGGACGAAGCCACGGTCGCGCGCGTGACGACGCCGGTCGTCGTCACGGCGACCGTGAGCGAGACCGTGAAGTGCTCGACGTCCGCTGGAACGGCGGACGGCCCGATACACTCGGCGGGGTATCCGAACGCGGCGCGGACTCGCGCCTCGGTGTCGTCGGGCTCTTCCTCTTCGGCGACCTCCGTTACCGTGACCGTCTCGGTGGGCGCGGCAGGAGCGATCTCCGGAGTCACGGGCGGCCGTGTCGGTCGTCGAGACCTCCAAGGCGCGGGCTGCGCGACCGGATGGGCGGCGGGCTCGGCGCCGCGCGCGCTCGTCGTCTCCGGATGACCGCGGCAGCCGAACAGCAAGACGAGGGCGACGAGCGCGAGAGGGACCGCACGCATGAAACGAAGCCTACCTCCGTCGCACGCGCGTTCGCGTGCGCGGCTCGGCGATGACGTAGAAACTGACCGTGTAACCGAACCCGTTCTCGAGATCGTCTCCCTCGCCCACGAATGGTAGAAAGCCCTCCGCGCTGAGCTCCGCGGCGATGTCGTAGCGCCCCTCGCAGAACTCGACCTCGTGCTGCGCTCCCGGAAGAAGCGCCACCGTCCGAGGACAGGGGCCGGCGAACCACACGACCAGGCCGTGCGGGGTGTCGTTCTTCACGGTGACCATCGGCCATGCGTCGGGCTCGGCCTCCGGCGTGCGCTCCACCGTCGGCAGCGCACCGTGCTCGCGCTGACGACGCTCGGCGACATCGTCACCGACGAGCTCGACCTCGCGCTCGACCAGCGGATCGACGCTCTCGTCGGCGATCTCCTCGATCGTGACCTCGAGCGGCGCCGCCGCCGGCGTCTCCGATGTCTGCGCACCGCCACAGCCGAGCGCGAGCAGCACGCCGAGACCGAACGGCGCCAAGAGCGCGACGGCACGGAGCGTCATCGCACTCTCACACGATACCGCCGCCCCGCGACGCACACGTGCGACCCCGAGAACGGCGCGCGACCCGGCGCGGTGATGCGCAGAGAGTGCTCGCCCGCCGGCAGGAAGAGCGTCGCGCCCGCGCGACCTCCGGGTCGGCCGTCGACCTCGACGTCGATCGCCGCTCCCGGCTCGGCGGCGAGCTCGAGCTCGCAAGGCGCCTCCAGGGCGGCCAGCGCGCGCGCAGCGGTGGCCACGGGCTCGCCCATCGCCGCCTCGCCGCCACGCGCGTCGACCGCGTCGGTGCGCGTGATCCCGTCCGCACGCACGCGCGCGCCCCGAACCTGCACGGAGACCCGCGCGGCGCCGGTCGACGTGACAGCGACGAACAGGACCATCGGCGCTCCCGCGCGCTCGGCGAGGAGCGTCGTGCACTCGTCGTCCGCCGCGCACGCGATCGCGTCCTCGTGAAGCTCCGCCAGGATGGCGCGGGTGGCGAGCGGCGGCGCGACGTCGAAGCCGCCCTCGCGCAACACGGCCGCTCCGACCTCGAAGACGTACACGGGGACGAACGGATCGACCCCCTCGGCTGCGGACACCGCTACCGCGGCGCGTGGCTTCGCCGGCGCGTCTGCGTGCGCGCGGCCCGCGAGGAGGACGAGCCCGACGGCGATCGCGGCGCCGGCTAGCGTGCGGGCTGTCACGGACCTGCTCCGAGGCTCTGTTCGAACGCGTCGATGCGCGCCATGAACCGGCGCGTCTCCTCGCGTGTCGGATCCGTACGTGGAACCGTCGCCATCAACGCGCGGAGGGTAGCGTCCTCGACCGTGCTACGCGAGCTTCCGAGCCGACCATCGATCTCGGCGAGGCGCTGGTCCGCAATCTGGGCGACGGGAATGGTCCTCGCCAGCGCCGTGAGGCGCTCGACCTCGGCGGTCGCGCTCGCGAAGTCGGCGGCCCGCGCCGCGGAGTCCTGGCTGGCCCACATTCGCGCTGCCTCGCGGTCGACGCGCAGGTCGCGAGCCCGCAGCCCGCGCTGGGAGAGCTGGCGGTCGAGCGTCCGACGCGACGCCTCATAGCTCTGTTGATCCTCGCCGCCCGGCATCTCTTCGATCACTCGCCCGTTCTCGAGGACGACGCTGCGCCCGCGTGGCGCCTTGGCGAGGGGCGGCAGGTGCTGAAACGGGGGCTCCTCGGCCGGGACCGCCGGGGCGCGGGCCGCTTCGATGTGCGCGAGCGCGAACGGAACCACGGCGACCAGACCGAGCCCCGCCACGGCGACGAGGAGCCAGGTCCGAGCCCGACGCGACCTTCGGTTGGCCGCGAGCGCATCTTCGAGCGCACGGTCGGCGTCGACCGTGCGGCCGAGCCCGGCGAACGGCCGCTCGCTGTAGCGGTTCGACCGGGAGTCGGGCGGTTCGAGCGGCTCGGTGAGAATCGGCGGGTCGATGGTCCAGCGCCTCGACGTTCGCGAGCGAGGAGAGCGAGCCCGGGTTCGGGAGACGCTTTTCGAGGTCGCGTAGCCGTCTCGCGATCCGCCCGGCGTCGCCGAGCCTCTTCTCCGGGTTCTTCTCGAGCAGGCCGCGAACCACGGCGTCGAGATCCTCGACCAGCGCGGGCTCGAGATCGGGTAGCGAGAGTCGCGGCGGCGGCTCCTCGATGTGCATCCCGAGGACCGCGATGTTCGTCACGCCGACGAACGGCGGCGTCCCCACCAAGAGCTCGTAGAGGACACAGCCGAGCGAGTACAGGTCGCTCCGCGAGTCGGCTCCCTTGCCCTTGATCTGCTCGGGCGACATGTACTCCGGCGTCCCGAAGATCACGCCTTGGCGTGTGAGCCGCCCGCCACCCGTGCTGCCTCCTTCGTGGCCCTCGGCGAGGAGCGCGAGCCCGAAGTCGAGGATCCGGACGGTCAGCTCCTCGCCCTTGGCCTCGAGCTGGATGTTGCTCGGCTTGAGGTCGCGATGAACGACGCCCTGTCCGTGCGCCGCCGCGAGCCCTTCGGCGAGCTCGGCGCAGATGTGAACCGCGTGGCGCGGCGCGAGGATGCGCATGACGAGGATGACCTCGTCGAGCGCGCGTCCCGAGACCTTCTCCATCACGATGTACGGCGTCGTGCCGCCGCCGTCGCCGTACTCGAGCACCCGAACGACCGACGGGTGGTCAATCCCCGCGAGCGCGATCGCCTCGCGTCGGAAGCGTCGGACGCTGTTCTTGTCGCGGGTGCGCTCCGCGTAGAGCATCTTGACCGCGACCTCGCGGCCCAAGCCGGTCTGATGGGCGAGGTACACGAAGCCCATGCCGCCGGCCCCGAGCAGCGAGCGGAGCTGGTAGCGGCCATCGAGGACGAGGCCGACCAGGGGGTCGCGGCGATGGGTGATCTCAATCAGCTCCGTGCCGTCCGAGGCGCAGAACTCGATGGACTCACTGAAGACGCGGTGGCAGCTCGGGCAGCAGCGCACTGCGAGCATGATACCGCGTCGCGCCGGCGCGGTGCGGGAGTCGGCCCGCGGCGCCGGCGCGAACGTTCGGCGCGCGGATCAGGGGGCGGCGGGGACGCCGGACCGGATGCCGCAGCGCACCCAGGTGCTCGTGACCTCGGCGTCCTGCCCGGTCTTCGAGAGGCGGATGTAGTACGTGCCGGCGCCCGTCGTCATGGCGTCTTCGATGAAGACGTCGTCCGTGAGGGTCTCGGCCTGCATCGTGAGCACGGCGTCGCTCGCGTCGCGAACCTCGACGGTGAGGCCACGAACGCCCGAGCCGCTCGTCGCCGCGCCGCACGCGACCGACAGCTGCTCGCCGGCGGCGACGTCGTACGAATAGTAGTCCACGTCGGAGTTGTCGGGGAGCTGTGCGAGGAGGAAGGCCGACGTGATGCCGGTCGTGTCGTCCGTCATCTGAGCGAGCGCCTCGGCGCCCGCGAGCGTGCCATTCGTCGCTTCCTCGGCCTCGGGCGGGTTGTCCATCCCGCCGAGCGCCTTGACCACGTAGAAGTCGTTCGCGCCCGCCGCGCCCGACCCGTGCTCGATCCACAGGAGGTAATCTCCCGCCGTGAGGGCCGGCGAGATATCCGTGAGGTTGTCGAGCGAGTTGTCGATGCGCGCGAGCACTTCGCTGCCGTCGGAGCTCGTGACGTAGACGCGACCGGCCGGGCTCGTCGAGCCGTAGCCGGAGGTGCCGGACGGCATCAGATCGAAGAAGAACGTCCGTCCCGCCGCGACGCTGAACGAGAACACGTCGATGTCCGACGCGCTCGCGAACGTCCCGAAGAGGAACCCGACGTCCATGTTGATCTTGAGAGCCGTCGCGCTCGCGGCGTCGTTGCCGGGCTCGGCGTCGATCAGCACCGCCGCCTCGGTCCCGTCGAGATCGAGGACCGACAGGGTGTACGTGAAGCTCGGCATGCCCTCGAGCGTCTCGCCGGCCCACTCGGACCACTCTTGCACCTTGACGTAGTACGTCCCGTCGGCGGGCGCGACCCAGATGATCTCCGAATCGGTGCTCGCGCGCGGCACACCGTCGTCGTTCTCGGCGAGCTGCGTCATGGTGTCGTCGTAGAGCGTGATGACGGTGTCGATCATGTCGGGATCGTCGTCCGGGTTCGCGTCGGTCGACAGGACGTACCAGGTCCCGGCCGTCGCCATGAACGAGAAGTAATCTTCGTCGCCCGGCGTCTGGATCCGCTCCATCACGCCCTCGGGGCCGATCGGGATGGTCACCGCGTCGGCGAACGAGTCGTTCCCGTCGCCGCCGCCGCCGCCGTCGCGTCCGCCGCCGTCGGGGCGCGCGCCGTCCGTGCAGCCGATGCAGATCGCATCTCCCAGGCCACCGTCGGTGGGCGGGCGCGAGTCGTCGCCACATCCGACGACGAGGGAGGAGCCCGCGAGCGCGAGCATCGAGACCGGAAGATATCGAAGCATCATGGTTCCACCTCTGACAGGAAGGCGCGGAGCCTACGAGGAGATCACGACCCGCGCAAACCGCATTCGGGCTGTTCGGAACCGGCCTTTTCCCCCTATCCTCGCGGAATGACGGATCCCACCGCGACCGTGCCGCGCAAGCAGGTGCCATCGCGCATCTTCACGCCCGGCGGTTGGATCGTGGGGACTTTCCACCTGGCCATGGGCGAAGAGATGCTCGCCCACCTCGACCGGAGCCAGTTCTTCACGCTGACCGAGGTGAAGCTTCCCCATCAGAACCGCCCCCTCCCCTTCCTCGCGCTCCAGCGCACGGCCACGATCCTCGTGCTGCCGGGCGACGCGAGCGTCGTTCGCGACGCGTCCCCCGAGACCGAGGTTCATCAGGTCTCCTGCCTGCTCGAAGGCGGCGTCGTGATGGGCGCCCTCCGCCTCCCGAAGGACGTGCGGGTCTCGGACCACCTGATGGGGACATCGCGGTTCTTCGTCCTTCGCGACTGCACGGTCGGCCTAGACCGCACCGCGGGGACCCACAGCGTCGAGGCCGCGCCCGCGGCACTCGTCAGCGCGAGACGCGTCGTCGGCGTCGCCGAAATGTGAGGTGACCGATGCACGTGGTCGTCGTCGGCAATGGCGTGGCCGGGATCGAGGCTGCGCTCGCGGTGCGCAAACGGGAGCCCGATTGGCGCGTCACCGTGGTGTCCGAGGAATCGGACAACTTCTTCTCGCGCACGGCGCTGATGTGGGTCTTCTCCGGTCAGATGAGCCACCGTGACATCGAGCCGTACGAGCGTGACCTCTACGCGAACGCGAGGCTCGAGCGGGTCCGCGCGCGCGCGACCTCGGTCGATACGAAGGCGAAGAAGCTCTCGCTCGCGGGCGGGCTCGCACCGATCGCGTACGACCGGCTGCTGATCGCATGCGGCTCGCGTCCACGAAAGGGCCCGTGGCCGGGCGCGGATCTGCGGGGCGTCGGGCATTTCGTGACGCTCACGGATCTCGAGTGGCTCGAGAACGAGGTTCACGGCCGGCGCGCGCAGCCGGAGCCGCCGAACGCCGACGCCCACCTCGGGCGCACGGAGAAGGCGTCGCCGTACGCGCGGAGGGACGTCGCCGCGAACAAACGTGGGCGCGTCGCCGAGCGGGTCGCGGTGATCGGAGGGGGCCTCATCGGGATCGAAGCCGTCGAGGTCTCGCACGCGGCGAAGAAGAAGGTGACGTTCCTGATCCGGGAGGAGTGGTTCTGGCCGATCGCGCTCGACTCGAAGGAGGCCGAGTGGATCGCGGACCGGATGCGGGAGCACGGCGTGGACGTGCGGCTCGAGCACGAGGTCGTGAAGCTGGTCGGAGACGACGCGGGTAGCGTGATCCGCGTCGAGACCGGCGAAGGCGACGTCGACGCAGACTGTGTGGTCGTGGCGATCGGTGTCGAGCCGAACACCGGCTGGCTCGAGAGCTCGGGCATCGAGCTCGACGCTCGAAAGGGGATCGTCGTCGACGGCTCGCTGCGAACGAGCGCCGAGGATGTCTGGGCTGCGGGCGATTGCGCGTCGGTCGAGTGGTACGACGGGTCACGGCGACCGGAGCAGCTCTGGTACACCGCGCGCGATCAAGGACGTGTCGCCTCGCGAGCGCTCCTCGGAGACGCGGCAGAGTATCGCAGGGGGACCTGGTACAACTCCGCGAAGCTCATGGACATCGAGTACACGACGGTGGGCCTGGTGAACATGAAGCTGGAAGGCGAGCGGAGCTTCTTCCACGAAGAGCGCGGGCCGGTGCGGAGCACGACGCGCGTCGTCGTCGTCGGTGACCGGGTCGTCGGTTTCAACATGCTCGGACGGCGATGGGATCACAGCGTGATGGCGCGATGGATCGAAGAGCGCCGATCGCTCGGGTTCGTGCTCGACCACCTCGGTGACGCGTCGTTCGACACCGAATTCGTCCCCCCGCTCGCGATTCCGACTCGAGCCCGCGCCGAAGGGGCGAGCGAATAGGAGCTCCGCGATGGACCAGCAAGGACAGAACGGGCTTCTCTCGACGTACCGCGAGAGCTGGCGCACGCGCGGGCCGATCGGCATGGCGGTGAGCGCGGGCCTCGTCCTCTTCTATCTGGTGCTCTACTTCGAGGACAAGGTTCAGCGCACGTTTCACGTCGCGCCGTTCACGCACCTCTCCGAGTCGATGGGACTGCGCAATCGCTGGTACCTCTACGGCTTCCTCTACTGCGTCGCGATGGTTGGGGGCGGCATCTACTACCTGCGCCGCCACGGCAACAGCCGATACAACCGCTACCGCATCAGCGTGAACATCGGGGTCCAGGTCGTCCTCGGCTTCCTACTCCCGTTCATCATGCCGATCTTCGGCGGCACCGAGTTCTACGCGAGCTACTTCTGGCCGCTCAAGTACGACTACCTCTACCCGCACACGCTCTCCGACCTGCCGCTCTACATGGCCCTCTACACCGTGGTGGGCTCGCTTCTCGCGGCGCCCGTTCTCGCCATCTTCTTCGGCAAGCGATGGTACTGCTCGTGGGTCTGCGGATGCGGGGGCCTCGCAAACACGTTCGGCGACCCGTGGCGTCACCTGACGTCCAAGACGACGAAGTCGTGGCGGTTCGAGCAGACCTCCATCCACGTCGTGCTCTTCGTCGCGATCGCCTCGACGCTGCTCGTCGGTCTCGACTTTCTCCTCGGCGACCGACACTCGACGTTCCACGCGATCGTGTCCGGCCGGCAGTGGGACGACTGGTCGGTCAAGTACGTCTACGGCCTCTTCGTCGGGTCGATCCTCGCCGGCGTGGTCGGGACGGGCCTCTACCCGCTCCTCGGCCCGCGCGTGTGGTGCCGCAATTTCTGCCCCATGGCCGCCATGCTCGGCTTCATGCAGAAGCTCGGACGCTTCCGGATCGCCGTGAAGCCCGACATGTGCATCAGCTGCGGCAACTGCAGCACGTATTGCGAGATGGGCATCGACGTTCGCAGCTACGCGCAGAACAACGAGAGCTTCACACGTGCGGCCTGCGTCGGGTGCGGAATGTGCGCGCACATGTGCCCGCGCGGAGTGCTCAAGCTGGAGAACGGCTGGCGGCTCGCCGAAGACAAGAAGAAGCAGCAGCTCGACGTCGTGAACTTCTGACGCGACGCGGGCGGCGCGCCGTCATTCACCCGATCCGCCCGAGCACGGCGTCGAGGTCGACTCCGCGGCTCCGCGCCACGATCGCGTGCGCCCTGGCTCGCACGTCGCCGGAGGCACCGCACGCGAGCGCACGCTCCGCGGCCTGCGCGGCCGCGAGCCCATCGCCCACGGCGAGCGCGCCCTCCGCCGCGAGCAGCCATGCGTCGAGAGCTTCGACCAGCATGCAAGCGCGCTCGAAGTGGGCGGCGACCTCGCTCGGGTCGGCTCCTGCAGAGGCGCGCAGCCACTCCGCAGCGAGCGCGTGTGCCGTCCGGCGGTTGTCCTCGGTGGCCGACGCGTACGCTGCGGCCCGCGTGATGGGGCTCCGGAATCGGTAGACGCTACGCGCGGGCGCCCGCTGGACCACGTCGAGGAGCTCGCCGTCGACGAGCTCGGCCAAGCTCGCGCGAACGCGGTCCGTCGAGACCGCGCCCGCGAGGAGGCGTTCCGTTCCGTCGCCGCGGAACGTTTCGCCGAGAACGCTCGCGGCGCGGAGCACTGCACGCGCGTCGGACGAGAGCCGGTCGAGCCGGGCGGCGACGACCGCAGCGAGCGACACGGGCAGCTCCTCGGCGGCGCCGAGCTCACCAGCGCGCGCGGCCGCGACGAGCTCCGCGAGGTGCTGCGGATGGCCGCCGCCGAGCCGCACGATGTGCTCGACGAGCGACTCGGCCACCTCGGCGCCGAGGGCGTGTCGCACGAGCTCGCGCGATGCTCGGGGCGTCAGCCGCCGGAATCCGCTGCACGGAGAGGTCCCAGTCGGTCGCGATCAACGGCAGCGCCTCGCGCGCCTCGGGGCGGCCGATCACCATGGCGAGGAGCGGGATCGCCGCCTCGCCCCGGATCGGCGCCTCGAGCGCGCGCAGCGTAGCGAGGTCGCACCACTGCACGTCCTCGACGACCGCGACCAGCGGCCGCTCGCGCGTCGCCGCGCGGCACAGGTCCGCCATCGCTTCGCCCACCCGTCGCGTCAGCTCCGCGCCATCGCAGAGCACGGCGGCGAGCTCCGCCGCGTCGTCGGCCGTGTCGAGGCTCGCGGCGTACGCGAAGATCGGCGCGTGCCGACCGAGACGCTCGGGCGGCAGCTGGGCTGCGAGCGCGGCCATCATCTTCCCCCGCGCGCGCGCCCTCTCGTCGCCCGCGTCGATCGCAAAGGCCGTCCGGAGCAGCTCGGAGAGCACCGCGTAGGGCGAGGCCCGCCGGCCCGCGTCCGCGCGCCCTCTCCACACCGTGGGCGCCGGCGAGCGCTTCGCGAGCGCGCGGAGCACTTCGCCCGCAAGCCGCGACTTTCCGACGCCCGGCTCGCCGCTCAGGACGAGAGCGCGCGCGAACCGATCTTCGAAGCACTCGTCGCACAAGTCGAGCAGCCGCGCGAGCACGCGCTCGCGCCCGACGAACGGCAGCGCCGAGGCGCCGGCCTGCGAGTCGCAATCACTCTTCACGTACGCGACGTCGTCGACGACGTCGAGCCCGAACCTTCCGCGAAGGAGCGAGCACGAGACCGAGTCGACGATCAGCTCGTCCGTCCGCCCGTCGCGCGCGGCGCGCGCGAGCAGCGAGACCGCGACGTCGATGACCTCGCCGATCGGGTGTCGCGAGCGCCCGTCGGTCCAGCCCGTAGCTAGCGCTACCGGGACGTTGGTCACCGCCTCGCGCACCGCGAGCGCGATGCCGGCCGCGCGGCCGACGCGGTCCGTCGCTTCTCCGCCGCCCTCGACCAGCAACAAGGTGGTGCCGTCCGAGAGCGCTTCGAGGCGAACGTCGTGCGTGCGCGCGATCGCTTCGAGCGAGCGCCGATGCGCCTCGGTCTCGCCGGCAGGAAGCGTCTCGGCGCTCACGGGGTTCGCGATGCCCGCGACGATGACGCTCGCGATACGGCGCTCGGCAGGTGTGAGGCCGGGCGCCGTGGATGCACGGAGCGTCCCCGGGCCCCGCGACCCGAGGCGGGACAGCTCCTCGACGACGGCAGCGCCGTCGCTCGGCCGGTCCGCCGGAATCCTTCGCGAGCATTCGCTGCACGAGAATCGTCGAGCGCCGAGGGCACCTCGGGACGGAGTGACATGAGGCGCGGAGGATCCGCCAAGAGGAGCTTCGCCAAGATCGCGAGCGCGTGCTCGCCCGTGAAGGCGCGCGTGCCCGAGAGGCACTCGAAGAGCACGCACCCGAGCGCGAAGACGTCGGCTCGCGAGTCGACGGTGCGCTCGGCGCGCGCTTGCTCGGGCGCCATGTAGCCGGGAGTGCCGACCCAGAAGCCGGTTTGCGTCAGCGCGTGCGTCGCATCGAGCACTCTCGCGACACCGAAGTCGAGAACTCGGATGTCCGAGGCATCCCCGCCGACGAGGAAGATGTTCGGCGGCTTGAGGTCGCGGTGCACGATCCCGCGCGCGTGCGCCACCGACAGGCCCGCGGCGATGCCGCTGGCGAGGCGCACCGCCTCGTCCACCTCGAACGGGCCGCGGGCGAGCCGGTCCCCGAGGTGCTCGCCGTCGAGCCACTCCATGGCGAGGAACAGCCGGCCCTCTTCTGCGATGCCGTGCGCGACGTGACGCACGACGTTCGCGTGGTGGAGCGCCGAGAGCACGTCCGCCTCGCGCGCGAACCAATCGGGCGAGATGTCCGGCGCGAGCAGGAGCTTGAGCGCCACGGCGCCGCCGGTCGCCTCGTCCTTGGCGCGCCAGACGACACCCATCCCGCCGGTCCCCGCGCGCGCCTCGAGCAGGAATCTCCCCGCGATCCGGTCCCCGTCACGCACCCCGACCGAGGTTACCAGAGAGACGGCCGCGTGAGCTCGTCCAACGGGGGCTCACGCCTCTTTGCAATCGAAGTCAATCGACGCACGCCCGATGCGGAAACCGAGACCGTCCGCGCTCACGCGGGCCCGGACCGAGCCAGCTGCTACCCTCCCGTGCATGGACCCGCAGGTCGAGGCCATCCGCGAGAGCAACGAGGCATTCTACCGCGCGTTTCGCGAACGCGACCTCGCCGCGATGGAGCTGCTGTGGTCGCTGCGCTCCCCAATCGCGTGCATGCACCCTGGCATGGACGCGATCGTGGGACGCGAGCGCGTCATCGAGAGCTGGAAGGGAATCCTCGCGCACGAAGGCGCGCCGCGCCTCACGTGCACCGACGTCGAGGTGCACCTGCTCGGCGAGACCGCGTTCGTGACGTGTCTCGAGGGCACCGCAGGCGATCCACCCGCGCTCGTCGCGACGAACATCTTCGTCGAGGAGGACGGCGTCTGGCGCCTCGTCTGTCACCAGGCCGGCCCACGCAACCCCCGCCCACGCCGCCCGCCCATGAACGAGCCGCCCGACCCGCGAACCGTCAACTGAGCCGCGCGGGCGTATGCGGCGCGGCGTCTACTTGCAGACGAGGTCGAGCGTGAAGCCGTTGAGCACGCCGCTGTCCTGGTCGAGCGTGTCCTCGACGCGTAGCGTCCAGCGCCCGCGAGCTTCGTCGCCATCGGCGTTGCGGATCCGGTACGTGCGGAACGGGTTCCGAGCCTGCGAGCGCTGGAGCGTGTAGTGACCGCCGGCGGGGGCGTTGAGCGTCAGCACGAGGTCTTGATGGTAGCTGTGGTGACCTCGCACGGAGACGGACAGGCGGCCGATCGTGCACGCCTCGCCGACCTCCGCGGTCGCGGTCGTCGTCTGATGGTCGCGGATCGCGCCGCCGTTGCCGCTCGCCACGTGAAGCTCGCGCCCGCCGCCCTCGGGCGGCTCGCCGCTTTGGTCGTCGTCGTCGTCGTCCTCATCGCCGGGGCTCGGCGTAGGCGTCGTCCCCGCGGGAACCAGCGTGGCGCGGATCGCGATCTGGCCGTTCGTCGGGCTCGCTTGCACCGTCTGGGGATCGAAGCCGGCGAGCGTGAACACGAAGTCGAACGTGGGCGCGGGTTGACCGGGCGCCGGCGCCGGGATCGGCACCTGTGCGGTCAGCGGCGTGGCGCCGAGAGGCCTACCCCCGCCTGTGACGTACGCCCCAGCGGGCTCGGAGGTCGCCGTGACGACGACGTTCACGAGCCCGGGCGGCGGCGCCACCGGCACGGGCGTCACCGCCTGCGTCCCAATCGGATGCGGGACCGGCGGGGCGGGCGGCGGATCGTGGTTCGGACACCCGGCGAGCGACGCGACCGCGAGAACCAGCGGAAGCGCGAGGAGCCTCGGGGGCGTCGACGTGAACGCTCGTGGGCCGTGTGCCTGCGGGGCCATGCTCGCCCCGGTGTGTAGCAGCGCAGAGCGCCCGGGTCACGGGGGCGCGTGCGAGGCGGCTCACTCTTCGGCCGCCGGGCTCTCGCTCGGAGCGCTCGCGAGCGCGGTCCGCGCGCGCCGAACCGCGTAACGCGCGCGCCAGAGGACCGCGAAGAGGCTCGGCACCACGTACACCGTGAGCACCGTCGAGAGCGCCAGGCCGCCGAGCACGATCGCGCCGATCCCGCGGTAGAGCTCCGAGCCGGCGCCGGGAAATAGGACCATCGGAAGGAGACCCGCGAGGGACGTGGTCGTCGTCATGAAGATCGGGCGCACGCGAGACTCCACCGCCCGCGCGACCGCATCCTCGAGCTCATCGCCCTCCCTCAGGCGAGCGAGCGCGCCGTCGACGACGAGGATCGCATTGTTGACGACGACACCTATCAGGATGAGGAACCCGAGCGCCGTCATCAGGTCGAGCTGCTGCTCGCCGAGGAACCGGTCGACGAGCCTGAGCGCGAGCATCCCGCCCGCCGCGGCGAGCGGAACGGTCACCATCACCGCGATGGGCGCCAGAAAGTCCTCGTAGAGCGCGGCGAGCAGGAGAAACGTGATCAACACCGCGAGGCCGAGGACGCCCGCGAACTGGTCGCGGGCCACCTCGAGCTTGCCCGCGGTCCCGGTGAGCCGGAGGTCGACCCCCGCGGGGAGCGAGCCGTCTCGCTCCATCGGCCCGATCACGTTCGCCCGCACGCGGTCGATGGCGACCTCGAGCGGCACGTCGTCGGGCGGCGCGATCAGGAGCGAGATGGCGCGCCTGCGCTCGATGCGTTGGATCACGGTCGGACCGAGCGTCTCCTCGATCTCGGCGAGCTGCGCGAGTGGCACGACGCGGCCGCTCGGGGTCGCCACGGGGGCGGAGGCGAGACCGGCCGGTGTCTCGACGAGCTCGTCCTCTCCGCGCGCGGCGCGAAGGATCACGTCGACCTTCGGCTCGCCCTCCCGCCCGAGCTCGCCGACGAACGCGCCGTCGACGAGCGCGTCGACGACCAGCCCGAGCTCGCTCGCCTCCATGCCGAGAGCGGCGGCCTCGTCGCGGCGCGGAACCGCGTGCAGCTCGGGCGCGCCGGGATCGAGCGACGGAATGGGGCGCACTTGAGCGCCCGGAAGCTCCGCGGCGATCGAGCCCATCAGCGTCGTGCCCACCTCGGAGAGCGTGTCGAGGTCACCGCCAGCGATCTCGAGCTCCATCGATCGACCTCCGCCGAGGTGCCTCCCGAAGAGCGACGCCTGCGTGCTGAAGCCCATCATGCCGGGGATGCGCGCGTGAACGCTGCGGATGAAGTCGAGCACGCCGGAGACCTCGTCCGGGTTCTCCGCAGTCGCGCCCGCGAACACTCGGCTCGAGTCGCCGACGAAGAAGCTGCGTCCGATCGGCGGGACCCCGCCGACGCGCCGTCGCGTGTGTGCAGCCATGTCGTGCTGGACCGACGCTCCGACGCGCTCGAGCTCCGCGGCCGAGTAGCCGGGAGGAGGGCTGAGGATCGCGAAGATGAGGTTCCGGTTGCCGGTCGGAAGGTACTCGAGCGGCGGAAGCAGCGCCCACGCGAGCACGAGCGCGCCGGACACGGCGATGCCCGTCGCAGCGAGCGGTCGCGTGGTGCCGCGCGAGAGCCAGCGCACCTGCGCCCCCATCGACGATCGGAGGCGAGCACCGAACCGCGCGAGCGCGCTCGGCGCAGCGGACGACGCGCGACGCACGCGGAGGAGCCGCGCGGCGAAGCTCGGGATGACGATGACCGACACGACGAGGCTCGATCCGACCGCGAGACACATCGCGATCGCGATGTCGCGGAGCAGCTCGCCTACCTCGCCCTGCCACAGCACGATCGGGACGAACACGATCGCCGTGGTCAGCGTGGACGCGAGGAGAGCGCCCCAGATCTCGCGCACCCCGTGAAACGCCGCTTCGTCCGGCGACGCGGCGCGCCCGCGCCACGTATCGATGTTCTCGAGCGCGACGATGCTGTTGTCGAGGACCATCCCCACGGCGAACGTCACGCCGGCGAGCGAGACGACGTTCACCGTGCGTCCGAGGAGGCTCATCCCGAGCGCCGTCGAGAACACGCAGAACGGGATCGACAGCGCGATGATCGCCGACGCGCCGAAGCTCCGGAGGAAAAGGACGAGCACGACGATAGCGAGGAACGCGCCGAGGAGCAGGTTCTGCTGGACGAGGTCGAGCGATCCCTGGATGTAGTCGACCTGGTCGGAGAGCACCTCGAGCGACAGACCCTCGGGAGCGAAGCTGTCGCGCTGTAGCCGGTCGACGGTGGCGCGGACCTCGCGAGTCACCTCGAGCACGTTCGTCCCCGCCTCCCGCGAGAGCAGGAGCACGAGCGACGGGCGGTCGTCGCTCCACGCGACGTCCTCGGGCTTGCGGAGCCCCATCTCCACGTCCGCCACGTCGCCGAGCAGGATGGGCGTGCCGTCCGCGTCGGCGCCGAGCACGACGCGCTCGAGCTCCGCCGGGTCGGCGGGCGCGACGGGTGTGCGGACGAGATAGCGCCGCTTGCCGAGCGTGAGATCGCCGCCCGACACGTCGCGGAGGTTCGCGCCGATGCGGCGCGCCACGTCCGAGAGCGTCAGCCGGCGTGCGGCGAGCGCGACCGGATCGAAGTCGACGTGGAGCTCGCGGTCGCGTCCACCGATGAGACGCGCCTCGGAGATGCCCGGGATCCGCTCGAGCTGCGGGATGATCGCGTCCTCGACCCACGTGCGATACGCCGCGGGCGGCGAGCCGTCGTCGCTCCGCACGGCGAGCACCGCGAGCGGCGGGCCCGTGCTGTCCGACGTGCTCACGACCGGCTCGCGCGCGCCGATCGGATAGCTCCGCACCTGCGAGAGCCGGTTGGTCACGCGGACGAGCGCCTCGTCGATGTCGCTCCCGACCTCGAGCTCGAGCGTGAGGCGCGCCGAGCCGGGCTCGGCCTCGGACTCCATGCGCTCGAGCCCGTCGATGCCCTTGAGCACGTCTTCTTGCTCGAGCAGAATCTCGGTCTCCACCTCGGTCGGCGCCGCGCCCGGCCAGCTGGTGCGCACGCTGAGCGTCGGCACCTCGATGTCCGGGGTCAGCTGGATCGGGATGTCGCGCACCGAGATGAAGCCGAAGAGCACGACGAGCGTCACGAGCACCGAGACCGTCACCGGGCGCTGGATCGCGATGCGGACCCACGATGCGCCGCCACGCGCGTCGTCCTTTGGCGACATCAGCTCCCCTCGTGGCTCGCCGTCGCGCCCGTCTCGGGCGCCGGAGCGCCCGTGATCTCGACCCGTTGTCCGGGGCGCAGGCGCTCGTTTCCGCGCGTGACGAGGACGTCGCCCGAGGCGAGGCCCTCCCCGCGGACGAGCGCCGCGTCGTCTCCGAGCGCGACGACCTCGACGCGTCGTGGCTGCGCGACGCCGTCGACCACCTCGACGACGCGGTAGCCGACAGCACCGTGGACGAGCGCGTCCCGTGGGACCGTCACCGCATCGTCGGCCGAGCGCGTGATGTGCAGCACCACGCGAACGCTCGAGCCCGCGAGCAGCCACCGTCGCGTGTCGTGCGGTACGAGCCGCAGCGTGACCGTCCGCGTCGCCTCCTCGAGCGCCGATACGACACCTGCAACCTCGGCGTCGACGTTCGCCTCGCCGTCCGCGACGCGACCGGCGAGCGACGACGCGGGCAAGAGCTCGGCCGGCATCCCGGGCTCGACATACAGCACGAGCTCCGCAGGCGCGGCGACGAGAACCTCGACCGCGTCGTCGCTCACCAGCGCGATCGCGGGATCGCCCGGATCGATCCAGTCGCCCGGATTGACGCTCCGCCGCGCGACGACCCCGTCGAACGGGGCGACGATGCGGTGGCGCGAGAGCGAGGTACGCGCCTCGCGCAGAGCCGCCGCGACCGACGCCTCGTGCGCGCTCGCCGCTTCGGCCTGCGAGCGCGAGCGCCGTATCTCGGCCTCGGCGACCGCGCGCGGCCCGGCCTGCTCGACCTGGGTCGCCTGCCACGCGGCGAGCGACTGCTCTTCGTGAGCGAGCTCCGTCGTCGCCTGCGCCTGGGCCACCCGCGCACGCGCCAGCGACGCGTCGACCTCGAGCAAGACGTCACCGGCGTGCACGCGATCGCCCTCGCGCACCGCGACGGAGCGCACCTCGCCCGACTCGCCGACCGACAGCTCCGCGCGGCGGAGCGCCCGCACCTCCCCGAGAAGGCGCTGCTCGACCTCGAGCTCGCCCGGGCCCGCCTCTCCGACCACGACCGGCGCGGGCCGCTCCTCGTGACGGTTGTCCGCCGACGCTTCGGCCCCGGTCTCACAAGCCGCGGAGAGCAGGAGCGGAAGCAGGGCGATGAGCGACCGATGTGCCGACCCGGGCATGAAACGTGTGTAGAGCGTACCCCGCGGGCCGTCGAGCGCCCGGAATTTGCGCTGGCCGCCGGAGGACCCCAGGCTGAAGGCGTGACGCGCCCGAGGCGCATCGCCCTCCGCGGCGGCCTGGCTCTCGGCGCCGCGCTCGTCGTCTCGGCGTGCTCGGCGGCCGACGGCGAGCACGCCGAGCGACCTCCGGAGCGCGCCGCGATCCCGACCGCGACGGCGCCCGGCACGCACACGGGCACGGATCCGGATCCGGATCCGGGCACGGACACGGATCCGGACACGGGCTCGGACACGGACACCGGCTCGGATACGGACACGAGCTCGGAGCTCGGAGCGACGATCACGGTGGAGGAGCTCATGGCGCTCGACGGAGCGCGATCGACGAGCATCGGGCAGCCGAACGACGGGCGCCTCGAGGGCGGGGTCCCGCTTCCGCTGTCGGGGCCCGGGTTCGCGTCGAACCCGCGACGACCCAACGAGGGCGGCTACTTCGGGACCGTCGAGATGATCCAAGCGATCGTTCGCGCGGCGCGCGTCGAGCACGAGGCGCTCGGCGGCGAGCTCCGGGTGAACGACGTCGGTCTCGAGACGGGCGGGCCCATCCGACACCATGGATTGCATCAAGCGGGGCGCGACGCCGACGTTCTCTTCTTCCTGCTCGACACGAACGGCGACCCGTTTCTGAGCAAGGGCATCCCGATCGATCCGGACGGGCGAGGATGGGACTTCGGGGACCTCAGCGACCCGTCGGACGACGTCGAAGTGCGTCTCGACGTCCCGCGCACGTGGCGATTCGTGCAAGCGCTGCTCGAAGACGAGTCAGCGCACGTGCAGCGCATCTACCTCGTCGAGCACATCCGCGAGATGCTCCTCCGCGAAGCGCGTCGCGTGCATGCGCCTGCGCAGACGATCCAGCGCTTCGACGAGGCGACGTGCCAGCCGAGCTACCCGCACGACGACCACCTCCACGTGCGCCTGTTCTGCACCGCGGAGGACATCGCGGCCGGCTGCGAGGACACCTACCCCATGTACCCGTGGCGTTCGCGCGAGCTGCGCGCCGAGGGCACGCGGCCCCACATGGCGCACGGCCGGCCTCGGCCGCAAGCGGTCGCGGCGCGAACCACGTCGGACGAGGAGGCGCGAGAAGCGGCGGGGCCGATGCACGCCAAGGTGCGACGATTCCTCGATCGCCGCGCCACGTGGTCCGTCGAGCCGCACCCCGGCCGTCCGTACTGTCGTTGACCGGGACCGCACGGTGTATGCTCGGCGCATGGTCGTCGGGATCTTCAACCTCGTGGTCGGAGTCGCGCTCATCGCCGGATCGTTCGGCGCGTTCGGCCCGCGCTGGACGCTCCTCGGCACGTCGAGCTGGGAAGGCTTGACCGGTCTCGGCGCAGTGATCGCCGTGATCGGCGCATTCCAGATCTTCAAGTACGCGAAGCGCTGAGCGCAGCGCCGGCGAGCTCGACGAGCGCGAAGAGAGCGCGCGTGCGCAGCGTCGCCCGCGGTAGCGTGCGTGAAGGCGCCGTGTCCGTGAGCGCGGCGAGCCATTCGTCGACGGGCGGACGCGCCAAGACGCCGCCGAGATCGAAGAGCGCGAGGTCGTCGACGCCGCTCGCTCGGGCGATCGCGACGTCGTCGCGAAGCTCGCTAGGAGCGCGATAGACGCGCTCGTCGCCGAGAGCGCCCACGCCCACGGCTCCGAGACAAAGCGCCGCGCGGCTCCCGTTCGCGCGCGCGGTGCACAGAGCGATCCCGGAGAGCAGAGCGCGGGCGTCGTCTCTGCGGAGCACGCCGCGCGCGTATCCCTCGAATAGCGATGTGTACGCGAGCGGCGCGATCGCGTCCGCGCGGAGCGAGGCGAGCGGCGACGACAGGGCCCGCTCGAAGCCGCTTCCCCGCGCTCCGCCGAGCGGAGGTACGACGGCGGCGAGCACCTCGATCCCGCGCTCGCGCGCATCTCGCGCGACGCGCGCGAGCGCGGCGACGCCGCCCGGCGGACGACGCAGACGAAGCGCCCCGAGCGCGACGCCGACGTCACCCGCGAGGACCGCCCTCACGTCGCGGATCGGTGGCTCGAGATCGATCGCTAGGGTGTCGGGCCGAAGATCGCGGGGCAGGCTCGCGAACATCTCACGGACGAACGACTCGAAAGCCTCCGCGTTCACGGTCGAGGGCCAGCGCCCGTCCGCGTCGGAGAGCATCGGCCAGAGCCCGATCGCGACCCCCCGCTCGCGGCAACCGGCGATCACGTGGGCTGCGTCCCCGATCGCGTGAGGGCGAACGGCGAAGAGGAGCTCGATCCGGCGGGCCGCGAGCGCGTCGAGCACGCTCGCCGACAGCGCTCGCTCTTTGGGGACGTGCTCGGACCAGATGCGACGACGGGGTAGCCGGGACAAGGAGTATGCTCGCGGGCGTGAGGGTCTTATACGGAGTGGTCGGCGAAGGGATGGGCCACGCGATGCGCTCGCGCGTCGTGCTCGAGCACCTCGTCGAGGAGGGTCACGAGGTCGAGGTCATGGCATCCGGACGGGCCGAAGGCTACCTCGCCGAGCGATTCGCCGAGGTCAACGGCATCCACGGCCTCCACATGATCTACGAGGACAACCAGGTGAGGCGCGGCAAGACCTTCTGGTCGAACGTGCGCGAGGGGACCGCGAAGCTCCCGAAGAACATGGGGGCGTACTTCAAGCTCATCGAGGACTTCCGGCCGGAGGCGGTCGTGAGCGACTTCGACTCGTGGGTCTACATCTACGGCAAGCTCCACGGCGTGCCGGTCATCTCCGTCGACAACATGCAGATCATCAACCGCTGCAAGATCCCGAAAGAGGTCGTGAGAGACGTTCGCGGGGACTTCCGCTTCGCGCGGACGTTCGTGAAGGGCAAGCTACCTGGCTGCGCGCACTACATCATCACGACGTTCTTTCGGCCGAAGGTGCGGCGCAAGCGCACGACGCTCGTGCCGCCCGTGCTCCGGCCGGAGATCATCGCAGCAGAGCCGTCGCGCGGCGAGCACCTCGTCGTCTACCAGACGGCGGAAGGCAACGAAGCGCTCGCACAGATCCTGGCGCAGACGGGCCTCGAGTGTCGCATCTACGGGATGCGCCGGAAGATCACGGAAGAGGAAGTCGAGGGCAAGCTCCGCTACCGGCCCTTCTCGGAGGCGGGCTTCATCGCAGACCTCGCGTCGGCGCGAGGCGTCATCGCGGGTGGCGGGTTCACGCTGATGAGCGAGTGCGTGTACCTGCGCAAGCCGATGCTGAGCGTCCCGCTCGGCCGCCAGTTCGAGCAGATCCTGAACGCCCGCTACCTCGAGCGCGAGGGCTTCGGCGTGTACACGAAGGACCTCTCGGATCCCGCGTCGGTGCACGGCTTCGTCGAGAGGATCCCCGCGTGCGAGGCCGCGCTCGGCCGCTTCGCGCAGGACGGCAACCGCGAGCTGTTCGAGACGCTCGATGCGGAGCTAGACCGCGCCGCTGCAGGCGTCTGAGGGCGGCTTTCGCTACCCCGAGGCGGGTCGCACGTGCTACGTACGGGCGTGGCCGCCGAGCTCGACTTCGCCCCCAACATCGCGATCTTCTGCGACTTCGAGAACGTCGCGATCGGCGTTCGCGACGCCAAATACGAACAGTTCGACGTGGCGCTCGTGCTCGAGCGGCTCCTCGACAAGGGCAAGATCGTGGTCAAGAAGGCGTACGCCGACTGGGAGCGCTACAAGTCCTCGCGCCGAGCCCTGCACGAGGCCGCGTTCGAGCTGATCGAGATCCCGCACGTCAGCTACTCGGGCAAGAACTCGGCCGACATCCGGCTCGTCGTCGACGCGCTCGACCTCTGCTACACGAAGGCGCACGTCGACGTGTTCTGCATCGTCTCGGGCGACAGCGATTTCTCGCCGCTCGTCTCGAAGCTCCGCGAGAACAACAAGAAGGTCATCGGCCTCGGTGTGAAGAACTCGAGCTCCGACCTGCTCATCGAGAACTGCGACGAGTTCATCTATTACGACGACCTGGTGAGACAGCGCCGCGCTCACGCCGAGAACGCGACGCGCAAGCGCAAGGACCGAACCCGCGAGCGCGAGAAGCGCGCCCCGGCCCCGGCGGCCGCGGCGGCGAAGGCGGAGAAGACCGAGAGCCCCGACAACGGCGCGGCCGAAGAGAAGGACGAAAAGAAAGAAAAGGCCCTCGAGATGGTGCTCGAGACGGTGGACTCTCTCTTCCGCGAGCGCGACGACAACCTCTGGGGCTCGATGGTCAAGCAGACGCTCAAGCGCAAGCGCCCGAGCTTCTCCGAGACCTTCCACGGCTACCGGAACTTCAACGAGCTCCTCGAGAACGCCCAGGAGCGGGGCCTGCTCGAGATCCAGAAGGACGAGAAGTCCGGCGGCTATCTGATCCTCGCGTTCGGCCCCCACGCCTGATCGATCGCCACACGCGCATGGCGCGGACCCTGAACGCGACCCGTCCGAGTGGTCACGCCCGGATGCGGCATCGAGGCCGCTCTGGCGCCCGCCGCGGCTCTCTTTCGACCCCTTCGCGGCGGCACGTCGAGTGCACGCTCAGGGGGGATGCGCGTGTCGCGTCTCGCCGTCCTCTTTCTCTGTGCCTGCGAGGGCGCGATGTCGGGCGGGGCGGAGGCGCCGGACGCAGGATGGCTCGGCGACGCGGCCCCGGGCGAGGACGCGCCGGACGACTCGACGTCGATGCCGGCCGAGCCCACACCCGAGCCCACGCCCGAGCCCACGCCCGAGCCCACGCCCGAGCCCGGGTGCACGCCGAGCGCCGAGAGCTGTGACGGCGAGGACGACGACTGTGATGGCGCGATTGACGAGGGCCTCGATCTCGACCACGGCCCGTTCGCGGGCTGCGCGAACTATCGCTGGTTGCTCGACGCGGTGATGACCGACCTCGACCGAAATGCGGCCGGCGCGTCGTTCACGTTCGCGCCAACGGACGCCGAGCTCGACGGCGTGGTGCAGGCGGTCCCGGCGCTCATCGCGCGCGCGGTGCTCTACCGCGGCTCTCGCGGCTCTCCGCTCGGCGCTGTCGCGCGCCGACGCGTGCTCGACGACGCCGTCCGGCAAGCCGATGCGTTCGTGCGTCTCGAGGTCGGGCGGTCCGCGTCGGTGCGCGCGGCGCGCGCCGCCGCAGGGCGCACGCATCCTTGTCGGGGCTGGGTCGATTCGGTCTCCTCGCCCGTGGTCGGCCAGTACACGACGGGACAGGTGCTGTACGGCCTCGTGACACTGAGCCGCGCCATCTACGAGGATCCGCCCGCGTCGGACCGGGCGGCGCTTCTCGCGAGAGCCGCGACATACCACGACCTCGTCGGTGAGGTGATCGACCACTGGATGGACGAGACCCAGCCGAGCCACTTCTTCACCGCGAACGAGCCATCGGGGCGAGCGAACTGGCTCTGCGAGACGGAGGACCGGAGCGCCTGCGTTCGCTCCGACGGACAGCGGCTCGTGAAGTGGAACAAACAGACGTGGACGTGGCGCGCCGTCGCGGTCTGGAACGACGTCGCGAACGCGTACCGCGGCTCGACGTCGACGTACCGGAGGATTCGCGCGATGCGCTTCGCGCGCTTCATGAAGGCGGACCTGATGGCGAGCTCCGGCGCTTGGAGCGACGCGTCGCCATACGTGTGGCATGCATGGGCGGACTCGACGCGGACGTGGCCGTACATCGAAGACGCGTCCCATGGCGCGTGGGACGTGGGGCTCCTCGCAGAAGCGTGGGAAGGCGATTGGCGCGAGTGGGACGTGGATGCGACGCGGCCGCTCATGGGGACCGGATTCGGGGAGCAGGCTCCGCCACACGTACATGGACGACCTCGCGCGCACCGACGCGTGCGTTGGGCTCTACGTCGATGGGCACGGGTCCGACGTCCTGATCACGGGCCGGCGGGCCGCGCTCTCCGAGTGGGTCGGCGTCGCACATGGCGACGCCGCGTTCCTCTCGGAGCTCGAGGAGGACATCACCGGCCCGTGTGACGGGTACTCGTTGCGGGGCTCGGCGGCGCCCCGAGCCACACTCGGCTTGGCGCGGCTCTTCGCCGCCGCCCACGCGATGCGCTGACGGGGAGCCGGAGCGGCGGGGCGGGGCGGCCGGCCGAGACGATTCAGGCGAACGACGGGGCCGACATGAAGCGCCTCGTGTGGTGCTCCTCGTCGCCGAAGAGGGCGTCGAGCGCGTGCATGCGCTTGAAGTACAGGCCGACGTCGTGCTCGTCGGTGATGCCGATGCCGCCGTGGAGCTGGATCGCCTGCTGCGCGACGAACTGCCGCCCGTCGCGAGCTGCACCTTCGCGGCGCTGATCGGCGCGCTTGCGCGACGGCCGCGTCGGGGTCGTCGGCGCTGACGCACGCGAGCACGTTCATCGCGTGGCAGAGCTCGCTGCTCGACGAACATGTCGACCGCGCGGTGCTGGAGCGCCTGGAAGCTGCCGATTGGCACGCCGAACTGCTCGCGCTGCTTGAGATAGTCGACGCGTCATGGCGAGCATGACGGCTGCACGATGCCGAGGCCCTCGGCGCACGGCCGCGGCCGCGCCGTAGTCGAGCGCGCGCTCGAGCACGGACGCGCCCGCGCGTAGCGTCGCCGAGCAGGCGGTCGGCGTCGACCGCGACGCCGTCGAGCGCGCACCAGCGCGCCCCCCGGCCGTCGATGGTCCGACCGGCTTGACCGGTCACGCCGCTCGCTGTCGCGGTCGACGACGAAGAGCGCGACACCGCCGTCGCGCGCCGCCGAGACCACGAGCGTGATCGGCGGCGTGGCCGTTCAGCGACGAAGCACCTTCTCGCCGTCGAGCCGGTAGCCCGCTGCCCGCCTTGGTCGCGCGCGTGTCGCGACGTGCGGCGCGTCGTAGCGGCCGCGCGCTCGGCCCAGGCGAGCGCGAGCGTCGTCTCGCCGGCGATCATCGGGGCGAGCCAGCGCTCGTGCTGCGCCTCGGTTCGCCGCGTCGCGGATCGCGGTCCCGGCGAGCACGACCGACGAGACGTACGGCTCGGGCACCAGCGTCGTGCCGAGCTGCTCGAGCACGAGCGCGACGTCGACGAAGCTGCCGCCGAAGCCGCCCAGCGATCTCGGGAAACGGGACGCCGAGCCAGCCGAGCTCGCCCATCTGCTTCCAGACCGACGGCTCGCAGCCGCGCGCGTCGTCGCGGAGCTTGCGGAAGCGCGCGACCGGCGACGACTTCTTCGCGAACGAAGCGACCGTCTCCGACCAGCATGCTTCTGATCGTCGGTGAGCTCGAAGTTCATGGTCTCAGGCCTTCCCCGTGGGCAGGCCGAGGATGAACTTCGCGATGATGTTCTTCTGGATCTCGTTGGAGCCGCCGTAGATGGTGGTCGCGCGCGTGTAGTAGAAGGTCGGCCGCCACCACTGCTCGTGCGCGGGCACCACGCCGGGCTCGTTGAACCACGACAGCGCGTCGTGGCCCATCACCTCCATGCCGAGCTCGAGGACGTCCTGGAGGATCTCCGAGCCGCGGATCTTCAGGATCGACGACTCGGGCCCCGGCGCGTGCCCGAGCTGCGCGCCCGCGAGGGCGCGATAGTTGGCCATCTGCAGCGCCCGAGCCGGATCTCGAGCGCGCGCGATCTTCGCGCGGAACCCGGGATCCTCGAGGAGCGGCGCGCCGTCGACGACCTGCTCGGCCGCGATGCGCTTGACGCGCCGGATCGCGCGCCGCGACTGCCCGACCGCGGCGATGAGCGTGCGCTCGTGGCCGAGCAGCGCCTTGGCGAGGGTCCAGCCGCCGTTGAGCGGGCCGACCAGGTTCTCCTTCGGCACCTTCACGTTCTCGAAGAACGTGTCGCAGAACGCCGGCGTGTCGCCGATCGTGAGCATCGGCTTCGCCTCGACGCCGGGCGTCTTCATGTCGATCAGCAGGAAGCTGATGCCGGCTTGCTTCTTCCCGTTGGGATCGGTGCGGACGAGGCAGAAGATCCAGTCGGCGTACTGCGCGTAGGTCGTCCAGGTCTTCTGGCCGTTGACGACGAAGTGGTCGCCTGCGTCCTCGGCGCGCGTCGCGAGCGACGCGAGGTCGCTGCCGGCGTTCGGCTCCGAGTAGCCCTGGCACCACACCTCCTCGCCGCTGAGGATCTTCGGCAGGAAGCGCTGCTTCTGCGCGTCGGTGCCGAACTGGATGATCAGCGGGTCCGACCATCGCGAGGCCGAACGGGCTCAGCGCGGGCGCGCCCGCGAGCTCGAGCTCCTCGGTGAGGATGAAGCGCTGGGTGGCGTCGAACCCGGGGCCGCCGTAGCTCCTCGGGCCAGTGCGGCGCGACCCAGCCCTTCCGGTAGAGGATCTTGTGCCACTCCATCACCTCGTCGGGCGAGAAGTGGCCGTCGACCTCGGCCTTGGCCTTGATGTGCGCCGGCATCGCCTCGGCGATCCACGCGCGCACCTCTTCGCGGAACGCTTCCTCTTCGGCCGTGAAGCTCAGGTCCATGGCGGCGAAGCATACGGAAAATCCCGCCGGCTACCAGGCGAGACTGAATGACGGCTCATTTTTTCGACCGGGGCCTCTGGGCCTCAACGAACCTCGAACACGACGGACGCGAGGTCGGTCCCCGAAACGCTGGCGTGGAGGCTGTACGTTCCCTCGAGCCACTCGGGGCCGCTCTCGGTTCGCCGAACGCCGCCACGCGAGAAGTCCCTGGGGGCGACCGAGAGCGTGCCCTGCACCTGTTGCTCCCCGACCGACTGCTCCGTGCGATGGATGACGGCGCCCGGGCTGAGCGCGGTGACCTCCGCCCGGAGCTCGAAGACGATGGTGCCTCCGCGCGCCTCGGCGCAGTACCAGTAGAAGCGTCCGGTCGCGTCGCGCGCGATCGCCGGGACCGGCGTCGGCAATGACGTCCGCGTGTCGGCGCCGAGCACGAGATCCCGGGCGAACGGACCGGCGACCATCGCTGGAAGCGTGGCCGACGGAGCGTCATCGCCGCAGGCCGTCACCACCGGCGCGAGCGTGAGCATCAGCGCGACCGCGTTCGCGGAGACCGTCGAGATCGCGAGCGCGCGCATGCTCCGAATCATACGCGCGAACGCCGGCGAACCGTGGCACTGTCGCGGTCGGTGGATCCGACGCTCGTGGGGACGACCCTGCCCGGTGGGTTCCGGGTGCTCGCTCCGCTCGGGCGCGGCGGGATGGGCGTCGTCTACGAAGGCGTGCACGAGCCCACGCGCCGCCGAGTCGCCATCAAGGTGCTGCCCGCCCGCTACGCTCGCGACCCGAGCCTGCTCGAACGATTTCGCCGCGAGGCGGAGACGACGAGCAAGCTCGGTCATCCGAACGTCGTCGGCGCCATCCACTTCCACGACGGGCCCGAGCCCGCGGTCTTCTACGCGATGGAGCTGCTCCAAGGTTCGCCGCTGCACCACGTGCTCCGGCGCGAAGGCCGGCTCGCGCCGCGCCGGGCCGTGCGCCTCGTCGCACAGCTCTTGGATGCGCTCGAAGCCGCGCACCAGGTCGGCGTCGTCCACCGCGATCTCAAACCGTCGAACATCTTCGTCGTCCACGATGCGCGCAAGCGCGAGCGCGTCAAGGTGCTGGACTTCGGGCTCGCAAAGCTGCTCGAGACGTCCGGGCCGAAGCTGACCGCGACCGGCGCGGTCATCGGCACGCCGAGCTACCTCTCGCCCGAACAGGCGCTCGGTCGTCCCGTGGACGCGCGGTCCGACGTCTTCGCCGTCGGCATCGTTCTCTTCGAGCTCCTGAGCGGCTCGCTCCCGTTCGCCGCGCGCGACGCGGCCGATCTCGTCCGCGTGATCGCATCGACCGACGCGCTGCCACTCGACAAGATGGCTCCGCAGACCGAGCCTCGCCTCGCTGCGATCGTGAAGCGCGCTCTGGCGCGACGGCCGGAGGAGCGCTGGCCTTCGGCGCGGGCGATGCGCGACGCTCTGCTCGAGTGGCTTGGCGATAGAGACGCCGGAAGCGGCCGCGCGCGCGTCTTCGTCGCGCTCGCGATCGCGGGCGCCGCGCTCGCGGTCATGCTGGGCCTCGGCGTCGTCGCGCTCGCCACCCGAAGCAGCGGCGCCGAGGGCGCGGCGGCCCCGCCGCCCGTTGCGCCGGCCTCCGCGCCCTCTGCCCCGCTACCTTCACCGGCGCCGAGCCCACTCGCAGCGCCAGCCGCGCTCGGCGTCGAGACGTGCGACGAGTACGGCCGTCTCGCGTGTGGATGCGCGCGCGCCGACCTGCGCGACGAGCTCTGCGCGTCCGCGCACCGCACGCTCAGCGACATTCGCGCGACGTTGGCGGAGTCGGCAGGTCCGACGACACGCGCGCAGATCGAGCGGTCCTGCGCGTCGCTGGCGGCGTCGATCCGTACGGGATGCGCGAGCCCGTGAGCCCGTTCGAGGTAGGATCGAGCGCGATGCCTCGCTCGTTCGTGGCCAGCACGCTCGCCGGGCTCGCCCTGGTCTCGGGGTGTGGGGGCAAAGAGTGCGTCACCGGCGACGAAGACGCCTGCGTCATCTCCTCGCCCTGCCAGGGCGTCGGGAGCACGTGCTCGGGTGGGTTCGCGGTCGTGCGCGTGCTCGAAGCGTCGGATCCGGTGCCGCTCGGCGGTCAAGCGCTCGGATTGCCCGGCGACTTCGTGCTCGAGAACGACGCGGTCATCGCCGTCATCGACGGGATTGGTCACCCGCACCACCTCGCACCGACGGGGGGCAGCTCCTCGATCTGGTCACTTCGGGCACGCGCGTCGACGGGCTGACGCAGGCGGCTACCGCGCTCGGCCTCGAGCCGGGCGCGGGGGTCGTGTACGACCGATACCGTCTGATCGACGAAGGAGACGGCGCCGCCATCCAAGTGCGAGGTCACGCGGAGGGACGCGAGGACGCCCAGGTGATCACGCGCTTCGAGATACGACCGTGCGAGCCGGGTCTGCGCGTTCGCACCGAGGTGCGAAATCGCGGCGTGCTGCCGGTCGGGGCGCCCGGCGACATCTTCTTCTGGGGCGGCCGCGGTCAGCGACCGTTCGCGCCGTACCCGGGCGGGGGCTTCGAGCACGGCGACGCCGAGCTCTCGGACGTCGTCGCGGTCCCGTGGATCGCGAGCGCGCCCGCCGCGCCGGGCGAGCCGTCGTACGCGTGCGTCCCGTGCCTCGAGCGCGCGCTGACCGGCGTTCACGGCGACGCAGCGTCGTTCGTCGGAGAAGACGGACGGGCGGTCGAGCCCGGCGCGACGAGCGTGTACGAGCGCTTCATCGGCGTCGCGGACGGCGCCGGCGCGGCGCCGGGCGTCTCGGTCGCGCTCGCGGTTCGAAGCGAGCTCTTCGGCGAGGGCGCGGGCACGATCCGCGGGACGGTCGCCGCGAGCCCAACGCTCGGCGACGCCGGCTCGGCGGCCGTGATCGTGACGACCCGAGGCTCCGGAGGCGTGGAGACGCCCGTCGCGTACGCGGTGCCCGACGCGACGGGCGCGTTCGAGACGCGCGTCACCGTAGGCGTCGAGCACTCCGTTTCGCTGGTCGCGTTCGGCCGCGTGCGATCCACTCGGAGCGTCCCGGCGCTCGGAGCGCCCGATGACGAGGCATCGGTGTCGTTCGACGCGCCCGACGCGGCGACGCTCGAGGTCAGTCTGACGCTCGACGGGTCGCCGGCAGAGGCGTTCGTCACCCTCGAGCCCGCCGACGACATGACGCGCAGCGCCGTGGCTGCGCGCGACCGTGGCGCGCTCCCGTCGTGCGCGCCGCTCCTCGGACCGCCGCGTGGAGGGCCGGTCGGTTGCCAGCGCGCCGCCGTCGACCGGACCGCGACGCTCCTCGTACCGCCCGGACACTACTTCGTGTACGCGATGCGCGGACCGTTCGCGACGGTCGCGAGGCGCGAGATCACGGTCGCCGCTGGCGACACCACCCCGGTCGCGCTCGCGCTGACGCGGGCGGCGGTACAGCCGACGGGGACGCTCGCGTTGGACCTGCACGCTCACGGCGCGTCGTCGTTCGACTCCGCGATCTCGGACGACGCGCTCGTCACGGCGGTGCTCGCGGCGGGCCTCGACGCCGCCGTCGTCACCGACCACGACGTGGTGCACGACTACGGCCCGGCCGTCGCAGCGCGGGGCGCCGGCTCGCGAGTGAGCCTCTACTCCGCCGTCGAGACCACACCCCTCGTTCCGTTCGCGATCGTCCCCGGCGCGCCGCCGCGGACGGGAGGTAGGCTCGGCTTCTTTCCGCTCGAGCCCGTGGCGAGCGCGCCGTGGCGCGGCGCGCCCGCGGACGAAGGTGTCGAGCCCGGCATCCTCATGACGCGAGTCGACTCGGAGGGATGGTCGCGCGACGACGGGCTCGTCACGCTTCACACGCCATGGGGCGCACCGCGGCTCGGCCGCGACGTCGGCTTTCCGCGCGCGGTCGGCATCGACGCGCGCACACCGATCCCCGCCGAGCCGGACGGCAGCGCGAACGGGTCTCTCGTGTCATCGCCGCCTGGCTCTCGATTCACGAACGACGGATGGGACGCCGTCGAGGTGATGAACGCGGACGACTGGCCGAGCATGCTCGCCGACCGCGCGCTCTGGTTCTACCTCCTCGACCAGGGCGTGCTACGCGCGGGCGTCGCGAGCTCGGGCGCGCGCGGCGTCGGGGTCTCGTTCCCCGGCGCCGCCCGAACGATTGTCTGGGCGGACAGCGCGGCCGGCTCGGTGCTCGCGAGCGCCGTCCGGAGCGGCCGCACGCTCGCCACGAACGGGCCCATCGTGGAGGTGACGATGCGCGACGCGGACGGCGCGGATCACGGGCCGTCGCTCGACGACGCGCTCGTCCCCCCGCCGTCGCCATCGGTCCACATTCGTGTGCGCGCCGCGGCGTGGACACCCGTCGACGAGGTCCGCGTCGTCGTCAACGGCCGCGTGGCCGCGAGCGTCGAGACCCGCTCGACGGCTCCCGCGGATCCGTTCGGACCGGCGGCCTCCGTCCGATGGGAAGGCGACGTGTTCGTCGAGGGCGCTCTTCCCTTCGAGATTGGCGACGCGTGGCTCGTCGTCGAAGCCGGCACCCCGCTCCCGGCCACGGGCGACCTCGATTGCGACGGCATCCCCGACACCGGCGACAACGACGGGAACGGCGTGATCGACGCCGCCGACGTCGGCGTGAACGCCGGAGCCTCCACGCCCACGCCGGACGTCACGAGCGTCGCCGACGTGTGCTTGCCGAACGTCGGCCCACTGCGCGTACCGCGCAGACCCGACGATCGATCCGATCCGGATTGCATCTTCGCGAGCGCGACCGGCGCCCCGTTCGTCTACGCCGTCACGAGCCCCATCCTCGTCGACGTCGACGGCGGCGGCTACCAACGCCGCGACTGATCCCGTTCACTCTTCGAACGCCCAGCCGTGCAGGACCTGGTTGCAGGCCTCGCGCGCGGTGTCGTCGTGGACGTCGGCGTGACACGTCACGATCCAGTCCTCGGCGTTCGCGCAGAACATCGTCCCGATGCGCCTGCGGTCGGAGTCGTGCGCGGTGACGAGCTCCCATTGGCACGTCTGGCCCCACGGCAGCTCGACCATGCCGACGCGCTCGACGGTCTCGTCGTGTTGGCCGGCCAGCAGCGCGGCCACCTGCTGACAGAGATCCTCTGTCACGGCGTCGGCGGAGAGATCGCTCGCGGTCGGCGAGACGACGATGGTGCCCGGCGTCGCGCCCGCGACGGAGGTCGCGTCCGCCATGAGGATGACCCCACCCGGGTCGAGGACCTCCGCTCGCATCATGTCCGCGATCGTGCCCCGCGTGACCCGTCGGTACCCCTCGGGAACGGGGATGGAGTAGTTTCGGCCGCGGATCCGCGGCGCCGTCATGCTTCCGATCGCCGATCCGGAGGTCGCAGCGCCACCCTCCGTGTCGGTGGCCCCGCCGCCCGCCGTCCCGGCGACACCGTCACCGGTGGTCTGTCCCTCGCTCGCGCCTCCGCCGCACGCACCGAGCAGGGCGAACGAGAGGATCGCAGGCGCGTACCGCATGCGCCGAGGCTAGTCGCCCGGCGAGGCCGTGGTCAATGCGGTGCGACGCGACCGGTCGCGAGCGGGAAGGTCTCGGCGATGAACGCGTCGAGCGCCGTGACGACCTCGGGTGCGATCGTGTGCGGTCCGTCGAATGCGACGAACGTCGGGCTCGTGCCGCTTCGAACGAAGGCATCACGAAGCCGCTCGGCACCGGCAAACGGAAGGAGTGGGTCCTCGCGACCGTGAGCGATGAAGACCCGCATCCCCGGACGCGCCCGCATGCGCGGCGCCCACTCGTCCTCCGCGAGCAACGTACCGCTCAGCACGACCACGGCGGCGGGCGGCTCGTCGAGGTGGAGCGCGACGTCGACGGCGAGGATCGCGCCCTGGGAGAAGCCCACAATCACGACGCGCGAGGTCTCGACCGAGAGCCGGCGGCGCGCGTCCTCGACGAGCGCAAGGACGGTCGCGCGCGCTTGGGGGAGACCCCGGGATGCCTCCTCGAGAAACGCCCGCTCGTCCTCTGCGGTCTGTCGCTCGCGCGCGGCGAGCGGCGGGAGGCGCCACCATCCGCGGCCGTCCCCGACCGCGAGCGGCGCGACCGGAACGACCGAGCGCGCGCCCGCGGGCAGGCGCACGCGCTCGGCGAGCGGAACGAGATCGTAGGCGGGCGCGCCGTAACCCTGCAGCCACACGAAGACCGGCCCGTCGCCATCGCCGAGGACCCGCGTCTCGAGCCCGCCCCAGGGCGGCGCGGGGGGCGTCGCGGGCGTCGCGTGACGCGCGCGCTCCTCGCCGCACGCGAGGAACGCGAGGAACGCGAGCGCGAGCGACGCGAGGATTGTCACGGAAGCGGGGGCCGAGGCGCGCACGTTGGAGTACGATACGCGCCGCATGCGACGATTGATTTTCGGCTCGAGCCTTCTCTTCGTTTTTTTGGTCGCGACCACTCTCGGTTGTGGCGACGACGACGCGACGGCGACGCCCGACGCCGGGGTCGTGGATGGGGGCCAGGCTCCCGACGCGAGAGAGACGCCCGACGCCGGCTCTCCCGACGCCGGACCTCCGCCGCGCGTGAACCTCTGCGACCCCTCGCGAGAGCTCGGGCCCTACCCGGCCCCCGACGCGTGGCCCCCAAACGCGGGCCCCGGCGGCCCGACGACGTCGTTCACGACCGACGATCTCTACGCGCACTGCGCGTACCTCGACGGCGGCGACGGGGACACGTACGACCACCACAACCTCGTCACGATGTTCGACGGCTACCTGCTGATGCCGTGGTCGCCGGAGTTCGGCTCGGGCGGGATCACCCTCTGGGACTTCTCGAGCCCGTGTGAACCCGTCCAGACCGGTTATGGCACGTCGCCGCACATGCGCGAGACGCACAGCATCGGCTTCTCGCGGCTCGGCGGCCGCTGGGCCGTCGTGAACTACCTCGACCTCCCGCTCGTCGTCGACGGCGCCGGCATCGAGCTCTGGGATCTCTCCGACTCGTCCGCGCCCGTCCCGGTCGCGGATCTCGGGTTTCCTTCGACAATCTACCCGGACGCCTACGCGCGTGTCTCGCTCAGCGTCTTCTGGCAGGTGCCGTACGTGTACGTCGCCACCGCGGACCTCGGCATCTTCATCGTGGACGCCGCCGACCCGCGCAATCCCGTCGTCGTCGGTCACTACCAGTTCGAGCCGACGCTCCGCGCGGGCCAAATCCAGGTCGTCGGCGACCTGCTCGTCGTCACGCAAGTCGAAGGCGCGCGCACGGGCTTGCTCGACGTGTCGGACCCCGAGCATCCGCAGGAGATCCCCGGCGGCGACTTCCTCACGCTCGATGCGACCGGCGCGCCGCGCAACGCGTACTTCACGACCGTCGAAGGTGGTTACGTCTGGTACGCGCCCAATCAGAACGGCGGCGGGCTCACCGTGATGGACATTCACGACCCCGAGCACCCGTCGTTCGCCGGCGAGATCGTCAGCGAAGGCGACGGCGGCTACGTGTTCATCAAGGAGGGCCGCGCGTTCGTCGGCGAGTCGCACTTCGCGACGATCTACGACGTCTCGGACCTCCCGAACATCACGGAGGTCGGCCGCTTCTCGCTCGTGGGCGACCTCGACACGGCCTCGCCGATTCGGGAACGTCGTCGTGCTCAGCGTCGACGAGATGGCGAACCCCGATCAGGCGTCTGCCGTCGCCCCCTGGGCTCTCGAGCCCGACACGACGCCGCCCTTCGTCACTTGGGTGTGGCCGCACGACGGCGCGGTCGACCTCGCGCCGACCTCGCGCATCGGCGTCACGTTCAGCGAGCCCGTCGACTCGGGAAGCGCGTGGGATGGCTCGGTCCGCCTCTACGAGACGGGAACCGACCCCGACACGACGCGCGTCGACGGTGTCGTCAGCGCCCAGGAGAACATCGTGACGTTCCACCCGCGCTGCCCGCTCACGCCCGGGACGAGCTACACGCTCGAGATCCCCGCGGGCGGGATCGTGGACTTCAACGGCAACGCGGTCGAGGAGCCGTTCACGGCGACCTTCACCGTCGCGGGCGGATGAGCACCGACGCGCGGCGCGCGCTATCGCCCGCGCGGGCCATCGCCCTGGCCTTCGCGGCGGCCTGCGGCGGCGGCGGCGCGCCGCCGGACGGCGGAGCGGACCTCGGCGTGCCCGACGCCTCGACGGACGCGCCGTCGGGAGACGCGGGGGCAGACGGCGGACCGGCGGCGCTCGTCGCGGTGGCGGGAGACTCGCGCTACGCCGACGTCGGGACGCTCGTCGTGCTCGATGGCTCGGCGTCGACCGGCGCGACGACGTACGCTTGGGCGTTCGGCGACGGACGCGACTCCGGTGCTCCGAGCACAGACCCCGTCGCGAGCGTGAGCTACGACGCTCCGGGTCGGTATCGTGCGGTGCTGACCGTGCGAGACGCAGACGGGAACCGGCGTACCGACGGCGTCCTCGTGACGGTGACGCTTCCCGCGGTCCACACGCCCCTCGCGAGCTCGCCCATCGCGATGCTCCTTCCCGAGGAGCGCGTCGCCGTCGCGAGCGAGGACTCGGACGAGCTCGTCGTCTTCGAGACCAGCGGCGGCGCGATCGGCGAGGCGTTCCGGCGGCCGACCGCAGACGACCCGCGGAGCGTGGCCGTGTGGGGAGATCGGATCGCCGTCGTCTGCCAGCGCGGCGACGTCGTGGAGCTCCACCCGCGCGACGGCGTCGGCGGCACCACGCGCGTCTCGCTTCCACGTGCCTCCCGTCCGTTCGGCGCGGTCGCGAGCGATGACGCGCTCTACGTGACTTTGCAAGCGACCGGTCGGGTGGCGCGCATCGAGACCGACGCGTCGGGCAGCGCCGGGGTGACGGCGATGTTCGACGTCGTCCCGGACGCCCGCGGCATCGGCCTGCTCCCGGACGGTCGCCTCGCCATCACGCGATGGCGCTCGCCGGACGCGGGCGCCGAGATCGCCGTGCTCGATCCGGCCGACGGATCGGTCGACACGTGGACGCTCGCGTACGACGACCGGCCTGCGTCCGACACCGCGAGCGGCGGCGTCCCGTCGTACCTCGACGAGATCGTCGTGAGCCCGACCGCGAGGGTCATGGTCATCCCGTCGCTCCAGGCCGCGATCGGACAGGGGCTCGTCCGCAACGGCATGCCGATGACCCACGAGAGCACGGTGCGGGCGATCCTCTCGTTCGTCGATCCGGCGACCGGCGCGGAAGACCCACGCGCGCGGGATCTCTTCGACAATCGCGGCTTCGCATCGGCCGCCGTGTTCTCGAGCCGCGGCGACTGGCTCTACGTGGCGATGCGCGGCTCGCGCGCCGTCGAGCGCATCGACGCGCTCCGCGGCGTGCACGCCGGCACGATCGTCGGCGTCGGCTACGCGCCCGACGCGCTCGTCCTCTCGGCGGACGACCGAACGCTGTTCGTTCGCACGTCGGTCTCGCGCGAGCTCGCCGTGTACGACGTCGGCGGGGAGGCGAGCCTACCGGTGGAGATCGCGCGGCTGCCGATCGTGACGAGCGAGCCGCTCGCTCCCGACGTGCTTCGCGGCAAGCAGCTCTTCAACGACTCGGCGGACGCCCGGATCACGCGCTCCGGCTACATCGCCTGCGCGCACTGCCACCTCGACGGCCAGGCGGACCTGCGAACCTGGGACTTCACCGATCGCGGCGAGGGCCTCCGCAACACCATCGATCTTCTCGGGCACGCCGGCACGGGCCTCGGGCCGATCCACTGGAGCGCGAACTTCGACGAGGTGCAGGACTTCGAGCACGACATCCGCGGCCCGTTCGGCGGCCTCGGGCTGATGACGGACGCCGACTTTCACGCGACCGGGCGCGACACGCCGCTCGGCGATCCCAAGGCGGGCGTCAGCGCCGACCTCGACGCGCTCGCCGCCTACGTGACGAGCCTCGACACGTATCTCGAGAGCCCGTACCGCGAGGCCGACGGCTCGCTCTCGCCCGCCGCCGAGCGCGGCCGGGCGATCTTCGAGCGCGCCGCGACCGGTTGCACGACGTGTCACACGGGACCGAGCCTCACCGACAGCCGCTTCGTGTCGCCGGCAGTGCCGCTCCTCCACGACGTCGGCACGATCTCCGCGACGTCGGGCATGCGTCTCGGCGGGCCGCTCGACGGGATCGACACGCCGCCGCTCCGCGCACTCTGGGCGACGGCGCCGTACCTCCACGACGGCTCTGCAGCGACCTTGCTCGATGTCGTGACGACGAAGAACCCCGACGACGAGCACGGGGTGACGAGCACGCTCGACACGGGAGAGCTCGACGACCTCGTCGCGTACCTGCTCTCCTCGGTGATCAGGGCGGCGCCCGGCCGGAAGCAGTGGAGGTGGGCCCTCGCGTCGCGCGGCACAGTGCCCGCTTCGATCCACGCTTCGTCGTCGCGTCGGCGAGCCCGTTCGGCCGGGCTCAGCTCCGCTCGGCCAGAGCGAGCTTGTTCTTCGCGGCCTTGCCGATCTTCTTGCGGCCTGCCTTCTTCACGACCTCGGCGAGCAGATCCTCGCCGAGCGGAAGGCCCTCCTCCACGAAGTGGAATCCGACGTAGTACATCTGTTCGAGGCCGACCGAGCGGTCTCTCTTCAGCGCCGAATGCACGTCGTAACCGCGACGCCGGAGGTCCCACAGCGAGCGCAGCGCCGGATCACCCTGGCGCGCTGCCGGTCGCGTATCGAGGCGGCTCTTCGCGAGCTCGAGCGATGCCAGCAGGTATCTGTCCTCGTCCGTCGCCTCCGCGCCGCGCGCGAGCTCGTGCAGCACGTCTATCGCAGGCCCGAGCTTCTTGCCGCGCTTCAGCGTGGCCACGAGCTCGCGCAGCGCCTTCGCCGTGCTCTTCGGGTCGGCCGCGTACGCGACGTCGAGCGCCTCGCGCCATCCCGGGGTACCGGACGCGACGCGATCGAGCAGCTTCTTTCGCTGCGCCGCCGAGAGCTTCGCGGCGTGCGGCCGGAGCACCCTGCGGAGGAGCCGCGCGCGCTCCTCGCTCTTGCATTTCGCGAGGGCCTCGACGAGCGGCTTTACCGCGTCCTCGCGACCCTCGAGCGCCTTGGCGGCGAGCTCGGCGCGCCGATCCTCGCCGTTCGCGAGCGTGCCCACGAGCAGCTCGGCCACCTCCGGTCCCTCCTCGTGCTTGAGCTTCTCGATCACGACGTGCGCGCGCTCCACGTCGGGGTGCGACAACAAGCTCTCGAAGCGGCTCGCGAGCTTCGACGGCAGGTCCATCCCCGCGAGCGTCATCAGCGCCGTCTGCGCGAGCGCGCGGTCCTCGGACTGCGCGGCGTCGACGAGCGCCCCGGTCACTTTCGACGCTACGCGATCGTCGGTCATCGCGAACCGGAGCGCGATGAGCGCCTCCTTGCGGACCGCGGAGGGAACGTTCTTGCCCTTGACGTACGCGAGCAGCGCGTCGAGGGTCGTCGGCTCCTCGAGAAATCCGAGCACCTTCACCCCGGCTGCGATCGCGACCGGGCTCGCGTCTTTTCTGTTCTTCAGGCGCTCGAGGAACTTGAGGATCTCGGATCTGATGGCTGCGCCGCTGTCGGCCGTCCGCATCTCGTATCTGCTGCCGCATCTCGAGCGCGCGTCGGTGCGCGATCTCCTCGTCGTCGGTGTCGAGCGAGTCGAGCAACGTCGCAAAAGCGTCCTTGCCGCCGACGCGGGCGAGGATCGCGTCGAGCGCGCGTCGTTCCGCGGGCGTCGCGTCGGCGAGCCGCCGCTTCACGACCGGGATCACGGAGTCTCCGAACGACGTCACCGCCTCGACCGCGGCGGCGCGAACGTCGTCATCGCGCGACGCGAGGAGCGGGAGCACCGTCGGCAGCGACTTCTCTGCGCCGACCCGTGCGAGCGCGTCGAGAGCGTGCCGCTGCATCGCCGGCCCTCCCGTGTCGAGCATGTCGAGAAGCCCCGCGACGGCCTTGGCGCTCTTGACCTTGAGCTCGCCGACGACGATCGCCGCCGCGATGCGCTTCTCCGGCGCGTCGTCCGTGAGCATGTCGACGATCTTGTCGACCGGTGATGCGGCCATGGGCGTGGTCCTCCGGGGGCGGCATTCTCGTCGCACCGCCGGGTCTCGTAAAGCCGGGGGTGGCCCGAGCGCTACCGCGTCCGCAGCGCCGCGACGCTCGCGAGGCCGCTCGCCTGCGATGGGAGCAGCCCCGGGTACCTCTCGACCCCCGTCGCCGTGAGCAAGCGGATCCGCCCCGCGCCCCCGCCTCCCGCGCCACCGTTGTTCCCGGCGGTGCCCACGCCGGCGGCTCCGCTCGCGTCGCTCCCCACGCCGCCCGATCCGTTGACGCCCGTGCCCGCGCCGCCGAGCGCAGGGACCGCGCCCGCTCCGCCATCGCCCCCAGCCGCGCCGACCGCGCCGCCGCCTCCACCGCCGCCGCCGTTCGCGCCGACGGCCCCGAGGATCACCATGCTCGGCGACTCGAGGAGGATCGCGCCGCCGGAGCCGCCGCCGCTGCCGGCGCCCGCCGCGTCCGAGGCGCTCTCGCGCCCGCCACCGCCACCGCCACCGCTCGCCTCGATCGTGCCGCTCGGCCCGACCCGAAGCGACGTTCGCGCGGTGATCTGCACGGCACCGCCTCCACCACCGGCTTCGTCCGACGGCCCGCCGCCTCGACCGCCCGCCGAGCCGCCGAGGAGCGGCTCGAGCGAGGCCGTACCGTACCCCGCGCCCCCCGCCCCGCCCTCGCCGTCGCCGCCGGGCCCGCCAGCGTCGCCTCCGCTCGAGCCGAATCCGCCTCCTCCTCCGCCCTCGTCTTCGACCGCGTTCGCGCCGTCCTCGCCGACGCCAGGACCACCATCGGTCGACCGCCGACCCGCGCCACCCGCCGCAGCCGTCGACCCGTTCGCGCTGACGGAGACCGTGCCGTCGAATTGCGCGTCGGCCGCCACGAGCAGGACGAGCGCCGGCGCGCCGGTACCTCGAACGACGCCTCCCGCGGCGAGATGGAGCGAGCGCATCGTGAAGACGCCGAGCTCGAGGCCGGTCCCGTCGAGGGACATGAGCCGCTGGTACCCGATCCCGCTCGCGTCCGACCCGACGCCCGCCGGACGAACGATGGACGAGCCACCCTGAACGATGCGGCCCGTGTCCGTGTCGAACGTCCACGTCACCGCTCCGATCTCGAGGTCTGCGCCCGCGTCGTCGAACGGGACCCGATCGCGAACGTTGCTCGGCAAGAGATCGAAACAAACGGGCGCCCCTTCCGAGCAGCCGAGGGCACACGGCGCGACCGACAGCAGCTCGGCGACGCATTGGTGGATGGCGCCCGCGACGCACGTGGGAGCTAGGGGCGATACGCACGCCTCGGGCCCGTCCACTCTGCCATCCGAGGCCGCGTCCGGACCGGCTTCGCCGGCGTCGACGAGCGCGCGACACTCGCCGTCCACGCAGGCCGACGTCGGAGCGCACGCGGGCCCCGCTACCGCGCCGAGCGAGATCCCGATCTCGGCCGTCCCCCCGGCGACGAGCGACACCTCGTCGCAACCCGCGGCGCGCACTCTACAGCTGTCGTCGAAGGCGCGGCCAACGATCGCGTAATTGCCCGCGGCGACGTCACCTAGCGCGGCCGTCGCCCTGCGCGTGACCGCGACCGTGCGCACGACACCGACCGGCGTCGAGCCGGGCGCGCCCTGCTCGGCGCACGTCGTGGTCACCAGCGCGAGCTCGACGCGCACCGACGCCTCGGCGAGATCGGGATCGTCGAAGCGAACGACGACGTCGTAGCTCGGCGCAGTGCACGAGATGCCACAAAGAAGGAAGCACGCGAGCCAGCTGCGCGACACCGCTCAGATGATACCGCGAGGTGCATCGATCCGACGATCGCCGCCGAGCAGGTTCAGGGCACGCACGGCGGCGCGTCGAAGTGCACTCCGAACCGACCCTCGGGGAAGTCGAGATCGGCGAGGCCCACGACGCGCGCGGCGGAGATCTCGTCGATCTGGACATAGCCGAACGTCGCTTGGTCGCTCGACACACCCGTGATCTCGGAGACCGTCACCGTCGCGGTCGACGTTCCCGGCGCGGGATCTGCGGGCGACGCCGGGTCCAGGTCGAACACGCCGGGCGCGGCGTCCTCCGGCACCGACATCGTGAGCCACGCGCCCTCCGAGCCGATCGGTGCCGCGCACGAGTCGATCCCGAGCCAGACGGTGACGCGCGATCCCGAGAAGCGGCGGAAGGCTTGCACCGTGTCGTCCACGCCGTACGCCGTGCCGGGGACGAACGCGCGGAGCGAGTCGCTCGGACCGCACGCCGCGGCCGATGCGAGCACGAGCGCCCCGACGCAGACGCGAAGGCGGCCGGTCACGCGCGCAGGAACTTCCGCATCTCCGCGAGCTCGCGCGCAACCCAGCGCGCCTTCGGCTCGTCCTCGCGATCCTGCGCGTGCTTGATACCGAACAGGAACTCGGCGGCAGGAAAGTGCTTTCGCTCGACGAGGCACTCGATGCAGTCGTCGATGCGCATGAAGTGCGGCAGGCTCGAGACGATCTGCTGCATCGTCGCGCTGTCGTTCTTCGAGCTCGCGTCCACGACCCGCCCGAGGAGCTCCCGCTTCTGTGCGTCGATCGGCTGATCCCAGGCGGTGTAGTGCTTCATCTTCGCCTCGACCGCGGCGCCGATGTCCTTCGTGAACGCCGGATACACCTTCAGTCCCTCCTGGTAGTAGTGCGTCCAATACGTCCGCGCGGCTTGGTGGTAGACCCAGCGGTCGTACTCGGTCGCGTGGCGAAACGCGTCCATCGCCCGCTTGGCCTCGCGCTCCGCGAGCCACAGGCCCCAGGACGCCTCCTGCGCGAGCGCGTGCGCGCCGAGGCCCTGATAGAAGAGCGCCGCCGCCGAGCCAGGCATCACGTCGTTCAACGAGCTGCACGCCGGGCATTGGACCTGCGACGCCTGCGCGAACCCCTCCACCCGAAGCGGCTGCCCGCACTGCGAGCACGGGATCGGGCGCGCGAGCTCGGACAGCGCGATCTCGCGTAGGTGCCGCGCCCAATCCGCGTTCTTCTTCATCTCGATCGTGTAGTGCGACAGCTCGATGTCGTCGTTCATCTTTCGATGCTTCGCGATCATGCTGTCGAAGACGTCGTTGATGTACGAGTATGCCTCCGCACCGAGGTCGTCCTGGTCGCGCACCTCGTCGAGCTCGGCGTCGATCTTGCTCCACGCCTCGTCGACCTTGTCGCTGAGGCCGCGGAACCGAGCCTGCAGCGCCGAGAACGCGGCACCCATCGGCCCGTGGTCCTTCGCGTGCTGTGCGATGAGCTGGTCGAGGCCCTCGTTCGCTTCGACGGTGACCTCCTGGACGCGACCGCCCACCTTCGCGAGGAACCCATCCCACTTCGCCGCGATCGCGTCGCACTGCTGTTTCACCTGCGGATTCATCCTCGTCCTCCGTGCTAGGCCATCGGGTTGTCGCAATACGGACAGATCGTGTCGGACGCCTTCAGGCGCGGACCCCCGCACGTCTTGCACTTGAAGACGTGCGCTCGCGCCTTGTCCCAAGAGCTCTTCTGCGCCCCGTCGTGATGCATCGTCGCGTTCGCGAACATGCCCTGACGCTTCGGCAGCACCTCCGCGCGATACAATCCGGAGAGCTCGCCCTCGATTCGCCCGATGAGGTGGTCGAGGCGGTCCTTCATCACGCGCACGTCGTGCGGGTCGTCCCACGTGTCGACCTTCTTGGTCTCGCGGCGGATGCCCTTCACCATCGAGCGCACGAGCTCCTCGAACTCCATGAGCGGCGCGCCTCGCAGCGGTCTCTGCGCGGCGCGCGCTTCGTTTCGCTGCGTCTCGTCGATGAGCTCGACGCCCCACTGCCCACACAGCGCCGCCCACTCCGGGCTGGTCCCACAGCCCTCGTCGACCGCATATGCGGTCTCGAACGCGTACGTCACGGCGGCGAGCAGCTGCTCGTGCAGTAGCTCCAGCGTGGCCCGGTTGTGCTCCGTCTTGCTCATGTGACGACGAGCGGCCTATGGGAGCGCCTCCTCAGAGGCTGAGGTCGTCGTCCATCTTCGCGCCGGCGTACTTCGCCTTGTACTTCTTCTCGTACTCTTCGTACTTGCGCATCATGCCGATGTCCGTCGCCATCTTCGGCGACCAATACGACGCGAACTGCGAGTAGCCCGCCGCGTTGATCCCGAACACGGCCTGGAGCTGAGCGTTGACGTCCATGCCCTGCTCTGCCCACGCGCTCTGCGCCGCCATGATCTCGACGAACCGCTCGAAGCTCACCGGCTCCGCGCCGCCGCCGCCCTTCTGGTCCATCGACCACCCACCGGCCTGGCCCTGCGCGGCGGCAAACGCCTCACCGAATTTCGTCGCGATGACGGCGGTCGTGTCGCCTTGCATCTTCGCCTGCCAACCGGCGTTCGCCGCGTCGTACTTCGCCTTGTCCATGCCGTTGCGCGCCAGAACCTCCGCGACCTGCTGCGCGGTCGCCGTCGCGCCGAGCCCCGCGAGCTGCGCCGACGCCGCGGCCCACGCCTCGACGGTCACGCCCTCCACGGGCGCGAGGAGCGTCGGGTCGGCGGCAGCGGCCGCGTTCCGCATGTCCTGCATCTGGCCCATGCGCGCCTGGATCGCCGCGTTGGTGAACTCGTCGCGGGTCTGCACGTCCTGCTCTCCGTCGTCGTTCACGCCGAGCACCGACCACTTCGCCGTCACGTACGAGAGAACCGTGCGGAAGTGATCGGCGTTCGCGTAGCCGATCGCCTGGCAGGCCGCGTCGTACTCCATCCCCTGCCCCTGGCGCTCCTCGATGGCGAACTGGTGCTTCCAGATCTGGACGGGGTCGCCGGCGTTGATGCCGTTCAGCGGGACGGCGCCCGACTCCACGCGGGCGATCAGCTCCTGGAGCTCCTTCCAGTGCTCCTGGGCGTAGTTGCTCCTGCCTCCGGAGTCGTCGTCGTCCGAGGACGACGCAGCGACGGCGCTCGAGCTCGCCGCGTACCCACCACCGCTCGGGGCGCTCGCGTTGCTGCTGGCCGGGAGCGCAGGCTCGCTGCCCCCGCCGCCGAAGAGACTCTTGAAGAAATTGATGATCGCTTGGATCAGATCGCCCATGGCCCCTCTTTCGTCCGCGCAGCTCGGTCCATGCGCGGGGCGGCCACGATAGCCGAAGCCGACCCCGATCCACAACGGCCCGCGATCAAGGGGTCCGCCGCCGGATCCGCTCTCGGCGAAGCTGGTGTCGGTCGTTGAAGAGCCGCGTGTACGAGAAGAACGCGATCCCGACGCATCCGAGCGACGTGGCCGCAGCGAGCATGAACATCACGACGATCTGATACTTCACCGCCTCCGCGGGGTCGGCGCCTTCGAGGATCTGTCCGGTCATCATCCCCGGGATCGAGACGATCCCGACGACGGCCATCGAGTTGAGGATCGGGATCATCCCTCGTCGAACGGCTTCCGCGAGCGGCTCGCGCACGGCCTCCCAGCGCGTCGCGCCCATCGCGAGCTCCGTTTCCACCCGATCGCGGCCGGCGTCGAACGACTCGAGGATCTGATCGAGACAGAGGCTGATCCCCGTGAGCCCGTTGCCGAGCACCATGCCGAGGAGCGGCACGACGTACTGCGGGCGCCACCACGGCGTCACCCCGATCACGACGGACGTGACGACGAACGTCGTCGCGGTGCCCGTCACGACGAGCGTCACGAACGCCCCCACGCGAGCGCCCGCGAAGCCGCGGCTCGACCGAGAGACGGCGGCGCTCCCCGCGAGCGCCGTCATCACGAGCACGAGCGCGAGCAATAGCCAAGCGCTGTCGATCGCGAACACCCGCTCGAGCACGAGCCCGAGGAGCAACAGCTGGAGCACCGTGCGACCGGCCGCGACGAGGAGCTGCTTCTCGACGCGCGCGCGAACCGCGACGCTCACGATGCCGGCGACGAGCACGAGGAGCGACGCGATCGCGAGGTCAGCCGGGCCGAGGTGGATGGCGCGCTCGGGCATCAGCTCGTCTCCTCGCTCGTCGTGCCGAGCGACAGCGCCGCGGGCCGATGTCGCGGATCCTCGAGCGCCGTGCCGCCGCCGAGCAGCAGGCGACGTTCGCAGGTGCGCTCCGCCTGAGCGGCGTCGTGGGTCACCCAGAGCAGGGCTCGCGAGCGCGTCGTCGTCTGCTCCAGGATCATCCGCTCGGCCGCGTGCATGGCCGCGGCGTCGAGCGCCGACGTGGGCTCGTCGAGCAAGAGGACGTCGGCGCCGACCAGAAGCGCGCGGGCGATGGAGACACGCTGCTTTTCCCCGTCGGAGAGCGTCGACGGATCGCGATTGGCCATCCCGCTGAGGCCGAGCCCGACGAGGATCGCGTTCGCCCTCTGCTCGGGGAACGGTCCGCTCGCGGTTCGGTATCGGTACGGCCGCCGGAGGCAGGCGTCGATCGTCGCGTCGAAGAGCGCGGGCCGCTGCGGGACGTAGCCGATGCGACGCCGCCAGGTCGGATAGCCCCACTCCGACGGGGACCGACCGCGCAACGAGAGCGCGCCCGACCCCGGATCGTCCAAGAGCGACAACGCGCGGAGCAGCGACGTCTTGCCGGAGCCCGAGGGTCCGGTGAGCGCGACCCGGTCGCCGGGCCCGAGATCGAGATCGAGCGACTCGACGACGGTGAGGGCACCGACAACGACGCGAAGCCCCGAGACGCTCAGGATCGCTCCCACACGAGCGTTCTATCCCGACGAGCCGCTCTCTGGAACGACGTTCGGCGTTCGCGGCGCGACCGGTTGAACCCTGCTCGCCGTAGCGACATCCTCCCCCCGATGCCGAGAGCGACGACGACGTATTGGGACTACCTCCAGCTCGACGCGCTGCTCGAGCTCCAGAGCGGTGTCGAGCGCGACGAGGCGCTGCTCTCGAACGACGAGGTGATGTTCATCGTCGTCCACCAGATCGACGAGCTGTGGTTCAAGCTCGCGATCCGCGCGAGCTCGTGAGCGTCCGCGACCTGTTCGCGCGCAATCCGGTGCCCGAGCAGGCCCTCGCGTCCGCGGTGCGCGGCATCCGACGCCTCGCGATGCTGTTCGCCCAGCTCGCGGGCCACTTCGCGCTCATGGAGACGATGACCACGCGAGACTACCTCGGGTTTCGCGACAAGCTCAGCCCTGCGAGCGGCTTTCAATCGGCGCAGCTCCGCGAGATGGAGGTGCTGCTCGGCCTCGAAGGGCGGACGCGCATCCCCCTCTCGGGCCGAGCACGACTGGCTCGAGGCGCTCCGGCGTCCGGACGGAAGCGCGTCTCGCGGGCCTCGAGCGCGTGCAGGGCCGGCTCGCCGACCCACCGTCGCTCCACGACGCGGTGGCCACGTGGCTCGGCAGCACGCCGATCCAGGGCTCGCGCCCCGACGACCCCGGCGACGAGCGCGTCGTCGCGGAGTTTCTCGACGCGTTCCTCGAGCGTCACGAGGGAAACGTCCGGCAGATCATGAACGTCGCGATCGCGAGCGTTCGATGCCGAACGCGGAGCGCGCGTCCCTCGAGCAGCGGTACGCGAACGAGCTCGCGAGCGCGCGCTCTTCATGCTCGCGGAGGATCGGCCCGACGACGAGCGCCTGCTCGCCCGGCGCATTCGGGCTGCGCTGGTCTTCATCGAGAGCTACCGCGAGCTGCCGCTGCTCGCGTGGCCGCGCGAGGTGCTCGACGGCATCGTCGCGATGGAGCAGGCGTTCCTCGTGTTCCGCCAGCGCCACGCGCGCATGGTCGAGCGCGTCATCGGCCGGCGCACGGGCACCGGCGGATCGTCGGGCGTCGACTACCTCGACCAGACGGCGCTCGCGCTACCGCGTCTTCCGCGACCTGTGGGCCGTGCGCACCGTGCTCATGCACCGGGACGCGCTGCCGCCTCTCGAGCGCGCCGACGTGTACGGATTCGCGGCCGAAAAGGACTGAGCGCGCTGCGGCGCGCTACTCGGCGGCGGCCGGCGTCCCCTCGGCGCGGCGGAAGCGCCCGAAGAGCTTGCGGAGGAACACCCTGAGGTCCTCGAAGATCGAGTACATCGTCGGCACGAGCACGAGCGTGAGCAGCGTCGCGAAGGCGAGGCCGAAGATGACCGCGACGGCCATCGGCGCCCCAGCAGACGGCGCTCTGGCTGCCGACGACGAGCTTCATCTGTCGTGAAGTCGATCGAGATCCCGACGGCCATCGGGACGAGCCCGAGGATCGTCGTCGCGGCCGTCAAGCATGACGGGGCGAAAGCGCGTGAGCCCGGCCTCGACGAGCGCCTCGTGGACTGCCGATGCCGCGCGCGCGGAGCTGCTCGACGTAGTCGAGCAGCACGATCGCGTTGTTGACGACGACGCCCGGCGAGACGAGATGACGCCGATCCCGTCATGATGATGCCGAACGGCGTGCCGGTGAGGATCAGACCCCACAGCACGCCGACGAGCGACGAGCAGCACGCTCGTCATGATGATGAGCGGGGATCAGAAGCTGTTGAACTGCAGCACGAGCACGAGGAGGATGAGGAAGATCGCGACGAAGAACGCGCTGCCCAGGAACTCCTGCGCGCTTCGCTGCTCGTCCTCGGCGCCGCCGAGGCGGAGCGTGCATCCCCTCGGGCGTGTCGGCTGCGGCGATGTGGGCCGCCGACGCTTCGCGGACCGCGTTCTCGTTGAAGCCCTCCGCGACGTCGCCCTCGATGGTGACGACGAGATCCTGATCGATGTGGCGGATCGAGCCGCTGCCGCCCGCGAGCTCGTAGCTCGCGACCGAGCGATAGCGGAACCGGCGAACGTGTCGGGGCTCGTGTCTTCGCGCCCCGGGATGCGCAGCGCCAGCACCGCCTGCAGGTCGTCTTTGAACTGCGCGGCGCGAGCTCGACGACGATGTCGTACTCGTCATCGCCGTCGCGGAGCGTGCTCGCCTTGGTCCCGGCGACGGCGGTGCGGATGGCGCCGGCGACGGCCTGAGTGCTCGCGCCGACGCGCTTGGCGGCGCCGCGATCGATGCGCAGGCGCATCTCGGGCCGACCGACGCGGTAGTTGTCGCTCGAGATCGGTGACGCCCGGCGATGCTCGGTCAGCTCGCGCCGCACCCGCGCGGCGAGCGCGCCCACCTGGTGGAAGTCGTCGCCCGAGACCTCCACCGCGATCGGCGCGCCCACCGGCGGGCCCATCGCGCTGCTTCTCGATGTCGATCTCGGCGCCGGGGATGTCCGCGCACGCTCTCGCGGATGCGCTGTGATCGTGTCGTTGGTGTTCTCGATGCGCGGCCGTCTCGCCGGGCTTGCACCGCGGTGTGGTGCGGCAAGAAGTCGATCGGTGATGCGCGCCTGGTTGCTGGCGGCCTGCGCGCCTGCGCAGCGGATCGCCGCCGCCCGACGACGCCGGTCTCGGCGACGTACACGTCGACGTTCTGCTCGTGTCGACGAGGATCTCTTCGACTGGCGCGGGTGATGCGGTCGGTCGCCTCGACGTCGGTGCCGTCCGGCAGCGCGGATGCCGATCGTCGCACGATCGGGCTCGGGCTCCGGGAAGAACTCGGTGCCGTGGTTGAGCAACGCCGTAGGCGACGAAGGTCCCGATCAGCGAGGCGAACCCGAGCCCGAGCGCGAGAGTAGCGACGTGCGATGCTCCACTCGAGGAGCCTGGCGGTACAGCGACGCATGACCGCGGCTGTTGCGCCGAAGTCCGGCCACGGCTGCGCTTGGATCGTCTTCATCAGCTGGCGCCGTGAACACCGGCAAGCACCGCCGACGCGCGACGACCAGCGAGCAGATCAGCACGATGATCACGGTCTTGGGCAGAGTAGCCCATGAACTCGCCCATGATCCCGTTCCAGAAGACGAGCGGCACGAACGCGGCGACGGTGGTCGCGGTCGACGCCGTCACCGCGAGCGCGACCTCCTTCGTGCCGTCGATCGACGCCTCGACGAGGGTCTTGCCCTCCTCGACGTGCCGGTAGATGTTCTCGACGAGGACGATCCCGTTGTCGACGAGCATGCCGAGCGCGAGGATCAAGCTGAAGAGCACGACCATGTTGAGCGTCATCCCGAACGCCCAGATGAACAGCATGCTCGAGCAGCATCGACAGCGGGATCGCGAACGCCGACGAACAGCGAGTTGCGTGCCCCCATGAAGAACAGGATCACGCCGACGACGAGGATCAGCGCCGTGATGATGTTGTTCTCGAGGTCCGAGACGACGAGCTCGATGTCCTGCGACTGATCGCCGAGGATGTGGTACTCGACACCCTCGGGCCAGTTCGCGGCGTGCTCACGCAGCGCCGCCTTCGACGAGGTCGGCGACCGCCAGGATGTTCGCGCCGGTGCGCTTCTTGACGGCGAGCGTGACCGAGGGCTCGCCCCGCACGCGCGAATAGCTGTCGCTGTCCGCGAACCCGTCGACGACCGTCGCGAGATCCCGAACGAAGACGGGCCGATCGCCGATCCGCTTGACCGCGACGTTCTCGATCTCGGCCGGATCGGCGAAGTCGCCCGGGACGCGCAACGAGGAACGTCGCGTCGCCCGCACGCACGTCGCCGCCTGGGATGTTGACGTTCTCCTCGGCGATCGCGCCGATGACGTCGTTCATCGAGAGCGAGTAGTGCTGGAGCCGATACGGATCGATCTGGACGCGGATCTGCCGCGTCTCGACCGCCGGTCAGGTCCGACTCGAGCACGCCGTCGACCCGGTCGACGTCGTCTTCGAGCGACTCGCCGAGTCTTTCAAGACCTCCTCGTCGACGTTGCCCGAGATGGTGATGAGCATGATCGGGAAGTCGGAGAACGAGATCTCCCGGACGTCCGTGTCGTCGGCGTCCTCCGGCAGGTCCGGTCGGACGCGGCTCACCCGATCGCGGATGAGCTGCAGCGCCTCCTCGATCACGACGTCCGGCTCGAACTCGAGGGTGATGAGGCTCACGCCCTCTGCCGACGTGCTGCTCATCTTCTTCAGGTCCTTGAGACCCGCGAGCTCGTTCTCGAGTGGCGTCGTGATCAGCGACTCGATGTCCTCGGGTGAGACGCCGACATACGGCGTCGTCACCATCACCACCGGAACCTCGATGTCGGGGAAGGACTCGCGCGGCAGCGACAGGTACGTCGACAGCCCGAAGAGGAACAGGCAGAAGACGATCAGGTAGACCGGCGCACGATTTCGGACGATGGTGGAGATCACGGCGCCGCCTAGAAGTGCACGCGCCCCTCGGCACAGCACTCGCCTTCGCGATTGACGTGCACGCGGTCGCCATCTTGGAGGTCACGGTGCCCGGTGACGATCACCCGGTCGCCGACGGCGAGGCCCGACGTGACGACCACCTTGTCGCGCACGACGGAACCGAGCGTGACCGGACGCCAATGGGCAACGCCGTGGTCCTCGACGAAGACTCCGAGGCCCTCGAGCTTGGTGACGACGAAGTCCTGAGGGACGACGAGCTGGTCACCGCCGAGCGCCGCCTGTACGCGAACGTGCGCGATCATGCCGGGCAGGAGCGTGTGCTCGGGGTTCTCGACGTCGATCTCGACCATGAACGCGCGCGTCTGGAGATCCGCGGCGGGGTTGATGTGGCTGACCGTGCCGTGAAACATCCCCGACGCCGCGTCGGTCGTGACGACCGCGTCAGCGCCTTCCCGGAGCGCGACGACGTCGCGATCGGACACGTTGACCGTGACCTTGACGTGCTCGAGGTTCACGAGCCGAACGATCGGCGCGCCCGGCGGAGCGATCTCGCCGACCTCCGCGTCGACGTTCGCGATGGTCCCGTCGAACGGCGCGCGGATGATCGCACGGCTCATCGCGATCTGCGCCGCGTGATGCGCGGCGCGCGCAGCGTCGACGCGCGTGTCGATCGCGTCGCGCTGCGCGCGGGTGAGCGCGTCACCGAGCCTATCAGCCCGCGCCTTCTCGCGCTCGGCCGCGACGAGCTCGACGTGCGCCTGCGCGACACGCGCTCCCTGCGTGGTCGTGTCGACGCGAACGAGCACCTGCCCGCTCCGCACCTGGTCGCCGTTCTCGACGAGCACGCGCTCGATGTACCCGCCGAGCGCTGCGCCGAGGACCGCGTCCCGCGATCCGGCGACCTCCCCGGGAAGGGTGAGGTCGAGCGCCGCCTCGGAAGCCGCGAGGCGCGCGACCTCGACGCGTGCATCGAGCGCATCGCTCGACGCACCGGCCGCCGCACCATGGCCCGATGGCTCCTCCTGGCCCTCCGCTTCGCCGCCGCACGCCGCGAGACACGCGGCGAGGCCCAGCAAGGTGGGCACCGTGAGGTAACGGGGTGTGAGCAGTCTTGAAATCACTCGACTATTCCTCTGCGTCCCCCAACGATGACGGTGGTCATAGCACCAACCGATTGTCGACACTCGGCGCACGCGTCAGGCTCCCGCCACCGATGTGGCAAGGGCACATGTGGACGCTCAGTCCCTTCTTCGCGTCCCTGATCCGCCCACCCGCTCCACCTCCGTCGCGCCACTTCCATACGTGGGCCCGTGACCCCGCCCTTGGCAAGGTCGGCCTGACCGGTCGCTGGACGGAGATCGAAGGGGCGACCGACGCGCTGGTCGTGGTTCACGGCCTCGGCGGCAGCGCGCGGAGCCCCTACAACGCCGCGGCCGCGCTCGCGGCCGCGGGCATCGGCCTGTCCTCGCTTCGGCTGAACCTGCGCGGCGCCGACCTCCGCGGCGAGGACTACTACCACGCCGGCCTCACCGACGACCTCGCCGCAGCGATCGCGAGCCCCGAGCTCGCGCGGTACGAGCGCATCTTCGTCCTCGGCTACTCGCTCGGTGGCCACGTCGCTCTGCGCTACGCCACCGAGCCGCGGGATCCGCGCGTGGCCGCCGTCGCCGCGGTCTGCCCTCCCCTCGACCTCGCCGCCGCGGCCGACGAGATCGACAAGAAGCGCCGCACCCTCTACCGCGCGCACATGCTCCGCGGCCTCAAGGCCATGTATCGCCGCGTCGCCGCTCGCCGCGACGTGCCCGTGCCGCTCGCCGACGCGCTCGCGATCGGCACGATCCGCGAGTGGGACGACCGCATCATCGCGCCGCGCCACGGATTCGCCGACGCCGACGACTACTGGACGCGGGTCGGCGTCGCGTCTCGCCTGCACATGGTCGACGTGCCCACCCTGGTCATCCAGTCCGAGGCCGATCCCATGGTCCTCGCTCACACCGTTCGCCCGACGCTCGACCGCGCGCCCGCGATCGTTCGCGCCATCTGGATCGAGCCGCACCGCGGCGGCCACGTCGGCTTCGCTTCCGACCTCGACCTCGGCTTGGGCGCCGCGCTCGGGCTCGAGGCCCAAGTCCTCGCGTGGCTCACCTCGGACCACGAGGAGCGAGCGGCGACCGCGCCCGCGGCGAGCGACGGCTGAGGAACCAAGCCGACCCCGTCGCGCGTTGTCCGACCATCATGACCACGGTCGAGTCCCTCGCTCGAAACCTCGTCCTCGGCGCGCTGCTCGAGCAGCTCCGCTCGAGCTACGGACCCTACAAGCTCCTCGCGCACTGGCAGCAGGGCGAGTTCCATCACGACCTCGTGCTGCGACTGGCCGAGCCACCCGGCGACCTCCCCGGCGGCGTCCTCGTCGTCTCCTCGAACTGCAACGGAGGCGTCAAGGAGGTGCTCGCGCTCGAAGACGTCCCCGATCGCTGGGCGCTCTGGCACTCGCGCTGCCCGGAGAACCCGGAGTTCGCAGGCGAGCTCCCGCGCGTCGTCGCAGCGGCGCGCACTCCGCACTGGTTCGAGCCGTGCGAGCTGCTCGCGAAGAACGCGCGAAGCGAGCTCCGCCCCGAGCACCGGCGCCGCCAGCGGGGCGGCGGCTGGGAGCCCATGGGCTGATTGCGCGGTCAGGCGAGCAAGGGCAGCGACGTCAGGACGGCCGCGGCGAGCGCGACCGCGTCCCACGAGAGCGCAGACATCGCGAGGGCCTCGCGGACCTCGGTGAGGGTTCCCGGCGTAGGTCGAGACACGCCGACGACGCCTTCGTCTCGGTACGTCGGCGGCCCAGCGCGCGAGGAAGAGAGCGCGACCACGGGCCCGACCGCCGCGGGTCGGAGCGCGCTCCGACGCGGCAGCGCACCGTCGGAGAACACCACCGACTGCCCCTCGGCCAGCCCGTCGCGACCGGCCGCGAGGCGCCGGCGCAGCCACGTCGCGCGCAGGCGCATCAGGATCGCGAGCCCCGCGAGAGCGACGCCGACCCACGCGAGCCAGAGGTACGGTCGCGGGGGCGCGACGACGTCCGCGAGATCGCCCGGCGCGACGGTCGCGGGAGCGAGGCTCGGTCCGAACGCGATCCGGCCGCCCACGTCGCTCTCGACGACGTAGAGCCCGTGACGCTCGTCGCGCTTCACGACGTTGCGGCCCGCCGCGACCGACGCGGTGTCGCTCTCGTCACAGCTCGCGTCCACCGAGGTGCTCCGGTGGCAGAGCGCGATGTCGCACCACGCGTCCGGGCCTTCACCGCAGCTGACCGTCGCGACGGTCGAGCCGTCGACGGGCACCGCCGCGGAGGTGCCGGAAGCGGGCGTGTCGAACGACGCGATGACGGGCAGCTGGTCGAGCCACTCCTCGGGAGAAGGCGCGTTCCCCTGCGACCGAGCGAGCACGAGCGCGATCGCGGCGACGATCACCGCGGCGAGGCTCCCCACCGCGACGATCGGAGACAGAATGCGCCGGCCGAGCGCGAGCATCGCGTGCGCCGCCGTCGAGAGCACCGCGACGATGGGCGAGACGACGAACGGCACGGCGAGGAACAGCCCCACCGTCCCGGTGCCACACACCCAGTGCGATTCGATGAGAGGCTGGTTCCTCACGTACGCGACCCCCAGAGCGACCAGTGGGGCGACCGCCAGCATCGCGAGCGCCGCGGCGGCCCGCGTCTGCGCACGCCCGACGCCCCGTCGCACCAGCGGAAGCGCCACCGAGAGCAGCAGCAACCCCGCGGTGTAGAGGCAGAGCACCGACCCCGCCGGTCCCGACGCTCCCAACAGCCCCGCCGGGACCCACGCCGCGCCCGCACCCACAGCGAGGATCGCCGACGCGAGCCCCCCGAAGCCGATCGCCCTCATCCGCTCCCTCATGGCCGGCACAACGCGCCTCCCCCTCCCGACTTACACCCGGGAGGTCTCTACGACGAAGGATGCGACCCGGGACGGTTCCCGCGCGCGCACGGCGGTCAGAACGTGATGCCTATCTGCGCGCCGAACGGGAACGTGACCCGAAGCAAGAGCGCCACCCGAGGGGGCGCGAAGTGCCACCTCGCCCCGAAGCTCACGACGGGCGAACCGAGGGCGCACACCCCCTTGGCGTCGTTCGGGCCGCAGTCGTAGAGGACGAACGCCCCGCCGAGCTCGGGAAAGACGGACCATTCCGGCGTGAGGTAGAAATTCCACTGGGCGACCACGGGAAACCAGAGGCTCCAGTCGTTCCAGCACCCGTAGCCCTCGCATCGGTGGTCGTAGGTCCACGAGACGAAGGCGATGTCGGCGCCGAGGCTGATCCCGAACTCGTCGTCGAGCGTCTCGATGAACCCATCGCCCACAATCGGGATGTCGACGCGCGCCCCGAGGCCGAGCGCCCACCACCAGCCGATCGTGCCGTGGACGTCGATCCGGACGCCCTGGATGTGGGTCTGGCCGTTGTTGCCGGGCGGCTGGGCTTCGACGGGCGAAGCCGACAGCGCCGCGGCCGCGCTGGTCAGGCTCAGGATCAGCGTGAAGAGAACGCTCGGGCGGAGGCCCGCGATGCGCGTCGACGTTGCGTGTCCCATGGTCCTCCTCGATGTGAGCTCGGAAGCCGGCGAGCACCTCGAGCGGTTTCTCGCGTGCCCGGCTCGACGTAGGGTATCCCGTCCCGAGCCTCCGAAGGGAGCCGGCGCGCGCGTGGTGAGAGATAATCCAATATATTTCAGCATGTTAGCGGCCGCGCTCGCGCTCGCCGCCCCCGCGTGCGGCGGCACGTCCAACGGGGAGGCCTCGTCACAAGACCTCGACCCCGGGACGGGCCGGCCACGGGCCTGCCCCGCGACCGGACCCGCCCCGAGCCCGCTGCCGGGGGTCACCGCCGAGGAGAGGACCGCCGCGTACTGGATCGAGCGCCAACGCCCGCTCGGCGATCCCGACGCGCCCCTGCTCGACGCCGACGAGGTGCGCGCGTACCGCGAGGCGCTCGAGCTGCCCGTCGAGGACCGGCCTCTCGGCTGGATCGACCTCACGACCGAGGTGGACACGACGCTCCTCGAGGCCGAGGTGCGCGAGCGGCTCGCCTACGTGCGCGACGCGAATCGCGCGCGGCGAGTACCTCGACCCGGACGGCGAGCGGCTCGACGAAGACGCGCGTGCACCGTTCGCGGAGCCCACCGCGCTGCCACCGCTCACTCCGTCGCTTCACACGGCGACCGCGTTCATCCCGCTCCGCTGCGGGCCGCGCGTCGAAGGTCTCTACGACGAGCATCAGGACCACGACTTCGATCGCAACGCGTGCAGCGGCATCCACGAGGGCGAGCTCGTCCAGAAGCTCGCGCGCTGGCCGAACGGCACCTGGCTCGCGCGCACGCCCTACGCGCTCGGGTGGATCGCGGGCGACGCGCCGCTCTCCGAGCCGCTATCCGCGGAGGTGGCCGAGCCGCTCGCCCACCCCCAAACGTCCCCGATCACGCGGCGCGCCGTGCTCGAGCGCGCGTTCGCGCTGCTCGACACGCCCTACGGCTGGGGCGGCCACGACGGCGGTCGCGATTGCTCGCGCTTCACGATGGACGTGATGTCGTCGTTCGGCCTCGGGCTTCCGCGGCACAGCGCGCGCCAGGCGCTCGCCGGCACGTACTCGGTCGACGTGAGCGAGGTGGCGAGCGAGCGCGACAAGCTCCAGATCATCGACGCGGCGCTCGCGGACGGGATCGTGCTCTTGCACTTCCCCGGGCACATCATGCTCTACCTCGGGCGCGCGGAGGACGGGACGCCGATGGTGATCCACTCGTTCTCCGAGTACCTCGAGCCGTGCGACCCGCCCGCGCTCCCCGACGGCACGCCGGCCGAGATCCTGCGCCGCGTCGATCACGTCACGGTGAGCAACCTCGAGCTCGGGCGCCACACGACGCGCACCTCCTTCATCGAGCGCATCACGCGCGTGACCGTCATCGGCCGTAGGCCCGGCGCCGCGCTCGAGGGCGCCGCCGAGCTGCGTCGCGTCGCGCCCGTCGCGATCCCGTCCGAGTGCAGCGACTCGATGACCGCGTCGGTCTGGCGCTCCCCCGCGCGGCCGTTCGCGGGGCATGCGCTCAAGATCATCGTGACGACGTCCGAGCATCCCGGCCCGGTCGAGCTCGCAATCTTCGACCCGTCGGGCGCTCGCCTCGAGACCGAGACGCATCGGCTCGGCGGACCTCCGTACGGGTTCTGGGCAAGGATCGCGGCGCCGGTCGCCGGGAGGTACACGGCGGTCCTCGGCGACGGGGCGCGAACCGTTGCGTGCGAGCGCGTGCCGGTCGGGCGCGGACCGTTTCGCGCCGAGCCCGCCGGGCCACATGCGTGGGAGCCGCGCTGGGCGTGGGAGGAGGACACCGAGAGCCTCTATGCGATCTGGGTCGAGCAGCTCTACGACTACCCATTCGACGAAGACCTCACGTGGCCGAATCTCCAGACGCTGCTCCGCGACGAAGACCGCAACCTGCTGTTCGATCACCGCGCGCTCGGCGAGGACGCGGTGATCGCGCTCCAGCCGGATTGCGCCGACCTCCCGTACTTCCTGCGCGCGTACTTCTCGTGGAAGCTCGAGCTCCCGTTCGCGTTCCGGCGATGCAGCCGCGGCCGCGAAGGCGTGCCACCGACGTGCAACGAGCTCAACTCGAACCTCGCTCCGCGCGGCGGAGTGGACGACGTGTCGTCGTTCACCGTGTTCATGCGCTCGGTCGCGAGCGGCGTGCACTCCGCGAGCGCGCGCACCGCCCCGTCCGACGACTCGACGGACGTCTACCCGATCCCGCTCGACCGGCGGTGGCTTCGCCCGGGCACGGTCTACGCCGATCCCTACGGCCACCTCCTCGTCATCGCCGACGTCATCCCGCAGGGCGCGACGAGCTACGGCGTGCTCGTCGGCGCCGACGCGCAGCCCGACGGCACCATCGGCCGACGGCGTTTCTGGCGCGGCTCGTTCCTCTTCACGCCCGAGACGAGCGACGTCGGGGCCGGCTGGAAGGCGTGGCGCCCGCTCGTGTACGACGCGCGCGCCCAAGAGATGCGATCCCTCGACAACGACGAGCTCCGCCGCTCGCACACCCACACGCCGTGGTCGAACGACCAGTACTCGGGCACCGCGGACGACTTCTACGATCGCATGGAAGCGATCATCAATCCGCGCCCCCTCGACCCGGACCGCCGCCTGACCGTCCTCATCGACGCGCTGCAGGAGGTCGTGACGCGGCGGATCGTCTCCGTCGACAACGCGACCGAGTACATGGACGCGCACGGGTGGGCGCCGGTGGCGATGCCGCGCGGCTACGACATCTTCGAGACCGAGGGCGCGTGGGAGGACTACTCGACGCCGGCCCGCGACATGCGTCTGCTCATCAGCATCGACGCGGTGATGGGCTTCCCCGACGCGGTCGAGCGGGCGCCGGCGAACTTCGGGCTCGACGCCGCGGGCGGAGCACACGCGGCGGCGGCCCTGCGCGAGCGCCTCGGGCACATCCTCGCCGAGCGCCGGTTCGAGTATCGGAAGTCCGACGGCACGGCGCAGTCGCTCACGCTCGCCGACGTCGTCGCGCGCAAGAGCGACTTCGAGATGTCGTACAACCCGAACGACTGCGTCGAGATCCGCTGGTCCGCGCCGGCCGGAAGCCCCGAGATGGCGACCTGCCGCCACCACGCGCCCCGCGATCAGCGCGCCCTCATGGAGCACTACCGCGAGTGGTTCGCGCGGCGCCGCCGCCCGCCGCGATGAGCCGGCTCGCCGCCGTGTGATGCCCCGCGTCTGACGCGGCGCGTTGACGCGCGCCGCCCTGCCGCTACCATCGGCCGCATGCCGCACGCCGTACGCTCCGTCGCCTCCCCGCTCGTCGCGCTGGCCCTCGCTCTTTCGCCATCGCTCGCAGCCGCGCAGCCGCGCTGCGAAGCGCCGCGCGTGCTCCTCGTCGTCGACAAGTCCTCGAGCATGCTCGGAGGGCTCCCGAGCGGCATCACGAAGTGGGACGCGACGACGATGGCGATCGACGAGCTCGCGACCGGCTTCGCGGGCACGGTCGATCTCGGGCTGATGGTGTTTCCGGCGCCGAGCCAGTGCAGCCCCGGCACGGTCGCCGTTCCGATCGCGCCGAACCCCGCTTCGGTGATCACCAACGGCCTCGGCGCGCCGCCGCCGACCGGTGGGAACTACACGCCGATGGCGCAGAGCCTCGACGCCGCGCGCGCCGCACCGGGGCTCGGCGACGCGACCGTGAACCGTCCGTCGTCCTCATCACCGACGGTTGGCAGTGGTGCGATCCGTACGACGCTTCGACGCGGTTCACGCCCGTCGAAGCGGTCGGCCGCCTCGCCGATGCGGGCATCACCGTCTACGTCGTCGGCTTCGGCGGCGCGGTCGACTCGCTCACGCTCAACCGAAGCGCGGTGCGCGCCGGAACCGGCCTCCCCGGTTGCGACGTCACGCTCTCCGACCCGCTCGCGAGCGGGCACTGTTACCACCAAGCGAACGACCTCGCGGATCTACGCGCCGCGCTCTCCGCGATCGCGCGCTCGATCACCGACGAAGCCTGCGACGGCATCGACAACGACTGCGACACGCGGATCGACAAGGGCTTCGACACCGACGCCGACGGCTACACGACGTGCGGCACCGATCCCGACGCCCCCGGCAGCACCGACCCCATCCTCGTCGACTGCGTGGACACGGACGGGGCGATCCACCCCGGCGCGCCCGACGACTGCGACGGCATCGACAACGACTGCGACGGCACCATCGATCCGGCGTGCGCGTGCACCGACGGCGACTCGCGAGCGTGCGGTCGCGCGGTCGGGGCCTGTGCCGAGGGAACGCAGAGCTGCGTCGACGGCCGGTGGGGCACGTGCGACGGCTTCACGGGACCAGCCGACGAGGCGTGCGACGGCGCAGATCAAGACTGCGACGGAGTCGTGGACGAAGACGCCACCTGCCCGGGCGGTCTCGTCTGCGTGGCCGGCGCCTGCGACGACCTCACCGAGCCGTATGACGGAGGCGCCGGTCCGCCGCCGGACTTCGGGGAGATCGTCCCTCAGAAGGGCGGCTGCAACTGCAGAGTCGCCGGCGACGAGACCGATGACGGCGCGAGGTGGCTCGCGGGGCTCGCGCTCGTCGGCGTGCTGGTCATTCGCCGGCGGCGCCGGCCGCGCCGGCCTTGATCTCGCTCGCGCGCGGCATCGCGCCCCGGTTCCGGCCCCGGCGCGAGCATCGACCGACCTCGTCGCGAACGAGCGGCCCGGCGATCCGCATCCGTTGGATGGGCACCGCCGCGCACGCGCTCGAGACACGCACGACGACGCTCCTGTTCGATCCGTTCCTCACCCGCCCGTCGGTGCTCGCGACCGCCGCGCTGCCGCTTCGCTCGACGCCCGACGCGTGGTGGTCGTTCATCCCGAAGAAGGTCGACGCCCTCCTGCTCGGGCACAGCCACTACGATCACTTGATGGACGCGCCGGCGATCGCGCGCCGAACGGGCGCGAAGATCGTCGGCTCGCGCACGACCGCCGCGTTCGCCCGCGCCGAAGGCGTCCCGGCCGAACAGATTGTCGTCGTGCCGGCCGCGGGCGCGACCCTCGAGATTGGCGACGCCATCGTGCGCTTCGTGCCGAGCCTCCACGGGCGCCTCGTCGCGGGACGCGTTCCCTTTCCCGGCGAGGTGCTCGCACCGCCGCGCCTGCCCGCGCGCTTCCACGAGTACCGGATGGGCGGCGCGTTCGGCATCCACGTGACGGCGAACGGGCGCAGCGTATACCACAACGGGAGCGCGGACCTCGTCGACGCCGAGCTCGAAGGCCAGAACGCCGACGTCCTGCTCGTCGGCCTCGCGGGCCGAAAGGCGACGCGCGATTACCTCGGTCGGCTCGGACGCCTGCTGCGCCCGAGCGTCATCCTCCCGACCCACCACGACTTCTTCTTCGCGCCGCTCGACGCAGGCCCGAGGCTCCTGCCGGGCATCGACCTCGACGGATTCTTCCGCGAGGCCGCGCGCGCCGCCCCGGCCGCGCGCATCGTCACACCCACCTACGACGACGCGGTCGCCGTCCCGACGGACGGCGACGCGCGCGACGTCGTGATCGTCCCGCGCTGAATCAGGGCTGGTCGGTGACGAAGCCCTCGCAACCGAACGTCGCCTCGGTGCACGGCGCGGCCTCGAAGGTGCAACCGCCGTGGCTCTCGCACTCGCTCTCGTCGGGGATCGTCGAGCAGTCGACGGGATACGTGCCCGGATACGTCTGACGGCACAGACCCGCGAGGAGCTCGTTCTCGTCGTAGCTGTCGCACTCCGAGTCGAGCTGCACGGGGACGGCGTCGAGACCGCAGCGAACGGGGATCCGGCCGAGGCAGTACGTCGTCCCACACGGGACGTCATACGTGTCGCCGACGCTCGTGCCGAAGACGCAACGGCAGCTCGCGACCTCTCGGTCGATGTCGGCTTGCATCTCCGCCTCCGCCTCCTCCGGGTTCTCCCTCGGATGGGAGATGCAGCCACTCGCGGCCAGAACCGAAAACACGACGAAAACGCGGGCCATGGGGTGCCTCCTCTCGATGAACGACGCCCTTATCGAGGTCGGCTTCCCAGAGTTGTGACGCGGCGAGGATCGCCCGCCGCCGATGACCGGTCAGGGCGACGCGACGACCGCGGTCGCCTGGTCCCGGTGAGCTCGCATCCGCAGCTCTGATATCCTCGATCGGGCCGGGACCGGTCACGGTGGAGACGGCCGCGCCCGACGGTCCGTCGTGGTCTGCGTCGTGACCATGTCGCAGCCGTCCGTGCCGGCGATGACCGACCCGGTGTAGTAGAGTTCGCCATCGCAGTCTTCGTCGACGTCGTCGACCTCCGTTACAATGACCTGTGCGGTCCGACGATCCGCGGTTCCGGAGCGACACGGTCGACGGGCAGAGGCTCGTGTTCCCGTCGGCGGACGCGTGGCGCGAGGTGCTCGCGGGGGGCCTGCTCGACGGGCGGCCGATCGGCGTGGGCCGGCTCGCGGAGCAGCTTCGCGCGCTCGAGCTCGCGGTCACCGGACCGGTGACGGTGCTCGGCGAGGACGCTACGCCCGGCAAGCCCTGGTGGGCTCTTCACGTCGTCCGCGTCGAAGAGAGGTGGCAGCGCGTCCGGGTCGAGGGTCAGTCGTGCGAGCGATGCGGGCTCGAGCTGCTCGCGGGCAATCACCGCGTGCTCGCCGTCTACCTCGGGACCGACGATCCGCTCGCGCGCTTGCGCGAGCGGTGGGACGCGCCGCAGGCGAAATGCCCCGAGTGCGCTGAGCCCCTCGCGCTTCCGGCGGTATGGGCCGCTCGGGCACCCTGAGCGCTATGCTTCGACACCGATGCGACCACCTTCCATCCTCGTGACCGGCGTCGTCGCCGCAGCGACCTTCGCCATCGCGTGCGGCGGCGGCGACGACGAGCCTGCGGCCGACGCGGGAGCGGACGGATGCGCGGCGTGCACGGACGTTCCTTCCCCCGTGTGCACGTTTGCTCCCGGTCCCGACGAGGCGCTTCCCGAGCCGCGGATCCACACGCCGCGATGGGCGTTCGAGCCGTGGATCTCCAAAGACATCTCCGATCGTCGACGACACGCTCGCGTTCGTGGAGGGCTTTCGTGGTCGCGACATCCCGGTTGGCGTCGTCGTCCTCGATAGCCCGTGGGAGACGCAATACAACACGTTCGTTCCGAGCCCGACGCGCTACCCACGACTTCGAGAAGCCTCGTCGAGACGCTCCACGCGGACGGCGTGCGGATCGTCCTCTGGGTGACGCAGATGGTGAACCGCGTCTCGATGGACCTCGAGCCGGGGACCGAGCCGTACGACAACCCCTCGCCGAACTACCCCGAAGCGATCGCGTGCGGGCTCTTGGTGAACGAGGGCCAGGGGTTCAACTGGTGGAAGGGTGAAGGCGGCGCCGTGGACTTCTTCTCGGAGACCGCGCGCCAGTGGTGGCACAGGCAACAGGACCCGCTCCTCTCGACATCGGCATCGACGGGCTGGAAGCTCGACTTCGGCGAGAGCTACATGCCGGACGACACCGTTCGAACGGCGGATGGAGACCGACACGCTCCAGGAGTACAGCGAGGCGTACTACCGGGACTTCTACGCGTACGCGCAGAGCGTGCGCGGCCCGGAGTTCGTGACGATGGTCCGGCCGTACGATCAGTCGTACAACTTCGAGGGGCGGTTCTTCGCGCGCCCCGAGCACGCGCCCGTCGCGTGGGTCGGGCGACAACCAGCGCGACTGGGCCGGGATACGCGACGCGCTCGATCACATCCTGCGCTCGGCGCTCGCAGGGTACGTCGTGCTCGGGTCGGACATCGGCGGCTACCTCGACCGAAACGAGCTGAACCTGCTCGAGTCGATCCCGTTCGACCTCGAGGTCTTCCAGCGTTGGGTCGCGCTCGGTGCGCTCACACCGTTCATGGAGCTCCACGGTCGCGCGAACCTCGCGCCCTGGACCGTCGCCGGGCGACCCGAACGACGACGGTCATGATCTACCGCTACTGGGCGAAGCTTCACTCCGAGCTCGTGCCGTTCTTCTACAGCCTCGCGGAAGAGGCGTACGCCGGCGCCGAGCCGATCGTCCGCCCGGTGCTGACCAGCCCGAAGAATGGGCCGGCGACTTCCGGTTCATGCTCGGCGAGGCGTTTCTCGTCGCGCCCCTGGTCGCACCCGGCGGTGCGCGCGACATCGCGCTCCCCGCGGGCGAGTGGTACGACTTCTTCGACCCGAGCGGCGATGCGATCGCAGGCGCGCAGACGCTGCCCGCGTACGATCTGAGCCAGCCCGGACGCGTCGGGCTCTTCGTGAAGCGCGGCGCGATCGTCCCGATGAACGTCGTCGACGACGTGACCGGCCACGGCACGCGCGCATCGGCGGGCGCGCTCACCGTGCTCGTCTGGCCGGGCGCGACCGAAACGCGCTTCGTCGTGCACGACACGGACGAGGCGACGACCGAGATCCGCGCGTCGCCAGCGGGGGTGACGATCTCGCGATCGGTCGCGACCACGCTCGTCCGCATCTGGACGGGCGCGGCGCCTTCCGCCGTGACCGTCGAGGGCGCGCCCGCGGCGGACCGCGCCGATCGCTCCACCTTCGACTCGGCCAGCGACGGGTGGTTCTACGAGCCCGGGACGAGGAGCCTGTGGGTCAAGGTCGGCCCGCTCGCATCGCCTCGGACGATCGCGTGGGAGTGACCGACCAGGGCGCGGGCGCCTACCCGCTCGGGGGATCGGCGTGCTCCGGTCGGAAGGAGCGCGAGCCCGCGGCGTGACGGCGGATCAGGAGCTCGTCGATGACCCACGTCAGGACGAGCCCGACGAAGGTTCCGGCGGCGTCCCACGCGAGGTCCGACCACGACGGCGTCCCGAGACCGGCCAGGTCGAGCAGCTCCTTCCCGACACCGGCGGCGACGGCGAGCGCGGCTCCGAGCGCGATGCGCGGTGGAATCGTCTCGAAGAGAAACGCGCCGACGACGTAGCCGCCCGTCGCGATCGCCGCGCTGAACGAGAAATGGAGCGCATCGTCGGCTCCGGGCCGATCGACCGGCTGCGCCTCGGCGCGTCCGCCGACGAGCCCTGAGGCGACGAGAACCAGAGAGAAGAGAGCCGCGTTTCGCACGACGAAGCGATGGTAGCCTCGGGCGCCATGGATCCCATCCTGTTTCGCCCGGTGAAGAGCCCATACCTCGTGTCGTTCGATGGCAAGTTCAAAGTCAAAGACGCGCGGACGGACAGACCGAGCGACGGTCTCAAGAAAAAGGAAGCGCGAGCGCGCCTCGCAGAGCTCCAGGGCGAGATGCGCGAGCTCCAGCGGACGCTCTACGCAGACGATCGCTACTCGGTCCTCCTCGTGTTCCAGGCGATGGATGCCGCAGGCAAGGACGGTACGATCCGCGCGGTGATGACGGGCGTGAACCCGGCCGGGTGTCAGGTGATGAGCTTCAAGGCGCCCTCGGACGAGGAGCTCGATCACGACTTCATGTGGCGGATCTACCAGCGCCTCCCCGAGCGCGGCCGGATCGGGATCTTCAACCGCAGCCACTACGAGGAGGTCCTCGTCGTGCGCGTCCACCCGGAGATCCTCGACAAGCAGAAGCTCCCGCGGGAGCTCGGCGCCGAGAAGAGGTTCCACGAACGATACGACTCGATCCGCGACTTCGAGCGGCACCTCGCGCGCAACGGGACCGTGATCCTGAAGTTCTGGCTCAACGTGTCGAAGGAGGAGCAGCGCCGGCGGTTCGTGGCGCGCATCGACGAGCAGAACGCGAACTGGAAGTTCTCGACGAGCGACGTGAAGGAGCGACACCACTGGGACGCGTACATGAGCGCGTACCAGGATGCGCTGAACGAGACGTCGCGACCGTGGGCGCCGTGGTACGCGATCCCGGCCGACGACAAGTCGTACATGCGCGTCACCGTGGCCGAGATCCTCGTCAAGACTCTGGAAGCACTCAACATCGCCTACCCGAAGGTCGCGGCAGAGACGCTCGAGCGGATGGCCTCGCTCCGGCAGGAGCTCCTCGACGAGGACGGCTGAGCCCCGCTATCCCAAGAACTCCTCGATCGGCCCGAAGAGATCGCGCGCGATGTTTCGGCCGATCGCGAGGTCGCCGTGCGCGTAGTCGTGCTCGGCTCCGCTCGCCCGGCCGAGCACGACGAGGCTCTTGTCCACATCCGCCTCGGCTCGGCCCCACGCGGCCCACGCCTCGCGCACCGCTTCGGGCGCCGCGATCCGGTCGCGCGCACCGGCGAAGAACACCGCGGGCGTGCGGACGTGCGCCAGACCTTCGAGCACGTCTTGGCCGTCGAAACGAACAGCTCCGTCCGAGAGCGACCAGTCCGTGAACTCCGCGCCGAGCGCCGCCGGAACGTCCTCGATGAGGTTCACGAGAGCGCGCGACGTCGAACCGCGCTCGACGTTGTCCGGATTGTAGATGTAGCGATGGACGGGCGTGCGGAAGAGCTCCACGACGAACGCGACCATGCGGGCGCCGAGGCGTAGCCAGAGCGGCGGCAAGAGCCAGCGCGGCAATCGACGAAACACACGAAGAAAACGGAACGGAGGCGCGACGCGGCCCGGGCTGCCGATGAAGGCGGCGCGAGAGATGCGCTCGGCCGGTACGGTGCGGCCCAGAGCCGCATAGAGAAGCATGCCGCCCATCGAAAAGCCGACGTAGTCGACGGTGCTCGCGCGCGTCCTTCCGAGAACGAACGACAGCGCTTCTGGCAGGTCGTGCCGGACCATGGCAGCGAAGGTGAGCTTCTTCTTCTGGGCTCGGGAGAGGCCGGTCTGCGCGGACCTGAGGGTCAGCAACCAGACGTCGCGGCCGTGGCTCGAGAGGAAGCGGGCGAGCGAGCGGTCCGGCTCGGCGTCGACGTTGCGATGATTGGCGGCGATGCCGTGAACCAGCAGGATCGGCGGCTTGTCGGGCGCCGGCGGAGGCGTGAGGCGATGGAGCGTGATGGGAACGCCGTCCGCGGTCGCGAGGTCATGGCGCTCCGCGTACTCGGCCGGCAAGCCATAACGCCTCAGCCAGTAGACGTAATGCCAGCGCGCCGCGAGGACGAGCAGCGCGGCAAAGCCGAGCGAGAGCCACACGAGCGAGTCTGGGTCCATTTGGAGCGGTTGACAGCCGGACCGGTTTCGGCCTCCTCTCCGAGTCATGGCCGAACACGGAGACATCCTCAAGCCGTGGATGATCTGACGGAGCCTACGGCTACACCGGCTCGCTCCTCGCGGAGGAGGCCGCGCGGCGCGGCGAGTCGCCGGTCCTCGCCGGGCAATCCGAGGAGAAGGTGCGTGCGCTCGCGGAGCGTCTCTCGCTCCCGTGGCGCGCGTTCGCGCTCGACGGCACGGACGCCGCGATCGAGGGCATCGACGGCGTCGACCTCGTGCTCCACGCGGCGGGGCCGTTCAGCGCGACGAGCCGCCCGATGGTCGACGCCTGCCTCGAGGCAGGCGCCCACTACCTCGACATCACCGGGGAGATCCCCGTGTTCGAGGCGGCGTTCGCGCGCGACACCGAGGCGCGGGACGCCGGCATCGTCCTCTTTCCCGGCACGGGCTTCGACGTCGTGCCCTCGGATTGTCTCGCCGCGAGCCTGCACGCGGCGATGCCGGACGCGACGCGCCTCTATCTGGCGATCGCCGCGATCGGCACCGCGAGCCGCGGGACGATGAAGACGATGGTCGAAGGGATCGCGGAGGGGGGCGCGGTGCGGCGCGGTGGCGTGATCGAGCGAGTCCCGAGCGGGTGGAAGACGCGCACCATTCCCTTCCACGACAAGCCGCGGCTCTGTGTGACGCTGCCCTGGGGGGACGTCTCGACCGCGTACCACTCGACGGGGATCGGCGACATCGAGGTGTACATGTCGATGCCGGCGAGCCTCGCGCTCGGAGCGAAGGCGCTCGGCGCGGTCGCTCCCATCCTGCGGCTCGGGGCCGTACAGCGCGCGCTGAAGTCGCGCATCGACCGGCTGCCGGAGGGCCCGGACGCGGCGCACCGCGCGAGCGGCCGATCGGAGCTGTGGGGTCGAGTGGAGGACGGACGCGGCCGCGGCGTCGAGGGGACGTTGACGACGCCCGAGGGCTATCGGTTGACGGTCGACTCGGCGCTCGCGTGTGTGAAGGGCGTCCTCTCGGGCGAGGTGTCTGCCGGGTTCACGACGCCGTCGTGCGCGTTCGGCGCGTCGTTCATCTCGACGCTCGAAGGGTGCGAGATGAGGCTGCCATGAGCGGCACCGAGCTCGAGCGTTGGGAGCGCCTCCACGGCGTCGACGTCGCGCGCCAGGTTCTGCGCGAGAGCTTCGGGCTCGAGCTCGTCGTCGTCGGCGAGGAAGGTCCTGCCGCGCACACGTCGGGCGGCGTGATGCCGAGCTCGAGCGACGTCTGTCGGAGCGCGCTCTTCTCGCGCGAAGGGTTCGCACGGTGCGACGCGTTCTATCGTGAGCTCGGGGCGAGCGGCGAGGCGACCGTTGCGAGATGCTGCCACCTCGGCTTGGCGGGCCTCGCCGTGCCGGTCACCGTCGACCGCGCCGTGCTCGCGCACGTCGTCGTCTCGGGCTTCTTCGCCGACGCGCTCGAGGGCGTCACGCCGACCGACGCGGGGCGCGTGGCCGCCATGCTGAAAGAGCTCGACCCGAACGTGCCCGACGCAGGAGAGCGAACGCGCTCCGTGCGATTCGTCCGCGGCAATCGGATCGACCTCGTGCGGTCCGTGCTGACGGTCGCGGCTCGCGAGATCGCCGCCCACGAGCGCGCGCGACGCTCCCGGCTCGAGCAGCTAGGCGGCGCGAGGCCGGGGGCCTTCGGGATCGTCGGGCAGTCGCCGCAGATGCAGCGCGTGTTCGAGGAGATGAAGCTCGTCGCCGCGAGCGACGCGACGGTTCTCGTCCTCGGCGCGTCGGGCACCGGCAAGGAGATGGTCGCGCGCGCTCTTTGGGAGCACGGGCGCCGCAAGAAGCGACCCTTCGTCATCCAGAGCTGCGCCGCGATCGGGGACGAGCTGCTCGAGAGCACGCTCTTCGGTCACGTGCGGGGCGCGTTCTCGGGCGCGATCCGGAGCGGCGCCGGCGTGTTCGGGATGGCCGAGGGCGGCACGCTCTTCCTCGACGAGGTCGGCGAGATGTCGCCCGCGCTGCAGGTGAAGCTCCTGCGCGTGCTCCAGGACGGGAGCTACAAGCCGGTCGGCGCGACCGCTGCGCGCGCTGCGGACGTGCGCATCATCGCCGCGTCGCATCGGGACCTCGAGGCGATGGTGGACAGCGGCGAGCTCAGGCAGGACCTGTTCTATCGTCTGAACGTGCTCTCGATTCGGCTCCCGCCGCTCCGCGACCGTCCGGGAGACCTGCGCCTGCTCGTCGAGCACTTCCTCGAAGAGGCCGAGCACGCACCGCGCTCTGTATCGGCGGCGGCGTGGGCGTGCCTCGAGCGCCACTCGTTTCCCGGGAACGTGCGCGAGCTGCGCGCCGAGGTTCAGCGGTGGGAGATCACCGCGGGGGGAGCGCGAGAGATCGGGCCCGAGCACCTGAGCGGGCCGATACGAGCGGCCGGCGGCTACTCGGGCGAGGCGAGCGGCGAGAAGGCGACCGCGGCGGCCAGTGGCTCGGGCACGCTCGCCGAGGCGGTCGAAGCGCTCGAAGAAGCGATCATCCGCCGCGGCCTCGAGCGCACTGCCGGCAATCGGACGCAGCTCGCGAAGGAGCTCGGCATCAGCAGGACGACGCTCGGCGAGCGGCTCAAACGCTACGGGCTCGAGTAGGGTCTACGAGCGATGACGATGATGCGGCGTTGGCTCGACGGGATCGCTCCGGCCCGGAGCGCGGGAACGAGCGCGACGGGCGCCGTTGCACTGACGTTCGCGGCCGTGACCCTGCTCTTCGCGTGGGGACCAGGCCGCGCCGCGGCCTGCGAGCCGATGCCGTGTCTCGAGGGCTACGTCGTTCCGTCGTCGGGGACCTTGCCCGCGAGCTTCGGGAAGATCCTCTGGGCGCCGACTCGCGACCTCGCCGGCGGCCCCGAGGCCGATCGGAGCGCGGTCCACCTCTTCCGCTCGAATGGCGCGCGCGAGGAGGGGGTCCCCGTGTCATTCGAGGACGGGCCGGACGGAGCCACCTTCATCCGGCCGACCGGTGGCTTCGTGGTCGGGGCGTCATACCGCCTCGAGGCGCCGCAGACATGCATCGCAGGGAGCTCTCGGACGCTCCACGCGAGCTTCACGGTGACGGCGAACGCGCCGCCGCCACGGACGCTCGGGACGATGCGAGCCGATTTCGGGCGAGGAGCGCTCACCGTCGCGACGGCGAGCGGCTCGTGCGCGACGAGCGTCGAGGCCGCGTGGGCCGACGTGACGCTCGCGCCGAGCCCCGAAGCGGCACCGTTCCGTGACGTGCTGTTGTACGAGACGCTCGTCGACGGGACACCGTTTCATGCGAGCGCATCGCTCGGCACCATCGCGCCCCCGGGCTCGAGCTGGGTGGGTCGCGGGATCGATCGGATATTCACGCGCTGTCACACCGACAATCCGGCGGCCTTCGTGGGCCTCACCGCCGGGACGCACCGCGTATCGATGCGCGCGAGGTTGCCCGGCGACTCGGTCGTCATCGAGTCGGGGCCCGTGACGGTGGAGCTGTCGTGCACGGCGCCCCCCCCGAGCCCGATCGCGACGCCGATTCCGCCGGCTCCAACCCCACCCCGGACGCCAGCCGAAGCCCGAGGGCCGGAGAGCCCAGCCGCGCGGAGCGACCAGGACTCGGGCGGGCTCTGCGCGGCCGCGCCCGGCGCGCGGTCGCCGCCCGCGTGGTGTCTCGCGGCGATCGCGGGGGCGCTCGGGCTCGTGCGCCGCCGCGTCTGAGCGCGCGTGCGGACTCGAGTCCGCATCACGCCGGGCACGACGATTGCGACACGTACGAGTCGTGCGCTCATCGGTCCGAGCCGTCCTCTGGTTGCTCCCGATCACGGGCTGCGTCCTCGAGGCGACCGACGGCCAGCCGAGCGAGATGCTCGACGGAACGGTCGTCGACGCGATGACGTCGGCGCCGATCGCCGGCGCGATGGTGCGCGTCGACGGTGTCAGGCCCGAGGCGGAGGCCGACTCGGCAGGCCGCTTCTCGGTCGCGCTCCCGCATGGCGCGCGCGGCGTGGTCATCTCGGCGGCTGGGTACTTCGCGCTCACGCGAGGCGACCTCGACACGGGGGCCAGCGGCGAGCCGCGCCTCTACGAGCTCTATCGGGAGTCGCCGACCGACGCTCTCGTCGAAGCGCTGCTCGAGGGGCGCACGGACGCCCGCTCGCTCCGCGACACCGCCGACGATCCTGCGCTCCGGCCGGACGTTCGCGCGTTCCTTCGCGGCGAGCTCGAGGAAAGCGCGCTCCGCGGTCGGTCCGCGCTCTCTGCCGGCGACGACGTCGCGGGCGCGCGCGCCGCGCTCTCTGCGCCACCCGAGACGGTCCGGATCTGGCGGCGGAGCATCGACGGCGCGTCCGCGAGCTGCTCGGGGCGGATCGACGTCATCCCGCTCGAGGATTACGTGAAGGGTGTGCTCCCGCGCGAGTGGATCGCGTCGTGGCAGCAGGAGAGCCTGCGTGCGGGCGCTCTCGCGATCCGGACGTACGTCTGGAACTGGGTGCTCCGAGGCGGCAAGTACGACTGCGCCGATCTCGACGACACGACGCGCTCGCAGGTGTACGGAGACGATCGCATGGCGCCGACGAACGACGCCGTCGACGCGACGCGCGGCGAGGGGATCGCCCGAGGGGGCTCGCTGGTCTCGGGAGAGTACAGCGCCGAGAACGGAGACCCGACGGCGGACGGCGTCTCGGACGCGCTCTGCGCGGGCCGCGCTGTCTACGGGCACGGGCGCGGGATGTGCCAGTGGGGATCTCAGCGTTGGGCGGTCGACGGGCGCGACCACGCTTGGATTGCGACGCACTACTGGCCGGGGTCGACGGTCGAAGGCGGCGCCCCCGCCGTTCCCGATTTCGGCGCGGAGCTCGTCGGGATGGACCATCCCGCCGAGATGGTCGCAGGCGAGCGCGCGGAGGCCTGGGTCGAGCTGCGCAACACGGGAGCGCACGCGTGGGACGGCGACACGCGGCTCGGAACGACGCAGCCCAACGATCACGCGAGCCCGTTCTACGACGCGACGGGGTGGATCGGGCCGGACGAGTGGCGAGCGCCGACCTCGAGGCGTACCCGTCGGGGAGCGTCGGCCGCTTCTCGTTCACCATCACGGCGCCGGAGGTCGAGCGCGACACCTTGGTCACGGACACGTTCGGGCTCGTCGAGGAGCTCGTGACCTGGTTCGGCCCGAACGACGTCGCGATCGCGATCCTGGTTCACCCCCGCCCGGCGGCCGACGCAGACACGGGCACCGACCCCGACCCGGGCACCGACCCCGACCCGGGCTCGGGCACTATCACCGACCCGGTGATGCGCGAGGGAGGCTCACCGCCCGGGCCCGCGTCCGCGCTCCCCGGCGATCGCGTGCTTCGCGGCGCGTGCTCGGCCGGCGGCTCACGGCGCAGCCCGCCGCCGCTCGTTCTCTGGCTCGTCTCCGCGATCGCCCTCGGGCGGGGACGTCGTTCTCTCAAGCGCCGAGCTCTTTCGCGAAGCTGAACGTCTCGAGGTTCTCGGGGACGTTCTCGAGAAAGCTCGCTCGGAGCGCCTCGTCTCCGATGTGACCGGCACGCTCGCGGACCCGCGCGCAGGCGTCGGCGATCACGGAACGCGCGTCTGCGTCGCGCCCCGCAGCGCGAAGAGCTCGCGCGAGGACGAGCCGCACGAGCGCCTCGCCCTCCTCGACCGCGCCGAGCTCCTTCGCGGCGTCGCGAGCGCGCTGCGCCACCTCGAGCGCCTCGTCGACGCGTCCGGTCGCGAGCAGCACGCCGCCGAGGCGTGCGAGCGCGTATGGCGTGAGCGTGGGCACGTTCGCGAGCAAGCGCACCGCGCGTCGAGCTTCCTCCTCCGCCGTGACGAGGTCGCCTCCCTGCGCGAGGATGGCCGCCAGATAGACGCGCGAGCCTCCTTCCATGCGGACGTCGCCGCGCTCGGCGAACGCGTCGGCGGCCTCTCGCTCGACGCGCCGCGCTTCGTCGACGCGTCCGAGCCGCGCGAGAACGCGTCCGAGGTTGTGCATCGCCATCAGCGAGATGTCCGTCAGCCCGAGCTGGTCGGCCTCGGCGACCGCGCCGCGGAGGATGTCGTGCGCTTCGGCGTGCGCGCCGAGCTCGAGGAGCGCGTAGCCGACGTTCACGGCTTCGTTCACCGTACGGCGGAGAAAGCCGACCTCGAGGAACCGTCCGCGCGCCGCGCGAACCTCGGCAAGATACGCTCCGAGGTCGCCGCGAAAGAGCGCCTCGTTGGCGCGCAAGACGTGCAGCCACGCCTGCGCCCTCGGTGCCCACGCGATCGGCTCGGCCTCGAGACGTTCGCGGATCCGCACCGGCGGGCCGACGTCTCCGACGTAGTAGTGATAGATGGCGACCCGGGCGAGCGCCGCAGCGAGGTCCTCTCCTGCCGAGCCGCCTCCAGCGAGCGCCATGAGCGCATCGGCGAGGCGCCCGAGCCCCACGCGGTCGCCTTTGCGACCGAGCGCGCCGGCGAGCTCCGCGGCCGTTCGGCACCATAGCGGTGAGCCCGGCAGCAGGAGCTCGAGCGCCTCTTGGGCGGCCGCCGTCGCGCCGTCGTTGTTGCCGCGCCACCGTCGGACCTCGGTCTCGACGAGGCGGATGCGACCGAGCTCTTCGTCGGTCGCGCCGAGCTCCTCCGCCCGAGCGGCGTGCGCGAGCGCCGCATCGAGGTCGTTGCCTTCGAGCGCCTCTTCGGCGGCTCGGCGAAAAAAGACGGCGGCGCGCGCCGCTGCGCCGCCGTGCACGAGATGCTCGGCGAGCAGGACCGCGTCACGCTCGCCGACGCTCTCGAGCCAGCCCGCCGCGAGGCCGTGACCGAGCTCGCGATCCTCGCGCGTGAGCATCGCGTAGACCGCGTCGCGCACGAGCGCGTGACGGAACACGTACTCGGTGTCTCCGGGAATCGCGTCATGCTGCGCGGCGTGACGAGCTCGCGCGCCGTGAGGGCCCCGAGCCAGTCGTCCACCTCGTCCGCGCGCTCCTCGCCTCCGAGCAGCGCGACCACGCCACCTCGCCAGAACACGCCGCCGAAGATGCTCGCCGCGCGAAGAACACGCCGCGCCTCCGGCTCCATCGCCTCGAGCCGCGCCTGAACCATGGCGAGGACCGTGTCGGGCGCGCGCGCTCCGCCGTGCCGTCTGCGTGAGCGCGGATGAGCTCTTCGAGGAAGAACGCGTTGCCAGCCGACCGCTCGACGAGCCGCTCGGCGACGTCGGACGCGAGATCATCGCCGAGCGCCTCGCGGACGAGCCGGACGCCCGCTCGCCGGCCGAGCTCGCCGACGCGGATGAGCTGGACCTCGCGGTCCGCCCACAGCTCGGGAAGAGGTCGTGGACCTCCGAGCGCGCCGAGCGGCCAAGACCATCAACGGATACTCCGCGAGATTGCGCAGCGCGCGGTCGACGAAACTGCACGGTCGGGCAGATCGCCCCACTGTAGATCCTCGAGCACGAGCACCAGACGGGTGACGCCGTGCAGATCGGCGACGAGCAGGTCCTCCCACGCCCGCTGCATCTGGTCGCCCATGAGGATCGGATCGTTCCGCGCGGCAGCGAGCTGGACATCGTCGTCGTCGTCGTCGGCACCGACGCCGAGCAGGATCGCCGAGGAATCGAGCCAGGCGCGGCGCCTCGAGCGATCCGACGTGACGCTCGATCGCGGCGCGAAGCGCCGGACGCCGGATCACGTCGGGCGCGCCCTCGACGAGACCGAACGCCGTACGCAGCGCCTGACCCACGAGCCCGAACGGCGAGCCGGCGCGCATCGGATCTCCGCGGCCGATCCAGATCCTCGCGTCTTCGTCGCGCGCGCGCAGGCGCCGCAGGAACTCGTCGCGCACACGTGATTTGCCGACGCCGGCCGGCCCGACGAGGAGGACCGCCTGCGCGCGCGGTTCGTCGAAGCACGCGTCGCTGACCGCGTCGAGGATGCCGAGCTCCTTCTCGCGTCCGACACAGGGGATCGGACGACCCAGCAGAGTGCGCGGCGCGAGCGACACCTCGCGCGCGGCTTTCAGCACGCGGACATCGCCCTGCTCGACGACCTCGAAGCGCGAGTCGAGCAACCCCGCCGTCACGCCGTCGAGCGTGACCTCTCCCGGCTCGGCGCGATCGAGGAGCGCCGCCGCCCGCTCGATGACCTCGCCCATCGGCAGGCGACCTTCGACGACGCCGCGGCCCGTGGCGAGCGCGATCCCGCGCGACCCGAGCTCGTCGCGGAGCGCGATCGCGGCGCGGGCGGCGCGCGACGCCTGGTCGGTCGCCGCCCCCGTCCCCCGGAGCGTCAGGACGACCAATCCGTCGACGAGCGACTCGAAGCCGGCGCCGTGCTCGCGCGCGAGGTCTGGAAGGCGCCCGCGCGCTTCGGAGTGCTCTTCGGGCGACGAGCGTCGCGATGTCACCGACGGTCTCGCCACCTGCGAGGACGACGCTCAGGAGCTGCTGCTCCGCGCCCGTCAACGCCTGAGGTCGCTCGCTCCTCGGAGGGGGCAGGACCGAGTGGCGTGCCTCGAGGCTCTCGAGCGCCGCTGCGACCTGCTGGCCGTCGCCGGGCCGATCGACCGGATCGCGCGCGACCATTCGTGCGACGAGCGAGTCGAGCCCGAGCGGGACCTCGGGCCGGAGCTCGCGCACGCGTGGAACGCGCGCGAGAAGGACCTTCGCGAGCAGCGCGAGCGGCCGCGAGCCCTCGAACGCGCGCCGCCCCGTGAGGCACTCGAACAGGACGCAGCCGAGGGCGAACACGTCGCGCGCGTGCGTCGACCTCCCGATCGCCCGCGGGCTTGCTCCGGCGCGAGATAGCCGGGCGTCCCGATGACGACGCCGGTGCGCGTCACGGCTCGCGAAGCGCCGGCGAGGCGAGCGACGCCGAAGTCGAGCAGCTTGCAAGCGGTCGATGCGGCCGTCGACCAGGAACAGGTTCGACGGCTTGAGATCGCGGTGCACGACGCCCGAGCGATGGGCGTCGCCGAGCGCGGACGCGACGCGGCGCGCGAGCTCGACGCTGTCCGCGACACCGAGGCAGTCGCGCTCGAGCCGAGTCGCGAGGTCCTCGCCCTCGAGCCACTCCATCGCGAGCCAGGCAGTGCCGTCCGGAGAGACCCCGTGGGCGACGTATCGCACGATCGACGGATGCGAGAGACGCGCGAGCGTCTGCGCTTCGCGGGCGAAGCGGTCGACCGACCGTCCCACGCCCGCGACGGTCTTGAAAGCGACGGCCTCGCCGGTGTGGTGGTCCTTCGCGCGGTAGATCTGCGCCATCCCGCCGGTCCGCGCGAGCTCGATGAGCTCGAAACGGTCTGCGACGCGATCGCCGGGAGCGGGCACGCCGCTATCGTATCCCGTGCTTCTTCGCGAGGCGCGCCAAGTAGTTGCGGTCGAGGCCCGCCTCGGTCGCGGCCCGGGAGACGTTGCCCCCGTGGCGTTCGAGGAGCCGCGCCACGTACTCGCGCTCGAACGCGTCGACGAGGCGCTCCTTCGCTTCCTTGAACGGGCGCCCGGCGAGATTGGTCGCGATGCCCGGCGCCGTCGGAGGAGGCGGAGGCGAGGAGGCCCGGCTCGTCGACGCGAAGCTGTGCTCGAGGTGGCGGACGAGCTCACGAACGTTGCCTGGAAAGTCGTGCGCGCGGAGCGGCGCGAGCTCTTCGAGCGACAGCGTGAACTCCGGGTGACCGAGCCCGCTCGCGATCTCGCGAATGAGACGTGGTAGATCGTCCTTCCGATCGCGAAGCGGGGGGATCACGATCCGCACGGACGCCACGTGAAAATAGAGATCGCGTGGCGCGGCGCCAGACTCGACCCGCTCACGCATGTCACTGCGGCTCGTGGCGATGGGACGCACGTCGAGCTCCCCTCGCTCGCGGGCCTCGAGCGCCTTGACGAGCGCGGCGGCGACGGGCGCGCTCACCTGGTCGACTCGGTCGAGGACCATCGTTCCACCGCTCGCGGCTCGCATGGCACTCTCGACGGCGCCATCGGGCAGTGAGCCGCCGACCTCGAGGACGGAGAACGGCCCAGCCGCACGCGGCGACGCATCGTGGATTGCGCGCGCCGCCTCGCTCTTCCCGACACCCGCCTCACCCTCCACGAGGACGGGCACCTCGGTGCCGGCGACCCGTTCGAGGACGCCGAACACGCGCCGCATGAGAGGCGTAGCGCCGACGAGGACGCCGAACCGCGTCGCTTCGGACGGAACGTCGGGCGCGGGAACGTCGGCGGGCAGGAGCTCGATCCGCGTGCGGCCGACCTTCAGCTCGGCAGCCGGAGTGAGCACGATCGACTCGATGCGCGAAGACCCGAAGAACGTCCCGTTTGTGCTCGAGAGATTGCGCACCCGCACGCCCTCCGGCATGAGCGCGAGCTCCGCATGAAACCGTGAGACCGAGCGGTCGGCGAGGATCAGATTCCGCATCTGCGTGGCTGCCGATCGAACGGTGCCTCCCTCGAGCAGTAGCTCCTTGCCGCGGTCCTCACCGCTCACCACGCGGACCAGCACGCGCCTGAGGACCAGCGCCCCCGAAGCGTCGGTAGCGAGCACGCCGGTCCGTGCGTTGGTCCCGGTCGCATCGGCGGACACGAGCGATGTTTATCACAGCCGGCGCTGCGCGTGGCGCGGAACACCGCGCGCTAGCGGCGCGGCAGCTCGGTATACTCGCGCGGGTGACGACCGAAGGCGTGCCCGAGCGGCTCGGCCCGTACCGGGTCGATGGGGTGCTCGGCGCGGGCGGCATGGGCGTCGTCTACAGGGGTGTGGACGCGAGCGGCGGGCGAGCCGCGATCAAGGTGGTCCGTGCGTCGTTCACGAGCCGAGAGGCATTGATCCGCTTCGAGCGCGAAGCGCGAGTGCGCGTCGACCATCCCAACGTCGTGCGCGTCCTCGACACCGGAACGACGGCAGACGGAGCGCCCTACATCGCGTTCGAGCTCCTCGAGGGAGAGTCTCTCGCCCAGCGTCTGGTCCGGGGAGCGTTGTCGTGCGAGGACGCGATCGACCTCGGGATCCAGCTCGCGGACGGGCTGGCAGCCGCGCACGAAGCCGGCGTCGTCCATCGAGATCTCAAGCCGTCGAACGTCTTCTGCTGCGCTGACGGGACAGCGAAGATCCTCGATTTCGGCGTCGCGCGGAGCACGGCTGGCGCGACGGAGCTGACGGCGACCGGTCGCGTCGTCGGAACGCTCGACTACTTGTCCCCCGAACAGGCGGAGGGAAAGCAGATGGTCGACGCGCGGAGCGACGTGTGGTCGCTCGGCGCGGTGCTCTACGAAGCGGTGGCGGGACGACCGCCGTTTCGACAGGAGACGCCGATCGCGACCATCGTCGCGATCCTCCTCTCGGACCTCCCCCCAATCGACAGAGACCTGCCGAGGGCGCTCACCGAAGTGTTGGCTCGAGCGCTGACCAAGGATCGGCGGGGGCGCATCGAGAGCGCGCGCACCTTCGGAGCGGCCCTCCGGGAGGCGAGAGAGCGGCTCTCTCTGGGCGGCGCTCGCCGACACACGAGCACCATACCGCCGGGCGAGCGACGCATCGTCGCCGTGCTGCTCGCGACGGACGTCCGCGACGGTCGCGCGCTCGGCGCCGCGATTGAGGAAGACGGCGGGAGCGCGCTGCCGCTGCTAGGAGCCCGGATGCTGGGGCTGTTTGGCGCCGAACGCACCGCGGGCGACGAGCTCATCCGCGCGCTGACGGTAGCGGCCCGTGCGCGGGGCACGTCGGGGCGCATCGCGGTCGCCTCGGGCCGGGTGTCGAGCTCGCACCACGGAATGGAAGGCTCCGCGCTCGAGGAAGCCGAAGCGGCGAGCGAGGCCGGCGTCGACGGCGTGGCGGTGACGGCCGCGGCCGCGCGCTCCCTTCCGACCGAGCTCTCCCTCGCCGCGATCTCCGACTCCGTGTTCGAGATCTCGACCGACGCGATCTTGCTCTCCGAGCTGTCGGCCACGTCGAGCGGCGAGCCGCACGTCGGTCGCGCCGCGGAAGTCGCGCTGCTCGAGCGCGTCGTCGAGACCGCGCTCGAATCGTCCCGCGCGACCGTCGCGCTCGTCGTCGGCCCGGAGGGCATGGGCAAGACACGGATGCGCATGGAGCTCGAGCGTAGGCTCGCGGAGGAGACTCGCCCGGTCGAGGTGCTCTTCGGGCGGGCGGAGCCCCATCGAAGTGAGCGCGCGCTCGCGCTGTTCTCCTCACTGCTCCGGTCGACGATCCACACCGCCGCGGCCGAGAGCCCGGAGGCGGCGATCGCGGCGCTCGTGCGGGGCGTCGGCGACGTCAGCGAAGCAGCGCGAGTGCGAGCCGATCTGGCCCTCGTCGCGGAAGCGACGCACGCGCGCGAGGCCGAGCCCTCCGCGGCGGGCTCGGACCTCTTGCGCATCGGAGACCGGCTGCAGCTGAGCGTCCTCTCGTGGCTCGAGGGAGTCGCGGCGGCCGGGCACGTCGCGCTCGTGCTCGAGGACCTTCACTTCGCGGACCCCGTGTCCCTGCAGCTGCTCGAGCGGTTCGTCGGAGCCGAGCGTGAGACCGGCCTGCTCGTTTTCGCGAGCGCGCGGCCCGAGCTGCTGGACCGCCGCCCCGACATCTTCGGTGACGCCGACCTGTTTCGCATCGACCTGCACGGCCTCACGCGTGCGGCCGTCGCTCGGCTCGCCGAGACCGCGGCCCGGCGACCCCTGCCGGAGGAGACCGTGAGCGCGATCCACGAGCGGACCCAGGGAAATCCGTTCTTCGTGCAGCAGATCGTCCTCGCGCTCGCCGATCGAGGAGCGGCCGAGCCCGGGGCGGAGCTGCCGCTGCCGCTCACCGTCGAGGCGGCCGTCCAGTCGCGGCTGGATCAGCTGCCCGCGAGCGAGAAGGACCTCTGCAAGCGCGCCGCGATCTACGGACGTCCATTCACGGCGGAGGATTCTCGAGGCGCTCGGCATCACCGCACCGGCGCTGCAGCTTCGCTCGCTCCGGCGTCGCGGCGTCATCACGCCGCGCGGGCGCGACCGCTTCGACTTCCGGAGCACGCTCGTCGCCGACGTCGCGCGGCGCATGTCGAGCGACGAGCTGCGCGTGAAGCTCCACGCGACCGCTGCGTCGTGGCTCGCGGACGCGCCCGACGGCGACGCCGAGGAGATTGCGGTGCATCACGAGAGCGCCGGCGCGCTCGGCGAGGCCGCGCGGTGGTTCGCTCGTGCCGCGTTCGACGCGGCCCGTCGCGGCGACGCGGAGACGGTCCTCCGAGCGTCGGCCGCGGCGCTGCGCCTCGGCGCTCCGACCGAGCTTCGTCATCGCCTCCACGTGGGACGGGTGGACGCCCTCCGCTTCTATGGCTCGCGCGAGGCGCACGCCGAGGAGGTCGAGCTCGCGCTGGCCTCCGCCGCGACCGACGCGGATTCGAGCGGAGGCCTTGTCGGAGCGCTCGGTGGTGAGGTCGCGTCAAGGGCGTGCCGCCGAGGCGCTCGCGGCGGGAGAGGAGGCGGTACGGCTCGCGCGCAACGCCGGCGATCCGCGCGTCCTCGCGTTCGCGCTCGGGCGGCTCGCGCTCGCGTCGCTCCAGGTCGGCGAGATCGAGCGCGCACGGAGCCTCATCGACGAAGCAGAGGAGGCGGCCGTTGCGCCCACCGATTCGTTGCGGGCCCTCTTTCTCGCCTGGAGGGCGCAGCTCGCGACGGCGACGGGCGATTCCGGTTCGCGGCTCGCCGCGTTCACGGAGTCGGCGCGAATCCACGAGGAGATGGGGGACCTGCGGCGCGCCGCCGGCGAGGAGTGCAACGCCGCAGACGTGCTCAACCGCGTCGGCGCGTACGACGCGGCGATTGGAGCGCTCGAGGACGCCTGCGAAAAGTGTCGCCGGGTCGGGCATCGCGCGATGGAGGGCTATGCGCTTCTCAACCTCGGCCACGCGCTCACGATGAGAGGCGCGCCGGTGGACGCGCTGACGACGCTCGCCGACGCCTCGGCGATCGCGGCGGCGATCGCAGAAGCGCGCCTGTCGGTTCTGGTGGAGGTGTACCGAGCGCGCGCGCTTCTCTCGTCGGGCGACGCGGCTCTCGCGCTCGCTACGGGCGACGCGGCCGCAGCGCGAGCCGAGCAGCTCGGCCTCGCGACACCGCGCATCCAGGCGCTGACCCGAGCAGCGAGCGCGGCGCTCGAGTCCGGCGCGTGCGCCGCGGCGCTCGAGCGCTCCACGAGAGCGTACGAAGCGCTCGTCTTGCAGGGTGGCGCAGAAGAGGACGAGGCAGAGGTCTACCTCGTTCACGCATCGGCGCTCCGCGCGCACGGACGCGAGACGGAGGCGGGGGAAGTGCTCCGCGCCGGGCGCGAGCGGATCGTGGCGATCGCGGGCCGCATCACCGACGAGGATCTCCGCGCGCGGTTCCTTCGCGACGTCGCCGCGCACCGCGAGCTCGTCGGTGTGTAGGGCCCTGCCTACGGTCCGAGCAACGAGTCGAGCCCGCCGGCGGCGAGCGCGGACGGGTCGGGCAAACAGGACGGCCCGACCGCCCCGGCGATGTCGAGCGCGCCGGTGAACGAGGCATCGTTCATCGGCGTCGCGCCGCGGCGCTCGACGCCGTCGTCCCAGCCCGCCGGGACCGCGCCGTTCTGCGCGATCGCGCCGAGCTCGTCGCCTTCACCGTCGACGACCACGCCCGAGAGCTCGAGCCCGGCGGCGCGACCCGCGTAGTCGATCAAGAGCCCGACGCGGGCGTTGCCGGAGAGCGTGGCTGGCCCGATCGTGCTCGACGCCGCGCCGACGACGTGCAGCCCGTCGCCGGCCCGCACCGTACCTCCGCCCTCGAGCACGTAAGAGCGCTCCAGGGTATCGCGGATTGTCGCGTCCTCGACGACGAGCTCGGGAGCATCGAAGGCCGCGACGCCGGCGAACCCGTTCCCCGTGATTGACGTGGCGCTGCCCATGACGGCCAACGACGTCGCCCGCTGCGCCCAGACGGCGGCAAACGCGTTGCCGCGCGCGTCGAGGTCCACGTGCACGGCGCTCGCCGCATCGTGGAAGAGCCCGAAGGACTCGCCGTCGCAGACGACGAGCCCGCGGCTCTGCACGTCGGCTCCGGCAGCGAAGAGCCCATTGAACGACTCGATTGCGAAGGTGCCCTCGCGCGACCCACAGAGCGACACGTCGGTCAGAACCGCGGAGCCCGCCCACGCTTCGAGCCCGCTCCCGAAATTCCCGTTGGCGCCCCCGCCTTCCCAGGAAAGGTCGTCCCGACGAAGAGCGCACCGTACGCTGCGAAGCCATCGGTCTCGACGTCGCGAAGCGTCGCGTCGCGAACATCCACGGCGACGATGCCGTGTGTCGCCGGGTCGGCGGTCTCGCACGAGTACGGCGGCAGCGGCACCGTGGCCGGGATCGCGCCGTCCACGAGCGCTCCCAGGACCTCGACGCGTTCGAGCGACAACGACGAGAGGTCCTGCACCGCGATCCCCACGCCACGATCCGCTCGCAGCCGGACGTCGGCGAGCCTCACCGAGCCGTCGCCGCGCGCCACGACGCCGGCACAACCGCTCGAGTCGAATCGACAGCGACTCGAGCGAGGTGGCCGTAGGCCCCGGCACGAGCGTGACTGCGCGGCCCCCACTGGAGTGGATGGTGGTTCGGTCGACGCCCTGGCCGCGGAGCGTCACGCCCGCGGGCACCTCGAACGCACCCGTCACTTCACACGCCCCGACCTCGACGACCTCTCCAGGCGCTGCGCGCGCCAGCGCGTCGGCGATTGTCGCGCCGTCGCATACGTCGCCGTCGCAGGCGAGCGACCCGCAGGCGAGCGCGAGCGCGCACGCGACGAGGAGCGAAGCGCCGCACCGCGTCACGTCATCTCTCCGACGTGGCGCGACAAATCTGCTCCGCTTCGGAGACGCGCTCGTCCTCCGTGCCAGTGAGCTCGCCGAGCCGCTCGAGCACGATCTCGCGGAATCGCGCGCGCGTGGCGTTGAGATAGTTGCTGACGTCGGACGACTTGATTCCGAGCTCGCGCGCGAGCGCGGCGTAGGTCGGCCTCTCGCCCGACCCCTCCTCGAGGTCGTAGCGAGCGAAGACTTCGTACGCCCGCGACCTGCCCCGCGCCTCGAGCTCTTCGCGGAGCTCCGTTGCGCACGCGCCTACCGTCGACGCGATCCACTCGCGATCGAAGACGTCTTCGACGTTCGAGCCGTCGGTGAGCGCACCCGCGAGCTCCGCCTCGGCCTCTCCGAAGTCGAGGCTGATGGCGATTGTTCCGCCGCCGCGCTTCTTCGCGTTCTTCGCCTCCTCCGTGTTGGTCACGAAGTTGTCGAGGCAGCGCTTCACGAACGTGCGGAACTTCGCGACCGAAGCGTCGTACGAGGAGAACGTTCCGTTCTCGAATGCGCGCGCGAAGAACGCCTGAGTCAGGTCTTTCGCCTCCTCGTTCGACTTCTTCCAGCGGAGCCGCACGTGCTTGTACACGGGCTTCCAGTAGCCGCGCACGAGGCGCGTGAACGCGCGGCCGCGCTCGATTGGGTCGTCGCTTCCAGCCCCGAGCACGGCGGACCGAGGCGTCGCGGGGAACGCCTGTCGGGGTCCGCCGATTGCCGTGTCGCCGTCTCTCCCACGCCCCGTCACGGCGCGGAACCTAGCCCACGGCAGGGCGGCGAGCCAGGCGGAGGCTCTCATCGAACCGCGTTTCCGACGTACGGTCGGCCCTCGCTGACGACGATTGACCGGACCACCGGGTAGCGCGCCCGGATGTACGGGGCCTCCGTGTCGACGCGGCGCGCCAAGCGGAGCGAGATGGAGATGAGGCGCTCCGCGGTCTGGCGGTCCTCCCCGGTGAGCTCGTCGGGCCCACCCTTCTGTTTCGCCTCCATGAGCGCGAGGGACATGTTCCAGGCGTGGCTCGCGATGATCGCGGCCTGCTCGGGCGTGCGAGGCGCGGCCGCCGCCGCGTCGAGCAGCGAGACGCTCGTCTGCTCGTAGAGCGGTTGCTCGTCGCTGGTGCGAACGAGGTCCGTGATGACACGTGCCACGAGGCCGTCCTCCTCGCGAAAGGAGACGGGGTGATAATCGAGCGCCGCTCGAGCGCGATTGAGCGACTCGCGGACGTACCGCACCGGGACCACGATGCCTATGCTCTGTACGCCCGCGTTCGGCTCGCCACGCGCCGAGACGATGCCGATGAGCTCTTCGCGGTCGTTGACGACCGGGCCGCCGGAGTTGCCCGGGTTGACGCCTATCGAGAGCTGGAGGCTGCCGTCGTTGTTCACGCGCGCGACCGAGCCGCTCGATGCCGCGGGGTAACGCTCGCGGTGGTCGAGCGGATAGCCGCTCGCCGAGACGTTCTCGGACATCCGGAGCGACGGGTCCCTGGGCGGCAACCGCATGAAGGCGCGGGACGGCTCGGCGGCTCGCAGGATCGCGATGTCGTGCTCCGGATGTACGAACACGACGCGGGCTGCGACGCCCTCGCTCTCCCCCGGTCGCACGACCGCGACGACGTCCATCCCGCGCACGACGTGCGCGGCGGTGACGATGAGGTCCGGCGAGCCGACGAACACGCCGGTCCCGAAGCCGGCCGTGGGCAGTGCCGGCAAGCGCGCGAGCCCCGTCGACCTTCCACGCACACGCGCCGTGCGCGCGCCACCGACGGCGATGATGCGCACCGTCGCGCGGTCGACCGGCCGGAGCTCGACGTCCTGAGCCGTCGCGAGCGGGCACAGGGCGGTCGCCGCGGGGGCGAGGAGCAGAACCGCGACCGCCGCGGTCTTCATGGTCTCCATCGTCTTCATGTTCGTCACCTCTTGCTCCTCACAGAATCCGGAACGAGTCGAAGAACCGGGCTGCGTCGGGGGACTCCGCTTCGGCCCCAGGGCCCGCGGTCACGCGTAGCTCGTAGATGCGGTCGGCGGTCACGACGAACCGCGACCGAACGGTGCCTGCGTCCGACGCGAACACGACGTCCCGACCGAAGAACCCCTCGAGCTGGATGTCGTGCCGCTCGCGCTCGTGAAGCCCGCCGCTCTCCATGCGCGCCGAGAGCGCGTCGAGCTCGCTCGGCGTCGCGGTACGTCCGAGCGTGACGTCGACGACCTCGAAACGCCGCGCGCCGTCTTCGACGCCATAGACCGCGACGGGGTGGGTCTCTGCGGCGATCGGGATTGTTCCGTTCACACGCCGCGCGGCCCCCGGCAGGAGCGCCGCGAACGCGCCGTCGCTCGGCTGCACGTAGCTCCATCGGCTCGTGTCGAGCCGACCGTCGCCCGCCGGATCGACCGCGTCTGCCTGGTCCACGCTGACCGAATCGAAGATCGCGCGCACGGTGGGCGCCATCGCGGACTCGGCGTCGGCCGCGTGTGCGACGAACACGGTATAGACGCGGGTCCGCCCGATGATCGTGCGCACGTGGATCGCGACCCCGCTCGCTCGCGCCAACATGGTGCGGTCGTTCGCGACGAAGCCCGGCACCGCGACGGCGCTCTCGCCGAGGAGCTCCCAGTCGGCCGCCGGCCCTCCCGAGGCGCCAGCGACACCCTGCGACGCGAGGTCGACGAACGTGTTGCCGTTCATCGGGTGTCCGGCGAAGCCCGCGCGGTCCTCGAGGACGCGAAACCCGAAGAGGACCTGTGGCGCGACGACGCCGCCCGAGACGACCGTCATGGGAGCGCCGTCGTCGGCGGTCACCGCCTCCCGTTCGATCTCCGGCGAGGCTGGAAGCATCGCCCGGAAGCCGACCTCCGCGAGGGAGACCTCGACCCAGCCGGCGGTGGACGCGTTCGTCGACGGCGCGCGGTGCACACATCCCGAGGCGAGCATCGCGGTCGTCAGCAGCGAGACCGAGAGAGAGAATCGTCGTTTGGTTCGCATGTCGCCTCCATGGGCTCGGGGTGTCGTACCGAAGACGAGGCGCCGCTCATTAACGGCCAGCGCGCAGGTCCGACGGATGCGCAAGATCCGTACGAGCGGCCGTCTGGCGGCGCGGGCCGCGCGTGCTAACCGAGCCGGATGCGCTGCGCAGTTGCGGTCACCGTGCTGCTCACGTGGGCCGCCGCGTGTGCGAGCGACGACGCCGTGGTTGCGCGCGACGGCGCCGTTGCGGACGCGAGCATCGCGGGGCCGACGCCGCCCGCGGCCCCGGTGCTGACGCCCTGCGCACCCGGCTACCGCGAGACCGGCGATCCGGCGCGGTGCGAGCCGTGGGCGGAGACCGGACGCGAGGCGTCGTGCCCGCCCGGCCAGCACCCGGTTCCGGGACGAGGCTGCACCGAGGTCGGGCACGCGTGTCCCGCCGGCGAGTGGCCGGTGGAGATCCCGGACGACGGCCGCCCGATCCTCTACGTCGCCGCCGACGCGAACGGGCTCGCCCCTGGGACGCGATCCGATCCGATGACGCTCACCGACGCGCTCCGGCGAGGCCCGAGCCACGTGCTCGCGCTCGCCAAGGGTCGCTACGAGGGCCAGCCGGTGGTCCTCTTGGACGACGTCGCGCTCGTCGGCGCATGCGCGGCCGAGACGACGCTGTTCCTCGCCGGGACGCCCGGCTCGAGCCAGACAGTCGCGGTGACCGGCGCGAGGACCATGCTCCGCGATGTCACGGTCGAAGGCGAAGCGATCGGGTTGCTCGTTCGAGGACCGGGCGCCGACGTGACCGTCGACGGAGTGGTGATCGATCGGTGGGAATCGCTCGCCGTCGCGCTCACGGCCGACGCGACGCTCCGAGGCCGCGGTCTCGCGATCGAGGGACCGCCGAGCGGCGACGTCGCCGGGATCGAGGTCGATGGCTCCACGGTCGAGCTGTCCGAGCTATCGGTCGCGGAGGTCGCGGATATCGGCCTGCTCGCGTACGGGTCGAGCAGCAGTGTGACGCTGAGCCAGTTCGTGATCGCGGACGTGCGCGGTTACCACGCCGATCCGACCGGCGTAGGGATCTCGATCGAGGACGGCGCGCTCGCGCTCGCTCACGGCGCGGTCGAGTCGTGCGCGGGCACGGGGATCTACGCTCAGACCGGCGCGCGCGTCGAGGCGGAAGACGTGACCGTGCGCGGCAACGGCGGCATCGGGCTCGACGTCTGGTACGACTCGAGCCTGTCCCTCCGGCGCGCTCTCGTCTCGGGCAACCGCACGGACGGCGTTCACGTGCGTTCGTCGACGGCCGTCATCGAAGACGTGGTGATCGAGGACACCTCGGCCGACGAGCTCGACCGTGGCATCGGGCTCCTCGCGTACGACGCCCCGACCACCGTGCGTCGCGTGCTCCTGCGCCGTAACACGGGGCATGGGCTGATCGCGTACGAGGCGCAGACGGTGATGACTGCGGAGGACGTCACCGTCGAGGATACCCGGAGCGCGCCGGCGGACGGGCTCTACGGTCGCGGCGTCACCGTCGGAGGAGGCGCAGAGACCACGCTCACGCGCGCGCGCGTGGTCGGAAGCCGCGACGTGGGCGTCGTGGTGGGGCTCCGAGGCGCGTCGCTGACGGCGGAGGATCTCTTCGTCTCGAGCACCGAGCCGGCGGCGTGCTCGACCTCTACGTGCGCATGCTGCGGTGGCGGCTTCGGCATGGCCGTGCTCGGCGGCGCATCGATCACCGCGCGCTCGTTCGTCGTCGACGCTTCGGCGTCCGCCGGCGTGATCGTGCTCCGCGGAGGAACCATCGAATCTCGAGAGCGGCGACGTGGCCCACAGCCCCATCGGCCTCGACCTGCAGGAGCCGATGATCGACGTGGCGTCGACCGTCCGCGACGTCCGATTCATCGACACCGAGACGAACCTGGCGCGCACCGAGCTCCGAGCGCCCGAGATCCCGGACTCGTTCAATCTCTGACGGTCAAGCGGGATCGGCCATCACGAGGTACACGACGTATTGGCCCCAAGGCGTGCCCTCGGGGTGCACGTGCGTGACGACGACCGCGAGCGCGACGCTCGGAGCGTTGACGAGCTCGGGAGGAAACGGCAGCTCGGCGAGCCCGTACGCCTCGACGTGCGCGGCTCGGAGCGGACGGGCCACCGAACGAGCGTCGGCGTCGATGCTGTCGCGAAGCGCGACGTCCGGCCAGACGCGTCCGTTCGCGACCGCGACGGCTGCGCCGTGCAGCGCCGCGAGATCGCCGAGCGCGGTGGGCGCGGGCAGACCGCGAAGGGCCCGCACGCGCACCAGGTTGGCGAGCACGCGCTGCGCGTCGGCCGTGCGATCGTCGCCCGCGAAGAACGTGTAGGCGGTGAGGACAATCCCGAGGTGCGGCGGATCGTCGCCGGACACGATCCCGACCGCGAGCTCTCGCGCGTCCGGAGCGAGGAGCGTGGTGCGACCGGTCGGGCTCGCGAGCATGCTCGCGAGGAGCTGGGCTCTGATCCAGCTCGCCCCGCTCGTGGGCCCAGACCGTCGAGGCGTCGCGGATCGGACCGCCGTGCACCCGCCAACCTGCCATCATCCCGAGCGAGAGGCGGTCGAGCGACGTGCCGTCACCACCGCCACCTTCGGTGAGCGCGAAGAGCGGGCCGGCGAGCTCGGTGTGGAGCGCGGACTGGTCCGCGGCGAGCGTCACGGGCGACGCTCCGGCGCTCGCGCGGAGCGCGTTGACCGCCGCGAGCACGCTCTGCACGGTGGGCGCATCTGCCGAGCGCGTCGCCGAAGCGACGAACGGGACCGGTCCAGCGCCGCGCGTGACGAGGACCGAGCCGAGCTCTCGCTGCCGCAAGCCGGTCGTCTCCGTCGCCAGTATCTGGACGACCGCGCTCTGGTCTTGCGGGCTCATCGGACACACGAAGCCGAACCCCGACGAGCCTCCGCCGGTGTCGTCGTCGGAAACGCACGTCTCGACACCCGTCGGGCCGCTCGTGACGAGCGCGCGCATCCGTCCGACCTCGTGATTCGGCGTCCCCTGGATCCGAATACGGCCGTTCGCGTCGGGGCCGGCCCACGGTTCAATCGAGAGCTCGGGCTCTGCGAACAAGAGGACGAGCCGCGCTTCGCCGTGGTCGCGCTCGAGCGCAGAGCCGACCCACGAGCCGGCCGCCAGGCCTCGCTGAACGGCGCTCGCGACGTGCACCGACGCGTCGGCGACGACGGCGGCCTCGGACTGTCTCGCGTCGAAGCCAATCGTGTAGGTAGCGACGTCGGTCGCGGCGGATCCGCAGGCGCGGAGCACGTGCCGGGTCATGAAGCGCGTCGGAGGGCCGGACCTCGCGAGCGCGAAGCGCGCGAGCTCGTGGGCCGCGCAGCGAAGGCTCTCTGAACGGTGGAGGGCGACGCCATCGCGCGCGGCGACACGCGAGACGAGCGCTTCCATCGCGCCCTCCGGCTCGTACCGAGGATCGCCCAACGCGGGGGTCGCGACGAGGTCCCAACGCGCGACGCCGACGGGCGCCGGGCCCGTGTCCGCGGCGACGTCGAGTGGCGGCGCGGCAGCCGCGATCTCGCGCATCTCCGCCTCCGTGGGGAACGCGAAGAGCGGGCGCGGCGGGCCCGGCTCGGGACCAGAGCCGTAGAATCGATCCGGAGCGCGCCGAGGGGAGACCGCCGCACGCGGCGGTCGCGAGAGCCAGCGCCGAGATGGTCAGCGTGTGTCGAAGCATCGCTCGCTCCTCACTGGACGGGCTCGAGCAGAGCGACGTCGTGGAAGTTCGTCATGATGAGGCCGGCAATCATGCCGGCTCCCGCGATCGCGGCGCCCGTGACCATGAGCGGGACGTCGAGCCCGCGCGAGCACGAGTAGTCGTCGCATTGCTCGGGGCCCGTGAAGAGCGAGGCGATGACGAGCGACCCGCCGCCGAGGACGCCCACGATCCACGTGAGCCATCCCGCGAGGCGGATCGCCGCGCGCGAGCGATAGCTCGCCGCGAGCTGCATCGGCGAATCGAGCACGTACGTCCCGACCGGAACCGGCGCATCGCCGGGGCTCGCGCTCAGCGCGAGCGCGTGAGCGCCCCGAGGCAGCGTCGTCTCGCAGGGGGCGGCGCAGAGCGTCCGGTAGTTGTAGCCGTACGCCACCGCCATGGAGCCGTCGTTCCCGTACGCGACCGCGCTCGACATGCCTTCGAGGACGTGCAGCGTGAGCCCAGGCTCGCCGACGAGGCGGATCGGGACCTCGGCCGACGGGAACAGGGGCTGGGCGGCGGCCGGCGCCGCGAACACCGTGGTGAGCAGCGCGAGCGTCGCGCCTAGTCGTGTCGATCGGGTCATGTGATGCCTCCGTGCGCCCATACAGGGGCGCCGACCCGTTCGATTAATGCGAGCGCGACCGCGAGCGCGAGCCTACGAAGCGGCGCCGACGATCGAAGCGAGCGCCGCCGGCACGCCGAGGTCGGCGTATGCCGCCGTCGCGCCGAGCGAAAGGAGAGCGCGAGGGCTGTGACCGCCGGTACCGACGGTCACGCACTCGGCGCCGAGCGCGATCGCGGCGGCGACGTCCTTCGGGGTGTCGCCGACGATGACCAGGCGGCAGCTCGCCGGCGCTTCGCCGAGGATCTCCGCGCCCCGCGCGGCGCCGCGGCGGAGGAGCTCGGTGCGGTCCTCCGCGTCGGACCCGAAGCCGCCGAAGGCGAAGTGCCGGTCGAGGTCTCCGCGCGCGAGCTTGATGCGCGCGCCGCGCTCGATGTTCCCGGTGCCGAGGCCCAGCGCGAACCCGCGCAGCGCGCGGATCGCGTCGATCATGGCGGCGACGCCGGGGAGCACACGATAGCCTTCCGAGCGCGCGACCTCGTCCGGGAGCACCGAGAGGTACGCCTCGAAGATGGCATCGACCAGGCTGGGCTCGAGCTCGCGACCGAGGCTCTCGAGGCCGGCGCGAACGATGCCGAGGTCGGTCATCCCGCCGAACTGGAACCCGTCGAAGACGCTGTCGGCCCCGACGGCCGCGCGAAACGCGGCGGCCATCGCGCGGCGTCCCGCCCCACCCGTCGAGACGAGCGTTCCATCGAGGTCGAAGAGGACGACCGTGGGGCGCATCCGGCCTCTTATACGGGGCTCGTCGTAGGCGGTCGAGCGGGCTCGCGAGGATCCGCGCCGGAGGGACGAGTGAAAGGCGTGGTACGCTCGTGCGCTCTCGCTGCGCGATGGCATCCCGGCGCGCCCTGGAGCACGACAAAGGAGGCTCGTCTTGCGAACGGTCCGGACCCTCTCGCTCGCCGCGACGTTCGTCGTGGGAGTCTCGCTGTTCGTCGAGGCGCCGGCGGCGCGCGCCGACGACGCCGAAGTGCACTACCGGCAGGCGCTCGTCTACAAGCGTGAGGGACGCCTCGAGGACGCCTTGCGCGAAGCGCGCGCGGCGATCCGCGAGCGTCCGAGCCACGCTGCGGCGCACTTCACCGCGGGCAGTCTCCTCCGGCAGATGGGTCAGCTCGAGAACGCGCTCGGGTGCTTCCGCGCGGTGACGCGTCTGCAGCCGGACTCTGCGCCGGGATTCGCGATGGTCGGCGCGGTGCTGATTCGGCTGCGCCGGTTCGACGACGCGATCCAGCCGCTCCGCCGCGCGACCGAGATCGACCCCGCCGACGCGTCGAGCTGGGGCAACCTCGGGATCGCGTACAGACGATTGAACCGAAACGACGATGCGATGGAGGCCTACCGCGCGGGGCTCCGAAGGACGCCGGACGACCCGGGCCTGTTGAACAACCTCGCCGTCGCGATGAACCAGGAGCGCCGCTACGAGGAGTCGATCAACCTCCTCGAGGAGGTGATCTCGCGCCACTCGAACGACTGGGAGATGCACCTGAACCTTGCGATCGCGCAGCGCAGCGCCGAGCGTTGCGAAGATGCGATCCCGAACTATCGACGGGCGCTCGAGCTGCACCCGAACGAGCCGGGAGCGCTCTTCGACCTCGGCATCTGCCTCGAGAGCGAGGGCCGGGCCGACGAGGCCGTGCGCACGTACCGGCAGTACGTCGACGTGGTCCGCGACCGCGACCCGCGCGCGGCACAGAACGCGGAGGAGCGGATCCGCGCCCTCGGCGGGCACTGACGCGATCAGACTTCCTGGCGCGTCGGCCGCAGGAGCACGTCGTGCACCTCTGCGTGCGGCGGCGCGGCGAGGACGAAGCGGATCGACTCCGCGACGTCCTCCGGCGTCAGCACCTGGAAGCGGCCGTACGTCTTGCGCGCGACCTCCGGGCTCCGGTGGTACTTCTCGGCGAACTCGGTCTCGACGAGACCCGGGCTGATCGCGCTCACGCGGATACCGCTGTCGATCGCGCGGAGCTCCGCGCGGAGGCCCTCCGTGAGGGAGCGGACCGCGTACTTCGTGGCGGAGTAGACGCCGCTCCCCATCGGAACGCGGTGCGCGGCCATCGACGAGACGTGGACGACGTGGCCGTCGTCGCCGCGGGCGCGCATGTCTCGGATGGCCTCCCGCGTGGCGACGCAGAGCGCGAGGACGTTCACCTCGAGCATCTCGCGCCACATCTCGGTGTCGCCGTTCACGAGCGGCGACGCGTGGCCGAGGCCGGCGTTGTTCACGAGGACATCGACGCCGCCCCATCGGGCCCGAATGGCATCGAAGAGCCGGACAATCGCGTCGGTGTCGCGGAGGTCGCACGCGTGCGCCTCGACATCGTGCAGGCCGTGGGCGAGCGCTTGCAGGCGCTCGGCGCGCCGCGCACATACGGCGACCTTCATGCCGGCGTGCGCGAGCATGCGCGCGGTCGCATCGCCGATGCCGCTCGACGCGCCCGTGACGAGCGCGACCTTCCCGCGAAAACGGTCCATGGAGTGCGTCATGGCGCCGGAGGATAACCGGGCGAAGCCGCGAATGGAGAGAGCGTCCCCGGGGGACGGCTCTCAGAGCTCGGGCTTGGCGGCGCCGCGGTCGTAGGGGCCGGAGCTCTGGTACTTCTTGCCGAAGGCACGCTTGACGGCGGTGGCGGAGCGCCAGGCGAGGTAGCCGGCGTTGAAGTTGATGGCGTGGGCCCGGTGGAGGATCGGGTTCTTGAGCTTGGCGTGTTGGACGAGCAAGAGAACCTGCTCGGAGACGCTGGTGGGGCAGCCGCTCAGGCGGAGATAGGGCTGGCCGCGCGCGGCGCGGCGGAGGCGCGTTACTTCGGCGAGCTTCGCGAAGATGTCTGCGTGCTTGGCTTGGTGCGGGTCTTTCGTCGAGCGGTCGGCATATAGGCTCTCGACGGAGACCTCTTGCCCGAAGAGCTGACCTTTCCACTTCGCGCAGTCGCCGATGAAGATCACCTTCTCGCCTGGCTCGGCGTCGATCGGGCCCGTCGTACGCGCCGAAGACGACGTGCAGTGCGCGGCATCTTGTCGTCGCACTCGTCGTCGAAGCGCCGCAGGATCTCGATCGCCTCTTCGATGGCGCCGGGGCAACCGCCCCAGCAGTAGTCGTACTGCAGGTCGTCCTTCGGCCGGTCGCTCGGCGGGGGGCCCGCGTACGCGGAGATGTGCGTGCCCTCGAAGTACTTCTCGACGCGGACCAGACCCACGCGGAAGCCCTTCGCGCGCTCCTTGGCGTCGGCGAGCGTGACGTCGCCGGAGATCTCGATCTCGTCGAGATCGATCGGGCCGAAGCCGCGCTCGTGGGCGAGCCGGATGTGCGTCACTGTCCTTCGGGTCGACGCCGATGATCGCGCAACACACCGCGTCGAACGCGACCTGGTTGTTGCCCATGATCATCAGGTGCAGCGGGAACGGGATCGGCGTGAGCATCCGCCCCTCGCCCGGCGATGATCGCGTCGATGCAGATGAACTGCGGCTGGATGATGTACTGCAGGTCGGCGATCTTCTCGGTTGAGGCGGTGATCGTGATCGATCAGGCGGTGGCGGTCGTCCTGGATGCCGATGTACGCCTTGATCGAGAACGTCACCGTCGTCCACGGGTGCGCCTTGAACTTCGGGCAGTTGACGAAGAAGTCGGCGCTCGCGACCGGCTCCGGCGTGAAGAGGTAGTCGCGCAGCCGGCCTTCGGTGCGTGAGGGGGATCTCGACCTGCGTGCTCCTCTTCGAAGCAGTAACGCTTCGACGCCCGCGCGCGCGAGCATCGGGTTGTAGCCCCGCGCCCGCGTAACGCGGCGCGCGTCGGGACCGTGATGCCGCACCGCTCGCCCGACGGCGAGCTCGGTCACTGCCGTCCGTCGCGGTCTTTCAGCGCGCGGAGCACGCCCTCGGTGAACTCCGGACGCGTGTACGCGTGCGCGAAAGAGATCGCCCGTCGCGACCAGGTTCGGCTTGACCAGCGTGCGCCCCGACGGACGCAGGTCCAGCGTCTCGAGGCCTTCCCGCGCGATCGTGCGGATGCGCTCGACGTCGTACGCGTCGCAGTGCCGGAGGATGACCTTGGCCTTCTGGTTCGGGTGCATGCGGGTACGCTAGCACCGAAGGTCCCCCGGTGCCTTCGAGCGCGCGGCGCTCAGGTTCCGTCGAGCAGAACGTGGCGAACAATCACGCCGCCCGCGCCGACGATGTACGCGTTCCGGTCGTCCCTGCCGACGGCCCGGAGGTCGACCCGCCCGACGTCGAGGTTCGCCGGCTCCCAGCCACCATCCTCGCCGCGCTCGAGCGCCGTCCCAGCGGCGCCCACCGCGAGCGCGCGGCCGTTCGGCCCGACGCCGACCCCCTCGAGGATGGGCGCGCCCTCGGTGGGCGCGCGCTCGACGACGCAGCCGTCGGGCTCGATCCGGACAATCGCGCCGCCCTCCCCCACGGAGTAGACGCCGTCGGGCCCACGGACGACGCCGCGCAGCGTGACGCCCGCGTCGCAGGGCACGCGCGTCGAGCGCGCTGCGTCGATGTGCAGCACTAGCCCGCCTTGGCCCACGGCAATCGCGTCCGATGGCGTCCCTGCGACCGACCACAGGTCACCCGAGTCGGGCACGCGCGTCTCTTGAAACGCCCCCGGCGTTCCCCGAAGGACCGCGCCGCCGACGCCGACGGCGAGGATCGACTGCCCGTCGCTGACGACATCGCGCCACGAGGTGTCGCTAGGCGAGGGGACGAGCTCCACCGAGCCGAACAGGACGAGCGCGATCACGCCGCCATCCCCGACCGCGAGCAGCCGGTCGTCGCCGAGCGGGGCGAGCGCGGCGAACGCGGCATCGGTCGGAGAGTCCGCTTGGACGAGACCGTTCTCGTGCTCGCGCACGACGCGACCCCATTCCCCGACGGCGACGAGCGCACCGCCGATCGAGCCGATGTCGCGGAGCGGCACCGTCGGACCGGCCGTGAGCGAGCGAAGATGGTCGCTCTCCACCTGCATGAGCCGCCCGCTGTCGCCCGCGATCCACGTCGCGGCGTTGCGGGCGCCGCTCGCGGCGCGAAGGGATCGGTCCGTGCCGCTGGGCAGCGCGACCGCTCGTGATCGCGACACGAGAAGGACGCCGCCGCGCATGCCCGTCACGACGGCGCGGTCGCCGTCGCACGCGATCGCGCAGAGCGGCTCACGCAAGCGGTGATCCACGCGGCGCCATGTCCCGTCCTCGTGACGGCGGCGGAGCTCGCCCTGATCACCGGCGACGTAGAGATCGCCGCCCGGACACCCGCCGACCGCGCGCAGCGTCGCGCTCGTTCCGGATGTCTCGCGCGCGACGTGTCCGCCCGCGACTCGCAGGAGCGTGCCTTCGCTCCCGGCGACCCAGATGGTGTCACCAGCGACGAACGCGCCCAGGAGATCCGCCTGCGTCCCGCTCGCGACGGCGGTCACCGTGTCGCCGCCCTCGATCGCGAGGAGCGTTCCCGTGTCACCCACGGCCCAGGCTTCGGTGGGCGACGCCGCCACGACATCGCGGAGGTTCGTCTCGACGCCGCTCGCGACCTCGGACGAAGGCCCGTCGAGCGAGAGCGCGCGAATGACCCCACCGTCGCCGACCGCGATCGCATCGCGCGCGCCGGTCCACGCGACGCCGTGGAGGTCGGCGGTGGTGCCCGTGTCCCACAGGAACATCCCGCCGCTCGCGAATCGTGCCGCCTGCCCACGGACACCGACGAGCGCGACCAGATCGCGCCGCGCGACGGCGACGTCGTGCCACGTCGGCATCGCGCGCGGGAGCGGGTTGACCCACGTCCAGCCGATCCCCTCGTGACCGGGCGCGACGAGAGCCCGCACCTCGAGCGGCTTCGGATCGGGGAGCGCCGGATCGCGATCGACGGCGTGATCGGTGCTCATCGTGAGGACGAGCACGGTCCCGAGCACGAGCGCGAGCGCGACGCCGGCGAGGAGGATCCATCGCGTCGCGGCGCCGCTTCCGCGAGGGCCGGTCACGAGGCGCTCCCGCTGGCCGTCATCGTCATCATCGTGTCCCGCTCCTTCGTCGGCCGCCGGAAGATTCGGACCGCTCTGCCACGCGACGGATGTCGCCGGAGCCGTCGCGGCGTGCGCTTCCGGCGAGTCGACGCGGCGTGCCGCCAGTGCCGAGGGCCGCGACGCGCTCGTCGGCGGCGCGTCGATCAGCACGGGCACCGCGTCGTGGCCCGCGAACGGCTCGAGCGCTCGCCTGACCTCGATGGCCGATCCCGGACGCCGGTCGGGCCGCTTCGCGAGCAAGTGGCAGACGAGGGCGTCGAGGCCGCTCGGCACGTCGGCGCGGTACCGACCCAGCGGCGGCGGCGCTTCGGTGCAGATCTTCAGCACGAGCATCGGGTACGACGGGTCGTCGAACGGGTGCTGCGCCGTGAGCATGCGGAAGATCACGACGCCGAGCGCGTAGAGGTCGACGCGGTGATCGATCTCCTTCATGCCCTGCGCCTGCTCCGGCGCCATGTAATAAGGTGTGCCGAGCGTCGTTCCGGTTCGCGTGAGCGGCGTGAGCGACGGATCGATCGCCTCGCGCAGCTTGGAGATCCCGAAGTCGAGCACCTTCACGACCTCGCCGGCCTCGCCGTCGCGCGCGAGGAACACGTTCTCGGGCTTGAGGTCGCGATGCACGATGCCGCGCGCGTGCGCGACCTCGAGCGCCGAGCACACGTCGGTCGCGATCCGGGCGACGCGCCCGACGGGGAGCGGACCGTGCGTCGCGAGCTCCGCGGCGAGATCGTGGCCCGAGAGCAGCTCGAGAACCAGGTATAGCGCACCGTCCGCCGCTTCTCCGTGATCGAGGACGGCGACGACGTGGCGGCTGTCGACGGCGCCGCCGACGACGCCCTCGCGCCGGAACCTCGCCGCCACGTCGGCGCGGGCGACGAGGTGCGGATGGAGCACCTTTACCGCGACGGCCTTGCGCTCGCGGAGGTCGACCGCTTCGTAGACCGAGCCCATCCCACCCTCGCCGATCACGCGCGTCAAGTGGTACCGATCGGCGACGACGGAGCCGAGCCGAGGATCGTCGCTCAACGCACTCCTCTTGGGGCTTCTGCGCACGCGCGGCACACCGTGGCGCAAGCGGCGCTCCGACCTCGAGGCGCGATCTCTGGCGAAATGGGCTCCACGCGCGTGGCACGACGTTCGCACCCCGACGGGGACGGTGTCGAGACGTCTTCTTCCGGCAGCTCTCGCGGCCTCGCTCGCCGCGTGCTCGCCGTCCCTCGTCACGATGCAGCCTGCCCGGACGACGCCCGCCGGCCACGTTCAGATCACGACGTCGTTCGACGTCGTCGACACGGGCGGCGAGATCGAGGAGACGCTCGACGCCGCGCGCGAGATGGACCTCGGTCCGACGCTCGGGGCCAACGACCTCGCACAGATCGCCGACGCCGCCACGATCGCGCTCGTTCAGCCGCCGAGCATCGGCTACCAGATCGGCGCGTCGTACGGGCTCACGAAGCGCTTCGAGCTCGGCGTACGCACCTCGGTGAGCGCGGTCCGCGGGCACCTGCGGTTCCAGTTCCTGCGCGTTGCACCGGGTGTCTACGGATCGATCGCCGCCGGCGTGTCGGGCTACCTCTTCGGCTTTCCGCTCCAGACCGTCTCCGACGACATCGCGGTCCACGGGTTCACGCGGTGGGACTTCGACTTCCCGCTCCACCTCGGCTACTCGGGCCGTTACTTCCACATCTGGGGCGGGCCCAAGCTCGTGCTCAGCACGTACGATGCCGACGTGTCGGTGTGCGTCGACAGCCGCGGAGGCAGCTGCCGCAGCGAGGCCGCGATTCACGCCGGCGGCACCGCCGCGTACGTGACGGGCCAGCTCGGGATGGCGATCGGCTACGAGCGGTTCTGGATCGCCGGCGAGATCACCGTCGGTCGCGTCGGCGCGAGCGGAGACGCGACCATCACCAACGGTCGCCACACGGACGAAGGCTCGTTCGCGCACGAGGGCCTCGTCGTCGCGCCGTCGGTCGGCTTGATCGTATGGATCTGAGCTGACGCGGAGCCCCGCGCCCGGTGGCCGTCTCCGTCGGCGGTCAATTCGCCCAGGGATCGAGCACGTCGGCGGGTCGCCGGGCGGTGCCGGCGCGGGGCGGTGCATCCCTCTCCGGTACGTCGAGCACGAGCGCGCCGGGTGTCGTCGGGAGGATGCGAGCGCGAACCACCTCGCGTCCCGGGGCGATGAGCTCGAATCTCGTACCCATCCGGATCGGTCGGTCGCGGAAGATCGAGCGGGGTCAGCCCGAGCTCGCTTCCGTCCTCGTGCCGAGCTCGGATCGAGCTCGGGCGGGAATCGACGTGCACCATCGCCGGCGCGGCGGGTGTGGAATCGACGGCCGCCGGCGGCTCGCGCGCGGGCACCGGCGCGACGAGAACCCGCTCCTGGACCGGGGCGGGCTCCGCGGAGGGACGGCGCCCGCCGACGGCGAACAGCAGAATCGCGCCCGCGATGACCGGGACCGCCACACCGACGACGCCCATGCCGATCCAGAAGCCGCGCCTCGAGCGCGCGGCGCGCGGCGCGGCGACCGGGCGACGCGCGTACGGGAGCGTCGTCGCGACATCGGTGGTGACGGTCAGACCCGTGCGCGTCGGCGGAAGCTCAATCGCGACGGGCTCGGTCGGCATGCTGAGCCTTCCGGCGCCCACCAACGCGCGCTCGAAGGCGGCGACGAAGACCCCGGCCGACGTGAAGCGTTCGTCGGGTCGCACGGCCATCGCCCGTTCCACGGCCGACGCGAGGGCAGCCGGGAGCGCCGGACACGCGCGGCTCAGATGCTCGTGGTCCCCGGACCGGATCCGGGCTGCGTCCGCCATCCCGCGGCCGGGGTACGGAAGCCGGCCTGCGAGCGCCGCGTACGCGATCACGCCGAGCGAGTAGACGTCGGTTCGCGCGTCGACCTCGCCGCCCGAGAGCTGCTCCGGTGCCATGTACGAGGGCGTCCCGATCGCGTGACCGGTGATCGTGAGCCGCTCGAGCTCCACCGCTCGAGCGACCCCGAAGTCGAGCAGCTTCACGCATCCGTCAACCGTCACGAACACGTTCGACGGTTTGAGATCGCGATGCACCACGCCTGATCCCGCGACGGCGTCGAGCGCGCTCGCGATCTCGCGTACGACGGCGAGCAACGCCGTCGGATCCAACGAGCCCTGCCGCTTCAAGCGCTCGAGCAGCGTCTCACCGGCCAGCCGCTCCATCGCGACGAACACCGCCCCATCGTCGAGCAGCCCCGCGTCGCGAAGACGGACGATGTTCGGGTGGTCGAGCGCGTCGAGGATGCGCGCCTCGCGTCGGAAGCGCTCGACCAGCGTCTCGGTCTTGGCGAGCCTCGGTCGGATAATCTTGAGCGCGAGCCCCTCGCCCGTCTCGACGTTGCGGACGCCGAACACCGCGCCCATGCCGCCCTCCGCAATCTCTTCTTCGACGCGATAGCGGCCGGCCACCATGGCCCCCGGCGCGAGCGTGTCTTCGAGCATCGAGGAGGAGCATCGACCAACCTCGGTACCGCGTCCAGGCGTCTGCTATTCTCCACCGCGTGACCGTCCCGGGGCCCGCGGTGGGGGAGCGATTTGCAGGGCGGTATCGCGTCGACGCGCTGCTCGGTCGCGGTGGCATGGGCGCGGTCTTTCGCGTGCACGACGAGGTGCTCGGCGAAGACGTCGCGCTCAAGACGCTCTCGCTGCCGGCGGGTCACGTCGCGGACGCCCTGAGCCGCTTTCGGCGCGAGGTGCGCCTGTCGCGCAAGGTCACGCACCCGAACGTTGCCCGCACGTTCGATCTCGGTGTGCACGACGACGTCTATTTCCTCACGATGCAGCTCGTCACCGGGGGCGACCTCACGTCGATCATCGACACGGAGTCGCCGCTAGCCCCCCGCCGCGCCGTCGAGCTCATCATCCCGATGCTCGACGGTCTCGCGGCCGCCCACGCCGCCGGCGTGATCCATCGCGACCTGAAGCCCGCCAACGTGCTCATCGATGCCGACGGGCGGCCCGTCCTGACCGACTTCGGCATCGCGCGCGCGATCGAGCCGGACGACGCGACGGTAAAGACCGGCGGACTGCTCGGCACACCGGCGTACATGGCGCCCGAGCAAGTCGCCGGCAGGCCGCCGGACGTGCGCACGGACATCTACTCGATGGGGCTCATCCTCTTCGAGATGCTCACCGGTCGTCTGCCGTTCGAAGGCGCGACGCCGATCGCCACGGCCATCGCCCGGCTCCATCAGGAGCCGCTCGACCCGAGCACGCTCGTCTCGCTCCCCGACGGGCTCGCTCGGGCCGTTCTGACGTGCCTCGGACGCGAGCCCGACGCACGCCCGGCCTCGGCGCTCGACGTCGTGGCCCTCTTGTCCGCGGTCGACGTGAGCGACGCCGCGCACGCCGAGCCGCGCAAGCGGGCGGTCGACACGGAAGGCGCCACCGTCTTCGCCACGCAGGCGCCGACCACCCCACGCTTCGACCGGCGCCTCGCCATCCTCCCGTTCCAGTACCGCGGGCCCGCCGAGCACGCCTATCTCGCCGACTCGATCGGCGACGACCTCGTCGACGAGCTCGCCCGCATCCGTGGTCTCGCCGTCCTCTCGACGGGAGCCACGCGGGCGTTTCGCGACCAGCGGGACCCGAGAGTGATCCGCAAGGAGCTCGGCGCCGACGCAGTCGTCGACGGAAGCGTCCAGACCGATGGCAAGCGCATTCGCATCGCCGCGCGCCTCGACGATGCGACGTCCGGGACACAGCTCTGGAACGACCGGTTCGAGGGCGCGCTCGAGGACGTGTTCGCGCTCCAGGACACGGTGCGACGTCGCATCGCCGAATCGCTTCGCGTCGGGCTCACGACCGCGACGCGCCGAGGCGACGCCCCCCCGGAGGCCATCGAAGCGTATCTGCGGGGGCGGGGCCAGCTCCGCGCGATCACCTACCTCGGCCCCGAAGGCGCGCTGCCGCTGCTCGAGCGCGCGCTCGCGCTCGCCCCGAATTTCGCACCGGCGGTGGCTGCGTACGCGACGGCGACGATCCGGGCGTGGTTCGTGCCGCGCCTCGACGTGACGCGAGACTTCGAGGCGCTCGCTCGCGAAGCGGTGCCCAAGGCGCTCGAGGTCGCCGGCGACTTGGCCGAAGCACACCACGCCGCTGGGTCGTTGCTGCTCCACGACGGGGATGTCGCAGGTGCGATGCGCGAGCTCCACGCGGCGCTCGCCATCGCTCCGACGTACACCGACTCCCTCGAGACGCTCGGGCTCATCGAATGCGAGATCGGGCACGCGACACGGGGTTGCAGAGGTTGAAGGGCGTCCTCGATCTCGACCCGAACCTCGTCACGACGCGGCTCGAGCTCGCGCGACAAGCCGCGTTGGACGGCAACGCCGAAGCGTTCGCGAGGATGGTGGACGCGCTCGCGGAGCGCCAGGCCGACCGAACGATACCGATTCTTCAGATCAGGCTCCGCGAGGCCGCGTGGCGACGCGACCGCGACCGCATGGTCGAGATCTGCGGTCTTGTCCCGCCCTCGAACGAGCCGGCGCACCTGATGTTGCAGTCGTACGCCGGGATCGCGTTGGGCACGCTGGACCCGAACGCAGGCGCGGCGCGCGCAGAGGAGTACCTCGCTCGAGTGAAGAACCCCCGCTTCCAGACCCTGATTCACCAGTTCTTGACGGAAGCCCTCGCGTTCGCCGGAGCGCTCGAGCTGGCCGAGAAGTACGTCCAGCGGTCCGCGGAGACGCGCTTGATCGACCTCACGTGGCTCGACATGTGCCCGCTGCTCGAGCCGCTGCGTGGAACGCAGGGCTTCGCGCGCGCGCGGACCTTGGTGGTCCACCGCATTCGCCCCGTGAACGAGCCCTGATCGGACGCGATCGCTCCGCGCGCGTTCCGTTGCTACGCTCCGCCGCCATGAGCCTACCGATGATCGCCTCGCCCACCCGGGTCGAGGACTGGCGGTGGCAGGCGCGGAACGCGGCGACGACGCTCGAAGCGCTCGAAGCGCATCTGGAGCTCACCGACTCCGAGCGTGAGGGGGTGAAGCGCGCGCTCGCCGACGGCTTTCCGATGTCGATCACGCCATACTATCTCGCGCTCTGCGATCCGCACGATGCGGCCTGCCCGATCCGCCGTCAGTGCGTGCCTCGTAGCGAGGAGGCGACCATCGTGCCGGGCGATCTTCGCGATCCCCTCGGCGAAGAAGCCCACGAGGTCGCGCCTCATCTCGTTCGACGCTACCCCGATCGCGTGCTCCTGCTGGCGACGGACCGTTGCGCCGTGTACTGCCGTTTCTGCACACGCTCGCGCATGGTTGGCGCCGGGGGCGGCGCTCGTCCACTCGAGGTGCTCGCGCCCGCGCTCGCGTGGATCGCGGCGCATCCGGAGATTCGCGACGTCATCGTGTCCGGCGGCGACCCGCTCGTCATGTCGACCGATCGCATCGAGAAGCTCCTCCTCGAGCTCGCGCGCGTCGACCACGTCGCGACGGTGCGCGTCGCCACGCGCGCGCCCGTGACGATCCCGCAACGCATCGACGCTGCGCTGTGCCGCGCGCTGCGCGCTCATCCTGCGACGTGGTTGATGACGCATTTCAACCACCCCAAGGAGCTCACGGCCGAGGCGAAGCGCGCCGTCGCGCTGCTCGTCGATCACGGGCTGCCCGTGATGAACCAGACGGTGCTCCTCGAAGGGGTGAACGACGACCCCGATACGCTCGAGACGCTCTTTCGCGGCCTTTGCGCGTGGCGTGCTCGACCCTATTACTTGTTGCAGGCCGATCCCGTGCGCGGAACGGGCCATCTGCGGACGCCGATCGACCGAGGCATCGCGATCATGGAGAGGTTGCAGGGTCGGCTCAGCGGCATCGCGTTGCCGAAGCTCGTGGTCGACACGCCCGGCGGTCGAGGGAAGGTGCCGATCGGGCCCGACTACGTCGTGTCCCGAGAGCCCGGCACGACGCTGCTCAGAACGTTCCGCGGCGAGGAGGTCGAGTACGTCGATCCGCCTACAAACCGCGGCCCATCGGGTGTATAGCGCGAGCCGGGGAATCGCATGAGCTCGACGCCCACCCTCGCGCAGTCGACCATCGGTAAGAAGGCGGTCATGGCCGTCACCGGCCTCGCCCTCTTCGGCTTCCTGATCGCGCACCTCGCCGGGAACCTCCAGATGTTCCTCGGGCCCGAGGCCGGCGCCGCGGCGATGCACGACTACGCCGTCGCGCTCCGCAAGATGCCCGTCCTCCTCTGGGGTACCCGACTCGTCTTGCTCGCGGCGCTCGCGGGCCACGTCTGGGCGGCGGTCGCGCTGATGAACAAGAACGCGGACGCGCGCCCATCCGCTACACGCAGCCGAGACACGATCAGGTGACGACGTACGCCGCGCGCACGATGGCATGGAGCGGACCGATCGTCGGCCTCTACATCATCTATCACCTGCTCCACCTGACGGCCGGCTACCAAGCGGGCTTCGATCCGCAGAACCCGTACAACAACGTCGTGCACGGCTTCCAGAACTGGATCATCGCGACCGTGTACGTGACGGCGAACGTGCTGCTCGGCCTGCACCTGTTCCACGGAGCGTGGAGCTGGCTTCAGTCGCTCGGGCTGAGCCACCCGCGCTACGATCGTCTGCGCAAGCAGGCGGCGACGGGCCTCGCGGTCGCGCTCGCCGCCGGGTTCGTCTCGATCCCGACCGCCGTGATGCTGCAGATCGTCGAGCCGGTGGACGAGGCCTGGTTCCACGCGCGGTACTGCGCGCCCGAGCTCGCTCACGCGGAGGGCGACTGCGACTACCTGAACGGTGGCGGTGAGGGTGACCAGGACGACGCCGCACCCGGACCCGGACCCGCACCCGCACCCGCACCCGGACCCCCGCCCGCGCCCGCGGCCCCGGAGGCACCGTGACGACGCCGCGCTCGAACGAGCCGTCCGGCCCTATCGCGTCGCGCTGGGATCGGCGCCGCTTCGAGATGAAGCTCGTCAACCCGGCGAACAAGCGGAAGTTCGACGTCATCGTCGTCGGAACCGGCCTCGCCGGCGCCTCGGCAGCGGCGACGCTCGGGGAGCTCGGCTACAACGTCAAGGCGTTCTGCTTCCAGGACAGCCCGCGGCGCGCGCACTCGATCGCCGCGCAGGGCGGAATCAACGCCGCGAAGAACTACCAGAACGACGGCGACAGCGTCTATCGCCTGTTCTACGACACCGTGAAAGGCGGCGACTTCCGGTCTCGCGAGTCGAACGTCTACCGGCTCGCCCAGATCAGCGTGAACATCATCGATCAGTGCACGGCGCAGGGCGTGCCGTTCGCGCGCGAGTACGGCGGCCACCTCGCGAACCGCTCGTTCGGCGGAGCGCAAGTGTCGCGCACGTTCTACGCGCGAGGACAGACGGGGCAACAGCTGCTCCTCGGCGCGTACCAAGCGCTCTCGCGTCAGATCGAGGCGGGCAGCGTCGAGATGCACCCGCGCACCGAGATGCTCGATCTCGTCCTCGTCGACGGGGCGGCGCGTGGGATCGTGACCCGCCACCTCGTCACCGGCGAGGTTCGCGCATGGATCGGCGACGTCGTGGTCCTGGCCACGGGAGGCTACGGCAACGTCTTCTATCTCTCGACGAACGCCAAGGGCTGCAACGCGACCGCGATCTGGCGCGCGTATCGGCACGGAGCGCTCTTCGCGAACCCGTGCTTCACGCAGATCCATCCGACCTGCATCCCACAAGCCGGCGAGCACCAGTCGAAGCTCACGCTCATGAGCGAGTCCCTGCGCAACGACGGGCGCGTGTGGGTGCCGAAGAGCCCCGACGACTGCAACAAGGCGCCTCTGGAGATCCCCGAGGGTGATCGGGATTACTACCTCGAGCGTCGCTATCCAGCGTTCGGCAACCTCGTGCCGCGCGACCTCGCGTCGCGCGCCGCGAAGAAGGTCTGCGACGAAGGCCACGGCGTCGGTCCCGTCGTGGCGGGCCAGCGCCGCGGCGTGTACCTCGACTTTGCCGACGCGGTCGCCCGGCTCGGAGAGGACGCGATCGCGGAGCGGTACGGGAACCTGTTCGAGATGTACGAGCGGATCACGGGCGACGATCCGTACTCCACGCCGATGCGCATCTATCCCGCGTCGCACTACACCATGGGCGGGTTGTGGGTCGACTACAACCTCATGACGACCATCCCCGGGCTCTTCGCCGCCGGCGAGGCCAATTTCTCGGACCACGGCGCCAACCGCCTCGGCGCGAGCGCGCTCATGCAAGGCTTGGCCGACGGCTACTTCATCCTGCCTGCCACGCTCGGCAACTATCTCGGCCAGGGAAGGCTCGGCTACGTCGGTGACGACCACCCCGCGGTGAAGGCGGCGATCGAGCGCGTGGAGGCCCGCATCGCGAAGCTCCTCGGACCAACGACCTCCGGCAAGGGGACGCGTACGCCGGACTCGTTCCACCGAGCGCTCGGCCACATCATGTGGGACTCGTGCGGCATGGCTCGCAACGCGCGCGACCTCGAGAGCGCCATCGCGAAGATCCCGGCGCTGCGCGAGGAGTTCTTCGAACAGGTGTGCGTCCCGGGCACGGGCGCCGATTTCAACCAGACTCTCGAGAAGGCGGGGCGCATCGCGGATTTCTTCGAGCTCGCGGAGCTCATGTGCAGGGACGCGCTCGCGCGAGACGAGAGCGCCGGCTGCCACTTCCGCGAGGAGCATGCGACTCCCGACGGGGAGGCGCTCCGGAACGACGCCGAGTTCTCGTACGTGGCAGCGTGGGAGCACACGGGCGACCCTTCGAGCCCGCGGCTGCGGAAGGAACAGCTAGGCTTCACCGAGGTCAGCCCGAGCCAGCGGAGCTACAAGTGACCAAGACGCTCGACGTGACGCTCCACGCGTGGCGGCAGAGGGGCCCAAAAGACCGCGGCCGCTTCGTTCGCTACGAGGTGAAAGGCGTTGCCCTCGACAGCTCGTTCCTCGAGATGCTCGACATGCTCAACGAATCGCTGGTCGAGAAGGGCGAGGACCCGATCGCGTTCGACCACGACTGCCGCGAGGGCATCTGCGGGAGCTGCGGCTTCGTGATCGACGGCCACCCTCACGGACCGCGACCGCGCACGACCGCATGCCAGCTCCACATGCGCGAGTACGACGACGGCCCCGAGCTCGGCGAGGTCGGAGCGCTCGAGCTCTGGCTCGAGCCGTGGCGCGCGCGCGCCTTCCCCGTCGTGAAGGACCTCGTCGTCGATCGCTCGGCGTTCGACAGGATCATCCAGGCCGGCGGCTACGTGACGGTACGGACCGGCAGCGCTCCGGACGCGAACGACACGCTGGTGCCGAAGCGCGACGCCGACCTCGCGTTCGACGCCGCGCAATGTATCGGTTGCGGGGCGTGCGTCGCTGCGTGTCCCAACGCCTCCGCGAGCTTGTTCACATCGGCGAAGATCGCGCACCTCGGCATCCTGCCGCAGGGCCAGCCCGAACGCGCCGGGCGCGTCCTCGCGATGGTCGAGCAGATGGACGAGGAGGGGTTCGGAGGCTGCACCAACCACGGCGAGTGCGAGGCCGCGTGCCCGAAGGGGATCAGCGTCGACTTCATCGCACGCATGAACCGCGACTACCTCAAGGCGATGCTGGTCCGGAAGGACGACGAGGACCTCGACGCTGCCGAATGACGTATCGCGCGAGGAGCGCGAGTAGAACCGCGGCGACCGAGCCGGATGCGATCCACGCGTAGCTCACCGCGAACGCCCGCAGCGTCTCCCACTCGCTGCCGACGGTCCATCCGACGATCAGGATGACGAGGTTCCACAGGGCCGCGCTGGCTCCGCCGAACAGCACGACCCTCGCGAGAGGAACGCGCGCCATCCCCGCTCCGACGAACACGAACGCTCGAAACGCGGGCACGAAGCGGTTGACGACGAGCAGGAGCGCGCCGCGATGCTCGATGCGTGAGAGCACGGCGTGGATCGCGCGCCGTGGACCGTCCCTCCGCAGGTACGCCGGCCAGCGGTCCTCGTGGCGTCCGAGGAAGAGCCCGAAGCCATAGGCGACGAGGCTGCCCGCGATCGAGCCCGCGAGGAGCGCCACGTACACTGGGGCAAGGCGCCATCGGGCGGTCGTTACGAGAAAGACGCCGAAGAGGGTTATCGTGTCACCCGGGATGGGCGGCATCACGTACTCGGCAGCAGCGGCGGCTGCCAGGACCAGCCACGCGAACGGGCCCTCGTTCTCGGTCAGCCATCGCTGGATCTCGTCTGTCATGGCGTCGCCCGGCTCGCTTCACGAGGCAGTGTCGTCGTGACGTCGAGCTTCTCGGCGCCCGCCGCCCTTCACGAGGGTGCATGCATCGCCGCGGTCGCGCCATCCAGCCCGTTTCCGCCCGACGACTTCGCTCGGGGAGTCCGACGTTTGCGGGAACGATACGTCGTCCGCTTCGACGAAGGCCTGATGACGCGCACCGGGTATCTCGCAGGCGACGACGCGAGGCGAGAGGCGGAGCTCCTCGCGGCGCTCGACGATCCCACCGTCGACGCGATCGTCGCGGCGCGGGGCGGCTACGGCGCGACGCGCATCCTCGACCGCATCCCGATCGAGCGCGTCGCGCGGTCGCCGAAGCTCCTCGTGGGGTTCAGCGACGTCACCGCGCTTCATGCGCTCTGGCAGCGGGCGGGTGTGCGCTCGATGCACGCCTCGATGATCGCGGGCCTCGGCCGCGCGAGCGACGCGCACGTCGCGCGGTTCGTCCGCGCGCTCGAGGGCGAGGCGGCGGCGCCGCTCTCCGGCCTCTCGACGGTCGCGGAAGGCGAAGCGGAGGGCCCGCTGGTGGGGGGCAATCTGTCGGTGCTCGCGGCGCTCGTCGGCACGCCGTACGCGCCACCCGTCGACGGCGCGGTGCTGCTGCTCGAAGACGTGGGGGAGCGCCCCTATCGCGTGGACCGAATGCTGACCACGCTCGCGCATGCCGGTTGGCTCTCACGCGTCGCGGGCGTCGCGCTGGGCGCGTTCACCGGCTCGCCGCCGGGTGACGACGGGACACGCATCGAAGATGTCCTCAGAGAGCGGCTCTCGTACCTCCCCGTGCCCGTCGTCGCCGGGGTCCCCGCAGGTCACGTGGACGACAACGTCGCGCTCCCCCTCGGCGCGCGCGTCCGCCTCGACGCCGCGAACGGGACGCTCCAGTTCCTCGAGGGCGCCGTCCGACTCAGCTGAGGTCGCGCTGCCGGCGAAGCAGCTCCACCACCTCGACGAGCCGGCCGTGGTCCACTCCCTTGGACAGCACTCCGTCGGCGGAGTCGCTCGGCTCCTCGACGCCGTCCGAGCGCAAGAGGATGGTCGCAGGCGCGCGAGGACCGAGCACACGGCGCATCAAACGAAGCAGGTTCACCCCCGTCACGCCGGGCAACACGTCGTCCACGATGACGATGTCGGGGCGTTTCTCGGCGGCGAGATCGAGCGCGATGTACGCGTCCGGCGCCGTGAGCACCACGCAGCCGGCGCGGCCGAGGTGGCCGGCCGTCGCGCCGCGCGTCGTGGCGTCATCGTCGACGACGAGGACGAGCGTCGGTCGCGCCGGCTCGCCGGCGACGATGGGCGGCGGCGGAGCCGTGCTGTGCTTCGACAGCTCCGGGAACGCCAGCGCGGCGACCTTCGACGCGGTTGCCGACGCGTCGACTCGGATCCATTCGGCGGGCAGGCCTTCGTCCGTCGCCTCCGCGCCGAGCTCGTCGCTAAAACCCCAGAGAACGACGCGTGCGGTCGGCGGCAGGATCCGAGCGAGCGTGACGAGGCCGGCGGGCCGGACCGACGGCATCGTGCAATCCACGACAATCGCCAGGTCGGCCTCGCGAAGGATGTCCAGCGAGGTGACCAAGGCGAAGACGTCCGACGCGACCTTGAGAATGGTCCCGGCCGGCGCGAGCGAATCGAGCTCTCGAGCCCTCGCAGGATCGGCCGTCGCGACGAGCAGCGCGCACTCCGCGCTCTTCACCGCGCGCCTGCGGACGCCGCTCGTGAGCGTGGTCTGCGCCCGCTCGAGGATGGGGCCGAGGTCGGTGATCACCGCCTCGGCCGCCTCGCGGCCGATCGTGAGCTCGATCGCGCGCCGGAGCGGCCCGAGCGCGAACCGACGCAGGTGCGTCGGGTCCTCGGGCACGGTCTCGAGGCCCCCGTCCGCCAGGGCCATGTAGAGGACCGAGTCCCTGGCGTCGGGGCTCGCAATCCGGTCGAGCGCCTCCACGACGACGCGCATCATCGCTCCGGTCGCGGCATTGCCCTGCGCCGGCGTACGGCCGGTTCCCGCCATTGCACAAACATACACGTGGGCGGTTCGAGCGACCAGGATCCCGGTGAATCAGCGCACAAAGACCCACCTCGCCCCCGGTGCTCGAGCGACCGGACCGAGCCGCGTGCCATGGTACGGTTCGGCCGTGATCCGCTGGGTCTTCGCCTCTGTGTGCCTCGTTTCGGCCTGTGGCCCATCCCTGCCCCCTCGCTTCGTGGTCGAGCGCGATCTCGGCGACTTCCGCTATCGGCGCTTCCAGAAGGTCCTCGACGTCGAGTTCCCGATCGAGGGCAACGGCGGCGTGGGCTACACGGCGAGCTACGTCGAGCGAGGAGGCGGGCAAGAAGTCGTGTTCGCCACCGCGTTCGTCACCGTGTACGAGAAGGCCGAATCGCTCACCGCCGAAGTGCGCGAGCGCCTCGACGACCTCGGAACGTACGAGCTGACCACCGGCGAGCTCGAAGGCGACTACGTGTGGTGGCTCGACGGAGGAGACGACCGCTGGGCCATGTGGGTCTCCAACAACCACGTGGTCAAGCTCGGCGCCCCTCGCGGCGCGGAGATCCCCGACGAGATCGCGGATGCATACATGGATCTGTACCCGAGCGACCTCGACGAGCACGGACACGCTCGCTCGGGGACCGCGAGCTATGGGGCGAGCCAGACCGAGACCGAGGAGCAGCGCCAGGAGCTCGACATGCCCACGCACCTGCGCGAGAACGCGCCACGATGAGCCTGAGGAGGCTCGTCCGACCCGCGCTCGAATCGCTCCGCGCCTACGTCCCGCCGCCCGCACCGCGAATCAAGCTCGACGCGAACGAGTCGCCGTGGCCCCTTCCCGAAGAAGCGCGCGCGCACATCGCGGCGCACGTCGCGGCGCTCGAGCTGCACCGCTACCCGGACCCCCGCGCGACGCGCCTTCGCCTCGCGCTCGCCGCTCGCCACGGGGGCGCGCCCGACGACTACGTCGTGGGAGCGGGATCCGACGAGGTGCTGTCCCTCCTCATGATCGCGCTCTCGGCGCCACGCGACGGAGCCCAACCGGCCGTGCTCGTTCCCACGCCCACCTTCGTGATGTACCGCCACGGCGCCGTCGTGCAGGGCCTCGCCCCGATCGAGATCCCGCTCATGCCCGACACGTTCGCGCTCGACGTGCCCGCGATGCGCGGCGCGCTCCGCGAGCACCGCCCCGGGCTCGTGTTCCTCGCGAGCCCCAACAACCCCACCGGCAACCCCTTTCTCGAGGCGGACGTCGAGGCGCTCGCCACGAGCGATCCCGACGCTCTCTTCGTCGTCGACGAAGCGTACGGTCCGTACTGCAGCGCGCGACTGACCCACCTCGCCGACCGTCACCCGAACGTCGCACTCCTCGGCACGCTCTCGAAGATCGGCCTCGCGGGCGCGCGCGTCGGCTGGGCGCGCCTACCGGCCGAGCTCGCCGCCGAAGTCGACAAGGCTCGCCAGCCGTTCAACGTGTCGAGCCTCTCACTCGCCATCGGCGAGCTCGCGCTCGGCGACCTCGCTCCCCTGCTCGAAGCGCATGTCGCTCTCGTGATCGAAGAGCGCGCCCGGCTCGTCCGAGAGCTCGCCGCGATCCCGGGCGTCCATCCCCATCCCACCCAAGCGAACTTCGTCCTCACCCGCTTCGACGACGCCGAAGCCACGGTCCGCGCCCTGCGCGAGCATGACATCGGCGTCCGCATCTTCGGCGACCCGTCTCCCACTCTGCGCGGAACCGCCCGCATCACCGTCGGCACCCCGCCCGAGAACGACGCCCTCCTCGCCGTGCTCCGCCACCTCTGATCAATCTCGGGGAAGGTTCGAAGAAACGAGGTGGTTGCCTCGCGGCCAGCGCTCCCGGCCCCGGTTTCGCTCAGTCTTTTTTCCGCGGTCGCGAGATGCCGTACGCGTCGAGGCGCTTCACGAACGTGCGCCGCGGCATCCCGAGGAGCTCGGCGGCCTTCGTCTGATTGCCGTCGCATCGCTCGAGCGCTTCGACGATGCGCCGCTTCTCGAGCGCGACCATCTCGTCACCGAGGGTCGACCGCGCGGCGTCGCCCGACACCGCTCCGCCGGGCTCGCTCTCGAGCGAGATCTCGGGCGGCAGGTGGTCGAGCTCGATCCGCCCCTCGCCGGCGAGGACAGCAGCTCGCTCGACGGCGTTCTTCAGCTCCCGAACGTTTCCAGGCCACGCGTACGCTTCGAGCGCCGCGACCGCCGCATCCGTGATCTCGACGCTCGCGCCTTCGCCGATGACCCCCGACGCGAAGCGCCGCGCGAGCGGCTCGATCTCGCTCGTCCGCGCGCGCAGCGGCGGGATCGAGAGCCCGATACCGTTCAGACGGAAGTAGAGATCGGTGCGAAACCGGCCCGACGCGCACTCGGCCTTGAGGTCGCGGTTGGTCGCCGCGACGAACCGCACGTCGATCGCACGCGGCTCGAGACTGCCGACGCGCATCACCTCGCGTGCTTCGAGGACGCGAAGGAGCTTCGCCTGGATCGCCGGCGAGAGCTCGCCCACCTCGTCGAGAAACACGGTTCCGCCGCGCGCGGCCTCGAGAAGGCCAGGCTTGTCGCGAACCGCTCCGGTGAACGCGCCCCGGACGTGACCGAAGAGCTCGCTCTCGACGAGCGCTTCGCTGAGCGCCGAGCAGTTGAGCCGCAGCATCGGCCCGTCCGCGCGTCGCGAAGCCTCGTGGATCGCGTCGGCGATCACCTCTTTGCCCACGCCCGTCTCCCCGAGCAGCAGCACGCTGAGCTCGCTCGGCGCGACGCGGTCGACCATGGCGTAGAGCCGCTTCATCGCGGCGTCACGAACGATCGCGGGGCCCCCGGGCCGAAGGCTCGGGCGCTCCTCGCTCGGCGGCTCTTGTCGCGCCGGCTTCGGGAGCATCGTCGGGCGGTGGATCACCACGACGACGCTGCCGAGCTCCACGGCCTGACCGAGCTCGACCTCGGTCCACACGTTCGGTGGAAGCAGCTTCTGTCCGACGCGCACGCCGTTCGCGCTGCCGAGGTCGCGGATGCGAGGCGTCGGCACGACCGTCAGCTCCGCATGTCGGCGCGAGATGGACGCGTCCTCGATGACTATCTCACAGTCGCTCGACCGTCCGACGAGGAGCGGCCCGGCAGCCGGCAACGGATGCGCGACCCCGCCGCCCGGGCCCACGACGAGGAGGCAGAGTCCGGCGGAGCTCGACGGCGCGAGCCGCGCGGTCTCGTCGTCGAGCACGACGCGGGGATCGTCGGAGTCCGCCAAGGCGAGCGATTGTAGCCCGCGACCGTCGGTCATGGGGCGCTCACGATCACCTGTCTGGTCTCTCCGCGCGCCACCTCGACCGTCCGTGTGATGGGTGGCCCCTCACCGAAGGGGCGGACGGCGACGCGCCGCGTTCCGGCCGCGACCTCGAAGCGCCCCGGCGCTTGGCCCGCCGCGCGCCCATCGATCTCGACGGTGCCCCACCCGCCGACCACACCGACGCGCACGAACCCCGTGCCGGGCGGTGCGGGCGCGGCCGTCGGCGCGGGCGCGGGCGCGGGCGCGGACGTGCCGGTGGGCGCGGCCTCGCGGTCCGGCTCGACCGGTGAGGTCGCAGCTTCGACGCGCGTTCCGTGGACGCGCGTGCGCCACCCGTGGTGTGGGCCCGTCGGGCGAGCCGCGCGCGCGCGCGGCACGTCGGGCGGCGACGCCTCCGCCCTCATCCCGACGGGTGCGACATCGTCCGCCATCGCGGTGGTCGCGCCGGCTCCGGGGTCGGGCACCGACGAGGGGCCCACCACGGGCGACGACGCGCTCCGTGCGCTCACGCCGGAGACATCCTCCGCGGGGCTCGATGCGCCACCGAAGAGCGCGAAACCAATCGCGACGGCGAGGGCGAGGGCGAGGGCGAGGGCGATGAGAACCGCGATCCCGCTTCGCACCCGCCGCACCGGCAAGACGACGGAGCCCGTCGCGAAGGTCGGCCGGAGGGCGATCTCGTCTGGCGGTGCGGGCACCTGCTCGGGCTCGCGCTCGGCCTCGCCCGCGGACCTCAGCGCGGAAGCTCGCGGCGACGCAGCGCGCTCGGGCGCATCGGACTCGACGACGGTCGGCGACGTCGGCTCGCGCGCCGCCGACAGCGGCGAGCCGTGCACGACGGTCGGGTCGGAGATCTGCATCGTGCCCTGCGGCAACGTGCTCGCGTTCGGCCGCACGTAACCATCCGCCGAGCGCGGCCGCATGTCGCTCACCTCCTCGACCGACGTGGGGATCGCCTCGTCCGCAGGCCGCGCGAATTTTTGCGTGTCCGGCACGTCGTGCACCACACCGCCGCGGCGCGCCTCCTCGATCATTCGTTGCTTCGCCTCGCGATGACCGGCGAAGAGGTGCTCCATCATCTCGGCGAGCTCCGCGGTCCCGATGACCTCCCCCGTCGAAGCGGCCCAGCGCCGGAGCGCCCGACCGAGCTCGCGCGCCGTAGCGGGACGACCCGCGGGATCGCGATCGAGAGCGGCCAGCAGGATCCGGTCGAGCTCGGCGGAGACGTGGGGGGCGAAGTCCGACGGCGGCCGCACCCGCTCCTCGAGCACAGCGTCGATCGTCCGCGCCTGTGTGTCGCGCCGAAAGAGCCGCCGGCACGCGAGGAGCTCCCACAGCGTGACGCCGAGAGCCCAGATGTCGGTGCGCCTGTCGATCTCGTCACCGCGAAGCTGCTCCGGCGACATGTACGCGACCTTGCCCTTCACGACACCGGAGGAGGTCTGGTGCATCCGCCCGACCGCGCGCGCGATGCCGAAGTCGACGACGCGCGACGCCGCCGTCGTACGTGACGAAGACATTGTGCGGCGAGACGTCCCGATGGACGACGTGAAGCGGCTGCCCGACGTTGCCGGTGAGCTCGTGCGCGGCGTGGAGGCCCTCGGCGGCGCTCGCGACGATCGTCGCCATGTACGTGGGCAGCCGCGGCGAGATGCGAACGTCCGGCCGCTGCGACACGCATCCGAGAACCGACGCGAGCGACTCGCCGTGGAGGTAGTCCATCGCGAGGTAGAAGACTGCCGCTCTCCTCGCCGAAGTCGAACACACTAGCGACGTTCGGGTGCGTGATGCGCGACGCGATCCGCGCCTCGTCGAGGAACATCTCGACGAACCCGCGCTCGTGCGACGAGCTGCTGGTGGATGACCTTGAGCGCGACGAGCTTGTCGAACCCAGCCGGGCCGGTCGCTCGCGCGAGGTAGACGGTCGCCATCCCGCCCGAGGCGAGCTCCGCGCACACCTCGTAGCGACCGAGCTTGACGCCGGGCGCGACCCGTCCGCCGACCGGCGCCGCCGTCACAAGGGATTGCTCGGTGCTGATGGTTGGGTGTCGCCGCCGGGAACGACGAGGATGGCGATGACGACGCCGATGGCGGCCGCGAGCACCGCACCCGCGATGACGAACGGCCACGGCCCCGGACCGCTGTCGTCCTCCCCGGCCCCGTCCTCCCCGAGCGCGCCTCGTCCCGCCCGATCGCCGGCGCTCCCGTCGGCGGCGACGCGCGCTGGCGTGAGGTCGGGAGGGAGCGACTCGGGAGCGTCGCGGGTCCCCTCGCTCGTGAGCACCGCGCCGCCCGGCCCGACGGCTTCCGCGTACCACTCGAGCGTGCGCGCCGGATCGGCGACGACCTCTTCGTCCCGGCCACCCAGCGTGCGGAAACCTCCGGAGCCGTCACTCACGAACACGCGCACGTCGCGCACGAGCCCGGTCGGGTCGCGAAGAACGTCGACGTGGACGCGCGCAGACGTGCCCCTGCGCTCGGCGCCGCCGCCAAGCGACAGGGGTGCCTCGACGCGAGCGCCGGCTTCGCGGATGCGCGCGACGAGGTCCGGCGGGATCGCGCGGTCAGGCGCGTGATCGGGCGCGAGCGACGCGAGCGCGGCAAGCGTTCGCTCGAGCTCGGCGTTCTGACCGAGGGCGAAGTACACGAGGGCGCGACCCTCGAGGAGAGCGACGACGTCGTCGCGCGTCAGGTCGCTGGCGCTCTCGGCGCGAGAGAACGCGGCCAGCGCCTCTTCGAAGCGCGCTTCGTGCGCCATCGCGCGCCCTTCGTCGACGATGGGATGGGCGGCCGCAGGCGCGACCCCGGCGAGCCACGCCACGCACGAGAGCGCGATGCCCACGGCGGCGCGGCGGGGGCTCATCGGTCGAGCTCCAGCGTGCCGATCGCTACGCGGCTCGCGTCGGTCTGGGCGTACCGGAGCGTGTCGCCGGACACGCAGAAGTCGAGCGTCGTGCCGTCTTCGACCGTGATCGCGCCGCCCGAGATCGTGTATGCGCCGGACCAATCGATCGATTGCGCCACGGTGACGTCGCAGCGACAGCCTCCGCCCATCGCCTCGCAGGACCCGGGCGTGCCGGCGGCCTCGGCGAGCTGCAGACCGAGGACGCTGCACCCTCCGGGCGCACAGCTCGATGGAAAATCGAGCACGAGCGATCCCGCGACGGTGAGATCCTGCGCCACGCGCGCGCCGTCGAGCGAGAGCGTTCCGATCACCGTGCCAGTGCCGCTCACGACCGTGTAGCCGGGGCACTGCTCGCGGAGGTCGGTGGACGGATCGACGAAGCACCCTCCGGCGTACCGCCAGCTGCCCGTCGGGTCCCCACCGCAAGCGGTGTCCCCGGGGCAGGACGAAGCGAGAGTGAACGGCCCGAAGCCGGGTGTTCCCCCGTCGTCATCGAGGGGCGCGGAGGGGCAACGGCCGTCGACGCACAGAGCGGCCCCGCAATCTCGGCCCGCGTCGTGGGTGCGGAGGACGAGATCCACCGACGAGTCGTCCGCCGGCAGCTCGAGCGTGGCCTCGGCGTCCGCAATCCACTGGCACGTCGCGTTCGCGGCGCGTGCGGTGAAGCAATACGTGCCGCCGCCGAGGCGTGGCGGATCGGGGGCTTCGGTGCCGGCGTAGAGGTCGACCGAATAGACGAGCGTCGTGCCGGGGCATGCGCCTTCGAGGATACGAGCCTGGACTCGCCGCGAGGCGACGCGGAGCTCCGGTGTCTCGAAGGAGAGGCGAAAGTCGAGACCGTGAGCGGCGCAGCCCCCGATCGCCAGGCCGAGAAGCAGCACGCGGCTCGCGCGCAACATGACGAGCAGAGTACCGCATCGTCGGGAAGCCATCACGAACGCCCGAGCGAGGATCGTGCCAGCCTGGTTCGCGCCGAATGTGCGCGATCTTCCGCGGCGCGCCGGCGAGCTCGCGCCGAATGGGCACGATGGGGCTGGGCCTCGTGCACCGCGTGCACAACCGCGAGGCGGGTCAGGCCGGCGGCGGGCAATCGGCGTCTTCGTCGTCGTCACTCTGCGGGAACGGTTTCTCCGGCACACCAGGCACCATCTCGCCGCTCGAGACGCGCCCCTCGGGCGGCGCCGCGTCGACCGGCACGATCGGCATCTCGCTCGTGCGCATGGGGAGCTGCGATGCGCGCGGCGGAAGGAGGTCGCCGAACCACTCGAAGAACTCGATCATCTTCGCCTTCCGCGCCGGCGAGAGATAGTCGAAGTTGACGCCTCGGTCGCTGATCTCCCAGAACTCGGCGGAGCGCACGTTCAAGAGCTCGTCCCGGATCGATTGCAAGCGTGACGACTGTTCGCTCTCCATGTCGTGAAACACGCTCCGCGCGAGAGTCTCGTCACCGTGCAGGAGGTAGTACGTCGCGAGCTTGACCTGCGCCTTGCGCACGCCGCGGAGGCTCGTCTCCTGCACCTCGCTCTCGGCCTCCTTGTCGACGTCGAGAAAGATGCGCGAGAGCTCGCGCCGAGCGGGGCTCTTCTCGTCGAACGCGAGCTCGTTCAGAGCGCAGAGGTCGTATGCGACCGTCTCGAGGATGAACGGCAGGTTCTGCGCCTGAGCGGTCAGGCCGTAGTACTTGAAGTACCGCGCGATCTCCACCGCGCGCGCGCCGCTTGTCGTACCCGAGCGCGGCTCTCGGCGAGGAGCCGGTACTGGTTCAAGACGTTGTATGCGGTGCGAATGTCCCTCGCGTTGATCGTCGCGCGCAGGTACGTGTTGAAGAACTTCAGCGCGAGATCGAGCAGCTCCTTCGCGTCGCGCGCGAGCGCGCGCTCTGCGACCCGCCGCGTCGAGATCGCGATCAGGTAGTTGATGTCGCGCATCCGGTTGAGCGCTTCGTTGTAGATGGTCTGGTACTGGCGGAGGATCTTCATCTCGAACCAGATCTGCCGGCGCGTGACGTCCTCGAGGACGTCCGGCGACATCGAGACGAAGTCCGGGTTGTGAGCGAGCTCCCCCTCGACGCGGAACCAACCGGCGCCGAGCTCCTCCCGGACGTCCTGATACTCCTGGATGAGGAGCTGCAGGGCCTCGACGCTCGCCATCGATACGCCCTTGTCCTTGTTCTCCATCGCGTTGAGGCCGACGTCCGCGATCTGCTCGACCCCGCGCACCGCTTCTCGCTGTTTTCGCACGCTCGAGAGGCTGGTCTTGCGCGAGCGGACGAGGCGGAGAGTCTGAATGCGGATGCGGCTGACGATCTGGATCGGGTTCAGGAAGGCGAACACGAACCCGAAGTACGGCAACAAGATCAGCAGCGAGAACGCCAGCATGAACATCGACACCGTGATGCCGAGGTGCGGCACGAAGCCAGTCTGCGTCGTGGAGTCCCAGTCGAAGATCAGCGTGACCCACAGCGATTGGAGCGCAGTGACGACGAAGTAGCCCATCACGAGGAAGTTGATGGGCTCGCTGACGAACAGCTCGGTGATCCGGTGCGTGTACCGGTTCGCGGCGAGCTCGACGACGATCGCGACGACGGTGATCGCGATCGCGAGGACGGCCGCGACGATCTCACCCGCGTTCGAGAGCGTGTTCGCGGCGGACGCCGGGTTCGGGTCGAAGAAGAGCCCGAGCGCGGCGCCGGGATCGGTCGACCCGAGAGCGTCGAGCCAATACGTCAGCACGAACACGGCGAGCGCGACGCCGAGCAGGGTGAAAAGCGGCAGGAGCCACACCCTGAGGAGGCTGCTCCCGCTGCCCTCCGGCTCGCTCGGCACCATGAGCGGGAGCGTACCTCATCCGAGCGGCGACCCGAGAGCGCAACGCGAAAGAGAGGTGTAGACTCCGGTGCGCGATGGTCGAGGTGAAGGGGAGCGCCATCACCGCGCGCATTCGTTTCGTTCGGGAGCGCTATGGAGAGCCCGAGTGGCGACGCTTCAAGGCGGGCCTGCCGGAGGCGGTCCGTGGACCGCTCGAAGCGGGCATTCTCCCGCACGTGTGGGCGCCGTACGATCTGTTCGTGGAGCTCGTCGTGGCGATCGATCACGAATTCGGGCGCGGCGATCTCGCGCTCTGTCGCGAGATGGGGCGCTACAGCGCGGAGGTCAACCTGCCCACGCTATACCGAATCTTCTACAAGCTCGGCTCGCCCAGCTTCATCTTGAAGCGCGCCGCGAAGCTGTGGGACCTCCACTACAGCTCGGGGGCGTTCGAGGTCGAGGAGATGCCGGGCGGGTCTCGCTGCCGAATCGTGGGCTTCGCCTCGCCGCATCGGGCACACTGCCTGAGCGTGATGGCCTGGGCGGAGCAATCGGTGGAGCTATCGGGCGGTCGCGTGAGCGGAGCGCGTGAGACGCGATGCCGCACGGAGGGTGGCAAGGCGTGCGAGATGGAGATCCTGTGGCAGTGACCCGCGCGGTCGGCGCCGCGCTCGCGCTATTTCTTGCCGCCTCTGCCGCATCTACCGCGTCGGCGCAGGTCGGCGCGGAAGCGCCGAGCGACAGCGTTCCGCCCGCTCCTTCCCTCGCGGACACGGTCGACGCTCCTTCGCCCGGCGTCCACACGAACGAGGACGACATCGCGCCGGTCGAGGGAGCCGAAGGCGACGACGACGGCCCGCTGCCGACGCTCTTCGACATCACGGACCGGCTCGTCGCGCTGACCCTCTACCTCGGCTTCCCCGGCGGGACCGATTTCACCGACGGCCTCGCGGCGCTCGGGTACGGCGACTCGCCTCGGTTTTGGGGCGCAAGCGCCACGATGGCGTGGAAGGCGATCGCGTTTCTATGGATCGGCGGCCAGGTGGACCTGCGCACACGCGTGTGGGAGCGCGACGGGCTGACTCCGGCGACGGCGATCCTCCCGTCGGGCCTCGTCGTGCTCGACGCGCGCTTTCCCCTGAACAGCGTCCTCGAGCTCGGCGTGCGCGTCGGCGGCGGCTTCGGCGCGATGGTGCTCGACATGAACGGCACGCCGAACGTGACGGGCGTCCCACGCCTTCACGCGGCGCTGCAGTTCGGTGTCACGATCTACGAGCCGCTGCGCTTGTACTTCCAGCTCGCGGCGGACTACGCGGAGTCGCTCGCGGTCAACGACATCGGCGACACCGTGAGCTTCAGCGTCGCTTCGCTCGGGCTCGGGCTGGAGGGGCGACTATGACGGCACGCGCGCGTTCTCCGCGGAGCACGACGGAGGCGTGGGTCGTCAGGTGCGTGATCGCTTCGTTCCTCTCGGTGCTCGCGTGCGCCGACCCCGAGCTTCCCCCGCAGTACCTGCTTTACGAGGGCTTCGAGACGCCGTGCGACGACCTCCCGTGCGGCTTCGTGCAGACCGAGGGCACGTCGGGCCAGGCGGTGTACGCATCGACGAGCTTTCACCCGGGCGAGCACGGGCTCGTGCTCACGGGATTGGGCGTCACCGTTCGCGCCACGCGAGACGACCCAGCCCGGAGCATCACGCTCACCTTCGGCTCGCTCGAAGCGCGAGTCGTCGGCCGATGTGACGAAGGCTCGTTCGTCGACCTCACGGTGGGGATCGCCGAGCTCGCCGACGGCTCGGCCACGGGCCGCGTCGATCAGACGACGCCCGCGGTGCTGGACCTCGGGACGGACTGGTCCACCGCGAGCACGTCGGTGCTGACGCTCACCACCGCTCGGCTCGACGGCGGCATCGGCTCGGGATCGTTTCTGACGGAGCTTCGCGTCACCGGGATCACGCTCGCCAAGCGCGGCACAGGCACGTGCGAGATCGGCGAGATCATCATCGATCAGTCGAGCGCGACCGAGCCGATGCCCGGAACCCGGTGCTGACGCCTGCGCGCCAAAGCGTCGTGCAACGGCAGGTTGCGCAGCCCCTTTTGCGCCCCTAAGCTTTTCGTTTCACTCGGCGGACCGAACGAAATGCGCACCGAGACCACGGAAAGCACGGGCCGGGACGGCGCGCTCGCCGCCCTCGCGTGGGCCACCTCCGTCTGCCGCGACGGGCCCGCCGACGCCGGCGCGCCGCCGAGCAAGCCGACGCCTGCAGCGTGGCGCGAGCTCCACGTCAGCGCCCTTCGTGAACAGCTCGATGAGCTCCTGCTCGGCAGGAACGTCGAGCCAGGCCTCGACGCGCTCCACGCGATGGGCGCTCTCGACGCATGGCTCCCCGAGGTGTCGGCGATGGTGGGCTTCGGCGATGGCGAATGGCGTCACAAGGATGTCTGGAAGCACACCAAGCAGGTCGTGCGGCAATCCGTGCCGCGACTCGCCGTCCGTTGGTCCGCGCTGCTTCACGACATCGGCAAGCCCAAGACCCGAAAGATCCTTCCGAACGGCGAAGTGCACTTCCACGGTCACGCGGAGGTGGGCGCCGCGATGTTCCGCAAGCGCGTGGCGAAGCGACTCGGGTTCGAGGGCGCGCTCTACGAACGTGTCCACTACCTCGTTCTCTACCACCTGCGCGCGAGCCAGTACGACGGCGACTGGACCGACTCGGCCGTTCGGCGCTTCGCGCGCGAGATGGGTGAAGGCCTCGACGACCTGCTCGCGCTGAGCCGCGCCGACATCACGACGAAGCGTCCGCAGCGCAAGAAGCGAGGGCTCGCACAGATCAGCGAGCTCGCCGCACGGATACGCGCGATCCAAGAGGAGGACGCGCGCGTTCCGCCGCTGCCCAAGGGCCTGGGCACCGAGATCATGGCCTCGTTCGGCATTGCCCCGTCGAAGCGCCTCGGCGAGCTCATCCGCTCGCTCGAGGCAGCGTGCCGAGCCGGCGAGCTCGAGCCCGGCCACGACGCCGCGTACTATGTCGAGCACCTTCGCACGAACGCGGAGAAGCACGGGCTCGCATGAGAGCCCTGCCCGCGCTGGCGGGCGTCGTCGGTGCCCTCGTCACGTCGTCCTGGCTCGGGTGTGGATCGTCGCCGCCGACCGCGCCGTGCGAGCGCGCCCCCGAGACCGCGCCGCGAGGCGCGCCCGAGAGCGAGCCCCTCGAGTACCGGATGACGGCGCCCTCGGCCGAAGCCGGCGCCGCGTACTTCGCCGAGACCGGGATGGGCGATCCGTACTACGCCGGCATCGCGTACCCGGTGTTTCTCGCGCTTCTCTCGCTCTACCCGGAACGGCTCGGGGCGAACGTGAGCGAAGCTCGAGGCGCGCTTCGGCTTCCTCGCGGATCCGGGCTCGCGCGGCGACCCGTGGGCGCTGCCGATCGGCTTCCATCTCACGACGGATCCGAACACGCACGTCCCGTTCGTGGTGGCGACGTGCACGATCTGCCACGCCGGCGAGCTCGAGCTGCCGGACGGCCCCCGCATCGTGCAGGGCCTAGGCAACACGCGTCTTCGGATCCACGCCTACGACCGAGCGCTCCTCTCCATCTTCGCGGATCCCGCGCTGACCGAAGAGCGCCTGCTTCGCGTCGCGACGCGGACGGCGCGCGCGCGCGGCGTGACCTGGCCCGACGAATGGGCGGCCGCGATCGTCCGCGAGTCGCTGCGCGGCATGCGCGACCGCGCGGCGACGCGGACCGAGGGCGCCGCGCGGATCGGAGACGGTCTCCCGGGCCGCGTCGCGACGATCGAGAGCTTCATCGGCGCGCTCCGGATGCAGCACGTCGCGACGATCCCTTACGGCGACGGACCGATCGGCTGGGCGAAGATCCCCGACGTCGCGCCGTACCGCTACCGTCAGACGATCAGCTTCGATGCCGCGACGATCGGCGATCCCGCCGCGCTCATCGCCGAGGCGGACTTCGCCTTCGGCGTCCGAACGACGTGGATCGAAGCTCACCGCCACATACCGGTGAGCATCCATCTGTTCTTGCGCAGCTTCGACCGCGAGCTCGAGTTTCCCCGCGCCGTCGACGGAGCGCTCGCGGCGCGCGGGCACACCGCGTTCGAGGCACGCTGCGCGGGTTGCCACGGTGACTACGACGAGCGCGGCGCGCTCCTCCACTACGAGGAGCGCGTGGTGCCGGCCGACGTAGTGGAGACCGACCCTGCGCGTGCGCTCGCGGTGACGGATGAGCTCGCTCGCCGAGTCGACGCGCTGCCGGATACCGTCGGGCTGACGCATACCCGCCGGACGCTCGGCTACGTACCGCGCCCGCTCGTCGACGTCTGGGCGCGAGCTCCTTACGGCCACGCCGGCCAGTGGCCCACGCTCTCGGTCCTGGCCACGCCGCCCGACGAGCGCCCGGTCCATTTCATCGTCGCTCCTTCGGCGCCGTACGACCTCGATCGCGTCGGGCTCGCGTGGCGCCCCGCCTCGGGTGGGCCACCTGCGGACGGCGAGTACGTATACGACGGCACGAGCGACGGCTACCGCGTCACGGGGCACCCGTTTCTCGCCGACGCCCCCGAAGCGGAGCGGCGCGCCATCCTCTCGTTCCTCGAGCGACTCTAGCAGCCCGCGCTCAGTTGAACGTGACGGTGCCGAGGAGACCCGCGCCGAACAGGACGTAGTCCTCGAGGCCGCAGACGACGACATCGGCCGCGATGCCGAGCCCGAGCTGTCGCGCGAGCCACCACTCCTTGCCGAGGATCAGGTGCCCTCCGAACCCGCCGCGACCGTCGTAGTACGTCGCGTCCCAGGTGAGCTCCCCGTACGCGACGTCGAACACCAGCGCGACGTGGAAGTTGAACGGCATGAAGTAGTACCCGAGACCCGCGCCACCACCGATCGCGTTGAGCGTGCTCGTCGCCGTGGACGCGGCGGGGGTCAGCCCTTCACCGTTCGCGCTGCTCACGCCGCGGTACCAGAACTCGCCGAACAGGATGAGGTTCTCGACGACCGCGAACCCAATCTGCACCCCAATCCCGAGCGCGAGCCCTCGACCGCTCCGCCCCTCGCGCGAGAGCTCGAGGTAGCCGCCACCCGGGAGCCCGCGAACGAAGAAGCCGCGATGCTCCGGCTCCGGCGCGCGGGGCGGTGCCTCGCCCTCGGGCAGGTCGACCTCGGGGGGCTGGCCCGAGCCGTATCCTGTCACCGCCTCGGAGGGGGGCGGCGGGACCTCGGTCGCCGACGGCGTGCCTTCGAGCGGCGGCGGCTCGGCAGGGGTCTCGGGCACCAGGACCACTTCGGGTGGGGGCGGCGGCGGCACCGCTTGGGCGAGCGCAGCGCCCGGAGCGCTCACGACCGCGATCGCCGCGAGCGACGCGCGGGCGACCCGCGCGCAACGGGTGACCACCGTCATCCAATCGTTGTACCACGCGCGTGTGGCGGCCTTCCCGCCACCCTCGAGGCGGATCAGTCGCACTCGAGCAGCACGGCGCCGGGCATCGTCGCTGCCCCAGCGCTCATCCGGTCCGGCTCGGCCGCCTCTCCGGGCGTCGCGTGGTTGCCCGCGGTGAGCAGCACGCCCGTCGCGAGCGCGCTCGCGAACCCCGAGCCGCCGCCGGCGCCGCCCGCATCGCTGTTCGCGCCGTTGCCACCACCGCCTCCGTAGTAGCCGCCGCCACCCCCGCCGCCCCCGTCGCCGCTCGCCTGGGCGCCGCCGTTCCCGCCCTGGAGCGCGGCTCCCGCCGTCCCTCCGCCGCCGCCGGCTCCGCCCATCGTCGCCGTTCCCCCGCCGCCCGAGCCGGACTGCCCGACCGCCCCGCCGCCTGCGCCCGCCGGCGAGGAAGCGCCCCCGCCGCCACCGCCGCCGCCGCCCGCGACGAGCAGCGCGCTGCCGAGGTCCATCGCCCCGCGAAAGACGCCGGAGTACCCGCCGCCGCCCCCGCCGCCCTGACTGCTCGAATCCGTTGCCCCCGTGCCCGCCGCCCGGAACGCCACCGACCGCGCCGGCGCCCGAGGTCGTCGAAGCGCCGGGCGCGCCGACCACGACGGTCAGGTCCTCGCCGGGCGTGACCGCGAACGTCGCTTCGGCGTACCCACCACCGCCGAGGACGGCGTTTCCGCTCCCGTGCCCACCCGCCGCGCCCCACGCGCGCACCCGAAGCGACGTGCACGCGATCGGAACGGTGAACGTCGTCGTGCCGGCCACCCGCTGGTCGACGAAGCACCCCGCCACCGGCGCCGCGTCGGGGGGACAAGCGATCGTCGCTCCGGTGCAGGTCTCGGGCGCATCGCAGGGCGCCGCGCTCGGTCGGCAGACGAGCCCCGCGACCGCGGAGATCGTCCGGCGGACACGTCGCGCTCGTACCCGGGCACGCCTCGCTCGCGTCGCAGAGGTCGACCGCGACGCGACACCTCACCGAGGCGTCGGCGAAGGCGTCGACGGGGCAGGTCTCGGACGCGCCGTCGCACACCTCGGGAAGGTCGCAGTCACCCGCCATCGGACGGCATGGGGTCCCGGCCGGCGCCGGCCCGCCCGACACGCACACGGGCGTGCCGCTGCTGCAGTCGGTCGTCCCGACCTGACACGGGTTGCCCGTGCTGCACGCCGCCCCGGCCGTGCAGGGCGCGCACGTTCCGAGGCCGTTGCAGAAGCCATCGGCGCACGGCGTTCCGACCGGAGCGAGCGCGTCCGGCGGGCACGCGGAGCTCGAGCCATCGCAGGTCTCGGGCGCGTCGCACGCATCGAGCGCAGGCCGGCACGGGCCGCCAGCCTCGGCCGCGCCGACGACGCGGCACGTCGCGACGCTCGTGCTGCAATCGACGACGCCCATCTCGCACGGATTCGGCGTCGTGCACCTGGAGCCCGGCACGCAGTCGCTCCCGAGCGGGAGGCAACCGCGCTCGACGCTGCACCACTCGGAATCGGCGCAGACGTCGGGCTCGGGGTACGCGAGGCACGCGCCGTCGCTGCAGTCGTAGCGGGCACACGCGCTCGCCGCGGGGCAATCGGTCGCGGTCGTGCACGCGGGCGCGCCACAGCGCTCCGGGCTCTCGACGTAGCACTCGGGCGGGACGCAACGGCCTGCGAGGCACTCGGTCTGTGTCGGGTCACTCCCGTCGAGCGGGCACTCCACGCCGCGGCAGTCCCGCGTGATGAGCACGGTCACGCCGAGGGTTCCGCCACGGTGGTCGACGACGGTGTCACGCTCGGCGACGAGGTCGCCGGTCGCGTCTCGGAGCCGCACGACGATCCGGAACGAGCCCTCTGACGCGAGCGAGAACTCCCCCGTGCGGACGCCGGCGAGGTAGTCGTCGCCCGGCGCGACGCTCTTGGGCATGGTGGTGCCCGCGACCGCACCGGTGGGCATCAGGATCGTCTCGATGTCGCTGAACTCGACGCCCGGAACGAGATCGGTCTTGAGCTCGACGAGAAGCTGGTCGCCCCCGTCCGCGCAAGCGGCGCACACGAGCAGCACGACGGCGAGGCCCCTCCGCACGAGGCTCGAATCATACGACGCCGCGACCCGGACGACCTAGACGCCTGGACGCCTGGACGACCTAGACGAACCAGAAGGTGAAGCCGAACCCGACGAGCGCGTCGCCGCCAATCCCCACGCCGAACGCGGTGTTGGCGTTGCCGGCCCCGTCGTCGCGACCTCCGATGGCGATGCGCAGGCCCGCCTCGGCGTGGAGCGAGAAGAACGGAGCGGGGAAGATCTCGGCGAAGAGGCCCGCGCCGATGCCGAAATCGAAGTCCGTCGTCGTCGGCAACGGATCGGGGAAGTCGACCGTCCGGATGTCGAAGTCGAAGCTCCCGACGAATCCGGCGCGACCTCCGTCGCACTCGAGGAACGTCACCCAGAGGCCGAGGCCGGCGCCGAGCTCGAACGCGGTCGAGTTGGCCATGGGCGGGTTGAAGGTACCGAGGCCCAGGCGCAGCGCGCCCGAGATCCCGATCGTGTCGGAGATCTGATAGCGCAGATGGAGGCCTACGAGCCCGCTCAAGAAGCCCTCGCCCCCGATGCCGACCGTGCCCGCCGGCGGACCGCTGCTCCGCGCGCTCGCCGTGGCGGTGGCGGGGGCCGGCGGGACCGCGGCCTCGCCGGTCGCGTTCTCCTCGTAGCCCGCCTGAATGTCCGCGCCGCCCGTGACCTGCCGCTCTTCGGAGGTCTCGAACGGTGTGTCCGCCTCCTGCGCGAAGGCGATCATCGGCAACCAGATGAGGAGCCCGGTCGCGAGAACGAACGAGAGCGTGTTCCTTCGCATGATCGTCTTCCTCAGCTGAACCAGATGGTGAAGCCGGCCGAGCCCCAGACGCTCGAGCCGATCGTGAGCACGATGCCGTCGCCGTCGCCGAGCATGCTCGCGTCGCGGTTGTAGTAGACGAAGCGAAGCCCGGCGCTGATGAAGAGCGAGATGGCGGACGCGGGGAAGTACTCGAAGAACAGGCCGCCCGTCCCGCCGACGTCGAAGCCGTCCGTCGCGCCGGTGTCGGCGAACGCGAACTCGGCGCCGAAGATCGCCGAGAGATGACCCTCGGGGAACGGCACGAGCTTCACGCTCGCGTAGAGACCGGTCTCGAGGACGAAGTCGTCGTTGCCGCCACCGTCCGACTGAAATCCGAGCCCGAACGTCAGGTGGAGCCCGAAGGTGTCGCTGATGTAGTAGCGGGCGTGGAGCCCGGTCGAGCCGAGCGTCGGGTTGATCTCGTCGAGGACGAACAGACCCGCGTTGATGGTCGTGGTCGCGCCGATGCCGAACGCGCCCGCTTTGTCAGCCCAGTTCCCGGACCCGCCGTCCTGCGCCGCGGCGGTCTTGGGGGCGGCGAGGAGAACGGTGGCGAAGAGCAGGGACCCCGTGCAGCTCACGAAGAGGGCTCGCATGAACCGATCGTGGCATCACACATCTGCCTACATCAAGAAACCGGCGGAGCCCTGGGGCCCTGGCCGCTCAGATCGGCGCACCGCCCGAGACGCACCTCCCGCCAGAGCAGGTCTCCCCCGCGGCGCAGCACGTGTTGCACGTGCAGAGCGTCTCCCCGGGTCGGCACACCGGAATGCAGGTGCCGGCGCTGCACACCTCGCCGCAACCGCAAGCCGGCTCGCATCCGACCGGCTCGCATCGACCGCTCCGGCATGTGAGCCCGCTCCCGCACGTGCCGCGCTCGCACCGCCCGCCACAGCCGTCCGGCGCGCCGCACGCGCCGGTCGAAGCGCACGACGGCGCGCACTCGCACCGTCCGTCGTGGCAGCGTTCGGTGGAAGAGCAGCTCCCGTCGCAGCGGCCGCCGCAACCGTCGGGCGCGCCGCAGACGGGGTCCGGCGGGCAGACGGGGTCGCAGGCGCAGTAGTGTTCGCGCCCGTCCTCCCTGGACTTGCAGACCAGCCCCGTCTCGCACGTTCCGAAGCACGTACCGCCACATCCGTCGTCGCTTCCGCACGACCCATCGCAGCTGGGCACGCAGCAACCGAGGTCGGTGCAGATCGATCCGCGCGCGCAGTCTCCATCGCACGTGCCGCCGCACCCGTCGTCGTCGCCGCACGCCGACGCGGACGAGCACGTGGTCGCGCACTCGCACGAGTGCTCGGTCCCGTCGCGACGCGCCTTGCAGACGAAGCCGTCCTCACAGATCCCGAAGCATGTCCCGCCGCAGCCGTCGGAGGAGCCGCAGAGCCCATCGCATTCGGAGACGCAGTCGTCGCCTCCCGAGTCGCCTGCTCCGCCGCACCCGGAGATCGTCACGCAGCGCCCTAGCTCGCAACGCTCCCCGGCGTCACAACCGTGGCCGCAGTCGCACGTATCGACGCAGGTCCCGTTGTCGCACGTGCTGGTGCCGCCGCAGTCGATCCCCGCGCAAAGGTCCACGACGCACGTGCCCGCGACGCACACCTCGGAGGAGCCACAGCCACCGCAGTCGACGGCTGCGCTCGGTGACGGCGTGGCCGCGAAGCAGCCGAGCCGGCACACGGTTCCGTCGGGGCAGAGCCCATCGCACGGCATCGCGCCGGCGCCGCCCGAGCCCGAGCCGCTCGAGGGGTAGCACCCCGGAACGCACCGGCCTCCGACACACGTCTCTTCCGACGTGCAGACGAGCGCACCGCAGGCGGTGGATCCATCGCACCTCGCGCCCGGAGACAATCCACCTCCGGTGCCGCCCGAGCCGCCGCCGTCGCCCGCCCCGCCCGAGGCGTCCGGGCTCGGAACGCACGCCGCCTGGCATTCCTGACCGGCAGCGCAGGCGTCGGGCGTGCACGGGTCGTCTTGGCAGGTACCGCCCAGACAGACCTTCGAGCCTGCACAATCGAGATCGAGCGCACAGGGCTCGCCGGGCCGATCGGCCGCTGCGACGTCGCTTCGGTCCGGGCTCCCGCCTTCCACTCGAAGCTCACCCGGCGCACAGGCGACGAGCACGAGGGAAGCCAGCGCGAGGCGCGCGACCCATACCGCTGCGCTCCGGGACCTCGTTCGAAGAGCGCCGATCATCGCTCGTATGCCCCCGCGTCGGGTGACGCGTCTCGGCAACGGCCCGTGATGTCGAACGGAAGGGCGTATCGCGGATCGGCGGCGCCTATCGCGGGGCTGCCCGGGCGCAGATGATAGTCCGTGCTCGAGCTAGAGAGCGCGTGATCGGGCCAGGTCGTCAGCGGATCGACGAAGAGAGGATCGGCGACGACGTTCCCGCTGAGCGTGAGATGGTCGCCGAAGTTGCTCGTGAGGCTCGTGCCGTTGTGCCAGACGACGTTGTTGTTCGCGACGATGTTCGACGTGGGACTGTCGGCTTGGATCCCGTTCCCGCCCTTCACGGTCCCGTTGTATGCGACGATGTTGTTCGCGACGACGTTGTCGTGCGCCATCTCCCAGATCGAAACGCCGGAGCGTCCGTTCCCGACGATGGTGTTGTTGACGATGAACAGATGGTTCGCGTCGTGGCGGCACATGAAGCCCTTGGCCACGTCGTGCTCGATCACGTTGTTCGCGATCACGCCGAACGAGGAGGGGCTCGCATAGATGCCGTGGGACGTGTTCGATTGACCATCGTCGTCGAAGTCCCCGTCGTCGTGAATGTAGTTGCCGATGATCTGATAGTGGCTCGCGCCGTCGGTCCCGACGCCCGCGTGCCAGTGGTCGTCGCGCACCTCCGAATCGGAGAGCTCGACATACGATCCGCTCATCCAAATGAGGATGGACTCGCCACCCGGCCCAGGGCCGCCCGTGTCTCCCGTCGGTCCCTCCGCGATGACGCCGGAGAGCCGAAAGTAGCTGCCCCGAATGCGGATGGCGCCGTGGATGACGGGGCGCGCGTCGCCAGGATAGCCCTGCACGGTGATGGGCTGCGCCGACGTCCCCGCATGCGACTCGGTGTGCGTGACGCCCCGAGAGCCGTAGGTCCCCGCGCGGAGGTACGCGATCTGTCCGGGCCCGAGCGCGTCGAACGCCTTCTGAAGGGTCCTCCACGGTCGATCGAGCGTCCCTGGGCTCGAGTCCGAGCCCGACGGGGAGACGTAGAACGCTTCTCCGCTCGAGAGCGCGAGGCGTGCGGGCAGCGCGGACGGCCAACCGCCGCACGCCCCCGCTGGCGGGCACGCACCACAGTCCGCGGCGCAGCTGTCGCAGGTCTCGCCGGCCCCGCACGCGCCATCGCCGCACGTCTCGACAGGCGGTGGGCACCCGCCGCAATCGGTCGGACAGCTGTCGCACGTCTCACCGCCGGCACATGATCCATCGCCGCACGGATCGCCCGGCGGGCACGCACCACAATCCGCCGAACAACTGTCGCAGGTCTCACCGTCGGCGCACTCTCCGTCGCCGCACGGGTCGCCAGGCGGGCACGCGCCGCAATCGCTCGGGCAGCTGCCGCAGGTCTCGCTGGGTGCGCACACGGAGTCGCCACAGGCGTGGACGGGCGGAGGCGCGCTTGCATCGAGCGCACCCGCGTCCATGGACACACCGGCATCCGGGCACCCTCGCGCGGTACCGTCGCTGCCATCGCACGCGCCGCTCGGCGACGGGACGTGCATCGTCACGTCGGGACCGCCGAGGTCGGCGGTGCAGCCGGAGTTGCAAGCGATCGCGATCATCGCGATCGCGGCGATCGCCGCGCGTACGGCGTCGAACGAGCTGCCGCAGTCGTGACATCGCGCCGTCCTCGAGCCCTTCCGCGTTCTCGACATGGTGCCCACCTCGGCTCCGACGTCAGAGCAAGTGGCAGGCCAGGGTTCGATGTGCGCGCCGGCCTTACCCAATTCAATCGTGCGCTGGAAGATGTGAGCAGGGTCCGCTCACTCGGCGCGCCAAACTGTCTGGGTGCGCCCGTGGTACGCTCCACGCGCGCCGTGCGCACCCGACGTGAAACGTTCCTCGCGGTCGCAGCGACGGCGCTCGTCGCTGGATGTCGAGGCGGCGAGTACACGGTGACGCTCGAGTTCTCACCGCCCGAGCTCGCCGCGAGCTCTAGTTGGATCGAGCTCGCGCTCGTCGCGAGCTGCGCCGAGCAGACCCTCGGCGGTCCGCCGAGCGGTGCGCGACAGCGCATCGACCTTAGCCGCGGGTCGACGCCGGCCCTCGACCCTGCGGAGCCGGGGGACGCTGCGCTCTATGCGCGCGCGTGGTCGAGCGACTGCCAGGTGGTCGCGGCCGGATGCGAGCCCGTCGTGCTCGAGGCGGGCGGAAGTGGCGTGCTCACGGTGACGCTTCGGGATGTCAGCGGCTTCGGCTGCGACGCGGGGGCGGTTTGCACGGGCGGTCGGTGCGTGTCGGGCGACGGCGGCGTGTCGGACGGCTCTGCGTGCGGCACCTGTGCCTGTCCTGCATCGTCGTGCATCGGGGGTCGGTGCACGCCGCTGCACCCCGCGCGCAGCGTGGCGGCGGGCGAGGCATTTGCGTGCGCGATCGATGCGACGGGCGCGCTCTTCTGCTGGGGTCGCAACGTCGAAGGCCAGCTCGGGCTCGGTGCGCCTGGCCCGGACGAGCTCACACCGCGGCAGGTCGGCGCGGAGTCGACTTGGGCCCGGCTCACGGCAGGGCAATTCCACGCATGCGCGATCCGGACGGATGGCACGCTCTACTGTTGGGGCTCCGATTCGTACGGCCAGCTCGGCGTCGGCGGGCCTCGTGCCACACCTGCGCAGGTGGGGACGGCGTCGGATTGGGCCGTCGTCGACACGGGCATGGGAGAGCACACGTGCGGGATCTCCGAGGACGGATCGCTCTTGTGCTGGGGCGACTGTCACTCGGGTGAGCTCGGCTTCTGCTCGAGCGGCAGCCACCTCCCGCCGACCCTCGCGCAGCCCGGCGCGTGGCGCGCGGTCGGTGTCGGCGGCAACCATACGTGCGCCGTGACCGAAGCTCGCGCGCTCGTCTGCTGGGGCTCGAACGACAACGGCGCGCTCGGCACCGGCGCCGACCCGTCGGCCGACATCGTTCCGCCGACGGAGGTCGGCGCCGGGACGAGCTGGGAAGCGGCCTTCGGCGGCGAGTTCCACTCGTGCGGGCTCTCCGAAGACGGGTCGCTCTTCTGCTGGGGGAACAACGGCGACGGCCGTCTCGGCGTCGGCGATCGGACCCGCCGCCTCGTTCCGACAATCGTGTCGGCGGGATGGACGCGCGTCGCGACCGGCGCGGACCACACGTGCGCGATCGACTCGATGGGCGGGCTCTTCTGCTGGGGCAACGACGATTCGGGCCAGCTCGGGCTCGGGGACGCGGCCGTCGGATCGAGCTACGCCCTGCCGAACCGGGTCGGCACCGAGGACGGCTGGGGGGACGTCGCGACCGGCCGCGGGTTCACGTGCGCGGTCGACGCCGAGGGCGTCATCCGCTGCGCAGGCGCGAACGACGAAGGTCAGCTCGGAGTCGGCGACACGAGCCCGCGCAGCGAGCTCACCCCGGTCTGTCTCGGTCCGTGACGAGAGCGCGCCGCGGTCGACTGCGATCGGCGCGTGATAGGATCGAGACCTCCCGTGGCGAAGGATCCCACCGATGCGACCACGACGGTCGCTCTTTCGGCCGTCCCGCGGCCGGAGGGAGCGGGCGAACCGCCCGTATCCGTCGTCTTCTACCACCGTCACGGCATCGAGGTGATGCGCTTGGAGCGCGGCACGCCGCTCGTCGTGGGCCGGCGTGCTCCGGCGGAGCTGTGTGTCCCCGACGCCACGCTGTCACGGGTGCACGCTCGCTTGACGCTCGAAGACGGCTCGGTGCTCCTCGAAGACCTCGGCTCGACCAATGGGACGCTGGTCAACGGACACCGCGTCGAGCGCGCGCGCGTGTGGCTCGGTGACGAGATCCGGCTCGGAGCGATCACCGGGTCGCTTCACACGGTACACGGAGAGGATCCGGCGCCGAAGGCTACGGAGAGCGACGACGGCTTCCGAGAGCGCCTCGCCCACGAGCTCGAGAGGTGCGACGTGTTCGGCCGATCTCTCACGCTCCTGCTGATCCGCGCGGTGGATCGGCAGCGTCACGTGAAGGGGTGGCTCCCGCACGTACAGTCGGCGCTCCGTCCTGTCGACTTCGTCTCGCTGTTCGGATCGGAGGCGGCCCTCCTCGGGTGTCCCGAGATGGAGATCGATCGCGCCCTGCAGCTCGCCCGGGACTTGCGCGGAGCGCGTGCGATCCGCACCGAGCTCGTGTTCGGCATCGCAGCCTATCCGTCGTCGGCCAAATCGGCGGATCACCTGCTCGAGCTGGTCCGCACGAGGGCGTTCGAGGCGACGGCGGCTTCGCCGATTCGCTCTGGAGACGACGGCGATCGACAGGAGCCGCAATTCTCGACGAAGGGAGCGATGTGGGAGTGGCTCGGCCCGCTCGTGGAGCGCGTGGCTCCCTCCCGCGTACCCGTCCTGATCCGCGGCGAGACCGGCACCGGGAAAGAAGTCGTCGCGCGAGCCCTCCATCGAGCGTCGCGGCGGCCGGGGCGGTTCTTGGCAGTCAACTGTGGCGCGATCCCCGCGGGGCTCGTGGAGGCGACGCTGCTCGGCTTCGAGCGCGGTGCTTTCACCGGAGCGGCCGCGGCGACTCCCGGCGTGTTCGAGCAAGCGGACGGGGGCACGCTCTTTCTCGACGAGGTCGCCGAGCTGACCCACGCGGCGCAGGGCGCCATCCTTCGCGCGCTCGACGCTCGGTGCATCCGACGCGTCGGCGGCACCGAGGAGCGTCCCGTCGACGTTCGCGTCGTCGCGGCGACACACAGGGACCTCGATGAGGCGTGCAAGAACGGGTCGTTCCAATCCGACCTGGTCTTTCGCCTGAACACGCTCGCAATCGAATCTGCCGCCTCTTCGGCTTCGCGCGGACGAGATCGAGCCCTTGGCGGAGCACTTCCTCGCTCTCCGTCGTGCTTCGGATGGAAAGGAGGTGCACGGCATCGACCGGTCGACGGTCGACGCTCTGCTCGACTATCGCTGGCCCGGCAACGTGCGCGAGCTTCGCAACGTCATCGACCGCGCCTTGGTGGTGGCGACCGGCCAGACGATCACGCGCGAGGATCTGCCGCAACGGATTCTGCGCGATGCGAGCCTGCTCGAGGACGAGAATCTTCCGTTCCGCGACCGGATCCGGCAGATCGAAATTCAGCTCATGTCGGAGGCTCTTCGGAGGTCGCGAGGCAACCAATCGGAGGCCGCAAAGCGGCTCAACATGCCGCGGCGCACGTTCGTCAGCAAGCTTCGCGAGTACGGCTTGCGGGACATCGATGACTGACGCGCTCGCCCGAGCTGCATCGGCAGCCCTCGTTTCGATCGTCGCCCTCGCGGTTCCGGCGACCGGGGCCGCTCAGAGCGTCGCCGCGGCGAGGCAAGCGTACATGGACGCCGACTTCGACAGCGCGCGCGAGGAGCTGCGGCGCGTCGTCGAGGACCCGGCGCTGACGGCGGACGATGCGCTCGAAGCGCACCGCCTGCTGGCCGCGCTCAGCTTTCTGCGCGGCGACGTGGACGGCGCGAGGGAGCACGCCCTCGCCGCAACCGCGCTCGACCCGGCCACGACGCCGCCGGCCGGATCGCCGCCGGAGCTCGATTCGATCTTCGACCGCGCCCGAACGGACGGCGGAGGCAGCACCGCGCAGCTTCGCATCGAGCCCGATCACCCACTTGCTCCCGGCCAGAGCGACATCGTCCGAGCGACGCTCGCACCCGCGCCCGAACGCCTCTTCGGCGTCGTGAGACTTCGTTGCGTCTCGGCATCGACGGTGGCTGCAGACGAGGGTCCGCCGCCCGAGGTGACCGTGACCGTCGAGGCGGCCTCCGACTCGGTGCATTGCAGCGCCGTCGCGCTGAGCCCGTTTGGCGCCGAGCTGCGCTCGGAGCGGCGGACGTTCCGCCTCGCCGCAGCGCCGGCCGCCGCGCTCGAGGCGGGTGCCGAGGAGCCCGCCGCGCGCGAAGAGCATCGTGCGCTGTGGCCCTGGGTGCTCGCGGGAACGGTCGCCGTCGCCGCGGTCGCGCTGGTGGTGGTCTTGGTCGTGTCGGCGTCGCCGACGCAAGCGAGCTTCGGGGAGGGCACGCGCGTCGATGGCTGGTGAGGCGGCGGCGAAGGACCCGTATGGTGGGCTGACACTCGGTCGCTACCGCCTGAGACGAATGCTGGTCCAGGGTGGGATGGCGAGCGTGCACCTCGCACAGCTGATGGGGCCTCTCGGTGTGGAGCGGTGGGTCGCGGTCAAAATCATCCACCCTCACCTCGCCTCCGATCGCCGGTTCGTCGACATGTTTCTCGACGAAGCGCGGCTCAGCTCCGCGATCCGCCATCCCAACGTCTGCTCGATGCTCGACTTTGGCGAGCACGAGGGCCTGCTCTACCTCGTCATGGAGTACCTCCATGGCGAGAGCCTCTGGTCGATGCTGCGCGGAGCTCCACGCACCGATCCCCTCGACTACCCGTTGCTCGCACGCGTCGTGGCCGACGCCGCGAGAGGCCTCCACGCCGCGCACGGAGCCGTCGCGGCCGACGGTCACGCCCTCGGGATCGTGCATCGCGACGTGTCGCCGCAGAACATCATGGTGCTCTACGATGGATTCACGAAGGTGGTGGACTTCGGCGTCGCTCGAGCGCGCGGACGCCTCACGCGCACTTCGACCGGAGAGGTCAAGGGGAAGTTCGATTACATGTCGCCCGAGCAGCTGACGGGCAAGCACGTGGACGCGCGAACGGACGTATGGGCGCTCGGCGTGATCCTCTGGGAGGCAACGGTCGGGCGCCGTCTGTTCCGCGGATCGGGGGAAGGCGAGACCACGCTGAACGTGATGCGCATGCCGATCCCGAGGCCACGGTCGCTGGTCCCGAATTACCCCGCGGCCCTCGAGCGGGCGGTGATGAGCACTCTCGTGAGAGATCGGTCGCGCCGGACGGCGACCGCGGCCGATTCTCGCGGATGGCCTCGAGCGCTACATCCACTCGACGGGCCGAAGAAGCGGTCCGGAGCAGGTCGCGACCTGGATGGCCTCGGCGTTCGCGGAACGAAAGCGCATTCGTGACAGGCTTCTCGTCTCGCCCGAGTCGGTCACGCTCGAGGACCTCGGCGTCTACACGACCGACACGACCCCTCTCGACTCGAGCGCGCCGCGGACGCGCGCGCCGCGGCGCGACGGACGGCTACGCTGGTTGGCGATCGGTGCGCTGCTCGCCACCGTGCTCGGCGTGCTGGTGGCGGTCGCGTACCCGCCCGCCAGCCCCAGGGAGGCGCCACCGCAGGCGAGCCCCGGCAGGCCCGTCGCGCAGCCGCCACCGCCCCCCAATCGTCCCCCGAGCGAGCCGGCACTCGCCCGCGAGCCGGACCAGGAGCGCACGAGCGAGCCCACCGCGGCGGCGCAGGACCGACCCGCGGGTCGAGGTCACGCCGCACGCGCGGCGCCGGGCACCTTGAACCTCCTGACCCTCCCGGCCTGCGACGTCGCGCTGCGCGGCACCCACCTCGGCCGAACGCCGCTCGCGGACGTTCCGCTCCCGCCCGGCAGACACCTCCTGACGCTCACGCCCGTCGGCGGGGGCGCATCACGGACGATCGTGGTTCGGATCCGAGCGGGACAGCAGACGCACCGCACGGCCAACCTCGCCACGCTCCACTGACCCCAACTCGCGCGACATGACCACCGCCCGCCGCTCAGCGAGCACTGGCACGCAGAGGTCGCCCTCGTCGGCGCGCCATCGACAGGAGCGCCCACGAGAAGAGCACGATCAGGACGCCCGAGCGGTCCCCGTGCACGGCCCCTGCAGCAGAACAGCCACCTCCCTCGGACGCGAAACACGCGTGTCGTGTCGCGTCGTCGTACCGGGCGAGGCAGAGGAAGCCATCGCTACAGGTTGGAGCGAGCGTCGGATCGCACGCGACCGAGCACACTCGTGACGCACGTTCGGAGGAGGCCGCGCACAGCTCAGTGACACAGTCGGCGTTACCGGCGCAGCGTCCGCCGAGAGCCCCCGGCGTCGGTGCATCGAAGGTGCATCGGCCCGTGCCGGCGGCGCACCGCATGTCGGACGGACAATCCTCCGGTCGCGCGCACGACGGCGCACAGTAACGGACGCGGTCGTCGTCGAAAGCCACGGCGCACACCCCCTCGGCGCACTGCTCGTCGTAGAAGCACCGGTCGCCGGGCGCTGCGGCTCCGGGGCGCGCGCCGGCTACGTACGGTGCGATGAAGCTCTCCGCGTACACGTCCACGCGCATCTGCCGACTGTGCTCGACGCAGCCGGGATCCCCGGAGGAAGTTACGCCGACGAGATACTCGACCCCGTCAGCGGTGAGGAACGTGGGGCCACCCGAGTCGCCCGTGCACGGTTGTGACGGAGCGCCTCCGATCGTGAAGCTCGTATCGTTCACGTCCAACACGACAGCAGCTCCGGTGTGTTTGCGCCCGGGCTCGAGCTCGGTAGGCGTCGTGCTTCCGAAGCCCACGATCCGCACGGTCATCCCGACGAGCGAAGCGTCGACTGGCGCAGTCCAGAGTGGCCAAGCCGCTGCGTCGGGCGGGGCACCGTCCGCGAGGCCGAGCAGCGCCACGTCGTTCGCTCTCGTAGATGCGTCCCAGGCCGGATGCCGGTGCACGTCGGCGACGGGCACGACCACACCGGATGTCGCGTCGGCGCCGAACCGGACGAAAAGCTCTCTCGTGTGCGAGACGCAGTGACCTGCGGTCACGACCACGCGGTCGGAGACGAGCGTCCCCGTGCAGCCCGAGCCATCGACCCCGAGGGAAACGACCCCGAGGTCGCTGTTGTCGATCGCTCCGTTCGTGATCATGACTCGCGAGGCCGCGCCGTCATCCATGGGAGAGCGCCAGCATGCGCCGAGGAGCATCGCGAGCGGAGCGATCATCCACTTCGAGCCGCACGGGGGGGCGTCGAGCAACATCACCGGCTCAGCGCCAGGGCGCCCCGCACCCCGCTAGGTACAAGATCCGCACTCTTCGGTCATCCATAGACACGCACCGCCCGTTCCAGTGCAACGCCGTGGGATGCGTCCTTCGCAGCAATCGCCGCCGCCGCCGGCCTGTTGATAGAGCACCTCACCGGTCGTTCCCCCGGCGAGCTCGAGCCAAAATGCGTGAACGTGCTCGGCCGCCGTCTCGAGCGTGGGCGCAATCCAACCGGGATTCGCCAGCGTCTTGGCATCCCCGAGATCCTGCTCGAGCGTCCCGTGTCGGAAGACCCAAAGGTCCATCGACGCGACGTACAACAAATACGCCGGCTCGGCTCCCAGCGCCGTGGGTCGGAGCTCCGCGATGATGTCACCAGCGGAGCTCGTGTAATGCGCGCTCGCAACCGCATCGTCGAACTCCTGCACGATGCCCGCATTGCTCGTCTCCATATCCGTCGGGCCGCGTGACTCCAGTCCCGCCGGATCGGTCGACGTCCCGACGTTCGAGCTGCATGCGAGCCACAACGAGGCGACCGCGCCCACGAAGGTCCTCATGACGTTCCACTTCCCTTTTTTCATCACCGTCTCCTTTGTCTCGAGCAGTCCGCGAGAAGACAGCGGTTGGTGCAAAGCATGTACCGTGGGAGTCGGGCGTGCGTTGACGCTTCCGTTCCCGCGATCGTCGACGGTCGGAGCCGCGAGCCTGAGCAAGGTCCGCTCACGTCGTGCGCGAAGGTGTCGCGCTCACGTCCCCGTGCGACCGACTGTCGGCGTGTCAGATGATCTCGCTCCGGCACGTGGCGTCACAGCCGTCGTCCGGAGCGAGGTTGCCGTCGTCGCACTCTTCGCCGAGCTCGATGCGTCCGTTACCGCACGTCGACGCGCATCCGACCCGTACGGAGATGGAGGCATCGGGGTCCGCCTCGACGACCGAGCACGTGTCGGGGCAGAGCTGGATGTCTCCACCGTCCACGTAGAAGTCGCCCGCTCCACACTCGGTCTCGTCTCCGACCTGGACCAAGGCGCGGGCGGTGCCCGATGCGGGCTCGTACACGACGATCACGCGCTCGAAGTCCGGCATCCCACTCCTGGTGGTGCTCGGCGCATAGCGACACGGCACCGATGCTCCGGAGACGACGTCGTCGGCGAGCGCCTGGAAGATGACGTCGAAGCTCGCGTCGTTGCAGATGGGAAAGCGCAGCCCGCCCGTCATGATGCTGAGATCCTGGTAGTCCTCGCCAGCGTCTTCGCCGCCGCTGCACCGACCCGTGACGACAGGGTCCGCTGCGGGCCACGGATCGTCGGCGGGCGTGTTCGCGGACATCCCGAGGATGGCGTGGAAGATCCAGTTGGGCTCGGCCTCGGTACCGAAGTACATCGGGTCTCTGGAGTACATCCAACCCGTGAAGCGCGACGCGGGCTCGTTCGAGCCGTCGTCGGTGATCTCGAGGAATGCGCGGAGCGCACCGGGCCGAAGCCACAGGCTCCAACCGTCGGGCGCATCCGAGAGCGGGACGAGCGTGGAGCCGTCATAGTAGCCGCTCGGCTGGAACGCGCCCGCCCAGACGGGTGGTGAGCGGTCGAAGCTCGCGGCGAGCTTGCGGAACGAATCGTGGCTGTCGACGCAGACGCTGTAGTGCTTGAAGCGCGCCGTCGTGGCGGGAGGCCCGTCCGGGTCACAGACCGCGCCCGAGAGCGGGGGCTCGATGCAGATACCGTGGTCGTCGCAGGAGTTGAGCCCGTCGCCGATCGCGCCGTGTCGCGAGACCAGGATGACCTGATAGTCGACGCCGGCGCTGTCGAGAATCGCGGCGAAGTCGATGTTGATGCGATCGACGATCGCCGTGATCTCATCGCTCATGCTCGACGAGTTGTCGAGAGAGACGATGATGTCGACGGGTCGGCCGCCGAGCGTCGTGGAACCGTGAACGTCCGCACACGCGCCGTCGGCGACGGTCGGATCGGTACCGAGAAACACCTCGTCACCATCCGAGGCCCCATCGCCGTCCGTATCGGGATCGAGCGGATCGGTGCCGAGCGCGCGTTCGCGCTCGTCGCTCAGGCCGTCGCCATCGCTGTCCGGACCTGTCGATCCTCCGTCCACGCCGGGCATCCCACGCCGGTTGTCGCCGACGCTCGAGCCCGCGCAGGCTGCAGCCACGACCAGCAGAGCAAACCACCCCGCACGTCGGGCCATGCCCCGAGCGTCTCCGGCGAGCTGCGCGTGGCGTCTGCTGCCCCTGTCTCGCATGGTGATACCTCCAACGGATCGTCGCCTCGGGTCTCTCCAGGAGACGCATGGCAAGACGCAGACCACCCCCAATCGAGCGTCGATTCTCCACATCGTCGACGGTCGGGACCCGCGAGTCTGAGCAGCATCCGCTCACCTCGTGCGCAAACGTGTCGCGCTCGTCCACCGCCATCGCACCAGGTGACGCGTCATGGAGTCCGAACGCTCCGCTGAAACGAGCGCTACGAGACGAAGGGCCGAGGCTCTCGCCCCGGCCCTTACTCTTCGTCTGTCGCTTGTCGTCAGTCGCGCCCGGCGAACCGGGCGAGAAGTCAGTCGGCGGCCGAGTTGCGGCGCAGGTACGCCGGAATGTCGAGGACCGCCTCGTCGTGGAGCGCGCTCGCTCCGAACGCTCGGCTGTGCCGAGCTTCGGAAACGTGCAACTGAGGCTCGCTCGCGCGACGCCCGTTCGCGCGAGCCATGGACTCGCGCGGCGACTCGGCGCGGCTCGGATAGCTGCTCCGGGTCTGGGTCTGCGCGGGCATGCCGAGAGGCATCGTGTTGCGGCTCTTTCGCGGCATGCTCTCGGCGTCGGTCGCGCGGTTCTCGTCGAAGCCCGTCGCGATGACCGTCACCTTGACGATGTCGCCCATGTCCGGGTCGGTGACGACGCCGAAGATGATGTTCGCGTCCTCGTGCGCCGCGTGCTGGACGAGGCTCGCCGCCTCGTTGATCTCCTTGAGCTGATGTCGGGACCCGCCGTGAAGTTGATGAGGATGCCGGTCGCGCCCGTCGACGCTGACGTCGTCGAGGAGGGGCGAGCTGATCGCCATCTCGGCCGCGTCGATCGCGCGGCGCTCGCCCTTGCCGAAGCCCGTGCCCATGAGCGCGCGGCCCGTGTTGCTCATGATCGTCTTCACGTCAGCGAAGTCGACGTTGATCATGCCGGCGTTGATGATGAGGTCGCTGATGCCGCGGACCGCCTGGACGAGCACGTCGTCCGCGCGCTGGAACGCCTCGAGCAAGCGACAGGTCCTCGTCCTCGAGCGCGAGGAGCTTCTGGTTCGGGATCGTGATGATGGTGTCGACCGAGGCCGACGAGCTCCTCGATGCCGAGGTCGGCGTTCTTGTTGCGGCGCCGGCCCTCGAAGAGGAACGGCTTGGTGACGACGCCCACCGTGAGCGCGCCCTGGTCGCTGCGCGATCTGCGCGATGATCGGCGCCGCGCCCGTGCCCGGTGCCGCCGCCCATGCCGGCGGTGACGAACACCATGTCGGCGCCCTGCGAGCGCCTCGGCGATGCGCTGCACGTCCTCGAGCGCCGCCTTGCGGCCGCACTCGGGGTTCGCGCCCGCGCCGAGGCCCTTCGTGAGGTGCGGGCCGAGCTGGATCTTGGTCGGCGCGAGGTTCGTGTCGAGCGCCTGCACGTCGGTGTTGGCGGCGATGAACTCGACGCCCTCGAGGCCGCTCGCGATCATCGTGTTGAGCGCGTTGCCGCCGCCGCCACCGACGCCGACCACCTTGATGCGCGCTTGAAGCTCCGCGTCGTCCGCGAACTCAATCGAGATACCCATCTTCGTCTTCCCTCCGCCTGACCCCAGCGCCACCTCGCCCGGCGACGCTGAAGAGACTCAGAACACCTCCCTGAACCACTGACCGAGCCGCAGACCCCAGCCGTGTCGGCCGGCATCACGACCACTTCCTCTTCCACCTGCGAGGCGCGCCGCGCAGCCGCTGCGCGCCGTACTTCACGAGCCCGACGCCGGTCGCGTACGCGGGGCTCTTCACCACGTCGACGAGCCCGCCGATCCCCGTCGGCGCGCCGCGCCGCACCGGCAGGCCCGAGCACCTGCTCCGCGAGCTCCGGCATCCCGTCGAGAAGCGTCGTGCCGCCCGTGATGACCACGCCCGACGCGAGCATGTCGACCGAAGCCCGTCTCGGCGATCACGTGCTGCACCGCCTGGAAGATCTCCTCCACGCGCGGCTCGATGATCTCGCACAGAGCACGTGGCGCGGGAGCACGCGCGGTGCGCGCCCGCCGACCGACGGCACCTCGATGGTCTCGTCTTCGTCGACCATCGCGCGTCGCGCGCAGCCGTACTTGATCTTGATCCGCTCGGCCTCGGCCATCGGCGTGCGAAGCCCAGTCGCGATGTCGTTCGTGAGGTTGATCCCGCCGATCGGGATGCACGCTCGTGTGCACGACCGCGCCATCCACGTAGATGACGATGTCGGTCGTGCCGCCGCCGATGTCGATCAGCGCGACGCCGATCTCCTTCTCGTCCTCGAGAGCACCGCTGCGGCGCTCGCGAGCGGCTCGAGCACCACCTCGGCCACGTCGAGGCCGCAGCGCTCGGCGCACTTGATGATGTTCTGCGCGCTCGTCGTCGCCGCGGTCACGATGTGGACCCGCGCCTCGAGCCGCACGCCGCTCATGCCGACCGGCTCGCGGATGCCGTCCTGATCGTCGACGATGAACTCCTGCGGGAGCACGTGGATGACCTGGCGGTCGCTCGGGAGCGGGATCGCCTTGGCCTGCTCGAGGACCCGCTCGACGTCGTCTGTGCGCTGACCTCGCGGTTCGCGATGGCCGCGACGCCCTCCTGGTTGATCCCGCGGACGTGGCTCCCGGCGATGCCGGCGTAGACCGTGCCGATCTCGCACGCCGGCCATCGTCTCGGCCTGCTCGATCGCGGCGCTGGATGGCCTGGACGGTGGACTCGATGTTGACGACGACGCCCTTCTTGAGGCCCTTGGACGGGACCGAGCCGATGCCGATGATGTCGATCCCGTCGTCGGTCTGCTCGGCGACGATGGCGCAGACCTTCGTCGTGCCGAGGTCCAGTCCCGCGATGATCTCGTTGTCCGCCATCCTCTTCTCCGGCATCCGGTTTCGCCCTCGTTCGACGAATACACGTCCGAGATCGGTGGGGCCAAATTTCGTGCAAATCGCGGGGGGCAGAGGTAGGCGCGGGTGCTACCTCGGCCGAGAACTTGAAACGAGGTCGTGATCTGCCGTTCACCGATCCGCAACGATCACGGGCGATGTTTCACCCATGACCCGCATCGCACAGCTCACGGACCTGCACCTCGTCGAGGAACGGCACTGGGCGCGAACCGGCCTCCTCGCACTGCGCTTGCGCTACCTCAGCTTCGGAAGGCCGATCGACGCGAGAGGCCGGCGGACACGCGCTCGTCACGCCCTCGCGCGGGCACGCGCCTCCGGCGCCGATCACGTCGTCCTCACTGGGGACCTCACCGAAGACGGCACGGCGCCGCAATTCGAAGCGCTCGCCGAGACCCTCGAGGAGAGCCCCTTCGCCCCGGGGGAGGTGACGCTCGTGCCGGGCAATCACGACACGTACGACGACCTCTTCGCGTTCGAGCGCGCGCTCGCGGGGCCGCTCGCCGCGTACCGCGACACGAGCGAGGAGGCGACGCTCACGATCGTCGACGACGCGGTGATCGTCCCGGTCTCGACGCGGAATCCCCCAGGCGTTCACGCGCTCCGCCGGGGCCGTCCAGGACGGCTCGCTCCGCCGGGTGAGCGAGCTCGCGCGAAGCCCGCTCTGCCGAAGACGGGCGCTCGTCGTCGCCCAGCACCATCCCGCCCACGCGCTGCCGATCGGCCCCCACAACTGGATCGACGGCATCCAGGGCAGCCGCGCGCTCGAAGCCGCGTATGGGCCCTACCCCCACCTCGCGGTGCTCCACGGGCACGTCCACTCGCGTACCGAGAAGCGCATCGGCGCGCACGAAGCGCGCTCGTTCTCGGCGAGCGCGGTGGTGGACAGCGACGACCCGCTCCGGCTCTACGATGTCGAGGACGGCCGCCTGCGGCCGGTCGAGACCGCGGACGACGTCACACTGCCGGCGTCGGAGCAGGAGACGGCGTACCGGTCCCTCGCGGCGATCGGCTGACCAGCGTGCGCGACGCCCCCGACGAGCGCGCATGCCGCGCCGAGCGCGCCCGCCACGTGCAGGAGCGCGGGAACGGCCACGGCGAGCGCGGCGTCGGGCCCGATCGCGGACGACGCCAGTCGGAAGGCGCCCTCGGTCGCGCCGAGCTGACCGGGGACGAAGTCGCAGAGGGCGGTGCCGATCGACTCGACGCCGTGCGCGACGAGCGACGGAGCAATGCCGGTCACCAGACCGACGGCGGTGAGCGCCACGCCGAGCTCGGCGACGTGGAGAGCGCGCGCGACGGTGTGCGCGAGCGCCGGACCGAGCGGCAAGAACGGCTGGGACCGCGCCGCCTCGTGGAACGCGCGCAAGCTCCGCTCGAGGCGCGGAAAGCGACGGAGCGCGGACGTGAGCGAGGGGCGCCGCACGACGAGCGCGACGAGCGCTCCGAGCCCGCACGAAAAGAGCGCGAAGAGCCCGAGGCCGACGACGAGCGGCGACGGGCTTCCAACCGACCACGCGGCGAGCGCGCTGGCGACCGCCACGGCGCCGTTCGCCACGAGCGCGAGGCTCTGCCCCGACGTCGCGAGCGCCGCTGCGCGCGGACCGCCGACGACCTTGGCGAGGTGCGCGGCCTTCGTGGCTTCCGCCGCCGCACGCCCCGCCGGGAGCGCGATGCTCGCAGCATGCGCGAACAGGTGCGCACGGACGAAGAGGCCCAGCGGGACGGAGCGGGCCAGAGGCCGTCCGAGCAGCCGACGCGTGGCGACGGCCTCGGCGACGATCCGAAGCGCCTGCAGCAGCAAGAGCGCCGGGACGAGAGGCACGGCATGCCCCAGAGCGGCGGCCGACGCCTCGAGCCCGACGTCCGAGACCACCACGACCAGCGCGGCGCCTCCGAGCGCGAAGAGGAGCGCCGTTCGGAGCCCACGGACCATCCCGGAGCGTGCGCCGGGCAGAGCGAGCGTCGCCACGGCCCGAGCGTCTCGCGACCACGTCGCGATCCGGCGAAGTCCGGGCAACGCTTCGGTGCCCTCCTCGAAACGCGTGCTCGACCTCGCGGTCGAATCGCGCCACCCTCGCCGCGCACCGAGCGATGGGAACCGCGATCGAAGGAGCGGCGCACCGCGCGCTCGGAGAGGCCTCGTCCCCGAAGAGCGCATCGAAGCGCTGGGGAGCTCTCGACCTCTTCCGCTTCACGGCCGTGATCCTGATGATCCAGGGTCACACGTTCAACGTGCTGGTGGAGGAGGCGTTGCGTGGAGCCAAGTGGTACCGCTGGCACAACTACGTCCACGGCTACACCGCTCCGATGTTCATGATGGCGTCGGGCCTCGCGTTCGGGATCACGACGTTCCGCACGTGGGAAGCGCACACACGGCCCACGCGCGCGTTCTGGAAGCGCATCGAGCGCTACTCGCTCATCGTCGGGATCGGCTACTACCTCCACTTGCCGCGCTTCAGCGTGCGCGCGCTGATGAGCTCGCCTCCCGACGCGGTCCGCGCGTTTCTCAAGGTCGACGCGCTCCACGTGATCGGCCTGACGCTACTCGTCACCGAGGTGCTCGCGCTCCTGGTCCGGCGCCGCGTGCCGTATGTCGTGGTGATCGCCGCGCTCGGGCTCACCACGATCCTCCTCGCCCCGTCGATGGCCGCCGTCGACGCCGGAGCACACTTGCCACGCGCGCTCGCGGCCTACGTGAACACTCGCACCGGATCGCTCTTTCCGATCTTTCCGTATACGGGCTTTCTGTGCACGGGCATCGCGACCGCGCACTTCGTCCAGGGCTGGCTCGACCGAGGCGAGGTCGACGCGCTCGGCCCGCGGCTCGCCGCCATCGCCGGCGCGCTCTTCCTGTTCGCGTGCGTGCTCTTCGACGGCTCGCCGTGGGGCCGCGGCATGGACGCGTTCTGGCTCGCGAGCCCGCTGCTCGTGGCGTTCCGGGTCGGCGCGGTGCTTCTCTTCCTCTCGCTCCTCTGCATGTTCGAGCGCGCGCTCTCCCGGCGATGGAGCCAGCACGGACCGCTGCGGCGTCTCCTCGAGATGATGGGCATGGAGACGCTCGTCATCTACGTCGCCCACCTCCTCATTCTGTACGGGACGCCGCTCTGGGACGGCCTCCACCACGCGATTGGCACGACGCTCACGGTCGGGGGCGCGTTCGCGGTATTCGCGCTCATCTTCGTCGCCATGGCGATTTTTGCCGTATCCTGGCACTCCTTCAAGAAGAGGCGGCCCTCGCAGTTCTTCGTCGCCCGGATGGTGCTCCTCGGGGCGGCCGTCCTCTACGCACTCGTCGCCGCATGAAGAAGCAGAAGAAGAAGCGAACGCCTCGACCGCTCGAGAAGATCGAGCTCGAGCCCGGTGAGGTGCTGGCGGGCAAGTACGAAGTGATCGACTCCCTCGGCGGTGGCTGGGAGGGCGTGGTGTACCGGCTCCGCGAGCTCCGGACGGACGTCGAGCGCGCGGGCAAGCTCTTCTTTCCTCAGCGCAACGAGCGGAACCGGACAGCCATCTTCTACGCGAAGAAGCTCCACAAGCTCCGTCATTGCCCGATCCTCATCCAGTATCACACGCAGGAGATCATCGAGTACGAGCGACAGCCCGTGACGCTCCTCGTGTCGGAGTACGTCGAGGGCGAGCTCCTGAGCACCTTCGTGAAGCGCCAGCCGGGCCACCGGCTCACCGTCTTCGAGGGACTCCACGTGCTCCACACGCTCGCGGCCGGGATGGAGAGCGTGCACCACGCGCGCGAGTACCACGGCGACCTTCACATGGAGAACGTCATCATCCGCCGCCGCGGCGTCGGGTTCGAGATCAAGCTGCTCGACCTCTACCGCTGGCAGATGAGCCGCAACGTCAACATCCGCGACGACGTCGTCGACCTCATCCGCATCTTCTACGACGCGATCGGCGGCACCCGCATGTACCTCCGCCACCCCCCGGTCGTGAAGGACATCTGCCGGGGTCTGAAGCGCTCGCTCATCCTCGAGCGCTTCCGCACCGCCGGCCAGCTCCGCGACTATCTCGAGAACCTGGAGTGGGATTACTGACGGGTCTGCCGAGCGCGGTGTGACGCAGACGCTCACGCGACCCACTCGAGCTCGCGGCCGCGGACGCGGAGGATGGGCGTGCGACCGATCCACCAGGTGAGCTCGTCGGGGGCGCGACCGCGGACCATGAGGCGCCCGCCGTGCTCGCCGTCGAGGTGGCAGAAGGGGCACTGCGAGTTGGTGTTCGAGAGCTCGTCGGTGCCGCCTTGGCTGCGGCGAACGAGGTGGTGGCAGGTGACGTCGCGGCGGTCGCACACGGGGCAAGTGCACCGGTAGAGGTCGCGGCGATACGTCATCTCGTATTTGTCGCTCTTGCCGAGGCTGAGATACCAGGTGCGGAAGAACGACAGAGTCAAGAAGCGCACGAACGGGCCGAACGGACTGCCCATGCGCGCGTACCGTTCTTCGAGCTGGCGGTAGAAAAGACCGACGTCTTCGTGGACGCGCAGGCGGACCTGAGTGGTGCCGAGCGAAGGGGAAATGGGGTCGGGTGTTTGGACAGAGGGGGTGGTGGGAGCGGGTGTGGGCTCGGACGCGCACCCGGCTTCGCACGCCTTCATCAGCGCGCGCGCGTGCTCGCCCGACAGCACGTCTCGCTCGAAGCCTTGGATGACGGCGATGTCTTCGGCGTCAGGGGGCTCCGGCACAGCGCCGGTGACGCGCGCGACGAGCTCGGCCATCTCGACCTCTTCGCGGAGATGCCTGTGCGTCCGGCGGCGCGCGCGCGCGACCCACGCGTCGGCCGTGCTCGGCGTCGCCACGCGCGCGACGAGCGAGGCGTGCGCAGTGCCGAGCCGGCCCGCGTGCACGGCGTCCTCGATCGGGCGAAGCGCGCCGGCGCGGCGCGCAAGCGCCATCTTCGCGCGCATCCCCGCGCGCGACATGCCGAGCCGCTCGCGCGCGTACTGCGCCTCGCTCGCGTAGCCGAGCGGCCGAAAGCCCCCCGCGCTGAAGAACCGCAAGAGCACCCGCCCGAAGAAGAGCTCGCGGCCCGCGAGCTCCGCGCAGAGGTCCCTCATCATGCGGTCGAGCTCGCCGGGCGTGCTCGGGAGCGGCTCCTCCTCGCGCGCATCCCCCGGCGCGACCGCGTCGAGCGGGAGCTCCGCCTCCGCCCGCGCCTCCTCGCGCGCCGTCCGCGCCATCCCCGCCTCGATGCTCGCGACCCACCGCGCGTGCGCCTCGACGACGTCTCTCGGCAACAAATCCTCGTCACGCCCCTCGCCCATCTCGACCAGCGTGCTCACGGCCTCCGCCAGCACCGCGTCGAGCCAGCCGTCCGGCCCCATGCACGAGCCCGCGTTGCCCTCCATGTGGCGCACGAGCCACTTGGTCGCCTCGAGAAGCCACGCGTCCTCGACGAGCATCGTCAACGACAGCGTGCACTGTCGCGGCTCGTCGCCCTCGCGGTCCGCTGCGCGCTTGGCGTCGCCCGCCTGCGCCGCGCGCTCGCGAAGAACCTCGCGCACCGCCGCCACCGACCGCCCCCGCGCGAGCTCGAGCACGGTCCGCTCGCTCATGCGCTCGCTCGTGTGCTCGCTCGTGCGCGCGGCCAACGCGTCGTCGTCGCGAACCGCATCCGCGCCGGTGTTCTCGACCGGCGCGGCGTGCCGCGCGCAGAGCTCCGCCATCGCCCAACCAATCCGCCCCGACTCGAGCGCGTCGCGCAACAGAGGAAGCGCCTCGAGCCGGACCGCGAGCCGGCGCGACTCGGCCGCCCACGCACCGCTCCGCGACGCGCGCTCCCGCGCGTACGCCGCGAGCGACGAGAAGCCGAGCTCGCGAAACCCCGTGCCGAGCGCGGCGAGCACCCGCCCGATGCGCAGGCGCTCGCGTCCGTTGCCGCGCCCGAGACGAAAGAGGTGCTCGTCGAGGCGCGCGAGCTCGTCGCGCTCCGGCGTCGCGGCGCTATCACCGCGCGGTCCCTCGCACCCCTCCGAGCCCATCCCCATCGCCGCCCCCACGGGAGATCAGACCTGTAGCGCATACTGAACCGATGTCGAGTGCAAATGCGCGGTCCCCTCGTTTTTTCTGGCCGCCTCGGTTTTTTTCTGGACGCGAGGAGCAACGCCCAGGCGTCGACGCCCAACCAGCACGGCGACGCCGGCACGGCCATCCTCGGGCTCCATCACGACGAGAGGGACGCAACGTCGGGTATCGCCGCGTGCGGCGGGACTACTGCACGGCCACCGGCCTGCACGGAGTGAAGCTGAAGCCGCCGTTGGCGTCCGGCGTCTGCAACATGCAGCGCGTGCTGCACTGGCCGTGGCCGTAGAAGTCGTACTCGACGAAGAAGACCGACTGCGGGGGGAAGTCCATCGGGGCTTGGCGCTCGCAGAGCGCGTCGGTCACACGAACCGTGCGGTAGACGGTGCGCGTTCTCGGCATCGATCGGCTGCAGTATTGAGTCGTCGAGTAGCTCGAGCTTCCGTATCCCGACCGAGTCGTACCGCACGCGTATCGCTGGGTCTCGTAATACGACTCGACGTGTGACCGCGTCTCGTTGTGAAAGAAATGGGTACGGATCCGCAGGGTCTGCAAGCCGGGCTGCACCCGAAACGCGCGCACGAAGTGACGCGGCGACAACTCCGCGGGGCCTGGCGCCGGCAGTGTGTAGCCGGCGAGCGTCATCGATTCCTCGAGCGTCGTCGGAAGAGTCGCGTGATAGCTCACGCGGACCTTCAGTACGGCGTGCGGCTCGTCGAGCGCGGGCTGTTGGTAGATAGGCGGCGGACCGCAGGCGGCGTGAAAGGCGAGAGCGACGCCGAGGCCCATCGCTCGACTCAGGGCGGGCAAGCGGAGACGCACTGGCTGAACCACGCGTCGCACGTCTGGACCGCCGCGGCGTCGTGCGCCGCGATCAAACACGTCTCGTTGCGTCCCTCGCACTCCGTCGTGCATGTCCTCCTCCTCGGATCGACGCGAGGCCCGCACGCTGAAAGCGACAAGCAGACGACGACCCCCCAACCGACAAGCGCCCGCACAGCTCCCACTCTATCGAGATTTCCGACTGCGAGAGACGTTGAGCTTTCGCTGGGACTTCAGCGTCTCTCTTGTCGGTCGTTTCGCCGCCTTCGGCCGATTCTCCCTCCGCACCACGCAGCGTAGCCCGGACCAGACGTCGTCGATGGCGCAGACCTTGTTGTCGACGAGGCCCGCCGGGAGCGCGATCTCGCGGACGACGTTCTCGGTGACGTCGGTCGCGACACCGGACGTTTTCTTGGGCCACGCGATCCACAGACCACCCGCGGGGTCGAGCCGTCGTGCGATCGACGCGAAGCGCTTCACGAGCTCCCCGCGTTTCGTCGTGAAGAAGACGATGACGTCGAAGGGCTTCCCACCCGCGAGCGTCGTGCCGACCTTCGCGCCCGCAGGGAGCGGGGCGAGCGCGCGCTCGAGCCCCGACGGCGCACCAATCCACGCGACCGAGCTTCGTTCTTTCAAGCCCAGCTTCTTCGACAGCGGCGTGCCCGAGTAACCGGCCATCCGGACCCCGGCGCCGATGGTACACGCGGACGCGCCCGAGGGTCGTCGGGCGCTGGCCTCCCCGTTGCACTACCCGGGGCATGCTTGCCCGTTCGCTCTCGCTCGGCCTCGCCGCCCTCGCCGGTCTCGGCGGCGCGGTCGCGCTCGCAGAGCCCGAAACGGACGGGCTTTTCAGCCGCGGAGCGTCGCCGATCACAGTCGGCGAAGCGCCCGAGGGCGTTGGCGGATTGGACGCGGCATCGTGTGCGACCTGCCACGCCGACATCGCCGCGGAGTGGGAGCAGTCGATGCACCGGGCATCGTGGTCGAACGACGTGTTCCAGGCGGCGTTCGCGATCGAGCCGCGCGATTCGTGCAGGAACTGTCACGCGCCGCTTCGCGAGGCGGGCGAAGAGCCCGCGGGGATCGCCGCGCACGAAGGGATCACGTGTGCGGTCTGCCACGTCCGCGACGGTCACGTGCTCGGCAGCGGACGCTCCGTTGGCGGGCCGCACGGCGTCGTCGCGTCGCCGGTATTCGGAACGAGCGAGCTCTGCGCGGGCTGCCACCAGTTCGACTTCCCGGCCGACCTCGGGTCGCTGCACGGACAGCTGCCGACGCGCGAGCCGATGCAGGACACGTACGAGGAGTGGGCGTCGAGCGCGATCGCGGACGAAGGTCTCGGCTGCCCCGACTGTCACATGCCTGTGCGGACCGGCCCGGACGGCCGGCGCCACCGCAGTCACGCGTTTCCGGGCAGTCGGGACCGCGCGCTCCTCGAGCGAGCCGTCTCGATCGATATCGTCGCCGCGCGGTCGGGCGATGAGTATCCGCGCCGACGTATCGGTTCGACCGGAGCGCATCGGCCACTCGTTTCCGACCGGAGACCTGTTCCGCCGCGCCGAGCTTCGCGTGTGGGCGGACGGCGACGAGGCACACGCCGAGGTCGTGCCGTTCGCGCGCGCGTTCGCGGATTGTCCGGAGCACCTTCCGGGCGGCGGCATCGTCTTCGTGCGCCGCGAGTCCGACGACTCGCGCGTGCCGGCGCCGGGGAACGGCGCGCCGCGCGTGCTCGGATTCCGACTGTCACCGGAGACCCGGCGCATCCACTGGTCGCTCGACTATCTGCTCATGCCGTCTCCCATGGCGGCCGCACAAGGCTTCGCGCCGGCGCGCAACCGAAGGGTCATCGCGTCCGGCGAGATCCCGGCTCCACCCATCACCACGCACCGAACCACGAGGGCTCCATGACCGAACGCACCCGAATCCGAACCGTCACCTGCATCGCGCTGCTTCTCGCCACGACGCCCGCTCTCGCACAGACGCCGCCGGAGAGCGGCGCCACACAGACTCGCGCGTCCGGAGACCATTCAGTGCTCCTCCCCGAGGTTCCCGAGCGTCTGGCTCGCCGCGTCGCCGCGCTCGAGCGGCTCGCGAACCGAACGCTCGTCTGCGGCGAAGCAGACGACCGCGAGGGGGAGTTCAACGACGACCGCTGCTACGACTGGTACGACCGTCTCGACTCGGGAGGCGTCGCGTCGGCACACGCGATCGGTCGCGTGCTCCTCTCGCGGATGGACCCGAACGTCGGCGGCGAGGGCCCGCTCGGCCCCGAAGAGCAGCACCTCGTCTACAGCCTCGCCTATCAGCGACGCTCGGAGGCCGTCGCCTACCTCGTCGCGCTGCTCGGCCTAGCCGACTCGGACAGCCCACGGCACAGGAGCATGGCCGAGGCGGTCGTCCTCGTGCTCCCCACGCTCACCGAAAACGACGTCGCGCCGATCGCCCCATGGGAATCGGCGGCGACCGTCGTCGCGCTCGATCTCCGACGCGCGGAGATCTACGCCGCGTGGTGCGCGTGGCAGGTCGAGCACGCCGGCGAGACGCCGCGAGCCTGGCGTGCGGCAGGCATCGAGGCCGCGCGCACGCACTCCGAGGACACGGACCCCACCGTGCGATTCGCCGCGATCTCGAGGCTGGCCGAGACTTCGCACCGCCGCGAGGCGCGCGACGCGCTCCTCGTCATGCTGAGAGACGCGGAGCTCGACGCCAGCGTGCGCACCTACGTGTCGCGCTACGGGCGGCGCGAGGGATTCGTGAGCCGCACCGAGCTCAGAGAGATCCGGAGTGACCTCGGAGTGAGCTCGTCGTGAGGCGAGCGGAAGCCGCGAGCGGAGGCGTCAGCCCTCGGCGGTGACGGGGCTGATCGTCGCTTTCACCTCCGAGATGCGATCCACGGGGAAGCCGCCGCACCGGCCGTGCTCGGCGATCATCTCGGCGTTCTTCGCGACGTAGATGCAGTAGATCTTGTCGTCGACGACGTAACTCTCGACCCACTGTATGTCGGTCCCGAGCTCCCCGAGCACCGACACGGATTTCTGCGAGATCCCGCGGAGCTCGGCCTGCGAGAGCCGGCCGGCGCCGGGCAGCGTGCGCTCGATGACGTACTTGGGCATGATCGTTTCTCCTGGGTCCTGGGTTCTGGGTCGGGCGCGGACGCGCCTTCCCGTTGCCCTCATGTGACCTCACCGCCCGAGGAGCTGCCATGACCGACCAACCGAGAGACTTGTCCGAGCAGCCGCCTCGCGCCGATTCGGCCGAACGGGAGCGGCTCGTTCGCGAAGGGCTCGCGTGTCTACAGCTCTCGGGCGCGATCTTCGTTCGCGCGCACCTCACGTCGCCCTGGGCGTACGAGTCCCCCGAGTCGGACGAGATCGTGGAGGTGCTCAGGCCCGGCGACCGTCGCGTCATCCTCTTTCACATCTTCACGGAGGGCCACTGTCGGCTCGCGCTCCGGCGCGGGGGCGGGGCGGAGATCGAAGGTGGCGACATCGTGATCTTCCCGTTCGCGGACCACCACTATCTCGGCGACCCGAGCCTCGACCACCCGACCCCCGTGCGCGAGCTTCTGCCTCCGCCGCCGTGGACCGAGATGCCGGTGATCCGTCACGGAGGTGGCGGCGCACCTACGACGATGGTGTGTGGCTACCTCTATTGCGACGATCTCCCGTTCAACCCGGTGCTCGCGTCGCTGCCGCCGCTTCTTCGCGTGCGCCCGTCCGGCGGACCGCTGGCTCACTGGGTCGCGGCCAGCGTAGAGTACGCGCTCCACGCGACCGGCCGCGGCGCCGAGAACGATCCGGTGCTGCAGCGCCTGCCCGAGCTGCTGTTCACCGAGTGCATCTGCGAGGTGGTGCGCCAAGATCCCGAAGCGGGTGGCGGCTGGCTCGCCGGACTCTCCGATCCCGTGGTCGGGCGCGCGCTCGCGTGCATGCACCGCCAACCCGAGCACCGATGGACGCTCGAAGAGCTCGCGAAGCGCGCGGCGAGCTCGCGCTCCGTGCTCGACGAGCGCTTTCGGCTCCTGCTCGGGCGAGCGCCGATGAGCTATTTGACGTCGTGGCGCCTGCAGCTCGCGTCACGACGGCTTCGCACGACCAACGCGACCATGGCGGAGGTCGCCGGAGCGGTGGGCTACGCGTCCGAGGCGAGCTTCAGCCGCGCGTTCAAGCGCCACGTGGGCGTGTCCCCGAGCGAGTGGCGCGCGAACGCGTGAGCCGCGGGCGCGCTCCGCGTCACGGCGTCGCCGCTTCGTCGACGATCCCGTCGCAGTCGTCGTCGACCTCGTTCTTGGGACGCTCGGGCGCCCCGGGGCGGATCGCGATCGACATGTCGTCGCAGTCCGCTGGATAATGTGCAGGGTCGCGAATCCGTGCGACCGCGTGGGCAGCCCCCGACCGTCGCGCGGCCCTCCGCGGGGCAGCTCGCGATCGGGCCCGCATCGCCTGGAGCGTAGGTGTCGTCGTCCGTGTCCGGGAAGCAGGTCAAGAGGAGCCCCTCGTCGGTTCGGCCATCGCAGTCGTCGTCCTCTCCGTCGCACGTCTCGGGCCGCGCCGAGATCGAGCAGAGGCTCCACGTCCCCGCGACGCAGCGCTCGATGCCGCCGGCGCAGACGCCCATCTCGGGGCAGGGGCGGTCCGCGCTGCCGCTGCACGCGCACCGGCTGACCGGGTTGCTCTCCTCGTCGCAGTTCTCGTCCCGGTTCTCCGCGTCGCACACTTCGGGCAGGTCGGGGCTGCGCTGGGGATCGGCGTCGTCGCAGTCCGTGTCGACGAGCGAGAGCCCGCGGCTCGCACGGCAGCCCTCCACGGGCGTCGAGCCCGCCGCGCCGAACCCGTCGAGGTCGCCGTCGGGGTACAAATCGTGGAGCACGCCCTCGTCGACGAGCCCGTCGCAGTCGTCGTCGTACCCGTTGCACGCCTCGGGCTCGCCCGGGTGCGCGCCTGGTCGCATGTCGTCGCAGTCGTCGCCACACGCCTCGCCATTGCAACAGCGCGCGTCGACGTAGCCGTCGCCGTCCGCGTCGCGCGTACCGAACGTCGTCGGGTCGCAGTCCTCGTCGATACCGGTCACGTCACAGACCTCGGGCGCGTTGCGGAACCTGCGAGCGTCCATGTCGTCGCAGTCGTCCCCGCCGCACGCGAGCGCGTAGTGACCGTCGCCGTCGAGATCGTCTCCTTCCGGGCAAGGCGCCAGGCAGAGCCCGGTGGCCTCTTCACAGCGCTCCTCCTCGGTGCACGGCGGCTCCCCGCGCGCGCAGCCGCGCGCGTCAGCGCCCGGTGTCGAGGGGGCGCACGTCTCCGGGCCGTTGCACGGCCGCCCATCGTCGCACTCCTCGTCGGTCGCGCACGCGGCCGCGGTCGCGTCCGCGCCCGCGTCGGACGGATCGTCTCCGCCGCACCCGAGCGGAGAGAGCACGGCGAGCACCAACAGGGCGCGCATCAGCGGCACGTCAGCACTCCGGTGCCGGCCGCCGCGAGCGTGCAGCCGCCGTGAGTGGCGTCGCAGTCGCTCGAGCCGCGAATGAGGGGAAAGGTGCCCCCGCAGTAGAACGACGGATCCGCGCGCGCGGCCACCGGATCGAACACGAGGCCCGGGATGGCGGTGCACGTCACCCCTACGCGGACACACGCACCGACCGATTGGCCGAACTCGGTGTAGCGACTGCAATCGGCGTCCCAGAAATCCGCCCGCGTGCTGCACGCGCCACCCCCGCGGGGCGCGCACCCCCTTCGAGGCCCCACCGTCGTGCACGGCATGTTCGCGCTGCCGCACGCCGGCTCCGCGGAGAACGGGGCGTTCGCGTGCCGCGCCTCGTTGGCGTCATCGCAGTCGCCGGGAAAGGGCGCGTAGCGCGGCCGCGGACCGCAGATCGCGACATACGTGGTGTCGTCGCCGTACCCGTCGCCGTCCTCGTCGAGCCAGTAGGCCGTCGTCGGCAGGCCTTCGTCGACGAGCGCGTCGCAGTCCTGGTCGACGTCGTCGCACGTCTCCAGGGCGCCGGGGTGGATCGCTCCGTCGTTTCGAGCGCAGTCCGTCGTGCCCGAGCCCGGCGCCGTTCGCGTCGTTCCCACGGGGCAGGAGCCGGTGATCGGATCCGCGCAGCGGTCCATCGGCGTCACGCCCGAGCCCGCGTATCCGTCGTTGTCCGGGTCAGCGTAGCAGTGAACCGTGGTTCCCTCGTCGACCCCGGTGTCGCAGTCGTCGTCGACCGCGTTGCACACTTCGGCCGTCCCCGGCGAGCGCGCGGGATCGCCGTCGTCGCAATCGGCGCCCGCGGACGCGGGATCGCGCGACGTCCGACCGGGGGGACAGCCGCCGCCGGGGTCGGCGCAGACGTTCGCCCCTCCGCCGACGCCCCACCCGTCGCGATCCCCGTCGGTGAAGCACACAATCGACGTTCCCTCGTCGACGTTACCGTCGCAGTCGTCGTCGCTCATGTTGCAGCGCTCGGTCGCGCTCGGCGAGCGCGCCGGATCTGCGTCGTCGCAGTCCGCGCCGGTGAGCGGGTCGCGCGTCGTCGTCCCGGCAGGACAGCCGCCGCCGCTCGCCGGACACACGACGGTCACCGTCGCGGTCGCAGGCGCATATCCGTCGCGGTCGGCGTCGAGATAGCAGCTCGCGCGGAGCATGTCGTCGGGCGCACCGTTGCAGTTCTGATCGACGCCGTCACAGAATCTCGACCGCGCCCGGATGGATGCTCGCGTCGGCGTCGTCGCAGTCGAGCGCGAGCCCGCCGAATCGGCTCGCGCGACGTGGTGCCCGTGGGGCACCCCCACCGGTCGCTGGGCACACGAGCATGAGCGCGGCGCCCGCCGCGGCGTACCCGTCGCGGTCCGGGTCCGCGAAGCACCGGAGCAAGAGCCCCTCGTCCGTCGCGCCGTCGCAATCGTCGTCC
>CAVUEK010000014.1:0-59741 GCA_963740495.1 uncultured delta proteobacterium
GATAGAGCGAGAGGTCGGCGTGACGCGCGCGAGCGGAAAGCCCGACCGAGGCTTCGCACATCTCGATCAGGTGGGTCGCCCAATCGTCGAGATCGTGCGCTGCGATCGCCTCGGAGCCCACCGATCCGTGGATGACCTTGCGCGCGCGTGCGCGGCGTCGCTTGCGTCGCTCGAAACGCCTCGGACCGAAGAACAGGTACGCGAGGATGCCGACGACCGGGAGAAAGGTGAGGGCGAAGATCCACGCGAGGGTTGCCTGCGGCGAGCGGCGCTCGAGCACGAGATAGATCGTCACGACGACCACCCAAATGCTCTCCGTGCCGGTCGACAGCGCCCACACCATCGTGTCGTGGTCCATCGCGCGCCGAATCCTACACGGGCTCGATTGGTGGCGCGCGGGCGGAATAAAAGAAAGGTCGGTCGCTTGCGCGGCCGACCTTTCAGGGGGGTGCGTCCAGGCGGGAGTTGGACGCGGGGTCTGTGGGATCAGCGCAGCTCGTGCATGCGCTCGCGAACGGGGCTGGTGCGGCCGGTGTGGTCGTCGAGGCGTTGGCCCGACATCACTCCGTCGAAACGGAGCTCGCCCGAGTCGCCGGTCCACACGACGGTCGCGTGGCCGTGGTCGAGGTGATCTCGATCGTAATCGAGGTCCGAGTCCGTGAGCTCCGCGTGGCCGGAGAGCGTGAACTGCTCGTACTGCCACATGTCCGTGATGTAGTTCTCGATCACTTCGCCGAGCACCGTGAGGCCGACCTCGCACACCGCGTTGGTCACGCTCTCCCAGGTACCCGACGTGCCGGCGATCGACGTCGCGATCGCGTCGCAGTCGAGGAGGTCGCCGAGGAACTCGGTCGTCGTGGCCGGCGAGCCGGGCAGGCGGGGAAGAAGCACGTCGTGGAGGACCATCTCGACGACCTCGCCGAAGCTGACGGCGAGGGTGTGCTCCGCGAGGCCGATCTCCGGTCCGACCGTCACCTCGACCGGGGCCATCGCGCGGATGGGCCGCTCGGTGGTCGTTTCGTCGATGAGCGGGAAGCGAAGCGCGTGCACCCGGTGCGTGCCGTCGTAGGTGCCGAACTCGCTGGCCTCGCCGAACTCGAGGTCCCCGACGAGCGTCAGCTGGCTGAACGCCATGTTCACGCCGGCGCCGAAGTCGACGAGGTCCGTGATGTAGCTCGGGACGTGAATGTCGGAGATGGCGTCACGAAGGTAGCCCGCGATGAGGGCGCGGACCGGACCGCTCGAGAGCGCGCTCCGGAGCCAGCTCGGCGTGCGCGGGTCCATCGCGACGAAGTCGACGATGTACGCCGCCGGGTCGCGGGACAGGCCACCGAGGATGTCGAGCGTCGTGTCGAGCGCCGGGCTGAAGCCGCTCGTGACGTCGAACGTCTCCTCGACCGAATAGTCGCCACCGAACAGCTCGGCCACGTCGCCGAGGGGGATCTCGAGGCTGCCGCGCTGGGTGCTCAGCGTGGCGTCGGCGCAGGCTTCTGCCGCGACGTTGTCGTTGTTGTCGATGCCCAGCGCGTAGACCGCGAGCGGAAGGCCGATCTCGACGCCCTCGAACGAGTTGTGCGCGCGAAGGCTCGTCACCTGCGTCTCGCGCGGCGCCGGAACGGCCCGCTGAAGATCGCTGCAGGTCATGTTCGTCCAGATCGCGACCTCGGCGCTGTCGACGACGCGGCGACCTGCGTAGGTCACGACGTAGTCGAGGGTGCCGAACGAGAGCGGCTGAACCGTGATGGACACGGAGACGGGGTCGGGCGCGAGCTCCGCGGTCGCGACCACGTCGAACGTCGCCTCGGTGCCCGCTCGGAGCGTCACCTCCGCGATGCCGTCGTCGTTCGTCGGCGAGGCGTGTCCCGAGAGAGAGCCGGTGTTCGGGTCGCCCTCGATGAGGAACTCGACCAGGCCGTTCGGGATGGGCGCGCCGTCCTTGTCGAGGTAACGGATCTCGATGATCTCTTCCGCCATCTCGTTGACGATGCGGGTCGTCGAGCCGACGACCTCCAGCCGCGCGGTTCCGTCAATCAGATCGCCGGGGTCGATACCGCCGGAGCCGTCCGACGCGCAGCCCGTCACGGCGACCGCCGGGGCTGCGAGGGTGAGCGCGATGAGTAGGATTCGAATGCGTGACATGGTGATGGGGCCTCCCGCCTTGGGCGGCGCCGAGTGCGAAGCGCGTGCCAGGACGTGTCAGCCGTGATCTCGCGGAGATCGGCCTCTTTTGCCGCGGTGCGGCACCAGATCGGCCACCCTCCTAGCCGGCAGCCACCCTTGCCGTGGTAATCCGTCCGGGATGGATTCGGCGCTCGACCCGGAGGCGCTCCGCCCTCTGTACTCCTCGTTCCTCCGGCCCGGCCGCGTCCTCTTGACGGGGCATTCGCACCAGGCGTGGCCCGACGTCGCGAAGGAGGGCTTGCTGCGCTCGTTCGAGGACGCCGCCCGGCACGTGGACGACAAGTGGGCGCGCGCGCTCGCGGCGGGAGACGCGGTCCGCCGCGCCGTGGCCAATCGGATCGGCGGCTCACCGGACGATGTCGCGCTCGGGGCGAGCACGCACGAGCTGGTCGCTCGGTTCCTGTCGGCGCTCGATCTGCGAAGCCGCCCGAAGCTGGTGACGACCACGGGTGAGTTCCACAGCCTCTACCGGCAGATGCGCCGCCTCGCGGAGGCCGGGGTCGAGGTCGTCTTCGTCGACGCGCGTCCGGTCGAGTCGCTCGCGGCTCGGCTCCGCTCCGCGACCGACGAGCGGACCGCGGCCGTGCTCGTCTCGACGGTGTTGTTCGAGACGTCGGAGATCGTGCCGAACCTGTGCGAAGCTGTCGAGGGCGCGCAGCGAGTGGGAGCGGAAGCCCTCCTCGACGGCTACCACGCGTTCAACGTCGTGCCCGAACGGGTGAGCGATCTCGGCCCCGACCCGGTCTTCTACGTCGCCGGCGGATACAAGTACGCACAGTGGGGCGAAGGATGCTGCTTCATGCGCGTCCCGCCCGGCACGAGCCTGCGGCCGGTCTACACGGGGTGGTTCGCCGACTTCGCGCACCTCGCTGCGCCGCGCGGGGGCGAGGTCGGCTACGGGCCGCGAGGCGCGGATCGGTTTGCCGGCGCCACCTACGACCCGGTGAGCCACTACCGCGCCGCCGCGGTGGTCGACCTGTTCCGGCGGGAGCGCCTCGACGTCGACAGGCTCCGCGCGCTGTCGCTGGCGCAGACGGCACGCCTCCTCGACGGGCTCGACCGGTTCGACGTCGCTACACCGCGCCACGACCACGCGCGCGGCGGGTTCGTCGCGGTGCGTACCGCGCGCGCGTCCGAGATCGTCGCCGCCCTCCGCGCGCGCGACATGTTCGCCGACGCTCGCGGAGACCTCCTGCGTTTCGGCCCGGCTCCCTACGTCACGAACGCCGAGATCGACCTGGCCATCGCAGCCGTCGCTCCGTTCGCACCGCGCTGACCGCTCCCTGGAAACACGGTTCCATGATAGGAGCGAGGCGTGTCGGGAACCCGGTATCTCGCGCGGGTCGGCAATCGGAGCCTCTTCACGCACCTCGAAGCGCGCGCGTACCTCGCTCATGCGGCCGTGTCGCCGGTCTCGGTCGCCGTGCAGGAGGCCGTCGAGGAAGTGATGCGCGACTACGCCAAGAGGGGCGCAGGGGCGATCGGCCGATGGGTGGCTCAGCGCGATCGTCTGCGTTCGAAGCTGGCGACGCTGCTCGGCGCAGAAGGCGCCGACATCGGCCTCGTTCGCGGGACCACCGCCGGAGTGCGCGCGATCGCGCTCGGGCTTCGCTGGGAGCGCGGCGATCGCATCCTCACGTTCGACGGAGAGTTCCCCGCGAACGTCGTCCCGTGGCAACGCGCCGCGGAGCTCTTCGGTCTCGAGCTCGGGCTCTTACCCGTCAAGCCGTTCGCGCGCGACCACGCCGAAGGCCTCGCTGCGCTCGAGCAGGAGCTCGGGCGCGGTGCGCGGCTCGTCGCGACGAGCGCGGTGCAATTCTCGAGCGGTCTGCGCATGCCGATAGCCGAGATGGCGGCGCTCTGCCACGCGCACGGCGCGGAGCTCTTCGTCGACGCCATCCAGGCCGCCGGCGTGGTGCCCCTGTCGCTTCGCGCGTCCGGCGTCGACTACGCTGCCGGTGGCGCACACAAGTGGCTCATGGGGATCGAGGGTGCCGGATGGGTGTACGCGGCGCCCGATCGAGCGCGGCGGCTCCGACCCACGGTCGCCGGTTGGCTCAGCGTCGAGGACGCGACCGCGTTCCTCGTCCGCGGTCCGGGAAGGCTCTCGTACGACGCGCCCGTTCGCCAAGACATCCGCTTCGTCGAGGGGAGCTCTGCGAGCGTGACCGCGTTCGCGGCGCTCGAAGCGTCGCTCGATCTGCTGCTGCAGATCGACGTGCCGGACATTCACGCACACGTCTCGGCGTACTGCGACGCGCTCGAGGAGCCTCTCTTGGAGCTCGGGTTCCACAGCGTTCGCTCGCCGGCGGAGGAGGCGCGCTCCGGCATCCTCTCGGTCGTCCCGCCGCACGACGTGTTCGTCGTGGCCCTCCATGGCGCGCTCGCGGCGCGCGGAGTCGTGTGCTCCATCCCCGACGGGCTCCTGCGCTTCGCCCCACACTGGCCGAGCTCGCTCGACGAGCCGAGCCGCGTCGTGCGCGCGGTGAGCGAGAGCCTCTCCGCCCTATAGGTGGATGCCGGTCGCGGGCACGCTGCCCTCTGGGGTCGCGGCCCCGGGCGGCCGGGCCGCGCCCTGCGCCGCCGTCGCGCCTGGCGTGCACGACGCGACCTCGAACTCGACGACCTGCTGGCACCAGTTCTGGTCGGGGTCGGTGGGTGCCGTGTCGCAGCTCTCGGAGTTGCCTTCGCCCGTGAAGTGGCCCGACAGGACGACCGTCTCGCCACAGTTGCGCACGGTGACGCGGTAGTCGATCGGTGCACCGTTCACGCAGCTCTCGAAATGCGCGACCCGAACCGTGTACGTCCCCGCGGGCGCGCCACCCGTCGGCCAGAAGACGTGCTCGGTGTTGACGCCCATGTTGCCACTGCACGCCGCGTTCGCGTCGAGGTCGAGGTGACCGCCGGTGAACGACTCGGTGTTGCCGTAGTAGACCGTCGTCCCCGACGAATCGACGACGTAGAGGTCGAGGTCCGTCGGTCGGCTCATCGTCAGAGTCACCTCGACGTCGCCTTGGCCGACCGGCATGAGGTTGAGCTGCCGCGTCGCGTAGTCGCTCACACGACCGTCGACGTCGACGGCCGCGACGTACATCGTGACCTCTTGCTGGGTGGTGATCGGGGCGCCGTTCGGCATCACCGCCGTGTCGACCCCGAAGTACAGGCTCGCTTCGTCGACGCCTGCCACCTCGACGTGACCGAGCTCCGTGTCGACCGTCGCCGGCAGGAAGAAGTGTCCCGGGTAGTCGTGAAACGCGATGAGGAGCCCACGGACGGCTCCGTTCTCACCCGAGCCGGGATCGGTGTGCAGGGGCAGGGTGGCGGGCACGCCCGCGATGATCGTGAGCGGGACGCCTTGGTCGGTGAGGCGAAGCGTCGGGCCGAAAGAGCCCGGCGCGGCCGACGCGGGCGCTGCGGTGGGGCGAAGCTCGGCGCCTCCGACGATCCAGGGAGTGTCCACGGTGCGGCCGTTGCGAGGGCCGGTCTCGATCCGCCGGACCTGGAGATGACCCGTCGGCAGGGTGCCTTCGACGTGGACGAAGGGGCCCGGGCGGTAGCGGCTCCGCATCTGTGTCGGCGGGGCGTCGTCATCGCTCGGCTCGGTGGGCGCGATGGGGGAGGAGGGGTCGGGTGTGTCGATCGGCCCCGCGAGCGGATCCGCGTCGTGTCCCCAAGTCCACGGCTTCACCGCGAAAACGAACGCCGCCGTCCCCAGGCACCCGAGGGCGACGACGAAGAGGGCTGCTCCCGAGAGGATCAGCACGGCGGTTCGTTTTTCGCTCAAGGGCTCCCGGGATTCTACGCCCGAAGCCGGCGCGAGCTTCCAAGGAAGCACGAATTTTTCGCGGGCGATGTGCGGCTAGATCGGTCAGGGCGGATTGACGAGGCGTGCGACGATGGGCTCGAGCGATTCGCTGATCGCGCCGCGCGTGAGCGCCGCGACGGCAGCGCGCTCGTACATCGGCGTGCCGGGCCGCGCGACGAGGTGAACGTGGAAGCCGAGCTCGGCGGGCATCGCGAGGTCGAGCTCGTAGATGTCACCGCAGACGAGCGTCGTGGCCGCGGTGGCGCCGGTCGCGCCAAGGACGCGGCGGAGCGCGTCGAAGTACGGACCGCGATGGAGGTGGATTGGTCGCTCGAGACCGTCGATTGTACGCGTCGCGGGCAGCGCGTCGAAGGTGGGGTCGGGCGTCGCGGGCTCGGCGATCACGTACTTCTTCGCGTCGCCGATGACGGTGAGGTGCCCTCGGCCCGCGGGCGCGAGCGCGTCGAGCTTCGCTTCCACGGCGTCGGTCGACGAATTGGTCACCACGTAGACCGGCGTGCCGGTCGCGACGAGCTGCTCGACGACCCTCCGCGCCTCCGGTCGGAACACGTTGGCCGCGCGCGGATAGTTTCTGCGGAAGATGTCCTCGAGAAAGCGACGTCGCTCACCGGGGTCCGTGACGAGACCCCCGTCGTCGAGGATTTTCTGTGCGGTCGAGGTCGCCATGACGTACGGGTCGGCGTGTGACGGCGCGACGATCCTGCCTTCGAACTCCCAGCCGAAGCGCTCGGGGCTCTCCCCGATGTGTGCCGCCGCTTCGTCCCAACCGGAGACGGCGTCGGCGCCGAGGCTCGCCTCGAGGTCATCGCGATAGGCCGCGAGGAACGGGACGGCCTCCTTCTCCACGTCGGTGAACGTGCCGTCGAAGTCGAGAACGACGCACTCGAAACGCATGCGGCGCGGAGCATGCCGGCCGTGTCCGCCGAGCGCAACCACGGTCTCTGCACGCTTCACCCGTCCCTGCTCCTGCGCAGGCGCTTGCGGAGGGCGCCGGCGCCTTCGGCGAGCATCCACGCGTTGAGCGCGAGAAGCACGGCGGAGAGCGCTGCGAGCAGAACGTTGCCCGCCGCCCAGAACTCGCGGAGGTTCGCGAGCATCGCGAGGAACGTGACGGCGCTGACGAAGATCATCGGCAGGAGGAGCGGGAGCACCGGGCGTTTTCGGGCCGAGAAGTAGAGCGTGAGCACGAGGAGCGTCAGCGCTGCGAGCATCTGGTTGCTCGCGCCGAAGATCGGCCAGAGCACCCAGCCGGCCGCGCGCATCTGGCCCGACGCCGGATCGCGCACCTCCCAGAACGCGAGCACGATCGCGGGGACGACCGCGAGGAGCGTGGCGATCCATCGGTTCTCGAGCGCCGGCACCGAGACCGCGGCGCCGATCTCGCCGATCACGAAGCGCTGGATTCGGGTGGCGGTGTCGAGGGTCGTCGCCGCGAACGAGATGACGAGGACGGCCATCACCGTGCGGGCGAGGGTCTCGGGGACCGAGATCGCTTCGAGGAACGCGGCGCCGCCGAGCACGAACGCGGAGGCGCCGTTCGTGCCGGCGTGGGCCCAGCTGTCGTAGTAGACGCCGACCAGCTCAGGTCGGCGACGGCGCCTTGGCCGGGGAGCGCGCAGCTCGCGACGAGGCCGATGCCCGCGACCGCGGTCATCGTCGACGCCAACGCGAGCGCGCCTTCGCCGACCATGCTCCCGTAGCCGATGAAGCGCGCGTGCGAGAGCTCGGAGAGCTGCTTCGAGGTGGTCCCGGAGCTGACGAGACCGTGGAAGCCGCTGATGGCGCCGCATGCGACGGTCACGAAGAGGACGGGGAAGATCGGCGGCGCGCCTTCGGTGCTCGCGCGGATCGCGGGAGCGTCGAGCGCGGGGTGTGCGACGAAGAGCCCGAGGAAGAGCGCACCGAGACCGACGGCGAGCTGGTGGCTGTTGATGAAGTCGCGCGGTTGGAGCAGCAGCCACACCGGCAAGAGGCTCGCGATCGCCGAGTAGACGAAGAGGAAGATGATCCACGAGCGGGTGAGCGTCCGCGCGTCGAGGCCGAGCTCGTCTGGGCCGAGCGGGAGGAACGTTCCGAGCCAGACGAAGGCGTACAGGACGACGAGCGAGACGAGGGACGGGACGAGCGGGCCCGTGCCGCGTCGGTAGACGAGCCAGCCGACGACGACGGCGACGATGATCTCGATGTTGATCGGGAGCACCGAGGTCGGTTGCGCGACGAAGAGGCCCGCGATCGCCATCGCGAAGACGGCGAGGACGAGCCAGACCAGCACGGCGACGAAGCAGAGGAACATCAGCCGCGCGCGCGGGCCGATCACGCTCGCCGTGAGATTCGCCGATCGAGCGACCCTTCTCGCGGGCGCTCGCGACCAGAGCGCCGAAGTCGTGCACGGCGCCCATGAAGATGGTGCCGAGGACGACCCAGAGGAGCGCGGGAAGCCAGCCCCAATACGCCGCGACGCACGGGCCGATGATCGGCGCGGCGCCCGCGACGGAGGTGAAGTGGTGGCCGAACAGGACGTGCTCGCGGGTCGGGACGTAGTCGTGGTCGTCGCGGAGCGCGTGGGCCGGCGTGACGATGCGCTCGTCGTCCTGAAAGACGCGGCGTCCGACCCACCGGGCGTAGAATCGATAGCCGAGCGCGAACGCACACAGCGCGAGGACGGTCACGAGCGCGCTCATCGGGCGGCGAAGATAGCGTGCCACGCGCGCCGGGTCCGCGACGAAGATGCGCATGTCGGGGAGCCGCCCGTGGCAACCCCAGTCGCCGCGCGGAGAGACGAGATCAGCCGGGTTTCAGGCCGATCTCGGAGGCACGACTGTTGCTGGAATGACACGGGTGAATCGCTTCATCCCCCTCTTCGTGTCGGCCGCCGTCGCGGTCGGCTGTACCGGCGGAGCGCCCGTGCTCGACCTCGGCGAGCTTCCCGCGATCGGCAAGGACGACTCCGCGATTGTCGTCGAGATGCCGTTCGAGGTCGCGCCGATGCGCGCGGGGCAGCCTGGCGAGACCTTGCTCCGCGTCACCACGTGGGGCCTGCTCGCGGTGACGACCGAGCAAGCGACGAGGGAGCGATTGCAGATCGTCGCCGAGCGCGACGGCTACACGCGCCGCAGCTGGCGCGGGCGCGCGCCGTTCGTGACGGTGCCCGCCGATGTGGGCGGTGAGCCGCCGGCGGACTACACGCTTCGAATCCTGAACTGGGGATCGTCGGTGGGCGCGCGGAGTGCTGCGCGTCACGACCGAGCCGCCGGTCGAACCGGGCATCGAGGTCGCCTGGAACACGCCGGACTGCGACGGCTGTGACAGGCCCGAGGGCGAGCTGCGCGATTTCCTGATCCGCGCGATCCAGTCCGCACGAGCGACGCTCGATCTATCGGTGTACGGGATCGACGACCCGGCGCTCGTCGAGGCGCTCTGTAACGCGGCGGGAGACGGCGTGGAGGTGCGGCTCACGACCGACGAGACGAGCGAGAACCCCCGAGACTCGCGCAGCTATTTCCCGTCGGTGTTCTCGCCCGACACGGGCCTCGCCGGGTGCGGCGTCGACGTGCAGGCGGTGCGGAGCTACGGGCTCATGCATCACAAGTTCGCGCTCGTCGACCGCGGGCTGCCGAGCGAGGCGGTGCTCACGGGCTCCACGAACTGGACCGTCGCCGGGCTGACCGAGAACCACAACAACTCGATCCTGATTCGCGGCGTGCCGGAGCTCACGAAAGCGTACGGCGACGAGTTCGACCAGCTCTACCGCCACTGTGCGACGGAGCGACTGAGCGAGCGCGCGAGCTGCGACGAGTGCTCGCCGGCGTGCGTCGAGGATCGGAGCGAAGAAGGTCCGTGGGACGCCCCGGACGGGGGCTCGGTCGCGGTGTACTTCTCGCCGAGCGACGATGCGATGGCGGCGCTGCGCGGCTCGGCCCGGAGCGTTCGAATGGACGCGCCGGACACGGCGTGCGCGGGCCCCGACGCAGACTGCGTCTGCCGGATGTCCGGCACGCAATGGGTCTGCGACTACTGCGCGGAGGGTGACGACGGGTACGGGCTCGTCGGAGAAGCGGCCAGCCGGATCCGGATGAGCATGTACTCGGAGACGGACGCGTGTTTCGCGCTCGGCGTCGCGAAGGCGAGGCGGCGCGGGGTGTCGGTGCGGACGGTCTGGGACTTCGTGCGTTCGGGGAGCGTCTACTCGCGCGACGACTACCTCTGCGCGGAGGGCGTCGAGACGTGGATCAGCGCGTGGGGTAACGGAAGCGCGCAGGTGCGCAACCACGACAAGATCATCGTCGTCGACGACGCCGTGTTCACGGGGAGCATGAACCTCGGCGACAGCGGCGCGGAGGAGAACGACGAGAACTCGCTGCTCCTTCGCCACGCGCCGACGGCGGACCTCTACGCGGACCACGTCGACTCCGAGATCGCTCTGCTCGAGACGCTCGGCGTCACGACGCGCCGCCCCGACGAGTGCGTCTGCTCGGACCTGGTCGACAACGACGGCGACGGTCTCGCGGACGCGGCCGATCCGGACTGCGACGCGGGCCGCTGAGCCGTGCTCTAACCGAGGGTGCGGACGAGGGCACGCTCGATGGCGCGGCCGATGGGGTCGACGGGGGGTTGTCCGCGTACGCGCCGGGACGCTTCGACGTAGGCCGGGACGTGGCGAATTCGGCGGGGGAGGGCGCGGTAGGTGACGCGGAACGCGCGGACGAACGCGTGGGCGGCGGCGAGCTCGGCGCGGCTCGCGTCGAGCGAGAACGGGGCACGCAGGCGCGCGGGTAGGAGCGCGGCGGTGACGGCGCGGTAGGGGAGCGAGAGGGGTAGGTGGAGGCGAGTCGGCGGGGTCATCAGGAAGCGTGCGAGGTCCGCTGCGGCGCGTGTGGGGACGAGCTCGGCGGACATGCCGTCGACGTACCGGGAGAATTCCCGCCAGCCGGTCGGAAGCAGCTCGCGGGGAATTCCGAAGAGACGCGCGAAGCGGTCCGATTCGAAGAGATAGAGGTCTCTGTCCGCGTCGGAGAGCGGGCGGACGATGCGCTCGTACGCTCGTACGGAGCTGTCGACGAGGGTCGCGTGCACCCAGAGGAGGGTCTCGGCGTCGTTCGCGCGGTAGGGGGTGCCGGCGCGAAAGCGTCCGGCGCTCTCGGCGAGCGTTCCGGTCACGCGCTCGTGGATCGCGTGGACGCGCCGGGCCGAGCGCACCGCGGCGTCGAGATCGCCGAAGACCATCGAATAGATGTGCAGGAAGGTGCGCTGGAAGCGGCCGCGGACGTCGGACCTGGTCCTGGAGTGGTCCTGCACGGCCTGCGCGACGAACGGGTGTGAGAGCTGCATGAGCGACGCGCGGCCGGCGGCGAGGAAGAGGCCGGCCTCTCGCCCGATCCTCCACGAAAGGGACTCCGGGCCGTGGATACCGCCGGCCGGATCGGCGATCTCGGTGCGAAGCTCGGTGAGCGCCGTCTCGAGGTCCTGGCGCGTGACCTCGATCATGATCAGCAGACGGGGCTGAGGCGGCAGTCCGGATCGACGCAGTCGATGAGCCCGTCGCAGTCGTCGTCCGCGCCGTTCGAGCAGCGCTCCGGCATGGGCGTGCAACAGGCGGGCGACGACGCGCAGTTCGGATCGGCGCAGTCGACCAGCGTGTCGCAGTCGTTGTCCGCCCCGTCGAAGCAGTTCTCGAGCATCGGCACGCAGCACGCCGGCAGAGCGGCGCACTCGGTGTCCGCGCAGTCGGTACGACCGTCGAGATCGTTGTCGATCGAGTCGGCGCAAAACCCAGCCTCGAACGCGGTGATGTTCAGACGTGCGAGGCCAGAGGCGGTCCCGGCACCGTCGACGACGAGGATGAGGCGTGTGCCGCCCGTGACGTTCCGCGTGATCCGCGAGGTCAGCGTGCCACCCACGTCGTCGTTGCACGCGAGCTCCGGGCCGAGGCAGGCGCCGTCGCGGATGTAGAGCACCGTGTCGAACGCCGAGCCGTTGGTGTCGAAGCGGTAGCGAGCGCTGCGCGGAGCGGTCCAGCTCAACGCGACGTCGGGCGCCGTGCTCACGGCGCAGCCCGGCGTCAGATCGTTGCGCGCGCCGACGGTCGTTCCGGTCCAGACGGCGGGGCCGACGGCCGCGCCGATGTCGAGATCCGGGCACGGGCGCGCGCACGCCGGGTCCGTCGAGCAATCCGGATCCGCGCAGTCCGTGAGCCCGTCGCGGTCGTTGTCGTCGCCGTCGTCACAGTTTCCTGCTTCGGGCTCGACCTCGTGGATGTTGAGCACGTAGTCGCCCGCCGAAGCCGTGCCGAACCCGTCGACGGTGATCACGACGACGGTGCCGGCTCGCAGCGTCACCGTGAGCTTCGAGGTGAGCGAGCCACCCGCGTCGTCGTCGCACGCGATCTCCGCTCCCGCACACGAGCCGCCATGCACATGGAGCGCGGTGTCATAGCCGGAGCCGATCGTGTCGAACACGTACCGCCCGCTATGCGGCGGCGCCCACCGGAACGTGATGTCGGGCGAGGCAGCGCCCCCCGCGCACGAAGCGCCGAGCGTGTTGGTCCGCCCGACCGTGCTCCCCGTGGCGACGGCATCGCCGATCGCCGAGCCGAGGTCGCTCTCCGGGCACGGTGGCACGCACGTCGGTGACCCGCTGCAGATCGGGTCCGCGCAGTCCACGAGACCGTCGCAGTCGTCGTCGCGCCCGTTGTCGCAGACCTCGGGCGCCGGCGTGCAGCACTCGGGCTGGTCGTCGCACTCGGGGTCCGCGCAGTCCACGAGACCGTCACAGTCGTCGTCCGCTCCGTTCGCGCACATCTCGGGCGAAGGAACGCACACGCAGCCCGGATCGCTGAAGCAGTCCGGGTCTTCGCAGTCACGGAGGAAGTCGCAGTCGTCGTCGACGCCATTGCCGCAGAGCTCGGGCGTAGGCGTGCACGAGCACGCCGGGTCCGGTGCGCATGCGGTCACGTCCTCGCAGTCGACGAGGCCGTCGCAGTCGTCGTCGATGCCATTGCGGCATCGCTCCATCACCCCGGGCCCGACGAGCGGGTTCGTGTCGTCGCAGTCGTCACCGCCGCAGGCGATGTCGAGCGATCCGTCTCCGTCGGCGTCGACCATGCGCGGCTCGAAGGTGCACGTCCGGCCCATTTCGTCGCAGCGATCGACCGTGCAGGCGAGCCCGTCGTCGCAGAAGATCGGCGCCGCCGTCATGCACCGTGTGGAGAGGCAGACCTCGGCGCCGTTGCAGAAGATCCCGTCGTCGCAGTCGACGTCGCTGGTGCATGGCGGCCCGCCGTCCGCCGGGAGCGGCGCGTCGACGCCGCCGCCGTCCGGCAGCGGATGCGGGCGATCCCACGGGATCGTCCTGCCGCAGCCGGCCACGCCGAGGGCGAGCGCGAGAAGAAGGAGAGGCGAGCGCGGCAAGCGATGCAAGGTGGAAACCTCCACCTTCAGTATGACAAAAGTCCTGCTCGGCGCCCGGTTTGCGGTCGACGCGTCCGCGCGCCAGGGGCAGGATGCCCCGCCGCATGCTCTACCGGCTCTTCGCCAAGCCGTTTCTGTTCCTTCTTCCTCCGGAGACGGCCCATCGATGGGTCTTCTTCGCGCTCGCGGTGCTCCGTCTCTTGCCGGGCGCCGCGGGGCTGCTCCGCGCTCTTTTCGGTCGCCCTCCGAGGTCGCTCGAGACGCGCGCCCTCGGTCTCGTGTTCCCGTCGCCGATCGGGCTCGCCGCGGGCCTCGACAAGGACGCCGTGGCGTTCGAGCTGCTCGGCGCGCTCGGGTTCGGCTTCGTCGAGGTCGGAACGATCACCGCGCACGCGCAGCCGGGCAGTCCGAGGCCGCGCCTTCATCGCTTGCCGCGCGACCGTGCGCTCGTGAATCGCATGGGCTTCAACAACCGAGGAGCCGCCGCCGCGGCGCGCCGGCTCGCCCGGGCCCGGCGCGTCATCGTCGGCGTCAACGTCGGCAAGACCCGAGCGACGCCGGACGAAGCGACGCTCGACGACTATCGCGAGAGCACGAGGCAGCTCGCCGCCCACGCCGACTACTTCGTCGTGAACGTGAGCTCGCCCAACACGCCTGGCCTTCGCGAGCTCCAGGCAGCGACCAAGCTCGGGCCGCTGCTCGCCGCCGTCCGCGAGGAGCTCGACAGCGCGTGCCCGGCGCGGCGCGTCCCGCTGCTCGTGAAGATCGCGCCCGACCTCGCGGACGACGACATCGACGCGATCGCCGACCTCGCGCTCGAGCTCGGCCTCGACGGGATCGTCGCCACGAACACCACGCTCTCGCGCGAGGGGCTCACGACGCCGCGGGAGGTCGTCGAGGCGGCCGGCGCGGGGGGCTTGTCGGGCCCGCCTCTGCGCGAGCGCTCGCTCGAGGTGCTCCGGCGGCTCCGCGCACGCGTCGGCGACCGCGTCGTCCTCGTGTCGGTCGGCGGCATCGAGACGGCGGACGACGCCTGGCAGCGCATCCGCGCGGGCGCGACGCTCGTGCAGCTCTACACCGCGTTCGTCTACGAAGGGCCGGGCCTCGCGTCGCGGATGGCGCGCGACCTCGACCGGCTGATCCGCGCTGCCGGGCACGCGCGGCTCGAGGACGCGGTCGGCGAGGGCGTCAGAGCCAGCCGCGCCGTTTGAAGTAGAAGACGAGGATGCCCGCGGTGGCGAGCATCAAGAACCACGCGAAGAGGTAGCCGTAGCTCCAGTGGAGCTCCGGCATCCGGTCGAAGTTCATGCCGTAGACGCCGACGATGAACGTCAGCGGCAGCATGATCGTGCTGATCAGCGTCAAGACCTTCATCACTTCGTTCAGGCGATGCGACTGTACGCTGAGGTATGCATCGAGCGTGGAGCCGACGAGCTCGCGGTAGCTGTCGGCGAGATCGGCGACGCGAAGGAAGTGATCGTAGACGTCGCGATAGAACGGGAGCGCTTCCTTCGGGATCAGGATCAGAGGGATCGTTCCCCCGGTCGAGAGGCGCTGCAGGAGATCCTTCTGATGGATCCCGATGCGGCGGATCCGTTGTAGCCCGTGCTTGAGGTCCATGATGCGCTCGAGGATCCCGTTGGCTTGGCCGTGCTGGATGATCTGGACCTCGAGTCGGTCGATCTCGGCGTCGAAGCTCTCCATCAGCGGGAGGTAGTGGTCCGTCAGGTGGTCGAGGATCGCGTGGGCGACGAACGCAGGATGCTTCTGCATCAGCGACGGGTCCTTCTCGATGCGTTTGTGGACGTGCTCGATGCTCCGCATGTGGTCGGTGTGGTGCGTGAGCACGAAGTTCGGCCCGAGCAAGAGGTCCATCTCGAGCGTGCCGAGGTCGGTTGGCTCGCGTCTCTCGGGATCGATCCCGTGCACGATCAAGTAGACGAAGTTCTCGTGCTGCTCGAGCTTCGGCTGGGCTTCGCCGAGGATGTCCTCGACGAGGAGCGGATGGAGGCCGAACACCTCGGTGAGGAGCTTCTCGTCATCCTTGGTGACGCCCTCGATGTCGACCCAGACCGTCACGCCCGGCTCGGCGACGAGCGCTCGAAGCTCCTCGTGCGTGGGGTGGAGGAGCTCGAGCGGGCCCTCGTGCCGGCACGCATACGCGATGGTGGTCACGCGTCAAAGCCTAGCGCCCCCCGGCGAGGACGACGAAAAAGCGTCAGCCGCGGGCGGGCTGATCGGCCGCCCGCCCGCCGTCGCTCAGTATTGGTTCCAGGGCTGCTGCGTCAGGCCCGCCGCGCCCACGGTGACGATGCGGAAGATGATCAACGCGATGTTGATGAGGAGCGCGAGCCCGCCGAGGATCGTCCCCGCGAGGGCCAGCTCCTTGCCCTTGAGGCGAGCCGGCTCGGCCTTCACCTTGTTCATCCCGAGCACGCCCGTGACGATCGCGACGATCGGCAACGGGATCGCGAGACAGCACCAGCAGCACAACATGCCGACGATGCCCGAGACGAGCGAGACGATCGCGAGCGTCTCGGTCTTGGGAGGACCGGCGGCCATGTTGGCGCCGAAGTCGCTGCCGCCCGGCGGCGGCCCGCCGAAGCCGCCGCCTCCCGGGGCCTGACCACCGGGGGCCCCGCCGAAGCCTCCACCGGCGGGCGGCGGTTGACCCCCGAAGCCACCGCCACCCGGCGGTTGACCGAAACCGCCGCCGCCCGGGGGCTGACCGAAGCCGCCGCCACCCGGCGGCTGACCGAAACCACCGCCACCCGGCGGCTGACCGAAATCGCTCATCCGTCTCCCTCGTTTCCCAAGTTCGGATCTCCCCACCCAGGGGGTCGCGAGCATCGCAGAAAGGCCCGGCCCTGCCCAGGCCCCGCGCGGTGATACGTTCGCGTCGCTCCCGCATCCCCCGACGGTCGCTCAGTCCCGCATGCGCCAGGCGATGCGCGTGGCGAACGTCATGATCGAGAGCTGCGGGTTCACGCCGAGGCTCGTGGGCGTGATGCTTCCGTCAGCGACGAAGAGCTCTTCGACGCCGAACACCTTGCCGTTCGTGTCGACCACGCCTTCTGAGGCGGAGCGGCCCATCTGCGCGCTTCCGAGCGGGTGCTGCGAGCCGCACTCGAATCGGCTGCCGGGGACGCGATCGAGGTCGAGCTTTCGAAACTCGTCACGGCTCTGCCCGCGAAGGCCGAGCACCGGCGGGAAGACCTCGAGCGCGCCCGCTTCGAAGAAGCACTCCGCCATCTCGCGGACGAGCACAGGGATCCGCGCGCGGTCGCGCTTCGACATCCTGTACGTGACGATCGGCTCGCGCCCGAGGCCGCGATGGATCGTGCCGCCCGGGTCGTCGTGAAGCGCGCCTCCGAACATCGCGAGATGAGCGATGCGCGCGGCAGCGCTCGTGTGCTCCACTCCGACGCCCGGCATCGTCGCGCCGAGCACTCCGACGGGCACGAACAGCGCCGTGAGCGTCACACCGTCGACCGAGGGAGACCACACGCTCTGCAGCGCGCCACGCCAGCCGCGTACCGGGTCCTCGAACCGCGCGAGCATCCGAAAGCCCGGGTGGAGCGTGAGGTTCTTTCCGAGGTGCCGGTTGCGTATCCCGCTCCGCCGCAGGAGGAGCGGCGTGTGCCAGGCGCCGCACGCGACGACGACGCGCTTGGCGCGCACATCGAGCCGGTCGCCAGGCTTCGCGCCGGGACGATTCAGGAGGCGGCCCTCGACGCCGGTCGCGCGTCCGTTCGCGATGACGACGCGCTCGACGAGGCAGTGCGAGAGAACGCGCGCGCCCCTCTCCACTGCACGCGGGAGGTAGCTCACATCGACGCTGAGCTTGGCGCCGTGCGGGCAGCCGAAATTGCAGCGGCCGCATCCGTTGCAGCCTTTCGTATTGCGCCGCATCGGGCGCATGTCGAAGCCGCGCTTCTCGGCGCCGATGACGAAGAGCTCGGTCGAGCGCGAGCGCATGTCGACGGGCACCTCCTCGACATGGACGATCTTCTCGACACGCTCGAAGAACGGCTCCACCGCGCTGGGCGTGATGTCCGAGAGGCCGAGCTCCTTCGACCAGTGGTCGAGCACCGATTCGGGCGTGCGGAAGCAGACGCCGCCGGTGAGGACGCTCGAGCCGCCGACGCATCGCCCCATCGTCAGGTTGATCGCCGGCGTGTCCCCCAGACCGATCGCGATCGACAGCGCACCGTCGCGGAACATGTGCCGGAGCGACTCGCTCGGACGCATCGTCGCGTACTCCTTCGCCGCGACGTTCGGTCCCTCCTCGAGCACGACGACGTCGAGGCCGCTCTCGGCGAGCTCGGTAGCGACGACGCTCCCCCCCGCGCCCGACCCGACCACGACCACGTCGCACGAGAGCGACACGTCGCCTCGGTGATCGCGCATGCTCTCGTAGCCGCCGGCCATCGCTTCATTCGCCCGAACGGAGGCACTCGGCGTCGTATCCGATCGCTCGTGCCGCGTCCGGGTGCTCGTAGTAGAGAACGCACAGGATCGCCTTGGCGCCGAACAGGGCGAGAGCGAAGACGCTGCGCTCGAGGCGCTCGAGAGCGCGCGTCCGGGTCTCGAGCGAGAGCCAGCGGAGCGGGCCGACGCGGAACGCGAACAATGGGGAGATCCACGACGTCGCCGTGAGGCAGAGCCAGAGCACGAATCGCGCGCGCTTCCCCGACTGCGCGATGAAGTCGTCGAGGTCCTCGACCAGCCACGAGAGCCGCTCCTCCTGTGGGGGCCCCTCGTGCGTGGTGAAGAGGGCCTCGGCGAGGGCGCGCGCGTTGCGCGACATCGGACGCGACATTCCACGCCGGCCGACGACGCGGTCGCCGACGGCGACGCGCGCCGGGGTCGATGGGCTCGCCATGGCGCGCGACTATGCCACAGCGCCGGGTCGCGCGGGTCTCCCCGGCGCCGTTACGGTACGACGTCGATGAGGATGTCGCCGTCCTCGAGGCTGTCCGCGACGGTGTACGTGGAGCCGCCGCCGGTCACGATGATCGTGTACGTGTCCGCGGTGCCGGTGCTCTCGCCGCTCGGGCCCGCGCCGATGTCGGCCCGCACCGCGAGCTCTTCACGACCGTGGCGGTGGCAGCGATGGAAGGATGCGCTCGCGATGTGAAGGCGAGCGTGCGTCACGTCGAGCGTGTCGCCTGGCGCGAGACCGTGGGCGCCGGGCCCCACGCAGCGGACGAACTCGAACGCGCCGCCGTCGTCGTCGTCGTCGCCGTCGTGACCGTGGCCGTGGTGACCGTGAGAATGATGGTGGTCGTAATGATAGTGATGGCTGTCGTCGTCGCCGAAGTACCAGCAGGCGGTGCGGTCGAGCTTGAGCATCACCCAGCCCTCCGCCTCACCATCGGTGACCTCGATGGACTGCGGGATGCTCACGGTCGTCGGGTCGGAGAAGTTCTCGACGCCGTCCACCGGGTGACCGTGATGGCCGCGCGACGCCTCGAGCACGATCGAGCCGTCGTCGGGCGGGTCTCGATTGTCGACGACGTTGACGTAGTACGAGTAGCCGGTGTTGCCGTCGACCGTGGCAGGACCGGAGATCTCCGCGACGATCTCCCCGTTGACGTGGCAGATCACGGAGTCCGGAGGCCCGCTGCTCTCCACGTGGATGCCCGCGCCGTCGTGCACCCACTCCGCGTCGATCGCACCCGACACGCTCGAGGCGGATCCCGAGAACGCTTCGCCCGTCGGCAGGGATCCGAAGCCGGTGACGTTGCAGTCGACCACGATCGGCGTGACCGCTTCTTGGACGCTGCCGATGGGGTCGACGCCAGCGGTGCAACCTGCCATCCAGACGATCGAGATCAGAGCTACTGCTGCGCGCCTCATGTACATCCCCTCGTTCCGTTCGTGACGGACCAGTTGAATGAGACTGATCTGATTGTGCAGTTTTCGTACACCGAGATCAAGGGCCGAATTCCCAAAAATATTCCTCAATAATTTCGCTGGCCCGCGCCCGAAGGCTATCGCGTGACCGCACCGCTGCTAGGATGCCTGCCGTGGGCATGGCAGGGACGGTCCGGTCGTCGGTGGCGCTTTGTGCCCTGATCGGGGTGGCGGTGGGCTGCTCGGACCGCCCGCGCCTCGAGCTCGGGTCGGGCTGCGATCTCACGACCGACTGTTCGAGCGATCTCGTCTGCCGGCTCGGGCGATGCCGCGAGGAGTGCCGCGACGCGCGCGACTGTCGCTCCGGTCTCACCTGCGTGCTCGATTCGGACATGCGGGGCGTGTGTCAGGTCCCGTCGGAGTCGACCTGCGAGCGCGCGAGCGATTGCCCCGATCCGCTCGTGTGCCGCTTCACGACGTGCACGAACGAGTGCGTCGACGATCGCGACTGCCCGACCGGCTCGGCGTGCACGATGGACGTCGACGGGATGGCGTGTCGCGACCCTGCGACGATCGAGTGCCGGCTCAACAGCGAGTGCCCGCCGGCGCTCATCTGCGCTCGCGATCATCGCTGCCGAGAGCAATGTCGAACCGACCGCGATTGCCGCGACGGGACCGTGTGCAACGTCGGGGCGGATCCGAACGTGTGCCAGGCTCCGTCCGAGTTCGACGCGGGCATGCTCGACGGCGGAGTCGACGCGGCGGTCACGCCCGACGGAGGCGTGATGGCGGTGGCCCCACCTTCCCCGACGTTCGGCCTCGGCGAAGCCACGACGTGCATTCAACGGGCGAGCGATGTGCAGTGTTTTGGTCGGAACTCGGACGGGCAGGCGGGCATCGGCTCGACGGCGTCGCCCATCGCGCCGGGAGCGGGGGTGCTCACCTCGCCTGCGGGCCCGCTCGCCGTCTACGCGACGCACACGTGCGCGGTCGACGCGTCCGGGGTCTGGTGTTGGGGCGACAACACCTACGGTCAGCTCGGCACGGGCGGTCCGACCAGTGCCATCCCGGTGTCGGTGTCGGGTGTGCCGAGCGGGATCATCGGCCTCGCCGCAGGACGCGAGCACACCTGCGCTTGGACGAGCACGACGCTCTACTGTTGGGGGCGCAATCAGAACGGCCAGGTCGGGGACGGTTCGACGACGAACCGCCCCACGCCCGTGCCCGTCGTGATGCTCGGTGGGCGACCGGTGCACGTCGCAGCCGGATCGACGCACACGTGCGCCGTGCTCGAGACCGGTCTCGTCCGCTGCTGGGGAGGCAACGACGTGGGTCAGCTCGGAACCGGGGCGTTCAGCGCATTCGAGCCCAACCCGGTCGATTCGCTCGTGACTGCCGCGACGGAGGTCGCAGCGGGCATCGGTCACACCTGCGCTCGGCTGGTCGACGGCACCATGAAGTGCTGGGGTTGGAACGACCACGGGCAGCTCGGCAACGGAGGGGTCGACGCCGCGGGTGCTCCGACACCGGCGTCCGTGCCGGGCATGTCCGGCGTCGCTCGGATCTCGGCGTTCGGCGAGCACACGTGTGCGATCACGTCAGCGGGCGCGACGTATTGTTGGGGTGACAACATCCACGGGCAGCTCGGCACCGCCGTGTCGGTCGAGCAGCCGACACCCACGCGCGTCCCGACGCCGTTGCCCGCCACGGCGACCGAGCTGCACACCGGAACCAGCTACACGTGCGTGCGCGTTGCCGGCGCCGCGACGTGGTGCTTCGGTTGGAACAACGAGCAACAGTTCGGCAGCGTCGTGACGGGCACCTCGACGCCCATGATGGTGGGGTGGTGATGGCGCGCCTGCTCATCATGGCGGCGACGCTGTGGCTTGCCGCAGGATGCAACTCGCGTCCCGACCTCACGCTCGGTGAAGAGTGCGTGCTGAACTCCGACTGCGCCGCGCCGCTCGGCTGCCGTCTCGGCCAATGCCGCAGGCTCTGCATCTCCTCGCGCGATTGCGGCATCGGGTTTCACTGCATCGCGATGCCGGGCGAGACGAGCGGCGCGTGTCAGCTCGACGCCGAGACCGAGTGCGTCATGTCGAGCGAGTGCCGAAGCCCACTCGTCTGCTCGTTCGGAACGTGCTCCACGGAGTGCTTCGAGGACCGCGACTGCGTCGCAGGGAGCATCTGTGTCGAGGGCACGTGCACCGAGCCGATCGACGAGCTGTGCGTCTACACGAGCGACTGCCCGCCTCCCTACGTGTGCGCCCCCGACCAGACCTGCCAATACGAGTGCGTCGAGGATCGCGACTGCCTCGCGCCTCGAACCTGTGTCGCCAACCTTTGCGAGCTACCGGCGATGTGACCCGGCCCACGTTCTGCCGACAGCGAAGTGGAGGGCCGGGCCCGTCCTCGGTCTACAATGAGGGACGGTGACCGAGAGCCGCCCCCCCGAGGAGCCGAGGCCCATCCCTGCGTTGATCGGGGCCTATCGGCTGATCGAGCGAATCGCCGTCGGCGGGATGGCCGAGGTGTACCGCGCGCTCATGCCCCAGACGGCGGGCGCCGACCGCGCCGTGGTCATCAAGCGGATGTTGCCGGCGCTCGCCCTGGACGACGAGTGCCGCACGATGTTCGAAGAGGAGTCGCGGCTCGGGCTGCTGATCGATCATCCGAACGTCGTCGAAGTGATCGACCGGGGCGAGGAGGACGGGCTGCCGTTCATCGTCCTCGAGTACGTGTTCGGCGTCGACCTCTGGCAGCTCACGCGCTGGCTCACGAGGCATCGGCGTGCGGTGGAGCTGCCGCTCGCGCTCTACCTCACGACCGAGATGCTCGCGGGCCTCGACGCGGTGCACGCCGTCCGCGACGCGCAGGGCAACCCGCTCCTCGCGGTCCATCGCGACGTGAGCCCGTCGAACGTGTTCCTCTCGGTCCACGGCGACGTCAAGCTCGGTGATCTCGGCATCGCGCGACCGCTCCGCGAGTCGCTCAGGCGACCGGTCGCGCCGCTCTCGCTCCGTGCGAAGGGCAAGCTCGGTTACCTCGCGCCCGAGCAGATCGCCGGCGCCGATGTGGATCAGCGCGCCGACGTGTTCTCCGCCGCGGTCGTGACCGCCGAGCTGTTGATGGGCCGGCCTCTGTTCACCGGCGCGACGGAGCTCGCGGTGCTGCTCGCGATTCGCGACGCCGACCTCCACCCCTTCGAGCAGCACGCGGTGAAGCTGCCGCAGGGCCTCACGGTGGCGCTCCGCGACGCGATGGCGCGCGATCCGGAGCAGAGGCTCGCGACGGCCTCGGAGCTCCGCCATCGCATCCTGCCGTTCGTCGTCGGTTCGTCGATGCGTCTGCGGCACGACCTCGGCGCGCTGGTCACCGAGGTCCTCGACTCCGGTGAGCGCGCGGCTGTCGCCGTGGACCGAACGGCTCTCGCGCGCACCATGGAAGGCGGGGGCGCCGGCCCGACGCCCGAGGACATGATCGAGGTCGTCACGCCGGCGGGAAAGCTGAGCACCGAAGAGCTCCTCGAGCTGTTCACGCCGACGGGCGTGCTCAGAACGCCCACACCGGTCGCTGACAAGGGCGGGATGGGGCTCGACCTCGGGCCCCGGTACGAGGTGCAGATCGGCGACGAGCTCCGCGGGCCGTGGACGTACGCGAAGGTGATCCGCGCGCTCGTGCTCGGCGAGGTCGGTGTCCGGGATCTGGTGCGAAAGGGCTCGGGCCCGCTCAAGGCGCTCTCGGACTTCCCGGAGCTCGCCCGGCATCTGCCGCCTTCGTCGCGCACCCCGACGCTCCGCAATCGCCAGCAGATGCACGAGACGAGCGAGAGCTACGTCATCGGCACGGGCTTCGGCATGCTCGGGATCCTCTGCCGCTTGTTCCTGGATCGCGAGACGGGGCTCTTGATGTGCGAGCGCGGCGCGGTTCGCAAGGAGGCCTACGTCGAGAACGGTGTGCCGGTCTTCGTGACCTCGAACCAGCCCGAGGAGCTGCTCGGCGAGTACCTCGTGCGCGCCGAGGTGATCGATCGCGCCGAGCTCGACCTCGCGCTCGCGGTGATGCCGCGGTTCGAGGGACGCCTCGGCGACACGCTCGCAGCGCTCGGGCTGGTCGAGCCGGTGCAGCTCGTGCGGCACATGGAGCGCAAGGTTCGCGACCAGCTCTTCGACCTGTTCCTGTGGGTGGACGGCCGGGCGTCTTTCTACCGCGAGGCTCCCGCGCCGCAGACGAGCTTCAATCTACGCTTCGATCCCTGGCAGGTCCTCGAGGAGGGTGCGGCGATCCGCGTGGACGCAGGGCTCGACGGCGCGTTCCACGACGCCGCGAAGGTCGCGCTCGTGAAGGCGCCGGGCGGGAGCCTGCTGCCGGATCCGCCGGCCCACCTGTCGGAGATGCTGGTCGGGCTCGCGGCGCCGCGGGCCCTCGCGGAGCTCGAGGGGATCGCTGGCGACGCGAACCGGGCTCGCCGGGACGCCCTGCTCCTCGCGGCGCTCGGGGCGGTCCGGCCCAAGGGCTGAGCGCCCGCCGCCGTCAGACGGGAGCGGGGGGGGCCCGCCCATTGCCACGCCGATCGCTACGCCGATCGCTACAAGGATGATCTCGCGGCCGTCGCCGCGTACGATCCGCATACGTGGACCCGGAGCTCACTCCCGGCGCCGTCGTCGCTGGAAAGTTACGAGTCATCCGCCGCATCGCCGGTGGAGGGATGGGCGCCGTGTACGAGGTGGAGCACCTCCTCACGAAGCACACGCGCGCCCTCAAGGTCGTTCATCCGAAGCAAGGCGTGAAACGCCGATACGTCGAGCGGCTCCTGCGAGAGGCCTCGGTCGCAGGTCGGCTCAAGTCGCCGTACGTCGTCGAGACGCTCGACGCCGGGATGCTCGACGACGGAACCGCGTACGTGCTGATGGAGCTGCTCGAAGGCGAGTCCCTCCTCGACGTGATCGAGAAGCAGAGCCCGCTCGACGTCGGTCGGACCGTCCGGATCGTGTCGCAGATCTGCCAGGGCATCGTGGTCGCGCACGACGAGGGGATCATTCACCGCGACCTCAAGCCCGAGAACATCTTCCTCGTGCGCGCCGAGAACGGCGAAGAGAACGTGAAGATCCTCGACTTCGGGATCTCGCGCTTCCGCGATCTCGAGAACCAGTCGCCCGCGACGCGATTGACGGCGGAGGGCTCCGTGATCGGAACGCCGTTCTACATGTCGCCCGAGCAAGCGCGGGGCGCGCTCGTCGACGAGCGGACCGACGTCTACGCGCTCGGGGTGATCCTCTACGAAGCGCTCACCGGCAAGCTGCCCTTCGTCGCGGAGACGACCGGGGCGCTCTTCATCAAGATCGGGACGGGCGAGCACCTGCCGCTCCGCCACCGGCGGCGCGATCTCGACCCGGCGCTCGCCGACATCGTAGAGAAGGCGTTCGACAAGGACGCGGCGAAGCGGTTCGCATCGGTCGAGGAGCTCCGGTTGGCGATCGAGCCGTGGATCGGCAAGGCCTCCACCGGACCGGCAATCCGGCGCGAGACGGCGCCGTACGAGAGCGGGCGGCCGGTGCGGAGCCGCCCTCGCGGCGGCACACGGCCGGGCGTCGGAGGCACGAGCGACGAGATGTCGCTCACGGTGGACGCCGAGGACATCGCGCCGCCGGCGATGGACGGCGTGGGGCGCGAGCTTCTCGTCGAGGAGCCGACCGGAGCGCGCGGTGGGACGACCAATCAGGGGCTCCGCGGCGGCATCACGAAGGAGCGCGAGCGGGTGCGCCGCCGTCTTCGATGGGCGCTCCCAATCGCGCTCGCCGTCGGGTTCGGGGTGGGCGTCGCGGTGATCCTGTCGCAGACCGGCGGTGCGCGAAGCCACGACGACGTCGCGCCCGAAGCGCCGCGCGTCGGTGTGGAGCCGCGGGACGAGGCCGGCACGAACATGGAGCCGATCCCGGAAGCCCCCTTGGATCCGCCGCTCACCGTGGGAGAGGGCGAGGATACGGACACGAGCACGAGCGGCGATGCGGATGAAACGCCGGGCTCGACCTCGATGCGGCCTCACCACCCTCGTTCGAATCACGATCCCGACGAGCCGCCGAACATGCGACGCTCGCCCGCCGAAGAGGCGGGGCTCGAGATGAACCCGTACTCGCGTTGACATGCGACCGACGCTCGCGAATCGGATCTTCTGGGTGGCTGCGTTCGCCCTGTCGTCGTGGACGGCGGGCGCGAGCCTCGCGTTCGCTCAGGCCGACACGCCGGCGGTCCATTTCGAGCGAGGCATCAATCTCTTCAACGAGGGTCGATACGACGCCGCGCTCGCCGAGTTCAATCGCGCGTACGAGCTCGAGCCGGCGTTCCAGGTGCTCTACAACCTCGGGCGAGTGCACGCGGCGCTCGGCCACGCGGTCGAAGCCACCCACGCGTATCAACGCTACCTCGACGAGGGCGGGCGGAACGTGCCCGCCGCGCGACAGCGCGAGGTCCGCGAGGCGCTCGCGACCCAGCGAAGCCGCATCGGCCGCATCCAGGTCGTGACCGATGTGCGTGGGGCGGTGGTGAACGTCGACGGGAACGACGTCGCGACCACGCCGCTGAGCGAGCCCATCGAAGTGACGGCGGGGTCCCACACGGTGGAGGTGCGCGGCCCGGGCTACGAGCCTGTGCGGCGCGCGGTGCAGATCGCGGGCGGCGTGCTCGAGCGCGTCGAGGTCGCTCTCAGCCCGTCGGCGCGTGGGCAGGTCCGGATCGAGTGCGCGACGCCGGACACGCTCGTGACGATCGACGAGCGAGAGGTCGGCCGGACGCCGTTCGAGTCGACGGTCGGTGTCGAGTCGGGCGACCACAGGCTCGTCGCGACACGCCCCGGCTATCAGCCGTTCGAGCGCCAGTTCCACGTCGCGGGCGGCGCCGAGGTGCAGGTCGCGATCGACATGCGGCGTGATCTGCGGGTCGCGGGCGACGACGTCGGGACGCTCGAGCTCAGGCTCCCGAGCGACGTCTCGTTCCTCGCGCACGTCGACGGCGAGCCGATGTCGCAGGAGCGCACGCTCCGCCTGCCGTCGGGCCGGCACCGCGTGGATCTCGAGGTCGCCGAGCGGATCCCGTGGACGGGCACGATCGTCGTGCCCAGGGGCGAGAGCGCCGTGCTCGCGCCTCCGCTCGAATGGACGCCGGACGCGCGGTCGGAGCGCGTGTCGAGCGCGCGCTCGCGGCGGGTCGCGGGGATCGCGCTCGCCTTTCCGGGCTTCGCGGCGCTCGTCGCGGGGGGCGTGATGACGATCGTGAACGAGACCGCCATCCCGCAGACCGACGCGGACCTGATCGACGTACACCGCCGATACGTCATGAACGGGTGCGTCGTGGGCGACCTGTCCGAGCCGTGCGCGAGCTTGGAGAGCCGCTTCAACGAGCTGTCGGATCAGCAGAGCACGCAAGACGTCGTGCGATGGGTGGGCATCGGCCTCATCGCCGCCGGCGGTCTCGCCAGCGGTGTGGGGCTCTACCTCTGGCTCGGAGCGAAGAGCGAGGACGACGTCGACCGCGAGGCCCGCGCGTCGCTGAGCCTCTCGCCGACGGCGGGCGGCGCTTCGGCGACGTTTCGGCTGAGCCTCTGAGCGACCTCAGTCGCCGGTGGTGCCCGAGCCCGACCGTCCCGCCGTGAGCTCGACGAGCCGGTCGATCAGGAACCGGCTCTGCTCGAGCGCCTCGTCGGTGAACTCTCCGAAGTACGCGTCGACCTCGGCGAAGAGCGCGTCGAAGCGCGCCTGGTCCTGCGCCGCGAGCGCGGACGCGACCTCTTCGGCAGCGTCTCGGAACGCGCGCGTCACCTCGCCGGTGCGCGGGTTCGTCATCTCGATCGCGCCGTAGAGCTTGGGCGACTGCGCGAAGTGACGCGCCGTGACGTACATCTCGAGCAGGTACGCCGGCGAGGTGAAGTCGAGCGTCCGCGCGAACGGGGTTCCGAGGCGCGCGAGCGCGAGCCCGAGGACTTGGGTGTGGAAGTGGTTGAGGACCTGCACGATCGCCATCGCGCGATCGTGCTCCTCGGGGGTCGTCTCGGTGACGACGAGCCCGCGTGCCTCGAACGTCGTCTTCACCCAGCCGAGCCACTCGTCGCCGCGGCCGGGACAGATGACGACGCGCTGTCCCGTGAACGTGTGGACCCCGGGGCCGAACATGGGGTGCGCGCCGACGACGCTCGCGCTCGTCGCTTCGAGCATCGCGCGGACCGGGCCCTCCTTGATGCTCGTCACGTCCATCAGCAGCGCGTCCTCGCGAACGTGAGGGCCGACCTCGCGGATGACCGAATCGGTGACGTCGATGGGAACGCTGACGACGACGACGTCGGCCGCGCGCGCGGCCTCTACGTTGCCGAGGCGAGTCCCGACGTCGGTGACCATCACCGCGTGGCCGAGGTCCGCGAAGAGATCGGCGAGCCGGCGGCCCATGCCGCCGGCGCCGCCCACGATCGCGACGGTCTTGGGCTCGATGTGGCGCGGGATCTCTGCCCGAAGCGCCGCTTGATAATCGCGGCTCGCGACGAGCACCAGCCGAAAGACCGACTCAATCGTCCCGCCGGGCAGGCCGAGCTTCTCGGCGCGGCCGGCGCGGTCGGCGAGGACCTCGCGCTCCCTCGCGAGGTCGCGGATGCGCACCGCGTTGTCGCGTTTGTAGGAGGCGACCTCGCCGACGATCGCCATGCGGCGTGCGAGCAGCGTGAGCATCTCGCGATCGATCGCGTCGATCATCGCGCGGAGCACCGCGAGCGGACGCGCGGTGAGGGACGTCTCGCTCATGGCCTCGCTCCGCGCCCGGCTCTGCGCGGCGTTGCACGGGTCGCGCTCTCGGACTGGAAGAGCTCGAGCTCGCGCGGATCGTGAGCGCAGAACACGCGGACCTCGCCCTCGTGATCGCGGACGAGCTCGCGGAGGCGCGCCTGGTTGTCGAGTCGCTTGGCGTCGTCGATCGCGACGATCTTCTGAAAGATGGCGAGGCCCTGCGGACGGCGGGGGCGGTCGGGGTCGACCTCACCGTGATAGAAGTACGCGTCGCCGCAGTGGAGGAGCCAGCCCTCGCCTGTGTCGACGGCGATCGCCGCGTGCCCGCGCGTGTGCCCATACAGCGGGACGAGCAGGATCTCGGGCGGGAGGCCGCGGAGGTCGCGCACGGCGTCGAAGCCGAAGAGCTCGTCGCCCTCGACGTCGTAGAGCTCGAAGTCGGGGCCGTGCGCCCACTGGTTCTGCCGATAGCGCGCGCGCTCGCGGAGCGCGGGATGCGTTGCGGCGTCGTGCTCCTTCCGCATCACGTGCACCTTGGCGCGCGGGAAATCCGGCAGGCCTGCGGCGTGATCGAGATCCATGTGCGTGAGGACGATGTGCGTCACGTCGTCCGGATCGAGGCCGAGCGCTTCGATGCGCGCCCGCGCGGTGTCCTCGGCGTCGAGCTGCGCGGCCATCAGGTGAAAGACGGGTCCGAGGCGGGAGGGGTCGCGGCAATCGTCGAGCCCGAATCCGGTGTCGACGAGGACGAGGCCGCGTTCGGTCTCGATCAACAGGCAGTGGCAGACGAGCAGGCCGCGCTCGAACATCGAGCGGCTGCCCGAAAAGAGGCGCCCCCCGAGGGGGCACATCGTTCCGCACCGGATGTGGTGGACACGCATCGAACTGGGCGCACTATAACGTGCCGCGTCGGGTGAAGATCAAACGATGTGTGGACGCTACACGTTGAGCTTGTCGGTCGACGAGCTCTGGGAAGACCTCGAGCTCGACGGGGAGCCGGGCGCCGGTGTCTGGTCGCAGGATCCCAGCGAGACGCTGCGGCCGCGTTTCAACATCGCGCCGACGCAGGTGGCGCCGGTGGTCACCGACCGCTCGCCGGAAAAGATCGTGCTTCTGAAGTGGGGTCTCGTTCCGTTCTGGGCCGATGATCCCAAGAGTGGCGCCAAGCTGATCAACGTCCGCTCCGAGTCGATCCACGAGAAGCCGTCGTTCCGGAAGATCTTCGACGAGCGCCGCTGCCTGGTCCCCGCAGACGCCTTCTACGAGTGGAAACGCGGCACCGGCAAGGACAAGACGCCGATGGCGGTGCGGCTTCCGTCACGCGGCATCTTCACGTTCGCGGGTCTGTGGAGCTCGTGGCGGTCGAAGGCCAATCCCGACACGCGCGTCGTCACCTACGGGATCCTGACGACGCCATCCCCTGCGCCGCTGCGCACGCTGCACTCGCGCATGCCGGTCATCGTCGCGAGGAGCGACCGGCGCGCGTGGCTCGACCGCCAGATCGAGCCCGGCTCGCTCCTTCCGCTGCTCCGCCCGTTCGCCGAGCCCTTGGATGTCTACGAGGTCTCGAGCCGCGTCGGGTCGCACGTGAACGACGACGCGGACCTGCTCGCTCCGGTGAGCCCCGCCGGTACCTGACACGCGCCGCGACGTGCCCTATGCTCCGCGCCGATGGCCCAGCTCGAAGGCGCGATGACCGCGCTCGTCACACCGTTTCTCGAAGATCAGGTCGACGAGAAGGCGCTGCGCGATCTCGTCGAACGGCAGATCGCAGGCGGCATCGACGCGCTCGTCCCGTGCGGCACGACGGGGGAGAGCGTCACGCTCTCCCCGGAGGAGCACGTTCGGGTCGTGCGCATCGTCGCCGAGCAGGCGAAGCGCCGCGTGCCCGTCGTCGCCGGCGCGGGGACGAACTCGACCGCGAAATCCATCGAGCTCGCGCGCGCTTCCCGGGAGGCGGGCGCCGACGCGCTCCTGCTGGTGTGCCCCTATTACAACAAGCCCACCCAGGCCGGCCTCGAGGCACACTTCCGCGCCATCGTGAAGGCGGTGCCGCTCCCATCGATCGTCTACAACGTGCCGAGCCGAACGTCGTGCGACCTCCTCCCCGAGACGCTCGCGCGCCTCACGGACGTGAAAGAGATCGTGGCCGTCAAGGAGGCGACCGGGAACGCGACGCGGAGCCAGCAGATCGCTGCGTTGACCGGCGACCGGTTCGTCATCCTCTCCGGCGACGACGCGGTGACGCTCGCGATCCTCGCGGTCGGCGGGCGCGGTGTCGTCAGCGTCGCGTCGAACCTGTTCCCGCGCGAGGTGTGCGACGTGGTCTCTCGCTTTCGGTCTGGCGACGTCGACGGCGCTCGCGCGCTGCAGCTGCGACTCCTCCCGGTCCTCGACGCGCTCTTCGTGGAGACGAACCCGGGGCCGATCAAGATGGCGATGGCGGACGCGGGCCACATCGCGCCCGAGATTCGGCTCCCGCTCGTCTGGCCGTCCGAGGCCTCGCAAGTGCGCGTCCGCGAGGCCATCCGCGCGTCGGGGCTCGCTCCGTGACGATCCACGTCGCGATCCAGGGGATCGCCGGCCGCATGGGGCGCGCGATCGCGCGTCTCTTGGTCGACGACGACGACGCGACGCTCGCCCGCGGCATCGAGCGCACCGGTGGGCCCTATGACGGGGCCGACTTCGGGGCGATCGTGAGCGGCCGGCCGAGCGGCGTGAAGATCGCTTCGCTCGATGCCGACGGTCTCGCGGGCGCGGACGTCGTCATCGATTTCTCGACGCCCGAGGCGACGGCAAAGCTGCTCGGCGCCTGCGCCGACCGTGGCGTGCCCGTCGTCGTGGGGACGACCGGCCTCGACGACGCGGCGTTCGTCGCGCTCGCGCGCGCGACCGCGGTCGTGCCGGTGGTCGTCGCGCCGAACATGAGCGTCGGCGTGCACGTGCTCTTCGACTTGGCGGCGCGAGCGACCGCGCTGCTCGGTGATGTGTTCGACGCCGAGATCGTGGAGATGCACCACCGCGACAAGGTCGACGCCCCGAGCGGCACGGCGGCGCGCCTCGCCGAGGTCGTCGCTGAAGAGAAGCGCGTGAAGCCGCGCTCGGCTGTCGTGCACGGCCGGAGCGGCCAAGTGGGCCCGCGGCCTGACGGCGAGATAGGCGTGCTCTCTCTCCGAGGGGGTGACGTGGTCGGCGAGCACACGCTCGTCCTCGCCGGCCCGGGCGAGCGGATCGAGATCACCCACCGCGCCACGAACCGCGACATCTTCGCGATGGGCGCGATCCGCGCTGCGAAATGGGTCGTCGGACGCAAGCCCGGCCGCTACGGCATGGGCGACGTGCTCGAAGGTTAGGGAACGCTGAGCGCCCCGATGGCGGGCGCATTCGCGTCGGAGGTCGCGGTGACGGTCGCCTCGAGCGTGACCTCCCACGCTCCTGCGCCCGCGGAGGTGCGGAGCGAGCTCCGCGTCAGGAACGAGATCGAGCCGCTCGCGGCGTCGGGCAAGAGCGCGAGCGCGGCGGCAGGCACGACGCCGCTCGCCCCCGAGCCGTCGAGCTCGCAGACAATCGTGATCGTGCGGCTGCCGCCGTCGGGCGGAAATTCGGTCGCGGAGAGCGACGCGACGAGCGTTCCCGGCGCGGCGGCCGCGGAGGTCCACGCGAGCGGCAGATCGATCGACCGATCGGCGGTGATGGTGCCGGCAGCGAAGCTCGGAGCGGTGATCGTGACGCTGCTCGGCGAGGCGATGCTCCCGCCGAACGCGGGGATCGCGTCGCCGACCGCGGCGTACGTGAGCGTCATCCCGTCGGTGAAGAGGAGCCCCGTACCACTCGCTGGCGTGTAGAGACCGTCGGCGCCCGGCATCAGCAAGAGAGGCATGGTCGCGCCGCTCGTGCTGATCTCACCGGCGTGATCGAACGTCGGCGTGCCTGCATCGACGCCAGCGTCCGCCGGCATGCCACCGTCGGCGGGCGGCGGCGCGACCGTGCAATCGGTGACCGAGCATCCGTCGGCGGGGCTGATCGAGCACGTGACGCCGGTCGATGCAGCGTCGTCCCTGACGAAGCTGGCGCTGAAGATCCACGTCGAGGCGTCGGTGCCGGCGATGTCGAGCGGCGTGCTCGACGCGAGCACCGTGCCGGTGCCGACGCGCGCCGTACCGCCGTCAGAGGGCCCCGAGTCGTCCGCCCGGTGCCCGTCCAGCGCCGCGTCGCGGCCAGAGGTGCCGCCGTCGTAGTCGCCGACGGGCACGCAGTGCGCCGCGCTGCAGCGCTGGAACAGATCGCAGTCGGTGTCGACGACGCACTGCGCGTCGGAGCCACCGCAGGAGAGCAGCGCGAGGAGGAGCCCGAGCTCGAAGAGCCTCATCCGCGCAGGCTACCACGCGGACGCGGGCCAGAAACGTCAGCAAAATCGCGGTCGCGATGGGGTTGGGGGGCTGCTAAGGTACCCGGCGGATGACGGCGCCGACACCGTGCCCGCATTGTGGAGCGGAGAACCTCCCGAACGCGCGGTTCTGCGGCGCGTGTGGCGCGGACCTGACCGGAGCGAGCGCGGGAGGGCCGGCCGCGGCTCCGCCGCCGGAAGCGCCCGAGCCCGTGGCGCAGTTGCCGCACGCGCCGACCGTCTCGGGGACGGACGCGCCACCGAAACGCACGGTTCTCGGGATGCCGATGGTGACGAAGGAAGCGCTCTCGGCAGCCGGCGTGGCGATCCCCGCTGGCTTCGCGGTTCCCGACGGCTCGAGCGCTGCCGCCGCTCCGGCTCCGCCGACGCAGGCAACCCCAGGGGCGCCACCCCGCGAATCCGGGTGCGACGGCCCCGGAGCGGCCCATCCAAAAGACGATGCTCGGCATGACGGCGCCGTTCTCCGCGCCGGCCAGCGCGGCGCAACCGCCGGAGAGCGCCCCGCGAGAGGCGGCCGCCGCGTCGTCCGAGCCCAACGTCGCACACGGACAACCAGAGAAAGCGATGGCCGCGGCCACGCAACGAACGATGCTCGGCATGCCGGCGGCGGATACTCGCCGCTGCGCAGGCCGCGGCGCGCGCGCAGATGGAGGCTCCGCCGCCGACCGACGCGCTCGGGCCGACGACGAATCGAACGATGCTCGGCATGACGGCGACGCCGCCGCCCGCCGTCGAGCCACCGCGAGATTCGCCGAGAGCTCGAAGCGAGACGCCGGCGGCCATGCCGATGCACCCGGCACGGCCGCGTGCGGCCGTGCAGTACACCGAGATCGAATCCCGCGGACGTGTCCGCGTCGCCCCGGAAGAGCCGGCTCCCGCTCGTGCTGCTTCTTCTCTTCGTCGGGCTCCTCGCGCTCGGCGCGGGCGGGGTCGCGATCGTGCTCGTCGTGATGCGCGGCGGCTCGAGCGAGCTCTCGGCGACCGTCGTGCACACCGAGCAGGGCGAGGGGCTGCGCGTGGAAGTGCCCGGCGCCGAAGCCGGCAGCAAGGTTCGCTTCGGCGGCGAGGAGCAGCCGCTCGAGCACGGGTCGGCGACGTTCGCTCTCGAGGCGGGCTCGCTGCATCTCGGCGACAACGAGCTTCACCTCGACGTGATCGCGCCGAATGCTGCCGTCGAGACGCGAACGGTGACGCTCACCGTCAGCTTCCGTGTCCGGCCGGAGCTCGCGGGGCTCGGGGACGACCCGCCGACGATCGCGATCGCGGTCGACGCCGTCGCCGGGTCGCGCGCCACCGTGGGTGGCGAGGCGGTCGCGCTCGATGCGCAGGGACACGGCGCGCGATCGTTCGCGGTGACCGCAGAGGCGGGCCAGAGCTTCTTCGAGCACTCGGCGACGTATCGCGTGGAGCTCCCGAGCGGCGAGGTCCAACAGGGGACGGTTCGCACGCGCGTTCCGTTCGCGTCGCTCCAGATCGATCGGCCGGGAGAGGAAGCCGTGACCGACCGCGACGCGATCGAGATCGCGGGCGCCGTGCACCCCGGCGCCGCGGTCACGATCGACGGGCGAGCGGTGGAGGTCTCCGAAGGCCGCTTCGTGTACTCGCTCGCGCTGCCCGAGCCGGGCGAGCGGACCGTGCGCATCGTAGCCCGTCGCGAGGGGCGCGCTCCGAGCACGGCGATGCTTCACGTCAGGCGCGTCGCGGATCTCGCGGCGGAGGCGGCGTCGTTCGAAGCCGATCCGTCGCTGACGTATGCGCGCATCCAGCAGAACCCGTCGATCTATCGCGGGCAGCGCGTCGCGATGGAGGGCCGCGTCTACAACGTCGGCGTCCACGGCGGTCAGAGCATCCTGCAGATCCTCGTCCGCGACTGCCCGCGCGGCGAGCGCTGCCCGCTGTGGGTCACGCTTCCCCAAGCGACCGAGGTGACGAACCAGAGCTGGGTTCGGGTGCTCGGAGTGGTCGGGGGCGAGCAGCAGTTTCGCTCGGAGTCGGACCGTGTGATCACGGTGCCGCGCGTGGACGCACATTACGTGCTCCCGCTCGAACGATGAGGAGGCCGCGCGGGTGAGCGACGCAGTCGAGACCGCCCGCATCGAGCCGTGCCCCGGATGCGGGCGGGTCAACCCGTCGGACGCCCGCTTCTGCGCGAGCTGCGGGCTCGCGCTCACGGGCTCGGGCGCAGAGCCCATCGAGGGAGTCGCCGATCCGCTGATCGGGCGGATCGTCGCCGACCGCTACAAGATCGTGGCCCTGCTCGGGCGCGGCGGGATGGGCGTCGTCTACAAGGTCGAGCACGTGCACATCGGCAAGCTGATGGCGATCAAGCTGCTGCACGGCGAGCTCGCGCGCGACAAGGACACCGTGAAGAGGTTCAAGCGCGAAGCCGAGGCAGCGTCGCGGCTCGACCACCCGAACACGGTACAGATCTTCGACTTCGGTCGCGACCAGGGTCTGACGTACATCGTCATGGAGTACCTCGAGGGCAAGGACTTCGGCTGGCTCGTCCAGCACGAGGGGCCGCTCGACATGGCGCGCGTTGCGCGCATCTGCGAGCAGGTGTGCGCTTCGGTCGGTCAGGCGCACACCGTCGGGATCGTTCACCGCGATCTCAAGCCCGAGAACATCATGGTGATCCAGGGCCGCGATCGGCGCGACGTCGTCAAGGTGCTCGACTTCGGGCTCGCGAAGCTCCGGCACGCCGACGGTGGCCAGAGCATCACGCGCGCGGGCTCGATCGTGGGTACGCCGTACTACATGGCACCCGAGCACATCCGCGGCGACGACGTGGACGCGCGCGCCGACATCTATTCGCTCGGCGGCGTGATGTACAAAGCGCTGACGGGCGTGCCGCCGTTCTGGGCGTCGACGCCGATGGGCGTGCTCACGAAGCACCTGACGGACGAGATCGTTCCGCCCCGCGAGCGGTCGAGCCAGCGCGATCTTCCGCCCGAGGCGGACGCGATCGTGTTGCGCGCGATGGCGCGCGAGCCGGTCGACCGGTACCAGCGGATGGAAGAGCTTCGCGCCGCGCTCACGGACTACCTCGTCGGGATCGGGGAGCAAGCGCCCGACACGATCAGCTCGCCGAGCACGCGGTCACCTACGATCTCCGGGCGGCGCGCGGCGGTCGCGACCCGCAACGACGTCGACTACTACGAGCGACGCATCAAGCGGCGCGGAATGATCGGTCTCGTGATCGCGATCCTGTTGCTCGGCGGGATCGGCGCCGCGGGCGCGTGGGTCGTCTCGCAGAAGCCCGTGGTCCAGACGCCCACGCAGGAGAGCGAGCCGAACGGGCAGCCCTCCGAGGCGAATCGGCTCCCGCCGGGCGCGCGTGTGTTCGGGCAGATCGGCCGCCGCGTCGACGAGGAGCACGGCGACGAGGACGTGTACTCGCTCGAGAACCCCGGAGGCGAGCGCCGGTATGCCCGGATCGAGCTGCGCGGCATTCCCAACATGAACCTCGCGCTCGATCTCGTTAAGGCGGGCATCGAAGCGCCGGTGCTCGTCGTGGACACGAGCGACGTGGGCGGGGACGAGCTCGTTCCGAGCTTTCCGCTGAGCGGCAGCCGCTACTACCTTCGCGTTCGAGAGGAGCGGCTCTCGGGGACCATGCCGACCGAGAACGTGTCCGATGCGTACGCGATCGAGTGGGAGTTCGTCGAGCCCGGCCCCGACGACGAGCACGAGGTGAACGACACGTTTCCGGTCGCGGAGGCCGTGCTCGCCGACGGCGAGCGGCATGGGTACATCGGTTGGCGGGGCGACATCGACATCTACTGTCTGGCCGCCGAGGCGACGAACGTCGCGGTGGTGATCGAGCCGCCGGCGTCGCTCGACGTCTCGCTTCGCGTGTTCGCCGATTGGCCGGCGGCGCCGCGCGTGGTCGACACCGGGCGCGCGGGCGAGGCGGAGCGATCCGAGATCGTCCCCGTGGGGCTCGCCGGGCGGACGTGCTTCGAGGTGAGCGCGAGCGAGCTGTCGATGGCGCACGCCGACCCGGCGCATCCGTACGTCTTGCGCGTCGAGAGAGGTCCGGCCGATGGGTCGTGAGGCACGGCGCTCCGCTTTGGGCGCGGGCGTGATCGGTGTGGTCGCCGTAGGGATCGCGGTCGCGGCCGTCGGCGTGGTCGCGCCGTCGGCGGGCGCGAGACCGGTGCGGATCGGTCGCTATACGGAGATCCCGTACGGCGTGCCGGTGGGTCAGCCGTGGGCGACGGCCGGGGGGGACGCGCGTCGCTCGGGGCGCTCACCGGTCGCGATCGCGGAGCGGCCGCCGGCGCTCGTCTGGCAGGCGAGGCTCGGCGCGGGCCGTCCCTCGGCGCCGCTCGTCACGAGGGCCGGCGACCTCTTCGTGGCGACCGCGGCGGGCGTGACCGCGCTCGGCGCGGACGGGACCGTGCGCTGGACGGCGCGCATCGGGTTCGCTGTCGGGACGCCGTCGCTGACGCCGTCGTTCGGTATCGCGTCTGCGACGCACGGCGGCGAGCTCTTCGTGCTCGCTCCGGACGGTGAGCCGGACCAACGTGTCGTCGTCGGCGGAGCCGTGCGCGGCTCGCCGCTGGTGCTCGACGACGGCTCGGTCGTGCTCGCGGCGTACGACATGGCGCTTCACCGATTCGACGCGGATGGGCGACGGCTCTTCCGCGTCCCGCTCGCGGGACAGGCGGGCGGCTCGCCCGCATTCACGCCGGGCGGCGAGATCGTGGTTCCGGCGGCAGACCGCCTGTACTTCGTGTCGCCGCGCGGCACGATCACGCACACGGTCGTGGTCGGGGCCGCCGTCGTCGCCGGTCCTGCCGTCGCGGACGACGGGACGGTGTGGGTGGCGACGCAAGACGGCGCGGTGCAGAGCATCGGGTCGGACGGGTCGCTCGAAGCGCGGACCGATCTCGGTGCGTCCATGTCGCCTGCGTCGGCGACGCTCGCCGTGGGGCGGGACGGCGCGGTGTGGGTGCCGACGAGCGACGACGCGCTCGTCTGCATCGGTCCGGGTGGCACCGAGCGTTTCCGGGTCGCCGGCGAAGGCGGTTTCCTCGCGGGCCCGGTGCTGACGCGATCGGGCGCCGCGCTCGTGATCACCGAGCGCGGCAAGCTCATCGCGATCGCGCCGGACGGGACGATCCTCTGGCGCGCCGACACGGGCGAGCGTACCGACCAGCAGCCGGTGCTCGGCGCGGACGGGACGATCTACGTCGCGTCGGTGCGCGGCGTCCTCGAAGCGTGGAGATGACGGCCGGAGGCGCGTCCGAGCGCGAGATCGACGTCGAGGATCTCGACTACGAGCTGCCCGAAGCCCTCATCGCACAGCACCCGCTCGCCGAGCGGGACGGTGCGCGGCTCCTCGCGCTCTCGCGCGCGACCGGCGACGTGCGACACGCGATCGTGCGCGAGCTGCCGCGGCTCATCCCGCCTTCGCTCGTGGTCGTGAACGACACGCGCGTGATCCCGGCGCGGCTCCTCGGCGTGAAGCGTCGGACCGGCGGGCGCGTCGAGCTGCTCCTGCTCGAGCGCGTGCGGAGTGCGGGCGCGGGCGCGGGCGCGGTAGTGCATGGGGACGCGGTCGCGGGCGATGTGGAGCGCTGGCGCGCGATCGGGCGCGCGTCGAAGGGGCTCGCCGAGGGCGTGGAGGTCGTGGTCGGGGCAGCGGACGGCGAGGCCCGCGTCGAGCTCGTCGCCACGGTCGTCGCGCGTGAGGGGGAGGGCGAGCTCGTCGTCGAGCTCCGCGCGGCGGGAGGCGTCGCCGCGGCGCTCGAGCGCGTCGGGCGCGTGCCGCTTCCCCCGTACATCCGGCGTGACCCCGTCGGCGCGGATCGCGAGCGGTACCAGACGGTGTTCGCGGAGCGCGACGGAGCGGTCGCGGCGCCCACGGCGGGCTTGCATCTGTCGCGCCGGTTGCTCGACGAGCTCGCGGCGGCCGGGCACGAGCTCGCGCGCGTGACGCTTCACGTGGGGCCCGGGACGTTTGCACCAATCCGGGTCGCGCGGCTCTCGGAGCACGCGATGCACGGCGAGCGCTGGGAGGTGAGCGACGAGGCGGCGCGCGCTGTCGCGCGGGCGAAGCGGGAGGGCCGGCCGGTGCTCGCGGTGGGCACGACCGTCGTCCGGACGCTCGAGTCGGCGGCGGACGATGACCGGGTCGTGCGCGCGGGCGCGGGCGAGACGCGGCTCTTCATCCGGCCGCCGTATCGCTTCCGCGTCGTCGACGCGCTGCTCACGAATTTTCACCTTCCGCGCTCGACGCTGCTCGCGCTCGTCATGGCGTTCGGCGGCGCCGAGCGCGTGCGCAGGGCGTACGAAGAAGCCGTGCGTGCGGAGTATCGCTTCTTCAGCTATGGGGACGCGATGTTGATCGCGTGATGTCGACCCACTCATGACGCTTCCGACGACAGGCTTCGCGTTCGAGGAGCTCGCGCGCGACGGAGACGCCCGGTGCGGGCGGTTCACGACGCCGCGTGCGGTCGTCGAGACGCCGGCGTTCATGCCGGTCGGGACGCAGGCGACGGTGAAGTCGCTCTCGCCCGACGAGGTGGCGTCGACCGGGGCGCGGATGTGCCTCGCGAACACGTACCACCTATGGTTGCGGCCCGGCGCGGAGCTCGTGGAGAAGCTCGGCGGTGTATCGCGGTTCATGGCGTGGCCGCACGCGGTGCTGACCGACAGCGGCGGATATCAGGTGTTCTCGCTCGCGGATCTGCGCGAGCTCGACGACGACGGCGTCACGTTTCGGTCCCACCTCGACGGCGCGCTCGAGCGGCTCACGCCCGAGGAGTCGATGCGCGTGCAGGCGCTGCTCGGGTCGGACGTCGCGATGGTCCTCGACGAGTGCCCGCCGGGCGAGGCCGACCGCGCGAAGGTGGAGGACGCGGTACGGCGGACGACGGCGTGGGCGAAGCGATCGCTCGCGGCGCCGCGCATCGAGGGGCAGGCGCGGTTCGGGATCGTGCAAGGCGCCGCGTTCGTGGATCTGCGTGTCGCGCATCTCGAGGAGATCGCGGCGCTCGAGTGCGACGGGGTCGCGCTCGGCGGCTTCTCGGTCGGAGAGACGCGCGCACAGATGTACGAGACGCTCTCCGCGGTCGCGCCGCGGATGCCGCGCGACCGGCCGAGATATCTCATGGGCGTCGGTACGCCGGAGGATCTCTTGCACGCCGTCGGCGCGGGAATCGACATGTTCGACTGCGTGCTGCCGACGCGCAACGCGCGCAACGGGCAAGCGCTCACGTGGGGCGGCCGCGTGAACCTCAAGCAAGCGCGGCACCGCGAGGACGGAGCGCCGCTCGACGCGCGCTGTGACTGCCCGACGTGCGCGACGCACACGCGCGCGTATCTCCGGCATCTCTTTCACGCGAACGAGATGCTCGGCCCGCGCCTCGTGACGCATCACAACCTCTGGTTCTACGGAGCGCTCATGCGACGCGCGCGCGAGGCGATCGCCGAGAGCCGCTACGCCGCGTTCGCGCGCGAGACGGTGGAGCGCCTGCGCGCCGAGGACGAGGTCGGCGAGCCGGACTAGTCGAACGCGTGCGGGTTGATCGCCAAGGCGAGGCGGCGCTCGCGGGCGGCGGCGGCGGGGTCGCCGGTGGCTTCGTAGGCGCGCGAGGCGGTGGCGTGGAGCTCGGCGGTGCTCCAGGGGGTGGTGGTGAGGACCTGTTCGACGACGCGGCGGGCGTCGGCGGCGCGGTCGGCGGCGAGGTAGGCCTCGGCGAGGAGGGTCTTGGTCTCGCCGTTGGGGCGGGCCGCGACGTTGGCTTCGGCGAGCTCGACGGTGCGGTCGGGGTCGCGCTCGAGCGCGAGCCAGTGGTGGAGGGCGTGGCCGTAGGCGGCTTCGGGGAAGATCTCCATGCGGGCTTCCCAGCCCTCGCGGGCGCGCGTGGTCCAGCGGACGGTGCCTTCGTGGTCGCCGTGGGCGGCGTGGATGCTGGCGAGCTGGTCCATGAACTCGGGGTCGTGGGTCGCTTCGACGAGGTGCTCGTACATCGGGAGCGCGATCACGTCGTCGCCCTTCATCACGAGCACCTCCGCGAGGTGCTCTTCGAGGGCGTGGTCGCCCGGGTTCTTTCCGAGGCCGCTGCGGTACGCCGCGAGCGCATCGTCCCAGCGGCCGCGGTCGAGCTCCATGAGCCCGCGCACGAGACAGAGCCACGACTCGGTCGCCGAGCTCCGCACGTTGGCGTCGGCTTCGTCGAGCGCGCGGACGGCCTCGTCGAAGTGGTTCGTCTTCCACTGGAGCTGCGCCCACGCGGCGAGGTTCTCCGACGAGCGCTCGTCCGCGAGGTTCGCCTCGTACATCGTGCGCGCGTCGTCGTATCGGCCTTGGTGGTACGCGACCTCCGCGCGAAGCGACGCGACGAGGCGACGCTGGTGCGGGTAGATCATGGCGTAGTGCTCGATCGCGTCGAGGTCGGGGAGCACCTGTGGGAGCCTGTGCATCGCGTAGTTGAGCGCGGCGCGGCCGGCGTGCGGGCCCGCGCCCGCGGGCGCGATCGCGAACGCTCGCTCGAACGCGTCTTGGGCGCGCTTGTAGTCGTTCCAGTCGCCCGTCGCGCGCGCGCGGTCCGAGTAGCGGTTCGCGAGGACCTGCCACGGGAGCCAGTCGTCGTCGCGTTGCTGGGTCGCGCGCAAGGCTGCCTCCACGCGCTGATCCAGGTCGACCAGCATCGGGTCGCGGTCCGGATCGACCGCCGCCGCCGCGCTTGCCGCGGGTGCCGCGCCGTCATCGTTCGCGGCTCCATCGGCCGCGCTGCCGGCGTCGCCGCTCGAGGCCGAGGCGTTCGGCGCCGCGTCGCCGCGCGTCAGCGCGTAGAGCGCGCCGAAGAACAACGCCGCCGCGAGGAGCACGGCTCCCATCCATCCACGTCCCACGGGTCCTTCGCCTTTCCTTCGCCTTCGCCTTCGCCTTCGCCTTCGCCTTCGCCCTCGCTCTTTTGCTCGGTCGCTTCTTCGCTCATACGATTCGCTCGCGTTCTCGGATCGGTGGGGCTGCTCAAAACGGACGAGCCGTTCTCCCTCGCGGGAGAACGGCTCGTCAAGCTCGGGCCGGCCAATCGAACAATCAGCCAGCGTTCTCGGTCACGGCGTGTGCGGCTGCGCCAGGTAGGGGAACGTGCTGCTGAACGCGACGTCGTTCGCCTCCGGGTTCGTGATCGGCAAGCCGACGAGCGACGCCGGGTTGCACGGGTGCGCCGCGTCGGGGCAGTTGCCGCCCATCTTGAGCAGGATGACGCTGAGGGTCACATCGATGACGGGATCCTCGAGCTTGCGCCCGTTCGGGAAGCCAGCCGTCCCCGCCGGGTCGATCTGCAGCGTGTCGGGGACGACGAGGCTCGCCACCGAGACGCCGGTCGCGATCTCCTGCGTCGCGCACTCGGGCAGGCCCGCCGAGAAGTCCGAGTCGCACGGCGTGAAGCCGGCCCCCGTGATGTCGTCGTCGAGCGCCGAATGGAGCCCGTCGAGGTTCGTGAGCAGCTCGCCTACGAACGCCGCGTCTCCCGCCGGGTCCCCGTCGTTGAACGCATTCTTCTGGTCGGTTCCGATGAGCGCCGTCGATACGGCGGGCATGCCCATCCGGTCGACGCGCGTGAACGCGGCCGCCGCGTCGGTGCGGAAGTCGACCGAGCCGCAGACGTCGGCGCCGCTCGGCCCGGCGTGCGGGCAGTGCGTGACCGGGTCGCCCGAGGCGGGCCCGCCGCCGTGGTAGATGCGGCAGTAGAGCGTGTTGCCGGCCTGGTCGGTCTCGGCGCCCTCGGGCCAGCCGCTGTTCATGCAGTACGCCATGCAGTCGGCCATGTCGTCGTACTGAGCGTTGTCGCCCGTACAGTTGGTCGTCAGCTCGGTGCAGTAGTCGTTGCAGAGCCCGGTCGGGAGCGGTCCGCCGTCGGTGCCGCCGCCGTCGGTGCCCATGCCGCCGTCGGTGCCCATGCCGCCGTCGGTGCCCGTCATGTCGTCGTCGCCGCAGGCCGAGAGCACGAAGCCCCCGAGCGAGAGGACGGCGAGCGCCCAGAGGATGTTCTTTGTGTACATGTCAGCTGGCCCTCGCGGTGGTGGCCCATACGCGGAGCTTGGTCCCGCCCTCGAGCGTGGCGGGCAGCGGGAACTCGAGCACGACCGCGGACGAGTTCTTGTTCGCGAAGAAGTCGCGGTCGTTCACGAAGCTCAGGGTTCCGGTCATCAGCGTCGTCTGGAAGCCCGTGAGGTCGAAGAAGAAGGGATCGTCGCGCAGGCCCGCGAAGACGTGGACGTCGCCGCGGGTCGTCGCGTGCTCGACGCGCGACACAATCGCGGAGGACTCGCCGGGAACGTTCTCGACGCGCACGAAGCAGTTGCCGACGTCGTCGTGTCCGAACCGGATGTCGATCGCGATGTCGGAGACCGAGTCGCCATCGTTGTCGATGTTGATGACGTACAGAACGTCCTTGTCGCACGCGACCGCCTGGTCCGCGACGGGGTCGTTTGGCCCCGAGAACGTGAGCACCGTCGTCAGGGTCGCCGAGGCGCCCGTCCCGGTGTGCCACGCGTAGATGTCCGCGATGTCGGCGTTTCGGTCCGAGCCACCCGCCATCGGGTTGGTGCGAGCCGGCGGGTCCAAGTGATCGGCCGCGTCGACGTGGGTCACCCGAAACGCTGCGTAGCCGCTTGCGCCGGCCACGACGAGCGCCCCGAGGGCCCACCAAGTATGACGTTGTAGTTTCATGCGAGTCCTTTCCTTCGAAGCGAGTTGGGTCGCGAAGGGGCGTACGACCGACCGAGCCGCGTGGATCGGTGGGTGTGCCCTTCGCCGCCGCCGGGAGCCGGAAGCCCCTCCCCGCGGCGGATACTGCCACCGGCCACTCGGGCGGTAAAGGTAGGGGCACGGGGGAATCCGCCGCGATCGATCAGGGTCGGAGGATCACCTTGAGGACCCCGGGAGCCTTGGCTTTTTCGAGCGCGTCGACCCCGTCCGAGAGCGAGAAGGTGTGCGAGATGAGCTGCGCCGGGTCGATGCGCCGTGCGGCGAGCGCGTCGAGCGCGGGTGGAAAGAGCCCGCACCGGCTCCCGACGAGACGGATCTCGTCAATCACGATCTTGGCGGTCGGGAGCTCCGTCGGACCGTGGAACGTGCTCTTCAAGACGAGCGTGCCGCGAGCGCGGACGCGCTCGAGCGCGAGCCCGAGGCCCGCCGGCGATCCGGTCGCCTCGACGACGATGTCGAAGAGCCCCGGAGCGAGCGCGTCGGCGAGCACGGTGCGAACGCCGCTGCCCGAGACGCGCTCCATCTTGTCGGCGTGACGCCCGGCGAGGGTCACGCGCGCGCTCGCGCTCGCGAGCGCCGACGCGCAGAGCAGCCCGAGCTTGCCGTCGCCGAGGACGAGCACGCGGTCGTGGGTGGCGACCGTGACCTGCTCGAGGATGGACAGGGCGGCGGCGAGTGGCTCGGTGAACACCGCCGCCTCGTCGGGGACGCCGTCCGGGACGCGGTGGAGGTTTCGGACGGGGAGGGCGAGCATGTCGGCGAAGCAGCCGTCGCGACCGAGGATGCCCATCACCGTCCGCGTCGGGCAGTGCCGGCCGTCGGGCGCGTCCGGCGCTCGCCGCGAGCACGCCTCGCACGCGCCGCAGCTCACGTTGATCTCGGCGGTGACGCGCGCGCCGACGAGCGCCGGGTCGGGCGCGCTCTCCACCACCCCTAGGAGCTCGTGCCCGAGCACGCCGCGAAACCCCATGTAGCCGCGCACGATCTCGAGGTCGGTGTTGCAGATCCCCGCGAGCGCGACGCGCACCAGCGCCTCGCCCTCCGCGGGCTCGGGGTCGGGCACCTCGCGCACCTCGGCGCGCGAGCCGTCGAACGTCAGCGCTCGCATGGGCCGAGCATGCCAGGGATGAACGGCGGCGTCCGAGACGTATCATGCGGGTCGTGGCACGCGGCGACGAGACCATGTCGGAGCGGGCGTACCGGCCCATCTCGCGGGTGCCGTTCACGGTCGGCGCGCTCGTGGTGGTGACCGCGCTGTTCGGCTGGGTCCTGGTCGCGGTGAGCGTCCTCTCGGCCGGGCCGGTGCACAGCCCCTGGTTGTGCCCGGTCGTGCTCGTCGGCCTGCTGCTCCTTCTGGCGATCCTTCCCATCGCCATCGCGCGGGTCCGGATGCGGCGCGGGCTCCGCGGCTGGCTCGGGCGCAACGAGGACGCGCTCGCGCGTCTTCGCGCGGGCCGCTACGCGGAGGCAGCCGACATCTGGGACGAGCTCGCGCACACCGCGCGGTGGGCGCCTGCGGTGCACGTGATCGCGCTTCACAACCTGGCCGTCGCGTGGCTCCACGTCGGACGGCCCGAGCGCACGCTCTCGCTCATGCGGTCGGTCGCGGCGAGCGGCTGGATGAAGAGTGGTGTCTTGGCATCCTCCAACGTCTCCACCGAGGTGTCGCACGCGCTCGCGCACGCGATTGTCGGCGACGTCGAGAGCGCCGAGCGCCATCGCGCGATCGCGGCCCACGCGCTTCCCGAGAGCCGCCGAGGCGCGACCATGCTCGTCGACGCCGTCATCGGTGCGCGGCGCGGTACGCTCGGCGATCCGCCCACGCGCGACGCGCTCCGGCTCGCCGAGTCCACCCTCATGCCGCTCCACGTCCGCGCCATCCCGCTCCTCCACGCGTTCTCGCGCGCGCTCGGCGACGGCAGCTACCGGACCCCCGGCGCCGCCCCGCAAGAGGACGGCGGCGGCATCGCGCCCGGCGACCTCGACTTTCTCGCCGTGAAGTGGCCCGAGCTCGCCGTGTACCTCGAGGCGCGCGAGCTCCGCGGCAGGCACTCGTAGCGCGCCCGAGCTCGAACGCCGTGCTGGCGTCGCGCAGCGCGCGCGTGTCTCGTGCCGCACGTTCTTGCGACGCGGTGACCGCTCGCCACCCGGAGCGGGCGTCAGCGCGCGACCCGGCGCCGCAGGCGCCGAGATGGGGGGTAGCGCAGAAGCGGACGTGCGGTGCGATCGCGCTTCGCGCTCGGGGTGGTGCTAGACGCACTGGTTCGAGGCGTTGCACGTCTGGCCGGCGCGGCAGTCGGCGGTGACGTCGCAGAGCGGCCAGCAGACCTTCGAAGTAGCGGTGGAGCCGTCGAGGTCGGTGCACGCGTAGCCAGCGCTGCACGTGGTGGCGCTCGTGCAGTTCTTGGCACAGAGAGAGGTGCCGGTGCCGAGGTCGACGCACTGATTGCCGGTGCCGCAGGCGGTCGAGGAGATCCCGGGGGCGGCGCAGTCGGCGATGGTGCAGTAGTTCGATGGCGCCCAGACGCCGCCGTCGATGCAGTAGCCCGCGCCGTAGGGCGAGTAGCAGTCGGAGTCGGCCGTGCACGCGCCACCGACGTTGTTGACGGTGATGCTGTTGTAGTTCCCTGGCACGCACGCGCCGTTCATCCCGCTCGCTCCGGTTCCGTTCCACAAGCACGTGTAGCGCGTGCGGCAGCCCGATCCGTGGCCGGCGGTGCCGAGGCGATCGGTGGCGGGCTCGGCACCCACGGTGCAGCCGCGCATGCAGAGCGCTCCGGTTCCGATGATGCCGCGGCTCTGGCAGACCGAGGTCGTGCCGGAGCAGCCGAAGCCGGCCACGTCGCATCCGTACTTGGTGCAGTAGCCCCCCGGCCAGCCCTCCGCGGCTTGGAAGCAGATGCCGTTCGCCTCGCATTGCGACGCTCGCGTGCACGTGTCGCCGGCATGTGCCGTCGAGACGCCCGCCTGCGTGCATCGGCCCGTCGACGCGCTGCACGTGGCGGTCGAGGCCGGGTCGTAGACCCACGAGTCTGCCGTCGTGATGGCGCCGTCGGTGTTCGTGTCCTCGCGACGGATCCGGCACTCGTCGTTGGATTGGCACCCCGGCAGGCAGACCGAAGCGAGGATGTCGCACGCGTAGCCGCTGCGGCAGCCGCCGCGATTGGTCGCGTTTCGCGTGCAGTTCGCGGCGCAGTAGCTCGTCGTCCCGCCGTCGACGCAGGTCGAGCAGGCGAGGCATCCCGAGGCCGTGCCGGTCTCGTCGGGATCGCACGTGCCCACGCCGCGCGTGCAATAGCCGCCGGACCAGGTGGCGATGCTGATCGACGTCGCGCCACCAGGCAGCCCGACGATCGGGCTGACGGTCGTCGAGGTCGCCGCGACGCACTGGCCACCCGTTCCGCACGCGGCCGGCGTCGTGCATGCCGACCCGTCCACGCACACCCCGACGCAGACCCCGCCGGCGCAGGACTCGCCGGTCGCGCACGCGTGTCCGCACGTGCCGCAGTTGGTGGTGCTCGTCGACGTGTCGACGCACCCGGCCGAGCACAGCGTGAGGCCGCTGCCGCAGAAGCAGCCGCCGCCGCTGCACGACGCCCCGCTCGCGCACGCGTGTCCGCACGCGCCGCAGTTCGCGTTGCTCGTCGACGTGTCGATGCAGGTGCTGCCGCAGAGCGTGAGGCCGCCGGAGCATCGGCACGCGCCGGAGACGCAGGTCTGGCTCGCGCCGCAGACGTTGCCGCACACGCCGCAGTTCGTGTTGCTGCTGCTCGTGTCGACGCAGCTCCCGGAGCACGACGTCAGCCCGCCCGAGCACGAACAGACGCCGGCCGAACAGGTCGAGCCGGTCTCGCAGAAGTTCCCGCACGTGCCGCAGTTGCTCGGATCGGTGGCGGTGTCCGTGCAGACGATGCCGAAGCACGTGTCGAGCGGTGGGTCGCAGACGCACTCCCCGCCCACGCACGACATGCCCTCGCCGCAGCGCCCCGACTCGTCCACGATGCCGTCGCAGTCCTCGTCGACCCCGTTGCACAATTCGGACGCCATGTCGTGGATCGTGCCGTCGCTGTCGTCGCAGTCGGTCCCGCCGCAGACGCGCGGCGGATCCCCGTCGTGATCGCCGTCGAGCGTCTGGCTCACGCACACCCGCACGGAGTCGCTGCACGTCTCGCCGACGGTGCACGGATCGTCGTCCGAGCAGTCCGAGTCCACTGCGCAGGGTCGGCCCGGCACGCAGCCGACGTCGCGGTCGCAGATCTCGCCCGCGGGACAGCGCGCCGGGACAATCACGTGTCTGCACGAGCCTCCCGACGAGCACGTGTCGTCGGTGCACGCGACCCCGTCGTCGCACATCGTGTCCGAGGTGCACGCCGTCGGCCCGCCGCCATCCCGGACGGCGCCGTCGGACGCGCCGCCGTCGATCCGCGGCCCGCCGCCGCGACGCCCGCCGCACGCCGCCAAGCACACGAGCGCCAACGCGGGCGCACACCTGCGCACGATCCCCGAGCGATGCATCACCCCTCCTGTTCCACCCTCGCGGGGCGAGGGCCCCACCATCACCCAGTGTGCCCAACGAACGGGGTCTCCGTCACGCGCTCTCGCAAACGGTCGGCCCGGTCGCCGGGGCGCTCGGTGTCACGGGATCCGCAGAACGTAGAGATCGGACCCGCCGCGCGCGACGAGGGTGTGGCCGAGCACGTCCATGCGGTCCTGGAACGCTCCGGCGACCATCAGCTCGCCGCGGCCGCCGCCGCGCAGCTGATAGACGACGTCGTCCGCGCTGCCACCGAACGAGAGGCCGCCGACCGGCAGGCCCGTGCGGTCGAACGTGGCCAGGAACACGTCCCGCATCCCGCTCGATACGAAGCTTTCGCCCGCGAAAGTGAGGGTCCCGGTGAACCGCATCCCGACCGTGATCTGTTCGCCGGGGCGGCTCGCGAGGGAGTAGGAGTCGACTTCCCCCGTGCTCGCCGCCGCCGCACCTGCGAGTGGGGTTCCCCCCGCGTCGATCGCGAGGACGAACGCGGCCTTCGATGCGCCGGCCGCGGGCAGGGTCACGGGCGCCGTGTCCATCGTGCCCGTGTACTGCCCTGCCACCCAGCAGCGATCTTCGAGCGCGACGACACCGCGGCAGTTGTCGGGAACCGCGGCGCCGAACCGGTCGGCCCAGAGGACCGAGCCGTCGGCGGTGAGCCGCACGACGACGCAGTCGGTCGACGATCGCGCCGGCAGGATCGCCCCGTCCACGTCGATGTCTCCGGTCGACCATCCCGAAACGCAGATGTCCGACCCTTGGGCGACGCTGACCGCGCGCGCCTCGTCCAGGCCCGCGCCGCCGATCGTGCGGGACCACTCGTGTGTACCGTCGGTGCGAAGGCGCGCGACGAACATGTCGCGCTGCCCGGCCGAGACGAGCGCCCCACCGCCGAAATCGATCCTATCCTCCATCCGGCCCACGATCACGAGCCCGTCGGCGCCGATGGGCGCCATGTCGATCAGCTCGTCGGCACCCGCGCCCCCGAACTGGCGAACCCACATCGGCGTCCCATCCATCGCCACGCGCGCGAGGATCGCGTCGGTCGTGCCGTTCGCGACGTGTCCGGCGCCGAAGACATCGGTGCCCCCGAAGATGACGCCGCCCAACATCACCGAGCCGACGAGCGCGATCACGGCGGTACCGGACGTGTTGCCGGGGCTGGCCGCGGTGTGTAGCCACCCAGGGGCCGACGCAGCGTCGAGCGACAGCCAGTAGCCGTTCCAGCCGGCACCGCCGCTCGAGACGGGGCCCGCCCCGAAGTCGACGGTGCTCGAGAACTCGCCGGCGACGAACGCCCCGTCTCCGGCGGGTGCCACCGCGAGCGCGTCGTCGTCCCCGTCTCCGCCGAACGCGACCGCGACGGCGGGAAGCGGGGGTCCAGCGTCCGGGGGCGCGTCGCTCGACGCATCGACCCCCGGGGCATCGACCGAGGCGTCGGGCCCGGCGTCGGCCAGCCCGACGCCGCCCTCGGTGAGCGCGCCGTAGAGAATGCGGCCGCATCCGGAGGTGAGCCCGAGGAGGACGACCGCAGCGGCCGCGGGCACGCTCGACCGTGTCACGTCGAACCACGATAACACGGGCGTTCCGCGCGGGGCCCGCGATTGACGCAGCGGCGCGAGCGCGGTAGCAGAGCCCCGCGGAGGAACCGATGAACACAATCGCGCGCGCTCTCGTCTCGGTGTCGGACAAGCGGGGGGTCGTCGAGCTCGCGCGGGAGCTCGCGTCGCGCGGGGTCGAGATCCTGTCGACCGGTGGGACGGCGCGGACCCTGCGTGAGGCCGGGATCGCCGTCCGCGACGTGTCGGAGCTCACGGGCTCGCCCGAGATCATGGACGGCCGCGTCAAGACCCTCCATCCGCGGGTCCACGGGGGCATCCTGAGCCGCGGCACGAAGGACGATGCGAGCGCGCTCGAGTCGATCGGCGGCGCTGCGATCGACCTCGTGGTCGTGAACCTCTACCCGTTCGAGCAGACGGTTGCGCGCGACGGCGCGACGCACGCCGAGATCATCGAGAACATCGACATCGGCGGGCCATCGATGGTGCGCTCGGCGGCGAAGAACCACGCGCGCGTCGCGGTCGTCGTCGACCCGAGCGACTACGGCGACTTGGTGGGCTCGCTCGATGCGGGCGGGCCGGATGCCGCGATGCGCGCGCGGCTCGCGGCGAAGGCGTTCTCGCACACGGCGGCGTACGACGGCGCGATCGCCGGCTACCTCACCTCGCTCCGCGACGACGGGTCGCGCGATCCGTTCCCGCGGACGCTCACGATGCAGCTCGAGAAGGCGTACGACTGTCGCTACGGGGAGAACCCGCACCAGCGAGGCGCGTTCTACGTCGAGCGCGGCGCGCGCGCGGGCTCGCTCGCGCTCGCGGAGAGCCTCGACGCGGGCGGCAAGGAGCTCAGCTTCAACAACCTCGTCGACATCGACGCGGCGCTCGACGCCGTGCGCGAGCACCCCGAGCGGCCCGCGGCGGTCGTCGTCAAGCACACGAACCCGTGCGGCGTCGCCACGGCGTCGAACTCGAGACGGCGTTCCGCAACGCCCGCGAGGCCGACTCGCTCAGCGCCTTCGGCGGGATCGTCGCGCTCAACCGCACCGTCGACGGAGCGACCGCGCGCGCCGTGATCGAGTCGTTCATCGAGTGCGTCGTCGCACCCGGCTACGACGACGACGCGCTCGCGGTTCTCCGCGACCGGAAGAACCTCCGCGTCCTCGCGACGGGCGAGCTGCTCGCCGCCGATCGAGCCGACCTCACCTTCAAGCGCGTCGACGGCGGCCTCGTCGTCCAGGATCGCGACGCGACCGGGATCGGCGAGGTTCGCAACGGCAAGCACGTCACGAAGCGCGCGCCGACCGACGCGGAGATGCGCGCGCTCGAGCTTCGCGTGGCGCGTCTGCAAGCACGTCAAGTCGAACGGCGATCGTGTTCGCGCTCGAGGACCGGACGGTCGGCGTGGGCGCGGGGCAGATGTCGCGCGTCGTCAGCGTCGAGATCGCCGCGAAGAAAGCCGGTGAGCTCTCGCGCGGCGCAGTGATGGCGTCGGACGCGTTCTTCCCGTTCCCCGACGGCATCGAGGCCGCCGCTGCGGCCGGAATCACGGCGGTCGCGCAACCCGGCGGGTCGAAGCGCGACGACGAGGTCATCGCCGCCGCCGACGCCGCGGGGATGGCGATGGTGCTCACCGGCATCCGCCACTTCCGACATTGATCATGTCGCGCCCACCCAGATGACCAAGGAACGAGTCCTCGTCGTCGGCCATGGGGCGCGCGAGCACGCGCTCGCGTGGAAGCTCGCGCAGAGCCCCGGCGTCGGCGAAGTGCTCGTCGGGCCCGGAAACGCCGGGACGTCTTCCTGCGCGCGCAACGTCCCGGTCGCGGCGGACGACGTCGCCGACGTCGTTCGCGTGGCGCGCGAGGCCGAGGTCGATCTCGTCGTCGTCGGTCCCGAGGCGCCGCTCGTCGCGGGCCTCGTCGACGCGCTCGCGACCGAGGGCATCGCCGCGTTCGGCCCGAGCGCGGCCGCGGCTCGCCTCGAGGGGTCGAAGGTGTTCGCGAAGGAGCTCATGGCGCGTCACGGGATCCCGACGGCCGAGTTTCGCGTCTTCGACGACGCCGACGAGGCGGAGACGTACGTCCGCGCCGCGAAGCGCCCGCTGGTCGTCAAGGCCGATGGGCTCGCGGCCGGCAAGGGCGTCGTCGTCGCGGACGACGCGGACGAAGCGGCGGGCGCGGTCGACCGCATGATGCGGCGCGGTGCGTTCGGCGACGCGGGCGCGCGCGTGGTCGTCGAGGAACGGCTCGACGGGCCCGAGGTGAGCTATCACGTCGTGTCGGACGGCGACCGCTTCGTCGCGCTCGCGCCCGCGCAGGATCACAAGCGTGCGTACGACGGCGACCGCGGTCCGAACACGGGCGGGATGGGCGCGTACTCGCCGCCGCCCGTCGTCGACGCCGCGCTCGAACGAGCGATCCTCGACTCGGTCGTCACGCCGACGCTCCGCGGCATGGCCGAGGACGGCGTGCCGTTCCGCGGCGCGCTCTTCGTCGGCGCGATGATCGTCGACGGCGCGCCTCGCGTGCTCGAGTACAACGTCCGCTTCGGCGACCCAGAGTGCGAGTGCATGCTCGCGCGCTGGAGGGGAGACGTCCTGCCGCTCCTCGCGGGGTCCGCGCGCGGCGATCTCTCCGGTGTCGAGCCCGCGTGGGAGGCCCCGTGCTCGCTCGCCGTCGTGCTCGCGTCCGCCGGCTATCCGGGGAGCTACCCGAAGGGCAAGACGATCGACGGGCTCGCGCGCGCGTCCGAGATCGACGGCGTGACGGTCTTCCACGCCGGCACCGCGCGCGAAGGCGGTTCCGTCGTGACGTCGGGCGGGCGCGTGCTCACGGTGACGGCCGTCGGCGCGACCGTCGACGCTTCGGCGGAGCGGGCCTACCGCGCGTGCGAGCGCATCGCGTTCGACGGCATGCACTTCCGCAAGGACATCGGCTGGCGCGCGCGCACGCCGGCGTGACGTCCGCTCACATGCCGGTCTGGGACGGGCGCAGGCCGCGGAGCGTGACCGCGGTGACCGAGTTCGGGAAGACGCGAGCGTGGTACCAGCCGAGGCTGACGAGCTGGCCGCCGACGAGGCCGACCGCAGAGACGTCGGCCGGTCCGGGCGGCAGGTCGAGCGCGGCGTAGAGCCCGAGGAGGCTCGTGCCCGTCCGCGAGATGTCGGGGAGCGGGTTCGAGGGGTTGTCGTTGAAGTACGCGAGCACGCGCGGGATCGGATAGACGCCGACGCTCGCGTTCTCGACGCGCACGTCGGTACAGTCGTGGACCTCGCCCGCGAGCGCGCCGTTGCCCGACGTGATGCCGGAGATCCCGGCGGTGAGCGGGATCGAGTTGTAGTCGCTGCGCGAGAGGGTGCGCGCGCGGTACTCGGCGCGGGGACCGGCCGGTGCGTCGGCGCACGGGTCGCCCGCCGCCGCGGAGCCCTCGACCTCTTCGTCGAGGACCTGGAAGTTGTACGTGTAGAGGTCGCGCCAGAAGTCCGAGGCGCCATAGGTCTTCACGATGAGCGGCGTCTCGGTGGGCACGTTCGGGATCGCGTAGAACCCGAGGTCGCGCGTGCCGATGACCATGTCGTTGTCGATCTCGTCCTCGGTCTCGGCGCACCCGCTCGCGGTGCTGGCGGTCGCCGCGCCGAGCATCGCGCCGAGGTTCCCGTCGGCGCCTTCTTCGTAGATCTCGACGGTGATCTCGATCGGCGTCCCCGCCGTTGCCGAAGACGTCGACCACGCCGTAGAGCGTCACCATCCGGACCTCGCCGCGCGGCCTGTACGACCCGGGCATGAAGCATCCGATGTCGGCGGGCCCGCTCGCGGCGGTGCCGTCGCAGAAGTCGTCCTCGGGCGTCCGCGGGAGCCCCATCTCCGTCGGGAGCGACGCGCAGCCCACACGGTTGATGTCCGCGGCGGTCGGCTCGGGGACGCACGTGCACGCGGACCGGAGCTCGCCGGTGACGCACGAGAGCCCGGAGAGGCAGCTCCCCGTGTACGTCTCGTCGTACTCGACGCGCGGGTCGTCGCCGGGGTTCCCCGTCATGCCACCGTCGCTCGGCGGCGGCCCCCCGTCGTGGGTGACGCCCGAATCGTCGCCGCACCCGCCAAGCGCGAGGAGCGCGAGGAGCGCGACCGAGAGACCCAAGCACGCGAAACGACCCGCCACGAGCCACCTCCCAAGAGAAAGCTCCGAGACCTTAGATGACCCGTCGCCAATCGGCAACGAGCCCGGGCCCGGTCCATCCTCGACGCCCATCCTCGACGCCCATCCTCGACGCCCATCCTCGACACCCATCCTCGACACCCATCCTCGACACCCATCCTCGACACCCATCTTTGACACCATGGCCGGCTCCGCGATAATCGGGACCGACCGGAGGAACCATGGCGCTCATCGAGACCGAAGAGGCGGCACGCCGCTTGGCCCGCGCAATCGCGAGCGAATCTCTCCCTCTACAACGAGGAGAAGATCGTGGAGGGCGTCGTCGGCGACAACCTCTTCGACGTGCTAGCGGACGAGATCGAGGAGGGCCGAGCGCTCTTCAAGAGCCGCGTCGCCCCGGAGCTCTACCGAAAGAACTTCTACGACCGCGCGATCATCGACATCCTCGTGCGGTCGAAGGGACACGTTCAGTCACCAATCTGGTGACCACGCCCGAGCCCGACCGCAGCGCTCCGATCGAGGTCACGCTCGCCGCCGACGAGGCCGGGCAGCGGCTCGACCGCGTCCTCGGCGCCCGCGCGCTCGGCTTCTCGCGCGCCGCGATCCAGCGCTTCATCGCCGCGGGGCGCGTCACGGTCGACGGTCGCGTCGCCACCCCCAAGTCGAAGGCGCTCGCGGGCGCGACGGTGATCGTCGAGGCCGCTCCCGCCGGCCCCGCTCGCCGCCGAGCCCGAGGACATGCCGCTCGTCGTGCTCTTCGAGGACGAGGATCTGCTCGTCGTCGACAAGCCCGCGGGCCTCGTCGATGCACCCGGCGCCGGGGCACGCCGGCGGTACGCTGGCGAACGCCGTCGCGCACCGGGTGGCGGCTGGCGCGCGCGAGGGGACGCGTCCCGGCATCGTTCACCGCCTCGACAAGGACACGAGCGGGGTGCTCGTCGTCGCGAAGACGAAGCCCGCGCACGCCGCGCTCCAAGCGCTCTTCGCAGCGCACGACATCGAGCGCGCGTACGTCGCGATCGCCGTCGGTGCACCGCCCGACAGCGTCACCTACGACACGCTCCACGGCCGTCACCCGCGCGACCGCAAGCGCTTCACGACGCGCGTCGATCGCGGGCGCCGCGCCGTCACGCACGTTCGCGTCGTCGAGCGCTTGCACGGCTCGGCGCTGGTGGAGTGCCGGCTCGAGACGGGCCGCACGCATCAGATCCGCGTCCATCTCGCGGATCACCGCACCCCGGTGCTCGCCGATCCGGTGTACGGGCGGCCATCGCGGGATCCGCTGCTCCGCGATGTGGCCGCTGCGCTCGGCCGGCAGGCGCTCCACGCCCGGCTGCTCGGCTTTCGACACCCGACGACCGGTGCGCCGCTCCGCTTCGAGGCGCCGCCTCCCGAGGACTTCGAGGCGGCGCTCGCGCGGCTTCGAAGTCCCGCCTGACTCGGGGGTGTGCGCCCCCAGAACGTGTCCTTTCCTTCGTCGAATCGAGGCGGATTCGAGTACCATCGGCCGCGTGGGGCGCTTGGCACGGCTTCTTCCGGCGGGGGTGTTGTGCATCTCCGCGGCTCTCGCCGTGGGGAGCAGCAGCCCGGCCGAGGCGCAGTCGAACAACCCCTGCGTCTTCACCGACGCCGGCGGGGTCGAGCACCTCCGCTGCCTGGAGCTTCAGCTCTTCCTGCCGACGCCGAACACCGGCACCACCTTCACGATCGACACCCCCTCGGTGCCCCGCCACCTGAGCTTCGTCTTCGGGGCGGATCTTCTCGTTCGCGAACGCACCGCTCACCCGCCGCAACCTCGACGACTCCACCGAGACCGTCGTCCAGTGGCTCGGTCAGGGCGAGCTCATGGCGGCGCTCGGCCTCTTCGAGTTCCTCGAGATCGGCCTCGTCGTCCCGTTCGCCATCGCGAGCGTCGCCGACGACGAGCTCGCCCCCCCGGGCTGGTCGGCGCGGAGGGCTACCACCTCGCCGGGCCGCTCAGCGATCTCCGCGCGAGCGTGAAGATCCCGATCCTGCGCGGCGACTTCGCGCTCTCGGTCCGCGGCGTGTTCTCGTTCCCGACCGGCGATTCGCACGAGTTCCTGTCCACCGGCTACTGGACCGCGTACCCCGCCGTCGTGATGGCCGGGACGCTCGGCCAGGTCACGATCGGCGGCGAGGTCGGGTATCGGCTCCGGACGCGCTCGTACCTCGCGGGGCTCGAGCAAGACGACGAGCTGCAGGCGCAGCTCGGGGTGAACGTCGCGCTCACCGACGTGTTCTCGCTCATCGCCGAGGGCCAGCTCCGGGCCGGCATCGGCGGGCGCACGCTCGAGAGCAACGAGGTGCCGATCGACGCGAACCTCGGTCTGCGCATCACGCCGACGGCCGGGCTCGCCATCGACGTCGGCGCAGGGACGGGGCTCGCGGCGGGGTACGGCTCTCCGGCGGGCCGCGGCTTCGTCATCGTGCGTTACGCGACGGCGACCGAGGGTTGCGAGTTCGGGCCGGAGGACTTCGACGGCTTCGAGGACGGCGACTATTGCGCCGACCCGACAACGACGCGCGACGGGATCGAGGACGCGGACGACGATTGCCCGAACGACCCCGAGGACGTGGACGGGTTCCGCGACACCGACGGCTGCCCCGACCCGGACAACGACGCCGACGGCGTGCCCGACGCCGACGGACCACTGCCCGCTGCAGACCGAGGACATCGACGGCGTCCAGGATCAGGACGGGTGCCCGGACGACGACAACGACCAGGACGGGATCCCCGACGGCGCTCGACCAGTGCAGGAGCGATCCCGAGGATCGCGATCAGTTCCAGGACGAGGACGGCTGCCCAGAGCCGGGCCCGCAGCCCGCGACCGTCACCGTCACCGACACGCGCATCCTGATCTCCGAGCGCATCTACTTCGACTTCGATCGCGACACGATCCGTTCGGTGAGCCTGCCGCTGCTCGATCAGGTCGCGCGACGTCATCCAGCAGCTCCCCGCGAACAAGCGGATCCGCGTCGAGGGCTACACCGACGACGAGGGGCAGGACCAGTACAACATCGACCTCAGCTACCGCCGCGCGCGCGCCGTCGTCGAGTACCTCGTCGGGCCGCGGCGTCCCGCGTGCGCGCCTCGAGTACGTCGGTTACGGCGAGCGCAAACCCCGTCGCGCCGAACGACTCCCCCGAGGGCCGCGCCCTCAATCGCCGCGTCGAGTTCACGATCCTCGAGGCCGGCGAGCGCGGCCGGCACAGGTAGATCGCGTAGAGGCAGGCTTTCGCCCTCGGCCGCGGAGGCCCCCCGAGCACACCTAATCGGGATCTTCGATCTTCCAGATGCCGTCTTCGCGGACGAACTCGGCGGTGAAGCGGTCGCCGTAGGGCATGGTGGCGCGATCGCCGACCTCTTCGATCGGCGCGTCGAGGTTCGCGCGGAGGTTCTCGAGCAGCCGCTCGACCTCCTCGCGACCCTCGCCCGACCAGGCTTCGCGCATGCGGTCGACGCTCATGCCCTCGCGATCGGCGTTCGGCACCATGCGCAGCACGACGTCGTAGCGCTCGCGCTCCATCGCCCGCACGAACGAGCGCAGCGCGACGCGCGGCGTCGACTGGTCGTAGAAGTCGACGACGTTGCGTCGCGATCCGCCACTTGCCCGACTCCCGCGTCAGCTCGAGGCGGTCGCCGTCGGAGAACGCGACGACGGCCGTCTGCTCCGCTGGCCCGTCGGGTCGGGCGAGCGCGTGCGACCGCCTCCTCGGCCTCTCTCGGGTTCTCCTCGAGGTGCCGCTCGAACTCGGCGAACGGACACGCGCCGGCGGTAGCGTCTGGGACATCATCGCGTACGCGTCGTCGTAGCGACGCTCGCGCAGCGCCGCGGCGAACGACGAGACCGTGCCTCCGGCGATGTCCGGCGCGGCGCGCCGAGCACCCGCCGCGCCCGAGGGCGATGCCCGCGAGCGGACCGCAAGCAGACGGCCTGGCATCGCATCGATGTCGGAGCTCACGGTCAAGTGGGGTGCGCGGCCCGCTCGTGGGCGGTCAAAAGGCACTTCGTCTTCGGGGCCACGAGCCGCCGCGTCTCTGATACGATGCCTCGCGTGCGAGAATGCGGAGAAGGCGCCCGACATTCGGCGGTGAACCTCGACGCTCGGCTCCTGCGCTTCCGGAATCCGATCCGAGTCCGAGCCCGCCGTCGCCTGGCCGGGACCTCCTCGACGCGGGCCGCGCCGCGGAGGCGCTCGAGGTCGTCGAGACGCGGCCTCGCCGATGACGCCCGACGACGGGCCTCTGCTCGTCCTGGAGGGCCGGGCTGGTGCGTCGAGGGCGATCGAGCGGGCGCAGGCGGCGCTCGTCGAGGCCGCGCGCGTACGCACCCGACGAACAAGCAGGCGTTTCGCTGGCTCGGCGAGGTGCTCCTCAAGCGCGGTGATCCGGCGCGCGCAGAAGGTGCTCGAGCGCGCGCTCGCGCTCGACCCGAGGACCGCGGATGTCGGCAGCTGCCGGGCGCGCGGAGCGCCTGTCGCGGATCGCGCGCCGGAGGGTCGGCGAAGGGCAGCCGACGAGCGTCCGGGGCCCGAGCGCTGACGCCCGACGACGTCGAGCCTCGACGACGAGGACCTTCCGACCGCGGTGGTCCAGGTCGACGCGCCGGGTCGCGTCGTGCTGCCCGGCGCGGCCGCGGACACCAACGTCAGCGCCCGCAGACTGCCGCCCCCGTGCCCCGACCGTTCCGGACCAAGCAAGCGGACGACCGCGGGCCTCGCGCCTCCGCCTCGACGCCAGAGCCTGGACGACGCCCTTCGGCCCCGACCCGTTCGGGGACGCGCCGACCAACGCGGTTCCGCAGAGGAAGGCGCCCGCGCCGATGTTCCCGCCGCCCCGCCGCCGCCGGGCTCCGCCGCCGGCGCCGAGGCGCCCGCCCGACCCGCCGTCCGCCCCACGCGCACGCGCGCCCGCGATCGCAGCTGCCGGCGTCGCGGCCCGGCCGTAGAAGGCGCGCGCCTACGACGCGTCGCGCCCGCCCGCGCACAGCGCCTCGCCGCCCGCGCCCGAGCCATATCGACCTCGCCGATCGCTCTACGACGACGGCGACGGCGGCATGACGGTCGGCCGAGGCCATAACCACGAGGCGACGCCTCTCCGGCTCCCCGACGTCGCGGGCGGCGCGACGCGGCAACGCGGAGAACGTCGACGAGATCCTGCGCATGCTCGACGCGAGGGCATCTTCGAGCCTCCGACGGGCGATCGCCCACGGCTGGGCGAGACGCAAGGAGGCGCGCGCGATCCGCGTCGGCACGCGCATCGGCCCGACGCTCGCCGTCCTCGGCGTGCTCGTGGCGTCTGGCGCTCGCGGTGGGCGGCTACTTCGGCTGGAAGAAGTGGCTCGAGCAGCGGCGCACGCAAGGCGCGGCGCTCGTGCGAGCGCGCGCGCGCAGGCGCTCGGCGGCACCACCAGGATCTCGTCGACGCCGAGCGCAAGCTCGTCCGGCGCGCGATCTCGATCCGCACGACCCGAGCAGGCCCCGCGATCATGCTCTTCGTCCACGCGCAGCGCGCGCTCGAGGACGGCACGTTCGAGCCCGGCTATCTGCGCCCCACGATCGAGCGCGCCGGACGCGGGCACGTCGACGAGGCCCGCCTCAAGGCGGCGGTGGCCGTGCTCGCCGCGGGCGAGGGTGACGATGGACGACGCGCGCGCGGACGTCGACCGCAGCGCTCGAGTGCGGCGGCGAGGACCGCGGTCCTCTACGTGGCGGGCCGCCTCGAGCAGCGCCTCGGTGTCGAGGGGGCGCTCGAGCACCTCGAGGCCGCGGTCGAGAAGCGCCCGGACCTCGCCGCGGCGCAGATGGCCCTCGCCGAGGCGAAGGCCGACGAGGGCAGCGGGACGGCGCTCAGCCGCATCGACGCCGTGCTCGCGCGACGACCAGCACCTGCGCGCGCAGCTGTGGAAGACGTTCCTCGGCGCGGACGAGATGGACCCGGACGAGGGGCTGCGCGGCGTCACGGCGCTCGCGAGGCGCCTCGAACGAAGGGCGCGCCGACCGACGCGTGCTCGCCGAGCTGTCGCGCGCGCGGCTGCTCCGCCGCAACGGTGACGTCCGGCGCCGGCCGGGCGATCGAGCGGCGCGATCAGCGCGGCGCCAGCGAGCCGCGGCTGCTCGCGCTCGTCGCGAGGAGGCGCGCGCGCCGGAAGCTCGCGCGCGCACAGCTCGCGGCGACGCAGGCCGTGCGGGCGCGCCGACGAACGCGGAGTTCCGCAAGGTGCTCGCGACGATCCTGGTCGAGCGGCGCGACGGCGTGCGCGCGCTCCGGACGCTCGCCAGCAATACATGG
>CAVUEK010000015.1:0-397182 GCA_963740495.1 uncultured delta proteobacterium
CTTGTAAGTAAACTTGCCCGCGTCTCCCAGGTCGACAAGCACAAGCCCATGTTTGATTTTTGCGGTCTGATTTTGATTGCGCCAAAGCCATGCGATCGAACCGATGGTTCCCGGAATAAAGATAAATCTGTATGAGCATCGCAGCGTAAGCTGGCGCAAATGTTTCGCCAAAACCGTCGCCAGCGCCACACCTGAAAGGTTGTCATTGCAGAGCGACGGGTGGCAAGCATGGCAAGATACCAAAACCTCGTCCGTGGTCTTTCCCTCGATAAAGTACTCGCCATAGCTCAAGTGTCCCGGTTCCAGAGATGAATCGATCAGCACTTCGTATTCTCCGTCCTCCAGTGTGAAAAGTCTTTGTGGCTCAAACAAAAGCCCCAGTCTTCTTTGTAGTAGGTCGTCCGATAGGGTATCCACTCGGGATGCTCCGGTAACGTGAAAAGATGTTTTTTCAACTCCTCCAGGGACATCGTGGCTTTGACGGGAGCGCTGTAGTTGACCACGTGCAAGTTCGATTTCTGAAAATCGACGACCCTTTGCCCGCGGGAATTTCGTATATGGGCCTCACGGATATTCCACTCCTTCGGAATCGTCCAGTCAAAGACGGGCGTTCCTGTCGGCACCTCGTGGATCTCCAAAGGGATGTGCTGTTTAAGTGCTTTAAAGTCGCGCGCAAGCCATCCCCTGTGATACTGCGGCATAGGGGGTAGAGCTCGGCGATGAGCTTATGCATCTCCCGGCCGATCTCGTCCGTATGATTGAGTTCCGTCAAGGCCATAGGTCGACGCGCCGTGTTTTCTATCGACGAAAAGTCCGGATAGTTACGATCTTTATCAGAGATCACCCGAACGTCGGTTGGCCACTCAATGGCAAAGGCCGGATCGTTCCATCTCACTCCCCGGGCAAACGCAGGAGCATAGAATTCTGACATTTGGTAAAATACTTCCGAGTTGTCATCGAGGGTGAGAAAACCATGGGCAAGCCCCTCGGGAACGTACAACATGCGCCGATTCTCCGCCGAAAGCTCCACAGCCACCCATTGCGAGAGGGTGGAACTGTCCGGACGCAAATCGATAAACACGTCGTAAATGGCTCCCATCGTGCAACGAACCAATTTCGCCTCTTCGAAAGGAGGGGCCTGATAATGCATTCCACGAAGGGTGGCTTTTTTCTTGTTGAACGAAATGTTGCATTGTACCCACTGGGATTCAAGCCGTAAGCGGCGGATTTCCTGCTGGCACCAGCTCCGGGTGAAGAAACCGCGTTCGTCCTCCAGCCTTTCCGGCTCGATGATAAACGCGCCTTTCAGTTTCGTTTCAGTGAACCGCATAAGAGTGAGCAGTAAACAGTAAGCAGTAAACAGTTAGCAGTGAGCTGTGAACAGTGGGGTAAGCAGTAAACAGCAAACAGTAAGCAGGCTGGGGCACTGTTGACTGCTTACTGCTCGCTGCTAACCCCTTAACGAAGAACCATTTTCCGACAGTAGAAGGCCTCGGCGTATCCGCTAGCTGAATTGCACTCAATGCCACGAAGCCGGTGTAACGACAGGAAGGTGTCTTTGGTAAACCAATTCTTGGTCTGCTGGGATTTATAATACCGGATTATCTGATCAATCTTCTTGTGACAAATCGCCTTTGTTAAGGGCACAAACACATTGGGGGAACCGAGATCGCCGTCATATTTGGGAACCTCGTACTCGAAGATCCAATGATCTCTGAAGGCGTTCCAGGTAAGCTCTGAAATGAGTCGATGGTCCTGATGCAAGTCGTTTCTATAGTGCGTGAAAATTAGATCGGGCGAAGTCTCGGCTCAATTCCTGCATGAATGTTTTAATCTCACGGCCCATGTAAGGAAAGAAACTGTCTTCAAAATGTTGGATCACAATGCTCTTCTGCTTCGTACGTCTTAGAAAAGCCTGGGCGCTGCGCTTCGCCTCATCTTCACGCTCGGCCGTTGAGCTGAAAACGACCCATTGAACCAAGATATTTCCAGGACGACTTTGGATGAACTTTAGGAGAGTCCCGCCGCACCCGATTTCGATGTCATCACAATGCGAACCCAAACACAATATTTTGAGGGGAGTCTTCTTCGGGTCGAGTAGCAATTGAATCATGAGCATCAAAGAGGGTGCGGAGGGTCGAGTGTCAAGGGTCGAGTGTTAGCCCTGTTCCGACATTGATTCGACCATTATGATGATTCTTCCCTCGGCAACCGAGTGAAAATCTGCCTCGTCGATGTTTCACCAGGGGTGAGGTTTTGATAGCATCGCATTAGCGAACGTTCGGCTATAGTCATTCCCAAATTTACGGTTTTATTGTCGGAACAGGGTTAAGAGTTAACTTGCCAGATTTCTCTGTGATCTCTCCGTTCTTTGTGGTTAAATTCTCTTTTCCCCTTCGCGCCCTTTGCGGCTTTGCGCAACGTCTGCTCCTTAGTTCCTGCTATTATAACTGCTTACCGCTCACTGCTAACGTTTACGTGTTTCCCTTGCGTCCGCCTCTGCGGTGAACTAACCGGAATCATGAGCCATGCTTCAGCGCCGCAACCGGAATGGACACAACAGAGGACTCAGAGAGACGATCCGGCGTTTCCGTCTTCCATACCTGCCAAGGGACATTGCCGCTTGCATGCATGTCTTCCAACAAGTTGCTTATCTTTAAACGTATCCATGGAGGCCCAGAATCCGTCATATCGATAAGTCGTCAATTGACCTTCTTTGATCAGCCTTTGAAAAGGCTTTTCGACCAATTCCGATTCGCTGTCCAAGTAATCAAAGATAGCATTTTTGAAAACATAGTAGCCGCCATTAATTCGTATGTTCGAGGCCTGGATATCCTTGATCGCGGTGACGGTACCGCCATTTTTGATCGAAACAAAATGATAGCTCAAATTCGGCGTTGACGTTCACAAACGTCGCTATCTTTCCCTTTGCGACGGAAGAAGTCGATCACATCGGGCGAGATGCAAATCGGTCAAACCATCGCAGTAATTGGCCAAGAACACATCCTCGCCTTCCAAGAATTTTTGCTACCGCTTTGAGCCTCTGGCCGATATTGGCCTTTGCTCCCGTGTCGACGAAATGAATCCGCCAGTTCTGGATGTCGCTTCCCAACAGATTCGATCTTCTTGCCTCCATTGGAAAGAATAAAATCGTTGGAGATACACTCGCTGTAATTAAGAAAATAACGTTTGATGGCTTCGGCCTGGTAGCCAAGACACAGAATGAAGTCCGTGTGCCCGTAGTGCGCATAGTACTTCATCACGTGCCATAGGATGGGCATGGTGCCGATCTTGACCAAAGGCTTTGGGGTGTTTTCCGCGTGATCCTTGAGCCTCATTCCAAGGCCGCCGCAAAAAAGTACGACTTTCATAACAATTATCCTTTCTGATTTTGGCACTTCAGGTTTCTAGTCAATAGCGGCTTCTTCGAGTTTACTGTGAACCAATAGCGCGGAGCCGAAATACAAGCCTGAAGAAACTTTTTACCGCGGAGGCGCAGAGTTCACAGAGATCGGAGTGTTTTCAATATCAGGAATCCTTACCTCGGCGCTCTCGGCGTCTCTGCGGTGCCGTATTATGAGGCTACCTTAAGCAAACCCTCTGCGGGCTCTGCGTCTCAGCGGTGAATTAATCTTCGCAGTCAAACCGAAAGAACCATATGTTAGGCGTCCGATGCCATTGTTTCCAACGCGGAAGGCTCGCATACGGTGACTTCCGGGATAGGGACAACGAACTTTCCACCCCATTCCCCAATGCATGCCATTTGTCCCATAATCTCGTCCTTCAGGTTCCACGGGAGAATCAGCACATAGTCAGGTCTGGTTTCCTTGATCTTGTCCGGATGAAAGATCGGAATACGGATTCCCGGCATGAAATGGCCCTGTTTGTGGGGGCTCAGGTCAACCGCGTAGTCGATAAAATCGGTCCGGACGCCACAATAATTCAGCAAGGTCACTCCTTTGGCCGCGGCGCCATAGGCGACAATGGATTTCCCTTCACGTTTGGCACGAATCAGAAAGTCCAATAATTTGCGTTTTGTTTCTTTGACCCGTTCGGAGAAGGAAAGGTAGGTCTCGAGACGCGTGAAACCAGCGGCTGCTTCTCGCGCCTTGAGTTCTTTGGCGTCGCGGCTGGCAGCTTTGAGGCATCCTCGCTATGACGGGCGTAGATTCTCAAAGATCCCCCGTGGGTCGGTAGCTCTTCCACATCGTAGAGAGTCAGCCCATGGACAGCAAAAACATTCTCGACCGTGGTGAAAGACAGATACGAGAAATGCTCATGGTAGATGGTATCGAATTCATTTTTCTCGATCAGTTGCATCAGATGAGGGAACTCCATCGTGATGGTTCCCTCAGGCTTGAGCAGGATTTTCATGCCATCGACAAAATCATTCAGATCGGGGACATGAGCAAGCACGTTATTGCCCACAATCAAATCCGCCTGGGTTCCCTCCGAGACCAACTGGCGGGCGGTTTCCTCGCCAAAGAAATTCACCAAGGTCGGGATTCCCTTTTCAACGGCGACTTCGGCGACATTCGCTGCCGGCTCGACGCCCAAAACTTTGATTCCCTTGCCGAGGAAGTTACGAAGCAAGTAGCCATCATTACTGGCGATCTCGACGACCTGGCTTTGTGCCATTCAGACGCAAAGCGCTCGACCGCCATGTCGACATACGCCTTGGCATGCTGCAGCCAAGTGTCGGAGTAGGAAGAAAAGTACGCATAGTCGCTGTCGTCACCGAGGCGGGGCCCGGGGATGTGGCGCTCGGAGGCACGCGGCGCGACCCCACGCTCGGCGACACCGCCGTGAGCGACGGCACCACGCTCGCCACGCTCACCCTGCTCGGCGTCGCGCCAGGCCCCGCGCGCGTCTGGGTCGAGCGGGTCGTCGCGCGTCGCTCCGACGCGAGCTACGTCGCGGTGAGCGGCGAGTCGGGGACCCTTTCTCTCGTCGAGGAGGCACCGTGATCCGCATCGCATCGTCGCTTGCATGCATCGCTGCGCTCGTCTGCATCGTCGCGCTCGCGGTCGCCCCCTCGGCCGCGCGCGCGCAGTCGGTCGAGTACGTCGCGCAAGACCTCTTCGTCGACATCACCGGGCCGGCGCTCCACGTCGAGATCGTAGCCACGCTCATGACGCCCGACGGTAGCGGCGGCACCTGGGTGCTCGAGCCGGCGCTGCCCGTCACCTCGCTCACCGTGAACGGCACGCCGACCGAGCTCGAGCCACACCCCGACTACGCGGGCGTCTCGCTGATCCGGTTCGGCGAGGAAGGCCTCGCCGCGGGGGAGACCGCCGAGGTTCGGATGGTGCTCGACGGCGTGCCGCACTGCGCCGGCGTGGGTTACGCGAACTGCGCCTACGAAGCAGGGCTCACGGCGCTCCTCCCCGCTTCGCCGGACTTCACATGGTACCTCTACGACCTCACGACGCTCGACCCGGGGTTCACCGGGAGCATCCGCGTGCGCGCGCCCGAGGGGATGGTGGTCTTCGCCGGACAGGGGAGCGCGACCGCGGTGGAGCCCGCGGACGGCGCGGTCGATTCCACGTTTCCGATCGATGCGAGAATCGAGCGCGCTCTTCGTCTACGCGCGCGAGGGCGAGCTCATCGAGCGAGAGAGCGGCGGACGAACCATGCGCGGCGTCGTCGCGAGCCGCACGAGCGCGGAGACGCGCACGCACCTCGAGCGGATGCTCGACGTCGGCGTCGGCGCGCTCGGCGTCTACGAGAGCGCGTACGGTCCCTTGCCCGTCGACGAGGTGCACGTGCTCCCGGTGCCGCCGCGGTTCCCGTTTGCGGGCCTCGGGCTCCTCGGCAACGTGATGCTCGCAGACACCGTGCTCACCGATGCGTACTCATACCTCGTCGAGCAGGGGATCGCGCACGAGCTCGCCCACTCGTGGTGGGGCAACCTGCTACCGCCTCTCGAAGAGAACGAGGCTCTCGCGACCGCCGAGGGGCTCGCGGAGTACTCCGCGTGGATGTCGCTCGGTCGCCTCGAAGGTGACGACGTCCGCACGTCGGGGGCTCGCATGAACTCGGTCTGGTACATGTACGCGCGGCCGGGTGACCAGGACCTCGCGCCGTTCCAACCTGGCCTGCGCGAGTCGCCCGTCGCCGTCTACGTGGGCTACCACAAGGCCTGCCAAGCGTGGCGAACGGTCGCGGAGGCCGCCGGTGAGGAGGGATTCGATCGGGCGATCGGCCAGCTCGCCGCGCGCGGCGGCGCGGCCACGTCGGCCGACATCGTCGCGGAGGTCGAGAGCGTGACGGGCTACGACGCCACGCGCGACGTATCCGAGTGGTTCCGCGCGACGGGCTTTCCGCACATCGTCGCCGCCTCGACGCTCGCCGACGGCCAAGCCTGCCTCGACCTCACGGTCGACGGGGACTACCACCTGCATCTTCCCGTCGGCGTCCGCTCGTCCGACGGCGCGATCCGCGAAGAGGTCGTCGAAGTCGGGAGCGGCGACAATCACGTCTGCGTCTCCGCGCCAACGCCTCCCGCGGCCATCGAGATCGACCCCCGTTGGACCATGTCGCGCGAGGTCCGCCCGGCGCTCGCCGGCGACGTCACCCTCGACGGCGTCGTCGACGCCGCCGACCTCATGGCCATCGCCCTCGGCGTGGGCACCGCCCTCCCCGAGGAGCGCCGCATCGACGGGCGTTACGACCCCCTCTACGACACCGACCAAGACCGCGACGTCGACGCCGATGACCTGCTCCTCCCATCCAGTTGACCCCGGTGTCGACCGCCCGCCCCCGTCCGGATCCGTCTCCGCAACCGTCAACGTTCGCACGGTGTGTCGCGTGCAGGCGGGATTTGTGGCGCGATCTCGCTGAGAGGCGGACGGCACGGGCTGTGCGATGCGGACGCCGGATGACGGATCTGCGAGCGGTGGCCGAGGTCGATCGACAGGTGGGCGAGAGGGTTCGCGTGCGACGGTGGGCCTACGCGGGTCGCGATCGCACCTTCGCTTCCGGCGCGCACCGCGACGTGGAGATCGCGTGGGTCGCGCGCGGGGCGCTGCGTTATCGCGTCGGGCGGAGCGACGTGGAGGTGCCCGAAGGGTCGACCGTGCTCATACCCGCCGAGACCGAGCACGCCACCACCATCTATCCGACGCTCCGAGCGGCGTCGATCTGGGTGAGCCGCGAGATGGTGCGCGGTATCGCATCCTCGATGGGACGGCGGCACGCGGCGGACGCGGTCGTGTTTCCGACGCCGGATCCGATGCTCCCGCTCGGCGAGCTCTTGCGAGCCGAAGCGGAGGTGCCCGGTGACGGGCGGATCGTCGCGGTCGAGGCCCTCACCGAGGCGCTCCTCGTCTCCGTGCTCCGGGCGACCGGTGAGACGCGCGAAGGCGACGCCTCGGTACGCGACCCACGCATCGAGGCCGCGGTCGAGCGCATCCGAGCGTGCTACGCCGAGCCGCTCTCCGTGGACGACCTCGCGAGCACCGCAGGCATGAGCCGGTATCACTTCAGCCGAGCGTTTCGCGCCGCTCTCGGCGAGAGCCCGTACCGCTACCTCGTGCGCGTGCGCGTGGAGCGCGCCGCGGAGCTCTTGCACCGAGGTCGTTCGGTGAGCGAAGCGGCGCTCGACGTCGGGTTCAACGACCTCGGGCGCTTCGCGCGGACGTTCCGCGAGCGATTCGGTCATCCGCCGAGCGAAGCGTCCGCGCGCTCACGTGCCGCCTGATCACGGCCCGCTCGGAAGCGTGCGCCTCGACGCGAAGGCGCGGACGTGGCGGTGGAGCGACTCGGGAACCCACTCGACGTTGATGGCGCGGTCGGTCACCTCGAAGTCAGATCGGCTCCTCGACGCTGAGCAGCTCTTCGGCCGCGGCCGCGACCGTCTCGGACGGTACGTTCGAGAGGTCGTTCCGCACGTGCTCCACCTCGTCGTCGCGGCCGAGCTCGGCCAGGTACGCGGCGGCGATGATCTTCGCGCGCACGCGGGCGTGATGGAGCTCGCGGCCGCGGTGGTTCGGCAGGGAGAGCAACGCGTCGAGAACCTCCCGCGCGCGCGGGTTATTGGCCTCGTACGCCCCGCGGATGACGTGCGCGAGGTCGTATCCCGCCAGGTCGGAAACGAACGCGTTCCCCGTTTGCTCGGCGACGCGCGCGTACGTGACGAAGTATCGCGCGATCCGGCAGACCATGTCGTGCTCGTGCGCGATGTCGCGCGTGAGGCGTCGGTACTGGTAGAGGATGTCGTACGCCGCTCGCATCTGGCGACGATTCAGCGCCTCGCGGAGGAAGCTGTTGAAGAATCGCACGCTGAGCGACACGACGTGCTCGTCGCCGCGCTCGCACGCCCGCATCGCGACGACGCGGTTCACGTTGCTGATCGCGCTGATGATGTCGGGCGCCTTGGCGACGGCGTGCTGATACGCGAGCAGGAGCTGGTTGAGGACCAACATCTCCAACCAGATGCGATCCTCGTTGATCTGTTGGATCGCGTAGTGGCTGAGCCCGATGAAGTCCTTTCGGTCGACGAAGAACCAGCGCTCGAGCATCTTGGGCTTGAGGTCGCCGTAAAAGTCGAGAATGCGCTTGAGAGACCAGACGCCCTCCTGCGCGACGCTTCGGTCGGCGCGGTCGATGCTCTTGATGACGAGCGTGCCGATCTGGAAGAGCCGCTCCTCGATCTCGTCTTGCAGTGCTTCGGCATCGTGCCCCGGCGCGGTTCCCTCGCGGATGGCTGACTCGGCGTCGCTCCGCAGCCGCGCGATGATCGTCGAGGGATCGAGAAAGCGCATGACGTAGAAGAAGTACGGGATGAGCACGACCCAGCCGACGAGCGCGCCGTAGACGGCGATCCGGAAAGCCCACACGGGCGCGAACTCCGGGCCCACGATGTAGAGCACCCACAGCGTGTTCGCCGCGCCCAGCGCCATCGCCACGAGCATCACCTGGTTGATGCGGTCGCGCAGGAAGATCTCGATGAGCTTCGGCGTGTGCATGTTCGCGGTCAGCGGGATCGCGAGGCCCACGGTCGCGAGGAGCATCGCGAGCACGTTGTTGTAGGCGCGCGCGATCGGGCTGAGCGAGTCGACCAGCTTCGTGTTGTTCACGCCGGCCCACGACATCTGCTCGGGAGTCGGGCGGCCGAGGCGGACCCACTCGAAGACGAGCTCGGCGGCGAAGAAGAGCGCGAAGCACGCGCCGAGCAAGAGGACGCCCTTCGGGAAGTGAGCGGCGAGGAGGGAACCGCGCTTTTCGCGATCGCGCGACACGCTCAGGCGCGTTCTCGATGGAAGAAGTCCAAGGACGAGTCCGTCATCGAGCGAGCCGACGCCGGGCTCAGGGCGCCGGTGCGATCGTCGCGTCGCACGTGTACGAGACGCTCGGATCCCAGCTGCCCGTCAGGATCGAGATCGTTCCCGACGCGGGGCAGGTGAAGCGAGCGCGCGGGCAGTACGCGCCGCAGGAATCGTCGTCGTTGGCGAGCGAATCGCGCCCGCCGCACGGCTCGGTCCCTTCGCACACGCGCAAGACGGGATCGTCTACGCACGCGCCCGAACCGCCGAGCCCGCAGAACGAGCCGCAGCCGGCGTAGTAATCGGCGCCCGGCGTGCAGGTGAGCCCGGGCTGCGTGACCGCGTACCCGCAGTTGCGCCACGGTCCGGTCTCGGTCCCCGCACACGCCACGGTGGGATCGCCGTCGGGCATGTCGGGCGGGATCGTCACGGGCACCTCGGTGATGTTGTTGTCGTAGTCGAGCTCGGCGATCGCGTGCGCCGCATTGATCGAGATGTGGAGCGTGTAGTCACCGGGGTCGACGTCGGTCACGTCGACCCATTGGCAGTCGAGGCTCGCGTCGTAGTTGTCCGCCCAGCCACGCTGGATGCCCTGGTCGTCGCACGAGTAGTGCTCGGTCCGACGCACGGTCGAGTCGCTCGTGAGATAGCGCTCGGAGTCGAGCAAGCAGAACGCTTGCTTGTGTCCGCTCCCGACCTCGGTTCCGTCTCCCGCCAGCAACCGGTAGTCGGCGTATCCGTTGAAGTGGTAGTGCATGTGGCACTCCGAGTACACGAACGCGGGGTTCGAGTCGTCCGGAACGCCCATGTGCAGGTCTCCGGTGCCCGTGTTCGGCGTGACGGTGTCGAACCGGAGGAGGCGCCGCCAGCCCGGCTCGAGGATGCAGCCCTCGAAGATCGCGCACCCGTCGGGCTCGAAGTACGCCCACTCGACGCGCGCCGACGCCAGGGCGCGGTCGGGTAGCACAGAGAGATCCGGGAGCGGGCACTCGCCAGAATCCCGTGGTCGTCACGCACTCGAAGCCGAGGCCGACGGGGCAGCAGGCTAGCCCGACATCGGTGCACGCCGGCGTGCACGCGCCGGCGTCGGTGTCGGGCGCGCTCGCGTCGGGCGCCCCCGCGTCCATCCCACCGTCCGTGCCCGCGTCCACGCGTCGATCGTCGTCACCGCACGCCGCCGAAGCGAGGAGAGCAACCGAAAAGAGAGCTACATGAAAGCGCATCTGACGAGCATCCACCGGCTCGCTTCGAACGGCAAGACGGCGCTGACGCGGTCGTCCGAGCGCCCCTCAAGAGAGGATCGCCCACGCGATCGCAATCGAGACCGCGACGATCCCGAGGACGAGCACCGCGCGGGCGGCCATGGCCACAGCTCCCATGCCCGGTCTTCGGGCGGGCCGAGCCGCTCGCAGATCCGTGGGGAGGCTCGCCCGCGCCCGCCGCTGAAAGCGCGGAGGCAGAGAGGCCATCCTCGTGACGACGACGCCTTCCACGTCGGGGTGCGCGACGCCGACCGCGCCGTGGTCCGTGAAGCGCACGACGTCCAAGAGGAGCGCCTCGACGTTCGGGTAGCGATCCGCGGGGTCGAGACACGTGCACTTTCGCACGATCCGCACGAGGCCCTCGGGGAAGCGTCGGAGGCGGCGAAGGCGCGGGAGCTCCTCGTCCGGCTCCTCGGGATGCTCGGAGCTCAGAAGAAAATGGAGGATGCGGCCCAGCCCGAACACGTCGGACCGCGCGTCGATCGGCTCGCCTGCCTTCGCTTCCGGCGGCGAGTACGCGCGGAGCGCCGTCGGGTCGGCCGAGTCAGCCGCCGTCCCGAGCGCCAGATGGACGCCGTCGATCCCCGCGAGCCACGGGTCGAGCTCGTCGTCGAGGAGCACCGACGCCGGGCTCAGCGCGCCGTGCGCGAGGCCGTGCGCGTGCATCCACTCGAGCGACTCGGCGATCTTCGCGAACATCTCGACGCGCTGACCGAGAGGCCAACGGAGCGCCGGCAAGTCCTCGACGCAGCCCGCTGCGCAGAGTCGGGCGCGGAACGCCGGCGGCTCGCGCTGCACGTCGAGCGGAGCGAGCACGCCCGACGGCCGCTCGTGCTGGGTCGCTTCGTAGAGGTGGAAGAGCGCTCGAACGAACGCGGTGCGGCGCTCGTCCGACACGGACGCGCGCAGGATGTGGACCGCGACGGGGCCGTCGTCGAGCTCCCCCCGAAAGAAGGAGCCGAGGAGCCCCACGCCGACGCGCTCCACGAGACGCGCGCCCGCCACCATCTGGCCCGGCACCGGGTCGCCCGGCGGAACGAGGCTCCGCGACGGCAGCCCCGTCGGTGTCGGTGGATCCTCCGCGCCGTTCGGTGGCACTTCGGCGAGTATCACGTACCCGGCAGTGACGGTGCAATCTTCCGTTCGAGCTTTCTAGGCCGGCTCAGTGCGCGGGGACGTCGGCGTCGGCGATCGAGGCTTCGGGCCGTACCCCGGCCTCACCCGACGAGTCGAGCGCTCGCCGCGCCACGATCGGCATGATCATCTCGTTCATCGCGATCACCGCCAGGATGAGCGCGCTCGCGGGCTCTCCGGTGGGTCCGAGCGCTCGGCGAACGAGCAGCGCGAGCGCGAGCGCGAGGCCGGCCTGCGGCAGAAGGCCGGCGAACGCCCACCGCTTCACGACCGGCACGACGTCGGCGCCGCGCGTCGCGAGCTTCGCGCCGAGCCAGAAGCTCGAGGCGCGCGCTAGGACGATGATCGTCGCGGGGACGCCGAGCACCGGGATGAGGTCCGTGTGCATGCTCGCCCCGGCCACCGCGAAAAAGAGCAGGTACAGAGGGAGCGACGCGCGCTCGATCTCGTGCAACAGCTGCGCCGCTCCGCGCTTGGTCCCATTCTGCACGACCAGGCCCGCCGACAACATGACGATGAGCGGATCGAGGTGGACCCGGCGACCGACCTCGGCCACCACCACGCACACGAGCAGGACGAAGAGCGCGACGCCACGCTCGAGCAAGCGGAGATAGAGCGCGAGGAGCCCACCGACGATCGCGCCGATCGCGAGCGAGCCGAACAGCTCCCAGGCGATCGCGCCGACGGCGTTGCCGGCATCCACCGAGCCGCCCATCGCCGCCTGAGCGACCGCCGACGCCACGCCGAACAGGACGATGATCACGAGGTCCGCGACGACGACCGTTCCGAGCATCGTCTTCGACAACGCCCCATCTGCACGCGTCTCGCTGAGCAGCGCCATCACCACGGCGGGTGACTGTGCGCTGAGCGTGATGCCGAGCATCGCGCAGACGGCGACGAGCGCTGGCAGCGGGTAGGGCGCCAGAAACGGCAAGAGCGGGCGTAGCGCGATGCAGACGAGCGTGAGCGAGACGCACGTGCCGAGGACCGCGAAGAGCGTGAGGGAACGGATCACGCCGAAGAGCGACCGGAAGCGCCGAAAATCGAGCTCGCTACCGGCCGTGAGCGCGATCAGGCAGACCGCGACGCCGTTCACCAAGCCGAGATCGTGAACGGTCGGCTCGGTGACGAGCCCGATGCCGTGCGGCCCCACGACGATGCCCGTGATGAGATACGCGACGATCTTCGGAAGGCGCACGGTCGAGAGGAGCCGCCCCGCGTAGAACGCGCCGAGCAGGAGGAGGCCGAAGCCGAGAGCGATGCCCGCGACGTCCGAGCCTTCCCCGGTGTGCGGGCGAAAGCTCTGCACCGCGTGCACGAGCCCGCCGAGCACGAGCAGCACGACGACGTTTCTCAAGCGAGCCTCCGCGTCCGCGAACGGTCCCTGATCTGCAGCAGCACCTCGGTGACGATCGCGGCGCCGATGACGGCCGTGACGATCCACGAGATCGGACGGCCGTGGTACATCGCCTGCAGGCTCACCACGATCGCGATGGAGACCGGGCTGATCGGCCTGAGGACGAATCGCGATGTCTCCACGATCGCCGTGCCGGAGAGCGCGGCGCGGTCGAGGAACGCGCGGCCGGCGAGCGTGCCTCCGGCGCGGCTCGCGAGAAACACGCCGACCAGCGCCCAACCGCGCCAGTCGCTGATGTCCCAGAGAGCGCCTGCGATCGTGAGCAGCACGTAGTAGACCGGCCGCTCGAGCATCGAGAGGATGCTGCCGAAGCGCTCGCGGCCTTCGTGCGGGAAGTTCGCGAGCACCGCGCCCGCGAAGAAACAGATCACGACGGGGGACAGAAAGACATAGCCGGCCATGCCCGACCCGAGAGCGACCGAGCCGACGAGGATCGCCAAGAACTCGGCGGAGGTCGTTCGCTCGCGCACCATCGCGTAGACGAGGAGCCCGACGGCCGCGCCCATCCCGAGCGTGACGAACAACCACACGGTGCCCGGCAGCTCCCAGCGCCAGTGCACCCACACCGGGCGGAAGAACGCGCCGATCACTGCGAGCGCGACGACGCCGGCGATCTCGTCGAGCGAGTCGATGCGCGCGAGCGTCAGCTCCTTCGGCTCGTCGGGCTGGAACGGGCCGGGACGTGCACGAAGCGCGGTCACCGAGACCGCACCCGCGGCTCCGAGGGCGATCGCGTGACGCAGGAAGAGCGGATCGCGGAAGGGCTCGCCGAACAGGATCATCACCAGCGCCCCGGCGATCGCGATGACCGTGAACGGTGCGAACGCCTCGACGAAGACGGTGAGCGCCGTCCCTGCCGGCATGCGGTCGAGAGTTCGGACGTCGAGCTGAAAGCCGATCACCAGACCGAGCCAGCCGAGCGCGAAGTGAAGGACGGGCGTGAGGTCGTCGAGGATATCGTCGGTGAGCACGCCGACGGCGGGATGCCGCGCCACGACGCCGAGGGCGACGAACGCGAAGCCCGCTGTGAGGACCTGGCTGAGGCCGACCATCTCTTCGAGGCGCCGCACCCCGGGTAGTGACGCGAGCCACACGAGCACGACGAGAACGACGAGGCCGAGGACCGTGCGGATGATGAGGCTCGTCGCTTCGGCGTCTGGCCCCGTGCTGTCGTTCGGGCCCGCGACCGGCGCGACGGTCGAGGCGGCGTCGGGCGGTTCGCCACCATCACCCGCGATCGCCGGGCCGGCGTCGCCGGGACCGGCATCGCCCACGCCGCCCTCGTTCGCGTCGGGGCGAGATGCCCCGTCGGCGAGCCCGCCCGCGTCGACCGAGGGCGCGTCGTGCGCGAGCGCGCCTGCGTCGATGCGGCCGGCGCCTCCCCGTGCGCCGCCCGCGTCGGGGCTCTGGGCCGCTACGAAGCCCGGCGATGCGAAAGCGGCGAGGGTGACGGCGACGACGGCGAAACGCGTACGGGCCGCTCCTTTGGATCGAACGAGATCCGAACAGATACACACCGCGTGCACACCCGCAATAGCTCTATCGGTACTTCTTCAGCAGCCGCTTGAAGTACATCCGGTCGAGGCCGGACGCCGCTGCGGCGCGCGAGAAGTTGCCCCCGTGACGCTCGAGCTGCGCCGTGAGGTATGCCTCTTCGAATCGGGCGAGCACTTCCTGCTTCTGATCCACGAAAGCGCGGTCGACGTCCACGCCGGGCGCGAGCGAAGCCGCACCGCCCGGCTGCACGGACGGCGCCGTCATTCGCGGAACGGTCGGGACCTCGATGCCGGGGACGTCGTCGCCGCCGCTCAATGCGAGGGTCTTGTGGATGACGTTCTCGAGCTGCCTCACGTTGCCGGGCCACGGGTGCGTCTCGAGCCGCGACCAGTTCGCGTCGCTGATCTGCGCGATCGTGCGGCGCGCTCGTTCCGGGTCGTCTCTGAGCGCGCGCGTGATGAAGTGGGCGACCAGGCCGCGGACGTCCTCACGGCGCTCGCGCAGCGCGGGAAGCCTCACGCGGACGACGGCGAGGCGGTAATAGAGATCCTCGCGGAAGCCGCCCCGGTTCATCTCCGTCGCGAGGTCGCGATTCGTCGCCGCGACGATGCGGATGTCGACCGCGACGTCGTGGTTGCCACCGACGCGACGGATCTCGCGCGACTGGAGCGCGCGCAGGAGCTTCGGTTGGAGCTCGATGGGAAGCTCGCCCAGCTCGTCGAGGAAGAGCGTGCCGCCGTCGGCCTCTTCGAGGCGACCGCTGCGTCGTGCGACGGCGCCCGTGAACGCGCCCTTCTCGTGGCCGAAGAGCTCGCTCTCGACCAGGCTCGCCGGCACCGACGAGCAATCGAAGACGACGAACGGCCCGCCCGCGCGGCGGCTCCTCTCGTGGAGGGCGCGAGCGACGAGCTCCTTGCCGGTTCCGGTCTCTCCCTCGACGAGCACCGTCGCGTCGGTCGGCGCCGCTCGCTCGAGCAACGCGTAGAGCTCGCGCATGGCGACGCTCTGTCCGACCAACGGGCCGAAGCGATCGGCCGACGAAGCGGGGACGTCGCTCTCCGCCTCGAGCGGCTCGAAGCGGATCCGCGCGTGCCCGATCTCGATGACGCAACCGGCGCGAAGGTACGCGTCTCTGACGCGCAGACCGTCGACGAACGTCCCATTCGTGCTCTCGAGATCGCGGAGGCGGTAGCCGAGATCGTCGACCGCGATCTCGCAGTGCAGCCGGCTGACCGCGTCGTCCGCGACGACGACGTCGTTGCCGTCGCGCGAGCCGAGCCGCACGTCCATGTCGCGGATCTCCTCGACGCGCTTCGTCCCGTCGCCGAGGGTGATCGCGAGCCGGTACGTGCGCATGCGACGCGCAGGTCGGCCGCCCGTCTCGAGCGTGCGCGTGGCGACGAGGCGCCCGGTGTCCGGAAGGCTCATGGCGTGCGGGCGAGGTCGAGCGTCACGCGCCGGTGCTCGCCTGGTCCGATTCGTACCACGACCGTGCGCTCGAGCGACGCCGAAGGATTGCGGAACGTGATGCGATGCTCACCGGAAGAGACCTCGCGATCGACGAGGGGTGTCGGCCCGAGCAGCTGCCCGTCGACGTAGACGTTCGACCAAGGGTCGGTGTTCGCGGAGAGCCTGCCGGGCGTGGCTGCCGGCGCCTGCGCGGTCTCGTGCGCGCGTGGTGGACGAGGTTGGCGAGCGCCGAGCGCAGACGCGGGCCCGGACTCGGAGTCGGAGTCGGAGTCGGGGTCGGGCTCGGAGTCGGAGTCGGAGTCGGAGTCGGAGTCGGAGCGCAAGGCCGTCTCGCGCGGGGTGTCGGCGCCGCGGGGGAGGGCGGGCTCGACGACCGCGGATGAAAGCGTCTCGTCGTCGTCCGGCGCGATGCGCTCCGCGGGCGCATCGCGCATCGCCATCGCCACGACCACCGCCGTGATCGCGAGCGCCGCGACCCCGAGCCAGGCGACGACTCGGCGGGCGCTTCCCATCGGGATCTCGACGGGCGCGGTCCGATGCTCGGCGCGAGCCCTGGAGGCGCTCGTGTGCGGGGCTGTCTTCGCGGTGACGGCGGTCGCCTTGCCGCGGGCCGTGAGCACACTGAACGGCTCGTCGCTCGGAACCACGTCGAGCGCTCTGCCGAGCAGCGCGTCGAAATCGCCCGCCAGCGCAGGCTCGTCGACGCCGAGGGGTGCTTCGCCGGCCGCCGCGCCCCGAGGCCGCATGCTCGATCCGGACGCGAGCGTCTCGAACGGGCGTCGGCGCTTCGCGTCTCCGCACACCTCGGTCACGAACTCCGCGAGGTCCGTCGACGACAGCTGGTAGCCCTCGGATGCCGCGAAGCGTTCGAGGTCCTGGCGCATCGCCGCCGCGTTCGGGTGCCGATCCGACCGCTCGGGCGCGAGCCCCCGCATCACGATGCGCTCGAGCTCTTCGGATATCGTGCCATCGACGGCGCGCGGCCGCGGATGTGCGCCGGCCAGCACCTCGCGGATCACGCCCGCGCCTGCTTCGTCGTCGAATAGGCGCCGTCCTGTCAGCATCTCGAACAGGACAGCCGCGACCGAGTAGAGATCCGCGCGGCGGTCGACGCTCTCTCCGCGCAGCTGCTCCGGCGCCATGTACGGGATCTTTCCCTTGATCGTGCCTGCCATCGAGCCGACCTCTCGAAGGGCGCTCTTCGCGACGCCGAAGTCCGCGACCTTCACTTCGCCTTCGAACGAGATGAGCACGTTTGCGGGCGAGACGTCCCGATGGACGATCGAGAGCGGCGTGCCGTCGCGAGCGCGCCTGCGGTGTGCGTAGTCGAGTCCCTTCAACATCTCGACGGCCACCAGGACGACGTGACGGCGCGGCATGGGCTGGCGCAGGCGCTCCCGGCACACACGCAGAACCTCTCCGAGGTTCACGCCGTCGACGAGCTCGAGCGCGAGAAACCACCGATCGTCGATCCGGCCAACGTCGAAAGCCTGCACGACGTTCGCGTGGCTCAGCGACATCGCCACCTTCGCCTCCTCGACGAAGAGCGCCGCGAACTCGGGGTCGCGCGCGAGGTCCGGGCGCACGAGCTTGAGCGCGACGGGCTTCGCGACGTCGCCGAGCGCCGCCATCGTGGCGAGGTACACCTCGCCCATGCCGCCGGCCGCGATCCGCTCGATGATCTCGTACCGCCCGCTTCGCTCGAGGGACAACGCCGGGATCGTACCGTCCCCGAGGGGGGAGGGCGAAGGACGGGCGGTTCGGCACGCGCACGCTCTTCGGGCATCGTTTCTCGACCTCGCTCTCACCCGGTTTGCGTCGACCCCCACCCGCAGCTACGTTTCGCCGCTCGTTTCGACCCGCGGCACCACCTCGAGGTTTCCATGCGCGCCCTCTTCGCTTTCTCCATCTTGTTGCCGCTCACGTTCACCATGGCGGTCGCGTGCGGCGGTGACGACAGCTCGCCGCCGGGGGACGCGGGCGCGGACGCGGGAGGCGGAACGGACGCCGGCGGCACCGATGGTGGCCACACCGACGCCGGCCGCACCGACGGCGGCTCAGCCGGTTGCACCGAAGATTGCGAGTGGGTGGATGTCGTCTCCGGTGCGTCGCAGAGCTGCGCGCTCCGCGCGAACGGCACGGTGCAGTGCTGGGGTGCGAACATCTTCGGTCAGCTCGGCGACGGCAACGTGCGTCACGGCATCGAGTGCGGGATGTCGGGCGGCGCGGATCCCGAGGACTGTTCTCCGCCGGTGGTGGTCGCGTCGATCGACGACGCGACCGCGCTCTCGTCGCGAGGCGGTCTGTCGTCGTGCGTGCTCCGCGCCTCGGGCGAGGTGTGGTGTTGGGGCTTGCAGAGCGTCGGGGACGTCGGCGGCTCGGACGCACAACCGCGTCACTACGAGCCCGAGCTTCGCGCAGGCTTCACCGGCATGACCACTCTGAGCGACGGCTTCGCGCATCTTTGCGCGGTGGGCGCTGCGGGCGCGGCGACGTGCATCGGCGAGAACTCCTCCGGGCAGATCGGCAACGGAACGGCGATGGAAGCGCGTACGGCCGCTACCCTCGCGGACCCGACCGGCTTCGTGGAGATCGAGGCCGCGACGTCGAGCGACATCACCTGTGGACGGACGTCGAGCGGCGAGGTCTGGTGCTGGGGCTCGAACTCGGACACGCAGCTCGGGGACGGGGTCCCCGACCACACCGACGAGTGCATGGGCGTCACCTCGACGTACGATTGCAGCCTGTCTCCGGTGCAGGTGATGCTTCCGAAGGGGGCCGAGGTGGTCGATCTCTCCGTCGGGTCCGGCCACGTGTGCGCGGTGACGAGCGACGGGACGCTCCTCTGCTGGGGCGCGAACAACTACGGCCAGCTGGGCATGGGCGACACCGACGTGCGCGCGCTACCCACCGAGGTGCCGGGGCTCACGAACATCGTGGCGGTCAGCGCCGGTTACTACTTCACGTGTGCTCTCGACAGCGCGGGTGCGGTCTACTGCTTCGGCGACAACAAGGAAGGGTCGCTCGGCGACGGCGAGGTGGCACACACCGGTTGCACCTCGTTCGACGCGACGGACTGCTCGTCGGTCCCGGTCCAGGTCGATGGCCTCGTCGCATCGAAAGTCGCCGCGGGCTACCGACACGCGTGCGCGATCCGCACGACGGGTGAGATCGCCTGCTGGGGCTACAACACGCACCGGCAGCTCGGCGATGGAACGCGCGAGCGGCGCTACACCCCCGTCGAGGTCCAGGGCTTGAGGTAGCGAGGTCCCGGGCGGTGCCGAGCGGCGATCGGCTCCTTCGGAGCCTTCACGCGCCCGACGATCGACCGGCGCTGCGCGTCGGCGAGGACGAGCTGACGAGGCGGGAGCTCGCGCGGGCCGTCGCCGCGCATGCGCGGCGGCTGCAGACGCTCGACGTTCGGCCGGGAGACCGCGTCGGCGTGTACACCGAGGGCGGCATCGAGACGCCGGTGGCGCTCCTCGGCAACGCGGTGGCAGGCGTCGTGAGCGTTCCGCTCAATCCCGCGCTCGGCGAGGCCGAGCTCGCGCACGTGCTGTCGGACGCCGCGCCACGGCTCGTCCTCTCCGCTCGCCCCGAAGAGGCCCGCGAGCGCGTTCGTGCGGTGGCGGTGCGAAAGACCACGGTCGACCCGTCGGCGACCGACGCGCTCCCGGCGCGGCCGGTCGACGACGCGCCGCTTCTCGTCCTTTATACGAGCGGCACCACCGGCCGCCCGAAGGGCGCGGTTCTGACGGCGCGCAACGTCGCGACGAACCTCGACGGGCTCGCGCGCGCGTGGGCGCTCGACGAGCGGGACCGGATCGTCCACGCGCTCCCGCTCTTTCACGTGCACGGCCTGGTCCTCGGCTTGTTCGGGAGCCAGCGCGCTGGAGCGTCTCTCGAGTGGGTACCGCGCTTCGAGCCTCGCGAGCTCGCGGCCGCGCTCGGCCGTGGGGGCACCGTGCTCTACGCCGTTCCGACGATGTACCACCGGCTCGCGGAGGCGGCCGAGGGTTCGCCGGACATCGGGGCGGCGCTCCGCTCGGCTCGCTTGCTCGTCAGTGGCTCGGCCGCGCTGCCGCTCCGCGATCACGCGCGCATCGAGCGCATCGCGAGCAAACGGGTCGTCGAGCGCTACGGGCTCACCGAGACGCTGATCCTCTGCGCGTGTCCGCACGACGACCCGCGGCCTGGATACGTCGGGCCCGGCGTTCCAGGCGTGGAGATCGGCCTCGTCGACGACGAGCGCCTCGAGATCGACGCGGCGGATGACGCCACGATGGGGGAGATCCGCGCCCGCGGCCCGAACGTGTTCCATGGGTATCTGAACCGGCCCGACGCGACGGACGAGATCCGCGACCGCGACGGCTGGCTCTACACCGGCGACCTCGCGACGCGGACGCGAGATGGGGTCTTTCGCATCGTCGGGCGACGCGCGACCGATCTCATCAAGTCCGGCGGCTTCAAGGTGGGCGCGGGAGAGGTCGAGTCGGCGCTTCTCGAGGATCCGGACGTAGCCGAGGTCGCCGTCGTCGGCGCTCCCGACGACGATCTCGGCGAGCGTATCGTCGCGTTCGTGGTGCCCCGGGACGGCGCACGTCGTCCCGACGCGGAAGCGCTGGCGGATCGTGTCGCACGCGCGCTCGCTCCGCACAAGCGTCCCCGCGAGGTTCGGTTCGTCGACGCGCTCCCTCGCAATGCGATGGGCAAAGTGCAGAAGCGGCGCCTCGTCCCATGAGCGCCGATGCGTTCCGCTTCGACGAGCTCACTGGGACGTGGGTCGCGGTGGCGCCGGGTCGCGTCGCGGCGTGGACGCATGTGAAGCGGCCGGCGGAGCTTCCGGAGCCGACCGGGCGCTGCCCGTTCTGCCCCGGCCACGAGAGCGACACCCAGCCCATCGGTGCCGCCGAGCTGCGCGCGACGCCCAACGAGCCGACGGTGGCGAGAGCGCCCGCGACCGGCCCGTGGCGCGTTCGCGTCGTCGCAAACCTCTTTCCGCTCGTGACCGAGGACGCGCGCGAGCCCGACGTCGCGGGCGACTTGGCCGCGCGAGCGTCCGGCCGGCACGAGGTCGTCGTCGAGCACCCAATGCACGACATCGACCTTCCCGACTACGACGAAGCGCACCTCGTCGAGGTGCTCTCGGTGTACCGCGAGCGCATGCGCGTCTTGCGCGAGGTGAGAGGAACGCGCTTCGTGAGCGCGTTTCGGAACCGCGGGCGGCGCGCCGGCTCGTCGCAGCCTCATCCACACGGACAGATCGTCGCCGTGCCGGTCGAGGCGCCGGACGTCGTCCGTCGCGCCGATCGCGCGCGCGCGGCGCACGCGCGTGACGGGCGGACGCTCCTCGAGACGATCGTCGAGCGTGAGCTCGCAGAGGGGGCCCGCGTCGTCGACGCGACGAGCGCGTTCGTCGTGCTCTGCCCGTTCGCGCCGCGGCAGAGCCATCACGCGATGATCATCGCGCGCGATCCGCGCGGAGACTTCGCGGACGCGAGCGATTCGGTGCTGCGAGCGCTCGCGCCCGTGCTGCGCGCGACCGTCCGGCGCGTGCGCCACGTGACCGGAGACGGTCCATACAACATCGTCTTCCGTACACCGGCGGTCGGCGCCGCCGCGCATCCATCGTCCGCATGGCACCTCGACGTCCTCCCGCGCCGCGGCGGCTGCGCCGGCTTCGAGCTGTCGACCGGCATCGACGTGGTCCCGGTTCCGCCCGAGGAGTCCGCGCGCGCTCTCGGCGCGGCGCCTGCGTGATCACTCTACGGTGCAACGCTCTTCGAGCGCGTCGACGTCGCGGACGTACGTCGCGAGGTCTCCTGCGACACGGACGCGCCCCGGCGAGAGCGCGAGCGAGCCGTCGACGTGCGCCTCGACGCGGCCACCGCGCTCCGGCTCGAACCGCGTGACGGTGACCGTCCCCGTGGCGCCGGAGACTCCGTCCGCCGAGCCGATCCCGGGCAGGACGAGCTGGACGCCCGCCGCGCCCGCGCCGATGGGTACGGCCAGCGGCAGCTCGGCGCCGATGGGCACGTCCACGGTGACGGTAGCTGTCGGCGGCCGCTCCGCGAACGAGATCGGGCTCGGGTGCTCGCCGTTCGGATCCTGAAACGCGATCGTCCACGCGCAACCGTGCCCGGACAGGTTCACGCCGCGTTCGAGCACGTCGCGATCGATCTCGATCGGCCCACGCGCGGCAGCGCCGCCTGCCGCGGCGCCGCTTGCCTCGAGGCGTGCCTCGAGATGGAAGCGCGGTGTGCCCAGGTCCTCCGGGCCCACCGCGTCGCCGTCGAGCACGCTTCCGAGCCGCTCGATGGCCACCTCGCACCGAGGACGCAGCGCCGCTGAGAGCCGTGCGCACGCGTGGCGGTCGCGCGCGAGCACGGTCGTACAGAGCGCACGGTCGCCGGGCCCGACGCCGCGACAGAGCGTCGGGTTTCGCTGCGCCCAGGCCAAGCAGAGCGGCTCGCGTCCGCCCACGACCGGGTCGTCGGGACATGCGTCCGGCTCCCCGTGCACCGCGGCGAGCCGACGCCGGCAGCCACGCTGGATCGCGCTCACGGCGAGGGCATCGCACGCGGCGACGTCGCCATCGCGGACCGCTCGCACCGCATTGCACGAGTCGACGAGCATCTGATCATATCCGAGGTCCGCGGCGAGCTCGCTCACCTCGATGGGGGTGCCCGTGCGCAACCGCTCGATGCACGCTTCGGTGGTCTCGTGGCGCGCGAGGCTCTCCTCGATCGGCGGGACCTCGTCGCCGAAGAGGCTCGGCGGGGGCGGTTCCTCCTCGCCCACGCCGTCACCCGCGGGCTCGCCCGGCGCGCCGTGCGCGTGCGGTCGAGGCGGCTCGTCGGGCGGCGCCGGTGGCCCGTCGTCGCACGCCGCCGCGAGGCTCGCGATCACGGACGCGAGCCCAGCACAGCAAGAGAGGAGCCGTCGTGCGCGCACGAGCCTGGCGTACCGCGGATCGGGCGTAGGGTCACGCTCGTCGCCCTCCCGCTCGCGTCGGTCCGCCACCGCGCTCCGGCGCTGGTGTATGCTTCGCGCGTGGTGCGTCGGATCACGAGCCTCGCGGTCCTCTTCGTCGCGCTCCTCGCGTCCGGGACCGCGGCGGCGCAGCAGCCGCCGACGGGAACGCCCGAGCCCCAGCCCGAGCCGCAACAGCCCATCCCGCCGCTTCCGGACGAAGGCGCCGGCGAGGCTGGCGAGAACGGCTCGGGTGAGGCCGGCGAGGCGGGCGAGAACGGGGAGAACGGGGAGAACGGCGAGCAGCCCACGGGCGACCAGCCCGTCGAGCCCGCGCTCCAGGTCATCGTCGTCGACGCGGCGCCCTACGGCATCGACCCCGTCGTGGGGCGACACGTCACCGACCAGATGCGCGCGACCGCGTCCGCGATGGGCTATCGCGTCCTCGAGCCCGCCGCGACGGTCGCCGCGGCGCAGCAGCTGCGCATGCCGTACCCACCGACGCCCGCCGATCTCTGGCGGGTCACGCACATATCGCGCTCCCATCGCGGCGCGTTCGCGCGCGTCTGGGCGCACGACGGCGCCTACGTCATCGAGATCACCATCGCGAGCGCCGACGGGGCCGGTCCGTTCTTCGCGCGGGGTACGTCGGGCGCGAGCGATCTGCACGGCGTGGTGGACCGTCTCATGCATCAGGCGTTGCCGCCTCCGTCGACGTGGCAAGAGGGGCAGACGCCGGGACAAGCGATCGGTGCGCCCAGCGGGCCGGGTGGGACCACGCAGCTCGACGCGATCCACGAGGTCGAGGAGCGCGAGCGCATCGAGCAGCAGCGCGAGCGCCGCCGACAGCGCGAGCGAGAGCGCCAGAGACGGATGGCGCTTCGCTATCGGTGGCACGTCGTGCTCCAGACCGAAGGCGCGATCGGAACCTCGCAGGACGGGTTCTACAACCACCTCGTCGGGCTCCGCCTCGACTACCGCATCACGCCAGACATCGCGATGGGGATCTGGCTCGGCTACGCGAACCTGAACGGGAAGGACGGCCGCGTCGACAACGTCCTCGCGTACCTGCTCGTGGAAGACCGCATCCGCATCTCGAGCTCGAGCGACATCTCGATCCCGCTCCGCGCCGCGATCGGCTACCTCCCGTACAACGGCCCGGTCATTCGTCTGGCCGCGGGCCTCAACATCCCGCTCAGCGAGCGCTTCGAGCTCGGCTTCGACATCCTGACGCCGACGTTCTGGATCCTCCCGGATCGCACGGCTGTCTCGCTGAACGTCGCGGCCGAGCTCGTCCTCAGGATCTGACCCCGCTCAGATCTTCCCGCGCAGCGCGTCGAACCGCATCCGCCACACCATCCCGATCGCTTCCGCGAAGATGCGGCGGGACATCTTGCTCTGCCCCGCGCGGCGGTCGACGAAGACGATGGGCACCTCTTCGACTCGATAGCCCCTGCGGAGCGCGCGGTACGTCATCTCGATCTGGAACGAGTAGCCCTCCGATCGCACCGATCCGAGGTCGATGTGTCGGAGCACGTCCGCGCGGAAGCCCTTGTAGCCGCTCGTCACGTCGCGAATGCCGAGGCCCAGGATCATCCGGCTGTAGAGGGAGCCGCCCTTCGACAGGAGGTGGCGTCCGAGGCCCCAACCCTCGACACCGCCTCCCGGAACGCCACGAGAGCCGATGACGATGTCCGCGCCTCGCTCGAACGCGGCGAGGAAATCCGGCAGGTAACGCGGATCGTGCGAGAGGTCGGTGTCCATCTGGAAGAACAGCTCGTAGCCGGCGTCGAGCCCGCGCTCGAACGCGTCGACGTACGCGCTGCCGAGGCCGAGCTTGCCGGGCCGGTGCATGACGGAGACGCGCGGGTCGCTCGACGCGATCGCGTCGGCCAGATCCCCCGTCCCATCGGGTGAGGCGTCGTCGACGACGAGCACGTGCGCCTCCGGGACCACCTCGAAGACCCCGTGGAGAAATGTCTCGAGGTTGTCCCGCTCGTTGTACGTCGGGGTGATGATCAGCGCCTTTTCGGCCATGGCCGGCGGAGCTTAGCAGGACCGCTGGGCGCAAAACCGCCTTGCGCACCGCGTCATTCCGTGTATTCTGTGTTCACAGAACGAGCGGAAGCTGCGACCCCGGACGGGCGCGGGCGGAGGCGTCATGGAAGACCGACGAGAGCAGATCCTGAGCTCGATCCCCGCGAGCTACAGCCCCGCGGCGCATCTCGCGTTCACGGTGGGCACGGGTCTCGCGGTTCTCGCCCTCGCGCTCCACGAGATGCACGACGTCGTCTGGCAGGAGCTGCTCGTCGTGCCGGCGATGTTGCTGCTCTCCAACTTCGGCGAGCACATCGCGCACCGCCGGCTCCTTCACAAGCGCGTGCGCGGCTTCGCGATCCTGTACGACCAACACACGCCGCGTCACCACGTGATGTACCCGGCGAACGGCATGTCGATCCGCGTGGCGCGCGAGCTCAAGCTCGTGCTCATTCCCGCGTTCGGCGTCGGGCTCATCACCGTCTCGGTGTCGCCGTTCGCGCTCGGCGCGGCGCTCCTGCTCTCGCCCAACGCGGGCTGGCTCGTGTTGACGGCCGTCGCGCTCTACGTCGTGACCTACGAGGTGACCCACCTCCTCTATCACCTCCCCGAGGACCACGTCCTCACCCGCAATCGCGTCGTTCGATTCATGCGCGAGCACCACCGCCGCCACCACAATCCGAAGCTCATGAAGCGCTACAACTTCAACGTCACGTTCCCGCTCGCCGACATCGTGCTCGGAACCCGGATCACCGACGCGGAGTACGCGCGCGTCAGCGGCGAAGGCGAGGGCGAGGGCGAGGGCGAGACCGACGAAACGCGTACCGCGAGCACCACCGCCGGACGCGAGCCCGAGACCCACGCGTCCTGAACGTCGGTTCGCGTCTGCGCCGCTTGGACCGCCGGTCGATTCGAGGGTAGGCTCCCGCGCCCCTTTCTACAGAGGACGCGATGGCCTTCGACCCGAAGTTCAAGACCCTGATCGACATCTACGAGAGCAGCACGAAGAAGTACGCGAAGCGCGAGCTCTTCGGCGTGAAGAAGGGCGGCACCTGGAAGTGGATGACGTACGGCGAGTTCCGCGAGCAGGTCGAGGCCGTCCGTGGAGGGCTCGCCAAGCGCGGAGTGCAAAAGGGCGATCGCGTGGCCGTCATCGCCGACAACCGTCCCGAGTGGGCGATCGCCGCGTACGCGACGTACGGGCTCGGCGCCGCAGTACGTGCCGATGTACGAGTCGCAGCTCGACAAGGACTGGAAGTACATCCTTCACGACTGCGGCGCGAAGGTCGTCTTCGTCGCGAACGAGCGAGATTCGAGACGCGTCGCCGGCTTCTCGGCGGAGCTCCCGAGCCTCGAGCACATGGTGGTGATCGACGGGAAGGGCGGCGACGGCGGCGTGTCGTGGTCGGACCTCCAGAAGGAGGGCAAGGCGGCCCCTGCGCCGCTCGCTGACGCGTCTCCGGAGGACGTCGCCGGCTTCATCTACACGTCGGGCACGACCGGCAATCCCAAGGGCGTCCTGCTGACGCACAGGAACCTCGCGTACAACGTGAGCGCCGATGCACGAGGTCTTCCCGATGGCGGCGGACGACCGATCGCTGTCGTTTCTGCCTTGGGCGCACTCGTTCGGTCAGACCGTCGAGCTCCACGGCGCTCTTCTCGATGGGCGCGTCGATGGGGATCGCCGAAGCCGTCGACAAGATCATCGACAACCTCGCCGAGGTGCAGCCGACGCTCCTCTTCAGCGTCCCGCGCATCTTCAACCGGATCTACGACGGCGTGCAGCAAGCAGATGTCGGAGGACGGCGGCCTGAAGAAGAAGCTCTTCGAGACCGCGATGCGCGAACGAAGAGCGACGCAAGAAGCTCGCGACCGAGGGGAAGTCGAGCGGCTGGGCCGACCTCAAGCACAACGTGCTCGACAGGCTCGTCTTCTCGAAGGTGCGCGCGCGGTTCGGCGGGCGGCTCAAGTACGCGTTCAGCGGCGGCGCGGCGCTCTCGAAGGAGGTTGCCGAGTTCATCGACAACCTCGGCATCACGGTCTACGAGGGCTACGGCCTGACCGAGACATCGCCGATCGCGACGGCGAACTGGCCCGGCTACGCGCAAGATCGGCATCGATCGGCAAAGCCGATCCCGGGCGTCGAGATCGAGATCGACACGAGCGTCACGGGCGATCCCGTGAACGGCGAGATCGTCGTCTACGGCCACAACGTCATGAAGGGCTACTACGACAACGCACGACGAGAACGCGAAGGTCTTCACGGAGGACGGCGGCTTCCGCACCGGCGACATGGGCTGCATCGACGAGGACGGCTTCGTCTACATCACCGGCCGCATCAAGGAGCAGTACAAGCTCGAGAACGGCAAGTACGTCGTGCCCGAGCCCGCTCGAGGAGCAGCTGAAGCTCTCGCCCGTTCGTCGCGAACGTGATTGGTCTACGGCGACAACAAGCCGTTCAACGTCGCGCTCGTCGTGCCCGACAGGTCGCGCCTGTCGAGCTGGTCGAAGGAGCACGGCATAGAGACCGCCGACGAGACGAAGCTCTTCGGGGACGATCGCGTGCAGAAGCTCTTCTCCGATCAGCTCGAGCAATACTCGTCCGGGTTCAAGCAGTTCGAGAAGATCCGCAAGTTCGCGCTCATCGGCGAAGACTTCACGATCGAGAACGACATGCTCACCCCGAAGATGTCGTTGAAGCGCCGTGTCGTGCTGAAGAACTATGGCGAGACGCTCGAGCGTCTCTATTCGTAGGGCCGGATGTCGGAGGACCGATTCGTCACGGTCGCGACGCTCGACGACCCCGTTCAAGCGGACATGTACCGCGACCTCCTGTCCCAGAGCGGTATCCCGGTGATGACGCCGGGCTCGATGCACCGCTCGATGCTCGGTGTGCTCGGCAGCTACGTCGTCATCCCGATTCAAGTCCCCGAGTTGCGCGCCGCCGAGGCCGCGGCGCTGCTCGCGGCGATGGCCGACGAGGGCGCGGTCGTCGTCGACGACTCGCCGGGGATGAGCGACCTCGGGTCGTCCGGGCGCGACGCCGACGACGGAGCTCTGGCTCCGGGCGACGGTCCCTATCGCCGTGCGCTCCAGCGAACGACGGCCGAGTCGCCCCGGCTCAAACGCGTAGCCGCCTTTCTCGCGCTCACCGTGACCTTCGGCTCGGCGCACTTCTACGTCCGCGAGCACGTGTCGGGGGCGCTGCTCCTCTTCGCGGAGCTCGGTGCGCTCGGCCTCTCGACCAGCTGGCCCTCGCTGATTGGTGGCGTCCCCGTGCTCGTGCTGGTCGACCTCGTGGGCGCGGTGCGCGCCGCGGACCGCTACAACGAAGGCAAGCCGCTGTCCGCGCTCGCGCAGCTCGGTCGTACGGGCGCCTCCATCTTCTTCGCGCTCGCGCTCGCGGCGCTCGCCGGCACTCTGCTGGCCATCTCCAGCGGCTCGTCGATCCCGGCCGAATGAAGCGCGATCGGCCCCTCTCGCTGGCACGCGTGCTGTCGCTCTCGGTTCGCTTCGCGTCGATCCTGTTCTGGGTGGCGGTGTCGCTCGCGCGGTACGTGCTGCGGCGCGTGGCCGCCGGCAGGCTCTCACCGTCCGAGCGCGACCGACTTCGCGGCGACGTCCTCGCGCTCTCGTTCGAGCGGCTCGGTGCCACGTTCGTCAAGTTCGGTCAGATCCTCAGCACGCGCCCCGACCTCCTCGGCCCCCCGTACGTCGAGGCGCTTTCCAGGCTCCAAGATCGCGTTCCGCCACATCCGTTCGCCGACGTGCGCCACGTCATCGACGAGGAGCTCACAGAGCTCGGCGGCGCGCGCATCGCGGCGATCGATCCGATCCCCGTCGCCGCCGCGTCGGTCGCGCAGGTCCACTTCGGGCGCCTCGACAGCGGTGAGGAGGTCGCGATCAAGGTCCAGCGGCCGACCGCCAAAGCACAGATTGAGCGCGACCTCGTCTTGCTCTCGCTCGGTGCGCGCCTTCTCGATCTGCTCCCGTTCGTAGCGCCGCTCTCCCTTCCCGGCGCAGTGGAGCGCTTCTCCGTGGCGATGCACGGGCAGCTCGACTTCTTGGCCGAAGCTCGGAACAACAGGCGCTTCGCGGCGATCTTCGCGTCGCATGAACGTATCGCCGTGCCCGCGCTCATCCCCGACTCTGTGCACCCGCCGCGTGCTCGTCATGGAGCGGATTGACGGCGTCCGCGCGAGCGAGCCGGAGAAGCTCGGCCGCGGCGGGCCGGAGGTCGCTCGACTCGGCGCCGAAGCGATCCTCACCGATGATCTTCGTCGCCGGCTTCGTCCACGCGGACCTGCACCCCGGCAACATCATCCTGACCCACGACGGTCGCGTGATCCTCATCGACCTCGGGCTGGTCGCGCGAGATCCCCGACGAGATGCGCAAGCCCTGGTGCCTCGACGTTCATGGCTCTCGCGCAGCGGCACGGCGAGGAGCTGGCGCGGCTCTTCTACGCATACGCACCGAGCGTCTCCACGCGGGACTACGCCGCGTTCGAGCACGACATCGTGTCGTTCTTCGACGACCTCTACGGAGAGAGCCTCGGCGACGTCGAGGTGAGCGTCATCGTCGGCGGCACCATGGCGATCCTTCGGCGGCACCGCGTGCAGATCGATCCGACCTTCACCGTCGTCGACATCGCGCTCCTCGTCGCCGAGGGCCTCGGCAAGCAGCTCGATCCCGACCCTCGACCTCGTCGAGATGGCGTTCCCGTACTTGGTTCGCGCGCTCGCCGAAGCTCCTCCCGGCAAGGCGCCGAACCGAGAGATTCCGGAGCGATTCGAGAGAGCGCGTGCACGCGCGCGCGTCTGACTTATGGTGCCCTCGTGGGCAAGCTCCTCCTCCTCTTCACCGTCGTTCCCCTCGTCGAGCTCTACCTCCTCCTCGTGATCGGCTCGTCGATCGGGTTCTGGCCGACCGTCGCGATCGTTCTGACCACCGGGCTCCTCGGAGCGTGGCTCGCGAAGAGCGAGGGCCTTCGCGTCTATCGCAAGTGGCAGGCGTCGCTCGCACAGGGTCGGCTGCCCGAAGAGGGCGTGCTCGGCGGGTTGCTCGTGCTGGTCGGCGGTGTCCTCCTCGATCACGCCGGGGATCCTCACCGACCTCACCGGCCTCCTTCTGCTCTTTCCGCCGACTCGCCGCCTCGTCGCGGAGCGGTTGAAGAAGGGCGTCGAGAAGCGGATCCGCGAGGGAACGGTGCGCGTCGTCTCGATGCGCGTGGGCGAAGACTTCGGGCCGGTCGTCGGCGGAGCCGTGGCTGCGATCATCGACGTCGACGGCGAAGAGGTCGACGCCGACGACCGCGCCGCAGCGCCTGCGGAGCGCCCGCGCCTCACGCTCTACCCGCGCGGCGGATTATTCGCCGTCCGTAGCTCGTCGTGGAGCGCACGTGGACTCACGAACGTATCGACGCGGGGGATCTCCGGAGGCCGGCGCATCGGCGTCGCGGTACGTCATGGCTCGGTCCAATCGAGCCCGTCCGTGGTCGTGAAGCGCACGCCGCAGGAGTCGACGAAGAGGCCGTCGTCGTTGCCGATCAACACGGGACGCGCGTCCACGTCGTCGTCCGCGTCGACGGTTCGGACGACCCGAGCGCCGACGAGCTCGAGCTCTTCGTCGAACGCGCGGATGACCGACACGTCCGAAGCAGGCGCGGCCGCGAGCACGGCGATGCGGTCGCTGTAGAACCCGACCGACGCCCCGTTTTCGCTGACCGCGATGGCAGCGCTCTCGGACCGGCAGCCGCCGGATGCGGCATCGCACGACGTGAGCGTCAGCGCGGGGGGCTCTCCGGTCACGAGAGCGATTGCTCCCTCGTGGCACGCGACGGCGAACGTCCCCTCGCCTCCGGCCATCGCCTCGGCGCCGCTCGGCGTTGGCAGTCGGATGGCGGCGGCGACGCGGGCGCTCTCGCCCTCCGCTCCCCAGTAGAGCGCGCCGGCCGAAGCCAGTACCACGTGCACGGCGCCTTTTGACGCGCACACGAACGAAGCGTCCACCGGCGAGACGCCGAACGTGGATGGCGCCGCCGGCTCGGAGCTCGGCGCGGGCTCGCGCCGGCAACCCTCCATCGGAGGCCACTCCGGCAGCACGTCCGAGTCGTCGACGGAGACCACCGGCTCGGTCGCCTCCGGCGCCGGAAGCTCGGCTCCGACGTCGTGCGCGATCCCTTCGAGCGCTTCGTCGATCGCGCGAATCGCCCCGGCGAGCGGTATGAGACGGCGCTGCCGATCGGCTGCGCTCGCCTCGCGGACGTCGCGCGACGGGCGGAGCAGCACGCGCACGTCCTCCATCGCGTCCTCGGGGAGCGCGCGCCAATCACCGTCCGGAACGGTCACAGAGAGAGAGCGCGCCGCTCCCACAGCGGTCGCGCAGGCGAACGGCCATCCGTCCGAAAGCTCGTGAGGTGTCGTCGCGCTCGCGAGAGCGTGGTCGAGCCGGCGCGCGAGCACGACGCCGAGATCCTCGTTCTCGGGGTTCTCGGGCGGACGCGGCTCGCCGGTGAGGCACGCGCGCGCCACGGCCCACCTCGCCGCGAGCGTCGAGAGCTGCTCTCGCGCATCCGCCTCCTTCTGCGCGCGGTCGTGCATGTGGCTGACGACCGCCCACCCCGCGCCGACGAGAAGAACCAGCGCGAGCAGCCCGACGAGCCCGGAGGATCGCTTCTTGTTCGCCATCGCGGGAAGAGGCTGGCGGGCGACGGCGCCGCCGTCAACCGCGGCGCCGCGCGACGCTCGAGCGCGCGCGGGCGCTCCCGATGATCCGTGCTACAAGCGCGCGATGACGCGATCCAAGGCGCTCGAAGCTCTCGGCACGATCGTGGCTCTGTCGCTCGTCGTGTGTGGGTGTGGCAGCACGGTTCCGACCGGTCCGACGCTGCGCGACGACCTCGCCCAGGACGATGCTCTTCCCGACGAAGCGCCGCCGCTCGGCAAGCTGCCCGACGGCGTGTCGCCGTCGCACTACGCGCTCGCTCTCCAGATCGATCCGAGCGGAGATCGCTTCTCCGGGACGACGGAGATTCGCGTCACGCTCGACGACGCGCGCCGGCGGATTCTGGCTGCACGGGCGCGACCTCGACGTTTCGCGGGTGACCGTCACGCCCGCCGGCGGAGCTTCGATTGACGCAGAATGGGAGCAGGTGGATCCCGAAGGGGTCGGCTCGGTGACGCTTCCGTCCGCGGTCGGTCCCGGGGACGTCGTCCTGCACTTCGAGTATGCGGCGCCGTTCGACCGCCAGCTCAAGGGCCTCTACTAGGTCGAGGTCGGGCGGCGAGCACTACGCGTTCACGCAGTTCGAGGCGATCGCGGCGCGGCGCGCGTTCCCGTGTTCGACGAGCCGCGCGTTCAAGACGCCGTTCGACGTCGACGCTCACGGTGCCGCCGGCGGACGTCGGCGATCGCGAACACGCGAGGTCGTCCGAGGCGACGCCGGCGGGCGCGGCATGAAGCGCATTCGATTCGCGACGACCGAGCCGCTGCCGACATACCTCGTCGCGATGGCCGTCGGGCCGCTCGACGTCGTCGAGGCGCCGCCGATCCCGCCGAACGCGGTCCGCACGCGGCCGCTGCCCGTTCCGCGGCATCGCCGCGAAGGGACGCGGCGCGGACGCTCGCGCTACGCGCTGCGAGCAGACGCCGGGGATCATCGCCGCGCTCGAGCAGTACTTCGGCATCGAGTACCCGTACGACAAGCTCGACATCGTCGCGGTGCCGGACTTTTCGGCGGGCGCGATGGAGAACGCCGGGCTCGTCACGTTCCGCGAGTGGCTCCTGCTGCTCGACGAGAGCAACGCCGTGGAGAGCAGAAGCGGGCGTTCGCGTGTGTGATGGCGCACGAGCTCGCACACAGTGGTTCGGCGATCTGGTCACGATGCCGTGGTGGGACGACATCTGGCTCAACGAGGCGTTCGCCACGTGGATGGCGCGCAAGATCGTGCGCGAGGTCTACCCCGACTATCACGCCGACCTCACGCAGGTGGAGTGGGCCGAGGGCGCGATGTCGACGGACAGCCTGACGACCGCCCGTCGGATCCGTCAGCCGATCGAGAGCACGCACGACATACGCAACGCGTTCGACTCGATCACCTACTCCAAGGGCGGCGCCGTGCTCGAGATGTTCGAGCGCTGGCTCACGACAGACGTGTTCCAGCGACGGCATCCGGCTCTACCTCGATGCAGCATCGCTTCGGCAACGCCACCGCCGACGACCTGCTCGACGCGCTCGGACGCGCGGCCCACCGCGACGTCGGCACGCCGTATCGCACGTTCCTGATGCAGCCCGGCGTCCCCAACGTCGACGTCACCGTGACCTGCGACGGTGACCACGCGACGCTCGGCGCTCACCAGTCTCGCTATCTCCCCGTGGGATCCGAGGGCGAGCGCGACGTGACGTGGCAGATCCCGATGTGTGTTCGCTACGAGGTCGGCGGCGAGCTGCGCTCGACGTGCACGCTGCTCGCCGAGCCCGAAGCGGAGGTCGAGCTCTCGACCGACGGCTGCCCGGCCTGGGTCATGCCGAACGCCGACGGCGCCGGCTATTTTCGGTTCTCGCTACCGCCGGACGAGCTCGTCAAGCTCCGATCGCACGGCTGGGCGAAGCTCACCGGCCGCGAGCGCCTGGCGGTCGCGGACTCGCTGGGCGCCGCGTTCCAGAGCGCCTCGATGCGAGCGGAGGATGTCTTCGCGGCGCTGGCGCCGTTCGCGGCCGACCCGATCCGCCAGGTCGCCACCTCGCCGATGCATCAGCACGTCATCGGCTTCGCGCGCGACCGCATCCTCGACGACGCCCTTCGGCCTCACCTCGACGCGTGGGCGGAGCACCTCTACGCGCCCATATACCGCAGGCTCGGCTGGCAGCCTCGCCGCGGTGCGCACGAGGACGGCGAGTCGAAGCTCTTGCGAGAAGAGGTGATCGAGTTCCTCGCGATCGACGTCGAGGATCCGCGCGTCCGGGCCGAGGCCGCTCGGCGCGGGCGCGCGTACGTCGGCTTCGGAGGCGACGGCGAGATCCATCGGGACGCGGTGGATCCCAACCTCGCGGGTGTCGCGCTCACCGTCGCCGTCCAAGAGGGCGACGCCGCGCTCTTCGACGCGGTCCTCGAAAAGTTGGTGAGCAGCGAGGACGCCGACATGCGTGTCCGGCTGCTCGGCGCGCTCGCACACGCGCGACAGCCCGATCTCGCGCCGCGCGTTCTCGCGCTCACTCTCGACGAGCGGCTGCGTCTCAACGAGTCCAACACGCCGCTCATGACCCAGCTCGACATGCGCGAGACGCGCGATGCGGCTTGGGCGTGGCTGCGCACCAACATCGACCGCGTCATCGCGCGCTTCGGGGAAGACCGCTCCGGGTACCTCGCGTTCACCGCGCGCGAGTTCTGTGACGAACAACACGCTTCCGAGGCGCGAGCGCTCTTCGGCCCGCGCGCCGAAGCCCTCCCAGGCGCGCCGCGCAACCTCGCGAGCGCGCTCGAGGGAGTTCACCTCTGCGCCGCTCGCGTCGATGCGCAAGCCGAGAGCACGAGGCGCTTTTTCGCGCGTTGACCGCTTTCGGGGTGGCGTGGCAGAACACCCGCCCCATGTCCGACTACATCTTCACGATGCAGGGCCTGACGAAGGTCCACCCGCCCGACAAGAAGGTCGTCGAGAACGTCCATCTATCGTTTCTACCCGGGGCGAAGATCGGCGTCATCGGCGTCAACGGGACGGGCAAGAGCACCTTGCTCCGGATCATGGCGGGACAAGACGACAACTTCACCGGCGAGGCCTGGCTCCGCCCCGGCACGACGCGGGGCTACGTGCCGCAAGAGCCAGACCTGGGCGCTGCCAAGACCGTGCTCGAGGCGCTCGAGGAAGCGGTCGCGCCGACGCGGAAGATCATCACCGACTTCGAAGAGCTCTCGATGAGGCTCGGTGAGCCGATGTCCGACGACGAAATGACGAAGCTGCTCGAGAAGCAAGGCGCTCTCCAGGATCGGATCGACGCGGTCGACGGCTGGAACCTCGACCACCAGCTCGAGCTCGCGATGGACGCGCTTCGGCTCCCGCCCGCGGAGGCCGATCCGAAGGTGCTCTCGGGCGGCGAGAAGCGGCGCGTGGCGCTGTGCAAGGTGCTGATGCAGCGGCCCGATCTCCTGCTTCTCGACGAGCCGACCAACCACCTCGACGCCGAGAGCGTCGCGTGGCTCGAGAATCACCTCGGCGAGTACGCCGGCACCGTCGTGTGCGTCACCCACGACCGCTACTTCCTCGACAACGTCGCCCAATGGATCCTCGAGCTCGACCGCGGCCGCGCGCTCCCGTTCAAGGGCAACTACACCTCGTGGCTCGAACAGAAGTCCGAGCGCCTCCGCCACGAAGAGAAGCAGGAGAGCTCGCGCCAGCGCCATCTCGCGCGCGAGCTCGAGTGGGTCCGCTCGTCCCCGAAGGCGCGTCAGGCCAAGAGCAAGGCTCGCATCCAGGCGTACGACGACTTGCTCGCGGCCGAGGGGGCGAGAAAGCGCGACCCGAACGAGGTCCAGATCCCGCCGGGCGAGCGGCTCGGCGACAAGGTCATCGTCGCGCGAGGCGTTCGAAAGGGCTACGGCGACAAGCTGCTCATCGACGGCCTCGACGTGATCGTCCCGAAGGGCGCGGTCGTGGGGATCGTCGGTCCGAACGGAGCCGGCAAGACGACGCTCTTTCGCATGATCGTCGGCGAAGATCCCCCGACGACGGGACGATCGAGATCGGCGACACCGTCAGCCTGAGCTACGTCGACCAAAGTCGAGAGGCGCTCGACCCCGACAAGACGGTGTACGAGGAGATCAGCGACGGCCGCGACACGGTGGTGCTCGGCAAGCGGGAGGTCAACGCGCGCGCGTACTGCGGCTGGTTCAACTTCCGCGGCTCGGACCAGCAGAAGAAGGTCGGCGCGTGCTCGGGCGGCGAGCGCAACCGCGTGCACCTCGCGAAGCTCCTCAAGCGTGGTGGAAACGTTCTTTTGCTCGACGAGCCGACGAACGATCTCGACGTCGAGACGCTGCAGAGCCTGGACCAGGCGATCCAAGACTTCCCGGGGTGCGCGCTCATCATCAGCCACGACCGCGGCTTCCTCGACCACGTCGCGACCCACATCCTCGCGTTCGAGGGCGAGAGCCAGGTGCTCTTCATGGAAGGCACGTACCAGGACTACGAAGCGGACCGGCGCCGCCGGCTCGGCGACGCGGCCGACGTTCCGAAGCGCATCAAGTACCGCAAGCTCACCGCGCGGTGATTGCACGGGCGCGCCGGCGGAACGGCGCTCACGGGCACACGAGGCCGGCGCCCACGGGTATCTGGATGATCCGCGTGACGTAGTCCGTCGCGTCGCGCGCGCTCGCCTCGATCCAGACGATCGCACACCAGCCGGCACCGCAGGCTACGTCGGGATCGTTCGCCACGGGGAGCACGCTCGGAAGAGCGCACGGACCGGCCACGAGCGCGCCTTCCCGATCGACGAGCCCGATCGCGGGCGCACGCCCACCCGAGGTCTCGTCGACGTACGCGACGACGGCCTGGTCGCCGACCGCGTCGCTCGCCGGATCCGGGCCGGACAGCCCGACCGGCCGCGCGAGGTACGCCGGGGCCCACGACGGGCCGGACCGATCCAGCCGCACGGCGAAATTCTCGCGCGGGGTCGTGCTCGAGTCCGACAGGAGCACGAGCACCGACCCGCCCGTGAGCCGAGCGAGCGCCACCTCCTGCGGCGTCGCTAGCCCGGCGGTGAACACGGGCTCCCACATCGCGGCGTGACGCCAGACCTGCTGGCTCGTCCCGATGGCGGCGAGCACGCCTCCGGGGCCCGCGCTCAGCGCGATGCCCTCGACGTCGCCTTGCGCCAACGGCATGGGGTCGATGCGAGCCGGCGTCGGATTGACGTGGACCCCGTGGATGCTCTGTCCGGCGATCTCCGGCTCGCGCAAGAGCCCGAGCAGCTCGCCGCCGTCCCACGCGAGGGCGACGCTCGGATGATCCGACTGTGCGAAGACGTCGTTGATCCGGCGCACGTCGAGAGGCATCGACGGGAGCAAAGCGACGACCACGTCCCATGTCGCGCCGTCGTACTCGTGCCATCCGACGGCGACGCGGCCGTCGTCCGACGCCGCGACCGCAACCGCGCGGCGCTCGCGTGCCGCGTTCGTGAGCGCCGAGCGCTCGAGCGGGGTGACGTCGCCCGGCTCCATGTAGAAGACCTCGATCCGATGCCCGCCGCCGGACGCCGTGACGATGCCGACGACGAAGCGCTCACCGTCCCACGCGACGGCCGGGTGACCGTCATATCCGCCGCTCGTCGTCACCGTGACAGCTTCCGTCGGGAGAAGCGCTCCGGCATCCGAACCGCCGTCGGCGCTCGTGCCATCGAGCGTGGCGCCGTCCGGCAGCGGAGCGTCGACGCGCGCCCCATCCGCCGCCGCGTCGCGCCCGCCGCCCCCGTCCGTCCCACCCGTACCCCCGACGGACGTGTCGACCGTACATCCGGACAACACCAACGCGACGCACACGGCGACCATGATCCCCAGGATAGAACAGTTGCGGTCCGGAGTCGGTTCTCCACTCGCAACTCCACGGCGCCCGCCTCGGACCCGCTACCATGCCGCGGGCATGGAGCTTCCGGTCGACGCCCATCTCGCGACGATCGCGTCTGCGCTTCGCGCGCGGGGGGCGCTCGTGATTGTGGCGGAGCCGGGCGCCGGGAAGACTACGCGGGTTCCGCCGGCGCTCTTGCGCGAGGGTCTTGCCGGCGGGGGGGAGATCGTCGTGCTCGAGCCGCGTCGCCTCGCGGCGCGCATGGCGGCACGGCGCGTCGCCGCCGAGCTCGGCGAGACGGTCGGCCGTACGATCGGGTACACGGTCCGCTTCGAGGACGTCGGCGGCAAAGAGACCCGCATTCGGTTCGTCACCGAGGGTGTCCTCACGCGACGGCTCGCCGACGATCCGGAGCTCCGCGGCATCTCGGTGCTCGTCCTCGACGAGCTCCACGAGCGTCACCTCCACTCGGACCTCGCCCTCGCGTTCGCGCGCCGATTGCGCGCCACTAGCCGACCGGATCTGCGCGTGGTCGCGATGAGCGCGACGATGGAGGCCGAGCCCGTCGCGCGCTTCCTCGAGTGCGACGTCGCGCGAGTCCCCGGACGCACCTTTCCCGTCGCGATCGAGCACGCGGACGCGCCCGACGATCGCCCGCTCGAGCATCGCGTCGCCGTCGCGGTGCGAAAGCTCGTCGCTCGCGGCCTCGACGGCGACGTGCTCGTCTTTCTGCCGGGCGCAGCCGAGATCCGCCGCGCGCGCGCGGCGCTCGAGCCCGACGCGGAGCGCTTCGGCATCGAGCTCACCGTTCTGCACGGCGACCTCTCGGCGGCCGAGCAGGATCGCGCAGTGGCTCGAGGCGACCGGCGCAAGGTCATCCTCTCGACGAACGTCGCCGAGTCGTCGGTCACCATCGAAGGGGTGGCGGCGGTCGTCGACTCGGGCCTCGCTCGCGTCGCGCGCCACTCGCCGTGGTCGGGGCTTCCGACCCTCGAGACCGCACCCATCTCGCGCGCCTCGGCGGCTCAGCGCGCGGGCCGCGCGGGGCGCACGCGCGCCGGCCTCGCCGTCAGGCTCTACACCGAGCACGACCACGACACGCGGCCCGAGCACGACGCGCCCGAGATCGTCGTGCCGACCTCGCAGAGATGGCGCTGCTCCTCGCGTCGCTCGGAGAGGACGCGCGCGCGTTTCCGTTCTTCGAACCGCCCGAGCCTGCGGCGCTCGACGCCGCCCACGAGCTGCTCGCTCGCCTCGGCGCCATCGATGCGGACCGCGGCGCCACCGCCCTCGGCGTCCGAGCGAGCCGGCTCCCGGTCCACCCGCGGCTCGCGGCGTTGCTCTTTCACGCCGAGGAGGCCGGCGTCGCGTCGCAGGGATGCCTCGTCGCCGCGCTCCTGTCCGAGCGCGAGATCCGGCTCGAAGCGCGAACGCGCCTTCACGGCGAGACGGCCGTCGCCCGCGAGGTCGGCGCATCGGACCTCCTCGCCCGCCGCGACGCGTTCGAGGCGGCAGAGCGCGAAAGTTTCTCCGCGCGCACGCTTCGATCACACCGCCTCGACCCGGGCGCTTCGTTCTCCGCCGAACGGCTGCGCGACCAGCTCCTACGCGCGCTCCGAGCGCGTCGCGACGCGCGGGGCGGCGCTCAGGGTGCTCACGCCGCTCACGCTGCGTGGTCGCACGCGGACCGCGTCTCGAACGCAGCGCCTTTCGACGAGCCGGCCGAAGAGCGCGCGCTGCTGCTGGCGACGCTCGCCGCCTTTCCCGATTGCGTCGGTCGCCGTCGTGATCTCCGGTCGGACGTCGTCGTGTTCGCGGGCGGCGGATTCCGCGAAGCTCGCTCCTACGAGCGTCGTGCGCGATTCGCTCCTGCTCGTCGCTTGCGAGGTCGAGGACCGCCGCCGCGGCGGTGCGCTGATCCGTGCAGCGAGCGCCATCGAAGCCGAGGATCTGCTCGAGCTCTTCCCCGACCGCGTCCGCGACTCCGAGTCGCTGGTCTTCCGCGCGGCCGGCGAGCGCGTCGAGCGGGTTCGCACGCTCGCCTACGAGGGTCTCGTCCTCGACGAGAGCCAGCGTGCCGCCGACGGCGGCCCGGAGGCGACCCGCGTCCTCGTCGACGCCGTCCTCGCACGCGGGCTGGACGCGGTGTGCGACGTCGCGTCGATTGAAGCGCTGAAACGCCGGCTCGCCTTCACCGCCGAGAACCGACCGGACATCGAGCCACTCGACGACGGGCGCCTGGGCGCCCTGCTCGTCACCGCCGCGGAGGGCGCGACGACGTTCGACGACCTTCGCGCCGCGCACCTTCCCGACCTCGTTCGAGAGAGCCTCCCCGCGAGCACGAAGCGTGCGCTCGAAGAGCTCGCGCCGGAGCGCGTTCGCCTCCCCGGCCGACCGAAGGGCGTCGAGGTGCACTACGAGCGCGATCGACCTCCATGGATTGAGTCGCGCCTCCAGGATTTCTTCGGGCTGGTCGACGGTCCGCGCGTCGGCGGCGGCCGCGTCCCGCTCGTGCTCCATCTGCTCGCGCCCAACAAGCGCGCCGTTCAGGTCACGACCGACCTCGCCGGGTTCTGGAAACGCCACTACCCGGAGCTGCGCCGTGCGCTATCGCGTCGTTATCCGAAGCACGCGTGGCCCGAGGACCCGACGCGCTGAGCGTCGTGCTCGTCGGTGCGCAGGCCTACGGCCGAACGATCACTCCGTCACGCGCGATGACCAGGATCAACTTTCGCGCGGCGAACGCCGCGCCTCCCGAGCCGATCGCGGACACGCGGAGCACGTGCACCTCGGCGCGCTCGCCTGGCATGCGGGTGTCGTTGCGGAGAGTGATCTGGTACTCGACCTCGGCGCCGGGCACGACGCCGAAGAACGTCGTCGCATCCTTGCTGGTGTAGCTGTCGGGCCCGGGGCCCGGGGCGCCACCTTCGGTGTACCCCTCGACCGTCGATACGCCCGTGACGAACGACGTCGCGTCGAACGAGACCTCGTCCGCGTCGTCGATGCGCGTCGAGACGTCCTGCTGCGTGCCTGCGGCGAGCGTCGACAGCGCCGTGACGACCGTCGTGTCGAGCCCGGTCCCGTTCGTGGCGACCTCGAACACCATCTCCGTGCTGTCCGGCTTGAGCGTCATCGTGTCTCTCGCCAGCTGCAGGTAGTCGGTGAGACCGACGCCCGTGTCGCCGCCGGAGTAGATCGACACCACCTTGGCGCCGATCGCATCGAGCGCCGCGACCGCGTCGGCGTACGTCGGAGCGTCGAGCCCCTCGTACGGCTCCGTCCCGCCCGGCCCGTTGTGGAACGATGCGTCGCCGACCAAGACGATGATTGGGAGCGCGTCCTCCCGGAAGCACGGATACCCGAGCGTGCCCGCCGGGCACTCCGTCTGGGCGGGCACCGATCCGGTCGACCACGTGAGCGCTCCCCCGGTCGCTGTCGTCCACAGCGCCGGAACGTACGCCTCCGGTCCGTCCTGTCCGCCGTGACAGCCGAGCGCCTGCAACGCGTCCACGATGTCGGCGGTTCCGTTCGCGCCGTCGCGCAGCGGATAGACGACCGTCGGGCACGAGCCGCCGACGCCACCCTTCCGATCCTCGAGCCCATCGATCATCGGCGACAACAGATAGAACGGCGCGTCGTACATCCCTCCGTAGGTGTCGACCGGATAGTCGTCGAAGCCTGCGACGCCATACCGGACATCGTCGAACGCCTCGGCGAGCGCTGGAACGATCACGTCGCGCATGCCGGCGATCAGGTTGGTCCTCTCTTCGCTCATCGATCCCGTCGTGTCCACGAGGAAGAACACGTCCGCGTTCTCGATCCGATTCGGGAACCGCACGGTGACCGGAACGTCCCCCCCGCCGTACGGCAGCTCGACCACGATGTCCGCGGAGCTCGGGTGGCTCTCGCTGCTCGTCGGCGACGTCCCGACCCCGATCTCGATGAGGTCGGTGAACCCGTCGCCGTCGGTGTCCGCAGCGTACGGGTTGCTCGTGCCCATCTCGTCGGCGTCCGGCACTCCGTCCGCATCGCTGTCGGTGTCGAGCCAGTTGTCGATCCCGTCGCCGTCCGGGTCGTGGTCGGCGCACCAGTGGCCGCCGACGTTCTCGTACGCGTTGTCGTAGCCGTCCCCGTCGGCGTCCGGGTCTTCGTCGTCGGGGATTCCGTCGCCGTCGACGTCGCCGCTGCTGGGGGGCGGGTCGTACGTCGTCGGGCACTGCGGTCCGGCGTCGCAGCCCACCAAGCACGGCGGAGGGGGGTGCCCGTCGCCCCCACAGCCCGAGATCCCCATGAGCATCGCGACGACGGCGCCCTGCGCCGCGCGGGTCCGTCGGAACCGCATGGCCAGAATCATACAACACCACCGCCCGATGCGCTCAGTGGTCGCGAAGCTCGTCGGTCGCGTCGACCAGCGCCCGCGCGATGCCGGGCTCCATCGCCGAGTGGCCGGCGTCCTGGACGATCACGAGCTCGGCCTCGGCCACGCTCGGTGCAGCCGCCACGCGATTCGCAGCGGGCAGACGACGTCGTAGCGGCCCTGGACGATCACGCCGGGGATGTCGCGAATGCGGTCCATGTCGGCGAGCAGCTGATCGTCTCGCTCGAAGAACCCGTGGTTCACGAAGTAGTGGCACTCGATCCGCGCGAACGCCATCGCGAACGCGGTGTCCGCCGTCAGTGCGCGATGAGCTTCGGGGTCGCTGCAGGAGCGTGCTGGTGCTGCCCTCCCACATGCTCCACGCCCGCGCGGCCTCGCTCGCGGACCTGCGCGGATCGTCGCTGCGTCAGTCGGCGGTGGTACGCCGCGACGAGATCGCCGCGCTCCGCCGTCGGGGATCGGCGCGAGGAACGCCTCCCACGCGTCGGGGAGATCCGGCTCGCGCCCGCTCTGATAGAACCAGTCGATCTCGTCGCTGGCGGAGGAGGAAGATGCCGCGCAGGACGAGCTCGGTGACGCGCTCCGGGATGCGTCTCGGCGTACGCGAGCGCGAGCGTGCTGCCCCACGAGCCGCCGAACACCTGCCACCGCTCGATGCCGAGGTGCTCGCGCAGCCGCTCCATGTCGGCGACGAGGTGCCACGTCGTGTTGTCCTCGAGCGACGCGTGCGGCGTGCTCTGGCCGCAGCCGCGCTGGTCGAACAGCACGATGCGGTACGCGCTGGGATCGAAGAAGCGGCGGTAGCTCGGATCGGTGCCGCCGCCCGGCCCGCCGTGCACGAACACGACCGGCTTGCCCTTCGGGTTGCCGGACTCCTCGTAGTAGAGCTCGTGGATCGAGTCGACGCGGAGCCGCCCCTGCGCGAACGGATCGAGGGGCGGGTAGAGGTTTCGGTCGTCGTCGCTCCTCTCCATCGCCGGGCGAGGGTAACGAGAGGGTCCCGGTCGCGTAAAGCGCCCCTGTGCCGGCGCGGCTGTGCACGTTCCGTTCAGCGTGAATGCCGGCAGGGGCCGTTGAACGGCGCCGATTTGGGCGCTAGCTTCCGCCGCCATGACTCGAACACCGACCAGCCTTCTTCTCTTTTCCGTCACGCTGATTCTCTTCGCCGTCGCGTGCGGTGACGACAGCACCGGTCTCGTCTGCGGTGCCGGCACCGTCCCGATGGGCGGCATGTGCGTCCCCGCGGAGGACGCGTGCGGCGCGGGGACCGTGTACGACGCCGCGACGATGACGTGCGTGCCGGACGGCTCCACCATCATGTGCGCGGCCGGAACGGTGCTGATGGGTGACGAGTGCGTGCCCGACGGGAGCGTCATCTGCACCGCAGGGACCACGTACGACGCGATGAGCGGGACGTGCATCCCCGACATCTCGGATTGCGGTCCCGGCACCATGCTGGTCGACGGCATGTGCGTCCCCGGCGCCGTGCCGGTCGGTGACAACGTCGAAGGCGCAGAGCCGAACGACGCGACGCTCGACGACGTGACGCCGCCCGATTTCAACCTTCCAGGGATGGGCTCCTCGACGAGCTTCAGCGGCTGCATCGTGCCCGCCGACTTCGACGACGACGGCGTCATCGACGCCGACTACGACTCGTGGACGTTCACGACGGACCGCCCAACGATGATCTCGGTGCGCGTCGACGGATTCGGCGGCCTCGCGGGCGGGTTCCTCGTCTCGTCCGACGATGAGCTCCTCGCGAACGACGGGTGGATCCGCTACGGCCTCGACCTCACGTCGAGCCATGCCGAGCGGCGCGTCCTGCTCCCCGCTGCGGGCACGTACTACATCTCGTTCGGCGACGCGCGCTCGCTCCTCGCGGGCGTACCCTCGGGCGGCGACTCGACCTGTTACTACGCCACGCTCGAGACGCGAGCGCTCCCGACTGCGACGCCGCTCGTCGACGGGATGGCGATGGGCGACGACTTCGGCAATCCGGAGCTCTACTCGTTCACCGCGACCGAAGGGCAGCTTCTCTTCCCGACGCTCACCGAGGACAGCGGCGGCGTAGCTTCGTCGATCGTGCAGATCGTCGACGGCGAGTACGCCGGCTCGGCCACCGGCGCCGCGACCGACCCCGACGTCCAGTCGCTCCTCCTCGATCTCGACGCCGGCGCGACCGTCTGGCTCGTCGTCGACAACGCGTTCGACATCTCGCTCGACCCGGTGCCCTGGGTTCTCGACGCCGGCGACTCGGGCGCGCAGCCTCTCGCTGACGGCACGAACACGTTCACGCACCGCGACGGCCTGCGCGAGTGGCGCTACTTCGATGCGACCGCCGGTGACGTCGTGAACCTCCGGTTCGACGGCGGCGGGACGGACGAGTTCGACATCATCGTCGCGAGCCCGGCCCGCGAGATCACCACGGCACCGTGCTTCTTCTGCACGGACAGTGACGACTGGTTTCAGATCACCGACACCGGGCGTCACTACATCGGCATCTACGATGCCGACGGCACCGACGGCACCGACTACGATGTCGACTTCGGCGTCACGGCCGTCACGCCGCGCGCCATCACCCGCGGGACCGCCGCGGCCGCCGACCTCACCGGTGCCTCGCGCGACTTCTTCCGCGTGAGCGTGACCGGCCTCGACTGGGTCTCCTTCGACGTCGGATCGCTCGTCAACCTCACCGACGTCGACGTGGACCTCTATCCGAACGGCGAGCCCGGCGCGCTCGACCTCGAGCTCGCAGCGTCCGAGTCCGACACCGCCTCGGCCTCCTCGGGCTTCGGTCGCATCTTCGAAGATGACGGGACTTTCCTCATCTCGGTGCAGGACGCGGACGGCCACGATGGAGACGAGACGTTCGACTTCACGGTCGACGATCGCGATTACGTCGATCTCGGTAGCGTGTCCGAAGCCACGGCGATCCCGGACATGGACGCGACCTTCGGTGCGGACGAGACGCTCTATTACCTCGTGCACGCCGAGCAGGGCTCGCAGGTGACGATCACCGCGACGCCGTCCGCGACCGAAGATCTCGTGCTCCGCGCGCTCGATCGCCGCGAGGCGACGATCGCGACCGCGGACGACGGCGGTGACGGCGCCGCCGAGATGCTCGTCCAGTCGGTTCGGCGCACGTACCTCCCGTTCACGCTCTCCGAGTACACCGGCGCGGCCGGGGCGGCGACCGTCGGCGTGACGGCGATCGACCCTCCCTATTCTGCGAGCTCCGGCACGACGCCCTTCGTCGACGTGTGCGCCGCGGGCGAAGTGCATGCCCTCACGGCGGACAGCATATACCCGGCGGACGACGACGGGCTCTCGACGACGCCGGTCGCCTTCTCGTCGTTCACGTTCTCCTACTTCGGCGTCGCGGTGACGGGGCTCACCGTGTCCTCGAACGGATGGCTGACGTTCGCGACGGGCGCGACGAGCGCGCGCTACGTCCACCCGGCCGAGTTCCCCGAGACCGCGGCGCCCGACGCGATCGTCGCGCCGTTCTGGTACGACCTCTTGAACATCGAGGTCTGCACGCTCGAAGAAGCGAACCGGTATGTCGTTCAGTGGACGGGCGACTCGTACGCGGGCACGTCCGTGCAGTTCCAGGCGGTGCTCCACGACGACGGCGCGATCGAGTTCATCTATGGGCCGGACCACTACCAGCCCACCGGGGCGCTCGTCGGCCTCGAGAATCAGGACGCGAGCTTCGGTCTCAACTGGATCGATCCGGTCCTGTTCGAGACCTCGGTCCTCTACACGCCGCATTGAGCCGATCGGACCTGGCCGATCTACGCGTTCGCCATTTCCACTCCCCGGGCGGTCTCGTCGCTCGGCCACCCCGCCTTCCTTGATCGCGAGGTGTCACGGGGGCTACTCTCGTCTCCTCCCCCTCGGGTCCCACGTTGCTGAAGGTCGGGACAAGCTCGGTCGCTACGAGATCATCGCCCACCTGAAAAACGGTGGGATGGCAACGTTGTACCTCGGACGTCGCAAGCGCCCGATGGACAACCGCATCTTCGCCATCAAGGTCGTCCACTCTCACTTTCTCGACGACGAGGATCTCGTCCAGATGTTCCAGGACGAGGCGAGCTTGTCGCTCCGGATCAGCCACCCGAACGTCGTCCACGTCGAGGAGGTCGGTGAGGACGGCGGGATGCACTACCTCGCGATGGAGTACGTCCACGGCTGCTCCGTCGCTCAGCTCCTCCAAGCGCTGATCCGCCGGCGCCGGCGGATGTCCCCCGAGCTCGCCGTCTACATCGCGATGCAGGTCGCCGAAGCGCTCGACGCCGCTCACGAGCTCCACGGCGATCACGGTGAGCCCCTCAACGTCGTACATCGAGACGTGAGCCCCCAGAACATCCTCCTCTCGCACACGGGCGAGCTCCGGCTGATCGACTTCGGAATCGCCAAGTCGCGCGCGCGCATGCACCACTCGGCGACCGGGTCGTCCATCCGCGGCAAGCTCCGTTACATGTCGCCGGAGCACGCGAAGGGCCGTTCGGTCGATCGGCGCACCGACGTGTACGCGCTCGGAGTGGTCCTCTGGGAGATGCTGACGATGCGCCCGCTCTTCTGGGGAGAGACGGACTTCGACGTTCTCACCAAGGTTCAGGATCCCGTCGTCGAGCCGCCCAGCGCATACGCGCCGAACATCTCTCCTGCGCTCGACGATGCCGTCCTCTCCGCGCTGTCTCCGGACCGCGAAGGGCGGCCGCAGACGGCGCTCGCGTTTCACCGGATGCTCAGCGCCGCCGTGCCGATCGCCGAGGCGCTCGACGAAGAGCAGATCGCGGAGCTCCTGCACGCGGTGCTCGGCGAAGAGATGGGGCGCGTCGCCGAGCGGATGCCCGCACTCTTCTGGAGCGAGATGCGGCTCGACTCCTCCGGCTCGACGACGCTGCCGGGCAAGAAGAAGTTGCTGACCGAGAATGCCCTCGAGACGCTCACCGACCCCGCCGGCATCGATCCGTCGATCGCGGAGTCGAGCTTCGCAGGCCCGGAGCCCACCCCGTCGGGAATCCACGAGCTCCTGAGCGCGCCCTCGATCGAGCTCATCGAAGAAGAGACGTCGGTCTCGTTTCGCGCGGCGGAGATCGCCTCGAAGATCGCCGCGGTGAAAGGTCTCGCACGGCCTCCGGACGGAAGCGGCGGCGGTAGCGACCACGAAGAGCCGACGGAGCAGCTGTCGAAGACGGCGCTCGCCCAGATCCACGAGATCCTCGAGGGGGTCGCGCGCAAGCGCGCCTCACCCATCGCTCCGCCTGGAGACACCGACACATCGACGCTCGACGAGCGCGTCCAGCTTCCTCTCGACGAGCGCGTCCGGCTTCCTCTCGACGAGCACGACCCGATCGACGAGGAGCCCTCCACTCTCGACGAGAAGCTCTCGTCGCGCTACGACACCCAGCACGATCCACCGCCGATCGAGGCGGACGTGGACGACACGACGACGACGACGATGCCTTCCACGCCGCCCCCACCCCCACCTCCGGTGACGCCGTTCGCGCGGGCCGCCAAGACCAAGCTCGGTGTGCCACCTCCACCGATGTCGTTCGGGACCGATCCGTTCGCGCCGGTGCCCTCGCCGCACCCGTCCGAGCCCCCAACCGAGAACGACCTGATCCTGCCGGCATCGAGCGAGGCATCGGCCGGCGTCGACCCGTGGGGTGTGCCGGACACGGCGGTCGAGCCGCTCGCCGCGACACAGGGTGTGGCGCCCACGTCGCACGACAGCGAACCGCCGACGACCGTGTGGGGAGGCGTGAGCGACGAAGAGGAGGTCTCGGGCTTCCGATCCGCCGACACCATCGCGCTCGTGGCGGGTATCGCGGTCGCGGTCGCGTTTCTCGCCGGCATCGCGACGTATTTCCTCTTCTGAGCGCGATGGCGAACGAGCACGAGCGGCGACGCACGTTCGCCATCATTTCCCACCCCGATGCGGGAAAGACGACGCTGACGGAGAAGCTCCTCCTCTACGGCGGCGCGATCCACATGGCGGGTGCGGTCAAGTCGCGAAAAGCCAAGCGTGCGGCGACCAGCGACTGGATGGAGATCGAGAAGAAGCGCGGCATCTCGGTGACGTCGAGCGTCCTCGCGTTCGACCACGAGGGCATGCGCTACAACCTCCTCGACACGCCCGGCCACCAGGACTTCTCGGAAGACACCTACCGGACCCTCACCGCGGCCGACTGCGCGATCATGCTCATCGACGCCGCGAAGGGTGTGGAGCCACAGACGCGCAAGCTCTTCCACGTCTGCCGGATGCGCGGGACGCCCATCGTCACGTTCGTGAACAAGCTCGATCGACCGGCGCGCGACCCGTTCGAGCTCATGAGCGAGGTCGAGGAGGTGCTCGGCCTCCACACCGTTCCGTTCACCTGGCCGATCGGGGACGGGGATCGCTTCCAGGGGGTCTACGTTCGAAGCGACGCGAGCGTCGTGCGCTTCGAACGGACCGCCGAGAACGCGACGAAGGCCCTCGTCCGGACGACCGGTATCGACGACCCCGAGCTCGCCGCGATGCTCGGCGAGGACCCCGCGACGAAGCTCCGCGGCGAGATCGAGCTTCTCGACGGTGCCGGCGAGGAGTTCACGCGCTCCGCGTTCCTCGGCGGCGAGCAGACGCCCGTCTTCTTCGGCAGCGCGCTCACGAGCTTCGGCGTGGAGCCGTTCTTGCGGGAGTTCCGCGCCCTGTGCCCGCCTCCCGGGCCGCGCGTGGCCGGCGCGGTGCGCGTCGAGCCGAACGACGAACGGTTCAGCGCGTTCGTCTTCAAGGTGCAGGCGAACATGGATCCATCACACCGCGACCGGGTGGCGTTCGCGCGGATCTGCTCCGGCAAGTTCGAGGGCGGCATGCGCGTCCAGCACTCGAGGCTCGACAAGGAGGTGCGCCTCGCTCGGGCCGAGCAGTTCTTCGCGCAGGAGCGCGAGACGATCCTCGAAGCGTGGCCGGGCGATATCGTCGGCCTGTACGACCCGGGCCTCTTTCGCATCGGGGACACGCTCTCGACGGGAGGCCCCCTCGCGTTCGACGCCGTTCCGCGGTTCTCCCCCGAGCACTTCGGGCGCGTCGTCCTCGAGGATCCGATGAAGCGCAAGCAGCTCCAGAAGGGGATCCACGAGCTCGCCGAAGAGGGGACCGTTCAGCTCTTCTACGAGCCCGGTCGTGAGAAGGACGCCATCTGCGGCGTCGTTGGCCAGCTCCAGTTCGACATCCTCGCCTACCGCCTCGAGCACGAGTACGGCGCGAAGGTGCGGCTCGATCGATTGGGCTATGCGCACGCGCGCTGGGTGGAAGGTCCACCCAACGCGAAAGAGCTCGTCGCCGCGCGCGTCCCGATGGCCGTCCTCGACCAGGACGGCGCGCTCGTCGCGCTCTTTCGCGACGAGTGGGAGGTCGCGCGGGCGGCGCGCGACCACGCGAGCTGGCGGTTCCACGAGACGGCTCCCATCCGCGCGTGAGCCCCCGCGGCGCTCGGTCATGGCCAAGCCCCTCGCCATGGATAGAGCGCCGTCCGCCCTTCCGCCCGGATGGGGACGAGATTGCGAGCGTTTCCCGGGCGAGGGAGTGGGCACGCGAGATGCAGAAGGCGCGTCGTGGCGGGGTCCACGCAACGGAGGCTTCATGCGTACGACCCACTTCCTATCCGCGCTTCTTCTCCTCACCGGCTGTGCAGCGCAAGGACCCGGTGACAAGGACGCCCTGTCCGACCCCTCGTTCGATAGCGGCGACGCGGCCGACGGTCCCTCGAGCCAGATCGACTACCGCGGGCCGATCGTCTTCGAGACCGCCACGGCGGGCGAGTTCTCGGAGAGCGGCTACGCAGGTTACGCGTTCGTCGGTCACGCGGGCGCGAGCGTGTCCCTCGAGCTCACGTCCGAGCACAACGACACCGTGCTCTACCTCTATGGCCCGAAACGAGGCGACTCGTGGTCGGACGCAGAGCGCCTCGCGATGAACGACGATTACGGCGGAACGCTCGATTCGTACATCGAGGCCACGCTCCCCGCCGACGGAACGTACCTCGTGCTCGCGCGCGACTACTGGGGGGACACCGGCACCTTCACCCTCAGCCTCGGCTGCGGCGGCGGCGATTGCCGAGCCGCGTGCTCGTCGGGCTGCCCGGACGGCTCCGCGTGCCACGTCATCTACTGCTTCCGCGCGCCGTGCCCGAGCTACTGCGCCGTATCGGACGAGCCGCCCGCGCCGCCCGAGCCGCGAGCCTGCGGTACGCGCGGAGCGGCGGAGTGCGACCCGGGTGAGTTCTGCAACCTCCCCGACGAGGCTCTGTGCGGTGAGGCCGACGTTGGCGGCGTCTGCGCGCCCATCCCGGACGCCTGCCCCGAGACCGTCGCTACGCCGGTGTGTGGCTGCGACGGGAACACGTACGAGAGCCGTTGCGCAGCGAACGCTTCCAGCACGTCCGTCGCGCACGACGGCGAGTGCGAGAGCGCGCCGCCTACGCCCGTCGATTGTCGCATCACGGGCTGCTCCGCTGGCGAGTGGTGCTCGGCCTGTTTCGGCGGCTACGCCTGCATTCCGGACCACGCGCACTGCTGAGAGTGCGCGCGCCGAACGCCGAGAACGCCCGCGTCTCATCGACCCGGGCGTTCTCGCGTCGTCCCTGGCTCACGGGCTCGTCGCGATCGTGCACGTATACGCGGCGCCGGCGTCGTACGGTCCGTGGAAGACGGAGTACTCGCCGCTCGCCGGGCACGTGAACGAAGTGTCGGAGCAGCACCCCGCGCCGCCCCCTCCGCCGCAAGCCGGGCCGCCGCAGTCGTGGTCGTCGTTGCTTCCGAGCGCATAGCGCTGCGTACATCCGAGCCCCACGCTCGTCTCGCAGACCCGGATGACCGAGTCGCCGGTGCACGATCCGAGCGAGCACGCGGCCGCGCAACCGACCTCGACCGTCGCCCCCGCGGTGCACGTGTGGTCGCCCTCGTGGGTCAGCCCGCAGTCCCTGCCCGCGCCGCGGGCTGCGCCGCCGCACGGCACGGTCACGTCGGAAGCCTCCGGCGGAATGGTGATCGTCACCTCGGTCTGGTTGTTCGAGTAGTCCGACTCGTTGAGCAGATGCTCGAAGTTCAGATCGACGCGCAGCGTGTACGTGCCCGGCTCGACGTCGGTGATGTCGACCCACTGGCAGTCGAGGTTCGATCCGTAGACGTCCTGCCAGTTCGCCTCGATGCCTTGGTTGCTGCACGTGTAGTGCGCGCCGCGGCCCGAAGTGCCTGGGTATTGGTAGAAGTCGAGCAAGCAGAACGCCTGCTTGTGGCCCATGGCGGCGAGCAGCCCGCTCTCGTCGTAGAGCCCGTACTGCGCGTAGCTGTTGAAGTGGTAGTGCATGTGACAGCTCGAGTACTGGAAGTAGTCGACCGATGCCGACGGCGGGCCGAGGTAGAGATCCGCGTTGCCGGTGTTCGGCGTCCAGGTGTCGAACAGGAGCAGGCGCCGCTCGCCGCTCGCCTCCACACAGCCCTCGACGATCGCGCAGTCGTCCGCCGGGAAGTTCCGCCACTCGAACGAGACCGAGCTCATCAAGCGCTCGGGGTCGACCCAGATGTCCGCGGCCGGGCACTTGCCGTCGGCGTCGCGAGGCGCGCACGCGAATCGTCCCATGAACGGGCTGCAGCACTCGTCCGCGGCGCACGCGGGCGTGCATCGACCGTCCCAATCGCCGTCGCACTCGATGCCCATCTCGGGGTTGCACATCCCGAGGTCCCCTGCGTCCGCGGGTGCGCCTCCATCGTGGCCGGCGTCCGGCGAGCCGGCATCGGGCGTCCCGGAGTCGACTGCGGTGACGCCTCCGTCCGCTTCCCGATCGGGCCCGCGCGAGCTGTGACACCCGGCGAGCAGCCCCACACAACAGACGACCGACCATGTCGAAGCGCGCAGCATGGCCGTAAGAATGCTCCAAACCGCCCCAGCCGGCGAGCGCGGGTGCGCAGGTTCCTCACAGAACGGTTTCCCCATTGATTTCGAGGTAGATTGAACTCTTGCTCTCGGGCATGCTCCAACGATTGGGGGGAAGCCATGCGCGCACCGGTCGGGCTCGGTTTGGTGGTCACGCTCACGATGGTGTTGCCGAGCATCGCGCACGCGCATCCGATCGTGGTCGACGGTGACGCATCGGACTGGTTCGGTACCCCGGCCAATCACGTCGACCTCGGTCGCGTTGCGCGCGACGCGCTGCAGCGCGGCGAGATGGTCTGGCTCGACGCGACCGGAGACGAGCGAACCGACTTCGCGTCGCCCGACGGTCAAGCGGACCTCGGACTGTTCGCCGTCACCGCAGACGCGACCCACGTGTACTTCCTCGCGGTCTTCCCGTCCGCGACCACGCTGACCGGCAACGGCGCACCGATGGTGCAGGTCGCCATCGATGGCGACGGAGCACCGGGCCAGCGCGACTTCGTCGGCTCGGCGGACACACAGGTCTCTCCGGAAGCCGCGTGGGAAGTCCTCGTCCAATCGCGCTTCGGATCCGGCGCGGCGACCGCGGCGATCTACACGCCCGGTCTCACGCCGAGCCCCGGATCTCGTCGAAGCCATCGCCGCGGGGCCGGGCGGCGGGGCGGTCGTGGAGATGGCGCTCTCGGTGACGGACCTCGGCATCCCGCCAGGAACGGTGCCGACGCTCCGGTTCTCGGTCGCGACCTTTCGCGCGACGGCGACCGACTCCACGTGGGACGTGAGCGGTGCGAGCGACGCGCTCGACGTCGTGACCAATTACTGGCGACCCCGGCACGACCGCGAACACGTGGGCGGACGTGATGGACGGGGTCCTCGACTACTACTTCGCCGTCTACCTCGACGCGGATCCCGACCAGGAGCCCGGTGTCCCGCTGACGGTCTCCGAGATCCTCTACGACCCTGCGGGCACCGAGCCCCAGTCCGAGTTCATCGAGCTAGCGAGCACACTCTTCACGCCGTTCGACGTCGGGGGGTTCTTCGTCGGCGACGAAGAGACGGTCGGGGGCGGCGAGGGCATGGTCGAGCTCCCGTCGCACCTGCTCGGGCCGGGTGAGGCGCTCGTCGTCGCGAACCAGGCTGCGACCTACCGCACGACCTACGGCCGCGATCCCGACGTGGAGCTCGGCAGCACGAATCCGCTCGTCCCGACGGCGGTCTCGTACCCGGAGTGGGCGTCGGGCAGCGTCTCGCTCGCGAACGGCGGGGACGAGGTGCTCGTCCTCGATCCGTACGCGACGATCATCGACGTCGCGACGTACGAGTCCGGCTCGTTTCCCGGCGTCGTCGCGCACCCCGGTGCCATCGACCTCTCGATCGCGCGAAATCCGATCCGAAGCGACAGCGACGACTGCAGCGTCGACTTCGACGTGACCGCGACGCCGACTCCCGGCGGAGCGGGCAACGTGTGCCGCGACGAATCGGGCGCTCTTCTGCCGGTCGGGACCGCGTGCCGCGACGGGAACCGCTGCACGACCGGCGAGGCCTGCGACGCGACCGGCTCGTGCGCATTCACCAGCTTGGTGACGTGCGCGAACGACAACAACGACTGCACGAGCGACACCTGCATCTCCACGTTCGTGACCGGCTGCTACTCGCCCGCCGCGGCGGGCACCGCCTGCACGGACACCACACCGAACGACTGCGCCCTCACCGCGTGTGACGCGTTCGGCGTGTGCGACCAAGCGGCCGGTCCCGCGCCGGCGGGAACGCCGTGTCGGCTGTCTACCGGTATCTGCGACCTGACCGACAGCTGCGACGGGTCGAGCACGGCGTGCCCCCCGGACGCCTTCGCCTCCTCGTCGACCGAGTGCCGTCCGTCAGCGGGCATCTGCGACGTGGCCGAAACATGCACGGGGACGAGCGCCGCGTGCCCAGGGAACCTCTTCGCGTCCGGCACGACATGCCGCGCCTCGAGCGGAGCGTGCGACCCCGTCGAGCTCTGCTCGGGTGGAAGCGCCATGTGCCCGGCGGACCAGATCGCGGCTGCCGGCACGACCTGTCGCGGTGCGGCCGGCGCCTGCGACACCGCCGAGTCGTGTGACGGCACGAACGCGGCGTGCCCACCGGACGCGCTCGCGTCTTCGGGCACCCCCTGCCGCCCGTCGGCAGGGGTGTGCGACGTCGCCGAGTCGTGCGACGGCTCGCACGCGGCGTGTCCCGCCGACCTGCTCGCTCCCACGACCACCGTGTGCCGTCCTTCGATCTCCGCGTGCGATCGACCGGAGAGCTGCACGGGCACGAGCGTGACCTGTCCAGCCGACACGTTCGAAGCCGCGACGATGACGTGCCGCGCCTCGACGGGCGTCTGCGATCCCGCCGAGATGTGCACGGGCACGGGCGGCTCGTGCCCACCGAACGCGTTCACGCCCGCGGGGACGACGTGTCGCGCTGCCGTCGGCCTCTGCGACGTGGCAGAGACGTGCACCGGATCGAGCGGAGCGTGCCCCGCCGACGCCATCGCGTCGCTCGGCACGATCTGCCGTGCGGCAGCCGGCATCTGCGACGTCCCCGAGGTCTGCAACGGAATCACGACCGCATGCCCGGCCGACTCGCTCGCGCTCTCGACGACGACGTGCCGCGTCGCCGCGGGCCCGTGCGACGTGGCCGAGCACTGCACGGGGTCGAGCGCCGCGTGCCCGGCAAACGGCTTCGCGACAGCGGGGACGAGCTGTCGCGGCTCGCTCGGCGCGTGCGATCCGGCCGAGACGTGCACCGGCTCGAGCGCCTCCTGCCCCGCGGACGTGCGGTCCGCCGCGGGCACGTCGTGCCGCGGCTCGCTCGGCGCGTGCGATCCCGCCGAGACCTGTGACGGCTCGAGCGCCGCGTGCCCGGCGGACGTGCGCGCAGCTTCGGGAACCCCGTGTCGGTCCGCCGTTGGCACGTGTGACGTCGGCGAGGCCTGCGACGGGGTGGGCGTGACGTGCCCGGCCGACGTCGTGATGGCCGCCGGCGTGACGTGCCGCGCTTCGGCCGGCGCGTGCGACGTGGCGGAGACGTGCGACGGCGCGAGCGGTGCGTGCCCCGGCGACGCGCTCGTCGCCCTGGGGACCGAGTGTCGCGCCGCCGCGTCCGACTGTGACCTGCCGGAGGCCTGCGACGGAGCATCGACCTCGTGTCCCGCCGATGTATCCGCGGCGGACGGCACGGCGTGCCCCGACGGCCTCGCGTGCAACGGCGACGAGAGCTGTATCGCCGGCGCTTGCGTGCTCGACACCACGTTTGCATGCGACGACGGTGACCCGTGCACCGCCGACTTCTGTAGCGAGCCGACCGGATGCGGATCGACACCGATCTCCGGTTGCATCGCGTGCGTCGACGACGGCGATTGCGACAATCTCGACCCGTGCACGGACGACGTCTGCGCAGCGAGCGTGTGCACGAGCACGGCGATTCCGGGATGCGGACTGGACGGCGGGCTCGATGCGGGCCTCGACGGCGGGCTCGCCGACGGTGGGTCGCTCGATGGAGCGCTCGACGGCGAGGTCGCCGACGGTGGGCCGCTCGATGGAGCGCTCGACGGCGAGGTCGCCGACGGCGGGTCGCTCGATGGAGCGCTCGACGGCGAGATTCGTCGCGGACGGCGAGGTCCCGTCGGACGGCGAGGTCCCGTCGGACGGCGAGGTCCCGTCGGACGGCGAGGTCGCGGACGGCGAGGTTCCGCCGGACGGGGGTATCCCCGCAGAGATGGGCGGCTGCGGCTGCTCCGTGCCCGGAGCGCTCGAACGCGAGCCAGGCGCCGGCCTCGCGCTCGCTGTGCTCGTGTTCTGGCTCGCGCGGCGGCGCTCCCGTCAGCGCGTCGGCTCGAAGAGACCCTGACGCTCGAGCAGCGCTTCGACGCGAGGCTCGCGGCCCATGAAGTCGCGGTACAGGTCCATCGGGTCGGCGCTGTCGCCGCGCGCGAGGATCGCGTCACGGAACCGCGCCCCGATCTCGGGGTCGAACACGCCGCGCTCCTTGAACCGAGTGAACGCGTCCGCGTCGAGCACCTCCGCCCATTTGTACGAGTAATAACCCGCTGCGTAGCCGACCGGGCTCGCGAAGAGGTGGCTGAAGCTCGCGACCATCGACGTAGGTGTCGGGAAGCGGTACCGGCGAGTGCGCGCGATGAACGCTCCTCGCGTACTCGAGCACGGGCGGTCGTGGGCTCGCGTCGATCCACTCCGAGTGCAGACCGAGGTCGAGCGACGCGAGGCCGAGTTGGCGCATCTGAGCGTTCGCCGCCCGATAGGTGCGCGCGCGGACCATCTTCGAATGGAGCTCGTCGGGAATCGGCGCGCCGGTCACGTGGTGCCGTGCGAACAGCTCGAGCGCCTCTCTCTCCCAGCACCAGTTCTCCATGATCTGCGATGGCAGCTCGACGAAGTCCCACGCGACGTTCGTCCCGCCGAGGCTTCGCACAGCGACCCTGCTCAGCAAGAGATGCATCAGGTGGCCGAACTCGTGGAAGAGCGTCTCCACCTCGGCGGTGTGTGAGCAGCGCCGGGGCCGAGCCGATCGCGGGCGTCACGTTCGCAGAGGAAGTGCCCGAAGGTGCGGCTCCGGCGGGACGCCCGTGCGCAGACCCTGCATCCACGCCCCGCCGCGCTTGTTCTCGCGCGGGAACAGGTCGGCGTAGAACGCGCCCTCGAGCGCAGCCGTCTCGCGTCCGAAGAATCGGTAACGCGCGAACCGTCGGGTCCCAGACCGGCATGTCCGCCGCCGCTTCGACGCGTACGCCGTAGAGCCTCTCCACCGTCTCGAACAGGCCCGTGAGCACGGAGTCGACCGGAAAGTACGGGCGGAGCTCCTCTTCGTCGAAGTCGTAGAGCGAGCGCCGCTGCTTCTCGGACCAGTACACGACGTCCCACGCTGCATCGCGGGAGCGTCGGGGCCGAGCACGGCTGCGCGGTACGCCGCGAGCGCCACGTTCTCGCGCTCGAACCACGCCATGGTTCGAGCGCGAAGATCGTCGACGAAGCGCACGCCGCTGCGCCGGTCTTCGCCATCCGGTCGTCGAGCACGAGGTCGGGGAACTCGCGAACCCGAGCAGGCGCGCCTTCTCGCGTCGAAGCTCGAGGATTCGCTCGATGAGAGGCTCGTTATCGTGCGGCGGCTCGGTCGCGCGGGCGTTGTACGCGAGCCAGACCGCTTCTCGCGATCGAAGCGTCGTCGAGATACGTGAGCACGGCAGGAGGCTCGGTGCCTGAAGCGTGAAACGCCAGCCGGAGCGGCCCTTCTGTTCAGGCGCTCTGTCGCGCTGCGGCGACGCGCGGACTCGGGCAAGCCCGCGAGCTTCTTCTCGTCCTCCACGTAGAGCTCGAACGCGTTCGTCGAGTCGAGGACGTTCTGGGAGAACTTGCGTCGTGACCATCGTGAGCTCGACGTCGACCTCCGCGAGCCGCTTCTTCCCCGCCTCGTCGAGCTCGGCGCCGTGACGGCGGAAGTCGTCCATCGTCTTGTCGAGGAATCGACGCCTGGCGCCCTGCGAGCGCGCGGCCTTCCTCCGATTCGGCGAGCTCGCGCAACGCGGCGAAGAGCGCCGCGTTCAGAGGGATCACGTGTAGAACTCGCTCACGCGCGGTTTGACGGAGTCGAACGCCTTGCGAAGCTCGTCGGTCGTCGCGACCGATTCGAGATGACCCACGACGCCCATCGCGCGCTCTAGCGGCTCGGTGAGCACGCTCGAGCGCGGCGAGCGTGCTCTCGTACGTCCGAGGACCTCGCGCGTCGGCGATGGCGTCGATGCTGGCGTGAGCCTCGGCGAGCAAGGCGTCGATCGCCGGCACGACATGCGCCGCTTCGATGCGATCGAACGGGATGATGAAGTCGAGGGAGAGGAGAGGGTTATCCGTCGTCACGGGACCGGCATCATAGGACGCCCTTCGCCGTCAGACGAGCCGCTTGGCCCACTTCGTCTTGTTCTCGACGTAGGGTGGGTATCGGAGGGCCGGGTCGACGAGCGTGCTCTTGTCGAGCACGGCTTTTCGATGGCTGAACGTCTCGAAGCCGTGGCGACCGTGGTACGCGCCCATCCCGCTCTCGCCCACGCCCCCGAACGGTAGGTCCGGGACGCCGAGGTGCGCGACGACATCGTTGATGCACGCCCCGCCGGAGCTCGTCCGCTCGACGACGCGGCGCGACGTGGCTTTGTCGCGGGTGAAGACGTAGAGCGCGAGCGGCTTCTCGCGTGCGTTCACGAACTCGATCGCCTCGTCCACGCTCTCCACGGTCAGCACCGGAAGGATGGGCCCGAAGATCTCCTCTTGCATCACCTTCGCATCGGGTCGCACGTTGCGCAGGATGGTAGGCGCGACGTAGCGATCATCGGGGTCGGCCGCGCCGCCGACCACGACGTCGCCGTCCTCGAAGAAGGAGCAGAGCCGCGCATGGTGCGCCGGGCTCACGATCCGCGCGAAGTCCGGGCTCTGTCGAGGGTCGTCCCCGTAGAAGTCTCGGATCGCCGCCTCGAGACGGTGGACGAGCGAGTCCGCCGCGGCCGCGTCGACGAGCACGTAGTCCGGTGCCACGCACGTTTGCCCGGCGTTCACGAGCTTGCCCCACGCGATGCGCCTCGCCGCGACGTCCATGTCCGCGTCGCGCGCGACGATGCACGGGCTCTTGCCTCCGAGCTCGAGCGTCACCGGGGTGAGGTGCTTGGCCGCGGCTTCCATCACGATGCGGCCGACGCGAGTGCTCCCGGTGAAGAAGATGTAGTCGAAGCGCTCGGCGAGGAGCTCCTCTGTCTCCGGGACGCCGCCCTCGATCACGCGGATGCACGCGGTGTCGAGGTAGCGCGGCACGAGCTCGGCGAGCGCCGCCGCGGACGCGGGCGCGAGCTCCGACGGCTTGAGCACCGCGGCGTTGCCTGCCGCGATCGCGCCGACGAGAGGCGAGAGGAGGAGCTGAATCGGGTAGTTCCACGGGCCGATCACGAGGACGACGCCGAGCGGCTCCCGGACGATGCGGCTCGAGCCGATTCTGGTTCGCGAGCGGCGTCGGTACGCGCTCCGGGCTCATCCAGAGCTCGAGATGCTTTCGCGCGTGAGCGACGTCGTTCTGCACGAACCCCGTCTCGGTCAGCCACCCCTCGAATGCCGGCTTGCCGAGGTCCTCCCGGAGCGCCTCGAGAAACGCCGCCTCCTCGGTTCGCAGCATCTCGGCGAGCCGTCCGAGCTGGGCATCGCGCCACTCGAGCGAGCGCGTGCGCCCGGACGCGAAGGCGGTCCGCAGCGCGGAGACGACTTCCGAGACCGGGGATTTCGTGGGAGCGCCGTGCATCGTTACGCCTAGTCGTATGCGGTGCACCGAGGGTCCGCAACCGGTCGCCGTTCGTGTACGCTCCTCCCCCCACCCCGGAGGAGCCATGCGCCTCACGAGCCAGAGCTTCGAGCACGGAGCGCGAATTCCCGAAAAGCACGCGCTCGGAAAGCACGATCCCAAGTCCCACGTCACCTTCGCAGACAACGTCAGCCCCGACCTCCGGTGGTCGGACCTGCCCGCGGGAACGAAGTCGCTCGTGATCGTCTGTCACGACCCGGACGTCCCGTCGAAGCCGGACGACGTGAACAAAGAGGGTCGCTCGGTCCCCGCGAGCCTGCCCCGCGTCGATTTCTACCACCTCGTCCTCGTCGACCTGCCGCCCGACGCCGGCCCGTTCGCCGAGGGCGAGCTCTCGCGAGGCGTCACGGCGCGCGGCAAGCCGGGCCCGGACGGTCCTCGCGGAGCGCGACTGGGCGTCAACGACTACACCGGTTGGTTCTCGGGCGACGCCGCCATGGAAGGGACGTACTTCGGCTACGACGGTCCCGGCCCCCCCTGGAATGACACGCTTCTTCACCACTACCACTTCACGCTCTACGCCCTCGACGTGGCGCGCTGCCCGGCCGAGGGCGAGCTCCACGGCGCGGACGTTCTCGCGGCGATCGAGGGTCACGTGCTCGGTCAAGCGCGGCTCACGGGGACGTACTCGATCAATCCGGATGTGAAGTAATCTACCATCGCTGGCCGAGGCGAGGGTCATGGCAGGGGACCACCAACGATTCGCGAAGGACGTGAGCGTCGCCGACGGCTACGTGCTCTTGACGCACTCGGAGCTGCCGAGCACCGCCGTGGCCGAGGTGCTGCAACGCGCCATCGAGGCCGCGATAGAGGAGAGCGGTCATCACGCGCTGCTCATCGACACTCGCGCGATGCCGAGCCCACCCGAAGACGCGCGCGAGTCGATGTGGACCTGGACGAAACAACACCCCGAGATCGCGATCGCCATCGTCGTGCACAGCGAGCTCAAGCGCGTGACCGCGAACATGACGGCTGTCTCGCGAAACGTCCGGCTCCGATCGTTCCACGACCTCAACGAAGCCGTCGCGTGGCTCAAGCGCGTCGCGAAGCACAGCGGCTGAGCGCCTGATCCGGCCGTCCTACCCCTGCGACGCGACGACGGCGAGCAGGGCGTCTCCCCAAGACTCGATCCGGGCGGGGCCCATGCCGTGGACGGTCGCGAGCTCCGTCCGGGTGCGGGGACGGATCGCGGCGATCTCGAGGAGCGTTCGGTCGTGGCACACGATGTAGGCCGGCACGCCCATCTTCTTCGCCGCGGCCAACCGCGCAGCCTTGAGCTTCTCGTAGAGGTCGTGATCGACGCCGGCCGGCATCGGCCGCGCGGCTTCCCGTTCGCTCCGCCGGCTCGACCCGCGGCGGCGCCCGGCGTCCGCCTCCGGAGGCAGCACGCGCACCTCGGCCTCACCCTTCATCACCGCGATCCCCTCCGGCGTGAGGTAGGGCCGCGGCATGTCCTCGGCCGTGATCCCGACGAGGCCCGCGGTCACGAGGCGCCGCAAGAGCGCGAGCGACCACTCCTTCGATCGATGCGAGAGCAGGCCGTACGTGCTCGTGTGACGCAGCTCCGAACGGTCGAGCTTCGCGCTCTTTCCGCCGTGCAGCATCTCCGCGACGAGGTTCAAGCCGTACCTGCGCCGATTCCGCGCTACGCCGCTCAACGCCTTCTTCACGACGATCGCGTCTCGTTCGTCGGCCTTGCGCTCGGTGCCTGACGCGGATTCGAGGCGCTCACAGACGTCGCAGTGGCCGCAGCCTCCGAGCGTCTCCTGCTCGTCGCCGAAGTAGCGGAGGATGAAGTCGTGGCGACAGCTTCCGGCCTCGACGTAGCGCATCAGGTCGAGGAAGAGCCCCCACTTCTGGTCGAGCCGCGCGGGGCCCGTCGGCTCGTCGCTCCGGCCGAGGTCGAGCAGGCGTCGCCTGAGGCCGAAGTCGGCGGTGCTCCTCATCAAGAGGCCGAACGCCGGTTGACCGTCGCGTCCGGCGCGGCCCACCTCTTGGTAGTACGCTTCGATCGACCCCGGTGACTGCACGTGTACGACGGCGCGGATGTCGGGTCGGTCGATCCCCATCCCGAACGCGTTCGTCGCGCACACGACGTCGAGGCGTCCGGCCGCGAAGCCGGCGTTGACGCGAGCACGCTCCTCGGCGGGAAGCCCCGCGTGGTACGCGGCGGCGGTGTACCCGGCCCGAACGATCTCTTCTGCGGTTCGTTCCGCCTTGCGCCGCGTCGCCGTGTACACGATGGCGGCGCCTTTCGCCGCGGACGGCGCACCGACCGCGTCGCGGATCGTGCCGAGCAAGAGCTCCCGCCGCTCGCGCGCGGAGTCGACCTCGCGTGCCTCGAGGTGCAGGTTCGGTCGCGCGAATCCGCGAAGGATGAGCCGCGTCTGGTCGACCGGCAGGCCGAGCTCGCGCACAATCTCGTCCCGGACGAGCGGCGTCGCCGTCGCCGTGCACGCGAGCACGCGGCGCGGCCGAAGGACTTCGAGAACACGCGCGAGCCGGAGGTAGTCGGGGCGGAAGTCGTGACCCCACTGCGAGATGCAATGAGCCTCGTCGATCGCGACGAGTGGAGGAGCGAGCCGAGCGAGCCGGTCGACCACGTCCTCGCGCGCGAGCCGCTCGGGCGCCACGTACACGAGCTCGTACGCGCCTGCTTCGAATCTCGCGCTCGCGCCGACGTCGCTCGTTGGCGTCGAGCGTCGACGACAGCCACGTCGCTGCGATGCCCCGCTCGGAGAGCCCGCGGACCTGATCCTCCATGAGAGCGATGAGCGGCGAGACGACGAGCGTGGTTCCCGTGAGCTCGGTCGCGGGGAACTGGTAGCAGAGGCTCTTGCCGCCTCCGGTGGGGGCGACGACCACCACGCGGCCCGTGCCCTCGAGGATCTCGCCGATGGCATCGCGCTGCCACGGATGAAAGTCCGCCAGCCCGAACCGGGCTCTCAACCTCTCGCGCATCGCGTCCACGGGCTGGGCGTTTGTACAGGCTGTGCGAGCATCGGGGAAGCCCTCATCGGCCGTCGGCGCGCTCGGTTTCCAGGCTCGTGGGATCCGGGCTTGCGACGCGCGCGGGGCCTCGGGAGACTTCGCCATGCGCCTTCGCGTCGAGAGGCGGTTGCCGTGCTCACCGGAGGTCGCGTTCGGGCTGGCGACCAATCCCGGCCGGATGTCGCTCTGGTCGACGGCGCCCGTCAGCTCGCTCGAGCTCGGCGACGGAAATCATCCGGCCGGCGTCGGCGCGATGCGCGAGGTGATGCTCCCGCGCCCCGTTTCGAAGCCGCTCGAGGAGGTCGTGGAGCTCTGCAATCCCCCGACGCGCTTGGTCTATCGCGTGGTGCGTGGCGGCGGTATCGCGAAGCACCGAGGAGAGATGCGCTTCGAGCCGCGCGCCGCGGAGACCACGCTCGTGTGGACGGTCGATGCCGAGCTCGAGCTTCCCGGTCTCGGGCTCATCGCCCGCCTCTTTCTCGAGCGCGAGCTCCGGTCGAGCCTCGACCGACTCGCGGAGATCGCCGTCGGCGCGCTCGCCTCGCCGCTCCCGCCCGTGCGCCACCTCGACGAGACGCGCGAGCTCGGGAGCCTGATCGCTCGCGCGGACGCGGTCCGGCGGGAGCAGCGCGAGCGCGCGGACGAGCTGCTCGACGCCGGCAATCCGCGCGGCTTCTTCACGCGTGCGTACCAACACGTCACCGATCTGCAGATCCGAGCGTGCGAGTCCGACGTGTTTCGTCACCCGTCGTGGGTCCTTCATCTCGTGCCGACGTTCCACCGCTACTATGTCGAGAGCCTCGATCGAAGCATGCGCCGCGCGGACGAACATCCGGAGCACCACTGGCGCGCCGCCTTCGCCGGTATGAAGCGCGCCGGGCGCCGGCGTACGAGCGGTTTCGAGACGATGGCGCGCGCGGTCTTCTACGGAATGCGCGCACACATCGAGGAGGACCTCCCGCGCGCGCTCGCCGAGGTCTACGTCAAGCACTACCGCGGGCGGTGTGACTATGCGCGTTTTCGGGCAGACTACCTCGCCATGGCGCCGATCTTCTGGGAGGCGGGCGAGCGTGTGTATCGCGAGCTCGATCGGACCTCGGTGCCGGCGCTCACGCGCGTGTGGTATCGCAGCGTCGGCGCGCGCGAACGGGAGCGCGCGATGCAAAAGCACCTCTACGACATCCCCAAGAAGCGGCGGCAAGCGTTCGAGCGCGGCGCGCGCCTCGTACGGCTCGTCGAGGAAGCGGCAGCATGAGGACGGCGCTGTCGCTGTCGATCGCCGCGCTGATCGCGTGCAGCTCGCCGCCGGGCCGGCCCACCGGCCAAGGCGACGAGGGGGGCGAGGCGCCGCGGTCCGTGGGCGCCGCGCCGGCGCTCCTGACGCGACTCCCCTGGGATGCCTTTCTCGTCCTACGCCTCGATCACCGCGCCATCTTCTTGTCGCCGTTTCGCGACAATCTCTTCGGCGACGAGGGGCTCATCGTCGAGGTCGCCATCTCGACGCACTTCCCGGCCGGCTCGCAGATCGAGCTCCCGCAGGGATTCGTCGACCGGGCATCCGAGACGGTCTTCGCGGTGACGATGGACGACGTCGGTATCTCCGACGCGATCACGCTCGTCTCCGGCGATTTTCCGAGCGGCACCGCCGATGCGCTGCTCGCTCACGTCGGCGAGCAGCGCCACGTGACGGCTCGTGGTGAGGCGCGCGTCGTCGATCCGGGCGTCGGCGACGCCGTCGCCGTGGAGCTTCCCGGGAGCGCGCTCGCGTTCGGCCCTCGCGACCGCGTGGACGATCTGCTTCGCGCCGTGTCCGGCGGTCCGCCCTCGCGCGTCAATCCGACGACGGTCGAGCTCGCAGCGAAGACTGCTCTCGACCGAAGCGCGATCGCGCTCGTCATCTCCGTCACGGACCCGGTTCGAGGGTACCTGCGAGAGGCGCTCGCCGCCGAGAACGTCGCAGGCGGCGCAATCGAGACGCTGCGCGGTCTCGGCGCGCGGATCACGCTCTCGGACGGCATCGCGCTCGATGGTGTCGGCCTCTCGACGAGCGAGGACGATGCCGCCGCGACGTCTCAGTTCTTCCAGGAATCGATCGACTCGTTCGGGCAGAGCCCGGCCGTTCAGGCGATCGGGCTCGCCGACGTGCTGACACGCGCTCGGATCGGTGCCGAGGGCCGCGAGGCGACGATCCGCGCGACCGCGACCGTGCCCGAGTCGCACGCGATCTTCGACCGGATGCGCGCGATGATCGTCGCCTATCTCCAGGCCGTCGATGACGGCGCGAGCCCGGGGGAGTCGCCCGGCGAGCCGTGAGCGCGGCGCGATTTTTCGCGACGGCGTCGCGCGGCGTCGAGGGCGTGCTCGCGGACGAGCTCCGAGAGCTCGGGGCGCAGAGCGTCGAGCCCGCGCGAGGCGGCGTCGCGTTCGGCTCCGACCTCGAGGCGGCGTACCGCACCTGCATGGGCTCGCGCGTCGCAAGCCGCGTGCTCTTTCCGCTCGCGACGTTCGAAGCGGGGTCGGCCGATGCGCTCTACGCCGGCGTGCACGCGATCGAGTGGACCGACCACGTCGGTCCGGAGCGGACGCTCGCGGTCGACGTCGCGGGCGCGGCCGCGACGAACGGCCCTGGCACCACGCGCTTCGTCGCGCTCAAGACCAAGGACGCGATCGTCGATCGCGTTCGCGAGCGTGAGGGCGCGCGGCCGAGCGTCGACAAGAGCGAGCCGGACGTGCGGGTCAACGTCCACCTCGCAGGCGCTACCGTCACCGTGTCGCTCGACCTCGCGGGGAGGGGCCTCCACCGTCGAGGCGTGGGGCGAACGGGCGGCGCCGCGCCTCTCAAGGAGAGCCTCGCGGCCGCGCTCCTGCGCATCGCCGGGTGGCACCTCTCCTGGGAGCGCGGACCGCTGGTCGATCCCATGTGCGGCTCGGGGACGCTCGCCGTCGAGGCGGCGTGGATGGCTCTCGACGTGGCGCCTGGGCTCGCGCGCAATCGGATCGGCGCCGAGGGCTGGCGCGGGCACGACTCGCGGCTCTGGTCGCGCATCGTCCGAGAAGCGAAGGAGCGCCGCGAAGCGGCCCGCGAGCGCGCCCCCCGCATCTTCGCATGCGACGCGTCGGCGGCCGCCGTCGCCGGAGCGCGGGCGAACTTCGCGCGGGCGGCCGTGGCCCGGGTCGTCGACCTCTCGCTCGCGGAGCTATCCGGGCTCCGAGCGCCCGAGGGCCCGGCTGGGATCGTCGTGACCAATCCCCCTTACGGCGAGCGCCTCGGTGAGCCGGGGGAGCTCGGCGCGCTATACGAACAGCTCGGCGACGTCCTCCGGCACCGTTTCGTCGGCTGGACGGCGTTCGTGCTCTCGGGCAACCGCGCGCTCGACAAGCGCGTCGGCCTCAAGCCCGCGCGCCGTCACGTCGTCTACAACGGCCCGATCGAGTGCCGCTTCCTCGAGATCCCCATCGCGGACACCGCGCCGACGAGCGACGAGGGCCCGGGCTGGCGCCGGCCGAGCGCCGAAGCGGACATGCTCGCGAATCGTCTCCGCAAGAACCGGAGGAAGCTCGGCCGCGAGGCGGAACGCGAGGGCGTCTTCGCCTACCGCGTCTACGACGCCGACATCCCCGAGTACAACGTCGCGATCGATTGGTACGACGGCGCGGTGCGCGTCGAGGAGTATCACCGCCCGAAGCACCTTCGCGGGACCGGAGGGGCCGCGGGCGTCGCCGACCGCCGTCTCCGCGACGCCGTGCTGGTCGCGAGCGATGCGTTCTCGGTGCCCGCCTCCGACGTCGTCGTCCGCGTCCGCGCTCGGCGCGGCCCTGGTGAGCAGGCGGAGCGCTACGGTGACGCGGGCGTCCTGCGCGAGGTGCGCGAGAAGGATCTTCGTCTTCCTCGTGAACCTCGAGGACTACCTCGACACGGGCCTCTTCCTCGACGACCGGCTCCTCCGCTCCCGCGTCCGGGAGCTCGCACGCGGAAGGAACTTCCTGAACCTCTTCGCGCACACCTGCACGGCCACCGTCGCTGCCGCGGCGGGTGGCGCGAGCTCGACCACGAGCGTCGACCTCTCCCGCCGCTACCTCGACTGGGGCGAGAAGAACCTCGCGCGGAACGGCTTTGCCGGGCCCCGGCATCGCCTCGTCCGCGGCGACGTGCTCCGCGACCTCGAGCGTTCGACCGCTTCGTATGGGCTCATCCTCCTCGCGCCGCCGACGCGCTCCCGCAGCAAGAGCATGGACGACGACCTCGACGTGCAACGCGACCACGTGAAGCTCGTCTCGAGCGCCGCGCGCCGCCTCACGGCGGACGGCGAGCTCCTCTTCACGACGAACCTTCGCACGTTCACGCTCGACAGCCCTGCGCTCGCGCGCGAGAGGCTCGACGTCAGCGACATCACCGCTGAGCTCACGCCGCCCGACTTCGCTCGCCGGCCGAGGCTCCGCGCGTTTCGGGTCACGAGGTGAAGCCGCCCGGAGATCGTGTATCGCGCCCCTTCCGCTGAGATTTCTTGCGCGACCGGCCCGCTCCGCACATCCTCTCGGGATGCGCTTTCGTTCGGCGCGAAGGGTGCTCGCGGTCGTCGCGGGCATCATCGCCTGCGCGGCGCCGCTCGCGGGCCCGGCGCGTGGCGACGATACGAGCTCGGAGCGAGCGTCGGACGCGAGCGCCGGCCGGGGCACGCTCTCGGTCGGTTGGGTGTGGCGGGGCCTCCTGCGTCACGGCGTGCGGCTCGAGGAAAGCGAGCACCTGCACCACGTCGAGCGTTTCGTCGACGACGATCGCTTCTACGGCACGCCCGAGCTCGTGGGGTTGCTCGCGCGCGCGGCCGACCGCGTGTGGGAGCGCCACCCGGGCTCGCGTCTCAACGTTGGCGAGCTGTCGCAGCAAGGCGGTGGCAACGTGATCGGCCATCGCTCGCACGAGAGCGGGCGCGACGCCGACGTCGGGTTCTACCTGCGGGAGGGCGCCGACGATCCGAGCTCTGCGCCCGTGGAGGCGCCCGCCTTCGTGCGCGTGTGGGGCAACGGTCACGCCGGCTTCGAGGGCCGCCAGATCGCGTTCGACACCCCCCGCAACTGGGCGCTCATCGAGGCTCTCGTCACCGACACCGAGACGCCGGTCCAGGAGATCTTCGTCGCTGCACACGTGCGGCGCCGGCTCCTGCGGTACGCGCGCGGTGAGCGCGTCGACCGCGAGGTCATCGATCGCGCCGATCGGATGCTCCTTCCGCCCGAGGGCGTCGCGCGTCACGACGACCACTTCCACGTGCGCATCTACTGCGCGCCCCGCGATCGCGAAGCGTGCGAGCAGCGTGGCCCGTTCTGGGCGTGGATCCCGCCCGAGTACGTCCCGCCTGGCGAAGAGCTGCTGCCGCGCTACTACCACCCCGAGAGCGCGGACTGACGGTCGACCGCGCGCTCGCGAACATGTCCAAAGAGGACACCCTCGTCGTTCACGAGATCTATGCCTCGATCCAGGGCGAGTCGTCCTTCGCCGGGATGCCGTGCACGTTCGTGCGCCTCACGGGCTGCAACCTGCGCTGCGCCTGGTGCGACACGCCGCACGCGTTCCACGGCGGCGAGCGGATGGCCGCGCTCGGACGTGCTCGCGCGCGCGCTCTCGCTAGGCACGCCTCTGGTCGAGCTGACCGGAGGCGAGCCGCTCCTGCAGCCCGGGACGCTTCCTCTTCTTGCGCGAGCTCTGCGACGCCGGCCGTACCGTGCTCCTCGAGACGAGCGGCGAGCGCGACATCGGCGGGGTCGACGCGCGCGTCCATCGCATCGTCGACCTCAAGGCACCAGGCAGCGGAGAGTCGCACCGGAACCGCTGGGAGAACGTCGCGCTGCTCGGCCCGCTCGACGAGGTGAAGCTCGTGATCGCCGACCGCGCCGACTACGACTGGGCGAAGAGCGCCATCGAGGAGCATCGTCTCGCTGAGCGCGCGGGCCACGTGCTCCTCTGCCGGCCCACGGCCTCATCGATCCGAGGAGCTCGTCGCGTGGATGCTCGCCGACAAGCTCCCGGCGCGCTTCCAGCTCCAGCTCCACAAGCACGTCTGGCCGGCCGACGCTCGCGGCGTCTGAGTCACTCGTTCGGCATCGCGGCGACGACGCCGAAGACTCCGCCGCTGGCGCGCGCACCGGTGAACGACTCGCGCCACGCAGCGAAGAGCTCGACTCCCTCGGTGATGCGGAACGTCGCGCCCGCCTCGACGCCCGCCTCGAACGCGGCGGCGCTCATCGTCTCGGTACCGAGCGCACCGAGCGTAGCGTGTTGGACGTCGGCGTCGACGAAGTAACCGGCGACCGCGAGCCGGCCGACCACGTAAGGCTGCACCCACTTGAACGGCAGCACGATGCCGCCGCGGAGCTCCGCGCGGAGAAGGAAGATGCTCGTGAGGCGCGCGGTCACGTCCGCGCCCGCGTCCTGCGGCGTCACCCATGGGCCGTCGCTCGAGCCGCCGCCGATCTCGAATCTCATCTCCGGAAACCGTAGCCACGGCAGCGGCTCCATCATCCAGCCCAGCGACGCGCCGCCCGTCACCGGGTGGCCCCAACGGCCCGTCGGCGCGATGTGCGTTCCGTCGAGGGCGCTCACCTCCGGGTTCGAGAACTCGAGTCCCAGACCCTCGAGCTCGAGCCGCTCGACGAAGACGCCCCATCCGAGCCACAAGAGCGGGCTCTCCTCCTCGGGCGCCGCCGCCGGCGGATCGTTCAGCGGGTCGGGCACGACGACGATGATCGGGCTCGCGTCCGGCTCCGGAGCGGTCCGCTCGACCACCACCACGGGCGGGACCTCGGAGAGCTGCTCGCGCGGCCGGCGGACCCCGAGGATCCCGGACCCCTCGGTCGAGCCCTCCTCGAGCGTCTGAACCTCGACGTCCTGGGCCAGCGCGACCCCAGAGAACGCCAAAAAAACCAAGAAAAACGGTGCGAGCGACCGGGCCATCTCGTGTACCTCCGCCCCGAGAACGCCGCCTGCCCGCTGGTGCTTACACTCCGTCTCGGGAGCCCCTTGCGGATCATCGTCACCCACGACATCGCGGACTTCGACGCCCTCGCCTCGGCGGTCGCCGCGCAGAAGCTCCATCCCGGCTCTACGATCGTCCTCGCCAAACGCCTCTCCCGCGGCGTCAGGGACTTTCTCGCTCTCCACAAGGACCGGTTTCTCTTCGCGCGCGCCACCGACATCGACCAAGCGGCGGTCACGCATGTCGTCGTCGTCGACGTCAGGCGCAAGAGCCGGCTGCGCGACTTCCCGCTCCTCCTCGAGCGCGTCGCGCAGCGAGACGAGACGCTCGATGTCAGCGTCTACGATCATCACGGCGCATCCGACGACGACCTCCCCGTGGCGCATGCCGTCGTCGAGCCCGTGGGCTCGGCGACCACGCTCCTCGTCGAGGTGATCCGAGAGCGCGGCATCGACGTCGATCCGGTCGAGGCGACGCTCTTCGCGCTCGGCATCCACACCGACACGGGATCGCTCACGTTCGCCGCGACCTCTGCGCGCGACGCTCGTGCCCTCGCTTGGCTGATCGACCGCGGAGCTTCGCAGCGTGTGCTCGTCCGTTACCTCACGACGCCGTTCTCCGAGCCACAGCGCCGCGCGCTCGCGTCCATCTTGGACGCCGTGGAGACCGAGGCGGTCGGCGCGCTCTCGGTGGCGTTCGCCGTCGTCGCGCTCGAGTCCGCGGTGGACGGCCTCGACGTCGTCGTCTCGGAGGCGCTCGCTCTCGGCGAGCACCCGGCGCTGTTCGCGCTCTTTCACGTCGGAGGCCGTCGCGTGCAGGTCATCGGTCGCGCGCGCTCCGCTTGGATCGACGTTGGCAAGTCACTGGCAGCGCTCGGCGGCGGCGGCCACGCTCCCGCTGGGGCCGCGTCCATCAAGGATGTGGAGCCTGCGGTCGTTCGCGAGCGCCTTCTTGCGACGCTGCGCGAGGCGCCGCCGCGCCCGCGCCGCGTCGCCGACCTCATGTCTAGCCCCGTGCGCACGGTCTCGGTCGAGACGACGCTCCAGGAGCTCGGCGAAACGCTCCAGCTCTGGCGTCACACCGGCGTCCCGGTCGTTCGCGATGGCGCGATCGTCGGAATCGTCTCTCATCGCGACGTCGAGCGCGCTGCGCGCGACGGCCGCCTTCATCTGCCGGTCTCGAGCTGTATGACGCACGCCGTCGAGACCACGACGGAGAGCACGCTCCTCGAAGCCGCTCTCGAGCGCATGGTCGCGCGCGACGTCGGCCGTCTTCCCGTCCTGCGAGACGGAAAGCTCGTCGGCATCGTCACACGCAGCGACGTCCTCGCGCACCTCTACGAATAGCCACTGCGCGCAGGAGCTACGACACGAACCGGTAGACGCCCCAGCCGATGGCTCCGAGGACGAGCAGCGTCGCGAGCGCGAAAAAGATCCGTCGCCGCCGCCGCTCCCGATCGAGCGCTTCGGTCAGCTCTTCGAGCCCGAGCGGCTCGGCCCCTTCGGGCAGGTCGGGCGGTGGCTCGACGGGTCTCTGCGCGAGGGGTTTGCGCTCGGGAAAGAGCTCGCGGACGGCCGCCGCGACGCGGTCGGCATTCGCGACGATCGAGCGGCCTGCGAGCACCCGCTCGACGGCGCTCTTCATCTCGCCGGCGGATCGAAAGCGCAGCACGGGATGCGGGTGGGTAGCCTGTGCCGCGACGCCCTCGAGCTCGGGCCACACGTCGGGGCGATCGACGCCGACCGGGGGGGCGCCTTGGTACTCGGTGATCGCGATGACCGTCTCGGCAGCGGTCTCTTGCGAGAAGACCTGGCGGCCGGCGAGGCCCTCGTACAAGCAGAGGCCGAGCGCGAAGACGTCCGCGCGCCCGTCCACGTCGCCACCGAGCTGCTCCGGCGCGAGGTATCCGAACTTGCCCTTCACGTACCCCGGTTGGGTCTTGGAGAGCTGCGTCCGTGCCTTCGCCAGCCCGAAGTCGAGCAGCTTCACGCGGCCGTCGAGGCCGACCATGATGTTCTGCGGGCTCACGTCGCGGTGCACGATGCCGAGCGGGCGTGCCGGCCGAGTCCGCGAGGCGGTGCGCGTAGTCGAGCGCGCTCGCGACCTCGGCCGTGATGCGGGCGAGCACGTCCTGCGGCAAGAGGCCTCGACCGGCGGCGCGGCGCATCAACGTCTGGAGCGAGATCCCGTCGACCCACTCCATCGCGATGTAGTAGTGGCCCGCGTCCTCCCCGAGGTCGTAGACCTGACACACGCTCGGGTGGCGCAGCATCTGCGCGAGCCGCCCTTCGTCGAGGAACATCTGCACGAAGAGCGGGTCCGCCTTGGCCTGCTTGCCGAGGCGCTTGACCGCGGCTGGGCCGGGCCCGCGTGGTGTCGGTCCGTGGGCGAGGAAGATCTCGCCCATCCCGCCCGCCGCGATGAAGCGCTCGAGCTCGTATGGCCCGCAGCGACCGAGCGTCCGCATGTCGACGAGAATGCTAGCGGAACTGACTGGGTCAGGGCACAAACTAGCCTTCGTCGCGGAGACTCCAGAGGTGGACACGATCACGCAGGTCGCGCTCGGCGCGGCGATCGCCGAAGCGGGCTTCCGAAAGAGGCTCGGGGGCAAGGCCGTCGTGATCGGCGCAGTTGGCGGGCTCTTGCCCGACCTCGACATCGTGCTCGGCGCCGGCGATCCGTGGGCGACGCTCGTCCATCACCGCGGGTCTAGCCATTCGCTCCTCGTGCTGCCGCTCGTGGCGCTCGCGCTCGGAGCGGCGGGCTGGCTCTGGGCGAGGCGAGAGCACGCGTATCTCACCTGGCTCCACCTCGCCCTCTGGGCGCTCCTGACCCATCCCTTGCTCGACGCCTGCACCACGTGGGGCACGCAGCTCTTCGCGCCCTTCTGCGACGCGCGATTCGCGCTGGACGCGGTCGCGATCGTCGACCCGCTCTATTCGATCCCGCTCTTCTTGGCGGTCGCGCTCGCCATCCGAAAGCGCGGCCGGGCGTTCAGCAGGCATGCAGCGCGAGCGGTGCTCGCCGTGACGACGATGTATCTCTCGTTCGGGTGGCTCCAGGCGCAGGAGCAGATCGAGCGTGCGAGCGAGCAGCTCACGGCCGAAGGTTTTCACCCGATCCGCATTCGTGCGACGCCTACGCTCTTGAACGACGTGGTCTTTCGCATCGTCGCGCGCGACGCGGGCGGCCGGTTTCGCGTCGGGTACGCCTCGACGTCGGAGCGCGGGCCGATCGTGTTCTCCTCCGTCGAGGCCGACGACGATCCGCTCGTTGCGGCGGCGTGCGAGAGCGAGCGCGGCCAGCTTCTCGCATGGTTCGCGATGGGCATGCTGCACGCCGAGCGTTCGCACACGTCGGGACCGCCGTCGGTGGTTCTGGTCGACGAGCGCTACGGCTCGGTCGCGCACCCCGAAGCGTCGCCGTACGGATGGCGCGCGCTCTTCGACGAGACCGGTCGGCTCCTCGACTTCGAGCGCATGCCGAACGAGCGCGACTTCTCGGAGGAGATCGGCGCGCTCGCAACGCGGGGGTGCGCGCCGCGATAAGGGCCCGTGCCCTCGCTGGGTCGTGAACGAGCTCTCGTGATCGCGCGGGTCGCGGGCGCGTGCATCTTCCTCCTCTCCTGCAACTCCGGTTCGCCGCTGGCTCCGGAGCTCTCTCGGGCGGTGGCGATCGGTCGAAGGGGATGGGGCCTCTTCGATGAGATCGGCGCGGTGTGTCGTCCGGGTGCCCGGGCCGCGGAGGTGACCGGCACGTGCCGAATCGAGCGTGCTCACGGCCCAGCGGGGGTGCATTTCTTCGAGTCGGAGCACGCGATCGCGTTCACGTTCGAGAGCGACGACGGCCTCTCGCGCGTCGCGTTCGAGTCGTTTCGCGATGCAGGCGTGTCGTCGGTGCGCGCGGAAGGCTCGTTCGTCTCGAGCGGGGCACTCCTGCGCATGGACATCGAGCGCGTCGAGGCTTCCGAGTGGACTGCCGACCGAGTCGAGGTCGAGAGCGTCCTTCGGGGCTTCGTCGAGCAGGGTGGAGTGCGCGCCGAGCTCGAGGAGGTGCGCGACCACGCCCGCACCGCCGATGTCGAGAGCTTCTATCGCCTCTACACGAACACGTGGGTCATTCCCGACGACAGCTTCACGCTCGGCGACGGCGCGTTCGAGGGCGAGCGCGAGGGGAGCGGGCCGTGGATGCTCTCGTCCGAGGGCACGCTCCTCGGCTCGACCGGCATCGTCGGCTCCGTCGAGCTCCGTGGCGACGGCGTCGACGCCCACCCCGTCCTCGCCTTCGGCGGCTCGACGATGGAGCTCTAGACCGGCTCTCCAGCTTGACCCTCCGCGGGGCGTTCCGTATATCGCTTGTATGGCGACAAAGCACACGACGACGGTACGGCTGGACAGCGAGGACGTCGCGGCGCTCGCGCGAGCTCGGAAGGATGGGCACAACGCCTCCGATCTCATTCGCCGCGGGCTTCGGCTCGTCGCGAGCCGCTACTATGGTCGGCGCCGGCCGCCGTCGACGGGGCTCTTCGTCTCGACCGATACCAAGCTCGGTGGGGAGGAGCAGCTCCGCCGGCTGATGGAGAACACAGACGAATGAGCTCGAGCCTGGTCGCAGACACGGGTGGCCTCTTGAGAGCGCTCGCCCAGCGACCTGACGGCAAACCGGCTTGGCCTGACTACGAGCGCGCGTTGCGGACTGCGCGAACGGTGGTTCTCCCGTCGTTGGTGCTCGTCGAGGTGGACTACTTCCTGCGCGACGAGCGGCTGGCGATGCGTCGATTGGTCGCCGAAGTGTTCGACCCGTCGACGACCTACGAGTACGAGCTGCCGACCGCCGAGGACATCGTCCGAGCGATGCAGTTGGACCAGAAGTTCGCGGGTCTCGGCATCGGCCTCGTGGACGGGTTCGTCGCGGCCGTCGCGGAGCGGCGCCGTGTGTTTCGCGTCCTCACGACCGACCGCCGCGACTTCGGCGTCGTGCGCGTGGGCCGAAGGTTCACTCGAGCGCTCACGCTGGTGCCGTGATCGGGCCAAGGACGGATGCGGGTGCGCCTCAGCCCGCGAAGTCAATCGCGTCGAATGGCTCGTCTCGTCTGGCGGCACGGCTCGGGTCTCCACGCGGCGTCCGGGCGGCCGGCCCGCTCGTCGGGCTTGACGCGGGCGCGAGGCGCGGCATGCTCCGGCCCGCCATGCTGGAGCCCGAGTTCGTCGCCGACTGCCCCTACGCGCCCGGGGGCCTCCTGATCGACGCGGTCCTGTCGGTGGAACCTGCGGTCGGTCGCGTCGTCGTGCGCATGCCGACCCACGACGAGCTGCCGCTGACCCGGGAGCAGCGGGCGCATCCGGTCCGCCATCCGCAGCACGTCGCGGGCGGGCTGATGGTGCACATGACCGGGATGGCGGGGTTCGTTCACGCCTATTACGTGCTCGGTCTCCGCCACCGCGACGGGTGGATCGGGTACGGCGGCGCCATCCACAAGGCGCGGTTCAAGGCGCTCGCGGAGCTCGGAAAGCCGATCGTCATCGAGTGTGTCGCGACGCAGGTCCGACGCGGGCCGGCGAAGATCCTCGCGCGCTACCAGTTCGTGTTCCGCCAGGGGGAGACCGTCGTCTACGAGGGCGACCAGACGGCGCTCTGGCTCCGCGTCACCGCCGAGGAGCCCGCCCACCCGAGAGCCGATGCGGTGGCTGCGGAATGACGATGCATCGCGAGACCCTCGAAGTCCTCACCGAGCGAGGGCGTGGCACCTACGAGATCACCGATCGCATCGCGGCGGTCGTCGCGGCGTCCGGCGTACGCGACGGCATGTGCAACGTCTTCGTGCATCACACGAGCGCGTCTCTCGTCGTGAACGAGAACGCGGACTCCGACGTGCGCCGCGACTTCGAAGCCTTTCTCGCACGCCTCGTCCCGGACGGCGACCCGCTCTTCTCGCACGTCACGGAGGGACCGGACGACATGCCTGCCCACGTCCGGAGCGTCTTGACCCAGACGTCGATATCGGTGCCCGTGCGCAACGGTCGATGCGATCTCGGCACGTGGCAGGGCGTCTTCGTGTGGGAGCATCGCAAGACGCCGCGCCAGCGCCACGTGACCGTCAGCGTTTGGGGCTGATCGCGCGGCTGGGTTGCCGGCGGCGACCGCTCAGCAGCGCGCGCGGAGGCAGGCGGCGACCTCTTCGCTGCACTCGCGCATCACGCACTCCACGCTTCCACACGTGATGAACTGCTCGACGGCGCAGTTGACGAAGTTGTCGATGAGGAACGCGACGTCGGCGCACGCGCGCGCGAGACAGCTGCTGATGCACGACAGGCTGAACCGCGGCGGGGTGCTGCCGAAGTCGATGCAGCTGCTCCCTCCGCCGCCGAGCCCGATGATGCACGTGAGGACGCCGGCGCACGTGACCGTCGTGCACGTGCCGCAGTCCTCCGCGCAGTTCGTGCACGTCTCGAAGCCGCCCATCGACTCGCAGACGTGATTGCCGCAGACCGAGCAGACGCCGCAGTCCCGCCGGCAGCTCGCGCAGTCCTCGGTGCCGCGGCAGCGGCCGTCACCGCAGCCTGGACAGATGCCGCAATCGCCCGGACACGTGAAGCAATTCTCGGTCGCAGGGGTGCAGGTCCCATCGCCGCACCGCGGGCAGTCCCCGCAGTCAGGCGCGCAGCTCAAGCAGTCCTCGCCCGAAGCCGCCTCGCAGAATCCGTTGCCGCACGTCATGCACCGACCGCAGTCGCCCGGGCACGACGAGCACGTCTCGGTGCCGTCGCAGCGCCGGTTGCCGCACGTCTCGCAGAGACCGCAATCGACGGGGCACGTCGAGCAGCTCTCGCTCCCGGCGCACGTGCCGTCGCCGCAGCGCATGCAGACGCCGCAGTCCTCGGGGCAGCTGCCACACGTCTCCGACGACGAGCACGTCATGTCGCCGCAGGTCATGCACCGGCCGCAATCGCCCGGGCACGAGAAGCAGTCCTCGCCGGGATCACAGGTCCCGTCGCCGCAGGACGCGCACAGGCCGCAGTCGTCGGGGCACGTCGTGCACGTCTCGCCATCCGCGCAGGAGCCGTCGCCGCACGTCCTGCAGATCCCACAGTCGGCGGGACAGCTCGAGCAGGTCTCGCCCTCCGCGCACATCATGTCGCCGCACCCCGCGCACAGACCACAGTCGGCCGAGCAGGTGCTGCAGTCCTCGAAGCTCGAGTCGCAGAGCCCGTCACCGCAGAGCAGCCCCGCTTCGGGGCCGGCGTCCGGTCGCGGCGCGTCGAAGTGACCGCCGTCCGGGAGGCGGCCGTCGAGCGGGATGCTTCCGTCTTCGTCGCCCACCCGCAGGGTGGAGCGACCGCACGCCGTCAGCGCGATCAGTCCGAAGGCGAGGTAAGCAAACCCGCTACGTTTCATGAAAAGCTCCCGTGCTCCGCCACGGGCATCCTCCTGCATCAGCCCGAGATGTCAAGCGAACGAGCGATCGCAGAGAGTCACGATGTAGGTTCGTTCCACACCGACCTGGGCTCGGGGCCTTCACCTCGACCGAGCGATTGCTCACACTCGGTGAGGGGACGGTCTCGATGTCTGCTCGCCGCATCATCATCTTCGCGCTGATGCTCTCGCTCGGTTGCGAGGGAAGCATCACCGATCCGGGCATCTCGCCCGGCGGCGGCGGCGGCGGCGGCGGTGGCGGCGGCTCGGGAGTCGTCGTTCCGTCGCCGGGAACGCGCGCCGCCCGTCTCACGCACGAGCAGTGGGAGAACTCGACGCGCGATCTTCTCTACCTGGACGATCGCCCCGGGCTCGCCGGGTCGTTTCGCCCCGATCCGGTGACCGCAGGCTTCGCGTTCGACGACGACGGCTGGTCGATGTCGGTCGACCAGACGCTCTGGAGCTCGTACCAGCGCGCCGCGGTTCAGCTCGCAGAGGACGTGACGTCGGACGCGGCGTCGCTCGCTCGGATCCTGCCCGCGGGCGGTGGAGACGACGCGACCCGCGCGCGCGCGTTCGTCACGAGCTTCGGCGAGCGCGCCTACAGGCGCCCGCTCTCCAGCGACGAGGTCGACGAGCTGTTCGGCATCTGGCAGACGGGCTCGACGCTCTACGAGGGCGTCCCGGCGCTCCAGGCCGGCGTGAGGCTCGTGATCGAGGCGGCGCTCCAGTCTCCGTACTTCCTGTACCGGGTCGAGTCGAGCACCGAGGAGTCGAGCGGCGTCATCCCGCTCTCCGACTACGAGATCGCCGACAGGCTGTCATACGCGCTGTGGAACACGATGCCCGACGACGAGCTCTTCGCCGCGGCGGCGGCGGGGGAGCTCCACACGGCCGACCAGGTCGCCGACCAAGCGGGACGCATGCTCGCGGACCCGCGCGCCGAGGACGTGGTCGCGCACTTCCACGCGCTGCTCCTGCGAGTCGACCGCTATGCGGGGATCAACCCGTCGGCGGCGTTCTTCCCGGATGTGTCGCCAACGCTCGAGACGTCGGCGCTCCGTGAGAACGACATGTTCGTCCGTCACGTGTTCACGACCAACGGCGGCTGGAACGACATGCTCACCTCGACCGACACGTTCGTCGACTCTGAGCTCGCGCGCATCTACGGCCTCTCCGGCACCTACCCCGACGACGAGCTCGTCCCCGCGACGCTCGACCCGGCGCAGCGTCGTGGCATCTTCACACAGGTCGGATTCCTCGCGTCGAACTCGACGAGCGTCGATCCCGATCCGATCCATCGCGGCATCTTCCTCGTGCGGCGCGTCGCCTGCGTCGATCTCGAGCCTCCTGGCGGGATGATCCCGCCGCTGCCGGCCGCGATGGGCCGGACGAATCGCGAGACCGTCGAGGACCACACCGAGCAGCCGGGCAGCGAGTGCGTCGCGTGCCACGGCGAGATCATCAACCCATTCGGCTTCCCCTTCGAGATGTACGACGCGATCGGGCAGTTCCGCACCGAGGACAACGGCTTCCCCGTCGATAGCTCGTCGCGCCCGCACCTCGACGGGCAGCGCGTCCCGGTCGCGGACGCCCTCGCGCTCGCTGACGCGCTCGCCGCGAGCGACGCCGTCCACGAGTGCTACGCCAAGCACTGGGTCGAGTACGCCTTCGGGCGCCACGAGGAACCGTCCGACGCCGCGCTCGTCGCCGCGCTCGCGCGTGAGAGCCACGACGGCGCGTCGATCCGCGACCTCATCGCGACCCTCGTCACGAGCCGTTCGTTCCTCACGCGAAGCGTGGAGGAGGAGATGCAATGAAGATCTCCCGAAGAGTCGTGCTGCGCGGGATCGGAGGGACCGTTCTCGCGCTGCCGTTCCTCGAGGGCGTCGCGCCCCGGGGGGTGAAGGCCGCGGACGAGACCCCCACGTTCGCCTTCTTCTTCCGCCAGGCGAACGGCTGCGCGCAGGAGGAGAGCACCTCCGAGATCGGCGCCGAGCCGGAGCGCTTCTTTCCGACCGCGCTCGGCCCGCTCACCGCGGCCACGATGACCGGCCGTGCGGTCGACGAGCTGCTCGACTACGCGAGTGAGCTCCTGGTCGTGCGCAGCGTGAACATGAAGGACTATGACTTCGGCGACGGCCACGCTCGCGGCGCGATGCAGGGCCTCACCGCCCACGGGCCGCTCGTCGACGGCGCTGCCGGTGATTCGGAAGCCGGTGGCATGTCGATCGACCACCTCATGGGCACCGAGCTCAACGACGGCGGCCGCGAGTCGCTCTACCTCTACTCGGGCCAGAACGGCTGGCTCGGCGGGCCCTGCATCTCGCATCGCGGCGCCGGCTCTCGGCGCGCGGCCACGTACGATCCGTGGGAGTCCTATCAATCGATGGTGGGCGGCGACGCCGGGATGACCGAGACCGCCCAGATGGAGATCGTCGAACGGCGCCGAAGCGTGAACGACCTCGTTCGCGCTCAGCTCGTCCGCCTCCAATCGAGCCCGCGCCTGTCGCGAAACGATCACGACCGCCTTCAGCTCCACCTCGACGCGGTGCGGGATCTCGAGGTCGCGCTCACCTGCCGGATGGACGCCGACTCCGAGATGATGCTCGAGGGCCTCGCGCCCGGCTTCAGCAGCCCCGATGGCGACCAGATCCTCGAGTCCGCTCGGCTGCACATGGACGTCGCGGCGCTCGCCATCGCGTGCGGATACACGCGCGTGGCGACGCTGCAGATCGGCTCGGGCAACGACGGCGAGACGCATTACCGGCACCCGATGACCGGCGACATGATGGAGAACTACCACTACATCAGCCACCGGCGCCTCTCGCACGACTCGACCGGCGCGATCATCCCCGGGAGCGACCTCCTCCACCACTACATCGACCGGCAGTTCGCTCAGACGTTCAAGCACATGCTCGATCGCCTCTCGGCCTATACGATGCCGGACGGGTCGAGCTTGCTGCAGCACGGCGTCGCCGTCTGGTACAACGACAACTCCAACGGCCCACCGCACGGGTATCAGAACGTGCCCTACATCCTCGCGGGGAGCTGTGGTGGCTTCTTCAAGCAGGGCGAGTGCATCGACGTGCAGCCCGGCGACCGTTCGCCGAGCCACAACAAGATGCTCAACACGCTCGGCACCGCGGTCGGTCTGACGAACGCCTCGGGCGGCGACCTCGACGACTTCGGCGACCCGACGCTCCCGCACGGCACGCTCGACGCGCTTCGCGCCTGACATACAGCGCGCCCGAAACACGCCCGACCGCTCGACGGCCGGCGACGGGCGTCGTCCGCGTGATCAGTCCCGGCGCCGCGATCGGAGAATCCCGAGCGCGAGGAGCAGCGCGACCAGCCCGAGCGGAGCGCGCCCGTCGCCGTCGCTCCGCCCGGCCGCTCGGCACGCGCAGCCCGGCTCGGACGAGCCGGGGCCTTCGCCCGTGCCGCCGTCTCCTTCGCCCGCACCGCCATCGACGTCTGGTGCCGGGACGCACTCGCCGGACACGCATCGATAGCCGGCTCCGCAATCGACCCCGTCGCAGGGATCGGGGACGCACGCGCCGTCGCGACAGATCTGGCCCGCGCCGCAGTCGACGCCGTCGCACGCTTCCAGGCACTCTCCGTCTCGGCAGACGAGGCCCGTGGGGCACACCACGCGCGAGCAGAGGTCAGCTGCGCACATGCCATCCATACACACCTGACCGCCCGGGCACATCACGCCCGCGCACCAGTCCATGCAGCTCCCGCTCGCGCAGACCTCGGTCGCCGCGCACACCGCGGTCTCGCAGCCGGGGTCGACGCACTCGCCGAACGTCGGCGACGTCTCGCGCGCGTCGCACGCCTCGTCCGACGGACAGAGCGGGATCGCGAGCTCGGTGCACGTGCACGCGGGTCCGCAGACCGTGAGCGCGTCCGGATCGTCGGCGATGCAGACCTGGTTCGACGGGCAGACGACGCCGACGCACGGGTCGATGCACGCCCCGCCCGCGCAGATCTGCCCGTGCGGGCAGACGACGCCCTCGCACGGCGCGACGCAGGTGCCGGCGCGGCAGAGCGTTCCGCCGGGGCACGGGTCGGTCCTGCCGGCGCACGCGGTGTCGACGCAGCGATCGCCGGCGCAGCTGAAGCCGGCCGCACACCCGCCCTCGAAGCACTGCGGCACGCAGAGACCGCTCTCTTCGTCGCACGTCGTTCCCTCCGGGCACGGGAGGGCGGCGAGACAGTCGAGATCGCGCGTCGCGTTGCACGGCTCGAACGCGCCGGGGTGCACGCTCGCGTCCGTGTCGTCGCAGTCGCTTCCGCCGCATGCGGCGTCGCGGTGCCCGTCTCCGTCCGCGTCCACGCAGATCGCGGTGTCGTCCTCGTTCAGCCCGGCGACGGCGTCGAGCTCGTCGTCGTTGCTGTCGAAGACGCACTCGGGGCCCGGGTTGCCGTCGTTGCCGGCCTGGATGGCGACGTAACGGAAGGTGATCCCGCACGGGAGCGCCCAGACCGTGGTGAGCGCGTCCGCGACGGCGTCGCCGGCCGTCACGTCGCGCAGGTACGTGCCGAGGTCGGACCGAGTGCGGTCGGCCGACGTCGCGACGGGGTTACGCGTCCAGCCCTGAGTGAACGCCCGGATGAGAAGCGCGGGGTTCCACTTGCGCGGATCGGGCGCCTCGCGCGGCGCGATCTCCGTCGCGTCCGGGTCGTTCGACAGCCAGACGGTGTACTCGAATGCTTCGCACGGAAGAGGAGCGTGATCGGTGATCGGAAAGAGCGCGACGCGGTTTGCCTCGCCGCCGATGTCGTAGATGCGCCCCTGCCATGGAAAGTACGAACCGGCCTCGCCGTCCGCGACGGCCGATCCGTCCGCGTGCGTGCGGATCACCTGCGTCCAGTACCAGTCGAGATCGTTCGCGTGGAAGCTCGGGTCGAGCCCGCCGGGCGGCGCGCAGCCAGCGGTCCCGGGTGTGCAGCACGTGTAGGCGTCGAGCACGAGCGGGTTGTAGGTCTGCCCGATGCATCCGTTCACGCCGCGGATCAGCGACGCGAACGTGAGCTCCGGCGCGAAGCGCCCGTCGGACGTCTGAAAGATGTCCTCGACGACGCCGTCGACCATGCCGGCGCGCACCACGTTCAGGCACATGTCGCCCGTCGCGTCGACGCATGTCGCTTGCGCGAGGACGCGTCCGGGTGACGCGGTCGCGACGAGCAGAAGAAGAAAGAACGCGAGAACGAGACTGCGATTCGGCATGTCGGGGCTCCGATACCATGGTACCGCGCGACGCCACCTCTCCGCGAGCGCGGCCTTCTCTCGAGGCGCTCACGCCCGAGCTCGCGCTCCGAGCCTCGCGCGGAGGCTCAGATCAGCACGCCCGCGACGGCGGCGGTCATGCACGCCGCGATCATTCCGCCGATCATCGCGCGGAGGCCGAGGCGCGCGAGCTCGCTCCGGCGCTTCGGCGCCATGCCTCCGATGCCGCCGATCTGGATGGCGATGGACCCGAAGTTCGCGAAGCCGCAGAGCGCGTAGGTCGTGATGACGACCGCGCGATAGCTCATGTGGTCGCCGCGGTTCAACGATTCGCTGAGGTGGAGGTACGCGACGAACTCGTTGAGCACCATCTTCTCGCCGAGCAGCGATGCGACCGCCGTGCAGTCCTGCACGGGAGTGCCCATCACGAACGCGATCGGCCAGAAGAGCCAGCCGAGGATCTTCGCGATGCTGAGGTCGGGGACGACGATGTGGCCGACGGCGTCGTTGATGAGGTGACCCGGGAGCCCGACGACGTAGTCCGCGAGCGCGACGAGCGCGAGGAACGCGAGCAGCATCGCGCCGACGTTGAGCGCGAGCTGGAGGCCGTCCGCCGCGCCGCGTGCGGCCGCATCGATCACGTTGGCGTCGACCTTCGGGATCTCGAGCTTGACCTCGCCGCGTGTCGGGCTCTCCTCGGTCTCGGGCACCATGACCTTCGCGACGACCATCGCCGCCGGCGCGCTCATGACGCTCGCCGCGATGAGGTGGCCTGCGATGTCCGGGAACACGTCGCGGAGCATCCCCACGTACGCCGCGAGCACGCCGCCCGCCACGGTCGCGAAGCCGCCGACCATGACGCTGTTGAGCTCCGACCGCGTCATCGTCTCGACGAACGGCCGCACGAGGAGCGGGGCCTCGGTCTGGCCGACGAAGATGTTGGCGGCGACGGAGAGCGTCTCGGAGCCGCTCGTTCCCATCGTGCGCCGCATGAGCCACGCGATCCCGGCGACCGCCTTCTGCATCACGCCGGCGTGGTAGAGCACCGCCATCAGCGACGAGAAGAAGATGATCGTCGGAAGGACGTTGAGCGCGACGGTGAACTCGCTGTCGACGAAATTGCCGAAGAGGAACTTCGAGCCCTGGGTCGTGAACTCGAGGAGCTTCGTCACCGCGTCGTTCAAGAATGCGAAGAGGGCGAGACCGGCTGACGTCTTGAGGACGAGCACGCCGAACAGGAGCTGTAGGCCCGTGCCCCACCCGATGACGCGCCACGGCACGAGCTTCCGGTTCGTCGACATCGTCCACGCCAGGCCGACCAACAAGAACACGCCCACGAACGACGTGAGGCGCTGCACGATCGTGGTCTCTTCCGCGCTCCGGCGCAGCGCCTCGATCCGCTCGGTCGCGGTGCCGCCGTCGTGGCCCGCGGGCTCCTCCGCCGTCGGCTGCTCCTCTGGCTGAGCGGAGCACGGCGTCGGGGCGACGAAGAGCGCGGCCGAGAGCGCAGCCCCGCACAACCAGATGCCGTACGGGATCGCGCGCAACGTGATGTCCTCAGGCCGACGCGGAGGCTTGCGACGAGTCGCTCTCGCCGTACATCGCCTCGATCTCGGCGCGAAGTGCTCGTAGACCTTCTTGCGCTTGACCTTCAGCGTCGGCGTCAGCTCGCCGTCCTCGATGCTGAAGTTGCGCGGCAGCACGGTGAACTTCTTGATCTGCTCGACGCGCGCGAGGTCCTTGTTCGTCGTCTCGACGGCTTCCTGGATCTGCTCGAGGACCATCTTGTGGGTCGGCAGCGCCGACGTCTCGACGCCGAGCTCGCTCGCCAGCTTCTTCGCGGCGCTCCGGGTCGAGCGTGACGAGCCGTGAGGAACTTGCGGCGGTCGCCGATGACGACCGCCTCGTTGATGAGCGGTGATTCTTGAGCGCCGCCTCGATGTTCTTCGGCGCGATGTTCTTGCCGCCGGCGGTGATGATGATGTCCTTCTTGCGGCCGGTGATGTGCAGGAAGCCCTCGTCGTCGAACTCGCCGAGGTCGCCGGAGTGCAGCCAGCCGTCGATCGAGCGTCTCGTCGGTCGCCTCGGGGTCCTTGTAGTAGCCGAGGAACACGTTCGGGCCGCGGACCAGGATCTCGCCGTCGTCGGCGATCTTCACCTCGACGCCCGGGATCGGCGGCCCGACCGGTGCCGAAGTTCGGTCGCGCCCGGCAGGTTGAAGGACGTCGGCCCGGTGTCCTCGCGACTGGCCGTAGACCTCGAGCACGATGAGGTCGAGCCCGGCGAAGAACTCGAGCACGTCCTTCGCGATCGGCGCCGCGCCGCTGACGCAGACGCGCGCGCGGCCGAGCCCGAGCGCCGGCTTGAGCTTCGAGAAGACGAGCCGCTTCGCGAGCGCGTACTGGAGCGCCGAGCAGGCCGTCCGGCTCGCCCTTGCCGTCGCATCCTTGCGGTCGATCACGCGGTGCCCGACGCCCATCGCCCAGTCGGCGAGCACCTTCTTGACGCCGGTCGCCTGGCCGAGCTTCGCGCTGATGCCGGCGTGGAACTTCTCCCAGATGCGCGGCACGCCGAAGAACACCGTCGGCTGCACCTCCTTGAGGTTGTCGGGCACCTTCTCGATCGACTCGGCGAAGTACACCGCCGCGCCCGTCGTGCTCGGCACGTGGATCGTGAACATCTGCTCGGCGATGTGCGACAGCGGCAGGTAGCTGACAGGCTGCAGTCGTCGGCCGTCGACGTCGGTGATCTGTCCGCGCATCTGCGCGGTCCACGCGAGGTTCTCGTGCGACAGCATCACGCCCTTCGGCGGGCCGGTCGTGCCCGACGTGTAGATGAGCGTCGCGAGCCCGTCGGCTCGAGCGCGTCGATGCGCTCGTCGAGCTTCGCGTCGAGCGATCGCCGTCGCCGTGCGCGAGGAACTCGTCCCAGCTCATGACGAGCGGGTCGTCGACCGTTCGGCGCGCCCTTCATGAGGACGACGTGGCGCGAGGTCCGGGCAGGCGCTGCGCGCTCTGCCTTCGACCTTCTCCCACTGGCTCGACGTTCTCGACGAGCACGATCGGCGCCTCGGCGTGGCTGACGATGTACTGCACCTCGGTCGGCGAGCACGTGGTGTAGATGCCGGCGGGCGCGCCGCCGGCGCACATCGCGGCGAGGTCGATGATCACCCACTCGGGCCGGTTGAACCCGAGGATGCAGACCGTCTGCTTGCGCTCGAAGCCGAGCGTGATCAGTGCCTTGGTCGCCTGACGAACCTCCGCGGCGTACGCCTTCCAGGTCGTCGGTTCCCATCCGCTCGGGGTGCGAACGTAGTACGCGGGTCGATCCGCGAGCTTCTTCGCCTGCTTCATCAGGCGGGCCGGAATGGTATCTGCTGCCACGAATCCCTCCCTTGGACGGACGCTTCGCGGACCCAGGGACCGCGAGGGGGGCGGAGTCTAGCCCGGAAGCCGGGGGCACGCGAGAGGGCACGGCCGGGGCGAGCCGGGCCCCTTTGTGCTGCTACCGTCTCGGTGTCAGAATCCGCACGAGCTGAAGTGCACGCATGGAGGAGTGGCCGAGTGGTCGAAGGCGGCGGACTTGAAATCCGTTGAGCCCTCACGGGCTCCAGGGGTTCGAATCCCTTCTCCTCCGCCGTTGGGTGGTCGGTAGGAATCGTGAGTAGACTTGGCGAAGCGATCGAGCGGGTGTGCCCTCGCTGTCAAGAGCGCGTCGCGGCCGAAGAGCATCGTGGCGAGCACGGGGTGACGTGGCTCTGGCGCTGTGCCTGCGGTTGGGCCTACGCGCTCGCCGACTCCGGCGTGGTCTCGCGCGGCGGCGTGCTCGGCTCACGGGCCAAGCGCGGCGACGACACCTGATCCCGGGAGCGCGCGCCGGCTGGTCGGGGGTCGTCCGCCGGCCCGGCATGCGCTATCGTCCGCTCCCCATCGGCTTTCGCCGCAGCCATCGACAAGGGAGGGGAAGACCATGAGCGAGGCAGTCGAGCGGATCATCGCCAACTACGCGTCGGAGTCGCCGGGCGTCATCGCGAACCTTCGGCGCCTGATGGGCCACGGAGCGCTCGCGGGGACGGGCAAGCTCGTCATCCTGCCGGTCGACCAGGGCTTCGAGCACGGGCCGGCGCGCAGCTTCCAGCCGAACCCCGAGCGCGTACGATCCGCGTTACCACCCGAGCCTCGCGGTGGAGGCGGGCTGCAACGCGTACGCGGCGCCGCTCGGGTTCATCGAAGCGGTCGCGCACGAGTACGCGGGCAAGCTGCCGCTGATCCTCAAGGTCAACAACAGCGACGTGCTCGGCGATCCGGGCCAGCCGATGCTCCGCGCTCACCGGCACGGTCGAAGGACGCGCAGCGGCTCGGGTGCTCGGCGATCGGCTTCACGATCTACCCGGGAGTCCGGCGAGCGCAACGAGATGTACCACCAGATCCGCGACCTCATCGCCGAGGCGCGCGAGGCCGGCCTGCCGACGATCATCTGGTCGTATGCGCGCGGCCCGAAGCTGACTCAAGGACGGCGAGACCGCGCTCGACGTCATCGCGTACGCGGCGCACATCGCGTGTCAGCTCGGCGCGCACGTCGTCAAGGTCAAGCCGCCGACCGACGATGATCGTGCAGGAAGGAAGCGAAGAAGTACTACGAGAGCATCCCGGCCTCGACGCTGGCGGACCGCATTCGCCACGTCGTGAAGTCGTGCTTCGACGGCAAGCGCATCGTCATCTTCTCGGGCGGTCCGGCGAAGGGCACGGACGAGGTCGTCGAGGAGACTGCGCAGCATCAAGGCAGGGCGGCGGCTACGGCACGATCATGGGCCGCAACGCGTTCCAGCGCTCGCGCACGAAGCCGTGAAGCTCCTCCGCGACATCATGAACGTCTACCGCGGCTGAGCGCGAGCCCGAGCGCCGCGAGCACGAGCGACGCGAGCCCCCACGCCGGCGGCCGGTTGCTCGCGCCGGCGGCGCAGCTCGCGCATCCGCCGCGCGCCGGCTCGGTGGACACGGGCGGCACGAGCTCTTCACCGTCCTGGTCGTTCGAGACGTCGACCGGCGTGACGCCCGCGCCCATCGCGGCGATGTCTGCGCGCGCGCCGTCGTCGTCGATCGGCGCGGTCCGGCTGCAGAGGCTCACTCGCTCCTGCGCGTCGTCTGCGAGGTAGGTGTAGACGAGATAGCTCGCGCCCGGCTCGAACGCGTAGCCGCACTCCGCTCCGCCCGACGCCGTCTGCACGCTCGTGCGCTCGGTGTTCGCGCCTTTCCAGGTGCGAACGACGTCGAGCACGACGAGCAGGCTCGACGCGTCGGCGCTCGAGGTCGACACGACGCGACCCTCGAAGACGCTCGCCGACTGCGCGAACGCCTCGGGCTGCTCGACCGCCGCGCACGAGCATGCGCGTGCCTCCGACGGAGCCGCGACGAGCGCGAAGAGCGAGGCGGCCAGTGTGCCGGCCAGTGCAGAGCGGAGCATCGATCGTGGTCCCTGGCCTCGTTGACACCGTCGAGGCCGACCGTTACATACACGCTCCCTCGGCCGGGCGCAGCCGAGCAGCACGAAGCGTTTGAAATCTCGACGTATTGGAGAGGTGGCCGAGTGGCTGAAGGCAGTCGCTTGCTAAGCGACCGTACGGTCAAAAGCTGTACCGCGGGTTCGAATCCCGCCCTCTCCGCCGCCTTGACGGAGTGGTCCCGCTGGCTACAGTCGGCCCCTCCAGTCACCCCTGGAGCCATAGCTCAATTGGATAGAGCAACGGTCTACGGAACCGTAGGTTAGAGGTTCGAGTCCTCTTGGCTCCGCCAGCGTGCACGGGCCCCGCACGTCCGCGGGCCTCGACCGTCGGGTCCGGTCCTCTCTGCGACCGCGATCGCCGGGTACTCCATCCTGAACACCGGGGGCGAGTACGCGCTTCGCGGCGCGGACGGAGCCGCCGCTGACCCGAGGCTCGCGACGTCCCAGGTGACGACGCGAGAGAGCCCCACGCGACGAGTCCGCGGACCCGGCCGCGGCGCGGTCGAGCTCGACTCGCCGCGAGCGAACGCGGCGAGCGAGGCGTGAACCGTGGGCGCTCGACCGACAACCGAGGTCAGCATGTCGGATGTTCGACGAATTTGCTCCGTTCTCGGCGTGGGGCCGCTTCTCCTCTTCGCGGCGTGCACCGACGACCCGGGGACACCGGGCCCGTCGATGGACGCGTCGGCAGACGCGGGCTCGCACGCGCCGGACGCCCGACCTGCGGACGGCCCGGTCGACGCCACGGAGCCGACCGACGCCACGTGGCAGACCCCGCTCGAGGCGTGCCTCGCTTCGGCGGTGCCGGCTCGCTGTGCGCGTTGCGTCGTCGACGACTGCCAAGTCGTCTTCGATGCTGCGTTCGGTGCGTCGGGCGCATGCGATGCGTTCGGTGCGTGTCTGGCGGAGAGCTGCTCGCCCACGGGGTGCGTCTCCCTCGCGATCGAGGAACCGTGTGTCTCCGCGTTTCGCGCCTACGCGGCGTGCCAGGAGAGCTGTGTCGAGACCTGCACCGCGCCAAGCTGTGGCAACGGCGTGCTCGACATCGGCGAAGAGTGCGACGGAGACGAGCTTCCCGCGACGCCGACATGCGAGTATCTCGGCTACGCGAGCGGCACGCTCAGCTGCGCCGACGACTGCACGCTCGATCGCTCGACGTGTAGCGGCTGCGATCCCGACCTCTGCGCGACGTGCTGTGCCGACGGCCGTTGTCAGGAGATCTCGCCTTCGTATTGCCCGACGAGCCTGCACGCGTGCGAGAGCTGCGCGCCTGGCGGCGACTGCCGGTTCACCGGCAGCGCCTGGGAATGCGTCTCCCCACTGAGCGACGGGTCGGCATGCACATTCGATTTCGAGTGCGCGGGAAGCGTGTGCTCGGAAGGCCGATGCGCGACGGGCTGCGCGGCGACGCACGGGGCCTGCTGGGGTGCGACGCCATGCTGCAACGCCGCGGCCGAGTGCGATATGAGCTCGCCCGGCGCTCCGCCCGGAGAGTGTTGCCTGCCGACGGGCGCAGAGCTCGGATCGTCGAGCGACTGCGGGCTCTGCTGCTTCGGAATGGGCTGCAGCGGCACCACGTTCGGCGGCTGGCACTGCGGACCGCCGGACTGACGGTTCCCCACCGGATCGTCGCGCCGGGTCGTGCTAGGTCTCGTCGCATGGAGTCCCGTTCCCTGCGTGCGATCCGGTGACCGACGCTGACGACGAGCGATGGATGCGCGAGGCGCTCGGCGAGGCGGAGGTCGCTCGCGCGCGGGGCGAGGTGCCCGTGGGCGCGGTCATGGTCGCGGGCGGTCGCGTCGTCGCGCGTGCGCACAACCTCCGCGAGACGTCACAGGACCCGACGGCCCACGCGGAGCTCATCGCGATCCGCGCGGCGGCCGCGCGCCGGGGATCGTTTCGGCTCGAGGACGCGACGTGCTACGTCACGCTCGAGCCGTGCCCGATGTGCGCGGGTGCGCTCGTGCTCGCGCGCGTGCCGCGGGTCGTCTACGGAGCGGACGACCCGAAGGCGGGCGCGTGCCGCACGCTGTTCGCGCTCGGTGCCGACGAGCGGCTGAACCACCGGTTCGAGCTCGTGCCGGGCGTGCTCGCCGGCGAGTGCGGGGCGCTTCTGAGCGCGTTCTTCGAGGGCATTCGCGCGCGCCGGCGCGACGGTTGACACGCGCCGGGCGCGTGCTCAGGTTGCGCGCCGCGATGCGTCCGTGCGACGCCCGTGGGTGGCCGCCGACCCAGGTGACACCCAGGAGCGGCGGTCGGTTTGGATCGGCGACGAGACCGTGGTGAGAGCGGTTCGATGGGCGTTCCGACGGCTCGAAGGAAGGGCGAATCCCCTTTCGAGAGACGGCGGGGCGGTCAGCGGGCCGCTATCGCCCCGAGATCGCGCCGCACTCAAACCGATTGCCGCTCCCCAGGGCCGTCTGCTAGAACGCGCCGCGGAGAGCTGGCCGAGTGGTCGAAGGCGCTTGATTCGAAATCAAGTGTACCCTTACGGGTACCGTGGGTTCGAATCCCACGCTCTCCGCCACGCTGTTCGATCTTTGAAGCGGCACGCGGGCAACCCGGCACACGACTTTGGAGAGGTGACCGAGTGGTCGAAGGTGCACGACTGGAAATCGTGTGTGCCCCAAAAGGGTACCGCGGGTTCGAATCCCGCCCTCTCCGCCGCACACGCGTTAGAATCAGGTAGACGACGCGGCCCAACGAGCCGCGGCACATGGCCCTGCCAACGCTGGCCCGTCAACCCGCCAGGCCCGGAAGGGAGCAACGGTCGCGGTGATCAGCGTGTGGCGGGGCCTTCTAATTCGGGGGGGCTTTGCCCCCCGTCGTTCGCGTGCCGCTCACGCGGCACGCTCTCTCGCCTGCGCGACGTTGCCTGTGGCAACGTCGCTTCGTGCGCCCCCCGCGGGTGCTCGCGCGGGCCTTCGGCCCGGCGCTGCGCGCCCGGGCTCGCTTCGCTCGCGGGACGCCTTGGGCGTCGTCTCCGCGTGCGCCCCCCGCGGGTGCTCGCGCGGGCCTTCGGCCCGGCGCTGCGCGCCCGGGCTCGCTCGAGTGCGGGCGAGGGCGCTCCTGTCGCTATCTCGGCCCCAGCCCGCTATCTCCCACCGCGTTCCTTCGCGGTCTGAAACGGGAGGGGGGCGTCGAAGGCGGCGGGGCCGCGGGGGAGAGCGAAGCGTTCGCGGGTGCGGCAGTACTCGGGGCCGCCCATGCGGCCGATGGTCGCGAGCTTGTCGGCGTCGATGCGGAAGCGCTCGTCGATGATGTCGTCGCGCACGTACACGTGCACGACGCGGCCGATCACGAGCCAGTTCTCGTTCTCCTGGCCCGGCGCCATCTCGATCACGTGCGTCGTTCTGCACTCGAAGCTCACCGGCGACTCCGCGATGCGCGGCGGCTGCACGACGCGCGACGGTGCGGCGGTGAGCCCCGCGAGCTCGATCTCGCTCTCGCCGTACGGCAAGGGCTCCGCCGCGACCGACACCTCGCGCGCGTATGCCTCGACCGCGACGTTCACGACGAACTCCCCGACGCCCCCCTCGCTCGGCGGCCGCGCGTTTCGGAGCGTGTCCTTCTCGCCGCCACCGACGTCGCGCGTGCCCGGCGAGAACAGGAGCATGATCGGCGAGGAGCCCGCGGCGTTGAAGAACGAGAACGGCGCGAGGTTCGTGCGCCCGACCGGCGAGATCGTCGACACGAACGCGACCGGCCGCGGCGTGACGGATCCGATGAGGATCTTGTGGCGGTCGCGATCGCTCAGCTCGTCGGGATCGATCTCCATGGCGCACCTTCGGCGTGCCGCCGACGCGGTGTCAATCCCCGCCGGCTTCGCGCACTTGCTCGTCCACCGACTCGGCGCCGGCCGGCGGTCGTCGTCGCGCCGCCACTTTCGCCGCGCCGCCCTCGTCCTCGATCCACTTGGACAGCGCCTCGAGCCCATCCTTCATCGAGACGCGCGGCTCCCAACCGAGGTCCTTGATCGCGTTCTGAATGTCGAAGTTCGTGCTGCGCCCCCGCTTCACCACGTCGGTCGGCGACAAGCCCGGACGGCCGGCTCGCTGCCGGAGGATCGCGAGCGGATACGCGATCCCGATCCCCGGCCCGCTTCGCGGTGCCGGCAACCCCGCCGCGGCGCTGAGCCCGCCGAGCACCTCGCCTGCGTCGTTCATCTCGTTGTCCGCGACGTAGTAGATGCCGCCCGCCGCCGTCTTGGCGTCGGCGGCGGCGACAATCGCGTCCACGAGGTTGTCGATGTACGTCGTCGCGAAGAGGCTCTCCCCGAGCCCACGAGCTTCACGCCGCCGTTCTGCTCCGCCTCGCGGATCAGCTCCGGTAGCTCTGTCGTGTCTCCAGGCCCCCAAATCCACGCGGGTCGGATCGCGACCACCTCGACATCGGCCGAGCTCGCCGACATCGCGATCTCCTCCGCGAGCCGCTTGCTCCTCGCGTGCGCGTCGATGGGCAGGCGCATCAGGTGCTTGTCCTCGTTCCAGCTCACACGATCCTCGTTGATCAGCGTCACGTCCGCGCACGAGACGAGGACGAAGCGATCGACCTTCGCCTTGCGCGCCGCGTTCAGCGCGTTCTCGGTCCCGGCGACGTTGACCCACGCGAGCGCGCGTGGATGGGCCCGGTGTGTCGGTACCGCGGCGGCGTGCAAGAGGACGTTCGCGCCTCTCGCGGCATCCGCGATGGCGTTCGGATCGCCGACCGATCCGACGACGATCCGCGCGCCCGCCGCAGCGAGATCCCGTGCGCGCGCTTCGCTGCGGACGTACGCGACGACCTCGTCGCCGCGGCCGAGCGCGCGCCGCGCCGCAGCTCCTCCCACGAAGCCCGTCGCGCCCGTCACCAGCCACTTCATGCGCGCGGAGGATAGCACCGTGAGCGCGTGGTAGGCTTCTGCACTCCGCCTTCGCATGCTCGTGATCACCGCTCGCTCTCTACCGATCGCGGTCGCTTCGCTCGCGATCGTGGCGGGGTGCGGAGGCGACGAGACGGTGTGCGTGGACCAAGACGTCGACGGCTACGGTGTCGGATGCGAGCTCGGGACGGACTGCGACGATTCGAACGCGCTGCGCAACGTCGATTGCGACCGCGTTCCTCCACCCGACTGCGACGCCGATCCGATCGCGACTGGGTGTCCTTGCCTCTTCGGGAGCGTCGCCGGTTGCTACGCCGGGCCGGAGGACACCGCGGACGTCGGCGCGTGCCGGCGCGGATCCGCACGCTGCATCGCTGGCCATTGGGGGCTCTGCCTCGACGAGGTGCTGCCGCGCGCCGAGATCTGCGATGACGTCGACCAAGATTGCGACGGGCTCGCTGACGAGGGCGCGCGCAGCCCGTGCGGCGGCTGCACACCGGGCTGCGAGGGCGGCGTGTGGGGTGAGGCCGAAGCGCCGTTCGAGCCTGCGACCAATCTGACGGTCGGCGCCGAAGGAGAGCTCGAGCTCGCGTGGGCCGAGCGACCGGTGCACGACGCCGTGTGGGTCGCGAACAGCGGCGACGGAACAATCTCGCGCATCGACGCGACCACGGCGACCGAGACCGCACGCTACGACACGGGAGGCTCGGAGCCGAGCCGCATCGCCGTCGACTACGACGGAGACGCGTGGGTCGCGAACCGCGAGTTCGAAGGTCTGTCCACGGTCACGAAGATCGCGGGCGATCCGGCGCGCTGCGTGGACCGAGACGGCGACGGGATAGAGACGTCGTCGGGCCCGCTGGACATCCTGCCCCGCGGCACCGACGAGTGCGTGCTCTTCACCGTCCCCGTCGGCGAGAGCCTGGGCGTCGCTCGCGCCATGGCGATCGACGGTGACCTCGGCCTCGACGGAACGTCGGGTGGCAACGCGTGGGTCGGGATGCACGACGGGCACGAGGTCATCGCGCTCGACGCGCTCACGGGCACGGAGATCGCGCGCGTGCCGACGCCCGGCTTCTCGCCCTACGCGGCGGCGTTCGACGCGTGGGGAACGCTCTGGCTCGCCGCGCGCGACGGGCTGATCGCTCGGATCGATCGACACTCGCACCCGCTCTCCGCCGAGATCATCGAGGTGCCCGACGCGTGCTATCTGCTCTACAGCATCGCGCTCGACGACGGCGGCCGACTCTACGCGACCGGGTTTCACTGCGACCGAGTCTTCGCCTACGACCCGTTGCGTCGCGTCTTTCGGCGAACGGCGACCGAAGCGAGCCCGCGCGGCGCCGCCGTGCTCGGCAGCGATCTCTGGGTCTCGCACACCGGTGGGCTCCTCTCGCGCATCGATCCGATCACGCTCCAGGTGCTCGACGTCGTCGACCTCGTCACCGCCGACGCGTCTCCCATCGAGTCGATCGGCGTGGCGTCCGACGCGAGCGGTCAGCTGTGGATCGCGAGCGGAGACGGCGCGCCCGGCGGCCTCGGCGTCGCGACGCGCGTGTCACCCGTCGATCTCGCCGTCACGGCGCAGGTGCCGGTCGGCTGGGCGCCGCACACGCAGGGCGACCTCACGGGCGCGGAGCTGCACGGCGGGTTCGTCCCGCGCGGCGAGACTACGCACGTCTTCGACGGCTGCGAGGCCGACGCGGAGACCGACTGGCGCGCAATCCACGTCGAAGCGCTCGTCGGCGAGGCCGGGAGCGTCGAGGTGTCAGTGCGACACGCCGCCGACCGCGCGGGGCTCTCCTCCGCAACGTGGCAGGTGCTCGGAGCTCTCGCCGCTGATCCTCCACCGTACGCGCTCACCGTGCCGCCCGCCGGTGTTCTCGAGGTTCGGCTCGTGCTCGCGACGACCGCGCGCGACGGCTCGCCGCGCGTGTTCCGCGTTGGGGCAGAGTGGCGGTGCCCCGGCCCGATGTGACGCGACGACGACGAATCGAGCGCCGCGGGCCCGCTTGGGGTACCATGCGAAGCCGTGAAACGAGCTCTTGCGCATTCGGCCGTTTTCGCGCTTTTCCTCTCTTTTTCGACGCATGCGCTCGCTCAGGAGCAGTCGGGCGAAGCGGCCGACGACGAGGAAGCCGACCCGTCGATGATGACGGACGAGAGCGGCTTGGACGACCAAGCGGCCCGCGAGTACTTCCTCGCGGGGCGCAACCTCTACGCCCTCGGTCGCTTCTCGGAGGCCGCCGGACAGTTCCAACAGGCGTACGACCTCTCGCACCGCAAGCAGCTCCTCTACAACCTCTACGTCGCGTACCGCGACGCCGGCGACCGTGAGCACGCGGCCTCGAGCCTCCACGCGTACCTCGACCAGATGGACGCGAGCGAGCTCGACCCGACGGAGCGCCACAACCTCGAGGCGCGCCTCCACGCGCTCGACGAAGGTCTCGCCCAGGATCGCGCCGCCCGCGAGGAGGCCGAGCGCGCCGCCGCCGAGGCGACGCGACGCGACGAGGAGGAGCGCGCTCGCCAAGAGCGAGCGAGCGGCGGCGGGGGCGCAAGCGGAGGCGCGAGCCCCGTGCCGTGGATCATCGCGGGTGTCGGGGGGGCGGCGCTGGTGGTCGGTGTCGTGACGGGCATCGTCGCGCTCGACGCCAAGAGCACGCTGGATGCGGCCTGCGACTCGAATCACGTCTGCCCGGACACCGTGGAGCTGACCGATGCGTACGACCGAGGCTCGAGCCTCGCGACCGCCACCGACGTGCTCTTCATCGCGGGCGGGATCGTCGCGGCTGCCGGCCTGACCTGGGGCCTGATCCAATTGCTCGGCGGTGGCGTAGAGGAGAGCGAGCCTCCTCCGGTTGCGGCGTGGTGCGGCCCGAGCGGTTGTGGCGCGACGGTCGGAGGCACGTTCTGATGGCCCACTTTCGAAGCTCCGCGGTCTTGCTCGTGGTCCTCCTCGGCGGTTGCTCGGCGATCACGGATTTCGGGCAGTTCAATTTCGACGAGCGCGACGACCTGACCGTCACGCTCGAGAACCTTCGGACCTACGAGGACCAACAGATCTATTTCCTCCTCACGCGCCGTGACGACGTCGGGCTCGTGTTCGTCGGCCAGCTGAACGGCGTGCTCGAGGGCGTGGCCGAGCCGGACGACCGCGACTGGCTCCAGATCGTGATTCCGGGCGTGATCGAGCGCGACACGAGCTACGACGTGCTGGTTCACGTCGACCTCGACCAAGACGGCACCATCAACGACGCCGAGCCCTTGTTCGGCTCGGAGGTCGACGTCGACGGCAACACCACCGTGGAGCTGACGGACACGCCGGGCAGCTTCGACATTCCGACGAACGAGCTCGGCAACGGGCACGTGGAGCTCCAGCTGACGAACTTCTCGCCCCACATCGGTGACGACACGCAGCAGTTCGTCCTCACCGTAGTGGACGTCGAAGAGGACAAGCCGGTGGCGTACTCACGCACCCCCGACGTGCCCGGTCTCGACTTCGGCGTCTACATCTCCGACTGCGTCATGCCCGGCCGCGAGTACCTCCTCGAGTTCTACGCCGACAACGATGGCAACGGCGAGTACAGCGGCGCGGGCAACGCCGCCGACCACTCCTGGTACGAGATGCGGACCGCCGACGACTCGGGCGTGTTCGTCACGTTCGACCACCGCACTCCGTTCCAGGAGATCACCCACACGCGCTGACGACATCGCGGCCGCGTCGGCTCGGTCGGTCCGAACGGTGGCGAGATACCGGTCGAGGGCGTCGCGCACGACGGCCGCGAGCGTCGAGCCGCGCTCGCGCGCCAGCTTCGTCGCCTCACGGTGCTGAGCTTCCGTGAGGTAGATCTGGGTCCGGCGGTGTGGCGGCGACGCATGCCCCTCACGCCGCGGCTTCGCTCGGCGGTGCCGTATCGACGACCGACGGCGGTGCACCGGTGAGCGCCGCGCGCAGCGCGTCGAGCAGCTCGGGCCGCTCCAAGAGCACTTCGCGTGTCTTCTCCTTGCCCTGGGCGATCTTCTCGCCTCCGAAAGCGTAGTGCGACCCGCTCTTGTCGATCACGTTGCGCGCGACGGCCATGTCGAGGAGGTCAGAGACGACGTCGATCCCTTCGCCGTAGCGGATGTCGAACTCGGCGGTCGCGAACGGCGGGGCGAGCTTGTTCTTCACGACCTTCACGCGCGTTCGGTTGCCGAGCACCTGCTCGCCCACCTTGAGCGCGCCGATCCGGCGCACGTCGAGCCGCACCGACGCGTAGAACTTGAGGGCGTTGCCGCCCGTCGTGGTCTCGGGGTTGCCGAACACCACGCCGATCTTCTGACGGAGCTGGTTGATGAAGAAGATCGTCGTCGACGTGCGGTACGCGACCGACGTGAGCTTGCGGAGCGCCTGGCTCATCAGCCGCGCCTGCAGCCCCATGTGTGGGTCGCCCATCTCGCCCTCGATCTCCGCCTGCGGCACCAGCGCTGCCACGGAGTCGATCACGACGAGGTCGACCGCGCCCGAGCGGACGAGCGTTTCGGTGATGTCGAGCGCCTGCTCGCCGCTGTCGGGCTGGCTGATGAGCAGTCGCTTCGGATCGACACCGAGGGCCTGTGCATACCTGACGTCGAGCGCGTGCTCGGCGTCGATGAACGCCGCGATGCCATTCGCCTTTTGGCACTCCGCGATCGCATGCAACGTGAGCGTCGTCTTGCCGCTCGCCTCCGGTCCGTACACCTCGACGATCCGCCCTCGCGGATAGCCCCCGCACCCGAGCGAGATGTCGAGCGACGGCGATCCCGTCGGAATGCACGGCACTCGCTCCACCGAGCGGTCGCCCATCGACATGATCGAGCCCTTCCCGTGCGCCTTCCGAATCGTCTCCATCGCCGTCGCCGCGGCCTTCAGCTTCTCTTTGTCAGCCATCTCCGATGCTCCTTTGTTGCGGGGGGCTTCGCCCCCGTCGTTCGCGTGCCGCTCACGCGGCACGCTCTCTCGCCTGCGCGACGTTGCCTGTGGCAACGTCGCTTCGTGCGCCCCCCGCGGGTGCTCGCGCGGGCCTTCGGCCCGGCGCTGCGCGCCCGGGCTCGCTTGGCTCGCGGGGGGCTTCGCCCCCCGTCGTTCGCGTGCCGCTCACGCGGCACGCTCTCTCGCCTGCGCGACGTTGCCTGTGGCAACGTCGCTTCGTGCGCCCCCCGCGGGTGCTCGCGCGGGCCTTCGGCCCGGCGCTGCGCGCCCGGGCTCGCTTTGCTCGCGGGGGGCTTCGCCCCCCGTCGTTCGCGTGCCGCTCACGCGGCACGCTCTCTCGCCTGCGCGACGTTGCCTGTGGCAACGTCGCTTCGTGCGCCCCCCGCGGGTGCTCGCGCGGGCCTTCGGCCCGGCGCTGCGCGCCCGGGCTCGCTTCGCTCGCGGGGGGCTTCGCCCCCCGTCGTTCGCGTGCCGCTCACGCGGCACGCTCTCTCGCCTGCGCGACGTTGCCTGTGGCAACGTCGCTTCGTGCGCCCCCCGCGGGTGCTCGCGCGGGCCTTCGGCCCGGCGCTGCGCGCCCGGGCTCGCTTGGCTCGCGGGGGGCTTCGCCCCCCGTCGTTCGCGTGCCGCTCACGCGGCACGCTCTCTCGCCTGCGCGACGTTGCCTGTGGCAACGTCGCTTCGTGCGCCCCCCGACTTCGCGCGTCATGCGATTGCTCTCACGGGGTCGCTCCGGCGATCGAGCCAGCGGTACTGGAGGGCTTCGGCGACGTGGTCGACGCCGACGCGCTCTTCGGCGTCGAGGTCGGCGATCGTGCGGGCGACCTCGAGGACCTTCACGTAGCCGCGCGCGCTCAGGCCGAGCTCGTCGACGGCGTGGTCGAGGAGCGGGACGACGTCGGGGTCGAGCGAGCGGCCGAGGCGCGACAGCGCGTCGCCGCCGAGCACGCGCGCCTTCGCGCGCGCGCGCGCCCCGATCACGCGCTCGCGCACCGCGCTCGTGGTCTCGCCGGGCGGCGCGCCGCGGAGGTCGCGCGCCGCGATGCGCGGCACCGATACGTGCAGATCGAACCGGTCGAGCAACGGCCCGCTGACGCGGCTCGCGTAGCGCTCGATGCGATCGGGCGAGCACCGGCAGACCCGCTTCGGGTCGCCCGCGTACCCGCACGGGCACGGGTTCATCGCCGCGACGACGAGCGCGTGCGCCGGCATCACCACTCGGTGGCGCACGCGCGCGATCTGCGCACGGCCGGACTCCATCGTGATCCGGAGCGACTCGATAGCGTCGCGTCGGAGCTCCGGCAGCTCGTCGAGGAAGAGCACGCCCGCGTGCGCGAGCGTGACCTCGCCCGGGCAGATGGGATCGCCGCCGCCGACGAGCGCCGCGACGCTCGCCGTGTGGTGCGGGGCGCGGAACGGCCGCGCGACCGACGTTCCGTCCCACGGGATCGCCAGCCCCGCGGCGCCGGAGATCGTGGCGATCTCGAGCGCCTCGTCGCGTGTGGGCGGAGGCAGGAGCCCGGGCAGCCGGCGCGCGAGCATCGTCTTGCCGGTCCCGGGCGGCCCGACGAGCAGCGTGTGGTGGAAGCCGGCGGCCGCGATCTCGAGCGCGCGACGCGCGACTTCCTGGCCGCGGACGTCCGAGAGGTCGGGCGTCTCGCGGCGCGCGCGCGCCGGCGTCGCGGGCGCGGCGCCCGGCGCGGCGAGCGTGTCGGTCCCTTCGAGGAACGCGACCGCGTCCTTCAGATGCCGCGCGACCCGCACGTCGATCCCGACCGCGAGCGAGGCCTCGTCACCGTTCGCGAGCGGCACGATCGCCCGCACGAGGTCGCGTGCGCGCGCGCTCCGGAGCTGTGCGAGCACGCCCCGCGCCGGACGCACCTCGCCCGCGAGCGAGAGCTCGCCGACGAGCAGCGTCTCTTCGAGCAGCACTGGGGAGCACTGCCCGCTCGCGGCCAGGATCGCGACGGCGATCGCGAGGTCGAACGCGGCTCCGCGCTTGCGGAGGTCGCCCGGCGCGAGGTTCACGAGGAGCTTGCGGTCCGGCACCTGATAGCCGCTCGCTTCGAGCGCAGCGCACACCCGCACGCGGCTCTCCCGCACGGCCGTCTCCGGCAGCCCGATGATGTCGAAGAGCCCGTTCGGGAGCCCGCGCGTGAAGTCGACCTCGACCTCGACCGGATGCGCATCGATCCCGATGACCGATCCCGCGTGTGCGATCGCCCGCATGGCGCGCGGCCATCGCACGGCGCATGCCGAACCCCGAGCGCGCTCGCGCTACGGCTTTCCGCTACCCGAGGGGTGGCGGCCGCCGGCGGTCCGCCGTCGGTCCGCCGGCATCACGCCAGTGTTCGGGGGGCGTTGCCCCCAGCGCCGCGCCCGGCTCGCTTCGCTGGTGCACGGGGGGCGTTGCCCCCCGTCGCTCGACGCGGCTGGCGCCGCGTCTTCGCTCGCCTCGGAGATGGCGCCGGGGGCGCCATCTCCTCGTGCGCCCCCCTCGGTCGCGTGCGCGGGCCTTCGGCCCAGCGCCGCGCCCGGCTCGCTTCGCTGGTGCACGGGGGGCGTTGCCCCCCGTCGCTCGACGCGGCTGGCGCCGCGTCTTCGCTCGCCTCGGAGATGGCGCCGGGGGCGCCATCTCCTCGTGCGCCCCCCTCGGTCGCGTGCGCGGGCCTTCGGCCCAGCGCCGCGCCCGGCTCGCTTCGCTCGTGATGTTCGGTCAGCCGCAGGTGGGGTTGACGCAGATCGCGCCGGCGGCGCGGCCGGTGTCGCAGCGGAACGCGCCGAGGCCCGCGCCGGCGCAGTCCGCGTCGGAGCCGCACGGCACCTGCCACTCGCGCAACGTCGTGTCGCACGTGAGAGCACGCGCGCATCGCGAGCCGGGGGCGCTCGGCGGTTGGCCGTTCGCCTCGCACGTCGTGTCACCGGGCGGGACGCACGGCGTGTACACGTCGACCACCGTCGGTCCCTGCGCGCTCTGCACTGGCTGCAGGCACTCGAGGCGCACGAGCGTGCCCGTGCCCGGCTCGGTGCCAGGACGTACGAGATGCGCTGCCGGTGTGTCGCCGCAGCGCATCATGACCTCGCCGAGAAGTTGTCGTAGTACCAGCCCGGGGGCCGCCGCTCGTACGCCGCCGCCTGCGGGAGCTGGCGGACGCGGCAGACCTGCTGCCCTCGGGGCTCGATGCGCACGAACTCGCGGCCGCGCGGGAGCTGATCGCAGGTCGTGAAGTCGCCCGCGAGCGGGAGCACCTCGACGACGTCGCAGCCGACCTTGACCCTCCGCGTCCGGTTGGCAGCGTGCGCGGCAGGCAGGCGCCGCCGAGGACGTCGGCGATCTTGTCGATGATCGCGTTGAGCGCCGGGCCGTAAGTCCGCTCTGGCAGATCGACTGCACGATGCCGCCGGCGCGCCGCGCTGTTGAGCTCCTTGGCGACGCTCGACGAAGCGGCGCGGCGGGAAAGCGGTGACCGCGTGCCCGGCGACATTGCACGACGGTAGAGGCGGGTCGGCATGGGCGGGGTCGACCATCTCCTGCATGCGGGATCGGCGAGGATCGCGTCGTAGTTCGATCGCGTCAGGATCCGGCAGCGGAACGAGGTCGCGCTGGGATGCCCGATGATCGCCGCGAAGACGAGGAGGTTCGGGCGTCGCCGCAGCGCCAGGAACCCGTCGACGTAGCGCTCGAACGGGTAGCACCGCCTGATCGCGATACTGGAAGCAGCGAAGGTTGGGATCGCCGCATGTAGACGCCGCTCGTCCGGGTTGAAGAGTCGGGGTCGGCGGCGGAGCAGTCGTCCTCGTCGGTGACGAGATGATCGCGAGCAGCGAGTCCGGCCGGAGGAAGCCCGGCGTTCTCGTTGTCCGCGTGGCCGAGGCGTGCCCATGTTGAAGCGCCGCAGCGGCGATCGGCCTGCTCGGGGCGTGAGCGCCTTGAGCGGCGCCTCGAGCTGCTGCTCGAAGCCACAGCCGCCGGTGCCGAGGACCGCGACGCAGCGAGAGTCGCGCGCCGAACGTCATCGGGTCGGCGCCGGTGCGCGGGCATGAAGTCGAGGAACGTGTCGGGTAGGTCGCGCACGCAGCCCGCGACGCCGTGTTGCCGGCCGTGCGGAGGATGCCGTCGTCGCCGAAGTTCGGCTCGTTGCACGTGTGGAACGACGAAGCCGCCCGAGCCCATGTCGCTAGTGACGACGCCCGCGTGCAGGCTCCGGACCGGCGGGAAGTCGCTCGTCCCGTCGCCGTCCTTGTCGCCGGTCGCGAAGGAGGCTGGAGAGGCTCGGGAACTGCGTCGCCAGCTGCGCTCTGCTCCTCGGCCATCGAGTTCGAGTTGTCGATCATGAAGAGGACGTCGACCTTGTCGACGTTCGTCACCTGCACGTCGCGCACGACGCCGGACACGACGGCACGGGTCGAGCGGCTTGAGCTCGCGGTCGAGACAGCCGGCGATGAGTGCGGTGACGGCCAAGAAGCCGATTGCCGTGGCGCTGATGGCTCGGGCGCGCATGCGTTCCTCCTGCATCTTGCGAAGCGTGCGGGGACGGACCTTACCGTTTCCGTACCGCGGAAATCAACGATCGGCCCAATGGGCCGTCACCGATACTAACAAACATCGTGCCCGAGTGGATCGACCGCGGGATCGCGTCGGAATCCACCGATCGCAGTCATGCCGGAGGGCAACCCGGTTGTCGATGCTGCCAACGACGTTGGCGTCGGCGGCCACCGTGTCGCGCTCAGCGCGGGTCCCCGAGCCGGTCCCCTCGAGCGTGCGAAGGCCAGGATCGACGATCCAGGTCCGCTCTTCCGTCGGCACCTCGATCGGAGCAGGCGGCATCATCGGCGCTTCGCGTGCGCGGGTTGCCGCGCGGTGGCCCCATCTCAGCTGCAGTCGCCACCGGCGTCGACCTCGCCCGTCGCGGCGCTCTCGCACTCGAGCCGAACGCGCGCGCCGACCGACGGTTCGGCGCCGCCGCTCCACGCGATGCGGCTCGCTGGGACGCACCGCTCGCGCACGTGATCGGAGAAGTCGTCGTAGTGCCACCCCGGTGCGCTCGGCACGACGCCGCCTGTCGCCGGCACCTGCGCGATGCGGCAAATCTCTGCGCCCGTCTCCGCGCTCGTGCCCACGCGCTCGCGTCCCGGCAGCGCGGCGCACGTCGTCGCGGCGCCCGACGTCGGGAGCTCCTCGAGGACTTCACAGTCCACGCGCCCGCTCGGGTCGGGCTGGAGCGCGCGCCCGAGGCAGTCGGCGGGGAGGCTGTCGGCGATCTCGGCGAGGACCGCGTCGATTGCCTGCGCGAAGTCGAGTCGGCAGAGGCTCTGCACCGTCGCGTGCGCGCCGCGCGCGTCGAGCTCGGCCGCGAGCCGGACGATTCGCGCGGGCGGATACGCTTGCGGGTAGCCCCGCTCCGAGCACGACGGGAGAGTGCGCGTCGGGAGCGCGGGGTCGATGCGCACGCTCATGCGCGGGTCGGCGAGGATGGCGTCGTAGTCGGCGCGCACGCCCGGCGGCGGAGCGAGGTCTTCGGGCACACCCGCGATTGCGGCGAAGACGAGGCGGCGCGGGTTCGTCGTGCGGGCGAGCAGGCCGTCGACGTAGCGCGCGACCGGGTGGAGCGCGTCGGCTTCGTACTCGAAGCATCGAAGGTTCAGGTCGACGGGGTAGCGCGCGCTGGCGGGGTCGAAGAGCTCCGGGTCGGACGCGGAGCAATCGTCTTCGTCGGTGAGCGCGACGATCGCGAGGACCGAGCCAACGCGCGCGAACCCGGCGTTCACGCCGTCGCCGTGGCCCGGCGTTCCCATCGCGAACGACCCGTCGAACGCTCCGGTCGCGGGCTGAGTCGAGGGCGTGAGCGCCTTCAGGATCGCCTCGAGGGGTTGCTCGAAGCCGCAGCCACCCGTCCCCAGGACCGCGATGCACGAGACGTCTCGCGCGAAGGTCGTCGGGTCGGCGCCCGGCGCCGACGGGTCGTAGCCGAGGAACGCGGTCGGGTACGTCGCCATGCAACCCGCTGCCGTGTTACCGCGGTGCAGGAGGACCCCGTCCTCGCCGAAGCGCGGCTCGGCGCACGTCGGAACGGTGAAACCGCCCGAGCCCATGTCGCTCGAGACGATGCCGACCTGAAGAGACTGGACCGGTTCGAAGTCCGAGCCGATCGTGACGCCGTCCTCGGGGTGGAGATTGCCCGCGGCGAGCACCTGGATCACGCGCGGAAGCTCCGTGGCGAGCGACGCCTGCACCTCGGCGGTGGAGCTCGAGTCGTCGATCATCAACAGGAGATCGACGTCGGGCGCGGTGCCGGCGGGAACGTACGCGACGAGGGTCGAGAGCTCGCACGGCGCCTCTTCGGCGCCCGCGCAGCCCACGACGAGCGCGCTCGTGGCGAGGGCCGCGACGACCGAGACGCCACCGTGGCACTTCAGTTGCACAGTATGCCAGCGCTCACGGCCCGACCGGCCGATCGTCGCGCGGAACTTCGACGAGGCACTGGAAGCGCAGCCGCGCGCCGTACGGCGGGAGCGCGTCGGGGGTGAAGCTCACCTGATCGCACGCGGGATCGGCGAGATTGTAGTACCAGCCGCTGCCCGCGGCGTTCGGCGCTTGCGCGACGTCGCAGACCTCGCGGCCGTCCGCGTCGACGCCCGTCGGCACCCGGCCGGGCACGGACGCGCACGGCGTGCCGAGCGGGAGCGTCTCGGTGACCGCGCAGTCGACACGGCCGTCGGCGTCGGGCGTGAGCGCGCGGCCGAGGCACACGCGCGTGATGCGCGAGCCGATGTGGCGCGTGATCTCCTCGATGGCCGGGCGAAAGTCTTCCTCGCAGATGCTGCGGACGACCGCGCCCGGAACGCGGGAGGCGAGCTCGACGTATCGGCGTCCGGGGGTCGCCTCGCTCCTCACGGTCGCGTCGGCGTTTCGCGCCGTGCAGGCCCACGCGAGGCCGGTCGCGTTCGCGGGCTCGGGGACGTACTGCATGCGCGCGTCGGCGAGCACGTCGGCGAACGGCTGGCCGACGAGGTCGACGGGGATCCCGGTGATCGCAGCGAACACGAAGAGCGACTCGTCGCGGCCGGCGGCGAGGTCGTGCGCGAGGTCGTCGATGGCGACGAGCGCGTCCGTGCGACCCACGCAGTACGCGTTCGTGTCGCGGGCAGACGCGGGCAGCTCAGCGAAGAAGCTCGCCGGATTGCCGAGCGAGCAGTCCTCCTCGTCGCTCAGCACGAGCACGGCGAGCAACGACTGGTCGCGCGGGAAGCTCGTCTCGTCGCTGCGCGAGAGAGCGCGCACGGCCGCGGCGAGCGGCTGCTCGAAACCGCAGCCGGCGTGGCCGACGCTCGCGACGCAGCTCACGCGGTCGACGAACGCGTCGACGTCGTCGCCGACATGCCATTCCTGCACGGGGCTCGCCGACGGATCGCACGCGACGTCCGCGCGGAGCGCGCCGTCCTCGCCCCACGGGTCGCCGAACGGGCTCTCGAGGCCGCAGCCACCGAGGCGGCGCTCGGGCTCGCCGGACGTCCCGAGGTCGGTCGTCACGATCGCGACCCGCAGCGACTCCGCCGCGTTCCAGTCCGGTTCGCCGTCGCCGTTCTCGTCAGGTGGCGCGGTGAGCCCGCGGACGAGGCGCGGGATCTCGCGCTCGAGGAGCGCCTGCTCCTCCTCCATCGATCCGGAGTCGTCGATGACGAGCAGCAGATCGACGTCGGGAATGCCCTCGCTCGAGACCGGCTGATCGATCCCGCGCGCGACGCGCGGCGTGAGCGTCGCGATGTCGCGCTCGAGGCAACCGGTCGCGAAGAGCGAGACCGCGAGGGCGCACGAAGCCGTGCATGTCACCGAGAACGGGCGCATGGAACCTCCCCGGGCGGCGCGCGTCCGTCGCGCGCTGCCTCGTCGGGTGTGTCGGCAGCGCGCCCGCGGATTTCCAAGACGGCCTCGCGCTCGAGCAGGACGCGCAACGCTTGCTCGATCGCGCGACGGATGCCTTGCGCGCGCTCGCGTCGTCGCGCGCCGCGCGGGTTTCGTCGCGGCACACGCCTTGCGAAGGGATGTGCGTGGAGGTGCTCATGAGACGGACACCTGGATCGGGAGGCGCTGCGGGCGCCGTCGCGCTCATCGCTTCGCTCGCGGCCTGTGGCGCGTCGTCGTCGACGGAGCGCTCGACGACGATGGCGGCGGACACGACCGCGCCCCGCGTGAAGCCGTCGTCGGTCGCCGAAGAGGAAGAGAGCGATCGCGATCGCGTCGTTCGGCAAGCCAACGAGCTCTTCGAGACCATGCGGAGCCAGCCGTTCACCGCGCGCATGACGGGTTGCGGCGGATGGGACTGCGACGATGCGACCTTGCACATCCAGCTGCCCGGTCGGCTCCGCATCGTCTACGACTACGACTCCACCGTGCTCGCGGACGGGCAGACGCTGTACTCGTACCGTGGGCAGAGCGAGGTCGCGCGCTCGCTGCTCGCGGAGACCGATCTCTCGTGTCTCCTCGCGGGCGAGCTCGGCGACGGCGTTTCGGTCGACGCAGTGCAAGAGATCGACCGCGGTCCCGAGTCGGGCGCGCCACGCCGTGTCTGGCGCGTCGATGTCAGCCGCGGAGACCACCGTCTCACGCTCCTCTTCGCGAGGGAGCCGTTCCGCTTCATCGGCTGGATCGCACCCGGCGCGCGAGAGGACTTCTCCGCCGAGATACGCGACCTCCGCCCCGAGCCGCGCCCGGCCGCAGACCTCTTCGCGCCATTCGGATCCAACGAGCGGACGCTCTGACGCGCCCGGCGCACCCCAAGACCACGGCTCGCTCACCCCGCCAACGAGCCTGGAGCGGCGCACCTCACGTGCGCCGCTTTTTTTTGGGGCTCGGGGACGGTTGGGTCGACCGCCCTGCGCGTCGCAAGTTGGCTGTCCGCGTCCGGCGCCGTCAGGAGATGTTGTAGTCCTTGATCTTGTACAGGAGCGCACGGTGGCTGATCTCGAGCAGCTTCGCGGCGTGCGTGCGGTTGCCGCCGGTCTGGTCGAGGGCGCGCCGGATGAGCGTCTCCTCCAGAGCGCGTGGTCTTCTTGATCTGACGCTCGCCGCTGGCGAGCATGATCTTGGTCGGTCGACGCGCCTCGCGCATGCGCTCGGGCAGGTCTTCGTCGCGCGATGAGGTCGCCTTCGGCGAGGACCGCGGCGCGCTCGATGGTGTTCTCGAGCTCGCGCACGTTGCCGGGCCAGGCGTACCGACAGGAGCAGCTTGCGCGCCTTCGGCGTCGAGGCCGCGGATGCGTGTGCCGAGCCGCGCGTTGTTCAGCGCTCGACGAAGTGCTCGACGAGGAGCGGGATGTCGTCCGGCCGCTCGCGCAGCGGCGGGACCTCGACCTGGCAGCACGTTCAGGCGGTAGTAGAGGTCCTCGCGGAAGCGCCCGCTCCTCGACCTCTGCCTTGAGGTCGCGCACGGTCGCGGCGATGACGCGCACGTCGACGCGTCTTGTCCCTGCGTGTCGCCGAGCCGGCGCAGCGTGCTCCTCCTGCAGCACGCGCAGGAGCTTCACCTGGAGCGCGAGCGGCAGCTCGCCGATCTCGTCGAGGAAGAGCGTGCCGGCGTCTGCCTCCTCGAACAGCCCCCGCTTGTCGCTGGTCGCGTCGGTGAACGCGCCGCGCCCGTGCCCGAAGAGCTCGCTCTCGAGCAGCGCCTCCGGGATCGCGCCGCAGTTGACCGCGACGAACGACCTGTCGGCGCGCGGGCCGAGCGTGGATCGCCCGCGCGACCAGCTCCTTGCCCGTGCCGCTCTCGCCCGTGACGAGCACCGTCGTCTTGTACTCGGCGACCTTCTCGATCGTGCGGAACACTGCTGCATCGCCGCGCTCTTGCCGAGCATCGCGTCGAGCTCGTGTGTCCTGGCGCACCACCTGCTCTGAGCGCGCGGTTCTCGCGCGCGCAGCGCCTCGCGCTCCTCGGCCTTGCTGCAGCGAGAGCAGCACCTCGTCCTGCTTGAACGGCTTCGATACGTAGTCGTACGCGCCCGCCTTCATCGCCTCGATCGCGAGCTCGACCGAGCCGTACGCGCTCATCACGATCACCGTCGCCGGCGACGAGCGCGCCCGCAGCTCGGCGCAGAGCTCGATCCCGCTCATCCCCGGCATCCGCACGTCGGCGATGACGAATCCGGGATCGAACGCGTCGAGCTTGCCGAGCGCGTCCTCGGCGCTCTTGGCGACCTCCACCTCGTACCCGTGCTTCCTGAGGAGAGTGCGAAGAACCAGCCGGAGGTTCTCTTCGTCGTCGACCACGAGAACGCGCCCGCCCATGGCCTGCAATCATTGCATACCAGGGAGGCGAGCGGCTACGCATTCGTTGCGAGATCGCCCACTTCGAACGTCACGAGCACCGCGTTCGCCTCGACGGCCTGACCCTCGGTCACCTCGACGCTGCGGACGCGCGCCGCCGCCGCCGCGCGAAGCTCGTTCTCCATCTTCATCGCCTCGACCACGACGACCGGCTGGCTCGCGACGACGCTGTCCCCCGGCTCGACCAACACCTTCACGACCCGCCCCGGCATCGGCGACCGAACGACCTCGATCGCCGCGCCGGCTCGCTTTCCGCACAGCGCGCGAGCCCGCACGCTCGCTCTCCACGATCGCGTCGACGCGATGCCGCCCCGCGACGAGCTGCCGCGCCGTCGCGGGCCCGCCGACCGCGACGTCGATCACCCGCCCAAAGAGGCGCAGCGACACGCCCGCCGGAACGCGCACGATGTCCGCTTCGACCGTGACGCCATCGACCGTGACCGACACATCGCCGTCCGGGCCGACGCGCACGTCGATCTCCCGCTCCTCGCCGTCGAGGGTCACCCGGTAGCGCATTCGCCCCGTATTACCAGAATCCGAGCCGGGTCCGGGCCGAGCCCGTTCGGGACCGACGAAATGCCACGGTGGTTTCGCGCGTAGGTTCCTTGTAGGTAGCTGAGGTGGCCGAGCTCGAGACCGCGAGGACCCGCGCGAAGACCGAAGGCACGGGTCTTCGCGGATATCTCACGCGTCGCCACGACCCGCTGACGAGCCTGGTCCTGACCGTCCCGGTGTTTCTCGTCTACCACCTCGGCATTCTCTTCATCCATGCCCGCAACGGCGTCGACCTCGTGAGCGCGCTTACGTTCGCTCTGCTCGAGCAGAGCGTCGGCGCGTACGTCGGGGTGACGCTCGGCGTCGCGGGCGCGCTCCTCGCAGCGGGGCTCTGGCTCCGCAAGAAGGGCGCGATCCGTCCGGCGCGCCTCGCACCGGTGCTCCTCGAGAGCATCGTCCTCGCGGTCGTGATGACGCTCCTCGTCGGCTGGGCCACCGGCAAGATCTTCGCTCAACAGACCGGCCCTGCGCCGCTCGGCGTGCTCGACAAGATCGTCCTCGCCGCCGGCGCGGGCTTCCACGAGGAGCTCGTCTTTCGCGTCGCGCTCTTCGCAGGCGGCGCATGGGTCCTCTCGCGAGTGCCGTTGCTCCCTCGAATCGCTGCCGTCGCCATCGCCGCGCTCGTGTCCTCGCTCGTCTTCAGCGGTGTTCACTACGTGGGCTCGATGGGGGATACGTTCACGCTCGTGAGCTTCACGTTCCGCGCGCTCTCCGGCCTCTACCTCTGTGCCATCTATCGACTACGCGGCTTCGCGGTCGCCGTTTACACGCACGCGCTCTACGACCTCCTCGTGTTCTTCGTGTACTGAGGATGCGGATCGTGGCGAGCGTGCGCGTTGCTCGCGCGAGTCTGCTCCTGGTCGCGCTCGTGCTCGCCCGTGCGCAGACCGCACGCGCCGACGAGGACTGGCTCGCGCTCCATCCGGAGTGTGGGTTCGGCCCCGAGGCCCGCGCGCTCGGACGCATGGCGATGCTCTATCCGCGCCCAGGTCTCTCCGCGGTCGTCGCCGCGGGCGACTCGTTGATCGCGCGCGTGCGCGTCCCGAGCGGGCTCACGCCGCCGCCGGGCGTTCAACAGGACCGCGCGCTCATCGGCTGGTCGTCCGAGCTCGTCGGGCAGAAGCGTCACGCTCGGGCGCGAGACGCCGCACGGGTACCCGCTGCGCGTCGTCGATGTCCGACCGGACGGACAGTCGTCGCTCGTCTACCGCGCGACGATCCGCATCCCGGCTTGGCTCGCCACCGGCACGTACGGGCTCCGCGTGAGCGCGCCCGGCGGCGCGGATGCCGTCGCCGCCGCCGTCCGCGTCGTCGCGGCCGGCGACCATCCGCGCATCGCGCTCTACGGGGGCGCGAACGACCGCGCGGCCGACGCCGGTCTCGGCCCGGAGCCCGACGCCACCGCGGCCGAGGCGCGCCTCGCGTCCCTCGCGCCACTTCCGTTCGACGTCTTCGTCGGGCCCCCCGATCGCGACGTCCTCGCCGTTCTCGCGGCCGCGCCGCTCGACGCGCCGCTTCCCGCGTATGTCGCGCTCGGCCCCGACGGCGTGGCCGTCGCGTTGCGCACCGGCGACGCGCTCCTCGCGCTAGGCGCGTGCGACGATCGCTGGGCGCGCTTCGACGATCAACTGCGCGCGCTCGAGCGCGTCGACGGCGCGCGCCGGGCGCTCGCGTCGACGGACCTACCCGCGCGGGGAACGCTCGCGCCGCTCGACGGTGAGCCGTCGCCGGTTCCGTCGCTCGATTGGCTGCGCGTCGACGCAACGACCGACGCGGTGCGCATCTCGGTCGAACCGGGCCCCTGGCCCGCCGAGCTCACGGTCCGTACGGTCGACGATGGGCGCTCCGTCGACGCGGCGCACGCGCGCATCGTCTTCGCGCCCGCGACGCCCGTGGGCTCACCGGCCGCCCGCCCGTCGCTCGCGATCCGCGCGACCGTCGATCCCGGGACGAGCGGGACGATCCAGCGTGGGGAGCGACACCCCTACGACCTCTCGATCGTCGCGCCCGAGACCGTCACCGCCACCGTCCCCGCAGAGCTCGGTGTGCGCGCCGACCGCCCGCTCGCGCTCGTCGCCTGGGTCCTCGACGAGGACGAGACCGCCGTCGGGCCCGAGACCAGCTTCCACTGGAGCGAGGTCGGTCCGCACGAGGTCCACGTCCTTTCGCTCTCGGACGACGGGGTCGGGGCACGGAGCAGCGCGACGATCCACGTCGAGGCCCGCCGGACTTCGGGGTGTGACGGCTGCTCGGCGGGCGGACACGCCCCCGCCGCCCCGGCAGCCTTTTGGCTCCTCGCCCTGCTTTTGGTAAAACACGGGGTAGCCGGCGGGAATCGACCCGCCCGGTCCCGGCGTTGAGCCCCCGCTGATGCGTCCTTTTCACCTCACCCCCCTCGTCCTCCTGCTCGTCGCGAGCGCGACGGGCTGCGCCCGCGACGTCATCCCGAACACCGACGTCGAGGACACCGCGCAGAACCGCGAGGTGCTCGAGTTCTGCGAGCAATACCGAAACGCGGTGGAGCGCCGTGACGTCGGGGCGATGCTCGCGCTCGTGTCCGAGAGCTACCTCGACGACAACGGCACCCCCAGCGGGGACGACGACATCGACTACGAGCGGCTGAGCGCGAAGCTCGCCGCGTGGCGGGACGCGGTCCTCGACGTCCGCTACGAGATCCGCTACCGGCGCGTCCTCTATGCGCGCGACCACATCCTCGTGAACTACGTCTACTCGGGGAGCTTCCGGATCGACACGGGCGACGGCGAGCGCTGGGCCCGCCGCGTGGCCGACAACCGCCTCACGCTCGACCGGGAACAGGACGGCTACCGCATCGTCTCCGGTCTCTGACCCCGGCCTCGGGCCTGCCCATGGACGTAGCCGCGGCCGTCGCGATACGCTAGCCTCACCCGCGCGCGACCTCACGGTAATATTTCCGCGTAGGCACAACATGGAAGGCGGCCAGGGGAAGAAGCGTCAGCTCGGGAAGATCCTGCTCAAGCAGAAGCTGGTGAGCCCAGACGAGCTCAACGAGCTTCTGGAGATGCAGAAGGTCGACCCGACGCATCGACTGGCCTCCGCGGCGATGTCGAGCGGAAAGGTCAAGGAGGTCGACCTGCTCAAGGCGCTGAGCGAGCAGCACGGCCTTCCGGGCATCGACCTCGCGCAGGTCGTCGTGCCGCTCGCCAACCTCCGGCTCATCCCGGCAGAGATCGCGAAGCAGCATCTCATCCTCCCGATCCTCGTGAAGGAGGATCGCATCTTCCTCGCGATGGCCGATCCCGCGGACAAGCGCGTGATCGACGAGATCGAGTTCGTGACGGGCCGGCGCGTCTTTCCATACGTCGCGCTCCACGACTCGCTCGGCAAGGTGATCGAGGCGGCGTATCAGCTCAGCGAGCGAGGCGAGACGTACTACGTCGGCCCGAACGTCCCGGCCGACTACCTGCAGTCGATCGGGTTGGGTGATGTCGCGCGCGCCCCCGACCCCACGCCCGGTGACGACAGCCACATCGTCGTCGATCGCGCGATCGACGACGATCTCGGGATCGCCGAGCTCGTGCGCACGCGCGGGCAGGCGACGGACATCGACATCGAGCACGACTCGCACGTCGGCCCCATCCCGTCGCGTGCGAAGCCGACGATCCTCGTCGTCGACGACGAAGAGGACATTCGACGCCTCTTGCGCCGCGTGCTGAGCGAGCGTGGCTACGCGGTCGTCGAAGCGAGCAAGGGCCTCGAAGCGCTGCAGACCGTCCGCGCCTCGGTTCCGGATCTCATTCTGCTCGACGCGATGCTCCCCGAAGTGCACGGCTTCGACATCTGCCGCCGCATCAAGGGCAGCAAGCGCTACGGGCACATCCCCGTCATCATGGTCAGCGCGATCTACCGCGGCTGGCGGTTCGCGGAGGATCTGAAAGCGTCGTACGGCGTCGAGACGTTCCTCGAGAAGCCGTTCAAGAATCGGCGACGTGCTCGCGGCGGTCGAGCGCGCGCTCGAGGGCCGTACGTCCGAGGTGCCGACCGAGGACGACGCGCTGTCTCGCGAGGCGAGCGAGGCCCTCGACCAGGGGATCCAGGCGTACAAGGACGGGGACCTCGACTTGGCCATCGACCACTTGGTCCGTGGTATCGGGGTCGATCCCCTGAGCTTCAAGCTCCACTACCACCTCGGCCTGCTCTACGGCCGCCGGGACAGCCTCTTCGAGGGCATCCACGAGCTGGAAACCGCAGTCAATCTCTCACCCCGACACTTTTCTGCCCTCAAGAACCTCGCGGTGCTCTACCAACGAGCCGGGTTCAAGCACAAAGCCATCGAGATGTGGGAGCGGGCGCTCGGGAACGCTCCCGACGAAGAAACCAAGCAAGGGATCAAAGAGCACTTGATGACGTTGCTCTAATCGGCGTGGTGAGGCGACTTCCGGCGATGCTGACCCACCCTGGGTTGAGGTACACTGAGCCCCTCGAGGGCAAGCGCGGGCGATGAAGTTTCTCTGCGGCAACTGCAAGGCGAAGTACCAGATCGCCGACGAGAAGATCTCGGGCCGCACTCTGCGGATGAAGTGCCGCAGGTGCAGCCACGACATCATCATCCGAGGTGATCAGGTCGAGTCGGCGCCGCCCGCGGCCGTCGCTGCGGCGGTGTCCGCGCCGCGCGCGCCCGCGCCTCAGGCGCGACGCGCCGGCCCGGTCGCGGCAGCCCCCGCGCCGCGTGCGAACGCTCCCGTTCGTCGGCCCACCGGCTCGGCGCTCGGCGCCGACTTCCGCCGCTCGCTCACGGGCTCGGCACCGCCCCCGCCCGCGCCCCCGCCTGCCGAGCTCTGGCACGTGGCAATCAACGACGTCCCGGTCGGTCCGATCCGCAAGGAGGAGATCGCGCGCAAGGTACAGACGGGCGCGGTCAACGGAGAGTCGCTCGTATGGCGCGAGGGGTTCGACGATTGGAGGCCCCTCAAGGAAGTCGCCGAGCTCGCCGCGTTGCTCCGTCGCGAGCGACCGCCGGCCCCGTCGCGCCCGTCGGCGGTCGGGCGCGGCATCGGCGCCCGCACTCAGGGCAGCCGTCCGCGCATCCGTCCGGTCGCTCCGGCCCAGCGCCCGAGCTCGCGACCCGCGGACGCGTCGCGACCCGCGGCGCGGAGCAACGTCGTGCCAATCGGGGGGCGTCTCGGAGCGGCAGCGGCGCCCGCGATCGAAGAGCACGACATGCTCGAGGAGCCGACGCGCGTCAGCGATCCGGTGTTCGATCCGGACCCGGTCCCGGCCGCGGCGATCCCGGCGCCCGCCGCGACGCTGTCGTCGATCCCGCAGGCCGCGACCGACGACGAGATGTTCGGCGGGTACGCGGGCGCGGCGTCCGTCCCCTCGGCGTCGGTCTCGGCGTCGTACACCGAGCCTCCGAAGCGGCGAAAACGCGCCGTGCCGATCGGCGCGTGGATCGCGATCGCCGGCGCGGGCGCGTTCGGCATCACGCTCGCCGCGATCGTGGGGACGAAGATGCTGACCGAACCGAGCCAGCCGTTGGCGGTCGCGGACACGACCAGCCCGACGCAGGAGGATCCGGTCGAGGCCGACGTGACGCTCGATCAACCGGTCGAAGAGCCCGCCGTCGAGGAGCCCGCCGTCGAGGAGACCGACGAGCCCGCCACCGCGGGAGCCGCCAACGCCGCGAAGCGCGCGCGTCAGACGGCGAAGCAGCCCGCCGCCGCGAGTGGACGACAGCTGACCGCCGAGCAGGCCGAGCTGTTGCGCCGGATGGGGCAGGACCCCGGCGCGAGCGTCGGCAACATTCACGTCGACGAAGGCAACTCCGCGAGCGCCACCAACCGGCAGTCGCAGCTCACGCCGGCGCAGCTCTCGACCGTGGTGAACCGGAACAAGCCTGCGCTCCGGCGTTGCTACGAGGAATCGCAATCAGAGGCGTCGGCGAGCCCCCGACGATTCGCATGGACGTCGACGTCACCGTCGGCGGGACGGGGCGCGTGACCCGCGCCACCGCGTCGGGGAACGACATCGGCGGGCTCCGTTCGTGCCTCGAGAGCAGCGTTCGGCGCTGGGTGTTTCCGACGGCGACCGGCAGCACCATGACCCGGTTCCCGGTCGTGTTCCAACCCGGCACCTGACGCCCGTACCCGTAGCTGCCGAACGCCCGCTATCGGAAGAAGCGGATCGCCAGGTACACCGCGACTGCGGCGACGAGCGCCACCGCGATCGTCGCCGTCCAGCTCATTCCGCGGCGCGGTGCCGGGCGCGCGGTCGCGGCGCGTGGAGCCCCGGGGGGATCGCTCGGGAGGGCAATCTCGATGCTGTCTTCGCGGGGCCCCGTGCTCTTCGTCGCCGGCTTCGATGCCGCGCCGTCGAGGACCGAGCCGAGGCCCACCGCTCGTAGCTTCTCCTCGTCCCACACGTCCGTGGGGTCGTCGGCGGCGCTGCTGCCCGAGTCCTCGTCGTACTCGTCCTCGTCCGGCGCAGGAGGGGGGAGCGCGCGGTTCTCCTCGTCAGAGTCACCCACGTCGCTCCGATTGTCGCAGAGACTGCCCCCGGCGAAAAGGAACCGGCAGCGTGGTACCTTTCCGGCCCGATGACCGGCGCCGAGCTCACCCGGCTGATCGCCGAGACTCTCTACCTCGTGCTCCTCGTATCGGCGCCCGCGCTGCTCGTCAGCCTCGCCGTCGGCCTCGTGGTGGGCGTTCTGCAGGCGGCCACACAGGTACAGGAGCAGACGCTCTCCTTCGTGCCGAAGCTCGTCGCGGTGGCGGCCGCGCTCGCGATCTTCGGCGGCTGGATGGGGAGCGAGCTCGTGCGGTTCACCGACGCGCTCTGGCGCGCCATCCCGACGCTCGTCGGGAGCTGATCGTGGAGAGGCTCGTCGAATGGCTCGGCGGCGAGACCGCCGTGCTCCACGTGCTCGCGGTCGGTGCGCTCGTCGCCGCGCGCGTCGCTCCGTTGTCCGTGATCGCACCGTGGATCGCGCTCAAGGGCGCGCCGGTCCTCGTACGCACCGCGATCGTTCTCGCGCTCACCGTCTCGCTCGCGCCGCTCGCGCTCGAGCTCGCCCCGGCGTCGCTGCCAGGCGGTTGGGAGCTCGCGGTCCTCGCGCTTCGCGAGACGCTCGTCGGGAGCGTGTTCGCGCTCCTGAGCAGCTTGCCGTTCTTCGCGGTCGATTGGGCGGGTCGCTTGACCGACACGTGGCGCGGGGCGTCGCTGGCGGAGGTGATCGCTCCGCACTCCGGGGAGCGGACGAGCCCGATGGGCGACCTCTATCTCCTCGGCGGTATCGCGTTCTTCGTCGCGATCGGCGGGCACAGGCTCGCGATCGCCGCGTTCGCGGAGGGGCTGTCGGCGGTGCCGCCCGGGACCGTCGACCTGGCCGGCGGCATCCCCGAGGCGGCGCTGTCGACGATGCGGCTCGCCGCGAGCGCGCTCGCGTTCGCGGCGGCGGTCGCCGCGCCCGCGGCGGTGGCGATCGTGCTCGTCGAGGTGTCGCTCGGCCTCGTGGCACGCGCGGCGCCGCAGATCCCGGTCTTCTTCGCGGGGATGCCGCTCCGCGCCGCGACGGGCATCGCGGCTGCGTTGCTCGCGGCCTCGGTGCTCGTCGGAGAGCTCCCTCTCGCGTTCCGCGAAGCGATCGACTCGGCGGCGCGCGTGGTGCTGCCTTTCTAACGGCGGGGGACAGTGGTAGGAGGCGGGCCATGGAGAACGTTCGAACGCTGATCGACGCCGACGCGATCGCGAAGCGCGTCCGCGAGATGGGCGCAGACATCACGCGGGATTTCCGCGGCGAAGATCTCGTGCTCATCACCGTGCTCAAGGGCAGCTTCGTCTTCGCGGCGGATCTCGCGCGCGCGATCGACCTGCCGCTCGCGGTCGATTTCCTGGGCCTCAGGAGCTATGCGGACGGCACCGAGACGAGCGGCGTCGTCCAGATCACGAGCGACCTGACGAAGCCCATCGAGGGCAAGCACGTGATCGTCGTCGAGGACATCGTCGATACCGGCCTCACGATGGAGTATCTGCTCGACAACCTGAGGACGCGCCATCCCGCGTCGCTCAGGCTGGCGTCGCTCCTCCACAAGCCCGCGCGCTCGCGGGTGCCGGTCGAGATCGACTACCTCGGGTTCACGATCGAGGACGTTTTCGTCATCGGGTACGGCCTCGATTACGCGCAACGGTATCGCAACCTCCCGTACATCGGAGTGCTGGAGCAGTCGTGAGCGCCGAGAAGCGGCTCGAGATGCTCGAGATGATGATCGAGCGCGGATCGAACGATCCGTTTCATTTCTACGCTCGTGCGATGGAGCTGCGCGCGCTCGGCCGTGCGGACGAGGCGCTCGACGCGTACGCGACGGTGCGCGAGCGCTTTCCCGCATACGTCCCGACGTATTTGATGGCCGGTCAGCTCGCCACCGAGCTCGGGCGCACCGACGCCGCACGCGCGTGGCTCGAACGAGGCTTGGTCGCCGCGCGCGAGGCCGCCGATCACAAGGCGCTCACCGAGATCCAGCAGGCCCTCGACGCGCTCGCGTGAGATCGGCCGCAAGGATGGTCACCGCCCCGGCGCGGGCGCATCCGGGTTCGTCAGGCTCGTCAGCACGTGGTCGCGCCAGGCGCCGGAGATATAGAGGTAGCTACGCGCGTAGCCTTCGATGACGAAGCCGAGGCGCTCGAGGACGGCTGCGCTCCGCGCGTTGTCGGGGATGTAGCCCGCCTGGATGCGGTGCATCCGCAGCTCGTCGAAGACGTGGCGAATCGACGCCGAGAGCGCTTCGTGCATCAGGCCGCGGCCCTGGCGCTCGGCGTCGAGGCTGTAACCGACGTTGCACGCCTGGAGCGCGGCACGCACGAACACCGTGAAGTTGACCGCTCCGATCACGGTCCGCGTCTCGTCACCCCGCTCGAACAGGAAGAGGCGCATCGCGCGGTCTTCGAGGAGGTCGCGGCGCGCGTCCTCGAGGCGCTGCTCCCAGTGGCCGACGGTGTAGAACGTCTCTGGGACGGGTGGGTCCCACGGCGCGAAGTGCGAGCGGTTCCTGTCGTAGAACGCGAGGACGCGCGCCGCGTCCTCGCGGCCGGGCATGGTCAGGACGAGGCGCTCGCTCTCGATGTGGACGGGGCTCGGGAGGGACATGCACGCTACACTCTACGTCCGATGCGAAGCGACGTCGCCATGAAGCACTCCCTGGCTGCGCTGGTCGCTTTCCTCGCGGCGTGTGGTGACGACGCCGCGGTGCCGCCCGACGCAACCGTCGGGGTCGACGCAGGCGCCGACGGAGGGCCGCCGGCGGACGCGCCGCGAGAGTGCCCCACCGGTGCTCGCGACTACGGCCTCGTTCCGTTCGACGCGACCGGGGACTCACCGCCGTTCCCGGACGGGTTCCTCTTCGGTGCCGCGACGGCGCCTCACCAGGTCGAGGGCGGGGACGTGAACAGCGACTTTTGGGCGTGGGAACAGATGGGCCGAGCCATGGGCGAGAGCTCCGACGACGGCCCGAACCACTGGGAGCACTACGCCGAGGACTTCGATCGCATGCAGGCGGACGGAATGAACGCGTACCGCATGGGGATCGAGTGGGCGAAGATCTTTCCGACGCGCGAGTCGTTCGACGCGCTCACGCCCGACGCCGCCGCCGTTCAGCACTACCACGACGTCTTCGCCGCGCTCGCAGCGCGCGGCATCGCGCCGATGGTGACGCTCCACCACTTCGTCTCGCCGATCTGGTGGGTCGATCCGGGCGCGCCCCGCGAGGAGCGCGAGATGATGGGCTTCACGAGCCCGACGGCGGTCGACGACTTCCGGAGGTGGGCGAGCTGGGCCGCGACCGAGTTCGGCGGCGAGGTCGACCTCTGGATCACGATCAACGAGCCGCTCGTCATCGTGCTCGCCGGGTACCTCCAGGGCTCGTTTCCGCCCGGCCTCACCTACGACCCGTCGAGCGACCTCATCGTGCGCGCCGTCTTCGGTGAGGTGCGATGCCACGCTGCTGCGTACGACGCATTGCACGAGCTCGACACCGTCGACGCTGACGGCGACGGCGCGCCGGCGCTCGTGTCGGTCGCGAAGCACCAGCGCATCGTTCTCCCGTTCGACCCGTGCAGCACCTCGGACGTCGCGGCGGCCGAGCAGATCGAGTATCTGTCGAACCGACTGTTCCTGAACGCGATCGTGCTGGGTGACGTCGATGCGAACGGCGACGGCGACCTCGACGACGTCGAGGACACGCACGCGGATCCGTCGCTCGTGGGCCGCGCCGACTTCCTCGGCATCAACTATTACAGCCTGTCGCTCGTCAATTCGCGCATCCCGCTGTCCGATCTCATCCCCGGGATTCCGCTGCTCGAGGACGGGGTCACGGGCTCGCCGGTCAACGACCTCGGATGGGCGATCTACCCCGAAGGCTTTCGCATCGTACTGGACGAAGCTGCCACGTACGGCCTGCCGATCTACGTCACGGAGAACGGCATCGCCGATCAGGGCGATGTGATGCGGAGCACGTTCCTCGTGCAGCACCTCGACGTGCTGGCGCGCGCGATCGCCGATGGCATCGACGTGCGCGGCTACTTCCACTGGTCGCTCATGGACAACTTCGAGTGGGTCGAGGGCTACTGTCCGCGCTTCGGCCTCTACCGCGTCGACTACGACGACCCCGACCGTCCGCGCGCCGAGACGGACGGCGCGCGCGTCTACCGCCGCATCATCGCCGACGGCCGGGTCGCCGCGGACCTCCACACGACGTACGCCGCGTACGGCGACCCGACATCGTGCAACTGACCGCCGCCGCGCTCGCCGGGCTCTTTCCGGACGGCGTCGTCGTCGAGGTGGCCGAGCCGGCGCTTCACCTCGACGATCTCTTCGATGAGGAGCGAGCGCAGATCGCGCGCGCGGTCGACAAGAGGAAAGCGGAGTACGCCACCGCTCGGACGCTCGCCCGGCGCGCGCTCGACCATCTGGGCGTCGGCCGGTGTCCCATCGTCAACGACGATGCCCGCTGCCCGATATGGCCTCTGGGCATCGTCGGGAGCATCGCGCACACCCGGGGTGTGTGCGCCGTGGTGGTCGCTCGGCGCGGGCCGGTCGAGTCGCTCGGGCTCGACGTCGAGGTGGACGAGCCGGTGCGCCCCGAGCTCTTCGAGCGGATCTGCACGAACGCCGAGCTCGCTTGGGTCGACGCGGAGGCGCGAGCCGACAAGGGGTCCTTGGTCAAGCTCTTCTTCAGCGCCAAGGAAGCGTTCTACAAGTGCCAGTACCCGATCACGCGGCAGTATCTCGGCTTCCACGACGTGGAGGCGACGATCGATCTCGCGGGAGGCGGCTTCGAGGTCGAGCTTCGCCACGAGGCCGGGCCGCTCGCAGCGAGGACGCGGTTCGTGGGCTTGCACCGCCGCGTCGCCGGGCTCGTGGTCACCGCGGTGGCGCGTTGATCACGACCGTCACGGCGCTGTGCGCTGCCAGCCTGCGAGCCAGATACCTGCGACCGATCCGGTCGAGCCGTACGTGAGCGCGACCGAGAGCTGATCGCCGGCTTGATCCGCTGCGAGGTCGTGTACCGCTTCGGTGTCCGGAATCGACGTGATCAGCGACGTGTTCGTCCCCGAGTCGGTGATGTCGCGCACCTCGATGCGCAGATTCGATGACGCTCCCACGGTCGTGACGAAGACCACGCCGTACGTCGAGCCTCCGAGACCCACGACCGCGACGCGGTCGTGCAAGCCCATGCTCACCGGAAACTCCTGCGGCGGCATCATGCAACACGAGAACGAGCTGATGAGGTCGATGCACTGGACGCGCGAGAACCGCACGCCCGTCCCGATCGAGTACGCGACGACGTACCAATCGTCCTGAATCCACGCGATGTCCGCGGGACGTCCGCCGCGCCCGGTCGTCTCGAGCGAGATCACGCTCGGATTGGTGCCGCTCCATAGCAGGACGCTGTCGTCTTGTTGCTCGAGCAGCGCGACGGCGCCGCGTGAGGTGGCGAGCCCGACGCCGTCGTCGCACGTCGTGCCGGGACAGGTCGCGCTCACGCCGACGGCACGATAGGTCTCGACGCCGCCGGTGGTCGCGTCGAGCGACGCTAGCGTGGGCTCGTCCCGCCGGCAGAATTCGTCGTCGCGGTCGCCTGGCGGCTCGCGCACGAAGGAGCGGAACGGAAACGACTCGCCGCCGCCGGAGACGCCGATGCGACCCCACACGGGTGGCCGGCCGAAGATCGGGATCGTCGTGAAGTCGGCGCCGACGAGCCCGTACGAAAAGAGCCACATGCCCGCGAGCCCGTCCCCGGGCGTCGAGGTGCCGAGCACGCCGCCGTACACCGTGTTGGTGTCGGTCGCCGCGAGACCGACCCAGGACAGCGCGGTCGCTCCGTCGATCTCGACCTCTGCGTCGGTCTCGATCGTCGCTGCGGTTCCGTCGAGCTGATACGACGCGAAGTGCAGCGTGGGCCCCGAGCTCGTCGTCCGAATGTACGCGAGCTCTGCGTACGAGACCGCGGAGGAGCGCCCCACGACCAGGTCGATGTCCGGCGGCAGCGCGCCGCCGGCCGCGCTCGGCAGCGTGGCGGCGGGCGCTGGCTCGAAGCTCGCCGTCTCCCAATCGACGGGGTTCGCGGTCGGCGGGGGCCCGCACGCGGGCGCTGCGCGATAGACGGGCTCCGGGCACGGGCCCGCGTCGTCGCCGACGACCCCGCGATTGCGGGCCGAGCCGTCGGGCGTCGAACCGTCGGCGCCGGCGTCCAGGCCCGAGTCCATCCCCCCGTCGCCGCCGGCGCCGCCGACGTGGTCGTTCGGATTGAAGAAGAGCGAGCACGCCGAGAGAAACGGGGCCGAGACGAGCGCTAGGACGAGCGCACGCACGAGCGTGCGCGGGCTGGGCGGGCTGCTCACGGGCACGTGCAGCTCCGCAGATAGTCGACGTGGATCTCGTCGGCGTCGCTGCTTGCGTCGCTCGTCCCGACGCCGTAGGTCGCGACGAGATGGCGCGTGCCGGCGATCTCGACGAGATCGATCGCGACGCCACGCGCTTCGGGGAGGTTGTCGAGCGTCTTCGTGCCCATCGCGAGCGAGAGCCCGTCGTATTCGACGAGCCAGAGGCTCAGCGCGCCGACCGGGCTCGGCTGCGCGAAGAGCACGGCTGCGCCGATGCCGGGGATCCCCGTGGCCGCGACCTCGGCGCCGATCTCGGCGCCCGTCTCGATCGGACCGTCGTCGATACGGCAGTCGAGCGCGCCGGCGCCCGAGCAGTCGAGGGCCCACACGGTCATGTTCGCGGCGCTGTTGGCCTCGACGACCGCCGCGAGGATGTATCTCGTGCCGTCTACCCACGCGAGCCCGATGGACGTCGCGGTCGCGTTCTCTCCGACGTCGATCCGGGCCGGCGTGACGACGTCGTCGACGGTGGTCGAAAGACCCTGGCCGTTCCAGAGGATGATGGCGCCGTGCCCGTCCGTGTCCGGGTAGCCGATGGTGGCCATCATCTCGCCTCGGCTGCCGGACGCCGCGACGTCGACCGGCGACTGCTCGACGGCGCGGCTGGCGCGCCACACGTCGACCGTGAACGGGTCGTCGTACGGCAAGGTTGCGAGCACGATGCCGATGCCGGCCTGTTCCTCCCGCCAGTACTGCCGACCGTTGCCGCTCGTGCCGCCGCCGGTGATCGCGATCTCGCCGTAGTTGGGGAGCGGGTCATCCGTCAACAGGCCCACGCCGTTGAACGCGGCAAGGGTGTAGTCGCCGACCACGATGCCCGTCGATGTCGTCGTCGTACCGGTCCCGAGCACCGCGAACGTGATCGCGTCGCCGACCGCGCCGATCGCGAGCGCCCGCGTGTCGACGACGCCTTGATCGGCGATAGCCGTCGCGCCGTCGGTATCGGCCCGAACCGTCGGGAAATCCGCGAGCGCGATCTCGTGCACGTGCGGCGCCGCGGCCTCGATCGTGCCGATGTACGCGACGGGAGGCGTCCCGGCGATCGCCACCGAGTGGCGCGTCGCGTACGTGCCCGGCCCGATCGTCGTGGTCGATGGCGCGCCGAAGCAGACGAACGGACCGCGCGCGAGATCGGGATCGCAGATCTCCGCGGGGGCGTCGATGGCGGGAGCGTCGGAGCTGCTGTCGACGGTCGCGGCATCGCCCGCGTCGATTCCCACGCCTCCGTCGGGACCGCCGTCGCCCGTCCCGCCACCCCCCACGTGAGCGTTCGGATCGAAGAAGAGCGAGCACCCGCTCGACAGCGCGAGCGCCGAGGCTGCGAGCGCGAACGGGGGCGATGCTCGCATCAGAGCGTGCCCCGCACCGAGACCCCGCCGCCGGACGGGCCCACCCAGGGCGAGACGGCGGCCGTGTCGGGCTCCGCCCCGTCCTCTCCGCGCATGGTGAGGAAGAAGATCGTTCCGAGCGCGGCTCCGAGCAGCGTGACGCCGAACCCGATGTCGGCGACGAGGTCGAACGCGCGGAGCGTGCCCACGTCGTCGTCGGTGCACGGCATCGCCGCGCAGTCGGTGCCGAGCCGCGAGTCCTCGGAGATGGCGAGGATTCCGAACGTCGCCCAGAGCACCGCCCCCACGCCCGCCGCAGCGAACGACACGATCGCGGGAACCGGGAATCCGCCACCCCCCGTCGTCTCGCTACCCGTGCCCGCTCCGGTCCCCGTTCCCGAGCCGGTGCCCGTCTCCGTTCCCGTCCCCGTCCCGGTCTCGGTCCCGGTCCCCGTCTGCCCTTGCGCCGAGCGCTCGCGGAGGTTCCGCACCTTGAGCTCGAGCACCTCGCGGTTGTCGATATCGGGCTGCTGCTCGAGGTAGCGCTCCAGGTAGTCGGCCGCCTCGGACCAGTGGCCGAGGCGCTCGTGGGAGATCGCGACGTTGTAGAGGAGGCCGACGCGATTGCTGAGCCGATACGCTTCCTCGAACTCGCGCAGAGCGTCCTCGTACTGGGCGGCCTCGAAGTACGACGTGCCGGCCTGGAAGTGGGTTCGCGCGCGCTCGTCGAGCTCGTCCTGCGCCGTCGCGACCGCCGGGAAGAGGACGGCACATAACGCTACCGTGGCCACGGCCTGGGCGAGAATCCGCATGAATGAAAGCCTCCCGCGGACAGAAGCCCGCCGGGGCAGGATGCCACGGCGTCGCGCCGCGCATCAACGCGCTCGACGTGCGAGTCGGATGGCGTGCGTGGCTTGCGGGGCTATGCTTCGGCCCCGATGGGTCGAACGGGGCTTTCGCTCTTTGTCGTCTTGCTCGCTGCGTGCGGCTCTCGAACGGGCACTCTCGACGACGACTTCGACGCGACGCCCGGGCCCGAGCCGAGCGACGAGGTCTGCAACGGTCTCGATGACGACCTCGACGGATCGGTCGACGAGGACTTCCGCGACGAGATCGGCCGGTACGTCGGCGACGACAATTGCGGCGGGTGCGACGTGCGCTGCATGCCCCTCGATCCGAACGAGCTCTCCGTCGCCTGCGCGCTGATCGACGAGACGCCGATCTGCGCGGCGACGGCGTGCGCGCCGGGCTTCGCGCTCTCCTCGTCGGGCGATGCGTGCCGGCGTGGGACCACCTCTGCCTTCCGTGCGCGGAGGACGGCGAGTGCGGCGACATCGTCGGCGCGAGCTGCGCCGACATCGGTGGCGAGCCGCGATGCTCCGTGACGTGCGAGGTCACGTGCCCCACGGGCTACGCGTGCGACCCGCTCGGCAACTGTGCTCCGGACGGCGCGAGCTGCTCGTGCGATCCCGGCGAGCTCGTTCGACCTCGCGTGCGCGCTCGTGGACCCCGAAGGCAAGCGCTGCCCGGCTCCGCGCACTGCGAGGACGGCGTGCTCTCCGAGTGCGCTGCGCCGACCGAGGCGTGTAACGAGAGCGACAACGACTGCGACGGGAACGTGGACGAGGAGTATCGCGACGGCGCGGCGCCTACATCATCGACATCCACAACTGCGGCGAGTGCGGCGTGGACTGCACGCTCGACTCGATCCCGGAGGGCGATCTCGTGTGCGGCGGCGATCCGTTCGCGCCGAGCTGCGTGCTCGACTGCCCCGACGCGCGCGATGGGATCATCCGGGCGATCGCGTCGACGCCGATCGCGACATCGCGACGGGCTGCGAGTGCACGGTCACGTCGCTCCGCGACGACCCGGGGCCGGTCCTCGCCGAGGGCGAGGACCTCGACGTCAACTGCGACGGCGCCGATGGTGTGGTCGTCGAGAGCTTCTACGTCGCGCCCGATGGCGACGACGCCGGGCCGGGCTCGCCGACGCGGCCGCTCCAGACCATCTCGGAGGGCCTCCGGCGGGCGGCGGAGTCGATCGCGATGGCGGGTGACGAGGTGCGCTCGCACGTCTTCGTCGCGTCGGGAACGTACGCCGAGTCGCTCGAGCTTCCGGACGGCGTGAAGGTCCACGGCGGCTACCGGCGCGACTTCCGCGCGCTCGACCCGGACGGGTTCCGCGTCGTCGATCCGCGCGCCCGCCGACACGACCGCACCCGGCGGTGCGGCGCTCGTCGTTCGCGGGGCGGGCGCGACCGAGACGGTCGTCGAGTGGCTCGAGCTGCGCGGACGCGACGCGACGCGACCCTCGTCGGCTGCGTTCGGGGCGTACCTCGCGCGACCCCGGCGCGCTCCTCTCGGTGCGCGACCTCGAGGTGCGGTCGGGGGTCGGCGGGCGCGGGTCGCACCGGCCCGAGTGGGACGGCGGGTGCGGGGCCGACCGCGCAGGCGCGCACCGGCGCGGCACCGCGCGGCGCGATCGAGAGCTCGAGCGCACGACTGCACGCGCGGGATGGCGAACACGGTCGCAGGCGGCGCGGCGGGCATGAACGCGTGCGATGGCGTCGATGTCGGCGGGGGCGCCGGCGGCTCGGCCGCGTGTCCGATGTTCGGCGCGTTCCAGCCGAGCGGGGCGACCGGGCAGGGGCCCATTCCGGGCGGCGGCGGCGGGACGGGCGGTCAGGACTCGGAGGGGCCGATCATGGGCGTGAGCTGCTCCGCGTTCGTGTGCTGTGGTCTCGCCGACTTCACCGTGCCGACCGACTTCACCGGCCCCCAGTCGGGGAGCGCCGGGCGCAACGGTACGGAGCGGGGCCGCGGGCCGCGGCTGCACCGAGCCGTTCGGTCGCTTCGACGCCGAGCGCTGGGTGGGACAGGTGGGTACGCCGGGCACCGACGGTACCCAGGGCTCGGGCGGCGGTGGCGGCGGCGCCGGCGGCGGCGCGCAGATGGATTGGTTCGCCGGGATGTGCGAGTGGGCCGACGGGCTCGGCGGCGGCGGCGGCGGCGGCGGCGCGGCGGGCTGCGGCGGTGGCTCCGGCGCGGCGGGGACCAGCGGAGGGCCGGCGGTCGCGATGATCGTCGTCCGCCAGACGGCGGGACGAAGCCTCCCGACAATCCGCGGGGTGACGCTCGCGCCGGCGAGCGGCGGTCGTGGAGGGGACGGGGGCGCGGGTGGTGACGGCGGTCGCGGCGCGTCGGGCGCGTTCGGCGGGTCGCTGTCGCGCGAAGAGCGCTCGACGCCGACGCTCGCGGGGCCGTTCCCCGGCGGAAGGGGCGGCGCGGGCGGCAACGGCGGCGCGGGCGGCGGCGGCGGAGGCGGCTGCGGAGGCGGCTCGATCGGGATCTGGCTGACGGGCGTGGGCACGACCGAGCCGCCGGGCGTCGCGGCGTGGCGCACCGGCAACACGTTCCGCCTCGGGCCGCCGGGCCTGGGTGGTCGCGGCGGAGGTGGCGCGGCGGCCGCGGCGTCCGGAGCCGAGGGAGGGGCGGTCGATGTCGTCGTCCGCTGAAGCGCGTCCTCGCGCGCGGGCTCGCGCGATCGTGCTCGGCTGCGCGTGTGCGGCGGTCGCGTCGATGCTCGCGAGCGGTTGCTACGAGTGGCACCCGTGCGGCGACGTCGAGCTCTGCAATCACGCCGACGACGACTGCGACGGCCTCGTCGACGAAGGGCTCGTCGACGACGAAGGCCGCTACGTCAGCGTCGAGAACTGCGGCTCGTGCGGGGTCCGATGCGCGGACGTGTTTCCGACGGCATCCGTGACGACGATTGCCAGGTGGTCGAGGAGGAGGAGCCGATCTGCGTGCTCCTCGAGTGCCCGCCCGACACGCATCTCGGCGGCGACGGGGCGTGCGTTCCGGACGTGGTCTCGCTGTGCCTTCCGTGCCGCGCCGACAGCGACTGCGCGCTCCGCGAGCCCGGCGCCGTGTGCCGGATGGACGCGGGCGCGGACGAGGGGCGCTGCGCGCCGCCGTGCGATGCGTCGAGCGAGGGGATGCCGTGCCCGCCGGCGACCGAGTGCATCGACGGTGTGTGTTGGCCGATCGGTGGCGACTGCGCGTGCAACGAGGCGACGCTCGGGCTCGAGATCGCGTGTCTCCTCGACGCGACCGACGGGCACGAGTGCGCGGGCGTCCAGGTGTGCACCGAGAGCGGCTTCGGCGAGTGCCAGCCCGCGCTCGCGGAGGCGTGCAACGAAGCGGACGACGACTGCGACGGATCGACCGACGAGGACTTCCGCGACGACGAAGGACGATACGTCGGATCGGCTCAACTGCGGCGGGTGCGCGATGCCGTGCGTCGAGCCCGGCCCGAACATGGTCGCGACGTGTCTGCCGGACGGAGCCGGCACGCGCTGCGAGATCGTCTGCGAGGACGGGTTCGTCGACGTCGACGGGATCCAGGCGGACGGGTGCGAGTGCGAGCGCTGGGACGGCGTCGGACCGCCGCCGGCGATCGGCGGTGACGCGGACTGCGACGGGATCCCCGACGACACGACGGACTTCGTCTACGTGACGGCGACGGGCAGCGACTCGAACCCGGGCACGCTCGTGCGGCCCGATACGCACGATCGCGCGCGGCGCGGCGCTCGGTCGCACACAGAGCAAGGACGTGCTCGTCGCGCGGGGAGTCTACGAAGGGCCGTTCGCGCTCGTCTCCGGCGTGAACGTGTTCGGCGGGTACCGGCCGGACTTCCGGGATCGCGACCTCGAGCTCTACCCGGTGCTCATCGAGTCGTCGCGACCGGGCGAGCCGGTGGTGACGTGTGCAGGCGTCACGGCGGTGACGCGCTTCGAGGGGTTCACGCTCGCGGGCAGCGACGCGACGACGCCCGGCGCCGGGAGCACGACGCTCTACTCGGACGTGTGCGGGCCTGACGTCGTGTTCTCGGCGCTGACGATCCTCGCGGGACGCGGCGCGCCGGGTGAGCGCGGCGACGACTCGAGCGACAACCTCGCCGACTGGGGGCTCAGCTCGCTCGGGCAGCTCGACGGGGTGAACGGCGCAGACGGACGGCCGGCGTCGACGAGCGCGTGCCCGCGCGTGCGCGGTGGCGTGGGCGGCGCGCACCTGTGCCGGGCGGCCGACGTGAGCGGCGGCGGTGGCGGCGACGGGACGTGCCCGGACAGCGGGTGCGTGAACGGGCGAGCGTGCGGCAACGCGGGCTGCACGGACTTCACGGTCGGCGGGGTGTGCGACCTCGACGCGGCGCTCCGCGTGGCGGTGGCGAACCCGGCTGCGGGCCCGGGTCGCGGGCCGGCGGCGGGTGCCGCGGGAGAGCTCACGTACGACGCTCCGACGAACCGCGGCATCTGCAACTTCTGCGACGACAATCCGACGCTCCCGCGCAACGGCGGCATCGGCGGTGACGCCGGCGAGGGTGGCGACGGGATGGGAGGTCTCGGGTGCTCGGGCGCTCCGATGCTCGACGCGCGCGTCGGGATCCTGCGCGGCGGCGCAGGGACCGACGGCACGCCGGGCACGGACGGCGGCGGCGGTGGTGGTGGCACCGCGGGCGCTGGGTACGACGTGATCGGCGGCACGACGGGCGCGTGCGACGATCGCTCGGGAGGGGCCGGTGGAGGTGGTGGAAGCGGAGGCTGCGGCGCGCCGGCCGCGGACGGTGGCACCGGCGGCGGGACGTCCGCGGGCGTGATCGTGCGGCTCGTGGGTGGGTCGCGGGGGCCGTCGTTCGAGGACGTGAGGGTCGTCACGGCGAGCGGCGGACGCGGTGGGGACGGTGGCGTCGGGGCGAGCGGTGGCTCGGCCGGACGTGGAGGGCTCGGCGGGCCGGCGGCGTTCTGGTGCGCGCGGACCGGCGGGCGCGGTGGGGACGGTGGGCGCGGCGGCGCGGGCGGTGGGGGCGGCGGCGGCTGCGGCGGCAGCAGCTATGGCGTCGCGGTCGTCGGCGGCGCGTCCACCGACGCGTATGTCGCGGAAATCCTTGCGGCTGTCGACGTGGACACCGTCGGCGTCGGCGGCCCCGGCGGCTCAGGCGGCTTCAGCCCCGCCGGAGCCGGCACCGACGGGACGCGACGGCACCCGCACGGCCGTCATCGCCCTCCCTTGAGCCCGGGGACGGTTGACCCGCGCCTTCCGGCCACTACACTCCCGCTCCCCCCGAGGTCATTGGAGACGAGTCATGCGCGACCTGTTTCAGCTCCGCTGCGAAGAGTGCAATCGGGACAACTACGTCAACGCGAAGAACAAGCGGACGATGCCCGAGAAGTTCAAGACGAAGAAGTTCTGCAAGGCGTGCCGCAAGCACACCATGCACAAGGAAGCGAAGATCTCGAAGGGCTGAGGTCGCGCGGCCGGCGCCGGCGCGTTGCGACTTGCACTACGTCCCCGAGCCCGTCAGGCGCGCGAGAGTGCGTTCGTAGTCGGCGCGGATGCCGTGCCAGTCGGGGAGGGTGCCGCGCTCGACGAGGAGGCGGTCGCGGACGGTGACTTCGCGGATGGCGCGGGGAGACGCGGCGAACAGGACGGTGTCGGGGAGGGTCTCGTCGCCGGCGCCGGCGAGCGCGGGATCGGTGGCGTCGAGGGTGACGCGGTCTTCGCGCCACGCGTCGGTCATGCCGATCGCGGCGTAACCGTTCGCGGTCGCGGCTTCGAGGAGCAGGGGCGCGTCCGCTGCGACGACGCGGGCCTCTTCGCGGACGCGATCGTCGAGCTCGATCGCGCGCGCTTCCTCGAACGGATCGCTCAGGGCGTGGCTGTCGACGCCGGCGCAGAGACGGGCGCCGGCGCGTACGAGCGCCGCGGCGTCGCAGTGGCCGTCGCCGAGGTCGCGCTCGGTCGTCCGGCAGATGCACGCGAAAGCCCGTGCCTCGCCGAGCGCGCGCGCTTCGCCGTCGCCGAGGTGCGTGGCGTGCACCGCGACGAACCGCTCGTCGAGCACGCCGTCGTCGGCGAGAAGCCGCACCGGTGTCACGCCGTGCTCGGCGACGCACTCCTCGATCTCGCGACGCTGCTCCGCGACGTGCATGTGAAGCGGCATCGCGCGCTCTCGCGCGAACGCGGAGGCGTCGCGGATCCATTCGCGCGGAACGGCGCGCACGCTGTGCGGCGCGACGCCCACGCTGACACACGGATCCGACGCGTACCGCGCGGCCAGCGCGTCGACGTCGCCCAGGGCGTCGTCGAGCCGCGCGTCGACGAATCGCCGCTGCGCGCCCTCGGCCGGCCGGCCGGCCCCGTCGCGTTGGTAGAGCACGCGAAGGAGCGCGATGCGGAGGCCCGTGTCGCGCGCCGCGCGCACGACGGCGTCCGCGAGCTCGAGGCGATCCGCGTAGGGCGCGCCGTCCGGCTGGTGGTGCACGTAATGGAACTCGCCGACCGCGGTCACGCCCGCCATCGCGAGCTCCGCGTACGCGAGCCGCGAGAGCGTGTAGATCGAGCTGGCGTCGAGCTTCTCGGCGAGCACGTACATGAGGTCGCGCCACGACCAGAAGCTCGCTCCGTCGCTCGATCTCCTCTGCGTGCGCCCCCGGAGCGCGCGCTGGAACGCGTGCGAGTGCGCGGTCGCCAGGCCCGGCAGGACGAGGCGCTCGCCGACGCGCGCAACCGCGGGCGCGCTCATCGACCGTGCCACCGCGGCGGCATCCCGAGCATGAGGCGCACGTCGTCCTCTTGGCGATGTCGGTTCGCGTCCTCGGGCGCGTAGCGGTTCGCCTTCTCGTACGCCTCGAGCGACGCCTCGAGCTCGCCACGCCGCTTCATGTCGCCGCCGACGAACCGGTAGAAGTCGTACCGAACGTCCGTGAACGTGATCGACGCCCAGAGCGCGAGGGCCGCGACGCAGGTCGCTCCGGCCCACGCTCGCGCGTGCGAGAGGAGCCCTCGTCGAAGGCTCGCGGCCGTGACCAAGACCGCGACCAGCGCCGCACAGACCGCTGCGGTCGTGGCGCCCGGAAGGTCCGCGGCTCGCCCCGCCGCGTACACGACGGCGCCGCTCGTCGCCGCAATCGCGATCACGGCGGGCCGTGATACCGACTCGTCGCCGACGAGCTTGGCGACGAGTCGGAGCGGAGCCGTGAGCCCGCGCGCTACCCAGCTCACGACCGGCCCCGGCACGAGAACGACGAGCGCGGCGACGATCATGTAATAGCTGAACCACCCAATCTGGAGCTCGAGGTACTCCGCGCCGACGTGGAACGAGAGCGCTGCGAAGAGCGCCGCCGCGCACACGATCTTCGGGAGGCGGCTGGGCCGGTCGATCAGCGGCGCGCACGCGTACCCCGCGAAGATCACGATCTGCACGAGGATCACCGATGTCCCCATCAGCTCCCAGAAAGCCTTCTCGGAGAACATCTCCCATCGATCGACGAAGAGCACGCGAAACGGCTCCATGCGCCCGGGCGCGATCTGCCGGAGCGCATGACCGCTCCGCCACTGAGGCTCGGACTTCGCGAACGCGGTGAAGAGGTAGACGATCCCGAAGCTCACGCACGCGAGATGGTACGCCCACGCCGAAGCTCCCGACTTGGACGCCGACGCTGACGCTTTCGCCCGCTTCGCCTCGACCTTGCGCTCGGCGCGTAGCTCGCCCCGCTTCTTCCGGCGCCGCGAGCGCCCAGGCCGCGACGGCGCCGCGGCCTGCTCCTCCGCCGACTCGTCGGTTGCGCGCTCGCTCTCGCTCGCTGGCTCGGGCGAGGTGGCCTCTCCGGTCTTGCCGAACAGCGCGTAGCTCACGAGCGGGAACGCCGGGAAGAGCGCGAGCGCGAGCGTGAGCAGATAGTGGTGTTGATAGCTGTCGAGCTGGCTCATCGCCCAGCCGTAGGTGTAGAGCGCCGCGAGCGCTCCGAGCGCCCACCGCGAATGGCCCGAGAGCGCGATCGTCAGCGCCAGCAGCCCGATGAGGAAGATCGTTCCCAGGTAGATCGCCGGCGACGGCGTCGGCTGGATCGCGTCGAGCCAGCGGAAGTGCGCGACGTTGAAGTCCCCCACGCCGTAGCGACCACCGTGCGGCACGAGATCGATGAAGCAGTCGAAGGCGAGCAGAAAGAGAAAGCCCTTCACGAGCAGATACGGCCGCGCCGCATCGACCGAGCCGAAGAAGTATCGGTCGAGCCACTTCACGGCTCGCCTCCTCCCGCCGGCTCGCCGCCCGCCTCGTCGCTCACGAGGCGCTCGAGGTGGATCTCGGGCTCGTCTATCTCGCCGGTCCGGCAGTCGCGCTGCCAGACGATGTCCGGGACGCGCGCGCCGTTGGGCGCGATGCACTGGGTCCGCACCTTCACCGCGCTCGGATCCCTCGTCTCGCACCGGTACCGGAGGAAGGCCTTCACGACCGAGGGCCGGTTTCGGCTCAGCATCTGGATCCACGCGTTGTGGATCGTCTTCGGCAGATCGATCTGCTGCTCCGCGTGGTCGATCACGTCCGAGGCCACCACGGCGCACCGGTGGACGCGCACCGCCGAGAACATCCGCCAGCTGAATCGCTCGTCGTACGGGTCGCTCGACTGGTAATAGCTCGCGGGGACGACGACCTGGACGGCGAGCAGCGCTCCCACCGCGAAGCGGATCCACGCGCGCACCGGCTCCTTCGGCACGCCGCCGACGCGAGGGGGTTGCCAAGCCATCGCGCGGAAGTTAGCGCCGCTGACCCCCCAAGTCACCGACGACGCGCCGTAGGTCCTTCGCGCAGCCGCTCGAGGAGCTCCTGGAAATCCTCGGGAGGCGGCAGCGAGAGCTCGACGCGCTCCCCGGTCGTCGGATGCGTGAAACCGAGCGTCTCGGCATGGAGCATCGGCCGACGTGCGTCGACGAGCGCTCCCGCGTGATCGCGGATGTACACCGGCTCGCCCGCGAGAGGATGGCCGTCCTCCGCGAGGTGGATCCGGATCTGGTGCTGCCGCCCCGTCTCGAGGCGACACTCGATCAGTGTCGCCCCCGCGAGCCGTTCGAGCACGCGAACGTGCGTGATCGCGCGCCGCGCCTCGCGCGGGGGGCCGCCGCGATGCTTCCGAAAGCGCCCCCACGATCCCCGGAGCCCGTCGCCGCGATCCGCGACGAGCATCGTGTCGTGCGTCGCGCCGGCTGCACTTCCGTTCACGATCGCGAGGTAGCGGCGCGTCACCTCTCGATCGCGGAGCTGGCGTGCGAGGTGGCGCTTCGCCGCGAGGTTGCGCGCGAAGACGAGCAGGCCCGTCGTGTCCTTGTCGAGGCGTTGGACGACGCCGAGCGGCGCCTTCTGGGGATGCCTGGGCAGCCGGCGAAGCGCGGCCTGCGCCTGGTCGAGGAGCGTGTCCTTGTCGCCCGCCGCATACGGGACCGTAAGCACGCCGGCGGGCTTGACGACGACGACGACGTCGCGGTCGAGGTGGAGGATCGCCTCCCGCGGAAGCGTTCCCTTCCGCACGCGTGGCGCGTTCTCGTCCACCTCCACCGCCTGCCCCTCGCGGACCCGCGCCGCGGCGTCGACCGCGCGCTCTCCGTCCACGCGAACGCGCCCGGACGCGCAGAGATTCGCGCGCGGTTCCACGACGCACCCGGCAACGCCGCCCGCACCACGGCTGCCAGCGTCTGGCCGGCCGTGCTCGCGCCGACGACGAACCGGACGTTCGCGTGGCGGAGCGTCACCGAGCGAGGATAGCGCGGGCGGCGCGTCCGGCGGGGTCCCGCGGGACCGAACCGCTCAGAAAGGCGTCACGCCGGTATCGGTGCCCGCGCGGCCGACGCGAGCGAGCGTGGCGCGGGCTTCGTCGTCGCCGGCGTAGACCATCTCGACGAAGTCGCCGTCGCCGATCGCGTCGCCGTCCGAGACGCCGACGTCGTTCCACTGATCGTGGCCCGCCGCGAACACCGCCCCGCTCGAGCTCGCCGCGCGCCACCCGAGGAGCTCGTCCGAAAGCAGCAGCCCGATCCCGCGACGCGTGCCCTCGCGTCCGGTGTAGTACAGATGCCACGCTCCGTTGTGCACGAGGAGCGACGGGCTCGCGATCCCGTCGTCGTCGAAGCGGCCGCGCGCCGCGTCTCTGTCCTCGCGGTGCGTGACGAGGCCGAGCGCGTACTCCGACGTGCTCGCTTGCATCAACCAGTCCTCGCCGTCCTCCGATCGCAGGATGGCGAGCTCGCTGTCGGTGCCGTCCTGCGAGACGCGCGCCGCCATCACCCAGTGACGCACGCTGTCCTCGCCGACGTGGATCACGACCGACGGCTCGCGGATCGTCGCGAACGGGATGAACGCCCCCACGGCCGCCTGCACGGCGAGCTTCGGCTCGGTCACGACGCTCGAGAAGTCGTCCGACAGCTCGACGACGCCGATCCCGTGCGCGTCCGGTCCCTCGGCCTCGAAGTAGAGGAGCCACGTACCTCGGACGGTGTCGCGCACGATGTCGGGCTGGCCGATGTGGGTGCTCATCCAGCCTTCGACCCCGGCGGTCAATCGCGCCGCCGCGTTCGAGAGCACGTCGAAGCGCTCGGGGGTGCCAGCGATCCCTTCCGCGACGTGGATCCCGTCGTCCATCTCGAACGCGAGCACGCGCCGGGATTCCGTCGATCGCGAGGCTCGGAGCGCGCGCGGTCGAGATGGTGGCGCCGCCGTCGCGGATGTCGAGCCTCTCGCGCCCGCCCCACGTATCGGGGAGATCGCAGAGCTCGAGTTGGACGGTGAGGCCGTCCATGCGCGTCGGGCGGCCGCTCGCCGACGGGTTCACCGTGCGTCCCCAGAGCGCGACGTGCGCCGCCGCAGACGGACGGAACGAACGGACGGTGTCATCGCCTCCGGGCTCGGTGACGGTCACCTCGCCCGTCGGCTGGAGCGCGAGCCGCCATGTACTGTCGGCGATGTCGGTCCAGCGCGCGGCGACGATGTCGCCGAGCACGAGGCTCATCGTCCGTCGCGTTCCGCTGTAGACGAGCGCCGCGAGCGGGTAGACGTTGCCGGTGATCGTCGTCTGGCCCGTCACTCCGAGCGCGACCGATTCGACGCACGTGGTGCAACCTTCGGGGGGGTGAACCGTTCCCGTGAGGACGAGCCGATGCACCGTGAGGTCGACGCTTCCCCCCAGCAGGAGGCCGCTGTCCTCGTCGAGCCCCTGCGGAACGATCGCATGCTCGAAGATGGTGGGCTCCGGCGAGCCGAACGCGGTCGCTGGCGCGAGCGCGGGACAGAGGTCGATGTCGCTGTCCGAGCAGCCGGAGACGTCGAACGCGGCGGGGACGGGCGAGCTCGCGGCGGAACCGCCGCGCAGCACGCGCCGCTGCCGACGCAGCAGCTCCTGGCGAGCCCGCACCCGGCTTGATTGCAGTCGGCGTAGCAAGCGTCGGCGAACTCCGCGCCCGGCGTCATCGGAGGCGCGGCGCGCAGGCCCTCGGTGTACACCGCGCCGCCGCCGCCAGCGCCGTCGAAGGCAGATCCTGCGTCGTCGCGGGGCCCGAACATGCCGCCGTCCGTTCGCGATGCGGAGCCGTCGCGATCGTCGATGCTCGGCGCGTCGTCTGCGAGTACGCACGCGTGCGCAACGGCGAGCCACGCGGCGCCGACGACGAGCCACGTGAGTCGGCGCACCGTCACGGCCCACCCGCGCGTCGTGCGATCCCGAAGCTGCGCCGCGCGCCGTCACTGCCGAGGTAGACCGCGGTCACCCCCGCCGCGTCGACCACGACATCGAGGTCGAGCACGCCGAGCGCGTCGAACTGCCCCGAGCGGCCGCGCGCGCCGAGCACTCCGTCGAGCGTCGAGACCTGCCGATAGTAGTTGAGCTCTTCCGACGCGAGGAGGCCGACCGCCCATCGCGTGCCTTCGCGGCCTGCGTAGTACAGGTGGAACGCCGTGCCGACGACCTCGATGGCGGGCGCTGCGATCTCGTCCGCGTCGAAGCCGACTCCGTCAGCGGTTCCGTCGCGGAGCGTCAAGCCGGGCAAGAAGCTCGACGCGAGCCGCCGATATGGATCGCCCGCCGCGTGCTGGACGAACACCTCGAGGCGTCGGGCAGCGCCCTGGCGAACGCGCGCGATCAGCACCGACGTTCCCGAGGCCGTCCGCACGAACGACGGCGACTCGATCGCGTCGACGCCGAAGGTCGACGGGTCGAGCACGGTCTCCGCGGGCGGAAGCGGGTCCGAGAGCGACGCTGTCTCGACGTGGGCGATGCCCTTTCGCCCCGAGAGCGACGACGAGTAGAAGACCTGCCACGCCGCACCGTCCCAGGAGATGTCGGGGTCGCCGATCTCGGGGTCGCTCTCGCTCGACTGGAGCACGCCGTCCGAGCGCGTGACGAGGAACGTGCCTGGCCGACCTTCGCTCTCGCGCGCGGTGAGATCCGCGTCTGCCCGAGGTCCGCGACGTCGGCGTACGCGATCCACAAGCGCCCCTCCGCGTCGCGCGCGACGCTCGGCCCACCGGGGTGCACGGTCGGATGTACGACGCCGCCCATGGGCGCGAGGAGCGTGATCTCCCGAGCAGGCCGGTCGCACGCTTCGGGCATGTCGCACGCAGACCGCACGAGCGTGAGAGAAGCCAGACGTGCGCCGTACGCAGACGGGACGCTCGGTTCTGGTTGCGGCCGTAGACGAGCGCGCGCGCTCCGGCGACCGGCATGAACCGAAGCGTGCCGGGCGACACGACCGCGCCGTTCTCCGTCACGGTGAGCGTCCCGTCGGGATAGAGCGCGAGCTCCCGATCCGGCGTCGCGGCGTCGTACGGCCACGTCGCGGCGACGGCGTTGCCGAGCACGAGGCTCACCGTCTCGCGCGCTCCGCTGTAGACGAGCGCGGCGATCGGCGACACGCGCACCGTCGCGTCGAGGTCCGCTTCGTCGTCGAAGCCGACGCCGACCGACTCCACGCACGTCTCGCCCATCGTACAGTCGGGGGAGTGGAACGTCGCCACGAGACGGGCCTGCTCGGCGCGCAGATCGATCGGCTCGTCGAACGCGACGCCGCTGTCGTAGTCGAGGCCGCCGGGTGCAGCTCACCGCCGACGAGCCACGGCGAGGGCGAGCCGAAGATCGTATAACCGGGCCCGAGGCACGACGCCATCACGGCGCCCGACGCGCCGCATGCCGAGACGTCGAGCGGCGTCGGCACCTGTGTGCCGCAGAGCCGCGCGTTGCCGACGCGGCACGCGCCGAGCGTCGCGCAGCTCGGGTCCTCGCAGTCGATCAGATCCGACGCGGACCCCATGTTGTCGACGCCGTCGAAGCAGCTCGCGATGTCGCCGTCGTCGGCGGCCGCGTCCGGCGCCGGAGACTCGCGGCTTGCGACACGTCGCTCCCCGCGTAGAACGAGCCCGTCGTCTCCGTGTCGCTGAGCGGGGGCGGGGCGCCGTCTGCGTCGCCCGCGCCGCCCTCGATGCCGGAGAACGGGCCGCCGTCGGCGCCGCGGTCGAGCGGCCCGAGGATGTCGCCGCAACCGACGCCCAAGAGCGCCGGCGCGAAGGCGGCGAGCGCGACGAATGTGGGCTTCGGATCACATCGACTACCAGGGCGGTCTCCAGAACTGCTCGAGCGGCGCAGCTCGTACTCGGTGCGTGAATTCACGCTTCGTGCCACGAGGAAGCGGTAGGTCCCTTCGGTCTCGGGGACGCGGCGTCACGGCGATGCCGAGGATCTGGCAGTCCACGCACGAAGGGCCGAGCGCGCGCTGATCGTTGGTGAGCACGGGGTTGGCCGGGTAGGGCACGAACGGCGGAAGATCCCCCGTCATCCCGTCCGATTGCGCCGTCGCGACCGCGATCGTGCTCTCGCCGAAGCCGCGCGGCTGGGCGGTGAACCACATGCGATAGACGACGTTGGCCGGCTCGTCCGGGTCGACCTCGACCACGACCTCCGGCGCTCGGACGGCGCCCGCGCCGTACGGCGCGGCGTCTTCGGGCGCGAGGACCGTGACATGGTCCGTGTATGGGGACGTCTCGTCCGCGATCTGCACGCCGTGGATCTCGGCGCGACCGCCCGGTTTCTCGCACGTGAACAGGAGGTGATAGCCGCCGCCGGGCTTGGCGAAGAGCGCGGGATCGCGGAGGGAATCGCAATCGAAGTCGCCGGGCTCGAGCAGCGGCGTCCCCACGCCGCCGGTCGCTCCCGTCGGGTCCCAGTTCATCGCGAGGATGCCGATCCCGTATGTGTTCTCGTGGAGCCAGACCGCGTACGCGACGATGAGCTGAGCGCCTTCGACGACCGCGCTCGGCTCCCGAACGCTCGTCGTCGTGGGCGCCGCGCACGTGTCGCGCGTGCAGTTGCCGAAACGCGGTCGGCTCGGCGGTGGCATCTCCACGGTCCGAAAGGAGTCCCACGTCGTGTTCGTCGCGACCGAATGGCCGATCGCATAGCCGAATTCGGTGACGATCGGGTCGAGGGTGCGGTCCTCGTGCGTCCCGTCCGCGAGCACGTGCCACTGAAAGGTCGTTCCCCCTGCGGGCCGCGTCACGAGCGCGGGTGCGGCGACGCCCCCCGCGGACCAGTCCCCCCACCCGAGCTCGGCCGCCGAGACGGGCGCATCTGTCGCAGGCACGCTGAATTGGCTCGGATTGACACACTCGAGCGGGGCCGTCTCGATGTCGTTCACGGCGACGTTCGAGCCGAGGCCCTCGACCGCGAGGAACAGGCCGGGCACCAGCTGGCACTCGCCCGTCTCGTCGTAGAGCTGCTCGAGCCCGGCGATGCGGAGCCCTTCGACGGCGGTGACGTGCCGGCTCGATCCCGAGTCGGTGAGCACGACCTTGGCGAGCGCGGAGGGCCTGCCGGCGGTATCCGCGCCCGCCGTGATCGAGAATCTCGACGCCGAGCGTCGCCGAGGCACCGACGAGCTCGTCCTCGGCGAACTCCTCTGCGCCGGCGCGCGTCACGCGCACCGTGCCGTTGCCGTAGAGCGTGACGGCTATGTCGTCTTCGATGCGCGATCCCGAGACCGAGTCGCGAGCCGGCGTGAGGACGATGCTCGAGAAGCACGTGTCGCATCCCGGCACGCGTACTTGGAGCCCGGTTCGGATGAGCTTGCCGGCCGCGAGCGGGACGCACGCGCGGCTCACGACGCCGCTCGGGTAGGTGGCCTCGAAGCCGGAGAGCTGCGCGCCGATCGTCATGGGAAAGCTCGGCGTGCTCGAGGGGATCTTGTTCCAGCCGTCCGCGGTGGCGCTCGCGTCCCAGTCCCAGTACGTCGTGGCGGCGCCGCCGGTGCAGCACTCGGGGAGCGCGGCGCACTCGTAGTCGGCGCAGCCGCGCAGGCCGTTGCAGTTGAGGTCCATCGTCGGATCAGCGCAGTTCTCCGCGCGTGCGACGCAACCGCCGCCGCCGTCGCCGGCGTCGCTCGCGGCCCCGTCGCCCGCGTCGCTCATGCCGCCGTCCGTGCCGTTTCCGTCCGTTGCACCGCCGTCGAGGAGGCTTCGGTCGGGCTTGTTGAGGAGCGAGCATCCGCTCGCTGCGACGAGCGCGAGCGCGCACGCGACCGTGCGCGCGATCATCGCGGGCCTCCGAAGTCGAGCTCGGCCATCACGATGGCGCCGCCGGGCTGCGGCGCGGCGCCGATGCGCAGCGTCGACGGCGGCTGCTCGACGTCGTGGTTCGCGATCGTGAGCACGAGCGCGGTCGCGGCGAGCACGACGGCGCCCACGCCGAGCACGTCGGCGACGAGGTTCCACGTGTCGACTCGGTCGGCCTTCGCCGTGGTCGGAGCCGTGTTGTAGTCGTCGAGCGACGTGCGGGCGACGATCGCCGTTCCGATCGCCCCGAGCCCTGCCATCCCCGACACGACCCAGAACGCGGCTGGCCACGCGCCGAGCGTGGTCGAGTCCGGCTCGACCTCGGGCTCGAGCCGCGCGTCGAGCGTGACGTCCGCGCCCTCCGGGATCTCGACCTGCTCCACCGCTGCAGCGCGTCCCGGCGCTTCGACGCGCACGGTATGACGCCCCGATGGGACCTCGGCGCGACCGTCCGCGCCGGGCTCGACGAGGTGGCCGTCGACCGACACGCGCGCGTTCCGCACGTTCGTGCGAACAGCGAGCATCGCGGGCGCTCCGCCGCCGCTCGGCAGGTCGGGTGCTTCGAGGTCGATCGTCGTCGGCTCCTGACCGGGCTCTACGACGATGCGACGCTCCATGTCGTTGCCGTACCGGATCAGGTGTCGGCCCGGCAGCACGTCGAACGGCACGCCCGAGCGCACGGGCGTCCCGTTCACGGTGAGCGGCAGGTCGCCCGGAGCGCGCACGATCAGCGTGACCGGCCGCGGCTCGAGCGTGCCCGCGGCCTCGACGCGCTCGCCGACCTGTCCGACGACGCTCAGCTCGCGCTCGGTGTAGCCCGCGAGCGAGAGATGGATGGTGTGTGGTCCGTCGCCGACCGCGACCTCGATCGGCGTCGTGCCGATCGGCGCGAGGTCGCGCCGGTCGATGCGCACCTCGGCGCCCGGAGGCTCGCTCGTGACTGCGACGACCGCGACGTGCGTGCGGAGCGCGTCGAGCTTCGCTTCGGCCTCGTGCCGCTCTGCGTCCTCGAGGTCCGTGTTGCCGAGATACTCCTCGACGTACGCGAACGCCTCGGCGTAGCGGCCGAGCGCTTCGAGGGTCACGCCCGCGTTGTAGACGACGTTTCGGCTCCGGACGATGCGCAGGCTCTGCACGTACGCGTCGAGCGCCTCTTCGAGGAGGCGTGTGCGCCTCGCGCCGCGAAGCGACATCGCGCGCGCGAGAGCGCGGTTGCCCTGCTCGAAGTAGACCCGCGCTTCTGCGTTCTCGTCAGCGCGGGCGTGCCGAGGCCCGAGCGAGACGAAGAGCACCGTCGTCGCGAGCATCGCGACACGGCACCACCGATTGCAATAAGCCATTCAAAACATCCCCTTCGCACCCGGCGGGAGCGAGCCGCCGGTTCCCTGCCGATGCAATGGACGTAGTCTACCCTCCACACGCGCGCCTTGCGCGGGAACGACACGGACGACGTCGTCCACGTACCCCTCGTGCGAGAACGTCACCACCACCGGGGTGTCGCCGGCGGCGAGCGGCGCCACGATCGGGGTCGCGCCGATCTCGTTCCCATCGACGCTCACCGTCGCACCCGCGGGCCGCGAGGAGAAATCGATCATCACGGTCTCGGGCGCGGTCGGCTCCACGAGCTCGCCCGGAGTCCCCACCCCCTCGGGCAGCGGATCCAGAGGGTGATCCCCGCCGCCATGCGGCAGCGTGTCCTCGTGGGCCGTCGCGGGATCCGTGTCGAACACCACGGGCTCGTGGCGGGATGGCCCGTCGTCCCGTGTGGCGACGACGACGCCGACGCCGGCGAGCACGAGCGCGAGCGCGCCGAGGCCGAGCACGAGCGCGCGCGAGCTCCGCGGCGGCGGCGGGACGCTCTCGGGCGTATCGCTCGACCGGCTCAGCGACGGGAACGACGGGAGCGATGCGAGGTGATCGGGGAGCGGCACGCCGTCCGCGGCCGCGACGATCGCGTCCTCGAGCTCCTTCATCGTCTGGAAACGGTCCGCGGGTGTCTTCGCCAACGCGCGCATGATCACCGCCTCGACCGCGAGCGGGATGTTCGCTTCGGGGCAACGCGCCGCGGGTGGCTGCGGCGGCTCGTTGCCGTGCTTCCAGAGGAGCTGGAAGTAGTTGCCGCCCTCGAACGGCGGCGTGCCCGTGAGCATCTCGTAGAGGATCACGCCGAGCGCGTAGACGTCTGCGCGCCGGTCGATGTCGTGCTCACCGCGCGCTTGCTCGGGCGACATGTAGAGCGGCGTGCCGACCAGCTGGCCGGTCTTGGTCATGCGGACCTGCTCGGCCTCCGCGGTCTTGACCTTCGAGATGCCGAAGTCGAGCACCTTCACGAAGTCGCGGTCGTGCTTGCGGCACACGAACACGTTCTCGGGCTTGAGATCGCGATGCACGATGCCGCGCTCGTGTGCGGCGTGGAGCGCGCGGCAGATCTGAATCGCGATGTGGATCGCGCGATCGAACGGAACGCGCCCCGCCTCGAGCACGTCGGCGAGGCCCGCGCCCTTGAGGAGCTCCATCACGATGAAGACGTCGCCGTCGTCGCTCGTGTCGAAGCTGACGACGTCGACGATGTTGTCGTGATCGATGCTGCTCGCTGCGACCGCCTCTTGTCGCAGGCGCTCGACCGCCTGCCGGTCGGCGGCGATCCTGCTCGAGAGGACCTTCACGGCGAAGTGCTTGTGGAGGTGCACGTGGCGGACCTTGTAGACCGTCCCCATCCCGCCCTCGCCGATCTGGCTCTCGACCTGGTAGAGGCCGGCGAGGACCTTGCCGATGAACGGGTCCGTGGGGGTGTCGGGCGCCCCGGACGTGGCATCGGGCGCGGCCGCCGCGTCGACCACGACCGGCGGGGGCAGCGGGCCATCGTCGCTCGAGTCGAGCGCCGTCGTCGCCAGCGCCGTTCGCCGGGACTTTTCTGGCTGCGATTCGTCGCGCTCGGCCATCCGGCGTTCCGCTCGAAGCGTACAGCGCGGGGTCGGCGGCGTCACGTGGGCGGGCCGAAGCCGAGGAAGGGCTTGACCGTTCGGTCGTAGCCTGTTAACGAATGAACGTTCGTTCCATGCCCGAGGCCGCCCACGAGACCCCGTCTCGCCACGTCGAGGACAAGCGCGAGGCCATCCTCGACGCGGCCCTCGAGCTCTTCGCGGAGCGCGGGTTCCACGGGACCGCGGTCCCGCTCGTGAGCCGAACGCGCGAAGGTCGCGGCGGGGACGATCTACCGCTACTTCGAGAGCAAGGAAGCGCTGGTCAACGCGATCTACCGGCGGGAGAAGCGCGAGCTCCTCGCGCGCATCCTCGACGGGTTTCCGTTCGAAAAGCCGCCGCGGGAGCAGCATCGCGCGTTCTTCGAGCGCGCGACGCGCTGGGCGCGCGAACGCCCGGCCGCGGTGCGCTTCCTCGAGCTGCACCATCACGCGACCTACCTCGACGAGGAGAGCCGCGCGCTCGAGCGCCAGGGGCTCGCTCAGATCGAGGCGTTCTTCGTCGCGGCGGCGGGCGCGGTCGGAGCCGTGCCCTGCGGCGTGCTCGGCGCGATCGTCTGGGGCGCGTTCTGCGGCCTCGTCCGGGCCTGCGTGGGGCGACCACCTCACGCTCGACGACCAGACGGTCTCGCAGGTCGAGCAGTGCTGCTGGGAGGCTATCCGCGCGTGATCCTTCGTGTTCGGGGACCGCGAGAAAAATCGCAGGTCGCCGAGGGAATGAACGTTCATTCCAGCCCGTAGACCGACCAAACCTTTCGGGAGAAGAAGACATGACCTCGACGATTCTCATCACTGGAGCCACCACGGGCCTCGGACGCCACGCAGCGCTCTACCTCGCGCAGCAGGGCCACCACGTCATCGCCACCGGCCGCCGCCGAGGACGCGCTCGCCGATGCTCGCGACCGCCGGCAAGGGCCTGCGCTTCGACACGCTCCGGCTCGACGTCACCGACCCGGAGTCGATCGCGCTCGCGGTCGAGGACGTCGATCGGCTGCACCGACGGCAAGGGCGTCGACGTGCTCGTCAACAACGCCGGCTACGGCGTCAGCTCGGCCCGCTCGAGCACATCCCCGACGAGCGAGCTGCCGCGCGCAGTTCGAGACGAACGTCTTCGGCCTGATGGCGGTGACGCGCGCATTCCTGCCGAAGATGCAGGAGCGCGGCGCCGGTCGCATCGTGAACATCAGCTCCGTCGGCGGTCGATTCACGTTCCCGCTCGGCGGCGCGTACAACGCGACGAAGTACGCGGTCGAAGCGCTGAGCGATGCGTTTCGCACCGAGCTCGCGATGTTCGGCATCAAGGTCGTGCTCGTCGAGCCGGGCCCGATCAAGAGCGAGTTCGCGCACCGCGCCGTCGAAGGCATCAACGCGCTCGACGGCATCGCGGGCTCCCCGTGGGAGACGCTCCTCGTCACCGCGGCTGCGCAAGAGGCACGCGTCGACAAGATGTCCGCGGAGCCGATCGTCGTCTCGCGCGCCGTAGAGAAGGCGATCGTGCGTCGCTGGCCCCGCGCTCGCTACACGGTGCCCTTCACCGCGAGCGTATTCCTCTCGTTCTTGCGATTCATCCCGACGCGCCTCGTCGACGCGGTCATGATTCGCATGCTCGGCATGGTCCGGCGCGCGGGGGCGCCGCGTCTCGCCGCAACGACCGGCGCGACCGCCAGCTGAGCGCGCCGGAAGGGCTTGCGCTCGCGGAGCGAAGGCGCCATGGAGCGTCCATGGCGCTCGTCTACTCCAGAGGCATGCCCCTCGGCACGAAGGCTCCGCCGTTCGATTCTCGTCGGTGTCGACGGCGAGCGGTGCTCGCTCGACTCGTTCGCGGGCGCGGACGTGCTCGTCGTGGTGTTCACGTGCAACCACTGCCCGTACGCGAAGGCATGCGAGGAGCGGCTCATCGACATCCAGCGCGACTACGCCGGGCGCGGCGTGCGGCTCGTCGCGATCAATCCGAACGACGCTTCCGCGTACCCGGAGGACTCGCTCGACGCGATGAAGGTCCGCGCGAAGGAAAAGGGCTTCAACTTCCCATACCTCGTCGACGACACGCAGGACGTCGCGCACGCGTACGATGCAGGTTGCACGCCCGACCCGTTCGTCTTCGGCAAGGATCGCACCCTCGTCTACAACGGCCGCATCGACGACAACTGGAAGGACCCGTCGAAGGTGACGCGTCGCGACCTCCGCGCGGCGATCGACGCGGCGCTCGCCGGAGAGCCGCTCGATCTCGAGCCCATCGCGTCGATGGGCTGCTCGATCAAGTGGAAGTGACGGCTCGCGTCACTCGGGCACGCGGCCGAGCCGATCGAGGCGGCGCCGGACGTTCGCGCTCGTGGGGCGCAGGCGATACGCCTCGGTGAACTCCGCGAGCGCGCCGTCGCGGTCACCGAGCTGAAGCAGCGCATCGCCGAGGAGCACGTGGTAGCTCGCGCGGCCGCTCGCTCGCTCGAGGGCTCGTTCGGCCCACGCACGCGCGGTCTCGGCTTGGTTCATACGCAGGTACACCTCGGCCATCCCGGCCATCGCGCGGGGGTTGCCGTCGTCCATGTCGAGCGCGCGCTGGTAGAGCATCAGCGCGTCCTCCGCGCGCTCGGGGATCGGCACGCGCTGCGCGAGATCGACGACCTCGTTCGACGTGCGCGGGAGCGTCGCGGGGTCGATCACGATCGGTGCGGCGCGAGGCTCGGGCGCCGGGATCGGCGCGGCTTCGGGTGGCGGCGCGGCCTCGGGAGCGGGCTCGGGAGCGGGCGCGGCCTCGGGCGGCGGCGCCGCCTCGGGAGCGGGCTCGGGCGCGGCTTCGGGCGGCGGCGCCGCCTCGGGAGCGGGCGCTGCTTCCGAAGGAGGCACGGGCCCGGGCTCCACCGCCACGGTCACCGGCTCCGAGGTCGGCGCCGGCTCGAGCGCGGTCGGCGGGATCGACGGGACGCTGCCGTTGTCGTTGGACGCGAGCAGCTCGGTCGCGAGCATGGGCCCGAAGACCGCGGCGGCGATGGCGATGACCGCTGCGACCGAGAGGAGCGCGACGGCGGCGAGCACCACGGTGGGCACGCGCGACGACTTCCGGCGCGTTGCCGGGGCAGGACATGCGGGCGGGCGCCGGCAAGGACGCGGGCGGCCACGCCTCGGCAGTCGCCGTCATCGGCCCGGTGGGGCTCGTGCTCGAGGGCGCGAGCGCACCGGGCTCGCTCTCGGGCCCCGGCGGGGCCGGTGAGGGTAGCACGAGCGCGTCCGCGCTCGGAGCGGGCGCCGTCGCTGGGTGCTCGACGGCGTCGCGAGCGTCTCGGGCACGCGCAGGTCGGGCCCGACCGGGGGCGCGACCGGCAGCGGCTTGGGCGCGGGCGACGGGCGCCCGCTCGCCGGTGAGGAAGCCCGCGCGGGCACGGGCGAGGAGGTCAGGACCTCCGGCGCCGAGATCCGTGGCGGCGCTGACGTTCGCGCCGGGGACGGCGACGTCCGCGCCGAGCTCGGCGGTGGCGGGGCGTCGAACGCCGGCGGAGGAGCGGGCTTTTTTGCGACGTCGCTCGGCGCGCTCGCGGTACCCGGGGACGACTCGCGCGCGGCGCGCGTCAGCGCATCGGCCCACGCGCCCATGGAAGCGACGCCGCTGGCCGTCGGTGACGCCGCGGGCGTCGCCGACGATGCGCTCGGCGATGGGCTCGAGCGCTCGGTCCTCGGCGGGGAGCCTTGCAAGAGCGTCGGCGCGCGCGTGCGCGGAGGCGCGGGCGTGGCCGCAGCACGCTCGGCCGCAGCGCGCTCGGCCGCTCTCGCGTCGGTCACCGTCGGCTCCTCCTCGACGGGAGCCCGCGACTCGGGGCTCGAGGCGCGTGTCGCGCCCATCATCGGTGTCGACGCCCGACGTCTCGGCTCGCGATCGTGTGCGACCTGAACGGGCCCCATGCCTTGATGGGTCGCGTCGAACGGGCGCTTCGCGCCGAACGCCGGCGTCGGCTTGGCCTGCCGCTCCTCGCGCGGCGTCGACGGCCGCTCGGGGTAGAGCGGCGTCGGGTGTCGCCAGGGAGCTTGTCCCCGACCCCCGGCCCGGGCATGGGCCCTCCGACCTTCACCACGCCGCGCGGCGGAACCGATCCCGGCGTGATGACGGGCCTCGCCGCTGGCAGGCCGCGCTTCGTGCTGCTGCTCGCGGCCGGTGGCGGTGACGGCGTGGCGGGCGAAGGCGCGATGCGGGCAGGGGCGAGGCTCCGCGCCGATTCGAGGATCGAGCGAGCGCCGTCGGCCGCGGGCGCTCGGGCGGCGTGACGGGCGAAGAACGCGGGGACGGTCGGGCCGCGGCCGTGTCCCTCGCGACAGTGGAGGGCGCAGGCGGGAGGTAGGGCCGCACGTCGCGAGCGGTCAGCTCGTCGGCCGCGGTGACTTCGGAGAGCTCGGAGCCGATGAGCGCCGGCAACGCGAACGCTTCGGCCGGTATCGGGCTCGCTCCTGGGACGGTATCGGGCTCGTCTTCGTCGATGCGGGGACGAGTCGAGCGATCGCGTTTCGACCTCCGTCGCCTCGTCCGCGTTCGACGAGAACGGCGCGGTCTCGGATCCGTCCGGCCGCTCGACGGTCGTCTCGGCGAGGAGGGCTGGCGGCGGCGCGTGCTCCGCGGTGATGTCCGCCGCACCGGGCCGCGGCGCGCCCTGCTCGACCTCGAGCAGACCCGTGCGGAGCGTCAGAAACGCGCTCACCGCCGACTCTCCCACGATCCGCGCTCGCGATCCGGAGAGCTCGCTCCAGCGCGCGTCGATGACGCGCCCGTCGTGCATCTCGATCTCGGCGAGCGCGTCCGGGCTCCGCGCCGTCACCTTCCAGGTTCCGGGCGTGCGCGCGAGCGTTCGAAGGATCCGGTTGGGGCCGACGCGATCGAGCTTCGTCAGGATCGAGCGCTCGCTCTGCACGCGATGACGGAGCGAACGCTCCGCTTCGACGAGTGGCGCGAGGAGCGCGGCGAGGCGGCCGAGGTCGGGCTCGGGGAGCTCTGCGACCAAAAACGCGACCACTTGCACCTCAGGACCGAGGCCCACCTCAGGCGCGCGTCGGAATTTGATCGATCGCGTGATCGCGAGACCGGCTGCGCCGAGCGCCTCGGGATCGAGCAGTACGACCTCGGGGTCGAGCTCGCGCGCTTCGGCGAGCTCCGACCCGGTCGCGTCGGTCACGAGGACCTGCGCGCCCGCCTTCTTCAGGCTGTCCGCGAGCAGACGCCCCCGAGGGGGGTCGTGCGCCACGAGCAAGAGCCGCAATCCCGTGAGGATGCGGCCGGCGGCCGAATCGGCGCTCGTGGCATCGCTGTGGATCTCGGACGAGGCCATTCCGTGTTGGGGGCCCGAATCCGGCCCCCTGGGCGAATCGTACACGACCTTCGCGGCTTCGGATCCAGCGGCCCGCATGGAGCCGATCCGCGCGTCCGTGCGAGGCTCGCGCCCATGAAGGTGCCGCCCCTCGGGATGAGCACGGACGAGGCGAGGGCAGAGCTCGACCGTCTGCGTCATCCGGTCCGAATCGCGATCGACCGAGCGAAGAACGGCTTCAACGTCGGCGCGATGATCCGGACGGCGCACTCGTTTCTGGTGCGGGAGATCGTGCTCATCGGCGACGAGCCCTGGTACGAGCGCGCGGCGATGGGCATGCACAGGTTCGAGCACGTGGTCGAGGTGCCGACGGTGGAGGCGTTCCTCGAGCGCGTGCGGAGCGAGGGGCTCTCGCTCTCCGTGTTCGAAAAGGATCACGCGACGGTGCGGCTCTGGGACGCGGTGCTGCCGCAGGATGCCGTTCTCGTGTTCGGCAACGAGGACGTCGGCGTCGACGAGCGAATCCTCGAGACGGCGAGCGAGATCGTGGCGATCCCGATGTACGGCGTCAACCACAGCTATCCGGTCACGGTCGCGTGCGGCATCGCGCTCGCCGAATGGGCGCGACGTCACGCGAGCTGAGTATCCGCTCAGACCGCGTCGAGGCACGCCGCCGGAACGCACGTCGACGACAGACATCCGCTGTCCATGCACATCGGGGCTTCGTCGCAGGTCGCGCCGAGTGGTTGGCGGGCGCGGCATGCTCCCGCGCCGATGGGCGAGTCGCGGTCGCAGTACCCGGTGGTGCACTCGCCGTGCTCTACGCAGAGGCCGTCGACGGGCTCGAGGTCGCGGCACCGCTCGGTCGCGAAGTCGCACCTGAGTGTCGTGCATTCGCTGTCCGCCGTGCACGAGCTGCCGGTCGGGACGGGCGCCGAGCAGGTGGAGCCGGAGCACCGGCCGGACCGGCACTCCTCGGGTGCGGCGCACGCTGCACCGTCGTCGCGCGGCGCGATGCACGTCCCCGATACGCACGTGAGGCCGCCGGCGCAGCCGTGATTCGTCCCGCACGGACCGCCCGCGGCCGAGAGCGCGAAGCACGCATCGGTCGTTCCGCAGTCGGTAGGCCGCGCGTCGCACGGGCCGGTGCGCGCGCGCTCGATGAAGCGCGCCGCCGCGACCGGATTGTACGGGACCGAGCCGTCGTCGATTGCGGTGCGCAGCGCCAGGCCGTCGCGGAGCGGGCAGCGCGCGCCGGCACGGGCCTCGCAATCGGGTGCGTCGCATCCGCATCGGAGCGCCGTCGCGCAGATTGCTTCGACGAAGCTCGTGCAGTACGACGCCAGCTCGACCCCGCTCGGGTCCCCGCCGCCGTCGTCGTCGCCGCCACACCCCGACCAGGCGAGCGTCGCCGCGAGGCCGAAGAGCGCGAGAATCGCGCGTACGATCGTGGTCACCGAGCGCCTCCCAGGTCTTGCGTTCGAACCGGCAGAGACTATTCTACGCAGCCTTTGGTGGGTGTAGCTCAGTTGGTAGAGCACCGGAATGTGGCTCCGGTTGTCGCGGGTTCGAGCCCCGTCACTCACCCCGCGTCCCGGTGTTCTCTTTTTGGCAGGGCGGGGCGTTGACAGCCGGAGACGATTGAGTATCTACGGCGTCCGATTGCGCCCGTAGCTCAGCTGGATAGAGCGTCGGACTTCGGATCCGCAGGTTGCAGGTTCGAATCCTGCCGGGCGCGCCGAAGGGTCATTAGCTCAATTGGTAGAGCAGCGGATTCTTAATCCGTTGGCTCCAGGTTCGAGTCCTGGATGACCCACCATTTTCCCGCCCGACGTTGTCGCGCTCGCCGTCGTCCTGTGTAATGGCCCGAGCGGTCTCGGCGCACGGGAGGTGGGGAATGGGGCGTGTATCTTTCTTCGCTGCGGCCTTGGTATCGGCCGCCGCGGCGGTCGGCTGTGGCGACGACTCCGGTGTCGGGGGCGACGCCGCGACGACTTGCTCGACCGACATCGACTGCGACGACGGTGTGTTCTGCAACGGCGCCGAGACCTGCGAGGACCTCGGTCAGTGCGTCTCGCACGGGTCGCCGTGCGCGTCGGGGACGGTCTGCGACGAAGCGATGGATCGGTGCGCGACCGACTGTGGGGTGAGCGCGGACGCGGACGGGGACGGGGTCGATTCCACCGACTGCGGCGGCACGGACTGCGACGACACCGACGCGAATCGCTTTCCGGGCAATGCGGAGGTGTGCGACGTCGCGGGGCACGACGAGGACTGCGACGGCTCGACGTTCGGCACGCGCGACCTCGACGGCGACGGCGCGATATCGGCAGCGTGCTGCAACGGGACGATCTGCGGCGACGACTGCGACGACCTCCGTGCTGGGGTGAATCGGTCGGGTACCGAGGCGTGCGACGACCTCGACAACGACTGCGACGGTCTGGTCGACGAAGGGGTGCTCGAGCCCGGGTTCGTCGACGCGGACCGCGATCTGCACGGCAACCCGGACATGCCGCTCGACTCGTGCCCGGGTCGCAACGGGTGGTCGCCGGTAGGCGACGACTGCGACGACGGCGACACAGCCGTCCACGGTGCGCAGGTCGAGATCTGCGACATGAAGGACAACGACTGCGACGGCAGGACGGACGAAGCGCCGGCCGCGGTCAGCTGGTATCTCGACGCCGACGGCGACGGATTCGGCACGCCCGACGACGTCGTGACCTCGTGTACGCCGGTGCCCGGTCACTCCCTGCTCTCGACCGATTGCGACGACGGGGACATGCACCGCAGCCCGGCGGCGACCGAGGTCTGCAATGGGATTGACGACGACTGCAACGGTCGGCTCGACGCGCCGGTGGCCGGTGGCGGGTTCGAGGACGACGACGGAGACGGGTACGTCGACGCCCGGTGTGACATCGGAACCGATTGCGACGATTACGATCCGGACATCCATCCGACGGCGCCCGAGCTCTGCGACGGGCTCGACAACGACTGCGACAACGAGGCCGACGACGGGACGACCGAGATCGACTGGTACCCGGATGTCGATGGCGACGGTTGGGGCAACGCGTCGGGCATGGTGATCGATCAATGCGAGCAGCCGCGCGGCCACGTGAGCCGCGCGGGCGATTGCGCCGACAGCGAGCCCAACGTCAATCCGGGTGTGCCCGACACCGTCTGCGACGGTGTCGACCAAGATTGCGACACGCGGATCGACGAGGGGACCCTGCGCCTCGGCTGGTACGACGACACCGACGGGGACGGTTACCCCGGCGGAGCGGCCATGGTGACGTGCATGGACCCCGGAGCCGGATGGTCGCGCGCGGCGACCGACTGCGACGACGACGACGACGCGATCAACGTGGACGCGACCGAGACCTGCGACGGCGTCGACCAGGACTGCGACTACATGACCGACGAAGGTCTCGGCATGAGCGTAACGTGCGGCATGGGCGCATGTCAGCGCACCGTCAACACGTGCATGGACGGCGCGACGATGTCGTGCACGCCCGGGATGGCCGGCACCGAGATCTGCGACGGTACGACCACCGACGAGGACTGCGACGGCCACACGGACGAGGAGCCGGCCGCGAGCGCTTCGTGCGGGTTCGGCGGATTGACGCTCGGCGCGTGCTCGGGCGGCGCGTGCACGATCGTGGGATGCATCGGCACGAACGAGGACTGCAACGCGATGGCGACGGACGGCTGCGAGATCGACACGTCGAACGACGACGAGAACTGCGGAGCGTGCGGCCATCGGTGCGTGAGCAGCGCTTGCGTCGCCGGTCGATGCGAGCACGAGCCCGTCGACATCGCGCTCGGCCAGTACCACTCCTGCGTCGTGCTCGGCGACGGTACCGTCTGGTGCTGGGGCCGGAACGAGGTCGGACAGCTCGGCGACAGCACGATGACCACGCGGTCGCGAGCGACACAGGTGCCCGGCATCACCGATGCGATATCGGTCCGGACGGGCCCCCAGCACACGTGCGCCCTGCACGCGGACGGAACGATCTCGTGCTGGGGCTCGAACGTGTCGGGACGCCTCGGAACGGCGGTGACGACGGCGATGTCGAGCACACCCGTCGCAAACGCCGGTGGCGTCACCATGGCCGTCGAGCTCAGCGTCGGAGGGGACTTCACGTGCGCCCGGCTCGCGACGGGCGTCGTGCAGTGCTTCGGTTCGTCCGCGAGCGGTCAGCTCGGGGGCTACTGCGGCGTGCCTTCGTGCCCCGTCGCGATCACGGTGGACACGACCGGGATCCCCGCGGCCAGCATGATCGATTGCGGTGCCACGCACACGCTCGCGCGACGCTCGTCCCCGACGCAGGTTCGCGCGTGGGGCTTCGGAGTGCCGGGTCAGCTCGCGAACGGCGGCACCGGATCGTCGTCGGTGGCAGTCATCTCGACCACGAACGAGGTCGGCAATCCGGCCATCCTCGACGCGACCGCGCTCGCCGCGGGCAACGGGTTCAGCTGCGTCGTCCGCTCGGACGGATCGGTCTGGTGCACGGGCGCCAACGACTGGGGGCAGCTCGGGACGAGCACTGGCGCCGCCGTCAGGCGCTATCAGCCCGTTCCGGGTGTCACCGGCGCCGTCGACGTCGAGGCCGGGACCGACCACGTGTGCTCGATCGACGCGGCTGGACAGCTGATGTGCTGGGGTCGAAACGATCAGGATCAGGTCGGCATCGGTGGGGGTGGCGCGCTGATGGTCACCGCGGCGACGGCCGTGACCATCCTGCCTACGCCCGTGCTCCGTCTCGATCTCGGCGAGCAACACAGCTGCGCCGTCCTCGCGACGCAGAACGTCGTCTGCTGGGGCGACGGCACGTACGGCCAGCTCGGCGATGGGTCGACGACCTCGAGCGCGACGCCGCGTCCGGTGCTCGGTCTGCCTACGCCGTGACCGGCGACGAGCGCTGGCTCAGTGCCCCAGCCGGTCGCACGCCGCCTGACTGCCCTCGAAGCACGCGGTCTCGAGCTCGTCCTCGTTCATGCGCTCGACGTCGAGCGGTGCCTCGTCCTCGGGCTCGTCGCCTTCGGGTGCGGGGTCGCGCGCCGGCTCGGGCTCGGGCTGGCCGACGGGCGCGGGGGGCGTCGTCGGCGCCGCGTGCGCCGTCGCGGGAGCCTCTGGGGACCGCGTCTCGTTGCACGCGCACAGAGCGAACGCCAAAAGGACGAGCGCGCGCGCGAGCACGTCAGTCCTCGACGAGCATCTCGAAGAGCGCGAGGTTCTCCGCCTCGTCGGGATCGACGCGCCCGTCCGCGATCACCATCGCCCGCGCCGCGTCGAGGAAGAGCTGCCGATGTGCGCGCGGGATCTCGGTCGGGTCGACTTCCTCGGCCGGTGGCGGGACCTCGAGCCACTCCTTCACGAGCGCGACCTCGTCGCGTGACAGTCCGAGCTTCGCGCTCATCTTGACGACGAAGTTGCGCTCCTCGTCCTGCACCTCGAGGTCGGCCCAGGCGAACGAACAGATGAATTTCATCAGGCGCATGCGGTCTTCCGCGCTGAGCTTCTCGAGCATGGCCGCATCCTACCCGAACGCGCGCGAGGACGTCAGGGGCTCTCGCTCGGAGCGGTGCCGCTCGGAGCGGTGCCGCTCCCGTCTCCGGCGGCGGCCCCGAAGGCTCCGGCCGCGCAGGTACCTGCTTCGGGGGAGGTCATCTTGATGAACAGAAGCACGCCCGCGGTGATGCCGATGCCGACCATCAGGATCAGTCGCACGAGAAAGCGCTTGTCGCGCTTGATCGCGTGCTTCTCGAGGTCGGCCACGCGACGAGGATGAACCCGGCCCTCCGGCGGCGCAAACCGGGCGGATCGATCGACCTTGGATTCGTGTAATCTCCAACGCGATGGCGACGACGATCACGATGCCCTCGCTCGGCGAGAGCGTGGCGGAAGGCGAAATCGGCAAGTGGTTGGTGAAGGAGGGTCAGCGCGTCGACAAGGACCAACCCCTCGTCGAGATCATGACCGACAAGGCCGACAGCGAGATCCCGGCGACCGAGGCCGGCTTCGTCACCAAGATCTACGCCGCCGAGGGAGCTGTCGTCTCCGTCGGCGACAAGCTCTGCGACATCGACGCGAGCGCCGCGCATCTCGCGCCATCCGCTCCATCCGCGCCGTCCGCGCCGTCCGCGTCGTCCGCGTCGCCTCCGCGCGCGAGCGCGCCGTCCAAGCCCGACGGTGGGAACGGCATCGATGCGCCGACCTCGCCGGCCGTGCGCAAGCTCGCGCGCGAGCAGGGCATCGATCTCGCGGGCGTCGAAGGTAGCGGCGAAGGCGGACGCATCACTCGCGAGGACGTGCTGTCGGCGGCCGCGCAAGCGACCACCGGCACGCACCCCGTGGTGCCACCACCACCGCCGCCAGCCGCGCAGGCTCGCGGTGCTGCGACGCCCCGAGAGCGCGTCGCGCCGACAGCCGGTCCCACGGGCGCGTTCCGCATGCCGCCGTACGTCCAGCAGGAAGGCGACGAGATCGTCCCGTTCTCGCGGCGCCGGCGGATCATCGCCGACCACATGGTCTTCTCGAAGCTCACGGCGCCGCACGTCGTGACGTTCGCCGAGTGCGACCTCTACCTCACTGCCAAGCTACGGGACGCGCACAAGGGAGAGCTGAAGGCGCTCGGGCTCAACCTGACGTACCTGGGGTTCGTCGCTGCGGCGACGTGCCGCGCGCTTCGCGAGTTCCGAGAGCTCAACGCACGCGTGCTCGACGACGCGTACGTGCTCCTGCGCGAGATCAACCTCGGCATCGCCGTCGACACCGAGGAAGGCCTCGTCGTCCCGGTGATCCGCCACGCCGACGAGCTCTCGATCCGCGGCCTTGCCCGGGCGATCGACGAGCTCGCCGTGAAGGCACGCGATGGAAAGCTCGCGCCCGACGACCTCGCCGGCAAGACGTTCACGATCTCGAACCCGGGGCGCCGCGGCAATCTCGTCGGCGGCGCGATCATCTCGCAGCCGAACGTAGGGATCCTCCGCGATCGGGGAGATCAAGAAGCGGGTCGTCGTCGTCGAGCGCGACGGCGAGGATCTGATGGCCATCCATCCCGTCATGCAGGCGGCGCTCTCGTATGATCACCGCATCGTGGACGGCGTCGCATGCGAACGGTTTCCTATATCGCATCGTCGAGCTCCTCGAGACCGCGGACTTCGAAGTCTGAGTCGGCTCAGGGCTCGTACGTCAGCCAGTACTGCGACGTGCCCGCCGCGCCGTCGATGAACACGAAGTACGGCCGCGCGGCGGTGCTCGCGGTGGTCAGCTCGGTGTGCCAGCTGTACCCCATCGCCGCGCCGCCTCCGCCCGCCGCACACGCGACCTCGCCCCCCGTGCCGCACAGGAACTGGCGCACGTAGAGGTCGGGCTGGAAGTCGTTCGAGTATGCGGTGAACGCCATGGTGGTGCCGGGCCCGGTGATGCGCGCGATCGACTCGATGTCCGCGCTGCTTCCGGGCGGTTGGCACGTGCCGGTGTTGCCGATCGTGATCGCGGACGGCGTGAGGTACCCGACGAGCGAGCCGCCGCCCGAGATGTCGATGGGCAGGGCGCACGAATCGAATCGCGCCGGCGTAGCGAGCACGCGCACCGTGTACGCCCCGAGGGCGCTGGACGAGTAACCGTCGACGAGGATGAACAAGCGGCGCGGGAGCGAGCCCGACGTGGGACCGAACCGATGGACCCAGATGCGGCTGTCGGTGATCACCGTCGAGTCGATGTCGTCCTCGCAGGCCAAGCCGAACCCCGCGCTCGAGCACGTCTCGGCGACGGCGAGCACGGTGTCCGCGGCGCTTCCGATCGTGTCGATCTCGAGGTCGACCGTTGTCGTGACGTCGACGTAGTAGACCGCGTCGCGGCCGCCGGTCGATCCGCACGCGGTGCGGTAGTCGTCGGCCAGCGACGTGAGCGATCCGTGCGCTACCGCGCGCCTTCCGCCCACGACCACCGGGATCTCGTACGCGGTCCGGCACGTGTCGGGCGAGTCCGGACAGCCCTCGTCGATCATGCCGTTGCAGTTGTCGTCGCGGCCGTTGCACGCCTCGGTGGCCGCCGGGTTCACGTCGGGGTCGGTGTCGTCACAGTCCATCCCGCCGGCGCACATGATACCGCTCACCATCATCGCGCCGTACCCGTCCACGTCGTCGTCGTGAAGGTCGTTCACGCACGCCGCGGCGGCGTCGTCACACGAGTCGACGGTGCAGACCGTCCCGTCGTTGCAGGTTCGGCGAACGCCTCCGATGCAACCGCCCGCGCCCGGGTGGCACTCCGCCCCGAGGACGCAATACGTTTCGCACAGCGAGTTGTCGGGAGCCGACACGCATCCGCTCGACACGTCGCAAGAGTCGACGGTGCAGTCGACGCCATCGTCGCACGCCGTGTCGTCTGGCACGAACGCGCACGCGTCCGCGTCCTCGTCGCACGCGTCCGACGTGCAGTCGAGATCGTCCGTGCACGACGGCGGCACCCCCGCGCGACAGCCTGTCGAGGGATCCGCGCCGTCTTCGCCGACCGCGCACGTCTCGGTCCCGGTGCAGAAGAGCCCATCATCGCAGTCCGCGTCGCTCGTGCACACGATCGGGATGCAGTCGGAGACCGGATTGCACCGCATTCCGTCAGCGCACATGGAGTCGTCGGGCGTATTGACGCACGAGCCCGCGACGCACGCATCGCTCGTGCACGCGACGCCGTCGTCGCAATCCGTCGCGCACACGATCGTGCCATCGGGGAGGCCGGTATCGGACCCGCCTCCGTCGCGGCTCATCGTGGCGTCGGGCGTCGAGCCGTCCGAAGAGCCGCCTCCGTCGCCTCCGAGCCTCGACTCGTCGGGGTTGACGAGCGCGCTGCACCCGGTCGCGAGCAGCGCAAGGACGGCCACCGCGTTCGACTTCGTGCGTCTCATGCTCACCCCCCTCAGAAATTCGGCGCGGAGCACGACGCCGCCCCCGCCTCCGGGCAACACCACCGGCACGGTGCGCAGCGCGGCGCTCGACGACGGCTCCTCGTCGCTCTGCAGGAAGTACAAGAGCACCGTCACACCGGCTGCGACGATGGTGCTCACGAGGAAGATGTCGCTGACGAGCGCGAGCGTGTCGGCGCGGTCCTTGGCCGCGAGTTCGTCTTGTCGTGCCTGCTGGCGCTCCGCATTGGAGAGCGAGCCATCGACCGAGCGATCCACCGCGCTCTCGAAGTCCGAGTTCGCTCCCAGCGCGAGCACCCCCGTGACGATGGTCGCGACGAGGAACGCGCCGGTTGCGGCCGCGAGGAGGATCGTCGGCGTCTCGAGGTGGAAGCCGGCGCCGCTGGTGTCGTGTCTGTCTCCGTCGCCTCCGTCACCCCCCCGCCGAGGTCGAGACCGCCACCCGCATCGATCGAACCGTCGCCGGTGCTCCCGCCGGCGCCCATAGCTCCCCCATCCGTCGAGTCCCGTCGGCGGGCCCGAGCCGCCGCTCGTGCTCGGATCGGAGGCATCTTCGGAGCTGCCGGGCTCAGAGCCGGATCGAGATCTCCGCTGGCTCTCCCGCTTCGACGATGAACTCGCGGGACACCGGCGCGTAGCCATCCATCCGCACTTCGACCAGGTGATTTCCCGGCGTCATGCGCACCGGCTCGAGCACGGGAGCCCGCCGGATCTCGGTCTGGTCGATTCGAACGAGCGCGCCATCAGGCGCGATGCGGAACGAGACCCGCCCGACGCGGCCCTCGAGGCGGTGCACGGCCGCCTGAACCTCACGCCGTTGTGCGGCCGGCGCGTCGTGGCTCTCTTCGAGAAAGCGCTCGAAGTGAAAGAGCGCTTCGATCGGCCGGTTGAGCTGCTCGTAGCAGTTGGCGATGTTCACCCGGACCGTCGGGTGCGGCGCGAGCCGATACGCTTCCTGGAACGACGTCAGCGCGTCCTGGTAGTTACCGGCCTCGTACTGCTCGACGCCGCGATTGAACTGTGTGCGCGCCTGTTCGCGTTGATCCTGCGCGAGCACAGCGCCCGGCGCCAAGAGCATCGCGAGCGCTACGAAGCCAAGGACCAGAGATCCTCGAGTCATCCCCGCCTCCTACGTGCGGAACGAAGCCGATCTGCCGGCCGTGGCATGAGGATGGAAGCCACCCGCGGGGCCGTCAACAAGCTGACCGCCGGCGCAGAAGCAAGATGGCGAGGAGGCCGAGCACCGGAACGACGCCGGAAGGCGAGCCGCCCGTCGCGCGACACGCGCACCCGCCACCGCCGACCGTCTCGTGCGCGCCCCCGTCCATCCCGGCGTCCATCCCGGCCGCGCCGTCGGTTCCTCCGTCGAGCCACCACGGCGTCGGTACCGATCCGTCGCGTGAGAGAGGGCCGGCGTCGAACGGGAGCCCGAGGTCGTATGCGAGGTCCGCGACCTCGCGCGTGCAGATGTCCGCCGTGTCGGTGCCGGCGTTGCACGACACGAGCCCTGGGATCTCGCGGAACACGAAGGACGGCTCGAATCGTCTGCCCGCGGTCGGTGCTACGCGCGAGCGCGAACCCGTCGCGGAAGTTGTCCGCGCAAATCCAGAGCTCGTCGCCGTGTGTCGCGAGGCATCCCACGCTCACGTCGTCGTGTAGCGTCGTGAACACGTGGCCCCCGTCCGTCGAGCGGCGCAGGCCCGTCAGCGCGGGGACCCCGTCGACGAGCTCGTTCTTGCCGCCGATCCACACCGTGGATCCGTCGTCCGACCATGCGAAGCCGTCGACGCGGCGCATCGTGAGGCGCTGCGCGTAGCTCTCGCCTCCGTCGGTGCTCTCGTAGACGCGGTCGTCCTCTTCGTTTCGCACGTACATGAAGAGGCGATTCGAATCGAGCGGGTCGACGCCGAGCAGGTAGCCATTGCGGTCGCCCATCTGGCCGAACTCCATGAGCTCGAAGCTCTCCCACGTCTCGCCGCCGTCCGACGAGCGATAGGTGTAGACGCGGCGTGGCGTGGGGGGCCCTCCGTCGCCCGTGCCGCCGTCGGGCGGCTCGCTGGCCATCGGTGGGTACGCGCCCGTCAGATAGATGCGGTCAGGATCCGAGGGAGCGATGCGCATCGTCTCGAAGAGGATTGGATCGATCGCGGGCGCGACGGCCGTCCACGTCGCGCCGTCGTCGGTGGAGCGGTAGAGACCGTTCTCCATTCCTCCGCTCGAGGTGAGCGCGTAGATCGTGTCGGGGTCGGTCGGATGGCGCGCCACGTCGATCACGACCACGTTGGTGAGCGACGGCGACGGGAAGCCCCAATCGCAGCCGTCCGGGCTGCCGCGAGCGAGCCCATCGAAGAAACCGACGACGAGGCTTCCGTCGCCACCGACGACGAGCGACGGATCCTCGGTCTGCCTCGCGCCGATGACCGTGTGGCAGATCCAGCGGAACGTGCCGCCGCCGTCCTGGCTCAGCAGCAGGCCGAACGTGCCGCGCATCGCGACCACGTCGGGGTTTCTGGGGTGGAACGAGATGAGCCCGATCTCGGGGTAGCGTCCGTGCGCGCGCGCGACCGGAGCCGGCACGGCGAGCGAGGCGAGCGCCACGATCGACGCGAGCGCGGCGGCGCGAAGAGCGCGAGCTACTGACACTCCATCCACGGTGTGCCCGTCTTGTCGCTCTGCACCTCGCACGTGAACCCCGACGGGCAGTCGCAGTCACGCGTGCAGAGGACTTCGCAGCTGTGGCTGAGCGCCACACCGCTGAAGGGCTGGCAGGTGTAGCCCGTCGGGCAGTCGTCCACGACCGTGCAGGTCATGTTGATCGCCGAGCTGTCGTTGGTGATCGGGGAGCACGTCCCGCCGTCCGACGCACCGCCGCCGTCCGACGCGCCGCCGCCGTCCGACGCGCCGCCGCCGTCCGACGCGCCGCCGCCGTCCGACGCGCCGCCGCCGTCCGACGCGCCGCCGCCGTCCGACGCGCCGCCGCCGTCCGACGCGCCGCCGCCGTCGGTCGCGTCGCCTCCGTCGGTCCCGGCGCCTCCGTCGGTCCCGCCGCCACCGTCCCGCGGCGGCATCGACGAGTCGGGCGTGCCCGAATCGAGGCACGCCGGCATCGTGGGCGAGAACCCCGGGCTGCACGCTTCTCCGACCCGCCGAGTCTCGGTGCCCGCGCACGAGTAGCAGGTGTACGTCTCGTCGCCGCCGCCGCAGCCCGCGAGCGCGCCGACCGAAAAGAGGAACGAAAACACTCCAAGAAAACCCAAGAGTCGCATGCCCGAAGCCTAGTAGACGAAGCCGCTCGACACCACCCTTCGCCATGGTCAGGATCTGCCGCCGCTTCGCGAGGATGGCGGAACTGGTAGACGCGCCGGATTTAGGTTCCGGTGGGGCAACCCGTGGGGGTTCGACTCCCCCTCCTCGCACGACCGCGGTGGCGCTTCGGTGGCTCGTCGCCTTTCGCGCTAGCCTCGGGAGTGCGCAGCGCGAAGAGCGGGGTCTGGCTGTGTACGACCTCAGCGCAGGTCTCGCGAGCCGTGCACGCTACGTAGACGGCGTGAGCGAGCGAATGCATGTTCGACTGCTGTGTCGCGCGGCGGGCATCCCGCTACGGGCAGAGACCCGAGGGGCAGGTGTTGCAGGTGGCGGTGCGGTCCGAGACGGTGCAGTTCTCGGGGCCGCCGCAGAAGCCGCACGCGCAGGCGACCTCGATGGCGTTCTCGCCGCACGGGTTGGTCGCGCAGTCCACGAGGAGCGCGCCGCCCGAGCGCACCTCGCACAGTTGATCGTCGGTGCAGCTGATGCCTCCCTCGTTGCACGCGAACATTCCGGTGCACGGCGTGGCGTCGACGGTCCAGGTGCCCCCGCTGCACGCGGCGCGCGAGACGCCATCGGCCGTGCAGCGCGCCCACGTGCAGCTCAGGCCGTCGCGCGCGCACGCGCTCCCCCCCGTCGGCGGATCCGCTGGGCAGCTGGCCGTGAGCCCACCGCCGTCCGCTCCCGGACCGCCGTCGGCGCCCGATCGGTCGTGGCTCGAACATCCCGAGGTTCCGGCGGCGTAGAGCGCGACGACCGCGATCGCCGATGGAAGAGCTCGCATGCCCTCATGATACGGCAGCCGACCATCCGGGCCTTCGTTTAAGAAGCGCTAACTGTTCGCCCGGCCGCTTCGGCTCGCAGAGTGCCTCGAACGGGAGGCGCTCATGCAGTTCCATCGGTGGTGGGTCTCGGGTTTCGCGGTCGCGGCGATCGGGTGCGCGCAGGGTGGTGATGGGCGGCTCCCCCCGCCCGGGTACTTCGCAGGCGCCGACGGCTCGACGGGCCATCCGGACGGAGGGCGGATCGCGCGCGATTCGGGCGCGCCGCGCGACGCCGGGTCGTCCTCCGACCGTGGGCTGATGTCATCCGACGCGGGCGCGAGCTCGGCGCCCGACGCAGGTGGCCTCGCGCCGGATGCGGGCCCGGGCGTCGACGCCGGCCCGCCGCCGCCGCTCGCGGACTGCGCGGCGTCAATCGATGTCTCCGGCGGAGGGATCTTCGTCGTCGACACGTGCGCGATGCCGGACGACGTGGGCGGGGATTGCGCGGCGAGCGGCGCGGGCGACGCGCTCCTCGTCGCGGACGCGCCCTTCACCGGCTCGACGTACCACCTCGGCGTGCCTTCGGGCTGGGTGATCCAGCAGATGGACGAGAGCTGTCGGCCGATGCCGTTCGGATGCGCCGCCGAGGGCTGGGGCGTCTCCGGCGCGATCCCGTGGGCGCACTGGCACTTCGCCGTGCAGCGCGCCGACGGAAGCTGCGGCACCGTCGCGATCACGGTCGAGAGGCCGATGTGACGGGCGGATCCGTCACGCGCCCGTAGGAGCTTTCTCTCGCGCGGCCCCCATCACCTGTGCCCGGGCTTCATGGCTGGGATGGTGACTGCGGGGGCGGCGCCTATCTCGGGTACACCGCATCGGGCGACCACGGTTGAAGGGAATGTCGGGTTCTTCGCGGCGTACACCGCGCTGGAGAACCTCGACATGCAGAATCGAACCCTTTCCTTCTTGGTCGTGATCGCCGCGGTGCTCGCGGCTTGCGGCGACGACTCGGGCCGACCCAGCTTCGACGGAGGGGGCATCGGTGGCGACGGCGGGGTCACTCCCGACTCGGGTCCCGGCACGGACGGTGGCGGCGGCAGCTGCATCGACACCGACATGGACGGTTACGGCGAAGGCTGCGCGCTCGGCCCCGACTGCGACGACACGAACGGGTCGATCAGCCCGGCTGCGGGCGAGACGTGCAACGGCGTCGACGACAACTGCGACGGAGCGATCGACGAAGACGTCGTCGCGCCCGGTTGCGAGCTGACCGACGGAGTCTGCGCGGGCGCATCGGCCCGCTGCGGCGGCGCCGACGGGTTCCTCGCGTGCGACGGCCGGACTACGGCGCCGACTTCGAAGCGGACGAGACGCGTGCGACGGCCTCGACAACGACTGCGATGGCACGACCGACGAGGGCTGCGCGTGCACCGATGGGGAGACGCAAGCGTGCGGCTCCGACACCGGCGTGTGCGAGATGGGCACCCAGACGTGTGCGGATGCCGCGTGGGGGCCGTGCGAGGGCGAGGTCGCTCCGATGGGCGAGGTGTGCGACGGGCTCGACAACGACTGCGACGGGACCGACGACGATCCCGCCGACCTCGTCGCCCCCGCCTGCCCGTTGACGCTCGGCGTCTGCGCCGGGAGCCATCGCACCTGCGGCGGCACCGCGGGCTGGATCGCGTGCGCGGGCACCGCGAGCTACGGCGGCGACTACAGGCGACGAGACGCTCTGCGACGGGCTCGACAACGACTGCGACGGCGTGATCGATCCGAGGCTGCACGTGCATCGAGCGGCGACGACGCAGCGCGTGCGGGAGCGACATCGGGCGTGTGCATGGCGGGTACGCAGACATGCGTCGCCGGCGCGTGGGGAGGTTGCGCGGCGAGGTCGCTCCCATCGCCGAGACGTGCGACGGCACCGACGAGGACTGCGACGGCATGACCGACGAGACGGTCACCCGCCCGGCGTGCGCGCTGACCGATGGCGTCTGCTCGGGCGCACGGCAGACGTGCGGCGGCGCGGCCGGGTTCGTCGCGTGCACCGCGGCGAGCTACGGCGCGAACTACCAAGCCGTCGAGACGCGCTGCGACGGGCGCGACAACGACTGCGACGGCGTCACGGACGAGGGGTGCGCGTGCATCGACGGGACGACCCAGGCGTGCGGCATCAGCACCGGCGCGTGCCAGCGCGGCACGCAGACGTGCGCAGCGGGCGCGTGGGGCGCGTGCATGGGCGGCGATCGGTCCCGTGCCCGAGACGTGCAACGGCCTCGACGACGACTGCAACGGCTCGTACCGACGACGGGCTCACGCCGCCGCCGTGCGCGCTCGGCTCGGGCGTGTGCGCAGGCGCGGTGCAGAGCTGCGGCGGCGCCGCGGGTTGGCTCGCGTGCTCGGGCACGGCGAGCTACGGCCCGCGATACGTCGCGACCGAGGATGGGCTCGACCAACGAGGCGATCTGCGACGGCCTCGACAACGACTGCGATGGAGAGGTCGACGACATGTGCACGTCCGGCCCGCTCGTCAGCAGCGCCGAGGACACCGTCCTGCCGGACATCTACAACCGGAACCTCGCGTACTCGGTCCAGCGCGGCGGCAACTGGGAGATCGTCTACCGGAACCTCGACCGTGGCGCCCCGCAGCAGATCACGACGACGGCACAGGACGAGCTCGGCGTGCGCATCTCGGGGGACCGGCTCGTGTACATCCGCGGGACGGGAGCGGGGACGCGTGCGGTGCTGTACGATCTCGCGACGAGCACCGAGACGGTGCTGTCGTCGGCGCAGACGGGCAACGTCGACATCGCGGCATCGATCGTGGTGTGGGACCAGCTCACGGGCGGGACGCAGTGGGATGTCTACGTACGGGACCTCGCGACGGGGACGACCACGAACCTCGGCTCGCCCTCCACCGACGAGTTCTCGCCGGCGGTTCGCGGCGGGCGGATCGCGTACGTCGGCACGTCGGCCGGTCACCTGATCACGCACGTGCGGACGTACGACGCGACCTCGGGAACGTGGGGAGCGCCGTCCATTCAGACGCCCGGCTCGACCGCCGGCGCCGGTCATCAGGGCCCCGCGCTCGACTTCGTCATGGCGGCGTGGACCGACGGCCGGAGCATCGCCGGCACGGCGACGCTGACGAGCGATTGGGACGACTACTACGCGCCGTTCACCGCCGTGAGCGGGCTCAACACGTACCCGGGTGAGAACCTGCTCCTGAACGCTGTCGGCGCCGAGATCATCCGCGGCGTCGACAGCGAGATCACCGTCTTCGACGATCAGACGGCGGGTGACTGGAACGTCGGCGCGGCGTTCCTCGGCCAGGCGCCGGTGCGGATCACGTCGTCGACTTCGACGCAGGTCGCGATCTCGAACAGCGGCAGTCACCTCGTGTGGCACGACAACCGGCTCGGGAGCTTCGACATCTTCCAGAGCTTCTACGCCGGCGCGACGTTCCGTCCCGATCCGGGAGACATCCTGATCGCGGAAGTCCTCGCGGATCCCGCTGTGGGCGCCGATCCGAACGGCGACGGAACCGCGAGCGTGACGGCCGACGAGTTCGTCGAGCTCGTGAACGTGTCGGCGGTCGCGATCGACATCGGCGGCCTCACGCTGAGCGATTTGATCGGAGTTCGTCACACGTTCCCGGCCGGCACCTGGCTTCCTTCGTACGGCATCGTCGTCGTGTTCGGCGCGGGGACGCCGACGGGAACGTTCGGCGGCGCGATCGTCCAGACCGCGTCGACCGGCACGCTCGCCCTCAACAACACGAGCGAGACGCTCACGCTGCGCGACGGCGGCACCGTCATCGACACCGTCTCGTGGGGCTCCGAGGGTGGCGCCGACCAATCGATCGTGCGCGACACCGCGACCACGTGGGTCCAGCACTCCACGATTCCCGGCTCGGTCGGCGCGTACTCGCCCGGAACGTACGCGGACGGCTACGTTCCCTGAGCGGCCAAGCCGCTTTCGCTCGCGCGCCGAGGCGGGGTACCCTCCGACCATGGCACGCGAGCGAGATCTCTTTCGCGCGATCGTCCTGTCGGGCATCGCGATGGTCGGTGGCGCGGCGTGTGGCTCGAGCCGCTCGCCCGGCATGGACGGCGGTGGCGGCATCGACTCCGGCGCCGTGGCGGACGCGGGGCTCGACGCTCCGCCGGCTGCCGACGCGCCCGGGATGGAAGACGCCAGCGAAGACGCGATGGTCGCCATTCTCTGATCGGTGGCCGCCGACGACGAGACCCGAGCGGATCCGGAGGTCGAGCGGCTCGCACCCGACGTGCGGCGGCTCGTCGGCGAGATCTGGGCCGACCGTGCGCGGTCGGAGCTCGGCGCGGGATCAGGGTTCGCGCAGGTCGTGGTCGGGCTGTACGCGCTCGGCGCGCGTCCCGAGGTGCTCGCGCTCGCGACGCGCGCGGCGAGCGAGGAGGTCGAGCACGCGCGGGCGTGCCACCGGCTCGCCGGGCTCTACCTCGGCGAGCGCCTCGAGATGCCGCGGGCGAAGAAGGTCGGCATGCCGCCTCATCGCGGCGCGTCCGATCCGCTCCGCGCGACGCTGCACGTGATCGGGCTCTCGTGCTTCAACGAGAGCGTCGCCGCCGACTTCGTCGCGAGGTGCCTCGACGCGAGCGACGCGGCCACCGTGCGCGAGGCGTCGAGCAAGCACCTTCGGGACGAGATCGGTCACGCGCGGGTCGGGTTCGCGCACCTCGCGTCGGATGCGCTCGACGCGTCGGATCGCCGTGCGCTCGCTCCGTGGATGGCGAGGCTCGTCCGCGCGAACGGCGAGCACTGGCTCGCGCGCGTGCGCGAGCTCCCCGAGAGCGGCGTGCCCGGACACGGCTACCCGCCCGTGCGCGACCTCGAGGCGGGAGTCCGGGGCACGCTCAGGGACATCGTCCTGCCCGGGCTCGCGGCGGTCGGGATCGACGTGAGCGAGGCGTCGCGCGAGGCCGCGCGGCTCTGAGCTCTGCCCGTGGCGGCGTTCGCGACCGGGACGAGGAAGATCGGACGCGCAGGTGCGCGGCGAGCGGACGCTGCTGCTCCACGTCGCCGCTGAGCCACGACTGGCGGCGCGCCTCGCGCTCGCCGTCGGTCGGCCTGATCGAATGAGCCGCCAAGCCGGCGTGGACGACGCCCCCCGGCTCTGGGTGGTGCGCCGCGTACTCGCGTCGCGTACTTGCGCCGCGCCCTCGAGCGGAGCAGGGTCCCCCCGCGGGCGCCTCCGCCGGGGCGGCACCGCGCGAATTCCGTCGTGGCGACCGATCCGAAGTCCGGGCTCTTGTGGGTGGCTCTCGCCACGTCATTCGGCGTCCACGCGGCGTCGGCGCTCGGGCTCGCCGCGCTGCCTCGCGCGAGCTTTCCGATCGCGCTCGACGCTCCGGTCGAGGTGGAGATCACGGTCGACCGGGAGGCGCCGACGCCGCCCGCTCGGGACGAGGACGAAGCGGTGTCCGAGGCTCCGACTCCGGTGCTTCCCACGACGCCCCGAGCCGTCCTCCCGCATCGGATCGAGCCACCGCGGCCGGTCGAGCCGCCGCCGTCCGAGGAGCCGGAGGTCGTGCCGGAGATCCCGGAGCTCCCGCCGCGCCCAGAGCGGCACGAGCACCCGACGATCTCGCTCGACCCCCGCGCCGTCGCGCGCGCCGCGATCCCGCTCGGCGAGGGCGCGACGGGCGAGCGCGACCGAGCCGGCTCGCGCGGCGACGCTCTCGAGCACGATCTGAACGTCGCGCTCGGCCGGGCGGCGAACGCGCGCGACTATGTCGGTGAGCGGCCGCCGCCGGATCTCCATTCGATGAGCGACGGCACGTTCGTGTACGACGGGCACGTGTTCACCGCGTTGATCGAGCCCGACGGAACGGTGCAGTTCTCCGATCGTCCGGGAGTCGGCGTCGACTCGCCCGCGCTCTCGAGCCCGCGCGGGGTCACCGGGCAGTTCGATCTGAACGACGCGATGCAGCGCGCCGCCGGCAACGATCCGTTCGCCGCCGAGCGCCGATGGTTCCTTCGCGAGACGGAGGCGTTTCGCGATCAGCTCGCCGATCGGCAGCGGCTCCGTGACAGCCGGCGCGGCGCGCAGATGGTTCGCCGGCGGCTCGAGACGATCCTGTCGGGGCCCGGATCCGACGCGGAGCGGCGGCGTCGCGTCTTCGAGCTCTGGGACGAGTGCGCCGAGGACGAGGTCGGAGGCCGCGCGCGTGAAGCCGTGATCGCGTTCGTTCGGGAGCGGCTGCCCGAGGGGAGCCTCCACGCGTACACGGACGCCGAGCTCGCTCGCCTCAACGGTGGGCGCGAGAGCCGTGCGGCGTTCTCGCCGTACGACTGACGCGCTCGGGCCGCGTGTGGTATGAGCGGCCGGTGCGACAGATCGCGCGCTTCGAGGACGAGGGCACGGCGAGGACGCTCGCCGACGCGCTCTACGTCGACGGCATCGAGACGCGGATAGATCGCGTTCGCGAGGGTGGCCACCTCCTCTGGGTCCTCGACGAGCGCGACCTCGAGCGCGCCAAGGAGATCCTGCGGGCGTTCGAGGCGCATCCCGGAGACGAGAGGTTCGAGAGATCCCGCGCGATCGCGTCGGAGCGGCGGCGCGCCGCGCGCGCGGAGGCGAAGGCCGAGGCGAAGACCCGCCCACGCGTGACGTCGATGCGCGAGCGGTGGTCGCTCGGGAGCGGCGGTATCGGCCGCGTCACCTTCGGGATCATCGGCGTGATGATCGGTCTGTCGATCGCGATGACGTTCACGAACTACGAGGCGATCTTTCGCTGGCTCGCGTACGCCGACTACGTCCCGGTCGCCGGCGTCTACCTCCGGACGAGCGCGTTCGCGGGCCTCCGCGACGGGCAGATCTGGCGGCTCTTCACGCCGGCGTTCGTCCACGCACCGCTCATCGACTTCTCGCGTCACGCGGGGCTCTTCGGGCTCTTCGGCGCGCTCCACGTGCTCTTCAACGCGCTCTGGATGCGCGACCTCGGCTCGCTCGTCGAGCGCGCGCAAGGCGGGCTGTTCCTCATCGTGTTCGTACTCGTCGTCGGCGCCATCGGCAACACCGCCCAGTACCTCTGGACGTTCACTCCGAACTTCTGCGGCATGTCCGGCGTCGTCCTCGGCCTCTTCTCGTACCAGTGGGTGCGCGCCAAGCTCGATCGCGCCGGTCCCTACGGCACGCCGCCTGGCGGCGCATGGCTCATCGGCTTCTACCTCTTCGGCCTGCTAGGTTTTCTGCCGATCGCGAACGTCGTCCACACCGGTGGCCTCGTCGGCGGCGCGGTCTGGGGAGCCGCCGCGTCCTTCCTCGGGCGCCGGCGCTGATTCAGGGGCACTGCAGGGCGCGGATCGCGTCGATCTCGGCGCGGAGCTCCGGAGCGTCCACGAGCGCGCGGATCGCGGCGTCGTCGATCCCGAGGCCGGGCATTCCCGAGGTGAGCTCGAGGTATGTGCTCGCGCGGCCCCACATGGTCAGGATGACCGTGCGCCACGCGGGATCGCCCGAGATGAACGTGTACGCGTCGGTGTGCTCGAGCCGGGCGAGCCGGAGGTAGCGCTCCGTCCACCACATGAACGTCAGGATGCCGTCGCGCGCGCTCGTCATGAGGCCGGGCGGCAGCCGATCGGCGAACGCGTAGGCGGTCGCGAGCGAGTTCACGTACTGAACCGCCTCTTCCATGACCGAGTCGAAGCCCTGATCGCCGCCGTCGAAGGTCGAGTCGAACGGATCCCCATCGAGGTACGTGTCGGCGTAGGAGTCGCAGCCGCTCCCGAACCCGCCGCCGCACGGCGGCCGGCGCGCGGCCTGGTCGTCCTCGTTCAGGAGGCTCCGCGCGAACGTCCGGCCGCCGCGATCGGTCGCGTCGCCCATCGACGCGTGCAACGTGAGGTCGTCGCGGAACACGTACGTGTGATCGCCGAACCCCCCGAGGCCGAGATCGTAGAAGTGGCCGCACTCGTGGACGACCGTGCCCATCGCGTCGATCAAATCCGACGCGGTGCCGGTCGAGCCCGCCGAGAAGATCTCGACGCAGTCGCCGCCGAAGCCGTCGCTCGCGCGACCTCCGGCGACGATGTGCGCGCCGATCGGGTAGCGTCGCGTGAGGACGCCGTCGACGAACGACTGGAGCGCGGAGGGCGTGTACGCCCCGACGAGATCGTCGATGGACGCCGTCGTGTTGGGCAGCGTCTCCGTGTACGTCTCGTCGATACACGTGCCGCCGCCGTCGCGCGGGGGAAGCGATCCGTCGCGACCGCCGCCGTCCGTCGTCGGGACCGACCCGTCGGTGGGCGGCAGCGCGCCGTCGGGGAGAGGCTCGCCTCTCCCACGGCGACCGCACGCCGAGATCAGGACCACGAGACAGATCGCACCCGTCGAGAGTCTCCGCCAACCCATCCCCTGCGTGTAGCGCGCGCACGCGCTCGGGTCACGTCGGGGCAGGTGATCATCCGCACGCTCTGCCGCGCGGCTCCGCGCCACGCGTGCCATGATTCGAGCGTGCGTTGGCTAGGGATCTTCCTTTGCGCGCTCTTCGTCGCGGCACCGGCGTACGCGCACATCGGGACCGACGTTCAGGGGGTGCTGTTCAGCCCGACGGACCCGAACGTCATCGTCGCGAACGGGATCTTCGGCTACGTCGTGACCGAGGACGGCGGCGCGACGTGGGACTGGGTGTGCCTGCAGGCCCTGCCGGAGAGCCGGGTCGGCTTCGCCGATCCCACCGTGCTGCTCGGCGACGGGTCGTTCTTCGCGGCGAGACCGAGCGGCCTCGACCACGGCGCGATGTTCGGCTGCGCGTGGGACCGGATCCCGGCCGTCCTCGCCGACGCGTACATGGCCGACGTGATCCTCGACCCCGTGTCGGGCGACGTCCTCGCGTTACAGAGCGACACGAGCATCGAGAACGCGATTCTATCGGTCCACCGACGGCCTCGCTTTCGATCCGCTTCCCGGCACGCTCCCGCGCGATTTTCTCCCGGAGCGCCTCCGCGTCGCGGAGTCCGATCCGATGCGGCTCTACGCCGCCGGGTCGTACGCCGCCACCTCGACCTCGCCGGAGCGGTTCTTCGTCTTCGTGTCGTCCGACGGAGGCTCGACGTGGGAGCCGCACGAGGTCGCCCTCGAGAGCGACGAGCACACCCTCTACCTGCTCGCGGTCGACCCCGTCGAGCCCGACCGCGTGTTCGCGTGGGCGAAGGGCGACGCGACCGATCGGCTGCTGGTCAGCGAGGACGGGGCGGACAGCTTCGAGACGATCCAGACGATCGAGACGATGGCTGTCCCGAGCCGTGGCTTCGGCTTCGCGATTGGTCCGGACGGCACGATGTACTACGGCAACTCGATGGGCGGGCTCTTCAGCGCGACATCGAGCGCGGACATTCGCTCGCTCGACCGCGATTTGCAGGTCTCGTGCCTCGCGCTCCACGACGACGAGCTCTGGGTCTGCGCGAATGGGCGCGTGAACGGCTTCATCCTCGGCAAGTCGTCTCTGCCGGATATCGCGTTCGAGCCCGTGCTCACCGTCGAAGAGGTCGAGGGGCCCCGTCGCTCGTGCGGAGCGGACAGCATCATCCCCGCGCGCTGCGATCTCTGCTTCGAGGATCTCCAGATGGACTTCGGCCTCGTGCCCCTCGACACGACGGCCGCGATGCGCTGCGTGGCGGGTCTGCCGGACGCCGGCGTCGACGGCGGACTCGGGCTCGACGGAGGTGCGACGCCGGACGCGGGCGATGGCGGCGGCGGTGGCGGCGGCTGCTGCTCGGCGGCGGGCGCGTCGCGAACCGCGTCGAGGGGCCTGCTCGCGCTCGCCGCGCTCGCGCTGTTCGCGGCGGCGATCCGAAGACGATCACGGCCGCGCACCTGACCCGACCTCACTCGCGCGGAAGCTCTCGCCAGCTGTCGTACTTCGCCGCAGGCGCCGGCCCCGCCCACACCTGGATCGCGACGAGGCGCGCGTCGCCGTTCCGATAGCTGACGGTCGCGTTGGCCGGCATGAAGATCGTCGCGCCGGGCCTGACGTCGGAGACGACCCCGTCGATCGTGATCGTCCCGTGACCCTCGAGAACGTGGATGTACTCCTCCGTCGAGTCCTGGTGCTCGGGCACCATCGCGCCCGGGTCCATCTCGAGCCGACCGACGAAGGCGTTGTTCCCGCGCGCGAGGAACGCGACCGTGCCCGTCCCTGCCGGTGAGGCGCGCCGGGGTGCGTCCGCGAGGTCGCGAACCTCGGCCGGGGGCGATACCGCCTGGGGCGTTTCGTCCGACCCCGAGGTGGGCGCTGCCCGCGCGACCTCGGTCTCCTCGTGGCATCGAGTCGCGCCCGAGCCGTTCCCGCCGCATCCGAACGCCGTCGCGAGCGCGACGGTCACCCCGAAGATCCGATATCGCATGGCGCCCGAGTATACGCCCGCTCCGGCCCCCCTCCTCGCGCGGCGTCGGCGCGGGTAAGCTCAGCGACCATGACCGAGGAAAAGCAGAAGTCCCCCATCCTGTGGATCGCGCTCGGCGGCGGCTTGCTGCTGCTCTCGTGCTGTTGCTTCAGCGGCGTCGGGTACTGGTTCTACGCGATGCGATCCTCGGGCTCGGACGGCCCGGTCTTCGGGCCTGTCGGCGACAACGGGCCGGTCGAAGCGCCGGGGCCCGCACCGACGCCGCTCGTCATCCCGGTTGCGCCGCGCCCGTTCGGGACGACGCGAACGGTGCTCGCGACCGTCGAGCGCGTCGGCGGCAACGTCGCAGTCAACGCCGGGGACTCGTGCTCGTTCGCGATCGAGGTGCGAGACAACGCCCAGGAACCGAGCGGCTATTGGTGCCACGTCGTCCTCATGTGCGGCGTGACCGTCCTCTACGGGGGAGAGTCGAACGGCTTCTTCCGGTGTGCGGTCTACGACAACCCGCCGAGCGTGAGCGGCGAGGACGCCGAGACGACGAGCACGGACACCGACGGCTCGTTCCAGATCGACACGCAGACCCGCACGCTCATCGTGCGCGACGATGCCAGCGGTGCGATGGGCGCGTTCCGCGTCGAGGCGCGGATCGACTCGGTCTTCTGAGATCAGAACAAGCTCATCTGCTTCCCGGCGAGGGCGGCGAGCGTGGTGCCGAGCGCCGAGAGGATGGCGTCGGCGGCCGGCGCGAGCTGCTTCTCGAAGTAGTGGTCGTGGTCGATCGGCGACTCTTGCCGCTCGATGGGCTCGGGGCCGCGCGTCGTCATGACGTACTCGCACGACGCGCAGGGGGCGGGCGAGCTTGCGCGCGGCCTGGACGTGCGGCGGGACGTTCTTCTCGTACGCATCGACGTCACGCCGCAACCGCTTTCGATAGACGAGCTCGTCGTCGAGCTCGCCGGCGCGCAAGCGGTCGCGCGACCTCGCGTGTCCACGCTTCCCATGCCTCGCCGGCGAAGACGCGGCGGAAGAGCTCTCGTTGAAAACGGCGCGCGAGCGGCGTCCAGTCGGTCCGGACGGCTTCGAGACCCTTCACGACCACGCGTAGCTCGCCGTCGCGAGCGCGCGCCCAGCCCGCGTAGCGTTTCTTGCTCCCGCGCTCGGAGCCCCGCATGGTGGGGACGAGCAGCTTCAGGTAGTGCGCCTCGAAGCGCACCTCGAGCGCGCTCTCGAGTCGGAGCTCGCGGTGCAAGCGCTCCTTCCACCACGCGGTCAGGTCCGACGCGAGCGTCCTCTCCGAGCGCATCGCATGCCGCTTCGTCGCGGCCCGCGCCGAGCAAGACGAAGAGCGAGTCCGTGTCGCCGTAGATGACGCGCAGACCGCGCTCCTCGATGTGCTCGCGGCTCCCGCGGATGATCTCGTGACCGCGCCGCGTGATCGAGCTGGCGAGCCGCGTCTCGAAGAAGCGGCACGCGGGCGTCCCGAGCACGCCGTAGAACGAGTTCATCAGGATCTTGATCGCGGTCGACAGCTCGCGCTTCTGAGTCTTCGTCGCGTCCTCGCGCGCAGCCCACAGCGTCTCGATGAGCTCCGGGAGGACGTGCTCGTGGCGGTGGAACCGAGCGCCACCGAAGCCCTCCACCGGATCGTCGCCGGGGAACGCCATCCCCATCGGGTCGATGCGGAACGTGCGGATGATGCTCGGGTACAGGCTCTTGAAGTCGAGGACGAGGACGTTGTCGTGAAGCCCCGGGTCGGGCTCCATGACCCAACCGCCCGGCGCCGCGAGCGCGGGATCGATCTCGCGCGCCTCGGTGTCGGGCGCGACGTGGCCGTGGCGATGGAGGCGCGGGAGGTAGAGGTAGTCGAACGCGGCGACGGCGCCGCCTTGGCGATCCATGGTGAGGCCCGTGAGCCGCTGGCGCGCCACGGCGAGCTCGACGAGGCGCGCTTCGACGAAGATGCGTCGCGCGAGCTCCGCGTCCCTCCGGTTGTACGCCGCGAGCGCCGGCTTGTCCTCGCGGAACATGCGTCGGATCTCGCCGATGCGGTCCTCGTCGTCGTGCAAGAGCTTGCCTTCGCCCAAGATCGCCTGCGCCACGTCGTCGAGGCTGAAGCTCTCGAACCGGAACGTGAACGTGCGCAGCGTCGCGATCCCGTCCATGAAGACGCGGCCGGGCACGCGCGGGATCGCGACGCCGTTCGGCCTGTCTGGCAAGAGCACGCGCGCGGTCTCGCCTCCGCGGCCGAGACGTAGCGGCCGACCGTGAGCTTCGGCGCGCCGGCAGAGCACGGCGAGATCGAACTCGATCGAGTTCCAGCCGGCGACGACGTCCGGGTCGCGCTCGCGCACCCACGCTTCGAACGCCGAGATGAGGGCAGGCTCGTCGCGCGCCGCTTCGAACGTGCCGGTCCTGTCCGCGTCGTCGGCGATGACCCACACGCGCGCGTCCGTTCCGTCGGTCGCGGCGATCGAGAGCAGCTCGCCGTGCGGGCCATCGGTCTCGATGTCGAAGGCAGCGAGCGCGAGCCGCGGGCTCACGTCGGCGGTTCGAACCTCGGGATCGATCAGCTCGACGTGCCCGTCACGTTCGAGCGCGTCTCCGCGGACCGTCGCAGCTCCCGTGACGAAGCGCTCCATGAGGAAGCGTGCGTCGGGCTTGACGTCGGACTCGTACGCGCGCTCACCCGAGGCGACGAGCCTGTCGCGCTCGTCGAGGAGCTCGCGTCGAGAGCGAAAGTAGAGCGCGTCGACCGGCCGGCCCTCGAGCGTGGTGAGCTCGAGCTGCCGCCGCCGGCCGCGTCGCGCGTGGGCGGTGCGTTCGACGAAGACCACGGCCTCCTGACCTTCGAGCCGCGCGTGGACCGGCCCTGCCTCGGTCCAGAGCCAGAGCGAGACGACGACGCCCGCCGGCCCATCCCACCACTCGTGGGTGAGAACCCATCCGTCGAACACGCTCGCCATCCTGGCTCGCGAACCTAGCGCAATCCTACGCGAGGAGTAGACTCCGCCCGACGATGGGCCGCCTTCCGCGACGAACCCCCTCGCTGTCCCTGACGATCATTCTTCTCGCGATCCCCGTCCGCGCTGCGGCGCAGGAGGGGTTCGACGACGACTGGGAGAACCAGTTCGACGAAGAGCAGCCCGACGGAGGGGCGCCCGACGGAGGGACGCCCGGCGTCGAGGACGACATCGGCACCGCGCAGGAAGAGACCGAGCACGTCGACGAGGACGAGCCCGCCCCGCACGGCGCCGACGACGAGGAGCGCCGCCCAGGGAGCGACTTCGTCCCGGCCGAGCCCGCGTGGGATCGCGCCTACCGCGCGCAAGGGACGCTCTTCGGCGGCTCGGGAGGGCTGCACGTCCTCGGCGCCGAGGGCCTCCCGGTCGGCGTCTTCCGGCTCCAGCTCGCGATCGACTTCTTCGCGACGAGCAACTACCTCCACGACGAGGACACCCACAGTCGCGTGGGGGGGTTCCTCTCGATCGCGGCGCAGCTCCACCGACTGGTAGAGCTCTACGGATTCGATCCGCAGCTTCGCGACGTCGAACGATCACAACAACCCGAACCTCTTCCTCGTGCTCGGGGACATCCGGGCGGGCGTGAAGCTCTTCTTCCACCCCGCGCCGTGGCTCGGCATCGGCGGTGCCCTCGAGGCGTACGTCCCCACATCCGGCGACCTCGGTATCGACACCAAGGCGCTCGGCGCGAGCCTCTACGCGCTCGGCACCGCGGACCTGCGCGAGCTCGACAGCCCAGCTCCGTTCATCGCGCGGCTCGGCCTCGGCTATCGCATGGACAACACCGAGGCGCTCGTCTACGGGCTCGAGAACCAGCGCTACCTCGATTCTCGTCGACCCGATCGCGCCGATGGGCGACGAGACGCGCCACCTCGCGACCCGGTACGAGCGCACCGCGCTCGGTGTGAGCCGCACCGACTTCTTCGACATCCACCTCGGCGTCGAAGCGCCTCTCCGCGTCGCGGAGAACCTCTACATCTCCCCCCTCCTCGAGTGGACCTGGGCGATCCCGATCAACCGCACCGGCTACGATTGCCTCTTCGTCCCCGCTGCTCCGGGCTCGGACATCCCCGCGGAGGGCGACGATTCGTGCCTCGCGTTCGCGGGGATCGGGTCGGCGCCGATGGATTTGTCGCTCGGCCTGCGCGTGCTCCCGCCCGTGAAGGGCTTCACGGCCTTCGCGGCGGTCGACATCGGCCTCACCGGCACCTCGAAGGACTCGTCGGTGCGCGAGCTCGGTCTGAACGCGCCGTACGACGTCATCCTCGGAGTCGCGTACGCGTTCGACACGCGGCCCAGGCCGGAGCCCGAAGTGATCGTCCGGGAGGTCCCGCACGAGGTCGAGATCCAGGAGGAGCCGCCGCCCGCGGGGCGTGTGATCGGCACCGTCGTGCAGCAGCAGGACGGCTCGCCCATCGAGCGCGCGATCGTCGACTTCCCCGCGACGCCGTACAGCTCGATCCTCGCCGAGAACGGTCGCTTCACGACGTACCGGTTCCCGCCCGGGACGCACGTCGAGATGCAGCTCACGGCCGACGAGCACGACCCCGGAACGTGCGAAGCGACGATCCCGGAGGACGGTTCCGACGTGGAGGTGCGCTGCGAGCTCGTGAAGCACGTCCTCGTGCAGGTCGAGGAGTCCGAGATCCGCATCCTCGAGCAGATCAACTTCGCCTTCGACAGCGACGAGATCCTTCCGTCGAGCTTCACCCTGATGGACGAGATCGCCCGCGTCATCAACGAGAACCCGCAGCTCCGGCGCATCGAGGTACAAGGGCACACCGACGATCAGGGCACCGACCGCTACAACGAGAGCCTCTCCCAGCGCCGCGCCACCTCGGTCATGCGCGGTCTCGTCGAGCGCGGGGTCGACGCGTCGCGCCTGAGCGCGGTCGGCTACGGCGAGAGCCGCCCGCTCGTGCCGAACGACAGCGAGGAGAACCGCGCGCGCAACCGCCGCGTGCAGTTCGTCATCCAGGAGCGCGACGACAGCGTCAGAGGCCCCGACGTCCAGGGTCGGGAGACACCGACGGAGTCACCGAATCCGTGAGGCAGCCGCTCGCGCTCGGCGCGCTCGTCATCTTGGCGTGCGGGACGGCCCACGGGGCGCTGGGCACGCCGAGGGCGGCGGACGACAGGCCGCGGCTCGACGGGAGGCTCGTCCTCGACGTGCCAATCGCGCGCGCCTCGGCGGATGCGCGCCACGTCTGGGAGGAGGCGGAGCGGCTTCGCGCGGACCGGGGGCCGGTCGCGCCCGATGGGCTGTCGCTCGAGGAGTACACGGCGTGGATGCGCGACACGTGGGGGGCGTGGTTGGGTGATCGGGTGCGGGCGATGCAGGACCTTCGCGCGCGCTTCGTGCGGCTCGCGGACGGGCCGCCGAACGAGCGTGTGCTCGCCGCGGTCGTCGCCGGCTACCTCTACGAGGACCTGGCGCGGATCATCGAGGGGCTCCCCCTACCCGAAGAGGTCTCGGCCAATCGCGAGATGGCGGCGAGCTTCGCGTCGGAGCTGCGCCGCCAGGCTGCACCGGCGTACCGGCGGGCGCGCGAGTCGTGGGAGCTCTGCGCAGATGCCGTGGTCGACGCGCCCGACGAGCTGCGCGGCTGGCGAAGCACGTGCGAGTCGCGGCTCGCAGAGCTGCCGGAGGTTCCCGAAGAGGCTCCGGAGGGAGACGCCGCCGCCGTGATCCCGGAGGAGTGCGAGCGCGAGCGATTCCAGACGCGGGAGCCCAGCGTGGTCGCCACCGGAGCGCATCCCTACGCGCTCTTCGTGGCGAGCAATGGAGCGCTCTCGGAGCCCGAGCGAGATCGGCTCGCGGACGCGATGCAAACGAGCTTGCGACGTCGGATGGGCAAGGCGAGGATCCTCTCGCCGCGAGAGGTTCGGGCCGCGCGCGAGCTCGCGGCCACGTCGAGCATCGCGCCCGGCCGCGTCTGCGCTCGCGCGCCGAGCGCGGTCGACGTGCTCCGGCGGCGCGAGCCGACTCTCGAACGGATCCGTGCGTTCGCGAACTGCTATTCGGACTTCGAGACGCCGACGTGCACCCTCCTCGTCGAGCTCGGCGAAGGACCTGACGCCGATCGCATCTGGGCGAACATGAACCGCGTGAGCTTCGACGCGCGCGCGTGGACCGCGCTCGTGGGAAGGCTCGGCGAGAGCGACTCGCTCGTCGTCGAGGGCCGCGGGGCGGGGCGGCCGTTTCCCTCTGGCGGGCCGCGCGTCGCGGGCATCGAGCTCCAAGGTGCCTGGGACTTCGACGACGGTGGAGAGGCGCGTCCCGAGAGCGTCCTCGCGGCGATCGACTTCGCGGCATGCCGCGACAGAGGTGGCACATCCGCTGCGCCCGTGCGCCTCTTGCTCGAGGTCTCCGACGACGGCGCGGTGACGCGCGCGAGCGCGGAGACGGGGCCCGCGAGCGCGGCTCGTACGACATGCGTCGTGGACGCCGCACGGGCCGCGCACTTCGCGCCGGCCACCGGGCCTCGCCGCGCCGAGCTCACCGTCGAGTTTCTGCCGTCGGATCTGGTCCGACTCGACTACCGCGCGCGCGTGCCCGACGACACGCCGCCCGAGCTCCACGCGGACGAGGCCCTCGAGGATTGGACGCTTCGCGACGCAATCGCGCGCTGCTACGCGCCTCTGCCCGACAGCTCCGCGCGCATGTCGAGCTATCGAGCGACCCTGGCGATCGCGCCGGACGGAACGGTGACGGACGCTCCGGTCGTCCCCGCTCACGCGCCGCGCGACGACGCAGGCGCGGTCGCGTCCTGCATCGCGGCGGCGCTCGCGAACGCGCGGTTCGGGTGCACCCCAGGCGACGCTGAGAGTCAGCTCGAGGTCACGCTCTGCGTCGGCACACAGCCGCGCTGACGCGCGTCACGGTGAGGCGACGAGCTGCGCCTCGAAGCGGAGGTAGCCCTCGTGGGTCGCCGCCGCCGGCGACTCGAGCCTGAAGCCCGCAAACGCGGGCAGCGGGATCCCGTCGAAGCGCACGAGGTTCATGATGGGCGGTGCCAAGAGCTCGTCCACGATCCGGTCGAGGTCATCGCCGTACGGCGCGTCCGGGGGTCCCCCGGCCACGTCCGCGGTCAGATCGAAGCGAACGATCTCGATCGAGACTTGGTCGTCGTCGAGCACGGCGCGGGCTTCGGCGTGGACACCGACGGACAGCGTGAGCAGCGGCACGAGCTCGCCTCCACCGATGTCGGCGGAGAGCCGCAGGCTCACGTCCGCCGCCTCGAGGCCGAGCAACCCTTCGGTCGGCTCGCTCGCGACCGGCGGCAACGTCGCCTCCACGTCGACGACGAGGAGCGAGTCCGCAGGCGCCACCGTGCGGAGTGACGGAACGATCCCGATCACGGGCGCGATCGTCAGCGGCTGCCCGTCGGTCGAGGCGTAGCTGCGCGCGAAGTGGGTCTTCAACGCGCCGCTCACCCACGCGGCGTGAGAGATGGCGTTCAGGAGATCGGTCGAGACCGCAGCGTAGACGCCGTCGTATCCCGAGCGCTGGGGCGCGGGGCTCGACTCCACGTAGACGCCGGGCGCCTTCGCGGCGAGCGATTCGTCAGGCGCGGTTGCAGCAATCGACATGTCGAGCGCCGCGCGGATGCCGTTCGGCGCGACCGAGAGCTCGGAGAGGCTCGAATCGGACGAGCGCCAATCCGTCGGCGACCTCGAGCGAGCGGAGGTCGTCGAGGCCCGCGAGCGCGTCCGCGAGCCGCACGGGGACCTCTTCCTCCACGAGGGCGATGAGCTTCGCCTCGAGGACGCCGCGCGCGGCACGGGTCACGACGTTCTCGTCAATCCAGCTCCACAGGCCGTGGACGTCGATGAGGAGGCCTTCGAGCGTCACGTCCACCCCGGTGAGCGTCACCACGGGGCGCCCCGACTCGGCCGAGAGCACGGCGCTCGCCGAGAGCACCGCTCGCGTGCAAGTGAGCTCACCCGTGAGCGTCGGGCCGATCGAGAGCGGGGCGGTGAGCGGAATCCGCACGTTCGGAATCGTGACGACCACGTCGAGCCGGCCGTCGCGTGGCGTGAGCACGAAGCTCGGCTCGGAATGGGTCTCGGAGTCGATGTCGAGCTCACCCCAGAAACCGGTCGAGACGGGGTTCTCGGCGAGGAGCATCGGCTCGAGCCGGTCGGATCGCAGATACGGGGTGACGGCACGACCGAGAGTATCGAGCGTCGTGCGCCCGAGCTCGAAGACCAGAGCGTCGGGCCGTGCGTACTGGTCGTTCTCGAAGTGGCCGAGGAGCGCCGTCGTGTACGCGCGCGATTCGTGGCCCGCGCGGTCTCGCGCGAGGAAGCGGACGCGCTGCGCCCCGACTCCGGTGTCGAGGTCCGCCGCGAACGAGCCGTCTTCGGCGACCTCAATCGCGACATCGCCCGCCACGAACGACTCGAGCGTCGTGTCGGTGACGTGGCCGCGCACCCGAAGCACCTCGCCGTCGACGAAGCTTCCGGGCTCGGGCGAGTCAATCACGATCGCGGGCGCCTGCGTGTCGACGACGACGTCGACCCACGCGTCGAACCCGTCGCGCGACGCGGTGATTCGGCCCGCGCCCTCGCTCATCTCAATCGTGCCTTCGAAGCGCCCCCCCTCGACCGCGAGCTCCTGCCCGTTGACGAGGACCGGGTCGGCCCCCTCGAGGGTCGTCGTTCCGACGACGTGGACGAGCGGGCTCGCGAGCACCGCGTCCGGGGCGGGCTCGGTGATGCGGAGCTCGTCCGAGCCATGGGCCGGGTCGCCGCCGCCACCGCCACCGCCGGGGGCGCAGGCTGCGAGCAAGAGAGCCGAGAGCAGGGTGGGGAGTGCACTTGCCACGGAGCGCATGGGCGCGGAGCAAAGCAAGGGCCGGGCCCGGGCTCATTCGCTCGAAATCGGCCCGATTCTGGGGCCCGAATCGGGTTGGCCGGCGGCTCCTTCGCGAGCGGTAGGCGGCGTCTCGATCCGCCACTTGAGATCTCGACGCGCCGCGGCATGCTCCCGCCGCGATGCCAGAGTCGCTCACCGTGCAACCGATCGGTGTCGCGCGCACGCCGTTCGTCGAGCGCGCCGACGCGCCGCGTCAACCGCGGACGGGCGGGACGACGGAAGGTCGGATCGAGCTGTTCGCGGGCCGCGGCCTCGAGGACGCGCTCGTCGATCTCGACTCGTGGGATCACATCTGGGTGATCTACTGGTTCGACCGCAACGACGGCTGGCGGCCCAAGGTCCAACCGCCGCGTAGTCGCGTGAAGCGCGGCGTCCTCGCGACACGCGCGCCACACCGGCCGAACCCAATCGGGCTCTCGGCGCTCCGGCTCCTGCGCGTGGAGGGGCTCGCGTTGCACGTCGCCGACGTCAATCTCCTCGACGGGACGCCGGTGCTCGACATCAAGCCTTACCTCGCGTTCGCCGACGCGTTGCCCGACGCGAACGGCGGCTGGCTCGAACGCGAGCGCGTCGGTGATCCGGGCCCGTCGTACGACGTCCGTCTCGCACCGCTCGCGCGTGAGCAGGTCGAGTTCCTCCGCGGCCTGGGCGTCGACATCGAGACGCGGATCCGGAGCGTGCTCGCTCTTGGGCCCGAGCCTCACGCGTACCGTCGCATCCGTCGCGAGGGCGGCGTCTCGACGCTCGCGGTCAAAGAGTGGCGCGTCTGCTTCGTCGTCGAAGGCGCGCGCATGAGAGTAGACGAGGTCCGGACTGGGTACCGGCCCGCGCAGCTCTTTGGCTCGGACGATCCCGCGCTCGATGTCCACCGCGCATTCGTGGAGCGCTTCGGGATGCGGTGAAGGTCAGCCCGCCGGCGCGGATCCCCAGCTCGCGGGATCGCCGACGACGTCGAGCCGGCGGATGCCCTTGCGTGTCACGACGACGCGCATTCGGCTCCAGGGCACCGAGTCGTCGTCGCGGCGGCGAAGGCGGTAGACGATGGCGATGTTGTAGACCCGCGGCGCGACCTTGGTGACGACGCGCCCGTCATCCGGATCGGCGAAGATGATCGCCCGCTTCGGATCGTCGGTGTGGGCCAGCCACCGCCGGAGGTCGAGGCGGAAGATCTCCGTGATCGCACGGAAACGCGCGTCGGCGTTCTTCGCGCCGGACCGCAGCCGGATGGTCTTCCGATGGCGGATGACGCCTTCGGGGCGCGCCTCCCACTCGAACTTGTGGCGGACGGTCGACCGGCGGCGCGCCAGGACATCCTCGGGGATCTTCGACGTCTTCACGAAGCCCGTGTGCTCGTCGACGGTCACGAGCTCGCCGTCCGCGTGATTGGTGATGCGCCAGCGACGGTCGGGGAGGCGTCGCGACGCCATGTTCGTGAGCATCCCCTGGAGCCACGCTTTGATGCGGTCCTTGCCCATGTAGGCCGCGACGGCGATCACGATCCACATCGTGAGGTTCTCCGCGGCGAGCGGGTTACCGTTGACGAAGCTGATCGCGATCGCGAACGCCATCGCGATGCCCGCTGCGAGCGAGTAGAGGAGGTGGATCGCCCACGTCGAGCCCTCATGGATCTTGGGCTTGAGCCAGAGCACCGACGACGTGAACCGCTTCAGGAGGTTGCGGCGAAACTCGAGGTGCTCGACCTCGCGCTTGTCCGCCGTCGACCGTCCGACCCCGTCGAGGCCCGTCTTGCGCCGGTGACGAGCCTCGGCAACGGCCGCCTCGACGACGGCGCGCCGAACCTTCCGCGGCGCGAGCGCTTTCTCGAGCGCGAGAGCCAAGCTGCCGAGAATCGTCTCACAGAGGCGTGACACGTCCTCGTCGACCCACCGGACAGCGAGGCCGAGCGGCCCGTCTCCCGCGCGCTCGGGCTCGATCACGCGCCTGAGCGCACGCGTCAGCCGGCGCGAGTCGTACGTCAGCCGAAGCGCCGCAGAGAACGCGGCGGTGCGCTGCTCGGGCGTGTTGTCCGGGGAGCTGACGGCGACCTCGACGGCGCGCTCCGCGCGGATGCATGCCGCCCGAACTTGGCTCGCGAAGATGCGCAGCTCGTGAATCGACCGCTCGTCGTCGCCCTGGGCGAGCGTCTTCTCGAGCGCGGCCGTTCCTTCAATCGCGAGCGCGTCGAGCGGTGTGGCAGCGACGGCGTAGCGCATGTAGGAGCGCAGGTCGGCGTACATCGCGCTCTTCGAGAGCGACTTCGAATCGAGCCGAAGGCTCTCCGGCACGAAGATGTACGCCTCCCACTCGTAGCCGGGGTGGCCCGTCGGGTCCTCGATCGGATAGTCGAGGGCGAGCTCGAGGTGGGTCCGATCGTGAATTCGGAACGCCGGCTGTGCCCCGTGATCGGCCGAAAGGTCCGCGAGCAGCGAGGCCCAGTCACCCGGGAGGCTCTCCTCGGGCGGCGTGGGTACCGGAATTTCGACGTGATTACGGGCGGAATCGGCCATGGAGCAACACGTTCGTGACGCGGATGTCACGTCAATGTAACACAAACCGTGATCGTTACCAATTTGGTCGATGCCCCGGCCGGTGGACATCTGCCCCACGCCAAATGAGAATCGAAAGAGTGCAACAGGTCGAGCTCGCCGCCCCCGCATCCGCGCGGTACCTCGTGGTGGAGGATCATCCGCTCGTCGCGCGTGCGCTCGAACGGTTCTTCGCGCGACACGGGACGGTGTGCGTGACCGGCTGCTTGAGGGATGCGGTCGCCGCGTTCTTCATGGAAGCGGATCGCTGGGACGGCGTCGTGATCGATCTCGCGCTGCCCGACGGATCGGGCATGGACCTGCTCGCGGAGATCCGGCGGCGCGGTCGTCGCGTCCCCGCGCTCGTCCTCACCGGGCACATCGAAGACGATCACATGCGCAGCGCGCAATTCCATCAAGCGTTCTTCCTCCCGAAACCGACCCGCGAGAGCAACCTGATGGCGTTCGTTCATTGGGCGGAGCGACATCACGGCGAGCGCGGGAGGTTGCGCGATGTCACCGGGTCCCTCGCGGTCGAGCACGACCTCACGGCGCGAGAGGCTGAAGTGATGCTGTTGTCTGCGAAGGGTCTCTCGCGGTCCGCGATATGTGAGCGGCTCGGCATCGAGTCGAACACGCTGAAGACACAAACGCGGCACCTGCTTCGAAAGACCGGTCATGCGTCGATAGGAAGCCTGGTCCGGGCCATCCACCGACGCGTCTTCGACGAGACGCACTGATCCACCATTCGCTGGACGAGACGGATCCAACACGATGAGGAACAGGCCCACGCTCGCAGCGACGATGACGCCGTTTCCCCACTCGATCGATTGCGATCGACCGCTTCGCGACGCGAAGGCCATGATGGCCGAGCACGGCATCCACCATCTTCCCGTCACGCGGGAGGGCGATCTCGTCGGGATCGTCTCGGACACCGACGTGTTGGTGGCGGCGGCGCTCGCTCCGGCTGGCGGAGCCGATGTCGTCGTCCGCGCCGTCTGCGCGCGTGACCCCTACGTGGTGGACCTACACACGCGGCTCGACGTCGTCGTCCGCGAGATGGCGGAGCGTCGGACGGCGTCGGCGCTCGTCGTTCGGCAAGGAAAGCTGGTGGGGATCCTCACTCAAGTGGATGTCTGCGAGATCCTCGCGGCGACGTTGGCCGAGCACTACCCGGGTGACGAGGACGGCGGCGGAGCCGACGACGTCGCCTGAGCCTCAGCTCCGGAGCACGAACGCCGTGAGCATCCCCACCGCGACTCCGAGCACGATGAAGAGCGTGACGACCAGCCCGATGACCAGCGCCCGCTTCTTGCTGCGCGCCGGTGGCGGCGTCGGGATGCCGGGAAACGGATGCGGCAGCTCCTCGCTCTCGGCAGTCACGGCGAGCTCGCTCGCGACCTCGACCCCCTCGATCGAGATCTCGGAGGGCGTGAGCTCGACCCGCGGCGCCTTGCCGAACGGGCCGAACGAGCCCGATTGCCCGCTCGCGCTGTTCAGCGACGGATGGCTTCCCGTGCCCCGCGACGCCCGCGACGGCAGCGGGTCCTTGTCCGCGTCTTCGAAGATCGCGTCCATGTAGAGCGCGATCCGCGTCTGTTCGACGTACTCGCGAGATGACACGAGGTACTCGTTGAGCGCGTCGCCGAGCTCGCCCGCAGTCGCGAATCGATCGGCCGGGTCCTTTGCGAGAGCCTTCTTGATGATCGCATCGAGCTCTTCGGGGACGTCGGCGACGATGTGACGCGCGGACGGAACGGGCTCGTCGGTGATCGCGGTGAGCGTGTTGAGCACCGTCTCGCGGTGATAGAGCGGCTTGCCGGTGATCGCCTCGTACATGCAGATCCCGAGCGCGAAGATGTCGGACCGGCAGTCGATCTCTTTGCCGCGCGCCTGCTCGGGCGACATGTAGCTGTACTTGCCCTTGAGGACGCCGGCGTCGGTGTCCTTGCCCTTCGTGTTCGTCTTCGCGATCCCGAAGTCCAGAAGCTTCACCGTTCCGTCCCAGCTCACCATGATGTTGTGAGGGCTGACGTCGCGGTGGATGATGTTGAGCGGCTTGCCGTGCACACCCTGGGCGTTGTGGACGTAGTCGAGGGCCGATGCGACGCACGCGAAGATCTTCGCGGCGATCGGGTGCGGGATGGACCGCGTCTCGGCTGCGCGGCGCATGACCCGGCGGAGCGGGACGCCGTAGACCCACTCGAGGGTCATGAAGGTCGCGCCGTCCGCTTCTCCGCACTCGTACACGTGGCAGACGTTCGGGTGGTAGAGGCGGGTGCAGATCTGCCCCTCCTCGAGGAACATTCGGAGGAAGTCTTCGTTGTGCTCGAACTCGGGCAGAACGCGCTTGAGCACGACGTGCCGGCGCTCGCCGTCCTCGCCCCGCTCTCGCGCGAGGAAGATCTCGGCCATGCCGCCCCGGGCGATGCGGCCGAGGATCTCGAAGTGACCGAACTGCCCGATCGAAGGGTAGTCGGGAATGTCCGGCGTCGCGAAAAGCGAGGCGTCGACTACGGTGCCTGCTTCGTCGTCGTCGTCGTACAAAGATGTCTGCCCCGGAACTGACGAACCGCGGCTCTTGGGAGGGGAGCGCACGAGCCACCTGAAGCATACCCCGGGGCGGGGGCCCCCCACAATTTGACGGTCGCGAACGGGAGGCGCTCGGTCAGCCCGTCCGCTCGAGCGGCGGGTGGCGAGCGATCCAGTCTGCGTACGTTCCGCCGTACCCCACCTTGGCCTGCCGTTGCTTCACGCGGTCGAGAATCGCCGAGACGGCGGCCGCGTCGAGGATCGGGAGAGTGAGGGTCATCACGCGTCCCGCGACGTCGCGAGCGCTCTTTCGACTGTCCTTGATGTTGCCGCGACCCGTGAGCGCGTTGCCCAGGCCGAAGACCCGATCGAGGCCCGAGAGCGCCCCCGTGTCCCAGCTCGCGTAGTCGAAGAGCTCTCCGCGCAAGGGCACGCCAGAGATCGGATCCGGGATACTGCCGATCGAGCTGATCGTGAGCGAGGCTCGGACCTCGAAGTCGCTGCCGGCGATCTCCTTCACGCGGCCGTCCACCAGCTCCGTTCGCCGAAACGCGAGACCGGCCATTCGATCGCCTTCGTGGATCGTCGAGACGGGCAGCGCCAGCTCGTCGACGCGGACGAGGTATTTTCTCCAGAGCTTGTCGAGGATCTTGAGCCGAGCCGACTCGAGCTTCTCCTTCATGGCGGGGTTGGTCGCGTCACCGGGCGTGAGAGGCATGTCGCGCTGGCGCCGTCGATAGTAGATCGTCGCGCCGCGGATCCCGAGTGAAGCCACATCGATGCCGTGCTTCTCGGCGGTCTCGGGAATGCCGTGGTGCTCGAGGTCCACCACGGACACGTCCACTCCGCGCTCACGCAGCGCGCGTCCGTAGACTTCGAAGTTGACGATCTTCGCGACGTCGATCGAAGCCAGCCCTCCGCCCACGACGATCGCGCCGTCCGCGATCTCGTACCTGTCGCCGGTGTATCCGGCTTCGGGATGGTGATTGAACCAATAGACGAACGGGTTCTGGTACGCGAAGCCGCGGCCCACGAACCGATCGACGCCGTCGAGGCCGAGCGGGCGATCCCGCCACGCTCCTGACGCCAGAAGGACGGCGCTCGGCTGCATCGCGTCGGTCACGTCGGCGAGGGAGAGCTCCTCGCCGAGCTTGGTCGACGGGACGAAGTGAACGTCCGGCCTCGAGAGGTTCGCGTCGATCCGTTCGTACTCGGACAGACGAAGCTTGTCGTGCCACCGCGGAAGACCGTCCTCGATCTTGCCATAGGGTCGCGCGCCCTGCTCGATCACGACAGCGACGGCGCCGGCTTCTGCGCACACCGCAGCAGCTTCGGAGCCAGCGACGGCGCCGCCGATCACGACGACGACCCTCTTACCCTCTTCGGCCATCCGCGGAGCGTACCCCAGCGGCGGGACGCGTACGAGACTAAGACGCGCTCGACCGGCCCGCGTGAACGAGCTCTTCGCCCTCGATCCTGGTGCGCGGCAGGTGTCGGCCGCCTTCGTGGCCTCGAAGCCACGAGACGAGCTTCTCTCTCACGTGACAGCGAAGGTCCCAGAGCTCGCTGGCGCTCCCCGCGCTCACCGTGACTCTGATCTCAATCGTTCGGTCCGTCGCGTTCGTCACGACGAGCCCCTTGGCCTTGCGATCCCAGCGCGCATCGGTATCGACGACGCGTTCGAGCTCGGCGCGCATGGCCTCGACCGGCAGCGAGTAGTCTGCGTGGATGAACACGGTGCCGAGAAGGTCGGGAGAGACCTTCGTCCAGTTCTCGAACGACTGCTCGAGGAACCGCGAGACGGGCACGATGAGGCGCCGCTTGTCCCAGATACGGACGACGACGTACGTGAGGTTGATGTTCTCGACGGTTCCGTACTCGCCGTCGATGATCACCGTGTCGCCGATGCGCATCGGCTGCGTGATCGACAGCTGAACTCCCGCGAGCAACCCCCCGAGCGAGCGCTGTGCCGCGATGCCGAGCGCGATGCCGGCCACACCGGCAGACGCGAGCAGCGATACGCCGACGCTGCGCACGGTCTCGAATTGCAATGCAACCAGCGCCGCCGTGAGCACCCAAACGAAGATCACGAGCACGCGACGCAGGATGAGAACCTGCGTGCGCACGCCCCGCGCCCTGCCGAAGTCGCCCTCCTTCTCCGCCGCCTCGACTCCGCGAGTCTCGATCACCTCCGCGACCAGGGCTACGGCGCGAACCGCGAGCCACCCGGTCGCCGCGATGAAGCCCACGGCGACGAGCGCGTCGACCTTGCGCTCGATCGGGATCGCCAACCGCAGAGGGCGCAGCAGCACGAGGAAGAACACGAGGCCGAGAAACACGCGGAGCGGACCGCGCGTGTTTCGGACGAGCGCGTCGTCGATGTGCGATCGAGTCGTCTTCGCCAAGCGCCCGCCGACGCGCCTCACCACGGCACCGACGAGCATCCCCAAGAGCCCGGCGAGAAAGAGTGCGACGACGATGCCGGCGAGCTGCCACACGGGCACGCCGAGCACGCGCGTCGCCGTGGCCCAGCGCGGCAGCCTCTCGGCGAACGGCGCCGGTCCGTGCAGATCGAAGAGCTCGGGGATCGACGCGACGGTCTGGCGCGACAGCACCCAGACGGGTGTGCCGTCGTTCAGCGCGACGCGCCGTAGGCGCAGAGGCACGTCTCCGTGTGTCCCGCGGACGAGCGCGACGTCGTCGTAGTCGTGCCCGTCCGTCGTGTTGCCCTCGGCGGCGCTCGAGAGGTCGTCGAGCTCGATCCACACGGTGCGAATCGATGACGTCCCGCAGCATCTGCGCGCGTTCCGGGCCAATCTCGCGCTGGTCGCTCTCGCGAATGCTGCGGAGGTCGAGCGCGTACGCGGCCGTGAGGTAGTCCTCGCGAGCCGTCGCGTCGAGGAACAGACGCACCGTCGCGCGCGGTGAGCTCCTGTCGATGCGTCGGGTCGGCGTGGGGAGCCCGTCGTTCGGCCCGGCCAGCGCCGCGCTCGAGACGAGAGCGATGACGGCGAACGCCACGACGGCGGCGGCTCGTCTGAAGGACCGCATGGCGCGTCTTAGCTCGTAACGGCTGGAGGGTTCAAGGCGTGAGGCGTGAGCGCGCGCGTTCGAGCCGGGAGGCGACGCCGGGCTGGTGCGCGGCCGCGATCGCTCTGTCCAGCGCCGGCAGCGCGTCGCGACCGAACGTCCGCTGGAGCACGTCGGTCGCAGCGGGCCCCGACTCCTCACGTCCCGCGAGAATCGATGGAATCCTCGAGCATGCGCCGGTCGCGCGTCACGCTCGCGTCGGTCTCGTACGCGGAGTCGTAGCGCTCGATCGCGTCGGAGCTCCAACCGAGCGCCATGAACGCTCGCGCGAGGACGAGGTGCGCTCGGACGTCGTCGTGGTCGTGCCGGATGTAGTCGTAGATCGGCATCAAGTCGGTGCGCTCGACGCGGCGCCCGGCGGCGAGCCGGCGATTGATGCCCGCGAGCGGCTCGGGCAGCTCGCCCTCGAGGAGGTCGGCGGTGCCTGCGACCGGAGTCTGCTCCTGCTCCTCGACCGGCTCCGGCGGTGGTGGGGCCGGCGCGGGTGGCGGTGTGGGTGCTGCGGTGTGCCCGTCGTCGTCCGAAGCGTCGCTCGCGCCCGCTCGGACGATGAAGAACGCGACGGCGAGAGCGACCGCGATGGTGAAGACGACGATCGCGGCGACGAGGCCGCGCTTGCTGCTGCTCGCCGACGGGAGTGGCTCGGCGTCGAAGAGCGCCGGCGTCGGCGTGCCGCTGACGGCAATCGGAGCGAACGGGTCGTGCACTACGCGCGGAGCTGCTGCCGGCGGCGGGGCGCCGAACGGGTCCGTGGACGACAGCGGCGCGCCCGGCGGCGCAGAGACCGGTGGCACCGAGCCCATCAACGCGTCGACGTCGAACGAGGGCGGTGGTGCGGACGCGGGCTTCGGCTCGGGCTCGCGTGCGAGGTCGAGGAAGTCGGGCGCGGGGCCTATCACGGTCGGCGGTTCCTCGTCGTCGGAATAGGGCGTCGTGAAGGGTGCCGGCTCACCAGGCGCCGGGACGGTGACCGCCAATCGCGGTCGCGCCTCCGGATGAGACGCGAGATCGGCGGGAGCCGGGAGCGTCGTGAACGGTGGAAGAGCTGTCGCGGCGTCCGAGTCGCCCTCGTCGTCGTCGGGGAGGGCGATAGGCGGCGGCGGGAGATACGACGGAGCCTTCGCCGTAGCGGGCTTCGCTTCGATGGGCGCACGCGGTGCCGGTGGCGGCGGGATGCGCTTGGGCTTCGGGGGCGGTGGCAGCGCAGCCGCGGGCGGTCGCGGCGCGGACGGGGCGGGCGCCTTCGGCGCGACGGGCTCGGGGACCGGGGCGGCCGGCGCGCGCGGGATGGGAACCGGCGCCTTCGCGGCGGGGTGCGCGGCAGGCGCAAACGATGGCGCCTCGACCATCGTCCCGGCGCCTTCGGCGAGCGCGCGACCGAGCTCGCCCGCGTCGGTCGGACGCTCGTCCGGATCTTCGCTCATCGCCTTCGCGATCGCGGGCGCGAGATCGCTCGGCGGATGCGCGCTACCTTTGCCGGGCGGCGTGCCGGTCAACATGTGATGGAGCACGGCCGCGACGAAGAAGACGTCGGCGCGCCCGTCCGGCCGTCCGCTCTTAATCTCGGGCGCGAGATAGCGACCGGCCGACGGGCCCGAGCCGCGACCGGTTGGTCCAGTGTCGTCCGCGCTCCGCGACTCGCGCACGAGCCGCGCGATGCCGAAGCCGACGACGTGCACATGCTCGGATCCGTCGAGCTCTGGTGCGAGCAGGATGTTGCTCGGCGTCATGTCCCAGTGAAACGTGCCCATCGCGTGCGCGCGGCCGAGGATGTCGAGCAGCTCGGACGTGATCGACAGCGCCTGATCGCGCTCGAGCGGCCCGTCGGCGAGCTCGTCGGCGAGCGGTGTCGCGTCGACGTACTCCATCTCGAGGAACGGGACGCCGTGCTGGATGCCGTGGCCGGTGATGCGGACGATGCCCGGCTCGACGAGGTGCCCGAGCTCGGCGGCGCGCGCGTGGAACGCAGCGACGTGCTCGGGCGAGCTCTCGCAGTCGATCGGCAGGAGAGCTACCGCGATGTCGTCCTGGCCCTCGCGCTCCGCGCGATAGAGCAGAGCGAGGCCGTTCCAAGGCAGGCGCTCGACGATGCGGTATCGGTCCGCGAAGAGCTCCGCGACGGTCGTGAGCGGCGGTCCACCTCCGCCTGCCTCCGGCTCGTCCATGGCGCGACAGCATACCCTCTATCGGATCGCGGCTGTTGTCCCGAAGCGATAACCCGTCGCTTTCCGACTGCACTGCCCCCCCACAAAAGGCTCGAATCCCGTGCAGTTGACTCGTCTTGGGCGGGGCACGGCCGTTGCTCGATGGGGGGCATGATGTTCCGCCGAGCCGCCCTGACTCTCAGCCTGTTTTCCCTCGCGTTCGCTTCACCCGGATCGGTCGCCGCGCAAGCGCGGCTCGAGAACGGCCAGGGGATGGACCTGCAGCTCTTCCGACCCGCGGTCGACTCGAAGGGCATGCTCTCGGTGAACGGCACCGATATCCTCGGGCGGTCGACTTCAGCTTCGGGCTCGTCCTCGACGCGGCTTCGGGCTGCTGCCGGTCTCGGGGTTCGTCAACGAGCGGCGACGTCGGCGAACGCGGCCGAGCGCCACGACCACCTGGTCGACTCGCTGTTCACCGGAACCCTCCACGTCAACCTCGGCCTGTTCAACTGGGCGGTCGTCGGCGTCCAGCTCCCGATCAGGTCGCGAGCGGACCGAACGTCACCGTGCCGGGTGTTTACAACGACGACGGCAACGACGGGCGTGGCGCGCTCGGCTACCAGGGCCCTGGCGACCTCACGATCCACGGAAAGGTGCGGCTCACGCGCGTCGAGCGGACGGGTCTCGGCGTCGCGGTCATCCTGCACGTGGAGCTCCCGACCGGCTCGCCGGAGGAGTTCGCCGGCGACGGCTTCGCGCTCTGGCCCGTCGTCGCGCTCGAGTGGCGGCCGTCGCGGCGGGTGCGCTTCGCGTTCAACGCCGGCTACCGGCTGAACTTCCTCGACGGCGCGACCGTGCCCATCGGCGCGCGCACCTGCCCCGGATCGGGCAACGCGACCATGGCGTCGCTCATGGGCTCGTGCGCGGACGCGCCGGGCGGCGCAACGCTCGGCGCGGGCGGCGGCACGCCCGTCGAGTACGGGCACATGATCACGTTCGGGCTCGGCGCGAGCTTTCGCGTCGCCGACCCGATCGAGCTCGCCGTCGAGGCGTACGGATCGCAGGCGGTGTCGTCGTTCGACGCCGCGGGCTTCAACCTCGAAGCGATCGCCGGCATCAAGATCTTCGTCGAGCGCAACAGCTACCTCGTCCTCGGCGGCGGCATCGGCATCCCGAACACGTTCAGCGACACGGGCGGTTTCCAGACGGCGGACGCGCGCGCGATGCTCGGCTTCATCTTCGAGCCATCGATCGGCGACCGCGGACGGCGACGGTCTCAAAGACGACTTCGACCAGTGCCCGGACGAGCCCGAGGACTTCGACAACTTCAGCGACGAGGACGGCTGCCCCGACCCCGACAACGACCGCGACGGCATCCTCGACGTCGACGACGAGTGCCCGATGGTTCCCGAGGATCGCGATGGTGACGCGGACGAAGACGGCTGCCCCGAGGGCAACGAGGGCGATCGCGACGGAGACGGGATCCTCGACGACGGTGGACCAGTGCCCCGACGAGCCCGAGGACCGCGACGGCTTTCAGGACGACGGACGGTTGCCCGGACCCCGACAACGACAGCGACGGCATCCTCGACACGGACGACCTCTGTCCGAACGAGGCCGAGGATCGCGACGACTTCGAGGACGACGACGGCTGCCCGGACCCGGACAACGACCAGGACCGCATCCTCGACGTCGACGACGCGTGCCCGAACGATCCCGAGAACTACAACGGCACCGAGGACGAGGACGGTTGCCCCGATCACGGCGTGCTCGAGATCGGCACCGGCGGCTTCGATCCTGTTCCGGCAGGTGCACTTCGAGACGGATAGCGCCGAGCATCCTGGCGGACAGCTACCCGCTGCTCGACGCGATCGCGTCCGCGCTCGCCGGCAACCCGCAGATCACGCTCGTCGAGATCCAGGGCCACGCCGACGAGCGGTCGAGCGACGAGTACAACATCCGCCTGACGCGCGACCGCGCCGCGTCGGTGCGCCAGGCGCTGATCGAGCGCGGCATCGAGCCCGGCCGCATGCGGAGCGCGGGCTACGGGGAGCGCTGCCCCGAGCGATCCGCGACACACCGCGGCGGCGTGGGCGAAGAACCGACGCGTCGAGATCAAGATCCTCCGAACCGACCGAAGGTCCGACCAACACGGAGATCGCGTGCCCCGCGGGGCGCGAGCTCATTCCGAGGTGAGCGGCCCCGAGGCGCTCAGAGGCGGAGGAGGATCGTGCTCGCCTCGATCACGCGCGCGTCCGAGCCGGCCGGGCCCGACTCGAGGGCGACGTCGGCCGAGACGGTGAGCTCGGCCGACGTCGGGACGAGATCGATGAACGCGATGTTGACGACCTCGCTTCCGATCGAGTGCTGGGTCACGTCGTAGACGCGGTCGCCGTTGCGCTGGAACCCGAACGTCGCGAGGCTGCTGTCACCGCCGGCGACCTCTCCGACGAGCGCTTGAATCGTGAGCCACGCCGACCCGTCGGTCGTCGCGGGCGCGACCACTTCCGGGACCGGCGCGGGCGTGGCGTTCGTCGTGCGGACGAGCACGTCGTCGAGCACGGAGACCACGTCGGCAAAGTCGTCCGCGCGGAACGCCGCGATCTGCGCGTCGCGAAGCGTGGCTCCGACGCCGCCGCCACGACCCACGATGGTGAAGCGGCTCTCTTCGATCGGGAGATTGACGACGCGCGCGAGCACCGCGGGAAGGAGGGGCGCCCGACCGAACGTGATGTGGGGCCATGGGCCGCTCGGTCCGCTCGTGTTCCAGTCGATGCCGCTTCCCCCTGGTCGCTCGCCGCCCGCCGCACTGGCCAGCACGACGTAGCGTCCGGGCGCGCGCGGCTGTACGTCGAGCTCGACGACGATGGCGTCCGCGCTACCCACGACGACCTCGCCGTCCTGTCGCGCGGATTGAAAGTCGGCAGCCCCGGAGAGCGGGATCGCGACGATGCGAAGGCCGCTCGCCCGAGCCGTCGTCGAGCCGCCGGCATGGGACGCGAGCGCGAGCTTCGCGGTGTGCGGCGTGGTGTCGCCGGTGGTCCACGTGACGCCTTGCCACGCGTGGCCCTGGGGACCGTTGGGCTCTCCCCACGCGCGTTCGACGTCGTCGAGCTCGAGGACGAGGTGGCCCGGGTCGAGCTCGCCCGGCGCGAAGAGATTTCCCGACGCGAACACGATCCACGTCTCGTCCGCGCTCGTGGGAGTGAAGGCGCAGCTCGAGCCGGGGACGTCGACCTCGGTCGCGGAGTCGGTCGAGAAGTCCGGGATTCTCGCACACGACGCCCGAGCGCGGGGCGCGGGGAAGGGTGTCGGGGAACGTCAGCGTCACCTCGCGCAGCACGCCGTCGGTGAAGCCGTCTTCGGTCGCCACACGGCTGACGACCGTGCCTTCGTCGTCGAGCAGCGCGGCGTCGACGCGAAAGCGCCGGCTCGTGTCGCCGCCGCGCGGGACGATCGGGACGCTGCCGAGCGGATCGATCGGATCGACCTGTGCGAGCTGGCGCACGCCGTCGTCGTCGTACACCGAGACGGAGATCTCGATCGCTGTCTCGCGGAGGGTCGGGGACAGCTCGAAGTGGACGAGCACTTCGGTCGGCTCCGCACCCCCACCGCACGCCGGCGCGCACGCGAGGAGCGCGGCCGACGTCCACCACCGCGTGATGCTGCGCATCAAAACGTCAACGCCTGCACGAGCGGATAGATGAGCTCGGGGTCGAGGCGCGGCTGCGTGTCGCCGTGCGAGCTCGCCACGACGACCGCTACCACGATCGCGCCCGCGACGAGCGCCGCAGCGCCGAGACCGATGCCGATCGCGAGCCACGGCCCGCCATCACTCGCGCTCCCATCCGCTGCCTCCGGTGCGGAGCCGAGATCGATCGTGATGGCTCGCGTCTGCCCGGGGTCCAGCCGCACCGTTCGCTCCTCCGTCCTCCCGTCGTCCGCGGTGACCACCACGACGTGGTCGCCCGGATCCGCCTCCTCCACGTGCTCTGCCGCCGAGTCGATCCGCGCGACGCGCGCTCCGTCGACGCGGATCACGAACGGGCCGTCGCCCTCGGCGCGGATCCTGATCGTCACGATCTGACGCGTCGCCTCGTCGCGGAGCGACCGCGCCTCGCTGCGGCGCTCGTCCGACAGCTCGCCGTAGCGGCCTTCGAGCAGGCCTTCGACGGTGGCGTCGGCCGCGAGCGGCTCTCCGACCGAAAGGAGCACTCGAGCGAGGTTGATCGCGGTGGCGCTCCGAGGCGCGAGCGCGAGCGACGCCTCGAGCGCGCGACGCGCGTCTGCGTAGCGGCGCTCGGCAAAAGCGCTCTGCGCAGAGCGGAAGAGCCGCTCGGCCTCGGCTTCGTTCTCGGCGCTCACGTCGCCCGCTCCCGTCGGGGCGGCCTGATCCGGCGACTCGGGCGGCTGGGCGATCGCCGCGCGAGCGACGACGAGAGCCGACGCGACGACGAGTGGAGCGAGCGCGCCCCGCCGGCGCCCCGTCCGCACGATCTGGCAGGCTGTCATCGTCGCCCGCAATCATCGCCGATTCTGACGGCAGACGCTCGCGGAAGCCACGAACCGCGCAACGCTCGTAAGACGACTGCGCGGTCCGCGCGGGGCTCGTAAGCGCGGCTCGCGGCGGGTCGGTCTACGGTGGGAACATGCGCTGCCGCCGATCGATCGCACTCTTGCTCGTGGTGGTGGCTTCGGGGTGCTCAGGGCTCATCGACGACCCGGGCGCGGCCACCCGGTCGGGCCGCGGCCCCTCGGGCGGGCCGGCTGGCGACGGCGCGACCCTGGCGTGCCGCGAGAGTGACGGCCCGCCGGCGGGCCCCGCGTCGCTCCGGCGGCTGACGGTCACCGAGCTCGACAACACGCTCCGCGATCTCCTCGGCGACACGACCGGGGCGGCGGCGTCGCTCGGCGAGGACGAGGCTGTCGCAGGCTTCGCCGCGAACGCGATCGCGCCGATCTCGCAGGAGCAGGTCGAGGCGTGGCTCGACGCGTCGGGTGAGGTCGCGGCGCGCGCGGTCGCTGCGCACGCGGACGAGTGGATGAGCTGCGACCGTGCGGAAAGCGCGTGCGTCCGCGAGTGGCTCGGCACGTTCGGGCTCCGCGCGTTCCGGCGACCGCTCGAGCCGGAGGAGCTCGACGACTTCGTCGCGTTCTACGACGACGCTCGGACCGAGTGGGGCGCCGATGACGCGCTCGAGCTCCTCGTACAGGTCCTGCTCGCGTCGCCGGACCTCCTCTATCACGTCGAGGTGGGCGTGCCCGACGGCGATGGGCTACTCGCGCTCGACCCGTGGGAGCGCGCGAGCGCGCTGAGCTACTTCCTCTGGGCGACGATGCCCGACGATGCGCTCTTCGAGGCCGCGGCGACGGGGGCGCTCGACACCGACGAGGGGGTCCGCGCGGAGGTCGACCGCATGCTCGGCGACGACAAGCTCGCGGACGCGCTCGAGAGCTTCTCTCGGCAATGGCTCGGCGTCGTCGACGCAGACGTGCTCGACAAGGACACGACCGTCTTCCCCGAGTGGAACGACGCGCTCGCACGATCGATGGCGGACGAGCCCGTGCGCTTCTTCGATGCGACGATGCGCACGGGCGACGGCACCCTCGGCGCGTTCCTCACGGCGAGCTTCACCTACGGCGACGCGACGCTCGCCGCGTTCTACGGCGCCGAGCCTCCCGCCGCCGACGGGCGCATCGAGCTTCCCGCGGCCGAGCGCGCGGGGTTCCTCACGCTCGCGGGGTTCCTCGCCGAGCACAGCTATGCGGCCGAGGCGTCGTGGGTGCATCGCGGCAAGTTCATCCGCGAGGAGATGCTCTGCCAGCCGATCCAGCCGCCGCCGCCCGACATCAACGCGACCCAGTCGAACGATCCCGGCCGCCTCACCAACCCGGTCTGCAGCACCTGCCACCGCATGATGGATCCGATCGGCCGGGGCTTCGACGATTACGACGCGATCGGTCGATTCGCGCCGTCGGCCGAGCCCGTCACGGGCGAGATCGCAGGCGCGGCGGCCATCGGGCTCGAGGAGACGTTCGAGGGCCCAGTCGAGCTCGCGAACGAGATCGCCGCGAGCCCGCGCGTGAGCGACTGCTTCGCGCTCCGCATCTTCCGCTTCGCGGTGCGCCGCTTCGAGGAGCCCCGGGACGGGTGCGCGCTCGTCGACGTACAGGACGCGTTCCGAGAGTCCGGCGGGGATCTCCGGACGCTGCTCGCCGCGGTGGCCACCTCGCCGTCCTTCCTGCGCCGCACCGAAGGGAGCCCGTGATGCCCGTACGCATGAGCCGTCGCCGCCTTCTCGGAGCGATGGGGACGAGCCTCGCGACGTGGCCGATGCTCCCGTCGCTCCTGCGGGCGCAGCCCGAGACCGCGTCGCCCAAGCGTCTCGTCGTCTTCTTCAGCCCGAACGAGCCGATCGACAAGGCGCACTGGGAGCCGTCCGGCTCGGGCAGCGACCGCGCGCTCCCGACGACGTTTCCGCGCCTGCTCCGGAACCTCGAGCCGCACCGCGACAAGATCCTGATGCTCGGCGACCTCGACATGCGGACGCGCTCCCTCGACTCGTTCGGCGGTGGCCACGTCGGGATCGGTCACATGCTGACGGGCAGGATCAACATCCCGTACGGGACCGAGGCGTGGGAGTTCTGGGCAGGCGGCATCTCCGTCGACCAGTTCGTCGCGAACCGTCTCGGCGTCGAGGCGCTGACCCTCGGGGTTCAAACCCAGGGCGCCAACGGTAACGGGAGGATCAGCTACCGCGACGTGAACGAGCCGGTTCACCCGATCGAGAATCCGGCGGACGCGTTCACGCACGTGTTCGGGGACGCGAGCCTCAGCACCGGAGAGCGCGACGTCGGGCGCGCGCAGCGCGCGAGCGTGCTCGACGCGCTCGCGCGGGGGATCGGCCGGACGCAAGCGCGGCTCGGCGCCGCCCAGCGCGCACGCCTCGACCGGCACCTCACGGCCGTGCGCGCGATCGAGACGCGCCTCGCGACGGCGCCGGCGGCGACGTGCGACCCCGGAGCCGCGCCGGACGGCGGCGGCGACCTCCCCGCGAAGTCGCGGCACCAGATCGACGTGCTCGTCGAGGCGCTCGCGTGCAACGTCACGCGGGTGGCGACGCTCCAGCTCGGCAACAGCGGTGGGGCGGAGAATTTCTCGGGTGGGCTCTCGTGGCCGAGCGTCGGGCTCTCGTACTCGAAATCGCAGCACGTGATCGCTCACGACTACAACGACGGCGTCGACCCGGACGCGACCGCGAGGCGCGAGGCGATCGAGACGGTGTACTACGACCTCTTCACGTATCTCCTCGACCGGATGGACGAGGTCGAAGAGGCCGGTGGCACGTTGCTCGACAACTCGATCGTGCTCTACACGAAGAACATCGGCCACAACCACAGCGAGTCACCGATGTTCTACATGCTCGCGGGCGGCGGCGGGTCTCTGCGCACCGGCCGGTATGTCTCGATGCCCGGCGTGCCGCACAACAACCTGCTGGTCTCGCTCTGCCAGCTGATGGGCCTGTCGGATGTCCACACGTTCGGCGATCCGGACGTGTGCACGGGCGACCTCGGGATCTGAACCGCCGTCACACCTCGTGCGGCTCGTCCTCCTCGACCCAGTGGAGCTTGTAGAGGTCCGTCCGCCGGTCGATCCAGTTGCGCACGGTGCCGCTTCGGTGATGGCGGCGAAGGAGCTCCGTGTCGAGATCGTGCACGAGGACCGTCTCGAGGTTCGTCTCGGTCTCGGCGGCGACGCCGTCCCGGGCGAACGCGATGTCCGACGGTGTGAAGATGCCCGAGCGCGCGATGTGGATGTCGGCGTTCTGGACGAACGGAAGATTGCCCACGCAACCCGCGGTGACGACGTAGACGTGGTTCTCGATCGAGCGCGCCTGCGCGCAGTACTTCACGCGCAAGTAGCCGTAGCGGTCGCTCGTGTTGAACGGGACGAAGAGGATCTTGGCGCCCTTCGACGCCGCGATGCGGCCGAGCTCCGGGAACTCGACGTCGTACCCGATGAGGACCGCGATGCGCCCGCGATCGGTGTCGAACACCTCGACGACGTCGCCACCCTGGACGCCCCACCATCGCGTCTCGTTCGGCGACGTGTGGATCTTGTACTGTTTGCCGAGCGTTCCGTCGCGCCGGAAGAGATAGCTGATGTTGTAGAGCTGCTCGCCCTCGACGGTGAACTGTGACCCGCCGACGATGTTGACGTTGTAGCGAAGCGCGAGGTCGCTGAAGAGCTCGAGATAGCGAGGCGTGAGCTCGGCGAGCGCGCGGGCGGCGCGCCCCGGATCCGGGGTGTGAACGACGCTGAGGAGCTGCAGCGTGAAGAGCTGCGGAAAGAGGAGAAAGTCCGCCTTGTCGTCAGAGGCGACGTCGACGAAGAACTCACACTGCTGCTCGAACTCGTCGAAGCTCGCGATCCGCCGCATCTGGTATTGGACGAGCGCGACGCGCACCGCGTCGACGGCGCGCCGCACGCGCGCGCTCTTCGGTGGCCGGTAGTCGAGGTTCGGCCACTCCATGCACGTCGCGAACCCACCCGAGTCCTCGTCGGACGGCAGGTAGTCGGGGACGAGCTGCCGGAGCTGGAAGCCGTTCGATAGCTGGGCCGTCAGCACGGGATCGAACAGCGCCTTCTCCATGACGCGCTCGACGTACTCGTGCGCGGTCAGCGCGTCCTTGTGCTCGCCGTACCCCGGGATGCGCCCGCCGATCATCATGCGGGCGAGGTTCATGTCGCGGCACAGTTCCTTGCGCGCATCGTAGAGCCGTCTCGCGAGCTTCATCCCCCGGAACTCGGGGTGCACCATGATCTCGATCCCGTAGAGCGTGTCGCCCTCGGGGTCGTGGTTCTTGATGTAGCCGTTGTCCGAGAGCTCGCGCCAGTCGTTCCAATCTTTGTAGTCCGAGTAGTCGACGACGAGGCTCCCCGACGAGGCGACGATCTGCCCGTCCATCTCGATGACGATCTGCCCCTCGGGAAAGATCTGGATCTGGCTCTCGAGCTGGTCCAAGCGCCACGGCTCCATCTTCGGGAAGCACCGCAGCTGCAAGCGAACGACCTCGTCGTAGTCCTCGAGCCGCAGCCGACGCAGCAGGATTCTCGTCTCGAACTCCGAAAGGTCGATCTCGTCCGTGGGCATGGCAGAAACCCTGCCCGCTCACTTCAAGCCGTGGCGGGCGAGCAACTTGATCAGGTACGTCCGGTCCATCCGCGCGATGCGCGCGGCTTCCGACACGTTACCGCTCGCCCGCTCGAGGAGCCGAGCGAGGTAGCGGTGCTCGAAGTCCCCGAGGACCCGCGAGCGAGCGTCTTTGTAGCTCAGGCCGAGCACCCGGTCCACGAGGTCGATCCCGTCCTGGCCCGGCGCGTCCTCGAGCGGCGGCGTTTCGCCCATGACCACCATCGCTTCGACGACGTTTCGAAGCTCGCGCACGTTTCCCGGCCAGCTATGGGCGCAGAGCGCGCTCATCGCGTCGTCGGACACGACCGTTCGTGCCTCGTCCTCGTGGCCCGCCTCGCGCAGGAAGTGCTCGACGAGCAAGGGCACGTCCTCGATCCGCTCGCGGAGCGCGGGGACGCGAAGGACCACGACGGCGATTCGATAGTAGAGGTCGAGACGAAACGTGCCCGCGTTCACCTCGGCGCGTAGGTCGCGATGCGTCGCGCTGACGACGCGGACGTCGACGGGCACCTCCTCGCGACCGCCGACGCGACGAAAACGGCGGCGCTCGAGCGCGCCGAGGAGCGCGGGCTGCAGGGTCGGGGGAAGCTCTCCGATCTCGTCGAGAAAGAGCGTGCCGGCATTCGCCCGCTCGAACGCGCCTAGGTGGCGCCGGTCCGCGCCCGTGAACGCGCCCTTCTCGTGCCCGAAGAGCTCGCTCGCCACGAGCGAGGGCGAGAGCGCGCCGCAATCGATCGTGACGAACGGTCCATCGCGCCGCTTGCCCTGATCGTGGAGCGCACGGGCGATGAGCTCCTTCCCCGTTCCCGACTCGCCGACGAGGAGCACGGGCGTGTCGGCCGCAGAAGCGCGTCGCACGAGCGCCATCAGGCGGCGCATCGCGGGGGTTCGCCCGCGAAGGCCGGCCCACTCGTCCTCCTCGAGGATCTCGACCGTGACGCGATCGCCGTCACCGACGCGGACTCGCGTTCGGCCCAGCGACAGCAGCGAGCCGGCAGGCACGGTCGCGCGGGCGATGCGGGCGCCCTCGAACAGCGTCCCGTTCGTCGAACCGTGATCGATGACGCGGATCCCCTCGCCTCCTCGCGTCAGCTCGACGTGGTAGCGCGAGACGGTCGGATCCTGGAGCACGAGATCGTTGCCGTCGGCGGTGCCGATCGTGAGCGTCTCGGTCTCTGCGACGCGCTTCGTGCCGGCATTCGGTCCATCGACGACCTCGGCGCACAGAGTGCGGACCGGAAGCCCGGGCGAGCCGCCTGCAGGTTCGGTCGAATGCTCCGACACGGCGCCAAAGTTAGCACGACCGCGGAGGTATCATGTTCGAGATGACGGCCCGCGCGCGGTTCCCGTTCCGGCTGAAGCTCACGCTTCTCGTGGCCGTGCTCTCCGTCGGTCCGGCGATCGTCGTCGGGGTGGCGTTGATCGACGTCAACGAGCGCGCGCTCGAGCGCGAGAGCAAGGCGCGCGAGATCGCGCTCGCGGACGATGTCGCGCGCGCGGTCGACGACGAGGTGTCGGCGACGCGGACGGCGCTGGAGCTCCTCGCGCGGGTGCTCGGTGACGCGTCGACCGACGAGAACGTCCGCCTCGCGCTTCCCGCGGCGCTCGTCGAGCGCGAGCCGACGCTCAATCTCGTCGCGATCTACGACAGCGACGGCGCGCTCATCGACACGGTGCGTGAGCCGAGCGCCGAGGACGCTTCGATGCCGAATCGCCTCTCGAGATCGATCCGCGACGACGCCGCGGCGAACGGGATCCACCACGGAGCGCTCCGCACGTACGCGGCGCGCCATCGCTCCGAGCCCGATCCGCCGAGCCGATCGGCGCTCGCCGTGACACCGCCGCCGCGTGCCCTCGCCGTCGTACCGATCCGTGCCGACGGTCGCGTGACCGGCTACGTCGCCGGCTTCTCGACGCTCGAGACGGTGCAGGCGCGCGTCGAGCGCCTCGCGGACGTCCACCTCGCTCCGCTCGAAGGGACGCTCTTCGTCGTCGACGATGCGCTGCGGATCGTCGCCCACCCCGATGTCGAGCGAGCGCACGCTCTCGAATCGGCGCGGGGCGAGCCGATCCTCCGCGGCGTCCACCCGCGCGCGCTGCGCGGCCGGGTTGCGCGCTCGGGCGAGATGGACGACGAGCGCGGCGAAGCGATCATCGGAACCGTCGTCGGGATCGAGAGCCGCCCGTGGGCCGTCGTCGTGGAGGTCCCGCGCAGCACCGCATATGCCTCGCTCGCGCAGATGCGTCGAATCGTCATCACCACCACCGTGATCACGGCGCTGCTCGGGCTGCTCGCGTCGTTCGTTGGCGCTCGGCTCGTCACCGCGCCCCTCGCGAAGTTGACGGCGTTCGCGAATCACCTCGCGGAGCGGCGCTTCGATCGGCGTGTAGAGGTCTCGACGCGGGACGAGCTCGCGTTGCTCGCCGAGGCGCTCAGCCGCGCCGCTGCCGACCTCGGTGCCAGTGAAGAGCGCATCACCAAAGAGGCCGCGATCCGCGCCGACCTCGGTCGCTACTTGCCGGCCGAGATCGTGGAGCGCGTGGTGCGGCGCGAGCACGAGATGGACCTCGGCGGGGTGCGGCGTCCGATCACGGTCGTCTTCGCCGACGTCGTCGCGTTCACGCCGCTCACGGAGAAGCTTCCACCCGAGGACGTGGTGGCGCTCCTCAACGAGCTCTTCACGGTCCTCACGGAGCTCGTGTTTCGTCACGGCGGCACGGTCGACAAGTTCGTGGGTGACTGCGTGATGGCGATCTTCGGCGCGCCGACGGACCTTCCCGATCATGCGCGGCGCGCGCTCGAGTGCGCAGAGGACATGCTCCGCTGGCTCGAGACGGCGAACGCCGGATGGCAGGATCGCTACGGCGTCACCATTCAGCTCGCGATCGGGGTGCATACGGGGGACGCCGTCGTCGGGAACGTGGGCTCCGAACGACGCATGGAGTACACCGCGATCGGTGACGTCGTGAACGTCGCGGCGCGCCTCGAGACCATCGCCCGGCCCCAACAGATCCTCGTCTCGAAGGAGACGCGCGACGCGGCCGGCGAGGGCTTCGATTACGCCTCGCTCGGTGAGCGTGTGCTCTCCGGCCGGGCCGAGCCGATCGAGCTGTGGGAGGTCCGGACGTGACGCTCGGCGCGGGTGACGTCGTCGCGGGCCGATACCGAATCGTCGAGCCACTGGGCAGCGGCGCGACGGGCGTCGTCTACCGCGCCGTTCAGCTCGGTCTCGACCGCGAGGTCGCGCTCAAGGTCTTGCACCGCCGCTTCGCTCTGGACGAGCGCGCGCGCGCGCGTTTCGAGAGAGAAGCGCGCGTGGCGACGGCGCTCGATCATCCGTCCGCCGTGGGGATCCACGACTTCGGCGACGATCGCGACACCGTCTTTCTCGCGATGGAGCTCCTGCGTGGCCGCACGCTGCGGCGCCGCATCGCCGACGGTCCGGCGCTCGAGCTCTCCGAGCTCACCGCGATCGGCGCACGCATCGCCGACGTTCTCGCTGCGGCGCACCGCCTCCCGCTCGTTCATCGCGACCTCAAGCCCGAGAACGTCTTTCTCGAGCCGGACGGCGCGGTCCGCGTCGTCGATTTTGGCCTCGCGTTCATCGCCGGGAGCGAGCGCGCCGACCGAATGACCGTCGAAGGCGTCGTGACCGGTACGCCCGAGTACCTCTCGCCGGAGCAAGCGCGCGGAGCCGCGGTGGGCCCGGCCACCGACGTGTACGCGCTCGGGTGCGTCCTGTTCGAGCTCATCGCGGGGCGCGTCCCCTTCGAGGGCAGCGACGTCGAGGTGTTGACGAGACAGCTCTTTGCGCCGCCCCCGCGCCTCGTCGAGGGGATCGCCGCCGTGCCCATCCCGGCGGCGCTCGAGAACCTCGTCCATCTCATGCTCGCGAAACCGCCGGAGGCGCGTCCGACCGCGGCTGAGGTGCGCACCGATCTCGAGGCGATCGATCCGAGCTCACGCGGCCGCGCGCGCGACGACGCGCATCTCCTCGGTCGGACGGCGCGCATGGTCTCGACGTCGGCGCGCTCGGCGTCCGGTGGTGCGCTGGACGACGACGCGATCGAGGTCGCTGTCTTCGGCGACGTCGACGCCGACCTCGTCGTCGCGCTTGGCGCCGCGGGTCTCGTGCCGTACTCGGTCGAGCGCGCGGCGCTCGTCGCCGGAGCCGCCGCGGTGTATGCGCCCGCTGCTTCGACCGAGCTCGTCGCGGAGCTCGCGCGAATCGGGCCTCCGGTCGTGACCGACACCGAGGCCTCCGACATGGCGCGCATCGCGGCTCTCCTCGCCGCCGGCGCGACGGAGGTCGCCGTCCGGCCGGTCGTCGCCGCCGACCTCGTGCGCCGTCTTCGTCGCGCAATCAAACGAGCGAAGCGTCGCTGAGATGCGCCGGCTCGCGGGACCCATTTTTCTGGTTTGCGGGCGCTTCGGGCTCGCTTCGCTCGCGCTGGTTTGCGGGGGGCTTCGCCCCCCGTCGCTCCCGCCGCGCTGGCGCGCGGCGCTCGCTCGCCTCGGAGCCGCCGCCTGCGGCGTCGTCTCCTCGTGCGCCCCCCTCGGGCGCTTCGCGCCCGGGCTCGCTTCGCTCGCGCTGGTTTGCGGGGGGCTTCGCCCCCCGTCGCTCCCGCCGCGCTGGCGCGCGGCGCTCGCTCGCCTCGGAGCCGCCGCCTGCGGCGTCGTCTCCTCGTGCGCCCCCCTCGGGCGCTTCGCGCCCGGGCTCGCTTCGCTCAAGCTGGTTTGCGGGGGGCTTCGCCCCCCGTCGCTCCCGCCGCGCTGGCGCGCGGCGCTCGCTCGCCTCGGAGCCGCCGCCTGCGGCGTCGTCTCCTCGTGCGCCCCCCTCGGGCGCTTCGCGCCCGGGCTCGCTTCGCTCGCGCTGGCTTTCTTTTGTGCGAGCTCGGTGGCGTGGGGGCAGCGGAGCGAGACGGTGGAGTACACGGTGCAGGCGGGCGATACGTGTGCGTCGATCGCGCGGAGGTTCTACGGGTCGAGCCGTGCCTACGATCGGATCCATCGACTGAACCCGGATCTCGGCCCGCCGCCGCATCGGCTCGTGCCGGGGACGTTGCTCGTCTTGCCTCGACCGGACGCGGGCGGGCCGGACGCGCGTCTCACCGCGGCTCATGGCGACGTGCGCGCGCGCCCGCCCGGTGGCGCGTTCGCTCCGTCGCCGCCCGGCACGGGGCTCCGCCGCGGGCACCAGGTCGAGACCGGCGCTGCGTCCTCTGCCGAGATCACGTTTCGTGACGACTCGACGCTCGCGATGCGCGAGCAGACGCTCGTCATCATCTACGGTGCGAGCGAACGGCTCGCCGGCACCGCGCGCACCGCGACGCTGGAGCACGGCGCGCTCAGGAGCCACCTCGCGGAGCTCTCCGGGCACGCGCGCGTCGCGATGCCGACCGCGACGGCCACGCTCGAAGCCTCGGACGCGGTCGTCAGCGTCGACGACGAGGGGACGAGCCGACTCGCGAACCTCGCTGGCGCAGCCACGCTGTCCGCCGCCGGCGCCGACGTTCGCGTCCCGAGCGGCACGGGCTCGCTCGCGCGTCACGGCGAGCGACCGACGCCGCCGCGCCCACTCCCGCCCGCGCCGCGATGGTCCGACGATCAGCCGACGCGCTTCGTCGGGCTCACCGGCCGCGGCGGAACGCTGAGCGCGCGATGGGAGCCCGTCGAAGGGGCGTCGCGCTACCGGCTCGAGGTCGCTCATCGGCGTGACGGCGGCGACGTCGTCGCCGCCGTCGAGGTGCTGGCGGGCGTCACGTCGGTCGAGCTCCACCGCATGCCACCCGACGTCTACTTCCTCAGCGTCTCCACCATCGACACCTCGCTCTTCGAGGGGCGGCCTTCCGCGCCGCGGGAGGCGCAGGTCCTCGAGGCGCGCGTCATCCCTCCCGGGGGCGGCGAGCCCGTGGCCGAGCCCTACGACCCCGGCGACCCCTCGCTGCCCGTCCGTCCCCCGCGCGTCCTTCCCGGCACGTGGATCGTCGCTCCGGTCGGCTACACATGCGGCGCTGCCGGCGAAGAGCCGCGCGGGATGAGCACGCTCCGCGCTCGCGGTCGCGCGCGCGTGCTCTGCTTCGATCCGGGTCACCGCGAAGTGCCGGGCTTCGACGTCGTCGTCGAGCCGCCGGACGTGGAGCTCGCGATGCCTACGCGGGTCAATCGCGCGGTCCCTACCGAGCTTCTCTTTCGCGTGCGCTCACGGCTGTCGCTGCCGAACCGCATCGTCGCGTGGTCGCTCGCGCCGGACGTCGACATCGGAACCGTCGTCCGCGAGCCCGACGGAAGCTTTCGAGCCCCGCTCTTCGTCGGCGTCGACGCGCCCGCGAGCGTTCTCATCGCGGTCGGCGTCGCCGAAGCGGACGAGCGCGTCGAGCTCGGCGAGCTCGCGGTCGTCGTCGACGACCAGCTCGTCTTCGGCGGTCTGATCGCCCCTCCCCGTCCTCGGCCCCCGCCGCCGCGGCCGGAGCCGCCCTCGCCGCACGCCCTCGAGCTCGCGCCTCAACCGACGGCGACACCGCTCGTCGCGTACGGTCCGCCGGGCCTCGAGCTCCGCGCGGCTGCCTCGGTCATCGGCACTGGCGACGCCAATCCAATCGTCCGCGTCGCGATGGGCGCTCGCGGTCTCCTGGCGCAGGTGCCGCTCGGGCTCCGGTTCGATTGGGCGATCGAATCCCGCGGGCGATCACCTCGCGCCCGCGCAGCGCGGCAACGCGGACGTGCGCGTCGGCGCGTTCGGCGTCGTCCCGCTCACGGATCGCACGAGCCTCGCGCTCGAAGGAGGCTTCTGGGCGCCGACGAGCGCGACCGACGCGAGCATCGGCGATGCGCGGGTCGTTCCCTCCGCGGAGCTCACGGCGAGGCTCTCCGACGCGTCGTGGCTTCGCGTGCGACAAGCCGCGGTGATCGAGCTCGCGAGCGCCGGTTCTCTCCTGTGGGGCTCGGCGTACGGTTGCGAGGTCTTCTTCTTCGATCGGCAGCTCGGTGTCGCGCTCGAGGGCGACCTGTCCGTCGGTCGCGAAGACGCCCGCGACATCGCGGCCGTGGGCTTCGGCGGATCGATCTCCGTCCGCCTCGGCCCGCTCGAGCTCCTCGTCGCCGGACGCGCGGGGGTCTCGGATGACGCTCGAACGAGCCTCGGATCGTTCGTTTTGCTCGCCGGCGCGCGCCTCCTCGTCGAGCCTCGGCGGTCCCTGACCGGCGATCCCCAAGCGGGGAGTGAACTTAACTTGCGCCGAAGACGAGATGTCCCGAATCTGGGACCCGGGAGCCCCCCGTAGCGGAGGCGGTCCCTGCCCCCCCTGGGGGCTGCCGCCCTGCGGGGGGCTCCCCTACAACCGCGCCGATCGAGCGCCTCCGCGTGTCGACATCTCGACAGCAGGCGCTCCGACACTCACGCATCCTCCGTATCTCTTGCGGATCTCCCAAGGCATCGGCGTTGCAGTGCGCGCGCGGCGATGCCTTTCTCCCAGCTCTTCCTCCCGACCGCGTTCCTCTGCTGCTGCATCGCGTGCGCCCAATCGTCGGTGCCCGAGGGCGAGCCGCCGTCGGGCACCGAGCCCGTCGACTCGGACGCAGGCGTGCGCTCGGACGCAGAAGTTGCGCCGGATGCGGGTCACCCTCGCGATGGCGGTACCGCGGGACACGACGACGCGGGAGGCGGTGAGACCGACTCCGGCACCGCGACCCCGGAGCGCTCCGAGCCGCCTCCCTTCCCGACCTACTCCGGTGGCGCGTGCCCCGCGCTCGTCTCCGGCACCGCGCGCGACGACTCCCTCAACGTTGGCTTCGACAGCGGCGGCGACGCGCGGAGCTTCCGCCTGCTCGTCCCGGATACGTACGACCCGGACGGCACCGACGAGTGGCCGTTGCTCTTCGCATGGCACTGGCTCAACTCGTCGAGCGGCTCGTTCGTCGAAGACGGAGAGCTCGACACCGCGGCGCGCGAGATGGGCTTCATCGCGGTGCTGCCCGACTCGCCGAGGGATGCGTCGGGCAACCATCGCTACCAGTTCGACTGGCCGTTCGCCGAGTCGTGGGGCGCGGAGCAGGAGCTCACGTTCTTCGATGATCTGCTCGCATGCGTGTCGGAGCAGTTTCGCGTCGACCGCCGCCGCGTGCACGGCGTCGGCGTGAGCGCGGGCGCGCTCTGGATCACGTATCTCTCGACGACGAGCCGAGTGAATCACATCGCATCGCTCATCAGCCTGAGCGGCGGGCTCGGCGACGAATTCGGCGTCTGGCGGATGGAGTACGAGGCGCAGCCGAACAAGTTCCCGGCGATCGTTCTATGGGGCGGGACGTCCGACTGGCTCGGGCTGAGCTTCGACCAGGCGTCACGCCGCTACCGAGACGCGCTCCTCGACGACGGGCACTTCGTCATCCAGTGCGTGCACGACAGCGGCCACGCGATGCCACCGATCGATCCGCCCGCCGACGGCGGCACACGCTTCCGCGGCCTGTGGCGCTTCCTGCTCGACCACCCCTACGGCTTGCCGCCCGGCGAGTCGCCCTGGCAGGAGAGCGGCATCCCGGGCGACGTCCCGAGCTGGTGCTCGATCGCGGGCTGAGCCGACGCTCAGTTCAGCGTCTGACCCTGGACCATCACCGAGTCGATGTACCAGAACTCGCCGACCTGCGAGAGCGTGACGGTCACCGGGACGTCGCCGCCAGGCGTCGTGAGGTTTCCGCTCATCGTCGCGGTGCCGTTGTTCACGCTGCGGCTCGACAACGTGACGTCGGTCTGCTGCATGAGCGCCGGCAGCGCCGCGACCGACTGCTGGAACGACTCGAGCGTGTGCGACGACTGGTACGCGCCGTTCGTCCGCTGCAGCGCGGACTGGTAGTTGCCCGTCCTGAGGTCGGCGAAGAACCCGTGCGCCGCGCCCGCGGGTGCGTCCGACGTCGTCTTGATCACGAGGACGCACGCGCCGATGCCGCACGCGGCCAGCAGAAAGAGCACGCCGCAGCCGATTCCGATCCACTTGAGCGCTTTGTTCCCCTCGGCCATCGCTGCCTCCGCGCCGGGCTCGGGTCGCCGGCGCGCGGAATCTAACACAGGTCGCGACGGGACCGGGGCCTCGGGGAAGTGTCGTTTTCTTGGCGGATTGGGGGCCGTCCTCTATTGACGACGGGTGCCCCACGGTTCCCGATGGACGAAGCTCGCGCTCGCGGCGGCGGTCGCCCTCGCCGTGCCCGGGAGCGCTCGCGCCGAGCGGCGGACCTGGACCGTTCATCCGGGGGACGCGCTCAGCATCATCGCCGAGCGCTTCGGTGTTTCGGTCGAGCAGATCCGCGAGTGGAACGCGCTCGACGGCGACGTCATCCGCATCGGCCAGGAGCTCGTCGTATCGGACGAGGGCGCGGGCGAAGGTGAGGGCAGCGCGCACCCGGAGCACGTCGTCGCGGCCGGAGAGACGCTGAGCGGGATCGCGGTGGCGCACGGGGTGACGGTCGAGCAGATCCTCGAATGGAACGACGGGCTCGACGCCGATCACGTCCGTGAGGGTCAGACCATCCGCGTCGGCACGCCGCGCTTTCGGATCGAGCACGAGGTACGGCGAGGTGAGAGCCTCTCGAGCATCGCGGAGCGTTACGGCGTGACGGTGCACGACGTGCTCCTCTGGAACCGCGGGGTGTCACGGTCGCGCTTGCTCGCCGGTCGCACGCTCGTGGTCTATTCCGATCGCGCCGAGAGCTCGAGCGAGTCGGTCGGATTGCCGCACGACGGCCATCTCTTGCACGGTGAGAGGCTCTCGCTGCACCCGGGCTACATCATCCGCGACCGCGAGCGCGCGTATGGCACGCGCGAGACGTGCGACGCGATCGCAGCGGCGTTCGATGCGATGCAGCGCGCCGATCCCCACGCGCCGAAGCTCCGCATCCACGACCTCAGCGCGCGCGACGGCGGGCCGCTCGCGGATCACAGGAGCCACCAGAGCGGTCGCGACGCCGACATCACGTACTACCAGGTCCGCGGTTGCCGCAGCGGCGACGGCTGTCCGATGCGCCGGCTGTCGCCGGCCGATCTCGACGCCGAGCGGACGTGGCAGCTCGTCCACTACTGGCTCGAGCGCGACATGGTCGAGGAGATCTTCGTCGACTACACGCTGCAGGAGCCGCTCTACCAGGAGGCGCGCCGCCAGGGCGCCACGCGCGCGCAGCTGAGCCACTGGTTCCAGTACCCGCGCGGTCGCACGTATCCCTACGGCAAGATCCGCCACTTCCCGCTACACCGCGATCACATGCACGTCCGCTTCCACTGCCCCGAATCCGACGAGTCCTGTCGCGAGCAGTAGGGCTCAGCGGCTCACTCGGCCGAAGACGACGGGAGTGACGAGCACGCCGCGGCTGTTGGTGCCGAACCAGCCGTACGACTGAACGTTGCCGTGGCCGTCGGTCAGGAAGAGCAGCGTGCCGAAGCCGAAGCCGCCGTCGCTGTCGGGGAGGCGCGTGTCGTCCTGGTGCGGCAGCGACGTCGCGTCGGCGACGCGCATCGTGTACGCATCGCGGATCCGCGCGACGGGCTGCGCGCGCTCCATCACGAACCCGACGTGCCCGGTGATCTGACGGCCGAGCTGCGGGGGTCGGCGCCACGCGAACACGTCGCCGGGCTCCGCGTCCTCGATGTGCGAGAGGCGTTGCCATCCTCGACGCGGCTGCTCCGTCGGCGCGCGCTCGATCGCGGCCGCGAAGTCACGCGCGACCGGTCGCTCGCGTCCGATCACGCCGAGCGCGCGCGGCGCCGAGCGCTCGAGGATCCACGCCGCCATCCCGGAGCAGTCCCACGCGTAGAGCCCGTCGCGCTCACGGACGACCGTGTTGTGCTGATAGCGCGTCGCCTGCATGCGCGACTGGATGCGCTGGATCGTCTCGAGCACGCGCGCCGCGGCTCTCGTTCGGGGCGCGCCGGGCTCGCGCGGCAGGATCGCGGGGGAGGGCGCCGGCGCGGGCGTCTCGGCGAGCACGCTCCGCCCCGGCGGCTCGCCGTCCTCGGGCTTCGCCTCGCCCCGGGGCGCGGCCAGGGCGACCCCTGCGACCACGAGCCCCAGCGCGATCAGAGACACGAGCCCGAAGCCGGCCTTCTCCGCCACCGAAGCGTAGACGCACGAGCGAGCCGAATGTTTCCGTGCCTGGGTTTTGTTAGGCTTGTCGGCGATGGGGGCGGAGGAAAAGCTCGGCGACCTGGCCCGCGCGCTCGGGCACGACTTTCGTGATCTCGGGCTCTTGAAGGACGCGCTCACGCACCGCTCTCTCACGAACGAGAGGCCGCGGATCGCGCCCCGGGACAACGAACGGCTCGAATTCCTCGGCGACGCCGTCATCGGCCTCTCGGCCTCGGCGCTCCTCTACGAGTCGTACCCCGAGGCGAGCGAGGGCGAGCTCACCCGACGGCGCGCCAATCTCGTCTGCGAGGCCGGGCTCGCGGCTATCGCGCGGGAGCTCCCGCTGTCGGACGCGATGCGGCTCGGCCGCGGGGAGGAGCTCTCCGGCGGTCGCGACAAGCCCCGGCTGCTCGCGTCGGCGCTCGAAGCGTGCCTCGCGGCGGTCTACCTCGACGCGGGGCTCGACGCGGCGATGTCGGTCGCGCGGCGCCTGCTCGTTCCGCGGCTCGAGGTGCGCGAGCATCCCGGCGCGCACGACTTCAAGTCGCGGATCCAGGAGATCGTGCAGGCGCGCGGCGGCCCTACGCCGACATACGAGCTGCGGTCGACCGAGGGACCGGATCACGATCGCACGTTCCACGTTGCCGTCTGGGTCGCCGACGAGGAGCTCGGCGTGGGGAGCGGCCGCTCGAAGGTCGAGGCCGAGCAGGCCGCCGCGGAGCAGGCGCTCGCACGGCTCGACGAGCGCGCGTGAGCGAGGGGCGATGAGCGAGACCCCGCCTCTCGTCGACGCGCCGCTCGACGCGGACGTGAGAGCGAAGATCGATGCGTTGCGGACCGCCGGAAGGTTCGGCGAGGCGGGCTACGTCGCGCTCGCGGAGGGTGCGCCCGGCCGCGCGAGCGAGCTCTACGCGGAGGCGTGGGACTTCGCGCGCGCGGTAGAGGTGGCGCGCGGCGCTGGCTTGCTCGAGCTCGCGTACCGCCACGCGCTGTCGGGCAACCTGAGACACGAATCGCAGCAGCTCGTCGCGGAGCTCGCGGATCATCCGGAGGAGGCGGCGCGCGCGGCGGTCCACGCCGAGCAGAAGGGGCATCTCGCCGATGCCGCGCGGATGCTCGAGCACGCCGCCGACATCGACGGGCCGCCGCGATGTACGAGCGAGGCGGTGAGCTCTTCGACGCGGCGCGCTGCCGAGAGGCGCAAGGCCGCTATCGCGACGCGGGCGTGCTCTACGAGCGGCGTGTGAAGGAAGCGCCCGAGGACGGCGAGGCCGCGCTTCGCCTCGGGCGCATCCTCGCGCACTACGGCCGGTGGGAGCACGCGATCCGCGCGCTTCAGACGGCGGCGGCCGATCCCGAGCGCGCGCGCCTGCGCGGCGGCTCATGGTCGCCTGCTTCGCGGCGCTCGGGCTCGACGACGCCGCGGCGAGCCAGCTCGACGAGCTGCGCGTCGCCGATCCGTCGCTGCCGATCACCGTCGCCGGAATTCCTCGCCGAGCAGTTCGGCGACGGGCGCGGCATCGGCGGCGGGGCTCGCGACGGCGGGGAGGGCGGGTTGCTCGCCGGTCGCTACCGGGTGATCCGTCCGCTCGGCGCCGGAGCGACCGGCCGAGTGCTGCTCGCGCACGACGGCTTTCACGATCGGGACGTGGCCGTGAAGGTGCTGACCGTCGGCGGCGGCGCCGCGGGGCGCGACGCGTACATGCGCTTCGCGCGCGAGGCACGGGTTGCTGCCGGGCTCGACCATCCGAACGTGGTGCGCGTCTTCGAGTTCAATCCGGACGGCCCGTTCCTCGTCATGGAGTACATGGCGGGCGGCACCCTCGAAGAGCGCGTCGGGCCGCCGGGCGAGCGGACCCTCCCGATGCCGGCGATCGCCAACGTGCTCCGGTCGGTGCTCTCGGGGCTCGAGGCCGTACACCGGCGCGGCGTCGTCCACCGCGATCTCAAGCCTGCGAACATCTTCTTCGGCGCGACCGGCGACGTGAAGATCGGCGACTTCGGCGTGGCGCACCTCACCGACCTCGGGACGACGCTCACCGGGGCGATGATGGGGACGCTCGCGTTCATGGCGCCCGAACAGATCACGGGAAGCGCTCGGCCCGAGGCATCGACGGACCTCTACGCGCTCGGCGTGATCGCGTTTCGCATGCTCACCGGCGTCCTGCCGTTCCCGGGCCCCGATTTCGTGACCCAGCACTTGCACGCGCCCGTCCCGCGAGCGAGCGACCTCTGCCCGGAGCTCGGCGCGGCGTACGACGCGCTCGTGACGCCGCTGCTCGCGAAGGAGCCGTCGGAACGGCCGCGCGTCGTCGCCGAGCGTCCGCGCGATCATCGACGCGCTGCCGTGGATCGAGCCCGACGACGACGCGTACGCGCTCGCCCGCGGTCCGAGCGGCGGCGTGTCGCGCAAGCGCCCCTCGAGCGTTCCTCCGCCGCCGCCCGACACGCGCTGGGAGACTCCGTCTCGAGAAGCTCGCCGACGGCACCACGCGCGCGCGCGACGAGCTGCTCGGGCGCATCGTCCGGATCGTGCCGTGCGACGCCGCGGGCGCAGCGCGGCTCCGCGCGTTCGCTGCGGCCGACTCGCCGTATCTTCAAGCCGTCTACGAGGTCGACGAGGCGAGGCCGGCCAGCGCGGTCCTCGAGGAGCCCGTCGGGCGCGCGCTCTCGATCCGCGGTCACCGCGGCGACGCGGCTCGCGCGCGCTCGCGGAGGTCCGCGCGGCTCGTCCCGGCGCACGGCGCCGGCGTCGTCCACGGCCGCTCGACGAAGCTCACGTTCGCGTCGGGCCGGCGCGCGCCGTGCTGCTGCTCGCGCGCGCGTCCGACGACGAGCCCTGCCGACGACGACACGGCGCTCGCGGCGCTCGACGCGGGCGCCCGACGAGCAGAGACGAGATGAGAGGCGGCCGGTCGCGGGCCTACTTGTCGAGCTCGGCGACCGCGTCGAGCTGGGCGAGCGCCCAGGCGACGTCGCGCTCGAGCTCCTTGTACTCGACCGAGTCGGGCTCTTTGTCGCTCGCGCGGAGCTTCTCCTCGGCGTCGACGAGGTCCTTCTTCACCGCGTCGACGTTCACGTCCTCGGCGCGGACGTAGAGATCGGTGAGCACTTCGACCTTCTCGGGCTGCGCGCTCAGGAAGCCCGGCCCCACGGCGACGATGCGCACCTTGCCGCCCTCGCTCGCGCGAAGAAGCCCGCACCGCAACGACGCGAGCAGCGGCAAGTGGTTGCGCAGAACGCCGAGCTCGCCGTTCACGCTCGGCGCTTGGACCCAGTCGCACTCGATCTGGAACGCCACGCCGGTCGGCGTCGCGACCTCGAGAGTGATGCTGTCGTCCGCAGCGGCCACCTACGCGTTCTCCTCGATGGCGGGGGGCTTCGCCCCCCGTCGCTCGCGCCGCGCTAGCGCACGGCGCTCGCTCGCCTCGTCGTCGCTGCCGGGTGCAGCGACGCCTCGTGCGCCCCCCACGCCGCTTCGCGGCGGGCTCGCTCCGCTCGCGGCGGGGGGCTTCGCCCCCCGTCGCTCGCGCCGCGCTAGCGCACGGCGCTCGCTCGCCTCGTCGTCGCTGCCGGGTGCAGCGACGCCTCGTGCGCCCCCCACGCCGCTTCGCGGCGGGCTCGCTCCGCTCGCGGCGGGGGGCTTCGCCCCCCGTCGCTCGCGCCGCGCTAGCGCACGGCGCTCGCTCGCCTCGTCGTCGCTGCCGGGTGCAGCGACGCCTCGTGCGCCCCCCACGCCGCTTCGCGGCGGGCTCGCTCCGCTCGCGGCGGGGGGCTTCGCCCCCCGTCGCTCGCGCCGCGCTAGCGCACGGCGCTCGCTCGCCTCGTCGTCGCTGCCGGGTGCAGCGACGCCTCGTGCGCCCCCCACGCCGCTTCGCGGCGGGCTCGCTCCGCTCGCGGCGGGGGGCTTCGCCCCCCGTCGCTCGCGCCGCGCTAGCGCACGGCGCTCGCTCGCCTCGTCGTCGCTGCCGGGTGCAGCGACGCCTCGTGCGCCCCCCACGCCGCTTCGCGGCGGGCTCGCTCCGCTCGCGTGCTCCGTCGCTATCACGCGTTCTCCTTGGCGAGCTTCTCGGCGTGCTCTTTCACCTCGTCGATGTTGCCCACCATGTAGAACGCCTGCTCCGGGATGTCGTCGAGCTTGCCGCTGAGGATCTCTTCGAAGCCGGCGATCGTCTCCTTGAGCGGCACGTACTTGCCCTCGAGGCCGGTGAACTGCGCGGCGACGAAGAACGGCTGCGAGAGGAACTCTGGATCTTGCGCGCGCGAGCGACCGACGAGTCTGGTCGTCCTCGCTGAGCTCGTCCATGCCGAGGATGGCGATGATGTCCTGCAGGTCCTTGTACTTCTGGAGCGTCTGCTGGACGCGGCGCGCGACGTCGTAGTGGCGCTCGCCCGACGACCTGCGGGTCGAGCAGCGTCGACGTCGAGTCGAGCGGATCGACGGCCGGGTAGATGCCGAGCTCCGCGATCGACGCGCGAGAGACGGTGGTCGCGTCGAGGTGGGCGAACGCCGTCGCGGGCGCGGGGTCGGTGAGGTCGTCGGCGGGCACGTAGATGGCCTGCACGCTGCGTGATCGAGCCCTTGTTCGTCGAGGTGATGCGCTCCTGGAGCGCGCCCATCTCGGTCGACGAGCGTCGGCTGGTAGCCGACGGCGCTCGGGATGCGGCCGAGGAGCGCGCGACACCTCGGAGCCCGCCTGCGTGAAGCGGAAGATGTTGTCGACGAAGAGCAGCACGTCCTGCCCCTCCTCGTCGCGGAAGTACTCGGCCACCGTGAGCGCCGAGAGCGCGACGCGGGCGCGGGCGCCGGGCGGCTCGTTCATCTGCCCGTAGACGAGCGCCGTCTTCGAGATGACGGGCTCGCCGCGTCTCGAGCTTCGACTCGCTCATCTCGAGGAAGAGGTCGTTGCCCTCGCGCGTGCGCTCGCCGACGCCGGCGAAGCACGACACGCCGCCGTGCGCCTTCGCGACGTTGTTGATGAGCTCCATGGATGAGGACGGTCTTGCCGACGCCGGCGCCGCCGAAGAGGCCGATCTTGCCGCCCTTGCGGTACGGGGCGAGCAGGTCGATGACCTTGATGCCCGTCTCGAAGATCTCGACCTTCGTCGACTGGTCGACGAACGTCGGCGGCGTCTCGGTGGATCGGCGAGAAGCTGCTTCGCGTTGACCGGGCCGCCGTCGTCGACCGGCTCGCCGATGACGTTGAGGATGCGGCCGAGGCACTCCGGGCCGACCGGCATCATGATCGGGCTTGCCGGTGTTCTTGACGTCCATGCCGCGGACGAGGCCGTCGGTGGAGTCCATCGCGACCGTGCGCACGGTGCTCTCGCCGAGGTGCTGCGCGACCTCGAGCGACGAGGTTGTCCGGGCTCGCGTCGAGATGCTCGGGTTCGACACGCGTGAGCGCGTTCAGGATGTTCGGGCAGCTTGCCGGCCGGGAACTCGACGTCGACGACGGGGCCGATGACCTGGGTCACGCGGCCGTTCTGAAGCTCTGCCATGAATCCTCTGTTCTAACGATTACGCGTAGTTGACCACCGTCCACGGCGGCGCGCGCCGGAGTAGCACGGTGCCTGCGGGGGGTCAACGCAGCCTTCCTTCTGGGGTCGGTGGGGCGCGCCGTGAAGACCTTCGGCGGCGGTCGCCTTGGATCTCACCCGGGGAGCGTGCACGATGGCCTCCGCGGGAGACTCCATGGGCGATGACAAGAGCGACCACGTAGATCACGACCACCTGACGGTGACCGGCGCCCACGAGGGCCGTCAGTCCAACGTCGACATCTTGAAGGGCCCCCACGACGAGACGATCATCGTCGTCACGCAGGCGTTCGGTCCGAAGGGCGACAACCTCGTCGGCATCTCCGACGTCGAGTTCGACGGCCACCCGGCGGTCACCCTCAAGGTCAAGGCCGACGGCCGCGAAGGCCTCGTCCATCTGAGCCCCATCCACGGCGACCCTCGCAAGAAGGGCTTCACCAACCTCGCCCCAGGCACCAAGTGCGGAGATCTTCTGCCCCGTCTCGAACGCACCGCTACCGAAGGTCGGCGAAGTCGAGGATGGAAGCGGCGCCGGTTACTTCGCCATCTACCTCACCCCGCGCCTCGAGCGCGGCGCCATGGTCATGATCAGCGACGTCTGGGGGCACTACCACTCCCGCATCATCGACGACATGGAGCTCATCTCGTACTGGGCGACCACGGTGGACCAGCTCGATAGCTGACGGCTGACCGGGCGCGCTAGCGACGAGGGGGGCCCATGAGATCGATGGCTTCGCTCCGCCACTCGAGCGCGGTCTCGCCGTCCCAGACCGGGTCGTGCGGCGTTCCGGTGTCGCGCTTGTCGGTCACGTCGGTCGGCCGCGGGTTCATGTTCAGATACCAGAGCGACGTGATCCCGAGGTCGCGGTTCGCGGCGAGCACCTCGGCGTCGGTCTCGAGGCCCTCGAGCGCGAGGATCTGCGCTTCGGTGAGTGCCGAGGAGTAGATCTGGATCCCGCGGATGATCGCGTTCTGCTCCTCCCAGCGCGAGTACCCGCCCCAGGACGCGCCGCTGCCGTCGTCGGGCGTCTGGCCGATGCAGATGATGGGAGACGGTGGCAGCACATACGAAACGCTGTCGTGCGTGATGCGATCCGCGGCCGCGACGCTCGGCAGGTCGATGTAGAAGCGCATGCGGTGGGCGCCGCCGCTCGTCACCTGAGCCACGAATGCCTGAGAGTACCAGCGGTCGTTCGTCACGAACGGCGCCGAGCCGTCATCGCGATCGGTGAAGTCACTCGCGTCGTTCGAGATCTCCCACTTCCCATCCCCGTTGGGTGCCGGAGTCGGGTACGGGTGCGCTCCGTAATAGGAGCGATCATAGTCGCTGCCCCAGGCGAACTCCCCGTTGGTGCCGTGAAAGAACGTCGTGTAGTAGCGACTGCCGTCGCCGACGCCCCTCACCTGATCGCGCTGATACACCTCGAAGAGATACGTCGCGTCGAACGCCGCAGGCGGGCTCGGCCAGTAGAGCATTCGCCGGCTCGAAGCGGTGCCGTCCCACTCGAGGCCGAAGAGCCCGGGCGGCGGAGGCCCTGCGTCGGTGCGTCCGACGTTCGCATCTTCCATGCTCGCGTCGCGTCCGACGTGCCCGTCCATCCGCGCGCCCGAGTCCCCGCCCGCGCCGGAATCCGGCGCGCCGACCTCGCTCCCACCACACGCCTGCGCCACACCGATCGACGAGGCGAGGACCACCGAGAGCCAGCTCGGGCGATTCGGTGACGCGCACGCGGAGGGCATCATGCGTGGACGATACCGGCTGCGGGTTCCTGAACCAATCCTCACGCACGACCGCTTCCACGGCGGCGAGGACGACACGCTCCCCGTCAGCCTGAGCCTTCCCCTGGACGTCACCGGCGTCGAGCCCTCTCCGTAGCTCGAGCCCCTTCAGGGTGTGAACAGCAGCGTCTGGCCGACGATGAACCCCATCGCGGTCTGGCCACCGAAGAGCAGGACGCGTCCGTCCGGAATGACGGTGGTGCGGATCCCGGCGAGCGCGAGCGGGAGCAGGCCCGGGTACGTCGTCCACGTGTCGGTGAGTGGCTCGTAGCGGCGTACGGCATCGGTCAGCGTGCCCCCCTCACGACCGCCGAAGACCCACGCATCGCCCGACGGAACGAGCGCGGCACCGTACACGGTGATGTCCGGCAGATCGCCGAGCGTGTCGAACGTCAACGCGTCGAGATCCATCGCGAGGATCGCGTTCGAGACGGGCATGTAGGCCGGGAACACCAGAATGCGGCCGTCGGGGAGCGCGCCGAGCGGCAGGTAGAGCTGCGCCTCGGGGAGAGTCTGGGTCTGCACCGCGACCGAGTGGTCCATCGGATCGTAGACGAGGATCTGGTCGATGGCGCTGCCGGTAGGATCGCCTGGCGTCGTGTAGCCACCGGCGATCACGATCGTCCCGTCGGTTCGCTCGAACGTCATGGCGCTGGCGCGCCCCGACGGCAGCGCCGTGCCCGGCAGCGCCGTCGACATCTCGGTGACGGGGTCGTAGAGCTCGAACGAGTCGAGGTAGACCGCGCCCGACGGCGTGCGCCGGCTCCCGCCGAACATCACGTACTTGCCCGCGTCGGGCCCGCGGTGGAGCAGGAAGGACGCATGCACCTCGCGATGATCGGTCATCGTGCCCGCGCTCGACCACGTGCTCGTCGTCAGATCGAAGACGAAGATTCCGTCGTTCGAGGTCGTCGCGAACTGGGACGGAATGCCGCCCGAGATCAGCATGCGGCCGTCGGTCAGCACGTTGGCGGTGGCGTTGATGTGCGGCGCGGGGAGGTCGGCGAGCGCAGTCCACTCGGTCGTCGTCGGATCGAACGACCACGTCTCGTTGGGTGTGTTCGTCCCGCCGAACCCGCCGGCGATGATCACGCGCCCGTCGCCGACGGCTCCCGCGGCGTAGCCCTGGCGCGGATCCATGTCCGGGTCGGTCACGTCGATGATGGTCGGCTCGCCCCCCGACCCACCGTCGACCACGCCGCCGTCGGACGCGCCGCCGTCATCGGTGGAGACGACCGACCCGTCGGTCCTGCCGCCACCGTCCCGCGCCGTTGCACCGTCGGGCATGCCGGTCGAACCGTCGACGACGGCCCCTCCGTCGGTGTCGGCTACGCCGTCGTCGCCGCAACCCGAGAGGGCGGCGGCCGCGATCGAGAGAACTGCTGCTGCTCGCGTCATGGTCGCGGAGTATGCCCACGATGGCGCGGCATCGCACGCCGTATGCTTCTCCCGTCCCGAAACGGCGAGGTCGCCGCCCGCGATCGGGTCACGTGCACCGAGCCATCGCTTCGCCGTTCCTGTAGCGTGTCAATGGTGCCGCCGGAGTCAGGCTCCCCGTGGAGAACGCTGCCGCACCATTCGTGGCTCGGTGAGCTCGCGCCGTCGCTCTACGTGCAGGCGTTCCCGAGGCGCGTCACCGACGACGACCTCGCCTCGTTTCTCGCGGCGATCGAGCCTTTCGTCCTCGGGATGCACGCGCCGTACGCATGGATCGTGAACGTCGCGGGCCTCCTCTCGGCGACCGCCAAGCAACGCAAGGCCTACGCGGCGTTCATGGATCGGGTCCGAAGTCACGATGCCCAGTTCTGCGCGGCCGCCGGGATCGTAGCCTCGAACGCGTTCACGCGCGGCCTCGTCACCGCCGTCTTCTGGCTCTCGACCCCGCCCTATCCGTACCGCGTCTGCGCGTCCATCGAAGACGCCGGCGCCTTCGCGTCGGAGAAGCTCGCCGAGCGATCGAAGTCGCACCAACCGCCCGCGCGCTAGTCCGAGGTCGCTCCCGGGACGGTGGACACGCTCGAGGCCGATCGGCGGGGCGGCGCGGTACGGCGACGCCACCCGCTCTGATACGATGTCGGCGTGCGCGTCCGTTCCGATTCGGGGCTCTGCTTCGTCCTTCTCACCAGCGCGACCTTGACCGCGCTCGCCGCGGCGTGCTCGGGGGACGACAGCGGCGGCGCGGATGGCGGGGCCGGTCGGGATGGCGGTGTGGCGATGGATGGCGCCGGAGGGTCCGACGGAGCGAGCGTCGATGCCGCGCCCGAAGATGCGGCCGTGGCCGATGCGGCGCTCGATGCGCCGACGGGCGACGGAGGTCCGAGCTTCGCGGCGCCCGACATCCTCGACAACGCATCGTTCGAGACGGGCTGGGACGGTTTCATGAACGGTGGCGGCGGCGATCCGGCGGGGCCGGCGCGCTCGACGACCGTCGCCTACGACGGGACGTACGCCGCCGAGTTTTCGTTCACGAGCAGCACGTCCGACCAGTCGTATCAGATGTTCTACGACATGGGCGCGGGGCGCACGAAGGTGTACGTCCGGACGTGGTTCTACCTCACCGCCATCCCGAACGGCCCCGGTTGGAAGTTCTTCCGCGCGCAGGACGATGGCTATGACGCCACGCTCGGCATACAGACGCAGGATGGGCAGCTCGCGTTCGACTACGGCGACCCGAGCGAGCTCGATGTCGCGATCATCGGCTCGGGGTTCGCGCCGACGCTCGACACGTGGCACTCGCTGGAATTCCTCTGGGACGAGACCGTCACACCAACGGTCATTCGCATCTGGTACGACGGCGTGCTGCAGACGGGCAGCGTGTACTACGGAACCTCGTTCAACTACGTCGGCACCGACCTGCAATGGACGGGTCCCGCGTTTACCCCGCGACACATCGACCTGAACCGCGTCATCAACCCGTGCACGAACAGCGGCTCGATCTTCTTCGACCGCATCGCGGCGAGCACGATGCCCATCGGACCGTGAGTTCGTTCGCGGGGGTGGACGCGCCCGCGAATCGATGGATGACCGACGCGGCGACAAGGGCCGGTTGCATCGCTCGGGAGGGCGCCGGAGGGCCATGGGTCGTCGTGCGGCGGCGCCGAGTGACCAGAGGAGTGCTAAGCTCACGCCACGAGACGCGATTCGGATGAAACCGCAGATCGCCGTTCACAGGAGCCGCGCCATGAGCACCCGCGAGCCCGAGCTCAGTCGGGCGCTGAAGCCCGTGCCCCAGTACGAACGCGCGGTTCGGGAAGTATCGCGGATGCTTCGCGAGGCGGGCATCCGACATGCTCTCGTCGGCGCGCTCGGTGCGAACGCGTACCGCAACCGACCGCGCACGACCGAGGACATCGACTTCTTGGTCGGCGACGAGGCGTTCGAACAGCATGACGGTGGGTTCGTCACGATGCGCGTGCCCGTGATCGAGTTCGACGGGGTCGACGTCGACCAGGTCCCGCTCACGCCCGAGCTGCGCGTCGTCGAGAGTGCGCTCGATCGAGCGACCGTGAGCGACGGCGTGCCCATCGCGTCAGCCGAGACGATCGTCGTGATGAAACTGATCGCTGGTCGCTCCCAGGACCACGCCGACATCGAGGCGATCGTCGAATCGGGCGCCGACAGGCACGAGCTCCTCACCGCCGTCGAGAACGCGATCCCCGATCGCGTCGGCGCGCTCGAACGACTGTTCGCGAACGTCGACCACCAGCGCCGCTGAGACGGGCTGGAACGCCAGCATCCGGCCGCCGCGATGGGCCAGCTCGCGTATTGCCCCGTCAGCGGCGCGCTCTTCACGATCGACGAGACGCGCCCCTACGCGGACATCGCCGGCGCAAGGATCTGGTTCTGCTGCGCAGCGTGCGCCGCGCACTTCGGCGAGCACACCGACGAGGTGCTTCGAGCGCGCGCCATCACACCGGTCGCGCAGAACGATCACCCGTCATGGCTCGAGCCCCGGGCGACCTCGAGCACCTCGTCGGGCGAGGCGAGATCTCAATGCCCCGAAGCGATCTCGTAGAGCGTGTGGAAGAGGTGATGGACGCGGTCATCGCGCGAGTGCGTGTTGGCGACGACGACGACGGTGTGCCCGGTCGCCGGGATGTGACGGACGGCCGCGGTGAACCCGGCTTGGCCGCCGTCGTGACCGTACGAGAGCGGGCCCGCCCAGTCTCCAGGCGCGAGCGGCTCGATCGAAGTCCCCATCCCGTACCTCCCCGGGTACGGGCCCAAGATCAGTCCGTAGGGTGCCGGGCCGCCCGGCGTCTTCATCAGCTCGACGCTCGTCTCGTCGATCACGCGTCCTTCGTGTAACGCATCGACGAATCGCAACATGTCTCCGACCGTGCCGCGCAGCCCTGCGGCGCCGGATACGCCGTAGCCATCGACGCCTCCCATGCAGCCACGCGGATCGATCCGGCGGAGCGCTCCCGCGCCGTCGAGGCTGCTACCGGCTGCGCTGCCGTCGCGCGCGTTCGACTGATAGAAAGAATCGAGCCCGAGCGGCGCGAAGATGTCTTCGCGTACCCCCTCGAAGTACGGCCGCCCGGTGCGTTGCTCGATGACTCGCTGAAGCAGGATCCAGTTCGAGTTCACGTAGGCCCACGGCGATACGTTTGGGTTCTGGCTCTGCGCTGGGTAGCGCTGCGGACGGCTCCCGACCTCGTAGTAGACGAACGCGTCCCTCGAGAAGACGATCCTGGGGTCGTCGATCGGGATGCGACCCTCGACGCAGCCCGAGAGGGGTAGGCCGAACCCGAGATCCGGAAGCGAGAAGGCCCACGGCCACGCGTTGAAGTCGTCGATGCCGACCACGGTGTAGAAGCCGCTTCGGTTGATCAGCAGATCCCGCACGGTGACCCTCGCGGCGGCGCCCGGACAGGCCGCGCCCGGCGGACAGGTGATCTCGACGGCGTCGTCGAGGCTAAGGAGTCCGCGCTCTGCCAACATCAGCGCACGAGTGGCCGTGATGTGCTTGGTGATGCTCCCGAACGACACGATCGTATCCGGAGTCATCGGCGTTGGGCTCACCGGGTCGAGATTCGAAGCCCCCGCCGCGCCGACCCACGTTCCATCGGGGCCCATCACGCCCGCGACGACACCGAGGACTCGGGTCGACGGATCGGCGAACCAGTCGTCGACCGCCTGTTGGAGCGCGGCCTGCGTCGCCTCGGGGAGCTGCGGCTCCGCCGCGACGAGCTCGCCGTCGATCGTCCCGAGCGCCTCGTCGTCTCCGGGCTGGACATCGCCGACACAGCCTCCGAGCAAGAGCGCGAGGCCGAGGACGTGAGGACGGTGAGCGTGTCCGGCTGCGGTCTCTGGGGATGACATGTCGAATCTCCGACCTCACCCCGGTGCAGTCGGTGTGCCGACCTGGATCGTCAGAGATCCCGAGCTGCGCGGCGTCCTGGCGACTCGCTGCGGACCCGATTCGAGACTCGGGTCGCAGCGATCCCGACGCAGGTCGCGTTGCAGCGATGACGACAAACGCACTTCGATCCCTCCTCGCGATCGGCGCGCGCTCCGGACCGCAAACCGCTTCCGATTCCCTAGGCGCCTTTGCCGGCCGGGCTCAGCCAGGCGAAGAACGTCGAGAGGTGCTTGCGCTGCTCATCGGGCATGTACTCGAAGTTGCGGCCGCGGTCGATGATCTCCCAGAAGTCCTTGCTCGTCCACCGATTCGAGCTGCTGGCGGATTGCGAGCAGGCGCTCGCGGGGCTCGTCCTGCCATGTCGTCGGCAGATGTGTGCGCGCCTTGTCGCTCCTCGCCGCGCCAGGTAGATAGCAGGCGAGCTTGACCTGCGCCTTGCGCACGCCGAGCAGCGCCTTCTCCTGGCTTCGGGCGCGCAGCGGCCGATCGAGCTCGAGGAAGCCTTGCAGCATGCGCTCCTCCTCTTCGTGCCTTCAGCTCGTGCGCGAGCTCGCACAGCGGCCGAGACGTCGTACGCGACCGTCTCGGTCACGAACGTCGAGCTTCATGTCGAAGCTCACGTGGCCGTAGTAGTTCATGTACTTGACGCGCCTCCAGCGCGCGCGTCGCCGTGCCCGTTGCGCGAGCATCGCCTCGACCAGCAGGCGGTACTGGTTGAGCACGTTGTACGCCGTGCGCACGTCGCGCGCGTTGAGCGTCGCGCGCAGGTACGAGTTCATGAAGCGGAACACGAGCTCGATGAGCTCGTCGTCCTTCGCCTGCGCGCGGCCGCCTCGCCGATGTAGCGGGTGTCGATCGCGATCAGGTAGTTGATGTCGCGCATCGTCGCGAGCGCCTCGTTGTAGATGCCGAGGTACTGGCGCATCACCTTCCACTCGACCCACGTGCGGCGCTCGCTCGAGATCGCTCGAGCGACTCGGGATCCATCGCCACGAAGTCGGGGTTGTCGTCGGATGCCCGGCCCGATCGCGAACCACGTCGGCGCGACCTTCGGCTTGAGCTCGAGGTAGCGCGAGCGCGAAGTCCTTGAGCGCGTCGACGGCGCCGCTCGCGATGATCTTGTCCTTGCCGGAGATCGAGTTGCTCGTGATGTCGGTGAGCTCCTCCATCGCGTGCAGCGTCGCGGCCTGCGCCTCGAGGCAGCGTCGCCGGTCATCGACCGCGCCGCGCCGCACGTGTCGTGCGACCGCGTCGCTCCGGATGCGCGCGATGATGTTCGTCGGCTCGAGGAACCAGAACACGTACGCGAAGTACGGCGCCATCAGCACGAGCCCGCACGGTGGTCGCGAGCATCATCGCGAGAGCGCGGCGCGCGGCACGAAGTCGCGCTGGAGCGACGAGGCTCAGCCACACGCCGCACACGCACGCGATGACGTAGTAACGCCATCACGGCGATGTTGATGCGGTCGCGCAGGAACATGCGCGCGACGCCGGTGTAGCGATCGGCGGACAGCTGCACGATGATGCTGACGACCGTGATCACGATGCCGAGCACGGCGGCGATCATCGCCGCGCGAGCGAGCTGACCGCGTCGGTGATGCTGCTCCGGATCGAAATCGAGGTAGCGATCGAGGGCGCTCGTCGGGTGCGCGTGGGGCGCGCCACCGGTCACGTAGTGATCGAGCACGTAAAAGCCCCAGAACACGATCAGCGCGACCGAGCTGAGCAGCGCGATCGGCAACAGATACTTCGGGCGGCTGCGGTTACGCGGCTCGTTGTGCTCCGCTTCGCGTCCGACCCGCTCGGCCATCGCGGCCAAGGATAGCTCAGCCGGCGCCGACGGGGCGTCAGCTCCGGCGCACGTCGCCTCCGCGGCCAGGGCGAAGGCTACTGGCGCGAGCGACTCGAGCGCCTCGAGGTCGATGGAGGATCACGCAAGCGGCTGGCCACTTGCCGAAGGGCCCTTCGGCGAAGTCGCGGCCGACGGGCGAATCGTCGTGACCGGCGCCCGCGCGAAACGCCGCCGCCTCTCGAAGATCGCACGATAGCTCTAGATCCCGTCGAGCGCCTCGAGAGGATCGTGGCCGGCGTTGGCTGCGGCTTCCTCTTCGGCGCGTTGTTGGGCTGTTGCTTCTTCGACGCGGTGTTGCGCATCTTCCATCTCGGCGTCGATGCGTAATTGCTCCTCCTCGCGCGCCCGCTCTTCTTCGGCGCGGGCGTTCTGCTGTTCGGTGAGCATCCGATCCTGGGCGGCGAGGACCTCGCGGAACGCGACGAAGCCGAGGACGGATCCTGTCGCGATGGCGAGCGTGAGGAGAATGCCGACGACGGCGAGCAGCCAGACCCACGCGGGTGTTTTTCCAGACATCACGACGTTCCTTTCTCAGATCCCCAGCCGGCCGGCGGATCGGTCGATGCCGGCGCCGCTCTCGCTCTCGCCGGTGTGGGCGGATTGTGTCCACTCGGAGTCGCTCGCGACGGGGGCGATGGTGGGGCGTGCATAGGTGTCTACGCCGTCGGCGTCCATGAAGAGGCCGACGGTGCCGCTCATGCGGCGAGCGGGGTCGCCAGGGGTCTCGACGCTCGCGTTGCCGAAGGAGAGGTCGGAGGTGGAGTCGTAGGCGTCGTCGCCGCTCGCGTCGCCGAAGGCGCCGAAGCCACCGGCGTTGCCGGCGCCGAAGCCCAGGCCGGGGGCGTAGTAGATGTCGTGGCCCTCGCGGTCGACGAAGAACGCGGCGGAGAAGTCGTGGCCGCCGCCGATCGCGACGTTCTGACGGAGCGCGGTCGAGTTGTAGATGTCGTCGCCGTGCTCGTCGATGAACGCCGAGGTCGCGAAGTGGGCAGAGCCACTCTGCACGTACCACTGACCGTCGTAGGTGTCGTTGCCAGCGGAGTCGACGAGCAAGCCCGTCCCGAACCAGTAACCGCTCGCCTGCGCGAAGATGCCGGCGCGGTAGGTGTCGGCGCCCGAGACGTCGCGCAGCACGCCGAGGCCGCCGCTCATGAACTGGCCGTCGGGGATGCCGTCGGCGCGGCGTCCGAAGCCTTCGCCCTGGCCGAGCGACGCGTTCGTGCCGCCGTCCTGCGCCGACGGGTAGAGCGGATCGTTCGGGACGAGCACGTACGCGTCGTCGCCGCCGCCGTCCCAGAGCGCGCCGACGCCGCGCGTGTGGCCGAAGCCCTGCGCCATCGAGTACGCGACGTACCGGTCCGAGCCGCCCGCGTCGACGAGCAAGCCGATGCCGAACAATCCGCCGCCCTGCGACATGATCTCGGCGCGGTACTCGTCGTCGCCGCCGCCGTCGTAGAGCACACCGACGCCGAGCGACCCGAAGCCCTGCGAGCGCCGTTGCGATGTGTAGTGATCGATCCCGACGCCGAGGTCGACGAGGATACCGACGCCGAGCACGCCGGCGCCCTGCCGTGGCGTGCGCGACAGCGAGACGCCCGTGCGACCACGGCCGTCCGCGTCCGAGACGACGCGGTCGCCTCCCGCCGGGCTCGCGTCGGCGGCGACGGGGTGCTCGTCGTAGCCGTACGCGTCGTCGCCGCCCGCGTCGACGACGACGGCGATGCCGTGACCGGCGTCCGTCGTCGCGCCGGCGGGGAAAAGGTACGTGTCGTTGCCGCCGAGATTGACGAGGAGCGCGGTCGCATGCCACTCCGCGTCCTCGTACGTCGTGTCGGTCGCGCCGCCGCGGATCGCGACGCGGCCGATCGGCGTGACGACGGTGAGGTCGCCCGCGGGCGCGCCGAGGCTCGCGAGGTCCGCCGCTTCGATCGCGGCGGCGAGCTCGACGGCCGCGCTCGCGAGCTTGCCCACGTCGACATCGCCGAGGAGCGCGCCGCGGTGCGTGCTCCTCTGTAGATCGAGCGCGCGAAAGTCCGAGAGCAGGAGGCCGGACGGTCCGTCGAAGTACGTCGACCGATCCTCGTCGCCGAGCCGCGCGAGCGCCTGCTCGCGCGCGAGGTACGCGTCGCGCACCGCCACGACGATTGGCGCGACCGCCGCGGCGACGGCCGGCGTGATCCCCGCGACCTGGCCGTCGATCGTCGTGCGGTCGGGCGTCGCGCCGGTCGCTTCGAGGAGCGCGACGAGCGCGTCGGCGAGCGAGAGCGGTTCGGGCGTCGCTGGGTCGACCTCGAGATCCCCCCACGCGGCCGCGCGCGCGATCCCGCCCGCGAGCGAGCCTTCGAGCACGTCGAGGTCGGCGGCGACGCGCTCGGCGACGGGGACGCTCGTGCCCCAATCGCCCCAGAGTCGATCGGTCAGCGAGAGCCGGTACGGGTCGTGCACGATTGCCGGCTCGAAGAGATCGATGAGGGACGAGCGATAGTAGAGGTCGCACCGATCGCGCCCCGCGAGCGCGAGCGCATCGTCGAAGAGCGAGCCCGGGTCGATGCGTGCGTAGCAGAGGCAGTCGGCGGTGGCCTCGCGGAGCGCGTCCGGGCCGAACGTCCCCGCCGACGGAGCGCACGCCGTCCCCCCGCCCGCGAGCACGATTGGTGGGCCGCTCGCGCACGATCCCTCGGGCGCCGCGACGGCGCACACGCCCATCTCGCCCGGCGCGTGCAGGCACGGCATCGCGCCGCACGCGCCGTCGTCCGCGCACGCGGTCGCGCCGCCCGCCGCGACGAGCGCGTCGCAACGCTCGCTCGCCGGCCGCTCGTCCGGCACGCACACCCGACCGCCGGGCGTCGTCGCCGCGCACCGATGCATGCCGATCACGCAGTCGGCGTCGACGTCGCACGCGCTCGTGCACCGGCCGCCGAGCCCGTCCGCGTCGACGCATCGGTCGAACCGCCCGCCGCACTCGGCGTCGCTCGCGCAGTCCGTTCCCGCGTCCACGGTCACGCACGTGCCGCCGGCGGGCTTGCACTGCAGCGGCTGCCCCGCGACCTCTTCCTCGCACGTCGTCTCGTACGGGAGCGCTGCGCAGTCCGCCTGCGTCTCGCACGCTCGCCCGCACCCGCGCTCTCCCCCCGCGAGCACGAGGCAGAGCGCTCCGTCGTCGCAGTCGGAGTCGCGCCGGCACGTGCTGCAGTACGCGGGCGCGGGCGGTCCGGCATCCGCACCGCCGTCCGCGACGCTCGCGTCCCCCGGCGCTCCGTCGAGCGCCGCATCCGGCCCACCGTCGCCGAGCGTGCCGTCGTCGTCTCCGCATCCCGGGGAAGCGACGAAAAAGGCGGCGGCCGCGGCCGCGATCGCGAGCGTGGGGGAGCGACGAAGCATGGCGCGAGCGTACCGCGGGCCCGTGATGGGGGGCGACCGCTCCCTGGTTGGGCCTCCGCGCTCGGGGATCGGGTCACTCGCGCCCGGGATGAACATCGGCGCTCGGCAACCGACGAACACGACCGAGGCGCTGATCGGTTCTTGCGCGACGACCCCGTCGGGCCCATGACGGATCCTGATCCCGTCTCCCGGGCGGACGCGAGCGCCGGAATGCGTATACTGCGCGCCATGAGATCGACGAGCATCGCGGCCGCGTCGGCGGTCGCGTTTTTGTCGGCGTGCTCCGGCTCGCCTGCCGCGCCGACCGACTGCGAGATGGCCGTCACCGAGCTCGAGGGGTGCGTCGCCACGGAGCTCGACGCGCCGTTCTCGGCAGAGTGCACGGCGGACGAGGCGAGGGACGCGCGCGGCTTGCTCGACCAGCTCGCGACGAGCGGCTGCGCAGGGCCCGAGACCGGCAAGGCCGACGGCTTCTGGTGCGGCTTCTGGGATCCGTTCGGGTGGTGCGACGAGCCGCCCGCGCCGCTCGGGCCCGAGCCCTCGGGATCGCCGACGCGCTACCCGATCCTGCTCGCGCACGGGTTCAACACGAGCACGACGAACTTCTGGCGCTTCAACGGCGTCGACGTCGCGCTCGCCGCGGACGGTCACCGGGTCGTGCTCGGCAGCGTCCCGCCGTTCGACACGTCGGCGGTTCGCGCGACGTACCTGGCGCAGCAGGTCGACGCGCTCGTCGCGGACGGCGCGGAGAAGGTGAACCTCATCTGCTTCTCGCAGGGTGGCGTCGACTGTCGCTACCTCGCGAGCCCGGGCGGCCTCGACTACGGCGATCGCATCGCGTCGATCACGACGATCTCGTCGCCGAACCACGGCACGAACATCGGCGACGTCGCGACGCAGGCGCTGCCGGGCGGCGCGGGCGCGACCGGCAACATCGTCGACGTCATCACGAGCTGGTACGGCGGGACGTTCAGCGATTCCGCGAGCGACAGCCACTTCATCGACGCGATGCGCTCGATGAGCGAGGCCGGCATGGCCGACTTCAATCGCACCGTCGTCGATCATCCGGACGTCTACTACCAGTCGTGGGCGGGCTTCTCGTACGCCGGCGGTTTCGCGAATCCGCGCGACACGATTGAGGACGTGTGCCGCGACGACGCCGGCGAGCTCCAGATGCTGTGGCACGACGGGCAGCGCGACGTGATGGACCCGCTCCTCGTCGCCGGCGCCGCCATCGTCGCGCACGGCGCGGAGCTTCGCCCGAACGACGGCGTGTCCACGGTCGAGAGCTCGCACTGGCGGCGCTTCCGGGGGTGCATCCCGGCGGACCACCTCGACCAGGTCGGGCAGATCGACGACCGGCCGCCCGATTGTCGAACCGGCTTCGACTACATCCGGTTCTACCGGAACATCGCGTTCGAGCTCGCCGCGATGGGCTTCTGAGCGCCAGGCCCGCGGCGCCGTGTCAGCGCCGGCGGACGCGCCACGCGACGAGGCACGCGAGCGCGAGGACGAACGGAACACCGCGGACGGGCGCGCTCGCGCGGGCGATGCGGCACCCGCAACCGGAGTCGCCGCCGTCGCCCGGGCCCGTGCCCGCGTCCGCACCGCCGGGGCCGCCGTCGAAGCCGGGCGGGGGCGGGGGCGGCGAGCCGAGGAGCCACGCGACGGTTCTGACGAGCTCGGTCTCGTTCCCTTCGAGGTCGCGCACGGTGGCGCGCACCTCGACGTCGGGATTGGAGAGCGGCGAGGTGAGTGGGATTCCTCGACGATGCCGTGAGGCTCGGCGGCGGGCGCGAGGTTTGGACCACACGTGCCGGACACGGCGAGCACGCACACGACGAGAGAGCTCGTATCGATGCCGCTCGGGACGTCCACGGTCCCGACGCGGAGCGCGGTGACCGAATCGCCGTCGACGAGCGCTGCGAGCGTGAGCGTCGGCCGCTGCGTGTCGCGGAGCTCCATCGGGCCGCCCGGCGCGCCGATGTCGATCCACCGCGAGAGCACGCCGAGCTCGTCCGGCGTGATGTCGGTCGGGTGCGCCGGGCCGAAGTCGATGTCGCGATCCTCCGCGGGGCTCGACGCGCCGTACGTCGCGTCCGTCCGGCCGTCGGTGCGCTCTCCCGCTGCCTTCCAATAGAGCAGGCTCGCGACCGACTCGAACGCGCGCACGTAGCGCGTGAGCTGCGGCCGGCGGAAGGTCGTCCCGCCGCCGCCCGCCTCGGTGTCGGTCTGGCGCGCGGCGGGGACGCAGCTCTGGCTCCGATCCGCGACGAGGCACCACCACGTCGAGCCCTCGTCGGTGCCCGGCCGGTCGAGCGCGAGGTCGCCCATCGGCGTCGCGCCGCCGTGGCACGAGTTGCAGCGCGCTGCGGAAGATTGGCGCGATGTCGCGCGTGAAGTCGATTTGGAGCGCGTAGCCGGGCACGGTGCGCACGTCGGCGACACCGCCCGTCTCGCCGGCGAGGAGCGGGACCTCGCCCTCGCCTAGCACGGGGACCGGGTAGCTCGGCGTCGCCGCGAACGTCTGGTCGAAGTCGACGCGCGACGGTCGCGAGTGCACGTGGCAGCCGCCGCACGTCTTCGTCTCGCCCGGGCGAAGGCTCTGCCACGTCTGGTCGGTGTTGAGCGTGCGCCCCTCGCAGTCGATGCCTTGCATCAGGTACGGCACGTTCGCGGGGAAGCGGACGAGGAAGCTCGTGTCGGGGTTGCCGCTCGGATCCATGCGCGGCGCGCCGCCCGCGTCGAGGTTGCGCACCGGGATCTCGCCGAGGATGACGACGCGCTCGCCCGCGACGTTCGCGATCTCCGTGTACGTGTCGGGCCCGCGGTTCGGCTGCACGCCGAGGATGCGGACGCCGCAGAGGTCGGCGTCGGCGTAGTCGATCGTGTCGGTGCCCTGGTTCTGGAACTGGTGCTCGCCCATGAAGTGGATGCCGTCGACGGGGTGCGTCTCGCGATCGAGGATGGACGCGGCCCCGAGCAAGCCGAACGGCGTGCCGACGTCGAGCTCGGGGCGCGACGCGGCGAGGTCCGCGCGTGGCAGCAGCGCGGGCGCGTCGACGCCGTGGATTTGCGCGTACGGCACGACGGCGCGCGGCATGATCTCGTGCCACGCGGGCGCGTCGACGACGAGCTGGAGATCCGACGGGTGCTCGGACGGGACGCGCGTGACCATGTAGATCCCCGCGTCGCACGCGGGCGTGTCGAGACCGAGCGACGTGAACACGTTCGTCGCCGTTCCCGCGCCGCTCCCGGACGTGAGCGGCGGCGCGACCATGCCGAGCGCCGCGAAGATCTCGTTCCCCGTCACCGTCCCGCAGGCGCCCTTGCCCCACGTGACCATGAGCCGATTGTCCGGGAGCGCCGCCGGATGTCCGAGCTTGCCGACGAACACGACGGGGTCGGAGTAGCTCGGGCTCGTGTACGCAGGCGCCGGCATCGGGCCCGCGAACTGGTCGGAGCTCGACGCCCACGACGCCAGGCGGATGGCATCGCGCGGCGCGAAGATGTCGCCAGGGGGCGTGCCCGGCGCCGGCGCGATGCCCTCCTGGCCGTCGGGCTCGGGCATGACGCCTATCACGGTGCCGAGCCCGTCGTTGTTGCCGCGGTAGTAGTCGGCGAACCACACGCGCCCGTCGGTCGTCTGCGTGAGGAAGTGCGCGGCCTTGTGATCGGTGCCGACCGTCGTGATCGGTTGGTGGTCCCCCGCGTGCTGGCCGAAGAACGCGAACGGGACGGCGCCGTCGGGGTGCTGCGTGTAGATGTGGAAGAGGTTCGCGATCGTCGTGAAGCCGCCGGGCGAGCCGTTCGTGTGGCGAAACGGGAGCCCGCCGAAGATCTGCCAGCTCGAGTACGCGACGCGCCCGTCCGCGAGCTGGAACGGGTGCTCGTCCATCGAGAGGCCGTGGTGGCTCGCGAGGTCGACGTTGCGCCCGTCGACGTCCATCGTGTAGATGCGCGCGCCCATCCCGGGGTTGTTCGTCCCCCACACGAGCGTGACGCGGCTGTCGTCGCGGCTCGACGTGAACGCGAGCCGGCCGTCCGAGAGCCACGCCGGTCCCGCGTCGTAGACGCCGTCGGAGTGCGGCAGCGGTGTCACTTCGCCGGTCGCGAGGTCGACGAGGTGCAGCTGCGCCTCGGTCGCGTCGATGACTCGGTTCGGAAAGCTGAAGCGCGTCGTGTCGGTGTTCTCCGCGGCCGGGTCGATCACCTGCGGATGGACGGCCTCGCTCACCTGCTCGAGCGGCCCCCGAAACACGCTGAACGCGATCGTGCGCCCGTCGAACGACACGGCGGGGTCCATCGCGGCGCACGACGCCGCGTCGGTCGACGTCGACGAGCAGTCGTAGAGCACGCGTTCGGTGCCGTCCGGGTCGCGAAGGACGAGATCACACGGCGCCGAGAAGCCCGTGAAGAAGTGCGTGACGTCGGGGAGCACGTCGTAGATGTCGAGCCCGCGGAGCGTCCGGGTCGCGCTCCGCGTGGCGCCGCCCACGGTGACGTCGGCCGTCGCGTCGTAGGTTGCCGTCGTGCGCGCGCAGCGCACGTACGCGATGGGAACGTCTTGTGCGAGCGCGCTCGACGCGGCGACGACGAGGCCGGCGAGGACGGCGAACGATACGATCCGACGCATCCGCTAACCGCCTCGCGCCTTCTGACTCGCGAGGTAGGCGGCGCCGCGGGCGCGCATGATTGCGCCGAGGGGGCGATGTGCGGCGAGGCCGGACCAGGGGTCGAGCTTCGCGGCCTCGACGCGCTCGGCGAGCGCCAGGCCCTCGTCGCTCGCGGGGTCCTGCTTCGGGATCTCGAGGCGCGCGACCTTCACGTACGGCGCGGCGGCCTCGTCCCATTCCACCGATCCGTCCTCGATCGGCGTCTTCGCCTCGTCGACGAAGAACTGGAGCTCGAGCGCGAGCTCGACCGGGCCGCGCGTGATGCGCGACGCGACATCGTCGGCGAGTCGCTCGGGCGCTCCGTCGCCGCGGCTGCCCTCCGGCCGGAGCCGCACGCGCACCGCGTACGGCCCGCACGCGATCGGCGCCGCGCTCCAGAACGTCTCCGTCAGAAAGCCCGTGAACGGCGTGGTGCGCGCGTTCTGGAGGGCGCGCAGGCGCGCGAGCCCCGCGAACGGGCCGTACGTCTTGACGAAGAGCCACACGACGGGCAGGACGCCGCGGCTCGCCGCGAGCACGAGATCGAAGAACGGCTCCGGGCGCGCGAACCCGAACACCGGCCTGTCGATCAAGAGGAAGTCCTGGCTCGCCGCCTTGCCCCCGAGGGCTGCGTCGCCCTCCGGGCAGTGCACCTTGATCGCGAAGCCGCGGATGTCGGGGGCGCGATCCGACTGGATGTCCATGCTGCCGTTCGAGAGCCGGATCCACGCGTCGTGCTCGCCTGGCACGGCGAAGAGGCCGTGCGCCGCGTGCGCCGGCAGATCGCCGAGCACCTCGAGCTTCGCGGCGAGCGCCGTGATCTGCTTGCGATGGAGCGCGCGGCCCGGGCCGTACTTCTCCGCGCGCTCGCGCTGGAAGGCGGCGATCCGCGCGGCGGCTTCGTCGAAGCGCGCCTGCTCACCCGGTTCGACGACTTCCTTCCATGCGGTGCTCGGTTCCATGGGTGACGGATCATCTCCCCGGGGCTCCCGAGGGTCCAGCCCCGTCTCGAGTCGTGACGACGCCGATCGCGGTCTTGCGGCAGAAGATGCGGTACGCGTACGACGTGCCGGGGTCGAGCCCCGTGACCTCGACGCGCTGGGATTGCGAGCCGTCGCCGGCCGTCGCGCGCTCGATGACCGCGGCGTCGTCCCAGCTCTCCCTCCACGAGCCCGCCCACGGCGCGACGTCGACGGTGCACCCGGTCGTCGTCGGAGCGTGAAAGGCCACGTCGAAGCCGCCCCCGCCGCCCGTCGTCGTCACCGTCACGGCGGCCGGCAGCCCTGCGGCGTCGCCGAGCGCCTCGATGTCGGCGCCGCTGTCCGCGTACTCGGCCCGCGGCGCGAACGTGCCGGGCTCGAACACCGTGTCCATGCGCGCCGCGAGCGATTCGTCGCACGGGCTCGCCGCCGTCCCGACCCAGGTGAACGGGAGCCCGAGGAGCTGCTCGTCGTTCTCGAGCGCGGACCGACAGAGCGCGTCGGCGGGGTCGGCGCTCGTCGAGCGGACCGCATAGACGCCCTCGTTGCTCGTGCGGATGCCGGGGATCGCGACGTTGCCGCTCCACTCGGACGTCCGCCCCACGTCGGTCGCGAGCCCGCGCCAGAACATCTCTCGAAACGCGGCCATCCCGCCCCGCTCGGTGAGCGGCGGGAGCATCGGGCCCGGGACGGGCGCCGCGAATCCGATGCGGCCCGGGTTGCTCCCCGTGCTGATCACGAAGATGTTGTCGCGCACGCGCATGCCCGAGCTCCGGATGCCGCCCGTGTCGAGGAGCTTGCAGCTCAGGCAGCGCTCGGGAGCGTACGTGTTGCGCTCGATCACGAAGTCGCGCACGCCGGCGGCGAGGCTCACCATCTGCCCCGACGCGTTCCCGTCGGCGCCCGTGTACCGGACCGTGTCGATGTGCGCGACGAGGTTCCCGGCGACGCGGATGTTCTCGGTCAGGTGGAACCGGCGGTCAGCCGTCCGGATACCGTGGAAGTCATTCGAGACCTGCAGCATCGTCGCGCCCCGGTCGAAGACGTTGTCCTCGATCGCGTGGTCGTGAAAGCCGTTCGGGAACGCCGAGCGCGAGCCGTTGAGCGAGAGCTGGATCGCGGGCTGCGTCTGCTGGAAGTTCGAGAGCCATCCGCGAAAGTAGTTGCCGCGGATCGCGGCGCGCGCGCCGCCCGACTTGAGCTCGATCGGGAACGCGACGTTGAAGAAGTGGTCGCGCCACTCGGCTGTCCCTCGCGTGGCCCAGTCCGGCTTCCAGAGGTAGGTGCGCAGGATCGACAGATCGTCGACCTCGGTGTCGGGCCCGCTTCCGTCCTCGTCCGCGAAGAGGAACCACTGGGGCCAGAGGTGATCGTTGTCGACGGTGAAGTCCTCGGCGCCCGCGAAGAGCGTCGCCGGGCTCGTGCCGATCCCGTGGATGCGCTCGATGCGACCGTTCACCGGGTTGACGCGCTGCCAGAGGCAGTGCTCGAGGTAGCTGTTGACGATCGAGACGTGCTGGCTGTTCGCGAACGACGCCCAGCCCTGCGAGAGCCACGGCATGCACGAGCGCGACACGACGCGATCGAAGACGACGTCGCGGACGCCCTCTGCGCGCGAGTCCTTCGCGAGGCTCACGACGGCGCCGATGCTCTCGACGTCCCAGAAAAGTCGCCCCCCCGAGGCGCCCGCACGCGCGGGCGTCTCGAGGAGCTCGAGCGTGTCGGCGTCGACGCGCTCGACGTCGAACGCGCGCGGCTCGAAGTCGCCGAGCTCGTCGAGGTTCGTCCCGAGGATCGAGACCGCGCGGTGGCGGTGGACGGTTCCAGACGTGACGCCCGTGCAGTCCGTCTCCTGACCGTCGCGCGAGACCGTGAGCACGTCGCCCATGACGGCGGCGTTGCGAAGGCCATCGCAGCTCGGCCGACCGGTCCCCTCGATGTGGACCACGCTGTCGTTCTCGATCTGATACTCGGCCGGCGTCCCCAACACCGACAGAGTGCTCGTCGTGCCGGAGGTGATCGCCACGTCGGGGAAATTCGGGATGCCGTGGCCCGGGATCGTGAGGCACTGGTTCCCGCCGCAATCGGTCCACGCCTCGATCGGAAGCGAGACGAACCGGCTCACGGTCCCGCAGTCGCCGCTGCAGCTCGAGCCCGTGAGATCGACGAGCGTTCCGCCGTAGCAGCCCTTGTTCGTCACGCCGGTGTAGAGCTGGAACGTCGTGGCGGTGTTGTGACACGCGTGCATCGGACCGTAGCCGCCGCGCACGGACGTGCCCGCGAGGTCGAGCACCACGATCTCGCCCGACCCTTGCGTCCCGGGCACGCTCTGCAAGAGCCTGGCGGTCGACGCGACGGTGATCGTGTCGGTCGCTACGTCAATCGACGCGATCGGGAGCTCGACCGGCGCGAGGATCGGCGAGTCGAGCGCGGGCGGTCCGATCTCGACGTTCTCGAAGTAGTACCCGCGCGCGCCGTCGACCCCGCGGATCAGCGGATCCCCGTAGCCCCAGCCGCCCATCTCCGACCATGTGAGGACGCCGACGTACGGCGCGTACGTACGGTCGGTCAGCGCACCGTCGGGAGGAAGGAGCCGCGGGTCCGCGCTCGAGCGGACGATGACCCATCCGTCGTTCGGGATCGGCGCGAGCTCGAACCCTCGCACCGCGCACGGTACGCCCGCCGGAAGCAGGAGCTCGACGACGTCGCCGTCGCCCGCGTCGGCCTCGGCATCCGCCTTCTGCGCGTCGAGGTCGCTGCAGTCCGCCGCGACGACGTACGAGCCGCCGGTCACGCGCGGCGGCGCGTCGAGCCCGGTGTGCACCGGCGCGTCCGGCGTCGGATCGAGGTCCTCGACGCGCGTGTGCACGCTCGGCGGTCCGCCGGCGACGCGGCAATCGCACCCGGACCCGCCCGACCCGTCGTCGCCGAAGAACGCCGCGTCGCTCGGCGAGCAGTTCGTGCACGCGCGTGGGCACGTGCGGCGGGCTGACCAGCTCGTCGCCGTCGCGTCGGACGTCTCGGGCCCGACGAAGACGTCCCGATCCGGCTCGAGATCGTACATCGCGCACTGCCGGAGCCCCGCGTTCGCCGCCGCCGCGCTCACCTGCTCGGTCCGCCGGTCGAGCGTCGCGCCATCGTACCCGTAGAAGCACCGCACAGCGTCGTCCGACACGACCGGCGCGACCGTGAACCGCAAGAGGGCCGCACGATCGCGCGCCTCGCAGGTGAGCCCGCCGACGGTGCCCTGCGCGCGTACCGGCGCCGTCCACCCCGAAGCCAACGAAACGACGACCACGACTGCGCTCGCCCGGTGTCCGCCCATCTCTGTGTACGGTCCGCGCAATCATCCCATCGGGTCAACGGCCGCCTCGGACACACGACGCCACGACTACGCTATCCTCGCTTCATGGCCCGCGTTCTCACGTGGTGGGCCATCGTCATGCTCGGAGGCGCCGTCGGTTGCGGTGGCGACTCTTCGGCGGTTGCCAAGCCCGCGTCACTGCAGCGACAGCGCGGCGAGGGCGGCGGCGATGACGAGGGGTGGGGCGAGGAGGAGGACGAGCACGATCCACGCGGTGCGGTGGGCGAAGTTGAAGGTGCCGCCGATGCCCATGCGCTTCGGAACCAGCAGCCGGGGGTCGTCGGGCGCGTAGTAGACGAGCCCGCCGGCGAGCCAGCCGTCCGAGCTCGCATCCTTTCCGCTTGCCTCGAGGATCTTCGCGCGGGCGACGCGGCCGCGGCGGACGGCGTAGACGAGCGGCGCGACGACGAGCACCGGAACGACGACGAAGAGGACGAGCACGGCGTCCGCGATGTTCGACCCGTCGGTGCGTCGCGCCGCGTCGACGGCGACGAACGCCATCGCGCTCAGCGCCGCGTTCATCCCGAAGAGCATCATCTCCATCATGCGCACGCCGACGCGCCGCTCCTCGAGCATCGCGTCGCGCGCGGCCGCGATCCGGTCGGCGAGCACCCCCGAGACGTCATACGGCTTGCGCGCCACGAACCACGCGATCGTCCAGACGATGAGCGTCGCGAGCACGCCGAAGCCCGCGAAGATGAAGAGCTCGTTCGGGGAGCCGAAGCGATTCGGGTTGCCTGCGCCGTCCCAGTGCACGGGAACGGTCTCGGGCAGCGTCGGGCGGACGGTGGCGAACCACGCGCCCGACGCCGCCACGATCACGAGGTTCACGGCCTGGAGGAGCGGGGAGACGAGCGCCGTCACGCGGGGTCGTTCGGGCTGGCTCGTCATCGCCGCATCCTCCTCTCGTGAGCGCTAGCGCTAGCGCTCGCCGCCGAACGCCGACGCGAGCTTCTCGACCGCCGCGCCGACATCGACGCCGAGCCCTTCGCGGAGCTCCGCCGAGGCCACCCTCGAACGCGCGGCGAGGCTCCCGTTGCTGCGGAGCTTGCCGTCGATGACGGTGACCTTGTCCACGGGCAGATCCTTGACGGTGTCGAGCATCTGTCCGACGAGCGTGCCGAGCTTTTGCGCGATGAAGATGCGGCGCGCGTCCGGTCCTGCCGCGTTCCAGCTCGCCGCGACGTGCTGGAGCGAGCGCGCCGTGGCCTTGCCTTCCTCGACGATGCTCGCGGCTTGCCCGCGCGCCTCGGCGATCCTGCGATCGCGGTCGGCCTCGGCGGTCTTGATGCGATCCGCCTCGAGCATCAGGCGAACCTGCTCCGTGCGCGCGGTCTGCACCGCGAGCTCACCGACCGCGCGCGCGACGAGCGCCGTCACCTGACCGCGCTGCTCCGCGATCATCGCGGCCTTTCGCGTCTGCGCGTCGAGGATGCGGCGCGCCGCTTCGGCGCGGGCCTTCGACATCTCGGCGTCGAGCTGCGCGGAGGTGCGCGTCTCGTAGTTCGCAGCGTCGCGCTGAGCGGCGGTCGCGCGGTTCTCCGCCTCGGCGACGCGCGAGCGCATCTGCAGGTCGGCCGACTGCTTGCGGCCGAGGCTGTCGAGGTAACCCTTGTCGTCGGAGACGTGCTGGATCTTCAGCGTGTCGAGGACGATGCCGAGCTTCTTGAGGTCCGCGTCGGCCTCGTGGAGCAGGCTCTGCGCGAACTTCACGCGGTCCTGGTTGACCTCCTCGGGCGTCAACGTCGCGAGGACGCCGCGGAGGTTGCCTTCGAGCGTCTCCTTCGCGACCCGCTCGATGTCCTGCCGAGGCTTCTCGAGAAAGCGCTCGATCGCGTTTCCGATGATCGGCTCGGTGGAGGCGACCTTGACGTTCGCGACCGCGGCCACGTTGAGCGGGATGCCGCCCTTCGAGTACGCGCCCTGCACGCGGACGTCGATGATCATGTTCGTGAGGTCGAGCCGGTCGACGCGCTCGAGGAGCGGGATCTGGATGCCACGGCCGCCCTGGATGAGGCGATAGCCGACCTTGCGGTTGCCCACGCGGCGGGTCGTGCCGGAGAACACCAACACCTCGTTCGGCTGACAGATGTGGATGAGCCTCGTCACGATGATCACGGCGGCGAGCACGGCGAGCCCGAGCACGGCGAAGACGATTACGGATGCGGTCATGAGTTCCATGGTGGTTTCCTGTTTCCTACGCTCAGAGGTGGGGCTCGGAGGACCGGGGGGCCGGCGGGCGCGGCAAGCGCGCGGCACCGTCCTGAGTGGGCGCGTCTCCGCGCAAGACGCCGCGGACGTCGACACCGAACGTGTCGCTGAGCCGCTCGAGGAGCGTCGCGACCGTCGCGGGGTACGAGCCGACGTAGCCTGCCACCGTGGAGCCGTCGCCCGAGTCGAGCAGCGACACCTCCTTGGCGTGCACCTGGGACGCGGCCGCGGTGACCTTCGCGAAGATGTCGTCGAGGTGCTGGACGACTACCATGTCCATCGCGTGCTTGCCGCTCTGCTTCCACGCTTCGTGGATCACGGAGAGCGCACCCGCGACGGCTTCGCCCTTCGCCGAGATGCTGGCCGCTTCACCCTCCGCGAGGAGCTCGCTCACGCGGCGCTCGATCTCGGCGGGCACGGTCACGTCGGCGGTCAGCCGGAGCTGCTCGAGCTCTGCACGGATCTGCTGAAGCTCCTTCTCCGCTTCGGCGCGGGCCGCCGCGGCGGCCTGCTCGGCGCGCTCCTCTTCGCTCCGCGCCTCGGCTTCGAGCTCGGCGACGAGCTGCCGGAGCTCGTTCTGCTTCTTCTGCACGTTCGCGTGGGCCTGCGTGCGCGCGACGTCGCCGCGCGCCGACGCGGCCGCCTCTGACTCTTCCGCGGAGCGAACCGCGTCGGACTCGGCGACCTCGGCGTCGCGGAGGATCTCCGCGATGCGCTTGCGGCCGATGCTGTCGAGGTAGCTCCGGTCGTCGTTGACCTGCTGGATCTTGAGCGTGTCGAGCTGCAAGCCGAGCTTCGCGAGGTCAGGGCCCGCTTCCTCGAGGAGGCGCTCGGCGAACTTCAGCCGGTCTTCGTTCACCTCTTCTGGCGTCATCGTGGCGAGAACGCCGCGGAGGTGACCTTCGAGGGTCTCCTTGGAGACGCGTCCGATCTCGCCGCGATCCTTCCCGAGGAGGCGCTCGATCGCGTTGCCGATGAGCAACGGATCGCTCGACACCTTCACGTTCGCGATCGCGCTCACGGTGAGCGGGATGCCGCCCTCCGAGTAGGCGCCCGTGATCCCCATCGGGACGGAGATCAACGTCATGTCCATGGCGTCGACGCGCTCGATGATCGGCCACCGAAACGCTCGCCCGCCGTGAACGACGCGGAACCCGACCTCGCGGCCGTCGGCGCTGGTCCGCTTGCGGCCGGAGAAGATCAGCACCTCGTTCGGTTGGCAGACGTGAAGAAGCGTCCTGAGGATGGTGATACCGACGGTCACCGCCAGCAGGATCAGCGGTCCCGCGAGCACGACCATGAGCAAGTCCGTGTTGTCCATCAGCGATCTCCTTCTCGATTGCGTGTGACGAGGACGACGCCGTCGTCCCGTACTTCGTAAACCAGCACCGGCTCGGCGATCTCGAGCGCGGCATCGTCTTCGGTCTCGGCGACGAAGTCGACGATGCGACCCTTCACCTCGACGCGGATCTGTCCCGCGGCCGAACGAGAGACGGGCAACATGACCCTTCCCGTCGTCCCGACGCAGTCGTTGGCGGTGACGGAGCTCGACACGTCGTCCTTGCGGAGGCGGCGGACGATCTGCGTCACCGAGAGACCCGAGACGTAGCCGACCGCGAGCGACGCGAGCGCGGCCGGGAGCGTGCCGAGCGCGCCGAAGAGCGTGAGCAGCGTGCCGGTGAGCCCGCCGAACCCGAGGAAGAACGTCCAGAAGCGGAGGGACGCGATCGGGAGGATCGCTCCGAGCCCCGAGAGCCCGCCCGCGCCGTGGTGGCCGCCGGCGTGTGCCTCTCCGTGCGCGCCGGCGCCCGCGTCTGCGTCTGCGTCCGCGTCCGCGTCCGCATCGGCGTCCGCATCGGCGTCCGCGTCCGCATCGGCGTCCGCATCGGCGTCCGCGTGCAGGTCCATGCCCGCGTCCGCGTCGGCATCCGCGTCGGCGTCGTGATCGTGGCCGCCCCCCGCGAAGAGGGAGATCGCCACCAGGCCTCCGCCTACGATGAGCGCGATGAGATACAGGGTGAGCACGTGGGACCTCCAGGCGGGCATCCTAGCTCGTCCCGTGCCGTCCTAGAACCCGCCGTGATTACAGCTGTTTTGGCCGGCCTGCAGCGACGCCACACAGGGACGGGACAAAGCACCTGGGCAAAATATTCATAGTGAGGTAAGTTGCCTCATCCTCGATCGACTCCCCGACGCAGAGCTGCTCCTCGGAAACCCCTTCTCTGCACCCGACGACGCGTGGACCGCAGCGGCCGCGCGCGTGACGAGCGCGCCGATCGCCGAGCTCGCCCGAGCGTGCATCGACCGTGGGGCGGCCGTCGAAGCCGAACGGGTCACGCTCGCCGCCGCTCACCTCCGCGCGCTCGAGCACCCCGAGTCGCCACGCTACGTCCTCGACGAGTCGCTCATGCCGTCCGACGTCGAGCGCGCGCTGCCGCGGAGCCGCGGCGAGTACCTCCGCATCGTCATGGCCGCCGCGCGATGCCGGCGCGCGCTCGACGCGATCGCCGGATCGTCCCCCGCGATGCGCGCGACGCGGCGCGCGACGTGGGCGGCGTGCTTCGGCGATTCGCTCGTGCACGCGCTCACCCTCGCGACGGTGATCCGCGATCACGACGTGCTCATCCTCGGCGAGACCGGCACGGGCAAGGAGGCGATCGCCCGCGCGATCCAGGCCGGCGCGCTCGGCCCCGAGGACGGCACTCCGGCGCCGGGCGCCGCGCTCAATGCCGCGGCGATTCCGGAGACGCTCGTCGAGAGCGAGCTCTTCGGTCACGTGCGCGGCGCGTTCACCGGGGCGAGCGACACGCGCATCGGCCGCATCCGCACGGCGCACGACGGGTGCTTCTTCCTCGACGAGGTCGGCGACCTCGGCTCGACGACGCAGGCGAAGCTCCTGCGCGTGATCGAGACCGACGAGGTCAGCCCCGTCGGCTCGGACAAATCGTATCGCGCCGACTGCCGCTACGTCGCGGCGACGCACAAGGACCTCGAGGCGATGGTGGAGAAAGGCGATTTCCGGCGCGACCTCTACCAACGCCTCGCTGGAAACGTCATTCGCCTCCGCGCGCTGCGGGAGCGTCCCGAGGACATCGCCGAGATCGGGCATGCGTTCGTCGAGCGACACCTGCCGCCCGGGCAGCTCGACGAGACCCGAGCCGAGCTCTTCGCGTGGCTCGACGGGCCCGAAGCGCGCGCGTACGCCTGGCCGGGCAACGTGCGCGAGCTCCAGAACGCGCTCCGGAACCTGCTCCTCGGGCTGGACGCCGGGATCGCCCCGACCCTGGACGGCGCGGGCGCGCCTCCGACGTCGGAGCCGCCGGTCGCGCCCGCGGCCGTGCTCGAGGCGCGCGCGTCGCTCTCGGACGTGTCCGATTGGTACCTCGCGAGGGTCCTCGACGAGGCGAACGGCAACCTCGCGGCGGCCGCGCGCGTCCTCGGCATCGACCGGACCACCGTGAGGCGTCGCGCCCGCCGCCTCGGTCGGGTGTAGCGGCCGGCCGGGCGGCGGACTACGTTGTCCCCGTGGCCGGGCTCGTCGCAGGCACCGAGGACCACAAGCGCGGGTTCCGGCGCATCGTGGTCCTTCTCATCTGGTTGGTCATCGTGCCGACCGGGCTCCTGCTCGCGCTCGGCATCCTCATGCTGGTGTTCTGGAAGGCGGAGCTCAACCTCGTCTTCGGGATCCTCGTCGTCACGTTGGTCGGCTCGCTCGTGACGGGGACCGTCTTGTCGCTCGTCTTCCTCGCGCGGGAGGCGAACCTCTCGAAGCTCCAGACCGACTTCGTGTCGAAGGTCAGCCACGAGCTCCGCACGCCGCTCACCTCCATCCGGATGTTCGCGGACATGCTGAGGAGCGAGGAGGATCCGGAGGAGATCGACGATCTGCCTCGACGTGCTGCAGAAGGAGACGAAGCGCCTCGGCGAGCGGATCGATCGATTGCTCGACTGGGGGCGCATGGAGGCGGGCCGGCGCATCTACGAGCGAAAGCCCGAAGAGGTGCGCGACATCCTCGCCGCCGCGCTCGAGGTCTTCGACACCGCGACGGTCGGTCGCGGGCACGAGGTCGACCTCGACATGCCCGACGACCTGCCGCGAGTCTTCGCGGATCGCGGCGCGATGGTCGACGCGATATCGAACCTCCTCAGCAACGCGTGGAAGTACACCGGCGACGAAAAGGAGATCGTGCTCTCGGCGGCCGCCGACGCGCGAAGCGTCCGCATCGCGGTCCGCGACAACGGTCGAGGCATTCCGAAGAAGGAGCAGAACCGGATCTTCGAGAAATTCTATCGGTCCGACGACCGCCTGTCCCGCGAGGTCGAGGGCTCGGGGCTCGGGCTCGCGATTGTGCGTCACGTCGCGCGCGCGCACGGTGGCCACGTGGAGGTCGAGAGCGAGCCCGGGCGTGGGAGCACGTTCACGATCATCCTGCCGCGACCCAAGCCGGAGGCGCAGACGAGCGCGTCGGGCTCGACGGAACCGGTCGCCGCGGGTTGACGGTGGCGGCGTCACCCGGTGCTCGGATTCTCGTGGTCGAGGACGACCCGTCGATCCTCCTCGGCCTCCGCATGAGCCTCGAGGGGGCCGGGTACGAGGTCGGCATCGCGGACGACGGGGCAGCGGGCCTCGCGCGCGCGACCGACGAGCGGTGGGACCTGATCATCCTCGACATCATGCTGCCGCGGATGAACGGGTACGAGATCGTGTCGACGTTGCGCGCAGCGAACGATGCGACTCCGGTGCTCGTGCTGACCGCGAAGTCCGGTGAGATGGACAAGGTGATGGGCCTCGACGTCGGCGCGGACGACTACGTGACGAAGCCGTTCTCGCTCGGCGAGCTCCTCGCGCGAGTTCGCGCGAACCTGAGGCGCCGTGGAAGAACCGCGCCGGCGGTGGTCGTGCCGCCCATCGCGTTCGCCGACATCGTGGCAGACCGCGAGACGCGCGAGGTGACGAAAGCCGGGCAGGCCGTCGAGCTCACGGCGCGCGAGTTCGACGTGCTCGTGACGCTCCACGAAGCGCGCGGCCGTATCCTCTCCCGCCGGCAGATCCTCGACGCCGTCTGGGGTGCGGACCATCACACGACCGAGCGCACGGTCGACAACTTCATCGCCCAGCTTCGCGCGAAGCTCGAGGACGACGCGCAGAGCCCCTCCCACATCCTGACCGTTCGCGGGGTCGGGTACCGCCTCTCTTCATAGCCCGCTCGTGCCGCGGGTGGTCCAGCAGGTGCCGCCCGACGAGAGCTGGCCGGGCTTCGAGGCCAGAACAGAGGCGCGCCGAAGCCTCTCCGAAGTCCCGGTTGGATCCGCTATCCTGCCCGCCATGCCGAGGGAAGCACCCATGCAAGCGGCCATGCGTTACCTGCGCCGCCATCCGGGCGAGGTCGCGCGGGTTCTACGAAGCCTCATCGGTCTGCGCCTGGGCGTTCCGATCGACGCGTTCCGCTGGATGGCGGAGCAGGCCGAGAACAGCGGCAAGGCCGAGGACGTTCGGATCGACTCGGTGCCGCCCGGGGTGAAGGTTCAAGCCACGGTCGACCTGATGCGCACGCGAGTCCGCGCGACGGCGGTCGTGTACGTCGACCGGATGGTGCTCAACGGCGAGCAGCTCCGCGTCGAGGTTCGGCTCGAGGGCGTGACGCTCGCGCTCGTCGAGGACTCGGACTCGCCCGTCGCGATGCTGATCAAGTCGGGGGCGCTCGACCTGTCCCGGCCGGGCAACCTCGTGAAGCACATGCCCGACCTCCCGCCCGTCCTCGTGGACGCGCGAGACGACAAGATCGTCCTCGACCTGATGAAGCACCCGAAGATCGGCGGCGAGCCGCGCGCGCGCAACCTCATCTCGCTCATCACCTCGGTGCTGACGGTGCACGGCGTCGAGACGGACGACAGCCACTTCGACGTCAGCCTGCGCGCGCTCCCGGACGGGCTCTTTCACGCGGCGCGGCAGGTCCGACGGCACGTCGTGCTGCCGTCGATCCGCCGCGCCCGGCTGCTCCTGCCGAGCTTCCGCTAGCGCACCGCCCCCTCCGAGCGTGGGGGCGGCGTCGCTCGCCGCTCAGGTGCAGAGGAACGAGCTGCCGTCGCAGAAGCTCACGCCGACGCAGTCGCCCGGCAGGCACGACTGTCCGGTGGTTCGTCCGACGCAGCGTCGCTCGACGCAGTCCATCAGACCGCAGCAGTCGTTCTTCGTCTCGCAGTAGTCCTCGTCGCGTGCGCAGCACGTCGGGGTCGCACCCGCGCTCCCGACCGGCATGCAGGCGAGGCCGGCCGCACATGGCGCCGAGTCACACGCAGCCTGCTCCCGGCCGCCCTCGTTCATCCTGCACGCGCCTACGACGCAGATCAGCCCGTCGCAGCAGTCGCCGTCGAAACGGGTCCCGGAGCCGGTGCACGGCCCGCCCTCCATGCTGCAGGACGCGTCGGTGTTGTCGCAGAACAGTCGGAAGTAGTCCCAGTCCGACGGGCACGTGTACCCGGGGCTCGGTCCCCAGAATCCACCGGGCATGCAGCGGTCGCGTCCATCACACCAGCCGCAGCCCGACGTGGTGAGGCAGCTGCCGCAGTCGGTCAGATACACGCAGCCCGAGGGCTCGCAGAGCGCGCCGGTCGACTGGAAGTTGCTGCACTCGACGGTGTCGGGGCCCGTCGTGCCACCGAGCACGCAGTTGCCGGCCGTCGCGCCCGGCGCGACGACGCCGACCGTGGCGTTGTCGCACCAGCCACAGCCGCCGATCCCGGTGCACATCTGACAGTCCGTGCCCATCGAGCAATCGCCGCACTGATCGGGCGCGTTGCGCGCGTCGTAGCAGTCGATGCTTCGCAGGCTCGCGTCGAAGCAGTTGGCGCTGTCCTGACACCACTGGCATCCCGAATTCGCGCAGCTCCCGCAGGACGTGTAGAAGGTGCAGGAGTCGTTGGTCAGTCCGCACGTGCTCGGGCGGAACACGGTCGTGCAGCTGGCCGCGTCGCTGTTGGCGATGCAACCGCTGTCGTCACACCATCCGCACCCGGAACGCGCCGAGCAGGACGCGCAGTCACCGAAGCTGGAGCAGCGATCGCTGATCGGGGTCGGGCCCCCGTCCGGCGTGCCGCCGTCCATCCCGCCGTCGCCCGCCGGCAGGTCGTCCTCGCACGCGTTGCCGGGGATCGTGGTGTCGACGTCGTTCAGGTAGCCGCCGCTGTCCATGTAGCTCTGGATGAACGAGTACGAGAAGTCTCCGTAGCCGCCGTCACCCCAGTCCTTGCCCCAGCTGTTGAGAAACTGGAACGTCATCGTCGAGTCGTCGTAGCCCGTGAGAACGACGGCGTGGTAACCGGAGAGGCAGTTGGTGTCACCGCAACCAGCGCCGCAGGAGCAAGGGTTCGCGTTGGTCGGGCTCGTGACCGAGTGAGTGACCGAGTTCCAGCCGGTGTTGTCGTACACGGGGACCGAGATGAGGATCTCACGGCCGCTCGCGAGCGCTTCTTTGAGCGCCGCGAGGTTGCCCGTGGGGACGGTCGTGTAGCCGGTCGCACGGTGAGTGGCGTTCCTCATGAGCGTCGCGTCGTCGGGCCGGTTGTTGTTGAGGCCACGACCGTTTGCCACGTACGGCCAGGTCGCGTTGTCGACGATGGGGCTGTCGACGAGGGCGTCGAGCGCGCTGTTGTTCGCGCGCGCCGCATCGTTGCCCAGCCAGATGTACCAACCGTCGGCGCAGCTCCCGAACGCATTGCCGCCGAGGCTCTGTGAGCGCAGGTGCGCCTCGGAGAGCTCGGGAACGTCGCATCCCTTCGAGCAGTGAAGCGCTTCGAACGCCGCGGTCGCCGCGTGCACGGTGCACCAGCCGCAGCCCTGCTGATTGCTGACGCTGATGCAGCCGTCGAGGTACTCGGCTCGATGATTCACGCTCGCCGGGACCGCGCCGCCGGGGTTCACGTCGGTCAGCGGGTCGCTGTGTCTACCGACGAGCGGCGCCGGGCTGCCCGCGACCATGTTCTCCGTTTCGGTGCTGAGCTCACCGATCGTCCCGTCCTGCGGAGTGGTCATGAGGCACTCCATCCGATCGTCGCCCCACGGGTAGAACGGGATGCACGTGCCCGCGAGCCGGCGGCCGATCTCGCTGTTCGGGTCGAGATCGAAGTCGGCGGGCAACACCGGCTCCCCGACGGCGATCCGGTGATACGGGTCGGCGGACGTCGATGGTGTGTCTTCTGTGCTGCAGCTGGAAAGAACGATCAAGACGAGAGCCGCCAAACCACATCTCATACCCCGACCTCCAGTCGAAGGATGCCACGAAACCAGCGCTCGCCGCTCGGGCGACCGCGCAACCACCGAGCCTGCTCGGGGGCAAGATGCGTACCAGCGAATTGCCGCTACGCGGTGAGGTTTCGGCTGGCGGGTTGGCGCAACGACGCCACTCTTGCGCGAGATCGGCTCAGCCCTTGAGCGCCTCGGCGCCGCCGATGATCTCCATCAGCTCCTTCGTGATCGCCGCCTGGCGCGCGCGGTTGAACTGCAGCGTGAGCCTTCCGATCATGTCGTTCGCGTTGCGCGTCGCAGCGTCCATCGCCGTCATGCGCGCGCCGTGCTCGGAGGCGACCGACTCGAGCAGCGCGCGGAAGACCTCGATCTCGACGTACATCGGAAGGAGTGCGGTCGAGCAGCGCGCGCTTGCTGGGCTCGAAGATGTAGTCGACGGCCGTGACGTCGTTCTCGCGCACGCGGCATCGGCTGGATCGGCAGGAGCGGCTCGAGCACGACCGTTCTGCGTGATGGCGCTCTTGAACTCGTTGTAGACGAGGTAGACGGCGTCGAGGTCGTGCGTTCGTAGGCGTCGACGATGACGCGGCCGATCTCGCGCCGCCTTGTCGACGGACGAGGCTCTCGAAGACGCCCGGGAAGTCGTGCGCGGATCGTCGCGCTGCGGCGGCGGAGGTAGTCGCGGCCCTTTCGACCGATGACCGCGAAGCTCGACGACGGTCCCGGCGGACTCGAGCTCCTTCCACGCGTCGGTACGCGGCCTTGTTGATGTTCGCGTTGAACGCGCCCGCGAGACCGCGGTCGCTCGTCAGGACGACGAGCAGCACGTTCTTCGGCTCGCGCCGCGCGAGGAGCGGGTGCACGTCCTCGTCGTCGCCGGCGCGCGCGGCCACCGCGCCGAGAGCACCTCCAGCGTCTTGAGGGCGTACGGGCGAAGCTGGAGGATGCGCTGCTGCGCGCGCTGAAGCCGCGCCGCCGCGACCATCTTCATCGCGCGGGTGATCTTCTGCGTGTTCTTGACGCTCCCGATGCGCTTGCGAATGGCCTTGAGGCTGGGCATGGCGGGCTCCTCGCGACGGCTCGCGCCTACTTCTTCTCTGGTCGTCGAAGATCGTCGGCGAACTTCTCGAGCGCGCCGTCGCAGCTTCTTCTCGAGTGTCCTTGTCGAGCGCCTTCTTCGTCGAGGATCGTCTCGAGGATGAGCCGGGTGCTCGCCCTTGACGAAGCTGTAGAGCTCGCTTCTCGTAGCGCTTGCACGACGCCGACCGCGTAGCTCGTCGACGTAGCCGTTCGTCGCCGCGTAGATCGACACGACCTGCTGCTCGACCGGCATCGGCACGTACTGGCCCTGCTTCAGGATCTCGACGAGGCGCTGCGCCGCGCGCGAGCTGTGGCGCGTCGCCTTGTCGAGGTCGGAGGCGAACTGCGCGAACGCCGCCATCTCGCGGTACTGCGCGAGCTCGAGCCGCAGCGTGCCGGCGACCTGCTTCATCGCCTTGATCTGCGCGTTGCCGCCGACGCGCGATGACGGAGATGCCGACGTTGATGGCCGGGCGAACGCCCGAGTAGAAGAGGTCGGACTCGAGGAAGATCTGGCCGTCGGTGATCGAGATGACGTTCGTCGGGATGTACGCCGACACGTCGCCGGCCTGGGTCTCGATGATGGGCAGCGCGGTGAGCGAGCCGCCCGAGTGCGGGATCTTCTTCGATCTCGTAGCCGTCGCCCTTCTCCTTCGCGGCCTCCTTCGCTGCGTGCTTGGCCGTGCTTCGCCGAGCGTGGATCTCTCGGCGCGCCTGCCGGCTTCGCGGTCTGTCGCCCTTCGGGACGACGACCACTCCTCGGCCATCTTCGCGGCGCGCTCGAGCAGGCGGCAGTGGAGGTAGAAGACGTCGCCCGGGTACGCCTCGCGGCCCGGCGGGCGGCGGAGCAGCAGCGAGAGCTGGCGGTACGCGACGGCTTGCTTCGAGAGGTCGTCGTAGATGCAGAGCGCGTGGCGGCCCGATGTCGCGGAAGTACTCGCGCCATCGTGACGCCGGTGTACGGCGCGATGAACTGCAGCGGCGCCATCTCGCTCGCGCCCGCGGCGACGATCGTCGTGTACTCCATCGCGCCGTGCTCGTCGAGCTTGTCGACGCACCTGCGCGACGGTCGACTGCTTCTGGCCGATGGCGACGTAGAAGCAGTAAACGCCCTGGCCCTTCTGGTTGATGATCGTGTCGATCGCGACGGCGGTCTTGCCGGTCTGGCGGTCGCCGATGATGAGCTCGCGCTGGCCGCGGCCGATCGGGATCATGCGAGTCGATCGACTTGATGCCCGTCTGCAGCGGCTCCTTGACCGGCTGGCGCTGCATGATGCCCGGCGCCTTGATCTCGACGCGGCGGCGCAGCGCGCGCCTCGATGGGGCCCTTGCCGTCGATGGGCTGACCGAGCGCGTTCACGACGCGGCCGACCAGCGGCGGCCCCGACCGGCACCTCCATGATGCGGCCCGTGCGCTTGACCGTGTCGCCTTCTCGGATCGCGCGATCCAGCCGAAGAGCGCGACGCCGACGTTGTCCTCTTCGAGGTTGAGCACCATGCCCATCAGGTGCCCGGGGAACTCGACCAGCTCGCCGGCCATCGCCCGTTCGAGGCCGTAGATGCGCGCGATGCCGTCGCCGACCGTGAGGACGGTGCCGGTCTCCACGACGTCGATCTGCTTGTCGTACGACTCGATCTGCTGCTTGATGATCTGCGAGATCTCTTCGGCGCGAAGCTGCATCGAAAGCTACCTTTCAGCGGTCGAGGAGCTGGTCGCCGAGCTCGGCGAGCCGGGTGCGTAGGCTGCCGTCGAGGACGCGGCCGGCCATTCGCGTGATCACCCCGCCGAGGATGGCGGGGTCTTGCTTCTTTTCGAGGAGGACCTTCTGGCCCGACGCCGCTTCAATCGCGCGTTGGATCTCCGCGTAGTACGAGTCGGGCATCGGCGTCGCCGTGACGACCTCGACGCGCGCGGTTCCCGCTTCGCCCTCCGAGAGGGCGCGGAACGCGGCGACCACGTCGGGCAAGAACCGCATCCGGCGGCGATCCGAGAGCAGGAAGCAGGTGTGCTTCACGCTGACCGGCAGGCTCATCCGGGTGGCGATGGCGTCGAGGACCTTGCGGCGGACGTCGGCGACCACGGCCGGGCTCTCGAAGAGAAGCCGTAGCTCCCGGCTGTCGGCCCAGGTCCGGTCGAGGTCGTCGAGCGCGCGACGGACCGGCTCTACGTCGCTCTGCTCCTTCGCGACGGCGAAGAGCGCCTTGGCGTAGCGTCGAGCGAGCTGGCTCATCGCGCGCCGCCTCCCTGGGCGTCGGGGGGATCCTTGAAGCGCTCTCGCAGGCGCTCGACATACGCCGTCGCGAGCCGCTCCTGATCGGCCGTCGTGGTCTGGTCCCGAAGGACGTCGGCCGCCGCCGTGACGGCCGCCTGGACGGCCGCGTGCGCGAGGTCGGTGCGCAGCTGTTTCATCTGCTGTTCGACGAGGAACTCCGTCTCCTTGCGGAGGCGCGCAGCTTTCGACTCGGCCGACGCGATGATCCGGTCTCGCTCCGCTTCGCCGGCCTTGACCATCTCGGCGCGGAGCTTGGCGAGCTCGTCGTCGAGCCGCTCGAGCCGGCGCGTGTACTCCGCGTACGTCTTCTCGGCGGCGTCTTTGAGACGCGCTGCCTCCGCGAGGCCCTCTTCCACCGACCGCTTGCGCGTCTCGAGAAACGATTGGAGCGGCTTGCGTCCGAAGACCACGATCAGGATGACGAGGAGCGCGAAGTTGACGATCGCGCCCCAGAACTCGGTGCTCTCGAAGACCGTGTCGAGCGAGACCGCGCCACCGTGCTCGGACGACTCGCCCTCGTGCGCCGCGGCGGGCTCGGCGTCGGTGTCCTCCTGCGCGAGCGCAGGCCCCGTCAGCGCGAGGACCGCGACGAGCCCGAAGCCGGCGAGCGCCGCCCTCACGCCCCCACCTCGCGCCCGAGCAGCCGCGCCGCGATTCTGTCTCGCCAGCGCGGGCACGGTCGTGTCGAGGTCGCGCTTCGTGCGCGCCGACTCGTCCGCCATCCGTGTTTCGGCGTCTGCAAGCGTCGCCTGCGTCTCCTTGCGGACCTTCTCGAGCAGCGTCCGCTCGAGCCGCTCGCCGTCCTTCTGCAGGCGGTCCCGCTCCTCGCCCGCTTCTTGGCGCACCCGGCGCAGCGCCTCGTCGAACCGCTTCGCCTTGTCCTCGGCCTCGCGCTCGAGCCGTCGCGCTTCCTGGCGCGTCCCGTCGATCGCTTGCTCGCGCGCCTCGAAGAGCGCCAACATCGGCTTGAACACGAACGCGCGCAGCACGAGGAACGCGACGAAGAAGACCGCGAGCTGGACGAAGATCGTCCCGTCGAGGTCGATGAGCGAGTCGCCCGCGAGGAGCGCGCATGCGAACAGGGTCATTGGGGAGAGCCGGTGGCGTGCCCAACCCGGGAGCTAGGTCCCTTCGCCGCGCGCGAGAAGCCCGCGCGGCGCTCTCTGGGCGTGCGCTACTTAGCAGCGGCCCGTTTTAGCGTCAAGCCCGGGCCTGGCCAAGAACGGTCACGGATTTCGCGCACTTACGCGGAGCGCGCTCAGTGCGCGGTGAGCCGTGCGCGCAGGGCGGCGAGGACGCGTTCGGCGTTGTGGACGTTCTCGTCCGTGATGATTCCTGACGGAAACGGGAGGTCGGGGTCGATCAGCAGCTCGAAGACGACGAGCGCCTTGTGCCCGTCCTCGAGCGGCGAGATCTCCCACCGCGCCGTGAACTGGTGGAGGTTGCCCTCGACCATGCGGCCCTCGTAGACGCGCGTCGTCCCGATGCTCCGCCGGGGCCGGATGCGCAGGTTCGCCCAGAGCACCACCGTGTCGTGGAACGCCGCCGCCTGCATGTAGACGAGCGCGCTCTCTCCTCGGCTCGAGAGCACGCGGGACTGGCGGAAATGCGGCATGAACTCCGCGTACGAGGCGTAGTCGGTCACGGCCGCGATCACGTCGTCGAACGACGCGTCGATGACGACCGTCGCCCGCCCGGCGCGGACCCCTTCACCCGAGGCCGGGCCTGCCTCGACGCGGTCGCCGACGCGAGCCGCCACGGTCTCCGGGGTGTCCTGGGCGAACAGCGGCCCGGGTAGCGAAAAGGCGAGGACGGTCAGGGCGGCGGCGGCAGGTCGTCGCATCGGGTCTCTACTGGTGTAGCAGGACGGTGAGGGGCGTCCCACATTCAAATCGGCTTCGAGTATCCTCCCTGCCACATGGGGAGGATCTCGATCGGGGCCTTGCTGGTCGTCGCGCTCTTCGGGGCGGGGATCGTCAGCAAGGCCCAGGCGCAGTGGACGGCGGCGTTCTTCTTCGACGGCCGCGGGGCGGCCCGGGGGCGAAACGTCGTCGCCCAGGCCGTGCGGGACAAGGTGACGCTGGTCTCGGTCTCGGACGTTCGCGAGGCGGCGCGGCGTCTCGACGCGGACCTCGGGTCGCCGGAGGGCCGCGTCGCGGTCGCGGCCGACCGCAACGTGACCCTCATCGTCGTCGGGACCATGCACGGCCGGGGGCAGGCGATGCGCGTCTCGATCGAGATCGAGGACGCCCAGGGCGAGCACCTCGCGGACGCCGCGTCTCGGCTGCCGCGCACCGGGCCGGATAGGGAGCGGTTCACACGCGTGATCGGCGCCGCGTTCGATCGCGCGACCGGTGAGCTCGACAACAGGGCTGCTACCGCGCGCCAACAGGAGCTCGCGGAGGACACGCACGAGGTCGTCAGCGTCGACGAGGAGCGCCCCGAAGGGGAAGACGAAGGCCCGCCCGTCGAACGGACCAAGCCCTTCATCGTCGGGCTCGTCGGCATCGGAGGCCGCGGACGCAACGCGACCGTCGATCTCCAGAGCGGCCGGCGGCGCCGCTATCAGATCGGGATGTACCCCGAGCTGACGCTCTTTCTCGAAGGGCGTCCGCTCGCGGGCACCGGCAGCCCGCTCGACGGGATCTACCTCTCGCTCGGCGTCGGGTTCGCGCTCTCGCTCACGTCCGTCGAGGAGCTCCCGGGAGGCGTCACGCGCGACGTCGGCTCGAGCGCGTTCCGCGTGGAGGCGCTCGCGGGGTACCTCGCCGATCTCGGTCCTCTCGAGCTCGGCGCCAACGTCGGGTTCGTCGAGGACGCGTTCAGCATCGACACGAACGACACGTTTCCCGTCGACCGAGTATCCGAGCCTTCGGATCGGGCTCGCGGTTCGCATCCCGTTGTTCGAGAAGCTCCTGCGCGGCGACATCGAGGGCGGGATCCGGATCCCGTTCGGGACGGGCGACCTCGCGTCCGAGTTCGCGATGTCGGCGGGCGCGTTCGGGTTCGACGTGATGGGCTCGCTCGTGGGCGCGCTCGACATCGGGCTCACCTACGCGCTGCGCTTCGGGTTCGTCGGCTACGCGCTGTCGTTCGAGGGTTTCACGACCCCTCCCGAGGACAGCGGGACGGGCGGCTTCGACGGCGGGATTGTCCTAACGGTCGGGGTCGGCTGGCAGATTCTGACGCGGGAACGACCAGGTCGTCGAGCGGGTGGACCTCGGCCCCGTCCATCGTGCAGCGCCCCTCGAAGACCGCTCCCTTGTCGATGAAGAGCTGGGGGGACTCGATGTCGCCGCGGACTCGGCCGCCGGCGTGCAGCTCGACGAGCTCCCGCGCCTTGACGCTTCCTCGGAGCTCGCCACCGCGCACGATCAGAGTCCCCACCTCGACGTCGGCGTCGACGCTCGCGCCGTCACCGAGGATCAACATGTCCTCGCCCCGGATCGCTCCCTTGAGCGCGCCGTCGATGCGCACGCGACCGCTGAACACGAGCGTCCCTTCGAACTCGGTGCCGCGGCCGAGCAGCGCGCTGATCTCGCCGAGGCCAGTGAGGTCTTTCTGGGCCATGCGCGCACGAAGCATGCGCGACGTCGCGACCTTTGAAAAGGAGAGCGACGTTTCTCCTTGCCGCACGCCGCGCGCGTAGTACCAACCCCCCGGATGCCCGACGGCGAGGCGCAGGATCTCTTCGAGAACGTGACGCACGTCGTCTACGAAGGGAAGGACATCTACATCGTCGGCACGGCGCACATCTCGAAGAAGAGCGTGGAGGAGGTCGAGCGCGTCATCGATACGCTGCGCCCCGACACGGTGTGCATCGAGCTCGACCAGGTGCGCTACGAGTCGCTGACCGACCCGACGAGGTGGCGAAAGCTCGACATCTTCCAGGTCATCAAGGAGAAGAAGGTGCTCCTCTTGATGACGAGCCTCGTCTTGTCCGCGTACCAGCGACGCATGGGCGAGGCGCTCGGCGTGAAGCCCGGCGCCGAGATGCTGGCAGCGGTCGAGAAGGCAAAGGCCATCGGCGCCGAGCTCGTCCTCGCCGACCGCGACATCCAGGCGACGCTGAAGCGGACGTGGCGAAACCTGTCGTTCTTCAATCGCGCCAAGATCCTCGGCAGCCTCGTCGGCGGCTTCTTCGCAGCAGGAGAGATCACCGAGGAGCAGATCGAGGAGCTGAAGGACAAGGACACGATCAGCGAGATGATGAACGAGCTCGCGAAGGCGCTACCCCAGGTGCAGGTGCCCCTCATCGACGAGCGCGACCGCTATCTCATGTCGTCCATCCGCGAGGCGCCCGGCAAGAGGATCGTCGCCGTCGTCGGCGCCGGCCACGTCGCGGGCATGGTGAGCTACCTCGACCAGGAGGTGGACCGCGAGGCGCTGCGGCGCATTCCACCTCCGTCGCTCCTGGGTCGGTCGCTCCAATGGATCATTCCGCTGATCGTCCTCTCGGCCTTCTACTGGGGCTATCACGAGAACCAGGGCAAGGGCCTCACGGAGATGCTCTACGCGTGGATCGTCCCGAACTCGATCGCGGCCGGGGTGTTCGCGGTGATCGCGCTCGCGCGTCCGCTGACGGTGCTCGTGGCGATGATCGCGTCGCCGATCACCTCGCTCAACCCCACGATCGGGGCGGGCATGGTGACCGGCCTCCTCGAGGCCTGGCTCCGGAAGCCGACGGTCGAGGATTGCGAGCGCATCCCCGAGGACTCGAAGTCGTGGCGCGGGATCTATCGGAACCCGTTCACGAGGGTGCTCGTCGTCGCCGTGCTGACGACGGTCGGCTCGGCGCTCGGCGGATGGATCGGCGCCACGTGGGTGGTATCACTCATCTGATGGTGCGGGGACCGATCGGATGGCGTATGGCCGCGGCGGCGGCCGCGTCGTTGCTCGTGGTCGCGTCGGGGTGTGGCGACGAGGGAACCGCGTGCGTGTCGAGCCGCGACTGCCCGTCGGGGGTGCGCTGTGTCGACGGTGAGTGCAGCTCGGAGAGCCGCGACGCCGGGCACGTCGACGCGGGGGCGGCCTCGTGCGACCGGAGCGAGGACTGCGACGACGCCGTGGACTGCACGCGCGACGTCTGCGTCGAGGGCGCGTGCGAGAACGTCCCCGACGACTCTGCCTGTGAGAACGAGGCCGACGGGCGATGTGTCGCCGGCTTTGGGTGCGCGTACGGCGCGTGCTCGCCCGCGACCTGCGTCGGCGGCCCGTGCCAGACCGCGCACTGCCAGGGCGACGTCTGCGTCCTCGAAGCGATGTGCGCGTCGGACCAGGAGTGCTGCGGGGACGCGTGCGTTCCGATGGGCTGCGACGACGACGACCCGTGCACGGACGACGCGTGTGGCTCGGCTGGCTGCGAGCACGCGTCGAACGCCGACGTCTGCGACGACGGCGTCTACTGCAATGGCCCCGACACGTGCGCCGGCGGGGTCTGCGCGATGCACGCGGGCGACCCGTGTCCCGGCATGTCGACCTGCAGCGAGGCCATGAGCGCGTGCCTCGCGTGCGTGTCGGACGACGACTGCCCGGCCCCCACCACCGGGCCGTGGTCGGCGTGCTCGTATGCCTCGGCCTGCGTCGAGGCGGGAGCGCGCGAGCGAACCATCACGACCTATCGATGCGTCGCTTCGACCTGCCAGGCCACTCCGACGACCGAGATGGATCCGTGCACGCGCACGACGGCCGGCACGACGTGCGGAGCGACGACGTACGGTACGTGGAGCGCGTGCGGCGGCTTCACGACCCAATGCGACGAGACCGGCACGCGCTCGCGCCCCAGGATGGATCAGGTGTGCGCGGCGGGCACCTGCACCACGTCGACGACGTCCGAGAGCGAGGCCTGCGGGCGTACGACCGCGGGCGCCTACTGCGTGGACTTCGCGCGCTGCGTGGAGGGCACCTGCTCGGGCGGGACCTGTGGCACCGGCGCCGGCTGCCCGGCGGGGCGGCGCTGTTGCGAGCCCGGGATCTGCGTCTGCTCGGGCTGCCTCTGCCCGTGAGCGACCGGCCGGCCGAAGCTCACTTCGCGAGCAGCTTGGCGACGAGCGCCACGTAGGCGTCCTGGGCTGCCTGCTTCGACATGCCCTTTCGGAGCGCCCACGCGTCGTACTTGGCGCGGCCCTTCACGTCGAGCATTCCGGGGCGCTTGCCGCCGGCGTCACCTTCGGTGCCCTGCTTGTAGAGCGCGTAGAGCTCGAGGAGCGTGTCGTTGCCGGGACGGCTCGACAGGCTCTGTACCTTCTTCTGTGCTTCGGCGAACTCGTTCTCGGACATGATCGTCTCTCCTCTGGTTCGGTGCGCGCTCGGCTCGCCGGGCAGCTCAATCCTCGAGTCGGAGCGCGCGCGGCGCCTCGACGAGATTGTGGAGGGATTGGGTCTCGTCGAGCGCCTGCATGAGCCTTCCTTCGTTGCACGCGTGCGTGAGCATGACCACCGACACCGGTCCGCCCCCGTCCCCCACGCCTCCCTCTTGCATCATCTGCTCGATGGACACCTCGAACGCGCCGAGCACGCCCGCGATTCGCGCGAGGATGCCAGGGCGGTCTCGAACGAGGAAGCGCAGGTAGAAGCGGCCGACGCGATCGGTCGCTGGCTCCACCTCGAGCGCCGCGAGGTGCTCGCCGACGAACGCCCGCGACGGGACGCGGCCGTGCGCGCCCACGAGCAGATTGCGACCCACGTCGACGATGTCGCTCACGACGCTCATCGCGGTGGGGAGCGCGCCCGCACCGAGGCCGGAGATGAGCAGCGGCCCGAGCATGGCGCCCTCCACGTAGACGGCGTTGAGAGCGCCCGAGATGCTGGCGAGGACGCTCCGCTCGCGCACGAGCGCGGGATGGACGCCGAGCCGAGCGCGCCCGACTCGGTCGCGGCGGCGATCGCGAGCGGCTTGATCACATAGCCGAACCGCTCGGCGAAGTGGATGTCGATCGCGTCGATGGTGCCGATGCCCTCGGTCGGGCACCTGCGCAGGAGTGAGCCTCGCGCCGAACGCGAGCGTGGCGAGGATCGTCAGCTTGTGCGCGGCGTCGCCGCCGCCGACGTCGAGGGTCGGGTCCGCCTCCGCGTAGCCGCGCGCTTGTGCTTCCCGGAGCGCGTCGCCGAACCCGATCCCGCTCTCCGTCATGCGCGAGAGGATGTAGTTGCTCGTCCCGTTCACGATGCCGCGCAGCGCGACGATGCGATCCGACGAGAACGATTCGCGCAGGAGCCGGATGATGGGGATCCCGCCGCCGACCGCTGCTTCGAAATAGAGATCGACCCGCTTCTTCTCGGCGAGCTCGATGAGCTCCGCTTGCTCGGCGAGGAGGGCCTTGTTCGCGGTGACCACGTGCTTTCCTCGCTCGATCGCGGCGCGCACGAACGAGCCCGCAGGGTCGGTGCCGCCCACGACCTCGACGACGACGTCGATCTCCCGGTCCCCGAGGAGGGCCTCGGGGTCGTAGCCGACGATGATCCCTTCGGGCGGAGGGATCTCACGCACCTTTCCGGGGTCGCGAGCGACGATTCGACGGATGTCGATGGACGCGCCGAGGCGTCCCTCGATTGTCTTCGCGTTGTCCCGCAGTAGCTGGACGATCCCCTGGCCGACGACACCGTAGCCGATGATCCCGACCCGGATCCGTCGCGCCGCCATCTACACCCTCACGCTCCCATCTCGACCGTGTGCGGGGTCCTCGGCTCCTATCACGCACCCCCGTGTTATGGAAGGCGCGTGAGCGCGGACGCTTGGTTGCTCGCGGCGTGGGTCCTCGTGGGGGCGGCGTTCCTGGTCACCCACCTCGCGGTTCTGCGCACGGCGATCCGCGCGCGCGACCTGCCCGTCGGCGTGCGCCTGCTCGCCCTCCTGCCGCCGCTCGCTCCGTTCATCGCCTGGCTCGCGGGGCGGCGCTCGACACCCGTCCTCTGGGTGCTCTTCCTGCTGATCTACGTGGGCCTCCGGTTGATGTACTGACCGTCGCGATGCGGTATCGTGCGCCCCATGATCGTGCGCGCGGCGTCCGTCGTATGCCTCGTGCTGACCCTCACGGTCGCTCGGCCCGCGTCGGCTCAAGCGCACAACCCGCTGATCCAACAGGGCCAGTCGCAGTACGACGATCTGCGGTTCGAAGAAGCGCTGCAGACGCTCTCGGCTGCGCTCGTGCGCGCCGGAAACTCCGACGAGGATCGAGCGACCATCTATCGGTTGCTCGCGTTCACGTACCTCGCGCTCGATCGCGAAGAGGAGGCCGCGGGCGCGTACCGGAGCCTGCTCGCGCTCGATCCCGAGTTTCAGCCCGGGTCCGACGTCTCACCGCGCTTCCGCGAGTTCTTCGCCGGAGTGCGGCAGTCGTGGGAGGCCGACGGTCGCCCCGGGCTACCGGTCCCGACCGGTGTCACGATCCGCCACCGGTCGCCCGCACAGGCGCAACGAGGCGAGCCGATCGAGCTCACCGCCGACGTCGACGATCCCGCACACCGCGTCGCCACGCTCGTGCTCGCGTATCGGCAGGGCTCCGAGGACGTGTTCCGGCGCGTCGACGCCGTCCGCCGCGGCGACACGCTCGTCGCGACCATCCCGGCCGAGGCCGTCGCGCCGCCGCTCGTCGAGTACTACTTCGAGGGCCTGGACGCGACGGGGCTGCCCGTGGCCGCGCGCGGCGACGTGGCCGCTCCGCTGCGCGTCGCCGTGCCCGAGCCGAGCCGCTCGGTGTTCTCCACGTGGTGGTTTTGGACCGGCGTGGGTGTCGTCGTCGCAGCGGCCGCTACCGTGATCGTGCTCGCCGCGACCGGAACCTTCGGCGGCGGCGGTCAGCAACAGGGGACGTTCCTCATCACGGTGCATTGAGCAGATGGGGCCTTCTCCGGTCGAGACGCCTTCCGGCGCCGCGGTGACCGAGCCCCGATACCCATACGTGCACGTCGACGTTCCGGTCGCGGACGTGGAGAGCGTGTCGAGCGAGCTCTTCGGGCTCGGCGCGACCGGCGTCGAAGAGCGCGACGCGACCACGCTCTCGTCGCCGTCGCGAGACGGGATGGTGACGCTCGTCGCGTACGTGCCGGACGAGCAGCACGCCGAGGGTGTCGCGCGAACGCTCGGTGCGCGCTACGCGGCGCGCGTCGAGATGGTCATCGGCGACGCATGGCGCGACGCATGGCGCGTGCACTTCAAGCCGTCGCGCGTCGGCGCCCGGCTCGTGGTGCGCCCATCGTGGGAGGAGGTGCGGCCGTTTCCGGGCGAGGTGGTCGTCACCATCGATCCCGGACGAGCCTTCGGAAGCGGCATCCACGAGACGACCCGCCTCGTGTTGCGCGAGATCGATCGCCACGTCCGCGCCGGCGACCGGGTCCTCGACGTCGGGACGGGCAGCGGGATCCTCGCGGTCGCTGCGCTGCTCCTCGGCGCGAAGCGAGCTCGCGCGATCGACATCGACCCGGACGCGATCTCGGTGGCGCTCGAGAATGCGCGCCTGAACGGGGTCGCTTCGCGCATCGCCGTCGGCACGACCGCCGTCGGTCGCGTTCGCGGGGTCTTCGACCTGGTGCTCGCGAACATCCAAGCCGACGTGCTCGCGACGCTCGCTCCCGCGATCACGGCGCGGGTCGCGCCAGGCGGCACGCTCGTGCTCTCCGGCGTGCTCCGGGACCAGACCGACGCCGTGCGCGCGGCGTTTCCGGATCTCGTGCTCCGTTTCGTCGCCGTCGAAGGCGAGTGGGTCGCCATCGTCCTCTTCCGACGTCGGGCCGAACGACCGTGAGCGGCGAGCCCCCGAGGCTCTTCGCGCCGGAGCTTCCAAGAGAAGGTGGCGAGGTCGCGCTCGCGGAGGAAGCCGCTCGTCACGCGCGGGTCCTCCGGCTCTCGCCCGGCGACCGCGTGCGGCTCTTCGACGGCGACGGGAGCGAAGCCGATGCGCGGATCGTTTCGGTCGAGCCGCGAACGGTGCTCTGCGCGGCGGAGCCGGCTCGGGCGGCGCGCGCCGACAGTCCCCGGTTGGTGCTCGTCCAGGTCATCCCGAGGGGAAGGAAGCTCGACGGGATCGTCCGCATGACGACGGAGCTCGGCGTGGCCGAGGTGCGGTTGGCGCTCTCCCAGCGATCCCAAAAGCGCTCGGGGCCACTCGAAAGGCTCGAGCGCATCGCGCGCGAATCCGCGCGGCAGGCTCGCCGGGCCACCGTCCCACGCGTGACCGAGCCTCGCCCGCTGCTGGAGGTGGCCGCCGCTGCCCCCGTGAATTCATTGAAGATCGTGGCGTGGGAGACGGCGGCGCAGGCCCTCGAGCCCACGCTCCCGGCCACGGTCGACGCGTGGCTCGTGGTCGGCGCCGAAGGCGGGCTCGCCGAGGTGGAGGTCGAGCGGCTCGAGCAGCTCGGCTATCGCGCGATCGGCCTCGGGCCCACGATCCTCCGCGTCGAGACCGCCGCGCCTGTCGCCGTCGCGCTCGTGCTCGACCGCGTGCGACGCTAGTCGAGGCTCCGGGTCGATCGAAAATGGGCTCGATCGGAGCGGATCCGAGCAGGCTGGCGCCGAGCCGCGTATAATGAGGTTGCCGTCCCGTCTCCGGGGTGGCGGGGTTCCGTGGCGGAGACTTCTTCAACGAAGCTTACGCGTGCGTCACTCGCACGCATCGGCATCGCGATTCTCGCGCTGTCGCTGCCCGCGTGCTTCGACGCCGACTGCCCTCCCGGCGATCCGAACGGCATCTTCTGTTTGGTCTCCGACACGCCGCGCGACGGTTCTCCAGGCGACGCGTTCGTTTGCGTGGAGGGTGCGAGCTGCACAGAGCCCGGCAACGCGTGCCGGCAAGGATCGTGGGAATGTGCCGGCGCGCCGGTCTGCGCGAACCTCGTCGACGCGCCGGCGGGCACGCCGTGCGACGTGGGCCTCGCCTGCGACGACATGGGCCAGTGCAACGTGTGCGTGCCGGACGCCCTGTGCGACACCGGCAACCCGTGTGTCGAGGGGCGGATCGACTGCGGCTCGGGCGTGCCCATCTGCGTGAGGCAGGCGAACCTTCCGCCCGACACGCCTTGTGGCACGACCGGCATGTGTGTCGACGGCGATTGCGATCAGTGCCTCGAGGGATCGGCGTGCGACGGCGGCAATCCGTGCTCGCGCGGCGTCAAGGATTGCTCGGGTGGAGGGCTCGGTACGTGCGTTCTCATGTCGAACCTCCCCCCTGGCACGGGATGCGGCATGGGCTTGGCCTGCGGCATGACCGGCATGTGCGACATGTGTCTCGACGGTGGGCTCTGCGACACGCACAATCCCTGCACGCGCGGCGAGACCGACTGCGGCTCGACGATGCCCGTGTGCGTCGCGACGGAGCACTTGCCCGTCGGCACGCCGTGCGGGCCCGGCGGGATGTGCGGCGTCGACGGGTGCACCGCGTGTGAGGAAGGCTCCGGTTGCGACACCGGGAACCCGTGCACGCTCGGCACCCGCACCTGCAGCGCGGGGGGCGGCTCCGGGACGTGCACCGCGACGTCGAATCTCCCGATGGGGACGCATTGTGACGAGGGCCTCGCGTGCGACGGAATGGGTGGTTGCACGATGTGCGTCGCGGGCGAGGTGTGCGTGGTTCGCGGCGAGTGCCGCAGCGGAACGATCAGCTGCGCGACGGGCTCGCCCGAGTGCATCCCGTCTGGAACGGCGGCCGCGGGCACCGTCTGCCGGCCGCCACTCGGTCCGTGCGACCCCCAGGAGATCTGCGACGGGACGAGCACCGCTTGCCCCGCGGATCGTCTGGCGGCCGCCGGCAGCGCGTGCCGTCCAGCCGCAGGCGTCTGCGACGTCGCCGAGAGCTGCGACGGGGCGCGACCGACGTGTCCGCCCGACACGTTCGCGCCCGCGACGACCACCTGTCCGGGCGGAACGTGCGACGGCTACGGAATGTGCAACACGATGTGCCGCGACGGCGACCCGTGCGGGACGTCGAACCTCTGCGAGCTCGGCATGTTCGAGTGCACCGGTCCGACGTGCGTCGCCGCGGGACCGGCCCCGTCGGGCACCGAGTGCCGCACCGCACGCGACGTGTGCGACGTGAACGAGACGTGCGACGGCAGCGACGTGGCGTGTCCCCCGGACGGGTTCGCCCCTGCGGGAACACCATGCCCGGGCCCGGGCATCTGCAACGGTCTCGGGCGGTGCGTAGTCGGGTGTGACCCCGGCATCCCCTGCGACACGGGCAACGCGTGCGAGAACGGCGTCACCGATTGCACCACGGGCACGCTCGTCTGCGTGTCGGCCGGGCCCAAGCCGGCGGGGACGATGTGCCGTATGTCCGCCGGCGTCTGCGACACGGCCGAGACCTGCGACGGCACCGCGGTGACGTGCCCGCCCGACGTCGTCCGGACCGCGGGCACGGTGTGTCGCGCGTCGGCGGGCACCTGCGACGTCGAAGAGGTGTGCGACGGAACGAGCGGCGCGTGCCCGGGCGACTCGTTCGTCCCGATGGGCACCGAGTGCCGCGCGTCTCCCGCACCGTGCGACTCCGCCGAGGTATGCACCGGAGGCAGCGCGCTCTGCCCGCCCGACGTGTTGGCGGACCGGACGGTCGTCTGTCGCGCAGCGGTCGGTCCGTGCGATGCGCCCGAGCTCTGCACCGGCATCGTCCCGACCTGCCCCGCGGACCGCGTGTTCCCGTCGGGCTCGGTCTGCCGTCCGACGGCGGGCATCTGCGACGTCCAGGAGGTCTGCGACGGCGCGAGCACGACGTGTCCGGCCGACGCGTTCAGCGCGTCGGGGACGACGTGCCGTCCGTCGGCCGGCATCTGCGACGTCGACGAGGCGTGCACCGGCACCGGGCCGCTCTGCCCGACCGACACGTTCGTCGCATCCGGCACCGAGTGCCGCGCGTCGGCGGGGATCTGCAATCCAGCGGAGCAGTGCACCGGCAGCGCCGCGCTCTGTCCGACCGATTCGCTCGAGCCCGCCACGACCGTGTGCCGCGCGGGTGCGGGCCCGTGCGACCGGCCCGAGCTCTGCACGGGCAGCGCGGTCACGTGCCCTGCCGACGTGCTCCAACCGTCCGGGACGGTCTGCCGTCCGAACGCAGGTCTCTGCGACCTCCCCGAGTCGTGCGACGGGCTCGTCGTCACGTGCCCGACCGACCTGTTCGTGACGGCGGGGATGGTCTGTCGCGCATCGGCGGGCATCTGCGACGTGGACGAGGCGTGTACGGGGACCGGTCCGCTCTGTCCGACGGACGTGCTCTTGCCGCCGAGCACCGAGTGCCGCGCGCAGGTCGACGTCTGCGACATCGCCGAGAACTGCACCGGCGCGAGCCCGACGTGCCCCGCGGACGCGCTCGAGCCGGCGACGACGATCTGCAATCCCTCGCTCGGCGTGTGCGACCCCGCCGAGCTGTGCACGGGCTCGTCGGTCGCTTGCCCGGGCGACGTGCTGAGCCCGGCCGGGACCGTATGTCGCCCGAACGCCGGTGGCTGCGACGTGCCCGAGTCGTGCGACGGGGCGAGCGTCGGATGCCCCGTCGACAGCTTCCTTCCGCCGAGCATGGTGTGCCGTCCCGTCGCCGACATCTGCGACACGGCCGAGAACTGCACGGGCACCGGGCCGCTCTGCCCGGCCGACGCGTTCCTGCCGCCGAGCACCGTGTGCCGCGCGCAAGCGGGCGTCTGCGACATCGCCGAGAACTGCACCGGCACGGGCGTCGCGTGCCCCGCCGACACGCTCGAGCCGGCGACGACGATCTGCAACCCGTCGCTCGGCGTGTGCAATCCGGCGGAGCTGTGCACCGGGACGGGCGTGAATTGTCCGGCCGACATGCTGAGCCCGCCCGGCACCGTGTGCCGTCCGAACGCCGGCGTCTGCGACGTGCAGGAGGTCTGCGACGGGGCGAGCGTCGGCTGCCCGGTCGATTCGTTCCTGCCGGCGAGCATGGTCTGCCGGCCGGTCGTGGATCTCTGCGACACGGCGGAGAACTGCACCGGGGGCGGCCCGCTCTGCCCGGCCGATGCGTTCTTGCCGCCGAGCACCGTGTGCCGCGCACAGGCGGGTGTGTGCGACATCGCGGAGAACTGCACCGGGACCGGCGTCGCGTGCCCGGGCGACACGCTCGAGCCCGCGACGACGATCTGCAACCCGTCGCTCGGGATCTGCGACCCGGCGGAGCTCTGCACCGGGACGGGCGTGAACTGCCCAGGCGACGTGCTGAGCGCGCCCGGGACGGTGTGCCGTCCGAACGCCGGCGTGTGCGATGTGCAGGAGGTGTGCGACGGGGCGAGCGTCGGCTGTCCAATCGACTCGTTCTTGCCGCCGAGCATGGTGTGCCGTCCGGTCGCCGACATCTGCGACACCGCCGAGAACTGCACCGGGGGCGGCCCGCTCTGCCCGGCCGATTCGTTCCTGCCGCCGAGCACCGTGTGCCGCGCCTCGATCGACATCTGCGACGTCACCGAGAACTGCCCTGGCTCGGGCCCGTCGTGTCCCGGAGATGCGCGTCAGCCGCCGTCGGTGCAGTGTCGTGTCTCGGCCGGCGTGTGCGATCCGGCAGAGTTCTGCGACGGGTCGAGCACCGCGTGCCCCGGCGACGCGCGGAGCCCGCCGAGCACGGTGTGCCGCCCGGTCGCCGGTGGCTGCGACGTGCAGGAGAACTGCGATGGGTCGAGCGTCGGTTGCCCGCCCGACAACTTCCTGCCGGGGAGCACCGTGTGTCGCCCCGTCGCCGGCATCTGCGACGTGCAGGAGAACTGCACCGGTGGTGGGCCGCTCTGCCCCGCCGACATCTTCCAGCCACCTTCGCAGGTGTGCCGAAACTCGGTCGACATCTGCGACGTCACCGAGAATTGCACGGGCGGAATGGCTGCGTGCCCCGTCGACGGGTACCAACCGTCGAGCTTCGTCTGCCGCGTTTCCGCAGGCGTGTGCGACGTCGCCGAGCGGTGCACCGGCGGCGGGACGGCCTGCCCTCCAAACGGCTTCCTCGGCGGAGGGAGCGTGTGCAGGCCGTCCTCGGGGCCCTGTGACGCGACCGAGTACTGCCCCGGGGGCAGCGCCAACTGCCCCGGAGACAGCCCCGTCCCGAACGGGACGTCGTGCAGCGATGGCCAGTTCTGCAATGGCGCCGAGACGTGCTCGGGCTTCAACTGCCTCGGCGGCAGCTATCCGTGCCCGGCCTCGACGCCGTGCCTCACGCAGTGCTGCGACGAGGGAAGCGACTCGTGCACCAACTCGCCGTGGCCGCGCGGCGCGCTTTGTGGCGGAGCCTACTGCGACGGCGCCGGAAACTGTAACCAGGCCGGCCCGCTCTGCGGAGACGGGCAGTGTTGGGAAGGCGAGACCCACCTCAACTGTCCGTTCACGGTCGTCGACTGCCCCTAGCTCGCCCACCCGCGACGTTCGACGATAGCGACATACCGGAGACATCACGATGAACATCATGCGCGTCGGGCGCGCCCTCGCGGCTCTGCCCTGCTTCGTTCTCATCGCGTGCGCGTCGGCATGCGGAGGCGACGACACGGCCCCGCCGGACGGCGGTCTCGACGGCGGTGGCGGGACCATGGACGGCGGCGTCGACGCGCCCGTGTCGACGGACGCGGGCCCGCCATACGATGCGCACTACGAAGGCCCGAGGGTCACGGAGGCCGAAGCCGAGCCGATGCGCGCGTCGTGCGCGTTCGAGCGCGGCGCGATGCCGTGGGAGACGCTCGGATCGGAGTACCCGATCGGCGACGACATCCCCATCGAGCACATCATCATGCTCATGCAGGAGAACCGCAGCTTCGATCACTACTTCGGCACGATGCCCGGCGTGGACGGCATCCCCCCGGGCGCCTCCAATCCGAACGCCGCGGGCGATCCGGTCGAGCCGTTCCACACGACCGAGTACTGTATCGAGGACGTCGGGCACGGCTGGAACCCGAGCCACCGCGAGTGGAACGACGGCGCGAACGACGGATTCGTCACGGCCAACGATCCGGACGGCGAGCGCGCGCTCGGTTACCTCGACGGCAGCGATCTGCCGTTCTACTGGGACCTCTACTCGAGGTTCGCGATGAGCGATCACCACCACTGTTCGCTGCTCGGGCCGACCTGGGTCAACCGCATCTTCTACATGGCGGGCACGTCGTTCGGGCTGACGCGCAACACGCCGATCCCGATGGATCGCCTCGTCGAGCCCTACGTGATCTTCAACCTGCTCGACGAGCGCGGGCTCGACTGGCGGATCTACAACCCGGGGCTGCCGTTCGCGCTGGGCGGCTTCCCGGACGTGATCTCGCGCAACTTCGATCGCCTCGCATCGATCGACCAGCTGCACGCGGATCTCGCCGCGGGCACGCTGCCGCCGGTCTCGTACGTCGATCCGGCCTTCGCGGGAGCCAACCAGTCGGACGAGCACCCGCCCGCGAACATCCAGGTCGGACAGGCGTTCGTCCGGGACATCGTCGAGGCCGTGATGGCGAGCCCGCTCTGGGACCGGACCGTGCTCATCATCACCTACGACGAGCACGGCGGCTTCTACGACCACGTTCCGCCGCCCGAGGCGTGTCCGCCCGGCGACTATCCACCGGAGCTCGAGCCGGGCGACGACCCGGGTGACTTCGATCGGTACGGCTTCCGCGTGCCGCTCGTCGTGGTCTCGCCGTACTCGCGAGCTGGCTACGTCTCCGACCGCGTGACGGATCACGGGAGCATTCTGCGCTTCGTCGAGACGCGGTTCCTCATGCCGGCGCTCACGGCCCGCGACGCGAACGCGTGGCCGCTCATGGACATGTTCGATTTCGACGCGCCTCCGTTCATGACACCCCCGACGGAATCTCGCGGACGCGGTCATCGACGAGACGAGGGCGGCCCGATGCGAAGAGCTGTTCCCAGGCGGCGGCGGGCTCTGATCGCCCTTCTCGGCGTGCTCGCGAGCGCGTGCGCGACCGAGATGGAGCCCCCGGCGTGGGACGGTCACGAGCCGTTCATCGCGCTTCCACGCGATTTCGAGGGCTTCGAGGCGTGGCAGCGCTTCCTCATCCCCGACATCGGCACGAGCGTCGGGCACGAGCCCGGGGAGCCGAGGCTCGTCTACGTGAACGGGCCGGTGCCCCCCTGGGGAGAGCGGTTCCCGGTCGGCTTCATCCTCGTCAAGACGCTCGAGAATCGGCCCGCCCACCGAGTGGGAGGTCCACGCGATGGCCAAGCGAGGCGATGGGTTCAACGCCGAGGGGGCCGTCGGATGGGAGTGGTTCGACCTACGGCTGACCGAGGACCTCGAGCCCGTCGTCGCCTGGCGCGGGGAGGGGAGCGTCTCCGATCCCGGTGGGTACATCACGATCGACGGTACGACGGCCGCTTGTAACGAGTGCCACGCGCTCGCTCCCTCCACCGACTACGTGTTCAGTCGTGGGGAGCTGGAGTAGGACCCGGGAAGCCTTTGGTTTGACACCGTTTGCTGGGGAAAGCGAACATCCTTGCGGCATACTCCACGATTCGAGTTCGCTGATCCCACATGTCCGTCCTGACCTCCCTCCTGGTCCGCGACCAGGTCGTCTCCGTACGCAAGATCGAAGAAGCGATCCAGCGTCAGGTCGTCTCGGGCGGTGATCTGGAGAGCGTCCTGCTCGAGATGGACGCTGCGCCCGAGAACGTCGTCAGCGCGTATCGCGCCGCGCTCTACGGGCTCTTGCCGGCGACGCGCGAGGAGGTCATGCGCGTGCCGCGCGAGACGATCCGCCTCGTTCCGAAGGAGGTCGCCGAGCAGCATCGCCTCGTTCCGCTCACCGCGGAGGGCAGGACGCTGATCGTCGCGGTCGCGACGCCGCTCACCGCCGAGGTCGACCAGCAGCTTTCGTTCCTTCTCGGGCACGACGTTCTCTACCGCGTGGTCACGGAGGTTCGCGTCGCGGCCGCGCTCGCGCACCACTATGGGGTCGACATGGCCCCTCGGTTCCGCCGGCTCGCGGACAAGCTCCGCGGACGAGAAGCGGGTCGAGTGCCGTACGTGGCTCCTCCGGAGGACACCAAGGTCTCGGGTGGCGCCCTCGAGCTGCCGAAGAAGAAGACGCCGAGCAGCGCGGACGAGATCGACTGGGACGAGGACGACGACGGCGAGGGGCGGTCGACCGACCGCTTCGGAACGCCGAGCACATCGGGGCAGCGCATCGACGCCGACAAGATGGTGCCTGTCGCGGGCGGTGCTCTGTCGACGCCTGGCCGTTCGCGGCCCACGCCTCCCGACCGACCCGCGGCGCGGCGCTCCGAGCCGCCGCCCCCGAACGCAAACGTCGCGGTGCGTCCGGCGGCAGCGCCGCCCGAGCCGTCGAAGAAGGTTCGAGGGCCGCTCCTGCCGAAGGATGCGGTGAAGCTCTTGGCGGAGGCCGACGGGCGCGACGACGTGCTCGAGGTGCTCTTCGCGTTCTCGCGCCAGTTCTTCGATTACACCGCGCTGTTCGTCGTTCACGACGACATCGCCGAGGGTCGTGACGCATTCGGCGACGGCGCGAGCGCAGTGGACGTGAAGGCGATCGCGGTGCCGCTCGACGTGCCGGGCAGCTTTGCGCGCGTGCGCTCGGGGCGCGACGTGGAGATCGTCGAATCTCCGCTCGGCCGAGCTCGACGCGCTCGTCGCCAAGGACCTCGGGCGCATGAAGTCGCAGCCCGCGTTGCTCGTACCGATCGTGATCAGGGGCCGCACCGTGCTCGTCCTCTACGGCGATCGCGGGGGCGAGCGCTTCGACACGAGCGACTTTCCGGAGCTCATGGCGTTCCTGCCGCGCGTGACCGACGCGTTCGAAGCGCTCATCTTGAAGCGCAAGCGAAAGGGCTACGCAGCGCCCGACAAGGCGAAGCGCGCGGAGCTGAAGTCCGCGGCGACGAAGCTCGGTGCGGGCGCCGTCGCGAGCGAGGCCGAGCCGCCGCGCGCCGGCTATCGCACGAGCGCACCGCCGGAGCGTCGCTCGGGCGCCCCGCGCAGCTCTCCGAGCGAGGCGCCCGCTCCGTTCGCGCTCGAGAGGCGCCGCAAGAACAGTAGCCCGCTCGAGGTGTTGGGCGTGCCGAGGAGCGCGCCACCTCCGCCCATGACCGACGACCCGAGCGAGCCCGCCTCGACCAAGGCGGTGAAGCGCGTCGAGGCGTTGCGATCGGACCCGGGTGGGGAGACGCGCCTCGAGGAAGTGGAACAGGACGAGCCCGAGCTCATCATTCGTGTCGGCGAGGGCTCGGCCGACGAGGACGAAGACGACGGTCTCGACGATTTCGAGACGCACCCGGACGACGAGGGCGAGGACGACGGAGACGCGGAGCTGCCCGGTTTCGCCAAGTCGGTCTCGGGCAGGCCGGTGGTCAGCGCGTACAGCTTGCGCGACGCCGGGAGCGAGTCCGTGAGCGGCGGGCGCGCCGCGCGTTCGGACCGCTCGACGGACCGACCACCGAAACGACCGGGGTCGTCGGCCGACCCGCGCCGCGAGGACGTGGGACGTGCGCCCACCGACGTGGTCCACGTCCCCGACGGGACCGTGCCGCCGTCGTCGATCCCGCCCACGACCGAGCCGGTCGTGCGCAGGTCCGCCACGCCGCAGCCCTCGCCGAACATGCCATCGGTGATCATCGACATGGGCGACACGGTGGAGGCCCTCGTCGACGATCTCACGAAGTGCGGACCGGACGACGAGGGATCGGTCGTCGTGAAGCTCCTCGCGATCGGAGAGGCGTCGCTGCCGACGCTCACGCAGCGCTTCCCCGGACCGCTTTGGTTCGATCGGAAACGGCCACACCGACGTCTTCCCCGCGGACGAGACGTGTCGGCGATCGCGCGCGCCATCGTCGCCTTTCGCGAGCGCGCGGTTCCTTACATCGCATCTCTGCTCGACGCGCACGACTCGGACGCACGGTTCTACGCGACGCTGATCGCCGCGGAGCTCGTGCACAAGGATCTCATCGCGCCGATCTCGCTGCGCGTGTTCGACCCCGACCCGGGCACGCAGCTGCTCGTGCTCGACGTGTTGCGGATGTACTCGGGGTTCCAGAAGGAGCTCGAAGAGGCGCTCAAGGGGATTCGGGTCGAGGCGCGGGTCGATCGACGAGACCCGGACCGCCGTCGCACGGCGGTTCGCGCCCTCGGTCAGCTGCGCGACCCCAAGTCGCTCGGCCTCCTCATCGAGCTGCTCGCCTCCGACGACTCGTCGCTGGCGCTCGAGGCGCATCGGGCGCTCGTCACGCTGACACGGCAGGACTTCGCGGAGTCCGCGCGCAAGTGGTCGCAGTGGGCCGACCGGAACGCGGAGCGCCACCGCATCGAATGGTTGATCGACGGGCTCGGGCACGCCGACGAGGAGATCCGCGAAGCCGCGATCGAGGAGCTCAAGCTCCTCACGCAGGAGTACTACGGGTACCACCCGCGCATGAGCAAACGCGATCGCGAGATTGCCCAGCGGAAGTACCGCGCCTGGTGGGACGGCGAAGGCCGCGCGCGGTTCGGATAGGGCTCGGTCCGCGTCGCCTGGCCTGGTGGCGCCTTTTTGATTAAGATGGCCGGCTCGTCTGAGGGGCGCGCTCCTTGGCGCGGAATTGCTCGTGAATCAAGCTCGGATCCTGCCGCTCCTGGGCCCGGCCCTCATCCTGTACCTCGTCGCGGAGGCTGCTGCGACAGCGGGGGGCCTCGATGCCATCGGTGGGGTGGTGGCGGCCGTCGCCGTCGTGTGCTCGCTCGGACCTTACTTCACGCGCCACAGCGGAGACGATCGAGGCGCGCGTCGGTCGGGCGCCCTCGGGCTCGCGTGCGCGGCGGTCTTGCTTCCGTTCGTCGCGCCCGATGCGCTGTCGCTTCCGATCGAGGTGGCGCGCGCCCTCGGTGCGTCGGCCGCGGCGGCGCTGCTGCTCGACCTCGCGCTGACGGTGCCGGACGTGCCGCGCGCGCTCGATCGCGGACCGCTGTTGCGCGCGCTTCCCGCGCTGCTCGGGGTCGCGAGCGCCGTCGTCGGGGCCCTCGGCGTGGCCCCGGTCACGCCGCTCTTCGGCGCTCCTCTGATCGTGCCGAGCTCTTGGGCGATCGTGCCCGACGCGTTCCTGCTCGTCGCGATCGCCCTCGCGACGGCTCTGCGCTTCGCGCGGCGAAAGCTGGGGAGCGCGCCCGAAGCGCTCGCCAGCAACGCGTGGGCGCTGGCCGGGCTGTCGTCGTCGCTCGTCGCAGCGCTCGTCGTCCTCGCTCTGTCTCTCGTGACGGGCGGGAGCCCGCCCTGGGCGCGCGGCCTCGCGTTCGTCGCCGCTCTCGCGCTCGTCGCCGCGCACGTGGCCACCGTCGACTCGCGCCGCCGTCTCGGCGCGGGGCCGACGACGCGCGCGATCACAGCGGCGCTATTCACGCTCGTGACCGTGGGCGCCGCCGCGGCCTGGGCGCGAGTGTATGCACCTGTCGATCCCCTGACGTTCGGGCTCTTCGCGGCTGCGACCCTCCTCTTCGCGGCGTTCGCACACACCGCGTGGACGGCGATCGTGCGCCGCGCGCTCGCGCCCTACCGCGGGCGCTTGCTCGACGCGACGACCGAGGCGATCGAAGCGTCCGTCGGCGGCGCGACGCTCCGTGATCTCGCCGCCGCGGTGCTCCCGCCGTTTCGGGCGGCCGCCCTCACCGATGACGCGGAGCCGCTCCTGTTCGCCTTCGACCCCCCGGCGGAGCTTCGGATCGACGCCGCCGGCGAAGCGCACGAGCGTCGCGTGGACATGCCCCAAGCGCTCGCTCGGCGCGCTCTCGACAGTCCCGGCGAAGTGATCGTGCGGGCACCGCTCGAAGGCTTGGTCGTTCGGCGCCCCGCCCTTCGACCGCTCGTCCAATGGCTCGTCGGTGTGGACGCGCTCTTGGTGGTCCCACTCTCCTTGGAAGGAGAGATCGAGGGGGCGCTCGTCGTGCCTCGTGGCCGGCGCCGCAGCGCACCGAGCTTGGAGGAGATCGCGGCGCTCGAGAAGCTGGGCGAGCGGCTCTCGGTGATGGTCGCGACGATCGGCGCGCAGCGCCGGGCGCAGCGTCGCTTCGCCGATGGTGATGCTGCGCGCAAGGATCTCGTCGAGCGCGTCGAGACGCTCTCACTCGACATCGAGCGGCTTCGCGCGGAGTCGAGAGCGCTGGTGAGCGGCGCGGAGCCGGCCGCGTCCGGGCTCGTAGCCTACGGCCCCGCGATGCGTGCCCTCTCGCAGCGCGTCGAGGATGTCGCGCCTCTCGACGCAGCGGCGCTGCTCGTCGCGGAGCCGGGGGCCGACGTCGAGATCGTCGCGCGTCAGCTCCACGAGCGCAGTGGCCGGCGCGCGGGACCCTTCGTACTGGCGGACTGCTCCGCGGTTCGCGCGGACCGCGCGCTCGCGGCGCTCGTCGGCTCGGAGGGCGAGGATCCGACGCCGGGGTGGCTCCGGCTGGCCGCGTCGGGGACGCTCCTGCTCGTCGACGTTCCGGCGTTGCCGCTCGATGTCCAGCGCGAGATCGCCGAGGCGCTCGCGACCAAGGAAGCCCGCTCGCTCGATGCGCCGAGCGCGTACCCGGTGGACGTGCGGGTGATCGGGACGTCGCGCGTCGCCGTCGGAACGCTCGCCGAGGCAGGCGCGTTCGACGCGGAGCTCGCGCGCTGGCTCTCTGGGCTGGTCCTCGATGTCCCCCCGCTTCGCGAGCGGCCCGAGGATCTGCCGGCGCTCACGTTGGTCGCGCTCGAGCGCGCGCGTCGCGTGCTCGGGAGGGAGCCGATCGGGATCGACGCGCAGGCGATGGACGCGCTCCTCGCGCACCGCTGGCCGGGCAATGCGCGCGAGCTCCAAGAGGTGATCGAGCGCGCCGTGAGGAGGGCCTCCGGATCGAAGGTCGCGCTCTCGGACCTTCCTCCGCTCGGCGGCGTCGAGCCCGTGTCGGACTCGAGCGAAGAGCTCCTCGACGGAACCTACGCCGAGCTCGAGCGTCGCGTGCTCGCGCGGGCGCTCGAGCGAGCCGGCGGCAACAAGAGCGCCGCCGCTCGCGCGCTGGGCTTGAAGCGCACGACCTTCCTCGACAAGCTGCGCCGCCTCGAGCGCGACCCTGCGGTCCCCGCGAACGGCGGGGACTCCGCGGTCACCGCATCTCGATGACCGGAACCGGCTGTCGGTCGCGCCCACAGTCGGAGACGTTGCGCGCGCACGCGAGCCTGAGCTCCGACTCTTGATCCGGGTGGCGATAGAGGACGAAGAGCTCGCGCGCGCGTGCGGCGTCCTCGTGATGCATGGCGTCGAGGACGACGGCCTGCGTGCGCAGCAGTCCCTCGTCGCGTGGCAAGAGAAGAAGCCCTCTCTGCGCGGCCGCGAGCGCCGCCTCGTTCTGGCGCGCGCTGCCGCGGGCGCGCGCCAACATCCGGAAGCTCGCCACGTCGAGCGGGGTGGCTTCTGCCGACGCCTCGTATGCATCGGCCGCTTCGGGCCAGCGCCACACCTGCGCGTACGCGTCGCCCCGCGCGCGCGCGATCGCAGGATGAGCGCCGATCAGCGCCTCGGCCCGGTCGAGCACCTCGATGGCCGCGTCGACGCGGCCCTGGCGCCCTTCGATCCGGCCCTCGACGGTGAGCACCATCGCGCGCCGGAGAGCGTTCGCCACGTCAGGCGGCTGCGACTCGTCTTCCGGGGAGCCGTGCTCGTCACCTTCACCGATCAACGCGAGAGCGCGAGCGATCGCCGGTCGAGCCGAGTCGAGCCGCTCCTGGACGTCGTGGGAGAGCGCGAGCGCGTGCTCGTACGCGCGGAGCCACGCCGGGCGCGCGGCGCCGCCCTTGCCGGACAGGCCCTCCGAGCCGGCGCCCACGTAGACTGTCGCCGTCGCCAGATCGGTGATCGGCTCGGTAACGCACGCGTCGAGGCCGGGCCGCTCGAGGGACTCGGACTCCGCGCGGAACGCGCGCCCGCGCCGGCTCGCGGAGGCCGCGCACGCCGCGGCGACGAGAGGGCGAGCGTGACGTCGATGGCGCAGGCGCGCCTCGATGTGGAGCGGGAACGCGTCGCGCGGGAGGCGCCGCGGGACGTCGAACGCGTAGCGCGCCGCGCCCGCGTCGCGTGGACCGATCGTGTGATCGTACCCGAGCGCCTCGAAGCGGCGGATGTGGTGCCGGAGCTCCGGCGAGCCGTCTGCCGTGATCATCGTGGTGCGGAGCACGTGAGCGGTGTCGTCGTCGCCGGTCGCGTAGCGGTCGCCGGCCGACGCGATCGGCTCGCCATGCGCGTCGAAGACTCGAACCTCGACCCAGGTGTCCTGCGTGTCACGCACGCTCCCCGGGAACGCGTGCCCCGCGCTCTGGTTGCGGATCACGACGTCGACCTCGACGTGGTCGCCGGCGCGCACGTGCGCGCCGTCGGCGGGCACGGTCACGTCGCTCGCGCCGCGCCACACCGCCGCGACGTCGATCGTCGCCGCGCGACGGAGCATCGCCCGCACCGCCTCGAGCTGCGCCGGATCGCTGCTCTGTGACGCGAGCGCGGTCTGTCCGCCAGGGAACCTGTGCGAGCGCACCATTCCGTCGGTCGCCGCGCGGTCCCCGCGCGTCGCGGCTTCCGGCGTCATGTGACAGCCCTGGCAGGTCGTCTCCTCGATCGGCTCGTCGACGCGCTCCGCGAGGCTCCCTGCATATGCGGACGCGCGCCACTGACCGATGTCCTGAACTCCTTCGAGAAAGACCGGTCGGTCGATGGCGTGCCCCATGAACACGCGGTGGCAGGTGCCGCAGAGCCGCGCCTCGCGAAGCGGGTCGAGCGCGACGCGCGCGATGTGCGCGCGGACGCTCGCGGGGTCGCCCTCGCGCGGGAGCGGGACCGGCGCGGCGGTGAGCGTGTAGCTGGCGTTGCCGTCCGTCGACGTCTCGCGCACCGAGTGGCAGACGAGGCACGTGATCCCGGCGTGTGAGGAAGGGTCGTCGGGCGCGACGTCGCCGTCGATGCGGCCCGAGAGCAAGAGGACCGGATCGTGACATCCCGCGCAGAAACGGCTTCGCTCGTTCCCGGCGTCTGCGCGGAACGCGTCGACCGCCTGGCGGTACCACGGATTGTCGAAGCTCGAGCGTCCGTGCGCGCTCTGTCGCCACTGTGCGTGGACGTCCGCGTGGCAGGCATCGCACGTGTCCACGTCGGCGAGCCTGTCGACGTCAATCTCGCCGTCGACGACGCGGACCATCGAAGGCGCGAGGTCGCCGGGCTCGCGCGGATAGAGCGGGTCGGGCGGCGGAGGCGGCTCCGCGTCGGGCAGGTCCGGGATCGGGTCGGGCGTCGGTGTCGGCGTGCTCGGGCTCGGCTCGCACGCGAGCGCGAACGTCCCGGCCAGCGCCGAGACCGCGGCCGCCGCGATCCATGCCCGGGTCATCGTCGCTTTCTACGCCTCCGGGCACGCGCCGTCACGAGGGCCCCGGCCGACAAGAGAAAGACGGCGCCAGACGACGGACGCTCGGACGCGCTGCAGGCGCCGATCGCGCCGGTGGCGGCCACGACGGACGCGCGGGGACCGTCGCCACCCGGCTTTCGGCTCGGCGCCGGCACGCGTGTCGGCGCCGGCGTCACGCCCGGGCGCACGCCGATCTCCGGAATCGGATCGCGCACCAGCCGTTCGAGCGGCGTGCCGTAGCGCCGGCTCACGAACGCGGTGTCGGTCGCGGGCGAGACCGGCCCCGCGTCGCCGCTCGGGGGACCGCCCCACACACCGCGTTGCGGGTGAGCGCACGCGACGGGCCCCGCCCATCGGTGGAGGATCACGTATCGGCCCTGGAACTGGTTCGAGCTCGACGGGGCGGTCCGCTCGACCATTCGACCGCGGGTGTTCGGGACGCCGCGGCCGCCGATGATCGCCGGCGCGGGACGGAAGACGAGATCGTCGCCGAGGTCGTCGCGGTCGTAGCGATAGTGGAGGCGCGTCAGGACCATCGATCCCTGGGCCGCCGTGCCCTGGGCGCCCATCACGTCCAGCCCGAGCGTGGAGAGCTCCGAGGGATCGAGAGGTTGTGTCGGGCACGGGTCGCATCCCATCGCCTGCCACGAGTACTCGGTGACGACGGCGCCGTGCGATCGCTCGACGGTCTTGTCGAAGAGCTGCGCGTAGAACTCGCCGAAGCGATCGCGGACGCTATCGCGCACGCGGATGTTCGTCGGGATCGTCGTGTTCGGATAGTTCGAGACCTCGTAGCGCTGATCGGGCGCGAGGATGTGAACGATGAGGTCCTGCCGCCCGTGGCTGTTCAAGAGCCCGAGCCGCACCGGAAGCGAAAAGTCCGGCGAGTCGTAGTGGACTCGCAGCGGGGAGAGCATCGCGCGCCCGTTCTGGAACGTGACGCGCGCGACATCCACCTTCGCGACGAAGAACTTCGTGCCCGACTCGACGTATGGGCGCAGGACGGCGCCCGCGCCCGCGGGGACGTTGTAGTGCTCTTCGTGGAGCCATGTCTCGAGGCCCGAGCTGTCGCTAGCGCTCAGGATCTGGATGTCGTACTCGCCGACCGCGAACTGGGCCTCGACGCGCACGCCGTGGCGGCTGCCGCCGAGAGAGCTGTCGAGCAAGGAGTCGATGTTGGTCGCGCTGGACGCCGACGTGCGGAACCTCCTCTCGCGGATGGCCGCGCACGGGTCGCGCTCCCAGTACTCGACGAGGCGCGGAGCCGCGAGCTGGTCGATCCGGTCGAACACCTCGTGCCGGAGTGTCTTGACGTCGCCCTGGTGGAGGACGACCGGCACGGGCACCACCATCGCGAAGTCCTCGGGCGGGCCCTGGTAGCTGTTCTGCATCGACAGCACGGTTCGCGTGCCGACGCGCATCAGGACGACCTTGGTGGCTTCGTTGTAGATGTCACCGCTCGCCCCGCTCACGTAGAAGCCGCAGAATGCGCGAGCGGCTTCGGGCGAGCAGAGCGACGCGGCGCAGAGGATCGACGCGGCGACCGAGAGCTTGTTGGCGCTCATCATGGTTGATGCGGGGCCACCGCGAGCCTTCGGCAGAGACCCCGCGCTCCTTCCGAGAGTCTTCGACGCCCGAAGACTCCCCCCCTTTGGAGAACACGCAGCCGCGTCAGTTCCCACGCCGGCGCAGAAGAAGGCCGGCCACGGCGAGCACGAGGAACGCCGCGCTCCAGGGGGCGCCGTCGCCGCCCGCCGAGCAGCTGGCGCAGCCGCCTTGGCCCGTCCCCGTCGCCGCGCTCGGACCTCGGTCGATGGCGGTGGGCGCGGGCTCGGGCTCCTGGCCCGCGACCACTCCGATGTCGGGGATGTCCTCGGCGACGAGCGCGCCGAGCGGGGCGGGCGACGCGGCGCGGCCCGTCGACAGCTGCGAAGGAGCGGCGATCGGCGTCTGGCCGCCGCCGTTCGGCGGGCCGCCCCACTGACCGCGGTTCGGTGACTCGCACGCCATCGCGCCCTCCCACCAGTGGAGGATCACGTACCGGCCCTGAAAGTTGTTCATCGAGCTCGGCTGCGCGCCTTCTTCCTCGAGCTTGCCTTCTTGATCGGGGATGCCGCGACCGCCGATCACCGGTGGCGCGGGCCGGAAGACGAGATCCTGATCGAGCGACTCGGGCGTGTACCTGTAGTGAAGCCGGGTGAGCACGAAGCCGTACGGGTTGCCGCCGAGCACGTCGGCGCCGAAGGACATGAGCGACTCGGGGTCGAGCGCCGGCGTCGGGCAGGGGTCGCAGCTGCTCGCGTCCCACGAGTACTCGGTGACCACGGCGTTCTCGTGCCGCGCGACCGTCTGGCGGAAGAGCGACTCGTAAAAGCCGCCGAACTCGTCGCGCACCGCGTTGACGACCCGGATGTTCGTCGGGATGAACGCGTTCGGATAGTTCGCGACCTCGTAGCGCTGGCCGCGCGCGAGGATGTGGACGAGGAGGTCCTGCTGCCCGTCGCTGTTGAGCAGCCCGAGGCGGACCGGGAGCGAGAACTCCGGCGAGTCGTAGTGGACGCGGAGCGGCGACAACACCGCTCGGCCGTCCGCAAACGTCACGCGCTCGACGTCGACCTTGGCCACGAAGAACTTCGTCCCCGCCTCGACGTACGGCCGAAGCACGCGGTCCGCGCCGGCCGGGATGTTGTAGTGCTCGCGGTGGAGCCACGTGTCGAGGCCCGTCGAGTCGCGCGCGCTGAGGATCACGATGTCGTACTCGCCGACGGCGAACTGCGCCTCGACGCGGACTCCCAGATCACCGGACCCGGTCGCTTCGGTCGACGTCGCCGTGGGCGCGTACTGAACGCCCCGGGCTTGCTCCTCCATGTCGTACTGCGGCTGGAAGCACGGATCCTGCTCCCAGTACTCGACGAGGCGAGGGGCCGCGAGCTCGTCCACGTGCTGAAAGAGCTCGCGCTCGAGAGTCTTCACGTTCTCTTCTTGGAGAACGACGGGCACCGGGACAATCATCGCGAAGTCCTCGGGCGGGCCCTGGTAGGTGTTCTGCATCGAGAGGACGGTGCGTTGCCCCTCACGCATCATCACCACCATCGTGGCGTCGTTGTAGAGCGACGCGTCGGCGCCGCTGACGTAGAACCCGCAGAACGCGGACGCGGCGGCGGGAACGGTGAGAACGATCGCGGCGATGGCCGCGCTGACCGCGGCTCCGCGGACGAACGAGCGAGCTGACATGAGCACCCCTCAGTGGTTTTCCGAGACCCGTACCGACGTCCGAGGTCCGCGCGCGGTCTGAATGCTCGCACGAACGGCCGTCTCGGGGCGACCCCCGTTTGGGCCGCCCCATCCGGCGGATAGACGCGCGATTTCCGCGAGTTGAGTGGAATTCTCGAAAAACGGCCGACCGCTCCGGGCCGCGACTTCGGCATACTGGAACGGCGCGCGATGGGGCACGTCATCGGCATCGACCTCGGGACGACGAACTGCTGTGTCGCGGTGGTGCGCGGTTTCTCCCCGCAGGTGATCAGCAACCGCCAGGGGTATGCGACCACGCCGTCGCTCGTCGCGATCACCGAAGAGGACCAGCGCCTCGTCGGGCAGCTCGCGCAGAGACAGATGGTGACCAACCCCGAGCACACGGTCTACGGCGCCAAGCGCTTGATGGGACGCAAGTGGGACTCTCGCGAGGTACAGCATGCGCTCCGCCACGCGAGCTATTCCCTCGTCGAGGGCCCACACGGCGACGTTCGCATCGCGCTCCGGGGCCGGACCTACTCGGTGCCCGAGATCAGCGCGATGCTGCTCCAGGAGATGCGGGTCGTGGCCGAGGAGCACCTCGGCGAGCCCGTCGACCGCGCGGTCGTGACCGTGCCCGCGTATTTTCACGACGGGCAACGACAAGCGGTGAAGGACGCGGGGCGCATCGCGGGGCTCGACGTGCTTCGGATCCTGAACGAGCCGACCGCCGCCGCGCTCGCGTACGGCTTCGGCAAGGGCGAAGACTCGATGATCGCGGTCTACGATCTCGGAGGCGGGACGTTCGACATCTCGATCGTGCGCCTCACGAAAGATGGAAGCTTCGAGGTGATCGCGACGCTCGGCGACTCCTACCTCGGCGGAGAGGACTTCGATCGGCGCGTCGTGGCGTGGCTCGTGAAGGGGTTCGAGGCGGAGCACGGGATCGACCTCACGCAATCGAACGCGGCCCTCGCGCGGCTCAAGGAGGCCGCGCAGAAAGCCAAGTGCGAGCTCTCGACGCTGAGCTCGGTCGAGGTGCAGCTCCCGTTCATCTGGAACGAGGGCCCGAGCGGGCCGCTCCACATGGACTACGAGATCAGCCGTGAGCAGCTCGAGAAGCTCACGGGCGACCTCGTGACGCGCACGCTGGCGATCTGCGAGCTCGCGATGCATACCGCCGAGGTGCCGACGAGCGCGGTCGACGAGGTGATCCTCGTCGGAGGCCAAGCGCGGATGCCGGCGATCCAGTTCGCCGTCGCCGAGTTCTTCGGCAAGGAGCCCAACCGGAGCGTTCATCCGGACGAGGTCGTCGCGCTCGGCGCCGCCATCCAAGGCGCTTCGCTGACGGAGGTCGTCGCCGACGTCTCGCTGCGCGACGTCACCGCGCACTCGCTCGGGATCATGACGTACGGCGACGGCTTCGACGTCCTCATCCACGCGAACACACCGGTGCCCGTCGAGGTGCCCGCAGACTTCACGACGAGCCACGACGACCAGGACACCGTGAAGATCGTCGTACTGCAGGGCGAAGGGTCGGGCGCGAGCGAGAACGAGATGCTCGGTCAGTTCACGTTCAGCGGTCTTCGGGCCGCGCCGGCCGGCGAGGTCAATCTCGAGGTCGTCTTCCGTATCGACGACGACGGGATCTTCAAGGTGTCGGCGCGCGACAAGGAGACGGGCGAGGAGACCTCGATGGAGGTCGCCGCGTCGGGCGGGCTCACCGACGTCGAGATCGAGGCGATGAAGGCAGAGAGCGCGGACTTCCTCGCGGAGCGCCGCACCGACGAGCACGCCGAGCGCGTCAAGCAGACGACCGAGTCGGTCATCGCTCACCTCGAGCGCCTCGTGGCCGAGGCCGAGAGCCTTCCCGGAACCTACGAGACCGCCCGGCGCGCGCGCGTCGCGGTCGCCCGCGGCCGCGACAAGCTCGCGGCGAACGACGTCGACGCGCTCGCGACCGAGCTCAACGCCCTCGAGGACCTCCGAGGTGAGCTCGAGCGAGACCTGTTACATTAGGGCCGGCCGGCGCGCGGCGCGGCTCTGACCGAGCGGAGGTTCCATGCGGTTCTGGTCCTTGCTTTGCCTCTTTCTCGTCGCGTGCGCGGCGGAGCCGGCGGATCCGATCGGCGGTGCGAGCGAGCCGATCATCAACGGGTCGCGGGAGACCGGGGAGCGGTGGGTCGTCGCGGTGCTGCGACGGGACTGGGCGAGCGGGGCGGGCGGGCTCTGCAGCGGCTCGGTCATCGGCACGTACGCGGTCATGACGGCGAAGCACTGCGTGTTCGACGGCGGCTCGCGGGTCGCTCCGTCCGAGCTGCTCGTGGTCGTCGGCAACGACATCGGCTCGATGACGGGCGTCGAGAGCGTCGTCGGTGTGCTCGAGTTTCGCACGACGCCCGGGAGCAACATCAGCGCGGACATCAACAACGGCAACGACATCGCGATCCTGCTCACCGAGGCGCCGATCGGCGTGCCGGCGAAGGCGACGTCGACGGTCGCGCCGCGGAGCGGGCGCAACGTGCGGCTCATCGGATTCGGTCGGACGATGCCCGGTCGGCCGATCGACACGGACAGCGGCGTGAAGTGGGCCGGAACCGCGCAGGTCGATCGCGTCGGGTCCGGCGTCTTCGAGACGACCGGTCGCGCGTGGACGTGTCAGGGTGACAGCGGAGGGCCGGCGCTCGACGTCGGGTCCGACACGATCATCGGCATCACGAGCTTCGGCGTCGACTCGACGTGCAACGTCGACAACAGCTTCTACACACGGGTCGACATCCACGGAGCGCTCATCGCGGACGCGCTGACGTTCGTTCCTCCGTGTGACCCGGCGCCCGAGACCTGCGACGGGGTCGACAACGACTGCAACGGCATGGTCGACGAGGGGTGCACGGGCCTCGGCGAGCCGTGCACGACCGACACCGAGTGCGCTCGCGGAGGATGCGACGACGTCGGAGGCACGCGCATCTGCGTCCGCGACTGCGATCCGCGCGACGCGATCCCGCGCTGCCCGATCGGGTTCTACTGCGAGGAGACGGGCTGCGGTACCGGCCGTTGCATCGCGGGCGATCCCGGCGGTGGTGCCGACGGCGCCGAGTGCTCGATGGACCTCGATTGCGGGTCGCTGCGTTGTGGGCCCGTCGGCAGCGTGATGCGCTGCGGCCGGAGCTGCTCGTTCGACACCGATCCCTGCCCGCCCGGCGACGTGTGCGAGCTCGCGAGCGGCTCGATGTGCGGCTCGTGCATCCCCGTCGAGCTCTCCACCGGGCCGCGCTCGTTCGGCGCGCCGTGCGAGCGCGACGATGCAGTGCGTCGAGCACATGTGTCTCGACGGATTCTGCACGCATGCGTGCACCGAGACCTCTCCGTGCGCGTCGGGCTTCCACTGCCGCGACGCGCTCTGCCGGCGTGGCGAGCCGGGCGGGCCCGGAGATCCGTGCATCACCGGCGAGGACTGCGGCGACGCGGCGCCCGACTGCGTCGAGGCGGACGGCGAGAGCCTGTGCGCCGCGCCGTGCGACGCCGGGACGTGCGCGACGGGGACCGAGTGCACGGAGACCCCGACCGGTGATCACTGCTTGCCGCCCGGCCTGCCCCTCGGCGAGGGATGCACGGCGAACCCCGAGTGCCGCACGCACATCTGCGCAGGCACGTGCACGCGGCTCTGCGACGACTTCGAGCCGTGCCCCTCGGGCTACGAGTGCCGCCCGGCCGGCGCGGTGAGCGGCTGCTTCCCGGCTGGCGCGGGCGAGCCGGGGAGAAGCGGCGGATGCTCGGCGAGCGCACGTGCGGACGCTTCGAGCGTGACGCCGTTCGCGCTAATGGGTCTGCTCTTGGTCGCGGTCGGACGCCGACGCCGCCCGAGGCGGTGACGCGTGTCGCGGGCCGCCGCGGCGACGCGGTTCGGCAGTCGCCTCCTCCTCGGAACGGTCGCGGTCGCGTATGCGATCGCGGTCGCCGTGGTCGCGGCCCGGGCGCCCGACAAGGGGTTCCTCGCGTTCCGCGGAGCGCGCGTGGTCTGGGTCGACGGCGGCGGCCCCGCGGAGCGCGCGGGCATCGAGCCCGGTGACACGATCGCGAGCGTGAACGGGCGGCGCGTGGCCTCCACGTCCGAGTACGTTCGCGCGCTGCTCGGGCGCGCCCCGGGGGAGCGCGTTCGCCTCGGCGTCGTCCGCGGCCGCGAGCGGTTCGATGCCGACATCGTTCTCCGTGCCTCGGCGCCGCCGTGGGCGGCGATCGCCGCGGCCGTCATGGCCGCGGTCCTCGTCGCGTTGGGGCTCCTCGCGGTTCGGAGCCGGCCGGCGGACCTCGCCGCCGAGCGCTTCTACCGCATCACGGTCGTGTACGCGCTCGTGTACGCCGCCGCGCTCTCGTGGCCGGAGCTCCTCGTTCATCCGGCGCTCCTCGCGGTCGGCCTCGTCGCGTTCTACGTCGCGCCTCCGATCGCGCTCGAGTTCGCGCTCGCGTTCCCGGTCGAGGCGACGGCGCGCCATCGCGCGCTACGAGCGGCGGTGTGGGGGCTCTGCTCGGTCTGCTTCGTGGTGGCGGCGGTCTCCGCGGAGCGCGCGTCGAGCCTCGAAGGGCCCGAGGCGGACGCGCCGCTCGTCTGGACGGTGCGCGCGATCACGGCGGAGCTCGTGCTGACGCTGGTCACCCACCTGACCGGTCTCGCGGCGCAGTGGGCGAGCGTCCGGCGCGCCGAGCGGCTCACCAAGGGCGAGCGAACCAAGGTGAAGTGGTTGACGTTCGGGCTCACGCTGTCGAACGCGGCGCCCATCGCGGCGATCCCGTTCGCGGCGGCGAATCTCGAACGGTTCCTCGTCAGCGGGTACCAGCCGTTCGCGCTCGCCATGGCCGTCTCGTTCTTCGCGGCGGCGAGCATCGCCGTGCTCGGCGAGCGGCTCGTGGACGTCGACGCGCTCATCTCGCGCTCGGTCGCGTACGCGATCTCGACGGGCGCTGCTGTCCTCGTGTTCGTGCTCGTGGCGTTCGCGGCCGGTGCGATCGCCGAGGGCGCCGCCGGAGGCGCGGGCGTCGTCGGCAACCTCGTCGCCGCGCTCGCGGCCGCCGCGCTCTTCGGCCCGATCCACGCTCGCGTGCGCGGCGTGATCGATCGACGCTTCCTCCGCGATTGTCGGCATTACGTCGAGGCGCTCGAGGAGCTCTCTCGCGCGGTGCTCACGCTGAGCGAGCCGGCGGCACTCGCGCGCGAGGTCGTCGAGCGCACGGTTCGCGCGCTCGCGGCGTCGGGTGGCGCGCTCTCGATCCACGACCCCGGCTCCGGCGCGTGGGTGGTCGCGTCGTCGAGCGGCGAGCTCGCGAACGCGAACGACCACGCGAAGAGCAGGCTCGCGCCCCCGCCGGGAGGGATCGCCGTTTCCGTTCACAGCCCGGACGAGAGCGACGAGTCGCGCGCCGTTCTCGTGCTCGGGCCGCGGCTCGGCGGTGATGTGTACACGCGGCGCGACCGCGCGCTCCTCGGCGCGCTCAGTGCGCAGCTCGGGGTCGCGCTCGAGAACGCGCGGGCGTACGCGACGATCGCCGAGATGTCGCGGACGCTCGAGAGCCAGAACCGGGAGATCCGTGGGCTCCGCGACCGGCTCGAGGACGAGAACCGGTACCTGAAGGGCCGCCTCTCCGCGCAGTCGGGCGACGAGCGGAGGCTCGTCGGCAGCTCGAAGGCGATGCGCGAGCTCAAGAAGCAGATCGAGCGCGTCGCGGCGAGCGAAGCGGTCGTGCTCTTGCTCGGCGAGACCGGCACCGGCAAGAGCCTCGTCGCGCGCGCCATTCACGAGGGCTCCGCACGCGCCGATGGCCAGCTCATCCACGTGGATTGCGGCGCGATCCCGAAGGGCGTCTTCGAGAGCGAGCTCTTCGGTCACGAGCGCGGAGCGTTCACCGGTGCGGTGCGCAATCGGCGTGGCGCGTTCGAGCTGGCCGACCGCGGCACGCTCTTCCTCGACGAGGTCGGAGAGCTTCCCCTCGAGATGCAGCCGAAGCTCCTGCGCGCGCTGTCCGACGGGAGCTTCACCCGCGTCGGCGGCACCGAGCCCGTGACCGTCGACGTGCGTGTCGTCGCGGCGACGAACCGCGACCTCGCCGCCGAGGTCCGCAAGCAGACGTTTCGAGAGGACCTCTACTACAGGCTCGCGGTCGTCGAGCTCGACGTCCCGCCGCTCCGTGCGCGCCGCGCGGACGTGCGAGAGATCGCCGACTCGATGCTGCTCGGGCTCTGCCGTCGCAATCACGTCCGCCCGAAGAAGCTCGCCGCCGATGCCGTCGAGCGGCTCACGTCCTACGGCTGGCCGGGCAACGTGCGCGAGCTCCGCAACGTGCTCGAGCGCGCCGTCGTTCTCACGGAGGGCGAGGTCATCGATGGCGCGTCGCTCGGGCTCTCCGACGCTCCGCCCGACCGGGCCGAGCTCGTCGAGGTCGCGCGCGAGATCGGCGACGAGCCGCACCGGGACGTGATGGAGACGATCGAGCGCGACCGCCTGGTCGCAGCGCTCCGAGCGGCCGGCGGCAACCAATCGAGCGCCGCGCGCTCGCTCGGGATCCCGAGGACCACGCTGCTGCACAAGATGCGGCGCTACGGGCTCGGCGAGAGCTGAGCGCCAACGTGCCGGGCCTTCACTGCCCGGACCCGGGCCCGCGCTGGTCTCGAGCGCGCGTGAGCGGGATCGCTTGGTCGGCGGTGGTCGCGTCCGCGCTCGGGGCGGGCGGACGAGAGGTGTCGTGCAGCGTCGCTGCCGTACCGGACACCTTCGGTGGTCGCACCGACGCGTCGACGGACCCGTCGACCGAGTCGCCGATCGAGTCGCCGATCGAGTCGCCGATCGAGTCGCCGATCGAGTCGCCGATCGAGGCCGTCGACATCGACGCGTCGGCCGGGGCGTGATGGTGGGGGTGGGCGGGTTGCTCCGGCGCGAGCGCGCTCGGATCCACCGCCGCGAGCCGCTTCTTCAGGACCGGGAAGCCGACCGCGAAGATCAGGATGGACGTCAGCACACACGCGAAGACGACGACGGGGAGCGACTCCGTGCCGGCCATGCCTGCTTGCGTCGGCAGCATCGCGAGCACGCCGGCTGCCATCCCGCGCGGCATCGCGACCGTGACGAGCATCTTCGCGGGTGTCGAGAGCCTGCTTCCGGCGAGGCTCACGGCGACGCCCGGCGCGCGCGCGACGAGCAGGATCAACCCGAGCGAGCACGCCGAGCGCGATGCTGCCCCACGGTGGGCCAGCATCGCGCCGATGAACGTGAAGAAGAACGACTTGATGATGAACGTGATCTCGATCGTGGACGCTCTCGACGCCGCGGCCGAGGCTCGCGGTCTTCGCGAGGCCGACCACCTTCGAGAGCTCGGCGCGTTCCCGAAGATGACGGCCACCGTGAGGATCGCGAGCGCCGCGCTGCCCTGCATCTCTCGCACGACGACGTAGAGGACGAGCAGCCCGCCGAGCACGAGCGGATACGCGTACGCGCTGCTGCTTCAGCCGCCGGAGGAAGAGCAGACCGATGAAGCCCGGTCGCGCCGCCGACGCCGAGACCGATGCCGAACGACTTCGCGAGCGTGAGCGCGGCCGAGCCGGCGTCCGCTTGGCCGCTGACGCCGATCTTGACGCACGCGACCGTGACCACGACGCAGAGCACGTCCGTCAGCGCCGATTCGAGGTTCACGAGGTTCGCGATGCGCGGCGCGAGGCCTGCCTTGCGGACCGCCGGCATGATCACCACGGAGCTCGAGCCGCCGACGATCGCGCCGAGCGCGATCGCGTGCGCCCACGTCCAGCTGTGCGGGAGCCATCCGGTCCACGAGACCGCCATCGACACGGGCGCGATCGCGAGGATCGAGAAGCTGAAGGTCGCAAACGCGAGGAGGGCGCTCCTGCCGGCCGCTTGGGAGAGCTCGCTGAGGCGCAGGCCGCTTCCGCCATCGAAGAGGACGATCACCAGCGTGAGCGCGCCGAAGTACGGCGCGAGCGTCATGAGCTGCTCGCGCTGCACGAAACCAGTGATGGGCCCGAGGATGATCCCGACGGCGATGAGCCAGACGACGTCCGGGATGCCCGTCCTCTCGAAGACGATCTCGCCGATGATCCCGATGAGGAAGATCGCCGCGACCGCCAAGAGGAAAAGGGAGACCGGATTCATCGCGCGGACTGTAACACGCGCCTCTTCACGCCCGCTTGGCCGTCGAGCCTTTCGCCTCGTCGCGGATCCGCTTCTTCGACGCGGCCCAGCTGCAGATGGGGCACTTCGCCAGATCGTGCGAGCGCGCGGGGCAGTGCTCGCGGCCGAAGTAGATGATCTGGAGGTGGAGCTCGTTCCAGCGCGCCTCGGGAAACGTGCGCTTCAGGTCGCGCTCGGTCGTCTCGACGTTCTTGCCCGACGAGAGCCCCCATCGCGCCGCGAGGCGGTGGATGTGCGTGTCGACCGGGAACGCCGGCACGCCGAACGCCTGCGCGACGACGACCTGCGCCGTCTTGTGACCGACGCCCGGGAGCGCTTCGAGCGACTCGAGATCCGCCGGAACGCGTCCGCCGTGACGCTCGATGAGCAGGCGGCTCGTCTCCTTCACGTTCTTCGCCTTCGTCGGCGCGAGGCCGACCTCGCGGATGATGTCGCGGATCGTCTCCACCGGGAGCGCGGCCATCGCTTCGGGCGTGGGCGCGCGCCCGAAGAGCGCGGGGGTGACCTGGTTGACCTTCTTGTCGGTCGTCTGCGCGCTCAGCATGACCGCGACGAGAAGCGTGAACGGATCGACGTGCTCGAGCGGGACCGGCACCGACGGGTGGAGCCCGTCGAGCACGCGCATGATGCGCACGGCTTTTTTAGCGCGCGTCACGGTCGAGAATCGGCGCCGCCAGCGCGGTCAGCTGCTCCTGAGGGAGGTTACGAGAGCGGAGACGAACGGATCGGTCGCGAGCACTGCGCGCTCGAGGCGCTCTACGTTCGTCGTCAGCTTCGCCGGGTCGAGTGTGACGACATAGGCGTGTCGGAGGAAGTGCCGAAACCGAAGCAGGCCATCCCAGTCCGAACGGGCGCCAGCGGCGTAGACCGCGGGGCGAAGCCCCTCGATGGGATCGCCGGACTCGTGCAAGAGCTGCACGTGCCACATCGGCCCGATGCGCTCGGGTAGGCCGAGAGCCCGCTCGATGCGAACGAGGAGGGTCTCGAAGGCCTGGTACGCGTGATCGAGCGACAGCGCGACGAGCGCGGCCTGGGGCTCGCCCTTCGACGCGTCGACGGACTGGGCTCTCGACAGATGCGCCTCGACCAGCTCCCAATCGCGTTGGATGTCGGCTGCGATCTTGGCGACGCGTGCGTCGACGGGGCTCAAACGGGCTCCCCCTCCGCGATCGCGCGATCGCGAAGGCTCGGCGGAGCACTCGACGTCTGCACCACGTGGACTTCGGTGCCCGTCTCCTGCCCGACGAGCGAAGCGAGCCGCTCGGGATCGTCACATCCGTCGACGAGCAGGTCGATGTCGCTCCGCTCCCCAGGGGTTCCCCACGCGTACGAACCGAAGAGCCAAGCCGAGGTGCAGAGGCCGTCGTTCCGTGCCCGCGCGAGCGCGGGACCGAGCGCGCGCAGCACGCGTTCGCGGCGTGCCGCGGCGCTCGACCGCTCGCGCTCGAGCTCTCCTTCGACCTTCGCTCGGACGGCATCTCGAAACGCTCGATGCAGGCCGGAGCTCGAGGCCCTCCGCGGTCCCTTTTCCATGAGCCGAGCCTAAGGACACGCTTGCGCCTGAGCAAGCGGTGGCTCAATCGAAGCCGCGGTCGCGGCCTCGCCGTCGGCGAGGACCTCTGCGCGCGTCCGCTCGGCCGAAGGATGCCAGCCGTTTCGGAGGAGCCTCGCCCAGAGAACCGTCGCGCAGATGGTGATCTCCGCGGAGATGCCGAGCCAGCCGCCGAACGCGCCGAGACCGAACCGGTAGCCGAGCACGTACGTCGCGGGCGGTGTCATGAGCCACGCGGTCAGCACGCCGACGACCGCGGGGTACCGAACGTCGCCTGTGCCCTGAAGGGTGCAACGCGCGATCACCTGCGCCGCGTCGAGCAGCTGGAACGCTGCCGCGACGTAGAACAGGCGAACGATCGCCGCTCGCAGCGCCGGGTCGTCTCCGAATGGCGTCGCGAAGATCGGTGCGAAGCACGCGAGCAGGATCGTCCACGAGAGCGCGTACACGCTCCCGATCGCCATCCCACGATAGGCGATCCCCTTGACGAGCTCGTCGCGTCGCGCGCCGACGGCCTGCCCGCTCAACACGGCACCGGCATCGGCGACCGCGAGGACGGGAAGGAACGTGAAGTGGATCGCTTGGATCGCCGCCTGATGCGCCGCCACCTCGATCGAGGAGAGCGCTGCGAGGAGCGCCGTGAGGATCGCGAACGACCCCACCTCGAGCAAGAACTGGAGGCCCGTCGGCAGGCCGGTCCGGAGCAGCGCCATGTAGTGCCGCATCCGTACCGCGCCGAACGCGAAGCCGCCGTCCGCGCGCTGCGCGTAGACGACGAGCGACATCTCGACCACGTGACCGACGACGGTCGCCGCCGCGGCGCCCGCGACACCCCAGCCGAAGCCGTAGATGAAGAGCGCGTCGAGCCCGATGTTCGTGACGTTGCCCGCGACCGCCGCGACCATGGGCGAGCGCGAGTCGCCGACGCCGAAGCGATGCTCGCGCACCGCGACGTACACGAGGAACGCCGGCGAGCCGAGCATGCGCACCCAGAGGTAGGTCTGGGCGTGCACGCCGGCCGCCGCGCTCGCGGTGAGCAGCGGAAGCGCCTGCGCGAGCGCGAACGCCAGCCCGACGAGGACGACGCCCGCGACGCCGCCGGTCAGCATGCCCGCGCCGAGGAAGGAGCGGCCCTCCTCGCGCCGGCCGGCGCCGACCGACTGCGCGACGAGGACCTTCACGCCGCGCAAGCCTCCGAGGAAGAAGCAGAGCAGCGTGAACGCGGCGATCCCGCCGACGCCGACGCCGGCGAGCGCGTCGGGGCCGAGCTGCGCGACGAAGAGCGTGTCGGACAGCGTCATCAGGCTGTAGCTGACGTTCGCGACCGCGATCGGCCACGCGAGTCGGGCGAGCTCGCGCGTGAGGTTCGACTCCCACGCGAGCGTGCGCGGCTCCGCCAGCGGGCGGACGCCCGACGCGGTCTCTTCTTCTCGGCGTTCTGGGACGGCGTCGCCCGTGCGGCCCAGCACGGGCGCGACGCCACTCCGTTTTCGTCTCATTCGGGCCCACATGACTCGTTTCTCCTCGGGCCCGAGGCGACGGAACGAAAAAGCCGCGGGCCCATTCTGGGTCTCGCGGCGGGTGCGTTCAGTGAAGTGGTCGAAGGCTCAGGGGCTCTTCCACCTCCGGGCGTCACCCGCCGCGGATCGGACGATGCAATCCGGCACGCCGAAGCCCGGCATGGCGAGACTGATCGCGGTCTGCGTCGAGTTGCGCTTCACGTAGTCACCTCTCCTCTCTGGTTTGATGCCCTCGCCCGCGATCCGAGTCAAGTCACCGCGTGAAGAATTTTCGAACGTGGGCGCGAGCCGGGACGGAGGCGACTCCGGCCGCTCGCGCAGGCGCTCGCTGGGCCCTCCCAGCCTGCGTCGCCGACGCTCCTCGGCGATCAGTGCGCGGCGTGGACGGTCGAGGCGATGCGGACCATGTCTTCGCGCAGGGCGGGGACGAAGGTCTGGGCGCTCGCGGCGACGCGGAGGCGGCCGAGGGTGACGAGGGCGCGCGCGACGAGGACCCGACGGCTCGGGTCGCCGCTCGGGGCGGCGTACTCGGTCCAGTCGGTGGCACGACCGAGAAAGGTGCCGTGGACGGCGCGGCCGGGCGTCGAGTCGATGTCGCCTCCGCTCGCGCCGAACGTGAGGATGAGCCGCGGCGGGGTGTCGCCCATCGTGACGAGCTCGCGGATGTAGATGGTCGTGAAGTCGGGGCCGCGCTGGGTGACGACGGTCCAATCGGCCGGTACGTCCACCGTGTAGTGCGTGCCGAACACCTCGAACGTGCGCGTGCCGGCGCTGAGATCGAGGGCGCGTGGCCCGAGGGCGAGCGTGTCGAAGATGCGCCGCGCGAGCGTGGCGCACGCGCCGAAGTCGCGCACGCCGGCGGCGTAGGTCTGCATCTGCACGCGCACAATCGTGTCGTCCGGGAGAGCGATGTCCGCGTCGAGCAGGTTCAGCGACTGACCGACGACGTCGGGCTCGCTCGGCGTGAAGAGCACGGCGCGCGCCCGAGGAACGCCGGGCAACCGAGCGCTCGCGAATCGCGCCGCGCCCGGTCGACGCCGCGATCATCTCGCGCGCGGACGCCTCGAAGTCCGCGGGAGGCCGGAGGTAGAGCTCGGTCGCGGCGACGGAGAGAGCTACGCGGTCGTCGTCTGCCGAGTAGTAGAGGCGAGAGCAATCCTCGGGCGCGTCGGGCGCGCCCATCACGTCCCACGGAACGGGAGCGTCGGTCGCGCCGCGGAGCGCGCGAACCGTGAGCCGGCCCGCGAGGAGCGGCTCGGGATCGCCGAGCGGGACCGCGGCGAGCGCCGCGCACGTGTCCGAGCCTGTCGATGGGCCGCCGGCGGTCTCGGCGAGCTCGGTGGGCCCGCTGCCGGACGGAAGGTCGGCCTCGCCCTCGCTCGTGGGCGGCGCTCGCTCCGGCGAGCGCTCGGCGGGCCGTGTGTCCTCGCCGTGACCGCACGCGGCAAGCGCGAGCGCGATCGCGCCCACGAGCCAGCTCATCGTTCCCCGTCTCCGCACGACCGCGAGGATGCCACGACGTCCCCCGCGTGGCGACGCCGATCACCCTCGCGAGGCGAGCGCACGGCGCAGCTCCGCCGGGAGATCCCGGAGGACCGAGCGCATGGCGCGATCGTAGAGCCGGTGCGCTCGATGCTCGAGGACTGCCGCGCGTCGCTCACTCGGCGCAGACGTACCCGGCCGGGGTGGCGAGGCAGGGTCGTTGCTCGCAGTCGTCAGGGCCGACGCACGCGGCGGGGATGCAGACGTGCGCGCCGTCCGGGCCGGTGTTGCAGGCGCAGGCTTCGCCGGCGGCGCAGTCGGCGTCGCCGCCGCACTCGTCGGTAGCGGGGCGGGGTGGGGCGACGCTGCAGCTCTCGGGGCGAGGGTCGCAGAGCTCGACCTCGTAGCTGCCTTCGGGGCAGGGGCCGCAGTGGCGAAAGAACGGGCCGTCGCAGGTCTCGACGCACTCGGCGGCGAAGTCGCAGTACGGCTGTTTGCAGCCCGCGAAGATCGCGAGACAAGCGAAGAGGAGCGCTCTCACGCGCCGGAGCATACTCGCCGGAGGCAAGCGCGCTATCATCCGCGGCGATGGCGACGATCGCGGTCGACGCGATGGGATCGGACCGGGGGCCGGAGGTCACGGTCACGGGGGCGGCGCACGCGAGCCGGGATCCGAACGGACCGAGCGTGATCCTCGTGGGCGCGCGCGAGGAGCTCGCGCGGCTGCTCGACGGCGTCGAGCACGACGCGGGGAAGATCGGAATCGTCGACGCGCCGGACGTCGTGACGATGGACGAGAGCCCGAAGAAGGCGCTCGACGAGAAGCCGGACGCGTCGATCCTCGTCGCGGCGCGGCTCGTCCACGAGGGCAGGGCCGACGTGCTCGTGAGCGCGGGAAACACCGGCGCGGTGACGCTCGCGTGCGCGCGGACGTTCGACCGTCTGCCGGGCGTGGGCCGCTGCGCGCTCGGCGCGGTGTACCCGACCGAGCGGCGGCGCGGCGAGAAGGACGACCCGTTCAGCTTGATCCTCGACGCGGGCCTCACGCTCGACGTCACGGCGGACGACCTCGTCGGCTTCGCAATCATGGGCGCCGCGTACGCGTCGCGCATCTCGAAGAACGGCAGGCCCCGCGTCGCGCTCCTCTCGAACGGGACCGAGCCGCACAAGGGCCCCGCCGCCGTCGTCGAGGCGCATGCGAAGCTCGCGAAGCTCGACTGCATCGAGTTCATCGGCAACGTGGAGGGGACGGACATCCCGCGCGGCACCGCCGACGTCATCGTGACCGGTGGCTTCACCGGGAACATCGTCCTGAAGATGCTCGAAGGCGTCGCCGAGACGGTCGTGCGCCTCGGCCACTACGCGATGGACAAGAGCGTCGTGTACAAGGCCGGTCTCGCGCTCCTCTACCCCGCGGTGAAGAAGCTGCGCGCGGTGACCGACTGGGAGCAGTACGGCGGCGCGCCAATCCTCGGCTTCGATCACGTGTGCATCAAGGCGCACGGCAAGAGCTCGGACCGCGCGGTGAAGAACGCGATCAAGGTCGCCGGCCAAGCGGTCCGCACGGACCTCGTCGCCGCGATCCAGGAAGGCCTGAAGAGCGCGCGCGGCTGAGGGCGCCGCGCGGCTACCCGCAGTGGCTCTCGACGTCGGTCTTGGCGCGCTCACAGCGCGACCGACCGTCGTTGCACTTGGCGGTGACGTCGGTGTGCTCGGGGTGGCGGCCGGCGATGTCGCAGATGCGGTCGGCCAAGTCGCACATCGCGTCGCGGAGGTCGGCGGCGCAATCGCAGTTCGTCGCCTCGAACGCGTCGTCGAGGTCGCCCGAGAAATCGGTGACCTGTTCGTCGTAGCCGCCGACGACGTCGGCGTCCTCTCCCGACAACGGGCTCACCATCATCTCGCCGCCCCCTTCACCACCGCCGGTGTCGGCCATCCCCGTGGTCGATGTCTCTTCGGCTGCCGAGGCGCCGGCGCCGCCGCACGCGGCGAGCGTCGTCGTGGCCAGCGCCGCGATGAAGCTCGCGACGGTGCTCGAATCGATGTCGGTTCAAGGTCCCTCCTCTTCGTCTCCGAGCGCAGCGTGCAACAGCTTCTCGTTGATTTCGAGGGCGTCGTAGTAGTCGCCGGCCGCTTCGCGCTCTCGGTCCTGCGCCTCGCGCGCCCGCCCGCGCGCGACGAGCAGGTTCGCCGTGAAGACGTCGTCGACCATGCCGATGTTCAAGCCTTCGTCCGCACGGTCCGCAGCGCGCGCGGCGTTTCCCGCGGAGAGCTCCACCTGCGAGAGCCGAAAGAGGAGGTCCTGCCGGACGACGCGGACGTCGTCTTCTGCCATCCCCGCCGGCGGCTCGGCCGCGATCGCCCCCTCGAGGGCCTCTCGCGCGGCGTCCCAGTCGCCGCGCGAGACCGCGCGGTCGGCGGCGGCGTTGGCGTTGCGCGCGCCCTCGAGGAACGCCGGGACGGCCGACACCGCGGCGCCGCCCAATCCGCCCTGCGCGGCGCAACCGACCGCCACCGCGCAGCCGAGCATCACGACGCAGCCGAGCGCGAGCCACGCTCGTTCGCGCGCGCGCGTCATCGCCCGTACCGCTCCTCGAGCGCGGCGTAGAGCTCGCCGCGGTACGAGCGCATCGCCGCGCTGAGCTCCGCGTCGGCGTCGGCGCCGGGCATCGCGGCGCGCGCTTGCGCTCGGAGCAGCTCAATCCGCGGCGCCGGGAGCGCGGTCGCGGCCATCTCGGTCGGCCCGGGCGCCGCCTGCGGAAGGACGACGAAGACGAGGACCGCCGCCGCGACCGCGCCGAGGCCCGCGACCGGCACGAGCCACTTGAGCCACGAGAGCCACGCGACGCCGGACGCCCGCGTTTCGACGCGCGCGGGCTTCGCCTGCGCGAAGACGTCGTCGAGGATCTGGCTCTTCCTCGCTCCCGGCAGCTCGCCGCCGTCCTGCGAGTAGCGGAGGAGCGCCGCCGTCGCGAGCGCGTCGTCGGGCAATGAGGGCGTGCCCGTTCCGCGATCGAGAGCGCGCGCGAGCGCTTCGGCCTCGGCGAGCTCTTCCTCGCTCGGCTCCACGCTCTCGTCGGTGTCGATCGGGTCCATCGCTATCTCAGCCGTCCCCCGTCGCGGCGCCAATCTCGGCCTCCCATTCCTTCCGGAACGAGCGAAGCGCGCGCAGGATCAACACGTCGAACGTTCCGAGCTTCACGTCGAGCGCCGCGGCGCAGGCTTCTCGCGTCGCGTCCTCCATGAAGCGTAGCTCAATCGCGCGCCGGTAGCGCGGATTGATGCGCGCGAGCACCGTCTCGACCGCGGCGACGAGCTTCTGCCGCGCGTCGAGCGTCTCGACGGTGCTCGACGGGTCGGGGCTCCCCTCGCGAAGCGGCCCGAGCAGCCCTTCGAAGCTCGTCAGCGCGCGCGCGGTCCGTCCCTTCACTCGATGCATGTCCGTCGCCTTGTTCGCCGCGACCCGCGAGAGCCAGTGCCAGAGGCTCTTGCCCTGGTCCTCGTACTGGTCAATCCGCTCGAGGAGCATCCGAAACGTCTCCGACAGCGCGTCCTCGGCCGCTTCGCGGTTGCCCAGCCGGGGGACGAGCACTCGCCGAAAGAGCTCGGGCGCGTATGCGTCGTAGAGCGCCGCGAAGGCCTTCCGGTCTCCTGTCCGCGCACTCTCGACGCATCGTCGTTCCCACTCGCGCCACTTCGGTTCGTCCCAACGTTCGGCCACGCGGCGCGGACGATACCGCAGCTCGCATCGTCGCGCGCTACTGCCGGTACGGGCCGAACACCCCCGGCTCGTGCATGCCCTCGCCGCGCAGGTCGCTGACGACGAGCCGCGTGATGAGGTCCGCGAAGTACTCCACGGCGACGCGGTCGGTGTCGGCGTCCATGTGCGGATTGCCGATGCCCGAGTCGTCGGTCAAGTACGCGTACGGCGTCGACGTGATCGAGCCGAGCGCGCGGAACAGGAACTCGACGGTCCAATCGGCGCCGCTCGCGGCGACCGGCAGGATGCGGATGCCACGCTCCGTCGCGTCGGCCGCCGCGTTCAGGTACGTGTACTGCGCGTCCGCGTAGCGCTTGGGCGGCGCGTCGGCGACGAGCACGAGCACGCGCACCGCGTTGCCCTGGCTCCACGCCATCCGCGCCACCGCGTTCTCGAGCCCGGCGTTCATGTCCTCGGGGTAGTCGCCACCGCCGCTCGCCCGGACGCCCTGCATCGCTCGCGCGAACCCCGCGACGTCCTGGGTGAACGCGATCTGCTGGACGATGTTCGCGTCGGTGCGGTCGCGGTAGAAGGTCGCGCCGACGCGGATGACGGTCTCCGGCGCCGCGTGGCGGATGCGGGCGACGATGTCGCCAATCTCGCGGTTGATGTAGCGGAGCTCGTCTTCCATGGAGCCCGTCACGTCGATGGCGAACCCGAGGTCGAGGGTCTGCGGCGTCGACGCGGGCGCCGTCTGCAAGCGGACGAGCAGCTCGTCGCCGTCGCTCTGCGATGGGATGTCGACGGACGTCCGGAGTGTGTCCTGCCCGGTGACGATCGAGACCGCGGCGCGGCCCGCCGCGCCCGGCGCCGAGACGCCGGGATGGAAGTCCCAGATGCCGTCGGCGTGCGTGCGGCCAATCACGCTGCGGCCCGCGATGTCGACGCGGATCTCCGCGTCGTTGACCGGCCGGCTCCATCCGTCCACGACGCGAAAGCGCACGCGCCGCGTGACGTCGATGCCGAGCGACCGCGCCTCGCCGGAATGGCGAGCGAGGTAATCGAGGTAGTTGTCGCGCCGGTCGACGTCGCCGACCGACGCCGCGGTGAGCATCGCTTGCGATGGAACGGGCGTCGGGTCGGGCTCGACGGCCGTCTGAAGGGTGACCGTCGTCGTCGTGGTCGTCGTCGTCGTCACGGCCGCGACGGCCTCGGTGCCCGCGACCGTCGAGAGGCCCGGCTCGCCCGATGACGCGGCGGGCCCGTACCCGCCCGAGTCGCCCGCCGCGGACTCGCCGCCGCCGCCCGCGCTCTCCATCGCGCCGCTGTACGCGCCGCTCGAGCCGTAGCTCTCGGCGCCGCCGCACGCTGCCGCCGTGGTCATCGCAAGAGCCAACCATGCCGTCCGCTTCACGCTCGAGTCACCCATCGTCGTCCTCCCTGTGTGCGCAGGTAGAACGCCGACCCGTCGCCGGCCTTACACCGGAGAAACCTGCATGATTTCGAACAGAAGGCTTGCGGATGGGGCGGGGGTTGGCCATGGTGGCATCGCCATGCCCGACCGGGTGCTCGTGATCGAGGACGACGAGAAGCTCGGCGCGCAGATCGTCGAGCACCTCGAAGGGGCGGGGCTCACGGTGCGGTGGGTCCGCGACGGCGACGAGGCCCGCGACGCGGACCTCGAGCCGCTCTCGCTCGTCGTGCTGGATCTGATGTTGCCGGGCACGTACGGGCTCGACCTGCTGAAGCGATTTCGTAAGAAGAGCGACGTGCCGGTGCTGATCCTGAGCGCGCGCAACGAGACGGCGGACAAGGTGCGCGGGCTCGAGCTCGGCGCCGACGACTACCTGACCAAGCCGTTCTGGCCCGCGGAGCTCGTCGCGCGCGTGAAGGCGCGCTTGCGACGGCCGGTGCTCGCCCGCGGCGACGTGTGGTCGGTCGGACCGATCCGGATCGATCTCGCCGCGCGCACGTGCGAGGTGAACGGCGAGCGCGTGGATCTCACCGGTAGCGAGCTCGAGCTCCTCGCCACGCTCGCGCGGCGGCCCGGGCACGCGGTCACGCGAACGGCGCTCGTCGAGGCGGCGCTCGACACCGGCTCGGAGCGCACGCTCGATGTCCACGTGTCCCGCCTGCGCAAGAAGCTCGGCGACGCTGGTGGCGCGATCGAGACGGTGTGGGGCATCGGCTACCGGCTGCGCAGCGCGTCGGAGACCGAGTGAAGCTCCGCACGCGCCTCGCGCTCACGCTCGCCGTGTCGACCATTCCCCTCGCGGTCGCGATCGCGTGGTGGCAAGAGCACGGGCGGCTGCAGGATTTCGAGAAGACCACCGCGGAGCTCGCGGTCGCGAGGATGGCGGCGGGCGAGCGCGAGCTCTGCGAGGCGGCGCCGGAGAGGTGGCCGTACGTGCGGCGCCCGCACGGTCCGTGGCGCGGGGGGCATCGCGGCCGCGGACGGCCGGGATCGCGGCTTCGGCCGGTGCGCGGTGCGGTGCCGGACTTCGCCACCGAGCGCGGGTTTCGGGTCTTCGCCTACGACGCGACGCTGTCGGGCGCGAACCCCGATGCGCCGCCGTTCGATCCGGAGCTCCGCGAGGAGCTCGAGGCGGGGGCGCCGCATGCGTCGCGCCCGTCGCCGGTCGACGACGCGCTCCGTCTCGTCGCGGTGAGGATGCCGTGGGAGGACGGACCGTGCGCGGTGCTGCTCGTCCAGAGGCCTGCAGAGAACGAGGACGTCGTCCGCTTGGTGGGCCCGGCGCTCGGGGTCTCGCTCGCGGCGCTCGTGATGGCGGTCGTGGCGGCCGGGCCGCTCGTCCGCCGGACGCGCCAGCTCACGACGGCGGTGGAACAGAGCGGGGTTGGAGGCGACGCGCCGGTCGCCGTGGCGGGCGGCGACGAGCTCGCAGAGCTGGCGCGCGCTTTCGAGGAGCAGAGAAAGAAGATCCGCGCCCAGATGGAGGAGCTCGCGGCGCGTGACCGAGCTCTTCGGCAGTACGTGGCGAGCACGACGCACGATGTGATGCTGCCGCTGACGGTGATCCAGGGGCATCTCGTGGCGCTCGAAGAGTCGCTCGCCCGCGCGGCTGACGCCGGCGCCGGCGCGGACGTCGAGCGGACGCGCTCGGCGCTCGAGGAGTGTCACTACCTCGGCTCGCTCGTCCACAACCTCGACGTCGTCGCGAAGCTCGAGGGTGTCGAAGAGCCGATCGAGATGCACGCCGTCGATTTCGCGGACCTCGTCGAGCGAGTCGTCGCGCGCAACGCTCCGTACGCCGCGAGCCGCGGCGTGTCGCTCGACCACGCGGTGCCGGAGAAGCCGCTCCACGCGCTCGGCGACGTGACGCTCCTCGAGCGCGCGCTCGGCAACGTCGTCCAGAACGCGGTCCGGTACAACGGCAAGGACGGTCACGTCGCGGTGATCCTCGAACGCGCCGCCGAACGGTTCGTCGTGCGGGTCCTCGACGACGGCGCGGGCCTGTCCGACGCGGAGCTCTCGCGCATCACCGAGCACGGCTTTCGCGGCGACGCGGCCCGCACGCGCCATCCGACCGGGATGGGCCTAGGGCTCGCCATCGCGAAGGACGTCGTCGACCGCCACGGCTTCGACCTCTCGTTCGCACGTCCCGAGGAAGGGGGCCTCGAGGTCCGAGTCGAAGGCCCTGCGCACCAAGCGTCTTGAGCTCGCGCGTTCCGTGTATGGTTCGAGCCATGCGTGCGATGCAGATGAACGCGTACGGAGCGCCCGACGCGCTCGCCGAGGTCGAGCTCGCCGATCCGTCGCCCGGGCCGGGCGAAGTGGCGATCGAAGTGAAGGCGGCCGCGTGCAATTTCTTCGACATCCTGCTCTGCGCGGGAAAGTACCAAGTGCGGCCGGAGCCGCCGTTCTCCCCCGGAGGCGAGATCGCAGGTGTCGTCGCGGCCGTAGGGGAGGGCGTCGATCGCTTCGCCCCCGGTGACCGCGTCTACGCGGCGCTCCCGTGGGGCGGCTACGCGACGCGCGTCGCCACGCTCGAGCGACGGGTCTTTCCGATCCCGGACGCGATGTCGTTCGAGGTCGCGGCGGCGTTCGGCATCGTCTATCAGACCGCGTGGTTTGGGCTCGTCGAGCGGGCTTCGCTGCGCGCGGGCGAGACGCTGCTCGTGCACGCGGCCGCGGGAGGCGTGGGGCTCGCCGCGGTGCAGCTCGGTCGCGCGCTCGGGGCCCGCGTGATCGGAACGGCGGGCGGCGCGGAGAAGAAGGCCGTCGTCGCGGAGCAGGGCGCGGACGTCGCCATCGACTATCGGCGCGAAGACTGGGTTGCCCGCGTCCGCGAGGAGACCGCGGGTCGCGGTGTCGACGTCGTGCTCGACCCGGTCGGCGGCGACGTGTTCGACCAGTCGACGAAGCTCCTCGCGTTCGATGCGCGGCTCGTCGTCATCGGCTTCGCGTCGGGGCGCATCCCCGAGATCGCGATGAACCGCGTGCTCTTGAAGAACGTGGCAGTGACCGGGCTCCACTGGGGTCTCTACTTCGAGCACGACGCGTCGCGGGTGCATCGCGCGATGGAGCGGCTCTACGAGCTCTGGTCGTCAGGAAAGATCGCGCCGCTCGTCTCCGAGACGCGACCGCTCGCCGCGGCAGGAGAGGTGCTCGCGGCGCTCGCCGGCCGGCAGACCGTCGGGAAGATCGTGCTCCTCCCCTGATCGCGTCGCTGCTCGGGTGTCGCTGCTTGGTGAGGCGGCCGCCCCGTGCTTCAATCGACGCATGCAGTCCCGCCTCCGTCGCTGCTGGCGAGTCGCCGCCATCTCTGCCCTCGCGTTTCTCCCCGTGGCGGCCGCGCCGATCGCTCCCTCCGCGGACGCGCAGGAGGTCCACACGATTCGCATCGCTACGTTGGCTCCGCGCGGCTCTGCTTGGGAGCGCGGATACGCGCGCTGGAACCGGACGCTCTCCCAGCAGACCAACGGGCGCGTGCGGCTACAGATCTACGCGGGCGGCTCCGCCGGCGACGAGCGCACCATGGTTCGCAAGATGCGAACGAACCAGATCGATGCTGCCGCCGTCACGACGACGGGCCTCGGGATGATCGTGCGCCAGGTCGGCGTGCTCTCCGCACCCGGCGTGATCGAGACGTACCCGCAGCTCGACGCGGTACGCGACGAGCTCGCCCCCGATCTCGAGCGCATGTTCGAGGACGAGGGCTTCGTGCTCCTCGGCTGGGGTGACGCCGGCGCCGTACGGCTCTTCTCGAAGCGGCGGATCACGACGATCGCGGACTTCCGCGCGAGCCGCCCTTGGGTCTGGCGCGACAACCCCGTGTTCGTGGAGGTATTGCGGTCGGCGGGCGTCACCGGCGTGCCGCTCGCGCTGCCCGAGGTCCTGAGCGGTCTACAGACGGGGCGCATCGACGTCGTACCCTCGAGCGCGCTCGCTGCAGTCGCTCTGCAGTGGTACACGCAGGTGCACTTCATGAGCGAGCAGGCGAGCGGGATCGTCGTCGGTGCGCTCGTCATCCGCAAGGACAAGCTCGACGAGCTGCCGCCGGACGCGCGCGAGGCGCTCGTCCAGAGCGCGCGAAGCAACGCGCGCCGGATTCCAGGGAGCCATTCGCTCGTTCGACGACCGGGCGTACACGGCTCTCGTCGAGCGGGGGATTCCATCCGGTCGACGCCGAGTCGAGCCGGCCTCAGTGGGACGCCGTCGCCACGCGCGCGCGCGAGCACCTCACGGGGCGCCTGTACTCGGCGGAGCTGCTCGAGCGCGTCGAACGGATAGCGCAGCAGCACGCGAGCGAGTGATGCCGAGGCAGGCTGGCGCGTTGCTCGGCGTGTTGTTGGTTGTCGGCGCGACGGCGGCGAGAGCCGACTTCACGGACGTCGCGACCGAGGCCGGTGTCCAGCTCTCCGGCATCAAGGATGGAGGGCTCACCTGGGCCGACTTCGACGGCGACGGCGACCTCGATCTGCTCGTCAACATGAACAACCAGAGCCGGCTGTTCTTCTCGAACGGCGACACGCCTCCGACGTTCGAGGACGTGACCATGGCGCTCGCGCCGGGGCTCATGCGCAACGCCGCGGAGCGTGCGGCCGTGGCGGCCGACTTCGACGACGATGGGTACATCGACTTCGCGCGGACCGGTCAGACGCGCCTCGAGGTCTACCTCAACGGTGGGCCCGGCACTACGCCGCCGTTTCGGTTCGGCACCGCGAGCGGCGATCCCAACTTCCGCTCGGACTCGAGCACCGACCCCGACCTCGACGCATACGAAGGTCTCGGCGTCTTCGATTGGGACGGGGACGGTTGGCTCGACTTCGTGCTCGACAACGACGACGAGATCCGCCTCTATCGCAACCTCGCGGACGGCACCGGCGCGTTCGAGCTGCTCCCGACCAGTGAGTCCGGGCTTCCGCCGCACGCCGCCGGAAACTCGGACTACATCACGGTGGGCGATTCGACGGCAACGGTCGCGTCGACGTCGCGGACCGCTCGTCGGACTTGCCCGAGCTCTACTTCTTCGAGGAGGACGGGAGCGTCAGCGCCGTCGACCTTCCCGCGACGAGCTCGCCGAACGGCAACCGTGGCGGGATCGCCTTCTGCGACTTCGACGCGGACGGCGACTTCGACGTCTTCTACACGAGCGGGACGGGCGCGAGCGTGAACCACGTGTTCTTGCAGACGGACGTTCGCGTGTTCGAGGACAGCGGCCAGCCCGACGTGTCGAACGGATTGGTCGACGGCGTCGCGTGCGGAGACGTCGACAACGACGGCGACATCGACCTGTTCCTCACGCTCAGCGGCTCGGATCGCTTGTACGTGAACCAGCTCGCCGAGACCGGGACGCTCGGCTTCGTGCGGGACGATTCGAGGGATCGCTGGCGGTAGGGACGGAGAGGGCACGGTGATGGTCGACTACGATTGCGATGGCGATCTCGACATCTACGTCAACCAGTGGGGCGGCCCCGTGACCGACCCGACGACGATGGAGACGACCGACACGCCGGCGGTCAATCAACTCTGGCGGAACGATTCCGCACCCACGCCGTACCTCGCCGTCGAGGTGCTCGCCGACGCTCGAGGCTGCCCGACGCCGGTTCAGCGCTTCGACTACGGCGCGACCGTGTGGCTCGAGAGCACGACGACGGGCGCTCGCAGCCCGATCGAAGAGGTGAACGGCGGCATGGGCCACGGCACACAGGCCTCGTCCACGCTCCACTTCGGGTTGCCCGAAGGCGACGATGCGCCCCTCGTCGTGCACGTCGCCTTCCAGCAGACGGGCGCGCCCGACGCCCGCATCCGCGTGGTGCCCTCGTCGATTGCCGGCTACCGACTGCTTCGCGTGCTCGCCTCGGACGCCGACGGCGACGGCATCCCCACGTCGACCGAGCAGGCGGATGCGTTGGAGCTCGGCGCAGACGATCCTGATGGCGACGGCTTCGCGTCTTGGGATGACGACGACTCCGATGGCGATGGGATCCCGGACGCGACCGAGTCGGGGCGAACCGATCCGTGTGCGGCGCCCGTCGACACCGACATGGACGGTACGCCCGACTACCTCGATGTCGCCGACGTCGTTCCGGACGGCGGCGCGGTAGCCGACGCCGGGCCTGCCGACGGCGGTCCGATCGACGCGCCCACGACGCTGGTCGCGCACGGGTCCGGTTTCGCCGAGTGCGGATGCCGCGCGGCGGGCGGGCGCGGTCACGCGGGTGTGCGCGTGATCTTGCTGATCGCGCTCGCGCTCACGGCGCGAACGTGGCGACGAAGAAGTCGCTCGTGCCCGCTCGTGTGCGCGGACCGTCACCGAAGTCGACCGTCTCCGAGAACGTGCCGGCGATGACGACGGTGCCCGCGTCGTCGGTGGCGACCGCCCAGGCGATGTCGCCACCCGTCCCCCCGAACGTTCGATCCCAGAGCGGCGCCCCCGCGCTCGAGTACGCCGCGACGAAGATGTCGCTCCCGCCGGCGCTCGTGCGCGGTCCGTTGCCGAAGTCGACCGTGCCCTCGAAGTAACCCGCCGTGACCACCGAGCCGTCGCGCGCGAGCGCCACGTCCAATGTGCGATCGATGCCGGGCCCGTCCATCCATCGCGACCAGCGGTAGCCGCCGCTCGGATCGAGCGCGACGACGAAGCCTCCAATGCTCATCACTGTCCTGTTCCCGGCGCCGAGGTCGCAGCTCTGCTGGCAATCGCCGGCCAGGAAGATCTCGCCGGTGGGCGCCATGACGATCTCGTTGAACAGATCCTGCTGCATGCCGCCGTAGGTGTGATCCCACGCGTAGGTCCCGTCCGGGGCGTATGCGACGAGAAAAATGTCGTCGACGTTCGCTCGGCTCGTCGAGCGCACGCCGCCGCCGAAGTCGATGCGGTCGGTGAAATAGCCGGCCGCGACTCTTCGATCCGAGATGCCGGCGACGAGGCGGCCGCCCGCCGCCTGTCCGCTCACCGGCAGGATGAGCGAGTCGGAGACATACGCTCCCGCAGAAGTGAGCTCGAGGAGGTCCGTCGCTTGGCTTCCGGCGGACATGCGCGTTCCGCCACCGAAGTCGACCGGCGACGTGAACGCGCACGCCGCGAGGACCCCGCCGGCGGGGTGAAGGGTGTGCTCGCATTCCTCGGTGCCTGGCCCACCGTACACGCGATCCCACAGGTACGTGGCATCGCGATCATAGGCGACGAGGAACGCGTCGTAGTCACCGAGGTTGGTGCGGGCTCCGCCCCCGAAGTCGATCGTTGCGCCGTAGTCCCCCCCCACGACGACGGTGCCGTCACGCGCGGCTGTCACGGTAAGCGGCGTGTCGTTGCCGGTGCTCGCGAGCGGGACGGCCCATTCGTACGTTCCATCCGCAGCCCAGCTCGCCACGAATTCGTCGAACGCTCCACGCCGTGGGAGGGGCCCGCCGCCGAGATCGATCGCGACACGGTCGATCCCGACGGTGACGATGTTTCCGTCGGGCCCGATCGCGACCGCGTAGCCGACGGCTTGCGATGCGGTCATCGGCACCCGCGTCCAGCCGGGCGTGACGATGCGCAACGGGCCCGCGTCCGTCACGGCGGAGTCGACGATGGCGGAGTCCGGATGGGCGCCGCCGTCGGCGCGCAGGACATCGCCGTCGACGCTCGCGTCCATCGAGGGCCCCCCGTCACTCCCGGCTCCTGCGTCCGTGCTCAGCGCATCGAACCCGATGCGGCCGCAACCGATCGCACCGGTCGCCAGGAGCCATACGGTGGCCCGGGTGGCACGACCGGCGCCTGAGGGCATGAAATGAGGTTCGCACCCCTGCGGTAGCGGCGCCAGTCGGGGCGCCGGGGGCTCAGTCGGTCACTACGACGTCGAGCTCGTACTCGAATCGGTGGGTGACCTCGACGTAGAGGCGGCCGCTCTCGTCCCACGTGGGGCACGACGGGATGATCTGGCCCGAGCCCTCGACGGCGGACTGGTATCGGATCTCGACGGGAACGCTCGTCCCATCGGAGTCACAGACGTAGTACGCGCGGTCGGTCGTGGAGCCATGCCGTGTGATCGTGACGAGTGGCGACGGGGAGAGATTGAAGATGTCCTCGACCGGCACGAACCACGCGTCGGTCGCGAGGTCCCCGGCGATCCCGCGTTGGACGCGGTACGCGCCCTCGGCGATCTTCGGGAGCAGCATCGCGCCGTCGAAGTCGGGCGCGACTCGAAGCCGAAGGTCGAGGCGGCCGCGGACGCGCTCGTCGACTCCGGTCAAGAGCCCGTAGTGCTCACCGCGTCCGACCTCGAACCGGGCGGTCGAGCCGCCACCCTCGACCGCCGCTCGGTGGTGGATGAAGAAATCCACGGTCTCCGGGTAACCGGCGCCGTACTCCGGAGGCAGCGTCCGGCGCAGCTCGGCGATGTCGTCGTACGAGCCGATCAGCGTCGCGACCAAGCCATCAGGATTGCCGTCGTCGAGCCTTCCGGAGACCGCGACCTCGAAGACACACGTATCCAGGTCGCAGGTGAACGAGAACACGTCGAGGCGCCCGACGTCGACGCGAACGACCGTGTCGGCCTTCGCGTCGATGGGCACGATCGCCGGGTCCGTCGGGACCCCGTCGCCGACGGCCGCCGCGCATGCGGAGCTCAGCGTGATGGTGAGTGCGACCAGGCGGGTGAGTGTCGTGTGTCGCATGTCAATCCTCTCGTGGTTCGTTCCACCCTGCGGCTCACGAGGGCGCTCATCGACGGAGCGGCTCTTAGGCCGCCTTACTCGCGCAAACCGGAGCGATGACCACGAGTTGCGAGCTCGGGGCGCGTGGCGCGCCGGAGTTGCGAGCGGCGTACCGTCCGAACCTTCCCCGGACGCAAGACGGCGTCCTCAGGTCTGGTCGCCGGAGCGACGCCGTCGCACGACGCCGCCGAGCGCGTAGCCCCGGTCCGTCGTGACGATGCGGCTCGGGCGCTCGCCGGAGTCGCCGAGCTGCTCTCGTAGCTTGCGCATCGCCACGTGCAGGCGGCCGTCGTGTCGGCCCGGGTGATACTCGCGCTCTTCCCATGCGCCGAGCACGAGATCTTCTTTGGATGCCTCGCCGCGTGCGGCCAGCGTCGCGAGGATGCGCCACGGCAGGCCCGCCAAGGCGACTTCTCTTCCATCCGAGAGCCAAGCGGAGTGCGAGAGGTCGTCGATTCCCCAGCCTGGCACCCATCGCTCGCGCTGTTCGTCGAATAGCGTCGGCGGTGGCGCGAGGATCGTCTCGAACACGTGGGTGCGCCCGCTCGCGGTGAGGCTCTCGAGGACGCGGAGGTCGACGTGATCGAGCGGCGGCTCGCCGCCGAGGATCGCGCGCGCGCGGCGTGCGCCGACGGGCGCCACCTCCTCGCGCCCTGCGGCGCGCTCGAGCGGGCCTGGGCCCATCTCGTTCCTCGCCGCAGCGGCGAGCCACGCCGCTTCGTGCACGAATCGCTCGGAGCCCATCGACCGGGCGAGCTCGTTCAGAGCGTCGGCTTCGGTCGCGAGATCGGTGAAACGCTCGGCGCACGCGAGCGCGTCGCAGAGCTCGTGCCGCGCCTCGGCCTCGAGCACCGAAAGCGACCAGCGCCGCGCGACCCGGACGGCTTCTGCGAGCGCCGCCGTCGCTCTGGCTGCGTCGCCCGTCGTGAGAGCGGTCGTACCGGCGATCCGCAGGCCGAGCACCTCCTCCTGTCGCCCTGCCTCGACGTCGTGCGGCACCGCGATGCCCGTTCGTCGAACCTCGCGCAGCGCTTCGCGGAGCGCCGCGCGCGACCCTGCCCGCGACGCTCGGGCGTGCTCGGGGATGGCGGCCACCTCGTGTGCGTCGTCGGCGCGGAGCGTCGCGAGGGTGATGCGAACCGATGCGAGCTCCGCCTCGGCGCGAGCATCGGATCCGGCCACCTCGGCCGCACACGCCGCGGCGAGCGGGTCGAGCCCATCGAGCTCGCCCGCGACGAGCCGGCGCGTCAGGTCGACGACGTGCAGCACCGGAACGAGGAGCGACGCGCCGCGCGCGTACACGCGCACCTCGTCGGCGCTCCGCCGCGCCGCGTCGAGCCGCCCAGACGCGAGGCCGATTCGCGCGTCGAGCAATAGCGCTTCGCGACTCGCCAAGAGGACCGGCGCGAAGCCAGCCCGCGCGACCGTCGCCATGTCGTGGGCCTCGGGCAGTGACCCGAGCACTTCGAGCGCCTCGCCGAGATCACGAGCCGCTTCCGGAGTCAGATCGGGAGCGTCCATCATGCGCCGGAGCTCTCCCAACGCCACCTCCGGCGGCACGTCGCCGGAGAGCGCGAGCGCCACCGCGCGCGCGGCCTCGCGCCCGAGCACCAAATCGGCATCCTCGCCGGGCGGACCGTCGGCTACGCGCTCCGCGGCTTCCGCGTGACGCCCCAATTGCCGGAGGCACGCCGACGCGAGGAGGTCCGCCTCGGAACGAAGGCGAGCGTTCGCGTTCGCGTCGATCAATCTCGCGAGCACCTCCAGCGCTTCTCGGGCGTCTCCCTGTGCGCGCAGGGTGCGCGCCCACGCGAGCGTCGCCGCGGGATCGTCGGCCGTGGGCCTCTGCACGCGCGCGAGCGCGGTCGGATTGCCGAGCTCGGCGGCGCATCGTAGGCGCCACTCCGCGACGTCCGGGTGCGTGGCGTCGGCGAGGATCCTCCAGAGGCGAGGCGCGAAGCCTTGGCCCAGGAGCGCGGGCGCTCGCTCGTCGAGCAGGCTCCGAACGCGCGCCCACGACCCCGTCTCGGCATGGAGGCGCGCCGCTTCGAGCGCGGTCTCGGGCAGGTCGTGAGCGGCGAGCGCGTCCGCGACGGCGCCGGCTCTGGCGGTATCTCTTCCCGTCTGCTCGTTGCTGCGAAGCATGCCGCGCGCGACATCGTGGAGGCGAAGGCCCGACGCGCTCCTCTGCACGATGCCCCGCTGCTCGAGCGCGCCAATCGCTTCAGGTCCGGGATCCGGTGCGAACGTGGCGAGGACGCTCATCGGGAGCGGTACCTCGAGGAGAGCGAGCGCGCCGAGGAGCTCGGCGGCAGACTCGGGCAGGCCCGACAAGAGGCCGTGCTCTTCCAGCGGGTCGCGCGCGCCGGTGACGAGCAGCTGGAGCAGCATCCACGGTGAGCCGGTCGCGCGCGTGACGGCGCGCATCACGTCGTGCGGGTCTGCGTCGGCGACCCACTGCCTCGCGAGGCGCTCGAGATCGTCGTTCGACATCGCGGAGAGAGTGAGGAATCTGGCCCGCGAGCTCCGCGAGGCGAGGGGTCCTCCTCGAGGTGGCGATCCAACGGCTTCGTCGCGCGAACGTGGCGAGCTGTACGAGGAGCTCGTTCGTCTCTTCGACGTCGGCCTGGTACACGTCGTCGAGGACGACGACGAACGGGCCTGTCTCCGCGAGGTCGAGCGCGCGCGCGAGCGCTGCTTCCGGGTCTGCCGAGAGGCTCGACCAGTCGACCTCGCCGACGCCGCAGACCTCGGCGAGGCCGCGCAGCACGTCGAGCCGCACCTGACCCGCGGGTTGCCCCGGAGGGATGTCGAAGAAGAGCGTTCGGTCGAGCGCGTCCGCGTGCCCCGTATGGAGCGCTTCGAGGACGAGCGCCGTCTTGCCGACTCCGCCGGGCCCGGACACCACGGTGACGGGAGCGCGACGCACCGCGAGCGCCGTCCACTCGAGGTCGCCCTCGCGGCCGACGAAGACCGCCGGCGGATTGGGCAGCCGATGCCGCAGGGGCACGCTCGGTGTGTGGCTCGTGCCTCCGCGCGCGGACCGCTTCTTCGACGCCATCGCGGCGTGAGCGTACCGCAGGACTCAGTCCCAGCGCTGAAAGCCCATCGCCGGCGCCATCGTCATCGCGGCCGGGCGGGCATGCGGCCGCCGCGGGCGCGCGTCGCGCTCGGCGACCGACGGAGCCTCTGCCGGTGGCGCGGAAGAGTCGGCGCGCAACGAGAAGCGCAGGCGCTGATCGACATCGGGGACGACCGTCTCGGTGAGCGGTGCGAAGCCGTCGAGCGCGAGGACGATCTCCGTGGGCCGGCTCGATCGATCCGCCTCGACCGCGACCGGCGTCTGCCCGCGGTGCGTCCCGTCCCACGTGACGGACGCGCCCGCGGGCGTGCTCTCGATGCGGATGTTGACCCTCGGCGTGCGCGCCGGGCTCGCCGCCGCCTGCTGCGACGAGGCGGGCTCCCCGTCGCGGCTCACGAGCGCGTTCCACGCGACGATCCCCGTGGAGATGCCGGCGAGAACCGCCAGCGCGAGGACCCAGAGCGGGACAATCGGCGCCCGCCCTCCGCGCAGCTTGACTCCGGTGGTCTCGGCCGTGCCCGTGTCGGGTGTCGATGCGACGACCGACGGCAGCTCGAGCTCCGGGTCGGCCACCGGAGCCGGCACGTCGTCGACGTCCTCGCCCCCGGCGACGCGGGCGAGCATCTCGCGCTTCTGCTCGATTCGGTCGGTGAAGAGCCGGCGCATGAGCTCGGCGAGGCTCTCTTCGGGCATGGCCTCGTCGGACGTGCCGTGTACGACCTTCAAGAGGTCACGCCGCATGTCCGCGGCGCTCTGGTAGCGCTTGCGCCGCGCTCGCTGGAGCGCCTTCATGCACACCGCTTCGAGCGCGGGCGGCACGTCGGGCGCGAGCTCCGACGAAGGCACGATCGGACCGAGCAGCAGCGCGCGAAGCGTGGCGGCTTGTGTCGGCGCCCGAAAGAGGTGGCGGCCCGTGATCATCTCGTAGAGGACGATTCCGAGCCCGAACACGTCGGCGCGTCGGTCCAGCATCTCGCCGCGACAGTGCTCGGGCGACATGTAGCTGAGCTTCCCCTTGAGCATGCCGACATCGGTCTTCGTCATGCGAATCGGCTGCCTTCGCGATTCCGAAGTCGAGCACCTTGATCATCCCCGAGTAGGTCACGAAGACGTTCTGCGGTGACACGTCCCTGTGCACGACGTTTCGGGGTGCGCCACCCGCGTCCTCGAGCTCGTGAGCTGCGTGGAGGCCGGCGCACGCCTCGGCCACGATGTACGCCGCGAGCCGCGGCGGCAGGTGAAGATCGCGGGCGGCAGCGCGTCGCGTGAGGCTCGTGACGGGCTCGCCTTCGAGGTACTCCATGACGATGAAGAGGTCTTCGTCGTCTTGCCCGAGCTCGTGAACGTTGACGACGTTCGGATGCCGCACCGATGCGGCGATCGTGGCCTCGTCGAGGAACATCGCCACGAAGCTCGGGTCGCGCGCGAGGTGAGGGTGGATGCGCTTGATGACGACCGATTGTTCGAAGCCCTTCGGTCCGGCGAGCCGGCCGAGGAGGATCTCCGCCATGCCGCCGCTGTCGAGCCGTCCCACGACGTCGTAGCGGCCCACACGCTGTGGTAGGTTGGACTTCGCCGACGCCGACGCTCCCATGCGAGCCTTTCGAAGCCTAGTCTATCGGTGCACCCGGGGCATCACAATCGCGGCGCTCGTGCCCGCAATCGTGTTCGCCGGCGAAGGGCGTGCGAGCGCGCAAACGGACGAAGAGCGCGCCCTGGTCCTGTTCCAGGCGGCGCAGCTTCGTTACGAAGAAGGGCGCTTCGAGGAAGCGGTTCAGCTCCTCGAGGAAGCTCGATCGCTCGCCGACGAGCCGGCCATCACCTACAACATGGGCCGAGCGCTCGAGGAGCTCGGACGGAACGACGAAGCCGCCGTCGCATACAGGCGCTACCTGGGGCTCGAGCCCAACGCTCGCGACCGCCGCGCCATCGAGGCGCGGATCGCACGCCTCGAGAGCACCACCGAGACCGTGGAACCGCCCGACGAGCAGCCGCCCGACGAGCAGCGCTCCGACGAACAGACGGCCGACCGGCACGCGCCCGACGAGCACACGTCCGGTGACGCGTCCGCCCACCCGCCGCGAGGCGGGGCGCTCCCCGCGAGGACGACCACCGATCACGGCGTGGACGACGCGGGGATCGGCACCGCCGGCATCGTCGGGATCGAGCTCGCGGGCGCGGGCGTCCTCGCGCTCGGAGTCGGGCTCGTCGTCGGCGCCATCGCTCAGGGAACCCGCGACCGAGCCGACGATGATCCCGTGCATCGGAGCGCGCGCGAGACGTTTCGCACGGCGGAGACGGAAGCCACGACGGCCAATGTGCTCCTTGCGGTCGGCGGTGGGCTCGCGCTCGTCGGCGCGTTGCTCGTCGTGATCAATCTCGCGACCGGCGACGGGTCGGACGTCGAGCTCGCGCTCGGTCCCGCGAGCCTCGCCGTGGCGGGCCGATGGCCCTGAGGTGGCTCGCGACGCTCGCGCTCCTGCCGGCGGCGTGCGTCGTCGAACCGGTCGATTTCAGCGCGAAGCGCTGCCCTTGCGACGACGGCTTCACGTGCGACACGGTGCTCGACATTTGCATCGAGGGTGACGTCATGCCCGAGGAAGGGCTCGTGCTGTATTGGCGGTTCGACGACGATCCGCGCGACGGGCAGTCCGAGGACGCGACTTCGAACGGGCACACGGGCAGCTGCACGGCGGGGAGGTGCCCGACCCCGACCACGGGTCGCGTGGGCGGCGCGTACGAGCTCGACGGGCACGAGCAACACGTCGACGCGATCGACGACGGCGACTTCGCGACGACGAGCGCGTTCACGGTGGCCGTCTGGGCGCGCCCGGCGACGCTCACCCGAGGAGCGTCCGTCGCGAAGACGCGCGATGCGCCGGCGGGCGCCGTCAGCTGGTCGATCGGCATCGACGCAGCGGCCCGCGCGGTCGCCGCCATCTACGACGGAGCACGAGAGACGCGAGTCGAGTCGGACATCGATGTCGTCGGAGTCGCCGAGTGGACACATCTCGCGCTCGTCTTCGACGACGGCGAAGCGACGCTCTACGCGGGAGGCGTGATGGTCGCGCGGGCGGCGAGCGGGATCGCGTTCGACGCCGGAGCGCTCGAGGCGGGGGGCGACGGCGCGGGACCGTCGCGGCTTCCGTGGAGCGGCGCGCTCGACGACGTGCGGCTCTACGACAGGGCGCTGTCGCCCGGCGACGTCGAGGCGCTGGCCACTCCCTGAGGCTCGGGCCGCTTGCTACTCTGTACCTGGATGCGCGCAACGATGCTCGTCTCGGCGTGCTTCGCCGCTCTCGCGCTGGGGTGCGGCGGCGATTCGACGCCGCCCCTCGACGCGGGCGGGTCCGACGCGGCGACTTCGCTCGACGGAGGACCTCCGCCGATCGAAGGCACGGAGTACTGGGTCGCGGTCGACGGCGACGACTCGAGCGCGGGGACGCGGGAGCAGCCGTTCGGTTCCATCGAGCACGGCCTCGGCGCGCTCCGGCCGGGCGACACGCTCGTTCTCGCGAACGGCGACCATCCGGATCGCATTCGCATCGGCTGCGACGAGTCCGCCGACGAGTGCGAAGGCGCGCCCTGCGCGAACGGCCTGCCCAACGGTCCGATCACCGTTCGGTCGGAGACGGAGCGCGGGGCTCACCTCCTCTCCGGAGGGGGCACCGCCGTCGACGTCCATGGTTGCTCGTACTGGACGATCGAAGGGCTACACCTCGAGGGCGAGGACGTCATGGGCACGGGGTCCGGCACGGGAATCGTCCTCCTCGACGACTCGAGCCACCTCGTCTTCCGCCGGAATCTCCTCCATCACTCCAACCGCTACGCGAACAACCACGGCGTGCAAGTCGGGCACGGCGACTCAATCCTCCTCGAGGAGAACGAGCTCTACGACATCAATCGTGCAGCGTTCGCGCTCCACGACACCGTGGATCTGGTGGTCCGCCGCAACTACGCGAACGGACGCAACGTCCAGAACATCCCCGCGGCCGACGGCGGCTACACGTGCTGCTGCGATACGACGATGGACGACGGGATCTCGCTCGGCGGTGGTTATCGCGCGACGATCGAGAACAACGTCTTCGAATCGGTCTGCAACGCCGTCACGCTGCATTCGAACGGCTACACGTCCGCACCCCGCCGCTATCAGAATGCCGCGACGCGCGTCATCGGTAACGTGTTCCGGGACGTCCCGACGAATGGCGTCTGGGTGCGCACGCTCTGCGAGGACGCCGATCCGTGCCCCGGCAACGCGGTCCTCACGGACGTCGAGGTGGCGGATCTCGTCGTCGTCGACGCGAACCGCATTCTTCGAGGGTTCGCTTCACGCGACGCCGTCTACCGCGACCTCACGGGGATCGGTATCCGCGATGTCGCGTTCGACATGCAGCGCGGCGACGGCAACGCCGGCGCGCTCGACACGAGCTGGGTGCTGATGAACGCCCTCGACGTGGGCGACAGTGGCACGTCGTACGCGGTTCGAGACCAAGACCAGTTCCAGATCGTCCGGACGAACTCGTTCGGCAGCGCGGTCCTCGACACGGGCGATGCGGCGGCGGGCGCGACCGAGCAGACGGAGATCGATCCGGAGCTCGGCGGCTGTACGGCGTGGGTCCCCGAGAGCTCGCCGATGCACGGCGCGGGGATCGGTGGACGCGACATCGGGGCGAACGTTCTCTACCGCCTGCACGACGGTACCTCGACGGACGAGCCGCTCTGGGATCCGGTGACGGGTGCGTTCACGGGCTGCGGCGCAGAAGTCCCTGGAGTGAACGACGACGCAACGTTCCCGGACGCCGCGTGTGTGAACGTCCAGGCACGCTTGCACGTCGGGACCGCCGACTGCCCGCTACCGTACCGATAGCTCGCCGCTCGCGACGACCCGTCGCATCGACAATCGTCACCGGTCAGGTCGGAGTGAGGACGACCTTGCCACGGTTCTTGCCGAGCTCGAGCATCTGGTGTGCCTCGGCGGCACGACCGAACGGCACGATGGCGTCCACGTGCGGCCGAATGGCCCCGCTCCGATACAGATCCATCAGCGCGGCCAGCTCGCCCGTCAGCATGTCGAGCTCGGTCCACAGATGCCCGATGTTCACGCCCGCCACGCCCCGGTTGTCGCCCATCATCTTCATCGGGTTGAACTTCGGAATGTGCACGAGCTGCCCGATCACGTGGAAGAGATTTCGCTTGCCGCTCTTCGTGTTCGCGTTCGCCATCCCGAACGCAATCAGCATCCCCGCCGGCGCGAGCAGGTCGTAGCCCTTCTGCCAGTCGGCGCTGCCGAGCGCGTCGAGGACGAGATCCACGCCGCGGCCGCTCGTCAGCCGGCGTACCTCTGCGACGTAGTCGAGCGAGCGATAGTCGATCGGGTGGTCGCATCCGTGCTCACGCACGTAGTCGTGCTTCGCGGCGGACGCCGTGCCGTACGTGACGACGCCGTCGACGGTCTGGCAGAGCTGAAGGGCTGCCGTCCCCACGCCGCCTGCGGCCATGTGGACGAGCACGTGCATGCCAGGCCGCAGCGCCTGGACGCGAAAGAGCATGTGATACGCCGTGATGTAGTTCACGGGAATGGCGGCGCCCTCTTCGAAGCTCATCCCGTCGGGCATGGCGACGATCTGCGTCGCCGGTACGCACACCGACTCGGCGAACGCGCCGAAGCGCTTGAGATAGATGACGCGCGTACCGACCGCGAAGTCGCCGGCGTTGTCGCCGACGGCGTCGATCACGCCGGCGCCCTCGTATCCCACGATGGACGGTGGCTTCGGCGCGTCCGGGTACAGGCCCTTTCGGGCCATCACTTCGGCGAAGTTCAGCCCGACCGCGTGCACGCGCACGCGCACTTCTCCCTCGTCCGGCTCGGGCTCTTCGAGCTCCCGAACTTCGAGGACATCGGGGCCTCCGAACTTTCGGATGTAGAGGGCGCGCACGGCTTTTAGTCGCTGGCGTCTACGCGTACCCTACCGCTTTTCTTCCCCCGAGAAGAGGAGGCAGACGCCGTGGACGTGATGCTCGCACCCGATGTCTACGTGAACGCTTCGGTGGCGCTCGGCAGCCCGCCGGAGCAGGTGGTCCAACGCATTCTCGGCATGCACAAGGGAGAATCGACCACGACCCGGTGGATCCTCGATCGCGTCGCCGCGATGCTGTCCGCGATCCCCGAGTTCAAGAAGGAAGCGGTCGACCAACAGATCGCGCTCATCAAGGGGCTCGTGAAGGTCGTCGACACCGACGGGGAGCACGCGCCCGATGCGTGGCAGGGTGCGCTGGCCGCCGCGGCGAAGGCCGCCGGGGTGTCGCGGGTGATCACGGACCATCCGGATCTGATCGAGATGGAGATCCCGGGCGTCGAGTTCATCTCGTCCGAGGCGTGGCTCTTCGAGCAGAAGATCCCGCCGCCGCCGCCACCGAAGAAGTGACGCGCGGGTAGGGCCGCTCAGTTCGATCGCGGGTTCGGACCGGGGGGAAGCTGCGGTGGCGTCCGCGACGCGGCGTCCTCCGCGGTCACGCGAGGCCAGGGCAACGTGCCCGCGAGCCGCGCCATCATGAATGCGTCGGCGAGCGCGCCGTCCCGGAGAGCGTAGCCCCGGAGCACCCCTTCAATCTGAAAGCCCCGGTCCCGGTAGAGCTTTATGGCGGCCTTGTTGTCGACGTAGACCTCGAGCTCGAAGCGCAGCACCCCGAGCCATCGCTCACCCACCTCGAGCAGCGCGTCCAGCAACCGCCCGCCGACCCCACGACCTTGAAAGTCGTCGTGCACCATCAGCCCGATGTCCGCCGCGTGCCGGCGCCTCGCCTGCGGGCGGAGGATCACGCTGCCGTGCCCGACCACGAGGCCGTCGATCTCGGCGACGAGGTTGCGAACGTGCGGGAGGGGCTTCGAGAACCTCTCGCGGATCTCTTCGAGCGACTGATGTGGCAGCTGCAGGGTCCCGGCGACGACGCGCGGTAGCCGCCGCATCTCGGCGAGCGCCTCCATGTCCTTGCCCGGCTCGAACGCCCGTATCCGCAGCGCGGTACGCCGCCGCTTCTTCGCCTTCGGTGACGCCATCCTCGGCCTCCCGCGGCTGCTATACCATGACCCCGATGCGTCGAATCGACCTCGCTGTCGCCGTTCTCTCCAGCTGTCTGGCGACCGCCTGCGGGAGCGCACCGCGCGCGCGGGTGATGACAGCCGTCGAAGCGCGCGACGTGGGTGCGGCGCTCGATGCGTACGAGCACTTCCGCGAGACGGAGGGCGCCGACGGCATGCTGCTCGCGCACGTCGCCGGGTTGCTTCTCGAGGAGGCGGCGACGTCGGAGGACGGGGCGCAGGCGGACGCCGCGTTCGGCGAGCTCTCGTCGGCCGGGACCGCGACGAACGACGTGGTGCAGCGGCTCGCCGCGGTCGGCCGCCCCGACGCGGTTCGGGCGCGTGCGCTCGCGATCCTCGCGAAGCGGGGTGATCGGGGCGCGAAGAACGAGCTCAGGGCGTACGTCGACTCCGACGATTGGGTCGTGAAGACGGCCGCGGTCGAGTCCCTCGAGGTAGACGAGGACACGCCGCTGCTCATCGAGCTCTTGACGCACCCCGCGGCCGGCGTGCGGCGCGCAGCGGCGGCCGAGCTCGCGCACGCGACGACGAGCGGAGCCGCGCTCGCTGCCCTCGCGGAGCAGGCGCGCGTCGATCCGGACGCGACCGTACGCGCCGCAGCCGTCCGCGCTCTCGGCGAGCACGGCGTCGACGCGTTCGAGTCGTTGCGCGAGCGCCTGTCGGATCCGGACTCGCAGGTGAGGATGTCGGCGGTGACGGCGCTCGTGCGCGCCGACCGCGAGCGCGCTCTCTCCGCGCTCGGGCCGCTCCTCGAGATGGCGCCGAGCCCCGCGGGCATCGAGGCGGCGCGCGTGCTCGCGGGCGGTGCGCGGCGCGCTGGCGAGGAGACGCCCGGCGGCGACACCGAAGGCGTCACGCTGGCGCGCGCGTACCTACGCCGCGCGCTCGCGTCCGCGGAGGCGCGGCTTCGCTCGCAAGCCGCCGTTGCGCTGTCGTCGCTCCCCGACGACGGCTCGCTCGACGCGTCGCTTCGCGAGGCGCTCGACGGCGAACAGGAGCCGGAGGTCCAGATCTCGCTCGCGATCATCCTCGCGGGCACCGAAGCGTCGCGCACGCGCGCGCTCGAAGTCCTCGCGTCGCTCATGGAGAACGACGGAATGCAAGCCGTTCACGCCGCGGGCGTCCTCGCGAAGTACGGCGAGCCGGCCGCGATCGACCGGCTCGCCGAGCTCATCCGCGCACCCGCGCCCGAGATCCGGCGAGTCGCCGCGCGCGCTCTCGCCCGCGAAGCGATGCAGCCGGACGCCGTGCGCGAGGCGCTCCGCGACGAGGACGCCCTCGTTCGCATCCGCGCCGCCGGCGGCATCTTGGCCGCGGCGAGCGCGAGCTGAGCACGTTCTGCAGCGGTGCACGGCGTTCGCTCAGTCACCCTGCACTCTCTGCAGAGGGCTGGCACGGAGGAACGTCCGAATCCGGTGGCACGTTCGTAGCTACGCTCGAAGCGGTCACATGCACTCCGCTGATCCCATCGTGCGTCTCCCGGAGCATCTGAGCGTCGGGCGCCTCCTCGGAGAGGGGACGTTCTCGACCGTCTGGGACGTCACCGACACGCGGCGGCCCGAATCTCGGGCTCGTGCTCAAGATCTGCGAAGGGCCGAGCGAGCGCGCGCGCGCTCGCATGGAGGCGTGGATCTCGAATCGTGTCGGCGGTCCTCACGTGCCGCGCGTGCTCGAAGCTGCCGCGCTCGACGACCAGCACACGTACATTCTCATGGAGCGGTTCGACGGATTCACGTTGGAGTCGCTGCTGTCCCGCGGACCGCTCCCCGCGGCCGAATCGGTGGAGATCGTCTCGCAGCTGCTCGTGCCGCTCGGCCGCATGCACGCGCTCGGGATCCTGCACCGAGACGTGAAGCCCGCGAACGTGATGGTCACGCTCGACCCCGAGGAACGGCCCCACGTGAAGCTCATCGACTTCGGGATCGCGAGCCCCCTCTGGGAAGCGGTCCGGCCGGTCACGGACGGGCTCGTCGTCGGAACGCCCACTTACATGGCGCCCGAGCAGATCCGCGGCGCCCCGCTCGATCCGCGCTGCGACGTCTACGGGGTGGGCGCCGTGCTCTACGAGCTCCTGATGGGCCGGCCTCCCTTCGACGGAGACTCCGTGGCCGAGGTCCTGTCCAGCGTGCTCTCGGCCCCAATCGCGTCTCCCCTGCTCGGCGCAGACCGCACCGCGCGGACGGCCGCGCGCGTGGCCATGCGCGCGCTGCGACGGCGGCGCGCGGAGCGCTACTCGAGCTGCGACGAGATGCGGGCCGACCTATTCGTCCGCGAGAGCACCTCGGAGCGGCTCGCCCGCCTTCGGTCCGTCATGACGCAGGTCAGCGTTCGCGCGCCGACGTTGCTGACCCCGAAGATCGGAGCCATGACCCAACCGTTTCTCCTCGTCCGCCGGCGAGACCCAGCTCACGCCCTGGCTGGATAGGCCCGCCGCGTCGGGCGCTTCAGTCCCGATCGGCCAGCACGAACCTCGTGATCGCGTCGAGGGAAGCCTCGAACCGCCGGACGTCGTAGCTCGCCCCGCTCGCCAGCCAGTCGACGTGGCGATCGTCGGCAGAGTGGAAGTGACCGACGACGTCGAGGTGATCTCCGCGACCGGCCCAGATCAGCTCGCCCCAGATCTGACTGAGCGTCGGCACGATGCCGTCGTTTGCGCTGCCGTCGATCTCGCGTCCGATGCCCGCGTCGATGACGCGTCGGGCCTCGACGCTCGGCGCTGGGCTCGGGTAGATCTTGTGCTCGCGCCCGGTGACCGTATAGAGCGTCGTGTAGATCGTCGCCGACAGCGCCTGGTACGGCGAGCGGACGCGCGCCACGAACCGAATCGGCGTGGGAGGTGGTGCGGCGGCGATGACGCTGCCGTAGCGGATCGCGTCCGAGCTCTCCGCGGCGGCGTTGAAGATGTCCATGGCCTCGGGGGTGATCTGCAGGATGCCGCCCTGATCTTGGCTGATGCCGTCGAGCCACGCGCGGACGTCGTTGCGCCCTTGCTCGCCGACGAAGCGCAGCAGGAGATCCGTCGTCTTGTCGAGGAGCTGGATGTCGATGCCGAGCGCCTCGTCGATGCTCCCGATCGCCGCCACGAGCGTGGAGAACACCGTCAGCGGCGGGCCGCCGTACCGCAGGGTCGTGAACGTGAGCAGGCTCAACGCGTAGAGCAAGCGTGCGCCCGAGACGGTCGTGAAGAACTGCGCGAGCGGGGTGCCGTAGTGCGGGGTGCTCATCGTCACGACCGTGCGGATGCGCTTGGTCCACGCGAGCCGTTCGGGGGGGAGCGCGAGGTGCACCGTCGGCGAGGCGAGCAGCCGCGCGTCGAGGCCTCCCGTCGAGTGGCCGATCAGGTGGATCGGCCCGTCGTCGTCCGTCGCACCGTCCGCGACCGCCTCGGCGACGACGCGCGCGCGGCGTCGGATGGAAGCGGTGGGCGGCGTCGGGATCACGGCGATCGCCGCCGGTACGCCGGCGTCCGAGAAGCGGCGCGCCAGCCCGCGCTCGAGGTGCTCGAAGTAGTCGTAGCCGGCGAGCCGGCCGAAGCCGAACATGCCCGGCACGAGGTAGATCCGATGCGGCGCGGCCATGGGGGTCGTTACGCCAGGATGCGGCGACCGCGTCAACCCCGGAGGCGTTGCATGCGCGCTCGCAGGACGTAAGCTCCGGCCCGTGCGTCGATTCCTCGTCGTCCAACTGGCGCTCGTCGCGGCGCTCGCCGCGTGCGGCGATTCCGAAAAGCGAGAAGCGTTGCTGTTCGTCGAGCGGGCGCAGGGGATCGAGGTCGACGCGCCGGAGGCCGAGCGGCGCGCCCTCGTCGACAGGCTCGAGCAGATGCCGCTCGAGACGGAGGAGGTGAGGCGTATCAGGGATGCGTGCGTGACCGGACATCGCGCCTTGCTCGAGGCGGAAGCAGCGCAAGCGGAGGCGTCCGAGGCGCTCGACCGGTTGACCGGCGGCGACGCCCACGCGCCCATCCGACGGGAGGCCGCCGAGCAGATCGACGCCACGATTCACCGGTCGAACCTCAAGGTCGCCGAGGCTCGAGAGCACCTCGAGACCTGCAATCAGGGCGTCACGAGCCTGCGCTCGCGGTTCGCCTCCGAGCGCTGAGCGAGGCATGATGAGCCCGATGCGAGCTCGCCTCGTCACCCTCGCCCTCTTCGGGCTCGCCCTCTCGGTGGCGTCGGTGCCGGGGTGCGGCAACGACGCGGACGCCGAGCCCGACACGGCGGCCACGGGTGACACGCCGCCGATCGACCTCGAAGGCGAGCCGGCGAGCCCGCCGTTCCGCGTTTCGGGCGAGCTCGAGGGGCTCATGCTCGTCTGGTTCGACGAGGACGGCCCTCACACCGCGACCCGCCGGTCCGATGTCCCCGAGGCGCACCGCGAGCGCGTGCGCGTCGACTCGCTCCGGCTCGGACCGGACGAGCGGCTCGACCCCGACCGCGTCTGGGTCGCCGACCTGCGCGAGGAGCACCACGGCAGGTACGACGTGCGCACGCTGCCACGGGCGTCGTTCGATGCTCTCGTCGACCGCGTCGCACACACCGAGCCTCCGCCGCCCGCCGTCGACACCGGCGACGACGACCGAGGCGAGGCCGTCGCCGATGCCACGGACGCGGACGTCATCATCTACGGCGCGGACTGGTGTGGCGCGTGCCGCTCCACCGCGAGCTTCCTCAGGCAGCGGCACGTCGCTTTCGTGGAGAAGAACGTGGAGCGCGATCCGAGCGCGCTCGCGGAGATGCAAGCGAAGGCACGCCGCGCCGGCATCAACCCGACCGGCATCCCCGTCATCGATTTCCGCGGCACGATGCTGACCGGCTTCGACCCGGCGCGCCTCGACGCCCTCATCCGCGGCACCTGAGCGTCGCTGCCTACTCCTCGTCGCGGCGCCGCCGCGCGCGGTAGCGAACGCGAATCGGCGTCCCGGCGAATCCGAAGCGATCGCGGATCTGATTCACGACGTAGCGCTGATAGCTGAAGTGGACGCCTCGGGGCGGTTCGTGACGGCGACGAACGTCGGCGGGCGAACCTCGGCCTGCGTCACGAAGTAGAGGCGGACCGGGCGCTTGCCGCTCGTCGGTGGCGGGTGCGTCTCGAGCACTTGGGCGAAGAAGCGGTTGAGCTGGCCGGTCGTGACGCGTTTCTCGTGCTCCGCGAGCGCCGCATCGAGGGCGCCGAGCAGCTGTCTATGCCGCGCCCGTCTGCGACGCTGACATCGGCACGACGGTCGCCCAGGGCGCGAACGCGAGCACCTCTCGCGTGCGCGTGACGACCGACTTCCGCGGCCCGCGTCGAGCAGGTCCATCTTGTTGAGCGCGATCACCGTCGCGCGGCCGCGCTCCTCGGCGAGGCCGAGGATGCGCGCGTCCTGCTCGGCGGGCCCGTCGTCGGCGTCGATCATCATCACGACGACGTGGGCACGCTCCATCGCGCGGATCGCTTGCAGCACGGCGAGGCCCTCCACGCCGCCCTTGACCGCACGCCGCTTCGGATGCCGGCGGTGTCGATCAGGACGAGCTTCCGCTCGCCTCGCTCGTAGAGCGTGTCGATCGGGTCGACCGTCGTGCCGGGGCGCTCGTCGACGAGGTGGCGCGGCCTCGCCGAGGAGCCGGTTGACGAGCGACGACTTGCCGGCGTTCGGCCGTCCGACGATCGCGATGCGCGGAACACGTCGAGCCACTCGACCGGCTCTTCGGTGTCGGGCGCGTCGGGCAGCGCTCGCCGCGATCGCCTCCTCGAGGTCTCGCCGATCCCGTGCCCGTGCGAGCGCGCTCGACCGGCATCAAGCCGTCGATGCCGAGCTCGTAGAGCGACAGCGCTTCGTGCTCGCGCCGTTGCGAGTCGGCCTTGTTCGCGACGTAGATCACGGGCTTGTCGCGCGCGGCGCAGGAGCTCGCACCGCCTCGCGGTCGGCCGGCGACGGCGGCGTGCGTGCGCGTCGAGCACGCAGACGATCGACGTCCGCCTCGCCGATCGCGAGCTCGAACGTGGCTCGCGATCGCCTCCGCGCATCGGGTCGTCGCTGCTCGGGTCGAAGCCGCCGGTGTCGACGAGCACGTACGTCGCGCCCGAGCGCGACGCGCGTCCGCGTAGTGCCGGTCGCGCGTGACGCCCGGCACGTCCTCGACGATCGCGACGTGCGCGCCGACGAGCCGGTTGAAGAGCGTGCTCTTGCCGACGTTCGGCCGACCCGACGATCGCGACGAGTGGCCGCGCGCTCCCCGCGCCCGAGGGCAGCGCGATCGCCGGCCGCTTCCGCGACCTGGCCACGCCCGCGCTCGCGCTTCGCCGCGCGCCGTCCCACGCCTAGTCGACCCCTGCGAGATCGCCGCACGTGGCGCGGGTCGCGCGTCCAACCCTTCATCACCTTCACCCACAGCCGAGGAAGACCTTTCTCCCGAGGAGCTTCTCGATCGCCTCGCGCGCCGCGATGCCGACGCGCTTGAGCATCGACCGCCCGCGCCGATCACGATCTTCCTCTGCGAGTCCTTCTCGACGACGATCGTCGCCGAGATGCGCACGAGTCCGGCGCCTCCTCGCTGAACTCGTCGATGATCACCGCGACCGCGTGCGGCACCTCGTCGCGCGTCGTCCGCGATGACCGCCTCGCGCACGAGCTCCGCCGCGAAGAAGCGCGTCGGGCGATCGGTGACGAAGTCGTCGTCCCAGCCCGAGCACGCCCTCGGGGAGCGTGCGCGGTACAGCTCCTCGAGCAGCGCGCGAGGTCGTCCCTCGTCGCCGAGATCGGCACGACGGCATCGACCCCCGAAGCGCGCGACGTACCCACGATCAGTGGGACGGGCAGGAGGCGCTTCCGAGGCGAGATCGGTCGACCTTGTTGATCGCGACGACCACCGGCCGCCCGGTCGCGTCGCGGCGTCGAGGATCTGCGCGTCGGCTCCGCATGCATCTCACCCGCTCCCGTCCTCGGGACGCGGTCAGTCCACGAGCAGCACGACGTCGGCGTCGCGAGCCGCCCTTCGCGTCCTCGACGAGCGAGCGGCCGAGCGCGCTCTTCGGATCGCGCCATGCCCGGCGTGTCGACGAACGCGATCTCGGTTCGGCGGCTTGCGCGACGCGTAGACGCCGAGGACTGCGTACGCGTCGTCTCGGCTGGACGTCGCGATCGCGAGCGGCTGACCGACGAGCACGTTGAGGAGCGTCGATTTGCCGACGTTCGGCCGCCCGACGATCGCGCATCGCCCCCGCGCGGCGTCGTCCGCTCCACTCGTGTCCTCGACGCGGTCATGGGCGGCGCAACTTGCCGCATTTCGAGGAAAAAAGCACGCCCTCGGCGTCGGGACTGCCGTGCGCGGCTTGACGCGTGGGGTCCGAGGTCGGACCTCGCGCCGCATGGGCGCTGCCTCCTCCTGCTCGGCGTCGCGCGTTCGTGTTCATGATCGGCGGGGTCGCTCCTCCCGTGGTCCCCGGTGCTCGGCCCGTCTTCAGCTTCGGCGGGCCGGTCGTCGCGATCGCGGGCATCGTCACAGGAGGCATCGCGTTCTCTCGCGCGCGCAACGAGGGCGTGCAACGAACGGACTCGTGGTCGCCGGGCTCGTCGTCAGCATCGTCGCGTTCGTCCCCGCGTCCTCGTCGCGCTCACGTGTGGCCTGTGCAACGCGCTCTGCATGAGCGCTGGCATGATGATGCCGCACGACCGAGCGTGGAGAGACGGCAGCGTCTCACCTTACGACCCGACGACGACGCCTGATCCGACCACGGTCCCGGGCTTCGACGGCAACGGCCCCTCCGCGGAGTGCCCCCGCCTGCGGTCGACCCGAACGCGCCGCCGGGACTGCCACCGCCCGCGTTCCCGCCACCGCCGATGCCTCCGGGCCCGACCGAGCCCGGCGCGACGCCGGCGCCCGGCTCCGAGGCGCCGACGAGCCCAGGCGCGGCTCCTCCGGCACCCGCGGCGCCCGACACGCCGCCCGGTGCGCCACCCGCTACGACGCCCGCCGCTCCTCCTTGAGACCGACCCGCGCGTGGATCCGATCGTCACGGTTCTTCACGTCGGCCCGGTCGAGCGCATCATCGGGAGCTACGGGGTCATGCTCGCGCTCTCGGCGCTGGTCGGCGGGGCGCTCGCCGCGCGCGCGGCGGCGCGTGCTCGCATGGACGTCGGCGCGACGATCGCGGCGATCGGCCTCGTCGCGGCGGGCGCGGCCGCGGGTGGCTACGCGATGTTCGTCCTCGTCGAGTGGGCGCGCCTCGGCTCTCCTCTGTCGGCGTTTCGCTCGCCCGGCCTCGTCTTCTGGGGCGCGCCCGTCGGTGGCGGGCTCGCGTGCCTCGCCACCGCCAAGCGGCTCGGCCTGCGCCCAGGCCGCCTCGTCGACGTCGCTCTGCCCGCGCTCCCGGCGGCGCACTCGCTCGGTCGGATCGGCTGTTTCCTCGGCGGATGCTGCTACGGGGCGCCTTGGAACGGCCCGTGGGCGGTCGTCTACACGACCCGATGGCGCCGGCCGCGCATCCACCGCTCCGCGCCACCCCGCGCCGCTCTACGAGTCGCTCGGTCTCCTCGTCCTCGCGTTCGTCTTCGCGCTCTGGCCGCCCGCGTGCGTCGGGAGCGGCCGGCGCCTCCTCCTCTACTTCGCCGCTACGCCGTCTTGCGCCTCGTCTCGAGACTTCCGCGGTGACGTCGTGCGTGGGATCTCTTCGGCGGCCGTCCACGTCGCAGATCCTGTCGAGCGTGGTGTCTCGGGGGCGTGCACGGCGTTGTGGGTGACGCGGCGCCGCCGTCTGCTACGGATCGGGTCGTGAGACCTGGGGCCATGCTCGTTCCGGTCGCGCTGTTCGGCCCGGCGTTCCTGTTCTTCTTCGGCACGGGCTCGGTCGAGGAAGCGCCGACGGCCCCCGCGCCGAACGCCTCGTCGTCGGTCCGGGTGTCGGCGCCCGACGTGATCTGGATCCCGTCGGGCGCCTACGTACGCGGGAGCGACGAGCGCGACGTCCTCTTCGCGGTCGAGCTGTGCACGCTCGCGAACGTGGGCTTCCCGCGCTTCGACTGCACGCCCGAATCTGTTCGCGGCCGAGACCCCGCGGCAGCGCGTGTGGATCTCGGCGTTCGGCATCGACCGGACCGAGGTGACCCAGGGTGCCTGGCGCCGCTGCATCGCGCCGGCGTCTGCGCGCCAGCCCACGCCTCCGACGCCGATCAGCGTCTCGCGCATCCCACGCACCCGGTCACCACGATCGACTTTCCGTCGGCGTCGCGCTTCTGCGCGTGGGTGGGAGGCCGGCTGCCGACCGAAGCGGAGTGGGAGCGCGCCGCGCGCGGCACCGACCACCGGCGATTCCCCTGGGGCAACCAGTACAACTCGCGGCTCGCCAACCACGGCCGCGGCGCCGGCCCAGACGACGAGGACGGCTACCGGCTGCTCGCGCCGGTAGGGTCCTATCCCGATGCGGCGAGCCCGTTCGGGGTCCTCGACATGGCCGGCAACGTGTTCGAGTGGACGGCGGACGCGTTCTCGCCGGAGGCGTACCTGACGAGCAGTCGCGTGGACCCACACGGAGGCGAGTCCACGGGGATCCGCGTCGTGCGGGGGGGCTCGTTCCTCTCCGCCGCCTTCGCGATGCGCACGTCTCACCGCGAGCCCGTGCCGGAAGGGGCCATCCAGCCCGACCTGGGGTTCCGCTGCGCGTACGACCCCTGAGGATTGCGGCGTGGCAGGAGCGCCGCTATCCTCCGCGCCGTCCGCACCCCACCGAGAGGCTCCACCTTGAGATCGCTCCTGTTTCGTCCCGCCGTGCTGCTCGTCGCCGCCTGCGCCACGCTCGCCGCGGCCTGCCCGGCCCAGGAGGGCGACGTCTGCTTCGTGACCGGCGACTGCACGACTGGCCTCACGTGCTGCAAGACCTCGGCGTCCCCGACGGCGCGGGGCCGCTGCGGGACGGTGTGTGACACGGGGACCGACGCCGGGCCGACCGACGCGGGCGACCGGGACGGCGGGGCGGACGGCGGGCGACCGGACTCGGGCCTGCCCCCGTGCACCCGCGCGTCGGGCGATCCGTGCGCGGCCCTGGGCGCGTATTGCGAGGTCGACGCGTGCGGTGACAACGGAACGTGTGTCTCACGACCCACGATGTGCGATGCGGTCCTCGCTCCGGTGTGCGGGTGCGACGGGCTCACGTACGTCAACGAGTGCGAGGCGACCGCGCCGGCGCGCCCGTCCTGTCGTCGGGCGCGTGCGGCTCGGTCGACGCAGGGCCGGTCGACGCCGGGGCCTCCGACGCGGGCTCGGACGCCGGCGGTGCCGACGGCGGAGCGACCGACGCGGGCGCGTAGACCGAGATCGGACCATTTCCCCCCGACTTCGCGCGCGCGGCGCTCGTTTCTCGCGTTCTGATGGTTTCGTCGAGCCCGCAGAGAGCGGTACGATCGCAGCTCGCTCATGAGGGTCTGCCCGCGTTGCTCCGAGCTCTACCCGGACGACGTCGTGCGCTGCGCGAGGGACGGCGCGGATGTGCGGTCCGTGCAGGATCCGCTGATCGGCAAGACCGTCGGCGGGCGCTACCGCCTGATCTCGCGGCTCGGCAGCGGCGGAATGTCGAGCGTCTACCTCGCTCGCCACGTGATGATCGACCGGCTCATGGCGATCAAGATGCTGCGGCGCGATCTGGCGCAGGACTCGGTGCAGCGCGATCGGTTCCTCCGCGAGGCGCGCGCGGTCAACCGCATCAACCACGAGAACATCGTCGAGATCACCGACTTCGGTGAGTCCGACGAGGCTCGTCTACCTCGTGATGGAGTACGTCCCCGGCGAGCCGCTGCTGCGCGCGCTGACGCAGGCGCCGTTGCCGCCGGCGCGCGCGCTCGACATCGTGGAGCAGGTCGCGGGCGCGCTCGGTCGGGCGCACCAGATGGGCGTCGATCCATCGCGACCTCAAGCCCGAGAACGTCCTGCTCGTGCGCCGCAAGGGGCGGCCCGGACTTCGTGAAGGTGCTCGACTTCGGCATCGCGAAGATCCTCGACGCGCCTTCGCTCACCGGAAGCCAGCAGATCTTCGGCACGCCCGGCTACATCGCGCCCGAGTACATCCAGTCGACCGACATCGACGGGCGCGCGGACCTCTACTCGCTCGGCGTCATCCTCTACGAGATCGTCACGGGCGCGCTGCCGTTCGACTACGAGTACCCCGGCGACCTGCTGGTCAAGCACGTCACCGAGCCGCCGATCGCGCCGAGCGAGCGCTTGTCGAGCATCGAGCCGGCGATCGAGGAGTTTCTCCTGCGCTGCCTCGAAGAAGCCCGCGGAGCGCTTCCGCGACGCGTTCCACTTGCTCGAAGAGCTCGCAGAGCGTGCGCGAGCGGCTCGGGTCGCCGGGGTCGTGGGGTGGGCTCGCCGAGCCGAGCGTCGCCGTGGTGGGTTGGGGCGACGAGCGCGAGGTGGACGGCTCCTCGGCGCGCGTGACGATGGTCGATGGCATCTCGTTCGCGAGCCGGGACGACGCCGACACTCCCGCCGAGCCGACAGCGCTCGTCGACGGCTCGGAGCTATCCGTCGACGAGGACGCGGACGACGTCGAATCGAGCGGCACGCGCCGCTCGCTCGCGACGGCGGAGTATGGGCGGCCGTCGATTCCGGAGCCTCCCGCCGTCGCGGAGGCGGCGCTCCCGTTCGAGCTCATCCCCAAGAACGAGCGGCGCTCGACGCCCGAGCCGCCGCGCCGGCTCGACCCCGAGCGCGACGGCACGTGCGGGGTGTGGCGATGGCGCTCCCGTCACGACGCGTTGCGCGCGTGCATCGACGAGCTCGAGCACGAGCACGGTACGCCGCCCGAGGTCGCGCACGCGATGGCGTTCGCGGCGCGCACGCTCGAGGAGCTCGAGCTCGCGGTCGGCGATGCGCAGATCCGCCAGGATCGCATCGAGGATCTCGAGGCGCTCGCCCGCGATTTCCGCTCGACGCTCGGCAAGGCCGTGGATGGGGTCGCCGCCAAGCTCTCGAGCGCACGCGCGACGCTCGCGGAGGTGGTCACGCGACGCGGCGCCGTCCGCGACAAGAAGGACGCGATGCGAAAGAAGGTCCGGGCGGGCGAGGCGACGGAGGGCGAGGCCGATGCGCTTCTCTGGGAGCTCGCGGCGCTCGAGGAAGAGGTCATGCGGCGGGCCGCGACGGCCGACGAGCTCGAGAGTCGCCTCGCGGAGCTGCGGGGGGAGCTCGAGCGCGAGAACGAGGCGGTCGAGCGCGAAAGCGCGCGGATGGTGCAATGGCTCGACGGACACATGATCCGGATCGAGGCGATGGCGCGTGCGCTCCGCGATCCGCTCGATCGTGTGGAGGCTCACGTGCTCTCCCGCTGGCCTGCGCCAAAGCCGGAGCAGCCGAGTGTCGGCTCGCGCCAGACGCCCACCTCCGGTTGACGGCGATGGCCGCGAAGATGTACCCCTTTTCCGTGCGTTACACCGGCTTGGCGGGAGGCGAAATGCGTCGGATCGCGTGGATCTGCATCATGACTGCCGCGGCGCTCGCGGTGCTCGTACCGGTCGCGTCGGCCCAGCGACAGCGTCAACCGAGCGGGCCTACCGCCGAGGCGCGCGAGCGCGCTCGCGAGGCGTACGGACGCGGGCAGCGGCTGTTCAACGAGGGCAACTTCGAGGACGCCGAGGCCGCCTTCCTCGAGGCCTACGACGCGGTCCCGAACCCCGTCGTGCTCGTCGGCGTCGGCGAGTCGCGCGAGAGGCTCGACAACGTCGAGGGCGCGATTGAGATCTTCCAGCGCTACCTGACCGAGCGGCCCGACGCGCCCGACCGAGCGCGGATCGAGGGCAAGATTGAAGCCCTGCGCAACCGGCCGGGCACGCTCGTCATCTCATCGCGGCCGGCGGGCGCGACGATCGTGCTCGACGGCGTTCCGACGGACGAAGTCACCCCAGCCGAGGTCGAGGCCTCCGCCGGGGAGCACTCGGTCGAGCTGCGATTCGACACCTACGATCCCGCGTCCGAGACGGTCCAAGTCACGGCGGGCGGCCGTCACGAAGTCTCCCTCGAGCTGGCGCCCAGCGAGAGCGGCGAGGATACGCTCGGCGACGAAGGGGAGGGCGGCGGTCTCGGCGACACGGCGCCGCCGACGGAGCCGGCCGACGAGGGGCGTGGCGTGGGCGCAGGGGTCTGGGTCGCGTCCGCGTTCGCGGGCGCAGGCCTCATCGCGGGGACGGTGCTCGGGTTCCTCGCGCTGAGCGAGCAGGCCGACTTCGACGCGATGCCGAGCGACGAGATTGCGGATTCGCGGCGAGACGCTCGCGCTCTTCGCCGACGTGGGTTTCGGTGTGGCTGCGGCCGCCGCGATCACGGCGGTCGTTCTCTATCTGACGTCTTCGGGCGGCGACGATGACGACGCCGACGACGACGCCGCCACCGAGGCTCGGCTCGAGGTGGCACCCGCGATCTCGCCGAACGGGGCCGGGGTGAGCGCACGGGTCGCGTTCTGATGCGGAGGAGGGTCGCGCACGGAGCCGTCGCGCTCGCCCTGCTCACGGCTGCATTGGTCTGGCTCGCCGGCTGTCAGCTGATCGTCGACTTCGATCGCGATCGCATCACGGACGGAGGCGCCGACGCGGGCGCGGCGGATGGTAGCGCGGGCGATGGTGGCGCCGTCGACGCGCCCGGCACGGACGGCGGCTCGGTCGACGGCGGGGCGGCGGATGCCGGCGATCTCGACGGTGGTGCGGTCGACGGCTCGGTCGACGGTGGAGCGGCCGATGGCGGTGACGTCGACGGTGGCGACGTGGACGGTGGCACCGCCGACGGCGGAGGGATGGACGGCGGCGCGACGGACGGCGGCGACGCGGACGGCGGCGCGACGGACGGCGGCGCGACGGACGGCGGCGCGACGGACGGCGGCGACGCGGACGGCGGCGGCGTCGACGGCGGCTGAGCACGTCCATGCTACGCTTGGCGCATGGTCAAGCGCAGAGCCATTCTTGGTAAGAAGCTTCTCATCGCGTCCGGCCTGGCCGGCGCGAGCCTGATCTCCTGCAGCCGGGAGACGATCGCCAACCTCGTCGCGCCGCCCGACAGCGGGCTCGACGCCTCGACGCGGGACGGCGAGGTCGCGATGGACGGCAATACGATGGACGTCATCGAGATCCCGGACGCCGTCGTCGCCAACCTGGTCGCGCCGCCGGACGGAGGCGATCAGGACGCGAACGAGATGATGGACGTCATCGTCTTTCCCGACGCCGTCATCGCGAACCTGGTCGCGCCGCCCGACGGCGGCGGCACCTGAGGGGCGCGTGAGCACGGAGCTGTTCGAGCTCGAGCTCCTCGGAGGGACGCTCGAGCGGCGGTACCGCAAGGCGCGGCCGGAGATCGAGGCGATGCCGTGGGGCACGCTCGACGCGTCCGCGTATCCCGCGGACCTCGTCGCCGCCGCGCGCAAGGCCTGGACGCGCGCCGCGTTTCAGGAGCACCGAACGGCGGACGCGATGGCGCTCTCGCTCAAGGCGCTCATCGAGGCGAGGGCGCCGCTCGATCTCGTCGCTCTCGCCACGCGCTTTCCTCTCGACGAGATCTGTCACGTGGAGCTCTGCTCGCGCATGGCGATGGAGCTCGGTGGCGCCTACCCGATCGCCCACGATCCGGAGCACCTCATCGTCGAGCCGCTGGCGGGAGTCGATCCATTGCTCCGCTGCGCCGATCTCGTCGTGCGCTTCTTCTGCGTCGGCGAGGCGCTGTCGATACCGATGCTGCGCGGTACCGCGCGCGCGGCCGAGCATCCGCTGCCGCGGGCCGTGCTCAGCCGCATCGTCCGCGACGAGGCGGCGCACGGCGCGTTCGGTTGGCTCTTCCTCGATTGGGCGATGCCTCACTTCAGCGAAGAGGACAAGGAAGTCCTCGCCCGCGCCGCCGACGTCACGATCGGCTACGCCAAGGCCAACTTCGACGAGATCCGCAAGCGGCCTCGCGGGCCGAAGAGCGCCGTTCACTCGCTCGGCTGGATGGAGACCGAGCAGTACCTGGCGCTCGCCGATCGCAGCCTCGAGCGCAACGTGATCCGCCCGTTGAAAAAGCGGGGCATCCCGATCACGAGCACCTCCGGGTCGGCGCCGGCTCACGGTGGCGGGCCCGCCGAGTCGGTCGGGTTCGACGCGAGCGGGAGCGCGTAGACGAGGCGCCGCGAGAGCGGCGGATCGTCGCGCGCCTCCGGGATCGTCGACACGTACGCGCGGTAGAAGCGAACCTGGGTCGAGGCTCTGGTCGCCGCGCGCGCTCGAGGCGACGCGGCGGTCACGCTCTCCCAGAACGCCCGGAAGCGCTCCGGGCTCGCGCGTGCTCGTTCGTGCGCGCCGAGCAAGCTCCACGAAAGCGCCCACCATCGCTGCGACCGCCCGTCGGGGCTCATCCACGCGATCGGGACGGCCTGCGTCGAGCCGTCCGCGCGTACGAGATCGACCTCCATGGCGGGGAGCCGCTCACCGACCGTTCGGTCGAACTTCGGATAGCAAGCGAACGGCCAGCCGTCGTTGATCCCCGCGATGCCGAAGGCGAGGTTGCCGGTGACGAGGATCGCTCCGACGACCACGGTGGCGCGCCAGGGCCTCGTTGGAGAGCGCTCGGCGACCGCGGGCTCCGCGGTCGTTCCACGCACGCGGGCTGCGATCGCGGACCAATCGAAGAACACGACATAGCAGAGCCAGAGCGCGGAGAATGCGAGGCTCATGAAGTACGCGGTGATCTGATGGAAGGCGATGGCCGCGGCGACCGCCCACGGCCGAGTGCGACGGAACGGCACGAGGAACGCGAACGAGAGCTCGAACGCGACCACACAGAACGCGCCGAGCCGGACGAGCGTCGGCCAACGGTCGACGCGGAAGATCGGGGTGAACTCCGGCTTCTGCAGCCACTTCGCGTACATCTGGTTGCGTAGGTTGTCGCTCCAGATCCACTCCCAGCCGGACGTCGCGACCTTCCACATCCCCGGGAAGAAGAAGATGAATCCGATGAGCGTCCACGCGACGCGCAGGGGCGCGCCGTACGCGATGTCGCGGCCAGGAGGCGGAGCGTCCCCGCGCCTCCTCGCGAGGAGCGCGTCGACCGAGATGGCGTCGCCGCACGGGCTCGCTGCGAGGAGCGCCGAGAACCAGACGAGGTGATGGTAGTGAAACGCAGCGCCGCCGAGCTGCGGCAGGCCGAGCAGGTAGATCGCCGCGACCGTCGCGACGGTCCACGCCGCTCGTGTGAAGACACCCGCGATCCCCGCGAGGAGCGCAGCGACCAACACACGGTACGCCGCGTTCGCGAGCTCGGGCGTGATGGGGACGAAGTCGAGCGCCCATCCGACACCGATCGGTGCGACGCGTACCTCGGGTGGAAGCGCCGCCCAGCGCGCAGCGTCGGCGATGTCCGGCAGGAGCAGGAAGACGACGCCTACGGTGATGCGGAAGACGGCCAGGTTCGCAGGGGTGTCCGCGAGCCAGAGGCGAGCCCGATCCGCCACGCCGCGACCCTGATCCGCCATCGCGGCGTCATACCACGCGCGCCGCTCGGTCAGCCGTCGTGCAAGAGAGCGGCGGCGCGCTGCTCTTGGATCCGCCAAGCGCGCGAGCGGATGGCCCGCAGGACCATGATCTCGCTGCCCGCCTCGAGCCCGCTCCCGAACTCCGCGTCGCCTTGGACGATCGCGCGGATGAGCCACGACGCGGACGCGGGGTCGAAGCTCGCCCACCCGATGACGGCGGCCTCACCCCACGGATAGACCTCCGTGTCGAAGCGCCACTGGCCGCCCTCGAGGGCACCGCCCGTCGCGTCGATCTCGACGACGCCGCCCGTGTCGTGAAGGTGCATCGTTCCGGACGATCCGACGAGCGGCATGTCGATGCCCCATTCGAAATCGAGCTCGGGGCCGTGCTCTTCGGTGACACGCGCGTAGCTGCCGGGAACGAGCGCAGGGCCGAACTCCCGTGGATCGGTCATCACTTCGCGCGTCCGCGCGCGATCTCGGCCGATGCGGCCGGCGACCGCCACCTGGTCGACGCGCTCTCCCGTCATCGAGATGAAGAGCAGGTCCCCGCGTACCAAGAGGTATGCGAGCGCGCGAATGTCCACCTCGGGGCGCTCGAGCGGAGTTGGCTCGACCGGCGTGACGACGTGCCGGCCCGCCGTCCGCTCCGCTTCGTGCTTGGCGCCGACCGCCATCACGTACGCGAGCGTGATGTTGATCGTCCGGTTGATGCTGCGCTCGCCGCGGTTCAGTCGCCGAGTGACGTAGTTCGCGTCGCGCAGGTCGATTCGGCTCGACAGGACGACGAGCGACCGATCCGGCCCATCCGCGTAGACACGCCAGACGAACCGACCCTGCCCGAGGTCGCCGCTCGTCGCCCGCTGCTCGATCCGCCACGGACGGTCGCGGCGGTGGCCCGGCGGATAGACGGTCAGCAGGTTCTCTCCGGTGAGCGTGAAGATCGCCGTTCGCCACGTCCATTCGTACGCGATCGTGGAGCCGGTCGTGCTCTCCACGTTCACCGAGTCGAGCGCGGGCATGAACCGCGGGTAGGCGACCGGGTCCGAGACCAACCGCGCGACGTCGGCGGCGGGCGCGTCGACTCGCACCGCGAAGATCACCGCCGGCAGGTCCGCTTCGCCGTTGAACTCGACGAGCGCGACCGGGCCGCGAGCGAGGTGTGGGGCGAGCGCGGCTCGCTCTGCGCTGGTCAGCAGGCCGAGCCTCGCCGTGCCCGCGTCGGTCGGCGCCTGTCCGAGAGCCGTGCGGGGTGCGCCGAGCGGCGCCGCGAGGGCGAGCACGAGCGAGAGGGTGGTGAACGGGCGCACGCCCTCGTTCGACGGCACGGGCGCGCCGGTGTTCATCGGCGGGCGGCTGTGGGACGGATCGCGCATACTGCGAGCGTGCGAGTGCGTGCTTCCATGACACCCCAGGCGAGCCTTCTTTGGCTCGTGGCGCTGATCGTCGCGTCAGCCCTGGCGTTCTGGGACTTCAGCACGTCCGACCAGCGTAGCGCGCAATCCGCGAGCCCAAAAGGCGCGCACGACGAGGTCCAGGTCGAGATCGTCTACCAGTGACCGTGCCGGCGCGCCCTCGCAGCGGTTCGCCCCCACGCGGACGCGCCGTAGTAAGCTCTCGCTTGGAGCTCGGCTTGAAGCGATTCGGAAAGTACGACCTCCTCGAGCCCATCGCGACCGGGGGGATGGCGGAGGTCTTCAAAGCGCGCGTGCACGGTGACGTGGGCTTCGAGCGCACGATCGCGATCAAGCGCATTCTCCCCCACCTCACCGCGAACGAGACCTTCGTCTCCATGTTCGTGGACGAGGCCAAGATCGCCGTTCAGCTCACGCACTCCAACATCGCCCAGATCCACGACCTGGGTTGGCACGACGGCGCGTACTTCATCGCGCTCGAGTACGTGCACGGGCGCGACCTGCGCTTGATCATGCAAGCGGAGCAGGCTCGAGGCGGCGCGGTTCCCCTGCCGATCGGTTGCGCGATCGCGATGAAGGTCGCAGAGGCGCTCGACTACGCGCATCGCGCCGACGGCCGCGACGGTCGCCCGCTCGGCGTGATCCATCGCGACGTGTCGCCGCAGAACGTCCTCGTGTCCTTCGACGGCGAGGTGAAAGTGATCGACTTCGGCCTCGCGAAGGCAGCGGGCCGCACCCATCAGACGCAAGCCGGGATCCTCAAGGGCAAGCTCGCCTACCTCTCACCGGAGCAGGCGAGCTCGGAGCCCGTCGACTACCGGAGCGACATCTACGCGCTCGGTATCGTGCTGTGGGAGCTGCTCACCGGGCAGCGGTTGTTTCTCCGTGAGAACGACGTCGACACCGTGATGGCGGTTCGCCTGTCTCAGGTGCCACCGCCGCGCAGCCTCGCGTCCGACGTCCCCTTCGAGCTCGACGCGATCACGATGCGGGCGCTCGAACGCGCGCCCGCTCACCGTTATCAGCGCGCGCAAGAGCTCCACGACGCGCTCGAGGCCTACCTCTACCAGCGCAACGAGATCGTCTCGCGCAAGCGCCTCGCCGCGTATGCGCGCGAGCTCTTTCCCGAAGAGTGGATGGCGCCGCACGAGGTCTCGGACATGCTCGGAATCGAGCTGCTCGAGGACGACGAGGAGGACGCCACCCACGAGATCCCGGAGGCATTGCGCAGGCGGCTCTTGGAGTCCTCTCTGCAGAGAGTCACCTCGTCGCTCCCGCCGCCGCCGCCTTCGGTGGTATCGGGCGTGGAGATCCCGCGCGCGTCGAAGGTCCCGATGTTCGACGACACCGGCGCGGTGACGGTGCCGCGCGCCGAGGCGCAGGTGCCGAGCGAGCGCGCGCGCTACGAGACGAGTGAAGACGAGGAGCCACACACGCTCGAGACGGAGGACGACGAGGACCCGGCGCTCCGAACGTTCGACGGGTCGCTGCCCTCGGTCGTCGAAGGGCTCGACGAACCGACGACGATCGTCGCTCCGAACGAGGCCGAGGCTCTCGGCGGAACGACGCACGTCGGCGGCGCGCCGAGCCGCGACACCATCCCGGTACCGGCGCCGGAAAAGAGCGTCACGACGGTGGAACGTCACCTCGATGCCGACGAGGAAGGGACGGCGGTCACGCTTCTTCAGGAGGAGCGCACGTCACAGGTGGAGCAGGATGGCTCGCCGAGGGCCCGCACGAGAGATTCCGACCGCGGCTGAGACGGCTTGACCGCGCGCGTGGGTTTACCTATGCCGATAGATCCAAGGGGCCGAGAGCTCCGGACTCGGGAGATTCCATGAAGATCTTCATCGACAGCGCGGACGTGAAGGAAATCCGGGACGCGGCCGCGATGGGCGTCGTCGACGGCGTCACGACGAATCCCAGCCTCGTCTCCAAGGTCGGCAGGACGCTGCGGGAGGTGATCGTCGAGATCTGCGAGATCGTCGACGGCCCGATCAGCGCCGAGGTCCTCGCGACCGACACCGACGGGATTCTCAGGGAGGGTCGGGAGCTCGCCAAGATCCACGACAACGTGGTCGTGAAGGTGCCGCTCACCGCCGACGGCCTGAAGGCGGTGCGGCGGTTCTCGGAGGAGGGCATCAAGACGAACGTCACCCTCTGCTTCAGCCCGACCCAGGCGCTCCTGACCGCGAAGGCCGGCGCCACGTACATCAGCCCCTTCATCGGCCGCATCGACGACATCAGTGGCGAAGGGATGGAGCTCATCGAGCAGATCGTCACCATCTATCGAAACTACGGGTTCGAGACGCAGGTCCTCGCCGCCAGCATCCGTCACCCCGTACACGTCGTACAGGCGTCGCTCATCGGCGCCCATGTCGCGACCGTGCCGCACAAGGTGATCATGCAGCTTCTCGAGCATCCGCTCACGGCGATCGGTCTCGAAAAGTTCCTGGCCGACGCAAAGAAGTAACGGTGAACGTGCGAGCTGCGGCGCTCGGCGCTCTCGTGCTGGCGGCGCTGCTCCCGGAAGCGGCCGCAGCACAACCGCGGCCCGCGGGGTCGGTGACGGCGCACGCGGTGGTGGGTGCGGCTTCGCGCGTGGACGCGGAGGGCCAAGACGGGATCTGGGGCGGTGGGTTGATCGCAGACGTGAGCGCGCCGTTCGGCGCGTTTCGGCTCGGCGGCGCGCTCGGCGTCTCGGCGGTCACGAGCCACGCCGACGACGCGTCGCGCGTGACCATGCCCGTCGCGCTCTCGCTCGGGGTAGTCCTCCGCTCGGCGCCGCTGTGGGTGGAGCTCCGGGGCCGCGGCGGCGTGTGGGCCGGTGCGACGAACCAGGGGCTCGCGCTCGGCGCATTCTTCTCGGCGGGAGCGGTGCTCGCGCTCGAGCTCGGTCCGAACGTGGCGCTCGGCGTCTCCGCGGACGGGCTCTTCCTCTTCGGGCATGGTGACGCGTTCGCGTTCGCGCCCGGGATCGCGCTCGTGTGGACACCGGGCGAGGACGACGACGGCGCGGTGGCGTTTGCGGCGCTCGGCGGGGAGTCGTGAGCTCGGACGACACGCTCGACGGCTTGCCGTCGGTCGAGATCGAGATCGTGGACGATCGCACCTCGAACGCGCGGTGCGACGAGGGCTTCTTGACGCTCCGACGGCTCGTCCTCCAGAACCGTTGGGTCGACGCGACGAGCGAGCCCTACCGCTACGACGTGGTGGAGCGTGAGGCGCTCGACGCCGTGGCAATCGTGCTCGAGGCGAACGGACCGCGGGGGCCCGTGATCTGCCTGCGGAGCGCGCTTCGCCCGCCGATGGCGTTCCGAAAGGGCTACGCGGTCCCGCTTCACGGCGACGACGCCGCGGTTCGATGGGAGGTGCCCGCCGGGCTCGTCGAGCCGGACGAGAAAGGCGCCGAGGGCGTCGCGCGCTGCGCGGCGCGCGAGACGCTCGAGGAGGTGGGCCTCGAGCTCGACCCTCGGGAGTTCTCGGTGCTCGGCCCGTCCGCTCCGCTCAGCCCAGGTGTGCTCGGCGAGTCGATCCACTTCATGCATGCGCTGGTCGATCCTTCGCGTCGCGGACAACCGACCGAGGACGGCTCGCCCGTCGAAGCGCACGCCGTGGTTCGGTTCGTCGCGCTGTCGGACGCGCTGGCTGCGACACGCGATGGGCGCGTCGCCGACGTGAAGACCGAGGTCGCGATTCGACGGCTAGCCGAGCGGCGGGGGCTGGGTTGACGGCGCGGGCCGCGAGACGCTCGGCGCCGGCGCGCGCGCGCTCGCGCAAGACGCCCGCGCGCGTCGAGCGCGTGCTCGTCGTGTACAAGAAATCGGCGTACCAGCGGCTCGTCGTGGAGCAGCGGAGCCGGCGCATCAAGCGGCTCATCGGCGAGCGGGATCCATCCGTGGACCGGCTCGTCGAGGCGCACGAGGCGCACATCGGCACGGTCGAGCGGGTCCGCGAGATCCTGGAGCGAACGGGCGTGCGCTACGAGTTTCGCTATCTCAGCGCGCGCGCCAGCGCCGACGACGCGGATCTCGTGGTGACGCTCGGCGGCGACGGCACGCTCCTCTGGGCGTCTCACGCCGTCGGGCCCGAGACGCCGATGGTCGCGATCAACACCTCGCCGCTCGACTCGGTCGGTTACTTCTGCGCCGGCGACCGCAAGAACGTGCGCGAGGTGCTCGCGCGGGCGCTCCATCTCGACCTCGCGCCGACGAGCCTGACGCGCATGCGCGTGATGCTGGACGGCCGAGTGCTGAGCGAGCGCGTGCTCAACGACGCGCTCTTCTCGCACGAGTGCCCCGCGGCCACGACCAGGTACATCCTCGAGCATCGAGGCGTCGCCGAAGATCAGAAGTCGAGCGGCGTCTGGGTGGGCCCCGCGGCCGGCTCTACGGCGGCGCAGCGCTCGGCCGGCGGGCACGTCCTGCCCATCGGGTCGAAGCGTCTGCAGTTCGTGGTGCGTGAGCTCTACGACGGCCGCCACGAGAGCCTCGAGCTCTTGAAGGGCCTCGTCGAGCCCGACGAGGCGCTGCTCGTCCACAGCAAGACCCCGTCCGGGAAGGTGTACCTGGACGGCCCCAATCGCGCCCACGACGTGCCCATCGGGTCGGTGCTCGAGCTGCGGCGCTCCGAGCAATCGCTCGTGCTGCTCGGGCTCAAGAGCCGCGGCCGCTGACCGCGGGTGCGCTACTCGCGCGGCTCGAAGACGACTTCGTACGTCTTCGACCAACGCTTGCCGGTCAAGAGGAAGCGGTGCGAGCCCGGCAGGTACGCGATGCCGTTCAGCACGTCCTCCTGGCCCGTCCGGTCTTCTCGCGAGAGCAGGCCATGCGCGTCGATCCACCCGGTGACCTCGCCCGTCTCCGGATCGATGCGTGCGATGTGATCGTCCATCCAGACGTTCGCGTAGACGAGCCCGTCCACGCACTCGAGCTCGTTGAGGTGCCTCACGCGGCGGCCGCCGCGCGTGACGCGCACCTCCCCCGTCTTCTCGAACGTCTCGGGATCGCGGAACTGGAGGCGGTCGTTGCCGCTCGTCATGATCAGTCGGTGCCCGTCGTAGCAGAGGCCCCAGCCCTCGCCCGTGTAGTCGATCTCGCGCAGCTTCTCGAAGCCGTCCGCGTCCCAGAGGATCACCTTGCCCTCGCGCCACGTGAGCTGGTAGAGGACGTCATCGACGAGCGCCAGGCCTTCGGCGAAGAGCGCCTCGTCGTTGTCGACGCGTTGCTCGACCTCGCCGCTCTCGAGGTCGACGCGTCGAAGCGAGGAGTGGCCGTACAGACCGGTGCTCTCGTAGAGCTTGCCCCCGTGAAACAAGAGGCCCTGCGTGAACGCTCCGGGATCGTGGGGGTGCGACTCGAGGACGCGCACGACGAGATCCTCGGGGACGACCTGGCCTGTCGGGTGGGCTTGCCAGAATCGCGACCCCGGTCGCGAGCGCCCCGAGCGCGACGATCCACGGTAGCCACTTCGGAAGCGCCGAGAGCCTGTCGCGCTCGGGCTTCGCCGACCGCGGCGTATCGTCCGCGCTCGAGCGCTTCGCGCGCTTGGTCTTGCCCTTCGCGGCCACGGCTCGGCGGACATTGACGCTCCCTTCGGGCCTCGTCAATGGCGCCGAGGTCGTAGAGCCGCGGCGGCCCCGAGGAGCCCGCCGAACAGCATCGGCGTGAGCCAATCGCCGAAGCGCACCCAGGGGGTGACCCCCGAAACGCGACGGACCTCGGCGACGAACGACGTCCGCACGAAGGTCGGGATCCGGATCAGCGACTCCCCCGTCGCGGCGGCGTGCGAGCTCACGCCCGTGTTCACGACACGCACGAGGTCGCGTCGCGTCTCGATCGCTCGCAGGCGCGACACCGCCTCGTGGAGCCAAGGCTCGGAGGTCTCGCCGAACCACGCATCGTTGGTGAGGTTGAGGAGGAAGCTCGGGTCGTTCGCCGCGACGCGCCGCGCGTATCCGTCGAGCACGTCCTCGTAGCAGTTCAGCACGCCGACGTCGGCACCATCCACGGTGAGCACGCGGGGCGCGTCTCCCGGCGTGAAGCCTCGCGGAAAGCGGTGGAGCGGGGGCAGGTAGTCCCAGAGCGGCGTGTACTCGCCGAACGCGAGCAGCTCCACCTTGTCGGCGATGCCCAAGATCGTCCCGTCGCGTCCGATGGCGATCGCCGAGTTGTACCTGCGATCGGCGCCCCCGAACGTGACCGCGCCGACGAGCAACGGGCCGTGAACGCCCGGCCCCATGATCGGAATGGCCGCGTCCGAGTCGCGCCGCCGCGTGCGTGGGACGGGAAACGGGAACGCCGTCTCCGGCCAGACCACGAGATCGACGCGCTCGCTCTCGAGGTCGCGCGTCATCCGCGTCAGCTCGGCCAGCTGCGCCCACGCCGTGGCGGGGTCGTGCTTCTCGTCGATCGGCACGTTCGGTTGCACGACTCCCACTCGAACGACCGGAGCGCGCGCTCGCTCCGCGCGCACCTCGGGAAGGCGAACGCACCCGTATGCGAGCGGACCTAGGAACGCCACCAGCGCCACCGAGAGAGCCACGATGCGCTCTCTCGACGACGCGGTCGGCACGAGCGCGCGCCCGAGCCCGATCCCGGCGAATGCGAGGAAGAGGTCGAGCAGCGGTTGGCCGCCGACCTCCGCGAGCTGGATCCACTCGACGAACCCGGTCTGGCTGTTGGCGATACGCCACGGAAACAGGCTCGGCGCGAGCGACGCGACGACGACGATGCACGGCGGCAGCGCGAGCCAGGTGGGGACGCCCCTGCTCGACAACCCTGCCGAGAGCGCGCACGCGATCCCGAATGGGAGCGCCTGCGCCGCGAAGAGCAGGCCCGCCGTCGGGATCGCCGCGAACCACGGAAACCCGGCGAAGGCCTCGAGGAGCCCCGTGACCCAGTAGAGCGCCATCGTGTTGATCACGAACGAGCACGCGTAGCCCGCGAGAAACGCGCGCCGAAAGGACCAACGCGCGCCCTGCGGGCCGTCGACGGAGACGAACAGGTACGCGAGCCCGAGATATGCCGGGGCGGACCACTCGTGCGGCGCCGGGCACGAACCGAGCAGAGCCCCGGCCGCGACCGACGTCCAAAGCGTGTAGAGGAGCGTCGCGCACCGAGCGGGCCGCCGGCTCATGCCGTCGGCGCCGATCATGCGCGCAGTCGGATGGCGCCCGCGCGAATCTCGAACGTCGCCGGCAAGAGGCCTGGCGTCTCACCGTCGACGTCGAGGGGGACCGCCTGCGCCGTCTCGTCGACCGGCACCGCGCGAACGATCCGCCCGCGCGTGTGATGGATGAACGGCAGCGTCAAGACCGTGCTCCCGTAGAGGTGCCGCGTGAGCCGCGCCTGCTGGCCGACGCCGAGCCGTTCGACGGTCACCACGTCGAGGAGCCCGTCGTCGATCGCCGCCTCGGGGGCGATCCGCATGCCGCCTCCGAAGTACTGGCCGTTGGCGACTGCGACGTTCGTGATGGGCCCTTCGTACGCGACCTCGTCGTCAACGAGCACGCGCACCGACGGGCTGGTCCACCGGCGAAGCGCGCGAATGGAGGCCATGAAGAACGCGGCCGTGCCGCCCACCCACTTCGGTCCGGCGTTCACGAGCTCGTCGACGAGCCCCCCCACGCCGAAGCTCGCGATGTTCAGAAATGCGCGACCGCGCTCTTCGCCTGCTCGGTCGCGGAACGAGAGCCAGCCGGCGTCGGCAGGCCGCGGCTCTTTTCGGAGCAGAGCTCGAGCCGCTTCCTCCGTGTCCTCCGAGAGTCCGAGCGTCTTGCGAAAGTCCCCGCCCGTGCCGCACGGCAGCGGCCCGAGCCACGCGTCGGTCGCGACCGCCTGTCCATCCGCAGAGAAGAATCCGTTGATCGCCTCGTTCAACGTGCCGTCGCCCCCGACGACGGCGACCCCGCCCGCGCCGTTCGCGATCGCCTCGCGGACCAGACGCGTCGCATCTCCTTGCGCCGACGTGAGCGCGGTCTCGAAGCGCGCGCCCGCGTCCCGCAGGGCAGCTTCGAGACTCGGAAGACGGCGCGCCGCCCGGCCCGCGCCGGCGTGCGGGTTCACGACCAGGACGAAGGGTCGATCGTCGGTCACGGCGCGCGGACGATAGCAGGGAGCTCATGGTCCGTCGCGTGCCGCCGTGCGCTACCATCCGCCCGCCGTGGCCCCGATTCCGACCGCGAAGCTCGCACGCATCCACTCGCTCCTCGGGCTCGTGCCCCTGCTCGGCTTCGTGCTCGTGCACGTGCTCCAGACCTCCGCCGCGCCCCGAGGCCGCCACGCCTTCACGCTCGCTCAAACCGGAGCCGAAGGGACCGCTCCGAGCCTCACCCTCGAGGCGTTGTTGGTGCTCCTGCCGCTCGCCGCTCACTTCGCGCTCGGAGTCGTTCTTTGGAGGCGAGGCGGCCACGACGATCCCGGGCCGTACACGAGCGCCGGCATGCGGCGCGTGCAGCGGTATGCGGGCGCGATCGTCGCGGTCTTCCTCGCGGTTCACGTCGCCCAGACCTACGGGCTCGAGGTGGGTGGCGCCGGCGCCGCCGTCATCTACGACGTTCTTCGGGACGATCTCGGTCGCCCCGCGTACACGGTTCTCTACGTGATCGGGCTCACCGCGCTCTCGTTCCACGTGGGGATCGGCGTCGCGGCATCCGCGTCGCGGCTCGGGATCGCGCGAACGCCGGAGGCCGGTCGGGTCGCTCGCGTCCTCGGCGCCGTGCTCGCGGTCGCGGTCTGGCTCGTCTCGGTGAACACGCTCGCGCACTTCGCCTCCGGTCGGGCGTTCTTCGGGGCCGAGGCGGCGCCGGTACCGGTGTCGGAGGTGCCACGGTGATGGGGCGGCTCTACGCGATCGCGATCAACACGTTCCGCGAGGCCGTGCGTGACCGCGTGCTCTACGGCGTCGTCGGTTTCGCTTCGGCCGTGCTCTTGTTCACGCTCGCCCTGGCCGAGGTGTCGTTGAACCAACAGCGGCGTGTGGTGATGGACGTCGGCCTCGCCTCGATCTCGCTCTTCTCCGTGATCGTCGCGGTGTTCCTCGGGTCGTCGCTCCTCTACAAGGAGATCGAGAAGAAGACGCTCTACGTCATCTTGCCGAAGCCCATCAGGCGCTCCGAGTTCCTCGTCGGCAAGTACGCGGGCATCGCGCTCACCAGCATCACGTTCATCGCGCTGATGGGCGCGATTCAGCTGTGGGTAGCATCGATACAAGCCGACGCGCCCGCGGTTCTGCTCGTCGCGCTCCCGGTCGGGCTGCTCGTGCTCGTCGCTGCAGCGCTGAAGTGGTCGAAGGACCGGACCGCCGTGATCCTCCCCTTCGCCATCGTCGCTCTCGCGGCCGCGGCCGCCGTCGCGTCCACGACGGACATCGAGCTCGGGGTCGCGCTCGCGTCACTCGCGCTCTCCGCGGGCGAGGTGCTCGTCGTCGCTGCGGTCGCGATCTTCTTCGGGTCGTTCTCGACGCCGTTTCTGACGGGCGCGTTCACGGTCGGCGTGTGGCTCGTGGGGCGTTCCGCGGACGACATGGCCGCGATGCGCTCCAACGTGCTCGGGCCCGAGGTCAAGGGCGTCCTCCACGTGCTCGCCGAGATCACGCCGAACTTCAACCTGTTCGTGCCCGGCCGCCACACTCTCCTGGCGAGCGGCGACGGCCCGTGGCGCTACGTCGCCGAGTCGCTCGGATACGGGCTGTTCTACACCGCCGTGCTGCTCGTCGGGGCCGCGCTCGTGTTCCGGCGTCGGGACTTCCTGTGACCCCCGCCGCCGGGCGCTGGCTACGCCGGTCGGTACGCGTGCTCGCCGTGGCAGGGGTGATCCTCGCGATCGCCGCGGTTCGCGTCGTCGACGAGTCGCAACGAGAGCTCGCGGAGGCTCGCGCCGCCGAGCGGGCCGCCGACATGGAGACGGCGATCCTGCACTACCGCCGTGCCGCATCCTGGTATGCGCCGGCCAACCCCTATCCCGTCGACGCGCTCGACCGTCTCGCGGCCATCGGCGCGCGCGCCGAGGACGAAGGCGACGTCACCCGTGCGCTCTCCGCGTTTCGCGCCGTGCGCGCCGCGGTGAAGGCGAGCCGGAGCTTCTACACCCCGAACGAGGACCGCTTGGCCCAGGCCGACGCTCGCATCGCCGCGCTGATCGCGGCGGACGAGCCAGCCCCGATGGACGCAGATGATCCGCCCGAGCAGGTACGGCGCGCTCACCTTGCGCTGCTCTCACGGACCACGCGGCCGAGCGCCGGCTGGACCGTGGTGCTGCTCGTGGGCTTCGCGACGTGGGTGGGCGGCGCGTTCGCGTTCTCGGTCCGCGCGCTCGACGCGGAGGACCACCTCGTCGCGACGGCGGCGCGCACGTGGGGGACGGCGGTCGTGGTCGGGCTCGGGTTGTTCGTGCTCGGCCTCGCGCTCGCGTGAAGTGTAGCGAACTGTGCTCGACTGTGCCCGGTTGAGCCGCGAGCGAGCGCTCAGCGCGTGGCTTTCACTCGGGATTCCCATGGCACGTCGGGTGCTGAGGCCGCGGTTCATGCGCTCCTTCGCCATCGCTTCATCGCTGCTCCTCGGGCTCCTCGCCGGCTGCGCGACGACCCACCACGCCCACCCGGACGACGACGACGGCGGCGCGCCGCCCCCCGATGCGTCGACCGACGCGATGGACCTCGCCGACGCGCCGATCGCGGACGATGCCCCGAGCGACGCCCACGTCGTCGAAGCGTGTCCCACGGGTGTCCCCTCGCGTCAGACCGTCCGGTTCCACGTGAGCGGCACGGGCTACCTCGTGACGTCCGGCACCGACTGCGGCGCGTTCGAGGTCGCGAGGCTCGAGGGCGACTCGATCGACCAGCTGCAGCTCGGTCTCGGGTACCAATGCATCTGCGAGTGCCCGGCTCCGCCTCCCGCTCGCGCGAATGGATACGCCGCGCTCGATCCGTCGTCCACGGTCGACCTCACCTGGGACGCCCGCTCGCTCACGACATGCTCCGAGAGCGTCGATTGCGCCGAGCGCGGCTGGCCAGGCGGTCCGATCACGACGGTGCTCCACGGGGTTCCGAGCCCGGTGACCTCCGGGACCTACTACGCCACCCTCCTGATCGCCGACGAGCCGCCGGCCGACTGTCTCGAGGGCGAGCCGGGCCGTTTCATGTGCCCCTTCTACGGCGACTTCATGCCGGGCCCCAGCTGGGGCTCGTTCTCGCTCTGCGATGCGCCGCGCAGCGTCACGGTCACGTTCGAGCTGCCCGCCACGGGCGACGTGGACGTGGACGTGAACGTCGACTGACCGGCGCATCGGCTCGGTGCGGGGTCAGCCCAACAGTGCGCGCGCGGTCGCCGCGAGGTGGCTCTCGATGGCGGCGAGAGTGGCTGCGTCGTCGGCTGCGCCGGTCAGCTCTCGAAGCTCCGAGAGGTCGCTGATCGCGTAGCGCGCGACGAGCGCGATCATGCTGCGGAGGCGCAGGCGCGCCTCGACGCGCTCGAGCCCGGAAGTCATCGCGAGCAGGTCCGCCGCCGACGCGAGAAACGGTATCTCGGTCGTGCGCCGGCGGCCGACGTCGAGCCGTCCCTTGCTGAAGACGAGGAGGTTCAGCGCACGCACGAGCTCGCGATGCTCGCGCGCGAACCGAAACCCCTCCGTCGCGGTCTTCGCCCACACGTCCTCGAGGCCGGCCGGGTCGTGGAGCTTGTCGCGCAGCTCGTCCGCCGACTTCCTGAGGTCGTCGTACGCCGTGTCGATACACGCGTTGATCAGCGCTTCACGGTCGCCGAAGTAGTGATACACGACGCTGATGCTCACGCCCGCGGAGCGAGCGACCGTGCGCGCGCTGAAGTCCACGGCCCCCGCCTCGATGAGGTGCTGACAGGCCTCCTCGAGAATGCGTGCGCGCGTCGCTGTGCTGTCGGTGCCGGCAGGTCGCGCCATCGGCCCGAGGATACACGGCCAGCCTCAGTCGGGCACGGACCGGCGAGCCGCCCCCCGGGCGCGCGTCAACAGCGCGCTCCACGTGTCCGGCCGCGCGAAGACCGGATAGAGCGCGAGCACGCCATACGGGAAGATGCCGAGCCGCACCGTCACCGCGAGGCTCACGTGGAAGAACACGCCGAGCGAGACCCACACCTCGAAGAAGTGGGCCCGCAAGAAGAGCTTGCGGAGCCTGCCGCCGCGCTCCCTCGTCGCGCGGTAGTACATCGCGAGCGGCATCAACGGGGCGAGCCACTCGAAGCACATCGTCAGGAACGTCGCCGTGCGCGTGAGGATCTGCACGTCCCCGAGCCACGGCGTGTCGAATCGGGCGAAGTGAGGATCGAGGAGGATGTAGTGGAGCGCAGTGAACCCTCCGAGCGGCGTCCACGGTGACTGCAGCTTGTTCGTCGCCGCGGAGAAGTAGAGCCACGCCATCTGTGCGACGAGCAGGTATCGCGGCCAGGCGGGAACGAGCGCGTCGGGCCGCGAGGACCGCCGGTTCCGAATCCACGAGCCGAGCGACAGCGTCTCGCCCGCGCCCGAGAACGCGAAGATGACGAGCGTGCAGCGAAAGAGCCCGTCGATGCCGCGATCGGCCTCGGGCAGGAGGGTCGCGAGCTGCGCGTACGCGAGCACGAGCACGACCGCGCTCGTGCGCGTGAACAAGCCCGCGCCGAAGCACAACGCGGCTCCGGTGCAGATGCTCCAGATCCCCCACGCGGCCGTCCCGTCGCCGTCGAGCCACGCGTAGAGCCACGAGCGGTCGGCGCCGTACGCCATGCCGCCGTCCGCGGGCGACGTCCACAGCGCCTCGACCAAGCCGAGGCCCGCGACGATGAGGAGGTCGGCGAGCAACACGCCTCCGAGAAGCGCGCGGGCGAGAGCGAGCGATGTCGCCGGCTCCCGTCGGTCGAGCAGCTCGACCCATCCGCGCCACAGGCTCTTCATCGGCTGTCCCCGCGGCGCGCGAGCGCGCGGCGCGCTTCCCAGACGAACGTCCCGTACCGGATCTCGCCTTCGCCCGGAGGTGGGAGCGACATCTCCTCGTAGTGCACGCGCATCTCGGTACAGTCGGGTCGCGCTCGCGCGATACGAGACGCGAGCCAGTCGACGAAGGTCGGGTACGCCGCGCGCGGTCCGCGTATCGACGGGTTCCAGGCTCCGCGAACGCGCCTGTACTCGAGCCGATCCGCTTCGAAGCGCGCGCTCTCGTCGAATGGTCGGTACAGCACCTCCCAGTCCGCGCCGCACAGCGCCTCGATCGAGATGCGGACCGGGTGCGTGTCGGCGATCGGAAAGAGCGACCAGCGCTGGGTCGTCGCGGTCAGGTGGAAGTACCACGCGAAGGGAGCGAGCAGCTGCCCGTGCACCCGTGCGGTAGACTCGCTCGCGTCGAGCACCTGGTCCGCGAGCTCTTCGGGCGTCCGCTCGACCCCCACGTCGCCGAGCAGCGCGCTCCAGCGCTGAAGCTCCGCCTGATTGACGGGCGTCGCGAGGTTCGCCCGGGACGCCCGCGGCAGCGGGCAGCCTTCGAGCAGGTTGACCAGGATGGCGACGGCGACGAGCGCACCTCGGACGTGGGCGCGCATCCCCAGAGGCCGTTCGCGGGACCGCTCCTCGTGGCCGCTCGCTTGCCCAGTCATGGCCGGTGCGATACCAGCTTCTGCAATGGACAGCATCCGCATCGTGGGCGGTACCCCGCTTCGAGGAACGGTTCGCGTGAGCGGCGCGAAGAACGCGGCGCTGCCCATCCTCTGCGCGTCGCTCCTCGCCGACGGCGACTCACGTCTTTCGCAACGTCCCGGACCTCAGGACATCGCCACGACGGCGGCGCTCCTCCGAACCCTCGGCCTCGACGTCGAGGGTCGACGCCGCCCGTCGTACGGGTCGAGAGCCGCGCCGTCGCCGACCCGGAGGCGCCCTACGAGCTCGTGAAGCAGATGCGCGCGTCGGTGCTGGTGCTCGGCCCGCTCGTCGCGCGCTACGGGCGGGCGCGCGTCTCGCTCCCGGGCGGCTGCGCGATCGGCGCGCGCCCGATCGACCAGCACCTCAAGGGCCTCGAGGCGATGGGCGGCGTCGTGCACCTCGACCACGGCTACGTCGAGGTCACCGTTCCGTCGGGGCGCCTCAAGGGCGCGGAGATCTACCTCGACATCCCGACCGTCACCGGGACCGAGAACCTGATGAGCGCGGCGGTTCTCGCGCGGGGCCGCACGACGATCGTGAACGCGGCGCGCGAGCCCGAGGTCGAGGAGCTCGCGCGCGTGCTCAACAAGATGGGCGCATCCGTCGAGGGCGCGGGCACCGACGTGATCGTCATCGAGGGCGAGGAGGCGCTCGAGCCCGTCGACCACGCGATCATCGCCGATCGGATCGAGGCCGGAACGTACATGGTCGCGGCCGCCGCGACGGGCGGCGACGTGTTGCTCGACGGGATCACGCTCGACCACCTCGAGGCGGTCTGCGCGAAGCTGCGGCGCGCGGGCGTCACGGTCGAGCGCGAGGCCGGCGGCGTTCGCGTCGCGGGCACGCCGCCGTTCCGGCCGGTCGACGTCACGACGGCGCCGTACCCCGGCTTTCCGACCGACATGCAGGCGCAGTTCATGGTCCTGATGTGCCGTTCGTCCGGACGCTCGGTCATCACCGAGACGATCTTCGAGAACCGATTCATGCACGTGCCGGAGCTCAACCGCATGGGCGGCCGGATCGACGTGCGCGGCCGCACCGCGACCGTGGACGGGGTCGCCGAGCTCCAGGGCGCCGAGGTGATGGCGACCGACCTGCGCGCGAGCGCGTCGCTCGTCGTCGCCGGCCTCGTCGCGAAGGGGCACGACCAGGTCCTCCGCGTCTATCACATCGACCGCGGCTACGAGCGCATCGAGGAGAAGCTCGCCGGGCTGGGCGCCAACATCACGCGCGTGCGCGGCAATGCCTGACACGGCGGCCGCCGAACGGCCGATCACGGTCGCGCTGCCGAAGGGGCGCGTGCTCGGGGCGCTCGTTCCACTTCTGCGCGCGCGGGCGTCGCCGCGCCCGGCCTCGAGACGGACGACCGCCGCCTCGTCCACGAGTCGAAGCGCGGCGACGTGCGCTTCTTGCTCCTCAAGCCGGACGACGTGCCCACGTACGTCGAGTACGGCGCCGCCGATCTCGGCGTCGTCGGGCGCGATGTCCTGCTCGAGCGCGACTACGATCTCTACGCGCCGCTCGATCTCGGGATCGGCGTGTGCCGGATGTCCGTCGCCGGCCTTCCGGGCGCGTCGCTCTCGCGGGACGGCCGCCCGCTTCGCGTCGCGACGAAGTATCCGTCGATCGCCTCGCGTCACTTCGCCGCTCGCGGCCGCCGCGTCGAGACGATCTTCGTCCAGGGATCGGTCGAGCTCGCGCCCGCTCGCGGGCCTCGCGGACCTCGTCGTCGACCTCGTCGAGAGCGGCGAGACACTCGCGAGGAACGGGCTCGTCGAGCTCGAGAGCGTCTGCGACGGTCACGACGGTGGTCGTCGCGAACCGAGCCGCGCTGAAGCTTCGTCACGCGCGCGTCGGAGAGTTGCTCGATGCGCTCGAGAGCGCCGCGCGGGAGCTCGGGTCGTGAGGGTCGCGCTCGCCGGGCTGGTCTCGATGGCGTCGGTTACCGCCGCGTGCGGCGCGGACCCCGCGCTTCGTCACGCCGACGACACCGTTCACGTCGCTCTAGAAGTCGCGGGCGAGGCGGAGGGAACGCTCGCCGCCGCCGAGCGAAGCGAGCCGCAGGCAGACGGGCTGCCGGATGCGCGCCGGGCGTTCGACCGGTTTCGATCGCGCCTCGACCAAGCCGAACAGACCGTGAGCATCTGGTTCGAGAGCGGAACCGGCAAGATGTCTTGGTACGCGGTCTCTCCATGCCTCGCAGGGACGCTCCGTGCGCTCGGCGCCGCGTTCGAGCACGCGTCGCTTCGGGTGCCCGAGAACCTCGACCAAGCCGCCGTGATGGCGACTGGTGACGGTTCCACGGGGTGCGCGGGGTCGGGCTCGAGCGAGCCGTGAGCCGATCTACAGCTTCTTCCGCATCTTGATCTCGACGTCGTGGAACCCGAGCGCGTGATGGAGCGAGCGCGCGCTCTGGTTCGAGGCCCACGTCGTCGACTCGATCACCTCGCAGCCCGCCTCGCGAAAAATCTCGGTCAGCGTCTCGATCAACGACCGTCCGACGCCGCTTCCGCGCTCGGGCTCCTCCACGAACCAGTCTTCGACGATCCCGCGTCGCGACAGGAGCCTGCGCGTGTCGGTCTCCACGTGACCCGTGACGTAGCCGATGGGATCGCCGTCGCGCTCGGCGAGCAGAACGACCGTCGCGCTCGACGAGAGCATCGCGTCGACGTCGTCGCGGAGGGCGCCGGGCAGGTCGCGATAGGCGTAGAGTGGCTCGACGTCGGGCGTCAGCAGGGCCGCGCGGTGCTCGAGATAGAGAGCGCGGTGGAAGGCGAGGACGATCGAGCGGTCCTTCGTCGTGGCGCGTCGAATCCGCGGAGGCTCACCCACGGCGTCAGGATATCGCGGTACGACCGATGTCGCGTTCCGTTCTCACTGTGCGCCGAGGCGCTCTCGCGCGCGGGGTTGCAGCGTTTTTCGCGCTCGACTTTTCCACCCGCACAAAGCGATTGACCCCGGCGCAGGGCGCGAGACGATCGAACGGACGAGGAACCAGTGACCGAGCTTGATACACAGAACAACACGCTGAGCCTCGACGAACGCGATCTCGAGCCGGTGAGCCCGCCGCGACGGCGGATCCCGGTGCTGGTCCCCGTCCTGCTCCTGCTCCTCCTGTTCGCGCTGGTCGGCTTCGCGGGCTTCTACCGGATGGCGTTCGAGCCGCTCGACGCCGACGCAGCCGGCCTTCGCACCCGCGTTTCGCGGCTCGAGGCTGCCGCAGACACCGAGCGCGCTCGCACCGAAGCTCTCGAGCGCGAGCGCGACGCGCTGCGGGCGGAGCGCGATGCCTTGCGAAGCGAGCTCGAGTCCACGGTCGAAGAGCGCGATGCGCAGATCGCCGCTCTCGAGGCGGCGCGACGGGAGCTCGAAGAGCGAATGCACGGCGAGATCGCCAGCGGAGACATCGAGCTCTCGGGCACGGGCGGCCGTTTCTCGATCGGGATGGCCGACCAGATCCTGTTCCCGTCGGGCAGCGCGGAGCTCAGCCCTCGAGGCCGCGCGATCCTGGCCCGCATCGCCCCATCGCTCCTCTCGATCGAGGGTCGCGTGATCCAGGTCGAGGGTCACACGGACGCGATGCCGGTCAGCGCCGAGCTCGCCGAGCGCTTCCCCACCAACTGGGAGCTCTCGACGGCGCGCGCGACCAACGTCGTCCGCTACCTGACGGACGAGTGCTCGGTGCCGGGCGAGCGCCTGGTCGCCTCCGGCTTCTCGCAGTACCGGCCTCGCGCTTCGAACCGGACGACCGTCGGGCGGCGTCGCAACCGCCGCATCCAACTCAACCTGCTCCCGGGCCCCCACGCCGAGGGTGCAGAGCCCGCTCCATGAGCGAACCGACGGTCACCACGCTGCCGGTCGGGCAAGTCCTCGACTCGCGCTATCGCATCGACGGGATCCTCGGGACCGGCGGGCTCGGCGTCGTGTACCGTGCGCAGCACCTCGGCCTCGACCGCCCCGTCGCTCTCAAGATGCTCCACACCGAGTTCGGAGGCGTCGCCGAGATCCACCAGCGCTTCACCCGCGAAGCGAAGGCGTTGAGCACGCTCGTTCACCCGAACATCGTCGCGATCACCGACTTCGGCACGGTCGAGGCGGGCCCCTACCTCACGATGGAGCTTCTCGAGGGCAAGACGCTCGCCGATCTGCTCGAGGAGGGCCCGTTCGATCCGGACCACGCCATCGACGTCGTGATCGACGCGCTCCGCGGTCTCGAGTTCGCGCACGTCCGCGGCGTGCTGCACCGCGACCTCAAGCCGGGCAACGTGTTCATCGCGGACTTTCCCGACGGCGGCCACCAGGTGAAGCTCCTCGACTTCGGGCTGGCCAAGATCGGAGACGCGGGGGCCGACGCGCCTCCCGCTCCGACGCTGACCCGCCTCGGCACGGTTCTCGGGACGCCGTCCTACATGTCCCCCGAGCAGGCGTCGTCGAGCGTCGCCGACCCGAGGTCGGACGTCTACTCGATGGGCGTCGTGCTGTACGAGATGCTGACCGGCCGGCGGCCGTTCGAAGAGGCCAACCGCTTCGACACGATCCGCGCCCACCTCGTGAAGGAGGTCCCCAATCCCGGGTCCAAGCGGCCCGGCCTCGTCCTCACGCAGGAGCTCCGCGCCTTCTTGATGAAGGCGCTCGCGAAGATGAAAGACAATCGCTTCGCGAACGGTGCCGAGATGCGTGCGGCAGCCGAGGCGCTGCCCAGGCCCGTCGCGCGCCTCAGCAAGGAGCCGCGCGTGGCCTCCACCGAGTCGTCGCAGACGACGACGGGCGAAGAAGCGACGGTGCTCGCGGGAGCACGCGATCGTTCGCCGCGGCGAGGCTCACCGCTGCGGCGCCGTCCGCGTGCCGTCGTCGCGGCCGCTGCCGTCGCCGTCGCGCTCGCGGGGCTCTTGACGATCGTCGCGGTGTGGCTGGCGCTCGCGGGTGACTCGGACGACGTTGCCGCAGCAGCGGCGCCTCACGGCGACGATCGAGCCGAGCGAGCCGAGCAAGCGAGCTCCAAGACTCACCCGGGGCGCACCGCCTCGCGCCCTCCGGCGGTCGACCGCCTCGCGCGCGCGCCGCGCGGCCTGGCGGGCATCTACGGCCGCGTGCGGCGCGGGCGCGAGCTGACCGACGCCCAGCTCCGCACGCTGCGGCGCTTCCAGCAGGAGCACCCGGACGACGCGACCGCTTCGCTCCTCTTGGCGCACGATCACGTGGGCCGCCTCTGGCTCACCGCTGCGCTCGAACGCTACGCGATCGTCGATCGCATCGACCCTGCGGCCCGAGGCACGCCCTGGATGCAGGAGGACCTCCTCTTGATGGCCGCGACGAGCTCGCACGGCCAGCGCGCTGCCGCGCTCTTGGTCGACATCTACGGCGACGAAGCGCTCCGCATCGTCGAGTCGGGCCTGTCACGCCGCGGGCTCGACGCGACCGCGCGGGCCCGCCTCGAGCGGCTCCGCGAGCGCCTCGCGGAGCATTGATCACCTCACGCGTCGGCGGCGCTTCGACACAGCGAAGACGAGTAGCGCGAGAGTGCCCGACCCGCCGACGGCGATCGCTTGTTCGACCAGGCTCGGCGCCGTCGAGACGTGCAGGTACGCGTTGCGCGTGAACAGGCCGAGCACCCCCGATGCGAGCGCCGCGAAGCCCGTGAGGAGCCCGCGGCCGAGCGCCCGCCCGTAGCTCTCAATCTCCGGCGAGCTCCGCCATCGGATCGCGATCGCGCGAATGCCGAGCAAGAGGCCGAGCACCACGACGACGGTGGGCGCGGCGAGCAGAAGCGCGTCGAGCTGTTCGCGCGGAGGAAGCGAGCCGCCGAATCGCGAGCGGCGCGAGCGCGGAGAGCGCGGCGGTCCACGCAGCGAGAACGACGAGCGATGCGCCGAGCAGGAGCACCGATGCGAGGCGGCCGGGCCCCCGGCGCGTCGCGAGGTCGCTGCGCGTGCGCGCGGTCCTGTCCCTCGCTCGTGGCGCCGCGTCATCGAACACGGCAAGCTCGTCCGCTAGCTGTCGCGCGCTCGGTGTCCGGAGGCCGCGATCGCGCGCCATGGCCCGCTCGAGCAGCGCCTCGAGCGCCTCCGGGATGTCGCGGTCGAGCGATCTCGCGCGCGGCGGCTCGCCCTTCAGGAGCTTCATCAGCGTGACCGTCGTGTCCTCGTCGCCGTACGGAGGTGAGCCGGTCAGCATGTGGTAGAGCACCGCGCCGATCGCGTAGACGTCCGCGCGGACGTCGACGTTCCCCGCCCCGCTCGCCTGCTCCGGCGCCATGTACGCCGGGGTGCCGACCAGCGCGCCGGTCTCGGTCAAGCTCGCGCTCCCCGCGATCTTGGCGATGCCAAAATCCAAGATCTTCGCGAGGTCGCCGTCCGGGCTCGTCGCGAGGAACACGTTCGCGGGCTTGAGATCTCGGTGGACGATGCCAGCCGCGTGCGCGGCCTCCGCCCCTTCGCAGATCTGGCGCGCGATCCTCGCCGCTTCTCCGACCGGGAGCTTCGTGACTCGCGAGAGGCGCTCTGCCAGGTCCTCCCCTTCGAGATGCTCGGTGACCGTCGCCGGCCGTCCGTCGGGTAGACGGATCACGTCGACCACGCGCACGACGTGCTCGGAACGGATCGCACCGATGGCCCGCGCTTCGCGCTCGGCGCGCTCGAGCACCTCGCGGTTGAGCGAGTGGGCTTCGAGCAGCAGCTTGACGACGAGCTTCTTGTCGATGCGCGTGTGCTCGGCCTCGTAGAGGCGGCCCATCCCGCCGGTCGCGAGGAGCCGCGTCACTCGGTACGAGCCCGCCAGCTCGGTGCCCACGAGCGGATCGGCTGTCGCGGGCTCCGAGGGCCCGATGTTCGCGCGCCCACGCTCCTCGCCCATCGCGCCGAGGTTAGGGCCCGCGACGGGGGAAGTCGACCGCCGCCCGCTGCGCCGCGATCACCCTCGGACGGCGCCGCGCGCCTCGTTCGGAGCGCGCGCGACGCCGCACGATGGTGTGCTCCGCGAGCCTCAGTGGTGCGATGCGTTGCCGCCCGCGCCTCCGCCGGCGCCGAGCGTCGTCGGTCCGTCCAGCCGCAACATCGGTCGCAGCCGCCGGAACGTGGCCCGTCCGATTCCGCGCACGCGCATCACGTCCTCGACGCGCGAGAACCGGCCCGCCCGCTGTCGATACGCGACGATCGCCTGCGCCTTGGACGCGCCGATGCCCGGGAGCCGCGCGAGCTCGGTCTCGCTCGCGCTGTTGATGTTCACGAACCCGTCGGCCGATGCGGCCGGGGGATCGTCGTTCGACGCCGACGCTGCCGCTGCGGGTCTCGCGTGCCGTTGGGCCTCTGCGCCTTGCAAAGACGTCGCGCTCGCAATCGCGGTCATCGCGACCGCGAGCCCCACCACCGACGCCACCTGGCGCCACCACTTCGTCCTGTTCATCTCGAGCCTCCTTTGTTTCGTGTACCGAGCGAGCTCTTCAGCTCGCGATCGCCGCGAGCTCGAGGTCCGCGTCGCTGCGCTTGCGGTCCTCGAGCGGCTGGTAGTCCCGGATCTGCAGCTGCCCGTTCACGGGCATCGCGTCGAGATGCACGTTGAGGCTCCCGTCGCGGTTGGTGAACGCAGCGCCGATGCGCAGCCAGAACTTCTTCCCGTCGCGTGCGCGCTGCACGATCGTGTAGACCACCTTGTAAGGCTTCCTCGTCGTCTCCATCTCGGTCCTCCGTCGTCGTTGGTGCGCGCCACCTGCGCGCCGCACGAACGCCAAAGCAGCCGCCGTGCCGATCTCCAAGCTCGCTCTCGCGGCGGGTTTCCACTCCGTCGAGGGTGGCGGCCGCCCGGCGGCCGCCGGCGGGCCGCCGCCACGACGCCAGCGCCGTCAGACTTGTTGGGGGGTCCCTGAAATGGCACCATCCGCCCTCCCGGAAGCGTTCGTCGGGGGCGTTTCTCGGGGCGGAGGACCATGAAGATCTCCCTATCGACCGACTCCGTGACGAAGGCTAAGGCCGACCTCGTCGCGGTAGGCGTCCGTGCTCGCAAGAGCGGAGCGGATCGCGATCTGGCGGCATTGGACAGGGCGATGGGGGGAGCTCTGTCGGCGCAGGCGAAGGACGAGGACTTCCGCGGTCAAGCGGGCGAGATCCTCAAGGTGCCGACGCGCGGGCGCGTGGCGGCGTCGTGGGTCGTGCTCGTCGGGCTCGGCGACCGCGGACCGAGCGCACGCGACGCGTACACCGTCGCGAACCGCGGCGCGGCGGCCGCGAAGCTGCAGAAGTCCGTTGCCGTCGTCCTGCCCGCGGAAGCGACCGTCGAGTCCGTGCGCGGCGCCGCCGAAGGCGCTCTCGCAGGGGCGTATCGCTACGACCGCTACCTCACCGGCGCCCGCAAGCCGAAGGGCGGCGTTCAGCGCGCGCTGATCCTCTGCCCGGGCAAGCCGAGCGACGAGCTCGAGGCCGCCGTCGACGAGGGCTCGGTCGTCGCCGAGTCCGTGAACCTGGCGCGCGATCTCGTGAACGCTCCGCCGAACGATCTCACCCCGATCGCGCTGGCCGAAGCGGCGGTCGCGGCCGTGAAGGGCACCGGTGTCAAGACGACGGTGTGGAACAAGCGCCAGATCCAGCGCGCTGGCATGCGGCTGTTCCTCGCGGTCAACCAGGGCGGCGGCAACGAGCCGCGCTTCGTTCACCTCGCGTGGACGCCACCGCGACCGAAGAAGAAGGTCGCCTTCGTCGGCAAGGGCCTGACGTTCGACTCCGGTGGCCTCTGCATCAAGCCCGCCAAGGGCATGCTCGACATGAAGTGCGACATGGCCGGTGCGGCCACGACCATCGGCGTGGTCCGCGCCGCCGCGCGGCTCCGGCTTCCCGTCGAGGTCCACGGCGTCATCGGGTGCACCGAGAACATGAGCGGCGACTACGCCTATCGACCCGGCGACGTCTTCACGTCGCTCGACGGCAAGACCGTGGAGATCATCAACACGGACGCCGAGGGACGGCTCGTGCTCGCGGACATTCTCGCGTGGACGCGCGACAACCTCGCGCCGCACTTACATGATCGACCACGCCACGCTCACAGGCGCGTGCATGGTCGCCCTCGGCAAGTGGAGGGCCGGCTTCTACGCGAGCGACGACGAGCTCTCTTCGCTCTACACGTCGGCTGCCGGCCGCGTCGACGAGCAATTCTGGCGCTTGCCACTCGACGACGATCTCGTCGAGACGCTGAAGAGCGACATCGCCGACATCAAGCACACCGGCGACTCACACGGAGGCTCCATCACGGCGGCGCTGTTCCTCCGCGAGTTCGTGGGCTCGACGCGTGGGCTCACTGCGACATCGCCGGTCCGGCCTACCTCGAGCGCGCGCACCACACCAACCCCAAGGGCGGCACCGGGTTCGGCATCGCCACGGGCGTCGAGTTCCTGCGCGGCCTCGCGGGGCGGGGCTAGAACCGCGACATGCGCCGCCGGCGCATGTCGCTGGGTCTCGCGCTCCTCACCCTCTCCATGCTCGTCTCGCTCCGTGAGCCGGAGCTGGCGTCCGCACACCTCGGCCACGTGGTCCTGCGCGCCGAGCGCTACGTGAAGCTCGACTTCGCCGACGATTCGGTGCGCGTCGTCGTCTCGCTCACCCTCGGGCCCGACGAGGCGCGCCGAGTCCTCGCTGCGACCGACGACGCGGGTGACTCGAACGGCGAAGTCACCCAGGCAGAGGCCGACGCGTACATGGCCCAATGGGGAGACGGCTTGCGCGCCGATCTTCCCGTCGACGTCGACGGAGCGCCCGTCGACGTCGCGTGGGGGGAGGCGTACATGGAGCCGATCGGCCCGATCGCCGCCGCGCCCGGGACGGTCGAGATGGTCGCGCGCGTGCCGCTCGCGGCCGGCGCGCATCGTGTGGCCGTTCACGATCACATGCGGATCGAGACGTTCGACCGCACCGACATCGCGTTCCGTGCGCGCGATGGCGCGCGCCTCGTCGCGAGCGGAATCGGTGAGCCGCGCACACCGCCAGAGCGCGATCTCGCCGTCCTACGCGACACGCGCCGCCCGGACGACGGCTTCGTCTACGTCGCGGAGGTCGAGGTTCCGGGTGGATCGGACGACGAGCGCCCGTCCATCCCGCTCTGGCTCGCGGCCGTGATCGCGCTTTGCGCCGCCGCGGCCGTCACCGGCGTGCTCGTCGTCCGAAGACGCGCGCGTCGCTCCTGACCGTCAGATGCGGTACGGGAACGACACCTGGAAGCTCGCGCGCCGGAAGCGCGGGAACTGCGCGCCACGGACCGCGCGCGCGACGCAGGAGCCGACCGGGGTTCCGGCGAACTGCCCGGTGACCTGCGCGCTCGACACGCGCCCTGACGACCCCGCCACGGTGATGGTCGTGTTCGCGACTCCGTGCTGGCCGTTGCCGCACGCCGCGACCGGGCCGGTGACGCTCCGCAGCGCGCGGGCGACCTCGTCGCGGGCCGGCGTGTCGGGCAGGTTGCTGTTGGCGCTGGCGGCGCTCGAGCTCGCCTGGGTCATGCGGCTCGGCGCCATGCTGTCGCCGAGCGCCCGGTCGAGCAGGTCGTCGATGTCACCGCCGCCCGACGAGCGCATCGTCGCGGGCGGGTCGGGCGTGTTCGACGAGCCCGAGCTCGACGAGCCCGACGAGCTCGATCCGGACCCTCGCGGGTGGGGACGATGCGACGAGGAGCCCGACGAGGCGTGCTCCTCGTGGTCGTCTTCGTGCGTGGCCTCTTGCGTCGCGGCCTCGGTCCCGGTCGGTGTCGCGGTCGTGCCGTTCGTCCCGTCCGTGGGCGTGGTTCCCGTCGGCTGTGGGCTCGCCTCGGTGCCGACGCCGGGAGCGATCGCGCCGGTGCCGGTCGCGGCGGGCGCACCGGACGCTTGCGCGACGGGCTCCGGCTCCTTCGTCACGAGCACGACGATCACGGCGACGGCCGCGATCGCGATCACGCCCGCGGCGGCTGCGACGCCGATCAACAGACCCTTGTTGCTCCGCTCTTCTTGCACGGGCGCGAGGATCGGCGCGCCCAGCCCACCGCCGAGCGCGGGGCCGGTGCCGATGCTCAGCAGATCGTCGACGCTCTCCTTCTTCGCGGGAGCTCCGAACGCCGGGGCAGGGCCGCCACCGCCGGTCGTTCCGGCGAGCGCGCGGATGTCGATGAGGCCGGAGCCTTCGCCCGACGCATGGCCGGGGCGCGCCGCCGCCGGCGACGCCGCCGCCGGCATCGCGGGGCCGCCGCCCGGAGATCCCGTCGCCAGCGCCTGCAGGTTCGCGAGCGAGAAGAGCACCGAGTTCTCGTTGCGCTGCCCCGTCATCGCCTGATCGGCGCTGGCCGTGCGCGGCGCCGGCGTGCTCGCGACCACATCATCGTCGCCACCGCCGCCCTCGAACGGGCTCGCCGCCGCGTCGTGCTGTGCGAAGAGGTCGGCGCCTTGCGACGCGCCTCCGAAGCCGCCGTTGCCGCCGCTGAACGCGGAATCGCCTCCGGCGAACAGCCCACCGCCGGCATCCGCCGTCGCCGCGTACGGATCGGCTCCGCCCCCTTGCTGCGCGTATCCGCCGCCACCGGCCGCGGCGGCTGCCTGATCTTGCGGCTGTCCCGTGACCGCTTCGACGAGATCGGGCACGTCGCGCGCCGCGAGCCAGTTGTCGAAGCCCTCGCGCCACACGTACGCTTCCCAATCGATCGTGCCCGCGGTCAACATGTCGCCGATCTGAGCCGGCGTGAACGGTCCTTGCTGATCGCCGTCGACGACGACGTGCCAGATGCCATCCGACGGTCCGCCGCCGTCCTGATAGTCGTAGACCGCCGTCGACTCGTCCTGTGCGGCGGGGAGCTGGTCGCCTCGTACCACGATGACCGCGCTGCACTTCTTGCAGCGGATCTTGAAGACCTTCCCGGCGACCTTCTCGTCGGCGATCGAGTACTTGGCACCACAACTGTCGCAGACGATCTTCATGCGCTTGGACCTCGGTGAGACGCGGCCAAATGCCGCCTCCGATGGGGGAAACCGTTGTCGACCCGCGATGATAGCCGTCGGGCCGGAGCTCGAATCAAGCAATGGGTTGTTCGACTTGGGACTTGGACACCGAGACCAGACCCCGCTTGGGGAAAATCGTGGTGGCCGGGCCGTCCGCGCGGCCCCTTTCGGGCTCGCTCCGGGCGCTCAATTGACGAGCACGAGCTCGCTGCCGTCGCGTCCGCAGAACGCGACGTCGCGCCCGTACCGAGACCCGCACACGGGGCAGATCCGGGTGCCTCCCGCCGCTTCCTCGCGCTTCTTCGCGACGAAGAGCGCGTACGGCACGAGCTCGTCGCCGTCGGTCGGGCACTGCTTGGAGCCGGCCGGAAAGCCTCGGCGGCACGTCGGGCAGATGAGCGGCTGGCCCGTCTGCGAGGCCTCCTTCGTGTCGATGAGCTTCGCACCGTCCTCGGGGCAGAACCCCACACCGGGATCGTCGAACTCGCGGTCGCACACGGGGCACACCCGCGGGACGAGCAGCTTCTGTCGAAGCGGGATCGCCGGCGACGGCGGTGCGCTCTCGGACGGCGGCGCGCTCGCGGCGACGCGCGGCACGCCCTCTCGCTCGGGCTCGGGCTCGGACGCGAGGACGGGCCCGTCGTCCGCGTCGGGCGGTGGCGCGCTCTGGGCGAGACGTGGCTTGCGCCTTCGGAACAGCATCACCACGAGCGCGAGCACGACGATCGATCCGAGCGCCGCGACCGCAGCGAGGATCCACGGCGCGACGCCGCGCGACTCGGCCGGCTCGCCTCGGGCGGATACACCGGTCGCCGCCTCGAGCTCGACCTCGGAGTCGTCCGCCTGGACGACGCCCGCGCTCGTTCGACGCGCGATGAAGTCGGAGAGATCCGCGGTGCGCACCTCGACGCTCGCCTCCGCGCGGAGCGAGCCGCTTCGTGCGACCACGCGGAACACGCCCTCACCGTCGGCGGCGGAGCCCGCGGCCTGGAACAGTCCGCCCGACAGCTCACCCTGAACCGAAGCGGGCCGCAGGAGCTCCCACTGGACGCGCGCGGTGCTGACCGGACAGCCCGCGCGATCGACGACGCGCGCGGTGAACCGCACGCTCTCGCCCGGCTCGATCTGCGACGTCGCCGGTCGGAGGTGCAGCGCCGCAGGCTCGCCCGCCGTGCACCGAGGATGCTCGGGCGTCGGCTCGGGCGTCGGCGTCGGTGCCACGGTCGCGCGCGTGAACGTCTGCGTCGCGACGATCGACCCTCTGCAGCGCGACTCGTTGAGCTGCCAGTCGTAGTGACTGTCGTCGCGGAACGCGAGCCGGTTGTCGCCGTCGGCGCTGAGGACGTACGTGCCGGTCTCGCCGCGCGGATCGTTCGGTGGCGTGCGGCAGATGACGGTCCAGCGCCCGGCTTCGCGTGAAGAGGAGACGCGTCGAACCGCTCGATTCTCGCTCCAGCACCCGTCCGTGCGCTGTTCCCTCCTGCCGTGAAAGACGAGCTGATCACCGTCGGTCGTGACGCGGACCGGTCCGGCAGCCGGGACCGTGGTGCTCGTCGGACGCGGTCCGCAGTCGGGCCCCCAGCTCTCGATCTGCACCTCGACGCGTGTCGGCCCCGCGGTCCACGTCCCCTCGTAGCTCGTCTGCGCCGCGGCCGCGCCGGCGACGATCATCACGCAGCCGAATGCGAAGAGCGCGCGCGCCATTCGCCGGGACGTTACCACAGCGCGCGGCGCGCGCCGCAGGTCCCGATCGCGCGCTCCCGCCCGCTACGACCGGCTCAGCGGGCCGCCTTGAGCTTCTCGACCTCGGCCCGTAGAGCGGGCACCGCTTCGAAGAGATCCTGCGACGAGGTAGTAGTCCGCGACCTGTGCGATCGGTTCGTCCTTCTTGTTGTTGATCGCGACGATCGTCTTGCTTCCCTTCATGCCCGCGAGGTGCTGGATCGCGCCGCTGATCCCGATCGCGAAGTAGAGCTTGGGCGCGACGACCTTGCCGGTCTGGCCGACCTGCAGGTCGCCTGGAACGAACCCGGCGTCGCAGGCCGCGCGCGAGGCACCCATCGCCGCGCCGAGCGCGTCGACGAGCGGCTCGAGGACGTTCTTGAAGTTGTCGGCGCTCTTGAGCGCGCGCCCGCCCGACACGACGATGTCCGCCTCCGTCAGGTCCGGTCGCTCGCGCTTGACCGCCTCGAGCCGCACGAACTCGATCCGATCGGCGGCCGGATCCGCGAGCGATCTCGACCTTCTCGAGCGGGCTCGCCCCGCCCGACGGCTCGGCGGGAGCGAACTCGGACTGGCGAACGGTCGCGACCTCGACGCCGCCGGTGAACGTCACGGTCCCGAGCAGGTTGCCGGCGTACATCGACCGGCGGTACGCGCGCTTTGCGCCCTCGACCGTGACGCCGATCACGTCGCTCGCGACGCCCGCGCCGAGCTTCGCCGCGACGCGCGGCATCAAGTCCTTGCCCACGTACGTCGCGCCGGCGACGACGACTCCGTGCGCACCCTTCTTCGCGACGTCGGCGACCGTGGCGGCGTAGCGTTCGGCGAGGTATCCGCCCGCGATGTCGGCGACGAGCACCTTCCGCGCGCCGAAGCCGGTCAGCGCTTTCGCCGCGCCCTCGGCGCCCTCGCCGATGACGAGGACGTCGAGCGTCGCCTCCATCGGCGAGCTTCTTCGCTGCGGTGATGGCGGAGAGCGTCGCCTTGCGAGGCTGTCCGTCCGCGAGCTCTGCGACGACGAGTACATCGGTCATGACCGTCTCCCTCTTCTCAGATGACCTTCGCTTCGTTGTGAAGCTTCTCGACCAGCTCCTGGACGTTCTCGACGTACGTCGTCGAGCCGCTTCGCGACGGAGGCTTCGCCAGCTCGGACCATGCGCTCGTCGCGTTCGCGTCGATGCCGAGAGATCCGAGCGCGACGGTCTCGAGAGGCTTCTTTCGCGCGTTCATGATGCCCTTGAGCGACGCGTACCGCCCGGTGTCCGACTCGGGATACTTGTGGTCGGCCGGGCTGACGCCGTTCTTCACCGCCTCGGGCGTGACGATGCGGTCCGTCACCGTGATCACGGCCGGCGGCGTGATGCGGGCGATGATGACGCCACCGTCGGCTTCGCGCGTCACCTCGAGCTTTCCGTCGCTGACGACGATCTTCATGGTGCCGGTGCTCATCGGCCAGCCCAGCAGCTCGGCGAGGAAAGGCCCGACCGCGCTGGACTCGCCGTCCGCGGACTGCTTCCCCATCACCACGAGGTCCGGCTTCTCCTTCTCCACCAACGCCGCGAGCCCGCGCGCGACCACCCACGAGTCGATCTTCGTCTCGTCGCACTCGACCAGCATACCTCGGTCGGCGCCCATCGCGAGGGACTGGCGGATCTGCTGCACCGCGTCGGCGGGACCGAACGACACGACGACGATCTCGCCGGTGCGCTCGGCCGTGGCGCGTTCTCGTTCAGCCGAAGCGCCGTCTCGAGCGCCTAGTCGTCGAACGGGTTCGGCTTCCACTCGAGTCCCGTCGGTCGTGACCGCGCGAGCCATCGGCCGAGACCTTGACCTTGTTCGCGTTGGCCGGGTCGCTGACCCGCTTGACAGGGGACCAGGATCTTCACGACGAGCCTCCGTGCTAGAAACCGCAGGATCCGCGCCTGATCTAGAGTGACTGACGCACCGTGTCAATCGCGCGCGACGACCCCCTCGAGGAAGATCCGCGCATATGCTGGGCGGCCTTGCGGAGCTTCGCCGGCGCGGGGTCGGCGAGCGCCCAGGTGAGCGCGATGCCGTCGATGCCGCCCCAGAGGGCGCGTGCGCGATGCTTGGGGTGGATGTCGCGGCGGAGCGTTCCCTCGCGCTGGCCGTCGGCGATCACGCCGGCGATGACGTCCAGGTACTGGTTGAAGAGCGGCGCCGCGTACTGCTTCAGGAGCCGCGACGACTGGCGGAGGTTCACCGTCACGACTTCGGCGAGGTCGCGCTGTCCCTCGAGCAGACCGAGCTGCATCTCGACGACGACCGCGATCCTCTCCTCGACGGTCCGCTGCTTCGCGACCTCCTCGCGGAGGACCTCGAGGAGGTGGCCGATGCGATCCTCGAAGATACGGATGAGGACATCGTCCTTGTTCTTGAAGTAGAGATAGATCGTCCCATCGGCGACGCCGGCGGCCTTCGCGATCTCGCTCACTCGGGTCGCGTAGAAGCCCTTGCGCGCGAAGACCTTGATCGCTGCGCGTAGGATTCGCTCCCGCTTGTCGCCGGCTCTGCTCGTGTTGCGGCGCGCTCCGGGCCGGCTGAATGACGATTCATTCTGCGCCACGGGCGGGACGTAGCACGCGGCCCCGAAGAGCGTCAAACGCCGCCGTTTCGCGGGATCGATTCAGCGCGGATGGCCGATCGCGAACGCTGGGCGCGCCGACGCGAGCGCAGCGAGCACGCCGGCAGCGTTCTCCTCGGGCCGTGCACCCTCGAGGCGCGCGAGCGAGAGGCTCGCCGCGGCCTCGCTCGGCCGCGCGAGGAGGCGGGCGCGCGCTCGTCGGAGCTCTGGCAGCCACGCGTTGGCTCGCTCCGCGCACGAGCGCTGCGCGCGTGCGACGCGAACGGGCAGCTCGTCGAGCGCGCCGTTCGTCGCGTCGAGCGCGATCGCGGCCCACACCTCGCCGCCCACGGCTCCGCCGTCGCTCCACGCTTCGCTCAGCCCCGGCACCGAGTGGAGCGATTCGCCGAGAGCGCGGGCGAAGGCACGAGCCGCCGTCGCCGCGTCGTCGGACGACGGCGCCCGCGCGCGGACGGCGACGATGACGCGCGGCGCCTGTCCGTGCCAATCGAAGCCGATCGGGTCCTCGGGCGCGTCCACGCTCGCCGGTCGTGCGTCCACCGTGCCGCGTCGGAGCGGCGAGAGCCGTCTCGCGGCGGCGTCGACCGCGGCGCCGATGGGCACATCGCCGACGATGGCGACGGCCGCGCGCCCTCCGGTGACGGTGTGTCGCGCGGCGTCGCGCAACGCGTCCGCCGGCACGAGACGCACCGCCTCTGCGTCGCCGAGCGGTGCGATCGCTCCGGGTGCCGTCGGGGCCGCGGCACGCGCCGCGAGCGCGCGCACCGGATCGAGCGCGGACAGGAGGCGCAACCGGGCCGTCTCGAGGTCGTGGCGCTCGAGCGACGGTTCGCTCGCGCAGCGGATCGCGAGGTCGATCGCCGCGGGCCACGCCGCGCTCGGTCCCTCGACCACGACGCCCCACGAGCCAGCGTCGACGAGCGGGGACATCGACAGACCGAGCCGTTCGACGCGCGCGCGGAGCGCGTCGGCGCGGAGCCCCGCGCAGGCCGTGGTCGCTGCGTAGGCCAGCAGCGCGGTTCGACCGGCGAGGTCCGGCGGATCGCGCTCTGCGCCGCCTTCGAAGCGGATCGCCACCGCGACGCGCTCGTCGCCCCGGCGCCTCCGAGCGTCAATCCGCGCAGCGTTCTCCTCGACCACGACCGCGGCCGCGTCCTCCGACACGCGGCCCCGAACCCGCGGCTCCCTGCGCTCCCACGCGAGCGCCACCGCCCGCTCGGTGCGCTCGCGGACGTCCGCCTCGAGCGCCGCGTCTGGTGCGTCGTCTCGCGCGTCACCTCGGCCGCCGTCGGCCACGAGGCCGAGACCGAGCGCGGGTGTCGACGGCCCCGCGGCCTCCCCGGCCGTCCAGGCGGCGCCGAGAGCGCGCGCGGCTTCGACCGGATCGTCGGGTCGAGGCGCGACGGCGTGCGGAGCGCCCTCGATCAGCAACCGACACGTGGCCGACGCGATGCGGTCGGCGTGATCGGCCCGCGCGAGCGCCACGTGCCCGACGACGATCGCGGCCCCGCGCAGCTCGAACGCGCTCACGGACACGTGCGCTCCGTCCGTGGGATCCGCGTCGACGAGGGCGCGCGCGATCGACGTCGCGTCGTCGAGGCTCGGGAGCGCCGCCGCCACGGCCGCGATCGTCTCGTCGCCGACCTCCACCTTCGCGCGCGCCCCCTCGACGACCGTCAATCGGCGCGCCGCGCGCTCGTTCGTCGCGGCGGGCAGCTCGTCGAACGACCGCTCCACCGCCGCGTCGAGCGCGTCCGAGCTCACATCTCCCGCGGCGATCGCGAGCGCGCGCCGAGGACCGTAGTGCGCGGCGAGGAACGCGCGGAGCGAGGCCCGCGTCACACGGGCGTCGTCCTCCGTTCGACCGAGCGGGAGCATCGCGTGCGCCTCGCGGTCGCCGAGCAGCGCTTCGAGCGCGAGACCGTCGGCGCGGCGGCTCGCGTCCGTCGCTGCGCGCCGCCGCGCTACCTCGAGCCGGCGGCGCAGCCGAGCGACGTCGCGCTCGCGGACATCGCGCGTCGCGATGGCTCGTGCGAGCTTCCCGACGCACGCATCCAGAGCGCTCGCGTCGCACGCGATCTCGAACGCGGTCCCGTCGGGGACGACGCGCGCTTCGACACCACGCCCACCGCGGTCGGCCGCGAGCCACGCCGCCGCCGTTGCGAGCTCCGGCGGGTCGGCATCTCGCGAGCCGGCGTCGATCCAGAGCGACGCGAACACGACGTCGGGCGTGTGCCGGCGGAGCGCGACGACGCGTACCCCGTTCACCGTCGTGAGGTCGGCGCCGAGGTGGCGGGCGTGCTCGCCGAGGTGGGTCGTCCCTCCGCAGGCCAGCCCGCTGGACGCACCGAGTGACAGCGCGAGCGCGAGCGCGAGCCCTCTCACGACGGCGGCTCCTCGCCGCGCATCAGGCGTCCGAGGTTGCCCGCGTGCCGCACGACCACGAGGACGAGCAGCGCGACCGCCATCGCGAGCCGCGCGTCCGGCGCGAGCCACGCCACGACGCCGACGCCGACGAGCGAGCCGGCGAGCGAGCCGATGCTCGCGCGCTTGGTCGTCACGCGAAGGACCGCGAAGGTCGCGGCTGCCGAGAGGCCCGCCGCGGGCACCGCCGCGACGAGCGCGCCGATCGACGTCGCGGCGGCCTTGCCCCCACGAAGCCCGTGCCAGATGGGAAACACGTGTCCGGTCGCGGCCGCGAGCCCCGCACCGGCCGTCCACGGCGAGCTCGCTCCGAAGACGGCGCGCGCGACCAACACGGCGGCCACGCCCTTGAGAGCGTCCAGGATGGCCACGACGATCCCGGCCGGGCGACCGAGCACACGCCCGACGTTCGTCGCGCCGATGTTGCCGCTGCCCGCGCTCCTGAGGTCGACGCCGGTGCGGGCCGCCCAGATCAGCCCGAACGACACCGACCCCAAGAGGTACGCGCCGAGCACGCAGGCCGCGCCGGGGAGGGCTTCGGACATCGGGGGCGCAGCATAGCCGATCTTTGGGCTCCCCCGCTGGCTGTCCTACACTCCCCTACATGGCCCAAGGCACCGACCGCAGGCGCGCTTCACGTCTCCCGGTCTCGTTCTATGCGCGGCAGCTGGTCGACGACGAGCTCCACCGCTGCTTCACCACGAACATCAGCACCACCGGGCTGTACCTCGAGCGGGTCCTTTCTCCGATGGAGCGCCGCTCGCGCATCGTGCAGGTCGAGGTTCCGCTCCCGGGTACGAGCGACTCGCTCTGGACGAGCGGCGAGGTCGTCTACGACCGATTCGACACCATCTTTCACGGCACGGCGGTGCGCTTCACGGCGATGGCTCGCAAGCACCGCCGCATCCTCCGCGCGTGGCTCTACGACGCCGGCCAGAGCACCTGGCGCTCGGGCGAGGTCGTTCGCGCTGCGCCCGGCATCGCAATCCATCGACCGGCGAGGGCGGCGCGATAGCTACGCAGCCTGCGCTTCGCTGACGAGCGCGCGCTCGAGGCGGCAGCGGATCTTGTGCTTCTTGCTGTAGACGGTCTTGACCGAGATCTGCATCTCCTCGGCGATCTCCTCGGGCGAGAGGCCGTCGACGTAGTAGAGGCGGACGAAGCGGCGGTCCTTCCGCGAGAACTGAGCGGAGCGTGTCGTTGACGCGGTTCCAGCGCTCCTTCTCGAGGAGCTGCTGGTACGGGTCGGGCGCGCCCGAGCCCATCGACTCCGCGTCCGTGAGCGGCGCGCAGTGCGGCTGGCGGGCGACGCTGCGGAGGTAGTCCCACGCCGCGTTCGTCGCGAGCAGGCCGATCCACGACGAGAGCTTGTTCCCCGCTCCGGCGTCGAACGTGCGGAGCTTGTGCATGTCGCGCGCGGTGAGGTTCATCAGGAACATCGCGTAGATCTCGCGGACGTCCTCGTTCGAGATGACGGTCGAGAACCGGACCGGTGACCTTGTGGATGCAGCGGAAGACGAGCCGATCGAAGCGCCGATGGAACTCGCGCCAGGCCGGCGCGTCTCGGGCGAGCATGCGCGCCGAGGAGCTCCTCGTCGGTCCTCGTCGTGTGCGCAGAAAGCGTCGTCAGGTTCGAAAGCGTCGTCATCTCGTCCTCCGCTCTGTTGGCGCGCGGCCCGTCGATGCAGCGGCCCGTGCCACGGCTCGACGTCGCCGGAGTGTTGGAATTCACAGCGCTTTCAGTCGAGCACTGCTCGACCGGCAACACCCGCGACCGCCAAGTGTTACGCTCGCACGGCGTAACATCCGATGTTACGGTGTTACGGACGCTGGTCGTAACAGCCTCGTCACAGCGAGACTCACCTGCTGTTACGCCCGGTCGGATCCCTTCGTCGCCCGGAACCCGTTCGCTTTCGTTGTCAGGACGAGCATGAGACGTCCCCTCGCCCGTTCGCTGTTCGCCCTCCTCGCTCGCGATCGCCGTCGGCGCCTGCGGCGCCGCCGCGCCGCGTCCGGACGGTCCCGCCGCAGCGCGAGGTCGTGAACATGGAGGAGATGCGCATCACCGCGCGCCGCACCGACGCCGGCGAGCTCGAGATGGAGAGCTACGACGCCGAGACCTGTTCATGCGCGCGACCGACCTCTTCAACCGCCGATCACTGCGCCGACGCGGTCGCGCTCTACGATCGGCTCGCGGACGAGTTTCCGGCGGAGCCGCTACCGTCTCGCCCGCGCTCTACAACGCCGGCCTGTGCTCGAGGAGTCGCGAGAAGGAGCAGGCCGCGGCCCGATACGAGCGACTGCTGCGCGAGGAGTCGACCTCGTCGAGCGACGTGAAGGCACGCGACGTTCCAGCTCGCGAGCTCACGCTCGAGCTCGAGCGCTGGGACGAGACGCCAGCTCGCCGACGCTCTGCTCTCGCGCGACGGACCTGCAGCCCCGAGGAGCGCATGGAGGCGATGGCCCGGCGCTCGCAGGCCTGCTCGGGCGGGGCAGCTCGACGAGGCCGCGCGGCAGGCGCGCACGGCGGTCCGCTGGTACCGGACGCGCCCGGAAGAGCGCGCGTCCACGACGAGTTCTTCGCGGCGGCCTCGAGCTTCGTGCTCGCCGAGACGATCCGAGAAGCGCGCCGATTCGATCCGGCATTCCCCAGGCCAGCGTCGACGCTCAGCGCGCGTGCTCGAGCGCCGCGCGCGGCTGATGCTCCACGCGCAGAGCGAGTACTTCAACACGATGGGGTTCACCAACCCACAATGGGCCGCGGCCGCGGGCTATCGCATCGGCGCGATGTACGACAAGTTCTATGAGGACATCGTCGGCGCGCCGCTCCCGCCGCCGCACGAGGCGTGGCGGCTCGCGGGATGGCAATCTACGAGGACGAGTACCGGCGCGAGCTCGCGCGCATCGTCGAGCCGCTCATGCGCCACGCGATCCGCTACTGGGAGCTGACGCTGATGATGGTCGAGCGCACCGGCGTCGACGCCGATTGGGCCACGCGAGTGCGCGACGGACCTCGACCGCGCGCGCGCTCGGCTGCTCGACACCTCCATCCGCACCGGGACCGCCGCCGCGCCCGAGGTGAACGAGACGGCGGGCGCGCTCGGTCAGCCCTAGCGGAACAATCCATGGACGCTGCGGGGCTTTCGTCGACGCCTGCCAGAGGCACGTTGCGGGGGCTCGCCGAGGTTTTACGATGGTGCCTGGCCGCGCGGTCGACCGAGCGGGGGGAGGGCACCGATGGCAGAGCGACGAGCCCGAAAAGGACGTGGTGGGAAGGCCCGGTCCACGAGCGTCGAGGCCGAGCCCGCCCGCGTCGAGGCGAAGGACGCCGACGCCGAGGCCGAGCCCGACCCGTGGGCCGAGATGCACGACGGTTGGGAGCCTGTCCGGCCGCGCAAGACCGAGCCGCCCGACGCGTCTTGACACCGTTTTTCCGGTGGCCGCAGCACTAGCGCAGAATCGTGCTTGACACGGTCCGGGGGGAGGCGTAGATAAGCCGGCCCCGCGCTCCCGGACGAGTGTCGTCTTGTGTCTGCAAGACGAATTCGCGACTGGGGCTCGGGTAATCTCGGCGTCTTTTCGCGCCGGATGATCGGCTGGCGTAGCTCAACGGTAGAGCACCTGCCTTGTAAGCAGGGGGTTGTGGGTTCGAGTCCCGTCGCCAGCTCGTAAGTGTTTGAGATGGTTGAATGTTTTGTCCTGGAGGGTTGCCCGAGTGGCCAAAGGGAGCAGACTGTAAATCTGCCGGCATCATGCCTTCGGTGGTTCGAATCCACCACCCTCCACCGGTCGGCACGCAGGAACGGATCGGCTGCTCGCGGGAGTAGCTCAGTTGGTAGAGCGTCAGCCTTCCAAGCTGAACGTCGCCGGTTCGAATCCGGTCTCCCGCTCCGCAGGGAGCAGCAGCCGGGACCGGTAGCAGCGAGCGCGAGTGCCCAGGTAGCTCAGTGGTAGAGCACCTCCTTGGTAAGGAGGAGGTCGTGAGTTCAATCCTCATCCTGGGCTCTGAGTCTGATCACAACCACCGCCGCCCCGCCCTGCACCCCCGCCGATTGATCGCACCGAGACACCGCACCGCCCCGCCCGCACCCCCACCGGGCGCCCCGGACCTGAACGGAGCCGGAGACACACGGAGATTCGACATGGGCAAGGAAAAGTTCGTCCGCACCAAGCCGCACGTGAACGTCGGGACGATCGGTCACATCGACCACGGCAAGACGACGCTCACGGCGGCGATCACGAAGGTGCTGTCGAAGAAGTTCGGCGGCGAAGGCGATCTCGTACGCGGACATCGCCAAGGGCGGGACGGTCCGTGACGACGTCGAAGATCGTGACGATCGCGGTGAGCCACGTGGAGTACGAGACGGCGAACCGGCACTACGCGCACGTCGATTGCCCCGGGCACGCCGACTACATCAAGAACATGATCACGGGCGCGGCGCAGATGGACGGCGCGATCCTGGTGGTGAGCGCGCTCGACGGCCCGATGCCGCAGACGAAGGAGCACGTGCTGCTGGCGCGCCAGGTGGGCGTGCCGCAGATCGTCGTGTTCCTGAACAAGGTGGACGCGGTCGACGATCCGGATCTGCTCGAGCTGGTCGAGATGGAGGTCCGCGACCTGCTGAACAAGTACCAGTTCGACGGCGACAACGCGCCGGTCGTCCGCGGCTCGGCGCTGCAGGCGCTGCAGGGCAAGCCGAAGTGGCGAAGAGTCGATCATCGAACCTGATGAAGGCGATCGACGAGTGGATCCCGGAGCCGGTTCGCGACATCGACAAGCCGTTCCTGATGGCGATCGAGGACGTGTTCTCGATCAAGGGCCGCGGCACGGTGGTGACGGGTCGCGTCGAGCGCGGGATCGTCAAGGTCGGCGACGAGGTCGAGATCCTCGGCTTCACGCGACCCGCGCAAGACGACGGTCACGGGCGTCGAGATGTTCCGCAAGCTGCTCGATCAGGGGCAGGCGGGCGACAACATCGGCTGCCTGCTCCGCGGCATCGAGAAGGACGACGTCGAGCGCGGGCAGGTGCTGTGCGCGCCGGGCACGGTCAAGCCGCACAAGAAGTTCGAGGGCGAGGTCTACGTCCTCAAGAAGGAGGAGGGCGGCCGTCACAAGCCGTTCTTCACGAACTACCGCCCGCAGTTCTACATGCGGACGACGGACGTGACCGGGACGATCGAGCTCCCGGAGGACGTCAAGATGGTCATGCCGGGCGACAACGTCACGCATCCTCGTCGAGCTCATCACGCCGGTCGCGCTCGAAGCAGCAGCAGCGCTTCGCGATCCGCGAGGGCGGCAAGACCGTGGGCGCCGGCGTCGTCACGAAGATCATCGAGTAAGTTGGCGGAGAGAGACGCGGAATCGTGCTCGTTTGTGAGGAGTGCGGGGCGCGAAACTACCAGACGACGAAAGCGCGTAAGCCGGACTCAGAAAGAGCGATTGGCGCTGAAGAAGTTCTGCCGGACTTGCGCGAAGCACACGGTGCACAAGGAGTCGAAGTAGGGACCACGAGTCAGAGAGAGCCGAGGATCGCGCGCCGCAACGTGGCTCGGCTCTCCACCCAACCTAGGCCAGTAGCTCCAACGGTAGAGCAGCGGATTCCAAATCCGCGGGTTGGGGGTTCGAGTCCCTCCTGGCCTGCAGCGAAGCGACGAAGACGAGTGAAGCGATGGCCGCCGAGCAAACAGACGATGGAAGAGCGAAGGACGACGACGAGGTCGAGGAGCCGATCGCGTCGGACAAGCAAGCGAGCCCGCCGGGCCCGCGCGGCGCGGGCTGCGCACGCTCGGCGTCGAGCGTTGGGTCCAGTTCGGGTACATGGGGGCGGCGCTCGCCGTTCTGGCTCTTCGGGAAGATCATCACCGCCGGGTGGGAATCGCTCGCGTTGCGGTGAACAGCTGCCCGAGCCCGATCCGACGATTCGTCGCGCTCGTCCGCGCTCGCGGCGGCCGTCGATCGCGGCGTTCGCAGCGTACAAGAACGAGCGTGCGAACCGTTCGCGCACGAGGCCGCCGCGGAGCTGGCTCGAAGGTGACGTGGCCGTCCCGCAAGGAAACCTGGACGACCACGGTCGTCGTCGTGGTCACGTCGGTCATCGCGGCCGGCATCCTCTTCGCTTTCGACGCGGCCTGGTCCGCGATCACCGATCTCGTCTACAGGTTCAGTCGTGAGCACCGAAATCATCAGCGACATCGAGACCCACACGGAGGGCCACGTGGCCGACGATCTCCCCGAGAGCACGCCGCCCGAGGAAGAGACTCCCGGAGCGGACGAGAGCGTGGAGCCGGCGCGCGCCGCCGCCGACCAGGCACCCGAAGCCATCGCCGCCGAGCCGAGCTCCGCCGCCCCCGCGTCCGCGATGCCCGCGACGGCCGCCGAGGCCGCGTCCGCCCGCAAGAAGTGGTACGTCATCCAGGCCTACTCCGGCTACGAGAGCAAGGTGAAGCTCTCGCTGCTACGAGCGGATCAAGCAGGCCGGCATGGAGGAGTACTTCGGCGAGATCCTCATCCCGAAGGAGAACGTGCAGGAGACGCCGCGGCGGCGCGAAGCGCGTCACGAGCCGCAACTTCTACCCCGGCTACATCTTCGTCCAGATGGAGCTGAACGACGAGACCTGGCACCTCATCAAGGACACGCCCAAGGTCAGCGGCTTCGTCGGCGGCCGTCACCCGACGGCCGGTACCCGAGCCGGAGATCGACGCCATCGCGCAGCAGGTCGCCGAGGGCGCCGCCAAGCCGAAGCCGCGCGTGATCTTCGAGACGGGCGATCACGTGCGCGTCATCGACGGCGCGTTCGCGAACTTCACCGGCACCATCGAAGAGGTCAAGCCGGACAAGCAGAAGGTCCGGGTCCTCGTCTCGATCTTCGGACGCGCGACGCCCGGTCGAGCTCGACTACGGCCAGGTCGAGAAGACGGTCTGAAGGCGCTTTGACACCGGGACAGCCCGAGCCATAGGACCCGTCCGCGTAGGGGGAGCCCCGGAGCAGCAGCCATGAAAAAGGTCATCGGACAGATCAAGCTTCAGCTCCCGCGGGCAAGGCGAACCCGTCGCCGCCCGTCGGCCCCGCGCTCGGTCAGCACGGCGTCAACATCATGGGCTTCTGCAAGGAGTTCAACGCGAAGACCGCAGGCGCAGGCCGGCCTGATCATCCCCGTCGTCATCACGGTCTTCTCGGACCGCTCGTTCACCTTCATCACGAAGACGCCGCCCGCGTCGGTGCTCGATCAAGAAGGAGCTCGGGCTGAGCCTCGGCAAGAAGCCCGGCAGCGGCTCGCCGCAGCCGAACAAGGACAAGGTCGGCAAGATCACCCAGGCGCAGCTGCGCAAGCTCGCCGAGCAGAAGATCCAGGACATGAACGCGGGCAGTCGATCGAGGCCGCCATGCAAGACGATCGGCGGGCACGGCGCGTTCGATGGGGGTCGACGTCAGTCGACTGACGATTTCGAGAGCTACGCGCCGGCTCGCACGCGCGGATGGTCGCCGCGAGCCGAGCCGGCGTCGCGCAGCACGCACCGCTCGTACAGGGGTGGGAGGCCGCAACAGCCGACTAGGAGGAAGAACATGAAACCCGGAAAGAGACGCAAGGCGAAGGTCTCGCTCGAGGTCGACCGCACGACGCGGTACGCCGCTCGACGAGGCCTGCGCGCTCGTCAAGAGACACGCCTTCGCGAAGTTCGACGAGAGCGTCGACCTCGCGGTGCGCCTCGGGGTCAACCCGAAGCACGCGGATCAGATGGTTCGCGGCGCGGTCGTGCTCCCGCACGGCATCGGCAAGGTCAATCCGCGTGCTCGTGTTCGCGAAGGGCGACAAGGCGAAGGAGGCCGAGGCCGCGGGCGCGGACTTCGTCGGCGCCGACGACCTGGTGGCGAAGGTCAACGAAGGCTGGCTGGACTTCGACACCGTCATCGCGACGCCGGACATGATGGGTCAGGTCGGTCGGCTCGGTCGCGTGCTCGGTCCGCGCGGCCTGATGCCGAACCCGAAGGTCGGTACGGTGACGTTCGACGTGGGCAAGGCCGTGCGCGAGGCGAAGGCCGGCAAGGTCGAGTTCCGCGTCGAGAAGGCGGGCATCGTCCACGCGCCGGTCGGCAAGAAGAGCTCGCTCCCGCCGGACAGCATCGCGGAGAACGCGCGCGCCGCTCGTCGCCGCGCTCGCCAAGGCCAAGCCCGCGACCGCCAAGGGCACCTACATCGAGAGCATCACGCTGAGCGCGACCATGGGCCCCGGCGATCAAGATCGATCCCGCGAGCGTCGGGGACCGGCGCAGAGGCAGAGGCGTGACCATGGAAGCCCAAGAGACCATCGGTTCCGCGCGCGCCAAGGCGAAGGCCGAGGAGATCGAGCTGGTGCGCAAGAGCTTCGCGACGCTGTGGCGGCCGTGCTCGCTCGACTTCAGGGGCATCGACGTGCCGTCGATCACCGAGCTGCGCGCGCGGTTCCGCAAGGCGGGCGTCGAGTACCGCGTCGTCAAGAACAAGCTCGTGAGCAGGCGCTCAAGGGCACGCCGCTCGAGGGCAACGCGGAGCTCGCAAGGCACCTCGAGGGCCCGACGGGCATCGCGTGGAGCTTCGAGGATCCCTCGGCCGCCGCGAAGGTCGTCAAGGCGTTCCGCAAGGAGAACGAGGAGCACGAGAAGCTCACCGTCAAGTGCGGCGTTCTCGAGAGCACGGTCCTCACCGGCAAGCGCGTCGAGTCGGAGCTCGCGACGATGCCCGAGCAAGGACGAGATCCACGGGCTCAGCTCCTCGCGACGTTGATGGCGCCGGTGCAGAGCCTCGTGCGGATGCTCCAAGCGCCCGCGCAGAACCTCAGTCTACGCGCTTGCGACGCGAAGACACGCAAAGAATCGAGCGAAGGGTTTCGAAGACAACTTCCCGCGCTCCGGCGCGGCATGAGTGGGTAGCGGAGAACGAAATGGCGAACATGAACTCGAAACAGATGGTGGAAGAGCTCAGCTCCTGGACCGTCATGGAGGTCGCGGGCCTCGTGAAGGCGCTCGAGGAGAAGTGGGGCGTCTCGGCCGCGCCGGTCGCGGTCGCGGGCGCCGCACCCGCAGCGGCGTGCTGCGGCGGCTCCGGTCGAAGAGCAGACCGAGTTCGACGTCGAGCTGACGGACGCGGGGACGAAGAAGATCAACGTCATCAAGGTCGGTCCGCGAGATCACGCAGCCTGGGCCTCGCAGAGGCGAAGAACCTGGTCGAGAGCGCGCCGAAGGTCGTCAAGGAGGGCGTCTCGAAGGCCGAGGCCGAGGAGATCAAGAAGAAGCTCGAAGAAGCTGGCGCGAAGGTCACCGTCAAGTAGGTGACTAACCCTCTGCGTGATTTCTTCGTGTTTCTACCGACCGCAGACGCGGCGCTGGGCCTTTGCGCCCTGCGCCGCGGCTTCGCTGACTTAACCCCTTCGCTTCGCAGGCAGACAGCGGGTCGGTTCGGCGACCGACCCCGGAGGCAACCTGAGACATGGCGGCGACCGTTCAGACCAACTTCCGGGTCCGACACAGCTTCGGGAAGATCGAGAAGATCATCGAGATCCCGAACCTGATCGACATCCAGAAGAGGTCCTACGAGAAGTTCCTGCAGGCCAACGTCCCGCCCACGAGCGCGAGGACATCGGCCTCCAGGGCGTCTTCCGAAGCGTATTCCCGATCCGTGATTTCAACGGCACGAGCGAGCTCGTGTTCGTCGGGTACACGCTCGAGCGCCCGAAGTACGACGTCGACGAGTGCCGCCAGCGCGGCATGACGTACGCGGCGCCGATCAAGGTGACGATCCAGCTCATCATCTACGACACGCCAGGGCGAGAGCACGGACAAGGCCGTCCGCGACATCAAGGAGCAGGAGGTCTACTTCGGCGAGATCCCGCTGATGACCGAGAACGGAACGTTCATCATCAACGGGACCGAGCGCGTCGTCGTCAGCCAGCTCCACCGGAGCCCCGGGCGTCTTCTTCGATCACGACAAGGGCAAGACCCACTCGTCCGGCAAGCTCCTCTATCAGGCCCGCGTGATCCCGTACCGCGGCTCGTGGCTCGACTTCGAGTTCGACCCGAAGGACCTCATCTACGTCCGCATCGACCGCCGCCGCAAGATGCACGCGACCGTGCTCCTCAAGGCGCTCGGCTACTCGACGCAGGACCTCCTCAAGTTCTTCTACGACACCGAGACGATCTACTTCGAGGGCGAGAACAAGTTCTCGAAGTCGATCGAGTACGACCTGCTCCCGGGCCAGCGCGCGACGCGCGACATCAAGGTCGGCGGCGAGCCGATCGTCCGGAAGAACCGCAAGTTCACGCGAGCGGCGATCCGCAAGCCTGCGCGAGGCGGGCCTCGATCGCCTGCCGCTCGATCTGCACGAGGTCGTCGGCAAGGTCAGCGCCGAGGACGTGATCGACGAGGACGACCGGCGAGGTCCTCCTCGGCGTCAACGAGGAGGTCACCGAGGACAAGCTCGAGGTGCTCCGCGAGGCGGACGTCGAGGAGCTCAAGGTCCTCTTCATCGACGGTCTCAACGTCGGGAGCTACCTCCGCGACACGCTCATCGCCGACAAGATCACGACGCAGGACGAGGCGATCCTCGAGATCTACCGGCGCCTGCGGCCCGGGCGATCCGCCTACGCTCGAGACGGCGCAAGACCCTCTTCAACAACCTGTTCTTCAACCCCGAGCGCTACGACCTCTCGCGCGTCGGCCGGCTGAAGCTGAACTACAAGTTCTACAAGGACGACGAGGGCAAGCCCGAGCTCGACGACGACGGTGCTGACGCCGCGGGACATCCTCGAGACGGTCAAGCACCTCATCGAGCTCAAGAACGGCCGCGGCTCGATCGACGACATCGATCACCTCGGCAACCGCCGCGTGCGCGCGGTCGGCGAGCTGATGGAGAACCAGTACCGCATCGGTCTGGTCCGCATGGAGCGCGCCATCAAGGAGCGCATGAGCATGTCTCAGGAGATCGAGACGCTCATGCCGCACGACCTCATCAACGCGAAGCCGGTGAGCGCGGTGGTCAAGGAGTACTTCGGCTCGCAGCCAGCTCTCGCAGTTCATGGACCAGACGAACCCGCTCTCCGAGGTGACGCACAAGCGGCGGCTCTCGGCGCTCGGGCCCGGTGGTCTCACGCGCGAGCGCGCGGGCTTCGAGGTCCGCGACGTCCACGCGACGCACTACGGCCGCATCTGCCCGATCGAGACGCCGGAAGGTCCGAACATCGGCCTCATCGCGTCGCTCTCGACGTACGCGCGCGTCAACGAGTACGGCTTCGTCGAGACGCCGTACCGCCGCGTGCGACGAGGGCAAGGTCACGCGACGAGGTGCGCTGGTACAGCGCGCTCGAGGAAGAGGGCCACTACATCGCGCAGGCGAACGCGCGACATCGACGAGAAGAACGGGCAAGTTCACGGGCCACCTCATCAGCGCTCGATACAACGGCGAGTTCGTGATGGTCCCGCCCGATCAGATCACGCTGATGGACGTCTCGCCGAACCAGCTCGTGTCGGTCGCGGCGTCGCTCGATCCCGTTCCTCGAGCACGACGACGCGAACCGCGCGCTGATGGGCTCGAACATGCAGCGGCAGGCGGTGCCGCTCATTCGCAGCGAGGCGCCGATCGTCGGCACCGGCCTCGAGGCGAAGGTCGCGCGCGACTCGGGCGTGTGCGTCGTCGCGAAGCGAGACGGCGTCGTCGAGTCGGTCGACGCGACGCGCATCGTCGTCAAGGCCGAAGGCGAGGCCGGCGCGTTCCCGGACATCTACCGCCTGCAGAAGTTCCAGCGGTCGAACCAGAACACCTGCGTACAACCAGAAGCCCGGTCGTGCGCGCCGGCGACAAGGTCAAGGTCGGCGACGTCATCGCCGACGGACCGAGCGTGCGACATGGGCGAGCTCGCGCTCGGCCGGAACGTGGTCGTCGCGTTCATGCCGTGGGGTGGCTACAACTTCGAGGACTCGATCCTCGATCTCGGAGCGCATCGCGAAGGACGACGTCTTCACGTCGGTGCACATCGAGGAGTTCGAGTGCGTCGCGCGCGACACGAAGCTCGGCAAGGAAGGAGATCACGCGCGACATCCCGAACGTCGGCGAGGAGGCCCTCAAGGACCTCGACGACTCGGGCATCGTGCGCATCGGCGCCGAGGTGAAGTCCGGCGACATCCTCGTCGGCAAGATCACGCCGAAGGGCGAGACGCAGCTCTCGCCCGAAGAGAAGCTGCTCCGCGCGATCTTCGGCGAGAAGGCCGGCGACGTGCGCGACAGCTCGCTCCGCGTGCCGCCGGGCGTCGCGCGGCATCGTCATCAACGCGCGCGTCTTCTCTCGCAAGGGCACCGAGAAGGACGAGCGCGCGCAAGGAGATCGAGGACGCAGGAGCGCGCGAAGCTCGAGAAGGACATGGCGGACGAGATCAAGATCATCCGCGAGTCCGCGCTACGCGCGCGTCAAGAAGCTCCTCTCGGGTCGCACCGCCGAGGCCAAGCTCGTCGACGACAAGGGCAAGGTGCTGCTGGCGAAGGGCGCGAAGATCGACGGACGCCGATGCTCGAGCCCATCCCGCGCAAGTACTGGGGCAACATCGAGATCGACAAGGGCAAGGAGAAGATCGACGTCGATCCTCGACGCAGCTCGACGAGCAGACGCAGGCGATCGAGACGCTCTTCCAGGAGAAGATCGGCAAGCTCAGCAAGGGCGACGAGCTGCCCCCGGGCGTCATCAAGATGGTGAAGGTCTACATCGCCATCAAGCGCAAGCTCCAGGTCGGCGACAAGATGGCCGGTCGCCACGGCAACAAGGGCGTCGTCTGCGCGAATCCTCCCCGAGGAGGACATGCCGTACCTCCCGGACGGCACGCCGGTCGACATCGTGCCTCAACCCGCTCGGCGTTCCGAGCCGCATGAACGTCGGTCAGATCCTCGAGACGCACCTCGGGTGGGCCGGCTACCTGATCGGCAAGCAGCTCCAGGAGCTGGTCGATCGCGCAGAAGCTCGAGCGAGAGCCGAGCTCCGCGACAGCAGCTGATGAAGATCTTCCACACCGGGTCGATCGAAGCAGATCATCGACGAGCTTCCGGACGACGAGGATCTCATGAGCTCGCGCGCGAAGTTCAAGAACGGCTTCCAGCTCGCGACGCCGGTCTTCGACGGCGCGGCGAGAGGGAGATCAAGGAGCTGCTCGACGCTCGCGCGGCGTTCGCGACGAACGGGCAGACGGTGCTCTTCGACGGCCGCACCGGCGAGGCGTTCGACAGCGCGACGTCACGGTCGGCGTGATGTACATGCTGAAGCTCCACCACCTCGTGGACGACAAGATCCACGCGCGCAGCATCGGCCCCTACTCGCTCGTCACCCAGCAGCCGCTCGGCGGCAAGGCGCAGTTCGGCGGTCAGCGTCTCGGCGAGATGGAGGTCTGGGCGATGGAGGCGTACGGCGCGGCGTACGCGCTGCAGGAGTTCTTGACCGTCAAGTCCGACGACGTCCAGGGACGCACGCGGATGTACGAGGCGATCGTCAAGGGCGAGCACCAGCTCGACGCCGGTCTCCCCGAGAGCTTCAACGTGCTGATGAAGGAGCTCCAGGCGCTGTGCCTGAACGTCGAGCTCATCGAGCCAGGCAACGACGCGCAAGAGACGACGTGATGGCCGCGGAGGAGGAGTGAGCCATGAAGGACATCTTCAGTTTCTTCGAGAAGCCGAAGGATCCGCTCTCCTTTTCGGCGATCCGCATCTCGCTCGCGTCGCCGGAGAAGATCCGCGAGTGGTCGCACGGCGAGGTGAAGAAGCCCGAGACGATCAACTACCGCACGTTCAAGCCGGAGCGGGACGGGCTCTTCTGCGCGAAGATCTTCGGGCCGGTGAAGGACTACGAGTGCAACTGCGGCAAGTACAAGCGCATGAAGCACCGTGGGATCGTGTGCGAGAAGTGCGGCGTCGAGGTGATCCAGTCGAAGGTGCGTCGTGAGCGCCTCGGCCACATCACGCTCGCGACGCCGGTCGCGCACATCTGGTTCCTGAAGAGCCTGCCGATCCGCATCGGCGCGATCCTCGACATCACGCTCAAGGACCTCGAGCGCGTCCTCTACTGCGAGAGCTACGTCGTGCTCGACGGGATGGAGACGCCGCTCGAGAAGGGCGAGATCCTCACCGAGGAGCGCTACCAGGAGCTGATGGACGAGCTCGGCGACGACAGCTTCACCGCCGGCATGGGCGGCGAGGCGATCCTCGAGATGCTCAAGGACGTCGACGTGCACGCGATGTCGGAAGAGCTTCGCACGCGACATGCGAGAGGCGACGAGCGAGGCGAAGCGCAAGAAGTACGCGAAGCGCCTCAAGGTCGTCGAGGCGTTCAAGGAGTCCGGCAACCGGCCCGAGTGGATGATGCTCACGGTCATCCCGGTGCTTCCGCCCGACTTGCGTCCCGCTCGTGCCGCTCGACGGCGGCCGCTTCGCGACGAGCGATCTCAACGACCTCTACCGTCGCGTCATCAACCGCAACAACCGCCTCAAGCGGCTCATCGAGCTCAACGCTCCGGAGATCATCATCCGGAACGAGCGGCGGATGCTGCAGGAAGCGGTCGACGCGCTCTTCGACAACGGGCGTCGCGGCAAGACCATCACCGGCCCGAACAAGCGCCCGCTCAAGTCGCTCAGCGACATGCTCAAGGGCAAGCAGGGCCGCTTCCGCCAGAACCTGCTCGGCAAGCGCGTCGACTACTCGGGCCGTTCGGTCATCGTCGTCGGCCCGGCGCTGCGCCTGCACCAGTGCGGGCTGCCGAAGAAGATGGCGCTCGAGCTCTTCAAGCCGTTCATCTACAACAAGCTCGAAGAGCGCGGCTACGTCACGACCATCAAGAGCGCGAAGAAGATGGTCGAGAAGGAGAAGCCCGAGGTCTGGGACATCCTCGACGAGGTCATCACCGAGCATCCGGTGCTCCTGAACCGCGCGCCGACGCTCCATCGCCTCGGCATCCAGGCGTTCGAGCCGGTGCTCATCGAGGGCAAGGCCATCCAGCTCCACCCGCTCGTCTGCGCGGCGTTCAACGCCGACTTCGACGGTGACCAGATGGCGGTCCACGTCCCGCTGTCGGTCGAGGCGCAGATGGAAGCGCGCGTGCTCATGATGAGCACGAACAACATCCTCTCGCCCGCGAACGGTCGCCCGATCATCAACCCGACGCAGGACATCGTCCTCGGCCTCTACTACATGACGCGCGAGCGTCCGTTCGCGCGCGGCGAGTACACGCCGGACGCGAGAAGAAGGGCGACTTCCGCGGCATCTACAGCTCGCCCGGACGAGGTGCGCATGGCGTACGACTCGGGTGAGATCGAGCTCCACGCGCGCATCAAGTGCCGCGTGCGACGGGAAGCTCGTACGACACGACCGTCGGTCGCGTTCTCGTGAGCGACATCCTGCCCGAGGAGCTCACGTTCGAGTACGTGAACAAGGTGCTCGATCAAGAAGGCGCTCTCGATGCTGATCGACCAGTGCTACCGCGTCAGCCGCAACAAGGCGACGGTGCTGCTGGCCGACCGGCTGCGTACGCTCGGGTTCGAGATGTCGACCCGTTCGGGCGCATCGATCTGCATGGACGACATGGTGATCCCCGAGAGCAAGGCCGAGATCCTCGGCCGGGCGCAGGCGGACGTCGAGACCGTCGTCGAGCAGTACCAAGAGGGTCTCATCACGGACGGCGAGCGCTACAACAAGGTCGTCGACATCTGGGCGGCTGCGGCCGACCAGGTCGCGCAAGGACCTCCTCGAGGGCATCGGCGTCGAGGACATCGAAGACCCGAGCACCGGCGAGACGGTGCAGACCGCGTCGTTCAACCCGATCTTCATGATGGCCGACTCGGGCGCTCGCGGCTCGAACCAGCAGATCCGGCAGCTCGCCGGGATGCGCGGCCTCATGGCGAAGCCGCTCGGGCGAGATCATCGAGACGCCCATCACGGCGAACTTCCGCGAGGGCCTCACCGTGCTCGAGTACTTCATCTCGACGCACGGCGCCCGCAAGGGTCTCGCCGACACCGCCCTCAAGACCGCGAACTCCGGTTACCTCACGCGCCGTCTCGTCGACGTCGCGCAGGACGCGCGTCATCACCGAGTACGACTGCGAGACGCTCGACGGAATCTGGGTGTCGCAAGCTCGAGGAGGGCGGCGAGGTCGTCACCAGCCCTCGGCGAGCGCATCCTCGGCCGCACGGCGCTCGAAGACATCGTCGACCCGGTGACCGGTGACGTCATCGTCGAGGCCAACGAGGAGATCGACGAGGCGCGCGTCGACGCGATCGAAGAGGCGGGCATCGAGCGCGTCATCATTCGCTCGGTGCTCACGTGCCAGACTCGGCGCGGCATCTGCGGCCAGTGCTACGGGCGCGACCTCGCGCGCGGGTACAAGGTCAACATCGGCGAGGCCTGCGGCGTCATCGCGGCGCAGTCCATCGGTGAGCCTGGCACGCAGCTCACGATGCGGACGTTCCACATCGGCGGCGCAGCCGCGCGCGGCAAGATCGAGCAGTCGAGCCTCGAGTCGCCGCTCGGAGGGCATCGTCCGCTACGAGAACGCGAAGATCGCTGAGGAAGAAGGACGGGTCGGTCGTCGTGATGAACCGCCACGGCGGTCATCAAGATCGTCGACGAGTCCGGCCGTGAGCGCGAGCGCTACAACCTCACGTACGGCGCGTACCTCAAGGTCGGAAGAGGGCGCGCGCGTCGAGCGCGGTGCCGCGCTCGCCGAGTGGGACCCGTACGCGATCCCGCTGCTCACCGAGGTCAGCCGGTACCGTCAAGTACGGCGACATCGTCGACGGCGTGACGATGGAGGAGAAGCTCGACGAGGTGACGGGCCTCTCGCGTCGCGTCATCATCGAGTCGCGCGATCCGAGCGCGCGTCCGCGCATCACCGTCAAGGACGCGACCGGCGAGACGGCCAAGACGGGCAGTCGGCGACAACGAGGCGCGCTACTTCCTGCCGGTCGGCGCCAACATCATCCCGGCCGAAGGCCAGGAGGTCGAGCGGGCGAGATCATCGCGAAGATCCCGCGCGAGACGACCAAGACCAAGGACATCACGGGCGGTCTGCCGCGCGTCGCCGAGCTGTTCGAGGCGCGCAAGCCGAAGGACCACGCGATCGTCGCCGAGATCGACGGCGTGATCAGCTTCGGCAAGGACACCAAGGGCAAGCGCAAGGTCATCATCACGCCGGACATCGGCGAGCCGAAGGAGTACCTCATCGCCAAGGGCAAGCACCTCACCGTCAAGGACGGCGACCGCGTTCGCGCGGGCGAGCCGCTCATGGACGGCCCCGCGAACCCGCACGACATCCTGAAGGTCAAGGGCGAGAAGGAGCTCGCGGCCTGGCTCGTGAACGAGATCCAGCAGGTCTACCGACTGCAGGGCGTCGCGCATCAACGACAAGCACATCGAGGTCATCGTTCGTCAGATGCTCCGGCGTGTGCGCATCAAGGAGGTCGGTGACACGAACTTCCTGAGCGACGAGCAGGTCGAGAAGACGGTCTTCGAGAAGCGAGAACGAGAAGGTCATCGCGCGCGGCGGCCAGCCCGCCGTCGCGGAGCCGCTGCTGCTCGGCATCACGAAGGCGCTCGCTGTCGACCGACAGCTTCATCAGCGCGAGCGTCGTTCCAGGAGACCACGAAGGTGCTCACCGAGGCGGCGATCAGCGGCAAGGTCGACTACCTGCGCGGGCTCAAGGAGAACGTCATCATGGGCCGCCTGCTGCCGGCCGGTACGGGCCTCGGCGCGTACAACCGACTCGACATGCTCGTCGAGGACGCCGCGACGACGATGCCGCCCCGCGCGATCGAAGCCGGCGCGGCCGAGCAAGCGCTCGCGGCGGCGAGCGAAGAGTAAGAAGCGCGAGAGCGCACGACACGAGAAGGCCGGCTGCCGAGAGGCGGCCGGCTTTTTCAATTCGCGTGAGACGTGCCGGGCCGGCGGGAGGGCCCCACGCCGGGGCCGTGCTCGCCCGGCGAGTCGCGCGGTTGACCATGACGGAACCGACCTGCACGCTCTAGGAATGCGGCCTGCCAAGAAGCGCTCGACTCGCAAGTCCGCCGCGGCCGAGCCACGCACGTACACGGTGTCGGACGGCGAGCTGATGCTGACGCTGACGCCGGCCGAGGAGGGCGGCTTCGTCGTCACGAGCCCACTCGACCCCGAGCTCGTCACCGAAGCCGACTCTGTCGAAGAGGCGTTCGAGATGGCGCGTGACGCTCTCGACGCCCTGCACGCCTCCCGCAAGAAGCTGTTCCGAACGCTCGCCGCTCACGGCGGGCGCTCTGCGTGAAGCGCCGCGCGTTCGAGCGGCACCTCCGCGGCCAAGGCTGCTTCCTCCATCATCACGGCGGCAACCACGACATCTGGGTCAATCCGGCGAACGGCGCGCAGGCCCCGGTGCCACGACACGCGACCTTGAAGCTCGCACCGTGAAAGCGATCTGCCGCGCGCTCGGTGTGCCGCCGCCGTGATCAACCAGCGCGAACCGCGCGGTGAACCGGCGATCCGAGTGCCCGACCGTGCGGGAGGGCTCCACGCCGGGAACATCGTCTCGAAGTTCCCCGCCCGGACGAGTGACAACGAGCTGTTCGGACACCATCAATCAGAACGTCGTGTTCGCGAGCTCGGCCGTCAGCTCGTTGACGATGACGATCGCGTCGAGGCGCGTGTCGTCCGAGGGGACGCGAACGTATTGCACGGAGCCGCCCTCCTGACGATCGCGGCCGTGAAGCGGAAGGTCGAACTCGAGGTCTTCCCGTGGAGACGCAGTCTGCGCGGTGATGACACGAGCGTTGGAATCGCGGTCGCGTAGGTTGAGTGCCCCGATTCGACCGAGAATGTGGCTAACGCCCGCTGCGAGCTCCGGTGCGGAGCCACGCAATACGAATTGGACCGGGATCCGTGCTGTTGACTCTCCAGTCTGATGCCGACTTCGTCCGAGCACCCAGACCTCGACATAGAGGCCTGGGGTCGAGTGCAGCCAACCGTCGCACCCGTATGTGTCCCTGTCGATCCACCCGGCGCCAGACGGGAAGAGGGGAATGTTCGGCGCGAGGGGGGCATCGTCCAACCGCAGGCAAAGCGTGCGTATCAGGCTAGCGTTCTCCTCGCTGACCGACCTCAGCAGGATCCGAGATGCGTTCTCCGATTCGTGTGGGGTCCCCTCCGGGTCAATCTCCTCTGCAGCCGCGAGGAGCGCGCCAGGTGCTGCTTGCTCTAGGCAATTGCCTTGCTGGGCGGGCTCGGCTCCGTCGACCCGCTGGTCGGTCTCGTTTCCCGCCTGGGTCATCCGTACGACCGCGAGGCTCGTGAGCGCGCCGAGCGCGCCGGCGAGAAGTAGCCGGCTCCAATCCGGGTTGGGGCCCCCCCTATTGCTCATGATCACTCCTCCAGGAGACGAGAGGATGCCCGACGACCGCGGAGCCGGAAATGCTGTTCTTCGTGTTCGTCATCGAGGCCGAAGCTTCGGCCAGGCTGGGGTCAGGGATGCCACCGCAGCACGACGTCTCGATCGGCGAGGGTGATCTCCGCGCGCTCGTCGAGACCGAGGACATCGAAGGAGTGGCGCGCTCTCGTACCACGTTGGATGTACGAGCCGAACGTGCTCGCGGTGTCGAACGCGTACAGCTTGTCCTCGACGCGCAAGATGAGCAGGTGCGTGCGCGAGATCGAGTCGTCGTGGATGAGGTCGGCGGAGTCGCATCTCGCGTAGCGGCCGAGGAGGATGCCGCGGGTGGCGGCGGTGAGGCCGATGTCGAGCCGGCGGGCGGTGTGGGCGGTGATCACGCTGAGCGATCCGAGCGGGGTCTCGCCGTCGTGGAGGAGTTGGTCTTCGGCACGAATGGGGGCGCTGACCTCGGTGACGAGCGTGTGCGCGCGACCTTCATGGTCGTGCCGTGCGAGGCGGCGCCGCGAGTTGCGGCGTTGCCAGCGATCGGGGTCCGCGCCGCGCTCGTCGACGTAGATCCGTTCGGGCATCAGGGCCCACGCGTCGTCGGAGCTCGGGGGGAAGTCCGTAGCGTCGCCGGTCTGGAGGAAGAAGAGCGCGTGGTCGCCAGCAGAGAGGAGCGCGGGGCCTTCCACGCGGACCGCTCCGAGGGGCCGGCCGCGCTCGTCGTGGAACGCGACGCCGGTTCGTAGAATCGAGCACGTGATAGCGCGCCTCGTGGGCGTCCCAGCTCCGGAGCGGCGAGAGGACGAGGGCGAGATGTCGGAGCGAGAGCGAGGCGTCGCCTTCGAGCGGGAGGTCAACCGCGCTGTGGCGGCCGATGATCGCGAGCGCCGGCCGACCGATGCGTGCGGCGAGCCAGAGCCGGCCGGCGAGGCGGCCCGTGGGGGCGTGCACGGCGATCACCGCGACGCCTGGCTCTCGACACGCGCGGCAGAACGACCGGATCGCCCGATAATGCTCAGCGAAAAGAGTCTCGAACGGGACGGATCGCGGCACCGCTCGGCCGGGCGCTTGGACGACGGTCTGTAGGTCTCTCTCCGGTCGACGCCGCTGACCTGCGTCGAGCCGAACGAACCGCGTTCGCGAGTCGATCGGCGTAGGTGTGGACGTAGCCGTGCTCATGATCGCCCTCCTCCATCGCGTACGACCGTGGGCGGTCGTCGCGCGCTGCCAGCGTTCAGGTCAACCGACCCCGCGGAGGGGAGCAGCTTGGATGTGTTGTCGGCGACTCAGCCTGGACGTCGCTTGTGCGGTCGTTCGGGCGAGAGTTGGATCAGCCGCCGCCCGCGGCAGCCTCTCGCTCGGCCTCCGCTTTCTCCTCGGGCGTATCGGTGTGCACGTAGCCGATCTGCGATTGCTCTTCGTCCGTGAGGTTGTCGAGGATGAGCTTCCGCGCCGGCGATACCGGTTCGCGCCGGCGGCGGCGCTTCGTCGCTCCCGTCGAGCGCGGGCGACGGGCAACCGAGCTCCGGCGTGTGCGCATCAAGGAGGTCGGTGACTCGAACTTCTTGAGCGACGAGCAGGTCGAGAAGACGGTCTTCGAGAAGGAGAACGAGCGCGTCATCGCGCGCGGCGGCCAGCCCGCCGTCGCGGAGCCGCTGCTCCTCGGCATCACGAAGGCCTCGCTGTCGACCGACAGCTTCATCAGCGCGAGCTCGTTCCAGGAGACCACGAAGGTGCTCACCGAGGCCGCGATCAGCGGCAAGGTCGACTACCTGCGCGGGCTCAAGGAGAACGTCATCATGGGCCGCCTGCTGCCGGCCGGTACGGGCCTCGGCGCGTACAACCGACTCGACATGCTCGTCGAGGACGCCGCGACGACGATGCCGTCCCCACGCCATCGAAGCCGGCGCGGCCGAGCCAGCGCTCGCGGCGGCGAGCGAGGAGTAAGAAGCCCGCGAAGGGCACGACACGAGAAGGCGGCTGACTGCTGACAGGGTGCGGGGTCCCCGCGCGGCTTCGCCGCGCACCCCGCCCGACGACGAGCCACCGCTCTCGCGAAACGGCCTGCGTGGCCGTCACTCCGGCAGCAGCACCGTTCGAACGAGCACCGTGTGCAGGCGGGCGGTATCGAAGAGCTTGAAGGGTCGGTCGCCGAAACGAATGTGGTCTCCGTGGGTGACCTCGGCCTCCTCGTTCTTCGCGAGGCGCGTGGCACCGACGAATGTCCCGTATGTCGAGCCGGCGTCGGTGACCAGGAAGCGGTCTTGCGACAGCGGTTTTAGCCGGGCGTGGAGCTTCGAGAGGCTCGCGTCGTCGAGGACGATGTCGTTGGAGGCCGCACGTCCCACCATGATGACGTTCGGAAAGAACCCGGCGCGTGACTTCCGGAGCGTGTAGACCTCGTGCTGCTCGAAGGGGCCGCGCAGCATCGGGGGCGGCGTTGGCGCGCCGCCGGTCACCTTCGTTTCGAAGGACCACGCATCCCCGGCGTCGTGCTCGATTCCGGGTGACGCTGCCGCCGGGCCGACCAGGACGTGGGCGCCTATCCGCTCGACCAACAGATCAGGTGACACCGCGCGCGCAAATCCGACGAGGTCCCTCACGAGGCCGGCGAAGCCCGTCGCTGGGTCGACGATCACACGACAACGATAGCGCGCCTGGCGCGTCTCGTGTTCGTGATCATGCCTCGCCGCGGAGGGCCGAGAATCGCGTCTGCCACTCGCGCTCGAGCTCGTCGAGCGGGCCTGGCTCCCCGAACGCGGAGAGGGTCACGGTGACGAACGACCCACCGGACTCCGCCTCGAGGATCTCGGCCGTGCCGAAGCCGTCGCCGAGCCGCGGCTCGACCCACGCGATCGTCTCGCCGCGCCTCTCGGCGATGGGCTCCACCTCGCGTACGAACGCGTCGAAGACCTGCTCGGGCGTGGCCGGTAGCCCGCCGAAGACGTTGACGACGCTCCGCGCGCGGCCGTGATGCCGTTCGATGTAGTGCTTGAGCGTGAGCGCGAAGAGCAGCCAGCCCTTGCGCGTTCCGTCGTAGAGCGAGTCCCAGCTCGCGTCCGCGCCGAAGCCGCTCGCGACGATGCGGAGCTTGGTGCGGCCGCCGCTCTGGGCTTCGAGATGGAAGTCCGTCGCGAGCTTTTTCGATCCCTCGAGACGCAGGTGACGCGAAGGGTCGCTGATGACGATGCTCATCGTCAGTTCCATGTCTTCCGACCAGCGCACCCAGATAGATCCGCCGACGCCGGGCGTGCTCTTGGCCTCCTTGGCGAACCACCGTGTGAGCTCTTCCCCTTCGCTGATCGCGCGCCAGACGACGTCGGCAGGTGCGTCGATCTCGATCGTGGTCTCGTGCTCGCGGCTCTCGTCGTCGTCACTCATCGTGCCCTCCCGTGTGAGAAATGCTCGGATACGCTCCGAGGATCAGCTGGTACTCGCGGCCCTCCTCGGCGCTGTCGTCGTGGTGTGCGGCGACGACGCGCGCGACCGCGTTGGCGAGGTCCTCTGCAAACGCGTTCTGCGCGGCGGGGCTCGCGAAGCGGACCGTCGTTTCTAGCGTGAGCGTCGCGAGGTGTTGGCCCGCGTCGGCGGCCTCGGTACGCAGCGTCGCGACGTCGCGCACCATCTTGGCGCCCACCGCGATGAGGTACCCGCTCGAGAACCAATCGACGACGTTCTCGGGACGGCCCGCCAGGGCGCCGAGCGCGTCGGGGCTGATGAGATACGCCGTCGCCGTGGCGCGCACGACGCGCTCGGTGCAGTTGCCCTTCTTCCGCTCTTCGACGAGCTCGACGAAGCCGGCCTTCTCGAGCGCGCGCAGGTGGTAGTTCACCTTCTGTCGCGGCATGCCGAGCGCGCGCCCGAATCGACGCAGCGGACGTGGGCGCGAGCGAGAGCTCGAGCACCCGCCGTCGCGTCGGGTCGAGGAGCGTCTTGGCTCGCGCGGCGTCGTCCACGACGTCCAGAGCTCGGTCGGCAGTAGGCATCGCCTGCCGATATACACCGACTGCAAAATGAGTCAAGACAAAATTTATTGTCGGTAAGCCGACTCGAAATTACGAAGAAAAGAGCCGATTTCCTCTCAGTCGTCGCTGCGGGTCTCTTCGTCGAAGTGCGCGAGCATGGCGTCGAGCTCGGCGTCTCCCGTCGACGACGGGGGCGGGTCGTGCTTGGGGATCACGACCTCGGCCGTCTCGTCGTCGAAGTCGAGCACGACCGGGATCGACGACCCGGCGCGGACGCCCCACTTCGCGGACGCGGTCTGGTGCACGCCCGTCGCCTCGTCCTCCTCGCCCGCCTCGAGCAGAGCCAGGTAGTCATCGAGTCGAACGTGGTCGGTCCTCTCGTCTTCGTCCTGTTCGGCGGCCTGCCCAGTCTCGAGATACCGTTGCAGCTCCTGCCCGAGCTCCATGGCGGTGCGGTGGCGCCGCCGTGGGTCGAGCCGGAGGCAGCGCGCGAGGATCTGGAACACCGGCGCGGGAAGCGACGGCGGGCGCCGCAGCCGATCTTCATCGAACGTCACGCGCGCATCGATGTACGCGAGGACCCGCCGCGCGACCGCGCGATCGTCGGTGCCCGACATGTCGAGAGCGAAGACCTTTTTCCCCGCGATCATCTGCCAGAGGATCAATCCGACGCTGTAGACGTCGCTCCAGGTGTCCGTCTGTGTCCGCGACGGGTCGTTCACTCTGGAATCGGCGAGCTGTTCGGGTGCGACGTAGTCGAGCGTGCCCAGCAAGAGCCCGGCGTCGAGGTTCTCGGCGAAGTCGCGGCCGTGAAGGATGTCCTCTTCCTCGAGCAGCTCGAGCAGACCCTGAGCGTCCTTCACGAGGCCGAAGTCCATCAGCTTCACGCGGTTGTCCTCGGTGAGCATGATGTTGTTCGGGCTGACGTCGCGGCTCGCCAGCCCGAGCCGATGCATGCCTCGGAGCGCGGCGCAGAGCTGCGTGCCGATCGCGCACGCGGAGCGCGGATCCCAGCGATCGCCCGACTCCAGCACCCGGGCGAGGGTGCGCCCGCGAACGAGCTCCATCGCGAGAAACGGACGGCCGTCCCCGAGGAGCCCGTCGCCGACGTAGCGAACGCAGTACGCGCTCCTGGGCAGCTCGCGCATGACCTTGATCTCGCGCACGAAACGCTTGAGCCCTTGCGCAGTCGACTGGTGCGGCACCTTGATGGCGCACGGCGCCCGCTCCGGCGTCTGGGCTTCGTAGACCCATGCGAAGCCGCCCGTCGCGATGTGGCGCACGACCGTGAAGCCGCCGGGCAGTCGGTGGCCGACCAAGTCGCTCGGGTCCACTCCACGAGCGTACCAGACGATCGCGAGCGCGAGCTCGAGCGTCGCAGAGAGCTCTCGTGGGTCGGCGGTGTTGCGCTCGAGATTCTCGGTCGCGCGATGACGTGCGACGCGCTGGTGTTGCCCGTCGGCGCGACGGTGCTGATCGGGCAGATTCCGCTCGAAGCGCTCGACCTCGTCCTCGACCCCAAGTCGCGCGAGCTCCGGGTGAGCCCGGACTCTCCTGACACGCCGATGCTCGACCTCTACGCTATCGGCGCTCGACAGGCGTGCAGGAGAGCCGCGAGGAACAGCGGCTCGGCTCGCGAACGCCGCGTCGCTCGCCTGGCACACGTTGCCACACCTCGCGCACGGAAAAGCCGCGTGATGTTGGAGGCGTGCTTGGCGCAGCGCTTGCTCCGACCGGGAGCATGAACCGGCTCGCCACCACCTGTCTGCTCGCCTGCACCTTCGCCGTGTACGGCTGCTCGGGCTCGCATCGTCCGTCCGGCGACGGCGGGCCGGGGAGCGACGGCGGCCGCGTCTCGGACGGCGGTGCTGCGACCGATGCGGGCACGTGCCTCATCGACTGCGCGCCTCCCGGCATGGGCTGTCACTACGAGGGGAGCGGGAGCTGCGATCCACCTCGCTGCCCCACGTTGGTCTGCGAGGACGCCGGGATCTGCCTCCCGTGCGTGCCTCCGCCGGTGGGTTGCGACTACGTCGACGGGTGCACCTGCTCGGGGCTCATGTGTGACGACGTCGCGTGTGGACCGAGCGAGCCGAATCGCTTTCCGACGTTCGATCGGACGTGCGACACCGAGGCGGACTGCTACGTCGCGATGCATCTCACGGACTGCTGCGGGTCGGTCCGCGCGATGGGGATCGCGGTCAGCGAGACCCCTCACTTCGATGCCGCCGAGATGCAGTGCGACGAGATGTACCCCGCATGCGGGTGCGCCTCGGCCCTCGTCACGGCGGATGACGACACGACCAACATGTCCGGTGGCGAGCTGACGCTCGCGTGCGCCGCGGGCGAGTGCACGACGACGTTCTCGCCCTGACGACACGCCGGCGCGCCGTCTGCGCGCGCCGCCGGACCCAGACGTCGATCGGCTCGTCACCGTCGATCTCGAACGTGTGCTCGGCGTTGCGGTACGCGTCGCCGCCCGAGGCGCGCATGCGGCCGTGCGCAGCGATCTCGACCTCGTCGCCGTCGACGAGCGCGGCGAGCCGCTCAGGGTCGACCCGTCGCGGTGTGCGTACCCACATTGGGTAGACGTCGGCGAGCGTCCCCTCGTCCCGCATTCGGGATCGATCGGGGACCGGCGCCGCCACTACGCAACTGCTGCGCACAATGTGCGACAGTGCCCACCCTCGTCGCCGAGATCCTCATGGGTTCCGCGGACCACGTCTCGGCACGCGGCGTGGATGATGCGCCTCTCGTGAACCGATCACTACGAGCCGACACCCGCGGTGTCGCGAGCGTCGAGTACATCATCGTCCTCTGCCTCCTCGGCATGGCGGTCTTCTCCGCGTGGAGGTCGTTCGGCGAGACGGTCCGTTCGCGCGTCTCCTCGTCGGAGATGATCCTCCGCGAGCTCGAAGGCGGAGGCGCTTCGGGCCTCTCCCCGTTCGGCGCGGCCGCGTCGGCGGCCGGCGTGGGCGGCGTCAGCGGTGCCACGGGTGAGGACGGCGGCTCTGGTTTCTGGGGCAACCTGGGTGGATTCGCCGTCGGCTTCGGGGAGGGCGTCTGGGACGCGGCGCGCGGAACCGTCGTCGGCATCTGGGACCTCGGCACGGCGATCGTCGGTGGTGCTTACGACGCGGTCACCGATCCGCGCGGTACGTGGGACTCCGTGTCGGGCGCGGTCCGCGGAGCGATCGACGATCCCGGTGGCACGGCCGGACGCCTGTGGGACACGACGAGAGCGATCGGTTCGGGGATCTGGGCGGCCGGCGCGAATGCCGTCTCGACGATCCGCGACGGCTCGTGGGAGGACCGGGGCCACGTGACCGGGCGGGTCGCGTCGGAGATCGCGCTCGCGTTCGTGCCTGCGAGCAAGGTCGGGCTGCTCGGCCGTGGCGCCCGCGCGGCCGAAGAGGCCGAGGAGATCGTCACCGTATATCGCGGCATTCGCGTCGCGGAGGGCGCTGAGGTCCAGGGCATGTATCGCGCCGCGAACGGTGGGCAGATGGTGTCGACCGAGGCGTCGCACGCGATCCACTACGGCCTGCGACCCGCGGGCGCGGTGCCCGGCGGCATCCAGAACGCGGACGAGGTCGTCCTGATGCGCTTCGGCGTGCGCGACAGCGACATCCTCTACGACCCGTACGGAAACGCCGAGGGCGCCCGACACGTCGTCCTTCGCCCCGACGTCGACGTGACGAGCCAGCCAGGTTATCGCGAGGTTCGCGTTCCGGCCGCCGAGCTCGAGAACGAAGAGATTCAGAACGCCGCGCTCGATGCCCTGACCACGAACAAAGAGCTGCCGGTCCGCCGCAGGTACGGACGGTGAAGCGCGACCGTACCCCACTGTCGATCCGTGGGACGTTCGTGCGCGCGTTCGAGGCCAGCCGGCGCGCGGGCCTCGTCGCGTGGGCGGCCGGGCTCGCGCTGTTCTTCGCGGACGGGAGCTTCGTCCCGAGCCCGATGTTCCTCCGCGCCGCCAGCCCCCGGTCGCGCTTGCACGCACCGGCCGCCGATCCGACCCTCGCGTTCTCGCAAGCTGACGCCCACGCGCTCCTCGACGGAATGATGCTCGCGCTTCTGGCCTGGACGCTCTTCGCGCTGCTGTCGTCGGTCGTGCAGCCCGGGTACCTGCGCATCCAGCGCAGCGCGCTCAGCGGACGCGGGATGCTCCGGGCTTCGGACCTCGCCCGCCCGAACGGATTCGCCCGCATGCTCTCGGCCCGAGCGCTCGCCGATGGGTGCACGACGGCGGCCGCGCTCGCGCCCATCGCGCTCTTCTGGGTGCTCGCGGTCGTCGCGCCGGATCGAATCGCACCGGTGATCGCGGCTCTCGGCCTCGCGCTCGGTGGGGTCTCGGCCGGCTACGTAGGTCTCGGTTTCCTCTTCGTGCCACACGCCGTCGCTCTCGATGGCGCGACGGCCATCGAATCGCTGAGGCGGTCGTGGCAGCTCGCTTCGGGCCGCCGTCTCCGGCTGCTCGCGCTGTTCACGGTCGTTCGGCTCGTCCACGCCGCCGGTGCGATCGGGCTCGCGTTCTTCTTCATCGTCGGCGTCTGGACCATCCCTCTGGCGCGGTTCCTCGGCGACGCGATGTTGACGAACGCCTACCTCTCGCTCGACTCCGAGGCGGTCGCCTTCGCCGTCATCCCCCGGCGCGACGCGCTCAGCTCGGCTTGCTAGCGCGCGGCGTGCCGCAACGCGCGGTCTGGTAGCATCCGGGCCATGCAGCGCACCTACCTGTTCGAGACCGACGAGCACGCTGCGCTCCGCGCGCAGATCCGGCGATTCGCCGAGCGCGACATCGCCCCGCACGCGCTCGAGTGGGAGGAGGCGGAGGAGTTCCCGCGCGAGCTCTACGGCAAGGCCGCGGCCGGGCGGATTGCTCGGGCTCGGGTACCCGGAGGAGTGGCGGCGGGCACGGCGGCGACCTCACCCACTCACTGGTCGCGTGCGAGGAGCTCGTCCTCCATGGCAAGAGCGGTCGGCACGGCGGTCGGGCTCGGCAGCCACGGGATCGCGCTTCCGCCGATCGCGAAGCACGGGACCGACCAGCAACGAGAGCGATTCGTCGCGCCCGTCCTGCCGGGGCGAGAAGATCGCCGCGCTCGCGATCACCGAGCCGTCGGGCGGCAGCGACGTCGCGAGCGCTCCGCACGACGCGCGGTGCGGGACGGCGATCACTACGTGGTCACCGGCAGCAAGACGTTCATCACGTCGGGACGCCGCGCCGACATCGTCACCACCGCCGTGCGCACGGGCGGCGAAGGGCACGGCGGGATCTCGATGCTCGTCATCGAGCGCGGCACGCCCGGGTTCGCGTGTCGTCGAAGAAGCTGAAGAAGACGGGCTGGTGGGCGAGCGACACCGCCGAGCTCGTCGTTCGAGGACTGCCGCGTTCCGGCCGCGAACCTCGATCGGCGTGGAGAACGCCGGGCTTCCCGATCATCATGAAGAACTTCGTCACGGAGCGGCTCTGCATCGCCGGTCAGTGCGTCGCCATCGCGGAGCTCGCGTATCGCGAGGCGATCGCCTACGCGCGCGAGCGGCGCGCGTTCGGCAAGAGCCTCACCGGCGTTCCAGGTCACGCGGCACAAGCTCGCCGACATGGCGACTCGCGGATCGCGGCGGCGCGCGCGCTGACCGGCGAGGTGGCGGCGCGCTACGTGCGCGGGGAAGAGGATCCGGCGCTCGCGGCGATGGCCAAGAACACGGCGACCGACATGTGCTCGTTCGTCTGCGACCAGGCCGTCCAGATCCACGGCGGCTACGGCTACATGCGCGAGTTCGTCGTCGAGCGGCTTTACCGCGACGCGCGGCTCTACCCGATCGGCGGCGGCACGCGCGAGATCATGAACGAGATCATCGCGAAGGCCGAAGGGTACTGATTCAGGCGCCCCGGCACGCGTGAGCAACGTTCGCTCGCGGGCGACGAGCGCGGTAGCCACCCCGAGGCCCGCCACGCCGGAAAATCCTCGGTGATCTCGGCGGCTCCCGCGTAGCACGGGACTTGCTCCCGGGGTCCTCCATGATCCGAATGCTCCTCTTGATCTGGGTCGTCGCCCCCTCGATCGGCTGCGCCGCTTCGACCGCGGACGAGCGCGACGGCGCGTTCCTCGGGCCCGGCGGCAAGGCCGACGGCCTCGACATCACGGATGGCGATCCGGAGGCGCTCGGGGTCTTGCGCCTCGTCAACGAAGCGACCTACGAGCTCCTCCTCGAAGACGTGGGGCTCACGTCGCGGGCGGCGAGCGGGATCATCGAGCATCGCGCCGGCCAAGACGGGGAGCTCGGTACCGACGATGACGCAGCGTTCGAGGTGTTGGCCGAGCTCGACGACGTGCCGTACATCGGACCGATCTCGTTCGCGAAGCTCCTCGACTACGCCGTCGCGCACGGCTACGTCGAGACGCCATCCAATGACACGCCCTGTGCGGCGATGGGCTCCGGCGAGACGCCCATCGGAGACGTGCCGACGTGCGAGGCGCTCCATCCGGAGCGCCCGTTCATCCGTCCGCCCGCAGACGAGCTCACCGAGGGTCACGGCGTCGTGTACGTCGGCACGTTGGCGCTTGGAGGCAGTCGTTTCGAGGCCGTCGATCGCAACGGAGTCGAGTACCTGCTCCTCGACGAAGCCGGCACGGAGATGACCTTCGTGAGCTCGCCCGATCCGCTTCGGCCGCCCCGCAACCTCTTCACGATCTACCGTGTCGAGGGGACGGTCACGACCGCCGACGGGCTCTGGGGCCCGCAGCCTGCGATTCGAGCCGAGTCGGTGACGCCCGCGCTCTACGTTCCCGGACACGTGATCGACGGTGCGTTCGCTGGCGCCTGGAGGCCGAAGTGTCACGGCGCGTCGGCCCGCGGCGCTACGATGCGACGAGCCCGGTTCGCATTCGGATGACGCTGAGCTCGATCGAGCCGAACGACGGGTTCTGGCAACACTTCCTCCCGGGTGCCGACGGTGCGAAGCTGACCGGTGTCATCGACAACTGGGACGTCGCCGTCGAGGCGGCCGACGGAGAGTGTGTGCCGGCGCTCAGCTCGCTCGGCGAGGAGCACCCGTTCTACGGCGCGTCTGAGGACGCCGTCGCGATCTGGCGCCACCCGAACATGCACGGGCTCAACGATCAGGTCACGGTGTTCGACTATCCGCTCGGCTCCGAGCTGAGCGCGAACGGGATGGGCGCCATCAACCTGCTCTCGCCCGCGGGCTTGTTCGCTACGAGCCCGACCGAGCAGTGGACGGCCACGGAGGTCCTCCCGCACTCGACGCCGAACGGCCACGCGATCATGCGCCTGCGCCCGGTCGCCGGCGGCGGCGCGCCGTGCATGCCTTGATTCAGGCGCCGCCGAGCACGATCGTGCGCTCGACGAGCTCGGCGAGCATCGAGCCGAGGCTCTGGACGAACGGCGGGTCAATCGCGATGCCGCGCTTCGCGCATGCTGCCTTCACGACATCCGTGATGCAGTCTTTGCCTTCGATGAGACCCTCGACGATGTCGGCCGAGACGGCGTTCGGCGCCCACCAGGCCGTCTTGTGGTCATCGAGCCGGCGATACACGAGCAGCGGCGTCGGCACCTCGGCGTAGCCGTCCGATGCGGCTCCACGCTTGTGCACCGCATGGGAGAGGCGGAGCAGCC
>CAVUEK010000016.1:0-134507 GCA_963740495.1 uncultured delta proteobacterium
CCCGAGCTCGCTCCGGCCGTCGTTGCCCGAGGAGCTCGACGACGTCGTGCTCGGGCTGCTGGCGGTCGCGCCCGAGGATCGCCCAGCCTCGGCACGCGAGACGAAAGCCGAGCTCGAGGCGATCGCCCGGGAGCTCGGTGGGGTCGACCACGGCGCCGTGCAGGCGTTCGTGAGCTCGCTCATGCCGACGCCTTCGCGTCCTCTCGAGAACGCGTCGTCGGGCATCGAGGCGGCGCTCGCCGACGTGCTCGGGCTTCGCGCGGAGGCAGGCACCGAGCGCGTCGGGTCCGCGCCCCCGACGTCGAGACCCGACGGGCCAGGGCCGAGCTCGGTGCGCGCGACCGCGACCGAAGGGAGCGCACGGACCGCGCGCACACCGCGCCGCGCCCTGCTCGTGGGCGGCGCGATCATCGCGGTCCTCGGGCTCGCCGGCGCCGCATCGCTCGTGCTCGGGCTGGGTGACGGGCACGCGCCCGACGCGCCCGACCCCGTCGCCGAGCCGCCAACCGGCTTCCTGCGGCTGACGAGCGACCCCGCTGGCGCGACCGTGGAGATCGACGGGCGTGCGCTCCCGGATCCGACTCCGACCGTCGCGCCGAGCCCCGCGGGCGAGGTTCGTCACATCGTGTTTCGCCTCGAGGGTCACGAGGACGACGAGGAGACCGCGAGCGCCGAGCGCGCTGCGACCACGAACGTGCACGCCACGCTCGCGCAGACGCCGGGCCGCCTCGTGGTCCGGAGCGAACCGCCGGGCGCGACGGTGCGCATCGACGGAGTGGTCCGCGGGCAGACGCCGTTCGTGCTCGAAGACGCACCGCGACGAGCGCTCGCGGTGGAGGTCTCGATGGAAGCACACGGCACCTACCGCGAGTCCGCTCCGCTCGACCGGGTCGCGACGCACGAGATCGACGCCGTGCTCGAGCGACGCGTCGCGAGTGGGCTGCTCGACGTGTCGACCCGGCCGTGGGCTCGCGTGACGGTCGATGGTCGGGTCGTGGCGGAGTCCACGCCCGCGATCGGGATCCGCCTCGCGGTCGGCTCGCACGCGGTGACCCTCGAGAATCCCGGGCTCGGCCTTCGCGAGCGCCGCAGGGTCACGATCCACGAAGGCAGGACGTCGCGGCTCGTCGTTCAGCTCCGGCGCTGATTCACGGGCGGCACTCGGAACCGACGCAGGTTTGACCTCCATCGCACGCGTCGCCGCAACCGCCGCAGTTCGCGTCCGTTCCGAGGGGCACGCACGAGGTGCCCTCGAGGTCGGTGCAGCATGCCGCTCCCACGTCGCACGCCGGCCCATCGCCGCAGCGGCAGCCGGTCTCGGCGCACTCGCTCGCGCGCGGCGCTCCGACGGGCAATCCGTCGTTGCAGGACTCGAACGCGGCCGGGTCCAATGAATCCGGGACCCCGTTGCAGTTCGTGTCGGCGCCGTCGCACTGCTCGGGAGTCGGCTCGCAGCCGTCGATGATGCCGCCGTCCGGTGGGCACGGCAGGTCCTGGCACCTCCCGCCACAACAGCTCGACGTCCCCGAACAGGCCTCCGCCGCGCCGCACGCGCAGTTGCCCGCCGCGTTGCATCGGTCGGCGCGCGGCCGCCCGGCCGTTCGACCGGCGTTGCACGCAGCTACCGTGCACACGCCACCGTCGGAAGACCCCGTGCACACGCCGGAGACGCACGTCTCGGTCGGAGCACACGCCCGCCCGCACGCGCCGCAGCTCGATGCCGAGCTCGCGAGCGAGACGCACGCACCGGCGCAGCACGCGGTGCCAGCGGCGCATGCGGCTCGCGTCCCACAGCGGCAGCCGAGTGCCGCGTCGCACGCGTCGGCGGCCGGCGCGGCGGCGGTACGACCGGCGTTGCACGCGGCGAAGGCGTCCCCGTCCATCGCGTCGTCGAGCCCGTCGCAGTCCTCGTCCCCTCCGCCGCACGTCTCGACCGTTCCCGTCGGAAGCTCGCAATCGCCGAACGTCCCGTCAGCGCCGCAGACGGCGATGGGCGCGCACGCGCCGGTGCCGCACGCCTGCATCTCGCCGTCGCTGCACGGGCCACACGGGCCCGGGAAGTGCCCGTCGCAGTCGAGGTCGTCCGCGAGCGTCCCGCCACACGCGGGGTCGGATGCGCGCGGGCAGACGCCGTCGACCGCGGGCTCGGTCAGACCGACGCTGCAATCGACGCGCGCCTGACGGCAGGGCGCGGTGTAGCCCGTTCCCGTCGGGTCGCACGCGACGCCGCCCTGCTCCCACGCGTACACGACCGGGACGAGCGGCCGACACGACGGCGGGCCGAGACCGTCGGGATCGTCACCCGGCTCCGCGGTGCAATCGATCTCCGCGGGGCACGCGGGATGAAGCTGGCCTGCGCACGCCGCGGTGTCGCACCACGGTCGAAACAGGCGCACGTTCGCCGGCTGCTCGGAGGTGACGAACGTGCAGCCGTGGAGGAACGCATCGCCCGCGTCGTCGAGCCCGCGAACGACGACCTCCCACGGCCCATCGCCCGGCACGACGAGATCGATCATGCCGAACGTGCCGTCGGCGAGCTGCTCGAGGCTGATCTCCGCGCGCGGGGACTCGCCTTCGTCGCGGGGCGAAGGCGGCGGCTCGCAAGCGCGGCCGCAGACCGCACGCCGCCAACCGATCAGGGCGCGGCACGCTTCGACGGACGGATCCCAGACCTCGACCTCGACTCCGTCGAGGCGTGTGCGCGCGTCGCGGTCGCCGGGCGGGAGCTCCATGGTGAGATCGGTGATCGCGGACGAGCCACCGTCGCAACCGACGCCGCTCAGGACCACGACGAGCAGGAAGCAGCGTGCGTCACATCGGGCCATGGATTCCTCAGGGTCTGCTCGGTGCTGCCGCCGAGCTCGGTCGCCAAGACGGCCGCGGTGATACCGGCCGCGACGGCGAGGCCCGCCGCACCCCAGAACCAGAACGTTCCGTAGAATGGCGCGCGCTCCGACTCTTCCACGATCACCGACAGCTCGCCCGGCGGGTCGCCGAGGACTCGGCCTTGCGAATCGAGCGCGAGGACGCGGCACGCGAGCGTCGTCTGGTCTTCGGGCGCGTCGAGGGTGAGCCCGATGTGCCCCGACGCGCTCGCCGAATCGAGGCGGAGGCGTGTAGAGAGCTCGCCGCACCGCACGGCGACGCGATCGACGCGATGCTCGCGGTCGCGGAGGCTCACGCGAAACGCGATCGGCGCACCTGGCTCGACCCGGCTCGGCGCAGCGACGGTCAGCGAGACGTCGCTCGGCGCCGGCGGCTCGATGACGCGGCCCGCGAGCGCCGCGGCGAGCACCACGAACGGCGTCGCCTCCCACGTCACGCGCCCCGCTCGGATCGTTCGGATCACCTCGCCCGTCGCGGCATCGCCGAGGGCGATCTCGATCGTGCCGCCCGCGTCGCCGACCGCGCGGACCCAGCGATCCAGACCCAGAGCTCGCGCGACGAGCGGCGCCGCGAAATCCGGCACGCTGTCTCCGCCTTCGGCACGCGCGAGATCGAGGGCTTGGTGGGCGAGCAGCGGGCCTTCCGCCGCGTCGAGGACGATCTCGATCCGCTCTGCCTCGGTCGTCCCGGCGGTGACGAGCTGCGAGCGCGGCACGTACCCGGGACGCTCGACGGTGAGCAGGTGAGCGCTCGCCGCAGCGACCGAGAGCGCCTGCCCCATCGGCACGGGCTGGCCGTCGAGCTTCACGGTCGCGTCGCGGGGCGACACGTCGACGCGCAGCGCCCCCGTCGGACCGGTGGCGGCGCGGTGACGCGCATCGGCGATCGCGCGAAAGATCGGCGGTCCGTACTCGTCGCGATCGGGAGCGAAGCCGGGATCGAGCGCAGCAGCGAGCGCGAGATCGAGCGCAGCGTCGTCGCTGCGTTGGGCGGCGAGGCGGACGAGCGCGCGACCGAACACGAGCCGTGAGAGCTCGGGACCTTCCGCGACCCCTCGGTCGGTCGAGAGCGCCGCGGTGATCGCGCGCTCGAAGGCTTGCTCGGCGCGCGCGAACTGGAGATGGAGGTACGCCTCGAGGGCCGCCCGCTCCTCGCGCGCCACCGTGTCCGCCGTGGAGTCGGCGGGGAGGCGTCGCGCCATCCGGCGCAAACGCCCGAGCGTGCCCGTCGACTCGACGACCTCGACGTCGAGCTCCGCCGCGACGGCCGCGCGGAGCGGCTCCCGGTCCGCGTCGCGTACGCCGCGCTCGACCCAGAGCGCAGACAGCGTGTCCGCACGGGCGCCCGAAGCGAGAGAAGCACTACAAAGCGTCATCAGCGACCCGACGGCGATGGACCGCGCGACGAACCCACCCGCCGCCATGAAGCGAGGATACCAGACGAGTGATACCGCCACCCGGGGAGCGGGGTCGGCGACCATGCAGCGACGCTGAAGAGCAAGCACGGTGCCGCGCGGATCTCCGCGGATCCACGCGAGCGGTGGGACAGCCGCGTCCCAACGCGCCGGAAGGAGCCGATGTGGGATGGGACGTGGATGTCCCATGTTCGCCGTCTCAGCTCGCGGTCTTCTTGGCGAGTCGGTCCTTGCGACGCTGGGCGGCCGCAGTGGCTCGCGCTCGCTCCTCGTCGGTCTCGGGCGCGAGCGGTCGGGCCGGGACCGGGCACCCGTCGGCATCGCAGCTCACGAAGGTGAGCAGCGAGTCCGCGCAGAGCGTCCGCTTCATGGTGGCGGGGTCTTCGATCTCGACGTGCACTTCGACCTCGAGCGAGGTCCGGAACGCGGCATTGACCCATCCGATGAGCCGCACGATGTCGCCGACCCGGATGGGCGCCAGAAACTGCATGTCGTCGATCGCGGCGGTGACGGCGATGCGACCGCAGTGCCGCTGCGCAGCGATGGCGCCACAGATGTCGATCCACGAAAGAACGATTCCGCCGAACGCGGTGCCGAGCGCGTTCGCGTGCTGCGGGAGGACGAGCTCGGTCATCTCGGTGAGCGAGAGGCGAGGCGGTTTCGGCTCGAGCGGTGTGGCCACCGCGGGAGGATACTCCGAGCTGGTACTCTCCGGGGCGTGCGACACCCGAGGCGTGCTTCAATCGTCGGATGGCTCGTCGGCGCGCTGGCGCTCACGGCGGTCGCGTGCGGGACGAGCACCCGGCGCGAGGACCCGAGCGGCCAGGCGTGCGCCGTCGCGCGAGACTGCCCCGCGGGCGAGCCGTGCATCCCCGTGGCGGTGGACCGCCGCGCGTGCACCAAGGCGTGCCGCGTCGACGCGGACTGCGTCGCCGGATGGTCGTGCGGAAGCTTCGGCGGAGTCGCAGGGACCGTGTGCCTCTGCACCGCGAGCACCGCGGAGCCCTGCAACTCGCTCGACGACGATTGCGACGGCACGGTCGACGAAGCGTGCACCAGCGCCGGCGACGATTGACAGGTCCGGGGTCGGCCCGTATGGAGCTTGGCTCCGAGAGCCGTGCGATTGCCGATGCAAACCGAGATCGAGAAAGACTTCCGCTTCGAAGCCGCGCATCGCCTCCCGAAGCTCCCTGCGACGCACAAGTGCTCGCGACTTCACGGGCACGGCTTCCGCGTGACCGTGCGCGTCGCGGGCCCCGTCGACCCGGAGCTCGGCTGGCTCGTCGACTTCGATGCGCTCGCCGACGCGTGGCGCCCCCTCGCAGAGCTGCTCGACCACCGATGCCTCAACGACGTCGAAGGCCTCGAGAACCCGACGAGCGAGAACCTCGCCGCGTGGATTGCCGCGCGCTACGTCACGCCGGCGCCCGCGAAGCTGATCTCGGTGACGGTGGGCGAGACGTGCGCGTCGCGGTGCACCGTGCGCGTCTGACGCGAGCCGATCCGCTACGGTGCTCAGGCGTCGGCGACGACGGTCCCGGCGACGCGCGCGGGGTCGATGCCCAACGTGGCGAGCGCCGCCGACCAGCGGTCCTCGACGGGCGTCTCGAAGACGAGCGACGGATTGAGATCGACGGCGATCCACGCACCCTCTCGGATCTCGTCGTCGAGCTGACCCGGGCCCCAGCCCGCGTAGCCGAGCACCATCAGGTAGCTCTCCGGGCCCTTGCCCTTCGCGATGTCCTCGAGGACCTGCATGTTCGCGCTGACGCCGACCTTGCAGTCGAGCGTGAGGACGCCTTCGCCGGGATGCACACCGCGCGACGGATCGAACACCACCCATCCCGTCTCCGGTGAGACCGGGCCGCCGAGCATGACCTGTCTGCCGGTCGGTCGGCCTTCTTCGGTGTCGATCCCGACCTGCTCGAGCAGCGCGTCGAGCGGAAGATCCGCGGGCTTGTTGATCACGAAGCCGAGCGACCCGTCTTCGCGATGATCGACCAGCAGCACGACCGTGTGATTGAAGAAGGGACAGGAGAGCGAAGGCGCCGCGACGAGGAAACACGGTGACAGCTCGTGACCCACGAGAGAGATCTTGCCACCGAATCCCTCGAGGCGGTAGGGAATCGGACCGTGGCAACGTCGTTCCGCTCGGCGCTTCGCGCCTCGGCTCGCGCGCTCGTCACCACGGGCACGACCGCAGCCCTCTTGGCCAACGCGGAGGTGGCGGAGCGTTTCGTGCCTACGTCCGAACGTTCCTCGTTGTTCGACAGGCACTTACGCCGGTGGGCACGGATCGAGCTACGCATCCTCGGCATGGATCTTCTCGTCGAGGGGGCCCCTTCTGCGCTCGCTCCCCGCGCGCGTCTGGTAGTATCGAGCCACAGGACGGCGATCGACATCGTCGTCGCTCAGTCACTCTTCGGTGGACGAATACTGAGCCGCGCCGACGTCGCGGCCTGGCCGTTTCTCGGCGCGCTCGCGCGACGCACGGGAACGATCTTCGTCGACCGCGACGATCGCGCGAGCGGCGCGAGCGCCATCCGACGGATCCGGCGCCACCTCGCCGCTGGCGACACCATCACGGTCTTCCCCGAAGGGACGACGCATCCCGGCGACGACGTGCAGCCGTTCAAGGCCGGCGTGTTCGCCGCGATCGGAAGCCTCGACGTCGAGATCGTCCCCGTCGGGCTGGCGTATCCGGCCGGCGTCGAGTACTGGCAGGAGAGCTTCACGTCGCACTTGGCGCGGATCACGGGCCGGCCGCACACGCGCGTCGGCGTCGCGATCGGAGAGCCGCGCACCGCGCGCGGCCGGCCGGCCGCGCTCGCGAGCGCTCTTCGCGACGAGGTGCAGGCGCTCACCCGCCGCGCCCGGGACCTCGCGAGCTCGTGATAGAACGCCGATCCGATGCTCGACCGCCTCGGCGACATCCAGCTCACGCTCCGGCGTGAGGGGCTCGACGGTTGGCTGCTCTACAGCGCGGGCGGCATCAACCCGATCGCCGAGCGCTACGTTCTCGTCGAATCCAGCGGCGTGCACGCGGCGCTGGTTCTATCTCGTGCCTGCAGACGGCATACCGGTGCTCATCGCGCATCGCGCCGAGCTCGGTCGCTTCCCGACCCTGCCGGGGGATCGCGAGCCGTACTCGAGCTGGGCGGACCTCCGCGAAGTGCTCGCGCGAGCGCTCCCGCGGCGAGCGCGCGTCGCCATGGAGCACGCGCCGATGGGATCGAGCCCCGACACTACGCGTGTCGACGCGGCGACGTTCGAGCTCGTCCGTACGTGCGGAGTGGAGATCGTCGGGTCCGGACGCGCTCGTTCGCGATCTCGTGGAGCGCATGACGAACGTCGAGCTCGCGGGCCAAGCGAGCGCGGCGCGCGCTCTCGACGCGGTCGTCGCGAAGGTGATCGCGCAGATCGATGCGCGCTCGACCGAATCGACGCTCGCCCGAGCGGCTCTCGATCTGGTGCGCGAAGCGGGTCTTCGCGACGCGACCGCGCGCGTCTGTGTCGGAGCGAGCACCGCCGACCCGACCTACGTGACGCCCGAGGCCACGACGCGCGCCGTCTGCACGGGTGACCTCGTGCGCGTCGAGATCTCCGCGCGGTCGTCGGATGGACCGTTCGCAGAAGCAGGGCGTGTCGCCTACGCGGGCAGAGTAGTCCCCTCGTCGATCGGCGACGCCTTCACCGCCGTCGCCCGCGCGCGCGACGCTGCGCTCGCGCTCGTGCGGGAACGATTCGAACGCGGTCGCGCCGTGCTCGGCTTCGAGGTCGACCGTCGCGCGCGCGACGTGATCGACGCTGCGGGGCTCGGGCCTCGGTTCGTCCATCGCGCCGGCGAGCACATCGGCAGGCTCGGGCGTAGCGCGCACGGGACGGCGCTCGACGGGCACGAGACCGACGACACGCGACCGCTCGAGCCGGGCCACGCCTGGATCCTGTCGCCCGGTGTCTACCTCGACGACTGGGGGATCCGGACCACGACGCTCTTCCAGCTCGGAGCCGAGCTCGCGATTCCCGTGGAGCCGCAGCGCGAGCTCGCGCTCGTCCACTCGCCCGACTCTACGGAGGAAAGCGGCGAATCCTGAATAGCGCCCGAGCGCTGCCCGTCCACGGGGCAGATGGCGAAAGACACCCCGACCGCGGTACAAGTCGCCTTCCGCCCTGCACCGCCCCGGAAAACGGCACTGGAGACCTCGTGAACCGAATCCTCTCGTCTCTGCTCTTGCTCCCGATCCTCGTGACGGCCGGCTGCTACGTCCGCGGCGAATGCCCGGCCACCGCCGACCTCAGCTACTACCAAGACCCGGCGTACGTGACCGTCTCGGCTCCCCCGCCCGCGCTCACCGTCGAGACCGAAGTACAGCCCATGAAGCCCACCGCCGACTCGGTTTGGGTCGCAGGCCACTTCGTCTGGCAGGGAACGTGGGTCTGGCAGGATGGACGCTGGGAGACGCCGCGTCCGGGGTACGTGTGGACGGCGCCCGTCGTCGTCGAGGCGAGCGGTGGGTACCGCTACCACCCCGGCTATTGGCGTCCCGCGCGCGTCGAGCCGGCGCCCGTCTACCGACAGCCCGGCCGCGTGCGCGTGAGCGTGCGAGCGCCGGCCGCCGAGGTGCGCGGCACCGTCCAGGTGTCGGCGCCCCCGGCGAACGCCACCGTGCAAGTCGCGCAGCCCGCGGGCCACGCCACGGTGCAGGTCGCGCCGCCCGCCGCGCACGCCACGGTGCAGGTCGCGCCGCCCGCCGCGCACGCCACGGTGCAGGTCGCGCCGCCCACCGCGCACGCGAACGTTCAGGTCTCGACGCCGCCGCCCGCGCACGCGACGGTGCACGTCAACGCGCCGACGGTGCAAGGCACCGTGCACGTCAACACGCCGCCCGCGCAGGCGACCGTTCACGCGAACGCGCCCTCCGCGCAGGGCACCGTACGCGTCAACCCGCCCGCCGGCCAGGGCACCGTGCACGTCAACACGCCGTCGGCACAGGGCACGGTCCGCACGAATCCTCCCGCGCAGGGCACCGTGCGCGTCAACCCGCCGGCTGCGCAGGGTAGCGTGCGCGTCAACCCGCCGACCGCGCAGGGCACCGTGCGCGTCAATCCGCCGGCGACGACCGAGCGTACCCCGCCCCCGACCGCGCAGGGCACGGCTCGCGTCAACCCGCCCGCTGCGGGCCACGCCACGGTCACCAATCCCGGCACGACGGTTCGGACGAGTCCGCCCGCGGCCAACGCCACGGTGCACGTCAACACGCCGGCGAACGGCAACGGCAACGTGCCGCCGCCCGCGACCGATGTCGGGAACCTCCGTTGCAGCCTCGGCGCGCCGCGCGCGCCCGCCGGCGGCTACGTCACGATCAGCGGAAACGGCTTCGGCAACGAGACGGTCGTCCGCATCGGCGGGCAGATCGCCGCGATCGCCACGCGCACCGGCAGCCAGCTGCGCGTACAGGTCCCCGGCAACTCCGCCGGCGGCGCGGTCGAGGTCGAGCACAACCGCCGCCGAGCGTCGTGCGGATCGCTCGAGGTCATCGGCCGCTGAGCGGGCCCGCTCCCGCGCTACTTCGCGAGCGACGGGAGCTTGACCGCGAGCTGCTCGACGAGCTTCACGAAGTCGTATTTCTCGGGGCGGTGGCCGCCCGGCATGCACGAGATGTCGAAGGCGGCCGACGCCGCGGCGCCGAGCTTCTCCTTGCCGAGCCCGAGCTTGTCGCCGAGCGCGGTGAGGCTCTCGTGCTCGGCGGTGACGGTCGTCCCGTCGACGCGCGCGAGCCAGCTCGCGATCGCGTACGTGAGCGCCTTCTGCCAACCGGAGAGACCGTCGGCGTCGAAGTCGTCGAGCGACACGGTCTCCTTGGTAGAGCGCTCGATCTCGGCGAGGTCGTCGCCGTCGATGCCGCACGCGCGCGCCGCGCCGAGGAGGCCGGTCGCTTCGCCTTTGCTCATCCGACCGTCGGCCCAGGCGACGGCGGAGAGCGCGATGAACGAGCTCGTGGGTAGCTCCATGGACATGCGGCGGAGTCTACACCGGCTCCCTGCTCGGACCTATCCGTACCGGTAGAAGCCCTCGCCGGTCTTTCGCCGAGCTTGCCGGCGCGGACCATCTGGCGGAGCAGCGGCGGGCGGCCGGAACTGCTCGCCGATCTCGCGGTGGAGGTGCTCGAGGATCGCGAGGCGCACGTCGAGCCCGACCAGGTCGGTCAGCTCGAGCGGGCCCATCGGGTGGCGGTAGCCGAGCTTCATCGCGGCGTCGATGTCCTCCGCGCTCGCGACGCCCTCCTCGAGCATGCGGATCGCCTCGGCGCCGAGCGCGACGCCGAGCCGGCTCGTCGCGAAGCCCGGCGAGTCGTTGACGACGATCGGGTGTTTGCCGATGCGCTCGCCGAACGCGCGCGCCGCGTCGCGACGGTCGCGTCGTTCGTTCGCAGACCGCGCACGATCTCGAGGAGCTCCATGACCGGGACGGGGTTGAAGAAGTGGAGCCCCACGACGCGCCCCGGATCGCGCGACCGCGCCCGCGATCTCGGTGACGCTGAGCGAGGAGGTGTTCGTCGCGAAGCATCGCGTGCGCGGGTGCGTGGCGATCGACGTCCTCGAACAGCGCGAGCTTGAGCTCCATGCGCTCGGGGATCGCTTCGACCACGAGGTCCGCGTCGCGAACCGCGTCGGCGACCTCGCTCGTCGTCGTGATCGCCGCGAGAGCGCGCGCCGGAAGATCGGCCGCGACGCTCCCCTTCCGTGCGAGCCTCTCGAGGCTCGCGGCGATCTTCGCGCGCGCCGCGGACAGAACGTCGGCGTCGACGTCGCGGAGCGAGACGCGCATCCCGTGGGTCGCCGCGACCTGGGCGATCCCGTGCCCCATCGTCCCGGCGCCCAAGACCGCGACCTTTTCCACGTCCGACATGCCGCGGGAGGTACCACGAACGAGCCACTGTGAGAACGCCGTGCGAAAGGCGTGTGACGGTTCTGTGGCCGACGCTTCGAAAGGGGTCCGGTCGGGTTACACGAGAGATCGAGGTGCCGCTACGCACCGAGGGAGGACCGATCGATGTTGGACCAATCTCCGCCGCACCGAAGCAGGGGGCAGCGCTTTCCGGTCTCCGAGCCGAGCTACGAGCGCCCGCCCACCGCCGACGACGAGACGACCAGCGACGCGCCCGTCGCGCGCTTCCGAACGGACGCGCCGCCGCCCGCCGAGAGCGCGCCGTCGAGGACCGTGGCGATCGGCGTCGGGCTCGCGGCGTGCGTCGCGCTCGTCGGCGGCACCGTGCTCGCGAGCGGCTCGACGAGCGCCGAGGCGCCCGCCCGGGCGGCGACGCGGGCGGTCGAAGAGACGCCCGCGCCACCGGCCGAAGAAGCCGCGCCGACCGAGTGGGTGCTCGAGCTCTCCGGGGCGCCCGAGGGCGCGCGCGTCACCCGTGACGGTCAGCCCGTCGCGGATCCGTCCCACGTCGTGCTCGGCGGCGAACCGAGCGCCGCGGTCGTGCTCGCGGTCAGCGCGCCCGGCTTCATCTCGCGCGAGCTTCGGATCGAGCGAGGCGCGTTCGAGGAGCGCGACGACGCGATGCGCGCCCGAGTGACGGTGAGCCTCGACGCGGTGCCGCGCAGCGTGCCGCGCTCGCGGCTCGCCCGGGCCGGCGCCGCGCCTCCTCCCTCCGCCGAGCCGGCGGCGGATCCGAGCTCGCCGCTCCCCGAAAACCCGTTCTGAGCAGGCCGATCTTCTCGGTCCCGGCAATCGCCCGAGAGACGTGTTAACACGCGTCGGTGCCCGGGCGCCGCGTGATGGTCATCGGTCTCGACTGCGCGCCGCCCGCGCTCGTGTTCGATCGTTGGGCCGACGTCATGCCGCGGATCTCGGCGATCTGCGCCGCGGGGACCTGGGGCCCGCTGCGCTCGACGATCCCGCCGATCACCGTGCCGGCATGGACCTCCATGGTGTCGGGCCGCGATGCAGGCGAGCTCGGGCTCTACGGGTTTCGCAACCGACGCCGCGGCACGTACCACCTCGACCTCGCGACGAGCCGCGACGTGCGCGTCAAGCGCCTCTGGGACTTTCTCGGCGAAGCCGGAAGCGCGTCGCCGCGCTGTTCGTGCCGCTCACGTCGCCGCCGTCGCCCGTCCGCGGCGTGATGGCCTCCTGCTTCCTCACGGCCGAGGGCGCGCCGTGGACGTTTCCGGCGAGGCTCGCCGGCGATCTCGAGGCGCGGTTCGGCCCCTACGCGCCGGACGCGGCGGGCCACCGCGCCGGGACCCCGACGCGCTGCTCGCGTCGCTCCGCGAGACACGCGGCAGCAGTTCGCCATCGCGCGCCACGTGTGGCGAGAAGAGCGGCCAGACTTCCTGATGATGGTGGAGATGGGCCCGGACCGGTTCCACCACGCGCTCTATCACCACATGGACGAGCACGCCCGCGCTTCGTTCGCGCGATCGGCGGCTCGGGGACGAGGCAAGCGATACTACGCGACGCTCGACTCGCTAGTCGGCGAGCTCGTCGCGACGCCGGTGAGCAGACCACGGGTGATCGTCGTGAGCGATCACGGCGCGCGGCCGATGCTCGGCGGCGTCGCGATGAACGAGCTGCCTGCACCGTGAGGGTTGGCTCGCGCTCAGCGAAGAGCCCCGCGAGCCGCCGCGCTCGCGCCGCGATCGTCGACTGGTCTCGCACACGCGCGTGGGCGAGAGGGCGGGTACTACGCGAGCGCTCTTTCTCAACGTCGAGGGCCGCGAGCCCGAGGGGATCGTCCCGTCCCGGAGCGATCGACGCGGAGCGCGACGCGCTCGCCGCGCTGGTCGAGTCGCTCCCCGGACCGGACGGCGCGCCGCTCACGACGCGATCGTCGCGACCGGACCGCGACATGCGCGAGGCGCGTGGCGAGCCGCCGGACCTGATGGCGTTCTTCGGCGATCTCGCGTTTCGCTCGATCGGGAGCGTCGGGCACGCGAGCGTCTTCACCGAGACCAACGACACCGGCCCCGATGCGTGCAACCACGACTGGGACGGGATCTTCGCGATGAGCGGGAGGCGGCGCTCCGGCGCTCGGCCGGGTCGAGGGGCGTTCCGATCTACGACGTGACGCGTACCGTGCTCGCGCTGATCGGCGTCGAGGCGCCACCGAGTGGCTCGGCCGCGACCGGAGCGCGCGCGTGACGGCCCGGCGCTCGATCGTCGGGCTCGACGGCGCCGACCTCGGCGTCGTGAACGCGCTCGGCGCGGCGCGGCTGCCCGCGCTCCACGCGCTGATGCGGCGCGGCGCGTTCGCCGCGCTCGAGAGCGTCGAGCCGCCGGCGACGCTGCCGAATTGGACGACGTTCCTCACGGGCGTCGATCCCGGCGCGCACGGCGTCTTCGACTTCACGACTGCGCCGCGGGTACCGCGTGCGGTTCACCGCGGGCACCGTGCGCGAGGCGCCGACCGTCGCGCGCACGCTCGATCGCGCTCGGGCTCTCGTGCGCATGCGTCGGCTTTCCCGGCGACGTGTCCGCCGGAGCGGCTCGCGCACGGCGTGTTCATCAGCGGTTGGGACTCGCCCGTCGCGTTCGAGGCGGATCGGTCGTTCGTGTGGCCGCGGAGCTCGCTACGGCGAGATCGTCGCGCGCTTCGGCGACGATGCGATTCGACGACGTCGACGAGCTCGGCCGCCGAGCCGGCCCGGAGCTGGCACGCGGCGCTCCGCGACGGCGCTCGTCGCGGCGCGTCGAGCGAAAGGCAGAGCTCGCGCGAGTGGCTCCTCGCGCGCCGCGAATGGGATCGCTCTTCGCGATGTACTTCGGCGAGAGCGACACGGCCGCTCACTACCTGTGGAGCCTGCACGACCGAGCTCGCCGCGGCGGCCCGCCGGCGTGAGCGAGGCGGAGGCGGACGGGCTCGCGCGGGTCTACGCGGCGCTCGACCACGCGCTCGGCCGCCTCGTCGCCGCGGCGGGCGGGCGACGGCGCGAGGTCACGGTCGTCAGCGATCACGGCTCGGGCGGGAGCTCCGACCGCGTGCTCTACCTGAACCGAGCGCTCGCCGAGGCCGGGCTCCTCGCGTTTCGCGGGGCGCGCCGGCGCGCTCGCGCATCGCGGGCGGGCTCAAGGAAGCGCGCGCTCACGCGCATCCCGCCGCGCCTACGCGACCGGCTCTTCCGTCGCGGGCGGAGCGTTGCTTCCGAGCTTGCTCGAGTCGCGCGCCCGGTACGGCGGCGATCGACTTCGCGCGCACGTCGGCGTTCAGCGACGAGCTCAACTACTTCCCGTCGGTCTCGCTCAACGTGCGCGGCCGCGAGCCGCGCGGGATCGGTCGAGCCGCGCGACGCGCCGGCGATGCGACGCGCGTGGAGAAGGCGCTCCTCGCGGTGCGCGACCCATGGAGCGGCGAAGCCGTCGTGGACGCGGTGATCCCGCGCGAGGAGCTCTACCGCGGGCCGCACGTCGAGCGCGCGCCGGATCTCGTGGTGCGCTGCGCGCTCACGGAGAGCGGCCACAGCGTCAACGTGCAGCCTAGCGGCGGCCCGGGCCCGACGTTCCGCAGCGCTCGCGCCGGACGAGCACCTCGGCAGGAAGGGACGAACGCTACCGGGTAGCCACCGCCCGCGCGGCATCTTCGTCGCCGCCGGGCCCGCGGGTCGCGCCAGCGGGGCAGATCGAGGCGCGCATGGCGGACGCGACCGCGACGCTCCTCGCGCGCATGGACGTCGCCGTCCCGGGCGACGCGTCCGGCCGGGTGCTCTTCGAAGCACTCGTCGAGACCGCCGGGTCGCGCGACCGGCTCGCGTGCTGCCGGATGTCGAGGTTCGGGAAGCGATCCGACGCGGCGAGGCGCGCCTGGTCGAGCGGCTGCGCGCCCTCGGGTACGTCGAGTGACGGGGGGCGCGCCGACGCGCGCGACACCGATGACGGCCGAGCTCCACGTCGCCGCCATGCCGTTCCCGACGCGCCAAGGCACCCAGGCCGTCGTGCGCGCCATGCTCGATTCGCTCGCTGCTACAGGCCGCGACGCGCACCTGCTCACGTACGGCTCGGGCGAGCGCGAGATCGAGGCGGCGTTCACGCTGCACCGCTTGCCGTCGCTGCCCGGGGCAGCGTCGTTTCGGTCCGGGCCGTCCGCGCAAAAGCTCGCACAGGACGTCGCCCTCGTCCCTGCGATCGCGCGGCTCGTCCGGCGCCTCCGGCCGCGCGTCGTCGTCGCACACCACGTCGAAGCCGCGCTCGCGTGCTTGGCGGCCCGCGCCCGGCCGCTCGTCTTCTTCGCGCACACCGCGCTCGGCCCCGAGCTTCCGACCTATGTGCCCGCGAGCTTCGGTTTCCGAGCTGAGAGAGCGCTGCGGAGCGCGCTCCTGGCGAAGCCGGTCGCGTTGCTCGGGCACGCCGTGGGCGCTGCCGGAGCGCGTCTCGACGTCATGCTCTGCAACCGCGCGTCGGCGGCGGCCGCCGTGTCGCCCTTGCTCGCGCGCGAGCTCGCCGGCGCGTCGGGTGTCGACATCGCGTACGTTCCCCCGCCGTGGCCCGTCCCCGCGCCGTGCACGGATGACGAGCGCGCGCGCGGGCGCGTCGAGCTCGGCGTCCCGGCGGAGGCGGAGGTCCTCGTCTACGCAGGCAACCTGGACGCGTATCAGGGCTGGGAGGATGTGCTCCACGCGTTCGCGCGCATCCGCGCGACGCGGGCCGACGCGTGGCTCGTGGTGGCGAGCGCGTCGAGCACGGAGCTTCTGGTGCGCGAGGCGATCCAGGCCGGCGTCGCCAACCGCCTGCGCGTGACCGCGCTTCCCTCCGACGAACCGGGTAGGCGCCGCCTCTACGCGGCAGCCGATGTCGCGGTCGTGCCGCGCCGCGCGGCAGGCGGCCTCCCAATCAAGCTCCTCGACGCGCTCGCGCGCGGCGTCCCGACCATCGCGACGGCGCGCGCGACGGCCGGGATCGAGCTCCCCGCGGCGGCGCTCATCGCGACGGACGACGATCCCGACGCGATCGCGAACGGTGTCCTGCTGGCGCTGCGCGCGACGGGCTCGGCGCGCGACATGGGCGCGCGCGGGCGCGCATACGTGGCGCAGGCTCACGCGCCCGCACGGTTCGTCGCGGCGCTCGACGCGGTCGTCGCCCGGGCGAGCTGACGAGGCGCGCTGACGTCCGCAGCCCCGGAGCGCTGGTGGCCGCTCGGCTCCTGCCACGCCGCTGGCAAGAGGCTGCTGGGCCCGCGCATCCCGGCCTTGAACGGGACCGGACCGCGGCCCACGCTGGGCGTTCCGTGGAGGCGTTCGGAGAAGCAGCGCGGGAGTGGTTTCGAGAGACCTTCGACGCACCGACGCGCGTGCAGGAGGAGGGCTGGAAGCGCATCGCGAGCGGCCGCCACTCGCTGCTCATCGCGCCGACGGGTAGCGGCAAGACGCTCGCGGCCTTTCTCTACGCGCTCGACCGGTTGAGCCTCGAGCCCGCGGGCGGAGCCGACGGGGAGGGCGAGCGCGGGGTTCGGGTGCTGTACGTGTCGCCGCTCAAGGCGCTCGTCTACGACATCGAGAGGAACCTGCGTGCGCCGCTCGTCGGCATGCGGCGTACGGCCGAGAGGCTCGGCGTGGCCACGAGGGCGTTGCGCGTCGACGTGCGCACGGGCGACACGATCGCGAGGGACCGGCGCCGCCAGCTGAAGGACCCGGCGGAGATCCTCGTGACCACGCCCGAGTCGCTGTACCTGCTCCTCGGATCGCAGGCGCGCGAGACGCTGCGGACGGTCGAGCACGTGATCGTCGACGAAGTACACGCTCTCGCGCCGACGAAGCGCGGGGCGCATCTCGCGCTCTCGCTCGAGCGGCTCTCGGCGCTGACCGCGCGCGATCCACAGCGCATCGGTCTGTCAGCAACGGCCAAGCCGCTCGAGGAGATAGCGCGGTTCCTCGGGGGCGATCGCCCCGTCGACGTCGTCGACACGAGCGAGCCTCCGCGGATCGACCTTCGCATCGTCGTCCCCGTCGACGACATGACCCGGCCCGAGCTCGAGGAGCCGGCGGCGGAGGTCGGAGCGATGATCGAGCCGGGCGGCGAAGCACCGCACCGGGACGGGGCGGACCGTCACGGCATGTGGCCGGTCATCTACCCGGAGCTCGTCCGGCTCATCCGCGAGCATCGAACGACGATCGTGTTCGTCAACAGCCGCGGGCTGTGCGAGCGCCTCTCGCAGCACCTGAACGAGCTCGCCGAACAGAACGACGAGGCGATGCCGTTCGTGCGCGGCCATCACGGGAGCATCTCGCACGAGAACCGCCGCCAGATCGAAGAGGACCTCAAGGAGGGCCGCCTCGAGGCCATCGTCGCGACGAGCTCGCTCGAGCTCGGCATCGACATGGGCGCCGTCGATCTCGTCGTCATGGTCGAATCGCCGGGGGCCGCTTCGCGCGGACTGCAGCGCATCGGGCGGGCCGGGCACCAGGTCGGCGAGGTGAGCATCGGGCGGCTCTTCCCGAAGCACCGCGGCGATCTGCTCGAAGCAGCCGTGGTCGCGGAGAAGATGATGGCGGGCGACATCGAGCCGCTCCGCATCCCGAAGAACCCGCTCGACGTGCTCGCGCAGCAGATCGTCGCCATGACGACGGTCGACCCGTGGACGGTCGACGACGTCGCAGCGCTGGCCGCACGGACGGCGAGCTTCCGTGAGCTTCCGGCCAGCGCGCTCCGAGCGGTGCTCGACATGCTGAGCGGGCACTATCCATCACACGAGCTCGCGGATCTGCGCCCGCGGATCGTCTGGGACCGCGAGAAGGACGAGCTGACCGCGCGGCGCGGCTCGAAGCAGATCGCGCTCGTCAACGGCGGGACGATCCCGGACCGCGGGCTCTACGCGGTGACGCTCGGCGAGGACGGGCCGCGGCTGGGCGAGCTCGACGAGGAGATGGTCTACGAGACGACCGCCGGCGAGACGTTCATGCTCGGCGCGAGCACGTGGCGCGTCCGCGAGATCACGCGCGACCGCGTGATCGTCGATCCGGCGCCGGGCGAGCCCGGCAAGCTCCCGTTCTGGAAGGGCGACGGGCCAGGACGGCCGATCGAGCTCGGGTACGCGGTCGGCGCTTTCGTCCGCGAGATCTCGGCGATGAGCCGCGACGAGGCGGTCGAGAGACTGGTCGAAAGAAACAGGCTCGACGCGCGCGCGGCGAAGAACCTGCTCGGCTACCTCGGCGAGCAGCGCGAGGCGACCGGCACGCTCCCGACCGACCGCGCGATCACCGTCGAGCGCTTCCGCGACGAGCTCGGCGACTGGCGCGTGTGCATCCTGTCCCCGTTCGGCGCGCGCGTGCACGCTCCCTGGGCGCTCGCCCTGAAGGAGCGGCTCTCGGCGCGCGCGGGCTTCGACGTGCAGGCGATGTGGAGCGACGACGGGATCGTCCTCACCGTCGCCGACTCGGACGAGCCGCCCGAGCTCGACCTCTTCGTGCTGGACGCCGACGAGCTCGAAGAGACCGTCGTGTCGCAGCTCGCGAAGAGCGCCGTGTTCGCGAGCCAGTTCCGCGAGAACGCGGCGCGCGCGCTGCTCCTCCCCCGTCGGAAGCCGGGGTCGCGAACGCCGTTGTGGGCGCAGCGCCTGCGCGCGCAGAGGCTCCTCGGCGCCGCGCAGCAGTACCCGTCGTTCCCGATCGTGATGGAGACGTACCGCGCGTGCATGCAGGACGTGTTCGACCTGCCGGCGCTCGAGGCGATCCTGGGCGCGATCACGCGGCGCGAGATCCGGATCGACGAGGTCGAGACCGAGAGCGCTTCTCCCTTCGCGCGGTCGCTGGTCTTCGCGTACGTCGCGGCCTACCTCTACGAAGGCGACTCGCCGCTGGCGGAGAGGCGCGCGCAGGCGCTCTCGCTCGACCGCGAGATGCTGCGCGAGCTCCTCGGCCGCGAGGAGCTACGCGAGCTGCTCGACGCCGGGGTGATCGACGAGCTCGAGGACGAGCTTCAGCACCTCGCCGACGATCGGCGGGCGCGTCACCCCGACGCGCTCCACGACGTGCTGCGCCGCGTGGGCGACCTCGACGAGGACGAGCTACGTGCGCGGTCGGACGCAGACCCGATGCCCTGGCTCGACGAGCTCCGGAGAAGCCGGCGGGCCGTGAAGATGCGCGTCGGCGGGCGCGACGCCTGGGTCGCCGCGGAGGATGTGGGCCTCTACCGGGACGCGCTCGGCGCGTCGCCGCCGGCGGGCGTGCCCTCGGCGTTCCTCGAGGCGCGTCCGCGCGCCGTCGAGGAGGTGTTCGCGCGCTACGCCCGGACGCACGGGCCATTTCGCCAGGTCGACGTCGCGGCGCGCTTCCGCCTACCTGCGGCGCAGGTCGAGATGGTTCTTCGTGCGCTGGAAGCGACGGGGGCCGTCCTGCACGGCGACTTCCGCCCAGGTGGCCGCGAGCGCGAGTGGTGCGACGTCGAGGTCCTGCGCCGCATCAAGCGGCGCACGCTCGCGAAGCTCCGCAACGAGGTGGCGCCCGTCGAGCGGATCGCGCTCGCGCGGTTCCTGCCTTCGTGGCACGGCGTCGGGGGAGCGGCGATCGGCGGGGCGCGGCTCGAGGAAGCGATCGAGCGGCTCGAGGGCTTGCCGCTCAGCTTCGCCGAGCTCGAGCGCGCGATCCTCCCGGCGCGCGTCCGCGGGTTCGCGTCGCGGATGCTCGACGAGCTCGGCGCGATGGGTTGGCTCGTGTGGATCGGTCACGGCTCGCTCGGCGCGGACGACGGGCGCATCGCGCTCTACCGGCGCGACCGCGTCGCGAGGCTCGTCGAGCCGCCGTCCGCGCCCGACACGCTCGACGAGCGGCACCTTCGCATCCTCGATCACCTCGACAAGCGCGGCGCGTCGTTCTTCTCGGAGCTCGAGGCCGCGAGCGGCGCGCACCGGACCGAGGCGCTCGAAGCGCTCTGGGATCTCGTGTGGGCAGGCCTCGTGACGAACGACACGTTCCAGGCGCTGCGCGCCTTGCGCATGCGTCGCAAGAAAGCGCCCTCACGCCGGCGAAGCGCCGACACGACGGCCGCCGGCGGCCGTTGGTCGCTCGTCGCGGGGCTCCTCGCCGGCGCACCCGCCGCGACCGAGCGAGCGCACGCGCGCGCCGTCACCCTGCTCGACCGCCACGGCGTCGTCAGTCGCGAGCACGCCGCGATCGAAGCGCACGGAGGCTTCGGGGCCACGTACCGCGTGCTCCGCGCGATGGAAGAGGCCGGCAAGGTCCGCCGCGGCTACTTCGTCGAAGGCCTGTCCGGCGCGCAGTTCGCGTACGCCGGCGCCGTCGACCGCCTCCGCGGCATGCGCATCGCTCCCGACGCGCCAGAAGTCCGCGTGCTCGCCGCCATCGACCCCGCGAACGCGTGGGGCTGGCTCCTACCGTGGCCCGACACCACCGACCCGTCCGGCGCGCCACCCCGGCGCGCCGCGGGCGCCACGGTCGTTCTCGTCGACGGCGAGCCCGTCCTCTTCCTCGACCGCGGCGGCCGCCGCCTTCGCACCTTCGCCGGCCGCGCCGCGCCCGAGCTCCTCTCCCTCGCCGCCCGAGCCCTCGAACAGCTCCTCCGCACCGGTCCGAAGCTCCTCCGCATCGAGCACATCGACGGCACCCCCGCCCGCACCTCCCCCCACGCCCCGCTGCTGCGCGCCTCCGGCTTCGGCGCCGACCACCGCGGCCTCCTCCTCGAGCGCGCTCGATTGGGGACCGTCGACTAGCTCGCTCCCCCCGGACGAATCACGGCGGGACCTGGTCGACGAGCGCGCCCATCTCCTCGAGCGTCCGCCCTTTCGTCTCGCGCACCCGGGCGCGAACGAAGACGAACGAGACGAGCGCGCACAGCGCGTAGATACCGTACGCGCCGCGCAGACCGACCGCGCCGAGCAAGAATCGGGAACGTCATCGTGACGGCGAAGTTCGCGATCCACTGTGCCGACGCCGACACCGCGAGCGCCGTCCCGCGGATCCGGTTCTCGAACATCTCGCCGAGCAGCACCCACACCGCCGGCCCCCAGCTCACCGCGAAGAAGACGACGTACAGATTGGCCGCCCACAGGGCGACCGCGCCGGAAGAGTGGTCGAGCGCGAGCTGCCCGCCCGAATCGACCGCGCCGGTGCCGAAGATCCAGGCCAGGACGCCGAGAGTGACGGTCATCCCCGCGGAGCCCGCGAGCAAGAGCGGCTTTCGCCCGACGCGATCGATGAGCGCGATCGCGACGAACGTCGACGCGATGTTCGTGAAGCCCGTGAGCACGTTCGTGAGGAGCGCATCCGACTCCGAGAACCCCGCGGCGCGCCACAGCACCTCGCCGTAGTAGAAGACGACGTTGATCCCGACCAGCTGCTGCAGGACGGAGAGACCGATGCCCACCCACACGATCGGCCGGATCGCACGCGTCCCGGGCGTGCGCAGGTCGGCGAGGCGTGGAGCGTGATCAGCGGCTACGGTCGCCCGTACCGCGGCGAGGATCTCCTCGGTGTCGTCGTCGGCGACGCGCGCGAACACGCGCCGCGCGTCGTCCTCACGGCCTGCCGCGACGAGGAACCGAGGAGACTCGGGGATCACCAGCGAGCCTGCGAGGAATGCCGCCGCCGGCACGATCTCCACCCAGTACATCCACCGCCACGTCGCCACCCCGAGCCAAAACGGTGCCTCGGCGCCGCCCGACGCACGCGCGAGCGCGTAGTTCGAGAGGAACGCCGCGAACAGTCCGACGACGATCGCGAGCTGCTGCAGCGACGCGAGGCGCCCGCGCACGCCCGGCGGCGCGACCTCCGAGATGTAGGCGGGCGCGATCACGCTCGCAGCGCCGACCGCGAGCCCGCCGAGCAGTCGATACGCGACGAACTCCGTCGAACTGTCGGCGATCCCCGACCCCCACGCCGACACCGCGAACACGATCGCCGTCACGGTCATCGTCGGCCGCCGGCCCACTCCGTCTGCGAGACGCCCGGCGAAGAGCGCGCCCACGGCACAACCCAGCAACACCGACGCGACCGAGAACCCCGTCCCGACCTCGCTCGACCCGAGCGCATGCCCGAGCGCCGTCACCGTCCCGTTGATGACCCCGCTGTCGAACCCGAACAGCAGCCCCCCGAGCGCCGCCACTGACGCGATCACGAACGTGTAGAAGCGGCTCGCGCGTCGGTTCTCGGCTCCCATGACGGCGGGAAGTATCGTCGATCGGGCACCGCGTCTACACGGGTGCGTCCGCGTCCTCCTCCGTCCCCGTCACTCCCGAACGACCACGTCCCCGCCGAGCGCGACGCCTCGCGCGGTCGTCACGGCGCCGCCGGGCCAGCGGACCTCGACGTCGACGGGGCCGTCGTACGGGACGCCGAAGAGGACGCGCGGATCGAAGCTGCCGAGGTACCCTTCGCCCGCGAGGCAATCGCGGACAATCGCGCCGCCGGGCCAACGCACCGTGACGCGCGCGCCGTCCGCGTTGCCGGCGAGCGCGACCCTGAGCGCGCGGCCGCGCGGGGCGTGGACGTTCCGGAGCACGAGCGGACGGCCCTCGGACGGCGCGAGCACGACGTCGGGGCGTCCGTCGTCGTCGAGGTCTGCGACGGCGATACCGCGCGTCGCGCGCGGATCGACCTCGAGCGTGTACGGAACGAGGAGACCTCCCACGTTCTCCGCGAGCGTCGGGATCTGCGCACGCGGACCGCCATGCCCCATCGCCGCCGTCTCGTCGTCGTCGTAGTAGTGGCCTGTCGCTTCAATCAGCTCGGGATCGCCGTCGAGGTCGAGGTCGACGAGCGCGGCGCCCCATCGGAACGCGCTCGCAAACGCGTCGGTGCCGACGCTGGTCGCGCGATCCTCGCAGCGGGCGCCGTCGCACAAGAAGATCGCCGTCGCGTCCGCCTCCCAGCTCGTGACGGCGTAGTCGGGCCGTCCGTCACCGTCGATGTCGGCGCTCGAGAAGCCCATGGTGTCGATGCCGTACCCGCGCCGGTTGTACGCGAGGCCGAGCTCGTCGCCCCGGTCACGGAGGATCCCGCCGGCGTCGCGCACGAGCACACGGTCTCGATACGTGCCTCCGATGTCGTTCCCCACGTAGACGTCCGGTGTGGCGTCTCCGTCGATGTCCGCGATCGCGACGACCAGCGTCGGCTCGGCGCGGGCGAGGTCGGGCGCGCGCACGGCGGCGAGCTCGACGTACGCGCCGCTCGGCTGCCGTACCAGAAGGAGATTCGGTATCGGCGCGTGCTCGACGAGCTCCGCGCTGCAAGGGACTACCCCGCAGTCGGTGCCGACCTTCGCCGGGTCGTACCGCACCATGCCCGCGACGACGATGTCCGTGTCGCCGTCCCCGTCGACGTCACCCGCCGCCGCGGACGCGTAGAGGTCGCGCGCGTCGAGCGCGAGCCCGAGGCGCGCCGTCTCGTCCGAGAAAACGCCCGCCTCGTTCAGAAAGAGCCGCACTGCACCGAGGCCCGTCACCAAGAGGTCGTCGTCACCATCCTCGTCGGCGTCGAACGCGAGACACCCCATGGCATCGCCGACGCCCGTCAGCCCACGCGCATCGGTCTCGTCCGCGTACGCCCACGGCCCGCGCGCGACGTAGAGCCGCGACGCACCGCTCGTCGATGGTCGCATGGCGAAGAACAAGTCGAGCGGCGGGACACCGTCCGCATCGAACGCGCACACGCCACCCGACAGCCGGTCGGGCACGCTCGCGTACCCGTCGGCGGCGACGCGAACGAAGTCGATCCCACTCGCCTCCGCCACGTCCACGAGCCAAGCGCTCCCCGGCAACGCACCGTCGAGAGGCCCGCCGTCGAGCCTCGCTGCGTCGCTCCCTGCATCCATCGCCGCTCCGTCCCGCCCCGCGTCCACCCCAATCGCAGCATCCGCTCCGCCATCCATGGCGGCGACCTCGTCCCCGCAGCCCGCGAGCAGCGCGAGGAACGCGACGACCGAGCCACTGACGCGCGTCCGCACGAGCGAAGCTTACGTCGCCGCGCCCGCGCGCGCCGCCGCCACGATCGCGTCGATCAGGCGCGCCGGCACGCCACGGTCCTCTAGCTCCGCGACCGTGAGCCATTCGTGCGCGTCGTGCTCCGAGCTCCGCCTCACTTCGCCCGACACTCGATCGGCGCGATACGCGACGACGATCATCGGAGCGCTCCCACGACGCGCGACGTACGCGTCGACCGGCCGCTCCCGGAGCGTCACGGCGAGGCCCGTCTCTTCGGCGACCTCGCGACGTGCGGCGTCGAGCGGCTGCTCACCCTCCGCGAGCCTGCCCGACACCGTCTCCCAGATCCCGGGGCCAGCGTCCCGCCCGGCAGCGCGTCGCAGCACGAGCACGCGATCTTCCTCGAAGATCGCGACCGCGACCGCGGCGATCACTCTGTCTCCTCCTGTCAACATCCTGCGATCAACGTCCGTTTTTTTCCTGGCGACCCACCACGAACCTACCATTTCGTCATGCGCCGGGGCGCGCGCCGTCGATGGCGAGCCAAGGCCGCACGAACCGAGATGGATCTCGAACGGATAGCGCCGCGTGAGCTCATCGAGCGCGGCGATCGAAGTGGCGCGGCGGCGATCGACTTCGCCACGTGCCTCCTCGGGCAAGCCGGCCGCGCCGACGATCTGCCCGCGCTGCCGGACCTCGCGACGGCGCTTCTGTCGCTGGCCAGCTGCCGGCTCGCGAAGGTCCTGCTCCCGCTCGCGACCGTGCCGCTCGAGCTCGCGCTCGTTCGCACCGCGGAGCACGTCTCGGTCAGCCTCTACGAGACCGGCGCCGCGCCCGAAGTCATCGTGCTCGATCACCTAGTCCGCTTGGTGGACGCGCTGGCGATGTGCGCGACCGCGCTCCGCGAGCTCGTCGAAGACTCGTCAGCACCGCCGACGATGCGAGCCATCGCCGAGCGCCTCGCCGCCCGCGTCGAGAGCGCGGCGCCCGAGCCGGCCCCGACACTCGCTCACAGCGAGGTCGAGCGCGAGGGAGGCCAGCTCCACGAACCGAGCGACGGAGTGCCTCTCGCGTTCGGATACCGCGCGCGCATCCCAGCGGGGCACGCGCAACCCAACGACGCGGCGTCGCGCGCCGACGTTCACGCGCTCCTCTTCACGGGCGAGCTCTTTGCGTGGGCGCGCGGCCGGCGCGTGCTCCTCGTCCGCGGTCCCATCGTGCTCGCAATCGGACGCATGCTCGCCGCGGCGCGTGCGCTCGTCGACGCCTGGGACGCTGGACGTTCCGCGAACGTTCGGCTCGGCGTGGGCGGTCTCGCGTTCGGGGTTCGGCTCGACGGCGACGTCTCGCTCACGGTCGGCAACGAGCGCACCGGCCACGTGACGATCCCGGCGCTCGAGGTCCCGGAGGTCGTTCTGCCGAATCCTCCGTCTCGCGTCCGACGTGCTTCGCGCGTTGCTGGCGGTCGACCGCTCGCAGTCGCGCAACCTCCGCGTGCGAGCGCTACGAGACGAGGTGAGGAGCCTCCGCCGACGCGTGAAGTCTCGGCACCGTGAGCGCGGCTTCGTGAACGTTGACGCGGATCGCCTGCGCGCTTCGCTCGGTGTCCCCGACGAGCCGCGAGAGCCGAGCGCGAGGACGTCTCCCGGCGCCCTATCGACGGGCGGTCTCCGTTTCGGGGAGCGGTGGCGCGCGGAGGTCGACGAGCTCGACGCCGCGTCGACGTTCATGTGCGGCGATCGAATCGTCATCGCGAGCCCGCGCTGCGCGCTCGCGCTCGATCGCGACGACGGCTCGGTGTTGTGGGTGCGCGAGGGGCTCGGCGGCGCCTCGCACATGGCGGGCACCGTCCTCGTCCGTCGCGCCCCCGACGGTCTGGTCGAGCTCTGCCGCGTCACCGACGGCGAGCCGTTCGCGACGAGCCGCATCGCGGCACGGCCCGGAGGCCTCGCGACCGCGGTGCACCTCGCGGGGCGAGGCGTACCTCCGACGGTGGTGCTCTCGGAGGGAGATGGTCGGCTCGTCGCGGTGGACCTGCGCAACGGCGAGCATCGCTTCGGCTACGAAGCCCCCGGCCCCGGCCCGATCCGCACGCATCGCGCCGGTCGCCTCCTGCTCGTCGCGTCGGGCGACGGAACGATCGATGCGATCGACGCCGTCGGAGGGGTCGTCGTGTGGCGCTTCGCCGAGCGCGCGCGCTTCACGGTGCCCCCCGTCGTCGCCGGCGACACCGTCGTCGCGATCGGCACCGAGGCCGGCACGCGTGAGGGGCGTCTCTTCGGGCTCGACCTCTGCAGCGGGGAGCTGCGCTTCGAACAGCTCTTGCCCTCATCGGCGGCCGCCGCTCCGATCGCCGCGGGCCGCACCGTCCTTCTCGCGCTCGGCGGTCGCAGGCGCGGAAGCCTCGCCGCGATCGACGCCCGAACGGGGACGCTCCTCTACATGATCCCCGATCCCGGCGTCGGCGCAGGCGGCGCGGTGCTCACCGTCGATCGTACGCTGCTCGTGAACGCTCCTCAGGGACGGCTCACGGCGCTCTCTCGACGACGGATCGCCGCGCTGGACGCGCGCGCTCGCCGATCCGGTCGCCGACGACGTTCCCCGGCGACTCGAGCCCGTTCTTCGCGGGGGCGCGCTCTTCGTTCCCGCGGCGCACGTACACGTGCTGCGCCCGAGCGACGGGGCGCCCCTCGCCGCGACGCTGCCGTGCGGCCTCGTGCCCGACCTACTCCGCGTCGACGAGCGCGGCTGGGTCTACGTCGCCGAGGAGAGCGGCCTGCTCGGCGCGTACGCGCCCGTCCCGCACCTCGCGCTGGTTCGCTGAGGCGGATGGGGGAAGCGCTCCATCGGCGTGCGTCGCTCGACGTCTCGACGTCGCTTGCGGGACCGACTCCGTGCGCGCGGGAGAGGCAGCGTCGCTCCAAGTCCCGGAACGAACTGCGTCCCGGACGAGGGCCAGAACGCCGACGTCAGAGCCGCCTGTGCGAGAGGCACGGGATCGCGCGTCGAACGCGCGCCGTCACGGTCGGGTCGATCTCCGCGACGGCGACTCCGTCGCCATCCGAGCACTCCGCGACGACCGTTCCCCACGGGTCGGCGATCAGCGCGTGGCCGTACGACACGCGCTTGCCGTAGTGATGACCGAACTGCGCCGCGGCGAGCACCCAGCACTGATCCTCGATGGCGCGCGCACGGAGAAGAACGTGCCAGTGGTCCTTGCCGGTCACGAGGGTGAACGCGGCGGGAACCGTGAGGACCGTCGCGCCGCGCTCGACGAGCGCGCGGTAGAGCTCGGGAAACCGGAGGTCGTAGCAGACGGACAACCCGAGCGTCCCGACGGCGGACTCCGTCACGACCGGCTCGCTCCCGGGCGAGACGGTCTGCGACTCGAGCAGCTTCGTTCCGTCGGGCAGATCCACGTCGAAGAGGTGGATCTTCCGGTACACCGCGGCGAGCTTTGCGTCCGCGCGTACGTGGACACACGCGTTCCTGACGTGCGACGCGTCACCGCGCTCCCAGAATCCGCCGAGAACGAGCTCGATGCGAAGCGCCTTCGCGAGCGCGAGGAAGCGACCGAGGATCGGGCCCGGACTCGCGTCGTCGAGCGTCTCGGCGATCGCGATCTTGCCGTCCTCGGGGCCCAAGTAGGCGAAGCACTCGGGCAGGACGACCAGCGCGGCGCCGGCGTCGGCCGCGCGCCGAACCAGCGCCTCGGCCGTGTCGCAGTTGCGCGCGATGTCCGGCCCCGAGGTCATCTGCACGACGCCTGCCTTCATCGCGCCTCTCGCTCTCTCAGAAGTGGAAGCGACGCATGCTGACGTTCATCAGCAGGCCGATGCCGATCATGATCGTGAGCACGCTCGAGCCGCCGTAGTGAAGAGCGGCAGCGTCACGCCGACGACGGGCAGATGCCGCATGACCATCCCACGTTGATGACCGCTGTGCCAGAAGATCATCGCGCTCACGCCGACCGCGACGACCGCGCCGAAGCGATCCTTGGCCTGCACGCGACCTTGAGCCCCCAGAGGACGAGGAAGAGATAGAGCCCGAGCAGCACCAGGACACCGACGAGCCCTGCTCCTCCGACCACACGGCGAACGGGAAGTCGGTGTACTGGTCGGGCAGGAAGCGGAACTGGTTCTGCGTGCCCTGCATGAAGCCCTTGCCCGTGAGGCCGCCGATGCCGATCGCGACCAGGGACTGGTGCGCGTGCCAGCCCGAGTCGAGCAGGTCCGCATTCGGGATTGAGGAACGCGACGAACCGCTCGCGCTGGTACGGCTTCAGCAGATAGGTCCAGGTGAGCGGCGCGCTCACCACGAACGCGCCGTGAGCATGACGAGCGAGCGGAGCTTCAGCCGCGTGAGCATCATGATCGAGCCGAAGATGAACGCCAGGATCATCGCGGTTCCGAGATCGGGCTGCATGCAGGATCAGCGCCATCGGTACGGCGAGGATGAGCCCGGGGATCACGAGATCCTTGAGCGTGCGGCCCTCGGTCTTCGGGTCGTTGTGCAGGTACTTCGCGAGCGCGACGATGAGCAGCACTTCATCAGCTCGCTCGGCTGCAGCGTGAACGAGCCGATGCGCATCCATCGCTGCGAGCCGCGGACCGCGTTCCCGAGCAGGAACACGAGCAGCGAGCAGCACGATCCCGGCCGCCGTACGCCACCCAGCCGTGTCGCTCGAGTGCCGGTAGTCGATCGCCGCGACCAGCACCGCGACCCCGCCCCGAGCGTGAGCCAGTAGATCTGCTGGATGTAGAGCTCGCCGAGCGCGGGGCCGGCAGCGCTCGTGGCGCTGTAGAGGTTCATGACGCCGATCACGGCGATCGGCCGCGACGCCGACGAAGAGCGGCCAGTCGAAGTGGTCGCGCAGACCCTCGTGAGCGCCGCCAGCGTCGCCCTCGCCATCCGCGCCGCCTGCGCCCGCCACGCGGCGGGGGCCGCCCCCCTGCGGTCGCGGCGCGTGCGACCGCCGCGCCTCGGCCCGCGCTCGCCGCGGTCGCCGTCACCACGCGCCCGCCGAGGTAGTCCTGCACGACGTTGATCGCGATCGGCGCCGCGTACTTGCCGCCGCCGCCGCCGTGCTCGACGAGCACGACGATCGCGATCTCGGGGTTGCGCGCCGGCGCGAAGCCCGCGAACCACGCGTGGTCGCGGTTGAAGTACCAGGTGCGGCGCGGATCGTCGCCGTCGCGCGCGGCGCGCCGCGACGACCTGCGCGGTGCCCGTCTTGCCCGCGACCGGGACGCCGTTCTCGATGCGCGCGTCGTACGCCGTACCGTTCGGATCGTTGACGACGCCGTAGAGCCGTCCGCGATGTACGCAGGTGCTCGCGGATACACTGCACGCGCCGCCGCACTCGCGGCTCGAACTCTGCGGATGACCGTGCCGTCCGGGCGCCGACGCGCTCGACGATCTGCGGTACGTAGAGCGTGCCGCCGTTCGCGATCGCGGCGTACGCCATCGCGAGCTGCATCAGCGTGACCTTCGTGTTGCCCTGGCCGATCGCCGCGTTGAGCGTGTAGCCGAGCCGGAACGCCTGCTGGTACTGCTGCGCGTACCACGCGCGCGTCGGCGATGAAGCCGCTCGCTTCGCTGTTGATGCCGATGCCGGTCGGCACGCCGAAGCCCGAAGTCGTGCGCCGAAGCGCGTTCAGGCGATCGAGGCCGACTTCTCGGCGAGCGTCAGAAGTAGACGTTGCACGACTGGACGATCGCCTCGCGCATGTCGACTTCGCCGTGCGCGGGCGTGCAGCGTATGCGCTCGGTTTCCGATCTGGAAGAAGCCGGGGCACGTCGACGCGCGTGCCCGGATCGAAGACACCGTCCTCGAGCGCGGCGAGCGCCGTCACGACCTTGAACGTCGAGCCCGGGAAGTAGCTCTCGTAGATCGTCTTGTCGATGAGCGGCCGGAACGGGTCCTCCTCGAGCTCGGCGTATCGATCCTGCGAGAGATGCCCGCTCATCTCGTTCAGGTCGTACGTCGGCTTCGAGTAGAGCGCGCGAACGCGGCCTGTCCGGACGTCGACCACGACGGCCGCGCCCGACGGGTGCCCGCGGAACGCTCGATCGATGGTGCGCATGAGCTCCATGTCGAGCGTGAGCGTCACGTCGAGCCCTGGCGACGGCTCGCGCCGCATCTCTTGCGAGCGCTCCTCCTGCGTCGAGTCCTGGACGACGCCGCGCGCATCGACGAGAACGCGCCGAAAGCCGTCGCCGCCCGCGGAGCTCGCTCTCCCAAGCACGCTCTACACCCATGCGGCCGATGCGGTCGCCCGCGTGGTAGTCCTGCCCTGCGAGCCGCTCGATGTCTTCCGCGCTCACCTCGTTGAGGTAGCCGATCGCGTGCGCGCCGATGCGAGCCGAACGCGTACTCGCGCACCGGCACCGCCACGACATCGACGCCCGGGAGCTCGCGCGCATGCGTCTCGAGCGCCGCGAGCTGGTCGCGATCGATCTCGCTGAACGCGAGGATCTGGTGTGTGCGCCGTTGGATCGGGACCGCGTCGACGAGGGCCGCCAGCCGCGTGACCTCGTCGTCGTCGAGCCGCATGAGCTCTTGGATGCGGGGGATGTCCTGCTCCGGCCGCAAGAGCTGGGGCGTGACGTACACGTTGTAGGCCGGTCGATTCGAGGCGATGACCCGACCCTCGGTGTCTCGCACGAGCCCACGCGTCGCGAGGAGCGGTATCGTCTTTGTGATGTTCTCGCGAGCGATCTCTGCCCAGTGGTCGCGCTCGATGATCTGGAGCTGGACGGCGCGACCGGCGAGAACGGCGAACACACAGAGGACGACGAGCGCCATCCACCCGTAACGACGCTTGAACTCGCCGACCTCCCTCCGCTGCGAGAGGAGCGTCATGCGGTCGCCGTCCTGTCGTCGTGCCGGCGCGACGCGAGCGAGTCGACGCGTCGCACGGTCGCGAAGATGAGCGGCGCGACGATCGCCGTCGTCGCTGCTGGGAGGACGAGCGTCATGACCGTGTCGGTGACGGTCTGAACGGGAAACGGTGCGGGTCGCTCGAAGATCGCGCGCAAGGCGAGCACCGTCCCGCCGGCGAGCGCGCCGACGACGAATGTGAGCGCCACCTGGAAAAGCGGCCCACGAAGGAACAAGCGGATGCCCGCGAACCGCGCGACGATGAACGTCGCGACGAGGACGAACGTCATCAGCCCCATCGGGCTGCCGCAGAACGAGTCGAACAGATACCCGAGGACGAACGAGATCAGCGCGCCGCGCACGATGTGGACGTCGTGGGACACGCCGAGAAAGATCACCACCGGCAGGAGCAGGTTGGGCGCGAGCGCGTGCACGGACACGACGGTCGCGGCGGCCGCCTGCAAGACGAGGAGAGCGAAGCCGAGCGCGATGAGCGCGGCGTTTCTCATCGCTCGTGCCCTCCCGTCGCGTCCGGCTCCTCGCCGGGGCCGCGCGCCGCGGCCTGCTCGCGGGACCCCTCGGTGAGCACGAGCACCTCCTCGGTCGACGCGAAGTCCACGACCGGGACGACCTCCGCCTCCTGATAGAGGCCGAAGTCCTGACGCGTGACGGCGCTCACGCGGCCCACGAGAATCGACGGAGGAAACCGCTGGCCGAGCCCCGACGTGTAGATCTCGTCGCCGACCGCGATCTCGTCGTCGCGAGAGAGATACTGGATGCGGCAGAGGTACCGATCGCTCTCGCCCGTGCCGCGCAGCATTCCGCGTGCGCCGCTGCTCCGCACCACCACGTCGACCGCGCTCGTCCGGTCGACCGTGAGCAAGACGTCGCTGTAGCGTCCCCACGTGCGCCGCACCTGGCCGACGAGGCCGGCCGACGAGATCACCGGCATGCCGGGACGCACGAGGTCGCGCTCGCCTCGGTCGAGCCGGATCCGCATCACCCGAAAAAACGGTGACACCTCCTTGCCGATGACCTGCGCGGAGAGCGTGTCGCCGGGGAGCTCGTCGCGGAGCGCGAGCAGGTCGCGCAACCGCTCGTTCTCGCGCGACTCGTGGGCAAGCTCGCGCACGCGCTGCCTGAGGCGGGCGTTCTCCGAGGTGAGTCGCTCGTTCTCGTCGCGGACGTCGACGAGGAGCACGTACTCTTCGACGACCGACGACACGCCGTCGGCGAAGAGTGTCGCGACGTACTGAATGGGCGCGCTCAGCTCGAGGACGGCGCGGTCGAGCCAGCTCGTGCGCGTGGGGTCGGTGAGGTTCGCCTTCAGGAAGAAGAAGGGAATCGCGAGGAGGGCGGCGACGATGGCTGCATCGCGGAAGCGGCGGAAGAAGCTCACGGTACTGCACGTCCCGCGACGCGACGAGGCTCTATCGGCCCCGAGGCGCTACGAGATCGTGACCTCTTTGAGGAGATCGAGATGATCCAGTGTCTTTCCGCTGCCCATCACGACCGCCGAGATCGGGTCGTCGCGAGACCATGACGGGCAAGCCCGTCTCCTCGCGCAGGAGCACGTCGAGGTTCGGAGCAGCGCGCCGCCGCCGGTGAGCACGATGCCCTTGTCGACGATGTCGGCGGAGAGCTCCGGCGGCGTGCGCTCGAGCGCGGTCATGACCGCGTCGACGATCGCGTTGATCGGCTCGCTCAGCGCCTCGCGGATCTCGTCGGCGTTGACGACGACCGTCTTGGGGATGCCGGCGACGAGGTCGCGGCCCTTGACCTCCATGGTCTCGGTGCCCTCGCTCGCGTAGCGCGTTGCCGATCGTGCACTTGACGCGCTCGGCGGTCCGCTCGCCGATGAGCAGGTTGTACTTGCGCTTGATGTACTCGATGATCGCCTCGTCCATCTTGTCGCCGCCGACGCGGACCGACTGCGAGTAGACGATGCCGGCGAGCGAGATGACCGCGACCTCGGTCGTGCCGCCGCCGATGTCGACGACCATGTTGCCGCTCGGCTCGGTGATCGGCAGGCCGGCGCCGATCGCCGCCGCCATCGGCTCCTCGATCAGGAACACCTCGCGCGCGCCGGCGCTCTCCGCGCTCTCCTTGACGGCTCGCTTCTCGACCTCGGTGATGCCGGACGGGACGCAGATGATGATGCGCGGCTTCACGAGCGTCCGGCGGTTGTGCGCGCGCGTGATGAAGTAGCGCAGCATCGCTTCGGTGACCTCGAAGTCGGCGATGACGCCGTCTTCATCGGGCGGATCGCCACGATGTTGCCGGGCGTGCGGCCGAGCATCTCCTTGGCTTCCTTGCCGACGGCGAGCACCTTCTTGGCTGCCGCGCGTGTCGCGCTGGACCGCCACCACCGAGGGCTCGTAGGAGACGATCCCCTTGCCCTTCACGTAGATGAGCGTGGTCGCCGTGCCCAGATCGATCGCGAGATCGTTCGAGAACAGGCCGTAGACCCAGTCGAACAGCATGAGTCACCCGACCCTCGGCAGCGCCCACCGCCACCGCCCTCCGCGCCCGCGAACAGCTGCTAAACCAGTGGAATCACGTGGCTAACGGCCACCCGCGGTCTCGGGTTGCCGAGGTTTAACAGATCCCCAGGGACCGATCAAGGCGACGCGTGTCCTCGCGGCCGACCGAAGCGAGAACCATCGCCGCCCCTCGGCCGTCCCATCTGCGGTCGGGGAAGGCCCGGTGGCCCCCGTACCCAATTCCCCGTAGAGTCGAGGTTCCAAGGTCAGTCGTGGGTTCCCCTGAAATTCCGGAGCTTACGGACGCCGAGCGGCGCGGCCTCGAGGCCGCCGAGCTCGTCGAACGGGCAAAGTCTGGGGATCCCAGAGCTTTCGAGGAGCTCTTCCGGCGCTACCGGCCGCGGATCTACGCCCTCGCGCTGCACCTGACCGGCCGGCAGAGCGATGCGGACGACATCACGCAGGACGCCTTCCTCCGCGCGTACTCGAAGATCGGCGAGTTCGAGGGGCGGAGCGAGTTCTTCACCTGGCTCTATCGCATCGCCCTTCATCGAGCGCTCAACATCAAGCGCGACCGCGGCCGCCGCAAGACCGTCGACATCGAGGACCCTCGCGTCGAGTTCGCCGTGAAGGTCGACGCGGCCGGCGACCCGCGCCGCGCGATCGAGCTCCACGAAGCGTACTCGCACCTGCTCGCGGCGTTCGATCGACTCTCCCCCGTCCTGCGCACGACCGTCGTCCTCACCGTGCTCCAAGGCCTGAGCTACAAGGAAGCCGCCGTCGTCCTCGAGTCGAACGAAGGGACGATCGCATGGCGCGTGCACGAGGCGCGCAAGCAGATCAAGGACACGATGGACCGCCTGCTTCGCGAGCCCACACCGCGGGGTTTCAAGCTTCGCGCCAAGCGCATCAGCGAAGAGCACGATCAGTACGGCCTCGAAGCCGCGCTCGCGCTCCTCGGCCCCGCGATCGAAGCGGGCTGACGCCTCGCCGGCGATCGTCCGCGGAGCGCGCCGTCTACTCGGCGGCGATCGTCGCGGAGATCGCGTCGGCGCCGATGGCGGCGATCCGATAGCTCCCCGCCATGACGGCCGTGATCGAGAGCGACTTGATGGAGAGGATCACCGATCCGCTGAAGTCCGCCATGATCGCTCCGTCGACCGTGAGGGTCCCGTCGCTGGCCGGCACCGCGCAGACCGCCGCGACCGCGGCGCCCGAGAGCCCGACCTCCACCTCATCGGCGCTGACGTCGCCCGCCCAGGCGAGCACGAGCGGCGTCCCTGGCGCAAACGTCGTCGGTGGCGTCGTCGTGAGGGGTCCGGGAGCGGTCGCGTCCGCCGTGAACGCGGGGACGGCTGACCCGCTCGTCGCCAGCGTGATCGTTTCCCCTGGATCGAAGATGCGACCGGGGACCGACGCGAAGTAGCCCGTCGCGCCAGCCGAAGCGCTCGCGACCTCGGAGCCGCCGACCGATGCTGTGAGCTCTCCGCCATCGAGCGAAGGTGCGAGGGATGGGCACCGCGCCTCGAGGCAGGGACCGACCATCCGCACGACGGTGCAGCCCGGCAGCGCGCCGAGCCGGATGTCGGGCGCGTCCGTGAGGAACCCTCCGAGGATCGTCATCTCCGAGCCCCCGACGTCCGCGTGCGTGAGCGACACCGTTCCCTGATAGCCGTCGCCGCCGCTCGACGCATCCGCGCGCGATCCGCCGTCGGCGGGTGACGAGCCGTCCACCGACGGTGACCCATCTCCGCGCGCCCCACCGTCGACGCCGGGACCGCCGTCGCCGGACGGGCGGTCATCTGTACACGCCGCGGCGGCGAGGAGGATCACCACCAGATACCGAAGATGTCGAACGCGCCGCACCGCGCCGCTCAACGCTCCGCAAGCGGGACGTACGACCTCGTACCGTGCCCGAGGTACACCTGCCGCGGCCTCGCGATCTTCTGCTCTTCGTCGGTGAGCATCTCTTCCCACTGCGCGAGCCACCCCGGCGTGCGCCCGATGGCGAAGAGCACGGGGAACATGTCCATCGGCAGGCCCATCGCCTGGTAGATGATCCCCGAGTAGAAGTCGACGTTCGGGTAGAGCTTGCGCTTGACGAAGTACTCGTCCTCGAGCGCGATCTTCTCGAGCTCCACCGCGAGCTCGATGAGCGGGTTCTTCCCCACTTCGTCGAACACCTGGTAGGCGAGCTGCTTGATGACCTTCGCGCGCGGATCGTAGTTCTTGTAGACGCGATGACCGAAGCCCATGAGGCGAACCTCGCCGGTCTTCGCCTTCTTCACGTACTCGGCGATGTGCTTCTTGTTGCCGATCTCCTGGAGCATGCGGACGACGGCCTCGTTCGCGCCGCCGTGGAGCGGTCCATAGAGCGCCGCGCACGCCGCGGCGGTCGCGCTGTACGGGTCGACCTGCGACGAGCCGACGCTCCGCATCGCGCTCGTCGAGCAGTTCTGCTCGTGGTCGGCGTGCAGGATGAAGAGCACGTCGAGAGCCTTCTCGATGACCGGGCTCGGCCGGTACTTCACCTCGGTCATCTTGAACATCATGTTCAAGAAGTTGCCGGCGTAGCTGAGGTCGTTGTCCGGGTAGACGTAGGGAAGCCCGCGCCGGTGCCGATATGCATACGCCGCGAGCGTCGGCATCTTCGCGATCAAACGGTGGGTCTGGAGCCGGCGCGCCTCGGCGCTCGCGACGTTCTTCGCGTCCGGATAGAACGTGCTCAGCGCACCGACGGTGCTGACGAGGATGCCCATCGGATGCGCGTCGTAACGGAACGCGTCGATGAGCTCGCGGATGTTCTCGTGGACGAGCGTGTGGAACGTGATGTCGTGCGTCCAGTCGTCGAGCTGCTTGCTGTTCGGTAGCTCGCCGTCGATGAGCAGCGCGGCGGTCTCGAGAAAGCTCGCGCTCTCGGCGAGCTCCTCGATGGGGTAGCCGCGATACCGAAGGATGCCCTTGTCGCCGTCGATGAACGTGATGCGGCTCTTCGTCGACGCGGTGTTCGTGTACGCCGGGTCGTACGCCATCATCCCGAAGTCGTCGTCCTTCACCTTGATCTGGCGCAGGTCGAGCGCACGGATCGTGTCGTTCTCGATCGGGAGCTCGAACGTCCGACCGGTTCGATTGTCCGTGACCGTGAGCGAATCCTTCGCCATGCCGAGCTCCGTCCTTTTCGTCCCAGAGGGGTCTCTGAGGGTCGGCGAGAATAGCCGGATTCGGAGGGCGCGCCAACGCCGCGGACAACGCGGCTCCCCGTTGCGGCATACTCGCGTCGCCATGTACCGCACCTATGTGTACGCCGTCAGCGCCGCGCTGGTCGCGCTCACACTGTGGCCGGCGTTCCGCGATCCCCCGGCAGACAGCTTCCCGTTCTCCGACTACCCGATGTTCTCGCACGGGCGTCCCGACGCGCTGATGACTCTCTCGCAGGCGGTCGGTGTCGGCCCCGACGGGCGGCGGACGCCACTACCGCCGATCGTCTCCGCCGACAACCGCGAGGTCCTGCAATCCATGATGATCATCGAGAACGCCGTCCGCGGCGGCCCCGAGCGCGCTCGCACGTTCTGCGACGAGGTCGCACGACGCGTCGCTGCCAGCGACGACCCCGCGCTCCGTCGCGTCACGCGCGTCGAGATCGCGACGAGTCGCTGGGACGCGGTGCGCTACTTCGCCGAGAGCCCGGAGCCGATCGAGCGACACGTACACGCGACGTGCGAGGTGCCGGAGAGGTGAAGATGTTGCTCCGAGGCTTCGACCGCTTCTGGATGGCGCACGCGCCGCCAGAGCGGCTCGCGATGCTGCGAATCCTCGTGGGTGGTTACGCCTTCGTCTACCTGGTCGTGCGGACGCCACACCTGCTCAGCTACTCCACGGTCGACCCGTTCTGGTTCGAGCCGGTCGGCGTCGTCTCGGTCCTACCTCGCCCGCTCATCGCACCCGTTGCGACCGCGCTCGTGATCGCGTGCGTCGCCACATCGGCGGCGTTCCTGGTCGGCTATCGCCACCGCGTGCTCGCACCGGTCTTCGCGGGCCTCTTGCTCTGGGTCATCACGTACTCGAACTCGTTCGGGAAGATCCTGCACACCGACAACCTCCTCTGCCTCCACGTCGTGATCCTGGCGCTCGCGCCCTCCGCGGACGCACTCTCACTGGACGCTCGCAAGCGGCCCGCCTCGCCTCCCGACGCGCGGTACGGCTGGGCGATTCGCTTGATGTGCGCCATCGGCGTCGCCATCTACCTGCTCGCGGCGATCGCGAAGCTGAAGAACAGCGGCGCCGGCTTCGTCGAGGAGCAGACCCTGCGGAACTACGTCGCGTTCGACAACGTCCGGAAGATCGAGCTCGGAAGCGTCCACTCACCGATCGGCGTGGCGCTCTTGCCGTACACGAGCCTCTTCGCCGGGCTCGCCTGGCTGAGCTTTTCGCTCGAGCTCCTCTCGCCGCTCGCGCTCTTCTGGCGACGCTTCGGTGTGGCGTGGGCGCTGCTCGTCTGGGGCTTCCACTGGGGCGTGCTCGCGCTCATGGCGATCGGCTTCGTCTACCAGCTGAGCGGCGTAGCGTTCGCGCCGTTCTTCCGGGTCGAGCGCCTGTTGGAGCTCGGACCGCTTCGACGTCTGCGGAGATCCCGAGGAGGGGCTGTGGGATAGAGTGCGCGGCCGCGGGGCACGGCAGCCCCCTCCCCTCCTTGCCGTGCCTAGCCTGCGAAAGCACGCGGGATATACTCGAGTCGGCACCGTCGTTGCAAGCCAGGGCTTGCGACCGACGAAAATCAGACACAAGTTCAAGTCCGAAGGCCCTCAGCACAAGCCTCGGTGCTCTGCAGTCCCTCCCCTCCTTGCATCGTGCCGGGGCCGCGAGGGCCTTCTTTTTGGTGCGGCGGGTACCCCCGCCGCCCTCTGCTATGACCTCGGCCACGTGCCCGAGCTCGCGTACAGCACCCAGGTGGCGCAGGCAGCGCAGCCCCGATCCGCGGTCCTCGTCGTCCACGGCATCCTCGGGAGCCGCAGCAACTTCCGGAGCGTCGCGCGGCGCCTCGTCCTTTCGCGCCCGTCCTACGCCGCGGTGCTCGTCGACCTCAGGATGCATGGCGAGTCCCAGGGCTTCCCGCCTCCGCACACCGTCGAGGCAGCAGCCCGCGATCTCGATGGCGCTCGAGCCGGCTCTGGAGCTGCCCGTGCGCGGGGTGCTCGGGCACAGCTTCGGCGGCAAGGTCGCGCTCGAGCTCGCACGCCTGCGCGACGAGCCGCTCCCGAGCGTCGTCGTCGTCGACGCCATGCCGGGCCCGCGACCCGACGCGCGCGGATCCGAGGCGACCGTCGCAGTCGTAGAGATGCTCGATGCGATGCCGCGTCGATGGCCTTCGCGCGAGGCATTCGTCGCCGCGGTCGAGACCGCGGGTCACGGCGACGTGCTCGCGCGATGGCTGGCGATGAACCTCGAGCCCGACGCCGACGCGTACCGCATGAGGCTCGACCTCGACGCGATTGCAGCGCTGCTCTCGGATTACTTCGCGCGCGACCTCTGGAGCGTCGTCGAGGCGCCGCGCTCCGGCGCGCGGATCGATCTCGTCATCGGCGGCGACTCCGACGTGTACGACCGGTCCGACGTCGAGCGCGCCCGTCGCGCGGCCCATCTCCACCCGAACGTCCACGCCCACGTCGTCGCAGGCGCCGGCCACTGGGTGCACGCCGACGTGCCGAGCGCGCTCGTCGACATCTGGGGGCGCTCCCTCACCAAGCCACCGAGCTCGTGACGCGCCCACGGTGGGCGACGAGATTCAGCGCGCGCCCATCACGGTCGCTTCGTACACCATCGCGCGCGGCACACCGGACGCGACGAGCGCGCGCGCCCGGGTCATCTCTTCGTCGATCTTGGCCTGGAACGCTTCGTAGGGCTGCGCGCCCGAGAGCTGGCGGCCGTTGATGTAGAAGATCGGGGTTCCCGTCGCGTCGACGGTGCGCGCGAGCGCCATGTCGGCCTCGATCTCGGTCTGGTGCGAGTGCGTGTCGAGCGAGCGCCGCACGGCCGGCATGCTCATGTGCAAGCTCGTCGCGTAGCGTTCGAGGTCTGCGCGCGACAGCGCCGACTGATTCTCGAACAGCATGTCGTGCGCCGCCCAGAACCCACGGTCGCCGTTCTCCGCGAAGGCCTCCATCGCGAGCTCGGCCGCCGGCATCGCGTTGGTGTGGAACGGCAGAGGGTTGTTCTTGTACACGAGCCGAACGTCCGAGCCGTAGTGCTCGCGGACCTGTGCGAGCGTCGCCTGGACGCGACCGCAGAACGGGCACTGGAAGTCCGAGAAGATGACGATCGTGACGAGCGCATCGTCGGGGCCGAGGCGCGGGCTCGATCCGATCGAGACCGGACGCACGGGATCGGGGTCCGTCGGCGCCACGGCGTACGGATCGGGCGCGGCGTAGGGATCGGGAGCCGCATAGGGGTCTGGCGGTGCATATGGATCGGGCACGGCGGGATCGTTCCAGCCCGTGTTCTGCGGATAGCCGTAGGCGGGGTCGTACGACGGGGCGTACGGGTCGGCGCCGAGCAGCCGGTCGGCCTCGGCGCGATTCTGCTCCTGCTGGTACGTCACCCACCCGCCGATCGCGACCGCGAGCCCGCTGAGCCCGCAGAGGCCCACGCAACCGACGCCGCCGACGATCCACAGGATCGTCGCGCTGCTCGACTTCGCCTTCGGGGCGAAGGAAGGCGTTTGCGCCGAAGAGGGGGGCGCGCCGTAGCTGGGAGTCTGGGGAGTCATCTGGGCCTCACCTCGGATGGTACGCCGGAATTACGCTGGACGACGCGTGGAGCTTCCCCAACCGCACCACGCCCGATCGCGCTCGGGGGACCGCGTGAATAGCAGCCTCGCGGTGGGGTCGAATCCGGCATGACATCCCCGGCACGAGCCCCGAAAGGACTCCTCGGTCTCCTCGGTCTCCTCGCGCTCGCAGGCCTCGCGACGGCCGCAGCGACCCTCGCAGACGGGCCCGTCGCGGTCGCGCAGGACACCTCCGACGCGCGCCACGTCGCCGCCCAGGTCCAGTCGTTCTACGACCAGACGGGCGCCTTCGACGGGCGCTTCGTCCAGACGTACTACAGCAGCACATACGGGCGGTACGAACGCTCCGCCGGCGCGCTCGCGTTCGACAAGCCCGGTCGGATGCGGTTCGACTACGACCGCCCCAACGGCAAGGTCATCGCTTCGGACGGGACCGACCTCGTCATGTGGGAGCCCGGCGACGCGGGCGGCTCCGGGCAGTACGTGAAGACGCCGATGACCGAGTCGGCGCTGCCGGCCGCCTTCTCGTTCCTCCTCGGCCGAGGCCGGCTCGAGGAGAGCTACACCTTCCGCCTGCTCGACCCGCGCACGTACCACACGACGCGTCACGTCCTCGAGCTGCGACCGCGCCACGCCGACCCGCGCTTCGCTCGGATCCTCCTCTTCGTCGACAGCGACCCGCGACGCGCTGGGCTCGTCCACACCATCCGCATCGACGACCACGAAGGGAACCGCAACAAGCTCGAGCTCTCCGCGATGCGTTTCGACCGCGACATCCCGAGCGCGCGCTTCGCGTTCGTCCCGCCGACGGGCGCGCGGCGCGTCGAGATGTAAAGGGCTCGCCGCGCCGGCGCGTCGAGACCTGGTACGGTCCGCCGAATGGTGCGGCGGATCCTCGTGTGGACGGCGGCGTGCGCCGTCGGCGAAGGGCTCGGCCTGACGTTGAGCGCCGCCGTCGCCGCGCTCGCCGTGCCGCTGGTCGCGCCGGGGAACGAGGCACCGGATGCGGCCGTCCAGCACGCGCTCATGATCGGGGCTGGCGCCATCGAAGGCGCTTGCCTCGGAGCCGTGCAAGCCGCCGGGCTCCGGCGATGGATCGGTCGCGTGAGCTTCGGCGGATGGGTCGCGGCGAGCGCCGTCGGCATGGCGATCAGTTGGGCGATCGGCACCGCGATCGGCGGCGACATCGGCGGTGAGGGGCTCGGCGACATCGTCGCGTTCGCTTCGGTCTCGGGGCTCGCGATCGGCGTCATCCAGGGGACCGGTCAAGCGCTCGTCCTCTACCGCCACGTGCGCCGCGGTCGCGCGTGGCTGATCGGCAGCGCGCTCGGTTGGCCCCCTGCGATGCTCGCGACGTCATTCGGCGCCGCGCTCGTCCCGGCCGACGCCTATGGACCGCTCGCGTTCGGGCTTCTCTTCGTCACCGGCGCGTGCGCGGGCGCCCTCGTCGGCCTCGCCACGGGCCTCGCCCTCGCGCTCAGCGAATAAAAAACCGGCGCCGCGCTCCACCCTCGGCTCGGGTGCGGCGCGACGCCGGTGGACGCTCGGCTTCGTGACCTCCCCCGAAGCCCGAGGGCCGTGCGTCGTCGTGGCTCGTGTCTCGTTGCGTGGGTGTTTGTTGTCGGAGTCGCTCCTTCGATCGGGTCGGTGTGACGGGGCAGGAGAATGAAAAGGGGGAAGGGAGGGTTGCGCCTCCGTTCCATCGCAAGGCGCGTGCCTTCGCCCGCGCTCTGAAATTACGTGGAGTCCCGTGGCGCATTCCGCGCGGCGCACGGTCGTGGAGCGTTCCTCGCTCCGAACGACTGACCCCAGCGCAAAAGAGTACTGACACGTCAGTCTAGTTGAGCTACACCGCGACCGCTCGACGAGGCGCGGGGGACGCTCGCGCGGACGGAGGAGGAGGCTCATGAGTGATTCCGCGGCGTTCTTCCGGGTGGAGGGGACCCTGTCTCCACGGCCGACCCTCGCGGCGGCAGCGTGGCTCGCGGCCAACGCACAGGTCGTGAGCGAGCGCCTGGTTCGCTTGGGAAACGTGGCGCTCGCCGCACCGTTCCTGATGGCGGGCCCGCTCCACGACGCGACGACCGGCTCGCGCGTCGCATGGATGGGGCTTCGCGGGATCAGCGAAGACCGCCTCGTCGTGCTCGGCGAGGAGTACTTCGGCGACTTCGTGAAGCCGAAGCTTCGCTCGGTCGGCGTGGAGCTCGTGGGCGAGGCGCGGAGGCGCGGGCAACGCGTCGTGCTCGTCAGCGACGGCCTCGACGTGGTGATGCGACACCTCTCGCAGCACCTCGAAGCGGACGAGCTCGTGTGCAACCGCATGGAGATCCGCGACGCGAAGTGCACGGGCCGGCTCGAGGATCCCGTCGTCGGCGGAAACGTGCTCGGCTCGTGGGCCCGGGGCTGGGCGACGCGAAACGGGATCGACCTCGGACGCTGCGCGGGGTACGGCGCGAACGGAGACGACGGGCTCTTCCTCTCGTCGCTCGGGCTGCCCTGCGCGGTGCATCCGGATCGCCAACTGCGGCGGATGGCGCGCGACCTCGACTGGCCGGTGGTGGAGCGCTGAAATGGAAGGTGTCCGCGAAACGCTGCGTGGAAAGCACGTGCTCGTCACCGGCGTGACGGGGTTCTTGGGCAAGGTCTGGCTCGCCATGCTCCTCGAGCACGTTCCAGAGATCGGCCGCGTGACGGTGATCGTTCGTGCCAACAAGAAGAAGGGCGCCGAAGAGCGCTTCGACGAGGTCGCGGAGCGCTCGCCGGCGTTCCGGCGGCTCCGTGCTCGCCTCGGCCCAGGGCGCTTCCACGACTTCATCGAGGAGAAGGTCGACGTCGTCGCCGGAGACGTGAGCCAGCGGCTCGCGGGCCTCGACGAGCGGACGCTCTTCCAGCTCGAGGAGACGCTCGACGCGGTCGTCCACTTCGCGGGCCTGACGGACTTCGAGCCGGACCCGGTGCTCGGGATCGCGACCAACGTACGGGGTTGCGAGGGTGCAGCGGACGTCGCGTCGCGCGCCCGTGTTCCGCGGCTCGTCCACGTATCGACCGCGTTCGTGGCCGGCAGCGTGTCGGGAGAGATCCCGGAGGAGATCCGCGTCGGCATCTCGCCGAGCGGCGTGCGCTTCGACCCGGTGGAGGTGCTGCGCGGGATCGAAGCCGCGCTCGCCGACGTCGCGGAGAGACGCGAGCGCATCGATCACGTCCAGGCGATCGCGACCGAGCTCGGCTGGCCGAACGGTTACACGTTCACGAAGGCCATGGCGGAGCACCTGGTCATGCGCCGCCGCGACGTACGCACGACGATCATCCGGCCCACCGTCGTCGAGTCGGCGGTCGCGCAGCCGTTCGCCGGATGGAACGAGGGCATCAACACGAGCGGGCCGCTCGTCTGGCTCCTGTCGAGCTGGTTTCGGAAGTTCCCCTCCCAGCCAAAGCACCGTTTCGACGTCGTGCCGGTGGATACCGTGGCGCGCGGAACGATGCTCGTCCTCGCGGCGCATCTCCGCGACGAGGCCGATGCGGTCTACCAGCTCGGCTCGTCCGACACGAACCCGCTCACGTTCGAGCGGGCGATCGATCTGACGGCGCTCGGAGCGCGCCGCATGCACTCGAGCGAGGAGGCGTCGCCGGTCGCGCGCTACTTCTTGAAGTATCTCGACGCGGTTCCGCGCGACGCCGCGCGCGATCCGTTCCCGTCGCTCGCGCTGCTCCGCAAGACCGCTCAGGTCGCACGCGACCGTCTTCGTGCGATCGCGCCCGCCGACGTGCTCCCACCGAGCCTACACGCGAGGTTCGGCGAGACGCTCGATCAGCGCATGAAGAGCGCTTCGATGGACTTTCGCAACGTCGACCGAATGCTGAGCCGCGTGCAGGAGATGCTGCGCGTCTATCAACCGTTCATCCACGACAACGACTACGTCTTTCGCACCGACCGCATCCGCGCGCTCTCGGCGGCGCTCGACGACGAGGAGCGCTCGCTCTTCGGTTGGAACATCCAGAGCCTCGACTGGCGGGCGTATTGGCTCGACGTTCACGTGCCGGGTCTCGAGCGGTGGTCTCTGCCGCTCCTGCGCAACGAGCGCGTGCCCGACGATCCGCCGTTTCCGCGCCCAGCTCGCGCCGCGGCACGACCGCGCGCCGCCTCGCTCGCGCACCGCGAGCCGCAAGTCGCGGAGAAGCGCGCATGACGACGTTCGTCACCGGTGCGACCGGGTTCATCGGGTCGTACGTCGTGCACCGGCTCGTCCGGAGGACCGACGAGCGCCTCGCGCTCCTCGTGCGCGCGCCGAACGTACGCGCCGCCGAGCGGCGGATCTGGCGCGCTCTCTCGAGCCAGATCGACGGACCGGAGCTCTTCGAGGTGCTCGATCGCTCCGAGATCGTCCTCGGCGACCTCACGCTGCCGCGGCTCGGCATCGAGGACGACGCGTACGCACGCCTCGTGCGCGAGACGACGTCGGTCCTCCACATCGCGGCGTCGCTCAACCGCAAATCGGCCAAGGCGTGCTTCAACCACAACCTGCGCGGGACACTCTCGGTGACGAAGCTGGCGCGCGCCGCCGCGGACCATCATGGCCTCCGGCGCTTCAGCCACGTATCGACTGCCGCCGTGGCGGGTGTGCGCAGCCACGACGTCGTGACAGAGGACGAGACCGTCGACTGGGATAGGTCGGACTACGACCCGTACGCGCGCACGAAGAAGTTCGCCGAGCACATGGTCGACGAGCTCCTGCCGGACGTGGACCGCGTCGTCTTCCGGCCGACGACCGTGATGGGAGACTCCCGCCACCCACGAACGATGGCGTTCGACATGACGCGGGCGTTCACCTTGCTCGCGGACCTTCCCGTCGTGCCGATGGACGGCGGCGCGCGCGTCGACATCGCGAACGTCGACTGGGTGTCGCGCGTCATCGCGGACGTCCACGCGGCGAGGCGGTCTAGACACGGCGCGTACAACCTCGGCGCGGGCACGGCGTCGTGCACCGCCAAGGAGATCGCGGACCGCGTCAACGACGACCTCGAGCGGAGGCGCACGATCTTCGCGCCACGTCTGTCGGGGGGCTTCGCGGCGCTCGTCGACGCGATGAACGCGCTGCCTGGCAGGAACGCCGTCACGCATGCAGGAGCGCTCCTCAAAGTGTTCTGGCCGTACATCACGTACGACACCGTGTTCGACAACGCTCGCGCGATCGAAGCCGCGGGAGGCGTCGCGCCGGTGAGCTTCGTCGAGTATGCAACGCCGCTCTACCGCTGGGTGAAGGCAAACCGCTTCACGCTCCCGGAGCGCGCGTTTCCGACGCGCCCGGTCGCGGTTCACGTGCCCGAGGAGATCCGCGCGTGACGAGCAGCGTCAGCCCGTGGGCCATCGGTCTCGGCAAGCGGCTCGGCGAGGCCGCGCGCGGAGGCCTCGACGCCGACCGCGTGCTCATGGCGTCGATGGCGAGCTTCATCGAGGCTTCGAAGAGCCGCTACGCGCTCGACCGCGGCGCGGTGTGGTCGCCCGGACGACCGCTCCGGCTGCTCCTCGCGGGCTACAGCGGCACGCGCAACACGGGCGCCGACGTCCGCGTCGAAGAGATGATCCGCCAGTTTCGGCACCTCCTCGGCGACGACCACGTAGACCTCTCGATCCTGACGATCGACCCGGCGCTGAGCCGCGGCTACTTCCGTACCGTGAAGCAGCTCCATCTGCCGCAGATCTATCCGAAGTTCCTTTTCGATACGGTCCACGAGATGCACGGCGTCGTCGCCTGCGAAGGCTCGATGTTCAAGAGCAAGTTCGCGAACGCGCTCTCGACGATGATGGTCGGCGCGCTCGGCCTCGCGAGCGCCGAGGGCAAGCTCGCGATCGGGTACGGCGGCGAAGCGGGGAAGATGGATCCGGCGCTCGAGGATCTCGTGCGCCGTTACTGCAAGAACGCGCTCATCATCGCGCGCAATTCGGAGAGCCGCGACGTCCTCGCGCGCCTCGGCGTCGCGTCCCGGCCCGGCACCGACACCGCGTGGACGTTCCAGCCCGCACCCGCGAGTGTCGGGCGAAGGCTCCTCACGGACGCGGGGTGGGACGGCGAAACACCCGTGCTCGCGCTCTGCCCGATCAACGCCTTCTTTTGGCCGGTCAAGCCGAACCTCTTGAAGGGCGCGATGGTCGCGCTCGGCACGCACGACCGCTCGCACTACAAGTCGATCTACTTCCACGCGGACAGCCCGGAGATCCGCGAGAAGCAACGGCGCTACATCGGCGCGCTCGGCGAAGCCGTCCGGCGCTTTCGAGAGGAGCGCGCGTGCTTCCCGGTGCTGGTCGGCATGGAGCAGCTCGACCGAAGCGCCTGCGAGGCGCTCGCGGTCGAGCTCGGCGGCGATCCGCCGGTATTCGTCTCGGACGAGCACGACATGTACGCGATGGTGAGCCTCGTCCGTCAGGCGTCGATGATGCTGTCGAGCCGATACCACGCGATCGTCACGTCGATGCCCGGGCTCGTCCCTTCCGCGGGCGTGACGATGGACGAGCGCATTCGCAACTTGATGAAAGACCGCGAACAGCCGCACCTCGCGCTCGAGGTCGACGATCCCGATCTCGCGGACAAGGCGCACGCGACCCTCGAGGAGCTCTTCGCGGACGGCGACGCCATGAAGTCGCTCATCGGTAGGTGCGTGACGCGCAACCTCGAACGGATGGGCGAGATGGGCATGGCGTTCGTCGACCACGTGCGCGAGCACCAACCGGATTTTCCGTTTCGAAGCGATCTCGGCACGGGCGGCGATGCGTGGAGCCACCTGCCCGAGCTTCCGCGCGCCGTGCGAGAGCTGTCGAGCTGAGGGGGACCCGTGGAACGAAACATCGAGAGTAGTACCGAGCGACGCGGCGACAGAGCCCAGCCATCGACGGCCACCGCGCCGACGTTCATCGAGCGCATCCTCGCGCACCTCGAAGCGCACCCGGCGAAGGCGCTCGTCGTCGAGATGCACGGTCGGACCGAGATCCCGACGCCGAACCGCGACACCGTCGAGCGCATCGCGAGAGCCCGTGGCGCGCTCCGCGCCGCGGGCGTACGGCCCGGCGACCGGGTCGTCCTGCTCGCGCCGAACTCGAGCCGTTGGGTGGCGGCCGACCTCGCGATCCTCGCCGAGGGAGCCGTGACGGTGCCGCTCTATGCGCGGCAGGCGGGCGCGGAGCTGGTCGCGATGATCGAAGATTGCGAGCCGGCCGCGATCGTCGTCGCGGACGAGGAGCTCGAGTCGACGGTCGGCTCGGCGGGCGCGAGCTTTCGGCGCATCCGCCTCGACGCGCTCTTCGACGGCGACGCGATCGCGACGGCGCCGCACCCGCGCGCGGCCGACGATGTCGTCACGATCATCTACACGTCGGGAACGAGCGGCGTGGCGAAGGGCGTCGAGACCACCGCCGGAAACGTCGACTACATGCTGCCGGTCGTCTGCGATGCGCTCGATCGCCTGATGGGACGGCGCGCGGCCGACGATCGCGTCTTTCATTATCTGCCGTTCTGCTTCGCGGGCTCTCGCGTCGTCCTGTGGACGTGCCTGTTCCGCAACGTGCCGATCCGAATGAGCACGAGCCTCGAAGATCTCGAGGGCGAGATGGCCGGCGCTCGGCCTCACTACTTTCTGAACGTCCCCGCGCTCCTCGAGCGCATCAAGAACGGGGTCGAGGACAACATCGCCCGGCAGGGCCGAGCGGTCCGAGCTCTGTACGAGCGCGCGAAGCGAGCGCACCTGCGCGACGCGCACGGAGAGGCCCGCCTCACCGACGAAATGGTGCTGACGGCGGCGCGCGGCGTCGTGTTCCGAAAGATCCGCGAGAGGATCGGCGAGGACCTCGAATGCCTCATCTGCGGCTCGGCGCCTCTCGGCGAGGAGACGCAGCGCTGGTTCGAGATGCTCGGTATCCCCGTCTACCAGGTGTACGGCCTCACGGAGACGACCGCGATCGTCACGATGGACGAGCCGCGAGCGGCGACGGCCGGCCGCGTGGGTCACGCGATCGCCGGCTGTGAGACGCGGATCGCGGACGACGGCGAGCTGCAGATCCGAGGGCCGAACGTGTTCCCGGGGTACTTCAGGCGCGAGCAGGAGACCCGCGACGCCTTCACGGACGACGGCTGGTTCCGCACGGGAGACGCGGCCGAGATCGACGCGCGCGGGAACTTCCGCATCATCGGACGGACGAAGAACGTGCTCGTCCCGACCTCCGGGCACAACGTCGCGCCCGAGCCCATCGAGCAGTCGCTGGTCGAAGGCATTCGGGGCGCGGCGCACGCCGTGGTGTTCGGTCATGGCAAGCCCTTCCTCTCCGCGGTCGTCAGCGGCGACGTGACCGACGCCGACGTCGAGAGGCGCGTCGAAGACCTCAACGCCACGGCGCCACACTACAAGCGGATCCGCGCGTGGCGCGCGACATCGGCTCCCTTCACGCCCGAAAATGGCCTTCTGACCGCCAACCAGAAGCTCAAGCGCAAGGCGCTCGAGGCGTTCTTCGCTCGCGAGATCGAAGAGATGTACCGGTGACGAGCTCCGTCCAAGGCCCGATCCGCGCGCAGGTCGCGCGATTCTTGCTCGGGGCCGAGCACCTCCGGTCGGTCGCGACGCGCTTCGCGCGCGGACGAGACAGGCCTTTCGCGAGGCCCGAGGCGTGGCAGCGTCGCGCCGCGACGGCGGAGCCGACGAGCTTTCGCGGCGAGGCGCTCCGGTTCGAGCGCGTCGGCTCGACCCTCGAGGTCACGCTCGAGCGCAAGCCCTGCAACGAGATCGGACGCGTCGCGCTCGCGGAGCTCGAACGGCTCGCCGATCACCTTCTCGACGGCGCGGGCGGCGCGCGCGCGATGATACTCACGAGCGCGGTGCCGACCGGCTTCTGCGCCGGCGCGGACCTGCGCGAGCTCCACACCGGCATCGTCGAGCGTCGCTCACGCGGCGTGCCTCTCTTGGAGCAGGCGCGCGAGCTCCGCGACTTCATCGATCGCATCCATCGCGTGATGGACGTGCTCGACACGGTCCCGATCACGACGGTCGCGGCCGTTCACGGATTCGTCTTTGGTGGCGGGTTCGAGCTCGCGCTCACCGCAGACGTGATCGTCGCCGACAAGAGCGCGCGCTTCTGCTTTCCCGAGCTCCGTCTGGGGCTCGTCCCCGGGTTCGGCGGCGTGCCTCGGTTGCGCCGTGACCTCGGCAACGCCGTCGTGCGCGATCTCTTGCTGTCGGGGCGCAGCCTGGGCGCCATCCGCGCCCACGAGGTCGGCCTCGTGTCGCAGCTCGTCGCGCGCGGCGAGGCGCTCGGCGTCGCTCGGAAAGTCGCCGACCAGGCGGCGCGCTTCGATCGCGCCACGTCCGCGCTCGCCAAGCCGTTCATCAAGCCGCTCCCCCGCCGCGAGCTCGACCGGGAGAAGGCCCTCTTCACCCGCCTCTTCACGTCTCCCGTCGTCGAAGCGTCGCTCGAACGCTTCGTGACGAGCGACGACGTCCGCCCGTATCTGCCGTGAGCACGAGACCGCCATGACCGACATCGAGAACCGACTCATCGACCTGGCCGCCCGGCGCTTCGAGCGCGCGAGCGCCGAGCTGACCATCGACGGCGACTTCTTCGAGCAGCTCGGCATCGACAGCTACCAAGCGATGGACATGCTCACCGAGCTCGAGGAGACGTTCGGCATCGAGATCCCCGACTACGAAGTGCAGGGCGTCACGACCTTCCGCGGGCTCGCGGAGATCATCGGGAGGCGCCTGTGATCGCCCCGGAGCGCTACTCATGCCTCGGCGAGCTGCTGACCGACGCGCTCGTCCAGTTCAAGACCGAGGTCGCGCTGATCGAGGCGAACCGAAAGCGCGAGTCGGGCCGCTACACCTACGCTGATTTCAGGCGCGCCGCGCTTCCGCTGGCAGCGAGGCTCGAGTCTGCCGGCGTCGGGCCAGGCGATCGTGTCGCGATCTTGATGAGCAACCAACCGCGCTGGCTCATCGCCGCATACGCCGCGATGCTCCGCGGCGGCGTGCTCGTCCCGCTCGACTACAAGCTCACGGCGAAGGAGCAAGCCGCTTTGCTCGCGCACGCGCGCCCGAAGGCGCTCGTCGTCGAGCACTCCCTCCACGCGCGTTTCTCCCCGAGTGACGTCGACGTGCCCCTGGTCGTGGTCAGCGAGGCGCACGAGAGCGCGGCTCTTCACGGCGCGGAGCGGTGGGAGTCACTGCCCGCCGTACAGAACGGAGCGATCCCGAAGCTCGTCCTGCGCGAGCGCGACGACGTCGCCGCGATCGTCTATTCGTCCGGTACCGGCGGGCAGCCCAAGGGCTGCATGCTCACGCACGACGCGTACCTCGAGCAGTACCGCTCGCTCTCCGCGCTCTTTCCGCTCGAGATCGGCGACCGCTACTTCTCCATTCTCCCGACGAACCACGCGATCGACTTCATGGTCGGTTTCATCGGCCCGCTCGCGGGCGGCGCGACGGTCGTTCACCAGCGCGCGCTCCGGCCCGAGATGATCACCTGGACGATGAAGGAGTACGGCGTCACCCACATGGCCGTAGTCCCCCTCATCCTCGAAGCGTTCGAGCGGAGCCTCCGCGAGAAGCTCGACGATGCCCCGCCGCTGCGGCGCGGCCTCTTCGAGGCGCTCGCGACCGTCAACGAGCTCCTCACCGAGCGCAAGCCGCGACACGCCGTGTCGAGCACCCTGCTCAAGCCCGTTCACGACGCCTTCGGCGGAGAGCTCCGGCTGCTCTTCTGTGGCGGCGCGTTCACCGACAAGGGCCGCGCCGAGTCGTTCTATCGCCTCGGCATCCCGGTCGTCATCGGCTACGGCCTCACGGAGGCCTGCACGGTGGCGACGGTCAACGACCTCCGCCCGTTCCGCGCGGACTCGGTCGGCCGACCCGTCGATGGCGTCGAGGTTCGAATTCGCGACGCGGGCACGGACGGCGTCGGCGAGGTGCTCGTGCGAGGTCGCACCGTCATGACCGGCTACCTCGACGAGCCCGAGCTCACCGCGGAGGCGATCCGCGACGGATGGCTCCACACGGGCGACCTCGGGTGGCTCGATGCGTCTGGCCATCTGCACCTCGTCGGCCGATCGAAGAACATGATCGTCACCGCAGGCGGCAAGAACGTGTACCCGGAGGACGTCGAGCAGTTCCTCGACGGCCTGCCCGCCGACGAGCTCGTCGTGCTCGCATCGAGCTACGTGTGGCCGGACCAACCGATCACGAGCGAGCGCCTCGTCGCCGTCGCGCGTGCGAAGGACGAAGCGGCGCTACGCGTGGCGCTCGCGGAGAAGAACCGGCGGCTCGCGGACTACAAGCGGCTCGGCGGCTTGCTCTTCGTGCGCGACGAGATGCCGCGCACCGCGTCGATGAAGATCAAGCGTGCCGAGCTCGCGCAGCGGATCCGCACGACCATCGAGCCGGACGAGGTCGAGACGCTCGTGGAGCCGTCGCGTGGGGGAGTGAGCGCGACGATGGGAGCGGGGGCGCCCAGATGACGAAGTCCGAAGCGTATCTCACGATCGTGAACCCAGCCGCGGGCGGTGGCCGCGCCCGCCGCAAGGTCGGCGACGCGCTCGAGCGGCTCCGGCGAGCCGGCCTCGCGCTCGACGTGCGCGAGACCGCGCGCGCCGGCCACGCGCGCGAGATGGCGCGGACCGCGCGCGCGCGCGGCCAGAAGCGCTTCATCTCGGTGGGCGGCGACGGGACCGGGTTCGAGGTCGTCGACGGCATCTTCGCCGCGAAGGCGCCGAACGGGGAGCCCCCGACGCTCGGCCTCTTGCCGCTAGGTACGGGCAACAGCTTTCTCCGCGACTTCGACATCGACAGCACCGATCTCGCCATCGAGGCGATCGCACGCGGGCGCGAAAAGGAGTGCGACGTCGTTCGCGCCGATCACGCCGGCGGAGCTCTCCATTACATCAACCTCCTCAGCATCGGCTTCAGCGCGCGCGCAGGGTCGCTGACCAACGACAGATTCAAGCCGTTCGGAATGGCCGGTTACGTGATGGCCGTGCTCACGTGCGTCGCTCGCCTCGAGCATCCGGTCTTTCCGCTTCGGCTCGACGGCGGAGACGTCGATCGCCGGCCGGCGGCGCTGCTCTCCTTCTCGAACAGCAAGTTCACCGGCGGCACGATGATGATGGCGCCAGGAGCGGACGTGAGCGACGGGGAGCTCGACGTGATCCGCGTCGGCGCGCTGGGCAGGTTGCGGTTCGTCCGCGCGTTCCCCGCGATCTTCAAGGGCACGCACATCGAGCTCGACGACATCGAGCAGACCCGCGCCCGTCGCGTGGAGCTGGAGGGCATCGGTGAGGTCGAGTGCATGGTCGACGGAGAGGTGCTCCGGCTCGACCTTCGCGCGCTCGAGGTGCTTCCTTCGGCGCTGAAGGTGCTCGCGTGAGCCCCACGGTCGAGAGCATGGGCCGGCCCGGGGATGCGCCCGAGCATGCGGCGACGGTGTCGCGCGAGCCCGCGACGATGGGCGAGCGGCTCGTCTCGGTCGGGCTCTGGGCGGCCGGCGTCGCGTGGATCGTCCCGGTGATGGGCTCGCTGATGGCGCTCCAGATGGTGGTCCCGTCGGATCGCCTCGAGTGGCTGAACCGGCTCTACACCTGGGGTCAGGTGAAGCTCACGGGCTCGAAGTGGAGCGCCGTCGTGCACCCGGACGTCGATCCCGGTCGCGTCTACATGTTCTGCACGAACCACGTGAACCACTTCGATCACTGCACGATGTACCGAGCCACGCCGCACTTCAAACAAGGCCTCGAGCGGGAAGATCACTTTCGCTATCCGGTCTACGGCTGGTTCATGAAGCAGCGCGGAACGATCGCCGTGCGCAAGGGCTCCCAGGGACAGACGCCCGAGATCATGGACCACATGCGGCGCGAGATCGCCAAGAACCACTCGATCCTCGCGTTCCCCGAGGGCACGCGCACGCGCGACGGGAGCGTGGGACCGTTTCGCAAGGGCGTCTTCTTCATCGCCCGCGATCTCGGGATCCCGATCGTCCCCGTCGCCGTCACCGGTATGCAGGACGTGATGCGCGCGGGCTCGTTCGTGATCCGCCCGGGTCACGAGGTCACCGTGTACTGCGACGCACCCATCGAGACGGCGGGCATCCCCGACGACCGGATCGCGGACCTCGCCGAGCGCGTGCGAGCACCCATCGCAGCACGCGTGGACGAGTACCTCTCGAGGCGCCAACGAGAGCGGAGGCGAACGTGAGCACCGAATCGATCAGCGAGACCGACGGCCGAACACGCCGTGCCGAAGCGCAGCGCGAGAGCCGGCGCGCGCACATCCTGGCGACGGCCGAGAAAGTCTTCGCCGAGAAGGGCTATCACCACACGCGCATCAGCGACATCATCGATGCCGCCGGCATCGCGCGCGGCACGTTCTACCTCTACTTCGAGAGCAAGAACGCCATCTTCCTCGAGCTGCTCGACGAGCTGCTCGTCGTCCTCCGCTCCACGGTCGTCGGCGTCGACGCGACCGCCGGCGCCGCCGCCGTCCAAGAGCAGCTCGTCGACACGGTGACCCGCATCATCAGCGCCGTCTTCGAGCATCGCGCCCTCTGCCGCATCATCTTGCGCGAGGCCGTCGGTCTCGGGGACGACGTCGACGCGAAGCTCCGCGAGTTCTACGGCAACCTCCACGCCTTCGTTCGCGACTCCCTCGAGAACGGCCGCCGCCTCGGGCTCGTCCGCGACGTCGACACCGACGTAGTCGCGAGCTGCATCCTCGGTTCGATCAAGTACCTGTTGGAAGAGCGCTTGATGGAAGACGCCCCGGACCTCGAGCCCGAGCACATCGGCCGCGCCGTCCTCGACTACAACCTCCGCGGCGTGCTCGGCTGAGCCCTCCGCGGAGAGAATTGGCCAGGCGTCGTCGCCCGACCCGCTCAGGCCGAGGGTGGGGATCGTGCTCGAGCGGCCTTCGCGCTTGCGCTTGCGACCGTGGTGATCCTCCCGCGCAGGGGGCGGCGGCGGATCGGTCGGCGTGTTCGCTTCCGCTTCGGCTTCGGCCTCTACCGTCGCGCCGTTCTCACCGGGCGGCTTGGCTTCCACGGTCGTGGGCGCCGGCTCCACGGCTCGCTTCGCGTCGGCCACTGCGGCCTGCGCGCTCGGCACGTCCCCGACCTCGAGGTCGCACTCACCGAACACGACCTGCATCCGTCCGCGCTCCGGGGAGAGCTTCACCTCCAAGGAGCGCGCGCGGATCACGGTGTTGTCCTTGATCACCCCCGAGAGCTGCACGACATCGGCGTCGTACTCGCCGCTCAGCTCGCCGTCCGAGCAGAGCTTCGTGACCTTGACCGTGCCCGAGACGGCGCCGGTCGCGCTCACGGTCAACGACGGCCCCGACACCTCGCCTTCAATCCGCCCCTTGACGACAATCGGACAATCGGACGCGAAGGAGCCCCTGAAGGTCGTCCCCGCCTCGATCAACGTCTGCCGCTCGTTGCCTCGTCCGCTGTCCGCGTCGCTCATGGTGTCCTCCTCGAGGCCAGTTCGCCCCGTGACTTGAGTACCTTCAACCTCAACCTGCTCCCGTGCTCGAACGAGAAGCTGGCCGGGTCGACAGCCTGCTGCACCGCCGCAACGACGACCGCGTGCTCGCGCACTTCGAGCGCGCGCGGGCCCACAATCCCGGGGCTCTTCCCCTCGAAAAATTTGCCGTGGACGATGATCCGGCCGGTCCCCTCAATCGTGCACGCCGCGAGCACACCCGAGGGGCCGATCGACGAGCTCCGCGTCATCGCCCAGGTGGATCGTGCATCCCTCGAGGAGCCCGTCAATCCGGACTCGCGCCCCCGCCGCGAAACCGAGCGATGCATTCCGCAGCACGTCCCCGGCGCCGAAGTAACGCTCCACCGCGCCTTCGGCCCCGATCGGTGTCATGCCCGACAAGAGCGCTGGGATCTTCCCGTTCGTCAGGCGCTCCGAGCCGTCGCCGCGACTGCTCGCGTCGATCCAGCGAACGGTCACGTCGTGCACGGGCGCTCCGGTGCCCAGCGCGTGCCCGATGCGGGCGCCCGTGAGGTCGGCGCGGTCGAGCTTCGCGCCGGTGAGATCGGCGTGCCTGGAATCGGTGTCCTGCAGGTCGGCCTCCACGAGGATCGCCTCTCGCAGGTCCGCCTTGAGCAGCGACGCGCGCGCCCACCGCGACTTTCTCCCGTTGAGCGCCGTGACCTGGGCGTGGTCGAGCCGCGCCCCGTCGAAGCGCGCCTCCTCCGCGTTCGCTCCTTCGAACGACGCGTAGCGCAGATCGGCTCCAACCAACGATGCGCCCCCGAGATAGCACTCGGTGCCCACCGCGTGTCGCAGGACGGCCTCGTCGAGCTTCGCCGATCCGAGCTTCGCGCCGTCGAGCCGCGCGAACTCGAGCCGCGCGCCGCGAAGGTCCGCGTCCGTGCAGATCCGCCCCCTCGAGGTTCGCCCTCGTGAGGTTGGCGCCGGCGAGGTTGGCGCCCCGCAGGACCGACGAATCGAAGTCGGCGCCGTCGAGGTCCGCGTTTCGCAGATCGACCCCGGCGAGGAACGACTCGCGGATGCCACATCGCACGAGCTTCGCCCCCGAGAGATTCGCGCCCTCGAGGTTCGAGCCGTCGAGCACCGAGCCGGTCAGCATCGCTCGCTCTAGCTTCGCGCCTCGCAGGTCCGACTCGCGAAGATTCGCTCGCTCGATCGCCACGCCCTTCTGCACGCGGTCGATCAGCTCTTCCCGCTTCAGGTCCGCCATGACGCCTCCTGCTCGAACCCCCCGGGGGACATGAACGCGGCCGCGTCGGAGGCGAGCCCCGCCAGACGATCGATCCGCCTCCGGACCGGCATTCGCTCGAGCGCCGCGACGCGCTCGACTGCCCCTACGCGCGCCAGCACGAGGTCGATATGGCGAAGCACGCGCTCGCGCGCGACGCGCCGGCGGCGCTTCTCCTCGAGGTCCGCGTCGCTCCAGCGGGAAGAAGCGCTCTCGAACGCCTCGTGCTCACGCCGAAGGTCTGCGAGCAGCGCGCCGAGCCGCCGGCGCTCCTCCTCGTGATCGAGGGCGACCGCGGTCCCTCCGCCTTCGGACGCGTACTCCGCGATCCGCTTCGTCACCCCTCGCGCGATCTCGGGCGGCACTCCGCTCGTCTGTTCGATCTCCGCGGAGCTCGCCGAGAGGAGCGCTCCTAGACGCCCGAGCCCAGCGGCGAAGAGCTTCTCCATCGTCAGCTTCTCCACGCCGGGCACGGTGAGCAGGAGCGAGCGCACGATCACCGGCTCGCGCCGGTCGTGCTCGCGGTCGAGCGCGAGCGTCTCCGGCGAGACGGGCACGAGCGAGGCATACGCGCTGAGCACCGCTTCCTTCGCTGCTCGTCGATGCTCCGGGCTCCCGGCCGCGTCCGCGGCGCCGAGCCGCTCGCGCACGAGGCCGAGCTTGCCGGCGAGCTCCCGGTCGTCGAGCTTCTGCGCCGCGCTCTCGACCACACGGACCGCGGCGAGCGCGGGCCCGAGCGCCGTCGACGCCGCGCTTCCATGGCGCATCTCGAGCATGGCGTCGCGGAGCAGGCGAAGATGCGACCCTGCCACGTCCCAAAACGTCGCGCGCGCAGCGGCCGCGTCGAGCGCCGCCGCGGCCGCGCGCTCGGCCGCAGACGAGCGCGACCCCGTCGCACCGGCGGGCCGCTGCACCGCGTCGAAGCGGTCATCGATCTCTGCCGCGAGCACGCGCTCGATATCGTCGTCGTCGTCGACCCCGCTTCCGAAGATCGACGCGGACTTCACCGGCTCGGGGACGCTCTTCTTGGAAGCCTCATCGGCCACGCGGGGCTTGCTGGCCGAGACCGGCGACGTGCGGGCCGCGACCGGGCTCGGCGACACGACGCGCACCGCGGGCGCCGCGCGGACGGCGGCGCCGCGGTCGGGGCCGCGCACCGCCGATCGGCCGGAGCCCGACCTCGCCTCGGCACGCGCAAGCGCAGGCGCAGGCGCAGCTGCCGGCGGGGCCGCCGGTGCGGCCGCCGCCGCGTCGTACGCGATCGTCGCCTGTCGCGTCGGGCCCGCGCGCTTGTGCGCCGCGCGCGCGGGCGCAGGCGTCGCCGGAACCGCGGTCCCGGAGAGCGTCTGCGCCGACGGCGCCTTCGCCTGAGGTGACGTGCGCGGCGGGGAAGGCGGAGCGGCATCGGCGTTGCGCGGGGGCGCGGCCCCGCCGGGAAGAGGAGGTGGTGCGGCATCGGTCGGCTTCTGCTCGCCTTCGGGGGCGGCTTCGCCGTCGCCGTCGCCCGAGTCCCCGCCGAAGAGCTTGGAGAAGAGTCCCATCCGCGTGTGTCGCGATCCGAGAGCGCCCCCACGACCATAGAGAGCGTGCGCGCGCATTTCAACGATGTGTGTATGTGTTCTCTGTCGCACCTCGAAGCCGGCAGACTCACGTCTCCTGCAATGCGATTTTCGGCCGCGCGGTCCGGGTCGCGGGGTTTTCCCCACAACCTCTTCTGGCGCCGGCCGTCCGTTCGCCCTCATGGCCTTGCCGTGCTCGACTGAGCGGCTGGATGATCCCGACTCGAACCATCACGGAATAGAAGAGCGGTGACGCGCTCTGTAGAGCTCACGCTCGGCACGTCCCTCGTTCTCGCGCTCGCGTGCACACCACGGCCCACGGCGGAAAAGCTCGTGACGCCGCCGATCCGGGAGGACCAGTTCGTCCGTGTCGTCGGGCGCGGCTTCGTCGTGAATGGCGACGTCCCGTTTCGATTCGTGGGGGCGAATGCGGCAATCATGCACGGAACCGCCGCGCGCGAGGGTGCCGAAGAGGTGCTCGACGCGATAGCCAGAGACGCGCTCTCGGTCGTTCGGATCTGGGCGCTCGGCGAGGCCGACGGCGACGGGCGAGACTGGCAGCGCACCGTCGCGTTCCGGCTGGGGCCCGACGAATGGGTCGAGGAGTCGTTCGTGCACCTCGACCACGTCCTCGCCGCCGCTCGCGAGCGCAACCTGCGCGTCGTCGTGGTGCTCGCGAATCGATGGGGCGATCGCGGAGGTTTCCCGCAGTACTTGCGCTGGACGGGCGTCGAGCCGCGCCGCCGGAACCTGCTACCCGCAGAGCTCACGCACGTCCTCACCGACGAGCTCGCTCGCAAGCTCTACCGCACGTACGTGGAGCGCATCGTGACCCGCACCAATACCGTGAACCACGTCGCCTATCGCGACGACCCGACCATCTTCTCCTGGGAGCTCGCGAACGAGCTCGGCGCGCAGGACTGCACCTCGCAGCGCGCCCTCGTCGCGTGGACGCGAGAGATGAGCGAGCTCGTTCGCAGGCTCGACCCGAACCACCTCGTCGCCGCCGGCCAGCTCGGTTGGAAGGATACGCAAGGCCTCGCTTGGTGGACGGAGATCGCGAGCCTCCCCGATGTGAGCTACGTCGACCACCACGTATATCCCGAGAGCCTCGCCTCTCACCGGGTATCGGACATCGCGCCCCTCGTCGACGATCGCGCGAACGTCGCGCTGAACGTCCTCGGCCGACCGCTCGTCATCGGTGAGGTCGGAGTCCCACGCACAGCGCCGTTCGGGGCGCACCGCAGCGAGCTGCTCTCGAGCATGCTCGCGCGCTTCGACGCCGACGGCGTCGCGGGCGCGATGGTGTGGATCTATCGGCCGGACGACGAGCGCGACGATCGGCACGGGATCTGGCCTTCGGGCACGCGTGCGGAAGAGAGCACCGACACGCGCACCATGCTGCGGGCGCGCGCGCTTGCGTGGGTCGGCCGTGAGGTGGAGATCACGAACGCCCGCGTTCGCGACGCGACACCCACCGACGCGCTCGGGTCGCGCGAGCTCGAAACCTACCTGCCCTGGCCCGAGGGCGAGTGGCACGAAGGTCAGCATGCGTGGAACGGCGCCCTCAATCCGTGGGCCTTCGCCGAGGGTTGCGTCGAGGCGGCGCACGGCGAGCTCGGATATGCCATCGAGATGCCCTTCGACGGCCCCCCTCTGACGTTCGAGGTCACGACGTACGGCCTCCCGACGCAGGCGCACCTCGCGCTCCGCGTCGAGGTCGACGGCGTCTTCGTCGGAACGTTCGACGACAACGGAGCGTACCACTCCGAAGACGCGAGTGCCCTCGAGCGCGCGTTCGGCCACGCCACACGCGAGCACTACCTGCGCTTCGTCGCCGCGGCCGCCGGGGCAGCCGCCCACCTCGACCGCTTCACCCGCGAGCTCCCGGGGCTGGGCCTCCTCGCCATCTCCACCCGACCGCGCCGCCCACCAGCTCCAGTTCCCTCTCGCGAGCCGCCGCTTCCTCCCGTTCAGTAGTGGCAGTAGTTGATCGCTCCCGCTCGGTCCGCGCACACGAGCCCGCTCGCGCAACCCGCGTCGTTCACGCACGCGCAGTGGTACGAATACGTCGTCGAGCAGACGCCGTCGGGTGAGCCGCACTCCGTGTTCGCGGCGCAGGTGCACGCCGGAATCGAGTCGTAGATCACGCACGCGCGCCCCGCCGCACACGCCTGCCCGCATCCGCCGCAGTTCGCGTTGCTCGTCATGACATCGACGCACGCGCCGGCGCAGCAGCGGAGGTTCGGGGCGCCGCACGTCGAGTGCGTCGGCCGGGCCGCGTGCGTGCAGCCCGTCGCCGGCGAGCACGCGTCTGTGGTGCACGCGTCACCGTCGTCGCAGTCCCGTGTCGCACCGACACACGCATCCCCGAGGCATGCATCTCCCGTCGTGCACGCGTTGCCGTCGTCGCACGGCGTCCCGTCGGGATCTACGAAGCACCCGGAGCCCGCGTCATGGCCCGCGTCGGAGCCCGCGTCGCGGCCGGCGTCCACGCCCCCGTCGAGGCCGCCGTCCCGAAGCTCGCCCTCCACGCAGACGCAGTATCCGCGCCGGCACTCGACGGCACCCACGCATCCAAGGAGCGCCTCGCACTCCGACGTCGAACGACACTCCGGTGGGGGGCAGTACTCCGGCGTCGACGGAGAGCAGCGCGGATCGACGCAGGACCCACCCTGGCACTCGGATAGCTCGGGCGCGCCCGCAGGCGCCGGGCACACGACGTCACGGCACGTACGCGTGAGCAGCACCTGCACCGCGCGAGACTCCTCGAGCACGACCACGAGGACCCGCCGCGCGATCGCGCGGCCACCCGAGCTCATCAAAGTCACACGTACGTAGAACGTCCCCTCGCCGAGATCGGCGAGGTCCGCGACGCGCACCCCGTCGAGCCACGGCTCGGTACCCGTCACGCCGAGCGTGACCTGCTGCACTTCGCCGCTCGTGCCCTCACCGCTGAACGCCTCGCGCGACACGTCGGTCTCGACCGTCACGAAATCACGCGACGGCGACCAATCGGTGATCACGTCCACCGTCAGGTCCACGGGCTTGCCGCCACAACCAGCGACGACGCCGAGAACCGCGGCGGCAGGCGCGCCGAGCCTCCTCACCGCTCGCAATAATGCTCCGTTCCGACGCACCAGCTCGTCGCCGGCGTACCTTCGATGCACTCGGGCGCGTGGATCGCGCACTTCGGCACAGCGCCGCCCGGTCCGACGATCATTCCCGACGGCGGGAGCTGGATCTGGTCGCCCGTGGGCGACGACGAGATCGCGATCGGATACTCCGTGTAGCGGCCCTGGTAAAAGACGCGCTCGAGCTCGATGCGAATCTCGGGCGCGTCCCCATCCTCCACCAACGTGCAGCGCGCCGAGATGCAGAACCGAATCTTGACGCGGAGCGGCTTCGCGATCGCGTCGCCCGACGCGACGAAGTCGACGGCCGTCATCGTTCGCTCGACCGGATCGAGACCGATCCCACCGGCCTGCCACTGCTGCCAGTCCGTGGTCCAGTCCTCCATCCCGGGCCTGCCTTCGACGACGAGGAACAGGAGCGACTGAACCGCCGGCGGAGTCGCCGGAGGCGCGGGCGGCAGATCCATCTGCAGGGTGAAGATCGCGTTGTTGGCGCACCCGGCCGCGCCGAGCGCGAGCGCGAGTGGCAGCGCGAGCCGAGCCACCGATGGCAGCACGCGCCTCATAGCGAGATCGAGTGCTCCGAGCGCGGATCGAGCTGCGCTTCGCTCTGTGCGACCGCCGCGACGATGATGACGATCACCACCACCGCGCCTCCGGCCGCCGCCCACAACCAAGGGCGCGTCCAGATCGGCGACGACTCGGGTCGAAGCTCGACCTCGAGGGAGAATCGTTGCCCCTCCGTCAGCTCGCCGTCCCATTCGAACGGAACGAAACCGCTCGCGTCCACGCGCACGCTGTGCGTCCCGGGATCCGCTTCGAGCGGTAGCGGCCGCGAGCCGTCGTCCACGACGTCCCGCCCGTCGAGCTCGACGCGCGCCGAGCCTTCACCGCCGAGCCCGAGGAGCTCGATCGCAGCGACGCTCGCCGCAGCCTGTTGGCGCATCTGCTCCGACTGCGCGCGCATGGCGTCGTCGAGCTCGGCCGAGTGCTGATCGAGGAGCTGATCGAACGCATCTCGCGCGTCCCGGAAGCGTCCGGTCGCGCGGAACGCCAGCGCCAAGCCGTACAGCGCCACGTAGGTGCCGGTCAGCTCGTACGCGCGCTGCAATGGTCCGATCGCGTCGGACCAGCGATACTCGTCCACGGCGCGCCGACCCTCATCGTAGAGCCGCCCGCCCTCCTCCATCGCGTCTTGGCCGGGCGGGCCGAGCGGGTGAGCGAACCTTTGCGCGCGAGCGGACGTGGCGGCCGCCGTCGAGAGGATTGCCGACAGGCAGAAAGCGAGCGCGAAGCGCATCCGCGCCGAATGATATCAGCGATTGCCGGGCCAGACCGGTAGCGGGTTCGGGCTCGTCATCGCCGGCTGCTCGGACGGCGACGCGATCGTCGTAGCGGACATCGAGGCACGCATGCCGACGTGGTGCGGTCGCGTCGAGCGAGCGCCCTCGCGCGGCCCGAGCTCCTCGCTCTCCTCGCTCTCGTCGCTCTCCTCTTCGTTCGTTCCAGCGCTCGGGCTCTGTGAGGATCCCTCCGGCTCGCCTGCCATCGTGGGCGTGTCCTCTCCGGCGCTCGCCGGCTCCACGGTGCGGCGCGGGTCGGCCGGCACGCGCTCGGCGCGCTCGGTCGCGGTTCGCGTCACGTTCGGAGCCATGGGCTCGGGATCCTCCGAGCCGATCGCCAGCGCGATCGCGAGCGAGATACCGACGATCACGACCGCGCCGACCGATGCGCCGATCAGTCGCCAGTTCGGGCGCTTCGGGTGCGGCGCGGCGGGCGCCAAGGGCAGGGGCGGCGCGACCAGCCACTCGCTCGTCGCCGCCTGCTCGAGCGACCTCTCCACCGCTGCGATGACCGCCGCGTGATCGCCCTGTGAAGCCGGGGTGAGCGTCCGCGTGGGCAGCTCGGCGATGCCGCCCGGGACGGGGCGCATCGCCGCATCGCTCGCGGCATCGCTCGGTTGCGCCAGCTCATCGACGGCGTGGGCGTCCGCGACCGTGGCGCCTCCGTCGTCGACTCCGTACGGGAGGGACCAGCGGTCGAGCTCGGGATCGAGATCGTTGTCGCCGAGCAGGAAGGTCGACTCGGCGTGCTCCGACTCCGAGAGCACCTCGGTGCCGGGCCCACCCCCGTCGATGATCGCCGTCGCGCGTCCCACGTCGCTCGGCAACGTCTGCGAGCCGGCGATGCAGTCCTGCATCCGCGCGAGCCGCTCGCCACCGACCTCCGATACGAAGAGCCCTATCGCTCGCGACGCCGGCGGATCGCCGAGCCCCATCGCGGCGCGTCGAAGGGCGCTCGCGAACGCCGTCGCCGTCTGGAGTCGCTGCGACTCGTCGCGCGCGAGCGCCTTCATCAGCACGTCCGAGATCTCCTTCGGCACGTCGGCGCGGATGAGGTGCGGCGGCGTGATGACGGCGCTCTTCACTCCCTTGAGCTGCTCCATCGGCGTCCCCTTGAAGAGGCGCCGCCCGGTCACGAGCTCCCACGCGACCACACCCAGCGCGAACACGTCCGATCGTCGGTCGATCGTCTTGCCGAACGCTTGCTCCGGAGAGAAGTACGCGAACTTCCCCTTCATCTCGCCGACCTGTGTCTCGGTTCGGCGCAGCAGGAGCGCGTGCGCGATCCCGAAGTTCGTCACCCGCGCGCGTCCGTCAACTCCGATGAGGATGTTCTGCGGCGACACGTCGCGGTGCACCAGGTGCATCGGCTCGCCGTTCGGCGCGCGGGCCTCGTGAGCATCATCGAGACCCTGCGCTGCCTGCGCGACGAGCTCGATGCAGACGGGGAGGTCGATGTACTTCCGCTGCTCGGCCATGTGGCGCAGCATCTGGCTCAGCGTCACGCCGAGGATCAGCTCCATCACCAGGTAGAGCGAGTCGTCGTCCGCACGGCCGAGGTCGAGCGTTCCCACCACGTTCGGGCTCGAGATGTTCGCGGCGAGACGGGCCTCGTCGAGGAACATGTCGACGAACTTCGGGTCCCCGCCGAGGTGCGGGAGCATTCGCTTGACCGCGACGAGCTTCTGGAAGCCCGCCTCGCCGCGGATCCGCGCGGCGTACACCTCGGCCATCCCGCCGATTCCAATACGGAAAAGCGGTTCGTATCGGCCGAAATCGACGACCTCGGCGAGCTCCCGCGCCATCGGCGAGAAGTGTAATCGATGCGGGCCCCGGTAGCTTGGCCCGCACGCGACGATGCAAGGCGTCTAGTCGAGAAGCTCCGCGAGCCACAGCGCGGGCTCGAGCCCCACGCGCACGAGAGCCCGAAGCGTCTCACTCGGCCGGATCGCGTCCGCGAGGTACGGGCCGACGGAGTAATACGCGTCGGTGAACGCGCGCCCCGGCGCGTTCGTCAAGAGATGCCGGTCGCGGAACCGCCGCAAGCTCGACACCTCCTCGGCCATCGGCGTCCCGTACGCCGCGGTCGCCACGAAGCACGGCGTCACCGTCGTGAAGTGAATCTCGGTCGTGTCGAGCTCGCCCACGGCGATCGGCCCGGTGTCGTTGCACTCGTCGACGGGCCGGACGGCGACCCAGTAGTGCGTGATCGGGACGAGCCCACCGAGCTCGACATTCACCGGATCGCCCGGAGCGCCGTCGGTCGGTACGGCGAGCTCGACGCTGTCTATCGCCGCCGCGTTCGCAGGCGCCGCACGGAGAAACGTGTCGACGTCGACGATCGGGCTCGTCGCTACCCTGACCTGGTAGTGCGTGAGCGGGCGGGCCGAGCGCGGCACGAAGAACGACAGCTCCGCCCACTGGTGGCTGTGCTTCTCGTCCGAGTGAGGAGCGACCACGAGGTCGCCGACTGCGTCGGGCGGCATGGGGACATCGCAGTAGCCGACACACATCCCCGAGGGCCCGCACACGAAGCCCTCAGGACAGGGGCTCGACACGCCGCAGATCTGTGTGCACTCCGCCGGGGGCTCGGGCTGATCGCACACCGCCGACGGCAGTACCCGGACCGTGAACCGCTCCCCGTCGTCGAGCGGCTCGAGCCGCCCGGCGCCGCTCCCCGGGGCAGCCTCCGGATCGTCCGTGATCGACCCGTCCATGGGCGTGACGTCACCCGTGAGCCCGTGGATGTCGCCGTACCCCCACGGCTCGACAGCGCCGACGATCGTACCCGCGCCGTTCACGATGAACGGAACGCGGTACACGACCGAAGGCTGACCGCGATACGGGTAACCGAACGACTGGGCCCAGCCGTCCCACGTCCCGATCGGGCCGCGTGGCGTGGGCATCGTCTCGTCGTTGTAGAGATCGTTGTAGTCTCCCTCGACGTTGATCTCCACGAACGCCACGTACTCCCCGTTCGGCCACGACCCCGGCATCGTGAACTGGACGCGCTGCAAGCGGTCCTCGAACGTCGCGGACGTCACGGCGTCGAGCTCGGGCATCACGCGCCGCGCGTCGTCGTCGTAGCTCCGCGAGTCGGGGAAGTTGCACGGCTCGGCACAGAAGCCGAGGTCGCGTCGCGGTGGATAGAGCGAGCCCTCGGAGAGCGGGCGCATGAAGGCAGACCCAGGCGGATTTTCGAACGGCTCCGCGTAGCCCGACGCAGCGTCGGCGGCGGTGAGATAGCGGCCCTTGTTGCTGCTGAAGATGCTCGCACAGCTCACGGCGTCGAGCGCTTCGCGGCGCGAGTTCTCGATCGAGAACGACAAGCAGAAGTAGTCGTCACGCGTGTTCGGCGGCTCCCCGCCCGACACCGAGGCCTGTCCTTCCCACGTTCGGCCGCTGAAGACGACGCGCGGGAAAGGCTCCCCGCCGGCCGCGATGCGTCGGTGGCCCCACACGGGCAGGACACCTTCACGTCGACCATAAGGCCAGCGGAACCCGCTGTTCATCTGCGTCGCACCCGGCCGATTGCCGATGCCACGCCGGCCCACCGCCTGCGTGAGGAAGGCCGTCTCGAAGCGCAGCCCGTCCCCCGACTCCACCCAGATCGCGATCTGCGCGCGCGCGACCGGATGAAGCTCGAGCACCACCTCTCTGTCGGCGCGGTCCTGGGCCTGAGCCGGCGCGCCCATCGAGAGGGCCAGGGCGAGGGCGATCGCGAGGGGCGCGACGCGGCGCATGCCGCCCAGCTTAGCAGACGGGCTCAGAAGTCCAGAAGGTACGCGGCGACCAACGGAAACACGATGGTCGCGTCGGACTCGATGATGAAACGGGGCGTGTCCACGTCGAGCTTGCCCCAGGTGATCTTCTCGTTCGGGACCGCGCCGCTGTACGACCCGTAGGACGTGGTCGAGTCCGAGATCTGGCAGAAGTACCCCCAGTATCGAGCCTCGCGCTTCATGTCTTGATGGATCAGCGGGACGACGCAGATCGGGAAGTCGCCCGCGATGCCGCCACCGATCTGGAAGAACCCGATCGACGCAGTCTCCTGCGTCGTGAGGTACCAGTCGATCAGCGTTCCCATGTACTCGGGGCCGCTCTTCACGACCTGGAAGTTGCTCACCTGGCCCTTCTTCACCGCGGCCACGAACATGTTGCCGAGCGTCGAGTCCTCCCAGCCGGGCACCCACATCGGGAGATTCTTCTCCGCTGCGGCGATGAGCCACGAGCTCTTCGGATCGATCTGGTGCTCGCTGTCGAGCGAGCGCGACAGGAGCAGCTGATAGAAGTACTCGTGCGGGAAGTACCGCTCGCCCGACGCGTCCGCTGCCTTCCACAGATCGAGCATCTTCTTCTCGATCTTGCGCATGGCTTCTTCTTCCGGGATGCACGTGTCGGTCACGCGGTTCAGCCCCTTGTCGGCGAGCTGTCGTTCCTCGACCGGCGTGAGGTCGCGATAGTTCGGGACGCGAACGTAGCTCTCGTGCGCGACGAGATTGAACACGTCCTCTTCCAGGTTGGCACCGGTGACGCACAAGGCGTGCACGAGGTCGCGACGGATGAGCTCCGCGATGACGATGCCCATCTCGCCCGTGCTCATCGCGCCGGCGAGGGTGAGGACCATCTTGCCGCCCTTTCGGACGTGCTCCTCCCAGGCCTTCGCCGCGTCGACGACTACCGCTGCGTTGAAATGACGAAAGTGCCGCTCGATGAAATCTCTGACGTGTGCCATGACGGCCCCGAAATAAGCGCATTTGTCGCTTCGATCAACCCGAGAGCGCAAAAAAAGCCGGCTCCCGCGCGCATGTCAGACGCAAATCGCGAAAATTGGCCGCGAGAGCGCTTCACGCGGAGCCATTCTCCTGGGAAACGCCCCAGCGCTCGAGCTTGCGGTAGAGCGTCTTGCGGTCGACGCCTAGGATCTCGGCAGCGCGTCCACGCTTCCCACCGACGGCGTCGAGGACGCGCAGGATGTGACGGCGCTCGATCTCGTCGAGCGACAAGAGGGAGCCGTCGCTCGCGCCGGGCCCCGGTGGTGCGTCGGAGCGCGGCTTGCGCAGGCGTTCGGGAAGGTCGCTCACCTCGATGCGCTCACCTCGGGCGAGAGCGACGGCGTGCTCGATCGAGTTCGCGAGCTCGCGCACGTTGCCGGGCCACGCATATGCCGAGAGCGTCGCCGCCGCATCCGCGGAGAATCCATGAATTTCTCGCTCGCTTCGCGCGACCACGCGCTCGAGCAGCGCGCGAGCCAAGAGCGGAACGTCTTCCCGCCGCTCGCGGAGCGCAGGCACGTCCACGTGCACCACCGCGAGCCGATAGTAGAGGTCCTCCCGAAAGCGACCCTCCCGGACCTCGCGCTCGAGGTCACGGTTGGTGGCTGCGACGATCCGCGCGTCGTACGGCACCTCGGTGTCGGACCCGACGGGCCGCACCCGCCGCTCCTCGAGCGCGCGGAGGAGCTTCGCCTGCATCGACTGAGGCATCTCGCCCACCTCGTCGAGAAACAGCGTCCCCGAGCTCGCGCGGACGAACAGGCCCGCGCGCGCTGCACGCGCATCCGTGAACGCACCGCGCGCGTGGCCGAAGAGCTCGCTCTCGAGCAGTGGCTCGGGGAGCGCCGCGCAATTGATCGCCGTGAACGGCCCGTTGCGGCGCCGTCCCGAACCGTGCAGCGCCCGCGCGACGAGCTCCTTGCCGGTCCCGCTCTCGCCCGCGACGAGCACCGTCGCGTCGGAATCGGCGAGCCGCGACACGAGCTCGCGCACCCGGCGCATCGCTTCGCTCGTACCGACGAGATCGTCCGCGAGCGCGTCGCCGTCCGTCTCGCTCCGAAGTCGCGCTACTTCCCGCGTCAAGCGCGAGTGCCGCACCGCGCGCTCGAGCGCGACCGCCACGACGTCGAGGTCGAACGGCTTCGTCAGGAAGTCCCATGCTCCCGCGCCGATCGCGTCGAGCGCGGACTCGTTGCTACCGAACGCCGTCACGACGATCACGGGCACGCCCGGCCGGAGCGCGCTCACGCGCTGACAGAGCTCGACGCCGGTCGCACCCTTGCCGAGGCGCAGGTCCGTCAGAACCACGTCCACCTCGGACTTTGCGAGATCGGCCAGCGCATCCTCCGCGTTTCCCCGCGCCGCCACGGAAAACCCGCGGCGTCCGAGCGACTCCGCGAGGAAGTCGCGACCCGCTTCATCGTCCTCGACGACGAGCACCCGTCGCTCCTTTTCGATCGTTCCTCCGGTCATGCCATTGCCTCCGCTCCGGGTAGGGTCAGCGTGAAACGCGCACCGCCCCCGGGTCGATCGCTCACTTCGATGCGTCCGCCATGGTCGTTCGCGATGCCCCATGCGACCGAGAGCCCGAGCCCCGTGCCCTCGCCGACGTCTTTCGTCGTGTAGAAGGGCTCGAAGATCCGCTCGCGAAGAGCCTCGGGAACGCCCGGTCCGCGGTCCGAGACGGCCACGCGTACGCCGGCGTCGTCGTTCGAGACCTCGACACGCACCTCACCGCCCTCGACCTGCGCCTGGATCGCGTTGAGGACGAGGTTGCTCATCACCTGCTCGAGCTGCCGCGGGTCACCCGACGCATACACCTCGAGGTCGCTGCCTTCGAGCACGAGCGTGACACTCCGCTTCTCCGCCATCTGCTCGAGCAACGCGATCGTTCGCCGCCCGAGCGCCGCGACGTCCACCCGCTCGCGCGATGGCGCGCCGCTTCGCGCAAAGTCCAAGAGCTGACGGATGATCGCCGTCATCCGCTCGGCCTGCTCGCCGATGATCTTCGCGTCCTTGGACGCCAGCGGACCCTCCGACTCGCCTCGAGCGATCATCTTGGCGCGCCCCGCGATGACGTTGAGCGGCGTCCCGAGCTCGTGAGCGACTCCCGACGCGAGCTTTCCGATCGTCCCGAGGCGCTGTGCGTGCCGCAGCTGCTCCAGCGTCGCTTCACGTGCCTCGGCCTCGCGCTCGGCGCGGTTCTGAGCGTCCCACAACCGAAAGAACACATAGACGAGGAGCGCTGCGAGGCCGGCCGCGCTGAGCGCCGCCATCGCGGCGCGAACCGCCGATGTCTCGACGTACTCGTCCTGCGCCGCGAGCTCCTCGACCATCTGGATCGCGCCCATCGTCGGGTCGTCCCGGTCGACCGCGACCCACGTCGTGAGCCGGCGGTCGCCCGCCGTCGTCTCGCTCAACCGCGACGCCGCGCCGCTCGCGCGCAGCCGCGCGAGCTCACGCGAGGACAGGTCGCGCGAGGGCGCCTCGAGCGCGACCCAGTGGATGGCGATCCGCTCGTCGCGCACGTTCTCGCCCTCGACGAGCTCCATCGCCCGCGGATGTCCTTCGGTGCGCGCGACGTCGGAGACCGCCTGAGCCAGCGCGTGGCCGAGGACCAGATGATCGCGGCTCGTCTCCTCGTCGAAATGGCGCGCCTCTCGGTCGAGGCGGGACAGGCTGTACGCGGTCAGCACCGCCAGCACCGCGACGCCGACGGCCAGGACGGGCGTGGCTCGGAGCCGCGACCGCTGCGCTCGAACGCGCGACGTGGCGCCGGAGCCGGCCCAGTCCACACCGCGAGCGCTCCGCTCCGTGGTCGGGGACGCCGCCACTTCAGCCCGCGTGCGGTGTCGCACCGTGACGTGCGAAGTGAGCCACCGCAGTGCGAAGATCGTCCAGATCGAACGGCTTGTCGAAAACGGCCACGGCGCCCATTCGCCGTGCCGAGTCGTGAAGATCGCGGTCACCGAACGCGGTGATCAGGATCACCGGCATCATGAACCCGCCCATTCGCATCGTGGCGAGCGCGGTGAGCCCGTTCATGCCCGGCATCCGCACGTCGCACACGACGAGGTCAGGTCGCTGATCCTCGCGCGACGCCGCGCGGAGCCGATCGATGAGGGAGAGCCCGTTGTCGACCTGGCTCACGCGCGCGCCGTCTTTCGCGAGCGTCGTCACGATGAGATCCCGCATCGCCGAGTCGTCCTCGGCGACGAGGATGTGAAGCCCCGCGGGGAATGCGGTGCGACCGGGGTCGGCCATGGCAACGGCGGTCATGGCGCGGCTCGCCATCCGGCTCAGTGAGCCTGGAGCTCGGCTCGGCGATCGCGCGCGAAGCCCGATTCGTCGCTTCCCTGCGCGTACTCCTCGCCGACCGACGACGTCTGCACGTTGCCGACGCCGAGAGAGCCCATGTAGCCCGCGACCGTGCGCGCGCGCCGATCGCCGAGCGCGAGGTTGTACTCCTCGGTCCCACGCGAGTCCGCCATGCCGGTCACGGCGACCTGGCCATGCGTGCGCTGCGCACAGCTCGCGGCGCGCTGGAGCTTCTCGCGCGAGCTCGAGTCGAGATCGGACGAGTCGAACGCGAAGTAGACGGGCTCGAGGCTGCTGCACTGATCGCCGCCCGACGTCCTCTGGTTGGACGCCGTATTGGCGCGGCGGGAGTTGGCGTCGGCGCCCGTTCGATTTCCGTTGCTCTCGTCGTTGACGGCGGGAGGAGTGGAGCCGCAGGCTCCGGCGAACATGGCGATGCCCAAGAACAGGGCGGTACGGGTGGTGGTCATCGGCGAGCTCCTCGTTTGCTGAGCCCGGGGTAGCCATCGAGTGGGCCGGGCTCGAGACCCCGTGTGCACCCGACGTGCCGTCACCCCACCAGGGCCGCGCACCGCCTTTTCGACCCGCGCCAACTCGCCCCCGCCCATTTCGCCCCATCACGGGGGGAAGAATGCCCCATCCGTAACCCCCGCTCCACCCCACGCGTAGGAAGGACGATCGCGGGGGCCTCGGCGGTCCCTCCCCTGCGCACGCCGGGGCCCCCGCGATGCTTTTTCTCGGCGACGTTCATGCGGGGACCGCTCTCCACCCGCGGTGTGCGGGGGATCCGGCGCGACCCGCGACGTACCACCCGACCGGTGGACGCGTCGTCTCGAGCCTGTATGCTGCCGTGGGCGTTCCGGTCCCCCCGATCGGAGGTGCGATGACACGAGCGCGCGCTGCGAAGGCCCTCCTCACGAGCGTCTTCGCCATCCTGACAGCTTGCTCTTCCGGTCGCGGCGGCGGCGGCGGCCCCTGCACCGCCGGCGAGACGAATTGCGCGTGCGCGAGCGGCGACCGGTGCCTCACGGGGCTGGTGTGCCGCGCCGGCGTCTGCATCGATCCCACCGCTCCGCCAGCCGACGGCGGACCCGGGCACGACGGTGGCGGCGAGCCTCCTCCCGTCACTCCGAACCCCGACGCATTCTGGGCCGACGACCCGCCCCCGATGCAGTGCCTCGAGGACGGAACGATGGGCCCGCCTCCCAATCCTCCCGGCGGCACCCCCGAATGCCCCGACGACAAGAACCGCGAAGGCTGCCGCTGCGATCCCATCGGCAGCACCGCGTCGTGCTGGCCTGGCCTACGCGTCAACCGCAACCGCGGCATCTGCCATGACGGCATGACCGAGTGTCTGCCGCACGACGAGTTCACGGGCGTCTGGGGACCCTGCGTCGGCGCGGTGCTCCCCGCCGAAGGCGCGCACCTCGGGCCGCAATCGTGCCGATGCTTCTCCGCCGGCCGCTGGGAGATCGACAACCTCTCGCCGTGCTTCGTGACGTATGGTGGCGAGTCGTACGCCGTCAGCACGTACATATCGGGCAGCACCGCAGCGTGCCCGAGCGACCCCGGCGGCCCGCCTCCTTTACCGCAGCCCGGCACCGACTGGAGCACCGACCGTCTCACCGTCGACTGCGAGGGCCAGTTCCAGCTCTGCTACACGCTCAAGGCCGGCGACGCGACCGCGCCGACGGCGAGCGACTGCACCGTCGCCCGCACGTGCACCGAAGCTTGGTACGCCGAGCGCGACACGCCGCAAGAGCTCCCGCCGCTCCCCTCGTGGGCCGGTACCGACTCCGCGTGCGCCACCCAGTTCGCGAACGGCGGCGGCTACGGCGAGATGAGCGTCATCGGTCACAGCGTCGAGTGCGACGACGTCGACGACGGAATGGGCGGCGAGTACGTCTTCAACCGCGTCAACTACTGCCCGCTCTCGTGCAACATGACGCCCACCGCACCCGAGTGCGCCGGCTGCATGATGGGCGGCAGCGGCATGTTCTGACGCGAGACCTCCGCGCGGTTCGCTCGGGGTAGCGGACAGGCAGACGTCGCGGGCCTCGAGCGCGAGGCGCTCTTGCGTCGATGGCATGGCAACCGGAGCGGTCGAAGCTTCGCGGCGCTCTTCTAGCGCGCCGAGCTGCCTCGTACACGACGGTGGCAACCGCCCACCCGAGTCGCCGACAAGGGCTCGTTCCACCAGGAGGACGACACATGGGCGACCCTATTCGAGGCGCAACCTCGCCGCAGCACTGCCGAGCCGATCACTTCGTCGACACCGAGCACCCCGTCGACGGGCCAGAGGACGAGCTCGGTCTGCACCACGACGTCATCGTCGACGGCGGAAGCGAGCAGGAGATCGAGACCCTGACGAAGGTGGCCGGCACCATGGACGGGGTAGAGATCATCGCGGATCAAGTGGCGTGGTACACCGAGGCCGGCGCGGAGGCGGCCCTGGCCACCGGCGTCGCCGAAGCGGTCAGCACCGTTCTCGCGCCGGTCGGCATCCTCATCGCGCTCTACGAGATGGGCCATGCCATCTACGGCGCCGACGACGCGGGAACGCGCGATGGTCTGCTCGGCGCGGCGTTCGGCGGCGACGGCTCGGGCAGCCCCGGGTGGGCGCTCGGCATCTCGTCCGCGTTGATGGATGCGCCTCCCTCCGAGCTCGCTGCGACGCGCGGCTCCCTCACCGCCGCCATCGACCGTAGTCGCTTCGACGACGCCCTCGACGTCGCGGCCCGCGGTCGGCGCGAGCACCCGGACGCGTTCGCCGAGGCGGCCGCGTCGTTCCGGCAGGCACACCGCGCGTACACCGACGGGCTCGCCGCCGGAATCGAAGGGTGGACCGACGCGTCGCGCGGCGAGGTCTTCCAGCGCGGCGTCCGTGAGGGTCAGCACCAGCTGCGCGTCGGCGGCAACTCCCTCCGCGCCGCGGCTCGCGCCGACAAGATCGAAGGCTTCGCCGACGCGATGACCGGCGCTGTCGACCGCCGACGCGAGATCATCGACCCGCACTACCGCTCCGGCGTCCACCACTTCGAGCGCACGCGCGCCAGCGGCGGAGACGACGCGGTCCGCCGCGAGTGGGACCGCCTCGACACGTCCCGCTGCGTCCCGACTCGCGCGTCGAGCGGCGCGCCTCTGCGAGGCTGAGCGCCGGTCGCCGCTCAGGGCGCGACCGCGTACTCCGCCCGAAACGCCACGGTCGCGGGCAGCGTGTCCGGCGTGTAGCCGAGGGTCGACGCCACGATCGCGCGCGCGCCCGGCTCGTCGAAGCCTCCGACGGCGACGACCGCGTGAACCACGGCGTCGGTCGAGAGATCTCCGCTGATCACGAGCGGCGAGGACGCGTCCATCCAGACCGCGGTCGCGTTCTCGACGACGATCTCGGTCTGCACCGTCTCGGCGGAGCGATTCACGATCGGCACCGTGAACGTCGCCGGCTCGCTCTCGAAGAGCGCCGTCGACACAGCGACCGGATCGAGCGTGAGCCAGCGCCCGAGCTCCACGCGTCCGCTCTCGGCTGCCGAAAAGCCGAGCGCGAGCCGCGCGTCGTCGACGCGCCCGAAGACGACGCTCGGCATGAGACCTTCGATCAACGAGACACCCATCGGCTCGGCCACCGTGCCGGTGAACCCCGTCTGATGCTCCTCGGAGAGCGACGCCACGTCGCCGGCGAGCTCGAACGGATCGACGCCGCGCGTCGCGCTCACGCGCAACCCATACACGTCCCGCGCGGTGTAGTCGTGCGTGAAGCTCGTCGCTCCGGTCTCGGGCGGGCTCCCATCGCCCCAGTCGACGCCCGGTTCGGTCAGCTCCGCGTCGCGCACTTCCACACCGAGCGTCTCACCCGGCCCGAGCAGCGCATCCGAAACGAACACCGCGTCTCCGCCGCCCGCGATCGCTTCCTCCGCGAGCCGATCGATGCGCGTCCAGTAGTACGCCACGTGTGTCCGACCGAGATAGCGATAGTGGTAGACGGTCCAGTTGTCGTCCTCGGTGCCGTCGGGCCCGCCCGCGGTCGAGCGCTCGATCGGCGCGTAGCGATAGCCCGACTCGCGCCGCGCGATCACCGCTAGCGCGAGCTCGGTGGTCGCCTTCGCAGAGGCGAGGAGCGCACTCGCGGCCTCCTCGCGCGCCGCATCGCCGCTGAGCTCCGCCTCGCGGTGAGCGACGACCGCGCCGTACGCCTGCCACGCGTGCTTCGCACGCAGGCCCGTCACCTCGACACCGTCCAGGATCTCCGCGAACCACGGCGCACCGCTCGGCGGCACCGTGGCAGCGAGCGAGCGAAGGCGCGCGACGAACGACGCGTACTCGTCGTCCATCCGTTGGAGCGCCGAGAGGTGCCGCGCCTCCCACGCGGCGAGCTCCGTCGTGTCCCAGTGCATGATCGCGGCCGGCGTCGGCGGCAATGGATGAAACACGATCCCCGCCGACGCGGCGACCTCCGTCTCTGGATCGGTCCCGACGAGGTACGGAAGCGTGTCCTGCCAGCTCGTCACGAAGTCGCGCTCTTGCGCCGCGACCACGTCCTCGATCACGGCGCGCACGTCCGGGCCCGCCGCGCCCATCGGGCTCGTGATGTCGTCGAGGCAATCCGTCCACCGGTACGACGTGTCCATCGCCATGCGGAACGAGCAGTACTCGTTCTGCCAGTAGCCCCACTCGTGGCCCGTACCGAACACGTGATGTCCGTCGAGCCCTCCGTCCAGCATCCACGCGATCCCCTGGATGTCGCGGTCGCGCGCCTCGATCGTGATCGGCAGGTACAGCGGCACCGCGATGTCGAACGTCAACCACCACGCCGCCTCGGGGAAGTACTCGATCGACCTGCGCGTGTGCTCCTGCGCCATGAAGTCGTAGAGGAAGTGAAAGTCCGTGTTCCCGTACACCGGCGCCGGCCTGAAGAGGTCGTAGAACATCAGCGTGTGCACCTTCACGCCGAGCTCGGGCGGCGCGAACTGCGACAGATCGTAGAACCGCACCCCGTAGCTCGGCGTCGGCTCGCCGTGCGTGCCGTGGTTGATCGTCTCCACGCGCACGCCCGGGTAGTGCTCGGTGATGTAGCTCGTGATGAACGAGATCTGGCGCACCGCGTCCGTGTCCGGAATCTCGGTGAACTCGCTCGGGTTGAACGTGAACCCGAACACGTCGGGCCGCGGCGTCACATCGAGCCGCTCGTCGATCGCCGCCGCGATCTGCTCCTCTTCGGTCCGCGGGTCGTCCGGATCGAGGATCGGGCGTCCGCCCTGCTGCGTGCTGTGCAGGTTGAAGCCGGTCTCACGCAGGAACCCGCGCCGGATCCCGCGGTCCGCGAGCTCGCCGCCCGCGTCGCCACCCACGCCGCCGATCCCGCGGCTCGCGCCGTTGTGAATCGTCCAGTCGATGTAGCGCTGCGCCTCCGGGAAGTGCTCCGCCTCGCCGAGCACGAACGCGTCTCCGAGCTCGAGCGGATGCGTCAGATGGAGCGACACGCTACGCCAGCGGAACGCGGGCGTGTGTCGTAGCGCGAGCGGCTCGTCCCCCCAACGCGGCGAGTCGGGAACGTACGTGTCCTCCGGATGAAAAAACCGCACGCCGATCCGGTGCAGCCATTCGTACGCCGCGTACTGCCGACCGAGCAGCCCGCCACCCGCGAGCGTCACGAGCACGCCACCACTGCACCGCTCTTCGTCGACGAAGAACGTCTGATCCGTCTCGAGCGCCGGCTCGATCGCCGCGTCGCCAATCGCGTCGCCCGCCAACACCACGTGCCCGGCGTGCTCATCGCACCCCCTCGGCCCTGGCATGTCCGAGAGCTCGGCCTCGACCCCCATCCGCCCGAGCAGGTCCACCACGTCGTGCGCCGCCTCGCTCACCCCGAACGGCGCGTCTGCCGCCACGTGCACCGTGAATCGCGTCGGCGCCGTCCACGGTCCCGCCGGCTCGTCGCCTCCGCACGCCGGGAGGGCGAAGCCGAGCGCGATCGAGAGGAACGAGCGAACCAACATCGGCCCGAATCGTGCCACGGAAGCGGGCGCCACAGAAATCCGCGGCGCGCATGCGTCGGCCGCAGCTTCACGAGATCGCAGCACATATCACGCTCGCGCAACTCCCCGCACGCCCCGCCGAGAAGGAGCGTCATCCGGAGGATCCATGCGCGCGCTCACCCCCATCGCTCTCGTCGTCTCGCTCCTCGTCTGGCTCGTCGCCTGCAGCGACCCGCCCTGTCCAACCGGGTCGCTCCCGACGCCCGAAGGGCGCTGCGCACCGGGCGACGACCCGATGTGGCTCCCGATGGCCGGCGACGGCGGTGTGACCGCACCGGATGCCGGCTCGACCACCGCTCCAGGTGAGCCCGCTCCGAACTGCTTCGCCGAGAGCTCGTTCGACTTGCCTGACGTCGCGCGGCGCGACGCGAACTGCGACGGTATCGACGGCGACCTCGCCGCGTCCGTGTTCGTGGCCACGTCGGGAGACGACGCGAACGACGGGCTCACGCGCGAGTCGCCCGTTCGCACGATCACCCGCGGTATCGAGGTCGCCGTCGCGGCGGGCCGCTCGGCCGTTCTCGTGGCCAGCGGCACGTACGCGGAGAAGGTCGAGCTCGTCGAGGGTGTCGGGGTGCACGGCGGGTACGACGCGCCGGCATGGTCCCGCGATGGGGCAGCCACAATCGTCCGCGCGGACGGCGTCGCGGTCTCGGCCGATGGGATCGTGATCGAGACGATCGTGTCGGAGCTGACGGTGCGGAGCGAGGACGCGGCCCCGGGCGAGAGCAGCATCGCGGTGCGCATCGTGCGCTCCACGGGCGTCGTGCTCGAGAGCGTTCAGGTGATCGCGGGACGCGGCGGCGACGGAAGCGCGGGCGACGCGGCGACGCGGCGGTCGTTCGGAGGCATCTACGGGCTGCCCGGTGAGGCCAGCCGGCAGAGCGGCATTTCGTCCTGCACCATCGACGGCGTCAGGCCGCCGCAAGGCGGTCGCGGCGGCCCGACCTCTGGCGCGTGCACCTGTGGCCAAGGCGGCGCGGGTGGAATGGGCGGCCCCTATTACTACACGGGGGCCGGCGAGACGCGGCCCGACCGTGGCTTGCCTGCGTCGCGCGGGCTCTGCCCGGCCTCGCCGTACGGGTCCGGCGGCGAAGCGGGCCAGGACAGCACGAGCCCCGCGCTCCGGCAGGGACAGACCGGCGCGCGAGGTGCCGACGGCGCGGACGGGAGCGACGGGCGCGGCGGGTCCCCGGTTGGCGCCTTCACGATGGACGGCTACGCGTCGGCGTTCGGGTCGAGCGGCGACGATGGCCGGGCGGGCACCGGCGGCACGGGCGGCGGCGGCGGGTTCGGATGCACCACCGCATCGTTCTGCCTCGCGTCGGGCGGCGCGGGCGGCGGTGGAGGCTCGGGCGCGTGCGGCGGCCAGGGCGGCTTCGGCGCCGAAGGTGGCGGTGCGTCGATCGGCATCTTCGCGTGGGAGTCGTCGCTCGTGCTGCGGCGCACGTCGATCGCGGTGAGCGGCGGCGGCGACGGAGGCGCGGGCGGCGAGGGGATGGCCGGCGGGGTCGGCGGCGCCGGCGGCGCGGGAGGCGCGTCGATCAGCGTGAATGGCTGCGTCACCGGCGCGGGCGGCCGCGGCGGTGCCGGCGGCAACGGCGGCGCCGGCGGCATGGGTGGTGGTGGCGGCGGCGGCCCGAGCGTCGGGGTGGTGCTCGGCGGTGGCGCCGCGCTCGACGCGCGCTCGACCGAGGTGAGCTACGACATCGGTCCCGGCGGCGCCGGCGGCAGCTCGGCCACGCCAAGCAGCTCCGGAGCCGCGGGCATGACCGCCGAGACGTACACGCCGTGAGCAGCCGAGACCCGAGCGACCACCCTCCCCGTGTCGGGGTGCCACGCCACAGCGCGTCCGTGATATCCCATCCGTCTTGGCTCGTTCGTTGGGTCCTCGCGCGGTCGCGACGCCGGGACGAGCCCGCATGCCTTCGGAGGACCGCGTGCGCGTCGTCTCACTCGCTTCCCAGCTCGCGTCGCTCGCTCTCGTGTCGCTCGCATGCAGTGACCCTCCCTGCCCGGCCGGTACGACGGCCGCTGCAGATGGACGCTGCATCCCCGACGCGACTGACGGCGGCACCCTCGACGGAGGCTCCAATCCCGACGCGGGGCGCACATGCGACGGCGTCGTCTGCGACGTCGCTCCGGATCCGGAGTGCATCGGCGACACGATGCGCACATACACCGCGCCCGGCACGTGCGAGGCCGGCGAGTGCGCCTTCGCGTACGAAGACGAGCCATGCGCGCGCGGCTGCGAGGACGGCGCATGCGTCCGGATCGCGCAGATCGCCGCCGGGCATTGGCACACCTGTGCGCGGCGGACGAACGGAACGGTCGCGTGCTGGGGATCGAACATGTACGGCGAGCTCGGCGACGGAACGATCGTCGACCGCACCACGCCGCGAGAAGTGCTCGGGCTCACGGACGCAGTCGACGTTTCGCTCGGTTTCCAGACCTCCTGCGCGGCGCGTGCGTCTGGCGCGGTCGCGTGCTGGGGCCACAACTACACGGGCCAGTTGGGTGACGGAACGAGGGTCGACCGCATGAGCCCAGGAACCGTCACCGGGCTGACCGATGCGGTGAGCGTTGCCGTTGGAGACGGGCACAGCTGCGCTCTGCGCGAGAGAGGGACGGTGGCCTGCTGGGGGGACAACATCCGAGGCGAGCTCGGTGATGGAACCGAGGTCGCACACACGACACCAGGCACCGTCGTGATGCTCAGCGACGGAGTGGGGGTGGGCGTAGGCGACGATCACTCGTGCGCGCTGAGGACGGGCGGCGGCGTCCTGTGTTGGGGTCGCAACTCGTTCGGACAGCTCGGCGACTCCACGATGTCGGACGTGAGCAGTCCAGTCTCGGTCACCGGGCTCATCGACGCGGTCGCAATCTCGGTCGGCGCGATATTCACGTGTGCACGACGTAGTGCGGGATCCGTCGACTGCTGGGGACGAAACTCCGACGGCGAGCTCGGCGACGGGACGCTGGCAGACCGCACCACGCCCGCGGCGGTGAACGGGATCGACGACTCGGTCGTCGTCGCCTGCGGGGGAATACACGCATGCGCAGTCCGCTCCGACGGTGCCGTGAGTTGCTGGGGCCGCGGCGAGCTCGGCCGCCTGGGAAACGGTTCCGTGGAGAGCCAACCCGAGCCGGTAGACGTCGTCGGGCTCGTGGACGCGACGAGCGTTGCCGCGGGGGGCGCGCACAGTTGCGCGCTTCGGGCGAACGACACAGTGCAGTGTTGGGGGCAGAACACGTTTGGGCAACTTGGAGACGGCACGATGGACGACAGCTCCGTTCCGGTTTCGGTGATGGGGCTCTGACCGGGGAAGTGTGCGACGGGGACCCAAGAACGAACGCAGTTGCGGCGGCGCGATCGGCTCGGTTGCCGCGGCGCTCGCGCTGACGTTCGCGCCGACGTCCGTAGCGGCCGCGGACGGGAGCGACGGGCGCGGCGGGTCCCCGGTTGGCGCCTTCACGATGGACGGCTACGCGTCGGCGTTCGGGTCGAGCGGCGACGATGGCCGGGCGGGCACCGGCGGCACGGGCGGCGGCGGCGGGTTCGGATGCACCACCGCATCGTTCTGCCTCGCGTCGGGCGGCGCGGGCGGCGGTGGAGGCTCGGGCGCGTGCGGCGGCCAGGGCGGCTTCGGCGCCGAAGGTGGCGGTGCGTGCCGCGGGCATGACCGCCGAGACGTACACGCCGTGAGCAGCCGAGACCCGAGCGACCACCCTCCCCGTGTCGGGGTGCCACGCCACAGCGCGTCCGTGATATCCCATCCGTCTTGGCTCGTTCGTTGGGTCCTCGCGCGGTCGCGACGCCGGGACGAGCCCGCATGCCTTCGGAGGACCGCGTGCGCGTCGTCTCACTCGCTTCCCAGCTCGCGTCGCTCGCTCTCGTGTCGCTCGCATGCAGTGACCCTCCCTGCCCGGCCGGTACGACGGCCGCTGCAGATGGACGCTGCATCCCCGACGCGACTGACGGCGGCACCCTCGACGGAGGCTCCAATCCCGACGCGGGGCGCACATGCGACGGCGTCGTCTGCGACGTCGCTCCGGATCCGGAGTGCATCGGCGACACGATGCGCACATACACCGCGCCCGGCACGTGCGAGGCCGGCGAGTGCGCCTTCGCGTACGAAGACGAGCCATGCGCGCGCGGCTGCGAGGACGGCGCATGCGTCCGGATCGCGCAGATCGCCACAGGCGATGCTCACACGTGCGTGCTCCGAACGAACGGCATCGTCTCGTGTTGGGGTCGCAACACATACGGGCAGCTCGGAGACGGAACGATGACCAACAGAACGAGCCCGACCGACGTCGTCGGGCTGGACGACGCCGTCGAGATCGCGAGCGGCAACGATCACACGTGCGCCCGGCGCGCCGCGGGTGGAGTCGTGTGCTGGGGGCACAACGAGCACGGACAATTGGGCGACGGATCGATGGAGGACCGGAGCACCCCCGGCGCGGTAATGGGTCTGACGAACGCGATCCAGGTCGCGGCGGGATGGGCTCACAGCTGTGCGCGTCGTCCGGGAGCGACGGTCTGCTGGGGAGGCGGTTTCTTCGGACAGCTCGGCGACGGATCGATGGCAGACCGCACGACGCCCGGAACCGTGGTGGGTCTCGGCGACGCGGAGACCATCTCGACCGGGTACGACCACACCTGCGCGCGTCGCGGCGGAACCGTCTTGTGTTGGGGTCGCAATTCGTTCGGAACCCTCGGAGACGGAACCGTCGAGATACGACCGTCTCCGGTGCTCGTCTTGGGTATCAGCGATGCCCTCGATGTCGAGGCCGGCGCCGGCCTCACGTGTGCTCTGCGAGCGACCGGTAGCGTCGCGTGCTGGGGAAGCAACTACTACGGCCAGGTGGGGGATGGCACCACGATGAACGACCGGCACGAGCCGACGCCGGTGATGCACGTGACGGGCGCCATGGAGATCGCCGTGGGTGCGGATGAAGCTTGCGCGCGCACTACGACGAACGGCGTCGTTTGTTGGGGGAAAAACGCGTGGGGGTCGCTCGGCGACGGCACGACCACCGACCGGAGCACACCCGTTTCTGTGATGGGCCTGAGCGACGTCGTGGCAATCGACACGCGAGCAAGGCACGTCTGCGCGCTTCGCGCCGACGACACCGTGTGGTGCTGGGGAATTAACGCCGACGGGGCGCTCGGCGACGGCACGACGACGGATCGATCGTTGCCGGTGGCGGTGGTCGGGCTCTGATCGGGCCTATCGTGAGAGCGCGCGCAACACTCTTCGTAGGATCCCGACTCTTCACGGCGCTAGCCCTGATCCCCACTCCGGTCGCTGCGCAAGCGGCGGAGCCGAACTCACGCCTCGTCGTCATCCGCACCGTCGCGGGCGACGAGCCGCCGGGGCTCGCTTCGCTGGCGGAGAGCCTCGAGGCGAGCGCGGGGAGGGAGCGGCCGGCGTTGCTCGCGACGCAAGCGGCGGCGCTCATCTCGCAGCGTCATTCGGCCGAGCCTGCGGCGGCGTCACAGGACGATTTCGACGCGCTCGCGCGAGAGAGCGAGCAAGCGCTCGAGCACGTCGCGTTCGGGCGCCGCCAGCAAGCGCAGCGCTCGGTGGCGCGCATCCTCGAGCGCGCACAGAACGCGCTCGAGGCGCTGAACCGCGAGTCGCGGAGCGCGCGGCGTGTGCTCAACTCGTGTCTCTACCTCGTACGCGCGCTCGACGACGCGCACGACGACGCGCGTGCGCTGGACCAAGCCGTCGAATGCGCTCGGCTCGTGCCGGACATGACGCCGAGCGCGGCAGAGCATCCACCGTCGGTGCGTACGCTCTTCGACCAGGCTGTCGATCGCATCGAGAATGGCCCTCACGGCGCGCTCCGGGTCACGAGCGAGCCGAGCGGTTGCAGCGTCTACCTCAACGGGCGCCGTCTCGGACAGACGCCGTTCACGCGCGACGATCTTCCGACCGGTGAGTACCGCGTCCAGGTCGAGTGCGCCGAGGGGCGGCCCGGTCGCGTGCACCGTCTGGTGCTTCCCGCCGAGCCGCGCGAGCTCGCGATCGACGAGCGCTTCGATAGGACGCTTCGCACGACCGCGAACGACGTTCGGCTCGAGTACGACAACGCGGCGGACCAGGGTCGCTACCGCGTGAACGACGTGCTCGCAATCGCACGTATCGTCGACGCGACGGAGGTGTGGCTCGTGACCGCCGAGCGCGAGGGCGTGGCGCGCGTCGACCGCATCGACGTCGGCGGCCCGCGCGTCCTCGCGTCCGCGCGAGTCTCGTTCACGTCCGCGGGCGCTGCGCGCGAGCCGCTCGCGTCCATCACGATGGCGCTCGTCGAAGGACGAAGCGTCGACGCGAGCGGCGAGACCGAGCAGCCCATGGAGCCGTTCCACATCCGGCCACGCAGCGCCCGCGCGCCCAGCGCATCCGGCGCAGCGCACGACGCGACCGGCACGGGCGGGCTCGACGCCGAGGTGCCGGACGACGGCGACGGCGGCCGAGGAGCCGCACCTCCGTCGAACGGTCCGCCCGCGGGCGTCGGCTTCGCGCTCGGCGGCGCCGGCATCGTCGCGCTCGGAGTCGCGTGGGGGCTGCAGGGCGAATGGTTTCGCCTGGACGATCGCGTGAGCGTCGCCGTGCCGACGAACATCGACTTCCAGGATCGCGTCGACCGCCGGGACGCGATCGAGCTTCCGGTCGCGCTCGTCGGGCTCGGCGGCGCGCTCCTCACGACCGGCGCGCTTCCGTTCTTGCTCGGCGACGACGGTCCCGCGTGGTGGCACTTCGTCTTCGGCGGCGTCGGCGTCGTCGTCCTCGGCGCGGGCATCGGCCTCTGGGCGATCGACGGCACCTTCAGCGACGACGCCGAGACCCAACGACACAACACGGTTCCCGTCGGCCCGCTTCTCGTCGAAACGGCCGTCCCGCTCCTCGCGGTTCCGATCGTCGCTCTCCTCACGAAGCTGACCGGTGACAGCAGGACTGCGCGCATCAGCGCCTGGCCCGTCGCCACCGCCGACTCCGCCGAGCTCGTCGTCGCAGGGCGCTTCTAGCTAGCGCCCGAAGCGCCGGCGCGCGCAGCGTCGCGCGATGATCTACCGTAAGCCATGCACGCGAACGACACGAGCCCCTGGGAGCACGCGCACGCATTCGGGACCGACGAGGTCATGGACGGTGAGCGTCGCACACGCGTCGTCGTCGCGCTGACGTTCGTCATGATGGTGGGAGAGGTCGTGGCCGGCATGGTGTTCGGCTCGATGGCGCTCCTCGCCGACGGCTGGCACATGGGGACGCACGCGGCGGCGCTCGGCGTGGCCGTGTTCGCGTACGCGTACGCCCGCAAGCACGCGAACGACCCGCGCTACAGCTTCGGCACCGGGAAGGTCGGCTCGCTCGGTGGGCTCGCGAGCGCGGTGGGCCTCGCGGTCGTTGCGCTGTTCGTCCTCGTCGAGAGCCTCGTGCGGCTCGGCGCTCCGGTCACGATCCATTTCGACGAAGCGATCGGCGTCGCGGTCCTCGGACTGATCGTGAACCTCGCGAGCGCATTCTTGCTCCGCGGCCACGAGCACGGCCACCCCGGCCACGACGATCACCATCGCGATGACGGCCACCGCGCCGAGCACGCCCACGAGCACGCGGCGCACGAGCACGAGCATCGCGACCACAATCTGCGCGGCGCGTACCTCCATGTCATGGCGGACGCGCTGACGTCGGTGCTCGCAATCGTCGCGCTCGTCGCCGGAAGGCAGCTGGGATGGACGTGGATGGATCCGATGATGGGCGTCGTCGGCTCACTCGTCATCGCGCGCTGGTCGTTCGGGCTCCTCCGCGACACGAGCGCCGTTCTGCTCGACGCCGAGGTCCCGCCCGAGCACCGGGATCAGGTGAAGCGCGCGATCGAGGCCGGTGACGACGACCGCGTCGTCGACCTTCATCTCTGGCGCGTCGGTCCGCGACACCTCGCCGCCGTCGTCTCGATCGTCAGCCACGAGCCTCGGGAGCCCGAGCACTACAAGACGAGGCTCGGTGGCTTCTCGGATCTCGCGCACGTCACCGTCGAGGTGCATCGGTGCCCCGACAGCGACGATGCGAGCGTCAGAACGGCGCAGGTAGGTACGTGACCTTCATGCCGCCCGGGTACATGTAGCTCGTCCAGTCGCCGTAACCGTACACGGTGATCCCGAACGGCTGGGCCGCCTCGATCGCGTGCACGCTGCCCTCGAGGAGACGGTACCGCAGGGCGGCGTAGCCGGAGTCGCCGATCGGGGTGAACGCCGAACGGTCGAGCGCAGCCCCGTCGAGCGAGACGGTCGTGCCGATCGGCGCCACGACGTTCACGTAGCTCTGGGCGTAGTTGTCCGGCGCGAGGAAGGTGTACTGGTTGCGGAACTGCTCGGTCGGGACGGCGAGCGACTCGGCCGGATCTCCGGTCGGGCCCGAGTCGCCGTTCGCTTCGGTGCCGTGGAGGTAGTGCGTGACGAGCAGCGGCCCGCTTCCATGCACGACGACGTCTTGGTCGACGTAGCGGATCTCGATCGGCTCCTGGTCCGGTCCGGTGACGGTCGGCTCGATGATCGGCGGATCGAGAGTCACCGTGGTGTTCGGCTGCATCGCGGCGATGCGCAGCGTGTGGGGCGACGGCCCCTCCGGCGCCTCGGGATACGCGACGAGGTAGCTGGTTCCGAGCGCACCCGTCGGAAGCATGGTCTCTTCGATGTGGTCGCACGCGGCCGCGTCGATCGTCGGGATGTGCGCGCAACCGTGGCCCGCGATGACCTGAACGGGCTCGGTCGCGTGGACGAGGGTCCCGCTGACGTCCCCCGACTGCGTCGCGAAGCAGAACGGGCCACCGACGTCCTCGTCGAGCACCTCAGCACGTCCCCGGCCTGCATCCTCGCGCGCCCCGCCCCGTCCGAGTCGATGCCGCCGCCCGCGGCGAAGCGACTCTCCTCGGAGGGCGAGCTTGATCTGCACGACGGTGTCGTCGTGAGTCGCGGTGATCGCGACGAACCCCTGCCGGCAACCGAGTGTTGGCCAAGACATCGCGTAGTACTCGTTGCCGAGCACGTGCGCCGGCAGGAGCAGCGACGCGTCGTTCGAGTACGAGAAGCACTCGCCGCTCGGCGCCGCGTTCACGCAGTCGCTCGGCGGCGGGTCGATCTGGTAATCGAGCGGGTTGAACTGATACGCCGCGATCGGCTGATCGCTGCGAACGCCGGTACGCGCCCTGCGCGACGAGCCGCTGGGCCACCGGACCGGCTGCGGCTGACCGACGAAATTGGGATCGGGGCCCTTGAGCTCGGGGACCCACGGAAGCCGAAGAATGGAGAGCTCGCCGGGCTGGACGACGGCCGTCGTTGATGCTCTTCGTCGCCACGCGTCACGACGACGTGCGCCTCGCCGTAGCCGACGTTCGAGAGCGCGACCGCGAAGTCGAAGCCGCTCCACAAGCCGTTGTTGAGCGACATCGTGGGGTAGTAGTCGCAGCCGACGTAGCTCGAGCCGAGCTCGCTCCACGAGCACGTCCCGATGCACCCGTCGGGATGGCACTCCATGCCCTGCACCGGATCGCATTCGTAGTCCTGGTAGCCCGTGCCGTCGGGCCGGCACACGGTGGCGACGCCGTCCGCGCACGTTCCCTCCCCGGGCGTGCAGCTCACGCAGCCGAGGCCCGGCTCGCAGCGCTGGCCGAGCGCAGCGCAGTCCATGGTGTTGACCGCGACGCCGCCGTTGCATTGGACGGCGGTGTCGCCCGAGCAAGCGACGGTGTCGTCCGAGCTGCACATGACCGTCGAGCTCCGGCGCCCAGAGCACCCGCTCAGCGCGACGAGCAAGGCCGCGAGAACGACCGCCAGCGACACCGGGACTGACTTCGACGTTCGCATTCGACCCCCGTCCACTCACGACCGGGCCGCTCCGCCGGGCGCCTGGGTCACACCGCTCGTGAGCGCGCTCACGAGCGCGCCTCGCACCTCCGTACGTCCGTGACGCTGGCGCACGGTGTGCCGACGAATCCGCCGTGAGACCGCGCGCGTCGCCTACGGCACCGCGGAATCTCACGAGATTGTGGCGGCACGAGCGCTGCACGAGCTCCGGGAGTGAGGCTCGTCATCCGTCGCCTGTTCGCCGCGTCCTGGAGCGTCGTCGCCGTCTGCCTCGCGCCCGCGCTCGCCCTCGCACAAGAAGACGCCCGCACCGACGAGCCGAACGTACGCGTCGATGCCGTCTTCCCCTCGGCCGGCTTCGGCGGATTCTTCGCGCCAGACGCGCACTACTCGCGCGGCATCTTCATCGCAGGCCTCGAGACTCGCTGGACGCACGCGAGCGGGCACGGCGGCATGGTGCGCGGCGCATGGGGCACGTCGGTGTGGGGCTCCGGCTACGGCGCCGACCTCGCGTACCTCTACCGCGCGCGCCTCGTGGGCGACCGCGACGTCAGCCTCTCGCTCGACAGCATGATCGGCCCGACCTTCGCCGCGCTCGAGCACAACGAAGACTCCCTACCGCTCGGCGTCGAAGTCGGCGGCCACCTCAGCTTCTCGCTCGACTTTCGCGCGCGCAATTTCATCCTCGCTCTCGGTTTGCAGTACCGCGTTCTCTTCCCCACCCAAGCGGCGATCGACGGTAGCTCCGCCGGCGCCCAGCACGTTCTCACCGGAACGCTCGGGGTCGGTTTCACCATCTACTGAGCCACCCGCTCCGATGTGGCGCTCTCGGGCAGCATCGGCGAACATGCGCCCCGAGGAGAGCATCCATGGTGGGGAACGCACGGGGCGGACGTCGGGACGCGAGCGAATCGCGCTCCCACGCAATCGGTGCGCTCGCGGCTCTTGCACTCGCGCTCGCCGCCGCGCCCGCGGGCGCCGCCGCGCAAACCTTCACGGTCCTTCCCGTCGAGCGGGACTCGAACGTGTCGCAAGCCGAACGGCTCGACGCGTTCCAAGCGGTGCGCGGCGCGCGCGTGCTCGGCGCGGGCGCGATCTTCGAGCCCGTCGGCGAGATCGAGCAACGCCTGGGCGAACAGGCCGACCTCGCGAGGTGCGTGGAGGTCGATTGCGCCGCGCGCCTCGCCGACGCGGCTCACCTCGACGCCGTCATCGTGCTCGCGGTGTGGCCCGGCCACGACGGCCGCGCCGCGAACGTCGCCGTCAGCATCGTCGAGCCGGACGGATCAATCCGCGAAGCCGATGCCGACGTCGGCGACGAAGGCGCGGCATCGGCCGCGACGCGCGCGCTCGTGGCCGCCGCGCGGAGGCGTCAAATCGGTGAGGGCGTCGAGCTCCGCGTCACGAGCGTGCCCGACGGCGCGCTCGTCCGCGTGGACGGTACCGACGTCGGCGTCACTCCGTATCTCGGCGCGTACGAGCGGGGCGCGCACGTCGTCGAAGTGAGCCTCCACGGTCGCACCGAGCGGCGCGACGTCGAGCTGGCGGACGACCCTCAGGAGGTCAGCGTGACGCTCGAAGGCGCGGCGAGCGATGGGGCGCACGGCAGCTCGAACGGAGCCGGCCACGACGCGGCCGACGCACCGACCGACCCGTCGCCGCTCAACTTCATCCTCGGAGGGCTGCTCGCCGCGGCGGGCATCATCGCGCTCACGCCTCCAATCGTGACGCTCGGTCAGAACGGTGAGTGCACGCGTCTCGCGCCCGACGGGTTCTGCGAGCAGGAAGCGCACTTCGGCGCCGTGAGCGGCGTCTTGCTCGGGGTCGGCCTCGCGGCGCTCGCGGCGGGCGCGGTCGTCCTGATCGCGCAGCCGTTTCGCGTGAGCGTGGCCTCCGACGGGACGACCGGAGCGATGCTCACGCTGACCGGAAGCTTCTGAGACGCGCATGCGCTGCGGGATCACCGGAGCGTCGGGCCTGTTGGGGGGCAACCTCGCGATCGCGCTTCTCGACGGCGGTCACGACGTGATCGCGATCCGGCGCTCCGTCCGCGGGACCGGGCACCTCGAGGGGTTCGACATCGAGTGGACGGACGACGCGTGCCCGCGTATCCGGCCGGCAAGAACGACGCGACCCGCGTGGTTCCGCGCTCACGGCATGGTCTGAGCGGACGGGTGGGCTCGCGCGCGCGCAACCGGAGCACCGACCGAGCGACAAGTGGGGCCAACACGTCTGGAGGACGACGATGCCCGGCCCTACCGCTCTCACGAATCACGGTCCGATCCAAGCGCCCCCGCGCGAGCCGTGCATCCTCACCGCAGGCCCGGTCGCGGTCGCCCTGGCGGGCATGGCGTTCGGCTTCCTCGTGCACGAGCAGATCCAAGCCAACATCGAAGCGCGGCGCGCTCTCGGCGCGGAGCTCGGCCTGTGAGCGCGGGATTCCCCACCGGTGAGCCGAGCGACGTGTGGTCGGCGCGCCCGGCGACGGGCCGTGTACGGCGCGGGCTCGCGCCCTGCTTCGATCCGATTCGCGGACTTCTGCCGCTCCATGTTCTCGCCTCGTTCGAGAGCGCAGCGCTCGCGTGGGTCCTCGCTGCGATCGCCGCCAGCGCCTCGCTCGCGCTCCTCGCGTACCGCGCGCTCGTCGTGCGCGACGTCTTCCGCGATCGCGACGGGCGCTTCCGCGTCGCCGTGTGGCTCGGTGCCGGCACGGAGATCGACCCGGCGAACGTCACCGACGTGACGTTCGCGTCGGGCCTCCGGCCGTCGCTCCAGCTGCGTGACGCGCGTCGATTTCGCGTCGCCGACACGGCCGCCCTCGACGAGCTGATCCGCGTCGCGCCCGAGACGCACGGGCGACACATCGCCCGGCTCGAGCGCCGCGACTACTACGCGGAGGCTCGGCGCGTGGCCCAGAGCGTCGGACGAGTGGGCGTGTGGACCGTGATCGGGTGCGTCGCGGTAGCGCTGGGCGCCGGCACCTCTCCCTGGGCGAGCCACATCGACGGCTTCGTCCATCTGTGCTTCTGGGGCTCACTGCTCGCGCTCGGAGGTTGGGCCCTCGTCCGCCTCGCCCGCACCTACGGCCGCTTCACGAACGTCCGCTACCTCGACGGAAGGCGCGCGCGGCGCTGGCTCGGCATCGTGCGCTCCTAGCTCGCCTTTCGCGCCGCGAGCGGCTCGCGTACCGTTGGCTCGTGAGCTCGAGGGCCCGAGCAGCGCGCGTGGTGTGGCTGGTCGCGACGTGCGCGAGCGCATCGTGTGCATCGGAGTCGAGCGCGGCGCGTGACGAGCCGACCACGGCCGCGCCCGACGAGCGGGCGAACGCGTCGCACGACGTGACCGGCGAAGCGCAGCAGGCGACGCCCGACGACACGACGAACGAGCCGGCCGCCGCTTCCGACGACGACGTACCGTTCGACTTCGCGGACCCCGCGATGCGACCGCAGCTCCCGATGGAGGTGTGCTCCGTCCCGACCTCGGGCGTGCCCTCCGCGATTCGCGTGAAGGTCTGCAACTGTGGCGAGCGCGTCGGGTGCCGCGTGTCCGGGACGCACGTCGACGTGCTCGAGGATCCGCGAACCATGCGAGGGTGCACCGACTGCCTGCTCACGACCGCGAGGTGCGCGATCATGGACGCGCTCACGCCCGGGCACGCGACGCTGCGGATCAACGAGCACGCGGACGTCCGCGTCGACACGGACGACATCGGCCTGCTCGTCGCCGACCGTTGTTGGCGCGTACCAGGCGGGTGAGACGGCTCACGACCGGCGGAGGCTCACCGGCTTCCACGGTGTCTTGGCGAGCAACGCCGCGGCGCGATGCTCGATGTCGGTCGAGACGTCGCCCGCGGCGACCGACGCGAAGGCGCGCGTCATCTCTTGGGCCGTCTGGAAGCGATCGTCGGGCGACTTCGCCAGCGCGATCGCGAGGACGGCGTCCGCGCCCGCGGGGAGACTCGCCAGCGACGATGGATCGGGCGGCATCGAATGGACGATGTCATAGAGGACCGCGGGGATCTCGTTCCCGGTGAACGCCGGGTGTCCGGTGAGGGCGCGGTACGCGACTACGCCGAGCGAGTATAGGTCGGTGCGTCCGTCGACGGGCCGCCCGCGCGCCTGCTCCGGCGCCATGTACGCCGGCGTCCCGACGACCTCGCCCGCGGTGAGGCTCGACGTCTCCTCCGCGAGCTTGGAGACGCCGAAGTCGAGCACCTTCCAGACGGGGCCCGCATCGGTGTCGGCGCGAAAGATGTTGGTCGGCTTGAGATCGCGGTGAACGACGCCGAGCGCGTGGGCGGCGCTGACCCCGGCGCCTACCTGTTGGACGAGCTCGGCGACGGCGCGCGGGCGAAGCCGCCGCTGGATGCGGAGGACGTGCGCGAGATCTTCGCCGCGAAGACGCTCCATCACGAGATACGGCATGGCGTCGTCCTCGTCGGCGAGCGCGAGCACACGAACCACGTGCGGCGAGTCGAGCGCGATGGTCACCGACAGCTCCCGCAGGAATCGCTTCTGTGCGCGCGGCTCGTGCGCTCGCCGAGAGATGAGCTTCACAGCGGCGACGGCGTCGGTCTCGGCGTGGAACGCCTCGTACACGTCGCCCATGCCGCCGCGCCCGATGAGCACTCCGAGCCGGTAGTCGCCGAGCTTCTGGCCCGTGTAGCGGCCGGGCGTCCCGACCTTCAGCGCGCGCGCAAGCTCGCCTCGCGCTTCTTCGAGCAGAGCGTCGCGCTGGGCGAGCTCGCGGACCGCGTTGTCCATCTCGGTCAGCGTCTCGTGAAACGAGCGGCGCGACATCCGACCCTGCACGAACGCCGCGAGGAGCACCATCTCGACGACGAGCTGAGAGATGATCTGCGCCGGCGTCGATAGATTCTCGGCGGTCACGATGCCCGGATCGTGGATCACGCCGGCGATGACGAGGCCCGCGACGAGCGCCTGCCACAGCGCCGCCCCGGCATACACACCACCGGCGATCCAGATGACGCTCGATTGCGCCGCCATGTGGACCGCGAGCACCGTGATCAGGGGCACCGGAGAGAACACACCGAAGTAGAGCGCCGTCGCCGCGAGCGTGATCGAGTGGATCGTCCATCCGGTGCCGATGCGCAGGAGCTTGTACTTGCTGCCGTCGCTCCGGACGACCGAGACGATGAACACGTACACAGCCGACGTCGCCATGCACGTCATGAGGCCCCAACGCGCGGTCGCGTTTCCGGCCGCGAAGACCGGCAAGAGCACGAGCCCGAGCACACAGAGCCCCATCGCGAGGAGCGCGAACCGGTACGAGCGACGCCCCTCCTCGTCCGCCATCACGCGAACGGGATCGACAGTCGCCGAGAGCGCCGTCGAGAGCGACTCGCGCGCCGGGCGCGCCGTCGACCCGGCCGGCACGCGACCCGATCTCGCGCTCAGGTCGTCTCGCCGTTCGAGGACCGTGTCGGCGGTGTCCGAGGCGTCCTTCACCGCGAGACGATATCGCGGGGGAGGCGGGGGCGACAGCGCGAGACAGCCTCTTGCTCCGATGCACGGCCCCGGTGACGATGGCGCGCATGCCCGAGATCGAGAGCGAGGCAACCGACCACGGCACGGGCTCCGCCGTGCGCCCGCAGCCCTCGGTTCGTCGAGAGATCGTTCGCACGCTTCTGATCAACGCCGTCGTGCCGTACCTCGTGTACGTGGTCGTGGAGCCGCGCGTCGGGGGATTCGACGCGCTCCTCTTGTCGGGCGTCGCACCCGCGGTCGAGAGCATCCATAGCGTCGTTCGACGGCGGCGCTTCGACCTGATGGCAGCGCTCGTGCTCGGAGGGATCGCGCTGAGCCTCGGGCTCATGGCGCTCGGCGGCTCGGAGCGCGTGCTGCTCGTGCGCGAGTCGCTCGTCACCGGTCTGATCGGTCTACTCTTCACGGTGTCGGTGTTCACGCCGAAGCCGGTCGTCTACGTGATCGGGCGTCAAGCGATCGCGCTTCGAGACCCCGCGCGGCACGCCCGGTGGGAGCAGCGGTTCGCGGCACAGCCCGAGTTTCGCGCTGCGATGCGTGTGCTCACCGCCGTCTGGGGTGTCGGGCTCCTCGTCGAGGTCTCGGTCCGCACGGTCATGGCGCTCTACATGCGCGTCGCAGATTTCCTGCTCGTCTCGCCGTTCGTGCAGTACGGCCTCACGGGCACGCTCGTGCTCATCACGATCGGGTACGCGCGCCGGATGCGCGCGACCCTCCCGCCCGTCCCCGCGAGCGCCTGACGCCGCGACCTCCTGGCGCTCGCGGCTCGCATCGGCGACCATTCTTCCCTCGCCTGCTCACCCCCTTCGGGAGCCGCTCATGATCGCCCCCAACCGTCGCTTTCTTCTCGCCGCCCTCGTTCTCGCCGCGCTCCCCGCGTGCCCCGAGACCGTCGACAACCCGAGGCCCGACGGCAGCCGGGACGCGTCGGCCGCGGACGGGCCGAGCGACGGGCCGGGCGACGCGGGTGCGGGTGACGGGGGCCCGTGCGGCGGCGCGTGCGGGGGGGCGACGCCGGTGTGCCGCGAGAGCGACGGCACGTGCGTCGCCTGCCTCGACGACACCGGCTGCAGCGAGACCACCCCGATTTGCAACGCCGACGGCCAGTGCGAAGCCTGCGACGAGGACGCCGACTGCGCCGCCATCCCCGCCACCCCGACCTGCGACGAGACGAGCGGCGCGTGCGTGGAGTGCACCCTCGACGACGGGGCCGCGTGCGGGGGCAACGTGTGCGACTCGCGGATGCACACGTGCACGACCGACGCGCCCGGCTCGGCGGGCGCCTGCCGCGCGTGCGTCGCGGACGCGCAGTGCATGACGGGCATGCTGTGCGTCGACATGACCTACGGCGGTAACGACGTCGGCAGCTACTGTTTGTGGAGGATCGACGCGGCCTCGCCGGGCCCGGCGGGCGACTGCTCGAGCACGCGCCCGTACTTCCAGCCGATGGCGGATGCGGAGTCGGTCGACGGCGCGAGCGCGACGGTGTGCACGCTCGCGCTCGCTACGTGCGAGGCGGTCCGAGACTTTCGAACCGGCGGCCGAGGCGGCGCCAGCTGCGAGCTCGACGGCGACCCCGACCAGTGCGGTCTCGACGCAGAGGCCGACGCGACGTGCGTGATGGTCGACGCGACGACGAACTCGCTGCACCCTCCCCTGCACGAGCGACGACGACTGCCCCGACCCTCCGGGCGCGGCGTTCTACGCGTGCGATAGCGGTGGCTCCGGCCTCTGCGAGCTCACCACGTCGACCTGATGGATCCTGGGTACCCGATGCGATCCCTCTGGATGCTCGTGCTGCTCGCGCTCCTCGGCTGTTCCGACCCGAGGCCCGACGGCGGCCGGGACGCGTCGGCCGCGGACGGGCCGAGCGACGGGCCGGGCGACGCGGGTGCGGGTGACGGGGGCCCGTGCGGCGGCGCGTGCGGGGGGGCGACGCCGGTGTGCCGCGAGAGCGACGGCACGTGCGTCGCCTGCCTCGACGACACCGGCTGCAGCGAGACCACCCCGATCTGCAACGCCGACGGCCAGTGCGAAGCCTGCGACGAGGACGCCGACTGCGCCGCCATCCCCGCCACCCCGACCTGCGACGAGACGAGCGGCGCGTGCGTGGAGTGCACCCTCGACGACGGGGCCGCGTGCGGGGGCAACGTGTGCGACTCGCGGCTGCACACGTGCACGACCGACGCGCCCGGCTCGGCGGGCGCCTGCCGCGCGTGCGTCGCGGACGCGCAGTGCATGACGGGCATGCTGTGCGTCGACATGACCTACGGCGGCAACGACGTCGGCAGCTACTGTTTGTGGAGGATCGACGCGGCCTCGCCGGGCCCGGCGGGCGACTGCTCGAGCACGCGCCCGTACTTCCAGCCGATGGCGGATGCGGAGTCGGTCGACGGCGCGAGCGCGACGGTGTGCACGCTCCGCTCGCTAGCGTGCGGGCGGTCCTAGACTTTCAACCGGCGGCCGAGGCGGCGCCAGCTGCGAGCTCGACGGGGACCCCGACCAGTGCGGTCTCGACGCAGAGGCCGACGCGACGTGCGTGATCTTCGGCGCGACGACGAACTTCTGTACGCTCCCCTGCACGAGCGACGTCGACTGCCCCGACCCTCCGGGCGCGGCGTTCTACGCGTGCGATAGCGGTGGCTCCGGCCTCTGCGAGCTCACCACGTCGACCTGATGGATCCTGGGTACCCGATGCGATCCCTCTGGATGCTCGTGCTGCTCGCGCTCCTCGGCTGTTCCGACCCGAGGCCCGACGGCAGCCGGGACGCGTCGGCCGCGGACGGGCCGAGCGACGGGCCGGGCGACGCGGGTGCGGGTGACGGGGGGCCGTGCGGCGGCGCGTGCGGGGGGGCGACGCCGGTGTGCCGCGAGAGCGACGGCACGTGCGTCGCCTGCCTCGACGACACCGGCTGCAGCGAGACCACCCCGATCTGCAACGCCGACGGCCAGTGCGAAGCCTGCGACGAGGACGCCGACTGCGCCGCCATCCCCGCCACCCCGACCTGCGACGAGACGAGCGGCGCGTGCGTGGAGTGCACCCTCGACGACGGGGCCGCGTGCGGGGGCAACGTGTGCGACTCGCGGCTGCACACGTGCACGACCGACGCGCCCGGCTCGGCGAGCGCCTGCCGCGCGTGCGTCGCGGACGCGCAGTGCATGACGGGCATGCTGTGCGTCGACATGACCTACGGCGGTAACGACGTCGGCAGCTACTGTTTGTGGAGGATCGACGCGGCCTCGCCGGGCCCGGCGGGCGACTGCTCGAGCACGCGCCCGTACGTCCAGCCGATGGCGGATGCGGAGTCGGTCGACGGCGCGAGCGCGACGGTGTGCACTCTCGCGCTCACTACGTGCGAGGCGGTTCGAGACTTTCGAACCGGCGGCCGAGGCGGCGCCAGCTGCGAGCTCGACGGGGACCCCGACCAGTGCGGTCTCGACGCAGAGGCCGACGCGACGTGCGTGATCTTCGGTGCGACGACGAACTTCTGCACGCTCCCCTGCACGAGCGACGTCGACTGCCCCGACCCTCCGGGCGCGGCGTTCTACGCGTGCGATAGCGGTGGCTCCGGCCTCTGCGAGCTCACCACGTCGACCTGATGGATCCTGGGTACCCGATGCGATCCCTCTGGATGCTCGTGCTGCTCGCGCTCCTCGGCTGCTCCGACCCGAGGCCCGACGGCAGCCGGGACGCGTCGGCCGCGGACGGGCCGAGCGACGGGCCGGGCGACGCGGGTGCGGGTGACGGGGGCCCGTGCGGCGGCGCGTGCGGGGGGGCGACGCCGGTGTGCCGCCAGAGCGACGGCACCTGCGTCGCCTGCCTCGACGACACCGGCTGCAGCGAGACCACCCCGATCTGCAACGCCGACGGCCAGTGCGAAGCCTGCGACGAGGACGCCGACTGCGCCGCCATCCCCGCCACCCCGACCTGCGACGAGACGAGCGGCGCGTGCGTGGAGTGCACCCTCGACGACGGGGCCGCGTGCGGGGGCAACGTGTGCACGGCGGCCGATGTGTGCTCCGCGTACGCGTCCGAGGCCAAGGCGACCTGCGAGCCGTGCGATACCGACACGGATTGCGGGCTGGCGACGAGCACTGCGTCCCGATGAACTACATGGGTACGGCGCGCGGCGGATATTGCTTGCGGCTTTGTCGGCGGGCTGTGAGCGACCTTACCTGAGCTCGATCGTGGCGATGAGCCTCTCCGGGGAGGCGAAGACCACCTACTGCGGAATCGACCAAGCCAGCGTTTCGTGTGACGCCGTCTTGCGCGCTCACGAGCAGCCTCATGTGCGCCGGCGGCGATCCGGACGCATGCATGGCCGACGGAGCGCGATGCGAGACGGTCGGACTTTGGCGAACGATCGCTGCACCTACTCGTGCGGGACGGCGGACGAGTGCCCGATGACGGGTGCGGCGTCGACGTGCGCTTCGGGCTACTGCGGTTCCACGTAGGCGCACAGGCCGGTGTGACCCGGCTTGGGGCTCCGACGGCCCGGACTCTACGAGAGCGCCCGCTGCGCATCGGGGTCGAACCGAAGTGTTTGGTGAGGAGGATCGCGTCCGCGAAGCCGCGGCGCGGATCCTCGAGCGGCACGGCTATCGCGTGCTCGCGGTGGGCGCGCCGCTCGTCCAGAAGCCGTTCTCGCACGACACGCTCCTCGAAGCTGTCCGGCGCCGTCTCGACGGCTGAGGCGATCGCTCGGGCGGCGTCGCGCCGGATCCAGGCGCGTTCGTGGGCCGCGCCAACGGCGTAACGGTGGCGAGCGGGGCTCGGGGCTATCACAGGGGCGTGAGGTGCTCCATGAACATGCCCCGGCTCGGGCCCGCCGCCGTCCTCGCGTTCGCTTGCGTCGCCCGCAGCGGCCTGATCTGTATCCGACACGCGACACGAAGAGGTCTCGCGACTGCGTGCCTGTGTGTGCGGGACGGCGGACGAGTGCCCGATGGCGGGTGCGGCGTCGACGTGCGCTTCGGGCTACTGCGGTTCCACGTAGGCGCACGTAGGCCGGTGTGACCCGGTTTGGGGCTCCGACGGCCCGGACTTTACGAGAGCGCCCGCTGCGCATCGGGGCCGAACCGAGGTGTTTGGTGAGGATCAGTATGCGACACGCGACACGAAGGGGTCTCGCGACTGCGTGCCTGTGTGTGCTCGGGGCGTGTGCGGCCCCAGTCGCGGGCGACATCCCGGCCGAGCCCACGATCGTGTCGCTCGGCGGGGACGGGGAAGCGATCGGCAGCGTCGACGTCGGGAGCCTCGACGTCTTTTCGTTTCACTGCGCTCACGCGCAGTGCGCCGTCGAGATCCAGGTCACGGGTCAGCTCGAGGGCGGTGATGCACCGAACGGCTACGTGGCCGAGGTCGTCGGCCCGCTCGAGGACATCCTCTCGGTCCGAAGCGGCCTGTCGCCCGACTTCGCGACGAACGGGCGCCCCGACACGGTCACGTCGTTCCTACACGACCGTCGAGCCGTCGCGCACGCGGAGGGCTCGACCCACGAGCTCGAGATCGGAGAGGGCGACCACTACGGCCTCCTCTACCTCGCGAACAATCTCGGAACCGGAACGCTCTCGGTCCGCGTCCGCGTGTCACCGGTCGCCGATCCCGCGACGCCGCTCCCGCGCGTCGACCGAAACATCTACCACGTGCATCGGATCGGCTCGTCAGAGGGCGTGATCACGACCGAGCGATGGTACGTCGCCGTCTCGGCGATGGTCGGGGACTCGCTAACGCCCACGGTGCGCGCGACCGTTACCACCGGCGGACGGGCGAGCCTCTACTACGTCTGCGGGCCCGACGATGAGCGCGTACCCGTCGAGCTCGTCCGGCGCGAGACCGAGCGGCCCGTCTTCTGGAAAACCTACGATGGAGAGCTCTCCCCGTCCTGCAGCGGAACCCACGACGGCGGCCGCCTGTTCGTCGAGATGACCACGGCCGCGAGCTACGACGTCGACGTCGTCATCGCCGAGTAGACGGGGCTGCTTCCTCGCCGTCCACGCAGCCATGGACGAACGCCTTCGCTCAACGCCGCGCGAGCTCGACCGTGCCGGGCTCTCGCGGCTCGGTCGCGCTCACGTCGCGGTAGCACAGAGAATCGCCTTCGATGCAGTACTCCCAGCGCCGGCCGAGCGTCGCGGAGACGATCTCGTCGCCCTCGACGGTGTATCCGTCTCGGTCATCGATGGTCGTCAGCAGCCGCGCCGTACAGTCGCAAGCCCCGGCCGCGGTCGGCGTGCACGACGCTTCGGTCGCGTAGGCCGTCATCGCGGACTCGATCGTCGCGCAGCTCACCACGCTCGCGCAGAGCGCCGGGATGAAGACGTCGACCTCGACCTCGGAGCTCGCGACCCGATGAGCTCGTCCGTCCGCGCCGAATACGACTCGACCGCGGCCGCGCCCTTCGCGGCGCGTGACCATCGCGCCTGGACAGCTCGAGATCGCGGACTCGACGTCCACCTCGAAGCAGCCGCCGGCGAGGTCCCAGGTGCCGACGACGTCACCACCGCACGGAGCAAGATCCGGGCAGCTCCCGGCCGGACCGACCGTGAGCGTCGTCCAGTCGGGATCCGAGAGCCCGCCGGCACCGTCCGAAGTGGTGCCTCCGTCCACTCCGGGCATCGACCCACCCCCGCAGCCGCTCGTCACGACCGCGACGGTCAACGCGCAGCCTTGCAGCGCCGAAACCGACATGTGCCCTCCTTCGTAACACGCCCCAACGACGTGTCGACAGTGGGTGGGAGCGCACCGGCCGAATTACGAAACGCGGCGAGCGAAGCGCGAACAGCAGAGCTACGAGGGCGAACGGTCACCGGGCGCCGCCCGCCGCCGGCGGCGATGACGCCCGCTGCCGCTCTAGGTATGCTCCGCGGCCGCACATGAGCATGCTCGAGCTGGTGACCATCATCGTCGACGACTACGGCCCGGCCATCCGCTTCTTCGTCGACGTCCTGGGCTTCGAGCTCGTCGAAGATGCTCCGTCGCTGACGAACGACGGTCGCCCCAAGCGCTGGGTCGTGGTGCGGCCGCGAGGGGCGCAGACGGGCCTCCTGCTCGCGCGCGCCGACGGCGAGCGACAAGCGGCTGCCGTGGGCGCGCAGGTGGCTGGCCGAGTCGGGTTCTTCCTCCGCGTCGCGGACTTCGACGCCGAGCACGCGCGCATGCGCGCCGCGGGCGTGGAGTTCGTCACTGCGCCTCGCGAAGAGCCGTACGGTCGCGTCGCCGTGTTCCTCGACGTCGCAGGGAACCGGTGGGACCTGCTCGGCCCGCGGGCGTGACGAGCCGGCGCGTGGATCATCCTCCCATCGAGCGTGCGTGTTACTGGCTCGACCGCACGCGACCGGCGCCGCGACCGGCGCTCCTCGGCACGCGACGCGCGGACGTGGTGATCGTCGGTGCCGGCTACACCGGTCTCTGGACTGCGATCCATCTGCTCGCCGCCGATCCGTCGCTCGGCGTGACCATCATCGATCAGGGCTCGGTCGCGTGGGGCGCATCCGGGCGCAACGGCGGCATCCTCTCGGACACGATCGATCACAGTCACGCGCTCGCGATCGCCCATTTCGGCGAGGAAGAGGCCGCGCGCCTCGCGACTCTCGGGCGGGAGAACGTCGCCGCGATGATCGCGTTCCTCGACGAGAACGACGTCGACTGCGACCTCGAGCGCACCGGCATGTTGACGACCGCCCTCTCGGAACGACACGTCGAGCAGCTCGAGGCGTCACTCGAGTGCGCGCGGTCGCTCGGCGTCATGGACTGGCGCCTGCTCGGCAAGGACGAGATGCGCGCCGAGATCCAGAGCACGCTCTACCAGGGCGCCTTGTTCAACCCGGCGGGCTGCATTCTCGATCCGGTCAAGCTCGCGGACGGTCTCGCGCGCGTGGCGACCGAGCGCGGCACGGCGATCTACGAGCGCTCGCCGGTGGTGGCGATCGAGAGCGCCGACGGTGGCGTGCGGGTCCGCACGCGCGACGGAGGCGAGGTGGTCGCGCAAAGGTGCGTGCTCGCGACCAGTGCGTACACGCACCGGCTCTTGCCGCGCGTGACGTTCCGCTTCATCCCGCTCTTCGACTACGCGCGCATGAGCGAGCCGCTGACCGCCGCGCAGCGCGACGCGATCGGCTGGCGCAACCGGCAGGGTGTCAACGACACGCGCACGTTCTTCAACTATTACCGCCTGACCGCGGACGACCGGATCCTCTGGGCGACGAGCGAAGCCATGTACTACCCCCCGAACCGCGTCGACGACGCCTGCGAGCACTCCGCGCGTCACTACGAGCAGCTCCGCGCGAGCTTCGACGAGCACTTCCCCGAGCTCCGCGAGGTGGCGCTGCCGTACGCGTGGGGCGGGGCGATCTGCGCCACGACGCGGTTCACGCCGTTCTTCGGCCACGCCATGGGGGGCCGCGTGCTCTATGGGCTCGGCTTCACCGGCCACGGGATCGGCACGACGCACCTCGCGGGCAGGATCCTCGCTCACCTCGCCCGCGGCACGAGATCGTCGTTGCTCGATCTCCGACTCGTGCGTGAGCGGCCGTTTCCGTATCCGCCCGAGCCACTGCGTAGGTGGGCCGTCGGCGCCGTCACGCGCGCGCTCCGCCGTGTCGACGCCGACCACGCGCCGAGCCCGCTCCTCCGCGTGCTCGACGCGATGGGAATCGGTCTCTCGAGCTGACGACTCGCTCACGCGAAACGCTCGATGGTGTGCGCCGATGTTCGTTGCTGGAGTACACTCGAGCTACGGAGACGTGCGAGGTGTCGACGCAGAAAGACGTGGAAGCCACTCGCGAGAAGATCGTCGAAGCGGCCATGGAATCGATGAGACAGCGCGGCCCGGCCAACATCAGCCTCCGCGACATCGCGCGACGCGCGGGTGTCGCGGTGAGCCTCATCAGCCACCACTTCGACAGCAAGGACGGCCTCCTGATCGCGTGCCTCCAGCGCATGTACGCGCAGATCCTCGAAGGCGAGGCACGCTACCGCGAGCGCCTCACCCGCGGCGAGGACTCGGTCGAGCTGCTCCTCGGCGAGATGATCGAAGAGGGTTACCACTTCGCTCGCGCGCACCGCGCGCTCGTCCGCATCGGGCTGCGGATGGTCGCGGAGAGCGGGACCATCCCCAAGCGGTGGCGGGACCTCGTCCTCGAGCCCTTCCTCGCGACGTGGTCCACCGAGATCGCGCGCCGAAGCGGCGTCGCGCCGCGCGTCGTTCGCATCCGCCTCCACACGCTCACCGCGGTCTGCGCCCGCTTCGCGCTCTCCTCGGACGCCGAGATGCGCTCGGTTCTTGGCGACGAGGACGCCACCGCTGACGCGATCACGGAGGAGATCGTCCAACACCTCGTCGACGTCGCTTCGCGGATGGCTTCGTGAGCCCGTTCACCCGGACGCGCACGCTCGAGGCCGGCGGCGTCACGACGCTCGTCGCCGAGGCCGGCGACGGCGCGCCGATCGTCTTCCTGCACGGCAACCCCGATACGCACACCGTGTGGGGCGCGCTCGTGTCTCGGCTCGCGGGCGATGACCTTCGATGCATCGCGCCCGACCTTCCGGGCTTCGGCAGGTCCGTGGCACCCGCGGAATTCGACGTATCGCTCGGGGCGCAGGCTCGCTGGGTCGAATCGCTCTTCGACGCCCTCCTGCTCGAGAGCGCCCACCTCGTCGTGCATGACGTCGGAGGCTCGTACGGGCTCGCTTTCGCGACGGAGCACGCCGAGCGGCTCTCGTCGCTGACGATCTTCAACGCGAACTTCTTCCCCGACTACCACTGGCATTTCTGGGGCCGTGTCTGGCGCACGCCGGTCCTCGGCGAGATCGCGATGGCCGTCAGCAACGAGTGGCTCTTCGTCCGCGAGACACAGAAGGGCTCGCCGGGCGTGACGCCGGAGCAGGCGCGCGCCGCGTGGGCCGAGTTCACGCCGGCGACGCGGCGCATGGTCCTCCGATTCTACCGCGAGGCCGATCCCGAAAAGCTCAGCGGATGGGACACGCGCCTGCTCCGCGCCACGGAGCACACCCCGAAGCTCGTGCTCTGGGGCGACCTCGACCCGTACATCCCGTCACACACCGCCGACCGGTTCGGCGTCGAAGCCCGCCACTTCGAGCGCGCCGGTCATTGGCTCATGATCGACGAGCCAGACCAGGTCGCGAAGCTCGTGCGTTCGCACGTCGAGGGCGTGTCTCCCGAGTGAGCGCGAGGCCTGGACCGACGACGCGAGCACACACGAAGCGTCGCGGCTCCGGGATACACGCCGGTCAGAGCGCCTGGACGAGAAGCACGATGGCGAGGCGCGCGAGCGCGCTCGCCATCACGAGCGCCACGACCCAGCCGATCCCGTAGAGCACGCCGACGAGGCCGCGCATCCGGTAGAAGTAGTACGGAGCCGCGACGATGCCGAAGAGCGCGGTGAGCACGGCGGCACCGCCCGGATTGATCGACCGCGCGATGGCGAGCTCGCTGTCCGAGCCGGCGAGCCGGGCGTTGTACCGGTCGACGATGCGGTACATGCAGAAGCCGGAGATCAGCACGATGACGAGGTCGATGGCGAGCAACATGGGGTTCCTCCTGCGTGGGTTGGCGGTCTTTTCGGCGGGCCTCGGCAGCGGTTGCGCACCGGAGGAGGCGGGCGTGGAAAAGAGCACGAAGCACCTCGTCGTGCTCGAGCGGCGCCGAGCGCATGTGGAGAACGACTGAGCGCACGCGACCGGGGTGTACTTCCGGTCGGCGAGCCTCTACATCCACACGCGGATGATCTCGCTGCTCAGACCGGGCACGGAGCGCATCGCGAGCTTCGCCGAAGCGCAGCGGACGGCGCCGTTCTCGTACGCGGAGGTCGGGGCGACGCGCGGGGAGCTGCCGCGCGGGTACCACGTCGACCGGAGCGAGGAGCCGATCGGTCGGGGCGAGGGCGACTTCGCGCGCGCAAGCGCGGCGCTCGCGGGGCTGCGTCACTACGACGGCGCGGGCGGGCGCATCCGCGTCGTCGAGCCGAGGCCGGAGCTCGCCGAGGGCGCGGTCGTGGTCTTGCTCGGTTGTCACCTCGGCATCTGGACGCTGAGCGCGTGCCGCGTCGTGTATGTCTTCGACGAGCCTAGCGTCGTTCGGCTTCGCGTACGGCACGCTCGCGCACGCGGTGAGCGGTGAGGAGCGCTTCGAGGTCGCGCTCGCCGCCGACGGGCGCGTCGTCTTTCGGCTGCTCGCGTTCAGCGTGCCCGCGTCACCGCTCGTCCGACTCGGATCACCCGTCGCCCGGCGCTTCCAGAGGAACGCCGGGCGCGACTACGGGCGCGCGTTGCGCGAAGCCATCGGCGAAGAGCGCTGACGCGGGTCGCTCACTGCTCGAAGCAGAAGAGGCGGCTCTCGCTGCTGCACCAGCGTACCTCCGCCCCTCGCGTCCATTTCGTGGGGTCGCACGCGCTTCCCGTGTCGGTCTCCCAGTCGGAATCCATCTCCGTCCAGCCGACACAGTCGTCCAGGTTCCATCGCCCACCAATGCGAGTGCCAGTCCAGACATACGGAGATGTATAGAGACAACTCACCGTCTCGCCCGTCTCGTCGACGTTGATCGCGTCGAGCGGCGCGCCCGCGAGGCTCGCGTGGTCGGGAAAGAGCACCACACCGTCGAGCCGAGCCCATGGACCGTTGCCGCGGATGTGGTCGATCGCGTCGATCGTGTCGCTCGAGAGCCACGCCTTCCACGTGCCGCCGAGGCCGGCGGCGTCGGCGCTGACCTGGCAGACGGTGTCGCCGGAGACCACGCCGTCGGCGCCACGCGCGACCGAGACGAGATCGCCGTAGACCTGGCGGCTCGTCACGAAGACGCGCTTGGGGCCCGCGCCGACGAGGGGCTCACCCGAGTCGGGGGCCACCGCAGCGTCGCCGTCGACCCATCCGGGCTGCGCCGCGACCGCCTCGCCAGGGGAGCGCGCGCCATCGCCGCAGCCCATCCCCACGCCGAAACAAGAGCCGAGCGTCATCATCAGTATCGTCGTCGTCCGCATCCTCCACCTCCGTGTGAGCGCGCTTTTCGGAGGGACGGCGGCCGGGTTGCTAGATGCGCAACCGGCGCAGGACCAGCCCGACAAGGGCGCCATGTCGAGGAGGATGGCGATGACGAAGCGAACGGCTCTCCTGGGTGTGTCGATCCTGGCGTGCGGCTGCGCTGCACGCGGTCCCGCGGACGCGCACGAGACCGCCGCGGCGCTGCTCGAGCGTTGCTCCGGCCGCTTCGAGTGCACCGCGGACGACGGCGAGACGTTCGGCGCGACGCTCGAAGAGGAGGACGGGGTCTGTTACTCGGGCAATCTCGAGCTCGGCGCGGACGGCTCGGTGGAGTCGCCGGACGATCCGGGCTGGCCGGCCGGCGACGTGCACTGGACGGGCGACGCGGTGACGTTTCGCATGTGCTCGGACGCGAGCGGGCTCTGCGTGACGTGCGTCGACCCGAACGGCGGGGTCGCGCCACCTGCACACGCGCCGGAGGAAGAGGAGAGCGTCGGGCGGTGCGTCGGCTCGCCGCCGAGCTGCCACTCGCAGAGCTACGGGTACTGCGCGTATGTCGACGGTTGCTACGGCGCGTCGCACCTTCGCTGGGACGGAAGCTGGGACAACGTCTGCGAGGGCTCCGCGAGACGGTGCGACGGGTACAGCTGGGAGCGCGCGTGCGAGGATCAGCCAGGGTGTAGCTGGAGCGAGTGAATCGCGCGCTGCTCGCGAACGCTCCTCGCGAACGAATATCGGCGCGCAACCGAGCGCTGCGCCCGGCCGAAAAGGCCGCATGTCCCAGCACGACCTTTCATCGGTAGAGGCTTCCTGGCTCTGTAGCTGCAAGCGGTGCGTGACGACGCGCGCGCACTGGCGAGACGGCACGCCCGAGCCGCCCGTCACGGCGCGCGAGCTGCTCGAGTGCCAGAGCATGCAGAGCCTGGGGCCGTTCCTTCACGACAGCGGCCGCTCCAAGGAGTGGTGGGCGCGCTTCGATCGGTTCTTCGCGCCGTGGCTCCGCGAAGAGGTGCTCGCCGCGCGGATCGACGATCTCGAGGTCGCGAAGTACGGCGCCGGCTGTCTCGTGAGCGCGCCGGACGTGCGCAGCTGGGGACACTTTCCGAATCAGACGAAGGAGCCGTTCACGTTCGACGAAATCGACGGCCACGAGCTGCTCTTCGAAGGGCTCTACTACGGGCTGCTCGAGGACATGGACGCGCGCGCGGCGGTGTACGCGATGCGATCGTTCGCCGCGTATCTCGGGCGGCGGGACGCGATCGACTCCGCGATGACAGTGCACATCGTGCGCGAGATCGATCTGTGGTCGCCGCGCTTCTACGGGTATCTGCGAGGCGGCCCGTGGTACCGGCCGGACGGCACGCCGGTGTACTTCGGCGACTGAGCCTCCGCGGGCTGCACATTCTCCCGCCAGGCTCGGACAGAATTCCCCGGGGGCATGTATGCTGCCGCGGCGATGGCCGACGCGTTCGTACACGAGCCGACAGTCGTCGAGAGCGACGAGCGATGCACGATCATCGACGACCTCCTGTCGCCGACCGAGCTCGCTCTCGTCTGGAACTACTTCCAGGTGCAGGCGTTCCGGCGGATCGATCAGATGGGCTTGCAGGGGCACTGGCTGCTCGAGGACGCGGAAGCGCTTCGCGGGCCGACCGTCGGGTACAACCACGCGTGGGATGCACAGTTCCCGACGAAATCACCGATCGACTACGTGATCCAAGGCGTCATCGACGCGGCCGAGGTCATCGCGCCGACGGTCGGCGCGATGGGGGAGGCGTGGGAGGCGTTCAGCGCGGCGGCGTCGATCTACATGCGCGGCACGGGGCTGTTGTGGCACCGCGACCGGTCGGCGCGCACGGGTAGCTTCAGCTTCTACGCGCACCCGAGGTGGAACGTGGAGTGGGGCGGTGAGCTCTTGCTCGGCGACCGCATGGACATCCCGGAGGAGCTCGGCGTCTACTTCCACAAGCTGCGTGACACCGAAGTCGGCGCGGGCGAGGCGTGGCAGAGCCATCTCGACAACGACGACGCGAGCGAGCTCTTGATGGATCCGGGGCTCGGCCGGTTCGTGATGCCGCGACCGAACCGGCTCGTCGTGATCCGCGCTGGCACACCGCACTCGGTCGCCAAGGTCCGCGACGCGGCAGGTCGCAACGTGCGTGCGAGCGTCTCGGGGTTCTTCGTCCGCAAGGACCTCTCTGACTCGGGCACGTGGGACTGACGCGCGTGTCGGCCCCTTGACGCTACGCGCAGGTGACCGGATACAACGCGGCGACCCCCACGACAACGGAGCTCCTCGTGACCGTCTTCCCGAAGCGTTGGCCGCCGCAGCACCCCGATCGAATCCAGCTCTATTCGCTGGCGACGCCCAACGGGCAGAAGGTCGGGATCGCGCTCGAGGAGCTGGGCCTGCCGTACGAGCCTCATCGAATCAACATCTTCGAGAACGATCAGTTCGACGAGGACTACATCCGAATCAACCCCAACTCGAAGATCCCGACGATCATCGACCCCGAGGGTCCGAAGGGCGAGCCGTTCGCGTTGATGGAGTCGGGGGCGATCCTGCTCTACCTCGCCGAGAAGACCGGAAAGCTCCTCCCGAACGACGCAGCCGAGAAGTGGGAGACCATCCAGTGGGTCTTCTTCCAGATGGCGTCCGTTGGCCCGTTCTTCGGACAGTTCGGTCACTTCTTCAAGTTCGCGCGCGACAAGACGAGCGACACGTACGCGCTCCAGCGCTACACGAACGAGACCAAGCGGCTCTTGCGCGTGCTCGAGTCGCGGCTCGAAGGGCGCGAGTACCTCGTCGGCGACGCGCTGACGGTCGCCGACATCGCGACCGTCCCGTGGATCAAGGCGCTCGACTTCTATGGGGGTAAGGAGCAGCTTTCAACCTCCGAGCTCACGAACGTCCCCGCGTGGGTCGACCGGTGTTGGTCGAGGCCGGCGTTTCAGCGAGGGATCAAGGTCAACGGGCTCTGAGAGCGCGCGTCGTGCGGCGCGGACGGGAGGGAGATCACCGTGACGGACGGGAAGAACACGACGAGCGTGCGGCTGGGCGAGGTGGGGCCCGAGGTGTTTCCGCTCGGGCTCGGCTGCATGGGCATGAGCGGGATGTACGGAGCGGCGGACGAGGCCGAGAGCCTCGCCACGATTCAGGAAGCGATCGACCGCGGCGTGACGCTCCTCGACACGGGCGACTTCTACGGCATGGGGCACAACGAACTGCTCGTCGGGCGCGCGATCGCCGGGCGACGCGACCGTGTCCAGGTGTCGGTGAAGTTCGGCGCGCAGCGCGGCCCGGACGGGAGCTGGCTCGGCATCGACACGCGCCCTGCGGCGGTGAAGACGTTCGCCGCGTACAGCCTCAAGCGGCTCGGCGTCGACGCCATCGACGTCTACCGCCCGGCGCGGCTCGATCCGAAGGTGCCCATCGAGGAGACCGTCGGCGCCATCGCCGATCTCGTGAAGGCGGGCTACGTGCGCCACATCGGGCTCTCCGAGGTCGGCGTCGAGACGATTCGCGCGAGCGCAGAACGTTCACCCCATCGCCGATCTGCAGATCGAGTACTCCATCGCGACGCGCGGCGCCGAAGAGAAGATCTTCCCGGCGCTCGAGGCGCTCGGGATGGGCGCGACGCTCTACGGCGTGTTCTCGCGCGGTCTTCTGACCGGCAGCAAGCCCGCAAGGGCGACTTCCGCGCCTGGCTGCCGCGCTTCTCGGGGGACCACCGCGACACCAACGACGCAGCGGTGCGCGCGCTCCACGCGTTCGCGAGGGAGCGGGACATGACACCCGCGCAGCTCGCGGTCGCGTGGGTGCGCGCGAAGCAGCCACGGCTCGTGCCCGTCGTCGGCGCGCGCACGCGCGCGCAGCTCGCGGACGCGCTCGGCGCGCTCGACCGGCCGCTCTCCGCGAGCGACCTCGGCGATCTCGAGGCGGTGGTTCCGAAGGATGCGATCGCCGGCACGCGCTACGGGGCCGAGCAGATGGCGCACCTCGACAGCGAGCGCTGAGCCCGCTGCCGGGTCGCGCCCGTCAGGGGCAGGCGCAGTACAAGAGATCGCCGCCGCTGGGCACACGACCCGACGCGCCGCACGCGAGATAGAAGGGGGCGCTCGTGCACTCGGATCCGGACGGGGTCGGCCTGCACGCCGAGTACATCTCGATGCAGTTCGGCATGTCGGCAGAGAGCGGATGGATGACGCGCGCGCCACGCGGTGGCCGCGATGGCGGCGGCGTGGGCGTGGGCGTGGGCGTCGGCGTGGGCGTCGGTGTCGGTGTCGGTGGAGCGGGCTCGGGCGCGACCGGCGGCTCGTCGGTCGATGGTGTGTCGACGCCGTTCGGCATCGGACCTGGCGTGGGATCGTTCGGCGGCACCGGTATGGGTGTCGGGACCACGGGAGGCGGAGTCGGCTCGGACGGATCGGGCGACGCGGAGTTGCACGCGACGAGCGCGAGCGCGAGGACGGCGAGGGGGACGGTCCGCATGGTCGGGATGGGACCACGGATCGCCGCGGCGTGCCACGGCGACGCCTGCATCGCGGATGCGTCAGCCTGTCGGCGGCTCGATGTGAATCGAGGGATCGTACTCGTAGCGGACCGCGACCGAGACGTGATGATCGCGGACGTCGCCCTCGGAGGTGATGCGATGAACATGACCGTCGTCGCCGATCCAGACGCGGCCGTGGCCGACCGGCGCGTCGGGGCTCGGGTTCGGGTCGAGCGTCATCGGGCCCTCGCCCTCCCAGACGGTCATGGGATGCCCGTCGAGCGTGTCGGGGCCAACGAGGTGAAAGCGCGCGCGGCCTTCGGTGATCGCGGTGCGCACGCGCGACGTCGTGTCGGCGAGGTGGGCCGTCGGCGCCGCTCCGGCGCCGGCCGGCATGCGCGCGAAGTGGCCGCCCATCGCGTTGGTCCACATGTCGTTGCCGATCGAGATCATCTCGATCGTGCGACCGGATGCCACGTCCATCGAGAGGTGGATGCGATCGGGAGGTTGGATCTCGACGACGAACTCGCCGTCGCCCTCCGGAGCGCCCGTGACGCTCGCGCGGATCCGATGCGTGACGCGCATCGTGGCGTCGAGCGCGGCGACGAGCGCGCTGGTGTCACCGGGGGGGGCGGCCGCCGGCGCGGAGGGCGAAGTGGGCATGGCCGCCTGGCCGGTGGGCGACGTCGGCGTCGGGCCGGTGGTCGTGGGGGGCGACGTCGCCGGAGCGAGCGCCGGACGGTTGGTCGGCACGCTCCCTTCGGGCGTTGGGGGCGGCGGAGCGTCCTGATCGCAGGCGATGACCACGAGCGGCGCGACGGCCCAGAGCAGCACCAGCGGAGAGGCGCACGTTCGACTCATGCGCGACCTCTACCCCCGCGGCTCCGGTCCCGCCAGTCGGCTGGGCCACGACGGATCAGTCGCACGGCGGGCCGTCGCACACGGGGAGGCGCGCGATGAGCTCTGGAGTCGTCGTGCCGGAAATCTCGAGCGCGTCCACCCGAATCTGCCCTTCACCGCCGGTGCCACCAGCGCCCGGAACGTCGCCGCGCGGATCGAGACCCGTCACCCCGCCGAGCCCACCGGCGACATCGATCGCGCCATCGATCGCCACGACGCTACCGCGCAACCACACGGAGCCGCCGCTTCCACCGCCGCCGCCACCTCCGGCGCAAGCTCGTCCGCCGGCACCGCCGCCTCCGCCGCCCGCGCCTCCGGCGGCGCGGATCCCTCCGGTCGCGCCGATCGTGATCTCGGGGGCGATGATGAGCACCGCGCCACCCCCAGCGCCGCCGCCGCCGCCCGACGCGTTGCCGGCCGCGCCCTGACCGGCGCCGCCGCCCCCCGATCCCGCCTCGAACGCGGCGCCTGCGAACGCGTCGTACGGCGGCCCGGACGCGCCGCCGGCAGCGCCGATGCTGTCGTTCGCGCCCGGCATGCCCGCGACGCGCGAGCCGGCTCCGCCACCGCCGCCGCCCGCATCGCCCTGGGTCCCGGCACCACCGGCACCCGGCCCCTGGCCGGGCATGCCCATCGCTTGGCCGCTGTTTCCGCCGTTGCCACCGCCCGCGACGCCGATGCCACCCACTTGCGGCATGTACACGCAGATCGAGTCGCGGCCCGCGACGCCGGAGATGTCGAGCGTTCCGTCGATGCGCACGGGGCCCGTGCTGAAGATCTGAAGCGGCGTGGGGCCCGCGCCGCGTACCGTGACGCCGGCGGGGACCGTCACCGAGCTGAAGTAGTGGGCTCCGCCGGCGAGCATCCGATCGGCGGTGGGCTCGAACGCGCCCTCGGATGCGTCGCCGCACGTGCCGCACGCGGTGCAATCGGCGCGGCACATCGCGAAACCACAGCACGCTCCGCCGTCGACGGCGCCCGCGTCTCGCGGGCCTGCATCGGGGATCGGGTCGGGGAGCGCGAGGCACCCGAGGTCCGGATGGCAATACTCGTTCGACGCGCACGCTCCGGCGCTCGACGTCGCGAGGCAGAAGCCGTCGACGCACGCGCCCCGCGCGCAAGAGGCTGCAAACGTGCACGCGTCGTCCGACGTACACTCGGCGGGCGGACACGTCGCGCGCACTTCGACGCTGCACGAGGGGTCGGCGCAGGCACCGCCGACGCACTCGGTCAGCGTCGTATCCTCGCCGGTCCGCGGGCAGACGACGTCGCGACACGTGCGCGTGAACAGGAGAGTGACCCCGGTAGGACCGCGCACGACGACTCGAACGCGTCGCCGCAAGACCACGCGCATCGCCGCGTCGAGCAGTGAGACATCGACCACGTGATCACCGTCCGCGAGCCCCGCGAGCTCGGCGGCGCGGATGCCAGAGGCGGCGTCGTCGCCGCGGAAGACGACCTGATCCACGCGCGTCCGGGGCGCGTCGAGCTCCGTGCGAATGGCGATCAGCTCGACTCCCGGCACGAGGTCGGTCTTGACGTCAATCACGAGCGTCGCACCGTCGCCCTCGCATGCACCGAGCGACAAGGCGGCGATGAGCACGATGCGCGCGAGCGAGAGCGGGCCGGAATCTCACCGTCGCAGGATGCCAGAGCCGGATCGATCGCGGGGCAATGAAGGACGAGCGCCCGAACGCGTGCGCCGCGCGTGAGGTCAGCACCCCCCCCGGCTCCGCTGGACGCGGGCGCGGCGCGAGGTACGCTCCCTCGCCTGAACTCGAAGGGGGAGGCTCGCATCCGATGCACGTGCTGACGTTCGCGTCGAAGCTGTCGGTTCTCGTGCTCGTGGCCGCCGCGTGCGGGCCGGCGCCCGTCGATACCACCACGGCCCCGGCGCCGGCGCCGGCGCAGACCGGTTCGGCCGGCGCGGAGCAAGGCGCGACGACCGGTGACGAGAGTGGCGCCGAGCAAGGCGAAGGCGCCGATGTCGCGGCCGGCGAGGAACCGGCCGCCGCCGAGGGTGACGACAGCGCCGCCGGCTCGATCGGCGATGCCGCAGGGGCCGCGGAGGCCGCCGATGCCGCTCCTCCGACCGCATGCACGGCGAGCGGCCGTGCGACCGTTCGCGACGTGACGGTCGCGGTCGAGGGCGCCGACCCGCTCCACTTCGCGTCCGTGACGGGCGTGATCCGGGCGACGGTGGCCGAGCGACGCGCGCCCACGCGGCTCGCCGTTCGCGACCCGCTCTCGTTCGAGGGCGAGACGCGCGCAGACGTGCCCTACGCCATCGCTCGCCCGGTCGATGTCGCGAACGGAGCGATCCACCTCGCGCCCGCCACGCCCATCACGCGCGTCGTGCCGGACGGAGTGGATGTGCGCGTCGACGTCGATCTCGCGGATGGGGTGTCGGTGCGGGGCCTGCCGCTCGGATGCGCGGCTCTCGCTCTGCACGCGACGGCGCCTGCAGCGCCGCCGACCGCCGCGGACGAGGGACTGCTGTCGCGCGGGGCGATCCTCCATCTGTTCGCTGCGCCGGGTGCCGAATCGGAAGCGGTGGCCGTGCGCCTGTCACACCCGACCGAGGTCGTCTTGAGCGAGACCGGACGCCGCGACGGCTGGGTGCGCGTGTGGCGGAGCTTCGACACGGGAGCGAGCCTCGTCGGATGGGTCGAGGAGAGCGCGATCCGCCCGTTGACGCGACCGCCCCGCGAGCGAAACGGCGAAGAGCACGTGACGCGTGAGCGCGTTCAGCCGCCGTGCGAGCCACGGGTCGCCGGCTTCTATCTCGGGCCGGCTCGCGTCGCGGCCGGGACGGAGGTGAGGACCGCGGCGCCCGACGGCCCGGTCTGGGCGCGGACGGTGAAGCGAGACGTCGTCGTGAGGACGCTCGAGGATCCGGCCTGGGTCGTCCTCGAGACGATCGAGGGCATGGAGGTCGGCGGCCGGTGCTCGGCGCACCTCACCGCGGCCTACGTTCCCCGGGCGAGCATCACGTTCCCGAGCGATACCCGGCTCCCGGGGGCGATGCCCGAGTAGCGGCACAGCCTCGGCCCGGGCGGGGGAGATGCGCGCCCGTCGAGCGTATTCACGGCATCCAGGGTGGGGTCCGCGTCGAAGTCGCGGGGGGACCCCGCACCACGCCCAAAGGACGCCGCCCGATGACCCCGGTTCAAAGGCTCGCCCGCGAGCATCTCGCCCACGACGACGTCTATTTCGCGCCCGAGCTACCCGAGCACCTCGTCGCGCTGGCGACCCGCTACCTCGAGGTCGGGCTCGACCATCTCTCGGGCGAAGAGGTCGTCGCGGTGATCGACGAGAGCCGCTTCGTCCAGGCGGCGGCGCGGCGTGGCTCGCTCGGCCGTGACACGACGCACCACTTCGACGGGGTGATCGTGACCGACCGGCGGATCGTCGCGGGCTCTCCCGCGGAGGCGATCGCGCTCTTGGAGGTCACGGGTGCAGAGGTCTCGAACCAGTTGCTCGGCACCGTCACGATCCGCGCCGCGACGCGCAAGAAAAAGGTGAGCCTGGCGCTGGCCGAACCGCTCGCACGCTTCCTCGACGCGCTCAGCCGCGTGCCACCGGCGGAGCGGGGAGCGAGCACGGGCGATGCGCTCGGCACCACAGACGCGCGCCCGACGGAACCGCGTGCGGCGCGCCTGCTCGACGTCGTCGAGGCGGCCAAGCGAAAGGAAGGGATGGCGAGCGAGCTCGCGCGGATCTCGCACGGCGGGCTCGGCTCCTCGACCGCGCGGCCGGCCTCGGACGCGGCATGCGTGAGGGTCGATGGCTGAGCCCGCTACGTGCGGCTGACCTCGACGCGGTGGCCGTGGCCTCGCTGGGCGAGCTCGGAGCGCGAGAGCGCGACGCGCACGGCGTGACCCAGCTCGAGATCGTTCGGCGCGTGGAGGGATCGGAGCAGAGCATCACGCTCCGCATCTTCGAACAGGAGGGCCTCGCGAGCTTTCACGCGCGTATCGGGAGCCCCGGTGGATACATGAGAATGAAGGGCTCGCACGATCACGCGGGCGCCGAGTGGCTCGACGCGACCCTCGCGACGATGGAGGTGCGGATGCTCCTCCTGCGTGCGATCTACGGCGAGGAGATGGACGCGGTCGAGCTGCTGCGCGCGCCCGACGCGGCCGTGGCTGCACGCATGCGCTCGCTCCTGGGGATCGCCTCGCTCGACGGGTTCGAGCGACCGGAGAGCGAGAAGGGGCGGGAGCCGCACGAGGCCGACGAAGCGATCCGTGCGATCGTCGAGGAAGCGCTCTCGTCGAGCCCGGACGAGCGCGCGGAAGAGGCGCGCGCGGCGTGGAGAGTGGCGGCGGCCCGGAGCGACGCGGATGCGATGCTCGACGCAGCGCTCGTGCTGTCGCACGAGATGCTCTTCGACGAAGCCGTCGCGTGCTACCTCGAGACCGCGCGACGCTTCTCCGAGCGGGCATCGGACTGCGCTCACGCGATCGGCGATTGCCGCCTGCACGCCGTGGAGCTCGCCATCGCCGCGCCCGAAGACGCGCCCGCGTTTCTCGTGGATGCGCTCGATTGGTATGACCGTGCGCTCGAGGCGGGCACGCCTCGGAGGCACGTGGACGAGAGCTACTTCTCGGTCGTCGAGGTCCTGGCGCAGCGCATGCCGGGCTCGGCCGAGGCCCGCGAGGCGGTCGAGCGTTACGCCGACAGGTTCCCGAGCGGCGCCTACCGCGCACGCGCGTCGAGGATGCGCGACGAGAGCGGCATCGTCCGCTTGGGAGCGTGACCGAGGATCCCCGTCTCTGATACGTTGAGGCGTGGCTTTGCGCCCGAATGTCCCATTGGCCATCGTCGCGTGCGCGATGACCGCGCTGCCGGCTTGCTCGGACGACGCGGCCGATTCGACCGACGCGGGCGGCACGATGGACGCGACGAGCGACGCCGCCGCGACACCGGACGCGGCCACGCCGGGAGACGCAGCGAGAGGGATGGACGCGACGGTTGGCTCGGACGGCGGAGCGACGCTCGGCCCGCCGACGTACTTCGTGACCCAGGATGGATCCGGCGCTCGAAGTGGAACGAGCCTCGACGACGCGTGGTCGGTCGCGGACTTCAATTCGAGCACCGCGCCGACCGGCGGGGACGTCGTGGGGTTCTTCGGCACGATCACATCGACCGTGCGACCGGGCTCGAGCGGAACCGACGACGGCCCCGATCGCCTGGGCCTCGACTTCTCGGCGGCGAGCCTCGACGAGGCGGACCCGCGGATCGACGTCAATGGGCAGAGCTACCTGACGATGATCGGAGGCACGCTCGGCTCGGCGTCCCATGGGACGCTCATCTCGTTCGGCGGGCACGCATCTCACGACGTCACCGTCTCGGGCTTCACGCACGCCGGCGCAACGACGAGCACGGCGCAGTTCGTCGACGCGACGTACGCTTCGAACCTGTTGATCGCGAACAACCGCGCCGACGACGTCGCGGGCTTCGTCATCGACTACATGAGCGCGGCGCACGACATCGTCATTTCCGGGAATGACGTTCGCACGAGCCTCAACACGAGCGTCCAGACGGACATCGTGTTCATCGGCGACGGCACCGACATCACCATCGAGGGAAACCGGTTCGTCCAACGAACCGATGGAGCGACCTCGGAACGCCACAACGACGTCATCCAAACGTTCCGAAGCGGCGCGGCGGACCACGCGAGCCCGACTCGTTGGATCATTCGTTACAACTGGATGGAGCTCGCGGTGAGCGGCGGGTCCGGCGACAACTCCTGGATGATGATGGAGAACATGACGGGCGATCCCGCCTGCGAGATCTACGGGAACGTCTTCGTCGGTACCGGGAATCCGCTCCCCGGAGGAAACGGCCTCTCACCCAACTCGAACGACGCGAGCGCGCACTTCTATTTTTACAACAACACCGTCGTACGACACGAGCAGCCGGTCAACGCGATTCGATTCCTGAGCCCCGGCGTGCTGTATGCGCGGAACAACATCGGCGTCTCCGACGCTCCGTGCAGTTGCACGCTCCTCGAGTGGGGCATGACCGCCGGCGAGACGTGGAACAACAACTTCTTCTTCCACTTCGACGGCTGCAACGGCACCTTCACCGGTCCCGACGGCTCCTGTGACACCGCGCCCGGCTTCGTCGACCAGGCGGAGAACGACTTTGCGTTGACCGGAACCTCGGCTCTCGTCGGGGCGGGGGACAGCTCGATCGGCAGCGACTACGCTCGCGGCATCGCCGCAGGCGCCACGTGGCCGAGCCCGAGTCTCGTCGCACGTCCGGCCGGGGCATGGGATGTCGGCGCGTTTCAGACCGTTCCATGACGCGTGGCGTCGTTCGGCGACGAATCCAGCTCATGAGGGACGATTTCGCACACCGGGGAACGGCGCCAGCGGCCGGGACGGGCTACCCTACGGGCCATGGGCGCTTTCCTCACCGCCGCGCGGGCCCGCGCGCGCGTAGTCGTCGCAGCTTCGCCTTGGCTGTGTGTGCTCCTCGTCCCGCTCGCGAGCGCGTGCCACGGACGCGATCGGCCGATGGACGCGGGCGATGGTGACGCAGCGGTGCGCGACGGGGGCGCGATGGACGCCCCGCCGGCCGACGGCGGAAGCGACGGTGGCTTCGACTCGGGCCTCGATGTCGTTCCCCCGTTTCGGAACCCGGTCGCGACGCCCGACGAGGAGCTCGCGCGCGACGCGCTGCGCATCCTCGGGCTGCCCGCGGCGGGCGCGACCGAGCCGGCTGCAGCGAGTGCCACACGCTCTCGCGCTCGCGCATCCGCTATTGGCGCGCGATCAGCGACGCGGCGCTCGCGCCGAGCGGGTGCCTGAACGACCTCGACGTCGCGACCGATGCGTCGGCGATCGGAGATGGTGGAGTGCATCCGCGCGACGGGCGGGTTCGAGACGACGCGATCGGTGTGTTCGCGACGTCCGCGACGCTCGATTGGTTCGAGTACGTGTTCCGGCACGGCCTCGGCGACGATGCTGGGAGACGACGCACGAGGACTTCGTGACGCCGGCGGGCATGCCGCAGAGCGGGCACACGCCGCTCACGCCGGACGAGTTCGACATCGTCGCCGAGTGGTTCATCCGCGGCGTGCCGCAGCTCGACGCGATCGTGCCGGTCGATCCGCCGCCGACCGAGTGTCTGCCGGGCGTCTCGGCGGACGTCGCAACGCACGTCACGAACATGATCGCGACGGGCTGGGCGGAGCGCAACCGCGAGGCCGGCATGCTGATGTACGGCTGCGCTGGCGCGAGCACGCCGGCGGGGTGTCTCGCGAGCGCGCCCCTCGCGAGCGACGACGACGTACGGCGCGGGCTGGGACGGCGTCGCCGGACGGCGTCGCGGGCGCGCACATCCGCGTGCTCTACACGACGGACTACGCGAGCGCGTGGTGGACGCGCGCGTCGGTCGACGGGCGCTTCGTCGGGCACGGCGCGGCGAGCACGCCTCACCTGCGCTTCATCGATCTTCTGCGCGGCGTCGTCATCGGGGGCAACGCGCTCGTACGACCCGTCGTTCTTCCCGGACGGGAGCGGCTTCGTCGTGCAGGGCGGCGGCGGCGCGCGTGTGCGCGCAGAGCGTGCTGACCGTCGGGTCGCCGACGTCGCTCACGTTCACGGAGCCAGGCTGCAGCTCGGGCGGCGGGATCGGGCTGTACGAGCACCTCGGCACCTCGCTCGACGGCGCGGACTACTGGGCCATCGACGGCAGCGCGACGTACGACAACGGCGGTCAGTCGGTCACGCGATCGGATCCGGTGGCCGACTGGGGCGCTGGCGCGCGCTCCGACATCACGTTCCTCGACGAACACGGGCTCCGGGTTCGCGCGTGGGCGGCGGCGTCACGGCTCTCGCATCCGTACGAGGGCGACGCGGTGCTCTCGCCGTCGCTCCGCGTGATGTTCACGCGCGTCGCGGGGCCGGGCGGGCAGCAGGTCGGCTACGTGCTGCGGCGGCTCGACGTCACGAGCTCGGGCGGCGGGACGGTGACGGGCGTGACGGCGCCGGAGATCGCGCGCTACTGCGTCAACGGGGGCAAGCCGGAGTTCTCGTACGACGAGCGCTTCTTCGTGTTCCACCACTACATCGGCGACGCGGACGCGGTCGCGCTCGGGTTCACCGGGCCGAGCGATCCCGGGTTCGCGCAGTACCGCACGCTCGGCGGCGCGAACTCGTACCTGGTCGAGCTCACGACGGGCGTCACGCGCAGGCTGACGAACGTCGCGCCGGGGCAGTACGCGCTCTTCCCGCACTTCCGCTCGGACGGCTGGATCTACATGACTGTCCGGACGGCCGACGCGACGCCCGAGCACATCATCGCGAGCGACGCGGCGCTCCTCTATACGCCCTGAGCGCGCCGTGCGTGTGGCAGCACCCGCAGGCTCGGCGGTCGATGCGACGAGCGCGAGCGTGCGGGCAGTCGCGATCGCGCTGGCCCGCTCGCGGCGGCTGGTTGCGCCGGCGACGACGCGGGCGCTCCCGCGCCGGTGCCGAGCTGCGACGCGGACGCGGACGGGGCGGGCGGCGCGGCGCCGCGGTCGAGGCGGCGAGCGCGCCGGATCGCAGGCTGCTCGGGCTGGCGAGCGAGTACCCGGCGGACGGAATGCTCGCGGCGCGCCGGGACGAGCTCCTCGGCTCCGAGCGCGCACGACGCGCGGCCGCGTGGCAGGTCGTCGCGCGCGTCCTCGCGCCGGTCCCGCTCGCCGAGCCGGTCGGTGTGGCGGGCGCGGACGGCGCCGTGCCGCGCTTTCGCACGTGGTACGACGCGGAGGACTTCTCGCGCGCGTTCCACGCGGCGTTCGAGGCGCTCGGCGCGGAGGGACGCGCCGCGCGCGCGCGGCTCGACGACGCGGCGCTCGATGCCGCGCTCGACGCGAACCTGCACGCGCTCGACGGGCTCGGCTGGACGAGCGAGCGCTGGGACGCCGTACGTCGGCGATGCTCGCCGACGGGCAGGACGTCGCGAACGTCGGCGGGCTCGCGCGCATCGCGATGAGCCCGGGCGCGACGCGGCACGTCGCGCGAAGCTATCGCGACGTGCTGCGATGCGTCGCGGAGGGCGCGCCGCCGGCGTTCGTGGACGGCGCGCCCGAGGCGAGCCAGCGCCTCGCGCACGAGCTCGTCGTGCTGCCTCGATGCGGGCGGCGCGTCGTCGGGCCGTTCTGGGTCGCGTCGGGCGGGCGGCTCCGCGCGAGCTCCAGCCCGGCGACGGAAGCGAGCTCGCGACGGTGCGGCTGCTCGCTGGCGCTGCGAGCGCGAGCCCGAGCGACGTCGAGGGCGCGACGGAGCGCTGCGCGGCGACGGCGGCGCGGCGCCATGCGAGACGGAGGGCCCGGGCGCGGTGCTCGTGGAGGTCACGGCCGGCGGCGACAGCGCTCGACGCGCGGCTCGACGTGACGTACGACGCGCCCGACGCGCCGTTCGCCGCGTGCCTCGACGGCGTCTTTCCGCTCGGCGCGGCGACGGTCGCCGAGGAGTGGCGGCGGGTGGAGCTCGGGCCGCTGCCGACGTACGACACCTCCGCCGCGGGGCTCGCGCCGCAGGCTCGGCGAGGGTGGCGACGCGACGTGGGGCGCGGGCGACGGAACGCGGCGGAGCCGAGGGCCCGACGAGATCTACACGCAGCGCGTCGCGGACGGCAGCGACGTTCCGGCTCGCCGGGATGCACATCCGCACGCGCGAGCTCGAGCACTGGATGAACGTCACGATCTGGTGGAGCGATCGGCCGGACGAGGACTTCGGCGCCGACCGTCCCGACGCGATCCGCGCGCTCGGAGGGCCGTGGTCGCACTACGCGATGTGCGTCTCGATCGACGACATCGAGCGCGATCCGGATCCCGAGGGCGGCTTCGGCGAGGACGCGCCGACGCTCGCCGCGGCGCTCGCGGCCGTGCGCGAGAACGGCGGGGCTGCGGGCGCGCTCGTGGTGCTCGAACCCGTACATCGATGCGGCGCCGGGGCTCGTGCGCACCAACTGTGTGGGCTGCCATCAGCACGCGATGAGCGGCGTGCGACCAGGCGAGGTCGTGATGGACGAGGAGCGATTCCCGGAGTCGGGGCGGCTCTTCGTCCGGAGCAACTTCCCGGCGGACGGGTTCTGGGGGCTCGACGAGGGCGACCGCTTGGCGGCGCAGATCCAAGAGACCGCGGACTACTGGGCGACCGCACCGCCTTGAGCCTCAGTAGGCGTACGGGGTCGGAACGTCGGCGAGGTACCGCATCGCGACCGGGAGCGCCACACACACCGCGAGCGCGACGAGCACGAACGTGACGGCGGTGATCCGGAGCGCGTTCATTCCGACGCGCACGTTCTCGGGCTTCGTGTAGATCGCGGCGGCGATGAGCCCGACGGGCCAGATGAAGACGGTTCCGAGGTAGACGGCCCACCGCTCGAGAGCGTTCGGTCCGTGCCCCTCGACAGGCTGCGACGAGATTCGCCGCGCTCGCTCGAGCGTGAAGAGAAGGATGAGCACGAACGCCACGAGCGCGCCAGCTCCGACCATCAGACATGCGACGAGGACCGGAGACGCGACCGACCGAGGTGACCCGCCGGGAGACGCCGCCGTGATGAGCGAGACGCCCACCGTGAGCAAGGTGAAGTGCGCGAGCGCGATGAACGTGCAGTTGCGTCCGGCACGCGCCCACTTGCGCTGTGCGAGCCCGAGCACCGCGAGCACGGCGGCGCAGAGCCACACCAGCGCGGAGCCCGCGTACCAGATGTACGGCCACTCGTTCGCCGGCACCGCTCGGGCCCCATCGGCCGTCTCGACCGCCCTCATCCGTCGGTGCGCCGCCCACCCGAGCGGCATCGCGAGGACGACCCAGCAGCCGGTGCAGAAGAGCCCAGCGCAGGCGGCTGCCATCACCTGGTCGCCCATACCATGGCTACGCTCGCCTCGCGCTCGATCTACCCGCTCTCCCGCCGCCTCTGCGCCGACGCACATCGGCGCCTTGTGACGAGCCGCCGGCGGGCTGTACCGTTGGCTCATGGCGCAACCCGCGGTTCTTCGAGGGGTGGGTTTGTTGGCATGCCTGGTTCTCGCCGTCGGGCCGGCGTGCTCACCGGGCGACGACGGAGGCACCTGCACGTCCAGCGCGGATTGTCCGGCGGGTCAGACGTGCGTCGACGGAACGTGCTCGGCGACGGGCGACGGTGGCCCAGGGATGGACGGGAGCGGCATCGATGCCACCGTTCGCTGCTCGTCCGACGATGACTGCAGCGGCGGCGTCTGTCTCGACGGGATCTGCTGCGCATCCGCCGCGCAAGTGTGCGGCACGGCGTGCTGCGCGGAGACGGATACGTGCTTCGCGAACGCATGCGTCGTCCCCGGTGCGCCGTGTACGCGCACGTCCGATTGCGCAGACGGCGAGTACTGCGAGCCGGCGCTGGCAGACGACGGGCCGTCGATGGACGGTGGCGTCCCGCCGGCCGACGGCGGCGGCGGCGTCTGTCTCGGCACTGCGCCTGGGCGCGGGCGTTGTCTGAGACTGCCACCGCGTTGCGAGGACGACCCGAGCGCGGACCCGTGCATCACGACCTGCGAGTACCGTCCCCCCGTCGACCGATTGAACGCGGTGGTGCAGTGGAGCTGGGGCCCGACCGCGACCGAGTTCCCGAACGCGACCGACGTCTGGTCGACGCCCGCCGTGGGGCGCCTGCACGACACCAACTGCGACGGCGTCGTCGACGAGCTCGATCCGCCGAGCATCGTGTTCGTGTCGAGCAACGTGCAGGCGAACTGCTGCCACTGCACGGGCGCGTCGCCGAGCCGCTGCCGCGACGGAGTGCTGCGCGTGCTCGACGGACAGAGCGGCGCCGAGCTCTGGTCGCTGCGCGACGGCGTGCTGCCGGGGAGCGCCGGCTTCGCCGGGATCTCGGTCGCGCTCGGCGACGTGAACGGCGACGCGAAGACCGACATCGTGGCCGTGACGGGCGAGGGGTACATCGTCGCGCTCGATGGGAACGGCACCGTCATCGCCCAGAGCGATTTTCAGCTGCCGGAGCGCACGATCGGCGACGGCTTCGGCTGGGGCGGAGGGCTCGCGCTCGCCGACACCGACGGCGATGGAACCGTCGAGGTCGCGTTCGGGCGCGACGTGGCGCGCATCTCCGGCGCGACGATCTCGAGCGTGTTCACGGGAACGGGCGGCCAAGCGCGGTGGCAGGCCAACTCGAACCTGACCACGCAGCTGAGCTTCTTCGCGAACCTCGACGGCGATCCGGAGCTCGAGCTCGTCGCCGGACGGACCGCGTACGATCTCGGCGGCGGCGACCTCTGGGATCGCACCGACCTGACCGACGGCTTCCCCGCGGTCGGCGACTTCGACCGAGACGGCACGCCCGAGGTCGTCCTCGTCGCGGGCGGGCAGGTCTACATCCTCGACGGCGCGACCGGCGCGACGGAGCTCGGCCCGGCGACGCTCGCCGGGTCGGGCAACGGCGGCCCGCCGACGGTGGCCGACTTCGACGGCGACGGCGAGCCGGAGATCGGCGTCGCGCAGGCGAACTTCTACTCGGTGATGAAGCCGAACTACGCGACGCAACACGCATCGACGTCGTGTGGCAGTCGCGCGAACCACGACCTCAGCTCGTCGGTCACCGGCTCGACGCGTGTTCGACTTCGAGGGCGACGGCAAAGCCGAGGTCATCTACAACGACGAGTGCTTCATGTGGGTGTACGACGGCGCCGACCGGCGCCGTCCGGTTCGCGCGCCGACACGAGTCGTTCACGGCGACCGAGTCGTCGATCGTGGCCGACGTGGACGGCGACGGTCACGCCGAGATGGTGATGATCTCGAACGGGGCCGACCCGAGCGCGGGCGGCTGGGACTGCAACGTCGCGCCGTGGAACACGGCCGACGCGACGACCGGGAGGCCGGCCTGGGTGCCGCCGGCGGGCGGGCCGGCGTACCGCGGCATCACCGTGTTCGGCGACGCCGCGAACACCTGGGTCGGCACGCGCACGCTGTGGAACCAGCACGCGTACACCGTGAGCAACATCTGCGACAGCCAGCGACGACGCGTGCACCGCGCCGTCGATCTACGGCGCAGATCCCGAAGGCGCAGCGCAAGAACTGGCGGTTCCGTGGCTCAACAACTTCCGCCAGAACGTCCAGGACGAGGGCATCTTCGACGCGCCCGACGCGGTCGTGTAGCCTCGCCGTCACGTGTGACTCACCCCCGGTGCTCCATGCGTTCGTCCGAAACATCGGGTCGGCGCTCCTACCCGCCGGCGTGCAGGTCGGCTTCTTCGAACGCACCGGTGGCACGGATGTGATGCTCGGCACGGGTGCGACCACGGGCCCGCTCTTTCCCGGGCGTACGGTCTCGGTCGATCTCACGGCGCCGGCAGGCACCGACCCGATGAGCACCTTCGTCGCGCGCATCCTGATCGACCCGACGATGCGCACCTTCCGCGAGTGCCGCGAGGACAACAACGACTCCGACGAGGCGACGGCGCGCTGCCTCTTGTAGACGCGCCAAACCTTCTCGACCGTCGTCGGTGGTCGAGCCGCCAGCTCCGGACGCGGCGACGTACCATTTCGAGTATCATCGGGCCCGTGCGAGCGGCGACGAGCGGAGCGATGGCTGTCCCGTACCTCGCCGCGGCGGCGGCGTTGGTGGTCGGCGGATGCGCGGGCGACCGCGGCCTGACCTGGGGGTTTCGATTTGCGGAGCCGGCTGATCGAACGCTCGCCGTATACGTGGAAGCGGCGATTCTACGCGGCGGCTGTGACGGTGCGGTGACCTGGCATACCGATCTGACGGTCGCGAGCGGGATGGCGATGGACGTTCCGCCGGAGCTTGCTGCAGGAGAGTGGTCGTTCCGTGGCCGTGCGCGCGACAGCGGTTGTTTCTACGTCGCTGCAGGCTGTGAGACGGTGACGCTGCCGCCCGAGGGGTCGGACCCGCTCATCGTGACGCTCGATCACCTCGACACCCCCGAAAGCGCGTGCGCGTCGGGCGCGTGTACCGCGGGAGTGTGCGCGATGGACGGCGGCACACCGGACGGGGGCGCCACGGACGCACCGAGCTCGACCGACGCGGGCCTCACCGACGGGAACGTAGCCGACGTCCTCGTGCCGGTGCCCGACGGTTGCGTCGCGACGACCGAGGCGTGCAATGGAATGGACGAGGATTGCGACGGGCACGTGGACGAGGGATTCGTCTTCGCGACGGACGTGAACAACTGCGGCAGTTGCGGAAACGATTGCGGAGAAGCGTCGTGCGTGAGCGGCACGTGCGCGTGCGACCCTCCGTACGAGTACATCTCGCGGCGTTGCGTCGACACTGCGCGGGACCCGGGATACTGCGGCGTGGGCCACATGCGGTGTGCCGACACCGAGTACTGCTCTGCTGGCGCGTGCACATGTCGTCCCGGATTGACGCGCTCGGGCGCGGTGTGCGTGGACCTCCAGGTCGATCCCGCGAACTGCGGCTCGCCGGGGAACGTCTGCACCTCACCCCAGGTGTGCTCCATGGGCTCGTGCGTCGCGAGCTGCGGTGCTTCCCTCATGATGTGCGGGATGGCGTGTACGAACACGGACACGGATCCCAACCATTGCGGAGACTGCGTGCGCGATTGCTCGTACAACCAGGTCTGCAACGGTGGCGAGTGCACGAACTATCGCCCCGCGGTCGGGTGCTCGAGCTGCCCGTGCCCGACGGGGTGCACCGGAAGCTACAACCTCTGCCGCACCTTCCCTGGGCTCGGCGCGATCTGCCTCTTTCGAGACTGATCCCGCACACCGTTGACCGCACGACCCAAGACGGCGACGCTCGAGCTCAGGTTCGGCTTGGCCCACGCTCGAGAGCTCGCAGTCTTGCTGATGATGCTCGCCGCCTGCGGGGGGGACGCCACTTCGACCGGCGACGCGAGCACCAGCTCCTGCTCGAGTGACCACGACTGTGACGACGGGCGCTTCTGCACCGGCGACGAGACGTGCCTGTCCGGCCGTTGCCAGACGGGCTCCTCGCCGTGCCCTGGTGGCTGCGACGAAGCGGCGGATGCATGCGATTGCACCCGGGCCGACTTGGACGGTGACGGGTACGACGCGCCCGGTTGCGGCGGCACGGATTGCGATGACGCCGACGCGAGCCGGAATCCGGGAGCCGCCGAGGTCTGCGATGCTGCGAACGTCGACGAGGACTGCGATCCGAGAACTTACGGTACGCGTGACGAGGACAGTGACGGGTATGTCGACATGCGTTGCTGCAACGGTGTGACGTGCGGAAACGACTGCGACGATGGACGCGCGGGCGTCCATCCCGCGGAGGCCGAGAGCTGCGACGGGCTCGACAACGACTGCGATGGGATCACCGACGAGGAAGCCGGCGAGCTCGTGTGGCCCGACGGCGACGGCGACATGTTCGGTGCCGCAGGCTCGGTGTCGATGCTCGGCTGCCCCGACGCCACCCACGCCTCGAACGACGGCGATTGCGACGACGCACACGCATCGGTGAACCCGGCCACGGCAGAGGCCTGCAACGGTGTAGACGACGACTGCGACGGCTCGACCGATGAGGACGTGACGCCCATTCCGTCGTATCGCGATGCGGACGGCGACGGTCATGGAGTCTCCGGCGATGTGCGGATGGAATGCCCACCGCCAACCGGATACGTGACGGTCGCCGGCGACTGCGACGACTCCGACCCGAGCACGTACGCGGGGGCGCCCGAGCTGTGCGACGGCCGCGACACGGACTGTTCGAGCGGCGGAGGACCGTTCCGAGCCGAGGACATGGACGGCGACGGCTTCAGCCCGCCGAGCGCGCCCTGCATGGGTGGGTTCCCGAAAACCGACTGTGACGACACTGACGACACGATTCACGAGGGCGTGTCGGACGTGTGCAATCGCATCGACGACGACTGCGACGGTGTGATCGATCCGTTGCCCGAATGCGTACCCGTCGAGATCGCCGCCGGGGGATCGCACACGTGCGCGCGCCAGGTGGGCGGCACCGCGATCTGCTGGGGAAACGACGCCTTCGGGCAGATCGGGGACGGCGCGACCGGACCTCCGGTCAGGTCGCCGTCGCAGGTCCTGCTGAGCGTGACATCCGGCCTCCCGTTCGACGGTGTCCTCGCGATCGACGTCGGCGCGGACCACAGCTGCGTGCGCTCCTCGCGAGGGTCCAGTCCCGTCTACTGCTGGGGGCTGAACGGTGACGGTCAGCTCGGGTCTTCCAGCGGCAATCGCTCGATCCCCTTGTCCGTCTCGGCATTGATCGGTGTCGCAGAGATCGCTGCGGGCGGTTCGCACACCTGCGCGCGATTGTCATCCGGCAGCGTCACGTGCTGGGGAATGAACGCATGGGGACAGCTCGGCGATGGCTCGACTACGAGCCGGTGGTTCGCCGGTACGGCGGTAGACATGCTCACGGACGCTGTCGAGATCACCGCGGGCTCGACACACTCGTGCGCTCGCCGGAGTGGCGGCACGGTCGTGTGTTGGGGAAACAACGACAACGGCCAGATCGGCGACAGCACGACGACCGAGCGCAACACGCCGGCCGCGGTGTCCACTCTCACGAACGCTGTGGAGATCAGCGCGGGCGGCTCGCACACGTGCGCCCGCAGGGCGGGCGGGACCGTGGAGTGTTGGGGCGCGAATGCGTTCGGCCAGCTCGGCGACGGCACGACCACCGAACGCCACGTCCCAACGGCGGTCATGGGCCTCACGGACGCGGTGCAGATCGAGACCGGCGATCTTCACACCTGCGCGCGGCGGACAGGCGGAACCCTGGAGTGTTGGGGTGACAACCGCTATGGGCAGCTCGGGGACGGCACCATGACCGCTCGCTCCGCGCCGACCGCCGTCCCGACGATCACGGGCGCCGCGTACGTCACGGCCGGAGGCGGGCACACGTGCGCGCTGAACGACGTAGGCGCGGCTCTCTGCTGGGGGCTGAACAACCACGGCCAGCTCGGGGACGGCACGACGACAAGTCGCACGCGGCCCACGCCCGTTTTCGGGTTGCCGTAGCCGAGCGCGAACATCCGTGGCAAGCGAGTGGGCGCTCCCGGTATCCTCGAAGCATTCTGACCCAGACAGGCGATACGCGTGACGCCCAAGGCCTTCGCCAAGCTGCCCAAGGAGAAGATGTTTGCCGAGCTGAGACGGCTCGGCATCGTGCATGGCCAAGGCAACACCAAGGCAGAGCTGGTCAGCTACTTCCGAGAGTGGCATGCGGCGCAGGCGCCCTCTCTGGAGCAGCAGCTCGACGACGTCACCGAGCGACGGGAGACCCTGCGCGCTCGACTTCAGGTCGAGATCGGGGTCCGGACGAAGACGAATTTCTTCGTGAGCTTCTCGGGTGACATCTCCGAAGGTGGCATCTTCGTCGCGACCGTATCGCTGCTCCCGATTGGAACGCCGGTGTCTTTGTCGTTCTCGTTTCCAGGCGGCATCGACGTCGAGGCCGATGGAGAAGTCGCCTGGACACGCCAAGGCGTCGCGTTCGACAGCGACCTCGAGGCCGGGATGGGGATTCGCTTCACGCATGTGAGCGGCGATGGCTTCGCCGCCATTCGGGAGTTCATGCGGATCCGCGAGCCGATCTTCTACGCCGACTGAGAGGTTTCGAGGTCCGCAGGACGAGCAGCAACTTCCGACCCGTCGCGCCGATGAGGGCGCATGGGCGGAATGAGCCGCGCGGAGCTTCGGCAGGCGCTCGCATCCGGGGTGGACGTCGGGGGTGTCGGTGACGATCCGCGGACGGCGGGCACGGGGATCGAGAGCGCGGACCGGAACGCCGATGGGCGCATCGCCGGGGAAGAGGAGAATCGACGCGCTCGTCGAAATGCTCGACGAGCTCGACGGACGCCGCGACGGGCGCGTAACGGCGGCGCAGCGCGACGGTTCGGCCACCCCGGCCGTGCCCGCGCTCGAGGCGATCGCAGAGCGTTCGAACATCGCCGCGCTCCGCGCGCTCGCGCGGGCGGGCGACCCGCGGCAGGGGATCGCGTTCGTCGGCATGACCGAGTCGTCGTCGATGGAGGCGCGAGCGCTCCGCAGGCAAGTGCCTCTGTGGCTCTCGACGGACCGAGCGGACGGCGCGGACGCGGCGCGTGGGGGTGACGGGGTCGTGCACGATCTCGCACGTGCGGACGAGCGAGCGCGGTTCGTGGCATCGCTCGGGTTGCCGCGCGGCGTCGCGAACGACGTCGAGCGGGTGCTCGCGAACGCTGTCCCTCGAAGTCGGCGCGAGCTCGCGATGCTCGCGCTCGCGTGGGCGCCGGCGTACCGAGACGAGCCCATCCCGAGCCGGCTCGTGGTGAGCGGCCACGGCACGGGTGAGACGTTCTTCGAGACGGACGACGACGAGCTCCGCACCAGCGACCTGCTCGCGCTCGGACGCGCGATGCCCGACGCGGCGACGAAGATCCGCTCGATCCACCTCGCGGCGTGCCAACACGGCTACGAGACGCGCATGGCCCGGTGGCGCGAGGTGTTCACCGGCGTCGAGTCGATGTGGGGTTACGCCGCGTTCTCGCCGACCGGGGGCACGGCGATCGGGCATCAAGCCGTCTGGGAGCGGCGAACGCGCGTCGATCCGAGTGGGGGCGGCAGGTTGTCGCGGGAGGATGTGCGTGGGACGCGCCGCGCGGCGGGTGTCGCGGTCTGGACGCGCGATGGTGGGTGGACCGGCCCGGACCAGCGTCCGCTACATGACATCGTCTTGGAAGCGCGGGGTCGGTTCGGCGAGCTCGACCGCTACTTCCGAGGCGAGCTCGAGCCCGAGGACCCCGGCCACGGGTTCCTCGCGGACACGTATGGCGTGCTCCAAGAGCTGACCAGCCACCTCGACTACGCCGATCAGCGCGACTCGTTCCGCGCGACGTACGCGGATCGCCTCGAGACCGCGCTGCGGCTGCGATTCTTTCGGACGAACGTGGCGCCGCGGTTCGATCGCGCGCACAGGCGCGAGAATCGTGCGTGGCTACGAGAGCCTCGGGCTCGAGCCGCCGTCGTTCGCCGGGATGAGCCGCGGCGCGGCGCTTCGCGAGATCGAGCGGTTCGACGCGGCGCTGGCCTCGCGCGCGAATCCGCCCGACGCCGCGCGCAGGCTGGAGGCCGCGCTCCACGACGGGCTGCGCGACCTCTCCCCGTCGCTGGTGCCGCGGACCTGGCTCTGAGCCCCGCGCGTCATGCGCGCGCGCGGGACGGTGGGTCGGGTCAGGCCGCGACGCCTCAGCGGAGGAGCGTCTGACAGCCGAGCGAGATCGCGACACGGCCTCCGTGATCGCTTCCGACCTCCGCGCACGCGCCCGGGCAGAGATGGATCATCTCTGGCGCGATCGGATCGTCCCAGAACCAACCGTCTCCGGCGCACGCGGCCATCGCCTCGACGCGGGGGATCGTCCTGGTCGCCCCGACGCTCGAGGTGAACTCGACCTCGACGCGCTCCGCGTCGAGCACCATGCCCTCCGGCGGATCGGGAACGGCGAACTCACACGGGAGGGGCGCGGTCGCGAAGATGTGCTCGCGAAGGCAATCGAAGACGCCGGTCCAGTCGCTGGTGCAGATGCTGATCTGCAGGCCCATCGTGGTCGCGGCGAGCTCGTAGTACTGCCTCCCGACGTTCGCCGCGCCGTCACATTCGTGCCCACCGACGTCTTCCGACGCAATCGCGTGGAGCACGTACGAGTGGCCGAGCAGCGCCGTCATGCGTGAATCGAACTCGCTCGCGTCCATGTTGCTCTCGTCGTCGGTGACCGCGACGATGTGCGTGACCGCGTCAGCGCGCAGAAAGTCGGCGTACATCGGGAACTGCTCGACGAGCTTCTCGAGTGGAGCGTGGCTCCCGACGTTGCACTCGACGAAGCGATAGTGCTCCACGTCGTCGCCGAGCGGCGGAGGCACCGTGACGTAGCTCGGGGAGGTGATGACGACGACGTGCGGATCGATGCCCGCGCCGAGCACGTCGCTCGCGAACCGGTTCATGTTCTCCTGCACGCGAGCCGCTTCGTTCGACATGCTGCCGGAGCTGTCGACGACCCAGATGATGTCGACGGGCCGGAGCGTCGGCTCGGCTTCCATCGTCACCGCCGCGCACTCGGCGAGGCCGGCGTCGGACGAGCCCGGGTCGGGCACGGAGGCGTCGTTCGCGATCGGGGGCGCCGGCTCCCGTCCGCTGCCGCCGCCCGAAGGCGCGGCGGGCTGGCATCCGCAGAACGAGGCGAGCGAGAGCGCGGCGAGGAGGGTCCGTTCCATGGACCGATGCCAGAGCACGAGGGATGCCGAGGCCAGATTTGCCGCGCGGTGAATGGCTTCGTCGCTCGGTGGGGTCCCTCGGCACCAGCCCCGTTGGGGACGCGGCGAGGCGAGTGGGGTCGATGCTCACCAGGGCACCGGCCGGTAGTCCTTCAGGAACAGGCCCCAGACGTGCTCGCCGGTGAGCGCGCCGTGGAAGATCGGATCGACGATGCGCGCCGCGCCGTCGACGATGTCGAGCGGCGGGTGGAAGCCGTGCTCCTCGACCTTGCGCGCGGCGAGCTCGGCGGGATCTTCGTCGGTGACCCAGCCCGTGTCGACGCTGTTCATGTGGATGCCGTCGCGTACGTAGTCCGCCGCGGACGTGCGCGTCATCATGTTGAGCGCCGCCTTCGCCATGTTCGTGTGCGGGTGACGGTCGGTCTTCCACTTGCGATAGAACTGGCCCTCCATCGCGCTCACGTTGACGATGTGCTTGTCGCGCTCGGGCGCGCGCCTCATCAGCGGCTGCAACCGCGCGTTGAGGATGTACGGCGCGACGGCGTTGACGAGGTGCACCTCGAGCAGCTCGATGGTCGGCACCTCGTCGAGCGCGAGGCGCCAGCTGTTGCGGTCGCGCAGGTCGACCTGCTGCAAGTCGGCGTCCAGCGCGGCCCTGCGGGAAAGATGTCGGAGCGACGCTGATCGTCGGCCGGACGCCACCTGACTCGCCTGCGCGAGCGACGAGCGCGCTGCTCGCGCGAGCCGCGCAGCGGCGCTCGTAGAAGCGTGCGCCGCGCTCGGCGCTGGACGCGCGCTGCGAGCTCTCGCGTCCGATCAGGTGTCGGTAGAAGCCCGGAGGCCGTCGAACCGTCTGGCAAGCGTTGTTGACGATGAAGTCGAGCCGAGGGAGCGTGCCCAGCAGACGCTGCGCGAAGACCTCGACGCTCGGCGTGTGACGCAGATCGAGGCCGTAGATCTCGAGCCGGTCGCTCCAGTCTTGCGAAGTCGGGCTCGCTCGCGTACCGCGTCGCCGCGTCGCGCGGAAACCGCGTCGTGACGACTACGTGCGCGCCGGCGCGAAGCAGCTTGATGGCCGCTTGATAGCCGATCTTCACGCGCGCGCCGGTGACGAGCGCGACGCGCCCGCGGAGATCGGCCGTCTGGTTGCGCTTCGTCCAGTTGAGCGTCGGCGCACGGCGTGCACATCTGATCGTAGAACGGGTGCACTTCGTGATAGCCGGCCTTGCACACGTAGCACTTGCGCGCGTCGCTCAGGTGGGCGCCCGTTGCGGCGACCGGCGACGGCGGCGGTGTGCCTGGAGCGAGCGCGGGCGGGGTCGCGAAAACGGCCGCGCGCCGGGCAGAGCGGATGCCCGTTCCGTCGAGGATCCGCTCGTCGCGCGCGTGCCGCGCGTCGCGCCTCGCTCGCCGGCGAGCCTTGGCGAGCTTGCGGTGCTCTGCGCGATCCGGGCGCGAGACGCGCCCGGCCGCGATCACGAGGCGCTTCTTCGTCTCCTCGTCGAGCGCGGCGAGCAGCGAGCGGTCGTCGACGATCGCCTCGAGCGTCTCGAGGCAGATGCGTGAGCGTTCGCCAAGGCTCGCTCGGTCGTCCTCGTCTTCCTTCAACGCCCGGGCTGTAGCACATCCGGGCCGCGACGCTCATGCGTGAGGGTGCGTGGTACGATGGCGAGCGAGCGCACGCAGATGCACATCGGCTTTCTCAGTCCGTCATTCCGGCCGTTGGAGATCAACTGGCAGTTCGACTACGAGACGGTGAAGCTCGGTGTCCCGACGGTGATGGGTTGGCTTCACCGGGCCGGCATGCGGGAGGTCGCCCATTGGGACTTCGACGCGCAGATCTGCGAGGCGCTCGAGGACGACCCGTCAGCCTTCGACCTGCGGCTCTACTTCGACCCCGCACGTGTAGCCGCGTGCGTCGCGGGAAGCGACCGCGAGCTCTGGGCGCAAACGGAGCGGATCCTCGACACGCTCGGCGTGACCGAATGCGACGTCTATGGGATCTCGCTCGCGGCGGTGATCGATCGGATCGCGAACATCGTCGCGTTGGCCGGTCTCGGGGAGTGCCTGAGTAGCGTTCTGAAGAGGCGCCATCCGCATTGTCGGATCGTGTTCGGCGGGCTCAAGGCCTCTCCCGAGTCTCACCAGCCCGAGCTCTACGGGCGGTTCATGGAGGAGTGTCCGGCGATCGACTACTCGGTGGTCGGCACGGTCGGCGAGCACGTGGTGGCGCTGTTCCGCGACGCGAAGGCCGGCTTGCGCCTCCCGCTCCCGGGCGTCCTCCATCGCGCACCGAACGGCGACGGCGGAACACGCATCGTGAATGGCGGAAGCGCTCCGACGAGCATCGCGCAGATCTTGTCGCGCGATGACAGCCAAGCGACACACCATCCCGCCCACACGCGTACCGGTGCGGCCGAGTACGCGCAAAAGCGCGCGGACGCGCTCGCCGCGCTCGAGGTGGACCTCGCTCGCACGGTCCCTTTGAGCTCACTGTTGAAGGATCGTCCAAACGACGTCGTCATCGACGGGGAGCACCATCCGTACGACGACGTCGGCGCGGATGCGCACCGCGCGCACCCGCAGGAATACGAGGCCGTATCGTCGCTCACACCCGTATTCGATCCCGCGCTCGTGGACCGCTTCCGTTATTCCGGCGCGCAGATCATGAAACGGTCGCGATTCGATCGAGAGCTCATGCTCCGCTTCAGCCGTTTCGAGAACGATCGGATCGCGATCTTGCCGCATATCTTCGTGACGGGATGCAACGCCCCGTGCGGCTTCTGCGCCTACGCCTACAAGAAGATCCGAGGCGAGCACGTCGCCGAGACGGTCGCAGGCTTGAAGTGGCTCTCCGAGACCTACGAGTGCCGGAATTTTCATTTCCTGAACACGCAGATCAACTCGGTCTACGAGTACGCGGACACGTTCTGCGACGAAGTGATCCGCCAGGACCTGAACATCCTCTGGTCGGACTGCTGCAATCTCCGGATGCTCGACGAGAGGCTGCTCGACAAGATGCGGCGCGCCGGCGCGATGCGCCTCGTGTTCGGCGTCGAGGCGCCCGAAGACGAGATGCTCCGTTACATCCGCAAGGGGGTGAACGTGGCGAAGGTCGAGCGGCTGCTCCGCGCTTCACACGAGCTCGGGATCTGGAACCACGTCCTGCTCATCGCGGGCATGCCTCACGAGACCCGCGAGAAGCAGGATCGAATGATGGACTTTCTCGTGCGGACGGCATCGAGCGTCGACTTCTATTCGATCAGCTCCTTCTATCTCATCCAGACGTCGCCTTGGGGGGAAGAGCCGGACAAGTGGGGTATCCGCCGGATCTCCGACGCGGAGGACCTGCTCGAGCAACAGGCCTTCGACGAGGTCGCCGGTGGACGCTGGTCGTCCGACGGGCTTCCTTGGCCGGAGAAGAAGCAGCAGATCGTCGAGTCCACCGCGCGCTTCTACAAGACGATCGGCACCGCGAAGGGTCAGCACCGTTGCGTCGGCGGCAACATCGATCTGTACCTACTGATGTTCCTCTACCAGGCGCTCGGGCACGACCGAAAGCGCGAGATCGTCGAGGTCTACGAGCGCAGCGCCCACGCGATCGGGCTCGCTGGAAAGAGCGCGGTCAGCGGCTTCGACGCAGGCCTGGAGCCGAACGCGTTCCGCATTCGCGTCCCCGTCATCCTCGGTCGCATGAACGAGGCAGACCAGTCGTCCCTCGTCCAGGTGCCGGTCGACATCATCGTCACCCACGCGACTGACGAGGCCCCGGGCTTCTGTCGCTCGCGACGCTACGCGTTCGCCTACCGCAAGCTCGATCGCGGCGCGCTCGGCCACGTGGTCGATCACGACGGGGCGGCGGAGCACATCGCCGCTCAGTGGGACACGATCATCGGTCGCCTCGGCGCCGTGCTCGGACCGTTCGCGGAGGCGCTCGACGATAAGCTCGCGCCCGAGTCACCGGCGCGCATGTCGGAGCTCGTGGTGCGCAATCTCGTTCGGTATGGCCCCTGGGTGAATCACGGCTACGACGTCGTAGAAACGCCGCGGGCGGGCCGGACGATCATGCAGAGAAACCTCGAGTGGAGCGGCATCGCGGGCAGCGGCTCCTCGAGCGGCGCTCCCACCTAGCACCTGATCGGCGTCGCAGCGTGCTCGGATGCACGGCGCGGCGACGCGGGTGCCTGAACGATGTCTCGAGGAGCGCAAGGATCACATCGCGGGCATGGCCGGCATGCCGCCCTGGGGACCCGGGATGAGGTCGGTGCAGTAGATGTCCCGGTCTGGCTCACGGCACGCGCCGCCGACACAGTCGAGTGACTGACATTGATCCGCGACGTCGCACGCGACACCGTCTCCGCGCTGCGGCACGCACATGCCGGTGAAGACGAGCGACCCCGTGCATGTGAGCCCATCGTCACAATGTAGGAGGTAATTGCAGGTGCCCATCTCGCTGCTCAGTCCTTGGCACGTCCAATCGCCGATCGGGCTCGACAGCGGCCGGCAGACGAGGTGGCCGTCTCGGCTGCAGCTGAAGATGCCGGCGTAGTCTTCGTCGACGACCTGCCCGAGGGTGAGGCACACCTCGGTGCGCGCGAGCGTGCCCCGCATCGCCGTGAGGAGGTCGTACGTGAACCACCGAACGATCGCCGGATCGCACGTCGCGAGGAGTGCGCGGCCCTCGGCGACGAGCGCGCCCGCGAGGACAGGATCGTACCCGGTGCGCGAATCGGTGAGATACGGCTCGACACCTTCCTGACACCGCTGGAGCGCCGTCGTCTCGCACTCGCCTCGAGTGCGCACCGGCATCGCGCAACAGTTCTCATATGCCTCGCAGTAAGCGCTCACCAGCACCCCGCAAGCGTCTTCGGCCGCCAGTGGGGGCGGGCCGCCGTCGGGCGCGCCACGCGCGTCCGCCTCCGTCCCACCGTCCGTTCCACCGCCGCCCATGTGCCGACCCGGGTCGTTGACCAGGCTGCATCCGGCGAAGGACAACGAGAACAGCGCGACCCAATGGAGCATCAGAACCGCCCCCGCACGGTAGCGGCACCTCCGCCACCCGGGAGCAACGCCGCGGTCGCTTCGACTTCCGCCCCGCCGCCGCCGACACCGGCGAGCCAAAGCACGACGCCCGCGATCACGCCGGCAGCCCCCACCCCGAGCCCGATGTCGGCGGCCGTGTCGAACGCGCGCAGGCCCGACACGTCGTCCGCACTGCACGACGCGCCGGCGTCCACACCGCAGCTCGAAGCGAGCCGGCCATCCTCCACTTCGGACGCGATGGCC
>CAVUEK010000017.1:0-125755 GCA_963740495.1 uncultured delta proteobacterium
GTGAGCAGTACCAGTCAGAAGGTTACAGAACCATCGCTGTTTGTCGACAGGCTCACGAACGCGGGCCCGTCGCCGAACGCGGCGTCCGAAAAGACGCAGCCCGTCTCCGGCGCCGCGGCGTCTCCGCCCGAGCCTCCGTCGGTCGCGATCGCGTCGCTGCGGTCGCGAGCTCCACGGCATCCCAAGAGCACGAGCGAAGCCGCGGCCCAGCGTGCGAGCATCGTTCTCGTCATCGGTATCGGCTCCCGAGGCGTGCCATGCAACCTCCTCAGGCTCGTACCGGGTGGCGTAGGCTGCTCATTAATGACGCTACGAGAGACCGGGCAAGCGCGCGCGTCACGGGGAATGCGCGCGAGCCTGCCCACGCCTGCCCGCGTCCGAGACGCTGCCGAGCGGTCTCGGCATCACCTCCCACCGGAACGAGTCGAATCCGTACCGCCGAGCACGCCGTCTGCGGCGGCGCCGTCAGGCGAGCTCTCGGCCCACGACGCCCAGCACCGCCGACCTGACCGTCCCGTAGTCGTTCGGGAGCTCTACCGGGCGGTTCGGACGCCCGCTCGCGACGCCGTCGATCGCGCCCTCGTGGTAGCGGATCTTGAAGTCCGTGAACTTGAGGCCGTTCGCCGTCGAGATGACGACGACCTTGTCGCTGGCGCCGGATCGACTTCGCCGCGCGCGCCAGCTTCTCGAGCGCGGCGAGCGCGACGCCGGTGTGCGGGCAGGTGAACAGGCCGGTGCGGTCGGCGGCCGCGCGCGGCCTCGGCGAGCTCGGCTTCGGTCGCCTGCTCGACGACGCCGTCGAAGCGCTGGAGCGTGCGGATCGCGCGGCGCGATCGAGACCGGGTTGCCGATCCGGATCGCGCTCGCCTCGGTCGCCCGCGCGGTCGATCGGCTCGAACGTCGTCGAAGCCCGCGCTGGTACGCGCGGTAGAGCGGGTTCGCGCGCTCGGCCTGCGCGACGCAGATGCGCGGGCGCTTCGCGATCAGCCCGAGCTCGACGCAGCATGTCGAGCCCCGCGCCGAGCGCCGCGACGTTGCCGAGGTTGCCGCCCGGGATGACGATCCAGTCGGGCACCTGCCAGTCGAACTGCTGCACGATCTCGATGCCGACCGTCTTCTGGCCCTCGAGCCGGAGCGAGTTCATCGAGTTGGCGAGGTAGATCGCCCGGCTCCTTCGCGAGCTTCTTCACGATCGCCATGCAGCCGTCGAAGTCCGTGTCGAGCGCGCAGACGAGCGCGCCGTTCGCGAGCGGCTGGACGAGCTGCGCCGTGGTCACCTTGCCCTGCGGCAGCAGCACGACCGCGCGGATCCCGGCCGCCGCGCAGTACGCCGCGAGCGCCGCCGACGTGTCGCCGGTCGAGGCGCACGCGATCGCGCGGATCGGCGCGCCGTCCGCGATCATCTGCTTCACGACGCTGACGAGCACGGTCATGCCGAGGTCCTTGAACGAGCCCGTGTGGCTGTTGCCGCACAGCTTGATCCACACGTCGTCGAGCCCGAGCGTTCGCCCGTATCGCTCCGCCCAGAAGAGGTTCGTGCCGCCCTCGTACATCGACACGACGTGCTCGTCGCGCACGCTCGGCGCGACCCACTCCTTCTTGCCCCAGACGCCGCTGCCGTACGGCCACTTCGTGCGACATGCAGCGCTCGTCGAAGACGCTTCTTCCAGCTCCGCGCGCCGACGCCTGCGCCGAGCGCTCGCGTGTCGTGCGCCACCTCGAGCAGCTCGCCGCACCGCGGGCACGCGGTAGACCACCTCGTCGAGCGCGTAGCTGCCCTCGCAGCCGGCGACGCACCGAAAGCGCGCGGTGGTGCTCATGCGACGCAATCTAGCACCGGCCCGACCGTCACTTCACGTGCGGCGCCAGGCCGAAGCGCTCGAACAGCGACGTGTCGAGGAACGCCGTGAGGCTCGTGATGCGGTCGCCTCGCCACTCGACGAGCTGCAGCGCGTAGGGGCGGTGCTCACCCGACACCGGGTCGCGCGCGTAGACCGCGAAGGCTGGCGCGCCGCTCGCCTCGACCACGCTCACGCGGAACGTGCCCGGCTCCGCGTCCGCGAACACCATCGCACCCATCGACTGCTCGAGCGCGACCGCGCCGCGGAGCCAGATTGGTATCGGCGGCATCGCGAGCGTCGCCTCCTCGTGGAGCAACGAGACGAGAGCGGACAGATATCCGCCGTCTCCCACGCCTTCACGTAGCGAGCGAGCAGCGCACGTAGCTCGCCCTCCGGCGCCCGCGCCTCTTCGCGCGCCGTGCTTGCGCGCGCTGCGACCGTCTCGCGTGCGCGCTGCAGCGCGCTGTTGACCGCCGCGAGCGTGGTCTCGAGCAGCTCTGCGCACTCGGCCGCGCTCCACCCGAGCACGTCGTGGAGCACGAGCATCGCGCGCTGTCGCGCCGGCAAGAGCTGAAGCGCCGCGACGAACGCCAGCGCGGTGCTCTCGCGTGCCGCGTAGCGGGCCTCCGGCGAGGCGAGCACACCGTGGTAGAGATCGGGAGGGCACGGGTCGAGCCACACGGGCTCGGTCGAGGGGACCATCGGGTCGGTCGGGGTGCCGGGCGGGCCGAGGTCGGTCGGAAGGCCGCGCGCTCGCTTGGACTCGAGCGCGTTGAGGCACGCGTTGGTCGCGATCCGGTGGAGCCACGTGCGCAAGCTCGCCCGCCCCTCGAACGCGCCGAGCCCCTTCCACGCGCGGAGCAACGACTCCTGCAGCAGATCCTCCGCGTCGTGGAGCATCCCGTCATGCGGTAGCAGTGCGCGAGGAGCTCGCGGCGGAACGGCGCGACGAGCGTCGCGAAAGCCTGCTCGTCGCCGGCGCACGCCCGTGCTGAGAGAGAGTCCTCGTCGGGAGTCATCGGGGTGGGTGCGAGCGCGCACACTCGCATGCGCACCCCTGGACCGCAAACCGAGCGGCCGAAGAAAAAAGAGCGGTGCGACCGATGATCGGCCAGAGGGCGTCCGGTCTATCTCTCGGGGCCCACGAAGACGGGCTCCCGAAGGAGACCGGATCATGCACGACACCACAGAAGGCAACAAGGCGCTGGTGAGACGCTTCGTCGAGGAGGTGAAGAACGGGCGCAAGCTCGATACGCTCGGGGAGTACTTCGCGCCGGATTACGTGGAGCACAACGAGACCGTCGCGTCGTTCGGTCCGGGGACGGCCGGATACCGAAACTTCCTCGCGCACCTGTTCGAGGCGTTCCCCGACGACCACGTCGAGATCGAGCTGATCACGGGCGACGGGGAGCTCGTCGGCTACCGCGCAACCGAGTCAGGGACGCACCGCGCCGAGTTCCTGAAGATCCCCGCGACGGGTCGCAGCGCGACCTGGGTCGAGATCCAGTTCTTCCGCATCTCGGGGGGGAAAATCCGCGAGCGATGGGTCGACGTGGATCTCTTCGGATGGTTCACGCAGCTCGGGGTGATCCCGCCGCTCGGTGGCTGAGGCTCACTCGACCCCGAGCTCCCACACCTCGCGCACCGGGCCCGCCGCGTCGTATCCGCTCAGCATCGTACCGAGCGCGCCCTCTGGCGCGGGCAGCCACGCGGCGAACGCGCGCGCGCCGAGCTCGCTCGGCAGCGAGAGCTCGGTCCATCGTCCGGCCGCGACGTCGAGGTACCAGAAATCGCCAATCGGCTGCATCCGTCCGTCGAAGCCCATCGCGACGTAGAGGCCGGTGCCGTCCGGAGTGAGCAGCGCCCACGGCACGCGCCGCCCCGGCGGCGTCGGTCCGTCGATGGTCGCTTCGCTCCACGACTCGCTCGCGGTGTCGAAATCCACACGTCCGAGTAGAACGCCGCGCCCATCGCGCCGTACGAGCCGCCGAACAGAAGGAGCGTCGTCCCGTCGCCGAGCGCGTGAAGCCAGCCGTCGTAGCGCGCCGTCGGGCCCCTTGCGTCGATCGGGACCCACTCGGGCACCGTCGGGTCGTACCGATACGTGCGATTGCTCGGTCCGGTCGCACCGGCGCCGCCAAAGAGCACCATCTCGCCGGCGGCCTCGGCGTACGCGAGCATGCAGCCGACGACTCCCCCGGGAGTCTCGGGCACGTCGATTCGAGCCCACGCGCCGGTCGTGGGGTCGAGCTCCCACGTCTCGGGGGGCACCGAGAGCGGCGTCGAGAGGTTGCGGCCGCCGGTCATCACCACGCGCTCGCGCGCCGGGTCCCACGCGGCGCATCCACAGTAGCGCGGTGCCGGCCCATCTCCGCCACGGTCGAGCTCCTCGCCGACGAGCACACCCGAGCTCGCGTCGTACGACCACGTCGAGCCGAACGTCGTTCCCGACACGTCGTCGGCGTTCGTGCCGCCGAACAGCACTGCACGCCGCTCGTCAATCCGCGCGACGACCGCGCCCCAGATCGCCAGCGGTCCGGCGGCCGGCTCGGCCGCGGGCCGGAAGGCGACCGCGAGCGGGTCGGGGCCGCCGTCGATTGGAGCGCCCGCGTCGGGCGTGGCCTGCGCGTCCGTGGCGACCGCGGCGTCGGTCGCGGGCGGTGGCGTGCTCCCTCCGCATGCGGAGACCGACCAAAGCAAGAGAGCCGTCACCGCCAGTCGAGCCACGAGATGCATTCGGCACGCGCAGCGCAAGCCGTGTGCCACGTCGCACCCCCGTGCCCGCCACGGAATTCGCTCACGAACGGGCCATCCCCGTCACTGCACGCACGCGAACCGTCAGCGCGCGAACGCGCGCACCGCCCCACCGCGGCGTGGATCGCCGACGCCCACGAGCGCTCCGCCGTCCGCGCGCGCGACGCCATGGGCGCCGCCGAAGAAGAAGTCGCGCTTCGGAAACCCGTGGACGCGCTCGAAGCGTCGCTCGAGCTCGGCGACGACCGCCGGCGCGTCCGACCACCCGTCGAGCTCTACCCACGCCTCCGTCGCCTCTGCGTGGACGCGCGGCGCGAGAACGGCGACGTCGAGCGGCTCGCCGAGCACGGTCACGCGATAGAGCACCTGGCTCACCGCGCTCCGGATGCGATTGGCACCGCCCGATCCCACGGCGAGCACGGGCACGCCGTCGCGCGTCACGATCGTCGGCGCAATCATGGTCGGCAGGCGCTCGCCGGGTGTGTGCGCGTGAAAGCCGTGCGGCGAGAGATCCTCCTCGCCGAGGAAGTTGTTCATCTGCACACCCGTCCCGGGCACGAGGTGTCCGGCGCCCTCACCGTTGGTCAGCGTCACCGACGCCGCGCCGCCATCCGCGTCGAGCACGCTCGCGTGGGTCGTCGAGCCCGGCCCCGTGAGCGCTGCCCGCGCGCGATCCGCGGAGCGGCCCGCTTCGGCGAAGCGCACGGCGAGGTCGATCTCGTCACGCGGCGTCGGACCTTCGAGCGCGTCGAGGATGTGCGCGACGAGCGCGCCGCCCGCGCGCGGTGACGTGAGCGCGACGTACGGGCCGAGCGCGATGCGTCGAGGCGCGGAGAGCTCCGGTGTCGCTGCGCGCGCGAGGTCCTCTTCGGTGATGAGCCCTCCCGCCGCGCGCCCGAACGCGGCGAGCACGCCCGCATCGAAGCTTCGCGGCGGCGCGCCTTCGCGCCCGAACGTCTCGATCAGATTCGGCGAGCTCGTCGCTGTGGTGCACGTGGCCCGCCGGCGGCATCGCGCCCTCGGCGCCGAACGCCGCGATCGCGGCCGGGTCGCGAGTGAGGATCGGCCAGAGCAGCTTCACGACGTGAGCGCTCTCCGCGATCAACGGCACCCCGCGCCGGGCGAGCTCGACCGCCGGGCGCGCGACGTCGGCGAGCGAGGCCCGCCCGAAGCGCCGCACCGCGGCCGCGATCCCCGGCAAGCTCGTCGGCGGTGCCGCGGAGGCGCGCCCGACGTGGAAGATCTGCTTCGCGGCGCCGAAGTCGACCTCGACGCCGGCGAAGTCCGCGGCTGCCCGCGCGGCCGCCTCGCCGCCGAGGCCCGGCGCGCGCGGAAAGAAGTCGACCACCGACGGCGCGTGCCCGGTGACCGCGACGGTCATCATGCCGCCGCCGCCGGCGCTCGCGAGCAGAGGCTCCGCGACGAAGGCCGCGAGCGCCGCCGCGGCTGCCGCGTCGACGGCGTTTCCGCCCGCGCGGAGCACCGCGAGAGCCGCGTCTGCGGTGAACGGATTGCCCGCGGCGACCGAACCTTGCACGGAGGATGCGGGCTCCGAGGCTCGTTACTCGGGGCCCTCGGCGTTGCCGGCGGGCGTGGGAGCGGCTACGCGCACGGGCAGGGGCACGGGGGTCGGTGCGGGCGTGGGTGCGGCAGCAGGCGCGCGCGCGGGTGCGGGTGCGGCAGGAGGCGCGGGTGGGGCGGCGGGTGGCGTCGGCGGTGCGGTCGGCGGCGCGGCCTCGCCTGCGCCAGCGCCCTCGCTCGTCGCGGCGTCCGCGGGCGGTTCCTCCTCGCGCGTCGCGGCGCGCCAGACGATGCTGAACGCCAGCAGACAGAGGAGCGCGAAGCCGAGCGCGGGCAGCCAGCGCGGCGAGTCGGCCGCCTCGTCGTGCACGGCCGGAAAGTCGCCTTTGTAAGGAGCTTCGGGATCCGACATGGCCGCGGACGTTACACCCCCTCAATTGGTCAGTCCAGGCGCCGGCCGCGCGTCTGTCTGGAGTTGGTATAAGCCCGTCGAGCCCTCGCATGGAGATTGTCGTCCATCCCACGCACGCGCACGTCGCGACCGACCGCGCCGCCGCGGCGCGCGCGTCGGGGCACGGCGTCGCGCTCGGTCGGCAGGCGACGACGCTCTTCGACTTGGAGGAGCGGCTCTTTCGCTTCGCGTGTCCCGAGACGTCGCTGCTCGATCGCGTCGAGCGTCGCCTCCTGCTCGACGCCGTCGCTCGGTCCGCCGCGGTTCGCGACGGGCCCTTCGCGCGGATCGCCGGGACGCCGGGCTTCGCGCGGTCGCTCGGCGCGACCATCGCGCGCTGCCGGCGCGCGGGCGTCGGCGCGGCGGAGCTGCGTGAGACGATTCTCGGCGCTGCCCGGTGTGAGCGGTTCGCGGGTGTCTTCGGTCGCGGGCGCGATCGCCGACCTCGACGCGCGCTCCGATGCGCTCGGCGCGGTCGACCGGGAGCGCTCGCTCGGTCTCGCGGCGCGCGCGCTCCGTGACGGGGCGGCGCTCCCACCCGAGATCGAGGGCGCATCCCGAGTCGTCGTCCGAGGTCTGCACGACCTCTTCCCGTCGCGCGTCGAGCTCCTCGACGCCCTCGCCGCGCGCCTCGCTCCCCGCGCGGAGGTCGTCGTCGAGCTTTCGCACGCGGAGGGCGCGGGCTCGTGGTTTCGAGCGACGGCCCGGCTGCTCGGCCAGCTCGAGGCGCGCGGCGCGGCGGCGACGCTCACGGTGCTTCCGGTCGGTCCGCTCGACGAGGACCGGCTCGGCGCGCGGGTCGCCCGCGCGGTCGCGATGGGCACGGCCTTCGCGGGCGGGGATGGCGAAGGCCCGGACGACGTCGCCGTCGTCCACGCGTGCGACGCCGACGACGAGCACCGCGTCGTCGCCCGCACGGTGCGCGCATGGGTCGACGCGGGCGTCCCGCCCGAGCGGATTGCCGTCGCCGCGCGCTCGCTCGAGCGCCACGCCGGCCCGCTCGCGAGCGCGCTCACCGCAGCCGGTGTGCCGTCGTTCGTCCGGTGCGGCACGCCTGCGTCGCTCCTCCCGCCGGTGCGCTTCGTTCTCGACGCCGCCGCGACGGCGCTCACCGGGTTCGACCGCGGCGCGGTCGGGCGACTGCTCTCGAGCGCACATGCGCCTCGCTGGGCGCACGCCGCGCGCACCTCGCGAGCGGAGGTCGCGCGCACTCTCGCACGCGTAGGCGTCCGCCCGACGTCGGCCGGGGATGCGGCCGAGCTGCTCGCTGCGCTCGCGCGGCTCGAGCCGCCCGAAGCGGCGCGCGGGTCAGGTCACGAGCCGAGCGAGGGCGGCTCGCCGGCATCTCGGGTCGCCCGCGCGGTCGCGTCTCTCGTCGAAGCAGCCGCGCCGCTCGCGCAGCCCGGCACCTTGCGCGACCTCACCTCGCGCGTCCGGGCGCTCGCCGCGTCGGCGGGGGTCGGCGAGCGCGCGCTCCCGTCGGGCGTCGGCCGGACAGAGACGCGCACGCTCCTCTGTGACGACGGGGCCGACGCGCTCTCTTCGCTCCACGCCGCGGCGCTCGGGCGCGATTGGGTCGCGCTCGAGGTTCTCGAGTCGGTGCTCGCCGCGATCGACGCGAGCGCGTCGAGCACGTCGGACCGCGAGCCTCGCCCCGCGGCCGATCTCCTCGCGCTGCTCGAAGACTCACTCCACGCGACGTCCGTTCCGTCGCCCGGCCTCCGCGGCGGCGCGGTGCGGATCCTGGCGCTCCGCGAAGCGGCCGGGCTCGACCTCGAGGCCCTCGTCGTCGTGGGCCTCGCCGATGGCGAGACGCCCGCTCCGCCGTCGGATGATCCGTTGCTCGGTCTCGTCACGCGCGCTCGCGTGGCGCGCGCGCTCGCGTCGCACGGTGGCGATGCGCTCGTGAGCGCGTTCGGCGTCCGGGAGGACGCGAGGATGGGCGAGGTCGTGCTCGATCGCGACGGGGAGAGCGAGCCGCTCGCGTTCCTGATCGCGATCGCCTCGGCCAAGGAACGGCTCCTCTTCACTCACGCCGCCGCCGACACCGATGGCCGTCCCGTGGCGCCCTCTCCGTACCTCGAGGAGGTCGAGGCCGCGCTCGGGCAGGCCGCGCGCGTCGTCCATCGCGACGTCGCGTCGGCTGCATCGGTCAGCGACGCCGCGGGGGTCGACGAGGTGCGGCGCGCTCTCGTGACGGCGCTCGCCGAGGTGGCGCCGGGGACGAGCGCGCGGCGCGCGGCGGCCGAGCGCCTCACCGACCGGGTGGCACCTCTCGAGGGGCACGACGCGCTCGGTCTCCGTTCGCTCCTCGCGCGCGCGGAGATCGAGCGGCGTCGCATCGCGGGCATGCTCGCACCGAGCGAGGTCCCGAAAGACTCGTTCGGCGGCAACCTGCGAGGCTCGGGCGCCGTCGACGCCGTCGGCCCCGAGGTCTTCTCGCCGTCGGCGCTCGAAGAGCTCGCGGGGTGCCCGTTCGCGTTCTTCGCGCATCGGGTGCTCGGCCTCTCGGCGGAGGACACCGCCACCGACGATCCCGATCCGCGCCAGCGCGGCACCCTCGCCCACGCCTGCTTCGAGGCGGCGATGCGCGCGCTCCTCGATCAGCGCCTCGTCCCGTACCGGAGCGCGCTCGCGGCGCGGGCGGTCGACGTCGCGCGTGCCGCCGCGGACGAGCATGCGCGGACCGCGTTCGCGGCGCTCCCTCTCGACCCAGCCTTCCTCGGGGTCGTGCGTCGCGACGTCGTCGACAAGGTCGCTCGCGTCGTCCAGGCCCTCTACCTCGCCGACGACGAGTTCGAGCCGAGCGGGCTCGAGGTGAGCTTCGGCGGCGGCGACGGCGACGATTGGCCCGCGCTCGCGATCGGGACGTCGACGATCCGCGGCCGGATCGACCTCGTCGACCGGCGTGGAGAGGTCGTTCGCGTCTCGGATCTCAAGACGGCGACGCTCGGAACGCTGCGCGAGGGTCTCCGCGCCGACCGGCTCGGCTACGTCGCGCTCCAGTTACCCCTCTATGCGGCCGCTGCGCGCCGCGTCGGCGGCGCGGCGCGTGTCGACGCACGCTACCTCTCGCTCGGTGACGGCAAGGCGAGCGACACCATCCGCGATCGCCTCGCGAGCCGCGCGTTCAAGGGCGACGCGCGGAGCGATGCGGATCTCCTCGACGTCGTCTCGGACGACGGCGAGCCTACGGCGCTCGCGGCGCGCGTGTCCGCGCTCGTCGCGCGCGTGCGCGACGGCGACTTCGAGGTGCGCCCGGTCGAGGGCGCGTGCGCGCGGTGCGACTTCGCGTCCGTCTGCCGCATCCCGCGCGGCGCGCCGGAGCTCCTCGAGGAGAGCGAATGACGTCGCCCGATCAGCTCTCTCTGTCGTTCGACGCGGTCCCGCGGACGGTCGAAGAGGTGGTGCACGCGTTCGAGCAGAACATCGTCCTGCGCGCCGGCGCGGGCACGGGAAAGACCGAGCAGCTCACCTCGCTCTACGCGCACCTCGTCGCGGGAGCGACGAGCTTCGGTCGCCCGGTCTCCCCGCAGCGCATCGTCGCCATCACGTTCACCGAGAAGGCGGCGGGCGAGATGCGCGAGCGCATCGGCCGCGTCCTTCGGGCGCTCGGGCGGCCGGGCGGGCCTGACCGCCCGCGCATCGCCGCGGTCGTCGAGGCCACGCTCACCGCGAGCGGCCGGACGGTCGACCCCGCGCGCTTCGCCGAGGCGCTCGAAGCGCTGCCCACCGCGCGGATCGCCACCATCCACTCGCTCTGCGCGTCGCTCTTGCGCGCCCACCCGGCGGAGGCCGGCCTCGACCCGGGCTTCTCGGTCCTGAGCGAGGGATCGGCGCGCGAGCTCTTCGAGGAGGCGGCCGTCGTCTCGGTCCGCGAGCGCGTGGTCGACGGAGACGACGCGGTGGCCGATCTCGTGCGGGACCTCGGCGGCATGCGCGGGCCGAACGAGCGCGGTGTGGTCCCGCTCCTCGCGCTCCTCCACGCCGAGCTCGCCGAGTCGGGCCGCCCGCCGGACGCGCTCCTCACCGGGACGCCGTATACCGACGCGGGCCACGACCAGGAGCTCGACCGCGTCTGTCGCGTGCTCGGGCTCTCGCCCACCGCTGCGCGCGCCGGCAAGACGGGCGCGGCGTTCGAGACGCTCGTCGTCGCGCACGAGCGCATGCGCGGCCTGGACCTCCACCCGAAGACCGCGACAGCGCTCGCGCGCGCCGCCGTCGCCGCTACCTCGCTGCGGCGCTCGCCGTCGTTCGGCTCGGACGACGCCGGCGCGCTCGCGTGCGCCGTCGGCGCGATCGAGGACACGCTGCAGACCTCGAGCGGCAAGGCCGCCGCGGCGAGCGTCTCGCCGGGCGCCGAGGTGCGCGAGGCCGCGCTCGAGCTCTGGGCTCTCCCGCGGCGCCGAGCGCGCGCGCTCGCGATCGTGCGCCTCGTGACGGATACCGCGCGGCGCTACGCCGAGGGCAAGCGCGCACGAGGCGCGCTCGACTTCGCGGACCTGACGCTCGGCGCGCGAGACCTCCTGCGCGATCACGCGGAGCTCCGCCGCGACGTCGTCCACGGGATCGACGCACTCCTCGTCGACGAGCTCCAGGACACCAACGCCGTGCAGCGCGACCTGGTCCATCTGCTCCACGCGCGCGACGAGGTCGGGTGCGCGGTCCCCGGATGGGATCAGCTGCGCCCGCGCGGCCTCTTCGTCGTCGGCGATCGCAAGCAGTCGATCTACGGGTTCCGCAACGCCGACGTAGCCGTGTTCGAAGAGGTCGCCGACCACGTCGTTCGCGCCGGAGGCCGGGAGCTCGCGCTCACGACGAGCTGGCGGAGCATCCGCCCGCTCGTCGAAGCGACGAACGCGCTCGCGAGCCAGGCGCTCGCTCCCGAGTCCGCGGAGCCGGAGCGGTTCGAGATCGAGTACGACGCGCTCCGCGAAGCGCTGTCCGCGGCGCACGACGCGCATCACGAGAGCCCTCCGACCGAGCTCCTCGTGGTCGACGATCCCGATCCGGACGCCGAGCCCCGCGCGGTGGCTGCGCGCGTCGCCGAGCTCGTCCGCTCGCCCGACGCGCCGCCGGTCCGTGACGCCGCGCTCGGGACGAGACGCCCGCGCGCGGGCGACGTCGCGCTCCTGCTCCCGCGCTTCACGAACCTCGCCGCGTATCTTCGCGCGCTCGACGACCTGGGAGTGCCCTACGTCGTGGTCCGCGGGCGCGGGCTCATGCAGACGGTCGAGGCGCGCGATGTCGTCGCGCTCGGGCGCGTCCTCGCGGACAGCGACGACGGGCGCGGCATCGCTGCGGTCCTTCGCGGGCCGTTCGCGACGCTCTCCGACGCGACGCTGCTCCGAATCGCGGGGCAGCTCGGTCGCGCCGGGTTTCGCACTCTCCTCTCGCGCGCGCCGCGGCTCGGGGACGGCGTTCCGGACGACGAGCGGGCGAGGTACGACGCGGCCGTCGCGCTCCTCGCGAGGCTCCGCGCCGCCGTCGGTGCGATCGGTCTCGCGAACGCGCTCTCGATCGCGATCGCGGAGTCGGGCTACGCGGCGGTCCTCGCCGCACTGCCGGGCGGCGCACAGCGAGTCGCGAACGTCGACCGTCTCGTCGCGGAGATCGCCGCGCGCGAGCGTGCGGGCGAGGACGGGCGCCGGGCGCTCGCGGATCTGGTGCGTCGATCCGACGAGGAGATCGACCGCGAGGCCGACGTCGCGAGCGAGGGTGCGGACGCGGTCCGCGTGATGACGGTCCACCAAGCAAAGGGCCTGGAGTTCCCGATCGTCGTCGCAGCCGATCTCGGCCGGCGCATCGTTGCCCGCAAGTCGTCCGTGGAGCACGACCGCCATCCGCGCGCGGGCCTGGCGGTGGCCGTGCGGGCCCCGTGGGGCGCGTGGATTTACTCGCGCCATCACGATGACGTGCATCGCATCCGCGAGCGTCGCGAGGCGGCCGAGCGGATGCGCCTCTTCTACGTGCAGATCACGCGCGCGTGTGACCGGCTCGTTCTCGTCGGGCGGCCCGCGTCGAACAGCGTGATGACGCGCGTGGTCGAGCTCCTCGCGCGCGGCCTGTCGCGAGCCGGGCTGCTCGCCGTCGTCGAGCCGAGCGCCGAGCCGACCGGAGATCCGACCGAGGTCGGTCCGCCGCGCCATGAGCTCGACCTCTCGCTCGTGCGCGAGCTCGAGGCGCGCTCGCGCGCGTCGCGGCCGAACGTGCGCGAGCTCGAGGTGCCCGTCACGGTGCTCGAGGACTTCGCGCTCTGCCCTCGGCGCTATCGAGCGCGCCACGTGCTTCGGCTGCCCGAGCATCCCGCGCCCCGCGCGCCCGCCTCACCCGAGCTCGACGTCGAGGGGGACGATGCAGGCGACGCGGGAGCCGATCCGCGCCGCCGAGGCACGCTCGCGCACGCGATCCTCGAGCGCCTCGACCTCGCGCGCGCCGCCGAGGAGCCGGCGCGGGCTCTCGCGGCGGCCATGCGCGCGGTGAGAGCGCCGCCGTCGGACGATCTCGTCGCGAGGCTCTCGCCGTTCGTGGCCGGCGATTACGTCCGCGAGCTCGCGGGGCTCGGGGACGAGCGCGTCTCGCGCGAGGTCCCGTTCTCGCTCGCCGTCGACGCCGGCGCCGCGACGCTCGTCCTGCGCGGTCAGATCGACCTCCTCGTCGACGCGGGCGATCACGTCGACGTCGTCGACTACAAGGTCACCGCGCCGCGCGGCGCGGACGCGACCGCCCCCTACCGCTTCCAGCTCGGGTGCTACGCCGCGGCCGTGCGCCGGATGGTGGGGCCGACGAGGGAGGTCCGCACCTGGGTCCAGTTCCTCGACGGTCGGTCGCACCTCCCCGTGCTCGCGCCGCCCGCTCCCATCGAGGACGACCTGCCCTCCGTCGGCGGGGCCCTCGTCGAGGCTCACGCCGCGGGGCACTTCAAGGGCAGCGACCGCGGGCACTGTGACGCGATCGCGTGTGGGTACCGCTGGCTCTGCTGGGACCGCGAGGCCGAGCCCTGAGCGTGCGGGCCCTCACGTCCGCCGGACCCGAGACACCCCAACCCCCCGACAATCGAGGGGTCTCGGCGCTCGGTCGTGTTGCGTGGGGCGCTCCGCCACGTTAGGAAGTCGCGAACGGTGGTGTCGCTCGCGTCCGGGGTGGGTCGCGGGGTGGCTCCTCCCCCACGCCGACATGCGAGCTCCCTTCGCCTGCTCTCTCGTTTCGATCCTCGTGGCCGCCACCGCCTGTGGCGACAGCCGTCCGCCACCGACCGACGGTGGGTCCGATGGCGGGGTCCTCGTCGTCGACTCCGGGTCGGACTCGGGCCAGCACGACGCGGGCCCGAGCTACCTCTTCGGGCCCTGCACGACGGACGACCAATGCCCGGGCCCCGACGAGGTGTGCCGCACGGCCGCCGACGACGGGTGGGCCGGCGGGTTCTGCACGCGAACGTGCATGCCGCCCGACCGCGGGCCGTGTGACGACGGCGTCATCTACAACCACTGCCTCGAGCAGACGGACGGCAGCGGCTCGTACTGCGAGCAGCGATGCCTGAACGGCGTCGACTGCATGCGTGACGGCTACACCTGTGTCGGCGACTTTGGCGGCGGTGCGGGCATGTGCGTGCCGATCTGCTCGAGCGACGAGGAGTGCGGTGGGGGCACGCAGTGCAACCCATGGGCGGGGACGTGCGTGCCGAGCGGGGGAGTGCCGACGAACGCGGTCCACGGCGATCCTTGCACGGCCAACGCCGACTGCCGGAGCGAGCAGTGCCTCCTCGAGCGGAGCACCGCCGGGACGCCCACCGGCTGGAACGGTGGCTACTGCTACGGCCCGTGCATCCTCCCGAACGGCTACAACACGAACACGTTCTTCGATGGGACGGCGCTTCCGCAGGGCACGTGCCCCGAGGGCGACGTCTGCTTCGTGAACGGCTCGTACACGCGCGGCGACCTCGGCGCGTGCCTGCACGGCTGCGCGACCGACGCGGACTGCCGCGGCGCGGAGGGCTACTCGTGCCTCAAGGACTTCGACCTCCCGAGCGGGGGGACGTCGAGCTACACCAACGGCGTGTGTCTGCCGATCGACTGCAACGTGGACGATTGCCCGACCGGCTACATGTGCCAGTCGGTCGCGACGGCATCGGGAACGCGGTACGTCTGCGAGAGGATGTGAGGGCGTCATGATCGAACGGAAATACGGTGTGTGGGTCGGAGCTCTGCTCCTGTGCGCCGGCGTCGGCTGCAACGGCGACGATCGCATGGGGTCGGTCGACGCGGGGTCGAGCGACAGCGGCGCGATCGAGATCGACGGCAACGCCGGCGACATCGACGCACCGATGTCGTCGTGCGAAGCGACGATCCCGACGCCGCCGTTCGGCGTCCTCGAGGGCCGCAAGTTCGAGCCGCTCACGCTCGACAGCTGCGACGGCAACGCATACGAGTTCTACAACCAGGACTACTGCGAAGCGCGCCTCACGGTCGTGAGCATCGCAGCCGGTTGGTGCATGCCGTGCATCATGGAGAGCGGCATGCTGACGAACCTCATCACGCGCGTGTACGGGCCACAGGGCGTTCGCGTGATCCAGATTCCTCACCCAGACCGCGGACTACACCGCGCCCGACGGCGCGTACTGCGACGGCTGGGTCTCGCGCTTCGGCCTCGAGAACATCGAGCTCGTCGACCCGTCGCAAGACACCTCGGTGTACTTCCCGGGCAACGCGCTCCCCGCGAGCATCATCGTCGACAACCAGGGCGTCATCCGCTTCCGTGAGTACGGAGTCTCGGACGGCCTCGTGACCCTCCGCGCCGAGCTCGACGACCTCCTCGCCGGGATGTGAAGCCCGCTCTCGCCCTCCTCGCGTGCGTCGGCCTCGCCCTCGCCCTCGCACCCGCCCGCTCACGCGCCCAAGACACCCCCGACGCCGGCACCCCCGACGCCAGCACCCCCGACGCCAGCACCCCCGACGCCAGCACCTCCGACGCCAGCACCCCCCCGAACGCGAGCGAAGCGAGCCCGCCGCGAAGCGGCGAGGGGGGCGCACGAGGAGGCGACGCTGAAGGCGGCGGCTCCGAGGCGAGAGAGCCGCGCGCGCGAGCGCGGGGCGAACGACGGGGGGCGGAGCCCCCCGCTGCCGAAGAGCCCCCCGAACGAGACACCGACGATCCGATCTCCCAGATCGAGGCCGAGCTCGACGAAGAGGAGGCGGCGGGCGAGACCCCGGAGGCAGCGAGCGAAGAGGACGAGAACGCGCCGCCCGACCTGCCGCTCTTCGGCGAGACGACGTTCTCGCTCGTCGACACGACGATCACCGAGCTTCGCAGCAACGACTTCGAGGACGATCAGTACTTGAGCGGCGACGCGCTCGCATGGACCGTGATCGAGCGGCTCGAGCTCGCGATGCAGGGCGAGAACCTCCGGCTCTCCACGCGCATCGACGCGTTCGTCCCGATCCTCGAGCCGGATGGCTGCTCGACCATGCGCGAGACGTTGCTTTGCGATCTCGAGTGGGACCTCCGTCCCGAGCGCGTGAACTTGCTCTGGACTCCGGGCGACTTCGACATCCAGCTCGGCGACAGTCACGCGGTGCTCGCGCGGGGCATCGCGCTCAGCATGCGCAAGGTCGATCAGCTCGGGATCGACAACACCGTGCGCGGCGGCTACGCGCAGTACGACGGCGGCCATCTCTACGCGCGCCTCCTCGGTGGCGTCGCGAACCCGCAGAACCTCGACCCGGTGAACCTCACGATCCGCGGCCGTCCGCGCGACGTGTTCGGCGATCCGCTCGACATCCTGATCGGCGCCGAAGCGGGCTTTCGCGCCGGCGAATCGAACGACCTCGAGCTCGGCGTCCACGGCGCCCGCATCTGGTTCGAGGCGGACCCCGTGCGCCAGGAGCGCGTCGTCGCGACCGTCTACGGGTGGCATGCGTCCGCGCCGTCGCTCCTCGACGGGGCGCTCGCGCTCTACGGCGAGGTCGACGCGCTCCTTCGCGAGGACGAGGACCCAGGCCTGCTCCAGCAGCGATTCTGGGGCCGCGCGGTCTATGCGTCCGCGCAGGTGAGCTCCGGCAACGTCAGCGTGCTCGGACAGTGGAAGGACTATCGGAACTTCCTCGTCGCGCCGTTCGGCTCGCCGCCCGAGTACCGGATCTATAGCGCGCAACCGTCGCTCGATCGCGACACCGAGCGGTTCCGCGGAATCCACAACTCGCGCGGCGGCTCGCTCGAGGTCACGTACGCGTTCGCACCGAGCCCGTGGTCGCTCACGGCGACCGGGATCGTCTACGGCGAAGAAGACGACGACGCCTCGATCGATCCGTGGGACGGCATCCTCGTGACGCACGGGGTGCTCTCGCTCGCGAAGAAGAGCTCGGACGTCGCGGAGGGCGAGGTCGGCTGGGCGCTCGACGCCGCCGGCGGTTACCGGCGCGAAACGTACCTCCGCAATCAACCGTCGCTGCTCGCGAGCACCGGCGATCTCGACTGGGAAGTGATCCACGGCGAGGTCGACGGCTCGATCGGCTTCGGCCAGCACGGGATCGAGCTCCGCGTCGAGCAGCGCTTCGAGCGGCGCAGGCTCTTCGACATCGTCGAGTACGTTCGCGGTGGCGTCACGCTCACGTGGGCGTTCGCCGGGCGGCTCTATGTGAGCCCCGAGCTCCTCTGGAGCACCGAGAAGGTGCCCGAGCCCGACCTCTATCCCGGCGTCGAGGTGCGATGGGTCTTCACCGAGGGCAGCCACGTCCGCCTCTTCGTCGGACAGCGCCCGGGTGGCCGTGTCTGCTCGGGCGGCCTCTGCCGGGACGTGCCCCCGTTCGAAGGCGGCCTGCTCGAGCTGGTCGTCCGGAATCTGACGTGCTAGTCCGTCTCCCGGTGGGGAATCCTCTCGTGAATGAGGCGAGCTCATGACCGTCGAAGCCTCCGTGCCGTTCCGCGCCCCGTCCCTACGCCGCACCGTCGCCAGGGTGGCGGTGTGCCTCTCCGTCTCCGTCGCGGTCACGGCGGCTCTCGCCGCTCCCGGCTCGGCGCGCGTCGGCGGTAGGCCGCCCGAGTTCGAGCTCCCCGCGGTCCCCGGCGGGCCCTCGTCGGGGACGTTCTCGATGAGCGACCACCTCGGGCACGACCCAATCGTCATCCTCTTCTGGGCCACCTGGTGCGGGCCCTGCCGCCAGGAGCTCCCGGTCTACCAAGCTCTCCACCACCGCTACGCCGAGCGCGGCCTGTCGGTCGTCGCAATCAGCATGGACGACGCGAACACGCTGCCGCAGGCGGGGCCGATGGCGCGCCGCCTCGGCCTCACGTTCCCCGTCGTGAGCAATCTCGACACGGCGGTCACGACCCGGCTCAACCCGCGCCGCGCCGCGCCTTTCAGCATCTGGATCGGCCGCGACGGCCGGATCGCCCGCGAGCGCGAAGGCTTCTCGCTCGGCGAGCGCGAAGAGATCGTCCGGGGCATCGTCGGGCTCGTGCGCACGGCCGAGAGCCCCTGACGCGGCGCTCGACCTAACGCGCCGTCCGACAATGCTAGGATGCGCGCGGTCGATGCCGCTATTCGTTCGACTGTTACGCGCGTCGTGGGCCTTCGGGCTCATCTTCGCGAGCTACATGCTGCAGCTCGGCCTCGTCTTCTTGTTCCGGACGCCCGGCGACGACCCCGAGACGGGTGAGGAGCTACACCACGTCCCGCGCGAGCTGGAAGAGAGACGCGACGGCGTCGATGCGCGAAACGCCAGGCGGCTCCTCTCGTCGATCCTCCGATTGCGCGGCGTCTACATCAAGCTCGGCCAGGTACTCTCGATCATGGGCGGCTTCCTGCCGCGCGTGTACGGCGACGAGCTGTCGGTGCTCCAGGATCGAGTCCCGCCGCAGCCGTACTCCGCGCTCGTCCGGCGATTCCGCGAGAGCCTGGGCCGCGAGCCCGAGGACTGCTTCGAGAAGATCGAGCACGAGCCGATCGCGGCCGCTTCGCTCGGGCAGGTACACGCGGCGTGGCTCCGCGACGGGCGCAAGGTGGCGGTGAAGTTCCTGTACCCGGGCATTCGCGAGATGGTCAAGACGGACATGCGCGTGATCCGGTGGGGGCTCGCCGTCTACAAGTGGTTCGTTCCGATGGAGAACCTGGACAGCGTGTACGTCGCGCTCGTGGACCTCCTGCGGCGCGAGACCGACTACGTGCACGAGGCGGAGTGCATGCGGCGCATGGGAGCGAACTTCAGCGAGCAGGACGACATCGTCGTCCCGGAGGTCGTCGACGAGCTGACGACCCACGAGGTCCTCACCATGACGTACATGGAGGGCTTCAAGATCACCGACATCCTCGCGATGGAGCGCACGGGGATCGAGCGCCGCAGCGTGGCGATACGGCTGACCGAGTCGTTCTACGAGCAGATGTTCGTTCACCGCTTCTTCCACGCCGATCCGCATCCGGGGAACTTCCTCATCGATCCGGACGGTGGTGACGGGCGGTTTCGGCTCGTCGTGCTCGACTTCGGCGCCGTGAGCGAGGTCGCCGACGAGATGATCGACGGCATGGTGGACGTGCTCCAGGGCTTCTTCGAGCAGAACGACACGCTCGTCCTTCGCGGGTTCGAGCGGATCGGCTTCGTCGCCGAGACCGGCAACAAGAAGCTCGTCGAGAGGACCGTCCTCACGTACTTTCGAAAGCTCCTCAAGGTGCGCGATCGGACCGCCGGCGCGCTCATGCGTGCGAAGCGGGAGGAGCTCGAGGACCTCGTCGATCCCGAGGTCGCGCGCCGAGAGCTGGGAGAGCTGATGCGGTCGATCCGCTACCCGGACGGTTGGTTCTACGTCGAACGTGCGAGCGTGCTCGCGTTCTGGTTGATCGGGCAGATCGACCCCGATCTCGACACGCTCAGCGTCGGCTTCCCTTACGTCCTCCCGCTTCTCGCGGAGCGAACGCGCAGAGCCGTCTGATGGCCGCCGGTCAGTCGTGGTGCCAGTCGCCGGAGCCGACGTCGAGCGTGTAGGTCCCGCCAGCGTCGAGCCGCTGATCGCGCCATTCCTTGTAGTTGCCGCTCGCGTCGGTCACGCGCAGGTCCCACGCGCCCGGGGTGACGTTCGTGAGCTGGAACGTCTGTCCGCGCGCGAGCACGTTGTCGCCGAGGAGGTCCTCTCCCCACGTGCTCTGGGAGACGGGGCTCATCTGGATGTAGTAGATCGACTCGTTCGAGCCGTTTCGGATCAGCACCGTGGCGGGGCCCGAGCCGGTCGCGGGCTGGTCGGCGACGACGCCCGGCGCCGCGCCGCACGCCGTGATCGCCGAGAGCGCGAGCCCGATCCACCCCGACAACCAAGCCCTCTGCATCGCCTTGCCCTCCACGTCTCGCGACGCGAGGATGCCACGCGGCGCGCCAGCGTGACTAGAAAGTCATCTTGTCCCGGAACGCGACTCGCGCGGCGCCGAGAAGCCCCACGCGCGGCTCCAACACGACGCTGACCCGGAAGCGCTCGAGGACGGGCCGCATCCTGCCCTTGCCCAAGAACGACGCGAGGAACGGACCGCGCTCGAGCGCCGGGAGGATCCGCGGCGCGATCCCGCCGGCGACGAAGACTCCTCCGGTCGGCAGCACGGTGAGCGCGAGGTTTCCGGCCTCGGCCCCGTAGAGCGACACGAAGAGCTCGAGAGCGCGCGCGCACGCCGGGTCCTGCCCCGACACGCCGAGCTCGCCGATGACGGAGCCCGGATCCTCGGTCGCGAGGCGCGCCCGCACCGCGTCGCTCTCCTTCGCGAGGCGCCGCGAGACCACGAGAATCATAGAGCGTCGCGAGCCCGACGCCCGATACGACGCGTTCGACCGAGACGCGGTCGTGCTGCTCGAGCAGGAAGCGCAGGAGCCCGATCTCGAGCTCGTCGCGCGGCGCGAAGTCTTTGTGCCCGCCCTCGCTCGGAAGGATGCGCTCCCCAGACGGCGTCGGGACGACGACCGCTTCGCCGAGACCGGTCCCGGCGCCGAGGATCGCGACTGGGCCCTCGGGGTCGCTCGGCACGTCGCGCAGCACGTGGAGCTGGCTCGGTTCGAGCGCGCGCACCCCGTGCGCGACCGCCACGAAGTCGTTCAAGAGACGCACCGCCTCGACCCCGAGGTCGCGCGCGAGCGAGCGTGCGTCAATCTCCCACGGGAGGTTCGTCGTCTTGACTCGGCCGTCGTCGACGGGCCCCGCCACCGCGAGCGCGGCGCGCTCGACGCCCGCCACGCCGTCCCCGAACATCTCCCAGAGGACCGCATCGAGCCCCGCGTAGCGGGCGCTCTCGAAGCGCGCGCTCTTCACTTCCCGGAACGCGCCCGGTTCCCCCTCGAAGACGGCGAGCAGCGTCTTGGTGCCTCCGATGTCCCCCGCGAGCACGCGCATCCTCCGCACATATCACACCCGCGCCTCGGCACGGATCGGCCCGTCCCGGACCGGTCCGGGGTGACCGCTCGCGGCATCCAGGCTACAAGAGCCCGCGTGCGCGTCCTCGGCGTCGACCCCGGATCGAGACGGATCGGCCTCGCAATCTCCGACGAGGACGAACGCATCGCGCTCCCGCACTCGACGGTCAATCGCCAGGCCACCCCCGACGCCCTCGCGAGCATCGCAGAGGTGGTGCGCGCCGAAGGGGTGGGGCACATCGTCGTGGGGCTCCCGCTTCGGCTCGACGGCGCCGACGGGCCCGAGGCGAGGCGCGCACGGGCGTTTGCGGACGCGCTCGGACGCGCGACGGGGATCCCGGTCGAGCTCGTCGACGAGCGACTCACCACGGCGCTCGCCGAGCGCGCGCTCCGCGAGACCGGGGTCAAGGGGGCGCGAAAGAAGGACGTCATCAATCAGGCCGCGGCGACGGTGCTGCTTCAGGGATATCTCGAAAAGGCGGAGCGATCGTGGGACCACGAGCTCGACCCCGAGGCGGAGCACGCCGAGCGGGCGCGGCGGCGCGAGCAGGACTGAGGGCGTTGACCGCCGGCTCGCTCGTGCTCTCGGGCGCGGCGCTGGCGTTCCTCGCCTGGCTCCTGCTCGTCTACCCGCGCAGCACCCCGGCCGGAAACGGACGACACGTGGAGCTCGTGATCGATGATGGCACCGAGCTCGACACCGTCGTCGAGCAGCTTCGCGGTCAGCGGCTCGTCGAGCGGCCCGCGCTCTTCGCCGCATACGTCCGCTTGCTCGGCGCCGACGCTCACCTCCGCCGCGGACCGGTTCAGCTCGACGATCGGATGACACCGCTCGAGCTGGCTCGCGCCATCGCGACGGGGCTCGGGCGTGCGCGCGCGCGCGTGACGTTCCCCGAGGGGTTCACGCGGTTCGACGTCGCCGCGCGACTCGAGCGCGCCGGTGTGTGTGACGCCGACGCGTTCCTCGCGGCCACCGCGGACCCGGAGCTGCTCGCGACGCTCGACGTCGACGCGCCGAATGCGGAAGGCTACCTCTTCCCCGATACGTACGAGCTCGCGAGCGACACCGAGCCCGAGCGCGTCGTGCGACGGATGGTGCGCGCGTTCCAGGTCCACGTGCTGCCGCTCATCGAGGCGCATCCCGAGGGTCTCGCGGCGCGACGCGCCGAGCTCGGCTTCGGCTTGCACGACGTGCTGATCCTCGCTTCGATCGTGGAGAAAGAGGCCGCCGTCGACGACGAGCGGCCCATCATCGCGCGCGTGTTCTTGAATCGGCTCACCTCGGAGACCTTCACCCCGCACCGCCTCCAGGCGGATCCCACGGTGAGCTACGGCTGTCGGGCACAGCCGGACGTCTCGGAGGCGTGTCGCGCGTTCGACGGCCGTACGATCACGCGCGCCATGCTCCGCGACGCCGACAACCCGTACAACACCTACCGGATGGAAGGCTTGCCCCCCGGCCCGATCGCGAGCCCCGGGCTCGACTCGATCCGCGCCGTCCTCGTCCCCGCGGACAACGACTACTTCTACTTCGTCGCGCGCGGCGGCGGGCGCCACCGATTCAGTCGGACGCTCGAGCAGCACGAGGCCGCGGTCGAGCACCGACGGTGACGCGCGATCGCCAGCTCGACCTGTTCGGCGACGCGCATGCGCACGTGGCGCGGGAGCGGGCGGCGCGCGCGCCCGGCCCGGACCGAGGAGACGTGGAGCTCGCGGCGCGCTTGCCGGCGCACGTTCGGTTCGGGACGACGAGCTGGACGTTCGCTGGCTGGGCCGGGACGGTCTACCGGCGCACGTACGCGTCGACGAAGGAGTTCGTGCGCGAGTCGCTCGCGGAGTACGCGCGCTTTCCGCTCGTGCGCACGGTCGGAATCGACCGTAGCTTCTACGCGCCGGTCGCCGAGGAGGAGCTGGCCGATTACCGTGCGCAGGTGCCGGACGGCTTCGAGTGCTGCTCGAAGGTCTGGACCGGAGTCGCTGCGCCGGTCGAGGAGCGCGAGGGCGCCGACGGTGCGCTCGACGTCCGACCGAGCCCGACGTTCCTCGACCCGGAGCTCTTTCTCGAGACCGTCGTGGCGCCGTCGGTCCGCGGGCTGGGCGACGCGCTCGGTCCGTTCGTCCTACAGCTTCCGCCGTCGCGTGGGCGCCTCGCTCCCGCCGAGCTCGAGCGCAAGCTCGAGCGCTTCCTCGAGGCGGTCTCGGCCGATCTTCGGATCGCTGTCGAGCTCCGCGAGACGCGACTCTTCACCGACCGCTACCTCGCGATCCTGCGTGCGCACGGCGCGACGCACTGCGCGAGCTACCATCCCCGGATGCCGCCGCTCGGCGAGCAGCTCGCACGAATACAGCCCTTCCACGCGCCGTTCCTCGTCTCGCGGCTCTTGCTGCCGCCCGGCGGCAGGTACGACGACCTCGTGCGCGCGTACTCGCCGTTCGACCGCATCGCGGACGTGCGTCACGACATGCGCGCCGACGTCGTGCGCCTCGTCCGTGCGACGGGCGAGCGCGGCGTCGAGACGTACGTGCTCGTCAACAACAAGGTGGAAGGGTCGAGCCCGCTCACCATCCGCGCTCTCGCTCTGCTCGTCGCGGAGGGCTGAGGGCGGTCACGCCCGTCGAAACCGCGCGAGCCACTCCTTGCCGCGGCGTCGCTCGTGGCTCTCGCGCGCGGGCTCTAGGAGCGTCGCCCGGAACGCCGGCGAGAGGAGCGCGCGGACCTCCTCGGGGTCGACCGAGTACGGCGGGCCCTCGTCGCGCGGGCGCTCGGGGTCGACGGGGAAGAGGAGGGCGGCGAGCTCTCCGTCGGGGGCGAGCAGCGAATCGAGCTTCGCGGCCCACTCCGCCCGCTGCTCGCGCTCGATCGCGCAGAGGAACGTGTAGTCCCAGACGAGATCCACGGGAGCGCCGGGATCGAACGAGAAGAAGTCGGCGAGGACGACCGACGCGCGCTCCTCCGGCACGCCCGACGCACGGCGGAGCGACTCGAACCTGTCGCGCGGCGTCGAGGCGACCTCGAGGCCGATCACGCGGCGCGCTGGAGACGAGAGCGTGAGCACGTCGTAGCCGGCACCGCAGCCCGGCACGAGCGCGAGCCCGTCGGGGAGCGAGCCCTCGGCGACGAGCCGCCGCAGCGACGGCGGTGACACCCCCGCGTCCCAGGGGGTCTGTCCCGTTCGCCAGCGTTCCTCCCAGCTCACCGCGCGAACGTGGGACCCGTGGCTCCTCGGGTCAATGCCCGCTTGTGCCCGTTCTCGACTGCCGTATCTTCGGCCCACATGGACGAGCCCAAGGGGACGAACCTCACGTGGCACCACGGCCGAGTCGCGCGCGCGGACCGCGAAAAAGCGCTCGGCCAACGCGGGACGACGCTCTGGCTCACGGGGCTCTCCGGGTCGGGAAAGAGCACGCTCGCTCGGCGCGTCGAGGAGATGCTCGCCGAGCGCGGGCGCGTCGCCTACGTGCTCGACGGCGACAACGTGCGGCACGGGCTCTGCTCCGACCTCGGCTTCTCGCCCGAGGATCGCGAGGAGAACATCCGTCGCATCGGCGAGGTCGCGCGGCTGCTCACCGACGCAGGCCTGCTCGTCGTGACGGCGTTCATCTCGCCGTACCGCCGCGATCGCGATCGCGTGCGGGCGCTGCTCGCGGCGGGCGACTTCGTCGAGGTCCACGTCGTCGCGCCGCTCGAGGTGTGCGAAGCGCGCGACCCGAAGGGGCTCTACGCGAAGGCGCGCAGCGGGCTGATCGCCGAGTTCACCGGCGTGAGCGCGCCGTACGAAGAGCCGGCGTCGCCGGAGATCCGCGTCGACACGCACGCCGCCTCGCTCGACGAGTGCGCGGGCGCCGTCGTCGCCTGGCTCGAAGCGCAGGGTCGCATCTGATTCAGGCCGCACCTCCGCGGTCGTTCGAGCGCGAGACGCGCGTTTCGCGCGCGCCTCTTCACCGCGTGCGCCTCCGCGTGGTGCACCGGGCAGGTGCTCCGTGCCGGTGACGTGCCCGGATCTGCCCGCGTTTCGAGGACCGGCGCGGTCGGCACGCGCCTCGCAAGGAGCCGAGGTGTGGCTCGGCGCGCGGACCGGGCGGGAGGAGCGAGATGAGTTTGAGAATGCGTTTCTGGGGCGTTCGAGGGAGCATCGCGTCGCCTGGCGCGGACACGGCCGAGGTGGGCGGTAACACGAGCTGCGTGGAAGTCATCGCGGGCGCGAAGCGGATCGTGCTCGACGCGGGCACGGGGATACGGCGGCTCGGAGACGCGCTCGTGAAGGACGGGCCCGCCGACGTCGCCCTCCTCCTGTCGCATCTGCACTGGGATCACATTCAGGGTCTGCCGTTTTTCGTACCGGCATACGTGCCCGGCTCGCGCATCGAGGTGGTCGGCAGGCGCACCGCCGAGATGTCGCTCGAGGACGCGCTCGCACACCAGATGCGCGCGCCCGTCTTTCCGGTCCGGTTCGCGGAGCTCCCCGCCGAGCTGTCGTTCCGCCACGTCGAACCGACCGACGTGTTCGCGCTCGGCCACGCGGAGGTTCGGGTGCAGCGCGGAAACCACCCCGGCGGCGTGCTGGCGTACCGCATCGAGCACGACGGCCGGTCGATCGTCTACGCGACCGACACCGAGCACTACGCTTGCGTGGATCCGGCGCTCCTCGCGCTCGCGCGCCGTGCGGACGTTCTCGTCTACGACGCGCAGTACACGGCAGAGGAGTACGCGGGCGCCGGCGGGCCTTCGCGCGTCGGCTGGGGGCACTCCACGTGGGAGGCGGCAGCCGAGCTCGCGTGTCGGGCCGACGTCGGCAGGCTCGTGCTCTTCCATCACGACCCGCGTCGTAGCGACGAGGGCGTCGCCGAGATCGAGCGTCGCGCCCGCGGGCGCTTCGCCGACACCGTCGCGGCGCGCGAGGGGCTCTCGATCGAGCTCTCCGCGGCCGCCGGCTCCGAAGCCGCGTGACCCAGTCTCTCGCTCCACGAGAGACTGGTTATACTGGCGCGCGCCCCACGCCCATGTCGCGCCTCAGCCTCCTCGTCGATCTCGCCACGCTTCTCTCACGCGAGGTCGATCTCGATACGCTCCTCGGGACGGCGTGCGACCGATTGGCGGACGCGCTTCACGCGGAGCGCGCGACGATCTGGCTCGTCGACGCGGAGCAAGGCGACCTCGTGACGCGCGTCGCGGTCCTGCCCGAGGTGGAGTCGATTCGGCTCCCGCTCGGTCGCGGTATCGCTGGCTGGGTCGCGGAGCGCGGCGAGCCCGTGCGCGTCGACGACGCGGCGAGTGACGATCGCTTCGATCGGTCGGTCGACGAGACCACGGGCTACACGACCGTGTCGGTGTGTGCGGCGCCGATTCGAGAGGATGGCGACGGCCCGGTGCGAGGCGTGGTGCAGGTGCTCAACCGGCGCGAGGGACGGTTCGACGACGAGGACGAGCGTTACCTCGTCGCGCTCGCGATGCAGCTCGGCGCGGCATTGTCACTCACTACCTTGCGCGCCGACGAGCCTCGCGAGCCGGGGCTCGTCCTGCGCGGTCCGTTCAACCACATCGTCGGCCGCAGCCCCGTCATGGAGCGCGTCTATGAGCGTGTCGCGCTCGCGGCGCGCGCCGACGCGACGGTGCTCCTGCGCGGCGAGACCGGTACGGGGAAGACCCTTCTCGCGCGCGCGATCCACGTGAACTCCGCTCGGCAGTCGGGGCCCTTCGTCACGGTCGACTGCACCACGCTCCCCGCCGAGCTCGTCGAGAGCGAGCTCTTCGGCCACGAGCGCGGCGCGTTCACGGGAGCTGATCGCCGCGTGCGCGGCCGCGTCGAGGTCGCAGATCGCGGGACGCTCTTCCTCGACGAGATCGGCGATCTTCCTCACGCGATGCAGGGCAAGCTCCTCCGTTTCCTGCAGGAGCGCGCGTTCGAGCGCGTCGGCGGTCGCGAGACCCTGCACGCCGACGTCCGCATCGTGTGCGCGACCCATCGCGACCTCGAGACCGAGGTGAAAGCCGGACGCTTTCGCGAAGACCTCTACTACCGCGTCCGCGTGGTCGAGATCCACGTCCCGACGCTCCGCGAGCGCGGGCCCGACGAGATCGAGACGCTCGCGCGTCACTTCGCCGACCGCCACGCTCGAAAATACGCCCGCGCCGCGCCCACCATCTCCGAGCAAGCCCTCGCCGTCCTCCGTGGGCACCTATGGCCGGGCAATGTCCGCGAGCTCGAGCACTGGATCGAGAGCGCCGTCGTGCTCTCGCCCGACGGCGTCTTGCGCGGCGACCATCTCGCACAAGCGCCGCCCGGCTCCCCCGGCCCCCGCCACGCCGACGTCGTCACCATCCCCCTCGGCCTCACCCTCGAAGAAGCCAGCAAACGCTACATGGCCGCCACCGTCGATGCCTGTGGCGGCAACCGCACCGAAGCCGCACAACGCCTGCGCATCGGCCGGAACACCATCACCCGCAAGCTGCCCTCGGGGACGTAGCTTCACGCGGATCAGGTGAGGCGGGGCGAAGGACGCGCGCCCCGCCCTTCGACCTGTGGGCTCCCGCATGCCGCCATCCCTAGCCCAACTTGGGGAGCTGGAGTTGGACGTGGAGGGCGCCCTCGTCGGCCGTGATCGCGGCGGGCGCGAGGACGTCGAGGATGCGGGCGTGGGGGCCGTCGGCTCCGAGGGCGCGGACCTCGGGAATGGTGCGCAGGTCGATGCGGAAGAGGTCCTGGTCTCGGTCGACCTGGGCTTGGCCGAGGTCGCCGTCGCTGCGTAGAACGACGGCCCAGAGCGCTCTCGCGACGCAACCGGCGACGGCTGCGGCGAGATCGCCAGCGTGTGGGCTCTTCGCCGCGTCCGCCGGGTCGACGCGAAATCGGATCTCTTTCGCGCCGCGCGGAGCGAACGTGGCGCCGGCCGGTACGAGGCTCATCGCGAGGTGCTCGCCGTCGTCGAACGTCGCGTCGATACGAACCGCCCCACCACGCACGACCACGCTCGCCGCCTCGACGCCCTTCGCGTGCGCGATCGCGCGTGACAACGCGCGCTCGTCGATCGCCGACCGCTGGCGCGCCGCTTCCGCGATGCGCTTTCGCAACGCACCCATCGGCGCGGCACGCTCGATCCCGTCGCGCGCGCGGCTCGCCGCGTCCCGGACGTAGCTCTTGAGCAGGTCGAACGGGCTGCTCACCGCTCGCCTCAGGCTCCGGCGGCGCTGGCGAGGGCCTCGGGAGCGACGGCGGCGTTTCGGCCGACCGCCGCGAGTGGATCGAGCCGCTCGCCGGTGCGCGCGCCCGTCACCCTCGTGCGCACGATCCGTGACGACAAGTCCCCGCGCCCCGTCAGCGCCTCGACCGCCTCGGCTGCGCGCGCGGTTCCCTTCGCGTCGAGCGAGAGTCGCAGGCGAACCGGCACGAGCTCGCCGACGATGCCGGCCGCGCGGAGCTCGTCCGCGCCCTCGCCGACGCCCACCCCCGTGAGGTAGGTGCCGACGTCGACGGTCTTGCCGATCCCGTTCACCTCGCGCCTCACGAGCAATCCGCCCGCAGCTCGCCGCGCGGCGACGAGCGTCCCGAGCTCCTCGACGTTCGCGACGCGGAGCGCGCCGAGCGCGTCGCGCGCCAGCGCGACGACGTACTCGATCTCGTCGATCGTCTTTCCGAGCGCTGGATCGTTCGGTCCGAGCACCCGCGCTCCCGTGAACTCGAGGCCCTCGAGACTCACGCCTCGCAGCCGTTCGAGCAGCGACGCTTCCTCGACATCACCCGCGAGCTCCGCGCGGAGCTTCACGTCCAGGTGCTCGGCGAGGCTCGCGATGCCGAGCGGGAGCGACGGACCGAACACCATCACCGGCTTCGGATGAAACCCCTGCGAGTAGTAGAGCGGGAGACGCGCGCGGCGGAAGAGCCGCGGCAAGAGCCGCACCAGATCGAGGTGCGACGAGTACGCCTGCCGCCCGAGTCGCGTGTACGCGAGCCGCACGCGCAGCGCCGGGCCCTGGTCCGGCGTCACGACGCGCTGGCGCTCCTTGGGCGTGGTCACGCGCGCCGCATCCTCTTCGCTCCGCGCGCGTGGTGCCTCGGCGCCCAGCGTCCGCAAGAAGACGAGACGCTCCTCCTTCATCTGATCGAGGTCACAAGCGACTCCACAGTCGTAGCAGACGAGCTTGCGCCTCTGTGCGAGCGCATCCTCGACGTTCGTCGGGTGCACGAACGCGCCGACGACCTTTCCGCACGGCGGGCTGAGCCGATTCTTGAGCGCCTTGCGGTACTCCTTCGCGAGAAACCCCGGCGCGAGACCGACGTCGAGGTGGTCCCACGGCAGCCGCGCGGTGACGGGAATCGTCGCGAGGTACGGCGTCGTGTCGATGCGGTGCTCCTCGAAGCTCTCGCGCCACGCGTCCACGTCGAGGTGCTCCTCCCACGAGTCGAACCGCGCTCCGCGCTTCCATGCGCTCTCGACGACGTCCGCGAGCCGCCGGTCCCCGCGAGCGAGCACCGCTTCTAGCCAGCTCCCCGACGAGCCGTGCACCCGCAGCTTCACTCCCGACCGACGCGCCTCGTCGTGGAGCATCTCTTGCTTCGCGAGCACGGTCTCTTGGTCGTCCATCGCGCACCACTGAAACGGCGTGTGCGGCTTGGGCACGTGCGTCGACACGCTCACCGTGACGCGCGGCGTCTTACGCCCCTGAATCCGGCGACCCACCTCGAGCGCCTTCTGACCCGTCCGCACGATCCCGCGAACGTCCTCTTCCTCCTCCGTGGGCAGGCCGATCATGAAGTAGAGCTTCATCTTCGACCAACCGCGCGAGAACACGCGCTCGGCCGTCTCGAGCAGCTGCTCTTCGGTGACGTTCTTGTTCACGACGTCGCGCATGCGCTGCGTGCCCGCTTCGGGCGCGAACGTGAGCCCCGTCGCCCGGGTCTTCTTCATCTCGTCGAGCACGTCCTCGTCGAGCCCGTACGCGCGGAGCGAAGAGACGCCGAGGCTCACGTGCTTGCCCTCGACGCGCTCCATCACGCCCTTCACGAGCGGCGAGATCGCGCTGTAGTCCGCCGTCGAGAGCGACGTGAGCGACGCCTCGTCATAGCCGCCCTCCGTCGTGGCGCGCTCGATGACGTCCACGATCTGCTCGGGCGGCCGCTCGCGAACGGGCCGGTAGATCATGCCCGCCTGACAGAACCGGCACCCCTCGGTGCAGCCGCGCGCGATCTCCACCGAGACGCGATCGAACACGGTCTCTGTTGCCGCGACCGGGCCATCCACCGGGAAGGGGTGCGCGGCGAGCGACGGGAGGAACGTGCGCACGATCGGCATCGGCGCTTCGGGAGCATCGGCGCGCGGTCCTTCCACGACGAGGAGCCTCGACTCGGCGTCGACGGCGAGCTCGTACAACGAGGGCACGTAGATGCCCGGCAACGTCGCGAGCCGTCGCGAACCGTTCCATCCGCGGCACGCCCTCCGCCTTGGCGCGCGCCCACGTGAGCACGAGCTCCGGAGTGCGCTCTTCCCCGTCTCCGATGAGGAAGCAATCGACGAAGGGCGCGAGCGGCTCGGCGTGCGTCGCGACCGGACCGCCACACACGACGAGCGGGTCGTCCTCGGCGCGCGCCTCGGCGCGGAGCGGCACGCCGCCGAGGTCGAGCATCGTGAGCACGTTCGTGTACGTGAGCTCGAACTGCAGCGAGAACCCGAGCACGTCGAACTCGCGCAGGGCGCGCCAGCTCTCGAGCGACCGGAGCGGCTCGCCCTCCGCGCGGAGCGCCGCCTCCATGTCGTGTGCGGGGGCATACGCGCGCTCGGCCAAGAGGGAGGGGTGCGCGTTGAGCGCGGAGTAGAGGATCTTGTACCCGAGGTGGCTCATCCCGACCTCGTAGAGGTCGGGGAACGCGAGGCACATCCGCCCCGTCACCCCGTCCCAGTCCTTCCGCAGCTCCCCCGTCTCGCCTCCGAGGTACTGCGCCGGCCGCCTCACCCGCTGGATGAAACGCCCGTACGGATGCTCGCGGATTCTCTCTCGTTTCGCGCACTTGGCGACTGTTGTGCGGGCGGCCCCCCACACTGTCAACCCGGGGGGCTTCGCCCCCCGTCGTTCGCCCGTCGCTTCGCGACGGGCTCTCTCGCCTCAGAGTCGTCGCGTGCCGCGACGACTCTTCGTGCGCCCCCGTCGGGTGCTCGCGCGGGCCTCCGGCCCGGCGCTGCGCGCCCGGCTCGCTTCGCTCGGGCCCGGGGGGCTTCGCCCCCCGTCGTTCGCCCGTCGCTTCGCGACGGGCTCTCTCGCCTCAGAGTCGTCGCGTGCCGCGACGACTCTTCGTGCGCCCCCGTCGGGTGCTCGCGCGGGCCTCCGGCCCGGCGCTGCGCGCCCGGCTCGCTTCGCTCGGGTGCGGGGCGCTTCGCCCCCCGCGATCAGAAGTAGTAGAGCGCGGCGACGTTGCCGATGAAGATGTTCCAGGGCTCGTTCTGGACCGTCGTCCCGATGTCGACGCCGGTGCCGTCCTGGTAGGTGTCACCGAAGTTCGTGTCCCAGGAGCGCGTGTTGATGCGCACCTCGAGGCCGACGGTCGCCTGGAGCGCGAGCTCGGGGATCCCGATGAACCCGAAGTGGATCTCGCTGCCGATGCGCGCACCGAGCGTGAACAGCAGACCGCTCAGCCCCTCGTCCGCCGCCGCCACCGCGCCGAGGATCGTGTACGTGCCGTAGGCGAGGTTCGCCTCGGGGACGATGAGGAACTTGTAGTGCTCGTGGTTGTAGATCGCGATCGGCAGACCCGCGTGAAGCCCGAACGCGAAGCCGTTCTCGTCGACGATCGTCATCGACGACCCGGGGTTTCCCGCCGTCGCCGAGACCGACGTGTAGCCGAAGCCGATGCCGATATCGAGACCGATGAGCTCGCTCAGCCAGAAGCGAACGCCGATGACCGGCGCGGTGATCGCGCGCTCCGACGCGGTCGCGACGCCGACGCCGACCGTCCTGACGCCCGGCGCGATGCCCACGGGCACGGTGAACGCGCCGAGGTAACCGACGCCGAGGTGCCCGACGACGCGCTGGTGATCCGACTCGCCCTGCTGCTCGTCTCGCCCACCGCTCGGCGGCTGCTCGCCCTCGTCGCCCGTTCCCCAGCCCGGCGGCTGCTCACCGCCGTTGCCGTTGTTGTTCGGGGGGTTCTGCTGCCAGCCCTGGTTCTGGTTGTTCTGCTGGTTTCCCCAGCCCTGCTGCTGGTTCTGGTCGGGAGGCGGGTTCTGCTGTTGCTGTTGTTGCTGCTGCTGTTGGTTCTGGTCGGGGGGCGGGTTCTGCTGCCAGTTGTCGCCGCCCTCCGGGTCCCACTGCGCACTGGCCATGGGGCCCATCGCCAGAACGGCCAACGCGGCGAGCGCGGCGGTCGTGATCTTCGAGACGTTCATCGAAAGCCTCCAGTCGTCGTTGTCGGTATGCGGGGGCCCCCCGCGCCAGGGCGCGGACCCCGCCCGGATGCGCAGCGCTCGCCAAGCCGAGCTCTGCGCATCCTCCTCTTCACTGCGGGCCACCCCCGCGAGATCTCTCACACCGTCCGATCGGACGGTGAATCCAGGACCTGGTACGTCGCTCCCTCGGCTATCTCCCCTGGGAGCGGGCGCCACATAGCACACGGCCCAGCCCGCGAAAAGTCTCCGAGTGCCTCGGACCCCTCACGCGCGCCCGCTCACCGGACCCCGATCGGGGCTGCGCGCATCGCGATGAGCCCCGCGGCGAACGCGACCGCCACGCCGGCGTGACCGAAAACGAGGTGAGAAACCGTGGTCGCGCCGCAAAAGAGCGAGAGCGCGAGCGTCGCCAGGCCTGCCGCCGCGACGGCGAGGCCGGTGGTCCCGTCGCCCGTGGTCGGGCTCCGCGCGAGCATCGCGAGAAGCCCCGCAAACGCGGTTCCGATGCCGATCCCCAAGCCGAAGCAGATCGCGGCGCTCGAGTCGCGACCGTCGTGTGCGTGCCATGGAAGGACCGCGTGTACGACGGGGACGATCGACGCCGCTGCGAGGACGAGGCGACGGCGAGCCCCGGAGAGCGCGGGGCGGTGGAGTGGACGCATCGCCAGCTCGATGCCGACCAGGAGGAGCCCGACGAAGGCCAACACACCCACGGCGAGGCCGACCGTCGGTCGGTCGAGGTCGGGGCGCGGATGGACGCCGACGAGCGCCCCGACCAGCCCGAGCGCGCCGAGCGCGCCGAGCGTGACTCGCACCGGCGTCGGGCGCGCCCGGAGCCAGTCGAGCACGCCCGTCGGCGGCACCCCTGGCGGAGGCAGCTCGATGCTGGTCGCCGGCGCTCGCTCGATCGCTCGAAGCTCGTCCGGGAGGCTCTCTCGGGCGAGCAGCTCGGCGCACGAGGCGCAGCGCTCGACGTGACCGGCGACGTTTTCATCCAACGTTCCGGCTGCTCTGTCGGCGAGCATGCGCGTGCACGGGTCCATCCGATCCCCTCCCGTATGCGCGACGGGCGATTTCGTTATGCTGTTCGGCGATGACGGGGCCCTCCATCGAGCGCTCGATCGAGGCGCGGGGACGCGAGCGCGCTCGGGCGGTCGCCTCCGAGGCGGACCGCGGGCGCACCCGCGGCGTCGTTCACACGCCCGTCGAGCTCGCCCGGTTCGTCATCCAGAGGGTCGATCGAGGGCTGCGCGCGGTGCTCGGGCTCCGCGGAGGCATCGCGGATCGGCGCGTGGCGCTGGTCGATCCCGCCTGCGGTCCCGGCGTGTTCCTCGCGAGCGCGCTCACGCTCGGTCGCCGCCGCGTGCAAAGGGGTCCTCCGCGGCGCGTTCTCGGCATCGACATCGACCCCGACGCGGTGGCGACGGCGCGCCGAGAGCTCTCGCGCGCCGCGCTCGCGCGCGGTTGGCCGCTCGAGCTGCGCGCGGGCGACACGCTCGCGAGCCTCACGCCGTTCGGCGGCGAGGTCGCCGGTCGCTCGGACGAGGTGGTCGTCGTCATCGGCAATCCTCCCTGGGCTGGCAGGACCGCGAACCGGCAGTCGACCGCGACGGCGGCGATCCTCGAAGACTTTCGTCGAGACGCGTCCGGAGCGCGGCTCGAGGAGCGGAAGATCGGCGTTCTCTCGGACGACTACGTTCGGTTCGTTCGCTGGGCCGCAGAGGTGGTCCGGCGCGCACCTGCGGGCGGCGCGATCGGCCTCGTGACGAACTCCTCGTTCTTGGACGGGCCCGTGCATCGCGCGATGCGTGGGGCGCTGGTTCGGTGGTTCGACTCGCTCGAGATCGTCGACCTCGGCGGCAGCTCGCTCGTCGCCCGCGACGGTCGCGTCGACGACAACGTGTTCGGTGTGCGGCCGGGGGTGGCGATCACGATCGGCGTCCGCCGTCCCGCGCTGCCCGAGACCCGTCGCGCCGTCGTCCGACACGCGCGCGTCTTCGGTGCGCGAACGGCGAAGCTCGAGCGCCTCGTCGGCGCCGAGCCGCTCGCGTCCGAGAGACTCGCCTGCGCCGCCCCCGGATGGCTGTTCGTACCGCGGCGCTCCCGCCCCGAGTACTCTCTCTGGCCGAGCTTGGCCGAAGCGATGCCGTTCCATCGTGAGGGCGTGCAGACGAACCGCGACGCGATAGCGACGCACAGCGACCGCGAAGAGCTCCTCGGGCTCCTTCGCGCGTTCGCGTCCGGCGCGCGCCCCGAGCGGCTCGCGCAGGCTCTCGCGGCCCTGCCGCACTACGATCCTCGCCGCGCACGCGAGCGTCTCGCGTCGTCGCTCGATTCGAGATCCCGACGGTACCCTCGGGCTGATCCGTCGCGTCGCGTACCGCCCGCTCGAGCCCCGATTCTTCGTGACATTGACGCCGCTCTGCCATCGACCTCGCCCGATGCTGCTTCGCGCGATCGATGGGAGCGCGCCTCTGCTCTACAGCGCGCGCAAAGACCGCGGCTCGAGGGGCTGGGCGTGCTTCGGCGGCGGGCGGCTCGTTCCCGACAACTGTTTCCTCTCGTCGCGTTCGTCGTGCCGGACGCGCGCGTACCCCGCGCGGGGCCCCGACGGCGGCGAGAACCTCGACCCGTCGGTGCGCGCGCGGTTCTCGGCCGCGGCCGGCCGCGACGTCGACGCCGAGTCGTTCGTCCACTACGCCCTCGCGCTCCTCGCTGCGCCGTCCTATCGCGCGAGACATGCCGACGATCTGCGGGCCGATCACCCGCGTATCGCGCCGCCCGACGGCCCGCGTTCCTTCGACGCCGTTCGGGCCGCGGGCCGAGCGCTGTTCGACGCGTTCGACCGCTCCGTCTGCGACCCGGCGGCGGAGCCCGTCGTCATCGGGCATCGGGAGGTGCGCTGCACGGCGCTCGCGGTGGCGATCGCGGACGCGGAGGCCGCGGTCGCACCGCTCCTGGCCGATTGACGCTGCTCGGGTGCGATGCGAGATTGACGATCATGGTGGAGCGGCCGAACCGGCTGTCGTCGAAGCTGCGCCGCGCGCCGACGAGATACGAGCCGATCGCGAGGCTCGCCCTCGGGGGCATGGCGGAGGTGTGGCGCGCTCGCGCCGTGCTCGAGTCGGGCGAGTCGCACCTCGTCGCGATCAAGCGAGTCCTGGCCGAGCTCGACGGCGATGCGCTCTATCGTTCGATGTTCGAGGACGAGGCCAGGCTCGGAATGCTCCTCCGACACCGGAATGTCGTGCGCGTGTACGACGCGCGCGAGGTCGGCGGCCGGCTCATCATGATCATGGAGCTCGTCGACGGCACGTCCCTCAAGAGCCTGCTCGATCGCGCTCACGCGCGCGGCGCGTGCATGCCCGTCGGGGCCGCGCTTCACGTCGCGCGGGAGCTCGCCCGCGCGCTCGAGTACGCCCACCAGGCCGTGGGCTCGCGCGGTGAGCCGCTCGGGATCATCCACCGCGACGTCTCGCCACACAACGTGCTCCTGAGCCGGACGGGGCTCGTGAAGCTCGCCGACTTCGGGCTCGCGAACGCGAACGTGCACGAGACCGCTCGCTCGACCGAGCTCGTCGGCGGCAAGCTCGGCTACCTCGCGCCCGAGGTCGTGCTGCAGAAGCCCACCGACTCGCGGATCGACATCTTCGCTGCGGGCATCGTCATGTGGGAGATGCTCACCGGACGGCGCCTCTTTCAAGGCGACGACGACCCCGAGACGGTGCGCAACGTCGTGCGCAAGTCGATCGAGCCCGTGTCTCGTTACAACACGTCGGTCACTCCCGAGGTCGACGAGCTCGTCGCGCGCGCTCTCGATCGCAACCCGGACAGACGGACGCCCACGGCTGGTGCGCTGCTCGACGCGATTGAGGCGTCGCTCGGCGCCGTCGACGCGAAGGTCGGGCCGCGCGACGTCGCGCTGCTCGTCGGGCTCCATCTCGCAGCCGGTCCTCGAGAGGTGGTTCCTCGCTCGGGGCTCGAGGCGCTCGCGCAGGAGCTCGATGCGTTCGTCGTGGTGGCGGGCGGCACCGAGTACGATCTCGGAGCTCAACCCCTCGATCCGGGGCAATTCGACACCCGGCGCGTCGGCTCGAGAGGCGACTGACACCTACGTGTGGGCGTAGACGTACCTCTGTGCGACGCGCGATTGGCGATCGCGTCCGATTAGTCGGTATACTTCCGCAAACATGGCGACTCGGCGCCCAGACTCGCCGGAGGCCGACGAGGCCACCACGATGCCAGTGCGTCCGGAGCCGAGATTCCGGGTTGCAGCCCTCCGCCGACGTCGACTTCGACGACCAGACCCAGATTGACACGGGCAAGGGCGACCTCCCCCCCGTCGTGACGGGCGCGGCGCACCCCTTGTCGCCCGACTTTCCGGCGATCGATTTCTACGGTCGTTACGAGATCCTCGGCCTGCTCGCGACCGGAGGGATGGCGGAGGTCTTCCTCGCGCGCGAAGCGAGCAAGCACGGTGCCGTCCGACATGTCGCGGTCAAGCGCATCCTTCCGCAGATCGCCGACGACGACACGTTCATTCAGATGTTCCTCGACGAGGCGCGTCTCGCGATGCGTCTCAACCACCCGAACATCTGTCACATCTACGACCTCGGCGAGCTCGAAGAGACGTACTTCATCGCGATGGAGTGGGTGAACGGGATCCCGTTCGGTCGAGCGATCACGAAAGCGCGCGACCGAGGTGGCATCCCGATCCCGGTCGCCATCAAGGTGCTGTCCCAGGTCGCCGATGCGCTGAACTACGCCCATCAAGCTCGCGATGGGGTAGGGCGCCCGCTCAACATCGTTCACCGCGACGTCAGCCCGCAGAACATCATGGTGCGGTTCGACGGCGTCGTGAAGCTCCTCGACTTCGGCATCGCGAAGGCCGCGACGCAGACCAGCCAGACCGAGGCGGGGATCGTCAAGGGCAAGTTCTCCTACATGTCGCCCGAGCAATGCCTCGGCAAGCCGCTCGATGCGCGATCCGACATCTTCGCTCTCGGCGCGTGCCTCTACGAGGCCCTCACCGGCAAGCCCGCGTTCCGGCGTTCGACCGACCTCGACACGATGCGCGCGATCGTGCACGAGGCGCCGCCGTCGGCCCGCCTCGTTCGCGAGGACGTTCCGCCGCGCCTCGACGCGATCGTGCGAAAGGCGCTCGCGAAGGATCCGGCGCAGCGCTACCAGACCGCGGGTGAGATGTACGTCGCGCTCGAGCGATTCCTCGCCGAGCAGGGCGAGTTCGTCCACGCGATGCACATCGCGCAGTTCCTCGAGCGGGTCATGCCGGACGCGCAAGCAGCCGGCCCGTTCTCCCCGGAGTCGAGCCCGTCGGGCAAGGCGTACAAGATCGGCTCGGGCTCGCGGCCTGCGCAGCGCGCACCCGACGGCGGCTCACTCGCGAGCGCAGAGCCTGCCACCGTCGACCGGCACATCGACCCGCCTTCGGGCGACGCGCCAGCGCCAGCGCCGGCACCGGCGCCGCTCGCGGCCGTGTCGACCGAGGTCGACATCGATGTCGAGCCGGTCGTTGCAGAGGACGATCTCGCGACCGAGCAGTGGAGCGGCGACGACTTGCCCAGCGTCGTCAAGAAGCTTCAAGCCGAAGCCGTCGCGAAGAAGCGAGAGAAGGAGGCGCACGATCGGGACGTCACCCCGGGCGTCTTCGAGGCCGAGACCGCGCAGCTCGAGCGCACCAGCGTGGCGCCGCCCGCAACGACCGGGGCCGGCGCGGAGGTCGACCCCTTCGCGGTGCCTGCGCTCATCGAGGTGCCCCGCCGACGCGGAGGCTTCGTGCTGCGCGCCGCGATCGTGCTCGGGGCGCTGGTCGTCGCGGCGCTCGTCACGATGGGCGTCGTCTGGTGGACGAGCGGGGGCGACACCGCGCAGACGCCGTCGACCACGACCGAGCCGATCGTCCCAGGGGAAGCCGTGCAGCCGAGCGACGAGCCGCCGGCCGAGCCGATCCTTCCGGACCTTCCCACGGTCGGTACGATCCGCGCGACGTCCATTCCGATCGGCGCCACCGCTCGGCTCGACGATCGAACGGGCACCACACCGATCGCGTGGAACGACGTGTCGCCGGGCGAGCACTCGGTTCACTTCGAGATGGCGGGTCGCGAGAGCGTCGACGTCGTCGTGCACGTCTCCGCGGGCGAGACCGCACCGGCCACCGCGACGCTCCCCGTGACCGCGGGACATCCGCCTCTTCCTGCGCCCACGCCGCCCGTACCTCCACCCGCGCCGCCGCCCGAGACGCGCCCGCACGTGGTCGCGCCCACGCACGTCGAGACCCCGCGAGCGACCCACAACCGGCCGCCTTCCGGACAGATCACCATCGACTCCTCGCCCGCAGGCGCGCGCGTCTATCACGGCAACCGGCTCCTCGGACGCACGCCGGTCACCGCGACGCTCCCGGCCGGCACGATCCGCCTGCGTGTCGTGACGCCGGCCGGCGAATCGGTGATGCGCTCGGTGCAGGTCCGCGCCAACGACTCGACGCGCGCGTTCCTTCCTCTCGGTGGCGGGTGAGTGGGATGAGGTGATGGGCACGCGGCTCGGGGTGGTCGCTCTGCTGTTTGGGGCACTGATCGGAACATCGCGCGCGAGCGCGCAGTCGGGCTTCTCGGTCGAGCGCTACCGCATGCCTCCGTCCGCGGACGACGGCTTGGGGCTCTACCTGCCGTGGACGCCAGGGCACCTCGTGCTCGACGCGCGGCTCGGCATCGACTACGCGCACGCGCCGCTCGTCTTGAGCGAGGACGACGGCACCGATCGGACGCGCCGTGCCGCGATCGTCGAGCACGCACTGTCGACGGACCTCGCGGTGTCGCTCGGCATCCTGGACAGGCTCGCCGTCTGGGTCGCCCTGCCGATCGTGCTCTACCAAGGAGGCGACGCGGACCCGAGCGTCACGGCACCGTCGGCGCAAGCGCTCGGCGACATGGAGATCGGTGTTCGAGGCGCGCTCGTCGGGGAGAGGACGCCGCCGAGCGACGGCTTCGGCTTCGGTCTCGGCATCGCGGGCTCGCTCGTCTTGCCCACCGGGTCCGCCGAGTCTCTGTCCGGCGACGGAGAGGTCGGGTTTCGAGCCGGCCTCGTCGCAGCGCTGACGCACGCGGTGGTGACGCCGATCGCGAGCCTCGGTTTCGCGTACCGTCCCGAGCGCACCTACCAGGGCGGTTACGCTGCGTCGGAGCTGACGTACGGCGTGGGGCTGCACCTCATGTTCGACCCGGCTCGGATCGAGGCCGAGCTCCGCGGCGCGACCACGCTGCTCGGCGACGGCGCGTTCGAGAGCGACGGCACCGCGCTCGAGCTGCTCGTCGGTGCGACCTTCACCGTCGCCACGATCGTGCGCCTCGGCGCGGCGCTCGATCTCGGGCTCACCCAGGCGCCGGGCGTGCCGGACGTGCGCGTGCTCGGTACGGTCGGGCTCGTCGTTCCACTCGCGGGCGCGAGCGAGGCCGGCGAGGGCGCGGACCACGGCGGCGACGGAGAGGTGGACGAAGGTGATCACGAGGGCGGCGGTCTCGCCGACGTCCCGCACCCGCACGACGCCGATCCGGACGGCGACGGCATCCCGGAGGGAGACGACTTCTGCCCGGCGGAGCCGGAGACGCGAAACGGCTACCACGACGACGACGGATGCCCCGATGGAGTGACCATCGAGGGGACGATGATGGTGCCGTCCGATCCGATCCTCTTCGCGGCGCGCGCGACGCGCGTCGACGGCGACGTCGCCGAACGCCTCGGGTTGATCTCCAGCGCGCTCCGCGATCACCCGGAGATCCATCTGGTCCAGATCGAGGGCCACGCCTCGTCCGACGAGGAGGGCAACAACCGTCGCGCGCTCGCGCTCTCCGAGAGCCGCGCACAGAACGTCTTGTCATGGCTCGTCGGCCAGGGCATCTCCGCCGACCGTCTCACCTTCGTCGGCCTAGGCGCCGATCAACCTGCCGACCCGGAGGACCAGGACAAGAACCGCCGGGTCACGTTCCGCGTGCTCGAGAGCGATTGATTCGCGTCATGGATCGGGCAGCGAGTCGATGGTGCCGTCCTCGCGCACGACGAACAGCCCGTCGCTGATCGCGTGCGGGGCGCGCGCCGCCTCGTCGATGGCGCGCGCGCGGAGGCTCGCGACGAGGCTGGCTGGCTCGCGCGCGCACGCTAGGAGAGTGTCGCGATGCGGCACCGCAGCGATGAAGGGGAGACCGAGCTCCTTTCCGAGCACGGAGGCGAGCGTCGGGAGCACGAGCCGCGCGGCGTCGAGCCCGTCCCGGCTCGCGGCGACGACGAAGGGCCCCGCGTCGGTGTCGATGCGCGTGAAGCGAGCGCCGGAGGAGCGCGCGGCGAGGTTAGCGACCGCCCGCGCTCGCGGCGTCTCGCCTCGTTCGGCCCAGCTCCGCGCTTCGTCCGCGCGGACGTAGCGCGCCCGCTCGCCGTGCGAGAGGAGCAGCGCGAGCGTCAGGCCCGGGGCGAACGGCTCGAGGTAGAGGGACCCTGCGCGCTCGGCGAGCTCCGCGACGAAGCGCTCGCCGACGAGGCGCGGGAGGAGCTTGTCGGCCGCCTCGTCCCACGCTGCCCCCCGCCGACCGTCGCCACCCGGCAGCATGGAGACGAGCCGCTCGACCGCGGCGTCGACCGCGCTCGCCGGCTCGTCGTCGGTCGCGTCGAGCACGCGGCCGAGGTCGAGCTCGACGCCGTCCGTCAGCCGCGCATGGCGCTCGAAGCGCTCTGCTACGCGCATCGCCGGCGCGCGATGTGCGAGCGCGCGGTCGAGAGAGGCGTGGACGCGCGCGATCGGCCCGTCGCCGCGCGCCTCGGCTTCGGCGCGGCGGACCGCACGGGCGAGGTCGGCCCGCGGCCGGTCGGCGTGCAGAGCCTCCTCGATCGCCGAGAACGGATCGAACCAGCCATTGGCCCCCAGGCTCACGCGGTGCACGCCGTCGCGCTCGACGTGCCTGCCCTCGCCGAGGTGATCGAGGAGCAAGAGCCCGAGGAGCGCGCCGGCGCCCTCGACGAAGCCGCGATCCTCGTCCTCGCTCGCTTCGACGCGAGCGTGCGCGTCGACTCAATCGGCGAGCCACGCGAGCGCCCGTTCTGCGCGCGGAAAAGGGCCTGGCGCGGTCTCGTTCGCGCGGAGGAACGCCTCCGCCGCGTCGAGCAGGGGACCGCCGCGCCCTCGGAGCGCGGCGATCGCACTCGGTCACGCCAACACCTCGCGCGCGATCAACATCTTCTGGACGTCGGTCGTGCCCTCGTAGATGCGCAGCGCGCGCACGTCCTCGTAGAGGCGCGCGACCGGGCCGCCCGCCTCACGCCGCGGCCGCCGTGCAGCTGGACGGCGTGGTCGACGACGCGCTGCGCCGATTCGGTCGCGACGAGCTTGGCCATGCGAGCCCGCCTGCGCGAGCGCGCGCCGGTCCGCTCCGGCGTCCGCGAGCGACGCGGCGCGGTAGACGAGCAACCGCTCGCCTCGACGTCGCACGCCATGTCCGCGAGCGCATCTGCACGGCCTGCAGCTCCGCGAGAGGCGCGCCGAACTGCTCGCGAGCCTTCACGTGCCGGACGGACTCGTCGAGCGCCCGCTGCGCCATCCCAAGAGCCGCCGCGCCCACGGTCGTCCGGAAGCGGTGCGAGCGTGCCCAGGGCCGCACGCATCCCGTCGCCTTCGTCGCCGATGCGCGAGCGTAGCGGGCACGCGAACGCCGTCGAAGCGTGAGCGCGCCGATCGGGTGCCCGCCGAGCACCGCATCGCGCTCGGCGCGGAGGCCTGGCGCGTCGGCGGGGATGGCGAACGCCTCAGGCGGCGCTTCTCGCCGCGCGCTGCCGTCGCGGCGAAGACCGTGTAGAGCTCCGCGACCGGCGCGTTCGAGATGCAGGACCTTGTCGCCTGTCGAGCACGTAGTCGCTGCCGTCGCGCCGCGCGCTCGTCGCGATGCCCGGCGAGGTCGCTGCCCGCCTCGCGCTCGGTCAGCGCGAAGGCCGCGACGAGCTCGCCGCTCGACGATGCACCGAGCCACACGCGGCGCTGCCGCGGAGCCGCGCCGGAGCGGCGAGCGGGAGGCTCGCCGAGGCCCTGCATGGCGAACGCGAGGTCGGCGAGCGGCGAGCGAACGGCGAGCCGCTCGCGGGCGAGGCAGAGCGCGACCGAGCTCGGCTCGCGTGGACGCCGCCGTCGGTCGTCGGCCGCGACCGAGCCGGCGGAGCCCGGCCTCGGTCCGAGGAGCTGCACGATCGCGGACGAGCGCCGCGGAGGGATCTGCGGAGCGCTGCGTCCTCGACGGCGCGACCGCGTCGAGTCCGCCGTCGCGCGCGGTCTGCCGTGTCCCAAGCCGACGCGACGAGCGCGGCGCTCACGAAGCGCGCGCTCGACGCCGGCGGCGACGGGCGCATCACTCACGCGAACCTCGGCGGCCGCTTCTCCTTCCACGCGTCGTACGCCTCGCGGAAGTCCGGGTGCTGCATGCAGATGGCCTGCGCCTGCGCCTCGGCCTCGATCGCCGTCGCCGAAGTCGACGTGTCGCCTCGTAGTCGAGCATGCGCTTGGTCATCGCGTGCGCGAACGCGGGCCCGTCGGCGAGCGGCTGCGCGAGCGCGCGAGCCTCGTCGTGCACGCTGCTCCTCGCCGACCACGCGGTTGACCAGCCCGATGCGCTCGGCGCGCTCGTCGCGTCGACGAAGTCGCCGGTGAAGAGGAGCTCGCTCGCGCGCCCGAGCCCGACGATGCGCGGCAGCAGGTACGCCGCGCCCATGTCCGCGCCGGAGAGGCCCGACCTTCGGGAACAGGAACGCGATGCGCGTGTCCGGTGCGCGCGATCCGCACGTCGCACGCGAGCGCGATCACCGCGCCGGCGCCCGCGACGACGCCGTGGAGCGACGCGACGACGGGCGGCCGCGTCGTCCGGATCGCGTGGACGAGCGCGCCCGTCATGCGCGTGAACTCGAGCAGCCCGCGCATGTCGCGCGCGAAGAGCTCGCCGATGATGTCGCTCGACGTCGCCGCCCGAGCAGAAGCCGCGCGGCGCCTTCGCCGTGCAGCACGACCGCGCGCACGTCGGGCTCGCCGCCGAGCGCGCGGAACGTCGTCGCGGAGCTCGCGCGTAGACCTCGAACGTGAGCGCGTTGATGCGCTCGGGCCGGTCGAGCGTGACGTCGCGACGCCGTCGCGTCACCTCGGTACCGAAAGCTCTTCGGTGGACAGGGTCACGGGATCACCGCCGTCGCTTCGATCTCGACGAGCGCGCCCTCCTCGAGCAGCGCGGCGACCTCGACGAGCGCCATCGCGGGGTAGTGTTTGCCCATCACCGCGCGATACGCCGCGCCGACCTCCGTGCGCGACTCGAGGTAGGCTCGCTTGTCCGTCACGTAGATCGTCAGCCGCCCGACGTGCTCGGGCTCGCCGCCGGCCTCGCGCACGACGTCGAGGACGTTGGCGAGCGCCTGCGCGAACTGCGCGACGAGCTCCGTCGACGACGAGCTCGGCGCGCGCGTCCCAGCCGATCTGGCCCGCGACGAACAGCACGCGCCCGGGATCGAGCAGGAAACCGTTCGAGTAGCCGCGCGGAGCGGCGAGCGAGTCCGGGTTCACGACGGTCGCCATCGCGCGTCACGCTATCCGAGGCCCCGAACCGCGGCAACCGCCCACGGCACGGCGAGATCGTGTTATAGACTTCGCGCGAGCGCGCGTCCTCTCGCGAGGGCGCGTGCCGGCCCCCGTCCGATGGCGAAGAAAAAGAAGAAAAAGAAGCGCCAGCGCGGGATGGCGCCCGAGGCGAGCGCGGAGCGACCGGGGTCCGCCGAGCGGAGCGAGCACGACGAGGTCGACGACACCGACGGGTCCGAGGACGACGCCGCCGATTCGGCCCGCCACGAGCACGACGAGCACGACGAGCACGACGAGCACGACGAGCACGACGAGCACGACGAGGACCAGGACGGAGAGCACGACGAGCACGGCGTAGACGACGGCGACGACGGGCGCTCGCACGATGACGCGGGTCCTGCGGGTGACGCGGACGACGCGCCCGCACCGCGCGCGCCCGGGCGGGCCGCGCGAAACCGCGTCGATGTCGGCCCGGCGATCGACCCGAACCTCCCGCGACCCGATGGCGAGAACGTCTCCGAGCGGGGGGCGCTCTACTTCCTCCTGATCGTCGCCCTCCTCATCGCCGCCGCCATCGCGCTCCACTTCGTGACGGACTGAGCGCGCGCCAATCCCGCGCCCGGTCGGATCGCGCCACCGCCACCGCCACCGCGAGCGGAGCGAGCCCGGGCCGAAGGCCCCCGCACCCGAGCCAGAACTCGCTATCATCGGCGCCGCGTGGTCGGGGTGGTGCGGAGGGAACGTCGCTTTTTGGTGCGGCTCGCCGTCGTGACGGCGGTGCTCGCGGTGCTCTTCGTTCCGTCGCGCGCTCCTGCGACGATCCAGGAGCAGCGCGAGCGCTTGCCGCCGCCCGCAGAGAACTGCGACGACCCGGTGGCCGGTACCTGGAAGTCGCACCAGTACGACGATCGGTTCGGCGACTGGACGATCTTCTGGCTGCACGTGCGCCGCGTCGAGGGCAGCGACACCGAGCTCGTCGGGACCATCGAGAACCACAGCTGGGACGCGGGCCCGACGGATCAGGAGCCGGTGCCGTGCCGCTCGTACGGGAACGAGTGGATCGTGTCGATGGACGCGAGAGGGCGCGTCGACGCCGCCGGCAGCATCGCGTTCTTCGGCGTGGGGCAGTGGCGCCTCGATCGCATCGTCTGCAACGGCGGGCCCGGCGGCTACAACCTCGACAACTTCACCGGGATCATCGATCCCGCGATTCAGGAGTTTCAATCGGTCAACAACGACGGCGGCCGCGCCGTGAACGACCCGACCGTCTTTCGCCGAGTTGCGTGCGGCGACCAGCCGGTCTCGCCCCACGTCGTGACCACGCCGCCGCCGTTCTATCCCGACATGGGCCACGGCGGATGCCTCTGACGCGGGTTGATTTGTGCCTAGCGCCGGACGACGATCCGGCGCCGTGAAAGGACGCGGAGCCGGCCGGGTCATCGTTCGCGCCGCTGCGCTCGCAGCCGTGCTCGCGGTGCTCTTCATTCCGTCGCGCGCGCCCGCCACCGTCCAAGAGCAACGCGAGCGACTCCCACCGGCCGCGACCGACTGCGACGACCCCGTCGCCGGGGTGTGGAAGAGCCACAAGTACGATCCCCGGTTCGGCGATTGGTACATCTTCACGTTGAACATCGAGCGCGTCGAGGGCGACCCGGAGCGCCTCACCGGCAACATCCAGGCGCACGCGTGGACCGGTACGCCGGAGGAGGAGGAGCCGCCGCCGTGCCGTCCGGGGCTATGGCACTGGACCGTGCGCATGACCGCGGAAGGCCGAGTGACGCCCGAGGGGCAGATCGAGTTCTGGGGGACGTCCTGGCAGCCCGAGAACGCGTTCTGCGGGCGCATGATCGGCCAGGGCGAGTACAACCTCGATCACTTCAGCGGGCTCATCGACCCGGAGATCATGGAGTTCCAGTCGGTCAACAACGACGGCGGCCGCTCGGTCAACGACCCGACCGTGTTCCGCAGGATCTCCTGCGGCACCGAGCCACCGAATCCGCACATCAACCCCGTGCCGCCGCCGTTCTTTCCGGACAGCGGGTGCTCCTGCCTGTGAGACGCTTCTTCTCACGCGCCGGGTCGATCGCGCGTCGCGCGCGCGATCTCTTTCCGCTGACGTTCCTCGGCGTGCTCGTCGCAGCCGGCGGGGCGCTCGCGCTCTTCACGTACGGGATCGAGCGCCTCGATCTCGTCCTGCTCGTCGTCGGCATCGTCTCGCTCGCGCTGACCGCCCTCGCGGTCCTGTTCACGGTCGGTACGGCGACCGTCCTCCGTTTCCGTCTACGCCGACGACCTCCCGGAGAGGCGCTCTCGATCGAGTGCGCGTTCCCACGTCGCACGGGGTTCGCGGTCGGCAGCGCGTGGTTCATCCCGTTCGTGCGCATCGGCTGGGGTTGGGTCGCGCCGGACGTCGAGGTGCGGCTCGTGCGCCGCGGCCTTCGCATTCACGAAGAGGTTCTCGCGTTGCGCCGCACGTACCGCGAGGACGTCGTGCGCCGCTTCGAGGTCGGCGACGCGTTCGGCCTCACGCGCATCGCCTTCGAGCTCCGAGAGAAGCGCTCGGTCCGCATCACGCCGTCGGTCGGTGGCTTGAAGAACGTCCAGGTGCTCCGCTCGATGGCGGCGGGAGAGGACCTCAGCCACCCTGCCGGCCCACCGACGGGCGAGCGCGCCGACATGCGCGGCTACGTCCCGGGCGATCCGATCCGGTTCATTCTGTGGAAGGTCTTCGCCCGGACGCGCGAGGTCGTGGTTCGAACGCCGGAGCGGGCGATTGGCCCGACGCACCAGACCGTCGCGTACGTCGTGACGGGCGACGCGGACGAACCGGCCGCGGGCGCGGCACGCGTCGCCGTCGACATGGGCGCGCTCGGTGAGGACTGGGTGCTCGGCGCCGATGGCTGCGACAGCTGGGCGCACGACCCGCGCGAGGCGCTCGAGCTGCTCGCGCGCTCGGGCGAGACGACCGAAGCGGCCGGAGGCACGGGTCTCGGCGACTTCCTCGCGAAGGCCACCCCGGGCGGGCTCGGGCGCGCGCTCGTCTTCGTGCCGGGCCGGCCGGGCCCGTGGATCGATTCGCCTGCTCGCGTCGATCGCGTCGACACGCGGGGCGAGCGTCGAGGTCGTCGTCTGCACCGACGGTGTCGACAGGAAGCCGACCGACCACTCGTTCCTCGGACGCCTGAGGAGACCGATGAAGCCGCTCGTCGATCCGCGCCGTGGCATCGGCGAGAGCCGGGTCGAAGAGGTGAACGAGGTGTGCCGACGGCTCGCCGGCTCCCACGCGATGGTGCACGTGCTCGACCGTGTTCGCGGGCACGTCTGGTCTGCGACCGGCCCCGGCAGGGTGCTCTCGTGAAGCTCTTCCAGTTGCGCCGTCGCCCGCGCCCGCCGCGTCCCAGGAGCGCCTCCGAGCGGGTCCGTTTCGCGGACGACGGGACGCTCGGACAGTTCGTGCGTGTCGGTCGCCATCCGCTCCGCGCCCTCGCGATGGCGTTCGCCGCGGCCGCGCTCGTCCACGATCTCGCGACGACCGGCGGCTTCGTCTCCGCCATCCTCGGCGCCCTCGCGGGCGTAGCGGTCGGCGAGGTGCTCGGCCGCTCGCGTTTTCGGCTGCCCGCGATCCTCGGCACGCTCGCGGTCGTCGCGCTCGTCGGTCTCGGGCTCGCCCGCTTCACGACCGCGTACGAGCTCGTGCCCAGCATCACCGGTGCGTCGCGCGCGATCGGTCTCGCCGCCGTCCTCCGCTACGGTGTGGTCGCGTTCGCCATCACGACCGCGCTTCGCGCGTCCGGCACGCGCCACTCGGCGGCGCTCGCGCTCGAGCTCGCGTTGGTCGTGCTCGCCGTCACGCTTCTGTTCGCCGCGCACCGAGACGGCGTGATCGCACGGCCTCTCTGGATCAGCGACTGGGCGTGGCAGAAGGGCATCGACCCCGCCAACGTGTTCCTGTTCCTCGGCGGCGCCTCGGCGGTGCTCCTCGCCGTGCTGCTCGTCCTCGAGAACAAGAGCGGGCGCACCATCTCGACGCTCGCGATGCTGCCGCTGCTCGCCCTCCTCGCGGTCGCGTGCCTCGACGTGGTGGGCCGTCCGCAGCCGGGCGCCGAGGACGGGCTCGGGCTCACGACGGACGAGCAGGGTGAAGAGCCCGAACAGACGCCCGAAGGCGAGCCGCCGGGGCCGGACGGGCGGAGGGACGGCGGGGCGGGAACGGGCGGACGTGGCGACGGGGGACGCGGCGGGGGGCGCGGCGGCGACGGCGGCGCGGGGGAATGGAACGATCAGCTCGGCGACGGCGGCACCGGCGGCGGCACGGGACGCGGAGACGGCGCGGCCGGAGGCGGTGGCCGCGACGGTGGAGCGGGGGGCGGGCGTCGGGACAGCGGAGCCGGCGGCGGTGGCGGCGCCGACGCCGGCGGTGACGGGGGCGGCGGCGGCGGCGCGGGAGCCCTCGACGGCGGTGTCGGGGGGGGGAGGCGGTGACGGCGGCGGCGCGGCGGGGATGGGCGCGATGGATGGCGGCGCTCGGGCGTCGGGGGATGCGAGCGCCGACGGGGCGAGCGGGAGCGGTCGCGACTCCGGCATGCGCCCGTTCTCGTGGGATGCCGGGCCGGTCGGTGAGCCGTTCAGCCAGAGCGAAGGAGGCGCGCCGCAACAGGGGCCGCCGTCGACCTCGCAGCAGCAACAGGACCAGGACAGCCCGAGCAGCTCTCCGGCGCCGATGGCGGTGGTCGTGCTCTACAAGGACTACTCGCCGCCGGCGCAGGGCTACTACTTCCGCGAGGAAGCGTGGAGCGAGTTCAACGGGACGCGCCTCGTCGCGTCACGATGCGCACGGACGTCGACGCGACACGCTCGAGCAGTTTCCGACGCGCGAGGTGCACCGCCGGAGCCGCCGCCGCGCCGGGCCGCACGAAGGTGAGCGCGCGCGTCGCGATGCTCGTCGAGCACCAGCACCCGTTCGCGCTCGAGAGCGGGGTGGCGTTTCGGCCGGTCGCGAACCCGAACCCGCGACGGTTCGTGTCCGCCTATCGAGTTCGAGTCCTGCGCGCAGAGATCTCGGAGTACAGCGGCTGCTCGGTCGCCACGCGGGCGATCCGGCGTGGAGCGACGAGGTGCGCGCGTACTACCTCGAGCGGCCCGCCGACCCGCGCTTCGCCGAGCTCGCCCAGCAGATCATCGAAGAGAGGCTCCAAGGACCGATGCGCGACGATCCGTTCGCGCGCGCGCTCGCGATCAAGCTCTGGCTCGACCACGAGCTCATCTACTCGACGCGACATCGTCACGCGGGCGTCGGCCGATCCGACGGCGGACTTCCTCTTCGGCGACAGACCGGCTACTGCATGCACTTCGCGCACGCCGCCGTGTTCCTGTGGCGCGCGGCGGGGATGCCGTCGCGCATCGGCGCGGGCTACATCGGTCCGGAGGAGAACCGACGAGGCGGCTCGTCGATCCTGATCGGAGCGCCGACGCCCACGCGTGGCCGGAGCTCTACCTCGACGGGAACGGCTGGGTCGTGCTCGACATCGCGGCGGAGCGGAACATCGATCCGCCGGGCCAGCCGCTCGACGACGACCTGCAGCGGACTGCTCGGCGAGATGGCCCGCGACAAGCCGCCCGAACCCGAGGACGAGCGAAGCCGAAGGAGCAGCCGACGACCAGCACGTTCGGGCGCGCCATCGCGTTCATGGTGCTCGCGCTGCTGCTCCTCGCGCTGCTCATGCTCTACGGGTGAAGATCGTGGCGGCGGATCGCGCCGGCGTTCGCGGGGGCCGGCGACGCTCGCGCGGCGTCGGGTACCGCAAGGCGCTCGACAAGCTCGGCGAGGCGGGCTCGTGCGCGCGAGTTCGGCGAGACGCGCGAGGAGTTCGCGCGGCGCGTGGGCGGCCGCGCGCCCGCGTTCGACGGGATCACGCGATGCTCACCTCGCGGCGAAGCTCGGCGCACCCGGCCGAACGACCCGGTCGTGCTGGCGCGACCCCGAGCACAGGTCGCGCCGTGGAAGCGAGGCGCTCGCGCGAATGCGGGCGAGAGCTGCCGAAGGGACGAGGTGGTGGCGGCGGATGCTGGGGCTGCTGCACCCGGCTTCGTTCCTGGACTCGCGGTAGCAGCGGTAGCAGCGGTGGCGAAGCGAGGTCCCGAAGGAGACAGTCCCATGAACATGGAACAGCGACTTCGAGCAGAGCGAGCACATCACGCACGAGCCGGCGCCGCCGATCACCGATCTGAACGGCGCGTACGGCGTGGTGCACGCGGCTGCGGCGAGCGCCTGCAGGCCGCGGTGCGCGGGCGCGACGACGTGATCGAGCACGTGATCGTCGGCGCTGCTCGCCGACGGGCACGTCCTGCTCGAGGACTACCCCGGCTCCGGCAAGACGACGCTCGCGAAGGCGCTCGGCGACTCGTATCGTCGACGACATGCCGGACGACGAGATCGTCACGTTCCGGCGCATCCAGTTCACGCCGGATCTGCTGCCGTCGGACGTGACCGGCACGACGATCTTCGATCCGAACACGAACCGGTTCTTCTTCCGGCCGGGCCCGGTGTTCGCGCACATCGTGCTGGCCGACGAGATCAACCGCACCTCGCCGAAGGTGCAGAGCGCGATGCTCGAGGCGATGGCCGAGAAGCAGGTCACGGTCGACAACCGCACGCGCAAGCTCGACGAGCTCTTCTTCGTCATCGCGACGCAGAACCCGCTCGACCTCGCGGGCACGTTCCCGCTGCCGAGCCGCGCAGCTCGACCGCTTCCTCTTCAAGATCCGCATGCGACACATCGCGCGCGACGCCGAGCTCGAGGTGCTCGCGAGCGCGCGCGACGCGCAAGGCGGGCGCAGGCGCGGATCTGCCGCGCGTCACGCGCACGGAGATCATCGACGCGCGCAGGTCGTCGAGAGCTACGTGCACGTCTCGCCCGAGGTGCGCGAGGCGCTCGTCGACATCGCCGGCAAGACGCGCTCGGACGAGCGCGATCCTCCAGGGCGCGAGCACGCGCTCGCTCGTGCTGATGGTGCCGGCGCTGCAGGCGCGCGCGCTCACGCGCGTGCGCGACTACGTCTCGGCCGAGGACGTCGGCGCGCTCTCGGAGCTGGTGTTCTCCCACCGGCTCGAGCTCGCGCCGGGCGTCGACGCGTGGAGGGGTGATCCGCGAGCTGCATCGCCGAGCCGCTCGAGCGGCTCGCGCGCGCGACGATGAGGCGGTAGACGATGACGACGGACGGCACCGAGCGGGACGACGACGACGCGGAGCGCGAGCGCGAGCGCAAGCGCATGCGCGAGCACGACGCTCGCGCGCGCCGCGTCCGCCGCCGCGTCGTCCGCGCCACGCTCGCCGGCGCGCTCGTCGCCGTCGCGATCGTCGCGAGCGCGCTCGGCAGCGCGCAAGATCCGAATTCCGGCCGCGGCTTCACGGGCACGCCGCAGGAGATGGCGGCCTACGGCCTCTACAACGAGAACAAGCTCCTCACCGCGCGCACGAAGGCCGAGGCGATCCTCCGCCACGATCCCGAACTCGATGATCGCGCCACTACGTGCTCGGCTGCGTCTACCGCGAGGCGGAGGGCTCGCTCCCGCGCGCGATGTTCCATCTCGGCCGCGCGCGCGAGATCTACGAGCAGACGTGGGGCGCGACGGGCGGCTCGGGCGGCGCCGGCGCCGCTGCACCGCGAGGTGCTCTTCCGCTGCAGGGTCTCGCCGGCGAGATGGAGCAGTACGACTACCAGCTGCAAGTGCTCGAGTTCCACGACTACCTCTACGACCCGGATCTGCTCGGCGAGCACGCGTGGCCGCTGATGCACCTCGGGCGCTACGAGGAGGCGCGCCGCTTCGCGCAGGCCGCGATGCAGACGAACGACGAGTGGCAGCGCTCGCTCGGGCGCAACGCGCTGTGCGCGATCGAGGGCGAGGCCAAGCGCCGCGAGCCGTGGTTCCGCGCGTGCCTCGACGCGCTCGAGAACGCCCGGCGCCGCGTCGCGAGCGCGGCGTCGCAGTCGAGCCCCGACGGCCAACCGCAGGAAGGGCCGGCGCTCGCGGTGCACGCGTACAACGCCGCGCTCGCGGCCGCGTCGACGCTCCGGTACGACGAGGTCGAGATCGGCTCGCGACCGAGGCGACGCAGCGCCTCGAGTTCACGACCGCGAACCCGTGGCGCATCCTCGTGCGCCGCATACTCGGACTCGGGGCGGATGATGGACGCCGTCAACGCGCTGCGCGAGATGCAGCGCTGGCGCTTCCGGCAGCCCGCGCACCTGCGCGATCAGGATCGCGCCGAGACCGACGTCGCGCTCGCGACCGTGCTGCTCGTCGCGGGCGAGGCCGACACGGGCGTGCGCGCCGTCACGCGCGCGCTCGAGCAGCCCGACCGGCGCGGGCCTGACCTCGACCGAGGCCCGAGAACGCGCTCGGCGCGCACGCGCTCCTGCGACGCGCGCTCGTGCGTACGCAGGCGGAGCGCACGCCGAGCGGGCGAGCTGGTCGGGCACGTGGGGGCGCATCGGGCACACGTTCGGGGCGACCGGGCAGCGGCTCGGATCGATGTCCGACGACGAGCGCATCCGTCAGCGTGCTCTCGGACGACGACGTCGCTCGTCGCGACGCTCCGCATGTACGTGCACGGCGGCATCGAGCCCGTGCCGACGTGGCTCTCGGCGATCTCGTCGACGTGCTGGGCGCGGGCGTCGTCGCCGTCGCGCTGCGCGACGCGCGCAAGGACGAGCGCGACGCTGCCGGCGCTGACGCCGCTCTACGACGCGCTCGAGGCGGAGGTCGCGCTCGCGCAGGGCGACGAGTCGAAGGCGCTCAACATGGCGAAGGCGGCGCTCGAGCGCCTCCCCGCGACCGAGGCGCTCCTTCGCGCGCGGATCGCGATCGTCGCCGCGCGCGCCGCCGCGGAGACCGGGCGCGCACGCGAGGCGCTCTCGTTCTACGAGGAGGCGATGCAGGTCGACGGTGGCGTGATCCGCCGGATGCGTCTCTCGATCCCGGCTCGCGTGCACGCGCCTGGCGGCGATCCGATCGCGAGCCGGGCTGCGGACATGATCGCCCGCTCGCCGCGGTTCGACGACCAGCCCGGCTTCGAGGTGCGCGTGACCGCGCACGACGAAGTCGTCGAAGCCTGTCTCCTGTCGTCGACCGGGACGCAGATCCGCTGCGCCCAGGTCGACCCGGCCGATCTCCAGCGGCAATACGAAGAGGCGCGGGCAGCGTGGGAAGATCGCGCGCACACGCCCGCGGGCGAGCCCGCGGACGCGAACGAGGACGTCGGGGATCGCCCACCCGAGCCGGTCGACCCCGCCGAGCTCCTCGCGACGACCTTCCACGACACGGTGTTCAGCGCCGCGATCCGGCTCTCGAGCGCCGACCTCGGCTCGCTCGACGGGCGAACGACGACCGGCGGCGAGGTGGCGCGCGAGCACATGCGCGATCTGCTCGATCAGGCGATCGACTCGCAGTGACGCGAACGCGCGCCAGGGCGCGTTTACGGAACCCTTACGACGACGCTCGCTCGCATGCGCTAGATGATCCGTGGAGGGAGAGATCATGGATCATCGATCGTTCTCGTCGATCTTTCGGAGCGTGGCCTTGGTGGTCGCGTCGCTCGCAGGCGGGTCCGCCGCGACGACCGCGTACGCGACGCCCGATGAGACCGTCTGCGGTGCGCGGCCCGTGGCGAAGGCCGCACCTGGCCATCGTTGGGACTGCGACGCCACTCGACCGCTGACGCGCGCGGGCGTCCGGTGGCGACAGGTCCCGGACGAGCACGCGCGTGAGCGCGTCCGAGAGCGAGCTCGCCGGTGATCCGGATGTCGAGCTCGCGCGCGGTCCTCGGACGGTTCGTTCGGGATCTCGACCGGACGCCGGGGCGCCCCGTGCCCACACCCGCGCCGCGGCTCGCGGCGCACACGCGCGTCGAGATCGAGGCGGCGCAGGAGGTCTGGGCGATGCGCATCGTCGAGGAGTATCGGTCGGTCGTGATCTTCTCCGACCTGCTCCGGCTACTCGCCGAGTGCGAAGCGCCGTTCGAAGCGCTCTGCGCGATCCAACGCCTCATCGGGGACGAGCTCGTCCACGTGCGGCTCTGCACCGACGTCCTCGGTGCGCTCGGCGGTCTCGAACGATTGGACGTCGAGCTCGACGATCTCGGTGTGCCGCCGTCCGGCGATCCGCCGGCGGCTCGCGCTCTCGAGATTGTCGCGCGCGAGATCGCCGTCGTCGAAGCCGAGTCGGTCGAGGTGATCCGCGCGTTCGTGCGCGCCACGACCGACCCGTCGCTTCGCACGGTCCTCCGGCGGCTGCTCGCCGACGAGGCGCGCCACGCCGCGACGGGACGCGAGCTCACGCGGCTGCTCGCGCGGGAGCTACCCCCGACGAGGTCGGCGGCCTGCTCGAGCGGCTCCCGGCGACGCTCCGGGCGGACCGCGCGGACCTCCGCGCCCGCTACATCGATTCCGCGCGCGGTGGCCCCGGGCGGGGGCTCGGCGCGTCGCTCCGCGCGTCGGACCTGCGGTTCGAGGCGTCTCCTTCCGTTTTCGTCTGAGCCATTGCCTTTCCGTGGGATGAACCCATGCTGCGGTGGTGACAGAGCCCCCGGACGGCCCGACCGAGCAGCTCCTTCGCGTCCTCGAGAGACTGCCCTTCGTGTCCGGGCTCAAGCGCGACGTGTCCGCGATCCGCGGCCTCGTCTACTCGCGACGCGCGCCGAGGATCGCCGCCATCGGACGGCCCGGCTCCGGTCGGACGACGCTCGGCAACGCCCTCATCGGCAAGAGCGCGCTCCCGACCGACCGCAGCTTGCCGGTCGGCGAGTGGGTTCGCGTCGACGCGGAGGGGGCGCGCGTCGACTGGCTCGAGCTCGACATCGACAGCGCCGACCCGCCGGCTGACCGAGCGGACGGCGGCGACCGCGCCGACCGACTCGCACGTGCCCTCGGAGAGGCGCATCCGGACGTCGTGCTGCTGTGCGCGAGCCCGTCGAGCCTCGATTCGGGTCTGGGCGCGCTACTCGGCGGCGCGGAGCGCGCCCTCGAGCGGATCGAGCGCCAAGGGGAGCCGCGTCCGCCGATCGTCGCGGTCCTCACGCGCGTCGACGAGCTGCCTCCCGAAGCGGTCGTCGGCACCGCGTGGTCCGAGGAGAAGCTCCAGGCGATCGAGCTCGCCGTCCAGCGCCTCGAGCGCGCCACCGTGGAGCGCGGGCTCGTCGCGACTCGTCACGTCGCGTTCGCGTCTCCGAAGCACGGCGCGAGCCACGGCGTCGAAGCGCTCGCGCAGGCCGTGTTCGACGTGCTCCCCGAGCCGGCGCACCTCGAAGCAGCCCGCGCGTTCCCGGGCGCGACCGACGAGCGACGCGAGGTCGCGAACCGCATCGTCCACGCGTGCAGCACTCTCGCGCTCACGGTCGGTCTCGCGCCGGTCCCGCTGTCGGACGTCTTCATCATCGCGCCCCTCCAGGTGCTCATGGTCAGCACCGTCGCGCACCTCGGCGGTCGCCCGTGGAACCGCAAAGCCGCTCTCGAGTGGATCGCCAGCATGGGCGTCGTCGGCGGCGCGGGGCTCGGCTTCCGCTGGACCGCCCAACAGCTCGTCAAGCTCATCCCCGGCGCCGGCAGCATCGTCTCGGCCGGCGTCGCCGGCGCCGGCACCGCCACCCTCGGCCAGAGCGCCATCGCTTACTTCCTCCGCGACCGCCGCAAAGAGCTCACCGCCGCAGCTCACGCCCCCGGCTCAAACCACCGGTGCGGCGCGTTTGTAGCCCATCCGGAGCTCCGGTACCGTCCTCGGGCGATGGCGCACGACGACGGCATTCCACTGCTGCCCGAGCGGCTGAACATGGCGGACTGGTTCCTCGACGCGCGGGTGCGCGAAGGGAAGGGCGGGCGCGCCGCGGTCCGCGTGGGCGACCGTGCCTTGACCTACGCCGAGGTACAGGCGCGCGCGAACCGCGTGCGGCACGCGCTCGCCGATCGCGGGATCGACGTCGAGGACCGCGTGCTCTTGCTGCTGCCGGACGGCGTCGAGTTCGTCGAGGCGTGGTTCGGGCGCGCTCAAGGCGGGCGCCGTGTTCTGCATGGGCAACCCGCTCGTCACCGAGGACGACATCGACTACCTGCTCGGCTACACGCGCGCGCGCGCGGTCGTCGCGCACGAATCGACGCTCGATCGGCTCGGGCCCGCGCTCGCGAGCACCCGCGCTGCCGCGTGCGCTTGCTCGTCGGCGGCGCCTCGGAAGGATGGGAGCGCGTGGGAGGACGTGCTCGCGGCCGCGAGCGATCGACCGACAACGCCGTCACCGCACGCGACGACCTCGCCGGCTGGCTCTTCACCTGCGGCTCGACCGGCCAGCCCAAGGGCGCGTGCACTGCCACGGCGACTTCGCCTGGAACACCGAGCGCTATGCGCATCGCGTCCTCGGCGCTCCGCGAGGACGACGTCTTCGTCAGCGTCTCGCGCCTCTTCTTCGGCTACGCGACCGGCACCAACCTGATGTTCCCGTTCTCCGTCGGCGGCACGGCCGTGCTCTTCCCCGACAGCCGACGCCCGACAGCTGTTCGACGCGATCGAGCGGCACGGCGCCACCGTGCTGACCAACGTGCCGACGATGATCAGCAAGATGGTCGACCTCCGAGCGCCGCGCCGACCTCTGCCATCGGTGCGCATGTGCCTGCGCGCCGGCGAGGCGCTGCCGCCCGAGCTCTACCGCGCTGGAGGAGCGCGCCGCGCGTCGAGATCCTCGACGGCATCGGCTCGGCCGAGATGTTCCACATCTACATCTCGAACTGCCCCGGCGACGTGAAGCCCGGCTCGCCTCGGGGCGCATCGTGCCCGGGCTACGAGGCGACGGATCGTCGGCCCGGACGGTGACCGACGTGCCGGACGGCGAGCCGGGCCGGCTGCGCGTGCGCGGCGCGAGCGCGGCGCTCTGCTACTGGGGCGACAAGGCGAAAGTCGCGCGAGACCTTCCGGGCAGTGGGCCGTCACGGCCGACATCTTCCGGCGCGACGCGCGAGGGCTACTTCTACTACGCGGGTCGCGACGACGACCTGCTCAAGGTGCGCGGCATGTTCGTGTGCCCGCTCGAGATCGAGGACTGCCTCTCGCAGCACCCCGCGTGGCGGAGTGCGCGTCGTCGGCGCCGAGGACGGCGACGGCCTCATCAAGCCGCAAGGCGTTCGTCGTGCTGCGCGACGGCGGCGAACGCGACGAGGCCGCTCGCGACGAGCTCAAGGCGCACGTGAAGGAGCGGCTCGCGCGCGTACAAGTACCCGCGCTTCATCGAGTTCGGCGACGCGCTGCCGCGGAACGACCGCGGCAAGATCCTCCGGCGAGATCTCGCGTGAACCGCCGCGACGCCTTTCGCCTCGCGGACCTCACCTACAAAGAGGCGCGCGACGCCATCGACGCGGGCGCGTGGGCGCTCCTGCCCGCGGGCGCCACCGAGGCGCACGGCCCGCACCTCCCGCTCGCCACGGACGTGATCATCAGCGATGAAGCGGCCAAGCGCGCCGCGGCCGCGCTCGACGCCGAAGGCATCCGCGCGCTCGTGCTTCCGCCGCTCGCGTACGCCGTCACGGAGTATGCGTCCGACTTTGCCGGCACCCTGTCCATCCCCGAGGCCACCGCGCGCGCTCTCGCTCGAGACGCCATCCTCGCCGCCGTCCGGGCCGGCTTTCGCGGCGTGGTCGTGTGCAACGCCCACCTCGAGCCGGCGAACATCGCCGCCCTGCGCGGCGCCGTCGACGAGGCGCGCGCGGCCGGAGCCCCCTGCGACTTCCCCGACGTCACGCGGAAGCCTCACGCGCTCCGCCTCGGCGACGAGTTCAAGAGCGGTGCGTGTCACGCCGGCCGCTACGAGACGAGCCTCGTCCTCGCCGCCACTCCGTTCGCCGTCCACGACGACCTGGCGCTCGCGCTCGCGCCCAACCCCACCTCGCTCTCCGACGCCATCCGCGCGGGCAAGCGGACCTTCCTCGAGGCCGGCGGCCCAGACGCCTACTTCGGCGACCCAGCCGCTGCCACCTCTGCGGAGGGCGACGCGCTCTACGACGAGCTCGCCGACATCTTCGCCGGCGCCGTCCGCGACCTCTTGTCCAGCTCGTCGGCTCGCTAGCTCGCCCGGACCCCGTCGAGCACTCCTCGGTCCGCCCACGCGAGCTCCGCGCCGAACCGCTCTGCGAACCGCCGCGCCGTCGCGTCCTCGACGTCGCGCATCGCGATCTCGCGCCCCGTCTCGAGCGCGAGCGAGGTCACGCCCTTGTCGCGGATCCCGCATGGCACGATCAGCCCGAAGTGCCCGAGGTCCGGCGCGACGTTCAGCGCGAAGCCGTGCATCGTCACCCAGCGGCTGATGCGCACGCCGATCGCGCCGATCTTGCGATCTTCCACCCACGCGCCGATGCAGCCTTCGATGCGCGTCGCCGTCACGCCGAAGTCGCCGCATACGGCGATCATCGTCTCCTCGAGGTCGCGGACGTAGCGACGAACGTCCTGGCGGTCGGGCGCGAGGTCGACGATCGGATAGCCGACGAGCTGTCCGGGCCCGTGGTAGGTCACGTCGCCGCCCCGTCCCGTCTCGTGCAGCTCGACCCCGCGCGCCGCGAGCGCCGCCCGCCCGAAGAGCACGTGCTGACCTTCGCTCCGCGCCCCAGCGTCACCACCGGGTCGTGCTCGAGCAGGAGCAACGTGTCCCCGAGCGCCCCCTTCTGCCGCGCCTCGACGAGCTCCTTCTGCAGCTCGTGCGCCGGCGCCATAGCGCGCCATCCGTCCCAGTCGATGCGCCTCGATCGGCGCCTCATCGATTCATCACGTGGATCGCTTCCTTGAGCGCGTGCTTGAAGGACTCCATCGTCGCCTCGCCCAGCGTCGGATGCGGGTGGATCGTCAGCGCCACGTCCTCGGCGAACGCGCACATCTCCATCGCGAGCGCGCCTCGCTGATGAGGTCGCTCGCCTCGGGGCCGACGATGCCGACGCCGAGGAGACTCGTTGTCCTCCGCGTCGACGAGCGTCTTCACGAATCCGTCGGTCTCGATCACCGCCATCGCGCGCCCCGATGCCGAGAACGGGAACTTGCCGATCTCGAACTTCGTTGCCCTGCTCCTTCGCCTCGCGCCTCGGTGAGCCCCACCGTCGCGATCTCGGGTCGGTGAAGATCGCCGCCGGGCATCGCGAGCCAGTCGCGCGCCGACTTGTGCCCGGCGATCGACCTCCGCGGCGATCTCGCCCTCCTTCGTAGCCTTGTGCGCGAGGTACGGCGGCCCGCTCACGTCGCCGATCGCGTAGATGCCCGGCACGTTCGTCTGGAACTTGTCGTTCGATCAGCACGTGGCCGCGCTCGTCGGTCTTGACCCCGACCGTCTCGAGCCCGAGCCCCTTCGAGCTCGGCTTGAAGCCCGACCGCGACGAGGACCACGTCGCGCTCGAGCGTCTCGCTCCTTGCCCTCGTGCTCGACCGTCACGGTCGCCTTGTCGCCCTTCACGTCGCAGCCCTTCGCGCTGCGCCTTCAACAGGATCTTCGCCGCCGCCCTTCTTGAGCTTGCGCTCTCCACGACCTTGACGAGGTCGGGGTCGACGCCCGGCAGGAGCTGGTCCATCATCTCGACGACGGTCAGCTTCGAGCCGAGCTTCTGGTAGACCATCCCGAGCTCGAGCCCGATCACGCCGCCGCCGATGAGCACCAGGCGCTTCGGGAACCTCTGCGAGGCTCACCGCCTCCCGCGCCGTGAGCACGGTCTTGCCGTCGAACTCGAACGCCTGGGATGCGGATCGACGTCGGCGCCGGTCGCGATGATGATGGCCTTCTTCGCCTTCGAGCGTCTCGTTCTTGCCGTCGCTCGTCGCGACCTCGACCGTGTCGCGGCGCCGTGAGCGTCGCCTCGCCCATGATGACGCTCGCCGCCGTTGCCCTTGAGGAGCGTGCCGACGCCGCCGGTGAGCTTCTTGACGATGCCGTCCTTCCACTCCTGCATCTTCGTCGACGTCGACGTTGACGCCGCTCGACGGTGATGCCCGATCGCGCTCGCCATGCTGCATCTTCTCGACGAGGTGCGGCGCCGCGATGAGCGCCTTCGACGGAATGCAGCCCCAGTTGAGGCACACGCCGCCGACGTACTCCTTCTCGACGCAGAGACCTTCTGCTCGAGCTGCGCCGAGGCGGATCGCGGCGGCGTAGCCGCCGGGCCCGCCGCCGATGACGATCACGTCGTAGCTGTTCTGTCGCCATGGTGCTCTCCGGTGCGTTCGGTCAAGGCGTCGTCTAGGGCGTGCCCGCGCCGCGCGGCGGCGCAGCGCGCGCCTCGGCGAGTGGCGTGGGCGCCGGAGGCGAGCGCCTCGGAGCAGCTCCGCCGCTGCTCTTCGAGGTGCCACGGCAACGTCGGCGTAGACGTCGTCGAAGAGCGTCTCGCGCGCGGGCGGCGCCGAGCGCTCGACGCGCTTGATCGCCTCGCGCGATCTCCGCGACGAGCTCGCTCGCTCGACGCGGCCGCGCTGCGCGTCGTCGAGGAGCGCTGCGCGCGCCGCAGGTAGCGCTCGAAGCGATCGATCGGGATCGCGCTTCTGCCACGTCGCGACCTCTTCCTCGCTGCGGTAGCGCGTCGGGTCGTCGCTCGAGCTGTGCGGGCCGATCCGGTACGTGACGCACTCGATGAACGTCGGCCCGCCGCCGGCGCGCGCGCGGTCGGCGGCGTCGCTTGCACGGCGCGGTAGACGGCGAGCACGTCGTTGCCGTCGACGCGCACGCCCGGCACGCCGTACGCCTGCGCCTTCACCGCGATCGTCGTCGAGGCGGTCTGCTCGCGACGTCGGCACGCTGATCGACCAGTGGTTGTTCTGGCAGACGAGCACGCACGGCGACCGCGAGACACCGCCGCGAAGTTCATCGCGGCGTGGAAGTCGGGCTGGCTCGTCGCGCCGTCGCCGAGGAAGCCGACCGCGACCGCTCGCGTCGCCCTCGCAGCTTCACCGCCCACGCCGCGCCGACGGCCTGCGGGATCTGCGGGCCGATGCACGACGACCACGCGACCTGGTTCACGCTGCGGCCCGACATGTGGCTCGGCATCTGCCGACCCTTGAGGACGTCGCGCGAGTTGCCGTACACCTGCGCGAGCCACGTCGTCGAGCGGAAAGCCGCGGACGAGCATGATCGCGCTCTCGCGCAGCGCCGGGAACACCCAGTCGCGCGGCTCGAGTCGCGAGCGCGGTCGCGATGGGCGTCGCCTCCTGGCCGGTGATCGTCCCGTAGAAGCCGATCTTGCCCTGGCGTTGGCGCACCAGCATGCGCTCGTCGAGCAGTGCGGATCCGCAGCATCGACCGGTGCATGTCCCTCAGCATCTCCGCTTCGAGGAACGGGTCCGTCTCCGGATCGGCCGATCCGTCGTCGCGGATCACGCGATGGAGCCCGAGGCTCGGATCGTCCGGGGGAGGCTCGGTCATGAGCGCGCGATGGTAGCCGTCACCCCCGGCCCGTCAACCTGCATGGTATCGTCCGAGACCCGATGCGAACCGCGCTTTCGGCCGTCGCGCTGCTGCTCGCGCTCGCCGTGCCCGCGGCGGCGTGCGACGACGAGCCCACGGACGACACGCCGGCCGGCGCGCTCACGCTCTTCCTCGACGCGATGGAGCGGAGCTCGCGCGACGATCACGCGCTCGAGGAGGCGTATCACCTGCTCGCGGCCGACGCGCGTCATGCGCTCGAGGTGCGGGCCGAGCGCGCGAGCTCGCTCTCGCACCGCGACTTTTCGCCGTGGGACATGCTCGCCCAGGGCCGATACCGCCGGCGCTTCGCTCTCGGTAGCCCGATGCGCGAGAGCATCGAGGGCGATCACGCCACCGTCACGGTGCTCGGCTCGCGCGAAGGCGAGCGCGCGGACGTGTCGCTCGTGCACGAGCGCAGCGGCTGGCGCGTCGTGCTCGAGATCCCGGAGATGACCGGCGTGGATCGCGAAGCGACGCGGTAGCGACGCCCGATCGCAAGAAGCTCATCGCGCTCGCGGCCGCGTCATGTCGGGCTCGACGGCCCTCGCGGCCATTCCACGCCGCATCGTCGCGCGACAATCACGCGCGAGCGCGGCACGACGCTCCTCGGCAGCGCGGGCGCGCCGCTCGGCCGGGGTGAGCGCCGGCGGCTCCGGCGTAGCTACCTCCGCCGGCGGTGGTTCCTCCATCGCGGTGACCATCGCCGGCGTCGGGGTGACCGCGGGTCGAGGCCGCGGCACCGCCATCGCGGTTGGCGACGGCGTCGGCGTCGCGTCCATGACGGGGTCGACGTCCCCGAGCTCCTCCGGCGCCGGCGCGAGCTCGTCGGACGTCGGCGCCGGCTCCGGCGCGGGCTCGACCACGCTCGTCGATTCGCGCGCGCCCTCGCGCCTCGCGGGCGGCGCCGGCGATCCGGTCTCCGCGAGCCACACGGCGATGCCCGCCAAGCTGACGAGGACGATCCCGATCGCGCCAGCGACGAGCGCGGTCGGTCGCTTGCGCGCGCCCGGCACCGAGAGCGGCTCGCCTCTGGCGCGGACCGTCTGCGCGGTCCGTGCTCGTTCCCCCGAAGACTCGAGCCCGCGCGCGTCCACGGTGGGTGCGTGCCCCGAGACGGGATCGGACCGCGTGGCCTCGCCCGGCGCCACGATCCGGTCCGCCCAGGCCGGGATCTCGGTCGGCTCGGCGCTCCCGAACCGCTCGAGGAGCTTCCCGAGCTCGGGCACGCTTGGAACGCGCGCATCGCGGTCGCGCGCGAGCGCCCAGTCCACAATCGCCTCGAGCTCGGCCGGGACGTCTCTCGCGACCTCGCGGAGCGGCGTGTACGCGCCCGTCGCGATCTCCACCATCAGCGCCGAATAGCTCTCACCACGGAACGGCGGTCGGCCCGCGAGCATCTCGTAGAGCACGGCCCCGAGCGCGTACACGTCGACGCGCTCGTCGAGGTCTTTCACGGCGCGCACCTGCTCGGGCGCCATGTAGTACGGCGTCCCGATCACGACACCCGACTTGGTCAGCGCGAGGCTCGCCCCCGTGTCCTCCCGTAGCTTCGAGACACCGAAGTCGAGCACCTTCACACGCGCGCCCGCCGCGCCGGTGCAGAGGAAGAGATTGGCTGGCTTGAGATCGCGGTGCACGACGCCGGCCTCGTGTGCCGCCGCTACGCCTCGCGCCGCGTCGACGAGGATCGACGCCGCCACCGGCGCGGCGAGCGTGCCCTCGCGCGCGAGGAGCGCCTCGAGCGACTCGCCCTCGAGCAGCTCCATCACCAGATACGTGTCGTCGCCGTCGTCGACGACGTCGTAGATCGTGATGACGTTCGGGTGGTCGATCCGTCCGGTCGCTCGCGCCTCGCGCTGAAACCGCGCGAGCGCCTCGGCGCGCTCGGCCGACGTGACCGAGATCCACTTGAGCGCGACGCGCTTGCCCGTACGCTGGTTCTTCGCCGCGAAGACGCGCCCCATCCCGCCTTCGCCGATCAGCGAGATGATCTCGTACTTCTCGGCGACGACATCACCCGAGCGGGGCCCGCCCTCGGGAGCTTCGTCGGCATCGGCTACGGCCTCGCTCACGTTCGCGTCCCTCACATCATGCAGCCCGGCGCGCGGTCGGACAAGGCAACGCGCGGCGTCTCGTCTACGCGGCCGTCAGGATCACCCGCGTGATCTCCGGCGCGGCTCCCACGCGCGCGGGCGGTCCGGCGGTGCCGAAGCCGCGGTTGACGTAGAGGACGCTGTCGCCCCGCTCGTAGCGTCCGGCGACGTAGCCGTAGGGCAGGACGAGATCCGCCGGCCGGACGAGCAGGTTCACCTGACCTCCGTGGGTGTGGCCGCTGAGCTGCAGTGCGACCTCCGGCGCCGCGTCCGGAAAGAACACCGGGTTGTGACAGAGCAACACGCGCGGTAGATCGCGAGGGACCGTTCGGAGCGCGCGGTCGAGGTCCGGGCCGGCACCGCCGGCGATGCGCGGCGCCCACGCGTCGTCGACCCCGAGCAACGCGAACGCGCCGCCGCGATCGCCGACGACACGGCCCGAGTTGACGAGGGTCCGCGCGCCCGCGCGCCGCACCGTCGCGAGCACCTCGTCGACGCCGGCGTAGTAGTCGTGGTTGCCGGGGATCGCGACGACCCCGTCGCGAGCGAGCGGGACGAGCGCGTCGACGAGCCGGCCGAGGATGGGCGTGTAACGCGTGTCGTGATCGAGCAGGTCGCCCGTCAACACGATCAGATCGGGCCGTGCCTTGCGAACGAGCGCGACAGCCGCGCGGCGCTCGGGCTCACCGACGAGCGTGCCGAAGTGGATGTCCGAGACCTGGACGATCGTGTACCCGTCGAGCGCGGACGAGAGGCCCGCGATGCGGATGGGGAGCTCTTCGATCTCGTAGTCGTGGCGACCGAAGAGCGCGCCATAGAACGAGCTCCCGCCGCCGACGAGCAGCGCGGCTCCGCTCGCGGTGTCGACGATCATCTCGCGACGGCCGAGCAGGCGCGGCGCGTCGGGCCCGGACGCGCGCGCGGGCGAAGGCGGAGCGGCGGGCTCGGTCTCGGCCCTTCCTCGGCGCGTCACTCGTCGCCAGGCGAAGCCGCCGACCCGGGAGAGCCCGTGCCCCGAGTCGACGAGGAGCAAGAGCACCACCGAGATCACGACGCCGAGCTCGACGATGGTGCCGCCGAGCATCGCGGCCGCCTCGCCCGCACCTGCCGCCGTGAGATGCGGGCTCGCGACGAGCGCCGCGACGCCGAGCGACAGGAGCGCGCCGAGCGCGATCTTCCCCCGCCGCTTCGCCTTGATGACTCGCGCCGCTCGGCGATGGACGTACACGTTCGCCGCGATCAGCGCCGGGACCAGAACCAGTACGAAGAGCAGGAACCGATGCGTCACGAAGAGCCCGTGGCGAGGCCGCACGCCGCCGCCCACCCCCTCTCGACGCCCGGCGAGGCCCCCGTATTTCAGGCGCGCTCGAACAGGCCGGCCGCGCCCATGCCGCCGCCGATGCACATCGTGACGATGGCGTAGCGTGCCTCCGCGCCGGCGCAGCTCGTGGAGCGCGGTCGCGGTGAGCTTGGCGCCGGTGCAGCCGAGCGGATGGCCGAGCGCGATCGCGCCGCCGTTGACGTTGAGCCGCTCGTCGGGGATCCCGAGCTCGCGCTGCACGTAGACCGCCTGGCTCGCGAACGCCTCGTTGAGCTCGACGAGGTCGATGTCGCCCGATGGTCGAGCCCCGTCTTCGCGAGGAGCTTCTGCACCGCCGGGATCGGCCCGATGCCCATGATCGCCGGGATCGACGCCGGCCGTCGCGAACGCGCGGAAGTAGCCGAGCGGCTCGACGCCGAGCTCCTTCGCGCGTCGCCGCGCGTCATGACGATGCGCCGCGGCCGCGCCGTCGGAGAGCGGCGACGCGTTGCCGGCGGTGACCGCTGCCGTTCATCGCGAACGCGGGCCGCAGCTGCGCGAGGCCCTCGAGCGTGGTGTCCGGGCGCGGCAGCTCGTCGACGACGAAGTCGAAGTAGCTCGCGCTCGCCGTTCGGCGTAGCGCGACGCCGTGGACCGGCACGATCTCGTCGGCGAATCGCGCTCGCCTCGAGCGCCGCCTTCGCCTTCTTCTGGCTCGCGAGCGCGAACGCGTCCTGATCCTCGCGCGTGATCGCGAACCGCTTGGCGACGTTCTCGGCCGTGATGCCCATCGGCGTGTACGCGCCGGGGATCTGCTCCATGAGCCTCGGGCGACGCGCTGCAGCTTGATGCCGGTCATCGGCACCATGCGTCATCGACTCGACGCCGCCGGCGACCACGACGTCGTGCCAGCCCGGCGCGATCGCCTGCCGGCCGCGATCGCGATCGCCTGCAGGCCGCTCGAGCAGAAGCGGTTGATGGTCATGCGCCGCGGTCTCCTGCGGCAGCCCGCCGAGGAACCCGGCCGGCCGCGCGACGTTGAGGCCCTGCTCGCCCTCGGGCATCGCGCAGCCGAGGACGACGTCGTCGACGATCTCGGGCTTCACCTGCGGGACGCGCGCGAGCAGCCCGCGAACGACCTCGCCCGCGAGCTCGTCGGGCCGCTTCTGCGCGAGGGAGCCCTTGTGTGCGCGGCCGACGGCGCGAGCGAACGGCGTCGAGCGATGACGATGTCGGTGTTGGCCATGTTGCTCGTCTCCTCGCCTGTCAGTTCCTGAGCGGCTTGTTGTGCATGAGCATGTGCTGCATGCGCTCGTGGCTCTTCGGCTCGCCGCACAGGCTGACGAACGCCTCGCGCTCGAGCTCGAGCATCTCGTCCTCGGTGACCTCGCGCGCCGCGCCGCCCGCGCCGCCGCACAGCACGCGCGCGAGCTTGCGCGCGATCACGGCGTCGTGCTCGGTCGCGTAGCCGCCCGCGACGAGCGTGTCGACCATCATCTCGAGCGTCGCGATGCCGCTCTCGCCCGGCAGCTCGTAGGCGCGCGGCACCGGCGGGTGGTAGCCGCTCCGCGCGAGCCCGATGGCGCGCGCGCTTGGCCTCGCCGAGCGAGCCGCGCGCTTGTCGAACGAGACGCCGTCCTGCCGCCGGAAGTAGCCGAGCGTGCTTCGCCTCGTCCGCGCTCGTCGCGACCTTCGCCATCGCGATGTTCTTGAACACCTGGGTCACGAACTCGTAGCGTGTCGACGTCGCGCCCTCGGGCACGCCCTCGAGCGCGCGCCAGAGCATGTTCAGGGTGCCGCCGCCGCCCGGGATGAAGCCCGACGCCGACCTCGACGAGCCCCGAGTAGGTCTCGGCGGCGGCCTGCACCGCGCCCGACGCCGAAGCAGAGCTCGAGCCCGCCGCCCGAGCGGTCATCCCGAACGGCGCCGCGACGACCGGCACCGTCGCGTACTTCATGCGCTGCGTCGCCTGCTGGAGCCCGTTCACGACCTTCTCGAGCTCGTCCCACTGCTTTTGGTCCGCCGCCACGACCACCGCGAACAGGTTCGCGCCGACGCAGAAGTGCTCGCCCTCGTTGAAGAGCACGACCGCCGCGGAAGTCGCGCTCGGCGCGTTCGACCGCGCCGCTCGAGCAGCGTCGATGACGTCTGCGTCGATGCTGTTCGCCTTGGTCGTGAACGTAACGCCGAGAACGCCGTCGCCGAGGTCCCACGGCCTCGCGCCGCGTTCGACAGGACCGGCGCGTCGCCGCGCGGAGCACCTCGAGCGCCGCCCTTCGCGGGTCGATCGCCCGCTTCACGTACTTCTTCTTCGCGAGGTCGAACACCTCGTCCGTCCCACCCGAGCGGCGATAGAACGACTCCGCTGCCGCTCTCGAGCATCGCGTCGACGCTCGCGGTAGCGCGAGCCGTCCTTCTTCATCCGCTCGACCGTGTCGCGCGAAGCCGAGCGCGTCCCAGGTCTCGAACGGGCCGAGCTCCCAGCTGTAGCCCCACTTCATGGCGTCGTCGATCGCGAGCGATGGCGTCGGCGATCTCGCCGATGCGGCGCGCGGAGTACGCGAGCGAGCGCGCTCATCACCTTCCAGGCGAACGCGCCGGCCTTGCCGCCGTCGGCGACGAGCTTCCGCACGCGCTCCCGCGGATCCTCGATCTTCGCGAGCGCCTTCGCCGTCTTCGCGATCTCCTCGTCGCCGCCCTTCGCGCGGTACGCGCAGCGTCGTCGGGGTCGAGCGTCTGGATGTCGTCGCCGCGCTTCTTGTAGAAGCCGCCCTTGGTCTTGTTGCCGAGGAGCTTCTTCTCGACCATTCCTCGGATGAAGGCGGCACCTCGAACACCTCGCGGTCTTCGTCGTCGGCGAGCGACTCGTGGCAGTTGTCGGCGACGTGGACGAAGGTGTCGAGGCCGACGAGGTCCGCCGGTGCGGAAGCTCGCGCTCTTCGGGTGCGCCATCGGAGGCCGGTGAGCGCGTCGACGTCCTCCGGCGGTGAGGCCGTCTCGAGCATCTGGTGGATGACGGCCATCATCGAGTGCGCGCCGATCCGGTTGCCGACGAAGTTCGGCGTGTCCTTGCCGACGACGATGCCCTTGCCGAGCTCGTCTTCGCCGAAGCGTCGGATACGCGCGAGCACCTTTTCGTCCGTGTCCGGGCCCGGCACGAGCTCGAGCAGCTTCATGTAGCGAACGGGATTGAAGAAGTGCATCACGAGAAAGCGCGACCGGAACGCCGCGCCGCGGCCCTCGAGCATGTCGTGCGATCCGGATGCCAGACGTGTTCGAGGCGACGACGCAGTGCGCCGGCAGGAGCTTCTCGAGCTTCTCGAAGAGCGCGCGCTTCGCGTCGACGCGCTCGATGATCGCCTCGATCACGAGATCGCACGCCGCCAAGCGGTCGAGGTGATCCTCTGTGTTGCCGGTCCGCACGAGCAGCGCGTTCTTCGAGTGGAAGAACGACGCAGGCCGCGACCGGAGCGCCTTGTCGAGCCCGCCGTCCGCGAACGCGTTCCGCTTCCGCGCGTTCTTGCGCTCCTCGCCTTCGAGGCTCGGGGGCACGATGTCGAGCAGCTCCACGTGCATCCCCGCGTTCGCGAGGTGAGCCGCGATCCCGCCGCCCATCACCCCCGCACCCACGACGCCCACGCGCCGGATCGGTTGGTTCATCTCGTTCGCTCTCCTCGGTTCTGGGCGGACTCTGGAGCAAGGCCGCCGGGCTGGCAATGCCCGGTCCGGCCGGCCTGCGGCGAGCTCACGCGCGCGTGACGACGACGTGGCCGAGCAGGGCGAGATGCGGCGCGCCGAGCGCTTGGCGCGGGCGAATCAGCATCGCCGGAGCGGTGAGAGCCGCGACGAGGCCCGCGATCGGCGTGATCAGCGCGAGGAGGATCGCCTGTGCCGGGCTCGGTGGCGCGCCGTCCGGCCTCGCGGTGCCGCAGCCGAACAGCCTCTGGCCGAGCGTCGCTCCCGCCGCGAGCGGCACCGCGACGAGGCCCACGATGACGACGGCGGGCACCGCGGACAGCGCTTCGCGGAGCGGCCCCGGCGCCGTCTCGGCGCCGACCAGCGCGAAGAGCATCCACGCGCCGCACGCGATGACGAGAATCCGCGACGGTCGCGAGCCACGCGCGCCAAGCGCCCGCCGGCACGACGGCTTCTCGACGCTTCGCTCGCCTCGCGACGAGCCCGAGCCCGAGCCCGACGAGGCCGATCGCCGCGAGCACCGATGCCTGGCCTGCGCTCTTCGCCATCTGGTCCGCGCGCGCGTAGAGCGCGTCGCTCCTCGCCGGGTCGTAGCCGCGAAGGTGCACGCGCGCCGCCTCCGCCGCCCACGCTTCGCGAAGCGGTCGATGCTGCGCGACGGCGAGGATCGCCCACCCGAGCCCCGCCGCGAGCATCGTCGCGCCTACCAGCGAGAGCCCCACGTGAAGCTTCACGCCCGCTCGTCCGGCTCGCGGATCAGGTCGAGCAGCGCGTCGTGCACTCGCCCGTTGCTCGCGAGCGCGTCGCCGCCACGGATCGTGTCGGCCCCGGCGAAGTCGGTGAGCCGTCCGCCGGCCTCGCGGACGAGCACGGCGGCCGGGCAGACGTCCCATGGCTTCACGCCCGGGTCGATCATCGCGTCGACGCGACCGAGCAGGAGCTGGCGGTAGCCGTCGAAGTCACCGAAACCGCGCTGCGCGAACGTGCGCACACCGAGCCGCGGCAGGAGCGCCTCGACGCCACGCTCGGTGAACTGGTGTAGGCCGCCGTGGCTGATGACGGCCTCGTCGAGCGTGCTCACCGCGCTGAGCTCGCACGGTCGTCCGTCGACGAGCGCGCCGCCACCGCGCACACCGACGAGGAGCGTCCCGTCCTCCGGAAAGAGCGCCACGCCGACGACGGGCACGCCCTCCGCTTCGAGGCCGACGAGGATCGACCACGTCGGGATGCCTCGGGTGAACGCTCGCGTCCCGTCGATCGGGTCGACGATCCAGAGGAGCGCCGTCTCGTCCCCGCGCGCGCCGCCCTCCTCGCCGAGGAACGCCGTCCCGGGGAATCGCGCTGCGATGAACCCGTGGAGCGCGGCCTCGACCGCGTGGTCGGCCTCGGTCACGGGGCTCGCGTCGGACTTTCGCGTCGCACGCCCTCCCGCCCCTTCGCGGTGATGGCGAAGCGCGATCTCGCCCGCGCGGCGCACCGCGTCGACGAGCTCATCGACGGCGCGCGCCCCGCCGATGCGATCCAGATCGAACGCGTCGCTCACACGGTGCTCGTCACGGAGCGCCGATGGTCGGAACCTGTCCGGCCAGCGCACCGAGCAAGAATCGGATCGTGTCCGCCCGACCGGCCGAGGTCCTGAGCGCGACGAAGTGCCCGTCGACGCCGGCGGTCGAGGGGTCGTATTGGCGGAGGCCGATCGTGTGGAGGTCGGGATCGGTGCCGAAGTTGCCGTCGAGCGGCGCGTCGACTTCGAAGAGCCGCCAGCCGTCGCCGAGGAGCGGCCGGACCAGCGGCAGTGATGCCGCATACGAGTACGCCTGCAGGGTCGGCTCGGGCGAGTAGCTGTCGCCCAAGCCGTACGTCATGAAGACGTCGTGCGGCTCGAGCCCCGCGTAGCGCTCGCGGTGCAGGCGTCGCGCGAAGTTCACCGGATCGACCCGATCGAAGTATGCCTGGAAGATCGCGAGCGCCGGATGGAAATCACCGGTCGAGAGCGTCCCTTCGCGCGTGGGATCGAGCAGCGCGATCGGGAGGATGTGCGCGATGTCGACGGGCTCGGTCTTGTGCAAGAGCGACTGCACGAGGTCGCCGCCGTTGCCCGAAAAGACGATCGCGCGGACGTCGGGCTCGTTGCCGATCATGAGCGCGGCGTGCGTCGAGCCCTGCGAGTGCATGAAGAAGACGATCTTCGTCGGGTCGAACGAGATCGCGGCGCCCGTCGGCGAGGCGCTCGCCGGGATCGAGCTCGAGGTCGCGAAGTGAACGAGCCCGTAGAGGTCCGCGGTCCCCTGCAAGATGTTGTCGCGCGCGGCGCGCGGGTTCGCGAAGTTGAAGAAGAGCACCTCGGGGCTTCGCGTGGATGCGCCGCGCCGCGCACCGTGCTCGGGGAAGTCGATCGACAAGGTGGCCGCGTGCACCGCGACACCACCGAGATTGCCCGTCGCCGCGTCCTCGGCGAGCCCGCTCGTGACGGCGCCCGTGAAGCTTCCTCCCGTCCCGTGCCCGACGACGAGCAGCGGGAAGCCTCCGGGCGGCGCGTTCTCCTTGGGCACCGTGAGCGCGAAACAGACCTGCTCGCTCCTCTGCACCATCGGTCGGTTCGAGGCGTCGAGCACGATGCCGCCGCCGTCCTCCGGCTCCTCGTACGGCGGCGTGCCCTGTTGGAAGATCGGCAGCTCGATGTGCCCGTGGATCTCGTCGAACGCCGCGTTCGCGGCGCTGCACCGCCGCTCCTCGGTCCCGTCGTCGCACGGCGACGTCACGCCCGAGTCGCACGCGACGAGGTCGCTAACCGTCGCCGGGGCTCGCCCGCGCACGACGTCTCGGAGCGCGCGTGGAACGCGGTCGGGGTCTTGTGTCGTGAACACCGCTGCGACGAGGACGTCCGGCGCCGTGACGCTCGTCCCGTCGCTCAGCATCCCGCCGGCCGCGAGCCACGCGCGGAGCGGGCCGTACGCGTTCCACGCCGACTGCACCGCTGGATCCGACGGCGCAGAGCTCGCCATCATCGCCTCGAAGTCGTTCGACCTCGCGAACGGTTCGCCGCCCGCGTCGGGGCTCGCCGCGATGCCCGTCTCGAGGATCGCCGCATACGTCGTCGCCGGCCGGAACGGCAACCCGTGGAGCGCGCGCATCGCGAACCAATCGTCGCAGATATAGCGCGAGATGCGTCCGAACGTCCGGAACCACGAGACGTTCATCGCCTCCCCGTACGTCGGTGAGCCCTCCGTCACGTCGACGACGAGGAAGCGATCGTCGGTCGAGTCCCAGGCGTACGGGTGACTGAACCGGAAGTAGATCGTCGGGTTCAGGCCGAATCCGTCGAGATCGGTCTCGCTCGCGCGAAGGTAGCGGTCGATGATGTCGATCGGCAGCGCGGTCCCGGGCGTCGGGTGTCCGCTGAGGTCGAGACCCGTCGCCGTCCGCCGGATGTCGTTCGGGAACGGCAGCGAGTAGAAGTCGTAGTCGGTCCCCGCGCGCGGGATCCGGAAGAGCGCCTCCGGTGTCCCCGTCGACTCCTCGCACTCCTCGCCCGCCCACAGCGGAAGCGGGGGCGTCGTCGGCACGCCACCGTCGCCCAGCTCGGCCGACGGTGGAGGATTACCGCACGCGTTGTCGCCGTTCATCTGCGGCAGGCACGCGAGCCCCGCGACGCACTCGCGCGTGCCGAGGCACGCGTCCCCGAGGTCGCTCGTTCCGGGCATGCGGCAGCGGCCCCCGAGGCCCTCGATGACGCACACGAGGCCGCGCTCGCAGTCCCCCGTCGACACGCAGTCAGAGCCTTCGGGCAGCGTTCCTGCGGTCTCGCACGTGCGCGTCGGCCCGCAGTACAGGCCGTCGGCGCAGTCCCCGGTCAGCTGGCAGACCGATCCGGCCATCCCCGCGCCGGTCGGCTGACACGTCGAGTCGACGGCGCACGCGAGCGTGATCCGACAGTCGTCGTCTCGGAGGCAGGGGTCGCCCACGCCTCCCATCATGTCGCCGTGGGGCCCGCCTCCTCCTCCGAAGAAGTCCTCACAGGCGTCGCACCCGACCGAGCAAGCAAAAAACAGAAGAAGAGGGAGGAGGTGCCGGGATCGCCGAGGGCGAGCCGTGCACGTCCGGGCGGGATCCGCGCCGGAGGCGCGGGGGGACCCCGCATAAAAAAAGTCGAAGCGCCGCATAGACCTCCGCGGACGGACGCGGCCCGCGACAAAAGCATACACTGCGCGCACCCTCCGGTCAGATCTCGCTCAATCGGGCGCCGAGCTCGTCGGCGAGCGCCGCGACGACCTGCGACGGATCCCGGGCTTCGACCGTGGGCAGGCGCAGCACGCGGAGCTTGCGATGCTCCTCGGCGAGCCATCGCGCGGTCCGGTCACCCCCGTCCCGCCGGAGGGAGGTCTCGTCGAGCAGCCGGTCGACGGCCTGCCGCACCGGAAGCGTGATCCCGTCTGCGCGGTCGAGCGTCGTGAGCCACGCCGGCGCCTCGGCCTCGGCGCGGTTGAGGAGCACGGCGTGCGGTCTCTGATCGAGCCGTCCGAGCTTGCCGACGATGTACTCGAGGTCGGACTCGGCTGCGCCCGTCGGCGCGGCCACCAGGAGATAGCGGGCCGAGTCGCCGAGCAAGAGCTCTTCGGACACCCGCGCGAGCCCCGCGAAGCGCCCGCGCACGAGCGCGAGATCCGAGAACAGATCGGTGAGGTCGCGAAGGAGCCCCGGGTCGAGGATGCGACCGATCGCCGCCTCCACGCGCCGCTTGCCCCAGGCCATGAGGCCCTTGTCGTCCTTCGGCGGACCGCCCTCGTCGTCCTTCGCACGCGCGGCGAGGCTCGCGAAGAACGCGACGGCCCGCCCCTCGAAGAGATCGGCGAGCCGCCCCGGGTACGTGATGAAGTCGAGCGCGTAGCGCGATGGCGCGGTGTCGACGACCAACGCGTCGTAGTGAGCCTGCTCGATCGCGCGCGCGACGAGCATCAGCGAGACGAGGTCGTGGATGCCGGAGAGCGCGTCGCCGAGCGTCGCGTAGATCCGGTTCGACAACATGCGCTCGAGCGCGGCGGGCTCGCCCTCGAACAGCACCTCGATGAACGTGCGCGTGGAGCGCCGCGGCTCCGGCATGAGCGCGAAGAGGTTGCCTTGCGCGTCGCCATCCACGTGTACGCCGTGCACGTCGGCGTCGATCTCGACGCCCATCGCTTGGGCGAGACGCCGCGCGGGGTCCACCGTGACGACGAGCGTGCGCGCACCGCTGCGCGCCAGAGCGAGCGCGAGCGCTGCGCTCGTCGTCGTCTTGCCGACGCCGCCGCCGCCCGCGCAGACGTAGACGCGGGGGCTCACGCGACCGCCCCCTCGGCGAGCCAGTCCGCCATCTGTTCCGCCGTCGGGTCGTTCGGCGCGTCGGGCAAGAGGATCGGCGCCACCACCCGCTCCCCCGCGACCTCAGCGACCGCCGAGAGCGCCTCTCCGCGCGCCTGATCGCGCGCGGCCAGCACCTCGACGAGCGTCGCGGCCGCGCCGGCGAGCGCGCCCCCGCGCTGCGCGAGCCGCTTCGCTTCCGAGAGCGCGTGGGGCGGCATCGCGCGCGGCACGCGGTTGACCACGAGGTGCGCCGGCTCGAGCCCGACCTCGTGCTTCATCGCGTCGCAGAGCTCGAGCGTCTCCTCGAGGACGAGGCGCTCTGGGAGGGTGACGACGACAATCGAGCACTTCGCCGGCGTGATCACGTCGCGAGCGAGGCGCGCCGCCACCTCCTGCAACGGCCCGCCCGTGAGGAGGTCGCGCATCTGCGTCGGCACGCGGAGCCACGCGAGGCCGTGCCCGGTGGCCGGCATGTCGACGACCACGCGCTTGCCCGGATGCGCGACCGCCTCGAGGCGTATCGCCTCGAGCTGACCGAGCTCCCGCAGCGCCGGCGCCGCGCGGATCAATCGCTTCATCGCGAAGTTGCCGACGACCACCTTCGAGAGCAGCGCCGAGCCGAAGACGCCCGCCGCCATCTCCTCCACCGCCTTGGTGGGCTCGACGATCCGGTGGATGACCTTGCTACCCTTGCCGAGCGCCCGCCTGCCCGCCCGGCCGTCCCCGAACTCGACGAGGACCGATGAGCCCTCGCGCCGCGCAGCCGCGACCGCGAGCCCCGTCGCGACCGAAGTCTTGCCGACGCCCCCTTTGCCGGTGACGAGCACGACCTGCGCGAGCGCGTCGCGCGGCTGGGCGATGGAGGTCATCGATCGTCGTCGTTTAAGTCGGCCCGGGCGCTCCCAGCGCGATCCACTCGCGGATCATGTCGAATCTCGCGCGCGGGCAGAGCCGGGCCCGTGTCGGGCATCCGGTGGCCGAAATCGCCGTCGCCGGGACAGAGGCGCGTCGACACCGGCGTCCACCCCGGGTCCGGCGTGAAGAGCACGTTCAGGTCCGCGTCGTACACGCCGTCGATCTTGACGAGGATCCAGCTGTTGTCCGGGTTGCCCGGGTCGACGCGCGGCATGAGGTCGTACTCGCAGGACGGGACGCCGAGGAGCGCCGGGGTGACGTCGCCGCCGGGATCGCGCGCGGCCGAGAGGTTCATCGTCGCCATCCCGCGGCCGGTGCCGCCGTGGCACGACGTGGAGAACGCGCAGCTCCGCCCGAGCACGCTCGCCAGGTTCTCGTAGGTCGGCTCGAGGGGAGGCTCAGGCCCGCAGCCGGTCATGCCCGCGACGGCGAGCACGGTCCAAAGGAAGAGCCGCATGGTGCTTCTCTGCTACCACGAAGGTCGGACCTCGGAAAACCCGTGGGGGCCAGAGGCCCGGATCAGGCGCCCCGCGGCGCCGCCATGTCGACGGGCGCGAAGGCCTGGGGCGCGGGCTGGGCCCTCGGGTCGTGCGCCGTGGGGCGGCCCTCGAAGAAGCGCGACGGGTCGATGGCACGACCGTTCTGGTGGAGCTCGAAGTGCAGGTGCGGCCCCCGCGCGATGCCGGTCGAGCCGACGAACCCGATCCTCTCGCCGCGGTGCACGCGCCACCCCGCCTGGACGGTGTTGCGATAGTGGTGCGCGTAGAGCGAGACCCAGCCGTTCGCGTGCACGATCAGGACACAGTTCCCGAAGCCGCGGATGCCGTTGTCGCTGTAGGCGACGATGCCGTCTGCGACCGCGTGGACCTCCGCGCCCTCGGGCGCGCCGATGTCGACGCCATCGTGGCGGAGGTCGGGGCGGGTGCGCCGCACGAAGCCGAACCCGCGACCGAAGCGGCCTCCCTCGACCGGCCATTGGAGGCGCTCTGGGGCCGGCCCTCGCACCGCCTCGACCCAGCGTGGGTCCGGGGCGCGCGTGAGGAGGCGCGTCGCCGCGCGGCGGGTCCCGAGGCCGAGCGTCTCGGCGCGCTCGAGCGCGCGACCGCGGGCGCGGGGGACCCGACGCGGGCCGTCGCTGAACCGCGAGTAGTCGTAGTGATGGCGTCCGCTCGCGCCGTCCTCGAGCCGCGGGGTGTCCTCGGCGCTGACCAAGCCGGTCGGCAGGATGCACAGGGCGGCGAGGATGGGGACGAGTCGGGTAAGGTGGGTCATTGGCATACCTCATCCCACCCATCGGGGAGGGCGCCCGATCCGTCAACTTTTCTGTACCCTCCCGACCGATGGCCGACGGAGACCGCCCGATCGTTCCGTTCGCGGGTTGGGGCTTGCGGCGCCGCGACACGGGTCCGCTCACGCGTGGTCCGCTCGCGCGCCTCGGCGACCGGCTCGTGCACTTCGCCGAGGAGCTTCTCGACGAGGACCTCGACGCGCGCATGGCGCGCATCCCCCACCGTTCGAACGAGGCGGGCTTCAATCCGTTCGGCTTCGATCCCGGGGTCGCGCGGTACGCGCTCGCCGTTCCGCGTTCCTGCACCGGTGGTATTTCCGCACCGAGGTTACGGGATCGAGCGGATGCCGCACGGGCCGTGTGCCTCGTGATCGCGAACCACCGGGGCAGATCCCGCTCGACGGCCTGCTCATCGGAATGTCGCTCGTCCTCGACGCGGAGCCGCCGCGGTTCCCCCGCAGCATGGTGGAGAAGTGGTCCGCCGACGCTGCCGTTCGTCTCGGTGCTCTTTCCGCGCGTCGGTCAGGTCATGGGCTCTCCCGACAACGCGCGCCGGCTGCTCGACAGGAGGAGTGCCTCGTCGTCTTCCCGGAGGGCTCGCGCGGGATCGCGAAGACGTTCGACCAGCGCTACCAGCTGACGCAGTTCGGGCTCGGCTTCATGCGCCTCGCGCTCGAGACCGGACGCCGATCGTCCCCGTCGCCGTCATTGGCGGCGAGGAGCAGCTGCCGAGCGTCGCGAACCTCGCAGCCGCTCGCGAAGCTCCTCGCATGCCCGCGTTCCCGATCATCCCGCACGTGCTCCTCGGGCTGCCCGCGCCGCTGCCCGTTCGATACCGCCTCCACTTCGGCGAGCCGCTCACCTTCTCCGGCGACCCCGACGAAGACGACGCCGTCATCGAGGAAAAGGTCTGGACGGTTCGGCAGACGATCCAGAGCATGATCCACACGGGTCTCAAGGACCGAAAGCACGTGTTCTATTGAGGGCCGCCGGCCCGGCTTGACTCGGGCCGTTCTTGGGGGTTCGCTTCCCGCCCTATGGCGATTCGCGTTCGATTCTGCGTTGGAATCCTGAGCCCTTGCGCGGGGCTCGTCGCCACCTTGGCGCTCGCGTGCGGAGGGGGAGGCGAGCAGACGCTGCCCGACGAGTCCGAGGATCTGCTGCTCGGCGAGGGAGGCTCCTCGTTCTCCTCCGCCGGCACGACTCCCGTCGGTCCCGAGATCGGCGGCACGCAGTGGCGTTGGGTCGAGGCGTATTGCACGGAAGGCCCGCTCGACCTCGCGAGCCGCGGTTACTCGGCGGAGCTCCGCATCGATGCCGACCGCTCGGGCCTGATGCTCGAGACCGACCAGGCGTTCGAGAGCGAGGGTTGCCAGCAGACGGTTCTTCAGCGCGCGACACCGACTCGCGACCGGCGGTCGTTCACCATGAAGGAAGAGGTGCGCGTCGCCGAGCCGCCGACCGATGAATGCCTCGGCCGGATGGAGCAGGAGCGGCCCGGCGAGGTCCGTCGTAACGGGGACACGCTCGAGGTGCTCGTTCAGCGCTCGTTCGTGTGGTGCAACGGCTTCGAGGTGCGAATGGTCTACGCGCCCATGGAGCGGACGACGCTCACGAACGACCAGATCGTGAGACGGTGGGCGGCGCACTTCAATCGCCGTGACGCCGCTGCGATCGCGGGGCTCTTCGCGGAGAACGGCTCGCTCGTCGAGCCGTTCCACGTGACGCGGACCGGTGGCTCGTCGCGTCACGACGGGCGCGCGGCCATCCGTGCGTACTACGACGAGCTGTTCCACGGTGTCGACTGGATGGCGCTGCGCCTCGAGGACGCCCACGACGCCGGCAACGGGCAGGTCGTAGCGGACTGGAAGTACATCGACCCGCGGCTCGAGGAACCGTTCGGTGGCCGGAGCCACTTCACGATCGCTGCGGGCGAGATCTACGAAGCACGGGTCGAGCTCACCGACCCGCCCGCGGAAGGTACGTAAGGCGCTCGCGCGGATGGGGGACGGGCACGACCGGAAGCCGAAGCCGAGCGCGCGCGCGCGGGCGAAGCCTCGACCGGGGTCCGACGTCGCGGGGGGGGCCGCCGATGGCGCTTCCGAGAAGCACGGAAAGCGATCCGCGCCCGCACCCGACGTGCAGCGGCTCGCCGAGCCGAGACCAACGAGGCAGCGGCCCGCGGCGCGCGCCAAGAAGGGCCGACCGAACGGGCCCTCGCGCACCACGCCGCCGGCACCTCGCCGCGTGCGCGCCGAACGGGCCGAGGAGCCGGTCGCCGTCGCCGCAGCGCCCTCGCCCGACGCGGCGGGCGCGCAAGGAGCGCCCGGCGAGCGAGGCGCCGTCCTCGTGACCGGGATCTGCGGCCGCCTCGGCAGGCTCCTCGCGCGCAAGCTCCACCGGACGACGCGCGTCATCGGGATCGATCGCCGCGCGTACGCGCTCTGGCCGAAGGACGTCGTTCACCACCAGTTCGACCTCCGTCGCAAGAAGACGCGCGACCTCTTCCGTCACGGAGCGGTGAAAGCCGTCGTTCACCTCGGCGTGCTCCACGATCCGCGCAAGAGCGACAAGGAGCACCACAGCTGGAACATCATCGCGTTCCAGAAGCTCCTCGAGTACCTCTCGGAGTACGGAGTCCCGAAGCTCGTCGTGCTCTCGAGCGCGAACGTCTACGGCCCGCAGCCCGACAATCCGCAGTTCCTCACCGAGGAGGCGCCGCTGCTGGGCGCGCAGAGCTTTCGCCAGATCCGCGATCTCGTCGAGATGGACATGCTCGCCCAGAGCTTCTTCTGGAGACATCCGGACGCCGAGACGGTGATCCTGAGGCCGTGCCACATCCTCGGCGGCGTCTCGAATGCGGCGAGCAACTACCTCCGCCTCGAACGTCCGATGACGGTGCTCGGGTTCGATCCGATGGTGCAAGCGATCCACGAGCGCGACGTCGTCGACGCGATCGTCCGCGCGCTCGAGCCAGGCGCGCGCGGTATCTTCAACCTCCGCGGCCCGGGTGAGCTCCCGCTCTCGCGCGTCCTCCGGTTTCTCCGGCGCCGCCCCATCCCGCTCCCGAGCTTCATGGCCAAGGGCACGGTGGAGCGCATGTGGCGCTACCGACTCACGTCGTTCCCCGCGCCCGAGCTCGACCACATCCGCTTCCTCTGCATGGTCGACGATACACGCGCGCGCGAGGTGCTCGGCTTCCGCCCCCGCCACGGTCTGCGCGAGACGCTCCTCGCCGTCGACGAAGAGCGCTAGAGGGCGGTACGACCGACCGCGGGCGACCACGCGCGGAGCGAGCTACGCTCGCGTGCGCCACCTCAGCCGGACGTGACGCACACGTGCTCGATCGGATCGCACAGCGACGTCGCCGCGGTGCACTGGGTGCTGTCGAAGCACTCGACGCACCGCGCGATGGCCGTGTCGCAGTGCGGGGTCGGCGCGGCGCAATCGCCGTCCGCGACGCATTCCACGCATCGGTGGGCGTGCGCGTCGCAGACAGGCGTCGACGGTGTGCCCGCACACTCGCTGAGCCTGTCGCATCCCTCGCACACCCCCCGAGCGAGATCGCACTCTCGCTCCGGAGCGCCGCAATCGGCCCCGCTCGTGCACGTCCGCACGCACGTGTGGACGAGATCGATGCAGGCAAACCCCGTCGCGCAGTCCTCGGTCACCTCGCAGGCGACGCAACGCCGGAGGACGGGATCGCAGCGCGGTAGCCCGAGCTGGTTGCAGTGTCGATCGAGGAGACACGCGACACACTCGCCCGATCCCACCTCGCAGTGCAGCGAAGGCAGACCGCACTCGGCGTCCTCGGTGCATCGCGTCGGCCCGACGGACATCGATCGGTCTTCACCTGCGTCCGTGGGCCGGTCGAACTCGAACGTGTGCTCGCATCCCGCGATCGCCAATGCGAGCGCGGTCACCCACGAAAGGGCCCTCACTCCTCGCCCGCCAGCCGCCTCGCGTCCTCACGAGCCGATCCGTCGGGGTACGCACGAAGGTACGCCCGCGCCGCGGCTGCGCTCCGGCTCGGATCGGCATCGGCGAGGAGGTGCATTCGCTCGATTGCCGCGCTCTCCGACAGCGGTCCGTGCGGAAAGCGAGCCAAGAACTGCTCGAACGCCAGGAGCGCTTGCTGGTGGTGGCCGCTGCGTCGCAGCCCGACCGCGCGCTCGAACGCGTCGTTCTCGTCGGCCAGACCAGGTCGGGCGGGCCGCGCGCGCGAGAGCGGCGCGGCGGCTTCGCTGGGTGACGTGCTCGTGGCGGCGGTCTCGGCGGGAGCCGAGCGCGAAGCAGGCGACGCGGTCTGCATCGCGCCGCAGTCGGCCGGCCACAGGTCGCCCGGTGAGAGCCGGTGATGACGACCGTGCTCGTCCACCGACACGACCCCCTCGTGCACCGCGACGCGCGTGCGGGATCCGCTGCATGTCCGTCCCTCTGTGAGCACCTCGACGCGGAAGTCCGTGCCGTGAACCTCGACGGCCGCGTCGGGGGTGCCGATGATGAAGCGCTCGCCCCGACGGAGCCTGGCCACCCGGGCGTCGACGCTTCCCTCGTCGAGCGAGAAGCGCTGAACGGAGCCGTCTTCGATCACTGCGAACCTCGAGCCCCGGCCGACCGAGAGCCACGTGCCGGAAGAGATTGTCAGTGCAGCCTCGCTCTCCGCATCGGTCACGATCACGCTCCCCCGTGCGATCTCTCGCGTCGCGCCGAGCGCCGTTCGCACTCCGGCGCGTCGAAGCGAGACTCCGTCTCCCACAGGATGCGCGGTGACGACGATGCGCGTGGCGGCGGGCGCGGGCTCGCTTCGTTCGCCGACGTCGTCGGTCCCCGCGAAGAACGAGTAGCCGAAGCCCCCGATCGCGAGCGGGACCAGCGCCGCCATCGCGATCCGGAGCCCACGGCGGACCGCGAGCCGCCGGCGGCGTCGGGTGAGGGCGGTCGACACGACCGCGATCGCGCTCTCGCGCTCGTCGGCGGCGGGGCCCTGGGCCGGCGGGGCCTCGGCGCGCGCCATGAGCTTGGCGGCGAGACGGGCGAAGCGTGGCGACGTCACGACTCGCCCTCCTCGCGCAGCATCGATCGCGCGAGCTCGGGATCGTCCGCGATCCGCGCGTGCAGCTCGCGCCGGCCGCGCACGAGCCTGCTCTGCGCGGCGGCCACCGAGACCTCCATGATCCGCGCCGTCTCGCGCAGGTCGTAGCCCCACACATCGTGAAGCACGAACGCCCAGGCGCGGTCGGCGCTCATCGCGTCGAGATGCGATTGAACCCGCGCGAGCAGGTCTCGCGCCGCGACGTCGTCCGCGGGCGTGGCGGTGAACGCGAAGACCGCACTGTCCTCGTCCTGCTCGTCGAGCCCTTGGGCGAAGGCGCGTCGCTCGAGGGTGCGGCGCCGGATCTTCTTGTACACGACGTGAGCGGTGACGGTCGTCACCCACGCATCGAGCGAGCAGTCACCGCGGTAGCGATCGATCGTGCTGACCAGCTCGATGAGCGTGGCTTGAGTCAGGTCCTCCCGATCCGGATCGGACGCGCCCAACAGCCGGCGAATCGTCCGATCGATGCGCGGTACGACGCGATCGTAGAAGGCGCCGGCCGCCACGCGGTCTCCCGCGCGAACAGCCGACAGGAGCTGACTGTCGTCGAACGGAGCCTCGCGCTCGCCCGGCGGTAGGTCGGCGTCGCGAGGCTCTTTCGCGGCGGGCGCGGCACCACCCCGGACGAGCCGGAGCACGAGATTCGCTCGGGCGGGCGTGGTCATGGGACGGACGGGCTCATGAAGTAAGTACCGCGGACCCTCCCGGGCAAGGCGGCACGGAGCGAAATGTCATAGAATCCGCACGAATTCCGAGGCCGAGCCCCTCCCGTACCAGCGAGAACGCCGCCTCTTGCACGCCGGCCACGACGACGTCGATCTCGGTGAACAGGATGTCGGCCGAAGCGCGCAGGACGAGCCCGAACCAGGGCCGCACCCACCACACGGCCTCGAGACCGATCACGCCGACCGGCGTCCACACCGACTGGTCGTCGGCCGATACGTCATCCGACGAGAAGTGCGCCATCGATTGGCGTGCACCGCCGAGCCCGGCCCCGAGCTCCGCGGTCAGGAGCGGGCGCTCCGACCCGACCGAGAGCCACCGAAACGCGATCCCCCCGTGCAGAGCGACATACAGCGTCGTGGCGCTCGCTCGGCCCACGCTCCCCCCGCGCACGTCGGCCGCCACGTACGCCGCGAGCCGTGGCGCGAGCCGGTACCGAATGTCGAGCCCACCGCCGAACGCGCGCGAGGTCCCGTCGTCGAAGAGCCCGAGCGATGCCTCGCCCATCGCTTCGAGCGCGAACGCCGACTGCGAGGGCGCGTCGGCGGCGTCGTCCGTGTGCGGAGACCGTTCCGCGTCCATCGCGCTCCGGTCGCTCGCGTGGCGCTCGTTCACCGGTGTGGTCGCGGGCGGCTCCTCGGGTGGCGGCTCGGGCGGTGGCGGCGCAGGGGGGGAGGATGGCGCGTCGGGAGCCGGCGCGGGCCACAGGATTGAGGGATCGTCCGGCACCATCGATGCGAGCAGATAGGCGAGGCTGCGGCCGCGGTCGGACGGCGCGTCGCTCGGACGAAACACGACCCGGCGCTCGGCCACGAGCCCCGGCGTCGCCATGTGAACGACCGCGGTGTCGGCTCCGTCCACCCAATCGACGCGCGCGACGAGCGTGCCTCGCGCGTCGGTCGCCCCATCGCACACGGGGGTCGCGCACGCCTCGTCCGCGCACGCCTCGTCGACGCGGACCGTGACCCCGAGCGTCTCTCGGACCGTCGCGGCCATCGCGACCGTGGCCGGCGCCACCCCCTCGCCCGAGGCCACGCAGATGATCACGATCAGGAGACCGGTGGGCACGTCCTCGCTCCCAGAGCCCGGAACATACGCCCCGATCGCGCCCGCGACCATTCGAGGTCCGGCTGCCTGATCCGCGGGCCTCGGGGGTACTTGTCCTTCGTTGTCGGGGGCGGGGCCCACCGCCGCGGCAAGGGCCCCGATCACGAGGAGACGACGCCGTGCGCATGATGCCCCAGGTTGCCTTGATGCTTCTCGTCGGCTGCTACAGCGGCAACGAGGTTCCGCCTCCGCTTCCCGACGCGGGGCCGGGAGCGTCCGCGGCGGCGGCTGACCTGCCGTGCGACGTCAGCGCCCTGCTCGTCGGTCACTGCATCGCCTGCCACAACAGCGCCTCGCTCGCGGAGGGCGCGACGGTCCTGACCACGTACGACGCGTTGATCGCGCCGTCGGTCGTCGACCCCGGCCAGACGGTGGCGCAGCGCGCCGTGGCGCGCATGCACGACACACGCACTCCCATGCCGCCACCCCCGTACGCGTCACCGAGCGCCGATCAGGTCGCGAGCTTCGAGACTTGGGTCGCCGCGGGCGCGCCCCGCGAGGCGTGCGCCACCGATGCCGGCGTGCCTCCGATGCTCGACGCCGGGCCGAGCCCGTACGACACGCCGACGGTTTGCACGAGCGGCTCGAACTGGTCGTTCGGCAACCACGGATTGGCCAGCATGCGGCCGGGCGGTGCGTGCATCGATTGCCACTCGCGCTCGTTCGAGGGACCGCGCTACACGTTCGCTGGCACGCTCTACCCGACGGCGCACGAGCCGAACGACTGCAACGGCGTCAGCGGTGGAGCCGCGACGATCATCGTCGAGGACTCGGGCGGCCACACGTACACGATGACGCCGAACGGCGCCGGCAACTTCGGCGCGCGCGTCTCGGGCGCCGTGATGCCGTACGTCGCGAGGGTCGTGTTCGACGGGCGGGAGCGCGCGATGGCGACCCCGCAGATGAGTGGTGACTGCAACGCCTGCCACACCGAGATGGGCGACGAGATGGCGCCGGGCCGCATCATGCTTCCCTGATCGCGCCGTTCCACGAGATCGATGACACCACACCGCTCACGTCTGTCGAGGCAGACGCTCTCGCTCGCCGCGCTGCTCGTCGCGTGGACGGCGGCGACGCCGCGCGCCGAAGCGTATTGGTGGATGATCCGTCACGGCTACACCGAGTGCGGGAGCTGCCACGTCGATCCGTCTGGTGGTGGCCTGCTGAACGCCTACGGGCGCGCGCAAGGATCTCTCGTCATGGCGACGCGCTGGGGCGACACCGACGACGAGGCTGTCTCGCATCGCGGCCAGTTCCTGTTCGGCGCGGTCGATCTGCCCGAGGAGCTGCAGCTCGGCGCCGACTTCCGGCCCGCCGCGCTCGTCACGTCCGTCGACGGGCAGACGCGCGGTCGCGGCCTGCTGATGCAGGCCGACCTCGAGGTCGGCGTTCACGCGTCTCGCTTTCACGCTGAGGGGAGCCTCGGCTTCGCGACCGACGGGGCGTTCGCGGCGTCGGTCGTGGGCACCGACAGCGCGAGGCTGATCTCGCGATCGCACTGGCTCGGCGTCGACATCGGCGCGCACCACGAGTGGCTCGTGCGGGCGGGGCGGTTCAACTTACCGTTCGGCGTGCGGATGCTGGAGCACACCGCATGGGTCCGAAAGGAGACCCAGGTCGACATCAACGTCGCCCAACAGCACGGCTTGGCGGTCTCGTACACGGGTCACGGCGTTCGCGCGGAGGTGATGGGCATCCTCGGGAACTTCCAGATCTCGCCCGACATCTATCGTGAGCGCGGCTACAGCCTGCACATCGAGGTCGCGCCGGCCCCTGCCGTCGCGATCGGCGTGAGCAGCCTCGTCACGCACGTCGACGTCGACCCCACGACGCAGGAGCCACTGATCCGACACGCGCACGGCTTGTTCCTGCGCGCTGCAGCGACGGACTGGCTCGCCTTGTCGGCCGAAGGCGACTTCATCCTGTACTCGCAGCCCACGCACAACGCGTACGGTGCCGTCGGCTGGCTGCAGGCCGACGCGGAGGTGACCCAGGGGCTGCACCTGATCCTGTCGCTCGAGACCGACGACCACGACGTCCAGGCGCTCGGCGTCTCGATTGGGGGCTGGGCGAGCGTCGCGTGGTTCTTCTATCCACACTTCGACGTGCGAATCGACGGGGTCGTACAATCGGTAGACGTGCCCGGTGCGCGCGTGACCGCGGAGTCCCTGGTCGGGCAGCTCCATTTCTATCTCTGAGGACCCGATGAGCGGCAGAACGACGAGCATCTCGCAGACCCTCTCGCTGATCGCTCTCGGGTCTCTGCTGCTCGCCTCGCCGGGCCGCGCCTCGGCGTCGGAGCGTTTTCCACGCGCTCTACAGAACGCGGTCGGCGCGCCGTTCGAGTCGCCGTGCAGCTTGTGTCACCTCGGCGACTATCGAACCAACGACTCGGTCACGACCCGCTTCGGACGCGCGATGCGCGCGCGCGGGCTCGCCGCGGGCGACGAGGACTCGCTCATCCATGCGCTCGACGCGATGCGCGTCGACGACGTCGACAGCGATCTCGACGGCGTCACCGACATCGAGGAGCTGCAGATCGGCACCGACCCGAACCTGCGCCCCGACCAGGTGCCCGAGGAAGCGATCAACTACGGCTGCTCCGTCGCTGAGCCCGGCGCGCCGCACACGCATCGCGAGAGCGCATCGCCGCTCGGGACACCCGCATGGATTCTCGCGAGCGCTGCGCTGCTCGCGCTCTGCGCGGTCAGACGCTCCCCATGAATTTCGGGGGCGAGGAACGGCGCACGCGCGCGCGCGGTGCTCGGCCTCGAGCTCAGCGATCATGTGCTCACTCGTCCCAGCGTCTGCTCGCGGACGCCGCGCTCCTCTACCTCCGCTGAGCCGGGATCTCGCCGACGCGTGGGCCGACCGGGTCGAACGGCGGAAACGTCGAGTCGCCGAACCACGGCGGCCGCGCGGGCAGGTACAGCGACGCGGGCAATCCGTCGGAGCCGTCCGAGCCCAGGCAGCCCGGTTCTCCGTCGTCGTCACAGCGATGCACCGAGTCGGTGACGTAGTCGTAGTTCAGGTGACGGAACAGCGTGTCGAAGCAGGCCGGATCTCCGCCTTCGTCGCCGGTGCCGAGCGCGTAGATGAGGTTCTCCTCCCAGTACCGGGTGCCGACTTGCTGGTAGTCGTTCGACCAACCGTCCTCACCGAGCACGTTCCCGACGATGCTCATGTAGTGGTTGTTCGTCTCGACGATGATGGCCGCGTTCTCGACGTGACCGGCCACGAGCCCGGCCGCGGGCTCGTGGCTCGTGACGCGGTTGCGGAAGGCGAAGTCGTGCGACGCGCTGCCCCAATAGCCGTCCCAGTTGATCCCGGCGAGCACGTTGCCTTCCCACAGGTTGTAGGTGGGGTGAGCACCGTGAGTCCAGCTGTTGGGCCAGAACCACGAATCGCGCTGCTGGTGACGGAACACGCGATCGATGAAGTTGTAGCCGACGACGTTGCCCGACGCGCCCCACATGAGCAGTGGACCGTTCGAGGTGTCGCGATAGACGTTGTTCTCGACGAGGCTGCTCGAGCCCTCCGCGATCTCCGTGCCATAGCACGTGTCGGAGCTGTCGTGATCGATGCACTCCGTGATGAGGCTGTCGCGCAGCTCGATTCGGTAGAAGTAGGTCCGCATGTCGATGCAACGCTTCCCGCACCGCTCGACCGCGACGTTGCGCGCCCAAGAGTTCGCTGCGCCCTGGAACATGATGTTGTTGTTCCAATCCGACGCGTCGACGCTCGGGTCGTTCGCGATCGTCAGATCCTCGATGCCCGCGTACTCCACGAAGCGGTTCAGTTTCATCGCACGCGGATCGTTGTCTGCCGAGAAGTCGTGGAAGAGGGACGGCGAGAGCTCGATCGTGTTGCCCGTCCGGCCAGTGACCTCCGCGATCTGAGCACGCAGCCGCGTCGCTCCGAACTGGTCGCACCAGTCGCACGCGCCGCCGGCATAACTCTCGGGCGTCACCGGGATGCTCGCGTCGTTGAGCTCGTTGAGGAGGACGTGGTCGCCCGGGGAGAACGACGACGCGTCGTCCAGTGTGATCGTCGTGCTTCCTCTCTCATACTCGCTCGTGATGCGGTGCAAGGGCCCGTTGTCGGTGTAACCGGCTCCGATCCAGAGTAGGTTCCCGATCGAGCTCCGGGTATAGATGCGCGTCGCGACCGGCCCCTCGCCGCGAAGCGAAACGTGCGATGGAACGCGCACGGTGTCGGTGATCCGGTAGCTGCCGGCAGGGAGGAGCGCCGCCCCGTCGGTGGGGGTGTTGTCGAGGCAGTGCTGGATCGAGGCCGTCGCGTCGGACGTGCCGTCCGTTGGCACGCCGTCGCTCGCGACACAGTTGCGTGCGACGGTGCGCGTGGGGATCCCGCCGCGCACGCCCACGTTGCCTTCCCACGGAACCAGTCGATCCGTCGGGATGAGAGAGGCCGAGACGGGCCCGCCGTCGGGATCCATCACCTGTGAGTCCCCGCCCGGCGCTCCGTCGCGCCCAGGCGCACCGTCGCGGCGGGGCGCGCTGCCGTCCACGGCGCGCCCGCCGTCCGCCGTCACCATCGTGTCGGCGCATCCGAGCAGCGAGATCCACGTGACCGAGGCGAGAACGATCCACCGAGGGGCGCGAGTACGCATGGATCGAGGTTAGGCCGACCAGGCGGCCCGATCGTGGCCTGAGACGCCAGATCGTGTGCCCAGAGCCGCCAAGAAGCCGCGAACCACGCGGCGCGCCACCCCCGTCCCGCAGTAGAGTGGTCGTCGATGGCGCGGCCCACGAAGCCGGCGGGCGGATCGCCCGCGCGAGGGGTGCCGGAGATCGCACCCGAGGTCGTTCATGCCGTCGCCGGCGTGCTCGCGAGCCTCGGCGTTCCCGACACGACGGGCGATCCGGACGAGCTGTTCGATCGCGCCGAGACTTTCCTCGGAGATCCGCTGGTCGGGATCGCGGTCGCGTCGCGCGTTCCCGTGGGCGCGTACGGACTGCTCGAGTACGGCATGCGCGCGAGCGCGACCGTCGGCGAGGCGCTCGCCCGATTGGCTCGCTACTACGCATCGGTGAGCACGCGCATCAAGGTCGAGGTGAGCACGGTCGACGGAAGGCGCGCGCTCCTCTTCCTGCGTCACCCGCGCGTGAAGTTCAGCCGCCATTGGATCGAGATGCCGGCCGCGGCGATCGCGGGTCGGCTTGCCGAAGGCGCCGGCGCACCGATTCTCGAGGAGGTTCGCTTCGAGCACGCCGCGCCGAGAGCCGACCTCGAACAGAGATATCGCGCCAGGTTCCGTGCCCCGGTGCGCTTCGAATCGACGGTCGACGCGCTCGTCCTTCGCGACGGCGCCGTCGACCGGCCGATGCGCACGCACGCCGCCCAGGTCGCGACCTCCGTGGACCGCGTGTTGGACGTGATCGAGCCCGCGCTCGACTTTCCCGACCCGTTCCGGCTCCGACTGCGAAGCGCCATCCTCGCGCGCCTCTCCGCGGGCCCGACGCTCGCGATCGTCGCGAGAGACCTCGGCATGTCTAGCCGCACGTTGCAACGCATCGTCTCCGAGCACGGATCGTCGTGGTCCGCAGAGCTCGACGACGTCCGACGCGATCGCGCGCTCGAGCTCCTCGCGTGCTCGGACCGCAAGACGGCCGAGGTGGCTGCCGAGCTCGGTTTTCGCGACGCGAGCGCGTTCTTTCGTGCCTTCAGGCGTTGGACCGGGGGCACGCCGAAGGGGCACGGGCAGAAGCGCTGAGCCGCGAGACGATGAGCGCGCTCGGTGCCGAAGCGTCGGCGACCACATGTGGCATCGGCCGAGCCCGACAGACCCGCGAAGTCGCCCCGCGCCGGGTGGATCTCCGGCGCATCGGTGAGGGGCCTCAGTCGAGCCGGCGGTAGTAGATGTCGCCATTGCCGGAGGTGCCGGCGCGGTAGTCGACCCAGACGACGTGACCGGCGCCACCGCCGACGTAGACGTTCGGGCGGACGCTGTCGCTCGATCCGGGGACCGCGGTCGAATCGAGGCGGTAGTCCTGGGGTTGCCACGTCGCTCCGCCATCGAGCGAGAAGTTCGCGTAGATGTCGAAGAGGCCATTTCGATCGTCGGCCCACGCCGTCACGACGAGGCTCCCTTCGGCGCCGAGGGACATGTCGAAGCTCGAGCTCGCCCCGGGCGCGCTTCCGGTGTCCGCGCGGAGCGGGGTCGAGAACGTCGCAGCCGCGTCCGTCGTGCGCGTCGAGAGGATGTCGGTGAAGCCGAAGCGCGCGTCCACCCAGGCCACGATGGCCGTGCCGGCGGCCGGCGCGACGATGCGCGGCTCGGTCGAATCGTGCGGCAGCGTGTCCTGATCCAAGCGGATCGAGTCGGTCGTCCGCCACGTGAGCCCCGAGTCGCGGCTCACGTTGAGCCAGATGTCGAACGAGCTGCCGCTTCGGTCGTCGACCCACGCCGCATAGACGTTCCCGCCCTCCGCCGCGACGACGGGTGAGAAGCTCGCCGAGCTGCCGGCCGGCGTGCCGACGTCGAGGCGCGTGTCCGCAGCGGCCCACGTCGCGCCCCCATCGGTCGAACGATTGAAGAAGACGTCGAGCGCGCCGTTGCGGTTGTCTCGCCACACCACGTATGCGTTCGTGCCGACGGCGGACACCTTCGGCGTGGCGGCCACGAAGTTCGCGCCGGTCCCGTGGTCGACCTGGATCGGTCCCGTGAACGTCGAGCCGGAGTTGCTCGAGTACGCCACGAAGATGTGCCGCACCCTCGCGGACGTGAAGTCCTCGTACGCGGCGTAGACGTGCGTGCCCGCGACCGCGACGTCGACGTTGAATGAGTCGGTGTTCTGCGCCGGGTTGATGCGGAGATCGCCCGCGCCCCAGGTCGCGCCCGAGTCGGTGCTCCTTCGCCGCCAGACCTCGCGGTAGCTCGTGCCGCCGCGGAAGTCGACCCAGACAGTGTTGACGGTGTCGCGGGCAGCGCCGAGCACGCCGAACCTCGGGCCGATCGCCGCACCGCTCGAAGCGTCGAGCTGCGTCGGCGTCGCGCCCCACGTGTTCCCGCGGTCCGTCGAACGGTTGAAGAGGATGTGCGCGTTGCCGCCGCCGCGCCGATCCATCCACGCCGCGTAGACGCTCGAGGCCGCGTTGCCGCTCACGACAGGGCTGATCGAGTTCGCGGCGCCGGCCGTGTCGCCGAGGTCGACGCGGCGATCGCTCGCCGGTCGGACGACGAGGCAGTTCTCGTCGCCCGTACCGTCGCAGTCGTTGTCGAGGCTGTCGCAGATCGTCTCGGTCGGCTGATAGGTCGGAGGAAACGTGCAAGCCCAGCCGCTCGCTCCCATGCAGACGGGAGCTCGCCCCGCGCAGACGCCAGCGGTCGCGGCGCAGCTGGGCGGCGTCGTTGCGGGCGGCGACGGCGTGTCGTCGACGGTCCCGTCGCAGTCGTCGTCGATCCCGTTGCACGTCTCCGCGATCGGCCCGACGAACGCCCCTCCACACCCGAGCGCGCCGGCCGTGCAGACGACGCTGCCGAACTCGCATCGGCCCTGGTTGGTCGCCCCGCAGCGAACGCCGACGCCCGGGAGCGGGAGCTCGTCCCGTGCTCCGTCGCAGTCGTCGTCGACGTTGTTGCACGTCTCGGAGGTCGGACCGCGCCCGCCGACGCACGCGAGCGAGCCGAGCTGGCACGCGCGCACGCCCCGGAGGCACGCGCCCACGTTGGAGCCGCAGGCGGTCCCCAGCATCGGATCGGACTCGTCGAGCGTGCCGTCGCAGTCGTCATCGACGCCGTTACACGTGTCGGGCATCCCCGTCGGCGTGCAGGGGTACTCGCACCCGGTCACGGGGTTCCCGTCGATGTCGTGGAAGCCCGCCAAGCACGACGCGATGCCGCAGCTGCCAGCCGTGCAGGAGCCGACCGCGTTTGGGAACGTGCACGCGTTGCCGCACCGCCCGCAGTTCATCGCGTCGGTGTCGAGGTCGAAGCCCTCGTCGATGAGCATGTCGCAGTCGTCGTCGGCCGAGTTGCACACCTCGGCTCCGAGCGCGGTGCAGGCGTACTCGCACCCGTTCGTCTCGTCCCCGTCGGAGTCGACGAACCCCGGGTTGCAGGCACCCATCACGCACGCCGAGCTCTCGCACGTCGCCGTCGCGTTCGAGAACACGCAAACGTTCCCGCACGCGCCGCAGTTCGCTCGGTCCGTCGTGAGATTCGAACCCCTCGTCGACCGAGCCGTCACAGTCGTTGTCGCGCGCGTCGCACCGCTCCTCACCCGTGCTCTGGCACTCGTACTCGCAGCCGTTCGACGGAACGTCGTCGAGGTCCACCCAGCCGGCCTCGCACGAGGCGACGACGCACTCGCCGGCCTCGCAGCTCGGGAAGGCGTTGGGGACGACGCAGCGCGCCGCGCACTCGCCGCAGTTGTCGATGCTCGACGAGAGATCGAAGCCCTCGTCCGTGATGCCGTCGCAGTCGTCGTCCACGTCGTTGCAGACCTCGTCCCCGATCGGGACGCACCCGTCGGCGGCCTGCGCGTCGCGCCCTGCGTCGTGGCCGGCGTCCGGCGTGTCACCCGGGCAGTCACCGAGGCAGTACGGGTCGACGTCGCAGCCGCTCCCGAGCCAACCGGCGACCGCGAAGAGCGCGAGCCATCCGAGTCGTCGGCGCGTCCGCCGGCGCCGCACGCGCCGCGCGCGCCGGCGCCCGACGCCGAGCGCCAGCGAGACGAGGAGCGCGAGCGCCCACACGGGAGCGCCCGAGCTCGACCCGGCGCCGCCCGCGGCGGAGCACACGCCGCCACCGCCGCCGGTCGCGAGCGCCCAATCCGGCGTCGTCTCGGGCGGCGCGACCTCGGTCCCGAGCCCGCAGCTGCCTTCGACGCACGTGGTCGCGCCCGGGCAGTCGATGCCGGCGCACGGATCGTCGACACACGTCGTACCCCGGCACACGCGCCCGCGCTGGCAGCGCGGCAGGCAGGCCGAGGTCGTGCACGCTCCGTCGATGCACGTCTCGCCGTCGGCGCACGCGCCGCCGCAGGGATCGTCGATGCACGTGCCGTCGCGGCAGATGCGTCCCTCGGGACACGGGGTCGTGCACGCCGCGACGCAGCTACCATCGCGACAGAACGCGCCCATCTCACACGTCATGCCGGCGCACGGGTCGTCCTCGCACGCAGAATCGCGACACCGCTGCCCGACAGGACACCCGCGCCCGTAGCAGTTGTCCTCCACGCATCGTCCGCGCACGCACGTGTATGCGTCCGGGCACGTGATCCCTTCGCAGAGGCTCACGCAGTCTCCCGTCAGCGGGTCGCACTCCTCCTCGTCGGTGCACGTCACGCCCGCGCACATGCCCTGCAGGCAATATCCGATGATCCCCATGTCCGGATCCGCGTGGGTGCGATCGCAGAAGCGGCCGGGCGGGCAGAGGAACTCCTCCGAGATGCACGGCGACGCGCACGCGCAATCGATGCACGCCCCGCCGCCGCAGAGGGTGCCCTCGTCGATCGCTCCGTCGCAGTCGTCGTCGTTGCAGTTGCACGTCTCGGCCGTCGACCCGCTCGATCCGAGGCAGAGCAGCTCGCCGCCCACGCACTGGACCATGCCGGGAGTGCACACTTCCTCGGGCAGCGGTCCGGTCGACGACCATGTAGGTCCCGTCCGGCTGTGGGATGCACTGCTCGCCGCCGCCCGGGTTGCCGTCGTCGATCACGCCGTTGCAGTCGTCGTCTACGTTGTTGCAGACCTCCGGTGTGCCGGTGGGCGCGTCACAGCCGACCCACGCGCCCATCGAGCAGGTCTCGGTCCCCGTGCCGCACGCGGTCGAGCACGTCCGCGTGAGCCCTTCGTCGACGTTGCCGTCGCAGTCGTCGTCGATGTCGTTGCACGCTTCGAGGCCGGGCACGGGCGCGGTGCAGCCGACGTAGCTGCCCGAGATGCACGTCTCGGTGCCCGCGCCGCACGCGTTCGCGCACGATCGCGTGAGGCCCTCGTCCGTGCGCCCGTCGCAGTCCTGATCGGTGTTGTCGCAGGTCTCGACGCCGGGCAACGGCGCCGTGCATCCGGTGAACGTGCCCGCGGTGCAGACCTCGGTGCCGCTCCCGCACGTCGTGAAGCACGCGCGGCTGATCATCTCGTCGATCATGCCGTCGCAGTCGTCGTCGTTGCCGTTGCAGCTCTCGATGCCCGGCGTCGGCGCGTTGCAGTCGACGAACGCCCCCGCCGTGCAGACCTCCGTCCCCGTCCCGCACATGTTGGAGCAGGCGCGGGTGAGCCCTTCGTCGGTCCGCGTGTCGCAGTCGTCGTCCACGTTGTTGCAGGTCTCGGCGGTGGGGGTTCGCGCGCTGCACATGCCCCAGGTGCCGACCGTGCACACCTCGGTGCCGGCGCCGCACGCCGTCGAGCATGCGCGGGTCAGACCGTCGTCGATCACGAGGTCGCAGTCGTCGTCGAGCCCGTTGCAGACCTCGGGCTGCGGATCGCAGAGCGGCACCAGCCCGTCGGCGCGGACGAGGATGTCCTCGAAGTCGTTGTCGCCTCCGCGGAACAGGTCCTCGAAGCCGAAGTAGAACGCGTTGAGGTGCGTGATCGAGCGATAGACGAGGAAGTGGATGAAGTCGCCGTCGTCGTTGAGCGCCTTGCTCGTGAAGTAGATGCGGTTGCTCGTGTCGCCCACGTCGCCGCAGTTGTCGGGGTCGTTGCCGCCGGTCGTGCGCTCGGGCGTCCGGATCCAGAACGTGATCGCGCGTCCCGGCGTGAAGCCGGGCACCGTGGAGAAGTCGATCGTGTTGATCCAGGTCGTGCCCGGCCGCATCGTCGTCGGGTCGCACGGGCACGCGCACGTGCCGCCGGGGCGGCACCCGAACACGGAGTTCAGGTTCGCGACGTTCGTCGGGTCGACGTCGGTCCACACCCAACCGAAGCTGTTCTTGTATCCGGCGCCCTCGCCGATCGCGCGGAACGTAACCGGATAGTGCCCGGACCCGACCGGGTTCTCGACCGGCCGATACGCTTCGGGCTGGATGCGCGCGTCGGCGAGCGCGTCGACGATCCCTGCACCACCTTCGCCGGTGACCGCGCGATCGAGGCACTGCTGCATGCGGTTCGTCACCGGGATCACGGTGCCGTCGACCTGGCTCAGGTACGCGAGCGCGGCGCTCGCGGGCGCGAGGAGCGAGACGGCGACGAGAGTGAGGCGAGTGGCGCGGGAAAAGCGGGGTCGCGAAGCCATGATCCTCCCAGGCTGTGGTCGGGCGCAGGTGTAATAATACACAAATGACGGCTTTTAGCTCGCCCGATCGCACCGATGATGGCACGGGTCCGGTGGGGAACCGCAAGGGAGGATCGCCCGACAGGCCGAATCCGCTGGTTCCAGGCGCCGCGAGGGACCGGGCGACGAACGAAACGGAGGCCCGGGCTCGGCCCGGACCTCCGCTTCAGGTCGGAAAAGGCCCCCCGCTTCGCCGATCAGCTGCGGCAGATGCCGTCGATGCAGGACCTACCGGCGCTGCACTCGGCAGCCGTCGCGCACTCGGGCATCGTCTCGTTGGTCGAGTAGCAGAGGTCGTCGGCCGCGCAGATGGGCAGCTGCACGTCGAACCGCTGGCACTCCTCGTTCGTCCCCGACGGGCACGGTGTCCGGCACGCGCCGTCGACGCAGATTGACGTCGCCGCGCAGTCGCTGTCGTCGACGCAGAACGGGTCCGGCTGCCACGCGTCGCGGCAGAACTGGTCCTCGCCGCAGTACTCGCCGCTCGCGCACACGCTCGGCGCGCCCTCGCAGTCGGGCAGGCAGCGCGCGTCGACGCAGTGCTCACCGCCGGCGCAGCCCGCGCTGGTCGTGCACTGATCGGCCGGCCGGCAGAAGCCGCCTTGGCACGTCTGGCCCGACGCGCACGAGGCGTCGCCGGTGCAGATGTCCGTGCACGAGTTGTTGACGCAGGCGCGGCCAGCGCCGCACTGGTAGTTGAACTGGCAGGTGTCGTTCACGTCGCGGCAGAAGCCTTCGACGCACACGCTCCCCGCCGCGCAGTCGGAGTCGTCGCGGCAGGCGTTGTCGGTCGGTGGGACGCACGTGCCCCGGAAGTCGCAGATGAAGCCGCCCGAGCAGTCGGTGTCGCTCGAGCACGTGCCGCTCGCGGTGCACTCGCGATCCGTCGAGCAGTAGAGACCGACGGCGCAGTCGCCGTGCGTTCTGCACGTGGCCGTCGGGACCTCGCAGACGCCGGTGTCCCCGCACACGAGGCCGCCGCTGCAGTCACGGTCGACGGCGCAGGCGCAGCCGATGCCCACGCAGGGCAGCGGGCCGCCGTCCGGGACGGGCGTGGGACCCCCGCCGTCTCCTCCGTAGATGGGACAGCCGCCGAGCACGACGGCGAAGGGGAGCACGAGCAACAATCCGCGAAGCTGGGTCATGGGTCCTCGTGAGGGGAATGCGAACCTTGGTCTAGCGACGAGCGTGCCAGGGCGGCCTACCCTCGGACGGCCCAGGTTTTCTTCGGATTTAACGGGCTCGCCCAGGCTCTAGTGAACGCGGGTTCACGCCTCCGCGCGTGAACGGTGCCGCGTTCGCCAGCGGTCGGAGCTGGGCTCAGGCGCCGAGGGGCGGGCGCTCGTCCTGGCGCCCGACCATGCGAGGGAGCGGGTCGCGGGGCCGGCCCCGGACGTGCCACTCGAAGTGCACGTGCGACCCGCGCGCGAGGCCCGAGTGGCCCACCTCGCCGATCACCTGGCCCCGCGCCACGTGCTGCCCCGCGAAGAGATAGAGGCGGGTGCAGTGCGCGTAGAACGCGACCGCGCCGTCGCCGTGGAGGATCATCATCAGGTTGCCGTACCCGTGGACCTCGTTGTCCGCGTAGATGACCAGACCGTCGTCGGCCGAGCGAATGAGCGTGCCGTCCGGCGCGCCGATGTCGATGCCCTTGTGGATCTGGTGTCGACGTCGCCCGGTGCGCGTGTATCCGAACCCGCGCCAGAGATGCCCCTCGGTGACAGGCCAGAGAAGCGTGCCCGTCGCTGGCGTTCCGACCGCGTCGATCCAACGCTGTTCGGGCGGATCGTTCAGCATCTCCGACGCCATCGCGCGCGTTCCGATCCCGAGCGTGCGCGCGAGCGCCGCCGCTTCGCCCTCGGGACGCGGCGCTCTTCGCGGACCGTCGCACACGAGTCGGCCGCGCCGGCGAATGCAGCGCCGTCCGCGCGATTGCCAGTGCGTCGGGACCGGCGTCGCGATCATCGCGAGCGGATCGTCGAGCACGCGCGACGCGTGATCGGTCGGCGTGATCGATGCGCTCGCGACCGCAGCTGCGGGGGGCGGCGCGACCGGCGGAGCGTCATCCGCGGCGTCGTCGGCGTCGTCGGCGTCCGTCGTGTCGGCCACCGCAGCGGCGGCCGGTACGCGAGCCGTGCTCGCAGTCGCCGCGTGTCGCGGGTGGTGGCGGTGATGCGGATGCCGATCGTTCGCGGCGACCGTGACGGCCACGCTCACCGCGGCGATGCACGCCGCGGTGGTGATCAGAGCGAGACGCAACCAGGCCCGCTTCCGACTTCGGGGTGTCATTGGGGGACGTCGTTCCGTGCCACGGCACCACGGAACCGACCCAGGTTCGCACAGCGGAATGGCCCGTCAAGAGAGGGAAACTCCCTACACGGTTACGAGAAAAATCGGCTCGGAGAATCGTTGAGCTATCTCGCGCTCAACGGAAATAGACTACATACACCGACAGATCGATGTCGCCTCCGCGCGGCGCTCCACCGCGAAACGTCGCGCTGTACGTCGCTTCGTTGGGGCCGGCGAGATCGACGTCGTCGGTCACGTCGAAGCGCACGGGATCGACCGGTGCGCCCGGGCACCAGCCGGCGCGCGCGGGCGCCCAGTTGCCGTACTGGCCGGGCACGACGCCGTCGTCGACGCGCTCGGCGCAGCCATACGGTGCGCCGATGCCCGATGGGAAATCGATCCGGTGCGTCGCGCCGCCGGTGATCGCGAGAGCGTGCTCGTGGTTGCACCACTCGGCGCAGTTGTCGCCCGCCGTCTGCCCGTGCCCCGACAGCAGCGACACGAGCTCGACCCGCCGCGTGCCCGGCGGCGGCGTGAACGCGAACGGTGGATGCGCGGCCGCGTACGTCGCGTCGAACGCGCCGCCGCGCCACGCGAGCTCCGCCGCGAAGGCGCGGTCTGGCGCGCCCGTCGCACGAAACCGGAGCGAGATGTGGACGTCGCGCGCGGTCGGCTCCTCGAAGTCCGGGCCGAGCTCGACGCGAAAGCGCTGCGCGCCGCCCTCGGCCAGCACGCCGAGGAACGGCGTGGCGTCGATGAGCCAGCGCCGCTCCCCAGGCCTCGCATACGGAGTGATCCACCGCGCGATCTCCCGGGTGTCGGCGCACGTGTCGTCGGTGCAGAGGGCGACGGATGCGATCCTGTCCCATTCGGAGCACGCGCTCGGGTCCGCACGGCAGAGCACGGTCACGTCGACGTCGAGCGCATCGAAGGTCGACAGCGTCGCGGCGTCCGGCAGCATCGCATCGCGCACGAGGACGCGATCGGTCAGGTCCGCCTCGTCGACGAGCGGCACGACCACCGCGTCGGGCTCGGCCGCGAGGCGCGCATCGAGCCGGGCACGCTGTTCGTACCATCGCGACGCCCACGCGGCCATGCCGATGCGCGGAACGAAGCCGCCGCCCACCACCTCGGCGAGCGAGCCCACGGGATCGAAGCGCTGCGCGCGATCGATGCCGAACGCGAACTGCACCGAGCCGTGAGCGCGGATCAGATCGCCGACGCTGCCGGTCACGTCGGGGAGGGGCGTCGTGACGTAGTGGACGCGCGCCCGCCAGCGCTCGGCGTCCTCGGGCGCGAGAAACGACAGCGCCTCCTCCACGCTCTCGCGCATGGTCTCGACGCGGGCGCGCGCGGCGCCTTCGGCGGTCTCATACGACGCGAAGAAGTACCGGACGTTGTGCGTGGAACGTTCGAACAACGGATCCGGGAAGGTGCGAAAGAGCGTGTCGCCCTCCTTCGACTCGAAGTAGTCGATGAACACGTAGCTCTCGCACCCGCTCCACGCGCTTGCGAACGAGAACGTGCCGTCGAGCGTCTCGAGCGTGAAGTCGCCCGCGACGTCGCCCCAGTCCGTCCCCGTCCCGGCGGCATCGAACGGACGGCGGACGAGCCCGAGCTCGTCGCACACGTCGGCTGGAGGCGGCGGCGCCTCGACGCCTGCGTCTCGGATCGCGGATGCGTCCGCGCTCGCGTCGGCGGCCCCGGAGTCGTCGATCGCGGGCGGTTCGTCGCCGTGGCAGCCCGCCGCGATCGTGCACAGCAGGCAAAAAAGGAGCGTCGTCCGCGCTTCGCGCCGCATGAGCCAACGCTAACAGTCCCGTGCCTCGCTCGCGAGGCGGCGAGCTGGCACGGGATCTGCCATGCTCTCTCCTCGGCGCGGATCGCGGCACAACGCGGCACGGAGGAACGTCATGTTCAGACAGCTTCGCTTCCCCGTCTTTGTCTTCATCGCCGCCACGCTCGCGGCATGCGGTGACTCGCACGAGGTCGGCGACGGGGGCGGCGGAGATGGTGGGGCCCGCTCCGACGGTGGCGGGAGTGACGGCGGCCGGACGCTCGACGGGAGCGCGTCCGACGGCGCCACGCTCGACGGCGGCTCGGGCCCGTACGATCTCTGCGACGTTCCGAGCGATTGCGAGCTCACCACGACGAGCTGCTGCGGAGTCTGCGGGCGGCCGACCGCGGACGACGTGGCGGCGGTCGATGCGGATTCGGGCCATGGACTACTACCTCGACGTCGCCTGTCCGATGGCGCGGATGGGCCCGGTCGACTGCCCCGCATGCGCGGGGATGTTGAACCCGAACCTCGTCGCGACCTGCGGGGGCGGCGGCCGGTGCGAGGTGGTCGACGTCGAAAACGATGGCTCCCTCTCGTCCTGTGAGACGAGCGAGGACTGCGTCGTTCGCGTTCCGGACTGCTGCGAGTGTGGGGCCGACGTGAGCGCGTACCGGCTGATCGCCATCCGCGCGACCGCCGTGGGCGACTACGGGGCGCTCGTGTGCGATCCCGACACCGGCTGCCCGGACTGCGCTCCGGTCTATCCGCCCGAGGTCACCGCCGAGTGCGTGGGCGGCTCGTGCCGGATCGTGATTGCCGGGACGTGAGTCAGCCGAGAAAGGTCGCGTCGAACGCGCCATTTCTGCGAAGCGCCTCGTAGAGGACGAGGGTCACCGCGTTCGAGAGGTTCAAGCTCCGCACCGGGCCGGTCGTCGGGATCGCCCACACGCGCTCGGGATGCCGCGCCAGGATCGCCTGCTCGAGGCCGACCGATTCCTTGCCGAAGACGAGCGCGTCGCCGGGCGTGAGGTCGGCCTCGTAGACGCTCCGCGCGGCCTTGCCCGTGAAGAGGTGGAGGCGCGCCTCCGGGTGGGCGGCTACGAATGCGTCGAGGTCCTCGTGGCGGTGCACGTCGACGAGGTGCCAGTAGTCGAGCCCTGCGCGCCGCACGCTCTGCTCGTCGATGCGGAAGCCGAGCGGGCCGACGAGGTGGAGCGGCGAAGACGTCGCCGCGCAGCTCCGCGCGACCGCCCCGGTGTTGGGGGGGATCTCGGGCTCGACCAGGACCACCCGAAAGGGCGGCGCGACGGGCTCGGCACGGAGCTTCGGTCCAGCGGGCAAGGGCAACGATTCCGATGGGTTCTTGACGCAGGCGCGGGCCGAAGGATAGCGTGCCCCGCAGAGGTCACGCGAGGGTGCGCTCGAACGTCCTGGGTTTCGTCGTCGCCGCCGCGCTCGTCGCGATGTCGGCGCCCGTGCGCGCGAACGACATGGACGTCTCGCTCGCGCGGCTGCGGATCCCAGCGGGCGACACGGATCCGATGTCACCTACGTTCTGCCCCCCGACGGTCGCCGGCGGCGGCACGCGCGCGTACTGTCCGGACAACGCCGCGTGGGCCAACTTGATGAGCGAGCTCGGCGGCTCGGCGCTCCCGATCGTGATGAGCCCCGCGCGCACCGTCGGCTACGGCGGGTTTCAGCTCGCGGTCGAGGGATCGATCACGGGCATCGACGGCGGCGACAGCTTCTGGGAGGGCGGGACCGAAGGCGACGAGCGCGCGGGCGGAGAGGCTTGCGCGGGCGTGACGCCCGGCCTCGGCTGCAACCGCTTCGCGAACGACGTGCTCTTCTGGTCGCGCTTGATGGCGCGCAAGGGCTTCCCTCTCGGTTTCGAGCTCGGCACCGGGTTCAGCTACCTCAACAACACGAGCCTCTGGGCGTGGGCGCTCGAGGTGAAGTGGTCGCTCTTCGAGGGCTTCCGCCACGGCTTGCCCGCCGTGATCCCCGACGTGTCGGTCCGCGGGATGGTCAACACGGTCGTGGGTGATCCCGAGTTCAACCTCACCACGCCCTCGGTCGACATCACCATCTCGAAGCCGCTCATCGCGTTCGGGACGACGCGGATCACGCCGTTCGTCTCGTGGCAGGTCGGGTGGATCTTCGCGGACAGCGAGCTGGTCGATTCTGACGCCGGGTCGAGACGCGTTCGCCGAGTGCATGCCGCTCGCCACGGGCGCGGGCACGACCTGCACCGGATCGGGCGACGACTACAACAACAACACGACCTTCCAACAGCTCCGCTTCTCACGCCACCGCTTGCACATCGGAGTTCAGCTCCAGTACCAGGTGCTCATCGTCACCGGAGCGTTCGCCTTCGACATCACCGAGCCTGGCGCCTCGAACGACATCGCGACCTCTCCGGACGGAATGGCGCAGGTGGCCGGCCGCACGGCGGCCACGCTCTCCGACCTGCCCCGCCAGTGGACCGTCAGCTTCGGCGCCGGCGCGAGCTTCAATTAGAAGCCCCCAACTAGAAGCCCCCAACCAGCGACTCGGGCTCAGCCCAGCCAGGCGCGTGGGTCCGGGACGGCGTCGAGCGCGCTCAGCATCGCGACCGCGTCGCGGAAGCGGTCCTCGCGCTTCTTCGCGAGGGCGCGTGCGACGAGGCTCTCGAGCTCCTTGCGCGCGACGAGACCGGGGCGCGCCTCGCGGAGCGACGGAGGCGTCTCGAGCAGATGCGCCCGAAACATCGCCGTACGCGTCTCCTTCTCGAACGGCCAGCGCCCCGTGAGCAGCTCGAAGAGCAAGCAACCCGCCGAGTAGACGTCGCTGGTCGCGTCGGCGCGTTGTCCGCACGTCTGCTCGGGCGAGATGTAGCCCGGGCTCCCCATCACCTCTCCGTCGGCCGTGAGCGTCGCACCCGTGCCCCATTGATCGCCGTCGATGAAGCGGACGAGGCCGAAGTCGAGGAGCTTCGCGACCTCGCCTCGTCCTGGAACGAGCTTGAGGAAGACGTTCGCCGACTTGAGGTCGCGGTGGACGACCCCTTGCGCGTGCGAGAACGCGAGCGCCGAGAGGATCTCTCTCGCGTACCTCACCGCGAGGCCCGGCTCGAGCGGCGCCGCGTCGATCGCTTGCTCGAGCGTTCGGCCGACGAGCAGCTCCGTCACGATGTACGGAACGCCATCCGCGATCCCGAAGTCCCGAACGTCGACGACGTGCGGATGGTCGAGCGCGAACAACGCACGCGCCTCGCGCTCGAACCGTTCGCGGGACGCCGGTTTCGCCGCGAGCTCCGGCCAGAGCGTCTTTACCGCGACCATCTCGCCGCTCCCGAGGTCGATCGCGGAATGGACGGTTCCCATCCCGCCTTCCCCCAGCACTTCGAGGATGCGGTACCGCCCGTCGAGAGTCGCGCCGTCCGAGGCCACGGCAGAGCTTACCGCACGTCGCGGGCCTCGCGGCGCATGGCTCAGCCGATCGCGTCCGAGAGCGGCGTATAGGGGACGCCGACGCCCTTCGACACCGCCTCGTACGTGCACCCTCCATCCCAGCAGTTGACGCCGAGCGCGAGCGCCGCGTCTTCGCGCACTGCTCGCTCGACGCCCTTGTTCGCGATGGCCTCGGCGTACTTGAGCGTCACGTTCGTGAGCGCGAACGTGCTGGTGTTCGCCACAGCGCCCGGCATGTTCGCGACGCAGTAGTGCACGACGCCCTCCTCGACGTACGTCGGGATTGTCGTGCGTCGTGGGCCTGCACGTCTCGATGCATCCGCCCTGATCGACCGCGACGTCCACGACGACCGACCCGGGCTGCATCCGCCGGAGGTGCTCTCGCGTGACGAGAACCGGCGTCTTGGCTCCTGCGACGAGCACGGCGCCGATCACGAGATCCGCCCATGCGCAGACGTCGTCGATCGTCCCGGGGTTCGAGTAGAGCGTCTCGATCGCACCCTGGAAGATGTCCTCGAGGTACGCCATCCGCTCGTGGTTGACGTCGAGCACGGTCACGTGCGCGCCGAGGCCGACCGCGATCCGCGCCGCGTTCGAGCCGACGATGCCGCCGCCGACGATCGCGACACGCCCGCGCCGCGTTCCGGGCACGCCACCGAGCAGCAGGCCCTTGCCGCCGTGCTGCTTCTCGAGGCAGCTCGCGCCCACCTGGACGGCGAGCCGGCCCGCGACCTCGCTCATCGGTCGCAGCAGCGGCAGCGCGCCGTCGGCGAGCTGGATCGTCTCGTACGCGATCGCGCGCACCTTCTTCTGCATGAGCGCCTTCGTGAGCTCCGGGAGCGGCGCGAGATGAAGGTACGTGTAGAGCACGAGACCCTCGCGGAAGAACCCGTACTCGCTCGCGAGCGGCTCCTTCACCTTCATCACGATCTCGGCCTCCACGCGTCCGCCGCGGTCGGGACGATCTTCGCGCCTGCCGACGAGAAGTCCGCGTCGGAGATCCCCGAGCCTTCGCCGGCGCTCTTCTCGATGCGCACCTCGTGGCCCCGCTTGACGAGCGCTTTCACGCCGCCCGGGTTGATGCCGACGCGGTACTCGCGAGTCTTGATCTCTTTCGGTACGCCGATGATCACACGTCCTCCGCGTGTAATGGCCGCGGATGCTACCAGACTCGGTTGGCCCGCGGTCGGATCGAGTCCAAGAGCGCTCGGGCCGGCTGGTGCGCGCGCGCGGAGTGGCCGAGGTAGCGCGGGCGCGCGTGGTAGCTCACGTACGCCCATTCGCGGAGCTCGCGCAACCGGTCGCGGCTGAGGGAGGGGTGCTCGAAGACCGGCTCCCAGCCCGTGTGCCGATGCGACCGCGGCTCGACCAACCGCTCCGCGACCCGCTCCTCCAGGGAGGTGCCGGGATATGGCGTCGCGACGGTGAACTGGACGGCGAACGTGTTCAGCCGCTTCGCCCACGCGACCGTGCGCCGAATGCTCGTCTCGGTGTCGTCCGGCAGGCCGAGCATGAAGTTGGCGATGACGCGGACCCCGAGGCGATGCGCGACGGCCACGACGCGCTCGATCTGCTCACGTGACGGCGGCGCCCGCCGTTCGCGCGCGAGCATGGCGACGTCCGCGCTCTCGACGCCGATCTCGATGCTGCGCAACCCAGCGTCCCGAAGCGCCTCGAGCAGAGCTTCGTCGAGCCGATCGGCGCGCATCTCCGCGCTGAAGCGAACGTCGAGCGGCGCGAGGCCGCGAGCGATCGCGAGCACACGCGCGCGATCGAGGTTGAAGAGTGGGTCGCGGAAGGCGACGCCGCGGGCAGCGAACCGCTCCCGGTTCCGCCGCACCTCGGCGACGATCCGCTCGGGCGCGCGCTGGCGAAAGCGCGAGGTCACGCGGAACGGGCAGTACCCACAGGCGAACGCGCAGCCACGCACGCCGGACACGGGAAGCGTTCGCCCCCGCTGCGTCAGCAGTGCGTAACGATACGAGCGGACGGGAAACGCCTCCCAGCAGGGGAAGGGCAGCGCGTCGAGGTCCGCGACGAAGCCAGCGTCGACGACGCCGGCGAGCGTTCGCTCGAAGAGCCGAGCGCCGAGCGCTTCGGGCTCACCGCGGACGACCACGTCGGCGACGTCGGCGTAGCGCTCGGGGCGCATCGACGCGTGCGCGCCAAATACGACGACGCGTGCTCCGCGCGCGCGGAGCTCGCGGGCCACGTCGCGTTCGGCGTCGGCGTCGACGAGCGAGGAGAGGACGAGCGCGACGTCGGCACGAGGCAAGGGGTCGTGGCCCGCGTCGCCGCGTCGCACGTCGAACGGCTTGACGTCGTGGCCCGCCTGGCTGGCGATCGCCGCGAGGTATCCGAGGACGGGCGACGGCAGCGACGCGAGCTGCCCCTTCGCGCGGGCGAGGGCGCGCGCGGCGAGCGAGTCGCCGATGTCGAACACGGTTCCGTACCCGCCCGCCACGTCCTTGAGCGTGCAGAGGTCGTGGGAGTAGACCGTGACGAGCGCGACCCGCATCGCGAGAGCGGTAGCACCCCGCGCGCGTTCGGGAAAGACGGGATGGGCGAGCGGTCGTGACGGCGATGCGATCCGCTCGGGCGGAGGCGCCGGTGGACATCACGGGTCCGCGCCGAAGACGTGCGATCGCGCTACAGTGCCGCCGCCGTGAGCGAGCCAGCTTCGAGCGCGCGCCCCGAGCCGTCGGGCCGGAGATTCCGTCGAATCGTCTGGATCGTCCCGGCGATCGCGCTGCTCGGGACCATCGGGGCGATCTCCGTCGCCCTGAACGGCTCCGACACCCAGGGCCTCGGGAACGAGCTCTTGGACCGCGGACGCGTGCTCCTCGTCGGCGACGACGACGTCGCGGAGTACGCGCGCGGGTCGACGGAGGTGCTCACCGAAGACGACGTGCGTGGCGTCTCCCTCGCCCTCGACGCCGAAGAGCCGTCGGCGCTCTTGACGGCGCTCGCGGGCGCGCGGATCGAGACCCTTCTGATCGACGCCCGTTCCGAGCCGCGAGACGGCGACGGGCGTCTTCGGGCGCGGTTGGCGCGCTACGACCACGTGGAGGGTCTGCGAGCGAAGCTGCTGACGCCGCGCGCCGCCATCTACGTCGTCGACGAGATGACGTCGATCTCGCCCGGGGACGCGGCGGCGGTCGCGCACATCGCGCGCCGCGTGCTGGCGGGTGACCGGCCGCCCCGGATCGCCTCGTTTCCGGAGGCTCTGCGGCGGGTCCAGAGCGTCGAGGTGATGGTGCTCTTGCGCGAGAACGGTGACGCTCGGCTCTGGCGCTCCGCTCGCGGCAGCTCGTTCGCGCGGGCGTTGCTGACCGCTGCGACCGTCGCCCGGCAGCGCTGGGACGAGCGCGAGCGCGCGATGGGAGGGCCTCTCGACCGGGCGCTGCCGTATCTCGACGTCGAGGTGGTCCGTCTCGCCGAAGACGGCACCCTCGGCGCGCGAAACGCCGGGTTCGTCGATCGCGTGTTCACCCCGGTGCACGGCGTCGGCTTCGAGGACCGCGGCTCGTGGCACTACCTCCTACCCGACGCGACGCGGGAGCGCGGGCACGGCTCGGCGATGCGCGCGTACGCGGCGCTCTTCGCGGACACCGGCTACGAAGCCGAAGCGCTCGAGCGCGCGGACCTCAGGCCCTACCGGCTGGTCGCGATCCCCGTCGCTCGCTCGCCCGGGATCGCATCGCCGTCTGCGCCCGAGCCCGAGCCGGCGCCCGAGCCAGGCTCGGGCTCGCCGCCGGACGGCCCGCCCGGCGCGTTGGGCCCGCCTGCGCCTGCGAGCAGCGGCGCAGAGGCGCTCTGATCGAGCTTCGCCGCTCCCTCGAGCGCAGGCGGCGGTGAGGACGGTGCGACGGTCTCCTCGCTCGCCGGAAGAGAGACGACGAACGTGGAACCGCGCCCGAGTGCGAGCGGACGTCGATCGAGCCACCGGCCGCGGTCACGATGCGCTGGGAGATCGCGAGGCCGAGGCCGGTGCCGCGATCCTTGGTCGTGACGAACGGGACGAAGAGGTTCTTGAGCACGCGCTGCGGGATGCCCGGGCCCGTGTCGGTCACGCGAATGCTCGATCGCAGCGGCCGCGGCAGCGCCGAAGACATCCTGCGCGCTCGCGCGACCGCGCGTCGCAGATCGAGTCAGCTCGCCGCCTCGTCTCCATCGCCTGCACCGCGTTCGGACCAAGTTGATGAGCACCTGGCGGAGCTGCTCGACGTCGACGCGCACGCTTCGGCAGCTCGTCGGCGAGCGCGAGGTCGGATGGTGACGGATGCGGCTCGGCATTCGGGCCCGACGAGACTGCATGGTGCGGCGCACGGCCGGCGTTCACGTCGGTCGGAGCCGGGTCGCCCTTCGACGGGCGCGCGTAGTCGAGGAAGCTCCCGACGACGCGGTTCAGCCGGTCGACCTCCTCGACGATGATGTCGAGGAACTCGTCGCTCGTTGGCGCCTTCGGGCGCGGCGTCGTCGTCTCGCCAGGAACTGAGCGCTCGCCTTGATCGCGCCGAGCGGGTTGCGGATCTCGTGCGCGAGCCCGGCGGCCATCTCGCCGAGCGCAGCGAGGCGGTCGCGCTCCTTGATGTCGGCGGTAGAGCCGCGAGTTCGTCGACCGCGATGGCGGCCTGGTTCGCGAGGCCGCGCAGGAGCTGGACCTCTTCGGGCGTGAACGCGTCGCGCAGGCGCTCGTCACGCACGCGTGACGAGCCCGTAGATGTCGCCGTTCTCGCCCTGGATCCGCGACGCAGACCGACGCCTGCAGTCGCTTCGAGCGTCTGCATGACCTCGAGACAGCGTCTCGGCCTCGCTGTCCTCGCCCATCTCGCGGCGCTCCTCGATCTCGCGCTCGAGCGTTCTCGAGGACGAGCACCTGGTCACGCGTCAGCCGGTCGAGCAACGGCCGCGCGGGCGCGAGCTCGAGCCGCGGCACGGCCGGTGGGCCGACGTTCGCGATGAGCGTGTAGCCACGGCGATCTTCCTCGACGAGATACACCGCAGCGTGCGTCACGCGGCGCGAGCGCTCGAGCCCGTCCATCAGGAGGCGTGCGAGGTCGCTCGAGCTCGAGCACGTGCGCGAGCTGCGCGCGCAGCTCGACGATCGCTCTCTCGAGGTCGTAGCGCTCGCGGAAGAAGAACTGACTGATCTTCTCCTCGACCTTCGACGCGAACGGGATCGAACAACGAGGAGCACGACGAGCGCCGCGACGACGGAGTGCAGGAAGAAGCGACCGCCCGCGATCTCGACGAGCACCCAGAAGATGACCGCGAGCGTGAACGAGAGCGCGGTGAGCACGCGAGAGCCGCCCGGCGAGCTCGTACAGGTCGAGCAGGCGGTATCGGAGGATCGACTGTGAGAGCACGTACAGGAAGACGAGCGATGAGCACCGTGCCGACGGGCGGGATGTCGAGGCCGACGTACGGAAGGTAGTCGGCGAGCGTGAACATCGCGGCGAGCGCGCCCACGAGCGCCAGGTACCGGAGGCGCGCGCCCTCGAAGCGCGACGTCGCGCGGGCGCCTCGGGTCCAGAGGAACCAGCAGGGAGACGGCGAGCATCACCGTGACGTGCAGGAAGAGCGCGCCCTGAGCACGATGTGGTCGTAGAGCGGCGTGAGGATCACGACGACCATCACGGCGGCGCCGACGAGCGCCGTACGCGTCAGGTACGTGAGCGCGCGGTGATCGCCCGGCGACGAACGAGCGGAAGAACTGGGCTCCCGCGAGAGGCACGGCGACGGCGCACACCAGGTTCAGCCGGCTCGGGAGCGAGCCGGTCGCGACGCCCCCGACGAACGTCGTCGAGTACCAGGCAGCGATCGACGGGCGAACCCGCCGAAGAGCCAATGGACTCGGCGCTTCCTCGCGCGCAGAGCACGCTGCCCCCGATCGCGAGCGACAGGATCGCGGCGAGAGGGAGGTCTGTGTGCGAAGGTCCATTCGACCAAACGATAGCAGGTCTGGTTTTCGTGGGCCCTCGGTGCTCTAGGCAGCTCGCGAGATGCTCGACGCGTTCGCGAGCTGCTCCGCCGCGCGCCACACCACGGTCATGATCGAGTGCTGCGGGTTCACTCCCATGTTCGTCGGAAAGACGCTCGCGTCCATGACGAAGAGGCCGTCCATGCCGTGCACGGCGAGGTTCGGGCCGACGACGCTCCGCGCCGGATCGCTTCCCGCGCACGCGGTGCCGAAGAGGTGGCTCGCCACGAAGTGGAAGCTCTCGCGCCGGGGAGCCCTCTGCTCGAGCGCGTCGAGCTCGTTCACGTCTCGGACGGTCTCGGGCAGGTGCCCGACGCCGGGATACACCTCGGTCGCGCCGACCGCGAACATCATGCGACAGAGCAACACGATCGCCTCGTGAGCCACGCGAACGTCGCGCTCGGTCGGCTCGAAGCGAACCATCGGGCCGCCACCGAGCCCCGCGCGCACACGTCCGTGGGCCTTCATGCGGATCTGGACGCACCACTGTGCGTAGAGGTCGAGCTCCGCCAGGCCTCGTCTGCCACGCGGCGCCGGCTCCGGGGAGTCGCGCGGCGAGCATCTCGGGTGGGAGCGACAGCGTCTCGAGCTTGAAGCCGCGCTCGCGCATCGGCACCTCGTAGCCCTGCGTGGCACCCTCGGACATCCGCACGGGCTCCGGGAAGCGACCGACGACGGCGCAGCCGGGGTGCGCCTGGAATCGTTCCCCCGCGAGACCGCGGATCCCCATGCGCCGGAGCAGGATCGGCGTGTGCAGCACGCCGCACGCGACGATGACACCGCGCCGCGCGCGCACCTCGAACCGCCCGAGCTTCTTCTCGGTGCCGCGCTCGCGAACGTGCCCGGTGACCGCGACCGCGCGACCTTTGCTAGTGACGATGCGGTCGACGCGGCACATGTCGTGAAGTCGCGCGCCGTCCGCCATCGCGCGCGGGACGTACGAGACGTCCATGCTCTGTCGCGCTTCGGTCGGGCAGCCCTGCAGACAACGGGCGCGTCCCTGGCAGCGTCGCGCGTTGCGCACCATGGGCTTGCCGGGCAGGCCGAGCTTCTCGCACGCCTCGGCCATGCGCTCGTCGTTGCCGCCGAAGAGATGCGGCGCGGTCTCCGTGACCTCGAGCTCTTCTTCGATCTGCCCGTAGATCCGCTCCATCGTGGGCGCGTCGACGAGCTCGGCGAGGCCGTGCTCCCGGATCCATTGCTCGCGCACGTCCTCGGGCATGCGCCAGATGATCCCGCTGTTGATGGCCGTGCTGCCGCCGACGAGCCGGCCTTGCAAGAGCGGGATCGGCGTCGAGCCGATGGTCGTCTGCGTCCCGAAGTGACGTACCGCGGCGCTCATCGCACGGAGCAGATCCTTCGGCCGCTCCTCGCGGCGCAGATGGGGCCCCTCCTCGAGCATGACGACCGAGTGCCCCGCGGCTGCGAGGACGCGCGCGGCGGTCGCGCCGCCCGCCCCCGTTCCGACGATCACGAAGTCGGCCTCGTCGTCGATGTGAGCTCGCGCCATCACGCCACCTCCTCTGCGTCTCGAGCACGACGCAGCGGGACCCGCTCACGCGGGCCCGATTCGAACGCGTCGCCGGTCTCCTCTTCGGCGTCGTACTGCGAGCGAACGCGAAGCGAAGGAACGCGGAACAGCGCCATGCACGCGCAGAGCTTCATGAGGAGACAGAGCTCGCGGACGAGGAAGACCCGGTGCGAGAGCAGCTTGTCGAGGAGCGCGGCGCGCGCGGGGCGGTCGAGCGACGGCAGGAGCCTGAGCCGTCCCTCGACGAGGATCGGCGAGATCGCCGTCAGCCACAGCGCGATCCGGAACCCCATCGCGGCGATGCGCGTCCCGGCGCGGCGCATCTCCGTCATCGCTCCGAGGTAGTCGACCTCGCCTTCGGCGGGAGCGAGCCCCGGCCCCTCGACCGGCGCGAAGCCTTCCAAGACACTCACTGCCCAGCGCCTCTCGAAAGCCAACATCACTCGCCCTCCGTCGTCGCCGCGCCCGTGTAGGCCGCGATGAGCTGCATCGTTCGCCGGTCCAGGTGCTCGAGCAGACGGCGCGCCACCTTCGCGACGCGGCGCGCGTCGCGCGCCTCGACGAGCGTGAGAATGCGATCGTAGACGGCGAGCGTCTGCTCGGCGTTCGCCTGAAACGCGACGGTCAGGCCCGGCTGTGTCTCGATCACCCGGATGACCGTGTTCAGCATGAGCTCGAGCGCCAGGTTGTGAGCCGCGCGTACGAGCAGCCGAGCGAACACGAGATCCGCGTCGCGAAAGCGCTCGCCGTCGCGGACGAGCGTCTTCTGCATCGCGACGTGTGCGCGGAGCTCGACGAGCTCGTCGTCGGTCGCGCGCTCGGCGACCAGCGAGAGGAGCTCGACGGCGATCATTCGCCGCATCTCGAGCAGGTCCGAGAGCAACGCGGACGGCACGACGCCACCCTGCATGGCCTGTGCGGCGAGGTGCCCGATGAGGTCGACGCCGCCCCGCTCGCGAAAGTCGAGCACGCGCGTCCCGCTCCCGTGAACGGGCTGGACGAGGCCTTCGGTCTCGAGCCGCGCGATCGCGGACCGGAGGGTGAGCCGGCTGACACCGAGCCGCTCCGACAGCTCTCGCTCACCGGGAAGCGAGCTGCCCGCGGGGAGCTCGCCCCTCGAGGATCGCGTCTCTCACGCGGTCCGCCGCACCCTCTGTGGCTCGCTTTCGTTGGGGGTCCATGCGTTCGTCCGAAGTGGTTCATCCACTCCGAATAGTGGTAATACCAGCCTGGGCCACGGTGCGCAACTGGTTTCGCACCGCCTCATGCGTACTGAAATTACTGCGAATATGCCAGAGCGTCGGTGAGAGGTGGCGTGCGCGGTGCCCGTCTCTCAGCCGCGCGCGCGGAGGCGCGCCAGCGCGCGCGTGTGGTCGGGCCCGGTGCCACAACAGCCGCCCACGAGGGTCGCGCCCGCCGTGATCCAGCGCTCTGCGAGCTCGGCGTACCGGCTCGCGCCGTCGCAGGGCTCGTCGATCGTCACGCTCCAGCCGATGCGGTCGTCGGGTCGCCCCGCGTTCGCGTACGCGCCGAACGGCGCGCCCGAGGTCGCGATCGCCTCGAGGAAGCGGAGGGTGTCCTTCGCCGGGACGCAGTTGACGAGGACGGCGGCCGCGCCCGCCTCGCGCGCGGCGCGCGCCCCCTCGCGCATCGCGCGAGGCGTGAGCAGTGTCGCGTCCGGCCCCGCGGTGAACGAGACCCACGTCTCGACGCCGGTCCGCACCGCTTCCTCGACCGCGACCAACGCCTCGCCGACGTGCGGAAACGTCTCGCACAGGAGGACGTCGCAGCCTGCGTCGGCGAGCACGGCGGCGAGCTCACGGTGCTCCGCCCTCGGATCCGCGGGGCTCGAGTCCGGCCGGTAGCAATCCTCGAGCGGCGCGATCGATCCCGCGACGCGCTCCGCGCGCCCGATGGCATCGCGCGCGAGCGCCACCGCGAGGCGCGCCAGCTCCTCCCAACGATCACCGACCTGGCGTCGCTTCGTCCGAAACGTGTTCGCCGTGTGCACGGTCGCGCCCGCATCGCGGTAGTCGCGATGGATCGCGGCGACGGCCTGCGGTGCGTCGATCAGCCCGCGCGCGCTCCACTCGGGCAGCTCCGTCCGAACGCCCCTCGCCGCGAGCTCCGTCCCCATCGGCCCATCGAGCAACGTCCACACTCGACAGAGCGTAGCTCGGGAGCGAGCGCCGCGCGGAGCGCGGAGCGAGCGACGGGGGGCTTCGCCCCCCGCACAACCGCGGGCGCGCCGCGCCGGGCCGCAGGCCCGCGCGAGCACCCGAGGGGGGGCGCACGAGGAGAGGTTGCCGCAGGCAACGTCTCCGAGGCGAGCGAGCGCCGCGCGCAGCGCGGAGCGAGCGACGGGCGGCTTCGCCCCCGCAATTACCGCGGCGTGTCGGGTGTCGGCTGTACCGGTGACGGGGGGACGGGCGCGCTCGGTCCGCTCGGCTGTGGGCTCGGGTCGCCGCTGGCGCGCCCGTCGCGCGGCGAGCTCGGCTGTGGGCTCGGGTCGCCCATCGCGGCGCCTCCGCCCTGGGTCTGCACGTCGCCGCCGAGGCTCGGCTGCGGGTGCGGGTCGCCCTGGATCGGCGAGCCGCTGATGAGACCCGCGCTCGGCGCGCTGCCGCTCGTCGGCGTGGCCCAGTCCTCGACCTGCGCGAGGTTGATCGCGGCGACGAAGCCACCGTAGAGCTCGTCGGCGAGGACGACCTCGTCCATTCCCTCGAGCTCGAGCGTGATCGCTTCGAGCGTGTCGACGCACACGGGGCTCGATCCGCGCCGTGCGACGACGAGCGCGTCCCGCCGGGTGATCGCGAAGTCCTCGCTCCCGTCGAGTCTGCCTTCGCAGCCTTCGGCTACGTTCGCCCATGCGACCGCATCGACGGTCGGCAGCGGAGGGGCCTCCGCGAGGCCTGCCGAGCGGGCGCCTCCGTCTCCGGGGCCTCCGCTGCAGGCCGCGAGCGACGCGATCCCCAGGGCGGCGAGCAACCGTTTCTTCATGCCGGGCGACGCCATCTTACGCCTCACCGTTGTTGGATGGATTGAGTCCGTACTGTTTCACGAGCTGAGACAAGCGAGGCCGTTTCATCCCGAGCAACGCTGCAGCTCGGGTGATGTTTCCATCGGTCTCGAGCAGGGCGCGCGCGATGCACTCCCGCTCGAGGTCCTTCTTCATCTCGAGGAGCGACCGCTCGCCTTCGCGCACGCGGTGGTAGACGAGCTCCTCGATCGGCGCCGCAGGGTCGTGCTCGGCGCCTGCGCGGTCGGCGGGCCTGGGCCGAATCGTAGCCGGGCGGGCCGCGGTCTGTGGCTCCGGGTCGCGCACCGTCCGGACCTCGAACATGGCCGCGAACGCGGCGAAGTCCTCGGGAAAGAGCATCTGACCGTCCGCGAAGAGCGTCGCGCTGCGCAGCACGTTCTCGAGCTCGCGCACGTTGCCGGGCCAGCGAGTGCGACGCGAGCAGCTCGAGAGCGTCGCTCGACATCACCCGGGCCACCTCACCGCGCTCGTCCGCGATCCGGAGAAGAAGCCGCTCGCAGAGCGCGGGCAGGTCGTCGATGCGCTGGCGCAATGCGGCGCATCTCGAGCATCACGCCTCGGAGCCGGTAGTACGAGATCCTCGCGGAAGCTGCCCTCGCGGACCATGGCTTCGATGTCGCGGTGCGTCGCCGCGATGATGCGCACGTCGATCTTGATTGGCTGCGTCCCGCCGACGCGTTCGAACTCACGCTCCTGAAGGACACGCAGGAGAGCGACCTGCGTCTTGGCGGAGATGTCGCCAATCTCGTCGAGGAAGATCGTGCCGCCGTCGGCGAGCTCGAAGCGGCCCTTCTTGCGCGCGCTCGCTCCCGTGAACGAGCCCCGCTCGTGGCCGAACAGCTCCGACAAGAGCAGCGTCTCGACGAGCGCCGCGCAGTTGACCTTCACGAGGGGCCTGTCCTTGCGTGGCGAGCTGTTGTGCAGCGCATCGGCGACGAGCTCCTTGCCGGTGCCGCTTTCGCCCCGCACGAGCACGAGCGCATCGGTCGGCGCGACGCGATCGATCATCCCGAGCACGTGAGCCATCGCCGGGGACGCGCCCACGAGCTCCGGGTACTTCTGCTCCCAGCGTGCGCGCTTCGCGGCTGCGGTCGCGTGGGCGTTGCCTGGTGGCGGCGGTGGGAACGTCGACTGGCGCATCGGAGGCGTCGAATCGGGTCTGGCGGTCCACGCGGTCGCGACGAGCGCTCGAACGCTCGAGAAGCTCGGCGCGCGCCGCTCGGTGAGCCCACGCGTCGGCCGCCTCTTCGGGCACGCGCTCCGACACGCGCTCCTCGATCGCCTGCGCTCTGTCGAGCGCGGACGAGGCTGCTGCCAGCTCTCCGGCGTCCGTGAGCGCACGCGCGAGCGCGACGAGCGCGGGCAGGAGTAGCTCGTCGTCGTGAGCGTCCGCCGCGAGCTCGGCCGCCCGGCGCGCGGCGGGTAGCGTCTGGCCGCCGGCCGCGCGCTCGACACCGGTCGCGAGGATCGCGACCTCGGCGGCTTGCTTCGGCGACTCCTCGATCGGAAGCTCCGCGAGGATCTTCCGCGCTCCCGATACGTCCCCGTCCGCGAGCGCGACGCGCGCGAGCTCGAGCATCGCGTCGGCGACCCGCGCGTCGCCGAGGCCGCCGAACGTCTGGAGAGCCGCCTCGAACGCCGCGCGCGCAAGGCGCGTGCTGCCCGACGCCATCTCGACGCGACCGCGCAGGAGAAGACACTCGCCGAGGTTCGACGCCGGCATTCCGCTGCCGCCCATGTGGATCGCGAACTCGCAGAGCGTGCGGGCCCGGTCGAGCTCCCCGAGGCAGTGGTAGAGTTCGCCGAGGTTCATCGCGACGCGCGTGAGCATCGCGCGGTTGCCCAAGCGCTTCAGCAGCGCGACAGCCTCGTGATAGTGCTTCTGAGCCTTCGCGTACTCGCGCTGCATGTGCGCGAGCACCGCGAGGTTCTCGGTCGCGATCGCGCAACTCGCGCGTGTCGCCGACGCTGAGCGCGACCTCGATCGCCTCCTCGAACGCCTTCTCCGCGCCGGCGAGGTCCTGGCGCCGAAGGCGCGCTACGCCGAGGTTCGTGACGCCCTGGGCCTCCTGGCGGCCCAGACCCGCGTCCGCCGCGAGCGTCCGGTTGTCCTCGAAGATGCGCTCGGCGGCGGTCGGGTCCTTCTGTACGAGCGCGAGCTTGCCGAGGGTGTTGCGCGCATGGAGCGCGAGCGAGAGCGCGTCCGTCGTCCTCCGCGATGGCGAGCGCGCGCTGGCGCACACGTCGCGGCCTCGTCGTACGAAGCGCGCTGGTAGTGCAGCTCGCCGAGCAGCGCTTCGACCTCGCCCACCGAAGAGGGATCGCGCGACGCGGTCGCGAGTCGGCGCGCGGACTCGAGGACGCCGACGGCCTCTTCGAGCTGACCGGCGAACGTGAGCAGCTCGCCGACTCGGCGGGTCGCGGCGGTGCGACTCGGGGAAGCGCTCCACAACGGCCTTGGCGTGGGCAATCGCGCGCTTGTAGTCACCCGCGGCGCGATAGAGGTCGGCGAGCTGCTCGCGGAGCTCGATGGGCGGATCGTCGAACCGTTCGACGACGCGCTCCAGGAGCGCGGCGGCTTCCCCCTGCGCGTGCGTCGCCGCGAGCGATCGCGCTGCCTCGATCGCGAGCGGGACCGCGCGCTCGAGGTCCTCGGCGGCCAGCGCGTGGCGCGCCGCGATCTCCTCGCGACCGTTCTTGCGCGTGTACGCGTCGACGCAACGCGCGTGCAGCTCCCGGCGGCGCAGCGCGGGGAGCAGCGCGTAGGCACGCTCTCGGTCGCTCTCGCGCGCGAACGCGAAGAGCAGCGCGCCGTCGACGATCGTCCGGACGAGGAGGTCTGCGGCGTCGAGCTCCTTGTGAACCGTGGCCGGAACGATCCCACCGCCGACCCGCGCGAGCAGCTCGAGATCCGTGGGGTGGTCGATCACCGCGAGCGCTTCGACGAGCGCGCGCGCTTCGGGCGAGAGCGACTCGAGGCGCTTCGCGACACGCCCCTCGGGCGTGAGCGGGTCGGCATCGAGCAACAGCTCGATCGCCTCCGGCACTCCGCCGGTCCGCGCGAGCACGCGCGCGACGGTGTCGTCCGATTGGAGGTACGCCTTGACGCCTTCGACGTCGAGCTCACCGACGTCGAGCCGGGCCGCGCCGTGGTGCTCGAGCAGGGTCTCGACGCCCTCCCTTTCTGCGCCGTCGACACCCGCGCGGATGCTCGCGACGAACAGCGCTCTCAGGCGCCGATCGGGCGCCACGCCGTCGCTCCACGGTCCGGCGCCTTCGAGCAGGAACGTGAGGAGCTGGAGCGTCCCGCGGTCGGCGCGCTCGAGGCCGTGGAGCATGATGACCGGCGTGCGGACCTCGGCGACCTCCCGAAGCAGTGCGCGCAGCGCGTCGAAGAACTGGAGGCGCTGTTCGAGCGCGGCGACGTCGGCGCCGCTCAGCGTGGACGTCGCGGCGAGCGGGTCTTCTGCGCCGCTCGCGTCGGACTGACCGCTGTGCTGGTACCAGAATCGGTGACATCCGCCGCGACATGCGAGCCCGCGCACGTCCGCGGCCGGCGTGCGACCGACCTCTTCGAGGAAGCGGAGCGCGCGCTCGACGATCTCGGCGAACGGTCCGAACGCCCGCCCGGGCTCGGCGCGACCCTCGAGGACGACACCGCCCTCGAGCCGAACCCGGCTCCTGAACTCCGAGAGGATTCGCGACTTCCCGACGCCGCTCGGCCCGACGAGCAGCGCGAGGCGCTCGCCGTGGCGCGAGGCCTCTTCGTAGAGCTGCCCGAGACGACCGAGCTCGGGCTCGCGGCCTACGCAGGGGGCGTGGCGGCTCGTGGCTGACTGCATCCGGTTGAGCTTTCGCGCGTCGACAGGGGACGTCTGCCCCCCGGACGGGGCAGGGTACGGGCGAGGGGGGATGCGTTCAAGCCGAGGCGAGTCGTGGCTCATGAGTGAGGTTCCGCGCCCTCGGCTGCAAGACACGTACCCGTGTGGGGAGGTACGACCGCAGCGATTATGGTTTTGGTTTCAAGCACTTGCGGCGGCTCGGGCAGTCGCGATCGGGCGCCTCCGCCCGCCGCGAGAGCGGGACGTGCGTTTCTTGACGCCCCTCGAGGCTGGCGAGTCCGCTCGGCTCGCCTCTCAGCTCCGGTACTCGGCGACGTCAATCGCGTACCGCTTGAGCCAGCGATGCACCTGCATGCGCTCCTTGCCCAGCTCGCGCCCTACCGCCGCGATGTTGCCCTTGTGGCGGGAGAGCAGCGCCCGCAGGTCATCCTCGGTCGGCGTGCCGGAAAGGTGCGACCGCGTGCTCGGCACGGTCGGCGGCTCGGCGTCCTTGCGAGCGCGACCGTGGCCTTCGAGCGCGTGGCGGATCGTGTCGGGCAGGTGGGTCACGTCGAGCTCGGTGCCCGGGCAGAGCGCCACCGAGAGCTTCACCGCGCTCTCGAGCTCGCGCACGTTGTACGGCCAGGCGTAGTGCGCGAGCCCGAGCACGTAGCGTGAATGCGACGCGAGCGTCCGCGCGGCCGGCGCGTGCGAGGAAGTGCACGCGTCAGCGAGAAGAGTCCTCGCGTCGCTCGCGCAGCGGCGGAAGCTCGACGCGAACTTCGCGCAGGCGCGCTAGCAGATCGCCTCGGAACCGGCCCTCGGAGACGTGCGCGTCGAGGTCGCGGTGCGTCGCGCAGACGAAGCGGACGTCGACCGCGCTCGGCGACGGTCGCGCCGAGCGGCAAGCACCTCTTTCTCCTGCAGGACGCGCAGGAGCTTCGCCTGTGCCTCGAGCGGCATGTCGCCGATCTCGTCGAGGAAGAGGGTGCCCTGGTTCGCCGCATGAACCAGGCCCGTGCTTGTCCTGCACCGCGCCGGTGAACGCGCCGCTTCCGATAGCCGAAGAGCTCGCTCTCGATGAGGTTCGCGGGCAGCGCCGCGCAGTTGATGGCCGGAGAACGGGCCGTGGCGCCCGCTCGTCTCGTGGAGCTCGCGCGCGACGAGCTCCTTGCCGGTGCCGCTCTCTCCCGTGATGACGACGCTCAGCGCGGTCGGCGCCACCTTCGCGATGCGATCGACGACCGCGTCGATCTGATAACCGCCATCGCAGCGTCGGGCACGAGATGCCGTGCTTGAACGGGCGCGCCGGCTCGACGACCGTCCCGTCGATCCGGTACGCGCTGTAGCCGTAGATCCCGGATTCGGCGAAGCGGAAGATCGTGTCACCGATCCGAACCACGTCGTGCTCGACGAGGCGCGCTTCGGTCACGCGCTCGCCGTTGACGAGCGTCCCGTTGGTGCTGCCGTTGTCGACGATCCAGAAGCCGTCCTCGTGCTCTTCAGCGCGCGCGTGGTAGCGCGACACCGCGGCTTCGGGGATCGAGAGCGTGTTGTCCGCTTCGCGCCCGATGGTCGTCGGAGACGCCGAGAACGCGACCGCGGCGGGCAAGCTGCTCGTGAAGACGCGAGTACACGAGAACGAGCCCCGGGGTCGGGTCCGCGCCCGCCTCGAAACGCGGCACGGCCTCGATCGAGGCCGTGGTCCACGCCTGATCCTTCGTCGTGCTCGAGCCTGTCACGGGCGTCTGCCGGCAAGGGTAGCAGGGGGCGGGGCGCCGGGGGGTGACCCCAAGAAAGCGCCCATTTCCCGCCTCAGGAGGTCGCTGCGTCGTCCTTCAGCGAATCGCCGCCGAGAAGATGCCGCACCGCGTTCAAGAGGTCGTCGATCTCGAACGGCTTGCGGAGCCACGCGTCGGGCTCCGCGCCGGTCGAGAGCCCCGGCGGGATGGAAGCGCCAGAGACGAGCGCCGCGCGCGCGACCGAGCCGCGCCGGCGCAGCTCCGCGAGGAGCTTGTCGCCGCGCATGTCGCCGAGCCCGAGATCGATCAACGCGAGGTCGAACGGGCCGGGCGCTGCGAGCGCCTCGGCCGCGTCGCGCGCGGCGACGACCGTCGCGCCGGCGAGCCCGAGCGCGGTCGCCAGGAGATCTCGCATCGGCGTGTCGTCGTCGACGACGAGGATCCGCTTGCCGCGCGGATCGCCGCGCTCGAGGACGCCGCTCGCGCGCCGTGGCTCGCGCCCCGAGCGCCGGCGTGAGCTCGCCGCGGGCACGACCACGACGAATCGGGCACCGCCGCTCGCCGCCGACTCGATCGTGAAATCCGTCGACCGCATCGATGGCGCGACGCACCAGAGCGAGCCCGAGACCCGTCCCGCCCTGCTTGGTCGTGAAGTACGGATCGAAGATGCGGGCGCGGTCGGCCTCGGCGATGCCCGGCCCGTCGTCCTCGACGACGACGCGCACGCGGCCGTTCTCGGCCGTAGCGCGGACGCGTACCGATTCCGCCCTCCGGCGTCGCCTCGATCGCGTTTTGAACGAGGTTCCAGAACGCCGTGAAGAGCTGCCCGCGGTTGTCGGCGACCAAGAGGTCGTCCGGAAGCGAGCGCTCGATCCGCACGGCGCGCTGCGCGGCCTTCGGCTCGAGGACCTCCACGATCTCGCCGACGAGCTCGCTCGCGTCGAGCGGCTCCTGGCTGCCGACGACTCGGCCGCGAGCCGTGTCGAGAAGTGTGCGCGCGGTGGCGTGCGCGTTGCGCGCGCTCGACTCGATGAGGGAGAGCGCGCGATCGAGGCGTGTGTCGACGTCACCGCGCCGTCGCGCGAGCGACGCCCAACCGAGGATCGCGCCGAGGACGTTCGAGAGCTCGTGGGAGACCGCAGCGCTCAGGTCCGTCGCCGCGGCGCGCCGGTGGAGGTCGCTCGCCTCCTCCACGGCCGCCGGGACGAGCACCGCGACCGCGCCGGCGCGCGGCCCGGCGAGCAGCACGCGAAAGCGGCCGAGGTCGAGGCTCGCCCGACCGTGACGATCGAGGGCGTCGAGCACCGCGATCAACACCGCATCGTCGCCCGGCAAATCGCCGAGGCGCGCGAGCGCTTCGCGGAGGCTCGCCGCCCCCGCGACGAACGGCTGGGCGTCCTGGCTCGCATCGATCCCTCCGTCCGCGCGCTCTTCGAGCCACGGCAAGCCGGAGGTCTCGGCTACCCATCTCAACGTATCTGCCGACATCAAAAACGTCTGCTGTGTCCATAATATATCGACACGGATGTCGCGCCGTCAAACGGGATTCGACTCACGGCCTGCCGGAATGTACGCTGCACGCTCGACCGAGAACGAGCGGGCCCGCCGTGGCGGCGGGAGGGCTCGCGACGCTCAGCGACGAGGTTTTTGCGGGATGGCCGGACGTTGGCAGGGGTTTCTCGGGGTCGCGCTCCTCGCGGTGGGCTGCGCACAAGGCGGCACGCGAGTCGACGGCGGGCCCGTGATGGGGATGGATGGAGGCGTGGTCGTCCGTCCGGACGGCGCGGCGTGCATGCCCGCGTGTGGGCCATCGCAGATTTGCCGGCTCGGTCGATGTCGCGCGGCGTGTGCCCCGGATGGGACGTGCCCGGGCGAGGGGGTAGTCACTGCTGACGGTGGTGCATGCGTCAGCACGGCGAACGATCCGTTCGAGTGCGGAACCTGTGGCAACGTGTGCCGGCGCCAACCGGCAACTACGTGTTTCTCGAGCGCGTGCCGATGCGGCTCCGGATCCGCCGTGCGCGGCGGGACAGACGTGTTGCGGCGAGTACATGCGTCGACCTGACTCGAGCAGTGTCTCCGATTGCGGCGCGTGCGGTCATCCGTGTGCCCGCCCGGCGATAGTGTGTCGCTGGGGTCGTGCGCCGCCCGGCGTGTATGCCGGCGTGTCGCGGGGCGAGACCGTGTGTCGCGACGGCGCGTGTCGTGCGGCGCGAGCATTCGGCGCCAGGGGCCGGGCGCCATTTTTGTTGCGGTGCCGCGTGCATCAACACGGCGACCGATCCCAAGAACTGCGGAAGTGCGGAATGCGATGTGCGCCGGGCAGGTCTGCGTTGCCGGTGGGTGCACGACGACGTGGCGTGCACGCCGCCGTGTGGGGTCGGCGAGGCCTCGGATCGGTACGTGTTAGTGCGGGGGCGGGTCGAGGTGCGCGGCCGGACAGAGCTGTTGCTCGGGCTCGTGCCGCGACACGAGCCGCGACGTCCTCAACTGCGGGACGTGCGGCAACGACTGCGGTGTCGGCGGGAGCTGCTGCTCGGGGGGGTGCCGCAACACGAACGTCGACCGCGCGAACTGCGGCTCCTGCGGCAACGACTGCGGCGACACGGCCGATGCGTGCACCTCCGGCTCGTGCACGTGCGGCGGAGCGTCCTCGTGCCTCTTCTTCCCGTGCTTCCTCGGCATGTGCGCGTTCTGATCCGGGTGCGCGCACCTCGACCGACGTTGGCCCCGATTGTGCTCCGTGGGCCTACGACATCGAGGGCCCACCATGCGCACTTCGCACCTAACTCGTTGGCTCCCCTTGCTTTTGCTCCCACTCGCCGCGACGGCGTGCACGTCGGCTGGGGTCGATCGTCGGGGACCGGACACCCCGGTGCTGTGACAGATGGTGACGGCGGGCCGCCCGGATCCGGGTCGCGCCCCGAGACCTGCAACTCGCTCGACGACGATCTCGACGGTCTCGTCGACGAGACCTGCAGCTGCGCCTCGGGGCAGGTCCAGGCGTGTTGGCCGGGCGATCCTCGCAACCGCGGCGAGGGGATTGCACTGACGCGCCCAGACGTGCGTCGCGAGCTCATCGGAGTTCGCGGCGTGGGGGCCGTGGAAGGAGCGGTCCTGCCGAGCGAGGAGATCCCCGGCAACTGCATCGACGAGAACTGCGACGGCGACGTGCCGGGGTGCACGGACAGCTGCGGCGAGATCGAGACGTGCGGCAACGGGCTCCGACGACGACTGCAACGGGCTCGCCGACTGCGACGATCCGGTCTGCGACTGCGGTGGCGATCCGTGCGCGACCCCTGGCGCGTGCACGTGCGAGGAGCGTTGTGTCCCCGGTGCGTGGCGCTACTGCGACGAGCCGCGGTACTGCAACTGGGGTCGGCAGGACTGCGGCCCGGACGGGCTCTGGGGCGCGTGCGCGGAGACGCAGGCGAGTTTCCGCCCGAGTGTGAGGACAGCCTTCCGTTTCCCATCCCGTTTCCGGTCGGAACGAGCTACGACGCCGATTGTTGCATCCGTGCCGGATACTGCTGTCAGAACTACGGGCACCAGCCGGACCTTCCGTCCGATGCGAGCGTGGGCAACTGCGCCGGCTCGGTGACCACGGTCTGCTCGCCGTCCTGATCCGGCGGTCGAAGCTCACGAACGGCGCGTGCGCCTTCGCGGTCCTCGTGGCGTGCGCGTGCGGCGAGGACGTGCGCGCGCCCTCGCTGCCCGCGTTCGGCGACACGTTGCCCGCGCCGGTCGCGGGCGAGGACGACGCAGCGACCTGCAACGACGTGGGCGTCGCTCACCGCGTCTGCTTCGGCGACGAGGTGCACGCCGCTCCGCGGCCTGCGCCCGACGCGCCCGTGCCCTCGGACGCGATCCTTGCGCTGCGAGGGCGCGGGAAGCGGGCGCGCGTGCAGGCTCGAGCGGGCCCGGCCGTTCCGGCAGGCGAGCGACGGCGCGTTCGAGCAGGCGTTCCCGCGTGTCCCCGACGACGGGGAGTGGGAGTGCGCCGACGTCGATGGCGTCGTCATCTGCCGCGGGCGCAGCTTCGCGGCGGGCGTCGTCGCCGGGCCGCCCGAGCCCGGGTGGATCCTTGGGGCGAGCGCGCACCGCGCATCTGCGTCGACCTCGCGCCCGACGTCCCGGCGGAGCTCGCCAAGGATTGACCTGCCGGTTCGTCCACGAGCCCGCGATGCGCCGGGTGTGTCGTGCGAGCGGCGCGCCGCGCCTCGACTCGCCGTGCGAGCGCGACGCCGAGTGTCCCGCCGCGATGGCTTGCGTGTCGGGTGCGTGCGCGCCGCGCGCGCTGCCGCGCGGGGACTGCTGGACGAGCGTCGATTGCGGCGGGGGCTCGGAATGCGTGCTGGCCTCGTGCACGTCCTCATGAGGAGCGCGCGAGCGGCGCTCGTTCTCGCCGCTCTGCTCGTGGGCGGTTGCGGCGGCGAGCCGGTCGCGGTCGTCCGCCTGGAGGTCCGAGGGATTGTCGAGGACGGCGTCGAGCTCGACGACGCGGCTCCGGACGTCGAGCCCGCGGGCGCGGTCGTCGGGTCGTCGCGCCGCGCTCCTTCGCGTTTTGCCCTCGCGGTCCGCGCCGACGCCGGTCGGGTCGTCGTGCACGCGCGAGGCGCGTGCCCGCGCGTGGTGGGTGACGGCGAGCTCGCGCGCGCCGCGGCCGCCGACGGTGCCGTGTCGGTGGTGCTCGAGCCTCTGTTCGCGATCGAGGGCGAGCGTGCAGAGGTCGGTCCCGGCGGGGGAGCTCACGCTCCGCGTCGTTCCACGCTGCGAGCCCGCGGAGCACGCGCGCTACTCGTGGAGGCGCGACGGTGCCGGGCTCGAAGGGTTTCGTGTCGACGAGGACGGCAAGCGCGTGCGGGGGCGCATGCCGAGCGCGCGCGCGATTTTCGGAGCAGGTCCATTCGCGCACGGTGTCGTGCCCGTGTCGGCGCGTGCGCGCGGCACGCGCGCGCTCGTGCTGACCGCGGAGCTGCGTGACGGCACGCGCATCGAGCGCCGCATCGAGGTGCATGCGGTCGCCCGCGCGACCGGAGTTTCCGTCGATCGCGACCGGGGTGCGGAGCTACGTGGGAGGGCTCGGGCTCCGCGCGGTCGACGCTCCGCGCGGCGCGTCGCCGAGCCTCGACGAGGTCGAGCCCGGACTCTTCGCGTTCGTCCCAGATCGGCCGGGCCGCTACGTGCTCGCGGGGCCCGACGATGCCGCGTTCTCGATCTTCGCCGGGAGCCACGAGACGACGCCGCTCGATTGCGGCCGGGCGGAGTGCCATCGAAGACTCGCCGCGGATGCGGCGCTGAGCCCGATGACGACCGTCCTCGCGCGTCTCGTCGAGGTGCCGAGCTACACGCCCGCGTGCGCGATCGCGTGCCACGCTGTCGGCGAGCCCGGCACGTCCGACGGAGGCTTCGTGGCGGTCGCGTCCGCGCTCGGCGCTGCCCTGCCGGCCCACGGCGCAAACGGAGAGCTCTCGCGTCTGCCTCGCGAGCTTCGCCGGCTCGGTGGGGTCGGCTGCACGAGCTGCCACGGCCCGGGAGCGATCCCCGAGCCCGCCGCCGCCGAGCGCATCCTCCGCGCGGACGTCTGCGCCGTGTGTCACGACGCGCCGCCGCGCTACGGGCACGTCGCGGCGTGGAGGACGAGCCGGATGGCGCGGGCGGACGCGCACGAGCGCGTGCGCGACGACGCCGCGTGCGCGCGATGTCACACGACCGCCGGCTTCGTCGGCCGACCGATCCCCGAGGGCACCGACGCGGCGCTCGGCCCCGTCGGGATTGCGTGCGCGGCGTGTCACGCTCCCCACGCCGACCGCGACGCGACGCTCGGCAGCGCGTTGCTACGCAAGCCGGAGCTCCCCGTGTTTCTACGCGGCGTCGAGTCGACGCTCGCCGAGGCCCCATCGCGCGTGTGCGTCGCTTGCCACGCGCCCGCGGACGATTCCGACGTTCCCACCGCGAGCGCGGTCGCGCTCGTCTCCGGTCGCGGCGCGATCGCGCGCGACGGCTCGTCGCTCGAGCTCGACGCGCCGCATGCGGCGCTCGAGCGCGGTTGCCTCGCCTGCCACGGGACGCGCACGGATCCGAGCCTCGAGCGCGGTGCGAGCCACTCGTTCGCGGTCGATCCGTCCGTTTGCGCGAGCTGCCACGAGGATCACGCCGACCGTGGCCCCGAGATCCTCGCGCGCGCGGAGGCGCTCGCGGCGAGGATCGCGGAGCGCGGCGTATCGCGACCGACGCGCGAGGGCGGCGACCCGGGCGTGCCCACGAGCACGCTCTCGATCGCACGCTGGGACGTCGGCCTCGTGCTCCTCGATCGGGGGGCGTTCATCCACGCGGGAGCGACCGCGACTGCGATCCTCGACGAGGCCGAAGCGATCGTCGGCGACGCCGAGCGGGACGGACCGAGGTAGGCGGCAGAGCTTCGGAGGGCGGGCTATGCTCCGGTACCAATGGCTCCCACGCTCCCTCGCGCGCCGCTCTCCGGCGCCGACTGGTTCGCGGTCGAGATCGACGCCGACGCGGGTGTCGTCGTGATGCTGGACCAGCGCGCGCTGCCGGGCTCGGTCGTCTACCACCGTTACACGAAGCCGGACGAGGTCGCCGAAGCGATCCGGTCGATGGTGGTTCGGGGCGCGCCCGCGATCGGTATCAGCGCAGCGTACGCGCTCGCGCTGCAGGCGAGGCTCGAGCAGGGCGCCGCGCCGAGCTTCCTCGTCGCGAACGGCGTCGCGGGCCGCTTCCTCGGTGCTGCGCGACCGACGGCGGTGAACCTCTCGTGGGCCGTCGCGAGGATGTCGCGCCGCGCGGCCGAGGTCGCCGACCGCGAGCCTGGCGCTCGCTACCGCGCCATGGTGGACGAAGCCGAAGCGATCCATCGCGAGGACGTCGCTGCGTGCCGGCGCATGGGCCAGCTCGGCGCAGCGGAGGTGCCCGATGGGGCGACCATCCTCACCCATTGCAACGCCGGCGCGCTCGCGACCGGAGGCTACGGAACGGCGCTCGGCGTCGTTCGCGCGGCGCACGACGCCGGTAAGCGCGTGCGCGTGCTCGCCGACGAGACGCGCCCGTATCTGCAGGGCGCGCGGCTCACCGCGTGGGAGCTGGCGAAGGACGGCATCCCCGTCGAGGTGATCACCGACGGGATGGCGGGTCACTTCTTCCAGCGCGGCGAGATCGACTTCGTCGTCGTCGGATCGGATCGCATCGCGCGCAACGGCGACGTGGCGAACAAGATCGGCACGTACGGCGTCGCCGTGCTCGCCGCGGCGCACGACGTGCCGTTCACCGTGGCCGCGCCGTGGAGCACCGTCGATCTCGCGACAGCGACGGGCGCCGAGATCCCGATCGAGGAGCGCTCGCGGGACGAGGTCGCACGGTTCGGCGGCGCGACGATCGTCGCGGAGGGAATCCCGGTGCCGCCACCCTGCGTTCGACGTCACGCCCGCGCGGCTCGTGGACGCCGTGTTCACCGAGCGGGGCGTGTTTCGGCCGAAGCGAGGAGAGACGCCCGAGCACGTGAGCGAAGAGCGCTGACACACGATGAGCACGGCTACCGCGGTCGTCCTCTTCGCCGCGCTCGCACACGCGACCTGGAACGCCATGGTCGCGGCGCGGCGAGGCGCGACGCCCGGAGACCCCGAGGCTCGCAGCGTCGCGCTCGCGCTCGCCTGGACGCTGCTCGCCATCCCCGTCTGCGCTCTCGCGCCCGCGCCGGCCGTCGCGTCGTGGCCGAACCTCGGCGCCTCGATGGCGCTCCACGTCGTCTATCTGACGAGCGTCGTCGCGTCGTATCGAGCCGGGCACCTCGGCGTCGTGTACCCGCTCGCCCGAGGGCTGCCGCCGCTCTTCGTCGCGCTCGTCACTCTCGGCGAGGGGCTCGGGGCGTCCGGCTGGGTGGGCGTCGCGACGCTCTCTCTCGGG
>CAVUEK010000018.1:0-315750 GCA_963740495.1 uncultured delta proteobacterium
GCGAGGAGCTGAAGCAGAAGCTCGGGGCGCTGGCGCAGGCGACGAATCAGATTCGAAACCTCAAGCGCACGCTCCACAAGAGCTTCTACGAGATCGGCCAGATCCTGAAGGACATCGACGAGCGTCGCCTCTACGAGGTGAAGGGCTACGGCTCGTTCGAAGCGTTCGTCGAGCGCGAGCTCGACCTCGGCAAGACGCTCAGCATGCGGATCGTCCGCGTGGTCCAGACGTTTCTCCGTGAGGCCGCGCTGCGGGTCGGGCTCGAGCGCGCGGTCGCGGCGCTCGAGGTCCTCGAGGGCGACGAGGAGCCGCAGCCCCCGCCGCCGGCCGCGACGACGACCAGCTCGGGGGGCCGCTCGCCGATCCCGCCGCACAAGCAGTAGCCTCTCGAGCACCGTGCGGGTCCACCCCCGATGATCCCGCTGCTTCTGGCCGCCCTCTGCGTCGCCGGGAACGCGTTCTTCGTGGCCGCCGAGTTCGCGTTCGCCAAGGTGCGCCCCACCGCGCTCGAGTCTCTCGCGCGCAACGGCGACGGCCAAGCCGCGCTCGCGCTGACCATCACCCGGATGCTCCACCTCTATCTGCCCGCGACGCAGGTCGGGATCACCCTCGCGTCGCTCGGCCTCGGGTGGCTGGGCGAGCCCGCGCTCGCCGCTCTGCTCGAGGCGCCGCTCGCGGCGGTCGGCGCATCGGAGAGCCTCGTCCACGGCGTGGCGTACGCGATCGCGTTTGGCGTGATCTCGCTCCTTCACATCGTGCTCGGAGAGCTGGTCCCCAAGGCGCTCGCCATCCGGCGCGCGGACGGCGTCGCTCGCGCTACCGCGCTCCCGCTCCGAATCTTCTTCCTCGTGACGTGGCCCGCGATGTGGCTCCTCAACGGGCTCTCGAACTTCGTGCTCGGGGTCATGGGAATGCCCCCGACGTCGTCGACCGAGGGCGTGCTCACCGCCGACGAGATCCGCATCATCATCCAAGCGTCGTTCAAGGGCGAAGGCGAGCGCGACCGCAAGCGCGACCTCCTCGAGCGCGTGCTTCGTGGAACCGACCGGCCCGTGCGTTCGGTGATGGTCCCTCGCGTCGACATGGTGGTCCTATCGACCGAGGACGACGTCGACTCGTGCCTCGAGATGGTGAAGAAGCACGGGTACAGCCGCTATCCGCTCTGCGAGACGGGGAATCCCGACCGCGTCGTTGGCTACGTGCACGTGAAGGATCTGATCATCGCGGCGGGCGCGCCGAAGCACGCGCTCGACACGGTGAAGCGCGACGTGTTGTTCGTCCCCGAGGCTGCGCGGGTGGGCGACCTTCTCAGCGAGTTTCAGCTCACGAGCACGCCGATCGCGATCGTCGTCGACGAGTACGGCGGCACCGATGGGCTGGTCACCGTCGAGGACGTCGTCGAAGAGATGGTCGGCGAGATCCAGGACGAGCACGACAGCGAACGGCCGCGCGTCGTCACCCACGAGGATGGATCGATCTCGGTCGACGGCTCGGTCGTGCTCGGCGAGGTCGGGATCGAGGGCCTCGCGACCGGTGAGGTGAGCGAAGACGAGACCGTCGGCGCATACGTCGTCGAAGCGCTCGGCAGGCTGCCGCGCCAGGGCGACCGAGTTCGGTGCGGAGGGTGGAACGTGACGGTCGAGGTGGTGAGGCGCCGTCGCATACAGCGGGTGCGATTCGTACGGCGCCCGGAGTCCGCGCCACCTCCCGAGGACGACGACGCTTGATCGCGGCGCCGGCCGCGCCCGCTCAGAGGTGCGCGGCGATCTCGGCGGGGAGCGAGCGGCCTTCGCGAAGCTCGTCCCAGAGCGCGGCGACGACGCGGTCGCGCGTGCGGAGGTAGGGAGCGGTGACGAGCAGCAGGCCGTCGGGTAGGCGCGCCGTCACGGCGTCGATCCCATCATCGCGCACGAGCGGCTCGACCACGGCGTGGGTGACGCCGCCGCCTTCCCGCCACGCGACCGCCAGGACGTCGGCGAACGGACCGTACAACGGCCGAACCAGCACCGCCGCGTGCGCGCCGCGGTCGCTCGCGCAGAGCGCGCGTGGCTCGGAGCTCGGTCCGCGCTGCTCGGTGGCGCGGCAGAGCCCGAGCAACGCGTCGCGGATGCGAGCCGCCAGCTCGGCCTCGTCCTCGACGGCGAGCAACGCCGCGAGCGGCGCCAGCGGATCGACCCTCTCGGCGGATGCATCGCTCGCCACGGCATCGATCATCTGCACGCGCGCGTTCGGGGGAAGCCGGGCGTAGGCCGCTGCGAGGGCACACGCAGCCTCTGCGTCGCGTGCAGCGGCTGCGACGAGCGCCCCGAAGGGACGCCCCGCTAGGGGCACCACTCGTCCGTCGTCCTCGGCCACCGCAGAGCAGTGATAGCCGGCGACGGGACATACGACAACCGTCCGACCACCGGTGATGAACGACGACGAAGCTTGACGCGGGCTCGTCGCGACCTGTATCCCAAGCTCCCGGGGGCCGCGTTGGGCGAAGGCGATCGGTTCATCGAAGAGTGGCGGCCATTCGTGGCCAACATCGCCCACAAAGTACGCGCGCATCTCGACTTCCGCGGCGATATCGACGACCTCATCGCGTGGGGCTTCGAGGGGCTGCTCTCCGCCAAGACCCGCTACGATCCGACTCGCGGCGTGCAATTCAACACGTTCGCGTACTACCGCGTGCGCGGCGCGATGCTCGATGGCATTCGCGAGCAAGCGTTCCTCCCGTCCCGCCTCCATCATCTTCGGAGAGCCGCAGAAGCCGCGGACGACGTGCTCGAGCACGAAGGCGAGTCGCGCGCGGCTGCGGCGGGGAGCTCCGGTCCATCGGCCCAGAAGGCCGCCGAAGCCCTCGACTCGCTCCTCGGCAAGCTCACCGCGACGTACGTGCTGGCCTCGCTCGGTCAGGGTGACGACGACCGCCCGGCATCACCGGAGCAGGCCCTCGTCGATGCGGAGACCGCGTCTCGCGTCCGCAAAGCGCTGGACGTCCTGCCGGAGCGCGAGCGTGCGCTCGTCCAAGGCTTCTACTTCGAAGGGCGGCAGTTCGACGAGGTCGCGAGCGAGCTCGGGATCAGCAAGTCGTGGGCGAGCCGCCTCCACACCAAGGCCCTCGCCCTGCTCCGCGAGGCGCTCGAGGCGGGCTGAGCCGCAACCCGCCCCCCGGCCCCGCGATAACGCGCCATCCGAGCTAGGAGCAGTCGTAGACACGCGCGGGCGAGCCTGCGCGAACGAGGAGGCAGCATGTCGAACCCGATTCAGGGTGCGGGGACGAGAATCGGTCGGCGGAGCCGACGGGCCGCTGTCGCGCACGGCGCGCCACGGCGGGTTCGCCCGCGCGCTCGAGAACGCCGCTCGGCAGACCGACGGGCCCGGGGGCGAACCGGCCGGCGGCGCGCGGCAGGCGCTCGTCGACGCGGCGCGCAGCATCGAGCACGGCCGAGCGTTCGTCGATCGTGCGATCCGTGTCGCGCGGAGCGGCCGGACGTTCAGCAACGAGGAGCTGATCGCGGTGCAGGCGGGGGTCTACAGGTATACACAGGAGCTCGAGATCGCGAGCAAGCTGGTGGACAAGGCGACGAGCTCGGTGCGCACGACGCTCCAGTCACAGCAATAGCGACGTGCCCGGTATGTGCCGGGCGCGGACCTTCCGGGCTACACTGTGGGCGCGTGTCGGAAGCGGTTCACAAGCCCGTCGCCATCGAGCCCGAGCTCCGGAGGCCGGTCGCCCGAGTCGTCTTCCTCAACCCGGCAGTGAGGCGGCTTCGCTTCGTGAAGGCCTACTTCACGACGTTCGTCGTCATCGCCAGCTACCTGCGCCTCACCCTCCTCGGACGGATCTTCGGCCGGAGCTACTACGACGCGAACCTGACCCGCGTTCACAACATGAACGCGGAGCGCATCGAGAAGACGATCGTCGCGCTCCAAGGTCTCTTCATCAAGGTCGGGCAGCTCATCTCGATCATGACGAACTTCCTCCCAGAGGAGTTTCGCAAACCGCTCGAGTCGCTCCAGGACCAGGTACCGCCGCGCCCGATATCGGAGATCCGGCGTCGCATCGAGGAGGAGCTCGGCGCGGCGCCCGAGAAGATCTTCAGCGAGTTCGACGAAGTCCCCCTCGCGAGCGCGTCCCTCGGACAAGTGCACCGCGCGACGCTCGCGACCGGCGAGGAGGTGGCTGTCAAGGTCCAGCACGAGGACATCGACGAGATCGTCAAGATGGACCTCAAGACGATCTGGCGGATCATGGTGATCGTCGCGCTGTTCGTCCCGATCAAGGGCCTCGACGTGATCTACCGGCAGGTGCGCGAGATGATCGAGGCCGAGCTCGACTTCGTGCGCGAGGCCGCGTTCATGGATCGCATCCGAGCGAACCTCGACTCGCACCCAGGCGTGACGGTGCCGACGATCTTCTCCGACTACTGCACCGCTCGCGTGCTGACCACGACCTACTGCGAGGGCACCAAGATCTCCGACCTGGCGACACTGGACGGCTGGAGCATCGACAGGACGGACCTCGCGCGGCGGCTCGTTCGCGCATACTGCAAGATGATCTTCGAGGACGGCCTCTACCACGCCGATCCTCACCCCGGGAACATCCTCGTCATGCGCGACGGGACGATCGTGCTGCTCGACTTCGGCGCAGTGGCGGAGCTGAGCCCATCGATGCGTCAGGGCATCCCCGACCTCCTCGAGGCCGTGATCAAGCGTGACACCGCAGGGATCTATCGCGCGCTCCGCACGATGGGGTTCATCGGGCGGGGCGCGGAGGCGGAAGCCGCGAGCGAGCGGATCGTCGAGTACTTCCACCGCCGCTTCCAGGACGAGGTCCAGATCGAGAGCCTCAACCTGAAGGACATCAAGATCGATCCCCAGAAGGGTCTCGAGAACATCCTCGATCTGCGGCGTCAGGACATCAGCATCCGCGAGCTCACGAGCGCGTTTCAGGTGCCCAAGGACTGGGTCCTGCTCGAGCGCACGATCCTGCTGATGAGCGGGGTCTGCACACACCTCGATCCCGAGATGAACCCGATGGCGGTCATCCGGCCGTACCTCGAGGAGTTCGTCCTCGGCGAGGACCGCGACTTTGCGACGCTCGTGATGAACGCGGTGAAGGACACCGCGATGAGCGCGCTCGCCGTGCCCGACGACGTCCGCAAGTACCTCTCGAAGGCGATGCGCGGCGAGCTGGAGATGAAGTTCCGCGGTCTCGGCGACGGCGCGAACCTCGTCTATGCGCTCGGCCATCAGCTGATCTACTCGCTCTTCGTGATCACGTCCGCGCTGTTCGCCTTCGTGCTCTGGCAGATGCACGAGATGGCGCTCGCCTACGGCGCCGCGGGCGTCGGCGGGTTCTTCCTGCTCTGCCTCGCCGGCTCGTTCTTCCTCGCGCGCAAGTACCGGCGACGCGCGTGAGCCGGCCGTCCTAGTACCTCCGAACACGCTCCGACGCCGATCAAACCGTCATCTCCCCGTGGCGCGGTACTACTCGTCGCAGCTCGCGAGAGCACGGCGAATCGGAGTCGTGCAGCGGTCCTCGCCCGTGACCGGGTCCGACTCGCGAACGAGAACGACCAGGGCCCGGGCGTAGCGCTTCGCGTCGTCGAGCGTCTCGGCGCTCACCTCGACCCCTTCGGCCGAGAGATCCACGATGCGGCGATACGCAGCGAGCGCCTCCGACCAGGCGCTGCGGCGTCGTGCGAGCTCGGCCCGGGCGAGGTGCGCGAGCGGGTCTCGGGGCATGCGCGCGACGTACTCGTGCATCGCCTCGGCAGCGCGCCCGAGATCGCCGCCCTCCTCGTGCGCGCGCGCGAGCGCGAGCCAGAGCGGTGCGTGGTCGGGCCGTGCCCGAAGGCCGGCCAAGAGCACGTCGAGCGCGTCGTTTCGCGACCCTCGATCGGTGTAGACGCTCGCGAGGAGCACGTAGCTCTCCGCGTCGCGTGGATCGGCGGAGATCGCGTCGCGAAAATAGGCGGCGGCGCTCCCGGGGTCGCCCGCGCCGAGAAACGCGCGACCCATCGACCGAAGGCGCGCGGCTCGGGCGGCTCGGTCGGCCGGATCCCGTGGCTGCGCGACGGCGACGCTCGCCAGGCCCAGGCTCGTGGTGAGCACAAAAAGCCAAAAGAAACGGGCGCCGGCCACGCTCGAGCATAGCACGAGACGCGATCGTCGCTTCAGGGGTGGACGGCGCAGGCCAGGGTTCTAGATCCCACGCGATGGCCCGACGCGCGAAGAAACGGCCCGAGACTCGGCGGGAGCGGGCGCTGACCGCGGACGCCGAGCGCGAGCCCGTCGAGCGGCACGAAGGCGAGCGCTCGGAGCCGTCTCGAGACCGCGTCGACGAGGCCGGCATCGAGTCGTTCCCGGCGAGCGACCCGCCGCCCTGGACGACGACCGGCTGATCGGCGAGATCCGAGACGGGATCAAGCAGGTGGTCTGCCCACGTAGCGGCGCCTATACTGCGCGCCGCTCGCGCCCGGCCGCATTTCGCTGCCCCGCACGACCGCCAAGGCCCCAAAGTGCGTTACGCCGCGTACATCGCGTTCTTCTTGAGCGGCGCGTCCAGCCTGATCTTCCAGAACATCTGGTCGCGCTACCTCCACCACGTCTTCGGCGCGACGAGCATCGCCATCAGCTCGGTCGTCACGGCGTTCATGGCGGGCCTCGGGCTCGGCGCGTTCGTCGCCGGCCGCTACGCAGACCGGATCAAGCACCCGATCATCACGTACGCCGGCGCAGAGCTCGGCGTCGGGCTCTGGGCGATCTTCCTGCCGAAGATGGTCGACCCGGAGGGCTGGCTCGCGACCGTCAATCAGACCTTGCGGACCAGCCTCGGCGCGGAGTCGTTCGGGTTCATGGTCGCGCGATTCCTCGTGGTCCTGCCGATCTTGCTCGTGCCGACCACGCTGATGGGAACCACGCTGCCGCTGCTCTCGCGGCACTTCGTTCAGACCGAGCAGCGGGCGACCGGAGCGGCGTCGCGGGTCGGGACGCTCTACGCCATCAACACGTTCGGCGCGGTGGCGGGGATCAACCTCGCCGGGTTCATCTTGATGCCGACGGTCGGGCTCGCTTGGACGAACACGGTCGCGTTCTCGATGAACTTCGCGCTCGGTCTCGGGATCCTCGCGTTCCGAAAGGTGCTCCTGTCCGGCATGTGGAGCGCCGGCGAGAAGCTCGAGTGGTGGCCCGCTCCGCGCCCGGCAGAGGCTGCGCCCGCCCCCGAGCCCGACGCAGCCGCCGCGGGCGAGGGTGCGGACGAGCCCAGCGAGAGCGACGCGAGCTCGACGTCGGCCGAAGAGGCCGACGCCAAGGCAGCTCCCGCGAAGAAGCCCGCGAAGGAGAGGTTCAAGAAGAAGGCGAAGCCGGCGCAGAAGAGCGTCCGGACCAAGGACAAGCCGAAGGACGGCCTCGTGGAGCTCGCCGCGCCGATCCCGCCCATCGCGCGGAAGGCGGCGTACATCGCGTTCGCGGCTTCCGGCGCCGCCGCGCTCTGCTACGAGGTCGTCTGGTCGCGGGCGCTCGCGATGACCATCGGCTCGTCGATCTACTCGTTCGCGCTCATCCTCGAGACGTTTCTCATCGGCATCGCCGGCGGAAGCGCGATCTGCGCGGCGCTGCTCGTCCGTGGCCGGCACCGGCTCGTCGTTGCGGCGGTGGCTGCGGTCGCGCTCCTCGCGCTCGCCAACGCGCCTTGGGCCGCGAGCGAGGATCTCTTCACGTACTTCCTCGTCACCGGCGTGTTCTCGGGGCCCGTCTTGATCGTGGCGGGAGCCGTGTACACGAAGGCGCGCGCCACGTCGCTCCCCGAGCTCGTCTACGACAGCCCGTGGCCGGGCGTGTTCATGATGGCGGTCCCGGTCGCGGCGTCGCTCGGCAACCTCGCGTATTTCGGCGGGCGTCTGTCGCCCATCATCGCGGCGGTCGTGGGCTCGATCGTCCTGCTCTTCGTCGCGATGCTCACCCTGCGGCGGCATCCGATCGTCTTGGTCGCGTTGATGCAGCTCCTGATCGCGCTGTGCACGTTCGTGAACTACGTCTACCAGGACGAGATCCCGTACGCGTTCGCCACACTGGTCACGACCGTGCAGGACCTGCCCACGCACGTCGGGACGGTCCAGTTCTTCATGTTTCTCACGGCCGGCCTCTGCACGTTGCCGGCGGCCATCGGCATGGGGGCGATGTTCCCGCTCACGATCCGCATCTGGACCAGCGGCGGGACGTCCATCGGGCGCGACGTCGGGCTCGTCTACGCCGGAAACACGCTCGGCTCGATCGTCGGCGCGTGGCTTCCGGGCTTCGTCCTGATGCCGTGGATCGGGATGGAGCGGACGCTCCAGGTCGGGATGATCCTCAACCTGATCTTGGCGCTCGGCATGCTCATCGTGAGCGCGGCCGAGCCGCCGACGACGGAGGGCGCGGCCGACGGCGAGGGCTCGCCGTATCGCCGGGGCGACCGCAAGTCGACGGAGCTGCCCGCGTGGCACACGGTGATGGTCTACATCCTCGCGCCCCTCATCCCGGCGCTGATCGCGCTCCTCTACATCGGGACGCGCACTCCGAACAGCATCCTCAGGTGGAACCTCTCGCAGATGACGCTGGGCGTGTTCCGCGTGTCGCTCGCGGCCGACGTCTTGAACCCCGAAGCGTGGGGCGAGCCGGACCTCATGTATTACAGAGACGGACTCTCGACGACTGTCTCGGTCGAGCGTTGGGGGCGCCACTACGCGCTCAAGAACAACGGCAAGGTGGACGCCTCGAACGGCGACGACATGCCGACACAGGTCATGGTGGCGGGGTTCCCGCTCGTCATGCACGAGGGCGGCCCGGAGGACCTCGACGTCGCGATCATCGGATTCGGGTCGGGCGTGACGACGGGCGTCGCACTGCGCTTTCCGGTCAAGTCGGTCCACGTGATCGAGCTCGAGCGGAGCATCCCCGACGCGAGTCGCTACTTCGAGAACGTCAACCATCTCCACTACACGAGCGACGAGTTTCCGTTCGTCCAGGAGGACCGTCTCACCGTCGTCAACGACGACGGACGAAACTTTCTCGCGTCGACCGACCTCAAGTTCGACGTGATCATGAGCGAGCCGTCGAATCCGTGGATCACGGGCGTCAGTGATCTCTTCACCGTCGATCACTTCCGGATCGCGAAGCGAGCGCTCAGACCGGGCGGCATCTATTGCCAGTGGGTCCAGCTCTACGAGCTCAGCCCCGAGAACATCAAGTCGATCTTTCGCACGTTCGCTTCCCAGTACCGCTACGCGGTCGTGTTCGCGGCGGAGGATCTCTCGAGCGACACCGTCATGCTCGGCTCGGACTCTCCGCTGCCGCTCGACCTCGACCGCGTCGAGCACGCGTTCGCGCTGCCCAACGTCCAGGAAGAGCTCGAGCGCGCGTACATTCACACACCGTTCGACGTGTTCGCGCGGACGCTGCTCGCCACGCGTGGCGAGGTCGAAGAGTACACGCAGATCGAAGAGCACCTCCGCGGAGGCACGTGGGTTCCCTTCCCCGAGTCGTCGAACGGCCCCGACGAGGACTGCCCCGAGCACACGTGCCGACGCGTTCCGGCGCCTCTCAACACCGACGACAACGCGCTCATCGAGTTCGCGGCGCCGCGTGACCTCATCGGCTTCCAGCGGTACGAGGGCTATCTCGCGAACATCTATTCACCCGACTGGCCGTACGGGCGGCTGCTCGCGAACGTGCGCGGGTTCGGTGACGGCGACGAAGGCGCGCGCAACTACGCCGAGATGGCGATGAGCCTGCTCGGCCACGGCCGCAAGATCGAGGCGGGAGAGTTCCTGCAGCGCTCGGTCGACGCCGGCACCGTTCCCGAGACGCTCGTGGCGGCGGAAGTGCTGCGGCTGCTTCTCGGTCACGACGACGAACCGCGCATCGCGATCGAGCCCCCCGTCCCCGGTCCGCAGATGGACGACCGCACCGCGCGCCAGCTCGCCGAGGGCTTCGCTGCGGTTCGGGAGTCGGTCGACGTCGGCGCCTACGGCACCGCGCTCGCGGCGATGGAAGAGATCCCGACACCGCTCCGGCTCCACACGGGTCCCGGCATGCGTTTTCTCTACGGCTACCTCCTCTACAAGGCGGCCGAGGGGAGCTCCAACCGGTACCGCTCCGCGATCGAGCAGCTCGAGGATCTGGTGCGCACCGACGAGGAGTACGTGCGGCGTCACCCGGAGCTCTATTACTATCTCGCTCGCGCTCACGACGCGGAGTTCAACTTCGACAAGGCGCTGCGAAACATGCGCGTCTACGTCGAGAGCCGGCTCGGCGACGGAAGCGCGGAGGATCTGCCCGAGCCGCCGCTCGAGGACGCCCCGACGACCGACGCTCCGGGGGAGTCGCCGAAGGACCTTCACCAGGACCGGACCTGACCGCAGGCGAGGACGTCGGTGGCTAGACGAGAAGCGCCCTACGCACCCTGCGCAGCCGATCTCGCGTAGATCGCTTCGCACTTCGGTCTTTTCGGCGGATCCGGCCAGGCGGATGAAACGCGACAACTCGCCACAAGAACGAAGGAATCGGGAAAGCGGCCAGGCGGCCGGTGCCCGTGGCACGGACGGTGCCTGTCGCAAGCTCCGAAGAACCAGGTCGCTGGACCGAGGAGAGGAGACATGAGCGAGATGACGTCGACACAAAAGAGGACTGGAGGCACCGAGCGTGCTTTGAAGATCCTCGCCAAGTCGGTGCATCGTGAGCTGCGCGCGAGTGGTTACACGCGCTCGGACATCGTGAGCTTCACCAACGAGCTGCTCGACCTCGTGACGAGCGAGCTCCAGGACGACGGCGACGCGATCTCCTGACCACGCCACCCTTTCCGACCGCGACGGCCGCTCCGGGAGGAGCGGCCGTTTTGCTTTTTTTCACGCGGATCTAGCTCCCTTGACCACGCCGGAGCCGAGATCTAGGGTGCCATCCCCTCTCGCACGGCCCTGAACCCAAGGAGAGCAGATGGCGACCAAGATCGCGATCAACGGCTTCGGCCGCATCGGCCGGTGTGTAACGCGCATTCTCTTCGAGACCGGCGCGAGCGATCTCGAGCTCGTGGCGATCAACGATCTCACCGACACGGCGACTCTCGCGCATCTGCTCCGGCACGACTCGATTCACCGGCGCTTCGGTGCGTCCGTGGACGCGGACGGCGAGAACCTCGTCGTCGGCGGCAAGCGCATCCGCGCCCTGGCCGAGAAGGATCCGACGAAGCTCCCGTGGAAGGACCTCGGCGTCGACATCGTCCTCGAGTGCACCGGGATCTTCCGGGACCGAGCAGGCGCGGGGAAGCACCTCGCTGCGGGCGCGGAGCGCGTGATCATCAGCGCCCCCGGTGGCAAGGACATCGACGGGACGTTTTGCGTCGGCATCAACACCGCCTCCTACAGCCCGGAGAAGCACCGCATCGTCTCGAACGCGTCGTGCACGACCAACTGCCTCGCGCCGATCGCGAAGGTCCTCCACGAGAGCTTCGGCATCGTGAAGGGGCACATGGTGACGGTCCACTCGTACACCAACGACCAGCGCATCCTCGACCTGCCGCACAAGGATCTCCGGCGCGCGCGCGCCGCGGCGGTGTCGATGATCCCGACCTCGACGGGCGCCGCGAAGGCGATCGGCCTCGTCCTTCCCGAGCTGAACGGGAAGCTCGACGGCACGGCGATCCGAGTGCCCACCGTCGACGTCTCGCTCGTCTGTCTCACCGCGCTGGTCGCCAAGCAGACGACGGCGGAGGCGGTCAACGCCGCGCTGCGTGAAGCCGCGAACGGACCGCTCGCCGGCATCCTCGGCTATAGCGAGGAGCCGCTCGTCTCGAGCGACTTCATCGGCGACGAGCACTCGTCGATCGTCGACGCCGAGCTGACGCAGGTCGTGAGCGGCGACCTCGTCGAAGTCCAGTCCTGGTACGACAACGAGTGGGGGTTCTCCACACGCATGCTCGATCTCGCACGCGTGATGGCGAAGAAGGGCTGACGATGTCCGGGGTTCGCTCCATGGAGGAGCTCGACATCGAGGGCCGTCGCGTCTTCGTGCGCGTCGACTTCAACGTTCCGCTCGACGGCACCACCGTCACCGACGACACGCGGATCCGGGCGGCTCTGCCGACGATCGAGCTGGCGCTCGAGCGAGGTGGGCGCGTCGTGCTCGCGTCGCACCTCGGGCGGCCAAAGGGCAAGCGCGACCCCGAGCTGTCGCTCGAGCCCGTCGGCACCCGTCTCGCGGAGCTCCTCCCAGCCGGCGAGATCGTGCTCACGGACGACTGCATCGGCGACGGCGCGCGAAAGGTCGTCAACGACCTCCGCGACGGCCAGGTCGCGCTCCTCGAGAACCTGCGCTTCCACGCTGGCGAAGAGGAGAACGACGAGAACTTCGCGCGCGAGCTCGCGAAGCTCTGCGACGTCTACGTCAACGACGCGTTCGGCGCTGCCCATCGCGCTCACGCGTCGGTTTGCGCCCTCCCGAAGCTCGTGCGCGAGCACGCCGCCGGGCTGCTCATGCTCCGCGAGCTCGCAGCGCTCTCGAAGGTGCGGACCGATCCGACAACACCCGTACGTCGCGGTCCTCGGCGGCGCCAAGGTCTCGGACAAGATCGACGTGCTCGAGGCGCTGCTCGGCAAGGTCGACGCGCTCCTCGTCGGCGGCGCGATGGCCAACACGTTTCTCGCCGCGCGTGGGCTCGAGATCGGCAAGAGCCGAGTCGAGGAGGACAAGCTCCCGCTCGCGCGAAGCATCCTCGCCAAGGCCGACGAGCGTAGCGTGGCGCTCTTGCTCCCCGTCGACGTCGTCGTCGCCGAGTCGCTGGACGCGAAGCACGGCAAGATCGTCGGCGTCGACGCGATCCCGAAGGAAGCGATGGCGCTCGACATCGGGCCGGAGACGGTGCGGACGTTTCGCGAGAGGCTCGCACGGGCGCAGACGATCTTCTGGAACGGGCCGATGGGCCTCTTCGAGAGCCCGGCGTTCGCCGAGGGGACGCTCGGTATCGCGCATGCCATCGCGGCGTCGGAGGGCTTCAGCGTCGTCGGCGGAGGCGACAGCGTCGCCGCGGTCACCCAGGCAGGGCTCGCGTCGAAGTTCGGGCACGTCTCGACGGGCGGCGGCGCGAGCCTCGAGTACATGGAGGGCAAGCGGTTGCCCGGCGTGGAGGCATTGAGTTGAGCGACGACGGCCGAAATCGACGCAAGCGTCTCGTCGCCGGAAACTGGAAGCTTCACAACACCGTCGCCGAGTCCGTCGGGCTCGCGCGGGATCTCGCCGAGCGGCTCTCGTGGGGTCGCGAGTGCGAGGTCGCGGTCGCGCCGGTCTTCACGGCGCTCCGGGCGGTGAGCGACGCGCTCGCGGGGTCCCGCATCTACGTCGCAGCGCAGGACTGCTACTGGGAGGATCGCGGCGCGTTCACGGGCGAGGTGAGCCCGCCTCTGCTCTTGGACGCCGGCTGCGCGTACTGCATCGTCGGCCACTCCGAGCGCCGTCATCTGCTCGGGGAGAGCGACGAGGCCGTGAACAAGAAGACGCGCGCGCTGCTCGGCCACGGCCTCCGGCCGATCGTGTGCGTCGGTGAGACGCTCGCCGAGCGCGAGCGCAAAAAGACGCTCGACGTCGTGCTCGGCCAGCTCACCCTCGCGCTCTCCTCCGTCGAGCCGGGACGCGTGAGCGACGTGGTCGTCGCGTACGAGCCGGTGTGGGCGATCGGAACAGGCAGAACCGCGAGCCCGTCCGACGCGCAAGAGGTTCACGCAGCGATCCGGGGCCGGCTCGGCGAGCTGTTCGACGCGAGCCGCGCGAAGACCGTTCGGGTGCTCTACGGGGGCAGCGTGAAGCCCGGCAACGCGAAGGACTTGCTCGCCCAGCCCGACATCGACGGCGCGCTCGTCGGGGGAGCCTCCCTCGAGCTCGAGAGCTTCGTCCCGATCGTCGAGGCCGCGGGCTGAGCCCGACCACCTGGAATGTCGAGAAACCCCTGCTAGAGTTCGGCGCCCGGAGCCCCTGCATGTACACCTTTCTCTCCATCGTCTACGTCCTGGTCTGCATGTTCCTGATCCTCGTCGTCCTGCTCCAATCGGGACGTGGCGGGGGCATGGGAGCGCTCGGCGGGGGCGCTGCGGGGAGCCAGACGGTCTTCGGGGGTGCCGGGGCAGGCAACTTCCTCACGAGGCTGACCGCGATCTGCGCGGGCCTCTTCATGCTGCTCTCCGCGACGCTCGCCTATCTCTCGTCGAGCAGCGAGGACACGCTCGAGCGCGTTACGCACGAGCAAGAGGGTGGCGCCGTCCAGAGCGGCGAGCGCCATGACGGCGACGAGGACGAGGAGGCGGCGCACCCATCCGGAACGCACGAAGCCCCGCCCGGCGACGAAGCGCCAGACGACGAGGAACCGAGCTCCGACGACGAGGGCGCGCTGGAAGACCTGCCGCCGCCCGCCGAAGACGAGTCGACGCCCGCCGAGTCGCCGGCGACGCCGACGATGGCCGCGCCGGCGGCACCTGCCGCAGCTGCGACGATGGCTCCTGCTCCGGCGCCCACCCCGGCGACGATGGCGGCCGCAGCCGCGCCCGCGACGATGGCAGCTGCGGCTCCGACGATGGAGACCGAGACCGCCGAGCCGACGTCCGCGATGGCAGCTCCGACCGCGGCTCCGGTCATGACCGCGGCCCCTGCGACGATGGCCGCGCCCGCACCGCCCGCGCCGCCCGAAGGCTCGGACACCGAGTGACGTTCGCCGCCGTCGCTCAGCTCGGCATCGAGACGGGCTCGCCGGCCTCGATCGCCCGGAGCGCGGCCTCGGCGTCGTCGCGATAGCGCGTGTCGCCGTGCTCGGATGCGAGACGCATCGCTTCGCGTAGCGCCTTTCGCGCCGCGGTCGGATCGCCGAGCGCCGCGTCCGCGATGCCGAGCAGATAGAGCGACTGGACCTGGTCCCACACATAGCCGTTCGAGGCCGCGTACTCTGCCGCCTCCGCGATCCGCCGCCGCCCCTCGAGACTGTTGAAGCGAACCGCGTCGATGAAGCCCAGGACGCGAAGATCCATCGCCTCGATTCGCGCGAAGCCGTGCTCGCGCGCGAGCTCGTAGCTGTAGCGAAGGTTCGCGAATGCGCGCTTGTAGTCGCCCATCCGCAGGAAGCCTTCCCCGAGGTTGTGCGAGTTGACGGCGGCCTCGTACCAGAAGCCGTACTCCTTCGCGAGCTCGAGCGCGCGTGCGGAGGCGTCGACGACCGCCTGATGATTGCCGACGTAGTAGTTGATCAACGCTTCGGTCTTGACGAGATCGCAGTCGGTGAACCGATCGGGGTGGATGCCCGCGAGCCGGCGCGCCTCCTGGAGCGTCTCGAGCGCCTCCTTGGCGTTGCCGCCAGCCGCGATCGCGAGCGACAGCGGAATCAGGCAACGGATCTGTGCCGCGAGGTCGCCGGTGTCGCGCGACAGCGCGAGCGCCTCGCGCAGCAGGCCGACCGCGCTCGAGTACTTGCCGTTCTTGTTGTCGCCCTCCGCAGTGGCGAGCGTGATGTCACGCAAGAGCTCGCGGTTGCCGAGCCGCCGGGCCACGTCGCGCGCGCGCTCGAGCCACTTGCGGCCTTCCTCGAAGCGGCTCGCGTTCACGAGGAGCCGGCCGCGCATCATTCCGAATCGCGCGACGTACTCGTCTCGCCCGAGGTCCTCCGCGAGCTCGAGCGCCGCCGCCATGCGGGCCGCTCCCGCTTCGAGGTCGCGGCTCCGGAACGAGAGCTCACCGACGCGGCGATAGAGCGCGAGCACACGGTCGCGGTCGGGCGTGTGCGTCTGGCCGAGCATCTCGATCGCGCGGACGAGGTTCGTGATCGCCCCGTCGAGCGCGTGCTCGCTCTCCAGGCGATCTGCGGCACGAACGAGGTAATCGACGGCCCGCGATCGGTCGCCCGAGAGGCGCGCGTGCTCGGCGAGTCGCTCCGCCATCTCGTCGACCCGCTGTGGGTAGAGCTGCTCGAGCGCGGCCGCGACGGCCCCGTGAAGCTGCTTGCGCCCGTCGAGCGCGAGCCCGTCGCGGAGCACCTCCCCGACGAGCTCGTGGGCGAACGCATACTCGGTCGCACCCTGCCGCACCACCACGCCGCGCGTCTCGAGCACGGACAGCGCGCGGCTCACCGTGGACGCGTCCTGCTCCGACACCTCGGCGAGCACCTCTGGCGCGAAGCGCATCCCGACGACCGCGGCGACCTGTAGGAGCTGCTTCTCGACGGGCCCGAGGCGAGCCACGCGCGCGGCGACGATTCCACGTAGCGTCTTCGGTACGTCGACCTCGGCGACCTCGGGCCGATACTCGACCTTGCCGCCGATGACCTCGACCGCCCCGGCGTCGAGCAACGCCTTCAGGTACTCCTCGACGTAGAGCGGGTTGCCCCCGCTCTTCGCGGTCACGTCGCGCAGGAGGTCCATGGGGACCTCTTCGGCGCCGAGGCGGCTGCCGGTGAGGCGCACGACGTCCTCGTCGCTGAGCGGACCGACCTCGATCTCGTGGTACCCGGGCAGGTCCGTCCACGGGTGGACGAAGCCCGGCCGGTAGGTGAGCACGATCGCGAGGCGCGAGTCGCGGGCGTCGCGGAGGAGGCTGTTCAAGAGCGCCTGCGAGTCGTCGTCCATCGACTCGACGCCATCGAACGCGAACACGGTGAGGCGGTCGCCCGCGAGTCGCGTCGCGATGCGGCCGAAGGCCGCGCGCAGAGGGCGTCCTGCAGGCATCCCCGGAGCGCCCGCGCTGGTCCCGAGCCCGAGCGTGGTCTCGACCGCCTTGAGCTCCGGCTCGGTGACACCGAGCTCGCGAAGGCGCGCGACCTTGTCTCGAATCAGCGGCTCCGGATCGAGCTCGTCGATGCCGAGAATGACCCGCAGGCACTCCTGACACGCCGAGAGCGGCACGTCGCGGCTCTGCCGGCCGATCGTGATGAGGTAGTACCCCACGTCGTGGCCGCCGAGACGCAACCGTCGCATCGTCTCTACCACCAGTCGCGACTTGCCCGAGCCGGCCTCGCCGACGATGCCGATCACGCGCCTTCGGCCCTTGTTGGCGAACGCGAGCACTTCGCCGATGCGGCGCAGCTCGTTGCGACGCCCGATGAACTTTCCGTATGCGTCAGCGACGCTCCGCTCGCTCGCGACGAGGTAGCTTGCCCCGGGGTCGTCGGGCACGGCCGTCATCGAGAAGAGCGTACGGATGGGCCTCTCGGCCGCCGCGGTCGCGACGACGGTGCCGCGCCGGCAGCGCCGCGCCAGGCCGCGCGCCTTGTCGAGGAGCTTGTCGAACGCATCGTCGCGCTGGACGTCGCCGCCGAGGTCGACGTGCACGCGACCCGCGTGGATCGCGATCCGCACGCCCGGCTCGGTGCCTTCGGCCGCGCTCGCGGTGGACGCGCGGGCGACGCGGAGCGCGCAGCGGGCCGCGGCCTCCGTGTCGTGCCCGTCGGGATCGACCGCGCCGAAGAGAACTGCCAGCCAGCGCCCGTCTGCCGTCTTCGCCTGATCGACGACGAGCCCGCCGAACCGGCGAATGAGCGAGTGGATCGTGCTCTCGGGCGTGACGTCGCTCGGAAGCGAGTGGATCGCCATCGCGGTCACGTCGCGCCGCTCGGACGTCGGGACCGTGGTCGAGACCTTTCGCACCCGGCTCGACGGCGTCGTCGATGGCTTGCTCCGCGGCACCTCGCCGGGCGTCGCGCCCGGACCGCCGTGAACGACGACGCCGTCCTCGTCGAACGCGGCCGCGATGTCGCCGTCCTCGACCGTGCGCTCGCGCTCGCTCGCCTCGCGCAGCTCGTCGAGGTAGCGGCCGAGGTCGTGCGCACCGACGCGCCGTCCGCTCGAGTAGAGAAACTGGATCGAGATCCTCGTAGAGCCGGCCCGCGTTCGGGTGACGCTCGTCGGCGCGAGGGCTCATCGCGATCGCGACGATCTGCGGAGAGCTCCTCGGGGACGTCGGGCGCGGCGGCCTTGACCGGCGGACACTCGCCCGCACGAACGCGCTGGAGCGTGTCGTAGCTCGATTCCATGGCGAACGGATTCCGACCCGAGAGCGCCTCGTAGAGCACCGTGCCCAGCGCGAACAAGTCCGTGCGCGCGTCGACCTCCTCGCCGTTCGCCTGCTCGGGCGCCATGTACGCGTACTTGCCCTTGAGCACCCCGTCGTCGTCGTCGCGCTCGACCGTCGTGCGCGCCTTCGCGATGCCGAAGTCGGTGAGCTTGACCTCGCCCTCGTAGCTGAGCAGGACGTTCTGCGGCGAGACGTCGCGGTGGACGATGTTGAGCGGCCTGAGGCTCGAGTCCCGCCGGCGGTGCGCGTAGTCGAGGCCCTTCGCGATCTCGCTGACGATGTAGACCGCGAGCTCGGGAGGCAGCGGCTTCTGGTACTTCTTCGCACGGCTCAGGACGGTGGCGAGGTCGAGCCCGCGACGTACTCCATCGCGATGAAGTAGCTGTCGTCGGCGCGGCCGAGATCGAAGACCTGGACGATGTTCGCGTGAGACAGCGTGACGGCGATCTTCGCCTCGTTGATGAACATCTCGACGAACTGCGGGTTCTCGCTCAGCTCGGGGAGGATCCGCTTGATGACGAGGACCTTCTCGAAGCCCTCGACGCCGTGGCTCTTCGCCTTGAACACCTCGGCCATTCCGCCTCGGGCGAGGAGCTCGAGCAGTTGGTACTTGCCGTAGAGAACGGGCGCGCTGTCAGCCATCGGTCGCTGCCCGGAGAATCCCTCGGATTTTCGCGGACCTAGAGGCGAATGGTAGCGCGGCGCGCCCGGCGGTTCAAAGATCCTGGCTCGCGGTGTCCCCACGGGTCTCGGGCCGCTCGAGCTGCAGCCGGTGGAGCCGCGCGTAGATCCCGTCGGCGGCGATGAGCTCGTCGTGGGTGCCGGACTCGACGATGCGCCCCTTCCGGAACACGAGGATGCGGTTCGCGTGCCGGATCGTCGAGAGTCGGTGCGCGATGACGATCGACGTCCGCCCTGCGAGGACGGTGGAGACCGCGGTCTGCAGCCGAGCCTCGGTCTCGCTGTCCACGTTGGCCGTGGCCTCGTCGAGCAGGAGGATCTCGGGGTCGCGATAGAGGACCCGCGCAAACGCGAGGAGCTGGCGCTCGCCGAGGCTGAAGTTGCCACCGCGCTCACCGACCTTGGCGTCGAGCCCGCCCTCGCGACGGCCGACGAGATCCCAGGCGCCCACGCGCTCGAGCGCCTCGCGGGCCCGGGTCCGGTCGGGCGTTTCGTCGCCGAGCGCGACGTTCTCGAGCACCGTACCGGCGAAGAGGAAGACGTCCTGCGGTACGACGCCCATGCGCCGGCGGAGCTCGTGTCGGGGCATCGTTCGAACGTCGCGGCCCCCGAGGAGGACCGATCCCTCGGTGAGGTCGTAGAGGCGGAGCAAGAGCGCCCCGGTCGTGGTCTTGCCCGAGCCCGTCGCGCCCACCAGCGCGACCGTCTCGCCGCGGCGCACGTCGATGTCGATGTCGTGCAGCACCGGATGGCCGGCGCGGTACGCGAACGTGACGCCCCGAAACGCGACCGCGACATCGTCCGGAACGGTCGGAGCGTCCGGCAGGCTGTCCGGACCGCTCGTCCGGGCGTCCTCTTCGCGCACGTCGAGGAGCCCGAACACACGCTCGGCCGCAGCCAGAGAGCTCTGTATGATCGTGTACTTGGTAGACAAGTCGCGAATCGGAATGAAGAAACGCTGGATGTACTCGTAGAACGCGACCATCGTCCCGACGTACGCGGCGCTCGTCACCGGGTCGGCGAGCGAGGCGCGCGTGCTCGCGTACCAGAGGATGCACGCCACCGACGCCACCGAGATCGACTCGACGACGGAGTAGAGGAGCGCGTCGTACCGGATCGAGCGGTAGTTCGCGTCCTTGTAAGACGCGTTGATGTCGCGGTACTCGGCGGCACACCGCTCCTCGCGCCCGAACGCCTGCACCACCGCGACGCCGTTCACCTGCTCGGCGAGGTATGCGTTCAGCTGCGCGATCTTCGCACGGATGTCTCGGAACGCCCCACGCGCGAGGCGTCGGAAGATGTTCACGGCGACCGCGAGCGGTGGAAGCGCGAGGAAGGCGACCAGGCTCAGCTCCCAATCGAGGTAGAGCATGAACGCGACGATCCCGACGAGCGTGATCACGTCCGCGACCGCGGTGACCGCCCCCGAGGCGAAGAGCTCGCTCAGAGCTGTCGATGTCGTTCGTCACGCGCGTCACGACGCGGCCGGCGGGCGTGCGATCGAAGTAGCCGACGCGAAGCCCCTGGACGTGCCGGAAGACGGCACGGCGCAGGTCCGCCATGGTTCGCTGACCCGCGAGCTGCATGACGAACGTCTGACCGAACCGCGCCGCGAACTCGGCCACGAGCGCGCCACAGAAGTACCCGACGACGTGCAGCAGCACGACGCTGCTGCGCTGCACGAGCGCTGCGTCGATCGCGAGCTTCAGGAGATATGGCTGAAGGAGGGACACGCCGGAGGTCACCGGCATGAGCGCCAGCGCCGCGCCGAGGAGCAGGAGGTGTGGCTTGACGAACGGCACCAGACGCCGGAGCAGAACCAGATCGTACGTGCGCCCGAGGTCGGTCTCGTCGTGGAAGCCTGCGACCATCAGGCCGCGCCGCGACGCGGGCGTAGCGGTGACGCGTGCCGTCGGCGAGCTGCTCACGAGCCGAGCTCCTGCTCGAGACGCTGCCGCGCGGAGAGCCGCGCGTAGAGCCCCCCGCGGCGACGAGCTCATCGTGCGTGCCGCGCTCGATGACGCGACCGGCATCGAGCACGACGATGTGCGCGGTGCGCGCAGCGGCGGCGACGCGGTTCGTGACAGCACGAGCGTCCGCCCCTCCCCGGCGCGGTCGAGCGCCTTCAGGATGCATCGACTCGGTCCGCGCGTCGACGGCGGAGAGCGGGTCGTCGAGCACGAGCACCGCCGGCTCGTTGAGGAGAGCGCGCGCGAGCGCGATGCGCTGCTTCTGGCCGCCCGAGAGCTGGACGCCGCGCTCGCCGACGACCGTCTGGAAGCCGTCGGGCAGCCCGTCGATCTCCTCGAGGATCGCCGCCTCGGCGGCTGCGCGGCGGATGCGGTCCACCGCGTCGGGAGCGTCCGGGTCGTCGAGGGCGAAGCCGATGTTGCGCTCGACCGTCGTCGAGAAGAGGAACGGCTCCTGCTGCGCGTAGCCGACCTTGGCGCGGAGCGGGCGCAGCTCGGACCTTCGTGATGTCGTCCCGTCGAGAAAGACGGCCTGCGTCCGGCGTCGGCAGAAGCCGCGGCAGGAGAGCTGCGAACGTGCTCTTGCCCGACCCGGTCGGACCGACGACGGCGAGCGAGCCCCGGGCGGGGACCGACAGGCTCACGTCGGAGAGAACCGCCCGGCCGTCGTACGCGTAGGAGAGCCCGCGAACGTCGATCGCGCCCTCCCCGTCCGAGCGGCTCGGGATCCGCGGCTTCCACGATGTCCGGCTCGGCGTCGAGGATCTCGCGCACGCGGCGGTAGCTCACGCGCCCGCGCTGAACGATCGAGAGGATGAACCCGAGAGCCGATGGTGGGCCAGACGAGCTGACCGAGGTAGGCGTTGAAGGCCGCGAACTGCCCACCGTGAGCTCACCGCTGAGCACCTTCTGGCCGCCCATCCAGATCACCACGAGCGTCCCGATCGAGCTCAGGAACAGAGCACCGGCCACATGACTCCGCGGATGACGACGAGGCCCATGTTCTTCTGAAGCGCGTTCTGGTTCGCCTCCTCGAAGCGCGCCTCGGTGTAGTCCTCGACGCCGAACGCGCGCACCAAGCGCACGCCCGAGATGGTCTCTTGCGCGCGGTCCGCGAGCGTCGCGACCGCCTCCTGCGCCTCGCGGCTCCGCCGGAACATCGCGCGGCTGAAGTAGCGCGTCGCGAGCGCGAAGAGCGGCATCGGCAAGAGCGCGTAGAGCGTCAGCTCGGGCGAGATGGCGAGCATCAGCGCCAGCGCGCCGACATACGCGAAGAGCGTGTTGACCACGTGCAGCGCGCCGAACCCGACGAAGAGCCGCACCTGCCCGAGGTCGTTCGTCGCTCGGCTCATGATGTCGCCGGTCGGCATGCGGCGAAAGAACGCGGGCCCGAGCCGATGGACGCGCTCGAGGAGCTCGTTCCGGAGCTCGTACTCGACGTCCCGACCGACGTTGAAGAGGACGATCCGCGAGGCGGACCGGACGCCCCACATGACCCCCGCGATCGCGATCACCCAGGCCGCGAATCGACCCACTTCGGAGAGCGCTCCGCGGCTCAGCGCGTCGACCGCATAGCGCAACAGCCACGGGATCGTCTTGTCGAGGGCGTTGGTCGCGAGCAGGAGGAGCCCACCGCCGACGAGCGGTCGCACGTACGGGCGGAGGTAGCCGAAGAGGCTTCGGCCCTTTTTCTCTGGGGCAGGCACTGGCGTTTCAGGCGGAGTGGCGCGGCGCGCCGCGCCCATGCTTGGGGCGAGCGAGAGCCCGCGTCACCCCCCATTCGTGGGCCTGGGCGAGGCCCGCCGGCGACGGAAGCGGCGCGCACCCGCGAGGGCCAGGACGGCGAGCACGGCAGCGAGGCCGCTGCCAGGCGAGGGCGCGCCCGGAGCGACGGCGCAGCACCCACCGCGGCAATCGCCGCCCCCTCCCATCATCGGCGGCACGTAGCCCGCCGGAGGCGCGCACACGCTGATGCCGCCCGCGGCCTCGCAGGTGAACCCGGCCGGGCAGTCGTCGGCCGTCGCGCATGGTGCCGTGCAGAACGAGATGTCGCCTCGCAGGGCGCAGATGCGGGACTCGCAGTCCTCGACCGTCTCGCACGCATCGCCGGTCGTGCCCGCCATCGCGCAGGTGCCGCAGCCGGCCCGGGTGCCCGTCTGGCAGGTGAGCCCCTCCGGGCACGCCGTCGAGACGCCGCCGGGCACGCAGGGGATCGCGCACCGGCCGTCCGCACAGACGAGCGAGTCGCAGTCCGTGTCGACCGAGCACGCGGCCTCGAGCCCTCCCGCTCCGGCGGTCCCCGCCACGCAGAGCCCGTCGCCGCAGATGCCGGTCGCGTTGCCGTCGCAGTAGAACCCGCTCGGGCACGACGTCGGCATCAACCAGTCACAGCTCTGCGAGCAGACGCTGCCGGTGGGCGTGGCGAGGCAGTTGTCGGAGTTGCAGTCCGCCGCGGTGTCGCACGGCTCACCGAGGTTGGCGCGATCGACCGGGCGCGCCTCGCAGCTGCCGCCCGCGCAGCGCTCGGTCGCGGAGCAGTCCGCGTCGGTCCGGCACTCGGGCTCGACCATGGCGCACGTCGCGTTGCCCGCCGCGTCGACGGGGGCGCACTGGCCGACGCCGCCCGTCGTGCTGAAGCACTGTTGGCCGCTGCCGCAATCGGCGGTGGAACGACACCCGGTGGTGCAATGCAAGCTGCTGTCGGGGAAGCGAACGCAGAGGTCGCTCGGCCCACCGCACTCGGCATCGGCGCTGCACGAGGAGCACAGCGTTCCATCGCCCGTCTCGGGCACGCACGCGCCGCTCGAGCACATCTGCCCAGACGGGCAGCCCGTCGTCGTGCAGTCCACGGCGCCCATCCCCGGGTACAGCGTGCAGATCCCGGTGATGTCGTCCGAGTTGAGCATCGACACGCCGCCCGAATACGACGCGTACATCGTCGCCGTGCGGTCCGACGAGTGGCCCATGCCGTAGAAGTGACCGCCCTCGTGGAGCACGATCGAGTAGAGGTTCACGCTCGAGCCGCGCCCGGGCGACGTGGTCCACGTGTAGTTCTGCCCGTTGAGCTCCATGTCGGCCTGACCGATGCAGTGGCCGCTCCACTGGGGCGCGGTCACGCCGATCGCGATCGAGCTCGAGGTCCAGCCGCTCTCGAGCCAGCGGATGACGCTGTGGCCGTCGAACGACGCGGTCCCGGTGCTCGTCCGGCCCGTGTACGTGGAGCGAAGCCCGCTACACTCGACGAGCGTCCAGTCGGTCATCGCACGCTGCACTTCGGTCTCGACCGTCGCGATGGGAACGTCGGCGGAGCCGGCGTTGTTGAGCGCGTAGTCCGCGGTGCCACACCAGACGGGGCGAGAGGGATCGATCGGCGCCCAGGCGGCGACCGGCGCGGCGAGCGCGACGACGGATAGACACGCGAGGGCCGAAGCCCGGAGCGTCGCGCGGGTCATCGCGTCACCCCGGTCGCGAGCACGGCTTCGATGCGAGAGAGAACGAGGGCGAGATCCATCGCCTGCCCGGCGTTCGCGGGCGCGACCGACATCTGCCCGTCCGACCAGTGCGCGAGCCCGACGCCGTCGAGATCGCGGACCACCGTGTCGGGAGCGCCACCGATGCCAGAGATGATGCGGAACTTGCCCTGGACCATCCCGTACGTTCGGTACTGGTCGGGTCGGTCGGGGCGACGCTCGAGGAACAGGAGCACCCGCTCGCCGGGCGCGTAGCGCGGCGTGCCGTCGATCCACATGCCGCGGTCCTGCACGATGCCGCCGCGCTCGCGCACGACGACGCGATCGCCGCCCGGCCCTTTGAGCCAACGCTCGACGCGAAGCGTCGTGACCGTGTGCGGCTCCGCCTCGGGACCGAGCACCAGCTGCGCTCCGGAGCGCTCGACGGTCGCTACGACGATCGCGTCGGCGTCGACGACCATGTCCTCGAGAGGTACCTCGACGAGCACGGTGGCGGACGCCGCCCCCGCCCACGAACCGATGGCGATGATGCCCGCCGCCGCCGAGAGCCAAGCCCACGTTCTCTTCGACATCAGGAACCTCCAGAACAAGGCTGGACCGGCCCTCCCGACCCCGCGTGGGAGAACCGTGATCGCCCGGTGATGCTGGGCGAGGGCCCGAAGCCTAGCACGGGAAATCCGCCCCATCACCCGACGCCCGCCTCGATGGCGGCCCCGACCGGCGGCGAGGGAGGTCCGGACGCTGGGGGAAGCCGAAGGTACCGAGAAAAATGGTGAACTCCGAGGTAGAACGGGATCGTGTCGAGCAGCGCGGCGACCACCTTGAAGGTGTAGCCGGCACCGATGAAGGTCAGGAGCTGGCCGGCGACGGGCTGGCTCGGGTCGATCGGGAGCGCCGCGAGCGAGTGGGTGATGAGAATCACCGAGACCGTGTCGACGAGCTGGCTCACGAGCGTCGAGCCGTTGTTGCGGAGCCAGAGGTGCTTGCCGTTCGTCACCTTCATCCAGAAGTGGAAGAGCTGAACGTCGACGAGCTGCGCCGCGAGGTACGCGATCATCGACGCGGTCACCGCGCCGAACGTGAGCTCGCGGATGCGCATGAAGACGCTGTCGGTCGCGGGCGACGCCGTGGGGAGCACGCCGCCGAGCCAGATGATGAAGACGACCCACGCGTTGAGGGCGAGCCCCATGAACACGAGATCGTTCGCGCGTCGCTTGCCGTAGAGCTCGGACACGAAGTCGGTGCAGAGGAACGTGATCGGGTACGGGAGGATCCCGACCGCGAGCGGCATCGGAACGTGCCAGCCTACCCACGGCACGTCGAACGACAGATCGATGAAGTGGCTGATGCCGAGGATGTTCAGCATCGCGAGCGTGCCGAGGAAGAGCCCCGCGAGCAGGAGGTACACGCGCTCGCGGCGTTGGTGGAGCTCGGGCGCGTCGAGCGCGGGGAGCCCCTGCCACGCGTGTTGCTCCGACGGAAGCGCGGCGGCCTCGCGCATCAGCCCCGTCCCGACCCGGCGAGACCGCGGCGCTCTTTGAGCCGATCGATCCCGCGATACGCCTGGTGCTCGCGGCCCGCGCGCGCCGCGTCGCCGAGCGCGTCGTAGAGCTCGGGGACGGCGAGCTTCACGGCGCCCGGGCGAAGCGCGTCGTCGAGCGAGCGGGCCACCTCGGCGAGATCCACGCCGCTCGGCACGACGAGCTTGCCGTGGACGACGCGATGGTCGTCGGGCGGCTCGTGCGCGTGGGGCGTGAACGCCTCGCCCGACGCGCAGCGCGCGCAGATCGACTCGACGCGCGCCTCGAGGACGAAGACGCGCACGCCGTCCGGCAGCGCACGCTCGAGCGCCTCGGTCTGCCCCGTGTCTTGCTCGAGCGCGACGAAGCGCATTCGCGCCTCGTCGCCGCGGCGCAGGATCGCGAGGAGCGGAAACCGCGGGACCGGCACGCCGCCGACGTCGCGGACCGACACGGGCGCGCCGTCCCACACGACGACGTCGCCGTAGTCGATCGGCGCGTCTCGCAGCGTCGGCGTCTCGACGACACCGTGACACGGGCTGAGCGGCGCGACCCGGACGACCTCGAAGCCGAACGCACGGTCGTCGATCGGGCCGCCCACGAAGCCCGCGCCACGGCTCGGCGCGCGGACTTCGACGCTCGGCAACCCCTCGACGACGGGCATGCCCGCGCGGTTGACCTCGGCGGGGAGCCCGAGCGCGCGCCAGGCGCGGGCGGCGTCCGTGCCTCGCCCGAGCGCCGTCGCGCAGATCGCCACGTTCCAGAGCACGCGCTTGTCCTCGCCGCCGAGCGCGCGCGCCCGCTCGGTCGCCTCGAGCGCGCGCTCGAAGCGCCCGCGCACCTTGTGGAAGAGCCCCGCGTCGAACCACGCCCCCGCGTCGCCGGGCATCGCGTCGAGCGCGCGCGCGAACGCGCGCTCCGCCTCTTCGTCGTGCGCCGGGCCCTCGAGCCGAAGCGCGTTCGCGTGTAGGAGAAGCAGCGCCGGCGACGCCGCATCCCCCCGCGCCGCGACGACGCGCGCGAGCGCCCGCTCCGCGATCCCCGCCGCACGGTCCGGCGCCGGCGCATCGAACGCCGTCAGCTCGGCTCGCGCGATCAACGCGCGCGCCGCGGCCACCACCACGTCCGCGTCGTCCGGAAACGCCGCGAGCGCACGGGTGGCTACCGTCACGAGATCGCGCTCGCCCGAGTCGTCGTGAAACGCGTAGAGCTGCTCGAGCGCGCTCGTTCGCGCGAAGTCGGGGGGCGGCACGCGCGGAGCCTACCCGTTCAACGGCCGGGCGGCGACGTGAGCTCGACGACCGTGTCGCCCGTCAACGCGCCCGGCGGGACGGCGAGCGTCAGGATCGCGCGGTCGCCCGGGTGGCGATCGCCGAGCTCGTGGACGAGATCGCGCCACCCGCGCACCGGGTGGCCGTCCATGGCCAGGATCACGTAGCCGGTCCACGGCATGCGACGCCGAAGGACGATGGCCGGGGGCGGGTCCTCGGCGCCGCGCAGGCCCGCAGCCGCGGCGGGCCCGCCGGGGATGACACGCTGCACGCGCACACCGCGAAGCCCGAAGCCCCGGAAGTCCTCGCCCTCGATCCCGAGCCACACCGGCAGCACCGCGGTCGCGCTCGCCGAGGTGCCGTCGACCTCGGTGGGAGTCACGGCGACGCCCTCCCCGGCTGGTGCCGCCCGCTCGCGCTCGGCGAGCTCGGTCCGAACCTCGGCGAGGAGATCGCGCACCAGATTCGACGGGAGCGCGAACCCGATCCCCTCGCTCCCGCCGGTGCGCGACACGATCAGCGAGTTGACGCCGATGACCTCGCCGCGCGCGTCGACGAGCGGCCCGCCCGAGTTGCCGGGGTTGATCGGCGCGTCGGTCTGGATCAACCCCGACACCGCGCCGTCCCCGACGCCCGGCAACCCGTCGCGAAGCGCGCTGACGATGCCTTGGGTGAGCGTCCCCGTGAGCCCGTGCGGGCTACCGTACGCGAGGACCGACTGACCGACCTGCACGCGGCTCGAGTCCGCGAGCATCAGCGGATGCACCGGGACCTCGCCGTCGCAGCGCAGGATGGCGAGGTCGAGCCGCTCCGCGTACGCGAGGACGCTCGCCGGCAGCGCGACGTCGCCGCGAAAGAGGACCGTGATCGGGCGTCGAGCCGAGCTGCCGACCACGTGTGCGTTCGTCACGATCCAGCGTTCTTGGCCGATGACGAACCCCGAGCCCGTCCCACGGCCGCGGACCGTGACGGTGACCGAGGACTCCGCCAGATGACGGGCGACCTCGATCCGGCGCGCCTCGGTCAGCTCCTGGGCCAGGCCGGGAGCCGGGCTCGTGAGGAAAACGAGGGCCGCCAACGACGGCGCGAGGAGACCGAGCTCGCGATAGCGCACGTCAGAAACGATGGACACAGGCGGCCGGGGATTCAACCAGCCGGCGAAAAAGGGGATTTTTTGGCTCTGCGGCTCCGGGCGCGGGAGCACGTCAATATTGCTCACAAACCCCGATGGTGACTAAGCTTTCTCCCTCGCGGGGGCGTGGTCCCTCGCCCGGAGGCGATTTTCGTTGAAGCGGCACGGCGCGGGTATGAGCGACGTGGGAAGGCGACGCGTCGCCAACGAGGACGCGTACTTCCTCGACGACGAGCTCGGCCTCTACATCGTCGCCGACGGTATGGGCGGCCACGCCGCGGGTGAGGTCGCGTCCACCGAAGCCGTCGACAACGTGCACGGCATGGTCAAGCGCGGTTACGACGAGGTGCAGAAGCTCGTCGCGGGCGAGGAGACCGAAGAAGGCTTCCGGCGTGTGATGCGGCTCCTCGAGAGCGCCGCGCAGGCGGCGACGTACATGGTGTTCGCGATCGCGCAGAACGAGCCGGAGCAGCAGGGGATGGGCACGACGCTGTCGTGCCTGCTCTTGACCGAGCGGTTCGGATTCACGGCGCAGGTGGGAGACAGCCGCGTGTACATGATCCGCGACGGATACTCGTCGCAGCTCACCGAGGACCACACGCTCGTCGCGTGGCAGCTGAAGCAAGGGATCATCACGGAGCAGGAAGCGCTCGTCTCACCGCACAAGAACGTCATCACGCGCGCCGTCGGCAGCCGCGAGTACGTCCAGGTCGACACGCACATGTTCGAGGTTCAAAAAGGCGACAGCTTCTTGCTGTGCTCGGACGGCCTCCACGGCTACCTCGACGACGAGGAGATCCCGGCCATCGTCGACCTCGGCCCGAACGTCGCCGTCCGCCGCTTCGTCGAGCTCGCGAACGAGCGCGGCGGACGGGACAACATCACCGCGGTCGTGGTCGAGCTGAGCTGAGCCGGCGAGCTCGGCTGGACGCCCGCGCTCTCGCGGCTCGCGACGCGGTTGGCTCGCCTCGAGAGCGCTGACGCGCTCTTTCAAATCGGCGACGTCGCCTTCGAGCGCTCGGTCGCGTCGCGTGCCCGCGCGGAGCCACCGCCCGCTGTTGCTCACGGTGGGATCGTCGTCCGCGGGGCGGGGACGCCGAGCGCGATCTCTCGGAAGTGGAGGAACAGGCTCTGCGTGATCGAAAGGATCGGCACGGCGAGCAGGACGCCGACGAGACCGAAGAGGTGCTCGCCCGCGAGCAGCGCGAAGATGACGAGCACCGGGTGCACGCGCGCGGCGTCGCCCATGATCTTCGGGTTCAGCACGTTGGCCTCGAGCTGGTGAACGCCGATGATCCAGACGAGGACGAACACGGCGGTGCCGAACCCGTTCTGGAGCGCGATGATCACCGCAGGGACGCTGCTGATGATGGCGCCGAAGATCGGGATGATGCTGAGGAGCGTCGCGATGAGCGTGAGGATCGGCCAGTACTTGAGATCGAAGAGGTAGAAACCGATGCCGGACAGGGCGCCGTTCACGAGCGCGATCATCAGCTGACCGCGGACGACGCCGGAGAGGCCCTTGTCGATCCGGTGAACCAGATCGTCGAACGAGAGGTGCCGCTCCGGCCGGACGAGCGAGCGGAGGAACGCGAAGATGCGCTCCTTCGTCAAGAGGAGGTACGCGGACACCATGAGCATGATGAAGAAGACGAAGATGCCCCGGATGATGGCCTGCACGACCGCCTGGACGGTGCGGAGCAGCGTGAGCGCGTGCCCCTCTGCGTTCGACATCTGACGCTCGATCGCGTCGCGCAGGACCGCGGTCACGTCCCTTCGCGGAGGCTCTGCCCGAGGCGGGGCTCCGACGGCGAACGCGCCGTTTCCGCGCGGGCGCACCTCGACGCCGTCGGGCGGCAGCTCGACGGTGAAGCCGCCCTCGCGGTCGGGTCGCACGTGGATCGCCGTCGCGGCGACCGGGACACCACCGTCGAGCGTCTCGGACATCGACGCTTGCTCGGTGTCAGGCCGGTCCGGAGGCGGCGGCGCGGGCTCGCCGTATTCGCTCATGGCGTCTCGCAGCTCCGTCTCGAGCATCGGCAGCACGTCGGTCTGGAGCTGTCGGACGACCCGCGGCCCTTCCGCGGCGAGCCTCTCGACCTCGACGGCGAGCCTCGGCACGCCGACGGCGACGAACGCCCCGAGCGCCCCGAGAAGCGCGACGTACAAGGACACGACCGCCACCCAGCGAGGCATCCGCGCCTCGAGCCGCGTGACGATCGGATCGAACACGTACGCGACGATCAGCGCGAGCAGGAACGGCAGGAGGATCTCGCGAAACGCGAACAGCGCCGCGCCGAGGCCGACGCCCGAGACCGCGAAGAAGGCGATCCTACGCCGGAAGGACCCGGGTCCACCCCACGGCGTGCTCTGCTCGGTCTCGCTCACCGGGTCCCCGAGAGCCCATCATCGACGGCCTCTGAACGAGGCCCCTGGCTCGACGTCAGCCGGACGTCTCGTCGTCCACCGCGTCGTCGTCGTCGTCGTCGTCGTCGTCGTCGTCGTCGTCCTGAGACGCTGCGACCTGCGGCGGAGGCAGGACGCTGCCGAGCTTCTCCTTGAGCACGTCGCCGAGCGTCGCTCCGCCGGCGCGCCCGCTCGGGCCCACCTTGCGCGCGTCCTGCTTCTTGGCCTCTTGCTGGTACTTCATCGCTTCCTGGTCCAGCTCGCGGCCCTCGACGTCCTTGATGGAGAGCGTGATCTTCCGCTCCTGCGAATCGATCGCGATGATCTCGCCCTTGCGGGTATCGCCGATCTTCACGACCTTGTTCGGGTCGTCGACGTACTCGTCGGACATCTCCGAGCGGGGGATGAGACCCTCGCACGCCGCGCTCGATCTCCGCGTACGCGCCATACTCGGTGACCGAGATGATCGACACCTGGAGGATCGTGCCGACCGGGTACTGGTCGGGGATGTAGCTCCACGGATCTTCGTAGAGCTGCTTGATGCCGAGCGAGACCTTCTTCTCGTCGTGGTTGATCGAGAGGATGATCGCTTCGACCTCGTCGCCCTTGTGGTAGAGGTCCGCCGGGTTGTTGATGCGCTGCGTCCAGCTGAGGTCCGACTTGTGGACCATGCCGTCGACGCCGTCCTCGATGCCGATGAAGACACCGTAGTCGGTGATCGAGCGGACCTTGCCGCGGATGATGTCGCCCGGGTTGTACTTCTGTGTGAACGTCGTCCAGGGATCCTGTTGGAGCTGCTTGAGCCCGAGGCTGATGCGCTTGTTCTGCGCGTCGACGTCGAGGACGATGCACTCGACCTCTTCGCCGAGCTCGACGACCTTCGACGGGTGCTTCGGCTTCTTCCACGACATCTCGCTGACGTGGATGAGGCCTTCGACGCCCGCGTCCATCTCGACGAACGCGCCGTAGTCCGTGATCGAGACGACCTTGCCCTTCACGCGCGACCCGATCGGGAACGCCTCTCCGACCGAGTTCCACGGGTCTTCGGTGATCTGCTTGAGGCCGAGCGAGACGCGCTCGGTCTCGGCGTTGTACTTGAGGACCTTGACGGTGACCTCGTCGCCGACGCTGAAGAGCTCGCCGGGATGGCTCACGCGGCCCCAGCTCATGTCGGTGATGTGGAGGAGGCCGTCGATACCGCCGAGGTCGACGAACGCGCCGTAGTCGGTGAGGTTCTTGATGACCCCCGTGACGATCTGCCCCTCTTCGAGGTTCTGGAGCGTCGCGGCCTTGAGCTTGTCGCGCTCCTTCTCGAGGAGCACGCGGCGCGACAGGACGATGTTGCCGCGCTTCTTGTTGAACTTGATGACCTTGAACTCGTACGTCTGGCCGATCAGCTTGTCGAGGTTGCGGATCGGTCGGAGATCGACCTGCGAGCCCGGGAGGAACGCCTTGACGCCGCCGCGGATGGTGACCGAGAGGCCGCCTTTGACGCGCGCGGTGATCGTCCCTTCGATCAGCTCGTCGCGCTCGCACGCGGCGCTGATCTCGTCCCACACCTTGAGCTTGTCGGCCTTCTCCTTCGAGAGGAGCACCAGGCCGTCGTCCGTCTCCTTGGCCTCGACGAGAACGTCGACTTGGTCGCCCGCGTTGACGACCGTGCTCCCCGACGGATCGGCGAACTCGGCCATCGGGATCACGCCCTCGGACTTGTATCCGATGTCGACGACGACGGTGTCGCGCCCGACCTTGATCACGGTGCCCGAAACGATGTCGCCCTCCTTGAGCTTGTCGGCGCGGGCGATGGACTCCTCGAACAGCGCGGCGAAGCTGTCTTCCCGCCCAGAGGCCGAGGAAGCCTCCGTCTGAGTCGTTCCGTGCATATCGTCGGTTACCTTCTGCATTCTGAGCGCGAACCGTGTGGGCAGAGGGGCTCGGGGCTCCCGTCATCGCTGCCCAGAAGTGGGTTTTGTGTTGGAAAATCCAGGGCTAATCGCCCTGGGGCGCAGGGCGCAAAGGGGTAGCAGGCACCCCAAACCATGTCAACACGCGGGCCCGTGCTTTCAACGGCTCTCGAGGCCTCGAACGGCGTCCACGATGACCGCGACGACCTCGTCGAGGGTCAGGTTCGACGAGTCGAGCAGGACCGCGTCGGGGGCGGGCTTGAGCGGGGCGATCGCGCGTCCGGAGTCCTGGGCGTCGCGAACGCGGATCCGCTCGAGGGTGTCCTCGTACGAAGCGTCGAAGCCTCGGGCAGCGAGGTCGTCGACGCGGCGCTTCGCGCGCTCCTCGGGTGAGGCGGTGAGGAAGACCTTCACCTCGGCGTCCGGAAACACGACCGTGCCGATATCGCGGCCCTCGAGCACGACGCCGCCAGCGGCCCCCAGACGCCGTTGGAGGTCGAGCAGGGCGGTGCGCACCTCGGGATGCTTCGAGACGTCGCTCGCGCCCTGAGAGATGTCCGGCGTGCGGATGTCGCGCGACCGGTCGCGGCCGTCCACGATGAGCGAAGGCTCGCCGCCGGGGCCCGGCTCGAACGAGAGAGAGAGACGCTCGGTGAGCTCGCCGAGGCGGGGCCGTCCGTCCAGGGCACGTCCGCCTCGCGCGCCGCGAGCGCCACGCCGCGGTAGAGCGCCCCCGTGTCGACCAGCACGAACCCGAGCTCGTCGGCCACGCGGCGCGACGCCGTGCTCTTGCCCGCGCCCGCCGGCCCGTCGATGGCTATCACGGGGAGCCTGTCGCCTCGTGCGCCCCCCTCGGGCGCGTTGCGCCCGGGCTCGCTTCGCTCGCGGGGATTCTTCATTCGGGCTCTTGGGTGATGTGGGCGCCCAGGGACCGGAGGAGGTCGGGGAAGGTGGGGAAGCTGGTGGCGACACAGTCGACGTCGTCGATGATCGATTCGCCGTCGGCGTGGAGGGCGAGGAGCGTGGCGGCCATGGCGATGCGGTGGTCGCCGTGGCTCGTGACGCGGGCGCCGCGCAGCCTTCTCGCCGGCGCTGCCTTCGATGACGAGGCCGTCGTCGAGCTCGGTGTGCTCGACACCGAACGCGGCGAGCACCTCGCTCATCACGGCGAGCCGATCGCTCTCTTTCACGCGGAGCTCGCGCGCGTCCCGGATCTCGCTCCGACCCTTCGCGAACGCGGCGAGCGCCGCGAAGACGGGCACCTCGTCGATCATGCGCGTCACGAGCTCACCGCCGATCCGCGCAGCGACGAGATCCCCGCCCGCCGCCTCGAGGTCCGCCACGGGCTCTTCGCCCGCGCTCGCACCCTTCGCTTCGAGCGCGACGCGTGCTCTCATCGGGCGGAGCGCGTCGAGCAAGCCCGTGCGCGTCGGATTCACACCGACGTTCGTCACTCGCACGCGGCTTCCGGGCACGACGAGCGCCGCACCGAGCACGAACGCCGCGCTCGAGGTGTCGCCGGGCACCTCCCAGTCGAAGCCGGCCCAGGCGCGCGTCCAGCCGTCCGGCTCGAGGACCACCATCGAGCCCATCGTCTCGAGCGGCACGCCGAGCGAGAGCATCATGCGCTCGGTGTGATCGCGCGAGAGCGTCGGCTCCTTCAGTGCGGTCGGGCCCGATGCAAAGAGGCCCGACAGCAAGAGCGCGCTCTTCACCTGAGCGCTCGCGACCGGCATCTCGTACTCGATCCCGACGAGCGATTCGCCCTCGACGAGCGGCGCGACCGAGAGCGGCGGGTACACCTCGCCCTCTTTCGCGCCCGAGACCCCGGCGATGTGAGCGCCGCGCGCGCGAAGAGGCTCGACGATGCGCCGCATCGGCCGCAGCGAGAGGCTCGCGTCCCCCACGAGCCTCGTGCCGAAGCGCTGCGCCGACACCACGCCCGCGAGCAGGCGCATCGTCGTGCCCGAGTTGCCGCAGTCGAGGGGCGCCCTCGCCATCCGGAGGCCATCGAGGCCGACCCCGCCGACGCGCAGCGCGTCATCCAGATCTTCGAATCGGACTCCCATCGCGGAGAGCGCCGCCTGGGTCGCCGCGTTGTCGAGCCCGCCCGAGAGCCCTCGGATCGTCGACTCGCCCTGCGCGAGAGCCGCGAAGAGGAGCGCGCGATGTCCGATTGACTTGTCCCCCGGGACGCTCGCCTCCCCCCGGAGCGCGGAGCCCGCGCGAACGTGGAATCGCGTCACTCAGAGCTCCGACACCGCCGACGCGATCATCGCCGGCACGAGCGCCGAGAGACGTCCGAGCATGTTGTGCACGTCGCGCTGACCCGCGTGCATCTCGACGATCGCGTCCGTCCCGTCGACGCGCGCGGTCGTCCCGGCCAGGAAAGGCCCGAATCCCATCATCGCGACCATCGCCTCGCGGCGTGCGCGCGCGACCATGTCCTCGACGAGCGACGCGATTGTCGAGGCGGCCGCGACGTCGTGCGTCGCTGCGATGGCGCGGAAGTCGAGGTCGCCCGAGAGGTTCAGGCGCATCCCGACCGTGTCGCCGGCTTGGAGCCGGACGTCGCTCTGCATCTGCTGCGCGACGGCCGGCGTCACGAGGATCACGAGCGCTCCGGTCGCCGTGTCGAAGTCGACGCGCTGCGCCATCGCCTGCAGCGAGCCGGCGTCGAGGGGCGACGGGCCGGCGTGGCCGGCGTGGCGCTCGAGCATCGGCGCGACCTGCCCCTCGGTGCCCGCGAGGATCGTTCCGTCGGGGAGCAGCGCGACCTCTCCCTGACCGGCGCGAACGAGCACCTCCTGGCCGTCTCGCACCTTGCCGACGAAGACCGGCTGTCCGTCTTCGCGGAGGTCCCCGAGCGTGCGGCGAAGCGACACGACGTCGTAGTGCCCTCGAAACACGGCCGATATCTCCACGTCGTCCGCGCCGGCCGGCGCCGCGTTGACGCCGATCACGATCTCGTCCGAGACGTTCGCGAGGCTCGGCAGGTCGAGCGAGGCGAGCGCCGTGCCGGAGAGGCCCTGCGCGATCTCGCGGACCCACTCGTCGAGCTCCTCGTGATAAGGCGACGCGCGGAGCGCCGCGACATCGATCCGCATGACGAGGAACGCCGTCTCGGGCAGATGCCCGACGGCGCTCGGCACGACGGGTGTGCCGTCCGCGACCGTGGTATCGGCGACATCGGGCGTCGCGCCACCGCACGCGACGACCGCGCAGGCGACGACCGCGCACGCGACGGGACCGACGACGAGACGGGTGACGCGACGAGCGATGGAGTCGATCACTTCGGCACAACCTCCCTCAGGGCGGCGATGAGACGATCGTTTTCTTCCGGTAGGCCCACGGTGATCCGAGCCCAACCGTCGATGGGCGGCGGCATCGCGCGCACGATCACGCCCGTGCGCAGCAGTCGGTCGTGCAGCTCTTTGCTCGGCACGCCGAAGCGCGCGAGCACGAAGTTCGCTTGGCTCGGGGCCACGTCGTGACCGAGCCCGCGGAGCGCCGTCGTGAGGCGCTCGCGCTCGACTCGGTTCATGGCGACATAGCGGTCCACGTGCCCGCGATCGGCGAGCGCGACGCGCGCCGCCGCCTGGCCCAGGACGCCGACGTTGAAGGGGGCACGCACGCGGTTCAGGTAGTCGCACACCGCCGCGGGCGCGATCGCGTATCCGACGCGGAGCCCGGCGAGCCCGTACGCCTTCGAGAAGGTGCGCAGGACGACGAGACGCTCGCGCGACGAGCGCATCTCGAGCGCGCTCGCATAGTCGTCGGCGTCGACGAAGTCGTGATAGGCCTCGTCGACCACCGCGATGCAGCGCTCGGGCAGCCCGTCGAGCAGCTTCCGGAGGGCCGGCGCGCCGACGTAGGCGCCGGTCGGGTTGTTCGGATTGGCGAGAAAGAGGATCTTCGTCGCGGGGCGCACCGCCCCGAGCATCGCGTCCACGTCCCAGTGCAGGTGATCGCTCAGCGGGACCTTCGTGAACGGAACGTTGGCCGCCACCGCCGCGAGCCAGTAGCAGACGAAGCTCGGATCGCCGAACACGACGTGCTCCTCGGGCGAGGCGAACGTGCGACAGAGGAGATCGATGAGCTCGTTCGAGCCGTTGCCGAGGACGATGTCGTCCATCGGAACGTCGTGGTGGTCGGCGAGGTCGCGGCGGAGCGCCCATCCGCCCGCGTCCGGGTATCGATGAGCCTGGCTCGCGAGCGCGCCGGATCTCCTCGACGACGCGTGGGGATGGTCCGACGGGGCTCTCGTTCGACGCGAGCTTGATCGCACCTTCGATCCCGAGCTCGCGCTCGAGCTCTTCGATTGGCTTGCCCGGCGAGTACGGGACGAGGTCGTCGAAGTGGGGTGCGGTCAGGCGGGCCATCGCTTGCTCCTTCACACCGGCCGAGGGTAGCTGCCGAGGATCTTCACGAAGCGGGTCGTGGCGCGCAGCTCCTCGATGGCGGTGAGCACCGAGCGATCGGTCACGTGACCGTCGAGCTCGACGAAGAACACGTAGCGCCACGCGGTTCCCTGGCCGGGCCGCGACTCGAGGCGTGTCAGGTTGATGCTCCGATCGGCGAACGGCTGCAGCGCCTTGTAGAGCGCGCCGGGCTCGTCGTGAACCGAGAGCGCGACGATGGTGCGGTCGGCACCGGTCCTCGAGGGGTGGTCCGTTCCCACGACGGCGAACCGGGTCTCGACGCCCGTGATGTCCTCGATGCGCTCTCGCACCGTTCGAAGCTCGTGCGTCTCCGCGATGACGCCGGTGCCGATCGCCGCCGCGCCGTGGTCCTCCTTCACGAGCTGCGCCGCGACGCCACCCCTCGGGACGTCGATGATCGTCACGCGCGGGAAGTTGGTGCGGAGAAAGCGCTCGCATGCCGCGATCGCGACCGCGGTGCCGTAGACCTTCTCGACGTCCGACGCGTTGCCCGTCGTCGACAGCAGGTGATAGCTCGCGGGTAGCGTGAGCTCGCCGCAGATCTTCACGTCCGCCTCGAGCAGACCCTGGAGCGTCGCGGTGAGCGCACCGTCGCTCGAGGTCTCGAGCGGAACGATGCCGAACGAGACCCGACCGCGCTCGACCTCTTCGAGCACGGCCGACACGGACTCACATGCACGCAGCTCGGCCGAGGCGCCGAAGCTCCGTCGCGCAGCCGCGTGCGCAAAAGCCCCTTCGGGGCCGAGGAACGCCACCGAGACGGGCGCGACGAGCCGCGCCGACGCGCTCAGCATCTCGCGCAGAACGACGTCGAGCCCGTCGGAAGGGAAGTCGCGCGCGCGCTCACGGGACTTCTCGAGCACCTCTGCGTCGCGCGGCAACGTGTACCACCCGTCAGGATCGCGCTCGCGAAGCTCCTTGAACGCGCGGATCGCGCGCGCCCGCGCGTCGAGCGCCGCGACGAGCTCCCGATCCGCGTCGTCGAGCGACGTCGTGATACGCGCGAGCTCGTCCTTGGGGTCGCTCATCGGGGTGAGATGGTACACCAACGGGAGGTCAGCTCTCGCCGTCGCCGGCCAGGTCCTTGAGCCTGGAGAGGGCGACCAGAGCGTCGAGAGGGCGCATCTGGTCGAGATCGACGTTTCGCAACGTCTTGACGAGCTCCGAAGGGCCGGCGGCCTGTGCGCCGGCGAAGAGGTCGAGCTGCGCGCGGCCGCGGCGGTCGACGGCACGGAGCTGCGCCGGCGCTCCGGAAGGAAGCGGCGCCCCGTCCTCGAGATCGCCCAAGATCGTCCGCGCGCGGGCGAGGACGATCTCCGGGACGCCCGCGAGCCGCGCGACCGCGACGCCGTAGCTCCTGTTCGCTCCGCCGGGCACGAGCTTGTGCAGGAAGACGACGTCGCCCGCGTGCTCCTTCGCCGCGACGTTGAAGTTCACGACCGAAGGACGGGTCTCCGACAGCTCGCACAGCTCGTGGTAGTGCGTCGCGAACATCGCCCGGCACGCGATGGCGTCGTCGAGGTGCTCGGCCACGGCCCAGGCGATGGCGAGCCCGTCGTAGGTGCTCGTGCCGCGACCGATCTCGTCGAGCACGACCAGCGAGCGACGCGTCGCGCCGCGGAGGATCGCCGCGGTCTCGCGCATCTCGACCATGAACGTGCTCTGACCGCGACCGAGGTCGTCGCTCGCGCCGACGCGGGTGTAGACGCGGTCCACGACACCTATGCGAGCGCGTCGAGCGGGCACGAACGCGCCGAGCTGCGCGAGGATCACGGCGAGCGCCACCTGGCGCATCACCGTGGACTTGCCTGCCATGTTCGGCCCGGTGATGACCATCATCCGCGCGGCGTCGGCGTCGAGGCTCACGTCGTTCGGGACGAACTCGCCCGAAGCGGCGAGGCGCTCGACGATCGGATGACGAGCGTCCTCGAGCTCGAGCGTGACGCCGTCGTCGATCTCGGGGCGGACGTAGCCGTAGCGGTGCGCGACGTCCGCGAGAGAAGCATGCACGTCGATGTCCGAAAGGCGAGCGCCGAGCGCCCGGATTCGCCCTGCCTGCGTCGCGACGTCCCCGCGGAGCTCGAGAAAGAGCTCGCGCTCGAGAGCCTGCGCGCGCTCGTCGGCGTTGAGGATCTTCGCCTGGAGCTCGTCGAGCTCCTCGGTCGTGAACCGCTCGCCGCCCGCGACGGTCTGCTTCCTGCGGTAGTCCGCGGGCACCGCGCCGAGGTTCGACTTGGTGATCTCGATGTAGTAACCGAACACCTTCGTGTACCGGACGCGAAGCTTCGCGATGCCGGTACGTTCGCGCTCGCGTCGCTCCAGCGCGAGGACGACGTCCTTGCTCGACGCCGACAGCGCGCGCAGCTCGTCGAGCGACGCATCGACGGCCTCCGCGAAGATCCCGCCCGCCGAATGCGCGTGAGGCGGCTCGAGGACGAGCGCTCGCTCGAGCCGCTCGAGGACCTCGGCGCACAGGTCGGTGGGCACCTTCGCCTCGAGCACGTCGGCGATCGTCGAGCGGCGTCGAGCACCGAGCACGGCGGCGACCCGCCGTGCCCCGTCGAGCCCATCGCGCAGCGACCCCAGGTCGCGTGGAGTGGCGAGCCCGAGCTCTGCGCGGGTGGCGAGCCGCTCGAGATCGCGAGATCGCGGAGAGCGCGTCACGGAGCTCGCGGCGCAGCTCGGCGTCGTCGACGAGCGCTTCGACGACGTCGTGTCGGCGACGGATCGCGGGCACGTCGGTGAGGGGCGAGAGAACGCGCCGGCGCAGGAGGCGCGCGCCCATCGAGGTCTTCGTGGCGTCGAGGAGCCAGAGGAGCGATCCCTTGCGCTCACCGCGCAGCGTCCGGACGATCTCCAGGTTTCGAACCGCCGCTTCGTCGAGCGCGAGGAACGCGGACGGATCGTAGACGCCCACGCGTTGCACGCGCAGCTCGGCGCCGGGCTGCGTCGTGGCCGCATAGCGGAGCGCCTCGGCGGCCGCCGCGCGGCCCTCCGCCCCGACGTCCTCGGCAGCGCGGCGCGCTTCGTCCTCGCCGACCACGCGCGCGAGGACGACCGCGGGCTCCTCGTCTTCGCTCGTGATCCGCGAGATCACCGCGCTCGGGAGCGCGCGCGACAGCGGCTGCTCGAGCTCTGCGAGAAGCGGCGACACGAGCACTTCGCGCGGGTCGAGGCGGGCGAGCTCGCCGAGGAGCGCGGCCGAGTCCGCGAGCTCCGTGGCGCGCAGCTCGGCCGTCGAGAGCTCGAGCGCCGCGAGGCCGAACGGTCCCAGCATGCTCGCGCCGTGGACCACGACGAGGTAGTTGTGCGCGCGCGCATCGAGGGCGTCCGACTCGAGGCAGAGCCCCGGCGTGACCACGCGGACGACCTCGCGCGGCACGACGCCCTTGACCTGCGACGGATCCGCCATCTGCTCGCAGATCGCGACCTTCCGACCCTTCTCGAGGAGCTTCGCGATGTACCCGGCGGCCGCGTGGTGCGGCACGCCGGCCATCGGGATCCGTTCGGCCTCGCTCGCCTTGCTGCGCGAGGTGAGCGTGATGTCGAGGAGCTGCGCCGCGACGACCGCGTCCTCGAAGAACATCTCGTAGAAGTCGCCGAGCCGAAAGAACAGGATCGCGTCCGGATATTGATCCTTGGCGCGCAGGTACTGCTGCATCACGGGCGTGTGCTGCCCGCCCTTCGTGACGGCTCTGCCCACGCTACTCGAAGCCGACCTCGCGCTCGAACGGCTGGACCTTGATCTGAACCAGACCGTCGCTGCCGCCGACGTCGACGGAGTAGAGCGACTGTTTCACGGTGGAGAAGCGCAGATCGCTCAGGATCGACCCCGCCCTGATGGCCACGAGGGACGGGAGATCGCCCACCACGAACGTGTAGAAGAGCGAGTCGCTCCGCGATGGGAACCCCGGGGCTCTCGGCACGAGCTGAAACGAGAGCAGCCCGTTGTCGAAGGTGCGACCGTGAAACGCGCGGCTCACGTTGCGAGGATCCTGCGAGACGTCGACCGCGCACGCGTCTTCGGGGGTGGCGCCCGCCATGATGCGGTGTGGCGTCCCGGTGCGCGATCCGAAGACGGCGTACGCGTTCTGGACGTGCACCTCGTACGTGACGAGCTCCGGGAAGCACGCCATCAGGACCTCGGTCTTCGACATCCCGGTGAGCGGTCCCAGCACGGAGCTCGCCGCGGAGAGGTCGAAGCGGGGCGCGCCCAGCGCGAGCGTGCTCTGGGACGACTGCAGGATCGGCACGTCGACGAGGTCGATCGCGCCGTCCTCACCGAACACCGCCTCGCACGCGCGCCGGAGCTCCGCATCCGCGCTCGTGTCGGTCTCCGGCGGAGCCGGCGGCGGCCCGCCCGTGATGACGAGGAGGTCGCCCGCGTAGCCGGCCTCCGGCTCACCAGCACCGAGGCTCGCGACGTTCGCGCCGCCGAGCACACCGCGGTCGCAGAACGGCACCTCGCCCACCAATGACAAGCTGCCATCGCTCGCCGTGGCCAGGCGCCCTCGCCCGCCGTTCGCGCCGATGATGGCTCCCTCCCAGGTGATGCTCCACGTCTCCGAGCGCACCTCCCACGGATCGTCGAGCCCGCAGATCACGTCGCCGTAGAGGCCCGTGTAGTGGTCGGCGCAGGTCATCAACGCGAAGCCCGGCGCGCGGTCGAGACCGGGCTCACCGCTCGTGTCCACGCCCGCACGCACCCCGTCGAGCGTGACATCGGGGCCGGTCACGATCTTCACGCCTCCCTCGACGAGAATCCCCGAGGCGGATCCGGTGCCTCCGGACGATCGCACCGGCGTTCGCGCACTCCTCCGCGGTCGTTCGGGCCGGCGTGTCGAGATCGTAGACGTCGACGATATAGATCGCCCCGTCCATCGCGCCGACCGCGACGAACACACCGCAGAGCTGCGTCGCGCCGACGCCCTCCCCTCCGCACGCATCGAACGGGCCGGCCGGCGAGTAGTCGCTCGTCGAGAACGCCTCGAGAACGCGGGCGCCCGTCGGCAGCGCGAGCCGATCGACGGGTCGATCGCCACGCGCTCCCACCGGGATCACGGTGGCGACCGGTTGACGGCTCCCGGGCGCGAGATCGTAGTCCGCGACGAGCACGGAGCGCTCGGTCGCGTCGATCGCGTAGAGGAAGCGCTCGGTCGCGCTCGTTCCGCCGGCGACCTCGGGGACCTTCGGGGTGAGCTCGATGTCCACGGTCGGCGCGCCGACGGCGAGCGGCTCGAGCTCGACGTTGCCCGCGTCGATGTCGATGACGTGCACGATGGGCAGCGACTCGTCCGCGACGAGGAGCAGGCCGTTCTCCGCGTCCACCTCGAGAGAGACGGGTCGTGGCGTGTCGCCGAAACGCGCGGGGGCGGAGCGCGGTGGGAACGGGAGCGCGTTTCCGAAAGCGTCGTGCGGGAACGGATCGACCACCCGCGCGCACGCGTCGTCGCACGACACGCAGTAGTCCGGGCGCGGCTCGGCCGGCGTGCCGCCGGGGATGGTGTCCGTGAGGAGAAGCGGGACGGGATCGCCGAGCACTCCGGCGGTCGTCGGATCGTCGTCGACCGGGATCGCGAGGACGGCGCCGAGGTCGGGGACCGCGGCGTAGAGCGTCGTCTCGTCCGGGCTCAGTACGAGGTCGACCGCGGCGGACCCGAGCGGCATCTCGTCGCCGGGGTCGCTCACGTTCACTCCGAGGAAGCGCTGCGTCGGACGGGCGAAGAGGTCGAGCTGGCCCGCGTTCGCGACGAACGCGTAGCTCGCGTCGGCCGACTGAGGCAGGACGATCGCGCTCGGCAGCTCACCGACGGGATCGAACGTGAAGCCGGGCACGACGACCTGCGTGTCGACGATGCGGTTGTCGACGAGGTCGACCGAGGCAACCTCGCCCCGCGCCGATTGCAAGACGAGCGCGTGCAGCCGTGCGTCCGCCTCCCCGCAACGCGACGACCCGACCACCGCGCCGTCGATCACGCAGAAGAACGCGATCTTGCTCGCGTGGTCGAACGAGAGCTGCGGGAGGTCCTTCGGCTCGGTGCCGCACGCACAGACCAGCCCCAACGCGGTCGTGAGCGCGAGAGCTCGAGCGGGCCTCATATCAGCTCTCTCACCGGACGCGGCCGGCCGATCGGCGGAAGCTGCTCCATCTCGCACGTCGCGGTGACCCCGCCGGCGAGGCACGTGAGGAGGTTGTCGAGGCTGACGACGCGAACCACCGACGAGGTGAAGTCGGCGACGTACATCCGACGGCGCGGGACGTCGATCTCCATCTCGAACGGGCCGCTGAGCTCGCGCGCGATCGAGACGACACGCCCGCGATCGGGGAGCACCGCCCAGACGTCGCCCGAGTCGAAGCAGCTGACGAAGACGACGGTCTCGGGCGCGCCTCCGACGTCGAAGGTGGCGAGCGCCATGCGCGACGGCCCGAAACCGAGGCTGACGAGGTCGTGCACGTCGAGACGCGTCGGCGTGCTCTGATCGAGATCGACGACGACGAGCGCCTCGGGCCGCCTCGACAGGATGTACGCCCGACGCGAGGTCGCGGTCGTCTCGAACGCGATGTCCCGGGTGTCCTCGCCGTCGTTGATGCCGGCGAGGACCATGGTTCCTGCGTCGTAGAGGAACGAGTCCGCCGGGCTCGACTCGTCAATCGCCACGCCGACGCGCGCGATGAAGTTGTCGGGACGATCGGAGGCGACGTCATGGGACGGCATCCACATGGTCTGGTCGGGATCGCGCCGGACGTTGACGAGGCCTCCCGGCAGGTTGTCGAGCACGTGGACGAGCCGCGGCACGAGGCTCTCGCCTTCGCTCTCTGCGAGGAACAGGCTCGCGGCGCCGGCGCGATGCGAGACGACCACATAGTCGCCCGAAAGGGTCGAGGTCGGCCCTACGAGGTCGCGGATCGATCCGGCGACGACGCCCGTCGGATCGCGCGGTAGCGAGATACGCCGCGAGCTCGCGACGCTCTCGTCTCCGACCTCTCGGCTCGCGCCACAGCGCTCGATCTCGCCGCTCGGGGCGGACTGGCCGCAGCTGAGACGCCCCGTCGTGGGGTCGACGTCGACGTAGACGAGCGCGTTCTCGCCGCGTACCGATGCATAGAGGTGCCGGCCATCCGGGGCGAGCGCGAGGCCGGAGGCGAGCGAGCCGATGAGCACCTGACCCCGCACGACGGTCGCGGGATCGATGTACCCGCCGCTGGCCGAAGCGGCTTCGACCGCCGCGAGATCGATCGCCATGATCGACCCGTTCGCGTAGCGGAGGTCGAAGTTCGAGTTCGCGACGTAGAGGAAGTTGGAGGCCCCGCCCGCGGGACCCGAGAGCTCGAGCGCGATCGGAAAGTTCAGCTGGGAGGGAACGGGCGTCGCTCCGTCGTTCTCGAGGTTGCACCCGAGCGCGGGGGCCAAGCACAACGAGAGCACGAGAAGCCAGAGACGCATGGCGGCGCACCCTAGCTCCCGCCTTCCCCCCAAGCAACCGATCCGGACGGTAGGGCGACGCCGGGATCGCGAGCCGACCGGGCCGCCGGGCTCAGGTCAGTTGCTGTTCCACGGGTCGAGCACCTCGCTCTGCGTCGGGCGACGCATGTCGGGCTCGGCCATCTGGGGGGTGGCGGTGCTGCTGGCGCTCGCCGGGGGGGTGCTCGCGGCGTTGTCGGCGCTCGCCGCGCCCATCGCGCTCGAAGACCCGCGCATGTTGGGGTGCGTCGCGCGCGCGACGCGCTCGCGACGCTCGCGCTCGAGCGAGATCCGCACGTTCTCCGCGGTGAGCGAGGAGATCGTGACGTGCTGCTCGACGTAGCCGGCGTGGCGCAGGGTGAGGTCCATCCGCTCGCCCGCCGCAGGCCTCGGGATGGGGCGGGGCGTGTTGCCGAGCAGCTCTCCGCCGCGCCAGACCTCGGTGTCCTCCGGGGTCGACTCGATCGTGATCATCACGGTCTCTTGGCTGCCCTCTTCGGCGACGTTCTCGTCGTTGAGGACCGGCTCCTCGACCGCCGGCGGCGCGGTTGCCTCGGTCTCTTCGGGATGCGGCGCGACGGCGACGGGCGACGGCGTCACCGGCTCGTCGCCGCCGACGACCAGCGCGAACACGACGGCCGTCGCGACCAAGAGCGCGAGCGCAATCCCGAGCCCGACGAAGAGACGGACCTTCGAGCCCGGCAGCCCGTCGGTAGGCTCCCCGACGCTCATCGTCATCCGCCCGGTAGGGTCGATCCGCTCGCGGGCAGCAATCCCGGTCGACGAGCTCCGCGCGACGGCCTCGAGCACGGCGTCGGGCGTCTGACCCTGTTCGACCTTCGTCGAGATCGGTGAAGACCTCGGCCATGGTCTGGTAGCGAGTGTCCGTCGTCTTCGCGAGGCACTTGAGGATCACGGCCTCGAGCCCGGGAGACACGTTCACGGGCGGCGGCAGCTGGTGCGGCGGCACGGGGTTCTCGTACATGTGCTTCGTGAGCACGCCCATCAGGTTGTCCGCGTCGAACGGGACCTTGCCGCACGCCATCTCGTAGAGGATCACGCCGAGCGCGTAGATGTCCGTGCGATGGTCGGTCGCCGGTGCCCGCGCACTGCTCCGGGGACATGTAGTGCGGCGTGCCGAAGACCTGCCCTGCCTTGGTGAGCTTCTTCGTCCCGCTGCCGACCTTGGCGATGCCGAAGTCGAGCACCTTGACGAAGTTCGGGTCACCGCCGCGCTTGATGAGGTAGACGTTGTCCGGCTTGAGGTCGCGGTGAACGATGCCGCGCTCGTGCGCCGCGCCGAGCGCGACGGCGAGCTGCTTCGCGATGTGCGTCGCGCGCGGATTCCTGCAGCGGATTCTCGTCGGCGAGCCGTTCCGCAGCGTCGACGCCGTCGAGGTACTCCATGACGAAGTACGTCGACTCGTCCGGCAGCGTACCGAAGTCGCTGATGTCGATGATGTGCTGGTTGCCGATCGCCGACGCGCTCTGTGCCTCCTGTCGAAAGCGCGTGATGATCTCGTCGTCGTTGCACTACCTCGGGCCGCAGGACCTTCATCGCGAGCGCCTTGCCGAGGACCGTGTGCCGGGCCTTGTAGACGATGCCCATCCCGCCTTCGCCGAGCACCTCCTCGACCTTGTAGCGGCCGTCGATCGTGCGACCGACGAGCGGGTCTGGCGGCGGATTCGAAGGGGGACGTCCAGCCTCTCCCTCGATCACACGCAGATGGTCCCCGTTGCTCATCGAAGCTCCCTACCTTCGAACGCGCGAGCCGTACGAAAGCTTCACAGCTCGGTCATTCTAGGCGCGATCCAACGATCGGCCACTCGGACAGATGGGTCAAGAGCGTGACTTCTTGGGATGTCGGGCGATGTGGTCGAGTGAAGGACTACTTCTGCGTCCGCGCCGCCGCCTGCGCCGCGGCGAGGCGCGCCACCGGAAGGCGCGGTGGGGAACAGGAAACGTAGTCGAGACCGATCTCGTCACAAAAAACGACGGATCTCGCGTCTCCGCCGTGCTCGCCGCAGAGCCCGAGCTTGATGCCCGCGCGGCCCGCGCGACCGCGCTCGCAGGCGATCCGGATGAGCTCCCCCACACCGACGGTGTCGAGCCGGGCGAACGGGTCGGCGCCGAGGAGCCCGCGCGCGTCCTCGAGGTACCGGGGCAGAAACAGCCCCGCGTCGTCCCGGCTGATCCCGAACGTCGTCTGCGTGAGGTCGTTCGTGCCGAACGAGAAGAATTCGGCATGCGCGGCGAGATCGCCCGCCACGAGGCACGCGCGAGGCAGCTCGATCATCGTCCCGACCATGTACGGGACCTCGACGTTCCGTCGGCGAGCGTGGCGCGCGCTTCGTCGTCGATCTCCGCGCGCATCGCCGCGAGCTCCGCGGCGAGCGCGACGACCGGGATCATGATCTCGGGGCGCACGTCGATGCCCTTGCCACGACATGTCGCCGCCGCGTCGAGGATCGCGCGCGTCTGCATCCGGTAGATGTCGGGCGCGGTGAGACCGACCCGGACACCCCGATGGCCGAGCATGGGGTTCTGCTCGTGCATGGTGCTCGCGCGCTCGCGAACGTCCGCGAGCGAGACCCCGAGCGCGGAGGCGACGCTCGCGTAGTCTTCGTCGCTCTTCGGCAGGAACTCGTGGAGCGGCCAGTCGAGCAAGCGCACCGTCACCGGAAGCCCGTCCATCGCCTCGAAGATCTCTTCGAAGTCGCCGCGCTGCATCGGCTCGATCTCCGCGAGCCAGCGCGCTCGCTGCTCGGGACCGAGCGAGAGCGCCATGCAGCGCACCGCGAGGATGCGCTCGTCGGAGAAGAACATGTGCTCCGTCCGACAGAGCCCGATGCCCTCCGCGCCGAAGCTCCGCGCGGAGCGGGCGCCGCGCGGGGTGTCCGCGTTCGCGCGCACGCCGAGTCGCCGGCGCTCGTCGGCCCACGTCATCAGCGTGTCGAGCTCGGGGATGCGCGCCGCCGCCTCGACGTCGAGCTCGCCGCGATAGATCTTGCCGTGCGAGCCGTCGAGCGTGATGCGCTCTCCGGGGCCGAGGGTGACGACCTCGGTGTCGGTGCGGACGTGAACGAGGCGGGCGCCGTAGTCGACGCTCATCGCGCTCACCCCCGCGACGCAACACTTGCCGAGACCGCGCGCCACCACGGCGGCGTGCGACGTCATGCCGCCCGTCGCGGTCACGATCCCCTCCGCCGCCTTCATGCCATGAATGTCTTCGGGGCTCGTCTCGCTGCGAACGAGGATCACCTTCTTGCCCTCGGCCGCGAGCCTCACCGCGTCGTCCGCGTCGAGCACGATCTCCCCGATCGCGGCGCCGGGGCTGGCCGGGAGGCCCGAGGCGAGCGCGTGGACACCGCGCTTCTCGAGCGTCTCCGGATCGGGCAGCGTCGCGTGCAGGAGCTGGTCGAGCGAGCTCGCGTCGACGCGCAGGAGCGCCGTGTCCCGATCGATCACGCCCTCGTTCGCCATGTCGACGGCGATCCGCACGCTCGCGTGGCCGGTCCGCTTTCCGTTGCGGGTCTGCAGTAGAAAGACGCGGCCCTTCTCGATCGTGAACTCGATGTCCTGGACGTCGCGAAAGTGCGCCTCGAGCCGCTCGGCGAGCTCCTCGATCCGCGCGAACGACTCCGGCATCGAACGCTCGAGCGACTCGCCCTCGCGACCCGGCGCAGCAGCGCTCGCGAGGATCGGGCGCGGCGTCCGGATGCCCGCGACGACGTCCTCGCCCTGCGCGTTCGGCAGGAACTCGCCATAGAGCTTCCGCTCGCCGGTCGAGGGATTGCGCGTGAACGCGACACCCGAGCCGCTGTCGTCGCCCATGTTCCCGAACACCATCGCTTGCACGTTGACCGCCGTGCCGAGGTCGTCCGGGATCTCGTGCATCTTGCGATATCGGATGGCACGAGGGTTGTTCCACGAGCGGAAGACGGCTTCCATGGCGCCCCAGAGCTGCACCTGGACATCGTCGGGGAACGGCCCGTCGCTCGTCGGCGACGATGCGGCGCGACTTGCCGACGAGGCGCTCGAGCTCTTCCGCGGGGACCTCGTGATCGGGCATGCGGGCGTCGCCGAGCCTCTCTTGCGCGCGACGAGCGCCTCCTCGAAGTGCCGGCGCTCGACCCGAGCACGACGTCGGCGTACATCCCGAGCAGCCGCCGGTACGCGTCGAACGCGAAGCGCCGGTCACCCGTCTTGTTCGCGAGCCCCTCGACGTCTGCGTCGTTGAGGCCGAGGTTGAGGATCGTGTCCATCATGCCGGGCATCGACACGCGCGCGCCGGAGCGCACCGACACGAGGAGCGGCTCCGTCGCGTCGCCGAAGCGCGCGCCGACATCGCGCCTCGAGCGCTCGCGAGCGCCGGCGTTCACCTCTGCTCGAGCCCGTCCGGGATCTTGCCGTCGCGCGTAAAGGCGCTGCACGCCTCGGTCGTGATCGTGAAGCCGGGCGGGACCGGGATGCCGAGACGCGTCATCTCGGCGAGCCCAGCGCCCTTGCCGCCGAGGAGGAGCTTCGGGCTCTGGTTCCCGATGTCGGCACCGAAGACATGAACGTAGTTGGTCATCTCCGCCTCACGTGCTCAGCTGGTGAAAGTGTGCGATGCGCGTGACCGTGTCGGCGATTCCGCGGAGCAATCGCAGCCGGTTCTCGCGAACGCGCGCGTCGTCGACCATCACGAACACGCCCTCGAAGAATCGATCGATCGGTTCGCGCAGCTCCGCTGCCACGAGCGCGAGCGCTCGTTGGTAGTGACGCGTCGAGATGTCGGCATCGAGCTGCGGGCGAATGGCCTCGAAACGCTCGGCGAGGACCTTCTCGGCGGGCTCGGTCAGGAGCGACGGATCGACGGTCCCGGGCGCGGTGTCCTTCGCGATGTTCCACGCGCGCTTGAACGCGACGGCGAGGGACTCGGCCGCCGCGTCGAGCTCCCGGAAGCTCTGAACCGACACGAGCCGTTCTCTCGAGATCTCGAAGCGAGCCGCCCTGCCACGCGCCCAAGCACGCCTCCACGAGGTCCGCGCCGTACGCGGTCGCGTACTGAGCCTTGATGCGGGCTCGAAAAAACGTCTCCAGCGCGGGCAAGACCTCTGCGAGAGGCGCGAGGCCCACGCCCGAGTAGAGCGCGTGCGCGCGCTCGACGAGCGCGCGAAGCTCGACGTCGAGCGGCCCGTCGATCGCGATCCGAACGATGCCCAGCGCGGCACGCCGGAGCGCGTACGGGTCGGCCGAGCCGGTCGGGACGAGCCCGATCCCGAAGCAACCGACGAGCGTGTCGATGCGGTCGGCCATGGCCACCGCCGCAGAGAGCGCGTTCGGTGGTAGCCCGTCACTCGCGCCGCGAGGCAGGTAGTGGTCTCGAATCGCGTCGGCGACGCGCGACGGAACGCCCTCTGCGCTCGCGTAGTACGTGCCCATTTCGCCCTGGAGCTCCGGAAACTCGCCGACGATGAGGGTGACGAGATTCCGCCTTGCACAAGCGAGCCGCCTGACGCGCGAGCCGAGCGTCGTCCCCCTCGACGAGCGACGCCGCCAGCGCTTCGATGCGGCGCACCTTGTCGCCGATGCTCCCGAGCTTGGTCTGGAAGACGACGCGGTCGAGCTGCGGTACGCGGTCGCCGAGCGGCCGCTTCTGATCCTCGTCGATGAAGAAGCGCGCGTCGCGGAGGCGCGCCTCGAGCACGCGGTCGTTGCCCCTGGCGATGACCTCGGGATTGTTCGCGGTGTTCGCGACGTTGAGATAGCACGGCAAGAGCGTCGTCGCGCCGGGCCCGGTGCCGAGGGCGAAGTATCGCTGATGATCCCGCATCACCGAGACGACCAGGCTCCCGGGCAGGTCCAGGAACGACTTGTCGAAACGGCCCGGGAGGATCGAACGGCTCTTCGACGAGCGTCGCGCACTCGTCCTCGAGGAACGGGTCGGGTCGCAGCCAGCCGCCGAGCGCGTCCGCTGCGGTCTGGAGCGCGCCGAGCATTCGTTCCTTTCGCTCTTCGACGTCGACGTACACGTGGGCGACGCGGAGCGCATCGACGTACTCGGTCGCCGAGCCGAGCTCGAACGCCGACGGAGCGAGAAACCGGTGCCCGCGCGTCGAGCGTCCGGAGCGAACGCCGGCGACCTCCGCATCGACGATTCTCGTCGCCGTGCAAGACGACCAGCCAGTGCACCGGCCGTCCGAACGACACGTCGCCCGCCCCCCAACGCATCGACTTCTGGAAGGGGATGCGCGCGGCGAGCGTCGCTACGAGCGAAGCCAGCACCTCGCGCGCCGGACGGCCCTTCTCTCCTCGCGTCACGGCGACGTACTCGCCCTTGTCCGTGCGCACCACGCGAAGCGCGTCGGGCGAGACTCCCTGTTTCTTCGCGAAGCCGGCGCCGGCTTTCGTGGGCTTGCCGTCGTGCGTCGAGAGCGACGCTCGCGGGCGGGCCGACGACCTCTTCCAAGACGTCCGGTTGCTCGACGGGCACGTCGTCGACGCGGAGCGCGAGCCGCCGCGGCGTTCCGAGCGCGCGCATCGCACCGGACGTGAGGCGTGCTTCGTCGAGGAGCGTCGACGCGATCCCCGGCAATGCCTCGAGCGCCCGTGCGACGAAGGACGCGGGCAGCTCCTCCGTGCCGATCTCGATGAGCAGCGGCCGTTTCTCCATGCGATCGCGCTCGATGTATCAGACGCCCCGGAGGGCGTCCACGGCGAGCGCCAGGGCGCCCGTGAGACCCGGCGTCGAGAACCTCGGAGGAACGACGTATCCGTCGATCCCCTCCGAGCAGGGCCTCGCGTGGAACGTAGCCAGAGAGGGCCTCTCGCAGCGCCCGGCGCGCCGCGACGTGCAGCGCCGGCCGCGAGCCCACTCCGCCACCGACGACGATGCGCTCCGGCGAGACGACGAGGACCGCCTGCGCGAGCGCGTGTCCGAGGTAGCGGCCCGCGAGCTCGAACACCGGGTCGTCGTCTCCGAGGCCATCGAGCGGCTGCCCCGTTCGGCGCGCGAGCGCCGGGCCGGACACCAGCCCTTCCAGGCAGCGCCCGTGGAAAGGGCACGTACCCTCGAACGCGTCGAGCGCTCCGTCCGAGAGGGGAAGGCGCGGCACCGCGAGGTGACCGATCTCGGGGTGCAGAAGGCCGTGCAGAGGACGGTCCAGGACGACGATGCCGCCGCCGACTCCCGTTCCGACCGTCACATAGAGCGTCGGATCGGCGCCCCGCGCGGCTCCCCAGCGATGTTCGGCGAGCGCGGCCGCGTTGACGTCGGTGTCGACGGCGACGGGAATGCGGAGCGCGTCCGCCAGGATCTCGCGCACCGGGACGGCGTCCCATCCGGGCTTGGGTGTTCGGAGCGTCACGCCGGTCGCGATGTCGAGCGGACCGAACATGCCCACGCCGAGCGCTTCGACGGGATGACGCGTGAAGAACGAGATCGCGGCGTCGAGCGTCTCGCGCGGCGTCGTCGTCGCGATGCGCTTCTCGCCGACGATCACGCTCTCCTCGCTGACCGCGCAGAGGAATTTCGTGCCGCCACCCTCGATGGCGCCGAGGATCGTCACCCGCGCGCTACGCGTGGCGCCTCGACCGCGGGCGCGGCTCGGAGCAGCGGGAAGCCCAGCGCCTCGCGCTGGGCGACAGGCTCGGCGCACGCGCGGGCGAGCGGCGCACGCGGCCGATGAAGCGCTGCCGCTCGGTCACGCCGATGGCGCCGCGCGCGTCGAGCACGTTGAACGAGTGGGCCGCCTTGATGACGCAGTCGTAGGCAGGCAGCACGAGCGAGCGCCTGCGGGTCCTCGGCGTCGATACGATCGCCCTTCTTGCCCTTGACCTCCTGAGCGCCGCGCTCGAGCAGGCGCTTCACCTCCGCTTCGTAGTGATCGAACGCGGCGAAGTGCGCGTCCGACGTCGGCGCTTCCTCGAAGTTGTAGGTCGACCACTCCCACTCGGCGCGCTTGAAGAGCTCGCCGTAGCGGACGCCGCCGCCGTAATCGAGGTCGTAGACGTTGTCGACGTCCTGCAGGTACATCGCGATGCGCTCGAGCCCGTAGGTGAGCTCGCCGCTGACGGGCTTGCAGTCGATACCGCCCACCTGCTGGAAGTAGGTGAACTGGCTGATCTCCAGGCCGTCGAGCCACACCTGCCAGCCGAGGCCCCAGGCGCCGAGCGTCGGCGACTCCCAGTCGTCCTCGATGAAGCGGACGTCGTGCTCCATCGGATTGGTGCCGAGCGCGCGCAGCGACTCGAGGTACAGATCCTGGATGTCGAGCGGGCGCGGCTTGAGGATCACCTGGAACTGGTGGAACTGCTGCAGGCGGTTCGGGTTGTCGCCGTAGCGGCCGTCGGTGGGGCGGCGCGACGGCTCGACGTAGCGCGACGTTCCACGGCTCGGGGCCCGAGCGCGCGCAGGAACGTGGCCGGGTTGTACGTGCCGGCGCCGACCTCGGAGTTGTACGGCTGCACGATGAGGCAGCCGCGCTCGGCCCAGAAGCCCTGAAGCGCGAGGATCAGATCCTGGAACGTTCGCACGGTCACGCTACTCGTCCTCGTCCTCGTCGTCGTCGTCGTCGTCGTCGTCGTCCTCGTCGTCGTCGTCCGCGTCGTCGTCGTCGTCTAGGCTGTCGTCGTCGTCGTCGTCGTCCTCGTCGTCGACGTCCGTCGTCGGTGCTGCTCGTCGTCGTCGGCGTCGTCCGTCGCCCATCCGAGCGGGGAACGTTCCCTCCTCGGGGCTCGGCACCTCGGTGACCTCGGTCGTCCTCGCGCTCGTCGTCGTCGTCGAGCCCGGCCTCGTCCGCGTCGAGCTCGCTCGCGCTCGCCGCAGCGCGCGCGTCGAGATCGCGACAGTCGAACGGCTCGCCGAGCTTTCTCTCGAAGAGCGCGCGGCTCTCGTCGCTGAGCTCGCTGAACTCGCGCAGCGTGGGCAGGTCGGTCAGGCCTCGAGGCCGAAGAACTCGAGGAAGAACGCGGTCGTGCCGTAGAGCAGCGGGCGCCCCGGCTCCTCCTTGCTTGACCGAGGATCTGCAGCAGGTCCCGATCGAGCAGCGACGCAGCGCCGACCCGCAGTCGACGCCGCGGATCTCTTCCATCTCGGGCCGCGTCACCGGCTGCCGGTACGCGACGATCGCGAGCGACTCGAGCTGCGCGCGCGTGAGCCGGACGGGTCTCTGCGCGATGAACGCGCGAACGTACGACGCGTTCTTCGCCGACGAGCGAAACTGCCAGCCGTTGCCGACCTCGACGAGCTCGATGCCGCGACCCCGGTACTCCTCGACCAGCGCGTCGAGCGCGCGCTTGACCTCGGCCATGCGCGTGTGCGCCTGCCGCGCGAGCTTCTTCGTCGCGACGGGTTGATCGGCGACGAACACGAGGCTCTCGACGATCGAGCGCAGCTCCTCGTCGGTCGGCGCCGCCGCCGCGCCCTCGTCGATGGGATCGTCCTCCGCGTCTCGGTCCTCGACGACCTCCGCGTCCGCACCGGCCGGGACGCGCTCGCTCTGCCTGCGCTTTCGCTCGCTTCCGCTCTCGTCCGACGTCTCGGTCATGAACCGCCCTCTTCGCCTTCCCTGTCCTCAGCCGTGCCCTCGCCCGCGTCTGCCGTCTCCTCGCCGTCGCCCGCCTCGGTGACACGGTACTCGATGTGGATCCCGGCGCGCGGATCCGGCTGGTAGATCCGCATCATTCGCATCTTGGCCATCTCGAGGATCGCGAGAAACGTCACCACGACGTCATAGCGGGTAGCGACCTCCTCGAAGAGGTCCTCGAACGAGCAGCTCTGCTTGCCGCGCAGGCGCTCGACGATCTCGGTCATCCGCTCCTGGATGGAGATGCGCTCGGCGCTGATCTCGAACGACAGATCGTCGCGGACCCGCTCGAGCACCGATTGAAACGCGTCGAGCAACTTGAAGAGACCGACCTCCGCGAGCGGAGCCGGGCCCTCGGCCGAAGGAGCGTCCGAGCCGCGCAGGAAGACGTCCCGGCCCGTGATCCCACGGCCGCCGAGGTGCTCCGCCGCCTCCTTGTACTTCTGGTACTCGAGGAGCCTCCGGATGAGCTCCGCCGCGGGTCGACCTCCTCGGTCTCCTCGTCGTCCTGATCCGACGGGGGTAATGGGAGCAACAGCTTGCTCTTGAGGTGTGCGAGCGTCGCCGCCATGACGAGGTACTCGCCCGCGACGTCGAGGTTCAGCTGCTTCATCAGCCCGAGGTACGACGAGGTAGCGCTCGGTCACGAACGCGATCGGGAGGTCCATGATGTCGAGCTCGTGCTTCCGGATGAGATGAAGCAGGAGGTCGAGCGGACCCTCGAACGCGGGGAGCTCGATGCGGAAGTTCGGATCGATGGGCTCGGGCGGCTGCACGGCGTCGGACGCGCTCGGGTCGACGGGCCGGATACACCGTCGCCTCGGCACGGTCAAACGGTGCACGCCGGACCGGGCGCCCACGAGTGCTATGTAATGACGCATGTGGCGCGTCCTGCTGTGGACCGGGCTCTTGGTCGGCGCGTGCGACGACGACGCGGCCGGACGCGAGTGCGGCACCGGACCCGGGAGCGTCGAGGTAGGCGAGGGAGGATCGCGGCTGCGATTTCTCCCCGCGACCGGCGCCGACGTCGGGATCGTCCTCGGCTCGCAGGGCGGGATCCACGTTCTCGTCGGCTTCGCGGCGCGGGACATGGAGCTCGACATGTCCGCCGTCTACCGCCTCGTCGATCCGGCGGACGGAAGCGATGTCGGAGCCCCGACCGAGCGCGCGCTCCGGCCCACCCTCTTCACGAGCCAGGATGGCGAGACCGTCCGAAACCCGGATTCTGGTCGTCCTCGACAGCGAGCACCCCGACCTCGAGCGATTCGCCGACCGGACGGTGCGGCTCGAGCTCCGGGCCGAGAGCCCGAGCAGCGTCGCATGCGACGCCCGAGTGGTGACCCTGCGCGCTCCGTGAGCCCCGCGAGCCCCCATGACAGGGCTGCCAGAGACCATGAGGCCTCGGACAGCGAACGCGCCTTCGCCGGCGCTCGGCGCGCTCCGAGCGCACAGCGGGGAACGGGATCGCAAAGTTTCTCGTATCGTCCGGGAACGAGGCGGGCGGCACGCATGTTGCTCTAGAGAGACCCGAGATGACCTCCTCACCCCCGGACCCGGAGAGGCGTGCGCGGCCGGTCGCGGCGTTCCACGTCGGCCGGTTCGCGCCGATGGCGCGCGAGGAGGGGGCGGTCTGCTTCGCGGCCATCGCGGCCCCGCCGGAGAGCGGCTCGTCCCGGATGGACGCGGACGGATGCCTGCACGTATCGACTGAGCTACATGGCCGGATTGTCGCCCTTCAGCCCGACGCTCTCGTCCTCGAGCGGGACGGCGGACGGACACGGGTCCGTTTCCTCCTACCCTCCGCGATCGACCTCGGTCCGCTGCTCGGATGCGTGGTCCACGTCCTGCTCGACCTCACCCTGTCACCGCTGCGCCCGCCGACCGTCAACGCTGTGCTCCGCGACGGCGAGGGTCGGCTCCTGCTCTGGGCTCGAGACGGGCAGGTGCCGGGTCACATCGACGGGCTCCCGGCGGTTCGTATCGCGCACGATCCCCACGGCAGCAGGCTCGTCTTCGGCGGCCCGAGCGGCGCGGCGCTCATCGGCCCGACCGAGGTGGCGGCGATTCAGACGCTCGAGGGCCCCGCGTGGGCGGCCGCGGTTCGGGTCACCGGCGACGACGCGGCGTTCGTGGTCGTGCGACGCTGACCCGCGAGCGCTGACCCGCGAGCGCGACGGACGCCGGCGGCGGACCGCTGCACCAGTCTGGTAGCATCGCCGAGTGGCGAGCGAGGACGATCCCCTCTTCGGCGGGAGCGGTGGCGCGCCCGGTCTGGGCGGAGCGACGCATGGCGAGATCGATCTCGGTTCGTCACACGGTGAGCCCGATCTGCTCGAGCTCGAGTCGGTCCCTCCCCCGCCCAAGACCGAGGTCCCGACCGTGGTGCTCGGCCCAAAGGCCGGCCTCGCAGAGAAGGCTGCGGCGGCACCGGCGGTCGAGGCGTCCCCGGCGGCCGGCACCGCTCCCGCTTCGATCCCCACGGCGCGAGGTCGAGTCCCTCGCGGACTTCGGCGCGGTACCGCGCGGGCCGCTCGGCCCCATCCTCTATGCGCTCCACGTCCAGGCGCGGCGAAAGGAGCTCGCGCTCGCCGCGGAGGACGCGACCGGCCACCGAAAGTCGTCTGAGCTCGCTCGCGACGAGACGCTCGCCGCGCTCGGCCGTGCGGTGGTCGAGCGCCGGGACGAGCTCGACACCGCGAAGGTGAGCGACGCGCTCGAGGCCGCGCGCGGGGCCCTCGACGAGGCGGGGGAGCGCTCGAGCACCCTCGGTCGAGAGGCCGAAGAGCGCGCTCTACGCCGTGGTGAGCTCGACGCGGCTCTCGCCGCGGCGCGCAAGGAGATCGGGCCATGGCGCGACCGCGAGACGCGGCTTCGCACGCAGCTCGAGATCCGGGAGACCGACCTCGCGCGCATCCGAGCGCGCCTCGAGCGCATCGTCATCGAGCTCAGAAACATCCGCGCTGATCCGGCCCGCCCACCCGATGCGACGCGCCTCGCCATGCTCGAGGCCGACCGCGAGGCGCGGGCTCAAGAGGTTCGCGTCGCCGAGCAACCGGTTCTCGGGCTGACGGACGAGCTCGCCGAGGCCAAGCGCGAGCTCGCGGTCCGGCTCGCGCGTTCGGCGCAGATCGAGGAGGACCTTCGCGAGCTCGATCGGCACGAGCGCCACGGCGCCTCGAAGGCCCTCGTGAGCCAAGGGGTCGAAGCGCAGAAGGCCCAGCGCGCGCTCGTCGCGCTCGGGGCTCAGGCGCTTCAGGCGGGGCTCGGCGACGCGGCGGATCCCAAGCTCCGCGCGCGAGCGACGCGCGCGATCGCGGCGGTCGAGGAGAAGAAACGGCGCGAGCGTCTGCACCACCTCGCGATCGATGCGTTCGACCGCCCGACGCTGCTCAAGGGCGTCGCGATCCTGGGCGCGGCCGGCGTGGTCGTCGCCGCGATGATCCTCTTCATCCTGTTGCGCTCGATCTTCTGACCGCGCGCTCTCGCTCGAGCTCGGCTCTACGGCGGGAACGGGAGCCCGCCGTCGAAGCCGAACCCGCCATCGAAGCCGAAGCCGCCGTCGAAGCCGAAGTCCGAGCAGAACCCGACGCCCGGCAGCAGCTCGTTTCCGCAACAGACGCCCATGCTCGTGGGCAGGCCCGGGATGGGAAGGGAGCTTCCGGTGATGCAGGTCTCGTCGTTCTCCGCGTCGCACACGACACCGCATCCGCAGCTGGTGTCGGTGTTCGGGACGCACGCGTCGTCGCAGCAGCTCGCGCCGAGCGAGCCCGGTGTGCCGATGCCGCCCGCCACGGGCGCGGGACACGCCGGCGACGTGCCGCAGAGACACGTGCCTCCGCTGCACGTCGGGCCCTCCGCGCCGCACACCGTCCCGCATCCGCCGCAGTTGTTCGCATCGCTGTCGGTGTCTATGCAGCCGCCGGCACAGCACGTCTCGCCCGAGGGACAGCTCGCGCCGGTCGAGCCGCACGAGCAGGTTCCGGCGCTGCAGATCTCGTCGCCGGCGCACGCGTGACCGATCGTGCCGCAGTTGCTGCGGTCCGTCTGGAGGTTCACGCACCGGTACGTCGAGCCGTCCATGACGCACACCTCACCGGTGATACACGCGTTGAACGCGCCACAGACGCACATCGGCACGCTGCCGCCAGTCGGGAGGCTGCACGAGCTCGCGCGGTCGGGGTCGCACGGGAAGTTGCAGTTGCTGCAGTTCATGAACGACGGATCGCTCCGCCCGTCCGTGCCTGGAGGCACGGAGCGCGAGATGCACGAAGTGCCGCAGCAGCGCTGCGAGGACGAGCACGTCGGCACGCACATCCCGACGTCGCCGCCGTCGGACATGAGCCCTCCGTCCCCTGCGGTGACGCACGTCCCGCCGGCGCACATCTCACCGGCGCCGCACGCACGGCCGCACACGCCGCAGTTCTCGCGATCGAACGTCGTGTTGCGACACCCGGTGCCGCCCATCGCATCGCCGCAACACGAGAAGCCGCTCGGGCACGACGGCGTGCACATCGGGGCGTCGCGGCCGTCACCGCAGCTCGTCGACAGGAGCACCGCGGCGGCGAGGGAAATCGGGACGAGAAGGCGGGCCCGCATCGTGGCGCCGCGACGAACGAAGGAAGCAACGTACATCCGGGGAGCTCCTCGCAGGGGCGCGCACCCCCGCGCGCCCGCCGAAACGGTACGCCCGCGAAACCACGGGCGTCAACGTCACCCGCCGAGGCCCCCGACCGTCTCGAGGACGGCGGCGACGTGGCCCTTCACCTTCACCTTCGAGAAGACCTTCGCGACCTTGCCGTCGGGGCCGATCACGACCGTCGTCCGGATGATGCCCATGTACTTCTTGCCGTAGTTGTTCTTCTCGCCCCACGCGCCGTACTTCGTCGATCACCTTGGCCTCGGGGTCGCTCAAGAGCGGGAAGTTGAGGCGATGTTTCTTCGCGAACTTCTCGTGGGAGCCGAGCGAGTCCTTGCTCACGCCGAAGACGACCGCGCCCTTCGCAGCGAGCTTCTTCTTCGCGTCGCGGAACTCCTGCGCCTCGACGGTGCAGCCCGGGGTGTCGTCCTTGGGATAGAAGTAGAGGACGACCGTCTTGCCCGCGAAGTCCTTCAACGACACGCTGCCACCCTCGGAGGAGGGCAAGCTGAACAGAGGCGCCTTGTTTCCTTCCTTCATCATGCCCTCTCGAACCACGTCTCTCGCGTCCTTGTCAATGCGCTCGGCCGACAACGCCTCGCGCACGCCGCGTGGCGAGCACGAGCCGCACGTCGAGAGCCACTTCGTGAAGGCGACCTCAGCCGACGCGACGCGCGCTCTGTGGATCAAGCACACGCTCTTGGTACGCCCGCGCGGACCGAGCGTGGCCGAGGTCTGGGCGGTCGCGTTCGACGCCGAGCGCGGGCCGGTCGCCGCCGCCAAGAGGACCCATCCTCTCGGGGACGCGCGGTTCGAGCTCGAGCCCTTCCGCTACGCGATAGGAACGAGCGTGCTCTCCGACACGAGCGCTGCCGGAGCGGTTGCGAGCGGTGCGCACTCGCTCTCGTGGTCGCTCGAGTGGGCGCCGAACGGGGCCCCGTTTCATCCGTATCCGCTCGAGCGGATGTACACCGGGCCGTTCCCACGGACCAAGACGCTCACGCCCCACCCCGACGTTCGGATCGGCGGCAGGCTCGACGTCGACGGCGAGACGTGGGAGCTCGACGGCTGGCCGGGGATGCAAGGACACAACTGGGGGCCCAGGCACAGCGAGCGCTACGCGTGGGCGCACGCCAACTGCTGGGACGGCGGACACGACGACGTGTGGCTCGAGATCGCCGCCGTGCGGATCCGCGTCGGCGGGCTGCTCCTGCCCTGGCTCGGGACCGGAGCGATCCACGTCGGCGGGCAAGCGCATCGCTTCGACGGGCCGCGCGCGATCCTCTCGCCCACGGTCGACGTCGGAACACGCCACTACCGGACGTCGCTTCGGGCCCGCGGCGCGCGCATCTTCCTCGACGCGCGCGCCGAGACGAACGCGCTCGCCGGCCTCCACTACGAGAGCCCGGACGGCACGATGACCCACTGCCTCAACAGCAAGCTCGCCCACGCGACGGTGCGCCTCGAGAGAGCCGGGCACCCGCCGCTCGAGCTCGTGACCCACGCGCTCGCGCTCGAGATCGGCACGCCCGACCCGCGCCACGGGGTCGAGATGCTGGTCTGACTCGGCGCTCGGGCGCGACGTCGGCCCGACGAGGTCCGGTTTGACCTCGTCCTTCGGCCCAAGGTAGCGTCCCCAGCCTCCGTCGCGCCCATCCGCGCTGGAACCCCATGCAGCTTCGCACCTACACGGTCATCGACTCGCTCCAACCGCAGCTCACCGGCTTCCTCCAGACCGTCGCGGCGGGGTTTCAACCGCTCGAAGGGCAGACGTCGCTCTTCGTGGAGATCGCGCCGGGGATCGCGATCAACCAGATCACCGACGCCGCGCTCAAGCACACCCGGGTCCTGCCCGGGATGCAGATCGTCGAGCGCGCGTACGGCCTGCTCGAGCTCCACCACGAGGACCAGGGCGAGGTCCGCGAGGCGGGCGCGTTCATCCTCGAGACGCTCGGCTGCACAGAGAAGGACCGCATCAAGCCGCGCATCGTCTCGAGCGAAGTCATCACGGGCCTCGACGGTCATCAGGAGATGATCATCAACCGCATGCGCCACGGCGACATGATCCGCGAGGGCGAGACGCTCTACGTCCTCGAGACGTACCCGGCTGCGTACGCGGCCATCGCGGCCAACGAGGCCGAGAAGGCTTCGCCAATCCGGTTGCTCGAGGTGGTGACGTTCGGCGCGTTCGGGAGGCTCTACCTCGGCGGCGGAGAAGCCGAGATCGAGGCTGCGGTCGAAGCCATCCGGTTGGCGCTCGGCTCGATCGACGGAGTCGAGGAGAAGCGGTGAGCGCGTGACCGTCCACGGTCAGCGCGTCCTCGTCACCGGTGCGTCCGGCGGGCTCGGGCCGTCAATCTGCGAGACATTCCTCGCGATGGGCGCGCACGTCGTCGCCACGGCGCGCCGTCGCACGGCCCTGGACGATCTTCGCGCGCGCCTCGAGCACCACGACCGCTTGCGCGTGGCGGAGTGTGACGTTGCGGACGCGGAAGGTCTCTCGAAGCTCTTCGACTCGCTCGAGCGACCCGCAGGCGGGTCGGGGCCGATCGACTCGGTCGTGCACGCCGTCGGCACGTTCGTGTACGGGGATATCAGCGAGGCTCGGCCCGAGGACATCGCGCGCCTCGCGACGACCAACTTCGTCTCGACGGCGGTGGTGGTTCGCGAAGCGATGCGGCGGATGACGCCTCGACGCGCCGGCACGGTCGCTGTCGTCGCCGCCGATCGAGCGCTCGCGCCCGCGCCGGGCTTCGCGCTCTACGGCGCGACCAAGGCCGCGGTCGCGCACCTGGTCGTCGCCGCGGCGCTCGAGGGACGCGCGCACGGTGTCCGCGTCAACGCGGTCCTGCCCGGGACAATCGACACGCCGGCCAACCGCGAGGCGATGCCGGACGCGGACAGAGAGACGTGGGTTTCCCCCCGCGACGTCGCGGGATCCTTGTTGTGGCTTTCGAGCCCGGCCTCGGGTGGGGTCAGCGGGGCTCTGGTGAGGCTTCCGGCCGGGTGAGAGGCGCACGCGGCCGAAAGCGAAGGAGGCAGCGATGAAGAACGGTGCGTTGGTCTTCGTGATGCTCGTGGCGGCGGGCGCGTGCGGCGAGAGCCGCCCTCCGGGCGGCGGCGACGCGGGCCCGATCATCATCCCGGATGCGGGCCCCGGGCGCGACGGCGGGCGGCAGGGACGGTGGCGGCGGCACCTGCCCGCCGATGACAATCGACCCTCCCCCCGGCGGTGCGTGCGCTGCCGGGACGTTCACGTGCCTCACGGGCTGTGGCGCGGACGGCATGTGCCAGAACGCGTGTCTCATGGCCGATCCCGACCCGAACGGCTGTCTGCAGTGCCTCGTCGGCGAGACCCTCGCCTGCGCGACCACGATGGGCTGCGACGACGAGTGGGGCAGCCTCTTCTGCTGCGTCCAGGACAACTGCCCGACGGTCACCGAGGCGTGCATCACGATGAGCTGCGGCAGCTCGAGCGACGACGTCGACAACTGCGTCGCGGCGACCCCGTGCGGCAACACGATGCTCTGCTTCGGCGGCGGCGCCTGATCTCGGGACGACACGCGGTTTCCCATGCGCCGGGCGGCTGAGCACCCGCCCTCCGGTTGACTTTGCTCCGGAATCGGCAAAGGTCCTCTCCTTCGTGGGAGGTCTCGATGCTTGGTCGTAGCTTCGTCGCGCTCGCGCTCCTCACCCTCGCGCTCGGCACCGTGGCGGTCGGCTGCAACCGCGGCCGGCCCGGTGGCCCGCGGAATCGACGGCGGGATCGTCATCGTCGACGGCGGCGGCGGCGGCACCGACTCGGGCATCGTCCTCATGCGCGACGGCGGGACCGGGCGAGACGGAGGCGGGACCACGGGGGCCTGCGGGCCGGGGCTTCCGGCGTGCCCCGGCGGGACGATGTGCGTGGACGGGTCCTGCGTCCCCACGACGGGCGAGTGCACCGACCAGAATGTGCCCTACAACGTCATCTCGGTATGCTCGCCGTCCACCATGACGTGCATCGGCGGGTGCGCCGACGGCGCGTGCATCCAGTCGTGCCTCGACGCCGACCCGAGCCCGGATTGCAGCGCGTGCATCAACCAGAACTTCATCTCGTGCGCGAACGACCATGGGTGCCAGTCCGGATGGACCGGATACGTTTGCTGCCTCGACGAGGCGTGCGGAACCGACGCGACCGCCGCCTGCATCATGTCGTCGCAGACCGGCGCGTGCGCGTCGCCGTGGGACGGCTACAACACCTGCCTCGACGGGCTCGACGTCGCGAGCTCCTGTCCGACCTTCTTGCAAGACTGCTTCTGAACGGAGCACACGGGAAGGATGAGCCGAGCGCTCGTCATCGGCGACGTTCACGGCTGTAGCGAGGAGCTCGACGAGCTGCTCGCCGCCGTCGCGGACGACGAGCGCGAGGTCGTCTTCGTCGGCAATCTCGTCGCGAAAGGACCGGACTCACGAGGAGTGGTCGCCCGTGCGCGCGAGCTCGGGGCGCGCTCGGTCGTCGGCAACCACGACCTCAAGGTGCTCCGGGTGGCCATCGCGCTCGCGCGCGGCGAGTCGCTCGAGGCGAGCCGAGGTCACCGCGTCGCGGCACAGTCGCTCGTGCCCGACGATGTGGCTTGGCTCGCCTCACTCCCCTACACCATCCGCCTGGCGGAGCACGACGCGATCGTGGTCCACGCGGGCCTCGTCCCCGGCGTGCCGCTCGAGGCGCAGTCCGACCGCGACCTCGTGACGATGCGGAGCATCGCTCGCGACGGGTCGGCGACGAGCCGCATCGAGGAAGGCGTGCCGTGGGCGTCCCTCTGGGAGGGGCCCGAGCTCGTGCTCTTCGGGCACGACGCGGTGCGCGGGCTGCAGGAGCACCCCCACGCCGTCGGGCTCGACACGGGGTGCGTCTACGGCGGCCGTCTGACGGCGATGCTCTTGCCGGAGCGCGAGCTCGTCTCAATCGAGGCGCACCGCGCGTGGGCCGACACGGGAGCGGGGAGGTGACGCGCATCCCGCTCGGGCCGACCGGCGACATCGTCAGAGGAGAGCCGCGCATCGTCGCTCTGGGCCTCGACGCGCGGGGGCTGCCGCGCGAGGCGATCGTGCTTCGCGACCCCGACGGCGCGGTTCGCGCCTACGTGAACGAGTGCCGTCACCTGCCCATCCCGCTCGGGTTCCGATCGCGGCTCTTGACGGAGGACGGCGCGCACCTCGTCTGCTCGACGCACGGCGCGACCTACCGCGTGAGCGACGGGTATTGCATCGAGGGACCGTGCGAAGGGATGTCGCTCGAGCCGCTCGTGCTCGAGCGCGAGGGCGACGAGCTCGTGCTCGTGGTTCCCTAGCGCGCTGAGGTGGCCGTCAGACCGCCTGCGACGCAGCCTTCGCCTCGCTCGAGCTCTGCGCGGCCACGGCCGCGGGAGCGGAGAGCGGGCCGACGTTCGCCCACGGGACGTCCTCGCTGTGGACGAGCACACCCTCGCGCCGCGTCAGGACCTCGCATCCGTCGCGCGTCGCGACGAGGCTGTGCTCGAACTGCGCCGAGAGGCTCCCGTCCTCGGTGATCGCGGTCCAGTCGTCGTCGAGGACGCGCACGCGCCAGTCTCCGATGTTGATCATCGGCTCGATCGTGAAGACCATGCCGGCTTTGATGCGCTTGCCCGAGCCGCGCGTGCCGAAGTGCGGGATCTGCGGCGCCATGTGGAATTCGCGGCCGACGCCGTGACCGACGAAGTCCTTGACGACCGAGCAGCCTCGCGACTCCGCGTAGGCCTGGATCGCGGCGCCGATGTCGCCGATGCGCGCCCCGTCCTTCACCTCGGCGATGCCGAGCTCGAGGCGAGCGGCCGAGACGGTCTCGACGACGAGCTTCGCCTGCTCGCTCGGCGTCCCGACGTAGAACGTCGCGCTCGTGTCGCCGTGGAACCCGTGCTTGGCGGGCAGGTACGTGGTGACGTCGACGTTGATGATGTCGCCGTCCTTGAGGACGACCTTGGGCGAAGGGATCCCGTGGCAGACGACCTCGTTCAAGCTCGTGCACACGCTCCGCGGGAAGCCGTTGTAGTTGAGCGGCGACGGGTACGCGTCGTGCGAGACGATGTAGTCGTGCACGATGCGGTCGATGTCGAGCGTGCTGATGCCCGGCTCGATGTGCCGCCCGATCATCTCGAGCGTGCGAGCAGCGAGCCGACAGGACTCGCGCATTCGCTCCAGCATGCTCGGCGTCATGATTTCGATTCGCGACACGTCAGGTGGCTCCGGGTCCGGGTTTCGTAGTGCGGCGAGACCGAGTCTGCAAGGCGGCCGCGCTCGCGGCAGGGGTCACAGGCGCTTCTCGAGGAACGTCCCCCGAGCGTACCAGGCGACGTGGCATAGCGCCGCGAGGACGTTTCCGGCGGCGATGATCCAGAAGAACGTCACGCGAGGGACCCGGAGGTGCTCGGCCGCGACGATGGCGGTCGGGACGACGAGGAACAGGACGGCCCCGTCGATGAGGAGCGTCGAGAGCGTGGCGCCGGCGCCGTTGACCGCCTGCGACAGCACGATGGCCACGCCGACGAGCGCGTAGCTCAAGCCGACCGTCCTGAAGTACTCGCCGCCCACGGCGAGAACCTCCGAATCGTCGTCGAAGAAGCCGATCACGGCGTCGCTGTGCCGGATGTAGACGAACACGAGCAGGAGCATGCCGACCAGGTTGTACGCCGCCGCGATCCACCCGGCGCGCTTGGCGCGGTCGCCGCGGCCGGCGCCGAGGTTCATCCCGACGAAGCTCGACGCCGCCGCGCCCCACCCCATGCCGACGAAGAGCGCCATCGTCTCGAGCCGCAGGCACACGCCGTACGCCGTGAGCGCGCCTGAATCCGCGGGTGTCGTGTAGATCGCGCTCACGAGCGAGAGAAAGACGAGGATCGAGACGACCCGCAAGACGAGCTGCGCGCTCGAGGGCCAGCCCACGCGGAGAAGCGTCCGGATCTCCGACCAGCGGGGCCGCAGAAACTCCGGCTGGAAGCCCGATGCTTCGCGGCGTCGGGCGAGCAACGCGGCACCGACGAGCACCGGCACGGTCCGACCGACCAACGTCGCCCAGGCGGCGCCCTCGACGCCGAGCCGCGGGATGTCGAACGCCAGCGCGATCGGCTGTCCCCACGCGAAGATCGCAGGGTACGGGCCCGGGCCGTAGATGAGCGGGGCGTTCAAGAGGATGTTGAGGACGTTGCCGCCGATGAGAAGCGTGGCCGCGGTCTTCGAGTGGCCCACGGCGCGGAGGAGCGCCGTGATCTGAAGCAGGAAGAAGATCGAGTAGCAGCCGCCCATCAGAGATCTGGAGGTAACCGACCGCGAGGTCCGCGGCGTCGCCCTTCGCCTGCATCACCACACGGATGAGGAAGTCGCTTCCGAAGACCCCGAGCAGCCCGAAGAACACGCTCATGGCGGCCACCACGAGCAGGCTCTGGTAGGTCGCGTGTCGGACGCCGCGACGATCGTCGGCGCCGAGGCGTCGCGATACGATCGCGACCGCGGCCGTCGCGATGCCGTTCGAGAGGATCGTCGCGACCGCCGCCACCATGTCGCAGATCCCGATCGCTCCGAGCGCGGCCGTCGCGTTCTCGAGGCGGCTGATCATGAACATGTCGACGAGGTTGAACGCGGTGTGGAGCACCATCCCGAGGACGAGCGGCAGCCCGAAACGCGCGACGCCGGCCGCGAGACCGCCCTGGAGCAGGCGCCGCGCCACGCGGTCGACGCTCTCGTGCGGCGGCCCCGACCCCGCTTCCAGCCCGTCCGCCGAGGGTGCCGCCATCGCGGGAGAAGCTAGAGGAGCCGAGGGGTGGTGTCGATGCGACGGCCAGCGGCGTCAGGGGACGACGCCCGCCGCATCCGAGGCGCGGCCGAGCGAGAGGGCCCACGAGACGAGATCGTAGCCGAGCAGGAACACCCCCTGCGAAGCGCAGGCGATGCCGGTGCCTTCCATGATCGGCTCGCGGGGGTCCATCGTCGCGCCGAGAGCGAAGAGCAGGAGACCGCCCGTGATGTAGAAGATGTCGAGGCCCGCGTTGAGCGCGTAGAGGGTCGCGCTCGAATCGATGCGCAGCGAGGAGCTCGTCGCGGCGCTCGAAGAGCTCGCGCCCCGACAGCCTGGCAATCTCTCTCGCGCGCTCGGCGTGACCGCCGCCGAGGTCGAGCAGGACGAGCGAGAGGAGCGCGTTGATGACGCCCCACCCCACGGTCGTGAGGCCGAGCGACAACCACACGTCGTCGTCGTGCCCCACGCCCGCGGCGAGCGCGCCCGCGACGACCGAGGCGACCCCGAACCCGCCGAGGGTGAGCCCCTCGCGACGGCGCTCCCCGACGTGCTCGACGGACATCGACGAGAGGCGCGCCGCGAGGGGCGGCGACCAGACCTCCCACCCGGTCGAGGTGGGGACGCTCGCGCCCGCCGGAGGTTGGGCGAGCGCCGGGCTCGCCGTCGCGCACGAGAGCAGAGCGATCCACGCGAGACTGCGCACGCCGGGAGCCTAGCACTCGCCCGACCGCCCACGGCGCGCGGCCGTTGACCCGCTCGCCGAACGCCGCTACATCTCGGGCCGCGATGAGCGAACCGAAGATCTACGTGAACGTGACCGTCGACCCAGCGGGTCGCGATCGCATCGAGCGTGAAGAGAAGGCCTGGACCGGGCCCCGGCTGGTGGTGCTCTGCGGCGTCACCCTGATCGCCGTCTTCGGCTTTCTGTACTTCATCGCGAGCGTGAAGAGCGAGTCGTACTGGGACGATTGGTACGTCCCGGGCGGCGTGGTCTCGGCGACCAAGCCCTGACGAAAAAGAAAGAGCCCGACGGGGGCGACCGTCGGGCTCGGGTGGGTCTCGACCGAGGGCGATCGGCGAGACCGAGGCGGCAATCCAGGAGGGATGGGGCGCCGCCCGAATTCGCTAGTCGAAGTCGAGCTCTTGGGGCTCTTCGAAGCTGTTGTCCTCCGCGGCTTCGTACTTGGCCTCGGCGAACAGAATCGTCGAGCGACCACCCGGCCTTTCGCCAAGGTCGGAGCTCCTCCCGCTCGAACTCTTCCATCGATCGATAGACGTTCGGTCCTCGTCGCCTCGACATGCCAAGCCTCCGTTTGGTGCACAGCTGAACATGTCGTCCAGCTGACTACCTTGTCCTACATCTGACGACACGCTACCACCCTGGGTTCCAGGCACCAAGAAACCGCGCGCGGACTCGTGGCGTTGAACCCGGGGGCGCGGCTTGGTAAGCACCCCCTCGCCGATGGCCTACGTCGTCGCGATCGCGAACCAGAAGGGCGGGGTCGGCAAGACCACCACTGCGGTGAACTTGGCCGCGAGCTTGGCCGTCGCCGAGCAGCGCGTGCTCCTGCTCGACCTCGATCCGCAGGGCAACGCGTCGAGCGGCGTCGGGCATCCGCCCCGAAAGAACGATCGCGGAACGTACGACGTGCTCCTCGACGACGTGCCGGTGCGCGACGTCGTGATCACCACCGACCTGCCGCACCTGTCGCTCGTCGGATCGAGCCCCGACCTCGCCGCGATCGAGATCGAGCTCATCGAGAGCGAGAACCGGAACTACCGCCTGCGCGACGCGCTCGCGCCCGTGCGCGACGACTACGACTTCCTGATCGTCGACTGCCCACCGTCGCTCGGGCTCATCACGATCAATGCGCTCGCCGCCGCCGACCTCGTGCTCGTGCCGATGCAGTGCGAGTACTACGCGCTCGAGGGTCTCTCGCAGCTCACGGACACGATCGAGCGCGTGCGGGGATCGCTCAACCCCAAGCTCAAGATCCACGGCGTGCTCCTCACGATGTACGATGGGCGCAACAACCTCGCCAACGAGGTCGCCGCCGAAGTCCGCCGCCATTTCACCGTGTACGAGACCGTGATCGCTCGCAACATTCGGCTCGCCGAGGCCCCTTCGCACGGCAAGCCGGTCATCCTGTACGATGCCTCGTCACGCGGCTCCTATCAGTACCTGAACCTCGCGAGAGAGATCCTCGACGCGCTTCCGGAAGCGGCAGCGTGAAGCACCCCGAGATGACGAGCGGACAAAAGCGACCACGCCTCGGGCGCGGCCTCGACGCGATGCTGCCCGCTCCCGCGACGCAGACGTCGCGGGACGCATTCAACGCGCCGATCGAGGAGGTCCATCCGAACCGCGAGCAGCCGCGCCGGCGCTTCGACGAGAACAAGCTCGAAGAGCTCGCGCAGTCGATCCGAGAGATCGGCGTGCTCGAGCCCGTGTTGGTCCGCAAGCGCAAGCTCGGCGGCTACGAGATCATCGCCGGCGAGCGCCGCTGGCGCGCGGCGGCTCGCGCGGGCCTCAAGGAAGTGCCGGTGTTCGTCCGGGAGCTCAACGCGCGTGAGGCCTTCGAGGCGGCGCTCGTCGAGAACCTCCAGCGCGAGGATCTCAACCCGATCGAGACCGGGCGCGCGTTCGCGCGCCTCATCGAGGAGCACGGTCACACGCAGGAGTCGGTCGCGGCGCGCGTCGGAAAGGATCGCTCGACGGTCGCGAACGCGATGCGCCTCCTCAAGCTTCCGGCAGACGTGCTCGCGATGGTCGAAGACGGGCGCCTGAGCGAGGGCCACGGCCGCGCAATCCTCACCGCGCCGACGGTCGCCGCGATGCAGAAGCTCGCTCGGCTCACCGCCGAGCGGAGCCTCAGCGTCCGCGAGACGGAGAAGCGGGCGCGCGCGCTCGCGCGCGACGACAAGACCGCGGCGCAGAAGACTCGCAGCGCGAACGTCACGGATCTCGAGGCGCGCCTGTCGCGGTCCCTCGGCGCACGCGTCACCGTCCGCGACCGCAAGGGCAAGGGCAAGATCGAGATCCCGTACGCGAGCTACGACGAGCTCGACCGACTCCTCGCGAAGCTGCTCGAGTCGAGCTGAGCGCGCCCGAGCCCGACGAGACGTCAGCTCGCGCGGAGCTCCGCCGCGTCGACGGTGTTCGAGAGCAGCATCGCGATCGTCATCGGGCCGACGCCGCCCGGGACCGGAGTGATGTGCGACGCACGCTCGCGAGCCGCGTCGGGCTCGACGTCGCCATGAAGCTTCCCGTCGGGGCCGCGGTTCGTGCCGACGTCGAGCACGACGGCGCCGCGCTTGACCCACTCGCCCTTCACGAGCCCGATGCTGCCGGCCGCCGCGACGAGGATGTCTGCCTCTCCACAGACCGCCCCGAGGTCGCGAGTGCGCGAGTGCGCGATCGTCACGGTGGCGTGACGCTCGAGCAGCATCATCGCGATCGGCTTGCCGACGAGGTTGCTCCTCCCGACGACGACGGCGCGCTTGCCCTTCGGATCGCAGCCGACCGACTCGAGCAAACGCATGCAACCGCTCGGCGTGCACGGCCGGAGCCCGCGGCGCCCGACAGCCAGCAATCCGGCGTTCGTGGGGTGCAAGCCGTCGACGTCCTTGCGCCGGATCGATCCGGTCGAGCACCGGCCGAGAGTCGAGGTGCGACGGCAGCGGGAGCTGCACCAGGATCCCGTCGACGCTCGGATCCGCGTTGAGCCGACCGACGAGCGCCTCGAGATCGCCTTGCGTCGTCTCGGCCGGCAGCCGGTGCACCTTGCCCGCAATCCCCACCTCCGACGCAGCCTTCTCCTTGTTGCGCACGTAGACGTGCGACGCGGGGTCGTCCCCGACGAGCACGACCTCGAGGCCGGGCGCTCGCCCTCGCTTTCGCGCGAACGCCGCCGCGCGCTCCTTCACCTCGGCTCGAACCTCCGCCGCGATGGCCTTCCCATCGATGATCTGCGCCGTCATTCGGACCCACCTAGCCGAACGGCCGGGACGGGTCAACGCTGGGCCGCCGGCGTGCTAGAAAGACCGCCCCATGGCGGCTTTCGAGAGCGTCTCCCCCAGGTCTCCTTCTGCGAGCTCGACGCGCGCTGGCTCGCGCACTGGGAGAGCCAGCGCATCTTCGAGAAGAGCATCGAGCAGCGCGAAGGCGCACCGCCGTTCGTGTTCTACGAGGGGCCGCCGACCGCGAACGGGATGCCGCACCCAGGTCACGTCCTCACGCGGGTGATGAAAGACGTGTTCCTCCGCTACAAGAGCATGTGCGGCTACCGGGTCCCGCGGCGCGCCGGCTGGGACACCCACGGGCTGCCCGTCGAGGTCGAGGTCGAGAAGGAGCTCGGGATCCACGGTCGCGACGCGATCGAGGCGTACGGCGTCGAGGCGTTCACCAGGAGATGCATCGAGTCGGTGTTCCGGTACATCGACGCGTGGCGCGAGATGAGCCGGCGCGTCGCGTTCTGGATCGACTTCGACGAGGCGTACGTCACGTTCCACAAGCAGTACGTCGAGAGCGTCTGGTGGGCGCTCCGGAGCCTCTTCGACGCGGGGCTCCTCTACCAGGACTACAAAATCGTGTGGTGGTGGCCGCAGGGCGGGACCGCGCTGTCGAGCGGGGAGGTCGGCCAGGGCTACAAGGAGGTCGACGACCCGTCCGTCGTCGTTCGGTTCGGCGTAGAGGGTCGCGAGCGCACATCGTTCCTCGCGTGGACGACGACGCCGTGGACGCTCTCCTCGAACATCGCGCTCGCGGTGCACCCCGAGCAGACGTACGTGTTCGCGAAGCTCGAGGACGGAGAGACGGTCGTCCTCGCGAAGGCGCTCGTCGGAAAGCTCCTCGCCGACCGACCGCACGAGGTTCTCGAAGAGAAAAAAGGAAGTGAGCTCGCCGGGCTCCGGTACGAGCCGCCCTTCCGCTACGCGGAGCCCGAGGGCGGCCCCGCGTACGTCGTCGTGAGCGCCGAGTTCGTGACCGTCGACACCGGCAGCGGCATGGTCCACGTCGCGCCCGCCTTCGGCGAGGACGACTTCAAGCTCTCGAAAGAGCGCGGGCTCGGATTCCTGCAGCTCGTTCGCCCGGACGGAACGTTCGACGAGCGGGTAACCGACTTCGCCGGACGCTTCTGCAAGGAGGCGGACCGGGACATCATCCGCAACCTGCGGCAGCGCGGTCTCCTGTTCGCGGAGGAGATCTACCGGCACGACTATCCGTTCTGCTGGCGCGCGATGGACGACCCGCTCATCCAGTACGCGCGGCGTAGCTGGTTCATCCGTACGACGAGCGAGATCGACCGGATCATCGCGAACAACGATCGCATCCGCTGGGAGCCCGAGCACATCAAGGACGGACGGATGGGCGCGTTCCTCCGGACGAACGTCGACTGGGCACTGTCGCGCGAGCGGTATTGGGGGACGCCGCTCCCGATCTGGGTGAACGACGAGACGGGTCGCGCCGAGGCCGTCGGCTCGGTCGCGGAGATCCTCGAGAAGAACCCTGCCGCGTTCGATCACTTCGAAGCCGCGCGCGCGAAGGACCCCACGATCTCGGAGCACCTCGTCGTCCACAAGCCGTGGATCGACGCGGTCACCTGGGCCCGCGACGGCGAGCCGGGCGTGTACCGCAAGGTACCCGAGGTGATCGACTGCTGGTTCGACTCGGGCGCCATGCCGTTCGCGCAGTGGGGCTACCCCCACGTGAACCGCGAGAAGCTCGCGGAGCACTTCCCGGCGGATTTCATCACCGAGGCGGTCGACCAGACGCGCGGCTGGTTCTACACGCTGATGACCATCAGCACGCTGCTCTTCCGCGACGCTGCGTACCCGCATCCGTTCCGGAACTGCGTCGTGCTCGGGCTGATCACCGACGCCAAGGGCAAGAAGATGTCGAAGCGGGACCGGAACTACGCCGATCCCATGGAGCTCATCGCGACCCACGGCGCCGACGCCGTCCGGTGGTCGCTCTACACCGGGACCGTGCCGGGGGGCAGCACGCGCTTCTACGACGAGGCGCCGGTGGAGAGCCTGCGCGAGTTCCTCCTGAAGGTGTGGAACGTCTACAGCTTCTTCGTGACGTACGCGAACATCGACGGGTTCACGCCCGCGACGCCGCGGCCCGACGCCAAGGATCGCCCCGACCTCGACCGGTGGATCCTGGCCGAGCTCGATTCGACCGTGCGCGACGTCCGTGACGCTCTCGACAGCTACCGGAGCCACGTCGCGGCGCGCCGGCTCGGCGCGCTCGCGGAGGCGCTGAGCAACTGGTACGTGCGGAGGAGCCGCGCGCGCTTCTGGGCCGAGGGGAACGAGCCCGACAAGCGCTCGGCGTTCGGGACCCTCTACGAAGTGCTCGTCGACTTCGCGAAGCTCCTCGCACCGTTCACGCCGTTTCTCGCGGAGTCGCTGTACCAGAACCTCGTCCGCGGAGCGGACGCGACGGCGCCCGAGTCCGTCCACCTCGTCTCTTTCCCCAATCCGTGCGAGGCGCGGCGCGACGACACGCTCCGCACGCAGATCGGCGCGGTCCGCGAGGCCGTCGCGCTCGGCCAGCGCGTACGCTCGGACCACAAGATCAAGGTCCGCCAGCCCCTCGCGCGGGCAATCGCAGTCGCGGCGACGCCCGAGGAGCGAACCGGCATCGAGCGGTTCGGCGACGACATCCGCGAGGAGCTCAACGTGCGCGAGCTCGAGCTCACCGACGACCCCGAGCGCTACGTGCACATCAACCTCGTGCCGAACTTCCGTGCCCTCGGCCCGAAGCTCGGCAAGCGCATGCCCGCCTGCAAGAAGGCGCTCGGCAGCGTGGACGGGGCGCGCGTCAAGGCGGAGCTCGACGCGCACGGCGTCTACGCGCTGGCGATGCCCGACGGCGAGGCGATCGAGATCGGCCCTTTGGAGATCGAGGTCCGGCTCGAAGCCCGGGAGGGCTACGCGGCCGCCGCGAGCGGCTCCCACGTGCTCGTCCTCGACACGCGCGTGACCGACGACCTCCGACGCGAGGGCTACGCGCGCGAGGTCGTCAATCGCATCCAGCGCCGGCGAAAGGACCTCGACCTCCCGTTCGACGCGCGGATCCGCGTGCGATATCGCGCCGAGCCCGAGCTCGCGAAGGCGATCGCGGAGCAGCACGGCTACATCGCCGCCCAGACGCTCGCGGTAGCGCTCGAGCCGGGCGAGCCGGCGGAGGGCTCCGTTCAACAGACCGACGTCGAGGGCAGCCCGTTCGCGTTCTCCATCGAGATCGCGGAAGGGTGAGCGCGCCGTCGGAGGGGTCGACGGCCTGGCACCTGCGCTCGGGCGGACCTACATGAGATCCATGGGCGGCCGGGAGAGAGAGCCGTGATCTTCAAGCTCTTGGGCCTTCGCGCCGAGGACAGGACCGACGCCCTCTTCGGATTCTCGATCCTCGGCGTGCTGATGGCCGCGCACGCGATGCTCGAGACCGCGCGGGACACCTTGTTCCTCACGCGCCTCCCCGCGGCGGAATCTGCCGTTCTGTTACATCGGGATCGCGGCGCTCGCCGTCGTGGCGGCGCGGGTCAACCAGCGCCTCTCCTCCCGCTTCGACGGGCGGCGGCTCCTGTCGGCCACGCTGGTCGGCGTCGCGTTCTCGACCGCGGGGATCTACCAGCTCGTCGAAGGTGGCTCTCGAACGAGCCTCTACGTCGTCTACATCTGGAGCGGTCTCGTGGCGACGTTCAGCGTCGTTCAACTGTGGCTCCTGGCCGGTCAGGTGGTGACCGTCGCCCAGGCGAAGCGCGTCTTCGGCGTCGTCGGAGCGGGCGGCGTGGTCGGGGCGACGCTCGGCTCGCTCGTCGCCGAGCGCGTCGTCGCCGCGCTCGCACCCGAACGGCTCGTCCTCGTCGCGGCTGGAACGTTTCTCGTCGGAGCGCTCCTGCCGCTCGTCTGGCGGCGTCGTACGAGCGAGGCGTCCCTCCGCGAGCCGCGGCGGCGCGACGCGCAGCGGAGCGGGATGAGCCTGCTCCGGAGCCAGCCGTACCTCCGGCGCCTGCTCGCGCTCGGGATCCTCAGCACGGTCGTGCTCACGGGGACGAACTGGATCTTCAAGACCGTCGTCGCGGAGCGCCTCGATGCGAGCGCGCTCCCGCTCTTCTTCGCGCGCTTCTATCTCGGGCTCAACGCGGTCGCGCTCGTCGTCCAGCTCGGGCTCTCGGCGCTCCTGCTCCGCGTGATGGGGGTGAACCGGGCGCTGCTCATCCTGCCGATCCTCTTGCTCTTCGGGGTCGCCGGGGTGGGCGCCGGCTCGGCGTTCATCGCGGTTCTCCTCCTGAAGGGCGCCGACGGGAGCCTCCGGCACTCGCTCCATCGAACGGCGAGCGAGGTGCTGTACCTGCCACTGCCGCCGACGGTGCGCGAACGCTTCAAGGCAATCATCGACGCCGTCGGACAGCGCGGCGGACAAGCGCTCGCGTCGCTCGCCATCCTCGGAGCCCTCGCCCTCGGTGCAGCCCCCGAGCACGTCGCGATGGGCGTGGGGCTGCTCTCCGTCGTCTGGATCGGCGTTCTGCTCGACATCAAGCCGTACTACCTCGAGCTCTTCCGCGGCAATCTGCGAGAGGGCTCGATCGCGACGCGCGTGTCGCTCGGGGAGCTCGACCTGCACTCGCTCGAGGTGCTCCTCGCGGCCCTCAACAGCGACGAGGACACCGAGGTGCGCGCGGCGCTCGAATCTCTTCCAGCAGTACGACAAGGTCAGCGTCGTTCCTGTGCTCGTTCTCTATCACCCGTCGCCCTCGGTCGTCCTGTTCGCGCTCGACCTGTTCGCGGCGTCGGGTCGCACGGACTACGGCTCGGTGGCGCGGCGACTTCTGCGCAGCGACGATCCGGAGATCCGCGCCGCGGCGCTTCGCGCGCTCGCGGCGCTTCGCACGGACCCGGGTGTCCTGCGGCGCGCCCTGACCGAAGACGACCCGCTCCTTCACGCAACGGCTCTCGTCGGGCTCATCTCGGCGTCCGAGCACACGGACGAGGAGCTGATGGAGGACCTCGAGCAGCACGTCGCCGAGGACGGCCACGAGGTGAAGCGCGCGCTCGCGAGCGCCATCCGCTACCAGCGCGATCCGCGCTTCTCCGAGGTCCTCGTCGAGCTCTCGCAGACGAGCATGGAGACCGAGGTCCAGATCGAGGTCCTCCGCGCCATGGCTGCGATCCCGGACGAGCTCTACCTCCCGACGCTCCTCCACATGCTGTCGATGAGCCGCCTCCGACCGTGGGCGCGCGATGCGATCGTGCCGATCGGCGACCCGGCGTTGGATTTTCTCTCCGACGCGCTTCGCGACGTGAACGTGCCCAGGAAGATCCGCCGCCACATCCCGCGCACCGTGAGCCGCTTCGAGCCGCGCAAGGCAGCGGCGATCCTCGAGGAGCAGCTCAGAACCAACGACGATGGAGCGGTTCGCTTCAAGATCCTGCGCGGCCTCGGACGACTGCGCGCGGAGAACCCCGAGCTCTCTCTCGATCGCCGGTTGCTGCGAGACATGAGCAGGACGACGCTCCACCGCGCGATCCAGATGCTCGACTGGCGGATAGCCGCGGCCGCGGCGCAGACCGCGCGGCCCGAGCTCGCCACGCGTGGCGGCGAGCTGCTGGTCGCCGTCCTGCGCGAGAAGGAGCAGAACGCGATCGAGCGGCTGTTCCGTATCCTGGGCCTGCTCCACCCGGAAGAGGACTTCGAGCTCTTGTACAAGAGCGCCGTTCGCGCGGACGCACGCCAGCGCGCGCAGAGCCGCGAGCTGCTTGCGAACGTCGTGGAGTCCTCGATCCGCGGCGGCCTCGTCGCGCTGCTCGACGAAGGCAGCGACGCAGAACGCCTCGCGGCTGCGGAGAACGCGACCGGTTACTCCCCGTCGACGCCGCGATACGAGGACGGGCTCATCGCCATGCTCGAAGACTCGAGCGAGGCGGTGCAATCGGTCGCGGCGTATCACATCGCCGAGCTCGGCTTGACCGACCTCGTCTCGGAGCTTCGCCACGCCCGCACGCGAACCGAGAGCTTCCTCGGCGACGTGATCGACCGCGCGCTGGGCATGCTCGGACAGCCGCTCGTGGAGGAGGGAACGCATGCCGCCTGACGGAACACGAAGGGAGTCCCGGCCGAGCGCGATGGGCGTCGGACAAGTCGAGCGAGTGCTCCTGCTCAGGACGTTTCCGGGCCTCGCCGACGCGTCGTCGGAGATCATCACGGCGATGGCCGAGCACGCGCGAGAGAGCCACTTTCTGAAGGGCGACTACGTATTTCGCGAGGCCACTCCCGTGACGGCGATCCACATGCTCGTGCACGGGCGCGTACGGCTGCTGCGCAACGGCCGGGTCGTGCGAGAGCTCGGCGAGAAGACCGTCATCGGCGGCATCACCGCCTTCGCGAGCGATCCGCGCGGTTACGACGTCGTGGCGCTCGAGGATCTGGTGACGCTCGAGATGCGCGTCGAGGACATGCTCGACATCTTCGAGGACCACTTTCCGATCCTCCAGAGCGTGATGCGCGCCGTCGCCGGCGAGCTGATCGATGTCCGGCGCACGCTCCCCGGAACGGCCGGTTACTCGCAGCCCGAGCCCGCCGACGTCGAGACACCGCCTGACCGGCCGCTCGATCTCGTCGAGCGGATCGCGCTCGTGCGTCAAACGCTCGCGTTCGCGAAGTCCCGGCTCGACGCCGTGGCGGAGCTCGCACGCGAAGCGACCGAAGTCCGTCTGCCCGCGGGAAGCGTGTTGTGGAAAGAGGGCGAGCCATCGGACTTCATGCTCATGCTGGTCTCTGGCATCGTCCGCTGTCACACGTCAGAGGGACATCGCTTCGGTTTCACGGCGGGCGACGTCGTCGGCTCCATGGACAGCGCCGCGGGGCGCGCGCGGTGGTTCACCGCGGAGACCGAGACCGAGATCTGGGGCCTCCGCATCGACTCGGAAGCGCTCTACGACGTGTTCGAGGACGACTTCGAGATGGCGCTCGACCTCCTGTCGGTGATGGCCACCGGCTTGATGTGGATCCTCGATCAGCGCGCGAGCCTCTTGGCGATGCCGGAGATCTGAGCGCACGCCCGTCAGAGCGAGATCTGTGCGCCGACCTCCATCACGCGTTCGGTGGGAATGTTGAAGAAGACGGTTGGCCGAAGCGCGTTGCGTGCGAGGAACGAGAAGAGCCTCGCACGCCAGCGGAACATCCCGTGGCTGCCGTCGGCGAGCAACGTCTCGTGTCCGAGGAAGAACGTGGTGTGCTCGATGGGAGGCGTCGGTGTGTCCTCTCGTGCCAGGAGCGCGACGACGTCGGGGTTCTCCACGAACCCGTAGCGCGCGACCACGCGAACGAAACCCTCGCCGAGGTCCTCGACCGACACGCGCTCGTCGTCGTCGACGAACGGGACGTCCTCGGTGACAATCGTGACGAGGACGACCGCCTCGTGCACCGTGTGGTTGTGGACGTAGTTGTGCACGAGCGATGGCGGCGCACCGTCGGCGCTGCTCGTCATGAAGACGGCCGTTCCCGGCACGCGGATCGTGGGCTCGACACGCATCAGCTCGAACAGCTCGTCGATCGACAGCGTACTGCGCCGGATCTGGTCGGCGAGCACGGCGCGACCTTTCTTCCACGTCGTCATCAACGCGAACACACCCGCGCCCACGATCAGTGGGAACCACCCGCCGTGCCCGATCTTGACGACGTTGGCCGCGAAGAACGAGACGTCGACGACCGAGAGGACCGCAGTGAGCCCGAGGGCCGCGGGCAGGCCAAGACCCCACCGCCGACGCGCGACGACGAACGCGAGCAACGTGGTGATGACCATCGTCGTCGTGACGGCGATGCCGTACGCCGACGCGAGACCGGCCGACGATCCGAACCCGAGCACGAGCCCGATCGTCGCGACCATGAGCCCCCAATTGACCGGCGGCACGTAGATCTGTCCGATCTCCTTCGCGGAGGTGTGTTGGATCTCCATGCGGGGCCAGTACCCCAACATCGTCGCCTGCCGCGTCAACGAGAACGCGCCGGAGATCACTGCCTGCGAAGCGATCACGGTCGCGCACGTGGAGAGCACGAGGAGTGGGAAGAGCGCCCAGGCCGGCGCCATTCGATAGAACGGGTTCGACGCAGCCGTCGGGTCTTCGAGGAGGAGCGCACCTTGACCGAAGTAGTTGATCAGGAGTGACGGCAGGACGATCGAGAACCAGGTGAGTCGAATGGGCCGCGCCCCGAAGTGCCCCATGTCCGCGTAGAGCGCTTCGCCGCCCGTGACGACGAGGAAGACCGCGCCGAGCACGAGAAAGCCGTGGGAGCCTCCGTGAGCCATGAACGTCACGGCGTACGTCGGGCTGATCGCCCAGAGCACGCCCGGCTGGACCGCGATCTGCCGCACGCCGAGAACGATGAGCACCAGGAACCAGATCAGCGTGACCGGACCGAACACGGCCCCGACGCCGGCCGTACCGCGCTTCTGGAAGAGAAAGAGCGCGACGAGGATCACGATCGTGATCGGCACGACGAAGTCCCCGAGCGACGGCGCCGCGACCACGAGCCCTTCCATCGCGCCGAGCACCGAGATCGCCGGCGTGATCATGCCGTCGCCGTAGAGAAGAGCCGCACCGAAGAGCCCGAGCATGACGACGACCCAGCGGGCTCGCCCGGAGCTCGAGAGCTTCGCCGCCGCGAGGGCCATGAGCGCGAGCACACCGCCCTCCCCGCGGTTGTCAGCGCGCATCACGTAGACGAGGTACTTGAGCGAGATGACGATCGTCAGCGACCAGAAGACGAGCGACAGCACGCCGAGGACGTTTTCTTCGTTCACGGGGACAGCGTGCTCACCGTAGAAGCACTCGCGGATGGCGTAGAGCGGGCTCGTGCCGATGTCGCCGAACACCACCCCGAGCGACGCGAGCGAGAGCGAGAGCAGGTACTTCCCCCGCGGTGTTTCGCCACTGGGCGGGGCCTCGCTGCGGATCGTGCTCGCACGCATCGTTCGTTCCTCAGCCGGCCGCTCGCGACGTGGACCGCCAGTGCGTGCACCGTTCGTTGTCGCGCAAACAATGTCGGTCGAGGTGGTGGCGCGCGAGAACCACGCGATCGCGGCGGCACCCACAGACCGAGAGAGTGAGCCCGTCCGTGGTGCACGCGTGGAGCGCCGGGCACATTCCATCCTCGACCGCAACCGCGTCGACGAGCGGCAGCGCGCGCCGGCTCTGTCGCTCCGACACGATCAAGACTTGGCTCACACCGCACGCTCGAAGGGGACCGACCCAACCGGGGGCCGGGTGCGGGCTCGCGACGATGATACGAGCACGGGCGCCTGCGAGGTGCGAGACGAGCCGTGCGACGGCTCGCAATCGCTCCTGCTCCTCGTCCGGCGCGTCCGTGAACAACAGCACCTCCACCGGACGTGGCTCAATCAGAGCCGCCAGACCGCGGGCGAGGTCCGGCCACTCGGCCCACGCTGGGCTCCTCGGATCTCTCGCCCAGAATTCCATCCGGACCGCCATGGACGCACGGGCCGTGCCACGCGGCGACCAGCACGAGCCGAGCCCGCGGCGCGCGCCGGGCGTCGCCGTTCCCGGCCCTGGCCGTGCAGTCTGCAATGCGCGTTTCGATCTGCACGAGCTCTGCAGGGTCACAGACCGTACTTCTTGCGCTTGCGCCAGAGCGTCGACGGGTCGATGCCGAGCCGACGCGCCGTCTCCTCGAACGGAAGACCGAGCGCCAGCGCGTTCCTTAATCTGCTGCTCCTCGAGCTCCGCCAGTGACTCGACGGGCGCGAGAGCGCTCACGTCCAGCGTGCCCGCGTCCGTCATCCGCGCCGGCAGATGCTCGCGGCGCAGGGCGCGACCGGTGCAGAGCAGGACGGCTCGCTCGATGGCGTGGCTCAGCTCGCGGACGTTCCCCGGCCACGAGTAGCGCACGAGCACGTGCTCCACGTCCTCGTCCCAGGTCGCCGCGCGTCGGTCGTGCATGCGGGCGTACGTCGAAAGGAACTCGCGCGCGAGCAGCAGGACGTCCTCCGGACGGTTTCGCAGCGCTGGAATCGCGGAATCGACGACGCTGAGCCGATAGAACAGAATCCTCACGAAACGCCTTCTCGGCGACCATCTCGTCCAGGTCGCGATTCGTCGCGGCGATGATTCTCGCGTCGACCGTGCGCGGCGTCGGGTCGCCGAGCCGCTCGTAGACGCGGTCCTCGACGAGCCGGAGGAGCTTTCCCTGAAGGTGCAGCGGCACCTCGGCAATCTCGTCGAGGAAAAGCGTCCCACCGTCGGCGAGCTCGACCTTGCCCGGCTTGTCGGAGACGGCCCCCGTGAACGCGCCTCGCTTGTGCCCGAAGAGCTCCGACTCGAGGAGCGACTCCTGGAACGACGCGCAATCGAGCGTCGTGAACGGCCCGCCGCGCCGCTCGCTCGACGCGTGGATCAGGCGCGCCAGGAGCGTCTTGCCGGTTCCGCTCTCGCCCGTGATGAGGAGCGTGGCCTCCGACGACGCGACGCTCTCCGCCATCTCGAGGAGCTTTCGAACGGCCGGGCTCTGGGTCAGGAATTCTTCGTGGTACGGGAGGTCGCCGACGCGGCGCTTGAGACCGATCACCTGGCTCTCCAGGCTTCGTACGCGCTCGAATCTGACGAAGCCGGTGCCGGACCTGGTCCGGCGAGAAGGGCTTCGTCAGGAAGTCGAACGCGCCCTCCTTCATCGCTTCCACCGCGCTCTCGATGGATCCATGTGCGGTGACGATGACGGTCTCGAGGCCTCGATGGCGGTCGCGAAGCACCCGGAGGAGGTCCGTCCCGCTCATCCCCGGGAGCTGGAGGTCGACGAGCGCGACGTCGAACGCTCGATGGCTCAGGAGCTCGAGCGCGTCTTCGCCGCTGCCCGAGCTCACGACCTCGTGGCCATCGTCGCGGAGCATAATCTCCAACGTGCGCACGATGTGCGGGTCGTCGTCGACCACCAGGATTCGGCTCATGCGCCCCGCTCCAACTCGGCTGGAAACCGGATTCGAAAGCTCGTCCCTGCGCCCGGCACGCTCGCGGCCTCGATGCTGCCGTGATGTGCCTCCACAATCTCGCGTGCGATGGCGAGCCCGAGACCGTGCGTACCGGGCTGCGGCTCCTCGTCGAGCGAAACGTACGGCTCGAAGATGCGCCCGAGGTCCGCCTCGGAGATCCCCACACCCGTATCGGCAATCGTCACCTCCACAATCGCGCCCGAACGTTCGATGCCGACCGTGATCCGGCCACCGCGCCGCGTGTAGCGGAGCGCGTTCCCCGCGATGTTCGTCACGACCCATGGGAACTTCACCGGGTCCACCGTCGCGAGGACGCCGCCGGCATCCGCCGGGAGCACGAGCTCGATCCCCTTGTCTTCGGCCTGCGGGATGAGCGGCCGGAGCGCCGACCTGAGGAGCCGGAGGACGTCGACGACGCGGGGCTCGACCGTGAGGTCGGGTGTCACGCTGCGCGCGGCCTCCACGAAATCCGTGACCAACGCCGAGAGCGCGTTGCAGTCCTCGGTCGCGATCGCGAGCAGCTCGGCCTGCGCATCGGAGAGGCCCGTGAGCTTCTCGCGCAGCAGGTTGACCGACATCGACAGCGAGGTCATCGGCGTCTTAATCTGGTGCGACAGCATGGAGATGAACCGACCCTGCAGGTGCGAGAGCTTCTGGCTCTGCTCGTCCTCGTAGCGACGCAGCCGACCGAGGAGCGCGTCGAGCTCTTCCCGCAGGCGCGCTATCTCGTCCCCCGTTCGCGCGCCGTCCGTTCCGTCGCTGACGGGCCCAGGGTTGAGCGCCTGATGGAGCGTGTCGGCGACCTGTGTGACCGGTGTCGCTATCCGCCGCGCCGACACGAGCGCGAACAATGCCAACGCCGCGATCGCGACGACCGCCGACGTGCTCACGCCCGCGAGCATCACACCGGCCACGCGACGTGTCTCGCGCTCGTAATCGATCATGGCGCGCTCGTTCAAGCTGATGAGCTCGTCCATGTCGTCGTAGAGCGCACGCGCCGAGCGGTGCTCCCGAGCGGCCCCGCCCGAGCCGACGAGCGTAGGACGGATCGCGGTCCAACGCCTTCGGATCCGCGCGAGAACGGACCTCTCGCCGCTCTCGGTGATGTTCTGCTCGCAGGACCGAAGCGCGTCATCGAACGCGTCGGCCATCACGCTCGGGCTCTCGTCTCCCGGTCGCTCGCCGGCGACCGGGTAGGACTCGAGATCCCGGAGCGCGTGCTCCATGCGCCGCGTCGCCTGGATGCTCCGGTAGTTGTTCGAGAGGATCCTTCCAGCCGCTTGCTCCAAGTGGAGCAGCGAGTACGCACCGATACCTCCGACGATCCCCAGCAGGAGCGCGGGAATGACCATCGCCAACAGCAGCTTCCTTCGCAACGGCATCGGCGCGCTGAATGTACTCGTCGCCTCGCCCGGCGTCACCGCGACGGGTCGTGCAGCCGGGCGAACCGTCGGCGTGATGACTCCCGATCCTCGATCACACTCGGTCGAGCGCATATGCGACCAGATACGACGCTCCAACGAAAAAGAGACCCACACCAGCCATGAGATCGCATCGAACATCGGCGGCGCGCTCCGCGGCACAGGCTCCAGTACCGACACTCTGCTGGAGCAACGACCGTGCCGCGGCGAGCCCGCCTCGGACGCGCGCTACCGAGCCGCCCCCGTGGCAGCGCGCAACGTGATCGCGCTCTTCAGCTTGCAGGCTGCAACGCCGCGCCGCGCTGGTCTCAGCTTGCGTCCGCTGGCGCCGCACCGTCGCCCGCGCCAGCGTCCGCACCGCTTCCGTCGACCGCGCCCCCATCGAGCGAGCCCGCGTCCACCCCCGACGCGTCGGCCGGCGTGTGGCAGCGACCGTCCGCGCCGCACGTGAACGTGTCGGGGCATTCGTCGTCCGTCGTGCACGCGAAGACTCCGTCGGGCACGGAGACGGACGTGCTGCAGCCGAACGCTGGAGCGAATAGCGCGACGGCGAGGACGAGCCCGCTCCGCATCAGAACGAGCCTTCGAGACCGAGCGAGCCGAGCCCTAGCGACGCGTGGATCGGCTCGCTGTCACCCGCGCCGACCAGATCGAGCACGAGCCATGCGATGCCGCCGGCGATGAGCGCGAGCCCGCTGCCCGTCACGACCTGACCGATCGTGAGCAGCGTAGGCGCCCTGTCGTACGCTCCGCTCACCTCCGACCACGAGGTCCCCGACCCCGCTTCCTCGACCGCCGCGCGATCGGCGTCGCCCGCGAAGTACACCGAGAGGCCCACGGCGAACACGACGCAGCCGATCCCGACGAGGAGCACGGGCCCGAGCGGCGGCCCGCTCTCCTCGTCGGAGCTCGCGCTCGCAGCGAGCTCGCCCGCGGTCGAGGTCTCCTGCGCAGCGGCGGGTCGCGCCGAACCGAGCACCAGGACGAGGACGAGCGCCGTGCTCGCGAGCGCGACGGTCGCGCGCTTTCCGAGCCACGTCCACGCCCACGCGCACACGCCGAGGATAGCGATGCCGACAATCTGCGACGTGCTGAGGACGCCGATCCCGCCGCGATCGTCCGCGCGGAGGAACTCGAGCCCGAACCGAAGCGCTGCGTAGAGGCCGAGGAACACGAGGAACACCATCCCGTCGAAGCGCTTGCGGGGATGCACATAGAACATCGCGACCGCGGCAATCGCGAGGCACCCGATCGCTTCGTAGAGCTGCGTCGGGTAGACGGCCAGCGACGGCAGGTGGGGCGCCGACAGCAGCCCCTCGCGCCACTGTGCCTCGCTCGCCGGAGACCACGCCGGGAAGCTCACGGCGAACGGCGCGCCCTCGGCCGGCTTGCCGAAGCAGCATCCGCCGAGGAAGCAGCCCATCCGGCCCCAGAAGAGGCCGAGCGGGATCGTCATGCCCGCCATGTCGGCCGCCTTGAGCATCGGGAAGCCCTCGCGCTTCAAGAACCACAAACCGAAGACGCTCGCCGCCACGAGCCCGCCGTAGTACGTGAGCCCGCCGCGCCAGAACGCCGCCCAGGCGAAGCAGTCGGTGCCCGCCGGCTTGCACACGCCGCCGGCCGCGTCCCAGACGCCTTCGATCTGCGTACACTGCGCGCGCGTGACGTGCCAATCGACCTTGGAGGGATCGATGCACAGGTTCACGTAGTCCCAGAAGTAGCCGTCCGCGATGACGTGCAGGATGCGCGCGCCCGCCACGCCCGCGATGAGCGCGAAGAGGCCGAGGTCGATGATCACGTCGTGGTCGAGCCGGCTCCGCTTCGCCCAGCGCGCGCCGAGCCAGGTCGCGAGCGAAAAGCCCACCACCAGCATCGTGAAGTACGCGGGGATCGGCTGATCGAAGACCTCGACGAGCTCGGGGTGCATCAGGCGCTCGCGTCCGACGTCTCCGACTGCGCGGCTTCGTTCTTCCGATCGCGCTTCTTCTCGCGACGGCTGTCGCGGAAGCCGTCGAGGACGAGCAGGATCACGCCGACCGTGATCCCGCAGTCGGCGATGTTGAAGGTCGGCCACTCCCAACCGTTCGGCAGATGGAAGCGTATGAAGTCGACGACGTAACCGTAGCGTATGCGGTCGACCAGGTTTCCGACCGCTCCCGAGACGATGAGCGGCACGCTGTACGCGAAGAGGACGGCCCCGCGCCCACGCGCGAAGAGCATGAACATCACGATGCTCGCCGCTGCAGCCGCGATCCCGAAGACGATCTTCCGCGCGACCGGCGGCGCGTCCCGCATGAGGCCGAACGCCGCGCCGCAGTTCTCGGCGTATCGGAACATCAGGTAGTCCTCGATCACGACGACCGGGTCCGTCCTCTGGCGCTGCGTACCGAGGCTCCCGTACTCGTCGGTCTCGCAGAGCGGCGGCAGCTGACCGACGCGCTGCGTGGAGAGCGACGTCTCCGCCCACGTCTTCGTCCAGAGGTCCGCGGCGAGGAGCGCGATGGTCGCGGCGAGCGCGATCGCGATGGCTCTACGGCTCCGCGGCTCGGGGGGCGGGGGCTTCGGTCGCTTGGGCTTCTTCTTCACGACTGTTCCACCGTCTCCTTCGGCGCGGCTGCGCGCGAGTAGCCGCGGATCGCGTCCACGAGGAGGAGAACCACACCGGCCACGATGTAGCAGTCGGCGACGTTGAACGTCGCCCAATGAAAGTAGTCCTCGTAGTGGAGGTGCATGAAATCGACGACCTCGCCGGCGACCACGCGATCAATCAGGTTGCCGACCGCACCGGCGAGGAAGCAGAGCAGCGCCGCACGGAAGATCCGCTGCGCAGCCCGCGAGCGCCGGTAGAGCTGGATGATGAAGCCCATCGCGACGAGCATCGCCCCGACCAGCACGGCGACGCGAATGCTATCGGGGAGGTGCTCTCCCAGGTTGAAGAACGCGCCCGGGTTCCTCGAGTAGAAGAGCATGAAGAAGCGCGGGACGATCACCATGGGCAGCGGACGGTGCGCGAGCGTGCTCTCGGCGATGTGCTTGGTCACCTGATCGAGCGCGATCGCGGGAACGACGAAGAGGCCGAGCCAGAGCCAGCGGCGATCTCGGGCGCGCGTGCTCTTCGCGGTGTCGTCCATCACCGGTACCTCTGTATGACGTGGAACCCGTAAGGGCTCTCGACGACGTCGCTGACCCCGCCGACCGGAAGACCGTTCACCGCGCCGACGAGCGCCGGGTGGGTGCGGCCCCGAACGATCGGGCCGAGGTCGCCGCCCCGCGTCGCGTCCTCCGCCTCGCTCATGTCGCGCGCCACGGTCGCGAAGTCCTCGCCGGAGCGGATCCGTCCCAGCGCCTCTTCGGCGCGAGCGCGCGCCGCCTCCCTCTCGCGCGCGACATCACCCCCGGCGTCGACCGCGCCCTTGTAGCGGATCAGGATGTGGCGCGCGCCCGGGGTCGCGACCTGGGTCGGATCCGGCGGGGGCGGCGCGGGCGAAGGGACCGGCCGTGCAGCCGCAGCGGCCGGCGGAGGCGCGACCACCCGCACGGCCGGAGGTCGCGGAGCGCCTTCGGGGCGCCGATCGTCTGCCGTGAACACCGGGCAGCCTGCGGCGAGCAGCAACAACACTAGGAGGTAGCGCATCGCGCGCGGAAGGCTAGCAGCGCCCCCGACGGGGTCAATGGCGGCGTGGGCGCGGGCGTCAGCCCTCTCCATCGTCCGCGTGGCCGCGCGTCGCCACCGTCGAAGCACCGGCCCGAAAGCCGGGCGAGACGCGCGGGCCGTCGGGACGGCTCGACGCGCCGCCGGGCGCGAAGGCGAGCACCGCTCGTTCGAGATCGGCGACCTGGGGCACGCGTCGCGGGGTCGGCGGCACCGGATGGGCGACCGAGTCGACGTGGAGCGTCTGCGTCGGGAACGCGAACGCCACGCCGAGATCCTCGGCGAGGCGGAGGATCTCGAGGAACACGAGATGACGCGCGCGCAGCTCTTCGGTCCACGAGCTCACCTCGAAGAAGAAGTAGAGCATCACGTCGAGCGAGTGGGCGCCGAACGAAGCGAAGTGAACCTCGTAGTAGTCCTTGCGGACCGGCGGGCTCGCCGTGAGGATGGCGCGAAGACCGTCGCAGAACGCTTCCATCTGCTCGGGAGTGGTGTCGTACGTGAGATTGAGCGTCGTCGAGCAGCGACGGTACCGACGCGCACCGTAGTTGTCGACGGGCGTGACGGTGATCGTCGAGTTCGGCATCGTCACCATCGAGTCGTAGAAGGTACGGATCCGCGTCGAGCGCATCCCGACCTCGTCGATCACGCCTTCGATGTCCCCGATGACCACCCAGTCACCCACCTGGAACGGCCGTTCGGCGAAGATGCTCACGCTGCCGAAGAGGTTGGCGATCACGTCCTTCGCCGCGAACGAGACGGCGAGTGTCCCGACCGTGCCGAGCGCGAGGAGCGAGGTCACGTCCACGTCGAGGTTCTGCAACACGAAGATGACGCCGATGAGGACGACCACCGTCTTGAGCGAGCGGCGCACGAGCGGAACGAGCTGATCGTCGAGCTTCGTGTCGGTCTTCTGCGCTCTCTTCGCGAAGAGATCCGCGATGACGTCCACGACCCGATAGAGCACGAACACCGCGGAGACGGCCGCGAGGACGCGGATCCCGATGTGCGCGAGCTGGTTGACCCGCACGCCGAACCGAAGGAGCGGCAACGCCCAGTACAGCGCGCCGGCCATCGCGATCGTTCCGATCGGGAGCGCCGCCTTCGCCACGAGATCCGCGCTCGCCGCGAGCTTCCACCTCGAGAGGGCGCGCCCGCCCCAGCTCGAGACGAGCCACGCGACCACCTGCCGAACGACGAACGCCGCGAGCACCACGACGAACGCCGCGAGGATCTGCCACCACGCGAGCCCGACGAACGTTCGGACGCGCATCCACGACGGGAGCGTCTCGACGAACGTGTCGACGTCGAGCGGGACCGCTTCGCGATGGAGCTCTGGGATCTTTCGGATCGTCTCGGCGGAGACCACCCAGCGGTCGTCGTCCCGCACGAGGTACACATCTGGAAGCTCGTCCTCGAAGAGATGGACCTCGCGCGCCCCGTCGGCGTCGGCCGCGTCGGGGAGCTCGTCGACCTCGACGTAGAGGCCGCGCGCGTCGAGCACCTCCACGAGCGCGCGCGCGCGCGTCAGGCGCTCGGCGCCCGACAGGCCGGCCCCACGCCAGTCGAAGCACCGAACCGCGAGCTCCGGTCGCTCCCGGCCCTCGCCGAGATTGCCGAGCCACGTCTCCACCGCGCGGCGCGGGGTCGAGCAGTTGGCTTCGGGTGGCTCCTGCGCGCGAGCACCCGCCCCCGCAGCGACGATGGCGGCGGCGACGACCGGCGCGAGGAGCATCGTGCGGCGCGAGCCCATCGTTGCCTCCTCCTCTATCGGTCGGATGGGTGTACAGGGCTACGCGCGAGAGCTCAACCCCGCTCCGGCGCAGCTCGGCGGTCAAACGAGGACGTCGAGACGGCCGAGCATGAAGTCGCGAGCGACCACCATCGTGTGGACCTCGTCCGGGCCGTCCGCGATTCGGGCCGCGCGCGCCGCGCGATACATGTCGCCGAAGGGCAGGTCCTCGCTGTATCCGAGCGCGCCGTGCATCTGGATCGCGTCGTCGAGGACCTGGCACAGCGTGCGCGCGACATGGAGCTTCGCCATCGAGGAGTACGGGCGCGCCTCCTTCTCGCGACCCTCCTCGAGCATCGACGCGCAGTGGCACGTCATCAGGTTGCCCGAGTGGATCGCGGCCGCGTTCTCGGCGAGCTTCTGCTGGACGAGCTGGTGACGCGCGAGCACCTTCCCGAAGCTCTCGCGAGTCGCGACGTAGCTCGCGGCAGAGCTGCGAGCACGCGCGTCGCGAGACCGAGCCAGCGCATGCAGTGCGTGAGCCGCGCGGGCACGAGCCGCTTCTGGGCGAGCCGGAAACCCTGCCCCACCCCGCCGAGCACCGCGTCTGTCGCTCACGCGCACGCCGTGGAAGCGGAGCTCGGCCTCGCGGTGCGCGAGCAGCGGCGTCGGCCATCGTCGGCACGTCGCGGACGTGCTCGACGCCCTCGGCGTGTCGATCGACGACGAAGAGCGTCGCGCCCGTCCTTCGGATCGTCGCTCGTCCGCGCCATCACGATGAGGAACGCGGCGTCGCCGCCGCCCGTCGTGTACCACTTGTGACCGTCGATGACCCAGCCGCCGTCGACCGCTTCGTCGCGCGCGCGCGCGTGCGGAGGTTCACGGGGTCGGCGCCGGCTCCGGGCGCGGGCTCGGTCATCGAGAAGCCGCTCGTGATCTCGCCCGCGCACGAGCGGCTCGAGCCAGCGCGCACTGCTGCGCATCGCTCGCCTCGCGCGACGAGGAGATCCATGTTGCCCTGATCGGGCGCGTCGCAGTTGAAGACGCGCGCGCCGACCGGCGAGCGGCCCATCTCGCGAAACAGCGACGCACATGCCCATCGGGCCGAGGCCGCGCCCGCCGAGGTCGCGCGGCAGGTGAGGCGTCCACAAGCCCGCCTCGTGGGCCTTTCCTGCAGGCTCGGAGCGTGTCCCAACGGCGCTCGCGGTCCTCGGCGACGATCCGGGCTTCGTTCGGCATGACGTGCGTGTCGACGAAAGCCCGCACCTCCTCGCGCATCGATTGGAGCTCCGGCGGTAGATCGAATCTCATGGCACTCTCCGGCTCGTGGCCGGGAGTGGAGCATGAGCGTGCGAATCGAGAAAGACGGTCCGATCACGACGGTCATCCTGGACCGGCCGGAGCGGAAGAACGCGGTCGACCGGCAGACGGCCGACGCACTCGCCGACGCGTTCCGCGCGTTCGAAGCAGACGACGGGGGCGAAGGTGGCGGTGCTCTTCGGCGACCACGGGACGTTCTGTGCCGGGGCCGACCTCCAGGCGATCGGCGAGGGCGCGCCGAACCGCGTCGCGGCGGACGGCGACGGTCCGATGGGGCCGACGCGGATGGTGCTCGACAAGCCGGTCATCGCCGCCATCGCCGGACACGCCGTCGCGGGCGGGCTCGAGCTCGCGCTCTGGTGCGACCTGCGCGTCGTCGGAGAGGACGCGGTGTTCGGCGTGTTCTGCAGGCGCTGGGGCGTGCCGCTCATCGACGGCGGAACGGTCCGGCTGCCGCGCATCGTCGGCCTCGGGCGCGCGCTCGACATGATCCTCACGGGGCGCGCCGTCGCCGGCGACGAGGCGCTCGCGATCGGCCTCGCCAGCCGCGTCGTCCCGCGCGGCCGCGCGCGCGCCGAGGCCGAGGCGCTCGCCCGCGAGATCGCGCGTCACCCGGAGGCTCTGCATGCGCAACGATCGGCGGAGCGCCTACGAGCAGCACGGGCTCGCGCTCGACGACGCGCTCGCGCAGGAGCTCGCGCTCGGCATGCGCTCCCTCGCCGACCCCGCGATGCTCGCCGGCGTCGCACGGTTCACCGGCCGCGGCGGCCGCGCGTGAGGCCAACCCTCACTCACCTCGGTAGACGGGCTTTCGCTTCTCGTTGAAGGCGGCGATCGCTTCGAGGCGGTCCTTCGAGCCGAGCGTGCGCTCGTAGCACTCGCGCTCCCATGTGAGGCCCGCTTCGAGCGGGAGCTCCGCGGCGGCGTCGATCGCGTCGAGCGCGGCCGCGAGCGCGATGGGCGCGCCCTCGAGGAGAGGCAGGACGAGCTCGAGCGCGCAGTCGAGCGCGCTCTGTCCCTCGACCGTCACGCGGTTCACGACGCCTAGACGCTCGGCCTCGTCTGCGCCGATGCGGCGCGCGAGAAGCACGAGCTCCTTCGCGCGCGCGACGCCGACGAGCCGCGGGAGCCGCTGCGTTCCGCCCGCGCCCGGAATGATCGCGAGCGACGTCTCCGTCAGCCCCACCTCGCGTCCTGCGGTCCATGACGCGCAGGTCGCACGCGAGCGCGAGCTCGAGACCACCGCCGAACGCCACGCCGTTGATCGCGGCGACGACGGGCTTCTTCAGGCGGTCGATGTGACCGAACGAGACCCGATAGAGCGAGAGGAAGTCGCGCACCTCCTCCTCGCTCATCGACTTTCGCTCCTTGAGGTCGGCCCCCGCGCAAAAGGCACGGTCGCCCTCGCCCGTCACGACCACGGCCCGGAGCTCGGCGTCCGCGTCGGCCTCGCGCGCCAATCGGCCGAGCTCGCGCACGACCGCCCGCGAGAGCGCGTTCATCCGGTCCGGTCGGGCGATCGTCCAGATGGCCACGCGCCCTCGGCGCTCGACGCGCACCCCGGTCTCGATGTCGCCCATCCGATCCTCTACATCCCACCGGCGAAGGAGATCCGGAGACACTGACCGTCGGCTACCTCCATGCACCACGTATCGGTCTGGGACGGATGCGACGAGGTCGCGACGACGAGAATGATCACGAGCGCGGCGACCGCGAGCGCCCCGCCGCCCACCGCGACCCAGGTCAGCGGCCGCTCGTACCAGCTCGGCTCCGCGGGCTGCGACAGCGCCGCGACCTCCTCGGGCGGCAGCGCCTCGAGCGTGGTCTCGAGCGTGTCGTCGTGACCGGCGCTCGCCTGAACGCTCTGAACGCTGTCGTGGTAGCCGAACGACTTCAATCGAATCGAGTGCTCGCCGTCCCGGAGGTCCACGTCGACCGGCGACTCCCCCGCGAACGTTCCATCCACGAACACCTGCGCGCCCGGCGGCGTCGTCACGACGTGCAGGACCATGGACACGGCGAGCAGGTCCACCTGGAGGGCGGTCTCGCGGCCGGGTCGGACGCGGAAGACGTCCGTGTACTCCGTGTAGCCGGGTCGCGAGACGCGGATGGTGTGGTTGCCCGGATCGAGCTCCAGCGGATCGAGCGGCATGGTGCCGACCTGCTCGCCGTCGACGAACACCTCGGCGCCAGGCTGGTCGCCCTGCAGAGACAGCGTCCCACGGGACTGCGCGCGCGCGCCCGACGCCGCGAGCCCGGCGGAGAGCACGAGCGCGACGAGCCCGACCGAAACCGCTCGAGCGATCACGAGGACAGGATACGGACCTCCCCGGCGCGGGGTCAACGCACGCGGTCAGTGCGACGACCGCCGGATGAGGGCACGGTACTCGTCGAGCCGCGTCTGGTAGGGCCGCGGATCGGGCGCGACCTCGACGGCGCGCTCGAAGGCCGCTTCCGCCTCGTCGCGACGCCCGAGCTCGTGCAGCAGGATCGCGCGCCCGACGTGGGCGGCTGCGAAGTCGCTCCAGCGCTCGCACACCGCGTCGTACACCCGAAGCGCGTCGGCGAAGCGGTGGGCGTTGATCAGGATCGCCGCGAGACCCAGGTAGAGGCCCCGGTGCTCGGGGTGCTGCCGCATCCCGCGGCGGAACGTGCGCTCCGCGCCGGCGAGGTCACCCGAGTGATAGAGCGCGAGCGCCAGCGCGTTCCACGTCTCGGCGTGCGCGGGCCCGAGCTCGACCGCGCGGCGGAGCGGCTCGACGGCCTGCTCGGGCTCTCCCCATCGCAAGAGCCGAGTCCCCATCACGCGAGTGTGGCCGTGGATCGTTCGGCGCGATCTCGCGCGCCTGCTGATACGCGATCGAGGGCCTCGTCGTATCGCCGCTCGAGCTCCCACGTGAAGCCGATGCGGATCCGCGGGACCGGGTCGTGCGGTCGAAGCGCCGCGACGCGCTCCCAAGCCTCTCGCGCCCGGTATGGGCGCTCGGCGTCCGACTCGGCGACCGCCACGCGGATCCAGAGCTCGGGATCGTCCGGGTCGGCCTCTGCTGCCTCGCGAAAGTGCCGCGCGGCTTCCTCGTACGCGCCCTCGTCCATCGCGCGGTTTCCGCGCGCGACGGGCCCGGAGACGCAACCGGTCAAGACGAGCGCACACGCCAGCCCCCCCAGGCCTTGACGCCGGGCCGCGGCGCCGAGACGATGCCGGCGATGACCCGCGACACCCTGGCATCGATCCTCGCACGCGCCGACGGCGTCACGCTCACGGACGGTCGGTTCGAGGTGGGGGAAAAGCATCACCTGAGCGTCTACGTCGGCCAACCGGGCCAAGCCATGGTGATGAGCGACATCGCGAAGGGTGAGCTCGTGGAGGGGTTTCTCGAGATCGTGACGCGAGAGACGCGGACGAAGTCGTTCCTCGCTTACGACGCCGTGCACGCGGTTTCAACCCGCCCCCCCGACGAAGAGGAGAAGCGTCGAGCCGGGTTCGCATGAAGCCGCGGATCCTCGTTTGTGACGACGAGGAGGGGCTCAGGCACATGCTCACTCTCCTCTTCCGGCGCGCCGGCTACGACGTCGATGTCGTCGAGTCGGTCCGCCCCGCGATCGCTCGCATCGACGAAGTGGCGCCCTACGACGTCGTCGTCACCGACCTGCTGATGCCGGATGGCTCCGGGATGGACGTGCTCGAGCACGCGCGTCGACGCGACGACTCGACGCAGGTCGTCATGATCACCGCGTACGCGACGACCGAGCAGGCGGTCGAAGCGATGCGCAAGGGCGCGTACGACTACGTGCAGAAGCCGTTTCCGAACGAGGCGCTTCGAGCGACCGTCGAGAAGGCGCTCGAGAAGCGCGCCATCGTCGACGAGAACCGCGCGCTGCGCGCCGAGCGCGAGCGCGCGTTCCGCGCTGGGCGACATCGTCGGAAAGAGCGCCGCGATGCACGACGTGATGGAGATGGTGCGCCGCGTCGCCGATGCGCCGGCGAGCGTCTTGCTCACGGGCGAGAGCGGTACGGGCAAGGAGATCGTCGCGCGGGCCATCCATACGCACGGCGCGCGCCGCGACGGGCCGTTCGTCGCGGTGAACTGCGGCGCCCTCCCCGAGTCGCTCATGGAGAGCGAGCTCTTCGGGCACGAGAAGGGGGCGTTCACCGGCGCGACGGTGAAACAGGAAGGCCTCTTCGGCGCCGCGAACGGCGGCACCATCTTTCTCGACGAGGTCGGCGAGCTCCCGGCCGCGCTCCAGGTGAAGCTCCTGCGCGTGCTCCAGGACCGAAAGGTGCGGCCCGTCGGTGGCCGCGAAGAGGCCGACATCGACGTGCGCGTCCTCGCGGCGACCAATCGCGCGATCGACGAGGACGTCGCGGCGGGACGCTTCCGGCAGGACCTCTTCTACCGGCTGAACGTCATCCGCATCGCTCTGCCCCCGCTGCGCGAGCGGCGCGAGGACATCCCGCTCCTCGCGGAGCACTTCCTGAAGAAGCACGCGACGCTCGCGAGGCGTCGTCTGTCGTTCGATGTCGGAGGCGGTGCGTCACCTCGCGGCCCAGCGCTACCCCGGCAACGTGCGCGAGCTCGAGAACGTCGTCGAGCGCGCGGTCACGCTCGCGAGGAGCGACGTCGTGGGGCTCGTGGACGTCGCCGGAGAGGCCGCGGCAGCGCTCGGGCACGCGGGCTCGCCGCCGTCGATCCCCGCCGAAGGGCTCGACCTCGACGCACACCTCGCGTGGGTGGAGCGCACTCTCTTGCTCGACGCGCTCGAGCGCGCCGAGGGCAACCGCACGCGCGCCGCGAAGCTCCTCGGCATGACGTTTCGCTCGCTCCGGTACCGGCTGCAGAAGTACGATATCGGCGAGGGCGTGGACGACGCAGGTGCGGACGAAGACCAAGACGAAGAAGCGCCGGGGTGACGGTTTTGGGCCCTCCTCGACTCCCTCGCGCGCGATCCTACGTGGCTCGCCGCGGCCGTGGTACGCTCGGTCGGTCGGCCCGTCTTCTGCATGCCGTCCCTCCATGCCCCGAAGTAGATCGCGATCCTCGGGCTTCACGCTCATCGAGCTGATGATCGTCGTCGCGATCATCGGCATCCTCGCGGCCGTCGCGATCCCCTCGTTCCAGAGCTACCTGATGCGCGCGAAGGCCGCCGAGGCCCCCGGCTTCCTCGCGGAGATCCAGCAGCGGCAGGAGTCGTACCGCGCGGAGTTCGGTCAGTACGCCGCGGTCAGCAACCCGAGCTCGCTCGGGATCGAGGCGTACAACCCGGCCGGCTCGCCTCCGGCCGCCGGAAACCCGGTCGCGTGGCCGATCGTGGCCGCGTGGAAGCAGCTCGGCGCGCACCCCGACGGGTACGTGCGCTTCCAGTATGCGACGGTCGCGGGCAACCCCGGCGAGGTGCCGGCCTGGGGCGGCGGCCTCGGGTACGGAGCGGTCGCCGATTTCTGGTTCGTGTCGCAGGCGCGCGCCGACCTCGACGGCGACGGCACGCCGTTGATCATGGAGAGCTACTCCGAGTCGAGCGCGATCTACGTCGACGCGCCCGGCGGCTGGGAGTGACGTTCTTCGTCACCCTTCCCTCGAGGGGGTGACGCTCCTCGTCGCCTCGATCCGGCCCGCGACCGATATCGCGCAGGAATCCCGCGGAAAGCCGCCGGCACGCGCGTTGCTCCTGACTCGCTCGCGGCAGAGGTAGCGCGCCAGGGGGCCAGCACCCGAGGACCCGCAACAAGGAGAATCGCCGACATGCGAAAACTGCTACGCAAGAGAGAAGGCTTCACGCTCATCGAGCTGATGATCGTCGTCGCCATCATCGGCATCCTCGCGGCCATCGCGCTGCCCGCGTTCGTCGGCGTACATCCGACGCTCGAAGACGTCGGAGGCGACGAGCAACCTGAAGGACCTCTTCACCGGTGCCACGTCGTATTACAGCCAGGAGCGCACGGGACAGGGCATCGCCGCCGCCGCCGGAGGCCGGTGTACGGTCTCGGCCTCTGGTGTGATCCCGGCGGCCGTCCCAGCAGGCATCAAGGTGACGACGGCGTTCGGAGCAAGCTCGCCCTTCCAGGACCTCGGGTTCAGCATCTCCGACTACCACGCGTTCGCGTACGAGATCTCGGTCGCGCCTGGCGCATGCGGAGTCACCTCTCCCGGCGCGGTCAGCGGCATCTACTCGTTCGAGGCCTACGGTGACCTCGACGGTGACGCCGCCGGCACGGTCGGCGCGAACACCAGCCAGTTCGAGCTCGCCGTCGGCTTGAACGCGGCGAACGAGATGTTCCGAGCGCGCGGCTTCTACGTGACGAGGGAGCTCGAGTAACACAGCTTCCTGCTCGGCTGCGAAAGCTCCTCGCTCGACCGAGCGGGGAGCTTTCGTGTTATGGGGCGAAGTAGACGAGTCGTCGCGCCATGAGCCTCCAGCATCGCGTCGCTTTGGCAGCTCTCACGATCGGGCTGCTCGCGTCCACGCGGACGTTGCGCGTCGCCGCGATGGACGACTACCTGGCGACGCAGAGGTACGAGGACGTGTACTACGCGCCCCCGCCCCACTGGCTGAAGGTGTTCTCGCTCGGCTACGACGAAGCGCTGGCGGACCTGCTGTGGCTGCGCGCCCTGGTCTACTTCGGAGACGAGATCGTTCACCACGGCGAGGTGCGCCACGTGTTCGAGTACACCGACGCGATGCTCGCGCTCGATCCGGACTTCAAGGCGGTCTACCACTGGGCCGGCACGGCAGGGATGTACCGGCCAGTCGAGGTCTCGGTGGCCGACATCCGGCGGTCGGTGGCGATCCTCGAACGCGGAGCCAGACGCTTTCCGGACGACGGCAAGATGGCGTGGGACGCGGGTGCCTCTCTCTGCTTCGAGCTCGTTCCGTGGATCCACGACGAGGCGGAGAAGCGGACGGTCATGCTGCGCGGCCTCGCGTACCTCGAGACCGCCGCACGGCTCGGAGAAGGCCCGGATTGGCTCGTGTTCACGACAGCGACGGAGCTGCGCCACCTCGGGGAGACGGACCAAGCTATCCAGCACCTCGAGGAGATGTATGCCAGCGTGCGAGACGAGGAGACGCGCGAGGAGATCGAGCGCGAGCTCGCCGGGCTGCGCGGCCAGTCGTACGCAGAGGCGTTTCGCGCGATGGCCGAGCGCCTCGAGGAGCACAGACTGGACGAGCTCCCGTACGTGCCGCCGGAGCTCTACATCCTGGTCGGCCCGCGGCCACCGGTCGACCTCGACACCTACTTTCCGGACGAGGTGGAGTTGAGCGCCGCCGACGAGCCCTAGATGGCGAAGCGCGACAAGATCGCGCTCGCCGTCGCTCTCGCGGCGACCGCGCTCGTCGGCTCCGAGGCGTTCGCGAACGGGTTCGTCTGGGACGACCAGCAGGTCATCGTCGACGGAACCGTCATCCACGATCCGACGGAGCTCGGGCGCGCGCTCGCGAGCCGCACGATGCTCCTCTCGGCGGGCGCTCCCGCGACGGATGATCGCGTCGCGCTCGACTCGTACCGGCCGATCACCGTGGCGACGTTCTTTCTCGACTCGGCCCTGTCGGGGCGCGAACCGTGGGCGTACCACCTGACGAACCTGCTCGGGCACCTCGCGTGCGTCGCGCTGGTTCTCCTCCTCGCGCGCAAGCTCGTCCCGAACGCCGGCAGCGTCGTGCCCGCGCTCGCGGCCGCGTGGTTCGGCCTCACGCCAGAGCTCGCCGAGGCGCACGTGTGGATCGACGGCCGCTCCGACGTCTTCTGCGCGCTCTTCGGGCTCGCGGCGCTCGCCGTGTGGATCGACGCGCTCCCACGATCCGGCCGCGGCGCCCTCTTCCGGCAGGGGCTGGCGGGCGGGCTCTTCCTCCTCGGGCTCGGGTCCAAGGAGACGCTCGTCTTCGCCCTCCCCGCGTTCGTGCTCGTACCGCTGCCGGCCGAAGAGCCGACCATCCCCTGGCGCCGGCGCGTCGGTGCGTCGTGGGGGCTCCTCTGCGCCACGGCCGCGTACCTCGCGTTCCGCGCGAGCGTCCTCGGCGGGATGAAAGCGGGAAACGGCGTGCTCCAGGCGGCGACCGCGGCGATCCGATACCCCGCGGTCGTGCTCGACGCGACCTCCGAGGTGTTGATCCCCACGCGGGTCTACGTGCGGTCGCTCGTCGACGACTACGACTCGCTCGGCAAGCTCGGGCTCGGTGCGTGTGCGCTCGGCTTCGTCTTGCTCGCCGTCGCGGCAATCCGTGCCCGGCGGCGCGCCCCGCTCCTCGCGTGGGCGTGGTTCGCGTTCGCGTGCACGCTCGCGCCGGCGGCGCTCATCTCGACCGTCATGTGGCCGGGCTTCGGGCGGTACCTCTATCTCCCGTCCGCGTTGCTCGCGCTCGGGATCGCCGACGCGGTCGCGCGCGCGCTCGCACATCCGCGGATCGCCTCCCACCCGCGCGCGCCACGTCTCCTCGTGGTCGCGCTCGGCACGTGGGTGGGAGCGCTCGGGCTCGCGCTCGCGCTCTACGTGCCGGCGTTCCACGACGAGGAGTCGCTGTGGCGCTCGGTCATCGACGCCGCGCCCGACCACGCCCACGGGTGGGGTTACCTCGGGATCACGATGCTGGAGAAGGGGGAGCCCGAAGGCGCGCTCCCGCTCCTCGAGCGCGCGGAAGAGATCGATCCTGGAGAGCCGCGTTACCTGTTGCAGCTCGGGTGGGCGCGCTATCTGACCGGCCGGACGCAAGGCTCGCTCGACGCCTGTGCGACCGGACTGCACCGCTTTCCGCCGGGCGGCGACTTCCACGCGCTCGCCGCCCGAAACCTCGCCACGATGCGCCCCGACCTCGCACGCCGGCACCTCGAGACGTGCTTGACGGTCGAGCCGAACAACCCAGAGTGCCTGCGCGCCCGAGCCGACTTGGGGGGCTCGTGATGCGCCACCATGTCACCGCGGAGGAAGCAGCTCGTCGGGATGCTCGTCGTGCTCGCTGCCGTCACCGCCGCGACGGGCGCTCGCTTCCGAAACGGTCTCGTCTGGGACGACTGGTACTCGATCGGCAGCGGGAGCGTGATCCACGACTTCTCGGAAGCGGGCGCGATCTTCCGGCACCCGACGCTGTACGTCACGACGGTGTACCGCGAGAGCGACCGGCGACCGGTCGACACGTACCGTCCGATCACCCTCCTGACGTTCATGATCGACTCCGCGATCTCGGGTCGCGACCCGGTCGCGTACCACGCGACGAACCTGCTCGGTCACCTCGCGTGTGTGCTGCTCGTGTTCTTCCTCGCGCGGAGCCTCCTGCCGACACGGCGGGCCAAGTATGCGCCCTTCGCCGCCGCGTGGTTCGGGCTCTCGCCGCTCCTCGCCGAGGCGGAGGTCTGGATCAACGGCCGGTCGGACGTCTTCTGCGCGCTCTTCGGGCTCGGCGCGTTGCTCGCGTGGCGTGCGGGCGTCCGTACGGGCCGTGCCCGGCGCTCGCAGCTCGCCATGCTCGCGCTCGCGTGCGCGCTCTTTCTGCTCGCGTCGCTGAGCAAAGAGGTGATCCTCCTCGGCTGGCCGGCGTTCGTGCTCTGGCCACGCCGCGACGACGAGGGGAACGTCGTCGGGCTCGGCCCCGAGCGCGGCCTCTGGCGCCGCCACCTCGTCGGCCTGGTCCCGTTCGCGCTCGCGTCGGTCGCGTACACTATCATGCGCGTCGAAGCGATCGAGGGCGTGCGCGCGGCTGGCGACCTGCACCAGCTCCTCGTCGCGCTCGGCCACCTCCCGGTGCTGCTCGCAGACGGGCTCTTCCAATCGATCGTGCCGACCCGCGTGTACATCCGGTCGATGGTCGATGACTACGCGGTCTTCGGCGCGCCCGCGCTCGGCGCGTTCGGCGTGCTGCTCGTCGTCTTCGTGGGGATGCTCGTGCGAATCCGGCGCCGCGTCCCACTGCTCGTCTGGTCGCTGCTCTGGTTCGCGTCGACGCTCGCGCCGGCTGCAGTCATCTCCACCCTACTCTGGCCGGGCTTCGGGCGGTACCTGTACGTGCCGATGGCCGGCCTCGTCATCGGGCTCACGGATATGCTTGGCGCGCGGCCTCGAGCGAAGGCCCGAGTCCGCCCGCGTGATGCGAGCCGGAGCGTTCGTGTATCTCCTCGTGCTCGGCGCGCGCCTCTTCGCGTTCACGCTCGACTTCCAGAACGACGACACGCTCTGGGGCGCGGTGATCCGGCAGGAGCCCGACGCGGCGCACGGTCACGGATGGCTCGGGCTGATGCGCAATGACCGCGGCAACTTCGCCAGAGCGATCCCGGAGCTGCGTCGCGCGATGGAGCTCGCGCCACACGAGACTCGCTACACGGAGGTGCTCTCGTCGGCGTACGTCGAGCTCCACGACTGCCCGCACACGATCGAGGTCTCCGAGCTCGCCATCCAGCGCTTCAGCCCGCACGCCGGCCAGTACCACATGTACGCCGTCAACTGCCTCAACGCGTCCGATCCCGAGCGCACGTTGCGGCACCTGCTGTCGTGCCTCGTCGACGAGCCCGCGCGGACCGACTGTGCGACGGCGCTCGTGCACACCACGAAGTACCATCCCCGGGCCCCCGAGTACCGGCGTATCCTCCGCGCGCTGCTCCAGACGGACGAGTTCTCTTCGCTCGCGGGCGGGCCCGTCGAAGAGCTGCTCGAAGAGCCGTGACTCCCGTCCCCGAGAAGGACCGCGCGGCTCGAAGAGCACAGACCGTCGCGATGCTCGTGGTGCTCGCCGCCGTCGCCGCCGCGACCGCGAGCGAGCTTCGAAACGGGCTCGTCTGGGACGACTTCTACTCGATCGGCCACGGCACGGTGCTCGACGATCCGTCCCAGCTCGGGGCGCTCTTCAGCCACCCGACGCTCTACGTGAGCACCGCGTATGTCGAGCACGCCAATCGGCCGGTCGACACGTACCGGCCGGTCACGCTCGTCACGTTCATGATCGACGCGGCGATCTCGGGGCGCGATCCGGTCGCGTACCACGCGACGAACCTCCTCGCGCACCTCGCGTGCGTTCTGCTCGTCTTCTCCCTCGCGCGGCGCGTCTTGCCGCCCGCGCGGGCGAAGTACGCGCCGTTCGCGGCGGCGTGGTTCGGGCTCTCGCCGCTCCTCGCGGAGGCGCACGTCTGGATCAACGGACGCTCTGACGTGTTCTGTGCGCTCTTCGGGCTAGCGGCCGTGCTCGCGTGGCGCGCGGGCGTCGCGCGAGGCCGCGCGCGCGCTTCCCGGTTCGCTCTGATCGGCGCCGCCGGGGTCTCGTTCCTCCTCGCCGCGCTGAGCAAGGAGGTGATCCTGCTCGCGTGGCCCGCGATCCTCTTTTTTCCGCGCCACGACGGAGCCGCCGACGTCGCCGGGCTCGGCCCGCCGCGCGGCGGTTGGCGAGCGCACCTCTCGAGCCTCGTCCCGTTCGCGGTTGCGACGGCCGCGTACGTGGTGATGCGCGTCGCCGCGATCGGGGGCGTGCGCGCCGTCGGAGACGCGAGCCAGCTCGGCGCGGCCGTCGCGCGGCTGCCCGTCCTCTTGTTCGACGGTCTCTTCGAGTCCGTCGTGCCGACGCGCGTCTATCTGCGCTCGCTCGTCGACGACTACGCGGGGCTCGGCCCGCTCGCGCTCGCCGGCTTCGCGATCGCGCTCGTGGTGCTCGTCGCGTGGCTCGCGCGCGCGCGGAGGCGTGTGCCGCTCCTCGCGTGGTCGCTCTCTTGGTTCGCGCTCACACTCGCGCCTGCCGCGGTGATCGCGACGATGCAGTGGCCGGGCTTCGGGCGCTACCTCTACGTGCCGATGGCCGGGCTCGTGATCGGCGGGACCGACCTCCTGGCGCGCGCGATCGAGCTGCGACCCCGGTCCGCGAGGCTCTTCCGCGTGGCCGCGCTCGCGTACCTGCTCGCGCTCGGCGCCCGCCTCTTCGCGTTCACACTCGACTTCGAGAGCGACGAGACGCTCTGGGGCGCGGTGATCCGACAGGACCCCGACGCGCCGCATGCGCACGGCTATCTCGGCATCCGTCGGAGCGAGCTCCACCGCTACCGAGAGGCGATCCCCGAGCTCCGGCGTGCCTCCGAGCTCGCGCCGGACGAGGTCCGGTACCTCGAGGCGCTCGCGTGGGCGTACGAGAATGTCGGCGACTGCGCGCACACGAATCGAGGTCGCCGACGCCGGCATCGCGCGCTTTCGCCCCGAGGCGGGGGCGTTCCACATGTTCGCCGTGAACTGCCTCGCCGCGAGCGACCCGGAGACGACGACGCGCCACCTCGCGAGCTGCATCGCCGACGAGCCGAGCCGGCCCGACTGCCCGGCCGCGCTGTCACGGCTCACGACGAGCGGCCCGCTGCGCGCCGACCTACCGCTCGGCGCTGGGCGCGCTCCTCGACTCCGACGGGTACGCCCCGCTCCGCCCGCGCCTCGCGCCACTCGTCGGCGCGCGCTAGCACGTCACTCCACGCGATGTCGATCCGCAGGACGCCGCGCGCGACGAGCGCACCGTCGGCGTTCACGCTCGCGTCACGCTCGAAGAGTGAGAGCTTGCCGTCGCCGTCGAGATCGCCCTCGGCGCGCAGCGTGACGAGCGGGCGACCCGGCGTCGGGCCGAGCTCGCAGCCGTCTTTGACCGGCTCGAACGAGTAGCGGTAGCGGACCGCGCCCTCGGGCTGGAACCCGAGCGCCGCCCAGGTCTCGGCGCCCGGCGTCGTCTCGGCCGCGAAGTCGACCGCGGTGGCGTCGACCGATGGCATCGCGGGCGCAGGACCCGCCGCGGCCGGAAGGCAATGGGTCGTCCTCGTGCGCCCGCTGCCGCGTCGGACGGCGTAGTACGCCGCGGTCGCGCGGTGCAACCGCGCGAGCTCCGTGCTCGCCTCCGCCACCTTGCTCGTCCGCATCGCGCGAACGAACGCCGGCACGAACACCGCGAGCACGACGCCCGAGACACACGATCAGCGCGGTCTCGAGCAACGTCAGTGCCGATCGCCGCAGTGAGCGCACGCCGCGAAGCTAGCTCAGAATCGCCCGGCCGTGCTCGCCGAGGTCGCAACGTCGAGCACGTGCCACGACCGCGTGGCGAGCTCAGTTTCCCGGGCTCAACGTGCGGCGGAGCGTCTCGACGCCGCCAGCTTCGATCGTGACGTTCACGTTCTCTCGGATGTTGAAGTCCGGGTTCACGAGCGTGACCCGGTGGGAGCCGGCCGGGAGCGAGATGTTCGTCTGGGGTGTGTTGCCGATGAGCTGGCCGTCGACGAAGACCTGCGACCACGGGACGGTCTGGACGCGCAGCGTGCCCGGGCCACCGCCGCTCGGCGGCGGATTGTTGCCGGTGTCGGGCGGGTTTCGGCGCGGCCCGACGGGGTGAGGCCGCGGTCCGGTCGCAATCGCGCGGCGCGCGAGCTCGGCCCGCACCTCCAGCTCTTCCTGACCCGGCAGCGGTTCGACCGCGCGCGACCACGGCTCGTACCCAGCGAGCGCCATCTCGGCGCTCCACGCCGTCTCGTCGAGATCGAGATCCGCGCTCGTCGGCGTCGTCCCTACGCTCCGCCGCGCGCGACCGTGCACGAGCGTCACAGCCGCGCCCGCAGGCTCGGACGTGAAGCTCACCGTGACGCGCACGAGCTCGAGCCGCACGCGCGGCAGCTCGAGGACTTGCCCACGCTGGACCTCGACCTGCGTCTGGTACTGGCGATAGCGCGCGCCGTTCTCGACCTGGAGCGTGTGCGAGCCCGGCGCGAGCGCCGTGAGGCGCACCGGGGTGCGCTCCTCAATCTCTTCGCCGTCGACCATCACGCGCGCCCCGGCGGGGATCGGTCTCGAGCGCGAAGCCCGTGCCGCCCTCCGCCGCCTCTCCTGCAACGGCGCTCCCGCCCTCGGTAGGCTCGAGCTCGACGGGCGGAAGCGCGAGGGTCTGCCCCGGCTGCACTTCGACCTGCATCGACCACGTGCGGAAGCCCGGCTTCGATACCTCGAGCAGATGCATCACGTCGGGCTCGACGTTCGCGATCACGAACGGGCTCGCGGTCGCGGGAACGCGAACCTCGTCGAAGAGCACCACCGGATCGCCGGGCGAGGTGGTGAGATGGATCGTCCCGGGGTCCTTGGGGAAGAAGACGACCCATGCCGCGATGCCGACCACCGCGAGCACGACGAGCCCGGCGACCGCCGCGAGGATGACACCACCCATCCCCTTCTGTTTGCAATCGCGCGCGACAATCGTCGGCTCCTTGCTGCGCGGCTCGACCTCGATGAACGGAGACGGCGCACCGGTTCGACCGGACGGCGGGCGCCCGCTCGGCGGCGGGAATTGCGGTCGCGGCGCCGGCGCGGGGGGGCCCGCGATGGGCGGCGGCGTCGACGTGCGAGGACGCGGCGTGGGGCCCGGCGTGGGGCCGGGGGTCGGCGCCGACATCGGATCGGGCATCGTGGGCCCGCCGAGCATCGCCTGGCCCGACTCGGGCTTGTCGTAGATCTGCGTCGACAGCTCCTCGTCGTCCCAGTCCATGTCGAGCGTCGCGCCCGGTCCCGCTTGCGCGGGCGGCGGAGGCTCGGGTGTCGGCGCTCGCACCCCGGGCATCGATGGTCGCGAAGCGCGCGGCGGCGGCGGCGGCGGCGGCGCGCCGCTCGTCCGGGGTGGCGGCGGAGGCACCGCCCCCATGCCCATCATCGTTCGTTTCGGTGGAGGCCGGCGCGCGGCGTCGGACACGTTCGCAGCGGCGCGGCCTGCGGCCGGCGGCGCGAGATCGTCGAAGGCATCGAGTCCCGACCCGGACTGCATCGGCATCTCCATACGGCGGTACTCCTCGTCTCGCGCGGTCTCCTTCGCGATCTCGTCCGAGAACGACTTCCGCATGAAGCCGCTCAGGTCCTTGCGCGAGAAGAAGTTGCCGCTCGTGTAGATGAACGACTGCAGCTCGTCGTGCAGGTCGATCGCGTTCTGGTAGCGATCGTCGACGTCCTTGCGCGAGCGCCTTGAGGACGATGCGCTCGAGCTCTTCGGGGATGCGCCGGTTGTACGTGCTCGGCGGCAGGATCTCGACGTTGCGCACCTTCTCGAGCGTCGAGAAGTCGCTCTCGCCGACGAACAGGCGCTCGCCGGTGAGCAGCTCGTAGAGGCAGATGCCGACCGCGAAGATGTCGCTGCGGCGGTCGAGCGGCAGGCCGCGCACCTGCTCCGGCGACATGTAGCCGAACTTGCCCTTGAGGATGCCGGCCTGGGTCTTGCCGCGCCTTGCCGGCCGCCTTGGCGATGCCGAAGTCGATGATCTTCACCTCGCCCTCGAAGGAGATGAGGATGTTCTGCGGGCTGACGTCGCGGTGGACGAGGTTGCAGCTCGCGGCCGGCCGGGTCGCGCTTGTTGTGCGCGTAGTCGAGGCCCTCGCAGACCTTCATGATGACGTAGCAGGCCATGCGGCGACGGGCAGCGGCTCGCCGCGCTTGCGCGCAGCGGTCGAAGATCGCGCGCAGGTCCTGGCCGTGGACGTACTCCATCGCGATGAAGTAGCGAGTCGCCGACCTTGCCGAGGTCGAAGATCTGCGCGATGTTCGCGTGCGTTGAGCTGGACCGCGATCTTCGCCTCGTCGATGAACATGCGTGATGAACTCCTTGTCCTCCGCGATGTTCGGGAGGATCCGCTTGACCGCGACGAGCCGCTCGAAGCCCTCGACGCCGAAGGCCTTCGCCCTGAAGACCTCGGCCATGCCGCCGACGTTGATCCGCTCGAGCAGGAGGTACTTGCCGAACGGGATGGGCTTCTTCAACGCGTGCCTCGGATCGCGCCGGGCGGCTCGGTCCCCGGACCGTGAGGAGGCGCGTCGGCATACCCCCCCGGCGCGAAAGTGCGGGGAATGTACCGGTGCTGCACAGCGAGGGTCAAGGCGGCTGAACGTGCCGTCATCACGGATCTTTCACCGAGATGCAACGGTTCCGACTCCGGTGAACGTGGGTTGCTTGGGGTAGACCGACGGCCGATGGCGCGCGAAGGCCCGTTTTTCCCATGATGCCGCATCGTGTGGGGCAGTTCGAGGGGGGACGAGCGCACGTCCGCCCACCTCCCGGTGAGTAGGCTCACGGGACCGCGTCCCGCGCGAGCGCAGCGGCGCGCGACGGCGATCACGGAGGCACGCCGGCGTCGACGGTGCGCAGCCCGTTGCCCTCGCGGAGGAACGTCGGAGCGCCCTCGCGAAAGTACCGGACGCGCGCATCCTGCAAGCGCCACCAGCGCGCATACGGCAAGGGCTCGGTGTCGGGAAACATCACCTCGGCGTACGGCCGATCCTCGGCGACGAGAGCGAGCGCGAGCTCCGGGTCGAGCGGACGCTCGTACGCGTCCGGAGCGACCGTCGTGCCGTCGACCGCGAACGCGAGACGGACGTCGTCGGGCAACGCGACCGCGCTCGATGCGCCCGCCGCGCGAAGACGCGCGACGAGCGACTGCGGATCGCTCGGCTGTCGCTCCGCGTAGACGAGGAAGCCATCGGCGTCGACGGCAATCGCGGCGCCTGCGTCCGGCGCTTCTGCGAGCGGCGCGCCGGCGAGCACGATCTCCGCGCCACTGGGCGGCACGCCGACACCCCAGCGCCGGCCGACGGTCTCGCGCACCGTGTAGAGACCGAACGGCGCGTCATCGCGCGCGAGCACCCGCGCGTTCGACAGGTACGCGAGGACGGCACCCGGACGCGATGCGAGCGAGGTGGGTAGCGCGCGCGTCGGATCGACGCGCACGAGCCACGTGCGCGAGCCCGCACCGCCACCGAGGTACGCGCGGGCGAACGCGTACGGCCAGCCGCCGTGCGGAAGCCCCGCCGACGCGAACACACCCGCCTCGTCGTCGCCGCCTTCCGTCTCGATGGGAGGGCCCGGAAGCGTCGGTCGCAACGTCAGGTAGAAGAAGTCGCGTGGATCGCGCCCCGCATAGCGGGGGAAGTTCATCGTCGACATGCGCCGCACCATCTTTCGAGCGCGCATCACGAATCCGTCGGCCAGCGGGACGGGCCCCTGGAACTCGGAGTCGGAATCGAGCGATCGCCCGAGCGGCGGAAACCCTTCCGCACGGGGCACGATGCGATAGAATTCGAAGCCGGTGTGCCGGCTGTTCATGTCGAGGTGCATGCCGCGCGCGCAGCGGGTCGCGATCATCGCTCGGCCGAGCGCCTCCGCGCCCATCGATTCGCCCCAGAAGTACGCCAAGAACCCCTCCTCGGTGAGGCAGAGGCCCGAGCGATCGATGAACGTCTGCTCGTCCGCGTTGGTGGGCGCCGCGCCCCACCACCACCGCTCCCACGGGTTGTAGCGGCCGTCCTCGACGACGCTCGTGAGGTTCTGGCGCATCTCGACCATGTCCTCGGGGATCTGCGAGACGGCCCATCCCTCTTCGTAGCGATGCACGCCGGGCGGCGGCGCCGGCCAGGAGCCGACGCCGACCCGACCGTCGGAGAAGACCGCGACCGACGCGGCCCACGGCTTGGGCGGAAGATAGACGCGACCGTCCGCCATCATCCCGAACTCGCCGTGGAGCGCCTGGAAGCCGCCGTTGAAGCCCGCGACGAGGCGCGTGAGGACCTGCGCCTCGCGCGGCGCCATCCCCGTCCCCGTCTCGCCGGTCGCGCTCTCGGGCTCACGCGTCCCGGACACGATGTGGAGCTGGACCTGTCGAGGGTCCCAGATGGTCACGTAGACCCGCGTGTAGGCGCGGTCGGGATCCGCTCGCACGAACGTCTGGAAGAACGCGGGCGGCGCGCCCGGGTAGCTCGTGGCGAACGGATCGTCGACGACCGCGATCCACTCGCCTTCCCCTTCGACGCCCTGCCCCAGCACGGGCTCGAGCCGCGGCGGCGGCCAGCCGAGCTCCGGGTCGGTGACGGACAGCTCCAGGCGTCGCCTGCGCTCGGCATCGGTCACGCCGAGATCATCGGCCACCTCGCCTTCGGTGTCCGCGTCGAAGATCGCGTACCAAGCGCGCTCGAGCGCGTCCTTCACCCCGAACACGCGATGCTCGAGCCACTCGATCGGCTCGGGCCCGAATCCACGGAACGTTGCGCACCGTGTCGACCACCCACGTGATCGTTCCAGGCATTCCCTTTACCTGCGCGCTCGGCTCGATGCGATCACCGCCCTCGGTCACGCGGTCGCGCATCGGATCGATGGCGATACGGTGCCCGTCCGCGAGGGCGAGGAGCTCGCCGTCGCGGACGCGAAGCGAGAGATCGTGCGCGGGCTCGAGCAGCCGGTAGCGCCGACGACCGAGGCCGTCGCTCCTGCCGGTCTCCTGCAGGTTCGTGATCGCGTTCTCCACGCGCGCGCGGAGCGGCCAATCGCTCGTGACCTCGTCCGGCTCGCCCCTCGCGTCGAGAACACCAATCGCGTCGTAGGCGTCGCCGACGCGCGACGCGTACGCGACGAACGGGCCGAGCCGCTCGAGCTCGGCTTCATCGGCGCTCGATGTCCGCGTCACGTTCGTGACCCACGAGACGTCGAGGGCCGCGCCGTCGCTCGGCCGGACCTCGGCGTAGTAGACGTCGTACGGCTCCGTTTCCGTCCGCGCGCGAAAGAACGCTGGGAGAGGGTCGAGCACACCGCCTCCCTCGGCCATGAACACGACCGACGCCCGGTCGACCTCGAGACCGGACCGCGCGAGCACGACCGCGAGCGAGGCCTCGAGCGTTCCGGCGTCGGCACCGTCGCGGGCCCGGGAGACGGCGAGAAGCGGGAACGCGATGGCGAGGGCGGTCAGGAGCGCGCGGCGGCGCCGGACGAAGCGCTCGGCGACGGCCCGAAGCGCGGGCGCCGAGGGGACGGGGGGCGTTTCGAGCGCGTCTTTCACGAGGGTGACCGCCGAGGAGGAGGTACCACGCCGGCCCCTTCGTAGCAGGGTTTTGGCTCCGCCCGACGCGCTCTCGGGGCGCCGAGCGCGACGCCGGTCGCCTTGCCCCTCCCCGGAAAAGCCGGTATTTCCCTCGCCCACGCGCCGCGCGGGGGACGAGCGGCCGCGCTTTCGGCCACCCGCGCGCAACCTTTCTCGTTCTCATCCGTCGAGGTCGCGCATGCATCCGGTCTCCCGCCTCCCGCTGCTCTTCAGTGTGGCGGCACTGTGTCTGGTTCTCTTTCCGCACGCTGCCGACGCGCAGCGCCGACACCGCCAGGCTGCCGCCGACGAGGGCGCGACCGCCGACGCTCCGACGCTCGCCGACCTCGACACGATCGTCCCGAAGCTCGAGAGCGCGAACGCGGACGAGGTGCGCGAGGCGATCGATCTGTTGGCCGTGATCGACCGACCCGAGGTGATCCCGCCGCTCGAGCACCTCTTGCGCTCCGGGCAACCGGACGCGATCACGGATCGCGCGCTCGAGGCGCTCGGTGTGCTCTCACACCCGAGCGCGATCGACGTGCTCGCGGCGTTCACGCATCACCGGCGGCCGGGCGCCCGGCGTCGCGCGTACCAGTCGCTCGCTTCCATCCAAGACCGACGCGTCGCCGAGCTGCTCGAGCGCGGTCTCGCGGACAGCGACCGCAACGTGCGCGCGACCGCAGCGCTGTCGCTCGGGGACATCGGCGCACGCGGCTCGCTCGACATCCTCTTCCGCGCGTTCGAGCGCGGCGTCGTCGAGGCAGCAATCGCGATCGGCAAGCTCGGAAACCGCCAGTCCATCACGCGGTTCGACGAGTACCTCGGACAGCGCCCGCTCTCGATCATGCTGAGCGGGTACAACGAGTTCCTCCGGCGAAGCGACATCCCGGTCGAAGCCAAGACCGACATCGTCGCGAAGCTCGGCGAGGTGGCCGGGCCGATGGTGAAGCGGTTCCTTCAGGACTACCTGGCCACGTTCGCCGAGCGTGACCACAGCGCGCTCCGCCGTGCGGTCGAGGAGACCGCGCGCCGCATCCCCGACGGGCCCGGGACGGGCTCGCGCCTACCGGCTGCCTCCGGCGCCGCGCCCGCCGAGGGAGGTGCGCAATGAGCCCGCGCATCGTCGCCGCGTGCGGTTCGATCGCGCTCGCGCTCGGCGGGTGTGGCGCGGGGATGAACCAGGACGCGTTCAACTACCGCTTCGCCGACAACCTCTCCGAGCCGACCGCGGCGGTCGTCGCGCGCATTCCGGCTCCTGCGCCGCCTTCGAGCGAGGAGAGCCCGCTCGGGCATCCGATCGCGGTGCTCAGCACGGACGGCACACCCGGGTCGCGCGCGGTAGCCTGCTACGACCTCTCGTCGGGCGAGCAACTCTGGTCGACGCCTGCCGAGCCGCTCACGCGCCCAGAGGTGCATGGCGACGTGGTCGTGTTCAGCGCACGCGCGGAGGACGACCCGGAGCAGATCGTCGCTCTCGATCTGCGGAACGGCACGCCGCTCTGGCATCGCTCGACACACGGTCAGGCGTTCGTCGGCGCCGATCGCGAGGGCTCGATGCTCGTCTACGTCGTGAGCGTCGGCGCCGCGGGCGGCGCGACGCGCAAGTCGACCATCGCCGGAGTCGACGCGCGGTCGGGCTCGGAGGCCTGGTCACACGATCTCGAGGGAGTCCTCGGTGCTCCGGCCGTGACGGGCGGCATGGCGTTCGTGCCGTGGGAGCGTCAGAACATCGCCATCCTCGGCCTATCGAACGGCGTCGAGCAGGCGCGTCTGCGATCGACCGACGACGTGATCTGGTGGGTCGACGCGACGCCCGCTGGCGTCTTCTACGGCCAGCGCGGCATCTATCGCCTCACGCCGCAGTCGTACCTCGGCACCAAGGCCGGGGCGACGTACCACGCGCCGTTCCTCCCGGAGGCGCCGCGCGAGCCGCTCGTCCACGAGGACGGGTTCATGCCGAAGCCCGGCACGCGCTCGGCGCGCGGGCGCATCCGCATCTACGCCGAGCCGGACGCGACGAGCACGGAGGGCGAGATCCCGCTCGTCGGCGAGACGATCTACTTCGCGTACTACCGGTACATCTTCGGGTACGACACCGACGAGCACCTGCGCTGGGTGCGCATCCTCGACCAGACCGTCGCCGACGCGCAGGTGACACCGCGCGGGCTGCTCACGATCGGCGAGCAGGGCGGCGTGCACCTGCTCGCGCGCGAGACCGGCAACGACCTGTACAGCGGCGGCATCGAAGCGGAGATCGCTTCGGTGAGCCTGATCGCGCCGGGGTTCGACGGCGGCGCTGGCGGAGAGCCAGGCGAAGTGCGCGACCTTCGCACGAGCCTCAACGAGGTCGCGCTCGACCCCGACAACCGGCTCGTCCCTGCGCGCGCGTACGCGATCGACATGCTCTCGCGGATGGAGGAGCCGGAGATCACGCGTGACCTCCTCGACCTCTACGCCCAGCGCTCGATGCCCGGAGCGCTTCGAACGGCGATCGGAGAGTCGCTCGAGCATCGCAGCGCCGGCAGCGAATTCCTGATCCAGGCGCTCGACCAACACTACGACTACATCAACGACACCAAGGCGCCGCCGCTCGCGTTGATCGTCCCGTCGCTGCGGCAGATGGGAGCCTCGCAAGCGGTGCCCGGGCTGATCCAGCAGATGATGGATCACGAGACGCCTCCCGAGGTCTTGCCGATCGTGGTCGAGGCCGTCGTCGCGCTCGGCGACGAATCGACCGTTCCGCCGTTGCGCGAGTTTCTGCGCCTCTACCACGCCGACAGCACGTTCGCGGAGCACCCCGAGGCGCTCTACGCCGCCGCGCGCGGCGTGTTCGAGCGCGGCGGGCCGGAGGGACGCGAGCTCTTGACGTCGCTCGCGGCGGAGGGACGCACGCTCGAGCCGCTGGCCGCGAACGTGCGCGGGCTCTTCGAAGCGGAGCAGCGCGGCGCGGAGCGTGCTGCGCGCGCGGAGGCCGAGGCCGCTGCGGCCGCTGCGGCCGAAGCAGCTCGCGAGGAGGTCGCAGCGCGGCCGCTCCGATTGAGCCAGGAAGCGATCAATCAGACCTTCGCCGAGCACGCCGACGACCTGCGCGAGTGCATCGTCGCCGAGATCGGGCGCAACCCGCGCCTCGCGCAGGTGCGGTTCGTGTTCATCCTCGACGCCGAGGGAAACGCACAGAACTTCACGTTCGCGCCGAACAACCCCGAGTTCGTCTCGTGCATCACGCCGAAGGTCGCGTCGATCGAGTTCCCGAAGTTCCGGCAGCGGCGACAGCGCGCGACGTTCACGATCTCGGTTCGCGGGAACAGCGACGAGCAGCAAGCGTCGAACGCGCCGCTGGACGACTCCGATCAACCCTGGTGGGTGCGCTTCCGCGCCCGGACCGAGGTGCCGGCGCCGATGCGCGCTGCGACCGATGGGCCGCCGTGGTGGGTCCGCCGCCCCGCCGAGGAGCCGACGATGCCCGAGCCGCCCGTGGTCGCGAATCATCCACCGACGGGACAGCCGCCGACCGGACAGCCGCCGACCGGACAGCCGCCGACCGGACAGCCGCCGACGGGACAGCCGCCGACCGGACAGCCGCCGGCGGGGCATCCGCCCGCGGAGCATCCGCCGACCGGGCAGCCGCCGACCGGGCAGCCGCCGACCGGACAGCCGCCGACGGAGCATCCCCCCGCAGAGCATCCCCCGGAGCATCCGACCGAGCCGACGCCGCCTCCGGAGGAGCCCGAGAACCCGTGGTGGCTCCCCGCGGAGTGAGCCGTCGCAAGCCCAGCCTCAATCAACCCGTGCGGAGCCTCGCCTCGGCCGAGACGAGCGCGGCCATGACCTCCCCCGAGACGCGGCGCACGATCGCGTCGTCCGCTTCGGAGAAGCGGTCGGGGTGGACCTCGCGGGCGAGCCGTCGTAGCGCGCGGCGAGCCTCGCTAGGGCGTGCGCCCGCAGGAAGGTCGAGGAGCTCGCCCGCACGGACCGCGCTCCTCACCTGGCGGTGCTTGCGGAGCAAGAGCGCGTACTGTGCGTCGCGCGTCGGACGCGACACCGCATCGAGCAAGCGGAGCGCGTAGAGGGTTCGGATGGCGCTCGGTGACGCACCGGCGGCGCCGAGGATCGCATCGACCGGCGCACCGCGCTCGAGGAGCGACACCATCGAGCGCTCGTCGGGCGAGAGCGAAGCGTCGGCGACGAGCGCGCGTCCGAGACGAGTGAGCACGAGCAGACCGTCGCCGAGCAGGCGGCGCACGCGGACCGCCGGCTCCTCCGCGACGGCGGCGCGCATCGCGCCGAGCACGAGCTCGGACGCCGCGAGCGGACGCGCGACGCGCGGTACGCCGACGTCGAGCGATCCCGGTACGAAGCGAAGCTCGACCGCGCTCCACGAGAAGAGCATCACGACGCGCCGCTGGAGCTGCACGCGAAGCGCCCGCTGGACGTCGTCGTCGCGCGCGGCGCCGCACGCGACGAGCCAGTCGCCGACCGGCCCGAGCGGTGGACCGCGCTCGAGCGCGCGCCGGTGGAGCGAGCGATCGAGCGCCCCCATGCGATCGAGCGTGTCCCCGAGGGTCTCGTCGTCCGCCGGCCACATGGCGATGGCGGAGATCGCGCCCTCCACGATGGACAGCCTCGCCTCCCGCCTCTCCGATCGCACGATCAGCACGCCCTTGGCTCGCGCCCGCGACAACGAGAGCAGCGCCCGCGACAGGGAGGTGGCGGAAGGAAGACAATCCATCGTCCTCTGCGAATACCCTGTCGGTGATCGCCGCGACAACTTTCCGGCTCTGGCTCTCAGCGTCGTCGCCTTCGGCAACGACGCGCACGAGCTCGACCCCCCCCCGCGCACGAGCCCGGGCGCGCAGCGCCGGACCGCAGGCCCGCGAGCACCCGCGCATGAGCCCCCCCGCGCATGAGCCCGCGCGAGCGAAGCGAGCCGGGCGCGCAGCGCCGGGCCGCAGGCCCGCGCGAGCACCCGGGGGGGGCGCACGAGGAGACGACGCCAAAGGCGGCGTGAGCGCGAGCGAAGCGAGCCCGGGCGCGCAGCGCCGGGCCGAAGGCCCGCGCGAGCACCCGCGGGGGGCGCACGAGGAGACGACGCCAAAGGCGGCGTCTCCGAGGCGAGCGAGCGCCGCGCGCAGCGCGGCGCGAGCGACGGGGGGCGAAGCCCCCCGCACATGAGCGCGAGCGACGGGGGGCGAAGCCCCCCGCACATGAGCGCGAGCGACGGGGGGCGAAGCCCCCCGCACACACGAGAGCCCCCCGCGAGCCTAAGCGTACCTGGGGTCGCCCGGGGTCAGCTCGAGGGCGTCGCGGATCTCGCCGTAGCGGGTGGTGAGGGAGGTGGGGGCGACGCCGTAGCGGCGGGCGATGGACGCTTTGGTCACGCCGTGGAGGCCGTGGACGAGCGCGATCGCGTACTCGACGGCAGCGGCGTAGACCTCGGGCTTGATCACGCGGAGGCGGCGGCCGTCGTTGTAGTCGGTCCAGAGCGCACGCGCGCTCGCGACCTGTCCCGGCGAGAAGCCGGCCTCGCGCATTCCACGCTCGAGCGCCCGGACGACCTTCTGGGGCGCCGCCGGCTTCGCGCGGGGGGCGTCGCCATCGCTCGAGGAGCCGCCCGGCTTGCGCGGACCGAGCCGCGGCGACGGCCCGTCACAGGAGCCGCCTTCGATCCAAGCGAGCAGCGCGCGGTGGCCCGCGTTGCGCGGCGCAGCGGACACCGCCTCGTCAGCGAAGGTCTTCGCTTCGGCGAGCCGGCCGAGCCGGGCGAGACAGTGCGCGAGCGACGCGGTGATCTCGTGCTCGAGCGGCTCCATCCGATGAGCGGTCTCGAGGTGAGAGACCGCGTCTCGCGGCTCTCCGAGCGCCACGTCGAGGAGGTGCCCGAGGTTGTGGTGGTACCACGGGTTCCGGGGCGCGATCCGAAGCGCCCGACGATACGCCGACACCGCCGCGCGAAAGTTGCCGAGGAGCGCTTGGCAGAGGCCCATGAGCGCGTGCACGACGTCGTCCTCGAGCGAGCGCTGCGCGACGCGTCGCAGGTGTAGCGCTGCGCGCCACGGGTCTTCTTCGATGAGCAGCTCGGCGAGATGTCGATGCGCGAAGAGCCCGTGCTCGCCTTCGCCGCCGGACGCGTCGAGAAGCTTCTCGAGCAACGACTCGACTTCGCGACGCGGCCGCGACTTGCGAATGGCGTTCTCCGCCGCTCGCCTGAGTCGCTCGAGATCGTGGTCGCGCTGACCCTCGCTCATGTATCCGTCGTATAGCCTGACGTTCGGAGCGTGGCAACACCCGGAGGACGTTCCGTCCGTCGGGTGACGCGTCATGCGTGTCGGTGTTTTCTCAGGATCGCGACGAGGAAGCCCCCGAGCCAGCGCAGCGGTGAAGCGACAGCGTGTCGCTCGGCCCGCACGAGGGCAGCGGATACGAGCGGCATGCGATGCACGAATGCAGCCGGCGTGAAGACGCGCACACCGCGAAAATCCACCACCTCGGTGCCGGGCGGAACGATGCGGCGGATCGACGACGCCGTGTCCCAGCGCGTGTATACGTCGGCTTCGGTGCGCCCATCCGCGATCGCGCGTGGTCCCGCGAGCTTCTTCGCCAGCCACCGCAGGCTCACCGGATTGTAGAACTCCGCGATGATGTGGCCGCCCGGCCGCGTCACGCGCGCCATCTCCGCGAGCGCACGCCCGACGTCCGGCACGTGGGCCAGCACCTTGAAGCTCGCCGTGAGATCGAACGTGTCGTCGTCGAACGGGATCGCCGTCGCGCTGCCGGTCACCACGTCGAGACCGCGGGCGCGCGCCTTCTCCAGCATGCCCGGAGAGAGATCGAGCCCCCGCGCCTCGGCGGCGACCGCAGCGAGGCGCGCGAGGATGAGCCCGGTGCCACATCCGACCTCGAGGACGCGACCGCCTCGCGCATAGGGAGTCGCGATCTCGACCTCGAGATCGTCCAGCATGCCGTGGTACCCGCGGCCGCGCTCGCGCTCGTATCCCTCCGCGAAGTCGTCGTAGTACTCCCGGGTGCCACGATCACGGCCCTCCGTCACGCGCGCACCACCGCGTCGTAGAGCTCCTCGTAGCGCTCCGCCATCAACCGCGGATTGAACCTCTCGAGCACCGCACGCCGAGCGGCGTCGCCGACCGTCGCGCGCGCATCCCCGTCGTCGAGCAGACGCCGGAGCGCCTCCGCGACGGCTTCGGCGTCCGCCTCCGCCGCGATCGCCGCTCCGTCGCTCGCGAGCTCGGCCGCCGGCGTTCCCGCTGCCACGACCACGGCGCGCGCCGCGCTCATCGCTTCGAGCAGGACGAGCGGATAGTCCATCTTCGCGTGCAGGTCGTCGCTCGGCAGCGCCACCACGTCGGCAGCCCCGAGGAGCGCATGGATGTGCGGCGTCTCTCCGACGATGCGAACCCGCCTCCCGATACCGAGACGGCCCGCGCGCGCACGAAGGTCGGCCGCCGCCGCCTCGGCCGCCTTCGTCTTGGGACGACACGCCACGACGAGGTGCGTCTCGCCGCCGAGCACGGCCACCGCGTCGACCACGCGCGCAGCGCCGCCGCCGATCTCGAGATCGCCGGGATAGACGACGAGCGGCACCGAGCTCGGCACGTCGAACCGCTTGCGCGCCTCGCGACGCGCCTCGTCGCTCGGCACCGCGAGCGGCTCGATCGCGGGTGGAACGCGTGCGATCCGCGAAGCCTCGACGCCGGCTTCGAGGAGGCGGCGCTCGGTGTGCTCGGAGAGCACCACGGTGCGGTCCGCGAAGACGAGACGCCCGATCCCGTTCGCTCCCCGTGGGGCCGAGCACACCGTCTGGACGGTCGGCACCCGCCGCGCACGCGACACCGTCCTGCCGAGGCTCGACGAGCGCGGATTCGGCGCGAAGAAGAAGTGCCAGACGTCCGTGCGCGCGCCGATGACCAGCCGAAGCAGCACCCGCGCGTTGTCGACGAGCGGCGGGGCGTAGCCCCCCGAGCGAGGCCCGTAGATCGGCTCGAGGCGCGCCCGCGGCGCGTCTCCGAGCTCGACGCCCTTTTGGGTGAGCAGCCTCGGTCGGTACCTCACGAGGTGCTTCGCGAGGTCGTGAACCAGATTCTTGCTGCTGTCGTTCCACGGGGGAACGACAGGCTTAGATACGAAAAGGACTTCCAAGCTATCGTCTCGCTCTCGTCGCCGTAGCGACGCGCGTTCCGCGCGCCGCCGGAGCCGCCCTGCCGGCGATCAGTCCAGAGGCCCGCCTTCGTCGTCGCTCTTCGCCCCTTCCTTCTTGCCGCGGCGCGGAGCGATCTTCGCCTTCACGTCGGGCCGCACCCCGCCCGCGTCGTTCGGGATGAACCGGATCTCGGTCTTGATCTCGAACGAGAGCGTGGTGAGCGCCTTCTGCAGCTCGGCCGCGATGTCCGTCGCCTCGAGGAAGTCGCGCACCTCGCGAGCGACGACGCGCACGAGCGCGTTCTTCGTCTCGTCGACCTGCGAGAAGACGTAACCGACGATCTCCTTCGGCAGCTTCACGTTGTCACCGACGAGATCCCGCAGCGCGTCGTCGGTCCGGCTGAGCGTCCCGATGCCCGCTTCGATTCCGCGTCGGATGGTCTCGCGCAGGAGCTTCTCGAGCCGGCGCCGGCGGGCCGGGTCCTCGCCGCGCGGCGAGTCCGAGGGATACTCTTCGGCGTCTGCATGTGGACGCTGGGACGGGCGCTCGTCTTCGTCGGGCATGGCGGGCAATGGTACCGGGGTCGACCCGACGGTCAACACGACCCGGAGGTCAGTGGTTGCCGCTCGGTGGGATCCGTCCCGCCTCTTCGAGGAGCCGCTGGTGCTCCTCCCATCGCGCGCGCTGCTCGGACGGCCCCGGGCTCGCGCCGCGCGCGGGCGCGTCGGGGTTGAAGCCTTCGGGCAGCCGCGGCTGCGAGCGATGGGCGACCGCGGCTCCTCCGTCGACGCGACGGATGAGGACGCGCTCGATCACGACGTCGGTCAGCGGATGCTCTTCGCGCTGCGGCACGCGCGCGATGTGCTCGACGATCTCGGTCGGCTGGCACTGGCCGAAGATGGTGTAGCTCCCGTCCAACTGCGGAGCGCGGCCGTCGGTGATGAAGAACTGCGCGCCGTTCTTGTTCGGCCCGAGGTTCGCCATGCAGAGCTGGCCCGCGCGATCGTGCGAGAGCGTCGGGTGCAGCTCGTCCGGGATCGCGTAGCCGGGATCGCCGGTGCCGTCGCCCAAGTAGTCGCCGCCCTGAATCATGAACTCGGGCACGACGCGGTGGAACTTCGTCATGCTGTAGGCCGGCCGTCGCACCCACGCCGCTGCGCGCGCGTCCCACCACGCGCGCCGACCGCGGGCCAGACCGACGAAGTTCGCGACCGTGTTGGGCGCGCGGTCCGCGTAGAGATCGCAGAACACGGTGCCGAGGTCCGTATTGATCTCCGCTACGAGCTGACCGTCGATCGGGAGCCCCTCGACCGCTTGGTCGAGCGTGAACGTCCCGTGGTCGGGGTCGGGCTCGGTCGGCTCGCGAACGAGGTGCTCGTTCTGGCGCTCTGCTGCGCGCTCTCCAGGTCGCGACCTGTGTGTCTGCGGGCCCTGCGTCGCGAAGACGATGTCATACCCGTCCTCGGTTCGAGGCGGCGGTTGGCCAGCCCCGGCGAGCACCGTCCGCGTCGCGCGCGTGTCCGGGCTCTCGTCGCCCTCGGCCTGCGTCGAGGACGCGTCGTCGTCCCCACAAGCGACGGCGAAGAGACCGAGCCCAGCTAGAAGAAGGTACCCGAGCAAGACGAGCGATCGCGATCTCATGGTCTGTCTCCCATCGGGCGTTCGTCCGTCGGCACTCCGACGAGGCGCACGCGGCTTCCGGGCTCCACGCCGTGGCGCCGGCAGAACCCGGCGCCCACTTCGAGCACGTACTGCGATGGATCGTCGACCGCGCGGGTGTCCCGCGTCAGTGGAGTCGCATCGGCGACGATGCCGACGACCGCGAGCTGGTCGTCGATGAAGACGATGTCGAGCGGCAGGAACGTGTTCTCCATCCAGAACTCGCGGTGCGCCAGCGAGTCGTACACGAAGAGCATGCCCGCGTTCGGCGCGAGGTAGCGCCGGTACATGAGCCCGCGCTCCCGCTCTGCACGGCTCCGCGCGAGCTCGACGTCGACTTCGACGGTCGATCCGTCCGCCGCGCCGATGAGCACCTTCGCGGGCACGGTGGGCGCCTCACGGGGCGCCTCGGCGGTCTGCTCGTCGACGTACGCCGGCGCGGGCTCCCGAGAGGAAACCTCCGCTTCGCGCGTACCGGCGCCACAGCCCACCATCGTCGCCACAACAATCCAGATCCCCGGCGATTCCATCCGGAGCAGCACGGGGTATCACACTGGGGACGGCGGGCAAGCAGGGCTCTGGAGCCGTGACGCGCTACCTGGGCCGGAACGAAGGATGTGAAGACGCGCCGCCCGCGAGGCCGTACGCTTCGGCCGTGCCGATGGGCATCGTCTATCTCCTCGGCGCGGGCCCGGGCGACCCCGAGCTCGCGACCTCGCGCGCGATTCGCCGCCTGGGCGAGGCCGACGTCGTCTTGTACGACGCGCTCGTGCACCCTGCGCTGCTCGCGCACGCGCGCGACGGAGCCGAGCTCGTCTTCGTCGGCAAGCGCGCGGGTCGAGCCAGCGTGCGACAGGCGCGGATCAACGAGCGCCTCGTCGAGGACGCGCGCTCGGGAAAGCGCGTCGCGCGTCTCAAGGGCGGCGACCCGTACCTCTTCGGGCGTGGGTCGGAGGAAGCCGAGCATCTCGCCCGCGAGGGGATCCCGTTCGAGGTCGTCCCCGGCGTACCCTCCCCGCTCGCGGCGAGCGCGTACACGGGGATCAGCCTCACGCACCGAGAGCTCTCGAGCAGCATCGCGTACGTGACGGCGACCGAGAGCTCCGAGAAGGACCGCTCGAGCCACGACTGGGCGAAGCTCGCGACGGCGACCGAGACGATCGTGCTCTTCATGGGGCTGCGCAAGCTCGACTCGCTCATGCTCCTGCTCGTCGAGCACGGCCGGTCGAAGAGCACGCCCGCGGCGGTCATCCAGTCGGCGTCGCTACCGACGCAGCGCACCGTGATCGGGACCGTCGGCGACATCGCCGACAAGGCGCACGCCGCCGGCCTCGGCATGCCCGCGCTCACAATCGTCGGGCCGGTGGTCGCGCTGCGCGAGCAGCTGCGGTGGTTCGACTCGAAGCCGCTCTTCGGAAAGCGCGTCCTCGTCACGAGACCGGCCGGGCAGGCGAGCGAGCTCGCTCGCTTGCTCCGCGACGAGGCCGCGGAGCCGATCGAGGCGCCCGCGATCCGCATCGTGGACCCCGAGGACCCGGCGCCCCTCACCCGCGCCGCGCGCGACGTCGGGTCCTACGCGTGGGCGCTCTTCACGAGCAAGAACGGCGTAGAGCGATTCTTCGCGGAGCTCGACCGTCAGGGGCTCGACGCGCGCGCTCTCGGCGGAGCTCGGGTGGTCGCGATCGGGCCCGCGACGGCGCGCGCTCTCGCGGTGCACGGGGTCCGCGCCGACCGCGTGCCGGAGGAGCACCGGGGCGAAGAGGTGGCGAACGCGGTCCTCGAAGCGACCGGCGGCCGCCTCGACGGCACCCGCGTGCTCCTCGCGCGCGCCGCCGTCGCGCGCGACGCCCTGCCCGACGCTCTTCGCGAGGCGGGCGCCCTCGTGGACGTCGTCGACGCATACAGGTCGGTCCCACCCGAGCCCGACGACAGCGCCCGGCTCGGCGAGCTCGTCCGCGGTGGCGTCGACGTCGTGACGTTCACCGCGTCCTCGACCGTCGAGAACGTCGCATCGATCCTCGGCCGCGACGCCGCGGCCGCGCTCTCGCCCTTGACGGTCGCCTCGATCGGGCCGATCACGTCGGCGACAGCCGAGGAGCTCGGCATCCGAGTCGACGTGACCGCCACCGAGTACACCCACGAAGGCCTCGTCCGAGCGCTTCGCCGACACTTCGCGGCTGGAGGCGCGAGCGCATGAGGAGCGTTCGCCTCACCCTCGGCGCTGCGGTGCTCGCCGCGTCGTTCGCAATCGCGCCGGCGTGCGACACGGGGCGCGACCCGCAGACGATCATCGCGAGCTTGCCCCCCGGCGCCGGCCCCACGCCCGGAGGCGGCTGGCAGTCGAGCGCGTGGGAGGAGAGCTGGCTCCGCTACCCGGGCCGCGCCACCGTGATCATCGAGCACGACCTCGGGACGATCCCCTCCGAGGTGCTCGTCTACCTCTCGTTCGCGCCCGACGGCAGCGCTGCCTCGCTCGCCTCGGGGGACACGGCCCACATCATCACCGTCGACGAGAACTGCGTCGTCATCGAGAACGCCACGCACGCGGACTTCTTCTTCCGCGTGGTGCTTCGTTAGAGCGATGCGCTACGAGCTCGACACGCGGGCGGAGCGGGCGGTGGCCAGGCTTCGGCTCGGGGCGGCTCTCGTGTGTGGCAGCGCCGGGGTCTGGCTCCTCGCGAGCGGGCCGGGCCTCGTGGGCGGGCTCGTCGGGGTCGCCGGCGTCCTCGCCGCCGTGGGCTGGGTATTCGCGTGGCGGCGGGGCCGGCGCCGCGCCGCCGGCGCCAGCGAGAATCTACCTCGAGGTCGAGCCGACGGCCCTGACACTGGCGGACGGCGCGTCCCGGCACCAAGTGGAATGGACCGAGGTGCTGGGCGTGGAGGTCGACGAGGAAAAGCTGGTGGTCCGGGTGTCGCGCGACGGGGCCGAGGATCTCGTGATCGAGCCACGCTACCGGAGCGTCGGGCTGCACGAGCTCCGAGACGCGGTCCGCCGGGCCTGGTTGGATGCGCGCGCCCGCGGCGATGCCTAGAATACCCACCGCATGGCCGAGCGCTTCGACAACGAGGACGGGGTCGTCACTCGGGCAAAGTCCGAGAAGAAGGTGGCGCGCCCCCCTCTTCAAGGTGCTGCTGCACAACGACGACTACACGACTCGGGAGTTCGTCGTGGAGGTCCTGAAGACCGTGTTTCACAAGTCGGAGTCCGACGCTGTCCAGATCATGCTGCACGTCCATTACAATGGGGTCGGAGTCGCGGGCGTGTACACGCGTGAGATCGCCGAGACCAAGATCCGAACCGTCGAGCACCTCGCCCGGCAGTACGAGTTCCCGCTCCGTCTCTCGATGGAGCGGGAGGAGGGCTGAACGGTGGCTGGTCCCATGCTCACACGCGATCTCCAGAACACGATCCGCAAGGCGATCGAGGAGGCCTCGTCGCGACGTCACGAGTACGTGACGCTCGAGCACCTCTTGCTCGCGCTCCTGGACGACCCGAAGGCGGGCAAGGCGATCACGACGTGCGGCGGCAATCGCAAGAAGCTCAGGAAGGCGATCGAGGACTTCTTCGAGGAGACCGTGACACCGCTGCCCGAGGACGTGGGTGAGTTCGATCCACAGCACACCGTCGGGGTCGAGCGCGTCCTACAGCGCGCGGCGATCCACGCCATCTCGTCCGAGATGCGCGAGATCGACGGCGTCAACGTCCTCGTCCAGCTCTTCAAGGAAGAGGACTCGCACGCCGTGTACCTGTTGCAGCAGGAGGGGCTCACCGCCTTCGAGCTCAAGCAGTACGCGTCGCACGGCGCCGGGCCGGACGGAAGCGACGGCGAGCACGCGCCGACCGAGGACGAAGAGGAGGACGAAGAGGGCCGCCCGCGGCGCGACCCGCTCGAAGCATTCACGACGCCGCTCGTGAAGGAAGCCGCGGAGGGACGGATCGACCCGCTCATCGGTCGCGAGCAGGAGCTCTCGCGAACGATCCAGGTCCTGTGCCGTCGCCGGAAGAACAACCCCGTGTACGTGGGCGAGGCCGGCGTCGGCAAGACCGCGCTGGCCGAGGGGCTCGCGCTCCACATCCACGAAGGCCGCGTCCCGAAGGTCCTCGCGGACGCGGAGATCTACATGCTCGACATGGGCGCGCTGCTCGCCGGGACGAAGTTCCGCGGCCAGTTCGAAGAGCGGCTCAAGGGCGTGATCAAGCGGCTCGAGGAGGAAGAGGACGCGATCCTCTTCATCGACGAGATCCACACGATCGTGGGCGCGGGCGCCACCAGCGGCGGCTCGATGGACGCGTCCAACATCCTCAAGCCGGCGCTCCAGTCGGGAAGCTGCGCTGCATCGGCTCGACGACGTACAAGGAGTACAAGGGGAGCTTCGAGCGCGACCGCGCGCTCGCGCGGCGGTTCCAGAAGATCGACATCGGCGAGCCGACGGTCGACGAGACGATCGAGATCCTGAAGGGTCTCAAGTCGCGCTACGAGGAGCACCACGAGGTGAGGTACGACGACGACGCCATCGTCGCAGCGGCGAAGCTCGCGGCGAAGCACATCGTCGACCGCTTCCTGCCCGACAAGGCGATCGACGTGATCGACGAGGCCGGCTCGCTCGACCGGATGCGCGAGGGAGCGGCACGGACGCACCGGGTCACGGCCACCGACATCGAGACCGTGGTGAGCCGCATGGCCAAGGTCCCGCCGGAGAGCGTGTCGTCGAGCGACCGCGACCGCCTCGGCGAGCTCGACGGCGAGCTCAAGAAGGTGATCTTCGGCCAGGACGCGGCGATCGACAAGCTCGTGAGCGCGATCAAGCTCTCGCGAGCCGGCCTCCGGGCGCCGGACAAGCCGATCGGATCGTTCCTCTTCAGCGGCCCGACCGGAGTCGGCAAGACCGAGCTCGCGAAGCAAGTCGCGCGCGTGCTCGGCGTCGAGTTCTTCCGGTTCGACATGAGCGAGTACTCGGAGCGGCACACGGTCTCGCGGCTCATCGGCGCGCCACCGGGCTACGTCGGCTTCGATCAGGGTGGCCTGCTCACGGACAAGGTCCGCAAGCACCCGCACTCGGTCGTCGTGCTCGACGAGATCGAGAAGGCGCACCCCGACCTGTTCAACATCCTGCTTCAGGTGATGGACCACGCTCGGCTCACGGACAACAACGGCCGCAAGGCCGACTTCCGCAACGTGATCCTCGTGATGACCACGAACGCGGGCGCCTCGGACATCGCCGCGAAGTCGATCGGCTTCGGCGCCGGCGAGTCGGTCGACGTGTCCAAGGCCAAGAAAGCCATCGAGCGAACCTTCTCGCCCGAGTTCCGGAACCGGCTCGACGCCGTCGTTCTGTTCGACGGGCTACCTCGCGAGGTCATCCGCAAGATCGCCAAGAAGGAGGTCGACCTCCTCGCGGCACAGGTGCGCGACAAGGGCGTCCTCGTGGAGCTCGACGACGACGCGTGCGACTGGCTCGCGGAGCATGGCTACGAGCCGACGTTCGGCGCACGCCCGATGGCGCGTCTCGTCGAGAACACCATCAAGCGACCGCTCGCCGACGCGATGCTCTTCGGCGCGCTCAAGGACGGTGGCGACGGCGCGCGTGGTGCTCGACGGCGAGGACATCGCGCTCCGGTTCACCTCGGCGGGATGACCGGCTCGCCCGGACGCCCACGGTGCCCGTCTACCTCCTGACCGAGGAGCTCCTCTTCCCGCCTCCGACGGGCGCGAGCGACGAGGGGCTCGTCGCGGTCGGCGGCGACGCGTCACCCGACCGGCTCCTGCTCGCGTACCGCGAGGGCATCTTCCCGTGGCCGATGACCGGGCTGCCGCTTCTCTGGTTCTCTCCGGACCCGCGCTTCGTCCTCTACCCGCCGTCGGTGCATCTCCCTCGATCGCTCGAGAAACGGATCCGGCGCGGTGACTACGAGGTGCGCGCCGACACCGCGTTCGAGCGCGTCATCCTCGGATGCGCTTCGTCGCCGCGCCCCGGTCAGGGCGGGACGTGGATCACCGACGAGCTCCGCGACGGCTTCGTCGCGCTCCACGAGCGCGGCTACGCGCACAGCATCGAGGCGTGGCAGGACGGAGAGCTCGTCGGCGGCCTCTACGGCATCTCGCTCGGCGCGGCGTTCTTCGGCGAGTCGATGTTCGCGACGCGGCCGGACGCCTCGAAGGTCGCGTTCGCTACGCTCCTCGGGCACGCATTCGGCCCGTGGCACTTTCACTTCGTGGACTGCCAAGTCCACACCGCGCACCTCGCTCGCTTCGGCGCGCGCGAGGTCCCCCGAACCGAGTTCCTCGACGCGCTCGACGGGGCGCTGCGCAAGAGCACGCGGCGCGGTCCGCTCGCGCTCGAGCTCGGCCCGGAGCAAGTCCTCTCCCAGCTCGGCGCAGCGTAGACCGCCGCACCCGCTCAGATCCCGAGGTCTCGGCTGATCTCGTTCGAGAACGTTCCGAACGCGTTCCACTCGCGCACGGCGGCGAGCCACTGGTGCCACGTCGCGGAGTACATGCGCCGCGCCTTCGCGGCGGTCATCTCGTGCGTCTGACCCCAATGCGGCCGCCCATCGCAGTGGTCCTCGAGGCGCTCGCGCACGTCGCGCATGATCTCGGCGCGCACCCGGTTCGCCTTGTCGTCGTGCGGATGGCCGACGAGGAGCGGCGTCTCGACCATGCACGAGTCGCGGCCGACTTGCGGCGCGATGTTGTGACGGCTCGCCTTCACGAAGCGGATGCCGGCGGGCGACGTGTGGTAGCGATGGCGGATCCCGTTCATCCCGGCGCTCGACAGGAGCTCGAACACGGCGCGCCACGCCTTCTCGATCGGCACGGCGACCTCCGTCGACGTGGCTCGAACGTCGTCGCCGAGGCTCGTGCGGTGCACCTTTTCGCTCTCGCTCTCGGTCACCACCTTCGCCTTCTTCGTGAAGTTGTCGACGAGCCGCTCTTGGTAACGATAGATGTGGTTCGCTTGCACCTCGAGGAAGTCCGTCCCGAAGATCGTGGCGGCGAGGTGGAGCCCCAGGCCATCCGGATCGTGTCGCTTGGGGCCGGGATTGGGCGGGTGCGGATCGAGGCGCTCGCGCGTCGTCCACAGGCACAGCACCTCACCGTGCAGCCAATCCGGGATGTCCCCGTGAAAGAGCGGAAGCTGATGCGGAAAGATCGTGAGATCGAAGAACTCGCGGTGCAGGCGCGCGTCCGCGACGACGTCGTCCTGAATCGCATCCCACGCCGCGACCTTGCGCTTCTCGCGCAGCCAGAACGCGGGCACGACCTCGATCGTGTACGCGTACGCGATCCCGAAGAGCCCGAGCCCGACGACCGCGCTGTAGAACGCGTCGTCGCTCTGCGTCAGCGGGACGACGTCGTCGCCGTGCTGCTGCGCCACGAACTGTGCATACGCGACGGCGTCCGTCGGCCCGTCCACGGGCTCGAGCCGCTCGCGGCGCTGCACACGCTGGCCGGTCTTCGGGTCCCTGCGGTCGACGACGAGCTCGACTGCCCGGACGATGTCGCACATCGGCGGGTGGTCGAGCCCCGAGCCGTGCGTCGCGGTCGACACGACGCCCGCGAGCGTCTGCCCGTCGTACGAGCCCATGTTGGGGAGCGCCAGGTCCTTTTGCGCGAGCGCCTCGTTCAGCTGCGCAATCGTGACGCCGGCGCGGACGCGGACGAGCCGCGCCGCGTCCACGCCGCCGCGATACCACTTCCATGGGCAGAGCTCGCCCTCGCCGTCGTGGATGACGAGCTCCCCGAGCTCGACGAACGTCCCGTCGCGCTCGGGCCGCGCCACGGCGGACGCGGAGTGGCCCGACCCGACCCCGCGGATCCGCCTCCCGTTCGCGGCCGCCGTGCGGACGAGACCGAGCAGCTCGTGAGGGCTCTTGGGCCGGACGCGCACCGCCGGGATCTCGAGGTCGCCGACGTAGTTGTTCCACTCGTGCTGCTTCGAGTACGGGGGCATGTGATTCGGCGCTCCGCGCTCAGGTGAGGTCGGGGAGGAAGTCGAGCAGGTACTTCGAGAGCTGCTCGGTGTCCTCGCTCGCGATCGAGTGCCGTCCGAAATGGAATCGATCTTCGAACTTCGCCTCGTGCATCGATGGAACCAGCTGATTTTTGACGGTCGAGTACATGTCGAGCGCGTGGTCGTTCTTGCCGCAGAGGAGCAGGCCCGGTTGCCCGATCCCCTTGGCCTTCTCGAGCCAGCTCGTTCCCACCTGCTCTGCGGCGATGTCGAAGTAGGCGTCGTGGTACGCGCGGCAGTACGCCTCGTCTCTGAACAGGTCCGCCTGTTGGAGCGCGCCGACCTTCCCCGGCCACCCGTCGCTGTACCAGGTCTGCTTCTGCTGGTGGTAGACGAGCCAGAACGCCCATGGGCCGAGGTTTCGTGCGATCCGCGCGCCGGTCTCGAGCAAGGGGTCGGTCCCGATCCACCCGGCGGGCGCCCACGCGGTGAACCGCGGGAAGCGATCCGGGTGCTCGAGCGCGAGCCGCAGCGTGAGGTTCCCGCCGAGGCTCCCTCCCGCGGCGTACGCCTTCTCGATGCCGAGCGCGTCGAGGAACCCGACGAGCGAGTCGGCGAACCAACCGACCGTGTAGGCCTTTCGCGCCGGCTTCTCGCTGTATCCGCACACCGGCAGGTCCGGGACCAGCACGCGGAACCGCTCGGCGAGGAGCGGCGCGAGGTCGCCGTACTCTTCGAGGAGCGATCCGTGCCCGTGGCAGAGGAGAACCACGCCCTTCTTCGAGTCCGGGTTCACGTCGACGTACCGGATGCGCGCCTTCGCGATCCCCCGACGCGCGTCGATCCAGCGCATCGGGTGCGGGGTCGCGTCGATGCGTACGGGGGCGGGAGGGTCCGCGGCCGGCTCGATGTGCTCGAGCGCTCGCAGCATCGCGCGGCGCGTCGAGCCGCCCGAGCTCGACATCAAACGGATCAAGCGCTGCGTCCGGAGCGCGACGTACTCGGCCGCGCGGAGAGAGTCTCCCTGGTCGATGCCGGGATCGTGCTGGCGCGCGCCGCCGGAGAGCCGGGCGACGAGAAACTCGCGGTCCGGGTCCGAGAGGATGCCGTACGTGCGCCGCAGGACCGCGTAGCCGGCGCGGCTCGTCACGACCTCGTCGATCGCGCGGTTCACGTCGACGAGCGCCTCGGCCTTCGCGCGCCTCACCGTCGCACCGACGAGCTCGGTCGGAAGCTTCGGGACGCGCTTCGGGCCGCCGCGGCGCGCCTGGCGCACCTTGGTCGCCGCGTGCTCCACCGCCTCGTCCCACCGCTGCCCTTGTTCGAGCGGGTCCTTGCCTGCGGCGCGCGCACGGCGCGCCACCTCCTCGGGGGACGTCGGGTGGCCTGCTGCAAGCAACGCTTGCCGAATCGCGGCCGCGTCGGTCTCGTCGAACCGGATCATCGCGGCACGCTACCGGGGAAGGTTCCGGAGTTTCAACTTCAACTTCATGAAAAGCAGCGAGCCTGGCTCACCGCTCGAAGAAGATCGGATTGGTGACCCCGAACGGCAGGCGTCCCGGGTGGACCGGCTCGAGCGCTTCGTCCGACGCCGCGACGAACACGACCCAGCTTCCCGCGGGCGCGACGTCGACCTCGAGATCCCCGTCGAATCGGACGGTCGGCTCGAGCGGGTCGGCCGTCGTGTCGTCGAGCGGGATGTTGCCCGTCTCGACGCCGTCGACGAACACCCGCAGCGATGCGGCCGCGATCCACGACGCGGCCTGGACCCGCACGTGGACCGTCTCGGTGCTCGCAGCGCCGGTGACCGTGTCCCCGGAGCGGGCGCCGTCGCGCGCTTCGGCGTCGACGTAGATCCCCCCGCTCACCGTGTGGTGGCCCGCCAGCATCGTGTCCCTGAGGACCGCCGAGCCCATCGAGCGCAGCTCCTCGGGCGAGTCCGTGCCGAGCCTGACGCACGTGCGAGGATAGCCGACGGGCGACGACGAGATCTTGTGGCTATCGCTCGAGCCGACCGCGAAGACGCGGCGGCCCGAGCCGAGGAGGGCGAACCAGTCGGCGACCGTGGACGAGCGCTCCCCGGTCGGATCCCAGTTCCGGTCGAACGAGGAGTCGTTGAACACCTCGACGAGCGTGAACGCCTCGTCCCAGTGATCGGGGTGCGCCACGAGGCCCGTCCGCGCGTCGAACCCGGCCGCGTCGAAGTAGGAGCTGATTGCGGGTCCGCGCGGGTGGTTGATGATGATGGTGGGCGCCGTCGAGCGCGCGCGAGCGTCGGCGAAGACCGCCGGCGGCAGGCGACCCGCCCAATCGAACGCGCCGTCGTTGCGCATGGTCGGCTCGGTGACGAGCGGGAACACGTTGAAGTGCCCCCAGCCGAACGTCGTGAGCTCGATCGACTCGACCCCGTACATCCACTCCCCGAGCCCGAGGCGCGCGATCACGGGCTCGAAGTCGTTCACGAACTCGTGATCGGTGCGGACCGGGATCTCGAGGCCGTCGGCCGACCGCCGACATCACCTTGTACTCGCCGGCGTCGCCCGAGTCGGGCGAGCGCGACGTGTGGATGTGGAAGTCGCCGCAGAGCACGCCGGTCGTGTCGACGACGCGCTCCATCGGCGCGGCCACCTCGACCGTCGCCCCCTCGCCGACGGTCACGTCGTCGGTCACGAGCTCGTACTCGTAGCCGCGCGAGACGATGACGCGGTAGTCGCCCGCGCTCACGGGCAGGGTCACGTCACCATCGGTCGGGAACTCGACGTGAACGCGCCCCGGCGTCTCGGTCGGCTCGCCGAACGTCGCCGGAGGCTCGGCCGGCGTGCCGACCGCCTGAAACACCTGCACGCGGGCCGGGAGCGAGCCCCCGCTCACCGCGTCGGTCGCGTGCACGTGGATCAGCCCGCGCGGCGGCATCGCGATCGCGGCGCCCGCATCGCCCGCCGCCACCGCGACGGGGCCGATCAGCCCATCGCCTCGGCGATACGCCGTGAGCGAGAGAGCTCCTGGCGGGACGTGCAGCGTGTAGCGCCCCGACCCGTCGGTCGATGCGCGGTCGACGTACTCGCCGGAGGCGAGCGCTGCGTGGATGCGTACACCGGTGGCGGGCGAGCCGTCCGACTCGGAGACGACGCCCGTCACCTCGCGCAGCGTCGTTCCATCGGTGCGCGCGACCGCCGACAGCAGGCCGTCGAGGCCCGGGCCGCCGATGATCATGTCTCCGAACGGCCGCGGCGTGATCGCGCACCGCGGGATCTCGTAGGAGTGACCGATCGCGATCGTCACACCGCTCACCTCGAGGAAATTCGCGAGCGGGCCATCGGCGCTCCTGAGCGCGAAGCTCGTCGCCTGGTCGTCGATGAACCCGACCCACGGGGCGTCGCCGCTCATCGACAGCTCGAAGCCGACGCCCGGCACGAACGCCGGCATCCGGTACTGCTGGAAGAGCAGCATCAGCGGCGTGCGCACCGGAGCAGCCGACGGCGTCGGGTTGCGGAAGTTGTACGTCACCTCGACCGCGTCCGAGCCGGGCGCGAGCGTGTAGTCGATCGCCACGTCGATGTCGGGGTAGTTCTCGGGCGCGAGCGACCGCGCGAAGTCGTCGACGAACGGCACCGGCGTGAGCGGCCCGATGGCGCGCACGACCGCCGGACCGCCGTCCGAGCCGTCCGCGAGCACGGTGACGCTCTCCGTCTCGACGGTGTGACGACCGACCGCGATGATCACCTCGTTGAAGTCCGCCGCCTCGACCATCCGCCCACCTTCGACGCGGAACACGCCGACCGGCTTTCCGCCCCACGGGTCGTAGAGGTCCGACACCCCGGGACCCTCGATGAGCATCGCGACCCGGTCGTTCGCGAGGATGAAGTCGCCGACCTCCCACGTCGCGAGCCCGGTTCGGTCCTCGGGCAGGAGCGCCTCGGTCAAACGACCCGCGCGCGCTTCGGTCGGGCCCGCGCCGAGCGGGTCGGGATGGCCGTCGGGCGCGCCGATCTCGAGAGCGGGGACCGCGTCCTCGCACGTCGACGGCACGGGCGCGTCGGCCGCAGCATCGGCGGCACCGGAGTCCCCCGCGTCGGGCGCCTCCGAGCTCGAACCGCAACCGACCGAGACCCACGCGACGAGCCCCGTGACGAACAGGCAACCGAGAAGTGACGACCGCATGGCGACAGTATCTCGCCGTACAGCGCACGCGTCACCCCCTCCGGAGGTCCCTGAGCAAGGTCAGCGGCATCCCGAGCACCTTCGAGAGCAGGTATCCCCCGAGGCCCCCGCCGAGGAGCGGCCCGAGCACCGCGATCAGCGCGATCGCGAGCCCCGATCGGTGCGTGCTGAGCGCGATGAAGAGGCTCGCGGGCACCGACGCGATCGCGAGCGTCTTGTGCACCAGCGACTCCATCCAGCCGACCCGGTACGGGAGGATGGTCGCGCAGTCGTGCTGGCACGCGGGGCAACGCACGGAGTCGGGCGGCAGGCGAAAGTCGCCGAGCTCGCCGCGCAGCGGGAGCGAGTGGTTGCACTTCTCGCAGCGGGCCGCGGACAGCATCGCTCACGCCCTCGCCGGCGGAGTCAAATGGGATCGCTGCGCCACAGCACGATGCCGACGTCCTCGCCCCAGCTCGGCGTCGGGAGAACGCCGTAGGCAAACCATCGCCCCATGATCTCGACCGACCCGGTGTAACCGCCCGGGCTCCTCGACAGGCCGGCCGCGCGCGCCTCGGCGCTCACGGCGCCGTCGGTCATCTCGCCGTCGACGCCCTCGGGCGTGCCGAAGTGGAACACCCGATCGCCTCGGTACATGTACGACCAGAGGATCAAGCCGTCGTCGCCGGCGTGGTCGACCTGGAGCTGCCTCCCGATCCGCTGCGCCTCGCGCCAGAGCGGGATGCCGGCGACGACCGCGCCGACGCGCTGGCCGTCCTTGACCGACGGATGCACGAAGATCATTCCCACGCCCGGCTCGCCGCCCTCTTCGGCCGGCGGGAACTCGACGAGCGCCCGGCCGGCGCGGCCTTCTTCGAGCGCCGCGCGCACCAGTGGATAGCGCTCGCCGTAGTTCTGTCCACGCATGTGATCGTCGGCCTCGCGACCGTCGCGGCAGATCACGACCCCGTCCATGCCGACGACGGCGAGGAAGCTCATCGGCGAAGCGATGAACTCCGGCACGCCACGCGGCGGCTCCTGCACGTAGCGGAGCGCGTATCGGACCTGGCGCTCGCGCGTCGACTCGTCGGCGACGACGAACCCGGGTGCGAGCCGAGACGCCGCCTCGCGCACGCCAGCCGAGTGACGCGACAGATCCTCGCGCAGCATCTCGACCGCGCGCGGGATGTGCTCGTCGAGGACCTTCTTCTGTGCGTTCTTGCCTTCGTCGCCGCACGCGGTCCCGGCGAGCAGGAGCGGCACGAGGGCGATCGCGGTTCGTCGTCGCATCGGCCCGAAGCCTACACGCCCAGAACGCACGCGGAAACGCGGCCCTTTGCTCCGTATCGATGCGGATACGGGATGGGGCAGATGCCGGAAACGCAGCCCATTTCGTCCTTCGCCTGGCCAACCCGGGTCGGGTGCGGTATCTACGCGCCGGCCCTTTGTTGGAGGAGGGGAGCCCTTGGCCACGCTCGTACTCACCGATCCGCGCCACGACCCGGCAGAGCTCCGTGGCCCGATCGCGCGTTGGGCCGTCGGGCTCATCCGCGACGAGCGCGACCTGCCGTTCCTGCGGTTGATGGCGCTCCACACGCTCGTCCAGATCCCGCTCGCGATCGCCCTCTTCATCCCAGGCGTGTTCCAGTGGTGGATCGGCGCGCTCTACGTCGCGCTCACGTTCCTCGTGTTCTTCGATCGCTTCATCTTGATGCTCCACAACACGAGCCACCGGCCGTTGTTCAAGAAAGAGCACAAGTGGATGAACCACTACATCCCGTGGGTCATCGGACCGTTTTGTGGCCAGACGCCGGAGACGTACTTCGCGCATCACATGGGGATGCACCACCCCGAGGAGAACCTCGAGGCGGACCTCTCGACGACGATGCCGTTCAGGCGCGACAGCTTCGTCCACTTCCTCCGCTACTTCGGGCGCTTCTTCTTCATCTCCATCTTCGAGCTGACGGCGTACCACCTGCGCAAGGGCAACAAGCGCCTCGCGCGCCGCCTGGTGACCGGGGAGCTGCTCTTCATCGCGATGGTCGTCGTGCTGTCGGTGCTCGTGAGCTGGCAGGCGACGCTGATCGTGTTCGTGGTCCCGTACCTCGTCGCTCGGTGGCTCATGATGTGCGGGAACTGGGCACAGCACGCGTTCATCGCCCAGGAGGCCCCCGAGGACGCGTACAAGAGCTCGATCACCTGCGTGAACACGCGGTACAACCAGCGCTGCTTCAACGACGGCTATCACATCGGGCACCACGAGAAGGCCGCGCGCCACTGGACCGAGATGCCGGGCGACTTCGAGTCGAAGCTCGATACGTACCGAGATCGCGGCGCGATCATCTTCGACGGCATCGACTACTTCCAGATCTGGGCGCTCCTCATGGTCAAGCGCTACGGCACGCTCGCGAAGCACTTCGTCGACCTCGACGAGACGCCGCGCAGCAAAGAAGAGATCATCGCGCTCCTGAAGTCGCGAACGCATCCGGTCCTGCGCGACGCCGCGGCCTGACGGTCGCGACGCGCCGATCAGCTTCCGCAGGTGAACGTGCCGAGGCTCTCCGCGCCGTTCGCGCCGCTCGCGCTCGGGCGCGCGACCTCGATCGCGTTGGCCTGGAGGTCTTCGAGGTACACCACGAGCTCCGCCGCGCCGTCGCCGTCGAGATCGACCGACGCGAGCACGAAGACCGTCGCGGCATCGCGCGACTCGACGTGCGTGCAGGAGACGCGGCGGCGCGTCCCCGTCGAGCGCGAAGAGGGCCGCGCCGCGGAGCTCGTCGTCCTCGCCCGCGACGTGGAAGCGAACGGCGACGACCGACTCGAGCTCCGCGTCCGCGTCGATGCTCAGCGGCGACGCGCTGAAGCGGCGTCGGCGCCACGTCGTCCCCGTACACCCCGCTCGTCGCTTCGACGAGCGCGTCCTCGTCGAGCTCCTCGCCGCCGAGCTCCGCCGAGGTCGCGATCGACGCCGCTCGGAGGACGGGCCCGCCCGCGCGCGACAAGAGCGCGAGCCGGGCCGCCGCGCCGAACGCCGCGCCGTCGCCGGCGACGAGCCGCCGTCCCTCGTACGGCCGACCGGTCCCTGGGCACTCGTACGTCGATGCCGCGCCGAGGCGAGCCTCGGCACCGTCGTCGAGCCGGACGGTGGCGCCTTCGAGAGCGAGCTCGGCGCACGGCGCCTCGAAGCCGCCCTGCGCGCCGTCGAAGCAGGCGAGCGGCACGGAATCGGCGAGCGCATCGTCGCCCGCCGCGCCCGCGATCGCGAAGAGCACCGGGCTCGGCGCGGCCGTCGTGTCCGTCGGCTCGACCGCTGTGCCGGCCGGGCACCGCTCGGCGCTGGCGGCGCCGCAACCGAGAGCGAGCACGAGCGAACCGACGAGCCAGCTCCGCATGCGGGGCGATGGTGAGCTTGCCGCCCCGCAGGCGCAACGGCCGTCGATCAAGCGGCGCAGAAGCCTTCGTAGTCGATGTACTCGGTCACGGTCGGGTGCGTGCCGCAGACCGGGCAGTCGTCGTCCTTGCGGAGCTTGAGCGTGCGGAACTGCATCTTGAGGCTGTCGTACGTGAGGAGCCGACCGACGAGCGGGTCGCCCTGGCCGAGCAGGATCTTGATCGCCTCGGTCGCCTGGATGGTGCCGATGACCCCGGGCAGGATGCCGAGGACGCCCGCCTCGGCGCAGCTCGGCGCGAGGTGCGCGCGGCGGCGGCTCCGGGTAGAGGCACCGGTAGCACGGGCCCTTCTTCGGCCAGAACGTCGTGACCTGGCCGTCGAAGCGGAAGATCGATCCGTGCACGACCGGGATGTTCTTCCAGACCGACGCGTCGTTCACGAGGTAGCGCGTCGGGAAGTTGTCGAGCCCGTCGACGATCACGTCCCAGCCGCGATCGAAGATGCGATCGACGTTCGCGCTCGTGAGGCGCTCTTGATACGGCGACGACCTCGATGTCGGGGTTGAGGTTCGTGAGCGTCTTCTTCGCGCTCTCGACCTTGGGCGTCCCGACGCGGTCCTCGCCGTGGAGGATCTGACGCTGCAGGTTCGACGAGTCGACGTTGTCGTTGTCGATGATGCCGAGCGTCCCGACGCCCGCGGCCGCGAGGTAGAGCGCCGCCGGCGAGCCTAGCCCGCCCGCGCCGAGGAGCAGCACCTTGGACTCGAGGAGCTTCTTCTGGCCCTTCTCGCCGACCTCCGGGAGCAGGATGTGGCGCGAGTAGCGCTCGAGCTGCGGCGCGGTGAGCTGGACCGGGACCTCGATCGGAAAGCCCTTGTCCTTCCACTGCGTGTAGCCCTGGCTCGCGGACTCGACGCTCTCGTAGCCCATCTCGCCGAGGACCCGCGCGGCGAACGCGCTCCGCACGCCGCCCGCGCAGTACACGACGAGCCGGGCGCTCTTGTCGGGGAGGCGCGACTCCGCCTGCATTTCCAAGAACCCTCGGGGCAGGTGGACGGCGCCCGGGATGTACCCCTGGCGCCACTCGTCCTTCTCGCGTACGTCCACGAGGGTGAGCGGCTCGCCGCGGACCAGGCGGTCGTTCAAGTCGTCCAGCGAGACGAGCCTCACCGAGGACTTCACCTCCTGGAGCAGGTCCGAATAGGTCTTGGGCATTGGGGTGATGGAAGTATGGGAATCGGTTACGTACTCGTCAAGCGTTCCCGGGTAGTTAGCTGTCTCGCTCCTATTTTCGCATCGTTTTTGTCGACAATGTCGATCGCCTGTGGCGGCGACGACGGTTCGGCGGGCGGCGCGCCCATGGCGCTCTTCGAGCTGCCCCGGGAAGGTGTCGAGACGGCCTTCTTCGACCTGCCCTGGCCGACCGACATCCGGCGCAGCCCCGACGGCACCATCGACGTCCACGGCTTTCCGAACCCGACCCACGTCGACCTCCTCGACCTCTACGTCGACGCGGTGTCGTCGCACCTCGACGGGTGGGCGAACAACGGCGCGACGTACTTCCGGTTCGGCGCCCGCATCGACCCGCGCACGATCCCCGCGACGCCGAGCGACACGATCGCGGACGGCGCGACCGTGTTCTTCGTCGACGTGGACCCGGACAGCCCCGAGCGCGGCCTTCGCCACCCCGCGGTCCTCGTCTATCAAGACGAAGCGACGCGCTACTGGCCCGAGCACACCCTCGCGGTGCGCCCCGTGTACGGGATCCCCCTCGCGCCGGCGACGACCTACGCGGCTGTCGTGACGCGGGGAGTGCTTCCGTGGGACGGCGGCGAGTTCGACCGCGCGCCCGATCTCGACTCGCTGCTCGACGGCGGCGGCGACGCGACCGTCGACGCCGCACGCGCGGCGTACGAGCCTGCTGTCGCGGAGCTCGAGCGCGACGGCGTCGCGCGCGACGACATCCTCTCGCTCGCGGTCTTCACGACCCAGGACTCGGTCTCGGAGCTCGTCGGCGTTCGCGACTGGATCACGACGAGCTACCCGATGCCCGAGCCGGTCGACGGCGCGTGGCGCTGGGTCTCCGACCAGGGCGCCTTCACGCGTGTCGAGGGGCGCTACGGCCCCGTGCCCACGATGCAGCACGGCGAGCCGCCGTACTCCCAGCAGGGAACGGGCGACATCCAGGTGATCGACGGAGTGCCCGACGTGTACTCCGAGTTCGACGCGCGCTTCATGATGACGATCCCGACGTCACCGATGCCGGAGGCGGGCTATCCCGTCGTGCTCTACGCGCACGGGACCGGCGGAGACTACGCGTCGTTCACCGACGACGGCACCGACGCTCAGCTCGCCGGCGAGGGGTACGCCGTGATCGGCATCGACCAGGTGCTCCACGGTGAGCGCAATCCGACGAGCGGCTCACCGGACCTTCTGTTCTTCAACTTCCTGAACCCGCTGGCGGCGCGCGACAACAACCGCCAAGCGGTGATCGACGTGGTGCAGCAGGCGCGCTTCGCGACCAGCGTCACCGTGCCGACGCGGATCGTCTCGGACGACGGCCAGGCGATCCACTTCGACCCGAGCCGCGTCTACGTCTTCGGTCACTCGCAGGGCGGCCTGAACATGCCGATCTTTCTCGCGATCGACGACACCGCGCAGGGCGGCTTCCTGAGCGGCGCCGGCGGGACGCTGGCGATCTCGATCATCGAGAAGACCGAGCCGGTCTCGATCGCGCTCGCGATCCAGTTCGTGCTGAGCCTGCCCGGCGGCTCGCCGGACGAAGCGCTCGCGATCGAGGCGATGGGCTACGAGCACCCGGTCATCACGCTTCTGCAGACGTGGGTCGAGGCGAGCGATGGAGTGAACTACGCGCGCATGATCTTCGACTCGCCGCGCGAGGGCTTCTCGCCTAAGAGCGTGCTCATGACGGGCGGCCAAGAGGACCCGTACACGGTCCCGCGCGCGAACGCCTCGCTCGCCGCCGCGATGCGCGTCCCGATCGTCGAGCCGCTCGTCGCGCAGAACGAAGCGCTCGACGTGCTCGGCATCGGGCCCGTCACGACGCCCGTGACCGGCAACGTCGCCGGCGGCGCCGCGACGGCCGGGCTCTTGCAGTTCCCCCACGCCGGCCACTTCGTCGCGTTCGACAGCCCCGTCGCCAAGGGACAGGTGACGGGCTACTTCCACTCGTTCTCGAACGGCATCCCGACGATCCCGGCGCGCTAGACGAGCGGGCGGGCCGCGAAGCCGGGCCGAGCGTCGAGCTCAGGGCAGCGTGTCCCAGCTGCCGATTGGCGCGGTGCTCATCGCGCCGCCCGCGGTGTGGCCATCCTCGAGAGCATCGCCCTGAAGACCGGTCGTGAAGATGGACCCGCCGAAGCGGACGCGGTCGACGAGCGTCGGGTCCGTGGGCGTGTAGCTGCCGGCGAGCGTGGCGGCGTCGAAGTCGAAGTTGTGCATGACGCTTGCTTCGCCGAGGCCCATCAGCTGGAGCGTCGCCGTGCCGCTCTCGTCGAATGCGCCGTCCGCCGTCGACACGGTCGCGTCGACGACGAGGTCCACGTGCGCCGGCAGGTCCGGCGCACCGACGCCTGGAGGTTGGATGATCGGCGGCTGGCAAGTGATCGTTCCACCCGCGTATTCGAACGTCAGCGTGAGCTCGGTTTCGGGCGCAGCGCTCGCGTAGACGAACGGAACGGTGTGCGCGCCGCCGGCGATGTCGAGGATCTGCTGACCGGTGAGGTGGTCGCATTCCTCGTCGAGATCGCCGAGCTCGTACGGCGTCGTGTCGGGTGGATCCCATGGCAGACATAGCCGCTCGTCCGCGCCGCACGCAGCGCAGCAGCCCTCGCCAGCCGGACAGACGCAGGGATTGATCGTCGCGACTTGACACGCGTCGGTGCCGGAGCAGGTCGTCGGGTCCAGCCCGCACGGCGTGTAGCAGCCAGGCGTGATGACGATGCCGCTAGCTCCACAGCCTGGGACGTAATAGCTCTGTCCCACAGGGCAGGAGGTGTCCCCGTCCGCGGGAGCGGCGTCACTCCCGGCGTCCGCCACGTCGTGGTCATTCGAGCACGCCGCGCCCGCGAGGGCAGCGACGGAAGCGAGGCATGTGATCGCGGCGAAACGCATCTGGATTCCTCCGAGCTGTGTGCCAGCCAAGGCGCGGAGAGCGCCCATCACACGTCGCAGCAGAGAACGTGCCACATCAGGTTCCTCGGCCGTTCCGCCCGCGAGCGCCGCACGCGTGTGCCGGCGCGTGCCAGATCCTGTCACGAGGATGCGTCAGGACGCTCTCACTCACCGGGTGTCCCTGCTGCCACCGGCGGCCGTGGTCGGAATCGGTCTCGCCCTCGGGACGGCGGAGCACAGCTCGAGCGCGTTCTACCTGCTCTCTCTACAGATTGAAACGAACGAGGAACATGCCGCCGTCGCTTCCCACGGGGATCTCGATCTCGTCCGCGCCGATCCTCGCGGGGGTCGATCCCGCCCAGCCGGCCAACCAGACGGAGTCGCCGTCGGCCTCGGCCACATAGGGGAACGACGTCGAGGCGTCGTTGCGGAAGCTGGCGATCCCGCCATCTCCGATCAGGGCGATGCGGGTGTGGGGGCGAGAGTCGCTTCCGATGGCCGGCACGACGGCGCCTTGGTTCGCTAGCGCGACATCGAACGTGTCGGTCGTGTAGGGGCCGAGCCAATGGATCTCGGTCGAGCCATCGATCCGCGAGAGCTCGAGCACGCTGACGCCATCCTCGACGGTGCCGATGATCTCGTCGCCGCGAAACAGCTCTCCCGCTCCGGTGGTGAAGGAGAAGAAGAGCCGGCTGTCGTCGAGCGCGATGCCCCGGCCCCGCGCGCCACGGCCGCCCACCGACCACACTTCGTGCTCGCCGTCGTCGCGCAGCTCGAGCAGCCATCCGCCCGCGCGAGCGCCCAGCGCTTCCTCGGTGCCGTCGACCCACCTCCGTGTGAGGCTGCCGCCGCCTTCGCCGGTGAGCAGCACGCTGTCCGCCGTGGTCGTGACGTGAAGCGCAAACTCGTCGGTCCCCGCGTTTCCGATGACCGACGCGTCCACGCAGTTTCCCGTGTCGTCGAGCGAGAGAAGAATCGCGTCCTCTACGCCGAGCGGTCGCCCCTCCATCGGATCGATGGTGCCCGGGAACCCTCGGAGCGTACCGCCGCAACCCGTCCAATCGCCGCGCAGCGACCCGGCGACGAGGATCCCGCGCCCGCTCGCGTGCACGCCGAACGCGATGTCGTACATCGCCGCGCCGAACGAGGTCGCCCAGAGGATGCCGCCCTCCGCGGTGAGGCGCGCGACGAAGCCGTCGCTCGCCCCGGCGCTGACGAGCTCGATCGGATCGCCGTCGATGGAGTCGAGCGTCGTGGGGCGAGTGAAGCTTCCGGCGATGACGAGATCGGGGCCGACCCGATCGATGTCGTTGACCGTGCTGCCGCGACCGAAGTCGACGTGGAAGATCAGTGCTCCGCTGACCGCGTCCACGGCGATCACGAAACCGCCGTCCGGGATCGTATCGCCACCCCATCGAAAGTCCGAGCGCGCTTCACCGACCACGTACACGCGGTCGCCCGCGGGAAGCACCGCGTAGGGGTACACCGGTAGCGTCACCCCCACGGACACCGCGTCGCCGACGCCCACGACGGTCGGCGTCGCATCCCAGATCGGTTCCGGGCCAGCGTCGGCGGGCGGCACGTCACCGTCGGGCAGGGTCACGTCCGCGTCGCGGCTCACGTCCCCGTCCACCGACGCATCCGCGTCGAACGGCGCATCGGTTCCCGCGTCCGGCAGGCCCGCGCCGCCGCCGCAGGCCGAGCAAGAGACGAGGTACAGCGTGCCAATGTGCGCCGATGCCCGCATGGGACCGTCGCGCTGAGCACGCATCGTGCCATCCACGCGACCACGGGCTGGCCGGGCGCGGAGCAATTTTCACGATGTCGATCAGAGCCCGCGGCCGAGCCGATAGTGCGTCGCGATGCGCTCCGCGCTGAGCGCCGTCTCGTAGATGGCGAACTCGTCGAACACGGCGCTCGACTGCTCTCCGTGGCACGCGCCGATGCCGTTCTCGCCGCCGCCGTCGACGGGGACCACGATGTCGAAGGGCGCGCTCACGTCCGCGACGGCATCGAGGTAGACCGTCATCTGGCTGCCTTGGCGGACGAACACGACGTGTCGGAATTCTGTCAGCGACAGGGTGCCGCTCGTCACGAGCGCGGCGGTCCCCCCGCCTTCGTCGGACCAGATGCGCACCTTGAGCTCGGAGGTCCATCCGGTGCGATAACCCGACTCGAGGTAGGCCTCGTCCACGAAGAGCAGCGAGGTGGAGCCGCCGAGGGGCGTGGAGAACAGGCGAACCCACGCCTCGACCGTGAAGTCGCCGTTCCAGTACGTGACCGCGGGCAACCGGACCCAAGCCTTGGAGGAATCGCCCGCTTGGCCCTCGCCTGCGAGGCGAAGCGCACCGTCCGGGTCGCCGGCGATCGCGCCGGGCTCGCCGAACGTGATCACGCCGTCAAGGTAGGTCATGGCGTCCGTGTCGAGCCCATGGCCGGACGCGTCGCGGATCGTCGATGCTTCGGTGTCGGAGAGCCGGTAGTAGAGCAGGGGATCGTCCGCGAGGACCGCCGCGACGTAGCTCTCGTCGCGCTCGAGGCACACGTCGAGTAAGGCGTTACAGACGTAGCCGTCCGCGCAGGGGCAGTGCTTGGTCGTGAAGTCGATCGGCGAGGCGGCGCACGCCGCGAGCGTCGTGACCATGGCGGTGGCCGTGACGGTGACGAGGCGTGTCTGAACGACGCACGAGCCTCCGAGAGAGAGGGAGGCTCCCGATGCGTCGGCAGCGCCGGATGCGCTGGGAACGGCATCAGCGTCGCGAGGCGGCATTCGGGCCCAAATCTAGCACGACCGGTCACCCCGGGCCGTGCGCAGGGACGGCGCGCATCACACCGAGAGCAGGTCATCGAACCGGTCACCGGTTCGGAGCATGCCGTCGCCGAGCTCGCCGGGATCTTCGCCCAACGCGGCGAGCACCGTGACGAGGAGCTCGACGCGATTGCGCCCGGCCGCCGGCAAGTGCACGCCGGAGCGGAGCCCGCCGCCCGCGCGGCCTGCGGTCAGCGCGCACGTGTGCGTGTCGCTGTGGGTGAAGAACTCGCCCATCTCGAGGGTCATGAGCACCGCCGCCTGATCGAGCAGGTTCACCGCGCCGACAGTCGTGTCCCGCATCTTCTCGAGCAGGTAATTCGCTTGCCGCATCGCGAACGAGAAGTTGCGCTTGACCTGCGCCGACGCAGCGTCGACGTCGGCGCCGACGTTCACTTGATTGCCCGGATCCGCGTCATGCGTGAGGATGTGCCAGCCGATGCTGGCCCCCTCCTGCCAGATGATGGTGTCGCCTTGCGGCTGGATGAGCTGGAACGTGCCGATTCGGGTGATGCCGCAGCTGAAGGCGAGCACCATCAGGTCGGCCATGATCTGGTTCTTCTCCACGAGCGGCTCGTGGTTCGTGACGTAGCCGAACTCGGTCGGCTCCGCCGGGAAGTCGCACAACAGCTCCTCGTACGCACCAATCGCGCTCTCGAGGTCCGCGATGAGCTGCAGGTGCTCGTCGAGACGCGCTTGGTCGGAGCGACCGAGCTTGCTCCGGAGTGCGAGCCCGTCCTGGTGCACCGCGTCGAGCACGGCGCGATCGAGCGCGTTCTGTGCCTCGGCCTGCGCGTTGTCCGGCCGGGGCGTGCCCGCGCCGAGGTCGAACAGGAGCTGGTACATCTCGCGGGGCTGCGGGATCGCCGGCCGGCGCGCGCCGCCGGGACCCCAGGACAACATCGGTTGAGCGCGCCCTTCCAGGTAGCCGCGCTCGGACACCATCACGTTCAGCGAACCGAGGCGCGTCGTGTCGCCCCACCGCGACTCGAGCAAGCTGTCGATCGACTCTCCGAGCGGGTCGCCGTAGCCGCCCGCGCGCGCCTGATCGAACGTGCCAGTGACTTGCGCCGACCACTGCTGGTGATGACCGCCGCCGAGCGGGTTGTGCATGTTGGTGATCACGTTGACGTACTCGTGCACCGGCGCGAGCTCCATGAGCGGCGCGGTGAGCGCGTAGCCGGTTCCCGTCGTCGTCGGCGCGAGCTCTCCGATGCTCGGATGACCGTTGCCGATGCCCCACGTGAGGTACACGGGGGGCATCGCGGCTCCGTCGGCGTACGCGGTGCCGTTGCTCCCGAGCATGTACTCGAAGGTCGGGAGCGAGACGGTCACCATGGCTCCGCCCGCGGCGACGCCGCGCAGGAACGTGCGACGCGAATGCTTGCGTTGGGTTCCAATCATCGGACTACTCCTCCGCCCGGTACAGGCGAAACTCGGGACTCTCGGCGACGACGGCGAACAGGCTGGAGAGGCGTCGGCCGTTCGACTGGAACGCGGCGTCGAGCGCTTCGAGATACGGTCGCTGCGCGCTCGTGTCGCGCGTGTTGAAGGCGCGGCGGTAGAGCATCTTCGAGACGCACCGCCGGGTCGAGTCGGCCTCGGCGATCGCCTGACCGAGCTCGATGCCTCCATCGACTGCCTGGCCGTCGACCTCGCCGGTGACGTCGAGCAGCGCCGTGAGCTCCTCGCCGTCGACGACCGTGTGGTAGTCGTCGCGCCATCGGCCGAGCGCATCGAAGTGCTCGAGCGTCAGGCCGAGCGGGTCCATCTGCTCGTGGCAGCTCGCGCACGCGGGATTCTCGCGATGACTGGCGAGGCGGTCGCGCTGCGTGATCGCGTCTCGGGACGGTGCTTCGACGGTCGTGTTCACGGTGGGTGGCGGCGGTGGCACGACGCCACAGAGAACGCGCGTTCGTATGTACAGGCCGCGGCGCACAGCCGAGGTCCGAACGGGCGTCGAGGCGAGCGCGAGGAAGCCCGGAGAGGTGAGGATGCCCGCGTAGGGGGAGCTCGCATCGAAGCGGTGCGCGACGAGCTCCTCGCCCGACACCCCCTCGACGCCGTAGATCGAGGCTAGCGTCTCGTTCAACAAGCCCTCTCGGCTCGTGAAGACCGACATGAAGTCCGCGTCCCCGAGCCCGTTGCGGAGGCGATGCTCGAAGTCCGCCGAAAGGTACTGGCCGAGCTCGGCGGGAAGCACGCCGAAGGTCGCCTCGTCGCGCGCGACGTTGCGGACGTTCGAGACCGCGAACCACTCGTCGACGTGCCGCCACATCGCGGCCTCCGCTTCGGGCGTGTCGAGCAGGCGCTCGACCTCGGCGGCGAGGAGTGCCGGATCTTCGAGGTCGTTCCTCTCGGCCGCGTCGAGCAGCGCATCGTCCGGCGGATGGTCGGTGAGGAAGTAGCTGAGCTTCGAGGCGAACGAGAAGCGTTCGATGCGGCCGACCTCGCCCGGGTTGGTCTCCTCGATCTCCGGGCGATAGAGAAAGTGAGGCGACTGCAGCGCGGCGCGCACGACCGCCGCGATGCCCGCGTCCATGCCGAGGTCGCCGTCGATCGCGATCGTGACGAGCTCCCTGTAGGTCGTGACCTCGGCATCCGTCGCCGGTCGCCGAAACGCGCGCCGAAGAAAGCGCCTGACGAACGCGTCGATGCACGGATCGCTCGCGTCCGAGGGATCGCAGCCGGCCCAGTCGCGCGCGTCGCCTCGTGCGACGAGGCGCGTCGCGGCTTCGCTCGCCGCGAGCTGATAGCGCCGCACGTCGAGGTCGGACGTGCCCACGATCGCGGCGCCCTCGTCGGTGAACGCGAACACCTCCGCGGGCACGATGTCGTCGGCGCCCACCGCCTCGATGCGGATGCCCGTGAGCGCCTCGACCGAGTTTCGGTGCTGCACGTTGGTCAGGCGCGGCAGCGCGAAGTCGGGCGGGGTGAAGGTTCCGTCGCCGGGCGTGGGCGTGCGCGTGGGTGAAGGCGAGGCCGAGCCGGGCTCGGCCCCCGGTTCGCCGATGACGCCGCTGCACCCGAACGCGAGCATCCCGGCGCTGAGCGCCGCAACGCGGGACCATCCCGCGCGTGCATGGTGGATGGTGCTCATCGTCGCTCCTCCTCGCTCGGTCGCGGTCACGAAGACCAACTTGCCCATCGAGACGCGGGGCGGCGACGGACCTCGGCTTTCGCCTGCTTTATCGCGCAGGTGTTCGTAATCGCGCGCGAATGCACGTAGCGCGAAATCGAGAAGACCGCGCCGATTCACGCGCCCGGGACGAACCGGACCGTTCCCGCGAGCGCGTAGCCCTCTTCGGTCGTCGCCAGGCGCTTCGGGCTCGCCGGCTCGTCCTCAATCTGCTCGCGGAGCTTGCGGACGGCGACATGGAGCTTGCCGTCGTGACGCAGCGGGTGATAGGCGGGCTCGCCCCACGCATCGGTGACGAGCGCCTCCTTGCTCGCGCTTCCGCCGCGCTGCGCGAGCGCTTCGAGGATGCGGAACAGCTGGGGCTTGGCGGAGAAATCGATGGTCCGTCCGTCGCCGAGCCAGACGGTGCCGCGCTTGCCGTCGATGCCCCATGCGCTCGCCCAATGCATGTCGTCGTCGGCGGTCGGTACGACGTCGTCTCCGCTTCCGATCGGCACGTACGTGTCCGCGATGTCGGCCGCCGCGACCGACTCGAGGACGCGAAGGTCCACGTGATCGAGACGCGGCTCGCTCCCGAGGAGGGCGCGGGCGCGACGCGCGGCGACCGGCGCGACGTGCTCGGAAGCGGCGAGCTTCTGGAGCGCGGCCGAGCTGATCCGGCTCCCGCGGGCGAGGTGGTCGGCGAGCACAATCTCCCGTTCGTAGCGCGCCGAGCGCATCGCGCGCGCGAGCGCGCCGAGCTGCTCGCATTCGTGAAGGAGCTCGGCCGCGCGGCCGGCCATCGAGAGCGCGTCCAACGCGACGAGCCGCGCCTCGGCTTCGAGGAGCCGGAGCTCGGCGCGGGCGGCGCGGGCCGCGGCCTCGCGGGCGAGGGAGACCGCGCGAGCGACGTCGCCCGCCACGATGGCGACGGTCGCGTCAAGGAGCCCGACGATGCAGGCGAGGCGCTTGTCCGCGCTCGGATACGCGGTGGAGACGAGCTCCTTCGAGGGCTCGGTCGCCGAGAGCCGAACCGCGGCGATGCTCTCGAACAGGATGGCTTCGCGAGCCCCGCGGTCCGGGCGACTCGCGCGACCTCCGCGAACGACGCGCGGGTGCGCGTGCGCGTCCGCGTCGCCCTTCAGCGAGGCCGCGTCCGCGAGCGCGAAGATCGTGTTGAGCCGCCGCTTCAACGTGACGAGCTCCACATCCGTCCGCGCGTCGATGCCGTGCGCCTCCGACGCATAGGCGTCGATCAGAGGAGCGAGCCCATCGAGCTCCCCGGCGGCGAGGCGGCGTGCCACGTCGACGTGTTGGAGCGAGGGCAGGAGGATCGAGGAGCCGCGCGCGAACGGCCGCACGGCGTCGGCCAGTCGGCGCGCCTCGAGAAGGTCACCGCGATCGAGCGCGATCGTCGCGGACGCGAGGATGCTCTCGCGGTTCGCGAGGAGATCCGGTCGCGCGGCTTCCGGCCGAGCTCGCGCGGCGAGGTCCGCCGCCTCGGCCATCATGCCGATCGCCGCGAACGCCTCCGCGAGCTCGCGCATGATCGCGCCCGCGAGCGGGGCCGCGACCGGCGGGTGATCCAAAAGGGCGCGGGCACGGAGCGCGAGGAGCCGATCGATCGGGGTCTCGCCCGCGAGCGTGTCGGCGAGCGCCGCCGAGACGTCGCGGGCGAGCGCCAACGATGGATCGCCGGTGACGAGCGCCGCGATCGTGGTGCTCGCTTCGTCGAAGCGACCCATGTGACAGAGGCACGTGGCGAGGAGCCTCGTCGCCTCGTTCCGGATCGCGGGCTCGGCGCTCGTCGCGAGCAGTGCGCCGAGCTGCCGCGCCGCATCGGCCGGATCGCCGCTCGCGCGAAGCGTCCGCGCCCACGCGAGAGTCTCCGCCGCGTCGTCCCTCGACGGTGCGTACACCTGCGCGAGCGCGGTCGGGTTGCCGAGCTCCGCGGCGCAGCGGAGCTTCCACGCGTCGACGGCCGGGTCCGCGAGGTCCTTCAAGATCTTGAAGAGCCGCGGCGTGTGGCCGTGCGCGAACCAACGCGTCGCCGTCTGATCGAGCAGCCCGGCGACGGCCTCCATGCGCCCGAGCCGCGCGAACAGCCTCACCGCTTCGAGCTTGGCGTCGAGCAGGTCGGCCTGACCGAGCACCGCAGCGGCATGCGCGATCCGCGCCTCGTCTTCGCTTCCATGGCGCGCGAGCAGACCGCGGGCGACGTCGTGGAGGCGCAGGCCGCCGGTGCTCGCGGTGGTCAGCCCGCGGCGCTCGAGCAATCGCAACACGTCCTCGCCGGGGTGCGGTGAGACGAGCGCGAGCACGTCGACGGGGAGCGGAACGTCCACGATCGAGAGCGCGCGCAGGAAGTCGGCGGCGCGATCGTCGAGCCCCGACAAGAGCCCACCCTGCTCGAGATCGCGCTCCGAGGACCCGGTGACGAGGAGCTGGGACAGGAGCCATGGGCTGCCGCTCGCTGCGGCGATGGACCGCCGCATCACGTTCGGGTCGGCGTGCGGCGCCCACATCTCTGCGAGCGCGACGAGGTCGCGGTCCGGCATCGCGGACAGGGCGAGGATCTGCCCCGCCAAGACGGGCAGGCGCGGCGTGAGGCGGCTCGTCGCCACGTATCGGCTCCGCTTGCTGAACGAGGCGAGCGTCGTCAGCAGCGTGTCGATCTCGTCGACCTCGCTCTGATGCAAGTCGTCGATGACGACGGTGAGCTCCGACGCCTCGGCGAGATCGAGGATGGCCGAAAGCGCGGTCATCGCGTCGGCTTGGAGCGACGGCCAGTCGAGCGCGGTCTCGCCCGTCGCCGACGCGACCGCCTTGAGGATGTCTTGGCGAACTTGCGCCGCGGGCTGCCCGACGGGGATGTCGACGAACACCGTGCGCTCCACGCGGCGCTCGAGCCTCGTGTGCAGCGTCTTCTGCACGAGCGCCGTCTTGCCCACGCCTCCGGGACCCGTGACGAGCGTGACGGGGGCGCGCTCGATGGCGCGGGCGAGCCAGTCGATGTCGGCGTCGCGCCCGACCCAGACGGCGGGCGGGTTCGGTAGGCGATGGGCGAGCGAGACGCTCGCGGGACGCCGTCGCTTCGAGGGCTTTCTCGTCGCCATTCGGACTGGGAGCCTACCGCACGGAGCCGCGTCGCGCGCCGCGCGAGCCTCAATCCCAGTGGTGGAACCGGTCGGAAGCGACGTCGCGCATGGTGTCGGCGCGCATTCGGGCGCGCCTCGTGGAGCGACCGCGAGGGCGCGTCGCGTCGGCGGCTGGCTCGACCGCGACGGGCGTGGTCGTGGGAACGAGGGAGAGCCGAATGCGTTGGTCGACGTTCGGCACGATGGACTCCTCGGCCTGCTCGTGGCCTTCGAGCTCGAGCCGGAGCGAGAGCGCTTCGTCGCCGCGCGGGAGCGACAGCGCGACCGGGGTGCGACCCTGGGGCTCGCCGTCGAGGTAGACGGTCGCGTTCGGCGGCGTGCTCTCGACGTCGATGCGGACCGGCGATGCGGTGGCGGGGCGATCGATCCTCGGGACGGTTGCTCCGCGCGGCTCGGCGAGCGTCGGCGTGGGCGCGCTCAGGAGCTCGCGTCCGAGCCACGCCGCGCCCACGAGCGCCAAGATCCCGAGGGCGCCTGCAACGGAGAGCCGCGCGACGCGACCAAGGCCTCGTCGTCCGGTGGCGGACTCGGCGCTCACCGCGTCGACGAGACTTCCCGACATGTCGTTCGTCGCGCTGTTCACCTCGGGGAGCTCGACCTCGACGTCGGCCGCGGTCAGCGGGAGGTCGCCGATGTCTTCGCCGCGCTCCGCACGCTTGAGGAGGAGCCGCTTCTCCTCAATCCGCTCCTCGAAGAGACGCGTCATCAGCGACGCCATCCGCTCCTCGGGGTTCGCGTCGTCGTTGGCACCGTGCACGGCCCGCATCAGGTCGCGCCGGAGCTCGGACGCGGCGGCGTAGCGTCGGCGCCGCGCGCGCGACAGGGCCTTCATGCACGCCTGCTCCACGGTCGTCGGGACGCTGAGGACCAGCTCGGAGGGCGGCAAGATATCGTGATCGAACACGGCGCGGATCGTCGCCGCCTGCGTCGGTCGCTGAAACAATCTGCGCCCGGTGAGCATCTCGTAGAGGACGATGCCGAGCGCGAAGACGTCGCTGCGGCAATCGATCGGCTCCCCGCGACAGTGCTCGGGCGACATGTAGCCGAACTTCCCCTTCACGTGCCCGGCGTCCGTCTTGGTCCTCCGGTCGGCGGCCTTCGCGATCCCGAAGTCGAGCACTTTGACGGACCCCGAGTAGGTCACGTAGATGTTCGACGGGGACACGTCGCGGTGCACGACGTTGCGGTACTGGCCGTCGCCGTCCTTGAGCTCGTGCGCCGCGTGCAGCCCTGCCGCCGCTTCGGCGACGACCCACGCAGACAAGAGCGGGTCGATCTGGATACCCCGCACCATCGCGCGCCGCAGGATGCTCGCGACCGACTCGCCCTCGAGGTATTCCATGACCAGGAAGAGGTCTTCGCCCTCCTGACCGAGCTCGTGGACGTGGACCACGTTCGGGTGGTGGATCCCGGAGGCGATCTGGGCCTCGTCGACGAACATGCCGACGAACTGCCGATCGCGCGCGAGGTGCGGCAGGATCCGCTTGATGACGACGGGGTGCTCGAAGCCGTTCGGCCCGCGCAGCTGGCCTAGGAGGATCTCGGCCATCCCCCCCGTGTCGAGTCGACCGAGCACGTCGTAGCGTCCGACTCGTTGTGGTAGGTTCGTCTGCGCCGACGCTTCCATGCAGCCACTTCGGAGGGAATCGTACCTGCGGGCGTGCTTGGTCTCAACCAGCGGGCTCGTGATCGTGCTCTCGGCGCTGGGCGGATTCACGGCAAGCGCGGCGCATGCGCAAGACGATCCGGTCGAGCGGGCGGTCGTCCTCTGCGAGACGGCCGAAGGATTGTATCGCGAGGGTCGATTCGAGCTGGCGGTCGAGCTCCTGCTCGAGGCCCGTTCGCTCCACGACGATCCGGCGATCTCGTACAACCTGGCGCGCGCCTACGAAGAGCTCGCGCGACCCGAGGACGCCATCGCTGCGTACCGACACTATCTCGACGTCGCACCCGAGGCGGGCGACCGAAGCGAGGTCGAGGCGCGCATCGCCCGCCTCGAGGCCGAGGCGCGCGCAGCCGTGAGCGGAGGCGCAGACGGCGCAGAGCAGGGCGGCGGCGCCTCGTCGGACGGCGCGGAGCGCGGCGGCGGCGCCCACGGCGCCTCGAGCGGCAGCGCCGGTACGGTATCGGACGGCGTGGATGGCGGCGGCGGTAGCGGTAGCGGCGGCGGCGGCGGCGGCGTCAGCATCCCCGCCATCGTCGTCAGCGCCGTCGGCGTCCTCGGCGTCGGCGCGGGCATCGCCTTCGGCGCGCTGTCCAACGGCCGCCACGCGCAGGCCGAGGACGATCCGATCCACCGCACGTCCATGGCTGAGTTCGACGAGTCCAAGACGTTCGCCGACGTCGCCGATGTGCTCTTCGTCGCCGGAGGCGTCGTCGCCGCGCTCGGCGTCACGTGGCTGATCATCGACCTCAGCACCACCCACGACGACACGCCCGCGGCCGTCTCGCTGCGCGTCGGACCCGGAACCCTCGCCCTGAGCGCGGCGCTTCCGTAGAGACGTCTCGCCGCGTTCTGTGTTCGATGGCGTCTTCGCCCGCGGCCGCGCCTGCGGATCTGGACGCGATCGGGCTCGAGCGAAGGAAGACCGCGCACCTGCGCCGCACCGTCGAGCAACGTCGCGCCGACCTCTGCACGAAGGCGAGGCGCGGCCGGTCTCAGGGTGCGCCGATTCCGCCTCGACGCCGAGGTTGGGAGCTCAGCGATGGCCACAGCCGGGCCAGCAGCATGGCCGGCGCTTGCCTGCGAGCATGTCCTCGCGGACCCGCCGAATGTGATCGGCTCGCGTCTCGGCCTTTTTCACCGAGATGGTCCAACAGAATCCACTCGTTGCGCGCGAGCGGCGTCAGGTCGTTCCACGCGGCCAAGACTTCGGGCGACGAAGTGAGCGCGGCGCGGAGATCGCTCGGGACCTCGTGCACGACACCGGAGGAGACTCGCTTGGGCATTGGTAATGATAGCGCGTGAAGACCTCGCCGAGCTCCGAGAGCGTGCGGAGGCAGAGGGCGCCGAGACGTTCCAGGTCGAACGCAAGCGTCTCAAGTCGGGCCGCGAGACTTGGACTCTGTCGAGCGGCGGCTGAGCCGGACTGCTAGCCCAGCACCACCTCCGACGGAGCTTTCATGTCGCGCGTTCGCATCCACAACATCTCGATCTCGCTCGACGGGCTCGCCACTGGCGAGGGGCAGACGCTCGAGTCGCCGTTCGGCCACGCTGGGCACGCCGACCCAACGAACACGGCCCGACGAAGCGTGAGCCGCGCGGCGGGCGCGCGCCTGGTCAGGGGAAGAGCGTGACCGGGACCGGCGTCGCGTGGAGCGTGGCCGAGTCGTCGAACACGCGAGGGGTGTCGCCTGCTTCCACCGCGAGGTCGGTGCCCCAGCACGATACTTCGCCGCTCCGCCGGAGCGCGCAGTTGAGGGTCTGCCAGCTGCTGCGGATCATCGTGACGTCGGTCAGCCCCGCGACTTGGACGGGTCCGGCGATGCTCTCGTCGTCCGGCAAACCGTCGCCCAGCGCGCCCTCGTGGCGCCCGCCCCAGCACATCACCGTGCCATCGGTCTCGAGCGCGCACGTGTGACCGTATCCCGCGGTCACGTTGGTTGCAGGACCTATCGGGACGAGCGTCGGGGTCGGGAGGGGGTCCGTCGAATCTTCCGGCGTCACCTCTCCAGTCCTGTTCTGGCCCCAGCAAAAGACTTCCCCCGCGGCCACGGCACAAGTGTGCGAGTAGGCTGCGGCGATCGCGGTGGCCGGGCCGATCCCCGCGACGCGCAGCGCGAGCGTGCTGTCCCCGACCGTGATCGGGTCGGCACCGAGCGCGCCGTCGCCGTTGTCGCCCATGCAGAGGACATCACCGTCGTCCGTCCTGACGCAGATGTGGTGATCCCCATCGCGACCTCGGCGACGCCCTCGACCTCGCGGACGTCGCCCGCAGCCACCTCGTATTGAATCGGGTCGCTGGGCGCGTCCCGGTCCACCGTGTCACCGACGCCGAGCTGTCCTTGGTCGTTGCGCCCCCAGCAGACGCCCCCTCCCAGGAGAGTCGCGACACAGGTGTTCGCGAAGCTCGCTTCGAGGTCGCGGACTGCCCCGAACGCGCCGACCGACGTGGGCGAATTGATCTGCGCGGCGCTGCTGCCGACCCCGAGCTGCCCGTCGCCGTTCCCTCCCCAGCAGTACGTCTCTGCGGAGCCGGTGTACGCGCAGGCGTGCGTCAACGTGCTCGACACGCGCAGCGCGCTCGCGACGGGAAGCTCCTGCGGTCCCATCACGCTGAGCACGTCGCCCGTCGCGAGCTGACCGATGCTGTTGTTGCCGCGCCCGAGCAGGCGGCCCTCGCTCGTCACCCCGTACACGGTCGCGGCACCGACCGCGATCTCGGTGATCGTCTCGCCCGGTCCGCTGTCGAGGTCGACGTCTCCGTCGCCGGTCGTGCCGTCGCGCCTCGCGCCATCGGTCCCGGCGCCGTCAGCCATGCCACCGTCCGTGCCAGGCGTCCCCGTGCACCGCCCGTCCGCGCCGCGCGCCGTGCCTTCGACGCAGCGGTCCTCGAACACGCATCCGCCGAGCACGAGAAGCAGCGCGCCAGCGATCGCGATCGCACGCATCAGAGGCTCCACCCGAGCCCGACGCCACCGGGGAACAGCCGCGCCATCGTCTCTTCGTCGCCGCCGCTCGAGAGGCCGACAATCAGCCACACAATCGCGCCGGCGACGGCGGCGAGCCCGAGGCCACCGTAGACGCCGACGCCGACCCAGTTCGTCTGTTGCTCCTCGACGCACGTCGTGCCGACCATGTCGACGCAACCGCCTGCGCCCGCGATCCCGATGATCGCCGCCGTCACGCCCGCGAGACCCACGACGCCGAGCGCGACGGGTCCGACAATCGCGAGCGCGCCGGGACCGTCGTCGCGTGGCTCGGCCGCGCGGCTCACGCTGCCGTCGCCGTCGTTCCCGGTGTTCTCGGTGCCGCCCGTCGAGCCATCATCCGTCGGCGTGCCGTGTGCCGCGCGCTCCGCCGCCTGCCGCTCGAGGACCGCGACACGGGCCTGCGCGTCGCGCATGCGCGGATGATCCGGCGGGCCCTCCGCGACGAACCTTTGGAGCGCCTCGAGGGCTTCGTCGTCGCGCCGTAGGCGGTCTGCGGTGATGCCGATGTTGTAGAGCAGCGCGACGCGACCGCTGAGCTCATAGGCGCGCTTGAAGTGGTCGAGCGCGTCGTCCCAGCGCCCGTCCGCGAACGCGGTGCTCCCGGCTTGGAAGAGAGCGCGCGCTTCTTCGTCCATCGACTCGTTCGAGGCGTCGATGGGTTGGGGTGAATCCGTCTGCGCGTACGCTGATGTGGGGAGCAACGTTGCGAGCAGCAAGGCGAAGGAGATCGTCCGACCGAGCATGGCGGCCGATGATCGCCCAATGGCCCGCCGCCGTCGAGAGCCGCGTGCCGCCGATGCTGACGACCGTCGATCTCGGCGCGCTGTACTCGCTGACCGGATCGACCAAGAGGCGATCTGGTCCAGCGGCTTCGCCACGCCCAGCGGATCTTGTCCCTAATGGAGTGACCGAAATAGAGTGGCCGAGCGTCACCGCAGCGGCGTCGGGAACTCCGGCTGTGACGCGATGCTCGACGGATCGTGCTGGATCACGAGGAGCGCGTGGTGCTGCTCGATGAACGCCTCGATCTGCTCCATCGATCGGAGCGTCGCTTCCGGATCGGTGTTCAGTCTGGGAACGCGGCGGTGCTCGCGATTCTCCGCGAAGTGGAAGAGGTCGCCCGAGAGGACCACGGTCCCCGTCTGCGGCAGCTCGACCGCCAGCACTTGGTGACCAGGCGTGTGCCCCGGCGCCGGCAGGATGCGTACCGACCCATCGCCGAAGACGTCGCGCTCGCCGTCGAGCGCGATCAGGTGGCCGCGTTGGTCGAACGCGTCGACGAAGCTGTCGGCGTGACCGCGCCGCGCGTACTCGATCTCGGCGCGCTGCATCAAGAGGCGAGAGCCCACGAACTGTCGGATGTTCCCGACGTGATCGCCGTGCGAGTGCGACAACGCGACCCACTCGATGTCCGAAGGCGTGAGCGAGATGCGTGACAGCGTCTCCGAGAGCGGGGGCGCAGGAAAGAGCGTGAACGGTCCAGCGCGCACTCCGCTCGCTGGGAACGACGACGCGATGCCCGTGTCCCACAGGAGGTCTCCCGACGGGTGGCGCACGAGGGCGCACGTCGCCACCAAGTCGGCCTCCTGCCCGGCGTACGCGCCCTCGCAATCGAAGACGTCGAGATCGTGCACGTGCACGCGCCCGCACGGGAGGAGGTAGAGCTCGAGCGCTTCGGCCGCGGGGGCGTGGCTCGCCGCACCTGGACGCGCTTCACCCCCCGAGCCACATGCGGACACACAAAGGAGCGTGAGGGCGAAGATGACTCGTTCGAGGAGGGTCACGGGAGGCTCGGTCGAGAGGTGAGCCCGTAATCGCTCCGATGCAAACCGAGGCGAGCATGGCCCGGTCTCGATCTCGTCGCGACCGGTTGCGAGCGCGACCTAGGTCTCGACCTCGGGAATGCTCGATCTCAGCGCCACCGGGTTACCCTCCACGCACGTGACGCTCCGCGCAACCGACATGCTCGTCCAGGTCGGCACGCTGCGTCCGTTCCCATGCCCGTACGGTCCGTGCCCGTGAGCTGGACTGGGGCTTGACGCCGGTCTGGTCGGCGACGAAGTGGTGAGGGTGCTGACCCGCGCTCGGTGGCTCGCCCTGCTCAACGCCGTCGTCATCGTCGGGATGGTGGCATGGAACTACTGGACGGCGGCGTATGGGCTTCGAGGGCGAACGATCGGTGGGCTGAGCGACCGCTACGACACGCTCTTCACGCCCGCGGGCTACGCGTTCTCCATCTGGGGGTTGATCTTCCTCGGGCTCCTCGCGCACTCGGGCTATCAGCTGTGGCTCGCGTTTCGGGCCGAGCTCGATGTCGACGATGATGCGCTCGCGAGGCACCGGCGTACGTTCTTCTCGCGCCTCGGGCCGTGGCTGATCCTGACCAATCTCGCCAACGCGCTCTGGATCGCGCTCTGGCTCGGGGAGCAGACGTTGGCGAGCGTCGTCACACTGGCCGCCATGTTCGTGTTCCTCACCGTCGCGATGCGTCGACTCGAGATGGAGAGGTGGGATGCGCCCCTCGAAGTGATCGCGCTCGTGTGGTGGCCGGTGGTGATCTACGCCGGCTGGGTGACGGTCGCGGTGCTCGCCAATCTCTCGGCGTTCCTCGCCAAGCACGACCTGGTCTCCGGCGACTCCGTGCCCTGGGCCCTCACGATGATCGCGATCGCCACCGGCTACAACCTGGCCCTCGTCGCGCGGCGCAACCTGCGTGAGCACGCGGTGGTCGCGATCTGGTCGTTCGTCGCCATCGCGGTCGAACAGTCGGGGAACGTCGCGGCCGTGACTTGGGCAGCGGGGATGGCAGCGGCCGTGCTCGCCGTCGCGGTCGGCGCGCACGCGTTCGCCAACCGCCGAACCCTACCGTTTCTACGATGGCGCTAGCCGATCGAGGCTAGAGACGGCTCTCGCGGGGCACGTGCGAGCCCATCGTGCCGGGCCCGATCTCAGTCGAGCGGTGACGCTCGCCGCGCCTGGTTCCCCAGAGCTCGCGGTACTTGATCATGGATGGATGGATGTTCGCGCCCGCCCAGCGGCTGGACACGACGGCTGTTCGTGGTGAGAACGGGGACCGTCGCAGCCGGAGCGTGCCTCGGAGCGGGCTGCTCGTTCGGGGGCGCGGTGCTGACGCGCGACCTGGACGTGGTCGTCGCGGATCATCCGCAGCTCGCGTCGGTCGATCGAACGGCGCTCATCGACGCAGGGCTCGGCTATCCGCTCGCTGTGACACGCACGAGCGACACCGACTTCCTGGTCACCGGAACGGAGTGCAACCACCAGGGCTGCGAGGTCACGCGGTCGGGCGGCGGATGGCTATGCCCCTGCCACGGTTCGCTGTTCGATCTCGATGGAACGCTGCGGCGTGGCCCCGCGACCGCGGGTCTGACGACGTACGACTACGAGTTCGACGGAACCATGCTCACGATTCACGGCAAATAGCGGCGGGGACGCTCGTCTTCGATTTCGTCGTTTGCGTCCGATCGACGCGCCGACCCAGGTCCTGCGCACCGACCCTATCCTGCACCTGCGCACGGGCACGACACGCCTCTGCGCGGCGACGACGCGCGAGGTCTTCGAAGCGATCAGCCTGCTCCGCCGCACCACCATCGCCGAGTCCAACGTCAAGCGCATCCAGCGCGCCTCCCGCAGCACCAGCCGCGTCTCGAGAACGGCGACATCGATAGCGCCCGAGTCCGCTCGATCCGCCGCGGCTCGCGCATGGCCGTGCGCGTCGAGGTGGATGGGGATGAGGCGGAACTCCATGTGGCGCGCGTCGCGGATCGCGTGGAGCGGTAGCTCCACCGCCTTCTCGTTCTGCACGCGGTTGGATTGATCCCATCGCTCGCGTCACGGGCGCATCTCGCAGACGCAGCGCACGCCGATGAGCCGTTGGCAGGGCATGCCGGTCATGGCCAGCCAGTGAGCGCCGGTCTCGCTGTTCCCCGTCTGGCCGAGGAACCCGGAGGATCCGAACGACCAGTTGAGGCACGTGTCCGCCGCGATGTGCCCGTTCGCCAAGGACCCGGTCCACGCGTTCTCCATGACGCCCGTGCCGTCCATCTGGCCGACGACGATGCCGCCGTCGAGCAGCGACAGCCACTCTTCGGCCACGAGTGACGTGAACGTGCGCGTTCGCGGGTCGTACCAGTAGATCGGGAGCGTGGTCGTGTACCCATAGAGCGTCGGCATGTCGGCGATCTCGTCGGACGCGGTCACGCTGACGAACGCATGCGGCGTCCCGCAGCGCGCGAAGTCGGTCGGGTTCGGCATCTCGGATGCGCAGAACGCGTCGAGGCCCGAGCGCCCGCCGAAGTCGGCGGTGTGCCCGATCGCGGTCACGTACATCACGATGAACGCATCGGGGCCGCCGTCGGTGCCTGCGCCTCCGTCCGTTCCACCGTCGGTCGCGACGCCGGAGTCGCGCGGCGGGCCGCCGTCTCGAGGCGCTTCCTGATCGAGGCAGCCGCGGTCCGGATGGCAGTACTGCCCCGCGCTGCACATGCGCGGGTCGCCCACGCGCAGACAGACGCCCACTTCGCACGTCGGCACGGCGCACGCAGCGGTCGTCGCGCAATCCCCGTCGGACTCGCAATCGGGCGTGCCGCAGGTCCCATTGTCGACGCACGTCGGGGAAACGCAGCGCCCGCCGTAGCACTCGGTCGCGTCGGGTGCGTCCGACGCGCCAGGACAGGCCACGGTCGCACAGCTCCGCGAGATCACGACGACCATGGCGCGGTCGCCGTGGAGCGTGACGCTCAGGCGCCGGCTCTCGACGGTCCTGCCCGAAGAGCGCAGCTCGACGCGGACGAACGACGGACCGTCGGCGAGCCCCTCGTAGACCGCGACACGAACGCCCGCGCGGAAGTCACCCGAAGCGCTCGCGAGCGTCATCGTCGTCCCCGGACCGTCGGGCGGACCGGCCGTCACCTCCACCGAGTCGAACTCGACCCCCGGAACGAAGTTCGTCTTCAGATCGACGATGAGCTCGTGCCCGCCGCTACACCCGACGAGGGCGAGAGACGCGAAGTAGACGACGCAAAGAGCGCGGCCCGCGAACACGAGCGCAGTCTATCAGCCCGCGCCGACGTGTAGTGTTGCGGCATGAGCGCCAACGCGGAGGGAACGGGCGCGGGTGTCGTGAGCATCGAGGTCGGGGCTCGCATCACGAAGCGCGGTCTCTTCATCGCGGGGCTCGCCGTGCCGATCGTCGCGAGCGTCGCGAGCTGGGCCGGCGGAAGCGTCGCATCGCTCGGGCTCCCGTTCGCGGCCGCGCTGTCGTTCGTGCTGCTGATAGCCCGCACACCGTCGGTTGGCGATCGCGCTGCGAGACGCGGTGAAGAACGCGTGACCATCGGCGCGGTACGCGACGACCACCGCGTCGCGTATCCTCGCCGTCGGGATCATGGCTTGGTACATCCACGTCGCACATTTCTTCGGCGGTGCGTTCGCGGCGAACGCGCTGCCTCACCTGATCGCGGGCGTGAGCGGAAAGCGGCTGCCGACGCCCTTCGCGTCGCCGCCGTTTCGCGGTCTCTCGCCACCGACGGTCAACGTCGCCTGGGCGCTCGTGAACCTGGCCGTGGCCTACGCGCTCCTGGTGCACGTGGGCGAGCTCCACATCCGCAGCCTCGGCGACGTCGGCGTCGCGTTCGCCGGCTTCGGCGTGATGGGCCTCATGACCGCGCGCTCACTCGCGAAGACTGGCGCGGAGGGACGGTCCTCATGATCTGCATTTCCCGCGTGCTCCACCTCGACGTCTCAACACGGCGCCGCTGCGGCGACAAGAAGCGCGCATGAAACAACTGACAGCATGACGTGGTCGGACTCCTCGCCGTCGTAGCGGATGTTGTGGAGCGTGATTGTTCCGCCGTTCACGTCGCGAGGGTGCTTGCACGCGAGTACGTCGGCTCGAGCTCGGCCCGGCAGCTGCGGTCGGGACAACCGTCTCGGAGAGCGCGCATCGCGAGGTTACTGGTAGCAAGTCCCGTGCTTCTGAGCCATCTGCTCGCTATCGAAGTACTGCCCGTTTCGATAGGCGCCGTTCGGGAAGAGCAGGTGGCCACCTTCGTGGCGCAGCACGTTCACGAAGCGGCTGTCGACGTCGGCATCCCAGAAGCGAATGCTGAGGATGACGACGCCCGTCGCTGTGTAGGTCGTGCCGACGGCGTATTTCCCACCGCCTCGCGGCATCTCCCAGACCGCGCGGATCTTGCCCGAGTGGTACGCGTTCAGGAGCGCGGACCTCAGCGGCAGGCAATCCTGGATCATGTTGATCATGGCGAGAACGCGCGCGCTTCTCGTAGCGTCCAACGCGCCGCAGATCCCTTGCATCGCTTGGGTCTCGGTGCAGCCGCCCGGGACCTGGCCGCCTCCGGACGTGCCGGACGATCCGCCTGAGTACGGATCGGTCGTCGGGCTCTCGCAGCCTGCGGCAGGGCACTCCGTCGTACCAGGCGGTGGTGTGGACGGGCTCTGGCGCTGCCCGTAGACGTACAGTCCGGGCAGGACGTAGATCGTCTCGGCTCGGACCGACGTCCCGGTGGCGACGCCTCCCACCACGATCACGGCGGCCAACAACTTCGTCATCGTTCGCATGGGCTCTCCTTGCCCACCCGCTGATCATGGGTGGGAAGAAGTGTCATGGAGCAGGACCATGTGGGTGTCCGTTACATCCGCGGCGCAGCGGCGTCGGTCACGGTCAGTCGACGTATGTCCAGATGGAGCCGAGCTCCCCTTCGTCGAGCCCACCGGGAGCGCGGAGCAGCTCGAGCTTCAGCGTCCAGGTCCCGCGCACGAGCGTCGCGTCCGAGAGATCGATCTCGAACGCGAAGCGGATCCAACGATCGCTGCCTTCGCAAGACGCGTCCAGGCTCTCCGACGCGTGCCACCGCCCGTCGGGATCGAGGAGAATCGGATTGACGATGTCGCCTGGCGCCAGGTTGCGCTGCTCGAAGACCACCAGCGCGCGGCGCACGCTCGTCGCGGTGACCTCGAGCTCGAACTCCTGGTAAACGGTCGCACCGAGCTCCGAGCTCGGCCCGAAGCGTGTGCCGGTCGCATCGAACCGTGTGCCGGGCGGCGTGACGCACAGACCGCTCCTGAAGTCGGCCGCGACGTCGCAGACGAGCCCGATGCCGACGTCCTCGCACTCGCTGTGGCAGAGGCAGCTCCCGGTCGGGACGCACGCGCCGCTCACGCTACAGACCGCCTCGCACGCCGCGCAATCCGCGTCGGACGCGCACGAGCTTCCGCCGCAGACGCGTAGGCACCGGCCGCCGGCACAGAGCTCGCCCGGCGTGCACTCGCACGTCGCCGAGCACGCGGTGAGCGACCCGACGTCTACATCGCACACGCCGTCGACGCACGCGCGGCCGCACGGGCACGACGACGCGTCGTCGCAGAGCGATGTGCACCCGTCGGCGGAGCACACGCCGCCGACGAGACACGCGCTCCGCTCGGGGCAGTCGCACGCGTCGCCGCTGCACGGTGTGCCGCGTGCCGCGTCCGCGTCGGGCCCGGCGTCGCTCTCCGGCCCGGCGTCGGATTCTCCGACACAGGAATCGCGCGCGCGCCGCGTGCCGGGACCGCACTCGACCGTGTGGCACGCCGAGCCGAGCACGGTCGCTGCGACGAGGAGCGCCCAGGACCAGGTGACAGGTGAGGTGCGCGAGCGAGCCTCCTTCGGCGTGGAGCCCATCCTCGCTCGTTCTACGCGATGGATCGCTGCGTTCGATTACATCCGCGGCGCGCCACCCTCGCCGCCCCGCCACCTGACGCTCAGCGCGGCAGACAGATGTGCCGCACCGTGGCCGTGTCGCCGCCGCCACCGATGCGACAATCGTCGTCCGAGCCCCAACAAAAGAGCTCACCATCGGTGCGCGTCGCACACGTCAGGAGGTCGCCCACGGCCACGTCCGACCACGTGAAGCTGCGCGGGCCCGACGGCGTCATCCCGAGCCCGCGCACGTCGGGCGGGACGGTGGTCGCGAGCTCGCCCCGGTCGTTCGATCCCCAGCACCAGAGCGCACCCTCGGTGGTGATCGCACACGAATGTCGGAACCCGACGGCGACTCGTCGCCAACTCCCAGGCACGTGGGCCGGCGAGTAGAGCGGGTCGATCGGCTCCGGAACGAGCCCTCCCTTCACCAAGCCCCAACACCACAGCTCGGCGCGATCGTCGATCCCGCACGTCCCGGAATGCGAGAGCGACAATGTCACCCACGCCGTGTCGTGCGGGATCGGCGTGGGTGCGAGAACGAGACGCGTGTCGGGTTGCCCTGCCTGGCCCTCGGAGTTGAGCCCCCAGCAATGCGCCACGCCACCCGCGATTCCACAGCTCGTCCAGCGTCCGGCGGCGACCAGCTCCCAGTCGGAGCGAGCGCCGACACGCTCGGGCGGATGCACGGGGCCGGCACCCCTATCGGGATCCTCGGCGAGGCCGCATTGTCCATTCCAACATCCACCCCAGGCATAGAGCTCACCCGGGACGCGTATCCCGACGCCGTGCTTGGACCCGAGCGCGATCTGCCGCCAGCCGACGTCCTGAAGCGCGGGCGGTCTGTCGACGATGGGCGCGGTCGAGTACGGGAGCTGCGATTAATCGTTGGCTCCCCAGCACCCGAGCGGCAATCCGAGGTCGCCACCGAACCCGAGCGCACACGTGAACTCGTTGCCGACCGCGATGTCGCCGGTGCTGAGCCGCACGGCCGTCGGCTCACAGCGATTCACCGCATCGCCGGTGCCGAGCTGCGACATGGTGTTCTTCCCCCAGCAATACGCGGTGCCTTCGGCGGTCACGCAGACGTGAGCCTCGCGCGTCGCGATGTGGTTCACGTCCAGATCGGTGCACGTGCCGCTGACGGCGCAGCTCTCACAACACCCGATGCACTCCGTGCCCGCAGCGCCGCACGCGGCGTCCTCGAGGCCGGTGCGGCAGCTCGAGCCGTCCCAGCAGCCGGTGCAGCACGCGCCACCCCAACATCGGCCGTTGAGACCGTCGGCGCTGGTGCACGGGCTCGCGGTCTCGAGCACGTCACAGCCACAGGGAACTCGCTCGCTCTCGGTCGTCGCGCCGGGCTCGCTCGAGACGACGCAAGCGTCCACGCACACCCCGAGCGAGCACGTACGGCCGCGCGGACAGGGCAACGCGTCGCTGCACGCGTCCTCGAATCGCAACCGCACCTCGCGCGCTCCAGACGCATATCGGCCCGCGGCCTCGAGCTCGTTGAACGGCGCTCCTACATCGTCGACGAGGCTCGCGACGAGGCGCCACCGCCGGCTGGTGTCGTGATCCCTCGGCAGTAACGTGATCTCCGCCGCGCGCGCGTCGAGGCGCTGCAGCGCATCGAGGCCATCGAAGCGGGCCTCTCGTCGGTAGCTCTCGAGATCGTCGGAATCGAACACGACGATGCGCAGCGCGGACGCGCGCGCGGCCGCCGCCGGGTCTGCGCGGATCCGCACGAGGACCTGTGGCGGGGTCTGACACGCTCCACCGATGACGGAAGCGGTGATGATCGAGGCCAGCGCAGCTGAGCGATTCGCGGCGACCATGCTAAGCTTTCGCAGCGTAGCGCACCCCAGGCCATCGCGGAGCGCCCCGGTCGTGGAGCAGAGAACCTTCCACTACATTCGCGAGCTCGCGAGCGGCGGGATGGGGCGCGTGGACTTGGTCGTGCGTCGGGAGGGACGCTTTCGACGCCTCTACGCGGCCAAGCGGCTTCACGCACACCTGCGGCAAGAACACGAAGTGGTCGAGATGTTCCTCGACGAGGCCAGGCTTGCGGGGCTCATCCGTCACCCCAACGTGGTCCCGGTGCTCGATGTCGTCCAGGACGGAGGCGATCCCTACCTGCTCATGGAGTACGTCGGCGGCGTATCGCTCGCGAAGCTCGTTCTCCCCCATGCCGAGACGAGCACCAAGTTTCCCCTGCCGATCGCGCTCGACATCGCGATTCAAGCGGCCATGGGTCTTCACGCTGCACACGAGCTCGAGGACGAGCACGGACGGAACCTGGGACTCGTTCACCGCGACGTTTCTCCGCAGAACATCCTGATCGGCTTCGACGGTTGCGCGCGCCTGACGGATTTCGGCATCGCCAAGGCATTGGACGGCACGTCGCGTACGAGAACCGGCATGATCAAGGGCAAGGCGGGCTACATGTCGCCCGAGCAGCTTCGGTTCGAATCCATCGACCGCCGCTCGGACCTCTTCTGTTTGGGTGTGGTCCTCTACGAAATGCTCACGGCCCGCCGACTCTACTCGGACCGCGATGGGCTCGGCTCGCGTCACATCTTGCACGAGCCCGTCCCGGACCTCGGCGCGGAGCGCGAGGACGTGCCGCCGGCGCTCGTCGAGCTCATGTTCGAGATCCTCGCAAAGAACCCCGAGGATCGGCCGGCACACGCACACGAGATCGCGGACCGTCTGCGCGCCGTGCAAGAGGAGGTCACGTTCGGTGACGCGTCCGCGGAGCTCGGGGCGTACGTGCGCGCGACCTGCCGCGACATTTACGAATCCGAGCAGACGAGCCTCTCGGACGCCATGCGCGCACTCGACGCGGGAGAGCTCCCGACCTGGCCTCTCGTGGCGGACGGGCCCGTCCTACCGGTGCGGAAGAGCGCCGGTCGGCGATGGGCCGTCATCGCGCTCGGACTGATGCTCGCGGTCGGTGTCGGTGCGGTGATTGGACAATCCTTCGGAGCCGAGCCGGACAGGCCCCCAGACCCGACCGAAGCGTCGGCCGAACCTGCGAGCGAGCCTGTCCCGCGCGAGCCCGTGGCACGCGTCGATCCGTCTGGTGCCGAGAGCGTCCCGACGCGTGACGAGCCGGCGCAGGAGCCCGAGGTCACCGCCTCGGACTCACCGACACGCCCCCGACCCAACAGGCACCCGCATCGCACACGGCTGCACGTCGTCGAGGGGGCACCAGAGGAACCGTCCACACCGCCAGAAGCGTCCCCCGAGCCAACGATGGCGGAGCCGCGTGAAGGCCCGCTCTGGCGGATTCAATGAACCGCGGCGCGCAGGTAATCGTCGCGCTCGCGCTCTTGGTCCCGGTCACGTCCGCGGCCCGCGCGGACGACTCCCTCGACGAAGCGCAGCGGCTGAACAATCAGGGCATCGAGGCGATGGAGCAGAGGCTCGATTTCGTGGCCGCACGCGAGCTCTTCGAACGCTCGCTCGCCGTTCATCCCACGCCGGCGGCGGGCTTCAACCTCGGTCACGCCTACCACAGCCAAGGCAGCCCGCTCCAAGCGATCGCGGTGTGGAATCGCGTGTTGGAAGGCGCGTACGGAGAGCTCGTGCCCGAGCAGCGCGCCGAGGTCGCGCGCATGATCGACGAGGCATCTGCGCTCGTGGCGTCGATCCGCGTCCGGCTCCAGACCGCACGGGCCGTAGCGCGGCTCAGCGTGGACGGAGAGCCCGAGGGCGAGCTCGACCTCGGTGACGAGCGAGTGATCCCTGTCGATCCCGGTCGGCACGTCGTGAGCGCGAGCGCAGAGGGATACGAACGCGTCGAGCGCGTCCTGCGGGTCGGTCCGGGCGAGCGCGAGGCGATCTCGCTCACGCTCACGGCGCTTCCCAGCGGATCGGTCTTCGAGAGCGCGTGGTTTTGGGTCGTCGTGGGCGCGGTCCTGGCGGCCGGCGGGGCCGGTCTGGCGATCGCGTTGGCTGGGCCGTATTACGGCGCGCCGGAAGAGTCGCCACCTTTTGGGTCGGCCATCACGCTCCTCGGCCCGTGAGCAACCCCCGAGAGCGACTCGAGGCGTGGTCGCGGGTCGCCTCCGGGCACGTGCTCGGTGTCGAGTCGCTGCTCGGCGAGCTGGAGCACACCTCGACGCCGAGCGACAGGGCTTTCGCGACGGCAATCCGCGCCGCGTGGTGGCACGCGCAACCGGATCTGGGAGAACGACCGACCCTCGCATCCGTTCCGACCGACGAGCCCGACGCCGACGCGCGCGCTCTGTGGAGCCTCGCATGCGCGGACATCTCTCGCGCCGCGCTGCTCGCGTTCGAGCTCGACGCCGCGGCGGCCGCCGCAGACCGGGCGCTGCAGTACGCTGGGTCAGCGGGCCCGCTCGCGCACGCCGCGTGGACCACGGCCGCTCTCGTCGACGTGCTCGGCGACGGCCGCGTGCCACTCGCCCGCGAGCCCGATGTAGATGCCGCCGATCGCTTTCCGTTCGCCACGATCGACCGCGCGGTCATGTTCGCGTTGGCGGCCGAGCGTCGCGGTGACCTCGACGAGGCGACGACGTGGGCACGCCGCGCCTCTCGGATGGCGAGGACCGAGGAGATGCCCCAGCGCGAGTATCTCGCCAACGTGGCGCTCGCCAGGACTAGGCGCCTTCACGGGCTCACGCATCACGCGGTGAGGATCCTGACCGCGCTCCTCCGCGCCGCGCCTGCCCAGTGGCACGGCTGGATCCGCTACGAGCTCACGGCCGCAGGCGGGACGCGGCCTGCGCGCGACGACGGCCCGCCGGGGCTCGCGCCCACGTGGGCGGATCGCATCGCGAGCGAGCTCGAGTCCCTCGTCCGAAGCGCCGAGAGCGGCTCGCGCGTGGCCTTCGAGGATGCGCGGTGCTCGCTCGACGTCGACACCGTTCCGCGCGCGATCCGCGACGACGTCCGGTTGGCTGCGCAAGCGATCGATCCCGAGGTCCGCGTGGACGTGCTCGACCCCTCGCTGCGCGCGTTCTGCGTCGGAGACGAGCCGCTTCCACCCCGGGGGCTCCACGGCGTCGGGCGCGGCGCGGACGGATCCGCCATCGCGTACGTGGTCGCCGGAGCCGGCGGCGCGCGGCGCATCCTCGGTCCGGGCAGAGGCCTTCTCTCCGCGTCCACGTCCGTGCTCGATCACGGCGACCGCGTGGCGGCGCTTCTGTCGAGCCTTGCACTCGCGGGTGACGCCGGATTGGCCGAGGCGGAGCTCTTCCAGCGCGTCTACGGCTTCGCGTTTCGGCCTCGATTGCACGCGAGCAGCTTCCGCGTGCTCCTCCATCGCAGCCGAGGCGTCGCGCCGGGCACGATCGCGCGCGCCGGCGACCGCATTGCCCTCGAGGCGTCGCAGCCCTTCGCTGTCGCCGACCCGCGCTGCACGCACTCGACCGATGATCGCGTGCTGTACGTCCTGGCGTCGCGCCGCGGCCTCAATGCCCGCGAGGTCGCTCGGCAGCTCGGTATCCCGCTCCGCAACGTCCAACGCACGTTGCGGGACCTCGTCGATCAGGGGTTCTGCGTGCGCGAGCGAGCCAAGAACCAGGTCGCGTACGTCGTCCGCGACACGACGTTCTCGGAGCCGACCAAGACCGACATGCTGCGCCCCGTCTCCGTCCCACCGGGCCCGAACGACTAGACGACGGCGGTGCTCCATCGGCCCGCCGTCTTCGCCCGCCGCCGCCATCGACGGAGCTCGCCGTCGTCTCTGCCGCGCACCCGACAGCTCCGAGCGCCGCCCTCAAGAACCATGCGACCATCATCATCGTCTTCACGCGGAGCCTCCTCTCGAGCTTCGCGGCGCGCGCACCCGCACAGCCGGCCCCGCCATCAAAGCGATGCAGGGAGTGCTCGAATGGGATGGAGCCGCCGCAGATGGGTGTATCCTCCGCCGCATGACGGTCACCCTGTATCACCACCCCTTCTCGCGCGCGGCCAACGTCGTGTGGACCCTCGAGGAGGTCGGCTGCGACTACGAGCTCGTGCACGTCGACCTCTACGAGGGCGCGCATAAGAAGGCGCCGTACCGAGAGCTCAATCCGATGGGCAAGGTACCGACGCTCGTCGACGGCGATACCGTGGTCACCGAGGCCGCGGCGATCGCGCTCTACCTCGGCGATCGATACGCCCTCGGGCGCCTCGCCCCAGCGCTCGACGCACGGCAGCGCGGCGCGTACCTCCGGTGGTCGTTCTATGCGCCGTCGGTCATCGAGCCGGGGTGCATGGCCAAGTCGGCGGGCTGGGAGTTCAGAGCCAGCCAGGCGGGGTGGGGCACGTACGAGGAGATGCTCGACACCATCAGCGCGGCGATCGGCGACGGACCGTGGCTCCTCGGCGACACGTTCTCGATGGCGGACATCGTCTTCGGAGGGACGATCCGCTGGATGACGAGGTTCGACATGCTCGACAAGCGCCCCGAGTACCTCGCCTACGTCGAGCGCCTGAGCGCACGGCCGGCGTGCGTGAAGGGGCAAGAGATCAACGACCGCATCGTCGAAGAGCGCGGGCTGAAGAGGGGCTGAGCCCGCGCGGCGGACGCGGGCTCATGGGGAGAGCCAGGCGAGCGAGCTGCGAAGCGCCTCGGCGCCGCCTTCGCGCGCCCACGCGCCCCCTCGATCCGCGAGAAGCGCTCGTGCAGAACTATCTGCCAGCACGACGACCTGCTCTACGAGTCTCTGGACGTGCTTTGGGTCAGCGCGCCTCCGGCTCCTCTATGGTCAGGCTCGCGGACGGCACCGGGAGCGACGTCGAGTCGAGGTTGCTCTGGTTGTCGCGATACGCGACGTCGTCGCTGAGCCGGGAGACGTCGTAGCCGTCCACTTGTACACACGCACCGACGAGGTTGTGCGTGACCTCTCCGTGCGACAGGTCGAGCTCCGCGCCGGAAGCCAGCTGAACGCCGCAGAGCACGTTCTCGGTGATGCCGATGTGCGTGGCCCTGGCGCGCGCGCCGTCGTACAACCCGAGCCCCGAGCCGGCCGGCGCGTCCATGCACGTCGTCTCGGCGCACCTGCGGGCGTGCGTGCCCGACACGAAGAGCTCGTCGAAGGTCGCCTGCGCGCCCATACCCTGGACCGCGACGCCCGTCTCACGCACGTCCCACACGCCGACGACACGTCCGTCGAGCGTTCCGGGCCCGAGGAACAGGATCCCGTCACCGAGCTCCGCATCGACGTCGTCGCCGAGGTGGTCGGCAATCGACACGTCCGCGAGCGAGAGCATCGCGCCGTCGATGCCACCGAGGATCCCTACCGCGGTGCTGCCCTCGATGCTCGCACGCGCGACCACGCCCACGGCAGCCTTCTGCACCGCGAGGCCCACGCCGAAGACGCCCGAGTCGACGGGCTGCGTGTCGCGGACGTCGAGGTCGGTCGCGTCGAGGCGCGTGCCCGGCGCGCTCACGCCCACCGCGACGTAGCGCGCGCGCTCGACGCGGGCGCGCGCGAGGTCGAGCGTCCCGCCCTCGGTCACGAAGACACCCATCCCGGACGGGATCACGCCGGGGTGGGCGAAGCCGTCGAGGATGACGACGTCGCTGGCGGTCATGTCGCCGGCCCACGAGGAGAGCGCCATGTCTTCGTTGTCGCTGAGATACAACCGCTCGGCCGTCAGCGTCGCGCCCTCGGCGCACTGAAACGCGCGCGCTGCGTGAGGCGGGCCCACCTCCTGTCGTCGCGAGCCGCTCACGATCACGTCGTGCACGTCCGCAGAGCTCCCGGCTCCCCACACGCTGAGCCCGCCCGCACGGTTGTCCGTCAAGAGCAGCCGTTCGGCGTCGGCGTGCGAGCCCTCCTGCACGACGATCGCACCGCTGATCGAGATGCCGTCGAGCTCGCCACGGTTGCCGCTCGCGCGAATGTCGCGGAGCGTGGCGGTCGCCGCCCCGAGCAGCCCGATCGTCGTCGATTGGTGATCGAGGCCGGCGAATCGGTCGACCGTGACGCTCCCGGCGTTGACGGCGAGGCCGGCGCCCCGCGTGCCAATGGCGAACGGCCGACCGTCCTTCGTCACGACGTCCGAGAGCGTGGCGTCGGCGCCCATCGCGACGAGCAAGCACCATCCGACGTTCGAGACGCTGCTCACGCGGCTGAAGTTCCCGTGCGCGCCATACTGCACGGTGACGCCGCTCGCAGAGCCCGCGGCCTCGTCGGTATCGCGGACCAACGAGTCGCTCATCTCGATGGTCGCGTCGTCGGTCGCGAGCACGCCTTGCATCTTGATGCCCTCGACCACGGTGTTCGTGACAATCGCACGGCTCCCGAGCAGCCCGATGCCCCAGCCGAGCGAGCCGTCGGACAGCGGGCCGTCGACGTCGCGCACCACGGCGTCGTCGAGCGTGAGCTCGCCGGCGTCGGCGGCGACGAAGACCCCCGCATGTCGAATCCCTTCAATCACCGCGCGCCGGATGCTGGCGGTCCCCCCGCCGAGCAAGAACACGCCCGAGGTTTGTGTGCCGGTCAGATATGGCGTGACGCCCCTCACCACGAGCCCGTCGGCTTCGAGCGAAGCACGCGTCATCACGACGACGCCGACGTTGTGCACGTCGCGCACCAGGACGCCGTCTAGCCCGACCGGCGCGCCTCCGCTCGCGACGATCCCGGGACGCGGGCTCGCTGCGATCTGCACGTTGCGCAGCGCAGCGTTCGGCGACGAGAGCGCGACGACCGGGTCGGTTCCGGCGAACGTCGACGCCGTCAGTACGACGCGGTCGACGCACGCACCCCACAGCGTCACGCCCGACGGCACCGCGATCGTCCCTTCGTCGTAGGTCCCGCCCGCGATGGCGACGATCGTCTCTGGCGCCGCGCCGGCGAGCGCTTCGCCGATCGTTCCGTACGGCTGAGCCTCGGTCCCGACGCCAGCCGATGCGCCCGCGCGGACGTAGACGACGGGCACGCCCGCCGGCAGCCCCGTCGGGAAGTCGCCCACCGGACACGCGTCGCCGATCGGGCCGCACGCGCCCTCGCTCGCGAACCACGCCTCGTCCGGTGCACAGCTCCTGCCACCGCCCGACGCATACGGCTCACACGACGTCACGCCCCCACCTTGATCGACCTCGCTCCAGCCGATGGGGCACGGCGAGAGGTCCGGGAGCGCGACTTCGAGCGACACGTCGCCCGTGGGCTCGTCCCACCAAGGGATCCGCGGCGGCGCGGGAGGCGCGATCGCGAAGCCCGCGTCGCGCGTCGGCGGCCCGACGCCCCCGTCCGGCTCCGGCGAGGCGGGCGCCTCGCCGCACCCGCCGATCACGAGCAGCGCGAACGACGCGAACGACGCGCGCGCGGTCCAGCACATGCCACCATCGTATCCGCGTCCGCGCGGGGGTCATCCCGCGACCCCCGACGTCGGTGGAAGACCCATCTTGAAGCCCGTCCCAGGCACAGCCGGGTCCGCCTCGACGAGCGCGCCGAGCGGCGCGCCGAAGCGCGATCCTCTCGCTCCTCGCGGCCTACCTCGTGCTCCGCGCGTCCCTCGCGGTGTTCGTCCGCTGAGCGCGCCCAGCACCACCCGTCCGTCCGCCCATTCGATCGACGAGCAGCGTGTCGGTCTCAGGCAGATCCGCGGGCGCGCTGCCGTGGATTTCCACCGTCCCGGCCGCACCGTCCACGGTCACCATCTGTCCGTCGCGGAGCGTCCCCGTCGCGATTCCCGTCGCGACGACCGCTGGGATCGCGTACTCGCGGGCGATGATTGCGGAGTGCGCGAGGATTCCGCCGGTGTCGGTGACGAGCCCGCCGATGCTCGGGAACAACACCGACCACACGGGCGACGTGATGGGGCAAACCAACACGTCGCCGGGACGGAGCTTCCCGAACTGCGACTCGTCCATGACCACGCGCACGGGGCCGGAATACCGACCCGGCGATGCGGCGATGCCGCGCATGGGACCTGAGCAGTGCCGTCGACTCGGATCGACCCGTGGTCCCATTCGAATCGGTCACCCACATGAGGGCTTCGTGGGCGAAGCGCGCCTCGGACGGAAGCGCCGTGAAAGTCGGTGGTGCGCCCGGCTCCTTGCCGTAGCTCTGCGGACCGGGATTCGCGAGGACCCAGGCGCGCTCGCCCTTGCGACGGCGCAACAAGCTCCGCTGCTCTTCACCCGTGCGGAGCGCCGCGCGAGCCTCCTCGAGCTCGAGGAAGAAGACATCTTCGCGCGCATCGGTCGCGCCGCGTCGCGCAAGACGCGCGCCCACCTCGAGCAACGCACGGCGCAACCACGCGATCGGCACCGAGACCGTGTGTACCTCGCTCCCTTCGCGCACGGGGTAGGCACGCGCTGCTCGCGACAGGGCTGCCTCGAACCGCTCTCGCTCGGGCTCTGGGCGTCCACGGAGCTCGCCGCGCGCCGTTTCGATCAGGGCGTCGCGCGAGCGTTCCTGCGCCGCGTCGACGCCGCCGGCGTCATACGGACGCGCGAGCTGATCGCGGACGAGTGACAGCACGAGCTCCGGCGTCTCCGCCAGGGTGGGATCGGCGACCTCGTAACGCAGAGCCCGTCCGCCGTGAGCACGCATGTACAGAGCGAACGCATCGGCGACCTCCGCGTCGACGTCTGCGAGGCCCGCAACGGCTTCGCGATCCGCGCGCTCGATCAGCGCGCGCACGCTCGGCCGCGACCGAACGAGCGAAGCGAGCTCCCCGAGCTCGCGCGCGGGCTCGGTCGACTGCGTCGAGAGGCCGGTGAGGAGCGCGAAGCTGCGCGTCTCGTCCCACGCCAGCAGATCGCGGCAAGCGAACGCGAGCTCCGCCATCGCAATCATCTCGGCGCCGTGCAGTCGAGCGTGGATTTCGACACCGGTCGAGAGGTGCTCGACGACTCCGGCGATGTGCTCGAGCAACGCATCGTCCGAGAGCACCGCGACGTCGATCGCCCCAATGCGTGCGTTGTGCCGTTCGAGCCACGGCTGCCACTCGTCGTACCAACGGCTGACGAGCGCGCCCGCGCGGTCGGATCGGATCGCGTCGACGCACTGTCCGACGCGCGTTCGGAGCGACGGCAGGAGTCGAACGAGGAGCCACATGAGCCACGTCGGTGGCATCGGTGCGTCCCCTCCGCCCATCGGAGCGATGCGGACGTACTCCCAACCGCCGATCTCGCGAAACTCGATGTGGTCGAACAGCAACCCGAAGTCGTCGCACCAGTGCTTGGTCGCGTCTTCCCTCATGGTCATGAACATCGAGCGCTGCATGGGCGACCAGGGCTGTGGCGCGTGAGTGGCTTCACGCTGCCAGTACCCGACCGGAGGCTCGATCGGAACCGGAATCGGCTCGATGGGCTGTTCCGGAAGTGTCGTGATCGGCCGCGACTGCAGGAGGAACACGCTTCCTCGGGCGATCGCCCACTCGACGTCTTGCGGCGCCCCGAGCATCGCCTCCAAGCGGCGCGCGAGAGAAGCCACGGCCACCGCCTGCCCGGCGTCGATCGATCCGTGCGACGCCGCTCGACACGTCGCGACCCCGTCTCGCACGAGCCATTCGTCCGGGGTGACCGTCCCGGCAACGAGCGGCTCGCCGACGCCGCGCACGGCGTTCACGACCGTCTCACCTCGGTCACCTGTGACCGGGTTCGCCGAGAACGACACGCCGGCGGAGTCCGCGTCGACCATGTGTTGGATCAGAATTGCCATCGGTGGCGTCGCCGTCTCGCCTCGCCGTCGCGCATACGTCCGCACACGCTCGTCGTACGAGGACGCCCAGCATCCGTGGATCGCTTCGCGTAGAGCGTTCGCCCCTCGGATACCGAGCTCGGTCGCGTACAGGCCCGCGAACGATGCGTCTGCGCGATCCTCGTCGACGGCCGACGAGCGCACGGCCAGCGACACGTCGCCGAGCGTGGCGAGCGCCCCGTCGAGCGCAAGGAGCACGTCTTCCGGGAGCGCCGCCGCGAGGATCTGCTCGCGCGTCGCATCGGGGCGGAGCCCACCCTGGTCGATGAACGACGCGAACGCGCTCGTCGTGAGCACGACGCCTCGAGGCACGCGGTAGCCTGCGCGCGTCAGCTTGGCCAGCGTTGCGGCCTTGCCACCCGTCAGCTCGACCTGCTCGGCGACTTCGTCCGAAAGCGGCACTACGAACGGCCTTCTCGAAGGTCTCATCTCGGTTCCGCCTTTCCTCCGTCAGCGCCGATGCGGGCCGCGACCAGGGCGCGCACCGCCTCGATGTAGCGCTCCACGTCGACGTCGGCTCCCATCGCCTCGAGCGCGACCAGGCCTTCGTTGAGCGCGAGCAGCACCCACGCCATCGCGTCCGCGTCGATCTCGTCCGCGACCTCACGGCGTGCTTGTCCGCGCTGAATGGTCGTGCTCAGGCGCTCGTGCCCATTCCTGAGCCCCGGCTCGATCATCGTCCGCATCGACTCGTTGATGGCGCACTCGGCGACGACCTGTGTGCGGACACTGATCACCGGTTTGCTCTCGGCGCGATCCCATCGGCCCATCGTCAGGTGCAGGTATTCGGCGAGGCGCTCGTCCGTCGCGTCGTGCCGCTCCGCGCGATCGAAGCGAGCCGCGCGGTCCGTGTCGCTGATCGCGACGCTCGCGGCGACGATCTCTTCCTTGCTTCGGAAGTAGTGGTAGACGACGCCGTAGCTCACGCCGGCTTCGCGCGCGATGTCCTTGATCGTCGACTGCGCGAATCCGTTGCGCGCGAAGCAGGCCACGGCGGCGTCGAGCACCGCCTGGCGCCGATTCTCGAGATACCCCTCACTGACCCTCGGCATTACTTGTTTTTCTCCGTTAAACTGACTGACTAATCAGTTTATTACTCGATGGTCTCCGCTGCGTCAAGCGATTTCGGGCGCGACCCCGCCATGAAGCCGGGCCGCTACCGTGCATCACTCGAGGCCGTCTGAGGCGAGGATCGGCAATACTCGAAGGCAGGCGACCTCGCGGGGGCGCTCGAGAAGTCGCGCGCGACGCGACACGAGAAGCTCGCCGGCAAGAAGGGTGACGATCCTCTTCGACACCTCCGTGCTCATCGCGGCGCTGGTCGCCGCGCACCCGCAACACACGCTCGCATCGCGCGCGGAGACGGCGACGACGCTGGCCGCGCGAGCACCGCAGGTCGACGCGGGCGCGGCAGCGGGGCACGCTGGGGTGGTGCGGTGGACGTTGGTATTGATTTGGCTCGTAGCGGGACGGGCGGCGGCACAGGTGGTGCCGGCAGGGGGAGCGGTGGCGATCGAGCCGGCGGCGGGGACGGCGCCGGTGCGTTGGCCGGATGTGGCGTACGATCCGGTGCACGACGCGTATCTGGCCGTGAGTGGAGCGGGGGCGGTCGAGGGGGTGTGGATTTCGGCGGACGGGGAGCTCCTCGGGCCGGCGTTCGCGATCTCGGATGTGGGGGCGTACTGCCAGGCGCCGCGTGTCGAGGCTACCAGCGGCCGGATGATCGTGGCGTGGCACGAGACGCTGGCTTCGGGGGCCACGCGGATCCGCGCGCGCGTGGTCGACTTCGGCGTGCCGCCGTCGGCGCCGACGTTCGACGTGTCGCCGCCCGGGACGAACTGGGAGATGGGGGCGGCGCTCGCGAGCGGCGGCGGCGAGCTGCTGGTCGCCTGGCAGTCGCCGGTCGACACGCGCATCGGCGCGCAGCGGATCTCGGCAGCGGGCGCGCTCGTGGGCGGGCCGATCGAGGTCGACGCACGTCCGTTGTACTTCCGCGATCCGGCGGTCGCGTATGACGCGGCTTCGGGCGTCTTCGTCGTCGCGTACGCGGGCTGCGTCGGCGAGAGCGACTGCTTCGTCGACGCGCGGCGGATCCGGGCCGGGGCGGGCGACCTCGTCGGCGGGCCGATCGAGCTCGACGCGTCGATCGGCGCCGGATACGTGCCCGAGGTCGAGTGGAACTCGATCAGCGGCGACACGCTCGTCGTGTGGCATCGCATCGCGGGCGGCGTCGGGACGTTCCGGAGCCGCACGATCGCGCCCGATGGATCGACGTCGGCGACGCAGCTCGTGACGGACGCGTTCGGAAGCTACGACGCGAACGGCCTCGCGTACGACGGGATCTCGGACACGTTCCTCTTCGTCTCGCACGGCACGACGGCACAGGACGTGGCGCTCGAGCTGTCGGCGACGGGCGCGCCGATAGGGACGCCGGTGCCGTTCGGTCCGGAGTCGTCGACCGGCAACTTCAACCCGCGCGTCGCGGCGAGCGCGACACGGGCCGAGTGGCTCGCGGCGACGTCGGCTCAGTTCGCGCAGCTAGCGGTGCAGCGCTTCACGACGACGGCGCGCTCGCCGGACGGCGATGCGGGTGGCCCAATCGAAGACGGCGGCGGCGCCGTCGCGATCGACGCGGGAGCGCGCGACGGCGGCGCGAGCGGCGGTGGCGACGCCGGACACCTCCTCACGACGGGCTCGAGCTGCGGCTGCCACGCCGGTGGATCGCGCACGCCGGCCGGCGCCCTCGCGCTGCTCGGCTGCGCAGTTGTTGCTGCCGCGACGCGACGGCGAACGCGCTGAGAGCTATCCCGACTCGATGCGTCAATCACGTGCACGTACGACAACACGACCGACAGCGCCGTGCAGTTCGGCGAGAGAACCGGAGACGAGATGTCCTTCAACTTCCTCACGGTCCATCCGCTCCGCGCGTTCCCGACGAGCGAGCGACGGTGCATTTCGTTCTGAGCGCGCTCGCGGCCTGACGCGCGGACGAACAGGTATCGCAGGACTGCCCGGTCGCGTATCATTCCCATCGATGCGGGTAGCTCGCGCCGCATGGGTATTCGTCGTGCTGTCCATCACGGGCACGGCGGGCTGCGACGGCGGCGGGTCGCTCGTCCTCGTCGACCTCACAACCGATTACGTGGGTCAGTTCGAGGCCGCTTCGGCCGAGACACGGCTCTTCCTCGGAGACACGACCGAGGTGCTCCGATTGGCCCAGGCGACGCTGCCGGAGGGCGACCTCACCGGCGGCGCGCGCATCGCCGAGCTCGGCGGCATCGCCCCGGGGAGCTATGTCATCGAGGTCGCTGTCTCGCGCGCCGACGGGACGCTGATCGCTACGCGACGCGTCCCGCTCGAGGTCACGTCGAACTACGGGATCACCATCATCCTGAGCCGGAGCTGCGAAGGCGTGACGTGTCCACCCTCGGAGGATGCAAACCTCGTCGCGTGTGTGGGCGGCCGCTGCGTCGACCCGCGTTGCACGCCCGAGAGCCCGGAGCACTGTCCGGCCGCTGCGTGCGCGACCGACGGCGATTGCCCACCGAGCACGGTCGAGTGCGCAACGTCGGTGTGCCTCGCAGGGGAGTGCAGCATTCGCACCATCCCGGCGCGGTGCGCGGCGACCGAGTGGTGCGACCCCGTTCGCGGGTGCGTCCCCGATCTGACGCCCGTCGACGGCGGTATGCCGGTCGTGGATGCTTCGACGGGCTCCGACGCGGGTGGCCGCGACGCGGCGACGGGGGCGGACGCGGGAACGGAGCCGGGCGACACGTCGTGCGACGACGTCCACGCGGGCGCGCTCCTCTGCGACGGTTTCGAGGATCCGTCGGGGCTCCCGCGGTGGACCGGGCTACGCGGCGCCCGCACGACGACCGACCCCGTCTACCGAGGCACGAAATCGCTCTGGGCCGCGAGCAGCGCGGCCTCCATGACTCAGTATCTCTATAGCAGTGCCATCCCGAGCGTACGCTCCGGCGAGATTCTACGTGCGGGCCTACCTCTATGTCCCGTCGACCAGCATGCCGTCGTGGGTGACCGTCCTGCACATCGAAGAAGGCGGCGTTCCGTACGACTACACCGAGCTCCGACTGCGGGACGGAGAGCTCGAGGTCGCGAGCGACGTGCTCGGAGTCGTGTCGACGGTGCGCGGGGGCCCCATCCCGTTCGATCGCTGGGCGTGTGTCGAGCTACGCTTGGCCGTCTCCGCTACCGGCGAGGTCGAGCTCTTCGTCGACGACGTGTCCACCGCGCTCGAGACAGCCATCAACACGGTGCCGACGGGCACCTACCGCTCGCTCTTCGTCGGCATCTCGCATCGCAACGCCGCACAGACCGGCACGGTGGAGACGTACTTCGACGAGGTCGTGCTCTCACGGACCCGCGTCGGCTGCGATTGAGAGGGAGCTGCCAGCTCTTTGAGCCTCTCGCGACCTCCGCGCATCGGAACCGCGTGCCCCGCGGACGGCCACCACGAAGAGCATCCCCACCTTCCCATCCCGCGCCTCACCACTTCGGGGTCGACGACGCCTTCGGCCCGGGCTCGGCGCCGCGCGAGCACTTCGAAGCGGATGGCCACCCCGTCCTCATCGGCGCCGACGCGGACACAGGCATTCTGCGCAACTTCCTCGACGGTTGGCTCAGCGAGATACGCACGACGATCGCGCTCTCGACGAGAGCGAGATCGCTGCCCTCACTGCCCGCTGACCTTCGACGTGGCCGCGCGATCAGGGCAGGAGCTCCGGCCCGCGCGCCCGATCACACGTTGCGTCCCGTCACGACGAGCACGATCGCGTGCTCGCCGGGCTCGGACGCGGCGTGCTCGCGGGCCCAGGCGATCACGGTCGCGGCGCTACCTTCGACGGTGCGCCCGAGCTCCTCGCGCGCGAAGCGCATCGCGTCGCGGATCGCGTCCTCGGTCACGAGATCGATCCGCTCGACGGCGTCGCGCACGAGCGCGAACGTCGTCGGGCTCACGCCGCCTTCGAGGCCCTCGGCGAGCGTCGGGCCGTCCGCGTCCATTCGCTCGATCGCCCTCCCCTCCTCGATGGAGCGCTTCATCGCGGGGCACGCGGCGCTCTGCACGCCGACGAGGCGCGTGCGCTCCCTCCCCGCGCGGCGCCGCGCCGCGGCGAGCCCGGCCATCAGCCCGCCGCCGCCGACCGGCGCGACGACGACGTCCGCGCGCCCGAGCTGCTCGAAGATCTCGAGCCCGACGGTGCCGCCATTGCCGGCGGCGACCCATGGGTCGTCGAACGGCGAGATGAACGTCGCGCCGAGCTCGCGCGCCGCCTCGCGGGCGATGCGCTCGGTCTCGTCGTAGCCGCTCGCGTCGGTGACGAAGACGTGGGAGCCGCGGGTCGTGATGCCGTCGCGCTTCACGAGCGGCGCGCCCTTCGGCACGTACACCTTCGCGGCGAAGCCGAGCCGCGCGGCCGCCTCGGCGACCCCGAGGCCGTGATTTCCGGCGGACGCCGTCACGATGGGCTTCGCGCGCTCCTCGTCGCGTAGGCTCGCGAGCTTCGCGAGCGCTCCCCGGAGCTTGAACGCGCCCGTCCGTTGCTCGGTCTCGAGCTTGAGGAGCACGCGGGCGCCGAGCCGCGGCGCAGGCACGAGCGGTGTCCGGAGCGCATGCGCGCGCACGACCTCGGACGCGAGGTCGAGGTGCTCGTCGGTGATCTCCCAGGCCACTGGCCGCGACGATAGCAGCTCCGTCGGACCGGCGGAGAGCGGGCGCCCACCGCGCGCCCTCAGCAGCCGACGGAGCTCGTGTCGAGCACGATGTCGTCGATCCAGAGGTCGAACATCGAAGGCGTGGGACCACCTTGGTAGAGCTGCCACCCGATGCGAATGCTGTCGAAGCGCGGGAAGACGAAGTCGACGGCGTTGCCGCCGTGGTGCGTCGTGTCGACGGTCAGGTCGTCGTTGTCGACGCCGTCGAAGCGCAGGCGGATGAAGTTGTCGGCGTCGTCCATCTCCCATTCGACGCACACCCAACGACCGGCCTCGGACGGCGCCGACGTCCGCCAGTTCGTCCAATCGCCCGTCGGTCCGCCGTCGGAGCCGATGCCCCAGAACGCAGCGTCGTCGGTCGGCACGTACTGACCACCGACGGGACGGATGAGGCCGGCGCCTTCGCCGCGCTGCTCGACGAGCGTGTAGTGCGCCCACGCCGGAGCGCTCGGGAACTCCGTCACGTAGATGAACATGCGCCCGAAGTAGCTGTTGCCGGGCGGGACGAAGTCGAGGCGGAGAAACGCGTGACCGTTGCCGTCCGTATGCACGTGCAGCGCTTGCGCGCCGCGCGCATGGTCCGCGTCGATCGTGAGCGCGCCCCCGCCGGTCTCGGTGTTCCAGCGCGCGCTCGAGGCGGTGCCGGCCGAGAGCGCCTCGAAGTCCTCGCAGAAGAGCGCCGTCGATCCCTCGCAGCCTTCGGCGGTGCCGCCGCCATCGCTTCCGCCTCCGTCGTCGGGCATGGCCGCGTCTCGACCGGATCCGTCGCGAAGCGGGACGCTTCCGTCCCCCGTCGCTCCGGCGTCACCGCTCGCGACGGCACCGTCGACGCCGCCCGATGCGTCCGGCGAGCCGCCATCACCCGAGCAGCCGAGCATCGAGGAGAGCGCGAGCAGGACGGCGAGTCGGATGGAGGGTCTCATGTGGGGATCCTCCATCAGCCAGCGAACGCTGCCCAGCCCCCTCTTATCGCAGCGGCGGGGGGAGCGGGCGCATCGCGCGACCGTGCGCGAGGAGCGCGTCGAGGAGCGCGCGGAGCCCCGCGGTCTCGGGCGTGTCGGCACGCCACACGAGCGTGATGCGATCATCGAAGCGCGGCAGAAACGGTGAGAGCACTTCGAGCCGCCCCTCGGCGACGCCGTGCGTGGCGACGCGGTAGGGCAGGATGCCGATGCCGGCGCCGTCGAGGACGAGGCTCTTCACGAGCTCCATGCTCGAGCACGCGACGCCGCCTTGCACCTTGGTTCCACGGCTCGCGAGCTCGGCGAGGAGCGCCTGCGTCTGGCGGATGGCGGGGACGTGAAAGAGCGGGTGATGCGCGAGCAACGCCTCCGCCGCCTTCGCGCGCGTCTTTTTCGGGAGGCTCGTCGCGGCGCCGCGCGCGAGCTCGGTCGCGGCGACGAAGCAAACGCGATCCTCGAACAGCGCCCGAACGACGGTGTCCGGATGGCCCGCAGGGTTCACCACGAGGCCGAGGTCGACTCTGCGGTCGACGATCGCCTGCTCCACCTCGCGCGACGTCGCGTTGAAGAGGGACAGCTCGATGCGCGGGTAGCGCGCGAGAAATCGCGCCATGAAGCCCGGGAGCACGTACGTTCCGAGGCTCTCGTGACAGCCGAGCACGAACGCGCCAGCCGGCTCCGTGCCGAGCGCACCGATCTCTTCGCGCGCGGCGCGAAGCGCGCGGCTCGCCTCGCGCGCTCGCGCGAGGAGGAGCTCGCCCGCGCGCGTCACCGACACCCCGCGCGCGCCGCGGTGCAGGAGCGAAGCGCCGAGCTCCTCTTCGAGCTTCTTCACCGCGACGCTGAGCGACGGTTGGCTGACCGCGAGCGCTCGCGCTGCCGCCGTGAACGAGCCGCGCTCCGCGACCTCGACGAAGTACACGAGCGCGGGATCGATCAGGACGCGGTCGGCCACGCGTGCGCTCCGCTCCACGAGGGCCGTTCATAGAGAGCCCCTATGAATCTCATCGGGCTAATCTACCGGCGTCCATGGCTCCCTCGCCAGCTCCTCGCGCCCGGGACCGCGGCCCGAGGGCCTGACCTGCTATGCTCTCGCTCGATGCCGCGCGAAGAACCCCGACGTCGCGGTCGAAAGAGGCGGGACGGCGTCCGCCTCGCCCCCCTCGTCGCGCTCGTGACCCTCGCGGCGGCGTGCGCCCAAGGGAGCGTGTCGACCGACGGGGGCCGGACGGACGACGCGCCCGCGACGGGGGCCGCGACGCGGCCGTGCGGGACGGGGGACGGCGGGACGGGGGCACGCACGACGGCGGCTCGCGCGATGGCGGCGGCACGACCGATGGTGGGGCGAGCGACGGAGGCCCGCGCGACGGCGGCACCGCGACGGACGGTGGGCACGACGGAGGCGGCGCCGTGACGTGCAGGCCCGCGGTGGGTGTCCTCGTGATCGACGAGGTGATGATCTCCTCGCGCTCGGGCTCGGGCGACCGCGGCGAATGGTTCGAAGCGGTGAACACCGGCACGTGCATGATCGACCTGACCGGCGTGGTGATCGCGAGCCAGCTCAGCACCGGCGGCGAGTCGACGCACACGATCACGGCGGGCACGGTGGGCCCGGGCCAGTACTTCGTGTTCGCGTTGAGCGGGAGCACCGCCGACAACCACGCCTTGCCCTACGACTACGCGTACGGATCCGGCGCGCCGACCGACATCATCTTCGACAACACGGCCGATTGGCTCGAGCTCCGCGACGGCGCGTCGGTCGTCGACCGGGTCGCGTGGCCGTCGGGCGGCTTCACGCATGGGCACACGCGCAAGTACCCGGGCACCGCGTCGGCGACCGGGAACGACAACTGGGCGTCGTGGTGCGACACGACGGTCGTCTATTCGACGACGGGCGGTACGTTCTACGGCACGCCGAAGCTGCCGAACGGCACCTGCCCCTGAAGAGAAGAGAAGCGCGAAGAAAGCGAACGGCACGCGGCGCGAGGGGATGCCCCGCGCCGCGCACCTCGAGGATCACATCGGGATCGAAGAAGGCGTGACGGTCGCGAGCTCGCTGAAGCCGAGCTTGTAGCGCGAGTTCGTCCCCTGCTGGTAGCTGCCGATCCAGATCCGATAGGTGCCCATCGGAGCGCCGTCGATCTGGACGAGCGGGTTGAGGCCGTCGGAGTCGTCGTTGCACGCGTACGAGCCGTCCGGCTTCTGCACGACGAGCGTCGTGTCCGCCTCGGAGCGCACCATGATCCGGATGCTCGTGAACGCGCTGGTCGCCGCGAACAGATGGTCCGGGTTGGGCGCGATCCAGCCGTTGCACCCCGGATTGACGGTCGACGCGTCCGTGCCGCCGCCCGACGTTCCCTCGACCACGTGCGGGTCGGGGACGAACCCGGACGTCAGCGTCACGGTTCCGAAGTTCGACGGGCCGTTCGCGGCCGCCTGCTGCTGCGCCTGCTGCGCGGCTTGCTGCGCCTGCTGCGCGGCTTGTTGTGCAGCCGCCTGTGCCGCCGCCGCCGCCGCCTGCGCCTGCTGCTGGGCCTGCTCTTCGCTGTTGCCGCAGCCGAGTGCGACCGCGAGCAGAGCGCTCAGGCCGAGCGCCAATGTTGCTCTCATGTTCCGTTCCTCCTGTCCGCGACCGCCGGCCGCGAGCTGCGAATCCTACGCAACCGCCGGGCCCCTGTCTTCCCTCGGCGAGGCGTGGCGTGAGGAAGCGCGTTCGAGGTCGGAAATGCCCGAGAAGTCAGAACAAAACGGGGGCTCTCGTCGTGACGCCGGCACCCCAGAACTGGTCGGTTCCGGTCTCGGTCGTGACGAGGCGTCCGGCGCCGGTGTCGCGATCGATCTCGAGGAGCTCGCCGGCGTTCGAGAATCCGTAGAGAGCCCGGCCCCAGTAGCCGACGCCGAAGACCTGGATGTAGTTGCGGCTCGAGCTCGCGATCGGGCCCTTCACCGTGGCCGTGCTCGACCCGTCGGCGGCGAAGAGGATCTGGACGAGCACGTCCGACGGGAAGTCGTCGCGCCGCACCGTCGCGAACGTGCCGAGCCCCGCGACCGAGACGATGTCGCCGCTCGAGAGCCACCCGTCGGGATAGCTCCCGAGGTACGACGCCGCGGCGCTCGTCGTGTCCACGAGGTAGTACGCACCAGCATTCGTCGCGCCGATGAGCGGCTCGCCGTCGCCGTACTCACCGGGCGCGAGGAAGCTGAGCGCGTAGAGCCGCTCGCTCCCGAGGCCGAAGTCGCCGACCAGCGCGGCTTCGGCCGTCTCCGGATTGACCCGATACAACGACGTATCGCTCGACGTGAAGACGTTCCCCTCGGAGTCGACCGCGAGATTGAGCATGAACGGCGCCGCCGAGCCGTCTCCGAGGTGAAACGCACCGACGAGCGTCACGCGAAGATCGGTGGGTGAGAACGTGAAGAGACTGTCTCGAGAGTGTGCGTACACGAGCACGTCGGAGACGTCCGGCCCGGAATCGACCGCCGGGGCGTCTGCGCGCTGCGCATCGACGCCGGCGCCCGCGTCGAAGGCGGGGCCCGCGTCGGGACGACCGCCACCGTGTCGCGCGGAGCAGCCGACCGCAACGAGGGCGATCGCTGTGAGCGTCCGTGCAGAGCGCATCCGCCGTTGTAGCTCGATGGCGGCAGAGGGACCAGCGCTCGGCGCAACGAGACCGGGCCGGTTCCTCAGGCTGCGGCGACGAAACCGGCTTCGGTCGCGTACTCGCGGAGATCGTCCTGAAGCCGCCGGCGCGCGCGGTGGAGGCGGCTCATGATCGTCCCGACCGGGCAACCGAGCGCGTCCGCCGCCTCGCGGTACGTGAGGTCGTTGAAATCGACCATCAGGAGAACGACGCGGAACTCTTCGGGGAGGCGGACCAGCGCCGCTTCGACTTCGTCCCCGACGCCCTCGCGCTTCTTCTGGCGATCCTGATGCACCCACATCGGCTTGCGAACCGCGTCGATGCGCGCGCGGGCGAGCATGTCGCGCTCACGCTTTTTCTTCCGGTAGCCGTTGATGAACGTGTTCACGAGGATGCGATGGATCCACGCGCGCGCGTTCGTGCCGGGCTCGAAGCGATCCCAGAATGCCCACGCGCGCATCACGGCCTCTTGGACGAGATCCTCGGCGTCGTTGCGCGAGCGGGTGAGACGCACCGCGGTGCCGTAGAGCTCGTCGAGGTGAACGAGGATGGCTTGGTCGAACTGGCGGCGTGCGGCGCGATTTACCTGGGTCATGGCCCCTCTCCGGTTTGGAGCGTGTCAGTGCAACCGACGGGCCACGGGTCCCCTTGGATTTGTGGGCCTCGAAAAGGGCCCCTTCTTGCGTTCGCGCAAGGGTCGCGCTGCCAAGGTGTCGCATCCCACCCACGGCAGCGTGTCACCGGGTCAACCAACGTCGGGCCTGCCTCTGTTCCCCCCGCCCGCCGAACGGACGTCGGCCAGCGGGATCGCTCGAGAAACCTCAGGCCGGCCCGCCGTCGCGCGCGCGGGTGAGCGCCCGGGGGATCGCGTCCGCCACCTCGTGCGCGAGGAGCCCTCGGTCCGAATCCGCTGCGATTTCGCCCGCGAGCGCGTGGAGGACGACCGCGACGATGGCAGCTTCCAACGAATCGTGGTGCGCGGCCAACGCCGCGGTCACCCCCGAGAGGACGTCTCCCGTCCCGGCGGTCGCCAGGGCAGCGACGCCGCGACGGCAGACGCGGAGGCGACCGTCGGGCGCGGCGACGACGGTGCGAGCGCCCTTCAGAACGGCGACGGCGTTCGATCGCGCCGCGATAGCGGTCGCCGCAGCATAGCGGTCGCGCTGGACGTCCGCCGTCGAGCAACCGAGCAACCGCGCCGCTTCTCCGGGATGTGGCGTGAGGATGCGCGCTCCCGCGGCGTCGCGGATCGACTCGAGGCCGGCGCCCGCGAGCGCGGTCAGCGCGTCCGCGTCGAGCACGGTCGGAATGGGCAACCGCGCGGCGAGCCCGAGCGCGATCGCGACGCCGTCCGGGTCGACGCCGAGGCCGGGACCTACGACGGCGGCGTCCATGCGCGGCGCGAGGGCGACCGCCGCGTCGACCGCGCGCTCCGCGTCGTCGGGGAGCGCCTCTGTCATGAGCTCGACGACCTTGCGCTCGAGCGCCGCGAGAGCCGCGGCGCGCGGTGCGATCGTCACGAGCCCGGCGCCCGCGCGGAGCGCGCCCGTGCCCGCGAGCACGGCGGCCCCCGTCTTGCCTGGCGAGCCGGCGAACACGAAGACGCGGCCCGCGCTGCCCTTGTGGGCGTCGACCGCGCGGTCCGCGACGACACGCGCGACGTCGACCGGGTCGAAGATCTGGGCGGGCGCATCCTCGGACGGGCCGGGCACGCCGATCGAGACGAGGACGACGTGACCCGCGTGGTCGACGCCGGGGTGCTGGTGCAAGCCGCGCTTGTGCGCCGCGAACGTGACCGTCGTGTCGGCATCGATCGCGGCGCCGAGGACCGCTCCGGTGTCGGCGTCGATGCCGCTCGGCACGTCGAGCGCGAGCACGGGCGCGAACGTGGCGTTGACGGCGCCGATGATCTCGGCGAGGCCGCCTTCGATCGGGCGATCGAGGCCCGTCCCGAAGAGCCCATCGACGACGCACGTCGCCCGCTCGAGAAACGGCGCGGCCGCCGCCGCGCTCGGCGAGCCGAGCTCGTGCACCGCGATGCCGAGCGCCTCGAGGACGCCGAGGTTCGTGGCGGCGTCGCCCTTCACCTTCGCGCGCGAGCCTGCGAGCGCGACGATGGGCACGACGCCGGCATTCGCCAGGTGGCGCGCGACGACCCAACCGTCGCCGCCGTTTTGACCGGGGCCACCGAGCACGACCACGCGGTCGAGCGCGTCACCGTAGCGATCGAAGAGAACGCGGCACGCGCCCGAGCCGGCGTTCTCCATCAGGACGAGGCTCGGGAGCCCGACCCGCTCCACGGCGTCGCGGTCGATAGCGCGCACGGCGTCGCGGCCGAGGAGCGGGATCATCGTGACGCCTCGCCCCGGGCGATCGCGAAGAGGTAGGCGCGCACCGCTTCGTCGAGGCCGAGGAGCACGGCGTCGGCGACGAGCGCGTGCCCGATGTTGAGCTCGACGACGCCGGGGACGCGCGCGACCAGCGGCTCGGTGTTCGTGGTCGTGAGCCCGTGGCCCGCCGCGACACGCAGGTCGGGCGCGGTGCGGGCCGCGAGCACCGCAGCATCGGCGAGCCGCGCGAGCTCGCGCGCGCGTTCGTCGTCGCTCGCGGCGCCGGCGTAGTCGCCCGTGTGGAGCTCGATCGCGCGCGCCCCGACCTCCGCGGACGCGCGCACCTGCGCCTCCTCGGGATCGATGAAGAGGCTCACCGGCACCGCCGCTTCCGCGAGCTGGGCGATGGCCCGAGCGACGATCGCGCGCTGCCCGACGACGTCGAGCCCGCCCTCGGTCGTTCGCTCCTCGCGCTTCTCCGGGACGAGCGTGACCATGTCCGGGCGCGTCTCGACGGCGATCCGCACCATCGCGTCGGTCGCCGCCATCTCGAGATTGAGCATCGTGCCGATGCGCGCGCGGAGCTCCGCTACGTCGCGATCCTGGATGTGCCGGCGATCCTCGCGGAGGTGCACGGTGATGCCGTGCGCGCCGGCGCGCTCTGCGCGGAGCGCGGCGTCCACCGGGTCGGGATAGCTCGTGCCGCGCGCCTGCCGGAGCGTGGCGACGTGGTCGACGTTGACGTGCAGTCGGACGGGCATCGCCGCCTCAGACGTAGTCTCCACCGACCCGAACGAGGGCGTGGTGGTCGTGCGTTCGGCCGAGGACCACGTCCACGGTCTCGGCCGGGCAGTTGACGTGCCAGACGAGGAGCTTCGCGACGAGGCGGAGCAGATCCGCATCGGGCACGGGGAGGCGATCCTGGACGCGAACGCCCCACTGCGACTCGCCCGGGAAGATCTCGGCCTGGGCGACGACCTCGCCCGACAGGGCGACGATCTGCCAGAGCTGGACGCCTGCGCGCGTCGCCGCGCTCGCGTCCACCCGCCGGAACGAGAGTCGCTCGAGGTCGGGGCTCACGTCGCGTAGCGCTCCTTGACGAGCTCCCCGAGCGCTTCGCGGGCGCTCTCCTTCACGTAGCCGTAGCGCTCGAGGAGCGCCTGCAGGGTCGCCTCCGCGAGCGCGCGCCGGTCCGCGGGCAGCCCCGGCCCCTCGTCGAGGACGACCAGCATGTCGCGCGCGAGGGCGCCGACCTGCTTCTTGTGCTCGCCGTAGTACGCCTCGCGGAGCTTCTCCACGTAGCGCGGGAAGACGAGCTTCGGATCGACCTTCTCGCCCGGGTGGTCGATCGCGTGCCCGGCGATCGTGCTGATCAGGTTGCCGCCGGAAGGCCTCGCCGTCCGAGCCGGCGTCGAGGTGCTCTTCGACTGTTGCGCATCAGCTCGGAGTCCGGGTCCTCGTAGGTGCCCAGTCACGCGGTTGTAGACCTTCTCGCTTCTTCACCCACGTACGAGACGTGCGTCACGTACGTCGATCGAAGAGCTCGCTGGTGCTGCGTCTCCTCGACGAGGCCCGTGCAGCGTGCGCAGCTCGTCGTCGACGCGGTCGAGCCACGCGCCGCGGACGTGCCGCACGAACGCGCGGTGGTCGTGATAGCCGCGCTCCGGCGCTCTGTTGAGGAAGTCGTAGTCGTTGCGCGCGCAGAACGCCTCGAGCGCTCGAGCACCGCGAGCGGCGAGAGCGCAGCTCGCGCTGGGGTCGTTGCGCCGCGTCGAGGAGCAGCGTGCGGATCTCGCGCGGCGACGCGCCCGTCAGGCCCTCGTACTCCGCGCGAGCGTCCCACTCGGTCACGATGTCGCGCGATGCCCGACGCGCAGCTCCTGCGCGTCGTCCGTCGCGAGACGGCGTCGGGATCGGCGCCGTCGCGTAGAGCTCGGCCTTCTCGAGCGGCGTGAGGTCGCCGGCGATCCGCCCGAGCGCGCGAGCTGTCGTAGTGGTCGGGCTGCGGGCGGCGCAAGCGCGTGAGCACGGCCCAGAGCGCGGCGCACGTAAGTCGCGTGCGGCGCGACGTGACGGCGCACCTGCGGCGCGATCTGCGACGTCGTAGATCTCCTGCTCCTGGCGGTAGTCGAGCAGGTAGGGCACGCGCACGAGCTGGATGCGGCCGCGGAACGAGTTGTACTCGTGGTGCTCCTTGAACGCGGCGAGGTGGATCTCGTTCGAGCTCGCGATGAGCACCGAGTTGATGGGCAGGTTCGAGAACGGGAGCGACACCTCGCCGGTCTCGATCGCGAGCAAGCAGGTACTTCCACGCGTCGAGCGGGCGCTTGAGCAAATCGCTGTACTCGACGAGCCCGCCCGCCGCGTCGACGAGCTCGCCATAGGGCTCGAAGAGCGTGAGCGAGCTGAGCGACGCGGGCAGCGCGTCAAGCGAGCGGTCCGCGGTGATCTGCCGCTCGCTGCGCGTCGACCGCCATCTGCGGGCCGATCGTGACCGCGACCGACGCGATAGCGGCGCGAGACGTAGTAGCGCTCGACCTGCACGTGCGCGAGCACGCGCGAGAGATCGCCGCGGTACGCCGTGAGCAGCGCCTCGAAGATCGGCTGGTTCTTGTGGCCCGAGCTGCCCGTTCCACAGAAGTCGGGCGGCGGCTCGTCGATCTCCGGCGCTGCTCGTACGCGCGCTCCATCGAGCGTCGCGGCGCTCGCCGAGCGGCAGCGAGCAGCAGCGGGTGCTCGCGGAGCTCGCTCGGGAGCTTCACGTCGATCTGCGAGCTCGGGCAGGTGCGCGTACGTCTCGGCCCGGCGGCGCCGGCTCGTCCAGCGAGCCGAAGCCGATGGTCTTGCCGTCTCGACCGCGCGGGAAGATCCAGCAGAAGCGGTAGAGCGCGCCGTCGTCGTGCGTCGAGTAGTGCTCGAGCGCGCGCATGAGGCACGCGGCGAAGGTCGTCTTCGCGCTGCCGTTCGGGCCGTGCAGCAGCATCAAGCGGTTCGCACGACCCTCGCGAACGAAGTTCTCGAGCGATCCGGTAGAACCGACCTCCTGGAGGGCTTCCTGCCCGACGAGGTGGTCGCGACGGCGCCTTCGGCGCTCACCAGCCTCGAAGCCGCGAATCGAACAGTCGAAAGCGCCGCACCGGGCCCCACGGCTCGCTCCGTTCGTACGATGCCGTAGTGGTCGAAGCAGTCGCGGAGGTAGCGCGGCGGCGTCTCGTGTGTGGCGCGCGGGATGCTCGTACACTCGGTCGAGGTACTCCTCGAACGACAGGACCCGCTTCTGCGCCTCGAAGCGGTCGCGAACCGTGGCGGCGATGCGCCCGAGATCGTCGCGCGTCGCCACCGCCGTCACTCCACGGGGACGACGAGCGAGAGCGTCTGATCGTCGGGAACGCAGTTCTCTTCGGTGCACACGGCGAACGAGACGTCGCACTGCACGTGATGCTCGCCGGCCGCCGACGGGGTGAAGGGAACGTCGAAGCGTGCCATCTGCTCACCGAACTCGGCGGCGTCCGCGCGCGCGAGCTCCGTCTTCGGGAACGCGAGCCCGCTCGGCGCGTGGATGCGCACGGAGATCGGGTACTCCTGGTTCACGTGCCAGCCGGTCTTGGGCGTGAGCCGCACCGCGAGCTGACCGAGCTGGCCCGCGTGGAACGGGCCGGTCGCCTCGGCGCGGAGCTCGTACGAGGGATCGTCCACGACCGGCCCGGCCCCGTGGTCCGACGGGTCGGCGGCGGGCTCCTCGTGCCCCGTGCCGTTGGGCGGCGCGACCTCCGGCATTCCGCCGCTCGTCTCCTCGGTGCCCGGCGCGTTCGCGTCGGCGTCGTCGTCGCACGCGGTGGCACCGGCGAGCGCGAGCGCGAGACCGAGCCCCAGCCAGGATCGCTTCGACATGCCGAGCACCTCCAGACTCTGGTTACCACCCCCTGCCCCGCCGAGAAAGCCCATCGTCAGCCTCGCCGGGTCAGGTGTACGGTGAAGACCGTGTTTCTCCGGCTGTTCTTGGGCGGAATCGCGGTCCTCGGTGGGCTCGCCGGCTGCGGCGCGGAGCCGCCGTGCGCTTCGAGCTCGCTCTGCTCGAACGGCACGGTCTGCGCTCCGAGCGGAGCATGTCGGGCGCGCGACGCCACCGACGCACGGTTCGCGAGCGCGTCGATCGTTCACGCCGTGGATTGGGGCGTGACCCGTCGCGATCGCGGCCACGAGGTGCTGCCCGACAGCGACCTCTTCCCGATCGGTGGTGCAGGCGACGCCCGCGCGTACCTCTCGTTCGGACCGCTCCCCGACGTGCGCGCGATCGGCCGCGCATACCTCGTGATCGATCCCCACGAGAGCTGGGCACCCCCGCGTGAGCTCGCCATCGTCGCGTTCCACCGCGTCGCTCCATTCATCGGGATCGCGCTCAGCCGGCGAACCGCGCCCCGGATCACGTCCCGGCCGGTGGTGCGTGCCGCGATCGCCGTCGGCGCGACTCGACGGCTTCGGGTCGACGTCACCGACGCGGTGCGCGACGCCCTCGACGAGCGGGCTCGAAGGATCTCGTTCGCCGTCGTCCTCGAGACCTCGGGCGACGGCGGCCCAGAGACGCTCCGATTCGCCTCGCCGCGGGCATTCGACGACCGGGCGCGCCCTCGCCTCGAAGTGCTGATCCGTTGAGAAACAGCGCCGTTTCCGGCACTCTCGATTCGCCCATGCGGAAGACCAAGCGGCTCGGGCGCTACCACCTGACGGAGCGCATCGCCTACGGGGGCATGGCCGAGATCTTCCGCGGTTTCACGTACGACGACGACGGATTCCGCCGCGACGTCGCGATCAAGAAGCTCCTGCCGCACTACGTCGAGGACCGCCAGTTCATCGACATGCTGACCGACGAGTTCAAGCTCGTCAGCCACCTGCGGCACCCGAACATCGCCGAGGTCTACGAGCTCACCGAGGTCGAGGACACGCTGCTGATCGCGATGGAGTACGTCGACGGCAAGGACCTGCGCTCCGCCGTCGAGAAGGCCAGGCAGCGCATGGCGAGCCTCCAGTTCGACGACATGGCGTACATCCTCGCGCGCGCGCTCGACGGGTTGCATCACGCTCACATCGCGCGCGACGACCGCGGAGAAGCGCTCCGCATCGTCCACCGAGACTTCAGCCCATCGAACATCCTCGTCGCGTACGACGGAACGGTGAAGATCTGCGACTTCGGGATCGCGAAGGCGACGCACAACCGCGTCCAGACCAAGACCGGGATCATCAAGGGCAAGGTGAAGTACATGTCTCCGGAGCAGGCGTTCGGCCGCAAGCTCGACTGGCGGAGCGACATCTTCAGCGCCGGCAGCGTGCTCTACGAGCTCTGCACCGGGCAGTCCCCGTTCTCCGCGGCGAACGAGATCGATCTCATCTTCGCGGTGCGCGACGCCGACCCGCGGACGGCGCGCGAGCTCAACAAGCACATCCCGCCCGAGCTCGCGAAGATCATCGAGAAGTCGATGACGCGCTCGCGGTCCGGCCGATACCAGACCGCGATGGAGTTCCGCGACGCGCTCCTCGGCTTCTTGCGCCGATACAACCCGAAGTATCGGCGCACCAAGCTCGCCCGCTTCCTCAAGAAGCTCTGGGACGAGGAGATCGAGGCCGAGCTCCGCGCGATGGAGGACTTCGTCCTCGACGCATCGCCGGCGGTGAGCCTCGGCAAGAACCTCATCGCCGACGCGCTCGGGCCCGACGCGGCGTACTCGCGCTTCAGCCCGAACCCGACCAAGAGCAGCACCGGCCAAGACGACGAGAACGCCGTCCACCACGCTGCGACCGAGATGATCCACTCGCCGCCGACATCGGGACGAAAGACCCGGCCCCTCGCGGACCCGATCCACTCCGACAAGACGGCCCTCAACCGCCCGCCCCCTCCCGCGGCGCCTCCGCCGAAGCGCAAGACCACCGCCGGGATCCCGCCGCCGCCTCCTCCGCCCCCCAAGAAGACGGCGAAGAACCGCTAGAGCTAGAGCGAGCGCGAGCGCGGGAGCCGATTCCCCCGCGGGTCAGTTCTCGTGAACGATCGTCGTCGTCCGCGTGTCGCGCGGGACCTCGTGCCGCCGCTCCACGAGGTACTCGACGCGCGCGACGATGGGATGCGTCGCCGGCGCGAGGTGCCAGTGCGGGGCCACGTCTCCCGACTCCGTCGTGTACCACTTCACGAACGCGACGAAGCTGGCGTCGAGGATCTGCGCCTCGTTGCCGACGATGGTGCCGTAGCCGCCCTCGTCCTCCTTGACGATCAGCTCGAGCTCGTCCTCGCCATACTCGCCGTAGACCGCGCGCTCGACGTGGCCGATGATCCGGTACGTGCTGACGCGGCTGGGATCCGTGTCGGTGCGCAGGTACGAGACCCGGACCACGCCGATGTAGTCACTGAAGCTGACGCGCTTGTCGAGGTCGCGGGACCAGTCCTCGCGCCACCGTCCCTCGAGCGCCTCGGGATCCTGGATCAGGTCGACGCCGTCTTCGAAGATCTCGGCGTCCTCCTCGGTGAACGGCGTGGTCGGTCGGACGACCGGTGCGCTCGGGCCGCACCCGGCGACGACCACCGCGAGCGGAGCGAGAACGTCGAGGCGGAGCGAGCGTCGGATCATCGAGCCGCCGGGAGCTAGCAGGGTCCCCGTCCCGCGCAGCCGTCGCTTCGTCGAGGGTCTCCCAGAGCTCGGCGAGGTCCGCCGCGAGCGGAGCGCGGAGGCAGAGCGCTGTCCGCGTGGCCGGGTGAGGGATCTGGACCGTGTGCGCGTGGAGGGCCTGACGATCGTGCCCGAGCCGCCGGCGCAAGGAGGGCGTCATCCCCGTGTCGATGTACTCGAGGAACGGCTCCGGCCCCTCGCGCCCGTAGAGCTTGTCACCGACGATCGGATGGCCGATCGCGGCGAGATGCACGCGGAGCTGGTGCTGCCTTCCGGTCTCGGGGAAGAGCTCGAGCATCGTGTGCTCGCGTGCCCGTGCGACGACGCGGAAGCGAGTGCGCGCGTCGAGCCCGTCGTCGTCGGGCTCGCGCACCTCCATCATGACGTGCAGGCCTTCGCGAACGGCAGCCATCGGAAGGTCGATCGCGCCCTCGTCCTCGCTCATCACACCCTCGACGATCGCGAGGTACGTCTTTTCGACCTCGCGATCGACGAACGCCTTCTTCAACGCTCGCTCGGCGTCGAGGTGCTTGCCGCACACGACGAGGCCGCTCGTCTCGCGGTCGAGGCGGTGCGCGATGTGGGGCGGCGGCGTCCCATAGCGCTCGCGGAGCAGAAACGTGAGCGTGTGACGGTGATACGTGGCGGTCGGATGCATGGGCAGCCCCGCGGGCTTGTCGACGCCGAGGACGTCATCGTCCTCGTAGACGACGTCGAAGGTCAGCGGCGTCTCGGGCTCCTCGAACCGCGGGCGGACGAGCAGGACGACCTCCCCCGCGCGGAGCCGATCGCTCGCGCGACGCTTGGTGCCGTCCGGTCGGTACGCGCAGGCGTTCACGATCTCCTGGGCGCGCGTCCGCGACAGCCGCGGAATGCGCGACTTCAGGAAGCGATCGAGCCTCTGGCCAGCGAACTCGCGAGCGACGGGGAACGTGAGGACGATCGAGTCGGCCTCGCACCCTTCGGGAAGGGCTTTGGACAACCGGTCGCCCTAGGCGGCCTTGGTGACGCGGCCCGAGCGGATGCACCGAGTGCAGACCCGCATGCGGCGGGGACGACCGTCGACCGTCGCACGGACCGTCTGCAGGTTCGGGTCCTGCCACTTTCGGGTCTTGATGTTCGAGTGGCTCACCTTGTGAGCCTTCTGCGCGGACTTACCGCAGATTTCGCACGCGTATGCCATGATGTTCCTCGCCCGACGGGCCCGAGCGTGTAGCAGAGTGGCGCCCGGGCCGCAACGTCGAGGCGTGGGCAACACGACCGCCCGCGCCTTCCCCCATGACGCGCGAGACCACCGTGCCCCCCCAAGACGGTCCGAGCTCGAAGGGCTACCGCGGTGGCCGGCGCGCCCTGCTCCTCGCCCTCCCCTGGGTCGCCCTCGCGTTCCTTCTCACCCAGCGGCCGCCTTCGGCCGAGCCGACGCGCTCGGCGCCCGTCGACGCGACGCGGCCATCGGATGGGCCCACGCCGCGGGACGGCCGCCTGACGGTGCTCGTGGTGTCGGACACCGGCGACCCGCTCCCCGGCGTGCGGATCGAGGTCGCGTCGGCAGGTGTCGCCGACGATACGTTCTCGGCGACGACCGGCGCCGAGGGCCGTGCGTCGCTCGACCACCTGCCGGTCGGGCGCGCCGACGTGCTGGCGTGGCTCGACGGGATGGCGCGGGGATGGTCGCCCGCCGACATCGCGGCCCAACCGACGAAGCTTCGCATCGTGCTCGGTCCGGGGGCGTCCCTCCGCGGTGTCGTGGTCGACGAGGCCGGCGATCCCATCGCGCACGCGCGCGTCGAGGTGCGCTCCACGCTCGACGAGCCCGCGCCGCCCTGGACGGCGACCACGGACGACGACGGGCGCTTCACGCTGACGTCGCTCCGACCCGGCCCGCAGCGCGTCGAGGTCGTCGCGGAGGGCTACGAGCGCATCGGGCAGCGCCTCGACTCGCGCACCGACGAAGAGGTGCGCGTCGTCTTGCGACGGACGGGCGCGATCGCCGGCCAGGTGCTCGGTCCCGACGGCCGTCCGCACGCCGGTGCGACGGTGGTCCTCGCGGGCAGCGGGGTTTGGCCACCGCGGAGCCTCGACAGCGGTCCCGACGGCAACTTCTCGTTCGAAGGGGTGCCCGGCGGGATCTACGAGGTGCGCGCCCGGCACGACGACCTCGTCGCGGACCCGCGCGAGGGGATCGCCCTCACGCCTGGTGGCCACATCGACCTGACGCTTCGGCTCGCGTCGGGCGCGGCGCTCCTCGGTCGGGTGATCGCGCGCGACGGGGGCGCGCCGATCGAGAACGCCGAAGTGGTCGCGACCGAAGAGGCGCTCGCGTTTCAGCCGCTCGCCGCGACGACCGACGCGGAGGGACGCTTCGCGCTCGAAGGGCTTCGCGACCTCGACCATCAGATCGGGGTGCGTGCGCTCGGCTACGTCGCCATCCACGCGACCGCGCATCCGGGCGGCGACGCCGAGGTCACGTTCGCGCTCGTACGTGCCGGGGTCGTCGAAGGGATCGTCCTCGACGCGCTCGACGCGCCGGTTCCGGGCGCGAGCGTCGAGGTCGTCGGCACCGGCGACGACGGTCAGCCCGTCGCGTGGAGCGGCGCCGATGCGACGTTCCAGACCGAGCTCTTCGCCGCGGAGCTCGCGGGCGCGACGCCGGTCCTTCCGTCGGGTGAGCTCGGCGTCACGCTCGGTGAGGTCCCGCCGCTTCCGCTCGCGCCAGGAGCCGACGCCGCGACCCCGGCCGCTTCCGGGAGCGGATTCGTCGCGGACGCCGAGGGGCGGTTCCGCATCGAGGGTGTCCCGCCGGGCCGCCTCCAGGTGGTGGGAAGCCACGCGGAGCACGCACCGGGAATCACGCCGCCGTTCGTCCTCGTGGCGGGCGGGACGGTCGACGGCGTGACGCTCGTGCTCCCGGAAGGCGGCCGCATCGACGGTCGTGTCGTCGACGAGCGCGGCTTCCCGGTCTCGCTCGCGCGGGTCGAGATCGCGTGCGAGCGCGAGCATGTCGCGCGCTGGGCGCTCGCCGGCGAGGACGGTGTGTTCGAGGTGGAGGGGGCGCTCGGGACCACGGTGCTGACGGCGCACCCCGCGGGGCGACCCGTGGCACGCGCCACGGTCGAGGTAGAGAGCGGCGAGACCGTCGAGGTGGAGCTCCGCGTCGAAGGCGAGCTGACCGCGCTTCGGGCGCGCGTCGTCGACAACCGCGGGTTTCCGGTCGCTGGAGCGCGCGTCACGGCGCGCTCGCTTCGCCCCGGCGCGATGGGCTTTCGCTCCGCGTGGTCGGGCGACGACGGGACCGTGGAGATCCCCGGGATCGCGCCGCCTCCATGGCGCGTCGAGGCCGACCACGAGGACTACGCGCCGCGCACGCTCGCGAACGTTCGGACCGAGGACGAGATCCGGCTCACGCTCGAGCCCGGAGCGAGCGTCGTCGGGCGCGTCGTGGACGCGTGGTCGCTCGAGCCCGTCGCGCGCGCGGAGGTGCGGCTCGACGTGTCCGGCGAGCCGAGGTCGACCTTCACGGATGCCGAGGGTGTGTTCGAGCTTTCCCGCGTACCCGCTGGAGATCACGTGCTTCACGTCGAGGCCGAGGGGCTCCTCGCGACCGACGTCAGCGCCGGCATGTCGCTCCGGCGCGGGCGCGTAGAGGACCTCGACGTCGGGGACGTCTCGCTCGCGGCGGGTGGCGCCGTCGCGGGCGAGGTGGTCGATGCCCTGGGCTCGACGGTCTCGGGAGCCGAGGTCGCCGCGGGCGAGCCACCGGCCTGGGCGCGCGCGGTCCGGAGCGACCCGGAGGGCGCGTTCCGGATCGTCGGCCTCGCGCCGGGCCCGGCGGTGCTGACCGCGCGGCACCCGGCCGCCGGGCAGTCCGAGCCCGTGACGGTGCAGATCCGTGCGCGCGACGAAGCGGTTGGCCCGCGCATCCACCTCCCCGAGCGGTTCGACCCCGAGCGCACCACCACAGAAGCGGGAACCGGGCTCGTGAGCGGCGTCGCGATCGACGTCCGCGCGCGCGGAGCCACGGTGCGCGTCGCCTCGGTGCGGAGCGGCTCCGAGGCCGAGAGCGCCGGAGTGCGCGCTGGCGACGTCCTCGTCGCGGTCGACGACGAGCCGGTCGTCGACGCCGCGCAAGCCGCCCGCATGCTCCGAGGCCCGACCGGGGTGGAGGTCGTCCTCGACCTCCGCCGCGGCCCCCGCGACCTCCGCCTCGTCGTCCCCCGCGAGACGTGGCAGGACTGAGTCGGGCTCGTACCGGCCACGGGGGAGATGACGGGTCGGTCGGCGTCGCGAACCGATGCGATCCCCCGCGACGAGGTGCTCAGACCTTCCAGCGGGAGACGAAGGCGCCGAGGAGGCCGAAGAAGGCTTTGACGCGGGCGGCGAAGCCGCCGCCGCCGCGGAGGATCGCCATGTTGCGGCCGATGCGGACGAGACCGTCCGTGTACGGGTGCCACCACATCTCGCGCTTCGCGCGGCGCATGTCGACGACGACGGCGCGCGGGCGCGTGAGGACGTCGAGGGCGTGCGGCGAGTTCGGTGACGCCGTACCCGCTGTCGCCGACGCCCGACCAGGGAAGCGCCGGGATCGCGCCGGTGAAGCCGTGGTTGTTGACCATCACGACGCCGCCCCGGAGCTTTCGCGCGATCTCTTCGCCGCGCGCGAGGTCGCGCGTCCAGACGCTCGCGGTGAGCCCGTAGCGGCTCGTCGTTCGCTGCGTCGATCGCCGCGGCCTCGTCCTTCACTTCGACGACCGGGACCACCGGACCGAACGTCTCTTCGACCATCGACGGATCGGACGCCGGCGACGTCGCCGAGGACGTCGGCGCGTACCAGAGGCCCGGCTTGTCGAGCCGCTCGCCCCCGGACATCGACCTCTGCGCCGCGCGGCCTTCGCGCGCTGCGACGTGCTTCTCCACGATGCGCGAGCTGGCGCTCGTTGCAGAGCGGGCCGACGTCGCGGCCGGGCTACGAGCTCCTTGACCAGCGTCGCGAGCCGCGCGACGGAGCGGGCCCGCTACGTGCGGCGTCGCGTACACGCGCTCGATGGCGGCGCAGTTCTGACCGGCGTTCGCGAACGCGCTCCACACGATCCCCTGCGCCGTCCGCTCGAGCGTCGCGCGTCGTCGAGGACGATCGCCGCGTCCTTGCCGCCGAGCTCGAGCGCCACCGGGACGAGCACCTCGGCCGCCGCGTGCGCGACCTTGCGTCCCGTGGCGACGCTGCCCGTGAAGAGCACCGCGTCCACGCCCGCCCCGATCAGCGCGGCGCCGACGTCCCCACCGCCCTGCGCCACCACGACGCGATCGGGCCCGAACACCTCGGCCGTCGCCCGGGCGAGGATCGCCGCGCAGCGCGGCGTGTGCTCCGACGGCTTGATGACGACCGCGTTCCCCGCGAGCAGCGCCGGGAAGAGCGCGCGGAGCGGAAGAGCGACCGGAAAGTTCCACGGCGTGATCAGCGCGACGACTCCTCGCGGAAGCCGCTCGACCACCGCGCGCTTGCCCGGGTAGTCGAGCGCCGAGAGCTGCGGCTCGACGGGCGCGAGGTGGGTCGGCCCTTCGAGCGACCAATACTCACCCAGGTCCGACGTCGGCACGACGTCGTGGAGCCACGCCTCGGCTTCGGGCTTGCCCGTCTCGGCGACGAGCGCGTCGACGAGCTCCTGACCACGCGCGAGGACGGCGCGCGCGAGCTTGCGCAGCAACGCGGCCCGCTTGTCGATGTCGAGCGCCGCATGCGCAGCCTGCGCCTTGCGCGCTCGGGCGACGATCCCCTCGAGGTCCCCGATTCTTGGTGACGTCGACCGGCGCGAGGGGCTCGCCGTCACGCGGCCTCGTCCCGTGGATCTTGCCGCCTTCGATGAGGGCCGCGCGCGGCTTCGGCGGAGCCTTGGCGGGCGGGGTCTCGAGGTTCTCTTCGGTCACGGGCGCGACCGTCCCGCCCCGCGGCCCCGCCGTCAAGCCGGGCCCTCGGCCGGGGCGGGCCCGAGATCACGCTGCGCCCCACCGCCCCGCAGCGTCGCGCGCGGCGCCCCCTTCGGTCTCGAGCTTGATCAGATGCGCCTCGAGCGACCGCTCCGCGAGCGGCCAGATCGCGGGTGATACATCGTCGTAGACGCGCTCGACCAACGCCGAGAGCGGCGCGGGCGACCTCGCGCCCTCGAGCGCCGCGACGACCTTGGACTCGCGCCACAGACGATGCGCGACGTAGCCCTCGAGCTTTCCGATCGCGTCCTCGATCGGATCGCCGTGGGCGGGCAAGAGGACGCGCGGCGCGAGCGAGGCCAACCGTCGGAGCGAGCCGAGGTACAGAAGCATGTCGCCGTCGACCGGCTCGACCAGGATGGTCCCCACGCTCGCGACCATGTCGCCGGCGATCATCACGCCGCTCGCCTCGTCGAAGAAGCAGAGGTGCCCCGGCGCGTGGCCGGGCGTGTGGAGCGCGCGAAGGGTCACCCCGTCGACCTCGATCGTCTCGCCCTCCTCGATCGTTCGGTCGACCGCGACCATGTCTCGGAGGAGCTCGGCCGTCGCCGGATGCGCCCACAGCGGAAGCCCGAGCTCGCGCTTCATGGCGAGCGCGCCCCCGACGTGGTCGGGGTGGTGGTGGGTCAGCGACGAGAGCGCGCACCGTCGTCCCGGCGCGGGCGTTCGCCGAGTACCCACTCGATCGCTCGTCGCTGCTCGTCGGCGTACGGCGACGCGGGCTCGACGAGAAGCGCGTCGCGCACGCCGACCAGGTACGCGTTGGTATGCGTCGCCGGCGGAAGCGTCGGCGTCCGGAGGGGCATGGCGCGCACGCCGGGACCGACGACGACGCCTCGGGGGTCGCGGTCGGGCTCCCTGCGACCGTCTCGTCAATCTTCGCCTTCGAATCGGGGGAGCCGCGGAGCGGAGGGAACGCCGTGGGGGTCGCGGGCGTCGGGGCTCGCGCGCGGCGGGCGGAACGGCGTCGGGGATCATCGACGGCCGGCGGCCCGGGAGAGATCGACGGCGAGCGGCCTTCGGTCGCGGTCTCGGGGTCACCCACGAGCGCGAGGCACGCCTTGATGATCTGCTTGAGGGTCTCGAAGACACCACCGCCGTGGATCGCGCTCGCCTCGATCTCGACGACGCCGTCGGGCACGTGCAGCGCGTCGCGAAGCGCTTCGACGGACATCGCGGTATCGAGGTCGCGCTTGTTGTACTGGACGATCAACGGCATGCGCTCGCGGGTCGTCGCCCTGCAACCGGAGGTTCGAGTCGAGGTTGCGGATGCTGTCGATGTTCGCGTCGACGCGGCTCGCCTGGCTGTCGACCACGAACACGACACCGTCGACGTGGCGAAGTACGAGCCGGCGCGTCTCGTCGCGCGCGATCTGCCCGGGCACGGTGCAGAGGTGCACGCGTACGCGGTAGCCCTTGAAGATGCCGAGCTCCATCGGAAGCAGATCGAAGAACAGCGTCCGCTCAGCCTCGGTCATCAGGGAGATCAGCTTGCCGCGGTGGTCGGGCCGCGTGTGCTTGTGGATGTGCTCGAGGTTCGTCGTCTTCCCGCCCAACCCGGCGCCGTAGTAGACGATCTTGAGGTGCACCTCGCGGCGTGCGTGATTGACGAGCGGCATTCGGGAGAGCGAGCGCGCGGTGAGACCACGGGTGGCGGTCGCGGCAGCCCCAAGCCTAACACCGGGCCAGGGGGGAGAGCCCGCTTCTGCGGTGATCGGTGTGGTTTCGCCCCTTGCCGGACGCTCGGCCCTGCACGCACAATCCGCCCCCGGTGAGTAAGAAGGGGACGACGACCGTTCGTGGGCTGCTCTCGTTCTCGCTCCTCGCCGCGGCGTGCGGCGGCGCGGGGCACGACACCCGACCGGCCACGGACGACGATTTCCGCGCGATTCAGCGGGCCGAGGCGACCCTCGAGTCGGCCTCCCGGCTCGCCCGAGATCCCGACTCGAGCTGTGAGGAGGCCCGCGAGGCCACCGGCCGAGGGGCGCGCGCCCGCGCCGCGATCTGCGGGATCGCGGATGAGACGGCGGACCTCGACGCGCGCGCGCGCTGCCGGTCGGCGAGCGATTCTCGAGCGCGAGGACGAGGGGGCGAGCAGCGCGCGCTGCGGCGCGGAAGAGCCCGCGAGGTGAGCCCGCCGGCGTGGGCCGAGCGCGCGCGCCGAGCGCTCCTCGGCGAGGCGGTCGACGGCGTGGAGACAATCCGCGGGCGGCGTCCCCCGCTGCTCGATGGCAACACGCTCGGTGGGCTCCTGCCGGTCGCGCTGCTCGTGCTCTCGATGGCCGGGGCGATCGTGCGCGAGCGCGCGGGGGCCGGGCCGACGGACCCCGCCTCGCTGCTCCTGCGCGCCCTCTGCCTCGCGTTCCTCGCGCAGACCGCGTTCGTGGTCCGCGCGGGGATCGCTCGCGTGCGCGCGTGGATCGACGCGCCGCGCGCCGCGCTCGCGCTCGACTCCGACGGGCTCGTCGTTCGGGACGCACGGGGCGAGGTGGCGGTCGCACGCGCCGATGTGCTCGCCATCAAGAAGCGGGGCGATTTTCGCGAGCCGCGCACCGCGTCGCGCTGGACCGATGTCCACGTGGTCTCGAGGCCGTCGAGCGGGCGCACGCACGTGACGCTTCCGCCGGGCCTCGAGGCGTCCCCCGGGATCCTGGCGGAGCGACTGATGCGGTGGCGCGGCGCCGGCGAGCCGACCGAGGATGCCGGGGAGCCGCGCGTGCCAGAACCTCCGCCGCTTCCGAGCAAGGTGTACGACGAGTCCGCGGCCGGGCGGCCGCCCCCGGGCGCGATCCCGATCCCCCACGGAGCTCGATGGATCCTGCGCGGTCCCTACGCGATGTCGATGCTCGGGATCGCCGTCGCGGAGGGGTGGCTCCGTCTCGACGCGCACGGCCGGGCGCTCATCGACCAGAGGATCGTGGTGGCAGCGATCGCGCTCGCGATCCTCGCGCCTCTCGCGTGGACGGCCCTCATGCTGCGCTCGATCCGTTCTCGCAAGGGCCTCGTCTTCGTCTTCACGGACGGTGCGCTGCTCGAACGTCGCAGGTCCGGCGTGCGTGCGACGGCGTGGTCGGACATCGCGAGCGTCTCGGTCCGCGCGCGAACGTCGTTCGCGGTGATCACGGGCTTCCACACCACGGCGACGATGGTCGTCGGGCGCCGCAAAGACGTCTGGGAGAGCCGCTACGATCAGGAGTTCGTCGGCGTTCCCGTCGAGGTCGCCGCGGCGCTCATCGACGCGTATCGAAAGGGGTCCGCGCAGCTCAGGCGAGCCGCTCCGAGAGCTTCGCCAACGCCCGATTCATCGCCGGCCTGAGCACGGCTCGAAAGAGGGACGCTAGCCCGGGAACGCCGAAGTCCGCGACGATGTCCCACGTGAGCTGCGAGCCGTCTTCCCAGGGCTCGACGAGGATCTCACCGCGGTGATGGCGCACCGGCAGACCGCGAACGATCCGGTACACCATCCGGTGCGGCCGGTCGAACCACGTGACCTCCTCGTCGATGGCGAGGCCGGGCACGCGGATGCGGCGCAGCGTGCCGACCCCACCGTCGCCGGGGCCACCGAGCACGCTGACGTTGGCGCCCGACCATTCGCTCATCCCCGCGTGGTCGGCGAGGACGTCGAAGAGCGTCTCGGGCGGCACCGCGAACCGAGCGACGAACGTGAGCTGACTGCTCGCCATGCCGCGGGAGCATCCCACGCGCCCCTACCGAGGAAAAGCTCGAACCGAGCGCTCAACCCGCTTCCTCGCGGACCACTCCGTGCGCACCCTCCTCCATCCGCGCGAGCGCGCGCCGCGATCCCTCGTGCTCGGCGCGTTCGAGGCCGGGGTCGGCCTCGAGGACGCGGCGGGCGTGCTCCCGAGCGGTGGCGAGCAACGGGAGGTCCCGCCGCAGGTCCCCGAAACGAAAGCCCGGTAGCCCGGATTGCCGCCGTCCGAAGAGCTCGCCCGGCCCGCGGATCGCCAGGTCCTCCTCCGCGATGCGGAACCCGTCGTGCGTCTCGCAGAGGACGCGCATCCGCGCGACCGCTTCGTCGGTCTGACGCCTCGTGCACGAGCAGGCACGCGCTCTTCTGCCCGCCGCGCCCACGCGGCCTCGCAGCTGGTGGAGCTGCGCGAGCCCGAAACGATCCGCGTGCTCGATCAGGACGAGATTCGCGCGCGCAACGTCGACGCCGACCTCGACGACCGTCGTCGCGACGAGCACGCGCACGTCGCCCGCCGTGAAGCGCGACATCGCCTCTTGGCGCTCCTCGCTCGGGAGCCTGCCGTGGAGCAGCCCGACCTCGGCCCGGAGAATCGACTGCGCCATCTCGTCGAACGTCGTCGTCGCCGCCCGCAGGTCGACCTCCTCCGACTCCTCGACCAGCGGACAGACGACGTACACCTGACCGCCAGCGTCGAGCGCGCGCCCGAGTGGCGCAAGGCCGCTTCGCGTCGCGCGATCGGGAACGCACGCGTCACCGGGGGCACGCGACCGGGCGGCATCTCGTCGATCACGCTCGCGTCGAGGTCACCGTAGAGCGCCAGCGCGAGGCTCCGTGGGATCGGCGTCGCGGTCATCACGAGCAGGTGCGGGCTCACGTCCGCGGCGCCGCCCTCGCCTTTCTGAACGAGGCGAAGGCGCTGACCGACCCCGAACCGGTGCTGCTCGTCCACGAGGACCAGCCGCAGGCGTCGGAACCGAACGCCTTCGGTGAGGAGCGCGTGCGTCCCGACGGCGACGTCGATCGTTCCGGCGTCGAGCCCGCCCTCATCTTCTTCCTGTGCGCGGCGCGAGCGCCGCCCGAGCACGAGCTCGATGCGCAGACCGAGCGCGCGAGCGAGCGGCGCGAACGCGCGAAAGTGCTGCTCGGCGAGGATCTCGGTCGGCGACCATCAACGCGACCTGCGCTCCCGCCGCGACCGCGTGCGCGGCCGCGAGCATCGCGACCGCGGTCTTGCCGCTTCCGACGTCGCCCTGCAGGAGCCGCCGCATCGGGCGCGGAGCGCGCGAGGTCGCGCGTCACGTCCGCGGAGCACGCGCCCTGCGCCGCCGTCAGCTCGAACGGCAACGCCGCACGCGCGCGCTCGCAGCGCCGGCCCTCGAGCGACGAGCGGCTCGCCGGCCTGACGCGCTTCCTCCGCGCGGCGCCGATGGAGCGCTAGCTCGAGGAGAAAGAACTCCTCGAACGCGAGCCGCGCGTGCCACGGGCTCGCTCGCGAGCGAAGGAGCTCGATGTCGCCCTCTTCGAGGTCGGGCGCCGGCGCGTGCAGCGCGCGCAGCGCCTCGCCGAGCGTGGGGAGCCCCTCGGCGCGCCGAACGGCCTCGGGGACGGCGTCGGCGAGGCTCGAAGCGCACCGGTCGACCGCTGCGCGGATCGCGCGCGCCAGTGTGCGCGGCGCTACCGACGGCACCTCGGGGTAGCGCGGGACGATTCCGGCGCTCTTCGCCTCGTCGTCGAGGCGATCGGTCTCCGGATGCGCCATCTGGATCTGCCCCCGGTACTCGTCGACCATTCCGGAAACGCGAAAGCGCGCGCCGCGCTCGAACCGTGCGGCGAGCCCGTGAGGCGCGCGAAACCAGACCAGCCGAAGCAGGGCGTTGCGACCGGGCGGATAGCCCGGGAGCGGCTCGAGCGTCACCTCGACGCGGTGTCGGCCCGCGCTCCTGGCGTGGGCGACGACGCCCGACGTGACCTGACGCTCGCCCGGGACGAGCGCGGCGATCGGGACGAGCGTCCGCTCGTCGTCGTAGCGCCTCGGCAGGACGAAGAGCGCGTCGCGCACCGTCTCGATCCCGCGCGCGCGGAGCCGGTCTCCGCCCCGCGAGCCAATCCCGGGGAGCGTCTCGACCGGCGCGTCGAGCCCGCGTGACTCACCTCGCCGTACGGCCGCGAGATCAGCGGCCTGCTTTCGCTCGCGCGCCGCGCGGCGCCGCTCGTCGAGGTGTGCCTTGGAACGAGCGCGCGGCGAGGGGCCAGCTGCCGGACCGATGGCGGACGGCAGCGACATGACGTGCCGCGCGGCGCGGGCGCGTGCGACCGCGAGCGTCATCGCGTCGCGCGCGAGGCCGAGCTCGGCCGCGACCGCCTCGAGGTCGCCGGCTCGTTCGGGATGTTCTCTGGCGAGCGCGCGCAGCGCATCGCACGCGCCCGAGACGCGCTCCGGTGATGCCTCGCCGTCCGTCGACGTCTCGAGCGCCGCGAGCGCGGCGAGGGTCCGGTGCGACGCGCCGCCGGCTTCGCCGCTCGAGACGTCGCCGCGCACAGGGCTCGCCGCGGCGCGCTTCCGCGCCCGCCCGCCCTCACGCCGCCCCATCCTACTTCCAGTCGATCCGCTGGATCTCGTACGTGCGCTGACCGCCGGGCGCCTTCACGTTGACCTCGTCGCCAACCTCGCGGTTGATGAGAGCGCGCGCGACGGGCGACGTGACCGAGATGCTTCCGTTCTCGACGTCCGCTTCTTCGGGCCCGACGAGGCGGTACACGACGGTCTTGCCGTTCTCGATGTCCTCGAGCGTCACACGGGCGCCGAACTTCACGCGCTCGCCGCTCAGCTTCGCTATGTCGATGATCTCGGCGCGCGCCAGCACGTCCTCGATCTTGTTGATCCGCGCCTGCGTCATTCCCTGACGCTCCTTCTGCGCGTGGTACTCCGCGTTCTCACTGAGGTCACCCTCTTCGCGCGCGGTACCGATCGCGCGCGAGATCGCGGGCATCTCGGCCTTGAGGCGTTCGAGCTCGTCCTTGAGCGCGTTGTAGCCCTCGGCGGTCATCGGGACTCTTTCCATGGCCAGGCTGGCATACCGCCGTCCCCGGGCGCTTTCAAGCGAGGGCGTCCCGCGCCCTTCTCGCTCACGGGCTCGCCGGTTCCCTGGCCAGGACCTCGTCGAAATACCGCAGCATCTCAATCCCGCCCGGCCCGCGATTGAAGTCCCGCCCGTGCGGGCCGGGATAGACGGCGAGCCGATACGAGATCCGCGCGCTGCGCAGGTCCTCCGCCAGCGTGCGGGTCGGCGGAAGAAACGGATCCGCTTCGCTCGTGAGAAGCTGAATGCGCTGCGGCCGGCGATTGCCGTGCCCGCCCGCCGCGGCGTCCGCGAGCGCGCGCTCGCGGCCTCGGATGGCGGGCTGGATGCCGCCGACCGCTCCGAAGGCGTCGGGGTGCGTGAAGCCGGCCTCGAGCGAGAGCATCCCCCCGAGCGACACACCGTCGATGCCGGTCCCGTCGCGCGTCCTCGCCGCCTGGGGGAACTCCTCTCGGATCGTCCGCAGCAACGGCCCCGAGAGCCACGCGCCGTAGCGCTGTACACGCTCGCTCCCGACCGGCTCGTCGATGAGGTCGGGTGTGTACGGCATGACGACCATCACCCCGCGAAATGGCCGCGCCTCGAGGCGAGCGTTCACGACATCGAGCTGCGCCGGGCGGACGAAGCTGTGATAGTCGGCGCTCGTGAGCCGGCCTCGCGCGAGCGCCCCGAACGCGGCGGGCAGCTCGTAGTCGGTGTACCAGCCGAGGATGCCGCGCGATGGGCCGCGGGCCGCCTCGGCACGGCCGTGGAGCGCGACCAGCAACGGGTAGCGCTCACCGGGCGGCTGCTCGCGACCGTCGGGGCGGCGGGGGAACACGACGACGACGCGCTCGAGCTCACCGTCGGGCCCGGGCAAGCGCACGAAGCGCTGATGAACGAAGTCGTTGCGCTCCTGCGCCCTGATCGTATCGTGCCGCCACGCGTCACGCGCGACGAGGATGCCGCCTGCGACGAGAGTCGTCACGAGCAGCGCGCGCCCGACGCGTGCGCGCGTCACGGTCACGGCGCCCGCGGGACGTTGCTCGGCCGCGTCGTCCGCGCGTGGTACTCCTGCAGCGAGCACACGGTGATCGGATCGGCGCGCCGCGCCTCGACCGCCCCGACGGCGGCGGTGGCCGCCGCGATGGTGGTGAAGTACGGGATCCCGCTCACCAGCGTCTGACGCCGGAGCGACTTGCTGTCGCGAATCGCGCGCTCGCCTTCGGTGGTGTTGATCACCATGTGCGATCTCGCCGTTGACGAGCGCGTCGATGACGTGCGGCCGACCCTCGGTCGCTTTGTTCACGTATCGAGCCGTGACGCCGGCGCGCTCGAGCGCCCGTTGCGTGCCTCCGGTCGCGACGAGCTCGTAGCCGAGCTCGACGAGACGCCGCCCGACCTCACACGCTGCGGGCTTGTCGTCGTCGCGGACGCTGATGAAGACGCACCCCTCGTCCGGCAGGGCCAGCCCCGTCCCGAGCTGCGCCTTGAGGAACGCTGCGGGGAAGCTCTCGGCGATGCCCATGACCTCACCGGTCGAGCGCATCTCGGGACCGAGGATCGTGTCGACCCCGGGGAACTTGTGGAACGGGAAGACCGACTCCTTCACGGCCACGTGCCGCGGAACGATCTCGCGTGTCGCGCCGAGCTCTTCGAGGGTCATTCCGACCATCACCTTGGCGGCGATCTTCGCGAGCGGAACCCCGATCGCCTTGCTCACGAACGGAACCGTTCGGCTCGCCCGCGGGTTGACCTCGATCACGTAGACCGCGCTCCCACGAACCGCGAATTGCACGTTCATCAATCCGACCACTTCGAGCTCGAGCGCGAGCGCGCGCGTCGCCGACCGGATCGTGGCGAGCACCTCGGGGGGCAACGCGTGGGCCGGCAAGACGAGCGACGAGTCGCCCGAGTGGACGCCGGCCTCCTCGATGTGCTGCATCACACCACCGATGAGCACGCTCTTCTTGTCCGCGACGCAATCGACGTCGACCTCAATCGCGTCCTTGAGGAACTCGTCGACGAGGATCGTGCGATTCTCCGCGTCCTCCACGGCTTCGAACGCGGCCTTCATGTAGCGTCCCAGGTCGGTGCGCGAGTGCACGGTCTCCATCGCGCGCCCGCCGAGCACGTAGCTCGGCCGAACGAGCACTGGATACCCGATGCGGTCGGCCACCTCGAACGCCTCGGCGACACCGCGCGCGATGCCGCCCCGTGGGCGGCGCAACCCAAGCTTTTCGAGCAGCTCGTCGAACCGTTCGCGATCCTCGGCGCGGTCGATCGCGTCGGCGCTCGTGCCCACGATCGGAACGCCGGCGCGCGCGAGCGGTAGCGCGAGCTTGAGCGGCGTCTGCCCGCCGAACTGGACCATCACACCGTCCGGCTTCTCGACCGCGACGATGCTCATCACGTCTTCGAACGTCAGCGGCTCGAAGTAGAGCCGGTCGGACGTGTCGTAATCGGTCGACACCGTCTCGGGGTTGCAGTTGACCATGATCGTGTCGTACCCGAGCTCCCGGCACGCGAACGTGGCGTGAACGCAGCAGTAGTCGAACTCGATCCCCTGCCCGATCCGGTTCGGCCCACCGCCGAGGATCATGATCCGCTTGCGGTCGGACGCGGGCACCTCGGAGCTGTCTCCCCACGTGGAGTAGAGGTAGTTCGTCCGCGCCTCGAACTCGGCGGCACACGTATCGACACGCGCGTACACCGGGCGGAGCCCGGCCCGAAGCCGCATCGCCCGCGTCGCGCCGGCGCCGGTCTTGCCGAGCTGGTCGAGGCGCGCGTCCGAGAAGCCGAGCGCCTTGAGCCGCGCCAGCGAATCTCGCCTCGAGCGGAGCCGACGCGACCTCGTCACGCTCCTGCTCGACGAGCTGGCGGATCTGTTCGAGGAACCACGGGTCGACCGCGGTGATCTCGTGGAGGCGCGCCGCGTCGAGCCCGACCCGGAACGCGTCCGCGAGGTAGAACAATCGCTCCGCGAGCGGCACCCGCACGATCTCCGCGAGCGCCTCGCGCAGCTCTTCGTTCGTCGGCGGCGGGAGCGCCTCGGTCGTCGCCTGCGCGAGGCTCAAGGGCTCGCCCGTCTCGCGAAGGCGTCGTACCTGCACCGCGAGCTCGCGGTAGTCGATCCGATCGAGCAGCGACACGAGCCCGTCGCGCCCCGTCTCGAGCGAGCGGCACGCCTTCTGGAGCGCCTCCTTGAACGTGCGCCCGATCGCCATCGCTTCGCCGACCGACTTCATCTGCGTCGTCAGGCGCGGGTCCGACCCCTGGAACTTCTCGAACGCGAAGCGCGGCATCTTCACGACGACGTAATCGATGGCAGGCTCGAACGCTGCGCTCGTCCCCGTGATGTCGTTCCGCAGCTCGTCGAGCAGATACCCGACGGCGAGCTTCGCCGCGATCTTCGCGATCGGGTAGCCCGTGGCCTTCGACGCGAGGGCGCTCGAGCGCGAGACCCGAGGGTTCATCTCGATGACGCTGAGCCGGCCGGTCGACGGCTCGACCGCGAACTGGATGTTCGATCCGCCGGTCTCGACCCCGATCTCCGTGATGATGGCGCGCGCGGCGTCGCGCATCCTCTGGTACTCCTTGTCGGTGAGCGTCATCGCCGGAGCGACCGTGATCGAGTCGCCCGTGTGGACGCCCATCGGATCGAGGTTCTCGATCGTGCAGATGACCCCGAAGTTGTCGTTCTTGTCGCGGATGACCTCGAGCTCGAACTCCTTCCATCCGAGGACGCTCTGCTCGATCAGACACTCGTGGACCGGGCTCTGCGCGAAGGCCCAGCGGATCGCCGCGTCGAACTCGCTCTTGTTGTAGGCGATCCCGCCGCCCGAGCCGCCGAGGGTGTACGAGGGACGAAGGATCGCGGGGAACCCGATCTCCTCGACCGCACGCATCGCGTCGTCGAGAGTCCGCGCGGTGAACGCCTTCGGGCACTCGAGCCCGATCTTCGCCATCGCCTCCTTGAAGAGCTCACGGTCCTCGGCCTTGCGGATCGCGTCGACCGTCGCCCCGATCAGCTCGATGCCGAGCTCCTCGAGGATGCCCGCGTCGGAGAGCGCGAGCGCGAGGTTGAGTGCGGTCTGGCCGCCGAGGGTCGGCAGGATCGCGTCCGGTCGCTCGCGCTCGATCACGGCGCGCACGACCTCGAGCGTGAGCGGCTCGACGTACGTCCGATCCGCGAGCTCCGGGTCGGTCATGATGGTCGCGGGGTTCGAGTTGACGAGGACGAGCTCGTACCCCTCTTCTTTGAGCGCCTTGGCGCCCTGCGTGCCGGAATAGTCGAACTCGCACGCCTGACCGATCACGATCGGTCCCGAGCCGAGCAGCAGGATCTTCCGAAGGTCGTCTCGCCGCGGCACGCCGGGGTGCGGGATTACCACCCGCTGCTCTGGCCTGCAAGGAGCGCTCGGCCGCGCTCGCAGCCGGGCTCGAGCGTGCACCGGCGGGCCGTCGTGCCGGCGATCGAGAGGCGAACGATCAGCGTCACGGCGCCGAGGTGCGCCCGAAAGGCCTCCCCCCACTCCAACAGGACGACCGCGTCGCGACCTAGCCGCTCCTCGAGCCCGAGCTCGACGAGCGCGTCGGGGTCGCCGAGGCGATAGAAATCGCAGTGCAGGATCGGCACCCTGCCTTCGAGCTCGTGGACGAGCGCGAACGTCGGGCTCGTTACCGGCACGTCGTCCGGCACCCCGAGGCTCCGGCACATCTCCCTCGCGAAGAACGTCTTACCCGCGCCGAGCTCCCCCTCGAGCAAGACGACGTCCCCCGCCCGGAGCCGCGCGCCGACCGAGCGCGCCAGCGCCCTCGTCTCCTCCTCGGTCGTGAGCTCGATGGGTCCGACGGGCACGCGACAAGCCTGCCGATGCGACGCGGCGCCGGCAAGGGTACGCTGCGCGCGAATGCTCTCGGCGCGGCTCCTGTCGATTCTCAATCGTGCTCCTCGTCGCGTCGCCCGCCGCGGCGCAGGACATAGGGCACTCGTACGTGCTCCGCGCACGCCTCGACCCCGAGCACCACGTCGTCGAGGGGCGCGCGCGGATACGATGGCGAAACGGATCGCGCGTCGCCGTGAGCGAGCTCTGGCTCCACCTCTACCCGAACGCGTTCGAGTCCGACGAGACGGTCTTCATGCGCGAGTCGGCGGGCGAGCTCCGCGGCGTCGCGGCGACGACTCGAGGCTCGATGGAGGTCGAGTCGCTCGCGCTGGCCGGGTCGCGCGGCGGCGACCTGCTCGCGGGCTCCGACGACGAGGTCATCCCCGGCGACCGGACGCAGCTCCGCGTCCCCTTGCCGTTTCCCGTCCTGCCGGGCCAGTCGGTCACGCTCGTCACTCGTTTCCGCACGACGCTTCCAGAGGTCTTCGCGCGAAGCGGCTACTCGGGCTCGTTCCACGCCGTCGCGCAGTGGTTCCCGAAGCTCGCGCGCCTCGAGCCCGATGGGACGTGGGCGAGCTTCCCGTATCACGGAAACGGCGAGTTCTACGCGGACTTCGCGCGCTACGAGCTCACCGTCGATGCGCCCGCGTCGTTCGTGGTCGGCGCGACCGGCGAGCTCGTCGAGGAGCGCGTGGACAACGGCCGCGCGATCCGGACGTACCGAGCGGAGCCGGTGAGCGACGCTGTCTTCGTCGCGTCGGACGATCTCCTCGAGGAGACGTTCGAGTCGTCGGGCACGCGTGTACGCATCCTCTATCCTCCCGGCTACGAGGCGGCGCTCGCGCGGCACCGCCTCGCGACCGAGCACGGGCTCGCCCGGTACGGACGCCTCTTCGGCGCGTACCCGTACCCTACGCTCACCGTCGTCGTTCCGCCCGAGGGCGCCGAGGGCGCGGCGGGGATGGAGTACCCGACGCTCTTCTTCACGGCGGGCCCGTGGTTCCGGATCGCGGGCCTCGACCCGATCCTGGAAGACGACGTCACGCTCCACGAGCTCGCTCACCAGTGGTTCCAACACATGGTCGGCACCAACGAGGTGCAGTGGCCCATGCTGGACGAGGGGCTCACCGAGTGGTCCTCGACCGATGCGCTTCGCGCTCTCCACGGACCGCGCGCGTCGGCCATGTCGTTCCCCCTGCCCGTCGACTACTTCGAGATCCTGCGGCGCTTCGACTACGCGCCCCAAGGAGGAGCGACGCCCCCGCCGGGCCTGCCGGCATACGCCTACGACAGCGACGGCTATGGTCGCGCCGTCTACGCGCGAACGTGCAACGTCCTCGAGACGATCGGCCGCACGTTCGGTGCTCGACCGCTCGAGCGCGCGCTCGGCCTCTACGCGCGCGAGCAGCGGTTTCGCCATCCGACGCCCGACGATCTCTACGCGGCGTTCGACCGCGTGTACTGGCCCGGCTTCGCCGCGGCGCTCCTCGAGCCCGCGCTGATCGATGGGGAGGACGCCGAGCTCGCGCTCACCCGATTCGACGATCGCCGCGAAGGCGACGCGTGGGTCACGGAGGTCGCCGCACGCCGCATCGGGGCGCTGCCCTTGCCGACGTGGGTCGAGCTCGTCGACGAGGACGGTGGCCGGACACGCATTCCGTTCCGGGGCTCGGAGCGCAGCCTCCGCGTCACGCACCGGAGCGCCAAGCGCATCGCGCTCGCCCGCGTCGATCCCGACGGGCACGACCTCCTCGATCCGAACGTGCGCGACGACGTGCGCGCGCGGGTCCGCCGCCACGGCGGCGCCCCCTTCGCGTACGTCCTCTTCCTCGTCCAAGAGCTCCTCGCGCTCGTGGGGCCCTGATGACGCGCTTTTCGCGAGCGCGGCACGTGCTCTTCCTGGCGTGGCTCGCCACGACCTGCCTCGCCCTCGCGCCTGCGTGGCCGATCGCGCGCCAGATCGGGAGCGTCGACGAGGCGAGCCCGGCCGCGATCGAGCGCTGGCTCGACGCGGCGAACCACCTCGGCCCGTCGATCCTCACCCTCGCGGTCACGATCGGGATCGCCGCGCTCCTCTCGCCGTTCTTCTCGATGACGTGGCTCTCGGCGCTCGCGCGGCCCTCGACTCTGTCGTCGGCGATCGGTCGCGGCGCCGCGCTCTACCCGCGCTCGCTCGTGGTCGCGCTCGTTCTCGCCCCGGCCTTCGCGGTCGGGATCGCGCTCGCGGTCGGCGGCCCCGCCCTCGGTGAGGCCGTGCTTCGCGGCCGCGCGAGCGATCCCGTGTGCGATCTCGGCTCCCTCGCGTGCTGCCTGCCGGGGCTCGCCGTCCTCGCCGTCACGGCGGCGCTCCACGACCTCGCGCGCGCGCGCATCGCGGCGAGTGACGCGTCCGCGCTCCGCGCCGTGCGGCGCGCGCTCGCCGCGTTCTCGATCCCGACGCTCGGCTCGTGGCTCACGTTCTTCGCCGCGGGCTCCGCCCTCGCCGCGCTCGGGCACGTCCTCGGTCTGAGCGTGCTCGGCTCCGGCCTCGTCGCCATCCCCGTCCTCGAGCTCGTCGTCCTCGGTCGGCTCGCCGTGCGTGGCCTCTGGCTCTCCTACACGCTCGACGTCGCCGCCGCTCGGCCCTGAGCGGGCTCAGTGCGATGGCAGGTCGCGGTCGAAGGCGTCGAGCCCGACGAGGCCCATCATGCTCGCGGAATTGTTCGACGCCATCGAGATTTGGCTCGAACCTCCCGATGTTGCTGCGGCATTTTCCATCGTCGTCTGCGCGGTCGAGGGCGACTCCATCGCGCCATTCTCGGGCTGGCGCGTGGCGCGGTGGATCGGCGTCCGTCGGCCGGTTCGGTGGTGCGGCGCCTCGGGTGCGCCCGAGACGGCGTCCCCGTCATCGACGACGGGGATCCCCGTCTCCATCGGCGAGGCGGCGACGACCTCGGGCTGCTCGGCCGGCGCCACCTCGTCCGGTACGGTCGTCGGAGCGGGCTCGGGCGTCGGCGTCGGCGGAGCCGCGTGCACCGTCGGGGGTAGCTCGGACGGGTGGTAGAAGAGAACGTACCCAGCGATCGCGGCCACGGCCACGAGCGCCGCGATGGCGCCGCCAATCACCAGCATCGGCGGGCGGCTCGGCGCGACGGGCGCGGGGTCGGGCAGTTGCGGCGGCTCGAACACGCTTCCGGGGCCCGCGACCGCCGAAGGGGCCGAGGCGTCGGGGTGAACGGGCGGAAGGGTGCTCCCCGTGGTCGGATCGGTGGGGTCCGGGTTGTCGACCCGCGGCATGGACTTCACCGATGACTGCACACCGCTCGGGGTGAGCTGCATGTCCGGCGTCTCGATGGGCACCGTGACGCCCTCGCGCGAGCTCAATGCGACCTTGATGTTGTCGCGGATCTTCGCGAGCGCATCTCCGCCCGCGCTCCTCACGAACCGGACGACGTCTTCCTTCGCCATCGGGATGTTCGCGTGGGCGGCGGCAGCGCGGATCGCGTCCTCGAAGTCCCGAGCGGTCGGGCAGCGCCGGCTCGGGTCGCGCTCGAGCGCCCAGCCGACGACGTCCGAGACCTGCTTCGGAACATCGGCACGCACCTCCTGCACCGAGAGGATCGGCATGTTCCGAACACGGTCCATCGTCTCGGCGGGGTGCTCGCCGATGAAGAGGCGCTGACCCGTGAAGAGCTCCCACGCGACGATGCCGAGACTGAAAACGTCGGAGCGCCGGTCGACGTCCTTCGCGACCAGCTGCTCGGGCGCCATGTACGCGAACTTCCCCTTGACGCGGCCGGTGACGGTCTCGGTCATCCGGGCTACCGCGCGAGCGACGCCGAAGTCGGTGAGCCGCACGCGCCCATCGACGCCGACGAGCACGTTCTGTGGCGAAACGTCGCGGTGGACGATCTGCAGCGGATGACCGAGCGGCGTCGTCGCCTCGTGCGCGTCGTGCAGACCGTGGCCCGCCTGCGCGAGGAGGTCGACCGCGACGCTCACCGGGATCGGCTGTCGATTCTGCACCGACCACTTGAGTATGCGAGCCAGCGTAACGCCGACGACGAGCTCCATCACGATGTAGAGCGAGCCGTCGTCGGCGCGGCCGAGGTCGATCGTCGACACGCAGTTCGGGCTCGAGATGTTGGCTGCGACCCGAGCCTCATCGAGGAACATCGTGACGAACTCGTCGTCGTCGGCGAGCTGCGGGAGCATCCGCTTGACGGCCACGAGCTTCTGAAACCCGGCCTCGCCGCTCACGCGACCCGCATAGACTTCGGCCATGCCGCCGGAGGCGATGCGGAACAAGAGCTCGTATCGCCCGACGGAACGTGGCTGTTGGGCGTCGGAAGAGGCCACGCTCACCGGCCTTAGACTATCAGGTTGGCACCGGCTTGGTTACCCGGGCGCGAAAACGCCGCGGGCGTGCGCGCTGCCCCTACATGGGCTGCTCACTCGCACAGGTGTCGGTTGTCCGTGCGGCAGTAGTTCGACAGCTCTCCCTCCACGCATCCCTTGATCTGGCACCGCTCGACCCGGAACGGCGTCGTGTCGGAGGTCGTCGGGATGGCGTCGATCTGCGGATCTGCGTTCCAGGACGTCCGAGCGCCGATGTAGAACGGGTGCTCGAAGAGGAACCAACGCTCGGGGGCCATGTCGTCGTCGAGGTCGGTGCAGGTGGGGCTGGCACAGAACCGCGCCTTGACCGCGAGGTCGATGTCGTCACGGCCGCTGAGGATGCTGATGTGGTCGCTCGACGGGGTGTCGGTGAGCTCGATCGAGTCCAGGTCGTCCCCGCGCCACTCGTCGGGGAACGGATTCTCCGCGGCGCTCCGCGGCTGAATCAGCACGTAGACCGGCGGCCCGCCGACCGGGCCCGCCGGAAGATCGAGCTCGAGCTCGAACGCGGCGTTGAGCGTGCAGCCCGACGCTCCGAGACCGAGCGCAGCGAGCAGGACGAAGGCCGCGGGCGCGCGCCTCACAGCTCGTACACCCGCTCCGAGAGACCTTGGAGCTGCGCGTCGTTGAAGAGAACGACGCCCACGATGACGGCGACGCCGATCGCGACCAGGATGCCGCCGGCGATCGCCCAGCCGACCCAGCCATGCCCTCCTTGGTCGGTCGAGCTCGTGCCGTCGCCGCCGTTGCCCAGGATCGCGCCGTGCTGGCCGTGCCCCGCGTCCCCTCCGGTCGAGAGCGCGGTCATGTCGATGTCGACGGTGAGCTGCTGCCCGTCGCTGAGCGTTCCTTCCCACACGAACGGATTGAATCCGGGCGCGCGCACCGTCACCGTGTGCGCGCCGGGATCGCCTTCGACCTCGAGCGGCCGCCGGCCGTCGTCGTTGACCGCTTCGCCGTCGAAGCGAACGACGTAGCGGCGGGACTCGTCGAGCCCGGAGAGCGACACGCGCGCGATTCGGCTGGCCGACTCCGCGCGATAGCGATTCGCTTCGCGTCGCAGGTCGCGGTCGAACCGCGGATGCTCCTCGAGCAACCGGTCGAACGCGTCGCGGGCCTCGCGGTGTCGCCCGAGCGCGCGGAGCGCGAAGCCGAGGTTGTAGAGCGCGGCCGGGACGTGGCTCAAGTCGTAGGCGCGCGAGAAGCTCTCGACCGCGTCGGCCCACCGCCCCGAGTCCACGGCGGCCTGCCCCGCCATGAACAGCGCGCGCGCTTCCGCGATCTCGGCGTCGGACGGTTCGTGCTCCTGCGCGGACGCCGTCGCCGGGATGATCAGGAAAAGCAGCGAGACGAGGAGCCGTCTCATGGGGCGAAGCATACCAGCCTTCGTGGGATCAGACCTTGATCTGGATGCCGAGGGCCTCGCGGAGGCGGAAGTACTCTTCGGAGACGCTGAAGAGCACCACCTCCTTGATCTTCTCCTTCGGAGGCAGATCGGTCGCCCCTTCGGGAGGGGATCGCGTGGATCATCCGCGCCGCCGTGTCGAGGTCGTTGCAGAGGAGGAACCCGGCGCGGCACCCCGTGATCTCCACCGCGCCCATCCACCGCTTGAGGTCGGTGCTGCCACCCGCTTCGATGAAGCGCTTGGCCACCGCCCGCATCGCCTCGGTCTGCGCCGGTCCGAGGCGGCCCGCCAGCGTCTGCGCCGTCGCGTCGACCTGCGGGTCTGGCGGGGTGACGCCGGCGATTCGGAGCCCGGCGAGGAGAACCATCCGGAGCTCGCTGTGCGTCGTGAGGAGCGTGCGAACGAAGTGCTCGCCCCGGTAGTACGCGAGGTGTCGCGCGATGACGAACGTCAGGTCTTGCGGGCTGTAGCCGGACAGGAGCGACGCGCCGCAGACCGTCGCAGGCGGGTTCGAGCCCGCCACGTGGATGAGACCACCCTGAGCATCGGCTCTGAGGAACAGGCGCGGAACGATGCCGAGGTTCAGGACCTGGGAGACGAAGCCGAACGCCCGCGCGAACGAGACCGTCGACGTGGACGGGTCGACCTCGTGCTTCTTGGCGAGATGCAGCGCCTTGTCGCTCGACGCCTTGAGCGCGTGAACGGCCGGCGCGAGCGCCTCCATCATCTTCGAGACGTAGAGGTCCTCGTCCGGGTGGAAGAGATCCTTGACCCAGCGCTCGTTGTCGAGCCGGGACTGCGGCCGGATCATCCCTCCTTGCTTGTACTGCTCGAAGAACTGCTGCTGCTCCTGCATCCGCCTTCTTCAGGAACGTCAGCGTCGCCGCGAGGCACCAGGCCTTGTCGTAGGCGCGCGCGTCGAAATAAAGCCTGTACAGCGCGCGGTAGGAATCGACCTTGTACGGATCTTGGCGGAGGAGCCACTGGTGCTCGCGAATCGAGTCCTCGATGCGGTGCGGGATCACGCTGTAGAGCTCCGCGAGGATCTGATGCTCGGTGACGTTGTCCGGGAGCACCTGGCTCGCCATGTTGAACGCCTCTGCGGCCGACTCGAACTGCTTGCTGCCGGTCGCGATAGATGACGCCGAGATTGTGCCAGAGGTTGAACTCGAGCTCCGTGTTCCCCTTGCCCACCACGCGATGCAGCATCTTGCGGAACGCGCGCTCGAGCTGCTTCCAGTCCTTTTTCTGCGTGAGGATCTTGTTGATCGCCTCGAACGCCTTGAGCTGCTCGTGGTCGAGGTCGAGCGCTTCGTTGAACTTGTCGACGGCCCGCTCGGCGTCCTTCAGCTCGTCGCGAATGATGACGGCGATCGTGTACGCGTACTTCGACTTCGCCGGCGTCCGGTCGTCGAGATCGACTGATCCGCTGGATGATCTCGATCGCTTTCTCCCACTGCTTGGTCTCCTGGAAACCGATCAGCAGCTTGTGAAGAACCTTGTGGTCCTCCGGATTGATGTCGGTCGCGTCGGAGTAGGCCTGGATCGCCTTCTGCTGGTTGCCGACCTTCTCTTTCCAGAGATCGCCGATCTCGTCGAGCAGCTTGAAACGCTCGGCGTCGTCGGCCGCCACTTCGAGGATCTGCTTCTTGAAGTGGATGACCTGTTCCCACTCGCTCTGCGTCTCGTAGAGCCCGACGACCGCTTCGAGCGTCGGACGGTGGTACTGATCCTCCTCGAGCGCCTTGTCGAACATGTTGAGCGCCTTGCGCCGCTCGCCCTGCTCGCGCTTGATGACGCCGAGGCGATAGAAGATGTCCGTGATCTCGTCGCGCACCGAGAGAGTCGCGGTGGTGGACGAGGAGCATCTGATAGAACTTGAACGACTTCTCCCAATCTCGCGCCCGGTAGTACGCGGCCGCGAGCCCGAGCAACGAGGGAAGGTGGGTGGAGTCGAGCTGGTAGGCCTTGCTGAACGCCTTGATCGCTGCTTCGTCGTCTGGCGAGCCGGGTCGAGACCTCACCGAGCATGAACGCGAGCCGGTGCTGCTCGTCGGGCTCGCGCTTGCCACGCCTCTTGACGAGCATCTCGAGCAGCGGGAACGCCTCCTCCCAGCGCTGCTCTTTGTAGTACTCGTCGGCGAGCGGGAGCGCGGCTTCTTCGTTGTCGGCGTCTTGGCGATGGGCCGCCTCGAACACCTCGATCGCCCGCTCCTTCTCGTCGAGGCGCTCGTCGTAGATCTGCCCGAGCTCGACGAGGAGCTGAGCGACTGCGCGCGGGTTCTGCTGGTACTGGGTCTCCTGCTCGAGGACGCGGGACGCTGCGAGCCAGTCCCCGGCGTCGACGTGGATGCGATCGCATCGCCTCGAGGGACGGGAGGTGCCCCGGCTCCACGTCGATGGCGCCCTGGTAATTCTCGATCGCGCCCGCCCGGTCGCCGAGCTGCTCGTCGAGGATGCGGCCCATCCGGTAGCGCAGGTCGACGATCTGCGCCGGCTCGGTCGCGATGCGTGCGAGTCTTCTCCATCATCTCGAGCGCAGCCGAGTAGTCACCGCGTCGATCGTAGAGCCGCGTCAGCGCGTCGAGCGCCTGTACGTCGTTCTCGTTCAGGTCGATGACGTTGAGATACGCGTCGATCGCGCGGTCAGCGTCGTCGAGCTCGTGTGCAGTACGTCTCGCCCATCGCACGATAGATGCGCGCCTTCTCGCCTCGGTCTGGCGTCGCAGCGACGTGCCTCTCGTACGTCTGGATGAGCTCGTCCCAACGCTGCAGATTTCGGTAGAGCCGCGCGAGGCTGCTGAGCGCGGCTTCGTGCGACGGATCGATGTCGAGGACCTGCTCGAGTCGCTCAGCCGCCTTCTCGGGCTTGACGAACTCCTCTTCCCACATCCCCGCGAGCCGCGTGAGGATCGAGATGCGCTCCTTCTCGGTCGTGACGATGTCGTAGCTCGCGCTCGAGGACCGTCGAGCAGGTCCTGCCAGCTCTCCCTCTGTGCGTAGAGCCGCTCGAGGCCCTTGAGAGCGGTCAGGTTGACGTCGTCGGCGACGAGCACCTCGCGATACGCCGCGATCGCTCGTCCGGGTCGAGGATTCGGTCCTCGTACGCCTCGGCGACCTGGGAGCTTCGCCGCCAAGACCTCGTCCGGGTCGTCGAGCGCCGCCGCCTTGCGCTTGGGCACGTCGAGCATCTGCGGCCAGCTGGCTCTCCTGCCGGTAGATCCGCTCGAGCGCCTCGAGCGCGCCGGAACGTGCGTCGAGAATCGTCGAGCGCCTGTTTGGTAGTACCCGCCCGCTTGGTCCGGGACTCCCAGGTGCTCGCGTGCAGAGGTCGCCCATCTGCACGTACGTGTCGGCTTTCACGCGGCCGTCGTTCGTCATCTTGACGAGCTGACCGAGCGATCTGCGCCAGCGTGCTGCCACTGCTGCGTCGTCCGGTAGAGATCGGCGAGCTGCTGCATCGCTGGCACGTTCGCCGGGTCGAGCGCTGAGGATCTGCTGGTAGTAGGGGATCGCGTACTCGGGGTGACCGAGCTCGGTGCCGTACCACTTCGCGCAGCGCAGGCAGATCGCGATCTTCAGTCTCGGGATCCTCGACCTCCTGCAGCGCGTCGTTCGCCGTCGTGAGCAGCTCGTTCCAGCTTCTCGTGAGCCCCGCGACGCGCTCGAGCTCGTTGCCGTCGTCTCGCGGTCGAAGTAGTCCTCGGTCCACGCGACCTTGAGCGCGTCGAACGCCTGCGCGCGTCGTCGAGCTCCTTCTCCATAGACCTCCGCGACTTGCGCAGGAGCAACGCGACTCGGTCGCGCGCCTCCTCCGTGCGCCTCGATGCGGTTGAGGTACATCTCGACGAGGTCTTCCCACCGCACGCCTCGCGGTGCAGCTCTTCGAGCTTCTCGAACGCGTGGACGTGCGTCGGCTCGAGCTGGAGGATGCGCTCGTAGCGCGCTCGTGCCCTTGTCCGCGTCCCCGACCTGCTCGGCCCACATGCGCGCGATGCCGAGCAGCACGGCGATCTGCTGCTCCGGACTCCTCGAGCGCCTCGACGCGGCGCTCCATCACCTGCGATGCAGTCCTCCCACTCGCCCTTCGCTGCGATGGATGCGCTCGAGCGCGTCCATCGATTCGAAGTTCGCGGGTTGAGGTCGAGCGCGCGGTTGTAGCGTCGACCGCGTCCATCGGCTGCTGCGAGCTCGCTCGCATAGAGATCGCCGAGCTGCATGTAGACCTGGCTCGAGCGTCGCGTCGTCGAGCGTCGCGGCGCCGACCTCGATGATGCGGTGCAGCGTGTCGACGAGCTCGTGATGCTGATTCGCCGCGCGGTGGATCTCCGCCATCGCGAAGAGCGCCGTCGGTGTTCGCCGGGGTCGATGTCGAGAACGCGCTCCCAGCTGTCGAGCGCGTTGCGCTCGCGCTCGAGCTTCTCGTACCAGACCGCGCCCGAGGTCGGCGAAGATCGCGACCCGCATCGTCGTCGTCGTCGACGATCGCCGACCTCGCGCTCGAGGATGTCGACGAGCTCGCGCCCACTTCTCTGACGCTGCGTAGATGTCTCCGAGGGCGTTCAGCGCCTCGGGATCCTCGCCGCGCAGATCGAGCACCTCGCTTCCAGAGCTCGATCGCGCGCGCATCGTCGCCGAGCCGTCTCGTGACGACAGTCGCGCCATCTTGCGCCAGCATGTCGGACTGCGCCGATGTCGCCGAGCACGACGTCGAGCTCCTTCTCGAACGTCGGAAGAGGTTCGGCCAGTCCTCGCTGCTCCGGTGTAGATGCGCTGCAGCGACTGGATGCTCTCGTGCGTGCTCCGGCGTCGAGGTTCGAGAGGATCTCGTCGTAGACACGGATCGCTTCCTCGGTTCGGCCGAGGTCGACCTCGAGGACCTGACCGAGACGGAAGCTGTGCTCGACCTTCTCCGACGACGAGTCGGCCGCGGCGACCCTCTTCTTCAGCGTCTCTGCGAGCGCCTCGTGCGCCGCGTTCTCGTTGTAGATGTCGTCGAGCGCCTGGAGCGTGTCCTCGTCGCGGTCCGAGACGCCGAGGATGAACCTGTACGTCTCCTCTGCGCGCGAGACGTCTCCGAGCTCCTCCATGTAGACGCGCGCGAGCCGCTTGCCGATGTAGATGCGGGTGTCGGGTGTGTGCCCGTTCTCGAGCACGTCGGCGTACGTGTTCGCGAGCTGCGACCAACCGTCGAGGATGCTCGCCAGCCGCTCGACCTCCACCTGCGTGTGATCGTTGCCGGGCTCCTCGAGCAGCGCGCGCTGCATCCATGCGAACGCGCGCAGGTGATCGCTCGCCTTCTCCTCGGCGAGCTCGGAGATGCGCTGCATCATGGAGACGCGCTCGATCGGGTCCGGCTGGTAGTTGAGCTGGACCTCGTGGACGTTGACCAGCTTGTCCCACTGCTCGCCCATCCGGTACAGCGGCTCGAGGATCTCTCCGATCACGAGCGGCTTGATCCCCTCGGCGAAGAGCAGCTCGAGCGAGGACATGGCCGGCGTGTGCTCCGGCGCCGCCGCGAGGATCTCGCGGTACTGATCGATCGCGCGATCGACGTCCTCGAGCCTCTCTTGATAGACGCGGCCGAGGCGGAACTGGAAGCTCAAGACATCGTCCGGGCTCGGAGCGATCTGCGACCTCCTTCTGCAGGATGTCGGCGAGGTCGCCCCAGCGCTCGGTGTGCTCGTAGAGCCGGTCCAGCGCTTCGATCGCCTGCTGGTGGTGCTCGTCCACGTCGACGACGATCCGATAGCGATCGATCGCGCGCGTCGATGTCACCGACCTGGACCTCGTAGATCATCGCGCAGCGCAGCGCCATGTCGATGAGCCGATCGGGCGCGTCCTCTTTGAGACGCTGCGATCTCGTGGTCGTATAGCCCGACGACGTCGTTCCAGAGACCGAGGTTCTCCGCGAGCCGCTCGAGCGACTGCAGCGTCTCCTCGTTCTCGTTGTCGAACGGGAGCGCGCGTGCGTACGCATCGAACGCGTGCCTGGCCTGGTCGAGCTGGAACTCGTAGAGCTGCGCGACCTGGTGAAGGAGCTCCACCTTCCGCACCGGATCCTCGTCGTGGGCGATCTGTACTTCGTGGACGGCGATGAGCTTCGCCCACTCGCCCATCTGACGGTAGACGGGCTCGAGGACGCCGGCGGCTGCTACCGCCTCGGTCCCCGCCGAGACCATCGATTCGAGCGCGTTCAGCGTCGGCTCGTGGTCGGGAGTCACCTCGAGGATGTCGCGATAGATGTCGACCGCGCGAACCGGATCGCCTAGCCGGTGATGCCAGAGCTCTGCGATGCGGTACCTGTAACTGATGACCTCGTTCGGGTCGCCGGCCAGGTCCGCCTCGCGCTCGAGCACGCTGAGCAGCTCCTGCCAGTTCTCGGACGCGTGGTAGAGCGCGTCGAGCCGACCGAGCGCCGTCATGTCGTCGGGATCGATCTCCAGGATGCGCTGGTAGGTATCGATCGCCTTCTCGATGTCGCCGACCTCGCGCTCGTAGACAGCGCCGGTCTCGACGTAGATGCGCTTCTTCTCGTCCGCGTCGACGACGATGTCGGCCTTGCGCGTGTAGACGCCGAGGAGCTCTTCCCACTTCTCCATCCGCAGGTAGAGCTCGATGAGCTTGTCGAGCGCCGCCATCTCCTCCGGATCGACCTCGAGCACCTGGTCGTAGACGCCGATCGCGTCGCGTCGGACGCTCGAGGATGTCCTCGTAGATCGCCGCGCCGCGGAAGAGGTACGCCTTCTGCTCCTCGGGGCTCGTGAGCATCTGCGCCTTCTTCAGGTAGATGCGCGCGAGATCCTCGTACCGTTCGGACAGCTGGAACAGGCGTTCGAGCGCGCTCGCGGCCTCGAGATGCTGAGGGTCGAGCTCGAGCACGCGCAGGTAGTGCGCGATCGCACCCGGATGATCGCCGAGCTGTTCCTCGCGGACGGTCGCAGCCTTCACGTGGAGCTGCGCCGCGAGCATCGGGTCCTCGACGTGCTCGACCTGCTGCTCGTAGACCTGCGCGAGCGCGTCGTAGTTGGCGCCGATCATCGCGATCCGCGCGAGGTTGTCCTGCGTCGACTCGCTCGCGGGGTCCTCCGCGAGAGCGCGCGCGTACGTCTGGAAGGCGCTCCCGAGGTCGTCGAGCGCGAGCTCGTACAGCTCCGCGATCCGGTGGAGGAGCTCGACCCTGCGGTCGGGCGAGCTCGCGTGGCGCGCCTGGATCTCGTGGACGCCGATCAGCTTGTGGTACTGGCTCGAGTCGCGATAGATCGGCTCCAGGATCTCCGCGATGAGCAGCTGGTGCTCCTCGTTGCCGATGAGCTCCTCGAGAGCCGCGAGCGCCGGCTCGTTCGAGGGGTCGCGCTCGAGGACCTCGCGGTACCCTTCGATCGCCGCGTCGGCCACGCCCATCCGCGACTGGCGCAGCTCGGCGAGCCGCAGCATCAGCGCGACCTGCTGGTCCGGGTCCTCCGCCATGGAGAGCTGGCGCTCCACGTTGTCCGCCAGGTCGGTCCACATGTTCTGGCGCGCGTAGAGATCGTCGAGCGCTGAGAGAGCACGCTGGCTCGTCGGATCGAGCTCGAGGATCTCCTTGTAGACGCTGATCGCCTCGTTCGGCTCTCCGAGCATCTCGTCGAAGATGAACGCCATCTGCGCGAGGAGAAGCTCCTGGTCGCCCGGCTCCGCCGCGAGCTCCGCGCGACGGCGAAGAACGCCGAGCAGATCGCGCCAGCGCTCGGTACGCCGGTAGAGCGCCTCGAGCGCCTCGAGCACGTCGAAGTCACCGTGGTCTTGGTCGAGGATGCGCCGATACGCGCGCGACGGCTCCATCCACGTCGCCGAGCTGCAGATCGTAGATCTGCGCTGCCTTGAGCCACAGCTGCCGCGCGAGCCCCGGGTCGGTCGTCCCGGCCGCCAGCTCGCCGACGAGCTGCACGAGCGTCGGAAACTTCTCCTGCTCGACCGCCAAGACCTCGAGGCGGCTCAACGTGTCCTCACTGTCGGGCGCGTCGCGCAGCGCCTCGCAGAACGCGTCGAAGCTCTTCGCCGAATCGCCGATGCGCTCGCCGTAGACCTCACCGACCTTGGTCAAGAGGTCGAGCCGGCGCATCGGGTCGTCGCTCCGCGCGTGAAGCACCGTCAGAGCGCGGATCGAGCTCTCCCATTCGCCGCGAACCTCGTAGATCGGCTCGAGCATCTCCGCGGCCTGCGCGCCGACCTCCGCATCGTCGAGCAGGTTCTCGAGCGCCGCGCGCCCACCATCGTGCTCGGGAAAAATCGTCAGCACCTCTCGGTAGAGCTCCACCGCGCGGAGCTTGTCCGCGAGGTGCAGCTCGAGCGTGCGCGCCAATCGGAACTTGAGCGCGGCGAGCTCCTCGTGAGACGACGGGCCCAGGTCGATCCGGCGCTCGATCGTCGCGGCGAAGTCGTTCCAGCGCTCTTGCTGCTCGTAGAGCCGGTCGAGCGCGGCATACGCGTCCACCTCGTCATCGCCGTACTCCTCGAGGATGCCGCGATACGAATCGATCGCTCGATCGGGATCGCCGAGCTCGTTCTCCCAGAGCGCGGCGACCTGGTACGCGAGCGCACGGCGCGCGTCCGGGTCCGTCTCGAGCTCCATCCGGCGCTCGTGGATCCCGAGCAGCTCCCGAAACTGCTGCGTCTGCCGATAGAGCTCGGCCAACGCCGCGATCGCCTCGGGGTGATCGTTCTGCGCCTCGTAGACGGCGTGATACTGCTCGATCGCCTCGTCGATCTTGCCGACCGCCGTGAGGGTCCTTCCGAGGCCCATCCGCAGCTCGACCACCTGGTACTCGTCGGCCGAGGCCGCGATCGCGTCGCCGTACGCGCGAACGACACGGTCCCACCCGCCCTCGACGTTTCCGGCGAGCCGTTCGACGTCCTCGCGGACGACCTCCTGCGACGGATCGGTTCCGAACGCCTCGAGGTAACGCTCGAACGCCGTCGCCGCATCCCGCAAGCGCTCTTCGTAGAGCAGGCCCGTCTCCCGCAAGAGCTGGATCTTCGCGAGCGGGTCGTCGATGTGCTTCAGGCGAACCTCGTAGACGTTCACGAGCTTCCGCGGGTCGTTCGCGTTCTCGTAGATCGGAGACAGGGCCTCCGCCGCGCGGAGGTTGTCCGGATCGGTGTCGAGGATCTTCTCGTACGCACGCGCAGCACGCTCGGGCTTGCCCTGCTGTGTCTCCCACAACCGCGCGACGCGGAAAAGCAGGTCGATCTTGTCCTCTGTGCTCGTCTCCGTGGCGTCGGCCTCACGCTCGAGGATCCGGATGAGCTCGTCCCACTTCTCCGTCGTCGCGTAGAACTGCTCGAGGTCGTCCCACGCCTTGAGCGAGGCGTAGCGCCTCTTGAGCTGCTCTTGCGCGCGCCGATCGTTCGGATCGAGCGTGAGCAACCGTTGGAACGCGTGAACGGCGCCTTCGTCGTCGCCGATCTTGTCGGCGTAGATCATCCCGAGCTTCTGGAGCTGCGCCTTGAGCTCCTTTTCGTCCCGTAGCGTCTCGACGTGCTTCTCGAGCACCTTCGCGAGCGGCACCCACTCGCGCGCCCGCTCGTAGAGCTGCGAGAGCGCGGCCAGCGCGTCGGGGTTCTCCGGATCGAAGTCGAGCACCTTCTGCCACAGGTCGATGCAGACGTCCGGCTTGCGGAGGCGCTCGGTGGCGAGCTGCGCCATCTCCATGTAGCGGAGCGGCCGGTCGTCCGGATCGAGGAGCTCGGCCTCCGACTGCATCACACCGATGAGGTGCTCCCAGTCCCGTCGCTTCTCGTACATCTCCTTGAGACGGGTGATCGCTTCGATGTTGTAGCGATCGATCTCGAGCACGGCCTCGAAGCACTTGATCGCTTCCGCCTGGTTCGACGACCGCTCGATGTAGAGCGTGCCGGCCTGCGAGTACAGGTCGATCCTCTCGGCGGGATCCGCGACGAGCTCCGCCTTGCGGACGAGCGTACGGATGTAGTCGGACCAACGGTTCTTCTGCTCGTACTCCGCGAGCTTGCCGTCGATCTCCGAGAGCTCCGCGCGCTCGGCGTCGCTGAGCTCCCGCACGGGCGCGGCGGGCTCGTCGCCCGAAGCCGCCGAATCGCTACCGCTTTCGTAATCGTCGTCCGACACAAGTGCCTCCGCATCCCCTCGGGCTTCGGGTGCTTCGCCTTCGCCTTCGAGCTCCCGCAGGAACTGCTCCACTCCCGGATGGTCCGGCGCCTTCTGTTTCAGGCGCATCGCGTAGCGGCCGGCCCGTTGTGGGTCGTGCAAGTGCCGCCACGCCATCTCCGTCGCTTCACTCAGCAGGAAAATCTCTGCCGCGCTCGCTTCCTCGTCGTCGCCCGACGCGCCGTGCGCCGCGAGAGCCGCGTCGACGCGATCGAGCGCTTGTCGAACGTCGCCCTTGCCCTCCCAGTACGCCGCGAGAGCCACGTGCGCCGCGACCTCTTCGGGGCACGCCTCGATCGCCAGCGACAGCAGCGACGCCGCGACGTCGGGGTCCTGGAACCGATTGAGCCATCGCGCGGCCGCCTCGACGGCGACGTGCGACCTCTGGACCGGATCGGCGATCGCGTCGACGAACCGGTGGTGGAAGTCGCGGAGCCCGTCGAAGTCGCCCTGGCTCGCGTACCAAGAGTCGACCAGAGCGCCCGCCTCGGCCGAGGTCGGAACGGCGCGCAACGCGGCCTCGAGGAACGGCCGCTGGCTGGCATCGCCCAGACGACGCGCGATTCGCGCCGCCCGAACGAGCATCGTCAGCGCACCGTGCCCGACCCCACTCGCACCCTGCTGGGCGAGCGCCATCATCCGCGCCTGGGCCGTGCCGTCGTCCGCCTCGAGGTCCTCGAGCGCGCCCATCGCGCCGTCGCTCGCGGGCGTCAGCTCGAGCGCGTTCCTGTACGCCGCGGCGGCACGCTCGAGCTGGGCGAGATCCTGGAGCGTGTCGCCGAGCTCGACGAGCATGTCCGCCGCGAGAACGGGCTCGTTCGTCGTGCCGAGCTCGCGCTCGAGCGATTGGGCGACCTGCGGGAGCATGCCGAGCGAGCGCTGGATGAACCGAGCGCGCCGGAGCGCATCCGGCTGAGAGGAGTCGAGCTCGTACGACTTGAGGAAGAGCGCCGCGGCCTCCACTCGCCGGAGAAACACGTCGGCGAGCAGGTCGCCCCGAGCGCGCAGCACGAACGCGCGCTCGGCCGTGTCCTTTGCGTCGGCGAGCACCTCCTCGAGATAGCGATCGACGCCGCGGTAGTCGCCCCACCGCATGAGCACGCCGACTCGCTCGCGCCAGTTCATGCCGTTCCCGCGCTCCCTCCGAGCCCGGTCAGGGCCCTCCGAGCTCGATCAGGCGGTCCTGCGCTGCCTTCACGTAGTACGGAGGGGCGTTGTCGCCGGCGATGTCGACGTACTTCTTGAGATAGCGCCGCGCTTCCTCGCGATTGCTCTGGAGCGAGTATGTCCAGCCGAGCGAGAAGAGCGCATCGCGCAGCCCGGGATCGATCTCGAGCGCCGCTTGGAACTCCGTCACGGCGCCGTCGAGGTTCCCTTGCTGCTGATACACCGTGCCGAGCACGTGGTGAACCTCGGCTTCCTCTTCCGATCCCTCTTGCGCCACCTGGAGCGCGCTCTGGAGCACCTGCGCGGCCTGGTCGAGGTAGCCGAGGTCCGCGTACAGACGTCCGAGCTGCGAGTACGCCTCGAGGAAGCGCGGCCCGTGCTCGATCGCTGCCGTGTACTGCGCGAGCGCGTTCTGCGGGTCGTCGAGACGCTCGTAGACCTGCGCGAGCTTGTAGTACGCCTTGAAGAGGTCCGGCTCGAGCTCGATCGCGCGCTCGAACGACGACTTGGCGTCGTCCCACTGCTCGAGCTCCATCAGCACGGTGCCTAGCTTCTCGTGATAGCCGGCGACCTCGCCGTCGATGGCGATCGCGCGCTGCAGATCGTCCTTCGCGCGCTCGTAGGCCTCGAGCTCCATGTGGACGAGGGCGAGGTTGTAGAACGCCTGATCGTTCGTCGCGTCGATCGCCGTGGCGCGCTCGAGCTTCTCGGTGGCCTCCATGAACCGCTTCTGCTGGGCCCACACCACGCCCTGGTTCATCTCGTTCATCGACTCGACGCGCGCGCGCGAACAGGCGCCCGCGAAACAGAACACCACCACCGCGAGCCCCGCGAGGAGCCCCTTCCGGATCTCCATGAGCCGTTTCTCCGCTGGTTCTTGCACTTCGCCCCGTACCGAGCGTGCATACTAGCGGTCAGCGGCCCGGCGACTCAATCCCAAAATCGCCGAAATTGCGCAGGCTTGTTGGCTCGGGGGGCTTCGCCCCCCGTCGATCGCGCCGCGCTCCGCGCGGTGCTCGCTCGCCTCGGAGACGTTGCCAGAGGCAACGTCTCCTCGTGCGCCCCCCTCGGGTGCTCGCGCGGGCCTCCGGCCCGGCGCCCGGGCTCGCTCTTCAGCCGCCGGTGGAGTCGAGCATGAACGGGTAGTTGACGACGACGATGCCGCCGCCTTCGGGTGACGGGAAGGTCCACCGCCGCACCGCCTGCGCGATGCACGTCTCGACGCGCTGGTTGCTCAGCGTCGTGGCCGCGACGGTCGAGGACTGGACCGCGCCCGTGGGGGAGATGATGAACGAAATCGTCACGCGGCCGGCGAGGTCGGGCCGCTGGTTCAGCTCCTGCTCGTAGCAGAACCGCACCTCGTTGATGTGCCGCCGAATGACGCGTCGAATGACCTCCTTCGACAGCGAGCCGTGCACGTCGGCCGTGCCCGCGCGGATCTGCGGCACGAGCGCTTGACGCCCGCTGAAGCCGCCGGCGCCTCGGCCGTAGCCCGAGCCGTTGCCGCCGCCCGCACCGTGACCGATCGTCCCGAGGTTGCCGAGACCAATCGTGCCCTCGCCCGTGCCGCCGCCGCCGCGACCCGTGCCGCGCAGGCCGAGGCCGCCGAAGCCGAAGTTCTCACCAATCTGGTCGCCCATGAGCGCGCCGAGGGCGCTCATCGGATCGTTGCCGAGCGCGGTGTCGCGTCCGAACGGAGAGGTGGGCGAGTTCCACGCGCCGGTCGTCTGCTGGAGGATCCCGATGATGCCTGCCGTCCGCGCCTGCTCGCGCGCTTCCTCGCGCGCCATGTGCGGGTCTTCGTTGTCCTCGGGGCCCTCGATGCCGTACCGGTTCGTGGTCTTCTTCGCCTCCTTCTTGCCCATCTGGCCTTCTTCGCCCTTGTGTCGCTTGCCCTTGCCGCCTTCTTGGTCGTCCTGGTTGTCCTGGAGCCACTCGGGCGTCTCTTCTTCGACCGTCTCGGGCGGCTCCATCAGGTACTGAACGAGGCGCGAGTCCTGGCTCAAGAGCTCGAGGCTGAGGCCCGCGCTCGACGGAGGCAGGAAGTAGAACATGATCAGGATCGCGGCGAAGAACGCGAGCGACCCGCCGACGTAGACCAGCGGCGACCAGTCGACCGCGACGCCTCCGGCGATTCGCTTGCCCGCCGAGACCTGCTTCACGATGAATCGGAAGCCCCTGTACTGGACCGTCGCCGTCGCGCCGACCGGGAGCGGGTACTGCTGCGCGCCCGAGAGCTCGCTGCACGCCTGGGTCTTGCCGCTCGCCGCGAGATCCGCGAGCGACATGCTCTGCTCGCCGACGGTCACGTCACCGGTCGCACCGTTCGGGATGACGACGGCGATCGAGCCGCCCGCCTCCACGACCACCGGCATACGATCGGTACCGAGCACGTCCGCGCCGACCAGGTAGTCGACGCCCGCGTTCTGGAGCGTCGTGTTCACGTCGCCGACGTAGAACGATCGCGGCGGGCACATGTGCTCGACGTGAAGGACGCTCGTCTCGCCCCACATCACGACGACCTCGACGGCTTGCGCCCCGGTCTCCACCTCTTCGGGCGAGACGGGCGGGCCGCTCGCGACGATGCCGTACTGCACGCCCTCGCCGTCGGCCTGCGCGCCGCCCGATCCCCCCGGCGGAGCGACCGGCGGAGCGAACGGGTTCGGGACCGCGGCTGCCGCCCCGGCGGGCGCCGCGAACGGGTTCGGGATCGCCGGCGGAGCGGCGGGCGCCGCGGGCGCCGCGGGGCGCGCAGCGGGCGGCTGCGACGGGGACGCCGCGGCGGGCGGCTGCGAGGTCGGCGCGGCGATCGCGGGCGGGGGCGCGACCTGCGTCGCCTCCTCCTCGGGCATCTCTCCCGCCGATCTCGACGACGACACGCGTGTCGCCGAGCGGATCTCGTCACCGCTCTGGAGCTTGCACTTGTTGACCTTCTTGCCGTTGACGATCGTCCCCGACGCGGAGCCGAGATCGATGATGAAGATCTCGTCGGGCCCGGTGACCTCGATCACGGCGTGCATGCGCGAGACGTTGTCGTCGTCGATGCGCAGATGGCTCGAAGGCAGCTTGCCTACCTTGATGATGTCCTGAGCGAGCAGACTCGGTGCGGACGAGCGTCTCACCCTCGTAGATGTTGAAGGTCATCGGGACCTTCGCGTTGCCCTGTGGACACCGATGACCTCCCGATCGCGCTCGGCGGAGCGCGAGTAGACGTTCAGCGTTTCGGTATCAGCACGCGGCGTGGCGCGCGCCGTTGGCGCGAGCCAATCGGCGAGCCTCGTCAGAGGTTCTCGACCGACTTGAGCATCTCCGGAATGAAGTGCTCCCGGATCCGGATCAGCGAGGAGCGTCGCCCACGCCGGCGCACGTTCAGGAGCTCGCCGTCGGGGCGGACGAGATCGCCCGTGACCAGATCGTCCTCGAAGTCGTACGTGGTCGTGTCACCACCCCCGCCTCCTCCACCGCCGCCAGCAGCGGTCTCGTCCTGAGCGAGCGCAGGAGCGCAGACGAGCATCGAAAGCCCCAGCAACACCGTAGCAATCCACTTCCTCATGGGTCTTCCTCCACAGCCAACTCGGCCGGCGACAGTTTAACCCGCCGAGATGATTGAGGTCAACGGAGCTCGCACCGCTGACTGTCTCTCCGACACCGGGGCGAGGCCCAGGTTCCCTGGAATCGACCGGGTCTCAGGGGCTGCCGCCGCTGCTCGCGGCCTGTTGCTGCACTGCGGCAGCCGCCCGAAGGGCGTCGAGGGCCGTGTCGATGTTCTGGATCCGGCCCGGGCGGCAGTCGTCCGAGCGCCGCCGCGCCCGCCTGTGCCCGCTGCTCTGCTGGATGCGGCAGTGGCGCCGCACCGCCTCGACCGTGTCCGCGAAACGTTGGTTGTTGCCGACCTTGGACAGGAACTGCTCGTAGTACTCGCTTGGCCCGGCCGCAGATCGTCGATGCTGCCGGACATGTAGTCTTGGTAGAGCAGACCGAGGTTGAAGTACGCCTCCGGCCGCGCTCCATCGAGCTGGATGGCGTGCTCGTACTCGGCCTGCGCCTGCGGCATCTGATTGAGGCCGCGCAGCGCGGCGCCGAGGCCGATGTGCGCGTCGTAGTCGTTCCCGCGAAGCTCGACGGCGCGGGAGAACGCGTTCTTCGCATCCTCGTAGCCCCGGAACCCGAGCGTGATCTGACCGAAGTTCATGTATGCCTCGAACATATTGTTGTCGAGGTGCGTCGCCTGCTCGAACATGCGGAGCGCCTGGATGATGTCGTTCTTCTTCACGAAGACGAGCCCCCAGGTGTTGTAGATGGGCGCGTAGTTCCGATCGATCAGCTGCGCCTGTCGGCAGACGACCGCGGCGAGGTCGAGCATCTGCTCGTTGTCGGCCGTCTGTGCGAGGTCCAGATACAGGAGCGCCATCTGATTGAACGCCGGCAGGTACTGCGACTCGATCGCGAGGGCGCGGCGCAGGTTGTTCAGCGCCTCGCGGACGTCGGCCCCACCCCGCGCGCGCTGGAGCGATCGCGAGGTTGACGTAGCCTTCGGTGCACCGAGTGTCGTCGTGGATGGACCGCTGAAACGTGGCAAACGCTTCCTGCGAGTGCCCGTCCTCGACCTGGAGCACCCCGATCGCCGCGCGCGCCTTGCAGAACGTCTGGTTGATCTCGAGCGCCCGGTTGTAGAGCGAGCGCGCGCGCTCGCGATCGCCGCACCGCTGAGCGACGAGACCCATCATGTAGACGGCCTCGGTGAACGATCCGCCCTGTGCGTCGTTCGCCGACTCGAACTTCGACGAGATCTCGCTGCAGACCGACTCGTTCCAGGCAGTGACGTGCTGGAACGCGGCGAGCGCCTCGCGCCAGCGGTTGTGGGCTTCCTCGGTGACCGCGGTGCCACCGTGCGTGGTGATGGCGTTGCCGTTGGCGTCGTGCGCGGTCTCGCTGGATCCGCCGCCGCACGCGGCGAGCAGCGCACCGAGCACGGCAAGAGCGAGCGCGATTCGAAAGCGGTTCATGTGTCACCTCCACCAACGACCTCGGCGTCCTCTTCCGCACCCTGTGTGCCGAGCTCGAGGACGGGCGAGGGATCGCCCGCGTGGTTGTTCATGTAGTGGGGCTCGCCGCGGAGCTCTGCGGCGAGTGGGTACTGGTGGGGGTCGAGCCGGTTCAGCTCCTGCTCGCACTCCTCGGAGAACTCGTTGAACCAGCGGACACGTGTGGAGGTGATGAGGCAGAACTCGAACTTGTCCTTCGCCTGTTGGACGAACGGTTGGCGCGCCTCGTCGAGCGCGCCGACGTAGATGTCGAAGAGCTCGTCGTCGTTCGCGATCTCGTCAGGCACCGGTGCGTCGCGGAATTCGTCCACGAAGCTCCGCCACATGTCGCCGATGCGCGCTGCCGCCGCAATCTCCCAACGGGGCACCTCGAGCTCGGCGATGCGCTCGTACTCCGTCTGTGCGGCGATGATGGCCTCGCGTTTGTGTTGGACCCATGGGGCGAAGTCCTCGCGCGACCAGGCGTTCACGCGCTCGAGGTTGCGTCCACCGCGGTACGACGGGAACCGAACCGCGCGCACGGTATCGAGCGTGTACTCGGCGAGGTAGAACAGGGCCTCCGACGCAGCGTCCTTCGCCTCGAGGACCCACAGCGCCTTCTGCGTGTCGTCGACGTCCGAGAGGGCGTTGATCGACTCGACCGCTCCGCCGCGGTAGGCGCGCACCGCCGTGTCGAAGAACGGCCTCGCGCGTCCGTGGTCGTTGGCGCGCCAGTTGGCCTTGCCGATCTCGACGTTGGCTCGAACCACCTGGTGCGGAAGCGCCTGACGCTGATACGAGCGCAGGAACCCGCGGTAGTGGTCCGCGACCTTCGTCCAGTTCTGCTGCCGCTCGTAGATCGTGCCGAGCGAGAAGATGACCTGCGAGGTCTCGCGCGGCAGACGTCTGCCGGTAGTTCCGCTCGAACAGGTGAGCGTCGTCGATCGCCTTGTCCTCCTCGCCGAGACCGAGTCGGAAGAAGACCGCGTTCTGTAGCGCCTCGCTCGCTATCGCGCACGTGTTCGCGGCTCTGTCCGCGTCGGTGCACTCGCTCCCGTCCTCGCCGGGGAACTGTCGAGCGAACTGCTCGTAGTAGTCGGCCGCCTGCCCGTAGATCGCGAGCGCGTGGTAGTTCGCGCCGAGCAGGTAGACCGCGCGTTCGCTCAGGCTCGAGTCGGGGAACTGCTCGATCAACACCTTGCGCACCTGGATCGCACGACCCAGTAGGCGCGCCGCTTCGAAGTTGATGGCCGCGTTCCAGAGCACCTCGTCCATGCCGACGTTCGCGGCGCCCTGATCGCTCCCCTGGCAAGCCTCCGGCTCGCGCGCGAAGCGCCGGAAGATCGCGACGTACTTCGCCGCGGCCTCCCGGTACTGGTTGGTCGACTGGAGCGCCTCCGCTTCCTTGCGCATCACGCCGCAACGCAGGCGCAAGAGCACCTCACAGAGCTCCTCGTGCGCGTCGGTGTTCTCCGGCGTGTCGCAATAGAACCCGGAGAGCGGCTCGATCGCGTCGCCTATGTCGTGGATGCACTCGACGCGCGGAGGCGTCATCTGGCTTCCGAGCACGTTGAGCGAATCGAGGTAGAGGTTCGCCGCGTACACCGCGAGCTCGCTGTCGCGGTTGTTCCACGCGATGTCCTTGAAGAGCAGCGCCGCCTCTTCGAAGTGGTTCGCCTCGTAGTAGATGCGCGCACGACGGTACTTGATCGTCGGCAGGTCGGTCCCGTCGGGGATGTAACAGACGTAGCGCTGGAAGGCGCGCAGCATGCCCTGTTCGAGAGCGGTGAACTCGCGCGGAGCGAGCGCGTTCTCGGCAGGCGCCTCCTCTTGTGGTTGGCCTCGTCTGTGTCTGCCTCGGCGTCTCGTGTCCCGCGACGCTTGCCGCGACGTCTCTCGCTCTCGAGGCTGGAACTGCTGCTGGTAGAGGTTGTTGTAACAGAGCACGGCGGCGTACGCGGCGTCGGCCGTGTACTCCCCCTGCTGGGTTCAGCTCGACGACGTGGTCGAACGCCGGACCGCATTCGCCCCAGTTCTCCATCTTCCATAGGAGCTCGGCGTAGTAGTAGGAGACCTTGTATTGCGTCGGCCAGTCGCGCCGATCGATGTCGGGGAACTGCATCGTTCTCCATGTCGGGGAACTTGCTCGAGCGTCATGCGATAGAGCTGAGGTCGCGAGCCCCATCGTGCTGCGGTCGTTCGTGCCGGGCTGCGGATCGGTGCCGATCGCCTCGCGGTGCCACGCGGTCGCGAGCGACACGAGGATCGTCGCCGCCTCCTGCTTGCATTGGCCAACGGATTCCGTCCGAGTGGCCGCCTTGTGCTTGGAACGCGTCCAGGAGATCGACCAGCCGCTGGATCTCACGCACCTGCTCCGGCTTTGGGCCGCTGACGAGATGACCGCGTTCGTGACGCGGTCTGCCAGTAACAGAGCTTTGTCGCGTCCGTGGCGCTTCGGCCATGAGCTTGTGATAGACGGCTATCGTGTTCGGCCATTGGCCCGTGTCGAAGTAGAGCTCGCCGCAAGCTCTCGAACATCTCGAGCGCTTGCTCGCTCGTTGGCCGCGTAGCGTCTGAAGAACTCGAGAGCGCGGTGCGGACTGCCGACCTGCGCGTAGGGTAAGACCAGCTCGCTGCCGCGATTGGCGTCGCGAGGTTCGCCGCGTCGCGCGCGTCCGGGTGCTGACTGCGCGAACTCGATCGTCTCCACGAACTTGCTGTAACGAGTTCCGGAAGTCCTCCAGGTTGTAGTAGACCCACGCCTGTTTGTAGAGCGCGAAGCCGTAGACGCTGGTTTCGTGTCTGGCGGGAACTCCGTGACCTTTTGATAGAACTGCAGCGCGGCCCGCATGTCGCCTTGGTTGAAGTAGTACTCGGCGAACACAGGTACGCGTTCGGGATGAACCGGCTCTGCGGGTAGCCCTTGATGAGCCGGTGGTAGACCTGGCTCGCGCGATCGAACTGCTGCATCTCCTCGAGCGCGAACCCGAGCGAGAAGAGCACCTCGTCCATGCGCCTGAAGTTCGGGTGGTCCTGGACGAGCGTCGCGTAGCGTGCGGATGGCCTGCTCGCGGATGCGGTTGAGCTGCTGCTCGCCCTGGCGCTGCTGGCTGCGCGAGCTGGCTGGACGCGGCCCGCGTTCTTCTGCCGCTGACACGCCTCGAAGATCGGCTGGTCGAGCCCGCGGACGCGGCGCGTTGGCCTCCTGCTGCATCTCGAAGTACGTCTCGGCGAGGCGCAGCAGGATGTCCGGGCGCGCTGCGGGTCTCTGCGCGTCGTGTTCTCGCACGAGCCGCTGCAGCACCGTGACCTCGCGGTCGAGCAGCGAGCCCAGCGCGCGCCCGCACGCTGCTCGCGGTTGCGTCGCGGCGGCGCGTCGAGCTCGATCGACGGGCCGCGCGGCTGCTGCTTCTTCGGCTCTCTCGCGGCGCTTGGCCGTGTCGCAGCTGCGAGCGCGGCGGCGGCCCGCGGACCTGACCCCTTCGCCATCCGCACGCCGGCGGGCACTGCTCGACGCTCGCGCGCTCGCCTCCGCCGGCGATGCACGCCCCGCCGACGTCGCCGTGCCGCGTTGCGCTGCGCGTGACTGGTTTGCTTGTTGCGACTGCGCGCCACGACGAGCGGGACGGCACCACCGCGAGCGCGGAGAACGCGACGAGAGTCGACGAGTCGTGCTTTCGCATGCTCCTACCTTCCGCACTGGACGTGACCTGCTGTCGATAGAAGCCGAGCTCGTCACGCCAGTACTCGCCGTCGAACGGCCAGACCTGGTGCTCTTCGTCGACTTCGACCTCGACCGCCGCCAGAGCGCGCGGCAGCGGTCATCTGCTCCTGAACGTCCTGCGTCGAGCTGACCGCGCTCGTAGGTCGCGATCTCGAGATCGACCGTGTCGATCTGGTTCATGAGGTCCTGCAGCTCCTCGATCAGGCGGCTGTAGCGAGCCTCGCGCGAGGTCACCCGCCTGGTCGATCGCGAACGACTTCGCGACCGCGATGTCCTGCAAGGATGCGCGCGCCGAGCGAGCGAATTCTTGAACTCGGCCGGCTGCTCCGCTGAGGCGCTGCCTCCTCGCCCTCGAGCACGCGCACGTACTCGAGGTGGCGGAGCAGCGTGCGATCGGACAGCGCCGTCGAGCACGATGCCGCGGATGCGCGGGCGGAGGTTCGCCTGACCCGCACGGACCTGCTGCAGGAACTGGTAGAACTGCGTGTTGTCCTGGTTCTGCGTGAGGAACGAGTTCAGCTCCTGCTTCACCGGGTCGTAGCGCTCGTGGAAGCGCGCGACCATCGCGCCTGGCGTTCTCCATCTGGCAGTTGACGAAGAACGTCACCGCCTTGAGCACCAGCGCCTCGGGGTAGTACGCGTCGTCGAAGTACGGCGAGAAGAGCGTGTGGATGTTGCCGAGCGCGCGCGCGTACTCGTCCGCGAGGAAGAACGCCCAGCACTCCTCGAAGAGCGCGTCGAGCCAGTACTCGCTGCCGCTGATCGATGCGGTTCCACGTCTCGACCGCGTTGCCGAGGAGCCGGCCGTCGACCGCGCGCTCGCCCGTCTCGTCGTTCGGTGCGGTTCGCCGCGGTGTAGTAGACGCGCGCGAGCGAGATGCCACGCGAGATCGAGCATGCGCGCCTCGTCCTCGATGCCGTGCGCGTTGCCACTCGGTCGATCGGCCTCGACGATCGCGCGGAACGAACGGATCGCCGGGCTGCGCTCGGCGCATGCGCACGTAGCGTGATGCCCTCGAAGAACTTCGCCTGGACGTACCCGGCGAGTCCTCCGCGACGCGCCCGAAGAGCTGGATCGCCTGCGTCGAACTCGCCCTGCTGGTACTTGAACCGGCCCATCAGGTAGAGGAGCTGGTTGTAGAGCTCGGCGCTCTCCTGCGTGTTGAACTGCTCGAGCTGATCGACGCCGTAGCGGCCGACCTTCTCGATGATGCCCGCCGGCTCGGGGAGCTGCGACGCGAGCTGCGCGAGCCACTGCAACGTCTGGTTGAAGTAGAGATGCGCGGCGCCCGCTTGCGTGATCTCGTCGAAGATCGCGAGCGCGGACTGGTAGTAGTGCAGGTGGTAGAGCGCCTTGCCGAGGAAGAACTGCGCCTTCTGCACGTTCGCCGGCGCGTCCTGCGTCTCGCCTTCGACGACGCGCTGGAACTGCACTGACGCCTCCGGGTAGCGCTCCTGCCTGGTACAGGCGGAGCGCGTTCGCGAGCGCCTCGGATGGCGGGCCCCTCCGCAGGCGGCGCCGGCGGTTGTCCGGTCTCCTCGACGGTGAACTGCATGTCTTGAGCGCTGACGTTCATCGACGTCAGCACCACACCGCAGAGAACCGCGACGAACGTCGCGAGCCGGCTATGCATCATGTGCGCGCTCCTCGAATCGGAACCTGGGATGCTACGTGCTCTCCGGCCGTGTCTGCAAAGGGCGCACGGGCGCGCTGCCCGTGAAGCCCGATCCGCAGCGCGAGATTGGCCGGAAAAATCAACGAAAACGCCCACTTAGGTCCCGTTTGGGGGCCGATCATCGGAATTGCTCTCTCGGATTGTCAAGGGGATTCCCGAGGCGCGCCTCCATGCGAAGCCACCCGCTCCGCATGCTTGACACTGTTGGGTGCTGCTCTGTAGCTTCGCCCGGCCCTTTGGAAACCGGGTCGTTCACCACCGACGAAACCCACAGACACCCCGAGGGGCGACCCCTTGGGCGCGCACGGGAGACGGTCAGCATGTATCGAAGGCTCGGATTTCTGCTCGCAGCAGCGTTCTTCGTCGGCGCGCTCGCCAGCGGCTGCGAGGCGCCCGGCGTGGGCGATCCTTGCGATCCGGAGAGCACCCCCGCGGACGGCTTCGTCGGCTCCGAGGCGTACCTCGAGACGAGCTCGGTCCAGTGCCGGACGCGCGTCTGCATGGTCTACAAGCTGACCGGGCTGCCGAACTATCTCGACTCCAACGGCCTCCCGACCTGCAACGACCCGACGCCGGGCCGCTGCGCGTCGCTCACCGACACCTACAATCGCGTGTACTGCACGTGCCGCTGCGGTGCGCCGCCCGGAACCAGCGCGCGCCTCTGCGAGTGCCCGGACGGCTTCTCGTGCGTCGAGATCATCGACTCACCCGCCGCCGGCGCCGGCATCCGCGGCAGCTACTGCGTCCGCGACGGCACGTTCACCGAAGAGCGCTGAGCACTAGAACGCCCGCTCGTAGTACGTGAGCTTCGGCGGCGCGTCGCCGGTCCAATCGAAGACGACCGCAGCCGCGTCGAAGCGGACGTCGGTCGTTCCCGCCCGGTGGTCCTTCAGCCACCTCGCTGCGGCGCGACGGATGCGCGCGACCTTCGCGCGATCGACGGTGAGGAGCGGCGAGCCGAAAGCCGCGGTCGTCCGGGAGCGCACCTCGACGAACACCATGAGGCGCCCGCGGCGCGCGATGACGTCGATCTCGAGGCGCCCCAATCGCGCTCGTTGCGGGCCACGATCTCGTAGCCGGCTTCCTCGAGGTGCCGGACGACGAGCGCCTCGGCGCCGCGGCCGATGCGCGCTCGCGGAGTCCGCCATCGATCGCGCTCGCGCTTCAGTCGAGCTGCGCAGACATGCGCTCGCGGCACTCGACGATGTCGGCCAGCGCCTCTTCCGGCGTGCCGGCCTCGCGCGCGGCCTTGGATCGCGGCGTCGAGGAGATCGATCTCCTCCTGTTGTCGCGCGCGGAGCGCAGCGACCATGCGCTCGAACGCCTCGAAGACTTCCTGCAGCTCGTCGCCCTTGCGCAGCCGCCCCCGATCCGCAGGTGACCGTCGGCCACCTCGCCTATCAACCGCCGCATCTTGTAGGACGGCCCGACGACCTTGTGCGTCACGATGATCCCGGTGAAGCCGAGCGCGAGCGCGAGGACGCAGGATCCCGCCCACGATGTACATGAGCACGCTGCTGGTCCTGCGCTTCGGACTCGTCGATCAGCAGCTGCTGCGCCTGCTCGTTGAGATCGGGCTCGAGCACGAGCTGGCTCGAGGTGACGGCTTCGGTGAGGTTCGTGGAGAAGTTGTACGCGAAGTAGCCGAGCACGCCCGCCACCACGACGGTCACCGCGACCACCATCCCCGTGTACTTGAGCTGAAAGCGGGGGTTGAGCAGGAAGTTCTTGAAGCGTCGCTTCGGCGGTGGGCCGCCGCCCGTCTTGGGTAGGGTCTCCGCGTTCGCCGTCATCGGATGCTCTCCAGGGCCATCGAGTCGAAGAATCCTCGGGATCCTACGTGGGAACGGGTGGAATTGCCAATCTGAGCCGCCGCGGGGTCACCGAGATCAGCCCCCGTCTCGAGCGTCGCCAGCCGCGAACGCCTGGGGCAGTCGCCGGAGCGCGCCGGTGATCGCGCCCTCGATCGCCTGCTGTCGCGCCGATTCACCGGTCGCCCCTTGTACGGTGGCGGCCCCCTGGAGGATCACCCGCATGTCTCGACCCGGGTACGTGTTCACGATGACCGATACGACCGCGCGCGTCCCGCCGGACTGGTTCTCGATGCGCACGATGGAGCTGTCGAGGTAGTAGCCCGTGAGCCGGCGACGCGAGAGCACGCGCCGAGCCTCGGCCGCGGGCTCGTCCTCGGGAGCGATGACCACGCCGTCCATCGCCGCGACCTGCGAGCGAACGATGTCTCGCGCTCGCGCGAGCGTCTCGCGCGCGATCCGGTCGCTCGTCCCCGGCATCCCGACGCCGACGTAGTACCGAGCATTGCCCCTCGGCTCGACGTGCGGAACGGGGGCGGTTCGCGGTGTCGAGCGCGCGATCCAATCGAGCGTCCGGATCGCGCGGGCGACCGAGCTGCGCACCGCCGAGTCCCGATCGCGCGACGCGTTCCGGAGGGCCGGGAGCGCCGATGGGTCGTGGAGCGATTCGAGCGAGGCAGCGGCCGCCGCGCGGACCGCTGGGTGATCGTCGGTGAGGGCCGAGGACAGCGCGGTCACCACGTTCGAATCGTTCTCGACGTGGCCGAGCGACAGCGCGGCCTGTGCGCGCACACGGAACGCGCTCGATGTGCGCAGGAGGCGCACGAGGTAGTCCGTTCGCGCATCCGCCCGAGCGACGTTCGGAATCGCGAGCAAGAGCAGCCCGAAGACCGCCAACAGTCGCCATCCACGCCGCAAGAGTCCTCCGCTCCTCGCTGTCGGGCCCTCGGCCGAGCCCTTTCCCGCGCCGCGCGCCGCCCGATCGAGCCGCGCACGGCGAAGCTTCGACGGTCGGACGGGCGTTCTCTTCACGGCCTCTTCAGTCTCCCGTCGGGTCGGCCGAGTATCGCGCCCGCGAAGGCTCCGCACAATGGCCACCTTGATTCCCACCCGCGAGCGGGGACACCGTGGGGACCAGTCATGCGACGGCCCGCCGCGCTCTTCTCGCTCGCCCTCCTCGTCTCGGGGACGGCGCGAGCCCAGCCCACGGTCTTGATCCGCGCCGAGAGTCGCATCGAGCTCAGGATCGAGCACGGCGATCGCCACGTCCGGGTCCGCGGGGTGCTGCGGGACGACCTCGGTGGCGCCCTCGGCGATCGCACCTTGCGATTGCGCGTGACGCCCGAGGGTAGCGCCGCCGCCGTCCTCGCGCGCGACGTCCACACCGATCGCGATGGGAACTTCGCCGCGGAGGTCGCGGTCCAGGGAGCGTCGTACCGGCTCTACGCGACGTTCGACGGCGATCGGCTGCACGAACGCGTCGAGGTCGCGCGCGCGCTCGATCTCAATCGTGCCGAAGTGCGCCTGCGCGTGTCCGTGCCCGAGCGCGGTCAGCTCGATCTCGATCGCCTCGAGCACGAGTTCGTCGTGCGCGTGGAGTCCGACGCGGGGGGCGGAGGGGTGGACGTCAATCTCTTGGACGAGCTCGACCGGCAGCTCCAAGAGACGCGAACCGATGCTTCGGGCACCGCGCGCTTCGTCGTTCGCTCGGTCGACCTCGGCGCGCCGGGAGCCGGACGAGTCAAAGCGCGCTCGCACGCCGATGGCCTGCGGGCCGAAGCGCAGACCGAGGTGCCCGTCGTCCGCTTCCGCGCGACCTCGCTCACACTCGGCGCGTCGCGCGATCGCGTCGAGCCGCGCGAGGCCTTTCGCTTGGCCGGACGGTTGACCGACAGTCAGGGACCGCTGCCCGGCCGCGCCGTCGGTCTCTTCGACGGCGAAATGCACCTCGGCACCGTCCTCACGGACACCGACGGCGCGTTTCTCGCCGACGTCGCGCTCGAGCGCGAGGACGACGGCGTCGTCGACATCGTCGCGCGCTTCGACAGCGACGCACCGGGCCGCGCGTCGTCGACGTCCCCGCCCGTCACCGTCCACGTGGAAGCGGCGGGGCGCGCGTCGCTCGGATGGCTGCTCGTCCCCGTTCTTCTCAGCGGGCTCGTCCTCTTTCTGATCGCGCGTCGAACGCCGCGACCAGACGCGGGCACGCGTGCGCGCGAGGACGCCGTGCCGGCGGGCGTGCGCGCTGCACCGCGGGCGACGCGACGCGCGGAGCGCACCGACGTGGCCGGTCGCGTCGTCGACCGTCACCGCGACGACCCGGTCCCACACGCGATCGTGGAGCTCGCGTGCGGTGACGCGACGATCCGCGCGACCGTCGGCGCCGATGGCCGCTTCCACGCCGCGAGCGTCGCGCCGGGACGCTGGCGGCTTCGCGCCGAGGCGCCCGGGTACGTGGCCGAGGTGGCGGAGCTCGAGGTCCCACACCGAGGCGAGTGGAGCGCGCTCGAGGTCCGGCTCGACAGTCTCCGCGATCGCGCCGTCGAGCCGTACCGCGCCGTCGCGCTCGAGGTGTTGCCGTCGTCGCGCCTCTGGGCGGTGTTGACGAACCGCGAGTTCCTCGCGCGAGCGCGCGACGAGGTCCCGGACCCGGCCGCGATCGAAGATCTCACGGCGCGAGTCGAGGTGGCGTCCTACGGTGCCGAGCCACCCACCGCGAGCGAGGTGTCGGAGATCGACGAGCGGGCAGCCCGCGCGATCGACGCGATCCGCAGCACGCGCTGAGAGCGCGGGTAGGCGCGGGCTCGCCTCCTTCGGACCTGCGTTGACGGGCCGCGGCGAGCCTCGCTATGGTGCGCCCTCCGAGCGATGGACCCGATCCTCATCGTCGTGATCCTCGCCGCGGTCGTCGGCGCCGCTGCCTTCCTGTTCCTCCGCGGGCGGAACGACGCAGGCCGCTTGCCGCCCGGCGACGCGAAGCGGTCGCTCCCCGAGCCCACGCGGGCCCCGCCCGAGCCCGGCCGGGACGCGGGGAAGCGGCGAGAGCCGGCGAAGGAGACCCCGGAAGCGAGCCCGCGTGACGTCGCAGCGGCCGAGCCCGCGCGAGCGCCCGAGGACGCGGCTGGCCCAGACGAAGAAGAGGAGCTCGAGCGCGTCACCCCCCCTCCCGACGCTCCGCTGAGTGGGCGCCCGCCCTCGCGAGAGGACATCGAAGCGCTCAAGGAGGGCCTCAAGACGACCCGCGGTGGGTTCATCACGCGCCTCGCGAAGCTCTTCGGCAAGAAGCCCGAGATCGACCCCGCGCTCCTCGACGAGATCGAGGAGGTGCTCATCGGCGCCGACATCGGGGTCAAGACGACCCAGCAGATCCTCGCGGCTCTGCGCGAGCGGCTCGAGCGCAAGGAGCTCGCCGATCCCGACCGCATCTGGGACGCGATCCGCGACGAGGCGCTCGGCATTCTCCGCAAGGCGACGGGCCCGATCCGGCTGTCGCACCGGCCCACCGTGATCCTCGTGGTCGGTGTGAACGGCGTGGGCAAGACGACGACGATCGGCAAGCTCGCGAGCCGGCTCAAGGACGAGGGCAAGAGCGTCGTTCTCGCAGCGGGCGACACGTTCCGCGCCGCGGCGGTGCTGCAGCTCGAGGTGTGGGGGCGACGCGTGGGCTGCCCCGTCGTCAAGGGGAAGGAGCGCGCCGATCCCGGGTCGGTGGTGTTCGAAGCGATCAAGAAGGCGCAATCCGACGGCGCGGACGTCGTAATTGCGGACACCGCGGGCCGACTCCACACGAAGCTGCCGCTGATGGAGGAGCTCAAGAAGGTGGTTCGCACGGCCGAGAAGGCGCTCGAGGGCGGGCGCCGGACGAGGTGCTGCTCGTCCTCGACTCGACGAACGGCCAGAACGCGATCCAGCAGGCCCAGATGTTCAAGGAAGCGCTTCCGGTGAGCGGGATCGCGCTCACCAAGCTCGACGGCACCGCCAAGGGGGGCGTGATCTTGGGAATCGTCCAGGAGCATGCGATCCCGGTGCGATTCGTCGGGATCGGGGAAAGGGTCGAAGATCTGCGCGAATTCGACCCACCGAGCTTCGTCGCGGCGCTCTTTGCGAAGCCCGACGACGAATCGCTGGCTGCGTAAACCGATTGCGCCGTGAGATCCGCGCGTGATATATTCGGCGCCGCCTTGGGTCAGAAGGTTCTTTTCAGAGCGATTCCCAAGGGTTGCGAGGGCGAATCGCTCCGCTAGAGAGAGGTTGGCGAGCGCCCTCGTTGGGGTGTTTCGCACCGCGACGCGATAGGCGATTCGAAGCTCGGGGGCTGAACAGAGGTGCCGATGAAACGGTCTCCGATCGCTGATTCTGCGTGGCGGCTGGCGGTCGCCTGGTGGGCGGCCGTGCCTCCGCGCAGGACATGACGTTCGACATCGACGAGTCCGAGTCGGAGCCGCCGCCCGACGAGGCCACGGGCGACACCAGCAGGGCGGTGAGGGCGAGGGCAGGCGAGGGCGAAGGCGGCGACCTCGGCACCGGCGACATCATCGGCGACCTCGCCGCGGGCGGCGACCAGTCGCAGGGTCAGCGCGACCATGCGCCGCGCTCGACCGAGGCGAGCGAAGAGATCTACGCGGTCCAGCAGATCTACGCGCTGCGCATCAACCGCGTCGAGCTCACGCCGAACGTCGGGTTCACCCTGAACGACCCGTACGTGAGCCACCCGATGTCGGTGGGCCTCGCGCTCAACTACTGGTGGACGAACGTCCTCGCGATCGGCCTGAACTTCAACTGGTACCAGGGCCTCGAGACCGAGTCGGATCTGAACTTCTACGTCCGCCGCTCGTTCCGTCTCGCCGTTCCGATCACCGAGTACCAGCTCGGCGCGAACCTGAACTTCACGTACGTGCCGCTCTACGGCAAGTTCATGATGTTCAACAACTACATCTTCCAGTGGGACGCGTACATCGTCGGTGGGGTCGGCATCATGCGCACGCGCCCCGTCGCCGTCATCGATCCCGAGGTGCGGCAGTTCGAGTACGACTGGCGCGTCGCGTTCAACGTCGCGCTCGGCATCCGCGTCTTCATCACGCGGTGGCTCGCGATCTTCGGCGAGCTACGCGACTACATCTACCTCGAGCAGCTCGAGAATCTCGACGTCGCCATCGGCACCGATGCTCGCCAGGACGCGTCCACGTGGTTCGCGGACGGCCTCACGCTGACGAACAACGTCACCGTTCACCTCGGCTTGACGATTTCTTGCCGTTCGACTTCGAGTACAAGCTGCCCAAGTAGGACGAACGGCCAATGAACGAAGCGTCCGCATCATCGCGTTCGTTCTCGGAGTCGGGCTCCTCGTGGGGGCTCGGTCCTCGCGCCCGAGAGCGCATCGGCTCAGGAGATCCAGATCACGGGCCCCCTCGCGGGCGCGCCCGCGTGCCACCACTGCCGCATCCACCGCGAGGGTCGCTTTCAGCTCCAGCCCACGGTCGGCTTCTCGCTCCAGGACGAGTACTCGCGCTCGATCATGTTCGGGCTGCAGATCAACTACCACATCACCGATTGGCTCGGCATCGGCCTGTGGGGCACGTACTCGCCGCTCGACATCGACACCGACCTCACGACGCAGGTGAAGGAGAACGGGCAGACGAGCGACGCGCAACGTGCTCAGCCTCCCGAACGCCGCGGAGTTCGGCAACCAGATCGCCCGCTTCCGAACGGCCTTCGCGCTGCAGCTCACGTTCGTCCCGCTCCGCGGCAAGCTGTCGCTCTTCCAGGAGCTCTTCGTCGACGCCGACTTCTACATCTTCGCAGGCGTCGCAGGCATCCTCGTCGATCAGCGCGGACCGGAGCGTCCCGAGGACATCTCCGTCAGCATGCGCCCGGCGTGCCTCGCGAGCGCGGCGCCCGACGTCCGCACCGCGGAGTGCGGTCAGGTCGAGCGCGAGAGCATCTTCGACGTCACGTTCACCGCCGGCGTCGGCCTGATGATGTACGTCACCGACTGGTTCGGGCTCTCCTTCGAGTGGCGCGCCCTTCCCTTCGCGTGGAACACCTCGGGCACGGACGAGAAGAATCAGGACGGCCAGACGTTCCCCGACGGCATCGTCGACGGCAACGACAACATCTACCGCCTGAACCACATGGTGAACATCGGCTTCGCGTTCTACCTCCCGACCACGGTTCAGATCACCGAGTAGCGGTAGGGACGGCGCAGCCCCCGCTACCGAACGGGCGCGCCGTCTTTGTCGAGGGCCCAGCCCTCGGGGAGGCGGGGGCGGATACGCGTCTCGGCGATCGTCGGGGATCTTCCACGCGTGCGACTTGAAGCCGTCGAGGACGCGCGCGCGGATCCGCACGGACTCTTCCGTCGGCAGCATGTCGAGCAGGGCCTCGCGCACGCTCTCCGCCTCGTCCTGGGCGAGGAGCGCCGACACCGAGTGGAAGCGCACCGTCTCGTTCATGTCCTCGAGGAAGCGCCTGACCGCCTCGACGATGCGCGGGTCCTTTCGGTCCTCGAGGTACGCGACGACCTGGATCTTCTTCTCGGGGTCGCGCTCGTACTCGGTGTCCATCGTCTCGAGCACCGCGAGCAGCTCCGTCACGACCTCTTCGCTCGAGAGGAGCTTCTCGAGGATCTTCACGGGCCAGCTGATGTGCTCGCTCGTCGCGAGGAACTTCCGGACCGGATCGACCGCTGCCTCGCCTGCGTCGACGATGCCTTGGTACGCCGCGTCCTTCTCCTCCTGATCGATGATGCCCGGATCGATCCGGATCGTGAACCGGCCGAGGAGCGCCTCGACCGCCTCCGCGGTCCCCATGCCGGCGAGCGCCTGGATCGACTCCCACCGATTCGGGGTTCTGCGCTCGCTTGTTCGCGACGCGGGCGGCGTGCTTCTTGACCGCGCCCGGGCCCTTCTTCGCGAAGAGGTCGAACAGACCCATCGCTAGCGGATCACGACGGGTCGGAGGCTCACCTGGTTACCCTTGGTCTCGACCTGAAACCGCACCATCCGACAGCCGTGCTTCTTCGCGAGCGAGGCCGCCTGGCCCTGCAGGCGCTGGATGAAGCGGTCGGCCGGGATGTTGCTGACGTTCTCGCCCATGGCGGTCTTGGCTTGGACGTACTCCTGGTAGACGCGCGTGTAGTACGAGTCCTCGGGCTCGGCGGCGAGCTGCGCCGCGAGCGCGGGGTCGTCGATCGTCTCGCCGCTGCCGCTCGACGCGGACGACATCCCGGTCGTCGACTCGAAGGCCGAGCCTTGCCAGTCCGGCGCCCCCGGCGGTGACGAGACGCGCCCGTCCTCGTCCTCCTCGGAGACCCCGGTGAACACGTTGATCAGCTGGTTGATGCGATACGCGAGGCCGCCGAATTCCCCGCTCTCCACGTCGATCCGAAGGTCCGTCCTGCCGTTGATGACCGCCAGCACGCCCTCTTCGATCTGCTCGAGCGGCCGGAGGAAGCCGGTCCCGATGATGAAGCCGTACGCCAGTACGAGGAGCGCGCCGAGGACGGTCAGGATCAGGATGATGTTCGCGCTCGACGCGAGGCCCTTCGCGGCGCTCCGGTTCGCGAGGACCACGTACGCCACCTCCATCGAGGGCGACATGGGCAACGGGGCCGTGACGCCCACCCATTCGGCGCCGCCGAGGTCGGCCTGCCACACCTGGCTCCGCGCCCCGCCGCTCAGCGCCTGATGCGTCGTCGCGCTCTGGGCATCGCTGAACAGAAACGCCTGCAAGTCCGTTTGCGTGTCGGCGTCGACCGAGTACGCGTAGACCTCGTCGGTGACGAACGCGACGTCGCGGCCGAGGATCGCGCCCTCCGACTGGGCCAGACCGTTCGAGAGGTCGTAGCCGACGATGAGCGTCCCGAGGATCGCTCCGGCCTCGCTCCTCACGACCGCGATGCTCGTCTGGAGCACCTTGTTGTCGACGGCGCTGCTCCGCCACACATCGGTTCGCGCCTCGCCGTCCTCGAGCACGCGCCGGAGCGCCGGCAGCTCCTGCGTGAGCTGCGTCCCGTGCATCCGGTTCGGATCCTGGTTGCGCGCGATCACGCGACCGGTCTCGTCCGTGACGGCGACCACATCCGGCTCGATCCCACGTCGTGACGGATCGCGGAACCACTGGGCGATCTCGTTCGCGGCCTGATTGGCACGCGTGCGCCGGCTGCTCGCGTCGAGGCCGCCGAACACCGCGCGGACGGTCGGCGTCGCAGCGCGATCGACGACCTGGTCCTGAAACGTGATCCCCGAGAGCCTGAACGAGCGCGCGAAGAGCTCGGCATCGTTAGCGATCTGCTGGTCGACCTCGGCGAGCGCGCCCTTCTCGACCTGGCTCTTCACGACGAAGTAGCCGACCAAGCCGATGACGACGACGACGAGGAAGTTGCCGGCGATGATTTTCAGCCGCATGGGCCTCTCTCCTCCGGATGCGCGACGACGGGTCTCGGCGCCCGCCGCGTCCCCCTCGACAGCCCCGAAAACCTGCGCACAATAGCAGCCTCTCGGCCGCGCCGGAATAACACCGGCAACGAAACGGGGTCAAGGAGGACATCCCTCCGACGCCCTCGCGGGGCGTCCGAGCTGGGAGATGGACGGCCCGTGAGCGAGACCTCGAGCGCCCGCATCGCGATCGTCGACGATCCCAGCTTCGATGCCCATCGCGCGCCGGGACCGCACCCCGAGCGCCCGGAGCGGCTGCGCGCGGCCCGGATCGGCCTCTACGCCGCGGTCGCGGAGGATCGCCGCCTCCTCGTCGAGGCGCGCCCGGCGACCCGCGCGGAGCTGACACGCGTGCACGACGCCCGCTACCTCGGGGCGCTCGACGAGGCGCTCGCGGCGGGATCCGGGCATCTCGACCCGGACACGTTCTTCTCCCCCGGCTCGAGAGACGCGGTGCTCCGCGCCGCGGGTGGCGCCGTGGAGCTCGTCCGAGCGCTTCTCGACGGCAGAGCCAGCCGAGGGATCGCGCTCCTTCGGCCGCCGGGCCACCACGCCGTGCCCCTCTCGTCCGATGGGCTTCTGCATGCTGAACAACATCGCGGTCGCGCCGCGGCCGCAGCGCTCGCGCACGGAGCGACCCGCGTCGCGATCGTCGACTGGGACGTGCACCACGGCAACGGAACGCAGGCGATGTTCGAGGCCGACCCTCGCGTGCTCTTCGTCTCGCTCCACCAGTGGCCGCTCTACCCCGGCACCGGGCGGCCCGACGAGGTCGGGCGCGGCGCCGGGCGCGGGACGGTCGCCAACGTGGCGATGCCACCCGGCACTGGCGACGAGGCGTACGGGCTGGCGTTTCGGAAGGTCGTGCTGCCTCTGCTCGCCACGTTCGCGCCCGACATCGTGCTCGTCTCGGCGGGGTTCGACGCGCACGCTCGCGATCCGATCGGCGGCCTCGAGCTCGACACCGCGTGCTTCGCCGCGATGGCCGCTTCTCTCGCCGACGCATCCGACGCGCGCGGGCCACGGCCGCCTCGCGCTCTTTCTCGAGGGCGGCTACGACCTGGTCGCGCTCGAACAGAGCGTGGCCGCCGTCGCCCGAGCTCCTCGGGCGAACGCGTCGCCCTCCCGGAAGGCTCGCCGCGCACGCGCGAAAGAGCCGCGATCGAGCGAACGCTCGCCGCCCTGCGAAACGTCAGAAGTTGAAGGCGAGGTCCGGGCCCGTCGAACGCTCGGTGCCGACCGCGCGGCCCTCGATGAAGTAGAGGACCACGGCGACGACCGCCATGCCGACCGTCACCCCGAGCATCACGTCGGAGGCGAGCGCGGTGCCGCGGGCGTCGTCGAGCGCGGCCTGCATCTCCATCGAATCCTCGGGGAGCGCAAGGGCGTCGTTCGTCTGGTTGTTCGCAACCACCCCCAGCACGATGCTCGTCACGAGCGCGGCGCCGCCGAGCCCGGCCGCGATCCACGTGAACAGGCGGGACCCGCGAACCGCCGTGTAGCTCGTGCCCGGCGGCATCTCCGCGTGGGCGGTCATGTCCATCCCGATCTCGACGTGGACGACCGCGCGAAACGTCGAGTACCCGTCGGCCTCGACCTCGAGCTGGTGATCGCCGGGGCGCACGGTCAGCGGAGCGGTGAGCGGCGACTCGCCGACGTCGCGACCGTCGACGCGGATCTTCGCCCCTTCCACGTTCGTCGTGACTCTCAGCGTCCCGGTCGTCGCGGTCGTGCGCCGCGCCTGGCGCGCGGCCTCGAGCTGCTCCTCGAGCTCGGTGATGTGCTGCTCGATGCGCTCGCGATCCGGCGGATCCACGCGGTCGTGAAGGTACTTCCGGTAGTTCTCGATCGCGGGCTCGTACTCGGACAGCTCCTCGTAAGCGCGGGCGATGTTGAACCAGAGGTCCGCGCTCGGAACGAGGGCCGCCGCGGTCTGGAACTCGTGGACCGCGTCGCGATACTCGCGCGCCTGGAAGTGCTCGAGGCCCTGCTGGAAGTGCTCGCGCGCCTCGCGGGCAGCCTCCGGATTCTCGGGGGTCTCGCCGCCCTCTGGGGTCGCTTCGCCTCCGCCTTGCGGCTGGGCGAGCGCGTGACCGCAAAGCCCCCCCGACGCGAACACGAGCAGCACCACATGGAGGCACCCGGCTCTCACGCGGGGGAGCATATCACGGTCGCTCGGACGGCCGTGCTTCTGCGCGACCGCCGAGGTCCCCGCCCGAAGTCGACTCGTCCCGACCGCGCCGCTATGCTCCGGCATGATGGCGCGCCCTTCGAGAACGAGCCTGCTCCTCGCATCCGTCGCGATCGGTCTCGCGTCGAGCGCTGCTGCGCAAGAGTCCGCGATGGCCGATCCGTTCGCCGTCCTGTCCGCCCACCGAGGAGAAGCCTCGCCCGTTCCGCCGCGGGCGCTCGCCGTCATTCCGGAGCGCCACACCGATCGGCTGCTGCGCTTCGTCGACATCCTCGTCGCGATCGATCCGCAGCTCGACGACCTCGCCACGGGCGCCGGCCTCGACGGACGCCACGCGGTACAGCTCCGCACTCAGGAGGCGCGCGTGCCCGTCTTCGTGCGAAAGGACGAGGCGTCGATCGCGACGCTCCTCCAGCTCCCGATGGGGTCGCGGATCCAGGTGACCGGCGTCCTCGTTCCACGGGGCAGCCGGTATCTGTTCCTCGCCTCCGAGGTACGCCCCGCGCCGGCCACCCGTGCCACGACGACGACGCACCCTCGTCCGCGTTGATGCCCCGGGCCCGCATCGCATGCGACCAAGCCGAGCTGGTCGTCGACTGCGTGGCGGCCGCGACCTCCCTCGGCGTGGACGCGCTCCCCTCGCTCGAAACGGACCCTTGGGCGGCGGCGACATCGTGGCTCGCGCCGGGTGAGGTGATCGGCATCGCGCTGAGCACGGCGCCCTCGCCCGAGCGCCTGCTCTCCCTCGCGACCGCCGCGCGCCGCGCGGATGCGCGCGTGTGCGCGGCCTTCGTCGCCGACGTGCGCGAGCTGCGCGATCTCGCCCGCGACGTCGGGATCGTGGCGGTCCGCGAGCTCCGCGCGTTGCTCGGCGCGATGGCGCTCGTCGCCGGAGACGCGTCGGCGCCGTGGCGCGCCTCGACGCGCACGCTCTCCGACTCGGACCAATCGCGCCTGGATCTCGGAGGCAGCTCGGGCGGACGAACAGCGCACAGATCGTGCGCGACGAGGGTGGCGTCCTAGCCGTGCGCGACGGCGACCGCGTCGTTCGCATCGGCGAGCCGAGGGACGCGAACGAGGCGCTCACGGCGCTGCGCGCGGCGGAAGGTCCGGTCGCGAAGGCGGGCTCGATCCTGGAGGGCGTCGACACGCGTGCGGCGCTCGACGTCATCTTCGGGCCCCCGCGCTCGCTCTCGGATCCGGCGAGCAAGGCGGCGCTCGCTCCCTATGGCGTGCCGCTCCCAATCGAAGAGCTGTGCACGAGCCCGTCTCGCGCCGCGGCCGAGGCGTCGCGCATCGGATTTCCCGTGCGCATCGCGCTCGCTTCGCCCGATCTCCGCGTGTGGGACCACCCGGACCTGGCCGCGGACGGCGTCGACAGCGCAGCGCGCGCTCGCGACGTCTTCCGCCAGATGATGACGTTGGCGAGCCAGCGGGCTCCGGGAGCTCGCTTGCTCGGCGTCACGGTCACCGCGACCGCCGCGGCGCGAGCGCTCCTGCGCTTTCGGGCCACGCCGACCGTCGAAGGGCTCGTGCTCGCGGAGATCGGGTTCGCCGACCCGCACGGCGTCGCCTCGGGCGACTCGACGCGAACCGTGCTACCAGCGCCAATCGCGCGCGTCGAGCGCGTGCTCGCGCGCCTCGCCGGGAGCGAGCTCGTGCTCGCAGGTGCCGCCCAAGACCGCCGCGCGACGGTCGAAGCCGTCGCCGACGTCATGCTGCGGGTCGCCGCGTTCGTCGACGACCGCCGCCGCGAGGTCGAACGGGTGGAGATCGACCCCCTCGCGGTCCTGATCGGAGGAGGCGCAGAGGTCCGCGAAGCGTGCGTCACCGTCGGCGACGCGTTCTTGCGCTCCCTCGAAGCCGAAGCCGCCGGTTAGACGCGTTGCGTCACTGCCCCTGCACGCCACGCTGCTGCGTGACCTGCTCGGAGTCGCGGTCGGTGCCGAACGGGCCGACGCCCATGTACATCATGATGGCGACGATCGCTCCCAGTATCCCGACGATGATGGCACCCTTCACGATCGGGCTCGAGTCTGACCAGAAACCCATGGAAATCGCCTCCTAGCTTCCCTCACGCGCACGCTGGTGGCCCAGCTGCGGTAGGTTCGCCCAGGCCGCGGCCCAGGTCAATGTTTTTGTAGACACAACACAACTTTCCGCCACTAGCAAACTCTTCCCCCAACTCCCCATTCCGCTACCATGACTCGTTCCGCGATGGCAACGAAACCTCGAACCAAAGAGATCCTGGACGACGTCGCCAATCGGCTCGAACGCGCCCAGCTCATGGCGCGGGCGATCTGGAAGACGGGGATGATCCACGGGATGCACGCCCGGGGTCTGCCCGAAGCGATCCGGCAGAGCCTCCGCGCCGCGAGCGGCCCTTCCACGCTCTTTCGGCTCCACGCGGCGAACCAACCCGACAAGGAGGCGCTGGTCTTCGGGTCGGTGCGGCGAACGTTCGGTGAGGTCGATCGGCGGATCGACCGGCTCGCGGCGGGCCTCTATCACAACCACGGCCTGCGCCGCGGCGACACCGCCGTGTTGCTCATGCACAACTGCCCCGAGGCCATCGAGATCCAAGCCGCGATGTCCCGCATCGGCGGCAGCGCCGTTCCCGTGTCGTGGCGCAGCACGTCGGACGAGCTCGTGTACCTCGTCGGGCACTCGGGGGCGCGGGCCGTCTTCGTCGGCACCGATGTCGCGGACGCCGCGCTCGCGGCGCGGCCCGAGCTCGTTCGCGTGCCGCCCGAGTCGCTCATCGGCGTCGGCCCCGAGCGCGAGGGGCTTCGGCCGTACGAGCGGATCATCGAGACCGCGGAGACCGCCGTACGCGAGGACGAGGAAGCGGGCGCGGTCGTCATCTATACGAGCGGCACGACGGGCCGACCGAAGGGCGCCGTCCGGAAATTTCCGAAGGAGTTCCAGAACGCCGTGTTCCGGCTCTTGCTCGACGCACCCATACGACGCGACGACCGGCACCTCGCCGTGTGCCCGATGTACCACTCGACGGCGTTCGGCTTCATCGGTTTCACGCTGGTCGTGGGCGGAGCGATCGTGATCGTGCCGCGCTTCGACCCCGAGGAGCTCCTCGCGACGATCGAGCGAGAGCGCATCACCACGACGGCGATGGTGCCGACCATGCTCCATCGCGTGCTCGAGCTCCCCGACGCCGTGACCGAGCGCTACGACACGAGCAGCCTGCGAGCGATCTTCAGCGGCGGCGCGCCGTTGTCCGGCACCCTCGCGCGCCGCTTCATGGAGCGTTTTGGCCTCGTGCTCTACAACTTCTACGGCTCGACCGAGACGGGCCTCAACACCCTCGCCACGCCCGCCGAGCTCCTCGACAGCCCCGGTACGATCGGGCACGTCGTCCCCGGCAACGAGATCCGCCTTCTCGACGACGACGGCCGAGAGGTTCGCGCGGGAGAGGCCGGCGAGCTCTTCGTTCGAAACGCGATGCTCGTCGCGGGTTACCACGAGGACGCCGAGGCTACGGAGCGGAGCATGCGGGACGGCTTCTTCAGCGTCGGCGACCTCGCACACGTCGACGAGCGGGGCCTCTACCACATCGACGAACACAAGCGCAACATGATCATCAGCGGCGGAGTGAACGTCTACCCGGCCGAGGTGGAGGAAGCGCTCGCGCGCCACCCGGCGGTCGCCGAAGCAGCGGTCGTCGGGATCGCGGACGACGAGTGGGGCGAGCGCGTGAAAGCGTTCGTCTCGCTCCGCGACGGCGTCGCGGCGTCGTCAGAGGAGATCGCGGGCTTCGCGAAGGCACACCTGAGCGGCCCGAAGGTGCCGCGCGAGATCGTCATCCTGGACGATCTGCCGAAGAATCCGACCGGCAAGGTGTTGAAGCGCGAGCTCCGCAGTCTGTGAGCCCGTGAGAGGAGGCCCGTGGCGTCGACCGAGCACGAAGGCGCGGCAGAGCCCGCCCATGCCGTCGTCGCCCTCGTCGCCGGCCTCGGCGGCCGGAGCCTCGCGGTCGCGCGCTACTTGCGCGACGGCGCTTCACTCCTCGCGCGCACCATCACGCTGACGTTGGCGCTCCGCGGCCACGGCGCTCGCGTCGTGCGGCAGGTGCTGCTCATGCAGGTGCTGTTCACCGGCAGCCACGCCGTCGTCCCGGTGACCATCGCGTCGGTGGCGGTCGGCACGCTCGTGGTGTCTCAAGCCGTGCTCTACCTGCCGTCGGACTACGTGGCGAGCGTCAGCGCCGTGGTCCTCGTGCGCGAAGTGCTGCCGCTCCTGACGGCGTTCCTCGTGATCGGGCGCTCCGGCACCGCGATCACGATCGAGGTGGCCACGATGAGGCTCGGCGACGAGCTCGCCGCGCTCCAGATCATGCGGATCCCGTTCGAGCACTTCATCCTCTTGCCGCGGCTCCTCGGCATGGTGCTCTCGTTCGTCCTCCTCATGATCTACTCGTACGTCGCCGCGCTCGCCGGGGGCTACTACGTCTGGTTCGCGATCTCGGCGAGCCCGGCGCCCTTCCCCGTCGCGGTCTTGCTCGAGGCCGTCGACTTCTCGGACGTCCTCCTCTCGGCGGTGAAAGTGGCTCTCTTCGGCACCGTCGTCGCCGTCACCTCGGTCCAGCACGGGCTGACCGTGCAGGCGTCGCGCCGAGAGATCCCGATCGCGACGAGCCGCTCTCTCGTGCGCTCGACGCTGCTCTGCGCCGTCATCAACACGATCGTCTCTCTCCTGGCATGACCACCGAGCCTCCCCTGCTCGCGATGCGGGATGTCCTCGTTCGAGTGGCGGACGATCTGCGCCTCGAGGGGATCACGCTCGAGATCGAGCGCGGCGAGAGCGTCGCGATGGTCGTCCAACACGGCCGGACGACGCTCCTGCGGGTCGCCGCGGGCCTCAAGCCTGCCGACGAGGGCGAGGTGCTCCTCTCGGGGCGACCGATCGCGCGCGCCCTCGCGGACGTCCTCGGTGGCCCGACGCTCGGCTTCGTCTTCGAGGGTGGCGGTCTCCTCGAGAACGCGACCGTGTTCGACAACATCGCCCTCGCCCTCCGCTACCACGGCGCAGAATCCGAGCGTGTCGTGACCGAGCGCGTGCGCTCGAGCCTCGAGGTGACCGGGATCGACGCGCTCGGCGGTCGCTTCCCGTACCAGCTCAGCCGCGGGCAAGCTCGCCTCGCAGCGCTGGCGCGCGCGCTCGCGACGGACCCGGTGCTCGTCTACATCGACGACCTTCATCGCGGAGCGAGCCAGGAGACGTGGGACCGGTTCCTCTCCGCGATGGCATGGGCGCGCGCGAGCCACGGCACGGCGTTCTTGACGGTGCTCGCCGTCGCCGACGCGGAGCCCGAAGGGATCGACCGGCTGGTTCGCGTTCGCAAGGTCGTCGGGGTGAAGTGACGGCGCCGCGTGCCCTGGCGCGCGGCTCACATCGGCGTCGCGGGCGCCGTGAAGCGAGGCGTCACGGCGCCGACAGCCGCTCGGCCATCGCGATGGCCGCGAGCATTCCGCGCGGGTCGGCGCGATCGCTCGCGGCGGCGTCGTACGCGACGCCGTGATCGACGCTCGTGCGAACGAAGGGCAGGCCCCACGTCACGTTCACCGCGTCGCCCCAGTCGAGCAGCTTCGAGGCGATCGTGGCCTGGTCGTGCATCATGGCGACGACCGCATCGAGCGAGCCGTCGGCGGCGAGGCGGAACGCCGTCTCCGCGGGTATGGGCCCGCGAAGGTCGAGCCCAAAGGTCGCGTACGGCGGAGCCGAGCGGGCCGCCGCGATCGCCGGCGCGACGACGCGCGCGTCCTCGTCGCCGAAGAGCCCCCCCTCACCGGCGTGCGGGTTGAGGCTCGCGACGCCGACCACGGGTCGCGCGCGCGCGGCCCCGAGGGCGAGCACCGCCTCGCCGAGGTGAGCTGCGGTTCGCTCGACGCGCTCGCGAGTGATCGCCTCCGGCACGTCGCGAACCGCGAGGTGGGTGGTGACGAGCCCCACGCGAAGCCGCGTCCCGAGAAACAGCATCGTGACCGCGTCCGCCGCGAGCCCGCACGCCTCCGCCAACCACTCCGTCTGCCCCCGAAACGCGACGCCCGAGAGCGCGATGGCCTGCTTGCTCACCGGCCCCGTCACGAGCGCTCGCGCGCGCCCGTCGCGTGCGGCAGACGCCGCAGCCTCGAGCGCTGCGAGCTGCGCGCTGCCGCCCGCCTGCGTCGGCGCTCGCGCGGCGACGCAGGCGTCCTCCCAACGACCGACGTGAACCAGCGCGACCTCGCCCGCCGCGAGATTGCCGAGGCCTTCGGGGGTCGCGCGCACGAACCTCGACGCCTCGCCACCACGACGCGCGGCTCGCTCCGCCAACCACTCGGCGTCGCCGAAGAGCGCGAGAGGCGTGTCGCCGGCGCGGCTCCGGATGGCGTCGAGGCAGACGAGCGGTCCGACGCCGGCCGGGTCGCCGACGGCTATCGCAAGAGGCCTCACGGCGCCTTCATCTTGTAGCCGACGCCGCGCACGGTCTCGATTGGCTTGGCCGCCGAGCCGAGCTTCATCCGCAGTCGACGTATGTGGATGTCGACCGTGCGGCTGCCGCCGTAATAGTCGACGCCCCACACCCGCTCGAGGAGCTGGTCGCGCGTGTACACTCGTCCACGGTTCTGCGCGAGGAACCGGAGCAGCACGAACTCCTGGTGTGTGAGCTCGATGGGCCGCCCGTCGACGACGACCTCGTGCGCGGCGAGATTGATGACGAGATCGCCCATCTTGATCCGCTCGCCGGCGGCGAAGTCGCTCTTCTTCCACTCCGCGCGCCGGATCCGAAGGTAGAGCTCCGCGGGCACGTACGGCACGAGAATGAAGTCGTCGAAGCCGTCCCGCGAGTCGACGCGCGACATCGCCCCCACGGTCACCGCCACGAGCACCGGAACCTCGGCGAGCGCGTGGGCGGCGCGCAAGCGCACGAGCGCCGCGCGCCCTGCGTCCACCTCGTCGAGCGCCTCCACGAGGACGGTCGTCGGCGGGTCCGCGACGAGGTCGGGATCGTCGAGAGAGTCCCAGAGGTCGGCTGTGCGGACCCGACAGCCGAGGTCCCGGAGCACCGCGAGGCCTCCCTCCCTTCGCTCGGTGAGCTCACGATTGCCGACGACGAGGATCCACATGACCCGGTGCAGCCCGAGCGTATTTCATGTGCGGCGTCCACGCGCGCCTTTCCACGCGCACCGCGGCCGCGGACTCCTCGTCGCGGCTCGCGCGCGGCTTGACCCGAGCGCTTTCGGATTGATACGTTCGGGTGCCCGTTCGACCGAGGGCACCGGATTCGAGGCGATCTTGGCAAGCAAGACTTGGAGGCTCGTCGTCACCGAGCTCGGGGCGTCGACGCCGTTGTCCGAGGTGAGCGTCGAGGCGGCGAACTGGATGTCGGCCATCGCGGCCGGTCGCAAGGAGATCGGCGAGTCGGGCGGAGTGCCGACCGGCGCGAGCTGCGCGGTCGCGCCCGACGGGCGCGTGACGATCCACGACCCGGTCGCGCGCCGCTCGTACATGCTGACGCCGTCCACGCCTCCGTCCCGGCCGCCGCCGCCCGCACCGCAGATCCCGGCGGACGAGGCGCCGCGGCCCGATCCGAGGGCGCAGGTCGCCCAGCCGCCGAAGAAGAAGAAGCCGTCGCGGCAGACCATCGCGTACGACATGTCGCAGCACGGATCGCTGCCGGCCGTGCCCCCGAGCGCATCTACGCCGATCGCGATCTCCCCGCCCGAGCCGCCGCGCCCGCCGCAACCGGTCGCTCCTCCGGCGGTGGCTCCCGCCCCCTCCACCCCGGCGGCGGCGCCGCCGCCGCCACCGGCGGCCGTTCCCGAGCTCGTTCTGCTCGCCGAGCGTGCCGAGGATCCGCGGCCGGACAGCCCGCTCTGCTATCGCGAGAGAACGTTCGTCGTCGCGGCCGGGGTCTCGGCCGAGCTGGCCGAGGATCTCCTGCGCGAGCAGTTCGGGCGCCTCCGCGCCGAGCTCGACGAGCGCCCGCCCGGCAAGTTCTTCAACCTCGCCGTGTTCGATCACCGATGGGAGGGCCGCCCGCTCCGCGCGCCGGTGGTCACGCTCCAGTGGAAGGACTGGCGCGGCGACCCGGTGGTGGCGCGCCCGCTCGCCGCAGGCGCCTCTGCGTCGCTGACACCTCCGGCGGTGAGCATGCCGCCGGCGGAGAGCACCCGCGCGAAGGAGCAGGCGCCGCCATCGGGCGTGGTGATGAGCCCGCCACCTGCGGCGCGCCAACGGCAACGCACACCGAGCGCGCAGTTCGTCACGGCAGCGCTTCAGGGTCGGCAGCGAACGCGAACCGACGAGCAGGATGCGCGGCTCGTGCATGCCTTCGAGGCGTCGCAGGATCTGTTCTTTCTCGGGACGCCGGTCGAAGGGCTCGAGTTCGCCGTCAAGCTCCTCGGCGAGCTCGTGCCGACCGAGGCGGCGAGCGCTTGCCTCTACGACATCAACACGGACGAGCTACGCTTCGTGACGCTCACCGGCCCGGGCGCCGAAGCGCGACGCGGCGAAGCGGTGCCGAGCGGCAGCGGGCTCATCGGCAAGGCCGCGAGCGTCGTCCAAGCGATCGTCGTCGAGGACGCGACCGCCGAGCCTCAGTTCGATCCCGGCGTCGACGGGCGCGTCGGCATGGAGATGAAGAGCTTCCTGATCATGCCGGTGAGCCACCAGGGCCGATTGCTCGGCATGCTGCAGCTGATCAACCGGCAAAACCGCCCCGCGTTCACCACGGGCGACGGCGATGTCGTCGCCTACGTCGCGGAGCAGCTCGGCCAGTTCCTGTACCAAGCCCGCATCGCCCCCGACCGCCCCCGCGCCTCCCGCAGCTGACGGGGTCGGGCGGGCGGGGCGAGATCATCGAGCACGAAGCAGATCGCGTACTTCGCGCTCGAGCACCGCGGCGTCGCCGGATCGGAAGCCTTCGTGGACGTGGCGGATCACGCCGCGGCGATCGACCACGTAGGACGACGGCATGCGAGGCGGGTTGTACCGGTCGGCGACCTCTTTTTCCGGATCGTGGACGACGCGGAAGTCGACGTGGGTTCGCCGCAGAAACGTGCGCGCGTTGCGAAGCTCGTTGTCGACGTTCACGCCGATCACGATGAGCCCCTGCTCGCGGTAGCGCCCTTGGAGACGGTTCAGGACGGGGAGCTCCTCGCGGCACGGCGCGCACCAGCTCGCCCAAAAGTCGACGATGACGACCTTGCCGCGGAGCGAGCGGAGCCGGACGGGCTGACCGTTGAAGTCGGACAGGCCGATCTCCGGCGCCCGGCTTCCGGTGCTCACCGCCGACGCGGCGGTCGCCAAGACGAACGAAAACGCCAGGATGAGAGCGAGTGGGGGGAGGAGGGCTCGGGTTCGCATCGGCAGCTTCGACGGTACCTCGTTCGGGGGATTCACTGGCTGGCGAGCTCCTCGCGTAGGTACGGAAGGAGCGATCGCGGCGACTCCTCGAAGCGTCGCCCGTTCACGAAGATAGTGGGAGTGCTCCTGACTTCCAACTCCCTTCCGAGCGCTTTGTCGGCATCGATGCGCCGCTGGGTCTCCTCGGACTGGATGTCGGTGTGGAACCTCTCCATGTCGAGCCCGAGCTGCTCGGCGTAGTGGTCGAGGTCCTCCGTCTCGAGCTCCTCCTGGTGCTCGAAGAGCAGGTCGTGCATCTCCCAGAACTTCCCCTGGTTTCCAGCCGCGACGGCGGCGCGAGCGGCGGGCATCGCGTTCACGTGCCCGTCGAGCGGGTAGTGATGAAAGACGACGCGCACCTGACCTTCGAGCTCGCGCAGGACCCGCTTGATCTCGGGAGCTGCGGCGCCGCAGTACGGGCACTCGAAGTCGCTGAATTCGACGATGGTGACGGGCGCCATCGCCGCGCCGCGAAGCGGTGCATCGCCGAGCGGAATGTCGACCGCGGTGTCGCGTCCGTAGCGCGAGTGAAAATTCTTCTCGATCTCGGCGCGGTCGAGGCCCTCCGTGACGAGGCGAACGAGGTAGCGGGCGGCCGGGACGCATCTTCGACAGTCGCTTCCCTGGGTCGCGCATCGCGCGACGCTGACGGGCTGGCCGCAGGGCGACAGCTGATCGTTGACGATCGACTGCCACGTTCGCCGTTCGGAGCGGGTGAGATCGCTGGTGTCGACACCATCGATGCTCTCGATCGGGTGCTCGTCTCCGGCGCCGTTCGGCGTGACTTCGGTGACTTGGTCGTCCCCGTCGTCTCCGTTACAGCTCGCGCCGAGCGATGCGAGCGCGGGGAGCACTGCCGCGAGGACGAGAGGCGGTGCGCAGCGCATGGCCCGCGGACTCTAGCCCGCAACGAACGGGTCGTCCACGCTCGCCGAACGTCTCAACGAAGGGGTGCGCCGGCCTCGATCCACGCGGAGATCGCGTGGATTTCCGCGTCGTCGAGCGGGGCCCCCGCCGAGGCCGGCGGCATGCCCTCGCCGAGGACGTGCGGGTCCCCGAGGACCTTGTAGAGGAGGTAGCTCTCCGCCGGCTCGCCAACTCCCCCGACGACGCGGACCAGGTCGAGCCCCGAGAACGAGAGCGCACCTCCCGCGCCCTCGCTTCCCGCCGTGCCGCGCGGCAGCTGGCGGCTCGCGACCCCGATGGCCGTGCGTGCGACGCCGTCTGCGCTCGAGAGGTCGAGCCCGAGCGCGGGCTCGACCGTCCCGTGGCAGCCCGCGTCCGCGCACCGCGCCGCGAGGATCGGCGCCACTTCGGCGAACGTCGCGCTCTCGGGCACGTACGGCTCGCCGATGGCGTCACCGGTCGTGAACGCCGCCTCGAACGGGCTCGCGAGGACGCGATCGTCGAGGTCGCGAACGTCCGACACGCGCAGGCGATAGCGGACGTGCGGCTCGAGCGGCGTCCAGTCGAGCGGAACCGCGACCACCTCGCGATCGACGGGATCGAACCGGATCGAGAGCAGATGGTCGATCACGCCCGATCGGACGCGGACCGTCCCGCGATGAACGGTGCGAACGAAGAGCGGGCGGTCGAAGAGAACCCGGAACGGGCCGAGGCGGGGCACGTCGGTCTCGCCCGCTTCGGGGGATGAGGCGAGGACGACCGGCCCGTCGGACGCGGGAGAGGGCGGCGCGACGTCGCACGCGAAGAGCGCGGCGACGAGCGAAGCGAAGCTGCTCGCGACAAGCCCGCTCGGCGGGCGCATGCCTCAGCTCTCCGAGTACGTGCTCAGCTGCTCCCGGATGATGTCCTCGTTGATGCCCGACCGGATGTACTCCTTCAGGCAGTCGGCTACGACGATGAGAAGGTCGTCGACTCCCTTGTCCTCGATCAAGCGCGACATCAGCATGCGTGCTTCGCGGCTGTCGTCCTCGCGCAGGTGCTGGCGCACCTGCTCGATGGTGATGTCACCCTGGAAGTCGATGATCGCGTGCTCCAGAAGATAGCGGGCAAGCTCCCTCACAGGGTCCTCCTCGCGAAACGGTATCGCGGTTCGGGTTTTAGACCCCGCGGGTCCGAGAGCGCAAGGGGTTTCCCCGCGTCGACCCGAAGCCCCGGCGCGCGCGCGCACCTGGTACCGTGATCCCGATGGATGCGCCCGCTCTGCGCGTGCTGGTCACGGCGTTCGCCCCGGTGCCCGGGTCGAGCCCCCACGCGGCCGCGTTGCTGGGGATGGCGGCGGCGGTCCGCGCCGAGATGGATTTGCTCACGATCAAGACCGAGCAGCTCGGGCACATGGAGAGGCACGGGGACACGCGGCTCTTCCGAGTGCCGGTAGGGATCGGGACCCCTTCGGAGCAGCGGCAGGCGTTCGGCAGGGCATGCATCCGTCAGCTCGAGTCGCAGCCCTACGACGTCGTGCACGTCCGCGGGCCGCTCGAGGGGCTCCTGCTCGCGGAGCGCAAGCAGAGCGAAGGGTTTCGCTTCGTCTACGAGGTCGCGACCTACCCGGACGAGGCGGAAGGCGCCGAGACCGAAGCGCAGTGGGGCGTCGCGCACGAGCGATGCGCCGAGCTCGCGGACCTGATCCTCGTGCCGACCGAGGCCGCCGCGCGTCACCTCGGCGAGCGTGGCCACGCGGGCAAGGTCGCCGTCGTGCACCCCGGGGTCGACGTCAACACCTACGACTTCTGGCCGGCGGGCGAAGGCGACGTCGCGCGGCTCCTCTATCTCGGATCCTTCGCGGCGGACCGCGACCTCTCCACGGTGCTCGCTGCGGTGAAGATCGCGTCACGCCGAAGGCGCGTGCAGCTGCTCGTGGCGGGCGACGCCGACCCCGACCGCCGGGAGCGCCTGCGCCGCGTCGTGAGCTCGTTCGAGCTCGACCCGATCGTGACCGTGCGCGGTGAGCCCCGCCCGGTGATGCTCCCGATGCTCATCGGTGCGAGCGACGTCTGTCTCGCGCCGGCGAGCGCGGCGCCGCGCTTTCAGGACTTCGGCGACGTCCCGCAGCCGCTGCTCGAGTACCTCGCGTGCCGGCGACCGGTCGTCGCGGCCGGCGTCCCGGGCATCGCGGAGATTGTCCGCGACGACAGAGAAGGGCTCCTCTATCCGCCGGGCGACCAAGACATGCTCGCCGAGTCGATCCTCACGATGATCGCGGAGGACACGCTCCGCGAGCGGCTCGTCGAGTCGGGCTACGATTGGGTCCGCTGGCAGCTGAGCGACGGTGCGCGCCGGCGACGCATCGCCGAGGTGTACGAGATGCTCGTCCCCGGCTCTCAGCTCTACGACGCGTGGGTCGAAGGCTTCGACCGCGAGCTCACGGGGACGATATCCGCTCCCACCGGAGAGCTCGCGCTCCTCGATCCGGACGATGTCGTCGACGACGTGTCGTCACCGTCCATCGAGCCGGTCGCGAGCGCCGAAGCCGCCGAGGTGCTCTACGTCGCCGAGGCGGAGAGGCACGGCGGCGCGTTCACGCCCGCGGACACGAGCCCGGGGATCCACTCGCCTGCCGACGACGACGAGATTGAGGGAGTGCCCACCGAGATCGCGCGCACGCCGACGGAGATCACCCCGCACACGGACGCCGAGCATCGAGCCGCCGGCGGGGACGACGACGTCGAGACGGGGCCGGTCCGGACGCCCGAGAGCTCTCGCTGAGCTCGTTCGGCGCCAGCGTCTCAGCGGCAGAGGCGCGCGAGGGCGGCGACGTCGCCGTGGCAAGTGCGGCACGCGCGATTGTTCGACTCGAGCAGCGGGCGACAGGAGCGCTCGAACCCCGGCGGGTGCGGCGAGAGGCCGGCGCCGATGCCGAGCACGCCGTGGCACGTCACGCAGTCGCGCTCCGAGTGACAGCTCGTGCACGTCGTCATGGAGCGGCGCGCCTCGCGCCCGTGCAGCGCCGGTCCGCGCGTCCACACCTCGGGCGGCGGATGATAGCGGCGGGACGCGCGCACGTCGGGCGCGCTCGTCGTCGAGATCCCGAGGCGCGCGTGGCACTCCGCGCAAAACGTCTGGGTCGAGTGGCAGGACGTGCAACGCGGCTCGTCGCGTCGCGCCATCTGTGGATGGATGGTCAGGTAGTCGTTGGGATGCACGCGCCGCGCGGGACGGACGCGCCCGTCGTGACAGTCGGAGCAGTCGCTCTCGGTGTGGCACGTCGCGCAGAGCTCGGCGCGGTCCGCCCCAATCCACCTGTGACGCACGATGAAGTCGGCGTCGTGGCGCATGTCGTGGAGCCAGCTCGGCGGGTCGAGCCAGCCCTCCTCGAAGCGGCTGCGCATGCGTCCGTCGGGCAGCGCGACGTGGCAGGTCGTGCAGGTGCTCGGCGCGCTCGGCGAGGGGCCGCCGTGGCAATCGAAGCACGAGCGCATCGTCGGCATGTGCGGCGGCGCATCGGCGGTCGTGTCGATGTCGCTGTGGCAGGAGAGGCACCGCGCGCCGGCGCGCGCATGGACGGCGTGCGAGAAGTGCACGCGCGGCGCCTCCCGGGTCGCCGGCGCGGCCCGAACGCCGGCCGCGGCATCGACATGGCAGAGCCGGCAGCGCTCGGCGTCGTCGCCGCTCGCGTCACCGCTTCGCGCGATCGCGCCCGCGTGACACGGGAGGCACGAGGACTCGCGCGGGGTGAGAACGTCGGCTGCGCGGTCGCTCCGCGACGCGCCTTCGTGACAGCGCTCGCAGCGCAGGCGGGCGTGCGCCGGAATCGCGTGCGCGGCGCGGGCGCCCGGCGCGCGCGGCGGAAACACGATTGGTGACGGGCGCGTCTCGGGGAGCCGCGCCTGACCCTGGGCCATCCCGCCGAGCACACCCGCGACGGCCACGGCCGCGAGCAGGCCAGAGGCCGGCAGCCCCGCGCCTCGACGCAGCCCGCTCACCTCCACACCTCGATGGAGAGCTGCGCGATGAATCGAAACCGGTGACCGACGACGTCGTTGTACGAGTGCTCGAGGTCGAACCGGAGGGACGCCGGCTCGGAGAGGACGAACCGAGCGCCGAGCGCCTCGGCGACGCTCGTGCCGTGGAGCGCCTGTCGCAGCGGATCGTCGAAGTACCAGACGGACGCCCGCAGATCGAGGTGCGCCCACCACGTGATCGAACGCTCGACGTCGAGCAGGACGGAACGCGACGGGGCCGAGCGAGCCGCTCCACGCATCGCCGTAGAGCCGAACGTCGAAGCCGCCGACGTCGACGGCCGCGTGGCCTTCGAACGCTTCGTCGGTCTCCTCGTCCGCCTCGCCGAGCGAAGCGATCCGGCCTCGCGCGCCGACGCCGACCCGAACGCGCCGATGCAGCGCGACCGTCGCAGACACGAGCCCCTCGGTGATGGGGACGAGGTCGAAGTACGCCCAGATGCTCCCGCGGTCGAAGCGCGGGACGTGGTGCTCGGCGCGCACTCGAAGGACGAGCCAGGGCGCGGGATCGACCGCGACGTCGGCGACGGCGTCGAACAGCGTCCCATCCACGAAGTCGAGCGCTCCCGACACGTCCGCGCGGACGGCATCGATGGGCTGTGACGCGAGCGAGACCGCGCCGTAGCGCGCGACGAGCGCGCCCGGCTCGAAGGTCTCGCGATACCCCACGCGCAGCCGGGCGTACCGCTCCTCGCCGAGCGACACGGAGCCGCCGACCGCCCACGTCGTCACGGGCTCGCTCACGAAGTCGGCGCGCCCGGCCTCGAGGTCGTCCGGCAGGTCGAGGCGCAGGATCCCCTGCGGCTCGAACGCTCCGGTGCCCGCGAGGCTCGTCGTCCGGACGAGCGCGCCGCCGAACGCCTCGAACGCGAGCCAGTCGAGCGGCTCGACGCGAGCCGTGCCGCCGTCGATTCGAACGATGCCTTCGGGGCCGAAGTGGAGGTGCCTCCCCACTCGCACCCGGGCGTCGAGCGGCAGGTCGCCCATCTCGACCCAGACCTCCGGCGCGTCGACGTCGGTGTCGGAAGCGAGCGGGTGGTAGCTCCCGGGATAGCCCGGCTCTGTCGCGCGAACGCAGAGCTCGCGCGTGACGAGGCACGTCGAGCCGAAGTCCTGGTCGAGCCGGAGCCTCACGCCCGCGGTGATGCGCGGCCGCGGCTCCCCCTGCTCGTTCGCGTCACCGAAGGCGCGCGTCCACGAGAGCCCGAGCGTCTGCACCAATCGCCGCCGTGCCAGCATCGCGGCGGTCCCGGGCGAGCGAACCTCGTACGCCTGGAACGACGTGTCGGAGTCGATGTGGAAGTCGTCCGCGCGCGCGTCAGCAGATGCCGCGCCCGAGACCGCGATCAGGATCGCGGGGACGAGCGGCCGGAGCACCCGAGCCCCGCTCAAGACGCGTCGGACGCGCGCGAAGCACCGAACTTCGTCGAGAGGAAGTCGTCGTAGTGGTCGGCGGCGGCTCCGACCGTTCGAACCATCGAGTCGACCTCGGACGCGTCGAGGTCGATCACGCTCCGCTCCCCGACGAGCACGACCTCGTCGCCGCTCACGCCGAACGCCGCGCCGCGGAGCTCCTTCGCGTTCGCCTCGAGGAGCCATGCGTAGAGCGCGTGGCGATGGGCCGACCCGACGTGCACGACGGGCGCGACGACCCGCAAGCTCGCCGCCTCGCCCTCCTTCGGGCTCGGCTGGATGGCGATGAGGATCGAGGCGGAGCCGCGGCGCAGCGCCCATCGCGCGGCGTCGTCGCCGGACGACAGCCGGGCGGAGCTCGGGTCGATACCGAGCGACTTGATGGTCTGCTCGACGAGATCGACCGCCCGCGCGTTGCTTCCCTCTTCGTGATCTTCGAAGAGCGCCATCGCCTCCCTCGTGGTTCGCGGGGCATAGAGTCGGCGGCCACGGGCCCGACTGTCAATCGGCCAAAGAGACCGCCGGGTTGCGGGCCGTGCTGGGCCGACCTATGTCGTCGCGGTCGGAGCGCGCCAGACGCTCGCCGGCACGGGCTTCGGCCCGCGCGGGAGGAAAGTCCGAGCTCCCATGGGCAGGATGCCAGGCAACACCTGGTGGGGGCGACCCCGAGGAGAGTGCCACAGAGAGCAGACCGCCTCGCCGCCGAGAGGCTGCGCGGTAAGGGTGAAAGGGTGAGGTAAGAGCTCACCGGGCTCGCGGCAACGCGGGTCGCACGGCAAACCCCATCCGGAGCAAGACGGAATAGGGAAGCGATCGAGGGTGGCCCGCCCGAGCTTCCGGGTTGCGTCGCTCGAGGTCCGCGGTGACGCGGACCCTAGACGAATGAGCGTCAGCCGCCTCGGGGTGACCAGGGGCGGACACAGAACTCGGCTTATGGCGCGCTACGACCCGCCGGGGCTCGCCCCGGCGGTTTTTTTTTGGCCGTCCTTTTTTTGACGCCGGATCCGGTGTCGATAGGGTCGGGGGGTGCGGGGTGTCTTCGCAGTCTGGCTGGGTAGTCTGCTCGCGCTCGCGGGTTGCGGGACGGGTGGCCGTGTACGGGGCGGCGCCGACGCGCGCGTTCCCGACGCACACGCCGCCGCATCCACGACGCCGCCCGCGCGCGAGCCCGAGGTGGCCGCGCGCGCGCCCCCGCCGCGGTCGCCGCTCGCGCGCGACCTGGTCATCGAGGTGCCGGCCGGCGTCGTCCGCGTCGGGAGCCGTCCCGACACCGAAGGGCGGGTGCCGCGCACGGAGGCCGACCTCGCGGCAGTAGCTCTGCCCGCGTTCCGCATCGACCGACTGCCGTACCCGAACGATCCGGCCGAGGCGCCGCGCACGCGCGTCACGCGCGACGAAGCCAGCGCGCTCTGCGCGACGGAGGGCAAGCGGCTTTGCACCGAGCTCGAGTGGGAGCGCGCGTGCAAGGGCGACGATGTCGCGGACTACCCGACGGACGGCGCGTACGACGTGGAAGCGTGCAGCCTCGATCCGATCTCGTGCGCATCGCCGCTCGACGTTCTCTCGCTCGGCATCACGGCCTTCGAGTGGACGGCGAGTGACGTGTCGCGCGGCCTCGGAAGCGAGCGATACTCCGCGGTCGCGCGGGGCGGGCGTCCCGCCGATCCGATCACCGATCACCGATGCGGCGCCCGGCACGCGCTCGATCCTTCCGTCGCCGAGAACGCAACGACGTTCCGATGCTGCCAGGGCGACATCAGCGACGCCGCCTACCCGGACGAGCCCTCGCGCCGCGCCTTCGCGGAGCGCGAGCTCGACGTGACCGAGCTCCGGACGATGCTCGCGGGTGTGCCCGAGCTCTCGCGTTTCGCGGAGCACTTCCGCACCTTCTCGCCCGAAGAGATCGATCGCGCGCTCGCGCGCGGCGGCGTCGATCGCGCCAACGTGAGCTGGCAGCTCACCTCGGGCCTGCTCGTATGGTCTCCCGAGCCCGGCGAGGAGGCGTGGGTGCTCGCGGGCACGGACGAGACGAGCTCGCTCGTCGCGGTCTTGCATCCGCTCGCGGACGGAACGCCGGTGCACGGAACGAGCTTCGTCCTCGAGGACGAGCCCGTCCCGATCGCTCTCGCGTGGGATTGGGGCCAGAGACGCACGATTCAGTGGAGCACCAGCTGGGGCACGGCCGGTGAAGGAGGCGTGATCGAGCACAGGGACGATCACCGCATCGTGATCGTCCAACGCTGACAACGGATTGCGCGGCTGTCGCGGTCGTCTCTCGGGTATGCTCGGGCGGTGCGATTCGTTCGCCTCCGTCACGGCGACCTCGACTACCACGCGCGGGTGCTCGACGAGGAGACGGCGCGCCTCTACACCGGGGCGCCGTGGGCCGGCGGCGTAGAGACGGATCGCCTGGTGCCGATCCGGCGCACGAGGCTGCTGCCTCCCGTTCATCCGTCGAAGATCGTCTGCGTCGGTCGCAACTACCGTGCGCACGCCGAGGAGCTCGGAAACGACGTTCCGAAGGAGCCGCTGCTCTTCTTGAAACCGAGCAGCGCGCTCCGCGCCGACGGAGAAGCGATCGAGCTCCCGAAAGACAGCGAGCGCGTGGAGCACGAAGGCGAGCTCGCGGTCGTGATCGGATCACGCCTGCGCGACGCGAGCGAAGCGAGCGCGCGACACGCGGTGTTCGGCCTGACGTGCGCGAACGACGTGACCGCGCGCGACCTCCAACGGCGCGACGTGCAGTTCACGCGCGCGAAGGGCTTCGACACGTTCTGCCCGGTCGGTCCGTGGATCGAGACGGAGGCCGATCCGACCGACCTCGCGATCAGGGTCGAGGTCTCGGGCCAGCTCCGGCAGGACGCGCGCACGCGCGACATGATCTTCGGGCCCTACGCCCTGCTCGCGTTCGTGTCGCGGATCATGACGCTCGAGCCGGGCGACCTCCTGCTCACCGGCACACCCTCCGGCGTCGGCCCGCTCTCGCCAGGCGACACCGTCACCGTCGAGATCGAGGGCGTCGGGCGGCTGACGAGCCCGGTTCAGCGGCGGGGATCTCCGTCAGGTTCGTGACGGTGGGCGGAGCGGCCCAGCCGCGCGACCGCCGAGGTCCGTGAAAACGGGGACTTGGGGTCGGGCGGCCGTGGCATGGAGTTTGTGATAGGAGCGCTGGGGGACCTGGAGCCCCACCCTTGCGCCATTCCCTCTTCCTGACGGTCGCCGTCACCACCCTCACGTCGGGCTGCTACCTCTTTCACACCAAGGAGGACGGCGGCGGGATCGACGGGGCGGCGCCGGACGCGCCCGGTGTCGACGGCTCCGGGCTCGATGCCTCGGTTCCCGACGCGGGCCTCGACGCGCCCATCGATGCGCCGGCCGACGGCGGGCCCGACGCCGAGCCGCCCGACGAGCCGCCGCCTCTGCCCGGCCGCTGCCGCACCGAGCCGGTGATCTCGCCCTTCACCGACCCGGTCCTCGAGTACGAGTGGCCGAGCTCCGCGGTCGTGCACCGCGCGGCCATCCACGTGTGCGCGACGCCGGTCGTGCTCGATCTGGACCCGATGGGCGACGAGCTCCACCCGAACATCATCTTCGTCTCCTACGAGGCGCTGAGCCGGGACATCGTCGGCGGCTACCTGCGCATCGTCGATCCGCGGACCGACACGACAATCACGTACCCTGCGCTCGAAGGCACGATCCCGGTGTCCTCGAGGGCACGGGCAACGTCGCGGCCGGCGACATCGACGGCGACGGGCGGAGCGAGGTCGTCGGCCTCGGAACGGGCTCCGGCACCTACGCGTTCCGCTCCGACGGGACGCTCTTCTGGGAGTCGCCCTACCCGACCGCGCGCGAGCGCGGATTGTACGACCCGACGATCGGCGGCGGGCCCACGCTCGCCGATCTCGAAGGCGACGGGACGGTGGAGGTCATCGTCGGTCACAACGTGCTCGAAGGAAGCGACGGAGCGCACCGGTGGACGGGCGCCGACGACACGGGGTCGGGGATCAATCAGTTCCTCGGGCCGATCGATTGCGTGGCTGACCTCGACGGAGACGGACGCCAAGAAGTGATCGCGGGGTTCACGGCGTTCCGCGCCGACGGAACCGTGTACTGGTCGAACCCCGGCGCGTTCGACGGGCTCTGCGCCGTCGCTGACGTGTTCCCGGACGATACCGGGCCCCGAGGTCGTCCTCACGAGCCGAGGTTACGTTCGCGTCCTGAACGGGCACACCGGCGCGAGCATCTGGCGAAAGAGCCTGGAGGGCCGCGTCGGGCTCAGCATCGGCGGAGCACCGACGGTCGCGGATTTCGACGGCGACGGCGACGTCGAGTTCGGCGTCGCGAACGGCGCCGCCTATGGTGTCTACGATCCGAGCTGCACGGCCGGCGTAGGCGATTGCACGGGCGACGGCGTGCTGTGGACCGACCCCGACACCGCGGACGACAGCTCGTCGGGCACCGGCTCGAGCGTCTTCGACTTCAACGGCGACGGCCGCGCCGAGGTCGTCTACAACGACCAGTACTACTTCCGCGTCTACGACGGGACGACGGGCACCGTTCTCTTCCGCCACGAGAACTCGTCGCGCACCCGCGCGGAGAACCCGACGATCGCCGACGTGGACAACGACGGGGACGCGGAGATCATCTTCTCGGCGAACGCCGAGGCGTTCTTCCTCCGCGAGCACTGGACCGATCCAGGCGTCGAGGTGTGGGGCGACCGCCGCGGTCGTTGGGTCGGCTCACGCCGCGTGTGGAACCAGCACGCGTACCACATCACCAACGTGGAAGAGGACGGGACGATCCCCGCGCACGAGACGCCGTCGTGGACGGTCTTGAACGCCTACCGCCAGAACCTCCGCGAGGATGGGGACGTCCTCGCGGTGCCGGATCTCTGGGGCGGTCGCGCGCAGTGGTCGTGCACGGGGCCGACCACCGCGACGATCCGCGTCAACGTGCAGAACTGGGGCCTCGAGCGAGTCGGCGAAGGCGTGCTCGTGCGCCTGTACCGCGGACGACCCGAGGCCGGCGTCCTCCTCGCCGAGGCCTATACGACGCGCACGCTCGAGCCCGAAGGCGACCACGAGGTCGTCACGTTCACCGTCGCGGCGAGCACGATGCCCGTCGACTTCTGGGCGACCCTCGACCGTCCCGACGACGTCGAAGGCGGCTTCGTCGCCGAGTGCCGCGAGGACAACAACGAAGTCCTCGCTTGGCACGTGGCCTGTCCGTAGCGGGGGGCTTCGCCCCCCGTCGCGAGCGTGCCGCTGGCGCGGCACACTCGCTCGCCTCAGCGTCGTCGCCGCAGGCGACGACGCTTCGTGCGCCCCCCTCGGGTGCTCGCGCGGGCCTGCGGCCCGGCGCTGCGCGCCCGGCGAGCTTCGCTCGCGCGGGGCTTCGCCCCCCGTCGCGAGCGTGCCGCTGGCGCGGCACACTCGCTCGCCTCAGCGTCGTCGCCGCAGGCGACGACGCTTCGTGCGCCCCCCTCGGGTGCTCGCGCGGGCCTGCGGCCCGGCGCTGCGCGCCCGGCGAGCTTCGCTCGCGCGGGGCTTCGCCCCCCGTCGCGAGCGTGCCGCTGGCGCGGCTCGCTCGCTCGCCTCAGCGTCGTCGCCGCAGGCGACGACGCTTCGTGCGCCCCCCTCGGGTGCTCGCGCGGGCCTGCGGCCCGGCGCTGCGCGCCCGGCGAGCTTCGCTCGCGCGGGGCTTCGCCCCCCGTCGCGAGCACACCCGTGGGAGCCGGGGGTCGGGTCAGTCGTCCGAGCCCGCGGGGGGCGGCTCGGATTTCTTGGACGACGGGTGCGCGGTCTCGGTGACGGTGTCGGTGATGCGCTTGGTGAGCTTCGCGAGCTCGCTCGTGAGCTGACGGGCGAGCGGCTCGGCGGTGTCGCCGAGCTTCTTGATCACGCGCTCTGCTTCCTCGGTCGCGGTCCGGACCGCCGGATCCTTCGAGGCGCGGTCGAACAGGATGTTCGCGGCCCGCCGGAAGTGGTCCACCGCTTCGAGCAACTCGTTCTTCGCGGAGGAGTCCGCGTCTTTTTCTTCTTCGTCTTGATCGGCCATGAGCTCGCGCTCTCCCTCGTAGCGTCGCGGGTCTCCCCGCGGATCAGAACAGATCGAGGATCTTCTGCACCGGCGAGCCACCCCGGAAGAGGAGCCGCAAGCCTTTGAGCGTCGCCTTGTACGTGCGCTCGCCATACGGGTGCCAGAGCGGGTCGCGCGCGCCGAGGCTCACGCGGTCGTAGCTCACGTGCCGGACCTCGCACATCTCGCGAAGCCCCTCCTCGCCGTGAACCCTTCCGAAGCCGCTGTCCTTCACGCCACCGAACGGGGCTTCCGGCGAGGCGTACGCCGTGAGGACATCGTTCACCATGACGGTGCCGGCGCGCACCCGCTCGGCGAGCCTGCGTCCCTTGTCGCGGTCCTTCGTGAAGACGTAGCCCATGAGCCCGAGGTGTGAGTCGTTGGCGAGCTCGACCGCCTCGTTCTCGTCGCCCACCTTCATGATCGGCACGATGGGCCCGAAGATCTCCTCGCGCATCACCGCCATGTCCTGCGTGCAGCCGCTGAGGACGGTCGGCTCGAAGAATTGCCCCTCTCCCTTCACGCGCTTGCCGCCCGTCTCCAGCTTCGCGCCGCGGTCGAGCGCATCGGTGATGAGCTTCTCCGCGATGTCCATCTGCTTCGGGAAGATGATCGCTCCGACGTCGGTCTCGTAGCTCGTCGGATCGCCCTGCCGGAGGCACTTGGTGAGCTCGGTGACGCGTTCGACGACGCGGTCGTACACCGATGCGTGCGCGTACACGCGCTCCACGCTGATGCACACCTGGCCGCTGTTGGCGAAGCCGCCCGTGACGATCGCGCGCGCCGCGCGCTCGACGTCGGCGTCCGAGCAGACGAGGGCGGGGGCCTTGCCGCCGAGCTCCATCGTGCACGGGATGAGGCGCTCGCCACACGCCGCCGCGACGCGCCTGCCCGTGGACACGGCGCCGGTGAAGACGACGCGGTCGGGGTGTGCGTCGATGAGCGCCGCACCCGTCGAGCCATCGCCCGTCACGACCTGGAAGAGGTCGTCCGGCAGCCCGGCGGCGTCGTAGATCTCCTTGGCCTTCGTCGCGATGAGCGGCGTGACCTCGCTCGGCTTCACGACGACGGCGTTGCCCGCGATGAGCGCCGCGATCGTGTCGCCCATCGGGATGATGAACGGGAAGTTCCAGGGAGAGATGATCCCGACGACACCCCTCGGCGCGTAGTGCACGTAGCTCCGCCGGTGCTTGAGCAGGTGGAGCTCGATCTCGCGGGGCGCGAGGATGCGCGGCGCGCGCTTCGCATAATAGGTCGCGAGGTCCGCGACGAGCATCACCTCGTGCGAGAGCGCCTCGAACCGCGGCTTGCCGCACTCGGCGACGATGATGTCGATGACTTCCTCGGCGCGGTCGACGATCGCGTCGCGGAACGCCAGGATCCGCGTGCAGCGCTCCTCGATCGGGAGCAGGGCCCACGCTCTCTGCGCCTCGCGGGCGCGCGCGACGGCGGCGCGAACGTCTTCGGCGCTCTGTATCGGAACCTCGCCGACCGGCTCTCCGGTCGCAGGCGAGTAGCTGACGATGACGCCGCTCTTCGGCTTGCCGTTGCCCGACTTCTGCGTCGTGAGCTGACCCATGGAAGCCCCCTTTGGCTCTGCGCATGGGGTAGCACGCCGAGGCGGGCCTGATAAGCGGCGGCGGAACGTCCCCGAATCCCGGCCGAACGGCTCCTGTTCTCGGTCCTGTTCTCGGTCCTGTCCTCGGTCCTGTTCTCAGTCTTGGACGTAGTCCTTCAGCCGCTCGATGTCTTCGATCGCTTGCAGCTTGCCGAGGCCCGCCGTCTCGACCTGCCGCACGCGCTCTCGGGTGAGGTTCATGATCTCGCCCACCTCTTCGAGCGTGATCCCGCCACGGTCAGCGACGTCGAGCGCGCAGGTGTCGGTCATCTCCCAGACCTCGAGGTCGGGAAAGTTCAGCTTGATCGAGCCACGCACCGGGTGGACGTCGATGTACAGGTGGTACTTGCACGAGACGTACGGGCACGGGCGCTCGAGATCGACGCACTCCGCACGCGTCGTCGGCCGCCAGTACTCGGTCTCTGGGTAGAGCATCTTTCCGCGGTTGAGCTCCGCCTTGCTCAACCTCCGGATCGAGATCGTCCGCGCGCGCTGGCGGCTGCGCCGCTTGCGCCGCCCACGTCGCGACGGATCACCGTCCACGTCGTCGGCATCGTCGATCTCGATCGGGGACTCTTCTTCTTCGATGGCCAAGGCCAACGACCCTTCGATCGCCGCCCCGCTCTCTTGCGCCGCCCCGCTCTCATCGGTCATCTCGCCCTCCACGGTCTACGTATTTCGTCGCTGCCCTCTCCACCGCGCGCTCCGCGCCCGGCGCTCACACCGCTGCCCTCGCCATCCGCGCGCGCGTCGAGAGACGCCGCTCGATGGCTCCGAGCTTCTCGAGGAGCTCCGCACCGACGGTGCGCGCCTCTTCGAGCGCGTCGGCGACGAACCCGTCGTCGCTCGCACGCTCCCTCACCGCTTCCGCCAGCGCCGCGTGGACCCGGTCGAGCTGCCGACCGAGCGCCTCGATGTCGCCGCGCACGAACAGGAACTCGCGCTGGATCTCCTCGATCGTGTAGCCCTGCGCCATGAGGCGCCGGACGTGCGCGATCTGCCGCATCGCCGTCGCCGGGTAGAGGCCCTGCGAGCCGCGGTGCTTCCCTTTGCGCCCGACGCGGACGCTGCGCGGCAGCAGCCCGAGCTGGACGTACTTCCGAAACGTCGCCTCCGTGAGGCGCTCGCCGCGATCCGTGAAGACGTCGACGATCTGCTGGACGGTCAGTCCGCGCGGATTTTTCCGTTCGAGCTCATCGAGCTCCGCGTCGGTCCAGGTCGGGTTAACTCGCATCGTTAGAGTCGTTTCCAGTGCCACCAACGAATGTAATCTATTGAATGGAAGTGGGTCAACAAAATTGTGCAGCAATCGGACACCGATCGCTGTGACAACATAGAGTTATGAAATTCCCAGCACTTGGCTCTGATCAGCGGTCACGGCTGGGAGGCGCGGAGCGTTCACCCTCCCCGAAGCGGCGGCCGAAGTCCAGAAAATGGCGATCGCTTTGGGGCGCTTGCGATCGACCTCCCCATCTCCCAGGCTCCGGGCGTGCGAAATCTCCTGATCGCCGTCACCGGCGGCGCGGTCGCCCTGCTGCTCGCGGGCGCGTGCGGCCACTCTGGCCGCGGGCACGCAGGCCCGGGCGATCGCTGCGAGTCGAACGACGACTGCGCTCACGGCGTCTGCGTCAGCGGGGCGGCCGGAGACGGGCCCGCGTGCGCGCCGTCCTGCGCGAGCAACCAGGATTGTCCCGAGGGATGGTCGTGCGGCGCGGTGACCGGCGACGGCGTCGTCGTGTGCCGCCACGGTGCGAGCACGCCCTTCGGTCAATGAGCCGCTCGGTCTATCGCGGAGGCGACGACCGATCGTATCTTCCCCGCCGATGAGCGGATCGACGGCGACGCCGAAGCGCGCTCCCGCACCACGACTCGTCGAGCGGATCGGAGCGACCGTCCTCGGTGACCCGCGCGCAGCGCGACGCTTCCTTCGAAACAAGGGCGCGCTCGTCGGGGCGCTCCTCGTCCTGCTCGTCACGCTCACCGCGTTCGTCGGGCCGATCGTCGCCGACACCTACCTTCACGATCCCGCGTTCCAGGACCGCGACACGCTCTTGCACGACGACGGGCTGCCGATGGCGCCCGGCGAGGTCGACGGCTTTCCACTCGGAGCCGACGCGCTCGGACGCGACGAGCTCTCGCGGCTGCTCCACGGCGGCATGGTCTCGATGCAGGTCGCCTTCTTCGCGACGGGGCTCGCCGTTCTCATGGGGCTCGTCGTCGGTGTCTCGAGCGGCTTCTTCGGCGGCGTCGTCGACACTGTCGCGATGCGCGGCGTCGACATCCTTCTGAGCCTGCCTTTTCTGCTCATCGCCATCGCGCTCAACCGTGTGATCGACAACCCCGCGCTCTGGTCCCTCTATCTGCTCCTCGGCCTTCTCTCGTGGACGACGCTCGCCCGGGTCACGCGCGCGAAGACGATGCAGGTGCGCGAGCTCGAGTACGTCCAGGCGGCGCGGGCGCTCGGGATGGGCGCGCCGCGCATCCTCCTGCGCCACGTCCTTCCGAACATCCTCGGGCCCGCGGTCGTCATCGGGACGACGCTCGTCGCGCAGATGATCATCACCGAGAGCGCCATGAGCTTCCTCGGGCTGGGGGTTCAACCCCCGAAGGCGAGCTGGGGGAGCATGCTGTTCGAAGGGCAGCAGTACCTCAGCCATGCCCCGCGGCTCGTCATCTTCCCCGGGCTCCTGATCGTCGCCGCGGTCTTCGGGTTCAACCTCCTCGGCGAAGGGCTGCGCGATGCCATCGACCCGAAGGACTGACGCGCACGAGAAGCCCGTGCGCCGCATCGCCGGCCGTGCGCTCGGCACATGGCTCGTCGCGGGCGGCGTCGCGATCGGCGTCGCATGGATCGCGCTCGCCGCGCCGTCCCCGCCCACGTCTCCGCGTTACGGTGCCGCCGGGAGCGCGCATCCGCGTCACGGAGGGACGTTCGTCTTCCACCACGAGTCGAACATCCGCTCGCTCGACCCGGCGATCGCCTACGACGAGATCAGCCAGATGGCGCTCCGCCTGCTCTTCGATGGGCTCCTCGACTACGACGAGCACGGCCAGATGGTCGCGAGCCTCGCCGAAGCGATGCCCGAGCAGAGCGAGGACGGCCGGACGTTCACGTTCAGGCTCCGACGCAACGTTCGGTTCCACAACGGTCGCGAGCTCGTCGCCGAAGACGTTCGGTGGACGATGGAGCGACTCCTCTCGGCCGAGACGGCCTCGCCTGGTTGGATCTACTTCTCGCAGCTCGACGGCCTCGACGAGTACCGCGCCGGCGAGGCACAGCACATTCGCGGGATCCGGGTTCGGGATCGCCGCACGGTCGAATTCCACCTGAAGGAGCCCGACCAGACGTTCCTCAACGCGATCGCGATGCCGTTCGCGTACCCGCTGCCGCGCGAGCACTACGAGGATCCGAACGTCGAGCCTCGAACGATGCCGTGCGGGACCGGACCGTTCACGCTGCGCCCCGAGGACTGGGAGCGCGGGGTGCGTGCGGTGTTCGAGCGGAACCCCGACTACTGGAACCAGCCCGAGCCTTGGCCGGACCGCATGGTGTATCTCGAGAACATCAACCGCACCGTCGCCGTGATGCGCTTCCGGAACGGGGACCTCGACGCGCTGCACCGCTTCAGCCCCGCGGACTATCTCTTCTTCAAGCACGCGCCCGCGTGGCGGCCGTACTGGACCGAGGATCCCAAGGTGACGCTGTGGGGCATCGAGATGAACACCCGGATGGCGCCGTTCGACGACGTCCACGTGCGGCGCGCGGTCGCGCTCGCGGTGGATCGGGCTGGCTGGAACCGCGCGCGCTCGGGGAGGATGCGGCTCACCGGGCAGCCGATCCCGCCGCCGCTCCTTGGCTACGACGAGCACTTGCCCGGCCTGCAGCACACGAACCTCGACGAGGCGCGACGAGAGATGGCCGCGGCCGGGCACCCGGTGCGACGCGTGGGCGACCGCTGGGTCGCGGCCGGGCTCGAGAACGACGAGATCGAGTTCTGGGTCGGCGAGAACGACACCGGGCGCCAATACGGTGAGATGGCGCAGGCCGACCTGGCGAAGATCGGGCTGAAGATCCGCATCCGCCAGGTCGCCTTCACCACGTACCTGGACGAGACCGGGAAGCCGGACCGCGTGCGCACGTTCCTCGGCGGGTGGAACATGGACTTCCCCGATCCGTCGAACTTCCTCGACGTGCTCTTCCACTCGCACTCGATCGCGCCGGAGAACTCGAACAACCGGACGTTCTACTCGAACCCCGAGGTCGACGCGCTGCTCGACCGGGCGCGCGTGGAGCGCGATCACGACGAGCGCGGGCGCCTCTACCGCGAGGCGCAGATGATCATCGTCCGCGACGCACCGTGGGCGTTCATGTGGAACGATCTCTGGCTCGAAGCGTGGCAGCCGTACGTGCGCGACTACCACCCGAACCCCGTGTGGAGCCAGGACTACCGGGATCTCTGGCTCGACCTCCCGAAGCGGAGGCTCGCCGAGCGCTTCGTTCCGCGAGGTCCGCGTGCCGCGCTCGCGGCGCTCTTCCCGTTTGGAGGCCGGTGATGCTGCGCTTCGTGCTGAAGCGGGCCCTCTGGGCGGTATTCGTCGTCGTCGTGGTCGTGACGCTCGTCTTCGTCGTCGTGCACCGACTCGGCGATCCGTGCCGCGCCCAGCTCGGCCCGCAGGCGCGCCCGGCGCAGATCGACGAGTGCCGCGTTCGCTACGGGTACGACCTAGCGATCACGCACCAGTTCACGAGCTACGTCGGTGTGACTCCGTGCATTCGGCGGACGTCCCCGTCCTGGAACGAAGATCCCGATCGGAACGGTTACTGCGGCGTCTTGCAGGGCGAGCTCGGCGAGTCGATGTCCTACGGTGACGACGTGACGCAGGTGATCCTCACGCGCCTGCCGCGGACGTTGCTCCTCGGCGGCCTCGCGTTGGTCTTCGAGCTCGCGATCGGGCTCGGCATCGGCATCCTCGCCGCGACGAGGCGCAACACGTGGGTCGACACGGGGATCATGGGAACGGCCTTCCTCGGGATCAGCGCCCCGACGTTCCTGACGGGCCTGCTCTTTCTCTACGCGTTCGCGTTCGTGCTCGGTTGGTTCCCCGTCGGCGGGTACGGCGTGACGGCGTGGGACCACGTCTACGCCGCGACATAAACGCCGGCGATGCCAGAGCACCGGAACGGCGTTGCGCTTTGCCTCACAGGCTCTCTGAGGCTCTCTCCGCCTTGCGGAGCGGTCTTGAATGGTTGATGATCCGTCCCGATGCCGGCAAACGGGGATTCCTCGCATGAAGGATGTCATCAACGACCTTTCGGAGTATCTAAGTGGCTTTTTACCGCTTTTTGTGAGTATTATAGCTCATCCACATGCGACCGTGCGCGCTCTCGTCGCTAGCGAGGGCCAGCAATTATCCGATATTTATAAGCGATCGATCATGTTTGCTATCGTATCGCTATGTATAGGCACGGCTATCGGCTCATACCTTGAGATTTCCAAAGGTCCTGCGCTATTTGACGTGAAGACTATTATCTCTGCTATTTTAAGCTGGACGCTTGTTTCGCTAGCGCTTCATCCGGCCATACGCCTCTTCCGAGGTTCTGGTTCGGTTCACAGTACGATTGTAGTCTTTCTTCTGATTGTTGCCTCGCTGCACATAATTTGGGTGCCGATCGGCGCTGTTGTATCGAAGCTGGCTACCAACACAATGGTTACCCTGAACTACGATTATATTATCGGGTTTGGCAGTGACGCCAGGAGCGAGAGTAACCTAGCCACGGTAAAGGAATACGCTGAGAGCTTTATCCCTGACAGAGAGCCCGAAAAGAATAATACCGTTCTTGTCCCTGTAAAAACAGCGGATGATTTACTGAGTCTCGATGCGCGGAATCCGCGGAGATCACAAGCGCGTGTTGCAGTCAGTGAATCTGCATGGCCTTTACCGACAAGAACCGAGAGCGCGGTCATTGATCCGAAATATAAATCGATCGCGCTCATTGCCGCAGCTCTGTACTTCCTAAGCCATTTTTTCTATCTATCGCAAGGCTTGTCGGCGGTTCACGGCAAGCCCTGGTACTATTGGTGTTTTTTGGCCATGGCCGGCCCTCCCGTCTTGCTCGTGATTTTGTTTATGATTCTCGTGCTCGTCATAAACATACATGGTCATTTCGTTAGCTAGCCGTATAGTCTTGCGTGTCAAACGGCTTGCAACGTTGACCCCGGATTGGAGTGGGCCCCTCGGGCCGGACAGCGGTCAGGCGGCTGGTTTGACCGTGGACCGGGCGTGTTGCTCCTCAAACATGTCAGGGCTCAGGTAGCCGAGGGCCGAGTGCAGCCGCCGGCGGTTGTAGACGTGATCGATGAAGCGAGGCAGGTCTTCGAGACCGACGCTGGCACGGCCTGGAACCCGTCGAACCGTCCGGGATAGGGGACCAGGCTGCCGCGCTCCGCCTCGAACACTTGCCAGATCGTCCGGTCCCTGAACTCGGGATGCCGGTGCGCCTTGGCGTAGGCGATCGCCTGATCCATCAGCCAAACGTTCAGCTCGGCGTAGCTCTTCACCCGGAGGCGGGGCGTGAAAAAGCGCTCGCGCACGAGGCCAACCTGGTTCTCCACCTGTCCCTTCTCCCAGCCCGAGGCCGGCGTGCAGGCGACCGGATCGACCAGGAAGTGGCTGCACATCTGGAGGAAGCGGCGGTTGTAGAGGCGGTCCTTGCCGGCGAAAATCGTCTCCACCGCGGTCTTCATGTTGTCGTAAATGCCGCGCGTGCAGGCGCCCTTGAAAAACGCGAACGCCCGGTCATGGGCGTCGAAGACCATCTCCTGCGTCTCGCGCGGGTAAGCCCGCACAAACAGCATGCGCGAGTGGCAGAGCCGGACGTGGGCGACCTTCACGATCACCGTCGTGCCGTTGATCAGCACGACCTCGTGGCTCCAGTCGAACTGGTAGGCCTCGCCCGGCGCGAAGGTCAGCGGGATATAGGCGTCAGTCGACGTCTTCGTCCCTCGGCGCCGGATACGGGCGTAGCGGCGCACCGCGTCGTACCCGCCCTCGTAGCCAAGCGCGCGCAAGGCCTCGAATACCCGGATCAGGGTCAGCCGCTCACGCGCCGGCTTCGCCTCGTTGGCAGCCAGCAGCCGATCCAGCTCCGCCTTCCAGCGCCCCAGCTTCGGCAGCGGCTGGACCTCGCGCTGGTAGGTGAACTCGGTCGCACCCGAGCGCAGCACTTTGCGCACCGTGTTGCGCGAGACGTGCAGCTCCCGGACGATCTCCTTGATCGTCTTGCCCGGCACGAAAAACTCGCGCCGGATCCGCGCAATCGTGTCCACGCCCTTCATCCCCCAACCACCCGCTCCAAAACCAGAGCAGGTAGCCCGCGAGAGCCACGCCGCAGGGGGTCAAAATTGGACGCCGATCCCCCGCCTCAGGGGGTCAACATTGCATGCCGATCTACATCTTGCGCGAGGGATCGTCACCCGATGCCGGAGACCCTGCGTAGCCTGGGCGAAGCAGGCGCTCCGGGAGCCACGCCATAGCCGCAGGCGAAGGCGGGCGAGTAGAGCCCGGCCCGGCGCAGCCGGACGCGCCACACAGGAGCCATCCTCTCTCATCCAGAAAGACTCCCCACCCGTATACCTCAAGATTGACGGCCGCTGGGAGTTATGTCATCCTCAGGTTTAAGTGCTGCGTTGTGTTCGTTCGCCACCACCTGAGCAGCAGTTTAGCAGCAAGCTAAGTGTGAACCCAACCAAGGGCAAGGCAACGTCGATGAAAGATTGTCGAGCGCCATAAAAGGAAGGCTATCTCGCCCTAAAACCTCAACACTGGAGCCAAAGCTGCGGACAGGCGCTCAATTCTAAGGGCGTTGAGCCTTACTGCTGGTGCCGTTATGGTACCACGGGCTGCAAGAACAAGTTCAACAAGACGCATGGCCATCGCGTTGGGTCCGAGTACGCCGTTCGCTCCGGTGCTCCTCGCCGCTCGCAGCCCCGCCCTTCTCAATGAGAATGTCGAGGCAACGACGGTGCTGCTTCCTCAAGACCAGCGCCACTTGGCTGCCGCCAATCACATGGTCGATGGCGTTGTTACCACCGTAGACACATACGTACGATATGCTGCAGCGGGGGTTGTCCTCCCCCAAGTACTGGCTGTCTCTACGTCCGCCGGGGGCGAAGGAATTTGTGCTGTCTCAAACGTCGAAGACGTCGCAAGTTTAACCGGGAAGCGTGTGGCCGTTGATCATAAAGGAACGACGCTACGATACATGTTGTCACACATACTTCGAAGGAAGAATGTTCCAAAGGAGAGTTCTCGATATCCTCGAAGGTGACGCAGAGGTCGCAGCGCACGGACTCGCAACCGGCAGATGTGACGCTGCTGTCACGACCGAAGGATACATCTCGGCCTTACAGACGGTCCTGCCAGAGACACATACTATTGCGACCACCAGGGACTATCCGTGCATAGTATATAGTCTAGCCTTCACAGAGGAATATCTCGCTCAGAATATAGACGTGTTGAAACTCTTCGTAGAGGAGATATTTGTAGCTGCAGATGCGCTGCAGAGTGCATCGGAAAAAGATTTCGATGCCCTAGCGCCCGAGCTTCAGATTTCCGTCGACCGGCTTCGCTACGAAGCAGGATTGGTCAGGTGGCATAGTCGCAGCTATAACACGGCAAACATGCAAAAGAAACTCAAGGCGATAATGACGGAGGCGGCTGACGTGGGTCTGAGTGATGGCAGTCTAAGTGCGCCGATGGACATACGGCGTCTCATCAACGTCAGCTTGATCACTTAGACGAGACAAGTGGATCGAGGGAAGTACTATGGCCTGGTGGAAAATCGTCGCATGACTGGCTCTGCTGGTTATTATACTGACGTCTCATATAAACGCGGATTCAGCCATTGCGGACGACACCCCTCCGCCCGCGCTTAGAGCCCAACCTCGCGCGGCTGAGGACGGGTATGCATACTTCACCTCTGTCGGATCGTTCTGGACCGAAGCAGGCGCGATGCGTCACTTGTCCGACCTCAGGAGGAAGCAACTTGACCTCGTTGCTGCCGTCCTTCCTCCGTTTGCTAACGGCCGCTACTGGACGGTAGCTACCGCGGTTTACGCGGATGCCGACGCGGCGCGTGCGCAAGCCAGATTCGCGCGGCAGCAAGGACTACAGCACGATGCGTTCGTTTGGCGCGTGCCTATATCCCGACTTGCGCGTCTCTCAAGTCCGTATGCGGTCACCCCCGCGTCGGCAGCCATGCCCGCATATCCGGACCTCTTGATGTCTCCGAGAGGCGATGCCGCAGATGAGGATCGCTATTTTGTCTTCCTTGGTAGTCCGGGCAGTGAGGAAGAGATCGTTGGCGCTGGGCAGGCCGTGAGAGCGAAGTACCCGGGGATCAACGTCGCCGCCTTCCCGCCGCTGGAACCGGGCGGCCTCTGGAGACTAGTGCACAGACGCGTTCAGACGATTCACCTTGGCGAGGATCGGATCGGCGGGTTTGGTCCACTTGAACGGTGTGGGGTTCTGGTTGTGCTCGGCGATGTAGCGGTTGATCGCGGCCTGCAGGTCCACGAGTGAGGGGAAGCTGCCGCGGCGGATGCGACGCCGGGTCAGCGCCGAGAAGAAGGTCTCGACCGCGTTCAGCCACGAGCCCGAGGTGGGGGTGAAGTGGAAGACCCAGCGGGGATGGCGGCCGAGCCATTGGACGACCCTGGGGTGCTTATGGCTGCCGTAGTTGTCGAGGATCGCGTGGATCACCTTGCCGGCCGGCACCGCGCGCTCGATGGCGCCCAGGAAGCGCAGGAATTCCTGATGCCGGTGGCGCTGCATGCAGCGGCCGAGCACCGTCCCTTCGAGCACGTCGAGGGCGGCGAACAGGGTGGTGGTGCCGTTGCGCTTGTAATCGTGGGTCATGGTGCCGGCCTTGCCGGGCTTGAGCGGCAGGCCCGGCTGGGTGCGGTCGAGCGCCTGGATTTGGGATTTCTCGTCGAGCGAGAGCACGAGCGCGTGCTTGGGCGGGTCGACGTAGAGCCCGACGATGTCGGCGAGCCTGGCGGCGAAGTCGGGGTCGCTCGAGCGCTTGAAGGTGCGGATGCGGTGCGGCTGCAGGTCGTGCGCCATCCAGATCCGCTGCACCGAGCGCAGCGAGATGCCAGCCGCCTCGGCCATCGCGCGGCCGGTCCAGTGGGTCGCTTCGCCGGGCGGTTCGGCGCAGGTCAGCGCGACCACGCGCTGGGCCATGGCGGCGCCCAGCGGCGCCTTGCCGGGCTTGCGGGTGGCATCGCGCAGCAGGCCGTCGACGCCGGCCGCGACGAAGCGCTCCTGCCAGCGCCACACCGCGGGCCGGCCGACCCCGGCGCGCCGGGCGACACGGGCGGCGGGCAGCCGCTCGGCCGAGCCGAGGATGATCCGAGCGCGCGCGACATGCTTTTGCGCGCGGTTGCGATCGGCGACGATCGCCTCGAGACGAGCACGATCCTCAGCCGAGACCAAGGGACATACCTTCTGAGCCATCGTCGCAGTATGTCACAACCTCACCGCCTTGTGAATCTTCTGACTGCGTCTGTGCACTAGCTATTGCCGCGCATGCGTCACAGCTGCAAGCTGACGAGGCCCTTGAGGTCGCGAACCGTCTCGGCCTGGTGTCTGCCGACGATGTCGTTGCCTTAAAAGCCAGCGCTGTCCGCTCCTGGTTCGATAAAGACCCGGTGCTGTTGGCGCAAGAGCAAGAAGTGAGGGCGAAGTTGGAACTCCTGCTACCGGGCCGGGAATATCACTGTTGGAGAGATGCTCGACTGCTCTGGTTACCTTGTCACGCCGCGGATACTCGCATCGTGCCTCGGGGGGAGCCAGCGCGAGGACGGGCGAAGCGACGTCGAGGTGGTGCCCGCAATGCTGGAGACCTGTACGGCGATGACACCTACGGCGGATAGTTGGGCCTTGCTTCGCTCGAGTTCCATTTCGGAGCTGACTCCGCTCGGAATCTCTAGGGAGCTGCTGCCAAAGATACCCGGCGGGCAGGATCTGCCGGACCTCATGGATTGCAGGGCACAGGCGGGCGATGATCAGACGAAGTTGATGGAGTGCATGCTTCCCAAACTGGCGTCCAAAGAACAGATCGCGCAGCTTAACTGCGCTCAAAAAGCTACCGAGGAGGAGATATATGCCTGCGTCCGTGCCACCATCACAGATCAAGAAGCTGTGGCGCGGCTCGACTGCTTGAAAGCAGGCGCGGGAGCTGCCGGAGGATGGGAGAAATGCCTCGTTCCACCCGAGGCGTCAGCCGCGGTGGAGAGCGTGACCGCGTGCACGACTACGGCCAAGTCTCAAGACGAGTTTGCCACGAAGTGCCTCTCGATGCTCACGAATGACGACAAAGCACTGCGTACCGCACGCTGCACCTATGAGGCTGGGACTGATAGGGCAGCCGCGCTCCGATGCCTCGCTGGAGAAGACGAAGGAGTTTCGAAGGTACTTGGCGTGGTAGAGTGTGTTGACGCTCACCGGGATGACAGGGTTGCGCTCACCAAATGCCTGGCGTCGAAGGGCGGAGGCGCCACGGCAGCGGCTGCGTGCCTTTCCGACTTTAACGTCGACCCACTCTCCTGCATCGGCACCTTGGATCCGAAGGCCGAGCAGGCGCAGCGCATCTACAGCTGCGCGAAGGCAGCTGGGGATGTTGCCCTCGATGATCGAGACCTGCGGTTCAGGGATCGGCGACCCCGAAGACACAGCAGGCGGCTGCTTGCCTGGCGCGCGCCAATGGAGACCGGGCGGAGATGGCAGCTTGTGCAGGGCAAGCGCTACTGCCAGGCGACCTGGGGCGGGTGGCCGGTTGCGCAGCATCCAGCCAAGGCACGGTTTCATTCGCGATTTGCGCGTCTGGCGCCCAGATGAATGAGGAGTGGCGAATTGCGGCCGAGTGTGCGGTGCAGAGCGGCGGCGTGCCCGTAACGTTTGTGACCTGCGCTGGTGGCCGTCTAACCGTTCGGGAGCTGACGAAATGCCTGACTGGCGAGTTTGGCAAAGACTGTTTTGGGCCGAATAACACGATTGTCAAATATTATGCGGGAACTTTTAACGACATGAGAAATCTGCTTGGGGGCCGGTGGTCGGAGTTTGAAAACAACGATGCCGTGAAAACTGGCAAAGCATTGATAAACTTCGCGGAAGATTCGGGCAAGGCTGTGGAAAAGACCTTTAACGATGCGCAGAAGATTTTTGGCCGTGAAGTAAACGCAGAGAAAGTGCGGGAGTGGGTCGACGACCCGGTAGGTTCCTACCAACGCGGTGATGTTGGTCGTGAGGTCAATCCCGACAAGGTAAACGGATGGGTGCAGAAGCCCGGAGAGTCGGTGGAGCGAAGTGACTTGAACCCCGGGAACTGGTTCTGAAACGTGAGGGGGATGGGTTCTACGTGACGCCTCTGCGAGCACCTGAGGTGCACAACAGGAAGGGTAAGCTCATGCTGCGGCGCGACTTCTTGCCGATGTTCCTTTCGTTCGTCGGTCTTACTTTCGTGCGGCGCTCGGCGCGGGCCCAGGGCCTGGCTGTTCGGCTGTTGCTAGTGAGAAATGGTGAGTACGTAAATAGATGTGTCGAGTGTATTCCGGGTAATCTATATGGTGTTCCTGACGGCATCGATCTAGGGAGCGCTGAGGGTCTTACAGCGGTGCTCACGCCGATCTGCGATACGATCGAGTTAAGTTACGAGGAGAACGTGAAAAATGCGTCCTCTGTACCTGCGAGGACATACGACGCGGCCGTGGTTACGAAGGCGACTAAGCGGTGGATGTGGACGGGAGGTGGCGTTGATCAAGGGAACGTCATTCTGGACCGCGCTTGGCGTCTTGAGCTGAAGGATGTCCCTGATCACAGATCGGCAATCCAGTTTCACTACGGAAAAGATGTCGGATGGTCCAGAGGTTGCATCATCATCGGAACGTCGCCCGCCAATACGTGCCACGATGATTGCGTGCATACTGATTTGCCCGCAGCCGCGGTGCAGGCGCTCAGGCAGTATGTGGAATCAAATATGATGGCCTCGAACACGCCAATCCAGATACGAATTGCCGACGGTTGAGGGATCCACGACGGCGCTCTCGGGGGAGAGTTGGCTCGGCCGCGGTTGCTGGAAGCTAGCCCGGAAAATTCACGAGGAGTTGGCGGGCGCAGACCAAGCCGTTGAGATCGTGTAGGATTTTGGTGCTGAAGCAGAATCGGCACGGTCAACGGAGTTCGCGCCCGCCATGGCGGATGATGCCCCGTTTCTCCCCGGCCTGTCACCCGTCGCCGGCAAGCCCGTGCAGGTCACGTTCGACGCCGGGCGGCTGACCTCGGACGGCGGGGTGTCTGGTCCTGGCCGAGATCGAGCGTCGCCTCGGCATCGCCGAGCGCCTGGCGCGCTGCCTCGAGGACCCGCGGGCGCCCGAGCGGGTCCAGCACGGGCTCGCCGAGATGATCCGCTTCCGCGCCTTGCTGATCGCGGCCGGCTACGAGGATGCCAACGACTGCGACGCCCTGCGCGCCGATCCGGCCTTCAAGATGGCGGTCGGCCGGCTGCCCGAGAGCGGCGCCGAGCTGTGCTCCCAGCCGACCATGTGCCGGCTCGAGAACCTGCCCGGGCCGATCGCGCTCAAGCGGATGATGGCGGCGATGGTCGAGCTGTTCTGCGACAGCTTCGCCGAGGTGCCGCGGCGCATCGTGCTCGACATCGACGATACCGAGGACCGGGTCCACGGCGGCCAGCAGCTGGCGCTGTTCCACGCCCATTACGACAGCCGCTGCTTCCTGCCGATCCACATCTACGAGGCGACCACCGGCAAGCCGGTCGCGATGATCCTGCAGGCCGGGCAAGACGCCGGGCGGCGCCGAGGTCGCCCTCGTCCTGCGCCATGTCGTGAAAGCCATCCGCGCCCGCTGGCCGCGGGTCGAGATCCTGGTCCGCGGCGACAGCCACTACGCCCGGCCCGAGGCCATGACCTGGTGCGAGCACAACCGGGTCGGCTACATCTTCGGCCTCGCCGGCAACCAGGTCCTGCTCGCCAGGGTCGCCGAGCTGGCCGAGGACGCGGCGGTGGGCCGGGTCGCGGGCGAGGCCGAGAAGGTGCGCCGCTTCGGCGAGTTCCGCTATGCCGCCAAGACCTGGCAGGTCGAGCGCCGGGTGATCGCCCGCATCGAGGCCTCGGCGCAGGGCAGCGACAGCCGCTTCATCGTCACCAACCTCGCCGGCGCGCCGCGCTGGCTCTACGAGAGCGTCTACTGCCAGCGCGGCCAGGCCGAGAATTTGATCAAGGCGCACAAGCTGCACCTCGCCTCGGACCGGACCTCCTGCACCAGCGCCACCGCCAATCAGTTCCGGCTGCTGATCCACACCGCCGCCTACTGGCTCCTGCACACGCTGCGCGGCCTGGCGCCCAAGACCTCGTTCTGGCGCGACGCCCAGTTCGACACCATCCGGCTCGCCCTGATCAAGGTCGCCGCCCGGGTCACCGAGATGAAGACCCGGATCAAGGTGGCCCTGCCGTCCTGCTATCCCCACCAGCGAGCTGGGCGCTGCTCGCCGGCCGGGCCGCCAAGCTGCCGCCCTGAGCCGCGGGGCAGCGTGCCCCGACCGAGCCCGTCCCTCGCCACCCCAAGCCCCGACCATCCGCGCCGCCGGCGCCACCGTCACCCGCGTCCCGACACACCGGAGCGCTTCCACGACCCTCATGAATGATCCGGGCTAGAGCATATTCCTATTGCGTAGAATCGATGCCTGTGATTCGACAATATTGGTTGAGACAGGCGAGAGTTGATTATGCCGGCACCGATCTCCATGGACCTGCGGCTGCGCATCTTAGGCGCAGTCGAGCGCGGCAGCTCGATCCGGGAAGCCGCGCGGCGGTTTGCCGTCAGCCCGTCGGCCGCGATCAAGCTGATCCAGCGGGTGCGGGCGACCGGCAGCGCCGCGCCCGCGCGCTACGGCGGGCACCGGCGGCCCGTGCTCGAGCCCCACGAAGCCGACCTGCGCCGCCTGGTCGAGGCGACGCCCGATCTCACGCTGGCCGAGCTCCAGACCGAGCTGCAGCGGCGCTGCGGGGTGCGGGCCGGGCTCTCGACGATCCACAACGCGCTCCGCCGGGTCGGCCTCAGGCATAAAAAAAGTCCCTGAGAGCGGCTGAGCAGGACCGCCCCGACGTCGCCGGCCAACGCCGGCGGTGGCGCGTCTGGCAGCGCTTCCTGGACCCGGCGCGGTTCGTCTTTGTCGACGAGACCGGCACCGCCACCAACATGGTCCGGCGCTACGGCCGCGGCCCGCTCGGCGAGCGCCTGGTCGACGCCGTGCCGCAGGGCCACTGGCGAACCACGACCTTCGTGGCGGGGCTCCGGCAGAACGGCGTGATCGCGCCCCTGGTCCTCGACGGAGCGATGACCGGCGCCGCGTTTCGCGCCTACGTCGAGCAGTTCCTGGCGCCGGCGCTGGCGCCCGGGGATGTGGTCGTGCTCGACAATTTGGCGGCCCACAAGGTTGCCGGCATCCGCCAGGCGCTCGCCGCGGCCGGGGCCTCGCTCCTCTACCTGCCGCCGTATTCGCCCGACTTCAACCCGATCGAGCAGCTCTTTGCCAAGCTCAAGGCGTTGTTGCGCAAGGCCGCGGCGCGGACCCGGGACGAGCTCTGGTCGACCATCGGCCGCCTGCTCGCCACCGTCCCGCCAGCCGAATGCGCCCGCTATCTCCACCACTGCGAATATGCATCTATCTAAGATGAAAATGCTCTAGTAGACATCGGGTGCGCAGCGCGTCAGCTCGCGCTCACGCCGCCCGCTCCAGCGACCACTCGACCCGCTGCGCCACAAACCGGGCGAAGGGCCGGATATCCATGCCCGTGCTCGCGCTCTCAAGGGCGGCAAGATACGCATCGCGGTCCTCGACCCGGATGACCGTCCACGGGTAGCCGCCGGAGGCGAGCATCGCGTTCATGACAAAGCGCGCGATCCGCCCGTTGCCGTCCGGGTAAGGGTGGATGTAGCCGAGCAGCCAGTGCCCGAGCACGGCGCGCACCGAAGGCTCCGCCTCCTGCTCCAGCAGGTCGAACAGCGCCGGCATCGCATCGCGCACCGCTTCCCTGCGCGGCGGCACATGCCGCGAGCCGCGCAGAAAGACGGCATCGCTGCGGTAGCCGGCCAGCGCCGAAGCCGGGATCAGGCCCGCGGCAACGCAGGGCTCAAAGAGCTCGCGATACCACTCGCGATGGGCGGCGCGGACCAGCGCGCCGGGATTGCCGCCCGCGATGATCTCGGAAACGCTGTCCTTCACGCGCTGGAAGGCCTGCCAGTATCCGCGCGCGGCGAGGGCGTCGCGGCTCCCGCGGTCGGCATCGTGATCCGCGGGGTTCCAGTCGCCTGCGCGAACCCTCTCGATCAGCTCCGGGGCTAACCCGGTAGCCCTCGATCGACAGCGAGTGATAGGCGTCGGCCTGATAGATCTCGTCGATGAAACGCAGATAGGCCGCCCGGTCCTCCGGCAGCCCCGGCGCCGCCGGAAAGACCTCGAGGACAGGCCCGCGCATCAATTCCCACATCGCCTGCAGCCGCCCGGCAATCGGCGCCGCCGCGGAATTCACGGCCGCGAAAACCTGCCGCGCCTCGAACGGATCGCTCTCCCGGACGTCGTACCCGGCGGCCTTCATCGCCGCGAGAATTTCACCCGCGACCTCCTCCCGGCCCACGCGCCGGAACGCCCCGGCAAGCCGCCCGGCGACCGCCGAATGACCGCCGTCCAGCAGGCGGCCCAGCACGTCGGAAGCATCGCGGATGCGGGAGAGCGCGACCTGCGCCTCGACCGGGTGACGCTCAAAGAAGCCTTCCGGCACCCTGATCAGCGCAGCATCCGGCGCGAACAGCCGCAGGCCCTCGCCGCTCGACAAGATCGGCCTCTGGCGGCATCTGCTTTGCCCTGAGATCATAGACCGAGGTCCCGAAGAGCAGCTCGACGGCGTTGTTGGTCCCCTTCGGCGTATAGATCACCACCTGGCGCGGGATGACCGTGTTCTCGGCATGCAGCAGCAGCGATTGCTCCGGCGAGAGGTGCCAGCGCTCGCCGAACCGCGCGCTTGCGTACCGGGCGCAGAACTCCCAGAAGGAGGCAAACCAGGGCGTGCTGTCCCCGGGCTCCGCGCCCGGACTCGCCGAGATCAGCCATCCCTTCATGACCTCGCGGACAAAGCCCTGCCGCAGCAGCCGCTCGCGGTGAACGCGGGCGAGCTCGCCGGACCGGAAGACCCGTCTTCCGCCCTTCTGAAGCTCCTGAAGCTGCGCGAGCGACGCAGCGAGTTTCTCGTTCGGCGTAGCCATCTCACCTGCCCAAACCGGGCTCCCTCAAGTGTTTCATGTCGTACACATACAAGTATATAATGCCGTGCGCATCACAAGTCAAACATGCTGTGATTATCGCAAGTGAATGACGTTGCGAGATCACAAGTTGAGCGGGCCCGCTCAAGCTCGTTCCTCCGCGCGCGTGAAGGGATCAACGCCTAAAACCGGCGGTCCAACGTTCCTCGAGGTCCTCGTCTTCATCCTCATCGTCGGCAAAAATCTCGGAGGAAAGAATTGTAAGGGTCTTGCCGTAGCTGCCTAGGCCGACGATTTCCTCGGTTCCCGGGATGCGGCGCCGTCCGCCGAACCACTCGCGCAAATCCGTGTCTGTCTCGGCGCGGCGCGCGAGACGAATATTGTCGGGACTGACGTTGAATTGCGCAGTCTGCGTACCGGCCGGAAGCCGCTGCCCCTTGCGCGGCCACTCCAAGCTGTCGAAGTCCTGCAAAGGTCTGGACATAAAGCAATAATCTATGCGGGGACCTGTGCTGACCAGCATGGCCACGGGTACATCAGCCTTTTGGACGTAGCGGTTGGCTGCCGCCGTCAGTGACGTGACGCACCGTGCTGCGATTGCCTCGACCGCTTCCAGGCAGTCTCCAAGCCTTCGCAGCTCCCGTGAGAACAGCGGCTCGGGCATTAGGAGGGCGGCGGCAAAATGATCGGCCTCGCGCTCGTAGGGGTCGTCCGTGACAAACCCTGCGCGGGATTCATGAATATCGCCATGTTCAAGTACGGCCTCGACATGACCCGGAAGCCGGAAATGGCCGAGCTCATGGGCCACGCAAAAACGCTTGAATCCTTCGTTATCGATATGTGTGGCGTAACCGATTGCGAAGTCATTGCCGACCCGCACGAGCATTCCCGACACGCCGCCGGCGGCGGTCTTTGGCTGAACCAGAATGCCAAGCGATTCGGCGATGGCTATCGGATCGACCGGCAGGCTGCCGATTTCCAGCTCCTTGATGAGGCGCTCGGCTTCAAGGGCGGCGAACTGATCCCGGCTCCTGCCCGCCATCGCTATTTGTCCTGCTTGCCACGGTCCTTCGCGCGCCTTGCCAGCATCTCGATCATCTCTTCGGCAAAATGCCGGTCAGAGTCCTTGAGCTGCCCGAGGTGGCGGTAAATCCTGTCGGCCCCGGCAAGGCCGGTCGGGTCGTCAACCCGGCCAAGAAGGAAGTCGGTGGTCACGTCTAGGGCGTCGGCAAGGCGCTTTAGGTTGTCGAAGGACGGCTTGCGCGCCCCGGTCTCGAAATGAGAAACCGCGGACGCCTGAAGACCCGTGCGCCGGGCCAGATCGGCCTGGTTCAGCTCGCGCAGTTCGCGGGCCGCGCGAAGCCGCTGGGGAAAGATATCCGATGTGCTGGTTGACTCTGGCATGACGGTTTCGTATATTGTTGATGACGCTATCGCCATGGCCGGGATCGGCCCTTTTTTTGGACCTATGGCATGACGATATCGTCCATTATAGACGACGGTTCCGTCTTTAGCAACAGTTGGCGAAACCCCCACGCCGGGAGCCGAACGTCCGGCGGCGAACAGAGGAGATGTAATGACCATGACAACGCAAATGATCAGGCGGCTTCTGCGACCGCCCCTATCCGAGCCGGTGGATGTGCTGCTGGCCGATGTGGCGATCCGCATCCAGCTCAGCCGCACCGACTACCGGAAGGCCGAAGAGCGCTACCAGACGCTAGGCGAGTGGATCGACCGGGAGGATAGCCCCCTCACGGGCCGTGTCCAGTTGGTCTGCCCTCAAGGCTCGATGGCGATCGGGGCAACCATCGCGTCGCGAGCGACGACTGACGAGCACGATGTGGATTTTATCGCCCAGCTGGCCCTGCCGCTGGGCACGCCGCCGCGGATCGTGCTCGACCTCCTGTTCGAGAGCATCCGCGGGGAGCCGGGCTCGCTCTACCACAAGATGGCAGAGCGCCGTAACCGCTGTGTGACGGTTCACTATGCCGACAAGATGCACGCCGACATCACGCCGATGATCCGGCTGCCGGTTCGGCCCGAGCGCGAGAGCAACCTGTTTCAGAACAAGCCCGGGGATCCGGCGGTGTCCGATCTGACGCTTCTGGCCAATCCCTACGGCTTCGCCCGTTGGTTCAAGGCGGTGACTCCGGTTGATTACGAGTTCGCCGCGGTCTTCGAGGAGCGCTCGCGCGAGTACGAGCGGCTCGTGCTGGCTAAGGCCGATACCGAGGACATGCCGGATCAGGAGCCCCTGCACCGCAAGTCGAAGGCCGGGATCGTGCATCAGCTCATGAAGCGCTGGCGCAACATGCGCTTCGACCACCGTGAGGCCCGTCGGCCGCCCTCGGCGATGATGGCCAAGCTGACGGCCGACGCGGCGAACAGCACCGAAACGCTCTCGGAGGAGCTGCTGCACCAGGCGCGGGCGATGCGCGATGAGCTGAACCGCTGGCATCAGGCGGGTCTGCTGATTCACGTGGTCAACCCGGCCTGCGCCGAGGACGTGTTCACGGACCGCTGGCCCGGTTCGCTGCGCGAGCAGGCCGTGTTCCTCGCCGACCTCGACGATCTCGTGGCCAAGGCCGAGCGGCTGGTCGCGGGGTGCAGCCTCGAGGAGATGCGCGAGATCATGGGCGATCTGTTCGGCGAGGACCCGGCCGGCCATGCGTTCAAGGCCTTTAACGAGCGGATGGGGGCCGCGATCCGAGATGGGCGCAGCCGGTATACGCCGGGATCAGGCAGGCTGAGCCTGCCGGCCAGCGGAATTGTGACCGGGGTCGCCGCAACGCCGTCGGTCACCCGCGCGGCGCCGAGGAACACATTCTTCGGGACCGAGCGCCGCAAGCCGTGATGCTGTCGATCGCGGATCAAATAGCGCTGATGCGCCGGGACTGGCCGGAGTTCCGTGTGCTGGTGCAGACGAGCTGGCTCGTCATATGGGAGGGGCGCCTTCGCCCTCTCCAGCAGGCCTATTGCGTGCGGGTGGTGTACTGTGTTGGGTGCGAGCTTGAATCGGCCGAGATTGAGCCGATCGTGCCCGCGGTGACGGTTGTCGATCCGGTTCTTGCCCGCCGCCCGGGACGGCCGGACCAACCGATCCCCCATCACTTTGCAAATGATGCCCGGCCGGATCGCCCGATCCTGTGTTTGTACGACCCGCGCGAGCGCGAATGGCATCCGAGCGACGCCATCGCAGGGACGACGCTGCCCTGGGCGCTCGGCTAGCTCGCCTGTTACGAGGGCTGGCGCGCTACGGGCGAGTGGACCGGCGGGGGCCGGCATGCAACCGAAGAGGAGATGATGTCATGGATTGCGAGGAAGAAGAGCCGCCAAAACGATCGGCCGGCGCGCTGCAACGCCGCCGCGTTCAACTGGCTTGGCCGAAGGATCGGGACTTTCGCATCCTTTCCATTGATGGCGGCGGCATCCGCGGGATCTACCCGGCCGCATTCCTGGCGGGACTGGAGGAGCGCTACCTTGGCGGATCTTCCGTGGCGGGCTACTTCGACCTCATCGCCGGCACATCGACCGGCGGCATCATTGCTATCGGCCTGGCCGCTGGCATCACCGGCGCAGCCCTCTCAGACCTCTACCTCCGGTGCGGCTGTGAAATCTTCCCGCCCGGCGGAGATGGACTCCTCGGCGCGGCAGGACGCTGCGTAGCGGATGTTCGCCAGTTCTTCAGATACCGGTACGACCGCAAGGCGCTGACAAGCATCCTGGCGCAAACGCTGGGTGAAACGAAGTTCGGCGAGGCGCGGAACCGGCTCTGCATTCCATCCTTCGACGGCCGCTTCGGCGATGTCTACATCTTCAAGACACCGCACCATCCGGATTTTCGCAAGGACGGGTTCGAGCCCATGGTCAAGGTCGCGGCCGCCACGGCCGCCGCCCCCACCTTCTTCCAGCCGCTCGAAGACGGCGGCTACACCTTCGTCGATGGCGGCGTATGGGCCAACAACCCGGTCATGATCGCCCTCGTCGATGTGCTGTCCTGCTTCGACGTTCCACTCGAGAACGTCCGCATCCTGAGCCTCGGGTGCGGTGACGATCCTTACGTCGTGGACAGGCCGAAGATTGTGCGCGGCGGCGCGCTGGCGTGGCGCGATGTCATCTATGCCGCGATGCGGCTCCAGTCGCTCAATGCCCTTGGTCAGGCGGGCCTGTTGATCGGAGCGAACCGGATTATCCGCGCCGATGCGCCCGCGAGCGAGGCAAAAATCCGGATGGACGACTGGGCAAGGGCGAGCGCGGAATTGCCCGGCGCCGCTAGCGCGGCCTTGGACGCCATGGGCGGTAAGCGCTGTTCCAGCAACACCTGCCCAAGGGCGGCGTGATCGGCGAGAGTGACGATCCTCGGTGGGGGATCGTTTCATGTCAGCGTTTGACCGTAGGGTTGACCCGGAGGTTCGTGAGGTTCGGCGGCTCGAGGTGATCACCGGCGCGCTCGGGCGACGGCGGTGGAGCGCCGAGGCGAAGGCGCGGATCGTCGCCGAGAGCCTCGCGCCGGGTGTGGTGATCTCGGAGGTGGCGCGGCGGCACGATCTGCGGCCGCAGCAGCTGTTCGCGTGGCGCCACCAGGCCCGGCAGGGACGCCTGGTGCTGCCGGCCGAGGAGCTGGCGTTCGTGCCGGTGGTCGCGGCCGCCGCCGATGCGCCGCCCGTCGCGCGCCCGGCCCCGCCCGCCGGGATCATCGAGGTCGTGCTCGGTGGTGCGGTCGTGCGGGTGCCGCCTGACGCCGATGGCAAGCTGCTGGCCAAGGTGCTGCGCGCCGTGCAGGCGGTGGCGTGATCCTGCCGGGCGGCGGCTTCGCGGTGTTCGTCGCGACCAGGCCGGTCGACTTCCGCAAGGGCATGGATGGTCTGGCCGCGGTGGTGCAGCAGCAGCTGCGGCTCGACCCGTTCTGCGGCGCGGTGTTCGTGTTCCGCGCCAAGCGCGCCGACCGCGTCAAGCTGTTGGTCTGGGACGGCAGCGGGCTGACCCTGATCTACAAGCGGCTCGAGCAGGCCAGGTTCGTCTGGCCGCGGATCGAGGACGGGGTGATGCGGCTGTCGCCGGGCCAGCTCGGCGCCTTGTTCGAGGGGCTCGACTGGAAGCGCGTGCACAGCCGGCGGGTGGCCCGGCCGCAGCTCGCGCAATGACCCTGCGACAGAGTGAATCACCACGCTTGTCAGTGGATTACAAGGCGCCCGCGGTGTGATCCACTGGCTCCCATGAGCCGGTCGCCGGAGCCCGCCGAAGCCGCCCCGCTGCCCGACGACGTGGCGGCGCTCAAGGCGCTGCTGCTGGCCGAGCGGGCGACCGCGGCCACGCTCGCCGGGCACAACGAGCAGCTGCGCGCGATCATCAAGCAGCTGCAGCGGGCCCTGTTCGGGCGGCGCTCCGAGAAGACCGCCGATCCCGATCAGCTGCAGCTGGCGCTCGAGGACCTCGAGCAGGCGCTGGCCCAGAGCGCGGCCGCGGCGGAGAAGAGCGACGCGACGCGGCCAGCGTCGCGCAGGCAGCAGCGCCGTGTCAATCGCGGGGCGTTGCCCAAGCACCTGCCGCGGGACGAGGTGGTGATCGAGCCTGCGAGCACGACCTGCCCGTGCTGTGGCGGCGCGATGCACCGGATCGGCGAGGACGTCGCGGAGCGGCTCGACGTCGATCCCGGCCGCGTTCCGGGTGATCGTCACCCGCCGGCCCAAGTACGGCTGCCGGGCGTGCGAGAGCGCCGTGGTCCAGGCGCCGGCGCCGGCGCGCCTGATCGAGGGCGGGCTGCCGACGGAGACGCTCGTCGCCCATGTGCTGGTCAGCAAATACGCCGACCACCTGCCGCTCTATCGGCAGAGCCAGATCTACGCCCGGCAAGGCATCGAGCTCGATCGCTCGACCCTCGCCGACTGGGTCGGGCGTGCCGCCGCCGAGCTCCAGCCCCTGCACGGGCGTCTGCTTGAGCATCTGCTGCGCTCGCCCAAGCTGTTCATGGACGAGACCCGGGCGCCGGTGCTCGATCCCGGGCGCAGGCGGACCAAGACCGGCTACCTCTGGGCGATCGCGCGCGACGACCGTCCCTGGGCCGGTCCCGATCCGCCCGCCGTGGTCTATCTCTACGCCCCGGGCCGCGGCGCCGAGCATGCGATCGGGCCGCTCGCGGGGTTCAAGGGCGTTCTCCAGGTCGACGCCTACGCGGCCTACAACGCGCTGGCCGATCCCGCGCGCGCCGGCGGTCCGGTGACGCTCGCCTACTGCTGGAGCCACGTCCGGCGCCACTTCTACGAGATCGCCCAGGGCGGCAACGCCCCGCTCGCTGAGGAGGCGCTTGCGCGCATCGCCGCGCTCTTTGGCATCGAGCGCACGATCCGCGGCGATCCGCCCGAGCAGCGCCGCAGCGTGCGCTGGGACCAGACCAGGCCGCTCATCGACGATCTGCGCGCCTGGCTCGAGGCGAAGCTCGCCAAGGTGTCAGGCGGCTCCCGCATCGCCCAGGCGATCCGCTACGCGCTCAAGCACTGGGCCGGCCTCACCGTCTTCCTCGACGACGGCCGGGTCGAGATCGATTCCAACGTGGTCGAGCGCGCGATCCGCCCGATCGCGCTCAACCGCAAGAACGCGCTGTTCGCCGGCTCCGACCAGGGCGGCGTCCACTGGGGCGTGATCGCCTCGCTGATCGAGACCTGCAAACTCAACGCCGTCGATCCCCAGGCCTATCTGGCCAACACCCTCACCCGCCTGGTCAACCGCCATCCCGCCAGCCAGATCGACCAGCTCATGCCCTGGGCCTACGCCCAAGCCAACCGTGTGGCCTGACAACAGCGCTTACCATGGGCGAGCAGATCGCCGCGGTGTTCCTTAAGGAAACGGCGGCGCCCTACGAGCCCCTGATCGATTGTCGGCCTACAGGCTCATGAATGTTGCGAACCTGGCACAGAGGCCGTTGAGCGTGGCGCTCCCGGTGACTTCATTGTCCGGGATCAGCAAATAGGTCCACGGCTTGGAGGGATTGCCCGGCCCGTGCGCGGTCGCTGTTTTGCACCACTTGGTGGCGGCGCTGGCTTTCGCTTGAACAGCGGCATCGTCCAGCTCATTCCTGGCCTTGACCTCGCAAATCAGCATCTTGTCGGCCGTTTCGATAACGAAATCGGGCTCATAGCCTTCACCTGACCGGTACTCGATCTGAAACTGGGCGCGACCGGGCTTAAGCCACTTCTCGACCGTCGGCTCCCCGTCGATCAGGACAGCGAGCCGGCGCTCCGGATCGGAATCGAACTTCTGAAGCGGATAGCAGCATTTCCTGAACCCGCCGAACACCTGACGCTTGGTTTCAGACGCGGGGGTGACCGGCTGCCGGAAGTCGCGCACCTTCTGGCCCGGCGCAACATTGAGGGGCTGCGCCTCAACAGGGTGAAGCCTCGTGTGATCCGGACCTCGTAGTCATCCTCCCCAAGCGGGGTCTCCTGGTAGTGCTGCATCATCTGCGCGAAAACGAAATCCGCGAGCTGACGTCCATGACGCAGCAGGACGTTTTCGACCTCGGCATCCGTATCGAGGTAGGAGCGGACACGGGCAACCACCTGGCCGGCCAGCTTATAGAGGAGGTCGGCATGGGCGTCGTAGTCGATCTCATTGCGTTCAATGAGATAGCGGACGAGATAGTCCTCCATGCGCGGCCTTCGCGTGGATCATCAATTGTTCTGGCGAGGTAGAGCCGGGCCTCCGTACGCAGGTTCTGGATGAGAGCCCGTCGTCAATAGGCCGCACATTGATCGTCTCGATGTTCTTGAGGTCGAAATCCACGAACCGGAATGTCACGCTGCCGTTTCGGGCAAAACGATGATCTCCGGGATGGAGATGGTCCGGTCGGCAACCGTAGTCGGCGACGACCTCCACGATCTTCTCGATTCGGGGTCTTCGACGATGCCGCCGAGGGTCCCCTGAACAGGCTGGATGAGTTCGCGCACTTGCTCGGCGATCTGCTTCTGCACTTCCTCTTCCCGCAGCGCTTCAACGCTGCCGAGCTTGCGCTCAAAGCGCCGGATGACTGCGAGGGTGACCTCCGCCGCCTGGCCCTCTTCCGTCGATTCGAAGATGAAGGCGGGCCGTGCCGCATCCGCGAAAGCCGGCGATTTCGGGCTGGGCGCCGGTGACGATCATCTCGGCAATCGAAGGGGCCTCTACAAGCGTGGCGCCAGCAAGCGACACGTCGCCGCCTTCGCCGATTTCCACCGTCTTCATGACGATGGAGCCGGGCTCCCTTGCCTTCTGGATAATTTCGTCGAAACGGTCGTGCGCGATGACGGTGAGGCGATCCACGGCGGCAAACTCATCGTCGTCCCCGTACGGAAACGCGCCTGCCGAAGGCAGACGCAGGCCGCGCCCGAGGGTCTGCTCCGTCAGGATTTCGGATGCCGAAGCCCGCAGGGGAACGATGGTGTAGAGGTTGGTGACGTCCCAGCCTTCCTTGAGCTTGTTGACGTGGATGACGATCTCTGTGCGGCCGTCCTTCTCCAGGGCGACAAGGCGCTCCATCGCCTCCTCGCTTTCTTCGCCGCGTTGCGCCGAATGAATTTCGGCGACCCTGTCCTTGAATCGTCCCTTGAAGAAGTCCTCCGACTCGATGAACTGCGCGCAGCCGGCGCGGCGTGATCCGTGTCCTGTGCGACCACGAGGATGAACGGGATGCACCATCGGCGCCTCCGTGACGCGGTGATAGACGGTCGAGCTCGACGGTGACGTGATCATGGTAGTGAACGGCGTCCTCCAGCTTGATCGCTCCAGCTTATCGGCGTGCACCGAGCTGCGGGTCGAAATCCTTGCGCGTCGCGACGGCGGGCTCCTTGACGAAGCCATCTGCCATTGCCTGTCCCAGGCTGTAGCTGTAGATGACGTTGCGGAACGGCGACAGAGCGTGCGCCGACGGTCTTCGGCGTGGCCGTGAATTCCAGGCCCATGATGGGCTTCAGCACCGTCGATCGCCCTTGGCCCCGGCGCTGGCCCGGTAGCGGTGCGCCTCATCCATGAGCAAGAACCAGATCGTCGAGGCTGGGAGAGATATTCGTAATAGCTCTCGCCGATCGTCTCCTGAAGCCGCTTCATTTTCGGCTTGCCGCGCGGGCTCTCTTCCTTGTTGATCTTGTCAACGTTGAAGATGTTGATATGCACGTCGGCGCCGAAGAGGTCGTGCTGACGCCCGGTCTCCAGCCGCACGCCGACGGCCGCTTTCGTAGTTGTCGCCAGTGATGATGAGGGGCGGGTTGGCGGCGAACTCGGCAATGCCCTTGAAGACATACTTCGGGCTCTCGGGAGAGAAGTCGGAAATCAGCTTCTCGTAAATCGTCTTGTTGGGAGCGAGCACGAAGAAATGGCGGCTCTTGCCGGTCAGGTAGAGATAAGAGATGAACGCGCCCATCAGCCGCGTCTTGCCGACGCCGGTCGCGAGAGCGAAGCAGAGCGATGGGAAACTCCCGCTCGAAATCCCCGACCTGGGGATAAGCCTCACGGATTGCCGCAAGCGCTGCCGCCGGGTCGGCATCCTTGGACAGTTCGATGCGTTCGAGCACGTCCGCAAGAATTTCCAGGGATGCCGCTTGCGGCGACCGCAAGGACAGCCGCTGGGCAATGGTGCGGACAGTACGATCGGTCATACTTGACTCCCTTCGGCTTCTCGAGAGAGCCGATCAAGACTCCAGACAGCTTCGGCCAAGCGGACATAGACCTCTTGTCTCGCGTCCAAATCCACCTTCCCAAATTGCTTGTGTGGCTCAAAAGGTACTTTGTAGTCAGACATTACCCGCCTCAAGCGCGGGTTGCGCTCATAGGCTTGCTCATGAAGCGTCTGAGCAAGAGAGTTTTGTTGTAGATAGTGCTGCCGCTTTTCCTCGTAGGAAAGATCTCCATAGCTCCGGTTGAAGCTCCTTGGCAGCAGTAGAAGACCGCCGATGCGGCTGCGTTGCTCCTGGAAGTCGTCTTCGCTGGGAAAATCGGCGGAATGGCGGTCATAGCGGTCAGCAAGCACATGCTCAATGTCGTATGCCTGGGCTCCAGATGAAACGAGGTATGAGGACAGATTATTGCCGAGCCCGATCTGCTCATCCAGCCATGCCGTCAGCCTCGCGAGGAACCGCCTGATCGTCTTCTTGTTGGATTGCCACAGGCCAAACTTGGACTTTTCATTGAACGGCTCCGTGTCTTGTTCGATGCGCTCACGCAGCAAAACAACCATTTCGCCCGGTGATTTTCCCCGTATCTCTTTGAGGACCAGAAACATGGCCTACTGCATTGTGTTGTAGTCGATTGAACGGGCGTGCCACAGGCGACGGGCGACCAGAATGTCAACGAATGTGGCGACGACATTCGCCTTTCTCCACGCGACTTCCTCCGATCAGTAGCGAGAATGGGCGCCAGCATGAGCGGGTACTGGAGCGTAAAATTGGCCAAACCGTTAGTGTAGATAGCTTGGTGCCTTGGTATCAACGTCGTCGCTGCCTCGTTTAATCGAATGTACCAGCCGCTATAGAAGTCGAAATCACGTTCGACAAAACGCGCGAAAGCCTTCGGATTCGCAAGTCCAAGCCGGGTGCCGGCATCCCGTACCCACCTGTGAAATTCGGTGCCGATACGGTCAAAATCCTGAGGCTCAGCGCCGGCTTGCCGTTCGCGGATGGTCTCGGCGTGCCGGGCGCGGAGCCAGCTCTTGATAGCGTCCGCGTCCGCCTCCTTCTCGATCTGTAAGAGCTGGTCAATTCGCTGCTTCCATAGCGCGTTAGTCGCTTCCGAAATCTCTTCGGCACCCGCGTTCGCCAAGAGATGACTCTTCAGCATGTCGGTTGGCGATAGGGGCAAACCGCGATCATTCATCGTCTCAAAGATCGCGTAACCGTCGTCGTCCGAGGGCGTTTTGATCTCGACCAGATACACGCGCTCGATCAGCCAGTCCGCAAACATCGGTCTTGCTTCGCCAGCGATCTGCTTCGGCATGAGTTCACCGATGTCGTCGTAGCGTTCCACTATGTTCCGGACACTCTCCGGGGCGCTGTCGCGATTGAAGGGTTGCTCCCGATAGAGAGCCTCCATGGCGCCAGCGCGCTCGGGCACATCGAGATTGTAGGCGTTCGACCCGAACTGACGAGTGAAGATCAGGTCGGCGATTTGCTTCCTGTCATCCTCCTCCGTGAGTCCGTGCAGCACCCAGATCAATAGAATCGAAAGCGATGTCAGCCTTTGCTGGCCATCGATGACACTGGCTTTGCCTCCTTCACCGCTAACGATGATCGAGCCAAGAAAGTATGCCGGGTATCCGGCGACCTCCGACCGCTGGTGCTCCGGCTTCCACTCCGAGAGGAAGCGAGCGGTCAGGTCGGTGATCAGTTCACCAATCTCCTTAGTACGCCAACGATACTCACGCTGGAAGTAATCAATCGTATACTTCTTGCCGCCAAGAAGTTCGCGGACATTGCGTGCCTTCGCATTGATGCTCGTCATGCTGCCGCCTCTGTTCCATCAACCGGAGCCTGGTCGAAGAGGGGAAGCGGGACAGCCGGCTTGCCCTTCGGCAGGCTTTCCGAGGCAAGCTCGTCCTGCGATTCGGGCTCGGCCATCGGCAGGTTGGCCACGTTGAGGCTGTAATCGTCCCGGGCCCACTCGCACTTCCGGAGCACGACCTGGGGAATCTTCTTCACCGTCAGATTGTCGAAGGAATCGACGTTGGCGCGGAACGCCTTGCAGCAAATCAGCAGGCTGCGTTCGTCGCCCACGTCTTCGGAGATTGCCCGAAGCTGCTCGTGGGTCAGGCTCTGGGTGGTGACGTAGATGAAGTCGGTTTCGGACGAGCGGCCGTGCATCCAGTAGTGCGTCTCGCTGGGTTCATAGATGAAGCCCATGAGTTTGCACACCGCCTCCGCCAGCATGGCTGGGTTGTAATCCCTGCTGATGACCCAGTTACCCCAGCGGTCCTTTTCAAGGAGCGAGGGCGCGAGCCGGTAGTAGCGAAAACCGCCGCCGCCTTTCCACCCGACTGCTTCGGTGATGCCGCCGCGATCATCGCCGTCGATCACCTTCTTGAGCCGCGGGATGATGTGCGTGTGGCAATGCTCGCCCAGCTCCACCATGATCCACCGGCGGCCCATCTTCTGTGCCGCAGCGCCGGTGGTCCCCGAGCCGGCAAAGGAGTCCAAGACGAGGTCACCCGGATTGGTTGCTAACTCCAAGACCCTTTGGATCAATCGTTCAGGCTTCGGAGTAAGGAATATGTCCGCATCGCTATCTTGTGAAAGCGCCCGGACCTCCTGCTTTGCTTCCGCGTACTGACCAACCTGGTCATGAAGCCAGAGTGTCGCGGGAACAACGCCTTGCTTGACCTCAGACAAAAACTTCTTTATCCTTGGCACGTTGCCGCCGTCCGCTCCCCACCATATTCGACCTTCTGCATCAAGTTCCTTGAATGTCTGCTCTGATATCCGCCAATACGTTCCCGCGGGTGGTCGAAATGTCCGTCCAGATGGTGACCGTATCTCGTAACTCCCTTGGCTATAATAGTTACGTGCCTGGATCGCGTTTGTTGTCCATGCGCCTCGCGGATCGTTGTCTGGATTAGTATACGATCCATCCAATTCCGCCGATCTCGGAAGAAGGTTTCTCTGCCAGAGCTGAGCATCCTTGGCATATACCAGAATATACTCATGCATCCCGGAGAAAAAGCGAGCAGAGTTTTTTACCGTGTAAATACTTTGCCACACTATAGACGACATAAAATTCGCCCGGCCGAATATCTCATCCATGAGCACCTTTAGATAATGACATTCATTGTCATCAATCGAAATCCAAATCGAGCCGTCTGGAGACAAAAGCCTATGGAGAGAGAATAAACGGTCTCGCATTAACGAAAGCCACTGAGAGTGATCGATACCGTCGTCAAAATGGCCAAATGCGGATCCGGTGTTATATGGTGGATCTATGTAGATGCATTTGATCTTAGCGGCAAGTTCCTGTTCGAGAGCTTTCAACGCCAGGAGGTTGTCGCCAAAAATCAACCGGTTATCAAAAACATCGTTTCTCCCACTCGTGCCTTCGCATGGTATGATGTTTCTGTATCTTCTATAAGAATGCGTGGCTCTGGCCGACGACGATCCGCCTTGCCGATCCAGGTGAGTTCGAGGCGTTGTGTGTGTTTACTCATGATGCCCGCCTCTCTTGCGCGCCGCGCGGAACTTCGGTGGTTATGATTTCAGCCAGTGCCGTCAGTGACCGTTGGGAGAAGCTCATGCTACCTCCCAGCGAACGGTGAACAGCGGCGTCAGCGTAGGCTCGATTTTCAGGCTCTCCTGGATCTGATCCAGCATAGCGTCGACTTCGGCTCGAATCGCCGCACGGCGGTCGAAGAATTCGGCCTTCATCTTGTCGCGTTTGCCCTCCAGGGTGCCGATGCGCCGCTTCTCGGTAACCTTGTCAGCCATCGGCAGCTTCGATCCACGAAGGGCCTTTTTTGCCTCGCGGATTTCAGCCTCCAGCGCCTTCACGTCCGCTTCGAATGCGCGCTCGAGGTCATCCGCATAGGCGTCAAGCTTCTCGCTCTCTTCATCCAGCCAGTCGGCATTCTGCTGTTCCGCTTCGTCGAGCAAAGCGCGGCGCCGCGCATCTTCCGAACTCTCTAGCTCGCCATGAGGCGCTTGCGGGTTGGGCAGCCCGTCACCTATCGCGGGCACGCGGAACAGGCGCTCTAGCGTTTCGGGGTGCACCTCGGAGCCGTCGTCGGCCAGGACCGATATGACGAGGTGTTCTCGCGTAACCGCCGGGGTGACAATCTTAAGTTTCGAGACGCGCGCCCATCCGGCTTTGCCCCGGAGCATTTCCACGTCTGCGAGACGGCCGCCGGTATACGCCGCGAGGTCGAAGCGAAGCTGAGCGGGGCCGTCGAATCGCCGGGCCTTGGCTCCTGCCACCACGTCGGTTGCCAGCGTCCCTTCAAGGAGTTGGAAAAACTTCCAGCCTTTCTCGTCGGCGAGCGGCCACTCCGTCGTATAGTGCACAGACGCATTCAGAAGATTCACAAGGCGGTGAGGTTGTGACATACTGCGACGATGGCTCAGAAGGTATGTCCCTTGGTCTCGGCTGAGGATCGTGCTCGTCTCGAGGCGATCGTCGCCGATCGCAACCGCGCGCAAAAGCATGTCGCGCGCGCTCGGATCATCCTCGGCTCGGCCGAGCGGCTGCCCGCCGCCCGTGTCGCCCGGCGCGCCGGGGTCGGCCGGCCCGCGGTGTGGCGCTGGCAGGAGCGCTTCGTCGCGGCCGGCGTCGACGGCCTGCTGCGCGATGCCACCCGCAAGCCCGGCAAGGCGCCGCTGGGCGCCGCCATGGCCCAGCGCGTGGTCGCGGCTGACCTGCGCCGAACCGCCCGGCGAAGCGACCCACTGGACCGGCCGCGCGATGGCCGAGGCGGCTGGCATCTCGCTGCGCTCGGTGCAGCGGATCTGGATGGCGCACGACCTGCAGCCGCACCGCATCCGCACCTTCAAGCGCTCGAGCGACCCCGACTTCGCCGCCAGGCTCGCCGACATCGTCGGGCTCTACGTCGACCCGCCCAAGCACGCGCTCGTGCTCTCGCTCGACGAGAAATCCCAAATCCAGGCGCTCGACCGCACCCAGCCGGGCCTGCCGCTCAAGCCCGGCAAGGCCGGCACCATGACCCACGATTACAAGCGCAACGGCACCACCACCCTGTTCGCCGCCCTCGACGTGCTCGAAGGGACGGTGCTCGGCCGCTGCATGCAGCGCCACCGGCATCAGGAATTCCTGCGCTTCCTGGGCGCCATCGAGCGCGCGGTGCCGGCCGGCAAGGTGATCCACGCGATCCTCGACAACTACGGCAGCCATAAGCACCCCAGGGTCGTCCAATGGCTCGGCCGCCATCCCCGCTGGGTCTTCCACTTCACCCCCACCTCGGGCTCGTGGCTGAACGCGGTCGAGACCTTCTTCTCGGCGCTGACCCGGCGTCGCATCCGCCGCGGCAGCTTCCCCTCACTCGTGGACCTGCAGGCCGCGATCAACCGCTACATCGCCGAGCACAACCAGAACCCCACACCGTTCAAGTGGACCAAACCCGCCGATCCGATCCTCGCCAAGGTGAATCGTCTGAACGCGTCTGTGCAATAGGTCTGGCCGTTGAAATCAAAGCGCCGTTCATCGCCGTCGTGAAAGCGGGCGTCCGGCAGCTCTGCATGGGCGACAAGGAGAAGCTGGCGTTCGAAGTCGGACAGGCGTTGGCCGATCTCGTTGTTGCGGGTCTTGAGCCGGTCGATCACACGCTCGTCGACGGTTTCCAGCAGCCGCTTGCGCGCGTCGAGCACCTGCTCGCTGATCTGAGCCTGCAGTTCGTCCTGAAGCTGGTCGAAGGCGGCGTCGATCTCGGCTTCGGTGCGCGCGGCCTGCACAATCTCCAAAATGCGGCGCTCGATATCGACGCCCCGCTCGATCACGCCCAGCACCTCGTCGCTTGCGCCGAAGACGCCTTTGAAGAGGTGGAACTTCTCATCAAGGAGCTGATGGACGCGCCGCTCGGCGTGATTCTTCAGGTTCAGGAAATTGACGACGGTCACGTCGATCTTCTGGCCGTAGCGGTGGCAGCGGCCGATACGCTGTTCAACGCGCTGCGGGTTCCAGGGCAGATCGAAGTTGATCAGCAGCGAGCAGAACTGGAGGTTGATGCCTTCCGCGCCGGATTCTGTGGCAATCAGGATCGTCTTGTGGTCGCGGAATGCTTCGACAACGGCCGCCTTCATATCGGCCGTCTTTGAACCGGAGACGGCGTCGGTGCCCTTATGGCGAGCGAGCCAATCCTGGTAGATGGCCTTGCTCTCGCGGTCGTTGTTCTGGCCGTTCAGCAGCGCGATCTCGCCCGTCATAGCCATTGGCGGCGAGCAGATCGGCGAGGTAGCGCTGCGTGCGGACCGACTCCGTGAAGATGACGGCCTTGCGCTGGCCGCCCTTGGCGACGATTTGGTCCAGAACGCCGGGCAAGCGCTTTGACCAGGGTGATGCCCTTCGCGTTCTGTCCGATGCGCAGCGCAAGCGCGCGATAGCCTTCAAGTTCGGCGATCTCGGCTTCGAGTTTCTTCGGATCGATCGGCGGCTCGGCCGCATCGGGCTGCTCGTCTTCGGCGGCCAATTCCTCGGCCGCTTCGTCGACCACATCATAGTCCCCGAGCGGACTCGTCGACGGTCGGCGGAGGTTCCTTGAGCCGCTCGATAATCCGCATGAGCGTCTCCGCTACGGCGAAGGTCGATGAGCCCAGAATTTTGCGGACGACCAGCGTGACGAGCTGGTTTGGCTTGTCGCCAAAGGCAACGGTGTCTGGTCGCTGAAGATAGGCGGATACAGCCGTGTAGAGCTGCATCTCGTCCTGGACGGCTCGAATTCGAGGGTGAGCGGGCAGCGCTCCGTGTAGCGGATAAGGCCTGCTTGCTGGACCTGGCGGCGCAAAGTGCGCTTGCAGATAGGCTCCAGGCGCTTGCGAAGGAAAGGAGGCCGTTGCGGGCGCCGGCGCCAATCACGTATTGCGTACGGAAGGAAGCCTCATCGCCGAAGTGCTTTTCATCGACGACTGACACAAGGCCGTAGAGTTCCATCAGGGAGTTTTGCAGCGGCGTGGCGGTCAGCAGAATCTTGAAGAAGGAGCGTGTGGCGTCGCGCAGCTTCTTCGCGCGCAGCGAGCCGTCCTTCTTGTAGACATTGCGAAGCCTGTGAGCCTCATCGAAGACAACGAGATCCCAGCGGCCGCGCGCGACGTCTTCGGCTTTGAGCGCCGCGAATTCGTAGGAAGTGATGACGATCTGGTCGTCGTGCTCGAAGGGCCGGGCGACTGCCGCGCTTGCGGGCGTCGTTGTAGGCTCTTGCTCTCAATGATGACCGAAGGCAGCGAGAACTTGTCGTAGAGCTCCTGGCTCCACTGCTTGCGCAGCGAGGCGGGCACGATGAGCAGGATGCGCCGCCGGCGCTCGGCCCAGCGCTGCGCGATGACGAGGCTGGCCTCGATGGTCTTGCCGAGGCCGACTTCATCGGCGAGCAGCACGCCTTTGGAAAGCGGCGAGGCCAGGGCGAACAGCGCGGCATCGACCTGGTGTGGGTTCATGTCGACGCGCGCCGTCGATAGAGATTGCGCGAGCGAGTCTTCGCCCGGTCCTTCCAGCGTGATGCGGTGGGCGAAGAATGTACCCTGAAATGGCGTATAAGACCCAGCCAGAGGCCTCGGCATGCGGCTTGATATGTATGCAACGTCTGTTTTATGCTGCATCGCTTGCTGCCTTGTTCCATTGCCTATGTGCCTGCGGCCTTAGCCGGTTCAGTTTCAGTTCCATTTTCGGTGATCTTCCATGTCCCATACTATATTCTCTTGTCTTCCGAATTGGCGGTCAGAGCGCGGGTGCGGTCCGCAGCACCTTGGGCGCCGGCCTTGAGGCGTTCGTACTCCTCCACCGAGAGCACCACCGCGACGGCGCCCCGTGCTTCGCGATGGTGACCGGCTCCGCGCGCGCCGTGTCGATCAGCAAGCCAAAGCCGTTCTTGGCCTTCCCAGCTGCCATGACCTTCATCGAAGCTGCCTCTATGGCTGTTTGGGCTAATTTGGCCATAATTCGGCGGTGAACGCAACGGTTGTTTTCCGTGGGGAGCGATCCGCTTATTCTGCCACGAGAGCTACGTCATCAAAGGCCAAGAATTGGACCAGGCTCGCGAGCAATGAGGTTCCTCCAAGGCGTTTTGGTGAGCCTGTTCGCACTTTTCCTTTGCGGGCAGGTGCCTGCTGGCGAGGCCTCGGTCACCGACGGCGACGGGCTGCGGATCGGAAGCGAGCGCATCCGGCTGTGGGGTATTGACGCTCCCGAACTCGGGCAAGCCTGCACACGCAGCCGGACTGCCTATCCCTGCGGCATTGAAGCCCGCGACGCTCTCGAACATCTGCTCAGTGCCGGTGGGCTCTCCTGCGAGCGGCTCTACCAAGACCGCTACGGTCGGACCGTCGCCCGCTGCGCGGTAGCGGGCGCTGATCTGGGCGCGGCGATGGTGCGCTTGGGCTGGGCGGTCGACTTTGAGCGCTACAGCAAAGGCGCCTATGCGGATGAGGAGGTGCAAGCGCGCGCCGCAAGGCGCGGCCTGTGGGCGGGTGAGTTCGAGGTTCCGGCTCAGTGGCGCAAGAGGCACTAGAGACGAGCGGTGCTCATGCCGATGATCGCCATGATCGCGATCACCATGATCATCATCGTGATCGTCGGCGGGGTGGAGGTGCCCATGATGAGATCACCGTGATCGCGATCACGATCATCGGCGCCGCGGGCATGTATTGGCAGGCGGCCGCCGGCTTATTGCCCGAGCGCCTGCTCGAGCCGGGCAACCAGAGCGGCCCGCGCCCGTGCATCAAGCTTGTCGAGGTTCTGCTGCCGCCAGCGGACGGCAGGCAGGTCGGCGGCGCCTTCCACGCCCAGCAGGGGCCAGTCGGGCTCGCCTCGTTCGAACGAGACCAGGAACCGCCGGTGCTCATCGGGCATCCCGCCAACGATGTCCGCAATCAGGGCCTCCCTGGCCGCAGTCAGCTCGTCGAGAGTCACAGGCGCTGTCCGTCATTCCCTGAAAGCCGCGCTCGAACTCGGTGGAGATATCCTTCCGCGTCGGCGCGATCACTTCGTTCATCGGGCGGTCGTGGCTGAGCAGATAGACGATGAAGGCGCGGCGGAGCGCCTCATCGATGCCTTCGTTTGCCAGAAGATCGCGGACGTCGAACAGGTCGCGCGGGTGCTGCCGGTCGAGAGCGGCGACGATCTTGCCGCCATACAGATCAGCAAACGAGACGATTCGGATTTCCGCGAATCCGAAGGCGTCCTCCACGGCAGACGATACGGATCGTATCTCCGGTTCAAAGACGCAGCCGCGCAGCACGGGCGTGACCTCGATGATGGTCTGAACGCCCCGCGCACGGATCACCAGCTTGTTCACCGCTCCTTCGTTCTCGAGCGGACTTTCGTTGACATGAGCGCCCGGCACGGCGCGATCGCACCCGCTGCGCGATCCGCTTCATCGCAGCGTCGATCGCGGCGAGCGACTCCGGGCGCGGGGCAACGGGGAGATAGGTCAGATCGATATCGACCGAGAGGCGCGGCATATTGCGGACAAACAGGTTGATGGCGGTGCCGCCCTTGAGCGCGAAACTCTTCCTCCGCGGCCACGAACGGCAGGATGCGGATCAGCAGGGCGGCCTGGCGGCGATAGACCTCACTGAACGGCATCGAGGTCCTCCGGCACCGTTATCCCGTAGACCGGATCGAGCCTGCCGCCGCGCACCAGCATGCGCTTGCCCTTGCCGAGATCGATCCGCTCGCGTTCGATCCGCTTGAGCCAGGCATGGCCGTGGCGATCGGCGAAGAAGAAGAACAGCCGCTTGACCTTTACGCTCTTGCAATCTTCCAGCAGCTTCTGAAGCCGGCGGGGGCTGAGGTTGACCAGCCCTTCGATCAGCTTGTCCGCCTGCTGGAAGCTCTCCCGGTTCGGGAGCTCATCGAGCAGCTCCAGCACCGCCCGCTCGGGGCTGGAGAGCGTCAGCGGCCAGTCCCAATGGCCCCAGGGCTGGATGGTCAGACCCGCCTGCGACTGATCGTCGCTGACGCCTTCGCCGGTTCTGACGGTCCATTGCGAGGCTCGTGAGGCCCCTCGTCACCGGATCGTTGCGAAAGAGGCGGCTGCTCCTGTGAAAAACGAACCGGACGGACAGAGGCAGCTTGTTCAGCCAGGAGGGCGGCGGCTCAGGGCCGTAGAGATGGACCTCGGCCTGTTCGCGGGCGAGAAAGTGGGCATAGCCCTGGAGCTCGAGAGCCGTCCGGCCGCCGACGACAACCGGAACCTCAAGCAGGGTCTGGAGCGATATGACCGCCTGCTCCCAGCTCAGCGTGCCGCGGGGACGGCGGAAGACGCTACGGGCCGGCTGCTCCAGCCATCCCGCGGCCACGTACTGTGTGCGCAGGGAACTCGAGTAGCCATGTCTCGTCAGCCAAGCGGCATCGACGAGAAGCCCTTCCGGGAGGTTCTGCTCGAGCCAGTTTAGCTTTGTGGTCGTTCGCTCAGCCATACTAAGCAAATTAACATAGTTTCAAACCAACGCCAAGGATGGTGGCGGTTTACGATTCCCGCTTAAGGCTCATTCTGCCTCAGCAAATCAGGCTTGCCGCAAACCCAAGAAGGCACCGGCGTGAGACCGGGCACAGCCGGGCACAAATTGGGCACATGCCCAAATGTGCTCATTTGTGTAGCCTTGGGTTTCTGCGGGTTACAGCGGGGGATAAATCGCTGGATATTTTGGTGGGAAATTGGGCTGTTTGGCAGCTAAGCCATTGATTTTAAATGGTGCCCTGGGGCGGATTTGAACCACCGACACAAGGATTTTCAATCCAACGGGGCAGCCTTGTAAGCCGCTGAAATCAAGGGTTTTATTTTTTCCGGGCACAAATTGGGCACATGGTCAAAGCGAAAGTAGCTGATTCTCAAGCTGGCCGGCCCTTTGCGCGCGTCTTTCGGAATGATCCTCGAATAGATGCCCATAGACGTCATAGGTGATCTTGACCGAAGAGTGGCCCATCAGCATCGTGATTTCTTTCGGGGTTGGCGCCGCTGTCGATCTCCATGCTTGCCCGGACATGACGTAAGTCTTTGAGCGGGTATTTTGCTTTGCCCTCTTCATCGACAAGCCCTGCCTCCTCCTGCAACGTGTACCAGCAGCGCCTGTACACGTTCTGAAGCTTCTCGGGATTCCCTTGCCAGTTCGGGAACACAAGATCGTGCTTGCTGGCCGGGCACTCCTTCTTCCACGCCCGCAGGATGTTCATCACCTGCTTGCCCATGCGGATGGTGCGATAGGCGTTCTTGGATTTGGGCCGCCCGATCGTGCCGTCCTCGTCCATGTCCTGCTCGACCTTGATAGCATCCTGATCGAAAAGCACGTTGCGCCACGGCAATCCGAGAACCTCGCCGGGCCGCATGCCGCTGAAGACGGCGACGTAGACGAAGGCCCGGTAGCGCTGCCAGCGCTTCCTGATCTGCTTGTTGGTGCTCGCGGCTTTTTTATCGGCCTCCCGGAGGATGTTGCGAACGTCGGCGAGCGTGAGCCAGGTCTCATGTTTCGGCATCGCTCTCTCGGAGAGGACGATGCGCACGTTCTCGGCTGGATCGGCCTTCAGCCAGCCTTGCGTCCGCGCCTCGGAGAGAATGCCCTTGAACGAGGTCAGAATCTTCCGGGCGTAGGAGCGGCTGAAGCGTCCCAGCAGATCGTTCTTGAAGCGCTCGCATAGGTGGGGCGTGAACTCGTTGAGCCCTGCGGCCGCCGATCATGTCCTTGATATAACGGGCGTGCAGGCGGTAGGGCCGCAAGGTGGCCTTTTCGACAGGCTCCCTGCCTTTGCGCCCGGCTTGCTCACAGACCTCGAGCCATTTATCGGCAGCGGTCGCCATGGTCACCGTATCGGCGTTGTGGAGATAATCCCGCTTCGAAACATTGTCTTTGAAGTGGTGCGCATCCTTGACGCGGACAAAGACCCGCGAACGGCGCTTGCCGGTCAGCGGGTCAGTGTAATGGACTTTGTACCTGCGTCCGGTTTGTTTTTCTATCGGTTGTATGAATGCCATTCATTATTTATAGCTATGCTGATTCCACTGCTGCAATGCTTTTATTTGTCTCTGCTCAAACTGAGCTCGGATAAATCCTTCATCTATTCGCAGGATGCCCTTCGCGTCCAGAAACCAGGGCCACTTTCTGTTTCCTTCCGCGTCCGGCTCAGCCGTCCAGTCGATCTGCCGCTTGGTCCAGCTGATGTTCATGGTTCTCCAGCAGTTCCAGAGCCCCCGCCTTATCGACATACCGTCCGGTCAGAAAGCTGGTCACGGCATTTCCCCTAAAGCTCGTAATCCATGCAGGCAGGACGGTAGTGGTTCGTGTGCATGAAGTGGATGCTCCTGCCTCCCGGCCGGCAGACTTTGATCTCCTCGCCGTACTCGTTAGTCGCATACACCTTGATCCGGGGGACTCTGACATAGCTGACGTTGTAGTTCTTCTTGAGCGCCTGCATGTCCTCCAGGAAGGCGTGAATCCATTCATCGATGCTTACGGTCCCCAGTTCCTTGTAGCTTATCGTCAAGCCGTCGGGCTGCCACGGCCCCTTGCTTTGCATGTCGAAATTCTCCCGGCACGTCGTTTCTGATTATATTTCCATAATACAACTGTGGGTATTAACAACACCTTAACCAACAATGCTGCGTTGCACCGCTGAAAGCCTTGCGGGAGCCAGTTTCGGCTCATCAATGGTTCATGCTGACCAGCACAGTCCACGCGTTCTTCGCAGCCCGACCCCGTGACCGGAAACGGCCACGGGGTCGTTGCCGCAAAGACTCAGCCCAGCTTCGCCGCGAGGTCCGCCGCCCGGAAATGCGTATAGCGCTTGAGCATGTCCGCGCTGCTGTGCCCGGTGATGCTCATGACCTCCATGCTGTCAAGGCCGCGCTCGAACAGGCGCGAGGTCGCCTCGTGCCGCAGGTCGTGAAAGCGCAGGCCTTCGATCCCGGCGATCCGCAGCGCCTTGCGCCAGAAATACTCAAGGCTGTCCTGCGTGATCGGAAACAGCGGCCCCCGCAGCGGCACCGGACGCTCGTCCAGAACCCTGAGTGCGCGCGTCGAAAGCGGCACCGACCGGGCGCGGGTGGTCTTGGTGTCATGCAGGTAGGCGACATTGCCGCGGATGCTCCTGGCTTCGAGCGAGAGGATCTCGCCCTGCCGCATCGCGGTCTCGATCGCCCAGATGACGATGGGCCGCAGGACCGGTTGCCCGCGGCATCGCAACCCGAGAGCACTTTCTCCTCCTCGCCGGGCTCGAGGCGGCGTTCCCGGGCCTGGCGCGAGCGCGGCATGCGCACGCCCCGCACGGGGTTTTGCAGGCCCTGCATCCCCCACTCGGTCCCCGCCACCTGAAAGACCTGGCTGATGATGGTCAGGGCGTTCCTGACGGTCGTCGGCGCCTTGCCGACCGCCACGCGCTCATTGCGCCAGGCGGCGATCTCCATCGACCGGATCGAAGCGAGGGAGCGCCGGGCAAGCGGATCGCGCAGCCAGGCCTGGATGCGGACGCGCTCCTGCTTCGCGCCCTTCTTTATAGGAGTCACATCGGCGAGATAGCGCTCCAGCGCCTCCCCGAGCGTCGTCCGCCGGGCCTCGCCCGGATCGAGGATATCGCCTGCGGCCAGACGGCCCTCGATCGTCTGCGCCCAGCGCGTCGCGTCCTCATGCTTGCCGAACGTCTTGGAAAGAGGCGGCAGCCCGCGCCGCCGCACCTGAACCCGCCAGCGCGCCCCGCGCCGATGGATCGTCGCCATGGATCAGCTCCCCCACGCTGTGGCGGGAAGCTGAGTGCACCGGATTGTGCCAAGAAAGGCTTAACGGCAGATGAGCGCGCCGCTAAGTCTTTGTTCTGGCGGAGGGAGTGGGATTCGAACCCACGGTACGCTCGCGCGTACAACGGTTTTCGAGCCCGTTCGCACCCGGGGCGTACCCCCCGAAGTCGATCGGCGAACCCGCACCCCCTCGCGCGTCTAGGCGCTAGTCCCTCCAAACCTCGCACACATCTGACGGGTACTCGCCTGGTATAATCCCTAGCCAATCCACTGTCGCTTGTCCTTTGACCCCAATACGCCACGGGGGTGTTTCTGTGAGGGCCGCACTCGCAGCAAAATTTTGGGAAGCGACCCCCGGGGCATCCCCGCGTTCGTCCAGCCAAACTGCGCCTGGACGGGGGAGGGTGTGGGGTTTGCAATCGACTTTTGGGGGTCCGCCGGGGTGCACGTGCAGGATACCGCTCAAATCCCGACAGACGGTTTTCTGGTAATTCCATGACAAATCGCCTCTGACCGCATCTGATTTGTAGAGTTGGACCAATCAACTAATCAGCCGGAAAGCGAGCCGGAGCCTCCGCCTTGAGTAAGTTTTCAGACTAGCCTCTAAAAGCGTCTAGGAAGCCCGTAGACGAGGGGCAGGGTGTTTGGGCGCTCAAAGTCCTTATCGCTCGCTGGTGAGCCTCCTAGGAGCTTCTGGAGGGCATTTGATGTCGCATCCCCGGAAGATGTTTCGTTGACGGAGGAATTAGTCGCAGTCTACCCTGGTCCGAGGCGCTGTACGGGCTTCGTAGGCGGTTCTGGGGGGCATCGGAACCAGGGGGGCGGGTGGACGCTGCGCCTTGGCGACCCAAGACCTAGGGGGGCTTATGTAATCCACTTCGGGCGGTGCCGGGCAGATCTGCCGCAAGCACGAGGCCCGTTGTCCCGACAGCCGGTTCACCCGAGCTTGGCAACCAGGTTGTCGGTCCTCAAGTGGGTGTATCTCGCGAGCATGGAATAGGTCCGATGCCCGGACACCTTCATGACTTCCTCGGTCGTCAGGCCCTTCTCGAAAAGGCGGCTAACAGCCTCGTGCCTCAGGTCATGCCAATGCAGGTCGTGACTACCAGCGAGATCGCGAGCCGTGCGCCACCGATGGTCCAGGGCCATTTTGGTGAGCGGGAAAATCCGTCCATTCAGGGACCGCGGTAGGGCATCCAAGGCGGCCCTCGCACGGCTCGACAGAGGCACGGCTCTCGGTTGCCCGTTCTTCGATGTACGCACCCGGGCGATGTTACCCGTCAGGTCCTCCCAGCGCAGCGCCAGCAGCTCACCTTGACGCATGGCGGTCTCGATCGCCACGATGATCGCTGATCGCAACCACGGGCCGCCGGCGGCAGCGGCTTTGAGGAGCTTCTCATCCTCTCCAGTCACCAGGCGTCGGTCGCGGCCAGGCCGATGCTTGGGCAGCCGGACGCCGCGCACAGGGTTTCGGAGTTCCTCCATCCCCCATTCGCCACGCGCCACGACGTAGACCTGACTGATGATCGAGAGCGCGTTCCGGATGGTGGTCGGGGCCTTGCCGAGCTCGACCTGTTCCGATCGCCACTTGGCGATGTCAGTCGAGCGGATGGCGGAAAGGAACCTCGTGGCCAGAGGGTCTGTCAGCCACTGCCGGATGCGGATCAGCTCGTTCGCGGCGCCCCTCTTGGTCGGGGTCACTTCATCGCGGTAGCGCTCGAGGGCCTCTGCCAGCGTGGTGCGCCGGGCCTCGCCGATGTCCACCAGCTCCCCAACGAGGATCTTGCCCTCGATCTCGATCGCCCAGTTGCGGGCATCCTTTCGAACATCGAAGGTCCTGCTGAGCGTCCTGAACCCTTTCCTCCGGATCAGCGCCCGGTACTTGCCGGAGGGTCGCTTCTCGATCGTCGCCATGGATGGCTCCCTTGCCTGGGAGCCGGCCCGTGTACCCGAGTGTCCCTAACGCCTCCTTACTCTAGTGTTTTCAGAGGCTTAGCGGCGATGACCACGATTTCAAGACCGGTGCCTTCAACCGCTCGGCCACCCATCCGATCGTTGGCGCTCTGCATTTAGGCCGGGTCGGCGCGGGCCGCAACGCCGGCCCGCGGCCGCTGAAGCTCACTTGCGATCGCTTCGGCGGTCGCGGTCCCGGTCAGGGCGGCGCCGTGCACGGTGCCGTAAGCAGCGAGCGAGCAGGCTTCGCCCGCGAAGAAGACGCGCTCGGCCAGAGGCTCGGCGAGCCGGCGGCGGAGATCGGCCTGGCCGGGGAGCGCGCAGGAATAGCCGCCCCGGATCTCCGCATCGCCACACCAGGCCGTGGTCGCGACGCCGCGCACGTGCTTGCGCAGGCCCGTGCCGAACACCTCGACCAATTGGCCCACGGCGAAATCCGCCATAGCGGCGGCCCCGGCGGCCTCCAGCTCGGCGGCGAACCGACCGGCAAGGTAGCCCGGCGCAAGGTCGCGACCGAAGGAGCGGAACTCGAACAGGCACGCCTGCGGGCTCCGGTGCTCGATGTGCAGGCGATAGCAGTCCTCCGGGCCAAAGCGGCCGGGCGCCAATCCGATCGCGACCTTGTTCGCCGCGCCGAGCGGGACCGCGGCGAGCGCCTCCTGCTTGCGCGCGGGCAGCGGTGGATCGAAGCCGATGCCGCCCGCCGCGAGCACGCTGGTCGAGGCGGTGACCACGACCGTGCGGCCCTCGAGGATGCCGCGCCCGGTCTCGACCGAGACGTCCCGGCCGCCCCAGCGGATGCGGAGCACAGGGGTTCCGAGCGTGACCGGCAGCCCCTCGCCATACCGGGCGAGCAAAGCGCCATAGCCGTCCACGACCCGCCAGTTGCCGCCCTCGTTCTCGTACCGGGCGTAGTCGCGGGTCGACAGGCGGTCCGGATCGACGCCGGCGAACGCTGCGAGCAATGTGTCGAACATCGCCCGAAAGCGCGGATGCGGTGGAATGACCAGGGCGGCCGGGACGTCGAGCCCGGCCGCTCCGGCGGCCACGACCGCGGCGAAGGCGCGGGCATAGTAGGCGTCGAGCTCGGCCTCGAGCGCCGCATCGGCCCAGCCGTCGGCCCAGACGCGGCGCGGCGCCGGCGCCGGCTCGTAGGCAAAGCCAAAAGCGTCGGCGAAGCGGACGAATGGGTTGCAGGCAGTATTGTGCAGCCAATGGGCGCCGCGGTCCCAGGGCACGCCGAAGGTCGCCTCGGTGTGCGCGCGCCCGCCGATCCGGTCCTTCGCCTCGAGCACGATGACGCTAAGCCCGAGCTCTCGCGCGCGGCGCGCAGCGGCAAGGCCGGCGGCGCCGGCGCCGACCACGATCAGATCCACGGCCGCTCGGCTCAAGGCGCTCTCCGCTCGCCTGCGGGCCCGCGCCTTTGCCCGGTCTCAGGCGATGCCTACCTAATCACCAAGCCGATCGGTCCAGGAATTCCTGGGCGCGAGACCGGGTTCTGAGCAGTGGGATCGCGTGATGGAGCAGGAGGCCGCCGCCGGCGGCTGTCGGGTGACCGTCGCCAACACCGGCCAGACCTTCGAGTGCCCGGCGGGCGAACTGGTCCTGGACGCCGGGCTCGCGGCCGGGCTCGGCCTGCCGCACAACTGCCCGGGGTGGCGCCTGCGGCACCTGCAAGTCGACCGTGCTGGAGGGCGAGGTCGACCACGGCTGGGTCATGAGCTTCGCGATCTCGGAGGACGAGAAGGCGGCCGGCAAATGCCTGATCTGCCAGAGCAAGCCCTTGACGCCCGTGCTCGTGATCCGGACCGACGGCGCCATGAGCGCTGCCGAGGCGGCGCCGCCCGCGCCGATCGAGGCGGC
>CAVUEK010000019.1:0-58556 GCA_963740495.1 uncultured delta proteobacterium
TCCGCGCGCGCTTGCTCGCAGGTCGAGTCCTGTGCCTCACGACCGCGTCCGCGCTCGCAGCTCACATCGTCCACCGCGTGAACGGCGTGTGGGCCGCCGTGGTCGCGGCGGCCTGCGTCGCGCTCGTCTTCGGCGTCCTGGCGGAGATGGGGACGATCATCGCCCGCCGGCGTGCGGGCCCGTGGGCTCTCGGGATGCTTCGTTGGGTCCGTCCGCTCAAGCTCGTCCTCTTTCCCGTCGCGTTGCCCCTCTCATGGCTCGGCACCTGGCTCGAGTCCGCGATCCCCGAGGCGGCCGTGACCGACCCCGAGCGTGTCACCGAGCTCGGTCTCGAAGCCATCATCCAAGAGGGGAAAGAGGAGGGCGCGATCGGTGAGGACCACGCCGAGCTTCTCCGGAGCGTGCTCGAGTTCAAGAACACCGTCGCTCACGAGGTGATGGTGCCGCGTACTCAGATGGTCGCGATCGAGGCGACGACGCCCCTCGTCGATGTCGTGAAGCTCGTCGACGCCGAAGGTCACAGCCGCTACCCGGTCTACCGCGAGACGGTCAATCAAGTGGTCGGTGTGCTCTACGTGAAGGATCTCTTCAAGCTCATCGGAGACGGTCAGCTCGCCAGCACCGAGGTCGCCGACATCGTTCGCAAGCCGGTGTTCTTCGCGACCGAGACCCAGAAGATCGGCACGCTCCTGCGCGAGATGCAGTCGCGGCGGATCCACCTCACCATCGTGGTCGACGAGTTCGGTGGGACGGCGGGGCTGGTCACCCTCGAGGACATCCTGGAGGAGATCGTCGGCGACATCCGCGACGAGCACGACACCGACGAGGACGCGCCGGTGCAGGAGCTCGAGCCGGGCCGTTACCTCGTGGATGCCGGGATCTCGATATACGACCTCGAGGACCGTCTCGGCGTGAAGCTCCATGCCGACGAGGCCGACTACGACTCTCTCGGCGGCATGGTCGTGGATCTGGCCGGGCACGTCCCGGCGGTCGGGGAGTCGGTCTCGAGCGGCGACTACCTGCTGACGGTGCGCGACGCGGACCAACGACACGTTCGCCGCGTCGAGATGGCGATCCGACACGACGGTGGCAGCGGAGTAGCGGTCCCATCATACTCGGCACGTGCCCACGCCTCTCGTCTCCGTCCGGCTGGCGTTCATCTCGGACATCCACGGCAACATCGAAGCGCTCGAGGCCGTGCTCGCCGAGTCGCGCGTAGCGACGTCTCTCGGATTTTCGCAGCCGGCGATCATCTGACTGGGGGAGCCGCTCCGCTCCACGTCTGGCGACGCCTACGAGAGGCGTCGGTCGAGTGCGTGCGCGGGATTGGTGACACCGCCCTCGCGTCGGTCGACTCGGGCGACCTGTCGCCCGAGACGGCCGAGGAGCGCTCGCGAGCGGAGCGCTTCGCCGAGACGCAGAAGGAATCGGCGAGCTCGTTCTCATGCAGCTCCGATCACTTCCGGAGAAGCTACGCATTCCGCTCGTCGACGGCCGTGAGGTCGTGGTCGTGCACGGAGCGCCCATCGACCCGCAGCAAGAGATCGGCCACGACCTCGGCGACGACGAGATCCTCGCGCTCGTGGGCGACGACCCCGCAGACATCGTCATGTGCGGCGGCAGTCACGTCGCCTTCCAGCGCGTCATCGACGACATCATCGTCGTCAACGTGGGCTCGGTCGGCGCATCCCCCGAAGGCCGAATCGCGCACTACACGTTGCTCACTCCCAAGCTCGAAGGAGCCGAGATCGAGCAAGCGTGGGTGGAGTACTGATCAGAATCTCGTCGGGGCCGATGAGCCGGCCGCCGACTTCGATGCCCTTCTCGATCACGACCAAGTACACGAGATCCGCGCCGGGCAGCACGTCGAACGAGTGCTCCGTGCCCGGCTCCATCACGAGCTCGTCCCCCGGTCCGAGCGTCCGCCCGGCGCTGTCCCTGAGAGCTCCGCTGACGACCAGGACGTGCTCGCGTCCGACGTGCACGTGCAGCGGGAACTCGGAGCCCGGCTTCATGCGGACGAAGCCCGCGATCGCCCCGGCCACCGCGGGCCCGCCCGTTACGTCATAGCCCTCGAGCGAAGGGAGCGGGCCGGGCGTGAAGCTCGCCGCCCGGTCGATCCCATCGAGCAGCTCGCGCGCGCGATCGAGCCCGATGTCGAGGATCCGCGCGACCGACGCGCCGAAGCGCTCGAGGCGACCGCCGCGCCCGATCGTCTCGAGCAGCTGCGCGCGGAGCGTGTCGGGCGGCTCCACGGGCGTGACGGCGTCGGCGAGCAGGGCGAGAGCGTCTTCCTCGGCGACGCCCGACTCGACGAGCTCGCGCAAGAACGAGTCGAGCGCCTCCCTTTCGTCGCTCGCGCTCATCGGCCCTCTCCAGTGCGGAGCAACGCGCGGAGCTTGCTCATCCCCGCCGCGACCCGCGACTTCACGGTGCCGATGGGCACGCCGACCTCGGACGCGATCTCCGAGGAGCTCATGCCCGCGAAGTAGCCGAGGACGAGGACCTCGCGCTGCTCGTCGGGCAGCTCCCTCAGAGCGCCACGGAGGCGCGACCCGTCGATCGATCGCTCGACGCGAGCGTCCGCGTCCGCGGCCGGGCGGTCCTGGTCCGGCAGGCGCCCCGTGCGAGCGCGCGCAGGTGACTTCACCCGGTCGAGCGCACGACTACGCATGCGCAGGACGAGCCAGGCGCGCACCGATCCGCGCGCCGGGTCGTAGTCGGCGATCCGTTTCCACGCTTCGACGAACACGTCGTGGAGGAGATCCTCGGCGTCGCGGGGGCTCCTCAGGATCCCGGTCCCGACGGCGAGCATCGCAGGCGCGTGGCGATCGTAGAGCCCCGCGAGCGCGCTCGCGTCTCCGTTCGCTGCTCGGATCACGAGCACCGCGTCCTCGTCCTTCGCTTCGGACCTGTCGTCCACGTCGAGAGAGCGTATCGCACGGGGCGGCGGCCCCGGCCAAGCCGTCCTCCGTTCGCTCTGTCCAAGAGCGCGCCCATCGCCCGCCACCTCCAATGCCGTTCTGACGCTACGAGCGCACACGCCCCCGCGGATTACCCCAAACTTGCGCGCGGTGTTGTGGGATGATGTAGGATATATCCCTACCTCTGGGGGATCGGTCCGAAACCATGGCCTCGCGTCGTATCAAGGGCCCCGTTCGGGCCGTGAAGAGCCCCATCGTGCGCGAGCGCCATCACAGCGCGCTCGATCGCCGAACGGAGGAGCTGCTCTTTCGCCACTCCGAGGTGATGACCGAGGGAAGCGTTCGCGACGGCGTCTGGTACGGCAGCACGATGATCACGTTCGATCTCGACCGTGTCGCCGGCGAGCTCCGCGGGCCGCTCGACGCCGCGGCGCGCGCGGCGCTCGTGGCGGCGTTCGCGGGGTCGGTGCGAGTCCGGATCCGGGCGATGCGCATCGCGCGCGCCGAGGTCGCGCGACGCTGCCCGGATCAGAAGCTCGGCACGGCGAGCGTCGAGACCCGCGTGGAGCTCCGGAACGGCAAGCTCCTCCTCGACGTCGACCTCGAGGTGCCGTTCAGCGTATCTTCTGCGAACAGGCTCTGACGCGGATGGACGAGGGCGTCGTGCGGCGCGCCGAGCCCACCACGGGGGGACGTTCGATTTCGATGACCGACGAGCGCGACAACGTCATCCACGTCACGTTTCGCAAGGACGGGAACGTCGAGCGCCGCGGTCCGGAGCCCACCGAGACGAGAGAAGCGCCCGCCGCTGCCCACGCCGGCGGGACGACCTCCGGTCGACAGCGTCACGACGACCCGATGGCCGACCTCTACAGCGTCAAAGAGGTCGCGCGCGTCTTCGGCATGACGACGAGCCGGCTCCGGTACTGGGACCGCTCGGGGTTCTTGAAGCCGTCGGGACGCTCCGGCCGGCGGCGCTTCTACACGTTCCAGGATCTCATCGGGCTCCGGGTGGCCAAGGGCCTGCTCGACCGCGGCATGTCGCTGCAGCACGTCCGCAAGGCCGTCGACGGACTGCGCGCGAGCCTGCCGCGGGTGATCCGTCCTCTGAGCGAGCTCCGTATCGTCGCCGATGGGCAGAGCGTGCTCGCGAAGGGCGAGGGCGGCGTCTTCGAGCCGGCGACGGGCCAGCTCGTGCTCGACTTCGAGGTGTGTGCGCTCCGCGACGACGTCGTGCGCGCGCTCGAATCTCGTAGGCCGAACCTCGAGCACACCCAGAAGGCGTACGACCTCTATCTCGAGGGCTGCCGTCTGGACGAGGACCCCGAGACGGTCGAGCAAGCGGAGGGCCTCTACCTCGCCGCGCTCGCGATCGACCCGGCCTCTCCAACGCGCTCACCAACATCGGCAACCTTCGCTTTCGCGCGGGCGCCATCGACGAGGCGCGAACCTTCTACGAGAAAGCGCTCGCGATCGAGCCGTCGCAGCCCGAAGCGCACTACAACCTCGGCTTCCTCGCGTTCGAGGATGGAGAGCCAGAGGAGGCTGTCGAGCGGTTTCGCCACGCGCTCGAGCACGATCCCGCGTTCGCCGACGCGCACTTCAACCTCGCGATGGCTCTCGAGGAGATCGGCCGCCTCGACGACGCGCGGCCGCACTGGGACAGCTACCTCCGGCTGGATCCGGAGGGCCCCTGGGCCGAGATCGCGCGTCGCCATCTGCGCCGACCCCGAGCGTGAATCGAGCCGCCCGAGAGCGGGCTCAAGGGTCGTCTTCGCGCGTTCTCGGTGGAGGCGGTGGAGCCGAGCGCGGCGGCGAGTCCGAGCGGGCCCGAGGCAGGGGCGGGGGGATCGTTGCTGGCTTGGCGCTCGCGCTCGAGGCTTCTTCGAGGATCTCGTCGACGTCTAGCTCTTCGAGAATCCTCGTCGATGAGAACGTCACCCGTGTCGATCCGCTCGTAGCTCGACTCGACGGGGCCGGTCTCGATCTCCACGTCCCCTGTGTCGATGTCCACGGCGTCGTCGGCGTCGTCGGCGCCGGTCGGCGCGTCGTCGAAGCCCCCGTCGTCGTCGAACGCGGCCGCTCGGGACGGCTCGCCGAGGTCCGACACGTCGAGCTCGCTCGTGATGACGCGACCGTCGTCGGTCTCGTCGTCGCCCGCGAAGTCCCCCGCGGACCCGGGCGCGCCGGGCACGACCATCGGCTCGTCGGCCGTCGGGTGCTTGGGCTCCTCTCGGGTCTGCTCCGCCTCGGTCGCGAACGCGAGAGCCTCGTGGAGATCGCTCGGAGGGCGCGCGACCGGCGGAAGGTCGTCTCGCGAAGAGAGATCGGTCTCCTCGTCGAACTCGAGAGCCGCATCGTCGCGACCCGGGAACGTGTGCTCGCCGGTCTCGCTCGGCGCGCTCCCGCCGGCTTCGGCCGGTGGTAGAGCCACCTCGCTCGAGTCGGCTAGGTCGCGCAGCTCCGCCGCCGACAGACGCCGCGTGCTGTGGCCGAGCCGCTTGATCGCCTCGGTCGCTTCGGCGTCGTCGGGGTGGCGCGCGAGCACTTCCTTCCAGGCGTCGAGCGCCTCCCACTTGTTTCCGAGATCCTGTTCCCAGACCCGCGCCACCTCCTTCATCAGCTCCGCTTGTCGCACCGGGTCGCTCGTGCGCTCCACCTCGCGCTCGAGCGCGAGCAGGAGGTCCTGATGCCGGCCCGCGCGACGCAAACACAGGCGCAGGCGCGGAGGCACCTCGGGTCCGTCCGGCTGACCGCGAGGAGCTGTGCCCATACGTCCGCCGCCTCCGAGTACTGCTCGAGCTCCACCTCGACGATGCGGCCGCGCCTCTTGAGGAGCGCAGCGGCCGTCGCCTGATCGAGCGCGTCCTCGACGAGCTGGCCGAGATGCGATGCGAAGTCGGGGAACCTGTCGGTCTTTTCCGCGAGCTGTTCGAGCTCGTCGAGGATGTCCTCGCGTCCCGGTGCGAGCGTCGTCGCGTTCACGAGGTACTCGAACGCTTGCGCGTCGTCGCCCAAGTCCTCGACGAGCAGGCTCGCAGCGCGGCGAAGCATCTCGCCGCCCGTCTGGGGGCTGTCCTCCGCGACGCGCTCGGCGAGCGTGCGGTAGACCTCGATGAGCGCGCGCCGGGCCGCGCCGGGCCCGACCTCGGGCCGAAGGTCGTCGAGCTCGCGGACCGCGACCTCGATGGTCGACAGGAGCTCGGGCGCGTTCGCGGTCTGGAGGACCGCCTGGCCGATGATGGCGATCGCGCGCTCGCGGTCCGCCAGCGGCCCATCCGCGAGCTTTGCGGCGCGAAGGAACGCCTCGACACGGCCTGCCTCGTCGTGCGCGCGCTGGCGGCGCCGGTCGTACACGACGAAGAGCTCCTCCGCGCGGTCGGCCTTCGGCGCGAGCTCCTCGGCGAGGCCCAGCACCTCGTCGTCGTCAGGAGCGAGCGAACAGGCGCGCAGCACGTTGTCGAGCGCCGCGGAGGCATCGTCCGCACGCGTCTCGAGGATCCGCGCGTGCCGAACGAGCAGCGCGGGCTTCTTCGCGTCGGCCGCACGCCGCAGGAGCGTGTCGTAGACCTGGGCCAGGCGCGGAAACGCGCCCGCCTCGACCGCGAGCCTGTCCACCTGGTCGAGGGTCTCCGAGTCGTCGAGATCGAGCGCGAAGGCGCGAAGCATCGCTTCGAGCGCCCGCGCCGGATCGCGGACGTGCTCCTCGAGCGTCGCCGCAGCGTCGCGCCAGCGTCCTGCTTGGCGTCGAGCGTCGTCCGTGCTCTGCGCGAGACGCACGTAGAGGTCTGCGAGCCCTTCGCCGCGCGCCACGTCCTTGGCGAGCTTTTGCAGCGCGACCTCGCACTCGTCGTCGCCGTCTTCCACGCGGCCGGCGAGCCTCTCCCACGCCCCATCGACGTCGCCGAGGTGCTCTACCGCGAGAGCCGCCGCTTTCCGCACGACCTCGCTCACGACCGCGTCGTCCTGCTCGATGCCCGCGAGAGCGTCTAGCGAGCCAATCAAGTCCTCCCATCGCTTCGAGGCCTCGAGCAAGCGAACGAGGCGCCTCTGCGGCTCTGGCTCCGTGGAATCCGCGTCGGCCCACGCGTAGAGCGCGTCGATCGCGCGCGGTCGGTCGTCCAGCTCGCCCTCGTAAAGGTCCGCCAGGCGCTTCGCGATCGGCACGCGAAGACCTTCGTCCTCGGTGATGGCGAGCTGGCGCTCGAGCGACATCGAGAGACCAGCGAGATCGGAGACCTCCTCGCAGAGCTCTGCGAGCTGAGAGAGGGCCGGAACGTGCGTTCCGTCGAGGCGCTCGACGAAGTCGCGCAGAACCGAGATGGCGCGGCGCGGCTCGCCCATCGCGTCGGACAGCACGCGGGCCCGCTCCAACATCAGATCGCGCCTCTCGGCGTCCGAATCGACGAGCGCGGCGAGCCGCCCGAGCGTGTCTTCGAGCTCGGACAGGTGCACCCGGGCGCGCGCGTGCGCGACGAGGAAGCGCAACGCCTCCTCGTCCTCGCCCGCGACGAGCACTTCCTGCCATGCTTCGGCGGCCGCGTCCTCGTTGCGGACGCGCGCCGCGAGCGTGCGTGCGATGCGCCGATAGAGCTCTGCGCGACCGCGCGGATCCTGCTCGGTCTTCGCGTGCTCCTTCAGCAGGAGCACGAGGTCGCGGTATCGCTCGGCGCGGTCGTAGACGTCGCACAACGCATCGAGCGTCGCCGGCTCCGGCGACAGCTCCAGCGCCTTGCCGTAGTGCTCGGCGGCGCGCGCGAGGTCACCGATCTCGCGATCGGCGATCTCCGCCATGCGGACGAAGATGCCGGCACGCTCGGGGGGCGGCGTCACCTCGGCGCGATACGAGAGCGTCTCGATGAGGCGGTCCCACCGACCCGCCTGGGCGTCAATCTTCTCCATTCGCGCGAGCGCGTCGAGGTTGCCGTGGTCCTCGTCGAGCAGGCGCGTCGCGGCGTCGAACGCGCCCTCGTCGTCCCCCACGTGCTCGTCGAGCACCTCGGCGAGCGTGGAGAGGAGGGCCACGCGATCTTCGGCGCGAGCGCCGTCGATGCGCTGGCGCAGGAGCGGGACCGCCTCGAGGTGCGCGCCGACGCCGATCAACGCGTCGCAGAGCTCGTCGCGCGCCGCGTCGTCGCCGGGCGCGAGCTCTCTCAGGTTGCGAAGCGCCTCGATCGCTTCCGCCAAGCTGTCCCGCCGGTCGCGATGGATGCTCGCGAGCCGCCGGTAGAGCTCCGCCTTGATCTCCGGGTCCGTCATGGAGAGCGCTTCACGCTCCAACACCTGTACCAGCTCGTCCCAACGACCGGCCGCCTCGAGCAGCTCCGCGAGCGCGTGTCGCGCCGCGGCGTCGGCCGGGTCGAGCGCCGTGATCGCGCGCCACGCGGAGATCGCGCCGCTGGGATCGTCGAGCTTCGCGGTGCTCAGCTGCGCGACTTCCCGGAGGCGCTCCTTGCGCGCGTCCGCCGAGAGGCCGGGCACGCGGCCGCGGCGAGCAGGAGATCGCGCAGCTCGGACCATGCGCTCCGCGACCGGCAGTCGTTCTCGAGGAAGGCGAGCGTCTCGGGCTCCGCCGCGTCGATGGCGAGGATCTCCTCGCGCGCTCGCGTGCCTGATCGAGGTCTCCCCGCGCGACGAGGATGTTCACGATCTCCCGAAGGCGCGACACGCGTTGCTCGGTCGGCAATCCCGCGACCGCCACCGACAGCGCGCGCACGACGTCCGCCTCGCGGCCCGCCTGCTTGTAGAGCGCCACGAGCTGCTCGGCCGCCTGCGAATCGCCGCGCTCGAGCAACGGCTCGAAGCAGACGATCGCGTCCTCGATCTGGCCCGCTCCCACATACGCAGCGCCGAGCATGCGGCGCCGCCGGTCGGTCGTCGGCCCGTCAGGCGCGACCGTGAGGTAGCCGACCCAGCGCGGCGGTAGAAGGTGACCCTGGCCCGTGCGCTCCGCGAGCGATTCGAGCAGGTCGAGCGCTCCGTCGTGGTCCGGCGCGGTGTCGAGCGCGGCCTCCGCGTACGTGATCGCGTGATCCGGAGGGACGCTTTGCGCCATTTGGTAGAGCAGGTCGGCGGCGCGCTGGCGATCCCGGATCGCGGGCGGGCCGTCGTTCTGCTCCGCACGCCGGATGAGGATCGTCGCGAGATCGTGCATCACGGCGAGATCGGTCGGGGCCTGGGTCTGGGCGCGCTCGAGCGCCTGCACGGCGGCGTCGAGGTCGCCGAGCTCCTCGGCGCGCATGTGCGCGACCTCGCGCAGCAGGGCGACCTTGCGAAGCGGGTCGGGCTCCGCGGTCACCTCCTCGTCGTACAGCTTGGAGGCGGCCTTGAGGTTGCCCGCCTGCCGGTAGATCTCGCGGGCCGAGTAGATCGCCGCGACGAGGCTCCCGTCGAGCTCGAAGGCGCGCCGGTAGTGACCGATCGCCCGGTCGACGCGCCCGAGGCGCTGCTCGAAGAGCTCGCCGATCTGGTGCTCGATCGCGGCGACGTGGCGCGCGTCGGCGCCGGCCTGGGTCAGCGCGGCGGACCGCTTCTCGAGCACGTCGAGGAGGCGCCGATCGTCCCCGGCCGCCTCGAAGGTCTCCTCCAGGCGTCTCGACGACTCGTAGTGCATCGGGTCGCGAGCCAACGCGCGCTCGAACAGCGAGATGGCACGCGGTTGGTCGTCGAGAAAGCCTTGGCAGAGGTCGCCTGCGTCGTGAAAGGCGCTCGCGGCCGCGCCCGGGTCGGTCTGGCGGGCGGCCCATCCCTCGAGGAGGTTCGCGAGCGAGGCATAATCGCCCATCCGGTGGTAGTGGGCGCGCAGCTCGGCGTACGCAGTTCCGTCGTCCGGGTTGCGGTGCAATCGGGCGATCAGGTCTTGCGCCCGGGGGTCCATCGTCCGCGCGGCAGGCTAGCACGGACCCCGTCGCATTTCAGCCGGCCGGACCCCGGAAACCATGGATCCTCGGGGGGTTATTCGGCTTCGGCCGCGTCTCGGCTGCGCGTATCATCCCGCCCATGCGAGACCGTCTCGAGGCCCTGTTCCGCGCCCGCAGGGCTGCGCTCGAGGCCGAGGCGCTCGTTCTCGACGTCGAGGACGACGCGGAGCTCGTCCCGCTTCTGTCGAAGGCCGTCGAAGACGCGCGAGCCCAGAGCTCGCGCACGGAGCGTAGCTTTCGGCTCCAGGTCCTCTCCGACGTGGTGGCGCGCGTGCTCGACGGGGGGGCGCCGCGGCTCCTCGTCGACATCCTCAACGACCCGGACGAGTCGGTCCGCACGCGCGCGCTCTCGGCGCTCGCCCGCGTGGCGTCGACGCGCTACCCCGAGGTCGTCCGTGCGGTGGAGGACGCGCTCGACGAAGGGCTCGAGGGGCCGGCCTTGCTCGAGCTCCCGGGTCTCCTCCTCGACGTCTGCGACGACGACGCGCCGCTGCCGGTCGATGTCATGGTGCGTCTGATCGACCATCCCGACGCCGACGTCGCAGCCGAGGCCGCCTGTGCACTGGCCGAGGTGGGTGGCCCGGGCGTCGTCGAGCTGCTCGAGTCGTTCCGTGGCGACGAACGGCGTCTCTCCGACGCCGTCGACGGGCCCGCGACCTTCGGCGCGCTCGTCGATCAGCTTCTCTCGACGCTCGCTCTCGAAGCGGCGCTCGAGGACGGCGAGGCTTGACCGGCGAGCGAGGTCCCCGAGCGCGGATCAGCCGACGCTCACCGGCTGCAGCTCGTCCCAGCCGTAGCGCTTGAGGTAGTTCTTCCACACGCCTTCGCACACGGCGTCGTAGCGACACGCGCTGCACTCGGCGCGCTTCTCGCGCTCGGCGTCGTCGAGGTCGCTGCGCTTCACGACGAGCAGGTGCTTCCTGTCGCCCGCGCGTCGACCGTCCGCGTCCTTGTTCTCGAGGAGCTGCTCGGTCGCGGGGCTCGGTGGCTCGACGTGGGCGTACGCCTCGACGTACCCGCGGTTGAAGTCCGGGAGCGACTCGGTGGTGCACAGCGGAATGTCTACGAGAAACGCCATCACGCGCGGTTCCACGCGACCCTGCTCGTCGAGGAAGCGCTTCGCTCCGGCCGCGATCTCGGTGTAGCTCGGGAAGATCTTCTCGAAGTACGTATCGGCGCGACCGTTCGCCTGCATGACGTTGAAGACGACCTGATCGACCCCGAGCTCCCGGAGGAACCGGTAGATCTCGCCGAGGTGCGGGAGGTTGCGCTTCGTGACGACGGTGCTCGTGTGGAGGTCGATGCCGTAGCGCTTGTACTTCACGATGTTGCGGATGCCTGCCACGGTCTGGTCGAACGCCCCCGGCGTGCGCACGAGACCCTCGTGGAGCCGTGCGTCGTGGCCGTGAATGCTCACGTAGAACCGGGTCATGCCGGCCTTGAGGAGCATCTGGACCATCCGCTCGTACGAGAGGGCCCGCGCGTTCGTCATCACGCTGATGCGTCGGACGCCGGCGTCCTTCGCCATTCGCACCCAGTGCGGCAGGCGCGCGTTCGTCGTCGGCTCGCCGCTCGTGAAGCAGACCTCCTCGGCGCCGGGGTTGTTCTCGAGCACCCAGCGCACCGTCTCGTCCGTCGTCTGCGAGTTCACGACGTAGCGGGTGTCGCGATCCTCCTCCATGCAGAAGATGCAGTTGTTGTTGCAGACCGCGCCCGTGAGGATGTGAAGACGCTCCTGCTTGTCGCCGATCCGCTCTTCGACCGTTGCTTCCACGCTCGCCAATTGTGCGCCGAGACCGGGCGCGTGTCACGCTTCGGCCGCGTGCCCGAAGACGACCCGATCGCGCTCCTCGGAGCGCATTACCGCGAGGCCGCGAAGCTGGAGCGCTTCGACGCTGCGCGGGTCGCGCTCGCCACGAGCACGAAGGACGGGCAGCCGTCGGTGCGCTTCGTCTTGGTCCGCGAGATCGACGACGAAGGCTTCTTCTTCTACACGAGCTACCTCTCGCGCAAGGCGCGCGAGCTCGAGGAGAGCCCGCGCGCCGCGTTGGCCTGGCACTGGGAGTCGATCGGCGTGCAGGCGCGCGTGGAGGGCCCGGTGAAGCGGGCGAGCGCAGCGCGGTCCGACGCGTACTTCGCGGGCCGCCCGCGCGGGAGCCAGCTCGGCGCGTGGGCCTCGCCGCAGAGCCGACCGATCGCGTCGCGCGCCGAGCTCGAGGCGCGTGCGCGAGCGGCGGCCGAGCGCTTCGAAGGCGGTCCGGTGCCGCGCCCGCCCGACTGGGGCGGGTACGTGCTTCGCCCCGAGCGGATCGAGCTCTGGTACGAGGGCGAGGATCGTCTCCACACTCGGCACCTCTTCGAGCGTGACCGAGAGACGTGGGTGCGTTCGGTCCTCGCGCCCTGACCGTGCTCACTCGAGCACGATGCGCCGGCGTCGCGCATCGATCGTGACCGCGAACCCCGAGAGCAGGCCTGCGCCGACGATGCCCGCGATCGGCGCTCCGGCGAGCTCGGCGAGGTCCCGTGGGACCAAGCCCGTCGCCGCGGGGACGCCCTCGATCGCGACGTCGCCGATCCGGACGCTCCCGATCTCGGCGAGCCGAATCGACTCGTCGGGCGCGTTCGGCGCCGGCGGCAGGGCCGCGGCGTCGAGCCCGAGCGCATCGAGCGTCGTCTCCGCGATCGCCAGCGGGAACGCGCCCGCCGAGTCGAGCGTCCAAAACCCTTCGACCCGGCCTTCGAGCGTCACGGGGACCGCGAGGAAGCTCCCGCCGAAGGTCGCGAACCGAACCTCTGCGGCGTCGGCCGCGCTCGGTGCGCACTCGCGACGCACCACGACCTTCCGCCCGCGAAAGTCGATCGTCGCGCACAGACGCAAGAGCACGTCGACCCCGAGGACCGCGCGCACGTCGACCCCGAGCTGCTCTCGAACGGGCTCGAGGTCGCGGGTGATCACCGGCACGTTCCCGATCGAGATCCGGCCGAACGCCATCGTCTCGGCGAGCCCGGGCCGAGCGCGGATCGACTCGTCGAGCACCGCCAGATCTGCGCTCGTCGCGACGAGCGCCTGCACCGTGTGCGCGTCGATCTCCACCTCGATCACCGGAAGCGGCGAGCCGGCGGCGAACGGGCGCTCCACCTCGCCATCTCCCTCGACGACCCACGCTCGCGCGCCTTCGGGCAAGCTCCGAGCGATCGGAAGCATCACGGCCGCCCAACCGTCCGCCGGCGGCCGGCCGTCCACCGGGGCGAGATCCGCCGCGACACCGGCGAGGTCGCCGCTCGCGGCGCGCGCCCGACCTCGCAGCCGCGTCAAGACCGCGTCCTCGGCCCCGGCGAGCACCTCGAGCGCGCGATCCGATCGCCCGAGCGCGATCGCGACCCGGGCGGCGATCTCGACCGCGCGAGGGTCGTGAGGGTCGAGCGCGACGGCCGCCTCGGACTCGCGGTCGGCCTCGTCGAGCCGCCCGGCCTCGAACGCCGCCATGGCACGATCCGTGTGGGTGGGGGCGCCACCCTCCGGGCCAGGCCCCTCGGAGCCGGCCTGCGAGGCCCCACAGGCCCCGGACAGCCCGAGAATCACGGCCAGCCAAACCCGACTCGGGCCATCATTCCGCACAGTTGTCATGAGGCGGGTGGGGGTGTGGGCCCGAGCCCCCCGCGCCCGAAATCGGCTTGACAGCATCCCACATCGGCATACTCTGGCGCCGCTCCGGGGGGACATCCAGAGCGGCCGAGAGATGCCTCGAAGAAGCCCCTGGTAGCGGAAGAAAGGGTTCGAGCCCGATGCAGATCACATCTCGGTTCGAGCCCCATCTGGAGGGAGTGATGGACGTAGGAAACGTGAAGTGGTTCAACAACGCGAAGGGTTTCGGCTTCATCAAGCAGGACGAGGGGCCGGACATCTTCGTGCACTACAGTCAGAATCTCTGGCGATGGTTTCCGCACCCTCGAGGAGGGGGAGCAGGTTCGCTTCGTGAAGCGTGAGGGCCCCAAGGGCCTGTTCGCGGAGCAGGTCGAGAAGGTCTGAGCGGGCGGGACGCCGCAGGCGTTCGCACGGCTCGGGCTCTCTCCTTGCCACGCGACCCAGAAGAGCCGCGGCACCGCGTGTCGCGGCTTTTTTCTTTCTCATGCGCGCTCAGCGCCCGACGTACTTCTCGAGCTCGAGCGCCCAGCGGACCTCGTCGACGAGGCTGTCGAGGTCAGCGGGCTTTTCGAACGTGACCTCGTGCCACACGTCGAGGACCTTCGACGCGTCGACGGGATCGGTCACCTGCACCGACTTCGCTTCGGACTCGGTGTACCCGCGCGGATACGCCTGAGCGCCGACGAGGCCTCTCACCTTCTCGAAGAGGTCGTCCTCGTTCGCGTTGGGAAAATCCGATCGCTGGGATCGAGCCGTGAAGCAGACGCTGACCCCCCCGATCAACCTCACGCGGACGCCCGAGTCCATGATGTGCAACCGGACTCGCTCCGCGACCTGGATCTCTTCGCCCTTCAGTCGGTAGATCTCGACACCGGCGTCTAGAAGGGCTTGTTTGACCCTTTGAACGTCGGTTGTGCTCACCTGTCCGTCCTTCTCCTCGTAAATAAACCCTCTTCCGCCGAACGCATCGTAGCACTCGACATCCTCGAGCGGCAACGAGCACGGGCCCTTGCTCGGGGACAGGCACGCCCGTACAGTCCATCGGATCGGACGATGGAGACGATCCTGTACGTCGGCGCGAGCCGGCCCGACGGCGACGCCCTCGGGCTCGTGGGGCGCACCGACGCGAGGCGCCTCGAAGACAACTCGATTCTGCTGACGCTGCGGGGAACTCCACCGTACAAACAGGAGCGGCGCATCGTCGCCGTCGCGAGCCCGACGGCCGGCGCCGCGTTCGTTCGGCGCCATCCGGTCGACGCGCTCGTCGTCGACACGCGCGAGAGCCCCGCCGCGGACGGGGCTGAAAGCCCCAGCGTCGCGGGGCCGTTCGCCGACAGCCGCGCGGGCGAGCTGCTCGACCGCCTCTTTCCGGAGGGCGAAGTCGGCGGTCCGATCGGACGCGATCGCATCCTCGGCATCGTGGGGCCGGGAGCGCAGGGAGTCGACGCTGCATATCACCTCGGCGCCCACCGCATCGGCTCGGTGCTCACGGCGCCGAGCGTCGAGGCGATCCTGGAGCGGCTCGAGCACGTGCTGGCGCGCCGCACGGGCGGCCGCATCGCCGTGTGCCTCGCGGGAGGCGGCATCGAGGGCCTCTTCTACGAGCTCGGCGTCCTGCGCGCGCTCGAGTCGGTTTCTCGCGGATCGCGTCCTCCGTCGACTTCGACCTGTTCTGCGGCATCAGCGCCGGCGCCGTCCTCGGCGCGTTTCTCGCGAACGGCATCGGGCCGGAGGAGATCGCGCGCGGCCTGCAGGGCGAGAGCGCGCGGATCGACGCGATCACGCGGAGGGAGCTGTTCGATCCGAACGTCAAGGAGCTCGGCTCGCGCTCGATGCGCCTGCTCGGCGAGGCTCCTCTCGCGGCGGCGCGGGCCCGCGAGGCATCCTCTCGTCGGTCGCGCGCTCGGTGCCGAGCGCCGCGTTCGCAGGCGACGGCCTGCGGAGGTGGCTCGAGCGCAACCTCAACGAGCCCGGGATGAGCGAATCGATTCGACTCGCTCCGGCGGCCGTTGTTCGTCGGAGCGACCGATCAGGACAGCTCTCAGGCGGTCGTGTTCGGCGAGGAAGGCATGACCCACGTCCCGATCCACCGCGCCGTTCGCGCGTCCTCGGCGCTCGTCCCCTTCTACGCTCCGGAGAGGATCGACGGGCGCAACTACATCGACGGCGCGTTCACGAGGACGACGAACATGCGGGTGGCGGTCAGGCAGGGCGCGACGCTCGTCATCCTGGTCGACCCGCTCGTCCCTGCGTTCTCGCGACGAATCGGGGTACGTGTCGAGCCGCGGCGGGATCTTCGGCACCATGCAAGGGCTCAAGGCGCTCATCAACGGTCGCTTCGACAAGGCGGTTCGCGCGATCCGCGAGATGTACCCGGACGTCAGCTTCCATCTCTTTCGTCCAGAGGGCGACGAGATGCGGATACTCGGCGGCTCGCCGATGAAGTTCCTCTACCGCCGCGAGGTCGAGGATGTGGCGTTCGAGAACACGGTGCGAAGAATCCGCGCTCGGCTCCCCGAGATGACGCGCGACTTCGCTGCGCACGGCGTGCGGTTCCGCGATCCGGAAGCCGAGCGCGCGAGCGTCAGGCCGCCCGCCCGATTCGAGCCCGAGACGCTCGGGGTCTGAGTGCCGGTCGACGCGCTCGGGCGGTGCGTCGAGACGCCGCGTGAACCGCTTCGCGTCGTTTCGCTCGTGCCGAGCGAGACGGAGTCCGTCGTCGAGCTCGCGGGCATCGGTCGGCTCGCGGGACGCACCGAGTACTGCGTCGAGCCGTGCGGGACGATCGAGCGCGTTCCGGTCGTCGGCGGCACCAAGAGCGTCGATGTCGAGCGCGTGGTCGCGCTCGCACCGGACCTCGTGCTCGCGAATCGCGAAGAGAACACGAAGGCCGACGTCGAGGCGCTGATCGACGCGGGCTCACCGTTCACGTCAGCTTCCCGTGCAGCGTGTCCGAAGCGCTCGCGTATCTGGGGTCGCTGGCCAGCCTCCTGCACGTCCCCGGCGAGCCCGCCGCGATCGTTCGCGTGCGCGAAGCGATCGCGCACGCCGAGGCGCGACGCGGTCGAGCCGAGGCGCCCGTCCGGGCGTTCGTGCCGATCTGGCGCGAGCCCTTGGATGACGTTCGACGGGCGCGCGTTCGCGAGCGACGTGCTCTCGCTCGCGGGCGCCGAGAACGTCTTCGCCGATCGTGCACGGCGCTATCCGCTCGCAGCGGACGTCGGCGACGCGGCGCCGCTCGCGGACGATCGCCTCGGCGATCGCGACACGCGCTACCCGCGCGTGACGCTCGCGGAGGTCCAAGAGCGCGCGCCCGAGGTCGTGCTGCTGCCGGACGAGCCGTACCGGTTCACACCCGCGGATCGCGACGCGCTCGAAGCGCTCGCGATGCCCGCGGCGACGAACGGGCGGATCGATTTCATCGACGGTAAAGAATTGTTTTGGTACGGGACTCGGCTCGCCACGGCTCTGGACCGTGTCGCGAAGCGAATCGCGTCACGACCGTGGCGGTGAGGTCACGGACCCGCACACTTTGCGAGGTTTGGGGTTCACGGACCCGTGCGAGTGAAGAGGTGGCCCCTCTGATACGTCAACGATTCCAGGGTTGGCTCGTCCAACCTCGGTCGTTTCCGACTTGGCAGATTGGTTGCATCGCCTGGAATCGAGGTCCCCGTGCTCTCTTCGGTCACACCCCTTCCTTCCGCTCCTCCCGCCGCGGACCCTTGCGCCCACCGCGGCGCTCGCCGGTCGTCTCCGCGGATCCCCATCACCGCGGACGTCGAGGTCGTCGAGCCGGCCCGCGCCGTCGGGATCGCCCTCAACGCGTCCGAGGGGGGCCTCCGGGTCGCCGTCGACAAGGCGCTCTACGTCGAGGACGTGGTGACCGTGCGCCTCACCGTCGAGGGCGAGGACTCGAACGTCGTTCGCGCTCGCGTCGTCTGGGTGCGCGAGCTCAAGGACGGCTGGGTCGCCGGCCTCGAGCTCCTGAAGTAGCGGTCCCCCGACTCGCGCGCTCTTCGCGCTCTTTAGGGGCAGTTGCGATCGCCGAGGCCGGTCATGAGCGGCGGGCCGATGGACGTGCCGGGACGAACCTCCCACTGCACGGACGGATCGAACGCGTCGGATTCCGTCGGGGTCGCCGGTCGTCACGGTGCAGCTCCGGTGCAGGTCCGAGTCGTTCGTGTGCAGGCCGCCACCCGACCAGGCGGTCCCGGGGTCGAAGCCGATCTGCCCGAACGTGTCGACGACGGTCCCGTCACAGATGACGTCGTAGGCGTCGTCGCCGTTGTGGTTGATCTGAGAGCTCGTCTCGTCGCAGAGCGTCGTGTCCGAGATGCTCGAATGGCAGATCACGTGGGTCTCGCCGGCGGCGAGCATCCCCGTGAGGGCGATGTTGGTGGGCGTCGTGCCGCCGTTCGAGTAGCGCCGGAGGATGCACGTCGACAGATCGATCGCGCTCGGTGCGTAGAGCTCGATCGCCTTGTCGTTGCTCGCTCCTTCGAGGTACTCGCTGATGAGGACGCCTCGCGGGGTGCTCACGTCGACGTTCGAGAGCGCCATGTCGCCCCCGTAGCTCGCGGTGACCGTGCCGGTGGCGTCGGTCGCGGAGGCGGTGTAGCTGGCGCTCGCCGCGAACGATCCCGCGGGGACCACGATCGTCGCCGGCCCGCTGACGAGGCCGGCCGGGGCGATCGCGATCGCGACGCTCGCGCCGCCGCCGGGCGCCGCCGTCGGGATGACGACGGTGAACGTCACCGTCGACGAAGGCGCCGCGCGCACGGACGTCGGCGCGATCCGTAGGCTCGACGGGACGACGTCCGAGATCTCTCGGGGCAGGATCTTGGTGTCGCTGAACGTGAAGCCGAGCGGTCCGGTGATCGCTCCGAACTGCTCGCCTACCGCCGGGTGCGGCGTCGTTGCGTAGAAGTAGTCGTCGACGCGGAGGCCGTCGTCGACGGCGAATTCGCCGAAGTCGCTCGGCGCGTCGGGATTGGCGTCGGTCACCATGACCCCGGTGACGCGGACGAGCACGCTCTCGAGCGCCTCGGCGCGCGTGCCCCCCGTCGCGATCAACGCCGTATCGACGACGAGCGGCGCGCTCCATGCCGCTCGCCGTCACGGCGAAGGTCACGCTCGAGAGCTGGTACTGCTCGAAGCGGTTCTGAGCGAGGGCGTTCGAGACGTCGATGACGTCACCGCGCGCGACCGCCGGGGTCGTCCCGGTGAACACGAAGATGCCGCTGAAGTCGACGCCCGCGTAGTCGGTCGTCCCCATCGCTTGCTGCGCGTAGAAGCCGTTGCCGCCGACCGCGGTGACGACGAGGCCCGAGAGCGAGACGTAGGTCCCCTCGGGGATCACGCCCATCCGCAGGTCGTAGACGGTCGCCGGGCAGGCGGCGCTCCCGGGGTTCGGCTCGTCGGGGCACGGGTCGCAGATGTCGCCCTTGCCGTCGGCGTCCCGATCCTCCTGGCCCGCGTTCGCGACGTCGGGGCAGTTGTCGGTGGCGTTGTCGATGCCGTCGTTGTCGCGGTCGTTCGGATCGGGCGCCGAGCACGCGGAGACGCCGGGGTCGAGCGGACAGGGATCGCACGCGTCGCCGATCCCGTCGCCGTCGAAGTCGGCCTGTACGCCCTCGTCGAGCGGTCGGATGGGATTGAAGACCGACGCGCAGTCGTCCATCGCGTTGGGGATCCCGTCGCCGTCGGCGTCGTCGGTGGTCGGGTTGCCCGAGTACGCGTTGGAGCCGTCGACGATGGGCGACGGGAGCGGCGGGCTCGCGTCGCGGCGCGGGATGCACGTCGGCTCGCCCGTCGGGTCGTCGCAGAAGAAGAGCGGGTAGTGCGAAGAGTTGGCCGTTTGGAGCGCCGAGAGGCTCATCCCAATCTCACGCATCACGCACGCGCTCTTCTGGGTGCCGCACACGTCGAGCGTGTCGCAGCCGGTCTCGAGCGCGCCGACGATGTCCGCGTCTCCGTAGAGCACCGTCCCGCCGCGCAGGACGAGCACGACGTCCTCGGGCTGAGCTTCGATCACGGCGCGATGATCGGGCCGGGATCCGCGCGTCGCGAAGATCGCGATGTCCGCGACCTGGCCTGGCGCGAGCACGCCGACCACGTCGTCGACCGCCAGCGCGGCCGCCGCCTCGCGCGTCGCCATCAGCCAGAGCTGCTCGTCGCTGAAGAACCCCCCGAAATAGGTGAAGTTGAGCTCGTCCGCGCACTTCAGCTCGCGGAGCATGTTCATCGAGCCCGAGAGCGGCCAGTCGGTTCCGAGCGCGATCGGAACGCCGAGGCGCGCGTACTCCGTCACACGCGCCGTGTCTCCGTAGAGCGAGATGTTCGTGCGCGGTGACCAGATGAGCGACGCACCTCGCGCCGCCATCTCGGCGATGTCGGGCGGGAGCATCGCGATCCCGTGGATGATCGCGGTCTGCGATTCCACGAGGTCGTACATTCCTTCGCGCATGCACAGGTACTCGTTGTGCGCTTCGGCGTCGATCCCTTCGGCGACGTGCGGCGTGTACGCGTCGTCGCCGGCGATGTCGGAAGCGAAGTCGTCGCGGGGATATCCGCAGCCGGTCGAGAGCAGCGTCGGGTCGAACCCGAGCGGGTCGGTTGAGTAATTGACGGGCGGTTGGCCGAGGCCCTCCTGCGCGTCGCGATCGAGGTTGCGGAGCAGCCCGTCCACGGACCCCGACGCGTTCGTGGAGGTCGCGCCGCCGAAGACGTAGCGGAGCTCGCCCCAGCTCGTCGCCGGCCCGCTGTAGTCGGAGCTCGGACGCGAGATGCGGTGGTGGCCGCGGAGCCCATTGCGCCAGTCCCAACGGTGCTCGTAGCGCTCGTCGGTCTCCTCGGTCGGCCCGTACGTGATCCACCGGATGATCGTGCGTGTTGATCAGGCCGGGGAGATCGCCGCGTCGGGGCACTCGATGCGCGTCGCGGTCGCGTCCGCGCAGTCGCAGCCGGCGCACGTGATCGTCCCTGTCGCGTCGATGAGCACGTGCCCGCCGCGGAAGACCTCACCGGGTGTCAGCACGTCGCCGACGAGCAGAGTCGTGCCGCCCGAGCCGGCGGTCACCGTGCAGTTCGCCCCCGCCGGTGGTGTCAGCGTGTCGTCGGGGCAGATCGTGATCGTCGGGCCCACGGGCCCGCCGTCCGGGGATGCGCCGTCGGGCAGCGCGCCGTCGGGCAGCGCGCCGTCGGGCAGCGCGCCGTCGGCGAGCCCGCCGTCCGTGGCGTGATCGTCGTCCCCGCAGGCGCCGAGGACGAGTCCGACCGAACAAGCGAACGCGAACGTTAGGATGAGCTTGGGGCTGGGCATGGGGCCGACAGCCTAGCGCACGACCCGGCGTCGGCGAGTCGCGTTTCGGTGTCGGCGTGCGAAGCCGAAAAGCTCAGAGGTTCTCGACGAACTTCGTGAGCTCGGAGCGGAAGCTCGTGCGCGGGCGGATGAGCGTCGTTCCGAGGTGGTGGGTTCCGACCATGACGGCCGTCCCATCGGGCCCGAGCGTCGCGCCCTCGACGTGATCGGCATCGGTGAACTCGACCTCCGTGACGGCCTCGTTCGACGGGGCGCGGCGGCGGTGGGTGTCCTGTGCCGAGGCCTGTGCCGCGGTCGTCGCCGCGATACCGGCCACGAGGCCGAGGGCGAGCATGAGGCGAGACGTTCGCATGCGGGCTCCTGTTCTCCTCGGGAGGTCCGCGCCTCTCGGCGCGGAGCCCGACGGACAAGCTTTGACGCGCGGCCGCGCGCCGCGGTCTAGGGAGACGGAGCGGGTGGGTCTGGGGATGCGGGATGGGGGGGGAGGGCGCCGTGGGCGCGGGCGCGTGCGTGGGCGCGGGCGCGTGCGTCGGCGCGGGCGCGTGCGTGGGCGCGGGTGCGTGCGTCGGCGCGGGTGCGGGCGCGGCGGGCGCCGGCGCCATCCGCTCGAGGAGCGCCTGGAGGCGGTCGAGCTCCTCACCATAGGTCGCCCAGTCGCCCTCGCGTTGCGCCGCCACGGCGTGCTCGAACGCGGCGCGCGCCTGTGCCGCGAGCGTGCCACTCGGTGCGGCCCCGGACGTCGCCGCTTCGGGCGATTCGCCCGTGGCCGTCTCGCCCTCTTCGCCGCTCGCCTCCGCGCCGGCGAGCTCGCCCGCGGGCTCGCCCTCCTCGCCGAAGAGCGACTCGACCGCCGCGTCGAGCGTCGGCTCCATCGCGATGCGGTTCTCGTAGACCACGATGACGCGCTTGAGCTCTGGGATCCGCCCACCGCTCGAGCGGAGGTAGAGCGGCGTCACGTAGAGAAGCGATTCTTCGATCGGGATGACGAGGAGCGTGCCGAGGATGACCTGCGAGCCGCGCTGATCCCACAGCGAGAGCTGCCGCGAGATCTCGGCGTCCTGATTGATGCGGTTCATGACCTGCTGCGGCCCGAACACGAGGCGATCCTTCGGAAAGCGATACACGACGAGCTCGCCGAGATGCGGTCCGTCCGAGCGCGCCACCATCCACGCGGCGAGGTTCTCCTTGCTCTTGGGCGTGAACGGCAGCATCTGGATGAACTCCGCGCTCCGCTCACCGGGCAAGCGCATGATGGTGTAGTACGGCACCATCGCCGCCGGTGGTGCGTTCTCACCGCTGCGGACGCTCGGCACCTCCCACTGGTCCTCTCGGTTGTAGACGAGCTCCGCGTCGTCCATGTGGTACGTGGTGAAGATCTCGGTCTGCAGACGGAAGATCTCTTCGGGATAGCGAAGGTGCGCGCGGAGGTCCGGGGGCATGTCCGACATCGGCCGGAACATGCCCGGGAAGATTCGTCGCCACGTGCGCAGCACCGGGTCGTGCTCGTCATTGATGAAGAAGTCGACGGTGCCGTCGTAGGCGTCGACGACGACCTTCACGGAGTTGCGGTAGTAGTTGATTCCGCCGGCGGAGCGCTGGGAGTAGGGGTAGCGATCCGAGAACGTGTACGCGTCCTGGATCCACGCGAGCGTTCCGTCGGCACGGAGCACCATGTACGGGTCGGCGTCGAGCCGCAGGAACGGAGCGATGCGCGAGACGCGCTCGCGGATGTTCCGGTAGAGGAGGAGCCGGCTCTCGGGCCCGATGTCGTCGGACAAGAGCAGCTTGATCGAGCCGAGCCGCGCCGACAGCGCAGCGCGCAGGAGCGCGGAGCCCAGCGGAATGCCGGCCGCACCGTGGTACGCGGCGTAGACGTTGTCCTCGCCGGACGGATAGTCGAACTCGCGGTTCGCCGTCCCGACGAACGCGTACTGGTTCGAGAGCTCACCGAAGTAGATCTGCGGACGCGTCACCTCGAAGCCGGGAAGCTCCGTCACGGGCGGGATGTCCTTCACGAGCAGGACCGGCAGCCCTTCGTTCGTCGCGACGTTGACCGGGCCGAGCGTGATGCCGTAACCGTGCGTGAACGTGAAGTGCTCGTTGATCCACGTGCCGCTCGGGAGGTTCGTCACCTGCAGCTCTCGCGGTGACAACATCGTCTGTCGCATCGAGCCGTCGATGAGATAGCGGTCGTTGTCGATCGACGCGAACTGGTAGTACGTCCGGATCTCCTGGATCTGGGCGAACGTGTCGAGGAGCGGCTGGTGATCCCAGAGGCGAACGTTGTCGATGGTCGCCCGGTTGCGGTCGATGTCCTCTCGCGTGAGGTCGTGATCGCCGAGCAGCTCGCGCTCGGTCACGTGGTCGAGCCCGTAGGCGGCTCTGGTGGCGGCGATGTTGTAGCGGATGTAGGGCGCCTCTTTCTGGGCCTCGTTCGGGAGCACGCTGAACCGGTGCACGGCCCAGGGGTACACCTCGGCGCCGAGGATCGACGCGGCGGCGTAGAGCCCGACGCCGGCAAACGCGAGCGCGAGACGCTGTCGGGTGGCGCTCGCGGCGACGAGCACGGCGGCGACGCATGCGATCGCGATCTTGCCGTTGAGCGCGGGGAGCGAGGCGTGCACGTCCGCGTAGCTCGCACCCTCCACCGGGCCGAGGTCGGACTGGAGCAGCGCGAAGCGCTCGAGCCATGCCTCGAGCCCGAAGACGAGGAGCAGCACGGCTCCGAGGATCGTGAGGTGGATCCGCGCGTGCCGGTCGGCCGTGATGCCACCCTTCGAGCTGAACGCGAGCCCACCCCGTGCGACGTAGAGCACAGCGCTGAAGAACAGAGACATGCCGACGACGGAGGACGCCGCTGCGGTGACCGACTCGAGCCCCGGCAGCTCGAACAGGTAGAAGCCGACGTCGCGGCCGAAGATCGGGTCGGCGATGCCGAAGGACGACGCGTTGGCCCACCGCAGCCACGTGTCCCACTGACCCGAGGCGGCGAGGCCTGCGACGAGCGCGGCGACACCCGCCGCCGGCAGCGAGAGAAGCGTGGCGATCGGTGAGACCTTGAGCTCGGTGCCCACGCTCGGGTCGCCGAGCACGAGGCCCCGCCTGCCCTTCGTGAGTCGCACCACGAGGCGCAGGTTGAGCCCGACGGTCGCGGCGAAGATCAGCGCGACCGACGCGCCGAGGCCGATCTTCGTCCAGAGGATCGTGGTGAAGATCTGCCGAAAGCCCACCGAGTCGAACCAGGCGAGGTCGACCCAGAGCGACGCAAGGGCGGGCAGCGCGAACAGGAGCCCTACCACCGCGACGACCGGAGCGAGGCGGCCGAGCAGCCGACCGCGCTTGTCGCGAGAAGACGCCACGTGGGGCGGCTACCACGAAGCGAGCACCAGAGCAACGCCGCGCACTCGTCGCGGTCGGTGGATCGCGCTACGGTCGGTGCCGTGCCGGGGTGGCGAAACTGGCAGACGCAGGCGACTTAAAATCGCTGGTGGGCACTCCACGTGCGGGTTCGATCCCCGCCCCCGGCACTGCTACTCTGCGCCACTGCCCGTGCCCGTGCTCGCGTTCGAGGACGTTCACAAGTCGTTCGGCAAGACGCGCGCGCTCCGCGGGGTCACGCTCGAGGTGCGTCCGGGCGAGGTGTTCGGGCTGCTCGGGCCGAACGGCGCGGGCAAGACCACTCTCATTCGGATAGCGCTCGACATCATCCGGGCCGACCGTGGGCAGGTGCGGCTGTTCGATCGTCCGCTCGACCGCGCGGACCTCGACCGCGTCGCGTATCTGCCCGAGGAGCGCGGGCTGTACAAGCGCCAGCGCGTCCTCGACGTCCTCGTCTATTTCGGAAAGCTCAAGGGCCTGACGGCGCGCGATGCCAGAGCGCGCGCGCACGCGGTGCTCGAGCAGGTCGGGCTCGCGCACGTGGCTACCGACCGCGTCGAGAGGCTCTCGAAGGGGATGAGCCAGAAGGTTCAGATCGCCGCGACGATGCTCGCCGACCCGGACCTCTCCATCCTCGACGAGCCGTTCAGTGGGCTCGATCCCGTCAACGTCCAGCTCGTGAAGCGTCTCATCGTGGAGCGCCGCGACCGCGGAAAGACCACCGTGCTCTCGACGCACCTCATGAACCAGGTCGAAGCGCTCTGCGATCGGGTGGGTCTGGTGAGCCGAGGCGAGCTCGTCGTGTACGGCGAGACGCGAGACGTGCGTCGGGCACATTCGCAGCCCGAGGTTCGGGTGCGCCTCGAGACCGGCGAGCTGCCGCGCCTGCCGAGCGTCGACCGAGTCGACGACGAGCCCGACGGCTCGCACGTGGTGCGGCTCGCCGACGGTGAGGAGCCGAGCGCTTACCTCGGACGTCTCGTCGACGCCGGTGCGCGGATCGATCACTTCGAGCTCGTGCTCGCGCCGCTCGAGCGCGTGTTCGTCGAGAATCGTCGGACGCGATCCGAAGGACGAGGCCGCGGAGTGATCCACATTCGCACGAAGAAGGTTCGGGCGATCGCGTTCTTCGAGCTGATGTCGGCGATCCGGCGGCCGTCGTATCTGGTGATGACGTTCGGGCTCCCGTTGTTCTTCGGCTTGCTCGCCGGGATCCCGGCAGCGATCCAGGGCGAGCTCGTCGCGCGCGAGGTCACGCGCGAGGTTCCGTTCGGTGCGGTCGACGAAGCCGACGTCCTTCACCTCGATCGCGGGGTGACCGAGCTCGACACGGTCCTCTTGTACATCCTCCCGAGCGTGGATGACGCGCGACGCGAGCTCCTCGACGGGAACATCGAAGGCTACTTCGTCATCCCGCCCGACTACGTGGGCGAGGGTCGCGTGCGCGTGGTGCAGCTCGCAGGCGGCCCGCCGTTCGACGTCGGCGGCGCGACGGCGGAGCGCGCATTACGGCAGCTCCTCGTGCAGCGCCTGTTGGCCGAGCGAGTGCCGACCGAGATCGCGGAGCGGGTGCGCAATCCGCTCGAGCTCGAGCGCCGCGAGATCGGTGCGAATGGCGGGGAGCGTAGGGTGCAGAACCGCGGGGTCGAGACCGTCGCGCGGCTCGTCGTCCCGGTCGTCCTCGCGATGCTTCTCCTCATGGCGCTCATGACGACCTCCGGATATCTCGTGCAGGCGATCGCGGTCGAGAAGGAGAACAAGGTCGTCGAGGTGCTCCTGTCGTCCGCCGATCCGGACGAGATCCTGATGGGGAAGCTCGTCGGTCTGGGCGGTGCAGGGCTCATCCAGTTCGCCGTGTGGTCGGCGATGGTCGTGGGGAGCGCGCTCTGGCTCGCGGGGCTCTTGGAAGAGCTCGACGTCGTGCTGCCGTGGCGCGCGATCGCGGTCGCGCCGGCGTTCTTCGTGCTCGGTTACCTCTTCGTCGGCAGCCTGATGCTGGCGACCGGCTCGCTCGGCAACACCTCCGCCGAGAGCCAGAAGCTCACCCTCGTGTGGGGCTTGCTCACGCTGCTGCCGATCCTGCTCTTGACCGTGCTGATGCAAGAGCCGAACGGCTGGGTCGCCGAAGCGCTCACGTGGATCCCGTTCACGACCCCGCTCACCGTGGTGCTCCGCATCGCGCTCGACCCCGCAGCGGTCCCCTGGTGGGAGGTCGCCGGCGCGTTCGCGACCCTCGGCCTCTGGACCTGGCTCTCCATCCGCCTCGGCGCGCGCCTGTTCCGCGTCGGCGTCCTGCTCTCGGGCTCGTGGCCCGGCCTGCGGGAGATCATGAAACAGGCGAGACTGTGAGAACGGGCGCCGCAGGCGCCGAGATGGGGGGGTGAGCGCAGAAGCGGAGGTAGCGAAGCGAATGCCCCCGCGACCGGGCAGAGCCCCTTTTTTGACCGGGTGGATCCGGGCGGCTATTCCGGTGGCCTTGAGGAGAACGCCGATGAAAAAGGGACAGCTTCTCGACACGCTCCGCTCGCTGCTCGACGAGGTTCTACGCGCGCGCTTCGACGGCGCTGCCTACGCCAAGCTCTCGCGGGCGCACGGGTATGCGGACGGCTACATGCGCGGGCTGCTCGACGCGGGGATCGTCGACAAGGACGAGCTGCTCGTGCTCGTAGGCGACAGCCGCCGCGCCTTCATCGAGCGCGAGACGACCGCCGCCGCGTAGCTCGAGCTCGGGGGCCTGCGCCCTCTCTAGCGGGGCGCGCCGGTCACTCCGTGTCGAAGATGCGGACGCCGTTGGTGCCGTCGGCGTTGCGCCAGAAGGTCGCTACGAACGACGTCGTCCCGAGCAGCTGCTGCTCGAGCCAGTAGCCGGTGCTGTCCGCGTCGTCGAGCACCGAGATCGTCCAGACGCCGCCCTCGGGCCGTCGCGCGAACATCGCGCGCTGGCTCGTCGCGTCCTGATAGACGACGCGGATCTCGCCGCCCTCGCTCACGACGACCGAGCTGTCGTCGCCGACGACGTGTCGCCCGTCCGGGTTCGGGGCCGTGCCGTCGGTCACGCCGTCGTCGATCACCTCGGCCGCGACCGCCGTGCCGGTTACGCGCGCGTAGCGAAGCGTCTCCTCCGCGCCGTCGACGTAGGTCACGTGCCACACGCCGCCCGAGTCGACGAAGAGCGACGCGCCGATGCCCGAGTCGCCCACCGCCGGGCGCATGGCGCCGTAGCCGTCGATGAGGAACGGCGCGTTCCAGGTGCCGTCGTAGGACGCGCCCCAGATGTTCCCCGCGGTCCGGTCGTAGTACACGAGCGCGAAGCCGTCGGCCGTCGCGACGAGCGCAGTCGTACATGCCGAGCGCGGGCGGCATGTCCTCGACGTACGGATCGGCGAGCTCGGCGACACAGGCGCCCATGTAACAGGTCTCGCCACTCCCGCAGGCACCGCAGTCGCCGGTGTCGGTCGCGCAGAGGCCGTTCTCGAGGCAGGTGCCCGAATCGCAGAACTGCTGGCGGCACGCCATGTCGGCGGCCCCGATCTCCGTCGACGACCAGTCGGTCGGGCCGGCCGGGGTCGGCGAGCTCGCGCTCGCGACGCGCGCGCTCGAGATGACGCGCCCCGATCCGTCGCCCGCCTGGACGATCTGCAGGTACGCGATCGACGGATTGCCCGACGCGTCGAAGGCGATCGACGCGTACCGCCCGCTGTCGCCCGTGTCGTCGACGACCGAGACCGACCACGAGCCCGGCGTTCCCCGCGCGAGCTTCAGCGAGCCGTGCGTCTTGTCGTAGTACGCGATGTAATACGTCCCGCCCGACACGCCGAGGCTCGTCCAGCGTCCGACGTCGTCGCCCGGATCGCTCACGCCGCCGCGCCAGCCGTCGATCGCGTTCGTGATCGGTGACGCCGGCGCTCCGTCGACGATCTCCCAGTCGACGCTCATCGCCGCCGCGTCCCATGTGCCGAAGACGAGGTCGCCGTACGCGAAACCGCCCGGCAGTCCCGGGCTGTAGCCCGAGAGCGCGACCGTGCCGTCGTCCTCGACGGCCATGTCGAGGTGTGTGGCGAGGATGCCGGGCTCGAGGGGCGGCGGCGTGATGCAGTCGTTGCAGCTCACCGCGCAGCTGTCGTCGAGCACGACCGCCGCGGGCCCCGAGCAGATGAGCCCGGGCTCGCAGAGCGTGCTCGTGTCGTAGCTCACGCACATGTCGGTCGACGGGCAGCAGAGGCTTCCGCTCGTGGCCGGCGGGACGGCCGCAGTGCACGCGTCCATGCACGGCCCCGGCATCATCATCATCGAGTCGTCGCCGCCGCAGTGGCATCCGCCGATCGCGAACACGAGAAACACCGCGAGGTGACCGAGGAGACGCTTCAGCCAGCGTCGTCTTTCCCACCTCCGGCGCCGGAGGAACAAGCCGAGCCCGAGGAGAACGCCGATCGCGACGAGCGGTGCGCCCGGGCCGCCGCCAGGAGCGTCGCAGCTGCAGCCACCGGTCGCGGCCGGGTTGGGCAGCCCGCGGATGATCGCGGCGCGCGACGCGCCGACGTTACCGGCCTCGTCGCGCACCTCGACGTCCATCTGCGAGTCGTCGTTCGGCAGCGGCACGAACGCGCCCGCGGGCAGCGGCTGCCAATCCGTCCACGCGCCGCCGTCGATCCGGTAGCGCATCTCGAGCGCCTCGCGCGGCGAGATCACGTCGGACGCCGTGATGGTCGCGCCGGTCGGTTGGCGCGCCACCTCGACGAACGGCGCGAGGACGTCGACCAGCACCTCGACCTGGGCGGGCGACGTGTCGACGCTCTCCGGGTAGCCGACCGCGCGCGAGCGCACGTCGACCTCGTGGCGCGCCTGCAGGAGGAACGCCCTGTTCTGGATGTCGAGAACGCTCTCTCGCGTCCACGGCGACCACTGCATGCCGTCGATGCGGTAGCTGTACTCGTAGTCGACGCCGCTCGGGCCGATGGCCTCGGCCTCGACGCGCACGCTCGGAACGTCGCCCTGGCCGAACGTCTCGAGCGCGAGCGCCGTCGGATCGATGTGGACGGCGTCGAGCTCGGCGCGCGTGTCCGCTTCGGACACGACCATGCCCGAGCCAGACGCGAGCGCGAGGTTCGCGAAGATCCCGAGGAACTCCTCGCCGGAGTCCGCGACGCCGACGATGCCTCCGGGCGGGACGTCGAGCTCGAAGCCCATGAGGTCTGGCAGCGAGATCGGCGAGAGGCCGCCCGTCAACATGCCGGCGAACATCGAGATGACCGTCTGGAGGAGATCCGCGAGGTCGGCCGGATCCTCGGTCAAGAGGTCGCTGTTCGTGACCTCCGAGTTGGTCGCCCCGACCGTGGTGATCTCGGGGACGATGGCGCCGTCCTCGACCCGCAGGTTGATCGGGATCGAGAGGTCGGCCGAGTACGTGAGGATCCGGACGTAGCGCTCGGTGCTCCACACGTAGAAGTCGAGGTCGAGCTGGGGCAGCGTGACGGTGAGGAGCGGCTCCGCGTCGGTGCCGGCGCCGATCTCGAAGACGGGCGGAAGCTGCGGCCGGAGCGCGATCGACATCGGCGCCGTCGTCTCGGGGTAGGTCACCGAGCCGATGCTCCGGATCAAGAGCGAGAAGAGCCCGGTCGAGAGCTGCTGGCTGAGGCGGGTCCCGGCGCCGAGGCACAGGAGACCGCTGTCGAACATGCCGTAGCCGGCCTGGTTCAGGAACGTCTCGCTGATTCCGATGCCCACGTGCGCGGTTCCGCCGCCGGGGATCGTGTTGCCGCGGAACGTGTCGGCACGCGGGATCGCCATCGCGACGGGCGGGTCGACGACCGGGACGCACGGGTTGTGCGCAGGCGAGGTCATGAAGCTCAGGTCGGTGCCGCGGTAACCGCCGTAGAAGAAGAGCGAGTAGCCCATGTTCACGGCCTCGCCGTCGCCGCCCGACGCGAGGAGGAACTGGCCCGGTGCGTGCGTGCCCGGCGAGACCGAGCCGAGGAACGCCGCGCCGAGGTCGCCCTGACCGTCGGTGCCGAGGAGGATGGGGACGCAGTCGCCGCCCGACGTGAAGCGGCACGTATCCCCCGGGTCGGGCCCGTCCGCGACGGTGCCGGTCGGGCAGCCGTACTCGCCCTGCGTCGTGCAGAGCTGATCGTCGATCGCGCCCTGGATGAGATCGCCGAACTGGCCCTGGATCTGGCCGATGATGAGGCCCTTGATGAATCCGATGTCGAGCAGCCCACAGCTGCCGAGGAAGCCTCCGCTGATGTCGATGTCGGCGTTCTCGATGTCCTCGCCCGAGGCGAGCATGACGTTCGACGCGACGACCTTCGTGTAGCCGGCACGCGCGGCGCGCGTCTCGACCACGAGGTCGATGTCGGCGACGAGACCGACGTAGGGCCGGCTCCCGCGGCGCGTGTCGACGTCGATGTCGCACGTGCCGGGCCAGGCCGCGCGCGCGCCCGCGGCGTTGCGGCTGTCGAGGGTGAGCCGGAGATGGATCGCAAGCCGGTTGGGAGCGACCGGCGTGATCTCCGCGCTCTGGATCTCCGCATGGGCCTTGCACATGCCCCCGCGGCAGATCGTGAAGCTGATGCCGGCGAACGACTGGGTCACCTCGGGGATGTCGAAGTCGAGCCCGTCCGCGAGGAAGTTCCGTACGATCGCGTCGATGTTCGTCTCGACGAAGTCGATGCCGCTCGAGGTGAGCCGCACCTGCATCGCGTTCTCGATGCGATCTCCGATCGGGTAGCCGCCGGGTATGGGCTCGACGCCACAGGCGCTGCACCCACCGCAGCTGCCGCCGCACGCGAAGAGCGCGAACGTGAGGCTCGCGAGAAGGAAGGACCTGAAGTTGTTCTCGAAGAACCGCATGACTGCGCTCCCGTGCCGTCGGGCGTCAGGGCCGGCGACGCGCCGGCCCGCCCACGGAAAGACCCGGACCATCGATCATCGTAGCGTTCGCGGAGTCTCGGCGACAAGCGACGCCGTGAGCCCGTTCACGCTCGCGAAACCCGTCGAACGCCGGGTGAAGGCGCGGTGTCAGCCGGTGATCTCGACGCCCTGCGCCGCGAAGCCACCGACGATCTTCCAGGCATTACAGGTGGTTGCGGGGTCGCAGACATCGGTCGTCCCGGGTGTGTTGCCCTGGCAGCTCGTCGCGTCGCACATCGAGTCGGGCTGGACGGCCCACGTGCTCTGCGGGTAGTCGGCGCAGGTGTCCGGCATCGCCGACATGCCCGCGATGTACATGCACAGCGTCGTGTTGATCGAGACCGTGCCGAGGCTCACGTCGAGGTGGCCCGCGTCCGCGTCGGTCACGGTGATGTAGCCGGAGAGGTGACCGCCGTTGGTTCGGTACTGGCTGCCCGAGCGGGCGCCGACGCAGCTCCGGTCCTCCGCGAGGCAGGCCATGTCAATCGTGAGGCTCTTGAGCGGGAGCTCGAGGACGAGGAGCGTCGGATCCATCGTGTCGAACACCGGGACGGTCAGCGTTCCGTCGTATGTCGGCGCCGAGACGGCGTCGCCGGTGATCGTTCCGTTCAGCGTGATCGGGTCCCAGCGGTTCGCGTCGCCTCCGGTGTCGGTCGGCGCCGCGCCCACCGTGAACGCGAACGTGCCATCCGCGTTGCGCTCCCCGTAGCCCGTCCGGAGCGTAGCGTCGGTACCGGGAGATCGTCACCGCGACGAGCCAGTTGAAGACCTCCGAGTCGAACGCGTTCGAGAGCAGCGCGTCGACAATCGGGCTCGCGAGGCTCGAGGGCGACATGATGCCGGTCTTGGTGATCCGGAGCTCGGGCGCGTCGAGGCGGTCGGCGTTCGAGCGCCGGTAGCAGCACGAGCCCATCATCTGGTCGGGGTCGGGCGCCGAGGTGGGGGGTGAGCAATCGGTCGGGGTGATCTCCGGGCACATCGGGCCCATCGGTCCCCCGTCGGGCCGCGGACCCGCATCCCGCGGCGGGGGCAGCCCGGTGTCCGCCTCACCGCAGCCGATGGCGGGGAGGAGCGCGGTGAGCGCAAGTGCCGAAAAAGCGATGCGAAGTCCCATTGCGACCCTCCCCCGCGACCACAGCAGCCCGAGCGGACGCTCTAATTCCAGAGAATCGCGCCGGGATCAAGCCGGAGCTCGGTCCTCGCGCTCGTCCTCGTGCACTTCGTCCTCGGTCGAGAAGTGGGCGAGCCTCCGAAAGGCGCGAAAGCGCTGGTCGAGGTCGGCGCGCGTCGTCTCGCGGAGGCGGTCGATCCCGATGCCCTCGACGGAGAAGCTGGCGGCGGCCGACCCGTAGATGACCGCCCGTCGCAGCGTGTCGTTGCGCACGTTGTCCCGCGCCGCGATGTGACCGAGGAGCCCGCCCGCGAACGTGTCGCCGGCGCCCGTCGGGTCCTTCACTTCGTTCACCGGGTACGCGGGCGCGCTGAAGATCTCGTCGCCGTGGAAGAGGATCGCGCCGTACTCGCCTTGCTTCACGATCACGATCCCCGGGCCCATCGCCAGGAGCTCGCGGGCGACCGGAACGATGTGGTGCTTGCCGGAGAGCTGCCGTGCCTCCTCCTCGTTGATCACGAGCACGTCGACGCGACGCAGCACCGCGAGGAGCTCGTCGCGCTTGCCTTCGATCCAGAAGTTCATCGTGTCGGCGACGACGAGCTTCGGGGAGCGGACCTGGTCGAGCACCTCGAGCTGGAGCTCGGGCGCGATGTTCCCGAGCAGGACGTACGGCGTGCCGCGGAGCGCCTCGGGGATCTTCGGGTGGAAGTCGGCGAACGCGTTGAGCTCGGTGCAGAGGCTCGTCCGCGACGCGAGATCGTCGGAGTAGCGTCCCTCCCAGTGGAACGTCAGGCCGTCGCTGTGCTCGAGCCCGCTCGTGTCGACCCCGCGCGCTTCGAGGTCGCGGACCGCTTCGCTCGGGAAGTCCTTGCCGACCACGCCGACGAGCTGGACGGGGCCGAAGACGCTGCCGGCGATCGCCGCGTACGTCGCCGAGCCGCCGAGCACGCGCGCGTGCGTTCGCCCGGCGATGTGCAGGGTGTCGAAGGCGACCGAGCCGACGACGAGCATGGGGTGCATGGAGAGCTCCGTGTGAGGGTCGACCGGGATCGGTCAGAGATACTTTCCGATGAGGAGCCCGAGCCGCTCGCGAGCGGCCGGTGACACGTGCGCGCGGTCCGTGATGAGGGCGGCCGCGAGAGCGCTCGTCGCCGGGCTCTTCGTCGGGTCGGGGAGGTTCTTCGAGACGGTCCGGATGATCGACTGCGCGACCTCGACGTTCTTGCTGAGGACGGCGAGCACACCGTCGACGCTCACGGCCTGCTCCTCTTCGTGCCAGCAGTCGTAGTCGGTGACGAGCGCGATGGTGGCGTACGGGAGCTCTGCCTCGCGCGCGAGGCGCGCTTCCGGGAGATTGGTCATCCCGATCACGTCGACGCCCCAGCTGCGGAAGATCTGCGACTCGGCGCGCGTGGAGAACTGCGGCCCTTCGATGCAGAGGTAGGTGCCTCCGCGATGGCAGCGCGTGCCGACGTCGAGCGCGGCACGGTAGAGGGATTGCTGGAGCGCGCTGTCGATCGGGTCTGCGAGCGAGACGTGCACGACCACGCCATCGTCCTCGAAGAACGTGTTCGCGCGACCGCGCGTGCGATCGAAGAACTGATCGGGAAGGACGACGTCACCCGGGTGCACGTGCTCCTTCATGGAACCGACCGCCGAGACGCTCACGATCTGCTGCGCGCCGAGCTGCTTCAGCGCCCAGACGTTCGCGCGATAGTTGATACGGTGCGGCGGGACCCGGTGCCCGCGGCCGTGGCGCGGAACGAAGAGCAGCCGCACGTCGCCGAGGCGCCCGCTCACTACGGCGTCGGACGGGTCGCCGAACGGGGTGTCGACGCGCACGTCCTCGACATCGGCGAGGTCGGCCATTCCGTAGAGGCCGCTGCCTCCGATCACACCCAGCGTCTGCATGCGTCCTCCGCCGCGCTCGTCGCGGCGGCGCACCTTAACTAGCGCCACGCCCCCGAGCAAGGCGGGGCCTCCGTCGTCGCTTCCGGTGGTACTTCTAGTCCGTGCCTTCCCGTGTCCGCACGGCCGCCCTCGTTCTGCCGGCGCTGTTGCTCGTGGCGCACGCGACGCTCTTCGCGGGCTACCTCGTCGACGACGCCTACATCGCGTTCGGATACGGGCGGAGTCTCGCGTCGGGCCTCGGGCTCGTGCTCCAGCCGGGCGCCCCGGCGGTCGAGGGCTATACGAGCTTCGGGTGGGTCGTGCTGGTCGCGGCGGCGCAGACGGTCGGCCTCGACCCGACCCATGTGCTGCCTGCGGTGGGGCTCGCGTGCGCGGTGTCGACAATCGTGCTCGTCGTGCGCGTCGCGAGGAGGTGGGACGGCGCGCGCGCGGCCGGGCTCGGCGCGGGCCTCGCGCTCGCGGCGTCGACGGGCTTCGCCTTCTACGCAGTGGCTGGTCTCGAGACGAGCGCGTTCGCGCTCGCCGTCACCGTGGCGGGGATCGCGCTGGTCGAGCGGCGCGCGTTCGCGTTCGGCGTGGCGAGCGGGATCGCGTTCCTCTTTCGGCCGGAAGCAGGGTTGCTCGGGATCGTGGGCGTGACCGTGCTCACGGTTGCGACGAGCGGCGCGGAGCGCAAGCGCGCGCTCGGCGCGGCGCTCGCGGGGCTCGCAATCTTCGTCGCGCCGTTGCTCGCGCTCAAGCTCGTCGTCTTCGGGGCGCTCCTGCCGAACACGTTCGCGGCCAAGCCGGCCTCGCTCGCGTCCGGGGTCGAGTATGCGCTCCGCGAAGTGCCGCTCTACGGACCTCTGGGGGTCGCGGCCATCGTCGCCGCGCGGACGAACGCCGACCGCAGGGCTCGCGAGCTCGCGGCGCTCTTCTTCGTCTTCGTCGCCGCGACAATCCTCGAAGGCGGGGACTGGATGGTCGCCGGGCGTCTCTTCGTTCCATGGCTCGCGCTCGCCGCCCTCGCGGCGGACGGGACTCTGAGGGAGTGGGTGGGCGACGTGGCCCGGCGGGTGGCGCCGCGTCGGCGCGCGCTCGCCGCCCTCGGCGTCGTGCTCCTCGCCGCGTACGGGGCCGACTCGGCTCTCGAGTCGGTCGAGCTCCACGCGTCGGTACCACACGCGCTTCACCGAAACGCGATCCGCGGCGAGCTCGCGACCTCGCTCGCGGCGTCCGGCGTGCGCTCGGTCGCGCTCGTCGACATCGGGTACACGACGTGGGTCGCGCCGGAGGTTCGCGTCGTCGATCTCGGCGGTCTCACCGACGCGACCATCGCGCACGCGCCAGGTGGGCACGTCGACAAGCACGTCGACTTCACGTACCTCGAGCGCCGCGCGCCCGACGTCGTCGTCCTCACCTCGAGCGACGCGACCGACGCCGGCGCACGCCACCCCGAGGACGCCTACACGTTCGGCGTCGAGCGCCGGATCGCCGCGAGCGACTGGCTCGCGGCCCACTACCGGCTCGACCGCATCGTCACGGCCGACGCCACGTACCGCATGCACGTGTACGCGCGAGCCAGGTGAGAGGGAGCGGGCACGGACCCGGGCCCGAGCCCGAGCCCCGACCCCGACCCCGAGCCATCGACACTACTTCGCTTGGCGGATCGTGACGGCGATCGCGAGCGCGGCAATCGTGGCGGTCAGGGCGGCGGCGATGGCGCCGAGCGGGGACAGCCACGGGGCGTAGCCGCTCGCTTCGAGCGCGAGGCCGAGCGCGGGGAGGGTGGCGAGGGCGACGGTGGCCCATCGCGGAACGGAGAACGGGAAGGAGCGAGCGGCGCCGAGGCCCATGGCGGCGGCGCCCGTCGCCAAGAGGACGAGCAGGGCGGCGAGGCAAATCCTCCCCCCAAAGTCGCCGCCGGTGCCGTGATGAAACGCGGACGCGAGGAGCTGGCCGCCGACGGGGAGCATCCGCCCGGACACCACGACGTCGTGCGCCTCCCGGACGTCGACGTCGTCGAGCGTTCCGTCGCGCGAGCGCAAGAAGCGCATGGGCTTGCCGTGCGAGAACTGCATGGCGAAGTTCGCCGCGCGGCCGTGCTCTTCGAAGTGCGCGTCGCGGATCGTTCCCCGCTCGGTTCCGAACACGAGCGACGTGTCTCGCGGCTCTCCGTCGATGACGCGCATGTACCCGTCGTGCAGGCGCTCCGGCTCGAGTCGCTGGCTGACCGTCTCGAACGCGACTCCGTACACCGTGAGCTCGTCGAGCCTCCGCGTGGCGTCGGCCCGCTCGAAGTACGAGCCGGTCGCGACGAACGCAATCACGAGCAGCGTGGTGACGCCCGCGTAGGCGAGCGGCGCGAGCATCGCGGCGGCCGCCTGGCGGCGCGTGGACTCCGCCCTCGCGCTCGCGTGCAACGCGCCGTCGACGCCGGTCGTCGCCGCGAGCGGCAGCGCCGCGTGCAGCGCCGCCGCCGCGAGGACCTCGCCGACGAGCGCGCCCGAGAACGGACCGGCTTCGGGCGCGCCGGCGAGCGCTTCGGAGAACGCGCGCCCGATCGCGCCGATGGCGCGGCCGGGCGCCGTCATCGAGGCCACCGCGGCGATGACCGCGATCACGACGATGCCCGCGAGCGCGATCCACCCGGCCGCGGCACCACCGCGCTTCGGGCCGAGCACCGCCAGCAAGAAGGCGACGACCGCGACCCCGAGCACCATCGTCTGCGCGGAGCCGGGGACGAGCGCGCCCGCCGCGTCGAGCATCGCCTCGCCGTGCACGCCGCCGACGAACGCGAACGACGTCGACAGAAGAAGCACACCGAGCGCGAATCCGAGGCCTCGCGTCGAGCCTCCGCCGTGGACGAGCCGCGCTGCGAGCGACCCGCTCGCCGTGCCGCTCGCGCGCCCCGGCGCCGATGTCCGAGCGAGGACGACCTCCGCGTAGCGCAATGGAGCGACGACGAAGCCGAGGACCCACACCCAGAAGAGCACGCCGGCGCCGCCGAGCGCGACGGCCGTCGCCGCTCCCACGGCGGATGCGGCGCCCAGCGACGCCGCCGCCGCCAGCCAGACGGGAGCCGACGGCGACGTGTCGCCGTGTGCAGCTTTGTCGCTCGGCCCGAGCGCGCGCAGCGCCTCTCGGAAGCGGGCGAGCTGCGGCGCGCGGAGCACGACCGTCGCGATCAGTCCCGCGATGACGAGCGCGGGCACGGCGACGTAGGACAGGATCGCATCGCGCCAGAGCTCGAGCTCGGTGAGCATTCGACGCTGCCTTACTCCGGATCGGACGGGCTGGCCAGCGCGTGGAGCGCGGGGGGGGGCCGGGGGCCTCCGCGCCGTCACTCCTCCATGTACGGCGCGCGCTCGATCACGACGAGGAGCTCCTCGCCCTCGCGCTGCACTTCGAGCTCGACGTTCGTGCCCACGTCGCCGCGCAGCATCCCGACGACCTCCTGTTGGCTCTTGCCCGCGATCTCCGTGCCGTCGATGGACGTGATCCGGTCGCCGGGGCGCAGCCCCGCTTCCCACGCCGGTCCGTCCTCCGGTACATCGACGACCCGCAGGCCGCCGACCTCGCTCCACGCCATCCGGGCGTGGATCCCCCCAGACCAACGGCTGCCGCAGCCGAGGCCCGACGCGATGACGACGACGAGCGCTGCGCCGATCCCGATCGCCACGCGGGCCGCCGACGTCACCCGGCACCTCCGCCGTCCGCGGTGGGCCCGTCGGTGCTCGCGTCCATCGCTCCCCCGTCCGGCCGCGCCAGTCGATCGCGCGGTACGACCACCCGGATCACGCGGCGTGCGAGCACGACGTCGTCGCCGTGGATCGCGATGGTGACGCGGAAGATCTGATCGTAGTCTGCTGGTGGGATGGTGGTGTTGCGAAGGTGCGCGACGAGAACGAGCGATGTCCCGGCGCCGACGTGCGTGAACGTGTCGAGCACGCCGTCGTCGGGCGGACGGAGGTCTTCCCGTCCGGGCGGCGGAACGGCCGGCGCGACGGTCGCGTCACGCGCCTCTACGGTGCGCACGAAGTGGAGGCGGTCGTCCTCGCCCTCGCCCCACACCTCGCTGAAACCGATCGAATTGACGAGCTCGACGATCGAGTCTGCGACGGCGTCGCTCAAGCCGGTCCCGTCGTGATCGATGTCGAAGACGAGCGGACAGACCCCCGCTGTCGCGTCTCGCGGAGAGCCGTCGATCCCCGTCGCACATCTTCCGCCCACGGGGCTCACGAACGCGAGCGTGTCGATCGCGACGCGCTCGAGGTGCGGGCGGGCTGCGCTGCCGCTCGCGATGCCGATCACCCGCGCTCCGCTCGAGGCGAGCGCGCGGGTGGCGTCGTCGAGCGAGTGCGCGCCCGGGACGTCCGGGAGGTAGTCGCCCGGCGCGTGCGACGGAGCGTCGGTGACGTGGACGACGACGTGCAGCGCTTCGCGCCGAAACCCCACGCCGCCGAGCGTTCCGCCGCCCGGGGCCGCTGGCCCGGAGAACGGGGCGACGACCGGCAGACCTCCGAGGCGGAAGCCGTCGCCGGTCGCTATCTGGAAGAGGGCTTCGGCGCTGGACTCGGGCGTGTCCCCCCCGTCGCCGAGCGGCTCGTCGAGCGCCGCGACCGCGCCCGCCACCCGATCGAAAGACGTCGTGATGGGCGAGAGCAGCGTGAACGGGCGATCGGTCGGCGCGCCGAACGGCGCCACCGGGAAGTCCTCGAAGCGACCCACCCCGAACGCGACGTCTTCGACGCGCGCGCGGATCGACGGGAGGATCCGCGTCGACATCTCGCTCTGGAGCGCGTCGATCTCGTCTGCGAAGCTCCCGGTGGTGTCGATCGAGAGGAAGACGTCGAGCCGGCCCGCGGCGGCCTCGACCCCGATCGCGTTCTCGACCTCCGGGCCGAGGTACGGCAGGACGACCTCGACATCGGCCGGTGGCAGGACGGGCCCTCCGTCGCGCCGCCCCGAGACCGACCCCGCGTCGGGGATGGGCGCGCTCCCGTCCCGTCGCTCGACCGGGCCCGCGTCGGGGACCGGCGGCAGGGGCGGATGATCCGCGCCCGAGCAGGCGAGGGCGAGCGATACGACCGCGAGCGCAGCGCGCGGGGACGGTCGTCGGCTCCACATCACCCTGCGAGGTTCGCACGGGTGTGGCATGGTCCCAAGGCGAGCAGGGTCGGGTGGGTCCGAGCTTCGAATTGACAGCGGAGGTGGTGTCGATACCATGCTTGGAATCGGGCCGGAATTCCGTGAGATACGGGCGCTAGGCGGGATGTTCAAGCTCGTCATATCCGACGACGAAGGCAAGACCACCGTCGTTCCCCTCGTTCGTGACGAGATCACGATCGGGCGGAAAGAGGGCAACACGATCCGCTTGACCGAGCGGAACGTATCGCGTCGCCACGCCAAGCTCGTGAAGGAGAACAGCGCCTTCACGATCGAGGACCTCGCGTCGTACAACGGCGTGAAGGTCAACGGACGGCGGATCGACGGGCAGGTCCACCTCAAGGCCGGCGACCAGCTGTCGATCGGCGATTACCTCCTCGCCCTCCAGCTCGACACGGGCGAGGTCGCCGAAGCGCCGACCGCGGCCGTGCCGGGCCCCGCGTCGAGCGACGCCGCGACCGCGATGATCTCCGCTCCGGCCGAGCCGCGCCCGCCTGCGCGCCTCGTCATGCTGACCCCGCCCGCGCCCGGAGCGGAGTTCGCGCTCTCGCGGCCGAGGCAGAAGGTCGGGCGCGCAGAGGATCTCGCGATCTGGGTGAACCACCGCTCCATCTCGCGCGAGCACGCGGAGCTCGTGCGCGACGGCGAGGCGTTCCGACTGCTCGACCTCGGAAGCGCAAATGGCGTGCGCGTCAACGGTCGCGACATGAGCGACGCGATCCTCGAGCCCGGAGATGTCGTCGAGCTCGGACAGGTGCGGTTCCGCTACGTCCCCGAAGGAGAGAAGTACACGTTCGAGGCGGATCGCACGGTGCAGATGGACGCGCTCGCCGGACCGGAGCCGGTCTCGAGAGCACCGATCTACGCAGCCGTCGGGATCATCGTCGCGGCGGTCGGAGTCGCGGTCGTGGTCGCGCTCGGCGGATCGGGCAACTCGGCCGATCCCGACCAACCGATGACCGTTCGCTCGATCGAGGACGAGAGCCCGGCGGAGTCGAGCCCGAGCCCCGCGATGGAAACGGCGAGCCCCGACCAGCTCGCGGCCGAGTGCCGCAGCGCGCTCGAGCGGCACGATTTCACCGCTGCGATCACCGCAGCGACGTCCGCGCTCCGCGCATCGCCGACGCACGCAGGCGCGCGCGCTTGTCACGACGAGGCTGCGGCCGCGCGCGATGCGCAGGGCACCTACGACCAAGGCGTGCGCGCGTGGCAGGCGGGCGACATCGAGAGCGCTGCCATGACCTTCGCTACGCTTCCGTCGGGGAGCTCCTTCTTCACGCGCTCGCCCGTGCCCGAAGCGCTGGGACGGTACGCGGGCGACACTCTCTCCGAGGCCGAGCGGATCGCGGACACCGATCCCGAGCAGGCCCATCACATGCTCGAGACGCTGCGCACGTTCCCGCTCGACGCGGCCCAAGCACGGCGGGCGGACGCCATCGATGCGCGCATCGCGCACCGTCAGGCGGTCGCGGCGACCAACGTCCCCCGAACGGACGACCGGGGCTCGCACCCGCGAAACCCGCACGAGCACCCGACGGGGATGGCCTCGACCATGGTCGAGACGCCGCGCGCGACCCCCAACAACAACACCGCGCCCGAGGCCAGCAACGGAAACGCGCTCATCGACTGCGCGTCAGAGGCCAACTACAGCCGCTGCGTGATCACGCGGATCGCGAACCCGCGGACCCAGCGCGAGCTCGCGGCCGTCGCGACGGCCTATCAAGAGCTCAACAACACCCCGCGAGCGTGCCAGTACATGCGCCGGTACGTCGAACGCTACAGCGACGCCCGGGCTGGCACGTTCAGCCAGTTCATCCAAGCCCGCTGCGATTGACCGCGAGCCAGGGCCCCCCGCTCGGCGGCCCATTCCCCGCCCGGGACGGCCCCCGGTCCGAAAACCGCAAGCGATTGACCCTCACGGGGCGTCCGTGGTACCGGGGGCATGCGCGAAACCCTGCGCGATTATTACGGACAGGAGAGGGAGAATGCGTCGACGGGCCTCGGGCCTCTCTGCGATCGCTGTCATCGCGCTCGCTTTCAGCGTCACGACCGCGCATGCGCAGGTCAACTCGGCGCGCCTCGAGGCCGACCGCGGGATGGATCTCCACCTGTTCCGCCCGGCCGTCGATTCCAAGGGCATCCTGACGGTCAACGGGACCGATATCCTCGGTCACCTCGACTTCAGCTTCGGCCTCGTGTTGGACGGCGGCTTCGGGATCCTGCCATACCAGGGCTTCGTCAACGACGAGGCGGTGTCGGGAGCCGAGGCGGATCGGCACAGCCACCTCGTCGACTCGTTCTTCACGGGCACCCTCCAGGCGAACCTCGGCCTCTTCAACTGGGTCGTCGTGGGCCTGCAGCTGCCCATCCAGGTGGTCAACGGGCCCAACATCACCGGGCCCGGTCAGTACAACGATCCCCAGATGGGAACGCGCGTCGGCCTCGGCGTCGGTGGGCTCAGCTACCAGGGCATCGGGAGCCTCGTGCTCCACGCGAAGCTCCGGCTCACGCGCGTCGAGCGCGAAGGCATCGGCGTCGCCGCGCTCGTCCACCTCGAGTTCCCGACCGGGAGCCCGTCCGAGTTCTCCGGGCAGACGTTCGCGCTCTGGCCGGTGGTCGCGCTCGAGTGGCGGCCCGTGCGACGGATCCGCCTCGCGCTCAACGCGGGGTTCCGGCTCGACTTCACCGACCCGGCGACCGTCACGGTCGGTGCGCACACGTGTCCGGCCGCGATGAACGCGACGATGGCGTCGCTCATGGGCAGCTGCCCCGCCGAGAACGGCGGCCCGGCCGTCGCGGCGGGTGGCGGGACCGACGTCGAGGCCGGCCACCTGATCACGTTCGGGCTCGGCGCCGGCTTCCGCATCGCCGACCCGCTCGAGCTCGCGATCGAAGCGTACGGGACGCAGAACGTCGCCTCGTTCAACTCGTCGGGCTTCAACCTCGAGGCGATCGCGGGCCTGAAGATCTTCGTCGAGCGCAACAGCTACCTCGTGCTCGGCGGCGGCATCGGCATCCCGAACACGTTCAGCGACGGGGGCGGTTATCAGGCCGCCGACGCCCGCGCGATGCTCGGGTTCATCTTCGAGCCGTCGATCGGCGACCGCGACGGTGACGGTCTCAAGGACGACTTCGACCAGTGCCCGGACGAGCCGGAGGACTTCGACAACTTCGCGGACGAGGACGGGTGCCCCGATCCCGACAACGACCGTGACGGCATCCTCGACGTCGACGACGAGTGCCCGATGGTCCCCGAGGACCGCGACGGCGTCGAGGACGAGGACGGCTGCCCCGAAGGCAACGAAGGCGACCGCGACGGCGACGGCATCCTCGACGAGGTCGACCAATGCCCGGACGATCCCGAGGATCGCGACGGCTTCCAGGACGAGGACGGCTGCCCCGACCCGGACAACGATCAGGACGGCATCCTCGACTCGGACGATCTGTGCCCGAACGAGCCCGAGGATCGCGACAACTTCGAGGACGAGGACGGCTGCCCCGACCCGGACAACGATCAGGATCGCATCCTCGACGTCAACGACACCTGCCCGAACGACCCCGAGACCTACAACGGCTTCGAGGACGAGGACGGCTGCCCCGACCGCGGCTCGGTCGTCATCGAGGAGAACCAGATCGTCATCCTCGAGAAGATCTACTTCGAGACGGACAGCGCCGTGATCCAGCAGCGGAGCTACCCGATCGTCGACGCTGTCGCAGCGACGCTCAACGGCAACCCGCAGATCGCGCTCGATCGAGATCCAGGGCCACGCCGACGAGCGCGCGAGCGACGAGTACAACATCCGTCTGACGCGCGACCGCGCGGCGTCGGTGCTGGAGGCGCTGGTTCAGCGCGGCGTGAACCGGGAGCGCCTGCGCAGCGGCGGCTACGGCGAGCGCTGCCCCGTCGACCCGCGCCACAACGCAGAGGCGTGGGAGCGCAACCGGCGCGTCGAGTTCAAGATCATCCGAACCGAGGACGGGCCCACGGGCGTCGAGGTCGCGTGCCCCGCTGGACGCGAGCTCATCCCGAACTGACTTCCCCGAGCGAGGCTGCCGAGGCAAACGAAAACATGGCGCGCGAACGGTTCGTGGAGGTAGTGACCAACGGGATCCTGTCGCTACCTCAAGACATGAAGGCCGTCCTCCGGATCGTGGAGGACCCCGAGGTCGACGATGCGGGCAGGGTGCTGCTGGCCGGTGCGCTCTTGCACGTGCTCTCGGCGCACAACGCAATCCCCGGACAGCGCGGCATACTCGCCCACGTGGACGACGTGCTCGTGCTGAGGCTCGCGCTCGAGCGCGTCCAGAAGAGCAACCCAGGGCCGATGGCGCAGCACGGCAAGGACTCGCCCGAGCTCTTCGAGTCCGTCGAGGCGGGGCTGTCGGTGACGCGCGAGTTCCTCGGTGACCTCATCCAGGTCCTCGACGAAGCCGTCGACGGGTGCCCGAAGCTGACGCATCAGGGACACGACGCCAAGGAGTGCGCGCTCAGCGAGGACGGGAGCACGTGGCTCTACGACACGGTCCACGAGGCGATCGTCGAGGAGCTCGAGCTCGACGAGGACGAGGTCGCGCGCGAGACGCGCAACGTCGATCGCATCCTGCCGCACCTGCAGAGCCGGGTCGCGGCCAAGAAGGGCTGACCCGTGCGGGCCGACCCGCGCGCACGGAGCGGAGCGGCATCGTCGTGCGCGCTCTTGCTCGCGATAGCGGGCGCGGGCTGCAACGTCGACACCGAGCTCGGCGTCGGCGGCGAGATACGGAGCGCATCGGTCGTCGTGACGGGCGTGGACGCGACGGCGGTCGTGACGGCCACCGTGAGCGCGACGTTCCGCGTGGGGGAGCACGCGCTCGGCTCTCGGGTCTTCGTCCCGCAAGCGATTCGAGCTCGTCGACGGGATGGCGCCGCTCGTCCAGGTGACGAGCCTCTCGTCGGCGGGCGGGCCGGTCGACACGACGCTCGCGCCCGGTGATGAGACCGACGTCGTGCTCACGGGCTCGACGCGCGCGGGCGAGTTCACCGACGGCATCCCGACGGTGTGTGCGGGAAATCCGGTCGGTGTGATCCTGCGCTGGCAGCACCGAGACGCGATGGACTCCACCATGCTGCCCGACTTCGACCTCGCGGAGTCGACGACGACGGATGTGACGTGTCCTTGAGATGAGGGGCCGCTTCGCCTACCTCGAGACGCCCACGCCCTTCGGCTTCGCGCACCGCGGTGGTGCGAAGCTGTTTCCCGAGAACACGCTCGCGTCGCTCGAAGGCACGCTCGCGCTCGGCCTTCGACACTTCGAGACGGACGTTCACCTGACGCGCGATGGAGTGCCCGTCCTCTTTCACGACGCGACGGTCGACCGCACGACGGACGGCACCGGGCGGATCGCCGATTTCTCGCTCGCCGAGCTACGCCGGCTCGACGCGGGCTACCGATTTCGAGCGCTCGACGGGGGGTTCTCCCACCGCGGCCGCGGTCTTCGCGTTCCGACGCTCGAGGAGGCGCTCGCGGTCGATCCTTCGCTCTTTCTGAACCTCGAGATGAAGCACCCGATGGCGGAGGTCCTCTTTCGGTTCATCGAGCGTCACGCAGTGCACGACCGCGTTCTGGTGGCGGCTGCGACGCACGCGTGGGGTGACGAGCTCCGAGCCCTCGCGCGCGGGAGCGTCGCGACGAGCGCAGGTCTCGCGGGCGCCGTTCGCTTCTGGTTGGGCGCGCGCACGGGGACGCATCGGCTCGGCACCTACGACTTCGACGCTCTTCAGGTGCCACCCCGCCGTGGCGTGTTGACCGTCGTCGATTGAACGTTCGTCGACGCGGCGCACGCGCACGGCATCCAGGTTCACGTCTGGACGATCGACGAGCCTTCTACGATGCACCGACTGTTCGACCTCGGCGTCGACGCCGTGATGAGCGATCGACCGGACCTGCTCGCCGAGGTGCTCGCTCAGAGACGTGCGACGATTCTCGCCGACGGACCGCGAGTAGCGCAGCCCGCGCGCGAGCGGGAACCGCTCGAGGCCGTCGGCGCGGAGGCGCGGGGCGTGGTCGCGCTCGTACGCGTCGAACGAGGCCTTGGACGCGAACGTGTAACGCGCCTCACATGCGACCGGGGGGCCGTCGAAGCGGACGAGCTCGGCGGAGACGGCGCCCGCCTCGCGAATCTCGGCGAGGTGGGTGTCGAGCATCCATCGAGCCCACGCGTCTGCGACCTCTAGATGCTCGAATTCACAACGAACGGTGTAGGCGATCATCGGGCTCGAGGCCTAACACGGACCCTCGGCCGCTGCTATCCTAGGCTCCATGTCCAGCCGTTCGTCCGGGGGGGCCGCGAAGTCGGACACCTCCTCCTGGGCCACGGACCCACTGATCGGCAAGGTCATCGAAGGCCGGTACCGCATCGAGGCTGTCCTCGGAACGGGCGGCGTGGGGGTCGTGTATCAGGCGGAGCATCTCAAGCTCCAGCGCCAGGTTGCGATGAAGGTGCTGCACGAGAAGCTCGGCGCGATCGACGAGCTTCGGATTCGGTTCGAACGCGAGGGGCAGGCGCTCTCGGCGCTCAGCCATCCGAACGTCGTCAGCGTCAACGACTACGGCATCTCGGAGGGAATGCCCTTCCTGGTGATGGAGCTGCTCCAGGGTCGAACGCTCGCCGACCTGATCGACGACGACGGTCCGCCCGACATCGAGGTGGTGCTCGACGTCGAGCGACAGGTGCTTCGCGGGCTGGCGTTCGCGCACGCGAGCGGGATCGTCCACCGCGACCTCAAGGCGGCGAACGTGTTCCTGCAGACGCTCCCCGACGCACCGCATCACGTGAAGCTCCTCGACTTCGGTCTCGCGAAGATCTTCACGACCGAAGACGGAAGCGCGGACCCGACGTTGACGAAGAGCGGCACGATCCTCGGGACGCCCGCGTACATGTCGCCCGAGCAAGCGACGGGCTCTTCCGTGGACGAGCGCGCCGACGTCTACTCGGCGGGCGTCCTGCTCTTCGAGATGATCACGGGCCGTTATCCGTTCGAAGCACCGACGCGGGCCGACATGCTCCGCGCCCACATGCTCGACCGCGTTCCCGATCCCGAGAGCGCGCGTGCGGGCCTCACGGTCGTGCCGGCGCTGCGCGCGCTCGTCGAGAAGGCGATGGCGAAGGACAAGGCGCAGCGGTACTCGACGGCGACGGATATGCTGGACGCGATCGACGCTCTGCCTTCGCCCGCCGCGTGGTTCGACCCCCGCGCTGCCTCGGGCGAGATCACCATGCAGGGCGGCGTACCGCTCGAGCGTGCCGTCGAGCCGACGGTCGGATCGAGCCTCGCCGCGGGCTCGCGGTCGGCGGCGGGGAGTCCGACGGACGGCAGCGCCCGCGCGCGGTTGCTCGCCGTTCGATTGACGGTGGCTCTCGGTGTGCTGCTCTTGATCGCCGCCGTCGCGATCGTGCTCGCTCCGCCGGGCTCCGCGCCGACGTCGGGCCCGGAGGACGCGCCTCCTCCGGCGAACGCGCCGATCGTGCCTGCGGCTCGAGAGCCATCTCGTCACGCACCTGCGAGCGAGGATTCACCCGGGCCCGCCGAGCCCCCTTCGGACGGCATCGGGGACGAAGAGGTGGTGACGCTCGACGAGGTAGCGGTGCCGCCGTCCGAGCCGGCGCGACCTGCCGCGGTCGATCCGTTCCGCGTGAGCGCTCTTCCCCCGAGCCTTCGCCACTACCACCACCGCGTCCGTGCCGGCCAGCGCCTCTCGAACCGAGACCGCCGGGCGATCATGCAGATCCAGCGCGAGATGCCGGGCGACGCGCGGCCGACGCTCGTCCTCGCGCATCACTTCGTCGACATCACGTACTACAGCGACGCGCTCGACCGATACGAGCAGGCGTACTCGATCGATCCGAGCTGCCGAGGCGATGCCCGGATGCTCCCCGACCTCGTGCGAATGGCGACGGCGGTGTCGAGCTCGGTCGCCAGCCGCGCGACCGAGCTCATCCGGATGATCTACGGAGCAGACGCCCGGCCCATCGTCGACCGGATGATCGCACAGACGCACGACGCCGAGGCGGTCGGCCGTCTGAGCGCCCTGCGGCTACGCCTCTAGGGCCGCCATGCTCAGGCGGCTCTGTCTGTCGCAGGCGCGACCTCGGTGAACGGGGCCGGCTCGCTCGCCTCGGCCACGCCGCCCGCGAGCGCGTCGAGCACCGCATCGAGCCTGTCCGCGTCGAGGACGCGGCCACGCCTTCGCGCGATCGATTCGTCTGGCGTAGCCAGGTTTGCGAGCGTGAGGTCCGCGGCCGAGTCGGCGCGCGTGACGACGAGGAGTCGTGGCACGAGAGAGCAAACGCCGAGATCTTCGCGCGCGTCGAGAGCGATCTCGAGGCGCTCGAGCCCATCGGGCGCGTCCGCCGGGTGGATCGTGATGCGCGCGTCGAGCGTCGTGCCGGCGCGGTCGACGCGGAGCGCGAGGCCGAGAGCGCAAGGCCGTGACGTCGAGAGCGCTCGCGCGATCCGTTCGGCGCGGGCGAGCTTGGCCGCGCTGGAGGGGGGGATTGCGTGGCGGGTTCCGGAGACGAACGGGAGCGCGAGGAGGGCCACGGCGGCGAGAGCTCGCGGTGCGGCGCCGGCGCCCACGGCCGCGAGCACGAGGGCCGCGAGCACGACTCCCGTGACGCACAGAAGACCGAGCGGGGTCGTCGCGTCGAACAGGAGCTCGGCGCCGAGGCGCTCGAGAAGACGTGCTCGCCGGGCGGCTCGGCGGTCGCTTCGGGTCGCGGGCCGGAACGTCGTGAGACGGGGTGGCCCGCTCGGAGCGCGCGCAGGCCGTTGGAGCGCGAGGATTGACAGCGCGCCGAGCGCGCCGAGCCCGACGGAGCTCGAGAGACCATCCGCCAGCACGGCCACGACGACGACCGCGCCGGCGAGCAGGCTCGCGACCACGGTTCCGCCGGGGACGAGCGGGCGCGCGCGCGAGCCCCTTCGCTCGCAGTGGGCCTGGGCGCGGTCACGTCCGAGCACCACGAGGACCGCGAGCACCGCGAGCAGCGCGAAGAACGGGTCGTCGGCCGGTCGCTCGGGGGTGACCCGCGCGTCGTCGGCCTTGCGCGAGGCGACGGGACCGCCGGAGCGGAGCGACTCGGCCATCGCGTCCTCGGGCACGTCGACCGAGACGCTCCACGCGACCGTCCGCGGCAGGTGAACGCGATGAAAGAGATGCACCGAGACGCCCTCGCGCTCGAGGAGCACGTGGCCTGACCCGACCTCGCCGCCGGCGTCGGCGTCGGCGAGCACGGTGCCCGGCGGGGCCGAGACGGCGATGTCGACTTCGTCGAGCCCGGAGCGAAAGCTCGGCAGAGTCCACGTGGCGCGGAGGAGCCCATCGTCGACCGGCTCCACGTCGAGGTCGGCCCGGTAGACGAGCCCTACCTCGATGCGTCCGCGCGTGGGGGCGTCGCGGCGCGGAAAGCCGAGCTGGATCGTCGTGCTCGCGGGCCCCGTCGCGCCGTCCTGGCGGACGCGGACCGATGGAGCCCACTTGCGGCCGCCGATGCCCGTCCGCGCGGCTGCATCGACGGCGGACGCCGAGACGTCCGGCTCGTCGAGGGACACGGCCCACGGCGGCTTCGACTCGTCGAGCGTGAGGCCGGGATCGAGGTCGGCGAGCTCGAGGCCCTCGAGCCATCCCCCGCGCACGTGCACCGTGACGACGAGGCTGACGAGCGCGGTCGCGTCGGGTCGCACGACCACGTGCGCTCGCGCGCTGACGACATCCGCCTCGGTCCACGCGTGTGCGGCTCGCGGCGCCGAGACGAGCGCCACGGCGAGGCACACGAGCGTCGGGCCCCATCGCGAGGTCATCGATGCGCGACGTTAGCAGCGCGCCGGAAGCTCCCGAAATTTCCTACAAAATCCCCATTGCACGGGCGAGCTCCTCGAGCTTGACCTCGAGGCGAGCGTCGAGCTCGCCGAGCTCCGTCGCGACGACGCAGCCACCACGCTCGAGCGACGGGTCCTCCTCGACCAGCGCTCCCTCCTCGCCGAAGGCTCGCCGGAGCGCCCCGGCGTCGGCGGGGTGCACGCGCACCGTCACCGTGCGCGCGCGTCGCGCCCGTTCGAGCACCTCGCGCACGATCGTCACGATCCGTTCCGGCGCGAGGACCAGCTCTTCGCCGACGATCCTCCTCGCCGCCGCCAACGCGAGCTTCGCAGCTTCGACCTCGGCCCCCGCGAGCGCCGCATCGCGCGCTCGCCCCGCGGCGACGAGGAGCGCGGCGGCCTCCGAGGTGGCGCGCTCTCGACCGGCTCGCTCCGCTTCGGCGCGGATCGCCGACGCGCGACGCTCTGCGTCCGCGACGCAACCTTCGGCGCGCGCGCGCGCGTCGCGCTCGATCGCGTCGGCGGCCGCCTTCGCGTCGACGATTCTCGCGCGGCGTGACGCTCGCGCCCGGACGCCGGATGACGCGACTCACACTGCCGGCCCCCCGAGCTCCGCGATCTCTGCTCCTGCGCGCTCGAACATCCCGCCCGACCGCGGCGCGACGCCGGTCATCCCGAGCGCGAGCCGGCCGAGCGCCGCCGGAGCGTCGGTGAAGGGCGCGCGGAGCCCTGCGACGAGCGGCGCGAGCGCGGCGACGGCGCCGTCGTCCGCGACGTCCTGGTCCCCGAGGAGCGGGGCGAGGGCGAGCACGGCGGCCGCTTCGGCCGGTCCGAGCGTGTGGAGCAGGCGCTCGACCGAATCGCGTCCGAGCGTGCGCGTGGCGACGGCGAGCACGCGACGGCCGCGTCCGGTCTCGGCCGCGCGATCGCCCGCCGGCGGCGTCGCGCGCGCAGCTCGGCGCAACGTGTCGACGAGGCGTGCGTCGGGCGCGAACCCGCGGCGCACCGGTGGTGCGTCCGCGAGCCACGCACGCCCCGTCTCGCGGGGTACCGACGTGGCGAGCAACGAACGTGCTCTGTGCGAGAGGTCTGCACGTGTCGAGGGCGCGGCGCGCAGCGCCCGCGCCGTCGCGCGCTGACGCTCTGCCCGTTCGCTCGGTGCGAGCGCCGCGTCGGCTTCGAGCGCTCGCGCGACGGCGTCCCGCGCCGGCGCGCTGACGCGCGGCGCGGCTCGCGTGGCGTCCGCGTCGTCGAGCACCAGAGCGGTGAGGAGAAACCCGTCGATCGCGCCTTTCGCCCAGCTCACCAGCGACGGATACCACGCGTTCCGCCCGGCCCGCCACGGTGAGCACCGCGAGGCGAGCCGGGGGCGCTGCGCCTGCTATGATCGTTCCGATGGAACGATGGCGCGCTCGCCTTCTCGTCTTCGTGGCCGCGACCGGCATCGGCGCTGCCGGCGTGCCAGCGAGCGCGGCGGCGCAGTCGGGCTGCGACGATCCGCCGACGCGCGCACCGCTCGAGATCACACCGGCGGTCGGCGCAAGTGGAGTCACGCTCGGCGCACCGATCAAGGTGCGCTATCCCGACGGGTACTTCGAGGACCCGTTGATTGGAGCCGACCCGCTGACGTCCATCGAAGTGACGCTGGACGGGGCGCCCTGGCCTGGAGCGATTCACGTCATCGGCGACACCCTCGTCTACATCCCGGACCCACCATTCGAGCCGAGCGTCGAGTACGAGGGCGTCGCGACCGGGATCGACGCCGTCCTCCCGTTTCATTTCCGGACCGGCCGCACGTTCGATCTCGGTCCGCCGGTCCTCGGTGAGATCACATCGCTCAGCTCGGCGCGCGTCGATGCGCCGACCTGCGAGGTGCCCGACGGCGGCTACCGCATCGACGTGACGTTCGAGGCCGCGACCGACGACGGGCCACCGGGTGACATCGAGTACCTGTTGTACTTGACGCGTGGCCCCGAGGTCGATCAGCCAGAGCTCGAGACGCGCGTCCGAAACCTCAGCCCGGGTGAGGTCGTGATGGCGTTCCTGGTCCCCGCGGCGGAGGTGGCCGCGCCGATCTGTGTCTCGGTCATCGCGGTGGACGGTGTCGGCAACGTCGACGACGACGGCCGGCCCTACTGCGACGACCCCGTGAAAGGGAACTTCTTCGCACCGCTCTGCTCGGCCACGCCCGGACGCGGCCCCTTCGAGGCAGGCGGCACCGCGTGCGTCTCGCTCGCTCTGCTCGTCCTCTTCGCTCGCCGCCGTCTGCGCACGAGGTAGCCGTGGATCTCTACAGCATCGCGCGGCGGCTCACGTCGCCGTTCGTCGTCGCGGATACCGATCCGCACGCGCAGCTTCCGATCGGGCAGCGCGGGATCATCGGAGACGGAGTGACGAGCGCGCTCGTTCGCGTGGACGGCGCGATCGATTGGCTTTGCCTGCCGCGTTTCGACAGTCCGAGCGTGTTCGGGGCGGTGCTCGATCCGGAGCGCGGCGGCCTCACCGCGATCACGCCCGCCGCCCGCCCGTTCGAGAGCCTGCAGCGCTACGACCCCGACACCAACGTCCTCGAGACGCTCTTCCGCACGCCGAGCGGCGTCGTGCGGCTGACGGACTACATGCCGTGGTCGGACGACCCGCGCGCGTCGATCCACGAGGTTCATCGCCGCGCCGAGTGCGTCGAGGGCGAGATCGATCTCGACTTCGTCTTCGATCCGCGCTTCGGGTACGGCGCGGTGCACACGACGCTCGAGGTGCAAGAGCGTGGCGTGTTCGCGACGGGGGCCTCCGGAGAGCGGCTGGCCGCGGTCACCGGTGGCCGCGAGCCGTGGACCGAGCGCGCGGCGGGCGGGCTATCTGCACGCATCCATCTGGGCCGCGGCGAGCGACGGTGGATGGTGCTCTCGTGGGGTGGTCCCGCGTGCGAGCCTCTCGCCGCGTACCGTCCGTTCGAGCATCTTCGGAGCACGAGGCAGCACTGGCGCGACTGGGTGCGCGGTATTCGCTACGAGGGGCCGTGGCGGCATCACGTGATCCGCGCCGCGCTCGTTCTCAAGCTGCTCATCCATCGGCCGACCGGTGCGATGGTCGCCGCGCCCACGACGTCGCTCCCCGAGTGGATCGCTGGCGCGCGCAACTGGGACTACCGCTACACGTGGACGCGCGATACCGCGATGGCCATCCGAGCGGCGAATCGAATCGGTTGCATGACCGAGGCGCGGGACTTCTTTCACTTCGTGCGTGACACGCTCGAGGTCGATGGCGAGCTGCAGGTCATGTACGCGATCGACGGAAGCAGGGTGCCCGAAGAGCGCGTTCTGTCCCATCTCGCCGGTCATTGCGGTTCGACCCCGGTACGCGTGGGCAACGGCGCGCGCGATCAGCTCCAGCTGGACACGGCCGGCGCGCTGATCGACTGCGCCTATCTCTACGAGTCGCACGAGGGGTCGCTCTCTCTGCGCGCCTGGCGGCACCTCCGGGAGGTCGTCGAGACCACCGAGAGGCGCTGGGGCGAGCCCGACAACGGGATCTGGGAGCCGCGCGGGACGCGTAGACACAACGTGCACTCGAAGCTCATGAGCTGGCTCGCGCTCGACCGCGGGGCGAGCCTCGCTGCGCTCTTCGGCGAGCACGACGCGGAGCGCGGTTGGCGCGAGGCGGCAGGGCGCGTGCGCGCCGACGTCCTCGCGCACGGCCTCGACGCGAAGGGGGAGCACTTCGTGACCGCGTACGGCGTCGAGGAGCCCGACGCGGCGCTGCTCTTGCTACCGGTCCACGGGATGCTCGAGCCGGCCCATCCACTGGTCGAGCGCACGATCGAGTGGCTCCGCGCGGAGCTCGGCGTCGGCGAGTTCCTGTACCGGTACCGCATGGACGACGGCGTCGGTGGAGCCGAGGGCGCCTTCGTGCTCTGCGGGCTCTGGCTCGCCGAGGCGCTCGCGCTCGCGGGCCGGATCGAGGAAGCCGAGAGCGTCTTCGTCGCCCACGCCGAGCACGCCAGCAACCACCTCGGCCTGCTCGCCGAGGAGGTCGACCCGAGCACCGGCGCCCTCCTCGGTAACTTCCCCCAAGCCTTCAGCCACCTCGGCCTCATCAGCGCCGCCACTTGCATCGACGAAGCCCTCCGCCTGAGAGACGAAGGCGCCCGCCGAGACCCCGCCCTCGGGCGACGCTGATCGGTAGCCCGAGCCCGAGCGCGCGCGCGCGTCCGTGTCGCGAGCCTAGCCGCAGAGGCCGGTGCCGGTGTCGCAGGTGCGCGAGTCGGTGCACTCGGTGTCGTCGGCGCACGCCGGGGTGCAGGTGCCGTCGGTCGTGCTGCCGGCGAGCGGCGTGCAGGCGTAGCCGGTGCGGCAGGAGCTCGATGCGACCGTGCACGTCGCGACGCAGATGCCGAGATCGGGATCGCCGCGCTCGTCGTCGATGCACGCGCTGCCCGTGGGGCAGGGCTCGCCGCCCACGCCGTCGAGCCTGCAGCCCGGATAGGTGCACGCGCCGCGCGGCCAGCCGTCGTCCGGCTCGGTCATGCAGAGACCGCCGCCGCACATCGTCTCGTCGACGCACATGTCGCCGAGGTCCGACGGATTGAACGCCGCCCTGCAGAGGCCGGTCCCCTCGTTGCACTCGAAGCCCATGTTCGCGCACGACGCGTCGGTCGTGCACGCGGGCAGGCACGCCTTGGGGCTCGCCGCGTCCGCGCGATCCGTCGGCAGGCAGTCGTAACCGTCGCGCGGGCAATCCGGCGTGTCGGTGCACGCCTCGAGGCACACGCCGAGGCCGCTCGCGCCTTCGACGCAGACGCCGCCCGTCGGGCATCCGGTGCCATCGCCCGGATCGCATCCCACGTAGGCGCAGTACGAGCCGGGGAACCCGGAGTCGAACTCGGTCAGGCAGGCGCCGCCCCCGCACGCACCCATCGTCGAGGAGCACTCCGCCCCGAGCTCCGAGGGGTTGAACGCGTCGTCGCAGAGACCGAGCGCGCGGTTGCAGACGCGGCCGCCCGTGCACACCGCGTCGGTCGTGCACGCGGGCTGACACGTGAGCCGGCCCGGGTACGTCGCGCTGTCCTTGCACGCGTAGCCCTCGCGGCAGTCGTCGTCGGTCGCGCAACCGTCGTAGCACCGCGCGCTGCGCCCGCCGGGCAGGCACTGCGCGTCGCCCGGGCATCCGGTGTTCGCCGCGACGTCGCAGCCACGCGTGATGCACGCGCCGCTCGGCCAGCCCGAGAACGGCTCGGAGTTGCACGATCCGCCCGCCGGGCATTGCATCGACGACATGCATGCGTCGCCGAGCATCGCGTCGGGGTCGTAGCAGACGCCTTCGCCCGAGAACCCGCCCATCGGATCGCAGACGAGCCCGGAGTCGCAGTCGGTGTCGTCGCTGCAGCCGGGGATGCACACGTTCGGCACCGAGAACGACGATGCGCATCCGTAGCCGGCGCGGCACGTCCGCTCGGTCGCCGTCGGGTCGCAGTCGAGCAGGCAGAGCGAGTAGTCGCGTCCGACGAGCGTGCACGTCGAGCCGTCCGGGCACATCCCGTCGGCGGTGCAGTCGACGGCGCAGTAGCCTCCGGGGAATCCCTGATCGGGCGTCACGCACGTGTCCATGCAGTCCGCGCCGGAGGTGCACGGCTGACCGATGTCGTCGGTCGAGACGGGCGCGTCCGTGCCGCGGTCGGGGAAGCCGCCCTCGGGGGGCGGGGTGGCGTCGAAGACGATCCCGGCGTCCTCGTCCTCGGTGTGCGACTCGCCGCAACCGCCCAGCGCGAAAAGGAGCGACCCGATCACGAAGAGGGCGCCCGACCGGCCGAGCCCCCCGATGCCAAGAAACGCCATCGCGCCCTCACTTTTCCGAAAAGGTGGCGGAATCTGCACCGAATCAGGGGGGTCGCAAGAGGAGGACGCGCACGCCGGCCCGAAGCGCGGTCACCCGCTCCGTGCGACGCCGTTGACGGCGCGAACGGGCGCGTAGTACGACGCATCCAACACCGCGACTCCACGGTTCTTTCGGGGGCCACGGTGGCAACGAGGACCGACCCTCGGACAGTCCCGACCGTGCCCGAGCCGAACGCCATCCGCTTCTGGCCTGCCTCCGACGTCGGGCGCGTCCGCGACCACAACGAGGATGCGTTCCTCGTCGACAAGAAGCTCAGCCTCTTCATCGTCGCCGACGGCATGGGCGGCCACGCGGCGGGCGAGGTGGCCTCCAACATCGCGGTGCGCACGGTTCGCGACGCGCTCGCCGCGCGAGCGGCACGGCCCTGCTCGAGTTCGAGAAGGGCAACGGGCGGGACGACGCGCAAGGACATCCTGCGGCTGCTCGAGTCGAGCGTGCAGCAGGCGTGCTCGCCGTGTACACCAGAGGGCCAGAAGGACGAGACGAAGCGCGGCATGGGCACGACGCATCGTGCGCTGCTCGTCGATCGGCGACGCGCGGGTTCATCGCGCACGTCGGCGACTCGCGCATCTACCTCTCCGGCAGGGCTCGGTGCACCAGCTCACCGAGGACCACTCGCTCATCAACGAGCTGCTCAAGCGCGGGCGCCTGACGACGCGAGCAGATCGACAAGGTCCAGTACAAGAACGCGGTCACGCGCGCGGTCGGCGTGTACGAGAGCGTCGAGGTCGACACGCTCGACTTCGACGTGCTCGCGGGCGACCGGTTCCTGCTCTGCTCGCGACGGCCTCTCGGCTACCTCGAGGACAGCCGAGATCCCGCGCCTCTTCGAGGACACGCCCGGAGGAGGCGCTCGTCCAGCGGCTGATCGACCTCGCGAACGACCGCGGCGGCAAGGACAACATCACCGCGTCGTCGTGCGCGTGCCGGACGCGAGGCCGGCGTCGACAAGCTCGCGCGCGAGGTCAACCTCAAGCTCGAGGTGCTGCACAAGCATGCCGCTGTTCCGGTACCTGAGCTATCAGGAGCTGGTGCGCGTCCTGAACATCACCGACGTGCGCTCGTTCGACGTGGGCGACGCCGGTCGTCCCCGAGGGCGACGAGGGCGACGAGCTCTTCATCGTGCTCAGCGGGCAGGTGCGGGTGCACGCGGGCGACACGACCGCTCACGCAGCTCGGCGCCGGGGCAGCACTTCGGCGAGATGGCGCTCGTCGACAAGGCGCCGCGGAGCGCGAGCGTGACGAGCGACGAGACCTCGCAAGCTGCTCGTCATCCGCCGCCGCGATTTCTTCGACATCATCCGCAAGGATCACGACGTCGCGGTCAAGCTGCTGTGGAGCTTCCTCGGCGTGCTGACCGAGCGGCTGCGCAACACGTCGCGCGAGCTCGGGCGAGGCGCGCGAGCAGCTGTCGATCAGGATCTGAGCGAGGAGATGCTCGCTCCAGGGGACATCACGGAGCTGGCGGAGTCTCGAGCGGTACCGGGTTCGGGCCCGACGACGAGGACGCTGGACCGCGTCGACGATCGCACGGTCTCGGCGACACGAATCAGGACGGCGCGTCGGTCGACGAGGCCGGCGACGGCGAAGAAGAAGACGATGAAGACGCCGTGACCCGCATCGAAGAATGATTCGGGCCCCGTCGTCCCGGCGCTGGTCTTCCTCCTGGCGACTGCCTGCGGGGATGACGACGAGACGCACGCGAACGAGACGCCGACGAATCCGACACCGAGCGAAGGTTCGTCCCCCGACGTCACGTCGGGCGCGACGAGGCCGCGCCTGACCATCCGCGGCGGCCCCGCGTGCCGGGCGCGTGTCACAGGTGACGGGCGGCGTGCGCATCGGCGAGGTCGCAGCGACCGCGCGCGCGCCGCTTCACGCGTGGGACGTCCTCACGACCGACGCGGACGGCCACGCCGCGCTCGACTTCCACCCCGAGGTCCGGTTGTCGATGCTGTCGAACACGACGCTCGTGGTCGGAGGGTACGTGCCGGCGGAGGCCATCGTCGTCGCCGGCTCGGTGCACGGGGAGATGCTGCCGTCCGGCACCGCCGCGCGCCCGTCGCTCCGGATCGCGACGCCCTCGGGCGTCGTGCTCGTCGACGGCGTCGGCGGCATCGTGGTGGTCGTCCTGCCGAGCGGCGAGACCTGGGTCGCTGCGCTCAACGGGCAGTGCGACGTGACGCGCGGCGAGCCGGAGGGCGAGCCGAACGACCGGCGCGACGCCCGCATGCGTCTCGAGCGAGGGCACGCGGTCCTGCTCGGGAGGGCGTCGATCGCCGAGCCGACGGCCGGACCGAGCACGATGGAAGCGGCGCAGGCGACCGCCGCGGAGCTCGCGCGCGTCTCCGAGGCGGCGGACGCGCGCGCCCTCGGACCGCGGCTCGACGCTTCGGTGCGCGCGTACGACGAGGGGCTCGCGTGGCTCGAGTCGGAGATCGAGCGCGGGACGGCGCTCGAAGCGGAGCAGCGGCGCGCCGCGAACAGCGACCCGGCGCGGGCGCGGGAGCTCGTCGGCGAGCTCGTCGAGTTCACGCAGCGGCGCATGAGGCTTCGCGCGCTCAGGCTCGTGCGCTCGGAGCAGCTCGACGCTCGCGCGAGCAATCGTGAAGCGAGGCGGAGCCCCGCCTCCCCAGTGGGAGACCCGCCGCGGCACGCCCGGTGGCGTCGGGGCGCCCGAGTGGTGGCGGGCCCTGGAAGCCTTCCTTGACGCTTCGCTCGCGGCCCTCGTATTCTCCGCACACGATGCGGAAGGGCCCGATTTCGTTGACACTCGCGCTTTTGGCGGCGATCGCCGCGGCGCCGGTGGCGAGCGCGCAGAACCAGACCGTCCGGCTCTACGGCGAGCCTGCGTCGTACACGGACGTGCCGGACGCGTTCGACGCGAACGACCCGTTCGATCTGAACCTGTCGCTCCTACGACCGCGAGTTCGCGTCCGGGACGATCGAGGGAGATCAACACGCCGCTCGCGGCGACGGGCCGCGCGTCGCAGAACTACATCGACATCGCCAAGCATCAGCGACCCGCAACCTCTTGACGATCGGGCTCGAGGTCGGTCTCTTTCACGACATCGCGCTCTTCGCGCGCTTGCCGATCGTGTTGAGCGATTCGCGGCAGCTCGACGCGCTGAGCGACATGACCGACGCGACCGTGGCGCGGCAGCAGCTGACCGAGCCGCAGCCCGGCGGCGGCACTGTCCAGCTGTTCGACGTCCCCTTCAAGTCGCCCGACCGCTCGGGCCTCGACCACCTCGAGCTCGGGCTCGAGTGGGCGATCTTCAACCAGTTCCGGGATCCGGACTACCCGACGTGGCTCATCAAGCTCGCGGGGCGCTTTGCGCTCGGCGAGGAGATGCACGCGTGCGAGGACGGCGGCGCGGTGTGCCTGGGCGGCGGCTCGGACCCCGGCGTGAGCGACGGGACGCACTGGATGAGGCCAAGACGTGCTCGTGCACCCTGCGCTACGTCGAGCCGTAGATCGGGATGTTCTTCACGGTCGGCTTCCCCGGCCAGGCCGCCGAGGACTTCCGACCG
>CAVUEK010000020.1:0-107669 GCA_963740495.1 uncultured delta proteobacterium
GGCACTACGAGTGTCGCTGCGCTCCGAGCTGCTCGGGCGCCGCGTGCGGCGGCCCCGATGGTTGCGGCAGCGTGTGCCCGACCGGCCGCTGTCCGGGCGGCGAGTTCTGCGAGGACGGCGTGTGCCGGCCGCCCGCGTGCTCACCTCCGTGCGGATGCGGTGAGCTCTGCGCGGGCACGACCTGCATCCCGCTCTGCGTCGCGGGCGAGACCCTCTGCGGATGCAATCGCTGCTGCGTCCTCGGCGAGACCTGCCTCGACGGCGCGTGCGTGCCCAACCTAATCTAGGATGAAGCGGCGCTCGGGCGGCGGCGCCGTCACTCTTGCGCCGCTATCGCGGAGCACGAGGGGGGCTCGGTGGCTAGACCGGCCCCCTCGCTTCTTGCTCGCCGGCGACGCGCCGGTGCCGACCGTCCTACCCGCGCCGGCACCGGCATCTGGCAAAAAACGTGCAGACTCGAAGAGGGCGGGTTGTCACCCGTCCGCGTCGTCGCCCTCATCGGATCCCGCACCGAGGAATCGGTACTGCGCCCCTCGATGGGATCGAGCGCCAACATTCCGCGCCGCCTGCCGGGCTATCAGGGGCAGGCAGCATTTGGCATGCTCACAGAGATGAAGCGGCCCCACGCGACGCTGCTCATACCTGGCCTGTTCGTCCTACTGGGCGTGCTCACTCCTCCGCAACGCCGGTGACTTCCACGTCGGCGAGGCCGGCGTGGCGGACGCGGGTGTCGACGCCGCGAACGCCGACGCCGGGCCGTGCACGGCGGCGGCCGACTGCGAGGGCGCCTTCGACAACGGGATTGCCGAGTGCGTCGCAGGAGAGTGCACGCTGAACGGTTGCGAGCCCTCGTACGACGACTGCGACGGCGAAGCGAGCAACGGCTGCGAGAATCGACCTCGGCACGGACCCGTCGAACTTGCGGTGGCTGCTGTCCAACGGCGCCCCCCGAGCGCGACCACTCCGTCCCGAGCTGCGCCGACGGGATGTGCGGCTTCACCTGCTCGACTGGCTTTGCCGATTGCGACCCCGACCGGCTCAATGGATGCGAGACCGACCTCGGCTTGCCGGAGCATGCGGTGCGTGCGACGGCCCCGTCTGCACCGACCCGACGCCATTGTGCAACACCGTCGGCGGGTACTCGTGCGTGTCGGAGTGCGCGCCGGGCCTCGGTCGGTGCGGAGCTTCATGCCGCGATCTCGCGACCGACCCGCTCCACTGCGGCATGTGCGACAACGCGTGCCCCGAGGGGCCGCACTCGACGGCGTCGTGCGCCGACTCGGCATGTGAGATCATGTGCGACCCGGGATTCGGCGATTGCGATGCGACGGCGGGAAATGGCTGCGAGACGGTCCTCGCGACCAGCGCCGCGAACTGCGGCGGATGCGGAATGGCGTGCCCGATGCGAGCTCACGTCGCGTCGGTCGCATGCTCGGCGCGCTCCTGCCTTCTGACGGCGTGCGACACAGACTTCGAGGATTGTAACGATGACAACGACGGCGCGGGGACAGAGGACGGTTCGAGGTCGATCTGCGTAGCGATCCCGCCAACTGCGGCGCGTGCGGGACCAATTGTGGGGACGTCCTGCGTGAACGGCCTGTGCGATCCGTACGTGAAAGCCGTCACCGGCAACGGCCACGCGTGCGCTCTGCGCGAGTCGGGCAGTGTCGACTGCTGGGGAGACAACTCCTACTTCGGTATGATCGCCGCGTACACCGACAGCTACCTCGCGGCGGGCGAGCCCCAGACCCCGGAGTCGCCGGTGCGGCTGCGATGGACACCACCTGCCAGCTCCGGCGCCGTCGACCTCGCAGCGATCGACCTCTCGGCAGGGGCCGGGTTCACGTGCTTCATTTGGGACGACGCGGGCACCGGAGACGGACCTCTCTACTGTGTCGGCCTGAACTCCGAGCAGCGGATCGGGCGCGTGTCCGGCGGCGGCTCGAACGTGCCCGTGCCCGTCGAGGCGACATCCGTCGACGCAACCGAATTCGCGCGCTCGCGCTTCAGGCGGATCGTCACGCGGACGTTCCACTCCTGTGCGATCGACACGATGTCGCGCCTCTTTTGCTGGGGCCACAACAGCTACGGCCAGCTCGGGCGGCCCGACGATCCCGCGACCTCGAGCATCGACGAATCGTCGGCGAACTCGGTCGCGCAACGGGTGAGCTTGCCCGGCTCCGTGATCGACGTCGCGCTCGGCGAGCGGCAGACTTGTGCTCTCGTCGCGAGCTGACCAACCGCGACCGAGGGCACCGTGTATTGCTTCGGCCGCAACGACCACGGCCAGCTCGGTCGCGGCACGACCGGCACCGGAGTCAACGCAAGCCCACGCCCGTCGACGATGGGGCGCGCCGCTCACGGCCGTCCAGCGTCTGGTCGGCGCGGATCACGAGATGTGCGCGCTCCGCACGAGCGGCACGCTTTCGTGTTGGGGGTGGGACGCGGGTGGCTCATTCGAATCGACGAGCACGACCCAGACCCGACCTGTCGACCTGGATACGAACGTGGCCCAGGCCGTGGGGTTCCTCTTCGGTCTCTGCTACGGGCTCACGGACGGCACGATGAAGTGCGGTGGCAGGCGGTCGGAGAACCAGTTCGGCGGGGGTCCCTCGGGGACGATTGCACCCATGGGCACCGCGATGCCCCAGCTCGACGGGATCACGGGGCTCGCCGGACACGCGCGCGGCGGCTGCGGCATGCGCGGCGGCGAGGTCGTCTGTTGGGGCTACTCGGAGGTCGGGTTCATCCCGCGCCCCTCCATCTATGAAGAGACCCCGCGCCCCGTCGTCGACCAAGCCGGCGCGCCCGTGATGCTCCACGATCTGCGCATGCACGACGACACGACCTGCGGCGTCAACGGCGCCAACCAGGCCGTCTGCTGGGGCGCGGGCGGGCATTCCCAGCTCGGCGGCTTGCTGTTCGGTAACGTCGCGTGGCCGTCCCCGAGAGTCATCGAGGCGACATCGGGCATGCCGCTCACGGCGACTCGCGTGGTCCCCTCCGACACGGGGATCTGCGCGCTACGTCCGAGCGACCAGGTGTGGTGCTGGGGGGCCGACAACAACGGCGTCATCGGTGGCGGTGGTGACGCCTCGCTGCCGCGGCACCTCACGGCGGTGGACGGCGCGATCGATCTCGCGATGGGCGACTATCACGGGTGCGCGATCGTCGAGGGCGCGACCGCGGGCCAGGGCGTCGTGTACTGCTGGGGATACAACACGAGCGGCCAGGTCACCGGTACCGCCTCGCCGACGTCTGCACCGGCCCGCGTCCAGCTCGGTGGCTCCGACCTCATCGCTACGGAGGTGCGGGCGGGCAAATCCACGTCGTGCGCGATCCAGGCAACCACGCACACGCTCGTCTGCTGGGGCGCGAACCCGTTCGGCGAGCTCGGTCGAGGGACGACCGGCGGCAGCCCCGCTCCGGCAGTCGGCATGCTGACCGATCTCGCGGAGATCGATCTCGGTTCGGCCCACGGTTGTGGGCGCAAGTCGACGGATGGATCGCTCTGGTGCTGGGGATACAACGGCGACGGTCAGATCGGCGATGGAACCACGACGACCCGGAGCACGCCGGTGATGGTCCTCCCGAGCGTGCAATCGTTCGCGGCCGCGCAGAACTCGACGTGCGCCGTGCTGCCCACCGGGACCGTGCAGTGCTGGGGCCGAAATGCCGAGCACGAGCTCGGTACCGGCACGGGGACGCCGAGCCTGTCCCCCATCACGGTCCCGGGCCTCTCGGGCGTGCAGGCTGTGCGCGGTGGCGTGACACGCGGGCGGGGGCACTGTGCAGAGGACAGCGCGGAGACGTGGCATTGTTGGGGCTTCAATCCCTCCGGGTGTCTCGGCACCGATCCCGTGCTCTTCTTCGGACCCACGGTGATCGCGCGATGACCCGCCCGACGCGCGTTGTCGGGATCGCCACGCTGCTCGCCTCGCTCGGGATGGCCACGCCTCGCGCCGCCGCGCAGGGTGCCGAGCGAGGCGAGGAGGCCCCGCACGCCGACGTGCAGATCTCCGAGGTCGAGGACGTTCGCGCGCGCGAGCTCTACCAAGAAGGCTCGGCCGCGTTCGAAGACGGCCGCTTCGAAGAAGCGATCGAGCGTTGGGAGCGCGCATACGTGCTCCGTCCGCTCCCGGCCATGCTCTACAACCTCGGCGTCGCGCACGATCGCTTGAACCACACCGAGCAAGCGATCGCGAAGTACGAGCGCTACCTCGAGGAAGACCCAGACGCGGCGAATGCGAACTACGTCCGGCGCCGGCTCGAGGTGCTTCGGGCGACGCGGAGCGAGGCGGAGGCCGCGGAGAGCAGCACGCGGACCGATCGCACCGACACGACGACGCGGCCGCCGTCCGTGACGAGGAGTCGTCCCGCGCCCGTGGCGCAGGTGGTGCTCATGATCGGCGGCGGCGTTCTCGTGATCGGCGGCGTCATCACCGCGCTCGTCGCGGATCGCATGTACGGCGACCTCGAAGCCAACTGCCCCGATCACGTCTGCCCACCCGAGCGCCAGGGTGACATCGACGCGCTTCGCGCGACGTCGATCACCACCGACGTGTTGCTCGGTGTCGGTGTCGCCGCCGCAGCCGCGGGCTTCGTGTGGTACCTGGTCGCCGCGAAGGGGGGCCACGATGACAGCGACCCGTCCCTTGCGTCACGCCACGGCCCGTCGCTCCGGGTCGTGCTCGACGTGAGCCCAACCTACGTGGGCATGCACGGATCGTTCTGACGGGCTCGCGCGCTCGGGGACGGGCTCCGGGCCCGCGTACTTGTTGTGTCCGCGCGCGCGCTGGGACGGCCTTGCTCGTATCCGTTCGACAGCGGCAAGACTTCCGTCATGGCGGGACACGCCCACGAACGCACGTTCTCGGGTGCGGATTAGTTCGGCTCGAGGAGCACACACGATGCCGTCGTCGTTTCGAAGCGCGCACGTGTCTCGTGGCTCAGGTACCAGCCGGCGGCGACCCGTCCTGGCATCGCGGCGTCCACACCGGCGTCCCGTGCGACGTCGGCATCGGTCGTGGCATCGGGAGTGCTCCCGGCGTCCGTCGTCATGCCACCCGTGCACGCCGCCGCGCCGACGGCGAGCGTCGTCATTGTCGTCGGCCAACGGAAGCGCGCACGAGACGAGTCTACTCCCGTGCCGATGGCTCAGCGGTCCGTGAAGCCGGCGAGCCACCAACCGACGGCCTTCCCCCGCTGCCTTCTTGCCAATTTCTTGGCATGGCGCCAAAGAGCCACCCTGGCTCGCAGCCGCGCGCGTCCGCTGTCGCTCAGCGCGTCAGGCGAGCATCGCCTTCATCATGTCCTGCATGATGAGCGAGCTCAGCTGCTTGTCGGTGAGCACGTTCATGTCGTCTCCGCCGAGCGCGCGCGAGTAGCGATCGAGGTAGACGAGCTGCTTGGTCACGAGCACGAGGTCGCGAGGCATGCGCATGCCGTGTTTGCCGCTGATGCGAATGAACTCGGGCAGGATGTTGCGCATCTTCGCGTTGGCGGTCGGCGCGAACATCGGGCCGTAGCCCTCGCGGACATCGACGACGAATTGCTCGAACTCGATGCTCTCCGGATCGTCGAGCGCGCCCATCGCGATCATCGCGCGCGCGACGCGCTCGAAGTCGCTCGCCTGGAAGCCTAGCACGTACTCGATGACGCTCAGCTTCTGCTCGCTCGTCAGCGTGCCGACGATGCCGAAGTCGAGGTAGCCGATGCGACCGTCCTCGAGGAGGAAGAAGTTCCCGGCGTGCACATCGCCGTGAAAGAAGCCCTTCACGATGAGCGTCTGGAACCACGCGCGCACGCCCGTGCGCAGGCGCTCGAGCGGATCGAAGCCACTCGACAGGATCGCTGCGGTGTCGTCGAGCCGCCAGCCGACGAAGCGCTCCATCGTCAGCACCTGCGGCCCGCTGAGCTCCTCGTAGACGCGCGGAGCGGCGACGCTCGTGGTGCCCATCGTGCGCATCACGTCGTTGAATTCGCGCATGCGCGACGCTTCGTTCGTGAAGTCGAGCTCCTGCACGAGGTTCGCCTCGAAGTCCTCGAAGACGGCGACGAGGTTCGCCCGGCGCAGGTGCAAGCTCAGCCGACTCGCGATGCGCGCGAAGGTGCGCATCAGCACGACGTCGGTCGCGGCGAGCTGCATGATGCCGGGGCGCTGCACTTTCACGACGATCTCCGTTCCGTCGTGCAGCTGCGCGCCGTGCACCTGCGCGATGCTCGCGGCGGCGATCGGCGTGCGGTCGAAGCGCGCGTAGAGCTCGCTCGAGCGCGCACCGAGTGAGTCCGTCAGGCTCTGCTCGAATCTCGTCGAGCGAGAACGGCGGCACGCTGTCGAGGAGCGCGAGAAATTCCTGCGAGTAGGCGCGCGGAAAGAGCGCCTCACCCGACGCGACGAGCTGACCGAGCTTCACGTAGGTGGGGCCCAAGATCTCGAACGCGCGCCGCAGCGCGATGGGGCTGGTCAAGCGGCCGTAGCGTGCCCGGCGACCGCTGAGCGCGTAGGCGAGCCAGCGAAGGCCGACGAGATCGAGCACGCGCAGCACGCCGAAGTAGAAGAGCACGGCGTTGACGACGGCGAGGCGCCAGAGCACGCGCCCGACGCTCATCCGCGGCAGACGCGTGGCCGCTCGGCGCATCGTCTCGTCTGTCTTGGCGCGCCTCGCCAGCGCGATGTTCGGGGTGACCATGATTCCTTCGCGACCGCCTGCATCGAGCATCTGCGCGCCCTCCGTGACTGCCGACGGAGCGTACGCTCGGCACAGGCTACGACGATTCGCGTTGCGGGCGCGCGTGTAAGGTCGTGAAAGTCATGACGATTCGGACGCTCCAAACCGGCGTCGAGCGTCCTCGTTTCAGATCTGGGCGAGGTCACCGCTGGGAAATGGCTCTCGAACGGGACGCGGCTGTCCGCTGCGTTGGCCTCCCCGCGAAAATGCCAACGGGTATTCCTCAGTCGGCCCGCGGCACGCAGGAGCGAAGCGACGAGCACCCGTTGCGGGCCAGCCACGTCGCGCCCGAGATCCACTCGCGCTGATCGATCAACGGGCTGCTAGGGTGATGCGGTCGATGACCCAGCCCAAGCAGAAGCCGTCGCGCCGGGCGCCGAGGCAGGAGCGCTCGAAGGTCACGGCCGACGCGATCGTGGAGGCCGCCGCCCTCGTCTTCGTCGAGCACGGCGTGCAGAAGTCGACGACCTCGCAGATCGCCGCGCGCGCGGGCGTGAGCGTCGGCTCGCTCTATCAGTACTTTCCGAACAAGCACGCGCTGCTCGCGGCGCTCTACGCTCGCGAGGCCCAGCTGCTCGAGCAAGTGCTGCAGCAGATGCTCGTCGAGATCGGCTTCGACGACACGACGAGGCTCATTCGCGCGTTCGTGTCGCGGACGCTCGAGGTCTTCGAGGCGAAGATCGAGCTCTATCGACTGCTGCTCGACGAGGTTCCGCGCTCCGCCGGGCTCGAGCTGCACCACCAAATCGACGATCGCGGCGTCGCCGCGCTGCGGCCGCTCTTCGCGCTCGGCGCCGATCGCATCAAGCCCCGCGACCCCGACATCGCAGCCGCGCTCGTCGTCCGCACGTACCGCTACAACACGGTGGCCGCGCTTCGCCATCCGATGACCGAAGCGCAGCGCACATGCTTCATCGACGAGCTGACCGCGATGCTCAGCGGCTACCTCTTCGGCGAGCGGGAGCCGCACGCTTCATGAAGCGTCGCCCGCGCTCGAAGCAGCGCAAGCGACGCGGTCGCGGCGTCGACGGCGGCAAGAAGCGCGTCGTCGTCACGCGCCGGACGCTCCTCGAGCTCGCCGGCGCACGACAAGAGGTTGTTCGCCGACGTGCTGGACGCGTTCATGCGCGCGCTCGTGCGCTCACTCCGTCGGTGCACCGAGCAGCGACGCCCTCGCCGAGCACGCGGGCGTCAACGTGCACGCCAACGTCGCCGTCGACATGTCGATGCGCCCTCGGCAGCGGATCGAGCGAGAGCACCACGGGGTAGCGGCCTGCGCCGATCTCCACCTCCCAGCTGCCACGCGCGAGATGATCGGCGTCGATCGGCGCGTCCGCCTCGATCATCGCGAGCCCGGCTCCTCCGAGGGTGTGACCGTGCGAGCCGGCTCGGACGTAGCCGAGCGCGCGGCCGTCGCGACGCACAATCTCGCCGTGCAAGAGCATCGGCTCGGGTTGTCTCATCGACGACGGCTTCGCCGTCCTGCGCCCGCCGCTCGCCGAGGAGCGCCTCGAGACGCTCGACAACGCGATGGTGCGCCGCGCGAGGTCGAGAGTGGACAGCGTCTGTCTAGCCGCGCTGGGCATCGCGGGCGCGAGTCCGCGGGGCTGCCGTGCCCCGAGGAGCACAACGTGTAGCAATAGCAGTCGAGGACGGGCCCTCCGGTCACGCCGGCAGCCACGGATCGATCTTGCTGCCCGGAAGCCTGTGATGCTCGATCCCGGCGATACATCGTGATCACGCATGCACCACCTCGGCCGAGGTTGTGCCGGAGGCCAACATGATAGCTTCGACGGAACCTGCTGAACGCCGGCGAGCACCGGGCTGCGCTAGTTCGCTGCCGCTGAGCCGCGGGAGCCAGCTCCGGGCGTCAGTACACCCAAGGTCCGGACTGCTCGGGCGGCGTCGGACCGCAGCCGCTCGACTCCCCTTCCTTCGCCTCGAGCGCGACGCAGCGGGCGTAGAGGTCTCTCCAATCGACCCGCGCGGCTTCGAGTGAGGTCGCGATCTGCCGGCTGATCGCCTCGACCGCTGCGACGGCCTGTTCGACCGCCCGTTCGGCGCGGGCGAGCTCCCGGCGGGCCTGCGCCTCGGCGTCCGCCGCGCCGCCCTCGTTCAGCACCGCGTCGAGACGTTGCCGCGCCTGCTGCGCGACCTCGGATGCCTCGGTCACCTCCGCGCTCGCCTCGGCAACCCGCGGCCCCTCGGCCTCGACGAGCGACCGGTGCCGCTCGGCGGCCTCCGTCGTCTGCCGCCGCATTTCCTGCAGCTCGGCCGACGGACCGCAACCGAGCAGGAACGCCGCGAGGACACCGGCTCGCCAGACGCAGTGCACGTGCATGTGCCGACTGTATCGAGACCGTGCGACTCGCGGCAAACCGGATCGCCGACGGCGCTCGGGCACCGGAGAGCGCTGCAATCTACGGAGCAGGACCGGAAGCCTGTGATGCTCGATCCCGGCGATACATCGTGATCACGCATGCACCACCTCGGCCGAGGTTGTGCCGGAGGCCAACATGATAGCTTCGACGGCCGTGCGCTACTTCGAGCCCGTCCTCAGGCTTGGTCTCCTCCTCGGGCCGGAAGCGAAGCTGGGGGACACGCTCGGCGGTCTGCGTTGGGACCTGCGGGCCAATCGCTGGCCGAGCTGCGCGGCGTGCGGGCAGCCGCAGCCGTTCCTCGCCCAGTTCTGCCACCACGGCGACCGACTCGATCTCGACGGCGACGGGCGCGTCCTCTTCGCGTTCCCGTGCAGCCACGAGCCGGGCGCATCGCCTTGGAGCGCCCACTACGCCCGCGTCGGCCTGAAAGCGCAGATCGAGGACGGTGCCCTCCACGAGGACGGCCGCCCTCGGGCGGCGTCGTCGTGACCGTTCTCGAGGCGGGCAGCGTCGCGCCGAATGCCCAGCCCTCCGATCCGGTCGCCGACGGCCGTGAATGGCAGCTCGGCGACGCCGGCGGCCTCACACAATTCGGCGCCTACCTGGTCGAGATGGGGCCCGGCTCGATCTCGTCCGATCGCCACTGGCACGAAGCCGAGGACGAATTCCTCTACCTCTTATCAGGCCAGCCGACCTACATCGACGACGGCGGCGAGACACTTCTTTCGCGCGGCGACGCCATCTGCTGGCGTGCGGGCGTGCCGAACGGCCATTGCCTGCAGAACCGCTCCGGCGCGCCCGTCCTCTACCTGATCCTCGGTCCCAGGGTCTTTGGCGACATCTGCCACTACGTCGACGACGGCCGGACCCAGGTGAACGAGGCGACGCGCTGGCACATCACGGATGCCGCCGGCCGCGTCGTCAAGGAAGGCGACCTGCCGCCGCATCTGCTCGACCTCGCCCCGCGCTGGGGGATCACCGACTCCCCGGCCCCGCCGCCGCTGGTGCGCAAGGGCACGGCCCGCACCGAGAGCGCGACGCCTGTGCAGGCGGCCTCGATGGGCATCTTCACCGCCGAGCTGCTGTCCGACACCGGGGGCCTCACCCAGTTCGGCGTCTTCGCCGAGACGCTGATGCCCGGCGCCCGCTCGTCGGACCGGCACTGGCACGAGGAAGAGGACGAGCTCCTCTACATGCTCGACGGGGAAGCCACGTGCATCGAGAACGACGGCCCGCACGTGCTCGGGCCCGGCGACGCCTGCGCCTGGCCCAGGGGCGTTCCCAACGCCCACCACATCGTCAACCGCTCCGACCGGCCCTGCACCTACCTGGTCGCCGGCACCCGCTGGCCAACGGACACCATTCACTACGCCGACATCGACGAGCTCTACCGGCGCGTCGCCGATGGCACCATCACCCGCACCCGACGCGACGGCTCGCCTCTGGAGGGGCCATGACCCGCGCTGCCGCCGACGGACCGCCGAGGGGCGCCGGTGCGATGTCGATTCGCGCGTGCCTCGATCGTCGGGGTGAACGAAGGAGAGCGTGCCATGCCGAAGTTCATGGTGATCATCAAGGAGGACGAGGCCAGAGAACGCCGACTGCCCCCGTCGGAGACCAAGGCGCTCGTCGAAGGCCACTCCACCTACGAGCGAGCCCTGCGCGAGGCCGATGCGTACGTCGACGGCGAACGGTTCCGCCCGTCGATCGAGGGAAGGCGCGTGGCGACGCGCGACGGAGACCCGCACGTCGAGGCGGGGCCGTTTCCGGGCAAGGTGATGAGCGGTTACTACGTCCTCGCGGCCGAGAGCCTCGATAGAGCGGTGAAGCTCGCGGGGGAGTGCCCGATGCCTCCGGGCGCGGAGCTCGACGTGCGGCCCCTCATGAAGAGCAGCCTCCGACCCGGCAAGACGGGCGAGCGTGGCCGCGTGTTCGCGTTCACCGTCGTCGCCGGCGCCGCCGACGAGCGAACGTGGATCGACGTCATGGACCGCATCGACGCCGCGACCCAGGACGAGATTTCCCGCCGAGCGCTTCCTGGGAGGCGTCCGCCTCGAGGCGCCGGGGCGTGGCCGTCGAGTCGCCGCCACAGGCGGTCGTCGAGCGATCTTCGATGGCCCGTTCCTCGAGAGCAAGGAGGTCATCGGCGGCGTGTTCTTCGTGCGCATGGCGAGCCTGGAGGAGGCCGTGGAGTGGGCGTCTGGGACGTCGTACGTGAAGTACGGCGCGCTGGAGATCCGCGAGCTGTGGCGGAGCTGAGCGAGACGCTCGGTGAGACGGTTCGGCGCGAGAAGAGCCGCGTCGTCGGTGTCCTGGTGCGCACGCTCGGCGGCATCGACGCGGCGGAAGAGGCCTTTCAGGAGGCGGTCCTGGCGGCGCTGTCGAGCTGGCGGGATGGTCGTATTCCCGCCAATCCGGCTGCGTGGTTGACGACCACCGCGAAGAACTACGCGAGAGACGCGGCGCGCCACGCGCGCATCGTCGACAGGAGAGCACCGCTGCTCGCGGAGACCGACATGACACAACCAGCGACGCTCGAGGCCGTCGACGACGACGAGCTGCGCTTGATCTTCACGTGCTGCCATCCTGCGCTCACGCTCGACAGCCAAGTGGCTCTCACGCTCAAGGTCGTGGCCGGCTTCACGACCGAGGAGATCGCGCGCGCATTCCTTTGTCCGGAGAAGACGATCGCCCAGCGGATCGTGCGCGCGAAGCGGACGATCGCGGACCAGCGGATCCCGTACGCGGTGCCCGAGCGCGCCGAGCTACCCGAGCGGCTCGCGTCCGTCCTGGCCGTCGTCTACCTGGTCTTCAACGAAGGGCACACCACGCGAGACGGTCCGCTGATGCGGCTCGACCTCCAGACCGAGGCGCTGCGTCTCGGACACGCGCTGTGCAATCTCCTCCCCGGCGAGCCGGAGGTCTTCGCGCTCCTCGCGCTGATGGCGTTCTCCTTCGCGCGAGCGGCGACGCGCACGGACGAGCAGGGCGAGCTGCTGCTCCTCTTCGAGCAGGATCGCTCGCGCTGGGACGGGCCGACAATCAAGGAGGGCCTGATGGCGCTCGAGCGCGCGCGACGGCTCGGTGGACGCGGGGCCTACGTTCTTCAGGCGGAGATCGCCGCGTGCCACGCCACGTCGTCGACGTGGGAGACGACAGACTGGAGTCGAATCCTCGACTGCTACGACGCACTGCTCGCGCTGACGCCATCGCCCGTGGTAGCGCTCAACCGCGCGGTGGCGGTCTGCATGCAGCGCGGGGTCGCCGAAGGACTGGCCGCGCTGGCGCCGCTCGAGACGTCTCTCGCGAGCTACCACCTCTTCTACGCGATCCGCGCAGACTTCCGGCGCCGCCTCGGCCAGGACGCTCGGGACGACTACCGACGTGCGCTCGAGCTCGCGGGCAACGAGAGCGAGCGGAGGTTTCTGCGGCGTAGAATCGACGAGTCGAGCTGACGCCATGTAGATTCTCCGTCCGCACAATCGTCGTCCAGGTGAAAGGCAGGCACCCATGAACGACGAGCCCGACGAGACATCCCGGAGCTTCACGACCACCCTCACGGTGGAGCGGACGCCAGAAGAGGTATTCGCGGCCATCACCAACGTGCGTGGATGGTGGTCCGGAGACATCGAGGGCCCGACCGACCAGGTCGGCGGCGAGTTCACGTACAGGTACGAGGATCTCCACTACAGCAAGCAGCAGGTCACGGAGCTCGTCCCCGGAAAGCGGGTCGTCTGGCTCGTTGTCGACAGCTCTCTCCAGTTCGTCGAGGACAAGCGCGAGTGGAACGGCACGCGCGTGACGTTCGACATCGCGAGGAAGGGAGACAAGACCGAGATCCGCTTCACGCATGCGGGCCTCCTTCCCACCCACGAGTGCTACCCCATGTGCTCGAGCGCTCTGGAGCGCCTACGTCGGCGGCAGCCTGCCGGGGACTCATCGAGACCGGGAAGGGCGAGCCCGACCCCGAGGCGAAGACTGATGCACGGGTCGGCAGCGCGCGCTCCAGGCGGGCGTGAAGGGAGAACGTCCATGAACATCGAAGGATGCGTTGCGCTCGTCACGGGCGCGAATCGAGGGCTCGGAAAGGCGATCGTGGCGTCGCCCGTGGAGTCGGGTGCGGCCAAGGTCTACGCTGCCGCGCGGGACGAGCGGAGTATCCTCGCAGCGCCCGCGTCGTCCCCATCGCGCTCGACGTCACGAAACCCGAGCAAGTCACCGCGGCCGCGAAGCGTGCGAGCGACGTCACCCTGCTCGTCAACAACGCGGGCGTGCTCACCTCGTTCAACGTGCTGACGACGACGCAGGCCGCGCTCGACGAAGACTTCCGCATTCAAGTGCACGGGATGTCGGCGTCGTGAAGGCGTTCGTCCCGGTGCTCGAGCGCGCCGAGCGGAGGCGCGACCATCGTGAACGTCCTGTCGCTCACGTCGCTCGCGAGTGTTCCGGCCATGGGCGGGTACTCGGCGTCGAAGGCCGCCGCCTACTCGATCACCCAGTCGCTGCGGCCGGAGCTCGAGAAGAGGCGCATCGATGTGCTGGCTGCGCTCCCGCGGCCCGATCGACACGGACATGGTCAAGGACCTCCAGATGCCGAAGACCAGCGCGACCGAGACCGCGAGGGGGATGCTCGCGGGCATCGTGCGCGGCGACGAGGAGATCTTTCCCGACGGCATGGCGAAGCAGATGGGCAAGATCTGGAGCGAGAGCCCGAAGGACCTCGAGCGCGCGTTCGCAAGCTTCTGACGAGAACTAGCGCGGCCCTCGCGCAGGTGCCGACGAGGTTCATGTCCCAAGCGGGGATACACACGTCACGGATCGAGGTCTCGGTTGCGAAGGCTCACGACGAGCGGGCAGTGGTCGCTCACGACGTCGAGATAGCTGCGCATCGCCGTGGTCGGCCGGCCGCACGAGAGGCGCGCGCACGGGCCGTAATCTCGACGCTCGCGCCCCGAGGGAGCTCCTCGAGCCCGCGACGAACGAGGACGTAATCGAGCAACCCGGGGTGCGAGCCGTAGTACTCGCTGCACGCGGCGCTCGCCGGCAGCCGCACGAGCGGCGGAGCGCCCGCCCCGATCCGCGCTTCGAGATCGGCCACCTCGGCCGCCGAGTCGACGGCCGGCTCGCAGTCCGCACATCCCATCGTATTCGAGATCGCCGAGCACGACCGCGTCGGCGTCCCGCGGGCCTGCCGACAAGAGCGCGCCGAGGCGGGCAAACGCGTCCACGCTCTCGATGCGGTGAGCGTGGTCGCGCGCTGTCGTCCCGCTGTCGAGGTGCGCCGTGACGATCCACGTGTCGAGCCCGCGTCGGCGCGGCGCCGGCCCCGCGAAGGTCGCGAAGCCCGCGAGCCCGGGCCGGAGCGAGCGTCCACACGCCGAGCCCATCAGGTTGATCTCGGGCACGACGCGCACGGGATCGAGCGTCACGCGGCTCTCGGCCCGAGCAGCCCCACGTGCTGTCGACCCGCCGCGCACTCGTCGAGCTCGGCGGACCAGCGCGAGCCCGTGCGGGCGCGGAGCAGGTCGAGCAGGTCGGCCGTCGCGCGGCGGCCCTCGAGATCAGAGACGAACTCTTGAACGGCGATCACGTCGACGTCGAGCCACGCGATCAGGCACGCGAGCCACGCGACGTCGGTGCCCTCGGCGTGCTCGGAGCGGCGGGCGCGACCGCGCGGGAACCACCGCACGTTGAGCGAGCCGATGCGCGCCGTGCTCGCGGCGTGGGGCGCGCGCCTTCCGGCCCCCACCTCGGCGAGGCACGCCTCCCGGCTCTCGAACGGATCGTGCGATGCCGAGTCGGGTGCGGGCGTCTGGGCCTCCGCGACGTCGACCGCTCGCGCATCGCATCCCGCACACGCCATGACGACGAGCGCCGACCACAGCGGGCCGCGCACTCTCATCGCGCCGCGATCGACACGGTCACGCGAAAATCCGGCGCGGTGTCCGTCACGACGACGCGCCGCGCGACGAGGTCGAGCGTCATCGACGGGTCACCGTCGGCCCTCGTGCGGTACCCGTCGCGTGCGGCGACGAGGCGTCCGGCGGACTCGTCGCAGCGGTTGTACCCCGAGCCGGGGAGCCCATAGAGGATCTCCTCGCCGCACCGGATCCGGACCCGGCAGTTGTAGAGCGGGTCGTTGGTCTTCTCGATGACGACGCTGCACGCGTCCCCCACGTCGACAATCGCCGAGCCGAGCGCCTCGGTGACAATCCCTTGATGGACCACCGGCGGGCCGACGATGGCGATGGGCACGGCCGCCGAGCCGCAGCCCGCGGCCAGCAGAGCGCCCGCGAGGGCCCCGACGGTCCATGGTGGCTGCGTCTTTTGCGGCATCACTGGAGGATTGGCGCGCCGCGCGGCGTGGATCAACCCCCGCACCTACCGCACCCTTTCGGGGCCATGTACAACTTCCGGATGCGTACCCGCCGTACCCTGGTCTTTCTCACCGTCTTCACCTTCTTCGCCTCCTTCGCCGCGTGCGGCGACGACGGCGCGACCATCGACGGCGGGCCGCCCGGCACGGACGGCGGATCCCCTGCGAGGGACGGCGGCGGCGGCGGCGGCGACGCAGGCGATGTCGATGCGGGTTGCCCGGCGGCGAGCGGTACACGCTCGAGTGGGGCAACGTCGACGCGGAGCCCGGGTACGAGGACACGCGGTGCGTGATCAAGCGGCTCGGGAACCCGGCGCCAGTCCACGTCGGCGCGATGATCGACAACCTCGGCGACGCGTCGCACCACATGATCGTCTATCGCTCGACGACACGGTCGAGCAGCCGACGCCGTTCGACTGCGACGCCGTTCGTCGAAACGCTCAATCCGGCCAACGGCTCGCCCTCATGATCACGCAGAAGACACGGACGACGCTCGACGCTGCCGCCGGGCGTCGCCTACACGCTGGATGCCGAACCAGATGATCCGCCTCGAGATGCACTACATCAACGCGACGCAGACGCCGCTGGAGCTGACCGGCTCGACGACGATGATCACCGCGCAGACGCTGACTTCGCGACGAGGCGGAACTTCCTGTTCATCGGCAACCCCGACATCAGGATCGCCGCCGAACTCGACCTTCACCCTCGGGCCGACCTATTTCCCGCTGCCCGAACACGCTTCAGCGGCGTCAACTTCTTCGCCTTCACCGGGCACGAGCACCAGCTTCGGGCACAAACGTGACCGTCGCAGGCCGCCGCCAGCGCCGACGGCACCACCGGGCACGACCGTCTACGACGTGCCCGGCTGGCTCTGGAGCGAGCCGACCACCGTGTTCCACGATCCGCCGTTCCAGGTCCCCGACGGCGGCGGCTTCCAGTTCACCTGCGACTGGGACAACACCACGCGACCAGACCGTCGAGTTCGGCGAGTCGGCGAACGACGAGATGTGCTTCTTCTGGGCGTACTACTACCCGAGCCAGGGCGCACGGGTGTGCTTCCACACGGACCGCTGTCACGTCGACGGGTGCTGCCCCGGAAACCCGCTCTGCGCCGTCGTCGCCGGCGCGCTGAGCCGCTCAGGGCTCGAAGCCGTACCGCGCGAAGAGGTCCCCGAGCTGGCGCGCACGTCGTCGCGCGTGAGCCCGAACTCCTCGAGGCTATACGAGTGCTCGCTCTGGAAGCTGCGCTGGCGACGGTTGCTGTCGCCGAGCCGCGTTCGCGCAGCTCTTTCGAGACCGTCCACCCGAACCGTTCGTAGATCGACCGAACGGACGCTTCCGGGTCGGCGACGAGGTCCACGTACCTCATCGAGATGAATCGGTCGCGCGGGAGCCGGTCCTCGAGCTCGGCGTAGATGCGGTAGTAGCTCATCATCAACTGCGCGAACGCGCGGATCTCGGGGCCGTCCGTGGCGATCTCGGGCGAGTGGGCTCGCCACGCGCGGGTCAGCATCGAGACCGAAGACGGGATCGACTCGTAAGGGTGGCGGACGAGGTGGATGATACGGGCGTCCGGGAACGTCTCGAGCAGGTCGTCGATGCGCGACGCGGCGAGGACGCTCTTGACGAGCAGTGTCCGATCGCCGCCGACCGCGTAGAGGTGGCGCCGGAGACAGTCGCGGTAGAATTCCATCAGCCGAGCTCGCCGCGCCGCCGGCAAGCTGGCGATCGACCGCGCCGCGTCGAGCTCGTCCACGAACGGAAAGAGCATCAGCAGCGTCGGCGACAGCAATGGGTAGACGAAGAGCGCCTCGTCCTCTTCCGCGTCTCCGAGGCCCATCGGGTGGATCCCGTCGAACCCGCGGAAGGCCCGCTTCTCGATCCGGTCCATCGCTCGGGCGGCAAGACCGAACGCGGCCCCGTCGAGCTTCACGAGCGCCTCGATCGCCCGGTACAGGCTGACCGCCGGAAAGATGGTCTGGTAGAGCTTCTGGTGGGTGAACCGCGGCTCGTCGAGGCAGAGGAGCCTGTGGAGCAAGGTGGTTCCGCTACGCGCGCTCGCGAGGATGTAGACCGGGGCGCGGACCTCGCGCTCGCGCCAGCCCCGGTAGAGGAGGTCGTCCGCCCGCTGGCCCAGGGCCACGACGGGGGCGAAGAGCGCGTATAGGTCCGTGAACGCCGCGACGTAGGCCAGGTATCGAGGCGAGAGCTTACCCGCCCGGATGACCGCGCGATATGCGCGCGCGAGGCTCTCGACGTCTGCGAACACCGTCTCGCCGCGGCGAATATCAGAAGGCGGGCTCCCCGTTCAAGCGCTTGGCACACCGATTCTCCGGAGCTAGCCTCCGGCGCCATGAGCCAGACCACCCGTTTCTTCTCCTTCCGGGACGTCCCCCCCAGCGCACTTTCGGGTGAGCGGGTGTCGATCGTCGGCTACGGAAACCTCGGGCGCACCGTCGCGCTGAACCTCCGAGACTCGGGCACGGAGGTGCTCGTCGGGAACCGCGACGATGAGTATGCCGCACGCGCGCGCAAGGAAGGGTTCGAGGTGGTCTCCGTCGAGGCCTCCTCGAAGGCCGACGTGGTGTTCGTGCTCTTGCCCGACGAGGTGATCCCCGAGGCGTTCGCGCAGTCAATCGCGCCATCGCTACGGGTCGGCGCCGCGGTCGCGTTCGGATCGGGCTACACGCTGGCGTACGATCTCGTGAAGGTGCCGGACGGCGTCGACGTGCTCCTCGTCGCGCCGCGCATGGCCGGGGAGACCGCGCGGGAGCGATTCCAGCGCAACGAGGGGTTCTGGGCGTACCTCGACGTCGAGCGCGACGCGTCCGGCAAGGCGGAGGCGCGGATGCTCGGCCTCGCCGCCGGCATGGGGGCGCTCATGGACGCGAAGGGCGCCGGCGCGCTCGCCATGAGCTCGAAGATGGAGGCGCTGCTCGACCTCTACATCGAGCAAACGGTCGGCCCGCTCCTCGGAGCGGCCATCATGACCGCGTTCGAGGTCGGGGCGAGCGAGGGGATCCCGGCAGAGGCGCTCGTGCTCGAGATGTACATGTCTGGCGAGTTCGAGACGGTCTTCCAGGCGTTCCGCGAGCAGGGATTCTTCAAGGCGAGCGACGCGCACGGACCGACGGCGCTCTTCGGCGGGATGATGCGCACGCTCGAGGTGGAGCGCGCTCCACTCATCGAGCGGTTCCGCCGCGTGCTCGACGAGAATCCGTCGAGGGGAATTCGCTCGGCGGTTCCAGGAAGAGCGTTCGCAGGGTTACCCCACGCTGGCTGCGGCGCGCCTCATGATCGACGCCGACAGCCCGCAGACGCGCGCGGAAGCTTCCGTGCGGCATCGCGGCGCGGGCAAAAAGAACTAGCGGAGCCGCCGGACGGCGGCGCACATGTCCCGATTTCCCGAGCTCATCGCAAGGATGGTCGTCCGCTTCCCGTGGGCGATCATCGGCGTCACTCTCGTCGCGACGATCGCGGTCTCCGCGTTCATCCCGACGATCGTCGCCGATCCGTCCCCCGAGGACATGATCGCGTCCTTCGAGGGGCAGGACACGATTCGCGACGCGTTCCAGGCGGATTTCGGCAACACCGATCAGATCACGTTGCTCGTGATCCAGTCGCACGACGTGCTGTCGCGCACGACGCTGGAGTACGTCCATCGGCTCACGGAGCACTTTCGGACCGAGCCCTTCGTTTCGCGGGTCGAGAGCCTCACCGCGATGCCCATCCCGAAGCCCGAGGCGGAGGACGATCCGAGCCTCACGCTCGATGCGCTCGAGAACGAGCCCGAGGAGGACCTGCCGCAGGACGTCCTCGATGCGATGCTCACGCTCGTCGACGCCGACCCGAGCCGGTTTCCGGGCGGGTTGGCCATGGTCTCCGACAAGCGGGCGGAGCTCCAGCCGAAGCCCGCGGTCGAGGGGGAACACGTCACCGACGCCGACGTAGCTGCTCTCCGGAGCGCGCTCGCCGAGATGCCGCTCGTCGTCGGGAGACTGGTCGACGAGGAGCACCACACGACGGTCGTCGCGCTCGCGCTCCCGACCCAGAGCCGAGAGCGCCGCGAAGCGGTGGCGAAGGTCGACGCGTGGCTCGACGCACACGCCCCACCGTCGGGAGTGACGCTTCTGCGAGGCGGTCTGCCGCACGTTCGTGCGGGCCTCGTCGCGATGATGCGCCGGGACAACCGCGTGCTCTTGCCGCTGACCCTGGTCGTGTGCCTGCTCCTCCTCTTGGCGAGCTTTCGCTCGTTCACCGCGACGCTCTTGCCGTTGGTCACGGTCGGCGTGTCTGCTGCGTTCACGGTCGGAGGAATGGCGATCGCGCACGAGCCCATGACGGTGCTCACGAACGTCATCCCACCGCTTCTCATCATCATCGGCATCAGCGACTCGATCCACCTCATCGGTCGATTTCGCGAAGAGCTGCGGGAGCGCCCCGGCGACCGCGCGGGCGCGCTGCACTCGACCGTGAAGAACCTCACGACCGCCTGTTTTCTGACGTCTCTCACGACGGCGATCGGGATCGGGTCGCTCGTCGTGTCGCACACACCGGCCTTTCGCCGGTTCGCCGTCGTCGCTTCGCTGGGCGTGATGCTCGCGTACGTGGTCACGATCCTCTTTCTGCCTGCCGCGCTCGCGAAGGCGAAGGGCCCGGGACCGGCGCGCCCGCCGCGAACCGAGGTCCTCGAGCGCTCGCTCGCCGGATTGACGGTGTGGGTCGTGCGCCGGCCGTGGCGCGTGCTCGGGATCACCGCGCTGATCGCCGGCGGGGCCGTCTTCGTGTCTCGCGGCCTGTCGGTGGACCACGCGCTGATGGATCAGTTCGACGCCAATGATCCGATCGCTCGAGTGACTCGGGTGCTCGAGGACCGCCTCGAGGGCGTTCGTCCGCTGGAGGTCAGCCTGCAGGCCGACGACGCGGCCGTCTTCTCGGATCCTTCGACCGTCGCGCGCATCGACCGCATCGAGCGCTGGACAGCGGAGCAGCCCGGGATCCTCGGTGTGAGCACGTACACCGACGTCTTGCACGAGGTGTGGTCGCGGCTCGCGGGCGACCCCGCCGCACGAAGCGACCGACTTCGCACTCGCGAGCAGATCGACGCGCTCTTCGACCTCCTGCGGCGGAGCGAGCACGATCCCCTGAGCCGATTCCTCGCGTCGAACGGTCGCCACGCGCGGATGCGCATCATGGTGGCCGACGTCGGCGCGAAGCACACGATGAGCTTCGTCGACCGGTTGTCGCCTCGGCTCGCCCACCTGGAAGAGAACGGCATCAGAGTCACGCTCACCGGCGAGGCATACACCGGCTCCGTCGGCACGAGCGCGATCGTGTCGGATCTCGTCGGGAGCTTGTCGATCGCCGTCGTCGTGATCTTCGTCGTCCTCGCGCTGCTCTTCCGCAGCATCCGGCTCGGCCTCTTGAGCATCCCACCGAACGCGATCCCGCTCGTCGGGACGACGGCCTGGATGGTGATCCGCGGCATTCCGCTCAACCTCGCCACCGCGATCATCTTCTCGATAAGCATCGGGCTCGCCGTCGACGGCACGATCCACGTGCTCGCTCGATTTCGGGAGGAAAAAGCGCGCGGGCTAGTCCGCAGCGTCGCTCTCGTCCGCGCGGCGCGCGGCACGGGCCGCGCGATCGTCGTGACGTGCGTCACGCTCATGCTCGGGTTCGGCGTCCTTCTCCTGTCGAGCTTCGTACCGGTGCGCCACTTCGGCGAGCTGATCGCCGTCACCGCGGGTCTGTGCCTCGCGTCGACGATCGTCGTGCAGCCGGCGCTCCTGCGCGTCGGCACAAAGCACGAGTGACACCGTTGCTACGGTGACGCGGGGAACGCGATCGGCGTGCAGTTGCCGAGCTGCATCGGCACGCCACCGACGTCACCCGCAGGCTCGCTCGCGGTCGCCTGGCCCGCGTACTTGAACCGAGCGTCCGTGAACGCCAGGAAGACGCACATCTCCTGGTCTCCGATGCCGTAGCGGACCACGCTGTCGCGCGGATTGTCGTAACCGCAGGTCATGCGGATCGTGGTCGCACCCGTGATGTCCACGGGCGGATCCAGCGTGACGGCCCAGGAATCGCCCTGGATCGGCTCGGTCTCGACGATGGTCGTCGGCGCGGCCGACCCGCCGAACGCCTCGAGCTTGAAGTACGTTCCCAGCGAGTGAAAATGCGGCAGCGCGTAGTAGACGCGGAAGTCGAACGGCGCCGCCGGCCCGGCCGAGAAATCGCAGTCCATCGCCCAGAGCGATTCCGCGCGCGGCGGGATCGCGAGCGCGAGGTTCGTGAACGACATCGGCACGAGCCGCGTCACGACGGCTGCTTCCGGCAGCGTCTCCATCGTGATCCGGATCGAGACGCTCCGCGCCGTGCTCTCGAGGTTCAAGAGGTGGATGTTGCCGACGATGCGCGAGTGCGCGGGGATCACGACGGCGGCGCCTTGGGGAAACGTCTGCACGTCCGCGAGCGCCTGGGTGGATTGCGCGAAGAGGACGCCGCCGGCGACGCCGGCGGTGACCTCGTCGAAGCCGCGTTCGGAGCAACCCCAGGTCCCGTCCGGGCCGTCGAAGAAGCTGTCCGGCACGAAGAACCAGTTCGAGTGATGCCACGCGCCGTCGTTCTCGGCGCGCACCTCGCGAACGTAGATCGGCTCGTCGTTGCCGATCGTCCACGACTGGCACTGCCACGCGATCTCGCCGTATGGGTCGATGTCGACCGTGGGAAATTCGTGAGACCACGTCGGCGAAGGCGCGCCCCCATCGACATCGGCCGGCGACGCGTCAACCGAGCCGCCGTCGGGTGCCGCCATCGGATCGCCGCCGCCGCAGCCGACGGCCGCGACCGCGAGGGCGGCGACGAAGCGGGCGATACGCATCTCCACCAGGGTGTACAGGCCCGCCTTCAGGGTCAACCAGCCTTCGAAGCGGCGTTGACACCGCACCGGGCATTTACGATCGTCCGCCGATGGCTCAGAAAAAGAAGGCGGGGCCGGCCAAGAAGCGCACCCGAAAAAAGGTCGCCGAGCCGTCGTCGCGCGGGCTCGCGGCAACCGACGCCGTGCTCGGGAGCTTGCCCCCCGAGCTCTCGGGCCTCGCGGCCGGCGTCGAGCGTGACGGAGGCGCCGTCGTCGGCGGCTACCGCGACCCACTCGGAGGCCACCCTCTCCTTCTCGCGGTCGTCCCGCTCGAGAAAGTCGCGCCGACGCCGTTTCAACGCGACCTCTCGAAGGCGCACGTCGACCGACTCACGCGCGTCATCGGCGACCTCGATCGGTTCCTCGACCCGATCATCGCGCTCCGGAACGACGACGGGACATATTGGACGCCGAACGGCCACCATCGCACGGCGGCGCTCGGGCAGCTGGGCGCCAAGTCGATAGTCGCGCTCGTCGTCCCCGACCGCCACGTCGCCTATCGCATCCTCGCGCTCAACACCGAGAAGGCGCACAACCTGCGCGAGAAGAGCCTCGAGGTCGTTCGGATGGCGCGCTCGCTCGCGGACCTCGATGCGTCGGCGCTCGAGAGCGCGTACGCGATCGAGTTCGAGGAGGCACCGCTCGTGACGCTCGGGGTCGCATACGAAAAGCGAGGCCGGCTGTCGGGTAGCACGTACCACCCGGTACTGCGCCGGACCGACACGTTCCTCGACGAACCGCTCTCGAAGGCGCTCACGGAGCGCGAGCGCCGCGCCGACAAGATCCTCGAGCTCGACGACGCGGTGGGCGAAGCGGTCAAGGCGCTCAAGGCCCGTGGATTCGACAGCCCATACCTCAAGTCGTTCGTCGTCGCGCGCATCAACCCGCTGCGCTTCAAGAAGGGTGGCGATCCCGACTTCGACGAGACGCTCGACACCATGATAGCGAAGGCGGCCAAGTTCGATTCTTCGAAGGTCGATGCGTCCCAGGTGGCGAAGGGTGGAGGCCCGCCCGACGAGAGCTGATGCCGCTTGACGGCGTGAACGCGCCAGTCGATCGTGGCGATCGCCCCGATGGGAGAGCCGAACGCCCGCAACCCCAGCGTCGAAGACATTCTCACGCTCCAGCGCGATGCGATCGCCGGGCTCATTCGGTCGCCCGCCCTCGGAAGCGGCGACGTCGAAGCCGCCCTCATCCAGATCACCGAGGCTGCAGCTCGGCTCCTGGACGTCCGGCGGGCCAGCGTGTGGCGGTTCGACGAGCGGCGGACGCGGATCGACTGCCTCGACCTCTACGACGCACAGGTCGACCGGCACGAGCGTGGCGCGTCGCTCGGATTCGATCTCGCGCCGGCCTACTTCGAAGCGGCCGTCCAAGAACGCTGCATCACCGCTCACGACGCGCTGGCCGACCCACGCACGCGCGAGTTCGGCGAGAGCTACCTCATCCCGCTCGGCATCACGTCGATGCTCGACGCACCCGTGATCGTGCGAGGCCGCCTGATAGGCGTCGTCTGTCACGAGCACGTGGGACCGCAGCGGGCGTGGACCGCGCGCGAAGAGCTCCTCGCGGGGACGCTCGCGGACTTCGTGGGGATGACCTTGTCGGCCTCCGAGCACGCCACGCAAGCGCGCGAGCTCGCCGTGCTCAAGTCGGACCTCGAGCGACGCGTCGATCTGCGCACGCGAGAGCTGGCGAAGTCACGAGAGAACGTGCGCGCGGTGTTCGAGACCTCACCCGTGCCGATCGTGTTGACGAGCCTCGCGGACGGATCGGTCGTGCTCGCGAACGCGAGCGCCGCCGCGCTGTTCGGCGTGCCCCTCGAGGCGGTGAACGGCGAGACCGCGACCAGCTTCTACGCCGACTCCGCCGACCGCGATAGCGTCATGGAAGCCATTCGCACCAAAGGCCGCGTCGATGGCGTCGAGGTCATGATGCGCAACGCGCAGGACGAGCCGTTCTGGGCATCGCTCTCCGCGACCGTGATCGAGTTCGAGGACGAGCTGACGATCCTGGGAGCGATCCACGACATCACGGACATGAAACGCGCCGAGCGGACCCTTCGGCGGAGCGAGGAGATGCTTCGTACGCTCCTGGCGGCGGCGCCGGTGCCTCTCGTCGTGACGGGCCGGGACGACGCGACGATCCTGTTCAGCAACGAGCGAGCCGCGGAGACGTTCGGAACGGTCCTGGAGGATTTCGTCGGGCGGCCGGCGACGTCGTTCTACGTGGACCCCGAGGAGCGCTCGAAGCTCCTGGAAGAGGTCGCTCGCGAAGGAGGCGTCGACGGGTTCGCGACGCGCGTACAGACCGTCGACGGCAAGGCGTTCTGGGCGCTCCTGAGCGCCCGACCCGCCATCCTCGACGGCGAGGACGTCGTCATCGTGGGCATCACGGACCTGACGACGCAGAAGGAGATCGAGCAGCGTCTGCGAGAGCTCGCGACGCTCGACCCGCTGACGGGCGTGTACAACCGCAGACACTTCTTCGAGGTTGCCGACGCGACGCTCACGATCGCGGACCGGCACCACAAGGCCGCATGCGTCGCGATGCTCGACATCGATCACTTCAAGGAGATCAACGACCAGCACGGCCATCTCGTCGGCGACGAGGTGCTGCGATGGGTGACGCGAGTGGCACGCGAGGCGATTCGGTCGAGCGACGTGCTGGCTCGGTACGGGGGCGAGGAGTTCGTGCTGCTGCTTCCGGAGCTCGAGATCTCCGCGGCGCAGCGGATCGTCGAGCGCATCCGTGGCGTCGTCGCGGACCAGACGCTCGAGACCGAGGACGGACCGGTGTCGGTGACGCTGAGCGCGGGCGTCACGGCCCGCGCGCCGGAAGAGACCATCGAATCGCTGATCCGCCGCGCGGACCACGCCCTCTACGAGGCGAAGCACGCCGGACGAAACCGGACCATCGCCGGCTGACGCTCGCTACCGCCGGCCACACGGATCGAGCGCACGGAGGATCGACACGTAGCGCTCCTGTACGCCTTCGGTGCCACGCATCGGGAGCCAGAGGTTGTTGCCCCCCATCGTCCCGCCTTCCTCGTAGTAGGAGCCCGCACGGCCCCAGTAGAACCGGCGCTCGCCCCCGATACGAGCGGTCTGCTCAATCTCGGCCTCCCCGAGGACCGGCTCGAGACATCGAGCGATGCGGTCCATGTCCTCGAAGCTTTCTCCGCGCGACCAGACCTGCAGAGCGGCGATGTGGCCGTCGTCCTCGTTCGCCCAACCCATGCTGATGCTCACGAACCAGGGGTGGTCGATGGGGACCTCGACGTCGAACGTGGGCCCGCTAGCCATCGCCGCAGCGCCCGGCAGCACCGACGACACGCGCTCGTACGAATCGTCGACCACGCCGCCGACATCGGCCTCGGCAGCGCGCGTCAGCGTGTAGCCGCGGAGCAGCTCCTGCGTGCGCTCGTCGATGGGCTGGCTCACGCCGAGCGCGGCGTTGCGCACGGCCGTCCACAGCGCATCGCCGCGCGCGCGGTCGTCGGACCGGCAATCGTCGTCGGGCTCGACGGCGAACGTCACGCCACCGTCCTCGAGGATCGTCAACCGCCCTCCGTCCGGGTAGCGCGCCGTGGCGTACTGTTCGCTCGTCGTGTCGAGGGTATAGCCGAGGAGCGCGCGGAACCGCTCGACGAGCGTCGCCCAATCTCGCGTCGCCTCGGACGCGTCGAAGCGCATCCCGCTGACGCGGTCGCCTGCCTCGTTCCACGCCACGTGAACGCGAGCGAGCCCGGGACCGTCGAGCGCGAGCGTCACCTCGCCATCGACCGGCGTCGCGCTCGGGAAGCGCTCGACGAACGCGCCGAGCGTGATGTCGAGGTCGGTCGCGGCGAGCTCCGTGAACGCCACGCCCCCCGCCGCCTCGGCCTCCGCGTCGGAAGCGGAGCGCGTCGTCCCGCGGGTCGCGAGGATCGCGCTCGCCGCCGAGAGCAGGACGAGGCCCGAGATGGCGGTCGCGATGAGGACAGCGCGTCTCTGCGACCTATACGACAGCGGAGTCGACGGAGCCTTGGCGTCGGCCGGAGGCGTCCAGCTTCGGGGCGCCCTCCAATCATGAGGCGTCTGCTGCGAGATCGTCTTCGTGCTCCTGACGTCGTTGGAGCCCCGGCAATAGCTGCAGCGGACGACGGTACGACCCTCGTCCACATCGAGTGGGGCGCCGCAGTTGCCGCATTGGATGAGCATGCCGGTCGCATGCTAACGCGGGCTCTCGCGGCAGGGGACCCTGGATGGGTGCTCCCCTGGGCCCCTCGCGAGCGACCCGAGGGAACCTTTTCGCGCGCCCCGCGTCTCAGGAGCATGGCGCGTTTCATCCCGTCGCTCCTCTGCGTCGCCGCGCTGTCAGGCGCGTGCGGTGCCTCGCTCCCGGTATCCGGCGCGCTCCCAGGCGCGCCCGCCACGCTCGTCCGCCTCGCGGGCGACGGGCCTCAGCCGCTCGGCACCGTCGTCGCGCGCGACGCCTCTCAGGGCCTCCTCGACGTCGCGTTCCACGACGGCCGCCGCGCCTGGGTCTCGCGCGCGGATGTCGACGACGTCACGCTCGCGCCGGGGACGTACATCGCGACGCGTTGGTCCGATGCGCCCACCCTGTGGGTGGGCGAGGTCACCGCGGCACGGGGTGCCTTGGTCGAGGTCCGGTACACCGACGGCTCGGTGCACCTGATCTCGCCGGCGAGCATCGTTGCGGTGAGCGCGGTCCCCATCGAGCCGAGCGCCAACCCCACGGAGGTGACGCCACCGACCCAGACCGTGGAGCCGGTCGTCGCGATCGATCCCGCTCGGCGCGTGGTGACGTCGCGGCTCGACGTGTTCGCCGTCGGCCACGCGATCCGGTGCGACGACGGCGTCGTCGTCTTGATGGCGAGCGGAGAGACGGTTCGCGTGCCCGAGTCGGATGTCCTCGCGACCGATCAGCTCGAAGGAGCCCGCGTCGCCGCGCGATACGAGGACGGTGCTCTCTCGTACATGGCGACCGCGTCGCATCTCAATCACGACCGGATCGACGTTCGGTACGAGGACGAGAGCGAGGAGAACGGCATCCCCGTCTCCCGGATCCGATACGTGTTCCGCGAGCCGTCGGCCGCGAGGCCGTCGCGGGCGGACGCCGCCATCTGCCGTCGGATGCACGGTGCCGAGGCGCCCTTCGTGCTGGTCCGACGGGGCCAGGCCGAGCGGGTCGAGACTCTCTCGGAGTGCGTCGAGGGCGGGCGCGCCGACCTCACGGACGGCGAGGGCCACACGCATCGCTCCACCCTCGGCGACCTCGCCCGCGTGGACGTCCGGGAGGGCGACACGATCCGGCTCCTCTGGAACGACAGCGCGGAGTACTTCGCGACGGTCACCGCGCTCGACGGCAGCGCGATGCGCGTCCGTTACGAAGACGGCAGCGAGGAAGACCGCCCGATCGCGGACGCCGATCTCCGGGTCGTCCTGGCGGGCTCCGCCCCGAGCGCCGAGCCCGCGGCCTGCGAGCCGGCCGTGCGAGAGCGCTGAGCGCGGGCTCGATCGCGCGCTCGAGCCGCGCCGGTGTCCAAATCTCCGCGCGCCAGCAAGCCGGCGGCGGGATCAGCGGAAGCGCGCGGCCGGTGAGACGGCCCAGGATCGCTTGGAGCTTCTCGACGCTCATGTCGACGTGCTCGACGACGCGGCCGTAGAGCATCGCGGTCGGTACGTTGCGCCCACCGAGCTCGCGCTGCGTCTCTTCGAGCACGAAGAGCACGACGCGCTCCTCGCGCGTGAGCCCGTCCCGTACGTCGGGGATGTCGTCGTACCGGGTCATCGTGGGTAGCTGTTGTAGTTGCCGATCGCCATCAGCGTGTACTGCTCCTCGGTGCATCCCGGGACCAGGCATCCTGACCGGCATTGTACACGCCGATCACCTCGTTCAGGTGCGAAGCGATCCGTGCGATCGTCCGTCGGTGAACGACGCCGTCACCGTCGAGTGCCCATGGTGCGGGGAGCCGGTCGAGCCTCTACGTCGATCCGGAGACGGCCGGCGACATGGTCGAAGACTGCGAGGTCTGTTGCCGGCCGTGGCAGCTCCGCGTCGACCGCGACGACGACGGCGAGCCAATCGTCAGCCTCGAGCGCGCGAGCTGACGGTACGGTTCAGGTGCGCCGCGCGCGCCGTGCGCGGCGGCGCAGCGCCGCGAGCGCCACGATCCCGAGCGCGCCGAACGCGAGTGGCTGCGTGCGCGTCCGCCCAGCAGCTCGACACGAGCAGCCACCCCCGAGCGGGTGCTCGGGGCCGCCGCCGTCCGCGCGCCCTGCGTCGACTCCGCCGCCGTCTCGCCCGGTGGACCCGTCGACTCCGACCGCGCCCCCGTCCGACCCCGCGCCGAGCTCGACCTCGAGCCGCGGCCCGAGGTCGCAACCTCCGGCCTCCCGCGAAAGGAAGTGCGCACCGTCGACGTCGGTCGACACGAGCGCGAGCGTCTGCTCGCCGCCTGCCGTGATCAACGGCGTCACGTCCCACGTCACCGCCTCGGACGCGCCGACGCGGCGCGCTCCGCCGGAGCAGACCGTGCTCACCGCCGGGCGCGTCGTCCACGTCAGCGTCGATTCGTCCCACACGCCGCCGTCGACGCGACACACCTCGCCCGATCCACCCGCAGCGCTGGCCGAGCTCGAGGTGTGGAGCGTGAGCGTCGCGCGCGTGACGGTGCCGCCCACCGGAGCGAAGCGCAGATACACGACGGCGCTCGGTCCCGTGTCATCGCCCTCGACGTTGAGGTCGTTCGCGTCGGGGAAGACGCCCCCCTCCCAGCTCGCGGCGGTCGCGTCGGCGATGGCGAGCGTGGACGGATCGCACGGTCCGGCGTCTGCGGGCACGCCGCCATCGGGCATCACCACGCCCGAGCAGGTGGCGAGCGGCCCCATCGTCCCATCGACGACGAGATCCGAGAACACCGCGCCGATAGGCATCGCCGCGAGCCCACCGTCGTTCCTCGGGCTCCCCAGCATCAAGTGGAGATCCTCGGGCCCGAAGGTGAGGCCGCTGCCGCTCCAGTCGACCGACACGACCTCGACGCCGTCGCGCAGGAGCCGCGTGGTCCCGCCGCCCCACTCGACGCGCATCCGCACGGGGTCTCCGGTCCATGGCCCGGGATCGTCGAACGGCTCCGCGAAGAACGAGCCGCAACCGCACTCCGAGTGCCCGGGCGCGCCGCTCGGGCACATCCCCCACATCAGCTTCATCGCGCCCGCTCGACCGGCTTCGGCCGTGCCGTAGATGCGCATCAGGATCTTGTAGTGGTTCTCTCGGAACTGCGGCGCATACGGTATCGGCTCCCCGATACCGTAGCCGTCCTCGTACATCGCGAAGATCTCGTGGTCCCCGAGCGGCAGGTTCCCGAGCGTCACGTTCGCCATCGTGAACTCGGCGTACCCGGAGACGAGACGCGGGAGCGCATACCAGATCCGATCGTCCGCGGCGGTGACCGTCCAGCCGTCGGCGCCGAATGCACCACCGGTCGCGTTGCCGGTCGTTCCGTCGCGGAGGGCGTCCTCGAAGTGATAAGGCTGCGCGCTCGCGCGAAGCGCAGGCGCGGCGACGCAGAGCAGCGCTGCATGGAGGAGCAAGAGACGTACGGACGACCGCATCGGGGGCCTTTCTCGAGAGTCGACCGCTGAGGATATCGAGACAGAGGGCCCATGCAACCCGCGGGCCGACTCCGAGCAGGCGTCGCGACGGCACGCGCTTGGCTCGCGCCGACGCACGGCGGGCTCAGACGAAGCTGCGCGCTTCGTCGAACGTGACGACTCTGACGGCCTCGGCCTCGAATCGCTCGGGAAGCGAATGCAGCACGTCGACGAGCGGCGAGGGCTCGCCGCCGCCCGACGCGTACTCCCAGTGATGAGACACGACGACCGTGAGGCGCTGCGACCGAACGACGGCCAGGATCGCCTCGGCGACGTGCTCCGGCTCGCGATGCGGCGAGAGAATGCAGCCGGGGTGCGTCAGGAGCGTCTGCGATCGCAGCCTCACGTGAGGCCGTTTCGAAACGCGTTTGTCGATCAGGTAGCGAGCCCAGTGTCGGCGCGGTAAGCGCCGCAGGCTGTAGTACCCGGTGGAAAGGACCGCGTACCGCGCGAGCGCCGCACGAACGGCCGTGCGGGAGATCTGGTCCTGCGGTGCGACGAACGTGCTCGGCTTGGGAAAGCCCGCGTCTCGAAGTGCGCGCGATCCTGCGTCCATGCGCGTAGCCACGTCGCGCGCGTCGTCCCGGTCGAATTCGAAGCGGCCACCGACGATCTCGTGTCGCAGACCGTGCTGTACGACGTGGAGCTTCGGCTCCGCCCGAACGTAGTCGACGAAGCGGCGGTTGTCGGCGATGGGCGCGACGCCCGGCGCTCCGCGGCGCGACGCGTCGACGAACCCTTCGAGCTCCCCGTTCATCGTGCGAACGTCCGTCCTCACCTCGGGGATCACCGCAAGGCACACGGGCCAACCGCGCGCGAGGAACGGCCGATAGAGACGCTCGATCGCTTCCGGGGACGTCGTGCCGTTCGCGTCGTCGTCGCGGAGGATGACGTAGCGCGTCATGCCGCTCCGAGGCTCCGATACACGTCGAGCACCCGCCCTGCGACGGCGACGTAGTCGTAGTCCGACAGCGCCTTCGCACGCCCGGCGCTCGCGAGCTTCCGCGCGAGCGTCTCGTCCGAGAGGACGCGGTCGAGCGCGTCGACCAGCCCGTCGCAATCGTCGATGTCGTGGAGGACACCGTTCGCGCCGTCGCGGACGAGCTCCGATGCCCCGGAGGTGCGGCTCGCCACGACGCACGCGCCCGCGGCCCACGCCTCGAGGATGACGATACCGAACGTCTCCGAGAGGGAGGGCAGCGCGACGACGTCGGCGCGCTGATAGAGCCCGACGAGCCGCGGATCGCGGGGGGGGAGCGCGCCGACGAAGCGGACCGCACCGGCGAGGCCGAGCTTTTCCACGCGGCGTTCGAGCGCGGCTCCGTAGGTCGCGTCCGTGACGGCGCCTACGAGCACGAGGGCCACGGCCCGCCGCTTCTCGCGCAGCACGTGCAGCGCTTCGACGAGCGCGCCCTGATTCTTCACCGCGTCGATGCGCCCGACGCAGAGGATGAGCTCGTCGGCGTCGAGCCCCGAGAGCAACGGATCCGCGTCTGCTCGCCAATCGACCGAGAACGTCTCGGTCGGGACGCCGTGCGGCACGTAGTGGATCCGTTCGGCTCGAACCTCTCCCCGAACGAGCTCGGCCTCGCGCGGGTTGCAGGTGATCACCGCATCGGCGTCGCGCACGACGCGCCGGGCGCCGAGGAGCGCGCCGAACGCGCGGCCGTACTCGAAGCCGCCGCGAAGCGGCCGTGCGAGCTCCTCGCGAACCCTCGCGGGCAGGTCGCGGTAACCTCCGTGAATCGTGACGACGAAGGGAATGCGACGGGCGCGCGCGACGGTACGCGCGATTCCCCCGAGACGCTGCAGCACGTGCGTGTGGATCACCGCGAGCCCGGGCTCGCGAAGGAGCGCCCCGAGGAGCGCGAACGACATGAGATTGCCCCCGACGGCGACCAACTGCCCGCGCGCCTCACGGCTCAACCCCAGGGCGGGGACGAACGCACGGTACCTCCGCACGTCGAGCCCGTCGGCCGCGAGTGGGTCGCGTTCGACCGCGCGATGCCCATCAATCTTCGGTGCGTACACGACCGACGACACCCCGCCGGCTCGGAGCCCCGCGAAGAGGTCGCGAACCGCCGTCTCGGTGCCACCCCACGCACGCGGGTCGTACTTGCGGAGGAGATGAGCGACTCGCATCGTGCGCCGGCGCAGGCAATCATAGGGCTCGAGACTTCTGGAAGCGAGCCTCACGGGCCTCGGTCGTGGTAACGTGGTCGCGGCGCCGCGGCGCCGGGGATCTCCGATGGTGCGAACGAGTATCTTGGGTTGTGTCGTGGTCCTTCTCGTCGCGGGTTGTGGCGACGACGACGGCGGCACCGACGGTGGAGCGGCCGACGGCGGACGCGCCGACGGGGGAGTCGGGACCGACGGCGGAACCGCCGACGACGGTGGGAGCATGGACAGCGGCATGGCTCTCGACGGCGGAATGGATGGTGGCGACGTGGACGCCGGACCGATCGACGGCAGCATGCTCGACTCCTCGACGGATGGAGGCTCGGACGCCGGTGCGGACGCCGGCTGGGACTCCGGGCCAATCGACATGATCACCGTCACCGGTGTGATCGAGGGCGAGGACCTCGGCTCCGGCGCGCCGCCGATCGAGGGCGCGACCGTGTCCATCGACTTCCCCAACGGTGTGATGCTCGCGTCCACCACGACGGCAGCCGATGGCACGTACTCGGTGACCTCCGCGGCCGACATGGTCATGCTCCTTCGGGTCGAGCCTCTCACGGACTACGTCGGCAACCTGCGCGCGGAAGCGCCGAGCTCTGCCGACTACAGCGCGTACCTCGTGCGCCTCGCGCACCGCACCGGCGTCGAGAACGTCGTGTCCGACTCCGGCTCGACCTACGACCCGGCGAAGGGCCTCCTGGTCGCGGGGTACAACCCCGTGTCGGTAGCGGACGGCGGCGAGGGCGCCACGCTCGGTGGGGTGACCCACGATCCTGCGTTCGTGCTCTATCCGGGCGGACTGGTCGTGACGAACATCCTGCCGCACATCTGCACGAGCGGCGAGACACCCGCGGCCGATGGCTGCGCGCTGGCCGGAAGGAACGAATCAGGTCACGTTCCCGAACATCGTCGGCTCACCGGCGACGGTGAACATCATCGACCCGGCGGCGGGCACGTGTGTCGAGCGGTTCGGCGTCGCCTCCTGGCCGGTCTTTCCGGACACGCTCATCAACGTGAACATCGACTGCACGGCGAGCTGAGCGCTCAGCGCGACACGCCGGACGGCGGCGTGTCCGGAGGCGTGATGACGGGGCGGCGAACGCCACCCGCCGGTGTCATTCGCACGGTCCGCAGGTGACGCCGGAGCTCCTGCACCTCGCACTCGCGGACGAGGTCGGAGTACTCCTCTTTCTTCATTCCGAGCGCAGCTGCGAGCTCTCGCACGTACGCGACCTCCGAGAGATCGAAGACACCGTCCGCCATGCACATCTGCCCGACGAGCTCGAGCAGTCGCCTGCGGTTCATCGGGGGATTGGCCGCGAAATCGTCCGCCACCGCCGCGAGATCGAAGAACGCCGGATCGAACGTCGCGAGGCGCGCCTCGACCTCGGGGGGCAGCTCCTCCGTGAGGAGCAGATCGCACAAGAGCTTCCGGACCGCCTCGCGCTCCACGTACGGCGCTCGACCATCCGCGTAGACCGCTCCGAGCAAGAGGTCCGTGATCACCCCGATTCGGTCGCGCACCTTCATGCGTAAAGCGCGTTCACGGTCACGGGCTGTGTGTAGCACAGCTGGAATTGTACCGCAATATCGGCTCGACCAGACGGGCTCGGCGTGCCACAACCGCCTCCGCCCATGCGAACCATCACTTCTCTTCTGTCGGTGTTGCTCCTCGCGGGACCTGGCTGCGGCGACGACGGCGCGACGAGCGTCGACGGCGGCGGCCGCCACCGCGATTCCGGCCCGCCCGGCGACGCGGGGCCGCCGTTGCCTCCCGCCCACGGCTGGCCCACCGACAACACGTACTCGTGGGACGGGCGCTGGACGCCCACCGAGTTCCCGATCGACGGCTTGCTCGACGACGAGTACTTCGACGGGCACACGGGCCGCGACGGCATGCCCACGCCGATCCTGCCGCCGGGCGCGTGGGACTACGAAGACGCGAACGACGATCTCGCGAACTGGCGCAACTTCAGCATGAGCATCGGTGCGATGGAGATGCTCCGCGACGGCGACGGCAACCACTACGGGTGGAGGCTCGTGCCGACCGACTTCGACTACAGCGGCGCCGGAGCGTACTTCGAGGGATCGACCGGCACGGACATCATCGACCTCGGGCCGAACGGCGCCATTCACAGCTTCGGCGAAGGCGACCTGCGCGACGGGCCGGACATCCTCGTGTTCGACCGCAGCTACTCGATCCACTTTCGCACCGGATCGACCCAAGGCGGAGCTCTTCGCGACGACGATCTGGTGATCGCCGGTTGCGGCAGCAACCCCGACGGATCGTTCGACATCATGACGACGACCATCCACACGGGTCCCGGACGCGATTGGGTGTTCATCCGCGACCTCTCCCGCGCAGGCGTCGACCTCGGCAACGGAGATGGCGGCCGAACCGACACCATCGATCCGGCCGACCTCGACGACTTGGTCGTGCTCCGCGGCAACACGCACGACTTCCGCGTCTCGGGCGGCAACGGCGACGACGTCGCGGTGTGGTACGTGGACGACAACGTCCAGACCGAGACGTATCTCGGCCCGAACTTCTTCGGGGGCGGCGGCGCGGGCGATGCCATCTGGGGCGATCCCGGCACCGACCGCTTGGTGCTCGCAGTCCCCGACGACACCCCCGTCGTCACCTCGACGCCGACGCCGCCGGGCTCGCTCCTGGTGCGCGCGACCGACGGTGGCCTCATCCTCGACGATCCCACTCAGGACGACGTCTTCGCGCGGTACTGCGTCGAGTGCGGCACGGGCCCCGGGGGTCGAAAGACCGTCATCCTCGAGTACGTCTCCGCCGACGAGTCCATCCACACCGGCTACTTCTATCTGACGGCGTTCGAAGAGCTGCAGGTGGGCATCGGGGACGCGGCGCGCGTCTATCGAATCGACGACGTCAACGGGCGTCTCGACGAGGCGCCCGATCTCGAGGTCCTCGATCCGCCGTCCCCGCCGCCGTCGTTCTGCGGGGGCTAGACTACGCGGCCCAGTCGGCCATCTCGCGCATCAACGTGTAGAGGTCCGTGATCCGCTCGACCTTCGTCTCGGGCGTGAAGCTCGCGAGGAGCGCCGAGTCGCTGTCCGGGTGGTCTGGCCGGTACCCGTGCATCCCGGCGAGGGGGACGTTGCCCATGTGCGACGGATTGAGGAGCGTCCCGGCCTCGAGCGAGTAGACGGCGTCGCCGAAGCGCCCGTCCTCCCAGTACGTGCCGAACGCGCGGTGCTCCGCCTCCGTGACCCACCGACCATGCTCGGTGTCCGGCAGCGCCTCACGGATGCGCTCCTCCGAGCCCGGGCGCAAGAACCAGAAGCGCATCATCGTGGAGTCGTACACCGCGGCGTAGTCCTCGCCGAACGCGAGACCGGTCGCATCGACGCGCGGCACGAGGTCGACGACGCGCTTCACGCTCGCCATCCCGTGATCGGAGAACAGCGCGAACCGCACCTCGTCGTAGCGCTCGCGCGCGAGCTCGAGAATCGCGCGCACACGCGTCGCGTACCAGCGGAGCTTCGCGTTCACGGCGTCCGATTCCTTGGTCTGGTCGTGCATCAACGCGTCTAGGCTCGCCGTGTAGAGAAACGCGAAGCTAGGCTCCCGCGCCCGAACGGCCGCTTCGAGCGACGCGAGGTTCTCGTCCTCGTTTCGCCTCCAATCGGAGACGTGGTGTGGCTGACCGGCGCGAGCGAGATCGTCGAAGATGCTCGTCCCGCGATTGATGCCGCCCGGCTTGAAGATGTCTTTCTTCTCCGCGTAGTCGAAGAGCGGCAGCACGTCGAATGGAACGTTGTAGATCTGGAAGTAGCCCGTGAAGCCGTACGCGCGCGCGAGACCCTTCGAGAGCCACGAGCGAACGCGGCCGCGATCGAAGATGGCGCTCGGCAAGACGCGGAGCGGGCGCAGGGTCCGGAACGGGCTCGCCTTCGGCGCGTAGAAGAACGACGACCAGTGATCGTTCTCGTTCGGCAGGCGGCCCGTCAGGATCGCCGGAACGCAAGCGCTCGAATAGCCGAACAGAGAGGTGACCCGCTGGCGGTGCGTCAGCTCGTCGAGGAACCAGGGCCGAGGGCCCACGACACCATGGCCACAGGCGTCGACGAACATCGCGATGGCGAGCCGTTCGGGCACGAGAGAGCGTGTAGCGCCGCGGCGCCGAGAGTCAATCTTGCAATGCGCCGAGCGCGATGTACGCTCCGCGTCTCCGGGCTTTCGTGCACGTCCTCTGGATCAATCGGCGCGCCGATCTCGCAGGCGGAGCCGAGCGTTACGTCTACGAGACGGTGGAGCTGCTCCGGGCCGAGGGGGTTCGCTCGACGCTGCTGTACGGCGTCGAGGGCTGGGCGGACCCAGAGGTGACGAAGCGCTTCGATGGGGCATTCCCCCTCGTCGATCTTCCTCGCCAGGCGGCGCAGATCGGCGCGGACGTCGCGTACCTGCACCAGCTCGACGACGCGCGCACGGTGATCCGGGATCTCGCCGTGAGTCGCATTCCGGCGGTTCGCTTCTTCCACGACCACTCGCTCTTCTGCCTGCGCGAGCACAAGTACACGACGGTCGGCGCCAAGACGTGCACGCGTACGGTCGGCGCGGGGTGCTACCCGTGCCTCGGCTTCGTCAACCGCGACCCCAAGAGCCGCCGAGTCCGTCTTCGGACGGTCGGCCAGCTGCGAGCCGAGCAGCATGATCACCAGTCGCTCGCCGGTGCCGTGGTCGGTTCGCGGTACATGCGCGAGCACGTGGTCGCCCACGGCTTCGATCCACGCCGGGTCCACGAAGCACCGCTCTTCGTGCGCGAGGCGAACCTCACAGAACGCGTCGCGCGCGCGCCTCGAGAGGCGCTCTTCGTCGGAGCGCTCCTGTTCGGAAAGGGGCTCGACGTACTGATCGACGCCATGCGGCTGCTCGCACGCGACGTGACGCTTCGGGTGATCGGCGAGGGTCCCCAGCGGGCGCTCTTCGAGGCGAGGGCGACCGAGCGCGCAGTGGCGGACCGGATCCGATTCGAGGGATCGCTTCGCGGCGCGGCGCTCGACGAGGCCTACGCGCGCGCGGCGTGCCTCGTCGTGCCGAGCCGCGCCCCGGAGACGTTCGCTCTCGTTGGGCCCGAAGCGCTCGTCCGCGGCACGCCCGTCGTGGCGACACGGGTCGGCGGGGTCGGAGAATGGCTCGAGGACCGGGTGACCGGCCTGAGCGTCCCGCCGAACGATCCGGCTGCGCTCGCACGCGCGATCGACCACGTCCTGTCCGACCCGTCTCTCGCGCGAGCGCTCGCCGCGGCCGGGCGCGCCCGTTGCCTCGAGCGCCTCACGCCCGCGCGGCACATCGCGGTGCTCGGGCGCGTGCTCGAGGCGGCGCGGAGAAGGGCATGACCGGCGGCGAGCGATTCACGGTGCGCGGAAGCGAGGCCCTCGAGACGCGGATCCGCGCCATGCTCGACGAGGCCCGGCAGGCGCTCTCGGGTGCGTTGCCGGAGGACCGCTATCGAGCGGTCTTGCTGATCGGTGGCTACGGTCGGCGCGAAGGTGGCGTCGACCGTTCTACGGGCGAGGAGCGACCGAACAACAACCTCGATTTTCTCGTCGTCGCGCGGCGAGGCGGCGACGCGGCGAGGATGAAGGCGCTCGCGGACGAAGCTCTCGCCCCGCTCGTCGCCAAACACGGCATCGGGATGGACGTGGGCGTCGTCGCGGAGCGCGCGCTGCTCCACGGCCCCTGCCTGGTCATGTGGTACGACATGCGCTTCGGCCACGTGCCCTTGCTCGGCGACGGGGCCTGGGTGCGCGAGCTCCGGCACATCACGCGCGAGCGCATCGAGCGGTTCGACGTCGAGAATCTTCTCGTGAACCGCGGCACGCTCCTCGTCATCAACCGCGTGATGCTCGAGTCGGCGCCGCTCGCCGAGCCCCAGACGCGTGCCGTCGTGAGGCACGTGCAGAAGGCGATCATCGGCTACGGGGACGCGCTGCTCTACTTTCTCGGAAGCTACGACGCGAGCTATCGGGTAAAACGAGAGCGGATGCGCGCGCGCCGTGACGTGGCCGAGCGATTTCGCGCGCAGTATGACCAGGCCATGGAGGCGCGGCTCGAGCCGCGTTACGACGAGCTCCGAGCGCGCGATCTCGCAGCCTGGAACGACGAGGTGCTGGCCGAGCTCGCGCCAGTCCACCTCGAGTGCGAGCGGCGACGCCTCGGCGACGCGACCCTCGAATGGCCGAGCTACCCCGAGCGCGCTTTTCGGTCGGCGCTCGTCGAGCGTCTGTCGTCGCCCCGCGCGGTCGCGAAGAAGGCGCTCGCGCTCTCGCGTACGAGGAGCGCGGTCCCCGAGGCGCTCGTCGGACGCCGCGCCCGGCTCGGCTACGCGAGCGCCTCTCCGCGAGAGCGCCTGTCCCTCGTCTTTCCGCTCGTCGCGTACCGGCTCGACACGGCGGCGTGCGAGCTCGCTCGGCAGGCGCTCGCGGCGGCGTCCGACGAGGTGCGAGCGCTCGACCACGCGTACCTGGCTGCGTGGGGGAAGCACGGCGACGTGAACTTCCACGCCGCGTTGCGGCGGCTCGGGCTCGATCTCGACGTGGGGGATCGATGATCTGTCTCACGGGCGACCTCCACCATTCGTCGTTGCGCACGGGCAATCAGCTGCATGCGGACGACAGCGAGATCCGGATCGCCGGGAAGTTCTTGCGTCTGCTCGGAGCGTCGAACGTGAAGGTCACGTTCTTCGTGTCCGGCAAGAGCTTTCGCGAGGAGTGGCCCGACCTGCGGCCCATCGTCGAGCACCCGCTCGTCGAGGTCGGCGGCCACAATTGGTCGTGCTTCCAGCCCGAGCTCCTGCACCGCGTCTCGAAGAAGCTCCTCGGCAGCTACAACGGTCCGAGCTTCTACCAGCGGCTCGACGCCGAGCTGACGGCGCGCGTCGTCCGGGCGCGGACCGGAAAGCGGATCCGCGCGTGGCGCAACCACATGTACATGCACGGACCCCACACGGAGCGGGTGCTGACGGCCGCCGGGCTCACGCTCTGCTCCGACGGGACCGACCGCGAGGGCATGGGCCCTGTCCGACACGCGACGGGCATCTACAACTTTCCCTTGAACGTGATCCCCGACCACGAGCACCTCTATCACGCCGAGCGCACGCGCGAGTGGGTCGCGCGTTGGCAGAAGCGCTACTCTTGGTCGGATGATTGGGGGCCCGAGTCACATGACATCGCGGACTGGGTCGAGATCGTGCTCGGCGACCTCGAGCGCAACGAGGCCCGCGGAGCCATCAGCAACATGATCATTCATCCGATCACGATGTACCTGTGCGACGGCTTCGAGGGCTTTCGGAAGATCCTCCGCTTCCTCGAGAGCCGCGAGACCGTGCACCTCCTCGACGTCGTGCCGAAGAGCACGCGATGACCGCGAAGAGGCCACGCGTCACGGTGATCATGCGGAGCAAGAACTCCGACTGGGTGATCGGCCAGGCGCTCGCGGGCCTCTTCAGCCAAGACTACGACGACTTCGAGCTGCTCGTGGTCGACTCGGGCTCGACCAATCGGACCCTGGAGCTCGTCCGCGCGTACCCCCACCGCCTCATCGAGATCGCGCCCGAGGACTATTTCCCGGGGCCGGTGCTGAACCTCGCGATGGAGAGCTGCGACACGGAGATCGCGGTCCTACAGAACTCCGATTCGGTGCCGCTCTCGCCGTCGACCCTCCGGCGCATCGTCGAGGTGTTCGACGACCCGAGCGTGGACGCGGCGCTCGCACGACAGCTCCCGCGCCCCGAAGCCGACACGTGGGTCCGCCGGGACTATGCCGTGAGCTTTCCCGACGCTGCCTCGACCCCGCCGTGGATCACGCTGTCGCTGCCGCTCGCCGCGATGCGCCGCTCGGCGTGGGAGAAGCACCCGTTCTACCGAGACGCCTGGGGCTCGGAGGACACCGAGTGGGGCCAGTGGGCGCACGACCAGGGCCTCCGTATCGCGTACGTGAAGGACGCGATCGTCATGCACTCTCACAACTACACGCTGAAGCAGCTCTACGGCCGGCGCTTCATCGAGGGCGAGGCCGACGCGTTCATCTACGGACGCTCGGAGGGCATCGCGAAGATGCTCGGGCGAACGCTCGCCTCGACCGTCCGCGACTGGGCCGCATGCGTCCGCGACCTCGACTTCGCGGACATGGCGCGCGTACCCGCTCGCCGCGCCGTCTTTCACTGGGCCTACCTCGAGGGGCACCGCCACGGAACCGACCGACGCGAGCGCGGCGATTCGGACACCACGTTCGGGCAGAAGACCGTCCTGTCCCGCCACGAGTCCAACCGGCGATGATGCTCAATGCGCGTTTCGTCGCACGTCACGACCGAAGACCGTGAGGAAGATGATCTTGAGATCGAAGAAGAGGTCCCAACTGCGGATGTAGGCGAGGTCGTGCTCGACGCGTCGGATCATCTTGTCGAGCGTGTCGGTCTCGCCGCGCCAGCCGTTGACCTGAGCCCAGCCCGTGATGCCGGGCTTGACCTTGTGCCGGAGCATGTAACCGGGGATCTGCTTTCGGTAGAGCTCGTTGTGCGCGACCGCGTGTGGGCGAGGCCCGACGATCGACATCTCGCCGGTGAGGACGTTCAGGAACTGGGGAAGCTCGTCCATCGAGGTGCGGCGGAGGAACGCGCCGAGCCGCGTGATGCGCGAGTCGTTCTGCACCGCTTGCGCGATGGTGGGCCCGTCCTCGCTGACCGACATCGTCCTGAACTTGAGGACGCGAATCGGATGTCCGTTGAGGCCGTACCGAGTCTGCTTGAAGAAGACGGTTCCCTTCGACGTGAGCTTGATCGCCAGGGCGACCACGGCCATCGGCAGTGCGATGATCGTCAGGATGACGAGGCCGAGCACGATGTCCTCCGCGCGCTTCAGCCAGCTGTTCACTCCCTGGAACGGCGTCTCGTACACGCTGAGCACCGGGACGTCACCGACGGTGGTGTAGCCCGCCTGCAGGAGGTCCGAGAGCAGGAGGTCGGTCACGACGTGAACGGACGCGGTCGTGTCCGCGAGGCGCGCGAGCAGTTCGCGGATGCGATACTCGGCGCGCAGCGGTAGCGCGACGTAGATCGTGTCGATCTCTCCGCGCTTCGCAGCGGCCACGAGATCGTCGAAGTTGCCGCGCATGCCACCGAGGGCCTCCGAGATCTCGACGAGCTCGCCCTCGCTCATGCGAGCGGCGACCCGCTCCTCGTTGCGATCGTCGAAGAAGCCCACGATGCGAAGACCGAACCACGGATTCGCGAGGACTTCGCGCGCGACACGCTCTCCCGCTTCGGTCGCGCCGACGATCGCGACGGTGCGCGTGTTGCGCCCCCGAGCGCGCATCTCTTGGAGGAAGAGGCGCATGGCCGTGCGCCAGACGAGCAGCGTGATCGGCGCGAAGACGAACCAGAGGAGCACCGCGACGCGCGAGACGCTCTCGGAGGCTTTCATGAAGAACGCGGCGCCGAGGAGGAACGGGATGACGAGCGCCCACGTCAGCAGGAGCGCGCCGACCTGACGGCGCATGGGGATGCTGCGGAACGGTCGGCTCATGCCGACGGCGTCGCCGACGCCCTGGAAGAGGATCACGGCGAAGGCGGCTCCGAGCGCGTACTGCTCGGTCCAGAGCTGCCCGTAGACCGCGAGGGCAGCCCACAACGCCGCCACGATCGCCAAGCCGTCGGCCGCTCGTACCAGCAGCCGGAGCTTTCCGTAATGAGATCTGACGAGCCCGGATTCCGATGACACTGAAAAATCGCCTCCGACATCGCCGGAAAAAGCACACTCCATGCCACACCGGCAGGGGACTCTTACGGCGAGGCTGGACGCGCTCTCCCCTGGCACTCATTGAGAAAAGGGTGATCAGGGGATAGGGGTGCAGTGGCTACGGCAATATCCACCGCGAGGCGGAACAGCGCACTTGTTGCTCCTTGCCTCAGCGCTGGAAGCGCCGCTTGAGGGCGAGGAACCGGCTCTCGTAGTAGCGGTAGCTCAGCCAGGCGGCGCCGAATGCGAGGGCGCTCGTACAGACGAAGAGCGCGGCCGGCGGCGGAGACCCGAGCCCGAGCCGCGCCGCCGCGCCCGACACCGCGTGGAGCGCCAGCATGTGCATCAGGTACATCCCGTAGCTCACCGCGCCGATCTTCGAGACGGGCTTGGCTCGCAAGAGCAGCGCGAGGCCGTGGTCCTCGCGGATGGCGCACGCAGCCACGAGCAGGGCCATCGCGAGAAAGAGCACGACCTCCGGCGCTCGAAGCGCGATCGCGGCGAGCATCGCGAGCAGGAGAAGCGGCGCCGTCACGCGAGCTCCGAGCCACGGCCAGACGGTTCGGAGCCCACGCTCCGAGTGGAGGACGTGCGCCATCACGACACCGAGCCCGATCGCCGGCGCGAAGCTCGTCACGATGGACCACGCGAGCGAGCCGGCGCGGAGCGGGGTGAGACCCATGCGCGCGAGCACGACGGTCGCGACGATGACGAGCACGAGGTAGGGCGCGAAGCGCGGAAGCCTCTTCTCGACGCTCGGCCAGAGCAGATAGAATTGCTCCTCCGTCGCGAGGGACCACGCAAAGTAGAAGATGACGCGCTCGTCGCCCGTCGGAAGAGCGACGAACCAGTTCGACGTGTAGGTCGCGAAGAACGGGAGGTTCGAGAGGAACTGCCGGCCGGGCACGCTCCCGGGCTCGACCACGAGGACCGACGCGACGTACACGGCGAGGATCGTGTAGTAGAGCGGAAAGATCCGGAGCGAGCGCCTGACGTAGAAGTCGCGGAGCGAGATCCTCCCGTGCGCATCGCGCTCACGCAGGAGGAGCGTGGTGATGAGGAACCCGCTGATCGCGAAGAAGAGCGAGACCCCGTGTGCGCCGGCGTTCTCGAACGGCGTGCCGCGAAAGGACGCGCCCGCCGTGTGATGGAACACGACCGCCAGGATGCTGATGCAACGGAGCCCGTCCAGCGAGCCGAACCACTTCGTCGAGCGAAAGCGCGCGTGCTCAGCCATGGACGCTCGGCTTGGCCGTCCAGCGCATGACCGCGGCCGCGGCGAGGACGCCGAGCAGCGTCACCCCGAGGGCAGCCAGCAGGCTCCACCACGCCGAGGTCACCTGACTCCTGAGCGCGAGACCGAGCGCAGCCGCGACCGGCGCAGCGACGAGCGCCGGCGCGGTGGCGCGCAGCACGGACGCGAGAGACCACGCCAGGAGGCGCCGCGCGCGAGACCACATGAAGAACAGCGTGAAGAAGTTGCCGGCGACCGTACTGCCCGCGACGGCCCAGACGCCGTAGGTCGGAGCGAGACCGATGGAGATGCACAGGTTGAGGAGCGCCCCGACGATGATCGGCAGCGCGCAGTCCCAGGCGGTCTTGCCCCCCAACATGACCATCGAGCTGGCGACTTCGTAGAGCGACATGATCATCGCAGCCGTTCCGAGGAGCGCGAGGACGAGGCTCGCGTTCGGGCCGGCGGCGTGCTCGTCGAAGAGCGCGACGAGGAACGGTTGGCCGACCGACGCGACCGCCACCATGCCGCTCACGACGACGGCGGCGAACACGCCCGTCCCGATGCGCACCGCGCGACCGCGATGCTCCGGGTCGCCGAGCTCCGGCATGAGGGCGACGGTCGCTTGCTTCCCGACGATGTACGCCATGTCGATGGCGCGGCCCGCGACCTGATACGTGCCGACCAACGAGAGCGGTGCGACGGTGTTGAGCACGAAGAGATCGATGCGAAGGGCGGTGGTGACGGCGAGGTTCATGAAGAAGGCGGCGGCACCGTCGCGATACGCAGAACGGATCTCGCCGGCCGCCAGACCGCGCCGCGGCAAGAGCGGGATGCCAGGGTCGAGAGCACGCGCCGCCCGCACCGTGAGGAGCGTGTCGAGAGTGTTCGTGACGAAGAGGCCGATCGCCGGGACGAGGAGCCGCGGGCCGAGCCAGAAGAACCCGCCCGCGAGCACGACGATTTGGCAGGTAGACGCGAACGTGCGAGCATTCGCGACCGCGCGGACCCCGCCCTTCGCGAGCACGAACATTCGATACGGTTGGCCGAGCCCGAGCATCGCGCCGCCGCAGAGCACGATTGGCGTCGACCGACGGGCTTCGTCACTCACCGCGGCGGAAGCACCGGGGATGTCGGCGAAGTAGAGCCACGCGGCGGCGAACGCGAACGGGAGAAGGACGAGCTGGGTAGAGAGCGACAGACCGACCATCCGCTGCGTGCGCTCGTGGTCGTTCGTGACGGCCGCCCGCTGAACCGAGGTGGCCAAACCGAGATCGACGAAACCGATCAGGAAGCCGGCGGCGCCTAGAAGCGCCCACGCTCCCATCCGCTCACCATCGAGGAAGTGCGCGATGACCGGAAGGACGAACATCGACGCGAAGAACGCGCCGACCTGGCGGGCACCACCGCCGAGGAGGCGAGTGAGCGTACGCCGCTCCGCGGCGCGCTCGCTCACTCGGGCTCCGCCGTGCCGGCGCCTCGTGACGCGACCGTGCCCGGCGGGCTCGCGATCACGACCCCGGCAGGGACGTCCTTCGTCACGACCGCGTTAGCCCCGATCACGACGCCATCTCCGATCTTCACACCGCCGAGCACGCGCGCGCCCGGCATCAGGCAAACGTCGTCGCCGAGCTTCGGCACGCCGGGAATGGGGCCGAGCCCGAGCGTCACGCCCTGGTGGAGCGTGCAGCCGCGACCGATCTCCACCGTCGGAGGCAGCACGATGTCGTAGGGCCGCGGCAGATGGAGGCCGGCGCCGATCGGCGTGCGCGCCGGGATCTCGACCTTTCGAAGGAGCTGCAGGGGCGCGGCGGCCGCCTTGTACGCGACGAGCAGAGGCGCTCGAGCCGGCCCGAGAGGCAAGCGGTGAAGCGCAGAGCCGACGCGAAAGACGGCACCGACATAGAAGCCGAGGTTTCGCTGCCACCCCCCGGCAGAGCGATAGCGCTCCATGTCCGCGCGGAGCGCAGCGATCACGAGCCGTCTCCGGCGGGCTCGTCGCGCTCGCGCGCGAACCGCTCGCGCAGCTCCGTGCGCAGAACCTTCCCGCGGTCGGACTTTGGGAGGGAGTCGACGATGCGCACGTGGCTCGGCTGCTTGTAGCGCGGAAGCTCGACGAAGCACGCCTTCTTGATGGAACGCTCGTCGAGCTCGACGCCCGGCGCCGGAACGACAAACGCAGCGACGGCTTGACCGAGCAGCGGGTCGTCCACGCCCACGACGGCACACTCGAGCACACCCGGGATCTCGGCGATGACCTCCTCGATCTCGTGTGGGCCCATCCGATGACCGCCCGACTTGATCATGTCGCTCTGGCGACCGGCGATGAATACGAAGCCGTCGTCGTCCATGTGCCCGAGATCGCCCGTGTGGAGCCACCCATGCCGCAATGCGCGCGCCGTCGCTTCGGGGTCGTCGAGGTAACCCTGCATCACGTTCGCGCCGCGGGCGGCGATCTCGCCGACCTCGCCGGGTGCAAGAGCGCGGCCTGCCGGGTCGACGATCGCGAGCTCCACGCCTGGAATCGCGATCCCGGCCGAGCCCAGCTTCTCGTCGAGCCGCTCGGGCGGCACGTACGAGAGGCGCGCTGACGCTTCGGTCTGACCGTACATCACGAAGATGCGCGCGCGAGGGATCGCGGCGCGGACCCGAGCGATGAGCGCGGGCGCCATCGCCGCGCCCGCCTGGGTCACGTACCTGAGGCTCGACAGGTCGTAGCGGGACAGGTCGCTCATCTGGAGCAAGCGAGCGAACGTCGAGGGTACGCCGGAGAGACCCGTACAGCCGTGGACGGCGACAGCTTCGAGCACCTTCGCCGGAAACGCCATCGAGCCCACGTTCGCGATGGTTCCACCGGCTGCGATGTGCGTGTGGAGAACCGAGATCCCGTACACGTAATGGAACGGAAGGACCATCGCGACGGTGTCGGCGGCGCCGAGCTCCAGATAAGAAACGATCGAGCGCACGTTCGCGACGAGATTGTCGTGCGAGAGCATGACCCCCTTGGGTCGGCCGGTCGTTCCGGACGTGTAGTTGATGCTCGCGAGGTCGGCTCCCGACGCGCCGCCGTCGAATGTCGCCGTCCCCGCGCTCACGAGATTGTCCCACGCGACGACCTCGACCCCGGGCACGTCCGCGATCGCTTTGCCTACGACGACGATTGCGCGCAGCGACGGGAGCTCGGACACCACCGCCACGAGGTGCTTCGCGTCGACGGCCGCGATGACGGCGACTTCGGCGCGCGAGTGACCGAGAGCGTGCGCCAGCACGCGCGGCCGCGTGTCCGGGCTGGTCGGAACGACGACGCCGCCGGCCGCGAGCGTCCCATGATAGGCGGCGAGATACTCGACACATCCGTCGAGCACGAGCGCCACGCGACCGCCCTTCCGAACACCGAGGTGCGCGAGCCCAGCTGCCATCCCGGCGGCGCTCCGCGCGAGCGCGCCGTAGCTCACGCGGACGCGCGCGTCGACGTATGCGAGCCTCTCCGGATCGCGGCTTGCGCTCTCGTCGAGCAACGCGTGAAGACGCCCGCTCGTCACCGTCGCCGTCGCACTCACTCGAGGAGGCCCGCTTCGCGCACCGCTCGAGCGAGAAACGGCAAGAACGCGTCGGCCGCGCGCGCTTGCCCCTCGGACGACGGATGACTGTCGAGCCCGCCGCCGGTCGGGTATGCGAGAAGGTTCGATTGGCCGCCACCGGTGAGAACGTCGTAGTAGTCGAAGACGGCGAGGTTCGTTCCCTCGTACCCGGCGAGCCAACCGTCCGGGCTCTTCACCCAGTCGTCGAACGCGCGAGCGAGACGCGCGCTCTCCCGAAGCCGCTCCGGCGTCATGCCGCGCCCGAGAGCGCGCTTCGCGAGCCACTTCCAGGCAGGGTCCGGCGGGAGGCCCGGCGCGAGCGGTGGCGCGGTGAGATACACGAAGAGCACCTCAGGGTGCGATTGAAGATGCGGAAGGAATGCGGCGAGCGCGGCCTTCGCGTTGGCGACGGTGAGCTCCGGCACCGCCGCGTCTCCGCTTCCGTCGCCCACACCTTCGAACTGGTTGTTCGGATAGCACGACTTGAAGGCGACGATGTCGTTGTGCTCCCCGTCCGGATGGCGCTCGTCTTGGTGGCGCGTCGTCAGCACGCGAGCCATGTCGTCGCGGAACTTCGACAGCCAATCGCGTAGGTCGGTGTGCTGGCCGATCCGGCTGTCGTAGGAGGCTTCGCCGACCTCGTAACCGGCCTCCGCGAGCCGTGCGCGCAACCCGCCGCCGTTCGGGTGCGTCGCGTGAATGGAGCTCTCCCCGCTCTCGGGCCCGCGCTCGGCGAGGAGCTGCCCGCCGACGCTGTGATGGATGAAGAGAAACCGCAGCCGCTCACCGGGAGCTGCATCGGAGCGTTGGCGTCGCCGCATGCTGGCCTCATCCGTCGATCGTCAGAGGCTCCGCATGAAGATACGACGCGAACGCCCGTTTGCCCTCGATGTCGCGGTAGATGCGCTCGACCTGTTCGGGCATGAGCCCGAGAGCAGAAGCGCAATCGGCCGCCGACACGTCGTGATCGCGAGCGTATAGGCACACGTCCATGTCCTGATAGGGCAGTGAGAAGTAGAACTCCTCCTGCGACTGCGGCAGCGAGTAGGTGTCGGTGGTCGGCGCGCGATCGCAGATCTCGTCGGGGAGTCCGAGCTCGCGGCCATCGCGTACACCTGGGTCTTGTAGAGGTGCGCGATCGGCTTGAAGTCCGCCGCGCCGTCGCCGTTCTTCACGAAGAAGCCCTGATCGTACTCGAGCAGGTTCGGCGTACCGGCGACCGCGAAGTTGAGCCGGTCGGCGTGGTAGTACTCGAGCATCTTGCGCGTGCGCTGCTTGAAGTTCGTCGCGGCCACGACGCCGAGATAGGCCTTCGTGTCGAGCCGGTGCTTCTCCGGCTCCCCGCCCGGTCGTTGAGCGACCACCGAGAAGATGCGGAACATGTCGCTGTCGACGACGCTCGGGAGCACGATCTTGCTCTTCCAGCCGGGGCCATATCCGGGAACGACCTCGCGGATCGCCGTCGTCGCGTCGCCGATAGCAGCCCGCCGCTTCGAGGATCGGGGTGATGTCTTCCTCGACCGCCTCGATGCCGAGGTGCTGGACGAGCATTCGACTGAGCCTGCGAGTCTCGTCCGACGAATCGCGCTCCGGCATGAGCACGCCGAAGACGCGCTTCGGGCCGAGCGCGTGCACGCAGAGCCCGGCCACCACGGAGCTGTCGATGCCTCCGGACAGACCGATGACGGCGCCCCGACGCTTGAGGCGCTTCGAGAGCGCGCTGCGGATGAACACCGCGACGCGATCGGCTTCGCGCTTGCAATCGATCCGAAGAGAATCGCGCGAGAAATTCGCCACCATCTCACCCTCCCCGCTTGCGCTCGACGAACGCTGCGAGCTTCTGGATGGAATCGAAGTTGTCGGGCACGAGCTCCTCGTCGCCGACCTTCACCCCGAACGCTTCGTCGATGTATGCGGTCATCTCGAGCACTCCGGTGGAGTCGATGATGCCCCGCTCGAGGAGCGAGTCCTCGTCCCCGAGGTCGTCGCCTCCCTCGCCGAACAGGAACGTCTCCACGATGAACTCACGGAGCTTGAGTGCGGTCTCCCCTGCCATGCCCTAGGTCATCCTTTCGAGTGTCTCGACGAACTGCGCGTGAACCAGCTGGGTGGATAGCACGCCGACGAGGCTCATCCCGTCTCGTAATCCGACCACCTTCCCTGCGCGAGCCTTTTCGGCGAGTCGGCGGACCGCGGAGGGATTGAAGATCCCCGCCTCGCGGAGCCGCGGCTCCGCGAGCATCTCCTCGATCCACTCGAAGCGTGCCCGTCCTCCGTCGCCGGCGAAGAAGCTCTTCGCCTCCGGGGCGCGGTAGGGCTGCTTCGGCCGGTCCGCGAGGAACGCGGGGATGATGTCGCGCATCGCGCGCTTGAGCACGTGCTTCTCGTCGAGCACGCGCATCTTGTAGCGAGCGGGCATGGTGGCGGCGAGCGCGGCCACGCGGTGATCGAGGAACGGGAACCGCCCCTCGACCGAGCTCGCCATCCCCATGCGGTCACCCTGGCTCGAGAGGATGTAGCCCGGCATCAGGTAGCGCGCCTCGAGGTACTGCGCTCGGCAGAACGGATCCCAACTTCCGTACGCGTCGGGAAGCTCGCGCTCCACGTCGGCGGCCGCGTCGTGCGAGCCGAGCCTCTCGCGCATCGTGTCCGAGTAGAAGACGTGGAGCTTTCGGGTGAGCTCCCAACGAGGCAGGTGGCTGAAGAACGGGCTCGCGAGGCCCTCGGGCCCGGCGTGGAAGAAGGACTGTAGGTATGCATCCGACTGCTTCTGATCCCCGGGATGTACGGGTAGAGCTTGCGCAAGAGCAGAGGGCGGAGCTTCGACTCCGGGTGGCGCGCCCAGAAGCGGCGCACCTTGGCCTCCTTGAAGATGTCGTAGCCGCCGAGGAGCTCGTCGGCGCCTTCGCCGGTGAGCACCACCTTGTAGCCGCGCTCCCGAACGAGCCGCGAGAGCATCATCATCGGTGCTGGGGCGGTGCGGATCACCGGCTGCTCGGTATGCCAGATGACCTCGGGGAAGATGCGTCCGATGTCTTCGGCGTGGCAGCGCACCGAGTCGTGCTCGACGCCGAGATCCGCGACCACGCGTGCTTGAAACGCGCTCTCGTCGAACTCGGCGTCATCGAACGTGACCGAGAAGGTCTCGAGGGGGACGTCGACGTAGCGCCGCACGATGCTCGTGATGACCGTCGAATCGAGCCCGCCCGAGAGGTACGCCCCGACCGGGACGTCCGAGCGCTCGAGGCGCAGACGAGCGGCGTCGATGAGCGTGGCCCGGAGCTCCTCGGCGAAGTCATCGATGCTGCGCGTCGGATCGGGCGCCGAGAAGTCGAGCGAGAAGTGTCGACGGACGGTGAGCGCGCCGCTCTCGAAGACGAGCGACGAGCCGGGCGCGAAGCTCTTCCACCCCTTCGAAGACGGTGCGCGGCGGAACGGTCGTCCACATCGTCAGGATCTGATCGATGCCGATCGGATCGAGCGCGCGAGGCATGCCCGGCAACGAGAGCAGCGCCTTCACCTCCGAGCCGAACGCGATCCGGTCGCGGGTGCGGCGTAGAAGAACGGGCGGATGCCCAGCCGGTCGCGGGACGCGAACAGCCGGCCCCTGCGCGCGTCCCAAATCGCGAACGACCACTGGCCGTTGAAGTCGCGCACGCAGTCTTCGCCCTTGTCGAGATAGCTGCGGAGGAGCACCTCGGTGTCCGAGCGCGTGCGAAAGCGGTGGCCGCGCGCCTCGAGCTCCGCACGAAGCTCGACGTGGTTGAAGATCTCTCCGTTGAACACGATGGTCACGGCGCCGTCGGCAGCGCTCATCGGCTGCTGCCCGTTCGCGAGGTCGATGATCGACAGCCGGGCGTGTGCGAGGCCCACCGGCCCGGCGACGTGGAAGCCCGTCTCGTCGGGCCCGCGGTGATGGATGCGCGCGATCGCTCGCTCGAGCGCCCGCCGATCGGGAGCCGACGAACCGAGCTCGACCGCGCCGACGAACCCACACATCAGCGCTCGCGCCTCATCTTCTCGATCGTCGCCCGCGGGATCGGGCGCCCAGGCGCGCTCGCCACCACGCTGTCCGAGGGAACGTCGCGCGTGACGACGGCGTTCGCCCCGATCTCCACGTCGTCCCCGATCGTGACGCCGCCGAGCACCTTCGCGCCGGCAAACACGGTCACGCGGTCTCCGATCGTGGGCGCACCGGGCACGGTCCCGCCCTCGGCGACGACGACGTCTTGATAGAGCGTGCAGTCCTCCCCGATCACCGCGTGCTCCGAGATGACGACGTTCTGCGGATGGTGGAGACACAGCCCGGGCCCGATGCGCGTTCCCGGCGGGATCGATACGCCGCGCACGAACGCGAGCGGCGAGACCGCGGCGCGCGCTGCGGCCGTGAGCACGCCACTCCCTACGGGAAGCGCGTGGCAGAACGAGGTCAGGCGGTACGCGGTACCCGTCCAGAACCCGACGTGCGAGAGCGCGCCAGCGTCGCGGTAGTGGCGGAGGTCGCGGCGAAGCGCTTCGAGCATGATCCGCGTCGAGCGGGTCGGGGGCGACCGGCCGAGCCGGCGGAACCTCGCTGAGCATCAGCTCGAGCGCGCTCGCGACCGCATCGTCCATCGCGACGCGCGCCTCGCGACAGTGCGCGATCATCCGGGCCGCCAGCGCTTCGGTGACCTGGATGGACAACGTCCGCGGCGGGACGCGGGTGCGAGGTGCTTTTCGGCGCTCGTCCATGGCTCGGCATCCTGGCCGACAGATGCTCGGAGCACAAGCGGATCCCCGCGAGCCCGCGATTTTCCTCATGTTGAAGGTGGCGCGCTGTGTCTATGCTCGACGGGTGAAGTGGATCTTCGTCGCGTTCGCGGTGCCCGCGGCGCTGTACGCGGGCCGGTCGCTGCGGGCGCGACCACGGAATCCAGCTCGTCCTCCTCTTCCTCGTCGCGTTCCTCCCGTTCACGGACCTCGTGGAGCGCGGAAGCTTGAACCTCGTCAGCCACGAGCTCTATCGCGGCGACGCGCGAGGGTTCGAGATCACAATCGTCGACCTCATCGCGCTCGCGCTCTGGCGGGCGCTGCCGCCTCGCCAGCACCCTCCCGTGTACCGCGCCCTGGTGCTCGCGTGGCTCGGGATCGGCACGCTCTCGATCCTCTGGGCGTGGGAGCCCCTCTATGCCGGGTTCGGAGCGTGGCGGCTCGCGAGGATGACCGTGTTCGCGTTCGTCCTCGGGCGCGCGTGCGAGCAAAAGAACGTCCCACCCGTCGTGCTCCAAGGCCTCGCGTGCGGGCTCGTCGTGCAGATGTTCTACGCGCTCTGGGACCGCTACGTGGGCGGCCAGTACCAAGCTGACGGCAGCTTTCCACATCAGAACTCGCTCGGAATGGCGGCCAATCTCGTGATTCCCATCTGCTTCGCGCTGGTGCTCGGCAAAGGCACGCAGAAGCGGCTCGCGGCGGCGGCGATGGCCGCCGGGATCGTCTGCGTCGTACTCACGCTGTCTCGCGGGGCGCTCGTGATGTTGCCGGTGGCGCTCGGCCTCGTGTACGTGGGCTCGCTCGTGCGGGAGCCGACTTCGCGAAAGCTCAAGATCGGTGCCGTCGGTGCTCTGCTCGTCGCGATCGGGAGCGTGAAGGCGGTCGACACGATCGTCGAGCGCTTCCTCTACGCGCCGGAGGCATCGGAGGTGAGCCGTGAGCGCTTCGAGGACGCCGCGGCCGCCATGCTCACCGACCATCCCTTCGGCGTCGGGATGAACAACTACTCGTGGGCGCTCGAGCACGAGTACGCGACCCGGTTCGACGTCGCCGACGTCGACCGTTCGGGCATCGTCCACAACGTCTATTGGCTGTCGCTCGCCGAGACGGGCTATCTCGGCCTGCTCGCGTACGGGCTCCTGACGCTCGCGCCAATCGCGATCGGAGTGACGTGGTTCAAGCGCGCCGGGCCCAATCCGCGAGGCGACGTGATCCTCGGATGCACGGTCGCTCTCGTCGTCACGGCTCTGCAGGGTGTGCTCGAGTGGCTGGCGCGCCAGACGCTCGTGTCCTATCTCGTGTGGATCCTCGCCGTCGTCATCATCGCCCTCGCGCGGCAGCTACGCGAAGAACGGCTTCTCGCGGGGACGGTGCGATGAGGGCTCGCGCGCGACTCTGTGCCGCAGGCGTCGCAGCGGTCCTCGCGCCGTTCGTCTGGGGCTGCGGTTCTTGCTCGCAGACGAATCGCAGCGGGACGGCGAACGAGACGCCTCCCGCGGAGCGCCAGGTGCCCGAGCGCACCGCACGTCGCGGGCCGCTCGCCCTTCGCGTCGCGGAGATCACCTCGACCACGGTCACGCTCGAGTGGGACCTGGCAACCGAGGCCGAGGAGGTCGTCGTCTCGCTCGGCTCGGAACCGCCGGCGGAGGACGGAACGCTCGCGCCGTCGGTCGTCCTGGGTCGCGTGCCCGCGACCGAAACGCGATTCGTCGCGCGTGGGATCGCCGCGTCGACGGACGCCTTCCTGCGCGTCGAAGCGACCGGCGGGAGCGGACCGCCGTCGTGGGGCGTGGCCCACGCGCGAACTCTCGGCGGGCCGCGAACGGCGCTCGACTCGCCGCTCCGCGAGGTGCACGCGTACGGGCCGAGAGTGCTCGAGCTCGTCGTCGAGAACCGGGAGGTGCGCTTCGCGAACGGCGCGCTCGACGGCGACCGCGGCCCCGCGTGGCAAGGCGGTACGTGGCACGTGGAGCGGAGCGACGGGACGGCGGTGAGCGTTCGCCGCGTACATCGTCAGACGATCCCGGTGGCGCAGCCGGGGTACGAGATCGGCTTCGAGCGGTATGGCGACGGCAATGTCCTCGTCCTCGATCACGCGCTCTTCCTGGTCCTCGGCGAGCCGCTCGGCGAGCGCGACGTCCTGCGCGTGCGGCACGACGGCGAGCCCGCGCTCGACGTCCGCGTGCCTTACTCGGACCGCTACCTCGAGACGCCTTTCATCCAGGTCAACCAGGTCGGCTACGATCCCGATGCGCACACGCGATTCGCATACGTCTCGGGCTGGATGGGCGACGGTGGTGCCGCGTCGCTCGAAGGGCTCGCGTCGGCGGCGGAGGTCCTGAGCGAGCCGCTCGACGCGATGGATCCCGCGACCGGCAACGGTCTCGGGCCTCGCGGTCCGGTCGCGCGCCTCTCGCGACGAGGAGTCCGGCGGGGCGGTGCGCAATGAATCTCTCGTCAGTCCCAGCCGCGACGGGGGTCCGCTACCGCGTGCACGTCCCGGGCGTCGGCGTCTCTTTCCCGACGGCCGTCAGCGACGAGGCGGTCCTCCGCGCGTACTTCACCGTCGCGCGCGGGCTCTACCTCAACCGATTCTGCGGCGACCTCGACGCCGCGCACACCGATTGGAGCCGGCCCCGCGACCACTGCGAGGCGTTTTTCGTGACGGGCCGGCGCTTCCGCGACGGCATGTTCCCCGAGAGCACACCCCACACGGACGAACGCCGCGTCGAGGGCGGTCATCACGACGCGGGCGACTTCGACATCCGGCCCTTTCACGTGACCGTCGCGCAATACCTCATGCGCGCGTACGAGCTCGGCCCCGAGCGTTTCCCCGACGGACAGCTCGGCGTGCCCGAGAGCGGCAACGGCATTCCCAATCTGCTCGACGAAGCGCTCTACAGCATCGCCGCGTGGGAGGCGCTCCAGAACGACGACGGATCGGTGCGCGCGGGGATCGAGTCGTATCGCGAGCCCGCTGGAGTCTATCCGGCGAACGAGGATCGACTGCCGTATTGGACGTTCGATCCGATGCCGTGGCACACGATGTACGTCGCGGCTCTCTTCGCAGAAGGCGCCTACCTCGTCCGCCGATTCGACCCGGACAAGAGCCGCGAGCTCGCCGACCGCGCAGAGAAGGCGTGGCGCTGGGCGCGCTCGCGCCATCCACCGGCTGCATACGAGCTCTACGCGGCGAGCGAGCTCTTCCGGCTGACCGGAGAGGCCCGCTTCGGCGACGAAGTGAAGCGCATCTGGCATTCCCTCGACCGTTACGGTCGCGGCGCGTTCGACGCAGTCGTCCCGATGCCGAAGATCTACGACGGCGCGTTCGACGACTACTCCCCCGTGATGGCCGACTTCGTCATGGGCTACGTGACCGCGGAGGGTGCGGACCCGGACATCGTGGCGACGACTCGCCGCTGCCTGGTCGAGATGGCGGACAGACAGGCGAGCGCCATCCTGGACTCGCCTCACGCGCACCGAAACGGTCGTCCCGCGGAGGAACCGCGGACCTGGGGACAGACGACGACGACGGGCCGTCACGCGGACGGCATCTATCAAGCGCTCCAGCTCGGCGCTCTCGACGACGACAAACGCCAACGGTACATCGACGCCATCAGCGTCGCTGCGGACTATGCTCTCGGCGCCAACCCGGCGAGCTACGTGTGGATCACGGGGCTCGGCTCGCGTTCTCCGCACGAGCCTCTGCACCTCGATTCGCTCGCGTTCATGCGCCGCGGCATGCCGCCCGTTCCCGGATTACCGGTCTTCGGACCGGTCGAAGAGATGCCGGGCGCCGACTACTACGCGCCGATTCGCGCTTCGTTCCACCCCGCGTACGAGGCGACGCCCGGAGGCCGCCGGGTCTCGGACACACACGCGTCCGTCGAGATGAACGAGTTCGCCGTGTGGACGCAACAGGCTCCCATGGCGCTGCTCTTCGCGGCGTCGATCGGAGATGGCGCGGTGCCAGAGAGTTGGCGCGCCGGGAGGCCGCACCATCGCGACGCGCTCGCAGCGCACACCCGGGATGCTCCACAGGCGGTCGAGGCTACCGCCCCGAGCTCGCCGCCGCCGTGACGCCGTACGAGATGCCGACCGCCGTCCCCGCCGAGATGAGCGGAGCGAGCCGATTGATCACCTCGCCGAGCGACGCGAACCAGTGCGTCGTAACGAACACGATGTCGCCGGGCGCGAGCGCCACATCGCGCCCGTGGCCGCGGTACAGATCCTTCAGGCTCGTCCGATACACGACGGGCGCCCGCAGAGGGCCTCGGATCACGCGGATGTCGCCGCGATCGCCGTCGATGGTGACGCCCCCGGCCATCGCCAGCGCTTCGCTCAGCCGCACGCCCTCACGCCAGGCGATCACCCGCGGCTCGTCGACGTTGCCGAGCACGCTGATGCGCGTGCCTCGGTTCGGCGGAACGTAGAGCTGGTCGCCCGCCTGGACGCGGATGTTGTGGTGCGGATCCCCCTCGAGCGCGAGCGGGAGGCTGACGGGCATCGTGACGTCGGCGCGCACGAGACGTGCAGCGTCGAGGTCCGCGAGGACGACCGACTCACCGTCCTCGACGTCGACGAGCGGACCGCCCGCGGCCGCGAGCAGATCGGCCAACCGTGTGCCGGGAGCGATCACGACGCGCCCGGCGGTCGCCACGGCGCCGAGCACGGTCGCGCGGTGACCGCCCGCCTCGGTGATGAAGAGATTGACCTCGACCACGTTGTCGAAGCGGCGAAGCGCCTGCTCCACGCGATCCTCGGCGTCGGTGAGCGTCCGTCCTCCGACCGACACGTCGCCCGCGAGCGGCACGTGGAGGTTGCCGAGATCGTCCACGAGGAGCCCTGGATAATCGGTCGTCTCGAGAGACACGGTCTGGAGCGTGACCGTGTCACCGGCAAGAGCTCGAGCGGCAGCGGCGGATCTTCGGCGAGCCCGGGTGGCACGACCCGCTGCGCGCGTGCGAACGCCGGATCGTCGCGCGGTTGGGTCGGCGCCGGGGGCAGGCCACCGCATGCAGCCAAGAGCAGCGGCAGCGTGAAGAGCGCGCGCATATGGAGTCGAGGTATCGCCGAAGCGAGGGTCACGGCAACTTTTCGAGCCCGCGCGCTCTGCCGCAGGCGGATGATTTCGGGCTCACGGGATTATGGCACATTGGTTGCTCGTTCTAGTCGCGTCGGAGTGACCGAGATGTACGACCCAGGAAAACCCAGTGATCCCCGATCGCTCCCCGGCGGGGTGGCTTCGCCGCAAGCCGCCCACCGCGCGGGACGCGCCGTCGACCCATACCGCGTGCTCCAGCTCCTGCGCCGGGCGAAGATCTGGCTCGTCGCCGCCCTGCTCGTGGGTGGCGTCGTCGGGTACTCCGTCGGCAAGTGGCTGCTCCCGCGGAGGTACGTCGCGGTCGCGAGCCTCGTCTACGAGGGCGTCCCCGAGATCGAAGGGATCCCGAGCGTCCCCGAGTCCGAGCTCCCGACGCTGCGCGATTCGGTGAAGCTCCCGACGAACCTCGCGGCGGTTCGCGATCATGTCGGGTACGAGGGGCCTCTCGACGAGCTCGGCACGCTCATCGACGTCGAGGTGGAGAACGCGAGCAACGTGATGAACGTCAGCGCCGAGGCCGGGACGTCAGATCGCGCCGCCAGCCTCGCGAACGCGATGGTGGACGTGTACGTCGAGCATCGCGCGAGCGTCGAGCGCACGCGGCTCCAAGAGTACGTCGGGCAGGTGGACGCCGACCTCGAGTCCGCGCACGGCGACCTCGATTCCGCGCGCACGGCGTACGACCAATTCCGTACCGAGCACGGAATCACCGACTTCACCGTCGAGCAGCAGCAGGCGATCGAAGCAGCCGCCGCGCTGCGCGCGCAGTCCGACCAGGCTCGGGCCGAGGGCGAGGCGCAAGATGCGCGCGTGCGCGAGCTTCAGTCGGCCGCGAGACATCAACAACGGTCGGTCGTCTCCGAGACGCAGACGTCGCCCGAGGCGGCCGCACTGGCGCAAGCCCGAACCGAGCTCGCGCAGGTGTCTTCGCGTCTGACCGACGCTCATCCTCGCGTGCAGGCGCTACGACAGCGCGTCGCGACGCTCGAGCAGGAGGTCGCGAACGCCCACGCGACGGTGACCGACCGCGTCGTCACCGCGAGCCCGAGCTACGAGGCACTGCAAGGAGACGTGTCGAGCTCCGCGGCGAGCCGGCAAGCCGCGCGACAGCGCGAAGAGACGCTGGGAGGCTTGATCCACGCGGCCGAGGATTGTATCGCGCACCTCAACGAGTTCGAAGGCGAAGCGAATGCTCTGCTCGCTTCGGTGCACGCGGCCGAGGCGCACGTCGAGACGCTCGAAGCGCGCAAGCACGCCTTGCTCGACCTCGTCGACTCGCCGTCGACCGGATTCCGCGTCGTCTCGCGCGCGGTGCCGCCGGAGACACCCTTGCCGTCCAAGGCGCGATACGCGGCGGCGTTCGGCACTCCCGTCATCGCGGTACTGATCGTGCTCCTCGCATTCGGTTGGCGCGAGCTCCGTGGCTTCAAGGTCGTCACCGCCCGCGAGGTGGGCTACTGGGGGCGCGGTCCGGTCGTCGGCGCTACGACGTGGCCGGCAGACCGCCCGGCGATCTACGAGTTCGTCGCGGAGCTCGACGACTTCTTGCCGGACGCCCGCGGGAGCACGCTGATTGTCGGCGCCACGGTCGACGAGGCGCGCATCGCGACCCAGCTCGCCGGCAAGCTGCGCGACGAGTGGACGCTCGACTCGACCGTGGCGATCGGCTCGCAGCCGATCGAGGCGCGCGGTGGCTCGACCTCGCTCGCGCTCCGCGACGGAGAAGCGGATGCGCTCGCCGTTCGCACCGATAGCGCGGCGCTCGTCATAGAGCCCTATCAGGGCCCCGACTTCGGCCCCCGGCTCCGGCGAGCGGTGCGGTTGGCCGATCGCGTCATCGTGGTCGTCCCGTCGGGCAAGTACACGGCGGTCGAGCTCACGCAGTTCCGCGAGCGGCTCGGTCGCGATCACGGCGTCGGCTTCGTGGTCGTCGACCTTCCGAGCGACCTCTCGGGCCTTCCCGACCGCGCTGGAGACGTCGCGGAGTTCTGGCTCAGCCCCCCTCGGGCGAACGACGCCGGCTGATCACCCGGCGCAGGCCGATGCGTTGCGCCGCAGCGAGGCCCAAGAAGAGCGGGTTTCCGATCAGATAGCGGCGCGCGAGCCGCGTGGGCTCTTCGCGGAGGCGAAAGAGCCACTCGAGACCGAGCTCGCGCCACGCGATTGGAGCTCGTGGCACGCGGCCCGAGAAGAAGTCGAAGAGGCCTCCCACCGTCACGACCGTGATCCCCGGGACTCGGACGGAGCCACGTCTCGGCCCACCGCTCCTGGCGCGGGCTACCCATGCCGAGCAGCACGACCACGCGGCCGAGCGCGCGGACGCGCGCGACGAGCGCCGGGCTCGTGACGTCGTCGACGAAACCATTCGCGACGAGCGGAATCTCGAGGCCCGGATGGTCGCGGAGGAGATTCTGGGCGCACGCCGCCGCGACGCCCTCGGCCGCGCCGATGAGCGCCAGCGGAACGCCCAGGGCCCGCGCTCTTTCGCAGAGGAGCGGCAAGAGATTCCGTCCCGTTGATGTTGTGACGCATCGCGAGCCCGAGCGTCGCCGCGGCGAGGCGGATCCCGACACCGTCCGGGAGAACGACGTCCGCACGGGCGAGGACCTCGGCGAACGACCGGTCGAACGCCGCCAAGTTCAGCGCGTGCGGATGGACGAAGAAGACGAGGCGTGCTCGGTCGCTGGGCGCTGGCGCGACGATCGCGAGGAGGGCCTGCTCGATCGTGAGGTTGTCGACCTCGGCGGAGACGATCGCCGGTCGATCCTCGAGCCGACCTGCGCCCGCCGGGAGCCCGCGGGCGACGAGTGCGCGCAGGAGCACCTGCGCGTCGCTCCGGCGGTCGCGCGCCTTCGATTGGAGATAGTCGCGCTCCGCCTGCTCGAGGTCTCCATACGGGATGCCGAGCGTGACCCGCGCCTCGACCGGCGACACGAAGCCGCGCGGCGCATCGGGATCGAACCGCGCGCCCACGATGGGAGCGCGCCCGAGGATCACGTCGGCGAGCGACGCGCGCGGCAGAGCGCGCTCGCTCAAGGTCGCACCGCCTCTCGGCACGCTGCGACGAGCCCGCGAGCCGTCGCACCCCATCCGTGCTTTGCGGCGTACGGAGGGCCGTCGCGGCGCACACGGCTACGAAGCGGGCCGTCGAGGAGCGCCCGCTCGAGCGCGTGTGCGATCGCCGCCTCGTCTCTTGGGTCGCAGAGGGCGCCGAGGTCCCCGACCACCTCGGGAAGCGCTCCGGTGCTCGCGGCGAAGACCGGCCGTCCCGCCGAGAGCGCTTCGAGAGCGGGCAGGCCGAAGCCTTCCCGGAGGCCCACCATGCAAACCGCGTCAGCTCCCGCCATCAATCCCGGCAGATGCTCGTCCGCGACGAACCCCAGCACGCGCACGCGATCCCCGAGGTCGAGACGGCGCACCTCCTCGTCGATCCGCGCACGCGCACCCCAGTCTTTGCCGGCGAGCGCGAGCACGTGCGTGTCGCGCGCGGAGCTCCGGCAGAACGCGCGGACGAGGCGCACGTGGTTCTTGCCGGGGTGCTCGAGGCGCGACGGATAGAGGACGTAGGGAACGTCGCCCAGCGCGGTCGCAGCCCGAGCGGCGCGAACCCGGGGATCGTCGGGCGCCATCGGGACGAATCGCTCGTGATCGACCCCGTTCGGGACGACGCGGGCGCGAGGCGCGCCCGGTGGCAGAGCGTCTCGAAGGTCCTCTGCGGTGGCCGCGCTCACCGCGACGAGCACCGTCGCGCGCGCGAGCGAGCCGACGACGAGGTGCTTCACGTATAGCTCGCGAAGCAGCCCGTACTTGCGCGCGACGTGCAGCTGCGCGAGGTCGTGCACCACGGCCACCGTGGGAACCCCCACGTGCGCGACCAGCCGTCGATTCGCGGCCGGCAGGAGCAGCACGTCGGCGCGGCGCCGCCTCGCGAGCGCGCCGAGCGCGGCCAAGTGAAACGCTGCGCTCGGTCCGGGCGCGTCGAGCACCGGGGGAAGCACCGTCCGCGCGTTCACGAGCCTCGATGCGCCGGCGTACGCGTCGAGGTCGCGACGCGTCCCGGCGATCTCGACCTCGTCGCCAGCCTCGTGGAGCACGTCGGCGAGCCGGGGCAGCACCTCTCGGACGTACGTCCCGATCCCGGACGCCCCCCGATCGGTCCCCGCGAGCGTCAGCAGTACGCGCACGGACGTCCATTACATGCGATGCGCGTCGGTGAAAAGCCTCGAACGAGAGACTCCCCGGTCCGTCGGAGCCGGCCCGCCGCGCCGGCACCGCCGCCGTGAATATGGCCGCGGGCGGGCCGTCGAGCGCGCCTGAGCATGTCCAGTCGCGCTTCGTTCGTCATGGCCACCGCGCTCGCGCTCGCGGTGGGCTGCGGCGGCTACCGCGCCGAGCTCTCGGAAATCGCCGAGACGCCCGACGGTTTCTGGTTCGCGGCCGAGATCCGTTCCGTCACGGAGGCAGGTAGCGAGTCGCTCGGCGTGGTGGTGACGCGCGAAGCGGCCGAGGCTCTGCCGGGTCGCCTCGGTGGGACCGGCCCCGACAACGCGAACGTCGCGGTCGCGGTCGGGAGCGACGGGAAACCCGTGGTCGCCGGTGGTCGCGGCATCGGTGTTCGACGCTTCGACGGACGGACGTGGGCCCCAATCTCGCTCGCGCACGATCCACGAGCGCGTCCGGAGGTCGTCGACGCCTGGGAGGTGCTCCACGGGAGCACGCCCATCCGGGGTCTCGTCGCGTTCACGACCCCCGAAGGCCGACCCGCCATCGCGGTGCCGCTCGCGACCGGCACCGCGGTCTTTTCCCTCGACGGTCCGCGGGCGCGCGGGCTCTTCGCACCGGGCGCGGTCTGGCTCGACGACGCGCGCACGGGCCAGCCTATCGCCGTCGTCCCTTCGGCGAACGGCCGCTGCGCTCTGGCCGACCTCCGATGCGACGCGACCTCCGGGTGTGCGTGGGATCGGCGCGACGCCACGGTGGCGTGGTGCCCGTCCCCGGACGGTCGGTTGGCGTGCGGCACGACCGCCGGAGGACGGTTGGCGTGCGTCGACCGGAGCGGCGGAGCCCTCTACCTGCCCACCGGCGACACCACGCCGCTCGCGCGAGAGATCGGCGACGTCGAGATCGCGCCGCGAGCCCGCGACGGGTTCGTCGTGCTCTTCTACGACTACGACGACGACTCGCTACGGCTCGTCGCGCTCGATGAACGAGGAGCGCGACGCGGAGATTGGTCGATCGACGGCGGCTACCACCCGGCCTCGCGCGTCCTCGTGCGCAGGGCGGAAGATGGTAGCGAGGTGGCGCACGTGTTCTACGGCGAATGGATGTCGATCGTGCACGCGACGGTCGACCTCGGCACGGGGCGCATCACGCGGCAGAGGACGATGCTGCCCGAGCCCGCCGACGGCGCCGAGCCCTGAGAGATCGGCGTCGCCGCGCTCGGTTCGTCGTCGCGATCGGCTCAGCTCGAGGCCGGAGCCCGACGGTACGCGCCGAACCGCGTGTGCTCGACGTCACGCGCATAGACCGGCGCGTAGCGCGGCGGCTCGTCGAGGCGGAGCTCCGCGCGAACCTCGGCGAGCGGCCTCGGCAGCAGAGCCTCCCAGTCCTGTGACGGGAGCCATGCCGCCCGATGGCCGCGACGATGGCCGTCGCGGATGACCTGCGATGCGCCCGGGAGCTCGCGCGTCATCAGACGGGTCAAGGAGACGATCAGCGCCACGCCCGGGTTCTTGGTCTGTGCGAACGTGAACGCGAGCAGCGCGGCCTCGCCGATGAGATCGCCGCGGTACCCCGCGACGACGTGCCAGAGGTCGTGCTGGTCGCGCATGCGATCGGCGATCAAGACCATCGCCTCGTCGTCCGGCGGCTCGCCTCGAAACCCGGCTTCGCTCGCCTCGACGAGACCCGTGGCGGTGATGCCTTCCGCGTCGAGGAACGCGAGGTAGGCAGCCGCGAGGCTCTCCCGAGGCATCGCTTCGAGCGCCGCTCTGTCCGCGAGCAGCGGGAGGAGCTGGCGGCGCTCTGCCAGGATCCGGCGGCCGCTCTCGGTCCGGCGGTACCGCCGGAGCATCCGGGGCACCGTGCCGAAGGAGAGCGCTTGGACGATCGTGAAGACCTGCGCGGTGTCGTTGGGGTCGCGAAGGAGGGCCCCCATGGCGGGGAGCGCTTCCCAGGGCCGGGGCGCACGGCCGTTCTCGGTGGTGCTGTGCATGTCGGAACCTCCGGTTTCGATCTACAATCCTGTAGATAGGCCTGCTGACAGAATTGTCAATACTGGCTCCGGAAGAAACCCGATGCGCCCCAAGAAGAAGCCCACCCGACGCGCGCGAGCCCCCCGCGCGCCCGCCCCTCGACGCCGGCGCACCGCCGCCGCAGCTCGCGAGCTCATCCTCGACGTGGCGGAGCGACGGCTCGCCGAGGTCGGGCCGGGAGGGCTCCGGCTCCAGGACATCGCAGCCGAAGTCGGCGTCTCTCACCCGACGATCCTCCATCACTTCGAGAGCCGCGAGGGTCTCGTCGAGGCGGTCGTCCGGCGCGGGGTCGGCGCGCTCAACCAGGACATCCTGGAATCGATGCGCAAGTTCGACCCGCGCGCAGAAGGCCCGGACGATCTGATCGAGCGGGTGTTCGAGGTGTTCGGCGACCGTGGCCACGCACGGCTCCTCGCGTGGCTCGGGCTCTCGGGCCGCGCGCCGACGCACCAGGACACGGAGCTCCGTGACATCGCCGAGGCCTGTCATGTCGTGCGGCGCACGATCTGGGCGAAAGAACCGCCGTTCGAGGATACGCTCTTCACCATGCTCCTCGCCGGCCTAGTGGCCATCGGAGACGGTGTGTCGGGCGACCTCCTGCGAACGAGCGCAGGGCTCGGCGACGATCGCGACGCCAAGAAGCGATTTCGGCGGTGGCTCGCTCGATTGCTCGACGCGCATCTGCGGAGCGCCACCGCGGCGGAGGGTACGTGAGCAGACACGAAGAAGCCGGTCCGGAGTCGGTCGTCGACGGTCGCTACGTCGTACGCCGCGAGATCGCGCGCGGCGGCATGGCGTGCGTCTTCGAGGCCGAGCACCTCGTGACGCGCGCGAAAGTGGCGCTCAAGACGCTGACGCACGCCGCGCTCGGCAAGCCCGCCGCGCACGCCCGCGCGCTCCGCGAAGCGAGGGCGCTCGGCGCGATCTGTCATCCGATGGTCGTCGCGATCCACGACGCGGGCACGTGCACGCGCCACGGACCGTTCCTCGCGCTCGAGATGATCTCCGGGAGACCGCTCGACGGCATCCTCTTGGCGAAACAGCGACTGTCCGTCGGACAGGCGGTCGCCGTAGCGACGGAGCTCTGCGACGCCCTCGACGAGGTCAACCGCCGAGGCATCGTCCACCGCGACGTCAAGCCCGCCAACGTCCTCATCGGTCGTACGCCCGTCGGCGATCAGGTGGAGCTCATCGACTTCGGCGTGGCGCTGGTCGCAGGCGAAGCCGACATCCCCGATGCCTCCAAGCTGACCAAGGAAGGCGAGCTCCTCGGCACGGTCGAGTACATGTCACCGGAGCAGATCACGGGCAGGGGCACCGTCGACGGGCGCTCCGACGTGTACGGTGCCGGAGTCGTGCTCTTCGAGTGCCTGACCGGCGAGGTCCCATTCAGCGGCAGCCCGACGGCGATCATCTCCAGCATCGTGATGGGCTCGCCCCCGCCGCCGATCCGCGAGCGCCGCGCCGACGTACCGGCTGCGCTCGAGGAGGTCGTGCGAAGAGCGCTCGCGATCGATCTGGAGAAGCGCTTTCGAACGAACTACGAGCTCGCCGCCGCGCTGCGGTCGGCGATGAACGGCTCGGTGCCCCGCCTCGACCTCCTCGACGTCCGCGACGCGCGGGCCTCGGATCGCGCTCTACCCGGGCCCGACGCCGCACCCGCGGCGGGCGCGGCGCCGGACGCGTTCCCGCGCCGCCGCCAGTTCGCTCGCGCTCCCTACGTCACGCCGCTGCGGCTCGTGCTCCCCGACGGTCGCATCTGCGACGGCCGCTCCGAAGACATCAGCGAAGGCGGCGTCCTGATGGTCACCGACACCGAGTGCGCGCGCGACGCGACCGTGGAGGTGCGCCTCCCTCTCCCCGGAAGCGGACGCGTGGTCGTGCTCCGCGCCATCACGAAGTGGATCAAGACGCGCCGCAACCAACGCGCCGTCGGCCTCGAGCTGAAAGACGCTCCCGACGACGTGCGCGCCGAGATCCGCGTTTACGTCGCCGCGATGACCGGGGCGCCTGGCGAGACGTGACGCCGGGATGGCCTGGTCGGTGACCCGCTCGCTCTTCGTCCTGCTCGCGCTCGGCGGAACCCTCGGCACGATGCTCGACCGCCTGCACGTGGCCACCGGGACCACGGCCTATGCGGATCCGGGCCCGTACGGCCAGCCCTACTGGGTACCGCCGCTCTTCGCCGGGGCGGCGGCGGCGCTCGGTGGCGGCCGCCTGCTCTTCGGATCGCGAGGGACCTCGGCCCCGAGCTTCGACGCGGCGGCCGCCGCGGTCGGCGGGCTCGTGATCGCCTACGTCGCGAGCGCCGTCTTGCCGTGGCTCCTCGCGTCGTCGGTCCTTGCGGTCCTCGCCGCCCTCCTCTTCGTCCGCTTCGACCGGACGTCGCGCGGCCTCGTGCACGCCGGCGCCTCGGCAATCGCGGGCACGGCGGTCGAGTCCGTCCTCGTGCACGCTGGCGCCTTCCGCTACGTCGATCGATCGAGCTTCCTCGGCCCGCTCGGCGTCCCAATCTGGCTTCCTCTGCTCTACGCGTGCGGCGCGATCGGCGTCGGCTGCCTCGGCCGTCACCTCGCGGGCCGAAGCTAGCGCCCCTCTGCCCCGCACACTGCGAGCGCTCGGGATCGCGATGGGACGAGCGCGCCCGGTAGGATTCGAACCTACGCGCTTCGGCTTAGAAGGCCGCTGCTCTTCCGCTGAGCTACGGGCGCTCGGGCGCCTGTGCGCCGGTCGGGGTGGTGGGATTTGAACCCACGACAACGAGCACCCAAAGCTCGTGCACTACCAGGCTGTGCGACACCCCGAGGAACGGCTGGAAGATAATCGGTCGACCCGGGGGTGTCGAGGTGGCTACATGCCCGCGCACGCGTCGGAGAGCGGGCGGCCGGGCGCGACGGCGCCCCAGTTGCCGCGGTAGCCTTGAAGAACGATCGCGACGCTGACGGCGTCGCACGTGACGCCTGTGCCGCCCGTGTCCGCACGGCTCCGGACGTCGGCGTTCGCGTCCATGATCATCTGCAGCGTGGTGAGGTTCGCGCTGCCGGGGCACACGCCGATCGACTCGGCGGTGTCGAGCAGGTCGTTGATCGCCCAGCGGCCGACGACCGTGACGTCGTCGAGGCGCGTGCGGTCGGCTCGGATCTGGCCGACGGCGAACGCCTCGGTCAGGCGCACCAGCACGCCGACGTCGGTGCCGGGGAAGATGAAGTCCGTACGCTCGGGAAGGCGCACGACGAGCGTCCCGTTCGTGACGTACGCCGTGTCGTCGCGTATGCGCGGGTTCGCCTCGTTGCCGCCGACGAAGTTGTCGTCTCGACCCCAGAAGACGTCGTTGCCGTCCCAGTCGGGCGGCGGCGGGAAGCTGCCGTCGCCGAGCTCGGGCCCGGTCGGGGTGATCGTCACGTCGGGAGCGGCGGCGGCGGTCGTGCCGAACACGGTGATCGCGGCGATGACGTCGACGCGCGAGTCGTTCGGCTGTCCGTTCCAGCCGTCGATGCGGATCAGGACCGATCCGTCGCCCGCCTCCTGGAACGAGCGCGACGCCATCTGCAGGCCCGGCACCGCGAGCGAGACGAGCGGAAAGAGCGTCTGCCCGAGCACGTTGTCGATGCCGTTGTCGCCGTCGATGACGGGCCGCGAGCCGTCGGGCGGCGTGCACTCGCTCCGGTAGTCGGGGGCGCCCGTGCAGTAGCCGTCGAGATCGAAGCCCGTACGGCGCCAGTCCGCGCCCTGCTCGAACACCACGTCGCGCAGCGCGAACGCAATCTCGCCGATGTCGACGCCGTCGTCCGCCGAGGCGGGACGCGGTGGCGGGCGGATCCCGCACGCGGCTCCGCCGTCGCCGGCGCTCGCGTCGCTCCGTACCAGCGACGGGTCGTACACCTTGCACCCCGCGAGGAGGACGAGAGCGACAAAGAAGCGAACGAAGCGAGCCACGACGAACCGGGAATTTAGCAGAGGCCCGAGCCCCGGACACATACCCGGCAACCTCAACGGAAGGCGGCGCGTCGCTCGAGGTAGCTCGCGAGGAAATCGCGCATCGATCTCCGCCGCGCGCGCCCGGTGGCTGATGCGGTTCTTCACCTCCGGACCGAGCTCGGCCATCGTCCGTTCGTGCCCCGCCGGGATGAACAGCGGGTCGTAGCCGAAGCCGCCGCTCTCCGCGAGCGAGCACTGCCGATCGTCCCCTCGACGGCGCCGTGCTCGACACGTGCTCGCCGTCGGCGAGCGGGCCCGCCGGATCGGACCAGCGCGAGCACGCAACGAAACCGCCCGGTCCGTCGCGCCGCGGCGCACGCCCTCGAGCGCCGCGAGGAGCTTCGCGTTGTTCTCTGCGTCGCGTCGCGTGCTCGCCGGCGTAGCGCGCCGACCGGACGCCGGGCGCGCCGTCGAGCGCGTCGACCTCGAGGCCGCTGTCGTCGGCGAGCGTCATCATCGACGAGCGCGCGCGCCACCTCGCGCGCCTTCTTCCGCGCGTTCTGCCTCGAACGTGTCGCCGTCCTCGTCCACGCTCGGGATGCCGCCGACGTCGGCGGCGCCGACGAGCTCGAGCGCCTTCGACGCCGGCGAAGAGTCGCGCGAAGCTCCTCGAGCTTGCCGCGGTTGCCGGTCGCGAAGAGCAGCTTGACGGTCGTCGCCTCAGCCGAAGAGCCGCTCGAGCTCGACGCCCGCGGCCGCGAGACGCGCGCCTGCTGCGATCGCCGAGCGCGGCGATCGCCCGCGAGCGCGAGGTCGATCATCGCGTCGATCTCCGCGCGCGCGACGGGCGCGCCCTCGGCGGTGCCCTGCACCTCGACGATCGTTGCCCGAGCGCGTCGCGACGACGTTGAGGTCGACCTCCGCGCGTCGCTGTCCTCGGGGTAGCAGAGGTCGAGCAGCGCGCCGTGCCGCCGACGAGGCCGACGCTCATCGCGGCGACGCGGCTCGCGGAGGACGCCCGGGCCCGACGAGCCCGCGGCGCGCGCAGCGCCGTCGAGCGCGATCGCGAGCGCGACGAAGCCGCCGGTGATCGACGCCGTGCGCGTGCCGCCGTCCGCGTCGAGCACGTCGCAGTCGATCGTGATCGTGCGCTCGCCGAGCTTCTCGGGGACGACCGCGGCGCGGAGCGCGCGGCCGATGAGCCGCTGGATCTCCTGCGCGCGCCCGTCGATGCGTCCTGCGCCGCCCGTCGCGGTCCTGGCGCGCCGGGTTCGCGCGCGGGTGCATCGCGTACTCGGCGGTGACCCAGCCCCTGCCCTTGCCCGCGCAGCCACGGCGCGCACGCCCTCTTCGACCGAGACCGCGACGAGCACGCGTCGTCCCGCCGGCGCGGTAGAGCACCGAGCCCTCCGGGTTTCGTTGGAAGCCGAGCTGCATCGCGACGGGCCGGAGGGCATCGTCGCTTCGTCCGTCGGCGCGCGTGAGGGTCATGTCGGCTCCGTGGTGCCCGCGCCGAGCCCGACCGGCGGGAGATCCGCAGGTGGCGCGCCCGACTCTCTCGCCGCGGGGAGCACGAGCTCGAAGGTCGTCCCCCCGTCCGGGCCGCTCTCGCAGCGAATGCGGCCTCCGTGCGCTACCACGATCTGCTGCGTGAGCGGAAGACCGAGGCCCGGTGCCCCGCTCCTTCGTCGTGTAGAAGAGGTCGAAGATCCGCACCCGCTCGTGCTCGGAGATGCCCGGCCCCTCGTCGGAGACGCGCACGCGAACGCCCGCGTCGCCGCGCTCGGCTTCGAGGCGGATGCGCCCGCCGGACGGACATCGCCTCGCGCGCGTTGCGGAGCAGGTTGAGCAGAGCCTGCCGGAACTGCTGCTCGTCGAGCGCGACGAGCGGCAGGCTCTTCGCGACGACGGTCTCGAGCACGACATGCCGAGTCGTTCATCTCGCGCGCGACGAAGCTCGCGACCGACTCCGACGATGGCCGCCGACATCCTCCGGCTCGAGCCTCGGCTGCGGGAGCCGCGCGAGCCGCAGGTACTCCTCGGTGATCGCGGTCAATCGGTCGATCTCGCGCTGAATGGAGCGGAGCAGCGCCTGCGGCTCGGGCCCGGCGCCCGAGAGCTCCTCCTCGAGCATCTCGACGTTGAGCCCGATGCTCGAGAGCGGGTTTCGGACCTCGTGCGTGACGTGCGCCGCCATCCGGCCGATCGCGGCGAGCCGCTCGGTGTGGATGAGACGCGCCTTGGTGCGGAGCTCCTCGGTCACGTCCTCGGCGACGACGAGCACCGAGCCGCGCTCACGCGAGTCTCCCGTCGCTTCGAACGGCGTCACGAGCGCGTTGACGGCGCGGTCGTCCGGTCCGAGCGACCGGCGCGGCCGCGAGCACCGCGCGGCCGGCGCCGCTCCGCACTTCCTCGATCGCGGCCGACAACGCCGTCGACGCGATCGAAGAGCCCGAGCTCGCGAGCGTGCCTGCCGATGTCGTCGGGCGAGAGGCCTAGGACGCGCTGCCGCCGCCGGGTTCAGCGCTCTTGACGTCGTCGCGCGGCCCGACCACGACGACCGCGGCGCTGAGCGCCGTGACGATCTTCTCCTGCATCGCTTGGAGACGGAGCTGCGCCGTCCGCCGCTTCGCGCAGGCGCTGGTCGCGCGCCGCGAGCGCTTCGACCATGCGCTCGAACTCGGCGGCGAGCCGGCCGAGCTCGTCGTCCGTGCGCGGCTCGAGCTTCGCCGCGAGATCGCCTCGCGCGACCGCGGCGACGCGCTCCATGAGCCGCGGCAACGGCGAGAGGAGCCGGTGCGCGGCGAAGATGACGGCCGCACCGAGCAGGAGACCGACCACGGTGAGCGCACCGAGCAGCACCGCCGCGCGACGCTGCTGCTCTTCGGCCTCCGCGCTCACGATCGCGATGCGCTCCTGCAGGACCGAGCGGGCGTCGCGGAGCCGGAGCTGGATGTCGCGCTCTTCCGCGCGGAGGCTCCGGAGCAGACGCTCCGCGCGCGCGTCATCGTGGCTCACGAGCGCGTCGAAGAGCTCGTCGTAGCGCGCGTCGCCCTCGCGGTACGCGGCGCCCACCTGCTCGAGGGTCGTGCGCACGCCAGCGAGAGCGGCCTTGTCGGGGTCCGACTCGGCGAGCTGCTCCGCGCGCTCGACGCCGTAGAGCGCGCGCCGGAGCGTCGCGGGGCGCACCTGCCGCGCGGCGTTGAGCCAGTTGCGCGTCGCGGTCGGGTCGCGCTCGCTCATCACGCGGTCGAGCAGCGTGCCGAACACGGCCTGCGTCGCCTTGGCCTCGCCGACCGTGAGCGCGAGCGGTAGGTAACCCTCGTGCAAGAGCAGGAGCCGAGCGGCGGTGCGCTCGTGCTGGACGACCGAAGTCACCGAGACCGCGCCGAACGCGGCGAGCAGGAGGGCGAACCCGAGGAAGATCCGGGTCGGAATGGACAGCCGCCGCATCCCGTGGAGCGTGAGGGGACGATCGCCAACTTTCAACTTCCCGAGCCCGTGGCCCTGCATCACCTGCGGCCAGAGGCTATTCTGCCCGCCGTGCGCGCGCTGACCGTGGCCCTCTTCGCCTCTCGGCAGCGGCGCCGCTCCCGGCGGCCGCACAGGACACCGAGGGGGCTCCCGCCGAGCGCACCTCGTCCCTGAGCTGGGTGCGCCTCCCCGGCGCGGAGAGCTGTGCCACGGCGCCCGAGCTCGCCCGGGCCGTCGAGGCGCGCCTCGGACGGTCGGTGTTCGTCTCTCCGACCGATGCCGAGCTCACCGTCGAGGGCCGCATCGCCCCGCGCGACGGTGGCGGTTTCGACGCGACGCTCGTCGTCGCCGAAGCGGACGGTCACGTCCTCGGCGAGCGCTCGCTCACGACCGAGAGCGGCTGCGACGAGCTCACGCGCCCCCTCGCGCTCGTCATCGCCGTCACGATCGATCCCGACGCGGAGGTGCGGGACGCGACCGACGGAGGAGGCGCCGACGCGAGCGACAGCGACGCGACCGAAGACGAAGCGACCGACCGGGTGGTCATCCGGACCGAGCGCGTCGAGGTTCCGGTGCCGGTCGAGGACACGCGCCCGAGGATCACGCTCGAAGCGGACCTCGGGCTCGGCGCGGCGTTCGCGCTCTCGCCGAACGCCGCCGTCGGAGGGATCGGCGCCGTCGTCATCGACCCGCCGGGGTTCATCGGCATCGAGCTCGAGGGCGAGCTCTACCCGTACTCGCCCCAGACAGCGACCGACGGGCGCGAGGCGATTCTGGACGTTCGGCTACGTCGGCGTGGCGCTCTGTCCCGCGCTCTTCGACCACGGCCGCGTGCTCGTGCGCGCGTGCGGCGGTGGTCAGGTCGGCTTCGTTCGCGTCGACGGCGACGCGCTCGACGAGGCCGAGGAGCGCGTGACCGGCGCGCTCTTCGCGCGGGGTCGGCTCGGCGTCCGGATCGCGGGCCCGCTGATCGTGTCGCTCCGCGCGACGTTCGCGGTCGCGCTGCGGTACGACAGCTATCAACACACGGTCTTTGGCGCCCCCGCGGAGCTCTGGTCGCCCTCCCCGTCGCCGGGTCGGTCGATCTCGGCGTCGGGCTGCTCTTCGATTGATAAGATCCGGCCCGAGCCTCCACTCATGAGCGTGCAAGCGACGCCGGCGCCCGCCGCCGAGGCGGCTCCCGCCTTCGACGCGATCTTCCGCGAGAACGCGCCGTTCGTGTGGCGGGCTCTCCGCAAGCTCGGCGTGCCGGAGCGGGAGGTCGAGGACCTCTGCCAAGAGGTCTTCGTCGTCGTCCACCGGAAGCTCCCGACGTTCGAGGGCCGATCGACGATCCGGACGTGGATCTACTCGATCTGCGTGCGCACCGCGTCCGACCATCGGCGGCGCGCGCACGTGCGGCGCGAAGAGCCGACGGCGGACGTGCCCGAGGAGCGCCACTCGGCGCCGCAGACCAGGGACCTGGAGCGTCGGCAGGCGCGCGCTCTGCTCGACGCGGCGCTCGACGCGCTCGACGCGGACAAGCGCGCGGTGTTCGTGCTCTACGAGATCGAGGAGCTCTCGATGAACGAGGTGGCAGGCGCGGTCGGCTGCCCCCTGCAGACGGCGTACTCGCGGCTCTACGCCGCGAGAGAGGCGGTCGCGGCGCACTTCGCGACCGAGAGGAGCGAGGCGTGACGACCGACGATCCGCCGCGGTTGACCGATCCGGACGGTGGCGCCCCGGAGCTGCTCGCGCTCGCGCTGAACGAAGCGCGGGAGGATCTGCCGAGCGACGACCGCATCGCTTCGCTCGCGGCGAAGCTCGCGCCGTTTCTGGGCGGGAGCGGTGGCGGGGGCGGCGGGGGCGGCGGGGGCGCGCACGCGGCGGCCGGCACGAGCGCCGCGGTCGTGAAGGCGATCTCGGGCGCCGCGGTCTCCCTCGCGCTGATCGTCGGTGGGGTCTCCATCTACGGGGCGTTCCGCGAGCCGCCGCCAGCAGAGGCTCCGAGCGAGACCGCGGGATCGAACGGACCGAGCGCCCCCGCGGCGACCGAGCGCGAGACGCCCCGCGAGCCGTCCCGCGAGCCGTCCACCGAGGACCTAGGGCCGGCCCCCGATGTCGCGCCCGAGGAGGAGAAGGCTCGGCGCGTCGCCCACCCGGCGCCGGCGATCCCAGCCCAGAGCCCGGACGAGGAGCTTCGCGCTCTCGAGCAAGCCCAGGACGTGCTGGACACCGCGCCGGGGCGGGCCTTCGAGTCCACCGAGAGCCTCCGACGGCGCTACCCGAACGGCGCGCTCGCGCAGGAGCGCGAGGTCATCGCCATCGACGCGCTCCTTCGGCTGGGCCGCCGCCCCGACGCCGAGGCCCGCGCGACGCGCTTTCGCGACCGCTACCCGGGCTCGAGCCAGCTCCGCCGCATCGACGCCCTCCTCGCGAGGTAGATCTCGTCGCGCGCCTCGAGACACAATTCCGGCATGCGACAATGTACGATGCGAGATGGTGGATCGGTCGAGCCGAACCGAGGTGGATCGGCGGCTCCGCGTGCTGCTGCTCGAGGACTCCGAGGACGAGGCGGAGATCCTGCTGCGCGAGCTCGCGAAGAGCGGGTACGAGGTCGAGAGCGTGCGCGTGTTCACGCGCGAGGGCCTCGAAGGCGCGCTCGGCAGCGACGAGTGGGACGTCGTGCTCGCGGACTGGTCGATGCCGAGCTTCGATGGCCTGGCGGCATACCGCGTGATGCGCGGGATGGGGCGCGACATCCCGTTCATCATCGTGTCGGGCTCGCTCGAAGAGCGTGACGCGACGAACGCTCTCCGAGCGGGCATCGCGGACTTCGTGCCGAAGGACAACTTCGCGCGCCTCCTGCCCGCGATCGAGCGCGAGATGAGGCGCGTCGACGGCAAGCGCCGGCTCCTCGATCACCTCGTGGACAGCGTCCCCGACGGCGTCATCGTCATGGATGCGCGGGGACGCATCGTGACGTGGAACCGCGCTGCGGCCGAGGTCGTCCGCTTGCGCGAGGAGGCTCTCGAGGACGTCGCGCACGATCGGACGAAGGTCTTCTTTCTCGGGGACGGCAGCACACCGTGCGAGTCGGATGAGCTCCCGCTCGCGCGCGCTCTTCGCGGGATCGACGTCGATTCGGAGGACGTCGTGATGCGCGCGGGCCGACCGCCGACCGAGACCTGGCTCAACGTGAGCGCACGGCCTGTGCTCGCGCTCGATGGCGCGATCGAGGGCGCTGTGGCCGTGTTCCGCGACGTCACCAAGGAGCGCGCCGCGCGCGACCAGGCGGTGGTGGCCGATCGGATGGCGTCCATCGGGCTCCTCGCCGCCGGTGTCGGCCACGAGATCAACAACCCTCTCGCGGCCGTCCTCGCGAACCTCGATCTCGCGGAGCGCGCGCTCCGGCAGCTCGAGGTCGTGGGCGACGGGCACAAGCTCGACGACGCGCGGATCATGATCGCCGAGGCCTCGGCGGCCGCACAGCGGGTTCGAGTCATCGCCCGAGACCTCCGGATGTTCGCGCGCCACGACGAGGGCAAGGCCACGGCCGTCGACGTCGAGCGCGTCCTCGAGTCGACGCTGCGGATGGCCCGCCCCGAGGTGCGGCATCGCGCGCAGGTCGTCACCGACTACGCGAGCCCGCCGCCCGTCCTCGGCACGGACTCGCGCCTCGGGCAGGTGTTCCTGAACCTGATCGTGAACGCCGCGCAAGCGATCCCCGAAGGCCACGTCACCGAGAACACGATCACGATCCGGACTCGGGTCGCGCCGGACGGACACGTCCTCGTGGAGATAGCGGACACGGGGCCCGGCATCCCGCGCGACATCCTGCGACAGATCTTCACGCCGTTCTTCACGACGAAGGCCCCGGGCACCGGGACCGGCCTCGGCCTCGCGATCTCGCATCGCATCGTCGCGTCGCTCGGGGGCGCGATCGAAGTGGAGAGCACCGTCGGCGCGGGAACGACCTTCCGCGTGCTCCTCCCCGCCGCAGAGCGCCCGGTAAGCATCCCCGTCGCGACGAGCGAGGTACCCGTCTCGACGCGACGGGGGCGCGTGCTCGTGATCGACGACGAACCGATGATCGCGTCGGTCGTGACCCGCTCGTTACGCGCGGAGCACGATGTGATCACGACGACGCGGGCGGTCGAGGCGCTCGAGCGCCTTCGCTCGGGCGAGAGCTTCGACGTCATCCTGTGCGACCTGATGATGCCCGAGATGAGCGGGATCGAGTTCCACGCCGAGCTCGCCGAGCTCGACCACGAGCTCGCCGAGGAGGTCATCTTCGTGACGGGGGGCGCGTTCACGCCCGGCGCGCGCGAGTTCCTCGACCGCATCCCGAACGACCGGCTGACGAAGCCCTTCGACGTCGCGACCCTCCGGGCGCTCGTGAACGACCGGGTCCGCTGAGAAAAACGGGCCGGCGATCAGAAACGGCCCCCAGGCCGCCCACACACCGACGAGGGCCGGTTCTCCGGCTCCGGAGGGAACCATGGGTCGCTTCGCACCGCTCGCTTCGCTCTTGCTGGTCGCCGCCTCGGCGTCGTCGGCTGTCGCCCAAGACACGCGTCCCGGAACGTTCGACCGAAACCTCGCGATCGGGGCGTATGGGACCGGATGGGTCGGAGCCTATGCAGGCGCCGGCGTCGGCGCGCGGATCCGGTGGGAGCCGTTCGAGCGGCTCGGCATCGACCTCTTCACGGAGCACCTGATCGTCGAGAGCCCGGGTGGCCTGCGCCACGACCACCCGATCGGGTTCAACGTGTACGTGCCGTTCGCGCTCGGGCCGAACGTCCGCGTGCGCCCGCTCTTCGGGTTCTGCGCGGTGTTCAGCCTCGTCGAGCCCGAGCAAGAAGACGGGCCGCGCGCAGACGACGTGCTCTTCGGCATCCACGGCGGCGCCGGGCTCGAGTGGTCACCGTTTCGCGACGTCTCGCTCTTCCTCGACGTCCAGGCGATCGCCTACCTCGGCCACGATCGCGCGGCGGGCGGCTGGACCGGGATGGTCGACGAGGAGTACTCCACGTTCGGCGTCGCGCAGGCGAGCCTGGGCGCCGAATTCCACTTCGACCTGTGACCCGGACCGCGGGAGCTCTGGCGATCCTCTTGGCGGCGTGCGCGTCGGAGACGGGGACGCCGGCCGGCGGCACGAACGCGATGTCGTGCGGAACGTGCCACGAGACCCAACACGACGCGTGGTCGCGCTCGCCCCACGCGACGAGCGGGGCTTCACCGGTGTTCACGGCGATGCTGCCCGCGGTGGAGCGGGCGTGGGGAAGCGCCGCACGCGACCGTTGCGTCGCCTGCCACGAACCGGGGCACGGCGGCGACGCGGGCATCGGCTGCGTGACGTGCCACGCCGCCGTCGGGAACACGGCGGAGCGCGACGGACTGCTTCGTGTCGAGCTCGCGTCGCCGATCGCCGGTCCGTTCGACGATCCGGTCGCGACGCCAGCGCACGCCACCCGCGCCGGAGGCTTCCTCGCGTCGTCCTCGCTCTGCGGCACCTGCCACGAGGTGCGCGGTCCCGAGCTCTTCGACGAGCCGACGCTCGGAGAGCACCGAGCGAGCAGCTTCGGAGCCGTCGGGACCGGGTGCGCTACCTGCCACATGCCGTTCGTCGAGGACGGCGAGGCCGCGCGAGAGACGGGCGTCTCGCGATACAGGCGGAGCCATGGGCTCGGGGGAGTCGACCCGGATTGGAACGGAGAGGACGCGGACGGTCGAGCCCGAGTGGTGGCGCTCCTCGCGAGCGCGGTCGAGCTCGCGGTCGAGCGCTCGGACGAAGGGCGGGCCGTCGAGGTCGTCCTCACGAACGTCGGCGCCGGCCACGCCGTGCCCACCGGGGCGGCGTTCTTGCGTGACCTCTACGTCGACGTCGCGTTCTTCGATGCGACCGGCACGCCGGCGGGCGAAGCTCCGCGCGCGGTCGAGCTCGGGAGCCGGATGACGCGCGAGGACGTCGAGGTGGCGTCGATCACCGACGCTGATCGCGTCGAGACGCGCTCGCTCGGCCCGGACGAGACGCGGCGGACACACGTGGAGGCCCCGCCCGGCGCGGTGCGAGCCGTAGCGACGCTGCGCTTTCGCGCCGTCCGCCACGAGACCCTGCACGCGCTCGGGCTCGACGCCCTCGTCGAGCGCGTGCCGACGCTCGACATCGCGACCGGGGCGGTCGAGCTCTGAGGGCCGGCTGGATCGCTGCGGCGCCTACCGGATCCGGCGGGCTTCGTCCGCGAGCGTCGGGTCGACGCGCGCGGCCTCCGCGGCGGCCTCCCGGGCTTCGCGGTGACGGCCGAGCGCGGCGAGCGCGGCCGCGCGAGCGAGGTGCACGGGACCCGGGCTCTCGGGCTCTGCGGCGAGCGCGAGGTCGAACGCGGCGAGCGCGTCGCGCGGCCGGCCCGTGTGCATCAGCGCTTGGCCCAGACGTCGGTGCACTTCCGACGAGTGCGGATCGACGAACTGGGCGCTCTCGCCGGCCGCGACGAGCTCGGGCCAGCGCTCCTGGCTCTCGAGGATCTCGAGCCACGCGCCCCAGGCCTCGCGGTCGTGCTGGTCGATCGCCGCGAGGTGCTCGACGGCGCGCGCGCGCAGCGCCGCATCGCCCTCGGAGACGGCCATGAGCCCCTGCCACGCCTCCGGCCGATCGGGGTCGAGCCGCACGGCCGCCTCGAGCTCCCGGCGGAGCGCGACGGCGTCGCCCCGCATGTCGGCGGCTCGCGCGAGCAGCACGCGCAAGTCGTAGCCGTCCTTGCCCGCGGCGAGGATCGCGCGAAGGTGCTGATCGGCCTGCGCGCCGTCGTGGCTCGCCATGGCGATGCGCGCTAGGACGAACCGCGCGACGACGTTCGCGCTCTCGATCGCGATCGCGCGGCGCGCCGCACCGGCCGCGCCCTCCGCGTCCCCGCGAACGAGCGCCGCCGCGGCGAAGCCCGCTTGAGCAGCCGCGTCGTCCGGAGCGTGCTCGGCCGCCGCTCTACGTTGATCGATGTCGAGGTAATCCGCGAAGTCCACGGACACCTCGGCTGCCCGGCCCGAGAGGCGCTGCCGCGTGTGCTCGCGGAAGTCCCGATCGAGATCGTCGATCGAGATGCCGAGCACGCTCTGTACGACTTCGGGACTTCGCTGACCCGTACCCCACGCGCGAAGCATCCGCGGGATGGGGTCGAAGCCGAATCGGTCGACGACGTACTTCACGATCATCGAGCTCGCGTAGTACGCCGTCATCATGTCGTCGGGGCTGCGCGCGTGGGTGAACGCGTGGTTCATGTCGCGGAGCGACGGCAAGGTGCCGTGATCGAGCGCCTGCATCAGACGGTAGTCGTCCTCCCGCTTCCACTCGGGCCGCGCGATGATCGTCTCGTACTCGGCGAGCCCCTCCGTGAACCAACGAGGCACGTGGCCGTGGCTCATCTGGATGTGGAACACGTGCGAGAGCTCGTGCCACGTGATCTGCCCCCAGTTGAACGGTCCGCCCGCGGGCGAGATGGCGGTGACCACCTTGCCGAAGCACACGCCCTGCACACCGAGGTTCGGCAGCCCCGTCGTTCGCACCGCGAAGTGTTGGGCGTTCGCGTACATCTCGACGCGGATGGGCCCCTCCGGCGTGAAGCCGTACCGGCGGCGCATGTCCTCGTACGCGCGCCTCATCATCGGCGGCACGAGCGGCTCGAGGATCGGGCGCTCCGCGCGCTGGAATCGGAAGATGAACGGCGGTGAGTCGATGACGTCGTACTCTGGGATCACGTCGTCGTAGAGGTTCAGCGTGTTGTAGACGTGCACGTTGAAGTGGTCGCGCCGCCAGGCCTCCCGGAGCGCGGCGAGGCCTTCCTGCTCTTCACCCATTCGAAGGAGGTTCAGGCCGAGCGTCGCGTGCGCGAACGCGTCCGTCGGGTCGAGCGTCACCGCCTCACGCGCCATCGAGACGATCTCGGGATAACGGTGCTCCCAGTCGGCGTAGTCCGCGATGATCGTGTACATCCGGCTGAACCGCGGGTTCTGCGCGAGGACGTTCTGCTTCGCCCTACGAAAGCCGGCCGCGTCGTCGGCGAGGAACCGAACGGCGGCGCGAACGCTCAGCTCGTCGAGATCGGTCGGGTCGATCGCCGCCGCGTCGTCGAGGTGATGGTCGGCCGCGGCGATGTCGAGGTCGCGGAGGTCCATCCCTGCGAGGGCCACGTGCGCGGCGACGAGGCTCGGGTCGATCTCGAGCGCGCGTTCCGCGTAACGGGTCGCCGCCGCGAAATCGAACGACTGCTCGATCACGATCCGCGCCATGATCGCGTGACCTTCCGCCGACGAAGGATTGACCGCAAACGCAGCGCGCACGCTCTCTTCGGCTTTGCCCGCGTCGTACTTCTCGAGAAACATCTGGGCCCACTCGAGCTGGGTCTCGACGCGCTGATCGTCCGCTCGCGTCGACTCCTGGAACGCGTCGTTCGCGTCCTGGACGCTCCCCAGACCCCACGCCGACATCGCCACGTAGGCGAGCCCCTCCGCGTCGTGCGAGTCGATGCTCTCGTCGTTGTAGGCCTGGATGAGACGCATGAAGTGCGGCTCGGCCTCGACGGCACGGCCTCGCCGGACGAGCAGCCGGCCGAGCATCACCTCTGCGCGGAGCCCGTGCGGGTCGCGGGCCGCCTCCTCGAGCAGCCGCTGCGCCTCGGCGAGCCGCCCCCGATGCATCGCGACCTCGCCGCGCAGCGTCGTCGCCGCCGTTCGCACCGTCGCGTCGGCGGCGGCCCGTTCGGCAGCCTGCCCGGCCGCGTCGTAGCGACCCGTCTCGAACATCACGCGCGCGAGCAGAAGCCCCGCCCTCCCGCTCGAGCCGTTCGGCGGCGTCGTCAGGAAGTGCTCGGCCTCTTCGTACCAACCGTGCGCGAGCGCGGCCGCGGCGTCGTCGATGGACCCGATGCGCGGCGGCGGGCCCTCGTGACGCGGAAGCGGATCGGCGAGCTCCGCGGGATCGGGTGGCGCGACGACGGACACCGCCCCACCGCCGCCGACCGCCGCAACGCCGGCGTCGGCGGCCGCGGCCGCATGATCCGTCGGCCGGCTCGGTATCGGCGAGCGGCTGCCACACGACACGCTCAGGAGGGCGGCGAGTGCGGCCAGCGCGATGCCGGCTCGGTCGGGGCGCACCATCTCCCGAAGCATACGGGGTCGGACCCCGTCGTGCCCCCCTCCGTTGGGGCCAGCCCGAGATCGCCAGCGTGTGCTCGAGCGACGCGGCGCGGTCGGACAGGGGGGGCCTTCGGACCCGGGGCTGCTATGGTTCGGGCGATGGCAAGACACCCCAAGGGCGGTGAGCAGTACGAATCGTACGAAGGTTTTCTCCGTGCGGCGATCCGGACCTACTGGGAGAACGGCGCGCGGAGCAAGGTGAACTTTCTCGCGCTCTTGCTCGCGTCCAAGGAAGCCTGGTCCGTCGCGTGGTCGCGAGCCACGGGTCCCGGCGCGGGCAAGAAGATCCTCACCGGCGCGGCGGGCGCCACGGCTCTCGCTCTGCTTCTTCGCGCCGTCGTGGGCGGCCCGATAGGCATCATCCTGACGGGCGCGTCGATCGCGTCGCTCGTCGCGATCTACGTCAAGAACCACGAACGGATCTGGGCGAAGGTGAAGCGCTACGGCGAGCTCATCGACGAGTATCGGACGGGCTGGGAGAGGAACCAGAGCGACTGGTCCGAGGGCGGTCTCACCGACATCCAGCACGAGCTCGTGGTCGACGGGCTGATGAGCCGGTTTCTCGTGTCGCTCGACGAGTACGAGCCCGACGACGAAGAGGACGCGGAGGACGAAGAGGACGAGCAGGAAGGCTTCGCGGCGCACGCCGAGCGCAAGCGCGACGAGGAGCGGGCCAAGCAGACGAAGAAGAGCGACGACGACGCGTGACTCAGAAGTCCGTGAGCAAGTCGCAGAAACCGTCGGGGCCGAGAAAGCGAAACGCGTGCGGGCCGAATGCGAGCTCGGCGCCGTCTTCGAGCAGCGTCGGCGTCTTTGCCACGAGCGCCTTGCCTGCGATCGACGTGCCGTTCGACGATCCCACGTCGGTGAGGTAGTAGCGGTCGTCGGCCTCACGGGTGAAATACGCGTGGTACTTCGAGATGCTCGGGTACGGGAGCCACACGTCGGTGTTGCGCGTGCGCCCGACGCCGATGCGCTCCTGGAAGGGGCCGCCCGGCCGCTTGGCCACGAAGTAGACCCGTCCCTCGTCGTTGGGCGACCCGGGCGGAGGACCTTCCATCGTCTTGGCCGCCTGGACGAGGCGCTGTAGCTCCTCGCCGTCGATCTGATCGGTGAAGAAGCCGACGTCCGGGTCACCAGGGTTCGACTTCTGCGAGACGAGCACGGGGTTCGGGTACCGGCGCATGAACGCGTCGCGGCCGAGCGCGCGAAGCTCTTGCCGATAGACGTCGAGGTGACGCGGGCCGGGATCCGCCATCGGTGGACGATGTTACTACAGGCGCTGCTTCGCCTTGATCTCGAGATAGCGATTGACGGTCGCGACGGCGAGCTCCCCGGGCGGTGCCTCGACGAGGCCCACCGCGCTCTTCGCGAGGCGGGCTTTGACGCTCTCCCGCTCCGCGAGGAGGTCCGCTGCCGCCGCCCGCCGATACGCTCCTTCGGCGTCGACGACCTCCTTCGACGCGAGATCGAGGGCCGAACGATCCTCCATCGTGACGCACACCGGCAGGTGCCGGCGGCGCAGCAGCGCGGCGTGCTCGACGAGCGGCTTCGCGTGCGTCTCGTCGAGCAGATCGCTGAACATCACGAGAAGCGCGCGGCGCGGTACGCGGAGCTGGATGAACTCGACGAGCCTCCGGAAGTCGACGTAGGTCACCTCGGCCTCGACGCCGTAGAGAGCTTCGAGCAAGCGCCGATAGTGCGCGGGACCGCGCGCGGGAGGGACGAACGTCCGCACGACGTCCGAGAACACGATGAGCCCGACGCGGTCCCCTTGTCGCAGCGCCACGTACGCTAGCAAGAGCGCGGCGTTGATCGCGTGGTCGAGCTTCGTGATCTCGCCGAGCCGCGTCGCCATCATGCGGCCGGCGTCGATCGCGATGAGGACCTGCTGGCTCCGCTCTTGCTGGTAGACGCGTGTCACCGGCCGGTGCCGCTTGGCCGTGGACTTCCAGTCGAGATCGCGAAACGGATCACCCTCGACGTACTCGCGGAGCTGCTCGAACTCGCCACCTCCTCCGATCCGCCGGACGTTGCGGAAGCCGACGTGGCGCAGGTCTCCGAGCCGCGCGGCCATCTCGTAGCGGCGCGGCCCGAGGACGTTCGGATAGACCTTGGCTTCGGTCGACGCGTCGATGCGCACGATCGCCGCTCCGAGACGGGCGGCGCCTTCGACCTTCACGTGAAGGTCGCCGAGCTCGTAGCGCCCCCGTCGCGGCGGAACGACACGGTACTCGAGCTCCCTCCGAGCGTAGGGAGGCAAGACGACGGCGAGCTCCTCGGGGTCCGCTCGCCAGCCCGGCGGAAGATCGTCCCGGACGACCACGCGCACGGTGCGATCGTGGGGATTGTGCAAGCGGACGCGGATCGCGTTCTCGATGCCGAGGACGAGCCTGCCCTCGATGCGTCGTTCGACGAGCGGGGCGCGTCTCGCGAGCAAGCGCCCTTCGACCGCGGCGCCGAGCAGGAGCGCCGCGTCGTAGGCGAGCGTCGACAACATACCAAGACCGCTCCCGCCGTCGAAGAGCGCGAGCGGCAGGCCGGCGGCTGCAAAGCCCGCGAGCCGCGAGCCCGGGACCCACTTCGACTTCGGATCGCCCGCAGACGTCAACGAGGGACCTCGACGGTCGTGGCGACGCGATCGATGACCTGCTCCGCGCTCATTCCGTCGAGCTCCACCTCGGGCGCGAGGATGAGCCTATGGCAGATCACCGGATGGAGCGCTCTGACGACGTCGTCGGGCGTGACGAAGACACGCCCTTCGAGCGCCGCGCCCCACCGGGCCGCGACCATCAAGTGGATCCCGGCACGCGGGCCCGCGCCGAGCAGGATCATGGGCGACTGACGTGTCGCGCGCACGAGCTCGCGGATGTAGCGTCTCACCTCGTCTTCGACGCGGACGGTGGCGCCGGTCGCGCGTGCCCTCCGCACCATCTCGCGCGATGCGATCGCGGAGACGCCGGCGACGCGCACGTCGACGGAGCCGACGCCGGCGGCGCTGCGCGACAGGATCTCGTCCTCCTCGGCGTCCGTCGGGTAACCGACCTTGATCTTGAGCAGGAATCTGTCGAGCTGCGCCTCGGGGAGCGGGTACGTGCCCTCCTGCTCGACGGGGTTCTGCGTCGCGAAGACCGTGAAGTCGTCGCTGAGCGCGTGCCGCGCCCCGTCGATCGACACCTGCCGCTCCTGCATCGCCTCGAGGAGAGCGCTCTGCGTCTTCGCCGGGGCGCGATTGATCTCGTCGGCCAACAGCAGCTCGGTGAAGATCGGCCCGTGCGTCAGCCGGAACGTGCCCGTCTTCAGGTCGAACACGTTCGTCCCGACGACGTCGCTCGGCATGAGATCGGGGGTGAACTGGATCCGGCCGAACTCGAGGCCGAGCGCTCCGGCGACGGCACGGACCATGAGGGTCTTCGCGGTGCCGGGCACGCCCTCGAGGAGCGCGTGCCCCTGCGCGAGCAGCGCGACGAGCAGCCCGTCGAGCGCCTCGTCCTGTCCGACGATCACCTTGCGCGCCTCGCGGATGACGGCGTCTCGGAGCGCGCGCAGCTCGCGCACCTCCTCGGCGATCTTCGGCTCCGTCGAAGACACCACGCCCGGATCGGGCAGCGCAGCGCGGCGCTCGGCTTCCTGTTCGCTCATCGTCTCTCCCCTCCAGGGCTCTCTAAGGCTCTCGCATGGCGCGCGCGGTGAGCGCGTCGATCTCTCTCGCCCGCTCCACGAGCTCGCGAGGCTTCATCTTCGTGGCAGGAACGGCGAAAAGGGCGCGCACCGCGGTCGCGGCATCGGCGCGCTTTCGGTCGTCGAGGACCCGAGCCATCACGTCCGGGCTCGTCGCGCCGAGGTGATGGTACGCGGCGATGCGCGAGAGCGCATTGCGGACGAGGAGCTGCGCTGCCCCGCCCGAGTCACGCGATTTCTGGTAGAGAGCGCCGACCGCGCCCACGTAGGACGCTGTGCCGGCCGGCTCCTCGGGCGGCGCGCGCTTCACTCCGCCGAATCGCGCACCGAGCCTGAAGAGCGCGAAGAGGACGACGATGAGGATCTGGATCGCGATCGGACCAGCTCCGATCGACCGCACGTACTGGCCGAGCGAGCGACGTTCGCCGACACCGAGGTGGAACTCGTCGAAGACGATCGGCCCGTGCGGTGCGTACGCGTGCGCGAGACGAGAAAAGAGCACCGCGCCGTCCGACGAGGCGACGTCGCGATTCTGAAAGAGGCTCGCGGCAGCGAGCACGATCACGAGCCCCCTACCCTGACGGACCGCCACACCGGCCGAACCGTTCGGAAGCGAGAGGAGCTCGGTGTGATCCGTCCCGGCATCGACGGTGATCGGACCTGGGCGCCGGAGCGGCACCGCGCCGAGGCCCGAGAGCGGACCGCCGACCGGGATCGCCCACACGGGAGGCGCGACGTCGTCGAGGTCCGCGATGGCTCGCGCGGTGGATCCGAAGTCGGGTGGGCTCTCGTCGGTCTCCTCGTCGGCCGGCTCACCGTTCGGGTCGTCCCCGTCATGGTCGTCCTGCTCGTCGCCGCCCGCGAGCGCGCCGAGCAGCTCGTCGCCCGGCTCGCAACCCTCGGCAGCTTCGAGGTGGACCTTCGAATCCTCGGGCAGGTACCCGTTCGCACCGGCGACGAGCAAGACGCCGCCACGGTCGATCCAGTGCTCGAGCTCCTCGCCCTCGAACCGAGAGAGCGGCCTTCGCATGAGCGAATCGCAGCCTCCGAGCGCGACGATCATCCCTCCCTCGGGCATCCCGCTGAAATCGCTCGCCCAGCGCGTCGCGCCGAGGTGCTCGCTCTGTGCGAGAAGAAAGAGAGCGCGCGTTCCGTTCGGGCCCGACCCGTACGTGGAGTACGGCACGGCGAAGCGCCCACGCTCGGCCACGCGCTGGCATACGAGGCCCGACGCGCCGAGCCCGAGGACGAGCGCCATCGCCCCGAAGATCTTCGAGAGCCGGCTCACGCCGCCTCCCGTTCGCGCTCGGCGTTGCAGAGGCGATCGGCCAGCGCCCGACACGCGAGGTAGTCGCGCTCGGTCGTCTCCTCTTCGCCGTACCACTTGTAGTCGAACAGGCGCGTGAACGAAGCGAAGTCGCTGCGCACCGCGCCACGCGGCATCTGGCGAATGTACTGCCAGTTCGTTAGCGCGGGGTCGAACGAGATCATGCGCCGTCGATCGAGCGCGACGAGCGTCGCGAGATAGAGCGAGCGCAATGCGTCGCGGAACCGTCCGCCGGCGGCGAGCGTCGCCGCGTCGTCGAGATGTGCCTCGGGCGCGCGCTCGCGCGGATCGTCGCGCTCCCCGGCGTCTGCGCCGGCTACGGTCTGGGCCCCTCGACGTTCCCGCATGCGCGACGCGATCAGATAGCCGAGGAGAAGCGCGACGAGGAGACCGCCCACGATCAGGAAGAAGCTCGCGGGCGGCATCGGGATCGAGAGCCCTCGGCCCATGCTCGTGTCCGGCGGGTCGCGTTGGTGAAGGAGACGATCGAGGACCCACTCGATGAAACGGCTCATCGCCTCGCGAAGACCCCGCGCGCGGTCGTCGGCGAACTCGCGAAACTCGGGCCGCTCGAGGATCTCGCTCGCGCGCTCGCGGACCGCGTCGTCGTCCCCGGTCGGCGTGGCTTCGAAGTCCGGCCCCGCCGGCTCGCCGCCCGCGAGCGCGTCGAAGCTCGTCGGTTGCTTCGGCGGCATGCCGGTCCCCGTCGGGTCCCACGACGCCGGATCGGGCGGCGGGGCCACGCCGTCGGGGCCCGTTCCCGGAGGGAGCGGGACGAGCTCCGCCGGCGCGGGCGCGTCGGGGGGCTGCGCTCTCGCGACACCGGCGGCGACCGAGAAGGCGAGCGCGCCCGCGAGCAGCGCGATCGCCGCGACGCTCCCGGCGGCCACGGTGGAGCTCGCGCTCGCGCCACCGCGCCGAGCCGCCGCGGCGATGGCCCCGTCGACGGCGCGCACGAGGTCGAGGCCCTCGTTGCGAACGCGCGCATCGACGAAGTACGTCACGGAGATCGCGACGCGAAGCGGCTCGAACACCACGAGCGTCGATGCGCCGACCGAGAACAACACGAATGTGTTCCGCACGGAGAGGAAGGTATCGACGAACGCGAGGTCGATTCCGAGGAGAGTGCGCCCGAGGAGCAACGCAATCGCAGCCGCCGCGAAGAGGTTCACCGCGAGCGCGATCACGCCGACGAGCACCATGAGCTCGAGGACGACACCGTTCGCGCGCCGCCCGGAGCTGTCGCTCGCGGCCGCGAAGAACGCGCGCAAGCCGGCTTGGTCGGTGCACGCGGCGCGCGCGATCCACGAGGGAGCGACGCCGCCGCGAAGCGCGAGGATCGGGAGCGACGCGAGGACCGCGAACCAACCGAGCAAGCTCGCTGCGACGAGCACCCAGGTCCACGTCCACAGCCCGATCGCGGCCACGGACGCGGTCCGCACGACGTCGATGGGACGGCCGGCGTCGGGAGGCACTTCGACGCCCTCCCAGAGCTCCCGCACCGCGGCGCGCGCGGCACCCGACAGCAGGACGCTCCGGAGCCAGAACGCGAGAACCAGCACGAACGCGAGCAGCGCCCGCGCCGAGTGCACGCCTTCGACGCGCTCGACGTAATACGCCCCGAGGACGGCCGCGGCGACGGCGGCGCCGCCGGCGAGCGACGGAACGATCACGGGCGAGCCGCCGCGCCGCACCAGTTGAAAGGCGCGATCGAGCGTCCCGAGCGGACCGAGCGGGCGGAGCGAGCTCATCCGCTTCCCGGCATGGCGGCCTCGACGAGACCCCACGCGAGGAGGGTCAGGAGGATCAGCCATCCGAACGCGGCGAGCGCGCCGAGAATGGGCGCGCCGGCGCGTCTCGCTCGCTCCTTGGGCCGTCCTCCTTGCGCCTCGGCGAGCCACTCGAGGCACGCGACGCAGTAGTTGATCCCGTCGACCTTGGTGACGCACTCGCTACAGACGCGGCTTCTGCACCGAACGCAGATGCCGATCGCCTCGCGGTGCGGATGGTTCTGACAGGCCGCCGCGTGCGTCACGGAGCCTTTGTAGCATGGGAACGAGCGCTAACCGCGACCGGCGGCGGCTTCGACGGTGCAGAGCCCGGTTCCGGCGGGGGTGTGCGGGTATGCCCGACACGTGCCCTCGCCGGCGGGACACGAGCGCGGTCCGGTCCCCGAGCCGAGCTCACAGATGCGCACGCACGCGGATGCCGTCAGCCCTCCACAGAAGAAGCCAGGTGCGCAGTCGCTCTGCGACGCGCAGGCCGCGCCGGCTTCGCCATCGCCCGCGGCGCGACAGTCGGTGTCGCCCTCGGGCGACACGATGTAGCAACCCTCGGTCGCCTCACACGTCGACGCCGGCTCGAACACGTTGCAAGGGCGCGGAGTCACGCACCACGAGAACGATGTCTCGGTGCCGTCGACGAGAGTGCCGCGGCCCCCGCACCGTTCGCCACCTTCACACGTCGTCCCGTCGCCGCAGCAGATGCGCCCGCAGACGCCCTCGCCTTGGCGAAGGAAGCACGCCAGCCCGCTCGCGCAGTCGCTGGTCGCTGTGCACGACGCTCCAACGTCGCCGTCGCCGGTCGATGTCTCGCAGCTCGGGTCGGCCGTCGCGAGCACGCACGTGTCTTCCCCGGAGCACCCGCTGCCATCGCGCGGCTCGCACACCGGCGACGGTGGGCATCGTGGCGCTCCGGCGTCGCGCGTGCCGCCGTCCGCGGCCGCGGCGTCACGCCCGAGCGCGCCGTCCGGATCGGGCCCGGCGTCGACGACCGACGCGTCGTGACCTCCGCCTCCGTCGAGCCCGCTGGACGTGTCATCGCCACCGCACGCCGTGAAGAGCGCGAGCGCGCCCACCAGCGCAGCAGCACCGCGAGCGAGGAGCAGCGTCGTCCGACGCTTCCCCCCGTTCGTTGCTTGCTGTGGCTTCACGAAAGAACGACCTCTCGACTCACGTGGCGGGCGCGATGCAGACGCCGACCGTGGTGAATCCGGTCACGCCGTTGCAAACCGCCGGAGCGTCGCACTCGGTCCCGTCGGGACGCGTGCACAGCTCGGCGCACATGTCGTCGATGCAAGCGTACCCCGGCATGCAGTCGTTGATGAAGGCGCACGGATGCCCCGTGCCACCGGCGTCCCCAGCCGGAACCGCGCACGCGAACGTGCCGCCCATGGCGAGGTAACAGCCCTCCCCGGCGTCGCATCCGGTCTGCGCGATCGGATCGCAGTCGTCGGGGAAGCTGCAGTAGCCGACGTCCGTGTCCTGGAACGTCGTCATGCAGCTCTGACCCGTCGGACACGCGGCGTTCGCGCCGGGCGCCATGGGGCAACAGTAGTGTTGGCACGTGCCGGCGCCCGAGCCCGCAGGCACGACGCACGCGAAGCCTTCCTGGCAGTCGGTCGCCATCGTGCACGCGGCGCCGTCGCCGAGCGTCCCCGACGGGACGCACATGCCCTCGGGCATCTCGCCCGCGGCGGCCGCGAGGAGCTGGCACGCCTGCCCCGTCATGCAGCCCCCGCCGGTCACGAGGTCGCACATCGCTCCGCCGCACGTGCCGGGCGTGACCATCCCGTCGGTGCCTCCGCCGTCCATCCCTGGACCGCTGTCGACGCCCGGGCCCGAGTCGCGACCGCCCCCGTCGATGCCCACGACGAGGCCGCTGTCGGTGCCCGAGCGGCTGTCGTCGCCACACGCCACGACGAACAGAGCCGAGAGAGCGATCGAGAAGGTCAATCGAAGCATCATCACCGTTCCTCCACTAAGTGCACCGGGCGTGCCGGCGGAATCAAATCCCGAAGAATACGAGGATTCTCGTGGAGCGCCACCATCCGACCATGACGCCCCTGTCGCACTCGGGCCGCCCGCGGTCTCCGAGAGACGAGCTAGTGAACGACCGTCGAGTCCGGGTGATCGCTGCTCGCCTCGGTCTTTTGTCGTGCGTCGCGGTGCTCGATCGCCGCCTTCACGAAGCGGCGAAGAGCGGGTGCGGCGCGTGCGGACGGCTCTTGAACTCGGGGTGGAACTGGCAGCCGACGAAGTACGGGTGGTTCGGTAGCTCGACCATCTCGACGAGGCGGCGGTCGGGCGAGATCCCGCGAGAGCACGAGGCCGCCCTGCTCGAGCCGCTCGCGGTAGTCGTTGTTGACCTCGTAGCGGTGGCGGTGGCGCTCGCTGATCTCGCGCGCGCCGTAGATCGCCTCGGCGAGCGAGCCCGGGCGCGAGCGCGCACGGGTAGGCGCCGAGGCGCATCGTCGCGCCCTTGTCCTTGACGCCGCGCTGGTCGGGCATGAGGTCGATGACCGGGTGTGCGGCTGTCGGGATCGAACTCGGTGCAGTTGGCGCCCGCGAGGCCGCAGACGTTGCGCGCGAACTCGACGACCGCCATCTGCATGCCGAGGCAGATGCCGAAGAACGGGATGTCGCGCTCGCGCGCGTAGCCGGATCGCCTCGATCTTGCCCTCGGTGCCGCGGTCGCCGAAGCCGCCCGGCACGAGGATCGCGTCGATGCTTGGCGAGCGTCTGCTCGGCGTCGTCCCGCGTCGAGCTCCTCGCGAGTCGATGTACTCGAGCTCGACCTTCACGTCGTTGCGCGAGCCCGCCGTGGACGAGCGCCTCGTGCAGCGACTTGTACGAGTCCTTGAGGTGGACGTACTTGCCGACGATCGCGATCGACGACCGTGCCCTGCGCGCCGGCTTGCTTGAAGCTTCTCGACGATGCGCTGCCACGCGCGCGAGGTCGGGCTGCGCGCGACCAGATGTTGAGGAGCTCGGCGATCTGCGTCGTCGAGGCCCTCCGCGTGGAGCGCGAGCGGCAGCTCGTAGATGCACGCCGACGTCGCTGCGCCGACGATGACCGCGTCGACCGGCACGTTGCGAGAAGAGCGCGATCTTCTCCTTCAGCGACCGGCGAGAGCGGCCGGTCGGAGCGGCAGATGAGGATGTCGGGCTGGATGCCGAGGCTCGCGCAGCTCCTTCACCGAGTGCTGGGTGGGCTTCGTCTTGAGCTCGCCCGCGGCCGCGATGTACGGGACGAGCGTCACGTGAACGCGAGACGCGGTTCTGCGGGCCGGCCTCGACGCTTGAGCTGGCGGATCGGCCTCGAGGAACGGGAGCGACTCGATGTCGCCGACCGTGCCGCCGATCTCGACGATCGCGACGTCGGCGCCCGCGGCCGCGACGTCGAGCACGCGCGCTTTGATCTCGTCGGTGATGTGCGGGATGACCTGGACGGTCGCGCCGAGGTACTCGCCGCGCCGCTCCTTCGAGATGACCGCGTCGTAGATGCGGCCGGTCGTGAAGTTGTTCGCGCGGCGTCATGCGCGCGGACGTGAAGCGCTCGTAGTGGCCGAGGTCGAGGTCGGTCTCGGCGCCGTCGTCGGTGACGAAGACCTCGCCGTGCTGGTACGGCGACATCGTGCCCGGGTCGACGTTGATGTACGGGTCGAGCTTGATGTGCGTGACCTTCAGGCCGCGCGCTTCCATCAGCGCGCCGATCGAGGCGCGGCCAGGCCCTTGCCGATCGAGCTGACGACGCCGCCCGTGACGAACACGAACTTGGTGCGCTTGGAGCTCATCGTCGGGCTCCTCGGCCGGGCCGGGGATCGCTGGGGGCAGGTCTGCCGTGATGCGCGAGAGACCACTCGAAGTGGCGGGGCGCGTACGGCACGCGCGGACTCTAGAGAGGCGCCGGGGACCTGTCAACGCGATCAGGTTTCACGGCGCGAAAGGCTCGGCCCGCGCGGCCGGGGTGGTCATTTACAGCAAACTTTACTACGCCGGTGACTTTGCGATCCGCTAATCGCGCGTTAATTGCGGGATATAGGTGGATGTCTGTTGACGCGACGCGTTGGAGTCGCAATGCTCTTCTCAAATGCTGTGAACGTGTCAAGCGCTCGCGGCAACGCATCCAACGACCGAGAAGAAAGAGCCGGGGAGGCGACAATGACCATCGAAATCGTAGGCATCGTCGGGTTGGGGCTCATGGGACGAGGGATCGTCGAGGCGCTCTCGCTGTCCGGTACGGGCGTGGTGGCGGTCAAGGCGAGGGGCGGAGACCCGGCCGAAGCGCTCGCTCTGGTCCGTGCGTCCCTCGATCGCCGCGTGGCGAAGGGCAAGCTCACCGCGGAGGAGCGCGCTGCAGCTCTCGGGCGCATCGAAGGGGCCGACGACCTCGGGGCCCTCGCCGCGTGCGACCTCGTCATCGAGTCGGCCGCCGAGGAATCTCGCGATCAAGCGCGAGCTGCTCGCTCGGATCGAGTCGGTGCTCAGCCGAGGGACGATCCTCGCCACGAACACGTCGTCGCTCCCACTCGAGGCGCTCGCGCGCGCTGTGGAGCGCCCCGAAGAGCTCCTCGCCCTCCATTTCTTCAACCCGGTCCCCGCGATGAAGCTCGTCGAGGTCGCGGCCACCGAGCGAACGGCGCCCGGCGTTCTCAGGGCCGCGCTCGCGTTCGTCGAGCGGATCGGCAAGACCCCGGTCGAGGTGAGCGCCGCGCCCGGCTACGTGGTCAATCGGCTGCTCGTTCCGCTCCTCCTCCACGCGATCGAGACGCTCGAGCACGGCGCCGCGAGCGCGGAGTCGATCGACCGCGCGATGGCGCTCGGCGCCGCCCATCCGATGGGCCCGCTCGCTCTCGCCGACTTCATCGGCCTCGACGTCGTCCTCGCGATAGCGCGCACGCTCCACGGCGAGCTCTCCGATGTGCGGTACCGCGCGCCATCGCTCTTGCGCAGGCTCGTCCTCGCCGGTCACCTCGGAAAGAAGTCCGGGCTCGGCATCTACGACTGGCGCGGCGATGTGCCGGCTCCTAACCCCGCGATCCAGCTCTTCCACCGAGCGCCGATGGTGGCCGCAGCCGCCGACGCGGAGTAGCCCGGCGCCCACCTCGCGCGTGGCATCCTCGGTACGTGGGAGCGATCCTCGCCCTCGGGAGCATGATCGCGATCGCGGTGGGCGCGACGTTCGTCGCACGACTCCAGGTCGCGCGCGCACGGGACGCGACGCGACAGTTCTGGCAGGCGTTCGCCCGGAAGGTCGGCGGCGCGGTGCGGTATCGAGACGGTGCGCCCGAGCTCTCGGTCACGCTCGGAGGCGTTCGCCTGCACGTCGACACGAAGCCGGTCGGCGAAGTGTTCGCGATGAGGGTGCGCGCCCGGTTTCTCGTCCCTGGAGGCTGCGCGTTCAGCATCGTCCCCGAGCGCATGGCGGAGACGCTCGGCAAGGCATTCGGCACGATCGAAGACGTCGCGATCGGCGACCCGGTGCTCGACGAGCACCTCGTGTTTCGCTGCGCCGACGCGGTGGAGCTACGCCGCATCCTCACGAACGAAGCGCGAAGGCTCCTCCGCGATCTCGTGTATCGCTGGTCTGTCGCGTCCGACGGGGAGACCCTGACCGTCGTTCGGACCTCGCCGGGGATCGACGGAATGTGGCTCGAGCGCGCGATCCAGCTCGCAGCCGTGATCGCCGGGGACGGATGGAGCGTCCTCGAGTCCATCGCCGCCGGCATCCCGAACGCGACGCTCGTGCCGCCTGCGGGCGCGTGGGACGCGCGCGGGGAGCCCCACGTCCGGGTGAACGGCGACATCGTCGTTCGCATCGACGTCCTCGCGAAGCAGGCGCACCGTGAGGTCTCGGTGGTCAGCAGGAGCGTGCGACCGATACCTTCGTTTCGCGCGAGCGTGCTCGACGACGGAAAGCTCGACGGCGACGTCCCGCCCGGGGTGATCTCCAATCGCGCGATGTCGAGCCTCGCGTCGCTCGGTCGGGCGACGCTCGTCGCCGACACCTCGCCGCTCGGCACGGAGGTGCGCGTCTTCCTCTCGCCGTTCTCGCCGCACCTCGCCGATCGGGCGCGAGCCGCGGTCGCGCTCGTCGACGAGCTCTGTGAGACCGCCGTGCACCGCGGCGCGTTCCGTTGAAAACGGCGCGTCGCTACTCGCACGGCCTGCTGAGCGGAGGCCGCTCGAAGAGCGTTCGGCAATGCGCGCGGTCGCGGCACGAGCGCATCTGGTTTCCGTCGGGCGCGCAATAGTCGAACCAACGCGTGCAGTCCCAGCTCTCGACGCAGTCCGAACCGGGCGGAAGGTACGCGCCGGCGGTGACGCCCGCGACCCCGCACGCATCGGCAGCCGCGGAGCCGGCGCCGATCTGGTAGCTCCCATCGACGAACCGTGGATCGCCCGCACACGAGCGCGTCTCGAGGCCCGTGCTGGCTCTCCACGCCGCGAGGCTCGAGCCCGCGATCCCGATGGCGCCGCTCGCGTCGAAGAACACGTTGTCGTCGGAGCGCAGGCCCGCACCGACCGGCCCCCCTTCGACCCGGATGATGTCGGGCCCGCTCGCCTGCACGAGGAGGTTGTGACCGAAGTCGTAGTCCGCTTCTGCGACGTGGATCCAGGTGAGAGCCGCATCGGAGGGCGCCGTCGTCACGATGGTGTTGTAGCGCCACTGCTCGGGCGGGCCGGGGCTCGGCCCGTCGTCGGGCGCGAGATCGGTCGGGTGCGTGCTGATCCACGCGCCGTCGCCGTACGCGGACGAGCCACCGGACACGAAGAGGTTGTACTCGTACACGTTCCCACCGGAGCTCCCTCCGTTCGAGTTGAACGCCGACGCGTGGTCGCTCCGGAAGACGTTGTAACGGAACTCGTCGAACGCCGGCTCCGACAGGTGCACGTTGCCATCGCCGTAGTACACGGCGCCGCAATCGTTGCTCTCGGACCAGAACACGTTGCTCTCGAACACGTTGTAGTGAGCGCGATCGCGCGTGAACATCGCGATCGCGTGCGAGAGGCCGCGGAAGACGTTGTTGACGAAGAGGTTGTGGCTCGAGCAGAGGAGATAGAGCGCGGAGTCGCCGTCCGCCCCGTCGACGGTCGCGTTGACGACCAGGTTCCCGGAGAAGACCCCGAGACCATCGAGCGGGCAGTGCCCGTCCTCGGGCTCGATGTGGAGGGGCGCCGTCGACGAGCTGACGAGCTCGCTGTCGGTGACGCGCCAGTTCGCCGTCCCGGTGAGCAAGAGGTGGTCCATCTTGCTGTTGCGGACGACGACGCCGTTCGGCGTGTCGCCGTCGAAGCCGCTCGGATAGTACACGGCTAGGCTGCCAATCTCCGAGCTCTCGAGCGCGAACCCGTTCGCCGTCGCGCCGTAGATCTGGATGCTCCCGTTGGAACGACAGTTCTGCAGCGTCACGTCGGCGCGGAAGGAGTCGTCGAGGAGCCGACCGCCGCCCATCGTCACGAGGTGATGGCGGCAGTCAATCGTGATGCCGGAGGCGGTCGGGACGAAACACGCGTCCGAGCCGGCGACGATGTCGGCCACCACGGAGACGTCGTGGTCGATCTCACCCGGACAGCTCGTCAGAGGCGCGCCGCACGCGCCGCAATCCGCCGGGCACGCGTCGCAGTCCTCGGCTCCGTTGCAGACGCCGTCGCCGCAGATTCCCGGGCACGCCCCGCAGTCGAGCGGGCACGACGCACACGACTCGACCGCGTCGCACGTCCCGTCCCCGCAGCCGTGCGACGCGTCGGGCGGCGACGACGAGTCGGCGTCCGATGCGTCGGTCGGTGCGTCCAGCCCCGAATCGGGCGCTCGCTGCGTCGCGTCCTCGCCTCCGTCGGCGCGCTCCGGTAGCGGCATCGACGCGCACGCGGCGAGCACCGCCGCGCCGAGCACGGCGGCCGTCGTTCGGTGAATTGGCAGCAGGGCGGCGCGGGCGCTCTGAATCATTCGAAGCCTCCTCCGACGCGTCAACGCACGACTCGTGCCTCCCGCCGCAAACCGCGCGGTTCTCGCGCGGTCCGGGCGACCTGCGCAGCTCTTGCACGCAGTCGTTGCGCGAACGGGACGGGCGTCAGGCTGCGGCGCGCTCGACGCGAGCGGCCCGCGCGTCCTGAAAGTAGAGGAACGCGAAGAGGGCCGCGAACGCGATCGCCGACAGTTGGTAGAACGTGAGGCCTGCCGCTAACCGGGGCTCGGGCCGGATGAGCTCCGAGAAGAAGCGAAACACCATGTACGCGATGATGTAGAGCTTGATGCGCTGGCGTGGAAAGAGCCCTCGCTTGGCGAGCTGGTAGAGCGCGACCGCCATCGTGAGGTGGAAGACGAGCTCGTAGATCTGGTTCGGATGGCGCGTCACGCCGTCGCCGAAGTCGACACCCCACGGCAGCGACGTCTCGGACCCGTAGCAGCAGCCCGCGTGGAAGCACGCGAGCCTGCCGAGGCCGAGCGCGACCGCGACCGGCACCGCGAAGCCGTCGCCGGTCTTCACCCGGACTCCAGCGAGCCACTTCGCGACCTCCACGCCGAGGTACCCGAACGTGAGGCCCCACGTGATCGTGCGCCCGTCACCGAGCCACGCGACGCCGCTCGTCGCGCCTTGCGGGTCGGCGAGGACGAACGGGATCTTGGCGCCGAGCGCACCACCGACGCCGGCGCCGAGGAGCAGCGCGACCCGCTTCCAGCGGCTCGGGGCCGGTGTCGGGTCGAGGATGCGCCGCGCGACGAAACGGCGCGCGAGGAGCCCCGACGCGATCGCGCCCGCCATGATGAGCACGTACGTGAGGTCGACGCCGTGCCGCACGGCCGTCAGCCCGGCTTCCTGCCCAGCGCGACGAGCTCCTCGGCGTTTGCCGCGCGCGCAATCCCGGCGTCGACCAAGCGCGGCAAGGCGACGTGGCCCTCGCGGTAGAGCACGTTGTACGCACAAAATGGGATCACGTGCCCGCTCGGGAGCACGTGGTGGATACAGCACTTCATCACGCGCCGAACGTCGAAGTTGTACGCGTCGAGGAAGCTCGTGATCGTGATCCGGAAGACGTCCTCGGGGTCGACCTCTTCGCGGAGCGCGCGCTCGAAGAACTCGCGCGCGACGTCGGGGAGCCCGGGTTCGCTCGCGAGCGCGCGGACCCACGCGTCGATCCCGGAGCAGCCGTCGTCCGCGCAGCCGGTCGCGCGGAGGTAGCCCTGGATGAGCTCCTTGCCCTTCGGACGGCTGAGCGTGATCCCGTTCGCGAGGAGATCGAGGTTCTCTCGAACGTCCATGAAGCGCAGGAGCGGAAAGACGGCACCGTCCTTGCGATACGCGTACGTGAGCGTGTGACAGTTGGGATGCGCGCACGGAAGCGGCATGAAGTCGCTCTCGAGGAACATCCCGCCGGTCTGCTCCGCGATCATGCGGACGACGTCCGGGTAGGTGATCCGGCGCTCCAGATCCGCGGGCACGACGTGCCGTCCCGAGTACGTCGCGGGCTGGAACGAGACGCCGGTGACGTTCGGTCGCGCGACGGCGAAGCGGACAAGCGCGCCGATCTCGTGGTCGTTCACTCCCGGTTGGAGCGTGCTGACCAACGTCACGCGCACGCGCCGTTCGGCGAGCCGATCGAGCGCGCGCTCCTTGATCGCGCGGAGGTCGGCGCCGCGAAGCACCTCCGAGCCGCGGCTGTCGAAGCCGTCGAGCTGGAAGTAGATCTCGATACGGCGACGATGTTCGGTGAGGAGGTCGAGCAGCGCATCGTCCTTCGCGATCGTGATGCCGTTCGTGTTGACCATCACCACGTCGATCGGCGAGGCGACCGCGTACCGCAGGATCTCCGCGAAGTCCGGGTGGATGGTCGGCTCGCCGCCCGAGAGCTGGATCACCTCCGCGCGACCTTCGACCTCGACGAGCCGATCGATCGTCGACCGCACGCTCTCGAGCGCGACGTGCTCGCCGCCCGGGCCGCTCGACGCGTAGCACATCGGGCAGCTCAGGTTGCAGCTCGAGGTCAGCTCGACGAGACCGAGGCACGTGTGCTGCTCGTGGTCCTCGCAGAGCCCGCAATCGAGCGGGCAGCCGCGATCGGGCGCGCCCGTCCCGAAGACGTCGGGGATCTTCCCCGGCACGCTGTACTCGACCTGGTCGTACTGGCTCGCGTCCGAGCAGACGAAGTCCTCGCGTTCGCCGTGCTCGGGACAGCGCTTCTGGAAGTACACGCGCCCGCGCTTCTCGACGATCTTCGCCGGGACGACGCGCAGGCACTCGGGGCAGAGGCTCCGTGTGATGCCCAGGAACGTATGGTCGCGAAGTCTCATGAGCTCAGTGCATGTTCGGAAACATCGCGAAGCAGATCGCGAGGAAGATGACGATGGCCGCGACGAACACGAGGAACAGCAGCGTGAGGATGATCGCCATCAGAATCGACGCGGCCGCGATCCCGTGCAGGACGTCGTCGGCCGTCACGCCCGAGCCCTCGCCCGCCCGCTCGCGTGCGATCGATCTCCACGCGGTGCGCCCGATCCCCGTGAACGCCACGAGGACGAAGAACGCATAGGGCACGAGCAGCCCGGGCCACTCCAGCGCGAGCGAAACGCCGATGAGCAACGAGACGAGCGCGATGCCGGCGACGACGGTGACCCACACGAGCGTCGCGGGTCGCTCGGGCTGCGCGCTACGAGCCGCGCCGGGAGCGCTCGAGGCGGCCGCCGGCGCCGCGCGGACCTCGGTGGGCTTTTCGCTCATCGCGGCGCCGCACACCCAGCACCGCGTCGCGTTAGCCGCGTTGCCGCTACCGCAGACCGGGCACGCGTTCACGCTCGGTACGCTCATTCGGAGCGCTCCGGTCCCGGCGTCGCGCGCTCTCCCTTCACTTCGTCCGTCGGAACGCTGGAGCGCTCGAGCGCAGAGTATCGCGCGGCTGCGCGGCGCATGGCCGCCACGATCTGCGCGATGACCAAGCCGCAGAGGATCAGCGCGGCGACGGTCGTGATCGCAAAGTGGGGCGGTACGACGAGCTCCGGCCGTCGCCTCGTCGCGTCGGCGACGAGCACGAGGTAGCCGACGACCGCGCCGGCGGTCGCGAACCACACGAGCCGGACGCTCGCGCGGAGCCCGGAGAGCGCGACGACGAGGAAGTACGAGACGAGCATCGGGCTGCGCGGCCCGTCTGCGAGAGTGAGCACGGAGGTGAGCAGGAAGAGATCGGCGCCCGTCGTGAAGTACTTGAGCGCCGGAGGGAAGATCCGGTTTCGGAGCGCGACGAAGACCATCGCCGCGACGGTGATCCACGCGGCAGCGAGCGCCGTCGCCATCGCGTGAAAGCCCGAGTCCACTCCCTCGACCCTCGGGATCGCGAGCCCGAAGATCGTGAGCCCGTGATGGTTGAGCACCTCGATCGCGTAGAACACCGCGACGCCGAGCACCCGGAGCACGTTCGCGCGCTCCTCGCCGGAGAGCTCCTCGAGCCGCGACGTCACGTGCCACGAAAGCGGCCTCTCTTGCATCGCCACGGCGGAACGATGGCCCTCGGCGCACGCGCTGTAAACAGTCCGGTGTGGGTCCGGCGAGCCGCCGGCTCGTCACCGCACGGTCACTGCGGACGGTAGCGCGCGGGCAACCGTTACGACGAGCTCGTCGCCGTCGTGAAACCAGCACGCGCCGGCGCAACCCGCCTCGACGGTCGCGCGATCCGGGGCCTCGGGGAGCGACACGCCGCCCAGCGCGACGGCGCTGACGGCGCCTATCGGCGGACCGGCGTGAGCCAGGTCGATGCGCATGCGGACGTCGGCGATCGCTCCGTGCGGGGTGACGGTCAGGTCGAGACCATCGGTCACACGCTCGACATCGAGGTCGACGCCTTCCTCGGTCGTGATCGCTCGGTGTCCCTCCGGAAGGATCCACGCGCGGAGATAAGGTCGGTCCGTCGGATCCACGATCGCGACGTCGGCGACATCGACCAGCGTGTCGACATCCGGAGGCAAGAGAGGGATCACGGCGCCGCGCCGCACGAGCACGGCCGGCGTGCCGAGCGGCGCGTCGACCGTGACGTCCGTCGGCCCGTCGAACGAGCGGCCGGTGAACCAGTGAACCCACGTCCCGGGGGGCACGTGGACGGTGCGCGTGGTCGCGCCCGGCACGACCACCGGCGCGACGAACAGGTCGTCCCCGAGGAGGTACGCGTACGGATCGGCGTAACCTCCCCGATCGTCGGGGTACGCGAGCGCTGGCGACAGAACGGGCGGAGTGCCGTCTTCGGACGCGCGCACGGCGAGCATCCGGAGGTACGGGACGAGGTCCATGTGCGCGCGCGCGAGCGTGCGATAGATCGCGCCGGCCTCTGCGTCGTAGAGCCACGGGTCGTGGTGTGCGCCGCCGCCGCCGAGCTCCAGGATCGGGGAGAACGCCGTGTGCTCGGCCCACCGGAGCAGTGCTTCGCGCTCCGGCATCCCTCCGCGGTACCCGCCGGTGTCCGAGCCGAAGCTCGGAAAGCCGCTCGCCGAAAGCGTGACGAGCGCGGTGATCGCGGCCGGAAGCCCGCCCACCTCGCCGCCGCCTCCCTCGCGGAAGTCGTTGTCGAGGTCGCCGGGCCACACGATGTCGGCCACGCTCTGTCCGCCCCACGCCGAGCCGCGCACGAGGAGAAAGCCGCCGTCGCTGGAGCCCTCGTCGAGCGCCTGCCGATACGCCGAGTGGTAGAGCATGTTGTAGACGTTGTGGAGCTCGCGCTCGGTGCGCCCGTCGGAGAAGCGCAAGCCGGGACGAGCGCCGAGGAGCTCGACGAGGATCTCCTCGCCGTAGTCGAGCTTGAACGCGCGGACGCCCATGCCGACGAGCGGCGCGATGCGGCTCTTCCAGAACGCGAGCGCGGCGTCGCTCGTGAAGTCGATCATCCCGCCGCGCGCCCCCGGTGCGGCCGGTGAGATGAATGGCTCGCCACTGCGGTCGTCGAGCACGAGGTAGCCCTGGTCCCGAGCCATGACGTAGAGCTGCTCGGCCTCGTTCGTCGGCGTCTCGCCGGCGCTCACGGCGTCGAGGTAGGGCGTGCTCCAGAGGAGCGGCACGTAGCCTTCGGCGCGCAGATCCGCGAGCAACGTGGCGGGCTCGGGGAAGCGCGTCTCGTCGAAGACGAGGTCGTTGTAAGAGACCTGCCACGGGTTGTCGATCCAGAACGTCGTGCAGGGAACGTCTTCTTCGCGGATGCGATCGGCCTCGGCGCGCGCTTCGTCTCCATCGGTCCACTCGTTGCGCCAGTGCATGGGCGCGAACGCCCAACGCGGGGGAAGGCGCGGGAGCCCGGTGTGTCGCGTGTACGCGGCGATGACGTCGCGCGGGCTCTCGGCGACGAAGATGAAGACGTCGAGGTCGCCGCCCTCGAACGTCGCGCGAACCTCGCCCGAGCTCGTGGCGCCCACGTCGAACGCGCCCGCTTCGCGGGTCTCGACGAACACGCCGTACCCGTTCGACGAGACGAAGAACGGCACCGGAACGTGGTGCTCGTTCGTCCCGCTCGTCGTCGCGGCGACGCCGAGCTGCATCGGCACGACGAGCCCGCGCGCGTCCGCGCTGTCGAAGCGCTCGCCGAGCCCCATGTAAGCCCCGTCGTCCGCGGCCAAGCGGAGCCGCACGAGCGCGACGTCGTCGACGTCGTCGGCGCGCGCGAGGTGCATGCGAAACACCCCGGGCGCGGGGGAGCTCACCTCGAGCGTCGCACGCCTGCCATCGGCGTCGCCGAGGACCCCTTCGGTCCCCGAGATCCGCTCGATCCCGAAGTCGATCGGGTGCCACGCGACACCGCTCGGATCCGCGTCGAGCGGCGAGTGGTAGCGATCGTCGCCGCCCGAGGCGGTCCCGAATTCGAACGCCGCGACGTCGGTGGACGCGACCACGACGCGTCCATCGCCGCGCTCGACGCGAAAGCGCGTGGTGTCGGTGTCGACGGTCAGCGTAGCTTCGCCGTCGCTGACGCTGAGCGTGATTGGCGTCGGCTCGCGGGCGTCGGCGGAGGCGTCAGGCGGCGCGTCGAAGCCACCGTCCTCGGCCGAGCCGTCGTCGCCACACCCCGCCGCCGCGAGGACGGACGCCAAGAGGACCCGAGGGCCGAGCACCCGTTGCACGCTCACCATGGGACGACGCTATCAGCTGCCTCGCCCACGCGCAGCCGAGCCGGCTCGTCCTCTCCGAGCGTTTTTCGCTAACCTCGACGCGATGCCGAACACCGTCGCCCTCACGCCCCTCACCTTCGAACGGCTGCCCGAGCCGGAGATGCGCGCGCGCGCGACCGGCATGCTCGAGGAGCTCCGCGCGCGCAGGAGCGTGCGGTTCTTCAGCGACGCACCGATCCCGCTCGACGTGGTCGAGCGATGTATCGAGACCGCGGCACAGGCGCCGAGCGGCGCCAACAAGCAGCCGTGGACGTTCGCGCTCGTGACCGACCCGTCGACGAAGAAGCGGATACGCGAAGGCGCCGAGGAAGAGGAGCGCGAGTTCTACGGCGGCCGCGCGCCCGAGCGCTGGCTCGCGGATCTCGCACCGCTCGGGACGACGTGGGACAAGCCCTTCCTCGAGACGGCGCCCGTGCTGGTCGTCGTTTTCGCTCAGAAGCACGGACCGAGGAACGACACCGGCGGCGAAGAGGAGATGCACTACTACGTGGCCGAGTCGGTCGGCATCGCGTGCGGTTTCCTCATCGCCGCGCTCCATCACGCCGGCCTCGCGACGCTCACCCACACCCCGAGCCCGATGAAGTTTCTCGCGCGCATCCTCGACCGCCCACCGAACGAGCGGCCGTTTCTCCTGATGCCCGTCGGCTACCCCGCGGACGATTGCGTCGTACCCGAGATCGGACGCAAGAGGCTCGACGAGTACCTCGTGCGCCGGTGAAGCGATGCTGACGCTCCTCGCTGGCAGCGCAGGTCTCGTGGCCGTGTTGGGGGCGGCGTGGTGGCTCTCCCGACACGAGGGCCAGCGAGTCATCGCCGCGTGGGCTCCGGTCGCGGAGGAGCTCGGCGCGACCTTCGAGCGCGTTCGCAATCCCTTCTCGAACGCGCCGTGCGTGATCGAGCGCGAGGACCGAAACGCGCTCGTGCGCGCGCAAATCACGGGCGGCCGCGGCGCCGAGCCCTCGATTCAGACGGTCGTGAGCGCGCTCTGGGTGCTCCGCCCCGGCCCGACGATCGAGCTCCGCTCGTTCGCCGTCGACGAGATGGACGAGCTGGCACTCGGCTCGCCAAACGGCGAGAAGCTCACCCTCCGCGCCGACGAGGACGACGCGCTCGAAACGCTGCGCGACCTCGTTCGCGTCGGTTGGACGATCTCGTCGACCATCGAGACGATCTCGCTGCGCTGCGCCGGCATGGTCGTCGACCAAAGAGAGCTCGGCGACGCGATCCGCCTCGCCGGGTTCCTCGCGCGACGCGAAGCCTGGCGCTTTGCCACGGTCGACGAGCTCCCAGACGCGGAGCTCGAGCCACCCCGCGGACCCTGGCACAGCCGCGGGCGTCCGCGCCTCTTCGTGATGACCTCGCAGGGACGCGTGCGGATCACGCCGGAGCCTCGCGACGCGCGGATCGCAATCGAGGCCTCGCTGTCGATGCCGACTCCGCGTGCGTGCAGCTTCTCCATCCACCGCGACGGCACGCTCGACGACCGCTTCGACCCGGAAGCCGTCCCCGGCAGCGCGGTCGAGACCCTGAAACGCCAGGCGCCGTGCCAGGTAGTGGTCTCGGATGGTGTGGCCGAAGTCTCGCTCATCGGAATCGAGCGGCTCGACGCGCAGCTCGTGACGGACCTCGTCGAAGCGCTCACCGAGATCGGTCGGAACCGAACCCGCCGCGGCGCGTTCCGCTGAGCGTGAAGCGTCTCGGTTCGCCTCATCGCGACCACTGCGCTTCGCGGGAGCGCCCCGTAGTCACGACCTGCAGGGTCACGTCGCCGTCGACGGTCTCGGTCACCTCGTGCTCGAGAAGCATCGTGACGGAGTCGAGCCTGGGCTCGTCGAGGGGCGGAAGGAGGTAGCGGTCCACGATCGCCCACGGGATCGTCACCGACGCGTCGGTGTCGTGCATCTCGCATTCGAGATACGTCGACGGGGTCAATCCCGACGGATCCCACCGCGTGTTCACGAGAAGGACGCGGTCGCGCCCGGAGGGTGGCCAGGTGACGACAACGTCCTCGCCGTCTCGCCACTCCACGCGATTCGCGTACGGCGACGCCGCGACGACCGCCGGGTGAGTGAAATCGATCGCACGAACCGTGGTCTGTGCGCGATACGTGTGGTCCGGCAGGCGTACCTCGACGACGACCTCCGTTCCCGGCGCGGGTGCGGGCTCGAATCAATCCCGAGGAGTACGTCGTCTCCCCGACGCTCTCCGTGGGCATCATCCGAGAGAAGTCGCCTTCGCCGATGCGGAGGTACACGTCGGGACCGAGGTCGCCCGCTCGCGGTCGATCCGCGAGCTCGAGATCGCCGTGCACCCGGCACGTCCCGAAGGACTCGACCGCCGGCGGCGTGACCGGTTCGACGAACGGCTCCTCGTAGCCCGCGACGATGACGGAGAGGCTCGACTCCGGCCGCGACGGCACGACCCCGGCGGCCACGCCCATCACGCGAACCAAGATGGCCGCGAGCTCGATCGTCTCGGGAGGCGGCGAGCTCGCGTCGAGCGCTCGCTGCGCGTCCGGTAGCGCTCCACCGTCGTCGACCGAGCTCGCGTCGCCCGCCGCGTAGACATCGAGACAATCATCCGAGCGCTGACTGCACGCGCCGAGGACCGAGAGAACCGAGAGCCATGCGATCGAGAGATTCATGCGGGTCACCTCCGGACGCTTCCGTTGCAGGTTGACCCCCGCGCGCTCGCACGCGCCGCCGATACGATCGGCCGCCGGCCGAATCAGCGCGGCGGCGGCTCGCGCTCCTTTCGCCCCAAGAGAGCGGCGCGCGTCACGCCGCGGTCGCCGAACCGGTCCTCGAGCTCGGCGACCGCGTGCTCGATGCGGCTCTGCCGCTCGCGGCGCTCGTCGGGGAAGAGCGTCCGCGGCGGTGGTCCCTGCTCGAGCGCGCCGACGGCGACACCCGTGAGCCGCACCCCGCGCGCGTCGGACGGGAACCGGTCGAGGAGAGAGAGCGCCGCGGCGTAGATCGAGTCGGTGTCGTCGACCGGCTCGGGCAGCTTCATCTGTCGCGAGCGGAGCGTGAAGTCCGCGTACTTGAGCTTCACGCTCACGCTTCGACCCGCGAGGCCCGTGCGAACCAGCCGTCGCGCCACACGTCGGGACTGCGAGAGCAACCGCGTCTCGATCGCGCGCCGGTCCCGCAAGTCGTTCTCGAACGTCTCCTCCGCCCCGACCGACTTCGCGCGCTCACCCGGGAAGACCTCGCGCTCGTCCACGCCTCGCGCGAGCCGATGCACGGCGCGCCCCCAGCTCCCGAGCAGCCTCTCGAGGCGCTCTGCGGTGGCTCGTGCAGATCGCCGATCGTGTCGAACCCCGCTTCGCGGAGCGTGAGCGCGGCGCGCGGGCCGATCCCCCACATGCGCTCGATCGAGAGCGGCGCGAGGAACGCCTCCACGTCCCCGTGACCGACGACGACGAGGCCGTCCGGCTTCTCGAGGTCGCTCGCGATCTTCGCGACGAACTTCGACGGAGCCACGCCCGCCGATGCGGTCAACCGCGTCTCCTCTCGGATCGCGCCCTTGATGCGCCGGGCGATCTCTTCTCCGGCTCCGAAGAGCGCTCGGCTCGCCGTCACGTCGAGGAACGCCTCGTCGAGCGAGAGGCCCTCGACGAGCGGCGTGAAGCGCCGGAAGATCTCGAAGACGCTCGCGCTCGCCTCGGCGTAGAGGTGCATGCGCGGCGGGACGACGACCGCGGCGGGGCACCTCCGGAGCGCGTCCGCCATCGGCATCGCCGACCGGACCCCGAAGGGCCGCGCCTCGTAGCTCGCGGCCATGACCACACCACGACGCGACGGGCCGCCGACCACGACCGGTCGGCCGACGAGCTCCGGGCTCTCGCGTTGCTCGACGGACGCGTAGAACGCGTCCATGTCGACGTGGAGGATCTGCCGCCCGGGCCCGGCGCTCATCGTCGTCTTGTAGCGCTCCCCGAGGTGACCGAACAGCCGCCGCCTTTACGACGGCCGGCCGATTCGTCTAGCTTGCCGCGATGCGCACCGACGAGCGCCCGACGAGCCTGCTCAGGCGCGTGGACGACGCGATCTACGCCGTCGAGAAGGCGATCGTCGTCACGTTCTTGATGTCGATGGCGCTGACGATGTTCGTCAACTTCGTCCACGGCCGACTCACCGCCCGCGACAGCAAGGTCGGCTACGTCCTCGCGAAGATCGCGCGCATCGACGACCTGCCGAGGCGAGACTGGATCGACGCGCACGTCGCGCCGTGGGTAGGCGCCGCGCTCGGCCTCGGCCTCCTCTGGTTCGCGTTCCGAAGCGCGGAGAGCCACCGCGGCGCGCCCTTCCTACGAACCAAGCACTCGTCACTCGCGATGACCATCGTGACGGCCGCCGCGCTCGCGCTCACCGGCTGGGTGATGGTCTCGCTGCCGTCTTCTCGGTTCTATCTCGCGATCTGGGCGGTGGGCGTCGGCGTTCTCGCTGTCGAGCTGGTGCGCAAGAAGCCACCGCACTGGCAGCGAACACTCGCGATCGCCCTCCTCGTCGCCACCCCCGCCTACGCGTGGTTCGCGATCGGCTTCTTCCCACTCCTCTATACGTGGGCGATCGAGCTCTCGCTTCTCATGCTGCTCTGGATCGGCTTTCTCGGAGCGAGCATCTGCGCGCACGACGGGCGGCACCTCCGGATGGAAGCGTTCGACCGCCTGATCCCGGAGCGGTTCGCGCGGCACGTCCGCACGCTCGGGCTCGCCGCGGCGGCCGTGTTCTGCCTCTTTCTCGCGATCCTCGGCTACGACTACGTCACGGGCCCGTCGGCCGCGACGCAGAGCGCGCAGCTCGGTATCCCCGACCGCGCGTCGATCGTGAGCGTGCCCATCGGCCTGCTCGTGAGCGCGCTCCGCTTCGCGGCCGCGGCCGTGTCGGCGTTTCGGGGCGGTAGCTACGGTAAGCCCGTCTCCGAGGACGAGGAGCTCCGGGCGTCCGTACACGGCGCCGGTGCCGACGCCGACGGCGAGGAGCCTTCGTCGTGACCGCCGCGTCGCCGGCCGCCTCGAAGAAGCCCATCGCTCTCGTCGTTCTCGTCGTGGCGATCCTGCTCTTCCCGTTGCTCGGCAAGGGCGGCGTGCTCGCCGCGGTCATCCTCGCGCTCGCGCTCGTCGGCGCGCCGCTCTTCGTGATCATCGGCGCCGCGACGGTGGTGTGCTTCCTCTTGTGGACGACCGTCGACGGGCTCTCGTCTTTCTCGACGCTCATCGAACGGACTCGCACGCTCGCGGACAGCCCGAACACTCCTCGCGATCCCTCTTTTCATCATGTCCGGCGCCGTCATGGCGCGGGACAGATCTCCACTCGACTGATCGACTTCGCTCATGGCGCTGGTCGGATGGATGCCGGGCGGGCTCGCGATCAGCGCCGTGATCGCGTGCATGCTCTTCGCCGCGATCAGCGGCTCGAGCCCGGCGACCGTCGTCGCGATCGGCGCGATGGTGGGTCCGACCTGATCGCCGGCCGCTATCGCGAGCGGTTCTCCCACGGCTTGGTCACTTCCGCCGGCTCGCTCGGCATTCTCATCCCGCCGTCGATCCCGATGATCTCTACCGATCGTCAACCGGACGCGCGGCGTCGAGATCGAGCAGCTCTTCGCGTCGGGCCTCGGGCCTGGTCTCGTGATGGGACGCCTCCTCGGCGGGTACTCGATGTGCCGCGGCTTCGTCGAAGGACGCCCCGCCTTCGGTTCTAGTTGACGAGCTCTTCCGAGCGACGCGCGACGGGTTCTGGGCGCTCCTGTTCCCCGTGCTGATCCTCGGCGGCATCTATGGCGGCGTCTTCAATGCGCTCGAGGCCGCGGCGGTAGCGGTGGTCTACGCGGTGCTGGTCGAGAGTCTACGTCCACCGTGCCTGCGCCTCACCGACGTGCCCCGATCTTCAAGGAGACGGGCCTGTTCCTCGGCTCTCTCCTCGTCATCATGGTCAGCCGCGCTCGCGCTCACGGAGTTCCTCGATAGCGAGCGCATTCCGGAATGCCGTCGATTGGGTCGACTCGCTACAGCTCGTCGCCGTGGCAGTTCCTCCTCGTCGTCAACGTGCTCTTGCTCGCCGTCGGCGCGATCATGGACATCCTGTCGGCGATGTTCATCTTCGTGCCGCTCTCGGCGCCGATGCGCGATGGCCCCCCGATGTACGTCGACCCGATGCACTTCGGGATCATCTTCATCGTGAACCTCGAGCTCGGCTACCTCACGCCACCGGTCGGATTGAACCTTTTCGTCGCGAGCACGCTCTTCGACGACCCATCGGGCACATCGTCCGAAGCGTCCTGCCGTTCCTCGGCGTCATGTTCGTCGGCCTCATGGTGGTGACGTACGTGCCGGATCTCCGTCGGGCTCGGCCGCTCCATCGTGGGCGTCGAAGCGCCGCGCGCGTGACGGCACCGACGCACGAGGGCGAGCTCGGCGGGGCCGACCCGGACGGCGCGGGCGGAACGAGACGGACGATGACGCGAGCGACGAGCTCGACGTCGGCGCGCTCGACGCGGAGATTGCGCGCCTGCGCGCCCTTCCCTCGATGAGCATGGAGGACATGCAGCGCGAGGCCGAGCTGTCTGCGCGCCTCGACGCCGAGCTCACCCGAATCCGCGCTGAGGTCGCGCGGCTTCGGAGCCTCGATTCCATGACCATGGAGGACATGCAGCGCGAGGCGGAGCTCGAGGCGATCCTCGAGCATCACGGCGGCGCCGGCGGCGACTGAACGGCTCGTCAGCGGCGACGTCCGCTGCTATCGTCCCCTCCCCCCCGATGAGCTACGTCGTGCTCGCGCGCAAGTGGCGGCCGCAGACGTTCGCGGATCTCGTCGGCCAAGAGCACGTCTCGCGCACTCTGGCCAACGCCATCGCGAGCGATCGGGTCGCTCATGCGTTCCTGTTCACCGGCGTGCGCGGCGTAGGCAAGACGACCAGCGCGCGCATCCTGGCCAAGGCGCTCAACTGCGAGACAGGGCCCACGGCCACGCCTTGTTTGACGTGTGCCCCCGTGCACGGAGATCGCCGACGGCCACGACATGGACGTGCAGGAGATTGACGGCGCGAGCTACACCGGCGTCGACGAGGTGCGGCGCCTGCAGGAGAGCATGCCGTATCGGCCGGCGCGCGATCGCTTCAAGATCTAGATCGTCGACGAGGTCCACATGCTGTCGCAGAACGCGTGGAACGCGTTTCTCAAGACGCTCGAGGAGCCGCCGCCGCACGTGAAGTTCATCTTCGCGACGACCGAGAGC
>CAVUEK010000021.1:0-39473 GCA_963740495.1 uncultured delta proteobacterium
GCGCGTCGACGACGTGGCCACGCTGTGCCTCGAGGACGCCCCACGTGTTGTAGAGCGGCGCGTAGTCCGGATCGATCGCCTGCGCTTGCCGGCAGACGAGCTCGGCGAGGTCGAGCGCGTGGACGTCGTCCCTCGACTGATCCAGATGGACGAGCGCCATCTCGTGCAGCGCCTCGACGTAGGTCGCGTCGATGGCGAGCGCGCGTCGCAGATCGACGAGCGCGGTTTCGAGCGCGCCACGGCGCCGCTCGATCATCGCGACGTTGAGCCACCCCTCCGCGCACGCGTGGTCGCGCCGCACGGACTCGCGGAGCTCGCGCTCGGACGACGCCGGATCGCCGGCGGCGCGAAGCGCGAGCCCGAGGCCCACGCGCGCTCGGCAGTGGGCGGGGTCGGCGCGGAGCGCGTCGCGGTATCGCGACGCTGCGAGGTCGCGCGCGCCGCAGCGCTGCTCGGCCATGCCGGCCATGTAATAGGCGTCGGCCCGGCGCCGGGCGTCGGTCTCGCGTGTCCCTGCGGCTTGGAACGCGTCGGCCATCTCTTCGCATCGCGCGTCGTCCCAGCCATCGTCGCGATCGATCGCGAGGAAGCGCGCGATCGTGTCGTCGAGGCGCGCCGCCTCGACGGAGTCGTCGGTCGGAGCGGGTGGCGGGGGCGTACCGGCGCCGCTCGAACCGCACCCGATCGCGGAGAGGGTCGCGACCAGCGAAGAGACCCGTGCGAGACGTCCTGCCTTCATCCGTCCTCCGTCCTATCCACGACCCCCCATCGCCGCGCGGCTTGGGTCCGCGGTTCGAGGGACAACGCTCGGAAACCGCCCGGCTTACGGCTCAGTGGCCCCGGACGTGAACGGGGGGGCCCGCGTGGGGCGCCGTGACCCGCGCCCGCTGCTGGGCCTGCTGCTGGGCCTGTTGTTGGGCCTGTTGTTGGGCGACGAACGCGGCCTGCTGCTGAGCCTGCCGTTGAGCTTGCACCGCGGCCCGTTGCTGGGCCTGCTGCTGCTGGGCTTGCATCGCGGCCTGCCGCTGCTGGGCTTGCATCGCGGCCTGCTGCTGCTGGGCGCGGAAGGCCTGCTGCTGCTGGGCTTGCATCGCGGCCTGCTGCTGCTGGGCTTGCATCGCGGCCTGCTGCTGCTGGGCGCGGAAGGCCTGCTGCTGCTGGGCTTGCATCGCGGCCTGCCGCTGCTGGGCTTGCATCGCGGCCTGCTGCTGCTGGGCTTGCATCGCGGCCTGCTGCTGCTGCTGGGCGCGGAAGGCCAGCTGCTGCTGGGCCTGCATCGCGGCCTGCTGCTGCTGGGCTTGCATCGCGGCCTGCTGCTGCTGGGCCTGCATCGCGGCCTGCTGCTGGGCGCGGAACGCCGCCTCTTGCTGTCCTCGGAGCGCCCTCTCCCGCTGCGCGCTGATGGCGGCTTGCTGCTGCGCGCGGAATGCTCCTTCCTGCTGCTCGCGGAGCGCCGCCTCCTGCTGCGCGCCCATCCCCGATCCCCGACGATCGGCGAACGCGTCGTGCGTCCGTGCTCGGTCGACGCGCACGGACCAGCCCGCGTCCGCGGCCGATGGCGCCGCCGCCGCCGCGACCGGCCTCGCGCCCGCGAGCTCGCTCCGCATTCGCGCCTCCTCGGCGCGCTGCGCGCGCCGGATCGCCGCCCGGACGTCGGCGTCGCTCGCGGCGTGCGCCTCGGGAGCGGCGTTGGTGGTCGCGGGCGGGAGTGGCGCTCCTTCGCGCGCCAGATCCGTGAGGCGCTCCTGACGCAGCGCCTCCGCGCGCTCCCGGCGAAGCCGCGCACGCGTATCGACGGCGACCCATTCGTCGCGCGCTGCGTCGAGATGCGGATCGTCGCCGGATCTTCGAGCTCGGAGGCTCGATGCGGGCGCGCTCCGCGCCGCGCACGCCTACGGTCGGCCGCTCGGCACCGCGCACGCCAACGGTCGGCCGCTCACCGCCCCGCACGGCGACCGTCGGCCGCTCGGGCGCTCGCACGTCCGCCATCGGCCGACCGGGCGCTCGACGCCCGATCCGCTCGCCGGGCGGCGATCGCACAATCACGGGGACGCCTCAATCGCGAAGCGAGCGCCGCGAGGGGCCGGGGCACCACGTCGTTCCCGGGCCCGTCACCCACGCGACGCGGTGAGCCCGGCGATGGACCCACGCGACGTCGGCCGCCGGGAGAAAACAGGTGTAGACGTGCTCCACGAAGAGCGACGAGACGTCGACGTAGACCCACGCGGCGTACGCGGGGTCGTAGTCCGGTGGTGGCAACGGGGTCCAGCCGACGTACGCGTCCGCGTCGCGGAAATCGACCCAGCCCGGGCCCCACACGGTGTCCGGAGCCCAGCACCACTCGTCGCCGTCCTGCATCCAGCGGCCGTAGTGCTCGGTCGCCCATCCCCACTCGGTGTCGGGCACCCACGTGAGGCCCCAGCTCTCCGTGTAGGCCCAGCTGCCCTGTGTGTAGGGCACGAAGTCCGGATCGCTCGGCGTCCAGACCTTTCCCCACGGATCCCGTTGCTCCCAGGTGCCGTACGGGGCGAGCGCCTCGTAGAAGAGCTCCACGGTGATGCGAGCTCCGCTCGGTGGCGCTTCCGCGGTCGGCGCGGGGGCTGTTTCGTAGGCGATCGGCGCTTCGACCTCGCCCCAGCCGCCCGGCACCGGGCCGCAGGCGACGAGGCCGACCGACAGCCCGGCGACGATGGCTCTGGACATGATCATGCCGCGTACACCGTGCCTTGGCGTACGGTGGTCGGCCCGCCGAAAATCCCCCGGGCGGGCCGAAAGACGGCGGGAGGGCTCGCGAAAACGCCGCGGGCACCGAGCGCCCGCGGTTCGCTCCGGCGCAGGCGCCTCAGTGATGCGTGGCGCGGCGCGCCATGAGGCGCGCCCGGGTGATCGCGCGTTGCTCGTTGGCGATGCGGCCGTCGAAGGGCGCGGGGATCGGATCGCCGCTGTCGACGATGATGTCGATGAGCTGCTCTGGCGTGAGCCCGGGGCTCACCGCGACCATCTTGCCCGCCAAGTTCGCGACGTTCGGGGACGCCATGGACGTCCCGGAGAGCGGCACGCGATCGCCGTCCGGGATCACGCTCTCGACCTCGACGCCGTGATCGAAGATGCGCACGCGCTCCGGGCTCGAGCTCGTGAACGTCGCCCACTGCCCGAAGCGGTCGACCGCGCCGACGGCGAGGACGTTAGGCATGTCGAGCGAGGCGGGCACGTCGCCGTACTCGACGACGTCGCGGTTGGAGTTGCCCGCGGCGACGACGAAGAGGGTGCTCGGGCAGTGCTCGAACACGTAGCGCCAGCTCGCGGCGCGGTGCGCCTGTACCTCGGCGGCGCGCGCGCGGACCTCTGCGTCGGTGTGGTAGCGGTCGGTCTCGTAGCGAAGCTGATCCTCGACGTAGTCCTGTGCGAAGCCGAGGCTCGCGTTCACCACGCGCACGTGGTTTCGCTCGATGAACGCGGCTACCGCCTCGACGTTCGCCTGCTCGGCGGCGAGCTCTTCGTCGGTCGGGCCGCGGTGGTGGTACGGGCGCGCTTCACCGGCCCAGGCCGACCGGAAGATCGCGAGCTTGGCCGCTGGATTGCCGGCGAGGAGGATCCCGGCGACGTGCGAGCCGTGCGCCCATTCGCCCACGGCGTCGAGGTTCTGCTCGAGCGCGTCGAGGGCCGCGGCGTTGGTGGCGCCGCGCTCGAGCTCGAGCACGGCGTGGGCGGCCTCCGTCGACGCCATGCCTGCGCGGAGGTCCATGATCCCGCGGAGGAACGGCTTGAACTGCTGGAGGGTCGCGGGAGGCGGCTCGTAGAAGAGGCGGGTGTTCGGCGCCGCGCCGTCCGCGACGAGGCCGTTGATGTCGTCGATCTGGCCGTTCTCGTCGTCATCCGCGCCGTTCGCCTGCTCGCCCTCGTTGACGAAGAGCTGGTCCTCGAAGAGCGCGGGGTTCGTCCCGACGTCCCAGACCGCGACGACGACGGGTTGAGCGTCGCGCGCGTGGGCGAGGTCCACGGTCGAGAATCGGTACTCGCGCGGCGGGCGTCCGTGCTCGTGCTCTTGGCGGACCACGTCGATCGCGGCGAGGAACGTGTCGCGGTGGGCGACGACGTCGGGGAGGATCTGCGAGAAGAAGAGGACGCCGCTCGCGCTCTCGAGCGAGAGCATCTGTTGTTTCGCCTGCTCGATGTTCGCGGTGAGCTGTTCTTGGGCCTGGAAGAGCTGAAAGACGACGGTCGCCGCGCCGAAGCGGTTCTGCGGGAGGGCTCTGAAGACGGCGGCGATGGCGTCGCGCTGTGCGTCGGCGTCCTCGCCCGCCTGTCGCCGCGCGATCTCGGCGAGGAACGTGCTGCCCGAGAAGGCCGAGTTGCGGTTCTTCGCGCGGGCGCGGATGAGCGCGATGGTTCCCTTGGCGGCGTCGAGGCGCCCGGCGGCGATGTCGACCGCCGCGAGGTCGAACAAGCGTTCTACCGCGCGGCCCGAGATCTCGGGGGCGGTCGTCGGGTCCGCGCGGTACGCGTCGAGGCGCGACAAATCGAAGCCGGGCTGCACCTCGGCGAGCCGCTCTCGAGCTCGGGCTTCGACGTAGACGGGGAGCCCATGCTCGTCCATCGCGACCCACGGGTCGGGAGCCGGTCGCTCCGTGCCGACGGTGGTCGTCGGGCCTCCAATCGTCGTCGGCGTGTCGTTCGCCGTGGTCTCGGTGTCGCTCGAGCCGCTTCCGCAGGCGGCGATGGCGAGCGCGATGGCGTGGATCTGCACGAGGTTTCGCATGGGAGCGCGTCTACGCCCGATCCGGATGCGATTCAACCGCCGGACGGGGACGGGTCCGGGCGGACACGGAAGGCGCGTCGGAACGGCGACGAGCGAACGCAGAGATCCTTGGGGTTTTCGAGCGGTATCGGCTATGCAGGAGAGGGGTCCGATTGACGAGGCCTCGGGGCACCGGTAACCAAGTCGGCTCGCATGCAAGCTCCGCACAAGACGCTGTCGTTTCGCCCGCGGATCCAGCTCGCGGAGGACAGCCTCCGGCCGACGCGCGCGGAGATCGATCTCGACGCGATCGCGCACAACCTGGCGGTCGTTCGCGGCGTCGCGCCCACGGCGGGGGTGCTCGCGGTCGTGAAGGCGGATGCGTACGGACACGGGGTGGTGCCGGTGGCGCGCCGGCTCGAGGTCGAGGGCGTCGACGGGTTCGGCGTCGCGCTCGCCGAGGAGGGCATCGAGCTCCGCGAGGCTGGGGTCGAGGCGGAGATCGTCGTGCTCAACGGCGTCTACGGCGGCGCGCACCGCGACGTGCTCGAAGCGGCGCTCACCCCCGTCGTGTACGACCTCGCTGACGTCGCGGCGTTCGCCGCGGCATCGCGGGGAGCTCCGTTCGACGTTCATCTCAAGGTGGACACGGGGATGTCGCGCCTCGGGGTGCCGCTGTCGCTGCTCGACCGCTTCCTCGATGGGCTCGGGAGACACGCGACGGCGCGAGTCGCGGGCGTCATGACGCACCTCGCGTCGGCCGATGGAGACGCCGCGTTCACGGCGGAGCAGCTCTTGCGCTTCGAGAGCGCGGTGGCGCGCGTGCGCGCGCGTGGGCACGCACCGCGGGCTCTCCACGCGGCCAACACGGCGGCGACCTTCTCGCGGGCGGAAGCACGGTTCGACATGGTGCGGCCGGGGATCGCGCTCTTCGGGTGCGCGCCGGGTGTGTCCGACGAGAGCGCGCGCGAGCTCGCCCCGGCGATGCGGCTCCGCACCGAGGTGATCGCGCTTCGCGAGCTTCGGCGCGGCGACACGATCGGGTACGACCGGACGTTCACGGTCGAGTCGTCGATGCGCGTCGCGACCGTGCCGATGGGGTACGGCGACGGATTGATGCGCTCGGTGTCGAACCGGGGAGCGATGCTGGTCGGCGGGCGGCGTTGCCCGGTCGTCGGGCGCGTGTCGATGGACCTCACCACGCTCGACGTCAGCTCCGTCGACGGCGTTGCGGTCGGCGACGAGGTCGTCGTCCTCGGGCGTCAGGGCGACGCGGCAATCGATGCGGCGGACGTGGCCGAAGCGGCCGGGACAATCGCGTACGAAGTGCTGACGAACGTCTCGCGGCGCGTGCCGCGGTTCTACGTGTAGGGACGCTGTTCGCGGGCCGGTTCGGGCCGGTCCGAGCCCGCGCGGTACCGCCAATTTCGGGGCCCGTGGCCCGGCATGCTATGGAAGTAGCGTGGCCGAGAGCGCGCCGACGAAATCGGGCTCGGTGCCCGAAGAGCCTCGTGAGGAGCGTCCGCCCGGGCCGCTCGTGCGCGCCGCCGACGCGGTGATCGCGATCCCGCTCGGGTTCTTCGCCGAGGAATCGGCCGAGTGGCCGCGCTGCTCTGGCAGTCGGTCTTCTGGGGCATCCGGCCGCCGTACCGCGTGCGGCTCTGGATCAAGGCGATGGACTTCGTCGGGCGTCGGCTCGATGTTCATCGTGGGGCTCACCGGGCTCTTCGTCGGGATGGTCTTCGGTATCCAGCTCGTCGACGGCTTTCGCCAGTTCGGCGCCGAGAACCAGGTCGGCGCCGTCGTCGGCCTCGCGCTCGCGCGCGAGCTCGCGCCGGTGTTCGCCGCGCTCATGGTGTCGAGCCGCGCCGGGAGCGCGATGACGACCGAGCTCGGGTCGATGCGCGTGAGCGATCAAATCGACGCCCTCACGACGATGGCGGTCAACCCGGTTCAGTACCTCGTCGTGCCGCGGCTCATCGCGGGCTCGGCGATGGTCCCGTTGCTCACGATGCTGTTCAACATCGTCGGCATCTTCGGCGCGTGGCTCGTTTGCGTGCAAGTCCTGGGCTCGACTGCGGCGTGTTCATCGACAAGGTGCGGTGGTACGTCGACATCGCCGGACATGCGGCAAGGGATCATCAAGGCGTTCGTCTTCGGGTTCGCGGTCTCGCTGATCGCGTGCCGGCAGGGGTTCTACGCCGAGGGGGCGCGGCCGGCGTCGGACGGGCGACGAACCGCGCGGTCGTGCAGAGCGCGGTCTCGATCCTCGTGCTCGACTACGTGGTCACGAGCCTCGTCGACGGGCAGGGCCGGGCCGATGGCTTCTTCGGCGTGCGGGGCGAGCCGAAGAAGAGGGACGCGCGGAGCGCCGAGGAGGCCAAGACCGACCCGGTCCACATCGCGCGTCGTCGAGTGCGAAAGTCGTACGGCGAGCACGAGATCTTCACGGGCGTGACGCTTCGACATCATGCGCGGCAAGACCAACGTCATCATGGCGCGTCCGGCTCCGGCAAGACGGTGTTGATGCGGCAAATCATTCGGCTCGAGAGGCCCGGACGCGGGCGACATCCTCGTCGACGGCGGTCGACATCGTTCCGATGAACGACGTCGAGCTCGGCATCGTGCGCCGAAAGTTCGGCATGGTGTTCCAGATGTCCGCGCTCTTCGACTCGATGAGCGTCTTCGACAACGTCGCGTTCCTGCTGCGCGAGCACACGCGGATGGGCGCGCAGCGAGATCCGCGAGCGGGTCATGGAGCGGCTCGACGACGCTCGGCGTCGACCACGCCGTCGACGAAGATGCCGTCCGAGCTCTCGGGCGGCATGAAAAAGCGCGTCGCCGTCGCGCGCGCGCTCGTGCTCGAGCCCGCGATCCTCATCTACGACGAGCCCACGACCGGCCTCGACCCCATCACCAGCCGCACCGTCGACGAGCTCATCGTCCACACCAAGGAGAAGTACGGCGTCACGAGCCTCGTCATCAGCCACGACATGGCCTCCGTCTTCCACATCGCCGACCACATCAACTACCTCTACGAAGGCGTCATCGAAGCCACCGGCACCCCGCGAGACTTCGTCGAGACCAGAAACCCCGCCACCCTGGAGTTCCTCCGCGCGTCGGGCGTCGACCCGAGCACCGTCCTCCGAGCCTGACCACCTTCCCCTAGTGAATGTCGACGGGGATGTTCTGGGTGGCGCCTTCCATGAAGGTGAGGCCGTGGACACGGATGCGCTCGCGGCCGGTGACGACGTCGGCTTCGTAGCGGCCGGGGCTGATGGGGATGTGGTCGTTGCCCGCGTGGAAGCTCGCTACTTCTTCGTCTCCGCCCTGCCGGAAGAGGGTGATCTGAGGGTTCGGCAGGGTGCGGCCGTTGCGGCGGACGACGAGGTGGATGCGCGCGACCGGAACGCGGATGTCGAGGGTGTAGTCGGCGCCGGCGGGGATCTCGACCTCTTCCTCGTGCTCGGGCTTGTCGATGATGAGGTGCTCGTTCTCGAATCCGCGCCGTGGCCGTGTACGAGCCGGGCCGGACGTCGAAGCTCTGGCCGCTCCGGCCCTCGGCGACGGTGTTGCCGTCGGCGTCGACGAGCGTGATGGGGACCGTCGCCTCGTCCGAGCCGACGTGCACGACGACGGTCACGTGAACGGGTCCCGACGGTGGCACGCGGTTCTGTGCTCCGCCCCCACCTTCGTCACCCACGCCCTCCTCGCCCATGCCCTCGTCACCGCCTGCCCCGTCGTCGTACGGCTCGTCCGGTGGAAGCTCGCGTGCGCCCGCGCCCTCGCCTCCGGAACCGCCACCCCCACAACCACCGACCAGCGCAAAGGCAACGCAGATGGACGAGATTCGCATGGTTCCCTCCTCGCGACGTTAGCTAACCAGTGCCCTGCGCGCGCCGCAAGCCCGCCCGCGGCGGTGCGTCATTCGCCTTGGAAGCGGTAGTTGCGCACGACGACCTCGCTCACGAGACCTCGCCGCTCCGCGTTGCAGTTGATCGCGCGCGGCGCCGCGACGACGTCGATGCGATAGCCGCGGTACAGATCGCGGATGAACCGCACGTCGCTGTTCGACAGCATCAGCTTGCAACCACGCCGGTCGAGCGCGCGGAACACGTCGCGCAATCGCACCTGCTCGTCCGGCCCGAACCCGTCGCGCGCGTAGCTCGTGAAGCTCGCGGTCTCGCTCACCGGCGCGTAGGGCGGATCGAGGTAGACGAAGTCGCCCGGCCGTGCGCGCTCGAGCAGCGACTCGAAGCTCGCGTGGAAGAGCTCCGCCCGCGCGAGCGCCAGGCTCGCCGCGCGCAGCCCGTCCTTGTCGACGATCCGAGGCTTCGCGTACCGGCCCGCGGGCACGTTGAACTCGCCGCGTCGGTTCACGCGATGCAGGCCGTTGAAGCACGTACGGTTCAGATAGATGAACGTCGCCGCGCGCTCCACCGCGTCGAGCCCGCCCCCGTTGTATCGATCGCGGACGCGATAATAGGCCTCTTCGTCGTGCTCCCGCGCGAGCCTCGCGAGCCCCACGATCACGTCCTCGACGCGATCGCGCACCGCCTCGTACGTTCCGACGAGCGCCGGGTTCGCGTCCGACACGAGAGCTCGCTCGGGCGCGCGCGCGAAGAACAGCGCGCCACCGCCGAGGAAGGGCTCGACGTGCCGCATCTCGTCGACACCCGGAGGTAGGAGCGGCTCGAGCTGCGCCAGCAGGCGCCCCTTTCCACCCGCCCACTTGAGGATGGGCGCCGGCGCTTTCGCGACCGAGACCCGGGGCTGCCGAAGCACGGCCGATGTAGCCATGCATCCGACATTATCCTACACAACCCTACCACCAAAAAAACTGGAGAATCCGCGCGACCGCCCTCGTCAGCTCGCGCGATCCACGATGGTTCGGAGCCGCCCCAGCGCTCGCCTCAGCGTGGCTTCCTCCGGCCCGAACGAGAACCTGACGTGGTGCCGGAAACGCGACGGGCGCCCGTGCCGCCGCTTGCCCGGATCGACGTCGAAGAACTCCCCCGGCACGACGATCACCCGCTCGGCCAGCGCAGCGCGGAAGAAGTCCTCTCCCGAGCGCAGGCTCGGCGGAAGCGCGCCGATGTCCCCCCAGCAGTAGAACGTCCCCTCCGGCTCGAGGTCGAACCGCACCCCGAGCTCGCGGAGCCCCTCGAGCAGCACTCGGCGCTTGCGCCCGAACACCTCGCGGATCGCCGCGGTCTCGGCGCGCGCCTCGTCGGCGGTGACGAGCTCGACGGCGGCGCGCTGCATCGGGTGCGAGCCGCCCCCGTCGAGGAACGAGCCCGCGCTCGACGCCGCGTCGATGACCCGCCGCGGTCCGACGATCCACGTCACGCGCCAGCCGGGGTACCGCCAGTTCTTCGTCAGCCCGTCGACGATCACCACCGGATCCCGCTCGACGTCCTCGACGTGCGCCGCCGCGCTGACGATCGGCTCGTCGCCCACCCATACGTAGTGCGAGTAGAACTCGTCGAGCAGGAGCGCGCAGTCGAGGCTCCTCGCGGCGGCGACCCACTCCGCGAGGCGCTCCCCGCCCACGAGCTTGCCGGTCGGGTTGCACGGGTTGCTCGCCAAGACAGCGCCGAGCCCGCGCCCGAGGATCTCGCGCCGCAGCTCGTCCGCGCCGAACGCGTACCCGCGCTCCGGGTCGAGCAGGATCGGGATCGGTGAGAATCGCCGGAACACGTCGAGAAGCTCGGCGTACGCGGTGTAGTCGGGCAGGAAGTGGCCCACGTGCACCGGCGCGATCGCCGCGCAGACGCGCATCAACGCTACGCGGCCGCCCCCGCTGATCGCCACGTTCTCGGCCGAGTACTTCCCCTTCATTCCTCGCCGGAAGAGCTCGTTGTACATGTCCGCGACGGCCTCCCGCAGCGCGTGCAGGCCGGCGACGGGCGCATAGTCGAGGTCGTGCGCGGCGATCGGCATCTCGGTGACGCGCGGTGGCGCTCCCTCGAACGGCCCCGTCTCGGGCTGGCCCTGGCCGAGGTTGCACCAGTCGTCGTCGCCGCCGCGGTACCCGAGCCGCTCGGCCTCCGTGGTGACGTAGATCACGCCGGTCCTCGGGACCGGGCGGAACGCCGACGGTCGCTCGGGCCCTTTGTCGTCGGAGTCGTCCACCGGCGCGACATACCAAAGAGCCCGCGCGCGAGCCAGCGCTCGCGTGGCGCACCCGCCGCAGGCGCGGTAGCTTGCGCGCCCGGCAACGGAGGCTCGGCGATGCAGAGGATCTCGTGGCTCGTCATCGGTCTCGCGCTCGGCGGGTGCGCTGCGAACGGCCGCGACGCCGACGACTCCGGCGTGCGCGATGCCGGCGGCGCCCGCGACGGGGGCTCGACCCCCGACGCGGGGTCGCGCGACGGCGGACGCGCGGACGCTTCGTCGGATGCTCATGCCGGCGGCGACGGCGGCACGAGCGGCATCGTCATCGACGGCGTCATCGGCGCGACCGAATGGTCGACTGCGCTCGCGGCTCGCAACACGGTCGCGAGCGCCTGGGGCGAAGCCAACGTGCTCTCGCGCGTGCTCGCGATTGTGGCTGACGGCTCGCTCTATGTGGCGGTGGAGGGAAGCCTCGAGAGCGGTGCCGAGAACGCGATCCTGGTGTACGTCGACGCCGAGCGCGGCTCGGGCGCCGGCGTGGAGGATCCGATTACGCTCAGCGACGGCGAGGGCGCGCTCGACAACGCGCTCAGCGCGGGGCTCACGACACCCTCGGACTTCGAAGCGGACTACGCTTGGGGCACGCGCGACATGGATTGCGCGTCGACGGGCTTCGACGACCGGATGGGATGGCGCGACATCGCGACCGACCCGGGCGACTTCGCGTGGGTCGACTCCGCGGAGGCCCCGACCTCCTGCGGCGCGACCGCCTGCGAGACGCGCATCGCGCTCGCGACGCTCGGCGGGAGCGCCACCGGAACGATCGCGCTCTTCGCTCGCCTCGGGAACACGGACGGGACCGCGCTCTCGAACCAGACGGTTCCCGAAGACGACCCCGACGCACCGGGCACGGTCTCGGTGGTCCTCGACGTGCCACGATGATCGGATGAGCGCGAGCGACGTCATCGCGATTCGGGGCCTCGCGGTCGACTGTGTCGTCGGCGTCTACCCGCACGAGCGCGACACGGCGCAACGCCTCGTCGTCGACGTCGAGCTGCACGTCGATACCGAAGACGCGGGGCGCACCGAGCGGATCAGCCGCACGGTCGACTACGACTTCGCGACGGAGCAGCTCCGCTTCATCCTCGAGAACGGTTGCTTTCGTCTGCTCGAGACCGCCGCCTACGCGCTCGCCCGTTACCTGCTCGCGCCGCCGCCGCCGGGAGTGCAAAGGACGTCGATCGAGAGCGTCCGGATCACGCTGACGAAGCCCGACGCGCTCCGTGGCGCCGCGATTCCGTCGCTCACCATCGAGCGCGACGCTCGGTGGGCGACGCCGTTCGAGCGCGAGGAGAAGCCGTTCGGTACGGTCGACGTGATCCACGAGACACGCGAGGCCGGGATCTACCGCCTCAACCTCGCTCCCGGCGGCGTCATCCCGCTCCACGTTCATCGGACGATGCGCGAAGCGGAGATGGTGCTCGGCGAAGGCCTGCTCTGCCAGAACGAGCCCGCGCCGATCGGCAGCGTTCGCGTCTGGCCTCGCGACGCGCCGCACACGTACGAGAACCCGACGAACGAGGTGTGCTCGATCCTGTGCGTCGACGCGCCGCCGTTCGTCCCGGACGACGAGATCCCCGTCTCGGGCGAGCCGGCCGAGGTCGCCTCGACGCGGCCCTGGCGGCCGGGCGCGCGATGACCGGGCGCCAGGTGCTCGTCACCGGGGCGAGCCGCGGCATCGGTCGTGCGGTCGCCGAAGCGCTCCTCGCGCGCGGCGACAGGGTCGTCGCCGTCGCGCGCTCCTCGGCGGCCCTGGCCGAGCTTCGCGCGGCGCACCCGGATTGCGCTAGCCCGCTCGTCACCGACCTTCTCGACGACACCGCACGCAGCGCCGTCTTCGACCGCGCGGTCGCCCTCGCGGGCGGCGCGATTGACGATGTCGTCCAATGCGCGGGTATCGTCGAGTACCGCGCCGTCGGTGCGATCGACCCGCCCGGCGCGCTACGCCAGCTCGCCGTGAACCTGCTCGCGCCTCTCGAGATTGGACAGGCATTCGCCTCGCACGCTCGCGCCCGGGGCGGCGGGGGCGCGATGGTGCTCGTCGGGAGCACGCTCGCCGAACATCCCGCTCCGCTCACCGCCGTCTACGCCGCGAGCAAAGCCGGCGTCCATGCGCTCGCCCGCTCCTTCGCGCTCGAGCTCGGACGCGACGGCATCCGCGTCAACGCCGTCGCTCCGGGCGTGATTCGACACCGACATGGTTCGCGTCCCGCGCCTCGCCGAGGGCGAGCCCGAGCCGGACGGCGCGGCCCGCGACGCGCGCATCGCGCGCGAGCTCGACGCGCTCCGCGAGCTCCACCTGCTCCGGCGCCTCGGCACCCCCGAAGACGTCGCCTCGACGGTCCTGTACCTGCTCGACGCACCGTACGTCACCGGCACCGTCGTCGCGGTCGACGGCGGGCTCTCGCTCGGCTGAGCGATGCCGCGAAGGGTCTACTCCGGCCGGATTGAGTCGACGAGCTGCGCGAACGGGCCCTGCGCGCGCTCCATCAGCGAACGGTCGCCGACCATCTTGAAGAACACCGGGCCCTGGGGCCCGACGGCGATCGCGCCCAGCATCCGCTGCTCGCTCTCCGCCTGGCCGGGGTTTCCCGACGGCATCATGCCGCCGGAGTAGGTCCCGTGGACGTCGACGGTCGTGACGTGCAGGCCGTTGACGTCTCGCTCCGCGATTCTCGGGCGCCGCGCCCGCCGGTGGGTGGAACTGGCCGACCCAGCGCTGGATGTTGTCCTGCACCGAGCCACCCTGTCCCGGGCCGAAGAAGAACACGACGAGGCTCGTGGCGGTCTCGCCCTCTTCCTCGGGAAAGAGGTACTCGGCCGCGCGCATCTGCGAGCTCGGCGTCTGCGCGCGGAACGGCGGAGGTGCTTCCCAGGTGAGGCCGGCGACGTGCGGCGCGCCCGTCGGTGCGGCGGGCCCGCCCGAGGGAGCGCCCACCGCGAACTCCGGCGGGATGTTCCGTCGGGGTGTCGCCGCTCGGCATGCTGCCGCTCTCGGTGGAGGGCTCGTCGTCGGCCGGATGCGAGGCGTGATGCGATCCGTCGTCGTCGCCGCAGGCGGCGAAAAAGATCGCGGCGAGAACCAGGGCTCTGAGCATGGCCCGTCGTACACCCGGCGCCGGCCGAGCGGCAACCCCGAGCGCAACTCGTCGAGATTGCGGTCGAAGCGTGGGCGCCGAGCGAGGGTCGGCCGAGCGCCGGGCCCGCTTCCGAGCGTGGCGGGGCCCATGTGTCCGGCCCGTCACGACTGGGCTTTCTTGCCTAGTCAGCCGCACATTCGTACAGTCCTGCGCATGAGCACAGGTGCGTTCGAATCGGTGAGACGCGCTCCGTGGGCGGTCGAGCGAGGTCTCTCGGCGGTGCTCGCGGCGTGGCGGGACGATGCCTCGGTGCGCGGGGCGCTCACCCTGGATCACGCCGTCCCGAGCCGCGACGCGAACGAGACGGCGATGCCGGACGACCTCGCGGCCGAGGTCGCCGCGGCGCTCCGGGCGCGCGGCATCGAGCGTCTCTACTCGCATCAAGCGCGCGCGTGGGAGCTCGCGCGCTCGGGGCGCGATGCGGTGATCGCGACGCCGACCGCCTCCGGCAAGAGCCTCTGCTACAACCTCCCGGTCCTCGACGCGCTCCACCGCGACGCCGAGGCGCGCGCGCTCTACCTGTTTCCGACCAAGGCTCTGAGCCGCGATCAGGAGAACGCGCTCGGCGCGATGATGCGCGAGTCCGGGCTCGCACACGGTGCGATCACGTACGACGGCGACACTCCCGGCGACGCGCGCCGCGCCGCACGCGAGCGGAGCGGGGTCATCCTGACCAATCCGGACATGCTGCACGCGGGCATCCTCCCGCACCACGCGGGTTGGTCGCGCCTCTTCGCGAATCTCCGCTACGTCGTCGTCGACGAGCTCCACACCTATCGCGGCGTCTTCGGATCGCACCTCGCGAACGTGCTCAGGCGCCTCCTGCGCGTGGCCGAGTTCCACGGCTCGACGCCCGTGTTCCTCTTCGCGTCGGCGACCATCGGCAATCCGCGCGAGCACGCGGCGAGGATGATCGGTCGCGACGTTTCGCTCGTCGCCGAGAGCGGTGCGCCGGCCGGCCCGCGCCGCGTGCTCGTCTACAACCCGCCGGTCGTCAATCCCGAGCTCGGGATCCGCAGGAGCTACCTCAAGTGCGCGGTGTCGCTCGCCGCCGACCTGGTGCGCGCCGACGTGCCGACGCTGGTCTTCGGTCAGTCGCGAAACGGCGTCGAGGTGATGCTCAAGTACCTCCGCGATCGGCTCGCGGCCGACAAGATCTCCCCGGACGCGATCCACGCGTACCGCGGCGGTTATCTGCCGGACACACGCCGTCGCATCGAGTCCGACCTCCGCGCCGGCGCGATCAAGTGCGTCGTCGCGACGAACGCGCTCGAGCTCGGCATCGACATCGGCAGCCTCGACGCCGTCGTGTGCGCGGGCTACCCGGGAAGCCTCGCGGCGCTGTGGCAGCGTTGGGGCAGGGGAGGGCGGCGCAGCGGCGAGAGCCTCGCCCTGCTCGTCACATCGAGCACGCCGCTCGATCAGTACTTCGCCGCCGAGCCGGGCCACATCGTCGGCGCGCCGGTCGAGCACGCACGGATCGATCCGGACAACGTCGAGATCCTCGTCCAGCACCTCAAGTGCGCGGCGTTCGAGCTGCCGTTCGAAGAAGGCGATCGGTTCGGCGACGTTCCGGTCGAGGCCGTCTCCGACGCGCTCGCGTTCCTCGCGAAGCACGAGGTGCTCCATCCGGTGCCGAGCGCGTCCGGCAAGACGGCGTATCACTGGGCCACCGATGCCTACCCTGCGAGCCACGTCTCGCTCCGCAGCCTGAGCTGGGACAACTTCGTCATCATCGATCTCGATGGCGACCGAACGATCGCCGAGATGGACTGGCGCAGCACGCACACCATGCTGCACGAGCAGGCGATCTATCAGCACGAGGGCGAGCAGTATCAGGTCGAGCGCCTCGACTTCGAGAACCACAAGGCGTTCGTCCGCAAGGTCGAGCCCGACTACTACACGACCGCGCTCACGCACACGAACGTGAGCATCCTCGAGGAGGCCGACGCTGCATGGCTGTCGTTCGGCGGACGCTTCGGGGTCGCGGCGGGCGTGGGCGACGTGAGCGTCGTCGAGAAGGTCGTCGGCTACAAGAAGATCAAGTTCCACACGCACGAGAACGTCGGGTACGGCGACGTGCACCTGCCCGAGATGCAGATGCACACGACGTCGTTCTGGCTGACGTTCCCGGAGGACCTCGTCGAGTCGTTGATGTCGGGCGTGCCTCGCGCTGCGATCATCGACGCGCTTCGCGGCATCGCGAACGCCATGCACGTCGTCGCCTCGGTCGGCCTGATGACGGACCCGCGCGACGTCGGAAAGACGTTGGGCGATCGTCACGACGCCGCGGACCTCCCGCAGAAGTCGGTCGGCGACGGGCCCGGTTTCGACCCGACGATCTTTCTCTACGACCACGTCCCGGGCGGCGTCGGGCTCGCGCCGCGCCTGTTCGAGGAGCGCGAGACGCTGCTCCTCCGCACGCGCGCGCTCGTCGAAGGCTGCGGCTGCCGTGACGGCTGCCCCGCGTGCCTCGGCCCGGACGTCGGGCTCGCGGCCTCGACCTCCGCGCTCGCGGACCTTCCCAAGCGCAGGGCGCTCGCCCTCGCGATATTCGATTCGATCGGCCTCGGCCGGTCGCACTGAGCGATGGACTTCGCGTCGAAGCTCGCGCGGCTCGGCACGGCGGGGCCCGGCGCGCGCCCGCGCGATGACGCGAGATCGCTGCTTCCGCCGCGCGAAGGGCCCGCGACTCCCGAGGCGCTGCGTCGAGAGCGGATCGAGCGCCTCCGTGCGCTCGTCGACGGCGTGGTCGCTCGCCAGCAGCGCCGGCGCCGCCATGCGTCGAGCCTGTCCTCGCCGGCGCTCGCCCTTCCGGGAGAGGTTCGCGACACACCGCACGGACCGCTCCACGTGATCGCGCACTACCTCGAGCCGCGCCATCACCACGGCGCGACCGCGATCGCCGGCGCGCTCTGCGTCGACGCCGGCACGATCGCGCGGCTCGCGCTCGACCCCGCGCTCTCTCTGGTCGATCCCCGGCGGATGCTCCTCCTCGACACCGAGACGACCGGCCTCGCCGGCGGCACCGGAACGCTGCCCTTCCTCGTCGGCCTCGGGTGGTTCGAGGACGAGTCGCTGCGGATCGAGCAGCTCTTCTTGCGCCGGCCAGGCGAGGAACGGCCGATCCTCCGCTCGCTCGCGGAGAGGCTCGCCGAGTGCTCGCTCCTCGTCACCTACAACGGCAAGAGCTTCGACTGGCCGCTCGTTCGCACGCGCTTCGTGATGAGCCGAGTGCCGATGCCGGCACCGCCGCCGCACCTCGATCTGCTCCACTGTGCCAGGCGCGTATACAAGCGGCGGCTCGCCCAGGTGCGCCTCGTCCACGTGGAGGAGGAGGTGCTCGGCATGCATCGCGAGCACGACGTCGACGGCGCCGAGATCCCCGGCATCTATCTCGCCTACCTGCGCGGCGAGACCGATCCACGCTTGCATCGCGTCATCGAGCACAACGCGAACGATCTCGTCGCGCTCGCGGCGCTCCTCGCGCACGCAGGGGGCGGTTTCGACTCCCCGAGGCCTCGCGATGATCCCCGGGATCATCTCGGGTATGCGCTCGTGTCCGAACGGGCGCGCGACCCGGAGCGCGCCACGCGCTTCGCGTGGGCGGCGGCCCTCGGCGGCGGTGACCGAGAGTGCGCCCTCACCGCGTGCTTGCTCGCCGCGCGTCTGGCGCGCCGGCGCGGCGACGCCGACGACGAGGAGCGCGCGCTCCGCGAAGCGTTCCGCACGGTCGAGCGAGCGTCCGGACCGTTGGACGGGGAGCTGCTCGCTCGCGTTCACCTCGAGCTCTCGAAGCACTACGAGCACCGTCGAAAGGATCCCGAGCAGGCGCTCCACCACGCGCGGCTCGCCAGCGGCGCCGAGGCGCCCGAGCTCCACGAGCGACGGCTCGGCCGTCTCGCGCTCCGGCTGTCCCGTCTGCGAAGTCGCGATTGAGATACGCTCCGGGCGTGTCATCCGGTTCTCGACGGGAGGCCGCGGCTACGCTCGCGCTCGCGATGCTCGCGACGCTCGCGACGCTCGCGGCCGGGCTCCGCGCTCCGACGGCTCTCGCCGACGACGTGACCACCGGCGCGTTCGTTCGAACCGACACGGACGGGACCACGGTGGTCACGCCGCGCGCCGGCGTCGAGGCGCGTGTGATCGACGACGCCACCACGGTGCGCGCCGGATACGCGGCCGACATATGGACGAGCGCGTCCATCGACGTCCGAACCGCCGCGACCGCGCCGGTCACCGAGCAGCGGGACGAGATCACCGCGGGCGTCACCCGCGAGCTCACCGACGTGACCGTGAGCGCGGGCTACCGGTTCTCGCACGAGAACGACTATGTCTCGCACGGCGGGTCGGTGGGCCTGGTGCAACGCCTCGCCGAGGGCAACGCCACCGTCGAGGTCGCGCTCCACGCGAGCGCCGACACCGTCGGCCGATCGGGGGACGAGCGCTTCGCGCGGTCGCTCGCTTCGGTGGGCGCTCGCGTCGTCTACACGCAGGTCCTCGATCCGTACACCATCGTGCAGGGCGCGTACGAGCTCACGCGCCGCGAAGGCTACCAGTCGAGCCCGTACCGGTTCGTGGGGCTCGGCGGCGACGGCCTCTGCAACGGAACGGCGCAGCTGTGCGTGCCGGAGAGCCATCCGAGCCTGCGTCTACGCCATGCTCTCGTCGCGAGCGGGCGCCGCTCGCTCGGACGAGCGTTCTCGGCGGGCCTCGAGTACCGGTTCTACTTCGACGACTGGGGCATCGCGTCGCACACGGTCGCTGCGCAGCTCGCGTGGCTGCCGGACGACCGCACCCAGGTCATGGCGCGGTACCGGTTCTACATCCAAGACGCGGCGGACTTCTACGCGTCGCGTTACGACCTGCCGACCGGAACGATCCTCTACGTGACGCGCGATCGCGAGCTCGGGCCGATCTCCACTCACCGCCTCGTGCTCTCGGTCGAGCGCGCCATCGACCTCACCGCGGCCGGCCCCGCGGCCGAGCTGACGCTCGCGATCGGTGGTGGCGTGCTCGACTACCGTGACTTCGTCGGGCTCGACACCGTGCTCGCCTTCGACGCGTCGCTGTCGTTCGAGGTGGAGCTGTGACGGCCCGAGCTCGGCTCGCGCTCGCCGTCGCGCTCGCGGCCACCGGCGCGCTCGGCAACGCCACGCCCGCTCGCGCGCAGGACGACGACCTGCCGCCGCCGCTCTTCGACGAGGAGCCGGGGTCACCGGGCGGTGAGAGCGGCGACGAGGTCGATGACGATCAGACGCCGGCGACGGGGGACGAGGAGGCGATCGACGAAGAGGCGAACGACGACGAAGAGCCCACGTCCGTAGAGGAGTGGGTTGCGCCGAAGATCCTGGTCGTCGCCGAGGCCCGCACGCCGCGCGCTATCGTCCGCGAGGTGAGCGACCTGCTCGCCGCGGTGGGCGAGGTCGAGAGCGGTGACGAGCTCGTACGCGAGGCGCGGTCGCGCGGCCTGCCGCCGATGTCGGACGCGGCGTTCGAGGCGCTCCTTCCGGGCGCGGGCATGGGGCTCGTCGTCACGCTCGAGACGGTGGACCGCGAGCGCGTCCGGGTCCTGCGGATCGCGTACCGCGAGGGGCACTTCGGTCTCACGCTGCTCGAAGAGGAGCACCCGCTCGCCGGAGATCGCCTCCGCACCGAAGCGCACGAGCGGATCGTCGCCGAGGCGCGGCTCGCGCTCGCGGCGACGACGCGACCCACGGCCGCCGCCGGCTCCGAGTCGAGCACGACCGCCGGCCTCGGGCCCGATGCGCCGCGAGAGCACGCCGCCGACGCCGAGCCCGGCGCGGCAATCCACGTCGCGCTCGGTGCGGGAGCCGGGATCGCGATGCGCCGCTTCGAGCTGCCGGTGGCGCTCGGCATCGTGCGCCTGTCGACCAATCCGTTTCCGGCCGCCTCGATCCGGCTCGCGCTCGATCTCGAGCCACACGCGCGCGGTCCGCTCTCGCTCGGCGCCGAGCTCGCGTACCTCACGTCGGTCGGGCTCACGAGCACGGACATGCGCGTCGACGGCACGAGCCGCGAGACACCGTCGCGCTCGCAGCGGTTCGACGTGTGGCTCTCCGGCGCGTACCGCCTGGGCGAGCCGCTCGACGCGCCGTCGCTCGGTGCCGCGGTCGGCTTCGGCCTGCGGAGCTTCGAGTCGGAGGCGCCCGTGACGCTGCCCGACTACGCGTTGAGCGGCTTCTCGCTCCAGCTCCGGTTCGCGCTTCCGCTCTTCGACGGCCGGTTCCTCGTCGCCGTGGCGCCCGAGCTCGGCTGGATCGCGTTCGTCGACGGATCGCTCACCGAGCAGGGCGTATCGTCGTCGGCGGTCGCGCTCGGCATCGAGGCGCGCGCGCGGCTCGGCATCGCGGGCCCCTTCTACGCCGAGCTCTCGTTTCGCGAGAGCCACGCGATCCTCTCGTCGACCGGCGGAGAGAGCAACGACGTCGAGCGCTACCTCACGCTCGGCGTCTTGTACCGCCCCTGAGGAGGAGGCCGAGCGACGCGAGCACGACCAACGCACCGCCGGGCGAGCGAGGCGCTTCGCCCGGAACGGCGCAGCCGCAGCCGTCGTCGGGAGGCGGTGGGCCCGCGCCCGCGTCGGTCGTACCGCCGTCGCCGAGGCCCGCATCTGCCGAGGTCGCGCCACCGTCGGTCTCGGCTTCGCAGGTGAGCGTCCCCGGCCCGCCAATCACGCCGAGCGCGGTCCAACCCTTGGGCTGGTGGAGCCCACGCGGTGACCCGTCGTCGCGCTTCTGTGCCACCGCGAGGAGCTGCACCTCCCGCGCCTCGTCGGCGTGGATGCAGTGCACGAGCGTGTCTCCGTCCGCGCGCGCCACTTCGACGCCGTCGAGGTAGAGCACGAGCGACCCGACGCCGATCGCCTCGGGATCGATCGCGTGCACGGTGATCGTCCGTGCGTCGGCGACCGAGCCGCCGCTGGCGACGCCGTCGATCGTCACGATGGGCCGCACCGCGTACGGCGCGGTCATCGGATCGCCCAGCACGAGATTCCGCCAGTAGACGTTGGGAAGGCGCCGGTGGAAGGCCTCGGCGAGCGTCGAGCCATCGACGTAGTCGACGATCGCGTAGCGCGACGGAAAGACCGAATTGAGAGGCTCGTCGGTCGTTCCGTGCACGCCGGCGACCCCGCGTGCGACCCAGCGCGCGATCGATACCTGGGACTCGCCGCTGGGATCGAAGTTGGTGGGGACCGCGCCGAAGCTGGTCAGGTTGTCGACGATCGCGCCCGGCGTGAAGTCGTTCCCCTCGATCGTCTCGCCGATGGACGCGGTGCCCGTGAAGAACGCCGCGAACGTGTGCCCGGTCTCGTCCGCCGCGAACGGTACGCGGGTCGCAGCGGTCACGCCGCGTGCCGTGAGCTCGGAGACGACGCGGTCGTACTCGAAGTCGAGCGCCCCACGCGCGGGGTCGGCGCCGTCCATGAGCTGCATCTCCCCCGCCGTGCTCGCGTCGCTCCCCTCCGACGCGAGCGCGCTGTCGATCAGCATCCCCGCGTCCTCGTAGCTCCGGCCGTGGAGCATCGTCACGAGCATCGGCTCCCACTCGATCGCCCCGGAGGTGCGCGTCCAGCCCGGCTCGAAGGCGCCCGAGCGAAACGGGTTCTGAAAGCGTGCCGCGTAGCACGTCGCTCCACCTCCGCAGGGGACCGAGGCTCCCGGCTCCTGGCCGAGCAGCGGTGCGCCGTCGACCGTGGATCGCCACACGCCGAGCGCCGCGGCCAGCGAGACGCGCTGACCGCCGCCCGCGGTCGGGACGGTCACGCGCAGCGGGGCTCCCCGCACGATCACGATGGCCTCTATCCGCTCGAGCACGCCGCTGTCCTCGAGGCAGCGCGCGAGCGGTTCTTCGACCTGTGCCCGAAAGCTCGCGAGCGAGAGATCCGCGACCGCGTCGATGGGAAGCGCGCACACCTGGCGTGCCGGTATGTCGCGGGCGGCGCGGTAGCGCTCTGCGAGCGCCACGCTCTCTGGCTCGTTCGCGTTCGCGAGCACGGCGGTCGAGTCGGGCCCGGGGACGGCGTGCGCGTGGCCGGACTGGAAGAGCGCCGCGATCGCCACGGTGGCGGCCAGGGCACGCGCGCGCTGCCGCCGGCGTCCGCCGACCACGAGGAAGAACGCGAGGACGAGCGCCCACGGTGCCGGCGCGCGCCCGCGTCCGCCCGGGCTACAACCGCCTTCGACGACGCTCAGCTCGGGCGGTGGCGTTCCCTCTTCGACGATGGGACGCGCGACCACGGCGACGCGATCGCCACGGTTCGAGCCGCTCGCGTTCGAGAAGACCGACGTCGCGTGGAGCCACACCGTGCCGCCCCCGCTCGGCGGCGCGGTCCACTCGACGCGCGCGCGCGCCGCCCCGCAGGAGTCGGTGCCGAGCACGGTCCGCCCGCCGAGCGCGTCGAAGAGGCGGGTCGCAGGGAGCGGGGGGTCGGCGCCGACCGCGCGGCAGCGCTCGTCATCCGACAGCTCGGCCGGCAGCGGGAGCTCGAGCCCGCCGGGATCGGAGCCCGACGGGCTCGCGACCTCGAGCGCGAGCGCCGCATCGCCGGTGGCCTCGGGCCACGCGACCTCGATCGCGTAGCGCGCGAGCGGCTCGTATCCGCGCTCCGGCACGCCCGTGATCACGATCTCCGCCGCGCCGCCGTCGTCGTGACAGACCGCGCAGGTGAAGCCGTCCGCCGGCGCGCCCGTGAAGCGACGCCCGCCGCCGCCTCCCGTCTCGGGCGATTGGTCGAAGCGGTCCATCTCCGAGTACGCGTGTGCGCGCGCCGGAAGAGCCAGCGCGAGCACGCAGGCGAGCGCCGCCGTGGACGCGCGCACCGTCATGGGCCCACCGTGCACGGATCGCTCTCGCCGCGAGCCCACGTCGCGAGCGCGACGAAGCCCGGAGCGTCGCGCGTCGCGTAGACGGCGTGGCCGAGCGCGTCGACGCCCATGTGCGCCGCGCCTCCTTCGGCGACCGCGAGCGGCTTTCGCAAGAGGAGTGAGTCCTCGGGGGTCCTCGCCAGCGCGAGCACCGAGCGCGCGCGATCGTACGTGCGCTCGATCTCGACGGCGCTCGGTGGCTCGAACGGACCTTCGCCGTCGTGCCGCGTGCGTCCGGGGGCCCACACCTGAAAGGAGCGCTCGGAGCTGCCGTGGCACGCCGGAAATCCGCAGTCGCGGGCCAACACGGGGTAGACGTCGCGCTCGAACGCGCACGCGTCGAGCGAGGGCGGGTTCGCGTTCTCGGGGCTCGCCGTGCAACCGGCGGCGAGCCCGAGAGCGGTGACGAGAAGCGCGACCGACCGCATCGCCCCATCTCACCAGCGCGATGCGCGTCGCGCAACGGCCACGCGCGAGGTAGGCTCGTCGCCATGCGCTGGCTCGTCGTCGCGCTCATGCTCGTCGGGACGCTGCTCTCGGGCTGCGTGACGATCCGTCCGTTCGAGCGCGAGGTCCTCGCTCGTGAAGACATGGCGTTCGACGGCAACGACGCGCTCGCCGACGCCGAGGCGCACATCGCGGACACGCGCGAAGGATCGTCCGGAGGCTTCGGCGCGGGCGGTGGCGGCTGCGGTTGCAACTGATCGGCGCGGGAGGGTCACGAGGCTCCACCGCGGGTCGACGGGTCCCAACGGACGTGGGTACTGATGGCCCCGGCCTTGGAGCGCGCCGCGCTCGCGACGCAGCTAGGTCCGCGGGATTGAAGCCGAAACTCGCGTAGCCATCCCTTCTTTCGGACCGGGCACGCGCGTTGCGATGAGCCATGAGCGTGACCCGGCTCGCTCGTGCTCGATTGGCTCTCCCGGTTCTCGCGCTCTCGGCGTGCAACGCCGGAACGATCGCGATGGATCGGCGCGCCCCGGTCGACCTGGGCGACGCCGCGACGCCGATGCCGGACGCCGAGATGGCGGCCGAGCCCGCGCTCGAGTTCTTCGATCGCGAGGTCCTGCCCCTCCTCGACGGCCAGTGCTCGGCCTGTCACGGAGCGGGCCGAACCGCGCCGGCGTTCCTGGCCCCCGATCCCGACGTCTACACGACGGTGACGTCGTGGCCCGCGCTCGTCCGCCGGAGCGACCCGGGCTCGAGCCGCATCCTGACCAAGGGAGCGCACGCGGGCCCCGCGTGGAACAGCACGCAGGCGGCGACGATCCAGGAGTGGCTACGCCTCGAGTCGGAGCAGAGCGACGCCGAGGACGTCGTCGAGCACCGCACCGATTCGGTGGCCCCCGTCGCCGGCATCAACGTGCTCGACCTCGGGGCCATGGGTCTGCCCGGCACCGCGATCACGTTCATCGCCGAGACCACCGCGGCCGGCCTCTACGTGAGCAACCTGTTGGTCTCTGCGGGACCGATGGGCGCGCGCCTCGTGCATCCCGTCGTCGTCACGTGGCGCGCCGGCTCGGCAATCGCCGACCCGGTGGACCGCTTCGCGGGCCTCGAGGTCGACGTGGCCCCGAGCTCCTCGGCGCCTGTCGGCGGCGGCTCGCTCTCCCTCGTCGACTTCGTGGAGGGCAATCTCTGAGCTTTCACTTCGACGAAGCGGGCCCGCTCGTCGGCCCGCCGTCCGGGGCGGACGGCGGTGTCGGTGGTGACGGATCGGCCGCGCCCACGGGCGGCTGCACGAACGTGAGCACGTTCACCGCGAACGCGCGCCCCGCGCTCTCGACCTACTGCACGCGTTGCCACGGCGGAATGGACGCGATGGCGGTCGCGGCCGTGAACATGACGACGCTCGGCACGCTCACGCCGAGCGGACAGCAGGCGGCGTGCGACGAAGTCCTCACGCGCGTCGATCGCTCGTCGCCCGCTGCGAGCGCGCTCCTGCGCACACCCGACGCGGCGAGCGGGTCGACGCACCCGTTTCACTTCGGGAGCTCCACCGAGCTCGATTCCTTCCGCACCTCGATCCTCTTGTGGCTCGCGACGGAGTGACGACGATGAGACCAAACACGACATTGCTCTCGGCGCTCTGTGTCCTTCTCGCGGCGTGCAACGGCCCCGAGTACGAGACGGGACCGGTCCGCGGCACGGGTGACGGAGCGTCGCCCGACGACTCGACGCTCGGCGAGCCGTCCGCCGACACCGAGCCGGCGGACAATCCGACCGCGCCCGTCACGGGTGAGGACGGGGACGGGGTTGACGATCCGACCGACTGGACGGACGGAGAGCTCTCGCCCGAGTGGCGAGCGCGCCTCGACGAGCGCGAGGTCGACCTCGGTGCCGCGCTCCGGGTCGCGTCGCTGCGGCTGCGGGGCGATCTTCCGACGCTGCTCGAGCTGCGCATGCTCGAGGACGCGCCCGATCCCGCGGTCGTCTACGCGCGCCTCGTGCAGTCGTTCCTCTCGGACGATCGCTTTCGGGTGCAGATGCTGCGGTACTTCCGCGACGTCATGAAGATGGGCGGCTCGGGCCTCGACTCGGCCCCGCTCTTCGCGACCGAGCTCGTGACCGAGGGTCGCAGTATGGACGAGCTCTTCACGGCGACGAGCGGCAACTGCCCGACGCGCGACGCCGACGGCGCGATCGTCCCCGGCGAGTGCGACAACGGCGTGCCCGTTCAGGCGGGCGTGCTCACGAACCCGGACGTGATGCGTCATTTCTCGAGCAACCTCGCGTTCCGCCGCGTGCGCTGGGCACAGGAGACGTTCGCGTGCAGCGCGTTCCCGGCCGAGCTCGGCGACCACCCGATCGACGTCGGCGGCGCGTCGCCGTACAACGCGCCCTGGCCGTTCGCGAGCATCGCCGGCGCGGACACCGGCGGCCACATCGACTTTCACGACGTGTCGAGCGTCATCTGTGCCGACTGTCACGCGACGATCAATCACGTCGCGCCGCTGTTCGGGCACTTCGATCGCGACGGAATGTGGACCGACGAGATCTCGGTCACGCTTCCGAGCGACGGCAATCCGACGGTCGAGCGGACCGATTGGCTCCCGGACGGCGAGACCACGGCATGGCGCTTCGGCGTGCCCGCTCCGAATCTTCCGGCGCTCGGCGCGGCGATGGCCGCGGATCCGGACGTGCAGCGCTGCACCGTCGCGCGGGTCTGGAACTGGGCTCTCGGCAAGGGGGACATCGTCCTCACGCTCTCCTCCGTCCCCGACGCCGTGATCGCTCCCTACCTCGATGCCTACGAAGCGTCTGGGCACCGCCTCGCCCCGCTCGTCCTCTCCATCTTCACCGGCGACGACTTCGTCCGATTCTGAGGAGCACGAGATGATCCACATCGAACGAAATCGCTCTCTTGCGCTCGCGGCGTCACTTCTGCTCGTCGTCGCCGGATGCGGAACCGACATGGAGAGCGGCCGCGCTGCCGCGGCTGGCGGCGACTACGCTACGACGACCACGGCCGCCGGGACCGAGTCGACGTTCGACCATCCCGCGGCGCTCGGCGGAACGGCGACGACCGCCCGCGAGGCGCTCGCGCGCATGGTCGACGAAGGCCCGCCCGCGTACACGGCTCGGGTCCATTCCTGCAGGAAGATGCGCTACGCGACGCTCGGCCACATCCTCTCGTCGCTCGGGGTCGACCTCGATGCCACGGAGGCCACGAGCGCGGGCGCCATGTACAGGTCCGCGGACCAGGCGCTCGGCGCACCGAACTTCGCCGCGCGCATCGGCGAGACGACCGACGTCACGGTCGCCGTGAGCTCCCGAACGTTCGACATCTTCGTGCAGGCAGCGCCGGAGATCCTCGAGCGTCTCCCCAATCAGGAGCGATGTATGGTCGGCGGCGTCGGGGCGCGGGTGTTCGACGACGCCGGCGAGTGCAACAGGGACGGGCTGAGCTGCCTCATCGGTGAGCCGGCGAGCGACGCCCACGTCGCGCTGTGCAACGACTTTGCGCGGCGCGCCGCGGATCCGGCAGAGGGTCGCGCGATCGCCGTCGCGGCCGTGCTGTCCGCAGCGCACACGTGCGAGTGAAGGAGGAGCGATGAGCGCGACCAGAGACCGCGAACGCAAGTGGCTCCTCCACCGCCGACGACTGATCCAGCTCGCCGTCGCGACGGGCGCATCCCTCGGGCTCCCTCGGTGGAAGGTGTTCGAGGTGCTCGGTGCGACCGGAGGCAAGGCGCTCGCCGATGACGCGGCGTGCGCCGCGACGAATCGCTCCGTGCACATCGTCGCTGGGACGGGCGGGTTCGCGTGGTTCCAGTTGCTGTGGCCCCACAACGACGTCGCCGCGGCGCGAAGCTCGACGTTCGCGTTCCACGCAATCGGCGAAGAGCGCATGGCGGAAGGCACCCATCGACCGCTGACGCTCGGTCCCGAAGCACCGTGGCAGGGGATGCCCGGCCAGCGACAGGTCACGTGCCTCATGGCCGGCACGAACGAGACGCACACGAACCGACCGAGCTCGAGCTCGACCGTCGCGATGAACACCGGGCTCTTCGCGACCTGCGCGGCGATCCAGACCGCGAGCCCCACGCTCGTTCCCGTGATAGCGGTCGACGACTCCGGCTACGGCGGCGCGCAGGGTGCGCCCCGTCTCGCACAGGTCGGGAGCGCGGCCGACCTCGTCTCGCTCTTCGACAGCGCGGCGTCGCGCGCCGGCGGATTGCTCTCGACGCCCGCGAACGCGGAGCTCTTCTCGAACGCGTACAGCGCTTTCCTCTCGCTCCACGCCGCGGCTGGGCGACCGACCGTCCGCGGGGGGTTCGCCGCCGGCACGAACGCGGCACGACTCCTCGGCCGGAACCTCGCGGATCGTCTCCAGCCGACGGCCGACGATCTCGCGCGCTACGGCATCGACGGCGGATCGCGCTCGCAGAACCGAGAGCTCGCCAAGACGCTCATCGTCACGGCGAAGGCATTCTCGATGGGGCTCACGAGCAGCGTGATCGTGCCCGCGTTTCGAGACGACCCGCACGGGGCGTTCAACGACATGGGGAATCTGAGGAGCACCGTCGGAGCGCTCGGGCGGACGCTCGACGCGTTCGTCGAGGATCTGACGAACGTCGACGACCCGACGTGCGGCGGCGCGACCGTCGCCGATCACACGGTCATCTCGATCCACGGCGACACGCCGAAGGATCCGCTGATGCGCTCCAACTGGCCGGACGGAACGCCGGGGAACTCGAACTGGCTCTTCGTGCTGTCGGCGGGTCTCCTCAAGACCGGATGGTTCGGCGGGATCGATCGGAACGGCACCGCGAGCGGGTGGAACCCCACCACGGGCGAGGTATCGAGCGGGATGAGCAGCGGCTCGACGGCCGCGCCCGCGGCCGCTGCCGTCGCGTACTGCGTCGCGCGCGGCGACATGCGCCGCGTCAACGACTTCTATCGAGGCGCCGACATTCGCGGCATCGTGTCGTCCGAGACCGTGTAGAGCTGTCATCCTTCGGCCGATGGGCCGTAGCACGCATCGAATCGCCGGAGCGTGTGCGTGCCTCGTGGTCGCGTCCGCGTGCACCAAGCTCGACGTCGTCGACTTTCTCATGCTCGGAGCACCTCGACTTCGTCATGCTCACACCGCACATGTGGGACGACTTCTACGCCGAGCCCTCCGTGGGGGATCCGCACGCCTGCACGCTCGAGGCTCGCGCCGTAGGCGACGCCGCGTTCGTGCGCGTCGGCGGCGCAATCGGCACGACGGTGAGATCGAAGCGCGCGTGAGCGGCGAGGACCTCGCGCTCGTCCTCGACAGCCGCGCCGTCGCCCGCCCGCGCTCCGGCGAGATCGTCCGGCTCGCGGTGCCGCGCGGAGAGTGCTCGGTCCTCCGCGCGAGCGCGACGGGCGGCGACTCGGCGCCGATCTGTCTCGGCTGTCCGAGGCAGTTCGACCCGCTCAGCGGTTGCAGTAGCGGTGGGACTCGGGGTGCGTGCGGAAGTCCGCGTCGTTGATCGTCGGGCAGTTGTCCCGGATCGCGCGCTTGAGGGCGTCGATGTCGGCCCACTCGAGGGCCATCGGTGCGAACACGATCGGGAAGGAGCTCGAGGTGCCGGTGACCTCGGCGGTGAGCTGGTCGAGCAGATTCTCGTCGCGGCCCGTGACCCACATCCGCTCGAACTCCGACTCGTATGCGCCGACGATGTCGGCGTGAGCCTCGCCCTCGAGCAACATCATGTTCTCCAAGGTGTTGTGCTCGGCGTTGTCCGAGAGGTTGTAGCTCCCGCTGATCAGGGTGCGGTGATCCACGATCATGAACTTGTCGTGCATCTGCGGCGCGTAGGAGTAGTGCCAGCGGTATGCGTAGAACTTGTACCGCACGGGGATCCCGTCCTCCGCGAGCGGGTAGCCGAAGTAGAAGCCGTTGTCGACGCAGTCCTCGCGCGCGGCTTCGCTCGTCCCCGCGTCGGCGAGGCAGTTCTCGAGGTCGCGCTGTTGCTCGTCGGCGGTGTACTCGCTGATCCACTCCTGGTCGTCGAGGTAGACGCGGATGTCGAGCTCGGGGTGGTCGCGGTGCGCCGCCATCAAGGCCTCGGCGACCGGGCGTGAGCGCATGTGGCCGGATGCGATGTGGATCGACTCTCGCGCCCCCTGGATGGCCGCGACGAGGCGATCGGCGACGGAGTTCTGACCGCGAACGACCGTGAAACCCCAGCCGTAGGTCGCGCTGTTCGTGATCCGGAAGTTCGGCGACGTGTAGAACGCGTCGACCGTCGGGTCCTCGACCGCGGCGATCATCTCGTCGGTGATCGGCTCGGACTCGAAGTACGCGGGGGCGGCGGAGGCGGACCATGCGAAGTCGCGCGAGTGCTCCCACATGAGGTTGAACTCTCGCTGGTAGCGCAGGGCGAGCTCGGCGTTGTGGTGCACGAAGAGCGTGTTCTCCTCGTAGACGGTGCCGGCCGATCCCGACCAGTTGGCGCTGCCCGAGGCGAGCACCGCCTCTGTGGGATCGTCGCCCGCGGTTCGCACGCCGTCGATGATCACGAACTTGTCGTGCATGATCTTGTTGACGTAGCGCACGTCGATGCCGAGCTCCTCGAGCTTTGCGCTCATCGTGCCTGCCGGATCGAGGCGCTCGCTCTGCGCGGGGTCGAACACCATGCGCACCGAGACGCCGCGCTGGACGGCGCGCTCGAGCGCGTCTTTGATCGCGGCGTCCGAGAAGCTGTACATCGCGATGTCGAGCGAGCGCTGCGCCTGGTCGATGAGCTCGCGGGTGCGACCGAGGTGGCTCTCGTCGTGGGGCAATGGCGAGAACCGAACCTCGATGTCGGTGTCGCCGCTCCCGCCGCCGTCCTCGCAGCGGTCTGCGACCATGTCGACGAGCTGGCGCATCGCGACCGGGCCGACCCACGAGACGTCGTCGATGGCTTGGATGTCCGCGAAGCCGCCCTCGGGGCGCGCCGCCATGAGGTTGTTCGCCGCGCGCGTGTGAACGCCGCCGGCCCGCAGGGAGTCGGAGGTGGTGTCCGGGCTGTTGACGAGGCGCACGACGGCGTCGAGCTCGCACTCCGTGAAGGCCGTGCCGTCCGCCTTGCCGGCGCCGAGCGCCACGTCGTCGGGCCCGTCCGTCGAAGCCGGCCCTTCCATGGCGCATCCGCTCAGGGTGAGGACGATTCCGAGGATGATTGCCTTCTTCATGGGGTCTCCGGTTCGGGGGTTTTCCCGCACGGTCGGGCGAGCCGAACCGTGCGAATCGACTGAGGGATTGGTTCGCAAGGACCGCGCCACCCCCACCGGGGCAATTCGCCCGCAATTTCACCCCGTCGATCGGCTGCTTCACGAGCCGTCGGCGGATCCATCCGCCCCCCGCGGGGCTATGCGACGACGGGGAGGCGCTTCGGGTCGAGGTGGAAGCGCGCGAGGCGCATGCGCCAGTCGACGCCGACGACCTCGCCGAGCCCGAGCTCGGTCCAGATGTTCTCGCCCTCGAGCGGCTCGCTCGAGAACAGGAGGTGATTCACGAAGCCCGTGTGCGTCGGTGCCTCGCACTCCGGCGAGAGGCTCGGGCACGAGTCGCGATCTCCACAGCGAGTCTTGTACGTCGACCAGAACAGCTCTTTGCCGCCGTGGGTGCCGGCCATGATCCCGCCGTCGGTGACCAGGAGGGTCAGCAGCGACTTCTCGTCATCGCCGGGCGCATCGCAGAGGTCGCGGATCAGCGCGACCGTGGCGCGCAGCGCCTCGACCACCTCGTCGATCCCGAGCTTGCTCGACAGTGGCCCGTAGCGAGCCAGGTTCGAGAGAAAAAGAAAGAACACCACCTCGCTGTCGGTCTCTCCGAGGATGAAGCGGCGTAGGCGCGGCGCGATCTCGGACACGAGCTTCACGCGCTCGTCGGCGAAGCCGTGCACCTCACCGTTGTGCGCGAACGTCCAGCGGCCGTACTGGAACGGATGACAGTTGAGCACACTGCGCTCGCCGACCGTCGCCTTTCGCACGTGCGCGACGACGGTCTCGGAAGCGACGACACCGCTCACCTTGTGAAAGATGTGATCGTCGATCGCCTGGGTGGGGCTGCGCGTGACGTGCGGAGCTCCGTCCACGTAGTACGCGACCCCCCACCCGTCCTTGTGCTCTTCGCTGAGCTTCCCGAGAGCGTTGTCCGCCCGCACGAGCGACCTGTGGACCTGGCTCTGGATGACGCTGCGAAAGCCGAAGAGACGACACATGGTGCGCCTACATGGTGCCACGAATCGGGGGTGCCGCGAGCGGAACCACGCGGCCGGGCTCGCACGCCGCCGGCGAGAGGTGGGCCGCCGCGAGGAGATGATCGCGCCGCTCGGAGATCCACCCGAGGAGGTCGTCGCGAAGATCCGCCGGCCAGTCGCTCGGGAGCCGCATCGGTGGTCCACACGCCGCGACGGGATCCACCTCGAGCTCGGGCGGCCCCGCCAGCGCGCCGTTGTAGACGAGGTAGTGCGTCGACGTGAGCACGAGCGGAACGAACGTGGCGCTCGCTCGTCCGCCGAAGAGCTCGAAGCGAACGAGCAGCGCCTCGCGTGTGTCCGGACGCTCCCACTTGTCGGCGTCCTCCGGCACGTCTCGTCCCGGGCGCGCGTGCGAGCCCATGTCCGAGACGAGGTTGCCGATCCCGAAGGCGATCACCACCTCGCGCCCGTCGCTCGCGCGGATCCGCTCTACCGGAGCCGGCACGTGTTGTCCGTGGAACACGACGAGATCGGCGCCGGCCTCCGCGAGCCGCTCCGCCCAGGCTCGCTGCGACGGATGAACGCGCGGATCGAGCTCGGCCACGACGTGGATGACCGCGACGACGGCGCCATGCTCTCGGTGTGCGCGCGCGACGTCGGCGATCGCCTGCTCGCCGAGCACGCTGATCCCCGCGGTTCCCACGTCGAGCCGCGGCTCGGGAAAGTCGCGTTCGATCCACGTGAGCACCGCGACGTCGTCTTGCTCGCCACCCGCGACGAGCGGCCACGCGAGGTTCGGCGCGAGCCCCGCGCCCGTGGTCACGAGCCCCGCGCGCCACGCAGCGTCGAGCGTCTCGCCAAGCCCAGCGCGCTCTTGATCGAGCGTGTGGTTGTTCGCGAGCATCACCGCGTCGACGTCCGCGTCATGGAGGCCGTCGAGGATCCACGCCGGCCCGTTGAGCGGTGCGCGCACCAGACGCTCGCCGATCTTCTCGCTTCGGAACGCGTCGTTCGCGACGCGCACCTCGCGCGCGACGGGCGTCTCGAGGTTCACGAGGACGACGGCTCGCGGGCCGTCGGCTCGCCAGAGCTCGGCCGCGGGCGCGAGGGTCCGCGCGAAGCCCTCGGCTTCGGCGCCGCCGCTTCGAGCGGCGCGGCGAAGCGCGGGCGACGGCATGACGTCGCCTCCGATCCAGAGAACGGTGGGACGGCTGGGCCGCGGCGGGGTCTGTGTCGGCGCGCGCTCGACCGGCGCCGGCCGGGCGAGGTCGGCTTCTCTGTCCTCGTGCCCGGCGCAAGCCGGAGCGAGCGTGGACCACGCGAGGCTGCCGACGCAGAGGGCGAGGGCATGGGCACGGCGGCCGCGCATGGCAAAAGAGTAGCGCGTGAAGATCGACTCGCCCATTCCCAGGCCAAATCCATCCCGTTCGCTTCTTCAACGGACTGCTAGAATGCGCGCGTGCGCAGCTACCTCGTGCTCGACATCGAGACCGTCCCCGACTCGACGCTCCCGTGGGACGCGGCCAAGGAAGGGTTTGCCCCGGCGCCGTTTCATCGCGTGGTCGCGCTCGGCGTGCTCTGGCTCGACGAAGACCACCGCTTCAAGAAGATGGGCGTCTTCGGCGAGAGCGCAGATGGAAGCATCGCTCCGGAATGGAAGGTCCTCGAGGACTTCGCGCGGTTCGTCGGCAAGGCCCGGCCGCATCTCGTCACGTACAACGGGCGCAAGTTCGATCTGCCGGTGTTGGCGAATCGCTGCCTTCGTCATGGCGTGCCGTTCACGGCGTACTACTCCGACCGCGACTACCGCTATCGCTACAGCGATCTCGGTCACCTCGACCTCGCGGACATCCTGACCGACCACGGCGCCGCGCGAATGCCACGCCTCGACGCGCTCGCGCGGCTCGTCGGGATGCCCGGCAAGCTCGACGTGGACGGCTCGATGGTCGAGGCGCTGTTCGAGGAGGGGCGCATCGACGAGATTCGCGCGTACTGCCTGCAGGACGTGGTGCAAACCGCGTTTCTCTTCCTGCGCGTCGAGCTCCTCAGAGGTCAGCTCGGTCGCGAGGCGTACCGCGAGCGCGCGGCGTCGCTCTGGGCGGCGCTCGAGGGCGACGCGCGCGTCACGCCCGTCCTCGCGAGCGCGAGCCGCGACCGCGTGCTGCTCGAGGAGGCGGACCGCGCATGACCGCGAAGAAGGCGCCGATCGTCGTCGTCGGTCTCGGCCAGATGGGAGGCGTGTTCGCGCACGCGTTTCTGCGCCTGGGCCATCCGGTCTTTCCACTCGTCCGCGGGGCGAGCGCCAGCTCGCTCGCGAACGAGCTGCCGGAGCCGGGTCTGTGCCTCGTCGCCGTCGGGGAGAAGGACCTCGACACCGTTCTCGCCGGGCTCCCGGGCGCGTGGCGCGATCGAGTCGGGCTCCTCCAGAACGAGCTCCTGCCGCGCGCCTGGGCTCGCCACGAGCTCGTGGATCCGACCGTGTGCGTGGTCTGGTTCGAAAAGAAGAAGGACGTGCCGATCACGCCAGTCCAAGAGACGCGCGTCGCCGGGCCGTTCGCGCGCACCATCGTCGATGCGCTCGGGACGCTCGAAATCCCCGCGCGCGAGATCGCTCGTGAGTCGTTGCTCGACGCGCTCGTGTCGAAGAACCTCTACATTCTCGTCGCGAACGTCTCGGGCCTCGTGGTCGGTGGGACGGTCGGCGCGCTCGTCGAGAGCCATCGCGAGCTCGCGACGGCGCTCGGGCGCGATGCGCTCACCATCCAGAGCTATCTCGTGGGGAGGCAGCTCGACGAAACGGCGCATCTAGGCGCTCTCTTCGACGCGTTCCGCTCCGAGCCCGGGCACGTCGCACGCGGTCGTTCTGCGGCGTCACGTCTCGCGAGGGCGATCGCGGTCGCCGACGATGCAGGCCTCGACGTTCCCGCGCTCCGTCGCGCGGCGCTCGGGAGCTAGCTCTGCGGCGCGCGACGCGGACGCGGGGCCCCGCTGACCTGCTACCCTGCCCGGCGCTCCGTCTGCTACGGTGCCCGCCCGATGACCGAGCGGCTCTTCCACCGGCTCTTCGTCGCCAATCGCGGTGAGGTCGCCGCGCGCGTGGCGCGGACCTGCGACGCGCTCGGTATCGTGCCGGTGTTCGGCGTGAGCGACGCGGATGCGAGGCGCCGTGGGTGCGCGGTCGGGAGAAGGTCGTGCTCGGCCCCGTCGCGCGCGAGGGACAGCTACCTCGATCCGATGAGCGTCGTGCAGGCCGCCAAGCAGATGGACTGCACCGCGCTGCATCCGGGCTGGGGCTTTCTCGCCGAGAACCCGCTCCTGGCGCGCCTCGCGGAGCAACACGGCGTCACGTTCGTCGGCCCGCCCGCGCACGTGATGCACCTGATGGGGAAGAAGACGCCGGCCAAGCGAGCGATGGCGGCGGCGGGGCTCTCGCTCATCCCGGGCTCGGACGGTGTGCTCGCGAGCGTCGAACAGGCGCGCTCCGTCGCCGATCGCGTCGGCTACCCGGTCCTGCTCAAGGCCGAGAGCGGCGGCGGCGGCCGCGGCATGCGGGTGGCGCACGATGGCGCCGAGCTCGCGAGCGCGTACGCCGACGCGCCGGCCGAGGCGCGTGCGGCGTTCGGCGACGCGCGCCTCTACCTGGAGAAGCTCGTCGAGGGCGGCCGCCACGTCGAGATCCAGATCCTCGCGGACGCTACGGCAACGCCGTCCACCTGGGCGAGCGCGACTGCACCATGCAGCGCCACCACCAGAAGCTGATCGAGGAGTCGCCCTCGCCGGCGCTCGACGGGCGCCGTGCGCGAGGCGCACGCTGGCGGCGGCGGTCGCAGCTGCCCGAAGCATCGGCTACGTCGGCGCGGGCACCATGGAGTTCCTGCTCGACGAGGGCGGCGCGCTGCGCTTCATGGAGATGAACACGCGCCTGCAGGTCGAGCACTCGGTCAGCGAGATGCGCTCCGGCGTCGATCTCGTCGCGGCGCAGATCCGCGTCGCCGCCGGCCATCCGCTGCCGTTCGCGCAGGACGACGTCGTGCTCGACGGCCACGCGATCGAGTGCCGCATCAACGCCGAGGATCCGGCGCACGGGTTTCGCGCCGCGCCCGGCGCATCGCGCGCTGGGAGGCGCCCGACGATCGGCGGCGGTGACGTGCGCGTCGACACCCACGTCGAGGCGGCTACGACGTGCCGCCACACTACGACAGCCTGCTCTGCAAGGTGATCACCCGCGGCGCGACGCGCGACGCCGCCGCCGATCGCATGATCGCGGCGCTCGGCGAGCTGGTGTGCGAGGGCGTGCCCACCACGGTGCCGATGCACCTCGCGATCCTGCGCTCCGAACAATTCCGCGCGCGGCGCTACGACACCCGCGCGATCCCCGGCTGGGCCGGAGCTGAGCGATGGCCCACGTCCCGCTCGTACCCATCGGAAGCGCACGCGAGCGCGTCCTCGACGACCGCGCGCTTCGAGGCGCACGCGCGAGGATCGCCGCCCTCGAAGAGCGCTCGCGAGCGCCGGCGCGAGGTCGCGGCCGGCTGGGGGCCGAAGTACGTCGAGCGCGTGCACGCCAAGGGCAAGCTGACCGCCCGCGAGCGCGTCGACGCGCTGAACGATCCGGGCACGCGCGTGCTCGAGGTCGGCACGTTCGTGAACTACGGTGACGAGTTTCAAGGCGGTCTCCGGTCGCCCGCGGCCGGCGTCGTCACCGCGTTCGCGCGGGTCGAGGGCCGCTGGTGCATGGTGATCGCCAACGACAACACCGTCGCGCTCGGGCTCGTGGTGGCCGCGGACGCCCGGAGAAGATCGAGCGCGCGCAGACGATGGCGCTGCGTCTGCGCTTGCCGACGATCTACCTCGTCGACTGCAGCGGGCTGTTCCTGCCCGAGCAGTCGCGCTCGTTTCCCGGGCGCACGCGGCGCCGGCCACATCTTCAAGATGAACAGCCTGCTCAGTGCGGCAGCGGCGTGCCGCAGATCGCGGGCGTGTTCGGCGACTGCATCGCCGGCGGCGGCTACATGCCGATCATCAGCGACCGCGTCTACATGACCGAGCAGGCGTACATGGTCATCGCCGGCGCGGCGCTCATCAAGGGCGCCAAGAGCCAGAAGATCACCTCGCTCGACATCGGCGGGCCCGAGGTGCACGTTCACGCAGTCGGCTGCGCCGACGTGCGCGTGCCCGACGACGAAATCCTGCTCGCCTCGCTGCGCCGCGAGGTCGCACGCCTGCCCACGCAGCGCGGCGCCGTACTACCGCGGCGGCGTCGGCGCGCATCGCGCCTGCGCATCGCCGCCGAGCGAGCTCGCCGGGATCGTGCCCGCCGATCACCGCGAGGCCTACGACGCGACCGAGGTGCTCGCGCGGCTCTGTCGACCAGCGCTGTTCTGGGAGGTGATGCCCGAGGTCGGCGAGGAGATGATCTGCGGCGTCGGCCGCGTCGGCGGGCTGTGCGCCGGCTTCGTCAGCAACCGCCAGGGGCTCGTCGGCGATCCGGAGCGCCCGGGCGCGCGCCGGCCGGCGGCGATCCTCTACCGCGCCGGCATCGCGAAGATCAGCGCGTTCTCGCCGCGCGTGCAACGACGACGGCATCCCGCTGGTGTGGCTGCAGGACATCGCCGGCTTCGACATCGGCATCGAGGCCGAGCGCCAGGGCCTGCTCGCCTACGGCTCGAGCCTCATCTACACCAACTCGACCAACCGGTGCCGATGTTCACGGTGCTGCTGCGCAAGGCGTCGGGCGCCGGCTACTACGCGATGGCGGGGCTGCCCTACGACCCGGTCGTGCAGCTGTCCACACCGATCTGCGCGGCTGTCAGCGTGATGGAGGGCCGCACGCTGGCGATCGCGACCTACAACACCAAGCTCGACGACGACTTCCAGATCGTCGACCGAAGGACCCCGACGAGCGCGCGCACGATCGAGGGCGGCATGCGCGAGGTCGAGGCAGCGCATCGAGCGCGACATGGATCCGTTCGTGGCGGCGCGCCAGCTCGACACCGACGAGATCGTCGAGCTCGGCGAGCTGCGGCGCCTGGCTCGCGATGCTGGTCGAGGCGAGCTACCAGGCGATCGGCTACCGGCGGATCAAGAACCCGCGCATCTGGTCGCTGCACGACCTCGCGGTCCTCGCGGCGGGGGTGCGCTGATGGCCGGCGCACGCGGACGGACGGATGGAGCGGCCCTCGAGGCGCTGGTGCGCGAGCTCGGCGGAGGTCACCGAGATCCTGTGCGCGCCGGCGCGTCGGGCTGTGGCGCGGCGCGCCGGCGCCCGGCACCGCTCGTCCCGCCGGCTCGCCGATCGGCGAGCTCGAGATGCTCGGCGTGCTGCACGAGCTGGTCGCGCCCGAGCACACGTTCGGCGTCGTCGTCGCCGAGCGGGGCGGTCCGCGCAGCTCGGCGAGCGTGCGCTCGGCTACGGCGACGCGAGGTGCGTCTGCGTCCGCTCGATCCCGACGCGCGCTCGGCGACGTCGCGAGCCGCGGGCGCGCGTCGCTCGCGGGCGCCCGGCCGCCTGGGCTCTTCGCGCGCGCCGCGGCGGGCGCTTCTACGCGCGGCCGTCGCCCCCGACAAGCCGAACTTCGTCGCGGTCGGCGACGAGATCGCCACGGGCCACACCGTCGCGCTGCTCGAGGTGATGAAGACGTTCAACCGGCTCGCGTACGGCGGCGGGGCTGCCCGCGCGGGCGCGCGTGCGTTCGCATCGTGCCCGCGGACGAGGCGGACGTCGATGCCGGCGACCCGATCCTCGAGGTCGAGACCGCCGACTGACGCACGTCGCCCCGACCGAAGGGCTTCACAGGATCGGCGAGAAGAGCCGCGCCGCGGACGTGGAGAGCCGGCGGCCGAACGAGGCGCTCGCGACCTCGGCGCTCGTGACCTCGCGGGCGCGCGCGACGTCCGCGAAGAACGAAGTCGCGAGCTCGCTGGCGAGCGCGCCGTCGTACGCGGTGACGACGACCTCGAAGTTCAGCTTGAACGATCGATTGTCGCAGTTCGCCGTCCCGACGACGGCGACCTCCTCGTCGACGACGAGCGTCTTGGCGTGGAGGACGGGCGGCCCGTACTCGAAGATGCGCACACCGACCTGCAGGAGCTCCGGGTAGTAGCTCCGGGCGGCCGCCGCGACGAGGGGGATGTCGCCCGTGACCGGCACGAGCACCTGGACGTCCACTCCCCGCAGGGACGCGGTCGTCAGCGCGCCGAGGATCGCGTCGTCGGGGACGAAATAGGGCGTCGTCAGGAGCACGCGGACGTGCGCGCCCGCGATCGCGGCGAAGTAGAGCTTGTGGATCGCGTCGAGGTTCTCGTCGGGCCCGGACGAAACGATCTGAACGAGCGAGCCCGACTCCTTCTCCGAGCCTACCGGCAGGAGATAGCCGTCCTTGCCGGGGGGCTGTCCGTCGCGAGTACCAGTCCTCGAAGAAGACCATCTGCAGGCCCTTCACCGCGTACCCTTCGAGCCGGAGGTGCGTGTCGCGCCACGCGAGCTCGCCGCTCTCCTTCTCCGAGTGAACGTCGCCGAGGTTCATTCCGCCGGTGAAGCCGATGCGCCCGTCGACGATCGCGATCTTGCGGTGCGTCCGAAAGTTCGCCATCCGGGGTCGCCAGCGATTGAGCGTGAGCGAGTTGAAGCGAACGACACGCCCGCCTGCCTCGACGAGCGGTCTGAAGAAGCGTCGACCGGCCTTGGAGGAGCCGAAGCCGTCGATGAGAACGCGCACCTCGACCCCGGCGCGCGCTCGCTCCGCCAGCGCGTCCCGGATGCGCGTGCCAATCCGATCCGGCTGCCAGATGTAGTACTCGAGGTGCACGTGGTGCCGCGCGGCGCGGATCGCCTCTTCGAGCGCATCGTAGGTCGCATCGCCCGAGA
>CAVUEK010000022.1:0-62794 GCA_963740495.1 uncultured delta proteobacterium
GTCCGCCATCCGGACGCCAACCGCCTGTTCGCCCGCGAGGGGATCATCCCCATCCTCACGCGTGCCGTGGTCGAGGGCGGCGCCGGCCCCGTCTCGGTGCACGGACCGGCTCCGCGCGGAAGGTTCGCGGCGCTGGCGCGCGCGCCGACCGACGCGCGCGGCGTCGACCGGATCCTCTTCGTGATGGGCGCGGACGTCTCTGGCACGGCCGGGGTCACGTACGGCCCGCCGCCCCGGAACGCGGGAGCGAGCGTCCACGTCGGGCCGGTCTCCGCGGAACGCGTCTTCACGCGCCTGTTCGCGCCGCCGGGAGAGCGCCGCGTCACCGCGCTTCCCGCGGGGTACGACCTTCCGCCGCTCCCCGCGGCCCCCGTCCCGTGGCGAACGTTCGACGATGTGCTCGCGATCCCCGACGAAGCGGAGATCCTCGACGAGCGCGCGACACCGAGCCGCGGAGATCGTCTTCGGGATCGACGACACGGACGCGAACCGGCACGTGAACTCGCTCGTCTATCCGGCCCGCCTGGTCGACGAAGCGCTCGTCCGCCTGCGCGAGCACGGGATCGCGACGCCGCTCATGGCGCGCCATGCCGAGCGCGTGTTCGGCAAGGCTCGCAGGCGGGCGCATGGTGTTTTCGAGCGCGTGCGTTCCGGCTGGGCGACGACGTTCGGGGCCGTCGCGACGCTGGTCCCCGCCGGCGCGCCGGACGAGAAGCCGCGCTGCGCCGGTCGCGTCGTTCTCGCGGAGTGAGGCTGATGAGCGCGCGTCACATCGCGCGCGGAACGATGACGATCACGACCTGCTTCTCGTCGAGCACGGTGACGCCGTCACCGATGACCTGCAGCGTGACCGTGAACACTTGATCCACGCTCGTCCGCGGCACGGTGTCGTTGAACGCGATGATCGTGAACGTGACCACGGTGCAAGGGGTCACGCCCACGAACGAGTCGAAGATCGTGTCGCCGTCGAGATCGGCGACCGTCGGAGCGGCAGCCCCCGGCAGCAGCACCGCGGAGCGCGGGATCGTCGCTCGGATGAACCCGTTCGGGTCGCCGACGACGCGAACGGACACCGTGTCGAGGTGCGATCGCCGTGACGAGCGCGCCCACGGCGTCGACGAGCGTGCTCGAGAGGCCCAATCCGTTCATGCGCACGTCGAAGAGAGCGGGCATCCGTCGGTGCCGTCGGGTAGCGTGACCGGACGGCGAGGCGCGCCGTCGACCGCGGTGAGGCAGTTCCCGGCGGCGTTCGGTGGGATGACCGCCTGCATCGCGATCGCGATGTCCTCGAGCTGCGGGCGCGCGCGCATCTGGCTCGCGATGCCGATGACGCGCGCTCGGATCGCGGTGAGCGCCGCGACCGCGTCGTCTCGCGAGTGCGGAACCGAGATCCCGTGGCCCGCGTAGTCGGCGGGCGTGTGACTCACGTCGTCCGTGATGTGGACGACAATCGGAAACGCGTCGGTGCGAAACCCTACGCCGCCAATCGTGCCGCCGCCCGGCGTTCCGGCGTCGGGAACGAACCGTGGCACGGAGCCGCCCGGCCAGGAGACCCCAGTCCCCCGCGGCGACCTGATAGAGCGCCTCGAAGCCCGCCTCCGCCAGGTCGCCGCCGCAGCCGAGCGGCATGTCGAGCCGGTTGATCCCGGTCGTCACGAGCGTCGTGTCGGTCGTCACCTGCTGGTGCAGCCGGAACGGGCGGTGGGGCATGCCCATGCACGTCCCGTTGCCGAACGGCGTGAACGGAAAGTCCTCGAACTCGCTCACGCCGAACGCTGTGTCCATGATGATAGCCTCGATCCCCGGGATGACGAGCGTCCGGAGCAACGACTGCATGTTGTCGATCTCGCCGCCCATCGAGCCGGTCGTGTCGACGCTGAAGTGGATGTCCGCCTTGCGGATGTTCGTGTCGAACGTCAGCGTCTGCGCCGACTCACCACCGGGGTCGTCCGTCGGCAGGATGAAGAAGAACTCGGGGATCCGGCTGTCCGGGTCGCATCGATAGGTGCCGGCCGTCGCCTCCGCGAGGTCCGTCTGGCCATCGCCGTCCGTGTCGGGATTCGTCGGGTCGAGACAGCCGGCGGCGCGCTCGTCGCAATCGGGGATGCCGTCGTTGTCGGAGTCGAGGTCCCGAAAGTCGGGAACGCCGTCGCAATCGCTGTCGACCGGCGGCGTGCCCGCGTCCGCGTCGCCCGCCTCGCGGCAATCCAAGAGGCCGTCGCCGTCCGAATCGGTGTCCATCCAGTCGGGCACACCGTCGCCGTCGGTGTCGGGCGCACCGCCTGGGGCGTCGCGACCCTCGTCGATGTCGGCGATGGTGTCGCCGTCCGCGTCGGTGACGTCCCGCACGGGGATGCACCGGCCCGTGCGGCACACGGAGTCCGATGCGCACACGACGTCGCAACTCCCGCAATGGGCGACGTTCGTCTCCGTGTCGACGCACAAGCCCCCGCAGCTCGTCGTCCCGCTCGGGCATTCGAGCGCGCACGACCCGGTCGCGCACACCTCGTCGTCCGGGCAAGCGACACCGCACAATCCGCAGTTGCCCGGGTCGACGGCCGTGTCGACGCACGCTCCCGCGCACCGGACGAGCGGGGCGGGGCACGTGTCGACGCAGCTCCCGTCGCGACAGAAGCCGGTGGCGCCGCAGGGTGCGAAGCAATCGCCGCAGTGCGAAGGGCTCGAGCGCAAATCGGCGCACTCGTCGCCGCACACCATGAGCGGGCACCCCGGGGAGCACGATCCTTCGACGCAGAACTCGCCGTCCGCGCACGGGCGACCGCACGTACCGCAGTTCGCCAAGCTCGAGCGCGTATCCACGCACTCGCCGTCACAGCGGCTCAGCGTCCCCGGGCACGGAGGCCCAGCGTCCGAGCGACCCGCGTCCCGACCGCCGTCGACGCCGGCGCCTCCGTCATCCCCGCTGAACGGTGCGAGTGGACTGCGGCCGCCGCAGGCCGTCACGAGGAGGACGAGAGGCAGAGCCGAGGTGAGCCGACAGCGAACGCGCATGGGCGACGAGCGTAGTCGGCGCGCGTCCTCGACGCGAGAGGGCGCCCTCGGAAACGCCGCGAGCGCGCGGACCCGGACGAAGGGCCGCAGACGGAATAGAAAACGGGGCGATCCGGCAATGCCGGGTCGCCCCGTTTTTGGAATGGTCACTTGCGCGCTCTGGGATCCGCCTTTCACGACTGGACCCGAGCCGGTATTTCACGGCTCCGCGCCATGCGGCTACGAATGTACGTCGCAACCGCCGTGTTCGCCTCTGTGTGGGCTCTTCGCATCGAAGTGCCGCGCGTTCGACCTCGTCCGACTCTTTGTCGTCGACGTCTCCGACCAGTTCGCGCTGGCCGCGCGTGCTGCGAGGGACGGGGCTTTTGGCCCTTCGTCCGCTTCGATCGACCGTGCTGTGATGCACCTTCGCTTTCAGGCACCCCGAAAAGCACCGCGTTCGTGCCGACACCCCTTGGTCGCCCCCGCTGTCGGAGGACGCCTCGAGAAGCCTCTCTCACTGCCGCCCGATCTCTGACGTCTCCTGTCGCGTCCCGGACACCTCGAGCGAGCTCCCACTTTCGTGTTTCTCGCCCGCGGCTTGCGCCGCGCCCCACCTTTCGGTGTGCATCTCACGCTTCATCCGTTTCGCCAGAAGCGGTGCCAACTGCCCTTGTTTAGGGGGCAAGCGGCGGTCCGCCTCGAAACGCCTTCCGTCGTACATTCGGTCCCACGAGGCGTGTCCCTCGTGGTGCAGCTCCGCGCTCCCCCTGGCCAGGGTTCACCCGAAGCTCCCGCGCCCGTTTCGCTCCGAGCCTCCGTTTCACGTTCGCGTCAACGAGGTCGTGATCCGTTTCTCGGCGCTAGCCCGCTCCGACCCGAAGGACACCTTGCGGAGCCTCCGGCGAGCGATACGGCGGGCACGTCGTGCCGACGTTTGCAGCCCACATTCTCTTGTTTTCAAAGACGAGCACCCGCGTCTCGCTCGCTACCGGCTCGGTCCCGGGCTCGCGCCCATTTCCTTCCCGGTGAAGCTCACCGTCACGGCGGTTGAGCTCCGCTTCGGCAGGCCGACCCGAAGCCGGGGACTCTTCGTCTCCATTCGGCTTCACGATGCGACCGCACCTCTGACGTCCCGTCGCCTCCCCGGTGCTCGGGTCTTCGCGACCCTCCTTCCGGCTCGGCCGAGCCCGCTTCCATCCACGTCCCCGTGTAGGCAACGCAGACTTGTCACGGACCAGGACGCCTTCCACCTGTCAGGGCTCTTTCGAGCTTCACCGCACCCGGGCTTCTCGTTCGTTCCACCCGGATCCGGCGATCGACGCTCTTCGTCCTCTGCTCTCGCTTCGGACTAGACGGCTCGGCTCGGTGAGGCTCTCGCCATCACCTGCTTCCCCGTCAGACGCCGCCTGCAGGTTTCTGCAGCACAGCACGACCCGCGGACACAACCCGCGGTTTTCAGGTCCCCAGACCCTCGAGGGAATCCTCGGGCGACGAACCTCCGAGGAGGCCCGCCGGTCGAGAGCCGCCGAACGAGGAGCCGCGCTGTTGCGCGCAGCCGAGCCCCGTTCGCCAGACATCCCGGGCACCGTTGTCGCCCGACCGCTCTCGGGTCGTGGTGGGGAGCACCACGCCTTCGAGTCGTCCGGGCCCAGACCCCGCTTCACAGGCCCCTCCGCGAAGAGCGACCGTAGGCTGCAGGTCGAGTGCCTTCCACCATCCGCCCCCGGGCACGGACCTCGTTCGAGGTTCCGTGGTTCTGCTCCCGGTTCGTCGACCGCTCCGGTGTTGCCACCTTTGCGGCCGCGGCGCCTTTTTTACCCCTGGGCTGCCGGGGGCCTTGACGGGCCCGCCGGTGCCGAGGAGCTCGACCGACTCGAGTGGGTGCGATGCGCTCGCTTTCCCATCGAACCGGCCGCAGCACCCCAATGGCTTCTGCGACCGTGAAAGCCCGCGGTCTCACGTACCGCGACCTTCCGAGGGTGTTTATGCCCGAGGTGCCCCCTCAGTGCAAGAAGAAAAACGTCGGCAAATGCACTTTTTTCTCCACAGCGCAGGTCGCGGGATATCCACAGGAATCCACAGGATATCCACATTCGCTGTATTATCCGATGCTTACGGACGAGACCGCCGGCCGGGACTGCGCGCCTAGCCATAAATATCGTTTGAAATATGCGGCGTCAATTGCGTTTGATTTGGTCTGGCTCATCGAGCCCCGGCCGCGACGAGAACGCGCGGAAACAAGGCTCCGCGAGCGCCGGCGCGGCTCGCATCCATCGCACGAATCACCTGCTCGCGGCCCTCAGGCTCCGCGTGCGGGCACGACGTCACGACTCGCGCAACCTCAGCGGGGCGGGGTGGGGCTCGGCGGGGGTGTGGCCGGCGGGCGGGGTGGGGCCGGTGCCGGCGCGGGGGCGGGGGCGGGGGCGGGGAGCGGGGTCGTCGGCGGGCGCGGGGCCGCGCCCATGCCGGGCAGGGGCAGCGCGCGCATCAGCTGGTCGTCGGTCATCACGCCGACGTCGGGCACGCCGCCGTCGAGAACGGGCAGGGTCGTCGGGGTCATCGTTCCGTCGCGAGCGACCGTCACCGCCGAGCCGTCGGGCATGACGTAGCCGCCGAGGTCGGCGTTCCACTTCGGGAGCGCGACCTCGATGGGATGGTTGACCTGTCCGCGGATGCGTCCCTCGAGGACGTTCACGTGAACCGGCTGCTCCAGCTGAAAGACGTAGCCCCCGTTCAACAGCTCGAGGACGTACGGCTCGGGATCGTCCTCGAGCACGAGCTCCCGGCGGAACGAGAGCCGCTGCTGGCCGAGGCGGCGGTGCGGGCGGTGCGCGAGCACGAAGCTCATCAGCCGCACCGCGATGTGGTTGTGGAGCCGATGACACCCGTGCGAGTGCCGCCGCATGATGCTCATGTAGTCGACCGAGCCGTGCGTTCGGATCTGCTCGTCACCGCCGGTCCGAATGGTTTCGTCAGCTCGCTCGAGGTACTTCACGTGGTAGGCGGCGACGAGCCCGTACGCAGACGCGTAGCTCGGCCCGGTCTCGTGATAGTTCACCACGTAGCGGCGGCCGCGGTGGGGATTGCGAACGAGGAGATCGCGAGGCGGCGTCGACTCGGGCGGGAGCCACACGGGCGAGGCCACGATCTGCTCCCAGACGCGCGGACCGACCGGAGAATTCTTGTACTTCCACATGACGGTCCCGTCGATCAGCTCGCTTCTCCAGCCGCCGATCGTCGTCCCGTAGCGCGCGAGCGCGATCCGATGGCCGAGATACTCGGTGAAGATCGTGAGGCGCGGACGGCGCGAGACCGGCTGCGCGCGCTCGTGGCCCTCTTCGTCGAAAGGAAAGTCGTACCAGACGTCGCCGCGGTCGACCTCGACCGTGAGATCCATGTCCCCCGAGTAGTACTCCGGCAGATCGGGGCCGCGGATCGCCGCGAGCAGCTCTCCGTCGTTCGGCATGTCGCCGAGCGAGTCGAGCCACGCCAGCGTGGACTCGGGTGTCGCGAGCCCGAACGCCTCGATCGCCGCGTCGCGAAGCTGCTCCTCGAGGTTCGGGACCGGATGCTGCGCACCGTCCGCGCCGAGGAACGTCCTCGGCGTTCCGTCGCCCCGCGACGAGGTGCTCCCGTCCTCGATCACGCCCGCTGCGTGCATGAGCCGCTCGGTCACGACGCGAAGGACGGCCTCGCGCTCGTTCTCCATCGGCGTCCGTCGGAGCGCCTCGAGCGTGTCCTGGCCGATGTAGCCCCAGCCGTAGACGCGATTCCGGCGCTCGAACTCGGCGATGGCCTCGTGCGTGATCCAGTCGATCGCACCGCGGATGAACCGAGCGTGCGGCGGGTAGAAGCCCTCGCACTCGAGGCGCGCCTGCGTCGCCCGAATGGCTGCGACAGCGGGCGCCTGATCGCGATAGTCGTGGAGCCTCGCTCGCTCGCGATCGTCGAGCCGCTCCTCGTCGAGCTCGGCCTCGGACGCGACGTGTTGCTCGGCGACCATCGCGTGCACCTGATGCTCGAGCGCCGCGAAGTTGCGCTCGTCCCGGCGCGCTCGATCGTTGCCGCGGTACGAGACGAACCCGTCGAAGTCGTGGAGCGGGCCGAGGTCGAGGCTCGCTGCACATGCGAGCGCGTGTACGGCGCGCATGCGCGTCCGGATCAGCCCGAGCGTCGGCGGGATCCCGTAGAGCTCGAGATACTTGTCCTTGCGCGCGCGCTCGCCGTGGTAGTCGTCGGGGAGCTCGCCCCGCGCGAGCGCGAGATAGGTCTCGCGGTACGTGTTGGGCATCGGCTCTTCGGACTCGTTCCCGCGCTCCGAGAAGATGTACGGCGTCCACTCCTCGCCGAGGTCGATGACCACGTACCCGTTCTCGGCCGCGTCGGCGGCGTCGATCTGGCCGTTCTTGTCCCCGTTCTCCCAGAGGTCGACCGGCTGATGCATCGGCGGGGGCCGACTGTCGACGCGGTGGTGCTGCGGGTGCTCCGCCGGGCCCGGCGTCGGGCTCGTGTGGCCTTCCGCTTCGGCGGTGCCGTCGGACGAGTTGCCGCAGCTCGCCAGCAGCAAGGCGAACGCGAGCGACGCGGGGGATCGGCTCATCTAGCTTTCAACTTTGGGCATATGGGATCCAGGCGCAAGTTTCGAACGAGGGCGATGCAGCCCTCGGGCCACCTTCGGAGCTGAACGATTCCGGGGACCCGCGCGCCCCAACGGGTCGGACGAGACACGGGATCGCGGCATTCGCGAGACGGGCGCACGACCTGGCCGCTATGGTCCCGGGCGTGACCGAGGCAGACGAGGCCGAGGGGCCGGGACGGCCCGGTCGGATACGAAGGTGGGCCGCGCTCCTGGCCCCGGTCGGCGCGGCGCTCGTCTGGTCGATGGACCTCGGCCTCGAGCCCAAGGCGCATTCGCTCGCCGGTATCTTCGTCGCGGTCATCGTGCTCTGGGTGACGGAGATCGTCCCGATCGCGGTGACCGCCCTCGCGATCGCCCCCGCCATGGTGCTCCTCGGCGTCTGCGACGAGAAGCAGGCTTTCGCGCCGTACGCCGACCCGCTGCTGTTCCTGTTCGTCGGCGGCTTCATGATCGCACGCTCGATGACGCGCCACGGGCTCGATCGACGGATCGCGCTCGGCCTCGTCTCGCTTCGCATCATCCGCGGCGTCCCGACGCGCGTGCGAGCCGCGTTCATGATGTCGGCGCTGCTGATCTCCATGTGGATCAGCAACACCGCGACGACGGCGATCCTCGTGCCGATCCTGCTCGGTTTGCTCGACGATCACGCGGGCGGCGCGGACCGCCGCTCGCAGACGGGGAGCCTCCTCGCGGTGGCGTACGCGGCCTCGCTCGGCGGCCTCGGCACCCCCGTCGGCAGCCCGCCCAACCTCATCGCCATGCGGTTCCTCGAAGAGGCCGGTCACCGGCTGTCGTTCTTCGATTGGATGAGCCTCGGCCTCCCGGTGGCGATCCTGCTCACGATCGCGACGTTCGTGCTGTTCCAGCGACCGTTCCCGCCGATGATCGTCGGCGCCGGCGACGCTCCGCGCGAAGCCAAGCCGTGGTCGCGCGGCGAGCGGGTGACGGCGTTCGCGTTCGGAATCGCCGTCGTGGGGTGGATGACGCCGGGGATCCTGGACGCCGCCGGCGCGTCGTTCGCTCACGCTGTCGACGACGCGCTCCCGGGCGGGGTGGTCGCGATCGTCGCCGCGTCGGTGCTCTTCTTCGTGCCGGACACGGGTGGGCGCGAGCCGGTTCTCCCTTGGCACGACGCGGTCCGCATCGACTGGGGGCTCATCTTGTTGTTCGGCGGCGGCATCTCGCTCGGCAAGCAGATGTTCGACACGGGTCTCGCGGAGGCGATCAGCCGCGGGTTCGTCGCGCTCACCGGCGTACACGATCTCTGGACGCTCACGGCGCTCGTGACGGTGTTCACGATCTTCTTCACGGAGACGTGCTCGAACACGGCGACGAGCAACATGCTGTCGCCGCTCGTGGTGGCGGTGGCGAGCGAGCTCGGCGTCTCGCCGGTACCGCCCGTGCTCGGGGTGGGGCTCGCCGCGAGCTGCGCGTTCATGCTCCCCATCGCGACGGGCCCGAACGCGATCGTCTACGGCACCGGCCGCGTCGATCAGCCGACGATGATCCGCATGGGCTTCTGGCTGAACCTCGTCGCCGCGGCGTTGATCTTCGTCCTCTTGCGGATCCTCTGCCCGATATACGGCTGGACGTGACCGACGCGCCCGGCCGGCGTCACATCGAGAGGCCGCCGTCGACGTCGATCGTGTAGCCGTCGAAGTAGTCGCACTCGACGATGAAGCGGACCGCCTTCCAGATATCCTCGGGCTCGCCGATGCGCCCGACCGGGATCGCCGCGACGAGAGCGTCACGCGCCTTCTGGTTCATCCCTTGCGTCATCGGTGTCTCGACCATGCCCGGCGCGATCGCGCCGACCCGGATGCCGAACGGCGCGAACTCCTTGCACCACGTGCGCGTGTTCGCGGCGAGCGCGGCCTTCGCAGCAGAGTAGTTCGACTGGCCTCGATTGCCGTACCTCGCGACCGACGACATGTTGATGATGACGCCCTTGTCGCCGCGCTCGACCATGCTCGCGACGGTCTCGCGAACCATGAACACGGCGCCCGTGAGGTTGACGTCGATGACGGCCTGCCATTGCTCACGCGTCATCTTCACGATCGCGCCGGTCGTCCGGTCCTTCTTCACGAGCAATCCGTCGCGGAGGATCCCTGCGTTGTTGATGAGCCCATTGAGCCCGCTCATCTCCGCGCTCGCCCACTTCACGAACGACTCGCAATCCTCCTCCTTCGAGACGTCGAGGCGGCGAACGCGGACCTTGCCCGCGAGGCCCTTGCATTCGTTCGCGAGCGCTTCGAGGCCCTCCTCCGAGACGTCGCCCGCGGCGACGGATCCGCCCGCTTCGGCGATCCGCTTCGAAAAATGAAAGCCCATGCCGCGGGCCGCGCCCGTGACGATCATCTTCGTGTCTTCGAGATTCATCGCGAAAAACTCCGCCTGGTTGGGGGGACCGGGGTCGTTGCGACGCCGATCCGAAGGGGCGGCTACGATCCACGGAGGAGCCGGCCCGCGCAAGAGGGCGCGTGCCCCAGAGAAAGGTGCGTTGCGCCACGCCCGGCCCGATGCGACCGTTCTCGAACGTCGTGGACCCCACCCCCTTCGCCAAGGGCACGCGCCCGATGTTGGAGCTTGCGGCTCAGTCGATCGCCAGGGTCTCTGGCGTCGCCGAGACGATGGTGGACGTGCTCCACGGGCGCGCGTTCAAGCACTACGCCGCCGTGCTGCGTCAATACCTCGGGGCGAGGCTCGGCGACTCGCCCGCTGCGGACGCCACGCTCGGCGAGCTCCGCGCGGTCGCCGCGGCGAAGGGCGCGGACGAGCTCACGCGCCCTCCCGGCGTCCGCGCGAACCTCTTCGCGCTCGCGCGTCAGCTGTGGATGAAGCGAGCGGAGACGCTCGCCGGGTCTCCATCCCAGCGCCGCACCTCGTTGCCGTGGCACGTGCCGCGCGGTCAGGGACCGAGCTATGCGGACCTCCTCCGCACGCTCCGCTCCGCGATGAGCGAGGACGAGGGCGAGCTGCTCGAGCTGCGGTTCGCGCGCGAGCTCGCGCCCGTCGAGATAGCCCTCGTCGTCGGGCGTGGCGAGGAAGACGTCACGAACAATCTCGCGGCGGCGTTTCAGGCCGCCAAGCGGGCGCTCGGGAGCTCGGCGCCGGACCGCGGATCGGCGCTCGAGCGGATGTTGCTCGAGGCCTGGGCGCTCGAGCTTCCCATCGGCTCGGTGCGTGTCGACGAGCCCGACGAGCACGAGCCGCTCGCCGCCTCGCTCGTGATCGGAGGGCGCTACGAGATCGAGCTGCGCGTCGGCTCCGGCTCGTTCGCGGACGTGTACCGCGCGAAGGACACGGACGTGCCCGGGCACGTCGTCGCGCTCAAGCTGCTGCATCAGGCGTCGAGGAGCGAGGAGGCGAAACAGGCGGCCCTGCGGGAGCTCCACATCATCGCGTCCGTGTTCCACCCGTCGATCGTGCAGTTCAAGGATCACGGATGGCACGAGAGTCGGCTCTGGTTCGTCATGCCGTGGTACGAGGGCGAGACGCTCGAGGCGCGCATCCAGCGCGAACCGCTGTCGCGGCTCGAGGGCCGTCAAATCTTCGAGCCCCTCGCGCGCGCGCTCGCGACGATGCACTCGGTCGGAATCCGCCACCAAGACGTCAAGCCCGACAACATCTTCCTCGCGAAGCTGCCCGGCTTCGACCTGGGCGGGGGCGTGCTCCCCGTCCTGCTCGACCTCGGCGTCGCCGCGAAGGAGGCGGAGATGGTCGTGGCCGGGACCCCGACGTACTTCGCGCCGGAGGTCGCGGCCCAGTTCGCGAGCGTGCCGAAGCCTCATCCGATCGGCGCCAAGGCCGACGTGTTCTCGCTCGCGCTCTCGCTCCGCAACTCGCTCGACCCCTACACGGCCGACGACGTGGCCGCGGGGGCTGTCGAGACGTTCATCGAGCACCGCGCCACCGACCCGCCGGACGCTCCGGCATCGCGCGACCTCGCGTTCTTGAAGCCGAGCTTCGAGACGTGGCTCTCGCTCGACCCGAACGAACGACCGACCGCCGAGGAGCTCGCGGAGGAGCTTCACGTCCTCACGCTGCCCGAGGACCGCCGCGCGCGCACGGTGCGCCTGCTCCGCTGGCTCGGCCCGCTCCTGCTCACGCTGGGCGTCTGCTTCGCGGCGGTCGTCTACGTCCTCGACCGCGAGGCGCGGGTCAAGGAGCTCGAGGCGGCGCAGGCGCGGCAGGAAGCGGCCGAGACGCGGGACGACTTGATGGCGGAGTCAGCGGCGCGCCGGGCGCTCGAGCGCGACATCAGCGAGGTCCAGGAGAGCTACCAGCAGAGCAAGCTGACGCGTGCTCAGCTCGCGGACACGCTCGACCGGACCGAGAGCGACTACCGCATCGCGCGCACGAGCCTGGACGCGGAGCGGCGGCGGACGCGCCAGCTCCGCGAGGAGCTCGGAGCCGCGAACGAGACGAACACGCAGCTCACCGCCAATCTCGCGGCGGCGCGCGACGAGCTCGCGCACACGCAGACGGCCCTCGCGAGCGAGCGCGCGCGAACCGCGGATTTCACGACGCAGGTCGCGTCGCTTCGTACGGAGCTCGGCGAGGCGCGGAGCGAGTCCGAACGAGAACGGCAGCGGATCGCTCAGCTCGAAGGCCAGCTGTCGACCGCGGAAGGGGAGCTCGCGGCGGAGGAAGCGCGCAGTGGAACGCTCGAGCGACGCCTGGCGACGGCGGAGGCCGACGCGGCGCGCGCGGAGGCGGCGGTGACGGCGTCGGAGCGGCGGATCGCGCAGCTCGAGAGGCAGCTCGCCGAGGCGCGCCGGCCAGCGACACCGACTCCGCCCGGCGCTGCGGAGGAGGCGCCCGCGCCGACCCCGACCCCGCCGCCCTGACCGGGTCGTGGGATCTGCGCTACGATTCGGCGCATGTCCGATCCGCGAATCGACGAGATACTGAGGCGTCTCGATGCCATCGAACGGCGCCTCTCGGAGGCCACCGAGAGCGGGCCGCCCGGTCCGCCCGAGCCGCCTCCGCCGCCCGCGAGCGGCGACGGATTCGCCTTCGACGAGAAGCGGATCGTCGACCTCATCGTCGGGCTCACCACCAATCACGTCGCCAAGCTTCTCGCGAAGGCGCGCAACGAGAGCGCGACCGACGAACGGCGTCTCGTCGATCGGATCGCCGCGGTGATCGAGGAGAGGGTCGCGCGCCTCGAGCACCGAGACGAGGGTCACCGTCATCACCATCACCATCACCGTCATCACCGGCACGGGCACGGGCACGACGGGCATCGGCACGGGCACGACGGGCACGAGCATCACCATCATCACCACGACCACGACTGCGGGCACGACTACGACCACGAACACGGCCACGACCGCGATCACGATGGGGGTCGCGGGGGCCGGCGCGGCTTTCGGTGATCGGGGCGCGGGATCGGCTCGTCGCTGCGAGCGCGCTCTTTTGCGCGGCGATGTCGGCGTCGGCGTGCCGAATGGACTACGCCGACCACACCGAGCCGGCCGTCGAGCACCCGCCCCCACCCTCCGCGCCGGCACCCGTCGCGACGGAGGCGGAGGTTCACGCGTTTCTCCCACGCCTGTCCGTCGGAGACGTGATCGAGGGAGGGGCTCGGGTGGTCGGTATCCATCCACCCGTCGAGCACCGTCTCGTCATCGAGCTCGAGCGCGAGGGTGCGTCCTTCGACGTGTGGATCGTGCCGCACGGCAGCATGCAGGAGGCGGCTCCATTCGCGGGGCCTCGCTTCGATCTCTACTTTTCGTCGCTCCGGCCGGCCGACGCGACACTCGAATCCGACCATCGCGCAGACCGTGATCGGCGGGGTGGCCTCGCGGATCTCTCCCGACGCGCCCGTTCCCGACGGCCTCGAGTGATCGGCGAGGGGGCTGCCCGGCGCGCTGTTTCGTCACGCCGGGATGCGCTACCCTCGTGCATCGGGCCATGACGATGGAGCCGTATCGCAGCGCGGCGTTGGCCGCCGCCCTCTCGATTCTGTCGTGCGGCGGGGACGACGCCACGGGCCTCGACGGTGGGGCCAGGAGCGACGCGCGCGTGGACTCGAGCGTTCGCGACGCCGCCGGAGGCGGCGATGGTGCTCCGATGGACGCGACCGCGGATCCGTGCGCACGCGTGAGCTGCACGGGATTCCAGCATTGCGTGGATGGGACGTGCGTCGAGTACCCGGGCTGCGTCACGGACGACATGTGCGGCGAGCTCGAAGTCTGCCTTCACCGCTTCTGCCTCCCGGCCGACGCCGACATCGACGGTGACGGCGATCCCGCGGGGACCGACTGCAACGAGACGGACCCGACGATCCACACCGGCGCGACGGAGCGCTGCAACCTCGTCGACGAAGACTGCGACATGATCGTGGATGAGGGCGATCCCGGCGAGCTCTGCGCGGACGACCCATCCGGAGGCGAGTGCATGGGCGGCACGTGCGGCTGCCCGAGCGGCTCCTTCGACCTCGACCGCGTCGCATCGAACGGATGCGAGTGCCAGGCGATGCCCGCGCTCGACTCCGGCACGTCGTGCGGCACTCCCATCGAGCTCGGTGACGTCTCGGACACCGGCCAGATGATGGAGGTCATGGGGAACGTGCTGCCGGACGACCGCGCCGTTTGGTACCACTTCCGCGGCGTGGATACGGCCGATACGTCGTGCGACAACCTCTACGTGCGCGCGCATCTCAGCGATGACCCGGACGGCGCGTTCGGTATCACCGTCTTTCGCGGGTCCTGCACCTCGTTCGCGTGCGAGGACATGCTGTACGACGACTTCACGTTCGCCACCGACTTCAGCGCCGGCGGCATCGGTGAGTGTACGTGCGCTGCACTGACGACCGGCGTGAATCGCTGCGAGGACGAGACCGCCGACTACTACGTCCGCGTCACCCGCCGTCCGGGCAGCGACGTCACGTGCGCGGCGTACACGCTCGAGATCTCCAACGGCATCTACGACAGCTGAGCGGAAGCCAGGTCAGCGGCGGGCCTCCGCGTCGGTCGCTGGGCGGATGTCGGGACGCGCGGCCGAGCCGATGTCCGTGATTCGGCACCCTCCCGCGCTCGTGATCTGGACGTCGGCGATGCGCCAGAAGTCGTTGTTCCGCGAGGACGAGCTCCCGTGGAGCGTCGTCGGGCCATAGGTCCTCGTCGGCATGGTCTCGGATCCTCCGCAGTAGATCCGAACGGTGACGCGCGCTTCACCGCGAAACGCGTGGACCGCCACGCGATACGAGCCGGCATACGGCCTGTCGACGTTGATGTTCTCGGGCCCGAGCCCGTCGACGTCGTCGAGGTCGAGCCTTGGATTGTCCTCGAGGCCGGGCATCCCCCACTCGAGCACCTCGCCGCGCGATTCGTTGCAGTTCGCGTAGTAGCAATCGTCGCTCGCAAACCACGCCGAATCCCTCGGGTCGATTCAGATGCGTGTCCATGTCGGTGCCGTCCGTGTCCCAGAAGATCTCGACTCGGATCCCCTCCGTGGCGAGCGCTCGCACGAGGACGTCGCACGTCGACACGTTTCCTTCGTCGTCGCGTACGGTGAGTCGAATCCGGTACTCGCCTGCGATGTCCGGGGTGAACCGTGTATCTCTCGCGTCGCCGGGAACGGGCCCCGCGGCGGCCGACCCCAGCGGCCAATCGACGAGCTCCCAGCGATAGGCGACGATGCGCCCGTCGTCGACGCCGCCGCCGTGGAGCGTGATCGTCTCGAGCGGCGTCGTGTCGACCGTGACGGGGCAGGCGGCGTCCGGCCCCGTCGGTGTCCCGATGACCGTGACGTCGCAGCTCGCGGTCAGCCCGTCCTCGTCGGTCGCCGTGAACCGCAGGAGGTACTCGCCGACGCGGTCGGGGACGAGCGTCGTCGTGATCGCATCCGTCGGGCTCGGCGTCGCGCTGCTCGACGGCGGGCGGGCGACGAGCTCCCAGCGCACCTGCGAGACCCTCGTATCGTCGCTCGCGACCGCCGAGACGCGGACCGGACGCCGCGTCGGCGCCAGGATCGGTCCGCGATCGCACTCGACGACCGGCGGCGCCGTCACGCGAACGCTCACCGGACACTCGGAGCTCGACATGTCGGCGTCGAACACCCTGAGGACGAGCAGGTACCGGCCCGGGACGGAATGCGAGGAAGCGGGTCACGAGCGCGTCGGACGGCTCGAGGGTGGCGGTCCCCGGCGCGAGCTCGATGCTCCACTCGACGGCGACAATCCCGACGTCGTCGAACGCGTCACCAACCACGGTGAGCGGCACGCCCGGCGGCGTCGTCAGCTCCGCCTCGGGGCAGATCGCGACGGGCGGGCCAACAATCGCGTGAACCGTGACCTCGCACGTCGCGATGCGGCCGCGCCGATCCTGGACGCGGAAACCGAGGCCGTAGTCGCCGACGACGTCGGGTGTCAACGTCGTGGCCGGTCCCTCGGTCGGAGCGTTCGTCGCGCTCGATCCCGCGGGGCGGCCGGTGCTCGTCCAACCCGAGGATGCGATCGGGTCCGTGCTCTCGATGACGGCCTCGAGCGCGATGGCGAGACCGGTCGTCGTATACTGGTCGTGCCGTGGGCACGTGAGCTCGAGAGGACGCCCAGCGTCCGCGCCTCCGTCCACGTCGCCATCCATCTCGGCGCCGCCGTCGCGCGGCGGGCCCACGCGAAGCGCCGTCTTGCCGCCGCAACCGGCGCAGGCGAGCGGCAACGCGAGCACGATTGGCACACCACGGCGCAACCATGCTCTTGCGCGAGACACTCGGCGGCGACGAAGCAAGCGCCGTGCCTCTCACTCGGCGGCGGCGACGCCGTCGCGCGGGATCGGGCTCATCCACGCGAAGCCGTGCGCGCGGACCTGATTGACGTGCATACCCGGACAGGTCGCGTCGTACGCGCACGAGCGGCAGCGGAGAGACTTCACGTGGTAGCGATCGACGATGAACCGCTTCGCGTAGCGAAAGATCTCGAGGCGGCCGTCCGGCCGCGTCATCGCCGTGTCGAGCGTCGCGGGCCGCTCGCGCGGCGCGCGTCCGAGGATGCATGCGGGGACGCCTTCGACCGGAACGTTCGACGGCAGCCACGCGAAGAACGCGGGCATGTCCACGTCGAACGTGCGCGAGCCCGAGACGCGCTCGTACGTCGGTTGGCGGACGACGACGCGCGCAGGAACCCGGGAAAGCGCGCGGAGGAAAGTCTCGGTCTCGCGCGACAGCAAGACGACGACCTCGAACGACGAATCAATCGCGAGAAGCGCGCGCGCCTGCTCCGCCGTGCGCGCGACGACGCGAAGGAGCGAGAAGCGCCCGAGCTTGCCGGACTCGAGCGCGGCGTCGAGCCCCGCGTGATGCTCGAGCTCGAGCTCGAGCTCGCTCGCCGCGTCGAATGGCTCGGCGGCGGCGAGCGCCTCCTCGAGCGTGGGAGCGACGGCGACCACGGTGTGCGCACCTGCACGCCGCGCGCGCTCGGCCACGCTCAGGATCGGTAGCGCGTCCGGCCGCGATGCGAGCGGGAGTCGAACGCGCGGCCGCTCCCCCGCCGCGGGCGCCCCGGCCTCTTCGGGGAGGCCGGCATCGCGCTCGTCCTCGGCCTCGCGCCGGGCCCGGCGCGCGCTCGCCGGATCGCCACCGTAGACCGGGCCGAGGCTGGCCTCCCACGTGGTGTCGACGCGCACGGCGTCGAAGCGCTCCTCGTGGACCGTCTCTCGAACCTCGTCGAGCGTGTCGCACAGGCGCTGGAGATAGCAGTAACGACAGCGCTCGGGCGCGCGACAGTCGAGCGGCGTTCCGCGCGCGAGCAGCTCCTCGTACTCCTCCTTGCGGCCGCGCACCTCGTCGTTGAGCTTGTAGGGGTCCTGGATCAAGTCCTCGAACCCCTCGCAGTGCTCGGGTGGGAAGCGGTTGAGCCAGATGTGCATGTCGGGCTCGCGCGACCACGCAAACGCTTCCCTCAGATGGGGCGCCGCCTCTTCGAGATCGTAGAAGAGCGTGTCCTTACCCTCCGCGTACGCGCGGCCGAACGGGATGACCTGCAGGAGGTCGTACTCGCGAACGCCCATCGCGACGAACGTGCGGATCAGCTCGGGCAGGACCTTCACGTTCCCGCGATTCACGCACACGTCGATGTTGACGATGACGCGCCCATCGTCGAGCGCGTGGCGCAGACCCTGCACCTCCTGCTCGAACGCGCCCCTCACACCGACGAGCGCGTCGTGGATCCGCGCGTTCGGCCCGTGGATCGAGAACGTGATCTCGCCCAGGCCGGCGTCGATGCAGCGCGTGATGAACTCCTTGTACGCGAACATCCTGCCGTTCGTGACCGTCTGAACCTTCCGGTAGCCCGCGAGGCGGCCCAACTTGATGAAGTCGACGTAGCGCGGGTGGATCGTCGGCTCGCCACCGGACAGGATGAGGCGGGTCGCGCCCTTGCGCGCGCCGTCGAGGATCTGCGCTCGGATCTCGTCGGGGTCGCGGATCTCGCCGTCGTGCGTGTCCGAGTCGAGGCAGAAGATGCAGCGGTCGTTGCAATCGTAGGTCAGGCGGACCCAGTTGCGCTTGTCGTGGGCGGCCTCTTCGTGCTCGAGGACCTTGCCGTCCTGAACGCCGTCCTCGCGCGCTTCTTCACTGAGCACCCGCGAATTCTAGCACGTTCGGGCGCGATCCCCGCGGTCACCGGATGCAGAAGGTGGCGGACATGGCGCCGGTCCCCGTTCGCGCGGCCGAGCCGTAGGTCCGGTTCAAGCCGACGTACCACAGCGCATCCGGCGAGCCTTCGCTATCGGACGGCGGATCGATCCGGAGTGCGTAAGGCGAGGTGGTCGAGATCGCCCCTCGGTCCGAGCCGAAGAACTGGTCGCGCAACGTCCATCGAAAATCGGTGCAACCGGTGGCGACGACGTACGCGGGGTTTCTGTAGAGGTCGGTGGCGGGGCCACTCGGATGCATCTGGTTCGAGATGACGGCGAGCTCGAGCCCGAGCAGCTGTGCCTCGGCGTCGTTCGAGAACTGCCCCGCGTCACCGCCACCACCGTCGTTGCTCGGCGAGTCACCGACGTGGACGGTCCACCCGGTCGGATCGCACACCCGCACGCTCAACACGAGCTCGCTCATCCCGCTCATGTCGACGATCGCGACGTATCGATTCCGCGCGGGGCCGACGCCGAACGATCCCGCGACGCGTCCGCTGCAGACCGACGTGCTTGCGCCGACGTCCACCGAGCAAGTGAACGCGCACGGGAGCCCCGCGTCCGCGGGCGCCCCGGCGTCGCCCACGCCCCCGTCGACCGCGAGGCACGTCCCGCTCGCACACGTCGCCGTGCCGCAACTGACACCGCAGGCCCCGCAGTTCGCGTTGCTCGTGCTCGTGTCGACCTCGCAGCCGTCGTCGACCACCATGTTGCAGTCGGCGAAGGGGCGGTTGCACGCGAACCCACACACTCCGGCCACGCATGAGCGCATCGCGCGCGGGACGGCCGCGCACCCGACGCACGCCCCGCCCGAGGCGCCGCACGCGTCCACCGACGTGCCTGGACGACACGTGGCACCGTCCCAACAGCCCACGCAGCAAGACGCGCCGTGGCAGAGACCGCCCGTGCACGTCGATCCATCCGGCGCATCGACGCACGCGCCACCCGCGCACGTCTCGCACGCCCCACACGGGCTGCAGGCGCCCCCGCCCGAACCGCACGCGCCGGCCGAGCTCCCGGCGCGACAGGCGGCACCGTCCCAGCAGCCCGCGCAGCAGGCCCCGCCACGACACGAGCCCCCTGCGCACGACGCACCGTCGGCGACGGGAACGCAGACCGTGCCCGAGCAGGTCTCGCAGCTCTCGCAATCGGTATCCGTCGTGCAGGCGGTCGCCTCGCACGCTCCGGAGGTGCAGCGCTCCCCCACTGGGCAGCTTCCGCAAGAGCCGCCACAGCCGTCGCCGCCACAGACGCGCGCGCCGCAGCTCGGCGCGCAGCAGCTTCCCCCGGAGCAGGTGCCGATTGGGCAGGGGGTTCCGTCCGCGGCAGGCGCGCACGCGCCCGAGGTGCACGCCTCGCACTCGCCACACGCGACGCACGAAGCCGCCCCCGATCCGCACGCGAGCGTCGCGTCGCCGGGCTCGCACCGCGAGCCCGCGACGCAGCCCGCGCAGCACGAGCCGGCGGCGCACACGCCGGTCGAGCACTCGGTGCCGTCGCCGCGCGCCGAGCACACCCCTTCGTTGCAGAACTCGCACTCGCTGCACTCGGAGCCCACTTCGCACTCCACGCGGGCGTCTACGCCGGCGTCCGGCGAGTGATGCGTGAAGCTGATCCGGCCGCAGCCCACCGCGATCACGACCAGGGCAGGGAGAAGCCGAGCACAGCGGCCGACCGCCACGTCCCGACGATACCACGCGGCCGACCTCGGTCGCTGAGACGCGGGGACCTCGGCTCGTGAACGCCCGGTCGCGGCGCACTCTTGCCCACATCTCGCGATCGCACGGAAAATCGGGGACGCTCGGTGGGTACGGGCATTGCGAACGACGAGCCTAGGAGGACCGAACATGGCTTCACGTAGGAAACTTCTCTTCACGCTCTGTCTCGCGATGCTGGCACCCGGCCTGATGGGCGCGCGGGGTGGCTGTGGGTCGAGCCCGGTGTTCTCGCGCACCGAGGCGCCGGACATGACCGGCGCCTGGAACGTCGTCTACGACGATCAGGTCGGCGTTCGCGTCACGATCGGCGGGGCCGTGTACGACGCGATGGTGGTCGAGGGAGGGAGCGTGACGATCGACCATGACGGAACGCCCATCACGTTCGACCTCGACTGCTCGCGCCCGGAGGTCATCTGTCCGAGCGAGACGTGGCAAGACATGGTCAGCATCCGCCAGGACGACCCGACCTACCCCCACCGCATCTACGTGAACATCCCGAAACAGGAGTGCTCGGGGTCGCTGGTGACGCCCGACCCGAGCGAGTGCGGCGCGGGGACGCTGAACGAGGGCTGCGATCAGGTGTGCGACGGCGAGGTCACCACCATGGACCGCGAAGCGTTCGGCGTCATCGACGAGGCGGGTAGCCGATTCGACGTGCTGCTCGGGGCGAGCGTCGCTACCAACGGGGTCAACTGTGCGCTGCTCGCTGTCTCGCACGCCGGGGGCGACCTCGTGACGACGGGCGACTCGATGAGCGAGACGTGGACCGCGGGCTCCGTCGAGAACGGCGTCGTCACGACCGCGTACGCGGGCGGGTGCCTCTGGGCAGGCGACCCCGACGACGACGGTACGATCGAGGCGCTCGTCGTCGGAGCGAGCATCGAGCTCACGGTCGGATTCACCGCGCAAAAGCTGATGCGCTGAGAGGGTTCCGGCGCGGTTCCCGCAGCCTGATACACTGAGCGGGCATGGCGCGCGTCCTGGTCGTCCACCCGCCGGTCTCGGTGGCGAGGGACTTCATCGACTATCCGTACTTCGCGGACCTCGGCGCGGTGCAGCTCGCGGCCGTCGTGCGGGAGGCTGGCCACGACGTCGAGCTGCTCGACGCGTACGCCCTCCCCGGCTCGGCGCTCACGTGGCGCGCCGACGGTCGAGCGCACCTCGGCGCGAGCGTGGCCGAGGTGCTCGCGAACGCGAGAGCGCGTCGCGTTCCGGACCACATCGTCGTCGCGTATTCGCCCTTCCACCGACCGCCGCACCGCGACGACGTTCTCGCCGCGATGCTCGCGGGTCTCCGCGAGCTCGCGCCGGCCGCGCCCCTCGTTCTCGCGGATTGCTATCAGTCGGGCCAACACTACGTCGAAGCGGATGCCGACGCGGTTCTCGGCGCGTACCCCGAGGCGAGCGCGTGGGTGAAATACGAGGCCGAGGTCACCGTGCCCGAGCTCCTTTCGCGCAGCGAGCCGCCGCGCGGCGTGCATCGGGGCGCGTCGCCCACCCTCGACGCCCTTCCCTTCCCCGCGTGGGACCTCGTGGATCTCGACGCCCACGACGCGTTCCGTGCGCGCGTGATCGAGAGCTTGGGCCGCGGTTCGTGGGCGTTTCCGATCGACGGACGCACGCTTCCGCTCGTGACGTCGCGCGGCTGCCCGTTCGGCTGCGTACACTGCAGCTCGAACCCGGAGCGGCGCGAGGGAGCGCCGAAGACCCAGCGGCGTCATTCGAGCGAGAGGCTCGCCCGCTACTTGGAGACGCTCGTGCGCGAGCACGGCGCGACGCGCCTCGAGGTGCTCGACGAGCTCGTCAACGTGAACGAGCGCCACTTCGACGCCTTTCTCGAGCAGGTCCACGCGCTCGATGTCGCCTTCGACGTGCCGAACGGGATGCGCGCCGACTACCTCGAGCCTCGACACTTGGCGCGCATGCTCGGCCGTGTGGCCACGGTGAGCGTCAGCGCAGAGAGCGGCGTGCAGCGCGTCGTCACCGAGGTCGTGAAGAAGAAGCTCGACCTCGCGGCCATCGTTCGCGCGGCAGAGAACGCCCACAAGGCGGGCGTGCCCATGATGATCCACTACATCATCGGGATGCCCGGCGAGACGGCCGAGGAGATCAACGGTACGCTGGAATTCGCGCTCGACCTCTGGGATCGGTTCCGCGCGTGGCCGGCCGTGCAGTATGCCACGCCGCTGCCGGGGACCCAGCTCGCGAAGGGCCGTGAGCTCCCCGTCGTCCACGACTGGGGCCCACGGTTCCAGAAGGACCCGGCGCAACCAGGTGCGGCGGTCGACGCGGAGACGCTGCGTCGCTTTCGTTGGACGTTCGAGAAGCGCCTGCGCGCGTCGACCGGTCCGGAGAAGGTCATCGTCAACCTCACCTACGTCTGCAACAACCACTGCACGTTCTGCGCGGTCGGCACGCGCACGCAGGTGGACGGCCATCCCACGCGGCAGCGCGAGCACCTCACGAAGTACCGCCGTCACGGCGTGAAGCTGCTCGACATCGACGGCGGCGAGCCGACGCTCAACCCGGAGCTCGTGCCGATCGTGAAGTTCGCGCGGCGCATCGGGTACGAGCGCGTGCACGTCACGACCAACGGCCGCATGCTCGCCTACGAGGAGTTCGCGAGGAAGCTCGTGACCAGTGGAGTCACGTCGGTCGCGTTCAGCGTGCACGGCCCCGACGCCAGGACTCACGCGCAGCAGGTCGGCGTCGCGGAGGCGTTCGAGCAGACGACCGAGGGCATCAGGAACGCCGTGCGGCTCTCACCCGACGGCGTCGAGCTCGCCATGAACGTCACCCTGACGAAGGGAAACTACCAGAAGCTCCCCGAGCTAGCGCAGCTCGCGTGGGAGCTCGGCCTCCGCTGGCTGAACATCCAGTTCCTCACACCGTTCGGGCGCGCGACCAAGTGGGTGGCGCCCGACACCGGCGAGGCCGCGCGCATCGCCATGAGCGTGATCGATGCGTGGCGCGACCGGATGAAGATCCAGATCATCAACCTGCCGTTCTGCTTCATGCCGGGGTACGAGCGCCACCTCGAGGGCGATCTCTCGAAGCTCTCGCGTCACATGATCTTCGTGAACAACGAGACCGTGAACCTCGCCGACTACCTCGCCGAGCGCCGCGTGCGAAAGCCCGAGTGCGCTCCGTGCCCGCACCGCTCGTTCTGTGGCGGCTTCTACGAGCTCGACGACGTGCCCGAGCCCGAGTGGCTCGTCACCGCCGAATCGCTCGTCCGCCCGGTCCGCGACGAGCTCGACGTTCGCTGAGACGGCTACCGACTGCGTCTTCGCCAGCGGGCGCCCCGGCCATGGCCGACGGGCCGGAGCGACGGGTGGGCGCGCAGGTCCGCCGCCGCTTGTTGGCGCGACACGGAGCGATCGACGGCGTCGAGATACTCCGCCAGCGTGACCTCACTGCTCGAGTCGACGAGCTCGTCGAGGATTCGACGACGCGTGCGCGCGTCGTAGCGGCCGACGGTCGCCTTGGTGTGTGCGTTGCTCGTCGGGCGCTCGGTCGCGATGAAGCCCCAGCGCGAGTACGGTGCGAGGTTTCGGCCGAGCTTCCGCGACGCGGTGCGCGAGCCGGGTCTTTCGGCGTCGAAGAAGAAGCGCTCCACAGGCTCGAGGGGCGTGTGGCCGGCCGCCAGATAGTCGGCGAAGTAGCGTAGCTCGGGGTCGTGGGACGCGAGCTTCGCGAACTCGAGGACGACGAGCAGAGCCTCCGGCCAACGCATCTTCGCGAGCATGCGCCGCATCGCCAGTGGGTCGAGCTCCCCCCACCGCTCGAGCAAGAGCTGGAGCAGGATCGACAAGAGCCTCGGGTCGTAGCGCAGCATCTCGCCTGCGAGCGCGATGAGCGCCTCCTTCGTGCCGGGTGCGTAGGGCCACTGGCTGCGCCGCCCGACGGCGGGCGCGCCGATCCGGCCGAGCTCGTGGTACAGGCGCTCGAGCTCGGGTTGCGTCGGAGGATGCGCGAGCAGCGCGGCCAATCAAACGTCCTCTTCGTCTCGCAGGTCGTCGAAGTAATCGGCCGCGCGAGTCGCGCCCGGATAGCCGCGGGCTGCGAGATGAGCGAGGTGGCGATCCACGAGGTCGAGATCGCTCGCGAGATGGACGAGACGTCGCGCGTGGGGCCGATCTTTGTCGCGCCCGGCGAAGCACTTCATGATGAGCAAGTCCTCGGGGCCGAGCGCGTCGACGCGAAGCCGAGCCCCGCGAAAGACCGGTCGGAGCCGCTCGCCGTACCCGTCGGGCAGGACCCCCGTGAACGTCTCGAAGTGAGCGTTCAGCCAGTCGGGCGCGGCGTCGAGCTCGGCGGCGACGGCGCGCGCCGCTTCGGCGAGCTCGGCGATGCGGAGGCCGCCCTTCGCGGCGAACGCGTCGACGTCTTCCGTCGCCAGCGGATGATCGTAGGCGAGGACCATCGCCGCACCGCCGCCGACGACGAGCTGGGCTGGCGCTTCGATCTCGCGGTCGAGAAGCTCGAGCGCGCGGAGCATCCGGGGTCGGTCGAGCGGCGCGTGGGGCACGCAGCCAATATGACCAGCAATAGACTAGTTGTCAATTAGATTCCCTTGGACTTCGAGAAACCGACACGCGCGCGACGTCGCTCGCGTCGACGACGCTGCCCTGGTGCTCGGCCGTCGCCGCGCCGCGCCCCGCGACCCCGGGGATGACGACGAGCTGCACGGCCGCGAGGCCGCGGACACCGACGAGATCCGCGACGCCGTCGCCGTCCACGTCCGCGACGCGTGCGTCGTACCAGAGCCCCTCGAGCCGAGGCCCGGGCAGGCTCACCGGCACCGAGCGATAGCGGTGGCTCTCGGCGATGCGCAGCACGATTCCCGTGGTGTCGGAAGACACGATGTCCATCCGCCCATCACCATCCACGTCCGCGACGTCGATCGCGTAGCCCCAATCGCCGAGCGAGCGCACGGTCCCGGTCGCGCCGTCGACGAAGCGAACGTCTCCCTGCGAGAAGACGACGTCGTCGCGCCCGTCGCCGTTGACGTCGCCGACCGTCACGATGCAGTCGTCGTTCGTCGACGAGATCTCCGGACCGAGGTCCATCGTTCCGTTCGCGTGCATGGTCGAGACGTGGATCGCCCGCCCGCAGCTCATGAGATCCCGGGTCCCGTCGCCGTCGAGATCCGCGGCGCCGAGCCCGTCGGGCTCCATGCCGGCGTCGCCGCGCGCGAGGAGGCGCGGGTGAGGAGCTCCAGCGTAGACGAGCAGCTCACCCGGGATGCCTCCCCACGGCCGGCCGCGGTTCGTGATCGCGATCTCGAGACCGCCGCGACCGTCGAGGTCGAGGAGCACCGCCGCGGTCGCCATCGTGGGGTTGGGCGTGATCCGGAACGGTCGGCCGAACCGCGCGCCGCCCGCGCGCCCGGGCACGAGGTACGCGCTTCCGCCGCGCGAGCCGCCCGCCTCGGAAGTGCAAAACGTCGGCAGGACGAGGTCGACCCGACCGTCGCCGGTGACGTCCCCGGACGCGGCGCGTCGTGGCTGAGGAACGTGCGTCGGGTCTCGGCGCCCGATCTCGATCGAGGCGAGCCTCGTGACGACGCCGGGCGTCCTCGCGGTGAGCACGTCGTACACGTCGCCGTGCCCGACCACGAGCTCGGGCGGCCCGCCGTCCCCGTCGAGATCCGCGACGGCGATCGACGCGCCCCCCTGCTCCATCTTCTCGCCGAGGTCGTACGTGGTGATCGGCAGCCGCGCCGCGGTCGCGAGAGGATCGTCCCCCGTCGCCTCGCGCGCGTCTCCGGTTCCGGTTCCGGTTCCGGTTCCGGTTCCGGTTCCGGTTCCGGTTCCGGTTCCGGTTGCGGTTCCGGTTGCGGTTCCGGTTCCGGGTCCGTGCCCGGGTTCGCGTCCGTGTCCGGTTCCGTGCCCGCGTCCGCCGCCGTCTCCGGCCTCGTCGCCATCGCTGTCCCCGCCGATCGCGGGCACGACGCCCGCGACGGCGGCGATCGCGGCGAGCACCCCCCAGAACGCGCCGAGGACGGCGATGGTGACCGCCGTCGCGCGAAGCCGTTTCATGGCCCCTCGATCATTCGACGGTCAGCACGTACGGGCCCATCGCACCCTCGAAGCCATAGACCTCGATGAGCAAGCCGGTGGGGACGCTCTCGAGCACCTCGCTGTCCCCGGTGCCGTTGCTCTCCTGTACCCCGGCGCCCGTCTCGTCGATCGCCGCGAGATCGAGGTCGCCTTCGAAGCCGTCGAAGTCGATGCGTACGCGTCGGGTGCCGTCGCCCGTGAGGCGGTAGAAGTCGGCGAACTCGCAGATCCGCTCCTCGACGGTGCCCCGATCGATCTCGTACGCGACGTCGAGCGTGTGGTGATCGCCGAGGTCGTCACAACCGACCTCCGGAAGGTCTCGCGCGGTGCGGAAGCGCCAGCGGAACGTCTCGGGTGTACCGCCGACGGTCGCGTCGATCGTCACCTCGTAGCCTGCGCGATCGAGCGACGAGTCGGGGAGCGGAACGAGCGCGGCGTGCTGCTCGAGGTAGCCCATCTGCTCGTGTGGGCTCGGTCCGCCTTCCCAGTACGTCGCGAACAGGTCCACGGGCGCGCCCGTGTCGAGGTTCACGTACGTCCCGCTCACACCGGTGAGCGCGCCCATTCCGTGCAGTCCGACCGAAGCGATCGTCGCAGCGCCGGGGCACGGGCCGCCTGCGAGCGGATCGGCGACCGTCGGGCACGGCGCCTCGTCGCCGCCGAACATGCGATCGATCCCGACGATGTCCGGAGGGGGCCAGAGGATGGGGTGCGGCGCCGGTGTCCGCGCCGTGGTGCCCTGCCGGTAGAGCAAGCAGCCGAAGCCCTCCTCGAAGTGCATCCCGACGCGCTCGAGCCCGGGATGGACGAGGGGAAGGCGGTGGTAGAGCGTGTTGATCCAGCCGTCGATCGCGTCAGCCATGTCGCCGCGCCCGTAGGAGAGCACCGAGTCGCCGCCCGCGCGGTTGCCCTCCTCCGACGCGTATGGGCGCGTGAGGTCCTCGTCGTGAGTGAGGACGACGCCGCCGGCATCGGCGGACGCCGCGAGGAGATACTGCACGTGCAGCATGCAGCCGTTGCTGAGCGCGGGGTCGAGGCGCGCCGGCCCCAGACCGACCAGCGTGCGGTACCAGTTGAGGCGCGCGAGACCGTCCGCGAGATCGTCACCGGTCGCGTCGGGCCGCGGCGGGTACGTGCACGCGTCTCGTTGATCCGCGTTCGCGACCGAGGGGCAGTTGTCCGACTCGTTTGGGATGCCATCGCCGTCGATGTCCGACGGCGTGCTCGGCCCGTGATCCGCATCGGGGATCGCGGGAGGCGCGCTCGCGCCGCCGCCGCCGTCGCGGGAGTTGCAGGCGAGGAGCACGACGACGACGAGCGAAGCGACGGCGGGGGAACGCACCATCGGTAGACTCAGCCCCCTTTCCGCGTGAGCGGCAAGAGGGCTGAGCCCCCGTTCAAACCGTGCGGCTCGGCGTTTGCCTGCGTCTCGGCGCACCATCAGCGAAGAGTAGCTGGTGGCCGGGTGGTCCACCGCCGGATCGACCAAATTTCTGGAGCGATGAATATCGGGAGCTGTCGCGAGCGGTTCACGCGCACGGAGAGAACAGTGAACCGGCGTTCCACCGAGCGCCGAAATCGCCGTGGAATCGGGATGGCACGCCTGTTTCATGGGGGACGGTCATGTCCCACCGCTTCCTTCCGATTCGATCGCTCTCGCTGGTCTCGATGGCTTCGCTCGCGCTCGCGGGATGTGCGTCGTTCACCCTCCGCGCGAATGCGCGGCTCGACGCCCGAGCGCCGTCCGCCCACGCCGACGCGCGCTGGACCGTGCCGGTCGTCGACCTCGCCAACGCCGGGGTCGATGCTGACGCGGAGGCGGCCTCGACGACGCCTCCGGCTCCAGATGTCGCGGTCGAGCGCGCCAGCACGAGCGCGGACACGAGCGCGCGCACGGGCACGGGCACGGGCGCGAGCGCTGGCACGAGCACAGGCGCGGGCGTGGGCACGAGCGAGACCACGGGCGCGGACACGGTCGCGGCTGCGAGCGCCGACGCGGGCACGAACGCGGGCAGGGCAGGCGCACCGCCCGTGAGGCTCGCGACCGGGGAGGGCGTCCACAACACGAGCGGGGGCGAGGCGCACCTCGGCGCGCTGCTCGAGCAGGGGCTCGCCGTCGACGGGACGCTGCTCACGCTCGACGCGATCGGACCGCTCGCCTCGGGCGCGGTCGACTCGTCGGGCGGGACGCGGATCGCCGGCGACGGCTCGATCGACGCTTGGGTGGACGTCGAGCACGACCAACTGCCGTTCGACGGTGGCGAGACGAACGTCGTCGTGCGAGCCCGTGGCGGCGCAGCGGCGAGCTCGACGCGCGGACGGCTGCACGTCCACCTCGTCCTCGATCGCTCGAGCTCGATGCAGTCGAGCTGGCAAGAGGTGATCGCCGCTGCCAGGCTCCTCGTGAGCGAGCTCGCCCCGACCGACATCGTGCACGTCGTCGCCTACGGAACGCGCGGCGAGGAGATCCTCCCACCGGCAGCCGTCGGCGACGGCGCCGCGATCCGCGCGGCGCTCGCGCGGATCCGGGTCGGTGGCGGCACCAACATCGAGGCCGGGCTCGACCTCGCGTACGCGGCCGCTGGCCGCGCGCGGCTCGAAGGCAACGATCGAGCGCTCGTGATCCTCGTGTCCGACGGCGTGCCCACCGAAGGCGAAATGGGCGCCGACGCGCTCGCTCACATGGCGGCGACGGCACGAGCAGCGGCCTCGTGCACGACGACGGTCGTCGGTGTCGGCAACCAGTTCGACGAGGAGGTGCTCCGTGCGCTCTCACGGGAGGGCCGCGGCGGCTACCACGTCGCGCGAACCGCCCGCCTCCTCGCGCCGACGCTCCGCGCCGAGATCCGCGCGAACGAGCGCGTCGCCGCGCGCGACGTCCGAATCTCGGTCTCGCTCCCGGCGGGCGTGGAGCTCGTGTCCGTGTTCGACGGCGGCGCCGGCGTCGAGCGCGCGGACGGCGAGCTCGCCCTCACGCTGCCCGCGCTCGCTCCTGGCGAGGAGCGCAGCATCGTCGCGCGTGTCCGCGTCGATGCCGCGCGACGCTCCGAGAAGATCGCCGATGTCGCGCTATCGTGGCGGAGCGGCGGCGCGGCGAGGAGCACGAGCGGCGAAGCCTGGATGTCGTTCGGGGCCTCGGCGCGACTCTCCACCGACGGCGCGGGCCTCGCGGTCCTCGACGCGGACCTCGGCGCAGCGCTGGACGCCGCGGGCCGCGCCGTCCGATACGGTGACGCCGCGGCTGCCGTCGGTGCGCTGCGGGATCACGTCGTGCGCGCCGAAGCGCGCGTCGAGCACCGCCGGTCGGCTGCGGTCCGCAATCGCACCGAGTCGGTCGCCCACCTCGCCTCCGCGCTCGAGGCGACGCTCGCGCGCTCGAGCTACGAGGAGCGACGCTCGGTCGGCCTCGCGCTCGGCGCGCTCTCGGTCACGTTCGGCCGCTCGGCACGCTGAGCACGCTGCACTTCGCGTGACGGATGACGGCTTCGGTCACGCTTCCGATCACGAGCCGCGCGAGCCCGGTCCGGCCGCTCGTGCTCATCACGATGAGGTCGGTCCCGTCCTGCTCGGCGCGGCGGCAGAATCGCGTCGGCGGCGCTCGTCCCGAGCACCATCTCGGTTCGGACGTCGGCCACGTCGCCGAGCTCGTTCTTGCGGACGGCCTCGAGCGCGCGCTCGATCGAGCGGCGAACCTCCCTCTCCGCGTCCACCTGTCCGCTCACGTCGAGGCCCCGCGTCGTGAGCGGCGCGAACGGGACCGGGTCCCACACGTGCACGAGCAGCACGCTCGCACTCGCCTCGACCGCGATCTCCGCGGCTTTTCGGACGCCGGCGCGAGACGCATCGGAGAAATCGGTGGTCGTCAGGATGCGCTGGAAGAAGGTCACGGCAGCCTCCAGGCTCCATGTACGCCCGCGCGCTCGATCCGCCAACCGCCGCCCTTGCCGCGCGCGCGGCGAGCGGGTACCACGCCGTCGTGGGACGGCACGTCGACGAGCAATACCAAGAGCTCCTACGACGCCTCCTCGACGAAGGCCGGCCGCGCGCGGATCGAACGGGCACCGGAACGTTCGGCCTGTTCGGGTACCAGCTCCGGGTGGACCTCCGCGACGGGTTCCCGCTGCTGACGACGAAGAAGGTCCACCTCACCTCGATCATCCACGAGCTCTTGTGGTTCTTGAGCGGGGAGACCCGGGTCGAGCCCCTACAGGCAGCCGGCGTTCGCATCTGGAACGAGTGGGCCACGGCGGAGCAGACCGCGCGGTTCGGCCGGCCGGCGGGGGACCTCGGACCGGTCTACGGCCACCAATGGCGCAACTTCGGCGCGACCAAGAGGCCGGACGGCAGCTACGAGCGCGACGGCGTGGACCAGATCGCGAGGGTGCTCGAGCAAATTCGGGAAACGCCCCACAGCCGGCGGCTGCTCGTGACCGGCTGGAGCCCGAAAGAGGCCGATTCCGTCGCGCTTCCGCCCTGCCACACGTTGTTTCAATTCTACGTGCAGGACGGCGAGCTCAGCTGCCAGCTCTACCAGCGAAGCGGCGACGCTTTCCTCGGAGTCCCGTTCAACATCGCGAGCTATGCTCTGCTCACGATGATGGTCGCGTCCGTCACCGGCCTCGCGCCGGGCGAGCTCGTGCACACGTTCGGCGACGTGCACTTGTACGCGAACCACGTCGAGCAGGCGCGCGAGCAGATCCTGCGCGAGCCTCGCCCGCTTCCTCGCATGATCATCGATCCGAGCGTTCGCGACATCTTCGCGTTCCGGTTCGAGCACTTCTCCCTCGAGGGATACGACCCACACCCGCACATCCGGGCGGAGGTCTCGGTATGAGCGCGGCCGGGAGGCGAGCTTGACGGGGCCGCCCGGCATGAGAACCCCGTCGGGCTCGCTCATGCGGCCGCTCGAGCTCGTCGTGGCGATCAGCCGAAACCGCTGCATCGGCAAGGACGGAGCCCTGCCTTGGCGGATCCCCGAGGACATGAAGCGCTTTCGCTCGATCACCGAAGGCCACGCGGTGATCATGGGTCGGAAGACGCACACCTCGATCGGCAAGCCGCTCGTCGAACGCCGCAACATCGTCGTGAGCCGACAGCCGGGCCTCGCGCTCCCGGGGTGCGAGGTGGTCCCGTCGTTCGCGGACGCCGCGCAGATCGCGCGCGACACCGATCCGTGCCCGATGGTGATCGGGGGCGCGCAGGTCTACGAGGCGGCGCTGCCGCGCGTGACCCGCATCCACCTCACCGAAGTCGACCGAGACGTCGACGGGGACACCTTCTTTCCTCCGCTCGTCCCGGGTCAGTGGCAGGAGACCGACCGCCGCCCGGCCGAGACCGCCGGGGTGAGCTTCGTGACCCTCGAACGGATCCTCGCCTCCGCCCCGTGACCGGTGGCGCCGCCCCGAGCCCGGCGTCGTTCGGATTGGATGGCTAGTTCAGGCAGCATTGGCACATCCTGTCTGCACAAGATCCAGCCATTGTCCATTGCTCATCGCGCTGGCTGAGGTACCAATCCTGGGAATGGCACCCCAGACCCTCCTAGGGATCCGCCTCGATCCGACGAGCCACGAGCCGCTCTACCAGCAGCTCTTCGACGCGCTCTCGCGCCGCATCCGCGAGGGCACGCTTCCGCCCGAGCACCGATTGCCGCCCTCGCGCGCCCTCGCAGAGTCGCTCGGAACGCATCGGAACACGATCGTGCGGGCGTACTCCGAGCTCGAGCGCGCCGGCTTCGTCACATCGGTCGTCGGGCGCGGAACGTTCGTCGCTCGCGCGCCCGAGACCGTGCTCGCCACGGAGCCGCCGGCCCGCGCCCCGTTGCCGTGGCCATCGCTGGTCGCTCGCGTGCTCGGCGCCGAGCCGCTCGGGCGCGCAGATCGGCTCAGCCGACCGCCCGCGGGACGCGACGTGATCGATCTGACCCGCATGCAGCCGCCCGAAGAGCTCATCCCGCACGAGCTCTTCGCGCGCTGTCTCGCGCACGTGATCACCACCCGAGGCGCCCGCTCGCTACAGTACGCGCCGCGCGAGGGCGTGCCGCGTCTCCGCGAACAGATCGCCCGCGATCTGGCGCGGCGAGGCGTCCCGGCGCACGAGGATGACGTCCTCGTCACGTCCGGAAGCCAGCAAGCGCTCGACCTCGTCGTACGTGCGCTCGTCGACCCGGGCGAACGGCTCCTGACGCACGGAGCGACGTACGCCGGCGCGCTCCGGCTCTTCACCGCGGCCGGTGCGCGAGTGCTCGCGGTCCCGGAGGACACCGACGGCCCGACGCTCGACGGCCTGCGGGCGGCCGGCCGCGGCGCACGCCTCCTCTACCTCATGCCGAACCACGTGAACCCGACGGGCGCGTACATCGGCGAAGCGCGCCGCGAAGAGCTGGTCGCGTGGTCGCACGAGGTGGGCGTTCCCATCCTCGAGGACGACTACGCCTCGGACCTCGTGCTCGACGACGTGCCGGCAGCTCCCGCGTTGCGCGCCCTCTCCGCCGACGTCATCCACGTCGGCACGTTCAGCAAGAAGCTCATCCCGGCGCTCCGGGTCGGCTACCTCGTGTGTCCGCCGCGCCTGCGCCCACACCTCGCGAACCTCAAGCACGCGATGGACCTCGGCTGCTCGGCGCTGCTTCAACACGCGCTCGCCGAGATGCTGGAGCGAGACTGGCTCGTTCCCCATCTCGGCCGCGTGCAGCGCGCGTACCGCGAGCGGCGCGACGCGCTCGCGACGGCGCTCGAGAAGCACTTGCCCGACGACGTGAGCATCCGGCGTTCGTCGTACGGCGTCACCCTCTGGGTGGATCTCGCCGAGCAGATCTCCCCGGAGGACGTCTACGAGCATGCGCTCCGTGAGGGCGTGCTCGTCAGCCCCGGGACGCTTCACCGAGTCGATGGCGGTCGCGCGCACGGCGTCCGCGTGAACTTCTGCTTCGAGCCGCCGGCTCGTCTCCGCGAGGGGGCGCTGCGCCTCGCGCGCGCCATCGAGGCGGCCCGAGCCCCTGCGGAAGGGAAGACGCCCCGCGCCGCCCTCACCGTGATCTGAGCTCTTGGAGGAACCGAACATGGACAAGTCGACGACCACGACGAAGATCGGCCTCGCCCGAATGCTCGAGGGCGGCGTCATCATGGACGTGACCACGCCGGACGAAGCCCGTGTCGCCGAGCAGGCGGGGGCGGCGGCCGTGATGGCGCTCGAGCGGGTGCCGGCCCGCATCCGCGCCGAGGGAGGCGTCGCGCGAGCGAGCGACCCGGCGATGATCCGCGCGATCCAGGCCGCGGTCACGATCCCCGTCATGGCGAAGTGCCGGATCGGTCACTTCGTCGAGGCGCAGATCCTCGAGGCGCTCGGCGTCGATTACATCGACGAGAGCGAGGTGCTCACGCCCGCGGACGAGGAGCACCACATCGACAAGCGCGGGTTCCGCGCCCCGTTCGTCTGTGGTTGCACCGAGCTCGGAGAGGCGCTGCGTCGCGTCGCCGAGGGCGCGTGCCTCCTCAGGACGAAGGGCGAGGCCGGCACGGGCGACATCGTCGAGGCCGTGCGGCACCTTCGGCGCATTCGCACCCAAATCCGCCGCGTCGCCTCGCTCGACGACGCCGAGCTCGTGAGCGAGTCGCGCGACCTCGGCGCGCCGGTCGAGCTCGTGCGGGCGGTCGCGGAGACGGGCAGGCTCCCGGTCCCGAGCTTCGCCGCGGGCGGCATCGCCACGCCGGCGGACGCGGCTCTCTGCATGGCGCTCGGGGCCGAAGCCGTGTTCGTCGGGAGCGGGATCTTCCTCAGCGCCGACCCGCCCCGACGAGCGCGAGCCATCGTCGAGGCCGTCGCGCATCGCGAGGACGCGGAGCGCCTCGCGGAGATCAGCGCGGGCCTCGGCGACGCGATGCATGGCGTCGAGCGTGCGCGTCTCGGCGAGGGCGAGCTGCTCTCCGCGCGCGGGTGGTGACGTGCGGGTCGGCGTCGTCGCGCTCCAGGGCGGGAGCGCTCCCCACCTCGCTGCGCTCTCGGCGCTCGGCTTCGAGGTGATCCCGATTCGCACTCCCGACGCGCTCGCGGGCTGCGACGGCGTGGTGCTGCCCGGCGGGGAGAGCACGACGCAGTCGCGGCTCATGAGGAGCGCGGGGCTCGCGCCGGTCCTGTGCGAGCACGTCGGTCGTGGCAAGCCCGTCCTCGGAACGTGCGCGGGGTTGATCCTCCTCGCCGGCGGCTTCGCGTCGGGATCGGCAGACGATCCTCTCGACGCGCGCCGTCACCTTTCTGTCACCGTCGAGCGGAACGCGTGGGGCCCGCAGGTCGAGAGCTTCGAGGCGGTCTCGGACGACGGCCGCTTGCCCCTCGTGCTCATCCGCGCGCCGCGGATCCGCGCGGTCGGCGACGGCGTCGAGGTGCTCGCGCGGCTCGGCGGCGAGCCGGTGCTGGTGCGGCAGGGAGCGGTCGTGGGAGCGACCTTCCACCCCGAGCTCACGTCCGACCGCACGGTCCACCGCCTCGCGTTCTCACCGGGCCCGGGGCCCCGCAATTGATCCCTACCCCCACCCCCGTGCCATAGTTCGGTGACGGAGGTACGTGACGAGGATGCCGGACGGACCCAACTCGAATGGGTGGACGATCGCGCGCAGCGCCGACACGTATCAGATCCGAGGTTGGGGTGACCCCTACTTCCAGATCAACGAACGGGGCCGGGTAGAGGTCCGACCGGACCCCACGACAGAGCGCACGATCGATCTCTACGATCTCGCGAACGACCTCGAGGCGCGGGGCCTGAGCCTGCCGCTGTTGATCCGCTTCTCGAACATCCTCGAGGATCGCATCCGGCGCATCAACGAGGCGTTCGCCAAGGCGATCGAAGAGTACGGCTACGCGGGGACGTTCCGCGGCGTCTACCCGGTGAAGGTCAACCAGCAGCGGCACTTGATCGACGAGGTCGTGGAGTTCGGCGCACCGTGGAGCTTCGGCCTCGAGGCCGGAAGCAAGCCCGAGCTGCTGATCGCCCTCTCGGCCATGTACCAGTCGGACGGCCTGATCATCTGCAACGGCTACAAGGACATGAAGTACATCGAGACCGCTCTGGTCGCGCAGCGGTTCGACAAGACGGTGCTCGTGGTCCTCGAGCGGATCGAGGAGCTCGATCTCGTGTTCCGCGCATCCGAGAAGGTCGGCCTCCGCCCGCAGCTCGGGGTCCGCGCGAAGCTCGGGAGCAAGGGCATCGGGCGATGGGCGGACTCGGCCGGCGATCGGGCGAAGTTCGGGCTCACCAGCGCCGAGATCATCCAGGTCGTCGACGAGCTCGAGAAGCACCAGATGCTCGACTGCCTGCAGCTGCTGCACTTTCACATCGGCAGCCAGGTCTCGAGCATCCTCCCGGTGAAGAACGCGCTCCGCGAAGCGACGCGGTTCTACGCGGAGCTCGCGAAGATGGGCGCGAACATGCGCTACTTCGACGTCGGAGGCGGCCTCGCCGTCGACTACGACGGGTCGAAGACCGACTTCCACGCATCGAAGAACTACACGACGCAGGAATACGCATACGACGTCGTCGCCGGACTGCAGGAGGCGTGCTCGAGCGCGGGCCTCCCGCCAGCGACGATCATCACCGAGAGCGGCCGTGCGGTGTCGGCGCACCAGTCGGTCCTCGTCTTCAACGTCCTCGGGACGAACACCACGAACTACCCGACGCCCGTCCAGCCCGAAAAGGAAGCGCACGCCGTGATCCACGAGCTCTACGAGACGTGGAAGACGGTCATGCCCAAGAACGTCCAGGAGTCCTGGCACGACGCGCAGCAGGCGAAAGAGGAGGCGTCGAGCCTCTTCAAGTTCGGGTACCTCTCGCTCCGCGACCGCGCGCGCGCCGAGAAGCTCTTCAACCACTGCGGCTACCGCATCCTCGAGCAGGCGCGCCGGCTGAAGAAGCGGCCAGAGGAGCTCAACGAGCTCGAGCGCGTTCTCAGCGCGATCTATTACTGCAACTTCTCGGTCTTCCAGTCGGCCCCGGACACCTGGGCGATCGATCAGCTCTTCCCGGTGATGCCGATCCACAGGCTCGAGGAGGAGCCGGTCGTGCGTGCGCGGCTCGCCGACCTCACGTGCGACAGCGACGGTGTCATCGACAACTTCATCGATCTCGAGGAGGTGAAGAACGTCCTCGAGGTGCACCCGTTGGTCGAGGGCGAGCGGTACTTCCTCGCGATGTTCCTCATCGGCGCCTACCAGGAGATCCTGGGCGACCTACACAATCTCTTCGGCGACACGCACGCTGTGCACGTCAAGCTGAAGGAGGACGGCGGCTACGAGGTCTCGCACGTGGTCAAGGGCGACACGATGCAGGAGGTGCTGAGGTACGTGGAGCACGATCCCGACCTGATGACCGAGCGCGTGCGAAAGCAGGCCGAGGAGGCCTACCAGAAAGGCCGCATCACGCTCCCGCAGATGAAGATCCTCATGGAGCACTACGAGGAGGCCATGCGGAGCTACACCTACCTCAGCGACGAGGAGTGATCGGGAGCGAGCGGGTCGGCGAGACGGATGGAGCCGTGTCCCGGACCGCCGCGACCTCGCCGTCTCCGTAGACTTCGAGGTAGTCCGGCCGCAACCCGGGACAGATCTCCCGGTGACGGCACCCCTCGCACGCAGCGACGTGCACGTGGCCGGCGAGGCGAGAGCTCGAGAGCTCGAACGTCGCATCGGGTGTCACGACGCGAACGTCGTCAGACCCCGGGTCCCACGCGTGCGCGAGGTTGTCGTCCGGTCCGAGGAGACAACGCGGCAGATGGAGCGAGAGGATTTCGATCCCGTGCTCCTCTCCGAAACGGAACGCGGCGGCGACGTGCGGGACGACGTCGGTGATGCGCGGCAACGAAGCCACGTTGTCCCGGTTCTGGTCCGTCAGCGAGACGAGCCAGAGGTGGATGCTCCGGACGCCGCGGTCGGCGAGCCACGCCACCGCCGCTTGCAGCTTCGGGACGGTGTCCTTCTTCAGGATGACGTCCGCGGTGACGGGGAGCCCGGTGGCGATCGCGTGATCGAGGCCCTCGACCATGTGGGCGTATGTGCCGTGACGTCGGACGAGATCGTCGTACGCGAGGGGATCGTGGGTGTGGATGGAGACGTGGAGACGGTTCACCCCCGCGTCCACCAGCCGGTCGAGGTTGGGGCGATGGGCGAAGAGCAAGCCGTTCGATTGCACCTTGATGTCCGAGTACGCGAGCCGGGCGGCTTCACGGACCAGGGGCACGAGATCGCCCCGAATCGTGGGCTCCCCGCCGGTGAACGAGACGCGGTCGTATCCGTCGGTCCTGCCCCGCCGGAGCTCCGAAACGACCGCCCGCGGCGCGAGCGAGCGGGCTCGCATCGCCTCGGTGATGGTGCAGTAGTCGCACGCGAGGTTGCAGTCGTAGCCCAGGATGACGTCGAGGAGCGGCAAGAGACCGCCACCAGTCTACCCTCCACCCGAGAGGTCCGCCGCCGGACCTCCGCTTGACGCCTCGACGGCGGCCCTCGTACCCTTTGGGAACATGGACGACATGCAGGACGTCGGGCGGCGTGGGTTCATCGTCACGGTAGGAGTCGCGGTCAGCGCTGCAAGTGCCGCAGCGTGCGCCACCAAGGCGAAGGGCGAGGGCGCGCCGATCGGCGGCACGGAGCGCGAGCGCGAGCTGGCGCAGGCGACGTTGCACGGCCTCGCCGCGGGCGCCGTGATCGCCCGCTGGCGCGTCGCTGCGGTGCACGCGCTCCGCTTCGGCGCGGTCCCCGTGGTTCTCGAGTCCGAGGCAGGTGCGCGATTTCAGGTGGACGTCCTCCGGCGTGACCCCGACGCGGCCGCGCCCACCGGGATCGGCAACACGGACGCGCTGAGCCTGTACCTGTCCAACGAGGGTGACGGGACCACCGCGACGGTCGAAGAGCAGGGGCTCGCCGCGATGGCTCTCGCGGACGAGCTCGGCGAGCGCACGCGGGGCATGGGCGGAGACGCCGCGCCGGCGGAGCTCCTGACGCTGCGGCAGCGCCTCGAACGCTTCCCGCGGGACAACTACGAAGTCCCGCTGGCGTGAGCCCCGACACGGCTCGTCCCACGCTCCGGCTCACGCTGGCGTGCGACAGCTCGTGTGTTTTCTGCGCGCAGGAGGGGCTCCCCCGAGCGCACGCGGTCACCGATCCGAGCGCCGAGCTCGAGGCGCTCCGGGCGAGGGGAGCCGATGAGGTGACGTTCGTCGGCGGCGAGCCGGCGCTCTCGACGGTCCTCCCCGAAGCCGTGGCGCGCGCGCGCGCGCTCGGCATGGAGCGGGTCGGCGTCCAGACGAACGGCGTCGCTCTGGCGGAGGCGGGCGCGCTCGGGGCGCTCGCGGGCGCGGGCCTCACCGACGTGCACCTCTCGATCCACGGGGCGAGCGCAGAGGTCCACGATCATCACACGGGGCGCCCGGGAAGCTTCGAAGCGGCGTGTCGGACGCTCGGGGAGTCCCGCCGCCTCGGCATGCCGGCGATCGTGACGACCGTCCTCACCCGATCGAGCTATCGCGTGATCGCCGACCTGCCCGTCTTTCTCTCTAGCCGCGGTGTCGCCGCGTGGTGCATCGAGACCGTTCGCACCGCGGGACGCGCGGTACGCGCGTTCGATCGCATCGTGCCGCGCCTCGCGCTCGCGATCCCGTTCGCGCTCCACGCGCTCGACTCCGCGCGAACGCGAGGGCTCGACGCGTGGATCCGCGGAGCGCCATCGTGCCTCCTCGGGCCCTTCGCATCGGCCGCGTTGGACCTCGCGCCGAGCGGTCCGGCATCCGCCGCGGCCGCGTCGCGCGCGTACGGTGCTCCCTGTGGCCGTTGCGGGGCGCGTGCGCTGTGCCCAGGCGTCGACGCGCAGTACCTCGCTCGATTCGGTGACGACGAGCTGCGCCCCCGAGACGCCGTCACGCCGGGCGCGTGGCCCTGGCCCGCGCGTGCGTTCGTGGGCGTCGGCGAGCTCGGGCCCGGTGAGGGATTGCCCGCCCAGCGCGCGCTGGACGTCGTGCCCTGATCAGCTCGCGGCGGGGTGAAGGAAGTGGTCGCGGGGGCGGTTCGTCGTCCACTTCCGAAACACGTCCAGCGTCTCGGCGTCACCTTCTCCGAGCTTCTCGAAGAGGTAGTCCTGGATGTGCTTGTGCACGTAGCAGAGGTTGCTGTTGCGCATCTTCCCGAAGATCGTGCCTTGTGTCTTGTGGCTGTGGACGGGCGGGACGCCGCAGTACGGGAGGTACGTGCAGCTCACGCAGTCGGGGCTCTGCTCGAGGTTCGACGCTAGCACGACGGCGCGGACCGTCTCGTGACCGACGACGTCGCGGTACCGCGACGTGAAGACGTCGCCGATCTCGAACGTGTCGTCGCCCATCTCGTGCAGCATCCTTCCCTCGTCGCACGTGAAGATCTTGCCGTCGTAGTTGTACGCGAGCTGCCCGATGCCCGCGCCGGCCGGCCACCTGATGTCGAGGAAGTTCGGGTCCTCGCCGTTCAGGATCTTCGTGAGGAAGATCGCGGCGTACCGCTCGAGGATCTGTACGCCTCCCTTGTTGAGCTCGATCATGTAGTCGACCGCGCTCCGGTAGAACTCCATGAACGCCTCGCGCGGATACTCGATCGCGCCGGCGGTCTTCTCTGCGAAGCCGAACGGGTCGAGCGGGCGGAGGAACATCGCGCGAACACCGAGGTCGACGTACGTGTCGACGACCTCTTTGAAGAGCGGGAGGGTCGCGCGCGTCGTCGTGAGCAGCGCTTCGACGTGGTACAGGGTCTCGTCGAGGCCCATCTCGCGATACGCGGAGTTGATCCGCCGAAGCCAGTGGACGGCGCGGTCGTGCGAGCTCATCCCAGGGAGCTTTCGCTGCTTGTCGTGGACGTGCTCCGGGCCATCGATGCTCGTGCAGAGCTGGATCTTGTGCTCGAGCAGGAACGCGAGCTTCTGCTCGTCCATCAGCGAGAGGTTCGAGACCATGGTGAACTCGAGGTTCTTGCCGGCGCTCCGGTTCTTCTCGAGCGCGTAGTTCACCGTGTGCACGACGCCGTCCCAGTTGACGAGCGGCTCGCCCCCCTGGAACTCGATCGTGACGTACGGGCTCGTGCTCGCGAGGACGAGATCGACGCTCTTCTCGATGACCTCGGCCGGCATATCCGTCTGCACGGCGTCCATGTTGGCGCGAGACGCGTGACAGTAGACGCACGTCTCGTTGCATCGGAGCGTGATCACGAAGATGTGTAGGTTCGGGCCCTCGTGAATGAAGCTCTTGCGCGCGCGCCACATCGCCGCGGCCTTCGGGACGTCGTAGTGATCGCGCAGGAAGTTCTCGTCGCGTAGGCGCTCCCACGTGGGCGAGCCCTGCTCCGTCCGACCCTCGACGAACGCGCGGAACTCGTCCGGCTCGAGGAGCAGGTAGCGGCCCTCCTGATTCGTGACGAGGACCTTCTTGCCGACCTCTCGGTGCCGAAAGAACGCCGGCAGGCTCGTCGAGGGCTTCTCGATGCTCGTGAAGATCACGTCTCACCTCTGCGCTTCACGGTCAGCCCCAACGCGAAGTTCCCGAGCTCGCCCGCGATCCGCTTCTCGAGCTCCGGTCGCTTCGCCTCGAACGTGACGATGAAATGCGCGTCGTCGTCCGTCAGCGAGAAGCTGGCGAACCGCTCGAACGTCTTGACGGCTTCGTCGACCGACTCACCCGCGTAGACCGTCTTGTGAAACCGGAGCGTCCGGGCCACGGCTCAGTCTTCGTCCTTCGCCGGGCTGCCCGCAGGCTTCTTGTCGGCTTTCTGGTACTTCTCTTCCCACGACTTCGCGATGCCGAGCGGATCCTCGAACGGCTCCTCGCTGAAGTCGAAGTCCTCGAGCTCGTCGAGGCTCGGCGGGCCCATCGCGCCCGCGATCGCCTGCATGGTGACCGCCTCGAGCGTCGCGCGGTTCTCGCGCGTGAGCTCCTGTCGATACGCCGCGGCGAGGAGCTCGTTGGCGAGCTCACCCAAGAGCGACGCGAGCGTCTTTTCGTCGAGCGGCCCGGCCTTGGGGGAGACGACCACGCGCCACTTCCCGTCGGCGGGCCGATCGATCAGCACCCACGCGCGGTCGATGAGGACGAACGTCGCCGCGTACACCGCCTCGAGCGGATATATGCTGGCGTCGATGGTCAGATCGACCGAGCCCTCGTCGAGGTCGGCGGACGCGAGCTCTTCGGGAATTCCGGGGAGCTTCACCAGCTGCCGTGCGAACCGTGGCTGCCGTGAGAGCCGTGGCTGCCGTGAGAACCATGACTGCCGTGCGACCCATGGCTGCCGTGCGACCCGTGGCTGCCGTGGGAACCATGAGAGCAGTGCTGCGCGCTGCGCTGACCGCCGGCGTGCCCCGCGAAACCGCCCTCTTCGGCGTTCGCGCGCGCGCGATCCGAGATCTCGCGCTGCTCGCCCGTGAGGACCGGCCCCGCCTCTCGCTTGTACGTCGGCAGGTCGTCGCCCGGGTCGTCCGCGTCGTGGTCAGCCATGATGTCCAGGCCAGTCTACCGCCCACCCCAGATCCTGTCACGGGGGGAGGCCGGTCGGCCGCCGATAGCGCAGGAGCCACTGGTTGCTCGTGCCCGGTCCGACGTCCCTCCGTTCGACCTGTTGGAGCCCGCGCGCCTCGAGCCGAGGAGCGGCTTCCGCGGCCCCATCGTTGCGAAAGTGCTCGAACCCGAGGGTGGCGGCGGACTCCGCTTGCCGGGCTTGGCCCACCGTCCGGGCGAGGCCGTAGGCGACGTTGTCGACGACGGTCAACGTGCCCCCGGGTCGGAGCGCACGCGCGATCGCATCGAGCGCCCGGTCGGGGTCTTCGAGGTGGTTCCAGCTCCGAAGGACGAGGACGTGGTCGAACCGTTGCTCGTGCTCGCCGTTGACGTCCTCGGCGCGCCCGACCTCGAGCGTCGCCCACGGCCAGCGCGCGCGGAGCGACTCGATCCGGCGAGCGTCCGGGTCGAGGCCGACGTAGCGGATCGCGCCGTCCCTCGCGCGAGGCGCGAGGACATCCTCGTACGGCCCCTCGCCGCAGCCCACGTCGAGGACGTCGCCCCGGATCTCCGCGAGCAGCTCGCGCACGCGCGCGTCGTCCGGACCGAACGCGTCGTCGAGGCGCGGCTCGAACATCCCCGTGCAGACGTCGTGCTCAGGGCAATCGTCGCAGAGCGAGCTCCGGTCGAGCTTCGCGAGGTCCCGCGCGAAGTCGTCGGGCGCGCGCTTCGTCGAGACGTCGACGTACACCTGACCGAGGTCGTGCTTCACCGCGGCGATCTCCGTGTCGGAGAAGTCACGCGTTCGGGCGACGAAACGCGCGATCCGACCCTCGTGTCGGACGAACAGATGTCGCCCGCGATCCCATGGCGTGACACCGTCCTCGCGCAGCGGGCACGCGCCGTCGGATCGAGCTTCGACGAGCGCTTCGAACGTGTAGTTGAAGGAGTTGCTGCGAGGGTGCCCGTGGACGGCGTGGAGCTCGCCCGAGCCGAGCTCCTCGTGGTAGCCCCGGTAGAGGCCGGGGCAGGGCCCGCTCAGCGAGCAGCCGCGGCACGTCTCGGGTGGTTGGACCTTGTTGAGGTCGTCGACGGGGAAGAAGTCCGGCTCGCCGACCTCGACCATCGTCGCGAACCGGTGCGTCTTCAGATCGTCGAACAAGTGCTCGTAGCCGGACATGAGGCACAGCGGGATGGCGCCGTGCGTGAGGCGCGGACCGGACGCGTCGCTCTCGCGGATCTTCGTGAGACCGTGATCGATCGCGTCTCGCACTTTCTCCGCGACGTACGCGACGCGCGGCATGAGATGCGGGAAGAGCGCGTCACCCCCGCCCTTCGGCTCCACCATCGACATCTTGAGCGTGAGGTCCGGGTACGCGAGCACCGAGTCGACGAGCTCGCGGAGGTGATCGACGTTGTGCTTGGTGACGACGCAGTTGACCGTGAGGTCGATGCCCGTACCGCTCAAGTTCGCGATGGCGCCGTAGGTCTCGGTGAAGGCCTCGGAGCGCACCATCAGGTTGTGCACCTTGGCGCTGCCGCCATGCATCGAGAGGTACACGTATCGGAGCCGCTGCTGCATCAGCTCGTCGACGAGCTTGGCGTAGCTGAGCATCCTCCCGTTGGTGACGAGCCCGAAGTCCATGTCGAGCGAGGCGACGTGTCGCGCCCACTCGACGAGCTCCGGGCGTATCGTCGGCTCGCCCCCCGAGAGGACCACCATGGTGTGGCCGAGCGCCTTGGCGCGCTCGATCTTCTCGTGGACCTCGCGCGCCTCGCCGTCGACGTGCCGGACATCGAGCGTGTGGCAGAACGAGCAGTGGTCGTTGCAGCCGTAGCCGACCTTGATGAGCGCCTTCATGCCCGCCGATCCCCAATCGTAGGGCACGCGGGCAGCGACCGCCAGGAGCCCCCCGCCGGGGACGCGCGGGATCGAGCCTCTTTGGCCTCTGTGAGATGCTTCTCGAAGAGCGCGCGGTAGCGCTCCGGGATGGGTTGTGCGCGAAACGTCCGCATGTCGACGCACGCGCACGTCACGCGACCGGTCGCCACGAGCCGGCTCTCGTGCTCGTTCGTCACGCGGTACGCGAACGTGGTGGAGCTCGTCCCGATGCGCTCGACCGACAGCGCGAACGCGAGCACGTCCCCGAAGCGCGCCGGGCTCGCGTAGTCGGCCTCGGCGTGTACCGAAGGCCAGCCGGCGTGGTCCTCGTCGAGGACCCGCTGGTAGCTCATCCCAATCTCTTCGAAGAAGTCTTCGAACACCTGGTGGAACCAGTCGAAGAAACGAGGGTAGTAGACGATGCCGGCGTGGTCCTCGTCGCCGAAACGGACCTTGATCGATCGGGTGAACGCCACGCCGCGGACGCTAGGCGGGTCGGTCCAAGGGAGCAAGGGGGTGTGGACGCGGGCGGCGCAGGTCGTTATGAGGGGTCATGGTGAGCTTCGAGGACGTTCTAGAGTTCTGGCTGGGCCCGCTCGACGAGAACGGCCGCGCCGCGCCCGAAAAGATGAAGACCTGGTTTCAGGGCGGGCCCGAGCTCGACCGAGAGATCCGCGAACGGTTCGAGCCGACGTGGAACGCCATCATGGCGGGGGAGCGGCAAGACTGGCTGGGCTCGGCGCGCGGCCGGCTCGCGACGGTGATCGTCCTCGACCAGCTCTCGCGCAACATGTTCCGCAACACCGCCACGATGTACGCCGGGGACGAGCGCGCCGTCGGCTTGGCGCTCGACGCCATCGAACGAGGCGACGACAAGGAGCTCGCTCTCGCCGAACGCACGTTCCTCTACATGCCGTTGATGCACGCCGAAGACGTCGCGCTCCAGGACACGTGCGTCGCCCTCTTCGAGTCCATGCGAGACGAGGTCGAAGGCGAGGCGAAGAAGGGGTTGGACAACAACGTCGGATACGCGCGGCGTCACCGAGACGTCGTCGCGCGCTTCGGCCGATTCCCACACCGCAACGCGATCCTCGGTCGCGAGAGCACACCGGACGAGGCGGCGTTTCTGGTGGAAATGCCCGGGGGCTTCTGAGCAGCGTGGCGCGCACCAACCGAGAGGTCGCGACCCGCGGGCTCACCGTGCGCTTCACCGACGCCGCGAGCGGTGCTCCACCGGTGCTCATGGTCCACAGCTCGGGCATGTCGTCCCGCCAGTGGCTCCGCCTCACGCTCGAGCTCGAGGGTCGTGGCGCGCGCCCGGTGGCGCCGGATCTCCTCGGTTACGGTGAGAGCGATGCGTGGCCCAATCCCGACGACTTCCCCATCGACGCGGACGTCGACGCGGTGCTCGGAGTCCAGTCGGCGATCGACGCGCCGTGCCTGCTCGTCGGCCACAGCTTCGGCGGCTTCCTCGCGCTCCTTGCAGCGTCGGCGCGGCCGGACCTCACGCTCGGGGTCGTCGTCCACGAGCCGGTGTCGTGGGGAATGATGCGCGAGGCCGAGCCTGCGACCGTCGACGAGGCGTTCCGAGACATCGACCACGACGGGCTCTTCTTCGACACGGTGCGCGGCGGGGGAGAGGCGTGGTTCGAGCGCTTCGTCGACTTCTGGAGCGGCAAGGGGACGTGGGCAGCCCTCCCCGCACGGCAGAAGAGCGCGCTCTCGTCGAGCGGCCGACAGACGTTCCTCGAAGTGCGCGCGCTCTGCCTCGACGAGACGCCAGCCGCGACCTACGCGAAGGTCCGAGCGCCGACGGTCGTGACGTGCGGGCGCACTTCTCCCGAGCTCGAGCGGCGCGTGTGCGGGCTCGTCGCCGGAGCCATCGAGGGCGCGACCCTCGCGCCCGTCGAAGGCGGCCACATGTCACCGCTCACGCACGCCGATGGGTTCGAGCGCGTCGTCTTCGACATGCTCGAGCGGGTCGGCGCGCGCCGTACCTCAGGGTAGGTGCGCCGTCGGCGCGGCGACGTTGTCGATCCACGCCGCGTCCGACCCGACCGACACGGTGCTGTCCTTGCTGTAGTCCCAGCGGAAGGTGTGGGTCCCGGCCGTCACGGACGTGAGGTAGGTGGACGACGCTTCTCCCGACCACGAGTCGAGCCCCGTGCCGTCGACGTAGAACGTGAGGTAGTCGTACGACGACTCGCTGCTCACGTGGTACGCGAAGCTCAGCATCCCCGCCGTGGTGAACACGAGCGTCAGTGAGAGCGACGTCGTCTGCGAGTCGACAATCGCGCCGCTGTGCGCCAATCTCGTCCCCGCGATGGGCGTCGCGGTGCTGACGCTCCACATCGCGCTGCCCGAGCTCGTCCAACCCGCGCGGAACACCGAGCCCGACTCGAAGTCCTCGAGGAACCCCGACGACGGGCCGCTCTGGCAGGTGCCGGCGCCGTCGCAGCTCGTGCACGTCGTCGTGCCGCAGTCGTCGCAGAGCGTCCCCGCGCTGGTGTACGACGGATCGCACGCTCCGGTCGTCGAGTTGCATGCGTACGACGCGCAGTCGGTCGCCGGTGGGCACGGTGGCCGGCCGGAGCAGAGAATCGCCGCCCCCGTCGCGCCCCGCGTCGTGCCCCGCGTCGAACGGCGGCGGGCCGCCGCCGTCGGTCCGCGGCCCGCCGTCGAAGCCCGGGCCCCCGTCGCCGGGCGGCCGCCCGCTGTCGACGCTCGGGCCCGAGTCGCGCAACGGCCCCCCGTCGACCGGCCGCCCGCGTCGGCGCCCGTTGCATCCAGCGGTCACCGTGATCGCGACCAACAACACGAGAAGCGCGCTCCGAGCCATCGCGCACGAGAATCTCACGAATCGACCCATCGCGCATCCGGTGCCGCAGCCGTCAGCGCGCCGCCTTCGGGCGGAGCGCGGCGAAGTCCGCGACCGGATTGAGCGCCTTCTCGTGCAGCACGACAGCGACGCCGAACCTGCGATTAATCCACCGACTTCCTCCGAAGCGGAGACCGTGCGCGTCGTAGAATCGACGCGCGCGCTCGTTCTTCTCGAGCACGCCGACGACCACCCATCGATAGCCGGCGCGCTCGAGCGCGTCGAGCGCGCGTTCGAGCAGCGCGCCGCCGACGCCCGCTCCGAGGTGCATCGGGTGGACGTAGAGGAAGCCGATCTCCGCCGCCAGCCCGTGAAAGCCCGAGCCTTCCCGCATCGGACCGCCGGTGCAGAACCCGATGACGTCGCCCGTGGCCGCGAGGTCGGCGGCGACCCAGATGGTCTCGCCGGGGACGCGAGACAGCAGCCGCCGGTGCCATGTGTCCGTCAGCCCGCGGACCGTGAGCGTCGCGAGATACGACGGCGGCAGCAGCTCGCGATACGCGGTCCGCCAGCTCCCTGCGTGCACGCGCGCGATACCGGGGCAGTCGGCGGAGCGAGCGCGGCGGATCAGGACCGGCACGACAGAAGTGTAGCGCGGGCGCGAACGCCGGCACGGAGGCGCTCAGTACCATCCCCCGATCCCGATGGACCAGACGAGGTAGTCGGGCGCGGCGTCGAGCGCGGACGTGATCTTCCAGACGTAGTCCTCGGGCCAGATCCCGAACACGTCCCAACCGCCGAGCTTGAGATCGATCCCGCCCGTCCAGTGGAAGCGAGCGAGCGAGCCTTCGATGCGCGGCGGCTCGACGTAGAACCCGACCCGCGTGCGCAGGACGCCGGTCCACGGCTCGGTCTCGAGCCCGAAGTGCGGCGAAAGGACCGCGGTCGAGCCCGAGCGCTGGACGCGCTGCCGAAGGAACGCCTCTACGCTGACCGCATCTCGCGTCGGACCGTCGATGACGATGCTCGCCGTCAGCAACACGAACAAGGGGTCGAGCGTGCGGTACCCGTGGCGCAGCCGTCGCCAGACCGCTTTCTCGTACCGGTCCAGCGCTTCGTCCTCCATGGCCTCGCGGCGCGCGCCGAGCTCGCCGGCGACCACCTCCTTCACGCTCTGCCATCGCGGGTTGAGCGGCCGGCGGCCGATCTGAAGCGCGGCACCGGCCTGCAGCTGCCACGGGACGAACGCCGAGCGCGGCACATAGAAGCCGCGCGCCATGACGTCGCCCGTCGCTCCGTCCGCGGTCGGGTTCGTCTCGAGCGGGCTGAACAGCGCCGCTCCGATACGGTACTGCTTCCCGTTCGGGCGGTAGAGGAGCCCGACCTCGGCTCCCACGGCCGCGGCCGAGTAGAGGGGATCGACGTCGAGGAAGTTCCGAGCGCCGAGCACGCGCTCGGCGAGCAGCGCGCCGCCGAGCCCGATCACGAGCTGGCCGTCGAGGAACATGGCGGCTGCTTGGACGTGCAGCGTGAGGAACTGAACCGAGACGCGGAGGCCACCTTCGGAGAGGGTCGTCTCGCGTCCCACCAAGGACACGGTCTCGGCCTCGAGCGTCGCGCCGATGCCGAACCGTCCGAATTGCAGGTTCAGCGCGGGGACCGCGTACGCGAAGCCGCCGTCCTCGATCCCGCTCACGCTCGACAAATCCGAGCCGCTGTTGAAGTAGTCGCCGAGATCGAGCGGCAGCGTGATCCCGAGGCCCATCCAGTAGTCGAACCGATCGACGGAGATATCCCGGTCGAACGGCCGGCGCCGCGGGGTTGACGAGGCTTCCGTCGACGTCCTCGGCGATCGCGACGTACGCGCCGCCGAGACCGGTCATGCGCGCGCCGCCGAGGACGGGGCCGTTGTAGAGGTCCACCGTGTAGTCGCTCGACGCGATCGGGCTCTCGGGTGGACCGAGCTGAGCCGACGCGGCCCGCGTGACGAGCGGCATGGCGGCCAGCAGGACGGCCGCGACGGTGCGGCGCCCGCCGCTCACCCGAAGGCCTCGGTCACGATGCGCTCGAGCTCGCCTCGCTTCGCGGCGACGTCGCGCGCGAGCGCGAGCTGAGAACGGGCGCGAGCTCGCGCGTGCTCGCTCCGCGTCGCGAACCTCGACGGGCTCCACGCGAAGTACTTCTCCTCGAGCGCGTCCGTGCAGAAGCGCGTGGCGAGCTCGAGCGCGATCCGCTCGAGGCCCGGAACGATCGCCCGCATCTCGTCGGGCGCGAGCGTCGCCTCCGACGCGTAGCCGGCCATCGCCTCGCCGAACACCGCGAGGTCGACCCAGCCGTCGCGCTCCTCTCCAGCGGGATTGCACCAGCTGCGGAGCGCATCGCCCAGCTCCACCCCGATCGTCTCGCGGGCGAGCGTGTCGAGATCCACGAGCGCGATCGCGCTTGCGAGCCCCGGATCGAAGACGACGTTCGATATCTTCAGGTCGCCGTGCACGATGCGAGGCTGCGGATCGGGCGCAGTGGGTAGCCGTTCGGCTCGAGCGAGGATCGCGTCGGCGACCGCGCGAACGGCGTCGAAGTCGGGATGATCGCGGTGAGCGCCGAGCGCACGGCGCAAGCTCGCGAGGTGCGCGGCGGTGTCATGGGCGCCGGGCCTCGTGAAGTGGAACGCATGGTCGAGATCGGCGACGGCGCGATGAAAGCGGGCTACGTGAGCCGCGGCCTCCCGCGCGAGCGCCGGTACCGTCACGCGCTCGACGATCGCGCCCTCGATCCACGACAGTGCGCGCCAGATGCCGCCGTCGTGCTCGACCCACGCCCGACCGTCCAAAGCGCGGACGAGCCGCGGCGTGACGAGCCCACGCGCCGCGACGTGGTCGGTGACCGCCTCGATGTCGAGGTTGACCTCGGGCGCGAAGACGGGATGGAGACGCTGGACACAGACCACGACGCCGCGGCGCTCGACGCGGAAGGTCCGGTTGATGAGCCCGACGGACACGCGCGAGACGCGCGCGCCTTCGAGCGAAAAGGCCGCGAGCACCTCCGCGGGGAGCTCCTCCACCGCGCGAGAATGCCACAGGCCGCAGGCCCTCTACACATCCGCGACGGCCGTGATACAAGGCCGCCATGGCGAACCCGACAGCGACCTTCGACACGAGCCTCGGGCAGTTCACCGCCGAGGTCTACCTCGACAAGATGCCGGTCACGGCGAAGAACTTTCTCGATCTCGCGAAGAGCGGCTTCTACGACGGTCTGCACTTTCACCGCGTGATCGACAAGTTCATGCTCCAGTTCGGCTGTCCGCACTCGAAGGACCCGAACAGCGGGCGCGCGGGCACCGGTGGTCCGCCGCACGGAACGATAAAAGACGAGCACCCGGCGGCGCACAAGCTCTCGAACGAGCCGATGACGCTCTCGATGGCGAACACGGGCCGACCGAACAGCGGCGGATCGCAGTTCTTCATCAACACGAAGCACAACGCCTATCTCGACTGGTTCTCGCCGGGCGACTCGAAGCACCCGGTGTTCGGCAAGATCACCGCGGGCGAGGACGTGGTCCGAGCGATCGAGAAGTCTCCGACCGACCAGCGCGACAAGCCCATCACCCCGATCCAGGTCCGCAAGATCACGGTTCAGGGCTACTGAGCGGCGCCGGGCCCGGAGCGGCGTCGCGAGCGGTGGAGGCGCTCGGCGCGCCGCCCAGCGCGTCGACGAGCCACTCGTGGAAGCGCGCGTCCATGGCCGGCGTCATCTCGTGGCCCGCACCCTCGATCTCGACGAGATCGACCGACAGACCGCGGTCGGAGAGCGCTCGCGCCGTCTCCCGCGTCGGCTCGATCGGGACCGGATAGTCGGCCGTGCCGTGCATCGCGTGGATCTTCGGGTAGACGACACCGTCGAGCAGGTGCTCCGGCACGAGGCCCACCGGCAACCACCCCGCGAACGGGAACGCCGTGCCGACGACGTCCGGGTGCAGCACCGCCAGTGCCCACGCGAGGTGTCCGCCCTGCGAGAAGCCGACGACGATCGGTTTGCCGAGTGTGGGACGGATCTCCACGAACGTCCGGATCGCCTCGGCGAGGCGCGTCGCCATGTCGGCGAGCGAGCTCGTGAACAGATCGAGCTGACCCGATCGCGCGTACGTGGGCAGCCACGTGTACCCAGGCGCCAGTCGGTCGGGCGCGCGCGGGATGAACACGCGGATCGGGACCGGTGTGTCGAGGAACGGACCGCCTGGGATGCGTGGTCGGTCGGCGCGACCGTGCAGATACACGACCAAGGGAAGCGCGTCGTCCGGGTCGCCGCCGCCGAGCACCACCTCCACGTAGTAGAAGCCCGCGACGTTTCCTTCGAACGCGTGGACGTCGGGGGAATCACCGGGGACGAGAGTGTCCTCGGGGTCGAGCTCGCTCGCGGGCGCGCCCTCCATCGCGTCGAGCGCTCGCGCGACCTCGAGCTCGGCCTCGAGGTCGGCGGGGGCCGACTCCGGCCACGCGTCGATCGGCGCCTCGTGCGGCGGGATCGGCGGCGGGAGCGTCGCGGCCGGCGGGCACGCCGCGAGCGCGCCGACGAGCAGAGCCGCTAGCGCCGGAAGAGCCCGAGTCACCCGATCGCGTCCGGCGCGCGCAGCGCCCCGCTCCCGAGGAGCGCGGTCGCGAGGCGCGGCAGGACGTCGCCGGCCTTCGCGTCGACGCGCACGCTCGCGAGCTCCATCCCGCGCGCGTCTCCGAGGTTGAGCATCGCGATGGGCATCTCGCGCTCCGCCGCGCGGCGGACGAAGCGATAGCCCGAGAACACCGCGAGGCTCGAGCCGACGACGAGCAGCACCTCTGCGGAATCGAAGAGCGACCACGCCGACTCGACGACGCGCGGGTCGCAGTTCCCTCCGAAGAACACGACGTCGGGCTTGAGCGGCCCGCCGCACGAGAGGCAGCGGCGCGACGACGAACGCCGCGTCGGCGTCGGTAGGGAGATGCGCATCACCGTCGGGCGCGAGCGACGCGCTCTGCGCGAGCCAACCCGGGTTCTCTGCGAGGAGGCGCTCGTGAAGGGACGCGCGCGGCTTCTTCGCGCGCGCAGGACAGGCACCGCACGCGATCGAGCGAGCCGTGAAGCTCGACCACGCGCGCGCTGCCGGCGGCTCGGTGCAGCCCATCGACGTTCTGGGTGATCACGCCGACGAGCGCGCCGCGAGCTTCGAGCTCCGCGAGCGCCCTGTGCCCGGGGTTGGGCCGCGCCGCGCGAAAGCGATCCCAACCGAGAACGGCGCGGGCCCAGTATCGACGCCGCACCTCCGGTCGCTCCACGAACTCGTGGTGCTGCATCGGGCCCGTGGGTCGCGCGCGGCGGCGCGTCTCGGGCCCGCGGTAGTCGGGGATCCCGCTCTCGGTGCTCGCGCCGGCGCCGGTCAGCGCGACGAAGCGACGGCCGGCGAGGAGGGTGCTGAGGCGCGCGACATCGGCATCGGTGACCACGGCTTCACCGTAGCGCGACCAGTGCCTGCCACACGAGATTCTCGACATCCTCGTTCTCGGTCGTCCGCCACGGTGTCGCGACGGCGACGAGCCACCGTCGACCGGTGCGCGTCTCCTCGACGAGACCGTGGTCGAGCCGGTCGTCGCCGGGCACGGTCCCGGTCTTGTTGTAGACGAGGACGTCGCCGAGCGCCGCGGTGGCGCCGCGCGCGATGCGCGAGTGCGAGCGGAGGAGCGCCTCCTCGAGCGTCCGGAGGTCGTCCGGCGCGATCGCGAAGCGCTCCTGCTCGGGCAGCTCGTCCGACAGGACGACGCGCCGCATCACCGAGAGCAGCTCGTAGAGGGTCGTGCAGTTGCCGTCCGCGGGGCACTCCGGATGGCGGCCCACACCGACGCGTTCCTCGATGGTCCCCTCGCGGTCGCCTTCGCGGAAGCGAATGGCGGGCGAGCGGCGAAGCGCGAGCGACTCGACACCGGGAGGGCGCGTGTACCGGCGCTGGAAGACCGTGTGCCTGAGCCCCCACGCGGGAAGGATCTCGTCGTTCAGCGCGTCGAAGCCCGCGATCTCGAGCGTTCGGTTGTACGACGGATTGTCGCTGATCTCGACCGCGAGCCGCGCGATCTCGATCGCCGGACCGTGGTAGCCGCCGTCGTCGTCGACGAAGTCGAGCCGCGCGGCACCGGTGAGACCGCGCCGCGACAGCGCCTCGAGCGCGGCGACCGCGGTGATCAGCTTCACCGTGCTCGCGGGCCAGTAGTGGCCCTCCGACGGCACGAGACCCGTCTCGCCGAGGGAGAACCACTCGAACTCGGTGCGCGCTCCCGCGAGCTCGCGGCCGACCAGCAGATGCGATCCGTCGGGCGGCCGATATCCGATGTCGTCGAACGCCGTGGCGAGCGCGGTCTCGTCGATGCGCGACGCAGGGGCGACGGAGCTCCGTTCGCTCGCGAGGCACCGAGGCCCGGGCTCGGGCTCGGGCGCCGCCGAGGCGCGCAGCACCGCGGATGCGAGAGGCCGCGCCGGCGCAGGCGGCGTGGCCGCACACGCGGCGCAACACACGACGAACAGCCCGAGTCGCGTCACGAGGTTAGGGAGGATCGTAGCGCGCGCCGCCCGGGCTAGCCACATCGGCGCGGGGCCTCGGGCGATCGGGCGATCACAGCCCGATCGCGTCGACGACGCGGCTGCGATCCTGCCAGCAGCTCACGACGCCGCTCGCGCGAACCGCGCACTGCCACGCGATGCGGACGGCGTCGTCGATGCCGGCGATCTCTTCGAGCGCCCCGGGCGGATCGCTCGGCCGACCTTCTGCGCCCCAGCAGCGAACGTGGCCCTCCGTGGTCCGGTAGCAGGTCTCGCTGTGGAGAGCGACCGCTTCGGCCGCGTCGCTGATCGGCGAGGGTACCGCCGCGGCCACCGCCCCGCTCGTGCCTCCGAAGCACGAGAGCGCGCCCGAGGCAGCCCGCACGCAGTAGTGGAAGTGCCCGCCGGTGATCTCGACGCCGGTCACGCCGGGGATCACCGTCGGCGTCGGGTCGAAGCCGTCACTGCCCCAGCACGAGACCGTGCCGTCGGCGTGGAGAACGCACGTCGAGAGGCGCGTGACGGCGACCTCCACCGCGTCGTCGATCCCCGCGATGTCGTGCGGGGTGAGGTACTGGGCCGCTCCGCCGGCTTCGATCTCCCCGTCGCTGTTGCTGCCCCAGCACGAGACTACGCCGGTGGCGCGGACCGCACACGTGTGGTTGACCCACGTGTCGACGAACGCGGCGTCGGCGAGATCGAGGACATCGACCGGGACGTCGCTCGCCGTGTCCGACCCGTCGCCGAGCCAGTGCCGGCCGAAGCACTGCACGTTCCCCGCGTCGAACCGCACGCACGTCGTCTGCGATCCGCGAGCGACCTGCACCCCGCCCGTGAACGTGCTCACATGCGCGAACACCTGCGGCTCGGCTGCGCCGTCCTCGCTGCAGAAGAGCTCGCCGTCTCGACGGAGCGCACACGGGCCCGGATAGTGGCCGCCGTCGAACGAGACGATGTCGGAGCCGCTTCCGCCGCCGCCGTCGGCGCCGCCACCATCGGCGCCGCCATCGCTCATCGTGCTCGCGTCCGAGCCGGAATCGGCGGCCCGCGCGCCGTCGAGCCCGGAGTCGCGCGGCGCGCCGTCGTCGTCACCACAACCGGTCGTCGACCACGTCGCCGCGAGGGCGACCACGAGAAGAGCTCGCATCGGGGGGACAGTACCAAGACGAGCGCGGGACGAGAACGGATTGCGTCGGCCTCAGGGCTCGTAGAAGATCGGCGACGTCCACGCGCGCTCCTGCGTCGTCTGGGCGCGCACCGGGTCGCAGCAAGGCCAGAACGGATCGTCCTCGGTCGCCGTCGCGCAATCGACCCCCGACGCGTTGCAGACGTAGCGGCTCCACCGGCAGGTCGGGTTCTCGATGACGCGCGCGTAGTAGAACGCCGGCTGGGCCGGATCGAACGACGGGTCGGTCCATACGGTGCACAGGGCGTCCGCGCCGTCGCCCTCGGGCGTGCACGTCGCGAGGTCGACGCTCGCGCCGTTGTCGGCGTCGCCGGCCACGTCGAGGACCTGCTCGTGGGTCTCGCCCCCGTCGATCCAGCCCTTGATGATCTGGACGCGCTGGAGCGGCGCGCCCATCGGGTCGCGGAGCGCGCTCACGACGATCCGCAGCGCGCCGCCCGCGGGGGGCGGGCCCGCGATCACGCCGCCCATCGGTACGCCACCCTCGTAGCCCTGCCTGACGAGATCGGGATCGTCGCAGAGCGTGTCCGGGTAGCCGAGCCCGCCGAACACCCGGACGACGATCCTCGGCCCGCTCGTACCGTAGGTCTCCCGCCGGCGCATCGCGTCGAAGATGGACTCGCGCGAGTTCTCTTCCGCCCAGACGACCGCGAGCCCACCCGGCGACGCGGTGAAGCCACGGACGAGCGGCGCGTCCGCGACGCGCATCTGCTCCTCGGGCTGGTCGTCGCTGTCGCCCAGGTGGCCCGGGAAGCCGCGCTCCTCGACGCCGCCCGCCGCGCCGACGTGCGAGTCGGTGCTCGCGACGAAGCCGAAGCGGAACGGGTTCGCGCCGACGCGCTCCCGCTCGAGCAGCCCGACGAGGAGCGCGCTCCTCACGAAGTCCTGCGGCTGGACGCAGCCCCCGAGGAAGCCGAGGCCGCCCCCGTTGGTGCAGAGGTCGACGCAATCGGGAGGGTCGGTGGCGGCGCCGGTGCAGACGTTCGCGTGCAGCTGCTCGAACTGGCAGAGCTCGTCCTCGCTCGCGAGCGGATCGGCGACGTTCGCGAGGCACTCGCTCGATCCCTTGTGCTGATAGATCTCGACCAGCGGCTCCATGGCGGCGCGTCGGGCCGCCGCGTCGTGATCGTAAGCGACCCCTTCGCGGGTCTCGGGCAGGAAGAACTGCCCGGCGCCGAGGTTCGAGTTGTGCGGGATGACGAGCGCGTCGCACGGCGTGCCGGTCTCGATGCACGTGGCGTCGAGCGCGTCCCAGAACTGTTCGGGCGTCGGCGCTTCGACGTAGCTCGTCGGGACGCGCGGCACGGTGCGGTTCCGAAAGATGACGTTGCGATGGAGGTTCGTGCCCGCCGGCGCGGCGGTCCACTCCCAGCCGACGAAGCTCGTGAAGCGGCACGCCGAGGTCCGGTCGTACGCTTCCTCCGCGGCGTCCATCGTCTCCTGCCACGCTTGGCCACGCGCCTGGTCGCACAGCGTCGGGTTCTCGCGGCAGAGCGGCGCCCGCCGCGGAGGCGACGCGATGAACACCTGGGTGATGGGCCCGAAGTCGCCGTGGACGTGGTCGCCGTCGCGGTACGCCGTGCACGTGGGCGAGTCGTACGCAGGCGATCCCGGCTCCCAACAGAGGGGCGTCTCGGCGAGGAACTCGCTGTGATCGGTGACGGCCGCGAAGTCGAGCGGGCGGCTCAGCTGCAGCGACCGCGTCGCCGCGCCGGTCGAGTCGTAGGGCGGAAGGTCCAGCGACCCGCCCTTCGCGAACGCGTAGACGTCGCGCGGCCGCACGCGGACGTCGAACGCGACCGCGTCGAACGAGAGCGCGGTGTGCACGTGGAGGTCGCCGAAGAACGGCCGTCGGTCGGGGTCGTGCTCGGCGCACGCCTCCCGCTCGTCCGGAAGGATGACGACCGGAGGCCCGGCGTCGAACGAAGCGTCGAGACCCGCGTCGAAGCCTGCGTCCGCGCCGCCGCCGCCGTCGTCCCCGCAGCCGGACGCGAGCGCGAGCATGGAGATCCCCGCGATGTGCGCGGACGGGAAACGGCGCCTCACCGCACAAACGATCTCGTGCGGCACCCCACATCGCAAGACTTCCCAACCCAAAACGCACAAAGTGCGTCGCGACCCCTAGGCGACTTGGTGAGCGGGACTATACTTGGGGCGTCCGGCGCCACCCCATGCCGGCGGCTCTTCGAGCGGGAGAGTCATCACCCTTGGTCGGCACGACCCCCATTCTCGATCCAGCCCTCGAGCTGATCGCAGCCCACTGCGACATCGAGGAACGTCTACAGGCGAGCCCTCCGTCGGCTCGCGTCAGAGGAGTCTGGTTCCGTGTTCTCACGACACAGCTCGAAAAGCGCGGCCTCTTGCCACGGTACCGGGAGCTCTTCCCGGCCGACGACTTCGGCTCGCTGCGCTTCGTCTGGGTCGGCGATTTCCTCGTCCGCGCCGCGGTCGCCGGAGCCCTCGTGTCGGGCACGGACCGGCTCCACGACGGGCTCTTCGAGATCAGCCGAGACAACGCGAAGAGCTTCGCGTCGAGCCTGCTCGGTCGGTCTCTGTTTCGGCTGCTCTCGAACGACCCGAAGAAGCTCACCCAGCAGGCGACCGCGACCACTCGCCAGACCACGAACTACGGGAAATGGACCGCGACGTATCCCGACGACAGGACCGTCGAGATGCGCTTCCATCAGGAGTACGTGTGGATCGAGTCGTACCTACGCGGTGCGGCCGTCGGCACGTACGAGGCTCTCGAGCGCGATTGCACGGTCGAGGTCCGCCTCGAGGACCCGTTCAACGGAGCGCACATCATCCGGTTCGCGGAACCGATCGGGTAGGCCGAGACCCAGCTCCGAAAGAGATCGCCCGCGCGGCCTTCCAACGTAACCGACCTCCGCGCGCCCGCGTGATCGGGCGCCGTGCGGCGCGCTCTGCGCGAGCGCCGCACCCATCCCGAGAAAAGGAACCACTTCATGTCTTCAGCAGCCGCACTCGCGGTGCCGGCCGAGATCCGCCCGGAAACCGCCCACTCCTACATCCGGGAGATCGCGCCTCGGCGCGACCACTCGGCTGCGGATCACCTCGTCCAGGCGCTCGTCGACGCGGGCGTCGACACGTTCTTCGGCGTACCCGGCGGCCCGATCTCGCCGGTTTGCCACGCCGTGAAGGAGAACGAGGCGGCGACGTTCGTGGAGTCTCGGCACGAGACCGCGGCAGCCTTCGCCGCCGCTACGTTCCACCGGGTGAGCGGTCGCGTCCCGGCGATCGTCGTCACCGCCGGTCCAGGCGCGACCAACGTCGTGACGGGGATCGCGAATGCCCACCTGACGCGAACGCCGATGGTCGTCCTCTGCGGTGACGTCGCGTGGGAGACCCACGGCCAGAGGCTCGCCCAGGACAGCGGCCCCGAAGGGTTGGACGTCGAGTCCATCCTCAGGAGCCTCGTCCGCGGATTGGTGCGCGTCGCTCGGCCCGAGTCTGCGGCGTCCCAGACGATGGCGGCGCTCGACTGCGCCACCAACCCCGAGAACCCCGGCCCGGCGCTGGTGATGGTGGCGATCGATCGCGCGCGCGCGGCGGTCTCGGAGCCGGCACGCCTCGTCCGATTGGTACGCCCGCCGCGGGCTCCCATCTCGATGACCGCGATCCACTCGGTGGCGACGATGCTCGCCCAGGCCGAGCGCCCGTTGATCGTCCTCGGCGCCGGGTGCATTCGGTACCCGCAGGAGTGTCGACGCTTGGTCGACACCCTCAACGTCCCGTTTCTGACGACGCCGCCGGCCAAGGGCATCGTGAGCGAAGCACACCCGCGCTCGCTCCGGAACGGGGGCATCTCGGGCAGCATGTGGGCACGCGCCTACACGAAGGCCGGCGTGGACGTGGCTCTCGTGCTCGGCACCGACATGGACGACAGCTCGATCGGGCCGACCCCGTACGTTCGGCCGGGGGGAAAGCTCGTCCACGTCGATCTCGACGCGCGCGTCTTCAATCGAAACGTCGTGGCCGAGCTTCCCATCGTAGCGGACGTCGGCGTCTTCGCAGCGCAGCTGGCCGATGAGGCCGCGCGGTCGGGGCTCGTCCACACGCGTGGGCGCGACCTCTGCAAGAAGATCCGGATGTCGAGCCCCTTCGATGTCCCGACCGCCGCGGTGGACCAATCCGAGACGATCGCGCCGCACCGCGCGGTTCTCGACCTCGAGCGGGCGGCGGGATTCGACGCGATGTTCATCACGGACATCGGAGAGCACATGCTGTTCGCCCTCCACTACCTCACGGCGCAGACCCCCGAGTCGTTCCACATCCAGCTCGGTCTGGGCTCGATGGGGTCGGGCATCGCAGGCGCCATCGGGCTCGCCCTGGGCAAGCCGGGCAAGCGGGTGGTGTGCATCTGCGGGGACGGCGGCATGCACATGTCGGGGATGGAGATGTTGGTGGCCGCCGATCGGGGCCTACCTATCGTCTACGCCGTGTTCAACGACGCCCGCTACAACATGGTCCACCACGGCATGAAGCAGATCTTCGGGCGCGGCACGGCATGGGAGACACCGTGGGTCGACTTCGCGGCCTGGTCGCGGGCGATGGGCGTCCCGGCGGCGCGCATCGACCACCCGGGCGAGATCACCCCCGAGCTCCTCGACGAGCTCTCGGCCGAAGGGCCCGGGCCCGTGCTCCTCGACATCCGGATCGACCGAGACATTCGGATCCGCGGCGGCGGACGGGTGGAAGCGCTTCAGCAGATGTCGATGGGAACGACGGAGCAGGCGCAATGAGGGCCCGGATCCGAGGGCTCGGCACGTGGTTGCCCGAGACGATTCGCACGAACGCCACCTGGCCGCTCGATTTCATCGAGGCCGCGCGCGCGCGGGGAGACCGTACGCTCGTCGACATCCCGCGCGGCGAGGGCGACGCGAGCGACCGCGTCTCGGCGCGCTACCTCGCCGAAGAGGCTACCGATCCGTTCATCGGAGCGGTCGAGCGCCGCGTCGCCGGTCCCGACGAGCCGGCGTGGCTCGGCGAAGCGGAAGCCGGACGCATGGCGCTCGAGGACGCAGGCGTGGACGCAAAGGACGTCGATGCGGTCATCTCGTGGGCGCTGGTCACGGATCGGGCGGGGTTGCCGAGCGCGACGCGCGTTGCACACGAGATCGGCGCGCACCGCGCATGGGCGACTGGCGCGGACAGCGGATGCGCGAGCGCGCTCGTCCAGCTCGAGCTCGCGACGGCGCTGATCGAGTCGGGTCGTGCACGGCACGTGCTCCTCACGCAATCGCACCTCATCCTCCGCGCGTTCCCGTTGTCGCACCCGGCGTCGCCCGGCGTCGGGGACGCGGCGACGTCGATGCTCGTGTCGGCGAGCGAGACGCCGGGGATCCTCGGCATCGAGTCGGTCTCGCATGGCGAGTACTGGGACTCGGTGACCTGGATCCGCGGCCGCGACGACGCGAGCGACACCCCGTGGTGGGAGAGCGGAGGTCCATTTCTTCCGGGCAGCCGCAACGCCGACGGCGCCAAGACGCTCATGCGCGACACCGTGCGGTTCGGCGTTCGAACAATCGAGGACGCCTGCGCGCGGTTCCAGGTGCCCGTGCGATCAATCGACTGTCTCGCGGCGGTCCAGCCGCGGAAGTGGATCCCTCGGGCGATGGCGGAGGTCCTCGGGCTCGATCCGGCCATCGCGCCCGACACGTTCGCGTCGACCGCTCACGTCGGAGGCTCGGGAGTCGTCTCGAACCTGATGGAGGCGCGGCGCCGCGGGCTCTTGGTCCCGGGAGCGACGGTCGCGCTCTACGCTCAGGGCGCCGGCTTCACGCGTTCGGCGGCTCTGGTTCGCTGGTGAGAAGGAGGTCCCCCGGCGGCAGGTGTTGACATACGATCGCGGCATCGACACGACGTTACTCACCCACGACGAGGCCACCGCCGACGCGCTGCTCCACGTCGCCGAGCCCCGCTTCCGCGAGGAGCAAGGATCGCTCGTCGTGCGTGTGGTGGAGGGACACGCATCGGACGTCGTGCGCGAGCTGCGAGCCGAGGTCGGCGGCCAACCCATCGGCTACTGCGCTCGGTCGCAAGAGGACGTGCTCGACGCGCTCACCGCCGGTGCGGACGAGGCGGTCGTGCTCCCCAATCTCTCTGCCGCGACGATTCACGGTTTCGTCGACCGGACCTTGCTCCGCGCATCGCTGCGTCGGTCCGGCGAGAGCCAGACCGTCTCGTTCGCGCAGACGGAGAAGCTCGCGGCGCTCGGCACCCTCGTCGCGGGCGTCGCACACGAGATCAACAACCCGCTCTCGGCCGTGACGCTCTCGCTCGGTGCGCTGCACGCGTGCCTCGACCCGCTCGTCGACGGCGCACGAGAGGCTCAGCGGCTGTCGTCGCTCGGGCGGCCCGTCCTTCCGTCGGAGATCCAACGGCTCGCAGCCATCACGCGCACGAGCTCGCCCGCCGGCGAGTCTTCGGCGCTCCTCAAGGAGATACAGAGCGCCTGCGACATCATCACCGATGTCGTCAAGGACCTCCACATCTTCGCGCGAACGGAGGACGCCGAGCCCGCAGAGGTCGTCGACATCCACGAGCTCATCGACAACGTGCTCCGTCTCGTGGCGCGCGAGATCGAGCGGACGGCGGTGATCGAGAAAGATTTCGCCGCCGACATGCCGCGTCTGCTCGTTCCGCGGACACGCATCGCGCAGGTGCTCACGAACGTGCTCATCAACGCGGCGCACGCCGTTCGCGAGGTCGACCGACCAGGACATCGCGTCCGGATCGCAACGCGCGCGGACGACGAAGCGATCGCCATCACCGTCGCCGACACCGGCCCGGGCATCCCACCGGACACCATCGACCAGATCTTCGACCCGTTCTTCACGACCAAGCGCGAGAAGATGGGGACCGGCCTCGGTCTCTCTATCTCGCGCTCCATCCTTCGAGGGCTCGGCGGCGACCTCGTGGTGGAGTCGGTCTACGGCGATGGCGCCGAGTTCGTCATTCTCTTGCCTGCTCCCGACCCCACCGCCATCGCGGCCGCCGTCGAGCCCGCCGCGCCGAAAGCTTCGGCGACGAACGGCCGGCGGCTCTCCATCCTCATCGTCGACGACGACGAGCGCATGCTCCGCGTCTATGCGCGCGTTCTCGGCCGCGATCACAACGTCATCCTCGCCAGCGACGGCGAGGAGGCCGTGGAGCTGCTCGAGTCGGGGTCGATGGCCGACGTGGTCCTCTGCGAGGTCTCGGTGCGCGGCCTGGACGGGCCTCAGCTCTACGATTGGCTCAAGAGGTCCCGCCCCGACCTGGCCGCCGCGACGCTCTTCGTGACTGCGCTCCACGCGACCGAGCGATATCAACTGTTCCTCGGCGAGGTGGATGCGCCGGTGCTCACCAAGCCAATCGACAGGCGGGCGCTTCTCAGCGAGATCGAGCGGGTCGCGGGCGACTGAGCGCGGTCCCTGACGTCATTCGGTCGTCGCGCTCGGCGGGACGAGCTCGACGAAGCGGGCCACGAAGCGTGCGAGGGTCGCTCGAGAGGTCGAGAGCTCGAACCTCGAGTCGCACACCGCGACCGCCGGCCCTTCGGCCCCGGCCAGCCAGCGCATGGAATCGATGTCGGTTCGAGCGCTCAGTCCCTCGACGAGCCCGAACGCGGTCGTTCCCTCCAACGGCTCGACGTCCGCGAGCGCACGCGTCTCGCCGGCGACGAGCCCGACGTCTCGGCACTCCGTCCACGTCGCGATGTCGTGGACCGCCCGCACGGTCACAATCACCCGCGTCGAGTCGAGCGCGGGTACGGCCAAGAGCGAGACGAGCGCGTCCCCCGACTCGGAGACGGGCAGCTGCGCGACGAGGCGCACTTGACCGGTGCCGCTCGACCGCTCCTCTACCCTTCCCTCACGCGGCACGTGCTCGATGCGAGCGAGCGAATTGCGCGGCGCCCACGCGTCGGGCGAGGTCGGGCCGGCTGGCGCCTGCGCGCCGGCTTCCGCGCCCGAGGACTCGTCCCCCTCGGGCTCGTGCGCTGGCGGCCGGCTGCAAGCAACGAGCAATATCGCGAGCACGACGTGCCTGCGTCTCATTCGGGTGGCTCCTGGTCGTCGTTCGTGAAGACGAATGGATAGCGGACGTGCACGTGTCCGGGACCGTCCGGCGGCGGGAGCTCGAGCGTGTAGAGCGTCTGGCTGACGCACTCGTCGAGAACCGGGTGTCTGAGCGTGCTCGCGGAGTCGATGGCGGTCCCCTCGACGACTCCGCCCTCCTCCGGCTCTCCTTCGATGTCGAACTCGACAATCAAGCGTCCCTCGAGCGAGGGGTCTTGCTCTCGCGCGAGGTCGTAGCACTCTGCGAGGAGCGGCACAATCTCGTGAATCGCGTCCTGGATGTAGTGTCGGTCGAGGGTCGTCTCGCCCGCCGCCTCGTCCTGGGCACCGCGACCGGCGTGCGACGGCGACGGCGCGGACCGCTCGGTGCCGCGCGCGGTCGAGCCCTCTCGTGCCTCCCGCGCGCGCCGGATCCGCGCACGGAGCGCCTCGGCGAGGCGGCGCTTCGCTTCACAATCCACGACCGGGCTTCGACGACGCCCCACGGCGTCGTCGCGCGTCTCTGAGCCCCCAACCGCTCCTGGCGTCGCGCGGCTCGAACGCTCGCGTCGGCCGCCATCGTCCCCGCTCGACGGGGCTCTGGGCCCGGAGCCCATGAAGATCAGCACGGCCGCGCCGAGCCCGAGGAGCACGACCAAGAGCCCCATCGCGATCGACCGCCTGCCGGTGCGCGCCATTTCCCGTCTCGCCCTTCCCTCGGACCGGCTTGGGATCTACACAATGCG
>CAVUEK010000023.1:0-61858 GCA_963740495.1 uncultured delta proteobacterium
AGTCCTGGACCTCGCCGAGGCCCTCCGAGCGGATCTTGCCCATCTCGAGGGTGACGAGCGCGCCGAGCGGCTCCTTCGACGCGCGCAGGCGCTCGCCGAGGACGCGGACGAGCTCGCCGCGGACGGGCGCGGGTCGCATGCGCCACTCCGCGAAGCGCTCGGTCGCGCGCGAGAGCGCGGCGTCGTGCTCGGCCCGCGTGGCGGTCGGTACGCGCGCCAGCGTGGCCCCGGTCGTCGGGTCGACGCTCTCGATCGGGGGCCCGGCGCCGAGCGGCCACGGGGCGCGTGGTACGAGGTCGTCATCGAGCTCGATCCCGAAGGGCGCGAGCAGCTCGCGAGCTGTGGGACGCGTCATGAGGGAACGTATCGCACGGCCCGGCGGGCCAGGTATATAGGGCCCCGTGACCGCGTTCGATCCGGTGCGCTCCGTCGACGAAGGCTTCGTGGAACGGGTGCGCGCGCTCGTCGCGAAGGGCGCCCCAAAGAGCGCGGGCGAGCGCGTCCACGAGCGGACGACGCTCACTCGAGGTGAGCTGCTCGAGCTCTTCGAGGCGCAGGCGACGAGCCGTCACGTGGACTTCGCCGCGCGCGCGCTCCGGAAGACCGGCGCGAGCTTCTACACGATCGGCTCCGCCGGTCACGAGGGCAACGCCGCGGTCGCTGCCGCGCTCAGGACGACGGATCCGGCGCTCCTCCACTATCGTTCGGGCGCGTTCTTCGTCGCGCGTGCGCGCGCCGCCGGCCGCGCCGCGCCCGAGCTCGACATGCTGCTCGGCATCTGCGCGGCGCGCGACGAGCCGATCGCGGGCGGACGTCACAAGGTGATCGGTAGCCTCGAGCTCGCGATCCCTCCGCAGACGTCGACGATCGCATCCCACCTGCCGCGCGCGCTCGGTCTCGCGTTCGCGCTCGATCGCGCACGACACCTCGGCCTCCGCACGCCGTACCCGGACGATGCGATCGTCGTCGCGAGCTTCGGAGACGCTTCGGCGAGCCACTCGACCGCCGTCGGGGCGCTGAACGCGGCATGCCAGACCGTGTACGGCGGGTTTCCGGTCCCGCTGCTGTTCGTCTGCGAGGACAACGGTCTCGGCATCAGCGTCCCCACGCCGCGCGGATGGGTGCGCGCGGCGTGGAGCGAGCGGCCCGGCCTTCGTTACTTCCACGCCGACGGGGCCGACCCCGTGGCCGTGTGGGAGGCCACGCGAGCGGCGGCTCTCCACGTGCGAGAGCGCCGGCGTCCCGCGTTCTTGCACCTCGACGTGGTGCGGTTGCTCGGTCACGCCGGCTCGGACGCGGAGATCGCGTACCGAACCGCGGCGCAGATCCGCGAAGCGGAGGCGCGCGACCCGATGGTCGGAACGGCGCGCGTCGCGTGCGAGCACGGCGTGGCGACGCCCGACGAGCTGCTCGCGCTCTACGAGTCGGTGCGCGCGCGCGTCGCGGACGCGGCGGCGCGGGCAGCGCGCTCGGAGAAGCTCCGCGACGCGTCCGACGTCATGGCGCCGATCGCTCCGTCTCGCCCCGAGATCGTCGCGCAGGAAGCCCGCCGCCGCGGCAGCGCCGAGGTCCGCGCACGGATCGCGGGCGAACGGCTTCCCGAGGGGCGCGGCGGGCTCACGCTCGCCGAGTCGATCAACGCCGCTCTCGCCGACCTCCTCGCAGCGAGGCCGGAGCTCGTCGTCTTCGGCGAGGACGTGGGCAAGAAGGGTGGCGTGTACGGGCTCACGCGCGGTCTGGCGAAGCGCGCCGGTGTCGCGCGCGTCTTCGATACGCTCCTCGACGAGCAGAGCGTGCTCGGGCTCGCGCTCGGGGCCGGCCTCGCGGGGCTGCTCCCGGTGCCGGAGATCCAGTACCTCGCGTACCTCCACAACGCGATCGATCAGATCCGCGGCGAGGCCGCGACGCTCTCGTTCTTCTCGAACGGGCAGTACAGGAACCCGCTCGTCGTGCGGATCGCGGCGTACGGCTATCAGAAGGGGTTCGGCGGGCACTTCCACAACGACGACTTCGTCGCCGCTCTCTCCGACATCCCGGGCGTCGTGGTCGCTTCGCCGGCGCGGCCCGACGACGCCGCAGCGATGCTGCACACGTGCGTGGCGGCCGCGGCCGCCGACGGTCGCGTGAGCCTGTACCTCGAGCCGATAGCGCTCTACCACGAGCGCGACCTCCACGAGGAGGGTGACGGCGGCTGGCTCGCGCCGTACCCGACCGACGCGGAGCACGTCCCGATCGGCAGCGCCCGCGTGCACGGTGACGGTCGCGACGTTCTCCTCGTGAGCTTCGCGAACGGTGTGCGGATGAGCTTGCGGGCTGCGCGCCGCCTCTCGAGCGAGGGCATCCGCGCGCGCGTGCTCGACCTTCGCTGGCTCGCGCCGCTTCCCGTCGACGACCTGCTCCGCGAGGCGCGCGCCGTCGGCCGCGTCCTCGTCGTGGACGAGACGCGGCGTCAGGGAGGCGTTTCCGAGTCGGTGATCGCCGCGCTGGTCGACGGAGGATTCGGCGGGCCCATCCGCCGCGTCACGAGCCTCGACAGCTTCGTTCCGCTCGGCCCCGCTGCCGACCACGTTCTCCTCGGCGAGAGCGCCGTCGAGACGGCCGCGCGAGAGCTCACCCGAGTCATATGCTGAAGAAGAGCTGAGTGAGCAGAGCGTCGGCGATCAGGATGGTGATGGAGACGACGACGACGGCGCGTCGTCGTCGACCGCCCGACGCCCTCGGTACCGCCGTCGGGTCTCGAGGCCGAAGTAGCAGCCGAGCAGGCTTATCAAGAACCCGAAGAACGGCGTCTTGCCCATGCCCGCTCGAGGAAGTCCTGCATCGTGACCGAGTCGATCGCGCTCGAGAGGAAGAACGGCATCTGGATGCCGAAGCTCACGCTGGAGACGAGGATCGCGCTCAGAACGCCGAGCACGAGCGCGAACGCCGCCAGCATCGGCATGACGAGCACGCCCGCGAGCAGGCGCGGCACGACGAGCTTTCGGATCGGGTCTGCCCCTAGCGCGCGGATCGCGTCGATCTGCTCCGTCACGGCCATCGAGCCGATCTCGGCCGCCATGCCGGCGGCGATCCGGCTGCCGACGACGAGCGACGTGAGCGCGGGCGCGAGCTCGCGCGCCATCGAGAGCCCGACGATGCGTCCGACGCTGTCCTTGGCGCCGAACCGCTCCAGGGAGAACGCGAACTGAATCGCCATCACGATTCCGACGAACACCGCCGTGGCGACCCCGATGGCGAAGCTCCTCACGCCGAGGCTCTCCATCTGGCCGAGGAACTGACGCCACTCGAAGCGCGTCGTGAAGAGCGCGCGGATCGCCTGGCCCGCGAGGATCGACACCTGCCCCACCTGCTCGAGAAAGCGCGTGAGCTTCGCCGACGCCGCGGCGGCGAGGCCGGCGATTCCGCGGGGCTCACCGGTCGTCGGGCCCGACGTCACGGCCCCTCGATCGTACCGAAGCTCGAGAGCACGCCGTCGTACGCCGAGCGCGCGCGTGAGAACGTGTCGCCGGGCGGAGTCACGAGCGCGAAGTCGTAGACGCAGTCGTTCTTCTTCATCACGGTGAGGAGCAGCTCCACGGGCACGCCGTCGATCTTTGCCGCGACGTGCGTCTGCAGCGCCTCGCGTCCGTCGAGGGGGATCAGCTCCTCGTCCTGGTCATGTCGCGCTCCGTGAAACCGATGAGGAGGTGGCCTCGCAGCGCGGACAGGGGAACGTCCATGTCCTGGTCGCAGGTCGAGTTCACCTGGATCATCGCGAAGAGCGAATCGTTCCGCCACGCGAGGTCGTTCTGGCCCTCGACGTCGCTCGGCGCCCAGCCTGCGCCCGGATCGTGGACCCGATAGCGGATCGCGCCCTCGTGGAAGACCCCTGCATCGTAGGACGCCCCACCGCACCCGGCAGCGATGACGACCGCTGCCGCCGCGAGGCGACCGGTTCCCGACGAGCACCGCAAGGCGCTGGCGACTCTAGAGTGTGCGCGTGCGCTCTGCAACGGCGGTGATCGCGCGCTTCGCTCGGCCATCGGCCCGCGCTACTATCGGCCCGTGGCGGTTCGGACCCCCGGCGCGCGGCTACCTCCCGGTACCAAGCTGCTCGAGCGCCTCACCCAAGAGGCGCTGATCGAGCCCGACGATCAGCAGCGCGCGATCCTTCACGCGCAGCGCATCGACGGTAGGTGCGAAGACGCGCTGATCGAGATCGGCGCGATGAGCGAGAACGATCTTCTCAAGTACCTCGCGAACGTGTTCCGGACACGCTTCGTCTCCACGGAGAAGCTCTCGAAAGCGTCCATCGCCGAGAACCTGCTCGCTCTGGTCCCGCGCAAGGTCGCCGAGCGCATGCTCGTGTTTCCGATCCTGTACGACCCCGGCAAGCAGGCGCTCTCCGTCGTCGCCGGCGCGCTCGGCGAGCACGACGTCGCGAAACAGGTCCAGCTCGTGAGCAACGTCCGCGAGGTCAACGTCTACGTCGCGCGGCCCGCGACGGTGCAGGCGCTCATCCGGAAGCACTACGACGGGGATCGCGGAGCGTTCGCCGAGCTCGCCGCGCGGTACCCGTCGGTCGCACGTACGCTCGGGTCGCAAGGCAGTCGCCCTACGCCGCGGCGGACTACTACGACGACGGTAGTCCCGGCTCTGGCACGCACGATCTCGGGAACCTCGATGGCTCGACGGGCGAGCTCCCGCTCGCGCCCGCCGCTCGCGCCGCCATCGCCGATCGCGACAACGTTCTCGGTGGTGCCGAGGACGTACCGATCGTTCCCCGCCGAAAGCGGCAGCTTCTCATCGAGGCGCCCGACGTGAAGCCCTCGCCTCAGGTCGATACGATCATCCGCGACGACGCCCCGGCGAAGAAGGCCGCGCCGGCGCCGGTCGGAGCGATCGGTTCGTCCGACTATCTCGGCACGCTCAACGTGCTCGTCGCGCTCCACGAGCAGGGTAGGTCCGAGCTGCGTGGCCATTCGGCGCAGGTCGCACGGCTCTGCCGGCGGCTCGCGGAACGGATGAAGCTCGACGACGCGCGCACCTTCGCGCTCCAGGTCGCCGCGTACATTCACGACATCGGCAAGGGGGCGAGCTACCACCTCACCGGCCTCAACGTCGCGCAGTACGAGGGGCACAAGATCCAGGCCCAGAAGACCTACCTCGACGCCGCTCCGCTACTTCGAGTCGGTCAAGCTCCCGTCCGAGGTGACGGAAAGCGCTCACGCATCTCTACGAGCGGGTCGATGGCAGCGGGTTCCCCGACAAGCTGTCGGGCAAGGACATCCCGCTCGGCGCCCGGATCCTCGCCGTCGTCGAGACGTATTGCGACCTCACCGCGCACGCGAAGAACCCCTTCCGCAAGGTGCTCGCTCCCAAAGAAGCGTGCGCGGCGCTCGGGCGTCATCGCGACCAGCACTTCGACGGCACCGTCCTCGACATGCTCGAGATCGTCGCTCTCGGTGACGACCTCAAGGCGAAGCTCCTCTCGGACCGTCCGACGATGCTCATCTGTGACGCCGACGCGGAGGAGACCGCGGTCCTCGAGCTGCGCCTCATCGAGAACGGGTTCGACGTCGTCATCCTTCGCACGGCGACCGATGCGTACGAGCGCATCCAGAAGCGCGGGATCGACGCCCTCGTCACCGAGGTCGACCTCACGCCCATCGACGGGTTCGAGCTCGTGGCGCGACTGCGCCAGAGCCCCGCCGGCGCGGAGCTGCCGGTCCTGTTTCTCACCCGACGTTCGGATCGCGACAGCGTCGACCGCGGCTTCGAGCTCGGCGCGGCCGACTTCCTCGTCAAGCCCGCGAGCGGAGACGTCGTCGCTGCCAAGATGCGGCAGGTCCTCGCCGCTGGACAGAAGCGCGGCGGACGCGGCGTCAACGGCTCGCTCACCGAGATGGCGCTTCCGGACGTGCTCCAGGTGCTCTCGAACGGCCGCAAGTCCGGTCGGCTCGACATCGCGTCCGCCGGTCAAAAAGGCGAGATCCTCTTCTCCGACGGCGCGATCTGGGGCGCACGGTTCGGACCGCGCTCTGGCGTCGAGGCTGTGTACGCGATGTTGATGCTCGACGAGGGCGACTTCACGCTCGATCCCGCGGCGCGCGCGACCGACCGCACCGTGCACGACTCGACCGAGAGCATCCTGCTCGAGGGGATGCGTCGCCTCGACGAGGGCCGACGGTGAAGCTCTCTCTCTCCGCTCAGGCGAGCGCGTAGAGCACGTAGACCGCGAGCCCGACGACGAACGTGAGGACGAGGGCCATGACACGCCCCCGTACACGCCGCCACGTCGGCGCGTCGCCTCGGGCCGCCCGTAGCGTGGGGCCGACGAACAACGTGAGCACGACCGTCGCGAGGACCGCACCGACGACCGCGGTGAGCGCCGACGCCTCTCGCGCCGCATCGCCCCAACCGGCTTGGTACGCACCGGGGCCGCCCAGCGTCGGCGCGACGACGACCAAGAGCGCACCCCCGGACGCCGCGATCGCGAGCACCACCTGCCGCAGCCGCTTCCGTCCTGTGTGCTCTTCGACCGGCGCGACGGAACCGAGAGGCCGCAGCTGCGCAGGCCGCGAGCCGGCGGGCTTGCCGACCGCGTGGGCCGCCGCGGCGCCGTAGGCGAGGAGCGAGAGCACCCCGAGCGCGGTTCCCGCTGCGCTCGACGGCGGTTGGCGGGCGAGGGCCGGCAGGCCGGCCACGAGCCCTGCCAGTGTCGCCGGGAACGCCCCGAGCAGGAGAAAGCGCGCTCCGGTCCTGGCCGGTCCGACCAGGAGCACCCCAATGCCGAGCGGGATGAGCGGGATCAGCAGGAATGGAACCGCGAGCGGCGATGAGAGGCCTCCCAGCAGCGCCGGCAAGAAGCTCGCCACGGCCCAAGCGTTGATGCCGAGGACCCAGGCTCGACCTTGATCCGCGAGACGGGACGTGCGTCGAAGGGATGAGGAAGACGCGACTTCCGAGCTACTGAATGCTCGGTCCATGCGCTATTCTCCGTCCACCGTGGCGGCAGTCTGTCACCACTGTGGCGCCCCCTGCAACGAGGGGGATCGGTACTGTGCGAGATGCGGCGGCGAGATCACCGCGTCCGCCAGCGCAGCCAACGATCCGCTCGTCGGGCGCACGGTCGGCGGCGCGTACACGCTACAAGAGCTCGTCGGAGTCGGAGGGATGGGGCGCGTGTATCGCGCCGAGCAGACGGCGCTCGGCCGTACGGTCGCCGTCAAGGTGATCCACCCGCACCTGCTCGGCGACGAGCAAACGGTCGCGCGCTTCTACACGGAGGCCCGCGCGTCGAGCCGCCTCAATCACCCCAACAGCGTCAGCATCATCGACTTCGGCCGGACCGACGACGGGATCCTCTACCTCGCGATGGAGTACCTCCAAGGCAAGGATCTCGCGATCGTGATGCACGAGGAGGGCCCTCTGCCTTTCCGGCGAATCGCGGACGCGCTCATCGGCGTTCTCGGCGCGCTCGGCGAAGCGCACGCGCTCGGCGTCGTGCATCGCGACCTCAAGCCCGAGAACATCATCATCAAGCGGTTTCGGACCGGCGGCGACCTCGTGAAGGTCGTCGACTTCGGTCTCGCGACGATCGTCAGTGGTCAGGGCGCGACGTCGATCACGTCGCCCGGGCTCGTCTGCGGGACGCCGGACTACATGTCGCCGGAGCAGGGGCGTGGCGAGCAGGTCGACGGCCGCGGCGACCTGTACTCGCTCGGTGTGGTGCTCTTCGAGCTGCTCACCGATCGTCTTCCGTTCGAGGACGAGACGCCGACGAAGGTCGTCCTGCGTCACATCAACGATCCGGTCCCGGACCCGCAGGTGACCGCGCCTCAGCGCCACATCCCCGACCCGTTGGCACGCGTCGCGATGAAGGCGCTCAGCAAGTCGGCCAAGGATCGCTACCAAAACGCGGAAGAGATGGCCCAGGCCCTGCGCGGCGCGATGGCCGCCACGCAGAAGGTCGAGGACGGTCAACACCTCTGCCCATCGTGCGGAGCGCCAAACCCCGTGTCGATGCGCTTCTGCGGCGCGTGTGGACATCGGCTCGCTGGTGCGCCGACGACGCCCGCCGCTCCCACGGCGCGCCCACGGGCTTCGTTCTATCCGGCGCGCGAATCGAGCCGTCCGCTCCTCGGCAGGGGCACCGAGATCGCGCGCCTCCGCGGCATGCGCGACGAAGCGGTCCGAAAGCCGCTCTGGGCCCACGTCACCGGAGAGCCGGGCGTCGGCAAGACGCGCCTGCTCGAGGAGATCGCGCGCGAGGCGGAGGGGCTCGGCGACGCGGTCGTCGGCTCCGGTCCGCATCCTCTGCGCGCGCCGGTTCCGTACTGGCCGATCCGCGTTCTGGTCGCCGCGCTTCTTGGCGTCGAGGAGGGCGAGCTCGAGCGCCTCTCGAAGGACGACGGGATCTTCGCCGAGCCGTTGGTCCGAGCCGGCATCGCCGAGCTCGTTCGACCGGTGGGCCTCGCGGGCTTCGAGGACCGATCGCGCGCGGGAGCGGTCGCTGCGGCTCTGGCGACCGCCATTCGAGTCGCGGCGGGTGCGGCGAGCACCGAGCGGACGATCCTGGTGGTGGACGATCTCAACGCGTGCGACGGCCTCACGCAGCAGGTGCTGAAAGAGCTTCCGCACGTCCTCGAGGACACGTCGGTGCTCCTCCTCACGTCGGGCTACCACGGTGAGGTTCCCGGCGAGGCCGCCCAGATCATTCCGCTGAGCGGGCTCGACCCCGCCACGGCGGACGCGTTCCTGAAGCGCGCGGAGGAGAACCCGACGCCCGCGCAAGTGGACGAGCGGCGTCGCGTCTTGCCGCTCTATCTCGAGCAGGTCGAAGCGCTGGGCGCGAGCTCGGGGCTCGACGAGTCGTTGCCCCCGCGCCTCGCCGACGCTCTCGCGCAGCGCCTCGAGAGGCTCGACATCTCGGCGCGGCGCGTGCTCCAGGCCGCGTCGGTCGTGGGCGATCGCTGCCCGCTCGGCTGGCTCCGGAAGATCGTGGATCCGACGGACACCAAGGGCCTCGAGCACCTCACGAACGCGGGGCTCGTCCACGTCATGCTCGACCACATCGTCTTCTCGCATCCGTTCGTGCGCGACCTCGTCGAGGCGTCCATTCCCGCCGAAGCGCGGCGTGGCCTGCACGAAAAGGTGCTCGAGATGGCGACGGACGAGAACGCGCCGCTCGAGGTGCGCGCGGAGCACGGCTATCGCGCCGGTGAGCCGATGAGCGCGCTCGTGCTCCTCGAGCGAATGGGCGATGCTGCCCTGTCGCGCGGCGACGCGAAGGCGGCGGTCCTCGCGTTCCGCCGTGCGCTCGAGCTCGCGCGGCGGGAGATGCTCGAGAAGGGCGACGTCATGCTCGAAGGCGCGATCGTCTCGTTCAGCCGAAAGCTCGGCGAGGCGCTCGAGAAGAGCGACGAGGTGGCCGGCGCGGACGGTGTGCTCCGCGAGGCGCTCGACCTCGCGGGCCCGGCGAGCCTCGAGAGGGCGCGCATGCTGCTCTCTCTCGGGCGGGTCGCCGCGCGGCGCGACCGGCGGCGCGACGCGCTACGCCTGCTCGGCCAAGCGCTCGAAACGGCGACGACGCAGCGCGACCGCGACCTCGAGTCGCGAGTTCACACAGCCACCGCACGCGTTCGACGCGAAGACGGGGACGCGGAGACCGCCGCGACGTCACTCGCGCGCGCGGTGCAGATCGAAGAGGAGATCGCCGCGGATCCCGCGAGGCGCGCCCGCACGTCGCTGACGCACGCCGAGGTGCTGCTCGATCTCGGTGAGCTCGACCTCGCGACGCAGCGGCTCGAGGAGGTGATCCTCCTCGCGGACAAGGCGAGCGCGGGCGCGCTCGTCGCAGAGGCGGTGGGCCTGCTCGGGATGGTCGACCATCATCGCGGAGACCGGCCCGAAGCCGCGGCTCGGTACAGGGAGGCCGCCGACAAGGCGGCGCAGGCCGGGGACGCCATCGCGCGCGAGCGCTGGCAGGCCGCGGCGAATTCGCTCGTATAGCCCTGCGGCCCGTGGCCGAGCGCCCGCGAGCACGCGGCCTCGGCCACTCGTCCCGGCGTCGTCGAATGAGGGCTGTGCGAGCGTTGCGCACGTGGTGTTGGCGCAGTAGGCTTCGCGCCTCCAGCTTGACGGGACGGGTGGTCTAGATGAAGCGTGCCGCGATCGTGGGGCTGCTCGGGGTGATGTTCCTCGGGCCAATCGGTTGCATGGCGGATCCGCGTGCGGACGTCGCGGGCTCGGCTTCGCCGATCGTCGGCGGCGTGCGCGACAGCAACCCCGCCGTCGTGTGGGTATACAACCGCTCTCTGGGCGGTCTTTGCACGGGATCCTTCATCGCGCCGCGCGTCGTCTTGACCGCGAAGCACTGCGTCCAGGAAGAGAACGCCGAAGCCCCGTCGCCCGCGACGGCGTTCGTCGTCGGCACCGGCGACCGTACGGGGACCGGCACGAGCTACAGCGTCGTCGACGTGACGACCACGCCGGGGTCGTACCGAACCGGCTTGCGCGGGCTGACCGGAATCGACGTCGCGCTCCTCACGCTGCAGACGGGTGTGAGCACCATCACGCCCTTCGCCATCCATCGCGACCCGGCGACGATGCTCGTCGGCGACGACGTCACCATCATCGGCTACGGGCAGACCCCCTCCGGCGGCGCCGGCACGAAGTATCGCGGCACCGACACGATCCGCTTCGTCGAAGGCGGGGTGATCTACACGGGCCCGACGACCTGCTCCGGTGACAGCGGCGGTCCGGTGATCGACACCGCGAGCGGCGAGATCATCGGCGTCACGTCCTTCGGCACGACCGGCGGTTGCGGCGTGGGCGGTCTCGCCGGTGCCAATCGCGTCGACCTGTTCCAGGACCTGATCGACACGACGGTCGGTGCCTCCGGCTCTTGCCTGAACGACGGTCCCGAGCGCTGCGACGGCTTCGACAACGACTGCAACGACATGATCGACGAGACGTGCTCGCCGCTCGGCACGATGTGCGTCAACGACGACGAGTGTCTCGGCCAGATGTGCGCCGTCACGCCGGCCGGCCGTCTCTGCACGGTCGAGTGCGATCCATTGCGACCCGCGCTCAGCTGTCCATCGGGCCTCTACTGCGCGCGGACCGACGGATGCAGCGGCCTCTGCGTTCCGTTGCCGGCGTCGGGCGCGGGCTCGCTCGGCAACGACGAGGCGTGCAGCGGCGATCTCCGAGTGCGCATCGCTCTTCTGCGGAGACCCGGGGGACGGACGGCGGCGCTGCCTGACGCCGTGCCGGGGCGACGACGGGACGTGTCTCGCGGGCGAGGTGTGCGCCGCGACGGCGGGCGCGTGCGGCGGGTGCGTACCGGCGGCGATCGTCGTCGGGCTGCGCGGGCTCGGGGAGCCGTGCGCCGAGGATGCCGAGTGCGTATCGAACCGCTGCATCGAAGACCTCGGGGCGAGCTACTGCGGTCGGTCGTGCATGGAGGACGGTGAGTGCCCGAGCGGGTACCACTGCCGCGCCGAAGACGAGACCGGCGCCGGCATCTGCGCTCGCGGCCCGCGCGAGGGCGTCGGCAGCTCGTGCGTCGTCAACGCCGACTGCCTCGATCCCGCGTTCTGTGCACGGATCGGAGACCGGCACTGGTGCACCGAGTTCTGCACGGACGCGACGATGTGCCCGGAGGGATTCGAGTGCGTGCCCGCGGGCGGCGCGGCGGTCTGCGCGCCCTCCGGGGGGCTCGTGGGCGATGCGTGCACCAGCGAGGCGGATTGCTCGAGCGGTGTGTGCGACGAGAATCGACGGCGCGAGCGTGTGCACCCGCGAGTGTGGGCCCGACGCCCCGTGCGGTGGCGGTTTCGAGTGCCGTCGCGACGAGGAAGGGACGACCGCGCGATGTGTTCGACCGGAGGCACCACCACCGCCACCCGACGAGGGCGGATGCTCCGTCTCGACATCCGGCGCGAACGGCGCGCTCGCCCCGACGGCGTTGCTCACCGCTCTCGCCCTGTTCTTCGTGATCGGTTGGCGGCGGCGGTCTACGTCGGCGCGCACGAAAAAAAGCGATTAGTCCGGCTTCGGAGGCGTTCATGCGACATCGGGCAGCGTGTTTCCTCGCGTGCGTGCTCCTCTCCGCGTGCGTCGGCGAGCCTCCGGCCGACCCGGTCGGCGTCACATCCGCTCCGATCGTGGATGGAGAAGCGCCGGTAGGCCGTTATCCGGGCGTCGTCTTCCTCTACAACCTCGCAGGCGCGGCGTGCACGGCGACGATCGTGGCGCCTCGCGCGGTTCTCACGGCGAAGCACTGCGTGCAGGGTCGCGGTGACGTCGCCGCGCCGGCCGGTCAGTTTCGGATCTACGCGGGCGACTCGACGCGGTCGTTCTATCAGGAGTACCGCGTTCAAGAGGTGAGGGTGCCGCCGGGATGCTGGGACCTCTGCGGCGACGCGTCCGACGTCGCGATGCTCATCCTGACCGCCCCCGCGGACGAAGAGCCGATCCCCGTGAGCTTCGACCCGCCGCGCGACATCCGGGGCAGCCCGTTCACCGCGATCGGTTACGGCGAGACGCCGGCGGGCCGCGCCGGCACGAAGTACCTGACGATGAAGTCCATCGAACAGATCATGGGCGGCATCATCTTCGTGGAGCCGTCGGTGTGCTCGGGCGATTCGGGTGGGCCGATCATCGGCTCGGACGGAGCGATCTACGGTGTCGCTTCCTTCATCTACAGCCCGGACGGCCGGTCGGAGCCGCGATGCGGGACGGCGCCGGGCGCCTACAACGGCATCCAGTATCTGCAGGACTTCATCGAACAGGCGATCACCGACTCGGGGTCGTGCGTGCCCGAAGGCGAGGAGATCTGCGACGGAGTCGACAACGACTGCAACGACGTCATCGACGAAGGCTGCTCGCCCATCGGCACGCCGTGCACGGCCGGTGACGAGTGCGTCGGTGGCGTCTGCGAGATGACGTCGGCCGGACGCATCTGCACGCAGACCTGCGATCCGCTGCGTCCCGAGCTCGGCTGCGGTCCCGGCCTCTATTGTGCCCACGCGACCGGATGTGACGGTTACTGCGCGCCCGTCGGCGCCCCGCCGGCGACGCCGCTCGGTTACGGCGCCGATTGCTCGACGGACACGGACTGCCAGTCGCTCTTCTGCATCGACCCGGGCGACGGCAGGCGTCGCTGTCTGACCCCCTGCCGCGGCGACGCGGGCATGTGCATCACGGGCGAGGCGTGCGCGGCGCCGACCGGCGCGTGCGGAGGGTGCGTGCCCGCGGGCATCGTGGGCGGCCTGCGGGGGCGCGGGGAGCCCTGCTCGATGGACTCCGAGTGCACGTCGGGAGTGTGCTTCGACGACGAGGGCGTGAGCTATTGCAGCCTCGCGTGCACCGACGACACGGAGTGCGGCGAGCGATTCCATTGTCGCGACATGCACTGCGCTCTCGGCGCCCGGGGCAGCACCGGCGCCGGGTGCGTGAACAACGCCGACTGCGGAACCGACTTCCTCTGTGCGACGCGTGGTGACGCGCGCTGGTGCACCGCGTTCTGCACGGCCGACCCGTCCGTGTGTCCCACGGGATTCGAGTGCACCCCGGTCGGCGACGTGTCGGTGTGCGCCCCTGCCGCAGGTCTCGCCGGCGAGGCGTGCACCGCGGGGACCGACTGCGTGAGCGGGCTCTGCGTCGATCCGGGCGGCGGCTCGGTTTGCACGGAGTTCTGCGGAGCCGACCGCGCGTGCGCACCCGGCTTCGATTGCATCCGCACGGCGGACGGCATCAACAGCGTCTGCGTTTCGCATGCCGCACCACCTGGCGACGGCGGTGGCGGCTGCTCCGTCGGTCGGGCCTCGTCGCGCGGGCCGGGCTCGGCGCTCGGGCTCGTGCTGCTCGGCCTCGCGCTCGCGTGGGTGCACCGGCGGCGATGACGGTACGGCCACGTCGGACCGTTCGGGGACGTGTGGCGATGCCGATCGCGCTCGTCGCCGTCGGCCTCGTGGCGAGCGCGTGCTCCGACCTCGAGGGGTTTCGGGGCGACTTCACTGGAACGGTCGTGGGCGAGTCCACTCCGGTCTTCATCTTGCGCGGCTTTCCGGAAGGCACCGTGCTCGACCTCGAGGACTTCTCACCGCCTCCGACCGAGGGGCCTCCCGGATATCTGACCACGCGGCCCTACGCCGCGTTCGATCGGACGCCGCTCGACGTCATCGTGCCGCTCGAGCACGACCAGCTGAGCCTCTACGACTTTCCGGGTGGCGGCCGCGTGCGCAACTACATCTTCTCGGCTCATCCGTCCTCGGGGCCCATCGCCGATCGCGATGCGATGGTGTTCGTCTCGCTGATGGAGGGCGACCGGATCGAGGTGCGCATCATCGTCGGAAGCGGCGAGGAGTCGACCGGAGGCCACTTCGGGCTGTTCCGCCTCGAAAAGCCGTGAGGGTCCTCGGGATCGAGTCGTCGTGCGACGAGACCGCCGCCGCTGTCGTCGAGCACGACGGCACGATCGTGTCGGACGTCGTCGCGAGCCAAGTGAAAGAGCATGCCCCTTATGGCGGCGTCGTCCCCGAGCTCGCGTCGCGCGCACACCTCGTCGCGGTCGTACCGGTCGTCGAACGCGCGCTCGCCCCGCTCGCTCGAGGGCTCGACGACGTCGACGGAATCGCGGTGACCCACGGCCCGGGACTGGTCGGGGCGCTGCTCGTCGGTGTGTCCTTCGCCAAGGCGCTCGCTTGGTCTCGCGGGATTCCGCTCGTCGGCGTCGATCACCTCGAAGGCCATCTGCTCGCGGTCTACCTGCGCCGAGGGGACGCCCGCGAGCCGCCCGAGATGCCGTACGTCGCGCTCCTCGCGAGCGGCGGCCACACGGCCCTTTACGAGGTGCGCGCCTTCGACGACATCGAGCAGCTCGGACAGACGCGCGACGACGCCGCTGGCGAGGCGTTCGACAAGGCGGCGAAGCTCCTCGGGCTCGGCTACCCCGGCGGGCCGCTCGTCGATCGGCTCGCGGCGGGCGGCGATCCGAGCGCGATCCCGCTGCCCTCGCCGATGGCGGCGCGCACGAGCCTCGACTTCAGCTTCTCCGGCTTGAAGACCGCGCTCGCCCACCACGTTCGCGACCACGGCGTCCCGCGGACCGAAGCCGGACTCGCCGACCTCTGCGCCTCCTTCCAGCGAGCGGTCACGGAGTCTCTCGTCAAGAAGTCGCTCGCCGCGTGCGAGGCGCGTGGGGTCAGACGCCTCGTGCTGACGGGCGGCGTCGCCGCAAATCGCGGTCTCCGCGAGCGTGCCGCGGCCGCGTGCGAGTCGCGCGGAGTGGCGCTCCATGTCCCGCCCGTCGCGTCGTGCACGGACAACGCCGCGATGATCGCGTTCGCCGGCGCTCGCCGCCTCGCGCGGGGCGAGCGAGCGGGCATCGAGCTCGCGCCGTACTCGCGCGCGCACGGTGTGCGACGAGGGAAGATTCGGGCTGACGCGTGACGATGGTATGATCCGCGGATGCGCTGGCTTTCGCTCTCTCTCGGTATCCTCGTCTCGACGCTCGCGGCCTGTGGTGGTGACGACACGAGTCGCATGCCGTTGCCCGGCGCACGCCTCGTGATCGTCGGTCCGGCGACGTTCTCGCTCCCGTACGCGTCATCCGCCGATCTCCACGTTCGATACGAGCAGGCGGACGGCACGCCGATCGCCGGCGCGACGCTGGACTTCGCGTTCGACGGCTTCGCGCCCGACGCCACGCTCGCCGCCCAGCAGATCGACACGGACGAATCCGGAGAAGCGGAGATGGCTCTGCACGTCGGCAGCGTGGAGTCCTCGTTCCGCGTCGTCGCCACGCCACCCATCGGCGACGAGGTGGCGTTCCAGATCGCCGTCACCGCCACGCCGTCGGGCAGCATCTCCGTCGAGATGACGTGGGGAGGCCCGGGCGCCCCCGCGTTCACGGACTACCGGGCGTTTCTCTTTCGCGACGTCGCGTGTGCAGACCTCGATCCGACCGGGCTCCCGACCGCGCTGATCGCCGCAGCGCCGGTCACACACATCACCGACCGGCCCGCGTTCGTGCCGGTCGAGGTCGGTACGGGCTACGCGGTTGCCGTGCAGGCTTCTGGCGGGAGCGGAGCGTACGGCTGCACCGACGGCCAGCGGGTGACGATGGGTCAGGAGACGCGCGTCGCCGTCCGAATCGACGAGAGCGCGGTGCCGCTCCGCATCGACGGTGTGTACATGCTCGACAACCGGCTGAGCTTCGCCGGCCTCCTGCCGCCGAGCATCGCGAGCGCAGTCGGTATCCTCGACGAGCTCACGGACGACAACGACGTGAACGGAAACGCCGCGACGATGGACTTCGGCCAGGACCCTGGCGCGTTTCTCATCGACTTCGCCATGCGCCAGACCTGCCACTGGGAGTGCGTGGGTGGCGAGGACTACGACACGTGCAGCGAGCTCAACCACGACACGGGCGACATCTCGGCGATCTACATCCAGAACTTTCGCACGTGGGCCGGCGCGAAGCCGACGGGACTCGGCCTCTGCGGCGCATGGGAGGACGCATACATCCCCGCGCAGAACCTCATCAATGGCGAGATCGCGATGACGGTGCCCGACGCGATCACGATGTGGAGCGTCGTCGCAGGCGATCTCGCGCGGGCGATCGATCGAGCACACTTCACGTCGCGGCTCACCGTCGATCCGGCGACGGGCGGGATGGCGACGTTCATCCACGAGATCCTCGAGATGACCGTGACGGTGCACGACCTCTCCGGCGTCGAGCACGAGACCTCGTTCGATGTGGTGGCAGCCGGTCTCGCCGGCCGACCGCGCGGTGAGGCGACGCTCACCGTCACGGGGAGCCGCCTCGACATCGCAGCCCACTCGTTCGACCTCGACTATGGGTTGCTCGTCAAGTACGTCTATCTGAACGCCGTCCTTCCGGCGCTCGGCTACGCCTCGAGCGCCGAGATGTTCGGCGCTTGGATTGACTGCGACGCGGTCGGCGCTACGCTCGCGTCGACCGTCGGCGGTTTCGACGCCACCGAGTACGCCGGCTACTGCGACGCCGCGCTTCTCGCGGCCGGGACGTACCTCGACATCGCGCTCGACGGTTTCATCGGCGGCGGCGGCGTCCTCACGCTCGAAGGGACCGCCGTCGCCGCGGACCTCTCGGCCGACGGCCACGTGCTCCAGATCAACAGCGGCATGTGGACCGGCGGCTGGGGCGAGGGCGCGACGAGCGGCTCGGTCACCGGGACGTTCACGGGCCGTCCCTGACAGCGGCGGTTCTTTCCGCGCTTTGACAGGGAGCGGCAGGCCGGTACAGTGCGCCCGCGCCAAGGCGCAGGAGGCTGACCGTCATGATGCACGGCGCCGTGCCCAACATCCTCGCGGCCGTCGGCAACACGCCGCTCGTCAAGCTCGAGCGCGTCGCGGCCGACGTCGCCGCCGACGTCTACGTCAAGTGCGAGTACCTGAACCCGGGCGGCTCCATGAAGGACCGCATGGCGCTCCACATGATCGGCGGCGCCGAGCAGCGCGGCGAGCTCGAGCCGGGTGGCACGATCATCGAGGCGACGAGCGGCAACACCGGCGCCGCGCTCGCGATGATCGCCGCGGTGCGCGGGTACAAGTGCATCTTCGTGATGCCCGACAAGATGAGCATCGAGAAGATCGCGAGCCTCCGCGCGTTCGGTGCGCGCGTCGTCGTGTGCCCGACCGCCGTCGAGCCCGACGATCCGCGCAGCTACTACTCGGTCGCGGAGCGCCTCGCCGAAGGAGACGCCGAACAGCTTCTACGCGAGCCAGTACCACAACCAGGACAACCCGGGCGGCCACTACGCCTCGACGGGGCCCGAGCTATGGGAGCAGACGAAGGGCGAGATCGACGTCTTCGTCGCCGGCCTCGGCACGGGCGGCACCATCACCGGCACCGGGCGCTTTCTCAAGGAGAAGAAGCCGACCGATCAAGCTCGTCGGCGTCGATCCGGTCGGCTCGCTCTACTACGACTTCGTCAAGACCGGGCGCGTGACCAAGCCGTTCACCTACAAGGTCGAGGGCATCGGCGAGGACTTCTTCCCGTCGACGATCGACCTCGAGATCCTCGACGAGATCGTCCGCGTCGACGACAAGGAGTGCTTCCTGATGACGCGCGATCTCGTCCGCCTCGAGGGCCTCTACGTCGGCGGCTCGTGCGGCGCCGCGGTCGCCGGGCGCGCTCAAGTACGCGCGTCAGACGCAGAAGAAGGAGAACATCGTCGTTCTCCTCTCCGACAGCGCGTCGAAGTACCTCTCGAAGATCTTCAACGACGACTGGATGCGCGAGAACGGCTTCCTCGACGAGGAGGCCGGGCTCGGCATCGTCCGCGATCTGCTCGGCTCGAAGTCCGCCGAGGTCATCGTCGCTCGTTCGAGCGATCGCGTGCGCGACGTCATCGCCCGGATGAAGGCGCACGGCATCTCCCAGCTGCCCGTGCTCGAGGACGGCAGGCTCCTCGGCGCGCTCGCCGAGGTCGACCTCCTGCGCTACCTCGTCAGCGGCGAGTACGCACTCGACAGCGCGGTCGGACCGCTCGTCGAGAGCGACTACGCGACGGTCTCTCCGAACACGAAGATCGAGCTCCTCCAGAACATGCTCGCCGACGCACGGATGGCGATCGTGCTCGACGGCGATGCCGTGCGTCGGCGTCATCACCAAGATCGATCTCATCGACTACCTGGCCCGCCGGGCGGTTTGATCACGCCCCGTCGACGCGTGCGACGAGCCGCCTCACGCCCTCCTCGAGCTCGCGCTCCGGTGTGAGCAGGCTGAGCACCACCCAGCCGTCGTCTTCGAAGTCGAAGAGATAGCCCGGCTGCACGATCACGCGATCCTCGACGGCGAGAAGGATCGCCCACGCCTCGTCGTCGCGCGTCCGAGGCAGACGCGCGCACGCGTACCATCCGGCGTCCACACGCGGCACCGTCACGCCCGTCCCGTCGACCAACCGCCGGAGCGACGCGAGGTTCGTCCGCGCGCGCGCGTGGATCGCCTCGCGCGTGGTCTTCGATGCTTCGAGCCAGCGCGGCGTCGCGACGGCCGACGGCGTCGACAGCGACAGGAACGCGTCAGCGATCCGTTCGAGCTGCTCGAGCACGGTCGCCGCGAACACGTCGCCGCCCCCGATCGCGATCCAGCCCACCTTCATCTGAGGCAGCCCAGCGAGCTTCGAGAGGCCGCCGAGGGCGAGAACGTCGTGGCCCGACGCGAGGGCGCTCGACGGCCGCGCACGCGCCTCGAGCGGGTACGCGAGGAAGACCTCGTCGACGACGACCGGCAGGCGCAACGCACAGAGCGAGTCGAGGTCTTCGCGGCTGAGCACCGAGCCGGTCGGATTGTTCGGGCTGACCGCCATGACCGCGCGGGTGCGGCTTCCCCGCGCGGAGCCACGATCGATTCGACCCTCCACTCGTCGTCCGACGCCAGCCGGTACGACGAGAGCTCCACGTTCTCGAGCCGAGCGATCTCGTCGAGCAGCGGGTAGCTCGGCTTGGGAACGAGCACTCTGTCGCCGGGATCGCAGAGGAGCTTGAACGCGAACGAGTAGGCCTCGCTGGTCGAGGCGGTGAGCGCGATCCGATCGGCGGAGATCTCCGCGCCTTGCTCCGAGAGAACGCGTGCGACGGCCTCCCGGGCCTCGCGCGGACCGAGCGGCGAGGGCTCGTAGGTGAGCACGCGCGGGTCGCGGATCGCGTCGAGCAGCGCTTCGGACTCGTACGCGATCCCCGCGACCGTCGGGTTCGACACGGTGAGATTCGAGCACGGGCTCGCTCGTCGCGCGGGCGCCGCGGACGGCCCTCGACCACGCGTTCTCGCTGCCGCGCTCGCCGCTCCGCAGGGACGTTCGCATGCCCGCATCATCGCGGAATTCCGGATTTTCGCCACCGCCGTCAGTCGGACAACGACGGCGCCGTCTCGACGATAACGCGTTACCCTCCGGGTGCCGAAATGGCCGAGGAAAAGACCGAAGACCCCACACCGAAGAAGCTTCGCGAGGCACGCAAGCGTGGCGAGGTGGCCCGCAGCCGCGAGGTCGCGAAGGCGGGGCTCTTGCTCGCGACGGCCGGCGTGCTCTCGTGGCGACGGGAGGCGGGATCCTCGCCCGCCTCACGGCGGCGTGGGACTTGTCGGTCGCGGCGGCGTCGGGTGAGCTCTCCGCGTCGCCCACCGAGCTCCTCTCCGCCGAGGCGACGCTCGGCTTCGAGGCGATCCTCCCGCTGCTCGCCACGGTCGTCGTCGTCGCCGCGCTCGCCGGGTTTCTCCAGGTCGGTCCGCTGCTCACGCTCGATGCGCTCGCGCCGAAGCTCGAACGGCTCGATCCGATTCGTGGCGTGAAGAACCTCGTCGGACAGCGAAATCTCGTCGAGCTCGCCAAGTCCCTCGCCGAGATCGGGATCATCGGCTGGGTCGCGTGGATCACGCTCCGCGATTCCATCCGTGGCGTCACGGGGCTGCTCGGCCGTGATGCGGAAGCGACGCTCGTCGGTGGGAGCGCGCTCGTCGTGCTCTTGATGCTCCGCGTCGGGGGCGCGCTCGCGGGAATCGCCGCGCTCGACGTGCTCTACCAACGCTGGAAGTACCAGCGCGACCAACGGATGACGAAGGAAGAGGTGAAGCGTGAGCACAAGGAGGCCGAGGGCGATCCGCAGCAGAAGCGCGAGCGAGAGAGGCTCCATCGGGAGATCCTCGCGCACGACACGCTCGAGGCCGTGCGCCGCGCGGACGTGCTCGTCGTGAATCCGACGCACCTCGCGGTCGCGTTGCGCTACGAGGAAGAAGGCGAGCTCGACGCGCCCGAGGTCGTCGCGAAGGGTGGCGAAGATCTCGCACGACGAATGATCCGCGCGGCCGAGGAAGCCGGTGTCCCGGTCATGCGCGACGTGCCTCTGGCGCGTGCCCTCTACGAGCTCGAGATCGGTGACGAGATCCCCGAAGCGTTGTACGAAGCCGTGGCCATCGTGCTCCGAGCTGCGTGGGCGGAGCGCGAGCACCTCCCGGAGCCGCCCCGATGAAGATCGGTGAGCGCAATGGTGCGCGAGCGGAGCTGCCGCGAGCGATCGCGAGGCCGCCCGAGCCGTTCGCGTCCATCGACGGAGAGGCGTTGCTCTTGCTCGGCGGAGCCGAAGAAGCGAGCGTTCCCGCCCCTTCGATCGTACCGGCACCTCCCGGGTCGACCGGCGGGCGCTGCACGAGCTCGCGTCGGCCCTCCACACCATCGCGGACGAGGACGCGGACGCGCGCTCACTCGAAGCGCTCGACGCGGCAGGTCGCGCTGCGATGGCCCCGCGCCTCGCCGCGGTTCGCAAGATGGCCGAGACCGCGCGGGCTCTGCTCGCGCTCCGTGGTGAGGTCGAAGGGCGGCGCCGTGGAGCGAGGGATGGCTGACCTCTCGACCGCGGTGATGGCGGTGCGCGCGGCGGCTCGTGGCGATCTCTCTCTGGCCAGAGCGCGCGGAGTCGACGAGCGGGCGCTCGGTGCGCTTCGCGCGCTCGCAGACCTAGCCCGTCACGCGTCGCGAGTCGATTCCGCGCGCACGCTGCTCGAAGGTATCGTCGCGCTCGAGCCGCGTGACGAGTGGGCGCTCGCGTCGCTCGCGGAGATATGCCTCGGCGCGGGAGACGTCGCTGGCGCTCGAGCCGCGGTCGTGCGCGCCGACGAGGCGGTGCGTACGCGGGGCGCCTCGTCGCCCGTCGTGGCCATCCTGGTCGGTCGCGTGCTCCTCGCAGAGGGCCGGTCCGACGAGGCGCGACGGTGGCTCGCGTCCGCCGCCGCGGACGCCGGCGCGACGCCCGCGATGCGTCGCGCTGCCCGCGCTCTCTACGCACGCGTGTCGAGCTCGGCGCGATGACCGCTCGGGCCCAGACCGTCGATTTCTTTCCGGAACCGGAGGCGAGCTACGTCGAGGTGGCCGTGCCCGTGCCGCTGCGGCGGCTCTTCACCTACCGAGCTTCACCCGAGCTCGCGCCGCGGCTCGTCCCCGGTTGCCGCGTGGCGGTCCCGTTCTCCGGGCGCAAGCTCGCGGGCTTCGTTCTCGGGCCCGCCGAGCGCCCGCTCGGAGTCGCGCGCGTACGCGACGTGGCCGGGCTGCTCGAGCCAGAGCCCGTCTTTCCGGAGGAGCTGCTCGCTTTTCTGCGGGCGGCGGCGTCCTATTACATGCACCCGCTCGGCGAGGTTCTTCGCGCAGCCGCGCCGGCCATGCCAAAGGACGCGTTTCGCCGACTCGCGCGCGACGGCTTTCTTCACCAGGGCGAGACCCTGCCGGGCGCGGCGCTGCCGACGCGGCGGACGCTCGTCGTGCGCCGCACGGAGGTCGCGGCCGACAGAGTTCGGCTGGGCGCGCGACAGCGAGCGGTGCTCGATTGCGTCGAGCGCGAGCGTGAGCTCGACCTCGACGCGCTACGCGCCGTCGCGAAGAGCCCTCGGCCTCTCGTCCGCGCGCTCGAGAAGCGAGGGCTCGTCGAGACCGAAGAGCGCGAGGTCGTGGCCGACCCGTTCTTTCGTGCTCGCGTGGAGCGCGACGAGCCGCCGGAGCTGAAGCCCGCCCAGCGCATCGCGGTCGACGCCATCACGCGCGCGCTCCGCGACCCGGAGCGCGGCGACCCGCGCTCGTTCCTGCTTCACGGCGTGACGGGCTCGGGGAAGACCGAGGTCTACCTCCACGCGATCGCCGAAGCGCTCGCGCACGGTCGCGGGGCGCTCCTGCTCGTGCCCGAGATCGCGCTCACTCCGCAGCTGGTGGCGCGGTTCCGCGCTCGGTTCGGAGACGCTCTGGCGGTCCTCCACAGCGGGCTCCGCGACCGCGAGCGAAACGACGCGTGGCGCGCGCTGCGAGCACGCGAAGTTCGCATCGCGATCGGCGCGCGCTCCGCGCTGTTCGCGCCCGTGCCCGACCTCGGCATCGTCGTGGTGGACGAGGAGCACGACGCGTCGTTCAAGCAGGAGGATGGGTTTCGGTATCAGGCCCGCGACATGGCGCTCCTCAGGGCCCAGCGCGCGGCCGCGGTCGCGGTGCTCGGCAGCGCCACGCCCTCGATCGAGTCGCGATACCTGGCGGACGAAGGGCGGCTCGCTCTTCTCGAGCTCAAGGAGCGCGCGACTCCTCAGGCGCTCCCGGACGTCGAGATTGTCGACCTCGCCCGGCATCGGAGCGGGCCATCGGGCAATCCGCTCCTATCCGCGCCTCTTCACCGTGCGCTCGAGCGATGTCTGGCCGATGGAAACCAGGCGATCCTCTTTCTGAACCGTCGCGGGTTCGCTCCGAGCGTTCGCTGCGAGGCGTGCGGCGCAGTCGCCGAGTGCCCCGCCTGCAGCGTCGCGCTGACGGAGCATCGCCGGGCAGGTGTGCTTCGCTGCCACTACTGTGACTACGCGTCGCCGCCCGGCGAGACCTGCGCAGCGTGCGGCGCGCGCGACCTCGTTCGTATCGGCCTCGGGACCGAGCAGCTCGAGGACACGCTGGCAGCGGTCTTCGCTCCGGCGCGGATCGGGCGGCTCGATCGCGACACCGCCGCGACCGCGGGCCCGGAGGAGGTGCTCGATCGGTTCCGCCGTCGCGAGATCGACGTGCTCGTCGGGACGCAGATGGTGACGAAGGGCCACGACGTGCCGAGCGTGACGCTCGTCGGCGTGGTGTTGGCCGATCAATCGCTGGCGTTCCCCGATTTCCGTGCCGCGGAGCGCACGTTTCAGCTGTTGTCGCAGGTGGCCGGGCGGGCCGGTCGTGGCGAGGCGCCCGGCCGAGTGATCTTCCAGACCTATTCCCCCGAGCACTCGGCCGTGCGCTTCGCCGCGCGTCACGACTACGAGGCGTTCTATCGCGAAGAGCTCGGGGCGCGCCGCGAGCTCGGATATGCGCCCTTCGCGCGCCTCGCTGCGGTGCGCGTCGATGCCGGCGACGAGGCGCGTGCGTCGGGCGCCGCCGAGGAGCTCGCCCAGGTCGCCGCGGCGCACACATCCTCACGGAGCGGGATCGTTCGCGTCCTCGGGCCGGCGCCCGCCCCGCTCGCCCGTCTCCGCGGGCGTTACCGCTACCGGTTTCTCCTGCGCAGCGCCGACCGACGAGCGCTGCGTGCGGTCGCCGGTGCGGTGGCCGGTCGAATCGACGAAGGGCTGTCCCCGGCGAGAGCGAGCGTGGACATCGACCCCGTCTCCATGCTCTAGCTGCGCGCTGCTGCACCCGTCGTTCACTGGTACCCTCCCGCTGGTGTCCGTCCCGCGCATCGACCTCGCCAATCCGACCCCCGAGGGGACCGCGATCGCCGAAGCCCTCCGGGCGCGCGGCTTCTACCTCCTCGAGCGCTCGCTCGACTCGCTCCGCGCAGGAACCGACGCCGCGCTCGTGATCCTCGCGGGGGACGTCGCGGGAGCTCTCGGCGTGCTCGCGGTCCTTCGCAGCGGAGCGACGGCGTCGGTGGTGCCCGTGATCCTGATCGGCATGCCGAGCGAGTCGACCACCGCGGGCCAATCTCTCGGCGCGGACGCGAGCTACTCGCGTCCCGTCCCGCTGGATCGTTTGACGCGGAAGGTCGAGACGTTCCTCGCGCCGCCCGAGACGCGCCTCAAGCCCGTCCCGAAGACCGATGATGTGTCGAGCGATTTCGCCGGGCGCGAGCGTACGGTGAGCCTCGGGGATGCATCGGTCACGTGGAGCCCGCGCGATCGCACGAGCCCGGGCGGCTCTGTCGCCGGCGACTCCGAGTCGCCGGGGAAATGATGAACGACGCGGAGGGACGAGCCGGAGGGCCGAGCGACGCCGGTGACGAAGAGGAAGAAGAGCTCCTCGTCGTACCGGGGCCCGACGACGATCTCGGAGTCGTGACGGGTGTGTCGCGGCGGGACGACGTGTGGGTCGTCGGGGACTCGGTGGACGTTCACGACCCGGACAATCCCGTGTCGCAGGTCGCACGACGTTCGAGCCTTCCAGCGTCCGCGCCGGTCTCGGTTCCGCCGCCGCCGATCCCCGAAGAGGATCGCGCCGACCTATCGCCCCGGCTCGTTCGATTGTTCCGCGAAGCCGACCGACGCGTGTTTCCGGACGAGCTCCCGATGGAGCTCACGTTCGATGCGAGCGAGGAGCCGGCACGGCTGCTCGTTCCGGACGATCTGCTCGACGCGGTGCACGTCCCCCCCGATGCGCGCGAGGAGGATCCGTTCGACGCGTTCACGTACATCGGCAGTCCGCCGGAGGTGGCCTCCGACAGCTCGCTCCCCATGCTGTCGACGCCGAGCTTCGGTCCACGCGCTCCGGACACACCGAGCCGACCACCGCGCACGCACCCTCACGAGCTCTCGGCGGTTCGCGAGCCGGTCGGCGCCGTCGTGCAGGCGGTCGAGCCGACGGGCGACGGCACCGCGGCCGAGCTGGCGTTCGGTGCGCCGACTTCGGGAGGTGGACGCGCCGGGAAGCTCGCGGAGGACGAGGTGGTCGCGTTCCTCCTCGCTCTCTCCGATGCGCCGGAGCGTGCCGACGCGACGCTCGAGACGACGAAGGCCTCCGAGTGGAGCTCGGTGTCGCGAACGGCGAGCTCGTTCGCTTCGACGGGCCGACGAGCCTTCGCGCTCTGGCGATGCTTCGGCGCGAGGGCCGCGTGGACGACGAAGCGGAGGACGAAGAGGCCGCAGCGACCGTGCTCGAGCGGCGCGTGGACGCGGGTCTCTTGGGGCGCTTCGAAGTGGACCGGCTCCTGCGGCGCGCGCGTGAGGCGATCATTCATGACGTGGTCGCGTGTCGCTCTGCGACGTTCGCCCTGCGCGCCGCCCCGCGTCGCGCAGAGCGGAGCGGCGGGCGGCTGCTGGCCGCGTCGCTTCGCGGAGGTCGTGGTGGAGGGCGCGCGGCGGAGGCTCGACGCGCGTCGCGTGCGGAGGCTCCTCGGCGGCCGTGGGAGCGCACTCCGCCTGACCGACGCGGCGCGGCGCGGCCGCCTCGAGGCGCTCGGGCTCGAGCCCGAGCTCGCGCTCCTCGTCGAGCGGCACGACGGGGCGCGCCTGGACGCGCTGATCGGCGCTGCGCCGCCCGAAGAAGGGCTGCCGGGCGCGCTCTTCGCTCTCGTCTCGGCGGGTGTCATCGAGCTCGGCGCCGAGCCGACCTCCGCCGTCCCCGACGAGACGGTGACGGCCGTGCGCGCCGCGGTCGAAGCGGCCCACGTGCTCGCCGAGGACGGCACGTACTTCGCGATCCTCGGCATCGAGCCGGGCGCGAGCGGGCGGGAGATCCGCCAGGCGTACGTGGGCCGGCGGCGATGGCTCGCCTCGCTCGAGCTCGAGGCGCTCGGCATCGAACGCCTCGAGCCCCTGCGCGAGGAGGCCATGCGCTCGATCGACGAGGCCTACGAGCTCCTCAAGGAGCCGGGGCTCCGGGAGGCCTACAGAGGGGCAGTTGCGGGACGAATCCACCCATGATATCGAGCGGTTTGCTCCAGTGCCCGCGAGGCACTAGGTTGAGGCTCGAGGCGTCATGTCGGTCAGAACCATCCTCGCCTATCCGGACAAGCGGCTTCGCACTCCGGGCCAACGTGTCGCGGACTTCGGCCCGGACTTCCAGACGCTCGTGGACGACATGGCCGAGACCATGTACGCGGCGCCGGGCGTGGGCCTCGCCGCGCCCCAGATAGGCGTATCGAAGCGGCTCTTCATCGTCGATGTGGCGACAGGCGAGGACGAGCCGAGCGACCTGCGCGTCTTCGTGAATCCCGAGATCGTGAGCCTCGACGGCGAAGCGGTCTGGGAAGAGGGCTGTCTCTCGTTCCCCGGGGTGCACGAGGAGATCTCCCGCGCCGAACGCGTGAAGGTGCGGGCGCTCGATCGAAACGGCACGCCGTTCGACCTCGAGGCGGACGGTCTGCTCGCGATCGCGATCCAGCACGAGAACGATCACCTCGACGGCAAGCTCATGATCGATCACATGAGCGTGCTTCGCCGGCGGCTCGTGCATCGCGCCATGATGAAGCGGTCGGCGAGCCAGGATCAGGCGGCGGAGTGACGGCGCCGCGAGGCGCCGCTGCGCCGCGCGCCATCTTCTTCGGTACGCCGGAGTTCGCGGTGCCATCGCTCCGCGCGCTCATCGACGTCGCCGAGGTCGTTCTCGTGGTGACACAGCCCGATCGACCTCGCGGCCGCGGGATGAAGCTCACCGCGCCGCCGGTGAAGAGCCTCGCGCTCGAGCGCGGCATCGACGTGGCCCAGCCGACGAAGGTTCGCACCGATGCATTCGCCGACGAGCTTCGCGCGTGCCGCGCGGATGTCGCGCTGGTCGTCGCATACGGGCGCATTCTTCCTCGAGCGGTCCTCTCCGCGCCGCGGCTCGGTTGCTTGAACGTCCACGCGTCGCTCCTGCCGCGGTGGCGGGGCGCCGCGCCCATCCAATGGGCGATCGTGGAGGGGGACACGGAGACAGGCGTCTGCCTGATGCAGATGGACGAGGGGATGGACACGGGCCCAGTGCTCGCGTGTGACCGGACGCCAGATCGATCCCGACGTGACCGCCGGCGAGCTGTCGACTCGGCTCGCGGAGATGGGGGCGGCGCTGGTTCGACGCGAGCTCGGCCGCTACGCCTCCGGTGCGCTCACTCCGAGAGCGCAGGATCACTCGCGGGCGACGCTCGCGCCGCTCCTCACGAAAGACGACGAACGCATCGACCTCGTCGCGAGCGCGCGAGCGGTCCACGATCGCGTTCGCGGGATGAGCCCGTGGCCGGGGGCACGCCTCCGGTTCGGCGACGAGCGGATCAAGATCCTCCGCACGCGGGTCGTCGAGCCGACCGGGCGCTGCGGCGCGCCGGGCGAGGTCCTGCGCGCGGCCGACGGTGCGATCGAGATGGCGTGCGGCGACGGGTCGGTCGCGATCCTCGAGCTCCAGGCGGAAGGCAAGCGCGCTCTCGACGCGGTCGCGTTCCTCGCTGGGCATCCGCTCGCGCCTGGTGCACGTTTCGACTCATGAAGATCTACACGAAGACCGGCGACCGCGGGGACACGGGGCTCTTCGGAGGTTTGCGGGTATCGAAGTCGGATCCGCGCATCGAAGCGGTCGGAGCGATCGACGAGCTCAACAGCGTCGTCGGTCTCGCCCGCAGCGAGTCGCTCGACGCGCCCGTCGACGCATTGCTCGAGACGATTCAGAGCGAGCTCTTCGACATCGGCGCCGAGGTCGGCACCGTCGCGGACAAGCTCGATCAGCTCACGCTGCCGCGCATCGGCGCCGAGAGCATCGCGCGTCTCGAGCGAGAGATCGATCGCGTCGATGCGATCATCCCACAGCTGACCACGTTCGTTCTTCCAGGCGGTACTCGCGCGGCCTCGCTCTTGCATCTCGCGCGAACCGTCTGCCGTCGCGCCGAGCGCAGCATCGTTCGTGCCAGGGCGCAAGAGCCCGTTCGCGACGAGATCGTTCACTACGTGAATCGGCTGAGCGATCTGCTCTTCACGTGGGCGCGGTTCGAGAACTTTCGTGCCAACGTTCCCGACGTGCCTTGGAAAGGCGCGACGCGTGCGAGTCCTGCTTGACCCCTACGATCGGCGTACCTACCCTGAGCTGGTCCCTCTGTCGGGACGCGTGAGGTGAGCTCGCAAGAATCCCTGACTCTATTGAACATGGGAGGCACTCCTCGATCGTGGTGCGCTGGCCCGGCAAGCATCACCGGGAAGCCTGAAGCGATCGATACCGCCGCCCACCTACCATGAGGTAGGGGTTCCACGATCTCTCGACCCACGACCACGACGGTACGGACGACACCCCAGAGCCGGCTCTCCCACGAGAGGCCGGCTCTGCCTATTTGACGGGCGTCGCTTTCAACGCAGCCTTGCCCTCTTTCACGTACACCGTGAAGCGGACGCGCGCGGCGCCGTGTCGAGTGACGATCTGATCGCGGTTCTTACGCAGGGTCTGGCTGAACTTCGCGTACGTGAGACCGCTCGTCGGCTCGCCGCATTGCTTCTTCGCTTCGACGAACTGTTCGAACACCTCGCGGAAGTGCCCCTCCTCGTCGCTCGGCGCCGGCGCCTTGGTGTCGAGCGCGCTGAGGAGCTCCTTCGGCACGGGCGCGATAGTGGTCGCGACCTCGTCGTCCTCGAAGGGCCCGTCGCCGCCCGTCGGGCCGCCGCCCGCACGCGCGGCCGCTTGCACCGGTCCTTCGCCACCCGCGCTCCCGCTGCCGACGCCGAGCATCGTCCCCGACGCCCAAGCGGGCTTCTGAGGCGGCGCGCCGAATGGATTGCCGCCGCCGGGTGCGGGCGGCTGCGGTGCAGGTGCGGGGGGCCGAGGCCCGGGAGGGGGCGGTGCGTAAACCGCCGGGCGGGCGCCCGCCGGGCGGCGCGGGTGCGGGCGGGCCGGGCGGCCGTGGACCGGCCGCCGCTGGGGGCCCGGGCGGCTTCGGCGCGCCGGCGGGGGGCACCCCGGGAACGGGCGGGATCGAGTTCGTTCGCCGCGTCTCCGCCATCGCGATCCGCGAAACCGAAGAACGACGGAGGCTGCGACGCTTCACTCGGCTGCCCGAGGATCGCGTCGAGGTCCGCCGGGCGGCGCGCAGCTTCGACGCCGGCGGCCTCGGCTGCCGCGTCGATCGCCTTGTTCACGTTCTCGGCGATCTTGCGGTAGCTGCCGCCGTGAGCGGCGACGTCGAGCCGCTTCATCTCCCGCTGCGCGAGCGCTGCGGTCGCGCGCTTCAGCTTGCCGTAGGGGCGATCGCGCTCGAGCCACATGAACGCCATGCCGAGCAGGAACGCGAGGAGCCCCGAGCCGCCGATGATCGGCCAGGGAAGCGCGGCGACGTCCTCGTCCGCGACTTCGTCGAAGAGCGAGAGCGGCCCGACGAGCACCTTTCGCGGTCGCGCGATCGCGTAGCCGACCTGCGCGTCGGCGGCGCTACCGGTGACGAACGAGTACACCGCCCACGAGGCGCCATCGGCCAGCGAGACCGGCTCGGTCCGCCCTCCTTGCGCGAGCCTCTCGTCGGCGAGCGCTTCGCCGAGCCCCGCGGCGATGTCGTCGGCTCGAGCGGCGTTCTCGACGTTGGGCATGTTGCTGCCCGAGATGCGATCGCGCACGAAGAACGACACCGTCGCGCCTCCGAGGCGATCGGAGAGCCGACGCGCAAAGTCGTCGTCGAAGCGCTTGCCGTGCACGATCGCGCCGACGTACTGACCGCCGTCGATCACGGGCCGCGCGGCCATGCGGTATACGGCGTCGTTGTAGATCCAGACGTCGTCGCGCAGATATCCGGCGAGCGCGCGCTCGACCAGCGGGAACGCGCCCAGACCAGCGCCCGCCGGGGGATCGGCCGCGCCGACCTGTGCGACGATGTAACCCTGATCGTCGACGGCGAAGAGCAGATCCGCGGCCATCCCTTCGAGCTGTCCGTTCAGAGCGCGCAGGCGCTCGCCCAGGTGTTGGCGGAGCTCCGCGTCGACCGTGCGTCGATCGCGCCGGCCGCTCGCCGACCTGAGCGCGTTGCGCACGTCCTGATGCGCCGCGAGCGGACCGATCGCATCGATGCGCGTCCGAGCGTCCATCCGGAGGAGGAGCTCGATCTCGAATCGATCTCGGCGCAGCTGGTCGCCGAGCTGATGATCGTACTGACGATTGAACGCCGCTTGGCCGAGGAGCGTCGCGGTGAGAGCGAACCCTCCGGCGGCAGCGAGCGCGAGATACCAGAATCGTGAGAGGAGCATCGTCGGGTGGGCGGGTTCAGTGGGCCGCGGGGTTTAGAGCGATGGGATCGACCGTGAGCGCCGACGATGCGACCTCGACACTCTGTGAGGCGAGCTCTCGCTCGCCGAAGAAGACCTTGAGCGTGTAGGTTCCGGCGGCGACGTCGTCGAAGGAGTATCGCCCGGACGGTTCGAGCGTCGCTCGCGCGACGAGATCGGCGAGCACGTGAAGATGACCGGTCACGTGCGGGTAGATGCGGTCGCGAATCGTATAGTGGCCGGGTGCGGGCGCGGCGAAGCTCCGCGCGTTGCCCGGCGCGGTCGAGAGCGGCGTGAGGCCTTCGATCTCCGAAGAGAAGAGCTCGTGAGTGCAACCGTCGGTGTTCTCGATGCGAATGTCCGCGCCTGCGCGGGCGACGAGCGTCGATGGCAAGAGGGAGCCGCCCGCGAGGAGGAACGCGTTCGGCGGCCCGTCCCCGTCACCGGTCAGCACGACCGCGATCTCGCGCGCCGTGTCGATCCGTCGGGGACGCGGGTCGAGGAATCCGTTCCACTCCTCCCAGTAGTGATCCGGAGGCGCGTCCTCCGCGCGGCCAGGCGGCGTGTAGTCGGACGGGATCGTCACCGAGCCGTTGAGCGGGCCTGCGAGGGCCGTCGTACCGAGGCAGAGCGCGAGGAGGCTTCCCGCCACCGCTGCCGTGAGCACCCGAGGCGAACGCGAACCGAGGTCACGCATCGATTTCCCCTGTGGTAAACCGCACTTAGGCTGGGCGAATCGTACGCGAGGGCGATGGCCGGGGTCAACGACGATGAGCGCCGCGCCGGCGCGGCGTTCAGAGGTCAATCGAGGCCCGGAGGGGAGTAGTAGTCCACCACTTCGATCGGGCTCTTGGCGAGAGCCGCGCGGGTGACGGTGCGCCCACCGACGGGGTCGCCGCCGATCTGCAGCGGCATGGGATCGTCGTAGTGGATCGCGACGCGCTCGACGAGGAAGTCATGGACCTTGTCGCTTCGGAACGTGCCCTTCCATATGGCGCGAATGTGAAGTGCCACGTCGAAGCTCGTGATGTCGACGACGCGCAGCGAGAAGCGATCGTCGCGCTCGTTCGCGAAAGGGAAGATCCTCGCGCCGAAGCCCCAGTACGGGATCGTCGAAAGCGCGACCATCCTCGACGGGCCCTCGTAGAGCGTCTCGCCCTTCGGCATCTCGGCGCCGATCGGTCTGCCGTCGACGCCGAGACGGACCGCAGGCCCACCCTCGTTCACGACGCGCACCACCGGGTGGGGGCGCACGAGGTACTCGGGCATGCTCCGACCGATGATCGCGAGCGCGTACGCGAGGCCTCCGGTCGAATAGCGACGAACGACCGGGATGCGCCGGAGGATCTCCTTCATCTCGTTGTAGTGCGTGAGCGCGATGGCATCGACGCCGAGGCCGGCGAACGGGGTCAGCGTTCCCTCGACCTCGAGGAGCCGAAGCTTCCGGCTCCCCGCATGCGCGCGCAGACGCGCGAGATCGGCGAAGACGCCACGGCCCCGAGGGCTCTCCGCACCGAGCACCCACGCGAGCGCGTTTCCCGTACCGAGCCGCAGCAGGCCGAAACGCGGCTTCGCAACGCCGGCGCGGTCCGCCTCGTGGGTGACCCACGTCACGAGCTGCACGAACGTTCCGTCGCCGCCCGCCGTGAGCACGGTGGGGTAGCCGCGATCGACGATCGTGCGCGCGATCTCCTGCCCCTCCTCGAGGCTCCGCGAGACGAAGAGGTCGCCGCTCTGCACGATCTGGTCGAGCACCGAGACCAGATCGTCGGTGACGTGCTTCGCGTTTCCGTTGACGACGACCGCGACGCGCTCGCGAGCCGCGCGCGACGGCGTCCCGACCTCCGACATCAGAATAGGTCGCCGACCCCGACCTCGGGCTTCTTCTTGGTGGCGAGCACGTGGTTCACCGCGCGAGCGATCCGCTTCTTCGCGTGCGACGACATCGCGTCGCCGCGCATGGCGCGCGCGAGCGCGGGGGGCGCCACGGGGCGGCCCGAACGCATCTTCTTCTCCGCGTGCTCTTTCTCGGCGTCGGTCGCCTTTGTGCCCTTCACACGCCTTCGCGCCAGCCGAATCGAGCGGTCTTCGACGCGATGGCTCTCGAGGCGCTTCGAGACGGCCACAATCCGACGCGGATCGATCTTCTGCTTGGTGAGGAAGTCAGAGAGCTTGCTCATGTGTTCTCCATGGGTTCCGGAACCGCCGCTCACGAGCCCAGCCGTACGAGGCCCGCGCCCCACGTGAAGCCAGAGCCGAAGGCCGCGAGCAGGACGAGATCTCCGTCCTTCGCGCGACCGTCGGAGATGGCCTCGCTGAGCGCGAGCGGGATCGAGGCGGCCGTCGTGTTCCCGTACTTCTGAATGTTGTGGACGACCTTCTCTGGGGGCATCTCCAGCTTGTTCGCCACGAACTCGTTGATGCGCTTGTTCGCCTGATGCGGAACCAGCAGCGTGATGTCGTCGACCGTGACCCCGTTGCGCTCGAGCACGGCGCGAGACACCTCCGGCATCTTCTCCGTCGCCCATCGGAAGACCTGCTTGCCGTTCATCTGCGGCCAGACGCGGCCGTCGTCGATCATCTCGTGCGTGATCCGCGGCATGTGGTTGCTCGCAGGCGCCTCGATCCAGAGGAGCTTCGCTCCGGCGCCGTCGGCGTGTACCTCGAGGTCGAGGATGCCGCGGTCCTCGTGCTCGGTCGCGCCGACGATGGCGCACGCCGCGCCGTCGCCGAAGAGCACCGCGACGTCGCGACCTCGATCCGAGAAGTCGAGGCCCGTCGAGTGGACCTCCGCACCGACGACCGCGATGCGCCGATAGACGCCGCAGCGCGCCCAGGCGTCCGCGACTTGCAGGCCGTAGAGGAACCCCGTGCACTGCGTCCGGATGTCGAGCGCCGGGATGCCGTTCAGCCCGAGCTTGTCGCCGAGGAGGCAACCGCTCCCGGGGAACGTGTAATCCGGTGAGAGCGTCGCGAACACGATCGCGTCGACGTCGCTGACCTCGATGCCCGCGGCCTTGCACGCGTTCTTCACGGCGGGCACCGCGAGATCGCTCGCTCCGATCCCGTTCTCTTCGACGAACCGCCGCTGTTCGATCCCGGTGCGCTGCCGGATCCACTCGTCACTCGTCGTGAACATCTTCGCGAGGTCGTCGTTGGTCACGACCTTGCTCGGCAGGTAGTGGCCGAGGCCGAGGATCGCTGCTCGCTTCATCCGGTTCTCCGTGTGGACCGCGGAGACTAGACCGGGCCCCCGAGGGCGGCAACCGGCCCCCCCCACCCGAAACCCCCGCACGGGACCGGCCATTCCTGCCGCCTCGGGCCTGGCACGAACACTCGCGAGACATTAGCCTCCGCGCTCCCACCCGGCCGAGTGGCGGAATGGCAGACGCGCCGGACTCAAAATCCGGTGCCCGAAAGGGCGTGTCGGTTCGACCCCGACCTCGGCTACCAACGCGTCAGATGTCGTGGTGGGAGGGGGGCGGCTCGGTTCAGCCTCGCAGACCGTGGGCTGGCGAGAGGGCGCGTGGCTCGCTCGCGAGTGCGGCTTCGTGACGCGTGGGCTGGCGAGAGGGCGCCTCGGCTCGCACGTGCGGTTCGGGGTGGCGGCCTCTCAGCTTCGGACGATCCAGCTGTCGCGTTCGGGCTTGGGGCCCTGGCTCGGCTGGTGGTCTTGCTCTTTGTTCATCTCGCTCGCGACCTCCTCGAGGAGCTCTCGGCACTCGGGGCGGCCGCGCAAGTGCGTGATGAGCGTGGACGAGGCCTCGCTGAATGCCTTTTCGTAGCTGAGCGCCTCGCGGACGCGCGTCGCGATCCGGTCGCGGCCCGCGGTGAGGTCGTTCTCCAGCGCGTCGCCGTAGCGCGCCAGCTGTGCGCGGAGCTCCGTCGATCTGGCGACGCAGATCCGTCGCGTGCTTCTCGCGCGATTGCGCGCGTGACTCGTACTCGTGGAGCACTTCGCCGAGCGTCTGCACGCGGGCGTTGGCGCCGCCGGCGTCCTCGAAGGCCTTGCGCGCGGCCGCGATGTCCACGCCGCTCCGCGCCGCTTGCTCGGCCCGCTGGTCGGCGTCCCGCTTCATCTGCTCGCTCGTCGCCACGGCGGCCGCGACGCGCCGCGCCCGCTCGCGCTCGGCCGATGCTTCGCGGGAAACGCGCGACTCCTCGTGCGCGAGCTCTTCGACCTTGCGGCCGATCTCGGCGCGCAGCGCACGACCGCGGCGCTCGATCGCCTCGAGCTTGCGTCGTGTGGCTCGCGACCTCGCCTTCGAGGCGCGACGCGCGCGCCGCGAGATCCCACATCTTGTCGGCCGCCTCCTGGACCTCCGGCGGGCGCGCGGCCGTTCGGATACGCGCGCGCCACCATGCGCGGACGAAGTTCGCCGCGCGCTTGCGCCCACTCGACCACGCCGGGCGACGGTGCGGGCGGCGGCGGGGGGGGCGCGACCGGGGCGCTCGGCGCCGGCGGCGCATCTCCCACGCGCGTCGACGGCATCGAGCGCTGCAGCGCCTTGAGCTCCTCTTGCAGATGGTGGGCGTCCCGGAAGCGCTTGCGACGCCTCCTTCTCGAGCAGCCGCACGATGATCCCCTCGGCCGCTTCCGGAAGGTCCTTGCGGAGCGATCGCGGCTTGCGGCGGCGGCGCCGTGCGCTGCATCTCGAGCAGCGTCTCGCGGTCGCTCGAGCGGAACGGGAGCTGACCCGTCGAGCATCTCGAAGAAGAGGATCCCGAGCGCGTAGAGATCGCTCGACGCGATCGCGTCTTCGCCGCGCGCCTGCTCGGGCGACATGTACTCGGGCGTGCCGAACACCGCGCCCTTCGGCGCGAGCCGCGGATCGCGCGCGAGGTGCGCGAGCCCGAAGTCGAGGATCTTCACGAAGTCGTGTCGGCCGCCGCGCACGGTGAGCAGGATGTTGTCGCTCTTGAGGTCGCGGTGGACGACGCCGAGGTCGTGCGCGCGCGCGAGCGCGGCGCGACATCTGCTCGAGGATGTCGACCGCGCGAGGCAAGCGGCATCGGCCCTTCGCGATCTCGCTCGAGAGCGGCGTGCCCGACGAGGTACTCCATCACCAGGTAGAGCTCGCCCTCCTCGGTCTCGCCGACGTCGTGGATGTCGACGATGTGCGCGTGGTCGACGCGGTTCGCGGCGCGCGCTTCGCGCAGCATCCACGCGCGCAGGTGCGTCTCGCCTCGAAGATCGGGACGGATGAGCTTCAGCGCGACGACGCGATCGATGAGCACGTGGCGCGCGCGATACACGACGCCCATCCCGCCTTCGCCGAGACGCGCCTCGAGTCGATAGCGACCCGCGATGACCTTCCCGAGGTACGCATCGCGCCGACGTTGCGAAGTAGCCGCCTGAGTCGCCATCCGTGCCCTCCGAAACTGCCGAGTTTCTACGGGTTCCCGAGGAAAACGTAGACATCATACACACCCCCTCCGCCCGATCGAAAGGGATTGTGCTTCCGGTCCCACAAGAAGTTTCCCGAGGGGGCGTTTCGCCTGGGTCGGTCGTGCGTTATTCTACTTCTCGGGGCTCGTCACATCCCCGATCGTAGGAGCTCGTTGTCCAAAGCTCCCCTAGGCCCGTACGTCATCGAGCGGCGTCTCGCGACCGGCGGGATGGCCGAGGTGTTCGTCGCAAAGCGCGTCGGGCCGCACGGCTTCTTCAAGCGTGTGGCGCTGAAGAGAATCCTTCCGCAGTACGCCCGCGATCCCGATTTCGTCACGATGTTCATCGGAGAGGCGCGACTCGCGGCGCGGCTCGAGCACCCGAACGTCGTCCAGGTGTTCGACTTCGGAGAGCTCGGCGGCGAGCTGTTCCTCGCCATGGAGCTCGTCGACGGCTCCAACGTGAACCGCCTGCTGCGCGCCGTGGCCGTTCGTGAGGAGGCGGTCCCGCTCGACCTCGCGCTCCACATCGCCTCTCAGACGGCGCACGCGCTCGCGTACGCACATCGTGCGAGGGACGAGGAGGGCCGGCCGCTCGGCATCGTCCACCGCGACGTGAGCCCGGCGAACATCCTCTTGACGCACACCGGACACGTGAAGCTCAGCGACTTCGGGATCGCGCGCGTCGACGGACGCGCCAGCCGCACGGACGATGGTCACGTCCGCGGAAAGCTCGGGTACATGTCGCCGGAGCAGGTGACGGGTCGCGACCTCGACGGACGAAGCGACGTGTTCACGCTCGCGACCGTGCTCGCGGAGATGTTGATCGGACAGCCGCTCTTCGGCCACGGCAACGATCTCGACATCCTCCTCCGCATCCGCGACACCGACCTGTCCGCGATTCAGGGGAGCGCCCGCAGGTTGCCGCAGGACGTGATGAAGCTCCTGCAGCTCGGTCTCACCGCGGACCCCACGCGCCGCCCGAGCTCGCCCGCCTGGGCGGACGCGCTCGGAGAGGTCATCCGCCGCCGCGGGATTGTCCGCGGTCCCGACAAGCTCGCGAAGCTCCTGCTCCAGCTCGACCTGGTCGGTGGCAGCGGTGGAGGCGACGGGAAGGCCCGCGAGCCGGGAGCGCGTCCGACGAACCTCCTCGACACGACCGGTCTGTCGACGGAGGCCGAGGCCGTCGTGGCGCAGGTCGGGATGACCTCTCCGTCGATCTATCGGGTCCGAAGGGCCGACGGCAGCGTGAGCGACGCGCTCAGCTATCCGCGCCTGGTTCAGCTCGTGACGACCGGTCTCATCGATTCGCGGACGCTCGTCTCGAAGGAAGGCGGGGAGTTCTCCGCTGCGGTGGCCTTCAGCGAGCTCCGGCGCTTCGTGACGTCCCCCGCGCTCTCGTGGCGCGTCGAAGAAGTCACCGAGGCCACGCGCCGCGGCGATCTCCGCGTTCGCGCGGCTCTTGCCGCTCGTGTACGGGATCGCCAAGGACCACGAGACCGGCGTCCTTCACCTCTGGGATCAGGCGCGACGAAAGAAGAATCTACTTCGTCCACGGCCACCCCGAGTTCATCGCGTCGACGGACAAGAACGAGCTTCTCGGCGAGTACCTGGTCGCTGCGGGGATCTGCATGCGGATGGAGGTAGAGATGGCGCTCGCGCTGCTGCCGAGGTACGGCGGGCGGCTCGGCGATGCGCTGGTGGGCCTCGGGGTGCTCCGGCCCGTTCAGCTCTTTCGCGCGATCAGCGCTCAGGTCCGCGCGAAGTACCTCGAGGCGTACCGGTGGCGCACCGGCCAGTGGGCATTCGTTCCGAACCAGCTGTCGGAGGAGGAGACGTTCCCACTCGGCCACGACACGCACGAGCTCATGCGCGACGGATCACTCGAGGCGCACCTGGAGGAGCTCGTCGCTGCGCTCGAGCCGTTGAACGACCGAGTCCTCGTCCGGGCCTCCGCCCCGAAGGTCCCCCTCGACGCCTTCCGTCCTCCGGACCACTGGCACCGCCTCCTCGACGTGCCCGGCGACGCGACGCTGCGCAACATCGTGACGCTCGAGTCCGAGGCGGGCGGGCTCGATCGCGAGGAGGTCTACCGCGCCCTCTACCTCGGCGTCTCCTGCGGGCTCATCGAGGCTGCGTAACGGCCCGTTCGCGCGCGGCAAGCGGACCAAGTGGGGCGGGCGTGCTACACCGCCCGGAATGTCCTCGTTCGACGTCGTCTTGCCCGAGCGCGGCGAGACGCCGGTGCTCGTGGAGATCCCGCACGCGGGCCTCGCCATCCCCGACTCGGCGCGCGGGCTCCTCGCGGCGGACGCCGACGCGATCGAGCGCGATGCGGACATCTACGTCGACAAGCTCTACACGGGTGTAGAGGCACGCGGCGCGACGGTGATCGCGGCGCGCATCTCCCGCTACGTCGTCGATCTCAACCGCGCGGCCGACGACGTCGACGCGGAGACGGTGACCGACCATCCATCCCCCCGACCGCTCCAGCCGCGAGGGGTCGTATGGCGAATGACGACGGCGGGAGCGCCCGCGTTGTCTCGCCGCTCCCGTTCGTCGCGCTCAAGCGCGGCTCGATGAGTTCCACCGGCCCTACCATCGAGCGCTCGCGCCGAGCTCGGGCGGCGTCGCGAGCGTCGGTTTCGCCGTCCTCCTGGCGGCCCACTCGATGCCGTCGGTCGGCCGCATCGGTCACACCGACCCGGCGCTCGTCGGGCGGACGTCGTTCCGGGCACGCGCGGGCGCACGACTGCCGACGCGCGCGTGATCGATCTCGTGGACGCGCATTTTCGCGACGCGGGCCTGCCCGTGCGCCACGACGACCCGTATCGAGGCGGCTGGACTCGACGGGGCACTACGGCCGCCGCGCGAGGGCTGCACGCCATGCAGATGGAGATCAACCGAGCGCTCTACGTCGACGAGGAGAGCGGCGGCCGCGGAGCGGCGGAGATCGAGCGAGTGAGCGCGCTGCTCACGAGCTCGTCGAGCGGCTCGGGAGCTCGAGCTCGCGTGCTGATGCGGGCGCGCTCGCCGCGCTACTTCGCGACGGAGCTTCGCCCACCATCATCGCGTCGCCCGAGCGGACCTCCAGGCGGTAACGGCTGTTCGCGGTCTGGAGGTAATAGATGTCGCGGCCGGCGAGCCGCAGGATGCGCTTGACCGGCGTCGTGACGTACTCGTGCAATCCGTCGGGGAACTCGATCACGACCACGGAGCCCTTGCGTGGAGCGCGGAGAAGGCGGCCTGCGACAGCGCGGCCGGGCTTGCGTCCCACCTTCCGCAGAACGACCTCCACGTTGACCCAGGCTAGCACAGCAAAACGGAGCCGCAAAAGGGGCAACGCGAAACTGCGCGCTTCCGTGGCCATTTTGCGCGTCCATGTCGCGAACCGAGCCTTGAAAGCCCCGAGATCGCGCGTAAAGGGCGGCCGTATGCAGGTGATCCACAGGGAGGTCGGGTGGATCGAGGTGTCTGCGGGCCCGATGTTCAGCGGAAAAAGCGAGGAGCTGATTCGCCGGCTTCGCCGCGCGCAGATCGCGCGCCAGCCGCTGCAGGACTTCAAGCCGAAGCCTCGACGACCGCTACGCCCAGGGCAGATCGTGAGCCACTCGGCTGCACGCCATCGACGCGGTTCGTCGCGGACAGTCCGACGAAATCGCGCGGCTAGTCGCGGCGACACGCGTGGTCGGTGATCGACGAGGTGCAGTTCTTCGACGAGGGGATCGTGCCGCTCGTCGAGCGGCTCGCGTCCAGCGCGAATGCGCGTGATCCTCGCGGGGCTCGACCAAGACTACACGGGCGCTCCGTTTCGACCGATGCCCGCCTGCTGGCGTGGCGGAGCAGGTGACGAAGACGCTCGCGATTTGCATGCGTTGCGGCGCGCCGGCCGGTCGCTCGCAGCGCCTCGCTCCCGCGACCGAGCAGATGGTGGTCGGCGCTGCGGACGCGTACGAGGCGCGGTGCCGGCGCTGTCACACGCCCCGCGCCGAGCCCGTCACCGCCGACCTGTTCCCGTGATCACGCCCTCGCGGGGAATCCGGGCTCAGCGCTCGACGAGAGCGAAGCGGAAGGACACGACGAGAAAGTCGGAGCGGATGCTGGTGTGGAGCGCCGCGAGCTGTGGGGCGAGGCAGGACAGGAGCGCTCGCTCGGGGAGCGCGCCGACCTCGTGCGGGTCGCGCACGCTCACCTCGGTCGCCGCGTCCGACCGGAACGTGATCCGGACGTCCGACTCGCCTGCTCCGCGAGGCGCCTCGACGCACGCGGGGAGCGTGTCGATGATCGTCCAGGCGGCCGCCTCGAGATCCAGGTCGCGCGGGCACGGGTACGGTCCACGCGCGCGCGGCGCGCCGTCGCACCGCAAGTAGGCGATCCGTCCCGGGCGCACCGCGCGCTCGCGCGCTGACGACCCCGCGACTGGGGTGCCGCTGCCCGGAGCGCTCGGCGTCGCTTCGACGTCGTCGTCGGAGGACGGGGGCGGGGGCTCTGGGAGCTCCGCGACCGGCTCGCGCGCGGGGGGCGGCGCGCCCGTGTCGTCGGAGCTCGCCGGTGTCTCGGTCGGCGCGGCGCGTGCCTCGACGGCGTGGCTCTCGACGCGCTCTTCTCGGTGGTCACCGGTGTCGATCTCGGCCGCGGGCCCTTCGGCCTCGCCGGTCTCGCGGTCGACCTCCAGCGTCGCGCGCACCGCGAGCCAGCCGACGACGAAGCACGTCACGCCGACGACCGCGATCCACGTGACGCGCGGTCGATCGGCAGAAGGGCTCGGGCGCTCGACGACCGGAGCGGGCATCGCGCGCCATGTTGACCCACTTTCGGGCGACGGCCTATCCTCGCTCGTCGCGCGCGCAGCGCGGGGAAGGGACGGGTCGCGGCCGCCATGTTCCGTGTGAGGTTCTGGGGAGTACGCGGAAGCATTCCTGCGCCCGGCCCCGAGACCGCACATTTCGGCGGCAACACGTCGTGCGTCGAGGTCCGCTGCGGGAGCACGCGCCTCGTGTTCGACGGCGGCACCGGGCTTCGGCCGCTCGGCCAGACGCTTCTCGAGGAGATGCCGGTCACGGTGCACCTCTTCTTCAGCCACGTTCACTGGGATCACATCCAGGGGTTTCCGTTCTTCCGTCCAGCGTTCGTCCCTGGCAACACGATCCACATGTACGGGCCGAGCACCGTGACCGGAACCGTCGAGAACGCGATGGCGGGGCAGATGGCGAGCCCGAACTTTCCCGTGAAGCTCGACCAGCTCCCGAGCAAGCTCGTGTTCCACGATCTCGAGCCGGGTGGGGGGCTCACGATCGACGAAGGCGTGGTCGTTCGGACGGCGGCGGGTCATCACCCGGGCGGCGTGCTCGCCTATCGCGTCGAGCACGACGGTCGCGTGTTCGTCTACATGACAGACACCGAGCGCGGAACCGAGGCGGACGCGGCGCTCGTCGAGCTCGCGCGCGGCGCCGACGTTCTCGTGCACGACTGCCAGTACACGCCCGAGGAGTACGAGGGGACGTCCGGCGGCCCGCGCAAGGTGGGCTGGGGGCACTCGACGCTCGAAGGGGCGGTCCGCACGGCGCGCGAGGCCGGCGTCGACCGACTGCTCCTCTTCCATCACGACCCGGATCAAGACGACGCGACCGTTCGTGCGAAGGAAGCCCGAACGCGCGAGCTCTTCCCGAACGCGGTAGCCGCGTACGAGGGCCTGGTCGTCGACGTGTAGCCGCGCCGAGCTGCGGCAAGATGCCGCGGCGGGGTTGCAGACGCGAAAAGGACCGCGGCGGGATGGCGGGGGATTCGCGTGGGATTCCACACGACGCAGTGCGGCACGCGGGCTGCAACGACCGCGAATCGACACCTGGGGGCCGAACGAACCTCAACGAGGTGGGACATGGCGACGGGCCGGACCTCTCTCGATCGCTACCGAAGCTCGCTTCATCATGTCGAGCCGCTCGATGCGGAGACCGAGCGGGCGCTCGCGCTCGCCTGGCGACACGGCGACGACGAGGCCGGCCGCCGCCTCGTCGAAGCGAGCCTGCCCTTCGTCATCCGGGTCGCGCGCGAGTATCGGCGGTGGGGGGTTCCCTTCGAGGATCTGATCCAACAAGGCAACCTCGGACTGCTCCGGGCCGCGGCGAAGTTCGAGCCCGATCGCGAGTGCCGGCTGATCACGTACGCCGTCTACTGGATCCGCGCAGAGATCCGGGACTACGTGGTCCGCTCCTACCGGATCGTCCGTCTGGGCACGACGCGCACCGAACGGCGGGCGATGCGCGTGTTCCGGCGCACAGGTGTCGAATCGGCCGAGGAGCTCGCCGCGACGAGCGGCATGCCGCTCGGGCGCGCACGGAAGCTCTGGCCGCTGCTCGCGAGCGGCGACGTGTCGCTCGACCAGGCGCCGCCCGACCGCACTCCTCCCATCGATCGGATCCGCGCCTCGTTCCCGTCGCCGGAAGAAGAGGCGGGGCGTCTCGACGAAGCGCGCGGCGTGAGAGCGCGCCTCGGCGTCGCGCTCGGAAAGCTCTCGGACCGGGAGCGGCGCATCGTCGCCGCGCGTCTCCTCTCGGACGAGCCCGTCACGCTAGAGCAGCTCGGAAACGAGATGGGCGTGAGCAAGGAGCGTGTGCGCCAGCTCGAGGAGCGCATCTGCAAGAAGCTCCGAGGCGAGCTCGCCGACTTCCGACCCGCGGCTTAGGTTCGGGGGGCTTTGGCCCGCGGGTTGGGTACGGGGGGCTTTGCCCCCCGTCGGTACGGGGGGCTTTGCCCCCCGTCGCTCGCGCCGCGCTTCGCGCGGTGCTCGCTCGCCTCAGCGTCGTCGCCTTCGGCGACGACGCTTCGTGCGCCCCCCTCGCCGCCTTCGGCGGCGGGCTCGCTCCGCTCGCGGGTTGGGTTCGGGGGGCTTTGCGCCCGCGTCGGTTCGGGGGGCTTTGCCCCCCGTCGCTCGCGCCGCGCTTCGCGCGGTGCTCGCTCGCCTCAGCGTCGTCGCCTTCGGCGACGACGCTTCGTGCGCCCCCCTCGCCGCCTTCGGCGGCGGGCTCGCTCCGCTCGCGGGTTGGGTTCGGGGGGCTTTGCCCCCCCTCGCCGCCTTCGGCGGCGGGGCTCGCTCCGCTCGCGGGTCGTCGTCAGCCTCGCAACGGAGTCACGCGCGGGAGACCGGGCGCGCCCTAACCGATCAGCTCAACCTGTCGAGGAGGTCCGACAGCTGGCGGGCGGGGCCTTCGCGCCATTCGCCGTTCCACATCGCGACGCGGCGGGCGAAGGGCTCGCCGAGGGCGAGCTGCACTTCGAGGGCGGGGCGCGGCTCGTCGGGCATTCCTCGTTCGCGCAGTGGACGCAGGAGCCAGACGGCGGCGTAGCGGAGCGACGACAACAGCGCAGTGAGGCGCGAGTCGTCGAGACGGGTCCGTCGCGTCGTGGGCACCGAGCCGCCGCCGGGAGGTCTTCGCGTCGCGACCGCGGTCCCGTCTCCGAACACTTCGAGCCTTCGCGCACCGTGGATCGGCGAATCGTACGCGGTCCAGCTCACGACGAAGTTGCCGCGGCTCGTCGGATCCTCGATCAGCCGTTCGAGCTGAGTCACGAACGGTAGGTGCTCCGGGTCGGGCGGCACGTTGGCGCGATGTCGCGCCCAGTCGGCGGCGTACTCGAGGGCCGGCGCCGCGTGCGGGAGCTCCGCCGCGGCCGCCTGCGCTCTCTCGGCCGCGTCCTTTCCGAGCATCGAGAGCGCGTCGAGCGCGCGCCAACCGACGAGCGCCTCGCCGCCGCTCGCGAGGATCCGTGCGATGCGTCGCGCGAGGAAGGCCACGCCGCCCGGGCCGAGCCCGCGTACCCGCTCGACCAGGTCGGAGCTGCCGGCCAGCAACGCGTCGTCGAGCGTGTGCTCCATCTCCTCGTCGATCCCGGCGTCGCGCAGGGACCGCGAGGTCGTGACGACGAGCTCCGCCACTCCGGTCGCGAGGCTACCGCCGGGCGGCGCGAACGGGACGAGGCCCCCGGCGGCCCTCACGGGCTCGTACGCGAACGCGATCGGCCAGCGGCCCGCGCCGCGCCGGTCGAACGCGAAGCTGAGATCCAGGCCGGCCGCGATCGTCGCGCCGGGCAGGAGGCGTGTGAAGGCGTCGGGCGGGTGCAGAACGTTCGAGTCGGCGAACGAGAGACGGATGAACGGGCGATGTTCCTTGGGAGGCGAGACGCGGAGCGCCCGCGGGTAATCCTTCGCCAGCCCGTAGACGAACACGGGCGCCGCGCTCCGGTTCTCGCACAGGAGCTCGAGCAGGATCGTTCCGCCGGCCTCGACCTCCTCGGCCGGCGGTCTCAGCCCGAAGCGCACGCCGAGGCCGGGCTCGCCCCACACGGTGTCCGCCATCGCCGGCACGCTAGCACGCAGCGCCGGATGCGCCGAGCGCGGCGCATCCGCGGCGGCATGGGCTTGACCCGCGACAGCGCCGGCGGGCATCGTGTTGCGGTCTGCCGGCATGCGAACCCCCGCCCACTTCCTCGTCATCGTCCTCTCGCTCGGTGCGCTGGCCGCGTGCGACAAGCCACACCTCGGCCTCTGCAACGAGCGCGAGGCCACCGAGCTCGTGTTCACGCGCGACGGCTATCCCGCGTACGTCGGACAGGCGCTCGTGCAGGAGAGCTGCACCCCCTGTCACACCGCGCAGAACACGGGGTCGCGTAGGCGCGGTGCACCCGTCAGCCTCGACTACGACGTCGTCGGCTCGCAGACCGCGGACCCGCGCATGCCGGACGAGGACGCGTTGGCGCACGTTCAAGCGGCGCGGCAGCTCATCTGGGAGACGCGATTCGACATCTTCGACGCCCTACAGACAGGCCGCATGCCGCCGGGGGGCATCGGGCTCGAGGCGCGGGGCAACTCGGGGTACGCCGACCTCGCCGGGACTCCGCTCCTCGAGGTCGAATCGGCCGAGGGCGTGGAGCGCGTACGCGGGTGGTTGGCGTGCGGTGCGCCGATGGTGGAGCGGTCTGCCGCGTACCTGGACGACATGGGCATGCCGATCGCGGGGCGGACCGCGGGGGCGGAGTGCTCCGAGGGAGATGTCGGGGACTACTGCGTGGTGCAGGGGATGGGGATCAACATCGATCCGGTCTGGTCGCAGATCTACGACTTCGTGATCGAGCCTGGGTGCGTGCTGTGTCACTCCAACCGAGACCCGACGCGTCTCCACCAGAGCCAGCTCGATCTCTCCACGGCCGACATCGCGTATGCGGCCCTCGTCGGCGTCCGCGCCATGGGCGATCACAACTCCACCCCGTGTAGCGAGACGGGCGCTACGCGGGTCGTCGCCGGCGACCCCGACGCGTCGCTGCTCGTCCAGAAGCTCGAGGGGGTGGTGGCCGACGGCTCGCCGGTCTGCGGCGACCGGATGATCGCCTCGCCGGCGGCCATCGCGAAGATCCGACTCTGGATCGCGATGGGCGCGATGGACGATTAGGCCACCGGTCGCGGTCTCGGGCGGGCGATTTGCCCATTCGAGGGCCCGAACTCGACATCGCCTGCGATTGCGGTACATCGGGCCGGATGGGCGAGCGAGCCCCGTTTCTCGAGGCGCTGCGAGCCGGCGCGTTGGTGTTCGACGGCGCGATGGGAACCGCGCTGTACGAGCGAGGCTTGCTCTACACGCGAAGCCTCGACGCGGCGGTCCTCGACCGCGCCCGGATACGGTGCGCGAGGTCCACGAAGGCTACGTCGCCGCCGGCGCGGACGTCATCGAGACGAACACGTTCGGCGCGAACCGTATCGGCTCGCGCCGCACGGGCTCGCGGCAGAGGTCGCGGCGATCAACCGCGCAGCGGTCGAGCTCGCGCGCGCGGCGGCGCGCGACGCGCGTACGTCGTCGGTCGATCGGCCCGACCGGTCTCATTCTGAAGACCGTCGAGGTCGAGGAGCACGACGCAGATCCGCGCCGCGTTCCGCGAGCAGGCCGCCGCGCTCTCCGAGGCAGGCATCGACGCGATCATGCTCGAGACGTTCCGCCAGCCCGAGGAGCTCCGCCTCGCGCTCGAGGGCGCGCGCGCCGGCTCGTCGCAACGCGGTGCCCGATCGTGGCGAGCTGTCTCGTTCGACGCCTTCGGCACGATGGCGCGACGGCACGGGCCCCGAGAAGATGGCGCGCATGCTCGTCGACTGGGGCGCGGACGCGATCGGCGTCAACTGCGCCGACGGGCCGGCGGGCGTGTACGAGATGGTCGACGCGGCATGCTCGATGCGGGCGTGCCGGTCGTCGCGCAGCCGAACGCCGGTCTGCCGCGGCGCGTCGAGGGGCGCTTCGCGTACATGGCGACGCCCGAGTACTTCCAGCGTCTACGCGCGCCGCCTGTTCAAGGCCGGCGTGCACGGTGTCGGCGGTTGCTGCGGGACGACGCCCGAGCACATGTCGCCGCATCGCGGCCGCGGCGCGCATGGTCGGTGGCGTCGGCGCCGCACGACGCGCGGCGGAGGGATGCGCGACGCGGAGCCGCTCGAGCGTGCCTCCGGTCGCTCCCGGGATCACGCGTCGTGCCCACGGCGGACAAGGGCGAGCTCGGCAGCCAAGCTCGGTCGGCAGTTCGTCGTGTCGGTCGAGGTCAACCCGCCGCCCGGGCTCTCGCTCGAGAAGGCGCTCCGCGGCGCCGAGCTGCTCCGCGACGGCGGCGTCGACGTCGTCAACGTCGCGGACGGGCCGCGCGCGAGCGCGCGGATGGGCAACCTCGCGCTCTGCCTGCGCATCCAGCACGAGCTCGGCATGCCCGCGCTCATGCACGTGACGACGCGCGACCGCAACATCCTCGGGCTCGTCGCGCACCTGCTCGGCGGCGCACGAGCTCGGCGTGAGGAACCTCGTCGTCATCACCGGCGACCCGCCGAAGATGGGCGACTTCCCCGACGCGACCGCCGTCTACGACACTCGACTCGGTCGGCCTCTTGCGGCTCGTGCGCGGGCTCAACCACGGATTCGATCCCGGCGGCAAGCCGCTCGGCGCGCGCGACGTCGTTCCTCTGCGCGACGGGCGCCGAGCCCGCGGCGCGCGACTACGCGCGCGAGATCGCGCGCCTACATGCGAAGATCGAGGCGGGCGCCGAGATGGTCATGACGCAGCCCGTCTACGATCCGGTCGTGCTCGACCGGTTCCTCCACGACGTGAGGGCCGCTGAGCGTGCCGGTGCTCGTCGGGTCTCTTGCCGCTCGCGAGCTACCGCAACGCGGAGTTCCTCCACAACGAGGTGCCGGGCATGCAGATCCCCGAGGCCATCCGGGACCGCATGCGGAAGGCGGGCGGCGGTGCGACGGGACGAGCCGAGGGCCTGTCGATCGCGCGCGAGATGCTCGACGCGGTGAAGGACCGCGTGCAGGGCGCGTACATCATGCCGCCGTTCGGCCGCTACGAGCTCGCGCTCGAGGTCGTCGATGGAATCGTGAGGTGACGATCGACCCACTCGGTCCGAGCGGCTTCAGTAGGCGTCGGGGTCGTTTGGTGCGTCGGGCACGCCGGCGTCGGTGGCGTGCTGTCTGAACTGTTGGAACGGATCCTCGCCGTTCTTCATCCTGTATGCCATCCAGCCCATGTTCCCGCATGCGGCCAGGAGCGCGAACGTGTTCACGACGACGCCGACGATGGCGAGCACCTTCGATTCGGAACGGATGGCGAGGATGCCGCAGACCAAGCCGCCGATCCCCACGACGGCGCCGCACGCCGCGAAACACACCGCGCAGCCGATCCCGAGCAGGCCGACGACGACCGAGACGATGGCGAGGACGCGCTTGGTCTGCTCGGACACCGCGCTTCTTTTCGCAAAACCGCGCGACGTTGGCAACACGGCGCTCCGCCGGCCACCATGCGAGCACCCTTCGCGGGACCGTGAGGCCGCGTGACGACGATCGATGCGATCGAGCTGTCTCTGCCTTCGGGCCTCCGCGTTCGCGCCCGCCGCGCTCCCGACCGCTCACCGATCGCCACCGACGAGGTCCATGGGAGCCTTCTGTTCGCCGGCCGGATGCTCGTGGCGCTCGAGGAAGGCGCGCTCGTCGTCGAGCGTCTCGATGCCCCTTTGCGAGCGCTTTCGTGGGACGAGCTCGTGGAGCTGTCGCTCCCGGATTATCACGCGCTCCGCGACGCCGCGTTCCGCGTGGGGGTCATCGCGATCGACCACGTCGCCGACGACGAGCCGACCTGCCGCAACTGCGATGCGCCGCTCCCGCCCGGCCCTCCGGAGGCGCCGATCGCCGATCTCGACCGGTGGTACCTCGACGTCGAGCCGGACCCCGTGCTCGGCGCCGCGTCGCTTCCATTGGTGCCACCTTTGGACCTCGGTCGCGCGCGGGCGAGCACGATCGAGATGCGACCGGTGCGCGTCCGCGACGCGTTTCCCCTCTGGCGCGCGCTCCGGCGTCCCGGCGGCGTCGCGATCGATGCGCGCATCGTTCGGGCGCTCGGCATCCGCGCGCTCGGAAAAGAGACTCGGCCGGAGCGCATCGCCCGCGCGCTCGACCGCGCACCGGACGCCGCGTGGGCCTACGTGGCCACGCTCTTCGCTCTGCTCAACTACTCCCCGCGCGCTTCGTTCCCCGTGGTCTGCTCCGCGTGCGGGGCAGTGCACGACGTGGAGGCGCCGCTCGACCGCGAGCTCGATGTCGATACGACCGCGTTGCGGGCGCTCTACGGCGGCGGTGAGGATCGCGCTCCCGAGGGCGGTGGTGCCCACGATCCGTTCCCCGACGAGGCGGCGTTCGCCGAGCTGGTGCTTCGCATCGGCGCCGAGGTGTACCGGGAGATGGGTGTGAAGAACATCGAGCTCGAGGTCTCGTACGAGACGCCGCCCGTCGACGGCTCTTTGGAGCCGTTGCTCGGAAGCTACCAGCCGCTCGGCGACCCAGACACGGTCGAGCACGGCGGCATGGCCTTCCTCATACAGCTCTATCACCGAACCTTCGAGCGCATGTACGAGGACGAGCCGTACGACGTCGAGCACGAGAATCCGAGAGACCATCGAGCACGAGGTAGAGCACCACCTCCATTACCTCGCCGGCCACGACCCGATGGACGAGGACGAGCGCGACGAAGCGATGCGCGAGGTCCGGCGCACCTTCGGCGAGCGCGCCGTTCGACGCGCGCGAGCGCGAGGCGCGCTGTCCGAGGTCAAGACTCTGATGGTCTTTCTCGGCATCACGCTCGCGCTGCTCGCCGCCGCGATCCTGCTCGTCCGCTGCCGCGGCTGACGCGATCGACAGAGCGATCAGTCGCAGGTCACGTGCTCGGGCGGGATGCCGGGGCGAGGGGTCTGGCGGAACGCGCCCGGGGGGACGTCGATGTTGATGTCGATCTGTTCGAAGCGGACGGTCGTGTCGGCGTGCTCGGTGGGATGCTCGAAGCGGATTCGGAACGGCATCGCGACGCCGTAGCCTTCGTCGCTCTCCGGGTCGGGCACGACGCGGTAGTCGTCGAACGTCGCGCGCCAGATCGTCGTCCCACCCGCGTCGAAGAGCTCGGAGCGGACCAGACGCAGTCGCTGCTCGTCGGGCGCTGCGTTTCGCTCCACGTCCCACTCGCGCACCGCGAGCTCGAGCTCCTGACGCCGGCCGTCGTCGCCGCGCAGCGTGACGAGGTAGCGTCCGCCGCCCACGCACTCGATCGACCGATCGTCCGTGTCCAGGCGGGGACTGTCGCCGAGCAGGAACAGCGTGACGTCGGCGCCGGACATCGGGATGCCGAGGAGCCGCGCGATGTTGGCCGGGCACGTCGGCCCGTCCATGTACTTGTTCTCCCGGAGATCGGTGAGCGCGAAGGCCTCGCCGTCGCTCGTCAGGATCACCGCCGGACCGAACTGGGTCATCGCGTCGAAGCGGACGCTCGCGGGCCGCTCGACGAACATCATCACCGTGCCGCGGATGCGCCCGTCTCGGCCCCATTGTTCGACGCTCGCTTCGGCGCGCAGGACGTGCGCCGGCCGACGCATCGACCTGTGCGCGAGCAGAGCGCGACCCGGATCGGTGTGCGGCCGCGCGGGGCATGCCACGCCGGGGCAGCCGGTGGAGAGAAGAGCGATCGCCGCCGTTGCGGTGAGGAGCGCGAGTCGCAGCACGGCGCGCATCCTAGCAGACCCTCTGGACGTTGCGGGACGTCGCGCTGGGCTGGTTGTGGCGTCGGACACTTGAGGTAGAGTCCGCGCGTGAGCGACCAGCCTCTGTTGTCGGTGCGCGACCTCGTCACCGCGTTCCACACGGACGAGGGCACCGTGCGCGCGGTCGACGGCGTGTCGTTCGACGTGCGGGCGGGAGGCACGCTCGGAGTCGTGGGCGAGTCCGGCTGTGGCAAGAGCGTGACCGCCCTCTCGATCCTGCGTCTCGTTCAGAGCCCGCCCGGGGAGATCGTCGCCGGAGAGATCCTCTTCGAGGGGAAGAACCTCCTCACGCTGCCCGAGCGCGAGATGCGCGCCCTTCGCGGCGAGGCGATCTCGATGATCTTCCAAGAGCCGATGACATCGCTCAACCCCGTCTTCACCATCGGGACACAGATCGTCGAGGCGATTCGCATCCACCGCGACATGGACCGAGCGGCCGCGACGAAGCGTGCGATCGAGATGCTCGAGCTCGTCGGGATTCCCGCCGCCAAAGAGCGCATCGGCGCCTACCCACACGAGCTCTCCGGCGGCATGCGACAGCGCGTGATGATCGCCATGGCGCTCGCGTGCGAGCCAAAGCTCGTGATCGCCGACGAGCCGACGACCGCGCTCGACGTGACGATCCAAGCGCAGATTCTCGAGCTTCTCCGGCGTCTGCAGGGGAAGCTCGGAATGAGCATCGTCCTCATCACGCACGACCTCGGTGTGGTCGCCGAGTTCGTCGAAGAGATCGTGGTCATGTACGCCGGCAAGGTGGTGGAGCGGGCGGCGGCCGAGGCGCTCTTCGAGCAACCCTTGCATCCGTACACGCGCGGTCTGCTCGCGAGCGTCCCGAGCTACGGCGACAACGCGAAGAAGAAGCGGCTGCCGACGATCCCAGGCGTGGTCCCGGACCTTCGCGAGCTCCCCGAGGGCTGTCGATTCGCGGCGCGCTGTCCCGACGTCGTCGACGGCTGCCGCGAGAGCGAGCCTCCGCTCGAGGAGGTCCGAGCGGGCGGGCGGTACGTCGCGTGCTTCGTCGCGATGAAGAAGCTCGAGGCGGAGGCGTGACCGCAGGCGCCACACCGATCGTCCAGATGGAAGGGCTCGCGAAGCACTTTCCGATCGGCGGCGGCTTCTTCGGCCGCGGGGCCGGCCTCGTTCGCGCGGTAGACGGCGTCACGCTCGACGTCGCCGCAGGCGAGACCGTCGGGCTCGTCGGTGAGTCGGGCTGCGGCAAGAGCACGCTCGGGCGTCTCGTCCTCCGCCTCATCGAGCCCACCGCAGGGCGCGTCACGTTCGACGGCAGCGACATCACGAGCGCGAGCCAGCGCGAGCTCCGTCCCGTTCGGCGACGGATGCAGATCGTCTTCCAGGATCCGTACAGCTCGCTCAACCCGCGCATGACCGTCCGCGCCACGATCGGTGAGGCGATGCGCATCCACTCGCTCGTCTCGACGCGCGCCGAGGAAGAGGCGAAGGTCGCCAAGCTCCTCGAGCGGGTCGGGCTGCGGCCCGAGACCATGAGCCGCTATCCGCACGAGTTCTCGGGTGGGCAGCGGCAGCGCATCGGCATCGCGCGCGCGCTCGCCGTCGAGCCGCGCTTCATCGTGGCCGACGAGCCGGTGAGCGCCCTCGATGTCTCGATCCAGGCCCAGATCGTGAACCTCCTGCGCGATCTTCAGGACGAGCGCGGCATCGCGTACCTGTTCATCGCGCACGATCTGTCGGTCGTCGAGTACGTGAGCCACCGCGTCGCGGTGATGTACCTCGGCAAGATCGTCGAGCTCGCGCCGGCGGGCGCGATCTACTCCGACGCGAAGCATCCCTACACGAAGGCGCTCCTCAGCGCGGTCCCCGTGCCGGATCCCAAGACCAAGGCGAAACGGATCGTGCTCGAGGGCGACGTTCCGAGCCCCACGAAGCCCCCGCCCGGGTGCACGTTCCACCCGCGCTGCCCGATCGCAGAAAAGGGTCTGTGCGACACGAAAGAGCCGGTGCTCCGCGAGATCCGCCCTGGCCACTTTGCGAGCTGCCACCTCGCGGAGTGACCGCCTCTCCGACCCCTCCCATTGCTCCTCGCCCGCTTCTTGGGTACGACGATGCCCCAATGCCGATACACGAGCTCGGCGACTCGGACCGCGCGAAGCTGATCGAGCGGTTCGGTCGGGTGTACCCCGCCGGCCAGACCATCTTTGCGGAGGGCGAGGAGGCCAAGGCCTGCCACATCGTGGAGGAGGGTCGGGTTCGCCTGGTGAAGCGCATCCGCGCGACCGAGCGGAGCCTCACGATCCTCAAGCCCGGCGATCTCTTCGGTGAGGACGCGCTGCTCGATCGCGCCACGCGCTCGGCGACCGCCGTCACGATGACCGAGGTGACGGTCCTCGCGCTCGACAAGAAGACCTTCGGTCGGCTTCTGGCGGGCAATCCGGACGTGGCGGTCCGGCTCGTCCAGCAGCTCGTCCGGAGGCTGCGCGACGCCGAAGAGCAGCTCGAGAACAGCATGCTGCGCGACCACCCGTCGCGCGTCGTGAACACGCTCGTCCGGATGGCCTCCACCCACGAGGCCGGGCCGGACGGATGGGTCCTCAAGATCTCCCCGCTCGAGCTCTCGAGCCGCGTCGGATTGGACGTCGACGCGGTCAAGCGCGTGATCCAACAGCTCCGCGACGGCGGCTACCTGCGCATCGTGGACGAGAAGATCTTCATCCCCGAGCTGGGGACCCTCCGTCAGCTCTACGAGCTGCTCGGAATGAAGGAAGAGGTCCGCAGTGCCTGATCTTCGTCCGCCCGGTGACGGAGAGGCGGCCGTCACCGCAGAGCTGAAATATTCCGAGGGCTTGCGATTCCGGTTGACGACCCGGTATCGAGCCGGTAGATCGGTGCGCTCCCCGAGATCAGGGTGGATCGGGGTCTTCCTTGCCCTCGTCACGGCCGGCTGTGGCGGTACCAACGCGGAAGAGATGGAACGCTCGATGACCGAGTTCCAGCTGGCTGCCACGATGCGTCAGGAGGGAAACCTTCCGGGGGCTCTCGAGCACCTGCAGAAGTCCCTCGAGCTCGACGCAGACAACGGAAACGCCCACGTCCTGCTCGGGTACATCTACCTCGAGCGTGGGGACGCGGTGACGGCCGAGCGACACCTGCGCGACGGCATCTCGATACTCGAAGGGCAGCCGGACATGGCCGCGAGCCTGTCCGAGGCGAGGAACATGCTGGGCGTCGCCCTGATCACGCGTGAGCACTACGACGAAGCGATCGGAGTGCTGACCCAGTCGGCCTCGGACCTGCTGAACCACGCGCCCTGGTATGCGTGGGGCAACCTCGGGCTCGCGTATTTCCAGAAGGGTGACTACCCGCAGGCGGTCGAGGCGCTGCAACAGGCGGTGCGCGTTCAGCCGCGGTTCTGCGTCGGCTACTACCGCCTCGGGCAGACGTGGTTTGCGATGGAGCGCTTCGATGCGGCCGAAGAAGCGCTCACCCAGGCGCTCGAAGCGGACGAGCGCTGCTCCGAAGTCTATCAGTCGGCGTGGAAGCTCCGCGGTGAGGTGAGGGCTCGGCTCGGAAAGCGCGACGAGGCGGTCGCGGATTTCGAGCGCTGCATCGAGCTCGGTGAGCGAACCGAGGATGGGCGCGCGTGTCAGCGCCTGCTGTCGGCTCCATGAGGTGCGCGTGACCGAACAACGAACGATGGAGTCGATCGGACGGCATCTGCGCCGGGAGCGCGAGGTCCGGCACATCTCCCTCGAAGAGCTCTCCCAGACGACGCGCATCCCGATCAAGATGCTCCGTCGCATCGAGGACGATCGGTTCGAGGAGCTGCCCGGAGAGGTGTTCGCCCGCGGTTTCCTCAAGTCTTACGCGCGGGCGCTCGGCGTTTCCTCCGACGAGGTTCTCGGTCGCTACGACTCGGCTAGGGCGCCGGAGCCCGAGATCGCGCCCGCGCCGATCACCGCCATCACCCCTCCCGAGCGCGGCCGCCGCTTCGGGATCGCGATCGCCCTCGTGATCCTCCTCATCCTGTTCACGCTGGCGCTGTCGATCGTGCTTCGACCACGCCACCGGGACACGCCGATCGAGCTATCTTCCGTCGAGTGGCTGGTCGCACCGAGCGCACGTCTGCCCTCGTCTTGCGCAGCGTCGACTATCGCGACGCCGACCGCATCGTCACGCTCCTGACCGACCGGTTCGGCAAGGTCGCCGTGCTCGCGCGGAATGCGCGGCGCAGCCGCCGCCGTTTCGGCGGGGCACTAGAGCCGTGTGCGCTGCTAGAAGCGGAGATCAGCGCCGGCAGCTCGGAGGTCGGCACGATCGCGCGCTCGCGCGTCGTACGGCCATTCGAGCGGATCCTGTCGAGCCTCTCGCGAGTCACGATGGCGGGCGCGGCGCTCGAGCTGATCCGTGAGATGGTGCCGCCGCGGGAGCCGGACGCGCGGATCTTCGAGACGAGCGTCGACATGTTGCAAGAGCTCGACGCCGAAGCGGTGCCCAGCCAGACGCTCTTCGTGGCGTTCCAAGCGCGGACGCTGGCGCTCGCGGGGCTCGCACCGGGCGTGGACGTCTGCGCGCGATGCGGCAAGCGGGCCGCGGCGGGGCGCTCGGCGTTCTTCGATCCGGCGCTCGGCGCCATCGTGTGTCGCGCGTGCGGTGGAGGCCCGCTCCGGCTCAGCGGGCGGGCTCGCGCCCTCGTCGCCGGTTGGCTCGGTGCGGGCTGGCGGGACAGCGACGGTGATGCGGACGAGCGGTCCGTCGCCGAAGCGCGGGCCGCGCTTCACGGCGTGCTCTCCCAACACCTCGGAAGAGCGCTGTCCGGCCCTGCCATCGTCCGTGCGGCGGCCGTTCTCGGAACGCGCCAGCCCGGGTGAAATCCGGTAACATCCCGGCGTCGTGCAGAACCCGCAGCTCCGCGTCCTCGTCGTCGAGGATTCCAGCGCCATGCGTGCCTTCGTTCGCGCGACGCTCGAGGAAGATGGCACGACGTACGTCGCCGAAGCCGCGAGCGGGTTCGAAGCTCTGCGGATCCTCCCGCGCGAGGGCTTCGACCTGGTCATCGTCGACGTGAACATGCCCGACATCAACGGCCTCGAGCTGGTCTCGTTCATGCGAAAGAGCGACAGGCATCGCGAGACGCCGCTCTTGATCATCTCGACCGAAGCGAGCGCTCGCGACCGGGAGCGCGGCCTCTCGCTCGGCGCCAACGCGTACCTGAGCAAGCCGTTCTCTCCCGAACAGCTGCGTGAAGCGGTGATGCGGCTCCGGCCGAAAGTGTCCTGAGGATTGATGGCGAGGATCTAGCGTGGCGGGAGGCGACGACAAGAGCGACGACGTCCGCGACGAATTCCTCGCCGAGGCTCAGGAGATCGTCGAGGCACTCTCGCGCGACCTCTTGGTTCTCGACCAAGGTCAGAAGGACGGTCACCCCGATCCCGACCTGGTGAACGAGGTCTTCCGCGGTGTCCACACGCTGAAGGGGATCGCCGGCATGTTCGGCTATCACCAGGTCGGCGCGGTCGCGCACGCGCTCGAGGACCTCCTCGACGATCTACGGCTCGGGCGAGTCGACCTTTCTCAGGACGTGCTCGACGTCCTCTTCGAAGGTGTGGAGAACTTCCAGCGCCTGTTGGGCGAGGCGTCGGGGGACAAGGTCGATTTCGACCTGAGCGCGTACGCGCAAGCGATCGATCGCGTGGCGGGTGGGCGAAAGCCCGCCGGCAACCCCCTCGAGGCGTACGACATCGATCCAGGCGTCCTCGCGGTGCTCACGGAGTACGAGGAGCACCGCCTGCAGGACGAACGTCGAGCAAGGAGTGCCGCTCTACCGATTGCAGGTGCGCTTCTCCCTGGCGTCCATCGACACCGCCCTCGAGGACCTCAAGGCTCGCGCAAAGCCGGTCGCGGAGATCATCACGTACCTGCCCTCGATGGGAGAGACCGACGCTGACTCGATCGATCTCGACGTTCTTCTCGCGAGCCGGGTAACGCTCGAGCGGCTCGGGGAGGTCCTCGGCAGCGAAGGGGCGGAGCTCACCGCCGTACCTCGCCGGGATCCGGCACAGCGAGCGCCGAAGCCGCCGCCCGTGCCGGACGTCGAAGTGGCGGAGAGCGTTCGCGTGTCACCACCGACCATTCCACCGTCCAAGAAGTCGATCCGCCCGGCGTCCATCGCCCCGATGGTCGCGGACGCGGACGTCGAGGAGGATCCGCGAGAGGAAGTGGGTGACGGGCTGACGCTCCGATCCGTCACGAACACCGTCCGGGTCGACATCCGCAAGCTCGACCATCTGATGAACGTGGTCGGGGAGCTCGCCATCGTGCGAAGCGCCGTCGGTCGCATCACCGATCGCCTGCGCGGCGATCCAGCGCTCCGACAGGTCGCGCTCGAGCTGCACCGCGCCAACCGCGGGTTCGAGCGCCACCTCGAGGAGCTGCAGGACGGGATCCTCGACGTGCGCATGGTCCCGCTGCGGGCAGGTGTTCGACAAGCTCGCGCGCGTCGTGCGGCAGGTCGCGCGCGAGCACGAGAAGGAGATCCGTCTGGTCGTCACCGGCGCCGAGACCGAGGTCGACAAGCTCATCGTCGAGGAGCTGTCGCGATCCGCTGATGCACATCATCCGCAACGCCATCGATCACGGGATCGAGAAGCCGAAAGTGCGCGAGTTGGCGGGCAAGCCCGCGAGCGGGCACTCTGGCGCTCAACGCGTTCCAGAAGGGCAATCACGTGCTCATCGAGGTCGAGGACGACGGCGCCGGGATGAGCCCGAGAGGCTCCTCGCGGCGGCCGTCCGGCGCGGGATGGTCGACGACGCACACAGGCGCGAGCTGTCCACGGAGGAGATCCTCAATCTCATCTTCGTCGCCCGGCTTCACGCACGCGCGTCGGCGATCACCGATCTGTCGGGCCGGGGCGTCGGGATGGACGTCGTCAAGACGAACATCTCGCGGCTCGGCGGCATCGTCGACGTCAAGAGCGAGCCGGGGATCGGTACGAAGTTCACCATCACGCTTCCGATCACGCTCGCGATCATCAGCGCGCTCCTCGTTCGTGTCGCGGAGCGCGTCCTCGCCATCCCGCTGACTTCCGTGCAGGAGGCGCTCCTGCTGCGCCCCGAAGCGATCCGCACGGTCGAAGGGCGCGAGGTGATCACGCTGCGTGGCGCGACGTTGCCGCTCTGCCGGCTGGACAGGCTCTTCGGGTTCGCCCCCGAGCGCCGCGGGGTCGTCGAAGAGGCTTCGTCGTCGTGACCGCGCTCGGCGCGCGCCGCCTCGGGCTCGTCGTCGACGAGCTTCGGGGTCAGCAGGACATCGTCATCAAGCCGCTCGGGAAGAGCCTGCGCGACGTGCGCGGGTTCGCGGGCGCGACGGACCTCGGCGACCAGCGCGTCGCGCTCGTGCTCGACGCGCCAGCGCTGCTCGAGGAGGATCGCTGGCCGCGAGCCCGAGCCGCAGCTCGCACCGCGGGAGCGATGTCATGACCGAAGGGATCGTTCGGCGCAAGACGATCGTCGCCGTCTCGGCCGCCCGAGCGAGTCGAGGGCGAAGAGCGCGCCGACGATCGCGCGAGTACCTCGCGTTCGTGCTCGCGGAGGAGACCTACGCGCTTCCGCTCCACGTGTTCGCGAGATCCTCAAGCCGCCGCCCGTCACCGAGGTGCCGCGCGCTCCGCGTCGACGTGCTCGGGATCATCTCCGTGCGCGGTCGCGTCACGACGGTGATCGATCTGCGCCGCAGACTGCGGATGCCCCAGACATCGGTGACGGAGTCGACGCGCGTGCTCCTGGTCGACGCCGGCGAGGAGATTCTCGGGCTCCTCGTCGACAAGGTCCTCTCGGTCTTCAGGTTGCGTGACGAGGAGGTCGAGCTCGCGGCGGCGGTGGGGAGCGGGACATGGCGGACTACGTGCGTGGCATCGGCCGGCCCACCAGCGGCGGTCGCGCCACCGGCCGGCGGGCCGCGTCGACCGCGGTCCCCTCCGGCCAAGAGGAGCTCCTCATCCTGCTCGAGCCCGCAACCCTCTTCGGAAAGATGACCATGGACGAGCTCGCTCGTGATCGCACGGACCGCTCCAAGAACCTCGTCGGGTTCGTCGTCGGCGACGTGCGGTACGCGGTCGACATCCTGCGGGTGAGGGAGATCATCAACCCGCTGGCGGTGGTGGCGCTTCCGCACGCGCCGCCCGCCGTCGTAGGTGTCGCCGATCATCGTGGGTACGTCGTACCGGTGGTCGATCTCCGGCGACGCTTCGGCCTTCCGTCGACCGAAGCGTCGCGTCGGACGAAATGGATCGTGGTTCAAGTGGGCGCGCGATCCATCGGTCTCGTCGTGGATGCCGTTACCGACGTCTTCGGTGCGGGGCCCGCTGACCAGCGGCAAGTGCCGGAGCTCGGCGTGGGTGACGCCGCGCGGGGGATCGCCGCCGTGTACAAGTACGACGGCGGGCTGGTGTTCGTGCTGGACGTCGATCGCGTCGCGGCGCCCGCGGAGGCCATCGACGTGTCGGCGCTGTCCCGACTCTCGTTGGAGGAGGGGGAGAGAAGGTGACGATCGACCGCCTTGCACGGGCGCTTTCGAGCGCCGGAGCCCGAAGTTCGCCGGCGCGCCGTGGTGGCGCTCTCCGAGACCGCCGGCGACGAGGTCGCCGAGCTCTTGCTCCGCGCGCTCGGCGACGAGGATTGGCGCGTGCGCAAGGAGGCCGTGCGCGTCGCGACCGCGCTCGCGCAGCCGCTGGCGCTGTTGCCCGACGCTCACTTCGGCGGTGGGCCAAGGCGACAACATCGGTTTGCGCAACGCCGCCATCGAGGTGCTCGGGGGGCTCGGGCCTCAGGTCGCGCCCGACGTGCTCCTCGACGGCGCTCGACCGCTGCGCCGAGCAAGGCGCGAAAGTTCCTCGTCGCCGCGCTCGGCGCAGGTCGGGGCGAGGCCGTCGTCGCCGCGCTCGCCGACCTCGTGCACGACGCGGACACGAACCTGGCGGCGGCCGGCGTCGACGCGCTCGCGAGCATCGGCGGTGAGGAATCGGTGCGGGTGCTCCGCGCGTGCCTCGGCGCGACCGACGCTTACATCAGGCTCGCGGCGCTCGACGGGCTCGAGCGGCTCGACGCCGCGCTGTCGTGGGACGAGCTCTCGGGGCTGCTCTCGGACCGGCTGGTCCGTCGCGTGGCGCTGCGCGCTCTCGGCCACACCGGGTCCTCGCGCGCGGTGCCAGCTTGCTCGAGGCTCTCGAGGAGCCGTCGCGACACGTGGTCGGGAGCGCCGCGGCGGCGCTGTATCGATTGGCTGCCGAGAGCCCGGAGCGCGCAGGAGAAGCTCCACGCGGGCGTAGGCAGGCTCGGGGAGAGCGCGCGAAGCACGCTCCGCGCGCTCTTCGCCGAAGGCTGATGTGCCCACGCGCCGCGGCGCCGCGCTTCTCGCTGCTGCGCTTCACGACGAGGAGGCCCTCGAGCACATCGTCGAGCTGGCGGTCGCAGGACGAGCTGCCGCGAGCTCGTCGCGAGCGAGCTGCGCGACTGGGGCGGAGGAGCGATCGGCCCGCTGCTGACGTTATCGGCAAGAGGTCGGCGCGCGGCGAGCCTTCGCGCTCGAGCTCGCCGCCGATCTCGCGGCCGCGGCGTCAGGTCGGTGCGCCGATCCGGCGCTCGCGGCGGCGCTCCGCGCGGACTCGGCGCGCGCCGGCAATCCGGAGGTGGCCGTCGCGCTCTCCGCCGCGCGGAGCATTCACGTTCGTGGAAGCGAGCCGCCGACGCGGAGGCGCTTCTCGTCCGGCTCGCGGTCGAACGCCCGAGGCGGTGGCGCACGCGGCGCGGCGCGCTCGGACGTGCTCGCGCGCCGCGCGCTGGAACGGTGCGAGCGCGCGCTCGAGAGGCGTGACGCTCGACGGCGCCCGGCGGCGCCGCGCTCGCTCCGTCTCTGCCGGCCGAGTGCTCGGTGAGCGCGCGTCGAGCAGCTGCACGCGGCGCTGTCGGCCGACGAGGCGGAGATCCGCCGTGCAGCGATTCGCGCGCTCGTTGAGCTGGGCGGTCGAGGTCGCGGTCGAGCACGTTGCGCTCGCGCTCGCCGACGAGAGCGTCGACGTGCAGGTCGCGGCGGGCAGGCGCTCGGTGTGCTGCGCGATCGAGCGGGCGGCCCGTGGGCGCTCGATGCGCTGCTGCTCGCCCTCTAGTCGCGACAGCCCGGCCGTGCAGCGCTCGCCGCCGCGCGCTCGCTCGGCGACGATGGCCGAGGGCCGCGCGGTCGAGACGCTTCGAGAGCTCCTGCGCGACGGCGCTCCCGGCGTCGCTGTGGCTGCGCTCAGGCGCTCTGTGCGCTGGACGATCCGACTCTCGGCGACATGCTGGTCGAAGCGCTCGGCCACTGGGACGAGGAGGTCGTCAAGCAGGCGCTGAGCGCCTTCGCGAGGCCGGCGGTGCGCGCCGCCGCGTCGCCTCGCCGTCGGTCTGTCGCACGCCGCGTGGGACGTTCGCTGGCTCGCTGCGATGCTGCTGCGGAGCCGTCGGCGGCGACGAGTCGCGGGCGGCGCTCGAGGCGAGGCTCGGCGCGAGAAGGACGACCTCGTGCGCGCGGCGATCGTGCGCGCGCTCGCCCGGTGGGCGAGGAGCGCTAGTGCCGATTGCTCTTCGACACGCGGGCCGTCCCTGCGCGTGGAGGAGTTCCGTCTGATTCGCGATCTGGTCAACCAGTTCTGCGGGCATCGCGTTCGGCGACGGACGCGACTATCGTCGTCGAGCGACGGCTGCGCGAACGGCTCCAGAGCCTGGGCTCTGAAGGACTTCGCACAGTACCACCAGTACCTGCGTTATCACCCCGAGGCGCGCGCCGAGATCGAGCGCGCGGTCGACGTCCTGACCACGAACGAGACGTATTTCTTCCGCGAGGAGTACCAGCTGCGGGCGTTCGAGCGCGAGGTGCTGCCGGAGCTGCGCGAGCGAGCAGCGTCGCGGGCGCGCCGGCTCGCCATCTGGAGCGCCGGATGCTCGACCGGCGAGGAGGTCTACACGCTCGCCATCCTGGTCGCCGAGTCGGGCCTCTTCGAGGGATGGGACGTTCGTATCTTCGGGAACGACATCTCGCGAGGTGTGCATCCACACCGCGCGGCGCGCCGTCTACGGCGCGTCGAGCTTTCGCGCGATGCCGCCGCGCTACGAGTCGTACTTCGTGGAGACTCCGGAGGGACGGCAGGTGAGCCCTCACGTGCGGGCGATGTGTCAGTTCGGCCACCTGAATCTGCTCGACGGCAACCGAGCGGCCATCGTCGGGAAGGTGGACGCGGTATTCTGCCGGAACGTGCTCATCTACTTCGACACCGCGTCGCGGCGCCACGTCGATCGATACTTCTACGAACGACTCTACCCAGGCGGCTATCTGTTCCTCGGTCACAGCGAGTCGCTCCTGAACGTCTCGACCGCGTTCGAGCTGGTCGCACCTGCACGGCGACCTCGCGTACCGCAGGCCCCCGGGGCGAACGCGCGCGAAGGGCAAGGCGTCGAAATGGAAGACGCTCCGCGTGCTCGGTGGTCGACGACTCGGCGTTCAACCGCCGCACGCTCATCGACCTGCTGGGCGCGATGCCGGGCGTCCAGGTCGTCGGGAAGGCGGGCGATGGAGACGAGGCGCTGCGCCTCGGTACGAGCCTCAGCCCGATCTGTGACGCTCGACCTAGAGATGCCGCGCATGGACGGGTTCACGTTCCTGCGGCTCCTGATGGCGCGCCGGCCGATT
>CAVUEK010000024.1:0-42836 GCA_963740495.1 uncultured delta proteobacterium
GATCGGTGACGAGCGTCGAGGCGTGGTGCGGATCGGCGTCCGGCGTGACCGCACCCCCGTCGAGGGCGAAGACGAACGGTGCCGCGGTGCGCACCAAGACGTGGCCATCGTCGAGAAACGCGACGGCGGATAGCCGCGCGTCAGTGCCCGGCCGGATCGACACCTCCGGCCCGTCGAATCCTCGTGAGGTTGCTCGTCGCCTGCATCTGACCGAGCGCGCGCTCCGCTTGACGGCGGTCGCGCTCGGGGACCTGGTACGCCGTCGACCCGAGCGCATTCCACGCATCGAGCGCCGGAAAGACCCGGCCGAGCCGAGCGAGCGCTGCCGCTTCGACGGCGGCTGCGCGTCCCGCGCCGTCGGACGCGCGGCACGGGAGGCCCTCCGTCGGCCCGAAGCGCAGGCGCGGGCCGGGCCCCTCGCGGCACAGCACCGCGTGGAGCGCGAGGGCGCGGCGCGCGCTCGCGAGCGCACCATCCACGTCGCTCGCGAGCGCGTCGCGCGCGGCGTCGGCGAGGGCCGACAGCGAGGCCTCGGGCTCGGCCGTGTCACGCGCGAGCCCCCCCGGCCGATCGAGCCACGCGATCGACGCGTGTGCCGGCTCGGTAACGTCGGGGACCGTCACGTCCACGTCGAGCACCACGTCGACGAGCCCGTCCTCGTCGTGGTCGGCCGCGCGAATCGCGACGGCCACGTCGTACGGCGCGCGACCTCGAGCTGGAAGGAGCGTCATCCGTTCGCGGAGCCGCGGCTCGGGCTCGAGAGACACGATTGCGAAGGCGCGCTGTTCTTCCGCGCCCTCGGCGCACGAGCGCGTGATGCGCGCGACGCCGTATCCGGAGGCCACGGTCTCGATTGCCGCTTCGGTGACGGTGCAGCCGGGCGAGGCCTCGAGCGCTTCGCCGAGCTCGGTCGGAGCGTCGAACGCGCTCGCGTTGCGTCTAGCGAGGGCCACCGATACCGCGCCGTCGGAGCCGACGAGGACGAGTAGGGCGTCGCGGTCGCCGTCCGAGTCGATGTCGAACGGGAGCACCGCGCGAATGTCGCTGCCGCGAGCGTCCGCGACCGGAGCGCCCTCGACAGCGACGCTCCGCGTGCCCACGTCGAACGACTGGCCCGTCCGCGGCGTGAAGTCGGTATCGCGCCCGGAGCCCGTCCCGGCGCCCGACCCGGCGCCGTTGTCGCTCCCGCTTTCAGAGAACGGGACCGTGTGGTCGCCGCCGCACATGTCGCATCCGGAGAGCAACGCGAGGCAGCCAACCCAGAAACGGCGCGACATGGGCGCTTTGTAGCACGGGCGCCGTCCCATCCCGCGCTACAACCATGGAAGCGTGCGCTGGATTCCATCCCCCTTCATGCTTCGGGTGGGCGTTTTCGTGGCGCTAGCGGCGATTGGCGCCGCGAATGGGCCGCGCGCTCGCGCTCAAGCGGCGGGCGAGGAGCGACCGCCCTCGTCGAGCGCAGAAGACACCGGCGACGGGTTCACCATTCGTGGACGCATCATCGGCGACTACCGGCTCCGCTCGACCGCGCTCTCGGACATCCCGCTCACACCTTTCCCCGACGACGCGACAGGCGAGACGCGGACCCTCGGACAGCGCTTCTTCGTCCACCAGTGGCTGCGCCTCTCGGGTGAGGTCGGCCTCGTCGACATCGTCGAGCTGGTCGGTGAGATTGACGTCTTCGACGGCGTGCTCTTCGGCGAATTCACGCACGGCGTCGGAGCCGCCGCGCAGCCGCGCGACGACGTGAGCGCGATCGCGGGATTCGATCCGCGCGCGCTCTACGTCGAATGGCGCTCTCCGATAGGTCCAGTGACCGGTGGGCTCCTCACGACGCACTGGGGCCTCGGCCTCTTGCTCAACGACGGAGCTCACGAGCCCAAGTTCGGCGACTATCGCTTCGGGGACGTGGTCTTGCGCCTGGGCGTCGACATCCTGCCATTCGGCGAAGACTCGCAGCTCTCGTTTCTCGTCGCGGGCGATCTCGTGTACGCCGATCCGCTCGCGAGCCTCGCGCAGGGCGACGAGTCGTGGCGCGGCGTCCTCGCCGCGCGATACGGCGCGAACGATCTCGATCTCGGCCTCCTCGGGCTCCTCCGCACCGACGATCGCCCGAACGACCTCGGACCGGTCTCGTTCGACGAGCACGAAGAGCTCGTCGCGGTCGACGCGTACGCGCGCGTCGGGTTTCGAGATCCGAGCGGGGGCGCGCTCTCGGCGAGCGCCGAGGGAGCGTACGTCCAAGGCACGAGCACGATGTCCCGGACGTTCGCGTCCGAGTCGAGCACCGTTCGCCAATTGCTCGTCGCGGGTGTCCTCGCGCGTACGGCGGATTTCTTCGACGTCGACGTCGAAGTGGGCTGGACGTCGGGCGACGCCGTACCGGACGACCGAGAGCGCTCGCGCGCCGCGATGCATCCGGACCACCGCGTCGGTCTCCTGCTCTTCCCGGAGGTGCTCGCGTGGCAGACGGCTCGGTCGGCGACGCTGTCGGGCTCGGCATCGGGCTCGCTCGTCCGCCTGCCGACAATGCCCGCGAGCCGACCAACGGCGCGGTCGCAGGCGCAGCGTACGTCTTCCCGACGTTCGGCATTCGTCCCACCGACGGCGTCGAGCTCCGGATCGGCGCGGTGTGGGCCGTCGCGACGTCCGACGTCGTCGATCCCTGGCGCTACCGCGTCACCGCCCGCGCGCGCGGCTACCGCGGCGGCGATCCGCGCGACCGCGACCTCGGTCTCGAGCTCGACGGAGCGTTTCTTCTCGGAGCGCCCCTCGCGAAGGGGGTCGAGCTCCGCGGCGGGCTCGAAGGCGCGGTGCTCTTTCCGGGGCACGCGTTCGACGACGAGAGCGGCGCCGGCATGGGGCCGCTCGGCCTGCTGCGCGTCCGCGGCTCGCTCCGTTTTTGACGGCCGCCGCGGCCCGGTCCCTCCGGCCCTTCTCCCGGGACGCCAATTCCTGATAGGAATCCCCCATGCGTCGGGGCTTGGCTTGGTGCGTCTGGCTGCTCTTCGCGCTCGCGGGGTGTGGGGATGGAGCCGCCTCGACCGACGGCGGCGTAGACGCGGGCGAGGGCCCGTTTACCGTCGATTCGTATTGTCCCGGGAGCGCCGGCTGCGCCGACGAGGGCGACGGCGTCCTGCTCGTCGGGGCCGCGGTCGCGGAGACGACGCCGACGATCGGTCCGACGACCGACGTCCAGACCGTCGACGTGAACGGGAACGGCGAGTGGGACCCCGCCGACGGAGACGAGTTCGCGGACAACAACGGCAACGGGATCTTCGACGCCGTGTGATCGCCGGGTACGGCAACGCCCGCGCCGCGAGCGGCGTCTCGGATCCGTTGACCGCGCGGGCGATCGCCCTCCGAGTACGACCAGACGACGATCGTCCTCGTGAGCCTCGACGTAGTCGGCTTCTTCTACGACGACATCGTGCGCATCCGCGACATGGTGTCCGACCTCGACGTCGACTACGTCCTCGTCGCCTCGACGCACACCCACGAGGGCCCCGACACCATGGGCTCTGGGGCGTGAGCACCGACGTGACGGGCGTGAACCTCGCGTACATGGACTACGTGAGGTCGCAGGCCGCACAGGCCATCCGGGATGCCGTCGCGGCGCTCGAGCCCGCGAACGTGCAATGGGCGACCACGATGCTCCGCGATCAGGAGGGCGGCGTCACGCGGTACGTGAGCGACAACCGCGACCCGCAGATCATCGACGACGAGATCCGCATCGCACGCTTCGTGCGCGCGGCGGACGGAACGAGACGATCGCGACGATGATCAACTTCCGCGGCCACCCCGAGTACGGCGGCGACTCGAACCAGCTGCTCTCGGGCGACATCGTCCACTGGCTCAGGGACGGGGTCGAGAACGGGCTCGTCGGGCCGGACGGCGAGATGGTGCCGGGCGTCGGCGGCGTCGCGGTGTTCTTCCAGTCGGCGGTGGGCAGCCGATGGGCCCCCAGCGCCTGCGCGGGGTCGGGTGGGATGGGACGGTGTTCGGCGACACGCTCACCCTCGAGCTCAGCGCGACCGTCGGCACGCAGCTCGCGTACTTCGTGCTGAACGCGCTCGGCCCCGACCGGCGGGCTCGGTCACGGACGAGACCGCCGCGCTCGCGTTCAGCACGCACACGCTTCTTCCTCGACGTCAGAACCGCGCGTTCCACATCGCGCATCACGACCGGCACTCTTCCCGACGCGCCAGGGCGTACAACTGGGATCCGGATGGCCCTCGTGCCGGGCGAGAACGAGCCCGATCTGAAGACGGAGATCGCGGTCATCGACATCGGCCGGTGGCGAATCGATCGACCGTGCCGGGCGAGCTCGATCCGTCGCTCTTCCTCGGCGGGCTACGACGGCTCGTACACGCCCGCCGAAGGCCGATCGTGGACACGACGCGGACAAGCCCGCCGGACCTGTCGATGGCGCCCGCCCCGCCGTATCTGCGCGACCTCGCGATGGGCGACGGCGTCGACTAGGTCTGCCTCTTCGGCCTCGCGAACGACTAGCTCGGCTACTTCGTCCCGGAGTACGACTACGTGCTTGCACCCGCTCCACCCGTACATCGACGAGGCGAAGGGGACGCACTACGAGGAGACGAACTCCGTCGGCCCGCACGCGTGGCCGCGGATCGAGTCGAAGATCAGGGCGTTGCTCGAGTGGACGCCGGCGACGAACTGAGAGCGCACCGGGAGGACGAACGATGATGATCCGAGCTCTTGTGATGACTTCGAGCGCTCTCTGACGCTCGTCGGCTGCGGCGGCGACGACACGTCCATGGAGGAGGCGCGGCCGCAGCCGGCCGCGCAGGTGGGCGCTGCCCAGATGTCGCCGTGCATGGTCCGCGCGACCCCTCCCGTCTACGACTGTCAGCTGATCGATCCGGCGACCGCCGCCGCGGCCGACCTGAGCTGCCTCGGGACCGCGAGCGCGCCTACACCTGGGGCGCGCCGATCGACTACATCCTCGAGATGCACGATTTCCAGGAGGACAACACCGTCCCGGACGCGTGCGTGAAGTTTCTACCCGGACAACACGATCCCGCCGACCGACACGTGCGATCCCGGCTCCGACCTCGTCTCGGACGCGACCGGTCAGATCACGGTCAACGGGCCCGCGGGCGGCTGGTACGCGTACCACGTCTTCCCGCTCGACGGTCCGTCGCCGGCGCGCACGATCGTCGGCTCCGTGCAGTACAACGAGCCGGCTCCCGCGACCGCCGGCGCGACCGCGATCGGCAACACGGTCTCGGCCGCGACGATCAACCTCATTCCGATCGTGCTCGGCTTTCCTCGCACGATGGGCACCGCGGTCGTCGCCGGAACGGTGCAGGACTGCGCGGAGAGCCCCGTGTACGGGGCCCGGATCCGGATCTTCCAGGCGGACGGGACGGAGATCCCCAAGGCGAGTCGCGACCCGAGCCGAAGTACCGCTACTTCGACGGCGACGAGTTCCCGAGCGGCGATCAGCCCTGGACGCACGTCGACGGTCTGTTCGCCGCGGCGAACATCCCCGTCAGCTCCCAGCCCGTGTTCGTCGAGGCGTGGGGCCGGCAGACCGAGGACGGGCCGGTCGAGATGCTCGGTTGCGAGCAGGTGCTCCTGTTCGCCGACACGGTGACGATCATCAACGTGGGTCCGAAGCGATCCGACGGGCCGACGTGCCCGATGCCGTAGCGACCAGACCGAGAACGAGACCGAGAACGAGGGGAGAGGCGATGGCTGCGAGACCGATCGCGATGTGCGTGCTCGCGCTCACGTTGAGCGCGACGGGTGCGGCGGCGCAGGCGCCGGACGGAGGCGTACCGGACGCGGGCGCGGCGGGCACAGGCGCGGGCGCCGGCGCGGGAGTGAGCGCAGGCGAAGGTGCGAGCGCGGGCGCGGGAGCCGGGGTGAGCGCGGGCGCGGGCGCGGGCGCGGGCGCGGCTGCGGGTGCGAACGATGCGGGAGCCGCGGAGCGGACGCCGGTGTGGGGCGACGCGCACGCCGAGCGCGAGCGGTCGGGGACGGAGCCGGGCGGGGGCGCGGGCACGGGCGCCGGCACGGAGTCGGACGCGGTCGCCGCGACGTCCCCCGGCACCGGTTCGGGCCCGGACGCCGAGTCGGAGACCGATACGTCGATTCCGCTCACGTGGGGGGTGAACGGGACGTTTCGCGTGCGTGCGAGCTGGATCGGGAACGTGCCGTCCATCGCGCCGGACGGGATCACGCCCACGTCGGGCGAGGCCGCGTTCGTCACGCAGAGGCTGCGCCTCCAACCGTACCTGCGGTACGGCTCCGACGAGAACAACCCGATCGCGACGCTCCACCTTACGATTGATGCGCTCGACAACGTCGTCTGGGGCGACAACTCGCGCCTGGCCCGAACGCCGATCTTCGCAGGCGATTCCGACGTACGTGAACGCCGAGGGGCTCGATGCGGACGCGGTGAGCCTCGAGCGCGCGTGGCTCGAGCTCTCCATCCCTCTCGGGCAGGTGCGCGTCGGCCGGATGCCGTCGGTGTGGGGGCTCGGCTTGCTCGTGTCGGGCGACGACGGTCTCGGCGAGTGGGGCGACCCGCAAGCCGGATTCACGTTCGACCGCTTTCTCTTCGCGACGCGTCCGATCACGGTCTACAAGGCGCTCGCCCAAGGTGACGCTCTGGCCGACGCCGCTGATCTTCGCCGTCGCGTACGACGGTCTCGTCGAGGATCCGCTGACGGATCCGAACGATCCGTTCGGCGATCCCCTCGATCCGTCCGTCCGCGGCGCGGTGCCGTTCTCTTTCCTCCTCAACGGCGAGGAGAGCGTCCACGAGGTCATCTTCGCGCTGCTCTGGAACGATCCGGACGTCAACCCACGCCGCGAGAGCGACGAGCTCACGACGGGGCTCTACGCGATCCATCGCTGGCAGCCGTCGACCGAGAGCGACGTGTGGATCTTCGACGTCTTCGAGAAGGTTCGTTGGGCGCTCGGGCCAAGCTTCCGTCGCTCGTCGTCCAGGGAGAGGGCCTCACGATCCAGGGTTCGAGCCGCGGCGTGTCGCTCGCGGGCGGGTGCGACGCGACGGCGCCACCCGGAGGCTTCGGTCTCTGCGACCGTATCGGGGCGAACATCTGGGCCGGCGTGCTCCGCGCCGGCGTCATCGACCGCGCCGAGACGTGGTCCGCGACGGTCGAGCTCGGGTTCAACTCGGGTGACGGAGATCTCCCAGATCCCCGACACCGAGCTGACCGTGCGGCCCTCGCACCGCGACTATCGCGTCGGTCTGTTGATGTACCCGGTCGCGCTGCAGGCGCGCACCGCCATCGCGCTCGGCGAAGACCTCAAGCCGCTGTGGTCGAGGGGCGGCGTATGGGACTCGACCTACATCTGGCCGCAGGCGCGCTACGAGCTCATCGACGGCTGGGAGATACACGGCGCCGTGCTGCTCGCCTGGGCGCACGAGCTGCTCGGGACCGTCTACGTGAACCAGCGCCCGATCCGCGAGGGCTCGGGCTGCACCATCTTTCAGGGCGACTGCTTCATGGGCTTCGAGGCCGACCTCGCGCTCCGCGCGAAGTGGGGAGAGAACGACCTCTTCTGGTGGGACACCGAGGGCGGGATCATGGTCGCCGGTGATGCGCTGACCGGGCCGGGCGGCCTCGCCTCGGACGTCTTGTGGACGGTGCAGACGCGACTCGCCATGAACTGGTGAGCGGCGCGACCGCGGGCTCGGGTGTCGGCTGAGCGCGTGCGATTGTCATCGTCACGCAATGGAGCGCGCCCCCGAGCTCGGCGATCCGCTCGGCGTCGAGCGAGATGATGCGACGGCCCGGGAACGCATGCCGGAACGCGTGCAACGCCTGGTGCTCGAACGCTCGGTCGCTCGCGTAGACCGGGACGAACACGACGTCGGGCAGCACGAGCGCGTTCGTGTAGGTTCGAAAGACGGCGTGCCGTCGGTTGCCGGGCATCGGGATCCGCGTGACCTCGAAGCCGGCGTCCGCGAGGTCGCGCGCCGTCCGCTCGAGGATCTCGTGATTGTCCGGGTCCTGCCATCGCTTGTACTGCCCGACGAGCACGCGCCCCGGGCCCGTGATGTAGAGGAATATGTCGACGTGACCCGTCTCCTCGTCCTCGAGGTACGGAACGATCGTGGTGTGCCGGCACCCGAGGTACTGAAAGAGCGCCTCGCGCACGTCGCTCTCGGTTCGCCCGAGCTCTTGGTTTCGGTACACGACGTCGGAGCTGACGATGCATCGGCCGGTTCCGTCGGACTGCAGGTGCCCACCTTCGAGGTCGAGCGGCGCGGTGGAGAGCGAGAGGTGCGTGCGCGCCGCGAGCAGGGCCGGGACCTTGTCGTCGTTCGAGCGCGCGTACGGAAAGTCAATCACCCGCTGCCCTCCGCCGCGCGTGCGGACGACGACCGGGCCGTAGTCGCGGACCCACATCGTGTCGAGCGGCGCGTACACGAGGGAGACGTTCTCCATGCGAGTGCCCGCCCGAACGAGCTCGTGCGGGATGAGCACGAGATCCTCGTCGCTCGTGTAGAGCACGGTCACGCGCACCTCGAGCGACGCCTCTCGAACGAGCTTCACGAACGCGGCGTGATGCGACCACGCGTCCTCGCTCCACGCGACGACCAGCTCGTCGACGGGCTCGTACTCGCCCGGAAGCGTCACGACGTCGTCGGGGACGGTCGGGGTGAAGAGCGGGAGCGCCGGGCTGAGCGGCCCGCGGTCGGTGCTCGCTCCCGGCGCGAGCGCCGGGGCGGCCCCGCCACAGGACCACATCAAGAGGAGCGACGTGCAGAGCACGTAGCGCGGGGACGTCAGGCTGGGGAGCTCCCGGTTCGATGCGTTGGGACAGCTCGAATGTAACCCCGGCGCGCGGCCCGACGAGGTCAATTCGTCGCCGAGCCCGTCAGTTCAGATACCGCGGCCGCTCGTCGTCTTCGTCACCTCCGCCGCCCTGTATGACCTGGAACCGGCGGCCGCCGCCGTTGCGAGGCTTCTTCTTCGGCTTGGGCTTGGGTCGACGCGGACGCAGGAGCCAACGCACGTACCCGAGCGTCGCGAAGATCGCCGCCACGTCCCCGAGGATCCCCGCGTAGTTGCGGGCGACCACCCCGAAGAGCGTCGAAAAGGCGACCAGCACCCACACGAGACCCATCGGCGTGAGGGGAAGCACACCGAAGAACCGGAGCTGCGCCTTCGGTGGAAGCGTGATCGCGAAGCCCGCGATGAGCGCGATGATGATCGGGTTGATGCCGATCGCTCCGCCGGGGATCACGAGCCCGGCGAGGAGCGTCACCACGCCGGCCGCCACCGTGCCGACGAGCGACACGAGGGCGGTCTGCCTCGCGCCGAGCCGGAGCTCGAAAGGGCTCCCCGCCAGCCACAGGAACACGAGCCCGATGAGGAACCACATCAGCCCCGACGGCGAGACCTCTTCGACCAGGACATGCGTGAGTATCCGGTAGAGCGACGTGAGGTCGGGCGGCAGCTGCGAGAAGACGCCGAGCAGCAGCAGTACGTCGATGTCGAAGACCTGCTCGAGAACGATCTGCAGGATGAACGACGAGAAGAGCCCGACGATCATCACCTTGATGACGGGCGTGAGCGGCGGGCGCGGGAACATCCGTCTCGATATGGGGCGTCCGTGTGGCGAGGGCAAGCCGCGGGACAGCGTCAGTCCCGCGACGAGCGTCTCACGTGCCGCCGGACGTGTTGTTCATGAAGCAGTTGTAGAGCTCGACGCCGGACTCGACCACGTACATGTCGCAGTTCATCGACTCCCACGTCTTGACGCCCGAGATGAAGCCTTCGACGAACAGGAGGTACTCGCCCGGCGGGATGTCGACCCACTCGGTCGAGTCCATGCACGCGATGTCGAACGCTTCGTCGTAGTTCGCCCCGCCGCCCATCGGCGTCAGCATGTAGTTCATGGTCGTGACGCCGGCCGTCGCGCAGTCCGCGTCCACCATCGTGGTCGTCGGGTCGGTGTCCCACGAGAAGTTCACCTGGAGCGTCGGGACGGGCGGCGTGTACTCGAACGGTGCGGTCATCAGGATGTAGTGGGTGTTCAGAGAGACGTCGACGACCAGCACGCCATCGCCGTCGTAGTTGGCGAGCACTACGCCCGTCCCGTCGAGCGCGTTGATCCGCGTGAGGTACGTACCCTGCGCGAGCACGTTGCCACCGGAGTCGTACGCGCCGTCGGCGCACGGCGCCCGAGCCACCTCGATGCCCGCCGCGAAGTCGGGGTCGTCCTGCGCGGCGAACACGATCTGCATCTCCGAGATGCCGGCCTCCGCACAGAGCGTTGCGTCGGCCGGCGCGCCGTTGAGCGTCCAGTCCGCCGCGAGGCTCGCGTCGGTCCCGCGTGGATCGAACCCGGCGGGCGTCGTCGTGATCGCGAACGTGCCGAGCTCGACGTGGGTCGCGCCGGCCGCGACGACGTCGATCGGGAAGGCCGCGCTGCTCGCGAGGCCGGTCGCGGTCTGCGCTTGCCACTGTGCCGAGTAGCGTCCGTGCGCCAAGACGGGCCCCGTGGCGAACGAGCCGTCGGCGCAGTTCCACGTGAGCTCGGGGTACGTCCGCGGCGTCGAGCCCTCGAAGAACGCGAGGCTGATCGTCGTGATGCCCGCGGCCTCGCAGCTCGTGGCATCGGCCGGGGCGCCGTCAATCGTCCACGACCCGCTGAGCGAGACGTCGCTGCCTAGTGGGCTGTACGTCACCTGGATCGTGCACGCGCCGACGGCGAGCACGGAAAGACAAGGCAAGAAGAGCGACTGGGCCTTCATCCGATTCCTCCTTCGGGGGTCACGCTCGGACGGGGGACCCGGCCCGGGCATTCAGCGGCCGGAGTATCCGCGCCGCGGGTCGGCCGGACAACCCGCCCAAGCCTCGGGACCCGTGAGCTTCCTCCCGTTGACTCTGCCAGGAGGATGCATAGCTTTTCGGCGTCGCCACCCCGGCCCCCTCGTTCGAGGAACACCGAGGCGACGAGACCATGAACCCAACCGCTCGGGCGCATCGCGCCCGAGACAGGAGAGGAACGCCATGACCCTGCTCACCAACTGGGATCCATTCAACGAGCTGAGCCGTTTCCAAGAGGAGATGAACCGCCGGTTCGTCTCGCCAGGCCGCGCGACGCCGGCCTTCCGGCCCGCCGTCGACATCTTCGAGGACGAGGAGTCGATCAGCATCACTGCGGAGGTGCCCGGTCTCGGGGCCGACGACATCCACCTCAGCATCGAGAACGACGTCCTGACGCTCTCCGGCGAGCGCAAGCTCGAGAACGAGGAGAAGAGGGACGGCTACCACCGCATCGAGCGCTCCTACGGCTCGTTCACCCGGAGCTTCTCGCTGCCCGAGAACGTCGACACCGAGCACGTCGACGCCGAGCGCAAAGATGGAGTCCTTCGCGTACGCCTGATGAAGCGCGCGAAGCCCGAGCCCCGCCGCGTCCAGATCAAGGGCTGACTCGAGCCTGCGCCTCGTCGAGAGCGCCTCTCCGATTCAGGCGAGCGCTGCGTCGACGAGGCGTTTCTGCTCGAATCTCGTGAGCGGCCTTCGAGCCGGTCGCCGGGCTCGCGCTCTCCTCGCGCGCGACGCACCGGATCGAGCGGCCGCCGAGCATCGACGGAAGACGCCCGTTCACGTAGAGCCAGCTACCCATGTTCCAAGGCTCCTCTTGCGTCCAGACGAGCTCGGCCTTCCCGTACGGTGCTAGCGTGCGCGAGAGCTCGTCTTTTCGGATCGGGTAGAGCTGCTCGAGACGCACGATCGCGATGTCGTCGATGCCGCGCTCGGCGCGCGCCTCGGCGAGGTCGTAGTAGACCTTGCCGCTACAGAGGAGAACGCGTCGCGTCTTCTCGGGCTTCACGACGGCGTCCGGGATGATCCTCTGGAGCTCGCCGTTCGCGAGCTCGTCGAGCGTCGTGCGCGCCTTCGGATGCCGGAGCAGGCTCTTCGGCGACATCACGACGAGCGGCTTGCGCCAGGTCCGCAGCACCTGACGTCGCAGGCAATGGAAGATCTGAGCGGCGTTCGTCAGATTGACGACCTGGATGTTGTCCTCTGCGCATCCGGTGAGAAAACGCTCGAGCCGAGCGCTCGAGTGCTCTGGGCCCTGACCCTCGAAGCCGTGCGGAAGCAGCATCACGAGACCGCTCAGGCGATGCCACTTGTCCTCCGACGACAGGATGAACTGGTCGAAGATGACCTGTGCGACGTTCGCGAAGTCGCCGAACTGCGCTTCCCAGATCACGAGCGCGTCCGGTGAGTCGAGGCTGTACCCGAGCTCGAATCCGAGAACGCCGGCCTCGGAGAGCGGGCTGTCGTAGACGTCGAATCGCCCTTGCCCCGCGCGGAGGTTCGCGAGCGGGACGTAGCGGCTCCCGTTCGTCACGTCGTAGATCGCGGCGTGGCGGTGCGAGAACGTTCCCCGGCGCGAGTCCTGACCGGTGAGCCGGACGCGAGCTCCCGCATCGAGGAGCGTCGCGTACGCGAGGATCTCGGCGGTGCCCCAATCGAAGGGCTTGTTGGCGAGGGCGTGGTCGACTCGCTGCTCGAAGAGTCTGGCGATCTTCGGGTGCGCAGCGAACCCCTCGGGTATGCGGCTCGCGGCGCGGAGCATTCGCTCGAGCTCCTCGCGGGGAACGGCGGTCGAGACATCGGCGACATCCGAGTCGCACCCGCCTTCGTACTTCTCCCAGAGACCCTCCATCGAGCTCACGCTCGATCGGTAGCCGTGGTCTCTGGTCTCCCTGAGCGCCGCCTCGAGCTCGATCTTGCGGCGCTCGGCGATCTCGTCGGCCTGCGCGACGGTGATCTTCCCGGTGGAGACGAGCTTCTCGACGTAGACCTCGCGAACCGACTTCTTGGCGTCGATCGCCGCGTACATGAGCGGCTGCGTGAAGCGCGGCTCGTCGCCTTCGTTGTGCCCGTACTTCCGGTAGCAGAAGAGGTCGATGACGACGTCCTTCTTGAAGCGCTGCCGGAACTCGCTCGCGAGGTAGACGACCTGCGCGACCGCCTCCGGATCCTCGCCGTTCACGTGGAAGACCGGGCAGCGGAGCATTCGCGTGATGTCCGTGCAGTAGCGCGTCGAGCGGGAGTCCATGGGCAACGTCGTGAAGCCGACTTGGTTGTTGATCACGACGTGGATCGTGCCGCCGGTCGTGTAGCCCTCGAGGTTCATCAGGTTGAGCGTCTCGGCGATGACGCCCTGTCCCGCGAACGCGGCGTCTCCGTGGACGAGGAGCGGGAGCACGGTCGAGCGCTCGACGTCGTTCGCGCGATCCTGCTTGGCCCGCGTGCGGCCTTCGACGACCGGCCCGACGAACTCGAGATGGCTCGGGTTGAAGGTGAGCGTGAGGTGCACCTTCAGCCCCGACGACACGGTGCGGTCGGTCGAGTAGCCCAGGTGGTACTTGACGTCGCCTCGCCCGAGCAGCTCCTCCGGGTTGCCGTCCTCGAAGTCCGCGAAGATCTCGTGGAGGTTCTTGCCGAGGATGTTCGCGAGCACGTTGAGGCGGCCGCGGTGCGCCATGCCGATGACGATCTCGTGGACCCCGAGATCCGTGGAGCGCTCGACGAGCAGGTCCAGCATCGGGATGAAGCTCTCCGCGCCTTCGAGCGAGAAGCGCTTCGCACCGACGTAGTTGGTGTGCAGAAACTGCTCGAAGATCTCGGCGTCGGTGAGCTTCGTGAGGATGCGAACCTGCTCGTCCTCCGTGAGATTCGATCCGATTCTGCGTCGACTCCATCCGCTCCTGGAGCCATCGTCGCTCGGCCCGGTCCTCGATGTGCGTGAACTCGGCGCCGATGGTCCGCGCGTACGTCTGGGTGAGCCGTGCGATGATCTCGTGCAGCGGGAGCGTCGGGGGCCCCGCCATGTCTCCGGTGGAAAAGAATCGTGTCCGGCTCGACGTGATCGAGGCCGTAGCGCGCGAGCATGAGCTCGTCGGGAGGACGCTCCGCGAGACCGAGCGGATCGAGGCTAGCGAACAGATGCCCGCGAACCCGGAACGCGTTGACGAGCGCCGACACGCGGCCCTGGAGCTCGGTCGCCGCGAGCATCTCGCTCGACGGTGGGAACGACGTGCGCCCTCGCGCGTCGGATCCGAGCCGCGGCCCCATCCTGCGGTCGATGAAAGGAACGATCTCGGCGGTCGGCGGCAGGAATACCGATGGCGCCACGCCACCACCGTTGCCCGAAAACGCCGTGCCGTTGCCGTTGCCGCCACCGCCAGCCATGTCGCCGTCGCGGGGCGCCATCACGTGGCCTGCGCTCGTGAGCTCGGGCAGCTCCTCGGGTGGAAGGGCGCCGAAGAACGCGCGCCACTCGTCGGACACCGACGAAGGATTGGCGCACCAGGCGAGGAAGAGCTCCTCGACGAGGCCTTGGTTCACTCCGAAATCGCGGGCCATCGGCTACCTCGAATGGGGACAGAGAGTACCAACGCGCGGAGGTACGAGCGAGGAGCTTCAGAGCCCCGCGAGAAGGTGGCCGTCCGGGGGGGGATCGTCGAGCACGAGGTCGATGCCGCCGGCGGCGAGCCGGTGCGCGGCCGCGAGCGGACGTCGGTCGCCCCCGTGCTCGAGCGACCACTCTGCCTGCCGAACGACGAGCGCCACCTCGATCCCCCTGCCGAGCGTGAGCGCGAAGCGCCGCGCTCCCGCCTCGAGCAGCTCCGGGCTCGACGCGGCGGTCCGCTCGAGCCACGCGCTCGCGTGATCGACCGCGAGGACCGCGGAGCGCGCGACCGCCGCGAGCCCAGCGTCGCGAGCCTCTTCGGCGGCGCGACCGATCTCGTCCCGGAGCGCTCCGAGCACGCCCGGGTCCTTCGCGAGCGCGCGCAGCGTGTCGAGCGAGAGCACGTTCGTCGTCCCTTCCCAGATCGGGAGCACCTGCGCGTCGCGAAGGAGCACGGGAAGCCCCGTGTCCTCGACGTAGCCCGCGCCGCCGAAGCACTCGAGCACCTCGCTCGCGGCCGCGACCGCCTGCTTCGCGGTCGTGAGCTTCGCGATGGGCGTGAGCAGTCGGAGCAGCCGTGCGTGATGCTCGTCGAGCTCGCCTGCCTCGTGACGGCCGAGCAGCTCGGCGACGAAGAACGCGAGCTGGAGCGCGCCCTCGTGCTCGGCCGCGATCCCCGCGAGCGTGTCGACGTGGAGCGGCTTCTCCGCGAGCGGCGTGCCGAACGCGATCCGTTTCTTCGCGTAGTCGCGGGCGAGCGCGAGCCCGCGCGCGCATGCCGGCGGCGCTCGAGATCGCGTTCCACGTGCGCGTGACGTTGAGCATCGGCGCGATGTTGCGGACCCCGTTCGTTCGGCTCGGCGACGAGCTCCGCCGGCGTGCCGTCGAGCGTGAGCTCTGCCGTCGGCACCTTGCGCGTGCCGAGCTTGTCCTTGAGCCGTTCGATCCGGATGCTGCCGGAGCCGGCCGTCCTCGTCGCGCGTCTCCACGTAGAAGAGCGCGAGGCCCGATCCTCCGGGCCCGTTGCCTTCGGGCCGCGCGAGCGTCAGCGCCATCTGCGAGGTCGCCGCGGAGGTGAACCACTTGCGGCCGTGGAGCCGCCAGGTGCCGGCGTCGTCCTTCACCGCGACCGTCTCGGAGCGACCGACGTCGGAGCCGCCGGTGCTCTCGGTCATCCACTGGCCGCTGGTCCAGAACGTCTCGGGGTCGCGCGACGTGAGGCGCGGGACGGCGCGATCGACGAGCGCGTCGATTGCCGAGCTCGATGAGCGTGCGCGCGGCGCCGTCGGTCATCGCGAGCGGGCAGGAGTAGACGTCGGTCGACGGGCTGAAGAGGTACGCGAGCGCGAACTGGTGCACGCGCGAGAAGCGGCCGTGCGCGCGCTCGTACGCGGTCGCGACGACACCGCGCTCCGCGGCGACGCGCTCGGCGTGCTTCCAGACCGGCGTCACCTCGATGTGATCGATCCGCTCGCCCCAAGGGCTGAAGGAGGTGAGCCGCGGCTCGGAGACCCTGTCCTCGATCTGCATCCGCCGGAGCTCGCCGCCCGCGAGCTCGCCCATCTCCTGGAGCGACGGCATCACCTCGCGGCGCACCTCCTCCGGCAAGACGCGGGCGAGGTACGCGCGGAGCGAGGGATCGTCGTCGAGCTGGTTCGCGAGCTCGGGCGGCGGCTGGTTGAACGGATCGACGCGCATCCGTGGAGTAGACCCCCGAGGCCGAGGCCCCGCAAGGCGTCCGGGCCGACCGGGCTCAGTGCGCGGGCATCCCGAGCGCGTGCGCGATGAAGGCGTATTGCCGGGCGTAGCGCGTCACGAGGTCGCTCAGACGCGTTCCCGCGCCGTGACCGACCGACCGCTCCACGTAGAAGAGGATGGGGGCGTCGCCCGCCTGCGCGTCCTCGAGCCGAGCGGCGAACTTGGTCGAGTGGCCCCAGTGAACGCGCGAGTCGTGGTCCGCGGTCTCGACGAGCACTGCCGGGTAGTGCGTGCCGTCCGTGACGTGATGGTACGGCGAGTACGCGAGCAACCACCGGAACTGCTCGGGGTCGTTCGCGGTGCCGTACTCGCTCACCCAGAGCTCGGCGGGCGGAAAGCGGTCGTAGCGGAGCATGTCGTAGAGACCGACGTAGGTCGCCGCGGCTGCGAACGCGCTCGGGCACCGCGTGATCATGGCTCCCATGAGCAGACCGCCGTTCGAGCCGCCCGTGATCGCGATGCGCTCCGGACGGCTGATGCCGCTCGATGCGAGCCAGCGGATGACGCCCTCGAAGTCCTCGAACACGCGTTCCTTGTTCGCGAGGTTGCCCGCTCGGTGCCACTGTTCGCCGAACTCGCCACCGCCGCGGAGGTTCGCGAACGCGTACGTCCCTCCGCGCTCGATCCAGTAGAGCACGTTGCGCGAGAAGCTCGGGAGGATCGAGACGTTGAAGCCGCCGTACCCGTAGAGGATGACGGGCTGCTGGCCGTCCCTCGGAGCGTTCCTCGGCTGGACGAGCGTCACCGGGATCTCGGTGCCGTCCCGCGATCGGACGCGCTCCCGCGTGACCACGAATTGCGAGAAGTCGAGGTCGGATACGACCGCGTCCACCTCGCGCATGCGGTCGTGCGAGAGGTCGTACGCGTAGAGCGTCGGCGGGTGCGCGTAGCTCGAGAACGCGAACGCGACGGTGCTCTCGTCCGGCGACGCGGCGAGCCCGTCGATCGAGCCGGCCGAGGGCAGATTGATGTCGCCCGCCGCGGTCCCGTCGAGCCGAAACGTCCGGATCCGCGACTGGACGTCTTCGATATAGTGGAGCACCAGGCGGTCTCGGGCGAACGCCCAACCCTCGATCGGCGCGTCACGCTCGGGCACGACGTCACGCCACGCGTCGACATCGGAGGCGCGGTCGAGGTCTGTGACGGCGATCCGGTACCGTGGCGCGCCGACGTTCGTGAAGAGCCAGAGCTTGCCGGCGTGCACGTGTCCCACCGTGAGGTCGTGCCGGCCGACGACGACGGGAACGACGGGGTGCGCGTCGTCGGGTGCTGCGACGCGCGAGCGTGGCGCGCGGCCGCGATCGAAGAGATGCACGTCGCACTCGGACCAGCCGCGGCCGACGTTGATGACGACCCACCGGTCGTCGTCGGAGACCGACGCGCTCGGAAAGTCCCTGCGGGCGCTCGCGCCGAACACGAGCGGGTCGGCGCTCGGATCCGTGCCGAGCGCGTGGAAGAAGACGCGCGGGAAGTACGCGTCCTCGTTCTCCGCGTCGAAACCATCCTCGTCCGGCTTCGGATAGCGCGTGTAGTAGAACCCCCGCTCCGAGTGCAGCCACGAGATGTCGCACCACTTCGTTCGCGGGATGGTCTCGTCGAGCACGCGGCCGGTCGCGACTTCGACCACGCGCAGCGTCGAGCGCTCGTCGCCGTTCTCGCTGATGCCGAACGCGACGTACGTCCCGCGGGGCGAAGGCGCGTACCAATCGAGCGCCGACCGTTCCCCGTACGACAGCGGGTCGATCAGCGGCGCCTCCATCATGCGACCGTGGGCCTCGACCATCAGGAGCGGCTGCTCCCGGTCGCCCTCGCGCTTCTGGTAGAAGATGTTCTCGCCCGCGACCGCGGGGCTCATCACGGCGCCGATGGAGAGGAGCGTCTGGAGCCGATCCGTCGCCCGCGGGTCCATCCACCCCTCGAGCATCCGTCGACTGCGCTCGGTCTGCCCTTCGATCCAGGCGGTCGTGCCCGGCGACTCGGTCTCGAGCATCCGGTACGGATCGCTCACCTCGACGCCGTGGATCCGCTCGGTCACGGCGCCCGCGCGCGCCGCAGCGTTCAATCGGGCGACGAGCGCGCGGTCCGGGTTCGTCTCGCGCGTCGCGCCCTCTTCGTCGTTCGAGCCGCTGAGCATCGGGCCGCCCCGGCCCATCGTGGAGCCGCAGGACGCGAGCGACAAGGCCAGAGACGAGGCCAGAGACGAGGCCAGAAGCGGCGCGAGCAAGCGAGTCATCGTCGCCTCTTCGCAGATGGTCGGCGCTCCCGCAAGCTACGCGAGATGGTGTCGGGAACGAGCCGTTACCGGGGGTTTCCTCTGTCGTATGGCTGCGATCTCGGGCGCCTCCCGTCCGAGCTCCGCGAGGTGTTCGTCGAGCTCGACGCCGACGTCTCGACCCGAGCATGGATCGATCGCGCGATCGACGCGCCGCAGTCGCGCGCAGCGACGCTCGCGCGTGATGCCGCCGCGCGGCTCGTCGGGCTCTACGACGCGAACGCTCTGGTGGGGGCGTTCGAGATGCGCGTGCTCTCGACGGCGCAGTGGCGTCGCGTGCTCCACCCGTGGATGGCTCGAGCGGACGGCGTGCTGCTCGATGTCGGCGCGGGAGACGGCGCCGTCACCTCGGAGCTCGCGCCGCTCTTCGCCGAGACCATCACGACCGAGCTCTCCGCTCCGATGGCGCGCCGGCTCCACGAGCGCGGGCTCGTCTGTCACGAGCTCGACGTCGCGCTCGAGCCATTGCCGGACGCGCGTCGGTTCGACGCGGTCGCGCTCCAGAACGTCCTCGACCGGACGGCGTTTCCGCTCCGGCTCCTCGACCGCGTTCCCGAGCTCCTCGCGCCGCGGGGGCTCCTGGCTCTCGCCGTGCCGATTCCCATCCGACAGGCGCTGCACACCGGGCCTCGGGTGCGAGAGCCCGAGGAGCGGCTTCCGTCCGGAGCAGCAGGATGGGAGGAGGGCATCGGCCTGCTCTTCGAACGAGCCCTCGCGCCGCGCGGATTCGTCCCGCGGGCGCTCGCCCGCGCTCCGTACCTCTGTCGGGCCGAGCCGCCACACCCCCTGCGCATCCTCGACGACGCGATCCTCGTGTGCGCACCGCCTCCTCGATGATCTATCCTCCCGGCTCCCCGTGGCCGACGACGAAAAGCTCGCGCTCCTCGAGCGCCTCAACCGGCAGTTCGAGGGGCTCGTTCCGCACAACCGCGCGCTCGGGATTCGAGCTCGTCGGGCTCGCCGAGGGTGAGGCGACGGTCAAGCTCCCCTGGGCGGAGCACCTCGTCGGCAACCCCGACACGGGCGTGATCCACGGTGGCGTGATCACTTCGCTCCTCGACGCGTGCGCGGGCGCGGCCGTGTTCATGAAGCTGCCCGAGCCGACCCCGATAGCCACGCTCGATCTCCGCGTCGACTACTACAAGCCCGCGACGCCCCGCGCCCACGTTCACGCGCGCTCGTTCTGCACGAAGATGACGCGCAACATCGCGTTTGTCCGCGGGCTCGCATATCACGACGACGAGGACGACCCGATCGCGTCGTCGACGGGGACGTTCATGGTCGGCACGCGCTTCTTCGGGAGCGCGAAGAAGAGCGAGCCGTGAGCGATCTGCTGGAGCGCTTCGCGAAGCTTCGCGAGACCGGCGACTGCGCCGATCTCGTCGACGCGATCCCGTACGCGAAGTGGATGGGGATGTCGTTCGACGTGTCCTCGGGCGAGCTGATCGGGACGCTCCGCTTCAGCGACATGCTCGTGGGCAACCCCGCGCTCCCGGCGCTACACGGCGGGACGATCGGCGCGCTGCTCGAGTCGACCGCGATCTTCCAGATCCTCCTCGAGGCCGGTTCGATGGTCCTGCCGAAGACGATCAACCAGACGATCGAGTACTTGCGCTCCGGCAAGCCGACCGACACTCACGCCGCCGCGCTGATCACGAAGCGCGGTCGCCGCGTGATCAACGTGCGCGCGGAGGCGTGGCAAGAGGATCGGTCGCGCCCCATCGCGACCGCCTTCTCGCATTTCCTGGTCAAGGGGGAGTAGCGGCAACACGGCGCGTCCCACCTCTTTATATGACGGCCGCATCGTGTTCTTCTTCGCCCGATGGCCAAGCAGCGTCAAAAGCGCCGAAAGAAAAAGCGCGGCAAGGGCGGCGGCGCGCCCGCGGCGCGGACGGGTGGCGGCGTGATGCAGTCCATGGTCCGCGGCTTTCGCCGAGCCGCAGGCGCGGAGAAGCCCGCCTCTAGGAAGAGCTCGTGGATCTCGAACATCTTGTGGTTTCTCCTGCTTGCAGGCGCGATCGCGTTCGCCGTGAGCCGCTGGACCCGGTGATGGTGTCGCGCGCGGCGATGGTCGCGTGTTGTCTGGTGACGACCCGCGGCGTGCGGCGGCGACGACGATGCGTCGGCGGCGGACTCGGGCGGCGTCGACGGTGGGATACGAGACGCTCGGGTCGCGGACGGCTCGCCCCCGCCGCGCGACGCCCCGGGCGTCGATGCCGGTCCGACCGACGGCTTTCCGCCTGCGCCTCTTGCGTGGGAGGACTGCGAGGGCGGCGGCGCGACGCTCGAGGCGGATCCGACGGACTATCGCGCGATGCTCGACGCGCTCGCGCCCGGCGACACGCTCCGGCTCCATCCCGGTACGTACGATCGCGGCCTGCCCGTCTCCGTTTCCGGGGAGCCCGGGCGCTGCATCGTGATCGAAGGCATCGAGGTGAGCGGAGCGCGTCCTCTGTTCACCGGAAAGCAGCGCCTTCAACGTGATCGCGTTTCGCGGCGCGAGCTGGGTGAATTCGTCGCGTCGTCGGGCGGCGCGATCTCCATCCAGCCGCACAACGACGTCCCGAAGCAGATCGACGCCTTCCTGAACACGATCCTCGCGTCGGGGACCGGCATCTCGATCACCGGCGGTGACGCGGCCTTCACACAGCGCGCGTTCGCCAACGTCGTCTTCGCGGGCCAGCCGATCCGCGGCGGGGACGCGAGCGGCAACATCGAAGGCGCGCTCGCGGATGCGCCGACGGTGCTCCGCGCGCCCACGGGTAACCCTGGCGAGGGTCTCGATCTCCGTCCGGTGGATGCACCCGCCGTCGCGGGCGCGGTCGACCTCGCGGGGCTCGCCTCGTTTCCGGCCGCGGACCTCGACTTTGACGGGAATCGCCGCGGCGGTGCGTCGCTCGGCGCCTACGAGCCCGGCCTCGACGGCTGGGCGCTCGCGCTCGATCGACGGTAGGGCGGCGCCCCGCACCGTGCCGATTTTTCGACCGCTCCCCCGAGCGCACCTACCATTCCCTACATGGCCACCATCCTCGTGCTCCCCAAGAAGCGACGATCCGTTCGGCGTGCGGTCCACGCTCGCTGTCAGGCCGTCGCGCTCGACGGCTTTCGGCTCCTAGGCGATCGCATCCTCGACATGTCGCCCCGCGGCGTCCTCGTCGCCTGCGACGACCGTGCGGACCTCGGCGAGGAGGTCCTGGTCTCGTTCCGCTCCCCGCGCGGCGGGCCGTGGATTGATGCCGAGGCCGAGGTCGCCCGGGTCGTCTTCGGCTTTCGCGAGCACGACGAGGGGTACTGCGCAGGTCTGCGGTTCACGCGCATCGACGCCGCCGACCGGGGGGAGCTCCTCGCGCGGCTCGCCGGTTGCCCGCCGCCGGTACCCCGCCGGGCGCTGCGACCCATCCGCACGGATTATGCCGCGACCGTGGGCCGGATCTGGATGAGTTGATCCGCCTCGGTTGTTGGCCGTCCGATGGGTGAGCGAGCGCGACTTCCCCTCGGCTACCGACTGACCACGCTCGGCCTCGCGATCGCCGTCGCCGTGCTCGCGGTCGCGGTCGGGCTCCTCGGGTGGAAGGAGCTCACGCGGCAGCCCGATCTGCCCGCGACGGCCCAGGGCGAGAGGGCCCCCGACGAGCCTGGGCCCGCGGCGGTCGGGCCGGGTGCGACGGCCGATCCCGCCGAGCCTGTCGAGCCGGCCGCCGACCCGCCCGTCGCGAGCGACCCCACCGAGCCGCTCCCGGAAGGTCTCGACGAGGCCGAGCGGCGCCAGATCGAAGTCTTTCGGACCGTGGCGAGCTCGGTGGTGAACATCGAGAACCTGACCGTTCGCCAGGACCCCTTCCGTCGCAACGTCATGGCGCTGCCGCGGGGCACGGGCTCGGGCCTGATCTGGGATCGCGAGGGGCACGTCGTCACCAACTTCCACGTGATCCAGGGCGGCAACGCCGCTCGCGTCACGCTCTCCGACCACAGCGCGTGGTCCGCGCGAGCTCGTCGGGTTCGCGGTCGACAAGGACATCGCGGTCCTCCGCATCGAGGCGCCGGAGCCGCTGCTCACGCCGCTGCCCGTGGGCCGCTCGAGCGAGCTCGCCGGTCGGCCAGCACGTGCTCGCCATCGGCAATCCGTTCGGGCTCGACCAGACGCTGTCGACGGGCGTGGTCAGCGGCGCTCGGGCGCGAGATCAAGTCGCGCGGACGGCCGGCCGATCCACGGCGTGATCCAGACCGACGCCGCGATCAATCCCGGCAACTCCGGCGGTCCGCTCCTCGACTGCGGCGGGCGGCTCATCGGGATGAACACCGCGATCTACAGCCCGAGCGGCGCCTCGGCCGGGATCGGCTTCGCGGTCCCCGTCGACACCATCCGGAGCATCGTCCCGCAGCTCATCGCGCACGGGCGGGTCAGCCGGCCTGGCCTCGGGATCGTGGTCGACGAGGGCTCGCTGGCGCAGCGCGCCGGAATGCGTGGCGCGCTCGTGCTCAGCGTGCAGCCGCGCTCGGCGGCGGAGCGCGCCGGGCTCATGCCGACGCGGCGCGATCCGGCGACGGGCGCGATCGTGCTCGGCGACGTCATCGTGGCGATGGACGGTGAGCCGATCGCCGATCATCTCGACCTCTATCGCGCGCTCGACCGACACGGCGTCGGCGACGAGGTGACCCTCGAGCTCGTGCGCGGCCGCGCCCGTGTCGACGTGCGGCTCGCGCTCCAAGCGATCGTGGACTGAGGTATCGTGCGGCGATGGTGCGCCGCGCGCTTCTCCTCGCGATCGTCGTGTTGCTCGTGGCTTCGTGTGACGGCGAAGGCACGGTCCCGGACGCGGGCGTGGACGCAGGGACCGATGGTGGTCGCGTCGACGCGCATGTCGACGCCGCGACGGACTCGGGCTCCGACGATGCGGGCCCCGATTGCGGCGCGGTCGCCGGCACCTATTCCGTCACGTGGATCGGTCGGGCCGCGAACGCCCCCGGCTGCACGCCTCCGCTCGACACGATCGAGATCGCGGACGACGGGCTCGACGTGCTCTCGCCGGGCGAGACGTGCTCCGGCACCGGGTGCTCGATCGGTACGTGCGTGCGGATGGCCCTCGACGCGTCGTGCCGCGCGAGCCTCGCCGTCTCGGGCCCGTGCGCCGGCCTCGTCGCCGGCCGGACCATCACGACGACGTTCGGCTATGGCGGCGTCACGGCCGCGTTCACGAGCGAGGACACCATGTCCGCCGCGGGCCACTGCGCGTTCGACGGCACGGCGAGTAGGCGATAGGATCGCGTCGCCATCGTGACGAGCGGTCCCAGCAAATGAAGCCGCCCGCGACCGCGCGGCGCGAGCGACGGGAGGCGAAGCCACCCGAGCCCTGGTTCCCCACGTCGTGGCGGGCGAAGCCGTTGGCGCAAGGGGTGAGCTATCCGGACGAAGCGAGGCTCGCAGAGAGCCTCGCCCGGCTGCGCTCGCTGCCGCCGCTCGTCACGTCGTGGGAGGTCGAGGAGCTGAAGCGCTTGCTCGCGGGCGCGCAGCGGGGCGAGCGCTTCCTGCTACAGGGCGGCGACTGCGCCGAGACCCTCGCCGAGTGCACGTCGGACATCATCAGCAGCAAGCTCAAGATCCTCCTCCAGATGTCGCTCGTGCTCATGCTCGGTGCGCGCATGCCGGTCGTTCGCGTCGGTCGGTTCGCGGGGCAGTACGCGAAGCCGCGCTCCAGCCCGACCGAGACGCGGGCCGGTGACGACGGGCGCGAAGTCGAGCTGCCGAGCTACTTCGGCGACCTGGTCAACCGCGCGGAGTTCACGGAGGAGGCGCGCACGGCGGATCCGGAGCTACTCCTCGCGGGCTATCACCATGCTGCGCTGACGCTCAACTTCGTCCGGTCTCTCACGGCGGCCGGCTTCGCCGATCTGCACCACCCCGAGTATTGGGATCTCTCCTTCTTCCAGGACGCCACGCTCGCGCCTGGCCTCAGGGAAGCCTACGGTCGTCTTCGCGACGAGCTCGGGGGCGCGCTCCGATTCATGGAAGCGCTCGGCGAGGGATCGATCGACGAGCTCAGCCGCGTCTCGTTCTACACGAGCCACGAAGGGCTGAACCTCCACTACGAGTCGGCGCAGACGCGGGAGGTGCCGCGCCGCGACGGCTTCTACGATCTGACGGCTCACCTGCCGTGGATCGGCGAGCGGACACGCCAGCTCGACGGCGCGCACGTCGAGTTCTTCCGCGGCATCAAGAACCCCGTCGCGGTGAAGATCGGCCCGACGATCGCGCCGAACGAGCTCGCGCGACTGCTAGAGGTGCTGAGCCCGGGCAACGAGCCCGGAAAGATCGTGCTCGTCACGCGCATGGGGGTGGACACGGTCTCGGACGCGCTCCCCCCGCTCGTCGAGCGCGTCGGCCGCGAGGGCCGCGCCGTCCTCTGGGTGACCGACCCGATGCACGGGAACACACGCGTCACCGAGACCGGTGTCAAGACGCGACGCTTCGACGACGTGCTCGGTGAGGTGCGCGCGACGATGGCGGTCCACGCTTCGCTCGGCACCGTGTTCGGCGGTGTGCACTTCGAGCTCACGGGCGAGGACGTGACCGAGTGCGTCGGCGGGGCGTCGGGCGTGACCGAAGCCGATCTGAGCAAGCGGTACGCGACCGCCTGCGACCCCAGGCTCAACTACGCGCAGGCGATCGAAATGGCGTTCTCGATCGCCGACCAGCTACGCGCGCGCGGCGTCTAGCACCGCAGGCGCGCGCGCGGCGTCGGACGCCTCGCGCCGATGCTGGACGCGCATCCGAAGGCCCGACCCCTTCGGGCGAAGGGTGACCGACGGCGCGAGCTCGAGACGCTGCCCGGGCAAGAGCTCGAGGTGGTGACGCTGCATGATGATCGCGAGCAGAAGCGTCGCCTCCATCATCGCGAAGTGGTTGCCGATGCAGACGCGCGGGCCGCCGCCGAACGGGAAGTACGCGTACCGCGGCAGGCCTTCGATGCGATCCTTCTCCCATCGGTCCGGATCGAACGCCTCGGGGTTCGGGAACCAGCGTGGGTCTCGGTGCACGACCCACTCGCTCATCAGCAGCTGCGCGCCCTTCGGGATGCGCACACCGTGGAGCTCGATGTCCTCCGCCGCTTCGCGACCGGTCGTCCACGCCGGCGGGTAGAGTCGCATCGATTCCTTGAGCACGCGCTCGGTGTACGGGAGCTTCTTCACGTCTTCGGCCGTGGGCAGCTTCCCGCCGAGCACCTGGTCGATCTCGGCGACGAGTCGCCGCTCGACGTCCGGGTACTTGCTCAGGAGGTAGATCGTGTGCGCGAGCGCGAGCGCGGTCGTCTCGTGACCCGCGAGAAAGAGAGTGATCGACTCGTCGCGGAGCTGCTGATCCGTCATTCCCGTGCCGCCCTCGTCGAGCGCCGCGAGGAGCGTGCCGAGAAGGTCGTTCTTCGTCGCTGCGTCGGGGTCCCGGCGGCGCTCTGCGATGATCTCGTAGATCAACCCGTCGAGCTGTTCGACCGCGCGCGTGACGCGCACGTTGCGCGGAGTCGGCACCCAGCTCGGGAGCTTCACGATCGCTTCGGGGCTGTTCGCGTAGTACTCGTTGATGACGTCCATCGCCTCGCGAACGAGCGTCACCTGCTCGGCGCCGATGCTGGCGCCGAACAGAACCGCCGCGACGACCTCCATCGTGAGCCGAGACATCTCCTGGTGCAGGTTGATCTCGTCGCCGTCGCCCCACGGGATCCCGCGGTCGGTCACGGCGACCATCGTCTCGGCGTACGTGCGGATCCGCTTCGGCGTGAACGCCTGCGACATGAGCTTGCGCTGCCTCTTCCAGAGGTCGCCGTCGCTCGTCAGCAGGCCGAGCCCGAGCGTGCGCTGCAGGATCTCGACGTACTCGTCGCGCTTCATGATGTGAGCGTTCTCGACGAGCAGCGTCTCGATGTCGGCCGGGTTGCTGATCAGGAACCACGACTTGCCGAGGACCCTCATCTCGGCGAAGTCGCCGTAGTGATCGCGCAGCTCCCGCAGCCACCGGAGGGGGCTCCGGGAGAACCGGTACACGTTGCGGAGACCCAGGACGCCGGGCGGCCCCGGTGCTTTCATCGCGCTCATCGCTTCCCCTCCGGTTCGCCGATCCGGCGAAACAACCCGACCATCATCGCGGCGGTCGCGTCGACGTCTTCTTCGCGCATCTCGGCCCAGCGCTCCGCGAGCCACCGGTCGCCGACGTCGATCAGCGCGAGCGCCGCGTGCATCAAGAGGTCGCGCGGCAGATCCGCGCGCACCGCGCCGAGCGCGCGCCCCTGGTCGATCAACGTTCCGGTGAGCTCTTCCATCCGTGCGTTGAGCTCGAGCAGGACCGGGTGCCCCTCGTCGCGCGCCCGCGCGTTCGTCACGCTGAGGCAGAGCGCGGCGTTCTTGGGGTCGCGCAGCATGAAGCGCAGGCTCCGCGCGTACATCTCCTGGCAGCCGCGCCAGAACGCGGCGGCGTCCGTCGCGTCGAACGCCCGGACGACTTCGGTGAACCACACCGCGAGCGCGGTGCGCAGGACGGTGACGTAGAGGTCGTCCTTGTCCGCGAAGTAGTAGTACATCGCGCCCTTGCTGATCCCGGCCCGCGCGATGATCTGGTTGTAGGACGCCGCCTCGAAGCCCCGCTCCCCGAACACCTCTGCCGCGGCCGCGAGAATGCTCGTCTTTCTGGGCTCATCGAGCTTTTCGAAACGGGGTAAGGGCATGGGAGACCAGGTGGTTCGACCGATTGGTCTAAACCTGTGCGCGAGACCTCGGCGAGTCAAGTCCCTTCGTCAGGTCCCTTCGGCGTCGGCGAGGCATCATGGGGCGATGAGGGCGCGACGCACCGACGGATCGCTCGCGGACGCGACGCTGGCCATCGAGGGCGACGAGGTCTCGGTGACATCGGGCCATTCGCGGTGGACGGGCCCGGTCCGGCGCTACGGAAACGGCGAGACCGACGCGTCCCTCGCTCTCGTCGAGTGCGGGCGCCGCGCCCTCGCCGACGGCGCCGAGCTTCTGTGCTGCGGCTCCTGCAGGCGCTTCGGCTTTTCGGGCATGAGCGCGCAGTTCTCCGGCGGCACCGCCGGCTACTGCGGTCTCGTCGGCTTTCGCAACCAGGCGGGCGTCGTCGAGATCGGTCACCTCTGCGGCGAGCACGAGCTCGGAACGAGCTGGCTCGGCGATCACGACGAGCGCCTCGACGAGCGGCTCGCGCTGCGCCAAGCCGACCCCCGCCCTTCGCGTCGTGACGCCTACGTCGGCTGCATGCTCGGGCTCGCCATCGGAGACGCGCTCGGCTTTCCCGCCGAGTTTCGCACGCGCCGTCGAGATCTTCGACGCGTTCGGCGAGGACGGCCTCACCGACTTCGTCGCGCTTCACGACCCACGCTGGCCCGCGCGTCCTTTCATCGCGGGCAGGGCTCATCCCGCCGGCACGTACTCCGACGACACCCAGATGACGCTCGCCCTCGCGCGCGGCCTGCTCGACGTGCCCGACGACGACCTAGACGCGCAGATGAGCGCCGTCGCGCGTGAATTCGTCGCGTGGAGCCGTGCGGACGACAACGACCGGGCGCCCGGCAACGCGTGCATGACGGGGTGCGCGAGCCTCGCCGCCGGCGTGGCGTGGCGTGAAGCCGGCGTCGCCGACTCCAAAGGCTGCGGCAGCGCGATGCGCGTCGCGCCCATCGGCTTGCTCTACGCTCGCGACCGCGACCGGCTCCTCGAGGTCGCACGTGCGAGCAGCCTGCTCACCCACGGCCACCCCGCCGCCATCGAAGGCGCTGCCGCCGCCGCGCTCCTCGTCGCGATGGCACTCCACAAGGCGACGCCCAGCGCCATGCACAGGGAGCTCACCCGTGCGCTCGGCGGCCGCGCCCGCGACCTCGACGCCCGCCTCGCCCAGCTCCCCGAGCTCGTCGACCGCCCGCCGGAAGAAGCGCTCAGCAAGAGCGGTCTCGGTGAGGCATGGGTCGCCGAAGAAGCCGTCGTCAGCGCCCTCTACTGCTTCTGGCGGAGCCCCGCAGACTTCGAGCGCACCATGCGCACGGCCGCCAACACCGACGGCGACTCCGACAGCATCGCCTGCATCGCCGGCTCCATCTCGGGCGCCTTCAACGGCGTCGCCGCGATCCCGCGGAGGTGGACCGCGGGCGTGGAACGCGCGGACGAGCTCGTCGCGATGGGCGAGCGTTTGGAGGCGCGGGCGGCGCGCGGTTAATGAGACCGCGCGGGGCCCGGTAAAGGGCCACTGGAACGTCCGGTCCTGCGCCGGACGCGAGAGCCATCATGCCCCGTCCTCGATCCTGCCGGCCGACGCGCATCGGCGCACACGCGGCGCTCCGCTTCGCGCTCCTCGTTCTCGTCCTGGTCGTCGTCGTCGCGGGCTGCAACGGTCCCCGCGGTCGATCGAACTCGGACCCCGATGGCGGGCGTATCGGGGTCGCGCCGCCGTTCGAGTGCTTGCCCGGCATCAACTGCGTCGCCGACGTCGATTGCCCCGACGGCCACCACTGCAACGACGCGCTCGCCCCTCCGGCGTGCGAGCTCTTGTTCTGCGGCCCGGCGAACAGCGCGTGCTCCGAGGACGCGCAGTGCGAAGAAGGGCTCGAGTGTTGGGGAGGCCTCTGCACGCTCTGCAACGGATGCGGTGCAGAGTGCTTGGTCGACTTCGCAAACGACCCCGATCACTGCGGCAGCTGCGACGGCCGGGCGCCGGTCGGAGGGTCGTGCGTCGACGGCACACCCGCGTGTCCAGCAGGCCGCACCATATGCGGCGGCGCGTGCGTCGACACGAGCACCGACCCGAGCAACTGCGGCGGATGCGGCGTGCGCGTGCCGTCCGGCGCGCGCTGTGAGCTCGGCGCCGGGGAGTGCTCCGGCGGCCTGACGCGGTGTGGCAGCGCGTGCGTGGACCTTCGGAGCGACGACGCCCACTGCGGTGCGTGCAATCGAGCGGTCCCCGGGTCGCTGAGCTGCATCGACGGAACGCCCGGTTGCTGGGGAGGCGGAACCGCGTGCGACGGCACGTGCGTCGACGCGAGCAGCGACTCCGCGAACTGCGGTGCCTGCGGGCACGCGTGCCCGTCGGGAACCGCATGCGACCTCCGCGTCTGCACCGGTGAGCGATCGTCGCGAACGCGACAGAGCTGCGACACGCTGTGCGCCGCCGACGGCGGCCGCTGCGTCGAGGGCGCGAGCAGCGTCATCTGCGGCAGCGGCTTTCTGCCGGGCGCCGTCGGCATCGCCTGCGCGACGATGCCGCCGAGCTCGTGCGACAGCTCGGGCGCGGGCCCGCAGCCGTTCTACTCGGTCAACTGCCGGTGCGCGTACTGACTTCCGCAGCTACGGCCCGGCGATCTGTCGGAGCGCCGGCACGTCCACCGCCTCGCCCTCTGCTCGGGTGATGTAGAGCTCGACGCGACGGTTTCGGTCGTTGCCCCCGCCGAGGTCGAGGCGGGTGCCCGCGGCGGCCACGTCGAGCCTCTCCAAGGCGACGCCGCGGCGCACCAGCTCGTCGCGGACCGCCTCGGCGCGCGCGAGAGACAGCGTCATGCCGTCGCGCTCGTTTCGCGCCGTCGCGCCGACGATCACGAGGCGCTCGAGCTGCGGGTTGCCGATGAGCGTCGCCGCGATCGCGTCGATGATCGGCTTCGACCGGACCTGGATCGCCGCGGAGCGGTGGCGAAAGTAGATCTTGTCGAGGATGAGCGGGCACTCGATGTCGGTGACGACGACCCTCGATTCGTCCGGACACCCGTCGGTGTCCTCGTATCCGTTGTACGTCTCGGGGTCGTTCGGGCACGCGTCGGCGGTGTCGGCGATCCGGTCCTGATCGTTGTCCGGATCCGGACAACCGTCCGCGTCCTCGAAGCCGTCGCGATCCTCGGCGTCCGCCGGGCAGAGATCGTCCGCCCCGATGATCCCGTCGCCGTCCTCGTCGGCCTGCCCGGTGCTGATCGGCGCGCGGTACGCCGGCGCGACCGGACGCACCTCCGACGTTTCACACGCGGCCCAACCGACGACGGCGAGGAGAGCCAGAGACGCCGAGCGGAGCACGCACACAGTCTACTCCATGGCGGACGCCGAGCTGGTCGAGGTCGCCGTCACGTGCGGCCAGAGAGTGTACGATCCAAACCCATGATGCCGCGCATGGCGCTCGCCTCGTCCGTGCTCGTCGTCGCATGCGCGCTCCTGTCCGCGTGTGCGTCCGAGGAGCGCGCGAGCGATGTCCCGCCCGTCGTCGCGATGCACGAGAGCGCCGCGCCCGCACCTGCCGTCGCTCCTGGTCACCCTTCCGCGCCGGAGCCGAGCCCGCAAGCGTCGCCCGCACCACCGATCCGAGCCGCCGACCCCGAGCCGCCGGCCGATACCGAGCCGCCCGGCGATCCCACGCCGCCGACCACGCCCGCTCCCGAGCCTCGGCCCGAGCCGCCGAGGCCTCGCGTGGAAAGGCACGCGTCGAGCCGAGATCCGATCTCGACCCTCGCACCCGAGGACGTCTCCGACCCGACTCCGGTCGCGCCCGGCCCGACGCCCGCAACACCCTCGCGAAACGCTATCCAAGCGGCGATGCAAGCGGCGGCGCCCCGCGTTCGCGCGTGCCGCGCGAGCGCAGGCCGCGTGACCGTCCGCGTCCGCCTCGCGAGCACCGGTCGTCCCGAGAGCGTCGAGCTCATCGGCGCCGGCGCCGACGTTCCCGAGGCGGCCTGCATCACTCGCGCGATCGAGGCCATCCGCATCCCCCCGTTCACGCAGCCGACGATCACCTTCTCGTACCCGCTCAGGCTCGGTCCGTGAGCGCGAGCTGCCCACCGCGTGGTAAAGAGGCGCATGCGTGCCGCCATCATGTCGTGCCTCTTCGCCGCAGCGTGCGGCGGGACCGCGCCGCAGTCGGCCCCGCCTGACGAACCGCCGCGCCCCGAGCAGCGCTCCGACGATGCGCCGCCGCCAGCCCACGCGAACGAACGGCTGCGCCCCGAGAACCACTGCACCGAGCGCCCGCCCGGCGGCGAATCCGAGTGCACGTCGCGCGACTGCGAATGGACCGCCCCCTTGATCTGCCGCGGCGTCGACGTCGGCAACGAGGTCCGCGAACGGGAGCGACAGCGCTACGAAGCCGGCGTCGAGGCGTGCACCTGCGTCTGCCCGGCCGACCGCACGGCGTGCGCGATGGTGCCGTAGCCGGATCAAGGCGTGGCGACCAAGAGGTGATCCACGCGGCGGTACGACGTGCGCGTGCGCGTCCCGCCACCACCCCAAGTCGAGTTCAGGTTGATCTCGGACGTGCCACTGATCTCCGGCACCTGCACGACGTGATCCGACACGAGATTGCCGTTCATCCAGACTCTGAGCCGCCCGGGGTCGCCGCGCTCGATGATGTACTCGATGTTCACCCAGCGGCCGTCGAAGTCGGATTCCTGCGGCACGTATCCGTTCGCATCGTAGACCGCGTCGTACGCGCCGATGTAGAGCGAGAGATAGTTATCGTTGTGTCGTGATTGGAGGATGATGTTCCCGTCCTCCCAGTAGAAGAGCTTGTTGCTGATCGTGTTCCACTCGAAGCTCGGGTCGTGCCAGATGGAGAACGCGACGTAGATCTCGCTGATGCTGGTGTCGAGAGTGCGGTAGAACCTGCCCACTCCGGTTCCTCCAGCGCCAGGAGGATAGGTCCACTGCATCGTGTTGGGTGGCGAGACCGGAGCCATCGGATCGAGAACGCGGCTGAGGCCAACTCCGCCCACGATCCCCCATCCGGATCCGTCGAAGTCCGGCACGTCGTAGTAGGGCGCCGTACCCGCGGGGTAGGTGGCTGCGTCGAACGGGTAGTCGGCGATGACGGTCGTGTAGCTTGGAGGACGGTTCGCGTACGGCCCGCTGCTCACCGCGCCATCTGAGCCCGGCCCCGAGTCCGCGCCGCTCGCGTCGCCCACGGGTGCGTCCACGGTGCCGTCGGGCAATCGTGCGGCGTCTCGCTCCGTCGGTGCGTCCGATGCCGTGCTCGAATCCCGATTCGCCGCGTCTCGCCCGCCCGCATCCAGCGGTCCTGCCATGCTGGAACAACCCAGCGTCCAAAGAGCCAGAATCGTGACCGAGGCAGAATGAGCCAGCGTCATGGTGACCTTCAACGGTTTTCGCCACCCGGGGCGATCTCCCGCGTCGTTTGGAAGTCCGCCCAACATCGTAGCGTGAAGTGGCGGCCGCGCGGGAAGAACGAGATCCGCGTCGCTGAAACCCGGGGGCGCTCCGCAGGTCATTCGTGCATGCGCCCACTCTTCGCCGTCGTCTGTATCGCCTCGGGGATCGCCGCCGGATCCAGCGCCGCTGCGCAGGTGCTCCCCGTCCTGCCGGACCGTGCGCCGGGCCCCGTGCCCGCGCTCGCACCGAACGCGATCGCGTCCATCGAGAGCGCGAGCGTCACGCTTGTAGGAGCGCCCGCTTCGGAGATCTCGGTCGCCTTCGCGGGGCCGGCCGCGAGCGCGCGCGTCGCGAAGCTCGCCGCGGCGCGCGAGAAGCTCGCGCTGTGCACGCCGCTCGTCGACCTCACGGGCGGCACCATCGGGCGAGACGCGCCCGCCAGGTCTCGCACGAGGCGATTGGAAACGTAATTGTCATTTCGGCGCGATGAGGTTTACGATTATGGCGTGCCGCGGAGAATCGTCAACACGGCCGACGCCATCCTGAAGCTGATCGAGCGCCGGGGCGTCGTGACCAACCGCGACGTGGCCGGCCGTCTACGCATCAGCCGGCAGGCCGTCCACCGGCACCTCGAGAAGCTCGTCGACCGCGGCGTGGTGCGTCGCGAGGGGAAGGGGCGCAGCGTTCGGTACGTCTTGGCGGAGCAGCGGTGGGCGAAGAGCTATCCGCGTCGGGGCCTCGCAGAGGACGTCGTTTGGGCCGCGCTCGACGCTTCGCCGCTGACCAAGGAGCTTTCCGCCAGCGTTCGGGCGATCGCCGCCTACGTCGTGACGGAGGCCGTGAACAACGCGATCGATCACTCGGGCGGCAAGAAGGTCGACGTCGAAGCCGAGGTCGAGCGCGGCGTTCTTCTCCTGCGCGTCCGCGACGACGGGGTCGGCGCGTTCGACCACGTGCGCACCGAGCTCGGCTTGGCGACGGAGCTCGACGCCATCGCCGAGCTCTCGAAGGGCCGCGTGACCACGGCGCCGGAGCGCCACACGGGTGAGGGGCTGTTCTTCATCTCGAAGATCGCGGACCGCTTCCGGCTCGAGAGCAACGGCCGCGCTTGGATCGTGGACAACGTACGCGAAGACGTCGCCGTCGGGCCGAGCGAAACGCGGCGCGGCACGTTGCTCCAGTTCGAGATCGACCGTCGCGCGGACAAGACGCTCCGCGCGCTCTTCGCCGCGTACACCGACGACTTCGAATTCGTCCGGACGCGGATCGTCGTTCGCCTGTTCGAGCACGGCGTGGAGTTCGTCTCGCGCTCCGAAGCCAAGCGGTTGCTCGCCGGTCTCGAGAAGTTCCGCGAGGTCGTCCTCGACTTCCGCGGCGTCCAGATGGTCGGCCAGGGGTTCGCGGACGAGGTGTTTCGCGTGTGGACCAACGCTCACCCACACACGGTCGTGCGCCACGAGAACGCGAGCGAGGAGGTAGAGTTCATGTTGCGGCGTGCGATCTCGCGCTGACGTGTGCGCGCGCCACCGCACGACTCGAGGGCCGATCGTCTCGGGACGCTCCGGAGTTGCACGCGGGGGGGTGGAGCCCATCAGGTGCGACGTGTTGTCGCTCCTCCGTTCGGTCATGTGTCGTCGGCCCGCTCAGGGGACCTCTCCGACGTCCTGAGAAATCAGCCCGGCATCGCACGCCGAACGGACCCGTGCCTTCGCGCGCTTCTTCGCCATGAAGGCGCGGCCGTAGTCGCCGACGGCTTCGAGGTCGTTGTGAGCGTGGCAGCGCAAGCGGATGTTTTCGATGGTGTGATCACCGCCCTTCGCGAAGGCCTCGTCGTGTGCGTACTCGAGCCGGGCCGTTGCGCCACAGCAAAGGCCGTCTTCGCCGACGAAAGTGCATTTCCCGCCATCTCGTTTCCACACGGCGCGGCGGATCGCGGCCGGAATACCGCGCTTGCGTGGCGTCTCGTGGCTGGCTCGCTCCGTCGTCGCCTTGCCGGCTTCGCTGACCGACCGCGCTGCGCGTGTCTTGCGAGCCGCTCGAGGCCTGTCAGTGATCGCGGCCTTTCGCTTCATCGTCCGCTCCAGCAGCGCGTCGAGCGCCTTCGTCACGATCGCCGCCGGATCTCCGTTCGGGACTTGGTGGGCGAGCAGGCCCTGGAGCTTGGTGAAGGCTTGGTACGCCTCCTCGTCGAGCGTCACCGTGAGCTTGTACCGACCGGGAGATAGCGGTGCGGGATCGGTGGCGCGCGGCGCCGTAACGGGGGCCGTGCTCGCGGGCGGTGCACCCGCGAACGGCCACTCGTTCTGTTGGATGCCCAGCCACGCCCCGGACAAGAGCGGACCACCGGCGGCTGCCCGGGCGGGACGTGGCGCAACGTCGACCTCGGTGGGTCGCGGCACGTCCCCGTCCGCGGGGCGCGCGCGACCCTCCGCGCCGGCGAGCGTAGTGGCGGCGCTCTGGCCGACGGAGCTCCCGATCCAGGGCGCGCCCCGTCGGGGGAGCGCCCGCAGCCGCGCTGGCGCGTCGGGCTGCGGCGCGAGCCGAGCCGCGATGAGCTCCGTCTGCTTGATCGTCTTGTACATGGCTTCGGTGAGCACCGCCCGATGGTTCTCGTCAGTGAGATGGGCTTTGAGACGGTGGATCGCGCTCAGGTGGATCTCGCCGCGTCCGATCATCTCGAAGAGGACGGGAAAGCGGTGCGCGGTCCTCGCCGCGCCTATCCGCTTCGAAGCGACCGATTCCGACATGTGGAAGCGCGATACGCAGTAATCGAACATCGATGGGTGACCGCGCTTTGCCCAGATCTCGCGGCGATCGATCTCGTCGAGGAGGCGGAGCAGGCGCTCGGTGTGCTCGTGGTCTTCGCGGATCAATGAAGCGAAGCGCTCGACGAGATCGTCATCGCTCAGCGATCGGAGAGAGTCGGTGGTGTCCATGCCGACGTAGACGCGGGCGCCAACGCCGAACTGACGGAACGACGGCTGCTCGTCGGAGGCGTGCAATGCGCGCATCCGCGAGATGCGATCGCGCCAACGGGACGCGAGTGTACGGTGCTTGCACGGGCCACGTGGCCCGTGCAAGTGACGTACTACGATCGCCGATGGAGTCTACGCCGGCAGATCGAACAGCAGTACTTCGGCTCGGTGCCGGCGGCGCTCGGGATCCATTGAATGAGGCCGCTCGCCGGGTCGATCGTCATGCCGGGAGGCGCGACGTCGAGTGCGAACGTGAGCACGTCGCAGGGATCGGGATCCGACGGCTGGACGTCCTAGACGTCCGCGCCCGACACGGTCGCCGTGCGGCGTGGCAGGCTCGTGACATGTGGGCCGTCGTTGACGTGGTCGACGACGGGCAGATCTGGACGTCGGCCCGACCGCCGAGGACGACGGCCGCGCTCAGCGCGCTACGCGCACGGTCGGACCGCGCACGCGATCGTGCTCGGTCTCGGCCCGCGCGCTCGTGGGGTGCATGCGCACGTTGCCCCGATAGAGCCCGAGCCACACGTCGAACGACCGCGCGCCGTAGCGCGCCGGAATCGCAATCGCGACGTCGTCGCGCACGAGCTCGCCCGGCTGCCAAAAGCAGGTGCTGTCCTGGTCGGCGCCCGGGAAGTGGTCGGCATGGAGCCGCTCGACGCCGTCGGTCGCCGCGTCGCCGTGGACGAAGACGCGCCAGTCGCGTAGCCCCGCGGTGAGCGCTCGGAAGTAGAGCACGACGTGCGCCGTCGCTCCGCGGCGCACGCTAGCCGGCGCTTCCCATCCCTCGAGACGGATCGCGTCACCGAACGACACGTCCGCCGCCGTCGCGTCCGCCGGCATCGCCGCTACGACGAGCTCGGCGTGGGGCGCGCGATCGATCGCCGCTGTCGGCGCGAGCACGTCGTCGACGAGCGCGCCGCCGAGCGTCTCGATGTCGATCTCTTGCGAGTTGACGACGACGAAGATCCCGCGTCGCTCGCGCGGCAAGAGCGCGAGCAGCGTACGGTACCCGGCGACCTGCCCGTCCTTGACCAGCAGCGCCTCGCGCGATCGCACGAGCCACGCGAGCGAGGTGGCGTCGCCCTCCCCGGGATGCGCCGGCGCCGTGACCTCCGCGGCGGCCGCGAACGCCGGCGCGAGCGCCGCCGTGGGATCGAGCGCGGCGCGCATGAACGCGGCCATGTCGTCCATCGTCGAGCGCACGGCGCAGCACGGGCCGATCGGAGACGCGTCGACCCGCGGAGGCATGAGCCGCCCGTCGTCGTCGTGCCCATCGAGCGCGTCGTCGTCGGCCCGCGCGTTGTCGTGATCGACGTACGCGCTCCGGTGCATGCCGAGCGGCTCGAACAGACGGCGCTCGAGAAACGTCCCCCACGGCATGCCGGTGCGCTCGCCGAGCGCGAGCGCGACGAGCGCGATCCCGAGATTGCTGTACTCGTAGCGCTCGCCGGGCGCCGCCGGCAGCGCGAAGTCGCGCAAGAACGCGCGCAGCTCGTCGAGCCCGTAGCGCGTCCGGTGAGTCACCGGGTCGAGCTCGACGAAGTTCGTCGGCATGTACGGCAGCCCCGAGCGATGCGTCGCGAGGTCCCGCAGCGTCATCTCCCGCCCACGAACTGCGGGCAGCGGGATGTCGCCCGGCAGATACGCGCGCACCGGCGCATCGAGCGCGACCTCGCCGCGCCGCGCAGCGTCGGCGAGCAGCACGCCCGCCATCACCTTGGCGACGGACCCGATCTCGAACGTCGACGCTCCATCGGGTGCGCGCGCGTCATGATCGCCGCGCCGCCCGAACCCGACCACGATGGTCCCCGCCGGCTCGACGAGCACCACGCCCACACCATTCATGGGCGCCGCAGCCAACACCGGCTCCACGATCGGCGCGATCCGTGCACGCAGCGCGTCCGCGCGCGCGCCGTCGGCGTGCGAAGCCGCGGGCGCGGGTGCCGAGAGGGCCGTCGGCTCGCCGCGGTGCGGCGCGCTCGCCGCGTCCAGCGGCGGCGAGCCGCCGCATGCGCCAACCGCAGCGGACAATGTGCCGACTATCACCGCATCTCGCAGCCGCCGAGCCACGATCCTCTGCGGTCGGCGCAGCTTCATGCGCGTTGTAGATCAGAGACGGGCACGCCATGCAAGGCGAGGCGGCTCCTCGACGTGCACGAGCCTTGCACAGCGCGAGCTTTGCCCTGCAACGCTTGCTCTTTCGCGACACGCCGTCACGGGCTCGGCGCCCGTGAGCGGCCGGAATCGCTAGAGGAGGGTGGCACATCGCTTGCCGTCTCTTCGTGCGTGGCCGCCTGGAACGACGACGACGACCGTCCGCGTGTGAGCCGCGTGGTCGCGCGGATCCTCGGGACCTTTCGAGCGAAGAAGAGCGCGGCGTCGAGTCGTATCCGAGCCGGCGCGCCGCGCTCGATCGCGCGGTCGACGATCGCGCCACATCGACCACCGGCCTGGTCGGCGGGCGCGACAACCGTTCGCGGTCCGCGCGCGGCGCGCCGGCGACGGGGCGCTTCGCGATGGGCGGCGCGCTCCGCGCGCTCCGCCCCGTCGCGCGAAGGATGATGGCGGGGAAGCAACGGAGGAAGTGAATGCAGAAGCGAATGAACAAGTACATGGTCGGGCTCGCGCTACCGTGGATCGGCATCCTCGCCGCGTGCGCCGCTGGAAGCGGCGGCGAAGTGGCGGCGGCGCTCGAACGCGACGGCGTGATCGCGTCGACCCGGTATACGGTCGGCTTCGATCTCGCGACCACGCTCACCGATGCCGCGACGGGGGACGTCGTCGGAGAGATGCAGTGGAGCGCCGACGAGCGGCTCGCCACGTGGCTCGTGCACGCGAACGGGCTCGAGGTCACCGGCGACATGCGGATCAGCGGCGTCGAGCCGGAGGAAGCGAACGACCTCGCTCTCGTCGTCTATGCGAGCGCGGCGGACACGCAGGCGTCGGGCGAGGTCGCCTATGACATGTTCCGCCCCGCCTGTGGACGGCTCGTACCGTGCCCGCCTCCTCAGTCCTGCACGCCCAAGACCACACAGACCATGATCGGCGGACGCTGGTACACGTTCGTCCGGTACGCGGACTGCTCGACGACGATGTACCCGTCCTCCCCCCCGCCCCCCCCGCCGCCGTCCGGCGGTGGTGGCGGTGGCGGCTACGGAGGGTCGAGCGGCGGCGGTGACTGCGCCACCGACTTCGACTGCGGGCCGAGCGACTACTGCGACGGTCGCAACTGCGTCGGCCTCGGTTCCTGATCCGTAGCGACGAGCAACCCGGAGGGCGTCCGCGCGAGCGGACGCCCTCTTCTTTCTCGGAGGGTCGGCCCAGCTTCGAGATCGACCCGCATTATTCGGTTCGCTTGCCATTCAAGGTATTTCAGATTAATAATGGGTTCCGTGACCGCCCTCTCCCCGACGGGGCTTCGCGAGGTGTTTCATCTGCTCTTCCTCGAGCGCCTCTTCGCGGTCTCGAAGCCCTCACAGTACGTGCTCAAGGGCGGCGTCAACCTGCGCTTGTTCTTCGCGAGCCCACGCTATTCGGAGGACATGGATCTCGACGTCGTTGCCGGCAGCGTCCCGACTCTGAAGAAGAACGGATTTCGCATCCTCGAAGAGAAAGCGCTGGGGCGGGCGATGCAGGCCTTTGGTGTGCGCGAGATTCGACCGAATGACCCATCGAAGGCGAAGCAGACCCAGACCACCCAGCGCTTTCGTGTGCGGCTCGTGACGAACGCCGGGATCGAGCTGCCCACGAAGATCGAGTTTTCGCGAAGGAGGCCGGACGAAGGCTACGACGTCCTCACAGAGATCATTCCCGGGGAACGGGCGCGGCCCTACGGGCGTCTCGGATTCGCGTGTCCGCACTATGACGGCGAGAGCGCGGCCCTTCAGAAGGCGCGCGCGCTCCTCGGACGCGCGACGCCGCAGTGCCGCGACGTGTTCGATCTCTACATCCTGTCGCTCGGCGGGCGAGCGACGCGTTCCCTCTTCGAGGCGAGGCTCTCGAAGCGCGAGCGCTCGGACGCGCGCGCAGTCATCGACTCGCTCGGCCGCGAGGCATATCTCGGTCAGGTCGTCGAGTTCCTCGAGGACGACGCACGCGTGCGATTTGGCTCGCGTGACGCGTGGGACGAGATCCGGATCCGCGTGATGGAGCTGTTCGATGGCTGAGGGGCTCGCGCTCGCCACGACCCCGGCCTTCACGACGCGGGCGTACGCCGTTGCCAATGGGATGTCGGTCGCATCCGCTTCGAAGCGACTCGCGACGCTGGGACGACACCGGCAGGTCGAGCGCCTTACCCGCGGAGTCTGGATCGTTCCGGACCATCCACACTTCTCCCTGTATGGCTGCGTCCCGCTCCTGCTCGGTGGCGAGGTGGGGTACGTCTCATTCCTGAGCGCGCTCGAGCTACACGGAATGGTCTCGCAGATTCCGAAGGCTGTGCAGGTCGCAACGACTGGGATGCCACGTGTGCTCGCGACGCGTCGTGGTCGCTTCGAGCTGTTTCATCTGCACCCGCGCATGATGGGCGACGGCGTCGAGTGGCGTGACGCGCCGCTTCCGTTTCGACTCGCGTCGCCGGAGAAAGCGCTCCTCGACACGCTCTATCTCTCCACGCGTCGAGGACGACGCTTCGCCGCGCTGCCCGAGATTGAGCTCCCGAGGAGCTTCCGCCGGCGCGAGCTCGCACGGCTCGCGAAAATCCAGGTCCCACTGGCCCCCGTGCACACCGCGGTGCTCAAACGCTTCGACCGCGTCACCGCTGCTTCGCGTGCGGCGGGCGCATGAGCCCCCGCGGAGAAGTCTCTCTGCGCTCCCGTGCTACATTTCCCCGCATGCGAGCGCGCGTGAAGAGCGATACGAGCGCGGACGCGCGGCGTGTGCTCGTCGAGGGGCTGAGGCGGATGAGCCCGGCAGAGAAGCTCGCGCGGGTCGTTGCGCTGAACCGGTCCGTCGAGCTCATGGCGCGCGCCGGGATCAAGCTCCGCTACCCGGACGCCGACGAATCCGAGGTGCGGATTCGGTTGGCGCGGATGTGGCTCTCCGACGAGGACCTCCGTGCGATCGTCGGACGACTTCCCGACGACGGCTGATGGAGTGGTCGCTCGCCGAGTCGCTCGCGCTCTCGGACCGGCTGGGACGCATCTTCGACGCGTTGCGTGTTCCGTACGCGGTGGGCGGGAGCGTCGCATCGTCGTTGCACGGGTTTCCCCGATCGACGATGGACGTCGATCTCGTCGCGGCGATCGAGACCCGTCACGTCGACCCGTTCGTGACGGCGTTGGGTGAGGACTTCTACGCGTCGAGCGAGGCGATCCGTGACGCGGTCGGACGATCCGATTCGTTCAACGTGATCGAGCTCCGGACGATGCTGAAGGCAGACATCTTCGTGGTCCGCGAGAGGGCTGCGGAGGAGCTCGCTCGCGCGATTGACGTTCGGACCGAAGACGGTCACCGCTTCCGTGTCGTCTCCGCCGAGGACATCGTCGCCGAGAAGCTCCGGTGGTACCGGCTGGGGGGCGAAATCTCGGAGCGTCAGTGGTCCGATGTCCTCGGGGTGATCGAGGTGCAGGGCGGCGCGCTCGACCGCATGGCGCTGGCAACACGCTGTGCGGACCTCGGCGTCAGCGACCTCCTCGAGCGTGCGCTTCGTGCGCGGCCCGGCGAGGATTGAGCGTCGCCGAGCCGCATCGTGCGCGCCGCGCTAGGGCGCCGTGGCGAGGGTGAAGATCGGTAGCGTGCCGAGCTGGTAGGGGCCCTCCGGCGGGTGATCTCGGCGCCGGTGGCGGCGTCGTACGCGTGGAGGCCTGGGGACGAGCCGCTGCGGGACCACGCGTAGAGGGTGTCGCCGACGACGAGCATCCCGTCGATCTCGTCGGCGACGGTGGTCGCGGCGCCGACGTCGGCGGGGTCGACGGCGAGGATGGTGGTGCCGGCGAGGACGAGGACGAGGTTCGAGGCGACGCGCGCGTACGCGTTGATCTCGGCGTCGAGCGAGGTCTCGTCGAGGATGGTCCCCGTCGAGGCGAGCGCGACGGGGTCGACGGCCTCGATCGCGCCGTCGATCGCGAAGAGGTCGCCGGTCGCGCCGACCCAGATGCGGCCGTCCTCTTCGACCCAGGTCATCCCGCGCCAGGGGTTGTCGTGGTCGAGCGCGATGCCCTGCATGCCCGCGGTGGTCGCATCGGCGTCGACGAGCGTGTCGGTCGTCGCGTCGATGACGGCGAGCTCGGAGCCCTCGTAGTGCGCGGCGAAGCCGGAGTCGAACCAGTAGTGGCCGAGCGCGACGTACACGCGATCCCCGACGAGGATCCCATCCGACGCGTCCACGCGACCGTCCATGTCGGCGGCGACCGCGTACGGCGAGAGATCGATCTCGCCCGTGATCGCGGCCGATCCGTCGAGGGTCGGGTTCACTACCGTGATGGCGTCGCGGTTCAAGTTCACGACGTACGCCTTCGTGCTCGAGATGAGACGACCGCGACCGGGTTCGACACGTAGTTGCCCTTCGAGCTCGCCGGGTCGACGTCGAACGAGACGCTCGAGTCGAGCGGGCTCCCCGTCGCCTGTACGCGAACGATCCCGTTCCCGCGCTCGAGCAGGAACGCGCGGCAGCCCGACGACACGACGACCGCGTCGGAGTCCCCGGGGCCCATCGCCGCCTCGTCGACCACGCCCGAGCCGAGCGCGAGCGCCGCGAGGCCGTTCGCGTCGAACGCGAGCGAGGTGGTGGTCGCCACGAGGTAGCTCGTGACGCAGCCGGGCGCGCCTCCGTCCGGCGTCGTTGCGTCCGCGCCGGAGTCCCCCACGGATCCACCGTCCAATCCACCGTCCATCACCGAGGGCGCGTCCGCCGCAGCGCCGTCCGGCACCGGGCCGCCGTCGAGCCCCGTGACGTCGTCGTCTCCGCACCCGGCACAGACGACCGCGACCAGCACGCTCGCCACGAGCGCGCGCTCCATGTTCCTCTTCGTTCCCATCGTCGCCTCCGACGCGCCTGCCCGCGCGTCTTTGGGCCCGACGGAGATCGAGGAACCGGTCCGTCGCGGAGGAGCTGCGACGTCCCGGCCTCTCACCCCGAGGGGCCGTGGTGAAAGCGCGCCGGCAGGTCTCCTGGCTCCCGGATCGTCCTTTGGTGGGCGCCTTCCCAGCGATCGCTCGCCAGTGGCAAGAAAGCCCACCTTCGTCCCCGGTCACAGTGGCGGGGGCCGCGCCGGAATCTCACCGGCTTCCCTCTTCAGTGACCGAACACA
>CAVUEK010000025.1:0-178961 GCA_963740495.1 uncultured delta proteobacterium
GTTCGGGCGCGATCAGCTACGCGTTCGCGCACTACGGGATCGAAGCGGACGTGGCGTACGCGGCGCTCAGTGCGGGCCCGCCGTTCGGGCGCATCGACTACGGCTGCGCGCCGACGAGCTACACCGGCGGACCGATCGCGATGTGCCCGGAGATCACCGACGCGCCGTACGCGTTCGGCGGCGCGCGCTCGAACATCGATGCGTGGGCGGGCACGACGACCTGCGGCGCGACACCCTCCCGAGTGGACGTCTCCGCGTGGCGGGAGGGAAGCGTCGTCTCCACCGGCGCCGACTACGATTACGGAGCCGTGCGCCTCGACTTCTACTACTGCGCGATGATGCCGAACGAGACGACGGGCCTCGGCGATTTCTTCTACGAAGAGATCACGAGCGACAAGAGCATCACCTGCTCGGCCGGGGCTTGCACGGGTGAGCGCGTCTTCGCCGACCCACCCACGTTTGCCGCGATGATCGACGGGATGGACGCCCACTGCCGATGAGCCGTAGCGCATGACCGAGAACCGATGGATCGGATCTAGCGGTCCGGCTCGTCGGGCGGGCGCGGCCAGGCGATCGCGGCGACGTCCGACGTCGCGGCCGGGGACTGTTCGGCGGTCTCGCCGTCGCAGCACTCGGCCTGGTTCTGGCCGAACAGCGGGCAGCGGTTGTCGACGCACGCGGCGTGGCCGTGAACGTACGCCATCTCGGCGCGGCAGAAGCGGCAGCGCATGACGCGCCGAGGATAGCGCGGGATCAGCCGCGGGCGGGAGCGCGCGTGGCGGTCGGCAGCGCCTGCTCTTCGTAGCCTGACGACGGGTCCGCGTGCATCCCGCGCGGCTCGTCGCCGTACGCTTCGACGCCGCACTCCGCGATGTCGAGCCCTTCGAGCTCGTGGTCGCGCGGGACGCGAATGCCGCCCGGCAAGCGCGCGAGCACGAGCCAGGTCGCGCCGCCCACCGCGAACGCGAAGCCGCCCGCAGCGACGGTGCCGAGCGCTTGGATGCCGAGGAGCGTGAGCCCGCCGCCGTGGAACAGGCCGTCGTCGGCCGCGAAGAGACCGACCGCGAGCGTGCCGAAGACCCCGCTCACGCCGTGGACCGGGATCGCGCCGACCGGGTCGTCGATCCGCAGTCGATCGAGCAGGAACACACCCTCGACGACGAGCACGCCGCCGATCGCGCCGACGAGGAGCGACTCCATCGGGCCGATGACGTTGCAGCCCGCGGTGATCGCGACGAGGCCGGCGAGCGCGCCGTTGAGCCCCATCGAGAGATCGAGCAGCCGGTCCGGAGCGTCACGTGTAAGAGAGCCGCGAGGAAGCCGGCGGACGCGGCGAGGTTCGTGACCAAGATGAGCTCGCGATGGCGCGGCGTGCGCCGCGAGCTGCTCCCGCCGTTGAAGCCGAACCACCCGAGCCAGAGCACGAGCACGCCGAGCGCGGCGAGCGGGAAGTTGTGCGCCGGGAGCGGCCCGGCGTGCCGTCCTTGCGTACTTGCCGATGCGCGGTCCGACCGCGAGGGCGCCCGCGAGCGCCATCGCGCCGCCGACGGCGTGCACCACGGTGCTGCCGGCGAAGTCGTGGAAGCCGAGCGCCGAGAGCCAGCCGCCGCCCCACACCCAGTGGCCGACGATCGGGTAGATGACGACGCAAGCGACGGCGGTGAACGCGAAGAACGTCCCGAGCCGCGCCCGCTCCGCGACCGCGCCGCTGACGATCGTCGCCGACGTCGCGGCGAAGACGAGCTGAAAGAAGAGAAAGACGTACAGGGGCAGGTTGTCGGGAGCGCCCGCGACCGCGTCTACGGGGCCCGGCGCGAAACTGCGACGCGCCGATGAACGCGTTGCCGCCGCCGAACATGAGCCCGAAGCCGAGCAGATAGAAGAGGAGCGACGCGAGCGCGACCACGCCCACGTTCTTGAGGAGGACCATCACCGCGTTCTTGCGGCGGCAAAAACCGCTCTCGACCAGCGAGAACCCCGCGTGCATGAAGAACACGAGGAACGCGGAGAAGAGCACGAAGATGCTATCGAGCGCCGTGGCGTCCACGCACGGAGCATCGAGGCTCCGCGTTTCCGGCAGGTTTCGAGCAGGAAAAAAGCCCTGCTCGTGAGCACGGGTCGATCCGAGTACGATCCCGGGGTGACTCGGATCGCCCCCGCGCGATGGGTGCTCGTGCTCGCCCTCGCCGCTTCGTGCAAGGGCGACGGCATCGAGCTGTTCGTCGAATCTCGAGACCGACTACGTCGGCGTCGTCGAGGTCACGGTCGCGCACGTCACGCTGTCGCCCGCCGGCGAGCCGGGGACGACCGTGAGGGAGTCGCGAGAGGGCCTCTTTCTCGCGGACCTGACGGGTGGCGTGCGCATCGCCGAGCTCGGCGAGCTCTCCCCGGGAAGCTATCGGATCGACGTCGTCCTCGAGGGTCCGTCGGGGCCCGTCGGCGCACGCCAGATCCGGATCGATCTCGACGGGTCGGTCGGCGTGACCGCAATCATCACGCGGAGCTGCGGCGCGGTGTCGTGTCCCCCGACCGGCGAGCCGTTGCTCGCCACGTGTCACGGGGGCGTCTGCGCGGATCCGCGCTGCACTCCGGAGGCTCCCGAGCACTGCCCGCCTCCGGCGTGCACGACCGGCGGCGACTGCGGCGGTGGTGCGGCGTGCGCGGTGCCGCTCTGTCTGTCGGGCGCGTGCGCGCTCGGGCCTGGCTCCTGTGCGAGCGGCGAGGTCTGCCATCCGATCGCGGGTTGCGTCGACGAGCCCGACGGAGGGTTCGCCGATGGCGGGCCGGTGTCGGGAGACGCCGGTTGGGTCGACGGGCCGATGTCGAGCATGGACGGCGGCGGCGGCGACGTCGACGGGGGCACGTGCGGTGGCCCCGGGGCCGCGTGCTGCGTGGGAGACTCGTGCGAGCCCGCGCTCGCGTGCGCCCTCGGCAGGTGCACGCCGTGTGGCGTCGGCGGCCAACCGTGCTGTCCGGGAGCACCTCCCACGTGTCTCAGCGCGACGCTCGTGTGCTCGACGGGGATGGCGTGCGAGCCATGCGGCCTCTTCGGTCGACCGTGCTGTGACTCGAGCCGTTGCGACGACGGCAGTCTGTGCTTGGCGGGTACGTGCGTGATGGGCGTCGACGGCGGGCGTTGCGGAGCGTCCGGCCAGGCGTGTTGTCCGGGAAGCACCTGCGACCCTGGCTTGGGTTGCATGGGCATGATCTGCCTCGCCTCGGAGGCCGGCGTGTGCGACGCGTCGATGGACTCGAGCTGCTGAGCGGGAGCGCTACTCGGTCACGTACGAGAGCCCCGCGTCCTGTCGGATGACGAGCCGGTAGTTCGCGCGGACGTCGGCGAACGTCTCGACCGTCCCGGCGGCGTCCGGCCATCGGACCTCGATCGAGTCGATCGCGCAGGTGGCGCCCAGGCCGATCGTGACGTCGAGATCGTTCTCGACGCCGAAGTGGCCGTGCGGGCCCTCGACCTCGCGCGTTCGCGTCACGCCGCCCGCGCTCACGCGGACGATCGCGCCGATGGCGCTCCGATTGGCGCCGTTCGCCGCGGCACCCGCGCCCTCGAGATGGATCTCTGTGAAGTTCGCGTCCTGACCCGTCGTGTTCTCGTAGATCCGGAGCGCGGGGCCGTCCGCCCAGATCGCGGCGCAGTCGCGCGCGGTGCTCGACGCGACCGCGAGGTCGAGGTCGCCGTCGCGATCGAAGTCCGCGAGCGCGAAGCCCGGCGCGCACGGATGCATCGCGCCTGCGGCGGCGCTCATCTCGGTGAACGTGCCGCCCGGATCCTGGCGATAAATCCACAGCGCCTGGTCCGGGTAGTCGCTCGTGCCGAGGAGCGCGTCCATGAGCCCGTCGTTGTCGAGGTCGGCGAGCGCGGAGGTGATCCCGCCCTCGTTCCACGAGACGCCGACGTGCGGCACCGAGAGCCCCGTCGCGGCGTTGCCGGGCCGCGAGAAGATCGGCGTGCCCGTCGCGTCGGGCCCGTCGTTGACGAGCAGCTGTGACGAGTCGCTCGACTCGCCGATGTGCCAGTGATGGATCTCCGCGCTGTAGAGGTCCATGTCGCCGTCGTTGTCGACGTCGGCGCACGCGGTGGTGAACGTGTTGCCACCGAGGCGGAACGGTTGGTCGTCGAGGCCGTCGTTCCAGTAGAGACCGTCGCACGCGATCCGCGGCGCGGGTGCCGTGCAGGAGCCGGTGGTCTGGCAGTAACACCGGTAGAACTCGTTGTCCGAGTAGTCGAGGAGATTGTCCGCGTCGAACCCGCTCGCCTCGCCGACCTCTCGGTAGCCTCCTCCGTCGCGGAGGAAGAGCTGGTTCCAGCGCCGCCCATACGCGCTGACGAGCAGGTCGGTGTCGCCGTCGAGGTCGACGTCGCAGGCCGTGACGCCGTACGTCGGTTGCGCCGTGTCGTGCTGGTCGATGTCGCCCGGCGTGGTCAGCCCGACGGCATCCGTCACGTCCTCGAACGCGCCGCCGCCCATGTTTCGCGCGAGCACGTTCTGCACGCCCCAGAGCGACGTGCCGTAGCGCGCGTACCAGGCCCCGATGTACGCGTCGAGAAGGCCGTCGCGATCGTGATCGACGAACGTGATCGTCGTCGCCGGAAAGAGCCGCGAGCCGTCGTCGCTGCCGACGATCGCGGGCGACGGGGGCGCGAGCGTGAACACACCGGTCCCGTCGTTCAGCAAGATCTCGTTGCGGTGGCCGGGGTCGGTCGCGGCCTGCGTCGGGTCCCCGTACGTCACGCTGATCGCATCGATGTCGCCGTCGTCGTCGAGGTCCGCGAACCCGGCGAGATGCGCGCGGCGGCCCGTTCCCGCGACCGGCTCGCGGAGGGCACCGTAGTTGCTGGAGAGCGTCGCGTCCTCGAAGGTCCGGCCGCCCGATGCGCCCGGACGATTCATCAACACGCGATACGGAAGATCGCGCGGGGCGACCGTGAGGTCGACCGCCGCCTGCCCGCCCGCCAGATGCACCACGATGTCCGGAAATCCGTCGCCGTCGATGTCGGCGACCGCGACGCGGTTCGCGAGCACGTCGAGCCCCGACGGCCCGACGCCCCACGCGTCGGTCACGTCGCGAAAGCTCGGGCCCGGGCCGGGCGCGGTGAAGGTCGCGCACCGCTCGGGCGGGGGCGGCGGGCCGGCGTCCGAGGGCGCCGCGTCGAGGCCCGCGTCGGCGCCGCTCGGTCGACCGCCACCACAGCCTGCGAGGACGACGTGCATGAGAAGGATCGAAAGAAAGATACGCATGAGCCACCCCGAGCCACTACGAGACGGCGGAAGGTGACATGCGCCATCGGGGCGCGGCAAGCTGACGCCCATGGAGCGTCGCAAGATCGGCGGCACCGACCTCGAGATCAGCGTGGTCGGCTTCGGCTGCTGGGCGATCGGCGGGCGCGACTGGGGCCCGGACGTGCGCGACGAGAGGTCGGTCGCGGCGATTCGAGCGGCGCTCGATTCGGGGATCGATTGGTTCGACACCGCGCCGATCTACGGCCACGGCCACGCCGACGAAGTGCTCGTTCGCGCGCTCGGGAGCGACGTACGCGACGTCGTGATCGCGACGAAGGTCGGCGTGCGCCTCGACCGGGCGACGGGGCATGCGACGAGCGACCTGACTCCCTCGCACGTGCGGTCGGACTGCGAGGCGAGCCTCGCGCGGCTCGGTGTCGAGAGGATCGATCTCCTGCAGGTGCACTGGCCGTGCGAGCACGGCACGCCCGTCGCCGACACGATGGGCGAGCTCGGGCGCCTCCGCGAAGAGGGCAAGGTGCGCGCGTTCGGGCTGTGCAACTACGACGCAGCCGGCCTGCGCGCGGCGCTCGCAGCGGGGCCGGTCTCCACGCTCCAGACGCCGCTCTCCATGGTGCGCCGCGAGGGCGAGCACGAGATCCTTCCGGCGTGCGTCGAGACCGGCGTCCCCGCGCTCGCGTACGAGACGCTCTGCCGCGGCTTGCTCAGCGGAAAGTACGACGCGATGCCCCGCTTCGAGCCGGCCGACCTGCGCTCGCGCGACCCGCGGTTCTGGGGCGCACGATACCTCCGCATCCGCGAGCTCGCGAGCACGCTCGCCGCAGCGGCCAAGCGCATCGGCGCTCCGCCCGAGACGCTCGCGATCGGCTGGGCGCTGACGCGACCTGGCGTCGCCGCCGCGATCGTCGGCGCGAAGACGCCCGAACAGGTGAAGCGAAACGCGCGCGCCGCGGCGCTCGCGGCCGAAGCGCGCCTCTGGCCCATCGTCGAGCGCGTCGTGAACGCGTACTGAGCGCGGCGAGGCGCGCCGTTCACTCGACCGGGAGCGGGGTCACGCGCGCCGTCGTGTCGATGCGGAGCCCGTACGTTCCGGCGTCCGTCTGGAGCGTGAGCACCGCGGCGCCGCCGCGCACGAAGAGCCGTCGCGCGATCACGTGAAGCGCGGGATCGTGCACGTGCGTGATGTCGGCGGCATCGGCGAGCTCGGTCAGCGGCGCGAGGCGCAGGCGCGTCCCGTCGCTCGCGCTCCACGCGACAAGAGCGCGTCCGGCCAGGTCCACGGCGATCGCATCGGTCCCCGCGATCGAGAGCCGCGACTCGGCGGCCTCGCACGCGCCGGGCCGGCAGCGAACCTGGTGCACGATCGGGATCCGCCCTCCGTCGACGGGCTCGATCCACGTGAGCGCCGCTTCGTCGCCTCGACAGGTCAGCGCGGGCTCCTGCGCCCCGGCGCGCTCCGACGCGAGAGCGCTCCAACCGTCCGCGCCGCGAAACGCGACGAGCACGTCGCGCCCGTCGTCCGCGAGCGGCCCCTCGACGACGACCGCGATCGATTCGCTCGACCGGCACGCGCGAAGCGCGCTCGACCCCGACGGCGCGGTCCCGACGACGCGACGCGTCTCGCCGTCGCGCTCCGCGACGACGAGCGTGTCGCTCGCGGAGCCGCGCTCGAGAGACAAGGTCGCGTCGCCGAGATCCAACGCGTCGGTCGGGCCGCGCTCGGGCGGCAGCTCGGGCGCGTCGGGCGGAAGCTCCTCGCACCGCGCCTCCGCGAGAAGCGGGTCGTCCGCTCGGTCGCTCCCGACCGTGCACGCGCGCGAGCGCCGGCTCGGCCCGGTGAGCCCGAGGTGCAGCTGCCGGCCGGGGACCGCGTCGAGATCGCGCACGGCGTAGCCCCCGGGGGCGAGGGGCGAGCCCGGCGGCTCGACGTGGGCGGCGGGCGTCGGAGCGGGATGCGTGGTCGGGCGCTGCTCGTGCCCGTCGCCACCGCGTGCGCCCCAGATCGCGGCTCCCATGATGACCGCCGCGCCGACGATGGCCCAGACGAAGTGGTGCCGCTGGAAACCGTCGCCCATCGCGCGCACCATCGCTCGCGGGCGGCGCCCCCGCAAGGCGTGGTTAGATAGGTGTCCCGTGTCTCGCTCCGGCCACACCCTGTTGAAGCGCCTCGTCGGCTGGACCGGGCCGGACGGCTCCGCCGACGCGCGAGCGTTTCTGCAGGATCGGGTGACGCTCTACATCAAGGCGCTCTTCCTGTTCACGGTCGGGTTCTACGTCCTCGGGCGCCTCGGTCTGCTTCTCGTCACGCAGTCTCTCGACAAGACGTACGAGATGACGGTCACGACCGCGGGTCTGCTCCACCTCGCGCTCATGATCGCGCTCGGGATCGACTGGTGGTACCTCAGCAGCGGCAAGCGGTCGATGGTCACGCTCCACTCGTACGAGTCCATCGGTACGATCACGGTCTGCGCCTGCTTCGCGGCGATGATGTACTACCTGCCCGCGGACATTCCCAAGGCGGGGCTCTTGTTGGCGATGGCGCTCACCGTGGTCGTGCGGGCCTCGGTGGTCCCTTCGAGCGCGGCGCGCACGTTCCTCGTCAGCGCATCGGCCGTCGCGACCGGTGTCGTGGCAGCGTGGGTGTCGACCGAGATGGGCGACACCCCGTTCGACTTCTCGAAGCGCGAAGGCCTCGTCGCCGCGACGGTGGTGTGGGGGCTCGCGTTCTCGGTCGCCGGGACGCTGACCTCGCGCGTCATCTACGGCCTGCAAGCACAGGTTCGCGAGGCGATGCGCCTCGGGCAGTATCAGCTCGTCGAGAAGATCGGCGAGGGCGGGATGGGAGCCGTCTATCGCGCGGAGCACGCGCTCCTGCGGCGACCGACCGCGATCAAGCTCCTGCCGCCGGACAAAGCGGGCGAGGTCGCCGTCGCGCGCTTCGAGCGCGAGGTCGTCCAGACGAGCCGGTTGAGCAACCCGAACACGGTCGCGATCTACGACTTCGGTCGCACGCCCGACGGCATCTTCTACTACGCCATGGAGTACCTCGAGGGCGTCGACCTCCAAGAGCTCGTCGAGATCGACGGACCGCAGGCCGCCGAGCGCGTGATCCACATCCTGCGCCACGTCGCGGAGTCGCTCGGCGAAGCCCACGCCGCCGGTCTGGTCCATCGGGACGTCAAGCCGCAGAACATCCTGCTGTGCGATCGCGGCGGCGTCCCCGACACGGTCAAGGTCGTCGACTTCGGTCTCGTGAAGGATCTGTCGAGCGGTGGCGATCCGAAGCTCAGCATGCAGCAGACGATCGCCGGGACACCGCTGTACATGGCGCCCGAGGCGATCATGTCGCCCACCACGACCGACCACCGCGCCGACATCTACGCTCTCGGCGCCGTCGGGTACTTCCTCTTGACCGGCCTCCCCGTGTTCGAAGGCAACTCGGTCGTGGAGGTGTGCAGTCACCACCTGCACACACCGCCGGTGCCGCCGTCCGATCGCACCGACGCCGACGTACCCGGAGATTCTCGAGGCGCTCCTCCTTCGCATGCTCGCGAAGAAGGCGGGCGAACGTCCGAGCGACACTACGGAGCTCATCCGCGCACTGGACTCGTGCGGCGTCGCCGGCACCTGGACACGCACGGAGGCCCGCGAGTGGTGGTCTCTGCGCGGCGCCGACGTCCGCACGCACAGGAGCAAGAGGCGCTCGAGCCGACACTCGGCGGACCCCGGATCGATCACCATCGCCCTCGAAGAGAAGTCGCGCGCGCTCGCCACGACCGAAGCGCTCTGAGAGCGACCGGGCGTCGGCCTTGCGCGCCGAACGCGCGAGCCGCATGCTGACCGGCCGATGGGGTTTCCGCACATCGCCTACGGCACGCCGCGCCGGTTGCCGAGCGCGAAGTCGTTGCCGGGGCGCGTGGTCGTGCTCGACGTCGCGTTCGCGTCGGAGGCAGGCGGCGTCAGCTTCGAGAAGGTCACGAAGAAGCTCATCGACGGGCTCGGCGACCGATTGGCGATGTGGGTCGACCATCACGACCACGCGCTCCACGAGCTCTACCGCGCGGATCCGCGCTTCGTGCTCGCGACGAAGGCCGAGCACGGCGCCTGCCCAGAGATGGTGACGCCCGAGCTCGTCGAGCGCGCCGGCCCGGTGGACACGATCTCGCTGTCACGTCGACTTCGACGGCCTGTGCTCCGCCGCGAAGTGGCTGCGACGCGGCGTGGAGCCCTATCCGGGCGCGGACGACGACGCTCGCGCCATCGACACGCGGCTCGGCGTGCCGTCCGACACGGCCGACGTGATGGACCGGGCGCTCCGTGCGAGGCCGCGCGACGACGCGCTCAAGGGCCTCATCGTGCGCTTCCTCGCGGACGGCGCGACGGATTGCGCGCTCTTCGCGAGGTTCGAGGAGGCGAGCGCCGAGCTCCGGCACATGGAGGATCGCGCGCGTGCCCTCGCGAAGCAGTATCGGTTCGTCGGCGACGTCGCGGTCGTCGACGCGCGCGACCGGGACGGTCCCTACGACAAGACGCTCCTCCTGTTGCTCGGCCAGGAGCGCGCTCCCATCGCGGTCGTCCACGACGAGACCGCCGTCACCGCTGCTGCGCGCTTCGACAGCGGCATCGATCTCTTGCGTATCCTCGGCCTGTCGGGCGGGATGCCGACCCGTGTGAGCGTCTCGCCGAAGGAGCTCGACGACACGCTCGAGCGATTGCGCACGCGAGAGCGCTGACACCTGGAGGGAGACGCATGCCGAAGGTAGCCGTCATCGGAGCCGGTGCGTGGGGTACCGCGCTCGCCGCGCACGCCGTGCGCAGAGGAAACGCGACTGCGATGTGGGCGCGCGAGCGCGAGGTCGTCGATTCCATCGGACGCGCGCGCGAGAACACGCTCTTCCTGAGCGGCTGCCCGTTGCCCGAGCGGCTCGAGGCGTCCGACGATCCCGCCGAGGTGCTCGCGGGCGCGGACCTCGTGATCCTCGTTCCGCCGTCGAAGTACTTCCGCGACGTGACCGCGCTCGTCGGGCCGCACCTCTCGGCGCGCGCGGACGTGATCGTCGCGACGAAGGGCTTCGAGGAGAGCTCGCTCGAGCTCATGACGAGCGTGCTGGCCGAGACGATGCCGCACGTGCCCGGCGAGCGGGTCGGCGTGCTGTCGGGCCCGAGCTTCGCCAAGGAGGTCGCCAAGGGATTGCCGACCGACGTCGTCGTCGCCTCGACCGACGCCGAGCTCGTGCGGCGCGCGCAGGTCGCGCTCCACTCACCTTCGTTTCGCGTGTACTCGAGCGCCGACCCGATCGGCGTGCAGGTGGGCGGCGCGCTGAAGAACGTCATCGCCGTCGCGACCGGCGCCTGCGACGGGCTCGACCTCGGGCGCAACGCGCGCGCCGGGCTGATCACGCGCGGGCTGGCGGAGATCACGCGGATCGGCGTCGCGCTCGACGCGGACCCGCTCACGTTCCTCGGATTGGCGGGCGTCGGCGACCTCGTCCTCACGTGCACGGGCGAGCTCTCGCGCAACCGCCAGTTGGGCGTCGAAGTCGCGCGCGGCGCCGATCCCGCCAAGTACCTCGCCAGCGTCCGTACGGTCGCCGAGGGCTTCTGGACGAGCGCCGCGGTTCACGCGCTCGCGACCAAGAAGAGCGTCGAGATGCCCATCACCGAGCAGGTGTACCTCGTCCTGCACGAAGGGCGCTCGCTACGCGACGCCGCCGAGGCGCTCATGCAGCGCTCGTACAAGGACGAGCTCGCCGGCATCCGTTAGAGCGCGCCGTACCCCGCGCGTCAGATGCAGAAGCCGAAGCCGCCGAACGCGAAGCACGTCTGACCGGGCGGGCAGTCCGCGTCGGTCGTGCAGATGCCGCCCTCGGGGAACCCGAGGCCGCCTTCGAGCGAGAACCCGCCGTCGAAGCCGGGGAGGCCGCCGTCCATCGGGAACGTCGTGCCGGAGTCGCGCGGCCCCGAATCGAAGCCCGGGCCCGAATCGCGGACGCCCGTGTCCCTGCCCGCGTCGCGCGGCGGCGTCACGCCCGAGTCGGTTCCGGGCGCCGCGTCGCGCGGCGGCGTGGTGCCGGCGTCCTCGGGCGGCCGACCGGGACGGCTGCGGCCGTTGCAGGAAGCGAGCGTGCCGATCGAGAGCGCCATCGACAGGAGCGCGAAGAGCACGCGGTACGACGTCGAGCGAAGCATGGCGCACAGCATACCCGCCGCGGGCTTGCCGGGCCACCACCGGGCCATTACGCTTCGTCGATGGCGCTTTCGCTCTCGTTCTTCGAGCAGCTTCCGAAGACGGATCTCCACGTCCATCTCGACGGCTCGCTTCGACTCTCGACGATCCTCGAGCTCGCCGAGCAGGACGGCGTCGAGCTCCCCGCCAACACCGCCGACGGGCTCGCCCGCGCGATGCACCTCGGCGAGAACACCGGCTCGCTCGTCGAGTACCTCAAGGCCTTCGACGTCACGCTCAAGGTCATGCAGACCGAGGAGGCGCTCTCTCGCATCGCGTACGAGCTCGCCGAGGACGCCGCGCGCGAGAACGTGCGCTACATGGAGGTCCGCTACTCGCCGATGCTCCACACGCGGCGGGGCTTGCGCCTGACGCAGGTCGTCGAGGCGGTGCTCGAAGGCCTGCACGAGGCGCAGAAGTCGTTCGGCATCGAGTCGAACATCATCATCTGCGGCATCCGCAACATCTCGCCCGAGTCGTCGCTCGAGATGGCGGAGCTCGCGGTCGCGTACAAGAACCGCGGCGTCGTCGGGTTCGATCTCGCCGGCGCCGAGTACGACCACCCGGCGAAGCACCACCAGCCGGCGTTCCAGCTCGTCCGCGACAACAACATCAACGTCACCATCCACGCCGGCGAGGCGTACGGTCCCGAGTCGATCGATCAGGCGATCCACGTCTGCGGCGCGCACCGCATCGGCCACGGCTGCCGGCTGCGCGAGGACGGCGACCTCCTCCACTACGTGAACGACCACCGCATCGCGCTCGAGTGCTGCCCGTCGATCGAACGTGCAGACGGGCGCGGTACGCGACCTCGCGAGCCACCCGCTCAAGCTCTACTACAACCTCGGTCTGCGCGTGACCGTCAACACCGACAACCGCCTCATCACCGACACGACGGTGTCGCGCGAGCTCTGGCTCTGTCACACGCAGATGGGGCTCGCGCTCGAGGACATCAAGCGGATCATCATGAACGGTTTCAAGGCGGCGTTCTTGCCGTTCCATCAGAAGCAGTCGATGGTGAGACGCATCTCGCACGAGCTCGCCACGTTCACCGAGGACGGTAAGGTAGCGGAGACGCCCCCCACGGGCAGGCACGCCCGACCCGGCGCGACCGTGACGCCGACATCGCAGTCGTGACCGCGGCGTCGGCGTTTCACCCCGAGCTGCTCGCGTTGCCGACTCACATGGCCGGTGAGCGCGTCGTGGTGCGTCCGTTCCGTCGCGGCGACGGCCTCGCGATCTTCGCCGCCGTGGACGAGGACCGCGAGCACCTCGCGCGCTGGCTTCCCTGGGTGCACCACCACCGCACCTGGGAGGACAGCGAGTCGTACGCCCGGCGTGCCGCGGGGATGTGGGTGACGCGGGAGGATCTCGCCGTCGCGTTGTTCTCGCCGTCGGGTCGCTTCGTCGGCGGGAGCGGTCTTCACCGGTTCGATTGGGAGACGCGATCGTTCGAGATCGGGTACTGGTTGCGGCGCTCCGCGACGGGGCAGGGCATCGTCACCGAAGCGACGGAGCTCCTGACGGCGCTCGCGTTCGAACGTCTCGCGGCGACGCGCGTGGAGATCCGATGCTCCCCTCCGAACGCGGCGAGCATCGCGATTCCGAGGAGGCTCGGCTTCGTCGAGGAGCAGATCCTTCCGAACGCCGCGCAGAGCTCCGACGGCGTCGTTCACGACCTCATCGTCTACGCCTGCAACCGCGAGTCCTTCGACGCGTTCACCTGGTCACCTCAGGCCATCGGGATCGTCCGTCGCGCCGACGGCGACGGCTAGCGGATCCGAGTCCCGAGCACCGTCGCTCAGCCGCGGGCGAGCTTCGGCGGCGGGAGGGACTTGCGCTCGCGCTGGCGCACGCTCGGTTCGGGGAGCCCGTCGAAGAAGCCGTTGTGGCGCATGAACCGAGCGATCTCTCGGAGGTACGCGCCCCGATCGAAGTGCATGATGTGGTTGCCGGGGAACCAGTGGAGGCGACAGCGCTCCCAGTGCTCCCACAAGAGACGCGCCTGCTTCGGCGGTGCGAGCCGGTCGCCGACGCCGCCGATCACCATCAGGCGGTCACGAGGGAGACGAGGGCGATACGTCAGCGGGCTCGACACGGCGAGGAAGTGGCGCGCGTCCCTGAGGTTGCGTCCGAACGCCGCGAGCGAGCCCGAGACGAGCGGGCCGAGCGGCCGCCACTCGAGCAGCAGATCCGGGAGCGTCACGATCGGGACGTTCGGGATCGAGAACGCGAGGCGCTCGTCGACCGAAGCGAGAAGCGCGGCGGTGAACCCGCCGAGGCTGACCCCGGTCACGCCGACGCGGGGCACGCCCTGCGCGCCGAGGAGGTGGTCGATCACGATGCGCAGGTCGTAGATCGCCTGACCGAACGCCTCGTTGATGCGCGACGGGCCGCCCGCGAAGAACCCGTGCCCGCTGAACGGCGAGACGCGCGTCTGCCGCCGCCCGTGAAACGGCAGTGTGAAGAGCATCACGTCGAAGCCGAGACGGTAGAGCCACGGCAGCGCGAAGAAGATCTCGTTCACGTGGTAGAGGTCCGCGCCGAATCCGTGGATCGCGATCACGGTCGGTCGCGGTCCGCGCCGATGACGCCAGAGGCGCGCGTGCGCGAAGCGGTTCTTTCGATGGCGGAGGTAGTGCGGCCGCTCGCGCGGGCTCATCGGGACGTAGGGGCTCTCGAATCGGAGGTCGAGGCAGACGCCGTCCGGGGGTCGAAAGAGCGGTCCGCGCGCGCGGCGGACGTCGAACGGGACGTTCGCGGGCGGTCTACGGAAGAAGAGGTCCGGATCGTGGGTGTCCGCCATCGAGCCGTAGAGCTCGCTGTCGCCGATCGCGCGGCGGAGCGCGATCGGGTGGTAGCCGAACGGGAACGCGAGCCCGCTGACGAGGCACGCCCCCAGCGTTCGCACGACGTGGTCCCACGCCGCGCCGGCGCGCACCTGGACGGCGTCGCGCAGCTCGAGCCGGAACGCCTCGGGCTGGTACGCGAAGTCTTCGGGGAGCTCCTCCCACCAGCGGCTGCCCGGGCGGTGAATCGGCGCATCGAGGCACGCCTCGTGCGCGATTCGGGAGACGATGGCGCTCCTCGGCACGGAGCCCAATTGTAGGCTGAACGCGCGGTGAGCGCCTCTTCCCTGTGGCGGACCGTCCGAGTAGGTTTGATCGGTGCGGTGGTGGCAGAGTGCGGTGGCGTTCGGCTTGGTCCTCGTCGGGGCGGCGTGCGGAGGCGACGAGGTGGCGCCGCCGACCGACGGTGGCGCGCCGACGCCCGACGCCGGGATGGACGCGGGCCCGCCGCCGGTCGACGGGGGCCACCGGGGCGACGGCGGCTTCGACTACCCCGACGCGGGCCCGCCGCCGACCGGCTGCTATCTCCTAGACGGTGCGGTGCCGGCGGCGGACGGTGGCGAGGTCGATGCGGGCCCGCTCACGCCGGACGGGCATCCGGCCGTCGGCGGCCCGGGCGCGCCGTCGCTCGCGTTCGACGCGAGCGAGCTCGGCGCCCCGTGTGCGTACCTCGACGGGGGCGATCAGGATCGCGATCACCACAACACGGTGCTGATCTTCGACGGGTACCTGTACATGCCGTGGGCCCACGAGGCGGGCTTCGGCGGCATCTCGGTCTTCGACGTGCACGACGCCTGCAACCCGGTGGCGCTCGGGACGACGATCGAGGAGAGGATGCGCGAGACGCACGCGGTCGGCGTCACCACGATGGGCGGCAGGTTCATGGTCACGACGTCGCTCGAGGGCATCCTCTTCTGGGACGTCTCCGACCCGATTGCACCGCGGGTGGTCTCGAACATGACCCTGCCCGAGGTCACCTATCCAGACGCGTACCGGCGCGTCGTGCTGAGCACGTTCTGGCAGGCGCCGTACGTCTACGTCGGCGCCGCCGACAACGGCGTCTTCATCGTCGACGCGCGCGATCCGACCGCGCCCGAGCTCGTCGGGACGTACGAGCCGACTCCCGACATGCGCGTCGGCAACGTGCACGCCGTCGGCAACCTCCTCGTGATCCACGGAACCGAGGGCTCGCGTACGAACCTCGTGGACATCGGTGATCCGGCGAGCCCTCGTGCGATCCCCGGCGGCAGCTTCATCATCAGCGACGGGACGACCGATCGCTTCGGAAGGCCCACCCTCAAGACGTTCTACTTCGGTCACTTCAACGGCAACCGGACGTACTACGCGCGCAACACGCTCGGTGGCGGGCTCGTCGTGTACGACGTGAGCGACCGAACGCTGCCGACCTTCCTCGGCAATTGGGACGCGCCGCCCGTCGCGAACGGCGGCTACGTCTTCGTGAAGGAAGGGATCGCGTTCGTCGGGCTCAGCGACTACGGCGCCGCCATCGACGTCACGTCGCCGACGGCGCTCACGATGGTCCGCCGCTTCGAGATGACGGGCGATCTCGACACCATCGTTCCGATCGGGAACGTGGTGGTGATCAGCGTCGACGACGATGCGATCGCAAACCAGGCTTCCGAGGTCGTGCCGTTCGCGGAGGCACGGGACACGCGCCCGCCCGTCGTGAACATGGTCGATCCTCCTGACGGCACGGTGGACGTGCCGCTCACCGCGCGCGTGGGCGTCACGTTCGACGAGTTCGTCGACCTCGTGACCGTCTACCGCGGCTCGTTCCGCGTCGAGGCGAGAGGCACCGGCGTTCCGCTCGAAGGGACGTACTCGGGGCAGGAGGGTGCGGTGAACTTCTGGCCCGACGAGCCGCTTCGGCCGGCGACGATCTACGACGTGATCATCCCCGCCGGCGGCGTGACCGACGTGAGCGGCAACCCGATCGCGGCCGAGCACCGCTCGTCGTTCACGACCGTCTCATGCGACTGACGGTCGACCGTTCGAGGATAGCGGCGGCGTGCGTGCTCGTGTGCATCGCTTGCGGGGACGACGCCGCTCCCGCAGACGGCGGTCGTGACGGCGGAGCGCCGATCGACGCGCCGATCGACGCGACGCTCGACGGGCCCGTCGGACCGCTCTCGGTCGCGATCGAGGGGCCCGCGGTCGGATTCGTCGGCGTCGAGGCGTGCTTCGGCGCGCGGTATCGCGCGAGCCCGCCCGCGCGCGTGACGTGGATCTGGGGCGACGAGACCCGGGACGAAGGGGCTCCGGACGAGATGTGCCACGTCTATCCGTATCCGAGCGACTTCCTCGTCGCGGTCGTCGTCGAGGCTGACGGGATGCGCGCGGACGCGTCGCGGATCCTGCCGGTGGTCTTTCAGCCGAGCGATCCCGCGCCGGCGCGCTCGAGCCCGATCGCGTTCGATGCGGCGCGGGACCGCGTCTGGGTCGTGAGCCCGGATGGCGACACCGTCGCGGTGCTCACCGCCGAGCCGCCCGGGCTCGAGCGCGAGCTCGACGCGTGCGATCACCCGAGGACGCTCGCCGTCAGCGGTGGCACCGTCGCGGTCGCATGCCAGGAAGGCGGCGCGATCGCTCTGTTCGACGCGGCGACGCTCGAGCGAACGGCGCTGATCGATCTCGGGAGAGGGAGCGAGCCCTACGGGGTGGTCGCCGATCCGCGAGGCGGCCGCGTCTGGGTGACGCGGATGGGCCGGCGCGACGTGGTCGCGGTCGCGACTCCTTCGGGGGTGCTCGGCCCGAGCGTCGACCTCGGCCCCGATCCGCGCGGCGCGGCGATGAACGCGGCCGGGGTGCTCCTCGTCACGCGGTGGCGCTCCGATCTCGCCGCTTCGCACGTCTATCAGATCGACGCGAGCGACCCGGCGTCACCGGCGCTCACCGGCGTCATCGATCTCCCGCGACAAGAAGGCCTGGACAGCGACACCGACAACGACGGTGTGCTCTCCTTCCTCAACCAGGTCGTGTGCTCGCCCGACGGCGCACGCGCGCTGATCCCGGCGCTCAAGGCCAACGTCGTCGCGGGGCTCTTCCGCACCGGCGCGCCGCTCACCGATCAGACCACGGCGCGCGCCGTGCTCGCCGAGGTGATGCTCGGCGCTTCCGGGGGGCTCGCCCGCGACAGCTTTCGGCACTCCTTCGACGACCTCGACTACGCGTCGGCCCTCGTCTTTTCCACGCTCGGCGATCGCGCGTACGTGGCGATCCAAGGAGCCGAGACGATCCTCGAGATCGACCCGTTCACGTTCGACGTGACGGGCTCGATCGGTCTCGTCGGCAGCGCGCCCGAGGGCCTCGCGCTCGACTCCGCGCGCAACCGGCTCTTCGTGCAGGCGTTCCTCGATCGCACGGTGCGCGTCTACGACGTGTCGGACCTCTCCCACGAGCCGCCGGCGCTCGCCGAGATCTCGACCGTGGCCGCTGAGCCGCTCACGGTCGAAGCGCTCGCGGGCAAGCGCATCTTCTATCGCTCGCGCGACCCGCGGATGAGCCGAACGAGCTACCTCTCGTGCGCGTCGTGTCACCTCGATGCGGAGAGCGACTCGCTCGTCTGGGACTTCACGCAGCGCGGCGAAGGCCTCCGCAACACGATCGCGCTCCGCGGGCGCGCGGGAACGGCGCACGGACCGCTCCACTGGTCGGCGAACTTCGACGAGGTGCAGGACTTCGAGCACGACATCCGAAACGGCCAGGGCGGAACGGGGTTCATGTCGGACGCGGAGTTTCACACCGGGACGCGCGACACGACGCTCGGCGATCCGAAAGCGGGTGTCTCGCCGGAGCTCGACGCGCTCGCCGCGTACCTGGCGAGCCTCGACAGCTTCGGCACGAGCCCGTACCGGCGCGACGGTGACGCCGCGTGGGAAGCTGCGTTCGCGCGTGGCCGGACGGTTTTCCTCGCGTCCGGCTGCGACAGCTGTCACACCGGCGTGCGCTTCACGGACAGCGCGTTCGTCGCGCCCGCGACGCCCCGTCTTCATGACGTCGGGACGATCGGCGCTGGGAGCGGCGACCGGTTGGGCGCGCCGCTCACCGGTCTCGACACCCCGACGCTTCGCGGGCTGTGGCGTACTGCCCCATACCTCCATGACGGCTCGGCGCCGACGCTCCGCGACGTCCTCACGGCGCGTAACCCTTCGGATGCGCACGGGGCCACGAGCGGCCTCACGGGCGCCGAGCTCGACGACCTCGAGACGTACCTGCTCGCGCTCGACGACTCCGTTCCCTGATCGACGCACGAGGGCGGTCGCCTTCGCCCCGCGTTCGGAGCATGATGGGGCACGCGCATGCGTCGGGTGATCTTGTTGGTGGCGGGGTTGCTCATCGCGGCGTGCACGCGAGGTCGGGGCGCGCCCACCGACGGCGGTGAGGCCGACGCTGGCGGCCTCGACGCGATGATGACGATCGACGCGCCGGCTCCGCCCGCGGACGGTGGCCCGACACCCGACGGCTCGTTCCTCGACCCCGACGCAGCGTGCTCGCTCGCCGTCGTCGAGGCCGAGGTCGAGCGCTTGCCCGTCGACATCATCTGGGTCGTGGACAACTCGGTGAGCATGGCGCCGGCCATCGACCAGGTGACGGCCGGGCTCAACGACTTCGCGGTGCTCGTCGAAGCGAGCGGCCTCGACTATCGCGTGATCATGCTGTCGCTGCGGGGCCCGGGCGAGCTCGATGTCGGCGGGCGCCGTCGCTTCGGTGTGTGCATCCCCGAGCCGCTCGCCGGAGACGCCTCGTGCGGCGACGGTCCGCGCTTCTTCCAAGTCGAGGTCGACATCCACAGCACCCAGCCGATCGAGCAGATCCTCGGCACGCTCGCGCAGACGAACGGCTACCGCCTCGGGGACGAGCACGGGTCGGGCCCCTGGCTCTCGTTGCTCCGCCCGGAGGCGACCAAGACCTTCGTCGTCGTCTCGGACGACAACTCGCGCACCTGCGCGCTCCCCGCCGGAACGTGCAGCGCGACCGAGCCGCCCATCACGAGCACGTCGCTCGAAGACTTCCCGGGCGGTCCGAACCCCTTCAACTCGCGCGACATCGGGCCCGGCATCCTCACGGCCACGTACGGCTCACTCTTCGACGGGTACACGTTCGACGCCATCTACGGCTGGGGCTCGGACACGGACGCGAACGTCGCGTGCACGTACGCGGACGGAAGCATCCCACCGTCACCCGGCCAGACGTACACGACGCTCGTCGCACGCACGTCCGGCGTGCGCGCGAAGATCTGCGACGGAGCCGCTGCGTGGGCGCCGTTCTTCGATGCCGTCGCGACCGCGGTGACCCGCACCTCGCGGATCGAGTGCAACATCGTGATCCCACCGCCCCCCGACGGTCTCCTGCTCGACACCGACCGAGTCAACGTCATCGTCCGGGGCTCGTCCGGGCCGACGTACCTGCCGCGTCGTCCGGACGCGACATCGTGCGACGCGCGCGGCGGCTTTTACTACGACGACCCCGCGGCGCCCACCGAGGTCCTTCTCTGTCCTGCGTCGTGCGACTTCGTCCGCGCCCAAGTCGGCCCGGAGGGGACCGGCGTCGACGTGCAGCTCGGCTGCGAGAGCTTCTTGATCTAGCCGCAGCGCGGACCCTCGGGGATGGCCGAGAGATCTTGCCGTGGGTGATCCAGTCGAAGTTCCGCATCGTGACCGGTCGAGAAGAAGCGATCGAGCTCGCGCAGCGTGAGCTGCGCTCTCGGACGGGATGACGTTCGCTGCGGTCCCCGCTGCGCGCGGTCGTCAGGGCGTCGTCGTCTCGAGCTGCGCGTGCAGGTCGGAGAGGGTCACGTAATCGGCCGCGGTGAAGAAGTCTCCGGCGGCTTGGACGTCGATCGCGACGGTCGTCGTCGATGCGCCCATGGCTCGCTCTGCGTGCACTCCGAACAACACGTTCGGGATCGACTGATCGGTGAGCGGAAGCGGCGTGTCGCCCATGCGAGCGATCGACACGCCGATCACGAGCGTTCCCGTGCTGCTGGCGTCGACGCTCGTGTCGTCGGACGACCAGGCTGACGGCCCACTCAGCGGCGCGCTCGGTGCGCCGTGGACATCCGTCAACGTCAGTCCGTCGGGCGGCAACGCCATCGTGGAGATCACGATGTCCTCCGAGGCGAGCATGAGACCGTCGATGCGCAGATTGCCCATCCCGTCGAGGGTGACCATCGCCGAGCCCGACGCCTCGAGGTCGTAGTCGAACATCATCGGGGCCGCGCCCGCGGTGATGGTGGAGTGGAGCGTCAGCGCACCGGGCGTCGGATCGAACGTCAACGCCAGCCCGGCCTCCAGAGCGTCACGGAGCGTTTCGGTGCCCGTCGTTCCACCATCCGGCATCAGCGCGGTGTAGTCGTCGCCACATCCACACGACATCGCTGCCATCCCGGTCGCGGCGAGCAGGGCGAGAATCGAACGCGTTTGGCTCATGAGGCACCCCCGACGGTAGAGTGACACGACTGTCAGCCCCAGCGCAGCACCGGTTGCCGGGCGGCGCGGGTCTCGTCGAGGCGGCGGAGGCGGGTCTCGTGCGGCGCGGACTTCACGAGCTCGGGCGACTCCTTCGCCTCCCGGCTGATCGATTCCATCGCGGCGCAGAGCTCGTCCAGCGTCTGCTTCGTCTCGGTCTCGGTCGGCTCCACGAGCATCGCGCCCTTGACGACGAGCGGGAAGTACACGGTCGGCGGGTGGATTCCGTAGTCGATCAGCCGCTTGGCGACGTCCATCGTCGTCACGCCCGTCTCCCTGAGATGGCGGTCGTTGATCACGACCTCGTGCATGCACTTGCGGTCGTACGCGACGTGCCACGTCTCGCCCAGCCTGACGCGCAGGTAGTTCGCGTTGAGGACCGCGAGGTCGCTCGCGCGCGAGAGCCCATCGGCGCCCATCTCGCGGAGGTACGCGTACGCCCGCACCATCATCCCGAAATTCCCTACGAAGCTGCGCAAGCGTCCGACGCTCTTCGGACGGTCGTAGTCGAGCTTGTACGTCCCGTCGGGTGCCTTCTCGACGATGGGGACGGGTGCGTACGGATCGAGGATGCGCTTGTAGCCGACCGGCCCGCACCCGGGCCCACCCCCTCCGTGCGGCGTAGTGAACGTCTTGTGGAGGTTGAACTGCATGACGTCGATGCCGAGATCGCCCGGCCGCGCGCGTCCCATGATCGCGTTGAGGTTTGCGCCGTCGCCGTACACGAGCCCGCCTTTGTCGTGAACCATCGACGCGATGGCGGGGAGGTGGCTCTCGAACAGGCCGACGGTGCTCGGGTTCGTGATCATGATCGCGGCGACGTCGTCGTCGACGAACGGTGCGATCTGCTCGGGCGTGATCGTCCCTCGGCCACCGACCGGGAACGGCACCGCAGTCAGCCCGTTGAGCGCGCACGACGCGGGGTTCGTCCCGTGCGCCGTGTCGGGGATCAGCACCTTCTTCGGGCTACGCCCGTTCGCCACGTGATGCGCGCGGATCATCATCAGCCCCGCGAGCTCGCCCTGCGCGCCCGCGGACGGATGGAGCGAGACGCGGTCCATGCCGCAGATCTCCGCGAGCCCGCGCTCGAGACGCCACATCAGCTCGAGCGCTCCTTGGATGACCCTGACCGGCGAGTGTGGGTGGATCCGCGCGAAGCCCGGGAGGCGCGCCGCCCACTCGTTGACCTTCGGGTTGTACTTCATCGTGCACGACCCGAGCGGGTACAGGCCCTTGTCGATCGCGAAGTTCTGCGCGCTCAGGCGCACGTAGTGACGAAACACCTCCGGCTCGGACACCTCCGGTAGGGGCGCTGGCTCGACGCGGAACGCGTCGCCGAGCAGCGCCGCCGGATCGACCTCGGGGACGTCGAGCGGTGGCAGCGACGACCCGGTGCGCCCCTCCGCGCCGAGCTCGAATACGAGAGGCTCGTGGAAACCGAGATCGCTTGTCGCAGCGCCGGGCATGGGTGCTCCTCTTTTCGGTGTGCAACGGGACGAGCTGAGGCGGCCGAACCGTAGGGTGTCGCCCTGGCGGGCGCAAGAGGTGCTCCCGGCCTGCTTCCCCGTTCGCCCGCCCTTGGTGTAGAACCGGCGCCATGCTCCGGACGATCCCCGGCATCGCCACCGCGCGCAGTCCATTCCGTGCGCTGCCGCTGCTCCTCGTCGTCGTCGCGGGCTGCGGCGGCGGGGGCGAGTACAACTTCAGCCGTGAGTACCATCCCCTCTCGGAGGAGCGCCCGTACCTCGAGCGCGCCGTCCGCGGCGCGAGCTACGAGGACGTGAAACGGGACCCGGCCGATTACCGGAGCTCCATGCTCGACTGGTTCGGAGTCGTCACCTCCGTGGAGATGGACGGGGCGACCGCACGCGTGCACATGACCCACCGCGTCCACCAGGACCGCCATCTCTGCGAGGACGAGCGCGACAGCTCCTGCCGGGTCACCGTCTCGGACCGGCAGAGCGGGCCCTTCACGGCGACCCTCACGATCCGGTCGGACGATATCGACGGCCCGGATCGCCTCTGGACCGGCTCACTGCTCCGGGTGTACGGCAGCCCGACGGGCGACTTCGACGACGAGGGGGGCCCGGTCGTAGGGGTCGAGTACTACCGGCATTGGCCGCGCGGAAAGTACGTGACGACCGGCGCCTCGACGTCGATGAGGCGGTGAAGATCGGCCGTCCCCGCTACGTCCCCCCCGCGACCCGTCCGTGGGATGGACACCCCCGGTGCGGCGCGTCACGATTCACGCGGAGCCAAGATACGAATGACTCGTTCGACGATTCTCGGCAGCACCCTCGTTCTGGCGGCTTTTTCTCTCTCGGCCTGTGGCGGCGACGACGACAGCGGTGGTCACCCGACGCCGCTCTACGCCGCGTGCGCGACGACGACCGAGTGCGGCGCGCCCGCCGATACGTGCATCACGATCGCGTGGGAGCCTGGGCGAGACGGCGCGATGTGCTCGCTCTACTGCGACAACGCGGGCGTCGCGTCGCCGGACTGCCCGAGTGGAGGCTCGTGCTGGGAGCTCGTCGGCGATCCGGTCCCGGGCACGCGCATCTGCTATGAGTCGTGCACGTCCGACACCGACTGCCCGCTCGACTTCACCTGCGCGAACGCCGAGATGGACGGCACGATCGTCGACCACATCTGCCTGCCGAACTGATCCGACGGGTCAGTGATGCAGCCGGTCGAGGCGCCGGCGCGCACCACGATGATGTGGATTCAGGCGCAGCGCCTCGGTCCACTCCGCACGCGCTCCGCTGATGTCGCGCTTCGCGCCGAGCACGTCTCCGAGGATGACGTGGTTGTACGCGCTCCCCGAATCGAGCGCGATCGCGCGGCGCGCCCACGCCTCGGCCGCGTCGAGCTCGCGCTCTCGATGTTTGAGCACCGCCATTCGCACCGCGATCGTCGGGCTCTCGGGCGAGTAGATGAGCGCCTCGCGAAGCGTGCGCTCGGCCGGGACATAACGTCGCGTCCGCTCGTAGGGCCGCGCCTGCCGGAGCAACCGCTGCGCCGCGACGTTGCGCTCCGAACGACTCATGCGCTGAACCCGCTCGGGCACCGTGGGCAGATCGATCCCATCGGTCGCCGCGGCGGTGCCGGTGCCCGCGTGGGTACCGGTGCCCGTCCTGTCGTTCGTGTTCGTGCCCGTGCCCGTGCCCGTCGGGTCGTGGGTGTTTGCGTTCGTGCGCGTGCTCGTGCCCGTGCCCGTCCCCGGCTCCGTCCCCGAGCCGGATTCCGTCCCCGCCCCTTCCGGTGTCACGGCCGTCGGCGCCGACGTCGCGACCGGCTCCGGCTCGGGCTCCGTCTTCGACGTGATCACGATGGCGACGACGATGCCGCCGACCAACGCCGTCGCTCCGAACGCTGCCAGAAAGACGGCAAGTCGCCGCGGCGAGCGGCGCGCAGGGACGAGCGCCATCGGCTCGCCGAGATCGGCGCTCGCCGCGGGTGCGGGGCTTCCGACGTCGAAGACGTCCGACGCGAGCGACTCGTGACCGGGCACCGTCGGCGCGGGCGGCGGGGGCGGCTCGGCCGCTGGGGCCACCGAGACGTTCGACGGAGCGGCGGGCGAACCGCCGAACGTCGGAGGCGGCGGCGCTCCCACCGCGACGGGCTGCGGTGGCGGCGGCGGCGGTGCGCTCCGCGTCGCCCCGCGCGGCGGGGGCGGCGGCACGCTGGCGGGGCCCTTTCGCGGCGGCGGTGGCGGGACGCTCTTGGGCGCGGGCGGATCGGGCGCCGCTCGGACCTTGGTATCGGCGAGCGCCAGCGGCTCCATGCCGATCGACGTCGGCTCGTCGTCGAGGTCGGTGCTCTCGGGCGCGTCGCCGAGCGCTCGTCCGCTGACCCGCGTGGGCTCGTCGGGCAAAGGCTCGCTCGCCACGATCGTCGGCGAATCGGGCAACGGCTCGCCGTGCGAGTGGGCGCGCGCCTCGGGCAGAGCGATCTCTCTGGTCGGCGGCTCGGCGAGATCGGGAGCGGCTCGCGTGACGTCGGTCTTGGGCTCGGGCGCGGTCGCCGGGGTCGGGATCGCCCCCGTCGTGGGCGGCGGCGGCTCGGACGGTGGCGCGATGCCGACCAGCGTCGGCTCCCTCCGGCGCGCGCGCGCGTTTCGGGGAGCCTGGATCGGGCCCGTCGGTGGACGGCCCTCTCCGGTGTGCGTGTCCGCGCGCGGCAGCGCCGCGGCGGCGGCGTCGGGCGTCGCGGCGCTCGACGACTGCGCGTGCGCCGGCGACGCCCCGGGCGGGGGCGCCGGCGCGGCCGCCCCGGACCGCGCCGGCGTGGGCGATCGTGCGGATGACGGCGATGGCGCGGACGGCACCGCCGCCATGCCCTGGATTGTGCGCCGCAGGCCTCCGAGCCCGACCTTCGGCGGCGGGGGCGGGACGAAGACGGGCCTCTTCGACGCGGCGCCCGCCGCCGGTCGAGGCCCGATGTGCGTCCCGACGCGCGGCATCGGCTTGGCGGGTGTGAAGCGCGTCCAGCCGACGTGCTTCTCGCCCGGCGGGAGCGCGCTGCTTCGCGGCGCCCGCTCGGACGGCCGCAGCGGCGTCTCCTCACCCGTGGCCTGGCTCAACGCGACATCGATCGGCGACATGATGTTGGCGCTCGACGGCGTGGCGACGGGCTCCACGCGAACCCGCCCGGACGACATCCCGAGGAACGCGCCGAGCGCCGCGGGGCCCTCGAGCTTGTCCCCATCCTTCTCGAAGATCGCACACGGCGCCCGCCACGAGGTCGTCCGAGACGTCGACGCGCGCGTTGCCCCGACGTCCTTGGATCGTGAGGCGCAAGCGCTGACCGCCCGTTCCGATCGCGCGAAGAAAGCGCGCGGGGCCGACGAACTCGAGTCGCGCGTCGAACCCGTCGCCGGAGTGGGCGCGTTCGCGGAGCTCGCGCTCGGCGCCGCCGAGCTTGGCCAGACGCATGATGAGCGAGTCGACGATCGGACCGTGGTCGCCGGCTTCCCAGATCTCGTCCCACTTCACGACGAGGAGGAACGCCCAGCGCAGACGCACGTCGTCCCGCATCCTGCGCACGAGGGGATAGCCGTGCCCCGACAGCGCCTTCTCGTCGATCACGAGCGCGGCCGGATCGAACGACCGCGCACGCTCGAGGCGCGTGCCGGCGAGATCGGTCATCACGACCTCGGCGCCGCGTTCGCGGATCTCCTGTGCGATCGCGTCCGCTCGAGCGACGTCGTCGTCCGCGAGCAGGATTCGCATCCCTGCGACCCCGTGGGTGCTCCCGCCGCCTCCGCCGAGCTCCGGTCCGAGGAGCGACAACGTGCCGCTCGGATGCTCGTGGAACTCGTAGCTCACGACCTCGGCGCTTCGTACGAGCGGGCGGACCTGCGCGATGAACCCCTCGACCACGTCTGCGAGCTGACGTCCTTCGCCGAGCACGATGCGCACCATCGTGTCCTCGTGATCGCGCCCCCGCACCGAGAGGATCCCGCTCCGGAGCTCGCGGGTGAGCATGTGCGCGAACTCGTCGAGCGTCGCCTCGCCGAGCTCGCCCGTCGTCCGGACGCTCCGCTCCGGGATCTCGCGCGCGAGCTCGGCGATCCGAACCGCGATCGCATCGACACTCGCGGTTCGTGGTACGACCGCGGTCGCGCCGAACCGGAACGCGCGCAGGCGATCCGAGAGGCCTTCGTCGTCTCCGAGCAGGACGACGGGAATGACCGACGCGAGCGTCGACGCGCTCAGCCGTCCGAGGATGTCGGTGCCACCGCTGTCGGTCGCGTTGCCGACGAGCAAGATGAGGTCGGGAGCGACCGCGATCGCGGCCTCGGTCGATGCGGGCGTCGCGACCACCTCGACGCCGAGCCCGTGGCGTTTCATCGCGTGGACGAGCGCCTCGGCGAGGGGCTCTCCGTCGCCGACCATCAGGACGGTGAGCTCGTCGTCGTGCCCAGACGGCCCGTCATCGCCCATGCCACGGGGATTGTTTCAAATAATGCCTCCGAGCGCCAAGTCTCGTCGCCGAGCAGGCCTTTCCCCGCGCTCCGAGGCAGTTCTCGCGGCCGGGCTCAGATGCAACCGATGCGTTCGGAGTCGAACGCGACCGCGTCGTAGAAGACCTGGAAGTCGGCGTCCGTGGCTTGGTGCGTCAGGAAGCCGATCGCGATCTGGTCGAACGTCGGCGCGATCCACTCGGGGTCCGTCGAGGGCTGAACGTGCATCTCCTCGTCCTCGACGCCGTCGAACCACACGCGGATCTCGTCGCCTTCGCCGTCGAAGAGGACCTCGATGCACGTCCACGTTTCGGACAGATAGTGGTCGCCGAACTTCTTGAGCCCGCCATGCTCCTCGATCGTCGGGCTGAAGTAGCGGCTGTTGAGCCGCCCCTGGTTGCTGTGCAGGCCGTAGAACGTCCAATTCCCGTCGAGCGTTCCACTCGCTTCCATCACGGCGCTGTGAACCATCGTGACCGCGGGTGTCACGAGGAGATAGAAGCGCGCGTAGATCCGATTTCCCTCGATCGGTACGACGCCGCGGGGCAGGACGAAGCCGCGCGCCGCGTCGGTGGTGGGGAAGTCGAAGCGAAGCGCGTGCGCTCCCTCGAACGCGCGCTCGGTGCTCACGCTCATCTCGACACCGAGGCGCAGGTCCTGACCCCAGAGCGCGTCGTCGAGCGAGCCGCTCTCGAAGTCGTCGCAGAAGAGCACGCCTTCGGGGCAGGCGACGCCGCTCGATACGGCTCCGTCCGCCTCCGAGGAGCCGGCGTCGGAGCCGAGCTCGCCGCCTGCGTCCGCGGGGTCCGCCGGCGCTCCGCCGTCCGACCCGACATCGCCGCCGTCGCCGACGAGCGCGCCCGCGTCACCGCCGGACGCGGTGGGGTCGTCCACCGTACCCGGGTCACACGCGGAGATGCCTGCCGCGGCGAGCGCGCCCGCGACCGCCGCCGCGACAGCCGCCGCCGCAGCCACAGCGTGGGCCCGCCTCGTGGCCCGTTCTTGCCGAGCGAAGAGAGACGACATCACGACCTCCGACCCCGTCACGATAGCTGCGTGGGCCGGCGGCCGCGCTTACGGGCCCCGCGCGATGCGGATCAACCGAGCGCGTGGGAGAGCGACTCGACCGCAGCGCGGCGGAACTCGGGGACGAAGAGGTGGGGAAGCGTCACCGAAGGCGTGCCGATTCTCGCTGCCGAGCCGCTCGATGCTCTCCTCTTGAAGGCGCTCTCGGACGACGCGAGCGCGCGACGCGAGCGCGAGCGGGTGGAGCGCGGAGGCCTCCGCGAGTCGAGCGTCGAGCGCGACGAACATCTCTCGCTCGGCCGGCTCGAAGAGGCGTGGCAAGACGCCGTTGATCACGATCTTCGCGACCGGGAGCCCGAGCTCGCCGGTGATCGCCGCGTGGAGCTCGATGCTCTCGTTCACCGGCATGTCCTCCGCGATCGTCACGAGGACGACGCCGGCGCGCTCCGGATCGCGAAAGAGGGAGAGCGCGCTCTCGGCCTCGCGGCGGAGGAGGCCGGGGGGCGCGACGTCGACGATGACCTGCGGCACGCGGAGCATGTCGAGGCCGTGTCCGGTCGACGGTGCGTCGAGGATGACGAGGTCGTAGCGGCGGCGCTTGTCGACGATCTCCTTCGTGTGGAAGTACGCCTTGCCGAGCATCGACCACGCCTCGATGCCAGGCGTGCCGCGGAGGAAGGCGGCGACGATGCGGTTCTCGAAGATGGCGCTATAGAGGCTCTTCACCTTGAGCACCATGAGCCCGTACTCGGCGAGCGCGACCTCGGGGACCATGTTGACGGCCTCGATGCCGGGAAGGACGGGCTGGTTGCGCGGGCCGATGGGATCGACCTCGAGCAGGTAGCTCAGCCGCTCCTTCGCATTGCACATCGCGACGAGCACGCGCTTGCCGCGGCGCGCCGCCGCGAGGGCGAGCGCAGCGCTGACGGTCGTCTTGCCGACGCCCCCCTTGCCGACGACGAAGACGAAGTCGAGGTCGAAGAGGCTCGACATGAGGCGGGCCGACGATAGCACGCCCGAAAAGGGTGCGACCCGGAAGGTCGGGCCCTCCGGGTCGCTTGGGAAGAACGCTGTCGGGATCGGGAAACGGGAACGGGAACGAAGGAACGAAAGACGGATCAGCGGCGTCTGCTGCGACGCGCGACGTAGGCGCCGAGCGCGGCTGCGAACGCGCCCGCGAAGAAGAGCGAGCCCTTCGTGGTGCCGCTCTCGACCGAGCACAGGCCGTGGCCGCTTCGGCCCCTCATCGCGCCGAAGCCCGGGCTCGCGACTCCGACGGTGCCGCGCGGGCCGGGGCCGGTCGGACCCTCACAGGTCGTCGGCGTGGCCGGGCACTCGGGGGCCGGCGGCCGATGGATCTCGTTCGCGACGGAGATGTAGTTGGAGATGTCCGCGCCCGTGTCGGCGGAGAGCACGAAATCCTCGTCGAGGAAGCTCGCCGCGAGGTCGGTGCGGAGCTTCGTCAGATACGGCGCGGTGAGGTGCCGCGTCGCAATCGCGTAGTCGTCCGCCGCCGTGTGAACGGAGCCGTCGTCGGAGGTGCTCGCGTAGCCGCTGAGCCAGTACTCGAACGCGTCGCGCGGCTGTGCGTACTCCGCGATCCACGCGCGGCCGCCGAGCTCGGCGAGCTTCGCGTCGAAGACGTCTCCGTAGTTGAAGCGGCCGGTGTCCCAGTCATAGACGAGTTGGTACGGATCGATCTCGCCGACGGCGAAGTTCGCCGCGCCCCAGCGGCCCTCCGCGATGATGTAGAGCTCGAGGCCGACCTTCTCGACGACGCCGGCGGCGACCATGCGGAGCGGGAAGACCGGCATGAGGCCGGGGGTGGTGACGCGGACGGGCTGCATCTGGTTGACGCCGGCGTTCGGCGCGAGGCGCAGCACGGCGAAGTTGAGGTGCTGGTCGACGTAGTGCGCGATCGTCGGGAGGATCGTGTCGGGCACGGCGTAGCCGTGGTCCTGCAGCCAGGTGACGAGCGCGCTCGGGTCGTCCAATCCGATGGTGGCGGTCTCGTACGGACCGACAATCGCCTCGCCATAGACGGTGACGCCGCCGCCGTCCGCGCCCGCGCCGCCGTCCGCTCCGTAGCCCGGCGCGCCGTAGCCGAAGCACGGGTCCGGACAGAAGCTCTGGAGCGGCGGGAACGTGCCCTGGAGGTTCACCTGCGTCGCCTGGTCGAGCGCTTCGAAGAACGCGTTGTCGGCGAGCTCGACGAGCACCTCTCCCTGGATGGGCAGCACCCAGACGAAGTCCTCCGGGTCGCCCGCGTACTCGATCTGGTCCCAGAGGGTCGTCTCGGTCGACGACAGCGCAACCGCCATCCGGTGCCCCGTCACCACCGTGACCGTCTCGGTCGGGCCGAAGCAGCCGCCACACGCGTGGGCCTCCGCGGGCCGAGCCAAGCCCCCCAAGCCCACACCGATGACCAACGCGCCGCTCGCGGCGAGCGCGGAAAGTGTTCGAGTCATTCGAGGTACCTCCACGTGCAGCCGTAGAGCAACCCTCAATCCAACAGAGAACCACGACGAAATCACCAAATCTGTGCCGCTCCCAGGGCCACGCCCCGGCCCAGTTCGGCTCTCATCGGCACATGGACGCCAACCTGCGCCACCGGGGAGCGCCGTTCGTGGAGACCGTCCCCCAAACGAGAGCGCCCCGGTCGCGAGGGCGGCCGAGGCGCGGATCGAACGGCGGGGAGCGTCAGCGGCGGCGGCGGCGGCCGGCGAGGAGCAGGCCGGCGAGGCCGAGGGCGATGAGGGCGCCGTAGGACGCCGGAGCGTGGGTGGCGCTGCAGAAGCCATCGCTGCCGCGGCTGCCGAAGCCGAGGCCGCCAGGCATGCTGACGACGCCGCCGCCGGGCGCGGTGCAGACGTCCGAGCAGCGCGGCTCGACAGGGCGGTTGGTCTCGTTCGCGACCGAGACGTAGTTGGAGATGTCGGCGCCGGTGTCCGCCGTCAGGATGAGATCTTCGTCGAGGTAGGCGGCGAGCAGGTCGGTCCGGAGCTTCGTGAGGTACGGCGACGGGATGTTCCGCGAGGCGACCGCCCAGTCGTCCGCCGGCGTGTGCGGTGTGCCGTCGTCCTCGTAGCTCGTGTAGCTCGTCAGCCAATAGCTCCACGAGGCCTGCGCCTGCGCGTACTCCGCGATCCACGCGCGGCCTCCGAGCCCTTCGATGGTCGCCTCGAAGACGTCAGCGTAGTTGAAGCGGCTCACGTCCCAGTCGTAGACGAGCTGGCTCGGATCGATCTCCGCTACGTCGAAGTTCGCTGCGCCGTAGCGGCCCTCCGCGATGATGTACAGCTCGAGCCCGACCTTGCCGTCGACGCCGGCGGCGACCATCCGCAGCGGAAAGACCGGCATCAGCCCCGGCGTCGTCACACGCACCGGCTGCATCTGGTTCACACCGGCGTTCGGCGCGAGGCGCAGGACCGCGAAGTTCAGGTGCTCGTCGACGTAATGCGCGATCGTCGGCAGGATCGAGTCGGGCACCGCGTAGCCATGATCCTGGAGCCAGTTGACGAGCGACAGCGGATCGTCCGAGCCAATCGTCGCGGTCTCGTACGGGCCGACGACGGCCTCGCCGTAGACCGTGACAGGAGGCTCCGTCGGCGGCGCGCCGCCCGCGCCATCCGTGGCGCGACCGCCCGCCGCGAAGAGCGGGCCTCCGCCCCCACCGCAGGGATCGGGGCAGACCGTCCGAAGCGGCGGAAACGTGCCTTGGAGCGTGATCCCGGTCGCCTGGTCGAGCGCCTCGAAGAACGCGTTGTCCGCGAGCTCGACGAGCACCTCGCCTTGGATCGGAAGCACCCACACGAAGTCCTCGGGATCGCCCGCGTACTCGATCTGATCCCACAGCGTCGTCTCGGTCGCGGAGAGCGACACGACCATCCGATGCCCGGTGACCACCGTCACCGTCTCGTTCGGCGCGAAGCACCCGCCGCACGCCGCCGCGTGGCTCGGCGCGAGCCACGCCGCGAGCGCGATCGCTCCCGCGCCCGCCACCGCACCCCCAAGACAAAAAGCGTTTCGCATGCGTTTCCTCCTGATCCCCGCCGCGCGCCCAACCCCGAAAGACACGCCGCCACAGGGGGCGAAGCAACTCTCGGTCCGACCGAGTTCAGCTGTAATTACATCGTATCAGACCCGGGCGGCACCGCGCGTTTGTGCCGGGCTGTGTCGGGCCCGGCGCCGGCCGAGCTCGGGGCCTCCGCCGGACGAAGCACGCGAGCCCGCGTCGCGCCCGCCACCCGGACACGCTCGCCCGGACCGGGCCCGGGCTCGAGCGCGAGAACGTCGCCTCGCTGTGCGCGCTCGAACGCCTCGTTCGCCGCGCTTCTGTGGCGGTCGAGGCGCGCGAGCACCTGCCCACCCGGGCGCCCGCACCCAATCACCTCGAGCTTGCCCTTGCTCGGCTTGGGTCTTCCGACGACGCGGTAGAGCTCGCCGGCGTCGCTCGGCAGAGCTTCACGCAGCGTCCGTCCGTCGCGCCGCAAGCTGAGGTAGCTGAACGTCGAGCGCTCGTAGCGCAGGCCCGCTGCGCGGGCGATCGGCACGAGGCTCGCCGGCAGCGCGTACGGCCGGTCTTCGTGGCACCAGTCGCGCTCGCGCGCGAGCATCGGGCACTCTCCGCCGCGGAGGCATGGCGCGAAGACGGAGACGCGCTTCCGCTTCACGAGGGCGTCTCTCATCGCGTGGAGCGCACGCGTCTGCGCGCGGAGCGCGGGCTCGACGACGATGAGCGTGCCGTCCGGAGCGAGCGCATCGGCGCAACGCTCGAGCAGGTCGACCGCCTCGTCGACCGAGCGTCCCTGCCGCCACTCGTTGAGCGCGAGGCCAATCAACACGAGATCGAACGGTCCGCCGTCGAGCGCAGCTTCGCTCGAGAGCTCGCGCGTGCGCGTCTTCACCGAGACCGAGAACAGGCCTCGTTGGCGCGAGCGATCCGCGAGGGCGCGCATCAGATCGAGCACAGCGGGATCGGTGTCGACGGCGATCACGTCGAGGGACGCACGTTCGCCGACGGCCAACGCCGCGCCGAACGTCATGGCTCCGAGGCCCGCCCCGAGGTCGAGCACGCGGACGGTCTCGCGCTCGGGCAGCGCCCCCGCGCCGTCGAGCTCGCGGAGCGGCCACCACGCCTTCATCGCGTCGCGCGGCAGATAGAAGCGCAGCCGCGCCGCCATCAGCGCCGGGTCGGACGCGACCGCCGCGAGACCGCCGCGCTCGCGGGTGTACGCGTGCGACACCCGCTCCACGCGCTCGGCGAGATCGGCGCCGAGCGCGTCGCGACGGCCCAGGCGCTCTCGCGCCACGGCGTCGATCACTTCGAGGAACGCGTCGGGAAGCTCCATCGCCTTTGTCGGACCAGCATGGTAAAACGCCGCGAGGAGCGCACCCATGCGGAACGACGAGGCAGGCTCTGGACCGCCGCTCGGCTGGACGCTTTTGGCGGGCACGACGACCGTGCTCTTCGGCGTGACGCTCTACTTGATCTTCTTCTACGCGCCCGTCGAAGAGCAGATGGGCATAGCGCAGAAGATCTTCTACTTCCACGTTCCGAGCGCGTGGGGGATGTACATCGGCTACGTCACCGCCGGCGTCGCGAGCGGCCTCTACCTCTGGAAACGGTCGCCCAAGGCCGACGCGTGGGCGGTGGCGGGCGCCGAGATCGGGCTTCTCTTTTGCCTGGTCGTGCTCACGACCGGCCCTCTGTGGGCGCGCAAGGCCTGGGGCGTCTACTGGACGTGGGACCCGCGGCTGACGTCGACGCTCTTCGCCGCGATGATCTTCGCGGCCTACGTCGGTCTGCGGTCGTTCGGCGCCGCCGGTGAGACCGAGAAGAAGTTCGCCGCCGGGCTCGCAATCCTCGGCGTCGTGGATCTGCCGCTGATCCACTACGCCGTCGTGCTCTTCCGAGGGCAGCATCCCACCGTGATCACCGACCGTGGCGGCGGCCTCGACCCGCAGATGCGCGTGACGTTCGCGGTAGCGAGCCTGACGTTCGTCTGTTTCGCTTCACTGCTCCTCTGGACGCGCGCGCGCATCGAGCGCACTCGCCACGAGGTGCTCGAGGCAGAGCTGTCCGCCGCCGAGCGCGGTCTCTTGGAGGACGCGTGATCGCTTCCAGTCTTCGCTGGTGCCTGCTCGCGTTTGCGCTCTCGGTCGCCGCTCCGGCGGTCTCGCTCGCGCAGCCGGATCCCGCGGATCAGCGGGCAACAGAGTTCAGAGCCGTCTCGGGCCCGCAGGCGGAGAGCGTCCCCGGGGGCGTTCTCCTCGTGAGCGCATACGCCGCCGCATGGCTGTTCCTCATGCTGTACGTCTTGCGATTGGGCCGACTCTCGGCCCGCGCGCGAGCGGACGTCGCGCGCCTCGAGAAGAGCCTGGGTGCTTCGGGTGGGCGCACCGAGGGCGAGCCCGAGCGCGGAGCCTGAGCCTCGATGCCGACCATCGAGCACATCCTCTTCATCCCCGGTGTGCTCCTCCTCGGGTTCGCCATCGGGTTTCGCATGGGCGCGCGCTCGGCCCGTGCAGAGTACGATCGGCAGCGGAAACGACGACGCGAATGAGGTGGCGCTCACGGCCACGAGGACCAAACCATGCTGAGCTTCGATCTCACCGAAGAGCAGAGCGCGCTGGTCGAGAGCACGCGCAAGTTCGTGAAGGACAGGATCCTCCCCATCGCGGCGGAGTGCGATCGGGAGTCGAAGTTTCCGATGGACGTGTTCCGTGAGGCGTGGGAGCTCGGTCTCAGCGCGCCGATCATCCCTGAAGCCTACGGCGGCGCAGGGCTCTCGCGAGCTAGACCACGTCTTGCTGACGGAAGAGCTCGCGTTCGGGTGCTCGGGCATCCAGACGAGCATCACCGCGAACACGCTGGCGTGTACACCGCTCATCATCGCGGGGAGCGACGCACAGAAGAAGAAGTACCTGGGAATGCTCACGTCGGAGCCCTGTGCGGCTGCGTACGCGATCACCGAGCCCGGTGCGGGCAGCGATGCGGCCGGCATCCAGACGACCTGTAAGAAGGTCGGTGACGAGTGGGTCCTCCACGGGACCAAGCAGTTCATCACGAACGCGTCGTTCGCTCGCTGGTACATCGTGTTCGCGTCCACGGACACTTCGCAGCGCCACAAGTCGATCATGGCGTTCGTCGTCGACCGCGACGCGCCTGGGGTCAGCGTCGGCAAGAAGGAAGACAAGATGGGCCAGCGCGCGAGCGACACCGCGACGCTGATCCTCGAGGACGCGCTCGCTCCCGCGGCGAACGTGATCGCGGGGGAGGGCGACGGGTTCAAGGTCGCGATGCAGACGTTCGATCGGACGCGGCCCGACATCGGCGCCGCTGCGTGTGGGATCATGCGGAGGGCGCTCGAGGAGAGCGTCGCCTACGCGCTCGAGCGCAAGACCTTCGGCGAGCCCATCGCGAACCATCAGATGGTTCAGGCGATGATCGCCGACATGGCCATCAGCTACGAGGCGACGAGGCTCCTCGTGCACAAGGCCGCGTGGCTCATCGATCAGGGGAGCCATAGCTCGGTCGTCGCGAGCTACAGCAAGGCGTTCGGCGCGGACGCGTGCATGAAGGTGACGACGGACGCGGTCCAAGTCTTCGGCGGCGTCGGGTACATGCGGGAGTATCCCGTCGAGAAGTTGATGCGTGACTCGAAAATCCTCCAGATCTACGAGGGGACGTCGCAGATCCAACGGATGGTCATCGCGCGAAACGTCCTTCGCGGCGTGCGTTGAGAGCGCCGGCGGCGATTGCGGCGATCGGGCTCGCGCTCGCGTGTAGCTCGCATCGCGATGCAGACGAGGTCGGGCTCGCTCGGGCGGCGGAGCCCACGCCGATCCCGGCGCGTCCCCCCGCCGCAACCCCGCCCGAGACCCAACCCTCGCCGCTCGGCACCGACCTCTCCCCGGACGAAGTCCTTTCGCACCTCGCGGCCGACGAGCCGACCACGCTCGTGCCCGTGGGGACGACGAACGTCGTCTTCCACGCGGCGCTCGACGGACCGATCGACGCCGCGTGGAAGGTTCGGAGCCGTATCGCCCAGCGCGGTCCCGAGGCGGAGGTCGCGGCGTATCGGATCGCGCGCCTCCTCGGCCTCGACGATGTTCCGCCGGCGACGCTGCGTCGCGTCTCCCGCGCCGTCCTGCACGACCGGCTCGCCCCGGAGCTCGCTTCATCGTGGTCGGAGATCGAGGCCTGGACGATCTGGAACGACGACGACACGACGACGTGTGCCGCCATCCTCTGGGTGCCCGACCTGCGCGCGAGCACCCTCGAATCCCCGTCCGAGGCTCGTCGCCTGGACCGCGCGCTCGCCTCCGCCGGCGATGGCGCGGAGCTCACGCAGCGGCACTCGGACTACGCCGTGATGCTCGCGTTCGACTACCTGATCGCCAACCCCGACCGCTGGAACGGGCGAAACCTCGCGGAGGTGCCCGCCGGCGACCGGCTCGTCCTGCGCGACCACGACGCCGCGTTCGCCGTTCCGCTCCCCGCCGAGCGCCACCGTCGCCTCGCGCGCGACCTGTCCCGCGCGCGCCGGCTGCCTCAGAGGTTCGTGCAGCGGCTCGCCGCCGTCTCGCCGGAGCAGCTCCGCCTCGAGCTCACCCGGAACGGTGATGGCCGGCCGCTCCTCGGCGAGGCGGAGATCGCCGGTGTCCTCGACCGGCGTCGCGCGCTCCTCGCACATGCATCGGCGCTCGCCGACGAGCTCGGCCCCGCCCGCGCGTTCGCGCTTCCGTGAGACGTGCGGGCGTATGGGTTCGCGAGTATGGGTTCGCGATCCGCGGTGCCCGAGTGAGCGAGAGAAGCGCGATCTCGTACGGAGAGCTCCGCACTAGTATCCTCGGCGCGTGGCTGCTTGGGAGACGCTCCTCGCCGCGATCGGCGGGCTCGTGCTCGGGTTCGGGCTAGGGCTCGTGGCCGGGCGCCGCCGCGAGCAGGGCCGCGCCCGCGACCTCGCGCGGCTGCGCTCCCGCGTTCGGGCGTCCGTGCTGCCCGTTCTCGAGGGGCGCGCTCAGGCCCTCGGCGTCTCCCGAAGCGAGCGCGGGTACGACACCGAGGATCCGCTCGAGGCGGTCGTCGACCTGTCGTCTACGATCCAGCGGCTCGAGGACGCCCAGAACATGGCGTTCTCCGATACGCTCGAGCTCTCTCGCAAGGAGCTCGACCGAAGACGACGATGACCGATCCCACCGCACGCGAGCTCGGCCGTCTCCTCGGGCTCATCGTTCACGATCTCCGCAACCCCGCGTCGGCCGTCTTCACCAACATCGAGCACGCGAGGGGCGCTCTCGATGGGACGGCGTCGCCCGACGTGGTCGAGTCCGTCGACGACTCGCGGGTCGCGCTCCGGGATCTCCTGCTCGGCCTCGAGCAGCTGGGGTGCGTCGGGGCGTGGTTGCGCGGCGAGTCGCTCGCGGAGGGTGGGCCGGACGACGTCGTCGCCGCCGTTCGCGGGGTGAGCACACCGCGATCGCGCGAGCTCCTGCTCGAGCTGCCCGGCGAGCCCGTTCGAGTCTCGGGTGCCGGCGCCGCCGTGAGGACGCTCGTCGAGATCCTCGTCCAAGGTGCAGCGTGGCACTCGAGGCGCGGGCCGATCCGCGTGAGCGTGTACACGCGGCGCGGGCAAGCGATGATCGAGGTCGTCGATGCGGGGCCCGCTCTCGCTGCGGATCTGCGATCGGTCGCGTTCACGCTCGAAGGACAGCACGACCTCAAGGGCCGGGGTGATGGGCGCTACGTGCGGGGTGTCGGCCTGTTCGCGGCGAAGCTCCTCGCGGAGGCGCTGGGAGGCACCATCAGCGCGGGCGGTGGTCCGACAGAAGCGATCTTTCGCGTCGCTCTTCCGCTCGCCGAGGCTTGAACGGCCGGGCTCAGAGAAGCTTCCAGCTCTTCACACGCACGGCGTCGCCGACCATCCCAATCGTCACCTCGGCTCCCGAGCGCTCGCCGCTGACGCGCGCCCTCCGACCGTCGTGGCGAAGGGCGTCGGGCGCGTCGACCAGCTCGACGGTGCGCCCGTCGTCGGTCACGAGCGCCCACACGCCACCCTCAATCCCGAGCTTGCGGATGGTGCCTTCGAAGTCGGCCATCGGGCGAATGTAGCACCGGCCGGGGCCGTGGGCCCAGCATCCACGCTTGACACGGACCTCGGATGCAAGCGATCCCGTTTGCATGCTGGGTGAAGCGGAGCTCGCGGAGCACCTACGGGCTCTCGGCTGGAACGCCGAGCCCCACGGTGACCGCACGTTTCGGAGCCTCCACTCGACCGCGGAGGGCGACGTCGTCGTCTACGTGCGCCTCAGCGACAACTGGCTGATCGCTTCGGTCGTCCCGTTCCTCGCCACGTCCGGAAACAACTCGTTCGAGCTCGGTCGCTGGCTGCTCCGTCAGAACCGCGACATGTTCCAGGCGAAGTTCGCCTACGACGAGGACGGCGACGTCGTTCTCACCGTGGAGCTCCCCACCGAGTCTCTCGACTTCGCCGAGATCCGTGCAGCGCTCGAGGGTCTCGTCAATCAGGCCGTCGGGCATCGCGCGACGCTGCGCGCCGCCGCTCAAGCGGCGCGCGCGAGCGGCTGAGCCGCCTCACAGACGTCCTTCCGGTCGCTGCGAGCGCTCAACTCTCTTTCGATCCCTCGCCGCGCAAGCGAGCGAGGCGCTCGGCGATGCGCGCTTCGAGCCCCTCCTGCTTGGGGCGATAGTAGCGTCGGTCGACGAGCGCGTCGGGGAGGTACGTCTCGCCGGGCGCGTGCCCGCCCTCGGCGTGGGGGTACCTGTAGCCGTCGCCGTACCCCCACTCCTTCATCGCCTTGGTCGGCGCGTTGCGCAGCTTCATCGGGACCGGGAGCGCGCCCCGCTCGCGAACGTCCGCCTGCGCCTCGGTCCACGCGACGAAGCTCGCGTTGGACTTCGGCGCGGACGCCAGGTACGTGCAGCACTGCGCCATGGCGAACAGACCCTCGGGCATCCCCAGGCGTCGAAACGCGGCGTCTGCCGCCACGGCGAGCTCGAGCGCTCTCGGATCCGCGTTGCCGACGTCCTCGCTCGCGAAGATGATCATCCGACGCAGCACGAACAGAGGATCGTCGCCCGCCTCGAGCATCCGCATCATCCAGTAGATCGCTGCGTCCGGGTCGGTCCCTCGCATCGACTTGATGAACGCGCTGACGACGTTGTAGTGCTCCTCTCCGGTCTTGTCGTAGAGGAGCGTTCTCGACGAGAGCGCCTCCTCGACCGCCGCGACGTCGAGCGCCCGCTTCGCGCTCGCCGCGTGGTGGGCGGCGACCTCGAGCACGTCGAGCGCACGCCGCGCGTCACCTCGCGCGCCGCGCGCTATCGCGCGGAGGGCGTCGTCTTCCACGGAGAGCTCGATCCCAAAGAGCCCGCGCTCGCGATCCGCGAGCGCGCGCCGCAAGAGCACCTCGAGCTCCGCCTCCTCGAGCGGCTCGAGCCGAAACACGCGCGCGCGAGAGAGCAACGCCGCGTTCACGGCGAACGACGGATTCTCCGTCGTCGCGCCGACCAAGACGACCGTGCCCTTCTCGACGTGTGGCAGGAGCGCATCCTGCTGCGCCTTGTTGAAGCGATGGATCTCGTCGACGAAGAGGATGGTTCGGCGGGCGTAGAGGCGCTTCTGCTCCGCCGCGGCGGCGACGATCTTTCGCAGCTCCGGCACGCCGCCGAGGACCGCGCTGAACGCCACGAACGTCGCCTCGGTCTCGTGTGCGATGACCTGCGCGATTGTGGTCTTTCCGGTGCCAGGTGGGCCCCATAGCACCATCGACGGAACACGGTCGTCGCGGATCGCCCGGAAGAGGAGCTTTTCCTCGCCGAAGAGGTGCGCCTGGCCGACCAGCTCTTCCAGCGATCGCGGGCGCATCCGATCCGCGAGAGGTCGTCCCTCCGTATCTCGAGAAGCGCGGTGGTCGAAGAGGTCCACGGGTGAAACGTAGAGCGAGCCCGAACGTCTCACAGGCACATCGAAACGAAAATGCACCTGGTGCGTACCCCAATCATCACCACGACACCGATGTCTCACCCAGAACGTCACGCGTCGCCGAAAGCGGAATCGATCCGAGAAGACCACCCTGGCATGTGCGTTGCAGCCCTACGGTACCGCCGTGGAGAATGATGGAGGCTCTTGCGTGCTCCACCTACTCGAAGTCGTTTACGAGTATCAGCTCCTGCGGTTTCGACGCGGCTCGGACAACCGAGCCCTCGACGACGCCGAGGAGGCGCGGCTCACCGGTCTGGATCGCCTCCTCAAAGGCGATTACGCGGGTGGCGCGTCGGTGCGCGACCGCTCGCGTCTCGCCTCGCCGCTCGCCGCCCAGCTGACGATCCCGGGCGGCTTCGGCGCCGGTGAGATCCACAGCCTGTCCGGCCGGGGTGTCGCGATCGTGACACAGCAGAGCGTGCCCCACGGGACCCGAACCATCCTGCGCGTCGCCGATCCCGTCGGCGGCGTCGAGTACGTCTTCCCGGGCACGGTCGTCTGGTCGCGCGGCAAGGTGCTCGGCGTCGCCTTCGACGGCGAGCCGTCGCGCACACGTTTCCTCGACGGCGAACGCGGTCCGTGGCTCGGGGCAATGCGCCTCGGCGCGACCGTCGAAGAGCCGCTCGTCGCCTGACCGCACTGCGCCGGCGATCAGAATCGCGTTGGCGCTGCGAAGGGCCGCGATATCGGCGGCGCCCAGACCGGCTTCGCGGAGGATCTCGTCCGTGTGCGCGCCGTGCTCGGGCGCCGGACCGATGTGCCCCGGAGGCGCGACCGGCGTGCGCGGCTCACGCCAGACGCGGTCGCCGATGCGGGTCTCGAGGAGCGCGCCGCGCGCCGCGTGTTGCTCGTCGCTGGCGAGCTCGTCGGGCTCGAGCACCGGCTCGAGGCAGCAATCGACTTCCGCTCCGATGCGTGCCCACTCGTCCCGCGTCTTGGTCGCGATCGCGTCGGCGATCCTCTTCTTCCACTCCGTCTGGTGAGGGCCGGGCATGAGCGCTTCCATGCGCGGCTCGATGCCTGCGGCTTCGCAGAACCGCATCCAGAACTTGGGCTCGAGCGCTCCGAGCGCGACGCTCTTGTCGTCCTTCGTCGTGTACGTCGAGTACGGCGCGATGCCGCCCATCAGGATGCCTTCGCCGCGGAGCAACGGCAGACCTCCCCAGTACGACGTCAGGCCGTACACCGCGAACGCGAGGCCCGTCTCGCACATCGATACGTCGACCATGCGGCCGTTCCCCGTGCGGTGTCGTTCCTCGATCGCCGCGAGTATCCCGACCACGCCGTACAGGCCGCCGCCGATGTCGGCGACCTGCACCCCCATCACCTGCGTCGGCCCGCTCGGCGGTCCGCTCACCGACAGCGCGCCCGCGCGGGCGAGGTAGTCGATGTCGTGACCCGCCCGATCGCGCAGCGGCCCATCCTGTCCGTAGCCGGTGATCGCGCAGTAGACGAGGCCCGGATGGATCGCGGCGAGCGCGTCGTAGCCGAGACCGAGGCGCTCCATCACGCCGGGACGAAACGTCTCGACGAGCACGTCGTACCGCGCGACGAGCCGGCGGAACGCCTCGCGTCCCGCGTCGCTCTTCAAGTCCAGCGACAAGCTCCGCTTGCCCCGGTTGAGCGCGTGAAATGTCGCGTTCATGCCACCGACGTGCGGCGGCATGGCGCGAAGGTAGTCGCCGCCGCGCGGCTCCTCCACCTTGTCGACACGCGCGCCGAGATCGGCGAGCACCATGGTCGCGAACGGGCCCGGGAGGAGCCGCGACAGATCGAGGACGCGCAGGCCCTCGAGCGGACGAGAGGTCACGCGCGCTACGCGAGGATGGTCTGGAGCTTCGTGGCGAGCATCGCGTTGCCCGTCACCTTGAGCTTGCCCTGGAGGTAGAGCTGCATCGCCGCCGACGGGTTGCCGCTGATCGACAGCCAGTCCGTCGCCGTGAGCTCGAGCGTGCAGTCCGCCTTACCCTCGTCTCCCTCGCGAACACCGGGGTTCTCCTTGAGGTCGACCGTCCAGACGCCGCCGTCGTCGCCGGTGATCTTGAAGCAGAAGATCGCCCCTACGGCCGTGGGATCCGCGCTCGCGGCGATCTTCTCGGGGATCCTCTGTCCAAAATCGGTCTTCGCGTCGGGCATTGCGCGGTCTCCTTCCGAATCCTGAGTCGATGAATGGCGATTCAGTCGCGATGCCTAGCAGCGGGGCCTGCGACGGTCAAGGGAGGCCGCGCCGCGGTGGGCTCACGCCTTCTTGGCGCCGCCCTTCTTGTCGTCGAGGTCCCGCTCGACCTTGCGAAGCGTCCGCTTCAGCTCGCGCAGCTCCTTTTGGGTCGCGAGGTTCAAGGCCTTGGCGATCCGTTCGACGCGCTGGTCGAACGACTCCTGAACTTTGCCGCGCAGCTGGATCGCCTGCATGAGGGTCTTCATCACGCGCTCGTCCTGCATGAGCTTCGCGACGCGCGGGTCCGAGATGAGCTTCATCCCGTGCTTGAGGAACAGATCTTTGAGGGCCATCGGGGTGAGAACGGTGGGCTCGGCCCGACGCTCTGTCAATGGTGGGCGGGCCACGTGGGAGCCCCCCGTCGGATTGTGAATGCGCCACGGCCTGTGTCAGTCTCATCCGTCCGATGGGCCCGCTGCGATCCCTCGCTCTCGTCCTCTTGGTCTCGCTGTCGGTCGCTCCGTCGGCCCTGGCGCAATCGCGCGACCAGCGCATGGCGCGCGCACGGGACCTCTTCAACGAAGGCGTGGCAGCGTACGAGCGCGGCGAGCTCCACGTGGCCGTGGACAAGTTGCTCGCTGCGCAGCGTTCCTGGCGGAGCCCGGAGATCGCATTCAATATCGCCCGGTGCTTCGAGCGCATGGGCGAGGCCCCACGCGCGATCCACTGGTTTCACGTCTACCTCGAGCACACCCACCCTGACGATGCGACGCGCGCGGACATCGAGGCCCGCATCGCCGACCTCGAGGCGTTCCAGGAGCGCCAGCGGACCCAGGTTTTCGTCGCGCCCCCTTCGACCAACGAGATGACCGCCGAGGCGCAGACCTTCTTCGCGCGCGGCGTGGCGATGTTCCAGCGCGGCCAGTTCCAGGCCGCGATGCAGGCGTTCACCGCGGCGCAGCACTTCGCGCCCTTCCCCGAGCTCCTCTACAACATGGCGATCACGTCGGAGCGCCTCGAGCAGTGGCGGGACGCGTATGACTACTACCGCGAGTATCTCCGCCTCCGCCCGAACGCTCCCGACCGCGCGGGCATCGAGCGCAAGATCGCCGAGCTACACGAGCGCCGCAGTCACTGACCGAAGAGGTGGTCGAGAGCGACGACGCCGGCTCCGGCCAGCAGCCACAGGATCACCATCGGGAGCACGGCGCCGACGACCGTGAGCAGGATCGCGCCGCCGACGAGCACGTAGTCGAGCGTGGACGGCTTCGCGTCGGGATCGTCCCTGTACTTCTCGATGAGATCGAGGTTCTTCCGGTTCGACAGGAAGAAGAGGTCGAACACGTCGCCGATGATGGGGAGAGATCCGCCGAGGCTGTCGATCGCGATGTTGAGCACCATCCGTGCGATCACCACGGTCGGCACGCGCTCTTTCAGAGCTAGATAGAGAAGGGCGAGCGAGCCGCCTCCCGTGATCATGTCGCCGACGCCTGGAAGCAAGAGCCCGATCAGCGCGTCGGCGCCGAACCCGATGTCGGTGCCGGGGATTCTTGAGACCGTCGTCGAGGAAGCGCACGAGGCGCTCCGCCCACCGCGGCGTCGCCGAGAGCTCGCTCGAGCCGTGCCGCTCGTCTTCGATGCGCACGCGCGGCGGGGCGCGCCCCGGCACCGCGTCCTCGTGCGCGAGGTCTTCATCGAGCACGTCGCCGACCGCGGCGTCGGTCCTCGCCTCGGTCCCGTCTGCGCCGATTCTCTCTCATCTCGCCGACATCCAGCTCGCGATGAGGGGCCACACCGTCCGCGGCGCCTCGCGGCCCACGATAAGGTCGATGTGACCGAGGGGAAAGACCCGGTAGGTCTTGTCGTTGGCTCGGCTCCGCGCGAACGCGGGCTCGACCGACGGTGGCGGTGCGAGGCTGTCGCCCGAGCCCGCGATCACGAGTAGCGGGCGGTCGAGCCACTCGAACGCGCTCTTGTAGTCGGTGCGGCCGTGGCGGCCCGAGAGGATGCCGTCCTTGCCCGCGCGGAAGATGTCGAGCGCGATCGACAGGCTCGTCCAGTCGAACGCGCGGTGCAGGTACGACTCGAGGACCTCGTCTTCGACGCTGCCGGGGGTCCACGCGCGGATCGGCAGCGGCAGGATCCGGCTGTCCCATACCGCGCGGCGCCGCCGTAGGTGCCGTCCGACGAAGCGCAGCGGAAGCGCCGGGTTCGAATCGAACGCGCCCGTCAGGCGCGCCGCGCCGAGGAGCGCCGAGAGCCCGCTCAGGATCCGCGAACCGAGCCCGAACGCGTACGGCGAGCCGATCGACACGGTGCCGCGCGTGATGTCCCGGAGCGACGTCGCGGACGCGCCGTACGCGATGATGCCGCCCATCGAGTGGCCGAGCACGAAGAGCGACTCGTGGCCCGATAGCCGCAGCGCCTCGCGCGCGCACGCAGGCAGATCTTCCCGCACGTACTCGTCGAGCGCGCGAGGCCGACCCGAGCCGAAGCGCCGCGACCGTCCATGACCGCGAAGGTCCACGTTGAACACGTCCCACCCATCGCGCGCGAGGAACGCGGAGAACGACCGTTCGGGTAGGTGAAACGTGTAGCGGTTCTGCCCGAACCCGTGGACGAGCAAGACCGTGCCCCGCGCTTCTGCGGGCGCCGGGAGTCGCTTGCGAACCATCCCGAGCGGCTCGGGCCCCGGGGTCATCACGACATCCTTGGCGAGCGCTGATCCGCTTCGTCGTGTCCACGACCTGCTCGACGGTCTCGCTCCGAAGGATCACTCGGGACGTGATACCCGATCTACGCGCGCGCGGGCACCCCGCATGCCGCGCCGCGACGGCCCGCGAGCAGCTGCCGTCGTCCGCCCGGCCTGCTACGCTCAGCCGCGATGCTCGCGCGCTCCGCCGCTCTCGCGCTCTTCTGTGCTGCGTTCTTCGTGGCAGCGCCGCACGCTCTCGCCACGCCGCCGACGCGTGCACAGGTCCGCGAGCTCCTCTCCGGCTACGAGCAGGTGCCGCCTGCGGCGACGTGGGAAGCGCTCGGCCCCGAGACGCTCGGCGTCCTCGTCGCGCTCTACGACGACGCGAGCGAGCCACGCCACGTTCGGCTCCGCGCGGTCGCGGTCGCGCGGCATTACCCTGGCGAAGCGGCGCGGACGTTCCTCCGCGCCGTCGCGTCCGCGTCGGGCCAGCCCGACGTGTTCGTTCGCGAGGCCTTGCTCTCGCTCGGGGATGCGTTCGGACCGACCGCCGTGCCCGACGTGACGCCCTACCTCGCGCATCGGTCGGCCGTGGTCCGCGACGGCGCCGTGCTCGCGCTGAGCCGCATCGGCACCCGAGACGCGCTCGATGCGCTTCGCGCGCGTCTCGCGGAAGAGCCGGCGCGCCACGTGCGCGCCCACATCGCACGGGCGCTCGCGCCCTGAGCGATCCTTCCTGGCGCGCTTCGGATTAGGCGAGGAGCTCGGGAAGCACCCCACGGAGCGACTGGGTGCTGCCGTCGCCCAGCGTGATCTCCGTCGAGCCGAACGTCTCGTCCGCGAGGCCCATCGCGCGCATGAGCGTCACGTGGAGCCGATTGAGCCCCGGCCCGAGAAACAGCGGGTCTCGGAGGCGTCCACGGGCTCGGCGCGAGCTGGGGATAGCGCACGTACGCGCCGGTCCGGAAGAACCCGTCGCCGCCTCCGGCAATCACGATCGGGAGGTTCGTGTGCTCGTGCGTGCCCGTCGCGAGCTCGGTGAGCCAGACGACGTTCGAGTGGTCGAGGAGCGTGCCTGTACCCTCCGGCATCGAGTCGAGGAGCGCGAGCAAGTCCGCGAAGCGGTTGGAGTACCACTCGTTGTACGCGATCATCGCTTCTTCGGCGCGCGGCTCGAACGGCTGCGCTCCGTCGTCCACGACCGACGAGTGAGCATAGCCGTCGTGCACGCTCGGCTCGGGCGGATAGCCGAAATCCGGAGGGTCGAGGATCGGGACGACGAACGTCACGACGCGTGAGACGTCGCAGGCGAGCACGAGCGCGAGGAGCCGGTTCCAGACGTCGACCGCATGGCCCGACGGGTCGAGCTCGAGCTCGCATCGCGGCGCGAGCGCTGCCGAAGAGAACCGGACCTCGAGGAATCGCGCACGAGCTCGGCGTGTTGCTCGAGCTTGCGCCGTCCTTCGACTCCGAGGCGCCTGGCTGCGAACGCGTACTCGTCCGCGACGAGGTCGAGGACGCTTCCGCGTCCCGCCCGGACGAGATCCTCGCGCGAGGTGGTGCCCGAGGTCGGCGGCGCGATGCCCACGAGGTCGGCGAAGGCTTGCTCCGCGGTCTCGATGCGCGGGGCAGCGACGCCCTCGGCAGTGAACGAGTAGGGCCGGTAGTGGCTCGCGCCGTAGACGCGCGACGCCCAGCGCCCACCCTCGCGCGTGCGCTGTCCGATGACCTGGTCGACGGAGGTTCCGCCGCCGAGGCAGACCTCGCCCGGCACCTGATGCGCGGGCTGGACCGTCAGGAGATGGGCCTGTGCGAGCTCGTGCGAGTTGCCGTCGAGCTCGAGGTGCTGATTCGACGTATGCGTGCTCGGCGAGCACCGTCGACTGGGCGAGGCCTTCGACGCAGAGGAGCTTCCTGAGATGTGGGTGGAGCGGCCGGAGGATCTGCGGAAGCTCCTCGGCCGCGCGGACCGTGAGGTCGGCGTTCGCGACCCTATCGGCCGGCATCCCGGGCATCGGCAGACGCCAAGCGTTCGGCACGGTCCCGTGCGCCGTGATGTAGAGGAGCAACCGCTTGGGCGGCGGCCCCTCGTCGGCGCCGGCGATCGCGTTCCATCCGAGCGACGGGATCGTCGAGAGGCCGCCGAGGCCGAGCACGGTGAGGAATCTTCGCCGGTCGATCTTCATGGCCGATTCATTCCTGCATCCCGGGTTGCATCCGAAGCTCTGGGCTCGTCGCGATCGCGCGCATGACCTCGCGGATGTCCCCGTCGGACGAGTCGTACGCCGCACGCGCGAGACGGGTGAGGTGAGCATCCGCCGACTCGATCGAGCGGCCGAGCGCGAACCGGACCCAGCTCTTGGTCGCGCAGGCAGCGACCGTCTCGCTCCGCGCGAAGCGCTCCGAGAGGTCAATCGCGTCGGTGAACGGGCCGGCCGGCTCGACGTCGGTGAGCTCTCCGCTCGCGTCGATTGGGAGCCCGTGGTCGAGCGCCTGGAACGCGCCGGTCGCGTCGTAGTGCTCGAACGCGAAACCGATCGCGTTGATGCGCGTGTGGCAACCGGCGCACGTGGCCGGTGCGGTCCGGCGCTCGAAGAGCGCTCGGTTCGTCACCGGCCCTTCGCCTTCCATCGGCGTCGGCGTCGATAGATCGGCGACCGGGGGAGGTGTCAGGTGCGGCTGGCACAGGAGCCGCTCGAGGATGAACGCACCTCGGAGCGGAGGCGAGACGCCGCCGACGTGCGAGTGTGAGGCCAGGATCCCGGCGCGCGTGAGGAGGCCGGCTCGCTGCTCCGTGGGGAGGTCCGCCTCGACCCACGCGCCGTCGGCGCCGGGGCCGCGTACTCCGTAGAGGGCCGCCAGCCGATCGTCGACCAAGGTGTGGCGCGAGGTGAGGAGCTCGGGCAACGACCCGGCGCCGTGATCCATCTCCCACGCGACGAAACGGTCGAGCTCCGCCCGCTCGCTCAGTTGAAGCTCCACGCTCCAGTCGGGGTAGATCTCGGGCGCACGCGTCGCGTTTGCGGCTTCGAGCATCCGATCGAAGTCGAGCCATTGCCGGTGAAAGTCGACGATCGCGTCGGTCGCTCGCGGATCCTCGAGCATCCGGTCGACCTCCCCCGCGAGGACCGCGTCCTCGTGGAGCCGACCACCAGCCGCGAGATCGAGGAGCGCGTCGTCAGGCGTCGACTCCCACAAGAGATAGGAGAGACGCGTCGCGAGCGCGAATTCGTCGACCTGCACGACCGCTGCGCCGCCGTCGCCGCTCGTCATGGGCGCCGTCGCGTCGATCGTCGGTATCTCGATGCGATAGAGGAATTGCGGCGCTTGCACGAGCGCCATCAGCGTGAGCTCCACGGCGGCTCGGAAGTCGATCGTCGCACGAAACGCGGAGAACCTCGCGAGGTAGCGCTGCGCCTCGTCCTCCTCGAGCGGCCTCCGGAACGCGCGCCGTCCGAACGACGCGACGAGCGCGCTTGCGCATTCGTCCTCTTCATCGCGCGTGCTCCACGCCTCACACGGCAGGATGCGCGCGAGCGCTGCGTCGTCGGCCGTCGCGAGCTCGGCGAAGCGAAACGCGATCTCCTCGTACCGCTCCACGTGCACGTCGCTCGACGCGAGCGAGCGCGCGTCGTTCTCGAAGCCGTCGATCCGCACGTCCGACGGAAGCGCGGGGAGCGCCGCCGGCGTGAGCCCGGGAAATAGGTCGCGCAGCGAGTGGAGGTACTCGGCGTTCGAGAGTCGCCGAAGGGGTGAGCTCCCCACGAAGCTCGCCGCCGGGGGCCCGGCGACGAGGACATCGTCCGCGCCCGTGCACGCGACCGAGAGCGCTGCGGAGCCGAACAGCGCGAGGGCGGGCCAAGCCCGAAGGACACGCATGGCCTCTCCCGAACGCACGCAAGCCCATCGTGGGGGGCGAGCTCGCCCGCGTCAATCGATCGGTGGATGTGCGCTCGGAAGCGGCGTTCTACTCTGTCGGCGATGTGCCGCTGGCTCATTTCGACGGGCGTGGCGCTCGCGCTCGGCGCCGCGGTTGCGTGCGGACCGACCGTGGGCGATCGCTGCACGCCCGACGACCTCGGGCGCGCGCGTGCGGTCGTCCATCGCCGTGATGGCACGCCGGCCTACGCGGGGCAGGCGCTGCTCCTCACGTCGTGCGGCACGGGCACGTTCTGCCACTCCGAGGGGACCACCGAGCGGCACGGCGCGCCGTTCGGGCTCGACTTCGACGCCGAGCTCGTCGACGAGCTCGCCGACGTGGAGTCGGCGGAGGCACGTCTGCTCCGCACGCAACGAGTCATCGCCGAGCATCGCGACGCGATCTACGCAGCCGTGGTGGGCGGGTCGATGCCGCCCGGCGAAGTCGGGCGGCTCGTCGACCAGCGCGAGACGAACCCCTACGCCACGTACGCGAGCGACGACGATACGATGGGCGTCGAGCTCCCCCCAATCGGCAGCGCGGAGGGCGCGGAGATCCTCCGCAACTGGCTGGCATGCGGCGTCCCCGTCGTCGAGCGCACGACGGAGGTGGCGCCCGCCACGTGCGCGTCGGACGCCGATTGCACGGTGACTCGCCGGTGCGACACCGTCCTCCGCGAGTGCGCGGAGGTGGGCGCGACGGAGTGCCGACGCCCCGTCGTGATCGCGCCGGTTTGGTCCGAGATCCATCCCGCGATCGTTCGGCCGGGCTGCGTGGCGGGGTGTCACGTGAGCGGCGGCCTGAACGAGACCCTGGACCTCTCGAGCGCGGACGCGGCGCTCCTCGCGCTCGTGGACCGGCCCTCCGACACGGCGGGGTGCGGGGTGCTGATCGCGCCGGGGGACCCGGACGAATCGCTCCTCGTCGCGAAGCTCGAGGGCACCGCGGGCGCGGAGTGCGGCGACCGCATGCCCCTGCTCGGTGCGGCGCTTCCCGGCGCCCAGATCGCGCTCGTCCGCGAGTGGATCGCGAACGGCGCCACGGCCGACTGAGCGGTCTCGATCCGCGAGCGGCTCTCTAGAGATCGACCTGTTCGATCTCGAGCCCGTCGACGTCGTGGCCGAGGAAGCGCGCGGCCACGTCGGCGAAGCGGTCGGGGAGATCGGTGACCAGGATGCGGAGGGCTCCTCGGTGCTCGGCATCTCGCGCGAGGTCCCGCGCCGCGATGAACGCCGCGAGCTCGACCGCGGTGGCCTCCGCGCTGTCCACGACCGGGATCGGGTGCTCGGCGAGCGCCGCGAGCTCGTCCCGGATCACCTCGGCGAGCAGGGGATAGTGAGTGCAGCCGAGGACGAGCGCGGAGACGCCGGCTTCGACGAGTGGCTCGAGATAACGCCGCGTTGCGAGCCTCGGCACCTCGCCGTCCACCCAGCCCTCCTCCACGAGCGGGACGAGCAGTGGCGCCGCGCGCGCCACGACCTCGACGCGCGAGCTCTCGGCCGCCACGGCGCGCACGTAGGCGCCGGACGCGACCGTGCCGGCGGTGGCGATCACTCCGAGGCGCCCGCGTCCGCCTGCGGCGACGCCCGCGCGCGCTCCGGGACCGATCACGCCCAGCACGGGGATGTCGAGCTCCACGCTCAACGTGTCGAGCGCGACGGCGCTGACCGTGTTGCAGGCGACGACGAGCATCTTGATCCCGTGCTCACGCAGCTTGGCGGCGCATCCGCGGGCGTATCGCACGACCGTGTGCGCGCTGCGCGTGCCATACGGGACGCGTGCCGTGTCGCCGAGGTACACGAGGTCTTCGGCGGGCAGGGTCGCCTGGATCGCACGCGCGACGGTGAGACCGCCGAGACCCGAGTCGAAGACGCCGATCGGTGCCGAGCGTTCCGTCACGATTGCGCCGTGCAGAACCCGCCGACGCAGGAGTTGCTCCGGCACTGTTCGGGCAACGAGCAGGACTCGCCGCCGTAGCGCTGCGGCAGGCAGAGGTGCGTCGCGACGTCGCAGAAGTTGAACTGCGACCGCCCGGACACGTTGCAGTCGGCTCCGGTCGTGCAGGACTTCGTGCAGAACCGGATCTCGCTCCCCGGGTAGAGCATGCACGAGAGACCGTCCGCACACGTGAACGCGCCGCTCATCGGCTCGGTGCAGACGAAACCGATCTCGTATCGCGGGACACAGAGGCCACCGTCGTTGCCGCCGTTCGCGTCCGCGTCGCACTCGAGCCGGTAGCGCAGCCCGATCACGTCCAAGAGCACCGACACGTTCTCGCAGCCGAGCCCGATTCGCTCGGCGTCGTCGCAGCTCGTCGTACAGAACTTGCCCGCGTCTCCCGTATCGAGGCAGCGCCCGCGCAGGCAGTTCGTGTCGTCGTCGCACGGGATGCCGAAGATACCCGGTAGGCACACGGCGCCCGCTTCGAAGGGGATCTGCCTCAGACATCCGAACGCCGGCGGGCAGCGCGTGTCGAAGGGGTCACACATCGGCAGGCAGAGCTGGAACGTCGCACCGGGGAAGATGCTGGCCGAGTGGATCGAGCGCGGAGGGCAGGGGTCCTCCTCCTCGGGCGCCGGCGGCGGCGGTGACGGGACGCAGTAGAGGTTGTCGGTGCGGAGACCGCCACCCCCGGCACCGAACGCCACCGCGAGCGAGGACAGGCAGGTTTGGGCGGGCCCGCACGCGGGCCCGTCGTTCGAGCACGACTCCGCGGGGTAGCAGATCCCCTGATCGGTCTCTGCGCTGATTCGGATGCATTGATAGTCGTCCGAGCTGCACGGCGTCGTCGTGCCGTCCTCGAGGATCCGGCAACCGTCGAGGCAGAGCGTGCCCTCCCCCTGGTGCACGCAGACGCCGTCACATGTCGAGTCGCAGTCCGGCGCGCAGAAGTCCGACGTGTAGGGAGTCGCGAGGACGCAGCCCCAACCTTCGCCGCAGTCGTTCGCGACCGAGCAGAGGAAGCGATCGGTGCCGAGAAACGAGTCGTCGACGCTACACGCCGCGGCCATCATGAGACTCGACACGACCGCGACCCGCTGCATCACAGGTGGCCTCGGACACCGATCACGCCACCGCCGGGTAGTGGAGAGAACGCCACGTCCGGCACGTCTTGGTCGCCGCCGCCGAAGTCGCTGACGAGCAGGCCGATCACCGCCGTCACGAGGCCTGCGCCCGCGACTCCCATCGCGATGTCGGCGACGGCGGCCTCGGTGCTCCGTGCGTCGACGAACTCGACCGCTTCGGTTCTGGTGATGCCGTCCGGACGCGTCGCCTGCGATGCGATCCCGAACCCGATCGCGACGCCACCCGCTGCGGCCGCCACGCCGACGCCGACCACGAACAGCGGGGACAGCCCGCTCGGCTCCTCCTCGCCGCGCCGTCGTGGTGCGTCCAATGCCGCTTCGATCTGCATCGTCGCCCCGTCGGCGACGTTCACGACTCGGCTCCAGTCGAAGTAGCCGGCCGCGCTCACCGTGATCTCGTGCCGACCCGGCGCCACGTTCGTGAGCTCGACCGCGCTTCCGTGGTAGATGCCGACGAGCGACCCGTCGACGACGACCTCGGCGCCGTCGACGTTTGCCGAAACGAGCAACCCCCCCGGCTGGCGCGGACGCTCGTAGAGCTCGGGGACCGCCTGTTGCATCGAGTCCGCCAGTGCCCCCACGTCGCCCTCGACCTCTCGGAACACGCGGCCCGCGAGCTCGCCCGTGCGAATGTCGATCCGGTTGACGTTGAAGATCCAACGCGTGTTCCGCCGGCCGACCGTTCCCGCGACGAGCTCGTCCACCCCGAGCTCGACGCCGATGCGTCCCAGGCATGCGGTCGAGCTGACGCACTCGATCGAGCGCGCCTCGCCCTGGCCGAGGAGCGCCTGAAACTCCTCCTTGCCGACGATCGTCATGCCTCCGCGGACCGCGATCGCGCCGATGACCAGCTCCGTGAGCGCGTCCGCCGTCTCGGGGTCCACCCCCGACGTGGCGAGAACCAGCACCGCCACGCGTTTGGAGTCGTCGCCCTCGGCGCGCGGCCGCTCGAGCGCGTCGCCGGCCTCGTGGTCGCCGGTACCAGGCTCCTGCGCGCTCGCCGGGCTCCCGACGATCACCTGTAGGAGCGCGATCACGAATGTCGTCGCGAGCCCGCGCATGGTCCGCGATGATACGCCGCCGGCACCGACGCGGCCACCGGTCGCGGGCCTGAAGCTCTCGGCATCACGGGGTCTTCCGGCGCCGGCGCACCCGGTCTGCTAGGCTTCGTGTGCCGCCTTCCCCAGCACCCATGAAACAGGAGCGCGAAGTCCTGATCGTTCACCCCGACGCCGATTGCCGTCGGCGGCTCGAGACGATCGTTGCCGGTGGCGGTTTCAGCCCGGTCGTTGCGACCACGTTCGCAGACGCTTTCTCGCTCGTGGAGTCGCGCCAGCCGAGCCTCGTCCTCGTCGCGCCCGAGCTCGCCGACGGAAGCGGCGCCGCGCTCGTCTCGAAGCTGCGGGCCTCGCCGGACGTGAGCGACGTTCCGGTGATCCTCGTGGGCCCGCTCGAGCCCTCGGAGGCGCTCTCGCGAGCCCTCGAGGCCGGCGCGGACGACTTCGTGTCGCTCCCGCTCCGCGACGCGGAGCTGCTCCTCCGGATGAGGAGCCACATCCGGATTCGACGCGACGTCGACGAGCTCGCGCGCAAGGAGCGCGACGCCCACGTGATGCTCGAGCTCACCCAGGCGCTCGCCTCGTCGCTCGATCTACGCGAGATCCTGTTCACGGTCGTGCGCCGCATCGCGGAGTTCGTTCGCGTCGATCGCGTGTCGATCGTTCTCGCGCCGCAGCCGGAGCACGGCGACGTCGGCTACGTCGTCGTCGCGTCGGACGACGAGAAGCTGTCGAACTTGAAGATCGACCTCGCGAAGTATCCCGAGATCCAGCAGGTGCTGCGGACGGGGCAGCCGCTCGCGATTCGCGACGTCGCGACACATCCGATCCTCGACGGCGTTCGCGACGACGTGCAGAGCCACAAGGTGGGCTCCATGGCTCTCTTGCCGATCGTTTGGCAGGACCAGACGCTCGGTGTGCTCTTCCTCCGGGCGCCGAGCCGGCGGGGCACGTTGAGCGAGCGTGATCTCGGCTTGTGCCGCATCGTCGCGAACGCGACCGCCGTCGCGCTCCGCAACGCTCGCGTGATGCAGTCGCTGCGCGACCACACGCAGCAGGTGACGTTCGCCCGGTTCGAGGCGGAGCGTAAGCTCCGCTCGCTCGAGCGCTACGAGGACCTGTTCGCGTCGTCGGCCGACGGCATCGCCGTGGTCGACGCGGACGGCCATCTGCTCTTCGCCAATCCACGAGCCTACGAGCTGCTCGGCTTTCCGCCCGACGGCTTCCGCGGCGAGAAGGTGAAGCAGCTGATCGATCCCGTCGATGCCGAGCTCGCGCGCGAGATCTGGGACGGGTTCGGCGAGGGCTTGTTCCCTCGCGACCTCGACCTGCGGCTCCGCCTGCACGGCGGCGGCTCGATCATCGCCAACGTCAGCTTCTCCAGCCTGCTCCACGGCGAGGGCGCAGTGCTCTTCACGTTTCGCGACGTGACCGAAGCGCGCCGAATCGAGAACGAGCTGGTCCAGACGAAGGAGTTCCTGGAGTCCCTCGTGAACGCGAGCCCGGATGGAATCGTGGCGGCCGACATGAAGGGCAACGTCATACTCTTCAACCAGGGCGCGGAGCGCATCTACGGTTATCGCGCCGACGAGGTCGTCGGAAGGCTCGACGTACGGACGCTCTACCCCGACAAAGGTGCGTACGACGTCATGGCGATGATGCGCTCGGCCCAACACGGCGGTGTGGGCCGGCTCGAGAGCACGCGCCTGGACGCCCTCAACGCGCGCGGGGAGCGCGTGCCCATCTCGCTCTCTGGCGCGATGATCTACGAGGCGAACGAGGTGGTCGCGACGTTCGGTATCTTCACCGATCTCCGTGAGCGGCTCCGCGTCGAGGAGCGGCTCGCCCAAGCACAGCACAAGCTCGCCGTCACCGAGAAGCAGGCGCTCATCGCGGAGCTCGCCGGCACCGCCGCACACGAGCTGAACCAACCCCTCACGAGCGTCATGGGCTACGCCGAGCTCCTCAAGCGCAAGCTCCCACGCGAGAGCGGCGAGATTCAGGCGGCGGACATCATCGTGCGCGAAGCGGAGCGAATGGCGGACATCGTGCGCAAGATCGGCAAGATCACGAAGTACGAGACCAAGTCGTACGTCGGCCGGCAGAAGATCCTCGACCTCGAGAAGGCCTCCGACACGGACGCCGGGACGGGTAGCGGCGGCGGCGGAGGCGGCGGTGGAGGCAGCGCGGGCGGTGGCGGGCCCGGCAGCGGGTCCGAGCCGGTGAGGAAGGAGTAGGTGACCGAGCACAAGCGACGCAAGCCGGCGAAGTCGTTGCCTCCCGACGCGACGTCGTCGCGCCGGCTCAGGCGCGTGCGACGGGCGAGCGCGGGCGATACGCCTCTGGGCACCGTCCTCGACGAAGGCGCTCGCCACTCCGCCGTCCACCGCGCGGTAGACGCGAACGAGGCGTCCACTTCTCCGACGGCGGACGCCGTGATCTCGGAGGTGCTCGCGCTCGCGGCTTCGATCACGCCAGAGCGAGGAGCGGCGGCGCTCGTCGAGCGATATGTCGAAGTGCTCGCGCGCCTCTTCCCCGGCCGCGACGTCGTGGTTCGGACCCTCGCTCCCGACACCGGAGCGCCGTCTGTGCGGCACGCGACCCGGTCGCTCATCGACGACGCGTCCGAGGTGACGCTCAGCCGCTCGGCGCTCGCTCGCCATCGCCTCGACGAGGGCCGCATCGACACGAGTGGAATCCGGATCACGGACGCGTACGTGGCCTGCTTCGCGCCCGGCGCGCAGGGGATCGACGTTCCGCTGATCGACGGTCGAGCCGTCGCGGGCGTTCTCGCCCTCGAGTATCCGCCTGGGGCTGCCATCGCGGACGGCGACATCCACGCGCTCGTTCCGCTCGCCCTCCACATGGCCTCGGCGCTCCGGTCCGCCCGGCTCCTGACGGAGTCCATCTTCCTGCGCGAGCAGATCATCCACGCCGAGAAGCTGGCGACGCTCGGTCAGCTGGCCGCCGGCGTCGTGCACGAGCTGAACAACCCGCTGACGAGCATCTCCGTGCACGCGGAGTACCTGTTGCGGCAGGCGAGGCGCGCGGCTCGAGCTCCGACGACATCGAGAAGCTCGCTCGCATCGTCGAAGCCTCGGACCGAATGCTGAGGTTCACTCGCGACCTCATGAGCTACGCTCGGCCGCGCTCGGACAGTCCGAGACCCGTCGCGGTCGCGCACGTCGTGGACCAGGCGCTGGTCTTCTGCGAGCACCTCATCGCCGAATCGCGCGTGCGCCTCGAGAAGCGCTACTCGCCCGCCGCGCCGCACGTGCACGCGAACGAGGGCCAGTTGCACCAGGTCTTCATCAACCTCGTCACCAACGCGTGCCACGCGGTCGGCGAGAGTGGCGGGAGCGTCGTCATCGAGACGCTGCTCGACGAAGAGAGTGTCTACGTTCGCGTTCGCGACGACGGCACCGGCATCCCACCGGATCGCCTGTCGAAGATCTTCGAGCCGTTCTATTCGACCAAGGACGAGGGCAAAGGCACAGGCCTCGGCCTGAGCATCGTGCGCAACATCGTCAACCAGCACGGCGGCGAAGTGCGCGTCGAGAGCAACGCCGGCGGCGGGACGACCTTCGAGGTGGTGTTGCCCAGGGTGAGCGGTTGAGCCAGCCGCAGCCCCGCTAGCGGCCGATCACGACTTCGAGGGCGGAGCCTCGCGCTTCGACTCGGTACGCCGGCTGGTGGCCTGCGACGAAGACGATCGTGAGCTCCGAATGGTCGCCGCGGTTGAGGATCATCGAGCGCTCGACGAGCGGGTGCGCCGCCGCGATCGGTCCGGCGCGGTCGAGCGAGAGGCTTCCGGGAATCGTCACGGTGAACCCGTCCTCGCGCGCGACGCCGCGGATCTCGGTGATGCTCTGGCTCATCCGGATGAGGAAGCTGCGTCCATTCGACACCGACGGCGCACCGAAGTGCGCGCCGCCCGTCTCTTGGGCCGGCGCTGCGGTCTGTGCGCTCGGGGTGACGGCGGGCGCGCCGCCCTCGCGGACGTCCACCGCGTAGGGCGATCCCTCGGGGAGCGCATGCGGTGCTCCGGGTCGCGGGCCCTCGCGAAGCGATGGGAACGTCGGTGCCGGCATCGGCCCGGCCTCGCGCGAGGGCGCCGCGAGCGCGCGCGGCATCGGCGGCGGCGCCGCCGCGAGCGGTGCTGTCTGCGTCGCTTGGGCGACGGGCGGCGTCGCCTCGATGTCCTGCGCCTCCACGGGCGACGGTGCGGCGGGGACAGTGGGCGTCGCCGTCTCCGGCGCGTCCTCGGTGGTCGGTGTCGCGGGCGGCGGGAGCTCTGCCGCTCGCGCGTCGTCTCCGCTGCCCGAGCCGAGCGCATACGCGGCCACCGCGATGCCCGACACGAGCAGGACCGCGGCGACGGCGGCGCGGCGCCGGTTCTTGCGCGGCACGGCCTCCGGCTCGGCGACGCGCGATGGCCGCGCGTGCGCCGCGACGTTGCTCCCGCGCGGCGGCGGCGCGGTCGTCCTGCGACGCTTGGGGCTCGCTGCGCGCCGGGAGCGGGCGCGCACGACGGAGAGCGCGCGCTTGGTGACCGTCCGCGTGCCCGTGAGCCACCTCGAGCCCCTCGGGCCCAGGCCCTCGCGCGCCGAGCGCGTCGCGCGGCCGAGCGTCTTGGCCCAGCTCGACAACGCGGGTCGCGCGTCCGCGGCGAGCCGGCGAAGCGTGGCCCACGCGAGAAGAACCAGCGGGGCGCCCTTGGCCCGCACGAAGACTACGAGCGCGGCGAAGCGCGCCGCGGCCGTCGGCGACGCCTCGTCGATCGCGAGCAGCGGCTCTCCGCTCGGCACGCTCGTCGAGAAGAGGATCGGCTCGTCGGGCGTGCGCGCGGCGCGAGGTGCGGCGGCCTCGACCGGCGCCGGTCGAGCGTCGCGAGGCGCGGCGAGATCGACGGCGGTGTCCTCGGCGGCGGCGGGCTCGGCCGCACGCGGCTCCGGCTCCGCGAAGTCCGGCAGCGTGCTCTCGGCCGGCGCGGCGTCCACGATGGCGACGTCTTCGAAGACGATGTCGATCAAGAGCCTCGGCTCGCCGTCCGTGACGACGAGGTCGACCGCTTCGATGCGACCGCGCCGGCCGTCCCGCACCACGGTCACGCCGGTCTTCAACCTGAGGAACGGCAAGTCCTGCGAGAGCGAGAGGATCTCGTCGTCCGCCGCGACGACCTCTGCCTTGATGGGCGAGCTGACTCCGTCGATCGCGAGGACGACCTCTCGGTCCCCCACCTTCTCGGTGGACGTGGGCGCGGGCGGTCGGTAGTCGCCGCCGTCTGCCGTGTCTTCCATGACCAGCTTGCGGAGCGCGCGCTCGGCCTCGGGGTCGAGGTCGAGAAACCGGAGCCCGAACTCGCCCGTGTGCGGCCCGGCGTCGTTCGACCACACGACCTCGGCGCTCGCCTCGACCAGACCGACGTCCGGGCACGGAAAGCGGCACGCCAGCCGCTCGCCGACGTCCGGCAGGTACGGCGCGCGCATCGACAGACCGCCGACGCCGAGATTGACGCCGTCCGCCTCGAACGGATCGTCGAAGCCCTCGTGGTGAAGCTCGACCAAGGCGTCGAGTGGGATGCGGGGGCTGCCCCCTACGCGTCGGTCGACTGCTTCTTCCATGTCTTCCTCCGGTGGCTCCCACGACACGTCACAGAAGCGGCCGTTCTCGTCCAGTTTTCGGCGCCAGTTGCTTGACCGGATCGGGGGCTGCGACCACGCTCGGGCCGAGCCATGGGTGTGCGTCTCGCGGTGCGGCCTCTGTGGACCTCGGAGGCCGGCGCCGAGCTCGTCTACGAGTTCGATCAGGAGCGCATCGTCATCGGCAGACAGCGTGGCGCCGACGTGCACGTCCCGCATCCGGCGGTGAGCGGCCATCACGCGACGCTCCGAGCTCAGGGCTCGTCCTTCGTGTTGCTCGACGAGAGCTCCACCAACGGCACGCGAGTCAACGGTGTGCGCGTCCCACCGGGGCGACCGAAGGTCGTCCGCTCGGGCGACGTCGTGCACCTCGGCGGCTTCGCGCTCGTCATCGAGCTCGGATTGCCCGTCGTCGATGCGACGAGCGTCGAGCGCACGGCCGCGCTTGCACGACAGATCGTCCGCGACGTGCTCGGCGCGCCCGGCAGCGATGCGTCGCCGCGGCTCGTCGTCTCCAACGGTCCTTCGGAAGGGAGAGTGCTCGCCGTGCCGCCGCCCCCCGCACGCCTCGTCGCAGGTCGCGGCGAGACGTGCGACCTGTCGCTCTCCGACGCCGACCTGTCTCGCGAGCACGTCGAGGTGCGCTCCGACCTCGACGGCGTGGTGTTGCGCGACCTCGGGAGCAAGAACGGAACCCAGGTGAACGAGCGACCGGTCGTCGAGCGTCGCCTGCGCGATGGAGACGAGATCCGCATCGGCCGCACCGTGTTGCTGTTCGAGGATCCGGTCGAGGCACGGATGGGCGAGATCTCCGACGCGCCCGAGGAGCGCATGGAGACGCCCGTCCCGCCGCCCGTCGCGCCGCCCGTCGCGCCGGACGAGGAGCGGCCGTCGAACGGCGCTCCCGCGACGGAGCCGCCCGATGCGCACGTCCAGGCGGCACCCTCGGGCCTCGGGGCGAGCCCGTCGCCGAGCCGACGGGCGGCCCGATCGAAGCTCTCCGCCGACCTCGTCATCTACCTCCTCGCGGGCGCCGTTCTCCTCCTGAGCATCGCGGGTCTCGTCGTGCTGCTACGCTGATACGCATGCGCGTCGGGATGGTGCGGACCGGAGCGGTGGGTGCGTCGATCGCGCTCCTCGTCTCGGCGTGCTCCGCGTCGCCGCTCGCCCTCACCGTCGATCTCCGCACCGACTACGTCCCGGGAAGAGACTTCACGAGCGTCGTGACGGAGCTCCGTCCGGGCTCGCTCGAGCGTACCGCGGAGGTCCGTGAAGCGAGCCTCCCGGCAGATTCCTCGCGCGACTTCATTCGCGGCGTTCGCGTTGCCGAGTTCGTCGACGTGACTCACGGGCCCATCCAAGCGCGCGTCCGCCTCCTCAATCGCGCCGGCGCCGAGATAGCTGAGCGGATCGTCGAGCTCGACCTCCACGACAGCTTCGCGATATCGGTGCTGATCACGGTGAGCTGCGCGGACGTGCGTTGCCCGGCGCCGGCCGGGTCGCCGGTGCTCACGCAGTGCCAGGACGGGAGGTGCGTCGATCCGCGGTGCTCTCCGTCGACGCCCGAGTACTGCCCGCCCCCGGTGTGCGAGACCGACGCGGACTGCACCGCGAGCGCTTCGTGCGGCGGCTACGTGTGCATCGAAGGCAGCTGCTTGTGCGACCGGCTTGCGAGCGGCGACGGCGGCACCGACGACGGTGGCACCGACGGCGGCACCGACGGTGGCATGTCGACGCCGGACTCCGGACCGCGCGACGCGGGACGCCGCGACGGCGGCTTCGACGCCGGTCCGCCGTGCGAGTGCACGGTCGGCACGGTCGCGCACGAGTCGCGCGCTTGTGGCGCCTGCGGCACGGGTAGCCAACAGCGAACGCGCACGTGCGGCGCCACGTGCTCGTGGGGAGCATGGTCGGCGTACGGCTCGTGCAGCGGGGCGAGCGGATGCACGCCGGGCGCGACACGCGCCTGTCCGAACGGAGAGCCGTGCGGGCACCAGACCTGCTCGTCGAGCTGCACGTGGTCGTCGTGCCAGCTGAACGCTGGCGCCGAGTGCTTTCGCATCTATCCCGGCGGGACGATCGTCGGCAGCAACTTCCGCTGTTGCGGCACGTACATGTGGCAGTACTGCCTCTCGGGCTGCGTCTGGAGCAGCGCGTGCAGCTCGTGCATGCCGGCGAACTGCCCCATGTGCGGTTAGAGCGTCGATCGGAGACCAGGGTCTCTGGTCAGCGCGCTGGCACTCATCTCGCGCTCCACTCGATGCAGGCGTCGACGTTTCGGGTGGCGCATCGGTCGTGAGGTACGCGCGGCGCCGAGCGCGTCTCGCAACGCTCCGCTCCGAGGCTCTCGCACAGCGATGTCGCTTGCTCGGCGGGCGCGCCGTCCTGATCGCAGCTCGAGAGCTCGCTCCCGCACTCGAACAGGAGGAGCCGGCTCGCCAACACGTTCGCCGGATCGGTGACGTCGACCGAGTCGTCGCGCATCGACGTCACGGCTTCGTCGTCGCAGCCGCCGCCCGGTGAGCGAGGGTCACAATAGATCGCGCCGAGCGTCTCCAAGCTCCGGCGACATCGGTCTCCGTGCGCTTCCCAATCCGTCATCGTCGCGAGCTCGGCCGCGATGTCGAACAATCCGTCGAAGAAGCAGGCTCTCACGCGCTCGGCATCCGCAATCTCTTCGGTTCGCACGAGCGCCCGCATGGCGGTGCCCGCGCCCAAGCCTTCGCCTGCGACCAAGAGGTCCGCTCGTGACCACGCGGCGCGGACGCGTGCTGCTGCGCCGAGCGCCTCGAGCGCTGCGCGAGCCCGCTCCTCTCGCGCGGCTAGCGTCGCGGCCCCGGCATCAGCCCGCGACTCGTAGAGCCCCAGGCACGCCGCGACCCACCCGGCCTCCGCGAAGACGCGCAGGAGACGGGCGTGGCCTCCGCAGTCGTCGGCGCGGTCCGGAAAGAACGCGACGAGGTGGGGGCACGGGTGGTCTCGGTCGCAGCGAGTCGCGTCGATCCGGAGGGCGATCCGGCAGACCTCGTCGGAGCCTCCGAGGCCGTTGCAGGCGCCGACGACCACCTCGTCGTGGGGTGGCCCCGGATCGGCCTCCTCCGCCCGCCGCGCTGCTCGCCCCGAAAAACACCCACGCATCGCGGTCGCGCAGGCGGGCAGGCACAGGAGCGTGAGCAGTAGGGCGAGTGGGACGCGGCGCACGGACGCGTGATGGTAGACCAAATGCGCGCGAAAACCGCCGACGCTCGTTACACTGCGGGGCATGGGCACGGGCGACCGGGGTGACGGCGCTGGTGGGATCGGCTACGTGCCGACGCTTCCGGCGCCACCGGACCCCGAGGCAGAGGCGGAGGACGACGGGACCCTCGTCGCCGGGAAGTACCGGCTCCTGCGGGAGATTGGGCGCGGCCGAAGCACCGTGACCTACGAAGCGCTCCAGAACGCGCTCGGGCGACGCGCCGCGGTGAAGCTTCTCGAGCCGGGCGCCGACCCGGCAGAAGAGCGGCGCATGCTCGCCGAGGCGAAGCTCTGTGCGCAGCTCGCGCACCCGAACGTGCTCGAGGTCTACGAGCTCGGCCAGCACGGTGGCTCGCCGTTCGTGGCGATGGAGCTGTTGACCGGCGAGACCCTGCGGGCGCGGATCGATCGCGAAGGGGCTCTGGGCGTCGCGCGTGCAGCGCGCGTCGGGGTCGAGCTCGTCCAAGCGCTCCGCATCGCGCACGCGCACGGTGTGGTGCACCGCGGGCTCACGCCTCATTCGGTGTTCCTCGTGATGAAGCGCGACGCGGAGGTGGTCAAGCTCGCCGACTTCGGAGTCCGCGCGGACGCCGACCCGCGACTCGATCTCTACGCCGCCGGTGTCGTGCTCTACGAGGCTCTGTCGGGCCGCTTGCCGTTCGCCGTGCCGAGAGAGGACGAGGCTCCGGATCTCAACGCGGCGTACACGCGGCTCCCGCCCGGACCGAGCGAGGCGCGGCCCGAGCTGGGGCTCGACGCGGACGCCTTCGTGACGCGTGCGCTCGCGGCGGGCCGAGCGGAGCGCTTTCAGACCGCCGACGAGATGCTCGATGCGTGGTGCTCGATCGCGGCGTTCGCCGACTACATCCACGCGTAGCCGAGCTCGGCGCGGATGCGCGGCGCGATCGCGATCTCGTCCTGACCGTCCACCGTCATCCCGACGCAGACGCCTCCGGACACACCGAGCACGAGGCCACCCCAGACGAACCGCCAGCCGACGTCGGCGCCGGCCCAGAGCGTCGCCTGCGGCGTCTCGAAGTCGAGAGCCCCCGCGCCGATGGCGATGTCGAGGAAGAGGCGCGCGAGCCCCTCGGCGAGCGGGTGGAGCCGGTAGCCGATCTCGGCTCCGATGCCGCCCGAGCCGTACGCGTCGAAGTAGCGCGGCCGGACGAAGAGGGAGTGAGCGCGGCCGATCGCGACGTCCACCTCGAGCGTGAAGTCGCCGAAGAACGGGCCGACCGCGTCGGTCGTGGCAGCGATCGCCCAGTACGGCGGCTCGGGATCGCTCGCCAGCGAGAGCGGGGGTGCGCTCGCGCCACCTTGCGCTAGAGCGACCTCGGGGAGGGCGAGCGCGAACGCCAGGGCGAGCCAGGTGCTGGGGAGGGCGCGCGTCATGCGGCGGTTATCGCGACGTCACACCTCCCGTTGCGGCGCGCTTGATGGGCCCGCGGGGTCGTGGTTGGATACGCCGCTGCGAGCGCGAGCCTTTGAAGCCCGTGGGGGGCTTTCGCGTCCAGGGGATGGCGTGCCCGACCGGCTCGCGAGCCCCCGAGGGAGCACCGATGACCCGCACCTTCTCATTGCTCATGATCTCGTTGCTTTGCGTCGCCTCGACGACGGCTTGTCGCTCGCCGCGTCGGGTCGGCGGAGGAGGACAGGTGGTCGTCGGCCAGGGGACGAGCGGCGGCACGAGCACGACCGTCGCGAGCGATCCACGGCAGGCCCTCGAGCAGGTCGAGCGCTACCTCACGAGCCAGGGCTACGCGCGGACCGGTCCCGCGGTCCGCAACCCCAACCTCGGCCCGAACGGCGTCATCGCGTACCCCGTCGATGCGCAGCCGAACCTCTGCTACACGATCGTCGCGCTCGCGGGGCCGAACACCGATCTCGACCTCGTCGTGCTCGACCCGGCGGGCCGGACGATCTCGTACGACGTCAATCCGGATCCACACCCGTGGTCCACCGTCTGCCCCGGTCTCGCGGGACGCGTGGTCGCGCGGCTGCAGATGGGCGCGCGCGGCGGCGAGTACTACTACGCGGTGTATCAGGGCACACCCGACGTGAGACCGAACCTCGCCGCGCTCTTCGAAGGCCAACAGTCGGGGCCGCAACAGGCGGCGATCGACCCGGACACCCAGCAGCGATTGTCGGCGCTCGACGCGCAGCTCAACCCCGAAGGCTTCCACCGCATCGCGGAGCCGTACGGCGAGGTGTACAGCGAGCGCGAGGATCGATACTTCTCGCTCAACCTGACCCAGGGCACCTGCTACGCGTTCGCGACGCTCGGCGGTCCGACCGCGCGCGACACCGACGTCTTCCTGGTCGACGGGCAGGGCAACGAGATCGTGCGTGACGTGAGCCCGTCCGGCGACGCCATCGTTCGGTACTGCGCGCAGCAGACCGGCGCGTACCGACTGCGCGCACGCATGTACACCGGCTCGGGCGCGCTCTTCACGGTCGGGTACGTGCAGGGTCAAGGCGGTGAGGTTGCGACGCAGGGCGAGCAGGTGATCTCGACCCAGACGACCGCGGGTATCGGTCTCGACGAGAACTTCCGGCTCCTCGATTCCGACATGCACGCGCGGGGCTACGAGTCGTACGGGCAGCCGTCGCGCTCGCAGCTCACCGAGAGCCAGACCCAGGACTACCCGATCGAGCTCGAGGGCGGGAAATGCTACGCGCTGCTCGCCGTAGGCGACAACGGCGTGCGCGACCTCGACCTGATCGTCATGGACGCGAGCGATCACGAGGTCGACCGCGATGTCGAGACCGACGCGCGGCCCATCGTGCGCGTGTGCGCGCAGCAGACGGGTCGCTACAAGATGCAAGTCCGCATGTACAGCGGGCAGGGAAACATCGTCTACGCGGCCTATCGTTGGCCTCTCGGCACGAGCGGTCCGTTCAACCTGCAGGGACTCATCTGGGTGCGGCTCGCAGAGATGACGAAGCTGCTCGAGGTCGAGGGTTACACACCCGACGTACAGAACACTCCAGCGCGCGGTCACGTGCGCCGGCAGGGTCAGAGCGCGAGACACAACATCCAGCTCGAGGGCGGGCAGTGTTACGCGGTGCTCGCCGTCGGCGGTGACGGCGTAAATAACCTCGATCTGAAGCTGATGGACGGCTCGAACGTCGTCGCGTCGGACACGACGCGCACGGCCTTCCCCGACGTGCGGTTCTGCCCGCCGAGCTCCGGGCGGTTTGCGATGGAAGTGACCGCGACGAACGGCGCGGGCGACTACTTCTACGAAGTCTTGCGGCGCGGCGCGCAGTGACGAGCGGCCGACGATCCCGCGCGCTCGCGAGCCGCCGTCAGCGGTTGCGGTCGTAGAGGATCCGCAGGCCGTCTCAGCGTCAGGTACTCGTCGACCTCTTCGATCGTGCGGCTCTCCGGCTGGATGAGCCGCGCGAGACCGCCGGTCGCTATCACCGAGACGTTGCCGTCGATCTCCGCGCGGATGCGCTCGACGAGCCCATCCACGAGCCCGACGTAGCCGAACACGATCCCCGATTGCATCGAGTGCACCGTGTTCTTTCCGATCGTCCTCGGCGGCTTCGCGATCTCGACGCGCGGGAGCTTCGCCGCGCGCGAGAAGAGCGCATCCGCGCTGATCTGCACCCCGGGTGCGATGACGCCGCCGAGGTACTCACCCTTGTCCGAGACACAGTCGAACGTCGTGGCGGTTCCGAAATCCACGACGATCACGGCACCTTTGCAACGCTCGAAGGCCGCGACGGCGTTCACGATTCGATCGGCGCCGACCTCGCGGGGGTTCTCGTACAGGATCGGCATCCCGGTCTTGACGCCCGGTCCAACCAGCATCGCGCGGACATCGAACGCGAGATCGATCGCATCGAGGATGACGTCGCTCAGAGCGGGGACCACCGACGCGACGATGCACGCGGTGACGTCGGAGCGCGCCAGCCCGGCGGCGCCGAGCAAGCCGTGCAGGAGCACATGATACTCGTCGGCGGTTCGCGAGCGGGCCGACTCGATGCGGAAGTGGTGGACGAGCCGCTCGCCGTCGTAGAGGCCGAGCACCGATTGCGTGTTGCCGACGTCGACCGCCAGGAGCATCGCGCTTCAGCGAGGTCGGAGGGCGAGCGAGCGCGCGACGAGATCGCCGAACGTCTCGGCTTCGACCACGACCGCCGATGCCGATGCGGCGGCGATCGGAGAGCTCGCGACCGCGTCGGGCGGAGCCGTGATGCGGCGTGCCTGAACGGGAGCCGGCTCTCGGTGAGCGGGGGCCGGCGCCGCGGCGGGCGCCCTTGCCGGCGCGGGCCGCGCGGCGGGCATCGCGGGGGTGGGCGAAGAGACTCGGTTGAGCGCTGCCTCGAGCGGGCTCGGTCGAGATGCCCGCGCCTTCGCGGACTGCGCGGCGGCCACCGAAGACGCTCGCCCGGCGCCGTCGCGGGGACGCGCCCGATTGGTCTGGATGCGCTCGAGGAGCGCTTGGAGCTTTTCGACGCGGCCCATCATCCGGTCCCTCCGAGCCTGCTGACGAGGGTCGAGATGTCGGCGCCGCCGTCCGCGAGCTTCTGCAGGGTCGGCGCGATCTCGGGGCCGACGACGAGGAAGCGGGTGCCGCCGACGGCGACGCATGCGAGCGGGCGGCCGGTCAGCTCGGACATCAGCCCGGCGACCAGCGCTCCGGCGGCGTGGCCCGACCGATCCAGCGTCGGCAGGCCGTCCACCGTCACGACGAGCGCCGCTCCCCACCGCTCGAGCCCGAGGCGGCCGAAGCCGAAGAGCGAGAGCGCGGCCGAGGCGTGGGCGAGGACGGTCTCAGGGGAGCTCTTCATGGCGTCGCGAAGCGCAGCTTTGGCCACACCGGCGATCGAGCGGCCGAGGGTCGTCAGCGCAGATACGTCGCCCTTTTCGAGCGCCATCGAAACGAGCTGGGCGACGGTGGTGTCCGAGAGCACGAGCACCCGATGCCCGTCCCGCGTCCGGACGGAGCCTTGGGCGACGTCGAACTGATAGAAACCACCGGGATCGAATCGCGCTTCGGGCATGCGCTCTCCTGACAGTGTGCGGGCTCCTCGCTACGCCGATGTAGAAGGTTCTCGGGGATCGTGTCAAATCGTCACCATGCGACGGGCGCTTCTCGCCGCCCTCTCGGCGGTGTCGATCGCCGGCCTGCCGTCGGCCGTGGCCGCCCAGATCCCGGGTCTCGACGAGTGGGCCGCGGTGATCGCGGCGGGTCAGGGGCGGACATGGGCAGGGCAGCGGGTGGACGAGCCGCCGCCCAGCCCCCGGCCCCGGGGAGGCCCTGCCGAGCGATCGGTGCTCCGGCCGCTCGACGTTCACGCCGAGCAGGGGGTCCCCGAGCGTGCGCCGCGCGTCGCGCTCGATGCGCTCGAGACCGCGTACGACTCCCTTCGGCGCCTGGGCTGGGATCCGCCGGCTCCCGACGGCGGGCGAGGCGGAACCGCCGGCTTCGATCTCTACCTCGTCCACGACCCGGAACGCGCCGACGACGCGCGCGCGGACGGTCGGGTGGCGTGGAGCTTTCTCGATTCCGACACGGCCTTCGGCGTGGTCGACGGTGACCTGCCGGACGACCTGCTCGGCGTCTGCGCGACGTCCGCGTACGCGCAAGCGGTGCTCCTCGGCCAGGACCCTTCTGAAGCGCCGAGCGCGCGGCACGCGACCGCGACGTATCTGACGTGGCTCGTGACCGGCGCTTGGGGCTGCGACGAAGATGCGCTCCGTGTTCAACAGACCGAGCCGTTTCGCGATTGGATCGCGGGCGGTGCGCGCGACGGCGACGGAGGCGCGCTCTTTCTCGCGCACGTAGCGTCGCGCCACGACGGCGGAGCAGGGACGTTCGTCCACGACATCTGGCAGGTCGCGCGGCAGCGCACATGGGAAGGCGTGGGCCTGCGCGGCAGCCCCGATGTGTGGGAGGCGCTCGAAGCGATCGTCGGGCTGACCGATGACACCATCGAGGAGATCGTGGAGAGCCTCGCGGTCCAGCGCTGGTTCGCGGGTCGCGCGGCGGCGACCGGGCTCGTGGGTGAGCTCCCCCGAGGAGCGCGCGTACCGATTCGTGCGGCGGCGACGTGGGAGCAGCTGCCGCGCCAGACGCCGCCCGCGGACCCGCCGCTCGAGGTGCACGGGAGTGGCTACGTGAGGGTGGACGTGCGCGGCGCGCCGCCGGGGGCGAGCTTGCGCATCTGGCTTCGCGGGGAGTACGGCGTGGAGTGGTCGCTCATCGCCCTTCGGTTCGACGAGCACGGGCGCGACCTCGGCCGCATGACGGCGCCGCCACGGCGGACGCCGGAGAGCTATCTGCTGCTCGAGCTCGTCCCGGGCACCGCCGAGGTGATCCTGGTCACGACCAATCTCGGGAGCCGGATCCCCGACGCGGACGAGAAACACGAAGACGGCCGGAGCTACCGGCTGATCCTCGACAAGGCCGAGTGAGCGCCGGCCTCGGGGCTCGTCGGGTACGCCGCACGCCGAGCGCGACGAGCGCGAGGAGCGCGGCGACCGCAATCCATTCGTCACCGCGCCGGCCCGCGGCCACGGTGGAGATGCACGCGCCGCCGCGCGGATCGGGCGGCTCGAGGTCGCGCGCCGCGTCGCGTCGGTACGCCAGCGTGATCGGCGGCAGGCGCGCCCCGTCCGCGAACACCGAGAGCATCACGCGGTCGCCGACGCCGCCGCGCGGAGCTCCGATGCGCGCGCGAACGACGCCGCTCTCGCTCTGGACGCGCTGTGTCCCGAACGTCGTGTCGTCGATCTCGACCGTACCGCTCCATGGGGCGCCGTCCGTCGTCACGACTCGCCCCGCGAGCCACACGTAAGGCGTGCCCACGTCGACCGGGCCCGTGGGCACGATCGCGCTCGCCGCGGGGTCGACGGGCGAGGAAGACGTCCGCGTGCGTGCGGTGGCAAACGCGAGGGCGTCGAGCGCACCGAACCCGCCGCTTGCGGTCCACGGCCCGGCCCCCTCGATCGGCGTCGCGCCGAACAGGAGCGTGTCGACATCGCTGACGCCGCGGTACGGCACGCGCGCGAGGGCGGCGGCGAGCAGGCCTGCGACGAGGGGGGCGGCGAAGCTCGTGCCTCGAACCGCGATCCGATCGTCGGCGATGCGCATGCGATCGAAGCGCGCGCGCGACCCGCCGTACAAGCTCGCGGGATCGTCGGGATCGACGTCAGCCGAGAGCGCGACCGAGAGCGCACCGCCCGGTGCGACGATCTCCGGCTTCGGTCGTCCGTCGGGCGTCGGCCCGGTGCTCGAGAACGGCGCGATCGCACCGGGCTCGCCCTCGACGACGAGCGAGCCCGAGCGCGTCTCGAGCGCAGGGCGCGAGACCGTCGCGCCCACCGCGATCACGGAGCGCGCGGTGGCCGGGATCGTCACCGTCGACGAAGCGTGGGCGAACGGGCCGGCGAGGCGCGCGGGCAACACCGCGTCCCCCACGTCGGCGTCGATGATCCATGCATCGAACCGACCCTCGCCACGCACGATCAAGTGGTAGGTACCGCCTCCGAGCGGCGTGCCGTGCGCGGCGTCTCCCCCGACGATGGCGTAGAGCACGGGGCCCTCGGCGCGGCGTTCCCCGAGCGTACCGTCCACGAGCAACGCGCCGCGGTCGTGGCTCGACTCGACGCGCTCGCCCGCGCGCACGGGGCCGGTGGTCGTCGCGTCCGGCGCTTCGAGCTCGATCGCGAGCGTCGAAGCGCCCGCGACCGAGAGCGAGACCTGGCGCTCGAGCGACGCCGGGTCGGGCGCGGGCACGACGACGTCGACGACGGCCCGCTCGTCGGGTCGCAACCGTCCCCATGCGTGCGTCGTCACGTCGCCCTCGTTGCCCGCGGCGACCACGACCGGCCCGTTCACGGACTGCTCGTCGAGCGCGAGCTCGAGCGGCTCGGTCCCGTCGTGCCGCCCGTCGTGCCCGCCGAGCGGGACGACCGCGACCGTTTGGCCGGGCGGACCGGCCGCGAAACAGAACTCGACACCCGTCGCGATCGACTCGTCGGTGTAGCCCCGCGCGCCCGCGCGGACGGCTCGCACGACCACGAGTCCGGCCTGGGGAGCGGCGCCTGCCCGCGGGCCGGGCTCGTCCACGCCGGCGGGCGCGTCGTCGCCGACCGCGGCCGACGCGACCGCCGTCCCGTGCCCGGTCGAGTCGATCGGCAGGGTCTCGACGGCCCCGTCGAGGTCGTCGCTCGTCCAGACCGCGCCACCGAAGCGCGCTTCGAGCTCCGGATGCGCTCCGCGCGGCGGCGCTTCGAGATCGAGCAGCTCGAGGACGCGCGTCCGATCCTCGGCGTCTCGAAAGTCGCGATGCGCGAGGTCGACGCCGCCGTCGACGATGCAGACCGCGGCGCCCGCCCCGAGCCAGCCCGGCATGCGGCGGAGCGTCGCGATGTTCGTCATCTCGGTGGCGACGTCGAGCAATGGAGCGCGCGGCCATCGGGGCGGCATCGTGTCGCTTCCCGAGATCGTGCGCGCGAGGCGCGCTGCGAGCGATCCGTCGCGCGGCTCCGTCGCGCCGAGCGCCGGGTCCGCGGGTGCGCAGGCGGTGACGAGCCCGGCGACGAGCGCGACGACGGGCGCCGCGACCGCGCGAGCCGTCACGGCGCGCTCGCGCCGAGCTCGGCGGCACGCGCGAGCAACGCATCGCGCAGCGATGCGGGCACGCCCGGGTCTACGACCGAGAGGTACTCGGCGAGCGGGTCGCGCTCCGTCCGCGATGCGACCGACGCGCTCTTCGCACGAGATCAATCGAGCACGCGACCGACGCGGTCGAGGAGACCTCCCTTGGGCGCGGCGGGGGCGGCCGCCGGCGGCGCGCCTCCGTGCGCCATGGGCGGGCTCGCGGGTGCCGGCCTCGGTGCATGCGGGCGCGGAGGCGGAGCGCCTGCGAAGGAGGGCGGTGGCACCGCCTGCGCGGGCACGGCCGGCACCGGCTCCTCCGCGGCGAGCTCGTCTCCATCGACGGGCTCGCTTTTCTCGCGCGCGGCTCGCGTCTCGTCGAGCTCGTGGTCGGTTCCCCCGACGTCCATCGGCACCGCACGTAGTACGGCGCCGGCGTACGCGGAGACCGTGCGCGGTGCGCTCTCGAGCGCGCGGCGCATTCGCGCGAGCGCCCGGCTCATCCGCATGCGCACCGTGCCCTCCTTGAGGCCGAAGACCGCTGCAATCTCCTCGTACGACATGCCGTGCCGATAACGCAGCACGACGAGCGCGCGGTCGCCTTCGTCGAGCTCCGCGAGCGCGCCGTCGACCTCGGCGCGCCGCGCGAGGAGATCACCCGGTAGCGGAGCGTCGTCCGGGTGGGCGTCGGGGTCGCCGCCGCTGTCCGAGAACGGCGCGCGCCGAAGCGCGCGCAGGTGATCGATGCAGCGGTTTCGAGCGATCGTCAGCAACCACGTTCGGCTCGACGCTTCGCCGCGCCAGCCGGGCAACGACGCGAACGCGCTGCTGAACACGTCCTGCGCGAGGTCCTCCGCGGTCGAGGCGTCGCGAACCATCGCACGCAAGAGACCGAGGACTTCGTGCGCGTGATGCTCGACCAGCCACGCGCCTGCAGCGCGGAAGTCGCCCATCTGGACGAGCGTGCAGAGCTCCGTGTCGGCGGATCGCACGATGCCTCACCGGCGCCGGCGCCGCCGCCGGCGCCGCCGGGGCGCGAGAGAGTCGGTTTCGACGGACTCGGGCTCGTCCGCCCAAGCGGGGACGGGCTGGTCGCGCGCCTCACAATCGAGCGCGTAGAGGAGCGCGGCGTCCGAGAAGAAGTCGCGGCGTGGCAGCGCGCCGAGCTTCCCGCTCTCGAGCCGCCGTTGCGCGAGGGCGATCGATCGCACGCGGTCCTTGATCCTTCGCGGGACGGCGATCCTCGCTGTGACGCCCTCGAAGAAGTCCTCGAACGACGACGACGGGTCGCTCGCGTCCTCGATCGACTCGGCGAGCGGGCCGACGAGCAGCGCCGCGAGCAGCACCGAGTCGTTCGGGAGTCGGCCGTCGCGCGCGCGGTGGTCGACCGCGTCGAGGCGGCTCCAGAGATGCGCGGCCCCAGGCGCCTCGTCGTCGAGGCACGAGGCCAGCTCCGGCAGGATGACCGCCAGGACGCCGGTGTCCCACATGAGCCAGACGGAGCGGTGCGCGGCGCCGCCGCGTAGCAACCGGAAGATCTCCTCGAGCACGCGCGGTCGGGCCGCGCGCGGAGCTCCTCGCGGTGCTCGACCATCGCGTCGTAGAGCTCGGGATCGATCCCGAGGTCGAGCCGCGCGGAGAACTTGATCGCGCGAAGGATTCGCACCGGATCCTCGCGGAAGCGCACGTCCGGGTCGCCGATGGTGCGCACGCAGCGCTTGCGGAGATCTCGGGACGCCGCCGACGTAGTCGATGACCTCGTCGTGCTCGATGTCGTAGAAGAGGCCGTTGATCGTGAAGTCGCGGCGCATCGCGTCCTCGTGCGGCTCGCCGAACACGTTGTCGTGGCGGATGAGCAGGTCTGCGTCGTCGCGCCGGTCCTTGCGGGCAGGGCTCAGCACCGCCGGCACGTCCGCGTCGAGCTCCTCGGCGATCTCGTTCTCGACCGCCTCGAACGCTTGCATCGGATCGCGCCGGAACGTCGCGACCTCGATGATCTTGCCGCCGCCGAAGAGGATGTGCGCCAGGCGGAAGCGCCGGCCGATGACGCGGCAGTTGCGGAAGAGCCTGCGCACGTCCTCGGGGCGTGCGCTCGTCGCGACGTCGAAGTCCTTCGGGCGTCGGCCGAGCAGCAGATCGCGGACGCCGCCCCCGACGAGGTACGCGGCGTGGCCGTGGCGGGTCAGCCGCTTGATGACCTTGACCGCGTCGGGGTCGATACCTGTTCGCTCGGGCTCCTCCGCGTAGCGTGCGGGCTCGGGGACCGAGCGGGCCGCGAGGTCTTCGTCGTCGGAATCCGCGTCCTCGTCGGCTTCGGGTCTCGTCAATATGCGGGGCCACGGAGTCCATGGGTCGGAATCGCTGATTCCCGCGTCGCGGGAGACCATTGCCCAGCGCGCGCGGACGGCGGCGAGGGTTTTTCCCGACTTCTCCTTTGGCAGGTCTGCCGCCGCGGGGGCTCGAGGCGCCGAGCAGACCTTTAGCAAGACCTGGGATGCTCGCAATCAGGCGGGCCCAGGGGGGCCTCGTGACGGGGGCCCCGTGGCACGCCGCGAGGCCGCCGGACAGGTCCTCGTCGCGGGTTTCCCTGGTCCCGCGGCCCCCGCCGGCCCTCCTCGAGGACCTTCGGCGAGGAGAGCTCGGCGGGGTGATTCTCTTCAAGCGGAACATCGTGGCGCCGCTCGAGAGTGGCCGGCCGTCCTCGAGCTCGATGGCGAGCGCGGCGCCTCCGGAGACCCTGCCGCCCTCACGTCCATCGATCAGGAGGGCGGCAGGGTCGCGCGGCTCGGCGCCCCGGTGCTCACGCTGCCTCCCATGCGGGTCCTCGGCGCGATCGACGACGTCGATCTCACGCGGCGCGCTGCGCGCGCGCTCGCGCGCCAGCTCTCGGCGCTCGGGCTCGACGTGGACTTCGCGCCCGTCCTCGACGTGGACACGAACGCGGAGAACCCCGTCATCGGCGATCGCGCGTTCGGCGCCTCGGCCGACGTCGTGACGCGTCACGGCCTCGCGTTCGCCGGGGCCTCGCCGAGGGCGGGGTGCTGGCGTGCGGAAAGCACTTCCCGGGCCACGGGGACACCGAGCTCGACAGCCACCTCGCGCTGCCGAAGCTCGCGCACGCGCGCGAGCGGCTCGACGCCGTGGAGCTCGCGCCGTTCGTCGCCGCTCGTGGCGTCGTGCCGATGTTGATGACCGCGCACGTCGTCTTCGACGCCCTCGATCCGGACGTGCCCGCGACGCTCAGCCGGCGCGTCGTGACCGAGCTCTTGCGCGACGAGCTCGGCTACGAGGGCCTCATCGTGAGCGATGACCTCGAGATGAAGGCGGTCGAGCGAGCGCTGGGGCATCGCGCGCTCGGCCGTCCTCGCGATCGAGGCGGGCTGCGACGCGCTCCTCGTGTGCTCGGACCTCCGCGCGCTCGCCCGGGCGCGTGATGCGCTGGCCGCGCGCGCGGAGCAGAGCTCGGCGTTCGGGGAACGGCTCGTCCGGGCCGCCGAGCGGTTCGTGTCGTTGCGCCGGCGTGCGCCGCCTCGGCCCGTCGCCAATCCGGGCGAGCTCGCGGCGCACCTCGACGCCGCCGAGGCCCGAGCGGTCGAGCGCGAGATCGCGGAGCGCTCAGCGACGCGTTGACCGACGCGTCGCTCGCTTCGCCCGACGATGGTCAGAACGTGCCGAACAGTGCGACGCCACCGCCGCCTTCGACCGCAAACGGCGACGCAGCGATCGTCGCTTCGCGGGTGTCGTGGCCGTCGGGGTCCTCGCCTGCGAGGTACCTGCGGTACGCCTTTTCGTACGGCCCCTCGACGCGGCTGAGGCCGATCATCAGACCGCCGAGCGCCGCCATCGTGGCGCCGAGCGTGTAGCCGTAGACCCGCGCGCCGTCCGACGTGACGGAGCTCGCCGCGATGGCGAGCGCGCACCCTGCGCCGCCGAGGAGCATTCCCGCACCCATGAACAACGAGAGCGTGCTCGCGTACTCCTCGGCCGCCGCGTCGAGCCGGAGCATCGCCTCGTACCGGCCGAGCTCGCGAACGTCGAGGCCCCTCGCGACGTCCGCGTCGAAGTCGGCGGCGATTCCCTCGTTCGGCGACGCGCTGAGGATCAGACCGAGGCCCTCGACGATCGAGAATCCCGCCGACGATCAGACCGAGCGAGCCGATGACCACCGGTGTGAGCTCGTCGGGCGCGAAGAGGCTCGGGTCGACCGCGAAGTACGCACCGACGGTGCCAATCGCGACGCCCACTCCAATCAGCCCGATCCCGCCGAACAGGCGTCCGAACCGGTCCTGTCCGGAGATCTCGTGGAGCCACGCGCCGAGCAGCTCGACGTCGTCCACGCTCGCCATCGGGATCGTCTCGAGGGTGGCGCCGCCCGGCGCGGGGGGAAGGCCGAGGGCTCCGGGTCGGGCGAGGCGAGCGCGTCCGCGGCCGACGTCCGCGTCTCTTCCGTGGGCGCGTCCTGAACCGCGCCGGGGACGGCGAGGTCGTCGGGGCCGGTGGCCTCCTGCGCTCGCGCGACGCGCGCGATACAGACGATGGTCGCGAACGCAATCGTGCGGACCATCGCCGTCTGTAGCTCGGAACGCGGCCCCGGGCCAGCTCGTCCGGCGTGTGGCCTGCCAACCGAGGGCGCGCGTGGTACACCATCGCCGCGATGGCCGCCCGCTACTCCGACGACGAGGCGAAGGAGATCCTGAAGCGCGCGCTCGAGGGGGACGCGCTCGCGACCGGCGGCTTCGATCACGAAGACCTCGTCGCGGCGGCGCGCGAGGTGGGGATCGATCCCGAGGCCGTCGAGCGCGCGGCCTCCGAGATGTCGCTCGACCGCGAGGCGGAGGGCCTCGTGCTAGCGCGGCGCCGCAAGCGACGACGCCGGTGGGTCAACGGGCTCATCACCTACGCGATCGTCAATGCGTTCCTTTTCGGGGTCGACTACGTCACTCCCGGTGGGCCGTGGTTCTACTGGCCGCTGCTCGGATGGGGCCTCTTCGTCGCGCTCAGCGGTGCGCGCGCGTTCCTGCCGCAGGGCGAGGACGCGCGGCGAGAGGAGATCGCGCACGAGAGAGCGCGCCTCCTCCGCTCCCGTGCGAAGGAAGCGAAGCGGCGCCGGCGCGATGCTGCGCGCGCCGCGCGCCGTGGAGCTCCGTCCGCCTTCGACGAGACGATCGAACGCGGCGTCACGGCGCTGCTCGATGCGGTGGCAACGCAGATCGAGCGCGCGGGAAAGCACGCCGAAGAGGAGATCCGCCGCGCGAGCCGCGGCGGTGACACCGGGTTCGACGCGTACGTCGCCGACCGGCGCGGGCGCGCGCGGCGTCGCGGAGCAGCGCCCGTGCGGCCCGACCCCGCGTCTGCGGGGCGCTCCGCGCGGGGCGCGCCGCAGACGCGCGTCGCGGTCGAGCGCGAAGAGCCCGAAGAAGAAGAGGAGAGCGTCGCGCGCCGCGCGACGCGCGACGGCGGCCGGACGAAGTAGCGCTCCCTTGCGTTCGCCCATTCTCATGCGTGGAGTACGTCTCGCGCTCTTCTTCGCGGTCGTGCTTGCGGCGCTGGTCGTCCTCCACGCGTGTGGCCTGCCGGCCGACGCGCCGCCGTGGGAAGAGGCCGGCGTCGGTCCACCCGAGCGCTGGGGTCACGTCGCCGTCTTCGACGAGCGTCGAGACCGGATGCTGATCTTCGGCGGGGAGCAAGCTCGCGGGCAGCTCGACGACGTCTGGGCGCTCGACCTCGGCACGCTGCAGTGGAGCGAGGTCGCGACGAGCGGAGCGCCCGGACCGCGCAGCGACATGATGAGCGTGCTCGACGTCGCGCGCGACCGCTGGTTGATGGTGGGTGGCCGCGTCGGGCTCGCGTCGTCGATCGACGAGGTGTGGTCGCTCGACCTCGCGACGAACCAGTGGAGCGAGCTCCCGGCGGCGCCCGTGGCGCGGCACGACATCGCGTCCGCGACCGACGGATCGCGCGCGTGGTTCTTCGGGGGCGCCGGAGATCTCTTCCAGTCGCTCGACGATCTCTGGGAGCTCGACCTCGCGACCGACGAGTGGACCCTCCTGCCTGCGGGCGAGCCGCACCCGATCGCCCGCACCTCGTACGGCATCGCGTACCGCGACGGCTTCGTGTACCTCCACGGGGGTCACGACGTCGCGCGGGTGTTTCGCGACACGTGGCGCTACGACCTCGCGAACGCGCGGTGGGAGCAGCTCGAAGTGTCGGGCGCTCCCGCCGCGAACGCGCACTTCGCGCAAGCCGTCGACGAGGCCTGCGGCGCCCTGTATCTCACGGGCGGCGACAACCTCGACAACTTCGTCGTCGGCACGACGGACGCGCTCGTGCTCGGCGACCGGCCGAGGTTCACGCGTCTCCGCGCATCGGCGCTTCCGTACCCGCGTGACCACGCATCGCTCGCGCTCGACGGCTCGCATCGGTTGATCCTCTTCGGCGGCGGCTCTCTCGGAGACGGTCTCGACACGTTCGAGGACACGTGGACGTACGCGATCGAGGGCTGCCCGTGAGCGCGCGTCAACATGCTCTGATCGGGCTCGCGCTCGTCGTGTCGTCGTCCGGGTGCTACTCCTTCACCACGCTCGCGCGTGCGCGGGTGCTCGACGAGGGGAAGGTCGAGATCCGGTTGGCGCCCGAGGCTCTCGGCGTCGTGAGCGGGAGCGGCGGCTCGATCCGACCGGTGGCCGAGGCAGGCGTGCGTTACGGGGTCACGAACGACCTCGAGATGGACGCGCGGATCACGACCCTCGGCGTGACGCTCGGACCGCGGGTGCAGCTCGTGCGCTCGCCCGATCCGGGATCGGCTTCGACGTCGCCCTCGCGCCCTCGCTCGCGTACACGTACTCCGACAAGCTCGCGATCGACGCTGCGGTGCCGGTCGGATGGAACCTCGGCCACCATCAGCTCGTCCTCGCGCCGCGGGTCGCCTATCAGATGCGGTTCGGCGTCGGCGGGCAGGACGGGCCGTTGAGCTTCGTCTACCTCGGCGCTTCGCTCGGCATCGCGCTCCGTGTCGATCCCCACGTCGTGGTGATGCCCGAGATCGCGCTCCTGACGGAGATCTACGCGAGCCCGGCTTCGCCAGCAACCTCTCGCGCGCGCTCGGCATGCAGGGCGCGCTCGGCTTCCTCTTCGACATCTGACCGAGCGAGGACGTAGCCCGCCGCGTTGTGCAGAGCGATCGCCACGTGCGAAAGCACCCGGCGCAGCGCGTCGCCGTCCACGTTGCTCACGATGAAGCTCGAGAGCGCCGGCTCGATCCGACCGAACTTCGTCACCGGGTCCTCCGTCGCCGCCTGGTCGAGCTCGAGAAACCCGATCTCCGCGAGCGGACGCTTCACGTGCCGTCGGACGCACTCCGCCACGATCTCCGGCATGAAACACCGCCTGGATCACCGCCTCCCCACCCCCCAGCTCGTCGCCGAGCGCCGTCAGGTATCGGCTCACGTCCGGAAACTCCTGTACGAACGATCCCACCGAGACCTGCGCGTACGTCGGGTCGGACATCCGCTCCGACACCTCCGCCACCACTCGCGCAACCAGCGTCTCCGGCACCGCCATCCCCCGAGACTACGGGGACGGTTGTCCACTCTCCACTTCCGTCTCGCGTCCGCCCCGAAAAAACGCACCCCCGCGCCCGCGCGCTCGCCAGCGCGCCGACCATCGACCGCCGAACCAGCCGACGATCAGCGTGAGAAGGACCCCACCAGCGCCGAGCCAGACGCCCCACGCCAGCGACGGCGGCGCGTATCGGAGCTCGATCCGATGCCGGCCCTCGGGCACGTCGATCGCCATTCTGCCGAAGAGGATCCTCGACGATCGCGCCGATCGAGCTGGTCCAGTCCGGGTGGTAGTTCTGGTTCACGAGGACGCGCCCCGGCCCGTGCATCTGCACTTCGACGAACGCCGTGTTCGCGGTCCGCCCTCCGTCGAGGACCTCGCCCGACCCCGCCACGATGCGCGCCTGCGGACCGGGCCCGTACCAGAGCCCGCGCGCCACGCGCCAGTTCATGTTGCCGTTGTAGCAGCCGTCGGTGCCGAGGTTTCGCGCAGGCAGGCTCGCGTACTGCGCGCCGTAGTTGTCGCCGCGGATCACGTCGTACCGAGGAACCGGATCGCGGACGATCGGCGCGCCGTCGAACCGGTCGACGATCTTCAGCCCGACGCGGATCGGCGCGACGATCGCGAAGAGCGCGAGAGCGGCCACGAGGATGTCCCGCGCGCGCGGAAGCCGGAGGCCGAGCTTCGTGCGCGCGGCGAGCCTCGCGATCCCGTCGATGCCGAAGCCCGCGAGCAAGGCGAGGTACAGGTTCGCGAGGCCGGAGAACCTCGACGGCACGCGCAGCGAATCGAACACCGGCAGATGGCGCAGGAGCTCCCACGGCGCCCACGGTCCGCGGTTGCCGAGCACGAGCGCGACGAAGAACGCGAGCCCCACGACGGGCAGCCACCGCTTGCGCGCGATCGCGACGCCGATCCCGAGCGCCGCGAGGGCGAGGATCGCCCAGCCCACGTACGCGCAGTACTCGGGCCAGACCCATGGGTGGCCGGCCACGCGATAGTCGTGCTCGGACGCTGTCCAGATGTCGACGAGCTCGCCGAGCGCGAGACTGTCGGTGCTCTCGACCTGGCGCGGGAATAGCTCGAGCGTCCGGAGGATCCCCGGCACCCGCACGGCGGTGAGCAGAGCCGTCAGAGCCGCCGCGGTGCCCGCGCCCGCGACGAACTGGGCACGCGATGGGCGCGCCGCGAATCGCTCGTCACGAGCCGCGCCCGGCGCTTCGCCGGTCGGACGGACGAGGAGCGCGACCGAGTCGAGCGCGAGCAGGACCACGAAATAGGGGAACGGGTACGTTCCACCCTCGAGCACGGTGAGCGTCATCAGAGCGGCGACGCTCGCGGCGTACCGGAGGTCGACGGCTGCGCGACGCCAGAAGAGGAGGAGCAGCGGCGCGAAGAAGAACGGCAGGAACGTGACGTGCCCGCCGCCGATCTGCCATGCGAAGTAGCCCGACGATACCCATCCCACCGATGCCACGAGCGCGCCCGCTGGCCCGACGCCGAAGCGGCGCCGCGCGAGCCACCACGCTCCCAAGACGCCGAGGAAGGCGTGCGCGACGACCGTCAGCTTCACGGCGATGGTCGGGTCGAAGACGAAGGAGAGGAAGAAGAACGGCGAATAGTACTGGGACTCGGGGTTGCCGAAGCTCGTGATGCCGCCGCAGTGGTACGGATCCCAGAGCGGCCACTCGCCGTACCTGGAAAGCGCCGCATAGGCCGCCTCCCAGTTGTGGTGGATCATCTGCCAGTCCCCCCAGCCCGTCGCTTCTGGGGGGTCGAACGCCGGGAACCAGCAGATACAAGCGACGGTCGCCGCGAGTAGGGGCACGAGCCAGCGCTCGGTCCCGGGCCGAAGAAAGGGGCGGGCCGCCACCATCGGAGCGCACTCGTATCACGCACCGAGGCCGCGCGCTCCGGCCCCGAGCCTCGCCGGCTTTACGACCCCCCATGCCGGCCTTAACGTGGGGGCTTCGCCGGCTCCGCCGCCGACCCACCTCGTGCGCATACACGGCAACACGACGGGCTCGCCCCCTCCGAGACCAAGGCGCTCGAGCGCATCTACCGCCGGCGCGTCCCGTTCGATCAGCCTGACGACGCCGGAGCTGACGCGCTCGCTCTGCGAGGTCTCGCGCACGCGACGGCCGTCAGATCGGCGCGCTCATCGATCGCGCTCGGGACGCGTCGACTTCGTCGTCGTCGGCGACGCGGCGAAGCTGATGCTGCCCGGACATCGGTCGTCTGCGCGGCGCGCAGGGGCGCTTCCGCGGCCTGCGCCTCGTGCACACGCACCTGCGCGGCGAGCCGCTCACGCGCGACGACCTCGTCGACCTCACGCGCCTGCGGCTCGATCTCGTCGCCGCGCATCTGCCTCTCGCCCGAGGGCCACGCCGACGTCCGTGCACTGGGCGCACCTCGTCCCCGTCGCGGACGGTGAAGAGCGAGGCGCCGTACCGCCGCTACGGCGCCGATCCCGTACTCGCGGCTCGACTGCAACCCCGAGTCGGTGCTCACGCTCGCATCGAGGAGGAGTTCGCGCGCGTCGCGCGCACCCGCGCGCGTCGACGCGAAGGACGGCCGCGCCATCCTCGTGCACGTCTGCGACAAGCGCCACGCGGCCGAGCGCCGGACGACGTCGCTCGCGCGAGCTGCGCGAGCTCGCGCGCACCGCGGGCGTCGAGGTCGCCGACACGGTGCTCCAGGTGCGCGATCAGATCGATCCGAAGTACGTGCTCGGCACGCGGCAAGCTCGAGGACGTCGTCCTGCGCGCGATGCAGCTCGACGTCGAGGTGCTCATCTTCGACCGCGACCTGACCCGACGCAGTCCGCGGCGATCGCGCGCGCTCACGGATCTCGAAGGTCATCGATCGCACGCAGCTCATCCTCGACATCTTCGCGCAGCGCGCCGAGAGCCGCGACGGCAAGCTCCAGGTCGAGCTCGCGCAGATGAAGTACCTGCTTGCCGCGCCTCGGCGCGAAAGGACGACGCGCTCTCGCGCCTCACCGGCGGCATCGGCGGGCGCGGCCCCGGCGAGACGAAGCTCGAGATCGGCCGCCGCCGCGCGCGCGAGCGCATCACGCACCTCGAGGCGCAGCTCAAGCAGCTCGAGCAAGCAGCGCAAGCAGCGCCGCAGCCGCGCGCGCGATCGCAACGGCGTCCCCGTCGTCGCGATCGTCGGCTACACGAACGCGGGCAAGAGCACGCTGCTGAACGCTGCTCACCGAGCAGCGACGTGCTCGCCGAGGACAAGCTCTTCGCGACGCTCGACACCCGCTCGCGGCGCCTCCGCTTCCCGCGCGAGCGCGAGGTCGTCATCACCGACACGGTCGGCTTCATCCGCGACTTGCCGAAGGATCTCTTCGCCGCGTTCCGCGCGACGTTCGAGGAGGCGCAGGACGCCGACCTGCTCCTGCACGTCGTCGACGCCGCTGACCCGGCCGCGCGACGAGCACATCGAGACGACCGAGGCGCGGTTCTGTCGAGCTCGGCCTCGAGCGCATCCCGCGGCTCGTCGTCTACAACAAGGCAGACGTGATGGAGCCGGGCGCGGCGCGCGCGCTGGCCCGGTCGCTCGACGGCATCGCGATCAGCGCGATCGATCGCGCGACGCTGCCTCCGCTCCTCGAGCGGATGGAGTCGGTGCTCTTCCCGGCCTCGGGGCAGCCGCTCGAGGCGGACGCTCCGCTGCTCGAGGATCCGGCGCTCGACGCCCCGTGACGGGGCGGCCCCTCGGTCCCGACGCAGGCGCGAGCACGAACGCCAGCGCGGCGGGCATGCGCCCGCGGACGGACTCGTATGTGTGCTCTCCCCCCTCTTGCTCCGCGTAGCCGAGGTCGACGCCGAGGACCATCCCGCGCCGTATCGCGACCTCGCGAAGCGCTCGCGCGTCAGCGACCATGTACGGAACCCGCTGATTCGGCCAGCCTTCGAGCGAGCCGACGTCGACCCACATCCGCGAAGGCAGCGCGGTGTGCGCGCGTGCGAAGGTCTCGGCCACGCGGTGGTCGCGCCACCAGAGCGACGGCGAAAAGCAGACGATCCGCCCAACGCGATCCGGACGCCGCATCGCGAAGTGGAGCGCGGCGTTGCCCCCGTGGCTGAAGCCGAGGACCGTCACCGAGTCGCGTCGGACGTCGATCGGGACGCGCTCGCCGACGCGCGCCAGCACGTCGTCCAACACCCAGTCGACGAACCGCTCGTCCATCGCCCGAGCGCGTCGCGTGCGTCCAGCCGGCCGCAGGATGGCGCGCGCGCCGCTCGCGGAGAGCGGCAGCTCGCGGCGACGGTCCTGGGTGCTCGGGACCCCTACGACGACGCGGTCTTGGGCCTCTCCTCGCGCGACGAGCCGGTCGAGCTCCGCGAGCACGCCGAGGCCGTCGTCGCCGAGGACCTGTCCGTCGAGGACGATCAGCACGGGGTGCCCCTCGGGCGGGGCCGGCGTCGATGGCGGCGGCGTTCGGACGATCACGTCCCGCGGTCGCAGCTCGGGGCCCTCCATCGCGGGCAGCACGAAGAAGCGGCCCGGCTCCGCCGGGATCTCGGCCGCCGGCCCGCAGGGGTCCCCTTCGGCCAGGGTCCGGGCCGGGGGCGTCTTCGGTCGAGACGGGGCGAGGTCGCACGCGAGCGCCAGAGCGCTGCAGGCACACAGGAGGAGCCATGAGCGATTCATCACCCCTCATCGGACGCTCGAGGAGCCGGTTCGTTCCTTTCGGCGGACGACGGGCTCTATGCGATCGGCCCGGCGGCCCGGGTGCCCGCTTCGAGGCGGATCAAGACCTCGTGGCGCACCCACTTGCGCAGGTCCCGCCACATGGTGGGGGTCATCTGGTGGTCCACGCCGTCGTACTCGTAGAGCGTCACGTCGTAGCCGCTCCGTTCGAGGTCGGCTACCGAGCGCTCGGTTCGGTCGGCCCCGAGGACGGGGTCGTCCGCGCCGTGCATCGCGCGGATCGGCGGGTAGCGCGTCTCGGGGCGCCGCTCGCTCGGCATCAGTGAGGGTGGCAGCCAGCCGGCGAGCGGGAACGCCGCGCCGACGACCTCCGGGTGCTCGACCGCGAGAGTGAACGTGAGCATCCCTCCCTGCGAGAAGCCCATCACAATCGGTGAGCCGACGGTCGGGTGCCTCTCGACGAGCGCCTCGATGAGGTTGGCGAGCCTTCGGCTCTGCTCCTCGAGGCCCTCGAGGAGCTCGGGCGACTCCCCCCCGTGCGCGCTCACGGGCAGCCACGTGTAGCCGTCGCCGAGCTCGGCCGGGGCCCTCGGCAGCACCAGCCGGACCGGCTCGTCGAGGTCGAGGAACGGGCCCTCGGGGACCTGCGGTCAATCGCCACGGCCGTGGAGGAAGACGATCAGGGGGAGCGCGCAGCCGTCGTCGCACCCCTTGGGGACGACCTCGAGGTAGTCGAAGCCCGAGAGGTGTCGCTGCCGGACGGTCACCGCGCCGGAGGGACGATGCCAGTCGTCGGGGGTGTGGCGACCCGCGCAGCTCGTCATCGCGAGAAACAGCGTCGCGAGGGCTACAGCGGTGATGCGCACTTCGACATCAACCTAAGCACGCTCCATACCCATGCACACGCGAGCGAAAAGATCGGCGGTTTTGGCCGGTGCGTGGCCGCCCGTACGCGTGCGGGCTGACACGGCTGTCAGGGGTCGGAGCGCGCCGGGGCTCGCTGCCAAGTCCAGCCCAAGGCGGGAGCGAGCTGCCCGCGATCGATCGCGAGATGCATCGGGTGCTCCTGCACGAAGATGCGCTGCGCTCGGAGGTCACCGACCGCTTGGGTGAGCTTGGCGAGCTCCCGCCGGCACTCGGCCAAGGCGGTCTCCGCGTCGCGTCGCCTTCCGAGCCGCGCGAGCAGGATCGCGCGCTGCCAGGCCGCGTCGAGCTCGGTCCCGAAGACGTCGGAGTAGCGCGTCTTTCGGTCGGTGACCTCGGTCGCGGCCTCCGCCTGCACGAGCGCTTCTTCGGGGTGCCCGCACGCGTCGAGCCAAGCAGCGTGCGCCGTCCGGTACCGGCGCTCGGCCTCCGGCACGTGCCGGAGGCCCTCGAGCTCGGTCACCACCTGACCCGCGCGGTCGACGTCGCCCGGGCCGGCCCGCATCACGAGCGCCCGCACGAGCCCCGACAACGAGTGCGGGTGATGGCTCGCGAAGGCGCTCCCGCGACAGAAGCGCGCGACATCGACGTACGTGACGATGGCTTCGTCGAGACGTTGTTCGAGCGCGAGCGCGTCCGCGAGGTTGCTCCGCGCGATCGACCCGACGATGTCGCTCGCGTCGGGCGAGCTCGACACTCGCTCGAGCCAGTGCTTGCCCTCCTTCATCCGGCCGACCGCGACGAGCAGCGCGCCGAGGTTGTTGTAGGTCAGGTGCGCGGACGCGAGGGCGCCCGAGCGCTCTTTCAGCAGGATGCTGCGCTCGAACGCCTCGGTAGCCTCCGATACGCGGCCGAGCCATTGCGCGACGGTGCCGAGGTTGTTCAGGGCCTTCGCCTCGCGGTCGATGCTCCCGCACTCGCGCGCCGCGCGCACGGCCCTGCGGTACTCGACGAGGGCGCGCGGGTTGTCGCCGCGCTCGCGGTGGATCGTTCCGAGCTGCCGCAATGCGTCGGAACGCAGCTCGCCGTCGCGCTCGCGGGTCGCCGTCTCCGCGGCGACGCGCGCGTAGGCCTCGGCTTCGAGCGTGCGGCCGAGGTACACGGAGGTGAGGCTCGCGCCGAGCGACGCCCGCGCGAGCGCGAGCCGGTCGTTCTCCGCGCGCGCGATCGCCGCCGCGTCGAGGTAGCCGGCGAGCGAGTCTTCGATGGCGCCGACGCCGAACGACGCCTCTGCGGCGGCGAGCAGGAGGTCTTGCTCGTGCTCGTGCACCGAATGCTGGTGCGCCCACGCGCGCGCTTCGCGGCAAATCGCGAGCGCATCGGCGGGCGTGCCCTTGCGCGCGGCGCGGAGCGCGCGCCGGAGGTCAATCGCCACACGATCGGCCGGCTTCGCGCGATCGCGAGCCGATGCGAGGCGCGACAGCGCTTCTTCGGCGAGGTCGCCGCGCCCGGCCTTCGTCGCGACGTCGTGGAAAAGGACCAGGAGCGGGATCTCTTCCATGTCGGGCGCAGCCGCCGCCGCGAAGCAGCGCTCGAGATGGCGAACGGCGATGTCGGGCCGGCCGACGCGGTCCGCCTCGCGCGCGGCCCTCTCGAGGAGAGAGCGCGCGTCCGAGGGATCGCCGGCCGCGATGTGGTGCTCGGCGGCGCGTGCGAGCTCCGCCGGGTCTTTTCGACCACGGCGCGAGAGGTAGCGTCCGGCACGCCGGTGCGCGGCGACGAGGCGGCCGGAGGTCACCTGCGCGAGGACGGCGTCGATGTAGCGGTCGTGCATCGTGTACACGGGCCGCCCGCGCGAGTCCCGGCCATCCTCGACGACGCCCGCGCCGACGAGCTCGCGGATCACCGGCGCCGCCGCCTTGACGCTCTTGCCGGCGACCTTCGCGAGCTCGTGCGCAGACGCGGCAGACCCGAGCACCGCGGCCGCGAGCGCGATGCGACGCCCGTTCGCGCTGAGGCTCCGGATTCTCGCCGCGAGCACATCACCGAGCGGCAACGCGTCGAGATCGGCGACGAGCGACCACCGGCCGCGCACCCGCGCGATGCGTCCCGACTCGACCGCGAGCCGGAGCGACTCTTGGACGTACAGGGCCGGGTGAGGCTCGCTCGCGAGCGCTCGGCCGAGCGTGGTCTCCGCTAGAAACTCGGCGTCGCCGAACATGGACCCGACGAGCGCGCCGCTCGCGCGAGGGGACAGCAGCGGCACGAGGGCTCGTTCGGCGCCGAGCTCGACGGCGATTCGGTCCGCGATCTCGCCGGGGCGGCTCGTCGCCAGGAAGAAGCACGCCGCGCGCGAGCGCGCGAACGCCGCGATCAGCTCGGCGAGGAGCGGTCCGGTCTCCGGCTCGGCGCGGTGGAGATCCTCGACCACGATCGCGCCGGGCCGCGTCAGGAACCGGAGCGCCGCTGCGCGACCGAGCGCCTCGACGCGCGCGTGCCTCGCTCGCTCGGGGTCGACGGGGATCGCGATCCGTTCGCCGCGCTTGCGCAGCATCGGAAGGCCGCGCGCGAGCTCCACGCGATCGTCCTCGGAGAGCATGCGGGCGACCTCGGGGGTGACGATCGCCTGGGCGATCGACGCAACGAGCCCTTTGGCGTCGCCGTGGCGGTCGACCTCGACGGCCACCCAGCTCCGCCCTTCGAGCTGCGCGCGATGCTGGACCTCGCGGAGGATTCGCGACTTGCCTGTCCCGGCCTCGCCGACGATCAGCGACGGTCGTGGCCGGGGCCCGACGTCACTCGCGGTGCGCCGGACCAGGTCGTCGATGACCGCTTCGTTTCCGACGAAGCGCGCCGAGAGCACGTAGCTCGCCAGCGTTTCCGGGGTCTCCAGCGTCGCGGGGACACCCACCGCGAGCGCCAGCGCCTCGGCGACCTCGCTCGCCGACGCGTACCGGTCGCCGGGTTGTTTCTCGAGGAGCCGCTCGATGACCTCTCTGACGGCAGCCGGCACGTGGTCGCCGATCGGCGGCGGCCGCGCCGTGAGATGTGCCTCGAGGACGTACGCTCCACGACCGGTGAACGGCGGTCTGCCCGCCACGAGTACGTAGAGCGTGACTCCGAGCGAGTAGAGATCGCTTCGCGCGTCGACCGGGCCACCGCGGATCGCTTCGGGCGCGATGAACGCGTACGTGCCGGCGAGGCGGGTGTCGTCGACGCGCCCGAACGCGCGCGATATGCCGAAGTCGAGCAGCGTCAGGTGGTCGCGATCGTCGACGTGGATGTTCGACGGCTTGACGTCGCGATGGAGGATGCCGCGCGTGTGGAGGTAGTCGAGCGCGCGGCAGAGCTGTGTGAGGAGCTCGACGCCGCGCGGGCCGGCGAGCTCCACGCCCGAGCGCTGCAGCGCCTTGCCCGGGACGACCTCTTGCGTGAAGAACGCGACGTCGGCGCCGACCCATCCAAAGTCGTGGACCTGGGCGAGGTTCGGGTGGCTGAGGCTCGCGAGGAGCGCGAACTCCGCCTTGAGCGCGTCGATGGCGCCGGCGTTGCCACCGACGACTCGATGGAGCTTGAGGGCGAGGTGTCGGTCGTTGCGCCGTTCGTCCGCGACCTCGTAGACCTCGCCGAAGCCGCCGCGCCCGAGGAGGCCCGTGACGCGGTAGCGACCTGCGATGCGCTCGTTTTCCCGAAGGCGAGGGGGCGGGAGGCTCTGCGACTCGCGGATGGTCGCCGTACCGTCGATGTCGATGACGGTCGGCGCGCTCGTCAAATCATCGTGCGGTGGGCCCCCGACGCTCATCGTCCTCCATCACGCTCACCGCGGAACGGGCTTGAGACCCACCTTGCCGTCGCGAACGACCACCTCGAAGTCGATCTCCTTGCCTTTGTGCTTCTCGCGCAGCTTCGGGAGCATCTTCTCGACGCTCTTTCGCATCGTCTCGAATCGGATGTTGTCCACGGGCTCGTTGTTCTTGCGACGCGCATCGACGAAGCGTTCGTAGACGCGGCGCAGTTGGCCTTCGTCGACGGCGGTCGCGGCTCTCGGCGCTGGCTGAGCGGCCGCGCGCGGTGCCGCAACGGCCGCGGCGGCAGGGCGCTTGAACGTCTTGGACGGAGGTTCTCGCGGCGCGGGGTCCGGCGCCGCGGGGGCCTCACTCGACGGGCCGGGCCGGCGGCTCGGAAGCGCGAACGGGGAGAGAGTCGTCGCGTTCGTCTGCGCGCGGGGCGCGACGCTCTGCACCGGCTCGAGCGCTTTGAGCGCAGCGGTGACCTCGTCGTCCGCGTAGACCTGCTCGCTCTTCTTCGTCAGGCCCGACCCGGCGCCATCGCCCGCCCCGTCGAGATCGACCTCGACGTCCACGTCGAGCTCGTACCCGTCGTCGCGAATGCGGGACTCCCACGTGCGACGCGCAGTCTCTCGCTTCTGGCGCGCCTTCATGAGGTCGCGCCGGTACGTGCCTTCTTCGATCTGCCGCGTGATGCGTCGCCAGTACGTCTGGTACGTCGTGTATTTCTGGACGAGCATGTGGTAGCGAAAGCGCAGCGCCGTGTTGCGCGGAACGCTGCGTCGCAGCTGGTCGAGCTTTCGATCCAGATCCTTGCGCGGGACCGTGGGCTCGAGCCGCTCGACGCCCTGGAAGTACTGCTCGTAGAGCGCCCGGAGGCGGTCCAGGATCAGCTCGGAATCGTACAGAACGCTCTCGAACTCTCCCGGGTCCACGGCTCAGGAAGGATAGCTCACAATGGTTCGATCACGAGATTGTCGAACCACAGGTCGCTCTGCCAGTTGTTGAACGCGAAGTGGTCGTGGCCTCGCCCCTCGAGAGGGTCTTCGTCGTTCATCACCGCGAGCTCGGTCCCGTCCACCGAGTAGCGGATGGTGTCGCCGCTTCGCTCGACGACGAAGTGATACGTGTGCCCCGGCTCGACGTGCATTTCGCGCCCGACGACGCGGTCGTCGCCGTGCTCGTTCATGCGCGCGATGATGTTGTGCGTGTTGCTCCAGCCGCCCATGATCACCACATAGCTCGTGGCGGTGTAGCTCTCCGTCGTGGCCCGCGAGGTGCCGTCGCCATACACCTCGAGCTTGATGTCGCCCTCCGGGCTCTCGCTCCGCGCGTCGACCTCGATGCGCGCGTTGCGCGGGAGCACCCGACGCAGCCAGAGCGGCTTGTTGCGCGCACCGCGTACGTGGAGCTGGCCGTCGCGGATCTCGTACGGGCCGCCGGTGTTCTGCCACAGCTCACCGATCGCGCTGCGGTCGAAGTCGTCGTGGAAGCCGTCGGACCCGATCGCCGGATCGCCCTGCGGAGTGCAAGCCGCGAGCACCAGAACGTTCAGTCCGAGGAGCGCGATCGTCCGAGCCATCACGCCCGCTAGATAGCACTACTCCGCGGCCCGCGCGATGGCGTCGGTCACGTTGCTCATGGCGCTTCGGACGGCGCCCGACAGGGCCTGCTCGGCGAGGCGGCGCTCCTGCTCCTGGTAGTCGCGCTGATGACGCGGTTCGGTGCCCGTCGCGGCTCCCCGGAGCTCGCCCTTGAGCGACCGCTGCGCGTGATCGAGGAGAATCAGGGAAATCTCGCAACGGATGGACAGGTCGCGCCCACGGCGTTGGCGTTGGACTTGCGTGATGTTGCCGTCCAATCGGATGTTCGGGAGCCGGCGTCGCCGGATCTCGCGCTCGGCGCGATCGTCGATGTAGATCTCGCTCTGCATCACCGCGATGCTCTGGACCACGTGGAGCTGCCGCGTCACCTCGGAGCGGAGCACTCCCTCGAGCGATTCGTTGGCGAAGCCCGACCGGTTGTGCATGTCGCCGAGCGTCACGACGTACCGTACCCGCGGCCAGGCGATGCGATCCTCGGTCGGCATGATCTCGATCGAGGGGTAGGTCGTCACGCGAGCGCGCGGCGTCGCGCGAGGAGTGGGTCGAGCGCTCGCTCGTTGCTCGCTCGAGCTGCGGATCGTCTCGATGGAGCGTTGGACCTGGAGACGGACGGCCGCGGACGCGTCGCGCTGTGCTCTCTGAAGCGCCGGGAGCGCGCGCGTCGATCCGATGCGCCCGAGGGCCGTCGCCGCCGCCGCGCGCACCGCAGGGTTCGAGTCCTCGAGAGCGCGCGAGAGCGCAGGGACCGATGAAGGCTCCCCGAGGTTTCCGAGCGCGAACGCTGCCTGCACTCGTACGCGGAAGTCGCTGCCGCCCTCGAGCTGCCGCGTGAGCGAGGACCGATCCTGCGCTTGCGTGGAGACGAACGCTTGCGATGCACAGATGACGGCAGCGATCGCAAAGACACCCACGACGCGGCGGCGTAGCGGGGTCGATGCTCGTCGGGCGCGGCCCCTCAGGGGACGCCCACGACGAGCGCTTTCAGCGCGTGGGAACATCGGGCGGGAGCGCGATCCGTCCTTCCATCTTGCGAAGATGAGCGGGCGCTCGTCAACGGCCCCGACGCCTTTGGGCCATCTTCGAGCACCGCGTGCCAAGTCCAAGGATCACCGCGCGGCCACTCCGCGCCGATCGAGGCTCGGACGTCGCTGCAGATCGGGCTATTCAGCCGTTTCTGCGGCTGGATCCGGCGTGGTCTCGTGTGCCGACGGCTGCGCGGTTGGAGCACGCCTGACTACCACTCGCGCACCGGTCACCGACGGATCGTGAACGATCGTGAAGGTCGAGGGCGGTACACCACGGTCGGTGAGCGCCGTCTTGAGCGCCTCGAGGCGACCTGGCACCTCGGTGCCGATCGCCACTTCGATCGGCGCGCCGCCCAACCGGATCACGTGACGCGCGAGCTGATCGACCGCTCCCGACGACGCGCTCGCGATCGCGTCGCTCCGGTCGAACCGGATCGATCCCGTCACCGTGATCGCGCCCGAGCCGGGCTCCGTGCGCTCGTGGAAGAGCGACCGCCCGCCTCGGTCAGGGCAACCGTCGCCGTCGTCCACCCCGTTGATCGTCTCGAGCTGGCCCGGACAGTGATCGTCCGCGTCGAGCACTCCGTCGTGATCGTCGTCGAGATCGGGGCAGCCGTCCTCGTCCTCGTTCCCGTCGCGATCCTCGGCGACACGCGGGCAGCGGTCGTCCGCGTCGACGATTCCGTCGCCGTCGTCGTCCGGATCGGGACAGCCGTCGTCGTCTTGGTACCCGTCGCGATCCTCCGGGGCGTCCGGGCACTGATCGCTCGTGTCGGGGATCCCGTCGCCGTCGTTGTCGGGCTCGGGGCAACCGTCGTCGTCGTCGTGCCCGTCCATGTCCTCGGGCTCCGCGGGGCACGCATCTTCGGCGTCCTCGATGCCGTCCCCGTCCCGGTCTTGCCGGGGATCGGTACAGCCGTCCTCGTCCTCGTCGTGGAACTCCTCCGCGGTCTCGTTCGGGCACTGGTCGTCGGTGTCCGGGATGAGGTCGCCGTCGTTGTCGGGATCGAGGCAGCCGTCGGAGTCCTCGAAGCCGTCGAAGTCCTCCGGGAGGTACTCGCACTCGTCCTGATCGTCGGGGATGCCGTCCCCGTCGGCGTCGCGAACGCGCGGGGACCAATAGAGGCCGAGGAGGCCCCGAAAGCCCGGCGAGCCGACGCCCGAGGTGAAGCCGAGGCCTGCGGAGCCGGTCACGCTCACGTCGCCGCGGGTGAAGCGCAGTCCGAGGTCGCCCTCGACCACGGTCTGACTCCCGAAGAAGTCCTCCGGATCCGTCGTCCCTCGGACCTCGAGGATGCCCAGAAAATCGCGCGTGACGGGGATCGGGAGCTTGAGCGCGAGCCCGAACTGGATGTCGTCGCGGAACTCGGTGCCGAGGACAATCTCGGGCTCGGTGCGATGCCGCCAACCCAGCATCGCGCCGATTCCCGCGCCGAAGAGGTGGAAGTCACCGATCGCCTGGATCTCGCTCGTCGTCCCGCGCTCCGCTGCGAAGGAGCGATCGGTTCCGAGAGGCGGCGTGATCGCCGCGGCGAGCGCGACTCCTTCGCCTTCGTTTCGCTCACGCTCGACGCGCGAGTCCTCGCCCAAGAAGCGCCACCGGAGCGAGATGCGGGGATCCGCGAGCGCGGTGGTCGGAAGCGCGCCGAGCCCGTCGCCGAGGAGGGTCGGATCGCCGTCTTGGAACAACACGAGCGGGAGGTCGAGGCCGAGCGCGAAGCGGCCGCCGAGCCCGAGCTGGAAGAGGAAATGACCGTTCACGCGATTTCGGACGAAGCTCGTCCGCGTGTCGCCGTCGCGCCCCGTCAGCGGATCGGTGGACCAATCGACGACGAGGCCCACGTTCCACCGGAACGGCCCGGGTGTGCGCGTCGCCTGGATCCCGAGGAAGCCCTGATGGTCGAGGGCAGGCGACAGCTTGTCGACGTCGATCCCGCGCTGAGCCCGGGCTGGGGTTGGGGCGAGCGCGATGCCAAGAGCCACCGCCACCCATCCGAAGTGCCTCGTAATCACGTAGCTCCTCCGTGTCGGTCGGGAGAATACATGAGAGAGGTCCACCTGAGGACGAGGCGTCGTGAGACTTTCTTCGCCGGTGCTATCGTCTCGATCGAAATGCCGGACACGCCCGAGCCGCACTACCGAACGGGCCGGCGCCAGCCGGTCGCGCTTCAGCTCAAGTATCGACGCGACGAGGAGGGCGCTGCGCTCGAGCAGACCGGTACCACGAGCGACCTCGGCCTCGGCGGCGCGTTCATCCAGACCGAGCGCCCGATGCCGATCGGAACGCGCGTGATCCTGATCCTGACCGCTCCGACGGCTTGGGAGCCCATCGAGGTACCGGCCGAGGTTCGTTGGCTCAGCGATGGCAAGGGCGAGGAGCCCGTCGGGTTCGGTGTCCGTTTTCACTCGCTCGAGGGATCGGTCGCGACCGCCCTCTACGAGCTCGTCCACGCGAGCGCGTACCCAGAGGGGGACGAGTGAGCTCGACGCCGGACCAGAGCAGCGCGGTACGACCCTCGGACGTCGATCCGTGGATCGGCCGCATCGTCGACCAGCGTTACCGGGTGGAAGAGCACCTCGGCGAAGGTGGGATGGGCGCGGTCTTCGTCGCCGAGCACCTGAAGCTCCACAAGCAGGTGGCGCTCAAGATCATCCATCCCGAGTTCGCCGGAGACGGGGAGGTCGCCGCGCGGTTCGCGCGTGAAGCGATGGCGAGCGCGCAGCTCGATCACCCGCATGTCGCGAGCGCGCTCGACTACGGCACGCTGCCCGAGGGTGGTGCTTATCTCGTGATGCAGCTCGTCCGCGGGATGAGCTTGCAGCAGCTCGTCGATCGCGAAGGCGCGCAGGCTTGGCCGCGGGCGTGCGAGGTCGGCGCGCAGGTCGCCGACGCGCTCGCCGCCGCTCACGCGAAGGGGATCGTCCATCGCGACCTCAAGCCCGAGAACGTGCTGCTCGAGCCGCGCGACGACGGATCGGTCCTGGTCAAGGTGCTCGACTTCGGGATCGCGCGCGTGGCGACGGTGGAGGGACGGCCCGCGCCCGAGGGCGCTGCGCCTGGGCGCGCGCTCACGCGCGTGGGCACCGTGATGGGCACGCCGGGCTACATGGCGCCCGAGCAGGCGATGGGAGAGAGCGTGGACGCGCGAGCCGACCTCTACTCGCTCGGGGTCGCGCTCTGGGAGATGATCGCCGGGCGGACGATGTTCGACACGCGCGATCTCACGGCGATCGTCACCCGTCAGCTCACGCAGGATCCGCCCAAGCTCCGGGACGTCGTGGGCCCGGCGATCCCGGAGGCGCTCGATGCGCTCGTCGCGGCGCTTCTCGCACGTACGCCGGCGGATCGACCGGCGAGCGCCGCAGCCGTGCGCGACCAGCTTCGGGCGCTCGCGTTCGGCGCGAGCGGCTCGCTTCCCTCTCCGGTGTACGGTCCTGGCGACACCGGCCGTCACGATCCGGCGATCGCGCGGACGATGCTCGCGGACACGGGCTCGACGGGGGCGCGTCCGGCGGTGATCGGCGCACCCTCCGTCGTCGCCTCGCTCGGTCGCATGGCGGACTCGTTCCACGCGCGACCACGCGCGTGGCTCGCCGGCTTCGGGGCGCTCGGCGTGGTGGTCGTGGTCGTGACGCTCGTGATCGCGTTCGCCGGCGGAGGCGGCGAGGAGGCGTCGGCCGAGGACGACGCGACAGCGACGCCGCCCGCGGCGGGGTTCAGCCTCGGCGGACTGCTCGATCCGGTCGGCGAGGCGCTCTCGTCCGTGCCACCGGAGGTGCAAGAGAAGATCGACGATCTCGTCAACGGGGATCGGAGTCGCAAGCGTGAACAAGCGGCTCGGTGGCTCCGCCGGCACGATCCGGCCAGCGAGGTTCCGGAGTGGGCGCTCGTCGGAGCGGATCTCGAGCTCGCGCGCACGTGCGAGGTCCGGCGCACCGCGATCTTGCGGCTCGGCGAGATCGGTGAGGACGCGGCGCTCCCGATCGTGATGCGCGCGTACTCGGCGCCTCGCAACGGGTGTGGGCGCTTCTTCCGACGCTACGACTGCTACGCCTGCGTGCGCGACGACCTGCCGAGCGTGATCGACGACCTCGGCGGAGAGGTGCCTGCCACGAACGAGTGAGGATGCCGATCCTCTACCGAACGCTCCGCCGGCTGCTGACGCTCGGGCTCGAGCTCTACTACGTCGACATCCGGTCGACCGGCGACGAGAGAGTGCCGACCGAAGGACCGGTCGTCTTCGCCGCGAACCATCCGAACTCGATCATGGACACGGTCGTTCTCGGCAGCCGAACCCCACGGACGATCAGCTACCTCGCGCGGAGCGGGCTCTTCGCCAATCCGGTCGTCGCGATGATCTTCAGAAACGCCGGCGTGATCCCGATTCACCGGCGGCAGGACGGGCCCCTGCGCGAGGGCGCGAACGACGCGTCGTTCGCGGCGGCGTACGAGGTGCTCGAAGCGGGTGGCGCGCTCGGCATCTTCCCGGAAGGACAGAACGCGCCCGAGCGTCACGTGCGCGAGATCAAGACGGGCACGGCCCGCATCGCGCTCGGCGCGGAGGCCAAGAACGGTTGGGAGCTCGGCGTGCGGATCGTCCCCGTCGGGCTCAATTTCGAAGATCGTGATCGAGCGCTCACGCGGGTTCTCGTCTGTTTCGGGGAGCCGGTCGACGCTCGTGATTTTCGTGACGCGTACGCGCGCGACGAGGCCGACGCCGTCCGCGCGCTCACGATCCGCGTTCAGGAGGGGATTCGCTCCGAAGCGATTCACGTCGACGACGTGCGGAACACCGAGCTCGTCGAGGACGTCACGGACCTCTACGCCGCGACGATCATCGAGGAGGTGCTCGGGAAGATGCCCGACACACGCGGGATCGATCGGCGGATCCTCGACCGACTCAAGGGAAGCCACGAGCAGAAGGCGGAGCTCGAAGACTGGTTCCACGCGAAGCGGCGCATCGCCGAGGCGGCTGCGTACTTCGACGAGCGTTCGCCCGAGGCCGTCGAGCGTCTGCGCCGATCGATTCGGCGCCACAAAGAGCACCTCGGCCAGGTGAGCCTGCGGCGCGACTTTCTCGACCGGCCTCCGTCGACGCTCTCGCGACGCAAGGAGGCCGTGAAGATGTCGCTCTACGCCGTGCTGCTCGGGCCCATCGCTCTCTACGGCTTGTTGCACGGCTTCATACCGTCGCGCCTGACGCGCCGCTTGGCGCTCGGTGCGCCGGACGAGGCGATGCGGGCCATCCGAGCGCTGAGCTTCGGATCGTTCTTCTTCGGTGCTGCGTACGGGCTCTACGGGCTCGCCATGTGGTCGGCGAGCGAGTCGATCGCGTGGACGGCCGCGTACCTCCTGTCGCTTCCGTTCGCAGGGATGTGGTGGGTGCGCTATCGGCGACAGCTCGCGCGATACAGTGGGCGGATGGTCGTGCGCACGATGTTCTCGTCGAACCGGCGGCTGCTCCGCTCGCTCGTCCTCGAGCGCGAACAGATCGTGCTCGAGCTCGACCAGCTGCGCCGCGAGTGGCAAGCGCGCCCGACGGGCGAACGCGCAGACGCTGCCGGAGCCGGTGACGCGCGCGTCTGACCTCGACCCTGCACCACCGCCCGTTCGACGAGGGTGCTGCCGCAAGAAGCGGGGTGAGGAGCGGTCGGCCGCTCCTCACCAAGAGCGTCAACCGCCGTACGACAGGAGCCAGCTGAGCCTTCGCACGACGTCGATGTTGTCGATGAAGTTGCGGAGCTCGCCGGTGGCGCCGGCCGCTTCGAGCGCCTGCGCTCGTAGAAGCATCTGCGCGCCGACGCCCGTCTCGAGACCGTCCGCGTCCGGATAGCTCGCCGCCACGTAGGTCAGCCCCGACGCCGGGTCGTGGAACTCGACGCGCGGGATCGACGCGTCGAGATCGACGCCTTCCGGGCCGCCTTGAACGAAGATGCGCGACATGTGGAAGAACGTCTGGTCGTACGTGTCGGGGATGAGCGCCATGCCGTAGGTCGCGGCGTAGAGCTGGATCGAGAAGCTCGCGTTCGGATCGACGGGCACGCCCGGCAAATCGCGGGTCTCCATGTCGAGCGCGTCGGGGTAGCTGAGCTGTCCGCCGATGATCCGAGGCGAGATCGTGTCCCAGTCCTCGGCGATGACGCCGCGCATGAAGCTCGTGAGCGACGGTGCGAACGTCGTGTAGAAGCTCAGCTGATAGCGCCTCACGTCGGCGGCGGTGTCGCGGCCGACGAAGTGGGTCTCGGGGTCGGTGAGCACATTGAGCGCGAGCACCTTGTCGTAGTAGTAGCCGGCGCGGTCGAGCTGATCGAACCAGAAGTAGCCCGCGTCGAAGTCCCACGTCGTCTCGAGCGGTCGGCCGTCGAACGCCGAGACGCGCGAGCCGCCTCCGGCGCCGCCGGTCGTCATCGCGCGCGTTCCTTCGGGGCGCCGGCTCTCCCGATAGGTGCCGGGCTCGGGTGTCGTCACGACGCGTGTGAGCAGCTGGTACGCCGCGCCGACGCCGAGTGTCCACGCACCCATTCCGTCCTCGCGCGTGAAGAAGCGCTCGAAGTCCGGGACGTCACCCCAGATGTCCTCGAAGATCGGGCGGTAGAGCGCGTAGATCTGGTTCGCGTACTGGAGCTTCTCGAAGTACCGCGTGAGGATCCGGTTCGCGTACGCGTCCGTGTCGAAGCCGAGCCGGCCTCGCCGATACGCGTTGAAGATGTAGTAGTTCCAGTACGTGTCGACGACGGACTGGAGCGACTCGTAGGCGTCCGCGCCGCGATCGTAGCGCTGGCAGTCCGGGTTCAGGTCCGCCTGCTCGTCGCTGCAGAACAGGTAGGGCACGGCGGGCCGGCCGGCGCGATCGACGAGCGGGTCGCTGATGCCCTGGCGCTGGAGCCCGGTGTCGGCGACGAGGCTCGTGTACGCGACGTCGGTCCTCTGCTGGATCGAATCGATGCCGCCGAGGACCTGGGGCCAGTCGGTGTACACGTATGCTGTCGGCGATCCGGTGCCCGTGAACGACTCGAGCTTCAGGATCACCGGCCATCCCGCGGTCTCCATGAAGTGCATCCACGCCGCGTCGCCCGGGTTCGCCGCGTTCGAGAAAACCTCGACGAGATCGCCGTAGCCCATCTTGATGGCGGCGCGGTCGTAGTGGCCGATACCGTTCGCGTCCGTGACGACGAAGTTGTTCCCGTAGTCCATCACCGTGGAGTACTGGTACTCCGAGATCCGCCCGTCGATCTCCGCTTCGGTGAGCGGATCCCACGCGCGCGGCGCCATCGCACCGTCGTTGCGCAAGCGCCAGTAGTCGGCCCCGTAGTTCAGAGCGTCGAAGCTGCCGCTGAAGTTGTGACGGAGCCCGACCGTGTGACCGACCTCGTGCGCCGTCACCGCGTCGAAGATCGGATGCCGCATCATCGTGCGGACGGCCTCGTAGTCGAGGTGGCCGTCGTCGCCGACGACCTGGTACGACTCGCCGTACCAGCTCATCGTCCCGTCGCCCGTCGTTGCGGCGTGCTGGATCCCGCGGGCGAGCCCGAGCAAGCCGTCGTCCGCGAAGTCCGCGCCGAGGACGCAGCTCTCGCGCTGGATCGACTGTCGCGCCCGCTCGAGCGCCATGATGTTGCTCGGCGACGCGCCGCGGAGTGGCGACGCGATGTCGAGCACCCCGTCCGTCACGGGCAGCGACGGATCGACCCCGGCTGCGACGCGCATCTCATCGGTCGTCAGGAGCTGCTCGATGTCGGTTCCGACGAGGTTCGTGAGCCTCGCGCGTCCGAGCGGTGTGTCGTTTCCGAAACCACCCGAGCTCCGGAGCGTCTGCTTCGCGAGCTCCGCGCGATCGAGGAACTCCCGCGCCGACGAGGGATGGCCCGCGCCGCCGAACGCGCGCGTGCCGTGATCGGCGACCCACGAGAAGTCCATCGCCGCGTTCACACGCTCGGCGTCGAGCCCGTCGATGGCGATCACGTGATCGTCGGCGGTGCGGCCCGTCATCTCCGAGCCGGGCGCCTGCTGATGATCGAGCCAGGACTGGACCTGCGTGGCGTCCATGATGTCCGACTCGGAGAGATCGCCGTCGAGGATCGCGACGATGTCTCGACCGAACGTCGCCAGCGTCTCGAGCGCGGCGCCATACACGAACGCGTTGCCCATGATGATCTCGCCGGTCTCGGGGTCGGCGGCCGAGGGGCCGTACCCGAGCGGGCTCGAGAGGTGCGGCTCGGAGACCCAACCGATGAGCGAGTAGCGAAGGTCGCCGATCTCGGCGACCGTCCCCGGCGGGCCACACTCGGTGTCGTCGCCGTCCGCGACCGGGTTGTGGCACAGCACGAACGGGGTGGCCGCGTCCGGCCTATCGCGCTCCGCGGCGCAGTCCTCGGCGGAGCCCGCGGCCCCCCGGCACTCGTTGAAACGAAGCGATCCGATCGTGTCGTGGAAGGCCGAGCTCCACTGCCCGACGAGGTGCTCCGCGTCGACGTAGAGGTCCGCGGGGAAGTTCTTCGAGACGTGGTACGCGATGCGCTTCACCTCTCGCTGTCGGTACGGGATCGTGCACGCGCCTTGCTGCTCGCTGCCCGTGATCGGCCAGCGTCGCGCTCGACCGATGTCCTCGTCGCACGTCGCCCCTTCCATGCTGCACGCGGTGCCCGCGGTGGACGCGGTGCAGCGAACGAGCTCGCCGTCCGCGGTGCGCTCGTGGCTCTCCTGCCAGAGGTTGTGGCGATTGACGAAGCGATAGCGCGCGGGCTCGACGACTCCGTAATGGTCGTCGTAGCCGGGCCGCTCGGTCACGAAGTACCCGAAGCGGTCCATGCGATCGCCCGTGTAGACCATCGGCTGATAGTCGTCGTCCTCGACCTTCAAGAACGAGTTGCGGACGGTGATCTCGCCAGGCGCGCAGTCCAGATGGTCTTGGTAGAGCAAGAAGCAGGACGGGATGTCGCCGAACCCGTCGATGTGCACCGTGGTCGGCTGGATGAACATCTTGTTGACGATGTCGAAGTAGTAGGGGGTGTCTTCGCCTTCGCGGTACTCGAACTTCGGGCGGTTGGGGTCGTCCGGCTCGAGGTCTTGGACGTAATAGCTGACGGGCTCCGCCTGGATGCCGTCGAAGAGGCGCGCGAGGACCAGGAACTCGTCGTTCGTGATGAGGTTCTTCGACCAGTCGACGCGCATGAAGCGGCGCTCGTTCCAAGGATGGTCGGAGTCGTTCTCGACGACGACGTTCAGCTCTTCGCCCGTGACCGAGTTGTACTCGCGACGCACGTCGAAGTGCTTGTCGATCGCGAACATCGCCACCGCCGCGCCACGCTCGGTGTCGCCAGCGATGCCCTCGGGCTCGGAGCCGGCGATGTGCTCGTAGCTCCGGCGCGCGATCAGGTAGTCCTCCTGGATCTCCCAGGTGATCTTCTCGAGGTTGCCCTGCTCGCCGACGAACGTGTAACCGGCGCTGTACGGCGTGTCGATGACGGTCTGGAGGTAGTACCACTCACCGTCGAAGATCGACTTGTCGACGACGTTGGGTTGCACGCGGTTGATGGGATCCACCGCCTGATTGCAACCGGCGAAGACCACACCAAAGCTCAGAAACAGAACGACGGCCGATCGGCCAAGCAAACCTCGCATGGTTCCTCCATCGCGCAGAGCTCCACGTCCGCCGCGAGCCCGCGCTACCCCATCCGCAACTTCCGTGCTCGGAGGGGGGCCCGGATATCTACTGCGATTTCGGCTGGAGGGTCCCCGCCGTGTGAGGAAACGAACGTGCCGGCCCGCGCGGTGTCACGGACTTAACGCCTCGTTTTCGCACGGATCTCTACCGCTCGGGCGTGCCCCTCGAGGCCCTCGAGGCGGGCCAACGAAGCGAGAAGATCGGCCTGCGCCGCGAGGGCATGGGCCTCGTATCGGACGACCGAGGACCGAACGACGAAGTCGTAGACGCCGAGCGGCGACGCGAACCGCGCCGCTCCGCCGGTCGGCAGGACGTGGCTCGGCCCCGCCGCGTAGTCGCCCGCGGCCTCCGGAGTGTGCCCGCCGAGGAACGCGGCGCCCGCCGCGGAGACGTTCTCGAACAGCCCCTCGGGATCGCGCACTTGGAGCGAGAGGTGCTCCGGGGCGAGCGCGCTCGCGACGCGCGCGGCCTCCGCGAGGTCCGACACGACGAAGCACATGCCGTGTCGTTCGATGGACGCGCGCGCGATCGCTTCGCGCGGCAGCGTCGCGAGCTGGGCGCGGATCTCGTTCGCGACCGCGTCCGAGAGAGCGCGGCTCAGCGTGACGAGCAACGCGTACGCGTCCTCGTCGTGCTCGGCTTGCGAGAGCAGATCGGCGGCGACGATGCGCGGGTCGGCGTCGTCGTCGGCGACGACGAGGATCTCGCTCGGCCCCGCGATCGAATCGATGTCGACCGTGCCGAAGACCAGCCGCTTCGCGCAGGCGACGTAGACGTTTCCGGGGCCGACGATCTTGTCGACCCGCTCGACGAACTCGGTGCCGTAGGCGAGCGCCGCGATCGCCTGCGCGCCCCCCGCGTCCACGACCTCGGTGACTCCCGCGATCACCGCGGCCGCGAGGATCTCCGGCGTCGGCCGCGGTGTGGCGAGGACGATGCGCGGGACGCCCGCGACCGACGCCGGGACCGCCGTCATCAGCACGGTCGATGGGTAGCGCGCTTTTCCTCCGGGTGCGTACACGCCGGCGGAGGCGACCGGTCGAACGCGCTGCCCGAGCGAGACGCCGTCCTCCACGTACGTGAAGCCTCGATCGACCTGATGCTCGTGAAAGCGGCGGATTCGATCGGCGGCGCGCGCGAGCGCGTCCCGTACCTCGAGGGGCGCTGCGTCGGACCCGTCGCGGATGGCGGCGTCGTCGAGTCGGATCGATGTGGGACGCCGCGACTCGAACCGCTCCGTGAGCTCGAGGAGCGCCGCGTCTCCACGCTCGCGAACCGCCGCGAGGATGCGGCGAACCTCCGGCTCGACCCGCTCGAGGTCGACGTCGCCCCGGCGCGCAAGCCGAGAGAGCGCCCGGTCGTACGCGGCGTCGCCGCGCTCGTACACCGTGAGCATCCTCCCCCTCTACACCATGAGGGCGAGCGGGACCACGCGCGCGCGGGCCCACGGGTGCCGGCGCCGTGCTATGAGACCGGCACGTGGACCCGAGCACGCACAAGCGCTTCCTCGACTACCTCGAGCTGTGGGAGGTGTTCCGATCTCCGGATCTCCCGAAGCTCGACCGCACGAGCTTCGCGACGCACGACAAGGAGCTGCTCGAGCTCTACGCGATGGAGCGCGAGGGCCGGCTCGACAAGAACGGGGCGCAGCGGATCGTCGCCCTGCGGCGCGTGCTCCTGCGGGACTGAGCATGTCGGGCGCGGACGACGCGTCGGCATCGGTCGACGAGGCGATCGAGCGCGTCGCCGAGCTGCTCTCGACCTCGAAGAACGTCTTGTTCATCACCGGGGCCGGCATCAGCGCCGACTCGGGCCTCCCGACCTACCGCGGTGTCGGGGGGCTCTACGAAGGCTCGCTCGGCGCGGGCGACCTGCCGATCGAGGAAGAGCTCTCGGGCGAGATGTTCCGCCGCGATCCGGCCCGGGTCTGGACACACATCCACCGCATCGCCCGAGCCGTCGGCGATGCGCGACCGAACCGAGCGCACGAGGTGATCGCCGAGCTCGAGCGGCGGATCCCGCGCGTCTGGGTGCTCACGCAGAACGTCGACGCGTTCCACACGCGAGCGGGCTCGAAGAACGTCATCGAGATCCACGGCGACGTGCACCGACTTCGCTGCACGTTTTGCGAGTACCGCACGCACGTCGACGATTGGTCGAAGCTCGCGGTGCCACCGGAGTGCCCGCTCTGTGGGAGCGTGCTTCGTCCCGAGGTCGTCTTCTTCGGCGAGCTCCTACCCGAGCGCGAGGTCGAGAAGATGCAGCGCGAGCTCGAGCGCGGGTTCGACGCCGTCGTCTCGGTCGGCACGTCGAGCCTCTTCCCGTATGTCGCCGAGCCGCTCCTCGTCGCTGGCGCGCACGGCGTGCCGACCGTCGAGATCAACCCGAGCCGCACCGACATCTCGGACCTCGTCGCCCACCGCGTCACCGCGCGTGCGGCGCCAGCGCTCGACGCGATCTACGGATCGTTTCTGCGACGCACCGCTTCGTAATAAGCTCGCGCTGGAGGAGGGCCGATGCGTCTCACCATCATCGCGCTGGTCTGCGTCGCCGCCTGCGGAACGGACGGCGCCTCGGGAATGGACGCCGGCTCGGCTGTGGACGCGCCCGGCGGCGGCACCGACGCGGACGTCCGTGGCGACGCGGCGCCGTACGACGCGCGACCGGGCATGCCGCAGGGCACCTGCACCTCGCCCGATCCGCCCTTCACGACGGCCGAGCAGATGCTCGTCGATCTGCCGGCCGGGACCTGGTGGCAGGCGCCCGACTCGAAGATGCGCGATGTGTGCCCGGCCGGGGCCGACGGGTGTCACAACGTGATCGACGCGTGGAGCGGAGGCGCGTACGACACGGTCCACGACCGCGTGCTCGTGTTCGGCGGCGGGCACGGCGACTACTCGGGCAACGAGCTCTACGCGTTCGACATCGGGACGCTGACGTGGTCGAGGCTGACCGAGCCGTCGTCGTCCGACTTCGCGGACGAGGATCCGCTGCCCGACGGTCAGCCGGTGTCGAGACACTCCTACGACGGGATGCAGTACATCACGCACGCGGACAGGTTTCTCGCACACGGCGGCTCGCGCTGGCACGACGGAAGCGGGACGGGCGTCACGTGGACGTTCGACGGGACCGCGTGGCGGGACATGATGCCCGCGGACGCGCCCGAGCTCTCGAACTGCTGCTCCGAGGGGAGCGCGTACGATCCCTCGAGCGGACGGGTGATCTTCCACCTGACGACCCACGTCGCGGCGTACGACATCGACGACAACCGTTGGGTGGAGATCTCGGACCTCGGGTTCCCGCCGCTCTGGCCGCGCTACGAGGTGTGGGGCGACAAGCGCGGTCTCTTCGATACGCGTCGGGGGCTCGCGTGGTTCATCGGATCGGGTCTGGTCATGGTCTACGATCCCGCTGCGGACGCCTACGTGACCGACGATTGGGTCACGACCGGCGGCTCCCCGATCTCCAACGCAGAGCAGATCGGCGGCCACACCGAGCAGCTCTTCGAGACGACGGGCGGCGAGGTCGTCGGCGCGGCGGCTCCCGGGGCCGACTACGATCCGGTCGCCGACGACATCGTCGCGTGGGTGGGCGCCGGGGTGTGGGTGCTCGATCTCGAATCGAAGGAATGGACGCGCGGCGCGTCCGACGGCGCGCCCGCCGAGCCCGCGGAACACGGGACGTTCGGTCGCTTTCGCTACATCCCCCGCACGAACGTCTTCGTGTTGGTCAACTCGATCGACGAGGACGTGTGGTTCTACAAACACACGGTGCGCTGTGGCAGCTGAGCCTCGCTCGGTCCGTCACTGGCTCATGAAGAGCGAGCCAGGCGTCTACTCGATGGCCGATCTCGTGCGCGACGGAAGGACGATGTGGGAGGGCGTGCGCAACTACCAGGCGCGCAATCTCATGAGAGACGAGATGAGCGTCGGCGATCTCGTCCTCTTCTATCATTCGAGCGCCGAGCCGATGGGCGTCGCGGGCATCGCGCGCGTCGCGAGCGCCGCGTACCCGGACCCGACCCAGTTCGACGCGAAGAGCCCGTACTACGATGCGCGCGCGAAGAAGAGCGATCCGCCCTGGCTCCTCGTCGACGTCGAGCCCGTCGAGACCTTCGCCGAGATCGTGACGCTCGCGCGGCTCAAGAGCGATCCGGAGCTCGCGGACATGATGGTCACCAAGCGCGGCATGCGGCTGAGCGTCCAGCCCGTCGCGACCGAGCACTTCCGGCGCGTGCGCGAGCTCGCCACCGATCGAAATGCGCCACGAGCGAAGTCGCGAACGAAGTCGCAGAAGACCCCGCGAGCGACGCAGCGAACGGAGTCGCGAAAGACCCGGCGATGATCCTCAAGCCGCGCGGACGACGACGCACGTGACGTTGTCGCTGTCCTCGCCTGCGAGGGTCCACGCCTGCTGGACGAGCTGCCACGCGGCGAGCTCCGGCTCGAGGTCCGCGATCATCTCGGCGATGTCGCCGTCGTCGAGCGCGTCGGTCAGGCCGTCGCTGCAGAGCACGTACGTGTCGCCCGGCTGGACCGCGTCGATGCGCACGTCCGGCTGCCAGTAGCCCGGGACGCCGACCGCTCGCGTGATCGTGTTGCGGCTGGCGACGGCGCGCGCCGAGACCACACCCGCCTCGAGCAGCTCGGCGTAGAGCGAGTGGTCGCGCGTGATCTGTGTCATGCGGCCGCGTCGCATGCGGTAGACACGGCTGTCGCCGGCGTGCGCGATCAGACACTTGTCCCGGCGCATGAGCAGCGTCGCGACGGTCGAGCCCATCGATGCGAGCTGGCCTTGGCGCATCTTCTCGATCTCGTGGCTCGCCTGTCGAACGGCGAGGCGCATCATGTCCTCGGCGACCGACCGGCCACCCGAGCCCGTCGTGTCGAAACCGACGTCTCCGTCCTCTCCGACGAACTCGTAAAAGCGGTGGAGGCAGCCGACGACCGTTCGGCTGGCGATCTCGCCGCCCTCGTAGCCACCCATGCCGTCCGCGACGATGTAGAGGCCTAGCGTGTCGTCGACGAGGTAGGCGTCCTCGTTCTGCTCGCGCCCTCCGACATGCGTGAACCCGAATCCTCGAGCTTCCACGGTGACCTCCATCGACGACCACGGGCTACCGACGACCCTCCGGCCTTCGCTGCCCTCCGCGCGCTCTGAAGCGAAGCCCGTGCCGACGATGCCAGCTTGGAAACAAACGAGTTTCGGATGGAGCGGGTGGTCAGGCCACGAGCCACTGGCGGGTCCTTGCGCGGCCAGCCGCGGGGCGCCGCCTGGTCCGAACGACGCGCCTGGTCCGCTCGAGCTCGCGCCGGTTATCCTCTGCGCGATGGTGCTGCCCCGACGCTTCCGTGATACCTCGGCGACGGCTCGTCCAGGGCGGGCTCTCGTCGCGGTCCTCGCGGTCCTCGCCGCGCTCGCCTCGCTCGTCGCACCCGGGCCCGCGTCGGCCCAAGACGACGCAGCGCGCGCGCGCGACCTCTTCGACCGGGCTCGGGCGGCGTTCGACGCGAGGCGGTTCCCCGAGGCGCGAGAGCTCCTCGAGGAGTCGCTCACGCTCGCGCCCCGCGCGCCGACGGCCCTCAACCTGGCGCGCGTGCGGCGGTCGATGGGCGAGCTGCTCGCGGCCGAACAGACGCTCCAGTCGATGCTCTCGGGTGAGTACGGCCGGCTCGCGGGAGCGCGGCGTGCCGACGTCGAATCGCTGCTCGACGACGTGCGACGCGAGGTCGCCGTGGTCTCGATCCGCGTCTCCGGGACGACCCGCGCGACGGTCGCGGTCGACGGGGTCGAGGCGGGCGTCGTCGAGCCTGGGAACCGGCTCGACGTGCGCGTCAATCCCGCCTCTCACGTCGTCTCGGTCCAGGTTCCCGACGGCGGCCGGGCGCGCGCCGCCGTCAGCCTGGGGCCAGGCGAGCACCGCGAGATCTCGCTCGTGCCGGCCGGCGAACCGACCGAGCCCGTACAGGACGACGACAGCGACGGAGGCGGTGTCGTCTCGTCGCCGTGGTTCTGGATCGCGGCCGTGCTCGTCGTGGCGGGCGGCGTGACGGCGACCGCCGTGCTCGTCTCGGGCGACCACACCGCCGATCCGGTCACCGACCCGGTGTTCCCGATCGCCGAAGCGCTCCGCTTCTGACGGCGGTCACTCTCTACGGAACGCATATCCGTCGCGGCGTCGCGACGTCCGCGGTGTCGCCGGTGCCGAGCTCGCCGGATGCGCCGCTGCCGAAGCAGAAGAGACGGCCGTCCGTCGTCAGCGCGCACGTGTAGCTCTGGCCCGCGCTGACCGATGCGTAGCCGCTACCGACCTCGAGGGGCACCGAGCTCAGCGCCGGCGCGTCGGCGACGCCGAGCTCTCCGGCGAGGTTCGCGCCCCAGCAGAAGAGCCGGTCGCCGTCGCGAATGGCGCAGCTGTGTGTGTGACCGGCGGAGACCGAAGCCCAATCGTCGAACGCGCCGTCGACTTCTCGGGGCGTCGTGTGGTTCGACGTGTCGCCGGTGCCGAGCTGTCCCTCGACGTTGCGGCCGAAGCACGAGAGGTGCCCGTCGATCGCGATCGCGCACGTGTGACGGTAGCCCGCCGACACCGCGACCCACGAGCCCCCGACGGACATCGGGGAGAACTGCGCCACTGCGCCGAAGTCGCGGCCGAGCCTTCCGTCGCCCGAGTCGCCCCAGCACCACAGCCCCCCGGGCCGAGCGAGCGGATCCCGCACGAGTGCCTGTCGCCCGACGAGATCTCGATCCAGTCCTCGTCGGCGCCGACGCGATGTGGAAACGCGTTCTGCGGCTGCACCGGATCGGTCGTCTGCCCCGCGTCGTTGCGGCCCCAACAGTAGACGCGTCCCGGCATGGTCTGGCTGATGCCGCACGCGTGCTCGCCGCCGGTGCTGACGTCGCGCATCGTGCCCCCGGTCGACAGCAGCGCTGGCCAGACCTGATCGCCGGCCTCCACCGCGCAGCACGAGCCGATCCCGAGCTCGCGATACCGGTTGCTCCCCCAACAGTAGGGCTGGCCCGACGCGTCCCGCCCGCAGGCGAACCCCGCCGACGGGTCGACGTCGGCGAACGCCGGCAGCGGAACGGGCGTCGGTGCTCCAGCGGCCCACTGCACCTGGTCCGTCACGTGCGCCGGAACGAGGACCGGGCCGCCCATCGTGCCGAGCCCGAGCTGGGCGATGTCGTTCGCGCCCCAGCAATACAGCGCCCCGTCGGAGTCGACGGTGCACGTCGAGTGAGCCCCGGCACCGAAGGCGAGGATCGGGTGAGCGGGTGTGCACGCGCCCGCGACGCACGCGTCGTCCGCGCACGGGCATTCGCACGAGCCGGCGTCGTCGCTGCCCGCGTCGAGGTCCGGCGGAGCGTCCACGCCGACGGCACCGTCCGTCCCGGCGTCGCCGCGCGGTGCGTCGCGAAAGACGAGCGTGACCTCGCGGAGCTCGTGCTCGGTGAAGGTCTCGTCGCTCTCCACCGTCGAGATGATCGTCGAGGTCGCGTCGGCGAGCTCTCCGAGCACGTGGAAGTTGCGGGACGCGTCGCCGCCGAACGGGACGACCGGCACGGTCGCCGGAAAGGTCAGCTCGGAGGACGCGCCGCCGACGCTCCGCATCTGGTCGTAACGAACCTCGCCGGTCGCGCCGTCGTAGATGCGTACGCGGAACGACGCGGCGCGGGCGCTCACGCCCGGCTCGGCGTCGAAATGGACGAGCACCTCGGTCGCGGTCTGCTCCGAGCAGCCCAAGACAAAGAGCGCGCAGGCGAGCGAGGCCGACCGAAGCACCGCCGTGTATCGTAGCAGCTTGGCCACCCAGCTCCGCGCAGCGGTCTAGGTGATGTGCCACCGATGCGCGCTTACGGCCGTTGCGCGGTGGGATATCATCCCCGAAACCGATGGCTGCGGTGAGCGACGAGCACCGGACGGGGGGAGCGACCTCGTACCGGAGGGTCCTCGAGCTGGCGACCGGCGGGATGGGCCGGGTCGACGTCGCGCTGCGTCGAGAGGGCGCGTTCCGGCGCCTGTACGCCATCAAGCGCCTGCACCCTCACCTCGCGTCCGACCCGGCGTTCCACGAGATGTTCATGGAGGAGGCGCGGATCGCGGGCCTCATCGAGCACCCGAACGTGGTGAGCGTTCTCGACATCGGCGAGGACGACGAGGGGCCGTTCCTCATCATGGACTACGTCGAACGGGCATGTCGCTCGCGGCGCTCATCCGGACGCGATCCAGGCCGAGGAAGCGATCCCGGTGCAGGTCTGCACGCGCATCGCGCGCGACATCGCCCACGGGCTTCACGCCGCGCACGCGCTCCGCGATCACGACGGCATCCCGCTCAGGCGTCGTTCATCGCGACCTCTCGCCGCAGAACGTGCTCATCGGATGGGACGGCACCGTGCGAGATCACCGACTTCGGGATCGCGAAGGCGCTCGGCCGTCAGGTGCGCGACGTCGACCGGGATCCTCAAGGGCAAGATCTCGTACATGTCGCCCGAGCAGCTGCAATTCGAGGAGCCCGACCGCGCGCTCCGACCTCTTCGCGCTCGGCGTCGTGCTCTACGAGATGTTGGCCGGGGAGCGTCTCTACAGCGCGTCCGGCGGAAGCGAGACGGCGCGTCGTATCCTGAAGGAGCCACCGCCCGACATCGGCGAGGAGCGGCCGGAGACGCCGGCCGCGCTGGTGAGCTTGATGTTCGAGCTGCTCGCGAAGGACCGCGCGCAGCGGCCGAGCGATGCGACGAAGGTCGCGACGCGCCTCGACGAGATCACCGCCGGGTTGATGGCGCTCGAGGGGCCGGTCGACGTGGCGGAGTGGGCGTCGGAGACCGCGGGCGAGCGACGGACCAAGCAGGAAGCGATGCTCGCCGAAGCGCTCTCGACGGCCGAGGCGCCGCCGGTCGGCCCGGCCGCGATCGTGAGCGCGGCCCGCGGAGGACGCGGGTGGCTCGTCGGCGCAGCGGTGCTCGTCGTGGTGCTCGGGCTCGCTGCGGTGGGCGCGGCGCTGTACCCCGGATGGACGAGCCCTGGGCGGTCGAGCGTCGAGCCGCCGCCGGGCGCCGCGGCGGAGCGGGTCGTCGAGCCGGCACCGAGCATGGACGACGAGGCGACAGCGCCCGAGAACGAAGCGTCGAGCGATGGGCTCGCAGAGCCGCCGACCGCCGCGGAAGACGTCGCGGAGGAGCGCGCGGAGGTCGAGCGGCGAAGCGCCGGCCGTTCCCGGAGGCGACACGGCGGCCGAATGCGCGAGCGGCCGATGGCGACGACGGGCGCGAGCGGCGACGAGGCCATGATGTCCGGCGGCGACGGTTGGGACGCCTGGGACTCGAACTGAGCCGGCGCTCGCACGCAAGAGCAAAGCGGGTTGCCGAGAGACGCGCGAGCGCTTCCCGACAACCCGCGAGGGACGCGAACCGATCAGCAGCCGAGCGCGACGCAGGACGAGCCGTTGCAGTAGTCCGTGGGCGACCCGCAGTCCCAATCGCTCGAGCACCCGCTGTGGCCGCCGCCGCCGCCGCCGCCGCCACCGCCGCCGCCGCCGCCGCTCGCGAGCGTCGCGTGCTGATCGACGATCGTGACGCGAGCGCTGCAGTCGCAGAAGATCTGGACACGGTACAAGACGCCGCCTGCCCACTGTTGGTAGTCTCTCTCCACGCACGACAGGCCGGGAAGGAGCCGCCCAGCCGCGCAGCGGAACATGTCGTACGGGACGTCGTCGGTCGGAACCGCGGCGGACGCGGCGCCGTAGACGGTGAACGCCAGTTCGTTCGCTTCGTCGGGGTCGACCGCGGCGATGCGGACCTCGCCGGTCTTTTGGCTGCCCTCGACGTCCACGCTCCAGGTCGCGAGACGGCCGTCCGCGCTCCACTCGAGCTGCCCGACGACCTCTCCAGTCGACTGGCGGACGAGCGTGGTGGCGAGGTCGAGCCCGCTCGTGTAGCTCGTCGACGCCACGATGCCGTCGCGTTCGACCACGGCCGCGGCCTCGCCGTCGGCCGTCCCGGCCGCGCACGCGGCGAGAATGACGAGCCACGGCACCGCGAGCCCCACGACGTATCTCTGCATTCGCTTCTTCATCGACTTCCTCCTGCTGCTGGTTCTCCCCGCCAAAATCTCCGCACAGCTCGCCGGCGCGATCCGAGCGCTCCGCCGAACGCGACGAGCGCAATCGGCGCCGCGCCGTGCGCCGAGCGCGGCCGGTTGTCGCAGCCGCCGACGAGCCCGGTCGGTTCCGACCCGACGTAGGGCGTCTCGGTCTCCTCGGACGCGGGCCCGCCCGACTCGAGCCGCGCGGATGCCTCGGCAATCCAGTCCCTGAAGTCGCCGAGGACCAGGACGCGCGTGTGATCGGCGCACGCCGTGTCGCCTGCGACCACGAGGCCGGCGAGGGCTTCGCTGCCGTCCTCGCGCATCACGTACGCCGGCGCGCCCGAGTCGCCGCCGCAGGGGCTGCCCGCGGTGGGAGCGATCACGACGTGTGGCGGCTCGACCGAGCTCACCGTCCCGACGGCTTCGCGCTTCGTGCCCGAGCGCTCGGCGCCGACCTCGAGCGAGGCCATGCCCCAGCCGACCACGCGCACCGAGTCGCCGAGAGCGATCGGCACCTCGGCGATCTCGACGGGCGCTGCGGCGGCCGGTGCGGCGTCGAGCAGGAGCAAACCCACGTCTGCGTCGAACGATCCGGGTTGCCAGTCCGGATGGACCGCACCGCCGGTCACGACGGCGACCTCCGACGGATCGTCGATCGACGCGCCGAGCACGACCGCGTCAGGTCGCCAATCGACACAGTGGGCCGCGGTGGCCACGATGCGCGGAGCGACGAGCACGCCGCTGCAGAGCGACTCGCCGACGAGCGCTACCGATTCCCCGTGCGTCGCAATCTCGACGCCGCCGATGACGGGCTCGCGCGCCGCGCCGGCGTCGTCGACCGGCGCCGCGCACGCGCCGAGCCCGACCGTCGCCAGGATGGTCAGGCTGCGCGCGGCCCGCGGCGTCACGCGCCGGCCCCGGCTCGGGCCGCGGCCCCGACGCGTGGCGCGCGCGGGACGAGCGGAAGGGGCGCGATCCGGCCGGCAGCGCGAACAATCGTGGGCCACGCCGAGAGCAGCTCGCCGTAACCGACGAGCGCGACCGCGAGCGCCGGCTCGGCGGCGTCCACGGTGCGGCCGAGGTCCGTCGCGACAATCGGAGCGTCGCGCTCGAGGTCGCGCTCGTGTGCATCAATCTCCGCCTCGACGAGGCTCGCCCAGCTTCGTGGCTGGCTCCCGTGCTCGGCGAGCAGCGCGCGGTAATGGCGGATGGCGCCCGCGGCCCGATTGCGCCAGAGCGCGCGCAGGACCGCGCGACGTTCGGTCTCCGACCGCCCGAGCCTGACCAGCCAATCGCCGAGCAGCCGGATGCGATCCTCGGGGGCGCTCCCCGCGGGCTCGAGCTTGCACGCCTCTGCCAGCATCCCGACGAGGTCGCACGCACGCTTCGGGAGGAAGCCCGCGTCGGCGCGCGAGAACGTGCGCGTCTCGGGCGGATCGTGTGCGATGGCGTAGCGCGAGTGCGCGACGAGCGCCTCGGGAAGGACCGCCCGAGTCACCGCGCAGAAGAGACCGTCTTGGTTGCGCCCGGTCGGAAAGAACGGTGGGAGCCACTCGCGGTTGTCGAGCCCGACCATCGCGGCCAAGAGGCGGTTCGCATCGGTGATCGTGGGAACGTCGGCGGCGCGCACGACGGCGCGGCTCGCGAGCGCTGCCTCGAGCGTCCCGGGCTCGTCGCACAGGGCTCGCCGCGCTGCGCCGCGCTGAACGAGCCAGAGCCCGGGACCGCCGACGGCGGCGTCCCCGCACTGACCGAGAGACACGATTCCGACGCTGCCCTGACCGGCCCACACGGCCGATTCGAGGCGCGCGCCGGCTCGAGAGAGATCGCATCCGCCGGCAGCGCGCGCCAGCTCGACACACTTCGCCACGTCCACGCCGAGCAGCGACTCGACCTCTCCGAGCGCGGTCGAGAAGTCGGTCGTCGCGCGCTCGAGCGCGGCCTCGCGGGACGAGAACGCCTCGATGGCGTCGGGCGTATAGCCGCCGTGGAGGCGCAGGCCGGGCGTCGCGTCCTTCGACGTCGCGACCCGAAGGGATGTGTCGTCGTCCGCGGAGAGCACGCGTCGACCCGCCGTCGCGGCGAGGAGAACGTTGCGGTTCGCTCCGACCGTCCGCTCGGCGTCTCGGGCGGCGAACGCGAACCGTACGACGCTCGGCGCGACACCGTCGTGCTCGCACTCGGCGACGAGGGCTGCGACGAACGCCTTCTTCTCCTCGAGGCCCGCGTAGCGGATCGGCGCGTCGTGCCGGTCGGCAATCTCGGAGAGCAGGGCGCGCGTGCGAGCGCGCGTCGCTGGCTCACGCGTGTCGTCGGCGACGATGACCTCGTGGTAGCGCGACGTGAGCGCCCGAAACGCAGCGTGCTCCTCGACGCAGCGCGCGAGGAGCTCGGGCCGGTTCGCGGTCGGTATGACCACGGCATCGATCTCGGATGGCCGTCCGCGCTCGGACGGAGCATGGCGCTCCGCGCCGCTCGGCCCGACCGCGCCCAGCAACCGTTGCAAGGCTCGGAGCATCGTTCGTCCAGTCAGTTGGTGGACGACGCAGCGTGTTTCGGGTCACGTGCGCCGCGAAACGACACGGAGCAATCGGCGTGCCGCGTGTAGGGGGCATCCACGCCGTTGGATCGCGCCGTCGCGGCGCGCGCAGAGCAACGATTGCCGCGCGCATCTTGCGTTGCGCAAGTCTGGTTCAGCTCAGGAAACCGAGGACGATCGGCCGTTTCCGATCTCGAAGAAGCGCAAGACCTCCTCCGAGATACGACCGATCGACGCCGTGAGATCATGCGTGTCGTCGAGCTCGATCAAGTCGACGTGCTCGCGCTCGGCCGCGTATTTCCGCGAGCCGTCGATCGGCACGACCTCGTCGCGCGTCCCATGGAGGATCAGCGTGGGGCACGGAACCTCGGGCCACCGAGGCTGTCGCAGCGCTTCGACGTAGAAGCCGTAGTGAACCGCGACGACGTTTCCCGCGCCGTCCTTCATGGGATAGCTGCCGTCGAGGCCCCACTTCGCGTGCTCTTCGGGGCCGAGCAGCACCGGCCAGCGGGACACGAGGTCGAATCCCGGGCACAGAAGGACGAGCTTCTCTACGCGCGCTGGATGGAGCTCCGCCCAGCGCGCCGCCAGCCAGCCTCCGAAGCTCGAGCCGACGAAACACCAGCGATCGCCTTCGCGCTTCGCGGGGCGGTCCATCGCGTCGATCGAGCCGAGGCACGCGTCGTGGCTCAACGTGGCGAACGTCGGCTGGTTGAGGTCGGGGAGCTCGAGCACGAGCCCTCGGTCGGCGAGGACGCGGCGCAGGTGCTGGCCCTTGGTCGCCAGCGGGCTCGACGCGAACCCGTGGAGGTACGCGTAGCGTCGTTCCGATGCCACGGGCACATCGTACAGCAATGCCGATTCAGAGAACGATGCGATCGATCGTGACCGAGTACGCCCCACCGCCCACACGGGTGGAGTCGACGATGACGTAGTACTCGCCCGGGTCGAGCGTCGCCGCGCCCGTCGGAGCGGCACAGAGGACTTGGCTCGTGGCGACGGAGCACGTCGAGCGCACGTAGGCGACGGCGCCGGCCGTGGCTGACGCGTCCACGACGACGCGCGAGCGCGCCGTCAGTGTGAGTGTGTGGACCTCGTCCCTCCCGACGGCGGCCGCACCGCACGCGCTCGCCCGATGATCGTCGAAGCTGTCCGTCGTGTCGCCGGTGATCGTCGTGGAGCCGGCGCCCGAGAGGCTGCTCACCGGGGCTCCACACGTGGAGTCGGGCACGTGCGTGTGTACGTCGAGCACGTACGGGCCGGGCGGAACGGCGGACCAGGCAGCGACCTGCATGCGCACGAGGTAGTCGCCGGCCGCGAGGTCGCGGAGCGAGAGCGACCCCGTCCCGCCGAGCCCGCCGGCGTTGCACGCGAGCTCCGCGCCGGGCGTCCCGAGGTCGGCGCAGTCTCTCGCGAGCGAGAGGTTCACGCTCATGGCGGTGTCGACGTCGATCTCGACGTGGCGGCGCGCCGGGATGCTCAGCCGATGGAACACGTCGGTGCGCCCCTCGTAGCCTGCGCCGTGGCAGTAGAGCGGCGATCCGAGCACCCAAGGCGGCGCGCGTAGATCATCCGTCCCCCCGAAGAGGTCGCCGGCGTACGGCGTCCCCGGGGCGATCGCGACGGGCATCGCGCACCTGTCGCCGGCCGGCGCCGCGTGCGGCGCGATGCGCGCGGTCAGCGCGAAGTCGTCCGGTCCTGGCGACGTCACGCCGCGGACGTTGCCTACGAGGACGTAATACGTTCCCGCAGAGAGACCCGACGCGACCGCCCAGCGCGATCCGCAGCCTCGATTCGTGGCGCTCGGGTCCGTGCAGTCGTCCGCGATCACCACCATGTGCGCGTCGTCCACGGTGATCTCCACGTCGCTCGGCTCGCCGATCGTGAAGCGGTACGCGACGTCGGCGAAGCGCTCGGACGAACATAGCGGCGATGGATAGTCGACCCGCGCGCCAGCGAGTGTGCCCGCAAACGTCCCGCCCGAGCCGAGGTCGACCGCGCCGGTGCACCGATCGTTCGCGGGCGGCGGCGTCGGCGAGGCGTACGACACGTCGATCGAGAGGTCGCTCGTCGGGTCGGGGCTGTCGGAGAACGCGATCCACTGTGCTGCCAACACGTGCGTCCCGGGCGGGACGTCGCGGAAGACGCCGACTGCGTCGGTCGGTCCCCCGGTGATGCATCCGAGCGGCATCGCGCGGCTCGGGTCGCAGACGTCGAAGAGCCCGAATGCGACCGAGCTCGAGTCGTGCACGACGACGCGGACGTCGCGGGCGGTCGCGAGCGTGAGCACGAACACCGCTTGCATGACCTCGTGGCCCGACGCGGTGTGCGCTCCGCACGTCCAGCTCAGCGGGTACTGCATCGCGGCGTCGGGAACGGGCGTCCAGGGCGCGTCGAAGGCTCCGCCGGCCGAGACGTCGACGGCGGGGATCGGCGTCACGCACGCGCCGCCTGCGTCGAAGCCGGCCGCGTCGAAGCCGGCCGCGTCGAAGCCGGCCGCGTCGAAGCCGGCCGCGTCGAAGCCGGCCGCGTCGAAGCCGGCCGCGTCGAAGCCGGCCGCGTCGAAGCCGGCCGCGTCGGGCTCCTCGAGCGTGCCGCCGTCAGCGGCGAGGGCCGCGTCGAGCGGCGGCGCGGAGTCCGTGACGGCCCACGGCGCGTCGCCGGTCTCGCCGCCGTCCCCGGGCAAGGTGAGCGGGGCGGAGCACGCGGCCAGCAAGGCCGCGATCGCCGCGATTCGGATGTGCCCCATGCGTCATCTCCGTACCCCGCGAAGAGCCCGTTGCGCCGCGGGCCCCGCACGTTCGCCGCTCGCCCGACAAACCCCAGGCTCGGCGCCTCCGGAGCCGCCGTCTCGTGCCACGCGCTTGGAATCGGGCTACAAAGACCGTCCCATGACGCTTCGCCTCTACAACACGCTGACCGCGAAGAAGGAGCCGCTCGATCCGATCGAAAAGGGGCACGCCCGCATCTATTACTGCGGCCCGACGGTCTACGACTACGCGCACATCGGTCACCTGCGGTCGGCGGTCGTCTACGACGTCATGGTGAGGCACCTCCGCGCGACGGGCACGAAGGTGACGTTCGTCCGCAACGTCACGGACATCGACGACAAGATCATCAAGCGCGCCGCCGAGGCCGGCGAGGAGCCGACCGCCCTCGCGTCGCGCTTCGCGGCGGCGTACGCCGAGGACATGGCGCGGATCCGGAACATCACACCGGACATCGAGCCGCGCGTGAGCGACCACCTCGACGACATCGCGGCCCTCATTCAGCGGCTGATCGATCGCGGCGTCGCGTACGAGTCCGGCGGCGACGTGTACTTCAGCGTTCGCGCGTTCCCGGAGTACGGAAAGCTGAGCCACCGCAAGCTCGACGAGCTCGAGCAAGGCGCGAGCGGCAGGACCACGGACGAGGAGCTCGAGAAGAAGCGCGAGCCCGCGGACTTCGCTCTGTGGAAGGGCGCGAAGAAGGGCGAGCCCGCGTGGCCGAGCCCGTGGGGGCCCGGGCGGCCGGGCTGGCACATCGAGTGCTCGGCGATGAGCATGAAGCACCTGGGCGAGACGTTCGACCTGCACGGGGGGGGCTCGACCTCGTGTTCCCGCATCACGAGAACGAGATCGCGCAGAGCGAGGCCGCGACCGGCAAGCCGTTCGCGCGGTTCTGGGTGCACAACGGGTTCGTCGAGGTCGACGCCGAGAAGATGTCGAAGAGCCTCGGCAACTTCTTCACCGCACGCGACGTGTTCGAGCACGTCACCCCGGAGGCGGTGCGCTGGTTCTTGCTCACGGCGCACTACCGCGCGCCGCTCAACTGGAGCGTCGAGGCGACCGACCGCGGCGTCTCGTTCCCGCTCCTCGAAGAGGCCGAGCGTCGCGTCGAGTACCTCTACAATGCCCAGAAGCGCCTCGCGGAGATCCCCGACGGCCGCGTCGTCGACTCGGCGGATCCGCCGGTTCCGGCCGAGCTCGCGGAGCTCCCGAAGGCGCTCGCCGCGGCGCTCGACGAGGACCTCAACTTCCCGGCCGCGCTCGCCAAGGTCAACGAGCTCTGCAGGCACGCGAACGAGCTCGCGGAGCGCGCGAAGGGGAAGAAGACGACCGTGCCGCGGGCGTGGGTCGAAGCGGCTCGCGTCGGGTTTCGCGCGGTCGGGGCCGAGCTCGGCCTCGGCACCGCGAGCCCGGACGACGTGCTGCTCGTGATCCGCGACCGGCGCGCGCGGGCGCGCGGGATCGACGCGGCCGGCGTCGAAGAGAAGATCGCGGCGCGCACGGCGGCGCGCTCTGCGAAGGACTTCGGGCGTGCCGACGCGCTCCGCGACGAGCTCGTCGCGCTCGGCGTCGAGCTGCTCGACTCGGCGGACGGCACGAGCTGGCGCGTTCCCTGAGCCGCGGCCCGGCTCAGGCGAACAGCGCGTCGATCGGGCCCGCGTTGAACGCTCGGCCGCCCGCGTCGCCGTGATTCCACCCGAACGCGTCTCTCGGCACGTCCATCAGGGCGAACAGAGTGGTCCAGAGGTCGGCGGTCGTGCGCCGAGCGCGCGTGAGGTCGACGTGCGCGCCGCGGGCCACGCCGCCGTTGTCGCCGCTCAGGATCACGACGGGCATGTTGTCTTGACCGTGTAGGAGGTTCGCGAGGTTCGTCGTCCAGACGACGATCGTGTTGTCGAGCACGGTTCCGTCGCCCTCGGGGATCGCGTCGAGCTTGTTCACGAGGTCGATGACCATGTCCATGTACCAGAGCATCGGGATGCGCCGCAGCTCGTCGCCGCCGTGTCCGTGGACGGTCTCGTGCCAGCCGCTCGGGAACGGCATCGCCGCGCCCCCGTTCAGGAACGGAAACGTGTTCGAGCTGAAGTTCGAGTAGTGGATCGAAGCGACGCGCGTCGCCTGACACGCGAACGCTGCCGCCACGAGGCTGTTGTGCGTCGCGCCGATGATGTCGTCCTGTCGGCCGTCCCAGTCCTCGAACTCGCTGACGCCCGTCGTCTCGGGGATCGACGGATCGGCGCAGACGATCGTCGTCGCGTGGTCGAGCTCCGCCTGGAACTGCCGGATGAGATCCGCGTGTGCTTCCAGCCGCACGCGGTCGGCGGCGCCGACTCGGCTCGCGAGACCACCGTAGCGCCGGCGGACGGTCTCGAGGAGGTCCGTGCGCCGGGCGGCGAGCTGTTGACGCGGCGTGAGCTCGGCCGGCGGGCCCGAGAATCGCTCCGAAGAGGTGATCGAACGCGCGGCTCGGGTTGGGCTCGCCGGGGTCGTAGCTGCCGTCGACGCCGAACGTGCGCCGGCTCGCCGCCTCGGCCACGCCGACGCGCAGCGCGAGCGGCACCTCGCCGAGCGCGTCGGCGATCGCGTAGTCGACCGAGGGGCCGGGCGGCAGCGACCCACCGGAGTTGTCGATGTCACGGCGGACGATGGAGGTCCCCTCGACGCCTTCGGCCGGCGGTTGGCAGGTGAGCAGCGTGAACGACGCGACCATGTGGTTGTCGCCATCGACCTCGTCGCGCATCACGTTGTCGATCCCGCCGACCGTGGTGAGCCGGTCGCGCATCGCGTCGAACGGCTGGAGCAGCGTCGGCAACGTTCCGAACGCTCCGGCCGTCCGGGGCAGCCAATCCGGCGGCGAGTTCTCGACCGTGTGCGGGCTGTGGCCCGCGCTCACGAGCACGAGGCGCTTGGGCCCGGTCGCGACCTGCGCGCGCGCATGGCCACGGTCCGAGAAGCACTCGAGCCACGGCAGGCCGACCGCGGCGCCCGCGACGAGCGACCCCCGCACGAAATCACGGCGTCCGAGCCGGCGGCTACGCGCTTTCATGATCACGTTCCTCCATCGCTACGCTCGACGAACGAGTCGCTCGCGACGAGCGAGAGCAAGAGCTCGCGAAGGTCGTAGCCGCTGTCGCGCACGAGCGCCTGCGCCTCGGCGGTTTGGCAGTCGCCCTCGAGCCGACCCATCGCGAACCGGAACCACTGCTGCACGGCGCACGTGCGGAACGCGTCGCTATCGCCGAGGAGCTGCCCGAGGCTCTCGGCCCCGTCGAACGTCGGCGACGCTCCGGATGCGTCGATCGCACGCACCTCGCCGGCGCTGTCGACCGCCGAACCGTCGTCGTAGGACGCGCGAAACCGGCCCACGTAGTCGATGTCCTCGAGGCCGATGCCAATCGGATCCATCTTCTCGTGGCAGAAGCCGCACGCCGGCACCGCCATGCGCGCCTCGATGCGCTCGCGGACCGTCGCGTCGTCGGCAAGCACCGGGTTCTGTGCCATCGCGCCCGGCGGCGGCTCGCCGATGTCCTGGCAGAGCAGCCGCTCGCGGACGAACCGTCCCCGCCGCGTCGGTGACGTCGCGGTCTGGCTCCCGTGCGCGTTGGCCACCGCGCCGCTCGCGAGAAGACCGGCGTGCAGGCCGTCGGGGAGCGGCGCGCGCACCCAATCGGTGTCGCTCGCCGGTGCGACGTCGAGGCCGTAGTGCATCGCGAGCGTGCGATTCACGAACGTCGAGTCGCCCGTGAGCAGTCGATCGAGCGTACCGCCACCAAAGACCGCGTCCTCGACCGAGCGACGAAACTCCTCGTCGAACGCCGCCGCCACGTCGCTCGGGACGGTGTCCCCGGGTGCGCGCAGCCCGACGCCGAACCACTCGCGGAAGAACCGCACGATCGCCGCTCGCGCCCGAGGTGTGTCGAGCAGCCGCTCTGCCTGCGCTCGACGCTCGTCCGCGCTCGCGAGAAGGCCGGCGTCTGCGGCATCGAGCAGCGGCTCGTCGGGCGGTGCATCGGTGAACGTGAACGCGATGCGGTTGGCGATCTCTCGACCGGTGAGCGTGCGCGTCGAGGCGTCGCCGCCGGGCTCACCGCGCTCGACGAGGTACAGGAACCCGGGCGACTGGAGCATCGCCGAGATCACCCCCGCGATCGCGACGGGCGGATCGAGCGCGGGCGAGCCGGAGCGGAGCGTGCGGTAGAGCGCTTTCAAGTCGTCGAGGTCGCTCGCGTCCTCGGCGCCGCGAAACGCGAACGGCGCGAGCTCGTCGATGAAGGCATCGGCGCAGGTGGGGTCGATCGCGCCGGGATCGCAGGGCAGGAGCGCGTCGAAGTGGTCGATCGCTTGGAGCGCGATCGCGTCTGCCGTGTCGGCGATGAGGCCGACGTCGCGCTTCGTGATCCGGTTCAGCGCCGGGTACGTCGTGTAGCCGACGGGGCCGCGTTGGGCTTCGGGGAAGCCCGGGGTGAACGTCGGTCGAAACCCGAGCAGGGCTTCGACCGCGTTGCCGAGCTCGGTCGGGTCGAGGCGCTGCGACTCGCCGGTGAGCGGACCGCCGTGGGAGCCGGCGCACGCCTCGGGGCTCTGCCGCGCCGCGGGCGGCCTGCCGGGGTCGCCGGCGCGCGGGCTCGCCCCGGGATCGGAGATCAGGCCCTGGCAGCCGCAGAGAGCGACCGTCGCGATCGTGAGCGCGAAGGCGAGAGAGTGTGCCCGGGCCGGCATGCGACGGAACGAGTGCAGAAGCCGGGCCGTCTCTCGAAGCCCGAAACGCCACGACAATCGGCGCCAGGGGCGTCGCGTGGTCGGGGGGGCCCGACCGGCGTTGGTCGGGTTCTCCCGACCGCTTCAGAAATGAAGGTCGCCGCTCGCCGCGGCGCGTGCCTCGGGGCTCGCGTCGCCCAGCGCGAGCACGAGGTCGATGGCGAGCAACGCCGCCCCGAGCAGCGCGACGCCGAGCGAGACGTTCGTGACCGCGCGCGTAGTCAGGCCTTCGTCGCGGACCGATTCGGGCCCACCCGCGAGCCACTCGTCGTGGAGCTCCGCGGTGCGGAGGCCGAGCCCGACGACCCCGCCCGCGCCGACCGCGGCGACCGCCACGCCGACCCAGGTGAGCCACGAGATCCCCCGTCGCGCGGAGGGCTCTTCGCGCGCTCCTGCGTCTTCGCGCGCGCCCACCGGCGCGATCGCGTTGCCGGTGCCGCGCGCGCTCGCCGCCGCGCCCGACAACGGTTCGACCGCGTCGATCTCGAGCTCCATCCGCTGGCCGCGGTCGACGCGGATCCCTCGCTCGACGCTCGCGCCGTTCGCGTGTGCGCTCACCGTGTGAGGGCCGGGGTCGATCTCGACCGAGCACGGGAGCGAGCAGACGCTGACCCCGTCGACTCGCACGTCCGCGCCCGTCGGGCTACCGCGGACGTCGACGGTCGCGAGGAGCGCGTGCAGGCGCTCGGCCTCGCTCTGTGCCCGCGCGAGCTGCTCGGACGAGAGCTCCCCTGGCGCGACCGCGGCTCGATACTCGAGCCAAGCTTCGCGGAGCCGGCCGAGGCGCTCGAGGCACACCGCGACGTTGAACCGCACCGCGGCGCGCGGCGCGGCGTCGAAAGCGCTGCGGAAGAGCCGGAGCGCTTCCTCGTAGCGACCGTGGTCGAACGCGCTCGTCGCTGCCGCGAAGTCGTGCTGCGCGGCGTCGGTGTCTTGCGCGAAGGCGCGCGGCATCGTGCCGATCGCGAGCGAGACGAAGAGGCAGAGCGCGACCGAGCGCGACATCAGTACGGTGACTCCATCAGGTCGTCGCGGCGCCCCGCATTCGGGCGTGGTCTCGGAAGATCGAGGTGAAGCCCGTCGTCGGCCGCGTGGAGCTCGCGCCGCGCGGTGCGCCCTCGGGCACCGACCAGCTCGACGTCCACGGTGCCGTCCTCGGGGACGGCGAGGACGAGCGGCCGCTCGGCGTGGATCTCGCCATCCACCCTGACGAGCCGGACGCGCGGGCCGATGGAGACACGGATCGTCTCGATCGTCGCCGGGGCCGGCGCGGGAGGGGATCGCACGGCCGTCTCTTCGGTGCCGGCTGTCTCGGCAGCGGAGTGCCCCGCTCCGTCGTGCGCACGCGTGCGCAACGTCGGCGCGGCGCTTCCGACGGGCGGTGGCTCCGCACCCGCCGCAGGCTCGTGGAGCGCCGTCCCGTGGTCGAGCGAGCTCGCGATCGCGATCGCTGCGAAGGCGAGCAATGGCAGCGACGCGATCGCGAGCCACCGATTGCGCCGGGCGCGCCGTGCAACGTCGGTGGCCGAGACGGTCGTGTCTCCATCCGGCGCGCCCAGATCGGGGAGCGTGAGCTCGCCGGAGGCGGCCTCGGCGCTCGGGAGCGCGTTCCCCTCCTTCGGCAGGTGAAAGAGCTCGAGCATCGCTTCGCTCTTCTTGCGGCGCTCGCCGAAGCGGCGCTCCATGTGGTCGGCGAGATCCCCGCGCAGCGTTGCGTGGTCTTCGGCGATAGCGTCCCGGAGCGCGGTCGCGATAGCCGCCGCGTCGTTCGGTCTCAGGTCCGGATCGCGCGAGAGGCACGCGTCGATCACGCTCGCGACGGTCTCGGGCGCGTCGGGGGCGACCGTCCGCACGCTGGGGATCGGCGCGTTCAGGATCTGATAGAGCTTGCTCGCGGCGTCGCCCGCGCCGAACAGGCGCCGCCGAGCGAACAGCTCCCACGCGACGACGCCGAACGCCCAGAGGTCCACGCGCCGGTCGACACGAAGGCCGGGGTACTTGATCTGCTCGGGGGCGAGGTAACCGAATTTTCCCTTCACCTCTCCCGTCGCGGTGCGTGTCAGTCGGCCCTCGGCAGCCGCGATCCCGAAGTCGACGACCTTCACGTGGCCGTCGTAGCCGACGTGGATGTTGTGTGGGCTCACGTCGCGATGCACGACGTCCAGACGCCGCCCGTCGGCACCGCGCGCCTCGTGCGCGGCGTGCAGGCCCTCGGCCGTCGCGAGCAGGATGCCGATCGACAGGCGCATGTCGGGCATCGTCGCCTCGTCGGCGACGACCATCGTCAGCGGCTCGCCGTGGAGCAGCTCCATCACGAGCCACGGCAGGCCCTCATGGAGCCCGACGTCGAGGACGCGGACCACGTTCGGATGCTCGATCGACGACGCGATGCGCGCTTCGTCGAGGAACATCGAGACGAAGTTCGGCTCCCCGGCCAGGTGAGCGTGCATGACCTTCATCGCGACGCGCTTCTCGAAGCCTCCCGGGCCACGGCGCCGCGCGAGGTACACCTCCGCCATGCCGCCCTGCGCGATGCGGCCGACGACTTGGTAGCGCTCGATCACCTCACCTGGCGAGGGGAGGCGCGGGGTGGGCAGGAGCTCGGTCACGGAGGAGGTCTCGCGCGTGGCCGTGATGATGGTAACCGAACGCGGCCGCGTTGGATCGCTCCGGCGTGCGCGATCTCGGTGGGGCTCACCCGACCGCTGGTCGGTTGGGCCCGACCACGCCCCGCGCGCGGATCCTGGATTCGCGAGGGTCCATGGCGTGGATCGACAGTTGCCTTGCATCATCGTCATGCGACGCACATCCCGTTCCTGGCACCTTCTCGCGCTCTCGGTGACGGGCGCGTGCATGCTCGCGGCTCTGGGCTGTACGGGCGAGATGACCTCGGACGGCGAGGACGGCGGTGGCTCGAGCGACGGAGGTGTCGGCCCGCGGCGGGACGGCGGGCCGTGCGCACCGACGAGCTGCGAGGCCGAGGGCGCGACGTGCGGCGCGCTTTCGGACGGGTGCGGCGAGATGCTCGACTGCGGTGCGTGCACCGCGCCCGAGATGTGCGCGTCGAACACGTGCGGCGCGGTGTGCGCGGAAGGGCCGGTGACCGCCCCGTGTGCCTGCGGCGGCACGATGGCGACGGACGGGTTCTGTTGCGGTGGCGCCTGGCAGTCGACCGAGTGCTGGACGAGCCCGCTCGGCGATCTGATCGACGCGGACCGCGTCACGACGTGGAACCCGGGGATCCTAGCCGACGACCAGCTCGGCGCTCCGCTCGGGCGCCGACGGGCTTCCGCGACGAACGCAGGTGTGCGCGACGCTCTCGCCCGGCGACGACATCCAGGCCGCGATCGACTCGTGCCCCGAGGGCCAGGTCGTCGAGCTCGGGCCCGGGACGTTCACGGTGTCGTCGACACGATCACGCTGACGCGAGGGGTCGTGCTGCGCGGCGCCGGCTCGGAAGGCGCCCCGGGCGGGACCACGATCGTCGAAGCGGGGCGGGGAGACGGTTCTCGCGATCGGCGACGCACGCGACTCGATCTGCTACGGCGGGACGGGCCACGCGCTCACCGAAGACGGTGCGAAGGAGTCGACGACCGTGTCGGTCGGCTCTGCCGCGAGCGGCGTTCTCGCCCGGGGATCTCGCGCTCGATCGACCAGGTCGACGACGGGGACATCGACCAGGGCGACTGTCCGTACTTCAAGCGCGAGAGCGGCCGTTCGGCGAGCCAGCGTGTGCGAGATCGCCGCGGTCGACACGTCGAGCGGGACGCTCGACGCTCGACTCGCCGCTGCACTGGCGCTTCCGCGCGGCAGCCCCGTACCACGCCGAGATCACGCGCGTGACCGCAGCCCGTGACCAGATGGGCAGGCATCGAGCACCTGCGCATCCAGGGCGGGACCAACCCCGGCTACAACGGTCAGATGGCGGGCGGCATCGACATCTCGAACGCGGCCTACTGCTGGGTGAAGGACGTGCAGACGCGACGACACGATCGGCGGCATGCACGTCTCGCTCACGGGGACCTATCGGGTGCGTCGTGCGCGACGGCTACTTCCACCACTCGGCCAACTACGGGTTCGGCGCCGACTGCTATGGCATCGTTCTGCGTTGCGGCGCGGCGGAGAACCTCGTCGAGAACAACGTCGTGCGTTACATGAACAAGCCGATCATGTTCAACGTGAGCGGCGGTGGCAACGTGATCGCGTACAACTACGCCGACAACTCGTGGGCGACGCCGCCGGCGTGGCAGGAGGTCAACATCGACTGCCACTGCTCGTTCCCGCACATGGAGCTGATCGAGGGGAACTACGCGCCGCACATGGGCGCGACCACGACGCACGGCAACGCGGGCTACCTGACGTACTTCCGCAACTATGCCTCCAGCGCAGTTCGCCGACCCGCCGGCGGTCGCGGGCTCGAACGAACCCCAGACGGGCAACATCACCGCGCTCGCAGCTCGACGGCGGCGACTCGGCATGAACGCGGTGGGCAACGTGCTCGGCACGGCCGGCGTCAGCGCGGTCTACGACGCGCTACGACAGCGGGCCGGACGTCGATCTACGAGCTCGGCGCAACGGTGCCGGCGCCGTCGACGTCGCGGCGACGACCCTGTTACCGCCACGGCAACTTCGACACGGTGAGCGACGACGTGGTGTGGGAGCACCGACAGCGACGTGCGAACGCTGCCCGCCGTCGCTCTACCTGCCGCGCGCGCCCGGGTTGGTGGCCCGCCGGCACCGCGTGGCCGTGGGTCGGGGCCGGATCTCGACGCCGATGGTCGGCGTTCTGCCGGCGAAGGCGAGGTCCGACGGCATGTGAGGGCTTCGGTCGCGTGCCTCCGACGCTCCTTCGCATTTGGAGTATCATCGAGCGCCGTGCTGCCGGAGGAGACCGTACCCGCGGGGTTCGTTCCCGGCATTCCGATCCGCGAGGTCCGGGTCCGGGTCCAGAGCTCCCCGCTGCCGCCGGCGCAGGCCGAGGTCGCGGGCGAGACGGTCACCGTCGGAAGCGCTCCGAACAACGCGCTCGTGCTCGCGGACGAGATGGTGAGCCGCTACCACTTGGAGGTCACCTGCGTCGCGGACAGGGTCCTCGTACGGGACCTCGGCTCGACGAACGGCACCACGATCGGTCGCGTCGAGCTCCACGAAGGAGCGGTGTACGTAGCGCCAGGCGCGACGCTCACGATAGGCGGCACGGTGCTGCGGATCGATCACGGCGAGACGACGAGCGTCGAGACGTCGCCGGCGGAGATCCTCGGGGAGCTCCGCGGCCGCTCGCCTGCGATGCGTCGCGTCATGGGCCTGGCGCAGGGGATCGCGTCGCGCGACGTGTCGGTGCTCGTGACCGGCGAGTCGGGGACGGGCAAGGAGCTGCTGGCGCGCGCGATCCACGCGGAGAGCCCGCGATGTGATGGCGCGTTCGTCGTCGTCGATTGCGGCGCGATACCGGCGCACCTCGTCGCGAGCGAGCTCTTCGGGCACGAGCGCGGGGCGTTCACCGGGGCCGACCGGCGGCACGCCGGCGCGTTCGAGCGCGCGCACGGAGGGACGCTCTTCCTCGACGAGATCGGCGAGCTTCCGCTCGAGGTGCAGCCGGCGCTGCTGGGCGCGCTCGAGCGGCGCACGATCCGTCGCGTCGGGGGGAGCGAAGAGCTCAGCGCGGATTTTCGGCTCGTGGCGGCGACGCACCGCGATCTTCGAGCTGCGGTGAACAGCGGCGAGTTTCGACTCGATCTCTATCACCGCGTCGCGGTCGTCACGCTCGAGCTCCCACCGCTGCGCGAGCGGCCGGACGACGTCCCGTTGCTCGTCGAGCACTTCCTGCGGCAGGAGGGCCACGACGGCCCGGTGGGCGAGATCTTCGACGCGGCCGCCATGCAGAGGCTCAAACAGCGGCGATGGGAGGGCAACGGTCGCGAGCTCCGCAACCACGTCGCCGCGACGCTCAGCATCGGCGCCGAGCCTCCGCCGCTTCCGGAGGGCGGCGCGCTCGGCCCGTCGGACGTGATCGGGTCCGTCCTCGGGCTCACGTACAAAGACGCGCGGCGCGTGCTCACCGACGCGTTCGAGGCCCGCTACCTCGCGGCGCTGCTCGAACGCTCGGGTGGAAACGTCCGTCAGGCGGCGCGGACTGCGCGGATGGACCGCTCGTACCTGATCGAGCTGCTCCGCAGGCACGGTCTCGGCGGAGGCTGAGGTGTGCTTCGTGCTCCGTTGCTCCGCGCTCGGCCTCCTCGCCGCCTCGGCGTGCACGCTGCCGTTCGATGAAGGCGTCCCCGGGTGCGATCCGGCATCGGACGACTTCGACGACGGCGCTCGGGGACCGCTCTGGCCAAACTCGTTCGCGGACCCCTCCGCATCGACCGCGGAGGTCGGTGGCGAGCTCGTGATCTCGCTCGCGACCGGTCGGTCCGGAGAAGCATTCGCCGGATATCTGAGCGAATCGTTCGACTTCACGAACCGCTCGACGCGCGTGCGCGGCGTCGAGATGCCGAACGCGGCGAGCAACGCGCAGGCGTTCTTCAAGATCGAGATCCCGTATCCGGACACGGCGATGCTGATAGTCGAGCACGGGCTCTTGCGCGCGCGGCTCTCCGTCGGCGCTTCGGTCGAGGATCTCGCGATGGTTCCGTATGACGCCGCGACGCAGCGCTTCTTTCGATTGCGTCATCGAGACGGCGAGCTCTACTGGGACACATCGTCCGACGGCACGCACTTCGACACGCTCGCGTCGACGCCGTTGGACGTGACGAGCGTGCGGGTCGGGATCGCCGCGGGCACGTACGAGGCCGAGGCGAACCCGGGGCGTGCGCGCTTCGACGACCTCACGATCGCCTGCCGCTGAGCGGTGTCGAGAGGCTCCACGTGCCGCCGCGTGGAGCACCTGGCGCTCCGCTCGCCGGCCCGAGCGCGCGACGGGACGGGGTTTTTCGCGTGGCCTGCCTCGTGCACTCTGTTCGCCCATGCGGGCATCCCCCAGCTTGCTGTTCCTTGCTCTTCTCGTCTTTGCCTGCGAGGGCCCCGGTGGCGAAAGCCCACCGCCGCCGGACGGCGCGGCGCCCGATGGGGCGTCTGCCGACGGTGCGACGATTCCGGATGGCTCGATCCCCACGTCGCCACCGCCACCGCCTGCCACGGGCATGTTCCCGGATCACCCTCGCACGTTGCCGTTCACGTACGAACGACCGGACGTGGGAGCACCGGTTCCCGGAGACGAGCTCACGCGCGTCACCGACGAGTATCTCGATCTCCTCGAGCGGACGCACTGGCTCGACCTCGTCGACGAGCGCGCGCACGGCTGGCCCGAGTCGGACCCCGCGGGCGGCTATTGGTACGCGACCTGGTGGAGCGGGACCGGGATCGACAAGCACGACGGACAGATCACGTTCTTGCACGTCGACGTCGGTGCGGAGAACAACGGGCTCCAGACGCCGCAGATCCTCGAGGGCGCCTGCTACGCGTGGCGCCTCTACGGCGACGGGCGCGACCAGCACCTCGTCCGCCGGTTGATGCGCGGTTTGTCGTCGTGGCACCTCGCGATGCGGCGCAACGTCGGCGATGAAGAGCGCGGCATCACGTCGCGCGCCGCGTACCCACGGTCGATCATGGACACGGATCGCAACATCTACATCGACTACGACGCGAACCGACCCGGAGTCGATGGCGGTGCGTCGTACTTCATCCACGTGCCGGACAATCCGTACTGGCCGGATCTCTACGTTCAGGCGCAGCGTTCGAAGGACGACATGGGCCACCTGATGCGCGCGGTCGCGCTCATGGACGCGTGCGAGGGCCACTTCACCGATCCGCTCGCGCAGCTCGACCTCATCGAGATGCGGCTCCTCTATCAGGAGTGGGCGCAGAGGGTGGAGAGCGACGGGTTCCGCATCGCGACGTACGACCGCGATCTGAACGTGACGATCCCCAACTCGATGCTGGCGACGTACTACACCTGGGGTCAGATCGAGTGCGGCGCAGAGCTCGCGATCCGCTTGCTCTCGCGTTACGACCCCCTCACGTCGGTTTGCGACAACGGTGGCCTCGGTCCTCTCACGGATCCGATCACGGGGATCAACAACTCCTCGATGCAGATCGTGCGGACGCACCACGAGGCGGCGGCGGGCCTCGCGCTCGTCACCGGAAACGCGGAGCTCGCGCGCGACCTCGCCACCGGTCTCGTCACGCGCATCGAGAGCATCCTCGACGTCTATGAAGCCGGTGACGAGCCAGACAACGCGCGACCGCGGGACATCGTTCAGCTCATCCTCGAGGCGTCGTACCTCGGAGTGCCGCTCACGTCGCGCGAGGTGCGTTGGATCCACGCGCGCATCGAGGAAGCGGTGGCGGGATATGACACCAGCACCCCGGAGTGGCACGTGCGCGACGCGTCGGTCCCGGACGGCGGTTACGTGCTCGAGCCGAACGGGCCCGGCATCGACGTCAAGGACCTAGGGTTGCTGCTCGGCAGCTGCGTCGCGCCGTATCGCAACCCTACCGGTCGACCGCTGCTCGACTGCGACCGAGTCGCCGCGCGCGGCCGGCCGTGATCGGTGGGAGCGCGCGAAGCGGCTCAGAACGCGAGACGCATGCTGCCGAGCGAGCCGTCCGGCGGGCCGCTCTTCGCAGGACCGAGGAGGATCGCCGCGGTGACGCCGCCGCCGATGGCGAGCACGACGAGCGTCCAGAACCACCACCGCGTCACGATCCCGCGATGCTCGTCCTCGACGGGCGGAAGCTCACCGTCGCCGGGTCCGCCGCCGAGGACGACGTCGCCCGAGTGGCCGGTCTCGCGGATCGCCCCGACCGCGCCCGCCGGGACCTCGAGCGCGAGCGGCTCGCTCGCGGAACCGACGCGACCGAGCACCGCGGTCGACGGGGCCAGCGCCTCGACATAGTACGCGACGGAGTACGCGGGACCTTCGATGGAGAGCACCGGGATGCGCGCGTGGTAGATGCCGCTCTCGCCACGCGTCATCACGACGCGCGTGTACTCGCTCTCGTCGCCCTGGCGGTACGCGAGGTGGACCTCGTCGACCGTGTCGTCGCCGTTCGGCAGGCGTACCTCGACCAGCGGCGCCTCGCGCCCGCGGCCGACCGTCGCGCGCTGTTGGAGCACGACCTCGCGCGCTTCGCCGCGCTGCTCGCGCGCTCGTGCGAACGCGCTCTGCACGCGTGGGCTCGCATCGCGGTCGGAGAGCACGTGGTCGGGATCGCGCTCGTAGAGCTCCTCGAGCACGGCGGCGGCTTCGCGCGAACGGCCCGCCGCGATGTGTGCGGTCGCGAGGAGCTCGAGGGCGGTGTTGTGCGTTCGCGCGTCGAGCCCGGGATGGCTCACGAGCGCTTGTGCCGCGGAGGCGGCGTCGTCGTAGCGGGCGAACTGGATGTGCTCGCGGATCGCGTCGAGCGCGGAGTCGCCGTCGCTCCGGCCGGACTGAGCGTGGCCGAGGGTCGGCGCCGCCGCGAAGGCGACGACGACCGAGAGCGCACAGAGAGCGGTTCGCGGGGCCGAGGTCACGGCCGGCATGCTAGCGCTCCCGCGCGCTCACCGCACTCCCGCCACCGGCGGCGCCGCTCCTTCGGCTGCTATACTGGCGGTGGCACATGACCGCACCCTCCGAGGCCGAGCCGCGCGAGCGCACCGAGCGGTCGGGGCTCCTCCGGATCACGCCGATCGGGTCGTACGGCAAGTACGAGATCCTCGGCCGGATCGCGCTCGGAGGGATGGCGGAGATCTTCCTCGCGCGCGAGCGCGGAGAGGCGGGCGCGAGCCGCACGGTCGTGATCAAGCGCGTGCTCCCGCACGTGGCGGACGACGAGCGCTTCGTCCGGATGTTCCTCGACGAGGCGCGGCTCGCGATGCGCCTCAATCATCCGAACATCTGCCACATCTACGAGCTCGGCAAGCTCGAGGGCAGCTACTTCATCGCGATGGAGTGGATCGACGGCGTGCCGCTCGGACGGTTGATCAAGGTCGCGCGTCGCAAGTACGGCGCGATCGCCGCCGGGGATCGCGTCGCGCATCGTCGCGATCACGGCGGAGGCGCTCGACGCGGCGCATCGAGCGCGTGACGACGAAGGGCAGCCGCTCGGAGTCATCCACCGAGACGTGAGCCCGCAGAACATCATGGTCAGCTACGACGGCGTCGTGAAGCTGCTCGACTTCGGGATCGCGAAAGCGGCGAGCCACGTGTCGAAGACCAACGAGGGGCAGGTCAAGGGCAAGTACAGCTACATGTCCCCCGAGCAGTGCAAGAACGAGGCGCTCGATGGACGCTCCGACGTGTTCGCGCTCGGAATCTGTCTGTACGAGGCTCTCACGGGACGCAACCTCTACAAGCGCGAGACCGAGTACGAGATCTTCCGCGCGATCTGCGAGGACCCGCCGCCGAGCCTCCGCAAGGTGAGCTCGGACATCCCGCAGACGCTCGAGCGCATCGCGCAGACGGCGCTCGCCAAGCATCCGGACGACCGCTTCCCGACGGCGGGCGCGATGCAGCGGGCGCTCGAGGGCTGGCTCGCCGAGTCGCGGATGGTGGTGAACTCCGGGACGATCGCGCAGCTGATGGGGCTCCTCTTCGTCGAGGAGATCAGGACCGGGCCTGCGCTCGACGCGGTTCCGATCGCGTCGAGCGCGGGATCGATCACGGCCGAGCCCACGTCGTCGATCACGCCGACCGCCGCACCGCAAAAGTCGCGACTCCCGCTCCTGGTCGCGCTCGGCGTGATCGCGCTCCTGCTCTTCGCCGGTGCGGCGGCGGGCGGGCTGTACTTCATCTACGCCCAGCAGCAGGAAGCGGTCGCGGCGTTCGGGCACCGCGGTCCGGCGCCTCCCACGGCGCGGGCCCCGGTCGAGCCCACCGAGCCCGTCATCGATGTCGAGACCGACGTCGTGCCATCCGAGACTGGCAGCGTGCGCATCGTCTCCACGCCGCCGGGCGCGACGGTCTCGATCGAGGGCCTCGACATCGAGGGCGTGACGCCGATCACGGTACCGGACGTCTCCCCCGGCGCACACGAAGTCACGCTCCGCCTCGACGGACGCCACGTGTATCGCGGAACGGTCGACGTCGTCGCGGGTGAAGAAGCCACGCTCGAAGCGGCGCTCCGGCCGCGGCGCGGCGGGTCCCACGATGACGGGCCACCGGCCGGGCCCGAAGGCACCCTCTCCATCAACACCCGCCCCTGGTCGAAGGTCTACGCGAACGACCGGCTCCTCGGCACGACTCCGCTCCGAAGCCCCGTCCCCTCCGGTCGCGTCCGCCTCCGCCTCGAGGACCGCGACGGCAACGTCCACGAGCGCACCATCACCGTCCCCCCCGGCGAAGAGACCCGCTCCTTCTTCGACCTATCCGCCCCCGACTGAGCCCGAGCTCAAGTCGCCCTCGCCGTGGGGATCATGGTGGATCTCTCGGCGAGCTGGGAGTGGAGAAGTGAACGGCGGCGATCCGGGCTCCGAGAAGGAGCTCGTCGTAGGGGACGGTGCCCGGGTCGTCGCCGGCGGCGCCGGCGATCAACATGAGTGGAAGGAGGTGCTCCTCCCGGGGATGGCAGGCGCGCGCCGCCGGCGCGCTCTCCCACCGCGCGAGCCGCGCGTCACGCTCGGGGCCGTCGAGCGCGACGGTCTCTCGTAGCCACGCATCGAACGACTCCGAAGCGGCGCGTCCGGCGCTCGTCGAGAAGCCGCGCATGTGGTGAAAGCTCATGCCGCTCCCGATGACGAAGATCCCCTCGTCGCGGAGCGGCCGGAGCGCGCGCCCGATCGCGAGGTGCGTCTCGGGGTCGAGCCCGGCGACGAGCGAGAGCTGCACGGTCGGGACGTCCGCGTCGGGATACGCGAGCGCGAGCGGAACGAAGGCTCCGTGGTCGAAGCCACGGGCCGGATCCTCCGCGGACGTGATCCCGGCCGCGTCGAGAAGCGCGCGTGCGCGCGCGGCGAGCATCGGGTCCCCGGGCGCCGGCCACGTGACGCGATAGGCCTCGGGCGGAAAGCCGTAATAGTCGTAGAGCATCGGCGGATGCGCGGCCGTCGTGACGGTCGGTACCCGCTCCTCCCAGTGCGCGGAGATCACGAGGATGCCGCGCGGCCGCACCGGAAGCGCGTCCGGGAGCTCGCGCAGGTAGCTCGCGAGCTTGGACAGCTCGTCCGGATCGCCGAGGCCCGGAACGAATGGCCACGGGCCGCCTCCGTGCGGGACGTAGACGACGGGCATCCGTGCGCTCGGCTCGGGCATCGGTCCCGGCGATCCTTGCGGCAGTCAGGTGCGCCACGCAAGGTGGGCGTCGTCACGGAGCGCAGCGCGCGAGAAGGGGCTCGAGCGAGCCTGACGCTGCGGGGTCGCGCTCCGCGAGCGCCCTCGCCATCGCCCGCGCCTCGTCGCACCGCGCCTCGCCGAGCAGAGCGCGCACCGCCGCAGCGAGCGCGTCCGCCGCGTGCGGCGAGCTCGCCATGAACGCCGCGACCTCCGGCCGGCGGAGGCCGATGCGTCGATCGTCGTGCCCGTCGTCGTCCCAGTCCTTCTCGACGATGCAGAGCGCGAGGTACTGGAGCGCCTCTCCTCCGAGGTCCAATCGCGGCTCGTCGAGCACCCGCGTGAATCCCGCGAGAGCATCCGCGAACCGACTCTCGCGAAAGAGCGCCCAGGCGCGCTTGTAGAGCGCGACCGGCGCGACTTCGCCGCCCGGGTCGGGGGCGTCGGCAGCGCGCGCGAACGCGACCTCCGCGCGCGCGAGATCGCCAGCGCTCGACGCGTCGAAATAGATCTCACCGAGCTCGAGCCACGCGTGCGCGAGGTATGGCGGCGCGAGCTCGCGCGGCGTGCAGACCGCGAGGTCAGGCTCGCCCGGCACCCTCGGCACGAGCGGATCCGCGCCGGACGTCGGGCAGAGGATCGAGACGAGGCTCGCGAGCTCGGTCTCGGGGTCGCCCTCGTCGTGCGCGACATACGCCGAGAGGAGCCGCACGCGGTTGGTCACCTCGTGCTCCGGGTGCTCACGGAGCGCACGCTCGATGTAGTGCCGAGCCCGCGAGAGCTCGTGCGCGTCGTACGAGAGGACCGCGAGGCGCTCGAGCGACGCGACGGCGATGTCTTCGTCGGTGCCCTGATCCGCGAGAGCTTCGAGCCGGCTCATGATGGTCGCCCGTTCCGCGTCGAGGCTCCCGCTCCCTGCCGGTGCGGACGGCGCCGTGTCGGCGCTCCCCTGGGGTGGCGGCGTCGCCTCTGGCGGCGGCGCCGCCGGCGCCGATGCTCCGCAACCGGCGCACGAGAGGAGCACGAAAAGTGTCGTCGACGAACGTTCGCTCGAGGCTCCCAAGCCCCCGATCTTGCGACGCCTCGTGGGACGGCTGCAACGGTCGCGCTACCTGCTATACCGCGGCCGATGCTTCGCGCGATGACGCTGCTCGCTTCGTTCGCGCTCGTCGGGTGTGCCGACGGGACGAGCCTGCTCGTCGAGGTCTGGTCGACCGACCTGTCCGTCCCGGGCGACGTGAACGCGATCCGCTTCGAGGCGGTCACGGCGTCGGGCGCGGCCGCCGATAGCGGCACCATCTCGCTCGACGAGGATCACACCCTTCCGCAGACCTATTCGTTTCGCCCCGTGGCGGGCGGCGAGGACGAGGTCGTGACCGTCACCGTCACGGCGTTTCACGTTCCGCCTCCGTCGGGCGCCACCACGCCCGTCGTCCTGCGACGCGTGGTCCGAGCGCGGTTCATCCCGAGCGACACGGTGTACCTACGCATCGAGCTCGCTGCGGATTGTCGCGCGGTGGAGTGCTCGGAGGGCGTGGACTGCGTCGATGGCGACTGCGTCGAGCCGCCGCCCCTCGACGGCGGGGTGGATGGCGGCGACGTGGTCGACGGAGGGGGCGTCGACGCGGGCGGCGTCGACGGCGGCGCGGCGGATGGGGGCCGCACCGACGGCGGCGGGATGGATGCGGGTTGGACGACGCCGGCGGCATGGACGGCGGCGGCGTGGACGCCGGCATGCGGGACGGCGGCGGGAGCGACGCGTGCGCCACCGCTGTCGAGGTCTGCGGCGGCGGCGACGACGACTGCGACGGCAACGTCGACGAAGGGCTTCCGTGCCCTGGCACCATCGTCATCAGCGAGGTCGCGACCGGTGGCCCCGCTGGCGCGCTCGACGAATTCGTCGAGCTCTACAACCGCACGAACGGGCCCGTCGGGATCGGCGGCCTCGACATCCAGTACCGCTCCGCGACCGGCGCAGCCACCGCGTGGATGCGACGAGCCACCGTCCCCGCGGGCGCGACAATCGCGGCGCACGGCTTCTATCTGATGGCCAGCAGCAACTACACGCGGGTCCCGGCCGCGGATCCGGGCGGTGCCTGGGCGAGCGGCTTCGCGGCAGCGGGCGGGCATCTTCGCCTCGTCGACGGAACGCTGGAGCTCGACAAGCTCGGGTGGGGCACGGCGATCGATCCCGAGACGGCCGCGTTCCCCGCGGTCTCGAACGACACGACGATGACGTACGAGCGCAAAGCGAACGCCGCATCGACTGCCGTATCGATGCTCTCTGGCGCCGACGCGACGCACGGCAACTCCTACGACACCGACGACAACTCGATGGACTTCGTCGCGCGTTCGGCGGCTGGCCCGCAGAGCTCGGCGAGCGCCGCCGAAGCGCCCTGATCGACCGCGGTCGAGGCGCTCAGCCCCAGACGAGCTCGACCGCCGGGCCGACGGTCACCTCGAGCCGGCCGTCCGCTCGATAGAGATCGCCATCGAGGAAATAGGGCACGACACCCTCCGGGCACTCCAGCGTCGCGACCGTCGCCAGGGCCTCCGTCGCGACCGCGTCGCCGAGATGCCGCCCGCGCCAGACGCGGTGAAGCCGCGCGACCACCGCCGTCGGCGAGCCGTGGACACCGAGCACGTGAAACCCGTCGACGCCGCGGGCGACTCGAAAAAACGGGGTGAACCCGAGGCCGACCTGCTCGACGGTCCCGGCGAGGATCAAGAGGTACCGCTCGGTCGGCCAGGCCGAGCCGTCGACGGCCACCTCGACCTCGACGGGTCTCACGACGCGCCGCGCGGTCTTCCCTTGAACGACGATGCTGCCCGCGATCCGGCCGAGGGTACGCGCCGCGGTAATCGGCGTCGGATGAGGCGTTCCAAGGACGTAGTACTCCTCGAGAAACGCATAGCCGAGGCCCATCCCGAACAGAAAGCCGAGCCGCCGCGTGCCGTCCTCGTGGCCGACCGCCATCGCGACGCGACGGTTCGTCGTGAGCGTTCCACCATCGACCGCCTGGACCAACCGCTCCAAGAGCTCGACCGGCCCGCGCCTCGGCATCCCGAGACCGTTCGCGATCGTGTTCATCGTGCCGCCCCGAAGGAGCGCGACCTGTGGCAACGGAGCCTCTCCATACACGCGCTCGAACACCGTCAGCGCGTACCCTGCGGTTCCGTCCCCACCGCTCACCGCCAGTATCTCCACACCTCGGTCGCGAAAACGCTGGGCGATCTCCGCGAGCTCTTCCGGCGTCGCCGCTTCCGCGACCTCCCCCGTGTCGCCTGCCACTCGTCGAAGCCGGTCCGCGAGCGCCGACCGATCGCGATGCCTGCGCGATCTCGGGTTGACGGCCGCCGATCCTCGGGCCTGCCGCGGTCGCGCTCGTGCGTCGCTGCATCGCCCGTGGACTCTACCGGCTCGGGCTCCGAAAACGGTACCCAAACGGGCCGGATCCCGGTTGGCCCAGCGGATGCTGTGTGCGAGGATGGATGGTCCCCTATGGGAGCAGCCGAGCTTCCTGCGCCGCGTGCGGAGGGGTCCCTCGCGACGAGGCCCTTCGCACACTTGATGTTGTACGTCCTGCAACAGCGGTTGGACGGGACACTCGTGATCTGGCCGGAGCGCCGCGACGACGGAGCTGCTCCGCGCGGCCAAGACCGGATCCTCCTGTCGGGCGGCCGTCCGGTCGCCGGCCGCTTCGTCCAGCCGGGCTCGACGCTCGACCGCAGCATGTTGCCGCTCTTCACTCGAGTGAACGCCCCGTACGCGTTCTACGAAGCGGACCTCGTCGGCGAGGGCACCGGGGTGCTCACCGGCACCATCGAGCCCCTCGCACTGATCACGGCGTCGCTTCGCGGCGCTGCGCGCGACGACGCCATCGACACGGTGTTGCGACGGCTCGGCATGTCCAAGATGCGTCTGCGAACGGGAGCGAACCTGGACGTGCTCGGGCTCGGTGACAAGGAGCGCTCGTTCATCGAGCTCATCCGCGCCGAGCCGGCCAGCGTGAGCGAGCTCGTCCGGACGTCCGGCAACGAGCGGCTCGCCAGACGCATGCTCTACCTCTTGACAATCACGCGCTCGATCGAGCCGTTCACGCCGAGCGAGGAGGGCCGCGAGACGACGGGCAAGTTCGGTGCGGTGTCGATCCCGCCGGGACGCGTGAGCGATCCCGGGCGGTCGAGCCGGCCCGGCGGAAGGAGCGGCCCGCCGCCGCGGGTCGCGAGCGATCCTCCAGGCCGTAGGAGCGTCACACCCCGAAAGCCCGTGAGCAGCAGCCCGCCCGGGCGGAGCCTGCGGCCGAGCCCGTCCGAGCGTCCGCGCCGGTTCTCCTCGGGCCCCACGAGCTCGCGGCCCGGGCGCCGCAACGCTCCCGAGCCACCGCCCGATCCGCCGGACGCGCTGCCGGACCATCTGCACGACCGTTGGATCGAGGTGGCGCAGCGCGCGGTCGCCATCGACACGCAGAACTACTTCGACATGCTCGGCGTGGGGAAGACCGCGACGCCCACCGACGTTCGCGACGCGTACTTCCAGCAGGCAAAGCGCTGGCACCCCGACCGGCTGCCGCCCGAGCTCATGCCGCTTCGGCCGTGGGCCGATCGGATCTTCCATTACCTCACCAAGGCGCAGGAGACGCTCGCGAACGAGCGCGAGCTCGTGGAGTACCGGCGTTCGGTCGAAGGCGGTGGGGGGACGCCGCAGGCGGATCGGCACGTGAACTCGATCGTCGAGGCGGCGATGGAGTACCAGAAGGCCGAGGTGCTCGTTCGTCGTCACGACTGGGTGGGCGCTCTCGAGCTTCTCGACGACGCCGTCGGGCTCAACCCGACGGACGCCGAGGCGTTCGCCTTGCGAGGGCACGTGCTCTTTCATCTCGGCAACGAGAGCCCACCGTTCGACGAAGCGCTCGCTTCGCTCGATCGCGCGCTCGAGCTCAACGAGTCGAGCGAGAAGGCGCACCTCTACAAGGCGCACGTGCTCCGGCGTCGGGGCGACGAGGACGCGGCGCTCCGTCTGTTCCGGCGCGTCGTCGACATAAACCCGCGCAACACCGAGGCGATGCGCGAGGTGCGCATCGCAAACATGCGCGGAAAGAAGAGCTCGGGTCAGCAGGACGCTGGCCTCCTGTCGCGCCTCTTCGGCAACAATCCGAAGAAGTAGCGCGAGCGGCGGCGCTGGCCGCGGCGCCGCTTCGAGCTACCGGAGCTCGGCTCGGAAGGCTCGCGACGTCGAGACGAAGATCCACGCCGTCTCGACGTCTGGCGCATCGAACGGCGTGATGCGAACGCGGCGGACGACGAGCCTCGCGGCGCGATCCGAGGGGAGCGCCGCCACGAGATCGGCGTCGATCGAGAACGCTCCGTCGTCCCGCGCCGAGCAGCGCAGAGTCTCGCCGAGCGCCGAGAGCTCGATGTCGATGTGGTCGCGCGGGTCGCCCGCTGCCCAGGCGAGGTCGATCGTCGACGTGCGGGAGAGCGCGAGGCTGGTCGTGGCGTCGATGCCCGCCACCCAGACGTCGACCGGCGCCGCCGGTGGGACCGCGACCGCGTCGAAGCCCGGCAGCGCGGCGCCTCGCGAGCTGACGACGTACTCGTCGACGTCTGCGCGCGCGACGCCGAGCGCAGCGTCCTCCGCGTAGAACGCCCCCGATACGACGCCGCCGAGCTCTGGGAACATCCGCGGCGTGAGCGACGTGCGCGTGCCCGCGACCCGGACCTCGAGCTCGCCGGCGTCGAGCAGCTCGACCACGGCTCCCGGCTCGGCGAGCGCGAACGCGTCGTTTGCACCGATCTCGCACGTCTCGAGCGGCGCGGAGGCGCCGAGGCCGAACAGGTCGATGACGGCTTGGCCCTCGACGCCGCGGTACCGCGCGAAGAGCGCGCTCACGACGCCGCCCGGCTCGGCGAGGTCGGGGTCGCTCGACGCGACGCGCTCGATCTGGACGACGCCGACCGATCCGTGCGCAGCGCTCGAGACGCTGCCCGCGTCGTCGCCCCCGTTCGTCGACGTACACGCGGCGAGGGCCGAGCCGAAGAGGAGGATCGTGATGGAGAGTGGCGTTCGCATCCGCCCGCAAATTATACGGGACGGCGGAGCGAGATCACAACGGACCGACATCGCCACGCCCCAAGACCCCCGGATCTACCGGATTGCGTAGAGGATCCCGTCGTCCGACCCGACCAGGAGGGTCCCGTCGGGGGCGAGCACCGGCGAGCCGTCCACGTCTCCGCGGGCGGCCACGATGAACCGCAGCTGACCGTCCGCCGTGAGCGAGTAGAGGTAATCGTCGTGCGCTCCCACGTAGATGTCGCCGCGCGCGTCGACGAGCGCCCCGGAATGGACGCCGACCTCGGACGAATCGGTGACCGTCACGGGGAAGAACCAGTCGAGGTCGCCCGTCCGCGCGTCGAGGCTGATGACGCGGGGCCGAGGTCCGTAGACGCCGACGATCACGTCGCCGCGGCTTCCGAGGGCGAGCGGAGCGCGCACGTAGCCCTCGACGTCGGCCGACCACACGAGATCGCCGTCGCGCGTGAGCGCGTAGACGTGTTGGTCGTCCGAGCCGAAATAGATCGTGCCGTCGTCACCGATGACGGGGCTCGCATCGTTGTCGTCGCGCGTGTGGTAGGACCAGCGCATCCGCCCGTCGTCGGCGATGGCGTAGAAGAAGTCGTCCTGCGAGCCGACGTACACGGTGCCGTCCTCGTCGATCGCAGGCGTCGCGAAGATCTTCGAGCGCGCGCGGAACCGCCACTTCACCGTCCCATCCCGCTCGATCGCCCAGAGATCGCTGCCGGCCGCGAATCGGATGCTGCCGTCGGGAGCGCCGACCACACCCGTGTCCGCATCGCCGTCGGTCTCGACCCGAAACCTCGCTCGACCGCCCGGGGTGAACGACGTGAGCACGTCTGCGTCGGAGCCGCAGTACACGTTGCCGTCGTCGTCGATGAACGGGCTCGAGTAGATGCGGTCGCCGAGCGCGTGCTGCCATCGGAGCACGCCGTTCGCGCTGATGGCGTAGAGGTTCCCGTCGTGTGACCCGACGTAGACCGTGCCGTCTCGACCGACGACGGCTTGTCCGTTGATGCGACCGTGCGTGCGGTAGCGCCACACCACGTGCGCGCCGTCCGGTCCTGCGTACGGGCTTCGCGCGGTGTGGCGGCGGTCGTTGCGAAACGTTCGCGGCGGGCCCTCCGGGGGCGCGGTGACGGGCAGCCCGACGCGCGAGGCCGCGGGCGCGACGTCGTCCGGGCCGTACGTCGGCGCGCCGTCCGGGCGCAGCGTCGGCTCGGGCGGCGGCGCCGGTTGCGCGAGCCATATGCCGAGCACCGCGAGCAGCGCGGCGGCCCAGAGCGACACGAAGAGGATCGCGCGACGCTTCATCGCCTCGCGCGTTATACACGGCGCCCGCCGATCTGGCGCATCGCCGGCGGACCGCCGGCGGACCGCCGGCGGCCGCCACTCCCCGGCTGCCGAGATCGCAGCCGATCCGGGCATCCGGAGCCCGGCCCGTGCCTTGCTCCGCATGCGCACGTGCCGACCCAGAGCAGGACCGGACCGCGTGAACGCCTGTCGCTGGTGGGCGCCCATGCGCTGAGCGATCCCGAGCTCGTCGCGCTGCTGCTCGGGACCGGCGGCAGGCGCGAGCCGGTCGAGGTGTTGGCGGCGCGGCTCCTCGCGACGCTCGGCGGCCTCGCCTCGCTCGCGACGGTGGGTGTGGGCGCGATCGCGCGGGTTCCGGGCGTCGGGCTCGCCAAGGCGTCTCGCATCGTCGCGGCGCTCGAGATGGGCCGGCGCGTCGCGGCGACTCCGCTGTCCCGGGGCCGGCGCATCGGCTCGAGCCGGGACGTCGACGCCGCCATGCGCCCGCGCCTCGCGCGCGAGCCCGCCGAGCGCTTCGTCGCGATCCTCCTCGACGCGAAGAACCGCCCCGCGGGCGAGGTCGAGGTCGCGGTCGGGAGCGTGTCCGCGTGCCCGGTCTCGCCCGCCGACGTCTACCGCGCCGTGCTTCGAGAGGCCGCCGCTGGCGTGATCTTCGTGCACAACCACCCGAGCGGCGAGCCTTCGCCGAGCCCCGACGACGTGGCGCTCACCGCGCGCCTGCTCCAGGCCGGGGAGCTGCTCGGCGTTCGCGTCCTCGACCACGTCATCGTCGCGCGCGAGGGGTACTTCAGCTTCCTCGATGCGGGGATGCTGCGGCCCGACGAGGAGGCGGCGGCGTGACGCGCTCGGCGATGCTCCTCGTCACCCTCGCGGCCCTCGGTGGCCTGCCTGCCCACCCCGAGGTGCTGATGCGCCGCGGGGTGCGGATCATCGCGCTCCAGCCGCCCGCGACCACTGCAATTCCGGCCCCATCAGCCGGCCCGTCGCTTGACACGTCCCACCCCCCGTGCTTATTTCCCGGCCCCTCGCCGGTCGGGGGGCCCGCGATTCCCGAACGGTCTCGCGGCACCGAACCACGTCGGCCGGTCCCTTTTTCTCCCCGCAGGAGAAGCTGTGAAGCGCACCTACCAACCTCATCGAACGCGCCGTCTGCGCACGCACGGCTTTCGAGCGCGCATGGCGACCAAGAACGGTCGCAAGGTGCTCGCGGCTCGCCGCCGCAAGGGGCGCAAGCGTCTCGCGGTGGCGGTCTACAAGAAGTAGACCGCCGCGGAGATGACCCGGGCGGGCGACGTGCGGGCTCCTTCGACGCGGCACACACACACACCCGAAGATCGGGTGCGCCGCCGGAGTGAGTACCGCGAGGTTCGCGAGCACGGACGCCGGGTCCACACTCCTCACTACCTCGTGGTCGTCCTGCCGCGGCCTGGCGCGCGTACGCGGCTCGGCATCACCGTCACGAAGAAGGTCAGCCCGTCCGCCGTGTCCCGAAACCGCGTCAAGAGAGTGTTGCGCGAGGTGTTCCGCCGGAACCGGGGGCTCTTTCCGTCGTCCTGTGACGTGGTGATCGTGGCCAAGCGCGGCGCGGAGGGTCTCGGGTACGAGATCGCGGCGACCGAGATCGAGCACGCGTCGTCGGCGCTCCGGCGCGCCGCCGCGCACGTGCCGGAGAAGGGCTGACGCGGATGCAAGACCGCCGCTCATTCCTGACGATCCTGATCGTGACCGTCCTCGCGAGCGGCGGGTACCTCGGGTATCTCTACTTCTTCGCGAAGCCCGACCATCCACAGCACGGCGGCGAGGTCGCCGAGACCGGCGGAGCGGGGCACGGCGAGAGCGGGGGTGAGCACGGCGATACGACTCCCGAGCCGCCCGCGATCGATCGCGAGGCGCGACACGCGGCAGAGCGCCGCGCCACGATCCGCACGGACGACTTCGAGGCCGTCGTCTCGAACCTCAACGGCGGGCTCGTCAGCTTCGGTCTGTTGCACGATCGGTATCGGGGCGAGAACGGCGCGCCGCACGAGATGGTCACGACGGACCGCGAGGAGTACTTCCCCCTCCGGTTGAGCCTGCCCGGCGTACCGATGCCGCCGGACGCGGTCTGGGACATCGAGCAGCTCTCCGAGCGGGCGGTCGTGCTGACCTGGGAGGGCGGCGGCTTCCGGGTGGTGCGCCGGCTCGAGGCGGGGCGCGGGCCGTATCAGCTCTGGTCGACGCTCCGCATCGAGAACGAAGCTTCGGTCGAGCGCGCCGTCCACGTCGAGATGAAGACGTTTCACTACGTGACGCGCGACGCGGAGTCGGGCGGGCTCATCGGCTCGCGCTCGCCGAACATCAGCCACGGCGTCTGCATGTGGGGCGACTCCGAGATCACGCGGATGGACCGCGACAAGGGCAAGCCCACGCCGGGCGGCAGCGAGCGCGGCCACGGCTTCGGGCCGAACGTCCGATTCGTCGGCGCGGAGAACGCGTACTTCGCGAGCGTGCTCGTCGCGGATGGTGAGCCAGCGGAGCGGTGCCGGATCCGCGTGAGCAATCGCGGTCAGCCCGAGCCCGTCGGCAGCCTGTTCGAGGTGACGCTCGTCTACCCGCGCGTCGAGCTCGCGCCAGGCGCGTCGACGACGCTGCGCACGCTCGCGTACGTCGGCCCGAAGGACAACGACGCGCTGCTCGCCGCCGGTCATCACCTATCGCAAGTCGTCGATCTCGGTTGGTTCAGCCTCGTCGCGCGCTACTTCGTCGCGCTCCTCCGGATCATCCACGGCCTCCTCGGCAACTGGGGCCTCGCGATCATCGTGATGACGCTGCTCGTGCGCATCGTGATGCTGCCGCTCACGTGGAAGAGCTTTCAGTCGATGGCGCAGATGCGCGTCATCAAGCCCGAGATCGACAGGGTCACCGAACAGTTCAAGGACGACGCTCAGGCCAAGGGCCAGGCGATCATGGAGCTGTACCGCAAGCGTGGTGTGAACCCGCTCGGCGGCTGCTTTCCGTCCCTCCTCCAGATGCCGGTCTGGTTCGCGTTCTACGCGTCGCTCTCGACGAACGTGGAGCTGTACCACGCGAATTTCGCGCTCTGGTACACGGACCTCTCGGCGCGCGATCCGATCTTCATCCTGCCGCTGTGCGTCGGCGGGCTGATGCACCTCCAGCAACGGCTCACTCCCGCCGCGACGGACCCCACACAGGCGAAGATCATGATGTGGATGATGCCGATCATGATCACCGTCTTCATGCTGTTCCTCCCGTCGGGTCTGTGCCTCTACATGGTGACCAACAGCACGCTCGGGATGACGCAGCAGCTCTTCATCCAGCGCCAGCTCCGACAGAAGGAAGCGGCCGCGCGAGCTCGAGCCGAAGCCGAGGCCGAGGCCGAGGCCGAAGAGGACGAGGACGAGGCCCGAAGCGGTGGCGGCCGCGACGACGAAGTGTCGATCTCCGGGAGCGTCGTCCGGCGCACCCGACCGAAAGCCCGCGTGAAGAAGCGGAGGACCAAACGTGCCCGACCGTGAAGAAAAGCCGCTGATGGACGGAGCTCTGCTCGTCGTCGATCCCGACGTGGACGAGGAGCTCGATGCCGGCGGGTCGCCCGGCGAAGCCGGCGACGGCAAGGCCGAGCGCGCGCGCGACATGCTCGAGGAGATCCTCGCGCCGGATGGATCTCGACGCGCGAGGTCGTCGATCCGCGAGGACGCCGAGCGAGTCGTGCTCGACGTCGATGGCGAGGACGCGGGTCGCGCGATAGGCAAGAAGGGCCAGACGCTCGACGCGCTCCAGTTCCTCGTGAACAAGATCGTCAATCGCTTTCCGAAGGCCCGCCGGCACGTCATCGTCGACTCGGCGACTACCGCGAGCGCCACGACCGGGGCCTCGTGTCGATGGCACGCCGCCAAGCGAAGCGCGCGATCCAGCAGGGGAAGGTCGTCACGCTCGAGCCGATGAGCGCGCGCGACCGGCGCGTGATCCATCTCTCGCTCGCCAAGTTCCCGGGAGTCACCACCAAGAGCGACGGCCAGGGGCTCGGGCGGCGGATCCGCATCATCCCGGTCCGCGGGCGCTAGGGCGCATCGGTCCGTTCGGCGAGGTCTTCGGACCTGCTCCTCGCGCCGTTGCCCCGATTCGGGCTGCCTCTTGCTGCGGTCGGCGCTAGCATGTGCCGGGGTGGTTGGAGGGAGGAAGATGTCTCCGCTTCGACCTTTGGGCTTCGGAGCTCTCGTTCTGTCGTTCGTGGGCGCCTGCGGGAGCTCGGCTTCCGTCGACGACGGCGGCAGCGTCGTTGGTGAGGACGGCGCGACCGTGCGTCGAGACGCGGCGTCGCCCCCGTTGGACGCGGCCATGGGGACGGACGGCCCGTCGCCGCGCGCCGACGGCTGGGTCCCGCTGCCGGACGATCCACCGCTCGAGCCGACGTACGTCGTCGCGCGTGAGGACGAGAACGCGAGCGACGACAATCCGGGGACGCTCGAAGAGCCGCTCCTCACGATCCGCAGGGCGCTCGAGCTCGCAGTCGCCGGGGACGTCATCGAGGTGCGTACCGGTGTCTACGACGCGGTGCGGATCGCACGGTCCGGAGAGGACGGTGCGCCGATCGTGCTCGCTGCGTTCCCCGGGGAGCATCCCGTGATCGACGCGAGCGACTCGGGAGACCGCGCGATCGAGATCCGGGCGGGGTCGGGCACCGAGGCGATCGGGTGGCTGACCATCCAGGGATTCGAGCTTCGCAACGCGCCGTACGAGGGGATCAAGTACTACAACGCGCACCACCTGACGATCCGGCACAACGAGATCCACCACAACGTGAACCAAGGAGTTCTCGGATCCGGCGGGCACGACATCGTCGTCGACGGCAACGTCATCCACGACAACGGCCTCGCGTGCCCGCGATGCGACAAGCGCGGCACGAAGAACCGATGGCACCACGGGATGTACGCGCACGGGCAGCACTACGTCGTCGTGAACAACGTGTTCTATCTGAACGCGGCGTTCGGTCTGCAGATCTCGGGTGACCCCTACGATCCGTCGCAGCACCCGGGGCCGGAGTTCGCCGGGGCGAGCGACTGGTTGGTCGCGCACAACGTCTTCGCGTTCCAGAAGGACAACTCGGGTGCGGTCGTGCAGTACGAGGAGGCGACGGGCGTGCGCTTCTACAACAACGTGTTCTACATGAACTCCCGCAACACGGAGAACACCAACGGGATCCACTTCTCCGGCGCGGGAGGCGGTCACGTCATCGAGAACAACCTCTTCTTCACCGATCGGGACGTGGACCAAATCGACTCCCCCGAGCTCTACACCGAGCGCAACAACGTCTATGGCTCCGATCCCGCGTTCGTCGACGACGCGAGCTTCGACTTCCGGCTCACGCCCGGGAGCCCGGCGATCGATCGCGGTCTCGACCTGCCCGAGGTCGCGCGCGACTTCCTCGGCGTCACCCGACCTCAGGGGCCGGGCTTCGACATCGGCGCCTTCGAGCTCGTCCCGTAGTCACTGGCTCGAGGCTGGGGCCTGGCTCTCGGGCTCGGGCCTCGGGTCGGCCTCGGGGCCGCCCGCGCCCAACCGAAAGACCTCGTTCACGTCGCGCGCCCGCTCGAGACAGTACGAGCCCCATCCGAACCAGGCTTCGTCTTGCAGCCGAGCGAACGTCGTCGCGCAGTACGCGTAGCTCTCGAGCGCGCGCTGCGCGAACGGTCGCAGCGCCTCCTCGAGCGTCTGCCCGTAGATGTCGAGCAGCTCGGGGTCTGTCGCGATCCCGGCGGGGATCGGCGCGCCGCGAATGCCCGCCGCGGTGTCCTCGTAGACATAGCCGAAGAGACCGCCCGCGACGGCGCGCTGCACATCGTCTTCTCCGATCGCGTCGACGAGCGGCTCGATCTCCTGGATCGCGCCCTGACGCGCCGCGAGCCACGGTGCGAACCGGTCCTCGGACCACGCGGCGATGGCGTCGGCGGTCGCTTCCAGCGGCGGATCGGGCGGTTGGTCGGCGACAATCTCCTCGGTGCGCGTCCATATCGTCTGCACGGGCTCGGACAGCTGCTCGCGCTCTATCGCCGGCTGCGGTACGGGCACCGGCGTCGTCGTGCGCAGCGTGACCGGCGTCTCGGCCTCGCCACCGGTCGTCTCATCGCCGACGGGCGCGGGATCTTCGGCCGGGGCGGCGCTGCCGCACGCGGTGGCCGACGTCCAGAGGAGGAAGACGCACGAGCTGGTCCGGGCGAATCTCGTCATGACCGCGGATGGTAGCCGACCGCGCCGTCCGAAGCAGTCTCGGTTACACTGCCGATGCCGATGACCAGCGACGAGAGGATCGACCCGGCGAGCGTCCGGGCCATCGAGCCTGCGGACGCCGAGTGCGTCCGCGAGTTCATCGCGCGACGTTGGGCATCGTCGATCATCGTGACGCGAGCGCGCCGCCACGACGCCGTGGAGCTGCCCGGCTTCCTCGTCGAGAACGGCGGCTCGGTGGTGGGCGTGATCACGCTGAGCGACGAGCGGCGCGACTGCGAGATCGTCACGATCGACGCTGAGGGTTGGGGTCGGGGGATTCGGGAGCGCGCTGCTCGAGCGCGCCGAGGATTGGGCCCGTGCCCGCGGCTGCGAGCGGATGTGGCTCGTCACGACGAACGACAATCTCCGGGCGCTCTACTTCTACCAGCGCCGAGGCTTCCGGATCGTGGCCGTGCACCGCGACGCCGTGATGCACTCACGCGAGATCAAGCCGGAGATCCCGAGCGTGGCCGACAACGGCATCCCCATCCTCGACGAGCTCGAGCTCGAAAAGCCGCTCGTCGAGCACGCCGATTCGTTTCACGTCTAGCTCGACGAGCGGGCTACGGGAGGCCCGGAACGACGGCCGCCGGGGACGTGTCGCAGAACGTCCGCGAAGCGCTGGTCATCCCGAAGACGCGAGACGGGTTCGCGCCCCAGCACGTGACTCGGCCCGTCGAGAGCTTCACGCAAACGAACGTCGGCCCGGACGCCATGAGCTCGACGCCCGAGAGGAACGTGCTTCGGTCCATCGCGGTGCCCACGTCCATGGGCACGCTGTCGCCTCCGGTGACCGTGCTCCGGCCGAGCTGGCCGCTCGAAATTCTGACCTTGGCACGCGACGCGCTCCCCGAACGCCGCGTTCATGTACTCGACGCACGTGAAGTCGTGCCCGACGGTCATGAGGCGCGGCATCGTATAGTAGGGGTCGAGCGCTTGCGGCGTCGGAATGCCGCCGCCCGACGATGCGATCTGCGAGTATGTGTTGGTGCCCCAGCAGATCGGACGGCCCGTCATGGGGAGCACGCACGTGTGGCCCGCGTAGTACCCGCCGTTGGTCTGGAGCGACCGGACGACGGTGCCGCTCGGAAGGAGCACGTCGTCAGCGACGGGATAGTTGCCGACCGGGAGCGTCCCGCGCCCGAGCACGCCGGTCCAGCCACCGCCTGCGTCGTTGCTCCCGGCGCACGACACGCGCGTCGAGCCGGAGTGCAGGACGCACGTGTGCCTGCGGGCAGCGACCACGGCGATCGCGTCGTCGATCGTCCGCATCCCGCCGGCCCCGTCGCTCTCGACCATCGGCAGCGGGGTGCCGGATGTCCCCGGCGTCGTCGACCCGCTGCCGAGCTCGCCCGACGAGTTGTGCCCCCAGCACCGAACGCCGCCGCTGCTCAGGACCGCGCAGCTGTGCGACTCACCGACGGCCACGCCGATCGCGTTCGTGATCCCGGGAACGGCGATCGCGCGTGGCGAGCGGAGCGCCGAGGCGTCCGAGCCGCACTGAAGCAGGTCGTTCTTCCCCCAGCAGACGACGGTTCCGTCGGCGCGCGACGCACACGTGTGGCCGGACCTCGAGCTCGACGCGATCGACGTCGCGTCGTCGAGCGGCACCCCCGTGAGGAGGATGACCTGCCCGACGGGCTCGATGGAGGTGAGCGTTCCACGACCGGTCTCGCCGTCGTTGTTCCTGCCCCAGCAATAGACGGTTCCCGTCGAGTAGAGCGCGCACATGTGGCTCGCGCCGGCGGCGAGCGCGACGATGTTCTGGCACTCGCCACCGGAGCAGCTCTCGCCCGCGCCGCACGCGTGCCCGCACATCCCGCAGTTCGCCGGATCATCGATGTCCGGATCGTCGTCGACGATGCCGTTGCAGTCGTCGTCGACGAGGTTGCAGCTCTCGGGCGCGCCCGGGTACGCCGTGTCCATCGTGTCGTCGCAGTCGCGGTTGTCGGCGATGTGGCCGAACGGAGCGGTGCACTCGACGGCAGGTGCCGCGTTGGCATCGCCGTACCCGTCCGCGTCCGTGTCCGGGTACCACGCGCTCGGCGCACCTATGCTCGGGTTCATCGGGGCGCAGTCGGCGGGTGAAAGGGCCCATGCGGGGCACGCGGTCGATGTCGGCGGCATCGCGCAACCGAGCACAGGCTCGCCGTCGCCGTATCCATCGCTGTCCGCGTCGCAGTAGTACGCGGCGCGGCCCGAGCCCTCGTCGGTGTCGCCGTCGCAGTCGTCGTCGATCCCGTTGCACTCCTCGACGACGCGAGGATGCCGGTCCGGATCGACGTCGTCGCAGTCGCCGCCGCGCGTGATGTAGCCGCGGATCGGATCGCAGCTCATTCGGACCGACGTATCGTCGCCGTAGGTGTCGCCGTCGCCGTCCCGGTACCACATTCCCATCGCGGTCCCGTCGTCGACGCTCCCGTTGCAATCGTTGTCGCGGCGGTCGCAGATCTCGGTCGCGCCAGGGTAGGTCGTCGGATCGCGGTCGTCGCAGTCGTCGCCCGTTGGGCACATCGAGATCCGCGGATCCGTCTCCGTCGTCATCCTCGTAGTCGCCGGGGCCCACGAGGAAGTCGGCGAGGCCGTTGCAGTTGTCGTCGCGACCGTCGCAGCGCTCCGCGGCGGCGGGGCTCGATCATCGCGTTCGTGTCGTCGCAGTCGGTGGGCCGCAGCGAGTAGCCCGGTAGCGGGATGCAGCTCACCCGCGACGTGCTCGGGTCCGGGACGCCGAAGCCGTCGTCGTCGGCATCGAGCCACCACGTCGTAGGCGCCGGCGCCTCGTCCACCGTGCCGTCGCAGTCGTTGTCCTTGCGGTCGCAGATCTCGACCTGCGCCGGGTGGACGTGCGGGTCGCTGTCGTCGCAGTCGTCGCCGAGCGACGCGTATCCGTGAGCGCCCGCGCACTGCATCTCCGGAGCCGCGTCCATGTCGCCGTGCAGATCGAAGTCCGTGTCGGGCCACGAATCGACCTGCACGCCCTCGTCGATGATGCCCGTCGCAGTCGTCGTCGAACCGTTGCAGACCTCGGTGAGCGTCGGTTCATCCCACGCTGCAGGTCGTTGCAGTCCTGGCCGCACGTCGTCCCGTTGCAGCAGAGCTCGTCGACTTCGCCGTCGCCGTCGATGTCGCGGTCGCCATACGTGCGTCGGATCGCAGTCCTCGTCGTGGCCGTCCACGTCGCAGATCTCGGGGTTGTCCGGGTAGCGATCGCGATCGCTGTCGTCGCAGTCCGCGCCGCCGCAATCTTCCGAAGCGACCCCGTCACCGTCCGCATCCTCTGCGACGGCGCAGTCGGTCGTGCAGTGGCTCGCCGCCTCGTCACACGTCTGACCGGTCAGACACGGGCCGGTCGGAGCGGCCATGCAGTGGCCGCCCGAGCACGTCTCGACGCCGTTGCAGTAGAGCCCGTCGTCGCACTCGTCGGACGCCGTGCAGGCCGGACCGCCAGCGTCGCTGGGCGGCATCGAGTCGTCGTCTCCGCAGGCCGAGAGCACGGACAGGACGACGACGATCAGCGGGGCGAGGGAACGCATGCGATCTCCTTCTCGATTCTGGTGGCTCGGGACGACGAGGATGCGGACCGGTTGCCCGGCTGGTCAAGGCCGTGGGTCGCTCGGCGCTGCTCGACCGAACCGTCCGATCGCGCGCGGTGCGCCGGTGGACGGGATCGCATACGCGCGCTCGGCGAGCGGCGACGACCCGTCCGCTGGTCCGGGCAGCGGCTCCCGCGCGACGAGCACCAGCGTCGAGCCGGCGAGCGATCGACCGACATCGAGCCACTCTCTGGGCGCGAAGGTCGCGCGCGAGAGCGCGACGTCGAACGGCGAGCCGTCGACGCGTGGTGCGCGCGGGTCGATCCGACCCTCCACGACGCGCGCGCGGCCGGCGATGTCGAGCGCGCCGATCACCGTGCGGAGAAACGCGACGCGCTTGCGCAGTGGCTCGACGAGCGTCGCTCGCGCGTCGGGGCGGAGCACGAGTAGCGGCACGATCGGCGCGCCCGCGCCCGAGCCGACGTCGACGATGCGCGCATCGCGCGGGACGAGCGCTTCGTCACAGAGCACGAGCGCGTCCGCGACGAGGACCTCGACGAGCGTGCGCGCGTCGCGCGCCGCCGTGAGGTCGATGCGCCGGTTCCACGACTCGACGAGCTCCGCGTAGCGGACGAGGCTCTCGAGCGCGTCCGGATCGATCTCGCGCCCGAACGCGACCGACAGCGCACGGAGGTGGGACGAGAGCTCCTCCACGCGCGTAGCCTATGCCGATGCGGAGCGCCGGTATCCTCTTGTGTCGCCGCACGGCGGGCGGGAGCGAGGTGCTGCTGGTTCATCCCGGCGGTCCGTTCTTCGCGAAGAAAGATGCGGGGGCGTGGAGCGTGCCGAAGGGGATCGTCGAGGCGGACGAGGACCCGCTCGCGGCGGCACGCCGCGAGCTCGCCGAGGAGACCGGGGTGCAGGCCGGGGACGGTCCGTACCATCCGCTCGGCGAGATCACTCAAAAAGGGGGAAAGCGCGTGGTCGCGTGGGCGGTCGCAGGCGACGCGGACCCCGCCAGCCTGAAGAGCAACACGTTCGAGCTCGAGTGGCCTCCGCGCTCCGGGAGACTGCAGATTTTTCCGGAGATCGACCGCGCCGCGTGGCTCGACCGCGCCCGAGCCCTCGAAAAGATCCATCCCGCTCAGCGCCCGCTGGTCGAAGCGGCGTTTTCGGCCGAATGCGTCGCGGCACTGTTCGGCTCGGAATAAGCGGGCGGGAGCAGGGTTTGTACCGGGCGAGCCCCCGGGGGCGCGACCGAGAAGCTGGCACCGTCCTCTCCACCCGTTCCCGCCAACGCACCAGCACCGCGTCGCCTCCCGGGGGCTTGATCCTTTCGATCTCGAGCGAGCCGCGCGAGCCGAGCGGCCGGTCCGGTCTCTGGGGCGTCCCCTTGCCGCCGAGGGCACGAAGTGTAGACTCCCGCCATCCTTCGCATGCGACGCGTCCCGATCGGTCTCGCAGCGCTCGGCGTCCTCTGGGCTGTCCCCACCGTGACGCAGGCGCAGGAGTGCATGGAGACGTCGGACCCGGCCCCGATGCCTGTCGGTCTGAGCGGAATCTCGCTGCTCGACCCCGGCTTCGAAGTGTTCGGTCCGCGCGAGAGCATCGACCCGACCGTCCCGAACGAGCTCCGCTCGGCATTGGGATCACGCCGGCTTCGAGCATCTGAGCGGCAACGCCGTCCTCTGGTGCTACACGCCCGACGATCCGCGCTGCAACCCGGCTGACGGCCCGGTGAGCTCGCCGGAGCTCGGCGCGATTCGCGGCGCCTGTCAGGTCGCGACGCCCCGGCTCGCCGAATCGCCTTCGCGCGCGATGCGCTGGGACGCGACGTCCCCGCCGCTCGCGCTCGGAACGAAGCACCGCGTCGAACGCCCGCCGAGGATCCTGAGCCGCACGCCGGCCGTGAGACGAAGCGCGCGAGGTCGATCCGCCCCGTCGACGGGTGGGTCTCTCGGTCTCGCGTGCGCCGGCGCGCTCCCAACGGGACGTTCGACGACTCAACGCAGTTCGAAACGCGCCGGCAGCGATTTGCCGGCCAAGAGGCAGAGTGTCATGAGCAAGAGGTTCAGCCATCATTTCCATCCTGATCGCCTTCGTCGGGCGGGTCCGTCGATCGGGCACGTCACCGGCAAGCGCGGAAGCGGCGAAGAGGTCGAGCGAAGAGGTCGGCGCCGACGGCGGCGAAGGCGGCCGCCGCCGGTCGCAGCAGCCGACGACGGGCAACGAGCGATCGCTTCCGCGTCCCCGTCACCGACGGCGCAGCCCAGTGAAGGGGGCCGCGGACGCGCTCGTCACCATCGTCGAGTTCTAGCGACTTCCAGTGCCCATTCTGCAGCCGCGTCGAGCCCACGATCTCGCGGATCATGAACGACTACCGCGGCAAGGTCCGCGTCGTTTGGCGCAACAAGCCGCTTCCGTTCCATCAGAACGCGGGCCCGGCGGCGCAGGCGGCCATGGAGGCGTTCGACGCAGGGCGGCAGCGAGAAGTTCTGGCGCGATCCACGACAAGCTGTTCGAGAACCAGCAGGCTCTCGAGCGCGCCGACCTCGAGCGCTACGCGCAAGAGGTCGGGCTCGACATGCAGCGTTCCGCGCTGCGCTCGACAACAACGCGCACCACGACAGGCCATCCAGGCCGACCAGGCGCTCGCGACCCAGATCGACGCGCGCGGCACGCCGCACTTCTTCATCAACGGTCGCAAGATCGCAGGCGCGCAGCCGTACGAAGAGTTCCAGCAGCATCATCGACGAAGAGGTTCGAACCGCGCCAGGGCATCGTCGACGCACGGCACGCCCGCATCGCGCGTGTACGCAACGCTCCAGCAGAACGCGCACGGCCAACGCCGCTGCGCCCGCCGCCGCAGCGGGCAACCCAACCCGCCCCGCCGCAGCCGGACCCGGCCGCCGTCTATCGTGTCCCGGTGAACGGCGAGCCGCAGCGTGGCGCGAACGACGCGCTCGTCACGATCGTGCAGTTCAGCGACTTCCAGTGCCCGTTCTGCGGGCGCGTGGAGCCGACGATCTCCCAGATCGAGGAGCGCTACGGGCGTGACGTCCGCGTCGTCTGGATGAACAACCCGCTCCCGTTCCATCCGAACGCCAGGCCCGGCTGCGGAGGCGGCCATGGAGGCGTTCGATCAGGGCGGCAACGCGAAGTTCTGGGCGATGCACGACAAGCTGTTCGAGAACCAGCAGGCCATCGAGCGCGCCGACCTCGAGCGCTACGCGCAAGAGATCGGCCTCAACATGGCGCAGTTCCGCGCTGCGCTCGACGGCAACGAGCACCAGGCCGACATCGAGCGGTCCCAGACGCTCGCGCGTCAGCTCGGTGCGTCAGGCACGCCGAGCTTCTTCGTCAACGGGCGCAACATCCGCGGCGCTCAGCCGCTCGAGGCGTTCACGGCGCTCATCGACGAAGAGCTCGGAAAGGCTCGCGCGAAGGTCGCCGCGCGGTACGCCGCGCGCGCGCGTCTACGAGGAGACGACCCGCGACGGGGCGACCTCTCCGCAGATGCTCGCCGCGCCCGCTGGCGCTCAGCCGGCTCCGCCTGCTGCCGCGCCGGAACCGCCGCCCGACCAGGTGTACGAGATCGCGGTCCCGCGCGATGCGCCGGCCAAGGGCCCGGCGAACGCGCGCGTGACCATCCAGCAGTTCTCGGACTTCCAGTGCCCGTTCTGCAGCCGGGTCGAGCCGACGGTCGCGCAGATCGTGCAGGAGTACGGGAACCGCGTCCGCATCGTGTGGCGCAACTACCCCTTGCCCTTCCACTCCGACGCGCCGCTCGCGGCCGAGGCATCGTGGGAGGTCTATCGCCAGGGTGGCGCCGCGAAGTTCTGGGCGTACCACGACACGCTGTTCGAGAATCAGCGCGCGATCTCGCGGGCTGACCTCGAGCGCTACGCCGAGCAGCTCGGCGGCATCGACATGGCGCAGTTCCGGTCCGCGCTCGACACGCGCCGCCATCAGGCGCGCGTCCAGCAGGACATCGACGCGGTGAACAACGCCGGCGCGCGCATCGGCACGCCGAGCTTCTTCATCAACGGTCGCCTCGTCCAGGGCGCTCAGCCCTTCGACGCCTTCAAGGCGGCGATCGACCGCGCGCTCGCCGGCAACTAGCCCTCGCGCGACGAGAGACACGTGAGGAGCCGGGTGCGCGATGGCGTGCCCGGCTCTTCCGTTTTCGGCGAGACCATTTCGGGGAGCCCGCTCGAAAACCACGCCGGACGAGGCTAGAGTTCGCCGCCGTGCGTTTCCTCGTGCCTCTCTCTCTGGCTCTTTGTCTCGTCGTCGCCGCGTGCTCGCGGCCGCCGGGGAGCGCGACGGGCACCGCCTCCGAGGTCGCGAGCGGTGGCGAGCGCCGTGCGGACCAGGGAGAGCGCGAGAGGTCTCGCCCGCTCGTGGTCGGATGGCCGGTCGACTCCGACCTTCCGGGCGCGGACGCCGCGCGCGCGCGCCTGCCGCTCGACCGTCGGCCGACGAAGGGCGCGGCCGAGCCCCTCGTCACCGTCGTCGTCTTCAGCGACTACGAGTGCCCACACTGCGCGCGCCTCCTGCCGACGCTCGACCGGCTCCTCGAGCTCTATGGAGACGAGACCCGGATCGTCTATCGCGACTACCCGCTGTCGAACCACCCGCATGCTCGCGACGCGGCTCTCGCGGCGCGAGCGGTTCATCGCGCTCTCGGCGACGAGGCGTTCGGGCGCATGCACGACTTGCTATTCGAGAACCAGACCGCGCTCTCGCGCGCGGACCTCGAGCGCTACGCCGAGTCGGTGGGCCTCGAGCCCGCGATCCTCCGCGCTGCGTACGACGACGCCTCGCTCGACGAAGCGATCGACGAGGACATGGAGCTGGCGCGCCGCGCGCGGATCACGGGCACGCCGACGTTGTTCGTCGACGGGCGGATGATTGCGGGTGTGCCGACGTTCCTCGAGCTCGAGGAGCTCGTCGACGAAGAGATGGGGCTCGCGCGCGAGGCGATGCGACGCGGCGTGCCGCGTGCAGGTCTTTACGACGCGGTGCTCGTCGCGGCGAGCGACCCCGAAGAAGCCGCGCGGCGACGCGCCGAGACCCGAGTCGCGGCGCAGGACGCGCCCCCTTCGGACGAGGGGCGCGTCTTTTCAATCGCGATCCCGGAGACGGCTCCATCGCGCGGGCCGGACGACGCGAAGGTGACGATCCAGGTGTGGAGCGACTTCGAGTGCCCGTACTGCGGTCGGGTCGAGCCCTCGCTCGACCGGCTCCGCGAGAGCTACCCGAGCACCGTGCGCGTCGTGTTTCGCCACTACCCGCTCTCGTTCCACCGGCATGCGCGCGAGGCGAGCCTCGCCGCCATCGCTGTCGCCGAGCAGGCCGGCGCGGACGGCTTCTGGGCGTTCCACGACACCCTCTTCGCCCACCAGGACGCGCTCACACCCGAGGATCTCGAGCGCTACGCGCTCGAGGTCCCCGGCGTCACGGCGCGCCGATTCCGCCACGCGCTCGCGTCGCGCGAGACCGCGGAGCTCTTGCAGCACGACGTCGACGCGCTCGAGGAGCTCGGGGTGAGCATCGGGACGCCGATGATCTTCGTCAACGGCCGGCTGATCCGCGGCGCGCGCCCGTACGAAGAGCTCGCGGCCGCCGTCGACGCCGCGCTCGCTTCGGCGACCGCGCGCTAGAGCGAGAAGCACCTGCTCACGGCGCGCCGTCGACGAAGAAGTGTGGCGTCGCCGCTTGCGGGATGAGCAAGCCGTCGCTCTGGCGGATGGAGAACGGATAGCCGAAGCCGTGGCTGCATCCGACGTCGCCGGAGTTGCTGTGGACCGTCGCGCTCGCGAGCGTCGCGCCAAACGCGCCCGTCCCGAACACGGCCATGTACCAGCCGGGCGCGAGCGCGACCGACACCGATCCCGATGCCGTCGTCGACATCGCGCTCCCGGGGAGCGCGATGCTGGTCGTCGCGAGGACGTCGCCGCTCGTGAGGTCCGGAGCGTCGGGCCCGTCCGTCATCCCGGAGAGCGAAACAATCGCGCCGAACACGGTTCCCGCGGACGGGCTCTCGACGTTCAGCCCCATGGACGTCGTGGTCACCGCGCTCCCGGTCACCTGGAAGCGGAAGCCCGGCCAGACGTCGGCCGAGAGGACGAGACCGGCGCTCGTCTCGTTGCCAACCATCGGCGGTACACACTGGAAGAGGACGGCGGGGCCGGCGTCCGTGCCGCCGTCGGTGCCCGTGCTCGAGTCGAGGTCGGCGCTCGCATCCATCGCCGCGTCGATGAGGGTGCTCGCGTCCGTGACGGTGCTCGCGTCGGATGCGGCGTCGTCGTCGGGCGAGCCGTCGTCGGGCGAGCCGTCGTCGGGCGAGCCGTCGAGTCGTCCCCCTCCGTCGCTCCGCCCGCCGCCGTCCCGGGCTCGACCCGCGTCGGTCGCGCGGTCGTCGTCTCCACACGCGACCGTCGCGCACGAGAGCCACGCGACGAGGGGCGCCGCGAGGATCCCGGCGCAGAGCTGTGCTCGATGTGTCATGGGGCCATTATCACCCCTCGAGCGGTGGGGGCGAGCGCCCCCTTTTGGCCGAGGGGCCGTTTGACAGGTCGCGGGGGACGCAATAAGAGACCGCCCTCCATGGCAAGCAAGGCGAAGGCACAGGCGGCGGAGGCCGAGGCCGCGCGACCGACGGTCGAAGAGATCCACTTCCGCAGCGACAGCGCGTTCCTCTGCCTCCTCGTCAACCACCGGACCAAGTTCATCCGGGTCATCGATTTCCGCGCGGGCGCTCTGCCGGCGAAGCGGCTCTTCCTGCAATCGGTCGCCAAGCGCGAGGGGATCGAGAAGGTCATCACGCTCGTCGAGAAGGACGAGGTCTCGAGCTGGACGCGCGTCGGATTCGTGCGCGAAGGGACGATCCCCGGCTTCTACAAGCGGAGCGATGGGCACCTCTGCGGATGCGTGATCGGTGAGCGGACCGCCAGCATCGAGGTCGACGACGAAGGTCAGAAGCTCGCCGAGCGGACGATCAACGCCGCGAAGAAGATCGCGAAGGACATCCCGGAGAAACCGAAGGGCGTCTCGGTCCACGAGGTCGACGCGGAGGACGTGGACGACGCGCGCAACCAAGCGTGGGCGTCGGGCGTCGCGATCAACCCGTTCGACGCGTTCGGACGCGACGCGGAGCGCTTCTACTACGAGTGTGGCGCACGGCGGAGCAAGCCGAACCACATCTCGGCCGAGTACCAGGATTGCTTCGGTCACTCGCTCGTCGAGATCCTCCGCTCCCCGACGACGGACGCCGAGCGCACCGCGACGACCGCAGGCCTCCGCACGATGTGCGAGGACTTGAAGGAGCGCGGGATCATCAGCGCGTTCGGGTTCGGACCGAGCGACGACGTGGAGCTCGGCGCGGTGTACACCGCCGCAGGCTTCCGCAAGACCGGCCTCCTCGCTCGCGCGGTGCTCGTCGGTGGCCAGAAGGGCGTCCACAAGGACGCGATCCTCTGGACTCAGAAGCTCGCGAACCCCGGCGCTGAAGACGGCGAATAGCTCCGAGCCTTGCTCGTCGGAATCGAGGCGGATACGCTGCGCGGGCCGAGCCCAACCCGACGAGGGAACGATGCGGACGCGTGAAGACATCGAGTCCTACCTGATCCGATCGAAGATGTCGTTTCAGGAGGTCGAAGAAGACATGTGGATCGTTCGCGAGGCCGACACCGGCGAGAACATCGTCGTTCGGCTCGCGGGACCGCTGATCCTCTTTCGGCTGAAGGTCCTCGACCTCGACAAGATCCGCGACCGAGCCGCGTGCTTCCAGAAGCTCCTCGAGCTCAACGCCGAGGAGATGGTGCACGGAGCCTACGGCATCTCCGACGAAGCGATCGTGCTCACGTGCTCGCTCCGCGTGGAGAACCTCGACTACAACGAGTTCCAGGGAACGGTGGACGACTTCACACTCGCGCTCACGAATCACTACGAGACGCTCAGCCAGTTCCGCGTGGACGCGGCCTGAGAAGGCGGGATTCGACATGGGATTCTTCGGGCGACTCGCGACTCTGATCAAGAGCAACCTCAACGACCTGATCAACCGGGCCGAAGACCCGGAGAAGATGCTCAATCAGGTCATCCTCGAGATGAACACGCAGCTCGTCGAGGCGAAGAAGCAGGTCGCCGTGGCGATCGCCGACGAGAAGAGGCTCCAGAAGCAGTATCAGAACGAAGCGTCCGTCGCCGAGGAGTGGGAGAAGAAGGCGATGATGGCGGTGCGCGCGGGCGACGAGGCGCTCGCGAAGGAGGCGCTTCTCCGCAAGAAGGAGCACTCGACGCTCGCCGCGCAGTACCAGGATCAGTGGGAGAAACAGCGCACGGCCGTCAATCAGCTGAAGACGGCGCTGCGCGCGCTCAACAACAAGATCGAGGAAGCGAAGCGCAAGAAGAACGTGCTCATCGCGCGCAAGCGTCGCGCCGAAGCGATGAAGAGCATCCAGGAGACCATGAGCGGTCTCTCCGATACGAGCGCGTTCGACACGTTCGACCGGATGGCGCAGCGCATCGATCAGATCGAAGCCGAGGCCGAGGCCGGTGCCGAGCTCGCGGAGGAGTACTCGGGCGACGTCCTCAAGCACAAGTTCGCGCAGCTCGAGGCGACGTCGGGCGCCGACGAGGACCTCGAAGCGCTGAAGAAGAAGATGGGTCTCATCGCCGAAGATGCGCCCGCCGTCGCGGCGCGCGTCGAGGAGCCGGCCGAAGCGACCGAAGACGAGGTCGAGATGGCGGAGCTCGACGCCGCGCTCGAGGAGCTGAAGCGGCGTGAGATGGGGCAATAAGCTGGACCTGTCATGCCGACGTACGAGTACCGCTGCAGCGCCTGCGAGCACCAGTTCGAGATCGAACAGCGCATCACGGATCCCAAGCTCGAGAAGTGCCCGAGCTGCAAGAAGAAGAAGCTCGTTCGCCAGGTCGGTGCCGGCAACTTCATCCTGAAGGGCGGCGGCTGGTACAAGGATCTCTACTCGTCGACGCCCTCGAAGAAGTCTGGAGAGGACAAGGGCTCGTCCGACAGCCCCAAGTCCGAGTCGAAGGACGACAAGAAGGCGGCGCCGAAGACCGACGCGTCGAAGAGCGAGCCCTCGAAGAGCGAGCCGCGGAGCGACAAGAAAGAGCCGAAGAAGGCCAAGGCGGACTGAGCGGCACGGGTCGGCGCCGTCAGGCCGGCTCGAGGTAGCTCGCGACGATCGCCTTCTCGACGCCGCCCTCGAAGCGGACCTTCACACGCGGTGGCACCCCGTCGGTGACACCCATCACGCGACCGACGCCGAAGCGTGCGTGCCGAACGCGCGCGCCGGGCGCGAGCACCTCGAGGTCGAGGTCCGAGACCTCGCTTCGGTCGACGTACTCGCCCTCGTGCGGGCGCGGCGAAGGCTCGGTGCGCGCCCAGCTCGGGGTCGCGCCGTACCGCTGTCCTCCGACGCGTCCCGAGAACACCTCGCGCACCGTCGGCGCCACTCCCACCGTGTGCACGTCCTCGCCCGGAAGCTCCATCACGAAGCGCGACGCCTGGCTCGTCCGCATCTGTCCGTAGATGCGCCGGACCGTCGCCCACGTGAGGATCAGCCGCTCCTCCGCGCGCGTGAAGGCGACATACGCGAGCCGCCGCTCCTCTTCGAGCTCCTCCGGATCCTCGAAGACCTCGAGCCCGCGCATCGGGAACATCTTCTCTTCGAGCCCCGTGACGATGACGGCCGGGTACTCGAGGCCCTTGGCCGCGTGCACGGTCATGAGCGTGAGGCGCTGGCCCTCCGCGCCGCCGCCTTCGTCCGCGCTCGTCTGCAGCGAGACGTGCTCGAGGAACTCCGGTAGCGTGGCGACGCCCTCCGAGGCGAGCTCCTCCATCGAGCCGAGGAGCTCGCGGAGGTTCTCGACCCGCGCGTCGGCCTCGGGCGAGTCCTCGTGCTCGAGCGCGTCGAGGTACCCGGTCTCGTCGAGGACCATGCGCCCGATCGTGTCGACGCTGGTCGCCTCACCCGCCGTCGCGCGGAGCTTCACGAGCATCGCGTGGAACGCCGCTAGCTTCTTGCGCGTCGCGGCGCCCATGCCACCGTCGTGGCTGCTCGTCGCGACGAGCTCGAGCGCGGCGAAGACGCCGGCGCCGCCGCGGGCGGCGAGGTCGAGGAGCCGTTCGATCGTGGTCTTGCCGATGCCGCGGGCGGGCGTGTTGATGATCCGGAGAAGGCTGACGTCGTCGTTCGGGTTGTGGACGACGCGCATGTACGCGAGCAGGTCCTTCACCTCGGCGCGGTCGTAGAACCGAATCCCACCGACGACCGTGTAAGGGACGTTCGCGGCGCGGAGCGCTTCCTCGAGGACGCGCGACTGGGCGTGCGTTCGGTAGAAGACGGCCACGTCGGCCAGACCCTTGCCCTCGCCGAGGAGCTCTTCGATCGCCCGGACGACGAGCCGTGCTTCGTCGCGCTCGTCCGCGCAGCGAACGACGAGCACCTTCGGGCCGTCCTCGTTCTCGGTCCACAGTCGCTTGGGCTCGCGGTCGTGGTTCTTCTCGATGATGGCGTTGGCGACGCGGAGGATGCGCTTGGTCGAGCGGTAGTTCTGCTCGAGCTTGACCACGCGCGCGTCGGGGTAGTCCTTCGTGAAGTCGAGGATGTTGCGCCGGTCGGCGCCTCGCCAACGGTAGATGCTCTGATCGTCGTCTCCGACGACGCAAACGTTGCGGTGCCTCGCGGTGAGCGCACGCACGAGCCGGTACTGCGCGTGGTTCGTGTCCTGGAACTCGTCGACGAGGACGTGCGAGAAGCGCCCCGCGACCTCGTCGCGGAAGCCGGGCTCGTTCTCGAGCGCGCACGCGAGCACGTAGATCAGGTCTGCCGAAGTCGAGCGCGCCCGCCGCGCGAAGGAGCTTCTCGTAGGCGGCGTACGCGCGCTGGACCGTCGCCGAGTACGGGTCGTCGACGACGTACGCGTCGGGGCCGACCAGCTCCTGCTTGGCGCGGTCGATGCGCGCCCGCGAGCTGCTTCTGGCCGTGCTGGCGCTCGTCGAGCCCGAGGTCGCGGATGACGCGCGTGAGCACGGCTTTTTGATCGGCGTCGTCGTAGATGACGAAGTCTTTGGCGATGCCGAGAGGCTCTGCGTACCGGCGAAGGAGCCGCGCGCACGTCGCGTGGAACGTGCCGACCCAGAGGTCGCGGGCGCGTGCCGAGACCAGGCGCTCGAGGCGATCGCGCATCTCGCCGGCGGCCTTGTTCGTGAACGTGACCGCGAGGATCCGCCACGGCGGCACGTCGTGCTCGTCGACGAGGCGCGCGACCCGGTGCGTGATGACCCGGGTCTTCCCGCTCCCTGCGCCTGCGAAGACGAGGAGCGGCCCCCCCTCGTGGAGCACCGCCTCCTGCTGGCGCGGGTTGAGGGTGTCCTCGGTCACGGGCGTCGAACCTACTCGATGGTCATGTCTGACGAAACCCGGCGGGGCCCCCGCCAGGCCGAGCGGTATCGGCCGTCGGCCTCGCCGGTTGCGGGCGGGGGGGCCGAGGGGCCCAATATCGGCCCGGCGGCCGGGCCGTGCTACAACGGCGCAGATGAAGCCCGCGTCGCACGACGCGGCGGTCGCCGCGAAGGGGGATGCGCCGGTGAATGAGACGGCCGAAAAGCCGTCGAACCCCCCGACGTCGACCGCCTCGGAACCAAGCGACATCGAGCTGGTGGAGAAAGTCCAGGGCGGGGACGAGGCCGCTTTTCGCTTGCTCTTCGACCGCTATCACCGCCGTGCGTTCGCGGTCGCCTTCGGGGTCGTCAAGAATCGCCAGGATGCACTCGACGTCGTTCAAGACGCTTTCATCAAGGTTCACCGGCACATCGCGAACTTCCAAGGGTCCTCGAGCTTCTACACCTGGCTCTATCGAATCGTCATGAACCTCTCGATCGATCACGTCCGGCGCGCCAAGAAGGGTCGCGATCTCGACTACGACGACAAGGTCGGTCGCGACGAGGGCGAGCTCGCGGGCGACGGCAGCCTCCTGCCCCGGATCCTGGATGGAAACCCCGGCAAGACGGTCCTCCGGAAGGAGCTCTCGCTCGCGATTCAGGCGGCGCTCGAAGAGCTGCCCGACTACCACCGCGCCGTCATCCTGCTCCGCGAGGTGGAGGGCCTGAGCTACGAAGAGATGGCGAAGATGTTGAAGGTTCCGAAGGGGACCATCATGAGCCGTCTCTTTCACGCACGACGAAAGATGCAAGCGTCCCTCGGCGAGTACCTGGGGACCGACCTCCGTATCGAGGAAGAGAAATGACCGCGCCCGAGCTACGAGACGACCTCCTGCAGCAGTACTTCGACGGCGAGCTTCCCCCGGCCGAGGCGGCCGATGTGCGAGAGCTGCTCGAGAAGAACGAGGAGGCGCGAGCGCGCCTCGCGCAGCTCGGCAGGCTCCACGACCTGGTGCGCCTCGCCGCCGAGGAGCTCGGCGACGACGTCGACGGGAACGCGCTCTACGAGCGTGTCGAGAAGGGCATCGAGTCCGGTCGCGGCCTGCGCGTCATCGGGGGCCCCGGGCGTCGCCGCGGGATCGAAGCCTGGCGCGTCGCGGTGCCGGTCGTGGGCCTCGCGGCGGCCGCCGCGATCTTGTTCGTCTTGCTCCGTCCCGGCGACGGTGCCCCCGGTGGGCCGATCGCGCGGGTCGACGTCGAGGGCTCGGACCTCGTCGAGATCGACGACACGAGCATGTTGGTCGTCGAGCCGCCCGAGGGCTCGGAGGTCGAAGAGGTCGACTTCGGGCACAACACCGGGACGATCTTCGCGGTGGAAGGCGAAGCGGGCGAGCCGATCGCGGTCGTCTGGATCAACGACGACGAGCCCGGCGAGGCGATCCGATGAGCCGTCTCCGGAGGAGCCTTCTGCTCGGCGTGTTGCTCACGGTCGCCGCGCCGGCGGTCGCGTACGCGCAGCCACCGACGCAGGGCGAGGTGCTCGTCGTGCTCGCGAAGGAGCAGGCCGGCGAGATCGACCCGAGCCTGCGGGACGTCGCCGCGCTGCGGAGGCCTCCGTTCAACACCTTCCGATCGATGCGCGTCCTCGAGCGCCCGCGCATCAGCTTGCGCATCAACGAGCCGGTCACGCTCGATCTGCCGAACGGGCGGCGGTTGCAGATCGTGCTCCAGCAGGTGATGCCCGATGGGCGCTACCGCGTACGCGTGTCGATCAACCGCCCGCAGCAGAACGACTACCTCCCGCTCCTGCAGGTCGTCGCGGCGCCGGGCGATCCGTTCTTCGTCGCGGGGCAGCGTCACGAGGGCGGAACGCTGGTGATCGGCGTCCGCATCGGCGGCGGCGCCGGCGTGGCGACGCCCGTCGGCACGGCCTCCGAGGCGCCCGCTGCACCGACGAAGGCACCGCGCCGCCACCGCTGAGCTCGTCGCGTAGGACGGCCAACGCGCGATGGCGCCGGTGACGAGGTGCTCGTGACAAGGTACGAGGTCCGGCGTACACACGTCCGTGGAGGAGAAGCCATGAGCGCGAGCATCGAAGTCCGCGTCGCTGGGCGCGGGTCCATGCGAGACGGAAAGCCGAGGTCGGACCCGTCCACGTCGGGGCGCTGTGATCTCTGCGGCGGCGACGCAGACGCGGTCGTGTCGGTCTCGCCCGACGGGTCGGGTGCGTTCGCCTGCAAGCCGTGCCTGCGCGACCGGCTCGACGCCATGACGGTCGCGTCGTGGACGCTCCGCGAGGGCGAGAGCTCCGGCCTGCCGTGGGGCAAGTTCAGCGGCTGAGGCGCTCGAGGACGCGCCGCGCCAAGGCTTCCACCATCGCCTCGTCGTCTCGAGGCGCGGGCGGCGGCTTGCCGAGCGACGGCGGGGCGCCTCTCGGATCGCGCAGGAGGCCGGCGTCGACCGCCATGCGCTGCAATCGGTCGAGCTCGGCCTCGGGCAGGGGTCGGGCGCCGCCGGCGGAGAGCGCAGCGACGGTGATGTGGGCGGTGTGCTCGACGATCTCGAGGCGTGACATCGCTTCGTCGAGCGTCTTGCCGAGCGCGACGGGCCCATGGCGCTCGAGGACGAACGCGTCGTAGCGATCCACGAACGCGATGACCGCGTCCGGAACGTCCGACGTGGTCGGGCTCGCGTACGGCACCGTCGGGACGCCGCCGAGCGCGAGCACCGCCTCGGGCACGACGGGCTTCTCCATCGATACGCCTGCGACCGAGAGCGCGACGGCGTTCGGCGAGTGCGCGTGCACGATCGCGTTGACGTCGGCGCGATGAGCGTAGATCGCGAGGTGCATCTTCATCTCGCTCGACGGGCGCTGCCGCGGATCGACCGGCCGGCCCTCCGGCGACGAGACCTTGACGATGCGCTCGGGCTCGAGCCTGCCTTTGTGCTCCATCGACGGGGTGAAGAGCAGGTACCGCGAGGAGAGCCGCGCGGACAGGTTGCCGTCGCCCGGCGCGTTGTGACCGCGCTCGTAGAGGTGGCGAGCCGCGTCGCAGAGCGCTTGCCGCAGCAGCCGCTCCGAGCCGAGCCCCATCCCCGCTTCGCCGAGCCGCCGGACCGTCATCCGACGGCGGTGATAGCATCTCGCGGCCCGCCATGCGACGAGACGACGACGACGCCTACGACGTCCCGACACGCGCGCCGCTGCCGGCCTCGGCGGCGCGCATCGTGAGCATCCTCGGCCCGCTCGTCACCGAAGCCCGACTATCGCGCATGCAGGGCGTGCTCGCCGCGCGAACCCGCAGCGTCGCGGTCGTCCTCGAGGCCGTCGACGATCCACACAACGCATCCGCCATCATGCGCTCGGCCGATGCATTCGGCGTGCAGGACGTGCACGTGGTCGCGGGACCTCACGGCTTCATCGCGGCGCATCGTGTCGCGAGGGGCGCGCATCGCTGGCTCGACATCGTGCGGCACGAGAGCGCGGCCGCCTGCGTCGCCGAGCTCCACGCCGGCGGGTACGAGGTGCTCGTCGCGTCGATGGACGGCGAGATCGCGGCGGACGCGCTCGCCGCCCGCACTCGGGTCGCCGTCGCCTTCGGCAACGAGCATCGAGGCGCGAGCGAGGCGCTGCGCTCGGGGGCCGACGGCACGTTCGCCGTTCCGATGCGCGGGTTCGTGGAGAGCCTCAACGTCTCGGTGGCGGCCGCAGTGACCCTCCACGCCGCGACGCGCGGACGCGCTGGCGACCTCGACGAAGCCGCGAAAGAGGAGCTCCTCGCCCGCTGGCTCCTCGCCGACGTCCGCGACGCCCACCTGCTCTTGGGGTAGTCCGAGCCGCGTCTCGAAGCCCACGGGGGCGTGGGTGAGGCCACGCGGCCCGTCGCCGGGGGAGCGGCGATTTGCGCGCGATCTCGGGGCTCTGTAAGGTCAGCGCGGCATTTGCCTTCCGATCGGCTCGTGAAGGCGCGACCCATGGACAAGAGAGGCCAGACGAGGCCCCGAAGCGTGCGGACCGGGAGCGCGAGCGTCCGCGGCAAGGGCCGCGCGGCGGGCGGGCCCGGGTCGCGCTTCCTCCGCTGGGCCCGCCGTATCGCGATCGCGCTCGTCGTCCTGACGCTCCTCGGGGTGTCGGCCGTCGCGTTCGCGATCTGGTACTACGGCCGCGACCTGCCGACGGTGGAGACGCTCCGGAGCTACACGCCGCCGCAGACCACGCGCGTCGTCGACCGAAACGGCCAGCTCATCGGCGAGATCTTCACCGAGCGTCGCACCGTCGTCCCGATGGAGCGGATACCGCGCGTCCTCGTTCTCTCGGTTCTGGCGGCCGAGGACGCGGACTTCTACGTGCATGAAGGGCTCGACTACCCAGGCCTGGTCCGAGCGGTGATCCGAGGGGTGCTCTCCGGCGAGCAGCCGCGTGGGACGAGCACGATCACGCAGCAGCTCGTCAAGCTCATGCTGCTCTCGCCGGAGCAGACGATCGCGCGGAAGGTCAAGGAGCTGATCCTCGCTCGAAGGCTCGAGCAGGAGCTCACGAAGGACGAGATCCTCCACCTCTACCTGAACCACATCAACTTCGGCCACGGTCGGTACGGCGTCCAGGAGGCGGCGCGGTACTACTTCGGCAAGGACGTCGACGATCTCACGCTCGCCGAGGCCTCGCTGATCGCCGGTGTACCGCAATCGCCGTCTCACCTGTCGCCGCGCTCGCATCCGGAGGCCGCGCGCCGCCGGCAGCGGTTCGTGCTCGACCAGCTCGAGGCGAAGCGAGAGGAGCATTGGCCCGACCTCACTCTCGACGAGATCCGCGCGGCGCGAGAGGCGACGGTCGTGCTCGCGCCTCCGCCCGAGGGCAGTGACGACGCGCCCGAGGTGCTGGCCCTCGCGCGAGAGGTGCTTCGCAGCCAGGTCGGCGACGAGGCGTTCGATCGCGGTGGCTACGTCGTTCACACGACGGTCGATCTCGACCTGCAGTCCCGCGCACGCGGTGCTCTGCGCACGGGTCTCGAGGCGCTCGACGCTCGTCACTCCTACCGAGGCCCACTCCACCCTCCGAGACGTCACCGTCCGCTCGAGCCTGCCGAAGAGATCCGCGCCGGGCACTCCTACGATGCGGTCGTCACCGGCGCAGACGACGACGCGCTGCTCCTCGACGTCGGCGGTCACCCGGCGCGCGCGTCGATACCGGCGCGCTATAACCCCGACGGGCTAGCTCCACGCGCGTTCGCCGAAGACGGCGCACGCTTGCGTGTCTCGCTCGAGCAAGCGGCGGATGTCGAGGATCCCGAGGCCGCCGCGGACGTCCGCATCGAGCTCGGCCCGGACGGCGCCGTGGTGGTGATCGATCCGCGAACGCGCGACGTTCTCGCGCTCGTCGGCGGCTACGAGAAGATCGCTGGCTTCGACCGCGCCATGTCGGCTCTGCGCCAGCCGGGCAGCACGTTCAAGCCGGTCGTGTACGCGCTCGGGATCCGCTCGCGACGATTCACGCCTGCGACGATCGTCCTCGACGCGCCTGCGGTGTACGACGAGTGGCGCCCCCAGAACTACGAGGTGTGGAGCTACGAGGGTGCGATCCGGCTTCGCGAGGCGCTCGCCCGCTCGATCAACTCCGTCGCGGTGCGGGTCATCGAGGACGTGTCGCCGCCCGAGACCGTCGACTTCGCGCGCCGCCTCGGGATCACGAGCGAGCTCGATCCCTCGCTCGCGCTCGCGCTCGGCGCGAGCGACGTGACGCCGATCGAGCTCGCGAACGCGTATGCGACGTTCGCGGCGGGGGGCAGGTGGGAGCCCACGCGGCTCATCCGCGCGTCGAGGGCCGCCGGCGAGAGACCGACGTCGCGCTGCCGCCGAGCGAGCCGCCGCGCGACGTCATGACGCCCGCGGAGGCGTACGTGCTCACGAGCATGCTGACCAGCGTAGTACGCGAAGGCACGGGCGGCCGCCGGCGTCGCTCGGGCGCCCCGCGGCGGGCAAGACCGGGACGAGCAACGAAGCGCGCGACGCGTGGTTCGCCGGCTACACGCCGACGTGGTCGCGTGTGTCTGGATCGGCTTCGACGATCGGCGCCCGCTCGGCCGGCGCGAGAGTGGAGGCGGAGCGCGGTGCCGATGTGGATGGATGTCATGAAGGCGCCGTCGAGAGGAGAGACCGGTCGTCGACTTCCCGGTGCCGGAGCGGCGTCGTGACCGTGCGCATCGACCCCGAGAGTCGGGCTGCTCGCGTGGGAAGGAGAAGAGAACGCGATGGACGAGGTGTTTCTCGAGGGCACCGAGCCGACCGAGAGTCGCGCGGCCGCCGGACATCGCCGATCCGAACACGTTCCTCATGGAGCAGATGGGCGGCGGCGGCGGCGGCGGCGGCGCGGAGCCTCCGCCCGCCGAGGCGGCGCCGTCCGCGGAGCCGCCGTGATCGCTCGCGCCGCTCGCCCTGCGCTGGTCGCCGCCCTCGTCCTGCGCGCGCTTTCTCTCTCGGGCGAACGAGCCGCGGCTCAGCCGGAGCCGGGAGCGAACGCCGTCGACGAGGACGCCGACGCCGCGCTCGGGGCGCGCCTAGCGCGCTACGAATCGGATGTCGCGCGCGGGTCGATCCGCGATCTCGCGCTCGCCGTCGCCGAGCGAGCCGCGGGCGACCTCGACGCGGGCCGCACGGCCATCGCCGTTCGCGCGGACGCGACCGTGGACGCGCGCGGTCTCACGGCGGCGCTCTCTCCGGTGCTGGCCCGCGCGCTCGCCGTCTATGCGCCCGCGGCGGCGCCGTTTCGCGTCGCCGAGAGCCGCGACAGCGTCGAGGCGACCGCCGCGGCCGCGGCTCGCGCGGGCGACGCGCGGACGGTCGATGTCCGCATCTCGCTGCGATCGAGGAGCGTCCGGATCGAGGGCGCAGTCTTCGCCGCGCGCGACGGTGCGCTCGCCTCGGTGTACGCCCCCGCGCCCGAGCGCCTCTCGACCTTCGTCCTCGAGCGCCCGCTCGGCGCCGACCTCACGCGGTGGTTCGGCGCGCCGCCGCGTGTCGACGCCGAGTCGATCTCCGCGGTCTCGATGGCGCTCCCCGCGCGCGGGTACGCGGCGCTCGTCGCGACGGACCTCGACGGAGACGGGACGAACGAGCTCGTCCTCGCGCGCGACGAGCGCGTAGAGGCGGTTCGGTTGCGGTCCGCCCGGGGCGCATCGGCCGTCGCGGTCGCGCGGCCCGTCGGGAGCGCGTCGCTCCGCGCGATCCCACCGGCGACCGCTCCGTCCCGTCGATCGTTCGGAACCGTCGTGCCGGTGGATGCCGGCGCGCTGTTCCGATTGAGCGATCACAGAGGCGCGTTTCGTGCCGTCAGGCTCGTGGGCCGCCGCATCGAGATCGATCCCGCCCCCGCGAGCCCGTGCGCAGACCCGCTGGCGTTTCCGCTCGAGGACGCGTGTGCCTCGTTCGTCACGGGTCGGGATTGGCTCTCTGCAGAGCTCACCGGCCGCGATGGGGCGCCACCGCCGCCGGCGCTTCCCGCGGGGTTCTACGCGCGCGCCTCGCGCACGGTGCGGCAGCCCGACGGATCCGACGTGACGTACGAAGCGCTCGTCACGCCGCGCGGGCGGCTCGGCACGCGCGTCGGCGAGCGGCGCACGGGCCTCGCCGACGTCGGCGCAGCGCTCGCGATGGCGGATCTCGACGCGGACGGCTCGCCCGAGCTCCTCGTCTCGAGCTCGCGCGCGATCGGCGAGGGCGACGTCCTCAGAGTTCTTCGGCTACGGCCCGACGGGGCGCTCCTCTCGGTCTGGGAGTCGCCGCCGCTCACGGGGTCGGTGCTGCTCGCTGGAGCGGGCGACCTCGACGGTGATGGCGCGCCCGAGCTGCTCGCGGTGGAGGAGCCCGCTCCGGGCGCGAGCGAGCCCGCTCGTCTCTGGGTCGTGCGATGACGATCGATCGCGCTCTGGTCGTGCTCGGGCTCCTCGCGCTCGTCGCGGTCGCGTTCCCGGTGAAGGCCGCGCTCCCGCCGGCGTACGGCGGTGTGCTCCGCATCTCCGCGCCGGCCCCGATCGGGACGCTCGACCCTGCGGCGGCGGACGGTCCGTTCGAAGCGTCGCTCGCCAGAGCCGTGTCGGACACGCTCTATCGCGTGCGTGGCGCGGCGACCGAGCCGTTCCTCGCCGCCGCCCCGCCCGTCGTCGAGGGGCTGGTCGCGCGGGTTCGGTTGCGCTCGGAGAATCCGCCGGCACGGCGGCGCCGAGCTCGACGCCTCGGCCGTCGTCGCGTCGTTGCGCGCAGCGGCGAGGTCGGATCGCGCCTCGTGGCTCCTCGCCTCGCTCGCCGAATCGGGCGGCCGTCCCGACGTGCGCGCGGTCGCGGCCGACACGCTGGAGCTTCGGCTGGCGGCGCCTGGGGTGGATCCTGCGCGCGTGCTCGCGGCGCTTCCGCTCGCGATCGTCGTCGGTCGCGATCGTCGCGCAGCACCGTCGGGGACGGGACCGTTCTCGGGTCGGCTCGCGCGCACGGGCGGGGCTACGCTGCGCGCATGGAACCGAGCGCCACGAGGTGCCCCCTGGCTCTCGGAGGTTCGCGTCTCCGCGGCCGCTGACCGCACGGCGAGCGTCCGCGCGTTCGAGCTCGGGGAGCTCGACGTGTCGATGCTCGGCGCGAGCGTCTACGGCGGCGCGACGCCTGCCGACGTCCACGAGGTGCGCGTGTCATCGAGCGTGGCGGTCCTTCTGGTTCCGAACCACGCGCACGGGCCGCTCGCGGACGCGGGCACGTGGGGCGCGGCGGCCCGCGCGATCGACCGTCGCCGGATCGAGCGCGCCGGAATCGAGGCGTCGGCGACGGTGGGCGAGCTGACCGCGGGCCCGCTGCCCGCCGCGCACGCTCCGTCGGGTCGGGTCGTCCTCCGCATGCCCGTGAGGAGCGGGGACGATTTCGCGCGCCGTCTCGCGGACGCCCTCAGCGGCCCGCTCGACGAGGCCGGCTTCGCTCTCCGCGTCGAGACCGTGAGCAGCGAGGCGTACGAGGCGACCCTGCGAGGGCAAGCGTGGGATCTGCGCGTGGTCGAGGTCGTCCCGCCATACGAGAGCGGGGAGGGCCTCGCAGGTGCAGCGCTCGCTGCCGTCGGCGACCACGACGAAGCGAAGCAGCTCGTGCTCGACGGCGGGCTCGCTGACGCCGCCGTAGCGGCTCGGCACGCGTCGAGCCTCCGCGTGCTCGTCCTCGGACGGCGCACGGCGCTGTTCCATCACCGCTCGGCGCTCGCCGGGCTCGCACCGAGCGCGGCGCTCGCGATCCCGTTCGAGGCGCTCCACTTCGCGCGGACCGCGGAGTCGGCCCCGTGAGCGCTCGACGCAGTCGCGGTCTGGGGATCCGCTCTCGCGTCGTGACGCTCGCGCTGGTCTCGACGCTCGCGCCCCTCGCCGGTGTCAGCCTGTGGGCCAGAGCGAGCGTCGCAGAGCGCACGCGCGAGAGCTACGAGCGGCGGCTCGTCCTCGCAATCGACTCGGCCAAGCGGCGCGTCGAGGAGCGCTCGGCGGCGGACCACCGCGTCGTCGACCGCTTGTGCGAGCGAGACTTCGTCGTCGACCGGCTCATGCTCAATCTCGCGGCGGGAAGGTTCGATCCCGCGCGCCAGGACGAGCTGCGTGGAGCTCCTTCCGCCGCTCATGCGGAGCCTCGGCCTCGACACGCTCGAGCTGATCGACGTGCGTCCGGGGCAGGGCGACGCGGTGCTCGCGTCGGGGCACTATGCTGGCCGTGCGGGCGCTCGCGATCCCGAGCTGGTCGCGGCCGCGGTCCGCGCCGACGGGGCGCCGTTCGTTCACGCGGTGCGGCTCCGCGATGGAGGAGAGGCTCACGATGCGCGCGCGCTCCTCACGTCGTGCGTCGTCTCGAGGGACGAGGTCCACGTCCGCGTGGTCGGTGGGAGGCTCCTCGACGCGAGCTTCGTCGACAGCGTCGCGCCGGGCACGGAGGACGTGGAGCTGCGTCTCGTCGACGCGGAGGCCGCGCCGAGCGATGTCGCGGGCACGCGCGGCACGGTGGAGTCGTTCGCCGCTGCCGACGGCCAACCGGTTCTCGCGCTCTACGCGACGCTCGACGACGGCGCGCTTCTGGCGCAGCTCGCCGAGCTCGATCGCGGTCTCCTGATCGGTGGCGGCATCGCGCTCGCGCTCGCGTTGGCCGTCGGTCTCGTGCTCGCCCTCTGGTTGTCGCGGCCGCTCGCCGAGCTCGAGGACGCGGCCGGCCGCGTCGCCGCCGGCGATCTCGAAGCGACGGTCACTGTGAAGTCGGGAGGTGACGTCGGCCGCGCGCTCGAGGCGTTCAACGCGATGACACGAGAGCTCAAGAGCACGCAGCGGAGGCTCCTCCGCGCCGAGCGGATCGCGGCCTGGCGGGACATCGCGCGCCGAATCGCGCACGAGATCAAGAACCCGCTCTCGCCCATCCAGGTCTCGATCGAGACGATGCGAAAAACGTACAAGAAGAAGCACCCGGACTTCGACGAGATCTTCGAGGAGTCGACCGTCACGATCCTCGAAGAGGTCGAGCGTCTGCGGCGCATCGTCACCGAGTTCAGCGAGTTCGCGCGGATGCCTCGTCCCAAGGCGATCGAGCTCGACGTCCTCGACCTCGCGAACCGCGTCGTCGCGCTCCACCAGGGTGGCAGCGTCGAGATCGAGCTCGAGGACGCTTCTGCGGTCCCCAAGGTGCTCGCGGACCGCGACCAGCTGACGCAGGTGCTCGAGAACCTCGTGAAGAACGCGAGCGAGGCCGCTTCGGCCAAGCACGCCGGCCGCGGCGGCCGCGTGGTCGTGTCCGTCGAGCCGAGCGAGCGGAGCGATGGCGTCGTGGTTCGCGTCGGCGACGACGGCCCGGGCGTGCCCGACGTGGAGCGCCAGCGCATCTTCGAGCCCTACTTCACGACGAAGGCCGGCGGCACCGGTCTCGGCCTCGCCATCGTTCACCGGATCGTGAGCGACCACGGCGGCACGATCGGAGATCGGCGACTCCCCCCTCGGCGGCGCCGAGCTCGTCGTCGAGCTGACCCGAGCGGGCCCGCCGCCCGAGGCGTCGGGCTCCATGACCGACACGGTGCTACCGCTCGACCGTGCCCGCGCCTCCCGCCGGTAGAGGAGCGTGCTCCGTCACACCCTCGAGCGCCTCGACGCGAGCGTGCTCGGGCAGCTCCACGCGACCCGCGAGCTCCGGCTCGGTCCGCGTGCCGTCGGGGCTCACGTCGTAGTGCCACACTTCGAGCCTTCCGTCGCGCTCGCGAACGACGACGCGCGCGCCGGAGCCGAAGCACTCGACCTCGAGGAGCGCGCCCTCCTCGGGCTCGCGATGCGAGCAGATGCCCGCGTACGTTCCGACGTCGGTCGTCCTCCGCCCGCGTTTTTCGTCGATATCGACCAGGAGCAGCCGCGAGCTCGCAATCTCGTCCTCGCTCTCGCGCGGCGTCTCGACCAACCGGAGCGCGACGGTGACTCGCGTGGGCTCGGCCGGCGCTTCCTCCGTGGCCGGCGGCGGTGTCGAGCCACCGCACCCGGCTGCCAGTAGCGCGTAGACGACGGGTCTCACCCTTCGCCCGCGATGCCGTACGACCGCATCTTGCGCTGGAGCGTCCGCCAATCGATGCCGAGCGCAGCCGCGGCCCGCGTGATGTTTCCACTCATCTCGCGGAGGACCCGCTCGATGTGTGTGCGCTCGACCTCTGCGAGGCTCGAGGACGAAGGGCGCCCTTCGCCAGAGGGCCGGCGCGGAGCTCCGCGCGCCGCAGAAGCCGTGATCGCGGCGCTCCCGTGAGCAAATACGCTCGCCGCGATCATCCTTCGCATGAGCTCTCCGTCGATCCGGTCGGCGTCGGCGAAGAGCGCCGCGCGGCGGAGCACGTTCAGAAGCTCGCGCACGTTGCCGGGCCAAGCGTGCGCCAGGAGCGCCTTTGACGCGTCGTCGGTGAGTGACGCGCGCGGGTCGATGCGCGCGAGAAGGTGCTCCGCGAGCGCGGGAACGTCGTCGGGCCGATCGCGCAACGGCGGGATGAAGATGGGGAACACCTGGAGGCGGAAGTACGAGATCCTCTCGGAAGCGTCCGGCCTGGACCTCGGCCCAGAGGTCGCGGTTCGTCGCCGCGACGATGCGCGCGTCGACCGGTACCTCGCGCGCTTCGCCGACCGGCCGGATGTGCCTCGCTTCGAACGCTCGCAAGAGCTTCGCCTGGAGCTCGATCGGCAGCTCCGCCACCTCGTCGAGAAAGAGTGTCCCGCCCTCCGCCTCGCGGAAGAGCCCTAACCGGTCCTCGGTCGCGCCCGTGAACGAGCCCTTCTTGTGGCCGAAGAGCTCGCTCTCGAAGAGGTTCTCGGGCACGCACGCGGCGTTGAGCGCAAAAAAAGGCATCCCACGCCGCGAGCTCGCGAGGTGAACGTGTCGCGCGACGACCTCCTTGCCCGTACCCGTCTCGCCGTAGATCGCGACCGTCTCGTCCGTCGGCGCGACGCGCGCGACGATCTGCCGCACCTCCTCCATCGCGGCGCTCCCGCCGACGATCGGCGGCACGCGCTCGCTCTCGGGCAGGCTGTCGCTCCGCACGTCCGCGATCGCTTGCTGAAGCAGCGGACCGAGGACGTCCGCGTCGACGGGCTTCTCGAGGAACGAGAACGCGCCGAGCTGCATCGCTTCCACCGCGGCCTGCACCGTTCCGTGGCCCGTGAGCACGACGATGCGCGTCGCCGAGCTGCCGCGCCGGCGCAGCACCTCGAGCCCGCCGATGCCCTCCATCTGAGATCGAGCAGCGCCGCGTCGGGCGGTTGGCGCGTCGCAGCTCGACGAGCGCCTCGTCCCCGCTCGACGCCTCGCTGACATCGAAGCCGACGCGTCCGAGCGCCTTCTTAGCAACGCGAAACGCGAGCGCGCGATCGTCGTCGATGCTCAGCACGGACCCCGCGAGCCGCCTCCGGACGTCATTCAGAGAGCCACGTTGCGTCAGCCGCGCGACCGGCGCAGGCCTGCGATCCCGTCCGATGCCGGGAGCCGTACCGTCGCGCGCGCCCCACCTTCTTCGCGATTCTCGAGCGTGACGGTGCCGCCCATCGCGCGGACGAGCATGTACGTCGTGTAGAGCCCGAGCCCGGTGCCTTGCCCCGGCGGCTTCGTCGTCGTGAACGGCTCGAAGAGGCGGTGCTCGATGTCCGTGGCGAGCCCAGGCCCGTCGTCCTCGACCGTGAGGACGACCTCTCGTCTCCTCCACGCGCGCGCAGAGACCGCGACGTGCGCGTTCTCGCTCTCGCGGACCGCGTCGTACGCGTTCTGCAGGAGGTTCACGAGCACTTGCACAAGCGGTCCGGGTCGGCGGCGACCGCGAGCGCGTCGACTCCTCGCCCACCTCGACCGCCGGCCCACGCCGCACGCCCGCGAACACGAGAGCGCGTGCACGCTCGACCACCGCGGCGAGCGGCACCGACGCCGTCGATTTGCGCGCGCACGAGGTCGCCGCCCGCGAGCAGCGCCTGCGTGATCCGTCCGAGCCGCCGCGTCTCGTCTTGGATGAGCTGCGGCGGACTCGTCCGCGATTCGTCGAAACGAGTCGCGCCTCGCGGGTCGCGGTCGCTCTTCCTTCGAGTCTTCCGCCGTGCAGGGCTCGGAGCGCCGCGCGCATGTCCGCCGCCAGCGTTCGGATCGTCGCGAGCGGCGTGTTGAGCTCGTGCGCGACGCCTTGCGCCACGCGCCCGAGGCTGGCGAGCCGCTCGGCGAGACAGGCGCCGCTCCGCGAGACGGCGCCCGGTGCGATCGACGTAGAGATTCATCATGCGCGCTGCGACGGAATGCGTCGGCCTCGAGCGGGAAGACGATCATCTCGTACACGCGCTCGACGCCGTCGATCTGCGCGGCGAACCGGCGCGGCCGGGCAGGCCGTGCCCGCGCGCGTACTCCACCGGGCACACACCGGTCACGTCTCTCTCGCACGCGTGGTCGGCCGCGGGGCAGCTCCACACCTCACCGATGGCACGCTCGGCGCGAGCTCTCCGGCGCGCTTGTTTCGCCAGAGCACCGCGCCGTCCTCGTCGACGACCTCGAGGCCCGCTTCGAGCTCCTGGAGCGTCGTCGAGAGCAGTTGTGGTCGAGCCCGACCGATCGCGCGCGCGCGCGAGCGCCTGCTCGCGGTTTCGCAGCTCGCCGACGGCGTGCGTGACGATGTAGGCGAGCCGCCGATCGTCGTGCCGAACGCGACGAGCTCGGTGACAAGTCCCACGGCGCGACGGGATCCCACACGCCGATCTGGAGCGCGGGCACGGAATCCATGAGCGCCAGCGCGCCCGCGACAGATCGCGGCGCCGGCCGCGGCGGACAGCGTCGCGCGCGCCCCGCGAGGATCCCGACGAGCGCGACGTGGAAGACGTAGTACGAGACGAACGGCGACGCACCCCGCCCGCCGCCCAGAGGACGATGGTGAGCATCGCCATGTCGACGTACGCCTGGAACACGGCCGCGCGGCGCCGCGGCGCTCGCCGTGGTCGAGCGAGCGCGCGCGCGAGCCAGCCGTTGTAGAGCGCTCCCGCGATCGCGACGGCGAGGATCAGCGGCCACGCGACGCCGGGGAACGCGCCGGCGGCGCTGACGAGCCCGGCCACGCCCATCCCGAGGACCGCCACCCAGCGGAGCTGGATGAGCCACCTCAGCCTCGGCAGCGTGAAGTCGTCCGGCGGCGCGCTCGCAAAGAGGTCGGCTCGGCTCTCGGTCGGCGAGGGCATCGACCCAATTGTCGGGTCGTTCGGCCCGATTGGAAAGGCTTACTGGGCGCTCGCGATCGAGACGCGTCGCTGGGCGATGTCGTAGGCGACGACGCGGCGCGGGTCGTGGTCGGGGTCCGAGACGCCCCAGCGCACCATGTGCGAGAGCGCGTTGCGGTGGAGGTCGAGGAGCGCGTAGTCGCGCGCGTCGCACACGTAGGTCGGCATCGGGCTGACCGGGGCGGCGTCGCCCGTGCCGAGGTAGCGGCCGCAGCGCGCGAGGGCGAGCTCGGCGGTCGCGACGGCGTCGAGGAGTCGGCCGGTGTGCTCGTACGCCTGGGCGAGGCGGTGGGCGACGGTCGGGTCTTCGAGGACGGCCGGGTCGGCGGCGCGGAGCGCAGCGATGGCGAGGCCCGGGCGGTCGAGCTCGAGGTAGCGGCTGGCGAGGTGGCGGGCGAGAAGGACGTCGCTCGGGTGCTGCGCGAACTGGTCTTCCAGCATCGCGAGCTCCCGGGTCTCGGCACTGTCGGGGTCGAGCGCGGCGACGGGGTCGGCGGGGGTCATCGCCAGCCAGGTCAGGCCAAGAACACCCAACAGTACGAGATTCAAACGGATTTCCATCCAGCGCCCTCCCGATGTCCGCAGCCGGCCCGGGACCGGTGGGACTCGATTCTGACATCACGACGCATCGAAAAGTTCCCGGGGCTTCGTTTTTCTACGCCCGAGAGCCCGGCTCCTTCCTCTGTGGGTGCGGTGAGGTCCGCGGCCCACCTGCCCGCATGGACCGAACCCCGAGCAGGGCTCGGATTGGCTTCCGATTCGGAGCCCGCCGTGGGAGCGTCCCCGGCCGTACCAACCAAGGACGGGGGTGGCGACGGCGGTCTGTCGGGGCGGCCGTGTCCACGGAGGCAGCCATGGTTCATCGATTCACTCGCGGCGTCGCGCTCGTCGCGGCTCTCGCTCTGTCGTTCGGCTCGAGCGCGCTCGCCCAGCCGCCCCTCGCCCCCGAGGACGTCCCGGCGCCCCTCGCGCCCTGGGTCCCGTGGGTCCTCGACGGTCAGACGTCGTACGGCTGCACCCTCGTCGGCGCCGCGTATCAGTGCGTCTGGCCGGGCGAGCTCTCGCTCGCGCTCGGCGACGGCGGAGGCACCTTCGAGCTGACGCTCGTCGCGGATCGCGACAGCAGCGTCGCGCTGCCCGGAAGCGCCGTGCACTTCCCCACCGACGTCACCGTCGACGGGACGGCTCGTCCAATCGCCGATGTCGGCGGCGGGCCGTCGATCCGCGTGGGGCCCGGAGCTCACGCGATCCGCGGCACGTTCGCGTGGCGCGCGCTCCCCGAGATCCTCGAAGTGCCGTCGACGATCGCGCGGGTCGCGCTCGTCCTGCGCGGCGAGCGGGTGAGGTCGCCGCGCCGCGAGGACACGGGCGCGGTGTGGCTCGCGCGCGCGGCAGCGGGCGAAGCGGCCGAGGGGCACCTCGAGATCGAAGTGTTCCGTCGGATCCAAGACGCGGCTCCGTTTCAGGTGACGACGCACCTTTCCGTTCGCGTGTCGGGAGAGCCGCGCGAGGTCGAGCTCGGCAACGTGCTCCTCGAAGGGATGGTCCCGACCGAGCTCACGTCGGACCTCGCGGTGCGGCTGTCGCCCGACGGATCGATGACGGCACAGGTTCACGCCGGCACGTTCTCGATCGAGGTGACGGCGATGATCTCCGCGCCGCCGAGCACCCTGTCGCCGCCGGCGCAAGAGGAGCCATGGCCAGCGATCGAGACGTGGACCTGGGTGGCGAACGAGCGCCTGCGACAGGTCGAGATCGACGGCGCGCCGTCGGTCGACCCGACGCGCACGAACCTGCCCGAGACCTGGCGCGACAGCCCCGCGTACCTGCTCGCGCCCGATCGGACGCTCCGCTTCACGACGACGCGCCGCGGAGAGCCGCAACCACCGCCCAACGTCTTGTCGCTCACGCGCGAGCTCTGGCTCGACCTCGACGGGGAGGGTTACACCGTCCGCGATCAGCTCAGCGGACAGATGAGCTCTGGCTATCGGCTCGACCTCCGCGAGGGCGATCTCGGGCACGCCGTCGTCGGCGGTCGCGATCAGCTCGTGACGACGCTCGACGGCGCATCGGGCGTCGAGCCCGGACGAAGACCGTCGATCTCCATGCGGAATGGCGGCTCCCGCACGCCGTCGCGACGCTCCCGGCCGTCGCTTGGTACGAGGACGTTCAGCACCTCTCGGCGACGCTGCGGATTCCGCCGGGGCTACGACCTCTTCGCGGTCGCTGGCGTCGACGAGGCGCCTGGGACGTGGGTCGAGAAGTGGAACCTCTGGGGGCTCTTCTTCGTCGTGCTGCTCTCGCTCGCCATCGGCAAGATGGGCTCGGCTGGCGCTGGGGCGCCGTCGCGGTCGCGATGCTCGCGCTGTGCGTGACCACGAGGCGGGCGCGCCGCTCTGGTCGTGGGTCTTCCTGGTCGTGGTCGCGGCGCTCGGCGCAGCGCTCCGAAAGGGATGGCTCGGCAGAGGGCTGCGCATCGCGTTCTGGGGTCGCGCTCGCGGTCGTCGCAATCGTCGGCCGTTCCGTTCTCGGGCCGAGCAGCTCCGTCTCGCGCTCTATCCGCAGACGGGTGCCCCGACCGCCGAGGCCTACGACGCCGAGTCGGTGAGCATCCTCGCGCCCGAGCCGGAGCGCGATGCCGGTGGAGGCTCACCCGTCGCCGCAAGGGGGCGAGGGGGGCGTGGACGGCCACTTCGAGGACGAGGCTCTCGAGGAGGCGCCGGAGACCGACGAGCCGGCGTCGCCGGATTGGCTCGCGAGAAATGGAGGGATCAGGGCGCGTACGGGCGACGGGGCAGGCTCGGTCGCGTCGACGGGGCGGAGCGGTTGGTACGACCCGAACAACGTCAATGCGACGGGCCCCAGGCGTGCCGGATTGGAGCTTCCGCCAGTGGTCGCTCGAGTGGACGGGCCCGGTCGCGAAGGAGCACCAGAGATCCGGCTCTTCTTGCTGACGCCGTGGATGACGCGGCTTCTCTCGGTGCTTCGCGTGCTGCTGCTCGGCACGCTCGCTACCGTCGTCGTGATGTGGGCGCGGCGCGCGTCGTGACGCCGCGACCGCGGATGCGGGCTCGCCGCCGCCCGGAGCGCCGACGCCGCCGCCCGCCGCCGCGAGCGCCGGAGCCGCCGTCCTGCTCTCGGCCGCCGCGCTCTTCGGCGTGCCCGCGGTCGCGCGCGCGCAGAGCTTTCCCGACGACCAAACGCTCGACCAGCTCCGCGAGCGCCTCGTTCGTCCGCCCGAGTGCGCGCCGAGCTGCGTCGTACCCGGAGAAGCTCACCGTGCACGTCGACGGCGAGCGCGTGATCCTCGACGCGGTCGTCCACGCCGGGGCGCGCGCCGCCTACCGGGTGCCCGGGCCGGCAGATGCGTGGGTGCCCGACACCGTGACGGTCGACGGGCACGCGGAGAGCGCGTTGCTCAGGCTCGACGACGGCTTCGTGTTCCTTCGGCTCGAGCCGGGCGTGCACCGCGTTCGAATGGACGGGCCAATCCGGGGCGCGACGCGCTCACGCTGGCGTTCGGCAATCCGCCGCGATGAATAGTCATCGACGGGAGCGGATGGGAGGTCGAGGGGGTGCGCGCGGACGGGCGCGTCGCCGAGTTGAATCCAGCTCCGGCGCACCGTCCGCTCGACCGAAGAGGCCGAGCAGCTCCCGCTCACGCCGTGGCTCGTCGTCTCGCGCCGCCTCGATGTCGGGGTTCGATGGACGCTCGTCTCGACGGTTCAACGCGTGACGCCCGTGGGCACGGCGGTCGTGGTTCGCGTTCCGCTCCTCGAGGGAGACGGT